>CAVOPQ010000023.1:0-72839 GCA_963698145.1 uncultured Acidobacteriota bacterium | reverse complement strand
GCCGACGATCCGTTTAAGCCTTGCCGCCTGCGTTACTCGGCTCACCGGGTTGCGCTTCTTGCTCCAACCTTAGGTGCGCCACAACAAGTCTGATCTCCTCATAACTTATTGCCGCCGGCAGAGCATCCTTCAAGGATTTGAGCCGTTCAAATCCAAGCCGCGTGCATGCCTCTTCGATTTGTGCTTGCTTCTCCGCGTCAACCCAGCTCCGCTGGAACTCCAATTCTCCCTTTTCCATTAGCCGTACAACCAGTTCGACCACACTTCCCACTTGCCGCCCGCGCACGTTGGCAATCTCCTGAAAAGTGCGCCCTTCCGCCAGCAATCTCATCGTCTCTTCCCCTGGCTTCGCTTTTTCCTCCTCCTGCCTCGCCGCTCGCGCCCCACGGACAAATTCCTCCAGCGCACCCAGTATCTCTTTGCCATACAATTCCGTCTTGCGTTCTCCGAAGCCTGAAATGCTCCGCAGTTCGCTCAACGAACGTGGCCGTACTCGGCAAAGTTCGTCAAGCGATGTGTCATGCATCACTATGAAAGCCGCGATGCCGCGTTCCCTCGCTGCCGTCCGGCGCCACTCCCGGAGATATTCGCGTAGCTCAGGGTCGATCCCGGCAGCATGCCCGCTTACTCTTGAGTCCCCTGCTGAAATTCGAGCCGGCTCTCTCCAAGTTTCCTTTGCCTGAAAGGCAGTGCCGCCGGTCACTCCCGCTGCCGCCGCCTTCCGCTTCTTTGTTTTCTTCGTTGGCACAGCCGCTGCCAGCCACTCCGGCTCCCCAACGCAAACATCGCAAGCCCCGCAAGACTCCCATTTGCGGTCTTCCCCGAAGTGCGAACAAATCTGATGATGCCGGCATACCTTCGCTTCCACGAACCTGCGAATGTCGCGGTACCGCTGCCACGCCCGCGTCTTCTCCGCTTCGTCGCTCAACTGCTGCACGAAATACGTCAGCAATCCCACATCGCGCTTCTGCCACAGCAAAAGACATTCCGCCGCTTCCCCGTCTCGCCCCGCCCTCCCGCCTCCTGGTAATACTGCTCGATCGATTTCGGCAACGAGAGGTGAATCACCGCGCGCACTGCCGCCTTGTTGATCCCCAGCCCAAACGCAATCGTCCCAACCAATACTCGCACTTCGTCGGACATCCACCGCTCTTGATTCCGCCGCCGCGTCTCCCCTTCCATCTTCCCGTGATAAGCTATCGCGGCAATTCCCTGCTCCGCCAGAAAATCTACTGTCGCTTCCACTCGCGCGATAGTCGGCGCATACACAATCACGTTGCTCTCCGAATATTTTCGCAACGCCCGAATCAACAGCTCATCCTGCGTTCGTCCTGCGCATTCCTTCACGATGTAGTGCAAATTAGGCCGGTGAAAGCTCGCAATATATTTATCCGGCTCGCGAAGCTTCAGTTGCGAGAGGATGTCGTGCCGCACCCGCCGCGTCGCGCTGGCTGTAAATGCCGCAATCGGCAGCTCCGGGAATTGCTCCCGCAATCGGCTCAACTGCCGGTACTCCGGCCTGAACTCGTGTCCCCACTCCGAAATGCAGTGCGCTTCGTCAATCACAAAGAACGAAACAGGCACGCGGCCCAACCACCCAAATGTGTCCTCGCGCGCGATCCGTTCCGGCGAAAGATACAAAAGCCGGTACGCTCCCTCGATCGCCTTATGCAACACCCACGACTGCACATCCGCCGCAAGAGAGCTGTTCAGCAACGCGGACGGAATCCCCATCTGCGTCAGCTGCGCCACTTGGTCCTGCATCAATGCAATCAGCGGCGAAACCACCACCACGGTTTTTTCCGGCATGATCGCTGCCGGCAACTGATAGCACAGCGACTTCCCTCCCCCCGTCGGCATCACCACGCAAGCGTCCCGCCCGCCAAGCAGACTCTTAACAATGTTTTCTTGTAAAGGCCGGAACGCGTCGTATCCCCAATACTGCCGCAGCGCCGCCCGCAACTCTTCTCCGCTACTCATGCACAGAGTATAGATGCCGCTCGAGATGCGGTCTATCCACACACCCCGCTCGCTTCTCTTTCCTTTTCACGGACGCTTCCACACGGACGATTCACTTGACTTCCGCCCGGTAAGAAGGTAACTCCGCTACCTTGCCGGAGGCCTTTCCTTGACCTGGACTCAAATCTACGACCCTCTCCACCACTGGTGGCTCTCCACTCTCGTTGCCGCTCTTCCCGTCGTTGTCCTTCTCGGTTTACTCGCCGGCTTCAAAGTCCGCGCCCATCTCTGCGCCATTGCTGGCGCCACAACCGCCCTTCTTTGTTCCATCTTTGTCTTCCACATGCCCTCACAACTGGCTCTCACCAGTTTTGCTCTATGGCTGCCGCCTACGGCCTCCTCAAAATCGTCTGGATTGTCATCGCCGCTGTCTTTCTCTACGACATCTCCGTCGAGACCGGCCAATTCGAAATCATGAAGCAGTCCGTCGCCTCCATCACTCCCGATCGCCGCCTTCAACTCCTTCTCGTCGCCTTCTGCTTCGGCGCGTTCATCGAAGGCTGCGCCGGATTCGGCGCTCCCGTCGCCATCGCCGGCGCTTTCATGATCGGCCTCGGCTTCAAGCCCTTTCACGCCGCCGCTCTCAACCTCATCGCCAACACCGCTCCCGGTGCTTGGGGCGCCATCGGCATTCCCGTGCACACGCTCGCCTCCGTCACTGCTCTCTCAGAGAGCGATCTCAGCGCCATGATTGGCCGCATTCTTCCCATCACTGCCGTTATCATTCCCTTCTGGCTGGTTCGCGCTATGGTCAGTTGGTCGGAAACTTTCGAAGTCCTTCCAGCCATCCTGGTTGTCGGCATCTCCTTCGCTGGCACCCAATTCGTTTGGTCCAATTTCATGGACAGCAATCTGGTCGACATCGCCGCTGGCGTTGTCTCTCTCGTCGCCACCCTCCTCTTCCTCCGCGTCTGGCAGCCCAAGCGCATCTGGCGTTTCCCTGAAGAGCGCGAAGCCGACGCCATCCACGCCGCAACCCAAACCGCCGTAACAGACACCATGGGCGACGAATGGAAAATCCGCCAAAGCTCTCTCCCCGTCCCGCACCATTCCGCCGCCCAAGTCGGCACGCGCCTGGCTCCCCTTCGCCGTTCTTTCCATTCTTGTCCTCTTCTGGGGCATCCCGTCCTTCAAAAACGCCATGGGCAAAGCCACCACCCCCGCCTTCCAATCCGGCGGCTGGGAGGTTCCTTATCTCCACAAGGCCGTTCTCCGCGCCCCACCCGTTGTCGCCCAGCCCACTCCGGAAAACGCCAAGTTCGATTTCAACTGGCTCACCGCCACCGGCTCCGCTTGTTTCCTCGCCGCTCTGCTTTCCGGTCTCCTTCTCGGCCTCAAGCCCACGAAACTCCTCCAAATTTTCCGCGGCACTCTCTTTCGCTTACGCTTTGCCATCGTCGCCATGACCTGCATGCTCGGCCTAGGCTACGTCACGCGCTACTCCGGCATGGACGCCGTCCTCGGTCTCGCCTTCACCGCAACCGGCTGGTTCTTCCCCTTCTTCGGCGCTTCATCGGCTGGCTCGGCGTCGCCCTCACCGGCAGCGACACCTCCTCCAACGTCCTCTTCGGCGGCCTGCAAAAAATCACCGCCCAGCAGCTCAACCTCAGCCCCATCCTCATGTGCGCCACCAACAGCGCCGGCGGCGTCATGGGCAAAATGATCGACGCCCAATCCATCTGCGTCGCCACCGCCGCCACCAACCAGGTCGGCCAGGAAGGCTCCATCTTCCGCTTCGTCTTCTGGCACTCCGTCTCTCTCGCCGCCATCGTCGGCGTAATCGTCATGCTCTACGCCTACGTCTTCCCCCAATTCATCCCAAGTGGTCTTACTTTCATCCACTAGCCCCGTCGCCTTTTCCGTCGTAGGGGCACGGCACGCCGTGCCCGTCTTGCTGTTCGCGTTGTAGGGGTGGGGCTTGCCCCTCCCGCCGAACCCTGCGCGGCAGTGTGTGTGCCTCTCTCTGATTTGGCGGTTGGTCAGTTGGCGGTTATGGCGTTTATCAGACGTCTTCCAAAACAATGACAATTTCAGTTCTCGACGGTGTCTAATTACATCAGACATGCGTAGCAGAAACACCGTCGTCAAAACATCGGTCATCGCTCTTCTAATTGCGGTTCTCTATCGGTATTGGCTCATCACACCAGTACTCCAGTATTTCAGCATCGGTAGATGGTACCTTGTCGCCTTATTAGTGGCGGCCGCAACCGGCTGTGTGATGTCGCTGTTGAGGCTTCCCACGGTAGCTTTGGTGTGTGCGTCGGTAGCAGGCCTACTCTTAGGTGGGACTTGGGCGGCGTGGCAAGCTCCTACCGATGTTCCAATTTCTATGAGCGGGGCGTTCGAGTCGCATCTGGAGTCCTTCTGGCGTCAGATAATACTCCTGACTTTCGCTACTACCGTCGGTGGATCTTGCTGCGCTCGATTCGTAAGGGGCCGCTCTCCGAGCTAACCGGCTCAGCTGAGTTAAATGGGAACGCCACTAGGATAGAGCCAAGTGCGTGATAAATCAGATAGTCGGAAACCGCCCCATCGCTCCCCAACTCCCCATCTTCCCCCCACCGTAGTATCCTTTCCCATCCCAACATGAACGCCCCCCTCCTCACCGAACTCCGCCACATCGTCGGCCCTCGCAACCTGATCACCTCGCCCGAAGAACTCCACACCTACGAATGCGACGGCCTGACCAATTTCCGCGCGATGCCGCTGGCCGTCGCTGCTCCCCAACTCCACCGCGCAAGTCCAGGCCATCGTCCGCGTCTGCCATCGCGAACGCATCCCCTTCGTCGCGCGCGGCTCGGGCACCGGCCTGAGCGGCGGCGCGCTGCCGGTCGAGAACGGCATCGTCATCAGCCTGGCGCGCATGAATCGCATTCTCGAAGTGGATCTCCCGAACGCGCCGCGTCGTCGTCGAGCCCGGCGTCATCAATCTCGGACGTCACCGGCCGCGTCGCGCACCGCAGATTACTTCTACGCGCCCGATCCCTCGTCGCAATCCGTGTGCAGCATCGGCGGCAACGTCGCGGAAAACGCCGGCGGCGCGCACTGCCTGAAATACGGCTTCACCACCACGCACGTCCTCGGCCTCGAAGTCGTTCTGCCCGACGGCTCGCTGGTCCACCTCGGCGGCAAAACGCTCGACGCGCCCGGCTACGATCTGGCTGGGCGTTTTCGTCGGCTCCGAAGGCACGCTCGGCATCGCCACGAAAATCATTCTTGCGCATCGTGAAGCGGCCCGAGTGCGTGCAGACTCTGCTCGCGGCCTTTCCCACCACCAACGAAGCCGGCGCAGCCGTCAGCGGCATCATCGCCGCAGGCATGCTTCCCGCCGCCATCGAAATGATGGACCACCTGGCCATTCAAGCCGCCGAAGCCGCCGTCCACGCCAACTATCCCAATTGCGGCGGGCTCCTCCTCGTCGAGCTCGACGGCCCCGTCGCGGAAGTCGACACCCTGCATGCGCCGACGTCAACGAAATCTGCCGCGCAAACGGCGCCTGGGAAATCCGCGTCGCGCAGTCCGAAGCCGAGCGCGCCCTGGTCTGGAAAGGCCGCAAAGCCGCCTTTGCGGCCATGGGCCGCATCTCGCCCAACTACATCGTGCAGGACGGCGTCATTCCCGCGCACCGCGCTGCCCCGCGATCCTGAGCGAGATCGAGCAGCTTGAGCAAGGACACCGGCCTGCGCGTCGCCAACGTCTTTCACGCCGGCGACGGCAACCTGCATCCCCTGGTCCTGTACGACCGCCGCATCCCACGGCCAGGAACACGCCGCCGAAGCTCTCTCCGAGCGCATCCTCGAACTCTGCATCGAATGGGCGGCTCCATCACCGGCGAGCACGGCGTCGGCGAAGAGAAAAAACACATGATGGCGAAAATGTTCGCCGAGCCCGACCTCGCCACCATGCAACGCGTCCGCTGCGCCTTCGATCCCCTCCAGCTCTCGAATCCCACCAAAGTTTTCCCCGCACCGCGCCTCTGCGGCGAAAAACCCGGCGAATACACGCCCCACCCGCTAGAAGCCGCCGGCATCGCCGATCGCTTCTAATCCTCACCATGTTACGGGCCGACGTAGGAGCACGATTCATCGTGCCCTTCCCAGCCTGACCTCGCCCTGAACATCCGCAAAAAATGTTGCAACCACAGTGGCCCCTCCATCATCAATTAGACCGCTCTCTAAGTATCTATACACCATTGCGTCAAGGAAATGGAGAACACCATGGGCAAGCTCACGAATAGTCGCGGTTGTTACCGGCGCTTCGAAAGGCATCGGAGCCGGAATCGCCAAAGCGCTCGCCGCCGAAGGCGCCTCCGTCGTCGTCAACTACTCTTCCAGCAAAGACGGCGCGGACCGCGTCGTAAAGGAAATCACCTCCACAGGCGGGAAAGCCATCGCCATCCAAGGCGATGTCTCCAAACAAGCCGACATCACCCGGCTTTTCGCCGAAACGAAAAAAACCTTTGGCAAGCTCAACATCTTGGTCAACAATGCTGGCGTATACGAATTCGCGCCGCTCGAAGCAATCTCCGAGGAGCTGTTCCACAAACAGTTCAATCTCAACGTCCTCGGTCTCCTGCTCACCACGAAAGAAGCCGTGAAACTGATCGGCCCCGAAGGCGGCAGCATTATCAATATCGGCTCCGGCGCCAGCACCACTCTTCCCCCGAACACTGCCACGTATTCAGCGACCAAGGCCTCCGTTGACGCCATCACCGTCGTGCTTTCCAAGGAACTAGGTCCCCGCAAGATTCGCGTCAACTCCATCAATCCCGGCATGATCGAAACCGAAGGCATCCATTCCGCCGGTTATCGCGGAAAGCGATTTCCGCAAATGGATCGAGTCGCAGTCCCCTCTCGGCCGCATCGGTCAGACCGACGATATTTCCCCGACCGCCGTCTACCTGGCCTCGTCCGACTCCAAATATCTGACCGGTGAAACCCTCCGCGTCACAGGCGGCATCCTCTAAAACTCTTCCGGGGAGTCCCGGCCTCGCTTTCGAGGCTGCGACTCCCAACTTTCTCTTCCCTTAAACCTCGACCTCTTCAGTCCCATCACATATCCTCCGCCTTTTCAATCACACCCTCTGCCGTCAAAATTCCCTTCATTTTTCTCGCTCTTTTCTGCTTGACAATCGATAACTCTTCGTCCATAATACATCCTAGGTACTATTGCGCTTGTTACCCGCGTACGCCCCCTCTGCTCCATCCCGTGGTTTCAGCCGGATGAATCTCCTGATAGGCGTTTCTTGCTTTTGTGGCACAGGCTTCAGCCTGAGCTCTTTTCGAGTCGCTGCAAGGCATGGGTACACAATTCTCCCACGTGCCGACCAGCAATTCTGGTTACCTGTATTTTATAGGCCCCTGTCTGCACAATTTTAGTGCGTTCGTAACCCATCCAGAATCAACACTTACGCACCCCCTCCGCAAGTGTTGATTCTACTCCACTTACAGAAAACCTAAATTGCTTAGAATCAACACTTAGGAAAAACCAGGGGAGGGGGCAAACGTGGATCACGTGGATCACTGTGTTTCTAATTCAGGGATCTTCCCACCAAACGCATCTCTGAACGACGGGTCACGGGTCACGGGACTCACCTTGACGCCGCGCTACCGTTGTAATGTACTGAGTCTCTCAAATGCCAACGACGCCCCTCGACATCGAACACGAATTCCGCGCCATCCTGGCCCCCGATTCCATCCGCGCGGCAACTTCGGCCGACGCAGTTTGCGGCGCTCAACCGCGCCTTGTCCTCGAACCCGCCAACGAACAACAACTTGCCGCCGTCCTTCGTCTCGCAAATGACGCCAGCCTCGCCGTCATCCCTCGTGGCTGCGGCACCAAACTCACCTGGGGCAATCCTCCCGCGCGCGTCGATGTCATTCTTTCCACTGCCCGCCTGAACAAAATCATCGAGCACGTCTGGGCCGACCTCACCGTCAGCGTCGAAGCCGGCTGCACCATCCAAAAATTGCAGGCCGCTCTCGCTCAGCACGGCCAGCGCCTCGCCCTCGATCCTCTCTGGCCCGAGCAAGCCACTGTCGGCGGTGTGCTCTCAACGAATGACAGTGGTTCGCTCCGTCTGCGTTTCGGCCCGCTCCGCGATTTGATCATCGGCGTGACCATCGCTCTCCCCGATGGCACTCTCGCCTCCAGCGGCGGCAAAGTCGTCAAAAATGTCGCCGGCTACGATCTTCCCAAGCTCGTCACTGGCGCCTTCGGCACGCTCGGTGTCATCACCCGCGCCGTCTTCCGCGTCCATCCCCTGCCGCGAAACACGCGAACCCTTTCCATCTCCGCTGGTACTCTCGAAAAAATGCAGCAAGTCATCCTCGCTGTGCAGGATTCCCAACTGGCTCACACCGCTCTCCAAGCGCGCATCGCGGAAGCCGCCGAGCCAGTCGTGGACGTCCTCTTCGAGGGCACGGAAGCGGGCATCGCCGCACAGGAAGCACAACTTCGAGAAATCGTCCGTCCTACTCCCGTTCTCGACACTCCATGCTCCGTCTGGAACGCATCGCAAGAGCTTTGGAACCCGGCTGATTCCGCCGCAGCCGCAATGGCAAAAATCGCCGCTCTTCCAGCCTCGATTGCGCGCACCGTCGAATCCGTGCAACGCATGGCAGGCGCCCGCAAAACGTACTGGAAGTTGGCGATGCAAGCCACAGGCATTGGTTGGCTCCGCTTGGAAGGCGCGCCAGAGAATCTCCATGCCGTACTTTCTGATCTCCGTTTCGAGCTCGAAGCCAGCGGCGGCTCACTCATAGCGTTCCATCAACCCGCCGGCATGTCGCCCCTGGACGCCTGGGGAAAACCGGGAGACGCTCTTCCCCTCATGCGCGCCGTAAAAAATCAACTCGATCCAAAAAACACGCTGAATCCCGGCCGCTTCGTGGGAGGCATCTGATGTCCGATTCTCCGGTCACAGCTCCTCCGCCAAGCGCGTTCGACGCGCACCACCCGCCTTCAACCGAAATCATCGATAAGTGCGTTCACTGCGGTTTTTGTCTCCCCGTCTGCCCCACCTACGTTCTATGGAACGAAGAGATGGACTCGCCGCGCGGCCGCATCTACCTCATGAAAATTGCCAGCGAAGGCGCCGCCACCATGAACCCGCAGTGGGTTAGTCACTTCGATTCCTGCCTCGGCTGCATGGCCTGCATGACCGCCTGTCCCTCCGGCGTTGACTACGGAAAGCTCATCGAAGCCACTCGCGCTCAAATAGAGCGTCATCATCCGCGCACCCTCGGCGAAAAACTCCATCGCCGCTTTCTCTTCGCGATCTTTACGCGCCCGGATCGCCTCCGCCTCCTTCGCTGGCCGCTCCTCGCGTATCAAAAATCCGGCCTGCAATCGCTCGTTCGCGGCATTGGCCTCCTCAAACTTTTTCCCAATCGCCTGCAATCCATGGAAGCACTGATGCCGATGCTCGCGCAAAACGAACACGTCCCGGAAATCACACCAGCACAAGGCACGCAGCGCAGTCGCGTCGGTCTGCTGCTCGGCTGCGTGCAGCGCGAATTTTTCCCCCAGGTAAACGCCGCCACCGCCCGCGTATTAGCCGCCGAAGGCTGCGAAGTCGTCGCGCCGCAAGACCAGCCTTGCTGTGGCGCTTTGATGGTTCACGCCGGAGAAGAGGAAGGCGCACTCGCGCTGGCAAGAAAAACCATCGACGCCTTCGAGCGCGCAAACGTCGAAACTATCGTTACCAACGCCGCGGGCTGCGGCTCAAATGTGAAGGAATACGGCCATCTGCTTCGCGACGATCCCAACTACGCCGATCGCGCCAAAGCGTTCGCCGCCAAATGCAAGGACATCACTGAAGTTCTCACCGAACTGCCGCCGCGCGCCGCAAGAAATTCTCTTCGCCTCCGCGTAGCGTTCCACGATTCCTGCCATCTGCAGCACGCCCAAGGCATCCGCTCTCAACCGCGCCAGTTGCTTGCAAATATTCCTGGCGTCGAGCTCACCGAAATCCCCGAAAACGCCATCTGCTGCGGCTCCGCAGGCATCTACAATCTCGTGCAACCTGACGCCGCAAACGCCCTCGGCGATCGCAAGGCTCAGCTAATCGCCCCGCTCAACGCCGAGGTAGTCGCCTCCGGCAACCCCGGCTGCCTCCTCCAACTCCAATCTTCCTTGGCTCGTCTCGGCCACAAGACTCCCGTCGTTCATACGATTCAAATTCTCGATGCTTCCATCCGCGGCAGGCCATTGTAAGGACGCGATTCATCCGTGCCCTCTTGTCTCAACGCAAGACACACGCATGATTTTCGATCCGCTCCTCCTACGCCGCCTTTTTCGTCCATGCTCCAAGGATCAGCCCCATCAGGAACAGTCCGACGAGCGAATAAAACTCATTGATGGCAAACAGCTTCATTGGCCGCATCTCGTACATGTATGTCGTGTAATTCACCGGCCCTATGAAACCGATCCACAACAAAATTCCCACCGCCGCGCCTCTCGCCGCGGTGTTCGCATTCCGCCACGTGCAGATCTGCGCCAGCACAAACGCAATCAAAATATTCAGCGCAAACGTGATGATGTACGGCAGCACGGGATTCATGGCTTTCGCCTGTTCTTCAGTCATATGCTCGAGCGCCATCCACGGTTTGCTGAACAAAAATCCGTACCACACCGCGCCGAGTAGCCAATACACCACCGCCGAGACAACTACTGCCGCATAATTTGTTTTCACCGTTTCCTCCTCGTTCGCATCTCCGTCTCAATCCTGCTCACCGATAGGCCCGCACAAAAAAATACACTGTCATTCCCGCACCCACCAGAATCACAAAACTTTTGATCCACGCTTGCGGCAGTTTTTGCGCAAAGTGCGCTGCGAAATATCCTCCCAGTATCGCTCCCGCGATCATCACCGTCGCTTGCGGCCAGACGATTGCGCCGCTAATTACAAACGTGATCGCTGCCACTCCATTGATTACTCCGCCAAGCACAACTTTCAACGCATTCATCTCGTGAATGTCCGTCATGCCCAGCGCCGCCAGCATCGCCAGATTCATGATCCCGATTCCTCCGCCAAAATATCCGCCGTAGACGGCGACGGCTAGTTCGAATAACGCCGCTCCCGCCAGAGCCGCGTTGCTCGCATCGCGAGAAATACTCGCCGAAATGCGTCCCGTCAGGTGTTTGCCAAACGCAAACAATAGCGTTGCTCCCAGCAATAGCCACGGCAAAACTTTCAAAAAAGTCTGCCCCGGTGTCTTGATCAGAAGCAATGCCCCCGCAAGCCCGCCAATCACGCTAGTCAGGATCAACGGAATCATGACGCGCCGTGAAATACTCAAGCGATTCCAGTACGCACCTCCGCTCGCCGTCACGCCCACCCAAAGAGCCAGCGTGTTCGTGGCATTCGCAGGCACGGGCGCTACACCCGTGAACAGCAATGCTGGAAACGCAACAAAGCTTCCGCCGCCGGCGACAGCGTTAATCGCGCCGCCCAGCGTACCGGCAAGAAACAGAAAGATAGCGTGTGCAATGGTCAAGCCCGCTTTCTATCACGATTCGAGCCCCTCGCTCCAGTTGTCATTCGAGCGACGTCGCTACTGCAGTCCACTTCTTGCAGGCTGTTTCACCCCGTCCCCATTTCGTTGTATCTTGATTTGCCTGAACTATACTCCCGTGGGAGCTACCGCCGTGGCTAATGCCCAGGTAAAGAAATCCGGCAAGCGCAAGTCCGCTGCCTCACGCTCCGCCAAGAGCGTCAACGAAGCGCAAATCGCGGTCCACTGGAAGGAAGAGGGGTATTTTTATCCCTCCAAGAAATTCAAAGCGCAGGCCAATCTCTCCGATCCTGCTTTCGTAAGAAAATTTAGCGAAAAAAATTTTCCAAAATGTTTCGACATCTACGCCAAACTTCTCGACTGGGACAAACCCTGGCGCAAGACGCTCGACGCATCCAATCCTCCCTTCTGGAAATGGTTCGTCGGCGGAAAACTGAACGCCTGCTACAACTGCGTCGACCGCCATCTCGCCGGCCACAAGAACAAAGCCGCCTTGATTTTCGTCCCCGAACCCGAAGGCGAACCCGCCGCCGTCATCACCTATCAAGAACTCTACAAGCGCGTGAACGAAGTCGCCGCCATGCTGCGCGATTTTGCGGGCCTCAAAGCCGGCGACCGCGTCACCATTCACATGCCCATGATCCCCGAGCTGCCCATCACCATGCTGGCGTGCGCCCGTCTCGGAGTCATTCACTCCGTCGTCTTTGGTGGTTTCAGCGGAGAAGCCTGCGGCCTTCGCGCCGCTGATTCCGGCAGCCGCGTGCTGATCTACGCCGACGGCTACCATCGCAACGGCAAATGGGTCGATCACAAGCCAAGCGCGGACATCGCGGTCGAAACCGCAAAAAAAGAAGGCCAGAGCATCGACAAAGTTCTCTTCTGGAGGCGCTACCACGGCCACTACCGCTCCGAATCCCCGATGATCATTGACCGCGACTTCTTCGTCGACGACGTCCTCAAGGACTACCGCGGCCAAATCGTCGAGCCCGTCTCGCAGGACGCCGAAGCCCCGCTCTTCCTCATGTACACCAGCGGCACAACGGGCAAGCCCAAGGGCTGCCAGCATCGCACCGGCGGCTACCTCGCCTACGCCGCAGGCACTTCAAAGTATTACCAGGACATTCATCCCGGGGACGTTTACTGGTGCATGGCCGACATCGGCTGGATCACCGGCCACTCCTACATCGTCTACGGCCCGCTGGCCCTCGGCGCCACGAGCGTTCTCTATGAAGGCGTGCCGCAATACCCCGATGCCGCGCGTCCCTGGCGCATCGCCGAGCGTCTCGACGTCAACATTTTTCATACTTCGCCCACCGCCATCCGCATGCTCCGCAAAGCCGGCGGCGACGAGCCGAAAAAGTACAACTATCATTTCAAGCACATGACCACTGTGGGCGAGCCGATCGAGCCGGAAGTTTGGCGTTGGTATTACGAAACAGTTGGCAAAGGGGAAGCCGTCATTGTCGACACCTGGTGGCAAACCGAAACCGGGGGCTTCCTCTGCAGCACGAAACCCGCTCTCGATCCCATGAAGCCCGGCAGCGCCGGCCCGGCTGTCCTCGGCATTTATCCTGTCATCTGGGACGAGAACGGAGAAGAGGTTAAGCCTGGCTCGGGCAAAGCTGGAAATATCTGCATTCGCAATCCATGGCCGGGCATCATGCAAACCATTTGGGGCAGCTCGGAGCGCTTCGTCAATCAATACTACAAAAAATACTGCAAGAATCCTCAAAGCAAAGACTGGCGCGATTGGCCCTACTACGCCGCGGACGGCGCTGTTCTTCCCGCCGACGGCTATTACCGTATCCTGGGCCGCGTCGACGACGTGATCAACGTGGCCGGCCACCGCCTTGGCACCAAGGAAGTTGAATCCGCCTGCCTCAGCGTCACGGAAGTCGCCGAAGCCGCCGTCGTGCCTGTCGTCGACGAAATCAAAGGCCGCGTCCCGGAAGTCTACATTTCTCTTAAGCCCGGCGTGCTCCCGACGAAAGCCGTGAAAGACAAGGTTATCTTGACTATCGAAACCATCATCGGCAAAATCGCTCGTCCCAAGCAGATCCATGTCGTTCCGGACATGCCGAAAACGCGCTCCGGAAAAATCATGCGCCGCGTTCTCGCCGCCATATCCAATCACATGGACACCGGCGACATCACCACGCTCGCCAATCCTGATATCGTCGCTCAAATTCGCGAGCTCGTGCAGGGCCGCGTCACCGGTCCTCTTCAGGAAGGCCCTGAAGACATCAAACTTTTCGGCGAAGAAAAGTAGCAGTAAGCTAGAGCAGCAATCAGAAGTACTAAGGAGACGTCGATGCCCTCGATTTCAAGAAGAGTGTTCCTGAAAGATGCTGCGACGACGGCGGCCGCAGCCGGTCTCCTATCCGCAAGCTCATTCGAACTCCACGCTAATCCTCTTGGTCTGCCCATCGGCTGCCAGACTTGGCCAGTGAGAGAGGGCATCGCCAAGGACTTTCCCGGCACGATTAAACAGCTCGTTGCGGCCGGTTTTCAAAACATCGAACTCTGCTCGCCCGTGGGCTACTCCGACTCCGGCTTCGGCGGCCTCGCTAAATACAAAGGTTCCGAGCTGCGTGAAATGTTGAACGATTGGGGCGTCACCTGTATCAGCTCGCACTTTGGCATGGACGAACTCAGAAAAAATCAGGACGACCGCATCGCCTGGGCCAAGGACCTCGGCCTCCAACAAATGCTGGTCGCCAGCCTCAGTGGCCCCAAAAAACCCACCATGGACGATGTGAAACGCGCCGCCGATGAGTACAACAAGATGGGTGAAAAGGCCGCCGCCGCCGGCATCCGGCAGGGCCTTCACAACGAAAACTTCGAAACCTCTTCCGTGGACGGCAAGCGCACCTACGACATCCTGATCGGTCTTCTCGATCCCAAATTCGTCAATTTCCAGTTCCAAATCTCCACGATCAGCGAAGGCTTCGACGCCGCGGAGTATTTCATGAAATATCCCGGCCGCTTCTTCTCCATGCACGTCCAAGGCTGGTCCGCCGCGACCAAGAAAATCATGCCGGTGGGACAGGACACTCTCGACTGGAAGAAAATCTTCTCCGCGGCAAAAACCGGCGGGGTGAAAAACTACTTCGTGGAAATGAATCTCGAAATGATGAAAGCCAGCGTCCCCTATTTGCGCACTCTAGAGGTCTGACGCGAAAGTCCGCCACCGTCCCATGCTGAAAATCGGACAGCGACACGATTTCGGATTACGGGTTACCGGACATTGGGAGACAGGTAGCTTGATTTCTTTGGCTTCGGATTCGCCGAGGCAGTCTCATAGACAGCTGGCGTGGGCGGATGGCAAAAGCGATTGGAGTCCCAGCAGGTGTGTGGATAAGCTGAAATCATGACTCCAAAAAAAGCACGGCCAAAAAACATCACCGAGTACATCGATGCCGCCCCCAAAGAGGCGCAGAAGAAACTCCAGGAAATGCGTGCGTGTATCCGGGCATCCGCACCTGGAGCTAAAGAAAGCCTGAAATGGGGGATGCCTGCCTTTTCGTATGAGAGGATACTGGTCACCTTCGCCGCGCACAAAAATCACATCGGCTTCTATCCCACGCCATCAGCGGTGAAAGCCTTCGCAACGGAGCTTTCGAAATTTGCCACGGCTAGCGGGTCGATTCAGTTTCCGCTGGAGAAGCCGCTACCGTTGCCTCTGATCCGCAAGATCACCGCGTTCCGCGTTCGAGAGAGTACCGAGAAAGACGAGAAATGGAGAACGGCACGATAGAACGTTGCGTCGACCACACGGGAGAGCGAACGGGGAAACAATAACCTGACTCTTGCAGCAGCAATCGCTTCAGGAACTAAATCCTGTACCGTAGGATCCCCGAGCCACGCCAGCAACTCCTTCGAACCGATTCCAGTAAAGCAGTCGCTGTGTCGCCGCGCTCCCACAATCGTGGGCGTCCCAACACGCGCCGACAATCCAGGCCGCGCCGGCCTCCCATGCTAAGCAACTGAATATTGGGCACTTGAGTCTGCCGCTCCCATCAGACCCGCCTGGCCTGCGGCTTGCAATCCTCCACTCGCGGCACTCTGAGTGGAGGGGACTATGTCACGATTCGCGGGAAACTCGTTCAAGATTTTGTGCGCGCGCTTTGTCCTGGCGCTTCTAGCAGCGACTACGATCCTCGCCGGTCTGTCTGACGGACAGAGCGACAACTGCCCGCCGCAGGTTGGCGAAGGATCATTGCTCTATCGCTCGCCCATCTCCGGCCGCTACGAGTCCGTGGCGCTGGTCCATACGGATGCAGCGGTGGAGGTACGTGGTCTGGTCGCCGCGGCGACGGTGACCCAGCAATACGTCAACTCCAGCACCACGCCGATCGAAGCCGTTTACATCTTCCCTCTGCCGCATGACGGCGCTGTCTACGACATGGAAATCCGCATCGGCAAACGGGTGATTCGCAGCGAAATCCACGAACGCGCGGAAGCCAAGCGCATCTATCAAGCAGCAAAGTCCGAAGGCAAGCGCGCGGCCTTGCTGGAGGAGGAGCGGCCCAACATTTTTACGGCTTCCGTCGCGAACATTATGCCCAACGACCGTATCGACGTGCGGCTGAGGTATGTGGAACCCTTGCGCTGGGAAGAAGGGCGAATACGGCTGGTTTTCCCAATGGTCGTAGGTCCGCGCTACATTCCCGGAACGCAGGCCGTGGATCACACCGGAACCGGATGGGCTTCGGATACAGACGCTGTGCCGGATGCATCGCGGATCACGCCAATTGTCCGGAATCCGGAGAGCCGTTCCGGCCACGACATCTCGGTCACCGTTGATTTGGACTCGGGCTTCGAGGCTGCAGCCGTAAAGAGCGTTTCTCACGCGGTCAACGTCCGCCGTTTGGCGGATGGCCGGCAGCGCGTGGAACTTGCCACGGGCGCCACGCTTCCGAACAAAGATTTCGTCTTGGAAGTGCAACAAGCGGAGAGCACGCAGCCAAAGGTTGCTCTCTTCCTCTCTCCCGGAAGCGACTCCGGAGAAACTCATTTCTTGCTGGCGGCTTATCCTCCAACTGTGCAGCCCACCCAGCGCATGCCCGTAGAAATGCTCTACATGATTGACGTGTCTGGTTCGATGTCCGGCACCTCCATCGAGCAGGCCCGCGAGGCATTGCTCCAGGCGTTGGACCGGCTAAGGCCGAGCGATCGCTTCGGCATCCTCGCGTTCTGCAACACTTTTCAGGAATTTTCGCCGGAGCCTTTGCTTGCTACTCCGGATAATTTGGCTCAGGCGCGCAATTATGTGCGCCGTCTCGAGGCCGGCGGCGGCACCGAAATGCTGCCTGCGCTACTGCACCTGATGCGGAAACCACAAATTCCCGGCACGCTGCGCCACATTGTGCTGCTAACGGACGGCGACCTCGGAAACGAAGAACAAATCTTCGCGGCGCTTCGCCATGATTTGGGTGGCGCGCGTTTGTACACCGTTGCCATTGGCAGCGCGCCGAATCTCTTCCTCGCCACCAAGATGGCGCACTACGGACGAGGGACCTTCACGCATATCGCCGACATCCATGAAATTCAGACGCAAATGACGCGGTTGTTCGAAACCATCGAGAGCCCGGTGTTGACGGACGTAAAACTGTCCTTTGAAGGCGTCGAAGTTGCGGACGTGAATCCGGAGCGGCTACCAGATCTTTTCCAGCAGCAGCCGCTGCTGATCTACGGGCGCATTTCCAAAGGCAGTGTTGGCAAAGTGCAGCTAACGGCTCGCGCGGGGACTGAGCCTTATGAAACGACCATCGCCTTTGACGCTTCGAAGGCGACATTTCCATCCCGGCATCACCACACTTTGGGCGCGGCAGCGCGTCGAGGAGTTGATGGACCGTTGGCGGGAGTCCGACGAGAACGGGCAAGCGGAGATTCGCGCGAGCGTGATTTTTCACGCGATTCGCTACCGGCTTGTCACGCGCTTTACGTCGTTGGTTGCGGTCGAGGAAGTCGTGGTGAACGCCGGTGGCCAATCCAAGACGGTTCCGGTGCCCACCGAGTTGCCGGCCGGTTGGCAAATGGAGAGAGTCTTCGGCGCTCCAGCAACGGGCACGGCCGATGCATTTCTTGAAATTTTGGGTATCGCACTTCTGCTGGCCGGTCTCGTGTTGTTCTGCTTCGTGCGGAGAACGGGAGCACTCTCGTGAAGGTGTTGCGGCTTTTTATCGCGCTAGTCCTGCTCGCTGGAGGGAGCCTCACGGGGCGGGCCGCGTACTTGCACGCGAAGGCCGAACTTGCGGGCGTCCTGATACGCAGGGCTTGGGACCAAGGCACGCACTCGGGAGAGCCTCACGCGCCGTGGCCGTGGGCCGACACACATCCGATTGCGCGGCTACGAATTTCGCGTCTAGGTTTTGACGAGATTGTCTTGGACGCGGCAACCCCGCGCACGCTGGCATTTGGTCCGGCGCTACTGATGAGCGGGGCCGCACCGGGAAAGTCCGGAAACGTTGTGCTGGCGGGCCATCGCACGAGTTGGTTTCGTCCCCTTGAAGGGATTACGAAGGGTGACAGAATTCAGATTGCATGGTTCGATGCACGCCGCAGCGGGTTGTATGAGAGGACCTACGCTGTAGATTTGATTCAGGTCGTGGAACCGCGGGATGTGACTCTGCTGGCGCCGACTTCGGAAGACGCCCTTACGCTCGTCACGTGTTACCCGTTCGGAAGCAGCCCGCGCTCTCCGCTGCGTTACATAGTGCGTGCCTCACCGATCGGGCCAAGCCATCTTGCGGAGAATGCAAATGTAGCCGTTGAGACGCCTCAACCGCCGGCGATCCATGCAGCGGGCTACCTCCTCAAGAGTGAATTCCCCTAGAGTTGGAAAACCGTAGCGCGCCTATCCATCTTCACTTGAAAGTCGATTCGCGCTACCGGAAACTGACTCGCTATCCGGCACTTGGAATTGTTCGGACCAAGTAAGGTATGCTCATTCCCGACTATGGCACGATTGAATGGTCCTGAGCGCCGGCGCAAAGCAAGGCTCAGGCTTCCACAGACTGTACGTGTGCGGCCGTCCGACACTCACTTGCATAACTTTGATGAAATTTTACCGACTCTGAATACTTCGCGCGACAGCGTGTATTTCGCCTCGAAGAACACCTCCTACAAGGAAGGCATGCGTCTGTTTGTCACTTATCCCTACTCCGATGGACTTGGCTCGCTCAACCGCGAATCTCTCGCCAAAGTAGTCCGCGTCGACGATCTGGGCAACGGCCGCCGCGGCGTTGCCGTCGAGATTTTGATGCCCGTCTACCTGGGTGGCAAAGAAACCGTGAAGTGACAGTCTGCAAAAGTTTTCGGTGAATGCACACCGGGAATGGGAACGAACGGAACATGTCCATCATCGCTCACTGTTAGAGAAGATTATTGGAGAGGTGCCGATGACTCCCCCAGAAGTCCCGTTGTGAGAAGTTGCGGCCACCTAAAGGTATTGAATCAGGTTTCTATTCGCGTCACCAAAAACGGACCCCAACGGAAAATTAACGTCTGGCTGAGATTCCCAGAACCCCGTTTCTTGATAGTTTCCGAATAGCTAATTATTTCGGCCTCCAAGCGTGTCTCTTCGGCAAAGCTGGCACCCCACCAAACTCTTGACAGAGAGTGCTAACCATTCGACACTGGCATAGTCTAACTATGTCAGGGGTGATGCTTTGCATCGAGACGAAATTCCTCCGGGAACCCTCTATCTGCTGATTCTGAAAACGCTGGGGCGCTCCGGCGAAATGCATGGGTATGAGATCGCCAATTCCATTCAGCGGATATCGAATGACGTTCTTCAAGTCGAAGAAGGCTCGCTGTATCCTGCGCTGCAGCGGATGCTCATCAAGGGATGGGTGACCGCGAAGTGGGGCACGACGGCCGGAAACCGCCGCGCTCGCTACTACCAGCTGACGGCGGCGGGACGCAAACAACTCGAGGTAGAAATGTCGCAGTTTGAACGCGTCATCGGAGCGATCACGCGTGTGATCGAGGCTGTCTGAGAGGAGCTCCGTTATGGATTGGCTGCGCGAACTTGCAAGACGGCTGAGCATGCTGATTCATCGGCGACAGTTTGATGCGGATCTCGAAGAGGAGATGCGTCTGCATTTGGAATTGCGCAAGCAGGAACTCCTCCAGTCCGGCATGATGACGGACGATGCTCGGGCCGCCGCCCAGCGTCGCTTTGGCAATGCAACCTACCTAAAGGAAGAAAGCCATTTCGCGTGGGGCTGGGAATGGCTCGAGAACGTGGCACAGGATGTTCGCTACGGCCTCCGCGTGCTGCGCAAGTCTCCGGGCTTCAGCGCCGTGGTCGTCCTGACGATTGCTTTGGGCATCGGAGCTACGACAGCGATTTTCAGCGTGGTGGACGCCGCGTTGTTGCGCCCCCTGCCGTACCCACAACCCGAGCAACTCGTAAGCATCGAGGATGATCTTCCCGGCGGAGGCGCGCGGGATGTAGGAATGTCCGAACCCGAGTGGCAAGACCTTCAGCGGTCCGGAATATTCGAACACGTTTCTCCGACATGGTTCGACGAAAATAATCTTACAGGCTCATCGCAACCCGCGCGCGTTCGCTTGCTAATAGTCGCGCCGAATTATTTTGCGTTGCTGGGCGTGAAACCACAGTTGGGCCGTGCGTTTAATTCCGAGGATCACACGCCCGGGCTGTTGCTCGAAGTGCTCATCAGCGACGGTTTGTGGAAGCGGGCATTCGGGGGCGACCCGCATATTTTGGATAAGAGTGTGCGGATGGACACCGACTTGTACCGGATCGTTGGCGTGATGCCGGCGGGTTTTGACGCTCCGGGGCGAACAGCGGAAGAAAGGAATATCGAGGCTTGGGCCGCAACCAGTTTTTACGGCGCGCCGATGCCTGATCACCCGCCGCGGAACCGGCGGAATCTTCCGACAGCAATCGCCCGAATCAAGCCGGGGCTGAGCCTTGCGGCGGCACAGAGCCGGTTAGAAGGGCTTGTTGCGGCTTTGCAGAAGCAATTCCCGGAAGATTACCCGCTTCAGAGTGCATGGAAGCTGCGATTGGTGCCGCTCAAAGAACGCGTGGTTGGCAATGTGCGCCAATCGTTGATTCTGCTGCTGGGCGCCGTGGGATTGGTGCTGCTGATCGGCTGCGTGAACGTCGCGAATCTCCTTCTGGCTCGCGCCAGCGCGAGGGGGCGCGAAATGGCCGTTCGGCAAGCGCTCGGAGCCGCGCGGAAACGGCTGATTTCGCAGTTGTTGACCGAAAGCTTGCTCCTCTCGCTCCTCGGCGGAATAGTTGGTTTAGCGATTCTCTTCTGCACGAAGGCGTTTCTGTTGCATCTCTTGCCGGACAGCCTGCCGCGACTCAATGAAGTCTCCATTAACTGGGTCGTTTTGCTTTTCGCTCTCGTCTCTTCGCTCGTCGTCGGCGCGATTTTTGGTCTGGCTCCTGCCCTCGATGCTGGGCGAGTCGATTTGACTCAGGCGCTCAAAGAGGCGACGCGCGGTTCGACAGGCTCCGGGCGACCAGCGCGAACGCGACGAATGCTGGTCGTAACGGAGTTTGCCCTTTCTTTGGTGCTGATGGTTGCTGCGGGCCTTCTGCTACGCAGTTTCTGGGATTTGCTGAATGTGCGGCTGGGATTCAATCCAGAAAGTGTGTTGACGGTCCGGACGAGGCTGCCCTACCCCAATGATCCCAAGACCGACATCTACCGAACTCCTGCTCAGGAGGCTCCGTTCTTTCGCGAAATACTTCGTCGTGCCGGAACGCTACCGGGAGTCGAAGAAGTAGCTCTCGGTGATACCGCGTCTATCCCGTTAGACGAGAGTCAGCGATATCTGAAACAGGTCTCCGACGGCTACTTCCCCTTTACACTGGAGGGACGCGACATGCAGTGCCACCAGCCTGTTGTGGTCGAACGGTCAAGCGTAACACCAGCCTATTTTCACTTGCTCGGAATCCCGCTGCTGCGCGGACGCTTGTTCAACGAGTTGGATGACGACAAAGTTCCGCAAGTCGCCGTGGTCAATGAGGCCTTCGGGCGAACGTATTGGCCTGGCCAAGATCCCTTAGGCAAGCGCTTCAAGAGCATTCGAGCGGAGTCTCCCTGGATTACCGTTGTCGGCATGATCGCAAACGCAAGGACAGAATCACTGGCGGAAGCAAACGTCCCGCAAATCTATCTGGCTGTGTATCAGACCGGCGCAAAACACCTGGCCATACTTCTGCGCGGGCACTTAGACATCGCTGCCATTCCCGAAGAAGTGCGCGAGCAGGTCCAGGCCGTCGATCCAACCCTTCCAGTTTTCGGCGCGCAGCCTCTCAACGCAACGGTATCCGCGGCTCTCTCCGAGAGGCGACTTTCGATGGAGATGGTCGGTTTGTTCGCTTTTACAGCGTTGCTTCTCGCGGGGCTCGGAATTTACGGAGTGATCTCGTACATGGTAAGCGCTCGCACCCACGAGATCGGGATTCGCCTGGCGCTCGGCGCAGAAAGCAGGAGCATCCTGCAGATGGTCTTGCGTGAAGGATTAGGACTGGCTATTGCCGGTGCTGCGGTTGGACTCGTTGGCGCAGTGATCGTGTCACATCTGATGACGGGACTGCTGTACGGCGTGAAGCCGACAGATCCGCTCACATTCGCGGGCGTCACGCTTCTCCTCGTCGGTGTCTCTCTGCTTGCTTGTTATATTCCGGCGCGGCGTGCGATTCGCGTCGACCCGCTGGTCGCGCTGAGACACGAATAGCTCACAGCCGAGGCGGCAGAAAAACGAGGCCATGTTCACACGCAAACTGGGGGAGTCTCCAATGAAACAGACACGAATCTTTTTGCTGCTGGCAGTTCTCATCTTTGCTGCAGCCTCCTTGAGACACGGCGCAAATGCTGCCGCCGCGAGCGCCGCACCCGCGCAACAATCGCAGCAGTCTTCGCCAACCATAGCTTCGACCGTGGACCGCGAGATCAGCGCCATCGAAAAGCAAATTATGGAAGCCGCCGAGGCCATGCCCGAAGATAAGTTCAACTTTTCTCCTGAGAGCTTGAACATTCTATCGAGCGACTATAAGGGTGTGCGCACGTTTGCCGTGCAGGTCAAGCATGTCGCCTCTTCCAACTATTTCTTATGGTCGCCGCTTACCGGCGATAAGGTGCCTGAAAGCATAAAGGACGGGAACGGTCCTGAGGACTTGAAGACCAAGGCCGACATCATCAAGTTCCTGAAGGATTCGTTTGCCCTGGGTCACAAGGCCGCGACTACGCTGACTACTCAGAACATGTTGCAGCCCGCGGAGCACAGCAAGTCGTCGCGGCTGCACTTGGCCACGTTTGGCGTTGCTCATGCCTACGATCACTACGGACAGATGGTCGAGTACTTGCGCATGAACGGAATTGTGCCGCCGGCCAGCCGCGGAAAGTCTGACTGATTGTCAATCAATATCGCGTTCGTGCAAACAGATTCAGGAGACTCACTCTAATGAAACAAATACGCGCTCCGTTGTTGTTCGCAACAGTCATCTTTACAGTGGCCGCCTTGGGACAGGGAACAAACACTGCCGCAGACGCGAGCGCAGCGCAGGCGCAGCAGCCTTCTGCTCCACGGGTAGTGGAACTGAAGGCCTCGGACGGCACTGTCCTGAAGGCGAGCTACTTTGTCGCGGCCAAGCCGGGCCCTGGTGTGCTGCTGCTGCACCAGAGCAACCGCACACGTGACTCGTGGGACGGCGTAGCCCCGCAACTCGCGGCGGCTGGAATCAACACGCTTACGCTCGATATGCGCGGATTTGGCGAAAGCGGCGTGCCTTATACCAAGCTGACGGATGCGGAGAAGGCAAAGGTAAGCCCCATGTGGCCTAGTGACGTTGACACAGCGTTTCAATACTTGGTTTCGCAGCCGGGTGTGAAGCGCGATGTCATCGGCGTGGGAGGAGCCGGGTGGTTCGGCGTCCTCCATTCCATCGAAGTAGCGCGTCAACACTCCGCTGAGGTGAAATCGATGGTATTGCTTTCCGGAGAGACCCTCCAAGACGCCTTGCAATTCCTGCGGCAGGCCTCACAACTGCCCGGGCTATTCGTCGTGGACGACGACGACGAATACCCTCCCACGGTCGAGGCGATGGAATGGCTCTACATCACCTCCTCCAGCCCGGGGAAGAAGTTCGTGCACTATTCGGCTGCACAAGACGCGCCCTGGATATGGTATGAGACCAGCGATGCCAGCAAAGTTCCCGCCAAGGGTGGCCACGGAACCGACATGTTCAAAGTTCATCCGGAGCTGCCCGGCATCATCGTGGATTGGCTTGTAACCACGCTGATTAAGACGCCGGGTCACGCGCCAGCGGACGCCTTGGCATCTGCGGCGATTCTCAATCAATTCTGGACGCCCGAAGGAGTCGCGCGCGTCAAGCAGCAACTGATGGAAGCCCGGCAGAGAGATCCCCAGATGCAGTTGTGGCCGGAAATTAACGTCGACATCATAGGCGAAGACCATGTGCGTGAAGGCGAGTCGGAGAAGAAGGCTGGCCATTTGCGCGAGGCCAAGATGGAGATAGACACAGCGATTGAGATTTTCAAGCTCAACCTCCTCGCTTATCCGGACTCCGCGGACGCGCACTATAACCTTGCCGATGCGTATTTGAAAAATGGGCAGAAGGATCTGGCACGCCAGTACGCGGAAAAGGCACTGGCCATGATTGATTCTCACAAAGCGCCTCTGTCGTCGTGGTCCGATACTGAGCAGCGGCGCGCCGAGATTCGTAGCGGCGTGCAGGACACACTCAAAGAGCTCGATGCGGCGCATTGACTGCTTCCCTGTCGCGCGCGTTCTCGAGCGGACGAGTCGCTTATAGGAAGTGATCTCCGCGCTTGGCATCGACCCTGGACGGATTACGGGCTAACCGGAAGATATTCCAGTCCAGAAGTCCATTTGTCGGAAGTTGCGGCGCACCTGACGGTACTGGCTTGGATGGATAGTCGCAGTATCAGAAATTGAAGGCCTCGGGGAAATTAGCGCTTCGCGCCGCAGAGGCTTTGCGTTTGTGCCAGTACGTCTGCGTCGAGCTGTGCGCCTTGCCATCCGTGGGTCGAGCATACCTGATCCGCCGTCAGCCCCAGCGCGCCGCGCATGTCCGCACCCTCCACGCTCGCCCCGCTAATTTCAGTCCCGCGAAAGATTGCCCCCCCGAAAAACGCGCCGCGCAAATCCGCGTTTCGAAGGTTAGCGTCCATCAAGATCGTTCCCTTGAACTGCGCTCCCGTCATATTCGCATCCATTAATTTTGCGGAAGAAAAATCTGTCTGTTCCAAAATTGCAAACGACAGGACGGCGTGCTCCAGCTTTGTGTCTCGCATGTCCGCCCGTGACAAATCGGCGCGCAGCATCTGCCCGTTGCGAAGGTTCACCGCATAGAGCGACGCGCCTCCCAACTTCGCGTTGGACAGCAGCGCATTCTCGAGCGTCGCGAACGAAAGATCAGAGCCCCGCAAATCCGCGCCCGTGAAGTTCACGCGGCTCGCGTCCGCGGACACCATCACCGTCTTCGATGCCAGCACGCGGTCCAGAATCGCATCCCGCAACACCGCTTCGCGCAAATTGGCCCCTCGCATATCGGCTTCGGAGAGGTATGCGCCCTCCAAATTCGCGCGCCACAATTTTGCGTTCACGAGGTACGCCTTGTAGGCTCTCGCAAACCGCAAATTCATTTCGTTCAGTTTCGCTCCCGGCACGGACGCGAGCGATTCTTCGCTCCAGTTCCCTCTCGGCGGCGGGCCGGACAGCATCGCTTCCGTCAACTCCGCATAAGGCCGGTATCCGATCGATTGCATCCCTTCCGAAACCCATCTCAGCAAGCTGGCCGGAGAATGTTGAGGCGCAATATTCTTGTCCGATGGCAATCCGTGATTCACACCAAGCGAGAAAATCAGCATTGCACAGCCGGTCAGAAGCGCTACTCGCGCGGTCGCGAAACTCAGCCGCAACAAGTTCTTCGATTTCTGCCGCAGCAAATCTCCCGGTTGCAGCACGCGCGCCACGATCGTCGGAACGCAAGTCGCCGCCGCCACCGAAAGCGTCAAAAGAAAAGCGTGCAGCAGCGTCCCGCGAAAATCCTGCCGCACCAGGTAGCGCAGCCAGAATAGAAACAGCGTCGCTGGCACCACCCAATAGGCAAGCGCCGTCGCCACCACTGTCTCCAGAACCCAAAATGGCGAGCGCCCCTCGCGCATCCAGCGAAAATGCCGCCGTACCAGGCCCATCAAATACCACGGCCCGTCTTTTTCCAGCGTCTGTCCATCCTTGAATACCGCGGGCAACCCGGACATGCTTCCCCACAGCCTCAACAGCAAAAAATGAAATCGCAAGTACAAAATGAACAGGAAAAGAGGCGCGCCCATGTAAAAACTCGCCATCGACAGAATTTTTGGAAACCGCGCCACGGGGATCGCTGAAGCGTCCACGACGAGCCGCACATCCGTCGTCAATCCGATCAGTGCGACACACGCAAGACTCACAGCCAAAATCAGAAAATAAAACCACCGCGCGACTTTCGACGCATCGGAGATTGCTTTGGTGCTGTCAAAGGCGGCGATTGTTTCCGGCAGGATGGCATCAAAAAGATTCGTTCCTCCAAGCCGCCCGACCCAGACCCCTTCCGCGCCATAAAGATTCGCGCCCATCAAATTGGCGCCGCGCAATTCAGTACCGAGCAAATTGGCTTCGCGCAAATCGGCTTGCACCAGGCTGGCGCCGCGCAAATTGGCCATCGAGAGATCGGCGCCGATCAAATTCGCGCGCTGGATGAAAGCGCCTTCGAGGTTGACTCCCGTAAGATCCGAGTGCGAAAGATTGACGCCGCAAAGATCCGCTTTGACTCCGGATTCTCCGCCCGTCTCCACCCAGATTTTGTGTTGATCGAGAATTTCCGCCAGGTCCAGCAGCGAAATCGACCCAGCAGCTTCTTCAGCAGAAACATGCTTCTGCGACTCTTGAATTTCCGCGAGCATCTTAAAACTTTCCCCCACTCAAAGGATGGCAGTTACTTGTCTGTTCCTGGCGCTCACACTGCGGCCCACATCTGCCGAGTGTCACCGCGCTCTATCGCCGGTTTGCTTGCTCCGGTTCCCCACTGGGCGAAACCTATCATCTCTTACAAAGCGGTCAAAAATCGCCTGCCCAAAAGTACAGGACGCGCAGAGGTAACTGTGCTCCCTGTGGATTTCCTGCGCACACCAGCTTGCCGCTCTAACTGCTTCTCAATGCAGGCGCTTCTGACTGATTTCCGATTTTTCTGTGTCAGTTGTGAGAGAATCCGCGCCAAGAAATCTACACTGAGGAGGCTTATGACGGACGCTCCCATTGAAACGAGTCCGGAAACATCCATCCGGCGGTTTGAACCGGTTGCCGGTGCCGTCCACACGCTCTTTCTACTCCTCATCCTTGTTGCCGTTGCGGTCATCGGATACTTCTCCATCCATCGCCAGAGCACGGCACGCATTCCGAATCGGTTGCTCTTCTACTCCACGACCATGGCCTGGGAATGGATTCTCGTCGCGTACATCTACTGGGGTCTGCGCCGCCGCGGAAAATCCATTCGAAACATCGCAGGCAAAAGCTGGACGAGCGCCTCCGCTTTTTTCCTCGATATCGCCATTGCTTTCGGATTTTGGATCGCCGCAATCTTCATTCTCAGCATCGTTGCCAGGCTTGTTCATGCGACGGGAATGGCCGAGGCCGCGCGCAGACTTGCTCCGCAGAGCCTGTTCGAATCGATCCTTTGGATCGCGCTCTCCGTCACGGCCGGCATTTGCGAGGAGACCATTTTTCGCGGCTACCTGCAACGGCAGTTTGTCGCTTGGACGCGAAGCGCCCCCATCGGAGTGCTTCTCTCGGCGGTGCTGTTTGGCGCCGGGCACGTTTATCAGGGAGCGAAGGCCACGATCGTCATCGGCGTGTATGGGCTGATGTTCGGGATCCTTGCGGAAGCGCGGCAGAATCTGCGTCCGGGAATGATGACGCACGCGTGGCATGACGCGATCACGGGATTTCTAGTGCGCTTGTTGCCGAAATAATGTGACTTGAAAAACTCCGCGAGCGGGGTTGGGCTACTATTAGCGGGATTGAAGTGTGAGTTTGCGCGGCACTCGTTATCCAAGCGAGGCAACATCCCGCCTGTCTCCTTCGGTCCTCCTTCCTTACACCCGACACGAATCACCAGTGCCTCCCCACGATCCTTTCAGTGAATTGGCGGGCGGTAATGATTCGCGTCCGCTTGTGCTTTTTGAGGGTAAGCAATCCGCTTTTGTCACCGGTCACCAAATAGTCCGCTGCGCCGCCCTCCGCGAGCGCCAGCAAGAAGTCGTCGTCGGGATCAGCCGAGCGTCGAACCTGCGGTAGATTCACGATGTTCGCCGCGAGCTTTTTGATCTGATTGATGAGGCGGCCGGCTTTATAGGGCTCGATGAGCGCAGCGATGCTCGGCTTTCGCAGCGTGGCTCCAACTTCCGCGAGGTGCTCCTCGCACGTCAGGAGCGTGAATCTATCGTATTCCCAAGCGTTGTAAAATAGCGGCGGGGTAACCAGCCGGGGCGATCAGGGCAGACACCAGGATGTTGGTATCGAGCACTACACGCATTTAGGCTTTGGCGCGCTTTTTCTTGGCACGAAGTTCCGAGCGAACTTCGCGAACCGCACCATCAATGATGGCCTGCAACTCGTTCACATTTGCGTTGGCGTTGCGTGCCTTGATGTCGCGCGCCGTACGGCTCAGAATGCGCCATCGTACGGCCTCTTCAATGAACTTGGAGAGATCGCCTTTCTTCATTCCTCGCGCGCCAAGATAGGTCCGCAACGTGAGGTCGGTTTCCCTCGAAACTTTGATACTCCAACGCACGGCTTCTTCCATCTTTCTTTCCACCTATACGCTTAGACAGATAAGCGCTTATACTCCTATAGTACAAGAAAATCGTGGAAACGATGCGGGAAATAGCAGAAATCGACCCGTCTGTCCCCCGGATCTGGTTGACTAGGAACGATGATAAGACGGACAGACCCGGAGTGGCCCACCCGCCGTAGCTACAAAAAACCGATTGAGTAAGTGCCGTGGAAGGCCCTTAGGGCTTTGCGGACGGCTGCCAGAGCTCAATCTTATTCCCATCCGAATCATAGATCCAGGCAAAGCTACCGAACGATTCATTCATTCGTTTGGGATCAATCTTTACTCCCTCTTGTTTTAAGCGGTCGAGCAAAGCATCCATATCGTCCACGATGTAGTCGATCATGAACGGTGCGTGGCTGGGATCGAAATATTTGGTGGAGTCGGGAAAAACAGCCCAAACTGTAACGTGTTCCTTCTGTGGGTCGTCGTGTTCGCGCCACGGAAGCATCACGTCTCCGCCTTTGCCAGCGAGTCCAAGATGCTTCGCATACCATTCGCGCGTCTGATCGCGATTAGCGGATTTGAAGAAGACACCGCCGATTCCAACGATGCGCCCGCGCTGCTCCACTTTGACAGGCGGCTTCGACTTTTCAGGCTGCGGAGATTGCGCTTCCTGTCCACCTTTTAGGAAGGCCGAGATGAGAAACAGCGAGCCGAGGGCAATTGTGCTCCAGTGTGTTCCTTGCATGTGTGGGTTATATAAGTTCCGATTCGTTGCGTCAAGGACCGCTTGCGGCGGCGACGACGCCGCGCGAACGCGAAATCAAAGAAGGGACGGTTCGGGCCATCTGCAAACACCTGGAAATTCCCCGGCCATAAAGCCGACACCCAGGTAGAAAAGCGCTACCTGGGGCACGCGGATTCTAGGCATTAAGCATTTAGGAAGGAAGCCACTTCGATGCCGGCTTCCCGAAGAATCGCGCGAAGGGTACCCTCAGCCATATCGCCGGAGTGATGCGGAATCGTAACTTTTCTTCCGCTTGGCGAATGACGCCAGATTTCATGGCTGCCGGGACCGGGCCGGTCAAATTGGAATCCAAAGGAGCGAAGCCGTCGCACGACTTCGCGATACGAGAATCCCCCAGACGCCCCATCGAAGACAAACCTCCCTAGGAACATACGACGAGAGTAATCAAAGTTTGCGGACCTCTAGGAAACGGACACGGGAACTCGGAATTCGGTGACGGGCCGGTGCTTGTTCCGGAAGATCGGAGGAAGCGGATCACCATGCTCGCGGCAGGATTCTGCGATCCTTCGAGCCAGGCCTTGCGCAATTTCCACTGTTTCTGCAACGCTTCGGCCCTCCGCCACCAGCCCTGGAACGTCCGGACTTGTGCCCAGGTAGCGGCCGTTGTTAAGGTTTTGTACGCGGACACGAATCGCCACTTCCTCAACTTCTGTCAAATGTTCTTGCCGTCGCATAGGCATCACCCGCTCAGAAAAGCCTCGACAAATTCTACCATGCTGCCTCGCACTATCTGGTTGCTTTCTTACGCCGACAATCTTTGCGCGAGGAGCTGGCCACTGACTTCCTCCGCTGACCGTATTGCCGGGGCCGTCACACCGCCCTTGAACTCACCGCCGACCCGCCCGGAGTGACCCACCCTTTGCAAAAAAAGCGCAAAGGGTAGGCCACCCCCGGAAAAAGCAAAAATCAGAATCAGCTTCATGGGTTAGGGTCGCCCACCCGCCCACGGAAAAAGCAAAAATCAAAATCAGCTTGATGGGTTAGTGTCGCCCACCCGCCTGCGGCACCCGGCAGATTTTAGGCAAGCGGCCCTTTTGAACGCCGAAGTATCGGAAAACGTCCCGTCTGTCCCCGAGTTTCCCCGAGTTTCCCCCCGAGTCTCCCGAGTTTCCCCCGAGTTTCCCGAGTTTCACCTGGGGCACTCGGCGAAAATACGAGTAGCACTAGGGTTTTGCCTCCAAGTGCCGAAGCCTTACGAAATCCATTTCACTCACAATGTGAAAGAGGGTTTCGGCAGTTCGACGGCAGAGTTCGGCATCTGGCCGCGTATAGTCGATCTTGCCGAGATGCACAATGGCGTTCCGTTTCCAGAAGAGATGCTCTTCAAAGAACTTTTTTAGCGAACCATGCTTAGGGGATTCGGGATGTCTCTGCTGAACTGAATTGTGCAAATTGATGTGATTAGAAACGAACCCGTCAAAATCCTGGTTGGTCAGAAACTCACAAACCTTATCAAATCTCAGAGCAATTTTGGTCCATCTGCGCAGCTGAACGTCCCATGCAGTTCTGTCGGCCTGCGTAACTTCTGATGGCAGGCCCAAATCAATTTCCTTCCACTTCACAAACACTCGGGCGAGTTCGCATTCAACCGCCATAGCACTAAGGATGATCGACAGCGTGAAATCGCCAGAATTCAGTTCTTCCAAAGACTTGTTGAAAACCCTTGTGCTGACAAATCCGTTATCAGCAATCCAAATTGCCGAATGGCACTTGGGGCAGGACGTGTCCCTGAACGAATCTGTCCCTACGGTTTCCAGGACCATTTCATAGCCACACTGACAGCGTATTGGGAAGCAAGATTTCATGTTCGCATTTGCTCAGGCCAATTGGACAACGTCGTTGGCGGGTGGCGCTCAATAAGAACGAAGGCCACCGCCGGAGAGGGTCAAAGGCAGTAACGTGTCGCCGCATGAAAGGTCGCCCACCCGCCACCCCGTCGGAATTCTCTGCTCCACCCGCCTTACTCCCAAACGATGGTGTGAAAAATCCTGACTATTCCCCAGCCATAAAACAAGACGTACGTAGACAAGACCTGCCGCTGATAGGCATTGTGGATGGTGTGCGCCGGGTGATTGATGACCCACGAGCTAGGATGGATGAGCTTCGAGCACGTCTTCCAAAGAAGTGCTTCCTGTCCTTCGGATACTTCAACATTAACCCTCTTGCCCGTAGGCAGGTTTCCCAGTTGATAGGTTCCGGGTGGAACTAACTTTTCCATCTTTTCAAATAGCTCCCGCGCGTCAATCTCCGCTTCGGATATAAACTGCGTCGCCTTCGCTGGGCTATCTGAAACAAAATGAGCCCAAAACTTAAGCTCGATCAGGTTTCGCATAACGCTCGCCATCAAATCGGCATCCTCGTCAATCCAGCGAACGGCTCGACTCAATTGAATGTCGAGGTGCTTGAGAATTCGGACACGCGCGATTTGCTGGTCCGAACGATTGTCTTCTGCTATAAGCTTTGCGATTACGTCGCGGCAATGCCCCACGGCGAAGCAGAAATGTTCCGCGCTGTAATTATTGGCAAGGTCCGTGACTGCGGTAACGGGGTAGGGCACCTCAGGTTCAGTGTTCATGTAAGCATTCTACCGCAAAATCCGTGGGCGAACATAAAGCGTAAACTCCTGCCGGGCCGTGGTAGAATCGTGGACATAAGCGAAGTGAAAGGCGAGCAATGTTGACGAAAGAAGAATTAGAAAGCATGGGGCCAACTCAGTTGGCAGTGCTTTGTGGAAGGGTTGCTGAATCCCCCACCGCTGGGTCCGTGGAAGCTGACCAAGGCCGGGACTTGAGGAACGATTGGGCAAAGTTGATGACGCCGCCGTCCAGTAGCCTGCAAGAGCAACGGGCCAAAGAATCGGAAATTGAGAAATGGAAACGAAAGGCAGTTAGCTTTCTGGCCGCTGTGCTACCCGCTCTCTGACCGCGTATCCCCGCATCCCTAGCCGGGTGCCGCAGACGTTTGATGGGGTGCCGCATCCCTGCGGTTTTCAGTGTGCGGGTTTTGACTTTGTTCTAACTTCCAGCCTTCAACTTCTAACCTGTACCTTATTCCCACTTGCAATCCGCATGCTGCTCCCGCAGCCGTGCGATCAGCCATTGATGAGAATGGAGACCTCGAACATGAAGCCTAATGAACCCAGCCGCACAGCCCTGATGATCGCCCGGCAACGAGCTGCTCATCAGCTGCTCGATCATGGCTCAATCCTCGATGACCCATTTGCCATGAAGATTTTGCGTGAAGACGAAAAGGACGTGCTTCAATTCGCGAACGCACACCCCTTGGCCAGCATCGGACGCATGTTGTCCACGCCAAGCACTAATTTGCCGGCGCGGTCGATCGGCCATCGATGCTTGGATTTTGAGGCAGATCACATTATGAAGCTCGCACACGCTTACTTGCAGGGCCCCGGCGCGAAGTTGCATGAGTTGCTTGCCTTTTCGGCCCGGGACTTTGAAGCACATTCGCGATCAATGCATTAGCTGGCCCTTGCTCCGTGCGGTCTGGCTTTGCGGTTTTCGGGGGTTGCGATGATGCACCCTGGAGGCAAACGAGATGAACGTCGCCGCTCGGAAAACGAGCTGTCAGTTCCAGGGTTCCGCCAGCCGCCCGAATGAAATCTGACAGAGTGCTGAGATACATATCAGCGCGATGTTCTAATTTCGAAACGGCGTCTTGCCCGATATTCAAGCGCTTGGCCAATTCGGCCTGCGTGAGATGTTGGGCTTCGCGCAATTCCGAAAGCGGCAATTCCTTGAGCATGGCCTGAGCGCGCGCCTCGCTTCGCGCCCGGCTTTCGGGAGACATTTTTCCTTGCAGTTCTCTGAAATTTCGCGCCATATCATCTCTCCTTCTTCTTTTCATCTTGCTCGCGTTCGATGGTGGCCAGGTGCTGGTCGAAAAGCTTGTCAGCCTTTGCTACTGCGTGCCTGTACCATTTCTGGTCCGCCTTGCGGTCACCCAGCAAAAGAATCGCATTGCGCTTTGGGTCAAACGCAAACAGAACGCGGTAGGCATCTCCAGCATGCTGGATGCGTAATTCCTTCATCTGCGAGTGCTTCGACATTTTCGAAAGTGTATCGACATGCGGACGCCCAAGCGCGGGCCCCTTCTCCTACAGGAGGCGGACGCTGGCGTTGACGGATTCTTGTTCTTCGGAAGAAAGGTCGTTCCACCACTCCTCGAAGTCATCCGTAAACTCGACTTCCCATGCCATAGATGGAATATGCCATAGGTGGCATGTATTGTCTAGCGCGCGGTTTTAGGGCTGGTGTTGGCGGATAGGACACAGGGGAAAGGTGGCGGGGTGGAGGGTGTGGTAGTTTGGGGATGGAGAAACGTGCGCCCCGACCTTTGGCCGGGGCTTTTTCTTTTTTGGGGTGTTTACCCACCCTTGCAACCCAAATCAAGGTAGGTCTACTTGCGAACGCAATCCTTCCGTCCCGTATCTGCGACGCTGGCAATAACCCATTGACCATCCGCACGGACAACGTTGAACAGGTCGGTGCCGCAGTGGTCTACCTTGCCATCCACCAAAAACTCGAAAGGAGCCCACACCACCGCCAGATCGTGATCGATCCGCACTAGCGGATCATGAATTCGCTCCTGAATCTGCGTAGTTCCAGGTTTTCCCAGCCGGTCCGCAAAATCTTCAAAAGTCATCTGACTCGGCTTGCCGTCCCTCATGAGCACCATCGTCCCGCCGCTCAGCAAAGGTTTCTTAATCATTGCGGCGTCGCGTTTCGACATGCCATCAAACAATTGCGTTATAGGCGCCAGGACCGCCTGCTGCTCCGCGCTATCGACCGAAGGAATATCGCGGTCAAGTCCTGAACGGGTGGGTGTCTTAGCGGTTGCCGCATGAAACGAGGAAATCAGAAAAACGGCAAAGGCTGTTGCAACAGCAATAGAACAAAACGAGAGCAGTGAACGGAAGATGATTTTCATGGGCACCGATTCTAACCTGCCTTATCCCCGATTCCAAAGTTTTCGAGGTGGGGAGATTCGCTAATACTTACTTACATTTTTCGAAAGTGCGGAGGCGAGCCGGTGTTGGGGGGAAGTGGCTCAGAAAGTAATTGTATAGTGAAGACCAGATGTGGTACTCTGTGGCTGGAGAAACGTGCGCCCCGACCTTGGTCGGGGCTTTTTGTTTTTTTGGGGTGTTTTTTCAGGTTAATGGCGTTTTCTTCTTCCCTCGTTTCTCCTAAAGCAGAAAAAAATTGAAGTGGACGGATGGTGCGGAAGCGAATTCGCTGGCGTGCCAGGTGGGGTTGAGGCCTGGCGCCTACAGACGGGCACGATGAATCGTACCCCTACAAGAGGCGGGAACCGCACAGGCTGAAGCCTGTGCCACCCAGCCCGTGCCCCGACAACTCTCATCGGCGGACAAAAATCAGGATTGGACAAAAAACATGAAACACAAAGTGCCGGATGGCGTCGAAGTGTGGAAGCAGTTTGAGGATTTGTTGATCCCGGGGCTGCGCCTCTCGGTGATGGAGCGCGCGGTGTATTCGCATCTGCTGCGGCATAGCCGGCTGGAGGGGAAGCAGCGGCTGGTGTTATCGATTAGACGGCTGGCGCGTGGGGCGAGCCTCGGCGAGGGGGTGGCGCGCAGGGGGGTGAGGCGGCTGGCGGCCAAGGGCGTACTGCGTCTGGCGGAAAGAAGCAAACGAGGACACGTGATTGAAGTGCGTTTGCCGGAGGAAGTGCGCGGGGTGCGGGCGAGAAAAATTGCGGAGGGAGAGGCGGAGCGGCTGCGGGGCACCGTCAATCTGGAGGAAACCGACTTTCTGGGAAAGCGGGAGCTGCGGGAAGCGATCCACGCGCGCGAAGGCGGCCGCTGTTTCTATTGCCTGCGGCGAGTGACAGCGGCGACGCGGGGCATCGATCACATCATTCCGCGCGCGCGGATGGGACGGAATGGCTATCGCAACCTGGTCTCGAGCTGCGCGGAATGCAATTCGCGGAAAGGGGAACGGCGGGCGGAGGATCTTCTGCGGTGGCTGTACCGCGAGGGCCGTCTGGAGAGCAGCGAACTAAAGGAGCGGCTGCGAGCGCTTGAGAAGCTGGCGTCCGGTAAGTTGCGGCCGGTGGTTGGTGAATGGACGCAGAGGAGGTAAAGGAAGTAGAGGAAGTAAAGGAGGTAAAGGAAACAGAAGGGAGGCTTGTTTGCAGGCTGGGCGGCTAGCGCATGGGCAAAGACGGGCACGATGTATCGTGCCCCTACAAATCTTGATCATCCGAATCGGCTTCCTCGCCGTATTCCAATAGCAAGGAGGATTCCGTGCTCAAGTGTGCTCTTCGATTCCTGCTGGTTGCTTGCCTCGTCACGAGTGCGTTATCCGCGGCGAACGACCCCTTCGTAGGCGAATGGAAGCTCAACCCATCCAAAAGCAAACTTATCGATGAGATGAAGGTCGAGAGCTCCGGCGGCAACAAGTACGCCTTTGACTTTGGCGGCGGCCACCCTGAGACCATAGCGGCGGATGGAACGGATCAGCCGGGACTTGGCGGGACAACTCTGTCCGTAACCGTCGAAGGGCCCGAGGCATGGAAAGTCGTCCGCAAGAAGGACGGGCGTATGCTTCTGACAGCAAATTGGGCGCTTTCAAAGGACGGCAATACGCTTACCGACGACTACACAGAGTTCGGACCCGACGGAAAGGGTTCCACGGTGAACTATGTGTACAAGCGGACGGCAGGAACCTCGGGCTTTGCGGGAACTTGGGAAAGCACGACCCAGACGATCAACTTTGAGTTCGTGCTTAAGGTCCAACCTTACGAGGGCGACGGCCTTTCGATCATCTCTCCCGAGGGACAGACGACAAACGTCAAGTTTGATGGCAAAGATTATCCGAAGGCCAGTCCGAACGTGGAGAAAGGTTCTACAGCCTCGGCGCGGCGAGTGAATCCGCACACGGTGGAAATAACCGACAAGGTCAACGGCAAGACCGCGTCTACCCGCGAGATCGAGCTTTCTTCGGATCTGAAGACCTTGACGATGACAGTGCACCCAGGAGGCCGGCGCGAGCCGAACATACTCGTGTTTGAACGGCAGTAGCTCCGTCGCCCGTACTTCGCGAATCCGTATGCGCCGCCCCTTCGTAGGGGCACGGCACGCCGTGCCCGTCTTTGCTAACGAATTGCCCCGCTCAGCTCTTCTTCAACTCGATCCCGCCATTCGTTGTGGCGACCTTCAATTCGCGCCCTCCGCCGCCCACCGTGCCGGAGAGAGACTTGGGGCCAAACTTCCCCTGTACGGTAATCGGAAAGTCTGTGCGAATCCCGCCATTGGTAGTGGCCGCATCCACCTTGAATTCCGCGGAAGCCGGCAGCGTGACATCCACACTGCCGTTGGTGGTCTCCAGCTCCAGCTCGCCGCTCCACTTGGCGTTGCCCATGGACACGCGCACACCGCCGTTGGTGGTCTTGGCGGAGGCCCACTCGCTGGTCGAGACTTCCACGTCGCCGTTGGTGGTTGCCGCGTGCACGACGCTGTCCAAATGCAGGCAATGGACCCGTCCATTGGTGGTTAACGCGTTCAGCCGCACGCCCCGCGGCACTTGCACGTCAAAGTTGATCTTCGCTCGATGCCCGTGCCACCAGTTGCCGGACTCCGACGTCACTCCGCCGCGATGGCAGCGGCCCGGCGCCTTATCCTTCGCGTAGACGGCGCAAACCGTGACGCCGTCCGCGTACTCGACGACCTCGATAAACAGTTCGTGGTCGTCGTCGTTGCCGCCGCGCGCGCCTGCGACACGCGCCGCATCCCCGGAAGCGCGGTTGGCTGCAATCTCGCCATTGGTATTGACCACTTCCAGGGTCTCTCCGGCCTTCAAGGATCCCTGCCAATGAAAATCGGCCGGGTCGAAGACCGTGCGCTTTTCGCCCTGCGCCCGCGCTGGCACACCAGCCACCAGGAAAATCACCGCCGCACAAAGCGCACCCAGTAAGCAGCCCCGTAGCAAACTCTTGCTCATCTTCATGACGTCCGCCTCCCTGACGGTTGTCTGACGCTTGAACCGGCACACCCGTCTTATGGTGTAGAACGAAACCTGGGCCACTTTTGTTCCCAATAGGCGGCGCACCTATGCCGCCCTCGCCCTATTGCCGAAAAGGGGGTGGCGCACCCGCGAATCACTCCGCCGCCATTGTCGCACGTCCCGGCGAGGCTGGATGATTACGCTTCATCTCTAGCAATCTTGCCGGATGCAGTCTCGCTCGGATAGTTGAAGAAGAGCTGATTGCCGTCGGGATCATCGACCACCAGAAGCCGGTAGCCCCACGAACCGTCCTTGACCGGAACGCCCTTGGCCTCGAGTTCCGCCCGCAGCGCGTCCAACGCGGCGACCGCGGCCTCGCGCGTCTGCGGCTCGACGTTCAGGGAAATGAACATCAGCCCCTTGCCGATTTTCTCCGGCCACGTGTCGGCCAGGATAAGCGCGCAGCCCTGCCGATCGACCTGTGCGACGTGCGCTCTGCCGTCCTCGTCGTAGCGCCAGGGGCTCGTGAAGCCGAGCCGGTTAACGTAAAAGCGGAGCGAGGCCTCAACGTCGGTCACGTGTAGGACGGGGCGCGCGAACCAGTCTGTCATAGGCGATATATCCTCGAAGGAAGACTACTTCTTCCAAGATCAGGTTCAAAGACCAAAGACGAGGTGTCACCGTTCCAACTCCCCGGTTTTCCCCGAGAAGCGTTAGACGTTCGCGCCGAAGGCCAGCAGACGGCCATCGCAATCCTTCACGACGAACTCGCGCGTGTGCCAGGGCGTGTTGACCAGTCCCCGAGTGAATTCCACGCCTCGCGCGGCGTACTCAGCGTAGAGCGCGTCGGCATCCTCGATGAACAGGTACGCGTCGAGCAATTCGTCGTCGTATTTGTCCGGATTGGCGGTGGGCGGCTCGGCGCAGCGGAAATGAATCACCTGCTGGTCGCGCGCGACGATGGCGTAGACCGGCGGATCCAGCCACGTCCCCAGACATGTGAAGCCCAGCTTGCCTGTGTAGTAGGTGAGCGTAGCGGGAATGTCGAGCGTGAAAAATACGGGGGCAATCTGGCGGAGCATAGGCCCAAGTCTACGCGATGGTCGGGGTTTTCGACTACCGGGGATGGCCCCGTCGCAGGCTCCACAATCCGCGCACTGCGAGGATAAAGGTGAACAGGCCAATCACGCCCGGCGCGTGAAGCGTCCAAACGAACAAGAAGGCCGGGGTTGACGCGCCGGGGGAAAAATGCGGAAACGCGAAACTCGAAATACGAAAAAACGAACAAACCAAGCCGTAAAAAACGAGTGTGAAAAATGGAGCCAGAAAAAAAAGCAGCCGGGGCGCTCCGCTGAGGGGCCGAGGTACCCCGGCTTTTATCCTGCCCGCCTCCGCAGTGAGCGAGCAAGAAACCTGTAAGAAATTCGGTTGTGAATGGCGGGCTGCGGCGGCCGCCGAAAGCAGCTATTTCATTTCTTCGTCGCCGCGGAGGAATTCGTACCGCTCGATGGCGGCGACGACGCCAATGGCGCCTTCGTCGCGCGGCTCGGTCCGCTGGACGCGGCCGAGACAGCGCACGCGCACGGGACCCGCCAAGGTGATTTCGTTCGGCAGGGTCAGAAGAATTTCGACGGGCGAGCCTTCGTGAACGTCTTTGGACAGAAAGAAGTAAACACCGCGAGAGCTGACGTCGCGGGATTCGGTACTTGTCTCGCCAACCGCGGCGCCCGTAGTCCAACGGACGGTGAGCGGCAGCCGCATTTGGAAGCGCTGGGTAGTGCGGCGTTCGGAACCTGTCAAGGCATGCCTCCTGATCGAAGACAGAGTGTATCTGGGAGCGGTCCAGGGAACAATAGGACTGCGGGTACAAAATCGATTCAATTCTGGGAGGTACGCCTGTACTAGGACGTTTGTGGAAAACGTGGCGTGGGGATCATCGAAGGCTGTCCGTGCTTTCGTAGCAAGTGACTTACTCGTTGCGGGGCGTGTGGTAGAAGAAGCCCGGCGATCCAAGGGATTGCGAACCTCCTAAGACGGAAGAGTGGATCCCCACCCATACCGCCTGTGTTTTTCGCAAAGGGTGTGGAGATAGCTGAAAATGCGGGAGTTAGCGTACTTCGGCTAAGAAAAGAGTTCGTAAGCCCATGAAAACAAAGGAAGCGTAAGTGCCATGAAATGATATGGATGCGGACTCTTTCTGGGAATGGTAGGGAAAAGTCTTAGCGGAATCGAAGAGGAGATCCTTCGACTGCGCGCATGTGAAGCTGCGGCTTCGGTGAAGTCGTGGCCAACCGCATCCAACCAAAAACCAGGCGCTGAGCGTGCAAACTAGCGGGCGTACTCCGGAGCTGACCCTATCTCTTAGGCAAACTTTCGCCGAGCAGCTGTAACCTGCTGCTAACCCCGAACTTTACCAACAAAGAGCTGACGTGAAATTTGACTGTGCGCTCGGAAAGGTTCAGCTCGCAGGCTATTTCTTTATTGGCAAGATTCCGGTTGATGCCCTCCAATACTTGCCATTCTCGCTTGGTAAGTTTTTTGTCCACACCAACCGTATTGAGTAGCTCCATCGCCCGAGCCGCAGCTTTGTCACGAACAACACCATCCACTTCCGTGAAAATAATTAAATCTTTAATCTCAAACCTGTTTCTGGCGGAGAACAGAGCCAGAGTCATTCCTAAATCCGTTTCTGAACAATAGATGCTGGTCTGTTCAGGGTGGATGAACAAGTACTTGCGCTTTTCAGAGACTAGAACATGAACCTTCGCGGTTGCTCCTTGGTTCATGGTGTCAGGCTCACGCTAGTAGACTTCTCCACCGCCAGGAGAGACTTCAAAAACAACGACTTGAACAGAACTTCTTTGATTGTAAATCCCGTCGAGCCTTGCTGAAATTTCGCGAGTGGCATCGTTTGCAAGCCGAGGTTGGCGATGCCCGGGAGGGTGAATTGAAACGATACATTCCCGTTAGAGTCCGCATAGTTGGGATTGATGGTGAACGTTCCAGTTAGCAGACCATCGGCATCGCAAGTTACGGTGCCGGTTGAGATCCAGCTTGAACCGTTCAATTGCTGAGGAATAATTGCGCCGACATAGACAGCCGTTCCGTCATCGAAAATGAGGGAGCTGATGTTCGGGCTAGCAGTGTTAATGGTCAGAGTAATGGGGAGCGGTGGAGGAGAAAGAACAGTAGGTTTGAGAGAAATCGCGGTGAGGACCCAGTCGGAAGACACATCGAAAGAACTCGACACACTCGAGATGGCGGATTTTTGCCAAGCGACCAAATTGCTGTTGAAAGATGAAAGCGATGTCCAACCTGGAGATAACGAACACGATCCTGTTATACAGAACGCCACAACGACATCGCCAGACGCGGCGGGAACTGTTACCAGCGCCGGAGTTGCAGCCCCGTTACCCTGGGCCTCCCCATCGACTGACATGTCCCCGGTCAACTCCACAATGTAAATCTCACCGAAGCTCGTTCCAGTAGGGGCTGCTGGACATCTTACTGTACGGGACGATACGGAAGTTAACGCAGTGGATATAGAAACGAATTGTGAGAAAGCTGAGCCAGTATTAACAGGACCAATGGAAGTATAAACGGTGCCGATCGAATCGGATATTGCCAGGCTGCGGGGCGGTGGACCGACATAGTCGCATTGCACGAGCAGAGTGTTTCCTACCGCCTTTGGAATGATGGTTTGAGAACGAATAGAATTTGCAGCCGTTTGCGCGATTTGTGCGTGCGCAGAGCTGATCAAAGCAAAGAATAGAACGATACTCGGCAATAGTCTTTTCATATCACGATCCTTTTGTGTCACATCAGCAACGAACGACAGGCAACTTCTGCCCGCGCTTCGGAAAAAAGTGAAAGCCGGCGAGACGGTGGTGATCACGTTTCTTGAAATCGGCGTGTGAGGCGGCGGTTTTGTCAGGGCCGTCGTAAAACATTGGCGCTAGAACGGAGAAGAATGACGGAGCTCTTGAGGAATATGGATGTTGAAGCAAGCTTCTTGCGAGCATGGCCTGGTTGTCTCCTCTGCGCGTGCGACTTCGAAACGTCCGAACCGAGAGGGAACAATCACGGGCCGCGGTGTCCGGTCAAGGTAGCCGGTAGATCGCGTTTGCCGACGGACTGAGTGGTTCACCAAGAGCCGTGCGGCTGCCGCTTCAACTTCTTGTCACAATTGTGTGTAGGCTGGGAGGGCCCGATCGAGGGAAAGAGCAAAAAGCAGAGAAAGGGTCGAACTTTAAAAATTTAGAGCAGTAATCAACGTGGGTCAACACAATAGCCGTTGTTTTTCCCAGGAGCGTGTCGTTCTGGGCACTCTCCCGCCCTTTCCGATCAAAATTTCTGCGCCAGTGAAAGCGGATTCCTCCGAGGAAATTCCCTTGCATTTCCCGCTATACGGCGGGCAGCAGATCCCAGACGCGCCAGAATTCCTTCATTTGGGGAGGCGTGCCGAAGGAGACGCGGACGAAGGTGTTCATGGAGGGAAAGAGGCGGGCGATTTCGATGTTGTTTTTCCTGAAGTGCGCGATGGCATCGAGAGCAGGGCGGCCGGTTTGCATCATGGCGAAATTCGCAAAGGAAGCGATTCCCTGAACTTTTCGGGCTTTGGCCTGGTTGAAGAATTCCTGGCGGTCGGCGGCATTACGCTTTGCGCTCATTTGAACATGTTCGAGATCGTCGTAGGCTACGAGGGCGGAGTGAGCACCGACGGCGTTGAGGCCTTCGGGCAGACGGCGGGCGGCAAGAGGTTTGATTTTCTCGGGAGCGCCAACGGCATAGCCCACGCGAATGCCTGCGAGGCCGTAAACTTTGGAGAAGGTGCGGGCAACGATGACACGGTCATCGTTCATCGGATTGTCGATGAACGAGGTGTAATCAGGTGTTGTTCCGACGAAGTGATGGTAAGCCTCGTCCATGAGAACGGTAGTGGTGGCGGGAAGCTTGCGAATGAATTCTTCGAGGTCCTTGCGAGGAGTCAGGCTGCCGGTGGGATTGTTTGGATTGCAAATGTAGATCAAACCCGTAGTGGCGCCAGCTTTTCGAGCATGGCCGGCAAATCGTGGGAGAAATTCCTGGCGAGAGGTATTTCGACGACTTCCGCGCCCACGGTTTTGGCACAACGTCCGATGGCTTCGAAGGTGGGTAAACCGGTCATGAGCTGCTTGCCGGGGCCAACAAAGGCAGAGGCTGCGATGCTTAGAATTTCTCCAGAGCCGCAGCCGAGCACCAATTGTTCTGGCTTAATGGAATGGGATTGAGCGATTCTTTCGTGAAGAGCTTTCACCGCGGGGTCGGGGTAGCGATTTGCAAATTGCAGGGAGTCTTGCATGGCGGCGATTACTTTTTGCGATGGGCCATAGGCGTTTTCATTGCGGCTTAGAATAATCGGGCCGCCGGGCTCGCTTGCACGGGATCCGGGAACTAGTTCGCTGAAGGCGAGATCAGCTAGCGGGGGAAGAGCTGCAGTGACAGCCGCACCGGCAGCAACATTGCGAAAAAATTTTCGTCGTGTGATAGGCATAGGTCCCTCGTTGTTCGGCTTTTCGACTTCCGTTGATAGCAGAGAAAGGTGTGGCCGGTCAATCAAAGGTCTGTCTCCTTGCTGCGCATTAAGTAGAGTTCCCGCTTCAGCCATCGGCTCGCGCGCCAACTTGGGCGAGCCGGAGTTTGCCGCCGAGCCAAGCGGTGGGAAGCGCGAGAACAATGAGAGCGACGGGATACCAGTGTGGCCCAAAGGCTGGACCTTTGTTCCAGGTTACGACAGCCCCGAGAATGCTGACGGCGAAACCGAGCGCGCCGAGTACCATGGCATGCAGCATGGGCCGATGCGGAGCGAGACGCGCGGCGATGTAACTGCTCAGAACGCCATAGAGCGTGCGGTAGATCGTGGCGAGAAGCAGCGGCCCATCGTAGCCGGTCATGGACGCGCCCAAGGGGGGAAAGACGTGGGCCATGTGCAGAAGGAGGTCCGTGCCAAGCGAGAGAACAATTCCCACGATCATGCCAGCGAGTAGAGCGACGATGCTTCGACCAATGCGCCGCTGAGGGCCCTTTTCGCTGATGACCCCTTCGCCCATCGCTCGTTCGCTCATGATTTGCCTACTCCTTTTTCCATGCCGGCAGTTCCCGGCGAAGCCAACAGTTGTGCCAGACGATCATAGCTCGCCGCAACGCCGCTCTCCATGCCGCTTTTGAGGATTCCATCTCGGGCTTCCCGTGATTGGTAGAGTACCGTCTGCGTAACGGTGGTCTTTCCGCCCTGCTCGGATAGGACGAGCGTGCCCACCGCCTCGCCCGGGTACCAGGCTTTGTCGAAAACCTCCGTGCTGACGATTCGCTCTTGCAGCACGATCTCGCGATAGACACCGCCCATCCCCATCTCGCTTCCGTCGGAGTCCCGCCGCCACACGTAGCGATATGCGCCGCCCACCTTCAGATCGATTTCGCAGACCGGCATGGACCAGCCCGGCGGCCCGAGCAGCCACTGCTTTACCAGTTCGGGCTTTGTGAAGGCGTCAAAGACCAGGCGGCGAGGCGCGTTGAAGTCGCGCGTCATCACGATCTCCCGGTCGCCCTTCGTCGTGACTTTCAGAGTTTCAAGATTCGTCATTGGTGATCTCCTTTAACGTAACGTTTTGAAGGCCCCCGCTTCTTTTCGTTGGCGTTTGACTCGTTGACCTTGAGCTGATCGAGCAGGGCGTCAAGACGCTGGAAGTTGCCGGCCCAAATGCGACGGTATTTCTCGAGCCATTCGCTGGCCTCGGAGAATGATTTGGCTTCGAGCCGGCGCGGGCGACGCTGTGCATCGCGGCCGCGCGAGACAAGGCCGGCGCGCTCCAGCACCTTGAGGTGTTTGGAGATGGCGGGCTGGGTCATGGCGAAGGGCTCGGCCAGTTCCATGACCGAGGCTTCACCGGCAGCGAGGCGTGCGAGGATGGCGCGACGTGTGGGGTCAGCGAGAGCGCGGAAAGTGGCATCGAGGCGATCGGAAGAGGTCATTGCATAACCTATGGGTTGTACAACCATCTGGTTATATACGAGAGAGAACGAAATGTCAAGCCCCAGAATTGGAGGAAGTCCCGTTACTTCGGCAGCGAGACAGCGGTTATTCCTCGCGAGGGCTGAAGTGTCGCGAATGGACTGGAGCTTTCGGACAATTCTGGATCCAATTTAAGTTTGTCGGACCTGCGGAAAAAGCGGCAATCGAATTCGTCGCATCGAAACGGCCGCACAGAGAGATTGGCGAGAAATGTTTCGGATAATCCGCGCGGATTCGATCTACGGGGTCCGGCCGCTCTGACACCATGGACGACGAAACGGCATTGTGGGTTTCCCGGGAGGAATGGTAATCAGGAGAACATAGAGCCGTCCCAGCCCGGGCCCTTCAAAATCTCGAAGGGTATCGACTCCGTGCTCTCCTTCGACGTCCACAATCAGGTCTAGAGGTTTTCTTGTCTATCCCCTGAATCCCGTAGAAGCGCATGGAAATTGCCATTAGTGGGGAACTCGATGATGGCTCGATTAGACGAGCATAAATAGCGTCCTGGCTGGAGCCGGAAAAGGCTACGACTGATCGATCAGGCGGTGGTGAATGGCGTAAAGGGCGAGTTCGAGGCGGTCGGAGACGCCGAGCTTGTCGAAGATGTTGTGCAGGTGATTCTTAACGGTCTGCTCGCTGATGAAAAGTTTTTCGCCGATTTCCTTGTTGCGGAAGCCCTGGGCGACGAGCTGGACGATTTCTTTTTCGCGGTCGCTGAGCAGCGGCTTTTCGCGGCGCGGACCGGACTCGGAAGATTTCGAAAAGGCCTTCATGACCTCGGCGGTCATGCGGTTATCGAGCCAGATTTCGCCGGCGTGAACGCGGTGAATGCTTTTTACCAGCAGGTCGGTGGCGGACTGCTTGAGAACGACGCCGCGAGCGCCGAGGCGCATGGCGCGGACGACGTCGCGATCGTCTTCGGCGGCGGTGAGCACGATGACGCGCGTGGGCAGCGTATCGAAATTGACTTCCTCGAGGACGGCCAGGCCGTCTTTATCGGGCATGCGCAGATCGAGCAAGAGAATATCCGGCTTGAGCTTGGCGAGCAGTTTAATGCACTCCGCGCCGTTCTGGGCTTCGCCGACGATGGTGATGTCTTCGTCGGAATCGAGAAGTTTGCGCAGGCCGTCGCGAAAGATCGCGTGGTCGTCCGCCATAAGGACACGAATTTGCTGTTTGGTTTTGGCCATGTCAACCGAGCGGGACTTCGATCGTCAGTCGCGCTCCATGGCCGGGGTTTGACTCAACGGTCAAAACGCCTCCCACAGTACGCGTACGCTCCTTGATGGAAATCGGACCCAGCCGCAGGCGGTCCAGCTCATCGCCGGTAAAGCGGCCGGCAAAGCTAAAACCCTCGCCGTTGTCGTCAACCACGAGGACGATGCGGCTGTCATCCTGCCACAGTTTTACCACGACATGGGAAGCCTTCGCATGCTTTTTTATGTTGTTGAGTGCTTCACGGTAAATCTGGAAAATCTCGCGGCAGACGCGGTCGGGAGCGTGCAGGTCGGCGGAATCGATCAGCAAGTCCAGGGCCAGGGTGGATTCGTTGCGGAAGCGCTCGGCGAATCCGCGCATCAGGTCGACCAGATCGGCGCTCTGGACGCGCAGGGGGCGCAGGTCGGTGACCATGCGGCGCAGCTCGGCGGTCTCGTTGCGGACGGTCTGCTGGAGGTTGCCAAGGCTGGCGACGGCCTGTTCGGGAGCGGCGGCGACCCTGCGGCGGAGCACGTCGAGCTGGATTTCGACGCTGAGGAGGGTCTGCAGGATGCCGTCGTGGATGTCGCGGGAGATGCGGCTGCGCTCGCCTTCGATGGCGCGGGCGCGCAGATGGCGCAGGAGAAAGACGTTTTCGAGCGCAGGACCGATGTGGCGGGAGATGCGCTCGAGCCAGGCGAGGTCGGGGTGTTCGAAGGGTTTGCGGCCATTGATCAGAAGAGGCGGCCGGCGGGCTGGCCGCTCTGGTCAAACGCAACGGAGAGCATGGAGCGGAGGTTGAGCTCCTGCTGGGTGGGGCCAGGCAAGCGCGGGAGAGTGTGGAGCCTGCGGCCATCGCGGCGGTCCCATCCAAAACCGCTGCCGGCGCCTTCGAGGCTGTTCCAGCAGACGCTGGCGTCCATGTCGTCGAGCAGGAAGCCGTCGGCGCGAGCAAGGGAGTAACTCTCCGGGGTGAGGCGCTCACTTTCGCCGGCTCTTGAGGCGCCAGATGTAGATGCGCTCGAGATCCGTGTCGCGATAGGCGAGCAGGGCAACTTCGACTTCGAAAGCGCGGGCGAGTTCGTCAAGAAGGAGGCGCAAGGATTCGGCGAGGCCCTGATCGACTTGAAGAGTTGCAGTGATGTGTGAGAAAAAGTCGTTTTGCGAGGCGAAATGGCGGCTGCGGTCGGCCAGGAAAGCCAATGCGGCTCCGCCAGCAAAGGTGCCGCCAACGAGGCCCATCCAGGCGACCACGCGGATCCAGCCAATTTCGCCTTTGACGGCCGTGAGCAGAACGAGGATAAGCGCGAGCGCGCCGGCGAGCGGGATTGTGGGGCGGAGTCCCCAGCGCATGCCAGCGACCCAGCAGACAAAAAGATAGGGAAACCAGACGGGCACAGATAGCGGGCTGATGTACATGAAAAAGCCGAGAGCCAACAAATCGCAGGCAATCGGCAAGTGCCAGGCTCGCTTGCGAAGGAAACGCTCGACTGGAATAAGCGCGAGAGAAACAATCAGATAGGCAATCAAGAATGAGATGGAGCGCTTGGCGTCCGCGGGATTCGGCTGCTGGAGCAGCGCAAGCAGAGAAAGCAAAACGATAATTGGGCGCGCGTAGACGATTTGCCGCTCGAGATGGCGGCGATCCGTTTCGTGGGGGCTCATGCGCGGGGACGCGATTCCTCTTGAATAGTCTAGCAAGTCGCAGAGGGGGAGTGAGGCGGGGTATCCAGCTTGCAACGATTTAGGCAACGCGAACTTAAATTAAGGGACGTGCTGCCGGTGAGGTCTGACGCTTCTCGAAAGATTCCCTACGCTTTAAAGGAATCGAGGCCGGTGCGACTTCGTGAAACTTCGCTGCGCGGGTTTGGAATGATTCCCTTCCCGGCAACGGAGGCCGTAAACTTGGAGAGCAGTTTTGCGCGGGCAACACTTCGCGTCAGTGCGTAGCGATTCGGTGGATCCGGCGCATCAAATTGTTGTTATGGGCATCAAGAAGATCGAACCTGGGGAATTTGCGTGCACGACGTCGGCGGCGCGGCCGTTTGGGTGCATGGAGCTTTGGGCCGGCAATGAGAGGGCACATCGCTCGCTTGAGTTGGCTGGGCTGGAAGCGGATGTCATTGCTGTGCCGTCTGGCGCGGAGCGGGGCGGAGACCTCTCGGCGGTGTTTTCCTGTACCGACAACATTGCGCGGGTGGTGCTGGCGGATTGTGTGGGGCATGGGTATGTGGCGAGCGGGGTGGCGCGACACGTCCATCACCTGCTGCACAAGCATCAGGATATTCGCAACACCGCGACGCTTTTGTCCGCGCTGAATGACGAATTTACTCTGGATTCCGAGAAGTCAAAAGGAGCATTGCGTTTGACAACCGTGGTAACGGGAACATTTGATGGCATAACGGGAGAGTTCAATTTTGCGTATGCCGCTCATCCGCGAATGCTCCTCTGGCGGGCGCGGGAACGCAAATTTCTTGAGATTGGCGATGGGCTGGAAAACCTGCCCATCGGTTTTGTGACGGGAGAATTGTACAACGAGCAGAGCGTATGCTTGCAACCGGGAGATATGATTCTGGCGTTTTCGGATGGCGCCACCGAAGTGCAGTCACCTGGGGGCGAGCAACTGACGCCACGCGGATTCCTGCGATTAGCGGAATCAACGCTGGGAAAACTGCCCGGGCCGGTTCGGCTTGCCCGACTTTTCCGCGGCGCTGCTGGAGGGTGTACAAGCTTCACCGGGGAAGCCCGGAGCTCGAAGATGATGTTACGCTGCTGATGCTGCGGCGAACCGGCTGAGAACGCCTCAGCAAGTCAGGAAATCTCCGTTAAAAGTCTAGGGTGCAGTCTGCGAGGGCTGCGCCGGCGGATGGGCCGCAAAGTATTGGTCCAGGCTAGCGCGGCATTCGGCAATGCCCTGCTGGACGTTTTTGTCCAGAGCCGCAACGACAGCGCTGACGTCTTTTCCGCTTGTGGGCTCGTCATGCGTGTAGAACTGCTCCAGACCGTTGTGCCAGCCTTGATGTTGCGCAGCTCCAATTCCATGGTGACACGGGCTACCATCGAACTTCCCGAAATTTCCTTGAAGTCGTAGAGCCGCCCGTGCAATAGAAAATCCCCGTGGATATCGCTTCGCAGAGTGTAGACTCCGCGATACTGGCCGGATGCGCGAAGCTGCCGCAACAAAATTTCCGCGATCATTTCCGTGGGCGGTTCAGCCCAGCGGTGATACTCGTAGGTTCCCATGCTCTGGCCGCCAGAGCTAAAGACGATTTGGTCTTCGCGGTAGAGAGCGGAGCCGGTCATGCGGCCAATCAGCAAAGTGATGGGAAGAGGATTTGGATTCGCCACGGGCACCGGGGCTCCGGGAACGGTAAGTTGATAGTATTTACTCGGCCGGGCAGCGCCGCACCCGGCGGCCAAGCCCGCTGCCAGCATCAGCATGCAGAAAGTAATTTTCACGGACGTCAGAAAGACCGGGCTCTTACAGCCGCAGGGGGCCTGTTGCACGGACAATGCAGTGCGTCTGGTCATGAGTTCGTGATTTTCTCGATTCATTGCTGCTCACCCGGTTTGTGTTCGCGCGGATTCGTCGCGCGAATCAGAGTGTAGGGACGCTTCTTGATAGTGTCCGTGAATTCCTTCAGATTTTGCGAGACGCGGCGGAAATTATCGAGAAGCTCGTCGATATTTTCCGTGTTAACGTCGAGCGTTTGATCCAGCCTCCCGGTGATATCAGTTAAGGTCGTCAGGGATTTCCGAAGCTCGACCACCGCTTGCCGCACATCGGCGCGATTTTCCCCGAGAAGCTCGTCGATGTGCGTGAGGGCTTTGTTGGCTTCCTCGGAAGTCTTGTGCAAGTCCTGGATAAGCGGCTCGATCTTCTGACTAACGGCGTTCAAGTGCTGCACAGTGGATCTTATCTCGGGACGATTTTCCGCAATCATGCCGCGCGTCTCCGCGAGCGTAGCGGAAAGATTCGACCGGTTCTGCGCGTTCAGGAGGTCATTGACGCGGTCGACGGTCACTTTCAGTTCCGTGGCGCGATCGTTCAAGGATTGGATGAGTTGCCTGGCCTGCGGCGCGAGGTCATTCAGCTGGGCAGTAAGCGCGTTAAAATCAACGTAGGTGTCCGATGGAAGCAGAGAGCCTGGGGGAGCGAGGGCCGTCTGCGCTCCCCCGGGCAGAATCTCCAAGTGGTTGTCTCCCAAGGGGCTCATGCTCATGATCTTGGCATGGCTGTCAATCTTGACTGGCAGGTCGGTTTGCACGCTGAAAACCACGTCGATGCGCGCTGGATTTTGCGGGTCGATGGTCAGCTTTTCGACGCGACCCACCCTCGGCCCACCCGCATAACGAACCGTCGCGCCCCGCTCGAGCCCGCCAGCAAATGGAAAGTACGCATGAAAGGTCTTTTCGACGCGGCCAAAGGCTCCGGAAATGGCAAAGACCATGCCGATAAGAACCGCCGCGGCGATTAGAACGAACAGCCCCACAAAAACCTGCTCGCGCTTCCCTGCCATCACGTCCTCTTTCCCCTGCTTTGCTCTTTACACGCGACGAGTTTGCGTGAGCATCTGCAGATAATCCATTTCACGGGCTACTTCCGGCTCGGGGACACGATCCAGGAATTGCCGCACGCGCGGCTGAGTGCTCGCGCGCATTTCCGCGGTCGTTCCGATTGCCAGGAGATGTCCCTTGTCGATCAGAACCATGCGATCAGCGATCAAGTAAGCACTCGCCAATTCGTGCGTGACCACAATAATGGTCATGCGGAAAGCTTGCTTCAATTCCAGGATCAGCTGATCGATGCCGGCGGCGATGATTGGATCCAGTCCGGCCGACGGCTCATCGAAGAAAAGAATCTCGGGATCCATGGCCAAAGCACGGGCGACAGCCGCGCGCTTTTTCATGCCGCCGCTGAGCTGCGAGGGCATGTAATACTCAAACCCCTCGAGGCCGACTTGCTCGAGTTTGAGACGGAGCATGATTTCGATCGTAGAGTCTTCGAGCTTGGTATGCTCACGCAGCGGCAAAGCCACGTTCTCGCCCACGGTCATTGAGCCAAACAACGCTCCGCCCTGAAACGACATGCCAATCTTCTTGCGAATCTCGTCCATTTCGGAATCGGCAATCGAAGCAATATTCTTGCCTTTGATCCAGATTTCTCCGGAGCTCGCTTTTTCGAGACCCACCAGCGTCCGCAAAAGCGTGCTCTTTCCGGAACCGGACCCGCCCAGAATTACCAGAGTCTCGCCGCGCTTCACATCAAAGGTTATGCCGTGGAGAATTTCGACCTCGCCATAACTCACGCGCACATCGCGCAGCGAGATCATGGTCTGCGAATCGAGCGAATCCGCGTTTTCCATTTCCATCGGCAAAGTCACACCGCCCTAGCGGTCACTCACGAAAAAGAACAGGCCTGTGAAAACCAAATCCACCACCACAACAAGAAAAATCGACATCACGACGGCGCGGGTGGTCGAGCGGCCCACCTGCTCCGCGCCAGCCCCGGTCGCTAACCCCTCCTGGCAGCCCACAGCGGTAATCGTAATCCCGAACATCACACTCTTCACCAGGCCAGTCATGATATCTCGAAGGAGGAGTGAATCCAGCGAGGCTTGGATGTAGCGGCCAAACGTAAAATCCGCCTGGGCCACGCCGAACAGCGACCCGCCGAGGATGCCCATGGCGTTGGCCCAGACCGTCAGGCAAGGCAGCATCACAATCATGGCCAGGAATTTCGGCGTAACCAAAAAACGGATCGGACTGATGGCCATGGTCTCCAGAGCATCGATCTCTTCCGTAACTTTCATGGTGCCGATCTCCGCTGCAAACGCGGAGCCCGAACGGCCAATCACGACGATGGCCGTGATGAGCGGGCCAAGTTCGCGCGACATGGAAATCGCGACGGCCGTGGCGACGTAGTTCATCGCTCCAAAACGCCGAAGCTCATAGGCGCTCTGGAGCGCGAGAATCAAACCAATAAAAAACGTGATCAAGGAGAGAATCGGCAGAGCGCGGACGCCCACGTCCATGGCCTGCGAAATCGGCGCGGTGCACGCGAAGCGGCTTGCCCCGGAACGGCCCTACGAAGGTGTAGTAGGCCGCGCGGCCCCCTAGCGAGGCAAGCGAACCGACGTAGGCCAGGCCGTTTGTCACGCTACCGCCAATTTGTGACACGAGTTGCATCACTGTGCTTTGCCGCTCAATTCTATGTGACTCAGTTCACGGAAACTTGGGACAGTTCGCAGCCGTGAAACAAAACGCTTAGCCTGCCAGCGCTTGCTCTTCGTTGTCGTAAACTTCAAAAATCTTGAGCAAACGCGAGAGCTGCAAGACTTCCCGAGCGGTGGTGCTCAAGCCAAACAAGATAAATCGCGATCCGACATCCCGAGATGCTTTCAAGCCCTCGACCAAAGAAGCCACGCCGGAGCTATCGATATATCGCACCTTGCTCATGTTCATCACCACGCGGGGTGTGCGTTTGTCGCGCATTTCACGCAAAAGCGCTTTGCGAACCGCTGGTGAATTCGCGAGATCAATGTCTCCCGACACATCGAAAATGATGGTCTTGTCGAGTTCCCTGCTGGAAATCTGCACTGTAGCACTCCTTTACGCTCTTACGAATTCACACCCTGCTTTGGCGCGTGAACATACTTGACCAAGCGGAGACGGTTGGTCCCGTTCGCACGCTTATACTCGACAATGTCCATGCTCTGCTGAATGAAATGCAGCCCGAGACCGCCGGGCTTCACCTCTTCCAGCGCGCGCATGCACATTTGGTCCGGCTTTATAGCTGGACCGCGATCGCAGAGCAGGATTTCCAGCCCCCCGGCAGTCTTCTGATCAGCTGGTCCCTGAATAGCTCGGAAGAGCAGTTCAATGGGTCGGTCTGGACGTCCGGAATAGGCGTGCCGGATGATATTTGTAAGTGCTTCGTCGACGGCTCGCGTGACCGCCCGGCACTCCTCCGCGGAAAACCCGAAGGCTTCCGTCAAGCGCTCCACTGCCCCGCGCACGGCGCAGAGCAAGCCGGGGTCGCTTGGCAACTCGACCCTCAGCAGTACACCTCTGTTCAGTTCGCCGTTGCGTTCCTTCACATGCCCTCGCCGCGCTGGATGCAGAGTTTTCATGCGAAATTCCTATCCACTCCCGGCCGACCAGTTGCAAATCTCTAAGCGACTCTGCAAGAGCGTCGAGCGCTTCGCGAAGCACGCAACGCAGAGGCTGTCTCGCCGCTCGCTTCGGACATGCCCGAAGAGCCCGGCAAGGGCACCTACTTGCGGAATGCCGCCCAAGCAGCCACGGAGAACGGAAGCAAACAAGAGGTCCTCAGGCCTGGGCTGAGTTTTGCTTAGCGTACTGTAAGCGTTTGACCCTGTTCCTTGCAATCCCCGTAATCTGAGTTGGATGCCCGGCGCGACCCCGTCGATTCATACGAGAAAATGGCGCTGGTCAGACTCCTTTGGATATAAATTGGGCGTGGACGTTGCGCTCTCTGGATGGTTTTCTGCGCCGCCTTTTGTCCACTTTTCCGCCGCGAGAAAGTAGCGTAAACTGTAGTGAATTGACCGGCGGTGGGAGTAGCTCAGCTGGTAGAGCGTCGGTCTGTGGCACCGAATGTCGCGGGTTCAATCCCCGTCTCCCACCCCAATTCCCATCCCTAACAATTTCTTCAGCTTAGAAACATCGGCTCAAATCCTCTTTTGAACTAAGCGTGATAAATCTACTCTTGGTGACAGGAGGAGTGCTTGCCACCAAGCCTATCGGTCAGAATTCGCCGCGAGTTCTTGTTCTCAATTATTCTGAGGAAATCGGAGGAAACCCTCGGAAAGATACTTGGAAAACCAGTCTCAAGAATGTCATGCGTTCTTCCACCTGGAGTCAAGAAACACGTACCAGACATTGAAGGCCAATTTCTTGGGGCAGGCTTTTCTGGTGCTTATGTTTCAATACCCGATCTGCCTGAATCGCTTGTTGACATCGGTTATTGCGAAGCATGGTTCGCCAAGCAACCACCTTGGGCCTACTTTGCGGGAGGCCGTTCGCGAAACACAAAACTGCTCACAGCTTCTTTGGCAATCGCAGTTGCAGAGCTTGTTGGAAGCTCAATCGAAGACGACCATCATTGGATCAAGAAAGATGAGTACAGTCCCGATGAACTGCTGGAGGCAATGATTGAGCTAGCGTCAACAAGTGAGCTAGAAGAATCCTAGACACCGTAACTATGTTCGTTGATGAGAAAGCAAGAAACGCTTGAAACTCAAAGCACGCTCAAAGAGCATTTGTTCAAACTGCGTCAAAGCTGACACCCCAACCTTCCTTGTTTCGCCAGACTCCAGTAATCTTGTTTGCTCTCGTTGCGAGAATATTGATCAACGGGAAACAACCGAACCGATGACTTCGATTCGCTGCCGCGGCGTACTTTTCGACATGGACGGCGTTCTCGTCGATTCCACGCCCGCTGTCGCCCGCGTCTGGACCGCGTGGGCGCTTGAACACGGCCTTGTGCCCGAGGAGGTCGTTCGACAAGCGCATGGCCGTCCGAGCCTCGCCACGATCATTGAATTACTCCCGCATGGCGATCACCACGCAGAGAATCGCGAAGTCGAGCGCCGCGAAATCGCAGACATCGCGGATGTTGTAGCGCTCCCCGGCGCCTCCCGTCTCTTGACAATCATTCCGGAGACGCGGTGGACCATCGTGACCTCCGCAACTCGCGAGCTCGCCGAAGTCCGCCTCCGCGCGGCCGGATTACCGGTCCCGAGACATCTGGTGACCGCAAGCGATCTCCAGCGCGGGAAACCCTTCCCCGATCCGTACCTGAAGGGCGCGGAAGTGCTGCGAATCCCCGCTCATGAATGTCTAGTCGCAGAAGATGCCGCTTCGGGTGTCCGCTCCGGCAAAAAAGCGGGCGCGCGCGTTCTCGCATTGCGCACCACTTCGACCGATGCGGAGCTTTTGGGCGCCGGCGCTGATTGGATTGCGGACGATCTGAGCGCGCTTGCACTCGACAAACCCGGGCGAGCAACTGATCTCGCATTTCGGCTTACGGCGAAGAAGTGAGCGATACGGGGCAAAAAGGGATACAATTCCCCATTTCGCGGAGTGGCCTAATTCAATCTGTATGGGGGAAGTCTTGAAGAATATCTCGAAGCGCTGCAAGTTTCTGTTGGCATTGGCTCTGTGTTTGACTGCATTGCCGTTCGGCCTGCCGGCCCAGGAAAAGGACGCAAAACCCGCGGACAAGCCTGCGGAAGCAGCTGCAGCGCCGGCGCCAAAGGAAGAATCTTCCGTCACGGACCACTCGATCAAAATCGGCGGGCAGACGATTGTCTACAAGGCGACAGCGGCAACGATCCTTTTGAAGAACGAAAAGGACGAGCCCACGGCGCTGCTCTACTCGACTGCCTACACGCGCAGCGATGTGAAAGATGTGAGCCAGCGCCCCATCGCCTTCGTCTATAACGGCGGTCCGGGCTCCGCATCCGTGTGGCTGCACATGGGCTCATTTTCTCCAAAGCGCGTCGTGACCGTGAACGCCGACGCTACGCCGCCCGCTCCCTACAAACTGACGGACAACGCCAATTGCCTTCTGGACAAAACGGATTTGGTCTTCGTCGATCCCGTCGGCACGGGCTTTAGCCACGCCGTGGGCAAGGCGCAGGACAAAGATTTCTGGGGCGTGGATCAGGATGTGAAGTCTCTCGCGCAATTCATCAATACTTACGTCAGCCGCAACAATCGCTGGAATTCACCGAAGTTTTTGATTGGCGAAAGCTACGGCACTTTTCGCTCCGCCGCGCTTTCGAACTTTCTGCAATCGCACGACGGCCTTTATTTCAACGGCATCGTGCTCATTTCTTCAGTGCTCAATCTCGGAACGATTTCCTTCAATCCCGGCGAAGACATGCCCTATGTGTTTCTATCTGCCCAGCTACGCGGCGACGGCGTGGTATCACAAGGTACTCAAAGATCGCCCCGATAACCTGACCCCATTTCTTGAAGAAGCCCGGCATTTTGCGCAGACGGGATACCTTGACGCGCTGATGAAGGGCTCGAAGCTCGGCGCAGCGGAGAAATCCGAAGTCGCGAAACAGCTTTCGCGCTACACCGGCTTGAGCGAAGAATATCTGATCAAAGCCGACCTGCGCGTCAACCTGCCGCAATTTATGAAAGAGTTGCAGCGCAGCCGCGGCTTGACCACCGGCCGGCTCGACGCGCGCTTCTCCGGCTTCAGTTACGATCTGCTCGGCGAGTACGCTGAATACGACCCGCAGGACACCTCCATCACCGGACCTTTCACCGCGGCCTTCAACACCTACGTTCGCGAAGATCTGAAGTTCGGGCAGGACAAGGTGTACCACACGGGCGCCGACGAGGCCGGCAACAATTGGGATTGGAAGCATCGCGGCGGCGGAGACAATTTTGGCTTCCCCGGCTCGCCAAATGTCGAAGGCGATTTAATTCAAGCCATGCTAACGAATCCGCATCTTCAGATTGAAGTCGAAAATGGGCTGTACGATTTGGCCACGCCTTTTTACGCCACGGAATACACGATGGAGCATCTCGGGCTGCCGGAAAAGCTGCAGAAGAATATCCACCTCCAATATTACGACGCGGGACACATGATGTATCTGCGGGATGAGGATTTGGCCAAGCTCAAGGCAAACATCGCCAACTTTATCGAAGGCGCTTCGAAGTAGCTCAACTTTGCATCCGTCTTCGCCCGTCCGCCCACTCGGATTGAAGCGGTAGTGTGCCTGCTAGAGGGGGCAGACCAAGCCAGCCTCTGCTCAGCCACGTGACCTTGCATGTCCTAGCGGTCGAGAAGCACTTCTCCAATTAGTCTTAAAGCACGTCAACCGAGGGTTAAATCCCTGGCGTGCATTCTTTCGCTTACAATCTTCATTGTCGATACTCGCTAGACTCTCACCCTCCCCTCAGGTGATCTGGTTAACAAATTATGGGAACCCCGACGCAAGTAGCCCCAACACAAGTGCCGCCAGCGCAGCGCAAATTTGACACGCCGCAGCTCATCACCGCGATGCTGAAGGCTCGTGGGCATGTGAGCGACCTTATTTTTTCGCCTGGCCGCGCGCCGCAAATCGAACTCAGCGGTCAGCTCGTCGAGCTGAAGTTCAAAGGGCTCGAACGCCTCACGGCGCAGGATACGGACGATCTTGCGCGCGATTTGATGGGCAAAAACGAACATCCGCATCCGCATGCTCCAACAGGAAGGCTCCGCGGATCTTTCCTATGGCGTCGCGGGTGTGGGGAGATTCCGTGTGAACATTTTTCGCCAGCGCGGAAGCTGCGCCGTTGTGATGCGCGTAATTCCAGATCGCATTCCAGGCTTTGAGGAATTGCATTTGCCAGATAAGCTGCGCGACGTCGTGCAACTCAGAAACGGAATCGTCCTGGTTACGGGGCCAACCGGTTCGGGAAAGTCATCGACCCTTGCGGCTATCGTCGACATGATGAACACCGAAAAGGCGTTCCACATCCTGACGATTGAAGACCCCATCGAGTTTCTGCACAAACATAAGAAGGCGACAATTCACCAGCGCGAACTCCATAGCGACACGCCGACTTTCGCGCTCGCGCTGCGCGCGGCGTTGCGCCAGGCGCCCAAAGTGATTCTCGTCGGAGAGATGCGGGACCGCGAGACGATGGAGATCGCTTTGGAGGCCTCGGAAACCGGACACCTCGTCCTATCCACGCTTCACACCATCGACGCGGCGAAAACTGTCGAGCGCATTGTCGGCGCGTTTCCCATGAGCGATCAGCACGGGGTACGCAACCGGCTTTCCAAGGCGTTCCGATACATCGTTTCCCAGCGCCTGTTGCCGCGGAAGGATGGCAAGGGCAGGATCGCGGTGATCGAAATTCTCACCTCCACGATGCGCACTCGCGAATATGTCGAGAAGGGAGAAACCGAAGGAAAGTCTCTGCTAGACGCAATGCGCGATGGCGACACGGAAGGCATGCAGCATTTCGACGGTGAAATCGAGAAACTCATTCGCACGGGCGTCGTGAGCATGGAGACAGGCCTTGCGTTTTCCTCAAATGCGGGAAACCTGCGGCTCGAACTCGCGGATTTCAAGGAAGGCTTGGCAACCGCTCCGGCATCAGATCCGGCCGGCGAAAAAGTTGAGATGGAAATCGAACGCTGATCCTCCCGCAATAAGCTAGAATCCCTGCACGCCAATTGTGGTGCGCTTCCGGATAGGGACATTTCGGAAGCGAACTACGTTGGAATCCCTTTTTGCTAAATGAACCCTCTCGGAAGCCAAGCGGACACTCACTTCTGGCCTTCAGCCGAAATTGCGCTGCTGCTGACATTCGTCATCGGTCTCCTAGCTCTGTGGAAACCAACGATTGGCGAAAGCGCCTTTTGCAAAATAGAAGAAACTCTCTCTCGCTTTGCGGAACGCAAGAAGCTTGCTGTTTGCTCGATGTTTTTTGGAGTCGTGGCCATCCGCCTCGCCGTGTTGCCGCTATTGCCCGTGCCTGTGCCGGGGATTCACGACGAATTCAGCTACCTGCTTCAGGCAGACACTTTTGCACATGGGCGCCTCGCCAATCCCACTCACCCGATGTGGAAGAGCTTCGAGACGTTTCATGTGAATTGGTTTCCGACGTATTCCTCGATGTACCCGCCGGCGCAGGGTTTCGTCCTTGCCATCGGGCAATTGCTTGGCAACCCCTGGATCGGTGTGCTCTTGAGCGATGCCGCGATGTGTGCGGCGATCCTCTGGATGCTGCAGGCGTGGATGCCCGCGCGATGGGCGTTGTTGGGCGGGACCTTTGCCGCACTGAATTTGGGAATCGCGAGTTATTGGATGAACAGCTATTGGGGCGGAGCCGTCGCTGCCGCCGGGGGAGCGCTTGTACTCGGAGCGCTCGCGCGCATCTTGCGACGCGCGAGTGTGGGCAGCGCTCTGCTCCTCGGCCTGGGCATTGCCATCCTTGCGAATAGCCGTCCCTACGAAGGACTCCTCTTTTGCGTTCCAGCGGGAATCTGGATCTTCTGGTGGCTGCTAGGAAAAATAAAATCGCGCGATGCCCTAAGTTCTCGTATTCGAACGGTGTTCTTGCCGCTATCCGCTTGCATCGTCCTGACCGTCACATTTATCGGCTATTACAACTGGCGGCTCACGGGAAATGTGTTGCTCCTGCCGCACGTGTTAAATACGCGCACCTACCATTCGACGCCGCTTTTCCTCTGGGAGCACGCCAAACCCGAGCTCGCAGTACAACAACGAGCAATTTGAAGAGTTCTATAACGGATGGGAGCGTGAAGATTATAAAACCACCTGGAAAGACGCTTGGAGGGTAACGGCGGAAAAAGCTGGCGCGCATGGGCGTGGTCTTTTTCTGGCCGGGCGCTTTCTTTCTGCTGCCTGCGCTGCCATTTGCGTTTCGAGACCGCAAGATGCGCCTGCCGGTCGTCACGTTTGTTCGTTTGCCTTGCAGGAGTATTTGCCGTGATCTGGTCGGCGCCTCATTATGCCGCGCCGGTCACTTGCGTTGTCTATTTGCTCCTTGTGCAGGCCGTGCGCCATTTGCGCACGACGAAATGGAAGCGTGGTCCGGTAGGGTGGCCCTGTCTCGCGCACTCGTTGTTCTGCTTGTGCTCGAAACGGGCATCAACGTTGCTCGTCGTGCCTGCGACCCGATGTGGTGGACATGCACGGGCGATGTGAGCCGACTCACCGTCATGGATAAACTTTTGCATCAGCCTGGAAAGCACTTGATCGTGGTGCGCTACTCGGAGGATCACAACATCCACGATGAATGGGTCAACAACGGCGCTGACATAGACGGCTCGAAAGTCATCTGGGCCCGCGAACTCGACAAGGAACAAAACGCGAAGCTCTTCGCCTACTTCAAAGACCGCCACATCTGGCTCGTCGAGCCCGACGACGACAACACCGAAATCAAACCCTACAGCGCTCCGCCCAATCGTTGATTTTCAATGAGTCCTTCTCAAGGCGGCCAATCTCAGCGAAAAGCAACCATCAGATTGTTGATGCCGAATTCGAAATGGCGGTGAATGAATTTCTGAAAGCCGATGCGATGGAGCATTTGTTGAAGTGTTTCGACGGGAATGCGTTTTTGGTGTTCGTCGCTTTCCATCTCGTCGCTTACGAGGTGCAAGGCATGCAACACACGCAGGATCGGATCCACCATCGCCGAGGGCCAGGTAAGAATCAGCGAGCCCTCTGGCGCGAGGATGCGGTACGCCTCGCGCAGGACCTTCTCAGGTTCCGTAAGATGCTCTAGAACGGCCAACATCACCACGTGATCGAAGTGGCCATCCGGAAAAGGCAGCGGCGAGCGCAAATCCGCGCGCACGCGCTGCCAGCGGCCTCGGACTCCTTCTTCTACTTGATCGTCGACGCCAACGCCCGTCGCTATGCGGTCAGAAGCGTAGTCCAGGAATGCAGCTTCCAGCCCGCATCCGAGATCGCACACGCGCGAGCCTGCGCGAATATAAGGATAGGCAGCGCGAAATCGCATCCGCGCAATGAAATGGTCTATTCCGGTGTAGGACATTTATTTAAGGTCGTAGTCGCCAATGTACGTGCCGCGGCTGATGCCCAGCATGCTCAGAAAGAAACGAAGCAAAAATCACTTGAACTCCGAGAACAAGCCACATGGACCAGAAAAGGACCTGACGAACCTGGGCAGCGGACCAAAGCCGCTGGCGGCCCACTGCCAGGCCACCCAGGCGCATCCCGCAAAGCCCATCCAGAAAAAGCGCGCCGCCGAGAAGCAATCCGGTTTCGAGCGTGACGCGCTTTAGCATGCGCTTCAATGACACGGTGTTGCGATCAAACCGCTCCGCATAACTGAACACTTTTGCGAATGAACCGATCGAAAGGATTTGCACACCGAGAAGCGTGAAGATCACTCCGAAGATCATTGTGTGAATATCCAGAACCACGTGCAGCGAGATGCTGGCGCGGTCCGGGCAAGCAGCCAGAAAACAATAAAAAGGCCGAAGACAACCAGCGAAGCGCCGGGCAAGAGAAAAAGCCAATTCGGAGCGTACAGCAGCATGAATCGCAAGTGGCGCCAGCCATCGCGGAAGCTGCGAAGATGCGGAGGACGGCCGCGCTTGTCCGGCCACAGCGTGATGGGGATTTCCGTGATGCGCGCGCCGAGCTGCGCGGCCTTGATGACGAATTCCGAGGCGAATTCCATGCCCGTGCTGCGTAAGTCCATGCGGTCGTAAACGGCGCGGGTGAAACCGCGCATGCCGCAGTGGCTGTCGCCGATGCCCGCGTGAAAGAAAAGATTCAGAGACGGTCGTGAGCACTGGATTGCCGACGTACTTGTGGTGCCAGGGCATCGCGCCGGGCTTGATTTCGCCGCGGAAACGATTTCCCATAACCACGTCGTAGCCCTGCCGCCACATTTCGACGAAGCGCGGCACCTCACTGAAGTCGTAACTGTCGTCCGCATCGCCCATGACGATGAATGCGCCGCGCGACGCGCAAATTCCCGCGCGCAACGCCGCGCCATAGCCGCGTTGCTCCACCCGGACAACGCGCGCGCCGAGTTTTTCAGCAATTTCGATGGAGCCGTCCGTCGAACCGTTATCGGCGACCACAACTTCGCCGCGCAATCCGGCAGTCTGAAAAGACTTCATCGCCTTTTCCACGCAAAACGAGAGCGACTTCGCCTCGTTCAAACAAGGAATAACGACGGAGACATCCGACAGGCGGCGCGTCGCCGCTCACATCGAGCCGCGTGGTCATTTCCCGCTTTATAGCAGGTGCGCGGTCCACGGCCAAGTTCCTTGCCTCCTAGCTTCATCCGAGCCAAAACTCGTCAAGACCATGCAGCAACGAGCTGAATTCCGGTCCAGTCGAAACCGACGAACTCCGCTCGCGGCATCCCCCGAAAGCGCGGAGTTCAAGCTTGCTTTTTGCCGCGCCACCGTTATGATGGCGGAGTTTCGGACACTCTCCTGAGACTCCACATTGTCTAACACATCGGACGGGTCTTCGACCAGCACAGCTGGGGCGGCGGCGAGTGCTTCCGCTGGCCGCGGGAAGCTGCTGCAAGTGCTCGGCGTGTGGTTCGGCATCGCCGTAGCCGTTGGCAACGCCATCGCCGCGGGCATCGTACGCACGCCTGGCGGCATCGCAAAAATGCTGCCGAACGCGTGGCTCTTCATCGGGATCTGGGTCATCGGCGGAATGTACGCACTTTTTGGCGCGTCTTCGCTCGCTGAACTTGGCGCTTCAATTCCGCGAAGCGGCGGACAATACAATTTCTCGCGCCGGGCAATCGGCGAATACGCCGGTTTTATCGTTGGGTGGAGCGATTGGCTCTCGACTTGCGGAACTGCCGCCGCCGTGTCCATTGTCATCGCCGAGTACAGCCGTGATCTTTTCTCCGGTTCTCGCGGGCCACGAATTGCAAGTGCGCTGTCGCGCTGATTGTTGGGTTTCTGATTTTGCAGTGGCGCGGGATTCGCTGGGGCAGTGGCACCCAGCTCGTGACTTCCGCACTGAAGACCGCCGCGTTCCTGATCCTCGCTGGCCGCATGTTTCGCGCTGGGCGGACACGCGCGAGCACTCAACGCCCGCCGCTGCATCCTCCACTGCATTACCAACGTTACCGGCGGTCCCTTCCGGCTGGCCGTTAATGATTGCGATCCTTCTGAGTTTGCAGGCGGTTGTGTACACGATCGACGGCTGGGATGGCGTCGTGTACGTCGCGGGAGAAGTGCGCAATCCCGGGCGCGATGTTCCGCGCGCAATTTTTGGCAGTGTTTTCTCCGTCATGGGAATTTATCTGCTGCTGAATGCTCGCGGTGCTGTACGTTTTGCCGATGAACGAAATCGCGGGCAACGATTTTGCGCTGGGTGCGGCGGCAGCGCGAATCTTCGGCAGGCATACGGCGATCCGTGTGATTCGCTCGATCATGATCGTTTCGATGTTGAGCTCGATGAACGCGAACCAGATTTTCTGCACGCGCACGCTGCACGCGATGAGTTGCGACGGACTTTTTTTCAGCCGCGCCGCGACGCGTAAACAAAGGCGGAACGCCGCGGTGCTCGCGCTCTTTCTGAGCACGATTGCCGGCGTGCTCTTTCTGCTGACCGGAACGTTTGAGCGCGTGATCGACATGCTTGCGTTTTTCTTCGTTGCGAACTACACGCTTTCTTACGCGTCGCTCTTCGTGCTCAGGAAGCGAGAGCCGGAGATGGCCCGGCCCTATCGAGCGTGGGGCTATCCGTGGACGACGGGAATCGCACTGATTGCATCCGTGGTGTTTCTAACCGCTTCCATCGTGACGGACCTCCAAGGCTCGCTGGCGGCGGGCCATTTTTGGCCGCCCAGCCCGGCGGTGCTGGCGCTCGGGGTGCTCGTCCTTAGCTATCCCGTGTTTCGCGTACTAAAATGGACGACGAAGAATAGAGTTTCGACCGACCTATCGGCTTGATAGGCGACCCAGTGTTCCTCGCCTGTAATTTTTGAAATGTCTCCTAATTCTGTAATTTTTCGGCGACGGATTTTCCCTGCAAGAAAAGCAACAAATAATCCCTCCCGCCGGCTTTGGAATCGGTGCCGGACATGTTGAAGCCGCCGAAGGGATGGGCGCCGACCATCGCGCCGGTGCATTTACGGTTGAGATAAAGATTGCCGACGTGGAAGGATTCCTGAGCCTTTTCGAGTTTCGCTGGATTTTTTGAGTAGACGGCGCCGGTGAGGCCGAACTCGGTGTTGTTGGCGATTTCCAGAGCATGATCGAAATCCCTGGCTTTGATGACGGCGAGGACGGGACCGAAGATTTCTTCCTGGGAAATTTTTGCCATGGGATCGACGTCGGCAATGATGGTGGGCTGAATGAAATAGCCATCGCCGGGAGCGCGACCGCCACCGTGGACGAGTTTGCCTTCTTTTTTGCCGACCTCGATGTAATTCAAAATCGTGTTCATGGCGGACTTACTCACGACCGGGCCCATGTAATTGTTGGGATCGTCGCTGGGGCCGACGGCGATTTTCTTGGTGCGCTCGACGAGTTTCTGGACGAAGGTGTCGTAGATTTTTTCGGAAACGATGGCGCGCGAGCACGCCGAACACTTTTGTCCCTGGTAGCCGAAGGCGGCTTGCGCGACGCCTTCGACGGCGGCATCCACGTCGCCCTCTTCATCCACGATGATGGAATCCTTGCCGCCCATTTCGAGAACGGTGCGCTTAATCCAGATTTGGCCGGGGACAGTTTTGCCGGCGAGTTCGCTGATGCGCAGGCCAACTTCTTTCGAGCCGGTGAAAGCGATGTAGCGCGTTTTCGGATGCTTGACGAGAACGTCACCAACGGTGGCGCCAGGGCCGGTCAGGAAACTGAGAGCTTCCTTCGGAATGCCCGCTTCGTAGGCGATCTCGACGAATTTGGCGGCGACGGTAGGCGTGTCAGCCGCGGGCTTGAGGACCACGGTGTTTCCGGTGACGAGCGAGGCCATGGTCATACCGGCGGCGATGGCGGCAGGAAAATTCCACGGGGGAATGACCACGCCGACGCCGAGCGGGATATAGACGAGATAGTTTTTTTCGCCCTTCATGGGGATGACTTGTTGCGGGCCGGCGAGGCGCAGCATTTCGCGGCCGTAGTATTCGCAGAAATCGATCGTTTCGGCGGTGTCCGCGTCGGCTTCCGGCCAGGTTTTGCCGGCTTCGTAGCAAATCAGCGCGTTCATTTCAAATTTGCGTTCGCGGAGAATCTTGGCGGTGCGGAAGACGCATTCGGCGCGTTGCGCGGCGGGAACGCGCTTCCAGGAGTCAAAGGCCTTGTTGGCGGCTTCGACGGCCTGCGCGGCCATTTCGGGAGTGGCCGTTTGGAAGACGCCGATGACTTGTTCGGGATGCGAAGGATTGGTCGAGGTGCGCTTTTCGGCAGTGATGACTTTTTGCCCGCCAATGTACATGGGGTATTCGCGGCCGAATTCGGAAGCGACTTTTTTCAGCGCGTCTTCCATGGCTTTGCGGTTTTCGGGCTTCGAGAAATCGATGAATGGTTCGTTGGTGAATTCAGAAACGTGGATTTTCGCTTCGGCGGTGGCCATGGCGGATTTCCTCCTCGATGGGCAAACAAGGATTGTACTGCGAGGATTGTGGAAGCGACAAGGCGAGTTCAGCCCTGTCCCGGGATGCGTGACTAGTCTGAGCTGACTTCGCGTCGTCGTTGGAGCTGGGACTGGAGGCGGCGGAGTGGTTACGAGCAGCCTCGGCGCGGATAATGCAGGCGGGGCGCCAGGAAGGGTCGGACCACTCAGGTTGGAAAGGGGCGCCCGGCAGCTTTCTTGTCGATGACCAGCACGCCGCGGAGGATGAGGCTAAGGGCGTAGGTTATGACGGCGGCACGCCGCGAGGAAATGCGGCCCTGGGCGACGAGAACGACGAGGTGGGCGAGAGTCGCGTTGATCTCCTCGGCAGATTGGAAGGTGGGGGCGACTTCGCCGAAGAGATCGGCGGAGAGATCGGCACGGTCGGCGGCGGAATTCGCAGCGCTAGTTTCCGGGGCGGCATGCTTGAAGCAAAGGCCGGTGGCCGGGTCTTGAACGGGGAGACGGCAGCGGCCGTTGGCACGGGTGCGGCGCGGCAACGGGCGGCGCCACGAGGAGCGGGTACAGATTTGGGAGTTGAGGGAGTTTCGTTGGGTAGTGGTTCCATTTTGGTCCTCAGATTGAAGATTTGGGTATGCGCAGAGGCACACCCCCATGGGTGACGGAAAGTGTGTGCATGCGATTGATATGAGAGGGGTTGCGCGTGCAGGAGCGTGTCGGGTTGTGACGTGTGTGTCGAGAACGGAGGAAGTGGCGAGTGACGAGTGGCTAGTGGCGAGAGGAAAATAGGCGGGCAAGTGTCGTGGGCAGGCGACAGTTGGAGGTGGGAAGGAGCAGGAAGGGTGGGTCCAAGCTTGCGCGCGACTTAAACGGTGATCAGAGCCAAATTTCACGGGGAATTTTACCGCAGTTCAGGATAACTTGTCAAGTCATTTCTATTGTGGTAACCATTCGAATCGCGGCAAGTAGGGATTTAAGTGGATGATGGGAAAGGAGATGGAGCAAAAATGAGGCGAGGAAAAGAACATTTAGACGTGATGCGAAATGAAGACGCCATTCTCTCTCAATCGAGCCCCGCCCTTACGAGGTGAGTTCGCGGGTGGCGGAGGCGAAGATTTTTGTGTGGAGGTCGATGTCGGCATCGGTGGTGGCGGGGGACATCAGGGCCATGTTGTGGAACGGAGTGAGGAGGACGCCGCGGTTTAGGGCGTAGAGGTGGAGGAAGCGCTCGAGTTCGAAGTCGGCGGCGGCAGCGGATTCGCCGCCGTTGCGCGGAGGCTTTGCGGCGAAAGTGTATTCGGCGCGGGCGCCGAGGCGGGTGACGTTCCACGGAAGATGGCGGCGCGGATTTCGAGCGGCGACGCCGTCGGCGAAGCGGTTGGCGAGCGGGATCATGTGGGCGAACGCGTCGGGGTGAGGATGTGTTCGAGGGTGGCGCGCATCGCGGCGAGGAGAGCGCGTTGCCTGCCAGCGTGCCGCCGATGCCGCCGACGTCGAAATCTTCGAGATGAATGCGGGCGGCGATGCGCTGAGCGACTTCTTCGGTGACGCCGTACGTGGCGCCGGGAATGCCGCTGCCGATGGGCTTTGCCGAAAACGAGCATGTCAGGTCGCAGATTCCATTCGCGCAGTGCAGCCGCCGGGGCCGGCGCAGATGGTGTGCGTTTCGTCGGCGATGAGCAGCGTGCCGTAGCGGCGGGTGAGTTCGCGCGCGGCTGACCAGTAGCCAGCATCGGGGAGGATGATGCCGACGTTGGTCATGGCGGGCTCGGCGAGGATGCAGGCGACATCGTGATGCTTAAGCGCGTCTTCGAGCGCGTTGCAGATCGTTGAATTCGACGACGCGCGTGGTTTCCGCGGGATTGACTGGCGGGCCGATATTGCCGCGGCGCGGGCCGACGACGCCGTTGTTGAAGCGAGACGAAAGTTTCGTCCACGGTGCCGTGGTAGCAGTAGTGGAAGACGAGAATTTTGGGTCGCTGCGTGATTTCGCGGGCGATGCGAATGGAGAAACGGTTGGCGTCAGTGGCCGTGAGCGTGAATTGCCAGTACGGAAGGCCGAAGCGGCGCTGGAGATCTTCGCCGACCCAGACGGCATCTTCCGTGGGGAGCATGAGGGTGATGCCTTCTTTGACGCGGCGCGCGACGGCCTCGGCGACGATTGCAGGCGAGTGGCCGGTCATGGCGCCGGTGTCGCCGAGGCAGAGATCGATGTAGTCGTGGCCGTCAACGTCGGTGAAATGCGCGCCGCTGGCGGATTTTACGAAGACGGGAAATGCGCCGGCCCACTTGTTCATCCAGTTCATGGGGACGCCGCCAAGGAGAGAGGACTGGGCGCGGAGATAGAGTTCCGCGGAGCGTGGATGATCGGCGATGAAGCGTTTTTCTTCGCGTTGGTGGAGGGTGTGGAGTTTTGCGCGATCGATGGTAGCCATGGGTCACGCAAGCCTAAAACTGAAAAAGCCGCAACGATGCGTCAGAGCTACATCACACATCGAAGAGAGATTCCTCGACTGCGCAGGCCGACATTCCGCAGGAGCGGAATGAAGGAAAATGCGTCGGCCTGCTCCGCTCGGAATGACAGTAGACGACGACATTTCACAATGGACGGTACACGACAACATTTCGCAATGACGGTACACGACGACATTTCACAATGGACGGTACACGACAGCATTTTGCAATGACAGTACGCGACGACATTTCGGCTTGATAATACGCCTTCATCAGCGGAGGTCGTGGATGATTTCGCGGGCGGCGTTGGCGCCGGATGCGCCGGTGAGGCCGTTGCCGGGATGCGTGCCGGAGCCGCAGAGGAAAAGGCCGCGGACGGGCGTTTTGTAGCGAGCCCAATCGAGAACGGGGCGCATGGTGAAAAGCTGGTCGAGGGCGAGTTCGCCATGGAAAATGTGGCCGCCGGTGAAGCCGTAGATCGTTTCGAGGTCGAGCGGAGTGATGACTTGCATGTGCTCCACGAGGCTGGGAAGATTGGGCGCGTACTCGGCGAGAGTTTTGACGACGGTGTCGCCGAGATCTTTGCGGCGGGCGTCCCAGTTCCCTTCCTTCAACTTGTAAGGCGCGAATTGGACGTAAGCGGAGAGGACGTGCTTGCCTTCCGGGGCAAGCGCAGGATCGAGAAGCGTGGGAATGGTGACATCGAGATACGGGGAGCTGGGGAAAATTCGCCGTATTTGGAAGCGTCGAAAGCGCGTTCGAGATAGTCGATTTCCGGGCCGATGTGAATGCGGCCGGAGAGCGACTTGAGAAAACCTTCGCGCAGGCATCGAGCGCGGAGAAAATGGGGAGACCGCCGAGCGCGAGATGAACTTTGGCGACGGTGCCGTTGGCGCGAATGTTGCGAATGCGAAGGGCGAAAGTGGGATCGAGCTGGGCGGGATCGAGGAGTTTGAAAAAAGTGCGCTTGGGATCGACGCCGGAGACGACGGCTTCGACGGCGATTTCTTCGCCATCGGCGAGCACGACGCCGGTGACGGCGCCGTCTTTGACGCGGATGTGCTGAACTTCGGCATTGGTGCGGATTTCCGCGCCGGCTGCTTTGCGGGCCGCTTCAGCGAGAGCGCGAGTGAACGAGCCGAGCCCTCCGCGCGGAAAAGCGGCAGAGCCGACGGGATGCGGAATCCGCGGCGGCGCGCAAGCAGCAGCACGGCGGTGGATCCCGCGGACCAGGGACCGAGAGCAGTGCCGAAAATGCCGCGCGCAGCGATGACCGCGCGAAGCAATTCGGTTTCGAAAAATTCGGCGACGAAATCCGCGACCGCCATGGGGCCCCAGCGCAGAAGATCGAAGATGCCATTTTTACCGAGGCTACGGACGCTGCGGCCGGTCTTGAAAAGATTCCAGAGATCCTCCGGGGAGGCGTGATCAATGGCGGGCGGCGTGATGGAGGCGATTGCGCGAAGAACGCCGGACATTTCTTCGAGCGATGCGGCGAATTGCGTGTATTTCGCGGCGTCCTTTGCGGAGAGGCGGGCGATTCCGGCGGCGGTTTTGGCGTGCATCGTTATAAAAGAGAAGCGACTTGCCATCGGGGGTAGGAGCAAAGACGCGAGGATCGGGATGAAGAATTTCGCAATCGAATTTTTCGAGCTGCAGGTCGCGGGCGATATCGGCGCGAAGCGGGCCGAGCGTGTGCGAAAGCGTCGAAGCGTGGAAACCGGGATGAAATTCCTCGGTGATCGCGCCGCCGCCGACCATTTCGCGGCGTTCGAGAACCAGCGGCTTGAAGCCGCCCTTCGCCAGATAAAACGCGGTGATGAGAGCGTTGTGACCGCCGCCGATGAGACTACGCGCTGTCCGATGGGCATGATTAGTTCTTGCTCGCCGTTCGAGCGGGAGCGAACCTTTCGAGCTCCTTCCACTCCTTGAGAATGACCTGGCTGGCGATGCGGCCGGGCGCCCATGATGCCGCCGCCGGGATGCGTGGCGGAGCCGCACATATAGAGGTTGTCGATCGGGCGTGCGGTAGTAAGCCCAGCCGGGCACGGGGCGCAGAAAGAAAAGCTGCTCGAGAGAAAGTTCGCCCTGAAAAATGTTGCCTTGCGTGAGGCCGAACTCGCGCTCGAGGTCGAGCGGCGTGAGCACCTGGCGGCCGACGATAATTTTTTTGATGTTGGGCGCATGTTCGGCGATGGTGTTGATGACGGTGTCGCCGAATGCTTCGCGCTGATCGTCCCAAGTGCCTTCGGCGAGTTTGTAGGGCGCGTATTGCACGAAGCAGGACAGCACGTGCTTGCCGGGCGGCGCGACGGAGGATCCGTCAGGCTGGGAATGACCATGTCGATGTAGGGCTGCGCGAAAAATTGCCGTACTTCGCGTCGTCGTAGGCGCGCTCCATGTATTCCATGCTGGGAGAAATGGAAATCGCGCCGCGAAGATGAGCGCCAGGGCCGGGCAAGCACTTGAAATCGGGAAGCGCATCGAGCGCGAGATTCACTTTGCCGGAAGAGCCGCGGAATTTGTAGCGGCGCACGCTTTCGAGAAAATCGCCGGGAAGTTCGCTGGGCTCGAGAAATTTCTCGAAGGTGAGATGCGGATCGACGCTTGAGGAAACGACGTTGGCGGAATTTCTTCGCCGCTTTGCAGCGCGACGCCGCAGGTGCGGCCATTCTTGACCAGGATTTTCGCCACCGGCGCCTTCGTGCGAATTTCCACGCCAGCTTCGCGCGCCGCGTCGCGCGATGGCGTTCGAAATGGCGCCGGTGCCGCCGCGGCTGAAACCCCAGGAGCGGAACGCGCCGTCGATTTCGCCCATGTAGTGATGCAGCAGAACGTACGCGGTGCCGGGCGAACGAATCCCGAGAAATGTGCCGATAATCCCGGAAGCGGACATGGTGGCTTTCAGGACGTCCGTTTCAAACCACTGATCGAGAAAATCGGCGGAGCTCATGGTCATGAGCTGGACCAGTGTGTAGCGCTCGTCGGAGGACAGTTCGCGGAAGCGCTGCATCGAGGAAATGAAGCTGCTTGAGATCCTTCGGGTTGAGCGTGGTCGGATCCGGCGGAATCATCGAGAGCATGCGGCTTCACGAAGCGGCACATCGGCGTCATCATTTTTCGAAAATTCGTCGTAGGCTTCGGCGTCGAGCGCGGGAGTGGCGCGCGGATTTCGCGCTGCGTGCTGGCGTGATCGTTCATGCGCCACAGATGGTCGCCGTTGGGCATGGGCGAGAATGTGCCATCGAGCGGCAGGATTTCCAGGCCGTGGCGCGGAAGGTCCAGTTCGCGAATAATTTCGGGGCGAAGCAGGGAAACCACGTAAGAACATTCGGAGAAAAGAAAGCCGGGAACGATTTCTTCGGTGACCGCGGCGCCGCCGAGCACGCGGCGGCGCTCGAGCACCAGCACTTTCTTGCCCGCTTTCGCCAGGTAAGCGGCGTTCACCAGGCCGTTGTGGCCGCCGCCGATGACGATGACATCGTAGTGCTGCGCCATTCGCTAGAATGAGCTCCGGTATGAATCTGCTCACTTGAGAAAAAGATGCGGCTGGAAGACGGGACATTTTACTGGCAGCGGAGGTAGGACACAAGGGCTAGGAGCCGATCTTCAGAGCCATCATTACGGCCGAAGATCGGATCGTCAACGCGTCAGTATGAGGATTCACGAGGGAAGAGCGAGGAGAACACGAATGTCGGAGCCGCGAATGGTTTCATAGCGGGTCCGGTTTCTCGGCGGGGGCTTCGTTGGCGGATTTGGGTTTGGAGACTGAGGAGAGCGTCTCGACGTTGAATTTCCTGTAATCGGAGTAGCGTGTCACAGCATTGACTTTGAATCCCTTTACTAGCAGGACGCGCACGCCGACGTGGGCCTCTTCATAGGTCGGGAGCCACACTTCGTTATTAATGAACGCCTGTTCGAATACGAAGCTAGTGCCCTTTTGCAGGTTTGCCAGCAATCCGCCGCCAATCTTCATGTCGCCAACGAAATACGCTTCGAGCCGTGCGACGTCGTGGGCTTTTTCATCGACCCAAATAACTCCGGCCAGTTTCTGGGCCACTTTTTCAACAAGCTTGTGGGCCTTGAATTCGGGATTGGGCTCGAAATCGAAGACCAGAACATCCTGGCCGCGGAAACGTTCACGGCGCGGGTTCACAAACTGGCAAGCGCGCAGGAAGACCTCAATTCCCGGATCATCTTTTTCGTCGTTCTTCCCTTCTTCCTTGGCCTTTTCTTCCTTTGCTTCTTTCTTGGCTTCGCGCTTCTGGTGTTCCTCGATGCGTTTTTGTGTCTTTCTCGTTTTCTTTCTTCTGGTCGGCGTCGCTCAGGGGCTTGCCGTCTTTTTTCACAAGAGTTGTGATCTCATTCCCGTCGAGATAGAAAAACGTGTATTCGTTGACTTCATGCTTCTTCACTCTTCCGTCGCTTTCGAATTCCGTTTCTTCTTCTGATTGCGATCCGGCGTAGTTTTCCTTGATCTTGTCGATGGCCTTCTGGTTTTCGTCAATCTCCTTGAACAAGGCCTTCAGATCGGGCAATTTGACCTGCGACTTGATGGGGAAATCGAAGACGCGCTCGCCCACGGTTCCGTTGATAGCTGCGCGCGTCACGCTGATGTCATATTTGTCGTTTCCACGGTGCAGCTCGATCTTGTACGGCAATTTCACGCCATCGACAGTGCGGTAGTCGTCGTATGAGATTTCTTCTTCGACGCCGCCGACCGTTGCCAGTTTCCTTCACGATGAGGTGCGTCTGCGGATCGAAAAATACTTGCCGCTTCACGCCAGTGGCCGTAGTTATTTCGAGTTGCAGCGCATCTTTTCCGCGCACTTGGGCATGACCCACAATCGCGACGCGTGATTTTGTTTTTCTTAAGATTCGAGCAGGTGAGAGTTGTAAAACTGCGCCGCGGCTTCCAGTTGCATTCCTTCGGGGCCGACCAGCGTGCCCAGTTCTCCGGCGGCATTTTGATGCCAGGCGGACTTGCCGTTGTACGCCTCGATCAGGTTTTTGTCGCCGACCAGCAATTCGGAGTAGTAGCGGTTCGGCAGCTTGGTATCGAGAGTGTACGTCCCAGACTTTCCGCCGTCGCTTGTGAAGGTCCCTTCCAGGGTCAAAGTCTGGATTCTAGCCAGTGCTCTGCTGCCCCCCGCCGCCTTCAAGTATTGCTCGACGATCTTTGCGGGGTCTTGCGCCCGCAATGTGTTGGAGGCCAAGGTAAGGCATAGGGCCAGAGGCAGGAAATAGGGGGTGCGCCGCATGGGATTACCCTTCTAAACGCGAGTACGGGCCAAAATTTTCGCCAAAAACGGAGACCCTACTTGAATAGACGCTGCAGTTGAGAGATTAACCGCGAGTTGCGGTTTATTTCAGGTTGTTGGGGGAGGGGATGGAAGAGTCTCGAAAGGGTTGTTATTCGTATCGCAGGGCAACTAGCGGATCAACGAGGGTTGCGCGGCGCGCCGGGAAGGAGGATGCGGCGACCGCAACCAATGTCAGGATGAGCGAAACGCCAACAAATGTAAGGGGATCATAGGCGCTGATACCGAATAGAAAACTTCGCAGCAGACGCGTCAGGGCAAGAGCCGCCACGAGACCGATTCCCACCCCAAGCAAAGCAAGGCGCAACCCTTCGCCAACGATGATGCGGAATACGTCCTGCGGCTGAGCGCCCATGGTGACGCGAACGCCGATTTCGCTGGTGCGCTGGGTAACTGTGTACGACATGACGCCGTACACCCCGACCGCGGCAAGCACAAGAGCGAGGGCGGCAAAGATGCCGATGAGCCATGCGCGAAAACGCGGCTGAGCCACTGTCGTGGCCATGTTCTCTTCCATGGTGACTCGGACGAGCGGCTGATTTG
>CAVOPQ010000022.1:0-69974 GCA_963698145.1 uncultured Acidobacteriota bacterium | reverse complement strand
CGCGCGCGGGAAATCGTCGCATCAACTTCCTGGCTTTTCGCGTAGCGCCCACCGCGCTGGACGTTGCAATTGAGGAGATGGTGGTTGACCGCATCGATCACGAGCTGTGGAACCTGAGCGCCCGCGGCATTGTCGAAGAAGGTGAATGCCGGGGCGCGATGAAGCGCCGGGAAAGCACGTACGAATTTGTTCGATTGGAAAATGCAGCGTGTGGCTCAGAGAGGATTTCCTGCCCAAGGACACTCTGCGATTTGGCCTGCAAGTTATTACTCCTGGTCGAAACCGAAAACGCGGAAAGGAAGGCTTGTGAAACGAACAAAGCGAACGCTATACCCCGGTTGCGGCGGCTGTCAAGGGAGTGTTTTCTGCCTCATTTTCGCGTTCGCGGTCTAGAATATGCCGCAATACTCTTGGCGAAAAAGAAAGACCGACCGCATGAGTAAGGTCATCGGAGAAGTTTACTCCGCGCTTCGGCGGCAATTCCGCGGCGATTTGTTGCGCCCCGGCGACGACGAGTATGACGGCGCGCGGGGCATTTGGAACGGGATGGTAGCTCGCAAGCCGGGCTTGATTGCGCGTTGCGCCGATGTAACGGATGTGCAGATTGCAGTGCGAGCCGCTTCGGCGGCGGGCGTGGTGACAGCCATTCGGTGCGGCGGGCATAGTCTGGCCGGGTTCAGCACCTGCGACGATGGTTTGGTGATTGATCTTTTCCGGATGAAGGCGGTGCGCGTTGACGCGCAGACCCGGCGAGCGCGATTTGAAGGCGGCTGCCTCCTCGGGAACATCGATGCGGCAACGCAACAGGTCGGCCTCGCCTTTCCAGCGGGAGTCGTATCACACACCGGAGCCGCCGGGCTTGTCTTGGGCGGCGGAACGGGCTGGCTGAACCGTTTGCACGGTCTGTCTTGCGACAACGTCACGGGCTTCACGCTCGTTGTCTCAGACGGATCAGTTGTCGGCGCAAGCGCCGAGGAGAATCCAGATCTTTTTTGGGCTTTGCGCGGCGGAGGGGGAAACTTTGGCGTAGTGACCGAGTTCGAAGTGAATCTTCACCCGGTCTCCTCTGTCCTTTTCGGCGCCGGAATGTGCTTCGGCGACGATATCCCCGGCATCGTGCAGCAATGGCGAGAATTCATGCCACAAGCACCGGACAACTTGCGGTGGGGAATTTCGCTAACTATTGCTCCACATACGGAGAACGTTCCCGCCCACTTGCGCGGGCGTCCGGCGGCGAGCCAGGGTCTCGTTTGGATTGGCGACCCTGAAAAAGGGCGTTCGGTTGTGGATCGCGTGCTGTCTTTCTGCAATCCTGTGGCAGTAACAAAGAGCGAGCTGTCGTTTCTCGCACTGCAAACGATGGCGGACGCTGAATTTCCTCATGGGCGAAGGTACTACACAAAGTCCGGCTACTTTAAGGTTCTTGACGATCAATATATTCGCCGCATGGTGGAAGTCGCTGGCAACGATTCCCTCCCCTGTCAGCCAGATTGAGCTCTCCTATCTCGGCGGCGCGGCAGCCCGCGTTCCGGCTGGGGAGACGGCATTTGGCGATCGCAGCTCTCCGTTCATTGTGAACTTGCTGGGAAACTGGGCTGACCCTGGAGATGACGACGCAAACATTGCGTGGATACGCGGACTGTTCGCCCATTTGCGGCCCTCCATGACGCCGGGCGTGTACGTGAATTTCATGAGTGGCGACGAACAGGAGCGCGTGCCGGAGGCCTATCGGGAACGATGGGACCGCCTAGTCGAGATTAAGACGCACTACGACCCGGACAACTTCTTTCGGTTGAACCAAAACGTGCGCCCGCAGAAATCATCAAGGAGCCAATGAGAAGGAAGCACCCGACGCTGACGATTGTCATTCCCAATAAATTCCGCAAAGCCCATTTAGCTTACGCATTCTAGTGATTCGTAATTCTTTCGGTTACTGCTTGTCGACGTTCACGTAGTAGAGATCGGTCGCCACGTCGAACTCGTCCTTCGTAAGCGGTGACTTCATGGTCTGCCAATCCGTCGTGGCCTGGATGATTTGCCAGTTGTCTTTCTTTCCGACGCGCACGGGCATCGCAAAGCCGGGCTCATCGGCTTTCCAACGATACGAAACTGTGCCGTCCGCTGCATTGAATTTCAGTTCGAGAGTTGGAATTGCCGTGTGGCGAAGATACTGATTGAAGATCGGCGTCATATCCTTGCCGGTCTTCTGGTTGAAGAACTGCACGATGTCTTCGGTCATGATGTTTTTGTATTTGAAGTGCTGGTAGAGATCGTGAATCAGCTTCCACCAGCGGGGATCGTCATTCACGACGCTGCGCAACGTATTCAGAAAAAGCGCGCCTTTGAAATACATATCTTGAGGCGGCTCGGCGTTGACGCCGCGTTCGGCGATGATCGGCACGGCGTTCTTCACCTTGGCTTTGTAGCCGTTGACGTACTTGACGGCGTCGTCGTGGCCGAACATGTATTCGACGTAAAGGCATTCGAGGTACGTCGTCCAGCCCTCGTGAATCCACATGTCGGACGGGTCGGCTGCCGTTACGGCGTTGCCGAACCACTCGTGCCCGCTTTCGTGGATGATGATGAAATCGAACTTCAGGCTGATGCCGACGCCGGTCCAGTCACGCTCCAGATAGCCATTCGCGAAGTGGTTGCCGTAAGTGACGGCGCTCTGGTGCTCCATGCCGGAATACGGCACTTCGATCAGCTTGTAGCCATCCTTCTTGAACGGATACTCACCGAAATAGTGCTGGTAGGCCTCGAGCATGCCCTTGGCTTGCACGAACTGCTTTTTCGCTTTGTCCAAGTCTTCGGGCAGCGCATAGAAATCGAGCGGCAAGCCGCCGAGGTGATCGGAGAAGTGCTGATAGTTGCCGATGTTCAGTGAAACGTCGTAATTGTTGATGGGGTAGTGGACGAGCCAATCCCAGCGCGTGTAGCCGTCGCCCAAGTCGGTCTTGCCCATGAACTTTCCGTTGGAGACGTCGACCAGATCATTCGGAATCGAGACGCTGATTTGCATGCTCTCGACTTCATCGCGCCATTGGTCCTTGTTCGGCCACCAGATGCTCGCGCCGATTCCTTCGCAGGCGGTGTTGATCCAGGGGTGGCCGGAGGGATCCTTGCGGAATGCGATGCCGCCGAACCGGCCAGTTTCGAGAGGATTGCCCGGAGTAGTAGAAGTCAATCGTGTAAACGCGGCCGGCGCTGGAGTGTCTTCGGGAAGTCGACGAACACGGCGCCGAACTCGCGTTCGTACTTGAGTTCGGTCGTGCCGAGCAGAATCTTGTCGACATGAAGCGCGGCATGCAGGTCGAGTTGGATTCGCGTGTCATCCTTGAGCATCTTGAAGCGAATCGTGTTCTTCCCGCTGATGAACTTCTTTTCCGGGTCGACGCGGACGTCGAGATGGTAGAAGAGCAAATCGTTGTTGGCGCGATACGGACCGTACGCGCCGCGCAGGATGTTGGCTCGAGTCGGCGCCGATGGTGCCTGGGACGGTTGCGGCGCCGGAGCCTGTTGAGAATTTGGAATGGAATTGGGAGGGGGAGTCTGGGCAGCGAGAGGTCCAACCGCCGAAGCCGCTAACACCATACTGAACGCTATGTAAAAGAAAAAACGCAACTGGGACATGAGTCTCCAAGCGACCCTAGGTTCGTGCTTCATGTTGGAATAGTTTGCAAATTTGGCTTGCGAGATTCTGGAAATTGGCGAATCACAATGGAAAGTACATGGAAGTGCCTGAAGAAATCAAGTTCACAACAAACGAAATAGTTGGCGGATGAGCCTGTAAGCCGGATTCTGTGCGGCGCGCCTGCCCATTGAAGGACAACACGCTGCGGCGATCATTCCTCTAGGTCACGGCTCGCGCCGCGACTCCAGCAGCCTACCCGAGGGTTGCTCTCCGCGATGGATTGCTCCATCACAGAGGAAGCGCACTCACTTACGCGAGCGTTCTCATCGAGCCGGGCCGGCTCTCCCCTCCTATTTGGCCTTGCACCGCGCGGGGTTTGCCGTGCCTCCGATGTTGCCACCGGAGCGGTGGGCTCTTACCCCACCTTTTCACCCTTACCAAACTGAGCGAGCATTTCGAAGACCTCCGAGGTTTTGCCTCCGCGATCACCGGCCGCTCGACCGGCGGTTTATTCTCTGTGGCACTTTCCGTAGCCGTGCCACAAAGTCTGTACCACCGGCCCCCTGGCGTTACCAGGCGCGCCGCCCTGCTTCGTCACCGGCTCTTGCGAGCCTACGACGACGGTGTCCGGACTTTCCTCCAGCGCCCAGCCACTTGCGATGACCAAGCCAGCGATCACCCAGCCCGCCCGCCAATTTGAATTATAGCGGATAGCCACGAAATCGGCGAGTCCAGCCACGGTTACATTCCTGAAAGCTCGGCAGCCTGAGCGGATCAGCAGAACTCGTCCCCCCTGATGTTGTAACGTGTTGCAGCTAGAAGCTTAAGCTCACTGTATCCCCTGCGAAATCCGGCTGGGGACTCAAGAAGCTGTTGATTCTAAACGCTTGGGGTAAACCAAGGCCATGACCGCGGCCAAAGCGAGATCCCGCAAGTGTTCCTTGCTAGGACTTCCGGCTCAGCAGTATGGCACGTGGTTAGCTTGGCCCTCGAGCAACGTCTCGAATTCAGCTTCGGTCAGGATGCGTGACGCCGAGCTCTTTGGCCTTGTCGTATTTCGAGCCGGGATCGGTGCCGACGACCACGTAGTCCGTCTTCTTGCTGACCGAGCCGGAGACTTTGCCGCCATGCTGCTACGACCATTCGCCGGCTTCTTCGCGCGAGCGATTGGCCAGGCCGCCTGTGAAGACGAAACGACTTGCCGGCAAGTTTGTCGCTTTTGACCTCGCGCTTTTCCGCTGTGGGATGCACGCCCGCCTTGTGCAGCTTCTTGATGAGCTGGCGATTGGCGCGCTCGGAGAAAAATTCGACGATCGCTGCGGCGACCTTCGGGCCCGACTTCGGTCACTTGCGTCAGTTGCTCTTCGTCTGCCGTTGCCAATTCTTCGAGCGAAGCAGAAATGTTCCGCCAGCAATTGCCCCGTGCGCTCGCCCGACAAATCGCATCCCCAGCGCGTAAATCAGGCGCGACAAGCTGTTCTTCTTGCTGGCCTCGATTTCCTCGAGCAGATTCTGCGCCGATTTTTCCGCCATGCGCTCGAGCCCGGCCACTGATCTTCTTTCAGCTCGTAGAGGTCGGCAAAATCCTTCACCATGCCCTTGTCCACAAGCTGATCGACGATCTTGTCGCCCAGGCCGTCGATGTTCATCGCGTGGCGGCCCGCAAAATGCAGTAAGCGATTCCTTGCGCTTGGCCGGGCAGCCGCATTCACGCAGCGGTAGGCCACTTCGTCTTCGGCGACTTGTGAATCGTGCTGCCGCATTCCGGGCAATGCTCCGGCATGCGGAACGGCTTGCGGTTCTTCCCTTCCTTCACCACCTTCATCACGTGCGGAATCACTTCGCCGGCGCGCTCGATGAGCACCGTGTCGCCGATCTGCAGATCCCAGCCGCTCGATTTCATCCATGTTGTGCAGCGTGGAACGGCTGACCGTGACGCCGCCGACCTGCACCGGCTCGAGCACAGCCACCGGCGTCAGCGTGCCCGTGCGCCCCACCTGAAAGATGACGTCGTTCACGACCGTCGTCTCCTGCCGCGCCGGATATTTGTAAGCGATGGCCCAGCGCGGGGCCTTGGCCGTGAAACCCAGTTCCTGCTGCAACGCCGATTCGATTCACCTTGATCACGATGCCGTCGATTTCGTACGGCAGTTTTTCGCGTTTCGCTTCCCAGTCGTCGCAATATTTCTTCACCGCTTCGATCGCGCTGCAAAGTTTCCAGTCATCCGAAGCGTTGAAGTGCAATTGCTTGCAGTGCTTCCAGAGACTCTCGGAATGTTTCGCGAATCGGCGCTTCTGCCGTCCGGCCAGCAGGTAGTACGCAAAAAAATCCAGCCGCCGCGACGCCGTGATCTCGGGATCGAGCACGCGCACCGCGCCCGCCGCCGCATTGCGCGGATTCACGAAGCGCTTCCCGCCCTTCTCCTCCTGCTGCCGATTCAGCGCTTCAAACGCCTTGCGCGGCATGATGACTTCGCCGCGCACTTCGAAATCGCACTGGCAAGCTCAGCTTCTTGCAGTTCCGCCGCGTCCACGCTGCAGCGGGATCGAACGGATCGTGCGCACGTTGGCCGTGACGTCTTCGCCGGTCGTGCCGTCGCCGCGCGTGACGCCGCGCACCAGCACGCCGTCCTCGTACAGCAGCGAAATGCTCAGCCCATCGAATTTGTGCTCGGCGATGTATTCGATTTCTTCCCGCCCGATGCCTTCGCGCACGCGCCGGTCGAAATCGTCGCAGCTCCTCGTAGGAATACGCATTGTCGAGGCTCATCATCGCCCGTGCTGGCGCCGTCTGAAACCCTTCGCGGGGCGCGCCCCCGACGCGGCGGTCGGCGAATCCGGCGTGACCAGTTCCGGATGCGCCGCTTCGAGCTCTTGCAGTTCGTCTGCATCAGCCGGTCGTAAGCCGCGTCCGAGATTTCCGGATCATCCAGGACGTAATAGAGATATTCGTGGTGGCGAAGCTTCTCGCGAAGCTCTTCAATCTCTTTCTTGATGGAAGCAGGCGCGGCTTTGGCCATGAAACCCTCGGCAGAAGGGATAGCTCAATTTCGCCTGACATTATATAGAATGAGTATGGCAACAAACGACTCCGACCTATGACGTGAAAGAAGTGATGACCCCGGAAATCCATAACGCGCTGCTGATTCACAACCCCAACGCCGGGAATGGCGGGCATGGGCGCCGCACGCATGCTTGATGAAGCGCGCCGCATTTTTGCCGCCGGAGGCATTGAAACAGAACTCGCCGAAACCACGAGCCGGCCATGCCACGGAGCTCGCACAGCGGGCAAACGCGGAAAGGCGGCATCTAGTGATCGCCTGCGGAGGCGATGGCACGCTGAACGAAGTCGTGAATGGACTCGCGGGGCAAACAAATGGACATCGCGTGCCGATGGCTCTTCTTCCCGGTGGAACCGCGAATATGCTTGCGAAAGAACTGAATCTTCCCTGGGACATACCCAGCGCGGCGGAAAGGCTCGTTCGCGGATAAGTGCGCGATATCGCGCTCGGACTCGCCACGCCCCTCAACGAACCCGCAAAGAAAAAATATTTTCTTAGCGTCGCCGGCGCCGGGCCCGACGGCATGATCGTCTACTCCATCGATCTCGAACTCAAAGCGCGCGTTGGCATCATGGCTTATTGGTGGCAGGGCGCTCGCGAAGCCTTCCGCTACAAATTCCAGCGCTTTCGCGTCACCGCCGCAGGCAAGCAAGTGGATGCTTCACTCGTTGTCGTCGGGCGCACCAAACACTACGGCGGTCCCTTCAAGATCACCACCGGCGCCGATCTCTACGAAGATCAGTTCGAGTTGATGACGCTCACCACGCAAAGCGGTTTACGTTATCTCAGTTATCTGCCCACGCTCTGGATGGGCAAACTTCGCGGCACCGAAGGCGTCGAGTTCTGGAAAGCGGACAGCGTAGTCTGCGAACCCCTTGGCGATGATCCGATCTACGCGCAAATGGATGGCGAGCCCCTCGCCCGCCTTCCCATCGAGTTCAAGATCGTTCCGCGCGCTCTGAAAATCCTCGTGCCGCAAAACGCGCTGGCTGCCGCGTCGCAAACATTCTCCAAGTCATAACCGTGGACATCGTCACTCATGGACTGGCATCGCTCGCCGTCGCGCGAGGTTTTTTCCCCCGCGCAGGCAAGCTTGCGACGGTTGGCGCAGTTGTCGCCGGAACGATTGCAAACATCGACTGGTTTAGCAGTTACTTCGCCCCATCGGCCTATCGTGCTTGGCACGGAACTTATACTCACTCGATTCTCGCAGCCATTCTTATTTCAGCAGTCTTTCCCGCGGTTTTCGTTGCAAGGGTTCTCAAAGCAGGACCAGGCATCGAGGTAGGACTGCCGAACGGCAATGCGGTTTATTCTCACGTCCTTGCCATTCGGTCGCTGATTTTGGGCACGCTCCTACTGCCGCTGTGCGCCGCTTTGCTGCACATCACCATGGACGCTTGCCAATCGGACGGCGTGGCGCTCATCTGGCCATTCAGCTCCAGGCGCTTTGCGGCTGACTGGCTCCCAAGCATTGATCCATGGATTCTCACGATCCTCATCGCGGCGATCGCCCTTCCCGAATTGCTTCGTCTCGTCGGTTCTGAAATCGGCGCCAAAACAAAAAAGCCGCGCGGCCAGACCGGCGCCATCGTCGGCCTCGCTCTGGTACTCGTTTATGTCGGCGCACGCGCAACCCTGCACTCAAATGTTCTGGCCCTGATGGGATCGCGGACATTTCACAGCGAGACTCTGCGCCGCGCGTGGGCCTACCCGGAATCCCTCTCGTTATTCACGTGGCATGGCGTGGCAGAAACCGAAAGCGCGCTAAACGAGATCGACGTCAATGCCGCCTCCGCAAGCGATTTCGACCCAGACTCCAGCTTGCGTCTCTTCAAGCCGGAATCTTCTCCAGCGCTGGAAGCCGCCCGAAACACGACTGCGGCCCGGCGATTTCTCGCATCCGCACAGATTCCAAAGGCCAGCATGGAAAAAACCGAAACGGGCTACATCGTCATTTTGCGTGATTTGCGTTACGCCGCAGCGGGTGACACCAAATATGAAGTTGCCGCCCGCATCGAGCTCGATCCGAACAGCAAGGTTGCTTCTCAGGAGTTAGTTTGGGCAAAGGATATGCACAAGTAACCCTTCTCTCGCTTCATTTTTGCACATCATGATGCGGCCTATGCCGCAGGATCCATCGCGAAAGTCCATAGCTAATCAGGACGAGCCCGATCACAAGTACGGTCACCTGCAACTTGTGCGCGGCAAGATAAGGCATCGCATCAGCACCGTAGCGAACGGCAAGATAACCCACGCCAAAATAGCGAAATAGCCGGGCCAGCGTGATCGCCGACGCAAATCCAAGCAGGGGGGCCTCAAATACGCCGGCAGCAAATACGAATACTTTGAAGGGCGTCGGCGGCGGCAAAAGGGCGGCAACCAACATCCCGCCGAAACCATTTCGTTCAACCCAATGGCGAATCGCAATAGCTCGCGCTCCGGCTTTCCGATGAAAATAAGCCTCCCCGCCCAAGCGCGCCAGGAAGTAAAGCAAGACGCAGCCCAGCACGGAGCCTGACGCGGCCATCAAAGCGTAGAGCGGCATTCTTGCAGGGTTCCGCATGGAGAGTTCAATGAGCAACAAATCGTTAATGATGGGAAAAGAGAGCACCGAGGAATCCAAGAAGGAAATCAGGAAAAGCCCAGGGGCGCCGAGTCCACTCGCGAAGGCCACTACCCTTTGCTTCCACCCACTCAGATTCAAGGTCAATCGCAGCTCTCGCTTTCAGTCGTTTTCTTCTTGCAGGCCCGCAGCTTTTTCCGCCTACGACAGAATGGGATGGCTGCTCCCTGATTCAGTCGATCAGTCTAGCAGACAGCTCAATTGTGCTAGAGCAGGGACAGGACCATCATTCTTAATCATTGAGAAAACGCGGCGCGATCGAAGTGGTTCATGAAGACCTGCATCAACGCGGTCCGGTGAAGATTCGGAAGACGCGGTATCTCACCGATCACCCTGACGTGTCCAAACCGCTCGATGGTTTCGCGATTCTCGCGGTTCTGGTCGCCGATCAAAACCACACCATGAACCGGCAATTCAGCGGCATGCAGAGCCGCGAGCGTCAGCAGCGTGTGATTGATTGTTCCGGCGCCGCTGCGAGACGCGAGTATGACTGGCAGCTTAAACTTGACCATCATGTCCAGCATGAACTGCTTTTGATTGATGGGGACGAGCACGCCGCCCAATCCCTCTACGATCAGCCAATCGTTCAGCAAGCTGGTAGGCAGATTGATCCGTCCTAAATCGATCTCCACACCCGCCCACCGTGCGGCCAAATCCGGCGAAACCGGCGGTACAAACTTGTACACTTCGTCCAGTGTGCGGTCCGTCCCGATGCCCGCAAGCCGCATCACTGTCACGCGGTCTGAGCCTTCAAGCGTCCCCGTCTGGATCGGCTTCCAGTAGACCGCGTCCAGCGCCGCGCACAGCAACGCCGAGAGCGTCGTCTTCCCGACGCCGGCGTCCGTACCGGTAATAAAGAAATGATTTCTCACGCGTGTCCCGCTGCCTGATCGTGGCGGCTCTGCGCTCGAACGTTCAGCAGCGCGGGCGGCATGGGGTGGACCGAATCGGCTTCAACGCGCTCTCCATTGAAGCGCGCCGCAATTATGGCAGCCATTTGAGATGCCGCTGCCTGGGAAAAATCTATGCTCATGGCCCCCCGTCTTAACCGGGATGATTCCTTCTCTTGCAATCCACGCATGTTATCACCGCTTTGCAATTGTTTGTCGCCCGCTTCTTCGCCCCGGTACCGTCCTGTTAACCTCCAAACTTTGCCACTGCGGCCATTCCAGGACGCCGATTGTGCGTCTGCTGAGGGGTTCTACTCCGAGTTCCAAGCAGTTTGACCCGCCCCTCCGCTAAATGTTATAAATCAACGTTTTGTGTACGCCCTTGCTCGGGCCCAACAGGGACTGCCCGGCGTTTTTCCGCTGGGAGATAGGTTGGTTGCGCGTGCAAGCAATCCCGGTCCGGCCGGGGTAGCACAAAAGCCAAGTTTCTGTCCCTTCTAGAGGTGGGAGCCTTTTAAAATCCGGCAGGGTACTCCCTCGGCGCTAAACAAGAGGCGTTTGATTGAAATGGTGTGCCGGAAACGAGTGTGCAGGGCGGCGGTTGACCCTGAATCTGATTTTCCTACATGGAGGATTTTTAATGCGCACCTGGCTTGCAAGTGCCTGGTCCTTGGGACGTAGATTCGCCAAATGGAGTGCCGCGGGAGCGTTTCTGGCCCTTCTAACGAGCACGACAGCTTCTGCTCAGGAAGCCGGTGGTGAAGCTGGCCTGAAGGTGCCCGATCTTTCGCAAGTAACTTTTCTCGGGATCGATGGCCACAAGCTGCTTCTCTTTGGCATCGTCTTTTGTGTGTTTGGGCTCATTTTCGGGCTGGCCATTTACAGCCGCCTGAAGGGCATGCCCGTTCACAAGTCCATGCGCGACATTTCCGAGCTTATCTACGAGACTTGCAAGACCTACCTCTTCACGCAGGGCAAATTCCTTGTCTTCCTGTGGCTCTTCATCGCCGTGGTCATCATCCTTTACTTCGGCGTCCTCGCTCCGGTGCATCCGACTGCGGTCACCTTGCCGATCATTCTCGTCTTCAGCGTCATCGGGATGGCGGGAAGCTACGGGGTGGCCTGGTTCGGCATCCGCGTGAACACGTTCGCCAATTCGCGCACTGCTTTTGCTGCCCTTCGCGGCAAGCCCTACCCGATCTATCACACGCCGCTCGAAGCCGGTATGAGCATCGGCATGATGCTCATCAGCGTGGAGCTGCTGATGATGCTCTTCATCCTGCTGTTTATCCCGGGCGACTACGCGGGGCCATGCTTCATCGGATTCGCCATCGGTGAATCGCTTGGCGCGGCGGTGTTGCGCATCGCAGGCGGCATCTTCACGAAAATCGCCGATATCGGTTCCGACTTGATGAAAATCGTCTTCAAGATCAAGGAAGACGACGCGCGCAATCCCGGTGTTATCGCGGACTGCACTGGCGACAATGCGGGCGACTCCGTTGGACCAAGCGCCGACGGCTTTGAAACCTATGGCGTGACCGGCGTCGCTCTGATCACCTTTATTCTTCTCGCTGTGAAGGATCCTAAAGTCCAAGTGCAATTGCTCGTGTGGATCTTCGTGATGCGCATCATGATGCTTGTGTCCAGCGCCGGGGCCTACTTCCTCAACGGCTTCATCGCCAAAGCGAAGTACGGCAACGCGAGCGAGATGAATTACGAAGCGCCTCTGACCTCCCTCGTCTGGATCACTTCCATCGTTTCGATCGCCCTGACCTACGTAGTCTCTTACAAGATCATCCCCACGCTCGGCGGCGACGCTTCTCAGTGGTGGAAGCTGGCAACGATCATCTCCTGCGGTACGCTCGCAGGCGCGGTCATTCCGGAACTCGTGAAAGTGTTTACGTCCACGGAGTCACGCCACGTAAAGGAAGTCGTTTCTTCTGCGGAAGAAGGTGGCGCATCTCTCGGGATCCTCTCCGGCTTCGTTGCTGGAAATTTCTCTGCCTATTACATCGGCCTGGCGATGGTCCTCCTGATGTCGATGGGCTACCTCATCAGCACGCTCAATCTCGGAATTCTGATGCTCGCGCCAGCCGTCTTTGCCTTCGGACTGGTGGCGTTCGGCTTCCTCGGCATGGGCCCGGTCACGATTGCCGTTGATTCTTACGGCCCGGTCACCGACAACGCGCAATCCGTTTACGAACTTTCGCTGATTGAACAAGTACCGGGCATCAAGCAGGAATTGAAAAAAGACTACAACATCGACGTGAACTTCGAGCGCGCCAAGGAAATGCTGGAAGCCAACGACGGCGCGGGCAACACATTTAAAGCCACCGCCAAGCCCGTGCTCATCGGAACGGCTGTCGTCGGCGCCACCACGATGATCTTCTCGATCATCATGGCCCTCACTCATGGCCTCACGGAAAACGTCAATAATCTTTCGCTTCTCCACGCGCCTTTCGTTCTCGGCCTCGTCACCGGCGGCGCCATGATTTACTGGTTCACGGGCGCCAGCACACAGGCTGTAACCACCGGCGCTTACCGCGCCGTCGAATTCATTAAAGCCAACATTCATCTCGAAGGAGCCGCGGCGGCCAGCGTCGCCGACAGCAAGAAAGTCGTCGAAATCTGCACGCAATATGCGCAGAAGGGCATGCTCAATATTTTCATCGCCGTCTTCTTCGCCACACTGGCGTTCGCTTTCGTCGAGCCCTTCTTTTTTATCGGCTACCTGTTCTCCATCGCGATCTTCGGCTTGTACCAGGCCATCTTCATGGCCAACGCCGGCGGCGCGTGGGATAACGCCAAGAAAATCGTCGAAGTCGAGCTCAAGCAAAAAGGCACGCCGCTGCACGACGCAACAGTGGTCGGCGACACGGTCGGCGATCCCTTCAAGGACACTTCTTCGGTCGCGCTCAACCCGGTCATCAAGTTCACGACGCTCTTCGGTCTGCTGGCTGTCGAGCTCGCCGTGCAACTCACCGCCAGCCAGCATGGCAACGGCTTGACCCACATCCTTGCAGCGGCTTTCTTCGTCGTCTCATTCTTCTTTGTCTATCGCTCGTTCTACGGTATGCGCATCCGCGGCTCCGCCGCCTAATTGCATCAACAATCCAAGCACCTGGGGCGGCCGCTTGCCGCCCCTTTTTACTTGCCTGTTACCTCAGCGGCGATTAGGCGTATAGTTTGAGTAATGGACAGATTCTCCTATCCGAGCCCGCGAACCTTGCGGAGTGGCCGACCGACGGGATCGTCGCGCCCTTACCCAAACGTTGTGCCCTTCGGTCCAGTTGGCGCTGGTCAATGGACAGGGCATTTTGTTGGATTGTTTATTGTGCTTGGCTTTGTTCTGATTGCCCTCGTCGGTGTTCCGGAGTCGCGTTTCTTTTTCCTCATTTCGCTCAGCCTCGGGACAGTTCTCGGTTTCGTCCTGTGGATCTGGCACCGATCAAATAGCTCCTTCTGATTGCGGTCGCGTCTCCCACAACAACTCTGTATTCAGAAACAAATCAGAGCTAGAATCCTCGCGCATCGGAGCCGAGGTCCGAACCATGAAAACAAACCGTCTCTCATTTTTCGCTGCTGTATTGATCGCCGCAAGCCCGAGTCTCTTGCTCGCCCAAGTCGATACCAAGTGGGAAATCCACGACCGCAACCGTCCGAATCCGCCGCTTGTCACCCCCGGCACCGCCAGCACGCAGGACACGCCGGGCAATCCGCCTTCTGACGCCATCGTGCTCTTTGACGGCAAAGATTTGTCGCAGTGGGTGCAAAAGAAAGACGGCAGCCCCGCCAAATGGAAAGTCGAGAACGGCTACTTCGTGGTCGCCGCGAAGACCGGCGACCTGCGTACCAAGGAATCTTTCGGCGACTGTCAGCTTCACGTCGAATTCCGCGAACCCGATCCTCCCAAGGGAGAAGATCAGGATCGAGGGAACAGCGGCGTTTTCCTGATGGGGCTCTACGAAATCCAGGTGCTCGATTCCTACAACAGCAAAACGTACGCAGACGGGCAGGCCTCCGCCGTGTACGGCCAGTATCCGCCGCTGGTGAATGCTTCGCGCGCACCCGGCCAATGGCAAACCTACGACATCATCTGGCACGGCCCTCGCTTCGACGCATCGGGGAAATTGGCTCGGCCTGCGCGCGTCACCGTCTTTCACAACGGCGTCCTCACGCAAGACAACGTTGAGCCCACCGGCCCAACCGGCCATCACGTCCGTCCGCCCTACGAAGCGGGCCCGGACAAGCTGCCGCTTGCGCTTCAGGACCACAATCATCCTGTTCGCTACCGCAACATCTGGATTCGCGAACTGAAGTAAATCCGGTGGGTTTGTAGGGGCACGGCATGCCGTGCCCGTCCTGCGGAAAAACTACGCCCGAATAAGCCCCGCGAACTTGTGCGGATTGTTGTCAAATCCCGGGAACACCGGCGCAAGATCCTTCACCCCGATGTGCCGAGCCAAAATCTCTCCGATCACACTGCGAAAGTCCGTCGTCAGCGCCAGATCGCGCCCCTCGTTGAGATGGTGATCATCGAGCCCCGGCCACTTGCCGTACACGCGCCCGCCCTTCACGTCCCCGCCCATAATAAACATGCAGTTCGCGTGTCCGTGGTCCGTACCGCGATTGCCGTTCTCTTTCGCGGTGCGCCCAAATTCGCTCATGGTCACGAACACAATATCCTGCATGCGGTCGCCAAGGTCCTGATGGAACGCACCGAGGCCCTGCCCTAAATCCCTTAGCAAATTGGAGAGTTGGCCCTGCACGCCGCCTTCGTTCACGTGGTTGTCCCAGCCGCCGCAATCCACGAACAATACTTCCACTCCGATGTTCGCCTTCAGCAGTTGCCCGATTTGCTGCAAGCTCTGTCCCAACCGACTCGTCGGGTATTGCGCGCCATTCTCCGGTTGATACTTCGAGGGATCGGCTTTCCGCAAGAGATCGATGGCCTCAAAAGTCTCCGCGCCCGTGCCGTGCAGCGCATGGTCAACCGTTTGCGCGTACATCGCCTCGAACCCGCCTTCCACCACTTGCCCTGACCCGGGCGACTGCGCCATGACCTTGAATTGCTTTAGATCCGGCAGCGCAATTGCCGAAGCGCTTCCACGAAGCATCCGGGGCAGGTTCGGCCCCATCGCCACCGCGCGGAAAGGCGAGGCGTCCTCTTCGGGCGCATTCTCAAGTGCCCTGTTGAGCCACCCGTCGTCGGTCGCCTTCACGCCTGGCGTGCCCGACTCCATAAAATCCTGCGCATCGAAATGCGAGCGCGTCGGATCCGGCGATCCCGCAGCATGAACAATCGCAAGTTGGTTCTTGTGGAACAGAGGCTCGAGTGGCGCAAGGCTGGGATGCAACCCAAAAAATCCGTCCAGATCGACCGCTGCATCCGCTCCGCCCCGCCGGGGCTGCGGAATTGCTATGCTCGGCCGCAACCGGTAGTAATTCGGCTCGCCAAACGGAACTACGATATTCAAGCCATCGGCCGCGCCGCGCTGAAACAGCACGACAAGCTGCTTCTTGTTCGGCATCGGCGTAGCCGCCACCGCCCGCTGCAGGAACGCGGGCATAGCGCTCAGGCCAACCATGGCAACTCCGCCCTGCTTCAAAAAATATCGCCGCGAAAACTTCAACCCTCGCACGCCTTCGCAACATGCATGACTCATTTCAACCTCGCTCTTCCTTCAGCGCGTCGCCCAAACGCATCGTTTCGGCTCGTTGTCAAAACTCTTCGCTTCTTTTTTCCGCTCTTTTTCTTCACTGTAAGCTGTTAGCTGTCGGCTCTCTTCTATCTCCTCTGAAATTCCGGCGCTCCCAGCACCAGACCTGCCACGACTCCCAGATCCACATGTTTAACAGGGTCGTCCAGCCTCGCCTGCAACACCTGCGGGTTATCGAGTTGCTTTTCAAGCGTCTCCACGGTTGTCGGCGCCGCTTGCCCGCTTAGGAAAACTTGCACAGCCCGCTCCAGCGCCGCCTTCGCATCGGCTGTCGCTTCAACTCCCAGCAGCGAGCCGACGTCCGTGCGCGACCCGCGCATCCTGTTCCCCGCCAACGCGAGCGAAAAGTTCAGCCGGTTGAGCAATGCACCCGTATTCACCCATGTATCCGCCTTGTCCGCGTAGCCCGTCGGCGGCTGACATTGATAAAGGGGTTCGCCGATGCGCCCCACCCAGCCGACCAGCGGCTGAGGCACGTCCACGTCCGTTCCCAGCGCGCGCGCCGTGGAAACGACCAGCTCAAACGGCGTCTTGATTTTTGCGCGATAGGCCTCACGCGACCAAAACTCCGGCGAATAAATCATCGCCCGCATCACGGCCTTGATGTCGCCGTCGCTCTCCTGGAACGTGTGCGCCATTCTTGCGACAAGCTCCAGCGGGGGATTATCCGAAACAAATCGCCGCGCCAGCTTTGTCGAAATGAACTTCGCCGTGCTCGGGTTATGGACTAATAGGTTGATCACTTCCTCGCCGTCCTTCATCCCGCCGGCATGAATTTTCTTTCCCAGCACGAACTTCGGATCAGGATCATGCAATCGCTCGTCAAACTTGAATTCTGGATTCTGCCGCGGCCTCTCGATGGTCCAGCCGGTGAAGCATCGCGCCACCTCCGTCACATCCTTCTGCGTATAACCTCCATCAACCCCGAGCGTGTGCAGTTCCATCAGCTCGCGTCCGTAATTTTCATTCAGCCCGCGTTCGTTTTGCTTTTTCTGCTGTCCTTGTGGAGGACGCGGCGGGAACGGCCGTCCGAAACGCCCGTATCGCGCCTGTTGCCGCATGGCGCGCTCCGCCGCCAGCCGCTGGGCAGCGCGCGGATCGGCGCTCAAAAAATTATCCAGATAGAAGAGCATCGCGGGACTCTTCGCCGACGCCGTCAGTAAATCTTTGAACTTCCCCAGCGCGTGCGGCTGGATCACGTCGCGCTCATAGGAGGTCAAATACCAGCGATCTTCGCCCTTCCCCGCAAACACATTAAAGTGATTGAACCAGAAATCATCCATCACCTGTTGAAGCTGCCGCTCGCTGTAAATCGCGCGCGCCACCTTCGCCATCGCTAGTTCCGCAACGACGCGTTGCGGTCGATTGCTGTTTTCGCCAAACGCCCGCGGAAAATTGTTCGGATCGTCTCCGCCCGGCAATTGCCGTCTCCCTGCGCGCTTTACTCCAGGAATTTCTTGCGCCGCATCTTCCTTCATCGGTGAGGGCGCATTCTCATCTCCGGCGTCAGCCTGCCCAGCTGAAGGATTCTCCTTCATATCGGCTGCTGGACTTTCCCTGGCGGCCGGAGCCGCTTCCGAATCATTTGCCGCGACTGCCGAGTCCTGGCCCGAGCGCCGCTGCTGGTCCTGTTCCAGTTGAGCCTGCGCGCGCTTCGCAGCCTGCTTTTCCACCTGCTTCGGCCGCGGATACGCCTCAATTAACCTCGCGGAGGACATCTTCAGCGTCGGATAATTTTCCAGCCGCGCTTCCAGCGCTTTGTCATCGATGGAATTCGGATTCAGCTGCTGGTCGATCCATTTCGCTAGCCCCATCTGACGCACGCGCTCGACGTCCCCAGGCCGCGGACCGTACGCCAAGCGATTCAGCGCGTGGAGTATTGCCTCATCCGCACTCAACTCCGTGATTGGCAGATTTTTTACAGCGGAGCTTTGCTTAGTTTTCTTGTCTTTCGCCGCAGCGGGCATCGCCGCAATCGATGGCACATCGATGCCCACGGAGAACACACACGCCAAGGAAAGCAGGGCCGCGAGGAAAGACTTGGGGGTAGTCAAGATAGAAGCGGTTTGCTGGCCGCGGCCATGATGTACGCTCATGACACACTCCTGTCGTGCGGACTCGTCCGCACACACTTCGCTTTTCATAGAATAACCCTCCACACGTCCGGAAGTTGCGCGCAGCGAGGGCCAGTGTCGAATCTTTACTTTGCTCCATCGTACCGGCCGGCTCCTGCTCATAACTGACTCAACCGTCTGGACCTACGTACAGTTGTGGGCGCCGCCGTTGGTGTTGACGTCCGGCATCTCTGCCCGTATTCTCGGTCTGCTTCACCCACAAACTGTGAGGCCTAAGTGCTAGTCCGAAATTTCATCTTCTGGCTGTCCACCAAGCGTAGCGTCACCGACCCCATCGCACGGCGTGGCATGAAGTACGGTTTCGCCAAGCGTTTCGTCGCCGGTGAATCCCTCGAGGAGGCACTCACGGCGAGTAAGGATCTTTGCTCGCAGGGCCGCAATGTCAGCCTGAACCATCTCGGCGAAAACGTAACCAGCGAAGCCGCGGCCCGTGAAGTCTGTGCCGGTTACATCCACATGGTCGAAGAGTTGCACGCCAAGAATCTGTCAGGCAACATCTCCATTAAGCTGACTCAGCTCGGCCTGGACATCGATAAGGAGCTCTGCCGCTCCATGGCTCGCGAAATTGCCGTTCGAGCCGCAACGCTTGGCCGCTCCATCGAAATGGACATGGAGGGCAGCGTCTACACAGACGTCACCCTGGACATCTTCGAAAGCGTGCAACGGGAACTTGGCAACTGCGGGCTGGCCGTGCAGGCCTACCTCTACCGCACGGAAAAAGATCTCCAAAGGCTAACCCCGGTCAAACCAAAAATTCGCCTCGTGAAAGGCGCCTATCGCGAACCAAAAAAAATCGCCTTCCAGAGAAAGATCGAAGTCGATGAAAATTTCAAGAAGCTGACCACCTATCTCCTCGAAGGCGCTGCCCTGGGAAATTACCTGCCCGCCATCGCTTCCCACGACGCGGCCATGGTCGGGCACGCGCAAGCCGAAGCGGCCCGGATAAAATTGGACAAAAGCCGCTATGAATTTCAAATGATCTACGGAATTCGTCGCGATCTCCAGGAGCAAGTGCACGCCGCGGGAAACACTCTGCAGGTTTATGTTCCGTTTGGCACCGATTGGTGCCCCTATTTTATGCGGCGTCTCTCGGAGCGCCCGGCGAACTGCTGGTTCGTCTTGCGCAGTCTATTCGCGGAATCCAGCGGCGCGTCCCGCCAACCTGCAGCCTAGCGGTCTGCCCGGGCCTCTGGCCACCTTGCGGCTCACGCCGTTAATTGGTGATGTCGAAATCAACCACGCGGTTTTTGGCGTGGTGGCCGGCTCCGTCAACCGCCATCATCACAAGCTGATAACTCCCTGGAGGCAGGTCCTTCACTTCGACTTTCAAACCCACTGGCACCATCGGACTGCCCTTTTGAATGAACTCTGCGAGGCCAACCGCACCGGACTTGAAGACGATCTTACCGGTGGCTCGCTCAAGAATTGCATAACCGCCGTGGACCTCCGGGGGATTAGCGGAAGTGAGAAGCGGCTCGTAAACTTCCGTATAGGCAGCCACGTTGTCCGTTTTCTTGAACCGGTTGCTGGCCGACGGACTGATTTCCATCCCTTTCACTACCAGCGGCGTGCGATCCTCAAGGAGAGCTGAATCGAGGTTCGTCGGAATATCCGTCAGCCGCTGCATCGAGTTCGAGAGCACCACTCCTCCCAAACTGAATTCCTTTCCATCATAAGAATCGATTTGCAGTTGCGATTCGTATTTTCCGAAGGCAGCATCCCCGGAGCTCACCACTACCGTTAGCTTATAGGTCCCCGCTCCTGCGTCGAACTGGTTTCCGTAGGAATACGGTTTTTTCGTAAACTCCTTCATTTCGTCTTTTTCCAAATCCAGATTGACCGTATCGCTAAACTTCGCCCCAATGGAGCCGTCCGGCTTGTACGCTATCCCCAGCACATTCAGATTGGCGTGATATTTTCCCTTCTCTTTGCTGAATTGCACGGTGTTCGAAGGAATCTCCATCGCCAGGTTGACCCGCGCCACGTTGGGCGCCGTGTAGAAGTACGGTACTTCGAACGAGCCCTGCATCGTTCCAGCCTGATTACCCGTTGCTCGAGCCTCGAGCTGCTTCTCCACCGGCGTTCCTTCCAATACGTTCGTGGACTTGGTGTTGCAATAGCCGCTCCGCGACCTCACGTGCATGCCACCACCGTTCATCTTCACCTTCAATGTATGGCAGCTTCCTTCAGCCGACTTTTCCGGCACGTAGCCCAGGATATAAAACTCATTCTGCTCGCGCCCGATCTTCTCAAGCCCTGACAGCAAATCGTTGGTGTTGAAGATTGTAAATCCACCGGTTCCTTCCGCGAGGGCCGCGAGAATCTGTTGATTCGTGGATGCCGAGAGAGGAAATTGGGGAACGATGGTTCTCGGCTGCGTGTAAATCGAATTTGGATTGTTCATATTCGGGTTGGGCACGCCGCCCCCGCCTCGCCCGGTAGTTCCTCCACCCGTTCCACCGGTTCCGCCCCTGCCTCCGGTACCGCCTGTCCCTCCCGTGCCTCCTCGGCCGCCGGTTCCGCCTGTACCCCCTGTGCCGCCCGTTCCTCCAGTGCCGCCTTTGCCACCGGTACCACCCGTACCGCCTGTTCCTCCTCCTGTGCCTCCTGTGCCGCCTGTTCCTCCTCCGCCTCCGGGACGACCACCGCCGCCGCCACCACCAGGACGTTGCGGCTCCAGCAATGCACTAGGAAAAGAAGCCAGGACCACGCGCCCTTCTCCGAAAGCAGTTCGCGTCGCGTGCCCCCCTGCAACTTCTCGTCTCCCGCTGTCTGGCATTTGCAGTTTCGAACTCCCTCTCGGAAGCCCCGTCACGAGGCCGCGCACATCGAGCGCATAGATCGCCACGTTCGCCTTGTTGCAGGCGTCAATCGTGGCTGTTAGCTCGGACTCGCTCTCGCTCGTCAATGGGAAACCGGACGAAAATAGCACCACCATCTTGCGTCCGGGAACTCCCCTTAGATTCTTGGCCAGACTGCGCACCGACAGCAGCATGCTCCTCGCCCCAAAATCCGCCTCGGCGTTGCTCATCGAGGAGAATGGTGAAGAGAAACCCGTTGCGCCCGATGACGGTGACAGCCCTGCTGAAGCCACTTCCACTGAGGCCTGTGCGTTGGGATCCACGGAGGAATTCCTCACTCCGCCAACCGCAGCGCGCAGCAGATCCGCGTTCGCCGTGAAATTCTGCACGATGCGCAGAGTCCCGCCAAAGTCCACAATCGCCATCAACTTGTCGGGTGCCGCATTGGCATCTATAAACTTCTTCGCGGCTGCTCTGGCCTGAATCTGGTCGGGCGCCGCCATCGTCGAGTTGTCAAAAAACAGAATCAGATACCTCTTCTCTCCCTTTGCCTGAATCGTTGTGTCCGCGCCGAAGGAAAAGCTCGCCACAGACTGTTCCTTATTGTCTTCGTACACTTTGAAATCGTTCTGCGTCAGGTCATGGACATAGTTCCCCTTCTTGTCCGTGACGACTGCATCCACGAGCACGAGGCGCGACTCCGCCTTGATCGCGGGTCCCGCCTGTTGACTCGTGTCCTGCGCCGGCGGGGTCTGCCCCGCGAGTTGCGCCCAAAATAGGCACGATGCGCCCGCCGTGACTCCAGCGATCCAGCCCAAAGTTTTCCGCCCGCGATTCCGTTTAGTATTCATATGCTCCCCCATCAATCCGGTATGACTACCGCCCCATTTCGCGCCGCCAATTGCGACCCCTCAGAGTCCCGCACAACCTGCCTCACCAAATAACTCCCGGGCTTTACGTCGAAGCTTGTCTTCAGATTGAGTCCAGACTGGAGAAGCCGATCGTACGTTGGGTCTAAAAGCTTCATCTGCACGATCTTTTCGCCGCCTGTGACGTAATTCCCGTTCTCATCGAAAATCGCTGTCGCCACCGTCAGGTCGTCGCGCGTACGTCCGTCAGCCTTCCGGAAGTGCACGCCCTTGATATCGACGTGCGTGAGCACCGCCAACCGCGCCTGATAGCTGTCGGTCTTGAAAAACTGCGTATGCAAATCCACCGGCAGATCGCGAATCTCATCCTGCGAGAAAAGCGCTTCCTGAATCTCCTGTTTTGCCTCCTCGGCCGGGTCCACCTTGTGCCGTGGCGCGAAGTAGCCGTGCCGCGCCTGTATTTTGTAGTTGCTCTTGTGTACGAACGACACTTTCAACGTGTGCAGGCTTCCGTCGAGCTTCAGATTTTGCGGCGAGAAGCCCAAAAGATAACTTATTGCCGGAGCTGCACCTGCCTCGCGCAAGCCTTCATCTACGTCGTTGCGGTTGTGGAAAAAGGTCCCGCCGGTTCCGTCGGCGAACTGCGCGAGCACTTCATTTTGCGCCAGTTGAGATGCGATCCGATACGAGGCCTTATATCCCGCCGTTCGAAAAGAATCTCTGGGAGGATCGGCTATATCTCCCCCGACATCCGTCGTAAACAATCCCCGCGCATCGATCGTGTTGATTACGATATTCGCCTTGGTCGCGCGGTCCACCAGGTCGCTGGTCTCCAACTGCAAGCTCGAAAGAATAAATCCCGGAGAGACGAACACTAGGATCCGCTGTCCTGGCATCGTCGCAAGTCGCCGCATGACCTCTTCCATGTGCCGGTAAGCATATTCTGTGGATGAGTCTTCGCGGCCGAGCACGGTCCCGGCAATTGACAGCGCCATGCTTTGCGCTGCGGACCTCTGCGTTTCGTCGCCCTGGAATGCGCATTGCACCGCATCTTCCGTCGCCAGGGCCAGCGCTTGCGTGTCATTCTTGTTATAGATCAGGTCCGCCTGGTAATAGCCGATTTCCGGACAATCGTGGAGTCCGGCGGTGGGCGAATGCGGCTGTATGCTCAGCATCGCTTTGTTCAGCAGCTCATGATCGTCGGTAAACTCCTGCGTGAACTGCCCCGAAGTCGTATATATGCCGACCCGATCCGAGGGCGCCAGCGCCCCAAAAAAACGAGTCGCCGCATTCCGGACAAACATGGCGTCCGACATCCCCAGATGCTGGTCATCGAAAAGTACCGAGACAAATCGCTGGGGGAGCGATGCGACCGCCGCGGCTTCGCCTGGGGCAGGAGCTGCGCCCGCTTCTGCGCTGGTCGTGGCCGCGATGACATGCGACTCCGGTGTATCCACGCTGAATGTAGAAATCGTTTGCGGCTTGCGATTGTCAAAAAGCTGAAAATCTTCCTTACGCAAGTTCGGTACTACGTGGCCCTGCTCATCGCGCACCACGACTCTTACCAGCACAAGGTTTACGCGAACTCTAAATGTCGGAGCTGTGTCGCGGCTCGATAGTTCAGCGTTTTCATTGGAAGACGGCTCTTGTGGCTTCGCTGGCTGTGTGGCCGTCTGCGTGCCGGGGCTCTTGGCGGCAGGATCGGGCGGAGTCGGCGCTTGCGCCAGGATAGGTGCGTTCACACACGCCATCAGGAGAAGCAAAAAAAGACACACCGACCGGCGCGCAAACGGGAACTGCGGTAGGTAGGACATCCCTTTCCTTCTCTGATCCGCATCCGCAGGCACCGCCGGCTATTGGGTTAGCCGGCACTACGGGGGAACCCAGGCACCAACCTCGCGAGATGACTATACTCCCTGGTTAATTTTTGTGTCAACGCGTTTGCCAGCCGGGTACCGTCAAGGATTTTGTGTAAATTTGAAAAAGGGTTTTCTTTCCCAGGAGCTGTTCAGGTGCGAGAGGACGCCGTAGATGATGCGGTCGCAGCTTTCGAGATTGGTGAAGCTGGACATGGGCCGGGTACGGCGGCGCACTTCACGGAAGGCGCGTTCGATCACGTTGGTGGTGCGCAGTTTTTTCCAATGCGCTTCCGGCAGGTCGAAAAAGTTCAACAGCACTTCCAGGTTGTGCTCGACGCAGGCCACAGCGGTGGGGCGGCGCTGCTCCCAGTGCTGTTTCCATTGGCGGAAAGCGCGTAGCGCTTCGTTCCTGTTGTTGGCGCGGTAGATGGCGGAGGCTTCGGCCACGCAGGCGCCATCGTGGCGAGCGACTTTGCTGGCGATGTTGCGCATCTTGTGAGCCCAGCAGAGTTGCATGGGCACCCGTGGAAAAACCACCGGCAAAGCGGCGCGCAAGCCTTTGCCGCCGTCGGTGACGATTAGCCGGAGATGTTTTCCTTCCAGGCCGCGCAGGAACAGCCCTTGCAGAAACTCCAGCCAGGCGGCTTCGCTTTCGCCGTGAGCGAAGTGGTAGTCGAGAATTTCGCGCTTGCCGTTGGGGAGCACGCCGTAGGCCACTAACACCATGCGGCGGCGGACTTTAGCGGAGAGATCGCGCATTTTGAGCGACACGCCATCGAGGAAAAGGTAGAGGTAGTCGTCGCGCAGGGCGCGGCGATGGAACTGTGCGACGGCGTGGTCCAGCTGGCGGGTGATGTTGGAGATGGTCTGCGCGGAATAGCATTCTCCGAGAAAGGGTTCGAGAACTTGGCCGACCTGGCGGGTGGAGATGCCGCGCAGAAAAGCCTGGAGCACCAGCTCGTTGACGTCTTGCTGGCGGCGCTGATAGCGCGGAAGGAATTGGGAGCGAAACCCGCCGCGGGTGCGGGGAACTTTCAGACGGCAGAGCACGCCCAGCTTGGTGGTGAGATCGCGAAAGTAGTAGCCGTTGCGGTAGTCCAGACGGGCGGTGGGAGCGTGCTCGTAGTAGCCGAGGTCGAGATGGCGGTCGCGCTCGGCCAGCAAAGCCTGCTCGATCAGCCGTTTGATTGCGGAACGCACGTGCTCGGCAAGGTCCTGTTCAAAGAATTCTTGGCAGTCGGCCAGGTCCAGCTTAAGATGACCATCCACGAGGACTTCCAGTTCTCGCATTAGGGTGTACCTCCTCTGTGAGTTCGCGCTCCAAAGGAAAGTACGCCCTTTTTTTCGCTCAAAACCGGAATTTACACAAAAGACGTTACGCTACCGCCAGCCGCGCGGAAGGCGGTCAGGCTCCAAGCCTCCTGCGCGTCATCGTGCCGCAGAACGTAGCGGTCGCCGCTCGTGGTCAGCACCCGGAAATAAGTCGCTCCAGGCGAATACCAGCGGTCTTCTACTTCCGTAATCTCCAAGGTCTGCCCTTCGAAAACGATCCGCACCGGGCGCTCTTCCGCCTTGTAGCCTGAATGGCATTCCACCCGGACCAATTGTTCAGACATTTTGCTCAACCCGACGCTTCAAACATCTTGCTAAGCGACCACGGGAGCGCGTCCCCGGCGATTTTCTGCCAGCTCCGCATTCCATGCCGCCCCTAAGAACACAATCACCGCCGAGAGCTGCATCCACAGCATCAATCCGATGACCGCCGCAAGTCCACCATACACCACGCTATACGGAACGCGCCGCACATAAAACCCGAACAGCACGTTCACCAGCCACCACAGCGACGTCGCCACCATCGCACCTGGCAAAACGTTTCGCAGACTCTCCTCCCCCGGCCGGGCTACTCGATAGATCACCGTCAGCGCCAGCATCGCTAACACAATCGCTGCCGCGGTAAAGAAAAACGTCCACCAACCTTGCAGGGGCTGGTGCGGGCCTAGTTCTTCCGACAGCCAGCGTCGTAGTGGCCGCCCCAGCACACCGAGTATCGCCGCTGCCAGCAGAGGTGCAATCGTCACCAGCAGCAGTGCCAACCCCCGAAGTTGCCGGTGCAGGAATCCGGGCAGCTCCTTGTCTCCGTAAATCCGATGAATGCCCTCCATCAACAACCGCATCACTTGCGAACCCGCCAGCAACGTTCCAGTCCATCCCACGAGCGCCAATTTCCACGCTTCCGGTCCCCGCTTCACTAAAAACTCGGAAACGATGCTCTGGCTTCCGGGCGGCAGAATTGCCGTCAGATCGGTGATCAAATCCAGCAGACTCGTTCGTCCCCCTATGCGGCTGGTCGCGAACCCCACCATGATGAGCAGTGCCGGGAAAAACGCCAGAAACATGTTGAAGGCGATTGCCTGCGCGATCATGCCGCACCGGGGAAATACTCGCGCGAGCATCCTAACCGTGCGTCTAATGAGGGAAGGCTTAGAAGCCATAGCGCGCCATTATACGCATGGACGGCTCTCAGTCGTACCCGAGCCGGCGCGCGCCACGCTTACAAGCCGCCTCTCCGCCCCGGCCTATAAATGCCGGTACATCACCAGCGCGTCGACGGCGCCGAGCGTCGGATGCAGGAATGCTTCCGGAAGCCGGCCAACAGTTTCAAATCCCATGCTCTGCCACAACCGCACCGCTCGCTCGTTGCTGCTCACCACGAAATTAAATTGCATGGCGCGGAAGTCTCGCTCCTTCGCGCGCTCCAGGGAATGCTGGCACATCGCCCGCGCAATGCCCCGTCCGCTTGCCCACGGCGCCGTCATGTACGCGCAATTCGCAACGTGCGCTCCTCCGCCCTTCTGGTTCGCCCGCAAATAGTATGTCCCCAGAATTTCTCCGTTCTCCTCCGCGACAAATACCTCATGTCCAGCCGCGTTCCAGTACGCGAGTGCCTCCTCGCGCGTCATCTCCGACGGCAACGTGTACGTATCCGCTCCGCGAATCACTGGTTCGAGGATCCTCCATACCGCATCGTTGTCGCCTGCCGTTGCTGCCCGAATCATCATTGCGCTGAACCCGTTCGTCGCGTCCCGCCGCCGTGCCGTTGTGCTCGGCTTCCTCCCCTACATCGTCAGCACGACCCGAAATTGTGCCTTCCCGCTCATCATTCGCGCAAACGCCTCATTCGCTTTCTCTAGTGGATATTTCTCAATCATCGCCCGCACGCCTGTCTGCGCCGCAAATCGCAGCGTATCTTCTGAATCCATCGCCGTGCCGCTTGGCCACCCCTGAATATTTCGCTTCGCCAAAATGAGCGACACCCCCGAAACTTCCATCGGCTCAAACGAAGCGCCAACGACCAGCAACTTTCCTCCGGCTCCCAATCCATCCACCAACGCCGCCATTGCTTTCGAATTCGGCGCCGTCGCGAGGATGACTTTCGCTCCACCCAACTTGGTCAGCTCTTGGGCGGCGTCCGTCGCATTCGTATCAATATAAACAGAGGCTCCCAGCTTCTTGGCCAGCGATCCGTTCTCCGGCCCGCGTCCAATCGCCGCGACGCGATACCCAAATTTCGCAGCAAACTGCACTCCCAAATGTCCCAAGCCGCCAATTCCCTGCACTCCCACCAAATCGCCCGGCCCCGCTCCGCTATGCCGCAGCGCATTGAACGTCGTAATCCCCGCGCACATCAGCGGCCCTGCATCCGCCGCCTCCAAGCCATCGGGAATTCGCGCTACCGCTTCATGTCTCGCTAGCATGTACTCCTGATATCCGCCGTCGCGCGTTATCCCTGTGATTGCTTCGTTCGCGCAAGTGACGAAATTTCCGCGCCTGCACGATTCGCAAACAAAATCATGCCCTCCGTGCCAGCCCGACCCCACGCGATCGCCCTTCTTCCACTCCGTAACTCCCGCCCCCACTTCATCCACCACGCCCGCAACCTCATGCCCCGCAATGCGCGGGTACACCATGCCCGGCCACATCCCTTCCTTCGTCAAAGCGTCGCTGTGACAAACTCCGCAGGCTTCCACCTTGATTCGCACCTCGCCGAATCCTGGCTGCGGTATTTCCCGCTCCTGAATCTCAAAATTCCCGCCCGCCTTCGTAACCACCGCTGCCTTCATCTTCGCCATCGTTCGTCTCCTCGCATCTCCGTGCGTGTTCTTTACAAACGTCTGAAACTCCCCGCCTTTGATGCAACATACTGCCTAATGGGTAGGTACTCTTCCGCGGGGGAGAGTCCAGCCAACAAGATGCAGCGATGGCGCACCCGTCCGCTCCTTGCCCGCCAGAATGATTAATCGAGATTGCGCCGCCAACAGACGCTGAGAACAGAGGCTTGTCACAGCGGAATTGGGGGCACATTCTGAACTTGGGATGTTACTCTCGGTGGCGGAGAAACATCCTATTGCGGCCGTCATGTCTCGGTTCGAGGGTATGAGCCGCGCCGAACGAGTCGCCAAAGTCAAAAAGCTAGCAGCAGCCTCGGCGACAGACAAGAAATTCATTCGCGAAACGTTTCCGGATCTGTATCGTGAAGCGTGGTCCGCGAAAGAAATCCCTATATCTTTGCGCTTTCCAGCGGCTGGACGTCGCGGGTCACCTTAACGGCGATTTCATCCTCAGCAACCTCCAGGTCATAACGAGTCTGGAGATTCATCCAAAAAACTGGAGCGTTTTTGAAGTAGCGCGCAAAACGCAAGGCGGTGTCCGCGGTGATGCCGCGCCGCTCATGGAGAATATCGGCGATGCGCGTCACGGGAACGCGCAGATCCATCGCCACCCGGTTCATGCTCAATCCTAGAGGGACCATGAACTCTTCGCGCAGAATCTCGCCCGGATGCACTGGTTTGATTTTCTTTGCCATCTATCTCTCCTAGTGGTAATCCACGATCTCGACTTCATAGGCGTCACCTTGCAGCAACACAAAACAAATGCGCCACTGCTCGTTAATACGAATGCTGTACTGCCCCTTCCGATCGCCCTTCAATGCTTCCAGTCTGTTCCCCGGCAGCGCCGCAAGTGTTCGGATATCCGGCGCGGCGTCCAGCATGTCCAGTTTCCGCAGAGCTTGCCGTTCGATGGCCCTGAATCGGCGCACTGTTTCCCGCTGGAAAAGTCGTTCAGAATCCGCGCAGCGAAAGGAACGGATCACAGCTTCAGGCTATACTGCTGTCCGGTAAACGTCAATCAGTATGCCCCCGCAGGGCGGCCCCTGCTTGCCGCACTTTTCCCCGCGTCGTACACTCAAACTTCACATACGTTCGCCCGAGGAAGCACAAAATGACCACCCCCGCAAAGCCCGTGCCATCAACCATGTCGCGCAGCGAAGAAGCCATCGCGAAGCACAAGAAATACATCTGGCCCTCAGTCACCAACTATTACCAGAAACCGCTTGTCGCCGACTATGCCGAAATGCAACACGTCTGGGACGTCGAAGGACGCAAGTACCTCGATTTTTTTGGCGGCATCCTCACCGTTTCCGTGGGCCACTGCAACCCCAAAATCACCAGCAAGATCAACGCGCAGGTCAACAAACTGCAGCACATGTCGACGCTCTATCCCACCGAGCAAATCGTCGCGCTCGCTGAAAAAATCGCCCAAATCACTCCCGGGAATCTTCAATCAAGCTTTTTCACCAGCTCCGGCAGCGAAGCCGACGAAGCCGCAATTCTGATCGCGCGCATGGCCACCGGCAGCTATGACATTGTCGCCCTCCGCCACGCCTATTCCGGCGGCTCCTCACTGATGAAATCCGTCACCGCGCACGCTCCCTATCGCAAAGCTGCCGTCATTAGCGTGGGCATAGCGCACGCGATTAATCCTTACTGCTACCGCTGCCCGCTGCACCTCAAATATCCCGAATGCGAAGTCGCCTGCGCCGGTGACGTCGAAAATCTCATTCAAACCGGCACCAGCGGGAACATCGCGGCCTTCATCGCCGAGCCCATCCAAGGCGTCGGCGGCTTCATCACGCCTCCCAAGGAATATTTCAAAATCGTTTTCAACATCGTAAAAAAGTACGGCGGTCTCTTTATCTCCGACGAAGTCCAAACCGGCTGGGGCCGCACAGGGAAAAAATGGTTCGGCATCGAACAATGGGAAGTCACCCCAGACATCCTGACGAGCGCCAAAGGCATGGCCAACGGCGTCCCTGTCGGCTTGACCGTCACCACACCGGAAATCGCCGCCGGCTTTCAGGGGCTGAACATCGCCACCTTTGGCGGCAACCCCGTAACATGCGCTGCGGCCCGCGCCACCATCGAACTCATCGAGGAAGAGGACCTCCGCGAAAACGCCCACACCGTCGGCGCCTACTTCCGCGCCAAGCTCGAAGAGCTTCAACAGAAGCACCAGCTCATCGGCGACGTCCGCGGCATGGGCCTGATGCAGGCTCTCGAACTGGTGAAAGACCGCAAAACGAAGGAGCCCGCCCCTGCAGCCACCTCGCAAGTGATGGAACGCGCGCGGGATAACGGCCTGCTCATCGGCAAAGGCGGCCTCATGGGCAACGTCCTTCGCCTCGCTCCCATGCTCAACACCTCCAAACCCGACGTCGACGAAGCCATCCGCCTCCTCGACAAGTCTTTCAGCGAAGTTGCGAATTGATTTCACGAATGCAAATAGCCATTGTTTCGGCTCTAATTCTTTTTTCGACGCTCCCGCAGGGTGCACCTCCGGCGAAGCAAGCTGTCTGGAAGTCTGTGCAATTCGCGATCGTGCGCTTCAACGACGAGGCGCCGAAATCGTGGAACATCTATCACACGGACAAACGCGGCATTCTGCTCGTAAAACTTTGGAAGCGCTACCTGCTAGTGGATATCAAGGAACAAGAAGTCTACGAGGTCGATCCGCAAACCGTGAAGCCGCAAGGCGATAACGTCGAATGGTCCATGTCCGACCTGCCTAATGATCCGATCGAAACCTCCGAGTGGAAGGCGCGAGATGTGGGCCTCGTTCAACGCGTCCGCTTTCGCTTCGGCAAAACCGGCCACTTCCTCGAGATTCAGTTGCCGCTAAAGCCCGACGGCAAAACCGCATACTAAGTCAGTGGCACAAGCTTCAGCCTGTGCTTTTTGGCGCTGCTGCTCACCTCGCTGACCGCCGATACACGCCGTAATACCACGGAATACCCAGCGCCCCCGGCTCCGACGCCACGACCACCGTGTCTCCATCCTGAAAACGGTCGAAATCATCCGCATCCACAGCCAGCCGCTCGACATGCTGTCCAGGCCGCCATGAACGCACCAGCAATCGCCGGCTCCCCCGCACAATACCCTTCATGTTGAATTTGCTCACAACGGACGTCGGATAATAAGCCAGGCCTTTTTGCGAATCAAGTCTGCCGTTCACAAACAGCGTCGCGGCCAAAATCCACGGCAAGGGTATGAATCCAGCATAAATCCGCTTCAGAATCTCCAGATCCTGGCGCTTCCGCGCGCGCCTTTCCAGAATGACCGCAATCGTCAGCGCCAAGAAAAACAGCAGTCCAAAGAACACCAGCATCAAGTCCAGATCTAGAGGCGGATAAATCTGGCTGACGTAAGGAAAAGCAAGCGAGCCAACTAGAAAGACGGCGGTTCGCGCCACCAGCCTCCGCCGGAATAGCAATTCCGCGGCCATGGAGGTCAAACCGCACGAGGGACATTGGTCCGCGGTCCGTGGCGAGCCGCAATCAAGGCATCTGGTCATACCAGTTCAAACGCCCTTCCCAAGGGCAAGGCCAAATACAATTTCATTGGGCGCATGGTTCGCGAACATTCTGGCGAATCAGCAAGAATAGTATAAGTCGAGCTTACGTACCTGTGGTGGAGAGAGAAGCAAGCAGATCCTGATAGTGCTGTTCGTATTGCGATTCGGAAACCGTCATGGAAACACCCATCCCAAGTCCCGGTTCGATGCGTTTCACGGAGCAATTGACTTTTACCGGGCGGTCCAGCACCAGATGCGCCGTAAATCCAGCGCCGATCCACAATGGATCCGCCGATTCGATGAACATCCCGTTGGAACTGATGTCGCGCGTGCTGGCGCGCAGGATTGCGGACCCCCACTCGATCTCGAGGTTGGCCCGAAACGAATAGCGCGGCGCCCAGCGGCGTTCGGAACGCCGGGACGTTTGGTCCCCACTGCCCATGGACCGGGTGAACCCCCCTGCCAAGGATCCCAAGGCGCGGCGCCGGGGCGATCTCGCCGCTCGATCTTCTTGAGCACATCTCTGCTACGAGCACTCCCATACGACGCCGGAGCGGGATGTTTTGTTCCAAGCAATCCAGCTGCTCTCGCCTCGGGCCCTAACCCGAGCGCGCCTGCCATCGTATAGGCTTAAGGACACTGCTTAATCCTCATTAGACGCTGCGGAAGGGCCAGCGGTATCGTCCCTCCGCGAGGATTTATCTCGCGCGCTTGTTCGCCGCTGGACTTCCGCTTGGAGATACTTGCGCAGGCTCTCTGGTACGATTCCCGGCGACGCCAGTTCGCGCAGGTCGGCGACCGTCAACTCTGGCAGGTATGCAAGTACTGTGGCCAGCGGAGACGAGGGATGCCGTACCAGCGCGAGCCTCACGTTATAGGTAATAGACCACTTGCGATGTTGCGTGATTGTGCGAACGACACCAGGGGGGAGCTTTTCGCGCGAAAGCGCTCTCAATACTTGCGCTTCGGTCAGATACGCGTTGTCCAGCACGATGCCAACGATCTGCGCGTGCCCTTCCGCCAGCAGCGCCCCGGCAAGACGCGCTGGTCCGCGTCGTGCCAGCGTGATTTTTTGTCCCAGCGGCAATTGCGGCAGCCGCGAAATCAACTGATCTTCGGCACTCCGCTTCAACTCCGTCGGAATGCCCGGCAAAAGTGTTAGCTGCACCACATCCATCAAGTAAAGTTCGCGCAGCAGCCGCAGCGTAACCAGCCGCGGCGTCCGCGGATGAAACGCCAGCCCGCGCTTGACGCGGTAGTTCTTCAACAACGGTTTCCGCCGCGCCACTTCTTCGAGAATTTCGCCCGGAAGATTTTTTCGTTCCAGCAGAACGCAGAGCTGCGCTTCATCCAGCGACGGATTGTCGAGCAGCGCCAGCAGCACCTCCGCATCCGGATGGTGAAGTAATGCCGCCAGCTCATCGCCGGAGGCAGCGAGCGCGCGTTCTCGATTCTTGTCCGCGCCGCCCATCTCAATCTCCTGGAGCATTCCCATCCATCGCATTCCCACGTTTTGTATCGCCACTGTCCAAAAGGAGCAGCGCGAGCTTCGCCGCCGCCTCCGCCGGAGGAACACGAAGCAATCCAATCTGCGCCCCGGGAAAGGCGATGCGCAGCCGTTCATCGAGCTGCGTCTCCAGATAGTTCGACCGGCCGATCATCCCCCCGGTTTTTGCCAAAGTGACCGGCGCGCCTCGCAATTGCAATCGTTCCGCAAGATTTTCCGCCAGCATTGCCAGGTCAAACGCAGCGGCCCGCAGGATACCCTCCGCCGAAGACTTGGCCAAAGGTCCGACCGAAGCTTCGTACGAATCCGCCAGTGCCGCAACTACGGAAAACAGCCGCGGGAACACCTCGTCCGAGGCAGCTTGAGCGCGCGCTTTGACCTCCGACCAATTTGCGCAACCAAGCTCACGCAACAGCCGCTGACCGAGGAGCGCGTCGGCGCCCGTGCGGTCGTTTTCGTGCATAGCCGTCAGCACAGCCCGCCGCCCAATATCGTATGCGCTTCCCTCGTCCCCGATTTGCGAGCCGTATCCGCCCGCGCGCGCCGTTTCGCCCGCCCTGTTCCGCCCGACTGCAAACGAACCCGTCCCCGCTAACAGAACAATCACTGGTCCGTCGCCCGTCGCTGCCAACGCGAGATCGAGATCGGTGCAAACCTGAACCTTCGCTTCCGGAAATTCCGCCGCAAGTAGCGCGCGAATTTTTTCTGCGGATTCCGGAGGCCCCGCTCCCGCAAGGCCCGCGCAAAGCGCGGCGGCTGTCGCTTCGCCGGGCAGTTTAGCCTGGATGATCGCTGCTCTCGCCGCCTCACGAACCGAACTAATCGCGGCGCCAAATCCGACTCGCAACGGATTCGAAGGCCCGGATTGCGAGCGCGCCAGGATTGCCCCGGACTCATCCATCAACACGCAATCGGTCTTCGTGCCCCCGCCGTCGAATCCCAAGACGAATCGCATGCACAAAGAATAAGCGAGAATCCCGCCCAATGCATGCTCGGAAGAAAATAGCGTGCGCAAACGTTCGCCGGCAATTCGAACAGTAACCCATGGAGCGAAATTCCTGGCCGCCGCGCCCCACAGGGATTTCTTGACCTGCGTGAGCCCTGCCACTATTCTCGGTTCGCTTTTTGAACGACAAAATCACGTCCGAGAAGTAACGGACTCAAATGCGGCGAGGTTATGAAACCACCTGACGCACCTGCGGCGCGAATTTCCCCAAGCGTCATGAATCGCTAATGCGCATCCATCCCCTCGATCTCGCCATCGTCATTGCGTACCTCCTCGGCGTAACCGCCCTGGGGATGCGCTTCCGCCGTAGCAATAAAGACGTCGCAAAAAGTGACCGCGAATCCGTCAGCCTCGATTATTTCCTGGGCGGCCGAACCGCGCCCTGGTGGGCTCTGGCTCTTTCCATCGTCGCAACGGAAACCTCCACGCTCACTATTATCGGAACGCCCGCCATCGCCTATGGCGGAAATCTCACTTTCATCCAGCTCGTCGTCGGCTATCTGATCGGCCGTGTCCTAATCGTGCTGCTTCTTCTTCCGGGCTATTTTCGCGGCCAATTTCTGACGGCCTACGCCTTGATCGAAAAACGCTTCGGCGAAAAAATGCGCGCGGTTGCCGCCAGCACCTTTCTCATCACGCGCGCCATCGCCGAAGGCGTCCGCGTTTCGGCCATCGCCCTCGTTGTCAGCGTCGTCCTCGGAACATCCGAACACTTGGCGGTAGTCATCGTCATCGCGCTCACAATTCTGTACACCTTTGAAGGCGGCATGAAAGCCGTCATCTGGACTGACGTCGCCCAGTTGCTGCTTTATCTGACGGGAAGCGCCGTGACCTTTTGGATCTTGCTTCACCGCATCCCCGGCGGATGGACCGAAGTCACACAAGTCGCGGCCGCCGCCGGCCACAAGCTGCAATTCCTCGATTTTTCCTTCAACCTCGCTACAAAATACACTTTTTGGTCCGGCCTCATCGGCGGCGCATTTCTCACCATGGCCAGCCACGGCACCGACCAAACCATCGTGCAAAGGCTGCTCGCCGCGCGCAATGAAAAAGACAGCCGCCGAGCTCTTCTCACCAGCGGCGTAATCGTCCTGGTCCAGTTCACCATCTTTCTCTTGATCGGCGTTTTACTCTACGTCTTTGCGCAGCACTCGCCTCTCCTCGCCCCCGGCGACCGCACTGACCGCATCCTTCCATTATTCCTTGTCCGCGAAATGCCCACTGGTCTGGCCGGTTTGCTTCTCGCCTCCATCGTCGCGGTGGCCATGTCCAACGCCAGCGGCTCTCTGAATTCCCTCGCGGCCTCTAGCGTCCTCGATTTTTCGCGGCTCAGCGGGCGCTCTGCCGGCTCCGTCCAATTCCTCCGCCTTTCGCGCCGCATGACGCTCGTCTGGGGCCTGATCTTGATGGCCTTCGGTTTCATCAAGTGGGGCCCGCTTCTCGAAGCCGGCCTGACCGTGGCTTCCCTCCCGTTTGGCAGCTTGCTCGGTCTTTTTCTCCTCGGCACGCTCGACCGCAAAGCCACCGCGACAGGCGCACTAGCGGGCATGTTCCTCGGCTTGGCCACCATTCTCTGCGTTTGGCGCTATACGCCCATAGCATTTACGTGGTACGTCTTGATCGGCGCGGCCGTCACGTTCTTCTTCGGAAGCGCTGTGAGTCGCGTGCGAAATAAAGAAGGCGTGCCAGCGTGAAAAATTCGTGCACGAAGTTGTAGGGGCACGATATATCGTGCCCTTCTGTACCCGTGGCGAATTTTGATGAAATTTCTGAGCGGGTGAACATGACCGAAAAGCGTCTAGAACTCGTTCGCGGTCTCGGCGCCTGGGCTTCCGGCGCCATCGTCGTCGGCACCATGATCGGCACCGGCATTTTCCTCAAACCTGCCGAAATGGCCCGAGAAGGCCGTACTGTCTCCATCGTTTTCGCTGCGTGGATCATCGGCGCCATTCTTTCCCTCTTCGGCGCGCTCTCCTTTGCAGAACTGGGCGCGTCCATCCCCGAGGCGGGCGGCGAATACGCCTACCTCCGCCGCGCCTTCGGTCCCGCGTGGGGATTTCTATTCGGTTGGATGCACTCCATCGTTGGCCGCCCGAGTTCTCTCTCGTCCATTGCCGCAGGCCTGCTGCGTTTCCTGAGTTTCCTTCTCCCCGCCGTCGCCGCCCCGATCTTCACACTCCATATCGCCATACCCGGTTTGACCGCCTGGATCAAGCCCTACGACTTTGTTTTCACTTGGGCGCAACCGCTTGCCGTGCTCTGGATCGTCGCTATGACCGCCATCAACTATTTAGGAGTCCGCCTCGGAGGCGCCGTCCAGGTTTTCCTCACCGCCATAAAAATTACCTCCGTCGTGATTGTGATTGGTGTGGCCTTTTTCGCGCCCGCAGGCCCCCCGCACGCTCCCGATCCTATCTGGCCCTCGGCCTTGAACGGCGGCGTCTTAAGCGCGTTTCTTGCCGCTCTGGCTGCAGCTCTCTGGGCCTACGACGGCTGGGAAGACTTGAACCTGGTCGGCTCGGAAGTAGAAAACCCGCAGCGGAATTTTCCTCGTGCGCTGGTCGGCGGTGTCGCACTTGTCGCGCTCATCTATTTCCTCTTCAGCGCCGCCTGCTTGAAGGTGCTCCCTTTCGCGGCTGTCGCAGCTTCGCCGCACATCGCCTCGGACGTCGTACAACACGTCGCCGGCCCCATCGCCGCCGCGTGGATCACCGTGGCCATGGTCATCAGCGCCCTCGGTTCCATGAATTCTTCCGTCCTAAGCGGCGCGCGCCCCGGCTATGCCATGGCCCGCGACGGTATCTTCTTCAAAATCGCCGACGGCGTTCATCCAAAATATCGCACGCCAGCCCACTCCCTGGTTTTTCAATGCGTCTTGGCAAGTCTGATGGCGCTCACAGGAACCTTTGAAGAGCTCACGAATCTTTTCATTTTTGCAGGCTGGATTTTTTACGGCCTCGCGGTAGTCGCGCTCTTTCGCCTGCGTTACACCGAACCGAACATGCCCCGGCCCTATCGATGCTGGGGCTACCCCTGGGTCCCTGGCCTCTTCGTAGCCGGTGCCCTCGCGCTAACCGTCAATATCTGGCTCAACCGCCCCGGCCGCTCCTCCATCGGCCTCCTCCTAATCCTCGCCGGCCTCCCCTTCTACCGCCATTGGAGCCGAACCGTCTCAGCGACCGACGACACGTCGAGAGCCTAGACCGCGCATAAGCAGGAGTTGCGCAGGCAGGCCACCCGCAAGAAGAGCCGCTACCGGAATCAAGACCCAGCCGAGCAGAGCCATTACGAGAACCATCGGCGCAATGTTGTGCGCAATAAAGTGGTCGAAGATCAAGCTGACAGGGAGGACCACCACGATCGATGCAAGAAACGGCAGAGCAGAAAAAATCGTCGAGAGAAAGATCGCACGACTGGAGCCGCCCGCGCGATAGGAAAGGTAGGCACCCACCGCTCCGACAAACGGCAAGCAAAACAACCAGGGAATATAAATCAATGCGACAGGAGGATGGCCCCAGGACATAATCCATGGCTTGGGGCCGTAAATCTCCGTCAACGCGAGAAGAATCGTCGACAAGAATAACGTTGCGAACCCCGGAAGCCAAACCTGCCTGACGCGATTCGACATGATGTTCTCCTTCTTTCGTGCAGTCTGAATTTTCCTCCGAAGGTCTTGCCAATCCTTCACCTGCAACAGAGTGCGACTGACCGCGGCCTCTTCCGCCAATCCTTGCCGGCGTAACTCCTCAAAACTTTCCTCGAGATGGGCCGCGAGTTCCGCGATGACTTCGCCCCTCTCATCCTGCTCGAGAGAAAGACCAGCGAGCTGTTCGCGTACGAGTGCGTTCCAATCAGGCATGCGACACCTTGGTGAGCCGCTTCAACGCGCGGAAAAGCTCGGCCCATTCTTTTCGGATGGGTGAAAGTTTCTTTTTTCCCTCCGGAGTAAGCCGGTAGCAGCGTCGGCGCCGCCCCGTGCGGCTCGTTTCCCACGCGCCGCGGACCCAGCCGCGCTTTTCCAGCCGATAAAGCAGCGGGTAGAGCGAAGCGAGCGTGAATCGCAACGATCCTTGAGTTTGCCGCTCGATGCGGCGCGCCACTTCATATCCGTGAAGCGGCCCGTCCTCGAGCACGCTCAGCACCGCAAGTTCCGCTGTGCCGCGCTTAATCCCTGAGGCAATCATGAGGTCTCTCCCTATGTATAGGAATCTTATATACAGAGACAAAAGATGTCAACTGCTCTGAAGTACAGGCGTGCGTTCCGCGGAAGTGGGGCGGCTTGTATAGCTTGAAGTGCTTGTCCCTGCACGTGGTCGGTAGCGATTGTGATCGCTATTCGCCGAGCGGAGCGGCAATACCCAGAAACACCAACACCGCGCGATTCAGCCGCAGCATATCCTTATCAGCAAGCTGGCCGACACGAACTCCGAGCTTTGTTTTCCGAACCGTTGTGACCTTGTCTACCATCAACCGGCACTCCGCTCGCAATCCGTTGCTTTCGTTCGGCTTGATCAGTAGCCGAAACAGCGGCGCCTCCGTCGGGTCCCTCGTGAACGCACACACCGTCACAGAGTCCGTCTTGTCGAAACGGTTGTCTTGCAGGATCACCACCGGGCGCGGCTTCCCGGAATAATCCGCCCCTCCTGCCACCGTCCAGATCTCTCCTCGTTTCACGTTGCATCCGGGTCGGTGATGGCATCGATAAAGTCCTGAACCTGCTTGGCGCTAGGACTCTTGGCGACTGCGAGGGACTGCCTGTGGGCTTCCGCCACAAAGACGGGCGAGCGTAGATCGGGCACCCAGATTTGTATAGGCCGTAATCCTTGTTTGCGCAGGCGCCCGCGATGCGCCCTTACCTTATCGCGGGATGTCTTTGGTCGGCTTTTTGTTCCCATGTCAACCCTCCCGGCGGGTTACATGTAACTTACCACAACTTCGGCGTCGCGCTCCACACCGCCTGGCCAAAGATTTCCTTACCACGAAATCGATGTGGGGATCCGCAAGGGACTTACGTCCAGTGCATTCAGGCCGAAGCGCCAAGCGACGACGGAAATGTGGTTACCGGCGAAGCGATGGGAATTGCGATGCCCTCTGCTTCCGGGCTGACCGCGATCCCCTCATGTAGGATTTTTGCGAGCGCCTCGATTCCGCTGACCAGCCGCGGGCCCGGTCGCGAAAAATAGCCGCTGGCATTGAGCGCGTACACACGGGAATTGCGGACCGCGGGGATCGCGCTCCATTCTTCCGGAAAAGACATAGCCAAGTACTCGCCGCGTGCCTGCTGCGCGCTGTACCCGCACTGCGCAATCAGAAGAATCTCTGGCGCGGCATCGATCACATCCTCGGCGGAAATACGAAACGACGGCGTGCGCTTCCGGCCAAGCACATCTTTCCCACCCGCAATCTCGATCATTTCCGGCACCCAATGCCCCGCGGCATAAAACGGCTGGAGCCATTCGAGCATTGCAACACGCGGCCGGTGCTCAACGCCGCTTAGCTCGCGTTCGAGCTCGCCGAGTCGTCTTCCGATATGCTCAAGCAGGGCTTCCGCTTCATGTCCGCGACACGTCGCTTCGCCAACCCACAATATGTCGCGCCAAACGTCGCCAAGATCCTGCGGATTCAGGGAGAGGACTTCCGGCAGATTCGAAAATACGCGCGAGCGTCCCGGCAAGATCATCCGGCGATGCGGCGCAAACCTGGCACAAATCCTGCGTAATAATTAAATCCGGCGCCAATTCCGCCAGCGCGTCGGCATCCACCGAATAGAGACTCTCGCCGCGCGAAACATACTCGCGTACCAGCCGGTCGATTTCCGCTGGAGGCGCGTCGTGAGGCAGCCGCGAGTGAATCACCACACGCTTCGCGCGCGCCCGCGCCGGAAAGTCACACTCGTGGCTCACTCCGACGATTTCTCTGTCCAACCCAAGCGCAAACAGGATTTCCGTCGCCGATGGTAGTAAGGAGACAACTCGCATGCGCCGACTCTACCACAAGAAAGACCGAAGAGGTGCAGCACAGTCGCGGTACGGCAAGCGACCCGCTTTCATTTATAAAGAAAATATTTACGCCGTGTCTGGTCGTACTTCTCTAAGTCGGTCGACCAACTCGCCACAATCTGTTCTGGCGGGACGCCAGCCTCGATCTGGCGAATCGCTCCCGAATTTCCGAGGAGGGTAACCAATTTTGCGGGATCGAATTGCTTTGGATAGAGCTTGTGCAAAATGGCCGCGATTTCCAAAGCCGTGCGCACGGAGCGCACCGCGGCGCGATCGGTGATGCGAATGCTGACCCCACCGCAGCGCTGTCCAGCATGAAGTCCGGCCGCCGGGATGAACGGCTGATCCGTGAAACGCAAGCCCGGCAGGTGGCGCTCGTTCAACCGGGCAGCCACCTCAATTCCATCCATCCACGGCGCGCCGAATTCCTCGAACGGAGCTTGCGTCCCGCGGCCCACGGAAACCCCGGCGCTTTGCAATACTTCGATGCCCGGATAAAGTATCGATCCCTTGACGGTGCGCAGGTTCGGCGAAGGAGGAACCCAGCGAAGCCCAGTGCTCTCGAAAAAATAGTTGCGGTGCCAATTCTTCATGGCAATGACGTGAAGGTCGCACCCGATGTGATTCTCCGCGTTGAAAAATTGCGCGAGCTCGCCGATGGTCAGCCCATACCGAATTGGCAGCGGATAATAGCCGACGAAATTTGTTTTGTCCGCATCGAGCATGGGTCCCTCGATGATTTCGCCGCCGAGCAGATTCGGGCGGTCCAGCACATAGAGAGCGATATGGCGTTTCGCGGCTTCTTCCATGCAATACGCCATCGTGGTCGTGTACGTATAGAAGCGCACACCGGCGTCTTGAACGTCGAAAACGAGCGTGTCGATCCCGGCAAGCATTTCGTCCGTGGGCCGCAGCGATTCGCCATACAAGCTGTAAGTTGGTAGCCCGGTTGTTGGATCTTTCGAAGAGGAGAATTTCTCGTCCGCGCGGCCGGCGATTCCGTGCTCCGGGCTGAAAAGCGCCACAAGCTGAACGCCGGGCGCATGAAACAACCGTTCGATGGTTGTGCGGCCAAGCGCGTCGAGTCCGGTGTGATTCGTGATTAGCCCGATGTGTTTGCCCCGCAGCGGCGCGAATTTTTCTGCTTCAAGAACGTCGAGTCCCGTTTGCACGCGCCCAGGGCGGCCCCTGTGTTTTACCGCGGCTTGCGCGGAGACGCAGAACGCGAGAGCAAGACAGACGGAAGTACCCAATTTCTTGACGAGAGCGCGATGATGTTCGGACAAAGCATTTCCTCCGGTTGTTCGTCACCAATGATATTCTGGAACGCTTCGTTCGGGGCTGCGTTGTGAGCGTGAAGTGCGTGTGTTATATACAGGCGCAGGATCCGGGCGTCAACCGGGAGACCCACAATTGATGAAAGGACGCAGGATAGGCGTTCTGTTGTTCATTCCTTTTGGTTTTTTCCTTTTTCTCATGGCCCACACAACACGCAGTCAAAGCAAAGCTCCTTCAGAGAAAACTTCAGTCGGCGCGAAGCAGAGTACCCCCACTGCAAAACCTGCCACAAAATTGTCTCCGGCAGCCGCCCAATGGGTCGAGTCGACTCTCAGGAAAATGACGCTCGACGAAAAAGTTGGGCAAGTGATTTTCACTACCTATCATGGAAGCTTCACGCCCACCGACGCGCCCGCCTATGCCGAGATGATGCGCGACATTGAACAGTTGCACGTCGGTGGATTCATCAACATCACGCAGGGCTCGCCGCTCGGCGTCGTGAAGAGCCAGGCCTATCCCACCGCCGTGCTCGCGAACCAATTGCAAGCAAAATCGAAGCTTCCCCTGCTGTTTGGCGCCGATTTCGAGCGTGGCACCGCCATGCGTTTGGATGAAGGCACTTCCTTTCCCACGGCGATGGCGCTGGCCGCCGCGGGGCATCCGAAAGATGCGTACACGATGGGAAAGATCACGGCCCTCGAGGCACGCGCCGTCGGCGTTCAGTGGGTTTACGCGCCGGTCTCGGATGTAAACAACAATCCGGATAATCCCATCATCAATATCCGTTCATTTGGAGAGGATCCCGCGAAAGTTGCGCAATACGTGGCGGAGTATGTCCGCGGCGTGCAAGAAAACGGCGCACTGGCAACGTCAAAACATTTTCCTGGACACGGCGATACATCCACGGATTCGCACATGGATCTCCCCGTAATTAAAGCTGACCGCCAACGTATCGAATCCTTGGAGCTGGTTCCCTTTCGCGCGGCAATCGCGGCGGGAGTGGACACCGTCATGACCGGCCACCTCTCGATTCCCGCGCTGGAACCCGATCCCAACACGCCCGCGACGCTTTCTTCGAATATCTTGACGGGAGTTCTGCGCAAAGAGCTCGGGTACCAGGGGCTCGTCGTGACTGATGCGATGGACATGGGCGGGATCACGGTGCGTTTCGCGCCGGGGGATGCCGCGGTGCGCGCGTTTGCCGCGGGCGCCGATGCTCTTCTCATGCCGCCGGTGCCGGATGCGGCGTTCGAAGCACTGAAGGACGCGGTGAAGTCCGGACGCATTTCACGCGAGAGGCTGGATGCGTCGGTACGGCGACTCCTGCAGGCGAAAGCACGACTGGGGCTTTACAAATTGCGCCTGGTGGACTTGAACACGCTCAACAAGAATTTTGGGAAGGTGGAATGGCAGAAAGAAGCGCAGGATATTTCGGACCGGGGAGTGACACTGCTTAGGGATGCGGCGCACCGCTTGCCGCTTGATGGAACAAAGCCGACGCGGGCGCTGCTCGTCTCGTTGTACTCCGACCCCGAGCCTTACCCTGGTGAAGATCTGGAGCGTGAGCTGCGCCAGCGAGTGGATACGCTCACAGCGCTGCGCGCCGATACGAAGTTCGCGAAGGCGGGCAATTTAACTCTTCCGGCGCCGGACACCTACGACGTGGCGATTCTCGCCTTATTTGTAAAAGTCAGCGACCGCAAGGGAAATGTGGACTTGCCCGCGGAACAGGCCGCACTGGCGGACCAGATTTACAAAACTGGGAAGCCGGTGGTCACAGTCGGTTTCGGAAGTCCCTATCTCGTCGAACATTTTCCGCAGGCGGCGACTTGGCTCGCGGCGTTTGGCATCAGCGACGTGGCGCAGATTTCGATTGTGCGGGCATTGTTCGGAGAAATTCCGGTGCGCGGACATCTGCCGGTGACAGTGCCGGGCGTGGATATGAAGGCGGGGTTTGGAATCGAAGTACCTGCGGACCCTCTGAAGCTCGCGCCGATGGAGGTTCGCTCGGAAGCGCAGCTAAAGCCGGCGTTTGACGTTCTTGAAAAAGCGATTGCGGACAAAGCATTTCCGGGAGCCACGCTGGCGGTCGGGTACAAAGGAAAGGTGTCGATGCACGCCTTCGGAAAACTGAGTTACGACGCGAAATCGCCGCAAGTGAATGTGCGCACGATGTATGACGTTGCGTCGCTGACCAAAGTGATTGTCACAACAACGCTGGTGGAAAAACTCATCGAGGGGGATTTCAAGTCGCCGCTTTTGCTCGATGTTCCGATCGAACGTTACTTGCCCGAATGGGCCAGCGGGCCGCAGCCCGAGTGGCGTCACCGCGTGACAGTGCGACACCTAATGACGCACACGTCGGGTCTGCCGCCGTTCAAAGAATATTGGCGCACGTCAAAAGGCAAAGCCGACACGCTGCGCATGATTTTTGCGGAGCCGCTCGAGTCCGAGCCGGGAACGAAAATGGTGTACTCCGATCTCGGCATTATTTTGATGGCGGAGATTATCGAGCGCTTGACGGGGCGAACGCTCGACGACCTCGCGAAAGAATATATTTTCACTCCGCTGGGGATGAACGATTCGATGTACAAGCCGCCGAAAAAACTCTGGCCGCAAATTGCGCCGACAGAATTCGATGCAATTTTCCGGAAGCGACTGGTCCAAGGCGAAGTCCACGACGAAAATGCGTTTGCCATCGGCGGCGTTTCCGGCCATGCGGGAGTATTTAGCACGGCGCCGGATTTGGCGGCGTTTTGCCAGATGCTGCTGAACGGTGGCGTTTACGCTCACCAGAGAATTTTGAAGCGGGCAACGATTGCGCAATTCATTGCGCCTCAGGAACTTGCCAAAGGCACGCGGACGCTCGGCTGGGTCGTGCCAACCGAGGGCAGCTCCAGCGGGCACTATTTTTCGCCGCACAGCTTTGGGCATACCGGTTTCACCGGGACTACGATTTGGATCGATCCCGACCGCCAAGTCTTTGTGGTGCTTCTGACGAACCGCGTGAATCCGACTCGCGAGAATCACAAAATCGCCGAAGTGCGGCCGGCGTTGCACGATGCGGTAATGCAGGCGCTAGGATTGGCTTCTGCGACCGTCCCAAAGTAGCCGTCGCCGAGAGAGTTTTCCCCGAGAGCGGAAAGAACCTCTTACCCCCGCCCCCCTATTTTTTTGCAAGAATGTGAAACGAAAGGGTTTAAGGGGTAGGGGTCTGCAAAAGATGTGATTCTAAACGATTTATAAATCGTTTGTTTTGTTATTCTTCCCGTGCATCATAAAAAGTTGTGAGTCCAAAGGGCTTACAGGATCCAGCGAGCTGGACCAGACAGAAGTCGATTTCCGCACAGCTTTGCGGGTTCGGCTTTTAAACTGAGAAACTTGCCCCCAAACGCAAAAAACGCCAACAAGGATGTTGGCGTTCCCGGGTAAGTATCACACTTTTACCCAATCGCCACTATACCTTGGGACTATCCTCGTGTCAAGCGGGTTTTGGGGCCACACTTTAGTTGGATCGTCGCATCAACACGCTGGTACTGAACCTAGCGCTGCTAAAACGGGCTGCGAGTTTGAATCCCTGTTTCTTGAACATGGAAACAGTGCCATGGGTGGACTCGTTTCCGAAAGCGCGCGACTCCCAGCTTGAGATTGGATAGGCCTCGACCAGGCCGCCGCCCTCTTTTCTTATGGATTCGAGGGCGGCTTGCCGCCGTCGAGGATGACGGCGCGCTTGAAAGCCTTAATAAACCTAGGCCCGTAGTCTGGGTCGAGGTCGAATGTGATTGAATTCGTTTTCTCCTTGTGAACCCTGTCGTCTATTCTTAATTCATCATTTATGGTTCTTGCTGTAACCATGTAGCGCCCCGACGGCGTCTTCTGAAAGGAAAGGGTATCCGGGTCGATGTCACGCAGCTTGAACTCTTCATCAATTTCATAAGGCGCGGCCGCAGAAATAGGAGCATCAGGAGCCGAGACGAATGTTCTGACCCACACGATGTGTCCTTCGCCAGGTGGCAATGCAGCTAAAAGGCAGGCAACGGAGGTAAGGCGAGCCCGCCCATCTCGGACTGGGTCGCGGTTTTCTTTGAAAGAGTCGTTTATCCAGTTCATCGTGTCCTGCAGTTCTCGCTCTGTGCGTCTCTCTTCATTAAACTTTGAAAGTAATGCGGCATAATCAAGCTCGTTGGGCAAATCCTGGAGCTTTGCTGATTGATTTGATAGCAAGAGTTTCGCGTCGTTGACAGGGATAGCAAAGTTCAGGTTCTCGCCGCCCTCAAGATACATAGTATTGATCCCGACAACCTCACCGCGCATGTTGAACAAAGGCCCGCCGCTGCTACCTGGAGATATCGGCGCGGTGGTCTGCAGGAACTTGCCGCCTGCTTCTTTGTCTAATCGAAGCCCACTCAAAATTCCATTTGAAACTGTAAGCTCCAATCCGAGCGGATTGCCTATTGCAACGACTTCCTCGCCTACTTGAACGCGGTCGGAATTGCCGAGCGTGAGCGTTCGGAAGGTTTTGCCATGTATTTTGATAACGGCGAGATCACGGACTTTATCGTCTGCCAGGACACCATCAACGGGCAAGACCGTCCCGTCAGAAAACTTAACGATGGCTTTGTTGCCTTCCTTGATGACGTGGTAGTTCGTCACAATCACTCCGTCCATGCTGACAAGGAAACCAGTGCCCTGTGCTATGGGCTTATCGTTTGCTGCAGTGATGACGGTTACGATTGCACCATAAGCTGCTTTAGCTATCGTTGGTATATCTTTTCGAGGAGGCGCCGACTGGGCGGCAACGGCACTCGGAATGAACAGAAACAACAGGCCGAGAAGTCTCGTCGTTGTATGGGGGCTGGTACTGTTCATTAAAGGCTCTCACGAACGCGAAAGGGTCCCGTGCCTTCGAGTATCCACTGTGCTGCGGGACGTTCCATATTAGCCCGGGCCAGTATCTGCTTGGCTTTATCAAGACTCCCAATAGGATACGGGTCTACTCTCGCGTCTTCGGTCGTAGTATCTTTGATTTTGAATCCACCATCTTCGTAGGCCATCAGCATGATTCGCTCCTGCTAGGTCATACCTTCTGCAACTGTCGGCGGCAGACTTCCATGATGATTACAAACAGCGCCTATCGCAACGGTACTGTGCCTTGAGAATTAATGAACGAGTGGCGAGTGCAACAGACTCCTTGTTGGCCGAACGTGAGGAATAGCTCGAAGCTCAAATAAGTCTTACTTCAAATCGAGGGCGGCTTGGGCGAGGTCGGCGGGTTTGCCTAGGTCGCGCCAGTAGGAGTTGTCGTGGCGGAAGGCTAGAATTTTTTGGCCTTGGGAGGAGAGGCGGAGGTAGGAGTCAATGACGGAGAAGGGGCCGGTTTCGGTGAGTTGGGGGAGGAGGCGAGGGGAGATTACGTGGATGCCGGAGAAGGCCAGGGGGAGGAGCGGGGAGGGTTCTTTGGACTGGGGAAGTGGCGAGTGGCTAGTGGCTAGTGGCGAGTGGGGGGCGCGCGCATCGGTTGACGGAGAAGAGAGATTTCTCGCTTCGCTCGAAATGACGGTGCGGGGGGAGCTCGAAATGTCGGTGGGGTGGGGGCTCGAAATGTCGGTGTTGGGCGACGGGATGGCGGCGGCGAGAGGGCTCGGAATGAGGGTGTCTTTGTTATTGATGCGGCGGCCGGAGAGTTGGAGTTGATCGTTGAAGAGGAGTTGGCGCCCGGATTCGCGGGATTGGACGGCTAGGGTGGCCAAGGCTTGATGTTCGTTGTGGAATTGGAGCATGGCGGCCAGGTCGATGTTGCTGATTACGTCGACATTGTGGAGGAGGAAGGGCTCGTCCGATTTGCTGGAATCGCGGCGAGTGGAATCTTCGAGGAAAAACCACGCGGCCTTTTTCAGGCCGCCGCCGGTGTCGAGCAGGAGGTTGTCTTCGCGGGAGATCTCGATGCGCATGCCGAATTTATTTTTCGATTTGAGATAGCTCTCGACCATGCCGGCGAAGTGATGGACGTTGATGATCACCTCGGTGACGCCGAAGGCGCGCAAGCGCGAGATGGTGATTTCGAGGAGCTTGCGGCCGTTGATTTCGACGAGGGCTTTAGGGCGCGTGTCGGTTAGGGGCCGGAGGCGGGTACCCAGTCCGGCCGCGAGGATCATGGCCTTCATCGAGGGGCCTTCATTGAGGGGCTTTCATTTGCGGAGGTTCTCGAGGCCCAGGTGGCGCAGTTCTACCTCGAGGCCGTTTCTGGTGCGGAGGCGTCTGGCTAATTGCTCAGCGAGATAGACGGAGCGGTGCTGGCCGCCGGTGCAGCCGAAGCTCACCATTAGGTTTTTGAAGCCGCGCTGCTGATAGCTCGTGATGGTGGCGTCGACGAGCGAGAGCACGCTGGCCAGGAATTGATGGACGCTGTCCTGCTGATTGAGATACTCGATGACGGGAGCGTCCTGGCCGGTGAGCGATTTGAAGCGCTCCTCGCGGCCGGGATTCGGGAGGCTGCGGCCATCGAAAACAAAGCCTCCGCCGTTGCCGGTTTCGTCCTGCGGCAAGCCCTGGTGAAACGAAAAACTGAAAACGCGGACGACGAGCTTATCGGCGTCGTGCGCCAGGCTCTGCAATTTTTCCGAGGCCAGCATGCTTTGGAACGCGGCCATCAGCGTGGGCAGCTGGATGGGCAGTTCGGTTTGATGCAAAAGCCAGCGAAGGTTTTTCAGCGCGTAGGGAACGCTTTGGAGAAAGTGGACTTTGCGTTCGTAGAAGCCGCGGAAACCGTAAGCGCCGAGCGCCTGCATGATGCGGACATACACGTAAGCGTAGAAATAGTGCAGAAAGGCATCGCGGTCGACGGGAATGAATTTTTCGAGGGCTCGAAGATAGTCAAAGTAAAGCTGCTGGCGGAGTTCGGGAGGAAGATCGGCCTTGGCGTCATACAAGAGTGAAGCGATGTCGTATTGGAGAGCGCCTTTGCGGCCGCCCTGGTAGTCGAGGAAGTACGGTTGACCGTCGCGCAGCATGATGTTGCGGGACTGAAAATCGCGGTAGAGAAAATAATCGCGAGGGGCGCTGAGAAGAAAATCGGTGAGGCGGTTGAAGTCGTCCTCAAGAGCGTGTTCATTGAAGGGAATGCCGGCAAGACGCAAAAAATAATATTTGAAATAGTTGAGGTCCCAGGAGATGGACTGGCGATCGAAGCTCGCGATGGGATAGCAGACGCTGTAATCCAGGTCGCGGCCGGCTTCGACTTGAAAGCGCGGCAGGACAGCGACGACCTTGCGATAGGCTTCGACAACTTGGGGCGCGACGGTGGCGCCTTGACGATTTTTCGAGAGAAATTCGAAGAGCGTGGTGTCACCGAGGTCTTCTTCGAGATAAGAGCCGTGATCGAGATCTTCGGCGTAGATTTCCGGGACGGGGAGGCCGTGGCGGCGAAAATGTTTGGAGAAGGCCAGAAAGGCCGCGTTTTCTTCGCGGACGTTGTAGAGAATGCCGATGGCAGTGCGCGGGCCGGCACTTAGGCGGATAATTTTTCGGCCCGAGCCGCCGAGTTCGCCCTGGAGCGGCTGGACGCGTTCGACCGGCGCGTGAAAGTGCTGTTCAAAGAGCTTCTTGAGAACGTCGATGGACATGAGAGCCAGCTCTTTTCGATTGACGAATCGCCGCAGCTAATTCTTTTCTAGGATAGCCGATTCCCGGGGTAGAGATTTGTGCGAAGGCGTGGGAATGTGCCTAGAAGTGTCGAGAATGAGGGAGGAAGATGCAGATGCAGAAGCCTGTGGCTCTGGCGGAGATTGGGGTAACGATCACGCGGCAATCGATGTGTTCGATTGGCGGCCAGGCAACGAAGCTGGGGCGGGGGCGGCTATAATTGTCCGATGCGTTCCCTAACAAAAGACGAGAGAAGGACGGAGCAACGGTTGCCGGGGTCGAAGAACCTGGACCGCATGACGACGGCGGAGATCGTGGGGCTGATGAACCGCGAGGACCGCAAGGTGGCGGAGGTGGTGGGGCAAGCGTTGCCGGCGATTGCGCGCGCGGTGGATGCGATCGTGGCGGCGATTCGCGGGGGCGGGCGGCTGTTTTATGTGGGGGCGGGATCGAGCGGCCGGATGGCGGTGCTGGATGCGGCCGAGTGCCCACCAACGTTCGGGATTTCTCCGAAAATGATGCGCGCGTTTATTGCAGGCGGAAGACGCGCAGTGACGGGAGCGGTGGAAGGCGCGGAAGACTCGGTGGCGAACGGTGAGCGGGACCTGCGGCGCGTGAAGCTGACGAAGAAAGACGTGGTGGTGGGAATCGCGGCGAGCGGGACAACGCCGTACGTCCTGGGAGCGATGAGCTACGCACGGAGGCGCGGGGCGTTGACGGTGGCAGTGGCCTCAAACCGGCGGATGGCGCTGACGGGGCTGGCGAGGATTGCCATCGCGACGGAAGTGGGGCCGGAGGTGCTGACCGGGTCGACAAGATTGAAAGCGGGGACGTCGCAGAAGATGGTCTTGAACATGCTTAGTACAGCAGTGATGGTGAGGCTCGGGCATGTATATGAGAACTTGATGATTGATGCGGTGCTGACAAATGAGAAGTTGCATGAGCGGGCCGTGAGGATTTTGACGGAGGCGAGCGGGAAAAGTGTGTCCGCGGCGGAACACGCTTTGCGGGCGGCGGGACACAATATGAGGGTGGGGCTGGTCATGCTGAAACTGGGCGTTGATGCGAGAGAGGCTCGGAAAAGATTGACGGCGGCTCGGGGGGATCTGCGCAGGGCGCTGGAGGAATAAAAAGTAAGAATTAACGCGGAGTTCGCGGAGACACGGAGAGCACAGAGAAGAGCGAATGGATAAGTTCTTAATTCGGGGAGGAAAGGCGCTGCGGGGGAAGGTGGCAATCAGCGGAGCGAAGAACTCCGCACTGCCGGTGATGGCGGCGGCTTTGCTGACGGCCGAGAAGGTGGCCGTCCACAATATTCCCAAAGTGCGCGACCTAGTCACGATGAGCAAGCTGCTGACGTTCATGGATGCGAAGGTCACCGTGACGGAAGTGCCCGCGAGCGACTATGTGATTGAGGCGCCGAAGTTGAATCATGCGGAGGCGCCGTATGAATTGGTAAAGACGATGCGGGCGTCGATCTTGACCTTAGGGCCGCTGATGGCGCGGCTGGGAATGGCCCGCGTCTCGTTGCCGGGAGGGTGCGCGATTGGAGCGCGGCCGGTGGATTTGCATTTGAAGGCGCTGGAACGGATGGGCGCGGAAATTACGACGTCGCACGGATATATCGAGGCGAAAGTACCGGGGAATGGGTCGAAGGGAAGGCGGCTGAAGGGCGCGCACATTATGTTTGAAAAGATTACGGTGACCGGGACAGAAAATATTTTAATGGCCGCGACGCTGGCGGATGGCGAAACAGTTTTGGAAAATTGCGCACGCGAACCGGAGGTGACCGACCTTGTCGTGATGCTGCGGAAAATGGGCGCGCAGATCGAGGGTGACGGCACGGCGACATTGCGGATTCGCGGCGTAAGGGAATTGCACGGGACGGAACACAGCGTGATTCCGGACCGGATCGAGACGGGGACTTTTCTCGTGGCGGGAGCGATTACCGGCGGCGATTTGACGATTACGAATTGCGAGCCGGGGCATCAAGGCGCAGTCCTTGCAAAATTGCAAGAGGCGGGCGCGTGCATCGAAACGGTGGATAAGACGACCTTGCGGGTGCGCGGCGGAAAAAAAATCGTGGCTGCGGACATGACTACGGAAGAATATCCAGGATTTGCCACGGACATGCAGGCGCAATACATGGCGCTGGCGACGCAGGCGGAAGGCACGTCGGTGATCGCTGAAACAATTTTTGAGAATCGATTTTTGCATGCAAGCGAGATGATTCGAATGGGCGCTAATATTTCGATCGAAGGGCCGCGAGCCGTGGTGCGCGGGCCGGCGGCGCTATCCGGGACACGGTGCAGGCCTCGGATTTGCGCGCGAGCGCGGGGCTGGTGCTGGCGGGATTGGTCGCGAGCGGGGAAACGCTGATCGAGCGCGTGTATCATATCGATCGCGGGTATGAGCACATTGTCGAGAAACTTCGCGGCGTGGGCGCCGACATTGAACGGATTCATGGGACGGCCACTTAATCCAGCACGAGATGGACTTCTTACTTTCATTCACAGACATGCAGATAATAGTGGGTTGACACGATGAGCGAGTGTGGCTGATAGTCCGCACGTTGTTGGAGGCCGGCACGATGGATGCTACAGAACGATTTCTTTCACGACGCGGATTGCTCAAAGCCTTGGGGGCCGCGGGCGGAGGCCTGGCGTTGAGCCGATGGATGGGGACAGACACGGCGATGGCTCAGGAGCCGGCATCTACAGGGGCGATCGAATCCTTCACGGGACCGGGAGCAAATCCGCATTGGAATTCCGTGGGACCTTACGTCACGGAGCCGCAAAAAGCGCCGCTGTTGCTGTTGACGGATCGGCCCGTGCAACTCGAGACGCCGCGGCATTATTTTTCGACGGCGTTTACTCCAAACGACGCGTTCTATGTGCGGTGGCATCTTGATGGCATCCCGAACAACGTCGACTTGAAGGAGTGGAGGCTGCAGATTGAGGGAAATGTCACTAAGTCCCTGGCGTTCAGCCTTCCAGAATTAATGCAAAAATTCAAAGCGGTTTCGATCGCCGCGGTGAATCAGTGTTCCGGCAACAGCCGCAGCCGTCTCCAGCCGCGTGTCGCAGGCGGACAATGGGGCAACGGCGCGATGGGGAATGCCATGTGGACAGGAGTGCGCTTGCGGGAACTCCTTGATGCGGCAGGCGTGAAAACGGGCTCCGCGCAGGTGCAGTTTCAGGGACTCGAAACTGGATCGGGACCGAAGGGTATGGCGTCCAGCAGTTTCTTGAAATCCCTGGACCTTGCCAACCCGGTATTGGACGAGTGCGTTGTGGCGTACCTGATGAACGGTGAGCCTCTGCCAATGCTCAATGGGTTTCCGGTGCGGCTGATTGTCCCGGGATATTTTGCGACCTACTGGATGAAGTGCCTCAGTTGGATTCGCGTCCTTGACGCGACGGATGAAAATTTCTGGATGAAACCGGGCTACCGCATTCCAGACACGCCGAAGGGCAACACCACGCCGGATGACGTGAAAGCAGGAAAAGTAAATATGGTGCCGATCTCGAAGATGCCGGTACGGTCGTTCCTGGTATCTCCGGACGGCTCGTCGAAGATTCCTGCGGGAATGACGGTCACGTTGCGCGGCATCGCATTCAGCGGATACGGACGCGTGACGCGAGTGGAAATTTCCGATGACGGCGGAAAGAGTTGGTCGGCTGCGAAGCTGGGCGAGGATTACGGGGCATATTCGTTCCGCACATGGGAAGCGGCGTGGACGCCGAAATCGCCCGGGAAGCACACCGTGGCGGTTCGCGCGACGGATGAGAAAAGCAACACCCAGCCCGATGAGCCGGTGTGGAACCCCGGCGGCTATCTATGGAATCGCATCGAAAAGCAGGAGCTCGTTGCGGGGATCGCGGGGTGAGGGGTGAAATGCAGATGAACAGAAGAGTGCCCATAGCTGTTTTGGTGTTTTGCTTTGCCTTGACGCTGGCGGGAGTTGGTGTGTACGCCGAACTGCAGAAGGGCCAATATCAAGCGGCGACGTTGGGTCAATTTCCGCAGACCAGCCCGAGCGAGGGCTTGCCTGACTCACAATATGGAGGAAAGGCATATCCGCTGTATCCGCCTGAGCTTGTAGCAGGAGAGGGCAAGGCAGAGGTCGAGGGCTACTGCAGCATGTGCCACAGCACGCGATACATCACCATGCAACCACCACTGCCCGCCGCTGCGTGGGAAACGGAAGTGACGAAAATGAAGAAGGCGTTCGGCGCCACGATACCGGATGAGGTTACTTCCAAAATCGTTCGCTATCTGCAGGCGCACTATACACCTGAAACCCGCAAGCAATAGTGGCTCGCTGCTCTGGTTTCAGTCCGAAAAATTAATGCAAAATAGAAAAGGCCCCACTTTGGGGGCCTTTTCCAGTTTGCGAGATAGGAAGAATCAGTCCCTACAAGACTACTCGTGGCCGCCGGAATCGCCGCCGGAGCTGCCTTCTCCGCCTGAGCCCTGATGGCCGCCGCCGCTGGCTGCTGCTTTTTGCTGCTTCTCGCGGGCTTCTTTAATTAGGGCTTTGCGCGAGAGACGGACTTTGTTGCCTTCGATGGAGAGCACTTTTACAAGGACCTGGTCGCCGAGCTTGAGCTCGTCGCGAACGTCGCGAATGCGATGTTCGGAGATTTCGCTGATGTGCAGGAGGCCGTCGGTACCCGGGAAGAGCTCAACGAATGCGCCGAACTCCGCAAGGCGAACGACTTTGCCAAGATAGGTTTTGCCGATTTCGGCGGAGGCGGTGACGTCGCGAACCATTTGCAGAGCCGCGTCGCCGCCGGCGCCGCTGGTCGAGAAAATGTGCACGGTGCCATCTTCCAGGACGTCGATCTTGACGCCGGTGGCCTCGATGATCGACTTGATCTTCTTGCCGCCCGGACCGATGAGGTCGCGGATTTTATCCTGCGGAATCTTCAGCTTGAAGAGGCGCGGAGCGTACGCGGAAATTTCCGTCCGAGCTTCGCTGAGCGTCTTTTCCATGGTGTCCAGAATTTGCAGTCGAGCCTTTTTTGCTTGCGCGAGAGCTTCGCGCATCATGGCGATACTGATGCCGAGAACCTTGATGTCCATCTGAAGCGCGGTGATACCGGCACGAGTGCCCGCAACCTTGAAGTCCATGTCGCCGTAATGGTCTTCGGCGCCGGCGATGTCCGTGAGGATCGAATACTTCTTGTCATCGCCCACGACAAGGCCCATCGCAATTCCTGCACAAGGCGCCTTCAGCGGAACTCCGGCATCCATGAGAGCGAGCGAACCGCCGCAAACGGTGGCCATCGAGGAAGAGCCGTTCGATTCGAGAATATCCGAAACGAGACGCATGGCATACGGAAAGTCCGCCTCGGGAGGAAGCAGATTGACCAGCGCGCGCTGCGCGAGAGCGCCGTGGCCGATTTCACGGCGTCCAGGGCCGCGTAGGAATTTCACTTCGCCGACGCTGAACGGCGGGAAGTTGTAGTGCAGCATGAAGCGGTTGAACTGGTCCTGCTCGAAGAGCAGGTCGAGGCGCTGCATATCCTCCTTGGTGCCGAGAGTGAGCGTGGCGAGCGCCTGCGTTTCGCCGCGGGTAAAGAGCGCAGAACCATGTACGCGGGGAAGCAGGCCAACTTCGCAGGAAATATGACGAATCTGGTCGAAGGCGCGGCCATCAGGACGGCGCCGTGCGTTTAGAACGTCATCGCGGAAGATGTTCTCGCGAAGGCGCTCGAAGGCGCGCTTGGTGAGAGTGCGCTTTTCGTCCATCTCCTTCTTGGGTTCCTCGGGGATGGCCTTAATAATTTCGTCCTTCAGTTCATCAACGAGGTGATAGCTCTCTTTCTTGGGATGCTTCTCGGTATTCAAGGCATCGTGAAGCTTCGCGCCATATTTTTTCTCGAGGTCTTTGTAGATCGACTGGTCGAACGGGAGCGGCGAGACGACAACCTTGACCGGCTTGAGCTGCGCGTGGAGTTCCTTAATGGCTGCGACAATCCTCTTGACCTGCGCATGGCCGAATTCCAGGGCATCGACGACGGCTTCTTCCGAAACTTCAAGCGCGCCGGACTCCACCATGACAATGGCTTCCTCAGTGCCGGCGATCACGATGTTCAGCAAACTCTTCTTCTGTTCAGCGACGGTCGGATTGGCCACGAGCTGGCCATCCAGCAAGCCTACGCGGACGCAAGCAATGGGCTTCTCAAACGGTAGATCAGAGCAATAAGAGGCAGCGGAAGCGGCAGTAACGGCGATGACATCGGGGTCGTTGTCGCTGTCCGCGGAGAGCACCATCGCGACGATTTGCGTTTCATTGCGCCAGGACTCCGGAAATAGCGGGCGCATGGGGCGGTCAATCAAGCGCGAAGTGAGAATTTCCTTCTCCGAAGGACGCCCCTCGCGCTTGAAGAAGCCTCCGGGAATTTTCCCAGCGGAATATGTATTTTCGCGATAGTCGACGGTCAACGGAAGAAAATCTCGGTCGTTGGCTGTAGGCGACATGCAAGCCGTGGTTAGCACGACGGTATCGCCGTACCGAGCTGTAATTGCGCCGTTCGCTTGCTTGGCAATCTTTCCAGTTTCGAGAATGAGGGCGCGTCCCCCGACTTCAACGGAAACCTGGTGTGGTGCTGAAGTGTGATTATTTTCGGACATAATTGATCATTTCCTTTGGCCCCGCTTCATACGGGGCATGTTCAGAGCGTCCACAGGAAAGCCAACCTTGCAGGAGTGAATGGCCGAATTTCAGCCTTGAAACAAATTCCCTGCTTCGAGTAGGTCGGCGCTAGCCTGGCCTGGATAACCCCAGAAAAGAAAAGAGGCAAGAACCACGATAGGAGACGAGCAAAGCGATCCGGACTACACCACGAGAAACGCCGGCCGAAATGCAGCCGAGGGCCTGATGATTTCACCGACGACCCAGAGGACACCGGGGTCGGCAGACAGACTTCGAGTGGAAGTTGTCACTTCGTGAAAACGCAGAGGCTTCCGCCCGTTACAACGATCATATTTAGGGCAGTTACTTGCGCAGGCTAAGGCGTTCAACAATCTCGCGGTACCGATCCGGGTCGCGACGGTTCAAATAGTCCAGCAGGCGGCGGCGCTTATTGACCATCATGATCAAGCCGCGCCGGGATGCATGGTCTTTTACGTGGGACTTGAGGTGCGTTGTGAGGTAGCTGATCCGCTCGCTCAAAAGTGCAATCTGGACTTCCGGTGAGCCAGTATCTTTCACTTCCCGCCGGAATTGTTCGATCAACACCGCTTTGGCTGTGCTCAAGTGCCCCTCTCCGTCGTCCCCTGAATTTTTCCTCTTCTCTTCGACTCATTCAGGCTAACACAAATCTGTTTTGAGTGTAAAGGAATGTAAACCTGGCCGCGAGCCGGATTAGGTTGATTGGAATTGGGAAGTTGGGTGGCGGAGGAGCAACGTGACTGGTGACTGGTGGCTCGTGATTGGTGCAAATCGCGCGAGGGCGGGTTTATTCCCACATGCTGCGGGTGGTCTCCCTGCACATACAAGTTGCGCTCGGACGCCAAATTAGGTTGAATGATTGCAGCGAGTGTAAAAGTTTTGAGAGGAGAACGACAAATGCAAAAGCGAATCGCAATGGTTGCTGGGTTTTCTCTGGCCTTAACATTCTTGGCCATGCAGGCCTCCGGCCAGCAGGACAAGAGCAAGCGCCCCAGTCCGCCGGCGACGGCATCATGTGCATTGCCGGATGGCAAGACGCTTACAGTGGATTACTCAAGCCCGCGAGCGAAAGGCCGCAAAATCTACGGAGAATTGGTCCCCTTCGGCAAGGTGTGGCGCGCGGGAGCAAACGAAGCCACTACGTTCGTGACCACCACGGATTTGAAGGTCGGCGGTAAAGACGTGCCTGCGGGAAGCTACACGATCTTTGTAATTCCGGAGCAGGACAAATGGACGCTGATCATCAGCAAGAAAACCGGCGAGTGGGGGCTGGCATACGCTGGTCCAGGAGAAGACCTGGCGCGTATCGACATGAAGGTCTCCAAGTTGCCGTCGAGTCTTGAGAACTTTACGATTGGATTCGACAAGGACGGCGGGGGCTGCACGTTGCGGATGGATTGGGAGACCACGCGCGCTTCCGTGGAGATTGCGAAAAAGTAGAGCTAAGCGGGACAGGCATTCTTGCCTGTCTGGTTTTCTCAAATATTAAAATGAAGAATGAGGGAGACAGACAGGAATGTCTGTCCCACCGTCAGGAATTTTTCGTTCGAACCAGAGAAAGAAACTCATCCCGCGTCTGCTTATTGTGGCGGAAGCCGCCCAGCATAGCGCTGGTTAAGGCTTGGCCGTGCTGCTTTTCGACGCCGCGCATTTGCATGCAAAGGTGACGCGCCTCGATGATCACCCCAACGCCTTCCGGGCTGATTTTTTCCTGAATGGCCGCGGCGATTTGGCTCGTGAGGCGCTCCTGAATCTGCAGACGGCGAGCGAACATGTTTACGAGACGCGCGACTTTGCTCAGGCCGATGACGCGCTTATTTGGAAGATAGGCGACGTGGCACTTGCCAAAAAAGGGCAGCAAATGGTGCTCGCAAAGGCTGAAAAATTCGATGTCCTTCACGACCACCATTTCGTCGTAGGCCACGCTGAACGTCGCTCCATTGAGAATGTTTTCCGCGTTCTGGTGGTAACCACTGGTCAAGAATTTCAGGGCCTTTTCGTAGCGTTCCGGCGTCTTGCGCAGGCCTTCGCGATTTGGGTCTTCGCCAATCAATTTAATGATTTCGCGGACGTGGCACGCAATCCTGCGCGCGTCCAGCCCTGTCTCATCGTTCAGCATGATCTCTTCGGTCGGTTTAGCCATCACTTTTACCTCTCAAAGCCTTCTGGGTTGTCTCCAGCGTACTCGAAACTGTTGTTCGACGTCTCCTGAATGCGCACTCGTTCAAGTTTCGCTTTGGAGAACGGTTTCAGCCTCCGAAAGATCTCGATGCAAAGATTTTCCGTCGTGGGAACCGTGCCGCGAAACGCCGCGACATCCTCATTCAGTGACTTGTGGTCGAAAGGCTCCAGGACTTCGCGTTCCACAAAGCCGTCCAGGTCCGCCAGATTCGCAATCATTCCCGTGGCCGGATCGACTTTCCCCGACACCAGGACTTCCAGCACATAGTTGTGCCCATGTCCGAACGGATTGTTGCACTTTCCGTAGAGACTGTAATTCTCTTCCTCACTGAGATCCGAATTGTGCAAGCGGTGCGAGGCAGCAAAGCGATAACGCCGCCCCAGCTCGATCTTCATCGCGTCATTCCGTGCACCCGAACTCGTCACGCGTTAGCCCCTTCTCGGCCGTTGCGATAGCAATCCGCAAAGAGATCCGGCGTTTCGTAGAGCCGCACGCGGTGCAACCTTCCTTGCTTGATCTGCGGATCGAGCAAGTTCCAAATCACACGCGCAATGTTTTCGCACGTCGGAATTTGACCGGCGAGCTCGGAAACCTCGTAATTCAAGAAGCGGTGATCCATGCGCTGCATCACTTCGCGATCCAGAATGTCTTTCAAATCTTTCAGGTCCAAAACCATCCCAGTAACGGGATCAGGTTCTCCGGCGACGGTCACTTCGAGCGTGTAGTTGTGTCCGTGTCCATGCGGGTTATTGCACTTGCCGAAGATGCGGCGATTCTCCTCCGGAGAGAGATCCGGATTGTGATAAAGATGAGAGGCGGCGAACTCGATTTTGCGTGTCAGGAGAACCATGATGTTTCGATTATCTCGGGGCTCCAGGAAGAGTGACCGCGACTTCCCGCCCCTTCCATTCGACCTTACCCTTCATGTGGCTCCGGTACGAAGCCCAAAGCACACCCGCGTACAGCGCCACTGCGGGCACATAATAGATGATGAATTTGTAGGGGTATCGGTTACGAGATAACTCCGCCCCATAGTTGAATTGACGCAACAACAGGAAACAGACACCCAAAAATGTGGCGATGGGAATCTTTATTCCCAGAAGTATTAGAGCAAGCGGAATCCATGGAATAGTGGCCTCCAGCTCGCCGAAAAGAGCGCGCGGATTGCCGCCAACCAGCAAGTAGAGATTTTTCTTCCAGCCTTGCCACATCGCTCTGAAGGAGCGGTACATCCGCACGCGTACGATTCCCTGCCCTGAGCCGAACCACAGGCGAAATCCGGCGGCCTTCGCGCGCCTTGCGAGGGCCACATCTTCCAGCACGTTTGCGGCAATCGCCGCGTGCCCACCGATAGCATTGTAAGCGTCGCGCTGGATCATCAAGAACTGCCCGTTCGCGGCCGCGGCAGGCGAGGCGGGGTTGTTCACGGCGTCGAAGGAGAAATGTTTGGATAGCCGGGTGTAGATGAAGGGAATGAGCGATTTTTCATACCACGTTTGCGTGACTTGCTCCGGAGAAAAGGAGATCAGCGCCGCGCTTGATTCTTGCGCGATCTGCAAAGCGCGAGTGGCCGCGCCGGGTAGCAGCTCGGCGTCTGCGTCCGTGAACAACAGCCACGAGCTCTTGGCTTCCTTCGCGCCCAGGAAAACGGCATTATTTTTGCCAACCCAGCCGGGCGGAACATCCTGCGTCTCGAGGAGGCGTAGATTCGGAATTTTTGGCATCAACCCGCGGACGATTTCCTCGGTTTTGTCGGCTGATTGATCATTTACGACGATGATTTCCGCGATTTCCGGCTGCCTGGCCAGCGATTCAACGCAGGCGGCGATGACAGACTCCTCATTTCTTGCCGGGACAATCGCGGTGATCGAAGCCGGCAGAGAGGCTGGCTCCTGCATCGAATTGGGAGTTTCGCTGGTCACGGTGAAGTAAGGGGATACCGACCGGTTTCCGATCCCGCGCGGATGAGCTAGTATAGCATTTGATGAGAATCGGCCCGAAACTCATAGCGTGGGGAGGTTTGGCGGCCTTTCTGGGAATCGTCGTCGTTTTCGCCTTGCCGAGTTACCGTCATGGCGAAGCGTCCGTTGCCGGGAAGCGCGCCGAAGACTTCGCGCTGAATTTCAACGGAAAGCCCGCGCATCTTTCCGATCTTCGCGGCAAGGTTGTGGTGCTGAACTTCTGGGGCACGTGGTGCCCGCCGTGTGTCGAAGAAACTCCGGAGCTGAACCGGCTGCAGAAATACATTGCTTCGCGCAACGGCGTTGTTCTCGGCGTTGCTGCCGATGAGGACCAGGCTGTTTACGAGAAATTTCTCCGCGATCAAGGGGTCAGTTTCCCAACGTACCGCGATCCAAACACGAAAGATAATCATTCGCCCATCGCCGAATCCTACGGCACAAGCATGATCCCCGAAACGTACATCATCGACCGGCAAGGCAAGATTGCGCGCAAGATCATTGGATTCCAGAAATGGGATTCGCCGCAAATGCGGGCGTATTTCGATTCGCTTCTTGGCAAGAGCTGAACGGAAGCCGTCGGACAGATATTCCTGTTTGTCTCTGCTCACAGCGAAGCTTTGCGCAGACGCAGTGCGTTGGCGATGACGGAGACGGAGCTGAAGCTCATGGCGGCGCTGGCGATCATGGGGCTGAGAAGCCATCCGAAGAATGGATAGAAAACGCCAGCCGCGACGGGGATACCCAGCGCGTTGTAAAGAAAAGCAAAAACCAGATTTTGTTTGATGTTGCGGATGGCGGCGCGGCTGAGCTTCCGCGCGCGCACGATGCCGCGAAGGTCGCCCTTCACGAGGGTGATTCCGGCGTTCTGGATGGCCACGTCGGTGCCTGTGCCCATGGCGATGCCTACATGCGCTGCGGCAAGCGCGGGAGCATCGTTGACGCCATCGCCGGCCATGGCCACGATGCGGCCCTGATCGCGCAGGCGTTTTATGATTTCACCCTTTTGTTGCGGCTGCACTTCGGCTTCGACCTCTTCGATTCCCAGTTCGCCGGCCACTTTGGCTGCCGTCGCTCGACGGTCACCTGTCAACATCACGATGCGCATGCCTTCGTCGCGCAGTGCGCGAATCGCTTGGGGCGTCGAATCCTTGATTTTGTCGCTCAGGAAAAACATCCCAGCCACTTTTCCATCGACCGCCAGGTAGACAGTTGTAATTGCTGCGGCCGCTCGCTCTTGGGAAGCGGTATGGTCTTTCGCGGTCACTTCAATTCCTCGCCCCGTCAAAAACGCGGCGGTGCCGGCAAGAACGTGTTTGTTCAAGACGCGGGCTTCCACGCCTCCACCGGCAGTGGCGAGAAAGTCGCTGACTGGGGCGAGGGGCAATTTTTTTTCTTCGGCAGCACGCACGATCGCGCGGGCCAAGGGATGCTCGCTCGAACGCTCCAGGCTCGCAGCCAAGGACAGTAAAGCGTCTTTTGTATAACCGGTTCCCTCGAAGACTTCCACGCCAGCCAGTTGCGGTTTGCCCTCCGTGAGAGTTCCGGTCTTGTCTACGACGAGGGTGTCTACTTTGGCGAGCGTTTCAAGAGCTTCGGCGTTTCGAACGAGGACGCCAACGTGAGCGCCACGCCCAACTGCGACCATGATGGACATGGGCGTCGCAAGGCCGAGCGCGCAGGGGCAAGCGATGATCAGCACGGCTACTGCTGCGATGAGCGCGTGAGCAAAACGCGGCTCAGGACCAAAGAGCGCCCAGCCGCCGAACGCCAGCACAGCAGCCACGATGACTGCGGGCACAAAATAGCTGGCTACTTTGTCTGCCAGGCGTTGCATCGGCGCGCGGCTGCGCTGCGCCTCGCTGACGAGCTTGACGATTTGCGCAAGAATCGTTTCGCTGCCGACACGTTCGGCGAGCATCACGAAACTTCCACTTGCGTTCAGCGTGCCGCCGGTGACTTTGTCTCCGACGGATTTTTCGACGGGCATAGGCTCGCCAGTAACCATGGATTCGTCGACGGCGCTCGCGCCTTCGTGGATCACTCCGTCCACAGGAACACTCTCTCCCGGCCGCACGCGCAAGCGGTCGCCCATTTTGACGAGGTCAAGCGCGACATCTTCTTCTGTCCCGTCGGGCGCGATCCGGTGCGCTTGCTTAGGCGCCAAATTGAGCAGCGAGCGAATCGCGCTGCTGGTTTGCCGCCGCGCGCGCAATTCGAGGACTTGGCCAAGCAATACAAGAGTGGTGATGACAGCCGCGGCTTCAAAATAGGTCGACACAGCGCCGTGCACGTCTCGAAACGAAGCGGGGAAAATTTGCGGAACGAGGGTCGCCGCAACGCTATCGAGATATGCGGCGCCGGTGCCCAAGGCGATGAGCGTGAACATGTTGGGGCTGCGATTTACGAGGGAGGCCCAGAAGCGCTGGAAAAATGGCCAGCCGCCCCACAAGACTACCGGCGTCGCGAGAACGAATTCGATCCAGTTGCGGGCGCTTGATGAAAGCGGGAGCTCGAGCACATCCCCGAACATGGCAAGCAGCAGCACGGGCAAAGACAGAGCGGAGCTGACCCAGAATCGGCGCAGCATCGAATCGTATTCGGGATCGGCTTCTACTTCCGCAAAGGCGTCCATCGGCTCAAGGGCCATACCGCAAATCGGGCAGGCTCCCGGACCAATCTGAATAATTTCCGGGTGCATCGGGCAGGTGTACCGTACGTCTTTCGTGGCGACAGAAGGCTGCGCGGTAATAGTCGCAGCGTGGCCGGAGTGCGCATCATGGCCGAAGCTTGCACTGGATTCCATGCCGGCCGTGCCGGGAGTCGCCAGAGACTTTTCCGGATCTGTTTCAAATCTTTCCGCGCAGCGTTGCGAGCAAAAGTAATAGATCTTATCGCCGTGTGCGAACTTGGCGGCCGGCTTTTGCGGATCCACCATCATTCCGCAGACGGGATCCTTCACTCGCGGTGCCGAAGCGAGAATCGGAAGGCCGGAATTTTGAGGATCGGGCGCGGGATTTTGTCCGGACATGGCACCATTTTAGATGATTTGAGGTTACATGCGGCTTCGAACTAAATTCTTGCACGAACTGGTATAATCCGGGCATGACACTCGTGGAAATTACTTACGAATTGCAATCCCCGCTCACGCAGGAACAAATGCGGCTGCTTGGCGAGTTTTCAAACACGTATGGTCTGCGGCGCTTCCATTTCGATGAAAGCAAGAAGCACCTTTCTTTTGAGTACGACGCTTCACGGCTGCGCGACACGCAGATCGCGCATGTGCTGGGGCAAGCAACGATTGCTGTCACGCGCAAAGTCAATTAAGCACTTAGCGGCTCAGCCCCTCGCACTGTGGAGGCAGGAGCGAACGCTTAGCACGATGCTTTGTGGATGGAATAAGTTCGGGCAGCGGGAGGCATTCAGAAACATCTACCCACTCGAACGTATGTGCGGGCAAAAGAAGAGGCCCCCGCTTGGGATCGGGGGCCCCGGAGAGTGCGATTCGTTGCCAGTGTCGTTTTCACACCGGCGCGTGGGGTCATCCATCCTAGCTTCCCTCTCAGAGGCAGGTGGGAACGAATTGTGAAAAGTGACGAGCAAGCCCCTTCCCCCTCGCTCGCCGCTCTCCTCAACTCGTCATTTGAACCGCACTCACGCGGCTGTCTTATGCACGGCCCGCGCCAATGTCAGCTCTGAATTGACTTTCCACCAAGTCACTTATTAACAAGTACTTGTCTAAGGCGGAGGGTTGCCCGCACCGCCCCAATTCCGTACTCGATTTCAGTTTGGAACCGTTCCAAAGCTGAATCGGGAACGCGGAGCCTTTCCCCGCATGGATTTTCTCCTCGTACCGAGTTCCAGGACCCTGGTAACAAATTTTTCAGGCTTTCCGCGCTATCGGTTTTGGGGAGCTTCATCAGCACAATCTCTTCATGCGCTCGCTGCTTCTCAACCGCCCACATCGCAAAAACCTTATGCTCTGTACGACGCCACTACTCGCCTTTTTGATCGGCGGATCACTAATTCTGTCGGCGGACACTCCGGGGCAGTTGCGAGCCGCAACGGTGGGCACCTGCTATTGCCGATGTGCGGAATCACGCGCGCACCGAAGTTGCGTCAAGATGTGTGAAATACCGAAGTATTCTTCACGTCATTGGGCGAAGCGCTGCGAAAAGCCGCGCTTGCACATACCCATTGAGAATCGCGATGCAGGTCCCCGTTTTGAGCATCCCGGCCGGAACGAAAGAGCGCAGCTATCGAAACCCGCGCCAAACACTTAAACCGTAGAGCTTGTCTGAATCGGTGTAGTGGTGGCGGACGGCTCTGCGGCTTCCTCCGACGGCCCCAAGAGCTTTGCCAACATTTCCGGGATTTCAAAAATGGCGCGGTTGTTGAGTGCCGCGACATTCTTCCGAAATTCCGCCAGATTTGCCGGTTCCAGGATCTGCCGAACTCCGTCAGCAACTTCGCGAAAACTTTTCACCACAATGCCGACGCGTTTCTCCGTCACCCATTCCGCGTTGTAGCGCTCCTGAGGCAAAGTCCAGGCGTTGCATTCGATCAACACCGGGAGCTTGCGCGCCATCGCCTCCGCGATGCTTCCAGGGCCCGGCTTGCCAATTAAGAAGTCCGCGGCGCGCATGAGCTTGTGAACTTCGTTTGTAAAACCGACCACATGCACGGGTATTTTCCATTTTGGGACGCGCAACTTAGCCACCAGCTCTTCGTTGCGCCCGCAAATCAGAATGAGCTGGAGGGGGAGACCAGCCGTATTTAACCGGTGCGTTAAATAGTACATTACCTTGGAGCCAAACCCGCCGAAGAGGACAATGGCGGTCGGCAAATCGGGCTGCAAACCTATTTCCTTGCGAAGCACGGCCGGATCTTCATGTCGCTCCGCGTAAAAGTCAGGACGCAGGATCATTCCAGATGCTTGATAAATATGGGCTTCGTCGTGTCCGAAGGCGCGCGCTTGCTCGACGGCACGCTGCGTGCCGGCGATGACGTACTGATCCTTGAGCGGCTCGATCCAGAACCGAGGGGGAAAATCGGCCAGGTCGGTGATGAGTGTTACAAACGGCCGGCCAGGATAAACAGCGTTCCAGCTTTCGCAAATCTCGCGATTAAAATGAGGAATCACGGAGATGAGTAGATCCGCCGGGTGCGCGCGCCAGAACTCCGCGAGCAGGCGCACCAGTGGGCGGTGGAAGAGGCGAATCGTAAGTTGCAGGACGCGAAGGAGATACTTACTGCCGAGCGTCCAGCCGTTCTGCAACATGATGTTGTATTGCTGCTGGATGCGAATGCCGGTGAGCTTGCGAAGTATGTCCAGCCGGTCGGTCAAATCCTGGAATTGCACGAGCTCCACCTGCCAAGGCCGCCCCTGGTGAGCCGCAATCGTTTGGAGTGCGACAGCGGCGTTACGGTGTCCGCCTCCGCCATCGTGGAAGACGACGTGAATCTTCTTCATGGTTTTGATTGTGCCATACGCCAAATCCTCGCCGAGGGGAGCAAACTCCATGCCATGTGGATAACTTAGGAAGTCCAATGTGCTCAATGAGTTTCATGGGCACATTCACCTACAATTAGCGACCTCTTCATGGCCTGTTCATATCCCAGACTGACAATAGTCCCATGCGCTGCGATCTTCACGTTCACTCGATTGCATCAGGCATGTGCAACACTCCCATTTTTGGCCAGATCTGTCGCGAGTCGTACAACCAACCCGAGGAAGTTTACACCCAGCTCAAGCGGCTTGGGATGTCTATCGTGACACTCACCGACCATGACTCCATCGAAGCCGGGGAGGCCCTCCGAAAATACCCCGATTTTTTCCTAAGTGAGGAAGCGACCGTGCAGATGCCCAGCGGAACCGAGATACACCTGGGAGTTTATGGAATCACCGAACGCGACCACATGGAGATCCAAAGGCGCCGTAAGGACTTCATTTCGCTGATGATGTTCCTCACGGAGCGAAAACTATTTTTTAGCGTGAACCATCGTTTTCTCTGGTTTGACGGGGCGACGAAGCGAAGAAGACTTTTGCTGGCTGGCCTCTTATGTTCCGGCATTTGAGACGCGTAACGGCCAGATGTGGAATCAGGCCAACGAGAACGCTGCTCGGCTGGCAACCCGGCTCGGAAAGATCAGTGTTGGCGGGAGCGACTCGCACACGCTGGCAGGAGTTGGACGCACGTTCACGGAAGTCCCGCTAGCGCGCACGGCCGATGAATTCTTTGCCGGGCTGCGAGCTGGCCTCGGGCAAGTCCATGGCGCGCATGGCAGTTATGCGAAGTTGACTGCGGACGTCTTTCGTATCGTGTGGTCCTTGTGGATGGAAAAACGGTGGACATTGGGGCTTATGCCGCTGTCGCTGTTGGTCCCCGCATTCACAGCGGTGCATTGGCAGAACGAGATTCAGTTTTGCCGGAAGTGGCCGGAGGCCTTGGAAGGCAGGGAGAAGGGCCAACGCATGTTTTGGGATATGGATTCCAGCCTCGAGGCAAACTGGGGCTAGATGGGCTAAGAGCATGACCGTAGCACGCACTCTATGGGGGTTCATCGAACGGCGCGATTACCGGGTGATGCGCCGCATGAATCGTTGGCGGGCCCCGCGGTGGGTGCGATTGTGGATGATCCTGGCCACCAGGATGGGTGATGGCTGGCTTTGGTATGGGCTTGGAATCATGCTGCTTATCGACGGCGGCCCTCAACGATTCTCCGCAATCGGGGCGGCGGGAAGCTCCGCCGTGCTTGGCATTTTCGTCTTTAAAGCATTGAAGAGACTCAGCCAGCGGCCGCGACCGTGCCAATTGGAGCCGCATTGTTGGTCGAAAGTTCTGCCTCCGGACCGGTTTTCATTTCCCTCCGGGCACACGATGACGGCTTTCTCCATTGCGCTGGTTGTGAGCTATTTCTATCCATCGCTGGAGGGGCCGCTTTTCTTTCTCGCCATCAGCATCGCCGTTTCCCGCATTGTGCTGGGAATGCATTTCCTAAGCGACGTGCTGGCGGGAATGGTTCTGGGCGTGGCGCTAGGCTGCGCCTCGATCACAGCTTTCGCATCGTTCGGCTGGGCGTAGCCCCAGACACCCCAGCCCGGATCACTGGCACATTCTTTAAAGTCTGAAGGGTGTTAAAGGGGTTTCGGGTGGGACGCGAGAGCCTCCCGGAACGAGGCAAGATTGCTCTTGTCCACGGTAGCTGTTCCAGTGTCGACCCAAGCCGGCAAAGGAGCCGCGGGCGCGGTGCGCCAGTCTTTGAACTCGTGCACGGCGTTGTGGTGGAGGTCGTCGGCATACTTCAGGCCGTAATAGGCCATGATGTACGGCTTCTGCACGATTGTGGCGTTAATCCATCCTTTTTCAATCCCATCGAGCGTCTCCGGGATCTTTGTCGAACGAAACGATGGCGACCTTGCCGGTAAGGTCCAGGCGGTGCAGGGCTTCCGCGGTACCCGAGCCACCTGAAGCTTCCAAACAAATCACGCCATCGACCTTTTGCTTTTTTGCGAGGATTGCTGAAATTCCGTCGTTGGCGTTGCGGGGATCTCCTTTGTCGTCGATGGTCTGAACGATCTTGATGCCGGGATATTTCTTCAGCGCCTCATTCACTCCGCGCACGCGCTCGTCCATGTTCAACTGACCCGGTACGGTGACGATGACGATCTGCCCCTGGCCCCTGAGAATGTCCGCCATGCGCTTCCCGCTTTCCTGACCGGCGCGGAAGTTGTCAGTTCCGACGAAAAGAATCCGATGCGAATCGGGTGCATCCGCATCGATGCAAATAACTGGAATGCCTTGCGAGACCGCAGCGTCAATCGCGGGTTTGAGAAGCTCCTGGTTCGTGACGGATACAAGAATCCCCGCGGGATGCAGGGCAGCAGCCTTTTGAAAGGCGTCCAGCTCCTCCTTGGGCGAGAAAGTGGCCGGGCCATCCATCTCCGCCTTGACGCCTAAGACTGTAGCAGCGTCTCGCAAACCCGCTTCGGCTTCCTGCCAGTACGGCAAGTTGATATTCGCGGAGATCAAATAGTATTGCTCCTCTTTCTGATGGTACGGTTCCTGGCAAGCGGCCAGCGCCGCGCAGAATGCGACAGCCAAGAGCGCGGTGCTTCTGGGATGAAGTTTCACGGAAGGTCTCCTTTGAAAGAAGTGGCGGCTCGGGATCGACAAAGATAAGAAACAAGAGACCCGAACATTCTGGCGCAAGAGGGTACCACAGGCGTTGCATAGTACAACTGGTGAGGTAGCGGGAAGGTGGGTCAGTTTCCGATTGGCGCGTTAGTCAGGCATTTACTATTCATTTTGCGGTCGGTTGCTGGTCCGACACACCTGACCGATGTGTCAGGTCCCGAGCTCGCATAGTGGGCTATACACTCAGAATTTGCAGATGTCTTTTCCGCAAGTCTCGCCGTGGAGGGAACTCATGTCCAGGTGGAAGCGCATCCTTATATGGGCTGGGACTATTGTTTTTGTTGGTGGAGTGTATCTGTGGTTCTTTGGAGTCCAAACCACCAGCGCACTGATGGTCCGTTATCAGTTCCGGGAGCTTCCTGATGTAGCAAAGACACCCGTCCCTCTTACGGATTTATCGATTTCCAGCGCGCCGCACAGGACTGCCTCTTATTTCGGATACGAATTTGAGCTTCCCTCGGATGATCTGGATGAGGAAAAAGACAAGACCTTTGGGACAGTTCACGTAAGCTATTTTCGCTCTGGAAATGCTTTCTGGTTTTCAACATTTCCGCCGAAAACTTTTATCAACGAAGTTATAAAGACTGGCAACCTTGACCCGCACGATTTGAAACAGCTCTATGGCGAAGATGCCCTAGAATCGGATTACGCTTTCCACAAAAAAATGCTTGAGCTTACGCCTTCGGAAATAACGCCATTCATTTCTCGAAGGCAGGCTATATCCGGACAGGTACTTCTCTTGATAAAGGCAATTTCTATGCCCAAGGCGGCGTCGGGCATTTTCTCTATTCGAATACGGGATTTCAAAGGATTTCAATTTGAGAACCCGCAGATGCATCCGCCAAGAATCACATTAGAGCTGTTCTCCAACGACGGCGGCATTGACGTTATATTCATCCAGAAGGTAGGAGCCCCTGTGATTTCTCAGGCGGAAATTAACCGTGTCATTCAATCCATTCATAAGACACCACTGCAAACAACGTCTACAGTCGTCAATCAAAACGGCCAAAAATAGGCGCCATTCTGGCAGTCCGGCCAGTGGTGTTTGAGAGCTCCCGATTAGTCGGGTAACTGGAAACCGACCTATGCCGGCTGCAGGTGACGGCCAGGCGGGCAGAAGGGCGGATTATTTTCGTATTCGCGCGCTCGTACCCGTTTGGTAGCTTGGTGCGAAAAGCGCACTGGGAGGAATCCCTTTTCTATAGTCTTCTGGTTGAGATACTACCTCGTGGTTCTCGGCAACGATTTTTGCACTTTACAAAAACAGGGAGTCGCGAATTTGCAACCAGGCTTGCCAGCGCTGAATGCCGACCGTGTAGCTTTGAAGGAGAAGAGCGCTCGGGCTTCTGAGCTGATTTTTCTTCTTCAGGTCTCTCGGCCGGGGCTCTGGAGCACGACTGCGATGTTTTACCTTATGCCGCTCGGGCACGCGGACTTTCTGCATTCGCGAACAGTTTGGCTGGGGCTTCTCTACGTATTGTTTCCGTTGGGATTTCTATTGTACGGCGTGAACGATATCGTGGACGCCGAAGCGGACCGTCTCAACCCGCGCAAAGGAACCTTTTTGTTCGGCTCGCTGGGCGCGGCGGACCAGCTCGCCGCGTTACGATGGAAAATCGGGGCCATTCAGGTTCCTTTTCTGGTTGTCTTCTTTGTGCTGACAGGGCCGCGCATTTTGTTTTGGTTCGCGGCGCTGCTGCTGGCCGTCGTTCTCTACAATGCGCCGCGCTTCGGATGGAAGAGCCATCCTCCCTTTGACGTGCTCATCCAAGCGAGCTATCTACTAATTTTCGTGCTAAGCAGCTGGCTGAATGGAGTGCATCAGCTTCCGTGGCAAATCTTTCTGTTCGGAGCACTGTTTGCGATGCACTCGCATATCTTTGGCGAGGTGATGGATATAGAGCCGGACCGGTTGAGCGGACGGCGCACCACGGCAACGTTGATCGGTCGGGTGCCTTCCAAGCTGCTGATCGCGGCATTCCTGTGTGTCGAGACCGCGCTGGTTTACGTTTTTTTCGGCGACTTGGTGATCGCTGGATTTCTCGGGTTTGGAGCGGCTTGGTTTCTGCTCGACGCGATGCTGATTTGGAAGAATCGCTCCTATAGACCCACCGAAATGCGCTTGTTCATGTGGGGTTGGAACGCGGCCTCGTTGCTGGGCATGTATTGGAACTGGGCGCACGGTAGCCTGACGCAAGTACGGCAAGCCGCAGGGCTTTGAGCATGCAAAGCCGGTAC
>CAVOPQ010000021.1:0-38360 GCA_963698145.1 uncultured Acidobacteriota bacterium | reverse complement strand
GTTAATCGTCCAAGTGATTCCAGACCATCCCGATGGTCCCTTCCACCCCCTTTCACGATTGGGTTATCGGACACGATCCTGATTGCTGGTGCCAAAGGCTGTTGCTTGAATCGCCTGACTCACCCCATGAAGAGTGAAGAACGTGGTATGTTCAAGGCCACTTTGTTGGTCCTCCCTGCGGCCCCTAGACAACGAACCTTGAGATCGTCGCTCGTCCTGTTTAGCAACGAAGTATCGGCGTGTAAATGGAGAAGAACAAATGCGGATCTTGCTTTACAACCCCGATAATGGGGTCACACGAATTTCATGCCGCATCTTTGGATGTTTCTTCTCCAGGCACTGACTCCGCCTGGTCACGAAGTCGTGCTGATCGATGGCAACGCGCAGCCCATGGATGAAGAAGCCATCGCGCGCTATGTGAGAGAACAAAATATCGGACTGGTCGGCATCGGCGCGATGACCAGGATGATCGCCAAGGCCTATCGCATGGCGGACGCGGTGCGGGCCGTGGGAGTACCGGTCGTGATGGGCGGCCCTCATGTCACGGAAATGGCCGATGAGGCGCTCGGGCGTGACGGCGGCTCGCGCCATGCCGACGCGGTTGCCTTGGCGAAGCTGATGAGACATGGCCCAGAATCGTGGAAGATGCCGCGCGCGGTCCCTCAAGGATGTCTACGCGCCCGTGGACGACTTTGGCCAGGAGCGGAAACCATCGTTGCAGCCGTATCCGCAGATTCCTTGGGACAAGATCAAGCTGGAACAATTCAATTTGCTGCCGGGAATGGCATCCGCTGTTGAAACGCGTGGGAGGGGGTTGGGGGACGTTTCGAATCATTCCGGTGGAGTCAGGACGCGGCTGCCCTTACGGATGCGAGTTTTGCACGGTGACGGGATTTTTTGGCGACTCCATCCGCTTTCGCACCAATGAAAGCGTGGTGAACGAACTCCTGCTGCTGAAAGCACGAGCGAAGGAGGAAGGCGGCCAGATTGCCGTGTTTTTTATCGATGACAATTTTGCCATCAACGTAAAACGCACAAAATCATTGTTGCGAGACATCATTGCGGCTAACGCGCAAGTGCATTGGGTCGCGCAGATCAGCGCCAATCTCCTTCGTGATGAAGAACTCGTCGATCTGATCGCGGCGGCGGGCGGCAAGTGGATCTTCATCGGAATGGAATCCATCGATCCGGCCAACCTTGCCGACGTGAAAAAGGGTTTCAACAAGCCGGGCGAATATGCCGTGGTGCTCGATCGACTTGCGCGGCGCAACGTTTTTGCTATCACGTCTTTTATTTTTGGCATGGATAACGACACTCCGGGGGTGGCCGAGCGAACGCTGAAGGAAATTCGCACTTGGCCGCCGGGCCTGCCGATTTTTGGCTTGATGACACCACTGCCTGCGACACCGCTGTACAAAAGGCTGGAGGCCGCGGGGCGGCTTACCCGTCCTAAACACTGGCAAGAGTTCATACCCTTTGCGATGGCTCATACGCCGCTGAAGATGAGCATCGACGAGGCTCATAGTGAGGTACGCATTGGGTGGGCCAGCTCTTACAGTCCGGAGGCGATCGAAAAGGCGGTGGATTCACTGAACCACAAGCCGCTGGGTTATCGCATCAATATCTTTATCGCGCGCTTGTGTTTCCGTGGAATTTATTTTCCGCAAATGGGCCGCTTCGCTTGGCTGAAAACGATTCTCGAAAATCGGCGCACAATCTTCAAACTAATAAGACAAGGGTTCGGAGGAGGGCTGCACGCCGCCGTGCCGTCAGTAGCGACCCAGCCGGTCACAGAGCAGCGCCACTGAGGCTGGCGTTTTTTCGACGAAGGATTATTATTCGCGGAAAGCTGCTTTAGACGCGGGACAAGTCTTGCGCTGTAGGAGCATCCAGTGAGAACGCAATTAAAAATTTGCACCGAAGCCGATTACTTGCAGGTCCACTTAACGGCTATTGTGGGAGAATCTCGCGGCAGGAATCCGGCATTCCAAAACGTCAAACAGCGGGTAACGTCGATACTTAAGAAATGGATTGCGGCTGCCAACGGTGACCTGACGGCGCGATCGAATCCACTGTTAAGGTTTCGCGCGGCTAGCTTGTCGCAGCGGTCCGCGACGACCTCAGAATTGGCAGGAAGGCAGTCAGGAAGCCTACCGCAGGGCGCAACAGGCAGGTGCGATAAACAAAGTTGATGCTGGTGATGTCGGTTAGTTTGCCGAGCAGGGCCGCGCCTATGCAGCCTGGTCCAAGCGCGAAACCAAGGAAAAATACAGACGCCGGTCCAATCCCGCCGCGAACCAACTTCTGCGCATAGACAAAAATCGTGTTGAGAGGTGTGCGTGTATAGTGCCCGATTAGTCGTTTACCAGGCATGTTTAAGTATGGCTTTTCACAGCTCCGCTGTTTCGCGTTTCCTAAGAAAAGACAAATCATAACTATTGAGGAGGGAACGGAGTCCGGGCAACGTGCGCCTCGGTAACCTCCGAAAAGTTGGATTGTTCAGGGAAACCAAATTGTCGATTCTGATCTGCGTTAAACGAAGATAAGATGGGGGCGGCCCCGCGGAAGTCGCCAAGGCCGGCGTGGTGTGAAGGCGGGCGAAACCGAGACTGGAACTGCGTGCACCGCGGTTCACGAGCATCAATCAAGGAAAATGACCAAAGCCTCATGGGATCAAAACCGACGCATGAACAAGCGCAACTTCACCTTCAGTGTACGAGCTGCGAAGGGAATCCAAATTACGCCAGGCACGTGACTGGTTCGGCAAAAACTACATCGTGAATAATATCGACGACGTTATGCGGATCGCGCCGATGGAAGCGAAACCGGAGCGTATGTTGGAATGGTGATCGGCTACTGGGAGCAAGCCTGCGCGTTGCTCAACTACGGACTACTGCACGAGGATCTTTTCTTTGAGACCAGCGGCGAGTTCTTCGGAGTGTGGGAGGCACTTAAACCTGTCGTTCCGACGTTTCGCGAGCGTTTTGTCAACAAGCAGGTCCTTGTCCACCTCGAAGAGGCGGCCAAGCGCTATGAGGCGTGGTCGGAACACCGCAACCCGGGTCATATCGCCGCGATGCGGCAATTCATGCAACAGATGCGCGGTCAGGCCGCATCAGCGGCCAAAGCCTGATTTGAGCGGCGATTCGAATTTATGTACCAGCGGGACGGCCCCGGCTACCCGGCGCGTCCCGCCTTTTTTGCAGCGATGTCTGGTAACGGCGTTAGTCAGGAGTTGAGGTCGCCCGCCGTCAGGAGGAGGGCGGCCCGAATTGACTGGACGCTAGTTCGTGGCGGCCAGTCCAGTGCGAACCGTCGCAGCTGGTGAAAGAGGCAGAGAGCAAATGAGAGGGACCCTCGGCAGGAAACCGATCGAAAATGCGAACATCGTCGACCACGAATTGCCCGTTTTCGGATATCATGCGGGCTCCAGCTTCCCAAGCGTAGCCTCCGTAAAAAGCCCTACTTCCAGCGATTTTTCCGAGGATTGTGAAGCGGTATCGCAAATGGACGACGTGGAACGGATGCCGGAGTGCCGAGAGGCAGCTGCATCTTATTGATTATAGAGCGCTTATTTCGATGAATCGGAAATGCGCCTCGCGCGCATCCCATGCTTGTGGACGTGGATCTGAAGGAGGGTTATCCCGATGGATGGGCGTAATGTCGAGACAATTGGCGTGCGCCGCACGGGTTGGGCTGCTCTAGACCGCGATCCGCAGCAGGACAAGGTCGAGTTTGTCTGTCCGTACTGCGGTGCGCGGGACGAGAAAAATGCCAGACGCGAGCGGACGCTATATCGCTTCACGGACGGCTTTCTGCAGGATTTGCAGGGCGAAGTGACACAGTGCCATTCCTGCAAGAGATCGTTGCGCGTGGTTCCGGTGGTGCTGCTGCACGACCAGGACGAAGAGCGGCGATTTGAAGCTGTCTTCTCTGACGAATTGGCTGCCGCTGCGAAGAATTAATTCGTTTGACGATTGAAATTAGAAAAGAGCTGAAAATGGAAACGGGGCGCAATGATTTGCGTCCCGTTTTTATTTTGCGATTCTCGGTCAAAACTTAGTAGCGGTGCCAGCAGCCGAACCGGTCGTAGTAGCCGCGGGCAAATGCTTCGCGCCGCTCGATGCGCCAGTAATTGGCACGCGGGCTGTAAAAACCGCGATGGACGACAGCTTCGTGAACCCTGAAATTATCGTAGCGAACGATGCGAGCCCGTTCATTCGCTTGTGCGTTGGGCGCGCCAGCGAAAAGCAGAGCACCACCCAATACAGCCGTAGCTATTGCTGCCTTGCCGAACATGGACTTCAAAATATTCGTAAACATCGCGTCCTCCCGGGCGTCGCCAGGACTGCTCTCGGGTTGCGCCCATGTTCATGAAACACTCACGCCTCACAAATGTTGCGTCGGCAGAGGAGGAGAGGTGCTTACAAGGTGGTACGCTCAGTAGGCCTGCAAAAAGGGATCGACTTCCATGTGGTACTTCTCGAGGCCGGCGCGGATGTGGTCGAAAGCTTCGTCCACGCTGTCGGCGAATTGCAGCATCTTGTACTCTTCTTCGTTGATCGTGCCCCAGTTGACCATGGCTTTCCAATTGAGAATCTTGTCCCAATACCTGCGGCCATAGATGAGGATAATGTTGTGTTTGGGGAGCTTTCCTGTTTGCAGCAGCGTGAGCATTTCCCAAAGCTCGTCCATCGTGCCGAAGCCGCCGGGAAAAACGACGAGGGCTTTGGCAATTTGCGCGAACCAAAGTTTGCGCATGAAGAAATAATGAAAATTGAAGCTTAGCTCGGGACTGATGTAGGCGTTGGCGAACTGCTCGTGGGGCAGTTCGATCGAAAGGCCTATGGATTTGCCGCCGGCTTCGATGGCGCCGCGATTGGCGGCTTCCATGATGCCCGGGCCCCCGCCGGAGCAAATGACGAAGCGGCGCGGCCGGGGTCCAAGCGTCAGCGCCCAGGAAGTAATTTTGTGGGAGAGTTGCGCGCGCTTCCTCGTAATAGCGAGACATTTCGAGGAGACTCTTGGCGTGGCGCACTTCGCCGCGGTGTCTGGTCTGCGCGGCTGAGGAAAGCTTTCTGACGTTTTCTCTTTTCAGCCGCGTAACGCGCGCCAGCGCCGTTTCGTGAGATTCGATCCGCGCGGAGCCAAACATAACGATGGTGTCGGCAATGCCCTCTCTCTTTAGCTGCACCAGGGGATGCAGATACTCCGCCAGGATGCGCAGGGGCCGCGCGGGGGTACTCTCGAGAAACCTGTGATCTTCATGTGGCGCTTTTGGCGCGTGCTGGGGCTTCAGCTTGAGGTGTCCTGCGGACATGGGCTTTTCTCTCCGAAAGATGCAAACAATCATTGTAGGAATCGCGGGCGCTTGCGGCAACGTCTTCCGGCGCGGGTGCGTCGAATTGAGTACACTGCGGATGCCTGGGCTTTTCTATCACGGTGACGAAATGATGCAAAACAGAGGTAAAAGCGCGTTGCTGCTCGTGGCTCTTCTTGCAGGAGTCGGAGCACTGCGCGCACAAGCTCCCGAGGGACCGATTGCGCCAAAGCCCGGCCAGCCGGTTCAGAAAGCTCCGCCGGACGCGCAGGGCGCAGCTGAAAGTTCGCGTGGCGCTAGTGAATATGCCAGTGACGGTGCGATACGCAAAAGGCGAGATGGTGCATAACTTGGAGGCGAAAGACTTCCGAATCACCGATAACGGCATCGAGCAGAAGATTTCGCATTTCGATCTGGGAGGGGATCCTGTTTCCGTGGTCGTCCTGATTGAGACGAGCTCGCGCATCGAGCCGATCCTGCCGGATATCCGCAAGACCGGGATTCTTTTCACACAGACGGTGATGGGGCCGGAGGGCGAAGGCGCTGTGGTGGGCTTCAACGATTCCGTCGACAAGTTACAGGACTTCACGACCAACGCTGACTCGATCGAGAACACCGTCTCGCAGTTGCAAGTGGGAACTTCCGGATCGAAGCTTTACGATGCCATGGCCGTGGGGGTGGAGATGCTGAGCGGCCGACCGCAGCCAACACCGGAAAACCCTGGGCGTCGGCGCGTGCTACTGGTTATGTCTGAAGCCGTGGATGCGGGGAGCGAAGCAAAGCTGGGCGAAGTACTGAGAAAAGCGCAGCTCGCGAACGTGACGATCTACACTGTAGGACTCTCCACCACGCGCGCGCAATTGCACGGGAAGCCAAGAGATACGCAGCCGCAGCCGATCACTCCGCCGGGCATTTCCTCGGTCCCGCCTCCGCCCGGGACGATCCAAACTCCCACGACGGAAGAGAACCGGAACAGCGGTGTCGACTTGCTGGCCTTGGCTATCTGGGCCGTGCAGCATATCGAAGGCGCTGTGAAAGACCGTCCACTAGAAGTGGCGACGACAGCCACGGGCGGCGCATACCTCTCCACCTACAAGGATCGTTCCATTGAAAAGGCGATCGATGAAATCGGCGGCGAATTGCACGCGCAGTACACCGTCAGCTATGCGCCAACGGCTGGGAATGACCTCGGCTACCACGAAATCAAAGTGCAGGTGGATCGGAAAGACTTGAAGGTGCGGGCGCGGCCTGGGTACTACGTGGCGCCGCCGGAAAGTTGAACACCCGATTCGGGGTTTCAAACAATTTTTCAAATAACTTGCTTCCAGAAAGTGACGTCGCGAGAGGCGAGGAGGGAGTCCTTGCGTGCGTTCCAGCGGAGGAAGTGCGGCGTGTTGGTGTGGCGGGAATGAGCTTCGCGGCTGGCCCAAACTTCGTGGAGCAGGAAGGCGCTTGGCGCTTCCACGGAGCGGTGCAGGTCATAAGTCAGACAGCCGTCCTCCTTGCGCGTGGGCCCTACCAGAGCGCGCAGTTCGGCCTCCAGGAGTGTCTCCTGCCCTTCGCGGGGGCGCAGATGGACAATGAGAGTCACGGCATCCTTAGGGAGCTTGGTGGTCTTGGCCGGCCGGGATTTGCGTGGACGGGCTGATTTTTTCTTGGTTTTACGCTTTGCCATGTTGGCCGGGATTGTACTCCAAACTTCTTCAATGGCAAGTGCCCTTGACTCTAGGCACTCTCGGGCGTCGGGCTCTGGGGGTTCGAGAATACGTGGTGGTCGGTTTTCACGGTTATTGGTTGGCCGAAAGTGACATCGGGCCCAGGATTTTGGCTGTACTGGTAAAAGAGGTTTGCGGCCTCGGCTTGCGGGTGCTCGATGTAAACGTTTACGGCCAACAAGTATCCTCCGGATTCAATAGGCACGCCAACGTCCGCGCAGAAACAGACACATTTGCAACCGACTTTTGCAGCGTGTTTCCTGAGTTCGGCGTACCAGTAGTTTTCCACCTCGTCCCGCGTTGAGTCTTTCTTCCAGCCTCCGGGCATAAGCAGTTGGACTTCGCGATTCGCACCTAGGACAGCGCCAAACGGAATGAATCCCCCCTTTTCCAATTGTTTCTGCGCCAGTCGAGTCACCACGCGAAGCAGAAGATCGATTTCCTCTCGTGGCGTCATGAAAAGCGCACTATTTCTCAGCCAGCTTGCGGCCGGCGTTGAGGCTGTCAAAATTCAGGATGGTGTTGAGCACGAGTGAATACGTGCCACGCGTTTCGCCGCGATAGACCGGGTTGATGGAAAAAAGTACTACATGGCCGTTCCCCGTTGGCACGTCCACGACCGAGGGATGCTGCGCGATTTCATCGCCGCCCTCGACGAGTCCGGAAATGAGCAGGTCCTTGTTATCCGCATAGCGAAAAATGACGCGCGCGCGACCCGCGGGAGGAATCACTCGGAAGTTGTTGCGCATTTGCTCGTCTGTCACCGGCGGAGTTTCCCAGATTTCGGATTTGGGTTCCTCGGGAGCCTCGACGCTGGGCCGTCCTACCGTAAAATCCGGATCGTCCATCGTGCCCCGGCCTGTGGGACGCGTGCGCATTGGGCCCCCCAAGCGGCGGAAGCCGCGCCCACCGGAAATGCTGGTCAGCGAAAAAATCGGTCCGTTGTCGCAGTAGGCGGAGAGTTTTTCATCGTAGCCGTAGGCGATGGGGCTTGCGCCGTCAACTAGCCGCGTGCCGACGACAGAACCGACAATCTTCATTTTCTGGGCGTTGCCGACGCTGACGCCATCTGCCAGCCCGATGGAAAGTGCAAAGCGCGAGGTGTCCGTCGCGGTAAGAAGAACGCCTCCTTTTTGAACGAACGATTGGAGATGTTGCTACGCCGTCCCAGCCCAGTCCGGGGCGCATATCGTCCGTCGAATCATTCTTGCCGACGAGGTTCGGCGTTTCGGGCGTGTTCTTCCAGGGGAGCGGATTGCCCCAGGCGCTCGGCAATCCGTTGATGACGAGGGTCGGGCCTGCGAAAAAGCCGACGGGCGGAAACAGAATGACGTCGTACTTCGCGTTGAGGTCGCTGATTTTGGAGACGGTCTGCGTGCTGATGTAATCGTACGGAATACCGAGATTGTCGAGCGCGATGCGCCACCAGCCTTCCGCTTGCGTGCTGAGCCAGGTGTGGACTAGAGCGACGCGAGCGGCGCGCACAGGATGCGTCTTGACGGAAGGCATTGCGGAAACAGAAATCGCCTGCAACCCAAGGCCGGAGACTGCGTCATTGAGTTGCGCGCGGGTTACATTGCGAAGCAGAAACGAGCCGCGGCTGAATTTTTTCCCGCCGCTCTCGAAGGGCTCCTCAGCCGCTTCGATCGAAGCGTCACGCAGCTTATATCGCAGCGTCGCCAGGGAAGGCTCGGCGTTGTTATTGATCGCATAGATCGTGCCTTCGCCGCTGACTCCTCCCGGCACGTGAATTTCTTTCACGCGCTCCATCGGAGCATCAAGGACCTTCGGATCGATGACGCGCGCCACTTGCACGCCGAACAGTTCGCCAAACGTCCAGCCAGTATCGTCATACGGCGTTTTCTGCGGATCGTCCGGGCTCCAATATTGGTAATCGAGGAGTGCGTCGGCGATGCGCGAGTAGGGCTGGTCCATGCGGATGATGTAACTGCCGGCGGGAAATTCTCGCGTTGTTGGAGCGGGAGCCGATTCTTTTTCCTTCTCATCCTTTTCCTTTTTGGCTTTCGCGGATTTCTTGACGGGGAGCGCCACTGTGAAAGCACTCGTCGCACGCGAGATTTCAACCGCTTGCTTTTGTAGGACGCGCAACAGCTCGGCTTGTGAGTCCGCCCGTGGGTCGTCGGCAGGCAAAACATACGCGGCAGGCCCTTCCGCGCCGGGCTTCGTGACCGAGCGTTTTGCCTTGAGATAAAAATTCTTCAGGAAGAGCCGCTTGTTTTCGTTGAAATAATGCAGCGAGGTGAGCAAGCCGGTCTGTTCATAGTTATTGTTGTCGCGCTGCGACCAAAGGGCCTTGGCAAGCGGCGGATTTTGCCGGTACCACGTGCGCGCGTACTCTTCTGGGTCGAGCGTGCGCTCAAGCGTGTCCGCGCCGCCGTTGCCGAATGTCTCATACAGGCGGCTGATGCCGTTGTGCATCGCGGCGATGAACATCAAATAGCCCGGCGACCACGTGTCAAAAACACCATGCGTGAAAACGCCCGGCATGCCGAACTTGGTCATGTCCGAGACGTTGCGCCAGCCAATCATTTCCCACTCGTCGGTGAGAATCGGATCGACCCAGGCGTTGAACGGGCCGTCGCCGGCTGTGTTGTCGTAAAGATAAGGTACGGATTCGTGCAGATCGTGCAGCACCTGGGCATTCCAGCCGACATACGTGTTGAGCACGTTTTCCGTGAGCTTGAGGGTCATGCCCATGGCGTCGCGGTTGTTGTCGTGCGCCACGTACTTGCCCCAGTAAATCAGCGGTGGATAAAACTCCTTCGGATGGGAAAGATGCCAGTGATAGATATCGACCATGCGATCGCGGCCGTCAACCTCGACGACCGGCGTGATCAGCGTAATCATGCCGTCGCGAATTTCGCGGATGTACGGGCTCTCGTCGACGGCCAAGCGATACGCCAGTTCCATCAAAGCCGTGGGCGCTCCGGTTTCAGGGGAATGAATCGTTCCGGTGATGTAATAGACGGGCACAGCTTGCGTGACGATGCGGTCGGCTTCTGAGTCGTCGAGTTTTATCGTGCGTGGATCGGCAAGCTTCGCCAGCCGCGCACGGTTTTCCTCCAAGTTTTTCAGATTTTCCGGCGAAGAGACCGCCACAGCGATCATCTCGCGGCCTTCCTCCGTCTTGCCAATGGAGAAAACTTTCACGCGCGGGCTGGCCTTTTCGAGCAGGCGCATGTATTTGTAAACGTCTTCCGCATACGGCAGGATTCCTGGTGCTCCGGCCACGTCGCCGAGAACGGCCTCGGGAGTCGGAACATTCTTTGAAGCAGGCAAATAGTCGACGAGCGGCGATGTAAAGAAAGGCTGCGTGGTGTACTTGTGAATTTTCGCCGTGTACGCCTCATCCACAGGCTGTTTGGCGTCCCGCGCGGGCGCGGTCTCGCCATCCGCCCATGCTGCGGGAACGGCAAGGGCAACCGCTAACGTGGAATACACAATGAGTCTGAACCATGACGCTCGGATCATGACCATCTCCCTGGGAACTACAGTAAACGCGGGATTTTAACGTAAATGGAAGCGGAGAAGATAAGTATCTCTGCGGCGCACCTCAACAGCGGATGACGCGCAATTCCACATTCGAATGCTTTGACTGATGGTCTGCTCGAGAATTCTGAATGCGTATCAAGGAGGCTGCCTAAAGCTGTGGAGGTTTGTCCGAAATGCCGAAGAATTGTAGATTCGCTACTGCTCGCGTAACCTCCAGAAAAGTGACTTTCGAGTCTGCGTCTTTTGTGTAAGGGTACAGAAGATCTTCTGAATCCCCGCCGGAGTGCTCGATGTGAATGAATACTCCGGGAACGAGTTTCGCATCACCGTCAGTGACGCGCACATCGGCTACCGTGCACAGTGCGTTCACCTTGCCGGTCTGGATAGCCTTGCTCATCTGTTTTTTCCAGTAGGCGTCGACCACTTCAATCGTCATCTCTCCCTTCGCGCTGTTCGGTATCAACAATTGCACGTCCCGGCCCGACCCCAGCGTGGCGCCAAAGGGAATGAATCCCCCTTTTTCCAGTTGCGTTTGAGCGATGCGGGCCACGACGCGGAGTAGCAGCTCAATTTCTTCCTGCGGCGTCAACTCCCGTTCCTTTCCCGGCTCATTGCGCGCCGACGAACGTCAGGCACACCGGCGAAGGCACCTCGACCGTTTGGCCGGTCGGCGTCAGATTGCCGCTTGCGGGATCGATGTGAAAGATAACGATGTTGTTCGACTCCTGATTCTCGACAAGCAGGTATGCGCCCGTTGGATCGATCGCGAAATGACGGGGCGTTTTGCCGCCGGTCAAGACCTGACCAAGCGATTTCAGCGTTCCCTTCTTTTGATCGATCGCGAATGCCGCGATGCTGTCGTGGCCGCGGTTCGAAGCGTAGAGAAATTTTCCCAGGGGATGCACGGCAATCTCCGCCGCTTCCTTCGGACCGGAATAATCATTCGGCAGAGCAGAAATGGTTTGCAGGGATGAAAAGGAGCCCGTCTTGGCCTTATAGGAAAAAACGGTCACCGAGGATTCCATCTCGCTGAGCACGTAGGCAAATTTTCCGCTGGGATGAAACGCAAGATGACGCGGGCCCGAGCCAGGTTTCACTTTCGCAAAACCGGAAAGCATCGGGGTGAAAATCCCTTTGCTGTCGTCGAAGCCGTAGACGATCACTTGATCAAGCCCCAAATCGACGGCAAGCGCGAAGTGGTTGTCGGGCGAAGTACCGATCCAGTGAGCGTGCGGGCCCTCCTGGCGCTCCTTATTCGGGCCGGTGCCGGAGTGCTGAACGAAACCGCTGGCAGTGCCGAGACTCCCATCACCATGCACGGGAAACGAGGCGATGCTGCCACTGTCATAATTCGCGACCAGAACGTAGGCGCCCGTCTGATCGAGTGAAACGTAGCAGGGCCCCGCGCCGCGAGTGGGCACCTGATTCAGAAATTTCAGCGCACCGGTTTTTGCATCAATGGCAAAAGCGCTTAGCGCACCGCTGACTGCTCCATTGAAATTCCCGATTTCATTCACCGCGTAAAGATATTTGCCGCTAGGGTGGACAGCCACGAAAGAAGGATCCGCCGTTTCCGCCGCAACGCCGATCGGTGTGAGCTGCCCCTTCTCCGCATCAAATCGGTACGCGTAAATCCCCTTGCTGGCCGTCTTTGAAGTGTAGGTGCCGACGTAGGCGAAGTACTGGCCCTTTGCGGGGGGTTTTCCCGGCCGTTTCCGCCCGAGTAAGGAACGGAAATGGCGCGGACAAAAATAGTGCGATTACAAACAATCGTCGCTTGATCTTCATGAGGGAAAGGATTCTAACACTAACTCCTGGAGTCGTAGGGGCGCATCCACACGAGGCCAGCGGCGTCATTTCTTTTCATCTTCCTGCTCTTCTTGCAGAACGGCAGCGGCGGCGACGGAGTCGCCATCCTCGAGGCGCAGCAAGCGCACTCCTTGAGTAGAGCGCCCGGCTTCGCGAATCTCGTTCGCGTGAACGCGAATCACTTTTCCGTCGTGCGTGATGATCATGACGTCGGACTCTTCCGTCACCTGCAGCGTAGCCACGACGGAGCCATTGCGGTCCGTGGTCTTCATGTTCACGACGCCCTTGCCGCCGCGCGATGTGATGCGGTATTCCGCTAGCGGGGTGCGCTTGCCAAAGCCCTTTTCCGCAACCGTGAGCATCAGCGTCACCAGCGAATCCTTGATCTGCTCGTTCTCCAGTTCTTCGAGATTCTGTGTGGTGGTCTTGTGCTCTTTGGCGATGATCTCGAAATCCGGCTGGACTGCGTCCATGCTGACGACGTAGTCGTCCTTGTCGAGGTCCATCCCGTTTACGCCGCCGGCATTGCGCCCCATCGGGCGCACTTCCGTCTCGCGGAAAAGGATCGCCTGGCCCTCGTGGCTGGCAAGAAAAATCATTTTCTTGCCATCAGTGAGCTTGGCGCCAATGAGCTCATCCTTGCCATCGAGATTGATGGCAATGATTCCGGTCGAGCGCGGATTGGAAAATTCCGTCAGCGTCGATTTCTTTACCGTTCCGCTCTTCGTGGCCATGAAGACGAAACGGCCTTCCTCTTCCAGGTTTTGCGCCGCGACGAGCGCCGTCAGCTTTTCGTCTTCCTGGAATTTCACGAGGCTGGAAATCGCCTTGCCCCGCGTGGCTGCGGCGGCTTCCGGCAGTTCATACACCTTGAGCCAGTAGACGCGGCCCTTCGAGGTGAAGAGCAGGATGTAACTGTGCGCGGAAGCAATGAAGAGATGTTCGACGAAATCCTCTTCCTTCGTCCGTGCGCCGATGCGGCCCTTGCCGCCGCGCGACTGATGCCGGTAGGTGTCCGCCGCCGTGCGCTTGATGTAGCCCGCATGGCTCACGGTGATCAGCATTTCCGTATCAGCGATCAGGTCTTCGAGTTTGATTTCATCGACCTTGTCGACAATCTGCGTCCGCCGGTCGTCGCCGTAAGCCTTCTGAACTTCCCGCAACTCCGCGGTGATCACCTGCTTCAGCTTTTTCTCGCTGGAAAGAATTTCCTTCAGTTCGGCAATCTGTTCGCGGATGGACTTCAATTCCTTGAGGATTTCGTCGACGGAGAGCTGTGTCAGTCGGTGGAGTTGCAGCTCGAGAATGGCGTCCACTTGAATGGGAGTCAAGCCGTCAGAAACGGAGCGCGTGACTTCGCCTTCGAGCGCGGCGACTCGGTACTTCCTGCCGTCCAGTTTGACGCCTTCGAGCTTCTTGGATTTCCCGTTCTCCGTGATCGTGACGTCTTGCTCGGAAAAATAGTTGAGCAAGTTCTGCTTGGCTTCGGCGCGGCTCGAGGAACCGCGGATGATGCGGATGACGGCGTCCAAATGATCGAGAGCAACCTGATATCCGACGAGGATGTGCTCCCGCTCTTCAGCTTTGCGCAACTCGTAGCGCGTGCGGCGTATTACGACGTCGCGCCGGTGCTCGAGAAACAGCTTGATCAGCGGAATCAAGCCCAATTCGCGCGGCTGGCCGCCCACGATGGCCAGCAGGATCATGCCGAACGATTCCTGCATCTGCGTGTGCTTGAAAAGATTGTTGAGGATGAGCTGCGATTCTTCCCCGCGCTTGATTTCGATGACCACGCGCATGCCTTCGCGGGAAGATTCGTCGCGCACGTCGGCGATCCCTTCGATCTTCTTGGTCTGCACCAGTTCAGCAATGCGTTCGATCATCTTCGATTTGTTGACCTGGTACGGAATTTCGGTGACCACGATATTTTCGCGGTCCTTGCCGACTTCTTCGATGGCGGCTTTGGCGCGCATCATGAAGCTGCCGCGCCCGGTCTTGTACGCGGCCTCGATGCCCTCGCGCCCGGCGATGTACGCGCCGGTCGGAAAATCCGGCCCGGGCACGATCTTCATGATTTCCTTCAGCGGCGTGTCCGGCTTGTCGAGCAGTATCACCGCCGCTTCCACGATCTCGCGCAGATTGTGCGGTGGAATGTTCGTGGCCATGCCGACGGCGATGCCGCTCGCGCCATTTACCAGCAAATTCGGAATGCGAGAAGGCAATACGAACGGTTCTTCGCGCGTTTGATCGAAGTTGGGAACGAAATCGACGGTTTCTTTTTCGAGGTCGGCGAGAATGTCTTCGCTGATCTTCGCAAGACGCGCTTCCGTGTACCGCATGGCCGCCGGCGGATCGCCATCGACGGAACCGAAATTCCCCTGCCCGTCGATCAACGGGTAACGCATGTTGAAGTCCTGCGCCTGGCGCACCAGCGCGGGATAGATGACGGCTTCTCCGTGCGGATGGTAGTTGCCGGAAGTGTCGCCGCAAATCTTGGCGCATTTGCGATAGCCGCGGTTCGAGGCTAGGCCGAGGTCGTTCATGGCCACGAGAATGCGCCGCTGCACGGGCTTCAAGCCGTCGCGCACATCCGGCAGCGCGCGCGCGATGATCACGCTCATTGCGTAGTCGAGATAAGACTTCTTCATCTCGGCTTCGATATCGACCGGCAGCAGTATCGACTTGTTTGTTTCGTCCGCCATTTCCCCTCGCTCCTACGCCCGTATTCTAGACATCCTCGTTAGTTTCCGCTGGCTTGGGGCACGCCGCCACTAGGCCCGAGTCGCCAGACGTTTACGCCAAACTCTTAGGCTTTCGGCTTTTGCAGCTGGGCCCTTCTAATGGCCTGCGCATCCGCAAGGTCCTGCTCTCTTCCACTCGCGATTTTTGCAGTAATCAAGTCCCCTGCCGAGATGACATTCACGGATAAGGCGTTTTCCGCGTCCAGGGGAACCTCCACACGGTTTGCCCAGCACGCCTCAAACTGCACTCCCGGAATTCCGGGAAAAATGTCTACTTGACACGGCGGTGCACCAATGCGGAAAAAAGTGCCTGGCTCCAGAAATTGACTTTTGTCCATGTTCTTCACCGGAGCTCCGAATCTGATCAATGCGTCATACACCGCTTCAATGTTGGTCTGATCGGGACTCACAAAGATGTCCATATCCTGGGTAGCACGAGGCTGGGCATGAATGCTCACGGCCCAACCTCCAATTATCAGATACCTCACGCTAGAAGCGCGGAAGGCAAACAGGAGATCGCAAAAATTGCTGTCTAATTTCAGCTTCATCGTCGCGCTCCTCGAAGAAAGCAAAGCTGAGTTCCTGCATGGCCACCAGGCGCTCGATGGGCGGCCGGCTCTGCCAGTAGGCGTACTCCTCGTCCTTGGACTGTGAGAGGTTTTGCATGTTGCGCTTGAGGATCCGCACAGTCATTTGGCTCGCATCGGTCATGAAATTCGCTCTCCCTGGCTCTTGCCAGCGTACTCCAACACCTAAGCCTTCACCGAATCGAACGCGTCCGCTGCGTTTGTAAAGCGCCGCGATGCAAAGTGCTCCTCGAGTTGCTTCAAAAAGTCGTCGCGCTCAGCATCACTCGCAAACTCAATTGCCACGCCACGCTCATTGTCCGGCTCATCCGTCGGTGTCGCGCGAAACCCACTGCAACTCAATCCACGCAGCCCTGGCAATGTCGTCCAACCAAATTGGTAAATCATGCCGGAAAGGCTAAATATCCAGATTTACGACTTCGAGCGCATTTTCCTCGATGAACTTGCGCCGCGCCTCCACGTTTTCGCCCATTAGCGTGGTGAAAATATCCTCGGCAGCGACGGCGTCTTCGAGTTTTACCTGAAGCAGCGTGCGGGTTTCCGCATTCATTGTGGTTTCCCACAACTGCTCGGCATTCATTTCTCCCAGGCCCTTGAATCGCGTGATCGTGAAATCTTTCTTCGCGTCTTCCACGACGTAATTGAGGACGTCGTGCACGTTTTCCTTGCTCACTTTGTCGCCGTTGCGCGCCACGGTGAATGGCGGCTTGTTGAACTCGTCGATCTGCTTGGCCAACCCGCGCAGGCGTTTGTAATCCGCGGTCGATGCCAGCGCCCAGTTCACTTTTTGGTTGTGTGGCGGGCCGAATTGAATTTCGTAGAGGCTATGTTCTTCATCGAAAGTGACTTTGCCTTCGAGCTTGAGTTTGGCCTTCTCGATTTCCTTCAAAAGCTTTTCAAGCGCTTTCTTGTCCTCGAAATCCGTCTTTTTCTCGAGGCCGCTCTCCGCAAGCAATTCCACCAAACCGTGCTCGCGCAAACGCCGGCCCAGTTTCGCCGCAGCGGCTTCATACTCCTGCACATTCAGCAGAAACTTCGTCAGCCCCGCACCCTCGAGCGATACGCCTTCTTTCGCCTTCACGACGTGATCTTCCGTGGCACGCTTCATCAGTTCATGCGCGAATTCGCGCTCATCGCGGATATATTTTTCAGTTTTGCCGCGTTTCACGCGGTAAAAAGGCGGCTGCGCGATGTAAATGTGTCCGCGGTCGATCAGCTCCTTCATGTGGCGGAAGAAAAACGTCAGCAACAGAGTGCGGATGTGCGAGCCATCGACGTCCGCGTCGGTCATCAGAATCACTTTGTGATAGCGGAGCTTGCTGGCGTCGAAATCATCCTTGCCGATGCCCGTGCCGAGCGCCGTGATGATGGCGCGAATTTCCTCGTGCCCCAGCATTTTGTCGTAACGGGCTTTTTCAACGTTGAGGATCTTGCCTTTCAGCGGCAAAATCGCTTGAAATTTTCGGTCGCGGCCCATTTTCGCCGAGCCGCCGGCCGATTCTCCCTCGACCACGAACAGCTCGCATCGCGAAGGATCGCGCTCCTGGCAATCGGCAAGTTTGCCGGGCAAGCCGCTCGAATCCATTGCGGACTTGCGCCGCGTCAGTTCGCGGGCTTTGCGCGCAGCTTCGCGGGCGCGCGCCGCATCGATGCACTTGGAAATGATGCGCCGAGCCACGGTCGAATGCTTGTCGAACCATTCGCCAAGCTTCTCGTTGACGAGTTGTTCGACGTCGCCCTTGATATCGCTGTTCAGCTTGCCCTTGGTCTGCCCTTCAAACTGTGGCTGCGGCAGGCGCACGGACACGACCGCCACGAGACCTTCGCGAACGTCGTCGCCCGTGATGGTCACTTCATCTTTTTGTTCTTTCAGCATTCCTGCCGACGAGGCGAAATTGTTGATCGTGCGCGTCAGCGCGGAACGAAAACCGGAAAGGTGCGTCCCGCCATCCACTGTGTTGATGGTGTTCGCGAAAGCGAAAATATTTTCCCCGTACGTATCATTGTACTGCAGTGCAATCTCGATCTCCACCGGGCCGCGCTTCCCTTCAATATAGATCGGCGAATCGTGCAGCGTGGCCTTGCCGCGGTTCAAGTGCTTTACGAACTCGCCGATGCCGCCCGTAAAACGGAATTCCGCGGTTTTCTCCGTGCGTTCATCCGTGAGCGTGATTTTGAGCCCTTTGTTTAAAAAAGCGAGCTCGCGTAATCGTTGCGAAAGCGTATCGAAACTGAACGCCGTCTTGTCAAAGATGGTCGGATCGGGATGAAACGTAACGCTCGTGCCAGTCTTTCGCGTTTTGCCGGTCTGCTTCAGTTTCGTGGTTGGCTTGCCTTTTTCGTAGGACTGTTCCCACACGGCGCCATCGCGCGAGATTTCCAGTTCCAGCCGGTCCGAAAGCGCATTGACAACGGAAACGCCGACGCCATGCAAACCGCCGGAAACTTTGTACGTATCGCTGTCGAATTTTCCGCCGGCGTGCAGCACCGTGAGCACCACCTCCGCCGCGGGACGTTTTTCCGTGGCGTGCATATCCACTGGAATGCCCCGGCCGTTATCGACCACCGTGACCGAATCATCCGCGTGCACCGTAACAGTGATTTCATCTGCGTAGCCGGCCATGGCCTCGTCGACGGAATTGTCAACGACTTCCCACACCAGATGGTGAAGTCCCATGTCTCCCGTCGAGCCGATGTACATTGCGGGGCGCAGCCGCACAGCTTCGAGCCCGCCGAGCACCTTGATTGACTTCGCGTCGTACTGGTGTCCCGGAGCTTTTCCGGTCACCGCTTCTTTATCGCCCATGTACGCTCCTGACGAAATTCTTACCGCGCAAAGACGGACCCCGAGCTATGCGGTGAGCCTCAGCGCTCAAAAACTTTGCTCAATCTTTTGTGAAGCGAGGAAAGGCGTGCTCGCGGAATGCCCCGTACGTCGCCTTACCCTTTGATTCCGATCGCATGCGACCGGAACTCGTAGGGTTCCTGCTCCATCCCATCTCGCGCAGCGAGACGTGGCGAAGACTTCTTAACTCCAAGTTTCCGGCTCCATAGCTCCTGGCGCGAAGCTATTTGGCTGGGCCGAATTTACTTGGCCGACGTGCCGATTTGGAGGTTACTGAACTGCGAATCGACAGCCAACAAAGTGTACCTGAACCTGGAGACTTTCTCAAGGCCAGAAGATGTCACCAATGTTCTGTAAAGTATTTATTTTGTGCTATTTAGACTTGCCTTTGCAGACCCATGAGACTTCCTGGAGAACTCAAGTCTTGCATGAAATCCGATCGGCTTTTTCGCTGGAATCGGTGTTTCCAGCATCTGGCGAATAGTCTCAAAAACGGCCTGAAATCTCGCATCGTAGCGCTTCTCCATTGCGTCAATTTTTCGGCGCAATTCTTCGTGTGTGGTGAGCATTTCGCGAAGCCGCACGAAGGTTCGCATGATCGCGACGTTCACCTAAACGGCTCGCGAACTGCGGAGTACGCTGGAAAGCATCGCCACACCTCGCGCCGTGAAAGCATAAGGAACATAGCGACGACCTCCTCGCCCCGGTTTTGAGGTTCCAGACTGGAACCCCAAACTGTGCAGTTCCTTGGGTGAAAGTTGGAACATGAAATCGGAAGGAAACCGGCTTGCGTTTCGCTTCACGGCTTTGTTCAGGTTTTTTGTCGCAACACCATAGAGTCGGGCAAGATCGGCGTCCAGCATTACCCGACTGCCGCGTACAAAGAAGATTTTCTGACTGATCAGAGCAGGTGGAACAATGGCGTTCTGCGAAGGCATTTGCATCGAAGCCCAGGTTTGAGGTTTCGTACTGGAACCTCAAAAACGGCATCTCGGAACATATATTATTCTTTGAGTTAAATCAAACAATAGATAAGGTATTGGTAAAAGAGCCGCCGGAATGCGCAGCGCTTGCCCTCTCCGACGCACCGTTTCAAATACGCATCGGCATGATGATGTAGCGATAGCGGTAGGATTCGTCGGCCAGCGGACGCATCTGGCCGGCGGACTGTTCGTCTTTCAATTCAATGCTCACGGGCCCATCGGCGGCGGCGGCAAGAAAATCGAGCATGTAAGACGAATTAAAACCGATGCTGATGGCGTCGCCCTTATACTCCTTCTCAATATTTTCTTTGGCTTCGCCGTATTCAGGGCTTGAAGCGGAGATTTCGACGCCTTCCTTCGACACGGCCAGCTTCACGGCGTGTGAACGCTGATCGGCGAGTTGCGATACGCGCCGAACCGCATCGCTAAGTTCCGCGCGCTCGAGCACTACTGTTTTGTTGTTATCGCGCGGAAGCACCGCTTCGTAATTCGGAAATTGCCCGGTCAGGATTCGCGAAATCAGAAGCCGGTGGCCCACCTGAAAAAACAGATGGCTCTCATCCTTGGCGAACTCGATGGAGGCATCGGAGCCAGCCGCGCTCGCCAGCTTTTCCACTTCGTCCATCGCCTTTTTCGGAATCAGCACTTTTACTTCGCCATTCAAGCCGGCGAGTTTCTGGTCTGTCTCCGCAAGCGCCAGGCGGTGCCCGTCGGTGGCCACCATCGCGAGAGTATCCGGCTTCAATATCAACAACCCGCCGTTCAATGTGTAGCGCGACTCCTCCATGGAGATTGCAAACTTGGTCTTGGCGATCAGGCTTTCTATAACCGCGGCAGGAATCTTGACCAGTGTATGGGGCATCACAGGCAGCGCGGGAAAATTTTCCTTTGCCATACCCACGAGCTTGTATTTTTTTCTGTCGCTGACGATCTCTACCCAGTGATTCTCGAGTAGTTTGACCTTGATCTCGCCCTCGGGCAGCAAGCGTACGAGTTCCAGCAGTTTTTTCGCCGGGATAGTCCCCGCGCCCTCTTTCTTGATCTTCGCTTCACAGGATGTGCGGACGCTTAGCTCCAGGTCCGTGGCAGTAATCGTCAACTGGCTGCCCTTCGCTTCGACCAGCAAATTCGAAAGAATAGGGATCGTCGTTTTGCGCTCAACGACACCTTGTGTCGTATTGAGTTCATTCAACAGCGCTGATTTTGTGACGCTGAATTCCATTGCTTGATCTTCCTCGCGTGCGGTGCCTGGTGCGCTCATTCGGGTTCCTCGCCACTCTTCTACCGCTGTCGTACTGTACTCGCTTTTATCAAAAGTATAAAGCCCACTGCAGGCAGAAACCCTGTGGAAATACGTGGGAATCTTGACCGTCAAGTACCAAACTAGTGCCGCCTCAAGACCATCGTTTTTCACAACCACAGTCACAACTACAAGAAGTTGAACTGATTTTTAGAGATTATAAGGCTTGTTGTTGTGATGAGCGCTGTGGAACTGTGGAAAGCTCTGCAACCACTGTTATCCCACGGGCATAGCTCGGATGGTCCCAGGTGGCAAACTGTGAGAAATGGTGAAAATGCGCTGCCAACGCCTGAAGCGATCAATCAACGCAAAATATCTCCCACCGCACTCAACAGGATTTCCATATTTTCTCCAACACCTATTCACAACAGTTCTTCACGCGAATTTTCACCCGGAAATCTTTTACACCCACCATACGTGCTCCATAGAGGCCACCGTTTTTTGCGAGATGGGCCATGTTTCGGGCGAAGGGTGTGGTGAGTCTAATGAGGGCAAATCAAATTGCCTAGCACTCTTAACGATGAGGATGGTTACTGCAGCGTATCCATCAACCGCGTGATCGTGCGGTTCAGATCTTTGTCTGACCGCCGCATCTCCTCGATCTTGTTGATCGAGTGCAACACCGTCGTGTGGTGCTTGCCGCCAAATTGCCGGCCAATCTCCGGCAACGACGCGGTAGTGAGTTGCTTCACGATGTACATGGCCACCTGGCGGGGAAATGCAATCGCGCGCGTGTTGCTGCGCACCTTCAAATCCTGCTCGCGCATGTTGTAATGTTCGCTCACGCGCTTCTGAATCAGATCGATGGTAACTCGCTTTTCCTGTGAAGCGATGATGTTGCGGAGCACCTGCTGCGCTGTCGCCAGCGAAATCGTCGCTCCGGTCAAGGACGCATAAGCCATCAGCCGCGTCAGTGCGCCTTCGAGCTCGCGCACGTTGGACTTGATCGCACGCGCAATGTATTCCGCCACTTCGTCCGGCAAGCTAAAGCGGTCGTTCTCAGCCTTTTTCTGGAGAATCGCAATCTTGGTTTCCAGATCCGGCGGCTGAATGTCCGCGATCAATCCCCATTCAAACCGCGAGCGCAGCCGCTCCTCGATCGAATTAATTTCTTTCGGCAGGCAATCCGAAGAAATCACAATTTGCTTCTGCTGCTCGTACAGCGCATTAAATGTGTGAAAGAACTCTTCCTGTGTCCGTTCTTTCCCCGCGATAAACTGGATATCGTCCACGAGCAGAACATCCACGGTATGAAAGCGGTCGCGGAAACTGGTCATGCGGTCGAAGCGCAGAGAATTGATCACTTCGATAGTAAATTTCTCCGCGCTCACGTAACTCAGCCGCATGGCGGGATTACGCTTTCTTGATGGTGTGCCCGATGGCATGCATCAAATGCGTCTTACCCATGCCCACGCCGCCATAGAGAAACAGCGGGTTGTAGGCTTTCGAGGGCTGCTCCGCCACCGCGCGCGCCGCCGCGTGCGCAAACTCGTTGGACTTGCCGACGACAAACGAATCGAAGCTGTAACGCAGATTCAATTGGTGATCGCTGCTTTCAAAATCAAGCTTCGCTTGTTTCACGCCAGAAGTTGCTGGGGCGGCTGGCACGGGCTCTTCCTCCGTACAGACGTACTGCACTTTCATATTGGGCGTCCCAAGTTCGTGGAATACTGCTTTGACGATCTCGCCGTAGGTCCGCGTCAAGACCTGCCGGAAAACCGTGCTGGGAATCTGCACAAAGAGGTTTTCCCCCTCGGCCCGATGCAGCTTCGTGGGTTGAAACCAGGTGGTGTAAGTGTTTATGCTGACCCGGGACTTCACTCGCTCTAGAAACCGTTCCCAGGAATTCGTCGCAGTAGTCATCGCAAGAGAAAATCTCTCCCTATCATTTCCACAGATGTGAATAAGCTGTGGAAAGCAGGCCCATTCGATTCTTTCTTCAGGCTTCGGGATTCTTGCCCGTGCTGGAGCGCTTTGTTTCCCCGTGTCGCCCCGTGCGCGGCCCTTCTGGAATTGTCGGCCCCTCGTACCGCCGCTATGAGACAGCGCGGGATTGTCGCCGATTGGACCGGTTGGAGCAAGCGAAAAGTGTGCGAAGGGATTCACTGGGGTGCACACCCCATTCACAGCTTTTCCACAAGCACAATTTTTGTGCAACTCCTCTGCTGCACAACGATTTCTGCGGCAATCCCCACGTATTTTCGCTGTCCGCGCACATCTTTGCACAGGTCCAGTCCAAATCACCCTGAGGATAATTCCCTCATTATTGGGATTTTTTCCCTGGCCGGTCGAATTCGTAGATGCCCAGCGGATCGCTTCCGATCAGTAGATGATCCTTGTCGACAAGAATCGTGGTCGCATCCAGCCGCGCTCCTTCCGGCGTGTAAATCTTGTAGGTTGCTCGCCGGTTTCCATCCTTGTCGAAGTGCAGCAAGTTATTGCCGAGTGCCATCCAAACTTCCCCGCTAGCGCGGTCCACGCCGACGGCTGTTAGGATCCGCTTGAACACAGGAGGCTCTCCGCGCTTCTCCTGCCGCTCGATCTCCTTGCGAGTGGCCTGCGCGGCCGGCCATGCGTCCACTCCCGTGTACTGAATGTCCTGGCCCCCATAGCCGTTCCGGTCGAACTCGCGCACAGTCGCTTCCGGCAGATAAGGAAATCCATAGTAAAGATGCCCTCCGCCGTCCGTCATGAGCATCCCGATATTCAGAAAGCGATTCAACTCCGGGCGTTCGGAAATTGCCTCAGGGTCGCCGAACTCGCGCACGTCCCGCCCATTCTTATCGAATACGATGACGAGGTGCGACTCGCGCATGGTTGCCACGGCCATTTCCCCATCCGGAAGCGCCGCCACCGATACCGGCGCATTGACTTTAATTAGGCGAGCATTACCTTTGGTGTCCCAGATCTTGATTGCATTTGCGCCGCGGTCCGCCACGTATACGGTTCCCTGCGCGTCCACGTCCAGGTCCTCGCCGAATGTTATCCCTGCCAACTCTGCGGCCTGAGGACTTGGGCCCTTGCTCGCTTCGTACGCGGGAACTTTTTTTAAAAGTTTTCCGGCTGCGTCGAACACTGAGGCTGACGATCCTGGGGCGGTCAAGACATAATAATTTCCGTCCGCGCCGCGCTTCATTGCCCGCAGCCCCGGCCCTACTCCCGGCAGAAGCCTTTTCGCCGCGGTGAGATCCCCTTCGTCTTGGCCAAACGCCGCGCTAGTGACGCACGCCAGCAGACACAACCCCGCAAGATATTCTCACGTTAATTCCAACCCCTTTGTACTGAGTCATCAGACTACGGCGGAAGCGTTCAGGTTGCCCCGCGCCGGAGCTCTTTGGAGCGCCAATCAGTCAATCTTGAAACGGAGGCGTTCAATGGACTTCGCGCGGAGTCTGCCGGCGGCATTGCGCGGCCCTCCGTCGTCCGTTTCGATCAACACGCAATTCATCTGCACGTCGCCGGACGCAACCTCAAACCGCGCAGGCAACCCATTCAGAAACTTCTTGATAATGCCATCGCGGTCCATCCCGATCACCCCGCCGTGCGGCCCGCTCATCCCCACGTCCGTGATAAATGCCGTGCCGCCGGGCAGCACATGTTCGTCCGCCGTCGCCACGTGCGTGTGTGTCCCCACAATCGCTGTGACGCGTCCGTCGAGGTACCACCCCATTGCCAGCTTCTCGCTGGTAGTCTCCGCGTGCATGTCGACCAGAACGAACGCCACGTCTTCCGTCAACTTGGACAGCTCGCTGTCGGCTTTGCGAAATGGATCGTCGATGGGCGTCATAAAAACGCGCCCCTGCAAGTTCAGCACGGCGTACTTCACACCGTTTTTGGCCGTGCCAACGATATAGCCCGCTGCCGACGTTTCCTTCCGGAAAGTTTGCCGGCCGCAGCAGTCGCGGTTCGTGTGGCATGAACTCGAGAATTTCCTTGCGGTCCCAGCTGTGGTTGCCCGCCGGTGAGGACGTCAATCCCCATTGCCAGCAACTCCTCCGCCAGCCGCGGCGTGATGCCAAATCCTGAAGCGGAATTCTCGCCGTTAGCAATGACCAGATCGATCTGCCGTTGCGCAACGATATCCGCCAGCCGTTCGCGAACAATCTGCCGCCCCGGCGAACCGACAATGTCACCAATGAAAAGTACGCGCATGCTTGATCAGGACTCGTGGCTGCTAGCGAAAGCTGGCTCCAATTCCTGAGACCAGTCACTAGTCACCAATCACCAGTCACTTACACTCCCTATCTTGATATGAAAAACCGAGAGAACTGCTGCTCAGGCATTGAGCCCGATTATGCAAAAAACGGAGCGGACTGCTTGGCCGTGGGGAGCTAGGCCGTGAACCTCTGAATTAGGTGGGCGCCACGAGCCAACCGTTAGGCTTTCCTGCCCCGCTCGCCCGTCTCCGTTCGCCTGCTTCCAACCCAGCAACAGAGACGCTCCAGCGGGACAGGCCGTGCACACAGGCTGTCTATCCGCGGCTCCTCAGAGATTCGTCATTGGTTCAAACAGCTTTCGCTCCCTCACCTGCTTCGAAGTACCGCTCCGCTTCCTATTCTAGCAGGATGCCCGTTCAATGCTACGCGGTGGAACCAGTGCCGTGACTTCATAGAATTAGTCGGCATTACCGAGGACCACCGGACGAATATTTTGTGAGGACTTAATCGATGAAATCGATAACCGCGCCGTCGCGCCGGTCCAAGAATCCCACGAACTGGCCAAAGTTTGGCGCAGTCACGTTGTTATACACGGCGTTGAAATTGCCGTGATTCGTTACGTTGAGCGAATAGAATCCCAGCCGAAAGTGGTGAATCTTGCCGCTTTTCGCGCCAAGAAAAGGAACAGGGAAGACACGGTAGATTTTTACATCTAGCGAGAGATACGTGGCGAAGCGTTGCCCGTTTGGAGTGCCCACATAATTTTGCAGCACATCCACATTCGAGTAGGCGTAGCCCGAATGCACGTCGAGGATGGGACTGAACGTGAACTTCTTCGGTAAGGAAAACACTCCCCAGGTGACCATCCGGCTCGGGACGTCGGAAGGCAGTATTCCATAGACGTTGGGCCGGATGACCGGCTGCAAGAACGGAATCATTACGTCGGAAAGGTTATTCAAATCGCCGCGCGTGCGGCTCCATATATAGGAGGCGTTCACTTCATGGTGTTCGTGAACGGTGAAGCGCACCGTGCTTTCAATCTCCCGATAGTGAGAGGAACCGGTGTTCGCGAGGCCCAGAAAGGAACTCTGGCCGGGCAGTACCAGTGAAAGGATTGACCACAAACAGGTAAGTTGTGCGGCTGTCGATGTAGCCGACTCGCAACACCATGTTTCTCCGCAACTCGCGATCCCCCTCGATACTCCACGTGTAATTGCGCGGCGTTGTGCCCGGCCCCGGCGGCAAAATGTTCGTACTGAGCGGATTCTTCCCGCCCACGTAGGCGTTGGTGTACGTTACAGGCGGCCCGATCAATTGGCCGGTGGAATCAAACTGGCTCACCACACGAGTAGGGTTCACGCCAAAGTCGGCTGTTAGCAGAGGCAGCATGCTATAGAACAAGCCCGCCCCTGCTCGTATGACAGTCTTGCCGCTTTTATCTGGCGTGTAGGCGATACCCGCGCGCGGTGCGAACGCCGCGGACCATCCAGCGGTTTCGCTGGACAAACGCGCCCCCGCATCGACCGTCCAGTGTGGATTTAGTATCCAATGATCCTGGACGAACTCGGCAACGGAAGTATCGGATGGAATCTGAGGCCCCGCTGGCTGAAAGTTGATCTCCTCAGCCGTTGAGCCGTTCTGCTCAAGGAGGTGAATCGGGTTGGCCGTGTTCACGCCGAAATACGAACGATAGTTGACGTCTACGCCGACGTGAATCTCGTGCTGCCCCAGCCAGTGTTTTTGCGCGAATTGATAAGTAGGCAGCAGCTGGAGTTGCTTTCCTCTTCTGGACCACCTATTGAAAAAGTTTCCGCCCCAGCCTTGCGGCGAAATCAACATGTCATCCAATCCCTGCCCGTGGGCGTTGCTGTCGAACCGCGTGTATTGCGCGACCACGCTGAAGATCGCTCCGGAATCCATTTGGTATTTGTCGGACAGATGTACTGCGATTCCCTTTTGATTCAAATCGTTCGAGGCAGGCTGGGGAACGAGGGCATTGATATCGATGTGCTGGTGCCGAAGAGGAAAAGCATTCACCGTGAGAGTCACGATTTGCTTGGGCGAAACGATGAACTCGAGAGTCGTAAAGGAGTTAAAGCCTTGTTTTTTGTAGATGTCGTCCGGCCATGGCAGTCCACGAACCGTGGTCTTCTTCATGTCGTACTGAAAGACTTCCGAGAAAAAAAGTTTTCCTTCGATCAGCGGCCCGCCAAAGTCGACGCCAGGCGTTGCTTGCGCGATGCCGACCATCGAGCCGTTCTTCCCAAGAACGGAAGGCACAATGTTCTTTACATAAAAATTCCATTTCTCTTCCGGCGGCTTCGTCTCGATGGTTGTCAATCCGCCTGAGAAACTCCCCAGCCCCGCGTTATAAGGCGTTTTGTAGACTGCGAACGATTGCACCGCATCCGTGGGTACTGCAATGGAAAAGCTTCCGGTCACTGGATCGGCCGTCTGCGCGGAATTCACTAGAAAGAGGCTCTGGTTTTCGTCGGCGCCCTTGAACGTGAGTTTTCCGTCCTGCGTTTTTACCACTCCTGGAGTAATAGGAATTACTTCCCGGATCTTTTCCTCGGGCGTAGGCAGGGCAACCAGATCGCGGTGAGTTATGGTGGCCTGTGGATTGGAAACGCTCTCCGTCGAGATCGCCTGAGTTTGTTCGCGGACCTCAATCTTTTCGCTGACCGTCTCAAGTTCCAGCCTGATGTCTTGAACCACAGCCTCGCCAGCAGCGACAGAGACCCGCTTTGTGACTGGCTTGAACCCTGATTGGGCGATCGAAATCGTGTAGCTGCCCGCCTTGAGGTTCTTAAACTCGTAGCGTCCGGCGTCGTCGGTATCCGCGCTAACGGGATTCCCATCAGCCGGTTCTCCTGCCAGCTTTACGCTGATGCCAGAGAGGTCAGACGCCGCGTTTTCCTGGGTCGTCGAAATCGTCCCGTGGATAGACCCCGTCTGCGTCTTCTCGGCACTAGGCCGCGTGCCTTGCCCGAACACCGGGACAGCGGCTGCCAGCATTACAAGAAGGGCCGCCCCTCGCCGCACCCAGCCCAATATGCTCCAGTTCGCTGGGCTGCGGCCGGGGAAGAGGGACGCCATTCCGAAATTCACTTTCCTAATTAGTTTCATGGCCTGGTCTATGGGCACTCTGTCTAATGAATGCGCTCTTTCCTTAAGGTTTCGGGCTCAGTCGGATTGGCGAGCGCACTTCGCCCTTTTTGCCAGCCAGACGGGATACCCTCTATTGTCAATTTGAACGGTCGAATCCGGAAGTTCGGCGAAGTCTGGATGTGCCTCAATCTCCACCTCCATGAACCTGCGTGACAGCCGGGGTTACTCTCCTTTCACCAGTCGAATGGCACCTCGCCGTCACTGTTCGTCTGGAACTCAGCACCTGCCAACCCGTGGCTCCGGTGCATAAAGTGGACCCCAACCCTATCCCGTTGCTTGACCCCGCAACCATTCAGGCCTAAGCTTCGTCTTAGTACTAAGATGTCCGTTAAGCCCAATAGGCTCCGTTTTTGCGCACTGCTGCTCGGGATTATCTTCCTCGCGGCACAATTCCACTTTTGCGCCGATCTAAACTCCGGGCCCGCTGGGTCGCATCCTTGCCAGCTCTGCTCCACTGCCGGCTCTGCCGTTGCAACTCAGACTTTGACGTTGGCGGTAGTTCCCGTCTTGGGCCGGCTCGAAGTTTTTGCAACGCCGCTCACTCTCTCTGTAGAAGCTTCGCGCGCAACCTCTCCTCGCGCGCCTCCCGCTCTGTAGTTCTCCGCTCTATTTCCATTTCGTCCGTTCCACGATAACTGCATCGACCCGTCCCCATCGCATGGGACTTTAGAGGAGTACTAAAATGAGGAAAGGAATGGCATGGGCCACCGCTCTTCTGGCCTTGCCTGTCTGCGTCCTGGCCCAGCAGGATCCCTCGTCTGCTCCGGTTGCATCTCCAACCTCGTCCGTTCCGCAGACTCCGGCCATGCGTATCACCCTGGACGAGGCCATCCGCCTCGCCCTGCAGCACAATCATGCTCTTCAAGCCGCGCGCTCCACCATTCTCCAAAACCAGGCGCAGGAAACCACCGCCAATCTTCGCCCCAATCCCACGCTTTCCTGGGACGCGCAGTTCCTTCCCATCTTTCAACCCAACCAGTTCACGGCCGACTACCTCAACAACTCACGCGCAGTTCGACTTGGGTCTCGGCTACACCTTTGAACGCGGCAAGAAGCGCCAGCACCGCCTGCAGGCCGCGAAGGATCAAACCACCGTCTCACGCTCGCAGGTGACCGACAACGAGCGCCAGCTCACCTTCAACGTTTCGCAACAGTTCGTCGCCGTCCTCCTCGCCCAGTCCACCATCGATTTTGCCAGGCAGGATCTCGACAGTTTCCAGAAAACCGTCGACATCAGCGAGGAGCGCTACAAAGCCGGAGCCATCAGCGAAGGCGACCTCCTCAAAATCAAACTGCAATTGCTGCAATTCCAGACCGATGTTTCCGCCGCCATCCTCGCAAAGGTCCAAGCCCTCGCCGCGCTCCGCCAATTGGTCGGATTCGAGTCCGTCCCCGACAATTTTGATGTCGAAGGCGACCTCGACTACCAGCCTGTCCATGCCGGCCTCGAAGACCTGAAAACGCTGGCCATGCGCACGCGGCCCGACTTGCTCGCCGCGCAGCAGAGTGTCATCGCCGCGCGCAGCCAGGAATTGCTCGCCGAAGCCAACGGCAAGCGCGATCTCGGCGCCAGCTTCAACTACTCCCACGTCGCCGCCACCAACACCGGCGCCTTCTTCTTCAACATCCAGCTCCCCATCTTCGATCGCAATCAGGGCGAAATCGCCCGCACCCGCTACGCCATCACCCAGTCGCAAGAACTCGCCAGCGAGGCCACCGAGCAAGTCATGTCCGACGTCGTCGACGCCTACGAAGCCCTGCGCACCAACGATCAGATCATCCAGCTTTACCGCGGTGGCTACGTCGACGCGGCCAGAAATCCCGCGACATCAGCGAGTACGCCTACAAACGCGGCGCCGCCAGCCTGCTCGATTTTCTGGATGCCGAACGCACCTATCGCTCCAACCAACTTGCCTACCGCCAGGCGCTCGCCAGTTATATGACCGCGCTCGAACAGATGCGCCAAGCCGTCGGAACCAGGAATCTGCCATGAAGTTAAAACCCAGTTTCAGGACATGAATTTTCTCGGCTCTGCCTTAGCCGCGGCTTACTAGTTGCATCGCTCGCGGGTTGCGGCGCCGCTAAGCCCGAATCCAATATGACTTCCTACTCGGCAAGCGAAACAAAAGCCGACACCGCCTCGCTCTTCACCGTTCCTCAGGACCAAATGGCGCACGTCCAGATCGTCTCCGTCGAAAAATCGGCCCTCCCACGCGTTCTGCGCCTCACCGGCGCAGTGGCCTACAACGCCTTCAAGACCACTCCGGTCTTCTCCGCCATCGGCGGGCCCGTCCACGAAATCCTCGTCGCCCCTGGTGAAACCGTACGCCGGGCCAGCCGCTGCTCACTGTCAACAGCCCGGACTACTCCGCCGCGCGCTCCGCCTACCTCAAAGCCCGCACTGCGTTTCTCCTCGCCGACAAGTTCTACAATCGCGCGCAAGACCTCTTCGCTCACGGCGCCATCGCCGAAGCCGACTTTCAGCAGGCCGAATCCGACCGCACCCAGGCCCAGGCCGATCTCCAATCCAGCGAAGACGCCCTTCGCGTCCTGGGCATCAACGATCCCGAATCGCTCGCGAAAAATCCGCCCAAAACCACTTCTCAAATCCCCGTCCTCGCTCCCGTGCGGGAGAAATTGTCGAGCGCCTCGTCGGGCCCCGGCCAATTGCTGCAGGCCGGCGCCACGCAGTTCTTCACCATCTCCGACATGAGCACCGTTTGGGTTCTCGTCAATGTCTATCAGAGCGAAGTCGCTTTCGTGCATGCCGGCGACACCGTCGAAATCACCACCGACGCTTATCCGGACACCTTTCACGGACGAATTTCCTACATCGCCCCGGCGCTCGATCCCACCACGCGCACTCTGCAGGCGCGCATCGTCACCGAAAATCCCGGCAAGAAACTGAAGAAAGATATGTACGTCACCGCCTCCGTCCATGCCGGAGCGATCGCCAACGCTCTGACGGTTCCTGATGCCGCCGTTCTCCGCGACACGGAAAATCAGCCCTTCGTTTACGTTCAGTCCGCCGTGAAACAAAACGAATTCGCGCGCCGCTCGGTAACTGGGCGACAGTCATGCCGGCCGCACCCAAATTACCGACGGCCTAAAGGAAGGCGAGCACGTTGTCGGCGACGGCAGCCTTTTCTGCAGTTCAAGAATTCTTTGCAGCATTAAAGGGAGACGCGGCTGGAAGAAATCAGATGATCCATCGCATTGTCCAATTCGCTCTGCGCCAGCGTTCCTGGTGCTGATGATCACGCTGCTGATCGTGGTCGCCGGCGCGTATTCCTTCCGGCGCATGCCCGTAGACGCCTATCCCGATCTTTCTCCGCCCATGGTCGAGTTCATCACGCAGTGGCCCGGCCATGCCGCCGAAGAAGTCGAGCGCCTCACCACTCTTCCGCTCGAACTGGCCATGAACGGCACGCCGAACCTGAAAGTGATGCGCTCCATCTCTCTCTATGGCCTTTCCGACGTCATCCTGACTTTCGACGAAGGCACCGATCCTACTTCGCGCGCCAGGTCGTCTTCCAGCGCCTCGGCGACGCCACGCTTCCCACGGGCGTCACGCCCAGCATGGCGCCGCTCTTCAGCCCCAGCGGCCTGGTCTATCGCTACGTCATCGAAAGCCCCGACCGCTCGCCGCAGGAACTGCACACTTTCGAAGACTGGATCATCGAGCGCGCCTACCGCAGCGTGCCCGGCGTCGCCGACGATTCCGGCTTCGGCGGCACCACCATGCAGTATCAAGTCCTGCTCGACCCCGCGAGGCTCTACAACTTCCACATCCCCGTCGCGCAGGTCGTCACCGCGCTCACCGCGAACAACTCCAATACCGGCGGCGGCTTCTATTCCCAAGGCGGCCAGTTCTACTACGTTCGCGGCCTCGGCCTCGTCAAGAACACGGAAGATATCGGCGAAGTCGTCGTCGGCAGCGCCAATGGCGCGCCCGTCCGCATCAAGGACATCGGCCACGTCGAAATCGGCCACGCCCCGCGCCTCGGCATTTTTGGATTTCAGGACAAATCGAAAAAAACGACGACGCCGTCGAAGGCGTCATCCTCATGCGCCGCGGCGAGCAAACGCAAAACGTGCTCGAAGGCGTCGAGAAAAAAACCGAAGAACTCAACAACGACTCTTCTGCCCCCGGACGTTAAAGTCCGCCCCTACTACGACCGCAGCGATCTCGTCCGCGTCACCACCGACACCGTCGAAGGCAATCTCCTGCGCGGCATGCTCGCTGGTTCTCATCGTCCTGCATCTTTCTTCCTGGTCAGCGTCCGCGCCGCCGTCATCACCGCGCTCACCATTCCGCTCGCGCTGCTTTTCGCCTTCATCTTCCTTGCACGCCACCGGCGACGCCGCCAACCTGCTCTCCATCGGCGCCATCGATTTCGGCATCATCATTGACGGCACCATCGTCATGGTCGAAAACATCTACCGCGAACTGAGCGAGCGCCACGGCCAGGACTACAAACTCAACGAAGTCATTCTCGCCGCCGCGCGCGACGTCGACCGCCCCATTTTCTATTCCGTCGCCGTCATCATCGCCGGTTATCTTCCCATCTATGCCCTCACCGGCCCCGCCGGCAAACTTTTCCACCCCATGGCCAACACCATGGCCTTCGCCCTCGTCGGCGCCCTCATCCTCACGCTTACGCTCGTTCCCGTGCTCGCCTCCTACTGGTTCAAGAAAGGCGTCAGGAAAAGCCCAATCCGGTCTTCGAGTGGATTCGCAACGTCTACGCTGGACGCGCCTCGAGTGGTGCCTCCGTCACCCTGCGCCTCACCCTCCTCGCCGCCGCTGCTGATCTTCGGCGCCGCTCTGCTTCTCGTCCCGCTCATCGGCGGCGAGTTCCTGCCGCACCTCGACGAAGGCGCGCTCTGGGTCCGCGCCACCATGCCCTACACCATTTCTTTCGAAGAAGCCGCCAAGTTCGCCCCAAGATCCGCGACATCCTCTCTAAGCTATCCGCAAGTCACGGTCGTCGGCTCCGAACTCGGCCGCCCCGACGACGGCACCGATCCCACCGGCTTCTTCAATTGCGAGTTCTACGTCGGACTGAAGCCTTACGGCGACACGTCCTGGAAACCGGATCCATTCACACCAAGGCGATCTCACCGGCGACCTGGAGAAGAAACTTCGGCCTACCCCGGCGTGATCTTCAACTACACCCAGCCCGCCGAAGACGCCGTCGACGAAGCCCTCACCGGACTCAAGAGCGCGCTCGCCGTCAAAATCTTCGGCCCCGACCTCGACGTTCTCGAGAAAGAAGGCCGTCGAGATTCGCAACGCTCTCGACAAGACTCCCGGCTTCACCGAACTCACCGTCGTGCGCGAACTCGGCCAGCCCAGCCTGATCATCGACGCCGACCGCGCCAAAATCGCGCGCTATGGCATCAATGTCGACGACGTCGGAACCGTTGTGCAGGCCGCCATCGGCGGCCAGACCGCCACCCAAGTCATCCAGGGCGAAAAACTCTTCGACCTCGTCGTCCGCATGGAGCCGCAGTTCCGCTCCAGCGCCCGCGACATCGGCAATCTCCTCGTCCCCGCTCCCGCCGGCCAGCAGATCCCGCTCTCCGAGCTCGCCACCATCAAAGAAAGCACCGGCGCATCCTTCATCTATCGCGAAAACAACTCGCGCTACATCGGCATCCAATTTTCCGTGGAGGGCCGCGACCTCGAAGGCATCGTCAACGCCGGCCAGGCCGCCGTCGACAAGGCCGTCCACCTCCCCGATGGCTATCATCTCGATTGGGGCGGCGAATACAGCGAGCTGCTGGAAGCCAAATCCCAGTTCATCATCATCGGCCCGCTGGCGACTCTTGCTGATCTTCATGATCCTGTTTGCGCTCTACGGCAATTTCAAATTCCCCGTCACCATCGCCCTCGGCGTGGTTCTCACCGAGCCCGTCGGCGCGCTCGTCGCCCTCAAGCTCACGCACACGCCGTTCAGCGTCTCCAGCATCCTCGGCCTGCTCGCCCTGCATGGGCGTCTCCGTCGAAACCGCCGTGATCCTCGTCAGCTACATCAACAAGCTCCGCATCGAAGGCCGACATCCGCGAAGCCACGCTCGAAGCCTCCCTCCTGCGCCTGCGCCCCATCATGATGACCGCACTTGTCGCCTGCCTCGGCCTGCTCCCCGCCGCCATGGCCACCGGCGTCGGGAGCGACACGCAAAAACCTTTCGCCATCGTCGTCGTCGCCGGCCTGATCTCGCGCCTGCTCCTCGGTTTCTTCGTCAACCCTGTCCTGTACGAAGTCGTCGCCCGAGAAGGCGACGTCCTCCAGGTGTGATGCGGCAGGTCCGACGTGGCTCGTCCAAATCTTTGAACGCAGAAAAGCACGAGCAGTCTTGTCACTGCCCGCTCAGAAATGGTGGCTCGAATTGACGGGCTTGCTTAGGAGTTCGGGTCGAAGTTAATGGCCACAATAATTGTGCTCTCGCCGCCAGGCACAAATTTCCATTGACGCACGGCTTTCTCCGCCGCTTCGGCCAGTGCTGGATTTCCTCCCAGCACCTCAACATCTTTCACAGTCCCATCCGCGTGGATGGCTACTTTCAACCGCACCGTTCCCCCAATGCCCCGATTCTTCAAGACCGAGGGATAGTGCACATCCACCTTCTTCAGGATTTTGCGCTCATTGTCCTGCGCTTGCCCCGGCCTCATGCACACCAGCGTCAACAGAAGGCAGCAATAAATTGCGGCGTATCGAGTCTTGCGTTTACATTTTGTCATTGTGCGGCATTAAGGCAACGGTGGGGGCTCGGTTTCGGGACCAAGAACACCATTGCTTCTTCCTTTGCCGCATTAATCCTGCAGTCCTCCTACCAACCATTTGCGCTTTTTTCAAACGGGTTCCAGCAGTGCATCCTACCGCCCAGGCTGCATGCAAGTTATTGGAATGCTTACACTTAGACTCAGGGAAGCGATATCGCGAAAATGCCTCCCCCATCGAAGGATCTGTCCTCAAGAAAAAATTCTCAATGTCAGCTCAGAACCTCGTTTCAGATTGAGAATTTCTCCGCGATAACTCCGCCTCGCACGAGAGCTCTGTTGGCTCCGGCTGACGGGAGCCGGGCTAAAAACTTACTTTTTCGGCGGCTGCGCCGTTGGCGGCAGAATCCCGTTCAGCCGTAAATAAATGGCCTGCGCTCCGTAGTGGTCGTACCAATCGTCGCTCAAAGTGATCAGTGCCCCCGCCCGCGACGTCTGCCGGTTCCCAAACAGTGTCAGCGGATCGCCCAGCTTCGAATCGTCCACTCCGGCAAGCGACGCGCTGCAAAACTCAAATGAAGCCTTCAACGCCGCCACCAGCTTGTCCTTGGGGTCCGCATCCGTCAGCTTGACGTCCGGCGCCGCCTGCCCCGAAATTTTCGAGCACAGAAAATTATTCGACTGTGCGATGTGCATCACCACGTGCCCGAACGAGTTCATCTCCGGCGTCGGCTTGAAGCTATATTTCTCCGCCGGCATCAAATCCGCCGCATCGACCATGTTCTTCTCATACCGCGTCAATTGGCTCTTTCACCGTCGTCGTCACCGGATTCGCCACCGGTCCCGGCGCCGCCTCCTGCGCCGCGCAAGTCCCCCCAGCCGCCAGCACCGCCGCCATCATCAATCCAATCCGCTTCATCTTTTTTCCCTCTCTATACAAAGCGCTCACGTCCCGCCCCACAACCTTCTTACTACTCAGTCGTCAGCAGCATACCCCCGTCCCCTCCGCCCGACAAGCAGCTTCCATTGCGCCCCTTAGCCACGCACTTCTTTGCCTTCCAATGATTGCGGAATTCGATACTATCCACAAATTTCGTTTTCCCACACCGGCCTGTTCGCTCTCATAATAGATTGCGCCTCTCGCAGGCCCGTCTGCTTCGAGGCGCGTTTATTACGATCTGGCCGTCCACGGCCGCGATTTTCGAAAGTTTGCAATCAAGGCCCCAGGTCGCGGCCTGAATGAGGAGCTTATGGCAAGAACAAATGGAAACGGTTCATCAGCGCGCAGCAAATCACCATCCACAAAGGAGCTTTCCCCCCAGCAAAAATCGAGCTCCGTGCCTACGAAATCTTTCTCGAGCGCCATGGCGCCCCAGGCAATCCTCTCGAAGATTGGGTCCGCGCCGAACACGAGCTCTTGCAAAAATCCCGCAAATCGACGAAAAAAACCGCCGCCGCAGCCTAATCATCAGCGGTCCATCTCCTCTCCGACTCCTCCTACGTAGCCCTGGCGCAGCCCTTCGTTTTTTCTGTCCGGAGCCCAGTCGCCGAGCTTTTTCCTTGCACCCTGCTCCGTGGCTTCCTCACCGCGCCCGGCCCTTTTCTCCACGGTCTCTCGCTGCCTTGACGCAGACATTCCCGCCGCACTCCGCTACAATGGCGCGACTCGCAAAACGCCATACACATCTCGCGAAGGAAAATTCCGATGCCTCCTCTCTTCAAAAATTGCTTGCAACGTCTCGCGCCTCGCCGCCATCAAATTTGCTGGCCGCGCACTCTCGTCTCTCATCCCGCTCTTCGCCACCTCGCAATTCTTCTTGCCGCCCCGCAATCACCGCGCGAAAAAACTTCCGCCGCGCAACCTCGCTTCGCCATCTCTTTCGACTCGCACCTCAGCCCCACCCCGCTCGACGGCCGCGTCTACGTCGTCATCTCCACCACCAACGACCCTGAGCCCCGCTACCAAATCCTCGAAGTCGAAGCAAAATCCCAGCAAATTTTCGGCGTGGACGTTGACGCCCTCGCCCCCGGCCAAAACGCCATCATCTCCGACGACGCTCTCGGCTACCCCATCGCCAGTTTCCGCAATCTCCCCGCCGGCGACTATTGGGTTCAAGCCGTCCTCAACAAATACACCACCTTCCACCGCTCCGACGGCCACACCGTCAAGCTCCCCATGGACGAAGGCGAAGGCCAGCACTGGAATTCCAAGCCCGGCAATTTCTACAGCGTCCCCGAACGCGTCCACATCGATCCCGCCGCCTCAAACCCAGCACATTCCAAATCATCTCACGAAGATTGTCCCGCCCATCGACCCGCCGAAAGACACCGAATGGGTCAAGCACATCCGCATCCAAAGCCAGGTCCTCACCAAATTCTGGGGCCATCCCATGTATCTGGGCGCAATCGTGGTCCTCCCCGATGGCTGGGCCTCGCATCCCAACGCGCACTATCCGCTGCTCGTGGATCACGGCCATTTCCCGCACGATTTCACCGGCTTCCGCACCACGCCTCCCGACCCCAATATGACCGGCTACGCCCTCGAGCGCGCCCAAGCTGCCTACAAGTTTTATCAGGACTGGACCACCGGCAAACTCCCCCGCATGCTGCTCCTGCTCGTCCAGCACGCCAATCCTTACTACGACGATTCCTACGCCGTTGATTCCGCCAACGTCGGCCCTTACGGCGAAGCCATCAATCGCGAACTCATCCCCGCGATCGAAAAGCAATTTCGCGGCATCGGCCAGGGCTGGGCTCGCGCCGTTTACGGCGGTTCCACCGGCGGCTGGGAAACTCTGGCCACGCAGATTTTCTATCCCGATGATTTCAACGGCGCCTGGGGCGCCTGTCCCGATCCCGTCGATTTCCACGCCTATCAGATGGTCAACATTTACGACGACAAAAACGCCTACTGGACCATCGGCCCCTTCGGCCGCATCGCGCAACCGGAAATGCGCACCCCGCCCGGCCAAATCCTCGCCACCACCGAAGGCACCAATCGCTGGGAACTCGTCCTCGGCACGCACGGCCGCTCCGGCGAGCAGTGGGACATCTGGCAAGCCGTCTTCAGTCCCGCCGGCCCCGATGGCTACCCCGCCGAAATCTGGGATCAGCGCACCGGCGTCATCAATCACGAAGTCGCCGCCTACTGGCGCGACCACTACGACCTGACCGCCATCCTGCAGCGCGACTGGAAAACTCTTGGCCCCAAGCTCCAGGGCAAACTCCACGTCATGGTCGGCACCGCCGACACCTACTTTCTCGATCAGCGCCGTCCACCTCATGCAAGCACTCCCTCGAATCCTCCGCCAATCCCCACTCCGACGCCACCTTCGACTACGGCGTCGACCAACCCCACTGCTACACCGGCCCCCCAGGCTCCACCACTCGCGAAGGCGGCCTAACCTTCACCCAGCGCGTCCTGAAAGCCTCCGAAGCCTGGATGCTGAAAACCGCCCCCCAGGCGCCGACACCACCTCCTGGCGCTACTAA
>CAVOPQ010000020.1:0-247376 GCA_963698145.1 uncultured Acidobacteriota bacterium | reverse complement strand
AATCGGACACGCCGAAAGACGCGCAGATGCTTGGCGATAAATATGTCTTCGAGCAGTGGGACTGTCCGGACACAGTGCAGGCGGCGGTCCGTTATCCGGGATTTGATGTCGTGTATGAGGGCATGATGGCGTCCTCGATTGACGACGGCGGGCTGGAGTTTCGCGGGACCGAGGGGACGTTGAAGCTCAACCGCAACGGATTTGGCGTCTATCATGAAGGCGTAACGGAAAGAGTGAATCCGGTTATGAGGGCGGAGAGTTTTCAGGACGGAACGATTTCGCACATGGAGAATTTCTTCGACTGTATAAGGAGTCGCAAAGAGCCAAACGCGCCGGTCGAAACGGGAGTTAGCGCGGCTCGCGCGGGGCACATCGCCAACATGGCTTACCGCCGCGGTGGGCAGATCGCGTGGCCGATGAAAAACCCGTCTTGAACATTTTCGTCGCTTAGACTTAACAGGGAGACACCTCGTGTGCGCAATCAAGCGGTTAGTCCTGCTTAGCTTGGTTCTTATTCTCTTTTCGCTTTCTGGCTTCCCGCAAACCGGAGGGACGCCTGCGAGGCAAGACAACGTGTATTCCATGGCATTGCTCGCCAGCCTGACTGAGATGGAGAAATCTTGGGGCCACATCGATGACAGTGAGGGCGGCAGTGGAATACGGACAGACTATCGCCGCATGCTGGTAGAAAAGGACGCTGAAATTACGGAGAGCTTGCCATCACAATTTGGGGACTATCGCGTCGAGTATCTGGATAAACAAACGCAGATTGATAGATACAAAAAATTGCGGAAACAATTCTCTATCCTCAAGATTCATCCCTTGAGGAACGAAGGCTCACGACTGAAAATCATCGTCTCCGTCTCTTACCTTACCTATAAGAAAAATAGACTCGTGCTCGCGGTTTCGGATTGGAGCAGTGTCGAATTTCGCTACGACTGCGAGAAACAGAACTTCGTCATTTCAGAAGTGAAACTCGGCGGAATTTGACATACTGGCGGGCATTCATTCTGGTGTTGTCCGTTCACTTCATTTGACGCATCAGTGGTAAGTCTCTATGAACGCGGTGACCGAATGCTTACCATCACCCCAATGAGTGGCGGGTTGGTTTCGCGTCCTCCGCCGGGTTCCAGCCGGCGGAGTGCCGCCAAGATGGCGGGGCTACGAAGGCATGGGGTTACGTGTCGCCTAGGGTGAATTGGTAGAGGAAAGCGGTCAGCCTCAGAAGGCTGACTCTACAGGCTGACCCTACGGTTAGAGGTCATCGGGGGAGAATTGGAGAAGGTGTCGGGGGCCGCCTCAGCTCTCGCACCACCGAGCAGGCTTGGCATCTTTGGTTTAGCCAATGCGTCGGCGAGTTATAATAATAAGACCTACAAAAGCAAGAATCAGATAACAAGCAGAGAGAATATAGTAGAGAATTCGCACCTTAGGCGAAAGGAAGGGTGGGAGCTTGTCAGCAAACTTGTCCGTCCATGTCTCGCTCCAGCGCGGGATGGGGGCGGCTTCTTCGGAGTCGGGCTTCCAGCGTGCAGCGATCCAGGTCGCGCGGAAATTGGAAAGCAGGAGCGCCGCGAGAACAATTCTCACGATGCTTGGCCCTGAAGCCAGAATGTCCGTAAGGTACGCTACTGACACGCACCCCGCCGCGTACCGGCTGCGCTCACGTACCCCGACACCGCCTAAATAGTAAAAAAGCAAAACAAACGTCCCCGTGACTGGTTGGTCCGCGATAATCAAGACAACAAGGGAAAGAACGGCGACCGCGACGCACACCCAGTAACCTTGCGCCCCCAGGTAATCAACGTCACTGTTACTCTGAATGGAAGGCCAGAGCAGGCTCTTGATGCGGCCTTCGCTCCGCGGCATCGAGTCAGATAAGTTCAGGGTCTGCACAAGGGGAATTAGAGCCCAGTCTTTGCCAGGAGTCGAGGAGAAAAAATCCTTCTCAAAGCCGGCTGCTACTGGTGCTTGCAATTTCCGCTGCCTGCGGGGCTACGCAGACTCAACACTGCGCTACAAATCATCGGGGGAGAATTGGGAGAAGGCGTCGGGGGCGGCTTCCTCGAAGCGGGTTAGGCGGCTGCGGAAGACGAAGCGGACTTTGTCGGTGGGGCCGTTGCGCTGCTTGGCGATGATGAGTTCGGTTTGTTCGCGCTCGTCGGGCTCGGCGTCGTGCTTGAAGAAGTGCGGGCGGTAAATGAACATGACCACGTCGGCGTCCTGCTCGATGGCGCCGGATTCGCGAAGATCGGAGAGCTGCGGGCCGCGTTCCTCGCGCTCCGGAGCGCGCGTGAGCTGGCTGAGAACCAGGACGGGGATTTTCAGCTCCTTGGCGAGGCCCTTCAAGCTGCGGGAAATGCTGGAGACTTCTTCGTTGCGGTTGCCGAAGCGGCCGCGCGCGGTGATCAACTGCAGGTAATCGACGATCAGGAGCGAGAGGCCTTTGTCGCGCTTGAGGCGGCGGGCCTTTGCGCCAATTTCGAGGACGCTGATGGAGCCGGCGTCATCAATCCAGAGCGGCGCGGAAGAAATCGTGCCGAGGGCTTCGGTCATGCGGCGCCAGTCTTCGCGGCTGAGATGCCCGGTGCGGAATTTGTGCGCATCAATCTGCGCGACGGAAGCGACAAGGCGCTGAAGAAGCGATTCCTTGGACATTTCCAAGCTGAAGATGGCCACGGGCTGGCCGCCGCGAATGCCGATGTTTTCGGCGAGGTTCAGAGCCAGCGCGGTTTTTCCCTGCGAAGGCCGCGCGGCAAGGATCAGCAGCTCCGAGGACTGCAGGCCGGAAGTGAGCTTGTCCAGCTCGACGTAGCCCGTCGGCACGCCGGTGATGCTCTTCCCTTCGCGGAAGATTTTTTCGAGGCGCTCGAAATTGTCGCGGACGATGTCCTTGACGGAAATGAGGCCGGCTTTTACGCGGTCTTCCGCGAGCGAGAAGATGGAAGATTCCGCGTTGTCCAGGATGGTGTCGGCGCCGTCCTCGCCCTCGAAGGCGCGCTGCTGGATATTGTGCGTGGTGTGAATGAGATTGCGGAGCAACGCCTTTTCCTTGACGATGCGGGCGTAGTGCTCGATGTTGGAGACCTTGGGCATGCCGTCGGCGAGAGACGCAAGGTAGGGCGCGCCACCGGCGGCTTCGAGATCACCGCGGCGATGGAGCTCTTCGGTGAGCGTGATGAGGTCAATGGCTTGCTGGGCTTCGCCGAGCGAAATCATTTGCGTAAAGACGCGGCGGTGATGATCGAGAAAGAAGTCTTCGGGGCGGAGATTCTCGATGGCCGCGTTGAGGGCGTTGTTGTCGAGGAGAATGGCGCCGAGGACGGAGCGCTCGGCGTCGAGATTGTTCGGAAGTGGCTTTTCGAGGGTGGTATCAACGGGCATAGACAGTCTTCACTATTCGCCTTTTCTTCGCTTTTGTATCATGTTCTCCGCCGCGAGGGCAAGCGCGGAGTTTCTGACTGCAAGATCAAACGATTGGTGATTCAAATTAAATTCAGATTGCGTTCGAGCTGGAGCCGCATTGTGCGCGGAAGAGGGTGAGGCGTCAACCGGACGAGCTGTGCATGGATTCGGAAAACGAGGAAAAGTTTTTTTTCTGGGCCGCGGATGAGCGGAGAATGTACGACAAGCAACAAGAAAAAGAAGGGCACGATATATCGTGCCCCTACGGGAAAATTCGCAGCAGCTACGGAGCTGAAATTATTCTTCCTTGGCGACGTGGACGATGACTTGGGCGGTGACGTCGCGGAAGACTTTGATGGTGACGGGATATTCGCCGAGGGCTTTGATGGGATCGGCGAGCTGGACCTGGCGCTTGTCGATCTTGAATTTTTGCGCGGCGAGACCTTCGGCGATGTCGGCGGTGGTGACGGAGCCGAACATCTGGTCGTTCTCTCCGGTCTTGCGGGTGAAGCTTAGCGACACACCATTGAGCAGCGCCGCTTGTTTCTGCGCGGCGTCCAGCTCGTTGGCGGTCTTTTTCGCAAGCGAAGTGCGGATGCGTTCGAGCGCTTTCATGTTGCCGGTGCTGGCTTCAATGGCGAGCTTGCGCGGCAAGAGGAAATTGCGGGCGTAGCCGGGCTTGACGGTGACGATGTCGCCGCGATGACCGAGCTTATCGATGTCTTCCTGAAGAATGATTTGCATGTTGTCTCCCTATAGCTCCTGTTTTCATTGACCCGAGCAGGCTTACGCCTTCGGGGCCTCGGCCGCAGCGGGTGCGGCGGCAGCTGTTGCGGCTGGGCGTGGCGGGCGCTGCATGAGCGACGTGCGGCGCAACGGCACGCAACGCCTGCGAGCCCGCGGCGCTGCCCGCGAACGGCAACATGGCGATGTTGCGCGCGCGCTTGATGGCCACGCCCAGCCAGCGCTGGTGACGCGAGCAAACACCGGTCATGCGGCGCGGGAGAATTTTGCCGCGCTCCTGGACAAACTGCGAGAGGATGTCCGCGCGCTTATAGTCGATGAAGTCCATCTTCTCGACGCAAAACTTGCAGACTTTCTTTCTTGCGGAAATATTGGCGCTTGCCGCGCGGCCGTCCGCCGGGGCCGCCCGGACCACCGCCGCCCGGTCCGCCTTCGCGGCGCGGACCACCATGGCCGCCTCCGGGACCGCCATGGCCGCCTCCGCCTTCGCGGCGCGGGGGTCCACTGTGAGACTGTGCTTGTTTCGGTTCCTCTGCCATACCATCCTGCCTTTCTCTCTACGAACGGAAACAACGAAAGTCAAAAATCGAAAATCGAAAAATGAAAATCAGCTGGCCGCGGCTGCTCGGGAGCCGGAGTGGGAGTCGAAGCCGGGACAGACGCAGGCGCGCTGCGGCGCGGGCGCCGCGCGGCGCGCTGTTCGCGCTTTCCGCCGAGCTTCTTCTGACGCTTCAGATCTTCGTCGAGGCGCACGGTCAAATACTTGATGACCACGTCCTGGACGCGCAGGCGGCGCTCGAGCTCCGCGATAAGCTCGCCGTGATTGGTGCGAATCTGCTGGTAGACGTAAATGCCCTCACGATGCTTGGCGACGCGATAGGCGAGCTTGCGCGTGCCACAGTGCTCGGTCTTCTCGATCTTTCCGCCCTTTTCCGCGCAGGTGTGCTCGATGCCGGAAATCACTTTCTTGATTTCGTCCTCCGGTGTTGCCGGGCGGGCGATGAAAATCAGATCGTACAAACGTTCTTCCATGATGACCTCTTTCCTCTTTGCGCCGATGTACATCGGCGGCACTTCAAAATCCATTCCAGGTTACTGGAGCGAAAAACTGTTTCACTCTGTTTCCGGCTCTTCCGCTTCCGGCAGTTTTCGCCGGTTGAACTTGTTCATCGCCGCGTCGATGCCCGTTCGCGAGAATCATTTCGACGGCGTCGCCAGCTTCATCGACCATTTCCGCCGCGACTTCGAGTTCGGCCTTTTTCATGGGCCGAAGAACGAATTCTTTGCGGCTGCTCAGCGGATGATCCGGCCCGCAACCCAATCGAAGGCGGAAGAAGTCCTGTGTGCCGACGGCGCTGATCACGGAATTTGCGCCGTTGTGACTTCCGCCGCTGCCTTTCGGTCGATGCGAATCGTTCCGAAGGGCAGCTGCACTTCATCCCACAGAACCAACAGATCGCCCGGACCCAGCTCGTACTTTGCCAGCAGCTCTCGAACCGAGATGCCGCTGAGATTCATGTACGTCTGGGGCTTGGCCAGAAGCACATCTTCTCCCGCGAGCTTTCCGCGGCCCACGAGAGCCTTGCCTTCCGGCCGCTCGACGCGAATCGAACCGCGATTCGCCAGTTCGTCGACGGCCATAAATCCGAGGTTATGCGGCGTCCATTGGTACTCCGGATCAGGATTGCCAAGTCCGACGATGAGCCGCATAGGCCTCTATCCAGCAGCCCGCTTGCCGCCAGGCGCCGCGCTTTGCAACTTGCCGCATTACTTTTTCTTCTCGCCCTTTTCGGCCTTTTCCGGTTTGGCTTCGGCTTCGGCGCCTTCTTCGCCCTCGACTTCCTTCTTGCCCTTCTTGATGACTTCGGGCTCGGCGGGCGTTGCAGCTTCCGTGGCGACCACCTCGGCCGGTTTCTCCTCTTCGACCTTGAGAGCGACGACGTGTGCCAGAACGCGTTCGGGATCGGTGATCAGCTTCATCTTGGCGCCGTCGATGGCCAGCTCGCTGGCACGAAGCTGTTTGCCGAGCATCAGCTCGCTGACGTCTACCTTAAACTCCGTCGGAATATCGGAAGGCAAGCATTCGATTTCCACTTCGCGCGTGACGACTTCGAAGACGCCGCCTTGCTGCTTCACGCCGGCAGGCTCGCCGAAGGTGTGCACAGGAACCTTGACGCGCATGCGGACGTCCATGGCCACGCGCAGAAGATCCACGTGGAGCAAGTTGCCGCTCAGAGGATCGACTTGCCAATCTTTCAAGATGGCGGGCTCGTGTTTGCCGGCGAGGTCCACCTGGAAAAGGGTGTTGTGGCCGCTGGCGGAGCGCAGAATCGCTCCAATCTGCTTGGCGTTCAAGGCGAGGGTGATGGAATTGCCTTTGCCGCCGTACAAAACGGCCGGAACTTTGCCGGTCTGACGCAGGCGGCGAGCCTCGTTCTTGCCCCGATCGGAGCGGGGCGCTCCTTCTACGATGATTTGAGTTTCAGCCATACTCTCATTCCTTCCGTGAAATCATGTGGAACTAAAAGTCCCATTTGGCTACTTCCTCTTTAGCTTCAGCTTCACTACTCATTTCAACAAGGCGACAGATTGAAGTCTGTCCCACCAAAATCTAAATAAACAGCTCGCTGATGGAAGTCTCTTCATGAATCGAACGAATGCCGCGCGCGAGCAAGTCCGCAACGCTTAAAATCTTGATCTTGCCCATTCCTTTGGCTGCATTCAGCGAGCGGGAACAGAATCCGTCGCGACCACTTCTTTGATCTGTGAGTTCGCGATGCGTTCAATGGCCGGGCCGGAAAGCACGGCATGGGTGCACGCAGCATAAACTTGCGTTGCGCCTTCGCGAATCAGGGCCTCGGCAGTTTTCACGAGCGTCCCGGCGGTATCGATAATGTCGTCCACAATCAGGGTGCTGCGGCCGCGGACATCGCCGATGAGGTTCATGACTTCGCTGACATCCACATCGACGCGGCGCTTATCCACGATGGCCAGAGGCGCATCCAGCTTTTTCGCAAAAAAACGGGCGCGTTCCACGCCGCCAGCATCCGGCGAAACGACCGTCAGATTCGGCAGATTTAGATGCCGGAAATGCTCGACGAGAACGGGAGACCCGTAGAGGTGATCGACCGGAACGTCGAAGTAGCCCTGAATCTGCGGCGCGTGCAGGTCAAGGGTCAATGCGCGGCTTGCGCCGGCGGTCTCGAGAAGGTCGGCGACGAGCTTTGCGGATATCGGGACGCGCGGCTTGTCCTTGCGGTCCTGCCGCGCGTAGCAGTAGTACGGGAGCACCGCAGTAATGCGCCAAGCCGACGCGCGCTTGAACGCGTCAATCATCAGGAGCAACTCGAGCAGGTGGTTGTCGACGGGGTAGCAACAAGGCTGAACGACGAACACATCCGCCCCGCGCACGTTTTCGAGAATCTGGAAATAAATCTCGCCATCGCTGAAGCGCCCCAGCTTTGCCTTGCCAAGCGGCACTTCCAGATGGCGACAAATGCTCACCGCCAGCGGTAGATTCGCAGTTCCCGAGAAAATTTTGAATCGGTCGTCGTTCACGACACTCGCGCTCCATCAGCCCGGTCTTGGGCCGGCATGATACTTCGCCCGCGTTCACTTTCCTGGTCGACGATTTGGTTCAGCGGAGACGCCGCGGATCAACGGAGACAACAGGAGGACACAAATCAGCTTCCACGAGTGCCCTGCATTTTACGAACGTACCTGTCGCGCGAAAGAGTCTCGCAAACAAAGGTATGATCGTCCGGAAACCCAACAGCGGCTCGGCGCGCCATCGCTGGGCTCGGGAAAACTCCAAACACCGCCGAACCGCTACCCGCCAGCGAGGCTTCTGTAGCTCCTCGATGAAGCAAGGCCCGCTTGATTTTCTCAAGACGGGGATGACGCCGGAAAACGGGCCGCTCGAAATCGTTTGAAAGGCCGCTTCCCTGCGCGCTCCAACACAGAGCACAGAACTTCCAAAGTTTAGGGTTTGCGGCCCCTTTTGTCAATGTCAGGGGACGGGCGTTCAACCAGCGGTAGGCGTCCAGAGTGGGAACGTGAACGTCGCGCGGCGAGACGATGAGAAGGGAAAGCTTGGGGACGTCCGGAAGCGGGTAGATTTCGTCGCCGCGGCTGACGCCCAGGGCGCGGCCTCCGAAGAGGAAAAAGGGGACATCGGCGCCGAGGGAGGAGGCCATTTCGAGCAGCCGTGGCAGGGGCAGCTTGCGTCCCGTCAAGCGCAAATAGCCAAGCAAGGCAGCGGCGGCATCGCTCGAACCGCCTCCTAAACCCCGGCCGGCGGGAAGTGTTTTTCTGAGTTCGATTTCGGCGCCGGAGCGAATCTTGAGTTCGCAGCGGAGCGCATCGATGGCGCGATAGACGAGATTTTTTTGAAGAGGCTCTTGAGAAAGCGCGGCATTCCCCACGATGGCCAATGAAATCTCGCTGTTCCCTGAGGCACGCAAACGCAGCTCGTCATGGAGCGAAACGCTCTGAAAGATGGTCCGGAGCTCGTGGTATCCATCCGGGCGTTTTCCAAGAATATCCAGGCGCAGATTAATTTTGGCAAACGCGGGGATACGAACTTCGCGCATGCGGCTTATTGAGGCTTCGCGTCTTGCGGCGAGGATTTTTCCGCCACGCGGTGTCTTACCTGAGAAAGTTTCTTTTCGATTTCGGCCACTTTGTCATTTTCCATGTCCGCGGGCAGCGAGCGGCGCCATTCGGTCAGGGACTTTTCCCATTCCGTTGCCGCAAGATCCATCCGGCCGGACTTGGCGTAAACGTCGCCCAAGGTGCGAACGAATCGTGGCGTCGTGGCTCTCGCGAGCAACGGCTTTGAGGAGCGTAGCCTCCGCCTTAGCGAGTTTGTTTTCCCGGAAGTAAATCCAGCCGAGGCTATCGAGATACGCGCCGCTGTTCGGCTCTTCTTTCAGAGCGCGCTGAACGAGGGCTTCGGCTTCATCGAGACGTATGCCCAGATCGCCGAGCATATAGCCGTAGTAGTTGAGCACCGGCGCGTTCTTTGGATCCACCGCCAGGGCCTTTTTGAATTCCACTTCGGCGCGGTCGTAAAACTTTTGCCGTTCGTAGATTGCTCCCAGGAGAAACCAGACCATTTCATTATCGCGTGGCGGGCCGGGAATTGCTTCCGCGGTCAGGGCTGCAGCTTCCGCTTCTTTGTAGTGGCGGCCGCGCTCGTAAACCTGCGCAATGTTCAGATAAATGTCGCGATCACCCTCGGTCTTGGTGAGTTGGGAACGAAGAATCTTGACGGCTTCGTCCGTCTGTCCGTTCTCACCGAGCAGAAGGGCGTTGGAGGTACGGAGTCCAGGATCGCTGGGATACTTTGCCAACGCCTCCTTACCGGTTTGCAGCGCCTTCGGCAAATTTTTCGCCGCACGGTAGGTGTCCATGATCAGCATGCGGGCACGACGATCTTCCTCGTCACCCAGGTGGCCCAGTTCTTCGTAGGTGTAGATGGCAGCCTGAAAATTCTGAGCGTCGCGGTAAAGCTGTCCCAGTTGCTGGTACAGAATGGCCAGGGAACGCCGGCGCGACGGCAGAACAGTCGATTGCGACTTCAGGCCGGTAACAGCATCGGACAGAACGCGAATGGCATCGTCGAAGCGGCCCTGCGCCTCATAGAGCATGGCCTCGTTGTACATGACTTCGACGCTGCCGGGCGCATACTGGCGTGCTTTCAAGAGGTACTCTTCGGCGTGATTGAGTTGGTGGAGTTCCCTGTAGATCTGCGCCAAACGCAAGTAGACATCGGAATCGTCGGGCATCAAGTCGGCAAGCTTCAGATAGACGGTGAGCGCGTCCGAATATTTTTCCTCGGCGAGCAGAGTCTGCCCCAATCCGCGTTCATGGCTCAATTCACTGGGGTCCAGCTCCACGGCCTTGCGGTAAGCGTCTTCGGCCTTCGCAAGGTCATGTGTCTGCGTATAAGCATCGCCGAGAAGATCGAGCAAGGCGGGAGAAGGGTTACGGCCGGTGATTCCTTCGAGCAAAGAGACGGCATCCGCAGATTTGCCCTCGTCGAGGAGCAGCTGCGTTAGCTGCTCAACCGCGGTTTCGTTCTCCGAGTCGTCTTTCAGTAGGCTGCGCAAAACTTCTTCGGCCTTGTCGTGCTCATTGCGGAGGCGGTAGAGCCGTGCAAGCCACAGAGCGGACTCCGAATCCGTGGGGTCCAGCCTGTAGACTTCCTTGTACTGATCGATGGCACGTTGCGCCATGTCAGACTGAGCGTTCGAGCTCAGATCACCGAGGCTGCGCAGATAGATGCGCCCAAGAAGCCGGCGTGTCGGAAGGTTGTTCGGGTCCCGCTTGAGAAGGTCTTGTGCTTCGGTTACCGCCTCGTGGACGCGCTGGGCTTTCCAATACATCTCGGCAAGACGTTCGCCGATGACGGCGGATTTGGGATCGAGAGCGTACGCCTTTTTGTAAGCATCGATGGCTTGGGTCGCGAACTCCGGCTGGCTGGTCGCTTCGAATTGCTGTTCGAAGAGATGTCCCATGGCGAAATTGTAGTAGGCATCGGCACGCGGAGAGGGGGCGGCAGGTGTTTTCGAAGGTGTAGTGTCGGGCTTTGCCTGGGTCTGGGCGTGCTCCTGCGCCGGCAAGTCTGGGGAAGATTGAGCGCAGGCCACGACGCTGAAGAGGCCAGTGAAGAGTGCGGCGAGACTAATTCTTCGTAAGTTCATAGATGCCCCGGAAACAAAAAGTATCCCATGCGGTTGGAACGCGGTCAAAAGCCTAAAGTGAGCCGTTTCCAGGGCCAAGCAGCGCCCACCTTTAAGATGCACAAAACTTCGAAAGAGTTGAAGGGGAATCCCGAATGTAGCGCAACAAGGGGCAATCAGCGGGGCCTTCAGTGCAGGAAGTGGCGGATACCTGTGAACACCATGGCCAGGCCCAGACGGTCGGCAGCAGCAATCACCTCGCCATCGCGAACCGAACCACCGGGCTGAATCACAGCAACAGCACCGGCCTTGGCGGCTTCCTCGACTCCATCGGGGAACGGGAAAAACGCATCGGAGGCCACGACACTTCCTCCAAGAGAGGTCTGCGCTTTCATTACCGCGAGCTTGACGGAATCCACGCGGCTCATCTGGCCCGCGCCGACGCCAAGAGTAGCCCCATCCTTGGCGAAGACGATGGCGTTCGATTTCACGTGCTTGCAGACTTTCCAGGCAAAACGCATCGTTTGCAGCTCTGCGACGGTTGGGGAGCGTTTCGTCGCAACCCGAAGCCGGTCTTCTTGGATCGCGCCCAGATCCGGTTGCTGCACCAGCATTCCGCCAAGAATGCGCTTGAGCTGAAATTCGCGGTCGGGCTCGAGGCCGCCAGGCGGCAGTTCGAGTAATCGCAAATTCTTTTTCGCGGCGAAAATCGCCATCGCTTTTTCGTCAAATCCCGGCGCAGCGATGCATTCGACAAAGAGCTTTGCGACTTCCTCCGCGGTGGCAGCATCGACCACACGGTTGAACGCCAGTACGCCACCGAATGCCGAAACGGGATCACTCGCAAGCGCTTTCAAGTACGCATCCAAGAGAGATTCGCGCTCGGCTGTGCCGCAAGGATTGTTGTGCTTGACGATCACTGCAGCGGGCTGGGTGAATTCCGCCGCCAGGCTCCGGGCGGCTTCGAGATCCACGTAATTGTTGTAGGAGAGCTCCTTGCCCTGGAGCTGTTTCGCGGCCGCGAGACCTGCCGGCGCGTCTGTGCGGGCACATAGAGCGCCGCGGCCTGGTGAGGATTCTCCCCATAGCGCAGAGAATCTTTCTTGCGCAATGCGATGTGCACCCGTTCAGGCAGAACGGGCTTCTCGCTCAATTCGATGTGGACCGCTCCAGCCGAAAGGCGTTCGAGTTCCATGGTGATGAGACCGTCGTAGCGAGACGTCGTCGAAAACACCTTTCGCGCTAAGTCCAGCCGCGTCGCGAGCGAAGTCTCCCGCGCTGATTCCAGCTCGTCCGCCACCCGGCCGTAATCGCCCGGATCGGTCACGACGGTCACGCTTTCGAAGTTTTTTGCCGCCGACCGCAACATCGTGGGTCCGCCGATATCGATGTTCTCGATCAGCTCCTCCGCCGTCAGACCGGGTTTCGCTGCGGTAGCTTCAAACGGATATAGATTCACCACCACGAGGTCGATTGGCGCGATGCCGTGTTCCGCAGCTTGCTGCTGATCTTCCGCGTGCTTCGCGGCGATACAGCAGACCGCCATGAACTTTGGGATGCAGCGTTTTCACGCGGCCGCCGAGCATCTCCGGCCATCCCGTGAAGTCGGCAACATCGCGCACGGGGACGCCGGCTTCGCGCAGAAGCTTTGCAGTGCCGCCCGTCGAAAGAATCTCGATGCGCAGCGCGGCGAGCCGTTTCGCAAATTCGGCGATTCCTGTTTTATCAAACACGCTGATGAGCGCGCGTTCCACTGCCATGGATTCCTCCCGAAAAAGAAAAGCACAACAGTGTATGCGTCCGGAGGAAATTCGGAAAGCGGAAAGGACGCAGTCGGCGAACGGAACGTTGAGAACCGAAGGCTTAAGCGGAAATCAGAAATCTAAAACGAAGCTTTTTCGAAGTTCCATGTTGGATTTAGGGCTAGGGATTGCTGACTTGCTCAGGCCTTGACGAGGGCTTTAAGTTTTACCTGGCCGTCGACGACTTCAACAACGTACTCCACGTCGCGGCAATTCTTCTGCTTTCGCAAATCCTTCGTCTTTTTCAGCACGAATTCATTGAAGCTGGAGCGCGAAAGTTTCCCGGTTTGCTCGCCGGCTTGCTGCTTGGCTTGCAGGAATGCCTGGTAGAGCTGGTCGACCTTTTCCGCTTCATGCTCCGGCTCGGAGCAAACCACGCGAAAGGCGCCTGGAGCGGCTACTGCAGCGGTCTCCGGCGGCATCCCCAGCTTCTTGCGCGCGCGTTCCGCCTCGATCGCCTTGGCGGCAGCGCCAAAGTGCCTTTGAACGTTGCCCTCTTCCTTCTGCTTCGTCTTCTTGCGGAAGATGTCCTTGTACTTTGCGTAGGTCTGCGTGAGGTTATTCAGGCGGAAGCGTTGACCGTACTTGAGGTCGCCGCCGCGCTCGGCATATCTCTTAATCGTCAACTCGATACGCCACTCAATTTCCGTCGGTGGGCGTTTGCGACCGCCGCCGAAGTACTGGTCGTACTCAATCTTGAGCTGGCGGATGTCACGTTCGAGCTGGCCCAGCTCTTCGTCGATGGTCGCCATGGAGGAAAGGCCCCTGAACTATCATGCTAGGAGGCCCAGGCCCAGCCGTCAACCAAAGGAGTGTGCGGCGCTTCGCATTGGGTATCCCATCTGGACGGCGATGGCCGGACGCTACCGGCTCGTTTGCCGGCCGCAGAAAGCTTCATTGCCCGCAGAAGGGTGGTGTGCTGAAATAAGGGCATGGAAACACGCGCCAAGCAGACCCTTTCGCCTGAACAGGCAGAGCCTCTTGCGGCAGATTCCTTCGGTTGACGAACTCCTTGCGCAGCCCCGGCTCGCGGCGCTTGCAGGCCGCGTGGACCGAGCTCTGGTTGTTGAGGTAACCCGCGCCGTGCTCGCCGAGTTACGGTCGCGCATTACGGATCAGATCAAATTCACCGTGCTAGGCGAACTCGCGCTGCTCGCCGCCGATCCGGCTTCACTCGAAGAACACATCAGCTCGATGGTTGAGCGCATCCTTGCGCACTCGCTGCAGCCGGTGATCAACGCGACGGGCGTTATCCTCCATACAAATCTTGGCCGGGCTCCGCTATCCGCGGCGGTCGTCGAAGAATTTCGGCGGACGGCGACGCAATACACAAATCTTGAATATGACTTGGAGGCGGGCGCGCGTGGCAAGCGTGATGTACATACGTCATCTCTTCTAGAACGGCTTACCGGCGCGGAAGCAGCCGTGGTGGTCAACAATTGCGCCGCCGCAGTCCTCCTCGTCCTCGCGGCATTGGCGAAGGGCGGAGAGGTCATCGTTTCCCGCGGCGAGTTGATCGAGATTGGCGACGGCTTTCGCATCCCGGAGATCATGGCGGAGAGCGGCGCGGTGCTGCGTGAAGTTGGGACGACGAACCGCACGCGCCTCGCTGACTACGAAAACGCCATCAACGAACGAACGCGGTTGCTCCTGCGTGTGCATCCTTCGAATTTCCGCATCACCGGATTTGCGGAAAAGCCGGGGCTTGAAGAATTGGCGGCACTTAGCCAGCGAACCGGCCTTCCACTGGTTGAAGATCTTGGCTCGGGCTGTCTCGTGGATCTTTCCGCGTGGGGAATCTCCGAACCGCTCGTTCGGCAAAGCATAGAAGCCGGCGTATCGGTGGTGATGTTCAGCGGCGACAAACTCTTGGGCGGCCCGCAGGCGGGGATCATCGCGGGAAAAAAGGAACTCGTAACGCGCGTGCGCAGGCATCCGCTCTTCCGCGCGCTGCGCGTGGACAAACTCACGACCGCGGCGCTGGAAGTGACTCTGGGCGCCTATCTGCGAGCGGCGTGGGACGAGATCCCCGCATTGCGCATGATTCAAACGGGCGCGCAAGAACTGAAGCGCCGTTCCGAGAATTTTCTGCGCGAACTGCGGCCCGAGCTTCCGCTCGACGAAGTGGAGATGGAAATTGTGGATGGCACATCACTCGCGGGCGGTGGCTCGACGCCGACCCAGGCGCTGCCCACAAAGGTCATTCGCATCGCGAGCGCGCGCTATTCCGCGGCGCAGCTTGAACAGCGGCTTCGTCGCGCCCCAGCGGGCATTTCCGTGATCGCGCGCGTGGAAAATGACCGTTTGATTCTCGATCTCAGGACCGTCTTCCCCGAACAAGAGCCGTGCTCGTCAAGACGCTCGGCGCTGTGCTGCACTGATTGTTGCGCTTAACTGCTCGAGCATGATTCTCGTATTGTGATGCATCCACATTGTTGGGTGTGTGCGCTCCGACATTCTAATTTCTTCCAAATGAAACTCGGAAAGCGCTTCGCGCGTCCTACGAAATGTTTCGGGCGAGTGGACGGATTCTCCGCGGAATTTTGTGACACCCCTGGTTGCCCGAACAATGATTCGGATGAAAAAGGAGAAATGCGAAATGAGGAGAGACCGGTGCGTCCTCGCAGGAATTGTTTTGTCATTCGGCTTAGGCACGGCAGCGGCCCAGCAGCCGACTGTTCCCCCGGGCCAGCAGCCGCCGCAACAGCGTGAGCGCACGCGCCCGCCAGCGGAACCGGCGGCGTCTCCAAGCGAAGGTGCTCAGGGTAAGCAAGCGCAACGCGCCTGCCGTTCCTGAAGAAAAATCAGTGGTAACGCATCACTCCGCACGCATCGGAGGGCAAACCATCAACTACACGGCGACAGCCGCCACGTACAACATCAAGGCGGATGACGGCACGGTGAAAGCGACGATGTTTTACGTTGCCTACACGAAAGATGGAGTGGCCGATGCCGCCAAGCGGCCCGTGAGTTTCGTTTATAACGGCGGCCCGGGCTCCGCTTCCCTTTTCACGCACATGGGTATGGGACCGAAGCGCGTCGTCCTAACTGCCGATGGCCACGGAATGCCCGCGCCGTACACGACCGTCGATAACGAAGATTCCTTTCTCGACGCCACGGACCTGGTCTTTATCGACGCGATTTCCACGGGCTTCAGCCGCCCCGCCCCCGGCGAAGCACCGGCGCAATTCCACGGCATCATCGCGGACGCCAACTGGTTTGCCGATTTCATCTACCAGTACATCACGCGAAATGAGCGCTGGGCGTCGCCGAAATTCCTGATTGGCGAGAGCTACGGCACCACGCGTTCCGCCGAACTTGCGGGAGTGATTCAAGAGCGGCATCAAATTTATCTGAGCGGGATCGCGCTGCTTTCCTCAGTGGCGTTTTCGAATTGGGGCGCGGACAATCGGTTCGAGTTCTTTCTGCCGACCTTTACTGCGACTGCGTGGTATCACCACCTCCTTCCGACCGATCTTCAAAACCTGACCGTTGAGCAGGTAGCGCAAAAGGCGCGCGAATTCGCGCATGGGGAATATGCTCAGGCTTTGGAAAAAGGCGACCAGCTTTCCAGTGAAGAACATCAAAAGGTGGTCGCGGATCTCGCGCGCTTCACCGGGCTTTCGACGAAGTTCATTGAGGAAGCCAACCTGCGAGTCAGCCCGTTCCGGTGGTTCAAGGAACTCGAGCGCGACAAACGCCGCACGATTGGCAGGCTCGATTCGCGCTTTGAAGGCATGGACGTCGACGCTGCCGGGGAGCGCAACGAGTACGACCCGAGCGAGGCTTCCTATGAAGGCGCGTACGTCGCCACGTTTCACGACTATACGCGGCGCGAGTTGAAGTGGGACAGCGACGCGTACTACACCGTCACCGCCAATGTCCGCCCGTGGGATCAAACCGGAAATACCGAAGTCGCGGAAGTTTTGCGCGCGGCGATGACCCAGCAAACCTACTTGAAGGTGCTGGTGCTCTGCGGCTACTACGACGTGGCGACGCCGTTCAACGGAATTGAAAACACGTTCGCGCACATGAATCTCGAGCCTCCGGTCCGCAAGAATGTGAGTTTTGCGTACTACGAAGGCGGCCACATGATGTACATCGATGAAAAAGCGCATCACAAGCTGCACAAGGACATCGATGAGTTCATCAACGCGGGCTACACGCACTAAGAACTGAGTTAGGCCACCGGCCCTTACTCCGAGCAATGTGCAACTGGACTCGATCGGGAGAAGTACGCGAACATGGTACGTCGTGCTTGCCTTCACAGTTGCCAAAGGAAAGCTAAGGCGAATCGAGAAACCGCTGCCGTGGCTGCGGCGCGGGTGGGCGCTGGTCCGCGTTCGGCTTGCCGGAATTTGCAACACCGACATCGAGATCCTTCACGGCTATCAAGGCTTTCGCGGTATTCCCGGCCATGAATTCGTCGGTGAAGTAGCTGAGCTGCACGGTGCTTCCCCGGAGCAAAAGAACAAGTGGCTGGGCCACCGAGTCTGCGGCGAAATCAACGTTTCCTGTTCTGCTTACGGTGACCGCTCCGCCTGCGACTTTTGCAAGCGTGGCCTGAAGACGCATTGCGCTCGGACGGACCGTTCTTGGCATCGTGGCGCACGATGGCGCATTTGCCGAATTTTTGACGCTGCCGCTCGAGAATCTCCACGCGGTCGAGGATTCGATCACGGATGAGCAAGCCGTCTTTGTAGAGCCCCTCGCTGCTGCTTGCGAAATTCTGGAACAAATCGACACAACCAATTTTCGCGAGGCGGCCATCCTCGGCGATGGAAAGCTCGCGCAGCTGATCGCGCGAGTCCTGCGCACGGTCCTTCCTCGCGTGGTCATGTACGGCAAACACGAAAACAAACTGGCGCTGGCGCGCCAAGCCGGAATTGAAGCGAAACAGATTGCAGGCAACCCATCCGACTTGAAACGTTTAAAGGACGCCTTCGCCCTGATTGTCGAGGCGACCGGTTCACGCACCGGCCTCGTTCTCGCCCAACAAATGACTGAGCCGCGCGGCACGCTGGTTCTCAAATCCACATTTCACGGCGCCGCGCCAGTCGAGACCTGGCCCATCGTGGTAAAAGAACTTACGGTCCTCGGATCCCGCTGCGGGCCCTTCACGGAAGCGCTCGCGTTACTCCTTGCCGGCAAAGTTGATCCAACGCCACTCATCACCCGCACGTTCCCGCTGGCCAAGGCACCGACGGCCATCCGTTTTGCCCAGCAACCGGGTGTGCTGAAAGTCTTACTGAAAAATTGAGCGGAAGCTCGCACGAGCCTCAAATTCGATTAATACAGGACGCAACGCAGGCCGCGCCGAAACCGTTGTCGATATTGACGACGGTCACATTCGATGCGCAAGAATTGAGCATGCCGAGCAGGGCCGCGACTCCGCCGAAGCTTGCGCCGTACCCAACACTCGTTGGCACTGCAATGACCGGCGCGGCGACCAATCCGCCCACGACGCTTGGCAGCGCGCCTTCCATTCCGGCGACACAGATAATCACGCGCGCCTGCGTCAATTTTTCTCGATGCTCCAGAAGCCGGTGGATGCCCGCCACGCCCACGTCATAGAGATGTTCGGCGCGGTTTCCCATCATCTGCGCGGTGAGCAACGCTTCTTCCGCGACAGGAATATCGCTTGTCCCCGCGGAAACGACGAGAATCGTTCCCTTGCCCGTAATTTCCTGGCTTCGCTCGATCGTAATGACTCCAGACGAGACGTGAAACTTCGCCCCGCGGTGCACGCGCTTAACCGCCGCAAAAATCTTGGCATCTGCCCGCGTCACCAGTATGTTCTGCCGCGAATCCTTCTGCCGCGACATCGCGCGAACGATGTCCGCCACTTGAGCGGGCGTCTTGCCTTTGCCGAAAACCACTTCCGCGAAGCCCTGCCGCAACGAGCGATGGTGATCCACCTTTGCGAATCCCAAGTCCTCGAAGGGCAAATGCTTCAAGCGTTCGGCGGCTTTTTCCGGAGAAAAAGCGCCGAGCTTCACCAATTCCAAGATTTTCAAAAGATTCCTGCTGATTCATATTCTTTGACCGGCGCAAATTCTATCATCGCACAGGCGTGCGGCCTCAGCTTGACTTGCCGCAACACGGCTGCGAGACTGATTCTATCCGCACGGAAATCATGGTCTGATACGCAAAAACAAGTCGTCACCGTAGGTGTGACCGGGGCAAGCGGCGCCGTCCTGGCGCAGAAAACCCTGTCATTACTTGAAGCGGACTCGCGTGTGGCGCGCATCCACCTCGTCGTGACGGAAGCAGGCCAGCGGCTCTTCTCGGAAGAGATGGGCATCACCTCCGGCGATTTGAAGCAGCTCGCGAGCCGCCTTCTGAATCGCCCTGCCGCAAAAATCGAAATTTTCCCAAACAAAGACATTGGCGCTGCGATCGCTTCAGGCAGCTACGCGGTGGACTCGATGATCGTCGTTCCCTGCTCGATGGGCACGCTCGCGGCGATCGCGAGCGGCGTGAGCGACGACCTCGTTTCGCGCGCTGCGGACGTCATGCTAAAAGAAAACCGCAAACTCGTTCTTTGCGTCCGCGACACGCCATTCAACCGCATCCATCTGGAGAACATGTTGCGCGCGCAGCAAGCCGGCGCGGTGATCATGCCGGCGATCCCGGCGTTCTATCATCATCCGCAAACCATCGACGACCTGGTGACGCAATATGTCTGCCGCGTGCTCGCGCAAATTCATCTTCCCCAGGAAACCATGTATCGCTGGACGGGCCAGGCAAGCGTCAAAAAGGCGGAGGCCTAATTTCGCCATGGCTGGCCGCATCCGCACCGTGCTCGAGATGATCAAGTTCGAACACTCCGTGTTCGCGCTTCCCTTTGCGCTGACGGGCGCCATTCTCGCCGCGCGCGCCACGCATCAGCCGCCAAAAGGCTGGCCGACGTTGCGCCAGTTCGTTTGGATTATTGTCGCCATGGTCGCGGCGCGCTCCGCGGCGATGACCATGAACCGCATCGCCGATCTTCGCTATGATCGGGAAAATCCCAGGACGCAGCAGCGCGCTCTCGCCACGGGCGCACTGTCGGTGCAATTTGCGTGGTTTTTTACGATCGTTGCTGTGGCTCTCTTTTTTGTCGCGGCGTGGCAGCTCAATTCCCTCGCTCTGAAGCTGGCTCCGCTCGCCCTGGCCATTCTCTTTTTCTATTCGTTCACCAAACGCTTCACGAACTGGTCGCACATTTTCCTTGGCTTCGCTCTTGGCATTTCGCCTGCCGCAGCGTGGATCGCCATCACCGGCGGTCTCGACGCTCGCATGCTGATCCTTTGCGCAGCGGTCACTCTCTGGGTCGGCGGCTTTGACGTCCTGTACGCTTGCCAGGACATCGATTACGACCGCCGAGCCGGCCTCTATTCCATTCCCAAGCGGTTCGGCATTGCCAACGCCTTGCTCATTGCACGCGTCATGCATATCGGCGTGGTCGTGCTGCTCTCGTGGCTCGCTTACAGCTTTGCGCTTCCGTGGCCCGCCTGGGCAGGCATCGTGGTCGTCGCCGCGTTGCTGGGCTACGAACATTCTCTTGTGAAACCCGGCGATCTCAGCAAGCTTGACGCTGCGTTTTTCGCCGTGAACGGTTATATTAGTTTATTGTTCCTGTTGTTCTGGGGCGCTGCGGCAGCGGTTTGGCGCGTTTGAAATTTTCAGCGGATTCAAAATGAGCGAACTGACAATCACGGACCAGCGGCTGAAGCCCATCGCGGAGAAAGTCCTTGCCGGCGAGCGCCTGAGCATGGACGACGGCATCGCGCTATATCGTTCGCCCGATCTTCTGGCTGTCGGCTGGCTCGCCAATCATGTCCGCGAAAAGCGCCACGGCAACGTGACCTATTTCAACGTCAACCGGCACATCAACCCGACAAACGTATGCGTGGCGCACTGCAAACTCTGCGCCTTTGGCCGCGATCCTGATGCTCCTGGCGCGTACACGTTCGCTCTCGAAGAAATCTATCAGCGCGCGGAACAAGGCGTGCGAGAAGGCGCTACCGAATTTCACATCGTCGGCGGCCTGCATCCGGACCTCACCTTCGATCATTACCTCGAGATGGTGCGAGGCTTGAAACAACGCTGCCCGTCCGTGCACATCAAGGCGTTTACGATGGTTGAGGTTCATTACTTCGCGCGCATCGCCAAGCTTTCCATCGAGGACACGCTGCGAAAGATGAAAGAAGCGGGCGTGGATTCCTGCCCGGGCGGCGGCGCGGAGATTTTTCACCCGCGCGTGCGAAAGATCATTTGCGACCACAAGACCAGCGGCCAGATGTGGCTGAGCACGGCGAAGAAAGCTCACGAAGCGGGACTGCGGTCGAACGCCACCATGCTTTACGGCCATGTGGAAACCGAGGAAGAGCGCGTCGACCACCTCATCAAGCTGCGCGAGCTCCAGGATGAAACGCATGGATTCGTGGCGTTTATTCCGCTGGCGTTTCACCCGGAAAACACCGCGCTCTCGCACATTCCGAAGCCCAGCGGCTACGCCGACCTTCGCAACATCGCGGTGGCGCGCCTGCTGCTCGATAATTTCGACCACATTAAGGCTTATTGGATCATGCTATCGCCGAGCATCGCGCAGATTGCGCTGCGTTTCGGCGCCAACGACCTGGACGGCACGGTTGTGGAAGAAAAGATTTACCACGACGCTGGGGCGAGGACTTCGGAGTTTACTCCGCGCGCGGAACTCGAGCGTCTCATCCGCGCCGCAGGCCGTGTGCCCGTCGAACGCGACACGCTCTATCGCCCGTTGACCGCTCCAAAATGCCGCCGCTTCCGCCTGCAACGCGGCCGGATCTTGGTTTCTCTCACATCTAAACGTTTAGTTCTTCAGGCAGGCACTCAGCGAATCGTCGCGGCTTTGGCCAGCACCTTGGCCAGCAGTTCATCGGGCAGAGGGGGGTAACCCGCTTCCTGCGCCATCTTTTGGCCGCTGGTGTACACCCATTTCAAGTATTCCGCGACGGCATGGCCACGCTGCGCGTCCTTCGCCACCGCCGGAACGTAAAACCAGGTAAAGCTGCTGATGGGATAGCTGTCTTTTCCGGGACCATTGGTGAGCGATAGCCGGAAATCGTCCCCTGCCTTGCTTGTGAGGGCTTTGGCCGCGGCCGCAATCGATCGCGCGGACGGCCTCACGAACTCACCATGTTCGTTTCGGATACTGGCCATGCGCAAAGAAGCCTTCTCCGCAATATTCAATTCCGTGTAGCCGATGGCGCCGGAAGTGGCCTCCACTTTGTCGACCATGTCCTGGGTTCTGCCGGCGTTGGCTCCGACAGGCCAATTCGGCGATTCGCTGCGTCCAACGTGCGCAAGAAATTCCGGGCTGGCTTTCGACAAAAAATCAGTAAGAATATAGCTCGAACCTTTTCCCGCTGTCCGGTGCAGGACTTGAATCGGAAGGGCAGGAAGTCTTGTCTCCGGATTCAGCTTGACCAGTGCCGGATCGTTCCATGCCGTGATTTTCCCAAGATAAATATTTGCCAGTACTGGGCCCGAAAGATGGAGCTCGCCTGTCACCCTCGGCAAATTGTAAATCACCACAATCCCTATCAAGACCGTGGGAAGTTCGACCACCTTGGATGTGGCCCCTTTTAATTCTTTCTCGGGAATCGGGGCATCGCCTCCGGCAAAATCTCCCGCTGCCGTCAAGACCCGGCTGGCGCCCGCGCCGCTGCCTTCCGGCAAGTAACGCAGCTTCACGGCTGGCTGTTGCCTGTGATACTCGTCGTTCCACTGCAAGTAAAGCGGTTCCGGCATGCTCGAGCCTGTGACCACCAACACGATAGAGTCTTGAGCAACCGCTGCGAACGGCAACGCAATCGCCAGCGTCAGGCTTATCGAACTAACAAATCTTGATATCCGCCCCACGAGAACCTCCAGACATCGCCCAACCTGATGCGACAACCGAAAAAGGGAAGCCAAACTATCGTTCTCCGTTGACTTTAGCGAACTTTCTGCAGTCCGACGAATTCTGCATGGTTCAGGTGTGCAGAATCCGCCATTATGGATTACGAAATGATTTTAAACTGGAAAAAGCCGCTCTCTCCTAGCTGGCTTGTACCTGCGGCCCAAAAGGGCCACGTCTCACGAAGAACACGTTTGCCCGCAAAGAGGGAACCGGAAAAACATGAGAACTATCCTCCTGCTCACCATTTCGAATGTCTTTATGACCTTTGCCTGGTATGGCCATCTCAAGTACCGAACTTCCGCTCTTTGGAAAGTGATTCTGGTGAGCTGGGGAATTGCCTTTTTCGAGTATTGCTTTCAGGTTCCGGCGAACCGCATCGGGTCCTACGAATTCAGCACCGCACAACTGAAGACCATTCAAGAGGTCATCACGCTCTCGGTGTTCTCCGCTTTCTCAGTCCTCTATCTCGGCGAGAAAATGAAGTGGAACTATGCGGCAGGTTTCGGTTGCATCGCTCTGGCCGTGTTTTTTGTTTTCCACAAGTGGTAGGCGCACCGGGGCGAATCAGTTCTCTAACCGTTGCGGCTGCCACACCACCACGTCCTGCCGCTTCGCAAAATGAAGAAGCGGTTTCGCCGGCGGCAGATAAATCCCCGCAGCCTCCGGCATGGTATTGCTTAACGAGCTCTGCTTCCGCGGTTTGCAATGCCCACGGCGCGTGATGAATCTCCCCTCGGATCAGCCGGCCTTGCGTGATCCGCGGTGTACAAGCAATAGCGCTCCGTCAAGAAATGCTCGAGCGACCCTGAGCCCGCCGAAAATACTTCGCCAATCGCTCGATACCGTCCGCTCAACACTCCACAAGGCGCGCCGCGATGCGAACGTCCGCATTTGTATTCGATCCAGCCATTCCGTTCTTCGCAGGACATGCGTGCGCGAAAATAGGGCAAGTGAAACCACGCGCGCGCAATTGCCACAGCAATCCGATTTCCCGCATCCAGGCTGAAGAACCACACTCCAGGTTTGCCATCTGCCACTACGTACGTCCGCACATTCAATTCGGGAAACGCCGAGAGTCCCGGCATCGCGGGCATCCCACGCAAGCGCACACCGGACATCCGGAACGGCACAACTCCCAGCCATGCCTGCCCTCCAAAAGTATCGATGTCCAATCCCGCAGGAATATGACGTCGCAGCGCCGCCTCTTCCACGCGCCAATGCGCAAAAAGCAAATCGTGCCAGCTCTGGGCCATGACCCAACCACCAGTGGGTAGCGGCCACGGCCGATGTGCGACCTGTTCCAGATTCACCCTCATCAAGTTTCGCTCACCTCACTCGACAGCATCGTCCCGTCAATATACCCTTCTCTATTGCTGACGAATCGAATTCTCTGGATTCGAATCGAACAAACTCTGCAAACAGCGCAAAAGGAGCGGCACCATGCAACGCAAAGCATCGGCAGTCTGGCAAGGCGGCCTGAAAGACGGCAAAGGCTCGATCTCGACCGACAGTGGGGTCCTTAAACAAACGCAATATTCCTTCAGCACACGCTTTGAAAACGGCGTCGGCACCAATCCCGAAGAACTTCTGGCTGCGGCCCATGCGGGATGTTTCACGATGGCTCTTTCCGCGCAACTCGGCGGTGCTGGAATGACCGCGCAAAAGCTGGAGACAACCGCGACTATCTCGCTCGACAAAGTCGGCGACGGATTCGCCATCACCAAGAGCCATCTCGACCTGGTGGCCACGATTCCCGGCGCGGATAAAGCGAAGTTTGACGCCGCAGTCAAAGCCGCCGAGACGGGCTGCCCCGTTTCCAAGCTGTTCAAGGCAGAGATCAGCGTCACCGCACGTCTCAACTCCTGATCGTGCCGGCGCTTATCGTCCGCCCGCTTAAACGAGTACAATGCCGCACATGATTCCAGCTCCAGGCGCCTTCATCGCTGGTGCCGCGATCTTTCTGATCGTTCTGTGGGACGCGTTCGAAGCCATCATTCTGCCAAGGCGAGTCACGCGCAAGTTTCGCCTCACGCGGCTCTTTTTTAAGTCTACTTGGCACGTCTGGAAATTCGTTATGTGTCTCGTGCCCTCGCGGAAAAGGCGGGAAGCCCTGCTGGGCTTTTATGGCCCGCTTTCACTCCTCGTTCTAGTCGGTGTCTGGGCGGTCGGCCTGGTTTTGGGTTTTGGCCTCATGCAATATGGAGCTGGCTCGGCGGTGGTCATCACCGGCGGCCAGCCAAGTTTTGAGACCGACATCTATCTCAGCGGCACGACATTTTTTACCCTTGGCCTCGGAGACGTGGTGCCCCATTCCGGACTGTCCCGCGCTTTGGTTGTAACCGAAGCCGGCTTCGGATTCGGCTTTCTCGCCGCGGTGATTGGCTATCTTCCGTTCATCTACGGCTCATTTTCAAAACGCGAAGTGGACATTTCCCTGCTCGATTCCCGCGCAGGCACACCGCCTACTGCTGGAGAACTGCTCCGCCGCCATAGCTATCCTCAGGGGCAAAATGCCTTGGGCGAACTGCTCAAGGATTGGGAACTTTGGTCCGCTGAGTTAATGGAAAGCCACCTCTCCTATCCCGTTCTGGCTTACTTCCGTTCGCAGCACGACAACCAATCCTGGATTGCCTCGCTTACTGCCATCCTCGATACTTGCGCGCTGGTTATGGTTGGCATCGAAGGCGCGTGCGAGAAGCAAGCCGAGCTTACGTTTGCAATCGCTCGCCACGCCGTGGTCGATCTATCCCAAGTGTTCGGCACGGCGCCAGCTCAATTGCCCCACGACCGGCTCCCCGCGGAAGAATTACGCCGCATCCGCGACACTTTGGCTCAGCACGGCATGAAGCTGCTCGACGGCGAGGATGCCGACCGCCGCCTCCACGAACTCCGCCGCATGTACGAGCCGTACATTCACGCGCTCGCGGCCTATTTGAATCAGTCGCTGCCTCCCTGGATCCCGCAAACCAAAGGAAAGGACAATTGGCAGACGACTGGCTGGGGCCAAACCGCCGGCTTGATTGAAAAAGGGAAAGAAACGTCGCACGTCCATTCCGACGATCATTTCTAACGAAAGTTTTGTGGAATCATCGCAAAGGTAGGAGTCCCTAAAATGAAAGCAATTCAAGTCCACGAATTCGGCGGACCAGAGGTCCTGAAGCTTGAAGAAATCCCCACTCCCAAGCCCGCCGCCGGACAAGTCCTCGTGCGCATTCACGGCGTCGGCGTCAATCCTTACGACACCTACATGCGCAACGGCACTTACGCGGTCAAGCCTCCCTTGCCATACACGCCCGGATCCGACGGCGCGGGCGCCGTCGAAGCTGTCGGGCCCGGCATCACCAAGGTGAAGCTCGGCGACCGTGTTTACGTAGCAAAAACCGTCACCGGCGCTTACGCCGAATATGCCATCGCTCTGGAAGGCCAGGTCCATCCGCTGCCCGCTAAAGCTACCTTCAGCCAAGGTGCGGGCGTCTGGGTCCCCTACGGGACCGCTTACCATGCTCTCCATCATTCTGCACAGGCCCGCGCTTCGGAGACCGTATTAATCCACGGCGCCAGCGGCGGGGTTGGCATTGCCGGCGTCCAATTTGCCCGCGCCATGGGTCTGCGCGTTTTCGGCACCGCAAGCAGCCAGAAGGGCCTCGACCTCGCCACGCGCGAAGGCGCTCATCAGGTTTTCAATCACAGCAAGGCGGGCTACGTAGATGAAATCATGAAAGCCACCGGCGGCCGCGGCGTGGACGTAATTCTTGAAATGCTGGCCAACGTGAATCTCGCCAACGATACGAAGCTCCTCGCCACCAACGGCCGCGTTATCGTTATCGGCAACCGCGGCGAAATCACCATCAACCCGCGCGAACTCATGGGACGCCGGGCTTCGATTCGCGCTTTCACGCTGTGGGCCGTCACGGAAGCCGAAGAAACTGCAATTCACGCTGGGATTATCGCGGGCCTCGAAAATGGCACGCTTCGCCCCGTCGTCGGCAAAGAATTGCCGCTCGCCGAAGCTGCCCGCGCCCACAAAGAAATCCTTGAGCCGGGCGCCGCCGGAAAAATCGTCCTGCTTCCGTAGGCGCGGCGACGAAATCTTCGCACGAATAGTGTCGCGGGCCTCTGTCTGTGATGGGCAGCAGAGCGCCGAATTTTCAACCCGTTTTTTCGGTAGTGGCTCACTTTCCGATTACCAAGTCAATCAGGGACTTGAAGACAGACCTACACGCTCATCGGCGTCAAGTTGTAGCAGCGCGCAAGATCATTAATATTCGTGCGCAAAGCAGCCCAGTATCGTTCTGCCTGTGTGCCGTATTTTCCCTTCGTTACCAACTGGTTGACGCGGCGCGCGCTGTCCATAACCTGTTCCATTTGCGCTTTTGTCTCCAGATAATTCGACGTTGGATCGAACTTGCGCCGAAGTCGGTTCGTGGTGCGATTCAAATCGTCCATAGCGTTTTCGAGATCGTCTTTTGTTTGCTTCGCTTGGTTCCCCCGGGCCTCCGTGTTTGCTGAATTTGAACGCTGGCGGCGCGTTGTCGCGCCACTGCTCTGTGCCGATTGCGCCCGGTCTTTGGCGTCGTCTCCGCGATTCTTGAGATACTTTTCGAATTCGTCCACGCCGTCTTCCACTTTGCGGATGCGGTCCGCAACTTGCCCCTTCGTAAATGGATTGGTCTGGGCATGCGTTGCGTTGGAGGGGCTAATCGCGGCCAAAATCGTTGCCCAGAAAAGTATACTTGCTGTCCGACAATTCATATCGATCCTCATTATGATCGTCAGCCAGAAGTATGCAGTACGTATTCAGCTGACCGAATTGGATGCGGAGGGCACATAAAGCACAAAGAGCATACGAGATAGATTATTTTCGCGGGCATCCGTGGTGCCTACTGTTAACACTGACAGAACGACCCCGAATCCTCGATTAGTTCCCGGTAGTCGCCTAACCGGACATTTGAAGTACTAGGACTTCACTTCCCCGGTTACCGCGGCGGTCTCAATGGGTCGACGCAACACTAAACTCAAAGTCTAACTGCTTGAATCTCAAAGGCTAAAATCGCTTACAAGTGTTGAATCAAACGGAACACTGCCCTGGCTAGGTTCTGATTGAGTACAGCCCGACAGATCAGTTCTCTTGGGAAGTGCGGTTGGATCAGGCTATTAGAAAGTGTTGCATCGACCGGTTGAGCTGGCAGCGTTTATCAGGCGTTAGCTCCGCTTTAAATGGCGTGAATGCTCCTGACTCCAATACTTATCGCCATTCGTCTTCTTCTAATCGATTCGGCCCAGTTCCGATTCTCGCGTGAAGAACTGTTACCTTTGACAGTTCCCGGCGAGGCTGGTTGGCCCCATGCTCCCGTTAAATGGAAAACATATGACGATCCGGAAATCTCCTCTCCATATTCACGCATACCCCTTTCTGAAAGACGGTTTGTTTTCCATGTCCGACGCGCCTCTCCGTTCAATTATCGAGCAGATGCCCGGGCTCCACTGGACCAGCGACCAGAATCTGCGCATCACTGCGAACTGGGGCATGGATTTGGTTTCTGTCAGAATTCCCCCCAATGGCCTCGTAGGCCTCAGCGTTTGGGAGTTTCTCTCCTGCACCGACCCGCACACCACTCCCCTCGCAGAACATTACGAGGCCTTGCGCGGCTTTCCTTCACAATTCGAATACCACTGGAAAAACCGCTTCTGGGAAATCCGCCTGGAACCGCTTCGCGCTCCCTCAGGAGAAATCTCCGGCTGCCTCGGCTCGGGAATGGACATTACCGCCCGCAAGAAAAACGAAGAGCAAGCCGTCTATCAGTCCCGCCATGACGCCCTCACCGGCTTGGCCAACTACCGCGAATTTATGGACCGCCTCGAGCATGAAGTCCGCCGCGCCGACCGCAGCCATCATTCCTTCAGCCTTCTTCTGCTGGATCTCGACGGCCTGAAACGCATCAACGATCTCCACGGCCACCTTGCGGGAAATCGCGCCCTCCAGCGTCTCGCCGCCGTCGTGAACGAACACTGCCGCTCCACCGACCTCGCTGCGCGTTATGGCGGCGACGAGTTTGCTATCGTGATGATCGACTCGGACAAGGGCATGGCCGAGCAAGGCGCCCACCGCATCGAGAACGGCCTGCGTACCGATCAAGGCAAGCCTGCTATCAGCGTCAGCATCGGCATCGGCATCTACCCGGAAGACGGCCGCACCGCCCCCAGCCTCATCGAAGCCGCCGACCAGCAACTCTACAAATACAAACGCACCCACCGGATCTTTCGTGCACATAAATGTGAGTGAAGGGATGGTCCAGCAATCACCTCCCGGCACCAGAAGGCTCAATTCACGGGTCGAGTCAGGGAAGAGTGTGTGGGTGTACTGGGAATGTAATGGAGACCGCGATGTGTCCCGCGTAGCGAATCTGAGCGTGGGAGGGTTGTTCATTGAGACCCCCAAGATAGAGCGCGTAGGCGCGACCACCAAGATTCATTTTCTTGTCCAAGAGGGACAAATTCGAGCCAATGGCATGGTGCGGCATGTGAAGCGCGGCGGCGGACTGGGATTGAAGTTCGAAGCGGTGAGTGAAAGGGACCGCCCGAATCTGGCAGCATTGATGAAACGGCTCCGCAGTTTGTCTTGACTGCGGACCGCGGTACAAAATCCAATTGGGGACCAACCCCGTCCCCCTTACTGTCCCCGTAGTATCCAGCTTCCCGGAATCGTTGCGGCCTGAGATAGGTTTGGGCTACGAGACATTAGGTAATTTCCAGTTCTTATCGAAGGCAAGGTGGTCCAGTTTCCATTTCCCTCGCCACCAATTGCGGCGTTGTATGTCCTGTACGTCAAAAACAGAAACACCGACAGCGTTACCAGGAGAAGCGCGGCTGTTGAAGTCGTCACACGGCACTTTGGTTCGTTCGAACCATGCCTTTGAAATTTCCAGGCAATCAGCACGGCGGAGACCGCGCCGATAATCAGTGAGATAGCTACGAAGGTCGCAATCGTGTATTGCAAGTTGGGAGAAGACAGGGAGGAGGGCGGCTAGGAAAGCTGTCCACCAGCCTGTCGCAGTTGCGCTCAGTGATTTATCAAATAACCGCTAGAACGAAATCCTCGCGCTCAGTTGAATTTCGCGTCCCGGCGTCATGGCCATGGTGATCGTTCCAAATTGTGGCTCGTTGACATAGCGATTTGGCGTGCCCAGGTTTACCTTGTTCAGCGCGTTAAACGCTTCCGCACGGAACTGGAAATTGGCATTTTCGGTCAGCCGGAACGTCCGTCCGAGGGCAAGATCCATGGTCTGCAAGGGAGGACCTGTCATGGAGTTTCTGCCCACGTTCCCGTAAGTGAAGGCTGCCGGAGCGGCGAACGCCGCGGGGTTAAACCACTCCGCTGCAGTGTGCGTGCCGGGGCCGAATATCGGCTGGCCGGTGGCATTGGCGCGGATAGGATTCTCGCCGAGAACCGTCCCCGAGTTCGCGGTATCTCCAAACACAGAGATGGTAAACGGCATCCCGGATTGAACCTGATAGATGGTGGAAAAATGCCAATTCTGAGTTACCCACTGGGTCCATGCCGCATGGCGGTAGGCAGGAATGTCGTACACGCTGCTGAGCGCAAAGCGATGCCGGACGTCGCACCCCAGTCCCTTTTCTGCGTTGAGATTGTTGTTGTTCTGCGGAATAGTCGATTCGTCCATCGGGGATCGGAAGTCAGGAGCATTGGTAAGGTTTTTGGCAAAAGTGTAGTTAGCCAGCAGGCTGATCCCATGAGAATACCGGCGCCGTACGTTTACATATACTGCGTCGTACCAACTCTGCGCGGAGTTCTCCAGCAGATTGATGGTGCTGACTGGAAACGTCAGGCTTTGCACCACGGCGTTTGTGCTGCCAGGCGTCAACACCGTGTCTGGCACAAAGCTTATCGTCTTGAACGGGCGCCGCGGCCCAAGAGGACCGGGGCCAGGCAAAGTGTTGTTGATCAGGTGCGCGCGCTGGAGGTGAAAGCCGCGCGATCCCAGGTAGCCTAATTCCACGGAAGTATTCTGCCCGAAACTTTTTCCCACAGAACCGTTCCATTGCTGAACGTACTGTGCTGGAGAATGGGGATCAAAAGCGGTGAAACTCACGGTCGTGGGCGTTAGTGCCCCCGTGCCAAGCACCGGCGTGCCGAAATTCAGACCATTGGCGAATAGTGAGGCCGGGGGCGTGAAGTTGTCGGCTTGCTGCGTTTCCGGAAAGACATACGGCACATTGTGGCGCTGGTTGCACCACGTGTTCAGATCGACGGGCGTGTAAAAGATTCCATAGGCCCCCCGAAAAACTAAGCCTCGGCGCGGTAGATTTTTCGCGATCCCGAATCGCGGAGCAAAGTTGTGCTTGTTGGCGTACATCAGCCCCTTCGGATATCCCAACTGGCCGCCAACAAATGCGGAGGGAGTGCCGTTCTGAAAAATCAGATTCGTGTTGGTGTTTTCCTTGTCATAGAGAGGATTCGAATACTCGTAGCGAAGGCCCAGGTTGAGCGTAGTCGTGGGCGTGACCTGCCAGCTATCCTCCACGAAGCCGGCCATTCCCCACGCGCGCAAATCCATCTGAGGGATTCCCGCCTGACGTTGCTTTACAGCGGGCAGGCTCAAGAGCATGCTCGCGAGCCCCGCACCGCTGCCATCATTGAATCCAAATTCGGTCGTGTAGCCGTTCGTGTATTGGTAGAAGCCGCGATTCTGGAAGAAGCCCCACATCGGCCAGATATAGCGGTGAACATCTCCGCCAAATTTTATTCCGTGGCGTCCCCGCTGCCATGAGTAGCTATCCCGGAGTTCTACAGTCGTGTCCCAAGCATGCATGGGTGTTGCGGCAAATGTGTCCCCAATCCCCGTATACCCTTGTACGGCAAACCACGGGGCGCCCCACGCGTTTTTCCCGCCAAAACCGATGCCCTGTATTCCTAACTGGCCGACGATGTCGTTTACCCCATCATTCTGGGAAGTGCGGTCCATCGAGAGACGCGATAAGGCGATCGATATGGTGTTGAGTTTGTTGCCGGCAAAAATGTGATTCCATGAACCCACAGCCTGCTGAGACAGATTGTTGAAATTCACGCCAAAGCCGGGAAGATTTTCCGTCGTGGAAGTCGTCCCGCTGCTCGGCGAAAAACCATTTTCCCCTCCTGCCGAATAGCGCGCCAAAAGGGTGTCGCCGTTCCCAAAGTTATGATCTATGCGAGCAGTACCCTGGTTTTGAATATGAGATTCGTTCCGCACATCCAGATAGTTATTCGAGTCCGGATCTCCCGGCATCATGATCATATTTGGTTGCGGCATGTATTGCAGGAGGAAGCTTTCGAGGAGGGGATTGATCCGGTTCGAAGGTATTTGATTGTTGGAAAACTGGCTGCGCGTATAAGGAAAGTTAGCGGGACCCGTCGGCAGACTCGGTTTGTAATTCGGATTCGCCACGGCGGTGGTTGGGTCATAGATTTTGACATTGCTCATGCTGAAGTCGCCCTGGATTTCGGCCTGAGTCGGCACGGTCAGGATCTGGGCGTCTGCTTGAGCGAGCCTCAAGCCCTCGTAGTTGAGAAAGAAAAACGTTCTCTTTCCAAGAAGCGGGCCGCCCAAGGAAGCCCCGAAATTATTTTGCACCAGATGATTGTTGCCCATGGATTCGAATGTGGTCGCATCCATGGCGCCGTTACGAAGAAATTCGTAAACCGTTCCGTGGTACTGGCTCGACCCGGAATGAGTGACGATATTGATCTGGCCGCCGCCCGCGCCTCCCATATCCGCGGTGTAGCTGCTCGTTTCCACTTGAAATTCTCTGACAGCGTCGGGAGACGGGCTCAAATTTTGCGTGTTGAACGTGGGATCCGTGTTCGTGGCTCCGTCGAGCAAGAAAAAGTTTGCGTTCGGGCGGCTGCCTCCTATAACCACAGCCGACCGCTGGCCGGGGCGCCAGTAGAGCGGATTTGTGGACCCGGTTTGCGCGCCAAAGCCCACATGGGCGCCGGGAACGGTGAGGACTAGATCAATCAGCATCCGGCCGTTGAGCGGCAGGTCGCGGATGGATTGTGGCTCGACGACTTCCCCAACGCTGGCATCGGTAGTCCGCAACGCCTCGCTCGCGGCAGTGACTTTCACGCCTTCCGTAACCCCGCCGACTTTCAAGCTGATTTCAAGGGCTACTTTCTGCCCGACCTCCAGCCGAAGCGATTGCGTCTCGGCAGCAAAACCAGCCGCCTCGATTCTTACCTCGTAATCATCCGGCAAAAGCGCGGGGGCCTCGAATAGTCCGTGTTGGTCTGTCACGACCCTGCGGAGTGCTCCTGTGCTGGCGGCTGTGAGCTGGATGTTGGCTCCCGCAACAGCCAGGTGCTGCGCATCCGTCACGATGCCCGTAATCGTCCCGTAATTGCTTTGGCCAGACACGGGTAGCGCCAGCCCCATAAAAAGTATAAGGACGAAAAGTTTTTGCATTGAGTCTTCCCCCAATGAACATTCATTCGAAACAGATTTCGAGAGTTTGTGGCATTCCGGGAACCCTGGCTCCGACACCCCTCGGCGAGTTCCCCTGCCGCGTGGCGGCCACTCTAGTGGGGAAGATTGAGTTCAGCAATAATAGGAAAATACTAGAGGCAGGTTCTTTTACGGGCCCGGGACTTGAGGGGGAGTTGAGATCCTGGGGACTCATTCCATGCCTTTGACTGTCACGGCTTCCGCCTTATAATCATCTGTCGCCAAGAGCGCCTAGCACTTCATAAGCAAACAACGAAGACTGTCTCCATCGTGCAAACGCTACTCTCCATCGCGACATCCCTCGCACTACAAACTTCCATTAGCCATTACTGGCACAGGCTTACGGACCGCACCTTCTCCGGCGTCTATCACGCCAATGCCTTCGACCTTGCGATGATGATCCCCTACTTCCTCGTCCTCTTCGTCCTCGCCGCTTATGGACTCCACCGCTACTGGCTTGTCTACGACTATTATGTCTACTCGAAAAACGTCCCCGGGACGCCGCCCGAACTCAAGAATTGGCCGCGCGTCACCGTCCAGCTCCCCATCTACAATGAACGCTACGTCATTGAGCGCCTCGTCGAAGCCGTCTCGCGATTCGACTACCCACGGGAGCTGCTCGACGTTCAAGTCCTTGACGATTCCACCGACGAAACTTGCCAGGTCGCCAGCGCTTGCGTCGAGCGCCACGCCGCGCAAGGTATGCCCATCGTCTACATCCACCGCACCAATCGCGAAGGTTATAAAGCCGGCGCCCTCGAAAACGGCCTCAAGACCTCGCAAGGCGAATTCATCGCCATCTTCGACGCAGACTTCATCCCCGAGCCCGATTTCCTCCGCCGCACCATTCCGTATTTTGTCGATCCGGCCAACGGCCCCAAAATCGGCATGGTCCAGACACGCTGGACCTACCTCAACCGCGACTACTCGCTCCTTACCCAGGTTGAAACGATTCTCCTTGACGGCCACTTCGTCGTCGAGCATGGCGCGCGCTCTCGCCGCGGCACCTTCTTCAATTTCAACGGCACCGCAGGCGTCTGGCGCCGCAAGGCCATAGAAGAAGCCGGCGGCTGGGAGCACGACACACTCACTGAAGACACGGATCTTTCCTATCGCGCGCAGCTCAAGGGCTGGAAGTTTCTTTATCTTCCGCAAATCGAATGTGCTTCCGAATTGCCTGTCGATATGAACGGCTTCAAAGCGCAACAGGCTCGCTGGGCCAAAGGCCTGATGCAAACTGCGAAGAAAATTCTCCCGCGTGTGTTGAAATCCGATGCCCCCTGGCACGTCAAAGCCGAAGCTTTTTTCCATCTCACCGCCAACATCAGCTACCCGCTCATGGTTCTTTTTTCCGCGATGCTTCTTCCCGCCATGATCGTCCGTTTCTATCAGGGGTGGTTCCAGATGCTCCTTATCGACCTGCCGCTATTCCTCGCATCCACGTGTTCCATCTCCAGCTTTTATATCGTGGCGCAACGCGAGCTCCGTCCGAAAAACTGGTGGCGCACTTTTCTGTACATGCCCTTCGTCATGGCCGTTGGCATTGGCATTTCCGTACGCAATGCGCAAGCTGTCCTGGAAGCCATTATGGGCAAGAAAAGCGAGTTCGCGCGCACGCCCAAATTCAAAATCGAAGGCAAAAAGGGAACGTTCGTCGCAAAAAAATACAGGAACAAAGCCGGCTGGATGCCTTACGCCGAAATACTGCTTGGTCTCTATTTCGCCGGCACGATCGTCTACGCCGTCCTCAACGAAAATTACGCCACAATTCCCTTTTTACTCCTCTTCGTCTGGGGCTACCTCTACACTGGCCTCATGTCCCTCGGCCAAACGTACTTCGCGCATCTTCGCTTCGGCGTCAACGCCCCGGAAATGCGCCCCGCCGCCTCTGGCGCCCCCGGCTTCTGAGCACTGGCGGCATCGTAGCTCCCGCTTCGTCGGCAAGACGCCCTTTAACTCGGCTGGCTTTCCCACAACTCCGTTTCTGGAGCGCTTTCTTGATTGCTGTTGAGAAGTCTTGTTCTCAACAGCGAATTTCAGGCATCGATACATTACGCCGGAAGTCTCATGTGGGCTTCCAGTCCATGATGGACGAGCGGAATTGCAATCCTATGCAGAAATGCCCGTCCGTCAGCGGCTCACAGTAAACTACTTTCGCTTGCGCCAGGAGCTGGCCTGAGCTCGAAGCAAGTCGTGGCTGCTCTTCGAGCTGCCATCGTCGTCTCGTTATGATGCGAGCTCCATGGGAACTCACGTTTACTGTCATCGCCTGATCGGCAAAGAGCAGCTTTTCCGCGATTACAAGGCACACTGGGATTGCCATGGTGACGCGCTTTTCATTTCTTCCATCCAAGCGCATTTGACCGGATATCTCCGAGACGGCCCTTGCCGGTGGCATGGGGTTGTCAGAATTGCTCACCGATTGTCCTCACACCACCTGCTGAGTCTTCCGTTTTTTCTCGTACATGGCTTTGTCCGCTTGCACCATAAGTTCGCCGAGCGTAATGGCGCGCTTGGGATCGAACCGCGCCACTCCAACACAGAGTGATAACGCGTAACGCGGTTCTGTTGCACTCGATTTTTTGAGATTCTTCTCTAAACGACGGAGAATGACTTCCTGAGTTTGATTCGATGTCTCCGATGCCAGTGCAACAAACTCATCCCCACCGAGGCGAGAAAGAATATCGGAACCACGGAATGATTGCTCCAGAGCGTCCGCTGTCCGAATGAGCGCCAGATCCCCTTCGCGATGACCGTAAGTGTCATTTATCTTTTTCAGATTGTCGACGTCACAAAACAATAGCAGGAGACTCTGGCCATTGCGCTGGGCCAGTTTGAGTTGCTGCGTCGCGGCAGCAAAAAAACCGCGCCGGTTGAAGAGGCAGGTCAGATCGTCCGTGAGAGCGAGATAGCGCAGTTCTCTGTCGAGAAGGGCCTGCTTAACCGCGCTCCAGACTGCCGGGTGAGTTGCAACCCTCATAGTCTGGGTGTCGGGGTGGTCTGACTTCAGGAGCTTAGAAATCTCCTCCACTTCCTTCAATATCTGACCAAACTCGGAATCCGCAGCTTGCAAAGCGGAGGAAAGATTTTCCGCGAGGCCGCTTTCTGGAGGGCTGTCCTTCCGACCCATGGCTATAACCTTGCGATTGGCTATTTGCTTCGGCAATCGCCGTCGCCAAACGAGTGGCCTGCGAACCCTTGTCGGCCTGCAATTCTGGTATGGGCATCACCCCTCCTGCCAGCAAGTGCGAAGAGCTTCCTCACTGACAAGCGCATGGTTCCATTGATCCGGACAGACAACAAGCGGGTAAGGCCCGTAGTGTTGGTGCAGGTGATTCCACTAGTACTTCCGAGTGATGCGGCATTCTTGAAGCATAAGAGAAGAAACCGGTCTCTCAGCACTGACAATCACTTAGCTCTCAACTAGGGTATTTACCTGAGGCCGATCCAGGGGTTCACTTGCTTGAGGTAGAGGGTAAGTCATGGTATTTGTTTCTGACCTACAGGGACCCAGCTAATTAGGCGGTAAAGGTGCATGCCGTTCAGAGCAAGGAGAATCGATTCATGTCCAAACGAGAGAGTACTTACGAAAGACTCGGGGACACGGAGCAATCCAAGGGTCGGAATTAGTGCGGAGTGAAGCACCTTCAGAGCTTCTTCGAGAGCTCGTGGCGCACCTCCGTCAGAACCGCACGCAGTTGCGCGAGGAATGGGTGGTGCGCATCACCGAGACGCGCCTGCTTACCGCGATGACCAAGGAAGAGATCTTCGCGGAAGCAACTTCGGTGTATGACAGCTACGTGGAGGCTCTGGAAACCGAAGCATTCGAAGCGCTGCAAGCTTATGCGCGCAACCTTTCGGAACGCATCATTCCCCGGGGAGTCGAGACGCACGAAGTCGTTGGCATTGTTCTCCTGCTGCGAGACGTGCTAGCCCGCTCCCTGTTCGCCAAGTACCAGACGGATTTCAAGAAACTGAATCGCATCCTGGATGCCTATGAGCCTGCCGCGAACCGCATCGCGAACACCGTGGCCGTAGGTTTCGTGCAAGAGCGCGAGCGCGTCATCCGCCAGCAACAGGAAGCAATCCGCGAACTCTCCACGCCGGTGCTGCAGGTGCGCGAACGATTGCTGATTCTGCCGATCATCGGCGTGATCGATCCGCAGCGCGCCCGTCAATTGACGGAACAGCTCCTCCGGGGAATCCGCACCAATCGCGCGAAAGTCGTGGTGATCGATATCACCGGTGTGGCGGCCATGGACTTGACGGTAGCGAACAACTTGGTGCAAACGGTGGAAGCTTCGCGGCTTCTTGGCGCCACCGTCATTGTCACGGGGCTTTCGCCAGAGATTGCGCAGACCTTGGTGACCATCGGTGTAGACCTTGGCAAGATGAATACCGTGGGCGACCTGCAGGGCGGCATCGAGCAGGCAGAAAGACTATTGGGATACAAAGTTGAGAAACTAGCGGAGCCACGCTAGGCAAAGCGGAGGAAGGGCCACGTGGAAGTCCCGATTCTCAAGCAGGGAGCGGTCCTGATTGCGACGTTTCAGGCCGCTCTCTCGGACGCGGACCTCAACCAACTGCGCATGGGTTTAGTGCAGCAAGTTGTTAAGTTTCGCTCCCGAGCGGTTATCGTCGATGTTACCGCAATGGACGTGATGGACTCGTTTGCCTCGCGGACGCTGCGGGAGATCGCGCATATGATCCGGCTGCGCGGCGCGGAAACGGTTATCGTCGGGATTCAGCCGGAAGTGGCGTTTGCGATGGTTCAGCTGGGGCTGACACTGGAAGGCGTTGCGACGGCGCTGGACCTGGAAGAAGGTCTGGCGTACTTGATTCAAAAATTCAAGAACATAGACTGAGAGAGCACACGGTGAGGGCTGGAGAAATCCGAGGTGGCCATCAACTCGGACCAAGACATAGTGACAGCCCGCCAGAAGGGCCGCGCTCTCGCGATTGAACTTGGGTTTTCCATCCGGCGACGCCACACTCATCGCCACGTCCATTTCCGAACTTGCGCAGAAACATCGTGTCGTATGCCCGCAGGGGCGAAATCACCCTGAAAATAGTCCATGCCTCGAGCCGCCAGGGCATCTCGATCATCGCTTCCGATAGCGGCCCTGGAATTCGGGATATTCGTCAAGCCATGCGAGACGGTTTTTCGACATCAGGAAGCCTTGGACTCGGACTGCCAGGAGTGCGCCGGCTTGATGGACGAGTTTGAAATTGCCTCCGAACCAGGCCGCGGGACGATTGTGACGGTGAAAAAATGGAAACAATAAACGTGCCACTGGTGGAATATGGCGTGGCGAAGTTTATTCTCCCGGGTCAGGGTGAATCGGGCGATCGCCATCTGGTTTGCTGTAGCGGGAGATGGAATCCTGATCGCGGCGATGGACGGAATTGGGCATGGCGAAGAAGCTGCAAACGCCGCGAAAGCGGCGATTTCCATTCTCAAAGCGAGCGCGGATGAACCCGTCATTTCTCTGGTAGAGCGCTGCCACGAAGGCCTCCGTTCGACGCGCGGTGTGGTACTGAGCCTTGCTTCCATTGATCCGGAGCATGGCATGATGACCTGGCTTGGTGTTGGGAATGTTCAAGGAGTTTTGATGCGCGCTGGGCGCCCAGAAGGGAAGCGTGCAGGAGGTGCTGCTCCTGCGCGGCGGCGTCGTCGGCTCGCAATTGCCTGCCCTGCAAGCCGCCGTGCTTCCGATTGCGAAGGGGGATACTCTGGTTTTTGTTACAGATGGGATTCGAGGCGAATTTGTGGAAGGTCTTTCCGCCCTGGAATCCCCGCAACGAGCCGCGGACAAGATTCTCAAGCATCACTGCCGCGGAAATGACGACGCGCTCGTATTGGTCGCACGGCTAACCGGGGTTCGTGCATGAAGACGGCAACCAAACGGAAGATGACGGTCGCCAGCAACTTTTGAAGAAGAATATCGTTCGGCGTTGAGTGAATACGCCCAGCGTGGTGGCGAGGCCGCCTTGGGCCACGCTTACGAGCTGGGGCGCCGCGCCATTACCGAGAAAAAGAGCCTCATGGAAATCGCTTCCCTCCATCATCAGGCTCTCCACGGGATGCTCGCCGATGCGCAGGGAGCAGCGCGCCACCAGGAATTGCTGGCAGCCGCTGCCGAATTTCTGGCAGAGACCCTCTCTCCTTATGAAATGGCGCACCGTGGAGTTCAAGATGCGATCGTGGCTCTGCGGCAACTCAATGAGACGCTTGAGGAGGAGATCAAGCGCATCGCCTATGCCGTGCACGACGAGGCCGGGCAGCTTCTGGTGGCGGTCCATCTAGCGCTTGCAGACGTGGCGCGCGAATTGCCGGAACGTCAAAGAGAACAGGTTGGGCGGATTGAAGAATTGCTCAATCAGGTTGAAAAGCAGTTGCGGCGGTATTCCCATGAACTTCGGCCAACGGTCTTGGATGACCTTGGCTGGATTCCGGCGATCCGTTTCTTGGCGGAAGGAGTTTCAAAGCGCGCCAATCTCACGCATTCAAATCAAGACGACAGTTGCGGGCAGGCTGCCTGGTCCCATTGAAATAGCCCTCTACCGCATCGTTCAGGAAGCGCTGACCAACGCAGCGAAACATTCGAAAGCGAGCCGAGTATGGATCCGAATCGGACGAAAAAATCGCATGATTTTGCTGCTCCATCGAAGACGATGGCGTGGGCTTTGATGTACGGGCAGTCCAGTCGGATGGCAAGCGAAGAGGACTTGGGACTGATCGGCATGCAGGAACGCTTGAATGGGATTGGAGGAACGCTGTCGATCGATTCGGCACGCGGACGGGGAACGAGACTCTTGATCCAGCTTCCGACGGAGACTTCGAATGCCAATTCGCATCGTGCTGGCTGATGACCATGTCCTCGTGCGCCAGGGCCTGAAGTCTTTGCTCGAGCGCGAAGGATTTCAAGTCGTTGGCGGAAGCCTCCGATGGGCAAGAGGCCCTTTGTCATGTGGAGTCGCTCCAGCCCGATATCGCCGTAATGGATATCAGCATGCCCACTCTGAATGGACTGAACGCCGCCCGGGAAATGAGCCGTGCTTCTCCAAAGACCAAAACCATTCTGCTCACGCAACATGACGAAGGTCAGTACATCCGCGAAGCGCTGGAAGCAGGTGTGAAGGGGTACGTACTGAAGAGCCAGGTCGCTAGCGATTTGCTGCTGGCCATCCGGCAGGTTTCGCGTGGCCAGGTTTATCTAAGCCCCGGTGTGTCCAGCGCCGTCATGGAGGCGTATCACTCCAAGTCGGAGAAATCCAAGAATCCACTGACGCTGCGGGAGAGACAAGTGCTCCAATTGATAGCCGAAGGGAAATCCACCAAAGACGTCGCATCTTTGCTTGGCATCAGCGTGAAAACAGCCGAATCTCATCGCACGAGGCTCATGCAGAAGCTGGATATTCACGAGACAGCGAGCCTCGTGCTCTACGCCGTCCGTCATGGCATCGTCCAGCCCTGATCCCTCCCAACAAAACCTGCCTCCTTGCGGAGATACGACGCGTTGTCAGAATCGTAGCGAATCGTGCGGCCTATGATGCGAATTCGCAAATCGCCTTGGTTGGATGACGCGCGGTCCAGAAGTCCCGTTGTGGGAAGTCGATGTAGTTCAATTCCTGCTCAAATGGTTAAATCGGCCAAACGTACTTCTCGCATCTTCGCTTCGGCGTCAACGCCCCGGAAATGCACCCCCCCGCTTCCGGCGCCCCCGGTTTCTGAATTTTCCGCAGTCGTTCAATTTCTGATCTTCTAACTACAGAATCAAGTTATGCCCAGGGGGCAGGAACGTTCTTACAACCGATTTGCCGTTTGGTAACATCCGAAGCAGAATAGGGTGAATTCGGCTGAAATCGACGAGTAGGGAGGGGCACTAGCATGAAGCTTCTGCGACTGACCCTTACAGCGCTGATCCTGGCCGCACCGCTCTCGGGGCAACAGGAGGGCAGCGTTTCTTTGACCATTGGCTTTGCCGATGCCAAAAGTCGCTTTCATGTGGGGGAAGTCATTACCATGGAGTTGTCGTTCAAGGCTTTCAGCCCCGCTATGTACGACATGGAAATGCGTAGTTACGACCGTAGTGGCCGCCTCAACATCGAACAGTTTCATGTCACGCCACCGGGCCGCGACCCCCTTCAAAGGTACTATTCAATCGGGGGATTCATGGGCGGTGGACTCGGGGGCCCCCGCGAGCTATCTAGCGAGCCACAGATCATGCGCGAAGACCTGAATGAATGGGTCGCGCTTGAACAGCCAGGACACTATTCCCTATACGTAACCTCAGGACGCGTTTCTCGCCGCACCGCTGCCAAGAACGAGCCGACGGAGCTGCGATCAAATTCACTAGAATTTGACGTGGTTCCCGCCGATCGCGCATGGCAGCAACAGACGCTCAGCTCCGCGCTCGCGACTCTGAGTACTGAATCCAGCACGCCAGAGGAGAAGAACGCTGCTCTCCGCACGCTGCGTTTTTTGGACTCGCCATCATCCGTGAAGGAACTTGTCCGCCTGCTGGGTGCGCGCTTCGACGGCGGTCCTTGGAACGAGGTGGCAGGGTTGGCGGCTTCCAATGACCAGAGCTTGGTCGGGCATGAGCTTGAACAGCAGATGAGCGCTCCCGACATAGCAGTGACAGCAAATTACCTTAATATTTTGGCCAAACTCAAGTTCCAGCTTAATCATGAGCCTCTCCCTCCTTATCCGAAAGAAGATCCCCAGCAGCAGAGAACCTGGACCGAGCAAAGGCAGGCACAGGACAAGGATCTCACGCAGCTGCAAGACTCGCTTTACATGAAGGCGGCCTCACTCGTATCCAGCAAATGGGGCGCAGCGCGGGCGGAAACCGTGAAAACAATCCTACAGCGTCCGTCGCGCGAACCTGGCGACCTCAAACCAATCGCAGGGCTTCCGCCCAATGAGGTCGCGTCGGCATTTCTGAACTTGTCACATGACGAACAGTGGGGAATCCTACTCTCCTTCTGGGAGCGGCTAAAGAGTCCCGCGATGTTCGCGCCACTCAAGACAGTGGTGGAGCAGCCGGACATGAAGCATCAGATGTTGCGTGACGTCGCGCTTCGATGCCTCTACGAACTGGACCCTGGTGAGGCCACGCCCATTTTTTTGGAAGAGATCCGGCATCCGCACCTAGACAATGGCATGTTCACCGTCAAGGGCGAGACTCTCGGCCTGCTTCCGAACAAAACCTTGCCGCAATTCGACCAACTGCTTTCCGACCGTCTTGAGCAGAAGGAAAGTCGCACCAAAGGGCTGGATGCCCAGCTAATCGGGCGCTACTCAACCAACGCCATCCTGCAGCGAGTGAAAACGATTTACGAAGCCTCTCCGGGTCAGTGGGACTGCGTAACTGAGGACGGGTTTGTCTTCTATTTTCTGCGCGTGGATCCCGATTATGGTGTAAAGCGTTTGGCGTTGGCTCCCAGTTTTTGCATGAAGAATTCCCTCCCGGCAGTCATAAGAATGCAACGCTGGGAAGAAGTCCAACCGGGGGTCCTTGCGCGGCTCAATGGTCCGGACTTAAATCGAGCGCGCCAAGCTGCGGAAACGCTTGCGAAGTACGGCGGCCCGCAAGCAGAAAAAGCAATGTGGGAGCGACTCGAAAGGTTCCATGCGCAGTGGGAGGAGCGTGCGAATGAGTTGGCTTACCGGCCGGGAATGCCGCGCGACGCCAACGAGGCTATGGGCTTTCAATTCGGGTTGGTCGAATCAATCGGCAAGGCTCAGGCCTGGCTTCTCACCAACGAAGAAATCACCGCCTTGGAAAATCTAACCCTCGGGCAGGAACGCGATAACGTGAAGCAATGGCACTGGAGTTCTCCCGTCGATTTGAATATCAGTTTTTTTAACGAACAAATGCAGGGGGCCGTCAATAACCAGTACAACTCTGCAGACCTCGGCTCTCTTCGAAACAAACTTGCGCAATATCCCAGCGGAACCATATTCCGGTTGACCATTTCTGGTCCTCCCGAGCTTGTGACTCCCGCGCTCGCTTCGATCAACGACCTAGCTAACGAACGTGGACTCCAGGTAGAAAGACCGGGTCCGACTCATTGATGACAAAACCTGTCATTTGACCCGCGCACCCTCCGAACAGAACGCATAACGCATTGACCGGGAACCAACACTCATTGTAAATTTCACACTCATCCGGTTGCTTGGGTCTTTCCAAAATGCGTCTGCTCTTGCTCAGCCCTCTTGCGAAGCCTCAGCCCTTTCAAATCCTCACAATTCGCCATTATCGTTTTGGGACCACTCCCCCCGTCTTACCCGCCCGCAAGCTAAACTATTCGGACTGAATTATTCGGAGAGTTCATGCGGAGCAAGACTTCCGCCGCCCCATTCTTGGCTAGCCTCATCCTCCTGGTTCTCGGTTCCCTTGCCGTGCAGGCAAAGTCCACCGAGACGTCTGTGCTTTCCCTCCCTCCCGAGGCCGCACTATGTTTTCCAACGCGTGGGCGATAACTTCGGCCTGAGTTCCTTGACCCCGTCCTGCATCCTGCAAGACCAGGAAGGCTTCATCTGGATTGGCACTCCCGACGGCCTTCTTCGCTTCGACGGCACTCATATCGTGCGCTTTGGCCTCGAGCAGGGCCTTCCCAGCACCAATGTAAACCAGCTTGTTCTGGCTCCTACCGGACGAATCTGGATTGTCACATCGCGCGGCATTGCCTACATGGAAGGCGGCGCCCTTCATAAGCTGCCACTGGCCAAGACTCTATAATTCCTTCCGTCAGACCATCCGCCCTGGCACTCGATTCCTGGGGCAAAGTTTATCTCGCCACAGAGGGTGGCCTGCTTCGCGTCGATCCGGATCGTCCCAACGACTTTCGCCTATGGACCCTTTCCGACGGCTTGCCCAGCCTCGAAACAGAGGCTGTCAGCGTCACTTCAGAAGGCCGCGTCTGGTTCGCCTCAGGACACCGCGTGGGCTGGCTCGATTCGCAGGACCATGTCCACATGTTTCCCGCGCAAAGCGGCCTGCCTCACGAACAAGTGATCAGCATCCTCCAGGACTTCGAGAAGATCCTCTGGGTTCGCACCTCCGCCCATCTCTATCGCCTCAATCCAGGCTCGACTCACTTCGTCCCCGAGCTTCCCAATCTTCCTCCCGCTAACGACTATGGCTCGCCTGCTCTGGACCGCGCCGGCAATCTGATGATCCCCACCGTGGCAGGCCTCTATCGGAGAATCTCCGGCCAGTGGGAAGTGATTGACCAAAGCCGCGGAATGGCCGTCAACGCCACGTTTGCCATCACCGAAGATCGCGAGGGGGCATACTGGATTGGCCTCGGCGGAGCAGGCATCCAGCGCTGGATCGGCCGGAAAACCTGGTCGAGCTGGACGCAGGCCGAGGGTCTCCCCGACAATGTCGTATGGTCCGAATTGCGCGATGCCCGCAATCGCCTCTGGATCGGCACCAACAATGGCGTCGCCATGTGGGATCCCCAGGCGGATCGCTGGCGAACATGGAAACCGAAAGACGGCCTCAGTGGCACCGTCGCCCGCGAAATGGTCCTCGCTCCCGATGGCGCCGTCTGGGTCCTTTGCTATCCAGGCGGACTCACTCGTTTCGATCCAGCAACTCTCAGCCTCGGAAAAAATTTCCACTCCCGAGGCCGTTCCCACTGGCATTCACGTTGGCCCCGACGGGCGCATCTGGATCGCCAATTCTCATTACCTAAAAGCTGCTCGTCTTTCGCAGCGCCCTTTTCATTTCGTGGATGTCCCGTTGCCTCCGGAAATCCACCAAGGCATCGGCCGGTTCGCTTCCAGCGGCGACGGAGTTATATGGGCGGTGGGCAGGGGCGGCCTTTCGCGCTTCGATGGCAAGCAATGGCTGCACTTCTCGACGGCCAACGGTTTGTTGCAAGACGAAGTTGTGGAAGCCGCTGCCGTCAGCCGCGATGAAGTCTGGTTCCGCTACTCCGACGCTCTGGGTCTCAGTTGCCTGCGCCTTGTGGATGGAAAACCTCGGCTCACTCACTATGGCTTGGCGGACGGGCTTCCTTCTCTCGGCGTCTACATGCTCGGTGCCGATCACGAAGGCAACGTCTGGGCCGGCGGCGCCTTTGGCCTCACCGAATTTTTCCGCAATGGCCACACTCTTCGCTTACCCGCGCTGATGGCCTCATCTGGAACGACCTAAGCGAGAGCGGCTTCTTCGCCGAAGAAGATGGCACCTTGCTCTTCGGCACGAGCGGCGGCCTCGCTCGCTACAATCCCATCTCTGCTGACGAACGTGTCGAGCTTCCTCCACGGGTGGTCATTACCTCCGCACAGCTCGGCTCGCGCGATCGCATCGGCGAGCGCAAACCCGAGGCTCTGCGCAGCGATAATACCTTCCACGTGGACTTCGCGGCTCTCACCTACCGCGACCCAGAAAATGTCCGCTGCTCTTATCGCCTGGCGGGCCTCGAAGCTGAACCCAATGAAACTTCCGGCCGCGAAGCTCGCTATCCCGCGCTGCCGCCCGGCAATTACAGTTTCTCCGTCTCTTGCCGCTCCGCCCGCGGCACTCTCAGCTTCCCGGCGGAATTTTCTCTTCACCGTGATTCCGGCTTGGTGGCAACGCTGGTACTCGCGCGGCCTCGCCGTTCTTCTCGGCTCTTCGCTCTCTATTTCCTCGTGAATTACCGCACGCGCAAACTGCAGAGCGAACGCCTCCGGCTCGAACAAGCCGTCGCCGAACGAAGCGAAGCCCTCGCGCAAGCCAACAAAGAACTCGAGCAAATGTCTCTCACGGATCCCCTCACCGGGGCGCGCAACCGCCGCTTCTTCCAGGCCACCATCGCCAGCGACGTCAGCCAAGCCGTTCGCGCGTACTCCTCGCCCGATCCCAAGCGCAGCCGCCGCAATCGCGACATCATTTTCTATCTCATCGACGCCGATCACTTCAAAGAAATCAACGATCGCTTCGGCCACGATGCCGGCGATCAGATGCTCGTCGAATTGACCGCCCGCATCAGCTCCGCGATTCGCTATTCCGACGTCTTGGTCCGCTGGGGCGGCGAAGAATTCCTGGTCGTCTCTCGTTTCTGCGAGCGCAAGGAGGCCGCCACGCTCGCCTCACGCGTTCTCTCCGCAGTCGCCTGCGAACCTTTCAAGATCAAAGGCGCGAGCCTTTCTTTGCACCGCACCGTCTCGATTGGCTGGGCCGCCTTCCCCTGGAACATGGATTCGCCCGTCGACGTCAACTACGAAGAAGTCCTTGCTCTTGCCGACCGCGCTCTCTATAAAGCCAAGAACGCCGGCCGCAACCAGGCTATTGGCGCGCTCCCGCCGGAATCCGCCGCCGAGCCCCACACCGCCGTCGCTCATGGCGATTCCGAAGCTCGCGTCTCCGAGATTTTGGCGACGGCAAAATTCGTCACCACCTATGGCCTGGAGACCACCTCGATCACCTAACTAGTTTTTTCTCGAGCCTCTCTTTCCGGCGTAAACTCGCTATCTGTGCCAACCTCTCTCGAAGACTTGACCTTTCGCAATGCCGCGGTCGAGCTTCACGCCGTCGCCGCCGGCCCGCCTGACGGTCCCGTCGTCGTCCTCCTCCACGGCTTCCCCGAATTCTGGTATTCCTGGCACCACCAAATCGAGCCTCTCGCCGCCGCCGGCTTCCGCGTCATCGTTCCCGATCAGCGCGGTTACAACACCAGCAGCAAACCTCGTGGCGCCTCCTTCTATGCGCTCTCGAATCTCACGTCCGACGTTCTTGCCATCGCCGATCATCTCGGTCAAGCGCGCATCTTCCTCGCCGGCCACGATTGGGGCGCCGCCGTCGCCTGGAGCGTTGCCCTTCAGCATCCGCAACGTGTCGCCAAGCTCGCCATCCTCAACGTTCCTCATCCCTCCGTCATGCGCCGCTACCTAAAAACAAATCGCCGCCAGCTTCGCCGAAGCTTGTACATGTTCTTCTTCCAACTGCCCTGGCTTCCGGAAGCGGCGTTCTCCGCGTTCAACTTCAGACTTGGCGTGAGCTCTCTCGTTCGCTCCAGCCGCCCCGGCACTTTTTCCTCCGAAGATCTCGCGCTATATCGCGCCGCGTGGTCGCAACCCGGCGCGCTCACTGCCATGATCAACTGGTATCGCGCCGCCTTTCGCAACCGCTCCAAATTCACAGACTCGACCGTTCACGTCCCTACGCGTATCTTGTGGGGCGAGCGCGACGCTTTCCTCCTCTCCGAAATGGCCCACGAGAGCCTGCGCTACTGCGACAGCGCCGAGCTCTACACCTTCGCTAATGCCTCTCACTGGCTCCAGCACGAAGAGCCCGCTCGTGTCTCGGAACTCCTCATCGATTTTTTCCGCACCTAGCCAATTGCTGATTCTCCGCTGCGAAAAAGTGATACGATTTTCGCCCATGAGCTCAAACTCCAAAAAGCTTCTGCTCGTTCTCGTCCGCTCTAGCCGGGCTCGTCGCCCTCTCTCTGCGCGACCGCTCACTCAGCGCAATCGTCGCGGCAAGCGCGCAGCAATCTCCCCGGGACCCCGCTCTGGCCACGCGAATTGCCCGCATTGAAAACGGTCTTCTCCCCGCCGTGGTCATCAAAGGCCAGCCACCAGCGCCTATGACTATCGCCGACCGCATGGCGCACTACAAAGTTCCCGGCGTCAGCATCGCCTTTTTCGACCACGGCCAAATCATCTGGACTAGCGGCTACGGCTTCGCTGACGTTGACCGCCAAAAAATCCGTCACTCCCGATACGCTTTTCCAGGCCGCCTCCATCAGCAAACCTGTCACCGCGCTAGCCGCGCTTCGCCTCGTGCAGGACGGCAAACTCAACCTCGACGAGGACGTCAACGTCAAGCTCCACACCTGGAAAGTCCCCGAAAATACGTTCACCGAAAAAGAAAAAGTCACCATCCGCCGGATCCTCAGCCACAGCGCTGGCCTGACGGTCCACGGTTTTCCCGGCTACGCCTCCGACGAACCCGTTCCCACGGTCGTGCAAATCCTCAACGGGGAAAAGCCCGCCAACACCGATCCCATCCGCGTCGATGTTATCCCCGGCACTCTTTGGCGCTATTCCGGCGGCGGCTTCGTCGTTCTTCAAACGCTTCTCTCGGACGTCACCGGAAAATCCTTCCCGCAAATCATGAGCGAACTCGTTCTCCGCCCAGCCGGAATGACCCACAGCACCTATGAGCAGCCGCTCCCAAAAAATCGCGCCCCTGAGGCCGCTACTCCCTACCGCGGCAACGGCGACCCCGTAAAAGGCGGCTCACACACCTATCCCGAGATGGCTCCCGCCGGCCTGTGGACCACTCCTTCTGACCTTGCTCGCATGGCCATCGAGGTTGAAAACGAATACACCGGAAAATCCTCGAAAATTCTTTCACAGGACATGGCCCGCCTGATGCTCACCAAACAAATCGGCACCTGGGGGCTCGGCTTCGGCCTCGAATCTACTGGCGGCAAATCCACGTTCGGTCACGGCGGCGCCAATGAAGGCTTCCGCTGCAATATCGAAACCCAAATCGACTCCGGCCAAGGCCTCGCCGTCATGACCAACTCCGATAGCGGCGGCGAATTAACCAACGAAATCTTCCGCTCCGTAGCCAAGGAATACGGCTGGCCCGATTACCACCCTGCCGAACATGTTCTGATCAAAATCAATCCCGCTCTTTTCAAACCGTACGCGGGCATCTATGAAGTCCCCGGAGTTGGCAAGTTAACGGTCACTGTGAAAGACAGTGGCGCCTACATTCAAGCCGACCCGCTCGGCCCGGAGCCGCAGCAACTCCTCCCCGAATCGCCCACCCAGTTCTTCGTCCTCTCCAGCGACATCACCTTCACCTTCCAAAAAGACGACCAAGGCGCCGTAACCAAGCTAATCGTCCGCGCCGGCCCCCAAACCTTCGAAGCAAAAAAAGTTTCCTAACTCGACTCCAACCATCGCACCGTCATTTCGAACGAAGCAGGCCGACCCATCTGCGGGTTTGCCCGTTCGCCTCGTTCAGCTACAATGCTCGTCCGTTTACTCGCGAGGTGAACAGGTGAGTGGTCTACCCAGAATTCCTAGTGCTTCGTGTGCCTCTCGTAGGGGCACGACATGTCGTGCCCTCTTTTCCGTCTTTGTGGCGGCAGTTTCTGTCCTCTGCTCTTCTGCGCCGCTTGCCCGTGCCCAGGAGCGTCGCGAGCGCGAACCCAACAGCGTTTACGCCGCTCGCCGCGCCAAGCTCGCCGCCGAGGTCAATGCCCCGATCCTCCTCTGGGGTTTTACCGGCCGCGAAGAATTCTCCCAAAACTACATCTTCGAGCAGGAAGACAACTTCTACTACCTCACCGGCCACAATGAAGAAGGAGCCGGCTTAATTATTCTGCCGTCTGAAAAAAACCGAGCGAGCGCTGCATCCTGGAACGGCCCTCAGGAAATGCTTTTTCTCCCGCCGAAGAATCCCACGAAGGAAAAATGGAATGGCTATCGGATGTCGCCCGCTGATCCTGGCATCCAGGCGAGCACGGGCTTCGCTTCCGTGCTGCCCTTCCCTGAAATGCGGGCTACTCTCGAAAAGCTCGCGAAACTTTATCCCACGATCTACACCATCCTCCCCTACGAAAGAGAAAACGGCGGCTACCCGCACGAAAAAGCCGTTACCGATTGGATCCGGATGGCGGTCCCGCAAATCACGCTAAAAGACATTCGTTCCAGTATTTCGAGGTTGCGTGAAATCAAATCGCCTGGCGAGATTGCCTTCCTCACGCAGGCCATCGAGCTCTCGCTCGACGCTCATTTCGCGGCAATGCGCATGATGCGTCCCGGGCTACACGAATATGAAGTCGCCGCCAAAATGGTCGAAGTTCATGCCATGGGCGGCTCGGAGGCGGAGGGCTACGCTCCCATTGTCGGCGCCGGACCGAATTCCACCACGCTGCACTACGACAAGCTTTCCCGAAAAATAGAAGACGGCGACATCGTCGTCCTCGATGTTGGCGCGCAATATTCCGGCTACTCCGCCGACATCACTCGCACCCTTCCCGCAAACGGAAAATTCACGCCGCGCCAGCGCGAAATCTATGAAATTGTTCTCGGCGCGCAGAATGCCGCGTTAGCGGCCATCAAGCCCGGTATGGATCTCTGCCAAAAGGGATCCAAGAGTGTCTTTAAGATTGCCTACGATTACATCAACTCTCACGGCAAGGATCTCCACGGCAAATCGCTGGGCCAGTATTTCATTCACGGCCTCGGCCACGATATCGGTCTCGACGTCCACGATCCCGGCGAGTCTTGCAAACCGCTCGAGCCCGGCATGGTCGTAACCGTCGAGCCGGGCATTTACATTCCCGAGGAAAATCTCGGCGTGCGCATCGAGGACGACATTCTCATCACCGAATCGGGCTACAAATTCCTAAGCGAACGCCTCCCCCGCAATCCCGATGAAATCGAAAAAATCATGGCCGAAGCCGCCGCCCAGCGCGCCAAAGATCCGGCGAAGAGCAACGATTAACGGGAACCGAGCCAACGACTATGTGCGATATCGTTCAAATCGACCGCAATTTTCTTGCCGTTTCAGTTTTTTCAGGGGAGAATCAAGCTTATGAAGCGCAAAGAAAAGCCTCTAACCATGGACGAAGCCGTCGAGAAACTCGCGGCCATAACGGACAGTTTTCTGTCACAACTCTCACCGGAGGAGCGGGCAAAAAGGTTGAACAATTTCTCGAAAACTATCGCCTCCTTAAAAAAGAAGAGGCTCGCCAAATCTTCAGCGCCTCGGCGAACTTCTCCGGGTCGTCATCGAGCCCGAGCCCGCGGATAGCAACCAGAAATTCCTGTTCGGTTCTGGAAGTTAGTGCCACTCGCAAATCTTCCAGATGTTTTTTGCGTTCCTTCAAAGCCTCTGCGTCGCGAGGGCGTCGGCCACGGTTTTTCTCTTCAGCCATGACTTCGCGGATATCGTCGTCTTTTGTGCCGTTTGCCATAGCCGAAGTACGAAACAATACCGTCCCAACACTTGCCAATCAACTATATTCGTTCGCCAATCCCGCAATGCGATTGACCTGCGCGAAGGCCGCCCTTTATACTGTTAATTCGCCTTGGGCGCGAAATTTCCGCCCGGCGTGCCTCGAGTCATTCCGCGTGCAGTGTGGGCAAAATTGGTTCGCCCTCCGGAATTTCCGAAATCAGCAAATCTTCCAGGGAGATGTCGGCCGTCGTGCGGTCGCAAAAATAATGAGCAGCGTCAAAGCCACACAACTCCGCCCCGGCATGGTCATCCAGCATGAGGGCCAGCTTTTCACTGTTTTCAGCGTCGATCATCGCACCCCCGGCAACAAGCGCGGCTCGATGCAGACGCGTATGAAGAATCTCCGCAGCGGCACCATGATCGATTACCGGTTCCGGGCGGAGGAATTCGTCGACCGCGCGATTCTCGACGAAGTCGAGTTTGAATACCTCTACAACGAGGGCGACGAATTTCACTTCATGAACACGAAAACGTACGAACAGATGCAGATGACCCGCGAAGAGCTGGGCGAAACCGTGTACTATCTCATTCCAAACACGACCGTGAAGATCGAATTTTTCGAGGATAAGCCAATCGGCGTCGACCTGCCCGACACCATGGAATTGAAAGTTCTCGATACCGAGCCGACGCTGCAGAAAGCCACGGCCAGCGCAGTGATGAAGCCGGCGACGCTCGAGACGGGTCTGGTGATTCAGGTTCCGCCCTTCGTAAATTCCGGCGACAGAGTGAAAGTCGATACAACGGAAGCGCGCTACGTCCAGCGCGTCGAGTAATTTCAGAATTTGGCTTGTTTCGTTTTTGTTTTTCCGCCTCCGCAGCTAATTTCCGCGCGAGCGAAAATTAGAAGAGGCGAAAGAGCCCCGGGCAACCGGGGCTCTTCGTTCTTTGAAAACAATTCTTGTGTTTTGTTTCTTATGCGCCGCTTCTTAGGCCTTGCCGGCGGCGGATTTTTCGCCGGCGGGATGCGCGCCGAACACCCGGTCGAAGATCGCATCGACGTAACGAAGCTGACGCCCCAGATCGAACGTGTGCGCCAGCGCTTTCGCGTCGAGAAACTTCGTGATGCGAATATCCTTGGCCACGCGCTCCTGAAAATTCGTATCCGTTTCCCACGCGGCCATGGCATTTTCCTGCACGGCTTTATACGCGTCATCGCGCGGCATGCCTTGCTCCACCAGGTCTTGCAGCAATTGCCCGGAGTACACCAGTCCGTGCGTGGATTCGAGATTGCGCAGCATGCGTTCCGGGAAAACGCGCATGTCGGCGACGATCGTGGTCATCTTTGCAAGCATGTAGTCCACGAGAATCGTGGAATCCGGCAGAATGATGCGCTCCACGGAGCTGTGCGAAATGTCTCGCTCGTGCCACAGCGCCACATCTTCGAACGCTGCGAGCATGTTCGAACGCACGAGCCGCGCAAGCCCGCAGATTTGCTCGGACATCACGGGATTGCGTTTGTGGGGCATGGCGGAACTGCCGCGCTGCTCGCCGCCAAAAGGCTCTTCCGCTTCGCGAACTTCCGTGCGCTGCAAGTGGCGAATTTCCAGAGCGATTTTTTCCAGCGTCGCGGCGATGAGCGCGAGCGAGCTGAGATAATTCGCATGCAGATCCCGCTGGATGACTTGCGACGCGACAGGTGTGACGCTTAGTCCAAGTTTCTTGCAGATGCGCTCTTCCATTTCCGGGCCCAGATGCGAAGCGTTGCCGACGGCGCCGGAAATTTTTCCGACGGCCATCTGCGCCGCCGCGTCGCGGAAGCGCGCGATGTTGCGCTGGTTTTCCGAAAACCAGTTGGCTATCTTCAGCCCAAACGTGATTGGCTCGGCATGAACACCGTGGGTACGGCCGATTTGCGGCGTGTTGCGGAATTGGTGCGCGCGCAGGTCGAGGACTTCGCCGAACAGAACAAGATCGCGCGCGATGATGTGCGAAGCATCGCGGACCATCAGGGCTTGCGCCGTGTCCACGACATCATTCGAAGTCATGCCGTAGTGCAGCCAGCGCGCAGCGGCGGGATCGCCGATGGATTCGCCGACGTTCATGGTGAACGCGATGACGTCGTGCTTGACCCGCGCTTCGAGTTCGTGAATGCGCGCTACATCCACCTTGGCCCGCTCGCGGATGATCGCAGCTGCGTCTTTCGGCACCAGGCCGGCTTCGGCAAGCGTTTCCGTGGCAGCCAGCTCGACATCGAGCCACTTCGCAAAGCGATTCGTGTCGCTCCAAACATGGCCCATCTTTTCGCGCGTATAGCGTGGAATCAAACCCTCTCTCCTTGGGCGTGACGCAAGTCTCGCCCGATCAAACAGGCCCAGGGTTAACCAGCTTCAAGGATCGCGGAACACAAGCTGCGCTTCTGTTCCCATCATACCGTATCTTGCTCAGCCAAAGGACACTCGGGCGGTGCATAGGCATTGTACGAAGTGTCCGCTTGCGGGACGATAACGCGCGAAAACGGCCAGTATCCGCCGCCCGGCCGGGCGCATGCTCCCAGCAAACGCGTGCAATTCAATGGGTTAGCTGAACGGCAAAAAGGCCAGCGATCTGCAAACAAAATGGGGCAGTAGAACGTCTATAGGGTAGGATATAGGCGGTCTATAGCCCAATTGGTGGAGGCGGAATGAGCGAGCGGTATAAGAACCGGATTGAGCTGCTGCAAGGCACACTGGATCTCCTTATTTTGCAGACGCTTCTCTGGGGCCCGCAGCACGGCTACGGAGTAAGCCAGGCAATTCGCGCAAATTCCGGCGATCTGCTGCAGGTGGATGCCGGCTCTTTGTATCCGGCGCTGCACCGGCTCGAAAAGCAAAAATGGATCGGCGCCGATTGGAAGATTTCCGAGAACAAGCAGGAAGTGAAAGTGTACCGGCTAACAGCGGCGGGAAGAAAGCAACTCATGAAGGAACGTTCGCGCTGGGAACAGATTTCGGATGCGATTGGAGGCGTGCTGAACCCCGCGAAGAAAGAGAGCGCGTCATGAAACTCTGGTGGCTCTCGCGGAAGAGGGAGAGAGAGCTGGAGAAAGAGATCCAGCACCATTTGCAGATGGCCGCAAATGAGCGAGCGGAACAAGGCGCGTCCATGCGAGATGCGCAATCGGGAGCGCGGCGGGAATTCGGGAATGTGGGCCTCGTGAAGGAAGTAACGCGGGATACATGGGGCTGGCGCTGGCTGGAAGATTTAGTGGAGGACGTGCGATACGGTTTGCGCGTGTTGTGCAAATCGCCCGGCTTCGCCGCCGCCGCTGTCCTGACCCTCGCGATGGGCATCGGCGCCAACACCGCCATTTTCAGCCTCGTCGATTGGCTTATCTTGCGCCCTCTTCCTATCGAGCGCCCCAGCCGAGTCGTGTTCCTGGAAACCACCTACAACAACGGCGATACAGGCACGCAGTTTTCCTACCCGGACTTCCAGCGAATTCAGCAACAGACGTCCGGCATCTTTGCGGACGTATCCGCACTACAAATGTTTCAAATGGACGGCCTGAGCATTGACGGGACGAGCCAGCCGATGTGGTCGAATTTTGTGGACGGCGGCTTCTTCAGCCTCCTTGGAATCAAGCCGGTGCTTGGGCGCTTCATTTTGCCTTCTGAAGGCAACGTCGCCGGCGCCGACCCCGTTCTCGTCCTAGGTTATTCCTACTGGAAATCGCGGTTTAGCGGCGACCCGAACATCATCGGCAAGAAAGTGTCCGTCAACGGCCATCCGATGACCATCGTCGGCGTTGCGCCGCAACATTTTCAGGGATTGGCGTCGCTGCTCGACACCCAGGGTTACATGCCGCTCGGGATGGCTGAAGTCTTGCAAGACGCTCCGAACAATTTCTTCGCCGATCCCAAGATCACAACTCTTGCGCTGCTCGCGCGCCTTAAGCCGGGCGTGAGTTTGCAACAAACGCAACCCGCGCTACAAATCGTGGCTAAGCGCCTCTCCGAGCAAAATCACATCGAGATGACCGTACACGCCGTTCCTCTCGGCCCAGCAAGTCTGGTGACCGGCCCTCAGGTTCGGCCCGCCTTGGATCTCGTCAGCTCTTTGTTTTTGTTCCTCGCAGGGGCCGTCCTGGTCCTCGCGTGCGTGAACATCGCCAATCTCTGCCTTGTCCGCGCCGCCGCACGCCATCGGGAAGTAGCTATGCGCGCCGCCCTCGGAGCATCGCGCAGCCGCCTCATTCGCCAGTTACTGACGGAAAGTCTGCTGTTAGCTCTGCTCGGCTGCGCTGGTGGAATCATCTTGGGCATAGCCGCGAGCCGCTCGTTCGGCTCCATCCAATTGCACACGGCTCTCCCCACTGTTCTCGATTTCCAATTCGACTGGCGCATCTTTGTTTATGCCCTGGCCGCTGCGGTGCTCACAGGCATTCTCATCGGGATTACTCCCGCGTTCCGTGTCTCGCGGTTCGAGTTGAGCGAAATCCTTCGCGAAGGCGGGCGCACTTCCAGCTCCGGCCGCCAACGCTTGCGCAGCGCGCTTGTTAGTGCGCAAGTGGCCGGCTCGCTTATGTTGCTGATCGTCGCTGGCCTTTTCGTTCGCAGCCTCGAGAAAGTGCGCCACTCCGATCTTGGCTTCGAGCCCGCTCGCGTTCTGAATGTTTCCATCGACCCTCATCAAGCTGGCTACGATGAAAATCAGGCGCGCCAATTTCAGAGGGCTCTGCTCGACCGTGCTGGCGGTCTTCCCGGTGTGCAATCCGCCAGCCTTGCCATAAGTGTTCCCATGGGCTATTCCAGCTATGGCAGCAAACTGAAGATCGATGGATATCAGACCCGCCCCGGCCAGGATGTCGCCTGCCGCCAACTACAATGCCGTATCACAGGAGTATTTTAGAACCATGCGAATCCCTATGCTTGAAGGCCGCACCTTTCAGGATTCCGACAGTCAAAATTCGCAGCCCGTGGCCATCGTGAATCACAACTTCGCCGACCTCTACTGGCACGGCCAAAATCCTATTGGAAAGCACTTCAGCAGACTCGCTGACCCGGGCCGCGTTATGGAAGTCGTCGGTGTCACCAGAAGCAGCCACGACAGCGACCTTTACACCGCCAACTACGTCATCTTTTACGTGCCTCTCGCCCAGCTTTACAAATCTGTCACCACGCTTCAGCTTCGCACGGCTTCCGCGCCGGAGGCGGTCGCCCCAGAAGTCATCGGTGTGATTCACTCGATCGAGCCCGCCATGCCCGTATTCGACGTCCAGCCGATGACCACTGCGCTCGAGGGCTTGAACGGCTTCCTTGCTTTCCGCTTCGCGGCGGCGCTCGCAGGCTCATTGGGGATTTTGGGTCTCATCCTCGCGATTGTCGGAGTGTACGGAGTGATTTCCTACGCTGCGAGCCAGCGCACCCACGAAATCGGTATCCGCCTCGCACTAGGAGCCCAGCCCGCGCAAATTATGAGCATGGTCTTAAGCCAGGGATTCTTAATTATTGGATTTGGAGTGCTCGCTGGGATTCTCGCCGCCGGCGCGCTGGCTCGACTGGTCGGCAATTTCATTTTTGGCGTTGGCGCGCTGGACCCGCTCACCTACATCAGCGCGTCGCTCTTGCTCGCGGCAACTGCGTTGCTGGCTTGTTATATTCCGGCGTGGAGGGCCACGCGCGTCGATCCCGTGGTGGCGCTGAGGTACGAATGAGCGCCGCAAGCGAGAAGGAGGGCCAGCCATGAAGTTTTGGTGGAATTGGCGGAAGCGGGAAAGAGAGCTGGAAAAAGAGATCCAGCACCATTTGCAGATGGCCGCGAAAGAGCGCGGAGAACGTGGCGCAACCGTGCGCGATGCAGCAGCCGGGGCGCGGCGGGAATTTGGAAATGTGGGCTTGGTGAAAGAAGTAACGCGGGACGCATGGGGCTGGCGCTGGCTCGAAAACTTGTACGAGGACTTGCGGTATGGATTCAGAACGCTCGGCAAGAGCAAAGGATTTGCTGCCGTCGCCATCTTGACGCTTGCTTTGGGCATTGGGGCGAACACGGCGATCTTCAGTCTGATTGACGCGGCGCTTTTGCGCGCAATCCCGGTGCGCGATGCCAGTCAACTCGTGGTTGCGCAATGGCGCGCCCGCAAGGAACCGAGTAATCACAACAACATGTCCTACGGAGATTGCGCGGGCTTTCACGAGAATTCTGCTCAGGGTGATTGTTCGTTTTCAGAGCCGTTCTATAAGGAGCTTCGCGCACAGGAAGGAGTCTTCTCGGATCTGGCTGCTTTTGCCGGCGGAGACCGCCTGGATCTAAGCGAAAATGGCGCGGCGAGCACGGTGGATCAGCCTGAGTATGTTTCAGGTAATTATTTTGAGACGCTCGGTGTGCAACCGGCGCTGGGCCGGCTGTTCAACACGGACGACGACACGCCGAGCGCTCCGTCCGTGGCCGTTCTGAGCTACAACTTCTGGCGGAGCCGGTTCGGCGGAGCACCTTCGGCCGTGGGCAAGAAGATTCTTCTAAACAAAATTCCTTTCACAATCATTGGCGTGGCTGAACCGCGATTTGATTCCCTGTCGCCAGGAAACGCGCTTCAGATATGGATTCCCCTCTCCACATTGCCACTGTTGAATCAGCCATGGGACAACCGGGATGTGGACCCCATGAGTTGGTGGCTCGTCATGGTAGGGCGGCTGCATCCGGGCACGACGCGCGACCCAGGCACAAGCTGCCGTGAGCACGATCTTCCACAACGCAATGACCAGCGGCGCTAAGCCTATTTTCAAATCGGAAGACGACCCGGCAATTTCCTTAATCCCCGTGGAGCAGGGCCTTACGGGCAATCGCACGGAAAGTTCGACGCCCCTGTATGTGCTGATGCTGGCAGTGGGAATCGTGTTGCTGATCGCGTGCGCAAATGTCGCTGGGTTGATGCTGGCGCGGGCGACCTCCCGGCAGAGAGAGATGGCGGTGAGGTTCGCCTTAGGTGCATCGCGAGGACGAATCCTGCGGCAGCTCTTGACGGAAAGCTTGATGCTATCCCTGGCGGGAGGGGCGTTGGGAATTCTGGTGGCTGCATGGTGTGACGCATCGATTGTGACGTTCCTGAACTCAGGTGACAACGGCTCGGCACTCTTCTCTCCAAGCATCGACACGCGCGTACTTGTGTTTACCGCGGCTGTTTCCATTCTGACCGGAATCCTGTTTGGCCTGGCCCCCGCGCTTCGCGGGCTGCGCGTGGATTTGACGCCCGCGCTGAAAGAAGGAGCGGCAAGCGGTTCACAATCTGTTCGGTCGGGGAAGGCGCGGCTGAACGCCGGGAATAGTCTGGTCGTGGCCCAGGTCGCGCTAAGTATCGTCGTGCTGGCCGGGGCCGGTTTGCTTGTGCGCACCTTGCAAAACTTGAAGAATCTTGATCCAGGCTTCGACACGCGAAATATCCTGACGTTCAGTCTCGATCCGACCTTGATCGGCTATAAGTCGGCGGACTCCGACAACGTCTACCGGGAATTACAGAGCCGGCTCTCCGCGATGCCAGGCGTCGCGTCCGTGAGTTACTCCTGGACCGCGCTGCTCGGAGGCGGACGCTGGTCGACTAGCTTTCACCTGCGCGGCAAGCCCAAGGACGAGGAATCTGACACGGACATGCTGCCGGTTGGGCCACAGTTCTTCAAGACCATGCGAATTCCTTTGCTGGCGGGACGCGAGTTTAGTCCAGTGGACTATGCGACGGCGCAGGCGATTGCGGCGGCACAGGCGGCCGAGCGAGCTGCGGCCGTGGCAAAACTGAAGCCCGGCGCCAAGCCCGCGGCAAGCCCGGCCGAGACAGCAGACCTTCCGGCGACACCTGCCATGGTCAACCAGGGTTTTGTACGGAAATACTTCCCCAACGTGAGCGTGGTCGGAGTGCGATTTGGGGAGCAGGAAGCCGATCCCGAAAAGGGACAGGAGAAAAGCAGCGGATGGGAGATCGTGGGAGTCGTCGCCGACGCCAAATACGATAAGTTGCGCCGCGATGTGCAGCCCACGACGTACATTCCGAACAGCGGCGGCAGCGTGACGTTCGCGCTGCGCACGCAAACCGAACCCGAAAAATTCGTTCCGCAGATTCGCGCCATTGTCAGTCAAATTGACAGCAACTTGCCGGTATACAACGTCAGGACAGTGAGCCAGCAGATTGACCGGCAGATTCTTAAGGAGAGGCTGATCGCCAGGCTGTCGGGATTCTTCGGAGTCCTGGCCCTGTTGCTGGCGTGCATTGGATTGTACGGACTGGTTTCCTACGAAGTGGCGCGGCGCACGCGCGAAATCGGAATCCGCACGGCGCTGGGAGCAGAGAAACGCGAAGTGCTGCGACTGGTGCTCTCGCAAGGGATGCGGCTAACGCTTGTAGGGACAGTCGTTGGAATCGGACTGGCACTGGGACTGACGCGCTATACAAAGGATTTGCTTTACGGGGTGAAGGCTGCCGATCCTTTGACCTACGTAGCCGTCACCGTCTTGTTAGTGGGCGTGACGCTGGCCGCCAGCTATGTGCCGGCGAGGCGAGCCACGCAGGTTGATCCCGTAGTGGCGCTGCGGCACGAGTGAAAACCGTAGTTCCGTGATTGCGAGAGTTCTCTCCCGCTACATCCCCTGCAGTGCGATGATAGTGCAGGACTTATGGATGGCGTCCAGCAGGTGCTGTGTCTGCACTCGCTGCCGCGCCATCCCGAGCTGACCTAACCGCAAGCCCCTTTTTCTGTCTAAAGATTCGGATGAGCGAAAGCGCCGGCAGCATGCAAGACCGCGAAGCAGCCCAGAACGCGGCCCGAGAGAGCGATGCCATCGCCGTTGAGCGCACGCTCGCCGGCGAGCGCGATGCCTTCCGCGGGCTGGTCGAAAGGCACAGCCAGCAGCTATTCCGTCTGGCGTACCGCATGACAGGAAATGAGCATGACGCCGAGGAAGTGGTTCAGGAGGCTTTTTTGCGAGCTTACCGGAACCTCGGGCAGTTCGGATCGCGCGCGAATTTTGGCACTTGGGCTTACCGCATTGCGGCGAATTACGCGATTGACCGCATGCGCCAAAAACGCAGCGAGGATGCGCGCCGCAGCACACCGAGCAGCTTGGCGGAAGAGCACGAGCAGGATCCCTTGGACTTGGCGCTCGATGAGCGGCCAACTCCGGACCGGCTGACGATGAACACCGAGCTGAGAAAAAAAATGGAAGAAGCCCTTAAAGAGTTGAGCTCCTCGGAGCGGACGGCGTTCGTAATGCGCCATTGGGAGGGCTGCGCGATTGAAGAGATCGCCGCAGTGCTGAAATCGACGACGAGCGCGGCGAAAAACACGGTTTTCCGATCGGTGCAGAAATTGCGCCGGGCGCTGGAGCCCTACGTGGGAACGCGGGGCGCGCTGCAGGCAAAAGCGGCGGGAGCGGCCCCGGAGACCAAGGGAACGGAACTATGAAACACCTGACAGAAGAAGAATTGATTGCTTATCGAGAGGGGGAGCCTACGCAACGCGAAGCGATTGCCGAACATTTGACGGGCTGCACGGCTTGCCGCGCTGAACTCGAACGCATCGAAGCTGTCCTCGCCGCACTGGACAATTTCCCGGTGCCCGAACGTGGATTGGAGTATGGGCGCACGGTATGGCAACAGATTGCGCCGCGGCTGCCGGAAAAAGCCGGGCGTGGTTGGAGTGCGTGGTTCGAACCGCGCCGTTGGGTAGCCGTCGGAGCGATGGCGGCCCTCGTGATGGTCGCGTTTGTTGCAGGGCGCTGGACAAAGAAGCCTGACACTGGAACACCCGCTGCCAGTGTCGCGCAGGTCCGCCAACGAGTTCTGGTGGTCGCCGTCGGAGACCACTTGGGAAAATCGGAAATGGTGCTGATGGAACTGGCGAACGCCGCGCCGGAAAATCCAGGACAAAAGCAGATCAATATCTCGGCGGAGCAAAAGCGAGCGGAAGATTTGCTGGATGCAAACAGGCTGTACCGCGAGACGGCCAAACAGGAAGGCGATGCGGCGCTGGCCAGCGTGCTGGATGACCTCGAGCGCGTGCTGCTGGATGTGGCGCACAGCCCGGACGAACTCACGCCGGCGAAACTGGAATTGTTGCAAAAGCGCATCGAGGCGCACGGAATTTTGTTCAAAGTTCGAGTGGTTGGCAAGGAATTACAAGAAAAGCAGAAGACGACGAATTCCGCGCCAGCAGCGACGGGATCGGAAAAAAGAGAGAGGAACAAGGCATGAGCATCGGAGTACGCACAAGCAGAGTGATGACAATTTGGATGACGGCGGCAGCTCTTCTAAGCGCGTCGCGGCTGGCGAGGCCTGCAGCGGCCCACGGCAGCCCGGGCGCATCCGTGGAATCGTGGCAGGAGCAGGACGACCAGGATCGGCAGCAAGAGGCGCGTGATCGCGCGCAGGAGAAACGCGACCGCGAAGAAGAGAAGCGCGACCGGGAACAGGAGAAGCGCGACCGCGCGCAAGAACGTTTGGACCGGCTCGACGAGTTTTATGACGAAGGGCGCGAAGCGCTGGATGAAGACCGGTATGACCGAGCCGCCGATAAATTCAGCCAGTTGGTAGAGATGAACGGACCGCAGACGGATGCAGCGCTCTATTGGAAAGCCTATGCGGAAAACAAGCTGGGGAAGAGAGACGCAGCGCTGGCGACCATCGCCGACATGAAAAAACGGTTTCCGCAAAGCCGCTGGATCAAGGATGCGGGAGCGCTGGAGATCGAAGTGAAGCAATCGACCGGGCAGCCCGCGCACCCTGAATCGCAACCGGACGAAGAATTGAAAATGCTGGCGATTCAAGGGCTGATGAACAGCGATCCGCAGCGAGCCATGCCGCTTCTCGAAAAAGTGCTGAACGGTCCCGGCACCCCAAAGGAAAAGTCGAAAGCCATGTTCGTACTTGCGCAGAGCGGTTCGGCGCAGTCGCGTGAGATTCTGGGGCGAATTGCGAAAGGACAAAGCAATCCGGACCTGCAACGCAAGGCCGTCGAATACCTGGGATTATTCGGCGGGCAACAGTCCCGGCAAACGCTTGCGGAAATTTACGCGTCCACGAGCGATGTGTCCATCAAGCGCGCCATCCTTCGCAGCTACATGGTCGGCGGCGACAAGGAACATCTGTTTGCCGCCGCGAAGGGGGAAAAAGATGCGTCGTTGCGTACCGACGCGATTCGGCAGCTCGGGCTGGTTCACGCGCCGGAAGAATTGCGTCAACTCTATGCGGCCGAGACTGCGCCCGAAGTGAAAAAGGGCATCCTGCAGGCGTTCTTCCTTTCCGGCGACGCAAAATTCCTGTCGGAAGCGGCACAGGGAGAGAAGGACCCGGACCTTCGCCGCACAGCGATCCACAACCTGGGCTTGATCGGGTCAGAAGACGCGCGACAGGCGCTGCCCGCAATCTACGCCAAGGAAACCGACCGGGAGAACAAAGAGACGGTGCTTAACGCACTCTTCATTCAAGGAAATGCGCATGCGCTGGTTGCCATCGCGCGAAGCGAGAAGGATCCGGAGTTGAAGAAGACGGCCGTCTCCAAGCTTGCGCTGATGAATTCAAAAGAGGGCAACGATTATTTAATGGAGATTCTGCAAAAGTAAGAGAAGTGGCTCGTGACTGGTGACTCGTGAGGAGCTGCAAAAGTAGAAGCTGGGGTGAGGTGGATATGAAGACATGGCGCAGTATTGTGATCGAGCTGGCAGTTCTGATAGCGGCGCTTCTCGCGGCCGGGACATTGAGCGCAGGCCAAACGGCGGAAGCGCCGCAAGTGTTGAACGCGAAAATGGAAACGCGGGCGGTGGCCGCCTCTCTTGCGGACATGCTTCGCGGCATCGAGGCGCAAGCGGAAAAGCCGGAGTGGATAGGCTACAGCGTTGCCGAAACCGCGGGCGACCGCACGGTATGCTGCGGAAATTACAACGATGGATACGGCAGCTGCGGAACGTGCCGGCTCGAAAAAGAAAATGGCATGACGAGCACGAGTTCGAAGAAAGACGAACAAAACGGCACGGTGAAACTCGAAGGCTCGAGGCAACTTGTCGTGCTCTTCCGGCTGGAAGGCAAACAAGTGATGCGCATTCGCGAAGCCTCCGAGAATTGCACCCTGGACGCGGGCGGCCTGCCGTTTATCTGGCTGACCGGCGTGAAGCCCGCGGAAAGCGTGGCGTTGCTCGCGGATTTCGTCCACAAAACAACTTTCGAAGGACATGGCCGGCATGAGATCGGCCAAGGCGCGTTATCCGCGATCGCGCTGCATGCCGATGCGGCAGCCGACCGCGCATTCGAATCATTCGTCGCCAGCGATCAGCCGGAGCAACTGCGCAAGCATGCTTCCTTCTGGCTCGGAGCCGCGCGAGGAAAAGCCGGCGAGCTGCTGCTGCAAAAAATGGCGAAGAACGATCCCAGCCCGGAAGTGCGCTCGCAGGTTGCATTCGCTTTCTCCGTAAGCCACGAGCCCGAAGCGTTGAATGAAATGATTCGAATGGCGAAAGCGGACGAGAGCTCCCATGTGCGCGGCCAGGCGCTCTTCTGGCTGGCGCAAAAAGCAGGACAAAAAGCCATGGGCGCAATCACCGGCGCCATCGACAACGATCCCGACACTGACGTAAAAAAGAAAGCGGTCTTCGCGTTGAGCCAGATGCCAAAAGATGAAGGAGTGCCGAAGCTCATCGAGGTGGCGAAAACAAACCGCAACCGCGAAGTGCGCAAGCAAGCCATGTTCTGGCTGGGCCAGTCAAACGATCCCCGCGCGCTCGAATTCTTTGAGCAAGTGCTATCGCGCTAAGACGCTATCGCAGAAGATCTTCTAGCTGAATGCGGGAGTCAGTTTTGGCGTCGCGGTATTTGACGATGACGGCGCACTGCAGGCTGAGGCCGTGTTTGGCGCCGACTGGATGCGCGACGGCGCGCGAGCCGGGAACGACGATGGCTTCGGCAGGAATGACGAGCGGCAAGGACTCGCCTGTCAAAGTTTCGCTGGCGGTGTACACCGCATCGCGCACGAGATCGTAAACAGGAATCGAGCGATTCAGAATCGTGCCGGTGCCGAGGCCCGCGCGGCGCTTCACGACGGTTCCTTCATAAACGCCGGAATTCCCTCCCACAAGTACGTCATCTTCAATGATGACAGGCATTGCTCCCACCGGTTCGAGCACCCCGCCAATCTGAGAACCAGCCGATATGTGGCAATTGCGGCCGACTTGCGCGCAACTGCCGACCAGCGCGTGCGAATCGATCATCGTGCCATCGCCGACGTACGCGCCAACATTTACAAACATCGGCGGCATGCAAACGACGCCGCGCCCGATGAACGAACCATCGCGAATGCTCGATCCGCCCGGCACGATGCGGATACCGTCGGCGGGAGTCACGGCGCGAACCGGATATGTGGACTTGTCGATGAACGGCTGGCGCGCGGGATCGACGGACATATCAACGACCGCGCCCATGCGAAACCCGAGCAGAATTCCTTTTTTCACCCAGGCGTTGACGCGCCAGCCCGTCGGCGAAGCGCCGTCCGGCTCCGCTGCGCGAACTTCGCCGCGATTTAGGGCGTCCTTGAATTCCCGGAAGAGCCGGAAATGTTCTTCGGTGTACTGCGCCGGAGGCTCGTCAAAGAGGCGCTCAATTTCCTGCGGCAGCATGTACTCTCTCAACGAGCTCGAGCGATTCCAGCACGGCGCGAATGCGCGCTTCGCTCTCCGCCTTCGGCGCAACCAGCGGCAAACGCCAGACCGGCTCGAGCAAACCCATTTGTGCCATGGCCGCCTTCACGGGAATGGGATTCGATTCGACAAAGTTTACTTCCATCAGCGGATGCACGCGGCGGTGAATTTGTCGCGCAGCCTGAAAATCCCCGCTGAGAGCAAGCCGCGTGAGGCGCGCCATGTCCGCGGGAATTTCATTCGAGACTACGGAGATCACGCCGCGTCCACCAAGCGAAATGATGGGTAGAGTGATGGCGTCGTCGCCGCTGAGCACGATGAAGTCGTCCGGGACGGCGTTGAGGATCGCGGCCATCTGCGAGATGTTACCCGAAGCTTCCTTAATACCGACGATGTTCTCGATGGCGGAGAGACGCCGCACCGTTGCGGGCTCGACGTTCACGCCCGTGCGGCCTTGCACGCTATAGACAACGATGGGAAGGGCAATCGCTTCGGCGATGGCTTTGTAATGTTGAAAGAGGCCTTCCTGCGTCGGCTTGTTGTAATACGGCGTGACGGAAAGAATTCCATCCGCGCCGATTTCGGCGAGTTCGCGCGCGAGCGCGATAACTTCAGCGGTGTTGTAACCGCCCGCGCCTGCAAGAACGGGCACGCGTCCTTTGGCGATTTCGACCGAGATTTCGACGACGCGCAGATGCTCTTCATGCGTCAGCGTGGGGCTTTCGCCCGTCGTGCCGCATGGCACCAGAAAATCGATCCTCGCATCGATCTGGCGCTTAATCAGCGCGCGCAGCGTCGGTTCATCGAGCGAACCATCGCGCTGAAATGGAGTGACGAGCGCAGTGCCTGTACCTATAAACATGGTGTTTCTCCTTCTTCGTTTGAACGTCGAACATCCGGAAACACAGTCGGGTAGCTTCTTGCTGCGTGCCGCGAACGCGAATCGTCAACTCAGCTCCCCCAAAATCTCCTTAAACTCGTAGAAACCCTTTTTGCCCGCAATCCAGCGCGCCGCCTGCAACGCGCCGCGAGCGAAACCTTCGCGGCTGCGCGCCGTATGGCGCAGCGTGATGGTGTCGGCGGCGGAATCGAAGCCGATTTCGTGCGTGCCGGGAATCGCGCCTGCGCGGCTCGAACTGAGGCTGACGGGCCGCGTGTAACCCGCGGCGCGTATTTCTTCGGCTAGTTTTTTCAGCGTGCCGGAAGGCGCGTCTTTTTTCGCGGAATGATGGATTTCCCATCCCCAGGCTTCGTACTCGGGATGCTTGGCGAAAAGAGCGGCGGCGTGGGCCACCGTTTGCAGAAAGAGATTCACGCCGACGGAAAAGTTCGCGGCCCAAACGAGCCCGGACTTCGCATGAAGGACCGCTTCGCGCGCGTCGGGAAGCTGTTTGAACCAGCCGGTAGTGCCGACGACGGAGTTGACACCGAGAACAGCAAGGCGGCGAATATTTTCCGGTGCGGCTTTGGGCGTGGTGAACTCCACGGCGACGTCGATGCCCCGCAGAGTTTCGTGCGAGAGTCCAGTCCCGCCTCGATTGTCGCCGCCGGAAAGCCTTACGCGCACTTCAAAGCCATATTCCGGTGCAAGCCGCTCGATGAGTTTGCCCATTTTTCCATAGCCGATGATGGCGAGAGCCTGACTCATGCTTCGGCGGCTCCAGTGGCGAGAAGCTGTTTGACCATTCGCGTATAAATGTCGACGGCATCCGACAATTGTTTTTTCGGGATGCGCTCTTCGGCGGTGTGCGCCAGATGAATGCTGCCCGGGCCGATCAAAAAAGGCTGGCCCCAGGCACCGTTGAATGTGGGAATGTCCGTTGTGAAAGCGACGACCGTGGTGGGCAACTCGTCGAACCCCGCGAGACGTACCGCGGGAGTGTGCAGGACTTCGCGTGCTTCCGCGCGTCCTGCAACGGCTACGAGAACGGCCTGGCGAATTTCCGCCGGGTCACCCACGGTGCGAAACATAATTTCCGCTTGCGCGTGGTCGGCAACGACATTCGGAGCACGGCCGCCGGCGATGACTCCAATGTTGAGAGTGCTCTCGCCGAGGAGCGGATCTTCCGGCAGCGGTATCATCCGAATAGCCCGCAAGACGTCGAGAAGCGTATGGATCGCGGAATGGCCCAGCTCCGGGTATGCGGAGTGCGCAAGCTTTCCGTGCGCTGCAATTTCGAAGCGAAGCGCCCCCTTCGAGCCGAGCGCCAGCTGATTTTCCGTGGGTTCGCCGTTGATGAGAAAGCGCGCGCCGCGTGGATTAACGGCCGCGACTTTTGCGCCGGCGCTGTTGCGCTCTTCGCCGACCACGAAGAGCAGTCCGAAATTTGTCGCGCCTGAGTCGAGCAGTTTTTCCGCGGCGGCCACCATCGCGGCGATGATGCCTTTTGCGTCGCACGAGCCGCGGCCCCAGATGCATTCGGCGTCTTCGAGAGAGGGGAAAAAAGGCGGGACGGTGTCCATGTGCGTCGAAAGCGTGACGATGGGCTCGCCCCACGTGGCCAAAATGTTGTCGCGGTGCGGCTCGACCGCCATGCGTTCGAGGCGGCCCGAAGTGCGCGCCGCGAGAATGGACAGCTGCGCGAACAAAAAGTCGGCCACGTTTTGCTCGTGGTTGGTTGTCGACTCGATATCGACGAGCGCGCGCGTAAGTTCGAAGAGATTCATTCGGACCGGTTATTTCTGGAAGGAACGAAGCGAAAGGAAGGAACCGCGACGGAATTGCTCGAGGCTGCTGCCTCTCGATAGCGCTCCATCCGGCTTTAGCACTGGCCGCAATGCGGCCATCTAAACGGATGACAGTGGACAGGCCTTAAACCTGTTCCCCAACCGCTGCGGCGACAGCTACCGCTGCGATTTCGGCGGAGTACAACTCGCGAGCCCCTTTTGCCGCGGCGTCCGAAGCTGATCGGAACTGCTCACCGGGCTACTCATGGCCTCCGCACCTCTACCAAGAACAATAAGAGTTTAGAGGAGCGCGCAAGAAAAAGCGAACGGAATTTCAAATAGGTCGTATCGAGAAAATTGCTACAGTTCGAGCGGCTTGAGCGGCTTTTCCTGCGAAGCAATCAGCAGCTCGCCGTGAAAGGCGCATTCGGCGGGGCGGCGATTGAGAGCTTCTTCGGCGGAAAGACGCGCGAGGTCAGGATTATTGTTTTCCTGTGAGAGATGCGCGAGGACGAGGTAGCGAGCGCGGGCGTCGAAGCCCTCGGGATCGGAAAGATATTCGCTGACGGCATGATTCGAGAGATGGCCGGTGCGGCTGAGGACGCGCTGCTTGACGACCCAAGGATACGGGCCGACCTTGAGCATATCCAGATCGTGATTCGACTCGAGCATAAGACAGTCGGCGTCGCGCAGATGAACTTTGACGAGCTCGGGCATGTAACCAAGGTCCGTGACGAGCGCCATCTTCGTGCCATTGGTGCGGAAAGTGAAGCCGATGGGGTCGGCGGCGTCGTGCGGGATTTGAAACGCATGAACATCTATATCGCCGATCGTGAAGTGCTGGCCCGCTTGAATGGTTTCAAGCGCGTTGATGCGTTTGCCGAGCGTGTCCGGAAGAGTGCGGCGAAGCGCGTCCATCGTGGGTTCCGTGACGTATAGCGGAGCTTTCCAAAGGCCGAGCATCTGCGGAAGACCGTTGCAGTGGTCGGTGTGCTCGTGGGTGATAAGAATGCCGTCGATGCGGTCGACGCTTAGTTCGATGGCCGCGAGACGCGCGAGAGTTTCGCGTTTTCCGAGGCCGCAGTCCACAAGGAGTCGGGTGCGCTGCGTCTCGAGCAGAGTGATGTTGCCCGAGCTGCCGGACGCCAGTATGGAAACCCGCAAGCCGATCGCTTTGCCCTCGATTACAGTACAAAACATCTCAAAAACGAATTTTCAGAATGATGGCATTTCGATTCCCGCCCGTCAACGCGAAAAGAGAGATTAGAATATTCGTGCCATGAGAGTTACCGACGAATCGAGGTCGCTGCAAGAACGCGTCTCGAGCGATGGATTCGCAATCATTCCCAACGTTCTTCCTGAACGCGAAATAGCCGACGTAAAAGCCATGATCGATTAATCGAAACTTCCACGAAGCCGAGCTGGGATGCGCCACGCGATGAAAAATGCGAGTGTCGCCTCGCTTGCGCGCGATCCACGGTTGATTGCAATGGCGCAGAACGTTTTGGGAAACGCCGCACTTCCCTTTCGCGCCACGCTGTTTGATAAGTCGCCAACGTCAAACTGGCTAGTTGTGTGGCACCAGGATACGGCGCTGCCGCTTCGCGAACGGCGAGAAACTGCTGGCTGGAGGCCGTGGTCCATCAAAGATGGCGTGAACTATGCGCACGCCCCCTCGAGCGCGCTTGAACGAGTGTTGGCGCTTCGGCTGCATCTTGACGACTCTGTCATCGAAAATGGGCCGCTGCGCGTTCTGCCCGGAACGCACACCCGCGGCGTCTTGAACGACGACGCACTTCATGAACTCTCGACACAAATTCCAGCCATCGATTGCCTCGTCCCGCGAGGCGGAATTCTCGCGATGCGGCCACTCGTCGTACACGCATCCTCGAAATCTCAATCCGATGCTCCGCGTCGCGTGCTGCACATTGAATACGCAACTTCCCTTGTCTTTCAAGAAGGGCTTACACTGGCGCTGGCGTAGGAGGGAGCAAACATGTTCTTTTCTTGGACTTTTCTGGCGCTTTCCTTTCTCCTCTTCCACTCCTCTCAAGCGGCGACGAATACTCCCGCGTCGGAAAACATATTTGCCATCAAGGTCGATCCATCGGTGAAAACCGAGGAACTACAAGTACGATACTTCATGACAGGAGAGTTTGGGGGTCTCGGTGGCTTTCAAGTTGAACGGGTTGCTGAAAACAAAATTCTAATTCACACGGAGAACGAGGGAAAGCCAGCCCGGAGTCTAAAAATTGCGTTTTATGCCCCTCATTGCGACATCCAAACTATCAGTGTCGATGAGCTGTCCCAAATCTCGCGCGAGGGTGAGTTCCACTGTACGCCCCTGAACGATATCAAGCTTCAAGGCAAGTTTTCTCGCGCGCCAACAACTTCCGATCGAAAGTTGGAAGTTCAGATTCAATATCTAGCCTTCTGGGGGCACAAGTTTTTCGGCTATATCGACGGTGCAGTCTTGACGTTCAACATCGCGAAATCCTCAGTGGAACCAGACGGATCGTTTCAAGCGTATTTGCCAAATCTTGCGGAGAGTGATGGATTTTCGACGCAATGGGAAGATGCTTCATTCTATATCGTCGTAAGTGACGCCGAAACTGGCAATTTTTTGGCAGGACTGAAACCACCAACCTCACTGGCCCTCGCTGGAAACCTGAAAATCATGCCACGTTATCCGCAAACGATAGAATTTGATGCCGACTGGGAAGCGGCGAGTTCCGGCAGCTAATCCTGAGACGCTCAGCAGGATAAACGGGAGCGGTCGAGGGTGAAGCCGTTTAGGGGGCCCAGGACGGTGACGGCGATTTGGTCGGGGCGGAAGAAATCGTGGGCCAGGGACTGGACTTCGTCGAGCGTGACGGTTTCGATGGAGGCCAGGATTTCGTCGAGCGAGTAGAACCGGCCGAAGTAGAGTTCCTGGCGGGCCAGATTCGACATGCGCGAACTGGTGGATTCGAGCGAAAGCATCAGCGAACCCTTGAGATGGTTCTTGGCGCGCGTGAGCTCTTCTTCGCTGACGGGCGATTCCTTCATGGAGCGAAATTCCTTGATGGTGAGGTCGATGACCTGGCCGACGGTTTCTTTGGCGGTGCCGGCGTAAACGGTAAACATGCCCGCGTCCGAATAGGGCGTGAGCTCGCTAAAGACGGCGTAGGCGAGGCCCTCTTTTTCGCGAATGTTTTGAAAGAGGCGCGAGGACATGCCCCCTCCGAGAAGATTATTGAGGACGGCGGCGGCGAAGCGCGCTTCGTGGCCGAGTGGAAGCGAGGGGACACCGATGCACAGATGGACTTGCTCGAGGTCGCGCTTGGCTTCGAGATGAATGGGCGCTTTTGTCACCGGAGCGGTGTGATCTTCCAGCGTGCGCGCGGGACGAAGATCCCCGAACTCGCTCTGGACGAGATCCAAAACTTTTTCGTGCGTGACGTTTCCCGCCGCGGTGATGACCAGATGGTCGGGCGCGAACCAGTCGCGGAAGCGCTCGACGAGGCGTTCGCGGTTGAAGCCACGGACGGTTTCCGGCGTGCCGAGAATCGGGCGGCCGAGAGAATGCTGGGGCCAAAAGCCGCGCGTGAAAATCTCATGAAGGAGATACTCAGGATTGTCCAAATCCATCTTGATTTCTTCGAGGACCACCTGGCGTTCTTTTCTTACGTCGTCGGAATCGAATTTGGGACGAAGCACGAGATCGGCGATAACGTCAAAAGCGATGGGGAGATGGTCGTCGAGCACTTTGGCGTTGAAACAAATTTGCTCTTTCGAGGTGAAAGCGTCGAGCATGCCGCCGACAGAATCCATTTCGCGGGCGATAGCTTCCGCGGAGCGGCGCTCGGTGCCTTTGAAAACCATGTGCTCGATGAAATGCGCGAGGCCGTTTTCTTCCTGGACTTCGCGGCGAGAGCCGTTGCGAACCCAAACGCCCACGGAGACGGAACGGACGTGGGACATGGTCTCGGTGATGACCACGAGGCCATTGCCGAGAACGTGCTTCTGGATGTCACGCGTTTCCGTGGCGGTAGCCATAGCTAATTGTGACACAGGCGGTTGCTGAAGAGAAACGGAAGCCGCGCGCGGGATAGCGGCTTTATGTACAGTCTTACAATCGAAGCTCGTGGACAAACGGCGCAATTCTCGTTGCTGAGGCTGGTAAAGGCGCACAGGCTGAAGCCTGTGCCACGAAAACGTTACAGGAGTTTTTCGTCGGGGTGGAGCTTGCCGTATTCGCTGGTGTAGTGGAGGGGGACGTCGCCGTAGGTGCCTTTTTCGCGCTGGTAAATTTCGCAACTGTCGAACGGCTTGGAATAGACGTGGATGCTGACGGCGCGCTGCTTGAATTCGGGTAGATTCAAGACTTGATGAACGGGTTCGAGGGGATTGACGTGCACGGGATGGGCGCCGTCCATCTCGTAGATTTCCGTGGGGACGATCTTGCATGTGCCGCAGGATGCGTCTTTTTGTTCGACGCGAAAATTCTGGATTTTCAGGCGGCCGATGGGAGCGGACATCCAGCAATTTTGATCGCGGTGATTGTGGATACGGCTGTGCTGGCCGATTTCCCAGCAGATGGTCATGCACTCGAAGAGATCGTTTTTGAAAATCAGATTCCGCGTGTAGTTGCCTTTGGAGAAGAAGCAATATTTCTCGAGGCTCTCGGGGCGGACGGCGTGGTGGAGGATGTAGTCCTGGACGTTTTCGAGAGAGAAGTCGGGCTCGGGGATGGCAGCGAGGCCCTTGACCCAATCGGCGATGGCCAGTTGCTCGACGGCGAGTTGTTTTGGCATGGCAGGAAAATTATAACGCCGAAAAGAGGAAGCGATGATGTAAAGAAGCAACGAAGTAAAGAAACACGATATTCTTGAGGGTGATTCAGTTGAGCTGAGTGAGCAAGAGGAGTAGCGGAAAAACTCATGGAATTGCTGGGCAAATCGACACGGGCGCGGCGCGGCTTGATTCCAGAGATGTGAGATCGGCCTCGGGGATGGCAGCGAGGCCCTTGACCCAATCGGCGATGGCCAGTTGCTCGACGGCGAGTTGTTTTGGCATGGCAGGAAAATTATAACGCCGAAAAGAGGAAGCGATGATGTAAAGAAGCAACGAAGTAAAGAAACACGATATTCTTGAGGGTGATTCAGTTGAGCTGAGTGAGCAAGAGGAGTAGCGGAAAAACTCATGGAATTGCTGGGCAAATCGAAAGAGGAGCTGCGCGTGATGTGCGCGGCGATGGGCGAGCCTGCGTATCGCGGCGGGCAGATATACCGCGCGCTGTACGCGGAGAGGAAGTTTGACTGCGCGCAGATGACGAATTTGCCGGCGAGTTTGCGGGCGCGTTTGGCTGCGGAAGCGACGATTACATTGCCGGTGGTGAAGCAGAGGTTTGTTTCGAGTGATGGATCGGTGCGGTATTTGTTCTCGCTGTCAGAGGGCACAGAGGACACGGAAAAGAGAAAGCCGCTGAGAGCTGCATCCGTGGAGGCAGTGTTCATGCCTAGCGAGGGGCGGCAGACGATTTGTGTTTCTACGCAGGCGGGTTGCGCGGTGGATTGCCAGTTTTGTTTGACGGCACAGCTTGGCTTGATTCGGAATTTGACGGCGGGGGAAATTTTGGCGCAGGTAGTGTTGCCGCTGGAGGAACACAAGGAGCAGCTTGCTCCGCAAACGAATATTGTTTTGATGGGACAAGGCGAGCCACTTTTGAATTTTGATGCAGTGATGGCGGCGCTGCGGATTTTGCTTGATCCGGAAGGCGTGGGGATTTCGCCGAAGCATGTAACGCTTTCGACGAGCGGGATCGTGCCGGGGATTGAGCGACTGGGGGTGGAAAAGGTACGGCCGAAGCTGGCGATATCTCTGAATGCGTCGAATGACGAGCAGCGGGACGCGTTGATGCCGATAAATAAGAAGTATCCGCTGAGCGTCTTGCTCGAAGCTTGCAAGAAGTATCCGTTGCGTCCGTGGGAGCATTTGACTTTTGAGTATGTGATGCTGGGCGGGGTGAACGATGCGGCGGAAGATGCGCGGCGAGTGGTGCGGCTGCTGGGGCCGCTGAAGAGCGTGAAGGTGAACTTGATTCCCTGGAATCCGGGCGAGTTGCCGTACCGGGAGTCTTCTGCGGAGGCGATTGAAGAGTTTCGCCGGATTTTGGTGGATCGAGGCATACCGGCGTTTGTGAGGTATTCGCGTGGGCGAGACGTGATGGCGGCTTGCGGGCAATTGGCATTGATGCAGATTGAGGGCAGTGGGTAGTGAGTGGTGAGAAGTGAATAGTGCAAGAGATCTGCGCAGGAAGGAAGCGGACAGCCAGGATTCATAGCGCGAAAACCGCGCTATGGAGAAGAGTTAGGCTGTCCCCACCCGGACCCCTCCCCCCTATGTTTTTCGTAAGTGTTCATTCTAAAGGAAGATAAAGTTGTTTGTTTTGTATCAGCTTTGTAAGTGCTGATTCTAAATAACTTGCCTGGGCTGATTTGCACTAAAAATGGTGCAAGATTGCGGAGCGCTTCACAGGCGTTGCAAATAAGGGGCTTAGACAATAAGGAGGCCTCTAAAGCAAGAATGCCAGCAACATGCTGGCGGCGCTTGGAAAAACCGCAGTATTACCTAATATTTCTTATACACCTGAAGTAACTGATTGTCAAGGACCAAAATGGGAAAATGCGAAGATTTAGGAGGATGGAGCGCTGGGTTTTTTTCCGACAAACTGAGAATTTCAGGCGCTGAAGAAATGACGGGGTCAAAGGAACGGGTTCTGGACGCGGAGAGTGTCGAACTGTTGGCCGTGCTGGAGGTCTTCGGTGTAGAGAATATGGCAGTCGGCTTCCAGGGGCAGCGGCTACAATCAGGGAGTCGTACCAGGAAAGGGCGTAGCGCCGGGACAAATGAAGAGCCTCCCAGTAAAGCACGTGCGAAGATTGAACGGCCAAGAGTGGACCAAGAGTCATGGACAAGAACTGCTCGGCCTCGGTCGAGGACATGCGAGGGTCGAAGCGACGGAAGGCGAGGCTCAGAAACTCCTGCACGACCTGAAAGCTGACGACGCCCTCGTTGCTGCCCAAGGCATGACGGACCAGGGCGCCGGAGCGCCGCTGTTTTTCCGGCGCAGCTCGTCGAACATATAGGCGAAGACATTGGTGTCGAAGGAAAACCTATCGCTCATTCATCTCTTCGCGCGTGTAAGGTCCGTTGGATTTAATGTGTTTGAGACGCTCCATGAGTTCTTCGTGGGCGCGGATAGCTCCTTTACGGGAATAGGAGACGAGCCACTGGCGAAAAGCAGCGTTGAGAGTTGTGTTTTCGGACTTGGCAACGGCACGGGCTTTCTCGATGAGATCGGCTTCGGCGCTTAAAGTGATGTTCTTCATAGAATCCAGTGTACGCTGATAATTGTACACTGGCAAGTGCACACGGGCATCTGGTTTTGCACGTTAAGCTGCCGTCAGGGCTGCGGCCTTATCGAGCGAAAGACGGTGGTCCGCAAGGCGTACGCGCGATGAGGCGTGCAGTGTTTAGGCCCTTAAGGAGCGGAGGGCGATGATGGACATTAGGCGGCCGGAGGTGGGGCCTTGTTTGCGGTAGGAGAAGAGGAGATCGGGGCGGCAGGCGGTGCAGAGGTCGATGGTGTGGATGTTTTGGGGGCGGAGGCCGGCGGCTAGGAGCTGGGAGCGGTTGGCTTTGCGGAGGTCGAGGAGGACGCCTTTGGGCGGGGGTTGGTGGCCGGGGGGCATCATGTTGAGCCACTGGATGGGGTTGGGCTCGTCGCCGGTGCGGAATTCGTCGAAGTAGTCGGGGGCGTCGGGGAATTGGGAGAGGAATTGGGTGGCGACTTCGGTGCCGACTTCGTAGCAGCAGGGGCCGATGCTGGGGCCGATGGCGGCGAGGAGGTCGCGCGGGTTGGTGCCGAAGTGCATTTGCATTTTGCCGATGGTTTTGGCGGCATGCGGGCCAGGGTGCCGCGCCAGCCGGCGTGGATGGCGGCGATGGCGCGTTTTTTGGGGTCGACTAGGAGGATGGGGACGCAGTCGGCGGTTTGGATGGCTAGGAGGAGGCCGGGACGGTTGGTGATGGTGGCATCGCCACGGCAGGGATCGGATGGGGCGGTGTCAAAGAGTGGATTACGTCGGAGTGGAATTGTTTTAGGGCGACGAGCGGGAGATCGGGGCGCCGGCGGCGGCTTGGAAGCGGCGGCGATTTTCGAGGACGTTTTCGCGGGTGTCCCAGTCGGTGAAGCCGAGATTCAGGACCTTTTCGTTTTCGAGTGGGGAGATGCCGCCGGGGCTGGTGCTGAAGGCGTGGATTAGCCAGGGGAGTTTGGAGAAGGCGGGGACTTGGAGGAGTCGGAGGTCACCGGACGCGCGGGTGGTGTAGGTACGGGTTGAGCTTAGTCCTCTTCGGGTTGGATGTTTTGGAGATGGCTTCCTCGAGGGCATGAGGCTAACAGTATAGCCGCAGCCAAAGGAGTAGACGGGAATGCGTTCGAGGATTTGCTGATCGGCGGCGACTGTCGCCTTACATCCACTTGCCCACTTTCGCGCCACGGGGGGAGTTTTTCCGCTTTTGAACCCTCTCCCTTTCTTTCCCGTGATCCGGGAAATTCGCTCGCATCCATTCATCCCCCTCCGCCTTCGTGTCGAATTGCGCTTGAATTTGCCCCCGGTATTCGACGACCACTTTCTGAGCTTCGCTCGCCATTCCAAGTAGACCTTCGAGTCCATTTGGCTTTCTCCAGTGAGGTGCGGGTATGAACCTACAATACTACTGATAGAGCATAACTTTGTTCTTATTGATCAACGGATTCAAAGGCGTCCGGCTGTGCGCGGTCATCGCGACAGTGAACGTTCGCGGTTGCCTTACGGCTTCTGGCCGGAGTTCGTCGGCGCGCTTTGAGGGCTGCTGGCTCTGTTTTCCGCTGTGTAAACTTCACAGACATCATTCGTTAAGCGCGGCATAGTTTGCCATCATGTTTCTACAGGCTTTGGTTTTCGAATCTGGTCCGATTCGGCAACGTGTAATTTGCGCCTTTATCGCGGCATTTAAGTCTCGACAGAGCGTTAGTTGGCCGCCTGGCTCTTGCAGGCTGTCATTGGGAAATTGATTGCAATATCTCACATCTTCAAACAGTTGTGCCCACGTAGCATTTGCAGGGTCAGGACCAGCCGCCGACATTTTCGTATTTGGATGCAGGTCAGTGTTTGCAGCGGCGGGCGTGCCGGAAGGAAGTACCACCGAGGATCTGCAGGTTTTATGAAGCCAAAATATTTCTGTGCCAACTCGTCAAACTCCTCCTCAGACCGACACTTGATGGGGGACCCCATAGTAGGGGAGAGGTTACAGCTTCCCTCGGTCCCACCATTAGAATACGACCCGTACATAGGCGCTCCGTTGCCTTCAAAAGTAGCATCCTCGATGAAATACCTCTGACCTGAGAACGAGAACGAAACATCTTTCGTTGAGGGATTCTTCTCGCTCCCATAATCGATGACGATTTCGATGAAGCATTTCTTTATCGGGTTATCCGATAGGATATCCACAGGGATGATGTTGCTGCTGTATCCCGCCTTGAACGCATATTTGACGTGGTTGAAGTCTAAGACCCTGTAGTGAAAATATTTTTCTGAGACTTCGGAACACCACCGTTTATCCATGTCGTCGATTTTGGTTGCTGGCATTGATGGTGGTGCCGCTGGCGCTGCCTCAGATTCTTCTGGCTCGTTAGGTAGACCATGCATGGCAGCAGATTGTTTGTGTAGCAAAAGTTTCGCATCATTCACTGGAATGGCAAAATTCAAATTCTCTCCGTTTTCATTCATCATGGAAGTAATTCCGATGACTTCGCCCGCCATGTCAAACAGCGGACCACCGCTGCTACCGTGAGAGATCGGTGCGGTGACCTGTAAAAACTTGCCGCCTTCTTTCTTAATCGTTCGGACTCCACTCAAAATGCCGTTTGAAACAGTCAGTTCCAAGCCGAGAGGATTACCAATTGCAATAACTTCTTCACCGACTTGAACCCGGTCTGAATTACCGAGTATAAGAGTTTGAAAATTCTTACCGTGTATTTTGATGACGGCTAGGTCGCGGACTTTATCAGCCGCCAGTACACCATCGACAAGCAACATCCTACCGTCAGAGAGTTTAACAACAGCCGTGTTGCCGTTCGCGATGACGTGGTAATTAGTCAAGATCGTGCCATCCCCACTCACAAGGAATCCGGTGCCGAGGGCTATGGGTTTATCGTTGTCTTCCATCACGATTGTTACGACCGCGTTCTTTGCGGCTTTTGCAATTGCCGGTATGTCCATTCGAGGTGGTGCGGATTGCGTGGCTGTGACACCAACACTGTTCGTTGCCTCCAGTATGTCGAAATTCACATATTCCCACTGTTTGGCGCCGCCATTGGGTGCAAGAACGTAGTGCAACGTATCGCCATCGCGAGACATGCACGGTGCTGATACCGATTGAATCGCAATCGCTGGATGCCCTTCTTTGTCAGGATACTTAGTGTCCATCTCACAGGCACGTATCGGCACACCGATTTGTGGCACTTGGCTAACGTCGGGCTCTTGAGGCCATATGCGATAACGAGAGTGGAAATGAGGTCCTTTCCCGGTGCCCATTGTTCTAGTGGCGACGCTCCTGGCTTTACGGTGCTGATCTGTGATTCGGCGTATTGCACCTTCAGAATTTCTGAACCATAGACGATGACGTAATTGTCCAACTGACTGTTCGTGTCGTCATGAGTAATCGTATGAGCCGTTATCTTGTACCTTGGCTCACCCGATTTGGTGGGTGGCTTTGTCTTTAGCGGTGTCGATTGCCCGGCTGCGACTTCAGAGAAGAAGAAAATGGCAAGAAGAGTTCTTTTCACAATTCGATTCGCCATGCCCTTAATCCTTTGAATGGCCAATTCTTCGGAAATCAGATGCCCCTGATGGGCGAGACTGCCGAAAACTGGAAATTGGAATCGGTTCCCATGATCGCCGTTGATATGCTTTTTGACTATGGTACTTATGTCAAAGAGTTAATAGAGGAGAAATGCGTTTCGGACGGGGTGAATTTGCGGGGTACTATACTGGCGGCGTGACTGGTAGCAACGGAGGAAAGACAAAACCAGATTCCCCGCTACGCTGAGAATGACATTTTCTGGACCACCGCGGGCGGTGGAGAACGCAAACACGGTGAAAGAAGAAAGAAAAGAGGCACGATGTATCGTGCCCCTACAAGGGGAGACATTGATCATTGGAATGGGAGTGGATTTGGCGGAGGTGGGTGGAAATGGGATGGAGACTGGTGATTGCGGCGGCGGGTGTGTTTGGAGTTACCTTGAGCCTGCACGCTTGGGCGCAGTCGAGGGAGACGGCGGCGGCGCGCCAGAGTGCGAGCCCCGAGACGATCACGGGGCTGGTGGGGCGGCTGGAGCTGGAACGGTATAAGGCCACGATTAAGGGGTTGACACAGTTTGGGGATCGGCGGCAAGGAACGGACCGGAATCGTAAGGCGGTGGAATGGATCGAGGCGCAACTGAAGAGCTATGGCTGCACGAACACGGAGCGGATCAAGTATGACTACCAGCCTCCGCCGCCGCGCGACCCAATACGCCGCCGCCCGCCGGGAGCAGACAGCGGTCGCGGCCGGGCGGAGGGCGCCCGAGAGGGAATCGCATCCGACGGCGTGAACACCGATCCGAGCAAGCAGCCAGATGAGAAGCTACGCCAGCTCGATTCGCAGGAATCCACGCCGGGGGAACGCGAAGAGGTTTATTGCACGAAGATCGGGACGACGCATCCCGAAGAGATGTACATCCTCGGCGGGCACATGGACGGCATTGGCTGGGGCGAAGCGGCTAATGACGATGGGTCGGGAACCGCGCTGGTGATGGAAGTGGCTCGTGTGTTGAGCAGTCCAGACGTGAAGACGGAACGGTCGGTGCGATTCATCTTGTGGAACAACGAGGAGACGGGGCTGAATGGCAGCAGGGCGTACGTGGAGCAACGGCAGAGTTTACAAGGCAAAGAGGATCCGCCAGGCTCGGGGCGTTATCCGGAGCCGAAATGGCTGGGAATGATTACGCACGATATGATGATGTTCGATCATGGGATGCCGCGCGCGGATGGAACGATGAGCAAAGAGCAGCGGCCAGAAGCGGACATCAATATTGAGTTTCAGTCGAATTCGAAGTTTGCGGCGGAGTCGCAGGCTTTGGCGTGGGTGCTGGAGCGGGCCGACGAGAAGTACGCGACGGATTATCCGGCGGCGGTGAGCAGCCACATGACGAATACGGATTCTAGTTCGTTCATGGACGTGGTGCCTTCGCTGAGCGTGCGGGAAAACGAGCGCGGGACGCAGATCGGAAACGGGTGGGATCCGCAGTGGCACCAGCCTACGGATTGTACAAGACGTACTCGGATGCGGACTTCCGGCTTGGGTTGAATGCGACGCAGACTACGCTGGCGGCGGTTGCGGAACTAGCGGGGGCCAGAGTGGAGAAGTAGGTTTGGCGGGTGCAAGCGGGAGCATCGGCAACGCGAAGACGGAGAAGAACCAGGAAAAAACAGATTCCTCGCTGCGCTCGGAATGACAGTCGGGCGGTACCGGCGGCGAGCGTTGACGGCACGGGCGCGCGGGACAAAGAAAGAGGGCACGATGTATCGTGCCCCTACGAGGAGTGGCATTGATCATTGGGATGGGAGTGGATTTGGCGGAGGTGGGGCGGATACAGGCGGCGATTGAGCGGCATGGGGAGACGTTTTTGCGGCGGGTGTATACGGCGGCGGAGAGGGAGTATTGCGAGCGGTTTCGGAATAAGTATGAGCGGTATGCGGGGCGGTTTGCGGCGAAAGAGGCGGCGATGAAGGCCTTGGGGACGGGATGGAGGCGCGGGGTGCGGTGGGTGGATTTTGAGGTGGTGCGGGAGAAGGGCGGGCGGCCGACGATTCGGTTGGATGGGGAGGCGCGGAAGATTGCCGACGAGCAGGGGGTGAAGAGGATTGCGCTGAGCATTACGCATACGGAAGTGCAGGCGTTGGCGCAGGTGATATTTGAGAGTTGAAAGTCGAAAGTTAAAAGTTGAAAGGAAAGAGAAAGAAAAAGAGAAGAAAAGTCTAACGCAGAGACACCCCGACGGGGTCGGGGCAAGCAGATCGTAGAGAGTTGATGCAGGCTCTCCTAGCAGGTAGTTCCCTTCTTCGGATTATTTGAGAGTTGAAAGTCGAAAGTTAAAAGTTGAAAGGAAAGAGAAAGAAAAAGAGAAGAAAAGTCTAACGCAGAGACACCCCGACGGGGTCGGGGCAAGCCCAACGTAGAGAGTTGATGCAGGCTCGCCTAGCAGGTAGTTCCCTTCTTCGGATTATTTGAGAGTTGAAAGTCGAAAGTTAAGAGTTGAAAGGAAAGAGAAAGAAAAAGAGAAGAAAAGTCTAACGCAGAGACACCCCGACGGGGTCGGGGCAAGCGCTGTACGCCGAGGATTCGTAGAGAGTTGATGCAGGCTCGCCTAGCAGGTAGTTCCCTTCTTCGGATTTGACTACAACATCTCTCCAGAGATTTGACGGAAGAATTCCTGGGACTTGAACGCGCAAATAATTTGAGGAGAGGGCGGGAGTGTATTCAATGCCGGTGCGTTCGGGGGTGGAGTGTTTGTCGCGGTGGAGAGTTAGGACGCGGAGGGTGCGGCCGATTTGGGATTGGCGGAAGACGGCAGATTTTTTTTCGGCTAGGGAGCGGAGTTCGCGAGCGCGGCGTTTGATTGTGGCCGCGGGAATTTGATCGGGATGAGTGGCGGCTTTTGTGCCGGGTCGGGGGGAATAGGAGAAGACGTGGAGGTAGGTGAAGGGGTGGCGGTCGATGAAGGCGACGGTGGCGGCGTGGTCGGATTCGGTTTCGCCGGGGAAGCCGGCGATTACGTCGGCACCGATGGCGGCGTGGGGGAGGCGGTCGTGGATGAGTTGGACGCGGCGGGCGTAGTGCTCGGAGCGGTACCAGCGGTGCATGGCGGCCAGGATGCGGTCAGAGGCGGACTGGAGGGGCATGTGGAAGTGCTGGGCGATGCGGTCGGTGCTGGCGAAGAGTTCGATGAGATCTTCGGTGACGTCGAGGGGCTCGATGGAGCTGATGCGGAGGCGTTCGACCGTGGTTTCGCGGAGGATGCGGCGGATTAGGTCGATGAATTCTATGCGGGGGGAGAGGTCGCGGCCGTAGGTGCCGAGGTTGATGCCGCTTAGGACGATTTCGCGGGCTTGGGTGATGGAGGAGGTACAGGAAGTAGAGGAGGTAAAGGATGTAGAGGAGAAGACAGACACTGGCGGGAGTGCCTGTTCTACCAGGGTTTGGATTTCGCGGATGACGGCGTCTGGAGGGAGGCTACGGGATTTGCCGCGGACGAAGGGGATTACACAGTAAGAGCAGCGGAGGTTGCAGCCGTCCTGGATTTTTAGGATGGGGCGCGTGTGATGGGATTCGCCGCCTTGGATGGGGGCGGAAAGGAATTCGGGGTGATCGAAGATGTTGCCAGTCAGGATTTGGGCGCGATGGGTCGTTTCGATGGGATGAGGAAAGCTGCCAAGAGTGGGCACGGCATGCCGTGCCCCTACGAAGGAATGGAATGGGACGGTCGAGCCTGAATCCAGGGCGGAGGCGGGGAAGAAATTGTTGGAGGTGCCGGCGGACGGACTGGTTGGAGCTTCACGCGGCGAGTTTGTTGCGAGCGCATCGACAAGATTTGGGATTTGGGGTTTATGGGAATTGCCTACAACCCAGGAGACGCCGGGAAGGGACGCCAGCTCTTCGGGGGCGCGCTGGGCATAGCAGCCGGTGACGATCAGGCGGGCGGCGGGATTTTGGGAGTGGATTTTTCTTATGGCGTCGCGGGCTTGGGCGTCGGCGGCGGCGGTGACCGTACAAGTGTTCAGCACGACGATACTGGCGGCCCAAGGATCGTCCGTGGGGGTGCAGCCGCGATCCAGGAGCTGGCGTTCGAGGGCGGCGCCATCGGCTTGCGTAGCGCGGCATCCGAATTGTTGGATGTAAAAGGTGGTCATTCTATTCGAGCTTCGTTATTCAAGGCACGATTCGAGATACGGCCCGGAAGATTTGAACCCAGAGTTCACGGCGGGCACAGAGAAGAGGAGGAGAAACGCACTTCCTCGGCAAATGCGAATCATGGCCGACCGTGGGCAAACGATAGGATAGCTGAATTCGAAAAGCGGCGGGAAGGTGTTAGTGGTCTGGACAAAAGCGCGAAGCGATTGCGCTTTACTCGCCAGGAGATGGACCGCTACAATCTTTTTTCGATTATGTGCGCTCTCAGGCGTCATCCCTCTGCGCTGGACAACCCCAAGCTTTCGGTTGTGATTCCCGTTTACAACGAAAAAAACACGCTTGAAGAGATCTTGCGGCGCGTTCTGGAGACAGAGATGCGCATGGAAATCGTCATCGTGGACGATTGTTCGACGGATGGAACGCGGCAATATCTGGAAAGCATGGTGCAGGCTCAGGCCAAAGGCGAAACCTGGGCGCCGGCGCATGACGGAGGCGATCCAGTGGATGTGCGGGAGCTGCGGATATTTTTCCAGGCGCAAAACCAGGGCAAAGGTGCGGCGTTGAGGAGGGGCTTCGCTGAGACGACCGGCGACATCGTGCTGGTACAGGACGCCGATCTGGAGTACGACCCGAAGGACTATCCGACGCTGCTGGGGCCGATTATTGATGGGCGAGCAGACGTGGTATTCGGGTCGAGGTTTCTTTCCGGGCCGCAGCGGGTGCATTACTTCTGGCACTACGTGGCAAATAAAACCCTGACGCTGCTCTCCGATGTGATGACGAATCTAAAGCTGACAGACATGGAGACCTGCTACAAAGTGTTCCGCAAAGAGGTGCTGCAGGGGATCAACTTGCGGTCAAACCGGTTTGGGTTCGAGCCGGAAATCACCGCGAAAATTTCAAAGGGCAAATGGCGGATTTATGAAGTGCCGATCAGCTATGCGGGGCGCACGTACGAAGAAGGCAAGAAGATCACGTGGAAAGACGGCGTGCAAGCGCTGTGGTGCATTTTTCGGTACAAGATTGCGGATTAGTGACTCGTGACTGGTGACTCGTGCAAGTCCGCAAGCCAGCGTGAGAAATTTCTAGGCGTCACTTTAGAACTAGCGATGAAGCGCTAGACGGAAGCGGCTTCTGTGTAGCCGCGCGGGTGCTTTTGTTTCCACGACCAAGCTGAGGTGATGATCTCTTCGAGAGAGGAGTGCTGGGCTTCCCAGCCCAGAGCGCGGTGAAGTTTGTCTTTGCTGGCGACGAGGACGGCGGGATCACCGGGCCGGCGAGGCAAGACCTTACGAGAAATTTTGCGGCCGGTGATTTTTTCGGCGGCGTCGAGGACTTCAAAGATGGAGAAGCCGCGGCTATTTCCTACATTGAAGGCTTCGCCGGAGACGGTCTCGATCGCTTCGAGGGCGCGGACGTGGGAATCCGCTATATCGAGGACGTGGATGTAGTCGCGGACGCAGGTGCCATCGGAAGTCGGATAATCCGAGCCGAAAACTTCGACGTGCGGAATGACGCCCATGGCGGCCTCGAGAACGCGAGGGATGAGATGGGTTTCGACGCGATGGTGCTCGCCGCGCTCGGCGGATGCGCCGGCGGCATTGAAATAGCGGAGTGTGGCGAAATGGAGATTGGTGTAGGCGCGATAGTCGGAGAGGATTTCCTCGAAGCGGAGCTTGGATTTGCCGTAAGGATTGATGGGATTTTTGGAATGATCCTCCGGAATGGGGACGGTGTGAGGTTCACCGTAGGTGGCAGCGGTGGAAGAGAAGATGAATTTGTTTACTCCGTGGCGAGTCATGGCGTCGAGAAGATTGACCCCGGCGGCGATATTGGCGGCGTAGAAAGTGCTGGGCTCGCGGACGGATTTGGCGACGAGCGCTTCGCCCGCAAAATGCATGACTGCGTCGATCTTGTGCTTTGAGAGGACTTCCTCGATTTGTGAGCGAACGCCGAGATCGGCTCGGCAGAAAATGGCGCCGGGCGGAACGGCGGCGGCGTGGCCTTCCTGAAGATTATCGAGCGCAATTACGCGGTGACCGCGGGCGAGCAGAACTTCGGAGCAGATACTGCCGATGTATCCTGCAGCGCCGGTGACTAGAATGTCCAAGGACGGGACCTCTCGTTTGAGGCGGATTGAATAGCTTAGATAGAGCAGTAAACAAATTATCAGGATGGGGACGAGTTGTCAGCGGTAAATTAGAAAAGGATAAGGGGATTTTGGGAAGTCCGTGGGAGCGAGAGAGGCTAAGGCTGGGCCATGCGGCGCTGGAAAGTAAGAAGGATCAAATCGGCGCGGCGGCGAACGCCGAATTTGCTGAGTAAATTGGAGACGTGGAATTTTACGGTGCGCTCGGCAATGTTGAGTTTGCTGGCGATTTCCTTGTTGGAAAGATTTTCGAGGAGAGAATCCAACACTTCCTGCTCGCGGCGGCTGAGATTGGTGACGGAATCGGTTTTGAGACGGCGGCCTTGACTGGTAAGGACGGAATCGACGAAGCCGGAAAGGACGGAGCGCGGAACCCAGAATCCGCCGTTGGCGACTAGGGGCAAAGCGCGGACCAACTGATCGCGGGCTTCGGTGTAAGTGAGAAGACCCTTAACACCGAGACGTAAGAGTTGGTAGCTGTTAGCGTCGCTATGTTGTTCGCCGACGACGATGAGGCGCGCTTCCGGATGGCGTTCGAGGAGGTTGGCCAAAAGAGCGCCAGTAGCGGGGCGCGCTGCATGGCCGTCGATTACGTAAACCTGCGCGACAGGCGGCTCGAGATTGCGCATGTCGGGCGCGAGCGTGGATTCGAGCTGTTTGACGACGACCTTGAATTGAGCCTTCGCCAAAACGCGTTCGAATTCGCTCAACACCAGGGGGTGCGGCGACAGGACGCAAACAGTCAGTTTGGAAGATGCGCGCTTGGTAGCCACTATGTGCCAGCGTAGTGAAAACTGTCCAAAGGGGCAAGTCTCTTGGAAGGTGCTGTTGTCGAATTGTTACGTAACAGGTAGGGTGCTTTTTCGATGGGGGCCGAGGGGTGGATTCTTGAGCAGGACGTCCACGATGCGCGCGGCGGCGTGGCCATCCCAGAAAGGTGGGATGCGGCCAGGCTTTCCTTTACCTGCGAGAATATCGTGGGCGGCAGCAATGATTCTTGCGGGATCGGTTCCAATGAGCTGGTTTGTGCCCTCCGAAATCGTAATGGGGCGCTCGGTGTTCTCGCGGAGGGTGAGGCAGGGGACGCCGAGAGCGGTGGTTTCTTCCTGAATGCCGCCGGAATCGGTCAGTACGAGGGTGGCTTTGCTGAGCAGGCAAAGAAAATCGAGATAGCCGATGGGTGGGATCAGTTTTAGGTGGGGATGAGTCTTGATACCGGCCTGCGCGAGGCGCTGCTGGGTGCGGGGATGAACGGGAAAGATAACCGGAACTTGGGCAGCGATTGAGTCAATAGCGCCGAGGAGTTCGGCGAGTTTTTCCGTGGAATCGACGTTCGAAGGGCGATGCAGAGTCAGTACGGCGAAGCGTTGCCAGGCCGTACCGTTATTGAGAGCCAGCTGCTCACCGATGTCGGATTTCTGGGCAAGGGGTAAAAAATGGCGAAGAGAATCGATCATGACGTTACCGACGAGATAGATGGACTCGCGGGGGCGGCCTTCCTTGAGGAGATGCTGGATGGCGTCCTCTTCGGTGACGAAAAGATAGTCAGCCAGTGCGTCGGTGAGAATGCGGTTGATTTCTTCGGGCATGGAGCGGTCGAAACTGCGGAGTCCGGCTTCGACATGGGCGACCGAGATGCCGAGTTTTACGGCGGCGAGTGAAACGGCGATGGTGGAATTGACGTCACCGACGACGAGAACGAGATCCGGCTGGCGCTCGATTAAGACGGGCTCGACGCGCTTGAGGACTTCGGCAGTTTGCGCGGCGTGAGAGCCAGAGCCGACTTCGAGATTGACCTGCGGCGTGGGTATACCCATTTGACGGAAGAAAATGTCGGAGAGGGCTTCGTCGTAATGCTGGCCGGTGTGAACGAGGATGGGCTCAATTTCCGGATGGCGCTGCATCTCGCGCATCAGGGGAGCGATTTTGGGGAGATTGGGGCGAGCGCCGACGATATTGATAATTTTCAGTGGCATGTGCTTAAACTTTTCTAGTTCGAATTCGTGACAGACCATAGTACAGCACCAAGTTCTTCCCTAACGGAACGATAGGAATGGACTTTTCCTAAAACCAACCAGTCAATTTTCCATAGTGGATGACAATAGGAACGCGGTGGAAGGAGCCGGGACTGGTGTGGGAGGCGGACAAGGAAGTTCAATCGGGCCGGCCAACTGAGTGGTATTCAAAGCCGAGTGACTTCATGAAGTGAGGGGAGAGAAGATTGCGGCCGTCCAGGACCAGCGGACGAGCCATGATGCCGCGAATGCGCGGCCAATCGAGAACGCGAAAGTCGTCCCATTCCGTGAGAATAAGCAAGGCGTCTGCTCTCTCCGCGGCCTCATAAGCATCGCGGCAGGAAACCAGGCCGGGGAAGGCGGCATGGGCGTTGGAGATGGCTTGCGGATCAAAAGCGGTTACAAGAGCGCCAGCGGCTGTTAAGCGTTTGTAGAGATCGATGGCCGGGGAAGAACGGATGTCGTCCGTGCCGGCTTTATGAGAAAGGCCGAGCAGAGCGATCTTCTTATGTTTTAGAACCCAAAGGGAACGCTCCGTCTTCTGGAAGAACATCTCGGCGCGAGCGAGATTTACTTGCTCGGCGGCTTTGGGAATAGCAGCGTCGACGCCCTCGGCTTCAAGCAACTTACAAAAGGCCCGAAGGTCTTTGGGCAAACGTTCGCCGCCAAATCCAATCCCAGCCTGTAAGAAGGATGAGCGAATGCGGGGATCCAGACCGACAGCGTGGGTCACTTCCTGGACATCGCCGCCAAGCCGTTCGCAGAGGTCCGCGAGGACGTTGGCATAGGAGATCTTGATTGCCAGGAAAGCGTTGGAGGCCTGCTTGATGAGTTCGGCGCTACGCACGCTTGCTAGGAGAAGTTCCGGAAGTTTGCGGGGAGGGCAGCTCTCAGAATGGATGGGACAGTGAAAGTCTTGTTGCAGGATGGGAGCATAGATTTGCCGAAGAGTTGCTTCCGATTCGGCGTCATCCTGGCCCAGAAGTACACGCTCGGGGTGAAAGAAATCATCGACGGCCGTGCCTTCACGCAAGAACTGAGGATTGGCCGCAACTCGAAAATGGGCGCGAGGATTTGGGGTGGTTACACGAAGCAGGTGCTTTAGTTGCTCGCCGGTTTTGACGGGAACGGTGCTGCGTTCGACGATGAGTTTTGGCGAATCAACCGCATGGGCGATCTGGATTGCGGCAGAGTCGAGCGCCGCGAAATCCGATTCGCCATTCTCCAACTGCGGCACACCGATACAAAGGAATATGGCATCAGCGCTGCGCAGAGCGCCGGCCGCGTCGGCGGTGAAGGTTAGCGCACCGTCAGCAGAGGTGCGCAAGATCAGCTCATTGAGATGCGGTTCATAGAGGGGAAGACGGCCTTCCTGCAACAATCGGATGCGTTCCGCGTCGCGGTCGGCGCAAATGACTTGATGGCCGATGGCTGCCAAGCAACCGCCGGTGACCAAGCCAACGTGACCACAACCCATTACGCAAATGTGCAAGAGTTCACACTCCGCCGATGCACATGATTGTATGACGAATTCGCAGGCGTCGCTTTGGGGAAAGTCGAGAGGTCGGCGCGTTTGAGTTCAGGCGGTTCGGGGCACGAAAACGACCGTTCGCGGCAAAAAAGCACTGGTTCGCTGCAAGGCGTTCGATTCCGGCGTGGAACCTGCGTAAAATGGGGATGTAGCTGACACGCGGCCTTCTCTGGTGGTGTCCCCTAATCAAGAGGAAGTCCAGTAAGGAGTTGTGAGTTTCCCACGCATGCGAAATTTGAACGAATCCGCTAAAGCTCTGCGAGAGTTGCTCTCGGAGCGGATCCTTGTGCTCGATGGGGCGATGGGGACGATGCTGCAACAGCGGCATTTGACGGCCGAGGACTTTGGCGGGGCGGCGCTCGAGGGTTGCAACGAGAATCTAGTTCGGACGCGGCCGGATGTGGTGCTGGACATTCACCGGAAGTATTTCGAAGCGGGGTCGGACATTGTTGAGACGAATAGTTTTGGCGGGGCGCCAATCGTATTGGCGGAGTATGGACTGGCGGCCGACGCACATGTTCTGAACAAGCGAGCGGCGGAACTGGCGCGGCAGGCGGCGGATGAGTTCAGCACAACGGGAAAGCCGCGTTTTGTTGCAGGTTCCATGGGGCCGACGACAAAGGCGATCACAGTGACGGGCGGCGTGACGTTTGAAGGGCTGCGCGAGGCATATTACGCGCAGGCGAAGGGACTGATTGAAGGCGGCGTGGATTTGCTGTTGGTGGAAACGTGCCAGGACACGCGAAACATCAAGGCGGCGCTGCTGGCGATTCAGAAAGCTCTCGAAAGAAATTGGGATGCAGGTGCCGGTGATCGTGTCAGTGACGATCGAGCCGATGGGGACGATGCTGGCGGGACAGACGGTGGAGGCGATGTGGGCGTCGCTGCGGCATGCGAAGCCGCTGGCGTTCGGGATGAACTGCGCGACGGGGCCGGAGTTCATGACGGATCATATCCGGACGTTGAGCCAGATCTCGAGTGAGTTTGTTTCGTGTTATCCGAACGCGGGGCTGCCGGACGAAGAGGGCAAGTATTTGGAGACGCCGACGTCGCTGGCGGCGCAGCTTGAGAAATTTGTAGATCAAGGCTGGCTGAATTTTGTGGGCGGTTGCTGTGGAACGACGGAGCAGCATATCCGCGCCATTGCGCAGATGGTAGAGGGAAAGAAACCGCGGGTGCGGCCGAGCGAATCGCACCGGGCGGTGTATTCGGGAATTGAGACGATTGAGGCGGAAGACAGCACGCGTCCACTGCTGGTGGGCGAGCGGACAAACGTGATTGGGTCGAGGCTCTTCAAGAACCTGGTGGCGGAAGAAAAATGGGAAGAGGCGAGCGAGATTGCGCGGAGGCAGGTGAAGGGTGGGGCGCACATCGTGGATGTTTGCCTGCAAAGCACGGAGCGGGATGAGAAAAAGGATATTCCGTTCTTTTACGAGAAGCTGATTCGAAAAGTGAAGGCGCCGGTGATGGTGGACACGACCGATGCGACGGCGATCGAGCTGGCGCTGACGTATTGCCAGGGCAAGGCGATCATCAATTCGATCAATCTCGAAGATGGCGAAGAGAAATTCGAGCGCGTGGTGCCGGTCGCGCATGATTTTGGGGCGGCTGTCGTGGTTGGGTGCATCGATGAAGACAAGCTGCAGGCGCAGGCGTTTACGCGGGAGCGAAAGCTGGCCGTCGCGCAACGCAGCTATAAACTGCTGACGGAAAAATACGGGCTTGGGCCAGAAGATATTATTTTTGATCCGCTGGTGTTTCCGTGCGCTACGGGCGACGAGAATTATATTGGCGGCGCGGTCGAGACGGTGGAAGGCATCCGGTTGATCAAGCAAGCACTGCCGGATGCGCGAACGATTTTGGGAATTTCGAATGTTTCGTTCGGATTGCCCGCTGGGGCGCGCGAAGTTGTGAATTCGGTTTTTCTGTACTACTGCACGAAAGCGGGACTGGACCTTGCGATTGTGAACACGGAGAAGCTGGAACGGTTCGCGTCGATTCCCCAGCACGAACGAGATCTCGCGGAGAACCTGCTTTTCTCTCACCCGCCGAAGGACGTGCCCGCCGAGCATTCTCAGGCGGAGTTGCTACGCAACGTTCCGGCAGACTGGCGCGAGCAGAAGAAAGAACAGCGCGCGGCCGTCAATCAGTACCACATCGCAGCCATCGCTGAATATTTCCGAACGGCAAAGAAGAAGGAAAAAAAGCGCGCGGCGGATTTGCCGCTGGACGAGACGGCTGGCGAATTACATTATCGAGGGTACGCGAGACGGACTGATCGCTGATCTAGAGCGGAAGCGCGCGGAAGGAGCGGCGCCGCTGGACATTATTAACGGCCCGCTGATGACCGGGATGGCGGAGGTGGGGCGGCTATTCAATGCGAACGAGTTGATTGTGGCCGAGGTGCTGCAATCGGCGGAGGCCATGAAGGCTTCGGTGAATCATCTTGAGCAGTTCATGGAGAAGGCGGACACGGCGAAGCGCGGAAAGATCGTGCTGGCGACGGTGAAGGGCGACGTGCACGACATCGGGAAGAATCTCGTTGAAATTATTTTGAAGAACAACGGCTATGACGTGGTGAATCTGGGGATTAAGGTGCCGCCCGAAGAACTGATTAAGGCTTATCTGCAGCATCATCCGGACGCCATCGGACTTTCCGGGTTGCTGGTGAAGAGCGCGCAACAGATGGTCATCACGGCAAGCGATCTGCGGGGTGCCGGGATTGAGATTCCGCTATTGGTGGGCGGAGCAGCGCTGTCGGCGAGATTTACGCAGACGAAGATTGCGCCGAGCTATGGTAAGGCGGTGTGCTACGCGAAAGACGCGATGACCGGATTGCGGCTGATGAATCAGCTGATGGACCCCGCAACGCGGGAGCAGGTTTTGAACGAGAACGCGGCGTCGGGAAACGGGTTTGCGGTGGCAACGACGGTGAAGGTTGCCGAGATACCCAAGGTTACGCGCTCGCCGAAGGTGCGGACCGATTTGCCGATACCGAAGGTGGCGTACCTCGAGAGGAAGGTGCGGCTGGTACCGGATTTGAATGATGTGTGGAGTTACATCAGCCCGTTCATGTTGTATGGACGGCACATGGGGTTTCGCGGGGATTTTGAGAAGCGGTTTTCTGAGCGCGATCCAAAGGCGGTCGAGCTGTTTGAAAGCATGGAAGAGGTAAAGCGTGACGCGGCTGAGTTTATGAAACCGCGAGCGGTTTGGCAGTTTTTTGAGGCGGAAGCGGAGGGGGAGGCGATGCATCTGTTCGCGCCGGGCGCTGCGGAGCCTGTCCATACGTTTCGGTTCCCGCGGCAGCGTGCCGGCGATTTTCTGTGCCTGAGCGATTACGTGCTGCCGCCGCGGAATGGGAAGCGTGACCACATTGCTCTGTTCGTGGTGACGGCGGGAGAAGGCGTGCGCGAGCGCTCGGAGAAAGCCAAGAACGAAGGTTACTACTTCAAGTCACACGGGATGCAAGCGCTGGCGATTGAATCGGCGGAAGCGTGCGCGGAGTGGCTGCACAGGCGGATTCGCGAGGATTGGGGCTTCCCGGACCCGCCGGAGATGACGATGGCGCAGCGCTTTACTTCGAGGTATCGCGGAAAGAGGTACAGCTTTGGGTATCCGGCCTGCCCGAATTTGGACGACCAGGCAGGAATTTGGAAATTGCTACGGCCGGAAGAGATAGGCGTGCAGTTAACGGATGGCTTCATGATGGACCCGGAGGCCAGCGTGAGCGCGCTGGTGTTCCAGCATCCGGATTGCACGTATTTCTCGGTGGGAGATCCGACCGATCTCTGAGCGACGTGTGCCAGCGCCTGTGATCTAGAAGACCAGTTCATGGACTCGCCGATGCATCGAATTTAACAGAGTATGACGAACAGATAATCAGTCCGGAAAGAATAGACGCATGTATGCGATCTATGGGAGGCTTGACTGAGCGGGATGCGGAGCAGTCTCTTGAAAAGTAGGATCGTTCGAGACTCTCTGAAAGATTCGATATTCCGGCCCCGATTGGACAAGCCGAAGGGCACGCGGATAGGCCGCCAGCAGCGATGCCAAGCAGTCATCATCGGGAGGTAGATAGTAGCTATCTTCCCGGCTTACAGCGATAACGTAATCAATCTTATGCCTCTGAATCCCCTCCATCAGCAGGTTTGAATCTGAGCTGGGCGGAAACCAAACTACCTCCCGATTTGCGTGGTGGTAGATGATGGGCACGTGCCTCGCCATAATAATCGCATTTTCAGCCGTATGGGAATGAATCCATTGTGCAGCTTGAACGTCCGGGGGATTAGCATTCGTTTGTGAGTTGAAATCCAAATTACGACGGGCAACCGCGACCTGCATGAAGAGTCCTACAGCTGTTAGAACTACCACGCCACCAATTGCAAGAAACCAGGAGATCCGTATCGGGCTGACTCTCGAAAAGGTCAGGGGACGGGAGAACCAATCACGAAATGAAGAAGCTGTTGCTTGCCAAGACTTTTCATCCCAAAGCATCCGCACCGCGAGAAGCGCAGACAAAATCCAGACAACAAAGGAGGCCTCGTCCTGGAGCCCAGCATGGGGCTGGTGATCGCCTATCCAAGATCCATGCATCCAGAACCACGTACTGATGGCCAAAATGACTGCCACCGGATACCACACGACAGCGAATAAACGAGGCTTATCCTTGGCGAGTGCGACCGCGAATTTGCCGCCGCGCCAAAGATACAGGAGAGCGAGGGGCGCGATGGGCAAGAAGAATCTGGGTTCTAATTTCCACGGCCAAAGCAGATAGATGAACTGATAACCAGCAAAATACCATTCCTGTAAGCCATCACCTGAACGCCAAACCGAAGAACTCCATCCCAAAACAATCAGGGTGATGGGTGCAGCGACGAAAACAGACATCCATGCCACATCAATCCAGTGCCTAAGAACCGTCTGGCTGAGCAAAATAGCATCGTCCGCCGCATTCTTCAACACGCGATCAGGCAGGTCAGCCAGTGTGGCCATCCCCAATTCTGGGTAATTGCCGCTTTTCACTTTTAGCTGTGAAAGATAGGACTGCGGATAACCTGGGATCGGCCATTCCAATGGAGCGGGCTTGCGATGCATCCAGCTCGCCTGAACCGCTAAAGCTACTAGGAAGACGGCGGAGTAAATCTTCACGCGCTCCCAGGCAAGTTGGGGATTCCGGAAAAAGAGCACGGCGGTGCTAATGAAGATTGCTCCCAGGAACGCCATCGCGGCCGAGACGAACATTAAAGAGGCCGCAAGGAGAACTGTCAACAGGGCGCCCCAGGCGATTCGTTGAGCGAAGCTCTTCGAGCTCTCGAATTTCTTCGCAACCAACAGAGCGCTCACCGATGTGAAAAAGTAAGGAAAGCCCGGGAATACCCATTGGCTGGCAAGCAAGAAGTAAATGCGAGAGGAGATCAACAGCAAACAAATGGAAAAGGCGACAATCCGTGGTAACTGCCGCCGCAAGAGTTCGTAGGTAACAAGAAATCCTAAAGTTTCGAAAACAGCCATGACCCGCAAGAAGACGAGATGAGAGCCCCAGCCCGCCAAAGAGAGCAGGCCCAAAAGAAAAGGCAAGCCTGGCGGCTGGTTGGTTTCTGGATGTCCGTTAATGCCGTAGAAGCCGCGCTCAACGAGAGAGCGTCCGGAATCGGAGTAGAACACGTCGTCTCGCTGAAAATCGTGAACCCGCTGGGTAGCGAAGAATTGGAAGGCACCGAAAAAGAGAATGCATGCGAGAAAGAAAACGTCCGCGGCCCGCAGGGACGAGCGGACCCCCTCAATTGGCCCCCAAAGCCGTGTCCGACTTGGGTCTCCGTACTGAACACCATTAGCATAGCCCGTCAGTCCCATAAAATGATCGAATCCTCACTAGTGGATATGAGAGTTGAATGTCGATTCTGGGTGTGAGGGAAGCATTTCACGTCCACTCTCGAAGACGGTCGCCCAGAATTACTCCGGAAGCATAAAGTTTGGCCGGCCAGTGTAGGTTTTAAGGATCTCCAGAGTGTTAACGAACAGAGAATTTTCCTGGACGCGCCCTTACCTACTGATCTCAGCTGCGTCACCGGATGGTATTGACTCAAATCCTTGCGTTGTCCCTTCCCGGTCGCAAAGCCGAATCGCCGAAGTCTCAACTGCGTAAACGTACCTCATGCCCTGGAGCGAAGATGAATTCCTTCCTGCTTGGATGAACTACAGTCCCGAGGGACGAGCACTGCCTGCGCTCCAAGTATCAGAGAACAAATCAGTTCTCGCAGTTGCCCGACGCCTGCTCTTTAGTGTTCAATCGTGGGTCCCTGCATCGTGCCAGACTCGGCATGAGAGGAAGTCAGGTGCTTTTTCAAGATTGAGGCAAGAGTGATCAGGGCGATACCCACTAGAACCAGGGCCGCCGTGTCGGGAAGAGACGTAAGAAGAGTAAGGGTTTCCATGACGAAGGAGTTTATGCAGCTAACCGGCCAAAGAGCGCCTTCCGTAACATGTTCATTTTATTAGCTTTACGTGACGCCCCCTTCTTATTTGGGTGGGGCAATGGAACATACGGGACGTGATGTTGCAGACCTTTTCCCATACGCGTGCGTCGGATGGGAGACTTGGACCATTTGTGAGGCGAATTTCTAGCCATGCGTAAATAGCCCTCATAAACCGGGACGGTCGGAGGAATCGCACGGATATGTGAGGGAATTCCTAAGTTGAAGATGCCTACCCGGATGGCTCGGGCAGCTCTGGAGTGGATTCCGGTTCCTAACCGACATTTGAGCTCAGGTCGGGAAACGCAAGACCACCGTTGAAGATTAGGGGGGGCAGGCCAAGGGCACCTCTTCCCGACCAGGATGTATAAGCTAGCGTTCCATCAACCGGGATGAGAAAGTCTAAGTCGGCACTGGCCCCTTCACTGGGGCGAGGAGTTCGTTCTGCCTTAGAGCCTCTGCCGCTTGCACGATGGCCTCGAATCTCAAACCGGAGCGTTCGGCGATGTCGAGGAGAGAATGTTGGCCGTCGGAAAGATTCAAGACCCAGAGCATGGCTAGCTCCCGGGCTCCGGCGTCGGGGAGGCCACCGATTAAGCGGTAGAGGCCGCGTTTGCCGAGCTGGGGCTCGCACTTGGGGTTCAGATTCTGGTAGGTGTGGTTGTTCTCCAAAACGCGAAAGACATCGAGGCAAAGACGGAGGCTGCCAGCTAGAGCTTCCGGAGCAACGAAAGACAAGTTGTCGGCTGACGTATGGTATTCGGGGAATTTGCCGTGCTGGGTGCGATTCAGGCAACCAACGGGAAGGTCGAACCCTGGGGAGCAATACTGGCGTTCGTCATACCCGTAAGGCGAGAAATCGCGAATATTATAGGGATTGCCGGAAGTCGCAAGCACGTGGAGGACGGCGCGATCGATTTCTGCATTTCCCCGGCGGCTTTTTTTGTAGGAGAACGCTCCTCGATCTCCGACGCAGGCTAGCACCAAGCCATGCCTGACCAGAGGGACGACCTCTTCATTTCTGCTAAGCCAGGTGATGGAGCCGATGGTTCCAGGGATGAATAAGAAGCGGTAAGAAAAGCGCCGTTCCATGCGCGAGAGCGCCTGCGCGAGAAAAGTGGCAACCGCTAAGCCGGACAGGTTGTCATTGCACAATGAGGGGTGGCAGGCATGACAAGAGATCAGGACTTCGTCTTTCGACCGCCCGGGAATTAAGCACTCGGCATAAGTGAGGCTGCCATCTTCGAGAGATGAGTCAATCACGGCCTCGTATTCATCTTCGGGCAAAGAATCCAGTTGGCGCTGTGGAAGACAGAAGCCCCAGGTCTCGCGGTAATAAGAGGTGCGGTAAGGAATCCAATCAGGGCGATCGGGCAGCGCATACAAATGTTGTTTGAGCTCTTGGAGAGAGAGTCTTGCCTTCACGGGGATGCTGTAATTGACCACGTGAAGATTCGAATTCTTGAAATCGATGATCTTTTCGCCGCTAGAGTTTCGAACGTAGGCGTCGCGGATATTCCATTCGCGGGGCACGGTCCAGTCGAAAACCTGGGTACCCGTTGGAACCTCATGAACTTGAAGAGGGATGCGCTGGCTGATGCGGCGCAAAATCTCTCGGAGCCCATCGCCGGTGATGCTGCTGCAGATGGGGTAAAGCTCGGAAACGAAAGAATGGAGCCGGTCTCCGAGTTCCGGCGACTCAAGGTCGAGGTTCGTTGCCGCAAACGTGGAACCCGTGGTCATTTCGTGTCAGAAGAAATCGGGATAATTTCGGTCGCGGTCCAAAATAATTCGTTCATCCTCGGGCCAGGCGACGGAAAAAGCCGGATCATTCCAGCGGACGCCTCGCGCGTGCTCCGGGGAGAAAACCTGGGACATTTGGTAAAACACTTCGGTATCGTCGGCAAGCGTCTGAAAGCCATGCGCGAATCCCCGCGGAATATATATCATTTTGCCGTTTTCTTCATCGAGTTGTGCGGCAAACCATTTCTTATAAGTGGGCGAATCCGCGCGCAAATCGATGATCACATCATAGATGGAGCCGCGGTTGCAGCGCACCACTTTTACTTCTTCAAATGGCGGTGTCTGATAGTGCATTCCGCGGAGAGTGCCTTTTCGGCGATTAAAAGAAACGCTGCATTGGGAGACGTGCGGCTCCAGACCATGATCGGCGAATTCTTTTTCGCAATAAGTGCGTGCGAAATAGCCGCGGACATCGGTATGCCGGTCTGGGTCGATGATATAAACGCCGGGAAGGTCGGTCGGCTTGAAAATCACGGCCGGAGTCCTCACATTGGTACAGTTATGCTGGTTCGCCCGAGAAGACTATAGCGCGGATGCGGGCACCGCGCTGGTCCAGCGAAGTTGCGAGTTCAGTTGGCCGGACGACAGAAGCTTCCGGACGTGGATAATGCGTTTGAACCGGGGCCCATCGAAATCTTCCCATTTCAAGTTCGCTTGGCGGCAGGCGTTATACAGCTCTTGTGCGCCAAGGCGGACGTTCCACTTCGGTGTGAATCCCGGGAGATGGTTCTTAATTTTGCTGAAATCGACACGATAAGAGCGCGGATCGGGACCACCGTCCGGAGAATATTCCAGTTTGCATCCGGGAACGGTCTCGCGAACGACTTCCGCCAGATCGCGGACTTGATAATTTTCTTCCGTGATTCCGACGTTAAAGGCTTGATTGTGAATGCTTTCTTGCGGAGCCACGAGAGCGGCCATGAAAGCGCGGCAGATATCTTCAATGTGGACCAGAGGGCGCCAAGGAGTTCCATCGGACTGAATGCGGATGTTGCCCGTTGTGACGGCCCAGGCTACCAGGTTGTTCAAGACTACGTCGAAGCGCATGAATGGGGAAACGCCATAAGCAGTCGTATTACGAAGGAAGACGGGGCTAAAACTCGGGCCGGCAAGGTCGCCTAGCTCTTTTTCGACAAAAACTTTGGATTCAGCATAGGGGGTGACGGGATGGAAGGAGGCGTCCTCCGTCAACATGGCGGATCCGGCGGCGCCGTACATGCTACAGGAAGAAGAAAAGAGAAAGCGCTTGACGCCAGCATGTTTGGCCAGTTCGGCGAGGCGCATGGTGGCACGATGATTGATCTCATAAGTAAGCTGGGGATTTAGGTCACCAAGCGGATCATTGGAGAGTGCAGCAAGATGAAGGACGGCGTCGAAGCCGTTAAGATCGCGCTGCTCCACATCACGAAGATCCTTGTGCAAGCTGGGAATCTCAACGACTTCACCAACAAAGCGATTCTGAACGAAGAAGTCGCTGTCAAGCCCAACAACTTCATGATCGGTCTCGGCAAGCATCCTCACCAGAACAGCGCCAATGTAGCCATGATGGCCGGTTACTAAAACACGCATAAATCACACGCTCCAGTTTTAATCTTAGCCGATTCCGGGGTTTTCTGCGGCAGCGGCCATTCAGAAAAAGCACTGCTGTTCGGAAAGCTGCACACCCGTCGCATTTAACCGCCTGGTTAAACACGAGAGGCGTGGATAAGAGATGAGAGCAGTTGCCATGCCATTTTCTCCAAGGTCAGGGAGGCCATAACCATTTTATTTTCAGTTAGTTACAAACGACTGAGATGCCAGACGGACCGAGGGCCCTAGTGCACCTCCATGAATCTTCCTCGCAGAGAGCAAAAGCTTGGCTTGCGGGTAAACAGAGTTGTCTGGCGTGCTGCCCCACTCTAGAGGCCTTAGCCTCGTGATGGGCCCGTTTTTGGATGAGCTGTTCACTTCTCAAACCTCAATTGGCTAGAGGCATCGCACTGGACTACCGCAAACATTTTCCTAATAGCGCCGAACGTTTTCTTTTTGCGGAAGCAGGAGTGTACTGCCGGAGAAGAAAGGTTCAGTTAAATCAATGAAAATAGGGACTTTATTTGATGAGATATGCGGATTGACTCATATCTCTTGGTATGGAGATTGCACCAGCTAGGGCATTGCAAGGAGTATTTCGAGACGTTTTTTGTGTGTTTCGAAGACTCAAGGATCTGGAACTCTGCCCCATTCGACCGATATTGATAATTGACTTCGGAGGCTCAATGAGGATGCAGTCTGGAGCGAGACCGTATTCGGTGTGCAGAATCAGCGCGGCGCTGCTTCTGACGGCTATCTTGCCTATTATGTCGGCGATGCCGCTTAGAGGCTTCCCTGCTGCCGGAGCTGAACCATTTGCTCTGCCACTTGGCGTTCCTGAGCCCCCGTCAATGGCCCTGCCCGGAGGCACGCCACAACCGCAGGCACTGATTAGTGTCGCCGTTACCCCGGCTAACTACGGACTAACGATTTCGCAGTCGGTGACTCTAACGGCGACAGTTGCAAACGATGCCTCTGGAAATGGCGTGACCTGGAGCGTTTCAGGCTCGTCCTGCTCGGGGAATTCCTGCGGGACTTTGAGCGCGGCCACTTCCACGTCGGTGAAATATACAGCTCCCACGACGGGCGGCGTATATCTTGTCACGGCCACCAGCGTGGCGAATGTTACCAAGAGCGCCACAGCAACGATCGGGGTAACGGATTTGGCCGGGGTGTACACCTACCGAAATGATGGTACTCGGACGAGCATTAACAGCCATGAGTACGTGCTTACTCCCACGAATGTAAACACTTCTTCGTTCGGAAAGCTATTTTCGTGCGCGGTCGACGAGAGTGTTTATGCCCAGCCGTTATGGGTAGCAAACCTCGCGGTTGGGGGAGGTACGCACAATGTCGTGATAGTTGCGACGCAGAATGACGGTGTGTATGCATTTGACGCAGACAATGGAAGCGGGACGAGTTGCACTCAATACTGGAAGGCTTCCCTGTTAATCCCAGCATATGGAGCGGGATCCGGAGCCACACCCATCCCGGCTGCCGATACTGGAGAGACTGGGGATATCCCAGGCGCCATTGGCATCACATCCACGCCGGTCATAGACCCCGCCACAAACAACCTGTACGTCGTTTCCAATACTAAAGAGGGCGGACAGTATTACCAGCGACTACACAGGTTAAATCTTTCGACTGGTGCGGAAACATCGGGCGCGCCTCAGGTTCTCTCTGCCACAGTAACCGGGAGTGGAGACGGATCGTCTAACGGAGTTCTCCCTTATATTGCGCTTCATCAAAACCAAAGGCCGGGCCTGGCACTCGTCAATGGAGTTGTATATATGGCGTCTGGATCTCACGGCGACATTTCGCCGTGGCACGGATGGATACTTGGTTACAACGCGTCAACCCTGGCGTTAGCGAATGCCTATTGCGTGACCCCGAACACGGACGGGGGCGGCATCTGGATGTCGGGGAGCGCCCCAGTTTTCGACGGCAGTAACAACCTTTTTGTGATCAGCAGTAATGGGACCTACGACGGCAGTACAGAATTTTCCGACAGCTTCCTAAAGTTGAGCACCACAAGCGGACTGACGCTTTCCGACTGGTTCACACCCGACAATCAGGCAACACTGGGCCCGAATAACATAGACCTCGGCCAGGGAGGAGCAGTAACGCTTCTCGATTCGGTTGCAGGTCCGCATCCACACCTGATAATCGGCGGTGGCAAGGGCGGGGTTCTGTACCTCTTGAACCGCGACAATATGGGGCATTTCAACAGTTCCAACAACAACGCGGCGGTGCAGACATGGTCTTTGGGCAACATGATTGCCTCTTCCGGAACGTTTTGGCAGAACAGCTTTTACATTGGGGCAGCAAATTCGCCCCTGCAAGCGTACGCCTTCAACATCACGACAGGAATTTTCAATACTGCCCCGACTTCGCAATCGAATGCTTCGGTGGCATTCCCCGGGCTGACACCGGTCATATCGGCCGCGGGAACCTCGAATGCGATCATCTGGGCAGTTGACTCATCGAAGAGCGGAACAAACGGTGCGGCGACTGGTCCAGCGGTGCTTTACGCGTTCGATCCGAATAATCTGGCAAATGAATTCTGGGACAGCACGCTAGCGACGGGCAAGCGAGATCAGGCCGGTAACGCCGTCAAATTTGTGGTGCCCACAGTGGCTAACGGCAAAGTGTATGTGGCCGGGGTTGATAATCTGACCGTTTATGGATTGTTGAGCCAGGCCCCCGCGGCCGCTGCCCCGACATTCACTCCTGCGCCAGGAGGATATTCGACCGGGCAGACAGTCACCCTTTCCGAGACAACCTCCGGCGCAACGATCTACTACACATTGAACGGAACGACGCCGACAACCTCGTCCAGCATATATTCCGGCCCTATCAACGTACCTTCCACGACGACGATCGAGGCGATAGCCGTGGCGCCCGGCTTGAACAACAGCCCTCTCGCTGTCGGCGACTATACGATCCAGTCACAAACAGGGAACATCAGTTTTGTGCAGCTTAATTCGGCCACACTGCAATCTCCTCAAGCCACGGTTTCGGTCCCCTACAATGCCCCGCAGTTCGCGGGAGATTTGAACGTCGTCGTGGTGGGCTGGAACGACGTTTCCCACACCGTTTCTTCTGTTACGGATACCTTGGGGAACCAATACACTGCGGCTGTAGGCCCCACGCAGTACGCCGCTGGCGGCCTAAGTCAGACGATTTACTACGCCAAGAACATCAGTGCGGCGAACGCAGGGGCAAACACAGCAACTGTCACCTTTAACGCCGCGGCGGCTTATCCTGACGTCCGCATACTCGAGTACAGCGGTGCAAGTCCAACGGCTCCGGTGGATGTCACTTCGTCGGGCACGGGAAATAGTGCGACGAGCAGTGCGACCGCTGTGACTACTACCAACGCCAACGATTTGCTTTTCGCGGCCAACATGGTATTGACCGAGACTACGGGTCCAGGCTCGGGATTCACTTCTCGCATCATTACTAGCCCGGACGGGGACATTGTTCAGGACCGCCTGGTGGCAGCTGCGGGTAGCTACAGCGCGACCGCTCCAGTGAATCCAGCTGGCGGGTGGGTCATGCAGATGGTGGCGTTTTCCGCAGTGTCTGCTCCAGGGCCGACAGTGACGAGCGTGTCTCCAAGCAGCGGGGCGACGGGCGGAGGAACAGCGGTAACGATCAGGGGGACGAACTTTGCCTCGGGTGCGTTGGTGACCTTTGGCAGTGGAGCGGCAACGAATGTGGTGGTGTCGAACAGTACAACGATCACAGCGACGACGCCGACAGGCAGTGCTGGACCGGCGATCGTGACAGTGACGAATCCGGGCGGACAGAGCGGAAGTTTGTCGAACGGATTCACCTACGTAACGGGAGTGACGATTAGCAGCGTATCACCGAGCAACGGTCCACCAGCAGGTGGAACGGCGGTGACGATCACGGGGACGAGCTTTGCATCGGGAGCGACGGTAACATTTGGAAGTGCAGCGGCGACGAACGTGGTGGTAGTGGGCGCGACGGAGATTACGGCTACGTCCCCCGCGGGGAATGCAGGTGCGGTGACCGTGACGGTGACGTCCAGCGGGCAGAACGGAAGCCTGACTAACGGCTTCACCTACGTCGTTCCGCCGTCGGTGACCAGCGTTTCCCCGAATAGTGGGTCCACGGGAGGAGGGACGGCAGTCACCGTCACGGGAACGAACTTTGCTGCAGGGGCAACGGTAACGTTTGGCGCCGGGCGCCAGGGCGGTGACGGCGATGCTACGGCGACGAACGTTGTGGTAGTGAGCCCGACGCAGATTACCTGCACGACGCCGGCAGGCAATGCGGGAGCGGTGAACGTGGCCGTGACGGTCAATGGAGAGACTGGGACTTTGACGAACGGGTTCACCTATATAACGGTGCCGACGGTGAGCAGCGTGTCGCCGAGCAACGGTCCGGCAGCAGGCGGAACGGCGGTGACGATCACGGGGACGAATTTTGCCTCGGGAGCGACGGTAACGTTTGGAAGTACGGCCGCGACGAACGTGGTCGTGGTGAGTAGCACGAGCATCACAGCGACGACGCCGGCGGGCAGTGCAGGAGCGGTGACCGTGACGGTGGGGGTCAGCGGACAGAGCGGCAGCCTGACCAACGGATTCATCTACCTCGTTCCGCCGACGGTGAGCACTGTTTCGCCGAATATTGGTTCGACAGGTGGAGGGACAGCAGTCACCATCACGGGGACGAACTTCGTCTCGGGAGCGGCGGTAACGTTTGGAAGTGCGGCGGCGACGAACGTGGTCGTGGTGAGCAGCACAAGCATCACAGCGACGACGCCGACGGGAAGCGCGGGAGCGGTGACCGTGACGGTGACCAATCCGGGTGTTCCGAGCGGGAGTTTGACGAATGGATTCACCTATGTAGCCGCGCCGACGGTGACTACTGTATCGCCCAACAACGGTCCGGCAGCCGGTGGAACGGTGGTGACGATCACGGGAACAAACTTTGCCGCTGGAGCAACGGTAACAATTGGCGGTACGGCAGCGACGAACGTGGTGGTGGTGAGCGGCACAAGCATCACAGCGACGACGCCGGCCCATCCGTCAGGAGCGGTGACCGTGACGGTAACGGTCAGCGGTCAGAGCGGAAATCTCAGCAATGGATTCTCCTACAACGCGGCGATAGCGATGAGTTTCGTACAGGGAAATTACGCGACTCCGCAATCATCGCCGACGAGTGTTAGCGTAGCCTTTGCCGGCCCACAGACGGCGGGCGACCTCAACGTGGTGGTGGTTGGCTGGAACAGCACGGCCGTCACGATTAGCGGCGTAGCGGACTCTAAGGGCAACAGTTACATCCCAGCTGTCGGTCCGACGACGATCAGCGGTGTGGCTTCCCAGAGTATCTACTACGCGAAGAACATCGCGCCTGCTACGGCGGGGAGCAACACCGTTGCAGTGACGTTCAGCGGGGCGGCAGCATTTCCAGACGTACGTATCCTGGAGTACAGCGGCGCTGATCCGAATACTCCTGTCGATGTTGCCTCAGCAAGCACCGGGAACAGCGCAACGAGCACCAGCGCCGCAGTCACAACCTTGAATGCTAATGATCTGCTCTTTGCCGCCAACCTGGTTCAAACATCGACGAGCGGTGCGGGAAGCGGCTTCACTGGCCGCATGATCACATCTCCTGACGGAGATATTGCGGAAGATCGCATCGTAACGGCTGTGGGGAGTTCCGCCGCGAGTGCGACAGTAAGTCCAGCCGGGCAGTGGATCATGCAGATGGTGGCGTTCCGCGCCGCCGGCTCTGCCGGAGGTGACACCAAGCCACCAACGGTTCCTGCCAATTTGACGGCGACGGCTGTGTCTTCTAGCCAGATCAATCTTTCTTGGACGGCATCCACGGACAACGTCGGAGTAACGGGTTACTCTGTCCAACGTTGCTCGGGCAGCGGCTGCAGCAATTTGGTGCAAGTCGTGAGCGTCTCGGGGACCACAACGACTTACAGCGACCCTGGGCTGGCAGGCTCGACCTCCTACAATTATCGACTGCAAGCAACTGACGCAGCAGGCAATTTGAGCGCATTTTCGAACACAGCAACCGCAACAACCAGCGCCTCAACCGGCACACCCGGTCTCGTCGCGGCCTATGACTTCAACGCAGGATCCGGAACAACAGTGAGCGACGTTTCCGGCAACGGCAACACAGGGACGATTGTAAATTCCACGTGGACCACAAGCGGCAAGTACGGCAATGCACTGTCGTTCAACGGAACGAATGCTCAGGTTGTGATCAACGATGCGCCATCACTCCATTTGACGACTGCGATGACGATTGAAGCGTGGGTCAATCCGAGCTCCGCGCCAACCGGATGGCAGGACGTAATTTACAAGCCGCTCGACAACTATTTCCTGGAGGCAAGCTCATCCAACGGCAACAAGCCGGGAACCGGCGTGCTTCTGACGTCCAGCGCTGAACCGTTGGCTTACGGAGCCGCACAATTGGCGGCAAGCACATGGACACATCTTGCGATGACCTATGACGGGACAACGCTAAAGATTTATGTGAACGGAACGCTCGCCACCAGTACGCCGCAAAGCGGGACGATGACAACTTCCACTAACGCGCTGCAAATCGGCGGCGACACGACATACGGTCAATACTTCAAAGGATTGATCGACGAAGTTCGCGTGTACAACATCGCCCTGACGCAAGCACAAATCCAGAGTGATATGGCAACGGCCCTGCCGTAGCTCCCTCGGTTGATGCTTGCCGCGGAGCACCAGTCTCTCACGGGCCAGCAAGGGCTGTGAGTTTCGATACGATTTACAACTTCGAGACGCAAAAAAAGGCGTCTACACCCGACGACGGGTTTTCGCAAGGAAACAGAGGCCCGCGGAGCGGCGGGACAAAAACACTCTCCGTGTTATTCTGAAAAAACAGCTTCAAGATGGATAAGTCGAAGCAGCTTAATCATAAGGAACAGTTCGAATGAGGAAGACTATTCCAAAACAAGACGTTCCGCTGAATCTGCGTCCCGGTGAACTTGTAGAGGTTCGCAGCGAGGCGGAGATTCTTGCCACGCTCGACGCCAACGGCCGGTTGGATGCGCAGCCGTTCATGCCGGAGATGCGGGAGTTCTGTGGGAAGCAATTTCGCGTCTACAAGCGGTCGGACAAAACGTGCGACACGATTTCCAACACGGGGTCTAGGCGGATGTGGAACACCGTCCACCTGGAGGAATTGCGTTGCAATGGTTCAGCGCATGGCGGATGCCAGGCGCGTTGCCTGCTTTTCTGGAAAGAAGCATGGTTAAAGAGGGCTGAGCCGAACCGGCAGCAGCAAAGAACTCTCTCGGTGTCTGCCTCACTTGAAGGATCATACAGCCATGAAGATTTGATTCGGGCGGCGCGCACAACTGGCCAGGGAGACAATGCAGGTAAGGTGATTTATTCCTGCCAAGCGACTGAAGTTCTCCGGGCGTCCGTACCTCTGCCTTGGTGGGACATAAGACAATACTATCGGGATGTCTGCTGGGGTAACGCTGGCGTTTCGGACTTGGTGAGCGCCATATTCTTATGGGCTTTCAAAAAAGCCCTGAAAATCGGAGGATACCGCATCTTGTTGGGCACCTACAATCGAATCCAAAAGGTGCGCGGCGGAGTGCCCTATCCCTTCTTCGAAGGAAAACTGACGAAGACGCCCACCGAGGAGCTGAATTTACGACCCGGCGAGCTCGTGCAGATCAGGAGCTATGAGGAGATTCTATCGACTCTGGATCAGCGCAACAAAAACAGAGGGCTTTATTTCGACTCAGAGATGGTGCCCTATTGCGGGGGAAAATACCGCGTGATGGACCGCGTTGAAAAAATCGTCAATGAGAAAACCGGCGAGATGAGCAAACTGCCTGGAGTTTGTATCATGATGGAAGGCGTGATATGCCGTTCCTGGTATAGCGATCGGAGAACCGCTTGCCCGCGGAGCATATATTCTTATTGGCGAGAGATCTGGCTCAGGCGCGCCGAGTAGCCCAGCGTCACAGACGTCGAAGGATGGCTTACTGAGCGAAGAAGCGCCGCCATGCCTTGGTCCAGGCATCTCGCAGAACTGGCAATTTCTTGGACGGATGGAACATTGTATAGCGAAGAGCTAAGAGCAGACTCCATGCCAGTCTTGCAGAACTAAGCGGATGACCTAGCTCACGAAGGCGCGTCGAATGGTATTGCCAAAACCCCTGCTCCCGCAAACAAATAGCGCTTTCAGCAAGAAAGAAATAGTAGTCTCGGCGCCACTGCTTCAGTTGTCGGACCAACTCGCCGCTATTGAGGAAGACCGGACCGTACCGCAGCAAGGACGTTAGGTCTTCGAGCAGATGAGTATTATAGCGCCTTGAAAAAGAAGTCGCGGATTCTGGGCGCTCTCGCGTGTACGTGAGTACTTGGTGGACGAAACCGAAATCGCATCTTTCAAGGAGTGCCAGACAAGTTTGATAGTCACCATGCGGGTTCGATTCCTCATAAAAGGGATCGAGTGAACGAACACAGTCGGATCGAAAAAGAAGCGACGTGGGTGATCCAAGAACGTAGGGACCACCTAACAAAGTCTCTCGGGCCAAACGTCGCCCATCGACTAGGGGACTTGGATATGGCAGAGCATGCCAAAGAACTCGGTTGCCCGCCAAGCCATATGCCCCGACAATTCCCACGGACAGATTCTTCTCTGCCAGAGAGACCATTTTTTCCAAACATTCGGGAAAAATCCAGTCGTCTGCCATGACCATCTTGCAGTACTTGCTCTGAATCGAAGTCCTGCGAAAGGCGTTGTTAAGGTTCTGCATTAGCGGCAAGAATTCATCGTTAGTGTGCACGCGGATGCGGCGATCCCGATTCGCATATTCCTGAGCGATTTCGAGAGTGTGATCCGTGCTGCAGTTATTCACAATGAGATACTCCCAGTTGGCATAAGTCTGGGCGAGGACGCTCTCGACACACTCCCGGAGATACTCTTCTCCGTTGAAGACAGGAGTCAAAATCATCACTAAGGGCTTTGTCTCCATTGGCGGGGCTGGCATCCGTTTAGTGGGCTATGCGAATTCGTCAGAAACTTTTGGAGAGGAACGGCACACCACGCCCAGAAGGGGCGGCATGCATACAGTTTCCTGCCTTCCGGGCATTGTTTTCCTCCAAGCAGGGCTACAGTAGGGAGCTGGTGCCATAAGCCGACTACCTTTTGCTGCCATCAACTTGGGCCCGCCCGACGCGTAGCTCCGCCTCACTCAGCGGTGCGTCGATTCCAACGGGAATGCCATCAAGCTTCCAGCGCTGAGGGAAGTAAACGATTCCGAGGCTGCTATCGAGCGACTTCCCCGAAGAATAGACGTTGGCAAGCTCGACTTCAATCTGAGCGCCGTGCTCTACGTTGTCATGGACAGAAGAGCTGGAACCTGTAAGCCAGAGAGAGAAAGAGTATCGGCCTGGAAGCAAGTTGAGCATTTCAATTACGAGATCAACATAACCATCACCCTGCGGCACGAATGGAATGTCGAGGGAGTGGTGCCAGGTGCTAGTCTCGGTTACGAGGGTGCCCATTTCCGTGTATAAGCGGAACCCGAAACTTGGATATGGAATGTTTTTCTCGGCATGGTAATGGAAGCGGATGGCCAATTTGTCGCCGCTTCGGATAGCTGCAAGGGGCTCGCCGGCGACCGAAAGAAATTCGATGCCCGTGTAGCGAATCTCGCCGGAACCACGTCGATGCTGAACCGAGCGGAGATCGGCAACTCTACCTGTTGCTCCGCCAAACTTTTGCATGTAAGCGCTAATGACTTCGCGGGGAACTCCGTCCATTTGAACCTGGCCCGCGTCAATCCATATGCATCGGGAACAAAGGTTTTCTACTGCTGCCATGTTATGGGAGACGAAGAGAACAGTCCGTCCCCCACTTTGCAACTCCTCCATGGTATTAAGGCACTTCCGCTGAAAACTTGCATCCCCCACGGCCAAGACTTCATCTACGATCAGAAGGTCGGGATCCAGATGGGCGGCAACAGCAAAACCGAGACGAAGACGCATGCCCGAGGAATAGCGCTTGATGGGGGTGTCGACAAATCGTTCAACTCCGGCATACGTCACAATGGAATCGAGTTTGGAATCAACTTCACTTTTCTTCATTCCCAGAATGGAACCATTAAGATAAATGTTCTCGCGACCGGTCAGTTCTTCATGGAACCCAGTTCCGACTTCTAGAAGCGAGGCAACACGGCCGTTAACCTTCATGCGGCCCGAAGTTGGATATGTGATCTTTGAGAGCACTTTCAGCAAAGTGCTCTTGCCCGCTCCATTGCGGCCAATGATGCCAACGACCTCGCCCTGGGCGACTTTGAAAGAAACATCCCTGAGAGCCCAAAGGGTGTTTTCAGGCCGGGAACGGCCCTTGAACGGGGAACGCAGCAGGCTGATAAGCCGCTCCCTCAGCATGGTGTCTCTCTGGAGGGCGCCTAACTTGTATTTCTTTGATATCTTTTCAACTACGATCGCATCACTCATAAGGCGAACCGTTTCTCCAAGCTCGCAATCAACGGTCTAGACGATGTCTGCGAATGTTTTCTCTGTCTTCCGAAAATAGACTGCGCCGGCGATCAAAAGCACGAGTGTGACCGACCAGGAAATTCCCGCCAGTTTCCAGGGCATCTGACGTGTGGAGAACAAGCATGCGCGCATGCCCTCAACTATCCCCGCCATCGGGTTGAGTGCCAACACTTTTTGATACTTTGCGGGCAAGAAAGACACCGGATAAATAATCGGTGTCACAAACAGCCAAATCTGGATAATGAACGGAAGTGCGTATTTCACATCTCGATATCGCACGTTGAATGCCGCAAGAAACATGCTGATGCCCAGAGCCAGCAGCATCATGCTGAGCAAAAACACCGGCACGAGGAGCAGGTGCCATCCCGGTTTAACGTGATAGTAAATCATCATAAAGACGAGAAACACGGAGCCGATCAGGAAATCGAGCATGCCACTGAGTACCGTGGCTGCGGGCAATAGGACTCGCGGAAAATAAACCTTGGTTACCAGATTGGCGTTAGTCACCAGACTGTTTCCTGCCAAGCTCAACGTTCCAGCGAAGTAGGTCCAGGGCACGAGCGCGCAAAAGGAAAAGAGTGGGTAAGGGATGCCATCGCTCGGCACACCTGCAAGGCGGCCAAAAAAGAGGGTGAAAATGATCATCGAAAAGAGAGGCTGAATGATCGCCCAGGCCGCTCCCAAAGCGGCCTGCTTGTAACGCAGCTTTACCTCGCGCCATGAGAGAAAATAGAGGAGTTCGCGGTAGTGCCAGAATTCAGAAATCCATTGGAAGGTTGCCGTCCTCGCACTTTCCCGTTCTTGCAAACCGGAATACCCTATCGTAGCCACAAGTTAATTTTCCTTCCATAGAAGGCTTCCGCGAATCGCGTCGGCGAATTGGTTTCCACTCCGCGAAGCCGCATCAAAGCGAAAAACGTGCCTTCCGAAAACCAATGTTTCGTCCGCTGGGTCTGGAACGCGTGGTCCAGCAACTCGGCCTTTTGCCTACAGACTGATTCTTCCAAGGGGACGAATACGTTCGGCGAACCCAGATCACCATCATACTTTGGGATCTCATATTCCAGAATCAAGTGATTGCGAAAGGTGTTCCAGGTGAGCTCATTCAGGATTCGGTGGTCCTGGTGCAGATCATGACGGTAATGCGTGAAGATCAAGTCTGGAATTAAGCGCTTCTTGAGCCGCTCGAATTCCTCTTTAATTCTTCGCCCCTTGATATGGAAAGAAGCCATCGCGATAAGACCGAACAGCAATCTGCTTCGATTTTGCACCTTTCAAGAACAGATCTGCGCTCCGGTGAGCTTCCTGGCGGCGAACTCTGTTAGAGCTAAACACGATCCAATGAAAGCGAGCAGAGGGGAACGACTGGAGCAACCGCAATATAGTGCCACCACACCCGATCTCGATGTCATCGGAGTGCGCGCCCAAACAGAGGACAGTGAGTATTTTTCCTTTTTCCTTGGATAAGGGAATGCCAAGCACGCTCAATCGCTCCTGAATGGTTCTGACTAGCGAATCTTCTCTGCTCCGGCACGAAAGGCAACCGGCGCGGCCTTCCCACTTTTCTCATTCTCGGTCTTCCACACCTCCCAAGGAGCTTTCCCACTATTGTAGAGGTCATCCAGGACTTGCTTGTCCTTAAATGTGTCCATGGAAGCGAAGAATCCATCATAGGGATGTGCGATTAGCTGCCTTTGCTCGATCAGTCTTTGAAACGGCTGCTGCACCAACTCTTCACCATCTTTCATGAAGTCGAAAATCTGCTTGCGAAAGATAAAGTATCCGCCGTTTATGCGCATGCTGGAGCGCGATATTTCCCGAATCTCCCGGACGGTGCCGTCGGGATCGGCCGAGACGATGTGGTAGCTCAAGCTCGGACGCACACTGATGAAACTAGCCGTCTTTTTTTGCTTCTCAAAGTTCTCAATCAAGTCCGGAAGGTGTAAGTCGATGAGTCCATCCGAGTAATTCGCCAGAAACATCTCTTCGCCATGCACATATTTCTCGACAGCTTTCAATCGCATGCCAATGTTGGCGTTTACACCTGTATCCGCGAAAGTGATATTCCAATCGTGGATGTCACTATGAAAGAGCTCGAGATGCTTTCCGCCTTGAGAAAGAGTGAAATCGTTCGAGAGACACTCGTCGTAGTTGCGAAAGTAGTGCTTGATGGCATCCGCGCGATATCCCAGACAAAGGATGAAGTCGCGATGGCCGAAATGCGCATAATACTTCATCACGTGCCACAAGATCGGCCGGTAGCCGATTGGAACCATGGGCTTGGGTATATTCTCAGCGTACTCCCGCAGCCGCATGCCGAGACCGCCGCAGAAAAGCACGACTTTCATTGACGAATTTTCCTTTCCAAAACGCTGCCACGCCGATGCGGTTGCATGTTCATTCGTAAACCTTGACCCCAGGGATCGGAACGATGAACTTTCCGCCCCAATCTCGAATAAACGAAAGCTGCTCCATAATCTCGTTTTTCAAATTCCAGGGAAGGATGAACACATAATCCGGGCGCGCTTCACGCAAGTGTTCGGGCGGGAAGATGGGGATGTGCGTGCCCGGCAGGAATCTTCCATGCTTGTACGGATTGCGATCGACCGTGAAGTCTAGAAAATCCGTGCGGATGCCGCAGTAATTCAGAAGCGTGTTCCCCTTGCCAGGGGCGCCGTATCCAACGATTTTCTTGCCATCGCGTTTCGCGTGAATTAAAAAGTCAAGCAGCTTCCGTTTCGTTTCCTTCACACTCTCTTCAAATGCCGCATATCGCTCGATGCGGTTTAGGCCGGCGTCTTCTTCACGCCGCAGGAGTTCACTAACCGCAGAAGCCACTTGCTTGCTGTGGTCCTCCGCATGACGCGCATAAATCCGCAGGGAACCGCCGTGACTCGAAAGCTCCTCCACATCAAACAGCGTCAAACCGTGCGCCGCGAAAATCTTCTCCGCAGTGATAAAAGAGAAGTACGAAAAATGCTCATGATAAATAGTGTCGAACTGATTTTCATCCATCAGCCGCAGCAGATGCGGAAATTCCATCGTGATCACGCCGCCGGGCTTCAGCAAAATCTTCATGCCTTCCACAAAATCGTTAAGGTCCGGCACCTGCGCCAACACGTTGTTCCCCAAAAGCAGATCGGGCTGCTGCCCGGAAGCCACAAGTTTCCGCGCGAGATCCGCGCCGAAAAATTCAACCAGCGTGGGCACACCTTTGTCGACCGCGACCTTGGCCACGTTGGCTGCGGGCTCGATACCCAAGACCGGCACATTTTTTTCGACAAAATACTGCAGTAGATAGCCATCATTGCTGGCGAGTTCGACTACAAGACTCTTTGCATCCAGAGCAAAGCGTTGGGTCATCAGCTCAGTGTATTTTTTTGAGTGTTTCAGCCATGAATCCGAATACGACGAGAAGTATGCATATTCGGTGAAAATGTGTTCCGCACGCACGTATTCCCCAAGCTGTGCGAGGTAGCACCGACTCGCAGACGAAAACGTGCAGCGGATAGAACGGCTCCATTGCGTTAGCTTGGTCGGCTGTCAGATAGCTTTCACAAAGGGGCGACATGCCCAAATCCACAAGATTGACGGAAAGAGGCGCAGCGCAAAAGCGGCAGCTGTCAGCTCCACGATGGCGGATCGTTGCCTCGTTGAGGTAGTCATGCTTCTCTTTGTTGGGCATAACGGCGGTCTGTTTCGACATATCGCCTCGGGATTGGCTACGACTTGTGCATCGGCCGAATGTGTATATCGGTCACTTCTGCCGTGGGCGGCATCTCTAACGCGCTTACAACTGCCTTTGCAACATCCTCGGGTTGCAGCAACAGATCGGGCGTGTATTGCACACCCTCCTGCTCATGGATCTTTTTCTGCAAAGGCGTTGCGGTACGACCTGGATAAACAGTAATCACTCGCACCCCGAGGTTGTTCACTTCCTTACGTAGAGAGTCTGCGATAGCCTTCAGGGCATGCTTGGAAGCCGCATATGCTCCGACTCCTGCCCGTGCCGTAAGCCCTGCGCTGGAGTTAATGAACACGACTTGCCCACGCCGCACAGAAAGCATGGGTAGGAGGGCCTGGGTCAGGATATAGGGGGCCCGTACATTGATTTGATAGAGCGCATCGAGTTCATGAACCGGCACCTGGCTAATCGTCCCCATGCGAAAAATTCCGGCTGAATGAATCAACACGTCGAGTTCTCCGAAATGCCTCTGCAAATCCGAGGCGACCCGACGAATGTCCTCTTCGCTACAGAGGTCTGCCCGAAAAGACTCAACACGAACTGAATGACCACGAACTTGTGACGAGACGGCCTCGAGGCGGCTTGCATCTCGTCCGACCAGCCCCAGTGTCATTCCGGTCGCGGCCAGTGATAGGGCAATCGCCTTGCCGATACCGCTGGTAGCACCAGTTATGATGCTCGTTTGGTTTCTTGAGCTCATGTCAGCTTGGCGCAGTTCGTCTGCGCCAAATCGCAAGAATTTCGACAGGGAGCATTGTATGACGTCAGGCAAACTCTGCGGCCTGGAAAAAGATGCCGAGTACGGGACATAGGCGAGCTACTAGGAGCAAGTGTGATGCCAAAAGGCTCGTGTGCCAACTCGGCTCGTCCCTTTAATCTATTGAATACAAAAGAGATAAGTTCCAGAGGGACTCTCGACTCTTCGCGTGCACCTTTCTTGTTCCCAAGGGAGGTAATGTTTTTCACTATCCAACAATGAAGGAGCTTCAGATGGGTCATATCCTTAGGCGACCCAGATTTGCATCAAACTAAATGGGTTAGGTGCTGGTCTCAGATACGCGGGCTACCAAGCCCCATGAAAATATTTGAACTTCCTTCCCATCGGCATCAAAGTCAGAATTCCAAGGCCCTCCAAAATTCTTTCCAATCTTACCCAGTCCGCCCTAAGACCGAACGTAGTATTAGTGACGCACAATCGAGAAACTGAAGGATCGGATATCAGATTGCCCAGTCTTTAACGGCTTTTAAGACTAGAGTTGGCCTACTTGGATTCGGCGAGCCTCATCTTCACTCTCAAAGTGGCTGGCATAAGAACTGAGTTCCGCCGGACGAATCCGCGACAAACGCGGGTTTGGATTTTGTGCCAAGGGATTACTGAGCGTTTCCACCATAAGTCCTAGTGTTTGAAATTCGAAATCTTCGAGCAGACGCTGGAATTTCTCCTCTGCGCCTCGCAATCCGAAGTAATGCCGCATGCGCGCGGTGAGGCTGCCCTTCATCCGAGGTTGATCAGGGTCGAGTTCCCAGGGATGAAGATAGACGCATGCCGGACGAGATTCTGAATTGTTTAGATATCGAATGCCCCAACGCGTGTGCCAATAGGGTAGGAGGCGAAAGTAAGCTCCGCCCGCCAGCGGAGCTCGTGCTCCCAGAATCTGGAGCGTGGTCATCGGAAACTCCAGAATCGAGCCCGCACGAGTCGTGATAATAAAAGGATCGCGAGGGGCATTTTGCATTTCGAAGTTAAGATGCCTGATGGGGAAGACACTGGAGTCGTAGGAGAACTCCAATTCAGCAAGAACCTCAAAGGCCCATTCAGTGTCCTTTGTGATCGAAAAGCTCGGGGCACGGTAGCCAAGGACACGAGTGCCTGCGGCATCTTCAATTGCAATCTTGGCTCGACGGGTATCTTCGTAGAACTGATCGCGAGTGAACGTAAACACCTGACGATGAGCGTAGCCGTGACATGCGAGCTCATGCCCTGCACGGACGATGCGTTGGATCAATCCAGGAAACCTCTCTGCGATAGATCCGACGGCAAAAAAAGTGGCAAAACAACCGTTCTTGGCGAGGGTCTCCAAAATCCTCTCGGCATTTTGATTTACACGGCTAGGATGGGAATCATTGCCCCCCGTACCAGCGTTGGCTGAGAAGGCCGTGGCATGGTAATAGTCTTCCAAGTCGATCGTGAGAACGTTTTTCATCTCAAGAGTCTAAGTGATGGCTCTCGCCGAGGAGGACCCACCGATGGCTCCATGAAGGCAAGAATGATGGGTTCTGGCTTTAAGCAGCCTGGCGACAAAGAGAATGAGAGCACGAAGGCTGCCAAAGGGTTCTGTGGCGAGAAAATATATGCCCGTAAACCATTGAAAACAGGATTGTTAGATGCATGCGCTCTTCCCTTTCCCATTCAACATGTTCGAAGGACAGTCTTTCTCCATTAGTGGTAGGACTTTTGCCACTCCACTTGGATCAGGCGAACGAGAGCCCCGTTGGGATGTCCTCGGTCCAGGGGACCATCACGGTAGTGGAGGTGTCCCCAAGGAAGAAAATTACGATCTTGACCGAGCAGAATTCGCTCTCGATATGCTTAAAGACAGGAATTCTTCCACTTCGGCAGCTACCACCTGCCATGTGCGTTTAGCGGCGTGTTGCGCTATGACCGGACGGTTCCAATTCCTGGTGAGGGCCAGCTCAAGCGCAGCCGCAATATCTTGTACATCTTGTCGAACAAGCAGCCCGAATTCTGAGGAAACGACGATCTCGGGTGCCCCCCAAACTCGGGTCGCCACGACAGGCGTGCCACAAGCCATGGATTCCTGCAAGACATTTGCCCAACCTTCTCTAGAGCTCACTAAACAACTTATGTTTGCCGCATTAAACCAGAATGAAAGTCGTTCGTTGGGAATGATTCCAACAAGATCCACCTGAGATTCAACATTGCATTCTTGAATGAGGGCTCTGAGCTTGGAGCGATACCCCCCCTCGCCCAAGATGTACAGGTGAACATCGCGAAAGTGTGGAGCAATTTGCGCAAAAGCAGGGATCAAGAACTGAAAGCCTTTGAGAGGAATTAGAGCTCCGACACTCACGATGATTTTTCCTGCGCTTGGAAGGCCAAGGTGCCTTCTCGCTTGAGCCGGGTCAATCGGACCGAACCGATCCGAGTCAATGCCGTTGCCAATCACACAAATGTTGTCAGGCCGGGCACCAAGTCCAAGCATCACTTCCCGGAGCGAAGCGGAAACCGCAACCAAACCGGGGGAATGCTTCAAGGTCCAACGGATCAACGGCCGGATCGTTCGGAAGGACGGGTAAAGATTTATGTCTGATCCCCTGGCAGAAACGATTACAGGAAGTTTCAGCAGTTTACCTAAAAGTACGCCGGCAAGCCCGTCGGGGTAAACAAAGTGTGCATCGATGCAGTCAAATTTTATTTCCCTGTGAAGACGCCGGGCTATGAGCAAGCTCCCCAGGAACATCAAGAGTCCATGCAAAGGCATCGAGATCTTTGGTACGAGCAGGTAACGCGGATGATAGACAGTTAAATTTCCGATCTTTTCCTGTCTGGGTATTTCCCCAACCTTCTTCCAACGTGTGAAGCGAATCCAGCGCGGGAAATAAGGTACGGGCGCAATGACTCGTACTTGATTCCCCGGCCGTTGCGCAAAATGAGCCATGCGTTGAAAAACAAAGATGCCTTGCAATGGCTTCTCGTGGTTGGGGAACAGGCTGGTGAAAGTCAAAACTCGCACCCAATCTCCTTGACCGCGGTAAGGCTCAATTTCCTCAGGCTAGGCGTGAACAAAATCAGATCCGCCTCAGTGTCGTGCAGATGCCGATCGAGTTGCCATTGCATAAACGGACTCATAGGTACGAGCAATCGCCTTCCAGTCCTTTTCCGCAGCAACTTTCTGCCGCGCCCTGGCTCCGAGCGAATTCCTGAATTCGGGGTCTTGCAAGAGTCGCGCCGCCTGCTGCTCAAAATCGCCGATGTCACCAGCTTTGAAGAGGACTCCCGTGACCTCGGAATCGACGAGCTCTCGGATACCACCGACGTCACTGCCCAGGATTGCCTTGCCAAGCGCCATGGCCTCGAGTGGCTTGAGCGGGGTAACTAGCTCGGTTAGACGCATGCTACGACGCGGATACACGAGGACGTCGATGACAGAGTAATATAGTTCGATCTGGTCGTGGGGCACCTTACCAACAAAGAATATGTAATTCCCCGCGTCGTGCTCTCGAATGGCGTTTCGAACCTCGTCGGCGTCGGGGCCATCACCCACTATCAGCAGCTTGAAAACGACGCCGCTCTTGCGAAGAGAAGCCGCCGCCCGAACGAGCCAGGCAATCCCTTCCCAAGGAAACAAGGTTCCAATGAATCCTAAAGTCGGAGAGTCATCCAGGCCCAAAGCTGTGGCGAGGCGGGAATCCTTTGTTCGCGGGACAAAGCGGGAGGTATCAACTCCGTTGGGAACATAGAAAAACTTCTCCGGCGAGATTCCGCGGGCTTCCAGATCGTGCAGAATAGACTTTGCGATGCCGACTACAACATCGGCTCGCCGAACTACGTGAGTTTCGAGTTTCTTCGCCAACAAATAACGGGGAGTGGTTCGACTCGTTTCCAGCTGGTCGACAGTGGCGTCTTCCCAGAAAGAGCGAAGTTCGTAAACGAAGGGGATCCTGCGAGACCAAGTTGCTTGCTGAGCGGCGAGGCCGCAGAGTGCTGGCGAGTGTGCGTGTACGATATCGACTGATTGGGTATCGAGAAGTGCTTGAATTCGCCGACGAAGTAATCTAACCACATTGATTTGCCGCAAGATGGGCCAGCCAGCACGAATCGAGCGTCCGGTAAGACCTCGAGGAACGTACGTTCGAAAATGGCGGATTCCATCTACAACGATCTCCGAAGCGGACGGGTCATCCGCTTGATGGAGGGGGCTTGTAAGTACGCTCGGATGAAAACCAAGTTGCAATTGGGCCCAGAGCAAACTTCTGCTCCGCTGGCTGTAGCCGTCGAGCACTGGCCATGAATGATCGAGGACATGAAGGACACGCAGTGTCAAAGCGATCAAACTCCGGGAAAAGTAGAACTGATTAGAATGAAAAATCCACTGACGCCAATGACATCACAGCTCAGAATCCTTGGCAGCGTCAGATTCTTTTTGCAGCACAGCAATGATATTGCTGCGCAATCCGCGAAGAAGCGAAAGCCGCAGGATTCGAATCCAAAAGAGCTCGAGGATGACCAATGGACCAAGCACGACGGTTTGGGCTGATGACTCCGCCATGTACAATTGGGTGACTCTAAAGCCATTTCTCTTGGCGAAGGCGTAGATACGGGAAGGGACATTCATCCGGTAAAGCGTAGGAAATACATCCACGTCCTTGCGACCTTCGATTACGCCAATAAGTCTCTTTTTCCAGGATTCAGGGACCAATGTAGACATGAATGTTGCATAGCTATGAAGATTAGGCGTATGAAAAATCAACAAACCGCCAGGTTTCAGAATGCGGCGGGCTTCTCGAAGGAGCGCATCCGGATCGGCAACGTGTTCGACTACCATATTTGCCGTTAAGAGGTCGAATGAATCGTTGGCGAAAGGAAGGCGGCTGCAGTCTCCAGCGACGCGCATAGAGACAGTCCGATTGTCCGTCAAACTTACAAAATCTTGGTCTATCCCGAAAACAGATCGAGCTGAACGGATGATTCGCAACTCGTGCTCGTCGGCCTGAGGCATCCACTCTGGAAATAGGCGTCGTCCGCAGCCGATATCCAACCAGCGGCCTGCTACTTTGACATGGCGTTCAAGCACTTCTTTATAGGCGAATTGGGCGTTGCGTAATCCCGGGACGATGAAAGGCTGCACGCGTTCATAAAAGCGAAAGGAACGCTCTCGCAAGTTTTCGACGCGAGAACGCGGCGGCGCGTAAGAGTCGCTTGTGGTGGCGGGCTTCACGTCAGAATCCTCGCCTCACGAGCGGGTCAGCTGCTCTTGCCGGTGTACCCTCATCATGCCTTACCGTTTGCCACGTGGATGAGAGCGAACCACCAAAGGATTTCAGAAGACCAAGGAAAGATGCAAGATTTACGACGCAGAAGTAGTACGGAAGGTAGACGAGCCGAGGGCCTCTGCCTTTTGTAAACCAACCGATGAGAGCTAGGGCGTAGAAAAGCAGCTGCAAGACTCCGGCAACCCGATAGAAGACATAGGACCAAAGCAGAATTGAGGAGATGGCGAGGAAAACAAGAAAAAAGGGAGCTGTCCAGCGAAGAATCTTGTGAGATACGAGACACATCCAGTGAGGGAACTGGTTCCACGGTAAGAGTACAGGCCAAGCGCGGCGCACTGCGTTAAAGCTACGGCTCACAATGCGAACTTTTCTGCGAAATTCCTTTCCAAAGCTGTCGCCTGCAGTTTCGTAACAAACAGCCGCTGGCTCATACACGCCGCGAAATCCTTTCAGGATGATTTGCAGAGGATGGAGCAGATCATTGATATCCGTGGGGCGAAGTGGTTCATATAGTTCGCGCCGGATGGCATAGAGAGCTCCATCACCTCCCACGACGGAGCCGAAGTTGGACTCCTGCTCTTTCAGCCAAGATTCAAACTTCCAGTACAGCCCCTCGGAGTCCGCAGAGGCAACACGGGCTTCGTGATCGAGGTAGCGCGCATTTCCAACGACGTAACCTATTGTCCGATCGCAAAAATGAGCGACAAGCTGGCGCGCAGCATCGGGCTGATACAGAGCATTAGCGTCAGAAAATATCAAGATTTCGCCATTCGCTTCTTGGAAACCGAGATTCAAACCCGCAGATTTTCCCCGACGTTCCGTTTGCCGGATCAATTGAATCCCGTTCGAGGCAAAAGAATTAACGATTTCGTCCGTGCCGTCGTCTGAGCAGTCCGAAATCACAATGATTTGCAGAAGCTCGCGGGGATAATCAAGATTCAACGAATTTACCAGTTTTTGTCCAATCACCGCGCTTTCGTTGTAGGCGGAGATCAGCAAGGTGACAAACGGAAGAGGTTGCTCCGAAAATGTGCGACCGCGTCTACGCCTTGGGAAAAGCAACAAAAACAACGGATAGCCAAGATAAACGTAGCAAAGCAACGCAAAAGAAAGCCAAAACATGAGTAGGACAAAAGCGTGAAACATTTGTTAACTAACCCTCATTCTCCGCTTGCCGTTCGCAAAATGGATCATCTGTGGCCGGGGCGCGCTATTTCATGGCCGTTTTTCTGCTTTAGCTACCTTATCGCTAGACTGCGTATCGCTGGAGAGTCTGCCGACAGCGAGTTTTAGAGAATGCTCCAACGGGTCCGTGTAGGTCACATAAATGACGTCATCTTTTCCCATAATCATACTGTTGTCGAAATAGGAGGAAATGACGGCGGGGGCAAGGATGATCTGAATTTTCCATTCGGAGCCACTCCACCAAGCATGTTCCAGTCCGCGTAAACTCTCAAAGACAATGTGGGGAATGCCATCTTTGTCCAGTGCGATGTCGCTGTGAAACTGCTTCCATCCCCAGTTCCTAAATTGGGGAAGGCGCTCAACCATCTGTTTAATCCACTTTCCATTGACGCGGTGCATTACCATGAGGGACTGTTCATCATAATAGCTGATCCATGGATCCTGATTGGCGTCGAGCACCATGGCAACCCCCATACCCTTGGGCCCCCCCGGACCATTCGTCTGGGAATCGAGCGCTGTGTGCGTCCAGACCTTTCCATTGTTGATTGCATAACGCAGTTCCCCGCCAGGAAAATCGCTGTATGCAATCTGGGGATTCCCCTGTGAATCCAGGATCATGGAGTTCCACTTGCCGGCATAATCGTTTCCACTACCATCAAGCGTGAGTGCCAGCCATACCCCTTCTCGAAGGATCCCGTAGTGAAAGCCGCCCGCCGGCCAGTACCAGGCAAGCATTGGCTTGCCGTCTGGAGAGATTCGTACAGAACATTCATAGTCGACGACACCAGCGCCCGGATCAACGGTCTGGGAAAACCACTTATGACCATCAAACTTCGCGTACCTCATCTCTCTCGGTGTATAGCAGATATGAGGATTATCTTCCCCATCCAACGCAATCCGCGTGCTGAAATTGCCTACATCCTTATCCAAGTCCATCTTGAACCAACGCGTAGAGCCGACCGGGCGAAAGGCGTACCGGAGGTATCCACCGAGCGGCACGCGATATGCGACATGTAGATTATTCTGCCGATCGATTGCGATCGATGACGACTGCCCACCGCCAGATTCGATGTAGTCATCTGACCAAGTCCAAGTCTGCGCGGAGGCCGAGCAGGTGAAGAACAACAAAGGAGTGATGCAAATTCCACCCCACCAGTTAACACGCCTCCTTGCAGGAACCCGACACATCTCTTGCCCTCCATTAGGCGATTCGAGTCTGCTGTGCGTTACGCGAGAGCAGGTTCGTCCTCTTCAACAGCGACCATCGAGTTCACAGGCAAACCCGGAACTAAATTCGTGGCTTGCCGCGCAAGCTCGCTGGCAAAAAGAATTTTTAGCACGACCACGGCGCCGATCATCTCGTAGATCACATCCAGGTAGAGGAAGCCCAGAAACGCACCGCTAGTCATGAATGCAAGGATAGAAATCTGGATCATCCAAGCGTAATACATCATCCATTGCCCGTCAGGAATCTTTCGGGCCGCGCGCCCAATTCGATAAAGTGTCAGAAAACAGGCTCCAATCAGAAGAAGGAACAACAGCAGACCAACAAATCCCTGGTCGGCGAGTAATTGAAAATAAATACTGTGAGGGGCCGTGGAGAGATATCCAAGCGGTAATGGACGAGGCTGATATCGTTGAAAAACATTTACATCTGGCAGGGTATCAAACCCGCCTCCGGTAATCGGATAGTCTTGGACGAATCTCCAAGCGGTCCCCCATGCCACGATACGCTGCTCGGCGGAGGCGTCGAGATCGCCATGAAACATGCGGTCCATTCTGTCCATCCAGGCGGCAGGGGCGAGAGCGAGGACCGAAGTAGCAGCCAAAATCAGAGCGGCAGTGCCGAGCAATCTGTGTTTGCTGCGATATGCAATCGCTGCAAGCACGACCAGCAAACCAACTAACCCTCCACGCGAATAAGTAAGAATCACAGACAAGATTGCTGAAGCGAAACAGAGATAGAGCAGCCGACGCAACCACCGGTTTTGGACATCTCGCGTGAGAAAATAGAGCAAGGGCAGGCTCATGTTAAGAGCGAGACCAAACGCATTGTTGTCTGCGAGAAACGAGTCGGGGGGACCCCAGACTCGAAATTCCCCGCTTGTGCGAATTCCAAAAATGGAGCCCTTCAGCGCTAGGAGACCCAAACTCAAAGCTGTAACAAGGAGAACGCCCTTCAGACGTTCCCTTGTATTGACCACCAGTATCGTGACAAACGTCATCAGCAGGATCTTCGTGATGTGGCTGAGCTGATACTTTGCACTATCGAGATGCCCAGCAAAGTATGGGTTCTCATAGGCGTATAAAAATGTCGCTATGTACCATGCCCAAAGTGCGAATAAGAGGAGGCTCTCCGCGGTCAAGAGTGACCGAAACGACTTTTTTGCAAAGATGGTTCCCAATAAGGTCGGGACTGCAATCACGAGAGCAACCGGAAAGTCATACGCGTAGGACCATGTAAACCTATGCGGATTGAAATAGGTGACCCAATACCACATCAGTACGCCGATGTAGGGACTGATGAGGCAGAACGGAGCGGATCCGAGAATGATGGCCACTACAAGGAGATCGCGCATGGTAATTCTCTAGTTCAACCCCCCCAACGACTTTGTCATGCGCTCTCGCACCTCCACACCATCGTCTGCTGGAACGGGAGAATCCTCGACCGATTCGAAAAACATGTGCGCGACGGCAAGAGCAAATAATGGCAACGAGGAATCTTCACCAATCTGCAGGCGCCTGAGCTTTAGGACATTTGTCCCCGAAGAGTTGATTCCCTCTGCTGTTGTAACAGCGGAGCGGTATTTGAATTTGGATAGCACGCTTTCTGCCGAGGAAGAGCAGTCTGCAGTCTTGCCAAAGGGATAGGCGAAGTCGGCAATTTCAGTACTCAATGCCGCTTCGAGAAAAGCTTTTGTGTCACCGAGTTCCCGATCCAGAGCGCCAGCCGACAATCGGCTAACCGAAGGGTGCGTCCAGGTGTGAGCGCCAAATGAGATTCCTGCTTGAAACATTTCGCGAACTTGTTGCCAATCGAGCATTCGGCCTTGAAGTTCACCTTCGCGCACGGGGTTTGAGCGCTCAAAGTTTCTGCACCACTCACGACGATCCGTGTCATCCAACGATCGCAGGTAGCAAACGAGTTCCCAGGCCACAGAAGAGCGATCGGCAGGAGAGTGGATTTTGAAAGTTCTTGTCGTTTCCAGTTTGAATTCCAAGCTCGGACCTGGGGCGGAGTGAACCGCAGAGAAAATGCGATCGTACCAGGGGACCATACCCGTCTGCATGCATTCCCCAATCAGATAAATGGTTGCGGGGATTTGCAGGCGACGCAGCACCGAGAAGGCGTGAGTGTATAAATCACGATAACCATCATCAAAGGTGATTGCAATTGTTGGTGGAACAACGAGACGGTCTTCCAGTTCACGGCACATCTGCGAGATTGAAACGAGTCGATAATGTTTCTTGAGATAGTTCATCTGAGACTCGAAGACTCGAGCCCCTAGACGGGAATGGTACGGTACGCCCTCGACTCCGACTCGGTGGTAACACAGAATGCCAAATTTGGACCCTGTAAAGCTGCGAATTAGTGGAACTGCAGATCCGGGTGCGAATCTCAGGACGCGCGAACCTTCCGCGCATCGGATCAAATGCAAAAGCTGGGAATGAAACAGCCCCCCAGCAAGCAGGCGCTTGCACTTGTGCCGGAACGAAGCCGGGCGCAAAAACGCCGGCGCCTTGAGGGCCTTCTCAGCGGCCTTCCCGACAATCTCAGAGTGCATAAACGCCCTCGCGGCTGTAATCCATGTGCCTGCGATGCCAAAGTTCCAACGCCACCAAATACCAAACGATTTCACCTGAAAAGCTGGGTTGCTCGATATGGAGTTTCATCAAGCGATCGAAGAATGCCGGTTGAAAATAGCCCCGCTGGCGGGTTCGGGAGTCGCTCATCAGGTCTTTCATCAAATCGTTCATGCGCGGCTCTTGGAGAAGCCATTGCGCCAGAGGGACTCCAAAACCGTGTTTTTTCTTGTCGAGCACCTTCTGCGGGAGGATCTCTTTCATCGCCTGCTTGAAGATGTATCTCTTCTTAAATCCTTTCAGCTTGAGCGCGGCTGGAATGGACCCCGAAAGTTCGGCCAATCGCTTATCGAGGAGCGGGTAGCGCACGTTTACGCCGGCAAGTTCGGCTGTGCCTGAAACTTTTCTGAGGTCGTTATCCGCCAGCGTCATTTTTAGATCGAGGTAAAGAATACGATTCAGTTCGCTAGAAGCTCGTGCCCGCGCGAAATGTTGTTCCGGAACCGAGAGCCAATTGTCTCTCCCAACGCTCTCGAGAAACCCGTTAGCGAAGACTTCTTCTGGTGGATGGCTCAGAAAGAACCCGTAAGACAAGATCCGGCGCGGGTTCGGTATGTTGGCGCGACGCACATATTTGCGCGGCAGGCTTAGCTTACTGTCGTTGAAGGGCAGCAAGCCGACCAGTGGCTCTATCACACTAGCACGCAGCCAGGACGGCAGCGTTTGATAGATGGAAAAATATTTATCCTGCTGATAGCGTTCGTTACCCCCGAAGAGTTCATCGCCTCCATCGCCCGCCAAAAGAGTATTGACACCCTGCTCAGAAGCAAGCACTGCGCAGTAATACGAACCGATCGCGGAAGAATTGGCAAATGGCTCATCAAATTGCGCTATTATTTTTTCGATTGCGCTGGAAGCGTCCTGTGGGGCGAGAAATCTCTCAAAGTGCTTCGCGTTGAAGGCGCTGGCCGAGGTGCGCGCGAACTCGATTTCACTATATCTCGCTTCCTGAAACGCGATTGAAAATGTCTGCGCAGCCCTGTGCTTTTCGCTGGCAAAAGCTACGACTGAACTGCTGTCCGTACCTCCGCTCAAATAACATCCGGTTAGGAGCGGATCGCAACCTTCCAGATGGCTATGAACTGCGCCGCGCATGGCATTGCGCAGTTCCTGGGACCAATGGGCTACGCTAAGATTCTGGCTTTCCGGATATTCAAGATCCCAATACTGGTGTGCTTCAACTCGATTTGAGGAAACCACGAGCGATGTGCCAGGACGAAGTTTTTCGGTTCCGCGGTCGCTCGACATTGGAGCCGGGACGGCGGAGAACAATAGAAACTGCAGAATTGCTCCAGGATTGACCTCGGAAGGAGATTTTTGGACTGCCCGAATCGCACCTAACCGTGAGGCGAACAAAAGCCTGCTTCCCTCGTGTCGCCAATAGAGACTCTTTATACCCATTGGATCGATGGCAAGAAGAAGGCGTTCCGTTCTTTCGTCCCAGACAGCAATCGAGAATCCTCCATTGAGGCGTTTCAAGAAATCCGGGCCATCCTTGAGGTAGAGGCGAGCAAGAAGTTCGGCCACTGGCAACTGGGAAATAGCGCCGGATTGAAGCGAGAGCACTTTGGCCAGCGAGGACAACTCCACCAAGTCTGCATCCGCAACCACAGTGACACCCTCAATCACGGCGAGTTGCTGGAAGTTCCAACGGCGGGCCACACCCATGGCGACGGATGTGCCAGCATGCAAGTCGTGTTCTGACTCGCCGGGAAGAGCACTTGATCTGAGCATGGGCACGAGCATCTCGGTGCTCAGTGCACTTCCCAGTTCGCAGATTCCGAAGATTCCACTCATCTCTGTTTTTCTTCACGCGCTGAAAATCTGTCGCCACTTGCGAAACATCAAAATCGACCAGAGCAAGGCGGACCTGTCGTAGTAGTTCTTTTGGTGTTGGTCCCAGATCTTTTTCAGGAAACGTTGGTTCAAAAGGTCGTCTTTGGTGGCTACGATAATGTCGTAAGCCATGTCTTTGAGCTCTCCTCTGAACCAAACATCCAGAGGTACGGCGAAACCCTGCTTGGCGCGGTAAAGGATGTTGTGAGGCAGTGTTGGCTCCAAGGCTTTTTTCAAGATGTACTTGCCGGTCCCGGACCGCAATTTAAGAGTGCTGGGGATGGACGCGACCAACTCCATGAATTTATGATCCAGCATGGGGGCACGTACTTCCAACGATACCGCCATACTCGAGCGATCTACCTTGGTTAGGATATCGTCCGCGAGATAGGTCTTGATATCCAAGTACTGAATTTTCGAAAGAAGATCGTCAGTGTCCGCTCGGTTGTAATGCTGGCGGAAAACCTCCAGTGAATCATACCCCCCTAGACGCTGCTGAAATTCGGGAGTGAACAAGCGCGCTTTGTCCCCAGGACGAAAATACGAGACGGAGTTGAAATAGCCTTCAAGCGGACTGCGAGACAGGCTTTGAAAGGTCGCCTTAGCGCGGAAAACGCGAGGTGCCCACGCGAGCGCGGGATACCATCGGCCGAGGGGGCCAAAAATAGCGCGGCGCACTGCTCCCGGAACATGACTGCGCAAGCGGTTTTCGTAATGATCGAGTTTGTGCCGACGATAGCCGGCAAAATTCTCGTCGCCCCCATCGCCACCTAGTGCAACGGTCACGTGCCTCCGCGCGATTTTGGAGACATAATAAGTAGGGATCGCAGACGAGTCCGCGAATGGCTCGTCGAAATGCCACGCGAGTTTGTCGACGATTTCGAGAGCATCTGGTTCCACAACTTCTTCGTAGTGATCGGTCGAGAATTGTTTCGATACCTGACGCGCAAAGTGCGCTTCATTGAATTTCTCTTCTCGGAATCCGATCGAGCAAGTCGTCACGGAGCGCTTCATCAAATGATCCATCATGGCCACGATCGAAGAAGAGTCGATTCCGCCGCTCAAAAACGCGCCCAGAGGAACATCGCTCATCAAACGGACGCGCGTGGCTTCGCATAGCTCGTGGCGCAGACGCTCACACCAATCCTCTTCCGTCCGTTGCTCGACTTTGGAAAAGGACAGATCCCAATAACAACTTTCGCGGATGCCCTCGGCGGACGCCACGAGATAACTCCCAGGCATCACTTTGCGGACTGCGCGGTAGATCGTCTTAGGCGCCGGGACATAGCCCAAAGAGAAATAGTCCGATAGCGCTTCAGGATTCATTTCCCGTGAAAGCAGATCGCTAGCCAGGAGAGCCTTGAGTTCGGAACCGAAGAGAATGCGGTTATGGTCGGCTGCGTAGAACAGGGGCTTCTTGCCGACTCGGTCACGCGCCAACATCAGTCTCCGTTGGCGGGAATCCCACAGCGCGATAGAAAACATCCCGCGAAGCTTGGCAAAACAACCTTCTCCAAAATCTTCGTAGGCGTGAACGATTGCTTCTGTATCCGACTTGGTTGTGAAAACATGACCCCGCTGGAGCAACTCGGCACGAAGTTCCGGATAGTTATAGATCTCGCCATTGAGCAGCACCCAGATGGTGCCGTCTTCGTTGGACATCGGCTGATGGCCTCCAGCCAGATCGATAATACTCAACCGCCGGTGGCCAAGACCGATACCGGGACCAACAAAGACTCCACCGTCGTCAGGCCCACGATGAATCATGGTCTGATTCATCTTGTGAATCATGGCCGCAGGCAGCTCGGTCCGACGCTCGTATTCAAAAACGCCGCAGATTCCGCACATGTTCGTCAGTTGCCTTTCCAAACGCCGCGGCGCGAAGCAAGATCTATGTACAAATCGCGGTAATGTTGAACCATCGCTGAGAGACTGAATTGCTCTATGGCGCGTTGCCGAGCAGCTTGACCGAATTGGCGACGGACCGCAGCGTTATCTGCAAGGTGCGCCAAATGTCGGGCGAGGGCCTCGACGTCGCGCGGGTCAAAAAGACATCCAACGTGACCGCCATCGACTAATTCAGTGTTGCCGCCCGAGCGGGATACGACAACCGGCAGGCCGGTGGCCATGGCCTCGAGGATAGTGTTGGACATTCCCTCAGAAATTGAAGGAAGAACGAAGACATCCATAGCGTTGAGGAGCTCTGGAACGCGATCTGAAGCACCCAAGAAAAGGGTTCGCCCTGCAAGGTCCTGAGACGCCGCCGCCTGAGCTTGCAGTTTGGGCAATTCTGAGCCAGAGCCAACGATAAGCACATGCACATTCTTGCCCTGACGAACAAGAATCTCGGCGGCTTGGAGGAGAGTTTTGTGATCTTTGATCGGGACGAGACGGCCAACACTTCCGATGACGATGCGGTCCCTGGGAATCGCGAGTTCCGACCTGAGAGCCGGAGCAAGCTCCGGGCGAGAAATGAATAGGTCGGTATTCACGCCGTTATAGATCACGCGAAATTTTTTTGGAGAAAGCCACGACTGTTTTGAATGATAGTCCCTCAGGTCCCGGGTTACGGTGCAAACTTGGTCAGCCATACCGTAAAGAGCACCGCAAACAAACCGACGACGAAGAGGAAGCCCGCCAAGGATTTCGAGTTCATATCCGTGCTCGCTGTGTATAGCCACCGGTACACGTGCGAAGCGCGCCGCTGGAATCGCTTCGAGCGCTCCAAAATTGCGGCTATGGACGATGTCGGGGCGAAATTCTTTCATCACTTGCATGAGCCGGAACAGAGGAAACTGGAAACCAGGTTCGGCGCGCCCAACAGCCGAAACTTGCGCCGGGACTTTCATTTTGCGGGCAAAATTCTCGTCCACGCCACGCACAGCGCAGATGTGGTGTTCGAATTCCGAGTGTCCGAGGCCCCTAATGATTTTCAACACACCGTGCTCGGTGCCTCCCATACCAAGGCAGCTCACCACGTGCAGAATACGCAAACGCGTGATGGGAGATCCTCCCGGCAGCGACGGAGCCGGCAACTTAACGGGAATATGCTGGAGCTGCATTTGCATTTGTCTTGTTCGAGTCAAGCCACTTCAAGGCGACAATCTTGCTAAGAAGTGTCTTCTCACGGAAACCAACGCACGACTCGAGGTCCGATCATCCGCGTCAGCCCCAAGGGCAGTTTTTTCCAGATGTTCGTGGCCATCTCGAACTTGGGGTTCGTGGGCGAGAAATTTGGCACTTCCTTGCGATTGATCAAACGCACTTGATAATTCAGGGTCTCAATGTTTGGATTCCACTTCTTTTTGAAATCGAAATTGCCCGAGCCCTTCTTGCTGCGGCCAAAATCGAAAGTGCGGCACCCGGTCTCGGCTGCATGCTCAATAAGCTTCCACCACAGAAAATTATTGGCAGCCAATCCCTTCGCTTCTTCCAATGAACCGAAGTAGTAGGGCTGCAACCAGTCGCGAAAGCGAAAGGACATCGCGCCGGCAACGGGTGTGCCTCCCGAGTAGACAAGCGTAAGATCCACCTGGTCTCCGCATTCATGAACCAAATTCGTAAACAATGCGCGGGGAAACGTCGGTGTGCCCAGCCGCCGCAGGTTGATCGTCATAAGGTCGTAAAAGCTATCGATTTGATTGATCCCTTTCCGAACCTGTAGACCCGCTTTTTCGCCCTTGCGGATCATGTAGCGAATGTCTTTCGGAAACTCTGAATAGAGTCTTTCGCGGTCCGGTACCAATGGGATGGTGAAACTAGCATAGCGTGTATTCGCGTGATAGCCCGGGCGAATGTTGCCGTTGCGATTGCGCAGTTCGAGGTATTCGAGTTGTAGTTCTTCTGCAAACTGCTCAAGGTGGTTTACCAACGCATCTTCACTCTCGGAATCCACGGCGCACACGCCACCGTAAACAGCAAACGGAAGGGAAATCAGACATCGGCCCGAGAGCCAACTTGATACGAGGAACGTGGGCGCGACACCAGTGACTTGGCCATCGCGCTCCGCGAAGAAATAGTGAGGCCGATAGCCGTAGGTCCTTGCCATCACCCGCAGCCAAGAAGTCTGATGGAAGAATGTGCCCCCTGGGTGGCTGAGGACAAAACTATCCCATCGAAGGTGGTCGTGTGCTTCCAACGGCAAGACGCGGATGCCCAGACGGGACACGATGTCAGACTCCGGCTGCGAAAGAACCGCAGCAGATTTAGACGTCGCCATGGTCGGCCGCCTTGTTTGCTCCGGCGACTTGTGTTCTTTCGGATCTGGCGAGATGTGGGGCCACTTCAAATCGTTCAAAGAGCCATTCCTCGTCTGCCTCAAGATAGCTGGACAAAACCCGCCGCTGAGCCGGCGTGGGAACACGGTAACCGTGAATAATCTTGCTCAAAACCGTCTCATCGATGCCGACGGCCTTGGCGAGCTGGTTCTGATGACTGCCGCGACGGAAAATTTGAAGCTTTAAATTTGGAAACATAGCGCTCTTTATACTACGTAGAAAGAACCTGGTACTCCTGCCTTCCGGCCGTATTGATCTCCTCTGTCTATCGTTCTTTCTTTCCAGAATAGTGGTACTCGTTATGAGGACCTTCTGAAAAATTGTAGACGATGCCGAGAAGTTTCTTCGCATCGATCTGACTCGCGAACTTTTGGAGCACGTCCCGGCGGGTATGCCTGGCCCGCACGGCCAAGAGAACGCCGTCACAGGCCGCCGTCATCAATTCCACATCAGACAGGGTCATGATTGGAGGCGAATCCACTAACGCCAGGTGAAACGATTCTCGGCACCACGCAACAAATTCCTGCCAGCGACGACCGGCATAAAGTTCGGCAGGCGAGAGGGTTGTCGAACCCGCGCCACACACATGGAGATTCGGATGGTTGGTTTCAAAAACCGCGAATTCCGCATCGCATCGCCCCGAAAGGATATCGGCGAGTCCGGGTGAAGAGGTGGAACCCAAAGCACGAGTCAAGCCCCCCGTGCGAATATCGCCATCGATGAGCAGCACTCGCGTGTCCTTCAGCTGGGAGCAGCACAAGGCGAGATTGAACGAAGTCAACGTCTTGCCTTCTCCCGGAACCGAACTTGTCACGATTATGGATCGGAGGTCACGCGTCGAGCTCAAGCGAAACAGTCGAGTCCGTAGCGCACGATAAGCCTCTTCAGCCGACTGCAATGAATGGCTTCCCTCAAATTTTCGGGGCAGCAGCATAGACTCGGGGATATCGATTTTCTTGACTTGATCCACTTCAGGAGGTGAGAGCTCAAGCTCGACGGCCCTCAAATCTGGCTGTTCATCCCTTGCCACGGTGTCTTGCAAACCGGCCAGTTGAAACCCTCGTTCCGGCAAGATGGGATTCTGAGTCTTCAGCGTCTCGTTAAAGAACTTGCTCATGCTAGCGGACTCCACGCGCGGAACCGCGCATCTGTTTCATCGCTTCTATCATCATGTCCACGGCAGTTTTCTGAGAGGCAACGCGCTCCTTCGAGGCGTCAGGTGCAGAGTGCTTTTCCAAAACCAATACAGACTGGGCCGTTGCATTCTCCCGAGTGGTTTCCCGCCCGGATTCCGGCTTGGTTCCGTTCCCTTGCACGTGAACGAACGAAGCGGCGGTATCGCCAGTTGCCTCCTCCTCGGCCGACCTGCTCTGCCAAACAGGCGCCCTAACGACTTCCCTTGCAGAAATCGGAACCGTAGGAAGCCCGAGGCCTAGAGAAGAGGCAACCTCCTCGACCATCGTCGGCTGAATAGTAATTTGTTGAATGCGAAAGCCAAAAACCAGGCAGCCATCACCGATAAGATTGATTAGGCGCGGAACGCCGCCTGAAAAGGCGTGCAAGGTTTCCAGCGCATCCTTTGAAAATGGTGAAGGTCCCTGTAATCCGGCAGCTTGAAGCCGCTCGGCAACATACAGTCGCGTTTCTGGCACGCTCAGAGGACGAAGATTGGCACGTGCAGCAATACGTTGCTGCAACGCACTCAGCTCCTTGCGCTGCATGATGGTCAACAGCTCGGGCTGCCCGCTGAGAACAATCTGAAGCAATTTGCCATCGTGAGTATCGGCATTGCCAAGGAGTCGAATCTCCTCAAGCAGCTCCGGGCTGAGAAGATGCGCTTCGTCGACAAACAGCACCGCAGTGCCGCGGGCACGCTGTGTATCAAGCAACATCTGATGCAAAGCAGCCAAGCGACGAGGCTTACTTGTAGAGGAACAGCGTACCTCGAACTCTTCAAGCATCATTTCCAGGAATTCGTCGCGGCTCAGAACCGGGTTAAAAAGAAGCGCGCTTTTGATGGGCATTTTCCGGTCCGAAATGATCTGCAGCGCGGTGTGAACCAACGTCGTTTTCCCGGTGCCAATGGGGCCCGTGAGCATCACAAGCCCTTTTCGGTAAAAGATCCCCTCGAGGACTGCAGTCAGGGCGGCCTGATGCGGCTCCGATAAGTGCAGATATCGCGGATCCGGTGTCAGACGGAACGGTTCGTCCTTGAAACCGTAGAAAGAGAGATACATTTAGAAATACCTTCCAGCGACGAGGGAAACCAGCAGGCCAAGAGCCAAGGAGCCAATCACTGTACCGGCCAACATCCCAGCGCCACGGAGCCACAGGACCTTTCGCTCATGAGCAGAAACAAGGCATGGGATACCGCTCAATACGGGCTTCCCTAGGATTCGAGAGGCCTCGTTCTCGGACCGAACTGTCTCGTCGTTCATCTCAATTGCGGCGGCCAGTACCGCTCCCAAGAGCAGACCTCCGATCAGGCCAGCCAAGCGGATAAGTGGTCGGTTCGGAGCAGCCGGCTTTTGAGGAGTTTGAGCGGCGTCCAGCACGACAAATCTCTCCGCCTTTTGACGTATTTCCAAAGCATAGGACATGTCAGCAGCCTGCTTCTTATCCAGCAAGCTAGCGTACTGTCTCCTGAGCGATTCATTGTCTTGCTGCAAGCGGGATATTTTCTGCTCAAAGACTGGCATCTCTGCAAGTCTCGCAGTGTGAGAGTCTATTTGCTTCTGCAGAGGCAAAACTTGCGCGGAAAGGTCCTTGATCTCCTCGTCGAGTTTCTCTATCTGGGCCTGGAGGACCGGATTTCGAATGCTGGATCTTTTAGGCTGAATAGCAGGTTTCCGATCCGCTTTCGACTCCAGTGAGTCGGGCGGCGCATTTGCAATCTTCTTTTTGAGTTCATCGATCTCGTTCTGAGTTCTGCGAACCTCGGGATGAGCCGGACCGTACCTCGTTCGGAGTTGCGAGAGTTTCGCTTCGAGCCTTAGAATTTGAGCCTGGTCAGGCGAAACGCCGCCAGTGCCCCCGCCATCGTCTGAATCAACGTCAATTGTGGGCGCAGGCCCTTCAGAGAACAGCATGGACTGCAACATCGCTTTGTCGCGCTGATCTTGGTTAATCTTATCTTGGAGACTCTGTACTTGTCCGCGCAAGGTCGCGAGAGCTTCCATGTGGTAAGGTTTCGATTCCGGGAGATCAAAGATATTTTGCGACTTGATAGCTCGCAGCTGGGTTTCCGTCTCGTCGAGTTCACGTTTGGTTTCGTCCATCTGATCTTCAAGGAATTGCGCGGTCCCGGAGGTCTGTTCCTCGCGAGCCTTCAGATTCTCCTCGATAAACATCTGTGCGATGTGATTAGTCACCCGCGCGACATCGTCCCGCCTGTTGCTCTTATAGGCTATGAGAAAGGCCCCCATCTTTCCCCCGCCAGGGTTAACAACTTGAACGTTAATTGAATTTTGAACGGACAGAATGACGTCGTCTTCGGTTCGCTTTCCGCTTGGGTCAGGATAGAGACCCTCGGCTTCCACAAGTTTTTTCAAACGAGTCGGTGATAATACTTGTTGCTGAAGCGTCGTTAGTCGAGCAGAGATATCCGCACTGACTACAGGGGCTACGTAGTTATTGGGAACCTGCGATGAATCGACGAGGATGGTTGTCTCAGCCCGATATACGTTTCTGAGGCGATTGGCGACTACTGTACTCACAATTAGCATCGCAAGTGCGCTCAGGATGATCCACCATTTCCTGCGTCGAGCAATGTCCAGGTAGTCGCCGAATCTGAGATCGCTGAAGATGCTAGTACCGGGTGAGTCTGTTGAACCGATGGCCAAGGTATTCTGGTCCTCTTCTAGTCAGGCGATCCATTGCCTGCCAAAAAATTGACACACAGCTGGAATCAAGCACGTTGCATACCAGGGACCCGCGGAGACAAGCACGATGTATAGGATATTAGTATCTTATTTTCAACATCTTACGAGAAGCTGGTCCGATGTGGTCCAACCTGCGCTCCCGGGTGGGCGACCCAATGGAAATCCTTTCCACAGTCTCGCCGAACGTCTTCTGCATGCAGAGTAGAGCGGTAAGATTTACATAGCAAGATCAAAGCGCTTACTCAAACTCCCCGTAAGTGAGTGGCGCTATCTAGAAGACGACCAGGGCGGCGACCACCGAATTCCATAAACAACCGTTTTTTCATCGCCCGAGAGGATTTGTTGCGTGCTTGAATTCTGGTGGGTATAGGCGAACGTGCTGAACATGCTAAAGTTACCGAAAAAGCGATAGGTAAGCTCAGCTGTACCATATTTTCCGCTAGTCGGCGTCGTACCTCCGAGTTCGCTGTAGTATCCAACTCCTGTCTTCCATACGATCCGAGAAGATAATCTTATTCCAATCGATCCATCCGCGCGGTCCGACCTTTGGCGCGTAACATAATCACTAAACCCAGTTCCGCGGGTGTAAGCCAGCGCCAAAGTAATCCTCTGAGAGAAAGCCTTGGTCAGAGAGGCGCCAGCCGCGACTCCCCAGCCGCCCGGCTGAGGTAGAGCGGTGAAATGTTGGTCTGTTGCCCCAACATTTGCTGCTACCCAGAGCGTGCGGGCAAGCTGTTCGCTGTAATATACGCCGGCAGTGTAATAAGTCGCGTTCTGGGGCACCCCTCCGATATTTTCACTCAGATACTGATAAGACCCCGTCACTCCGATGGTACGGTGAGGCGAAAGAGCGTGCCCCAGGGCAACGGTTCCTGTGTATGCGCGGCCGTCGGCGGAGTAGTTTGAAACATCGTTTTGTGACTGCATATACCTGAAGGACGGTGAAAGGGTTATGTTCGTTCGCGGACTGAGATCGTACTCGAGCGTGGCGCCGGCCGTATTAGCCAGAAAATTTCCATTCGTGTTCAGGAAGTAGTTCTGGGCCAAGGATCCGACCTGGCTATTCACTGCGAGATAGTTCTGCGGAACGACAGAGTTGTCGTGAACTTCTACAAAGCTGTCTCCCACCGTGAGACTTAACCGTGGCGTGAGCTCAAACTTGGTACCTAGGGATAAATTGTTATTCGTTGCGGCACTTGCGTGAACCTGACCATCGTAAACCGTGATTTGCGGCAAATACTGGAGAACGATGTGGCTCTTATGCCGCAGCACGTCGTGGTCAAACATTAGACCAACACGAAAAATGGCAAGGTCCGTCACATTCGCAGTGGAGGATCCTGGGGGAATAAAATTATCATGAATTCCGAATGCCTCGAAAGTATAGACTGAGAAGCTTCCCCAACGAAGAGGACTGCTCGAGGTGCCGAGCAGAGGAAGCCCGGTACCGGCATCCTTGATCGTGCCGGCGTACGGATTGGGAGGACCTGCTGGGACAGGTTCTACATCTTGCTCCTTGGAGGAGTCTCCGTTGATTACCAAAGGCGTGCTAGTCGCGGCGGGTTTTGGTTGTTCTTCCTTTGGCGGAGTAGAGGGAGGGTCTTGTTGCGCCCTTGCGGGTGTCAACGAAAGAAAGGATGTGACGACCAGTCCAGACAGGGCAGCCAAAAGTTTGCCCGTAGAATTCATCTCAAACCTCCGCGCAGGCCGATTCGCAAGCATTTCACTGGGGAACGACGACCATATCGCCTGATTGAAGAACGGGATCCTCGCCCTTCCCCTGCAAGGCTTTTTTATAGTTAAAAGCGATCCGGAGTTGCTTGCCATTTACGGTCCGAAGAATGTAAATCGAACCGCTTTTAGCGAATGGTCCCAGGCCGCCCCCTTGTGTGACGAGTTCCAGAACCGTGAGCCCCGAGGTGAGCGGATACATCCCTTGTTTTCCAACCGCACCCACAAGAAACACTTTGAGGCTTCTAATGGCCTTTACAATAATTGTGACCTGTGGATCGTTGACAACTGTCTTGAGCTTCTCGGTCACGAGGGCTCGCAGCTCTTCTGTCGACAAGCCCGCAATTTTGATGTCGTTAAGCAGAGGCAACGTGATCATGCCGTCGGGGCGAACTACAACGGTCTGTGAAAATTCAGGTTCGTGCCAGACAGAAATCGCCAGTTCGTCGTCCACCCCAACTCGATATCCAACAGGGGGTTGAATAGGGGCGGAGGCTCCGGCATCGGCAGTTTGAGCTGCCTTTTCAGCTGAACTCGCCGCCTTGCCTTTGGAGGAGTTTTCGGTCTTAGGTGCAGGGTCTTGGGCGAGTGCACGCGGACCAATCGACAGACAAGTTAGGAAAAACATCACCGCCAATCGCATGGAAGTTATCGGATGTGTTCGCAAGGTCGCCTCGTGTGGCCCAGAACGAGTGTATTTGTATCAACTATTGCAAAGAATGGTCCACGCTTCACCTTTGCACAAAGCACCAAAAAATCAACACTTACCGTCATTTCCTGGCAATTTCTTTTTCGTTGTGGAATCCAATTGCTACAAACAGGAAAAACTGTTCACGCCTGATAGCAGAGTGTCTCAGTTCCGTCAAGATTTTCACTTTGAAGTCTTTTCCGGATCTAAGTAGACCGAAACTGGCCTTTTAGCCTCAAGTCTCTTTAATACGCCAAAAATCGACAAGATAATGTGGTAAGAGCATACCCAGACACTGAGAAAGAGTCTATCCCGCAGTAAAGTTGCGATAGTTTGAGTCGGCCGAGCCGTCGCGCTGTTAGTGGACACTTACTTCGCTCCTCGGCCCGCAAGCATGACTTTCAGAGTTTCAAACAATACAGCAAGGTCTAGCATTATAGAGAGGTGTTTAATGTAGAAGAGATCGTACTCAAGCTTCGTCTTCGTCTCTTCGACACTTGCTCCGTACTGAAACCGCACCTGAGCCCAGCCTGTGATACCTGGACGCACCGAGTGGCGCAGGCTGTAAAAGGGAATTTGTTCCTCCAGCATGGTAACAAAATGCGGTCGCTCGGGACGGGGCCCCACAATGCTCATCTCGCCCCGCAAGACATTGATCACCTGTGGCAATTCGTCGATCCGGTATTTGCGGATCCAACGGCCGACCCGAGTAATTCGCGAATCGCTATCGGCCGCCCAGCACGGCCCATCCTTTTCTGCGTCTTGACGCATGGAGCGGAATTTCAGTATGTTGAAAGGGCGCCCCCGCAGGCCTGTCCGCTCTTGTCTGAACAAGATCGGGTGAACCAGATTCCAGCCAGGTCGCGATGGCAACGACAGCGAAAAGGGGTACGCAGAGGACGAATGCAGTGAGAGACAACAAAATGTCCAGAGACCGTTTCGCCCATGTCAGTAACGGAGACTTGCGAAAACCTTCTGAGAGAATTAGCCAGCTGGGCGACAAGTGTTCTAGTACGATTCGCCCAGTCATCCGCTCAAGGACACTGTGAGCTTCCTCGACGCGCACTCCGGCAAACTTCAGGTGTAAGAGCTGTCGCACGGGCATGTGCCCCCTGCGCTCCCCGAGGGAAAGAACAACGCGTGAAATATCTTGATCGCGAACGATCGATTCTACGTCCGTCGCTGCTCCTATGATTCCGGGGTTGACCAGTGATTTGCCGATATTCTCACCCTTCTCATCCAAGAAGCCCACAACTCGAATCCGAAGTTCTGGACGAGCGATTATGTCGCGTGTCAGCCTTATGCCAGCCGGCCCGGTGCCTAGGATGAGCGTACGTTCCACATGGCCCAGCTCCTGCAAATGCCGGAGCCAGAGAAGCCTCCAGCTCAACGTCAAACCCACTATCATTGGCGCCGCCAATGCGGCGCTTCCTCGGCCGAGCCCAATATCGGGAGCGATGAAATAGCAGACAGCCAGCGCGACGCATGCGACGCCAAACGCCTGAATCAGCCGAATCAAGACCTCACTGAAGCTGTTGATCAAGCGGAAATCGTAAAGATCATGAAAGTAAATCGATATCTCGCAAACCAAGATAATGAGGAAGATTCGAAAGAATGTTTGCCAGGAGAAGAGATATAGAATTGGAGATCCATAACCGTGAGTCCAGAATCGCAAGAACGTGGCGATGGTCAATCCCGTGGCAATCAATATGGAGTCGACTGCCAGCAACAGCAGGAGAGCGGTCGGGACTCTTTGACCTCCAATCTTTAGCATCTTTAAACCTCAGCGCCTCCAGCGGTGGTTTGAGTCCCAGTAGACAGTAGCTTGGGCTCGTCGATGCAAGTATTCCGGTTGGTCAGATTTGAAAGAAAGGATTTGCTAGGCTTCACGAGCACACGAACCAACTAGAAACGCTCCTCAGGGAGCATGCGAGTGGCCAAATCGCTCCCCGTGATATCAGACTCCCCATGGCATTCCTAACTAATTGAAAATAAACATGTTATATGACAATAGACAGGTGGTGGCAGCGCACGGAACTGGCTTAGGCAGCCAGGGAAGACCCCCTTCCAAGCTTAGGCGCTCATTCCGATTGATTGAACCTTTCCTCCACAGCGAAAACCGTTAATCAGGAATCGATAATGCATTTTCACTTCACCCGCGTAAGTTATTGAACAGAAGAAACATACAAGGCGGAATCCGAGATAGTCGGCCTGTACCACTTGCAAGTAGCTGTGAAGAAAAGTTTTTCCCAATCTCGGTAGAGTAGATAACCCCGCTCGGTGCCAACCGACCTCTCGCCTAGCTTAATTAATCCGATTTCGATGAAACTCAATTGTTTTGTGAAGTTTACGCCGTTTCCAACTGACAGACGAAATGTGGTCTGGCACCCTGCGTGCTACTGGTTGGACGCGCCTCATTTGCGAGTCTCGAGATGATCATGGGCAGGGCCAAGACCAACGCATGTCTGTTCAAATTTTCTCCGCGTCCCTCGAATCTCATCAAGCCGACCTCATAGTGTTATTCAGACGGTATCTGACGCCTGACTCCGATGAAAATCGATTCAATTGGCTCTACAAGCAAAACCCGTGTGGGCGTGCCCGCGTCTGGCTGGCTTCCGATGGCGAAAATGGAACCATTATCGGTGCTGCGGCGGCGTTTCCAAGAAGGTATTACTTTCACGGAACGGAGAGGTTGGGATGGGTACTTGGCGACTTTTGTCTGGCGGAACAATATCGTAGCATGGGCCCCGCACTGCAGCTGCAGCGCGCTTGCATGCGATCCATTGAGCCCCCCGACGATTTTTGTTACGACTTCCCAAGCAAGTCCATGATGGCTATCTACAAGAGATTGGGCGTTGAACAAACAAGTAACTTAGTCAGGTGGGCTAGACCTTTACGAGTGGAAGATAAATTGAAATCAATAGTCCGATCTAAGAGTGCTGCAAGAGCACTCTCCCGAATCGGGAACGCGGTGCTTGACTCGCGCGGTTGGAAAGGCACGAAAGCGGCGTGCGAGATTGAACTGCATCACGGACCTTGCGGTGAGGAATTCACGGTCCTGGACCAATCGCTCCGAACGATTCCCGGGCTCCGAGCAGCACGAACGGCAGGCTACTTGAACTGGCGTTACTTGGCGCACCCCAGCAGAGCCCATTCAATTTTGGTGGCTCGACAAAAAGGTGCACTTGTTGGTTATATTGTCGTCAGAAGTGAGGTTGAGAACGGACGAATCGTGGATATTGCATCCTTGGAACAACCTGCGGCGATCGCAAGACTAATTGACGCCGCAGTTGGCATTCTAAGGCTTGGTGGAGCACAAACAGTCAGCTTGGCAGCTGGAGATGGGCATCCCTGGGGTCGGCTTTTCGAGCGCGCCGGATTCCGACGCCGTGAAACTTCACCGATAGTGGTTGTCTCACGTAGGGGAGCGACAGTCAAGGAAACTGACTTCAAGTCGCAATGCTACCTAATGGAAGGAGAGCGGGACAGTTGAACAGTGAGGAGCAAAATATGATGCGGGCTGAAACTACCAAAGGCCGAATACGGGAATTTATTGTGAAGCAATTTCCGATCGCTAGGAAAAACGGCCTGAAGTCTGATGAGAAATGGCTCGAAACCGGTATGATCGACTCGCTGGGAATCCTCGATTTGGTCCATTTTCTAGAGGAGGAGTTTTCCCTGGTTATTTCCGACGACGAGCTGCAGCCTGACAATTTCGGATCGCTCGACGAGGTCGTAGAATTCGTACAAAAGAAATGCAAAAGTCCACAATGAAAGTATTTTCCCGATTTGCGAGCTTCAAAGAATTTCCTCGGATGTGGCTGGTCTCTGTTCTAGCAGGCAGGAGCAAAATCAACTAATTGTTCCGACATTTTCGCAAGGCGGCTCCGATCTTAGAGAAGGTGACCAATAGAAGATGGATTTCTTAATCTGGCATTTATTACGCAAGAGTTCGACGCGAACTCCCCACAAAGAGGCGCTCGTACACGGGGCACAACGACTGAACTATCAGCAAGTCGCTCGGCTCACCGCGGGTTTTGCGACGTCTCTGCGAGATAGGAACGTAAACAGAGGCGACCGGGTAGGTATTTATCTTGATGCGTCTGTCCCACAGGTGATCTCGATCTTCGGTATCTCGCAGGCAGAAGGCGTATACGTGCCAATAAACGCTCTTCTACATTCCGATCAGGTGATGCATATCGCTCGAGACTGCGGAATGAAAGGGCTGATTACGACGCCTGCAAAGCTGGTGGCACTGGCCGATGTGATACCTCAAATCCCCACTTTAGAGTTTCTTGTAGTGGTGGGAGCAGGCGAAATTCCGGCGACGCGGCTCCCCGTATACCGTTTTGACGACCTTTCTGCTACGGAGCCGCCCAGCATTTGGCGAGAGAGTAGCATCGAAAACGACCTAGCTGCAATTTTGTACACCTCAGGGTCGACCGGCAAGCCCAAAGGGGTCATGCTCAGCCACGAAAATGTTGTTGCCGGCAGTCGCATTGTCACGACGTACCTTGGAATCACGGAAAACGAGAGGATACTGGCCGTTTTGCCCTTTAGTTTCGATGCAGGGATGAACCAGCTCATGACCGCCTTTGAGAAGGGCGGTGCTCTGGTGCTAATCAATTTTGTCTTCGCGCGGGAAATCGTTCAGATGCTCCTGAAGGAACGCATAACGGGACTCGCGGGCGTGCCAACACTCTGGAGTTTGCTGGCTCAGCCAAATTCCAGCTTGGATAAACAACCGCTTTCGGATTTGCGCTATATCACAAACACTGGCGGGGCCATGCCTCAGTCTGTTCTCAAGAACTTAAGACAAGCATTGCCGACCACAAAGGTTTTCCTTATGTATGGGCTTACTGAAGCGTTTCGCTCGACCTATCTCCCACCGGAGGAGTTGGATCGGCGCCCCACCTCAATGGGTAAAGCAATTCCAGACACGGAAATTCTCGTGCTGAACGAACAAGGCCAGCTCTGTAAACCTGGTGAAGTGGGAGAGCTGGTGCATCGTGGCCCTACGGTCTCGTTAGGTTACTGGAATCGTCCAGAGGATACGGCCCGTGCACTCCGACCGAATCCTCTTCTGCCAACAGAAATGGGTGACTGTGAAAGAGTTTGCTATTCAGGGGACCTCGTGAAAATGGATGAAGAGGGTTTCCTGTATTTCATAGGCCGGCGAGACACGATGATAAAATCTTCGGGGTTCCGCATTAGCCCGACAGAAGTCGAAGAGGTGCTCTTCCAGACCGGCAAGCTAAGGGGTGCGGCGGTCATCGGTGTGCCGGACGAGATGCTTGGTCAATCGATCAAGGCTTTTGTTGTGCCTCGTGATGGAGAGACTTTGGATGCGGATGCTCTTCTCGGAGCCTGTGCGGACAAAATGCCTCGTTATATGGTTCCAAAAGCGGTCGAGGTACTGAACGAGCTTCCGAAAACAAGTAGCGGCAAAGTAGATTATCCGGCGCTGCGTCGGCGCGAAGGGTTGTGATGGGCGATTTGATCCAATCCTTGATTGACAAGCACTTCGGAGCTGCAAATGGCGAATTGCTCGTTGGTGGTGTCGGTGTAAGTGCTCTTGCTGACAAATACGGCACCCCTGCTTTTCTCTATGACTGCGGAGTGTTCGATAAGAAGTTGGATGAATTGAGAGGCGCCCTATCCCAGAGCTTCAGCGTTTGTTATTCCGTCAAAGCGAATCCTAATCCATTTGTTCTGCGGCACTTTTTGTCACGTGGTTGCGGCTTGGAGATCGCCTCTGTCGGGGAATTCAACCGGGGGATAGAGGCAGGATGTCCTCCCGAACTGATGCTGTTTGCTGGACCAGGAAAAACTGAGGCTGAGCTCGAGGCAGTCATCTCGTGCGGCATCGGAGAGATTCACCTGGAGTCGATGACGGAGGCGAAGCGCGTATCCTCGATTAGCAAACGGCTGGGCGCTCGCACACGGGTCGCGGTGCGTGTGAACCCCTCCGAAGAGGCAGAGGGCGGAGCCATGCGCATGGGAGGCCGGCCCACACCCTTCGGGATGGACGAAGAAATACTGGATAGCGTTCTGGACCTGATTCTTGGCGACCAAGCCTTGGAATTCCGCGGGATTCACCTTTTCACAGGCACACAAATCCTAGACGCAAGATTGCTTGTGAATCAGTACCGACACGGTCTAGCGATTGCTCGGCGCGTTGTCGCCAGGGTCGGAGCCCCGATCAAGCGGCTGGATTTCGGGGGCGGCATTGGGATCCCCTATTTTCCACACGAGAAGGAATTGGATCTTGAACAGCTGAGATCTGGTCTTTCGATAGTATTCACCGAGATTGAGAGCGATCCGGCATTCTTTGGAACGGAATTCTTGGTGGAACCGGGGCGCTTCTTGGTCGGCGAGGCTGGCGTCTACCTTGCCCGAATTAACGACATAAAGATCTCGCGCGGCAAGAAATTTCTAGTCCTGGACGGGGGGATGAATCACCATTTGGCGGCATCGGGAAATCTCGGCCAAACCATCAAGCGAAATTATCCTGTCGCATTGCTTAACAAGCTCAATATGGAGCCACAAGAAGCTGTGGATGTCGTTGGTCCCCTTTGCACACCGCTCGACACACTTGCGCGTAACGTGACCTTGCCGCGCGCAGAAATTGGCGATCTGTTCGGCGTTTTCCAATCGGGCGCATATGGGCTCAGTGCAAGTCCAGTCGGATTCCTTAGCCACCCAATTCCCGCGGAGGTTTTCGTCACTGAAGGAAAAGCTCGATTGACACCTGCACAGTCGCCCGGCGCCGGGGGAGGCGTGCTCACTACGATCGAACGGACATCTGTTACAGCCAATTCGAGAAATCTATGACTTGGCGATTTCAACCCGCGGCACAGTGCTTTCCCGCATTGAACAAGACATGGGATGCAATCAACCGAGCGCGCGGTAATCATATCCTTTTGGACTCGGGCTTCGTTGCTCCACTCCTGCGCAATTTTGATGACGGGAAAGCGCTACTTTGTATCAACGAAGATACTTCGGGGAGCGGCGCCGCAGTCGTCGTACGAAAGAGCCCGGGACTCTGGGAGACTTTTCAGCCTTCCCAGGCGCCGATCGGCCTATTCGTATTGGAGCAACCCTGTTCCGGCGTAAAACAGATTCGGATGCTGGCCCGCGCTTTGCCCGGATTTGCGATGCAGTTCAGCGTTTTGCAGCAAGATCCAGACTATGCATCGATTGAGCTCGAACAAGATCGCACCGGGTTGGAGCGGCTAGATTATATAAATACCGCGCGGATTACCTTATCGGGGAGCTTTGAAAATTACTGGAAGAAGCGCGCAGGAAAATTCAAATACAATCTGGCCCGGAGGCGAAGGCGCCTGCAAGAGCTTGGCTTCAGCAGTGAGCTTATCGTTCGGCGCCGACCTGAGGAAGTCGCGGCTGCAATTCATGAATATGGCCGTTTGGAGTCTAGCAGCTGGAAAGCATCCGGTGGCACGGCTGTAGTCGAGGACAATGTGCAGGGCCGGTTCTATCGTGAGGTGTTTGAACACTTTTGTGAGCGAGGTGAGGGGTTTATTTTTCAGTTCCTTGTCGATGGAAAAATCGCAGCGAGTGATCTCTGCTTGGTGCGCGACGGGATGCTCATACTGCTAAAGACAACTTACGCCGAGGAACTTGGCGAGATATCTCCAGCACTTCTAATGCGCGAGGATGCTTTGCGCTTTTTGTTTGCCGAACAAAAGGTGCGTGTCGTGGAATTCTATGGGCGCGTCATGGATTGGCACACAAGATGGACGGAAGAAATTAGAACTCTCTACCACATCAATTGTTATCGAAGTTCGTGGACTAAGCCTCTTAAGCAGCTTGTAGGACGATTTAGGTGAGCGCCTGTAACCCATCGTGCCGGGTGTCCAGGGTTGCATTCCTTTCGCGGGCATTTGGGAGGGTTACTTTCCATATAAATGTCACCAGAGGTAAGAGAGATTGAGTTGTCCGCCCCGAAAGATTGGCGTTCGCTGGCCGAGCCACGCCTGAGCATCCACTGGGAAGCCTCAAGTCAGTGCTCGATCACTGTAACGGCCGGTAGGCAGAAAGCTTTCAAATAGAGATCTGTCTTGAACTAAGGATTTCATGTCGCCAACTGTTCCAAAGCGTGTCTTGATGATCGCTTATCATTTTCCTCCGTGTAAGGGTAGCAGTGGGTCTCTGCGAACTTTGAATTTTGCCCGCCACCTCCCTGATCATGGTTGGAATCCCATTATTCTGAGTGCGAATCCGCGCGCCTATCAGGAAGTGGGGACAGACCAGTTGGGGGATATTCCGCCCAACGTGCCAGTCTACCGGGCATTGGCGCTCGACGCGGCGAGGCATTTAGCGATTAAAGGCCGCTACCCGTCTTGGGCTGCGCTCCCCGACCGGTGGGTCAGTTGGATCGCTGGTGGAGTCCCCGCGGGATTGCGGGTGATACGAAAATATAAGCCTCAGATAATCTGGGTGACCTATCCCACAGCGAGCGCACTGTGGATTGGCTACATCTTACATCGGCTGACTCGCATTCCTCTCGTTACAGACTTAAGAGATCCCCTAACGGAAGTGGACCCGCGTACGGGTGTTCTCTACCCGATCGACAAGCATTTGTGGAAAGCCCGCAGGGCGATTGAGAGCCGTTCAATCCTGCACAGTTCTCGGACTGTTGTTGTTACACCTGGCTCAAGAATACTCCATGCGGAGCGCTACTCCCAGCTTCCCAGCGATCACTGGGCTGTCATCCCCAACGGCTACGACGAAGAGAGCTTCGCCAAAGTCGAATCTGAACTTAGCAACAGCAAGCGCGAAGGTGGGCCCTTGCGGCTGCTCCACAGTGGGTCCCTCTATCCGACGCCAGACAGGGATCCGAGCGCATTTTTCGGGGCCTTGGCGGACCTGAAGTCTTCCGGTATGTTGAATCCAGCCCGGGTCGTCGTTACCCTTCGAGCGAGCGGCTCTGTGGAGCGTTATCAGGCCATGGTGCGGGCCCAAGGCCTTGAAGAAATCGTGAAACTGGAACCAGCAATTCCCTACCGCGATGCTCTGAGAGAAATGCTTCTTGCAGATGGATTGTTGATATTCCAGGGCTACACTTCAAATCCCGCAATTCCCGCCAAGCTTTATGAATATCTCCGCGCCCGCAGACCAATATTCGCAATGGTGGACTCGGACGGCGACACAGCGGGAACTTTGCGCGCGGTTGGTACCGGCACGATTGCAACATTGGAATCGGCGGAAGAGATTCGCAAGGGCTTGATCGAATTTCTTGGCCAGATCCAGAGCGGTTCCGCTCCCCTAGGAAACCTGTCAGCGATTCGGGTTTTTGCGCGGGAAACTCATTCATCCTTATTGGCGGTCTTGCTTGATGAAGTAAGCAAACGATACACAATGAAGGTTTCCACCTGAAGACAATGACTGTCTCCCCGCATCCATCGCTGCGCTTCGCCGATGTGCATCTTCGGCGCAGTAGCAACCTACGCGAATTCTATACACCCGGCAAATTGCGCCTCACGTACAACGCGCGTGCTGCGTTTTATCAATTGCTTAGCTCGCTACGCGGTTGCGAACGGCGCAAGATTCTCTTGCCGGCATTTCATTGCACCGCCCTGATCGAACCAGTTCCGCGAGCCGGATTCAACGCAAGCTTTTATCGAATCCTGCCGGATTTCCGTCCTGATATGGAGGACGTTCGTCGCAGGGTGTCGCATGACGTCGCTGCAATTGTCGTTATCCATTATTTCGGTTTCATGACGGAACTTGAACCATTTCTCAAACTCAGAGACGAATTCGGCTGCTGCATTGTTGAAGATTGCGCACATTCCTTCCTGACTCAAAGCGCAGGCTCGTATATTGGTCACGGTGGAGATTTCTCACTCTTCAGCTTTTACAAGTTTGCTCCGAGTTTGGCCGGCGGCGGTCTAGGAATCAATCTCAAGCAGTTTCCCGAAATGCCAGGGACGGGTAGAGTTTCCTGGCGAGCGCAAGTGACTCTGGCGAAGCGTCTCTTTGAACAAATGCTAGAGAATTCTCCCGGGAATCCGGCAAGCAATTTTTTGCTAAAAACTGAGCGTTGGCGCGTGAACCGTCGGCAATCAAGACCCTCCGCTGTGTCACATGCGGCACTCGTGGACGATCCCTATCTTTTTCGGGAAGACTTGGCGAATTCGGGTATGCCAGGTCTTTGCCGTCACCTGGTCGAATCTAACGACTGGGATGAGAATATTGCCGCTAGGCGGCGCAATTATTGCTTGTTCTCAGAGGAAATCCAGGATGGCCCTGTCCTGAGGCGAGTCTTTCCAGATTTGCCTCTGGGCGTTTCTCCCTGGGCATTCCCGATACTCATGGTGGACCGTAGACTCCACGATAGGCAACTGCGGGCATTGGGCGTCCCACTCTTCACCTTCGGCGAGATGCTTCATCCTTTACTCGAAGGCCAAAATGATCAAGCACGGAGAGATGCTGAGCGCTTCTCGGAGCAGTTGCTTTTGCTTCCAGTTCATGCCCAGCTCGATTCAGCGAAGATCAGGGAAATCGCCAGACGTATCAAAACTTATGTCGATGCCGTGGCCCTAAGAAACAGCGAAGCCGTGCCCCGCTAGCCCGCGGATAAGTGGACACACACGAGTGGAGTATGTCGCGATAAGAGATGAATTCAGAGGCACCATTGAGGATTGAAATACTGCGCTCTCCGGAAGAGATCCTGCAGCTGCGCGACTCCTGGAATCAACTTGTATTAGAGAATTCTGGGACTGTCGAACAGCTCGATCTGACCAATTCCTATGAGTGGGCAGTCTCTCTTTGGGAAAGCCATGTCCAAACCGAGGCGCCAACGGTCATGGTTCTCTGGAAGGACAAGGAAATCGTCGGTTTGATGCCACTCCGAACCTTTCGGCGCAGCATACGCGCAATCTCATGTAGGAGTCTTGAGCCGGTCTCCGAGCTCTATTCGGGCAGAACAGGTTTCTTGTTCCGAGATCCTCAACCGGACTTGCTCTTTGCCTTGCTGAATGGTCTCAGACAGGGATTGGGCGAGTGGGACACATTCAGCGTAACTGTTGTTCAAGGGAGCGCCCACGAATCTCTTCTCTTGGAGACCGCGCGGCGCAGGAATTGGCGCAGCCTGGTGCTCGAGCGCGTTACCTCCCCCTATATACCGTTTCAGGAGAATTGGGAGAGCCATTTTGCCGCACTCCCGAAGAAACTTCGGTCAACCATGCGTAATGGAGAGAAACGGCTCAGAGAACGAGGTGAATTGACTTACCGGGAATACGTCTTGCCGCAAGATGTGCGTGAATTCAATGATGCCGCCAAATCAATTGAGACTGATTCCTGGAAGTCCGTGAGCGGAACTGCCATCGCTTCAAATCCGGTTCACGAAGCATTTCATTCAGCGCTTGCTACCAGAGCCGCGGAGAATGGCTGGTTCAGCGGCCATGTGCTGTTCCTGGACGGAAATCCCATCGCGTACATATTGGGCCTTCTGCACAACGGTGTCTTCCTTGACCTGAAGGAAAGTTATCGCTCACCGTTTCGCGATATGTCGCCGGGACACGTTTTGAAGTACTTTGCCTTTGCCCGTCTCTACCAGAAACAGACGCGCTGGTACGATTTCATGGGCAGGTGTGAGGAATACAAAATGAAGTGGACGGACAAGGTCTATACGCGCGTCACATATCTGCTCTTTAACAACACCATTCGGGGCAGATTGGCGCGTCTCTTGGGTAAAGGCTGGCAGCCGGGGGAACAAGCCTCCGGCGCCTCAGAATCGAGTGCGCGAACGTCGGCGCCCACAGCCTTAGGCTAGGGCAAGCACTGTATCCCGTCGAAGAGGAACGCTGGTTATGTGTGGAATTTATGGAGTGATGGACCTGGAAAAGCGGGGAATCCCGCTCGCGCCGACTCTCGCGCTCATGGGCGGTGTCATTGAACACAGAGGGCCAGACGACTCCGGGCAATACGAGGGCCGTGGAATTGGCCTCGGGATGCGGCGATTAAGCATCATCGACGTGGCCGGAGGTCATCAGCCGATGACCAATGAAGATAATTCCGTTTGGCTCGTGATGAATGGCGAGATTTACAACTACCGCGAACTGCGAGCTAGTCTGGAGAAAAAGGGGCATCGCTTCCGAACTAATTCCGACACTGAAGTCATTGTTCATTTGTATGAAGATGAAGGAGTTGATTTCTTTAAGTTCCTCAGGGGGATGTTCGGACTGGCACTATGGGACACCAAACGGGAACGCCTTGTCTTGGGAAGAGATCGACTCGGGGAGAAACCCCTCTACTTCAGGTGCGAATCGCGGCGTCTTTTGTTCGCTTCAGAATTGAAGTCGATCCTCAAGGCGGAGGATGTCCCGAGACGTCTGAACTTGAATGCACTGCAGGAATACCTGGCCCTTGGCTATGTGCCTGCTCCGCTTTCAATTCTCGATGGAATTGAGAAGCTCTTGCCCGGCCATTATCTTGTGGCGGAAAAGGGCCTCATAAGCACGCAAGAATACTGGAACGTGCCAGACGGTCAGACAGAAGAGCGTTCGGAAGAAGAATGGATTGAATTAGTCCGTGAAAAGCTACTGGAAACTATCAAGGCCCAGCTGGTAAGCGATGTTCCTCTTGGTGCGTTCTTGAGCGGAGGTGTCGATTCTAGCTTAATCGTCTCCGCGATGGCGCGCCTCACCGGCCGTACCGTCAAAACGTACTCCATTGGGTATGGCGGTGACCAGAACTACTATAATGAGTTGCCCTACGCCAAGCTTGTTGCTCAGCAGTTTGCTACCGAACACCACGAAATTGTCGTTCGCCCGGAAGTCAGCGAACTCTTGCCAAAATTGATCTGGCATCTTGATGAACCCATTTCGGATTCGGCCTGTTTAACGACCTATCTTGTATCGCGTCTCGCTCGCGAGAGTGTGACGGTAATTCTCTCGGGTGTCGGCGGGGACGAACTGTTTGGAGGATACCGGAGATATCTCGGAGAGAGCATGCGGCGCTGGTATGGGATTCTCCCCGGATTTATGCGGCGAACCTTCATTCCTGCGTTGCTCCGGAGAATTCCTCAGGATCGAACCTCGGCTTGGAAAGACTATGCCCGTTATGCGGCAGCATTCACGAGGTCAGCGGATACCGATCCCGTTACACGCTACATGAGCTACGTGACTTTGTTCTCGCCGCAAATGCAGGATGAGGTCCTGGCAGCAAATTTGCGGAATGGAACGGATGGAACTGAGTTCGCAACGGGTGCTCTCCAGCGCTATTTCAAGGATTGTCCAGATTCCGATGCGTTGAACCGTACCATCTACGTGGACCTGAAAACCTCCCTCCCTGACGACCTGTTGGCGCTCACGGACCGCATGAGTATGGCGGCCTCCGTGGAGTGCCGTGCGCCGCTCGTGGACTACCAACTGGTTGAACTAGCCAGCCGTATGCCTTCTCATCTGAAGGTTCGAGGATTTTCTCTGAAGTACTTGCTGAAAAAGGCTGTCGGGCCCTGGCTACCCAGGGAAGTAACAACTCGCAAGAAACGTGGCTTCGGTGCGCCTGTGGGCGGGTGGCTCCGGAAAGATCTTCAGCCACTTGTGCGTGAGCTCCTGTCTGAGCAACAGGTGGGTCGGAGAGGTCTATTCCAATGGCCCGCGATCCACCAACTAGTCAAAGCCCACGAAGAACAACGGAGCGACTACTCCGATCACATCTTTGCCTTGCTCGCCCTCGAAATCTGGTGCCGCGTATACCTCGACGGCAAACCTTTCTAATTCTCGTCAGTAGCTTCACCACTGAATTTGAACACTCTCTCCAACTGGAGAGTTTACAAGTGTGGCTGGTAACGAAACGCTTGAGCCTAGGTTAGTGTGGCGTTGAAGCGGAGGACTCCTTGCCGCTGGAAATCCTCGGGGGCGAAATGGAGTTTGCAGATATAATCAAATCGTCGTACCAGGTATACGCCACCGCATGCTCGGTCTGCACGCTTTTCGCGGTCATGTAGGTAAGCAATGTCACGGTGTCGTAGCCTTCCTCCGGGCGATCCCTATCCAGCACAAAGTTGGGCATTTGAATCCATTGCTTATAAGGCTTTCCATCGAGGGCGACCCAGGCGTTGACGGTAGAGTCGGGTTTTCCCCAATGCCCTATCGAGATCTGGTAGTAGAAAGTGATCCAGTCCTCTGCTGGATAGAAAAAGCAATCCTTCTGGTTGTACTGACCGTACCAGCAATTGTAGTCGCCCTGCTCAAGTTTTGTTGGGGGTTGTCCGTTGTTCGAATATAGTGGGCGCCCTCCACAATTCGTGTACATCGTCGGAAATCCGGCACTGTAATATTGAACTGTCGTTAGTTCAACCGCCCCGCAAGTTGCTGCTTCATTGTGAAAAATGACCTGTTTCCAGGTCGTACCTCCCCAATTGTTCTTAAGCATTTCTTTTGAAAAACGCTGTCGGAACTGGACATAAAAAGTCGATCCCTCGCGAAACTCCTTTCCCATGGGCTGTTTCCAATAACCCGACGCATTAGCTGCAGAGTGCGACGGGACCTCAAAGCGTAGCGAAGCGGCACCCGAAGCCTTGATAGATGTGTCTCTTACCCCGCGAATGGCGCCATCCCAGGCCGGGTACAACCCAGGACTAGGATACTTGGCCGGCCGATACTCATCCGGGCTGTCAAAACCCCGACAGACCAGCACGCCCGACGCATTGCATCGTTCTTCAAAGCTACGCAGTTCCTGGCCAGCATCTCTGGATTCTATCAGTGTCGCTCCCGCGGTCTTCGCCGCGCTCGGAGAGCCTTCTCTGCCGAGTGCCTCTCGATAGAAGATCCTGTCACTCATTCCCTTCAAAGAGTCGAAGAGTAAACAGGCCAGCAAAGTCAGGAATACTATCAATAGCCTCGCCCCTGATGGATTTGTTCGTAATTTTCTGGCTGAAGAAACCACAGATTTATGATCATACATCAGCTAGAACGATGCAAGAACATGGCCCACGTGCCTAATCGCGTGAAGAAGCAACCTCGCATAATACGTCGAATATAAAGATTTCGGATTCCTGCGGCTCCCCTTGCGACCGAATCCTCATCTCCAGAACGGTTCCCAACTCACTACTTGCGATTAGGCGAAAGGGTCGGTGCGCTGGCGCGGCGAACTCCTGTGAAAACGGCAGCACGTGACGGGGAGCAGAAAAAATGTTCCGGTTATTTCCGTTGGACGGCGTAGTTTCTTGGCAGCGCCTCTTGGAAGCCCTATAACTCTTTTATTTATAGTCATTTACGGCGAATTCCAAGGCATGGTAATTGCTTAACCGCATAGTGGAACCATAGACTTGAGAGCATCCTGGAACCGTGGTCAGAAGCTTGGTAGCACGGGATTGTGACCTATTGACCTCACACACAATCCCGTGAGAGTGCGTTACAGCGTCTTAGGGACGCGAGACTCCAGGTAAGCACTCGCCCCAAAACGGAAACTTGAAGACCGCGCGGGGCGGAGTCCCGGCGCCTCGAGGATTTCCGTAATCCCGGTTAGTAGAGTTTGAGATCCTCGCACATACGTTCCATTTTGTGCGTACTGTTGGGCTAAGACTAGATTACTGTTTTACCCAAATACGAAGAAGGAGCAGTTAAGTGAAAGTGGCGCAGGTCAACAAGGTTTTAATCGAAGACTAATGTTCTTTGATTCTACAGCCTATGTAGTTTTCTTGACTCTCGTCGCGCTTCTTTACTGGCGCCTGCCTTTCCGTTCTCAGAATTACTTCCTTCTCGCGGCCAGCTATTTTTTTTACGGATGGTGGGATTGGCGCTTTCTCTTCTTGATGGCCGCCTCGACTTTGGTGGATTTTTTTGTGGCCCGAGCAATCGGCGCTTCCACAAATGAGAGGCACCGCAAGTCGCTGCTGATTTTCTCGCTAGTGCTCAACTTCGCGTTTCTAGGAGTTTTCAAATATTTTAATTTTTTTGTAGGTTCGTTCGCGCATGTCGCCTCGGCTCTGGGGTTGAAAACGATCCCTGTCGGGATTTGGCGCATCATTTTGCCGCCGGGGATCTCTTTCTATACTTTTCAGGAAGTCGCCTACATTGTCGATGTATATCACCGAAAGCTTGAGCCCGCCGATTCGTTGGTGGATTATGCGCTATTTATCAGTCTATTCCCCCATTTGATTGCTGGACCCATTCAACGCCCTTCTCATCTCTTGCCACAAGTGCAGAGGCCACGGCCGTGGAATGCAAATAATGCCTTTGACGGACTCCTTCTGATTTTAGAGGGGCTCTTCCGAAAGGTCGTAGTTGCCGATAATTGTGCGTTGATTGCAAACGCCGCTTTTGATGGAAGGCTCGGCGGGCCTAATTTGATGGTCCTCCTCCTTGGAACGTACGCTTTTGCGTGGCAGATTTACGGGGACTTTAGCGGGTACAGCAGCATCGCGCGGGGCAGCGCACAGCTCATGGGTTTTCATTTCATGGTGAACTTTCGCCAGCCCTATCTCGCCGAGAGTCTGCAAGATTTCTGGCGTCGGTGGCATATTAGTCTAAGTACTTGGCTGCGAGACTATCTCTACATTCCGCTTGGCGGAAACCGTTTGGGTAATGTGCGGACTTACTTCAATTTAATGCTGACGATGCTACTCGGTGGCCTTTGGCATGGAGCCAATTGGACTTTTGTGGTGTGGGGCGGCATTCACGGCGGGGGGCTTGCGATCGAACGACTGATCGCGGGTAAGCGTGAAGTGACCACCTCATCCAGTTTCCTGGGCAAATGGGTCCGGCGCATCATTATTTTCAATCTCGTCTGCTTGGCGTGGGTGTTTTTCCGGATTCCCTCCATTCGTGGGGCGTACATGCAGATTCTGGGCGCGGGGACCTGGCAGTGGGTGCCAATCTATGGTGTGGCGCTTCAGTTTCTTGCGCTTTATGCGTTAATGCTCTTCTTAATTGACCTGCAACTGGAGGCCTCGAACGGCGAATATGTACTGGGAGCGCGGCCGCTGATGCTGCGAATCGTCACGGGTGTCGCAATCTGTGTCTTCATTACTCTTTTCGGAGCAAACCAAGAAAATGCCTTCATCTACTTCCGCTTCTGAGATGCCGAATGCAACGCAAGGAATGGCGCTTCTTCTTGCTCTGCTGATATTTTATTGCGGCGCGCTGGAACTAGTGACGCGAGCTGAATTCACACACATGAGCAGAGTGCAGATACGCATCGAAAACGACAAGCGAGCAGCCCTTGAGTTGCAGCCGATCACCGGCGACGGCGCAAAAACGTTCCTTTTGGTTGGGAATTCCCTCTTGGTTCAGGGTGTTGAGCCGGGCAAGCTTCACAAGGAAATGGCGCCCAGGTATCACTCCGCAGTTTTGGGAATCGAGAATACCCAGTACCTCGATTGGTATTTTGGACTCCGACGTTTTTTTGCAGAAGGCTCGCATCCTGCAGCCCTCGCCCTCTGCCTAACGCCAAGGCAATTAACTTCACATGGCATTAACGGCGAATACTTCGCGTACTACATGATGCAGGAGCGAGACATACTCCGGGTCAAAAGGGAAGCGCAGTTGGACACCACGATGGCTAGCAACCTTTTCTTTGCAAATTGGAGTGCGTGGCTGGGGACGCGTTCGCTGATTCGTAACTGGCTACTCGGGGAGTTGATGCCGAAAGTCGACCGCCTGACGGCGTACTTACCTGAGAAAGCTGCCCCACTCCCACCTGATGAGGTGGTCATGCAGCAGAGCTTGAGGCGGCTCCAAGAGTTACAAGGACTCTGCAAGAACAACGGGACCAAATTCATCTTTGTCCTCCCCCCTGTTCGTGATTTCAATGATGTCCAGGGATCTCTTCGTACAGCTGCGGCAGGCAGCGGCATTGTCGTGCTGATCCCATTCCGTGGAGGCGAGATGCCAACCGCGTATTTCTCGGACGGGTTTCATCTAAATGCCCAGGGCGCTTCCGTTTTCACGGAGAGGCTCGGCAATGAACTGGTCGAAGTCCTTAGTCAGAACTAGGACGTTGCGACAGTTTAGAACGTTCTTCTAAGTGGCAGAAGGGATGCAATGAAGAGAGGCCGCACCGCAGTCTGGGGTATCCGACCCCGGCTGAGTTCGCGCAACTCTCTTCGCTCGGCTCCGTGCCGGATGCTCTGCCGAGCGAAGTCTCTAATTCTGGGTCTGAGGGCCTCTTATGATCTCCTGTGCTGACCCAGGGCGCAGGTCACTTCGAATAGGTCAATTGTTTGGAGCGGCGATAGGCTGGGTGGAGATAATTAATTCATCGTACCAAGTCGTGGCCGGGCCGGAAGCTCCCGTGTAGCCACCAGTCCAGTAGGGCACTAGATAGACGGTGTTGAAACCAGGCGCAACGCTCCCACCGTCTAGGTTCAGAACTTGATTCGGCATATTGGCCCATTCGTGGCCGGCATAGCCTTGTCCGTTCACGGTAGCCCATGCTTGAATTGTGCTGTTGGCTGATCCCCAGGTTCCAACCTGTATCTTGTACGTGAACGTCATCCAAACATTCGGTTGGTACAAGAAGCAGTTGCTGGGCGCCACCAGGGGAGCCTGATAGTGGCAGTTGTAGCCGGTAGAGGATGTGTCTCCTTGCTCTAGCAGAAAGTCTCCATTGCCAAGGTCCACGATGAAAGCCTCTGCGCCGCAATCGCTGTACGTCTCCGGAAACCCCTTGTTATCAATATTGACCGTGGTAATTTCTTGCGCTCCACAGCTCGAATTGTCTACCGCAAAAATAACCTGCTTCCAGTTCGTACCGCCCCCCCAAGTATTCGTGATATATGGGGAAGTCATGCGCTGCCGGAACTGCACGTAGAAGGTGGAGCTCTGCCCAAATAGCTGTGCCGTGGCTGGTCCGGCACTCAAGTTGGCTTGGGTCAACTGCCTCCAGTATCCATCTGGGTTAGCGGGGCCTGACGGCACTGGAATGTCGAACCGCAATGAGCCTGTGCCTGAAGCGGCGATGGACGTGTCTTGTGTAGGATACGTGGCTCCATCGTTGGCTGGCTCTGCCCCAGATGAGCCGGAGCCGGTATTGTTTGCCTTCGGAATGCCTGCTGCATCATCGAATCCTTGACAGACGATCACTCCTGCAGCGGCACAGCGGGTCTGGAAATCCTGCAAGGCCGACGGAGTCGTACCGGAATTTGCTACGGTGACACTCACAGCAACAGCGTTGCCAACGTTTCCCGCGGCATCCATCGCTTTTGCGGTAAGAGTGTGCGTCCCGTTGCTCGCTGTCGTCGAATCCCAACCCACTTGGTAGGGAGTCGCAGTGTCCGCGCTTCCAAGATTTGCTCCGTCCAACATGAACTGCACGCTGGTTACCCCCACGTTGTCAGATGCGCTTCCTGTGACCGTCACAGTTCCCGAAACGCTCGCTCCGGCTGCCGGGCTGGTGATGGAAACCGTCGGTGGCGTCGAGTCCGTGGAGCTGCTGGTCGAGAAGACCGCGTCGCCGCTCACCGTTTCGACACCGCTGGCATTCTTGGAATGCAGGCGGTAGTGATAGGCGGTGCCGGCGGTCAGACCGCTCAGGGTCTGCGAATGGCTTGTGACTAAGGTTGCATTCAGCGTCGTCAGGCTTCCGTAGGAAGTCGTTGTTCCGTATTCAACCTGAGACGTTGAGGTAACGTCCGTCGTCCAGGAGACCACCGCGGAAGTCGTCGTGATGGAGCTGACGCTTGCTCCGGAAATTACTGGTCCAGGAGTTCCACCAGTTCCCGAAGCCGCCGTCATCCGCAAAACCCAAGCGTTCTGGTTGTAAGCGTTGACGAGCGCAAAGACTCCTAGCCCCGGGAAGTACCGCCAACGCCCGTGGGTTCCATTTCCTTGCGCGGCACCCGGTCCTCCCGTGAACGTCGATACCGTTGTGCAAGTTAACGCAATCGGGTCAAAGAGGATTACGGAGCTCCCCCCAATCCAGGCGACAATCTTCTTTTGCACGGGGTCGTAGGCTGCTCCTGGATATGGGTTAGTGTTAGGGTTAACCAGCGTCGAGCAGCCTGAAGTCTGCGAGGTGATGTCTGTAATTGTAGGGGTCGCCGCCTTCATGTCTGCCCTACCTACTACGCTGTCACCAAAACAAAAGAAATCGCGGTCCAAATAATCTACGACACATGTCTGATGGTCACTCAAGAATCCCACCGACGATAACCGCGCTTGCGTATTCGTATGCGCGTTATAAGTCCACAGAAAAGCGGAATCCGTGTACCACACCAAGTCGCTCTGCGGGTCGTAGTCCCCGAACGTGATGTAGTTGCAGCAACTCGACGTAACCGCAGTGCCGTTCACCGGGTCTTGCTGTTTCCACGTCAGGCTCGGAAGAGTGAAAAGCCATGTAGATACGGCGCCGAAGCCTGTCGAATAGAGCGCTCCCCCGTGCATATATATCTGGTCGGTGCTGGGTATGTAACTCAATCCACCGTAGGTATGACGGGAGTTCGGGTTGCCCGAAGGGTCGGCGTCGGTGCTGTTCGTATTCACTGAATCGGGGTTGGTGATCCTATTCATCGTCAAGGTGTTCAGGTCCAGGGCATAAATCTCATTGCCCGAGTAGTCTGTGTGACCCCCGCCCATGAACTCCAAGCGATTGCGCTTCGTGTCAGCTACACCGCTGTTCCATGCGTTTACGACAGCCTGGCAACTGCCCTGTTGCCCGCTGGGACACAGCGGAGCATAAGTGGTATTCGGAATCTGATACCACCCGAGCGCTGACGGGAGTCCACCGCCACCTGATGAAGCAAGTGTAGTCGCCGACGCACTCGTTGATTGCCCTGAGGTATTGCCGGCCGCGTCATACGCAGCCACCGTGTAGGTGTAGGCGGTAGAGGCCGTTAATCCCGCATCCGAATAGGACGTGCTGGCGCTCGTTCCGACTTGCGTGCCGCCGCGGAACACTTTGTAGCCTGTCACTCCAACGTTATCGGTTGAGGCCGTCCACGACAAATTGATCTGTGAGGAAGATGCCGCCGCCGCCGTCAGTCCTGTCGGTACCGTCGGTGGCGTCGTGTCCACTACCGCATTCACCGTCAGCGTTGCTGCGCGCTCGTCATCGTCCCGCCGTGTTGCTTACCACCACGCGGAACGTCGATCCGCTGTCCGCCGTCGTCGTCACCGGCGTGTATAGCTCGTTGCCGTCGCTCCTGCGATGTTCACTCCGTTCTTCTGCCACTGGTAAGCGAGCGGCGCCGTCCCTGCCGCCACTGACCGTGAACGTCGCTGTCTGCCCCGCGGTCACCGTCTGGTTCACTGGCTGCGTCGTGATCGTCGGCGCTACCGCCGCCGCATTCACCGTCAGTGTTGCTGCGCGCTCGTCACCGTCCCCGCTGTGTTGCTTACCACCACGCGGAACGTCGATCCGCTGTCCGCCGTCGTCGTCACCGGCGTGCGTGTAGCTCGTTGCCGTCGCTCCCGCGATGTTCACTCCGTTCTTCTGCCACTGGTAAGCGAGCGGCGCTGTCCCTGCCGCCACCACCGTGAACGTCGCCGTCTGTCCCGCGGTCACCGTCTGATTCACTGGCTGCGTCGTGATCGTCGGCGCTACCGCCGCCGCATTCACCGTCAGTGTCGCCGCCGCGCTCGTCGACCGTCCCGCCGTGTTGCTTACCACCACGCGGAACGTCGATCCGCTGTCCGCCGTCGTCGTCACCGGCGTCGTGTAGCTCGTCGCCGTCGCTCCCGCGATGTTCACCCCGTTCTTCTGCCACTGGTAAGCGAGCGGCGCTGTCCCCGCCGCCACTACCGTGAACGTCGCTGTCTGTCCCGCAGTCACCGTCTGATTCACTGGCTGCGTCGTGATCGTCGGCGCTACCGCTGCCGCATTCACCGTCAGTGTCGCCGCCGCGCTCGTGATGGTCCCTGCCGTGTTGCTCACCACCACGTGCGAACGTCGATCCGCTGTCGGTCGTCGTCGTCGCTGGTGTCGTATAGCTCGTTGCCGTTGCCCCCGCGATATTCACCCCGTTCTTCTGCCACTGGTAAGCGAGCGGCGCTGTCCCCGCCGCCACTACCGTGAACGTCGCGGTCTGTCCCGCGGTCACCGTCTGGTTCACTGGCTGCGTCGTGATCGTCGGCGCTACTGCCGCCGCATTCACCGTCAGCGTCGCCGCCGCGCTCGTGATGGTCCCTGCCGTGTTGCTAACCACCACGCGGAACGTCGATCCGCTATCCGTGGTCGCCGTTGCCGGTGTCGTATAACTTGTCCCTGTCGCTCCTGCGATGTTCACCCCGTTCTTCTGCCACTGGTAAGCGAGCGGCGCTGTCCCCGCCGCCACTACCGTGAACGTCGCCGTCTGCCCCGCCGTCACCGTCTGGTTCACTGGCTGCGTCGTGATCGTCGGCGCTACCGCTGCCGCATTCACCGTCAGTGTCGCCGCCGCGCTCGTGATGGTCCCTGCCGTATTGCTCACCACCACGCGCGAACGTCGATCCGCTGTCCGTCGTCGCCGTTGCCGGCGTCGTATAACTCGCTGAAGTGGCCCCCGCGATGTTCGCGCCGTTCTTCTGCCACTGGTAACCGAGCGGCGCTGTCCCCGCCGCCACCACCGTGAACGTCGCCGTCTGCCCCGCCGTCACCGTCTGATTCACCGGCTGCGTCGTGATCGTCGGCGCCACCGCTGCCGCATTCACTGTCAGCGTCGCCGCCGCGCTCGTGATGGTCCCCGCCGTGTTGCTCACCACCACCGCGAACGTCGATCCGCTGTCTGACGTCGCCGTTGCTGGTGTCGTATAGCTCGCTGCCGTTGCCCCCGCGATGTTCGCCCCGTTCTTCTGCCACTGGTAGCTGAGCGGCGCTGTCCCCGCCGCCACCACCGTGAACGTCGCTGTCTGCCCCGCAGTCACCGTCTGATTTACTGGCTGCGTCGTGATCGTCGGCGCTACTGCCGCCGCATTCACCGTCAGTGTCGCCGCCGCGCTCGTCACCGTCCCTGCCGTGTTCGTCACCACCACGCGGAACGTCGATCCGCTGTCTGACGTGGCCGTCGCCGGTGTCGTATAACTCGTCCGATGTTGCCCCCGCGATGTTCGCCCCGTTCTTCTGCCACTGGTAAGCTGAGCGGCGCTGTCCCCGCCGCCACTACCGTGAACGTCGCCGTCTGCCCCGCCGTCACCGTCTGATTCACTGGCTGCGTCGTGATCGTCGGCGCCACCGCCGCCGCATTCACCGTCAGTGTCGCCGCCGCGCTCGTCGCCGTTCCCGCCGTGTTGCTAACCACCACAGCGAACGTCGATCCGCTGTCCGTCGTCGCCGTTGCTGGTGTCGTATAGCTCGCTGCCTGTCGCCCCCGCGATGTTCGCCCCGTTCTTCTGCCACTGGTAGCGAGCGGCGCTGTCCCCGCCGCCACTACCGTGAACGTCGCCGTCTGCCCCGCCGTCACCGTCTGATTCACTGGCTGCGTTGTGATCGTCGGCGCTACCGCTGCCGCATTCACCGTCAGCGTCGCCGCCGCGCTCGTGATGGTCCCTGCCGTATTGCTCACCACCACGTCGAACGTCGATCCGCTGTCGGTCGTCGCCGTTGCCGGTGTCGTATAACTCGTCCCTGTCGCCCCCGCGATGTTCGCCCCGTTCTTCTGCCACTGGTAAGCGAGCGGCGCTGTCCCCGCCGCCACCACCGTGAACGTCGCTGTCTGTCCCGCCGTCACCGTCTGGTTCACTGGCTGCGTCGTGATCGTCGGCGCCACTGCTGCCGCACTATCTGTGAAGTTCACTCCGGTAACGTTAACCCCATTGACCGGCGAACTTTGACTGCTTGGAGTGAAGGTATAACCTGCGTGACTCGGAACAATCGTGTACGTCCCGTTCGCTAATCCGGCAAATGTGTAATTCCCTGAACTATCTGCCGTGGTCGTAGCGCTTGCCTTCCCACTCAGTGTCAACGTTGATCCGCTTCCTCCCGTTGCAGGATTGATCGTGCCGGAAAGGCTGAAACCAGCTGTCAGGAACTTGTTGCCACCGTGCCCGTGGTTGCCTTTGGAGTCCGTCGAATTGACTTGGAAGTAGTAGGTCGTGCCGGCAGCCAAATTAGAAAGCGTCACCTGGTGGCTCGTTACCATTCCCGGATCAACGGGCGTACTATTTCCGTAGGCAGTGGTGGTTCCATAATCGACCGAGGAGTCGGCAGGGACATTTGTTGCCCAAATGACCTGAGAGCTAGCGGTTGTAACCAACCCGGTCTGTACGTTAGTGATGACCAGACTCGATGGCGGATTATCAGTGCTGTTGGCGCTGCTAACCAATCCTGCGCAGCCAGTCAATAACGCTGCAGAGGAGCTCAGAACCACAACACAGACCGCACACACCAATCCCTTTACCGTCGTTTTCACGGTTATCACTCTCTCTGGGCTTGTGTCAGCTCGTTAGCTGGGACGGGGGGTGGGGGCCCGCGGAAATGGCTGCTCTGTTCTGCCCGAACTCTGCGTGAAGGATAGGAATTCAGAACGTCTCATTACTACTGACACGGAGAACAGTTTTGGTTCAAGACCCAATGCCCGCGGCGCCTGCCTAGGACATTGACCTCTGACTAGTGATCGACTGACCGATGGGGCAAGCTTTACCTTGGCTGCAAGGGCAATTTAGGACAGCGATTGCGATTCTTCTCCAAACCAGATCAAACCCGCTGGCCGGGGATGGGCAGGGCTTTGTTAGAGAGCTCGATGACGCCCTCGAGAAGCTGGCATGGGATTAGATTGGTTGGTTGAGGATTATCGAGGCATATTGGAGTGGATAGACCCAAATGAATAGTTGAGGAGTTCGCTTGCGGTGGCCACCAGCTGCGATGGCAACTAGTTTCAATGCCTGATTAACTCGGCGCTTATCGGACATCTCTATCAATGTCGGCCTGTCAAATTCTTTTTGAGCACACTTCTCATTTCACTTAAAAAAGTTTTTCTCTTTCGTCCTCTTAGGTCTGCCTGCTTCTCCGCATCGACGATCACGCCTGGTTCGTAATCTAGCGGTCGGCTTCGGTCCGACCCATACATCTCTTCGATCAAAAACTTCGACCATGATTACTTCTTCGAACTGCCTCTCACAAGGGAGCGCGATACCCAATCAAGTGGACGGCGTTTTTCTTCACGCCATGATTTCACAACAATGTCGGCTCCCTGACCCGAATAGACTGTGGTTGATTGACGACCCAGGCTCGGAAAGAAGAAGCCGACTCCGGTATGCATTCAAGTGATTCATCCATAGACGGACCCAGATACGGGGATCCCGGAAGTTAGCTCTGAAGCCACTGCAGGCCTCCGGCTGCAGTCTACTTGGGCTCAGACCATGCAACTCGCTTGCTCCGGGAGGAACTCCGCCACAATTTCGAACTCGTGAGAGTTTGCGAAGAGCTAAACCTTGAACGGTTCCTCAAAGATGACCCAGGGCGATAGTTCGTCCGACCCGACCCCCAGATATTTATCTGCAAAGAGGTTCCGCGCATTGTGGGAGTTCTAGAGCAATGGGCCCTCTCGGGGTCCGAGTTCAGGGAGATCCAGAGGAGCGCCCTTTCTTAATCCTTCGAATAGGTCAATTATTTGGAGCGGCGATAGGCTGGGTGGAGATAATTAATTCATCGTACCAAGTCGTGGCCGGGCCGGAAGCTCCCGTGTAGCCACCAGTCCAGTAGGGCACTAGATAGACGGTGTTGAAACCAGGCGCAACGCTCCCACCGTCTAGGTTCAGAACTTGATTCGGCATATTGGCCCATTCGTGGCCGGCATAGCCTTGTCCGTTCACGGTAGCCCATGCTTGAATTGTGCTGTTGGCTGATCCCCAGGTTCCAACCTGTATCTTGTACGTGAACGTCATCCAAACATTCGGTTGGTACAAGAAGCAGTTGCTGGGCGCCACCAGGGGAGCCTGATAGTGGCAGTTGTAGCCGGTAGAGGATGTGTCTCCTTGCTCTAGCAGAAAGTCTCCATTGCCAAGGTCCACGATGAAAGCCTCTGCGCCGCAATCGCTGTACGTCTCCGGAAACCCCTTGTTATCAATATTGACCGTGGTAATTTCTTGCGCTCCACAGCTCGAATTGTCTACCGCAAAAATAACCTGCTTCCAGTTCGTACCGCCCCCCCAAGTATTCGTGATATATGGGGAAGTCATGCGCTGCCGGAACTGCACGTAGAAGGTGGAGCTCTGCCCAAATAGCTGTGCCGTGGCTGGTCCGGCACTCAAGTTGGCTTGGGTCAACTGCCTCCAGTATCCATCTGGGTTAGCGGGGCCTGACGGCACTGGAATGTCGAACCGCAATGAGCCTGTGCCTGAAGCGGCGATGGACGTGTCTTGTGTAGGATACGTGGCTCCATCGTTGGCTGGCTCTGCCCCAGATGAGCCGGAGCCGGTATTGTTTGCCTTCGGAATGCCTGCTGCATCATCGAATCCTTGACAGACGATCACTCCTGCAGCGGCACAGCGGGTCTGGAAATCCTGCAAGGCCGACGGAGTCGTACCGGAATTTGCTACGGTGACACTCACAGCAACAGCGTTGCCAACGTTTCCCGCGGCATCCATCGCTTTTGCGGTAAGAGTGTGCGTCCCGTTGCTCGCTGTCGTCGAATCCCAACCCACTTGGTAGGGAGTCGCAGTGTCCGCGCTTCCAAGATTTGCTCCGTCCAACATGAACTGCACGCTGGTTACCCCCACGTTGTCAGATGCGCTTCCTGTGACCGTCACAGTTCCCGAAACGCTCGCTCCGGCTGCCGGGCTGGTGATGGAAACCGTCGGTGGCGTCGAGTCCGTGGAGCTGCTGGTCGAGAAGACCGCGTCGCCGCTCACCGTTTCGACACCGCTGGCATTCTTGGAATGCAGGCGGTAGTGATAGGCGGTGCCGGCGGTCAGACCGCTCAGGGTCTGCGAATGGCTTGTGACTAAGGTTGCATTCAGCGTCGTCAGGCTTCCGTAGGAAGTCGTTGTTCCGTATTCAACCTGAGACGTTGAGGTAACGTCCGTCGTCCAGGAGACCACCGCGGAAGTCGTCGTGATGGAGCTGACGCTTGCTCCGGAAATTACTGGTCCAGGAGTTCCACCAGTTCCCGAAGCCGCCGTCATCCGCAAAACCCAAGCGTTCTGGTTGTAAGCGTTGACGAGCGCAAAGACTCCTAGCCCCGGGAAGTACCGCCAACGCCCGTGGGTTCCATTTCCTTGCGCGGCACCCGGTCCTCCCGTGAACGTCGATACCGTTGTGCAAGTTAACGCAATCGGGTCAAAGAGGATTACGGAGCTCCCCCCAATCCAGGCGACAATCTTCTTTTGCACGGGGTCGTAGGCTGCTCCTGGATATGGGTTAGTGTTAGGGTTAACCAGCGTCGAGCAGCCTGAAGTCTGCGAGGTGATGTCTGTAATTGTAGGGGTCGCCGCCTTCATGTCTGCCCTACCTACTACGCTGTCACCAAAACAAAAGAAATCGCGGTCCAAATAATCTACGACACATGTCTGATGGTCACTCAAGAATCCCACCGACGATAACCGCGCTTGCGTATTCGTATGCGCGTTATAAGTCCACAGAAAAGCGGAATCCGTGTACCACACCAAGTCGCTCTGCGGGTCGTAGTCCCCGAACGTGATGTAGTTGCAGCAACTCGACGTAACCGCAGTGCCGTTCACCGGGTCTTGCTGTTTCCACGTCAGGCTCGGAAGAGTGAAAAGCCATGTAGATACGGCGCCGAAGCCTGTCGAATAGAGCGCTCCCCCGTGCATATATATCTGGTCGGTGCTGGGTATGTAACTCAATCCACCGTAGGTATGACGGGAGTTCGGGTTGCCCGAAGGGTCGGCGTCGGTGCTGTTCGTATTCACTGAATCGGGGTTGGTGATCCTATTCATCGTCAAGGTGTTCAGGTCCAGGGCATAAATCTCATTGCCCGAGTAGTCTGTGTGACCCCCGCCCATGAACTCCAAGCGATTGCGCTTCGTGTCAGCTACACCGCTGTTCCATGCGTTTACGACAGCCTGGCAACTGCCCTGTTGCCCGCTGGGACACAGCGGAGCATAAGTGGTATTCGGAATCTGATACCACCCGAGCGCTGACGGGAGTCCACCGCCACCTGATGAAGCAAGTGTAGTCGCCGACGCACTCGTTGATTGCCCTGAGGTATTGCCGGCCGCGTCATACGCAGCCACCGTGTAGGTGTAGGCGGTAGAGGCCGTTAATCCCGCATCCGAATAGGACGTGCTGGCGCTCGTTCCGACTTGCGTGCCGCCGCGGAACACTTTGTAGCCTGTCACTCCAACGTTATCGGTTGAGGCCGTCCACGACAAATTGATCTGTGAGGAAGATGCCGCCGCCGCCGTCAGTCCTGTCGGTACCGTCGGGGGGGCCGTGTCGGCGGGCCCATTGTTAACCGTCACTGAGACGCTTGCGCTGGTCGCGGAATTGTTTGACGTGTCCGTTGCGATTGCCCGCAGCGTGTGCGAACCATTCGATGATTTCGTTGTATCCCAGGAGAACGTGTAAGGGGCGACCAAGTCAGCGGTGCCTACATTCGCGTTGTCCAGTTGAAATTGCACACTCCCTACTGCAACGTTATCGCTTGCGTTCGCGGAAACCGTCACAGTGTTGGAAACGGTCGCGCCAGTTGCCGGCGCTGTTATCGACACAGTTGGCGGCGTTGTGTCTGTTGTGGAATTGTTCACATTCACGGACACGGCCGCACTCGTTGCACTATTCCCAGAAGTGTCCGTGGCCACTGCAGTCAGAATGTGGTTTGCGTTCGAGAGCGTATTTGTATTCAGGGTGTATCTGTACGGGGCGGCAGTCACCGGCGAACCGGTGTTGGCGTTGTCAATCTTGAATTGAACGCTTGCAACAGCGACGTTGTCTGACGCAGTAGCGCTGATGATCACCGCGGTGCCGGAAATCGTGGCGCCTGCAGCAGGAGACGAAATCGAAACCGTCGGAGGAGTCGTATCCGAAAGCGTCGAGAACGTCATGTCACCGCTGGAAGCCGAGTTTCCGTTTGCGTCCGTAGAATTGATCTGGAAGTGATAAATCGTTCCCGCCGCGAGACTCGCGATTGCCGTCTGGTGAGTGCTAATCATCGTGGAATTAACGCCCGTGGTGGACCCGTAAGCAGATGTTTTACCGTAATTTACTTGCGAGGTCGCGGGCGCACTCGTAATCCAGTCCACCTGGACACCAGTCATCGTTATGGAAGCCGCAGTCGCGTTCGTGATTGCCAGAGGGGTTGAAGTTCCTCCCCCCGTCTTGGGACTCGCGCTGCTTACCAATCCCGCACACCCGCTCAGCCCAATACTGGCCACGCCAAGACAGACTAATGCAAGTAGGCCCAGGAACTTGTTTCTCGAATTCGTTGTTGAACGAATCGTCGTAAACATTATAGCTTTCCCCCGTTGTCGGCGGCCTGCACTCAGGTAGCTACCGCGCGCGTTCCCACGCAATGTCATGCTACCCAAGGTGTAGAAGTGATGTAACTGGACATCGGACGAAAAAGAGGACAGGATAACCCCCAGGTCCTAAACCTGTCCTTCCGGCCCTCGAAATTTCCCAGCCCCATGTAAAACTCGCAGGAATCCTAGCAATCTAGTGATATTAAAGGACTTACAATCTCCTGTCGCGGCCGAAATCTTGAGAGTGTTCAGAGTCTTCAGTACTGTCCTCAAAGTCTGGTCTGACGCTCGGTAAGTGCGACTCGACTGCCGGGGGCGATTCGAAACATGTCTGCCTCAGCTCACAAACTGCGTTCTTCATCTTTCAAGATCTAAAGGGCAGTAAGAATTTCCCACACAGCGGAGATTCCGAGATGTCGCTTAAAACTTACACGGATAATTAGAAGACTATTTTAAAGCGCATGTAATCGCGGGTGACCCGTTTAGAAAGTGCCCAGGAAAGTCCTCGAAGGCCCGCATAATCATAAGGCCTGGGCTCTGTTATCCTAGCGAGACAGACACGTTAATGGGGTGCTTAGAAAACGACAACAATGCAAATCCTAGGAGCCACGATATCGGTGAACGCAACCCCAGTAGCTGTAATTATTCCTTATTTCCAGCGGAAGCCGGGGCTTTTGAAAAAGGCCATCCATTCAGTAATAAACCAGCAGGTGGATGCGGAGATTCAACTTATTGTAATTGACGACTCCTCGCCGATTCCGGCGCAAGCTGAGTTGACGGATATACCGGAGAGTTGGAGAAGTCGAATTACTTCAGTAAGAGTGCCGAATGGCGGCGTGAGTCATGCACGCAATCTAGGACTTGATCGCGTACGCGACGACATCACCTACGTAGCATTTTTGGATTCGGACGATGTGTGGAGACCTGAACACTTGGCAAGGGCAATGCGGGCACTACGAAGTGGCGATGACTTTTATTTTGCCGATTTCACGAGACATGATTGGAGCACATCGGCTTTTGCGAGGTGCAAAACCTTTCATCCGGAAGAACACCCACCGCTGGAAGATAGCCAGAGACTGTTTCGGTTCAGTGGGGATTTCTTCGAGCAGGTGCTCAGAAATAATCCCATTGGAACGTCAACCGTTGTGTATCGGTTCGAGCGGTTTCGTCATCTGCGCTTTGAAGAGGGACTGACAACATCCGGGGAAGACATACTCTTTTGGTTGAACATTCTTCATAAGAACGAAAAAGTTGTATTTTCCGATCAAGTGGATTGTGACTATGACGCCGGCGTAAATATTTGTTACGACGCGAAATGGGGAACCGAAGCCGGAATTCAAGTTTCATATAATGACATCTTAATGCTGGACATGGTTAGGGAGCGATTCCCCTTGTCTCCAGACTTCACGCGGCGATTACGGGATCAATCCCAGACCCTATCAACGGTACTAGTCGAACAGGTGCTCCATTGCCTTCTACATGCAAGAATATTTAGTCTGCGCTGGCTGAGTAAGCTTTTTTGGCACAATTGGAAGCTATGTTTTCGTTCAACTTTTGAAGTGCTCTACAGTCGCGCCGCGAGGGCTCTGCGCTTGTACACCCCCGACAACAAAAGGCCCTCCGCGTAACGAATGCTTTGGATAAGGGTAATCTTCGGGGTGTGGCACGTCGTCCCCGCGCTTTTTGATACTGGCCGTACTCTTCTATGGCTGCCTGCGGGCATCTACGCCTTCCGAATCTCCTTCGGCATCAATTGAAAACACAGTTCCTTACCCCAGAGTTCCGCGAATGTCCAACATAGCTCTGCGGAAATCCAACGCCTCATCGTGGGTTTGGCGTGGCTGCTTTTTGGAAAAGCTAAGCTTCACTTACCGCTTGACCCTCGCTTGGATTCAAATGCCGCAAAAGGGTCGGCAGGCTGATCTGGGTCCTTGAGATCGAGATGCAAAACTTCCAGACATACCTTTGTACGACTCCTGTTTTTTTGGATTTCTCACAAAGTGGATTCGAGTCTCAGTCGAAACGCGATCAATCCGCTGCAAAAGGGCTCGTTCCCGGCCGATTTATGGGACTTGCAGACTTTCTTGCCCTGATTCCGGCCTCACGAATCTTGTAGATGAGCGCTCGGTAACTGATTTTTAGATCTTGAGCCGCTCTTCTTCGGTTCCAATGATTTGCTCGAAGCGCTTCCAAGATAAGATTACGCTCCATGTCAACGATAGCGTTCTTCGCAATTCGCTTCAGGGCAACTGGAGCGCTGTTAATAGGCATTTCTATGTTTCTTGGAGGCCTAGTTAGGCTCTCTGTCTGCAACGCAGCATCTGTCCCCATTAGCACATAGCGCGCGATACTGTTCGAGAGTTCTCGTATGTTTCCTGGCCAACTGAAACTCCCTAAAGCACAAATCATTCCCGCACTCAGCGGCTCACGTTTCAAGCCAAATTGCTTCATATAGAGGTTGCGAAGGTATTCTGCCAGGATGGGGATGTCTTCCAAACGCTCTCGCAGTCTCGGCAACTGGATCCGCACGACATTGATTCGATAAAACAGATCACTCCGAAACCGGCCCATAGCGATCTCTTTCTCCAGGTTCTGATTCGTAGAACATATGACTCGAGTCTGCGCGCTCTGCTCCTCCTGACCGCCGATCTTGGAAAATCGTCCATCCTGCAGGAATTGCAAAAGCTTGGCTTGCAAACCGTGATCGATCTCACTGATCTCGTCTAAGCACAGTGTGCCCCCTTGCGCTAATTCGACGCGGCCCGGTTTGCGATGAATCGCGCCCGTAAAGGCGCCCTTCTCAAATCCGAATAATTCGCTTTCCAGGAGCGTCCCTGGAATGGCCGCACAATTTACCTTGATAAATGGCCCGGATTTCCACGGTGAATGGCTGTGGATCCATCGTGCAAGCACTTCTTTTCCCGTGCCCCCCTCGCCTTCCAACAAAACCGGAACGTCCACTCCAATTACTTTATTGACTATTTGTCGAACGCCTTGCATTACGGCTGATCGTCCGAACATTACCTCGTCGGGCGGTAAGATGCCTGCTGGTGAACTATCACCGCTTTTATCGATTTCTCTTGGCAACATGCAGAAAACCCGGTGGCTCCCACTCACGTCCCGCCCACAGTTATGCACACGAATCGCCACACTTCAACGCCGCATTTTTGCCAATTTCTTGGCAAATCAGGACTTACGGCTGTTCACTAACCGAGTCCTTTTCAACCGAATATGTGGCAACACTCGATGAAGGATTCCTCTTCGGTCTGAGTGCACCCGGCGCGGCGCCCGTATTTCAATATAGGGAAAAGGATTTCTTAAACAAGAAAACGGTTTGCCCAGCCAACTCACTTCAATATCTTCAAAACTTGATTTGTGCCAATTTCTTGGCAAAACTAAGCCGCTGAGGGACTAAATGTTCGGCAGCGTGAGAAGCGCATGCTCCCTCACGCCAGGCACTGAATGATGATCACTCTTTGCCAATTACGGTGTTGCGATTTCTGCTCAAGACCTCTGAGGATTTCGCTTGGGTCCAGGAGTCGCGACAAACAACAATTTTGGAAATGATACCCAGCAGTTCTGTAACCCGGCCACTGGGCCGTTGAAGCAGCTCGGCTCCCTTCCGCGTGCTCGCCTTGCGCGCGATTGCGCGACCCCAACTGCACCATTGCTCTTCGCAAGCCCAAATCGAGCAGTCCCATTTAGAAGATCAGCGAAACAACCAGCGTCCACACTCCATACCTGATGTTCCCCCAGGTCATGCACTACGAATGGCGAAAGGAAAAATGCCATCCCGGAGGAGAATCCAAAGGCAAGCCAATTCATCGTGATTCCGCGCGCGACTCGTTTGTTCTCGCTCACAGCCCCCAGCAATATGTGATCGACCGCTGTTCCCAAGAATTCGGCCGCGTTCCGAGATTTCATCTTGCCGCTCAAAGGCAATTGCCGCGAGAAGTAATTTCACCCGAACGAACGCGTTCCTTTCCGCTGGTAAGATCTGCTTCGACTTTTCTATTTTTTTTTAGCCTTCGAAGTCTCGCTCTGGATCGCTCTATCCCATTGGAAGGCCGATTCTTTTTCCTTCCCGGTTTCGCCTAAATTGCCGCGAGGTGTTGTCGAGAGTAAGCATCGTCCTCTCCGTCCAAGAATTACTCGAGCCTCATCTCTCCATTCATCCGCCTGTTTCCGCACTTACTGTGACTTCTGGCGGCAACTTGTAAACATCCTGTCAAGACTCATTAGCCTGCTCACAAAGCTTACGCATTGCGTTTGTTCCTTTCCCCGACGCTCAACTAATTTCTTGCGCGGGGGACTTCTTCGAATCGCAATTTGACCACACCCATCTTCAGCTAGAGCTCCGACTAATCAACCCCGCTCGCCCTTTTCCGCCTTCGTTTTCATGCGAGTCATTCGATCCCTCTGCTCCATCGTTCAATTTTGCACACATTTAGTATTAATATTTACGTTCTTTAGTCTGGACAAATCCACTTCCAGTGCTAAGCTGAGATTGCGTCTAGAGTGGGCCTTGCGAGTGTCTTTGAATTTGTGGATTTTAGCTGGCCCTCTTGTACACGCGCTTCGCTAACGCCTATTTTGCATTTAGCGAGATAGCCGGAATCTAAAGCGTTTCCAGATGGCGAAGCAGGTTTTCTCACCCCGCCCGGGGAAAACCAACAGAAGCAGACGAATGCCGTAGGTTTAGCATTCGATTCAAATAAACAACTTCAAACCCAGGCCGCCTAGCCCACTTGGTCGAAGAAGAACTGCATCGTGGAGATTCAGGGACTCGCTCAACCACTTCGCCAGGAGGCTGTGCTATGTGCTCGCTTTGGAATGCCTTTAGACAATCGCGCAATCGAGTTTCGAATCTGTTCCTGACTGCAGTCCTTCTTACTTCTTGCTTCGTCGGTATGCTCCTCGCCCCATCCTTTCCTTCACCCGTCCAAGCTGCAACCTCCGGCCTTGTCGCTTCCTACAGCTTCAATGAAGGTTCGGGAACAACGGTCGCGGATTCTTCGGGTAATGGTAACAACGGAACCATTTCTGGCGCAACCTGGACCACTGCAGGAAAATTCGGCGGCGCACTTTCTTTCAACGGAATATCCTCTCGCATCATTGTCAATGACTCGGTTTCTCTGCACCTTTCCAGCGGGATGACACTCGAGGCCTGGGTCTCCCCGACGAGCGTACCTGCCAACTGGCAAGACATCATTTACAAGGAAAATGATATCTACTTCCTTGAGGCTGGTTCGGGCCTCTCGAAGAATCCCCCGGCCGTCGGTGCGACCTTTGGCTCGCATGGCAATCAGTTCATGGTAGGCACATCATCCCTGGCCGCCAAAACGTGGACTCATCTGGCCGCTACTTATGATGGCGCAATGCTCCGGCTGTATGTCAACGGCGTGCAGGTCTCAAGCCGTTCCATGTCCGATTCTCTTAGGAGTTCTACCCAAGCTCTGCAGATTGGAGGCGATGCCGCGTTCGGCCAGTACTTCAACGGGATTATCGATGAAATTCGCATCTACAACCGCGCACTCGCACCTACTGAAATCCAGAATGACATGATCACAGCGGTTTCACAGACTGTCGATAGGCTACCCCCGACCGCAAGTTCGAATCTTTCCGGAACCTCCAGTGGCCCTATTCAGATTAATCTAAGCTGGACGGCCTCCACGGACAACGTTGGCGTCACTGGCTATCGCGTAGAACGCTGCCTGGGCTCGGCCTGCACAACTTTCTCTCAGATCGCCACCCCGACCGGAACCACCTATAGCGACACCGCTCTCACAGCCTCCACTTCCTATAGCTATCGTGTGCGTGCCACCGACGCCGCCGGTAACCTGAGTGGTTATTCCAATATCGCGACCATCGTGGCTCCGGCCGCGTCAGATCTCACTCCACCTACCGCGCCCACCAGTCTCACGGCCACGCCTGTCAGCACGAGTCAGATCAATCTTTCCTGGACAGCTTCCACGGACAATGTCGGAGTCACCGGCTATCGCCTGGAACGCTGCGTCGGCTCTGGTTGCACAACCTTCTCTCAGATCGCCAGTCCATCCGGAATCATTTATAGCGACACCGGCCTTATCGCCGCCACTGCCTATAGCTACCGCGCGCGTGCAACCGATGCTGCTGGCAATCTAAGTGGCTATTCCAATGTAGTGCTTGTTGTGACTCAATCAGTTTCAGACTCAACCGCACCCAGCGCGCCGGCAAGTCTCACTGCTACTCCAATGAGCGCAAGCCAGCTCAATCTCTCCTGGACGGCTTCTACAGACAATTTTGGTGTCACAAGTTATCTCCTCGAACGTTGCCAGGTCTCCAGCTGCACTTCCTTCTCTCAAATCGCTTCTCCGACGGGAACCACCTTTAGCGACGGTGGCCTTGCGGCCGCCACTTCCTATAGCTATCGTCTGCGAGCCACCGACGCAGCCGCAAACCTCAGCGGTTACTCCAACGTTGCGACTGCCACGACTCAAGCACCTCAATTGCCTCAAGCGATTACATTCGTCCAAAGTAACTACGCCACACCCCAGTCCAATCAGTCCGTCGTCAATGTGACCTTCTCTGCGGCACAGTCCGCAGGAGATCTCAACGTTGTTGTCGTCGGCTGGAACGACACTTCCGCAACCGTCAATTCAGTGAGCGACTCCTCAAGTAACGTGTACGCGCTCGCTGTGGGACCCACGAAAGTCTCGGGCGCGCTGACGCAGTCTGTCTACTACGCCAGAAACATCGTCGCCGCCGCCGCAAACGCCAATGTAGTAAGCGTGAGGTTCAATGGCGCAGCCGTTGCTGCCGATATTCGCGTGTTGGAATACAAGGGATTAGACACCGTTAGCCCACTGGATGTCGCTGCGGCCGGCACTGGTAATAGCAGTCTAAGCGCTTCACCATCGGCGGTCACAACCAATGCCAGCGATTTGATTCTCGGGGCTAACATAGTCGTCAGTATGACCGCCGGTCCAGGAACAGGTTTCATAAAGCGCGTTCTCACTAGCCCCGACGGTGACATCGTGGAGGATAAAGTCGTTTCGGCAACTGGGAGTTATGCTGCAACCGCGCCCCTCAGCGCCTCCGCAGCTTGGATTATGCAAATGGTGGCCTTCAAGGCTGCCGGCGCGGTTGCTCCGCCTCTTCACACGTTGACGTCGATCGCTGTAACGCCCGTCAGCCCCACGGTCACTCAGGGGTCGAGCCAGCAGTTTACGGCCACCGGCACCTACAGCGACACCATCACGCAGAATGTCACATCGACCGTAACGTGGGCTTCATCAAATACCTCAGTGGCAACGATTGGAGTAAGCAATGGCCTCGCTTCCGCTGTCGGCTCAGGCAGTTCTCAGATCAGTGCCACCCTTGGTAGCGTGATCAGCCCTGCGGCGACCCTGACGGTCACTGCAGCCGCCGTAACGCCGACAATCACGACGCAGCCAACGAATCAGACCGTGACCGCAGGCCAAACGGCAACCTTCTCGGTTGTAGCTACAGGAACAGCACCGCTCAGCTACCAGTGGAAGCAGAACGGCGTCAATATTGCTGGCGCTACCTCCTCCACTTACACCACTCCCGCAACCATCTCCTCCGACGACGGTTCCACGTTCCTGGTGGTCGTCAGCAACGCCGCAGGCAACACCCCGAGTACGACAGCTACTCTGGCCGTTACTTCTTCCGGCGGCGGCCCGGCGGCTGCCGTACTTGTCCAGCACGTCAGCAGCTCAAATACCCGCAACAACGGTTTCTCAAGTCCCTTCTGCTACCACTTCCAGCTTCCTAATTTCACCACCGCAGGTAACGCAGTCGTCGTTGGGTTCACCTTCAATGGCAACCCCATTCCCTCCGTCTCCGACGACAAGGGCAATCCCTATTCCGTCAAGGTCAACTACTTCGATAGTTCCGACACGCAATCCATCGGCATTGCCACAGCCTTCAACATTGCCGCTGGCGCTCGCGTTGTCTCGGTCTGCTTCAGTTCCGATCCCGGCGGCTACACGCAACCGATGGCCACCGAATTTGACAACCTCATCGGCATCGACGGGGCCGGCTCCGGCTCTCAAGGAAGTGGCACTTCCGTCACCGCAGGCAGCTTGACTCCCACAGTCACTGGCGACCTCGCCTATCAGGTAGCCTTCAGTCTCTCGGTCAATCAATCCAGGTTCACCGCCGGCTCGCAGAGCAGCATTTCCTGGAACCTCTTGAGCGCTGATCTCCTGGACGGCTGGGCCGCGCAATACGGACTCTACAACTCCACCGCCGCCATCAATCCCACTCTCACCATGGGAACCAGCCAAAAATGGATCTCCGCTGCCGTCCTCCTGAAGACAGGTACCTCCGGCAGTGTTCCCCCGGGCATGCGCATCGTCCATCTCGTTCACGAGAATATTCCCGAGCACACGGCAGCTGGCGGAACCGGGAATCCTTTCCCCAACCCGACATCGGTGCAATTCCCGGCCTCCGGTAATCTGCTAGTAGCCATGATCGGCGGAGGCTACGTCGCTTGCACGGTAACCAGCGTGGCCGACAACAACAACAATGGCTGGGCCCAGGCCGGAACCACTCAAATCCAAGCTGGAAACGACGTCACTCAGGCCTTTTATGCCGGAAATGCGACTACCTCGGGCAACCTCCGCCTCACTGTTAACTGGAGCTCTACCAACTGTGACTTCACTTTCTTCTTATACGACGTCGTCGGCGCTGCTGCCTCTCCTCTCGATACCACTGCCGGTGGCACAGGCTTCCAGTCCAACGCCGGCAATCTCACCATGCCTTTCACCATCTCTCCCGCTGGCGCAGGTGAGCTCATCTTTGCGGAAGTCATCTGGGACTACAACACCGGCGCAGGCCTCGTCGGCTCAGGCTGGTTCTTCGATACCAACACTTTTGACGGAGAAGATCAGAGCGGCCCCGAACCTATCGACCAAAACAACGGCTGGGGCCACTACATCACGACCGGCACCTCCCCAGTCAGCATCACCTGGAAGACCATGTACGCTGGCCTCCCTACAGGCAGTTGGTCCGGCACGGCCGTAGCCTTCAAACCAGCACCCTAACTCCGGTGAGCACCGCACATGGTGCAAACAACACTCGCAGATCTCAGGGCGCAATAGTGGCTCTTCCTCCGGCGAGAGCAAAGCCCAAAGGTTTAGTAGGGCTATAAGTCCTTTGCTTTCATCCCAGATTCCCGCACAATGGCATCCGGAGTTTGCTCAAGCTCTCAACAAATCGAATGTATGTTCGCTGAAAGATGCCTGCGCTAATGTCCTGTACAGCTTGCCGACTACCTCGTTATTCTGGCGCTCGGATAGTGGTCATGGGGTTTCAACCTTGCTTCCCCTGTCCTCTTTTTGTACCTTTGTACAGTTAGGGCCCGTCCAGCCTTCGCTTTACTCTTGGTAAGTACCATCTGACCCCGCCGCTGGCCATCTCGAGATAGCGGAGTCTTAAACATGCTGAGTATCCCAAGTTGGAAAAGGCTCAACCATCCATGAAAATGTTTAGACGACTAAAGCGGATCGAACGAAATTTAATAGGTCTTATGGTCCTTGCTGCGGTCGTCTCTTGGATTTCCGGATGTGCGGGAATTACCGACTCCCAATCCAAGCCCACTCCACCCTCGGGCACGCCTACCATTTCTGGAGTAACACCTGGCCAAATCAACGCGACAGGGGCAACGATTTCTTGGACTACCGACCAGGCGTCAGACTCCCAAGTTGATTTTGGGACTTCTACCAGTTATGGGACGAGCTCCGCTGTCAACACCAATATGGTGGCGAGTCACTCGGTCAGCCTTTCCGGCTTGAGCTCAGGCACTCTCTATCACTACCGCGTGAAATCCAGGAACGATTCGGGGAACCTGGCAACGAGTGGCGACTTCACTTTCACGACGGCCAGCGGCTCAGACACGACCCCTCCCACGGTTTCTGTCACCTCACCAGTCTCTGGCGCAACCATTTCGGGGACGGTCGCTGTGGCGGCCACAGCCTCCGACAATATTGCCGTAGTAGGCGTACAGTTCCAGGTCGATACCGTGAGTATCGGATCTGAGATCTCTACCGCGCCCTATACACTCTCCCTGGATACTACGAAGCTCTCAAGTGGCAGTCATTCGCTTACGGCCGCCGCCCGCGATGCGGCGGGGAACCATACAACTTCAGCCGGAGTAACGATTACTGTTTCTATCGCTCCGGTGATCACGACTCAGCCGACGAATCAGTCGGTGACCTCAGGCCAAACGGCAACGTTCGTCGTGGCCGCCACGGGAACAGCACCACTTAGCTATCAGTGGAAAAAGAACGGAGCAGCCATCGCCGGCGCTACCTCTTCCAGCTACACCACGCCGGCATCCACTTCAGGAGACAACGGGTCCACCTTCCAAGTGATCGTTAGCAACACGGCGGGCAGTGCGCCAAGCGCAACGGTTACTCTGACGGTCAACGCGGCTGTCGTGGCGCCAACGATCACAGCGCAACCTGTAAATCAGACGGTGATTGCTGGCCAGACGGCGACCTTCACGGTGGCGGCTACAGGTACGGCTCCGCTCGCCTACCAGTGGAAAAAGAACGGAACCAACATCTCCGGGGCTACCGCCTCCAGTTACACCACTCCGGCAACGATTTCGACCGACAATGGTTCTACGTTCCAGGTAGTCGTCAGCAACACCGCAGGCAGCACTCCCAGCACGACAGTCACCTTGACGGTGAACGCAGCCGCCGTAACACCAACGATCACAACGCAGCCAACGAATCAGACCGTGACCGCAGGCCAAACGGCAACCTTCTCGGTTGTAGCTACAGGAACAGCACCGCTCAGCTACCAGTGGAAGCAGAACGGCGTCAATATTGCTGGCGCTACCTCCTCCACTTACACCACTCCCGTAACCATCTCCTCCGACGACGGTTCCACGTTCCTGGTGATCGTCAGCAACACCGCAGGCAACACCCCGAGTACGACAGCCACTCTGACCGTCACCTCTTCCGGAGGCGGCCCTGCGGCTGCTGCACTTGTTCAGCACGTTAGCAGTTCCAACACCCGCGGCGGAGGCTCGGTCAATAACGCCTTTTCCAGCCCCTATTGCTACCACTTCCAGCTTCCTAACTACACCACCGCTGGTAACACCGTCGTAGTCGGCTTCACTTTCAACGGCAACCCCACTCCCTCTGTCCACGACGACAAAGGCAATTCCTATTCCGTCAAGGTCAACTACTTCGATAGTGCCGACACGCAATCCATCGGCATTGCCACGGCCTTCAACATTGCCGCTGGCGCTCGCGTTGTCTCGGTCTGCTTCAGTTCCGATCCCGGCGGCTACACGCAACCGATGGCCACCGAATTTGACAACGTCATCGGCATCGACGGGGCCGGCTCCGGCTCTCAAGGAAGTGGCACTTCCGTCACCGCAGGCAGCTTGACTCCCACAGTCACTGGCGACCTCGCCTATCAGGTAGCCTTCAGTCTCTCGATCAATCAATCCAGCTTCACCGCCGGCTCGCAGAGCAACATTTCCTGGAACCTCTTGAGCGCCGATCTTCTGGATGGCTGGGCCGCTCAATATGGCCTCTACAACTCCACCGCCGCCATCAATCCCACTCTCACCATGGGCACCAGCCAAAAGTGGATCTCCGCTGCCGTGCTTCTCAAGACTGGCACCTCCGGCGGCGTCCCCTCCGGCATGCGCATCGTCCATCTCGTGCACGAAAATATTCCCTACCACGCCAATGCCGGCGGAACCGACAATCCTTTTCCCAACCCCACCACCGTGCAGTTTCCGTCCTCTGGCAATCTTCTTGTGGCCATGATTGGTGGCGGCTATCTCGCTTGCACGGTAACCAGCGTGGCCGACAACAACAACAATGCCTGGACCCAGGCCGGAACCACTCAAATTCAAGCCGGAAACGACGTCACTCAGGCCTTTTATGCCGGAAGTGCCACCACCTCCGGTAACCTCCGCCTCACCGTTCACTGGGACGCCACCAACGGAGACTTTACGTTCTTCTTGTACGACGTCACTGGCGCCGCTGCTGCCCCTCTCGATACCTTCGGCGGAGCCACCGGCTCTCAATCCACTTCCGGCAATCTCACCATGCCCTTCACCATCTCTCCCGCTGGCGCAGGTGAGCTCATCTTTGCGGAAGTCATCTGGGACTACAACACCGGCGCAGGCCTCGTCGGCTCGGGCTGGCTCTTCGATACCAACACTTTTGACGGAGAAAATCAGAGCGGCCCCGAACCTATCGACCAAAACAACGGCTGGGGCCACTACATCACCACCGGCACCTCCCCGGTCACCATCACCTGGCAGACCATGTACCCCGGCCTCCCTACCGGCAGTTGGTCCGGCACGGCCGTAGCCTTCAAACCCGCTCCCTAACAACCCAACCCTCTTCGCCCCGCACAATGCGCCAGCCCGTGTGACGACCAAGCAGCGGAAGTCGCGGGCGAGTGAGCTGCCCCCTGGCTCCGCGCACGGGATCATACGACACCAAGATCTCCTGAACTCATGATGTTTGCCTCAGCCAGTTCTTCGAGTTGCGGCGCGCAGGGAGCCGTAGGCGACCGGAGCGCCGCAACTCGCCGCGCAAACTCTCGCGGCGGCAAGTATCCCAAACTGCTGTGTGGCCGTTCCTCGTTGTACTCCTCCTTCCAGGCTCCGATCTTGGCCCGCGCCTCAAACAAATTCGCGAACCAGCTCGCGTTCAGACACTCATCCCGCAACTTCCCGTGGAAGCTCTCCACATACGCGTTCTGCACCGGCCGTCCCGGCTCAATATGCACCAACTCGATCTTCCGTTCCATCCCCCACGCTAGAAAATGCCGGCTCGTAAATTCCGGTCCGTTGTCGCACCGAATCGCTTCCGGAACTCCTCGCTCCGCCACGATCCGCTCCAACTCCCGTGTCACTCTTCGGCTCGCAAAACTGGTGTCCACTTCCAAAGCCAGACATTCCCGCGTGTACACGTCAATCACGCTCAACACCCGAAACTTCCTCCCGCTCTCCGCCGCATCGTGCACAAAATCCAATGCCCATTCTTGGTTCGCTCCGGTCGCCACTGCTCGCGCAATACCCGCCCGCAGCAAGCGCTTCCTTCTCTTCCTACGGATCAGCAGCCCGGCTTCCCGGTACACGCGATACACCTTCTTGTGGTTCACGTGCATGCCCTTCTCTTCCAACTTCAACTGCAGCCGCCGGTATCCCCATCGCGGCTTCTCTCGCGCCGCTTCCACCAACTTCGTCCGCAGCACTTCGTCGTTCCTCCGGCTCACATACCGCTGGCTCGCCTCCGCCACTCCCATCAGCTCGCAGATCCGTCGCTGGCTCACCAGAAAATGTCCCCACAGCCAGCGCCCTTCGCTCCGCCGCTCTACGAGCTCCACCCGTTTTTTTCAATCACCGCTTTCAGCATGTCCTTGTCCAGGCTCAGATCCGCCACCAGCTTCTTCAATCGCTGGTTTTCATCCTCCAACTGCTTCAGCCGTTGCGCTTCGCCCACGCTCATCCCGCCGTACTTCGCCTTCCACGCATAGACGGTGTGCTTGGACACGCCCAACTCCCGCCCCACCTCCGCCGCGCTTCTCCCCGCCTCCATCTGCTTCAGCGCACCGATCATCTCCACTTCGCTATACTTCCTCTTGGCCATGCCTCCTCCTCCCCGCAATCTGCGATATTCATATACACCTCTGCGCGGATTTTGGGGAGCAGGTCACGAGGATCGTCAATAACTTTATGAGCAGACGCATTGAAGGACAGCTGAAGAATTCAAAGCAGGTAGGATTCGTACATCACGTCTTCAGAAGTCTGAAGTGGCCGGATAAGCCCTAAGGCAAGAAACTTCCCAGCGCAAGGTCTCTCGACGCCGCACTCTTGTATCGTTTCCCGCTATGCTCTCGCCGCTTCCCCCCGAATAATGTCGTAGCGCTCAATCACCGCCGCGACGCCCAGGCGCGCTGTTCCATCTTCATTCCGCCGCTCCACGCGGACGACTTTCCCGAGCGCCCGCACAAACACTTCCGTTCCATGAGTGATTTCCGCGGGAAGCGTCAGCGTAATATCCAGCTCCGAACCCGCTTCAAGATCCTGTTCAATCACGAAATACAACCCGCGCGTGGAAATGTCGCGCGTTTTTCCTTCCTGGGAATCGTCTTGACGTTCGGCAGGTATTCGAATAATGACTGGCAAAGATAAATCGTAACGACGAGCCGTTCGGCGTTCCGTCATTCCCCCGACCTCCAATAATTGCGGCGGTGACGTGCTTTGAACCGCGTTGCCGGCATGTGAAGTTACTAGAAATCGCCCGACTTTGCTAGCTCCGTCCCCTCCGACACTAGCGAAGCTGGCAGCATCCAATAATCCTATTCGTTTCGAGTTCCCACTGCCGCTGGCGTTTCCACTGCAGCTGGCGTGCTGCAGACGAACGCCGCGCGCGTGGCGTGTCCAGATTAAACTGTCTCATCTTGTAGAGCAGAGCCTTGTAGCTGATGCCGAGCATCTTCGCGGCGTCTTTGCGGCACCAGCGCGTCTTTTCCAACGCATCCGCAATCGCTTCCATTTCCGCTTCATCTTTCAAGCCACGCACCAGCGCTTTCAAACCCTTGTTCCCGAGGCGGCGCGGACTCTTCGCGCGGGGAAGTGCGTTGCCGGGCGGAGGACATCTCTACGAGCTCGCGCAAGCTGCCTTCATCGTCCTCGAGAATCACGTACCTCTTCACGAAATTCTCCAGCTCGCGCAGATTGCCCGGCCATGGATAGTTCACGGCAGCATCCAGCAGATGCTTCGAAGGCCCTGACGGCGTTTTCCCGAATTTCTCGCTGTACTGCTCGAGAAAATGGCGAAACAACAAAGGAATTTCGACAAGGCGCTCGCGAAGCGGCGGCACGAGAATCGACAGCACGTTCAGCCGGTAGTACAAATCCTCACGGAAGCGGCCCGTCTTCATGGCCTCCTGAACATCAACGTTTGTGGCCGCCAGCACCCGCACATCCGTATCGATCAGGTGCCGCCCTCCGAGCCTCGAATACTGGTGATCTTGCAGCACGTGAAGCAGCTTGGCCTGCAATGGCGTGGTCATCTCCGCGATTTCATCGAGAAAAATCGTGCCCTTATTCGCCATTTCAAATTTGCCTGGCTTGCTCCGAATGGCTCCCGTGAAAGCGCCCTGTTCGAATCCAAAAAGCTCGGATTCCAGCAGTTCACCGGGCAGCGCCGCGCAATTCACTTTCACGAATGGCTGGTTGCGCCGCTTCGATCGCAAGTGAATCATCCGCGCCACGACTTCCTTGCCTACTCCGCTTTCTCCGCAAATAAAAACCGGCACATCCACCGGTGCAATCTGCAGAATCTGCTGACGGATGCGTACCATCTGAGGGCTGGCGGCGAGAAAGCTAAGGTCTTCCGTCACCTGGTCGCAATAATCGCGAAGCGCTTGGTTTTCGGTGGTGAGCTGCTTCTTCTGGCGAGACTTGAGCATCGCCGCGTCCAACTCGGTTTTTTCAAACGGCTTCGTCAAGTAATCGTGCGCTCCGATCCGAATCGCTTCCACGACCGTGCCAACTTCATTCGAACAAGACAGCATGATGACGTTCAGGCTGCGGTCCGCCTGCATCAGTTCTTTCAAAGTCTCAATCCCATTTAGCTCCGGCATAAGAACATCCAGAATGATGAAGTCCGGCCGGTCTCCCCCATTCACTTTGGCAATGGCTTCTCTTCCCGAGCTCACCGTCTCGACGTCGTATCCGTCGACTTCCAGCAATGTCTGCAAGTATTTTCGGATGCTCGGCTCGTCATCCACAACCAGAATTCTTTCTTTAATTGCCATCTCGTTCTCCCTTTACCCTGCTCTCAAGTACTCGACAGCTATCCTTGATCCATCGGCAACAAAAATGTGAACTTACTTCCTGACTTCGGTTCGCTTTCCACCCAGATTTTCCCGCGATGCGCTTGGATTAGGCGTTTTGCAATTGCGAGCCCGAGACCCATTCCCGAAGTGTTGCCGGTCGACGCGAACGAAATCTTCAAATATTTCCTGATGGTGCTCTGCCGCTATGCCAGGCCCGGAATCCGCCACAGAAACTTCGACGCTATTGGGACGCGGTAGCCGGAACCGCCGACGCTCCTCGACGGGTGCAACAGCAGTCGCGCGCCGCTCCCAGAAATGCGGGCCGCTCTCAATGTCACTGTTCCCGCCCGTCGGCGTGTGCTTGAGCGAATTGTCCAGAAGATTCGCCGCCGCCTGTTGAACTTTCTGGTAGTCGAAACGGAAAGTCGGAATCGACGGATCGAAGGTCGCATCCAGCTTCACTCCTTTGCGTTGAAAGGCTTCGGTCCAGCGTTTCGCCAGTTCATCAAGGCAATCGCGAAGATCATTCTCTCGAAGCTGCAGAACCAGTTTTCCGCTCTCCAATGCGGAATAGTTCAGGAACATGGAAACGAGTCTCACCAACCGTTCGCAGCTGTCTTTTGATTCTTCCAGGATGTCGCGCTGCTTGTCCGTCAAGCGTCCCATCGATCCCGTCAACATCAGGTCGTAATAACCCTTGATCACAGCGAGGGGCGTTTTTAATTCATGCGCTGCCGACGCAAGAAACACTGTTTTCTGCCGGTTTACTTCCTGCAATTTCAAATAGGCTGCCAGCAAATTCCGATAAGTGATCTCTCGTTCCTGCAGCAGTTCCTGGACCGTCAGCTGTGTGGCTGCATCCGGTACCGCCCGTTCTGCGGGTTCTGTCTCCATCTGAACGACTAAACATCCTGGCTCGGGTATCCACTGAATACGCGCGCGAATTTTTTTCTCGCCGCGCGTCACATTCATTTCCACTTCGTGCTCGCCCGCCTCGATTTTCAGCCCGATCTCATTGGCGTCCACTTTCAACAAGTCGTTGAAGACATTTAATTGGCTAAAATCACTTGCGCTCTCCGGCTTCAGATATTGTCTTGCACTTTCGTTTGAAAGCAGTACCCGCCCCCTCCTCTCCGCCACCCACATCGGTGTCTTGACCGCCTCAAGTAGCTTGCTCACGAACCCGACGGGCAGAGCCAGGACTTTCCCTTGGCCCGCAACAATTGGCGTGGCAATGCTTCCGTTCACGTGTGGGTTTCTCTCTCCGCTAAGAGGGAAAAAATTTTCCCTAGCTGAGTGCACATGCTCGCAGAGGGCTTTCTGCCTGTCAATGGCAAAAGCGTTCCACTTGCACAAAAAGGGAAACCAATTGGCTTGCGCATGAATGAGAATGGTCCGGCAATAATATCTCCTATTCCTATATCCTCTTAACACGCTGACAATACATTACTTACGGCAAATCTCTTCAAGCCAGGTGTGGCACGTGATATGCTCCATTCCGTACTAGTTCCCTGGTACTAAGCGAGCTATTGTGCACACTGGTCTTCTGAAGGATGGTCAGCGCGTGGATCCCTCTAACTCTCGACGATCCCCTCGCATTCGCTTGCAAATGCCTGTTTTCTTGCGCGCGGCGGATACATCCGGAACTGAATTTATCGAGCTAACAAAGACGCTCAACATCAGCGCAACGGGTGCCTGTGTTGCATCCGCTCATATCCTGCGCCCCGATCAAATCGTCCATCTCACGATCCCTGCTCCCTCTTCGGCCGCCTCCGGCGTCGTTCCGAGCGAGACCCCACCCATCACCGCTAGGGTGCTCCGCCAGGATTCCGCGGGCGACATGCGACTCTTTGGGCTGGAATTCCTCAAGCCACTTGAGTAAAGTATTGCCTCTTTGACGACAGCTTCCTTGATTCGGGTGATAAAGGTTATATCATCCCGAGACTGTTTTCGATGCCGACTCCCAAGAGTTTTTGCATTATATTCAACTGCAGTAAGGAGATAGCCAAGAATCAAAGTTACCCGAACTGCGCCCCGGAGCGATGCCCGAGGCCCTTTTTTAATTGGTATTTGGCTTGCTCCTTACAGAAAGAGAAAGCCACATGTGCTTTCCCCAAACCCCGCGGGGATAGGCTAAGAGTCAGGTGTATACCGGATATGCCCAGCCCCGGCGCCCCTGCGCCCCCGCGTTTGCCGATTGAAGATTCTTATCTCGAGCTGCTTGCTGACACGCTCGAAAGCCTGGACATTCCTGCGCGTGGCCAGTTCCTTCAGCGCTATTTCAAAACCATCACTCACCTTGATCTTCAGGATACACAGTGTGTGCAACTTTGGGATGACATGCTCGCACGCCGCCGCGAACTCAGCGAACATCTTGGACGGCAAATCTCCTTGAAAACCGCCCTTATGGATGTGCTCACTTCCGCCGGCCTTTTCCGCGTTCCGATCCTGATCGAGTACGACGAACTGAAGAAGCTCCAGTTAAACGCCGTAACGGACCCACTCACCGGTCTCTATAACCGCCGCCTTTTTGGCGAAGCCTTCGAGAAAGAACTAAATCGCGCCCGCCGTTACGGCCTACCGCTAGGCCTCGTCATCCTCGATTTGCATCGCTTCAAGGAAGTCAATGACAAGCACGGCCATCCGCGTGGCGACGAAGTCTTGCGTGCTGCTGCATCAACGCTTAGAAAAGCTCTGCGCACCTCGGACTCCGCATTCCGAATCGGTGGCGACGAATTTGCCCTTCTCCTGCCTCAAACGGACGCGGCTCAAGCCTTGGCTTTGAGCCGCCGTGTCGGTACCGTTTTTGGAGAATCGATCGAGCAATTCCAAATGGGTGTAAGCGTCAGTATGGACCACGGCGTCGCGACGTTTCCGCAGGACGGCGATCAAGCCGATCAATTAATTCACGTTGCCGATGAGCGCCTCTATCACTTGAAGCATGCAAATCACGGCAAAACTCCCTCCGGCGGCTCTCGCACCGAAATTGCTTCGGACCCCACTTCAACCCATCCCGCTACTGCGGCTCCCGAACGGCAGTCTTCCGCGGCTCGCCCCATTCCGTTCGAATCGAAACGCCCGCCAGAAAAATCCGAACCGGCCCTCGCTGCCGCAGCATCTACAATCGCTGTCGCAAATTTCCGGAAGCCAGGCTTTGGCTGTACCGCCGCCCTCTCGCGTGTATTCCGTTCCTCGCAAAGCCGAGCGCGTCTCTATGTCCGGCACGAACGCCTACGCGGTTCTCGGTGATCAAGGTATCTCGTCGCGCTCGCGTCCTGGACCTCGGTTTTGGTGGAGTTGCTCTCGAACTGGAATCCCACGAAGAAATCCCGGACAGCATTCTTGCCGTCTTGCACGTGCCCATTCTTCCGCCCGTGCGCGTCAATCTGAAACCCGTTTGGTTCCTGCGCACGCCCCAGGGCGCCTATCGCATCGGCTGCGCGTTCGTCTCCTAAACGTCGGCTTTGTTCCTCCAAAGCCCCGCAAGTTTCCAGTCATCAATTGCCTGCGCGTGTTAGATGCAGCCGCAAATGCCGTGAAGTAAATAGCAGGGCTTGTTGTATATGCACCAGCCCCAGGCCCCAGCGCAGCAGTGCCTGTTCCGCCGAGTCTCCTTTAGCGGTGAGCCTGATCCACAAGGCCAGTTCTTTTTGACCAGGTTTTTCTTGCTTCTCAACGTGCCTGCCGAAATCTTCGTCGTCAAGCAAAGTGTCGTGGCAAGTGACTCCTGAGATCCCGCTTCCTTTAAGAGTTCGGCCAGTTTCTCCAGCAAAGAAAATGCAGGCTCCTCTGGCCGGCTATGCTCGGCCTGTCGAAACTCCAGAATAATATCCCCGGAATAAACGCGGCCGCTCGTGGATTCATCCAGCCAACGGTCCCGGCAGCGGTTGTGCGACACAAAACAGCGAATCGTCACTGTCGATGGCCGCAAGGAGATTCTTGATCGGCCAGACTAGTCGCCGCGTCTCCTGCTCGTTCGCAGGCCCTTGCGGTCGGCACTCGCTATCTTTTCGACCACCTCTACGCGCATGTCTGCGAAGCTACGCGAAGCGAATTCCCCGCAAGCACAAACGGGCTCTCCACGACTTCGCAAATTCTTTCTCCATCCTGCTAGAATCCCGCCTGCCAATGACACGGCCCTGGAGGCTGTCATGAACGAACCCAAGTCGAGCCGCCCTTACTGGCCCGATTTCGCAGATATGCCCAAGGACCCGGCCAAGGGGCTAAAAGACTGGACCTGGGCCCTGGAGCGATCTCGAAAAATCACACAACTATTGGATCGCCACCACACGCCCGGGTGGACGTCCTCATCTCATGCTGGTTTGGGGTGTCTGGTGGGAAGACGCCTTCTGGTTCAGCACCGGCCCGAATACGCGAAAAGCAAAAAACATCGCCGCGCATGCTTACTGTTCGATCGGCACCGAGCGCGCCGACGAAGCCGTCATCCTCGAAGGCATCCCCAGGAAGTAATCAGAGACCGCGCCGTTTGGAAGCGCCTAGCCGCCGTCTATAACAAAAAATATGGCGGCGATGTCGAGCCTCTCCTCAAATCCACGGCGGCAACGTCTATCGCGTCGAGCCTCAAACCGCCTTCGGCCAGGACGAACACGCCCCCAACTTCGCCGAATCCGTCACCCGCTGGCGCTTCTCGAAAACTTAGACCGGCCAAGGCAAATTCGTCATCTTAAAAAAACAAAGGCAAAGCACGGTCATGCAACGCAACGTACTTAATTCTCACGCTCTCACTGCTTCGGCGCTTGGTTCCACATCTCCTGCTTCGACCTTCCACTCCCCGCTCGCCTCTCGGTGCAGCACCAGCGCCATCTTTCCGCGCGAATCAATCACCGGCTTCCCATCCGGCGGCTGCACCACCTGATGTTCCGTTGCCCATTCCGATGCCCAATCTCCGGAAATTTGTATGTCGTGAAAATCTATTTCCTCTTTCACGACTTTGTATCCGCGGCATTTTCGATAGAATTTTTTCGACCCACGCCACAATCGCTTTCTTCCCGATCAGCGGCGCCTCCCCGGGCATCAAACTCACACCGTCTTCCGCCCAAGTGGCGAATATTCCAGCATCATCCATCTTCAAATGCATCTCCACATATCGCTTGTTGAATGCATCGATTTCATCCTTTGCGCGCTGGCTCCCCCGCCTGCAATCGTCCCCGCTGCCATCCCGCCTGCCACAACAACCAGCAACCATCCACCGTATCCAGTTCATGCGACACCCCGGTCTCGCTCAGTCTCGGACCGAAAACATAGCTCAATTCCCACGCAAACTCCACGCACGATGAGCGCATCTTGATTGAGTCTGCTTCAATTCAGTTTCGGCACCTGCATTTGGGCCCGCATTTGGAAATGTCGCCAGGTTCCCGTATAATTGGGGTTTGCTTCGCGACCTAGCGACGCGGCTGTAGGCTCTCCTCCTTAAAGGTGAGGCTCTTTCTGCCCAAAAACGGGCCAGCCGTGCAGACCGGACGCGACAGAATGGAGCCTCATGAAACCCGGTATTCACCCCGACTATCACGCCGTCACAGTCCATTGCGCCTGCGGCCACAATTTCTCAAACTCGCTCGACCATCAAGGGCGACAGACTGAATGTCGAAATCTGCTCCAATTGCCACCCGTTCTTCACCGGCAAACAAAAGCTGATTGACACCGCCGGCCGCGTCGAACGCTTCACGAAAAAGTACGCCGACGCCGCTGCCAAAGTCGAAGCTTCAAAAACCGCCGCCGCAAAAAAGTAACCGCGCCGACAGAACCTAGCGTAACCACAGGTGGGACAGACATTCCTGTCTGTCTCACTTTCGTTTCACCCGTCTGTTTTCTGAGCACTCACACGAAGGGATCTTCCACGGGAATCTGAAAGTATTTCTGTCCTGCATTCAGGTCTTCGGAGAGTATCCGCCCGCATCCCCCGCGCTCGGCTGCTGCGACTATCATTCCGTCATAGAAGTGAATTCCGTATGCCGCCCGCGCCTCTACGGCTCGACGCACCATTCCATGGTCCGGATGAACTAACCTGATTGGCCCAAGCGCATCTAACGCGATCAAGACCTCTTCCGGTCGCATCCGCGGCGCCGTTTTGTGTAGAAGAGTGGCGGCGAACTCCGCAAGCACCTGGCTCGAAGCGACTCCTTCTCCCCTCAGCGCTTTTCCTACGATCCCTTGCGCTATCTTTTGCTTTCGCGCATCAGCCGGTGTGTACGCGTACACCAAGAGGTTCGTGTCCAGAAAATCAGGACCGCTCATACAGGTCCTCGCGCCTCCAATTCCGCTTCCCTAGCGAAACCTTCACCAGTTCAAAGCTCCTCTCCAGCGCCTCCAACTCCCGCCGCTTTCGCCCTGATTTGGCGTTTTCCGCAGCAATTTGCTCAAGATGCGCTCGCACCAATCCGGTGAGCGTTGTATCCCTATCCGCGGCAATCTTCCGCACCTCCTTCACTAGGTTATCGTCCAGCGTAAGCGTAATATTCATGACTCACCCACAATAAGGGAATTCGTACCCATAATAAGGGTTTTCAGTTCCAGTCCGCAAGTTAATTCCCCTTCGTCGCTCTTCTGCTCTTTTCTCCGAACTTCTGCGACGTCCTTTTCTCTGTGCTGTCCGCTCTCAATTCTTCGATTTTGAATCTTCAACTTTTCGACTCACTCTTCTCGCACCCGTGTAGAATTGCTTCCCAACGTGGCCACACAATCCCGCATGTTCGAATCCAGCCGTCCCGGTGAATTCGTCGAAACCGCCCCGCCACGCGTCACTCTTCGCAACGCCTTCGCGCATCCTTACGATTCCGCCATCGCCGCCGCCCGCACCTGCTATGCCTCGCGCCTCATCGTCCCCGAAGAAATCACCGACAAGCAGCGCCTCAACATCGGCGCCGCCACTTTCTATAGCGGCCACCATACCGTCTACCAGCACGCCCATTTCGAATTCGGCCTCGAAAATGTTAGCCGCCAATTCGTCTGGTCCTTCCTCCACGCTCATCCCTTCTACAATTCCGAGCAGCAAAGCCAGCGCTACGTTCGCCTCGATCGCGCGCAAGCTTATATCCCGACACTCTTCGCTCTTTTTTAACGACGCTCATCGCGCCGTCTACGAACAATCCATCGCCCGTGCCTGGAACTCCTATCGCGAACTCTCCGCTCTCCTGGTCGCCGACGCCCGCGCCATCCTCAGCGACATCTGGCACATCGGCCCGATGTCCCACCCCAAGCGCCTCCAAAAAATCGAGCGAGCCGCCGAAAAACGCGCCATCGAAATCGCCCGCTACGTTCTCCCAGTCGCCGCCTTCACCACCATGGTCCACACCGTCTCCGGCATCGTTCTCCACCGTCTCTGGCGCATGAGCGCCGCCTCAGACACCCCCAGCGAGTCCCGCACCGTCATCGGCGCGATGGTCGACGAAGTCAAAAAACTCGACGCTCAATTTTTCGAACGCTTTGGAACTGAACCTCTCGAAGAACGCCCGGAGTGGAAAGAATCTGCGCCCAGCGCATCCGCGAGCAACGGTCTGCAAGGCGAAGTTTTCGCCCGCGAATTTGACGCCAAGCTCGCCGGAAAAACTTCCAAACTCCTCGACTACTCCCCCAACGCCCCGCGCGTCATGGCCGAAGCCTACCGCGCTGTCGTTGGCCTCACCGAATCGCAGTGCTCCGATTCTGAAGCCATCGACCGCCTTCTCAATCCCGCCCGGAATCCCTATCGCCTCGAAGTCCTCGACGTGGGCGTTCATGCCCCGATGATGCGCGCTCTCCAGCACGCCAATTACACTTTCGCCAAAAAAATCAGCCACACCGCGGATAGCCAGGACCAGCGCCATCGCATGGTCCCCGGCTCGCGCCCACTCCTCACCCTCGCCGACACCCGCGAGCCCGATTACATCACTCCCGTTCTCCTCACGGAAAATCCTCGCGCCAAAGAGCTCTACGAGCGAGCTATGCACGATGCCTGGTCCGCAAAAAACGAGCTCCTCGACCGCGGCGTCCCTCTCGAAATCGCTCTCTATCTTCTCCCCAACGCCAAATCCATCCGCCTCGTCGAAAGCCGGCTCCCTCCTCCATCTCCTCCATAAATGGACCATGCGCACCTGCTTCAATGCCCAGGAAGAAATCTACGCCGCCTCCATGGACGAAGTATCCCAACTCCGCGAAGTCCACCCCTTCCTCGCAAAGTACATCGGCCCACCCTGCCATCTCCGCGCCAACATCACCACCCCCATCTGCACCGAAGGCTCCCACTTCTGCGGCGTAAAAGTCTGGCTCGACTTCCCCAACACGCCCCGCCGCATTTAGCTAGTTACCTAAAACTGATATAGAGCTTATCAGTTATAAATTTTCTTTATTTCTGGACATATAAGAAAGCGCTGTCGTAATCTCCGCTTCGAGATGAGCCTCGAGAACAAACTTCGGCTAATCAAAGCAGCGCGCAAAATCGGCATGTCCGATGCGGATATTCTCCGCGAGGTTTTAGGTGGCGAATATGGAAGCGAGAGAAGGCGGAAACTAGTGGTGGAATGGGGAGAAGCGCTCGGACTTACTTCGAGCGAAGCGCTCCGGCTCGCCCACGCTTCCGGACTGCTGCCGAGCGCCCACCCGCCCCGCGGCGAGTAATTTGAAAGGCCTCGCGATAAAGCTCTGGAAAAGTCTTTCGCATAAAACGGTCATCTTCCGGGGAAGTTGACGCAAGTTCGCGAACCTTCGTGATTCGCTCTCTTCGGTTCAGCGAGCGGAAACGTTGATCAATCGCCGCCACTAACTGTTTCTGTGACATAAATAGACTTTACCACTTCGGGTGCAGCCCGTACATCCGAGATGCCCTATACATCCCCTCCAGGAACTAGAACTCTCTCGTTTTCTTTTGAGGTCAGTTTCGATCCGCGAGCACGCAAAGGGCGAGAGCTTGCGCTGACGCAACCGCTTCATTCTCTGTCGCGCCATATGCCATCACGCCCGGAAGGTCCAATACCTCGGCGATCCAGCGACCGTCGGCCTCACGTTCCGTTTCCACCTTATAAACAATGCGTGACACGCTCATATATTCTCACACGCTGCCCATTCCGCGGCGTAAAAGTCTGGCTCGACTTCCCAACACGCCCGCCGTATCTGAAACCTCTCAAGACTTGTTGTGCGTCTAATGTTCAAGAGGGCTCTCCAAGTGCATCAACGCCTAAGCTCCTTTTCCTGCCTTTTCGCAGCTGTCCTTTTGCTGGCCGCGCCTTCCTTTGCCATGACGACTCCCCTCTCCGAAGAGGCCGTCCGCGAAGCATACTTCCTCGGCCAACGCCATGGACAAGACTTCACCGACTTGCTTGCGAAATACACAAAGTTGCTCTCGATGCCCGACTCCGGGCCCTATATCTCTTCGATCACTTTCTTCACTCCGTTCGCTCTCGTCGCCCAGCTTTCCAGCCAGCGCACAATGAACTATAGCGCCCAGCAAGCCGAGCAAGATCACCGCAAACAGGAAGAATTCGTCCGCATCATTATCCAAATTCAGCTTACGCCTGCCTACGGCGCGCTCATTCCTCGCCCGACGGGCTCCCGCTCCGGCTCTCCAATCGGCTACTCCCTCCGTCCCTCCGACTTTTGGATAGATTTCCAAGTAGCGGTACTCGACAAGGATAGGAGCCTTGCGCCAATATCCTCTTCAGGAACACCAAACTATGGCTGCGATCAGGATGGTGGCTGCATGCTCGTCGGTGCCACTCTCCAGTTCGACTACGCCGCCAAAGCCTTCAAGTCCGATTCTCCCACAATCCAAATCACACCTCCCGAAGGCGACCCTGTCTCTCTCGAGTTTGACCTCTCCAGGCTTCGCTAATCAGCTTAAACGTAGGCGCATCGCAACCTACGCTCCTTCCCTACCCCTGTTAACGGTGTAGCTTTTCGCCCAAAACCCAGCGCCACTTTCTATGCCCACAAAGGGGACACTTATCATGGCTAAATGACGGGACAGTTTGCGCTTTGGCTCTATGTCTGCATCTGCCATACTAAGTTCAGGTATTCTTATGGGTTCTCAACGCGGCAGCAGTTCTGCCGCCTTTTTTGTTTTAGGGCTTCGGCGCTGTAACAGTCCCAAGCTAACTATCTTTCCTGTTGTTAGTTATCTAAGCTGTCCCACGCACTCCGCCTGACATGTGGGGTGCAGTGCTATCCTGCGACCGTTCACTTGGCGCAGGAGTCGCAGGAGTAAGGATGAAATGCGCTCCACCGCGCAGCTTAGGTGCGCTAAAATACGCAACTCCCGCACGAGTTAAGTACTTGCAAACCATTTAGAATCAGTAGTTGCAATGTCGTCCGCAACTGTTGATTCTAATCAACTTACTACTCTAAGTCTTTTAGAATCATCACTTACGAAAAGTATGGGTGGGGGCAGGGAGTGACGGGGTAGAGAAAATCCCTGAATCCCTACGAGCGCCAGTGCAAGGTTACCGGACTCGACATGGGGTGGACCATCGGCTCCCCGGTACGTCGCGATTCCAAGAGATTCGCCTTCAACCCGAAATACCACTTCGCCGGCCGGTCCGCGTCATCGATCAACATCAACCGTGGATTGTGTTTCAACCCCTCGGCTTGCAGGATCATCGTCTCCTGGTCTTGCCGCAAAAACTTCTTCGCAAAGATACGAAAGATCGACACTGGCAAGAGCAAATTCCAAGCCGCCGCGAAATCAATCCGGCAAAGATCGCGGCGCACCGGCGTCACCGTCGCCCGGCTCGAAAACCACAGCTTCCCGCTCCGGATCTCCTCCGTCCGGATATTGGGCAACACAAAGTCGATCGTCGTTGTCACCGGCTCGCCGGTATATTTCTGCAGCATCCGATACGGCGCGCTGTTCGAGCTTGGCGTATGCGGGCTCATCCGGAATCCGTTCGGAATTGGCTCGAACTTCTTTTCTTTTTCGTGGATGCTGTGCCGGCTCCGCCAGTACCACGATTGATGCACAAATGGCCCGTGCGCAGGGTCCATCAATCCGATGATGCCTTGATCGACGTGCGAGGGCAGCTCGCAATCGAGATGCGTAATCCTGTATTTCTCGGAGAAAACAGTCAGATTCGGCGCGGCAGGAATCTTTTCCGGCAATCTCGCTCCGGGACTATTCATGTAAACCCAGAAATATCCGTCGCGCTCTTCGCAAGGATAATGCCCCGCAAAAATGCGCTCCACTTTCAGTTTGTCCTGGCTAGTCAGCGATGGAATTTCCACGCACTGCCCGCTGCATGCTTCAAATCTCCATCCGTGATAGCTGCACTCGAGCGTTTTCCCGTCGAATCGTCCATACGAAAGTGGAATGCCCCGGTGAGGACACGAATCACGCATCGCAAACGCCGCACCCTCGGTAGTCCGCCCCAGCACGAGCGGCACCTCGAGCAGCATCGCCGTTGCCAGCCGCTTGCCGGTAACTTCCGTGCTCCGCAAAGCCGGATACCAAAAATCCCACAAAAAACCACCATCGGTTTCGCCGGCGGATGCCCCAGCCGCTTCGCCGTTTACCTGCAACAAGTTTCGTACTGCTTCGCTCATGGCCGTGGATGCATCGTAGTACAGCGCGTTGCACCTGGGCAACCGCCCGCGGCAGCCGCATCGGAGCAACTACGGGAAGCATCCAATTGCGCGTTTCCGAGTTCAGCGTTATTCTTATATGTGAGTATCTCGATGTACGCTGCCTTCTATTAGCTGACTCTCCTCTCGCTCCTGCAACGGAGCGCCGCTTCCGTATTTCGCGAGTTACCAGTCACGAATCACGAGTCACGTTTTATTCAAACGAGGAACTGCCATGGCTGTAATGACACTGTCGGACAAATTGGATCAGCTTGGTACCCGCTACGACGAGCTCACGCAGCAGCTTTCGACAGCGGAAGTCGCCGCGGACTCCGCGCGCTTCCAGAAGATCGCCAAGCAGCACGCGGAACTCGAGGAAATAGTCGCCAAGCACCGGGAGTTCAAGCAGATCGAAAAGGACCTGGCCGGCGCGCTCCAGATGGTCGTCGAAGCCGAAGACGCCGAGATGAAGCAGATGGCTCTGGACGAAGAAAAACAGCTCACCGCGCGCAAGGAAATCGTCGAGCGTGAACTGAAGCAGCTGCTTCTGCCGAAAGATCCTAACGACGAGAAAAGCGTCATCGTGGAGATTCGCGCCGGGACCGGCGGCGACGAAGCCGCCCTCTTCGCAGGCGAGCTCTTCCGCATGTATTCGCGTTACGCGGAAACGCTCGGCTGGAAAGTGGAAGTCCTCGAGAGCTCCCCTTCCAACCTCGGCGGCGTAAAGGAAATAGTCGCGGCGATTCAAGGCCACAAAGTCTATTCCAAGTTGAAGTACGAAAGCGGCGTTCATCGCGTGCAGCGCGTGCCTGCGACCGAAACGCAAGGCCGCATTCACACTTCCGCGGCGACGGTCGCGGTCCTCCCCGAAGCCGACGATATCGATATCAAAATCGAAGCGAAAGACTTGCGCATCGATACGTTTTGTTCTTCCGGACCTGGTGGACAGTCCGTAAACACAACCTATTCCGCCGTGCGCATCACACATATCCCCAGCGGTCTCGTTGTCTCGCAGCAAGACGAGAAATCACAAATCAAGAACCGCGCAAAGGCCATGCGCGTTTTGCGCGCCCGCCTCTACGAACAGGAACTCGAGAAACAGCAGGCTGCCATCGGCGCGGAGCGCCGCGGCCAGATCGGAACCGGCGACCGCTCCGAAAAAATCCGCACCTACAATTTCCCGCAAAACCGCGTGACGGATCACCGCATCGGGCTGACGCTTCACCAGTTGACGGACGTCATGGAAGGAAAGCTCGGTTCGCTGGTCGACGCCCTGGTAAGCCACTACGAAGCCGAACGTCTGGAGCAGGAGCTCGCTGGAGCGTAATCATTGCTTGGCCGTCCTCCGGAATGGAATTTCGCCGACGCCGACGAGGCATGGACTTTCATTTCGCGCGATCCACATGGAAAGAACTTTAGATATTCGTGCGGCGCTCAAACGTGGCATCGCTGAACTTCGCGATGCAAACGTTCCTTCCTACACACTCGACGCGGAGTTGCTGCTCCTTCACGTGCTCGGCCGCGATCGTGCCTGGCTCTATGCTCATCCGGGGGAAATTGTTTCTGCCCTGGATGCTCATCGTTTCATTTCTCTGGTTGCACAGCGCGCCGAAGGTGAACCCACGCAGCACCTCACTGGCAAACAAGAATTCTGGGGCCTCGAATTTGAAGTCACTCCCGACGTGTTAATTCCCCGCCCCGAAACCGAACATGTTATTGAAGTGGCTCTCGACCGCCTCGCTGTCAGAGAAATTCGCGCTGGCCGCAAGCAGATTCTAACCGGCGATCATCTGCAGATAATCGACGTTGGTTCCGGCTCCGGCTGCATAGCCATCGCTCTAGCCAAGGAGCTGCCCGGGGCGCAAATTGTTGCGACTGATATTTCCGTTGCGGCCCTTGCCGTCGCGCGGCGCAATGCTGCTCGCCTCGGCGTCGCCGATCGCATTCACTTCTTCGAGTCCAATTTGCTCGATTCGCTTCCCGTAGAGGAACGGCATGCGGTGCCCCTACCCGACAAGGCCTCAACATTCGACAAGACGTTTGCTGGTTCTTTCGATCTGATAGTGAGCAATCCTCCCTACATCGGCCGGAACGAAAAAGAAACGCTGCAACGCGAAGTCCGCGACTACGAACCAGAGCTCGCCCTTTACGGAGGCGAAGAGGGCTACGAACTTTACGCAGAATTGATCGCACAAGCGGCGCGTCACTTGAAGCCAGGCGGCCTCCTCGTCCTCGAACTTGGCCACAACAGCCTTCCCGCGGTCCAACCGCTCCTCGATTTGCCCGACTGGGCTAATGTTGGTGTAACCAACGACCTGGCCGGCATCCCCCGCGTCATCGCCGCCGAACATAAATAAGCAATAGCGAAGTTGTAGCGAAGATTGAATCGGGAGTAGGCTAGCGGCATGCCGGAGATGGCACGGTTGCGCGCGAAGCATGGGCCGCTGGAGGAGCAGGCGGCTAACGCGACTGCGTCGATTCTGCATGTGGACATGGACGCGTTTTTCGTGTCGGTGGAATTGCTGGAGCGGCCGGAATTGCGCGGCAAGCCGGTGGTTGTAGGCGGAAGGCCCGATCAGCGCGGTGTTGTCACAGCAGCAAGCTACGAGGCGCGCAAATATGGCGTGCACTCCGCCATGCCGCTTCGAACGGCGGGACGGCTTTGTCCGCAGGCGGTTTTTCTAGACGGGCATCATGAAAAATACGGAGAGTGGAGCGACCGAGTCGCGACAATACTTGCGAAATTCTCTCCCATCGTCGAAATGGTTTCGATCGACGAAGCTTATCTCGATCTAGCAGGCACCGAGCGGCTGCACGGGCCGCCGCTGGCGGCCGCGGACAAGTTGCTACGGACGATCACTAAATCGACGGACCTTCCCTGCTCCGCCGGACTGGCTACAACGCGGCTCGTGGCCAAAGTTGCTTCGGATCAGGCCAAGCCGCGCGGTCTCGTGTGGGTAGCACCGGGCCAGGAAGCGCGGTTTCTTGCGCCGCTTCCCGTGCGGAAGATTCCAGGCATCGGCGAAGTCACGGAGCGCGCACTGCGAGCACTCAGTATCGAAACAGTGGATCAATTGGCTGCGATTCCACAGGAAAAGCTTGAAAAAGTCTTCGGCCAATGGGGCGATGCGCTCTATCGCAAGGCGCGAGGCGGCGATTCTTATGAGTTCGTCATCGACGCCGAACCAAAATCCATCTCGCACAATCACACGTTTGGAGAAGACACGAACGACACGGAGGCGCTGCACGCCTTGCTCAGCCATCTCTCGCAGAAAGCGTGCAAGCGCCTTCGGGAAGCAGGGCTGGCAACCCGGACGTTAACCCTGACAATTCGCTACGCCGGATTTGACACGCACACGCGTGCGAAAACTCTTTCGGAGCCAACGCGGCTCGATGCCGATATCTTTCGCGTTTTTCAAATGCTGTTTGCCGAGCATCGCGACATGAAACGAAAAATCCGCTTGCTCGGCGTGAGCCTTAGCGGCCTCACGCATGGTGGAGAGCAGCTCGACCTTCTCGAAGCGGAGCGCCGCGAACGGCTGGAGAAATTGACGCGCGCCACGGACAAGCTGCGCGACCGCTTTGGATTTGGAAAAGTGCAATTTGGCGGCTCGCTGCGCGCAGACGGCTCCAGCAACGAGCGCGACGAACGCAAGAGTGGGACGCTCTCGGAAGGGCAAACCTAAAGAAGTCGAGTGAGTCGTGATGCCGGTCACGACGATTCAAAGCGGATACCCTATACTTCTCGCATGAGCCCTGTAACACCTCCTTCCGGCATGGCTGAACGCATCCGCGGCGGGAAGCTTTCGCGGCTTCTGGCAGCGCATCAGCGAAGGCCGCCGGATTGACGAGCTGTGGTCGCAGTTTTCGGCGGACGCGCGGGCGAGCTATGGCTTCTACATAAAAGAGGCCGATGCCGAAGACATTGACAAATCGGCGCGGGCGGCCGCGCTTCTGGCGGATCTGCAAAATATTGTTCTGGTCGCTGGTGATGAAGCTGACGCCGGCGCGGCGCGTACTGCTGATCATCGCTTTCGTGCTCCTGTTCGCTCGGGCGTGCATTTCAAGTGGAAAGGCGGAAGTGCGATTTCAATTTCACTTTTGTTTCTGTGCTGATCCTTCTGCTGCTCCTTTCGCTGGAACTGGCCGACAAAGTGACGATGAAGCGCGATCTGGAAATCGCGCGGGAAATTCAGACGTGGCTCGTTCCGTCGAAAGCGCCGGAAGTGGCTGGCGCGGACATCGCGTTTGCCTCGCGGCCGCAGAATTCCGTCGCAGGCGACTACTACGACGCGTTCTATCCCACGGCGAGCGCTGAAGAAAAAGGCAAGCTGCTGCTGGTGATTGCCGATGTGGCGGGCAAAAGTATTCCAGCGGCGCTGCTGATGGCCACACTTCAGGCGAGCTTACGCACGATTGCCGGCGAAGGCACTCCGTTGGAGGAGCTCGTTGTACGGCTGAATCGGTATGCCACCGCGCACAGTCTGGATGGACGCCGGTTCACGACTGCGGTCCTGGCCGAATATGATCCTGCAACGCGGCAGCTTGCTTATGTGAACGCCGGCCACAATCCTCCGATTCTTCGTCGCGCTGGCGGAGAGACAGAGAAATTGGAAGCCGGCGGATTGCCACTGGGAATCGACGGTAGCGCCACATTCGACACGGCCGCCATGGAGTTGAAGCCGGGCGATGCTCTGATTTTTTACACTGACGGCGTTATCGAAGCCTTCAACGACAAAAGGCGAAGAGTTCGGCAACGATCGCTGGATCAATGCTATTCGAGCGCTGCCCGATTGGGGCGCGCAAGAGTCACTGGAGTTTTTGATGAAGCCCGTGGATGCCTTTGTAGGCTTCACGCGCCAGTCCGACGACATCACTTGTCTCGTTTTCCGCTGCAAGTGATCGCCTGCAGAAACTTAACTTCACACATCTCTCCCCATTGCCGCCGCGAGTGTCGCATAATCGCAGCGTGACGCCTCGCGAGCTTGCCAATTCGATCTGCGACACATTGCAGCGCAACGGTCATCAGGCGCTGCTTGTGGGCGGGTGTGTGCGAGATATGCTTCTCGACCGCGAACCTGCGGATTACGACGTGACGACCGACGCAACGCCAGAGCGCGTCATGGAACTATTTCCCGAAAGCATCGCGGTGGGCGCGCAGTTCGGCGTCGTCCTGGTGCCTCGCGATAGGCTGAAGGCGGAAGTCGCGACGTTTCGCTCTGACGTGGGCTATGCGGACGGGAGGCATCCCGATCGCGTGGTCTACTCCAGGACGGCAGAAGAAGATGTGCAGCGGCGTGATTTCACGATCAACGGATTGCTGATGCGTCATGACTCTGGCGAAATACTTGATTTTGTTGAGGGCCAGGCGGATCTGAAGGCGGGAGTGATTCGCGCGATCGGCGAACCAGACCGTCGATTCACAGAAGACAAGCTGCGGATGTTGCGCGCCGTGCGCTTCGCCGCGCGATTTGAATTCGAGATCGAGCACAAAACGTTTGCCGCGATTCGGCGTCACGCTGGAGCGGTTACGGATGTGTCCGCGGAGCGCATTCGCGACGAACTCACGAAGCTTCTGACGGAAGGCGCGGCGCGGACCGGGGTTCGAATTGCTCGAGAAGTCCTGGCTGCTCTCGATCGTTCTGCCAGAAATCGCGGCGATGAAGGGCGTGCCACAGCCGCCGCAATATCATCCCGAGGGCGACGTGTGGACCCACACGCTGCTGATGATCGAGCAACTCCCCGCAGGGAGTTCTCCTACGCTGGCGTGGGGAGTGCTGCTTCATGATGTTGGGAAACCGCCGACTTTCAAGCCCGCTTCACAAACAGGCGACCGCATCCGGTTCGATCACCACGTTGACGTGGGGGTGCGCATGGCCGAAGCGATTTGTCGGCGGTACCGTTTTTCGAACGAAGAGACAGAACAAATCATTGCGCTCGTCGCCAATCATATGCGATTCATGGATGTTGAGCGCATGCGAACCTCGACGCTTGAAACGGTTTGTGCGGCTGCCTTACTTTGAGGAACATCATCGAGCTCCACCGGCTGGATTGCCTTATCGAGCCACCGTAATCTGGATTCGTACAGTGTGGTGCAGCGCTTCCTTGCGGAAACGCCCGCCGAACAGGTGCGTCCACAGCGTGTCCTAACCGGCAACGATTTGAGTCAAATGGGCTATATCCCTGGACCGCTATTTAGCGAAATACTGAGGGCAGTGGAAGACGCGCAACTCGACGGGCTGATTGCGACAAAGGAAGAAGCGGAGGAGTTCGTCAGGAAGAAGTATTCTTTGAGGGGAGCAAAAGCCTGACGGAAAGTGATGTTTCTAACGACGATGAGAGTATCTAAAGGCGAGTGAGAAATTAGAAAGCGATGGCCTATAAGTATTTGATAAAAAAAGATTTATTCTGTAATTTGCAGGAAATAGGACCAAGTGCTAAAATGTGAGTTTGTTAAGCTAAGATTTCATGCTTGTTGGATTCACATCTCACTCGCACCATTTTGTACTCGACAGCATCTAAGGTGGTAAGGCGCATGAGTATCTTCACTGCGCCCGAATACAGGGGACATTCACTATGGCTGAGAAAAAGTATTCGGTGCCAGAGATTCTTGCAATTCTGCCGGTTCGGGATACGGTCCTGTTTCCAGGGGCTGTTCTGCCCTTGACGGTTGGACGGGAGAGTTCCCTGGCGCTGGTTAACTCCTTGGAAGGCGAGGAGAAACTGTTGGGGGTGGTCGCGCAACTGGATCCGCGGATCGAGGATCCTGCCGCTGCGGACCTCCACAAGGTCGGTACGCTGGCAAAAGTTCATAAGACGGTCAAAATGCCCAACGGGAACGTGGTCATCTTCCTGGAAGGCCTGCAACGCGTTAACGTGCTGGAACTGATCGGTCTGCGGCCATTTCTGCGGGCGCGAGTGGAAGCGCAGCCCGAAATTACAGGTGATGTGGATGCGGAGCTCGAGGCCTTGCAGCGCAACGCGCAGGACCTTTTTCGCGATGTGGTCAGCCACTCGCCGCAACTTTCGGACGACTTGCAATCTGTCGCAATGAACATCGATGATCCGGGCCGGCTGGCGGACTTTATCGCCGGGACGCTGCCATCACTCTCGACGCTGTTGCGGCAGGAACTGATCGAAACGCCGAGCGTGCGGAAGCGCCTGGAAATGTTGATTCGCGAACTCTCGAAAGAGCTGGAAGTGCTGGAGCTGCGCTCGAAAATTCACGAGCAAGTGCAAGAGCAGGTGGGTCAAAACCAGCGCGAGTACCTGTTGCGCGAACAGATGAAGGCCATCCAGAAGGAACTCGGAGAGTCTGACGACTCGACGCAGGAGATCGACGAGCTCCGCAAGAAAGATGGAAGAAGCCGGAATGACGGCGGAAGCAAAGAAAGAGTGCGAGCGCGAACTGAAGCGACTGGCCAAGATGACGCCGGCTTCCGCGGAATACATGGTTTCGCGCACGTATCTGGAGTGGATGACTTCTTTGCCGTGGGCAAAATCTTCCGGCGTCAGCGAAATCGACATCGCCAAGGGCAAGCAAATCCTTGACGAAGATCACTACGACCTGGCGAAGGTCAAGGAACGGATTCTGGATTACCTGGCGGTGAAGAAGCTGCAGCCGGGGATGAAGGGGCCGATTCTGTGCTTCGTTGGGCCTCCTGGCGTGGGCAAAACATCGCTGGGAAAGTCCATCGCGCGGTCGCTGGGCCGCAAATTCGTGCGCATCGCTTTGGGCGGGATGCACGATGAGGCAGAAATCCGCGGCCACCGGCGCACTTATATCGGCGCACTGCCGGGGCAAATCATTCAAGGACTGAAGCGAGCGGAATCGAACGATCCGGTGATGATGCTCGACGAAGTCGACAAACTGGGCCGCGATTTCCGGGGCGATCCGTCCTCGGCGCTGATGGAAGTGCTCGATCCGGAACAGAACAATGCGTTCCGCGATCACTACCTGGACGTGCCGTTCGATCTCTCGAAAGTGCTGTTCATCGCGACGGCGAACTGGATGGACCCCATCCCAGAACCGCTGCGAGACCGCATGGAGATCATCGAACTGCCGGGCTACACCGGCGAAGAGAAGATCCACATCGCGCACAAATATCTGATCCCAAAACAGGCACAAGAGCATGGGCTGAAGGTTGGAGAGCAGATTGAGTTTTCAGACGAGTCGCTGCGGGAAATCATCCACAGCTTCACGCGAGAAGCAGGCGTGAGAAACCTTGAACGGGAAATCGCGACGATCACGCGCAAACAGGCGCGGAAGATCGCCGAAGGCAGCTTAGACAAGATGCAGGTTACACCGGAGATCGTCCGCGAATATCTGGGCGTGCCGAAGTTCCGGGCGGAGAAAGAAGTCGAGGAGCGCGTCAAGACACCTGGGGTGGCTGTGGGCCTGGTGTGGACGCCGGTGGGCGGAGACATCGTGTTCATCGAAGCCAGCCGGATGCGCGGAGGGAAACAGTTCACGATGACCGGGCACCTAGGCGAGGTCATGCAAGAGTCGATGACCGCGGCGCTGACCTGGACGCGAGCGAATGCGGAGCGGTACGGTATCGATCCGGACTTCTTCCGCAAGCAGGACATCCACATCCATGTGCCGTCGGGCGGCGTACCAAAGGATGGCCCGTCCGCAGGAGCGGCGATGGTGACGGCGCTGATCAGCCTGCTTACGGGGCGGCCCGTGCGCGACCGACTGGCGATGACCGGCGAGATGACGCTTTCAGGTGTGGTACTGCCGATCGGGGGCGTGAAGGAAAAGGTCCTTGGCGCAAAGCGCGCGGGGATCAAGGAAGTGCTGTTGCCGGCCGACAACGAGCCGAACGCGGTAGCGGATCTGCCGCCGGATATTCTCGGCGATATGAAGATCACCTACGTGCACAACCTCGATGAAGTGCTGGAGCATGCGCTGTCCAAGAATGTGGTTGCGCCGCCGATCGTGCCGCAGCCGGAACCGAAACAGAAGCGGGTTGGACCGGAAAGTCCGCGGGCAATTCATTGAACAGGAAGTGAGTAGTGACACACGCGCGGCAACTTGCGTGCGACGGCGAAAAGCGAAAAAGAGAAGCCCAGCGAAGGGAGTTTCGCTGGGCTTTTGCTTTTGGGCGAGACGCGCTGAGGGGGATAGAAGTCCTGCTACCATGGCTTGGGGCATGGCTCGCGAACAACAAATTAAGGCGGACGCACCTGCTGAGCTGGCGCAACGGCTGACAGAAGGACTTCAGCGCGAGCGGATTGTTCCGCGATTCGTCGATTCTTATGTTGTGGAGCACGGGCGGTTCGCTTTGCAGGTTCACGCTTCCCTTTATCGCGATCTTCTCGAATTGCTACAGCGCGAGGCGTTGCTCGCAGTGACGGCGCGGGCGCTGGAAATCACTTACGTCGAACCGCTGCCCTGCGGCAGAGCGAAGCCGCGCCCTATGTTGCGAAAGGACGCCGCGGGCTTTCGCCGCAAATTGCTGGCGGCGCTTGTGCGCCAGAAAAAATGGAGTGCGGGAGACGCTCTCGACTTTCAAGCGGACTTGCAAATATACGAAGATCTGCTAGCGCGCAATAGTTCGGCGCGGCGGAACCGCAAGCCATTTGAAGCAGCCAGTCATCCATTCGTCGACCGCTGCGCGTTCCTGCTGGACTCGTCGTTTCTGGAAAAGGCGCGAATCGCGGCCAGCCGCGCGCTGAACGACCTGGAAAACCTCGCCGCGGTGATCACCGGCACAGTGTTGCATGGGCAAGGGACACCGCCTCCAGGCCAGAAGCGTTAGGTTAGGAAGATGCCGCACTACTGATCGAGAGAGGCAGCGGAGAACAGCCGCTGGCCCGCCAAGGCGTAGTAAAGCGCAAGCAGGGCGATGGCGGCGATTATCACCATGCCAGTGACTGCTCCGGACGCGTACCAGCGACTTAGATGCGAGGTCATGGGGAACACGACGAGTATGTTTTGCACCACGAGTCCGACCACCAACGCGAGCACGCCGACGCGTCGCAGGACCACATAGATCGACAACCAAATCACCGCTGCGGCCAGGAAGGTGACCCAGAAGTAGTCGCCTCCGGTGTTGGTGATGGCGCCCAAGAAAACGATCACCAGCGCCGCAACCCAGTCCTTCCTAACGAGAAAACGCAGCAAGAAAAGAATGAAGAAAATCCCCAACGCATAAAGCACGTAGATCCAGGTGTATGCGAAGACCGAGCCGAGGACGGGGCGGAAGCCGAGAAGCGTTCCCATGGAGGGCGTACCGGGCTCCGGCGGAAGCCCCCCGAAGAGTGGAAGGAAAAGATTGTCAGAAGACTCGAACAGGGCCAGCAGAACGCCGTAAGCCGTGCCAATCAGAACGTCGCGGCCGACCAGGGGATCGCGAATCTTTCCGCCGATCAAGCGCGTCCAGGAAATCAATGTGTGGGGATCGCGACGGCGGACGAACGGCTCGAGAGCGAAATAGAGAAGCCGGGCAAAGGAGGAGATAAGAAAGGCCCATGCGAGCCCAAGGATGGTGACCGGGAATTCGTTGGTCGAAGCAAGATGATGGGCGAGAAGGGCCCACATGGCTAGAACTACAAGAAAAAGGAAATTGCCCAAGCGCGTTGAGCCGGCTTCGTCGCCGCGCTTAAGGCGACGGTGGCGCCGGACAACGAGGGCGCTGCCGACGATGAGGGCGGCAAAGATCAGGATGCCGATGATGTTGGCCAACTTTTGGTGTGTCGAGGGTTGGGAGGCCTGGTCTCGCCCCGGCCTGTTCCAAGGGTATAGGACTTGGAAGAAAACCGGCCTGCCTCGGTAGGCAGCGGCCTCCACGCGCTCCGTGACACTGGCGGGGGCTGGGAGTTGCCTTGTCCAGGCGGCACGCGTGTCGGAAGAAAGGAGAGGAGTCCATTCGGGTGCAGCGGAGGTAAAGGCGGCTGGATCCAGGCCCGCAGCGGCGAACAGCGCGGCCCAATCCGGAGCGGCGGCAGGGCCGTCCAGTGGATCGTGCTCCGGCGGAAGGCGCTTGAAGGATATCAAACGGCCTCGAGAATCCGTGACGACCGTTATCATGCCAGTTACGTCTGACGTCGGATCCGACTGCGTGACAATTCCGGAACCGGCGGAATTGAAGAAATTGAACGACTCCAGCTCGCGTGGACTCTGGCGATACCAGAATAGAATCGTCGGGGGACGATCGGAGGAAAGGCGCTGCCAGCGCGTTTGCGATTTGTCATGATCCTGTATGTAGTCGATATAGTCGCCGTCGGCGGTGAATCCATAGGCGCTGTCCGCGAGCGTTTCCGAGAACCCAAGTTGTTGGATGATTTCCTGGGCGCGCGCGAGAAGAACTTCGGATGGTTTGTCCAGTGGCGTCAGGTTGTGAACTTTGTAGCGATCGGCCACAAACATATTGGCTATTAGGCTAAGCAGTACGGTTGCAACGAGCGCCAGCCCAAGACGCGGTTTGATGCCCTCGGTGGCACCAGCGGCAGCGACCATTTCAGGCGATGGAGTTTCTCCGGCGGCTAAAGCAGCTGCCAGGGGATCGCCACCGGGCAGCGCCGCGGCAACCTGGAGGGCCGACGCGGGGCGTTTTGCGGGATCGTTTTCCAAGCAGCGGAGGATGACGCGTTCGATCAAAGGATCGAGGTCGCGGACGAGAGTCGAAGGGTTGGTGATCGTGCCTTGCTCGCGGAGCTTGGTGAGTTCTGGCAGCGTGGCGGCGTCGAAAGCACGCTTTCCGGTAAGGATTTCATAGAGGATCAAGCCAAGCGAGTAGATGTCGCTTTTGGCTGCGACTTCTTTTCCGGCAAGCTGTTCCGGCGCCATGTAGGCGGGGGTGCCGGCGCGAATGTCCGCGCCCTGAATGCTTGCGGCGATTCCCGCGAGACCGAAATCGGTGATACGAATTTTTCCGGCGCCGTCGAGCATGACGTTGGCGGGCTTGAGGTCGCGATGAATGACGCCGCGCTCGTGCGCGGCAGCAAGGCCAGCGCAAATCTGCCGAGCAATTTCCGTAGCCTTGTCGGGAGAGAGTCTGCCGATGCGGCGAACGACGGAGGCAAGGTCCTCGCCGTCGACGAATTCCATGGAGAGAAAAGGCACGCCGTCGGCGTTGCCGATATCGAAGACGCGGCAAACGTTTGGATGGGAGACTTGGCGGGCGATGCGAACCTCGGAATGAAATCGCGACAAAGCGGCAGCGTCTTGCGAGAGGGCCTCGGGAAGGAACTTGATGGCAACCAGTTGCCCGAGCGTCAGATCTTCCGCGCGGTAGACCTCGCCCATACCGCCGCGGCCGGCCATGGCCACAACGCGGTAACGTTCGGCAATCATCTGACCCGGTGTGAAGCGGCCGCCGCCGATGGGATCGGAGCTCGTTGGTTTCGCGCCTGAGCCGCCGCGAGAAGGCGTGCGCGGAGACCGAGCGGGCGTGGAAGCAGGAGAAATCCCGCGCGGAGGCGCAGAAGGGGCAAGGGTCTCTTGGTCGATAGTCAGATCATTAGAGTCGATGGTCGCCGCGTCACTGAGATGGAGTGATCCGCCGCAGGAGGAGCAGAACCGCCCGGTGGAAGAAACCTGTGCGCCGCAGGAAGAGCAGTACATGGGAAAGCGAGATTCTATCATTGCGGGACGGCTCGCTGCGAGCTACCGCAGAGGCGGATCACGAGAAATGCGATTTTGAATTACGAGATTCGCTCGACCTGAACGGCGGTGCCGTAGGCAAGCACTTCGGTCACGCCTTGCATCACTTCGGTGGCGTCGTAGCGCATACAGATGACGGCGTTCGCTCCATGTTCTCCGGCGTGCTGGAGGAGCAATTCGTAGGCGTCTTCGCGAGTTTTCTCGCAAAGGTTCGTAAGAATGGTGATGTTGCCGCCAACAATCGTTTGCAACGCGGCGCCGAGATTCCCGATGACGCTTCGCGATCTGACGATGATGCCGCGCACGATTCCAAAATTCCGCACGATGCGGTAGCCGGGGAGATCGATTCCTGTTGTAACCATTGCCGAGTCCACGCGATTGACCATCTTTTTTCTCCTCGAAAGAGACGTTTACCGGTGCGATTCTACCCGCACACACGGCCATGTGCGAGCGCAGCATGTCTGCTATTCTCGAATGGCGTGGAAATCTTATTCTATATACTGGCGATCTCGCAGATCCTTTTGGGTCTGTATCTGCTCGGACAGGGACTTCAGTGGCTGGGCTACACGCGGCGGCGCATACACACGGATCCGGGATTCTATTCGCCGAAAGTTGCGGTGCTATGTCCGTGCAGAGGGATTGAGCCAGCCCTTGAGCGCAACCTAGTTTCGCTCACCGAATTCACCTACCAAAACTATGAGATTTTCTTTCTAATCGCCTCGGCCAACGATCCGGCCTACAGCATTGTGAAGCGCGTTGCTTTGCAGTCCCGCGCGAAAGCCCATGTGGTGCTTACGGAGAAGCCGGATGGGTGCGGCGAGAAAGTGAATAATCTGCGCTTGGGAGTACTGCAGCTGCCACCGGAATTTGAGGTACTCACCTTTGTTGATTCTGACGGACGCCCCGGAAAACAGTGGCTGCACCGCATGGTTGCTCCGCTGACAGACTCTCGCATTGGAGCCACGACCACAATGCGATGGTTGATTCCGAACCGAAACAACTTCGCGACGGCGCTGCTTGCGGCGTGGAACGCTCCCATTGTCACGATGCTCAGCGAAAAGGGGAAGAATTTCTGCTGGGGCGGAGGCACGGCAATCCGCCGAAGCGTCTTCGAGCAGGCTGGGGTTGCAGAAGAATGGAAGCACTCGGTGAGTGATGATTACTCAATGACGCGCGCGTTGGAGAGAGCCGGACTTTCGATGGTCTTTTTGCCGGAATGCATCGTGCCTTCCTTTGTAGAAGCAGATCGCGCCATCTTGATGGAGTTTACAAACCGGCAAGTCCTAATCACCCGTGTGTACGCGGAAAAGATGTGGGGGATTGCCGCCGGCACTCACCTGCTATACTGCCTATCGCTCGTCCTTGGAACGTATCTGACTCTCAGCGACTTTCTGGCGACTCGACCGGCGTTTCATTTGGCGGCGCTTACTTTCTTGCCGGTCTTGCTCGCGATGATTCGAGGGGCGTTGCGAGCTGCGGGAGTTTCGGAAGTTCTGCCAGCATACCGCTCGCAAATCGCCAGCCAAGGCTGGATTTATGTGTTGATCCCCGCCCTCATTCCATTTCTTTACCTGATGAATTTCGTCAGCTCGGTATTCACACGAAAGATATATTGGCGCGGAGTTACCTATGAGCTGATCTCCCCGCAGCAGACGCGCATCCTCGCGTACTGAAGTTCGGGTCAACTCGACTGCCAATTACCAACAGATTTCCACAAGGGATTTTCCACAGGCTGGAGAATGCCCAAGCAGATGACTTAATTTGTGTCTAATCCTTCAACACTGAACTTGGGACATTCGTTGGCCGCGAAATGAGGGTGAGTTTTCCACAGGCAGATGTCGACTCATGGAAAAATTTCGTCTACCATGCATATCCTACCGGGTGAAACGTTTGTAACGGATCGTAGGTCTCACTTAAGTACCCCATTTCTGAATGAGTTGTAATCTTGGCTGTTCGGAAGAAAAAGTGCAGACATGGAGCCGTTCGGTGTTTTGAAGCAGGCGAACTGGCAGGGAACTCCTTCTCGCGGCTCGGTGTAGCTTTTTGAGGTCCAGGCACCGGGTCAATGGCCTTCAGCTCTGGCTTCACACTTTGCCGCTTGCCTATGCAGCGCAGTTTGCCTCCTCTCGGGGGTTTAATATAAAAATAGCTTCGGTTTTTCCACGAAGCTGCAAATTGAGGGGTGCATGTGAAGCTTATCCGCAGAAGTGAACAGCATCGTCCATTGAACAATCTCCGCCCAGCAATACCTCGCGATCATTACTATTTTTACGAAAAAAGCACAGGAGCCACACATTTTCACGTGGAAGCAGGCCCCGATGGAGGCTTTCCCGTGGACCAAGCCGCCGGTCTCTTGGCGATGCACTGCATGGTAAGAGGGCAGTCCCCAAACGACTACATGGTGATGGTAAGGGCGGAGAATGATCTCCTGGAAGGCCTTACCGAAAAGGCAGAAAAGTTACTGCAGGCAGGGCACTCTGTCGGAAGCGCCGTAAAACTGACGCGCCGAGAGGAAGAAGTGCTAGGCGGCGTGATGAAAAGCATGGCCAACAAGGAGATTGCCGCAACATTGAATCTTTCCGAGCGGACAGTGAAGTTTCACGTGTCGTCGCTGCTTTCCAAGTTCCGCGTTCGAGGGCGGATGGAATTGGTGCGCGAAGCATCACGCAATACCATTGGGGCGATGCCAATGCCAATGTCCGCCGCGACGATGGAACCGCGGGCGTTTGGCCCGATGACACAGAGCTTCGGCAACGTCTCGCGCAGCGGCACAGTTGTTCCGCTTGCGAAGCGGTCAATGATGGCTTAATCCGAACTCAGAGACAGGAAGTTAGAAATAAAGGAAAGGCCCGGCTCGATTTCGTCGAGCCGGGCCTTTGAGTTTTGTCGCGAAGCGTTGCAACGCGGATTATTTCTTTGCTGCGGCGAAGAGCTGACTGGCGGAGTCCCAATTGACGACGTTCCACCAAGCCTTGATGTAATCACCGCGAACATTCTGATATTTCAAGTAATAGGCGTGCTCCCAAACGTCAAGGCCGAGGACGGCCTTAGCGCCGAGCGAGAACGGCGTGTCCTGATTGGGAGTTGAATCGATGGCCAGTTTGCCGTCCTTGACGAGGAGCCAAGCCCAGCCGGAACCAAAGCGGCCAAGCCCAGCGGCGGCAAATTTTGCCTGAAATTCCGCGAAGGATCCGAAAGCCGATTTGATGGCTGCGGCAAGATCACCCTTGGGGTTCCCCACCGCCACCCTTCTTCATCTGGGTCCAAAATAGTGTGTGATTCCAATGGCCACCGGCATTGTTGCGCACTGGCATCCGCGAATGTTCTCCGGGATGGAGTCGAGACCCTTGAGAAGATCTTCAAGCGACTTGGCTTGGAGATCGGCATGACCCTCGAGCGCCTTGTTCAGGTTGGTTACGTAGGCGCCATGGTGCTTGTCGTGGTGGATCTCCATGGTCTTGGCATCAATGTAGGGTTCGAGTGCGTCGAACGAGTAAGGCAATGGTGGGACTGTAAATGCCACGGTTGTTTCCTCCAGATTGAGATTTGATGCAAAATCGAACGCGGTGCCGGAGCGCAAAGCCGCAGAAACCCCGCTGCGCGCTTCAAGCAATCCCGCACCGACAATCCCGGTATTTACCAAGAAATTCCGGCGATTCATGAGGATCTCCTGCGGTGAGGATGCTGACCAACCAGCCGAGTGTTTCATACCGCTCAATCAGCCGAATGTATCATACTGCACATCTCGGAGACGCCTCAATGCCTGGCTGTCAGCGTGGCTTTTGGGGCGGCACGTAGAAAGCAGTGCTGAACGCCGACAACCCGCTACACCGATTGGATGCGCGAAAGAGCCCATTGGGCAGATTCGGCGACGAATGGCTCGGTGGAGCCGGAAAGTTTCTTTAGGAGTGTGCAAATCCTTGCGTGCTGGCTCGAACCGCGCACGGGGGCGGAATTGCCGAGGGCGACGCAAGCGTTTCGCACCAGGCCACGCCACTTCGTGCGCTTGACTGGGCTTCCGCGAAAGATGGAGCGAAACTGCTCTTCGTTCATTGCGGCCAGCCATTCGAGCCGCGGCAAAAGGAAAGATTCACCGTCTGGCGATTCTCCTGAGGCGGACGGAGCCTGTTCTCGACGGATGATTTATGTGTGGCCAATGGGAAAGTACGTGGCTGAAATTCCTCGGATGGCGTGACTGGGGCTCGCCGATTCCAGGGGCAAACGTCCTGGCAAATATCGCAACCGAAGACGTGACGGCCCATAGGTTCGCGCAAAGCTTCCGGAATGCTGCCACGAAGTTCGATGGTCAAGTAGGAGATGCAGAGGCGAGAATCCATCACGTACGGATCCACGAGCGCACCGGTGGGGCAGGCATCGATGCATTTGGTGCAAGAGCCGCAGAGGTCGGGAGGGGGCAACTCGGCAGGACCGAGTGTGGGTGGAATATCGAGAGTCGTCAGAATCACGCCGAGAAAAAACCAGGAGCCAAGTCTGGAGTTCAGTAATAATGTGTTTTTTCCAAGCCATCCGAGTCCAGCGTGCTTGGCAAAAACTCGCTCATGCAAGGGCCCGGTGTCCGCGTAAATGCGTGTTTCAAAGGGCTCGGTGAATCGTTCGCGAAGGATGCATCGTCATAGCTCTTGCAGCTTCTGGTGAAGAACTTCGTGGTAATCCCGCCCCCAGGCATAGCGGGATATCCAGCCTCGCGGGGCGGCTCCCTGCGAGGCTCGTGCGCATCCACCGATCGCGGTGCGGGGGAGTTGTAGTTCAAAGCGCAAACGATGACGCTTCGAAGCCCGGGCATCACGCTCTGCGGATTGCTGCGGCGTTGGTCGGTCAGATACTCCATCTCACCGGCGTAGCCACGCGCGAGCCATTCTTCCGTCATGCCCAACTCGGGAAACTTTTCCGCGCGCACGACTCCACAGAGATCAAATCCCAGCTCGCTTGCACGCTCGACGATCCACGCGGTTTCGGGGCTGTTGTTCATCGAGGAGGTCCTATGAGTGGCCATGAAGGAATTGTGCCGCAGGAAGGCGCCCGAAGCGAGCGACGGATGCAAGAGGAGAAACGGCTTGACTCTTGGGTGCAGGGAAGATTACTGGAAACTGCGCAGGGCGCTGCCCTCGTCGGTGTAAACGTCAAAGACGGTGTAGAGCTTTGTGAGCTGAAGCAAATCGTGCACCTTCTTGGTCAAGTGGAGAAGTTTCAGCTCGCCGCCGCGGCCTTTCGAGGTCGTGAAAGCGCTGACGAGCTCGCCGATGCCGGAGCTATCAATGTAATCGACGTCCGCGAGATTGAGCACGATTTTGGTGCGTTTGTCGTCAAGCAAGCCGCGGACCGTCTTGCGCAGCAGGGCGCTGCCCTCGCCCAAGGTAATCTTTCCGCTGAGGTCCACCACTGTGGCTTGACCGGCATCTCGGTGTGTTGCGCGTAACGGCATAATTTCGTTTACGTTCCTTGGTGCGGGGAGGCGCCTTGGTTGCCTGTGCCATTATTCCCCGGGTTTTCTTGCAACGGCAGCTTTTTTGCCATGACGATTTCCGCACCACCCGTTCGTCCCGCCACGACGTCAAATTCGTCCATAAATGCGCGCATCAGAAAGATTCCCCGTCCGGAGGTGCTTAGCAGATTCTCTTCAGCCAGCGGATCGGGCACTTCGGCAAGTGTGAAGCCCTGGCCTTCATCCAGGACGTGGATGATCATTTTGTCGCCGCGTCAGGTCCACGACCAGATGAATCTTCTTTTCGGGACGCTCCTGATTGCCATAGTGAAACGCGTTGATGACGCCCTCGCGCACGCTCATTCCGATTTTGTAGCAATCGTCTTCGCCGAAACCTGCAGCTTCGGCCACGCGGAGACACATCTCCTCGGCGAGATTGACGCTTTCGACTTGCGTCTCCAGCGTAATTTCAAGGTGCTTGGGATCTGTGCCCATGCGCAGGTCCGGCTGCCAAAGGCAAAAAACACCCATTGGAGCGCACCTATCGGTAACACAGGGGCTAAAGCTAAGTCAATGGAGCGCTTGATGTTTTGGAGGAGGTGCTCACCCGCGGCGGACTGGCGAGGTTTGGGGTCAAGAATACTGCGTGAGTGAGTCTACGCCCAGTAAGAGCGGTCCAGAGTGCGGTACTGAATCGCTTCGCTGAGGTGGCGCGGGTCGATATTTTCGGAGGCATCCAGGTCGGCGATGGTCCTCGCGACCTTTAGGATGCGGTCGTGGGCGCGTGCGGAGAGGCCCAGCCGGGTAATGGCGTTTTCAAGCAGCTTCTCGCCATCCGCAGAGATTGCGCAATGCTTGCGAATCATCTTGGGCATCATCTGGGCATTCGCATAAGTCTTCTTTTCAGCATGGAAGCGCTCTAGTTGCCTGTCGCGCGCCGCAATCACGCGTTGACGGACGACCGCCGAGTCCTCGGAGGAGGATGGAGCGCGCAGCTCCTTGTACTTCACGGCGGGCACTTCGATGTGGATATCGATGCGGTCGAGAAGCGGCCCCGAGATTTTGGAGACATAGCGCTGGATCATCGGCGGCGTGCAGTGGCATTCCCGCATCGGATCGCCAAAATAGCCGCATGGACAAGGATTCATGGCTGCCGCCAGCATGAATCGCGAGGGGAAAGTTACCGACACGGCTGCGCGCGAGATGGTCACCGCGCCGTCTTCGAGCGGCTGGCGCATGACCTCGAGCACATTGCGCTGAAATTCCGGGCAGCTCATCGAGAAAGAGAACGCCATTGTGGCCGAGCGAAACTTCGCCGGGGCGCGGGACCGCGCCACCGCCGATCAGACCGGCGTCGCTGATGGTGTGGTGCGGCGAGCGGAAGGGGCGCGTGCCGACGAGACCGCGGCTGTCCTCAAGAACGCCCGCGACGCTATGAATGCGAGTTGTTTCGATGGCTTCGTCGAGCGACATGGGCGGGAGTATCGTGGGAATGCGCTTAGCGAGCATGGTCTTGCCTGCGCCGGGAGGGCCGATGAATAGAATGTTGTGGCCGCCGGCGCAGGCGACCTCGAGCGCGCGCTTTGCCGCCTGCTGCCCGTGAACGTCGCGCAAGTCGACGGAATACTGCGCAGCTTCCGAAAGCATCTGCTTGGCATCAACCACAACGGGTTGAAAGGATTCCGGCGCGTTTACCAGATCCACGGCTTGCGGCAACGTCTTAAGAGCAAATACGCTGACGCCCTCGACCACTGCTGCTTCCCGCGCATTGGCTTCCGGGACAGCAAGAGACTTCAAGCCAAATTCGCGGGCCGCGAGCGCCGCCGAGAGCGCGCCGCGGACAGACCGAATACTTCCATCAAGCGACAACTCACCGAGGAACATGCACTGGTTAAGCTGTTTGCCGAAAAAATGGCCCATGCATCCGACGAGTCCAAGAGCCATCGGGAGATCGAACGCCGAGCCTTCCTTGCGAACGTCGGCGGGCGCCAAATTGATGGTGACGCCTTGCCCGTGAGGGAATTCGAAGCCGCAGTTGCGAAGGGCCGACTTGATGCGCTCGCGGCTTTCCTTGACGGCATTGTCCGGCAGGCCGACGACGTTGAAATCTTGCATGCGGGCCGAACCCACGTCGACTTCGACCTCGACGAGGTAGGCGTCGATGCCGTAGACCGAAGCGCTTTGCGTTTTGAAGAGCATGGCAGAGGGAAGCTACATTCCGCGGAGGCAGCATAAATCAATCAGCTAATATAGACCAGAGATAATCCTGGATGGCTGGGGGCCATCGCCGTGAAGACCTGGGGGCGAGGGCCCCCGACGGAACGCAGAGGATTCGTGCACGCTTACCGCTAGTTTCTTATCAGGATTGTCTGGAGACACCAACTCCATAAATGGCCAAGACGTCTTTCAAGTTGACCATGCCTTCGAGTTTGTGCACGTCGGCACGGCTGACGACGGGAATCGCGTTGACCTGGGCCGAGCCCATGCGTTCGAGGGCCATGCTGAGAGTGTGATCAACATGGGCATGCGGAAAGTCTGCGCCGTCCATGAGCTCCTTCAAGCGCTTAGGCTCGGAACCGGCCGTTGTGGCCTGCTGGAGCTTTCCAAGAGTAAGAACGCCAATCAATCCGCGTTCGTCGCTCACGGGCCAAGCCGTGGACTCGCTCGAGCGAGTTCTTTCCAGAGCCTCTTGCACCGTCATGTCCGCCGAGAGAAGCTCGGTCGCGGGTCGCATGGCGAGGATCACGTGAAGATGGGCTTGGTGCTGGCGAGTCTCGGTCGTGGGCAGATGGATGCCATCCTGGCGCGCCAACGCTTCGTAGATGGGTTGCTTCTGGAGGCGCGAAGCGATGAAGAAACTGACCAGGTTCGAGATCATCAAGGGTACGATGACCGCGTAATCGCGGGTAATCTCAAAAATCATGACGACAGAGGTCATCGGTGCGCGGACAATTCCGGCAAATGCCGTACCCATGCCCACGAGAGCATAAGCACCCGGCGTGGCAACATACACGGGCAATAAATTGTGGGCTACCGTGCCGATGGCTCCGCCGAGCATGGCTCCGAGAAAAAGGCTCGGACCGAAAATGCCGCCCGCGTTTCCGGAGGCGTAGCTGACGGTCACGGCAAAGAGTTTCAACACCAGGAGTAAGGCCATCAGCCGTAGCGCCATGCCGCCATTCAAAGCCTCGCCCACGTGCTGGTAACCCACACCGAGGACTTGCGGAACAAACCAACCCATGAGGCCGACTACGATGCCGCCGACCACAGGCTGGAACGGGACCGTCCATGGCCGAAAACTCAGGAACTTCATGCGCATGCCGAGCAGAAGCTTTGAGAAGGCCACCGAAACGAGACCGCCGACTACTCCGAGAACGGCGTAAATGACGAACTCCCACGCATTCACAAGCTGGTATTGCGGAACCTTAAAGAGGGGATTATTGCCAAGGAGCAACCGCAGCATTCCCCAGGAAGTGGCAGAAGCCAGAACGACAGAGCCCAACACGGGGGCGTGGAGGTCGCCGACGACTTCTTCAAGGGCAAACAGTACGGCCGCCAAAGGCGTATTGAAAGCAGCGGCGATGGCCGCAGCCGCCGCCACGGGGATAAGTGCCTTCAGTTTTTCAGGGCGCAGTCCCAGGTGACGGCCCAAGACGGATGCGATGCCGCCGCCGACTTGCACGGTCGGCCCTTCCCGTCCCAGCGGAATTCCGCTGGCCAGGGTGGCGGAAGTGCAGAAGAACTTGCCGAACATGGTGCCGGCGGTGATGCGGCCTTCCCGCGCATAAAGAGCCGCTTTTGTTTGCGGGACGCCGCTGCCGCGCGCATCCGGGAAGTAGCGGTAAAGCAGATACCCCATAACCAGCGAGCCCACAATCGGAACAAGCACGCGGTGCCAGGCAGCCCCACCCACGGGGTAAAGCCGCGAGCCAACACGCTCGGTTAACAAGATGAATGCGACGGCCATCAGGCCGGTCAGGGCGCCGATCAGAAGCGTAAGAACCAGGAAGACTTGTTCTTCACGCTCATGCAGCAGTGCGTTCCAGTGGCGCGAGGGAGATTTCCACCAGCTCTTCTGAATTTGTTGTAAAGCTTCCGTCACTTTTATGAGCGAGCTCTCCATTTGCTGAGCAGATCCATTGTCTCGGAGCTTGGCCTTGTACTTTGTGTATGTCAATTGGCGCCGGGGGATATGGACAGGATCAGCCCTTTTTCAAGGAGCTGGAGGCGTCTCCGCCTCGGTTTCCACTCCGCCTTCCTGGCAGGAAAAATCTTAATTTTAAGGTTTTCTCACGGCGGCGCTCTTCCTCCAAATGCCTGGAGCGGGCCTTCAGTAAATCATCCAGAGAAACAAGCCCCAGAAATTTTCCCGTGGAGAGCTCGACCACCGGCAGCCTAGTTACAGCTTTTTCCGCCATGCGATATACGACGACACGCAGAATTTCGTCCGGATTTGTTTCCACTATGCTTGTTCGCACTAAGTCTCCGAGCGGACGTTGCAGGACGGCATCACCTTCTTGTTCTATCCGTTCGCGGATATCTCTCCGGGTCAGCACGCCCACGAGCTTGCCTTCGGAATCCACCACCGGCAGCAACCGCTGCTTATGCGGGTGATTCACGTGAAGCGAGTTCAGTATCTCGCCAACCTTCGCCTCGGCCGGCAGCACGACAACATTCGATCGCATCACTTCGCGGACAAAAAGAATTTCCAGGGGATCTACGGCGTATTCGCGGCTCAAGTGAAAACCGCGTCTGGCGACTTTCTCGGTCAGGATGGACCTGCGCAGCGTTAAGACCGTGAAGGCGTGAGCGATCACGCTGCCGACGAGTAGCGGCAGAAAAACATTTGCATCGTGCGTCAGTTCAAAGGCAAACACGATGCTTGTAAACGGAGAGCGCATCGTGCCGCCAAGAATCGCACCCATGCTGATCAGCGGCCAGAAGCCCGCGCCCTTCATTGGGGAGGAACATGGCTTCCAATCCCCCGAGCGCACCACCCATCATCAGGAGCGGGGCCAAAACACCACCCGATGTTCCCGAACCGAGCGAAACAGCCCAGATAAACCACTTGACGAGAAGGACGCCCAAGATCACTTTCGTGGTCACACTACCTTGAAGCAATGCGCCGATGGTGTCGTAGCCGACGCCAAGAGCTTGTGGAAATATTAAGCCTCCGAGCCCGATGGCCAGACCGCCGATCGCGGGCCACCACATCCAATGGATTTTGAGATGTTGAAAAGCATCCTCGGCCGCGTATACGGACACCGTCAGCAGCGCTGATAAAATTCCGGCCAGAAGCCCAACAAGCGCGCATCCCAGCAATGCTTTGGGGCCGATAAAGAGCGGGTGCTCGGGCACGGGAAAGAGCGGCCCGAATCCCAAGAGGTATCGCCGAGCCACTGCGGCGACCGCACTGGCCAGCGCCACGGGTATAAGGCTCCGCGGTTTCCACTCGAAGAGCAGGAGCTCGACGGCCAGCAACACGGCGGCGACCGGGGAGGCAAACGTTGCGGACATTCCACCTGCCGCCCCGGCCACGAGGAGTGTTTTTCGTTCGGCGCTCGTCAAATGGAAAAGCTGCGCGATCATGGAGCCAAAGGCGCCGCCGGTCATGATGATCGGGCCTTCCGCGCCAAACGGGCCGCCAGAACCGATCGAAATTGCCGAAGAGATTGGTTTGAGAAACGCGACTTTGGGCTCGACGCGGCTGCCATTGATCAAAATCGCTTCGATCGCTTCGGGAATGCCGTGGCCGCGGATTCGTTCCGAGCCATACCGCGCCATGACGCCAATGATGAGCGCCCCGCCAATCGGCACAAGAACGCTGTAGAAACCCAGATGGTTGCCGGCGGGAGAAACCATCGCGGTGCTCCAGCGGCCAAAATAAAAAAGGTTGGTGAACAAGCCGATCAAACGAAGCAGTACAAGAGCAACGAACGCACAGAGCACTCCGATGAGCATCGCCAGGCATGAGATCGGGACGACGCGCAACGTAGTTGTGAAGTCGCCTAATCTTTCGTTGTGATCGCGGACTGCCTTGTTAGCTGTTGCGTGTGGGTTGTTTTTTTGGTTTTCGTCAGGCACGACTCGCGCGCGCTCCCCTCTTTGCCGGTTTCCTTTGGTTGTTGTCGTCGCGCTGACCAGGATCGAGCAGAGCTACGATGGCGCTGACGAGAGTCTCACCACTCGCGCGTAGTTCACTCGATGCGGTTCCGGGCGACTTGTTCGAGCAAGCGGTCGCCACGAGGCAGCAGGGACACGAACACGCGGCGACGATCGTCCCGGCTGCGAGTCCTGCGGACGTATCCGTGCGCCTCCGAGCGGTCAATGAGTTCCACTGCGCTGTGGTGTTTCAGCGCGAGCCGCTCGGCGAGGGTCTGAATCGTCGCATGCATTGCCCTCGGGCAGCCCGCGAATCGCCAGAAGCATCAAGTACTGCTGGGGCTCGAGCCTCGACGGCTCGCGCCTTGGCGCCGCCTTCCGCAGAAAATGGCGTATGCGGTAGCGCAATTCGGCCAGCGCGCGATACTCGGCGGGGGTGACATCCGGCGACACTAACCTAAGTATATCGTAATGCGATATACCTTGCCACGCGGCACAATCGATCTGTTTACTGACGAGTAAACGGCTAAAGGAGCATAGGGGAAGAAGGTCAAAGCGACTTGCGGAAGGCTTTCTGTGTCTTGTAGTGCTCGTAGCCCTGACGTTCGTAGAACTTGTGGGCGCGCTCGCGAATCACGTTTGACCGCACGGACATGCTCGGGCAGCCGTGCTTGCGGGCCCAATCCTCCGCGGCTTCCAGCAGACGGGCACCAGCTCCGAGACTGCGCTGGCCTTCGGCGACTATCAGCCCGTTCAATTCCGCGCGAGTTCCGACCTCCACAAGGTGGGTTACGCTGACGTGCGCCCAGCCGACAACTCCCGCATCTGGGCGCCTCCGCTACGAACAACGCATTTTGAGATGCGGGCCTCAGCTTGCGCATTCTTTTTGTGATCTCCGCAGCCGTCGCCGGATATCCTAGCTGGCCGCTGAGTTCCGCGAGCAGGGGGGCGTCGTTGGTTCGCGCCCGGCGAACGATTATGCGTTGATTGTTAGCTTGCTTAGCCATCTTTTAGGCCCGCTTTCTTGCGCAGTCGCGCCTGGACCGCTTCGCTTTTCAGTTCGCGCAGCGCATCTGCGGCGATCCATCGGGCGGCACGTGAATCCTGTTGACGGATCCGCTCCGCAGATCGAATCGCTGCCGCGTTGAGCCGAAGACTTCGCTTTCCGATATTCCGCAGGGCCCAGTTGACCGCTTTTCTTACGAAATTCCGCTCGTCGTGCGCTTCGCGCTCGATCACAGAAAGAAAATGCTCGAATCGTGCATCCGCGGCTGCCATGTCTTTATAACTCAAATACGCAGCCAGCGAGAACGCCGCGCGCTTCTCGAACTCCTCGCGCCGACGGCTCCACTCATAGATTTTGTTCCACGCGGGCTTCGCAGCCGCGTAGAGATAGCAGCAGGCTGCATCGACTACGTCCCAGGAGTCGAAATCACGCACCCAGCGCTCCATCTGCGCCGCGGTGACTTTCTCCGATTCGCCGATCAGCGTGGCGAGGATTCTTGCTTCGTGAATGCCAGAGGACCACAGATCCTCGGCCAATGCCTGATCCTTGCCGATGTGCCGCGCGAATGCGTGCAGCACGGGCGCAGAGATTCCGTAGGCTCTCGGAACGCTGACGCCGAAATGGGCCATCTTCGCCCGTACTTTTGGATCGGCGAGCTTTTTCAGCTCGCGAAGCGCGGCAGCTTTCGTCCACTCTTTGTGCGGCTTTCGAGCGGCGCCTCGCGCTAGAACGTTTTGTCTGAGTCGAGGAGGATTGTGACCGGGCCTTCATTCACCAGCTCCACGGACATCATTGCCTGAAATATTCCAGTTGCGACGGTGACACCGAGTCCCTGCATCGCCAGCGTAAATTCCTCGTAAAGCGCTTTGGCTTTTTCCGGCGGAGCAGCGGAGATGAAACTTGGCCGGCGTTGACCGCGCGCGTCGCCGTACAGCGTAAATTGCGAAACGACGAGGGCCGCGCCTTTCACGTCCAGCAGCGAGCGATTCATTTTTCCCTGATCGTCTTCAAAAATGCGCAGGTTGGCGACTTTTTCCGCCATCGATGCAGCAACGGCGGAAGAGTCCTCGCGGCCGACGCCGAGCAAAATCATCAGTCCGGCGCCAATTTCGCCCGTCACGCGTCCCTCGACCGTAACGCGCGCACGGCTCACCCTCTGGACTACGGCCCGCATGTGACCTTCCTATGTTTGGGCTTTCTTCGCCAGGTTTCGAGGTAGCGGCAGCACAGGACAGCCGCGGGGCGCAGGCTGGCATTTTGGACAGAAATAACTGCTGCGGCCCGCGACAATCGCGCGGCGAATGACCGCGCGGCAGCGGAAACAGCGCTTGCCCTCACGCCCGTAAGCCTGATGGTGCTGCTGATATTCGCCCGGCTGGCCCTCCGCGTCCAGAAAATCGGAAATTGACGAGCCGCGCAGGACGATGGCTTTTTCGAGGATTTTACGAAGCACGCGATGCAGCGTCTTCGCTTGTCCCTTTTTCAGCGTGGCGCCGAGGCGCGCGGGATGTATCTTGGCGCGCCATAAACTCTCGTCCGCGTAGATATTACCCACGCCCCGCAAAAAGCTCTGATCCAGCAGCAGCGCCTTGATTCTCGCGCGGCGGGATCGCGTTTGGTCTACAAATTCTTCAGAGTTGATTTCCAGAGGATCGGCGCCGAAGGTACGCAGCTCTTCCGCGAGCGGTCCTGCCGAAAGGTAGGCCAGCCGGCCGAAACGCCGCGGATCCGTGTAACGAAGCTCGCGATTATCGTCAAGCAAGAAACAAGCGTGGGTATGCTTTGCGCAGGGCTGTTCTGAGGGATTCGGCGCGATCTGGCCGGTCATCCCGAGATGCACGAGAAGAGCGGCGGGCAACGCATCGCCGTTTGGAACGGCACGACCTACGCCATTCACCGGCGAGAGCCGGAGCAGCATGAACTTGCCGTAGCGTTCGACGGCTTCGATCTGTCTACCTGGCAGATGCTGCTCGAGAGCGGCTGGGTCATCGATAAAATCCGTCTTCCCGAGCCGCACGGACAGAATCCGCCGGCCCAGAATCGTCCGGCGCAGGCCGCGCGCTACTGTTTCGACTTCGGGAAGTTCCGGCATGAGGGATCACAAACAAAATATCACATCCCCTCGACGCGCTGCAGGCGGGCGACACGAATCCCATGAGATCCGCGATCGACCGCAACTTTGGCAAATCACTTCTTGTGATAATTCGGATAGGGAGGATGCCCGGGAATCACAACTGGCTGCGCCTTCAAGGCTTCCAGCGTCACCTGGACGGCTCGCTCGAGCTGGGGATCGTGACCAGCCGCGACAGATGCGGGATCGTTCTCCACTTCGATGTCCGGCGCAATGCCATGATTTTCGACTTCCCACTCTCCGTGCAGGCCGAAGATCGCCACGCGAGGAGCGGTGATGAAGCCGCCATCCAGCAGAGGCGGATAACCATAGATGCCGACGAGCCCGCCCCAAGTTCGCGTTCCAACCAGCGGCCCGACTTTATCTTGCTTGAACATCCAGGGCAGAGCGTCACCACCCGAGCCGGACATTTCGTTGATGACCATGGTCTTCGGGCCGTAGATCTGCGCGAGCGGCGAGCAGAATTGTTCACCTTCCCGCGTGATGTCGCAATTGCGCAATGGCCGCTTGAGCATGTCGATGATGTAGTCCGCGATTTCGCCGCCGTGATTGTAGCGCTCATCGATGACGGCAGCCTGTTTGCCAACCTGCGCAAAGTAATAGCGGTTAAAATTGATGAAGCCGCCGGTGGCCGTGTCCGGCACGTGCACGTAAGCGACCTTGCCACCGCTTAGTTGATCGACCTTGCGGCGATTGTCTTCTTCCCAGGCGTGATTCCGGAGTGGAAACTCGTTGGGTAGCGGCACAACGGTCACTTCACGTGAGTCTTTGCCGTCCGGATTTGGCCCTACCTTGATTCTTATTTGCGTGCCTGCCGTGTTTTCAAAGTAGCTGTAGACGTCAACGGGGGGGCGCACTTCGCGGCCGCTCACTTCCAACAGATAGTCTCCGACTTTGACATCGACACCGGGCTGGGTCAGCGGCGCTCGCAAGTCCGGGTTCCAATTTTCCCCATTGAAAATACGCGCAAAACGGTAACGCCCGTTTTCCACCTTGTAGTCCGCGCCGAGGAGCCCGCCCTTGACCCGCTTCGGCTCCGGCACGTCCCCTCCGGCAATGAACATGTGCCCAATGGTGATCTCGCCGAGCATTTCTTCGAAGAGATGATTGATGTCGGCCCGGCCTCCAGCACCCTTCAGGTACGGCGCGTACTTCTTTTCCATAGCGGCAATATTCAACCCGTGATGGTTCGGGTCGTAGAGGAAATCGCGCTCAATTCGCCAGACTTCGTGGTACATCTGATTCCACTCCACGCGCGGATCGGTGTAGACCTCCATCCCATCAAGCTTTAGTGCGCCATCACCCGGCTTGGGCACGACCGCTGTCGCCGCGATGAACCACGGTGCGGCAGGCCCGGGACCTTGACGATAGAGAGCCTTCTCACCGTTTGCGGAGACTACGAACGAACTCACGCCCGTCAGGAACGGCTCCGTCTTGCGCGTGCTCAGTTCAAACTTCGAAACAGAGACCAGCGTTGGTTCTGTCAGGCTCGGCACATCCGGAATTTCACTTAGAAACAACACACCGGTCTTGCCCACATCCAGCCCGATGTAGTTTGCCGCCTTGATCGGCATCGCCACGATCCTCTGGCCGATTCCGTCCATGTCAATCGTGACCTTCACTTCCTCTTTCTTTTCTCCTTCCTTTTTTTCACCTTCTTTCCCTTTATCCGCGCTCTTGTCGGCGGCTTTTGCCTTGTCTTTGTCAGTATCCTTGGCCTTTTCTTCGCTGGCGGCTTTTTCTTCGTCGCTCTGCGGCTCGACGGGGGACGGATCGCCTTTCTTCAGCACGACCGCGTAGATGTTTCTCGAGACGGGATGCTGAAAGCTGGAAAGATCAAGCCAACCGATGGAGAGTCCCAGATCTGTGCTGGCCGCGAAGTAAAGCGACTTCCCATTCTTGTCGAACACCGGATAGCGCACGTCGCTAGTCCCGTCAGTGATCTGCGATTCCTTGCCTGTTTCCAGCGAGTACACGAAGACGTTTCGCATATGGTTTTCTAAAAACTTTGCATAGGTCAGCCACTTACTGTCCGGCGACCAGGTCTCATTCATCGTGGAGCTTGGGTCCTCGTATCGATCCGAAGTCACCTTCACCGGCGTTCCTTTATCCACGTCCACGTACCAAAGATTCATGCGCTTGTCGGTGTAGGCAATCTTCTTGCTGTCCGGGGACCACGCCGGTCCATAGAAAAACGAAGGAGGGTTGCCGAGATTGATTTTTTTCACGGCGCCCAATCCGGTTTGATCCACGATGTGCAGCGCATATTCGCCGGATTCGTCGGAGAAAAAGGCTATCGACTTGCCGTCCGGCGACCACGCTGGATCACGCTCCGCCACAGCCGTGGTACGCGTGAGGTTTCTTACATCGCCCTTCTCCGCAGGAACTGTCAGTATTTCCCCGCGCGATTCGAACACGGCGCGAATCCCAGTCGGCGATATTGCAGCGCTCTGGATCTTGTCTCCCACCTTTTGATAGTGGGGCCGTGTCGCCGGCAGATCGCCAGAGATGTGAATCTCTACCTTGCTTGCTTTCTCGGTCTTCAGATCGAGAGTATAAATGCCGCCGAACTGCTCATAAACAAGCGCATCCGGCCCAGCGGAAAGCGATTTCAGGTCGAGCCCTGCGTTCTCCAGCACTTGCCTGACTTTTTTCGCCTTGGTGTCATAGGCAAAGATCGTGACGGGACCTTTGCGATCCGATAGAAAGTAGACCGTGTCGCCAACCCATACGGGATCGTCGTCGTTCGAATTCTCGCGAGTCACTTTCTCGAGTTGCAAGTCGCTCAACCGGAGCAAATAGACCGGTGTTGTCTGCCCGCCGTGATACCGCTTCCAAGCGACTTGCCATTTCAGATTCGGCACATAAGCAATGCGAAGAGCATCCGGAGAATAGGAAGCCGCCTCTCCGCGCCACATCGGCAGAACTTCGGGAACGCCGCCTTCGACCGGGACGGTGTACAAGCGGTCGAAGTCCGCATAGGCTTCGCGGGGCGAACTGATGAGGATTTTCTTGCCGTCGGGGGTCCAGCCGTCTACCACGTCCGGATCGGGATGCCAGGTCAGGCGCTTTGGCTCACCGCCATCGGCGGGCATAACGTAGGCGTCGACATTGCCGTCGTACTGGCCGGTGAAGGCGATCCAATTTCCATCCGGAGAGAATTTTGGCCCGCGCTCGTGGCCGCCGGTCGTAAGCTGGCGCGCCTCGCCGCCCTGACGCGGCACACTCCACAGGTATCCACCGTACGCGAACACGATCTGTGTCTTGCTCATCGTAGGCGCCTGCACGAGGAGCGGAGCTTCCTCTGCCGCGGCAGACGAAGCTCGCTGTGAACAACAGCGCAAGCAACAGGGCCGCTAGAACCGCTGAGATCCGAAAACGCATCATTCCTCCTGGAGAACTCCGAACAAAGTCCTAAAACCGCGCGAATCGTGCCGCAAATTGCTATTTTGGGGCGCCCGTCGTGCGGCGGCCAGAAGCCGGGATCGCTGATGGGGCGCTGATCCATCTTGTCGGCGTATTTCTTCACAGCAGGGCCGATGGCCGAGGCTTTCCCAATCAGCACGAAAACCAGGCTATCGAGCGGAAAATGTTTTTCGATGATTTGCCTGGCGATGGCGGGAGTGACTGCGTCGACGCGTGCCTCGAGCTGGTTCACCTCATCGTCGCCAAGCCCATAAAATTCGTTGAATACAATCCGCCGTACAAGCTGGCTCGAAGTTTCGATGGTCGGCGGATATTGCCCCTTGATGTAGCTCTTCGCAGACTTGAGTTGTTCCTCGGTCACGCCGTTCTTGTGAAGTTTTTCCAAGACCTGGAGGGCAAGATCAATCGCCGGAGTTGTGGTTTCGTTTTTCGTGAAGCTGTTAATCTCGAACGGCCCGGGAGCTTTGCGGGAATCAAAAAAGGAGCCTGCACCGTAGCTGTAACCCGACTCGACGCGAAGCGCTTCATTCAGCTCGGAAGTGAATCTGCCGCCAAAAATCGTGTTGACCACGCGAATTGCAACGCGATCCGGATCGTTGACGGCCGTCCCGATGTTTCCGATGGCGAAATAGGTCTGCGTCGCGTCGGGCTTGTCGATCAGCAAAAGCCTTTTCCCTTTTACTGGCGGAGCGGCTGGTACCGGAGTGCTTGCCACCGTCCGAGCGGGCCATGCGCCCAGTGTCGCCTCGAGTTTTTTGCGCATTTCCGCGGCATCAAATTCACCGGCGATGCCCAGGATGGTGTTGCCAGGCGCATAGTTCGCTTCATAAAATTTCACTATGGCATCCCGCTGGATGCGCTTGAGCGAAAGTTCATCGCCGTCCGACGGACGCCCGTAGGAATGCGTGCCGTAAAGATACCCTGCGTAGTACAAACCCAGGACGGATTGCGGATCGTCTTTCGCGGATTTCACGCCGTCCAGACTTTGCGCCAGGATTTTATCGGTCTCGTTCTGAGGGAACGTCGGATGCAGAATGGCATCGGAAAAAAGCTCTAATCCGCGGTCCAGATCCTTGGTCAGGAATTCGGCGCTGATGTTCGAGAAGTCGGCGCCGGCGCTTGCGTCAAAGGAGCCGCCGATGTAATCGAAGTCCGCGGCGAACTGCTGTGCCGTGCGGGTCTTCGTTCCCTTGCGAAGCAGCCCAGCCGTGGCCGAGGCAAGACCTGCTTCTCCGGCGGGGTCAGCTGCTGCTCCGGTCTTGACAATCGCGAACATGTCGATGAGTGGTACGCCGCGCTTCTCCATCAGAAGCACGGTCAATCCGTTCTTGAGCACGACTTTCTCGTGCGGCGGAAGGTGCAGCGACTGCGCCGGGGCGGCGGGACATGCCAGAAGCAGAAACCCCGCGAGTGCGAGGAGGCGCACACTATTTCTTTCGCGCGTCATTGTTTTGCCTTCCCTTCATTTTCGGGAAGCAAGCGTCGCGATGGTGCGGTTGTTTGCTCCAAAGTATTTCTTTGCCACGCGCTGTACATCGTCCTTTGTCACCGCCGAATAGTTCTTCGCGGCATCAAACAATTTGTTGTAGTCGCCCATGAACACTTCATACGTTCCAATCGTGTTGGCGCGACCGCTGATTGTACGCATTTCTCTGTAAAATTCGACCAGCCGGCCGTTCTTCGCTTTCTCGAGTTCCTGGTCGCTGATCTGCGCGCCCTTCACTCTCTCGAGCTCCTCATAGATCGCCTTTTCGCAGGTTTGCGGATCCACTGCTTGCCGCGGTTGAGCCGTGACGATGGCCAATGTGGGATCGAACGCCGGCTGCACGTAAGAGGAAACGTCCAGCGCAATCTGATCCTTGTCCACCAGCCGCTGATACATCCGCGAACTCTCTCCCTGGAAAAGCACGCTACGGAGAATGTTCAGCGCATAGAAATCCGGATTGTTGGTTTGCGGAATATGGTAGCCGATCAGGAGCAGGGGCAACTCCGCGGGCTTATGAACGACGAGCCGCCGCTCACCGAGTTGCTCGGGTTCGAGAGTGGTAACGGGCGGGGGTGGCGCGTGCGAAGGAATCGGCTCGATAAACTTTTCGCAGAGCTGAAAAATTTCCTCGGGCGAAACATCCCCGACCACAACCATCGTCGCGTTGCTGGGCGAGTAGCCCATCTCGAAATGATGCTTGAGGTCGTCCATCGTCCAATGTTCGATGTCGCTCATCCAGCCGACGACCGGCCATTGATAGGGATGAGCGATAAACGATTGGCCCAAAGCTGCTCGTCGAGCAAGCCGAAATTATCGTTGTCAACGCTCAGCCGGCGCTCGGAAGCCACTACTTCGCGTTCGGAAGCGATTTTCTTGGGATCGAAAGTCAAATCGCGAATGCGGTCGGACTCGATGTCGTAAATCAGGGAAAGCGCCGAGCGCGGAAACCAGTCCTGGTAGACGGTCACGTTTTGCGTGGTGTAGGCGTTGTTCGAACCGCCGTTGGCTTCCATCACCTTGTCAAGTTCACCCGGCCCGTATTTCTTGGCACCGTTGAACATCATGTGTTCGAAAAAGTGCGAGAGGCCCGTCGTGCCGGGTCGTTCGTTGCGAGAACCGATTCGGTAGAAAATGTAGAGCGCCACGTTCGGAATGCTGTGGTCCGGCTGCACGAGCACCTTCATACCATTTTTCAACGTACGCGTGCTGACAGGAAACTCCTGCGACTGCGCCCACGCCGGCGACGCAGCAATGCCTCAAGGCGCACAAGATCAACAATGCGCTGCAACGGTACCAGATTGCTTTCATGAATCCACCCTCAGCCCGAACCCTGTATTCTTAAGACGTATGGAGCCTCAGAAATGTTTGCGCATTTCTGCGCCTCTTTCTATGGTAGCAGCGCAAACACCCGAACCGGGCCGCCCGAACCGCCTTCCAGCTTGATGGGCGCCACGACGAGGAACGCGCCATTTTCTGGCAATTCGCTCAAATCCGAGAGATTTTCCAGATGATAGAGACCCGCTCCCAGCGCCAAATGATGCACCGCAAAATCCGCTGATGCGCCAAAATCGACGCTCATTGTGTCACATCCAATGCCGCTGACCCTGCGTTCGATCAATCGCTCTACGGCCTCCACGGAAAATCCCGGAAAATGCATGCGTCCGGCTGCATCCTCGTTGCGATAGCTCTGCGCATCCGGCCAGCGAGACGCCCAGCCGGTCCTGAGCAGCACGATGGCTCCCTCCGGAATTTGCCCCGTGCCGATTCTCCCACTCATCAATTCGCGCGACCGGAAGTTGGTAGTCTGCATCTGCCGCACCTTCCGCTCGAACGTCGAGTACGGCCGCCATTCCAAAGAATTGACTAACTGGAATCTGGTCAACCGGCCTCTTTCCCGGAGGAAAATGAATCGGCGCATCCAGATGCGTTCCGTAATGCTCCAGCATCCAGAAACTTCGCGTGAAGTAGCCGTTCTTTTCGACGCTGGCATTATCTTTGGCCTCGAACCACCGTTCATCGCCGGGCCAAGGCACCAGTTTGTCGCTGATGGCGTAGGCGAGGTCTAGGACTCGCGTCTTTCCGGAGAGGATCCCCTCGAACATGACGTCAGGGGAGCGGGATCCCCGGAGAAGCCACAATTCCGGCCATGCGCAGGATTTCCTGGTACTCGGCTTCGGTAATCTGCGAAACCAGCACTCGCACGTTCTTCAACAGCTTCATTTTTTTCAAGGCAGGATTCGAGCGCAGCTCCGCCAGCGAGACTTGCCTTGGCAAACGGTCAAAGGCTCTCAAGTCCGCAACCAGGTTCTTTTCCTCAGGGTCATGCGGGTCGGGGTATGGGTCGCGCGTTACTTCGGCGATCGAGTAGAGTGTTCTCTCCGGCGCGGAGTGGTAGCAGAGCACGCGGTCGCCCTTGCGAACCTGTTTGAGCGCACGAACGGCGTCCGGTTTCGACTCGGCGCCATGCCACATTTCCTTGCCCTTCACAAAGAGGGTATCCCAATGGTAGTGGTGTGGGTCGGCGCTAAATATCCAGTAATGTCGTTGCGAAGTCGGAGTTGCCATCGAGGCGTCGAGTCGGCAGCAATATACACGGGGAAGACCAAAAAGCGAAACAAAATATAGGGGTTAGCTGTTTTTGGGCGGTAGCTGAGGGAAAAGCAGCAGAAGGGCAAAAAGCGGAGATTCTAGACCTATCTCGTTTGTTTTTATTTGTTTAGGTGGAACTCAAGTGATGTCTACGAATACTTCGTCACCGCGTACTTCCGTGGCATAGCAAGCGACCCCCATAGTGGGGTTCTGTATGACCTTGCCGGTGGTGACATCGTACTGCCAGCCATGCCATGGGCAGGTCACGACCGTCTCGTGGAGATCTCCTTGGCCGAGTGGCCCTCCGCGATGCACGCACACGTCGCTGATCGCATAGAACTTACCGGCGACGTTGGCGAGCGCCACTGCTTTGCCTGCTACCTGAAACTCGTGGATTGTACCGCCAGGCACTTCGGCGATCTTCGCGGCGCGCACAAAAGGCATGGTGACTCCTTGGCTGAGGAAATGGGGGGATTAACTTCTCGAATTCCGGCGCGCAGTATAGTCCGGCAATGAAACGGCGTCAAAGTATGCGACTACCGAACTCAACCTGCGGAGACTGTTCATTGCGCTCGCTTGGCCATCATTTTCCAATACGTGGCGGGGCGAAGACGTTGGACGATGTCGATTTGGCGAGCATCGCGCCCGATGAGGATGCGCGGTTCGCGGCGCTCGACGCCTTTCAGGATGCGGGCCGCGGCGGATTCCGGCGAAGTAGGAGTCAACTGCTCAAACCGCGCGACCGCCTCTTCGTGTTTGATTGGTGGAGCATTTGCACCCAAGCGAGCGCGTTTCGCGATCGGAGTGTGAATTCCGCCCGGGTGAACACAAGACACCGATACCGAAGTGCCTTCGAGCTCGTGTCTTATGACCTCGGTAAAACCACGCACGGCGAATTTGCTGGCAGAATAGGCGCTCTGCCCGACGGGGGCGATGATCCCGAAAACGCTCGACAAATTCACGATGTGCGCGCGCGGCTGTTGCTTCAGGATCGGCAGGAAATACTTCACCCCGTAAACGACGCCCCAGAAATTGATTCCCATCAGCCAGCGCAGATCATCGAGAGATATTTCTTCAAACGTGCCGATCAACGCGACGCCTGCGTTGTTGATGAGCAGCGTCACGCGGCCGTGGCGTGTGGTGACATCCTCGGCAAAGGTTTTGACGGCTTCCTCGTTGGAAACATCCACCACGTGGGTCGAAACCGCGGCTTTCTTGCTCGTCAGCGAGGCCACCGTCTCGGTCAGCCCTTTCTCATCGATGTCCGCAATTGCCAGCGCTGACCCGGCGGCCGAGAGTTGCTGCGCAAGAGCGCGCCCGATTCCACTCCCCGCGCCCGTAATAACGGCCACTCCGCTGCTCAGAAATGACATCAGACGATTCCAATGCGGAAGTTCGCGATCAGAGTGGCCAGCATCCTACGCGCCCTGCACTTTGGCCAACAGCTCAACGAATTTTTGCTTACGTTCTGACTGGTCCTGGCCAGACTCCGCCTCGGCAAGCTGTGTGATATTCATCGAGCAGAACTTCGGCCCGCACATCGAGCAGAACTTCGCTTCCTTGTAGAAATCGTCGGGCAAATTTTCATCATGCATGGCTTTCGCCGTCGGCGGATCGAGTGATAGTTCGAACTGTTTGTTCCAATCAAACAAGAAGCGCGCATAGCTCAAAGCATCGTCGCGGTCGCGCGCTCCGGGCCGGTGACGCGCCACGTCCGCCGCATGCGCCGCAATTTTGTAGGCAATCACGCCTTGCTTGACGTCTTCCGGATTCGGCAGCCCGAGGTGCTCCTTTGGTGTGACGTAGCACAGCATAGACGCGCCGTGCCATCCGATCATCGCCGCACCGATCGCGCTCGTGATGTGGTCGTATCCCGGTGCAATGTCAATAACCAGCGGCCCCAGTGTGTAGAACGGCGCCTCGTGGCACCATTCCATTTCTTTGTCCACCTGCTCTTTGATCTTGTCCAGCGGCACGTGGCCGGGGCCCTCGATCATCACTTGGACGTCGTGCTCCCACGCCTTCTTGGTCAGTTCGCCAAGCACTTTCAACTCCGCAAATTGCGCTTCGTCGCTTGCGTCCGCGATACATCCAGGCCGCAGGCCGTCGCCAAATGAAAAGCTCACATCATGCTTCTTGAAGATCTTGCAAATCTCTTCGATGTTCTCGTACAGGAAATTCTGCTTCTTGTGATGCTCCATCCAGTGCGCCATCAGCGAGCCGCCACGGCTGACAATGCCCGTAATCCTCTTTCGCACCAGCGGCACATGCTCGCGCAAGACGCCTGCATGGATAGTCATGTAATCCACGCCCTGCTCGGCTTGCTCTTCGATCACTTCCAACATCAAGTCAATCGTCAAATCCTCAGGACGGCGGACCCGTGAGATCGCCTCGTACACCGGCACGGTTCCGACCGGCACCGGCGACGCATCGATGATTGCTTTACGAATTTCCGGAATGTTTCCGCCTGTGGACAGATCCATCACGGTGTCCGCGCCGTAGTGGACGGCGTGGTGCAGCTTTTTCAGTTCTTCGTCAATATTCGAGTTCGTCGCGGAGTTGCCGATATTTGCGTTGATCTTGCACTTTGTGGCGATGCCAATCGCCATCGGTTCCAAGTTGCGATGATTGACATTGGCCGGAATGATGCAGCGTCCGCGTGCCACTTCGCTGCGAACCAGCTCCGGCTCGATCTTTTCGCGGCCCGCCCACAAAGCGCATTTCTTCCGTAGTTACTCCCTGCCGCGCAAAATGCATCTGCGACATGTTCCGGTTTCCGTTCGCAGCCGTAGCGTCTTTTTCCCTCTTTTCAAGCCAGTTATCTCGTAATGCCATAGAGCCCCCCAGAAACCGCACAGAATGACCCGGGACAGAGACGCTTCTCTGGTCCCTTTCACTCTGCGCTGCAAGTTTGGATTATGGCACCGGGTGAGGGGTGCCGCAACTTAACAGCCTGGAATACTTCCGCCAACGCTGCTTCAAACGCTAAGGAAACGCTCGTGCGGGATTTCGGGCTACAAATCTGGTTCAGTTTAAAGCATGATGGGGCCATGACTCGATACAACGACAAGGAAAAGATACGCGATCACTACGACCGTGTGAGCCCTTACTACCAAATGTTGTGGGGAGAGCACTTGCATCACGGCTATTGGATAGGCGGCGACGAGACAAAAGAAGAGGCGCAGCTGCAACTCATTGAACACTTAGCGCGCGTAGCCCATATGCCTTCGGGAAGCACAATTCTTGACGTCGGCTGCGGCTTTGGTGCAAGCAGTATCTATCTGGCCAAGCAGTACAAGGCGCAGGCGACGGGAATCACTATTTCTCCCGTGCAGGTGGAAATGGCCAATCAAGCGGCGGAAAGGGCTAACGCCAGTGCAAAATTCATTGTGATGGATGCAGAAGCCATAAGTTTCAAAAAGCCATTCGACGTAATTTGGTCGGTGGAATCCATTTCGCACTATTCGAACCAGGAAAAGTTCTTTGCATCCGCAGCCAAACTCCTGCGTCCCGACGGAACGATGGCCATCACGGACTGGTTCAAGAAAGATGGCTTGACGCCCGGCGAACACAAGAAATTCCTGGAACCCATCGAAAAAGGCATGCTCGTCGAACTGCACACGATGGAAGAGTACGAAACTTTGATGAACGAAAATGGTCTGGAAGTCGTAAAAACTGAAATCCTGAACAAGCGTTGCGCCAAGACGTGGGACCTATGTCTGGATATCATCAAAAACAAAGCGTTCTGGGCTATTGCCGTGCAAAATGGGGCGGCCTTTGTTCACTACCTCAAGGCGTTTAAGGCCATGAGAGAAGGTTTTGCTTCGTGCAATTTCATCTACGGCCTTATGATCGCCAAGAAACCAGAAGAAATGAAAAGCTACTCTGAACTGCTCAACGCCGTGGAATCCAAAGCTCCGCAAGATGTGTGACCGCTGAGCGCCAGCGTAAGGTCAAAATCGGCCAGAAGATTCAGAACAACATCGCGCACGCCCTGTTCGCCGGCTACCGCAAGTCCCCATGTATAGAGACGCCCAAGCAGAACGGCGCGAGCTCCCAGAGCGAGCGCTTTGAAGACGTCGGCACCGCGTCGAATGCCTCCATCGAAAAGAACGGGAATCTGCTCGTTTACTTCCCGCACGATCGCGGGAAGAGCATCGAGGGTAGCGATAGCGCCATCCACCTGCCGGCCGCCATGATTCGAGACAATCAGGCCGTCCACTCCAGCTTCGACAGCGCGGGCCGCGTCGCGCGGATGCAAAATCCCTTTCAATATAATGGGAACAGAGGTGTGCTTGCGAAGGAATGGAATGTCGTTCCAGGTGAGGGCAGTGTTGGAAAAGAGGCTGCTCCAAACTTGAATCGCCGCAGCCGGATTCTGCTCCGGCGGCTGCGGCAGCAGCGCGCGAAAAACGGGATCGCTGAAATAGTTGGCGAGACCCTGGCCGAGGATGAAGGGCAAATAGGCGTGCTGAAGGTCCCGCTCACGCCAAGCGAGCATGCTTGTGTCGAGCGTGACAACAAGCGCCTGGTATCCCGCTCGCTCCGCCCGTTGCAACATGCTCGCCGTCAAATCAGGATTTTTGCCCCAATAAAGTTGGAACCAGCGGAGGCCGTTCCCTGCGCTGTCGACTGCTTGCGCCACTTCCTCGATCGTTCGGCTTGAGGCAGTGCTGAGCGCAAATGGTAGGCCGAGCGAAGCGGCCGCGCGTGCCGACGCGAGTTCGCCTTCCGCATGAAGAATGCCCTGAACTCCCACGGGGCCGAGAATCACTGGCGCAGGCAGTTGAACGCCGAAGAGTTCGACACTCAAATCGCGTTGCGAAACATCGCGAAGCATGCGCGGCACAATGCCCCAGCCGTAAAAGGCTTCGCGATTGGCGCGCACCGTGTCTTCTCCGCCTGCTCCACCAGCTACGTAGTCAAACGCAGGCGGAGAAAGTATTTCCTTTGCCTTTTGCTCCAAAAGAGCGAGAGAGATAGGAATCGAGAGGCCACCTCCCGTCAGACCGAGTGTATAGATCTGCTGCTGCCGCTGCATCCCAGAGGGAATCGACGAAATCGGAGTTTGTTCGCTCATGGCGGAGCAGGATTATACACGCGGGCCGATCGGCCGCGGCAGAAAGGAAATCAAGGGATCTGGTGCTGAGACTCTGAGCTTGCTAACGGAGCGCTTGACAGTGCCATGCGCGCTGCACAAGATGAGTGTGGCATGGAAACTTCCTTCAGCCATAAGCTCGCGTTCATCACGCTTCCCGATTGCGACGGCCGCGAGACGCGGCTTGGCTCCTTGTGGGATAAGCAACCCGCCGTCGTGGTTTTCTTGCGTCACTACGGCTGAATCTTTTGCCGCGAGCACGTCGCGCAGTTGCGCGAACATGAACAGGCCTTCCGTGGCAAAGGAGCAGTTCTCGCCGCAATTGGCCTCGGCGATCCCGTTTACGCCCGGGAGTTTCGCAAGGAAACCGGGATCACTTTTCCCTCTTAATTGACGAACAGCGTCAGGCCTATCGCGCTGCGGACCTGAAGTCCGCCAATCTTTTTCATCTCCTGCGCGGTGACAACGCGGAAGCACGCAAGCGAGCGCATGAAGCCAGCGGCCATCATCAACACAAACTCGGGAAAAATCCATTTCAGCTTGGCGGGAGTTTTGTTTTCGGGCCAGACAACGTCGATCTTTTTTCTCACACCAGCGCAACGTTCGGTGACAACGCCAGCACAGGTGCTCTCCTCGCTGCACTCCCCTGATTGCCTCTTCACCGGCCGTTCAAGTTTTGGACTTTCAGGGCGAAGCACCGCTCACACACGGAACGAATGCGATAAGATTCGAACGATGGCTTTACAGTCTCACAGCGAGAGGCTCCTCGCGGTTGCGATTTCATTGTGTACGGCAGTTTTAGCCGCGCTTACGCAAACGAATCCCACAACGCCGAATGGGCGCCAGCAGCTTCTCGATAAACTCGTGGCGGCGGCGATCGAGCGCACAAATCATTCCGTGAACTACGTTTCCTCGTATATCCATCTGGATTATCCCGGCGGAGACGTGCCCGCCGGCACTGGCGTCTGTTCCGACGAAATTATTCGCGCGTACCGAGCTGTTGGTGTGGATTTGCAAAAAGAAGTTCACGAAGACATGGTGCACAACTGGACGGATTATCCGGCGAAATCGAAGTGGCACCAGGCGCGTCCGGACCCGAACATCGATCACCGTCAGCGTGCCGAATCTGATGGTCTTTTTCAGACGTATGGGAGAGAGCGCTGCCGATTTCATCGACGTGCGAAGGACTATTCGCCCGGCGATCTTCGTGACCTGGGACTTGGGCGGAGGTGTGCCACACATCGGGATTGTTGTGAACATGAAATCTGCAGAGAGCGGGCGTTTCCTGATGGTTCACAACATCGGGCAAGGGCCGAAGATGGAAGATGTGTTGTTCAACTGGAAGATTACTGGGCACTACCGGTATTTTGGGCCACGTCCGCGGGTTGCGCACTGACTCCATAACACGCGGAACCTAAGCTCAGATCAGGTGAGCGCTTTCGACATGATGATGTAGTGGCCCGGTACTTTTGATTGCAGCGACGGCGAAAAAGGGGCGGTGCCAATTTCGGCATAGCCTAAGTGGAGGTAAAACGCCGGAAGAGGCGTCCGCGGGCTGATAATGCGCAGATCGACCGCGCAACAACGTTCAGCACGAAAATAATCCTCTGCGGCAGCAACCAGCGTACGGCCCAGACCTTCCCCTTGACGCACCGGGTCTACTGCGAGCAAGCCCAAATAGCCGCGGTCGTTGCGAACCTCCGCGTACACGCACCCGGCGAAGCCGGCTGCATCTTCAGCAATCAAGAACTGTCCGTTTTCCATGAAGGCTTGCGTCTCTTCGGCGTTGATTCGATCGCCATCGAAGACAAATTGTTCCACGATGAATGCGGCGTTGATCAGCCGGACGAGCCCGGGAACGTCGCCGCTCTGCGCTGTGCGGATCGAAATCCCTTCACCATGCCGGAAAGATTTTGGGAGCGCGGCTCATGAGAACATTCGGCTAAAAATTCGGGAGCGATTGCTTCTGGTGTACTTTCCCGCCTTTTCGCAATGACGCCACTCCAGTTTCGTCCATTGCCTGAGGTTTCGCATCGGCGGATGGCTTTGGCGACCAAAAATCAGGATCACTATCGACAAATTCCTTGGGGACGTGGGACGTCTCCGGGCTAATTGCGTAGAGGTTGCTCTCCGTGCTGGCGTAAGCATCGCGTGCAATTTGTTGCATGCGATCGAAGCCCACATCGCCTTCGGCTTCACGGAGCTTCGGTGCGCGGGCAAGATAGCTGTCGTTTTCTTTCAGCGCGTGCATCGGAACGAAAACAATGAATGCAGGCGAAGACATCCCTACATTCGCCTGATAGACCACCCATGGCATGTCCGCGTCGATTTTTTCGTAGGCCGCGCTGAGGAGCTTGAAGGACTCGACGAAATCGCTTTCATGGCCGGGACGAACACGGACTTCCAGTACGCGCATGAAGCGAGTCTTTGAAAGATCGATACGGTTCACTCGGTAGCCCAAATCATCTCGCCGAACAGCGATGATCGTACTCTCGCTCGATTCAAGCTCCCGGATTTGCTCCTGCAGATGAGCAAGTTGAGGGTGGGATGCAAACAGCTGTCCCCAGACAACCCAGGCGTTGTCCACCTGCTCGAAGGAATCGAATGGATCGAAAGAGAGCGCCTCTGTCGGCCCGGTGATGGATTGCAGATCGATCCAGGAATTGGGGACGTCCAAGCGGTTGCAAGCATCACTATGGAAGCTTCAAGCTTTTGCCGAGCGTTTTCACTGCCAAATTTGAATTGCTGGTGAACGAGAAGAAGAAGTTTTGGAGGCGCGGTGGGCGTGGTCGCCGGTTTTTGGGCCTGTGCCGCCCCGATCGCGACGTGCGCCAGCAGGAGCAGAATCATTCCCAGAAAGGGCCGGGTGGTTTTCATGTGGGAAACCTCCAGAGGGCGAAAAACGCCGCCGTGCTACGCCGCGTGGTGGGCCAGACATTCGCCTAATCGAGCGCAGCCTTTCCGTTGAATCGCGCCGCTGAGCCCAGCTCTTCTTCGATGCGGAGTAGTTGGTTGTACTTGGCGATTCGGTCGGTACGCGAGGCAGAGCCTGTCTTAATCTGACCAGCGCCCGTGGCAACGGCTAGATCGGCGATAAATGTATCCTCGGTCTCGCCCGAACGATGGGAAATGATGGACCTGTAACCGGCTTTGCGCGCCATCTCTATGGCATCGATGGTTTCGGTAACCGTCCCGATCTGATTCAGCTTAATCAAAATGGCGTTGGCGATTCCTTCTTTAATGCCACGAGCAAAAATCTGCGTATTGGTGACGAAAATATCGTCGCCAACCAGCTGAATCCGCTTGGCCGATGATTTCAAGCCAACCTTATGCGTGAGCCTCTTCCAGCCAGGCCAGTCTTCTTCTCCCATGCCATCTTCGAGCGAAACGATGGGATACTTTTCGATCCATTTTGCCCAGTACTCGACCATCTCTTCCGGCGAGTGCGCGGATTTATCCGACTTCTTGAACACATATTTCCCGCTGGCTTTGTCGTAAAACTCGCTGGCCGCGGGATCGAGCGCGATGCTGATCTGCTCGCCGGGCTTGTATCCCGCCGAGGTGATCGCTTCGAGAACGATCTGAATCGCTTCCTCGTTAGATTTGCAACTCGGCGCGAAACCGCCTTCGTCCCCCACCGCGGTCGAATACCCGTGTTTTTTTAGCGCCGCTTTCAGTGAATGAAATACTTCGACGCCCCAACGTAACGCCTCCGAAAAACTGGGCGCACCGATGGGCATAACCATAAACTCCTGAAAATCGACGGAGCTATCCGCATGAGCACCGCCGTTCAAAATGTTCATCATCGGAACAGGGAGGAGATTTGCGTTCTTATCCGTAGAATAGTGCGCGAGATATTTGTAAAGGTGGAGATTCTGCGCAGCCGCAGCGCCGCGCGCCGCCGCCATGGATACAGCGAGGATTGCATTGGCGCCCAGGCGGGACTTGGTGGGCGTGCCGTCCAGTTCGATCATGCGATTATCGAGAGCGCGCTGATCTCCGGCGTCAAGTCCCACAACGGCCCGGGCTATTTCGCCGTTGACGTTCGCTACGGCCTTCAGGACGCCCTTACCGAGATACCGCGTTTTGTCGCCGTCGCGCAGCTCCAGCGCCTCGTGTTCTCCGGTTGACGCACCGGAAGGCACCGCGGCACGGCCTCTCGCGCCTGTGCCGACATACACGTCGGCCTCCACCGTGGGATTCCCGCGCGAATCGATCACCTGGCGGGCGTTGACGCGAGTGATATTCGTGGACATGTCTGTTGGTTCTCCTAATTAAATGCGAATTAATGATTTTACAGAAATTTCCGCCCAAGGCACAGAGGCACGGATGAACCGGTGATGGAGTGAATTGAATTGGTCGCTGGCTTAGCTACTATGCGGTTTCCGGTTCTTCGATGAGCGATTCCTGCCGAACGACGACCACGATTCCCGAATCTGTGACGTGGAATCGGCGCCGGTCGGCTTCCATATCAAAGCCGATCTCCGTGCGTTCTGGAAGGCTGACGTGGCGATCAATGATGGCGCGGCGAATGCGCGAGTGGCGGCCAATGTTCACGTGGTTGTACATGATGGAATCCGTCGACTTCGCAGTAGCTGTTGACGCGGACGTTGTTCCCGATGACGCAGCGCTGCACACGTCCGCCGGAAATCACCGAACCGCCCGCCACGATGGAATCAAGCGCCACGCCCATGCGTTCCGGGTCAGCAAACACGAATTTCGCCGGGGGATATTGGTGCTGCCAAGTGCGCAGCGGCCAATGGTTGTCATACAAATTGAAAACGGGCGACACGCTGACCAGGTCCATGTTCGCTTCGTAATAGGCATCGAGTGTGCCGACGTCTCGCCAGTACAGTGCGTCCTTTTGGTTCTCATCTACGAAGTTATAAGCAAAGACGCGGTGCTTCGAAATAATACGCGGGAGTATGTCCTTGCCGAAGTCGTGGCTCGATTTCGGATCTTCGGAATCGGCGAGAAGTATGGGGATCATCAGTTGCGTATTGAAAATGTAGATCCCCATGGAAGCGTTGCAATTGCCTGGATGATGCGGGGATTGTTTGGGCTCGGCGGGCTTTTCTTCGAAGCCGATAATGCGCCATTCCTTGTCCACTTCGATACACTCCGAATTGCCTCGCCGCCAGCTGCGATGGGAGTCTTTATGGTTGCCACAGTCACGTCCGCCGCCGAATCCACATGCTGCTGAAGCATCTTGGCGTAATTCATTTTGTAAATGTGGTCGCCGGAAAGAATGAAGACGTATTTCGAGCGCTCGCTGCCAATCGAGTAGATGTTCTGATAGACGGCGTCGGCCGTGCCCTGGTACCACTCTTTCGAAACGCGCATCTGCGGCGTAAGCAATTCGATGTAATCACCGAGCCCCGCCAGCGGCGACCATCCCGCCCGGATATGCCGGTTGAGGCTCAGCGCTTTGTATTGCGTGAGAACGAAGACACGACGCAAATCGGAATTGATGCAGTTCGAGAGCGTTATGTCGATAATTCGGTATAGCGCGCCGAACGGGACAGCGGGTTTGGCGCGATCGCGCGTCAGGGGCCACAGCCGTTCGCCCTGTCCTCCGGCGAGAAGTACTCCGATGGCATCGCTCATCGCGGACATAGCTGGCCTCCGGACACGCTTGTGAGAAGCGGCCCATTCTAACAGCAGAGGTGAGGAGGAGTGCAAGGGAAGCAGGCGATGGGGAGTCGGCTAGCTTTTGAGTAGTGCGCTCGATCAAGACGCAGCCCGCGAGCTGTTGTCTCCCGCTTTGCCTAGTTGCTATGGATATCTCCGTTAAGCGCCATGACCACCAATCGATCTGCTGGTCCTCGGACAGGGTTGTTTGCGTCTTGGCAAGCACTTTTTGAGTGTATAATCCGGGGCATTCGCTCCTGGATAGGTGGCTCTTGACTCCTGCGCAAACTCCGAACCTTTGGGTTCCCGTCTGTTGCGAGCGCGTTATGCGCTACAACATGTTCCTCCAACAAGGCGGCGCTGCCTACGGTGCACTGGTCTGCTCAGTCTGCAGCAAGAACGTCACGTTCGAGCTCGAACAGCAAGCCGACTTGTCCGCCTACGGAGAAGGCTCCCGCGTCCTCAGCATGCTTGGTGCTCCGAAGCCACCAAATGTGGCGCGTCCAAAACCGGCAGGGGATTCCGATTTGAGCGACCAAACCCTTTGATCTGGATCGTCGCTTTCTGAAGCGCGGACTCAACCATGATTGACCAGAGCATCTCTCACTTCCGCATCGTGGAGAAACTCGGTGCCGGCGGAATGGGTGTGGTCTACAAGGCCCTTGACACCCGCCTCGACCGCGCCGTCGCCCTGAAATTTCTGCCTGAAAATATGGTGCAGGACCCGCAGGCTCTCGAACGTTTTCGCCGCGAAGCCCACGCCGCTTCTGCTTTGAACCATCCCGGCATCTGCACCATCTACGACATTGGCGAACAGGATCATCGGCCATTCATCGCCATGGAATTCATCGACGGCGAAACCCTCCGCCAACACATCCATGGCCAGCCGCTTCCTCTCGAGCAGATCCTTGACCTTGGAATTCAAATTGCCGATGCTCTCGACGCTGCCCACACCGAAGGCATCATCCATCGGGACATCAAACCCTCCAACGTCTTCGTCACCAAACGCGGACAAGCCAAGGTCCTCGATTTCGGTTTGGCCAAGCTCGTTGCGAAAGATTTGTTGTCTCTGAATCCCGAGGATTCCTCATCAAAGGCATCTCAGGAATCCTTGTCCATCGTCGGCATTATCAGCGGCACCCCCGCCTACATGTCCCCGGAGCAAGTTCGCGGCGATGATCTCGACAGCCGCACCGATATCTTCGCTCTTGGGTCTGCTGCTCTATGAAATGGCAACTGGCCGCCAGGCATTCAGCGGCAGAACCGGTGGCGCGATCATCGAATCCATTCTCACGCGCACTCCCACCTCTGTTCGAACAGTTGAATCCTCAGATTCCCCTGCAGCTCGAGGAAATCATCAACAAGTGCCTCGATAAGGACAGAAACCTTCGCTACCCAACCGCTGCGGCCGTCCGCTCCGATTTGCAGCAGCTAAAGCGCATTTCCGAATCCGGCCAGATCACCTCATCCCCTGCGTTAGACCCCACCGCCATACCCGCCACACCTCCTTCCGCGCGTAGCTTCGGTTGGAAAATTGCAGCCGGAGCCGCACTCCTTGTCGCCCTCCTTGGCTTGTCGCGGCTGGTTCTACAATATGCGCCGCGCCCACGCCTTGACCCAGATGGACACCATCGTCCTCGCGGACTTCATCAACAAAACCGGCGACCCCATCTTTGACGACACCCTCCGCCAGGGTCTTGCCGCGCAGCTCCAGCAATCTCCCTTTTTGAGCCTGGTCTCCGAGCAGCGCATCCAACAAACTCTGCGGCTCATGGGCCAGCCGCCCGACAGCAAGCTTTCCCCCGCGATTGCCGGTGATCTCTGCCAGCGTGCCGGAAGCAAGGCATATTTGAGCGGTTCCATCTCCACCATGGGCAGCCAGTACGTCATCGGCGTTAACGCCGTGAATTGCCAGACCGGCGATTCCCTCGCCCAGGAACAGGTAACTGCCAATGGCAAAGAAAACGTTCTGAAGGCCCTCGGCGAAGCTTCCACCAAGCTGCGCGAAAGACTCGGAGAATCCCTCAAAACCGTCCAGAAACTCGATACTCCCATCGAGCAGGCCACCACGCCCTCACTCGAAGCGCTCCAGGCCTACAGCCTCGGGCGCAAAACCATGCTGGGCAAGGCCGACTACACCGCCGCCGTGCCCCTGTTCAAGCGCTCCATCCAGCTCGATCCAAATTTCGCCATGGCTTATGCCACCCTCGGCACCGACTATCACAACATGGGCGAGAAAATTCTCTCCGCCGAAGTCACCAGGAAAGCCTACGAACTCCGCTCCCGCGTCAGCGAATGGGAACGCTTCTACATCGAATCCCACTACCATCACTTCGTCACTGGCGACCTCGAAAAAGCCCGCGAGGACTACGAACTCTGGTCGCAAATTTACCCTCGCGAACCGGTGCCAGCCATCAATCTCGGTGTCGTCTACCAAACCCTCGGCCACTACGAAAGATCTCTCGCGGAATTCCGCGAAGCCCACCGCCTCGCACCCACGGAAAGCCTCAATTTCGATAATCTCGTTCTCGGTTACATTCATTTGAACCGTCTAGCCGAAGCCCGCTCCGCTGCGGACCAAGCCCTCTCAAAAAATCTCGATTCGTCTGATCTGCACCTCTATCTCTATGAGCTCGCCTTCCTGAAGAAGGACGCCCCGGGCATGGCGCAGCAGGTCTCCTGGGCACACGACAGGCCCGGAAAAGAAAACGCCTTGCTGTCGATGGAAGCCAGCACAGCCGCCTATTTCGGCAGACTCTCCGCCGCTCGCGATCTCTCCCGCCAAGCCGCAACCTCCGCGAGTCAAGCAGGCGCCAAAGAATTAGCCGCAGGATGCGAAGCGGCCGCCGTCGCTGTGGGAAGCTCTCTACGGAAACATCACGGCCGCGCGTCAGCATTCCTCCGCCGCGTTGGCGAAGTCCAACGGCCGCGACGCTCAGTTTGCCGCCGCCCTTGCGCTCGCTTTCATTGGCGATTCCGCGCGCGCTCGCATCTTTCCGACGATTTGGCCAAGCGCTTTCCCGAGGACACCATCGTCCGCCTTAACTACGTCCCCACGGTTCGCGCCCAGCTTGCTCTCAGATGCCTCCGATGGCGCACCAAAAGCGCTCGATATACTCTCTGTCGCCTCGCCCTACGAACGAGGCATCTCCGGCAGCAGCACCTTCTGGGCCAACCTCTATCCCATCTATGTTCGCGGCGAAGCCTACCTCGCATCTCATCAAGGCGCTGAAGCCGCCGCCGAGTTTCAGAAAATCCTCGATTGGCCGGGCGTCGCCCTTAACGAACCCATTGCGCCACTCGCCGCATCTTGGACTCGCCCGGTCTTACGCGCTCGCGGGCGACGCGACCAAATCTGGAGCCGCCTACCAGGATTTCCTAACCCTCTGGAAAGACGCCGACCCTGACATTCCCGTTCTCGTCACGGCCAAATCTGAGTACGCAAAGTTGAAATAGCCGTTTGAATTTCATGAGCAAGTTGGCGGAGATGGTTAGCTTCCGAGACGTTACATTAAGCACCATTGGGTGATGAAGGCGCCGAGAAATGTCCGTGTACGAATCTTCACAAATTCTGATGTATACTTGAAAAATAGCTTAGTAACTACAGGGATACTAAGCCTTCTCGTTTCCCAGTGTTATGCAAAGAGTCCTTGACTTCGACACCCGCAATTGATTAGAAGATGCCAGCTACCTCATCAGGTGAGTCCACAACGGACAATGGTTCGCAAGCCAGAATGTGGTCCATGGAGCGCCTATTTCTATAGCGCTTTGTGGGAATTTGAATCTAGACGACGTCACCGGTGTGCGTGACGCGCAGTGATTGGCATGCGATAATGACCTGGGGCGGTGTTCGAACGAAGCAGTGACACCGCGTGTATCCAATCCGAACCGGATTGGGGGTGAATGTAAAAGTGGCTGAAGTCATTATCCAGGAAAGTGAGTCTCTGGAAAATGCCCTGCGCCGTTTCAAACGCAAGGTGCAACAGGAAGATATCATCAAGGAAATCAAGAAGCACAGCTTCTATATGAAGCCCGGCGAGAAGCGCCGAGCCAAGGAAGCCCTTTCGCGGAAGCGACTGCGCAAGAAGCAGCGGCGAGAAGCGGACTAACCTCCGCCTCGCTGCATCTCAGCGCCGCACTTCCGTGATTTAGACCCCGGTTAGGCAGAGACGTTGGGTTTCTGTTGCAGCTTCGCATACTCAGGCCCAAGGGACCCCAGCCCGGTACCCCCGGACTACAGGTTTCGCCACAATACTTGGCCCACAGCGCGAACTGTCCCCATCCCCCTACCTGACTCGGGCAAGGGGAGAGCGGCTCATGGAATACCACGACAGAGTCCTGAAGTGTGCGGAGTGCGGCGCTGAATTTGTTTTTACTGCCGGCGAACAGATGTTTTTCGCCGACAAAGGTTTCAAGAACGAGCCGAAGAGATGCAAAGGCTGCAAGGCCAAGCGCGCCGAAGGCGGTGGAGGCGGTAACTCCTCGCAGATGCGCTCGGAAACGAAGACGACGTGCTCGCAGTGTGGAAAGGAGACGACAGTTCCCTTCCGGCCCACGCAGGGACGGCCGGTCTTTTGCCGCGAATGCTTCCAGCAGCGGCGCGCTTTAGGCGCAGCTTAACGTTGCGGCTCGAAGCGGCGGACCAGAAGCCATAACCAAGAGGCCATTCGAGCGGCACATCCGATGGGACAGACACTAGTGTCTGTCTCACTTTTTATGGATTGCAGAACGCTAATCAAAGTAAATCACTTGTCTGGGCAGAAATTCCCGCCGGCAAAGTGCCTCCGCCAGTGAGCTGTCCACTACCCACGAACCTAATCCGATCAGGATTGCGCAAGTGTTCCGGAAAGGTCCGCTCTTCGCGGCTTCTCGATTTTAACTTCCATCCCATCTCGCATGGGTGTATTTTTCCCGCCTGCGGGGTATGATACCGCCTGAGAAGTCCCCAGTAAGACTATGTCCATCCGGAGGGCCACCCCATGGCTCACCGCTTTACCATCGGTGTCGAAGAAGAATTCCAGATCATTGACCCCGCAACGTGCGCGCTTCGCTCACATGTCATGCAGCTTGTTTCCGCCGCTTCTCCTGACATCGTTGACCAAGTTAAACACGAGATGCACCAATCCATCGTCGAGACCGGCACAAAAATCTGCGAAAACGTCGGCGAGTTGCGCATCGAAATGCACCGCACGCGGGGCGAGCTTGTGGCTGCCGCGGAACGCGTTGGTTTGCAGGTTGCCGCCGCCGGGCACCCACCCATTTTCCAGCTGGATTGACCAGGTCATCTCGCCTGGCGAACGCTACGAACACATCGTTGAAGAACTCCAGCAACTCGCCCGCTCTCTCTTGATTTTCGGCATGCACGTTCACGTCGCTATGCCCGACAAACAGACCACCATCGACATGATGAACATGGTCCGCTATTTTTTGCCCCATCTGCTCGCGCTATCGACGAGTTCCCCTTTCTGGATGGGGCGTAACACCGGATTGAAGTCCTTCCGCACCACTGTCTTCCGCCGTTTCCCGCGCACGGGCATCCCGGAACAGTTCGAATCGTGGAGCGCTTACGAAGACTTCGTGAATCTCCTCGTAAAACTAAACTGCATCGACAACGGAAAAAAAATCTGGTGGGATGTGCGGCCTCACCCGATGTTCGGTACTCTGGAATTTCGCATGTTCGACGTGACGACGAAGGTCGAGGAAGCCGTCTCCATCGCGGCTCTCACCCAAGCCATCATTGTCAAGTTACACCGCCTTTACGAGCGCAATCAGAGCTACCGTCTTTATCGGCGCGCCTTGATCGAAGAAAACAAATGGCGCGCCGCTCGATACGGCATCGAAGGCAAATTGATTGATTTCGGCAAAGAAGCAGAAGTCCCCATGCGCGAGCTTGCGCATGAGCTACTTGAGTTCGTGGATGATGTTCTGGACGATCTCGGCAGCCGCAGCGCCGTCGAATACATTCATACCATTCTCAAGGATGGCACCAGCGCGGAGCGTCAAATACGCGTCTATCAGCAAACAGGCGATCTGAAGGCGGTGGTAAGACATCTGGTCTCGGAAACACGCGGCGTCAGCGAGTCACGAGCTTCTTCGGCACACGCAATCAATTAAATGCATCGGCAAAGCATCAGGTCTCCAGTTCACGATGTCAGGAGCGACGGCATGAAGAAAGTTGGCCTTCTCTGTGGGCGTGAATACAGTTTTCCTCCGGCCTTTATCGTGCGCGTCAATGAGCTCGGAAAGAAAGACGGCGTAGCCGCGGAATTCGTGAAACTGGGCGGAACGCGGATGGGTGAACTCTCCGGATACCGCGTGATTGTGGACCGCATTTCGCATGAAGTCGAATATTACCGCGGCTATCTTAAGCATGCCGTCCTCCAGGGAACTTACGTCATCAATAACCCGTTCTGGTGGACGGCCGACGACAAATTTTTCAATTATGCCGTGGCTTCGAAACTTGGCCTGGCCATCCCGAAAACTGTTCTCTTGCCCCAAAAGGGATATCCCAGCGACGTGGACATCACTTCCGAATCACTCCACAACCTGGAATATCCGGTCGACTGGGATGGCCTTCTTGATTACGTCGGCCGCCCCGCCATTCTCAAACCCTTTTCCGGGGGCGGCTGGAAGCACGTCTACAAAGTCCACAATAAAGAAGAACTTCTCGCCGCTTATGACAAAACCTCGCCCTATTGCATGACCCTCCAGGAGTTCATCGACTTCACGCAATACCTCCGCTGCTTCACCTTTGGGAAATCCGATATTCTGCCAGTCCACTACGATCCCAAGGAACGGAAGTATCTCGTCGATCATAACTATTTAACTTCTGAGCTCGGCGCCCGTGTCGTTAGAGACGCCCAGACCATCAATCAAGCTCTCGGGTACGAGATGAATACCATTGAGTTCGCGATAAAGGACGGAACTCCTTACGCAATCGATTTCCTGAATCCTGCTCCCGACTTCGAACGCGACCGCATCACCGAATTTTATTTCGAGCACGTCGTCGACAAGATGGCCCGTCTGGTCATCGACCGCGCTCTGCATGGCGATGCTTCGAATCCGTGGCCACGATGGGAAGAGATGCTCGGCGTTGGCGCGGCCAGGGATTCACCGGCGCGCCCAAGAGCATAGCCGCGGGCCAATCATTGGCGCCCGGTCCGGCTGCGAGTCTCTGCTGGAATCACAGGACTCAAAACAAAATGACCAGCGCCGCCACACCATCGATAACCCCTCCCGATCCTGCCGCAGATTGGAACGACATTCTGAAAGCTACGCTCCTGCGAGTTCCCGCCCTCCCGGAAGACTTGGTTAAAAGATTGCGCCGCGCAAACCTCACTTTCGGCGACCGTGTCCACTGCCCTTTCCTGCGTCCGTTTTTTCTCTCGCCGGAAGAGGAAGAGCGTGTGCGCAGGTGGCGGAAACCATCGCCGATCTCGGCGAGCGCATCGTGACCGCCGCGCTTGAAGACAAGCATCTTTTTGCGCAATTTCATTTGCGCCCCGAGGAAGAACGCTTGGCCCGCCTCCCTGTCGCCTACGGTCGCGCCAGCACCGCGTCTCGTCTTGATGCTTTCCTCCTTCCCGATTCGCTCAAGTTCGCCGAATACAACGGAGAATCCCCGGCAGGCGCCGGGTACGCGGAAACTCTGGCGGAAATTTTTCGCGAGCTTCCCGTCATGGGGAAATTCGCGCAGCATTATTCAGTTCATAGTTATCCACTGAGCGCCAAGCTCCTCGATGCCCTGGTGATGAGCTATAAGGACTGGGGCGGCTCGGCCAGTCCTCCGCAAATTGCCATTGTGGATTGGGAGGAAGTTCCCACGTGGAGCGAATTCGAGATTCTGAAAGCTCGTTTTGAAAAACTGGGTGTCCCCACGGTCATCGCAGATCCGCGCGAACTCCGCTTCGATGGCCAACGGCTTTTCACCCACGGCAAAAAGATCGATCTTGTTTACCGCCGCGTCCTGATCAATGACATCGTGGCCAAACCTGCGGAGTGTGCGGCCCTCGTGAAAGCCTACACGGCCAATGCCGTCTGCGTGGCCAACACGTTTCGTTGCAAAATTCCGCACGTGAAGGCATTTTTCGCCGTCCTCACCGACGAACAAAACGGCGCGCTATTTTCTCACGACGAACGCGAACTCATTCGGCGCCATATCCCCTGGACGCGCGTGGTGGCCGACGTAAAAACCGCGCATTATGGCCAAACAATAGAGCTACTCGCCTTCATCGCCAAAGAGCGCGAAAACCTCGTCCTCAAGCCCAGCGACGAATACGGGGGCTCCGGCGTGACTCTGGGCTGGGAAACCAACGAAGCCGAGTGGGATGCCGCGATTGGCCGCGCGCTCTCTGCAAAAAACGGCGCCTGGATCGTCCAGGAACGCATCCCCATTCGCCGCGAAATATTTCCCTACATCGCCGATGTTGGCAGAGTGGATTACCGCGACATGCTCGTCGATTTCGCGCCCTATCTCTTCCAAGGAAAAGTCTGCGGCTTCTTGACCCGCCTGAGCGCCACCGGCCTCGCCAACGTCACTAGCGGCGGCGGCCAAGTCCCTGCCTTCCGCGTCAGCCCGCGAGCGGCTTAGTGGCTTTCGCCGGAGTCTTTCGCCCGTATTGGCCTATTTCCAAGATAGCGACCATGGTCAGCAGTGCCTCTTCAAATTTCCGCCCATTCTTGTAAGATTGAAAGATGTACTTTGGCCTCCCAGACCCGGAGTTGATGCCCGGTGCTAGAAACGCCGTGGAAACTTGTCTCAGTGTCCGCCCTGGGGAGCACGTCGCTCTCATCGCCGATGAAGCCAGCCGCTCTGTCGCCGCTAGCATTGCCGCTGCCATCGAAGACCGCCAAGCGAAATACACAGGATTGCTTCTGGAAGATTTTGGTCCTCGTCCCATGATAGCGGCCCCACCAGCCGTCCTCGAAGCACTCGAAACCGCCGATGCTGGCGTCATGTGCATGACGCCGCAACCCGGTGAACTCGGGCGCGCATGGCCATCGTCCGCGTCGTCGAGCGCCGACAAATCCGTTACGCCCACATGGTCGGCGTCACTCCAGAAATCATGCGGCAAGGCATGCGCGCCGATTACCGCATGGTGGACCGCCTCAGCGACAAGCTCCGCGAACGTATGCTTCGCGCGGAAACGCTCACCGTGAAGACCGAAGCGGGCACATCGTTCGCCGCCCACTTCGATCGCGGCCTGGACTGGGTAAAAACAAGCGGCCTTATCAGCCCGCGTTACTGGTCCAATCTGCCGGCCGGAGAAGTTTTCACGACTCCTGCCACGGTAGACGGCACCTTTGTCTGTGACGCCACGGCCGGCGACCATTTCAACGGCAAGTACGGCGATCTGCAAACGACGCCCCTCGTGCTGAAAATCGAAGGCGCCCGGCTCACCGGCGTCGATTGCGCGCGCAAAGATCTCGAAGAGGAATTTTGGCAGTACTGCCACACGGACGAAAACAGCGACCGCGTCGGCGAACTCGCCTTCGGAACCAACCTAGGCCT
>CAVOPQ010000019.1:0-99997 GCA_963698145.1 uncultured Acidobacteriota bacterium | reverse complement strand
CCGAGCAAGCACACCATCGCAGCCATCAAAACTCTTCGCATCACACGCTCCTTTTGTGCGTTGCAAGCGGCACACTTCGACGCCGCCGAGAATTCACCGCGCCAGCCTAAATCGCACTGAGCTGAAGTCAAATTGCGTTCCTTACCTGCAGAGGCCGCGCGAGAAGGCGGTGGCTCTCGCATGCGCTGAGACGATGTCCAGGGCCGCTCAATAGTGGAAGTGGAATCGCAGTTGGACGAAAATTTCGCGAGGATTCAGATAGTGCGTCCCGCCAAAGGTAAAGCTGTTGTCCAGAAGCACGCGGCGATTTGCGACGTTTATGCCCTGTACGTTGAGGGAAAATCGTTCGCCGAAGCTCTTACCCAGCGAAAGATCGAATGTCGTATGAGGCGCGAGGTGATCGTTCGGGTCCGGAGGAGAATTGCCGTTCGTGAACCCCGAGGCGTAGGAGATGTCGGTTGACGCGTAAGCGCTCCACGGCAATGTGTATTGCGCGCCGATGTGCAGCGTATTCCGCTGGTCATGATCCAAGAGTCCGAAGCCGTCGCCAAAGGAAAAGTCCGTCAAGCCGCCGTTGATGTTTCCAAAGCCGAGCGCCAGCTGGTTCGAATACGTCAAATAAACCTGCGCGCGATTGCGGATGCGCGGGGAACGCAGTGTAAGTTCCCAGCCGTTGATGCGCGCGCCCTGAATCGTGACGGGAAAGAACAGGTCGGAGTCGTTGAAATTGTTGTGATCGAAGAAATTCGTCGCGCGCGTGAGAAAGTTGTCGGCGTCGATGGTCCAGCCGTGGAAGGGAATCGTCACGCCGAATTGATGCTCTTCGTCGCGTTCGCCGTGAAGCGGGACAAAACCAAGATTCTGGTTGTTAGCGGCCACCAGCAGCGGACCGGAAAGGGTCGAGAGGGGAGGCGGCTGATAAAAGTGGCCATAAAAGCCACGAAAAACCCAGTTCAGTTTTGGAATGCGCAGTGAAGCTCCGATTCGTGGACTGGTCGCATTTTCAACTACGTTCCCGGAAAAGTGTGTTTGGCGAAGGCCGGCGCTGACTGTAAGCCATGATTTTGCTCTGAACTCATCTTCGACGTACATCGCCGTCAGGCTGCCGATTGGGTTCACTTTGGTGGGAGTCAGATTCGACGCGCTGGTTTCCGGACAGGTGGCTGTAGGAGGCGTCGGACAATGGAAGATCAAGCTGAAGAGTTGAGAGTCCTGCTGCGCAAAGGCGTATAGACCCGCGCGCAGATTGTTGCGCTTCTCGACCCAAGTCACCGTGGCTTGGCCGCCTTCATAGTTCGATGATCGGTTTTGCGTCGTGGAACTCGGCAAATCCAGCGGGCTGCTTTCGTAATTCGCGCTGTTGTAGTGGTAAAAAGGCGAAACGGTGAAAACCAAACCAGAACTGAGCGTGCGAACCCAGCTCAAAGTGACAAAGGAATCTTTTTCGCGGTTGGCGTCCTGCAAGAACTGGTCCTGCGTGTCAGGATCGTTGGGATCGAAAGGCACCTGATAGAAGTCTCGCCGAGTTTGCGCGACGAGACGCAATTGGTTCTGCGAGTTCAGGTTGTACATCAGCGATGTGAAACCGCCAAAGCCGTTGGCCGCGTCGTGAATGACCGCCGAGGTCGGCGTTTGCAAGCCGAGATTGGTGCGGTTGCCGTTTAGGCTGGCGTAGTATGCGAAGCGATTGCTGTGGCCGCCGAAGTTGAGCTGGTCATTCGTTTGATAGAAGTTCCCGGCGCTGACGACGAGTTCCGCCTCGTTATTGCGTTCGAACCCCGTGCGAGGCGCTACGTTAAACACGCCGTACGTGCGATCGCCAAGATCCGCGGCATAGCTCCCCCGCTGCATCTCGAGCGTATCGATATCGTTCGGATCAATTTGTGGGCCTAGATTGCTGGCGATGTTCGTGTTCGGGATGGCCACGCCGTCAATCAACCAGCTCACTTGATGTCCGCCGCGAACGTGAAGCTGGTCGTGGGTTACATAGGCGCCGGGCATGTAGTTGGTGATCATGGCCAGGCTATTCGTGCGTGCCGCGCCTGGCGTTTGCTCGATCTCCGCCCGGTCGACAAGAGTCGTAGGTGTCACCGACTCGGTTTGTCCCGGCGCTGCCTCCGCCGATACGGTGATGGATTGGCTCTGTGACGCAATGTGCAGTTCAATATGCAATATCGGCGCCGTCCCCGAGAGGACTGTCTGGCTCTGCTCTTGCACGGCAAAAGAAGCGTCCGTGACGGTAATCGTGTATGCCCCGAGCGGGACGGCATCGAAATGAAACTCGCCATTTGCGTCGGTTTCGGTTTTTTGCGTGTAGTCGGACGACTCGGCCTTTAGAACAACCTCACTACCTGGAACGGGCCGGTGCTGCGGATCGTGAACGATCCCTCGCACGGTGCCAAACACCGTGGCGAAACCCGCAGCTCCCAGCAAAAGGATTGCTACGAATGTCCGCAGGACTCTTTGCATAAGTTTTTCTCTCCTAGCGTGGAATAGTTCTTGCGCGGCTGCGAAGCCGCAACGTGGGTGAATAAGCGTGCGTGAAGAGCGAGCAGCCCTTTACAGGACTGGAGAAGAGAATCGAGGCGGGGGAGAGAGGGGTTTGATGAATCGCGAAAGTTCGAGTGACCTTTTTATCGGCACAAGACGCGCCGCTTCCTCAGCAGACGGAATAGAAATTATCGCGGGGAGCAGGAAAGACCCCGGAATAAGTGCGGGACGGGCTGGGTCCTGGCAGCAAGACATGGAGCACGACATCGTCCCGCCCAAGGCACTCATGTCGTGGCCGCAATCCAGCGGAGACGATTGTTGCAGCGGCGCATGCTGCTGTTTGTGATGATGGGCAGCGATGGGGCAGTAACCATCCGCGCAACAGTCCATGCTGTGCGCCAGCCACGCCGCACCGGCCAGCGGCGCATACAAGAGCGCCACCGCCAGCAGGGAGAACCATGCTGCGGCCATTCGAACGCGCTCTTGTCGTCTCGAACTCACGAAGATCGGAAATCACCACTATGATACCCCAGATAGACGGCTCCGATACTCTTTGGGTAGCCAAACGCCACAAATCGTAGCACTACTGTGATCGCATGGCCGGGTTGCGCTATCCAGGGCGAACGCGGTTGCCTCTGCCATCTTGACTTGCCCGCGCCTGCGTCGCAGACTAATTTCATGGCTCACACGTATCTTCTATTTGATTTCGGCACGGACGAAGAGAAAGCCCAGCTTGCGCGGCACAAGCTCGAAGGCTGGAAGCAGGCCTTTCGTCTCGACAAAAAACTTCTCTACAAACTGGAACGTGCTGAAGCAGAAGCGCAGGCCGCACCAGAACCCGCTCACAAAGCTGCGGAGCCGCCAAAACACGAAAAGCAAAAGGCGAAAGCAAAGCCAAAATCCAAGCCTGGCAAAGCGGAAGCTTCCGAGGAGGCAGAGCCCGCGAATGGCAAGGTGAATTTGCTGGTGCGCCTCTATTTTTCCGGCCACGAAAAGCTCACCGAGCAGCGCTGGCTCGATCGCATTCCAGCCGAGGAGCCCTTCAAGGAAGCTTCGCCGCGCGTTGTCCGCCAAGGCGAAGCACAATTCGATGAAGTCGTGAAACAGTTCGATGCTCTGGGATAGCTTTGCCAAAATGCCTAGGCGGGCGCGGACTTCGGGTATAATAAACTCCCGCAGAGGCAATACCCCACTTCACAACGAGGGCAGAACGAATGGCGTTACAAACGCGCGTCAAACTTGCCAAGCTTGACGCTCCCAGGTTGCACGGCCTCGACCGCGACACGCTCATCCGTATTTACCGCACCATGTATCTTTCCCGCAGGCTGGACGATCGCGAAATCCAGCTCAAGCGGCAAAACAAGATCTTTTTTCAAATCTCCGGAGCGGGTCACGAAGCGGTGACCGCGGCCATGGGGCTTGTTCTTCGTCCTGGCGTTGACTGGATCTATTCCTACTATCGCGACCGTGCCCTCTGCCTGATGCTTGGCGTTAAGCCCATCGAGATGCTGCTCCAGGCTGTCGGCGCTAAAGACGATCCCAGCTCTGGCGGCCGCCAGATGCCTTCGCATTGGGGCCATTCCGGCTTGAACATCGTCAACAAGTCCTCCTGCACCGGCACGCAATTTGTGCAATCCGTGGGCGCTGCGGAAGCCACGCTGTATTACGAAGGGCGTCCAAAAGCGTTGGCACAAGCCAAGATGGCCCCACTCGGCGAATATGTGGGCCACGAATCTGACGAAATCGTTTTTGTCTCCGGAGGCGACGGCGCGACCAGCGAAGGCGAATTCTGGGAATCCTTGAACGCGGCGTGCGCGAAGAAACTTCCCTTGGTTTACCTCATCGAGGACAACGGCTACGCCATATCGGTTCCCATCGAAGTGCAGACTGCGGGCGGCAGTATTTCAAAACTTACACGGGGGTTCCCGGGCCTGCACGTTGCGGAATGCGACGGCACGGACCCTCTCGAAAGCTATGCCGTCTGCAAGACCGCCGTGGAATACTGCCGCGAGCGTCGCGGCCCGGCGCTCATCCACGCTCATTGCACTCGCCCTTACTCTCACTCTCTTTCCGACGACGAGAAGCTTTACAAGACGCCCGAAGAGCGCGAAGCCGAGGCGCACCGCGATCCGATTTCGAAGTTCTCTTTGTTCCTTGTTCGCGAAGGCATCCTCGACCAAAAAGAGATCGAGGCTCTCGAAGCCGAAGTCGATCAGGAAGTCCGGAACGCCGCTGACGAAGCGTTAGCTGCCGAGGAGCCTCAGATCGATTCGATTCGCGTCAATATTTATTCGCCGGATGTCGATCCCACTTCTTCCGCATTTGAAGCCGAGCCGCAACTCCACGGCGCTCCTAAGACGATGGTGGAAATGGTCGCCGCAACGCTCTCCGACGAAATGGCGAGGGATGAGCGCATCACAGTTTTCGGCGAGGACGTCGCCGACGCCAGCCGCGAAAATAACTTAAAGCAAGTGAAGGGCAAGGGCGGCGTGTTCAAAGCCACGGCCGGCTTGCAGCGCAAATACGGACACGACCGAGTCTTCAATACGCCGCTGGCGGAGGCGAGCATTGTCGGCCGGGCGATCGGCATGGCCACGCGAGGGCTCAAGCCCGTCGCGGAAATTCAGTTCTTCGACTACATCTGGCCCGCGATGATGCAGATTCGCGATGAGCTGTGCGTCATGCGCTGGCGTTCGAATGGTGTGTTTAAATCTCCCGCGGTTCTGCGTGTGGCCATCGGCGGCTATCTTACCGGCGGCGCAATCTATCACAGCCAGAGCGGCGAATCGATTTTTACGCACTGTCCGGGCCTGCGCGTGGTGATGCCGTCAACGGCTCTCGATGTGGCAGGCCTGCTTCGCACCGCGATTCGCTGCGACGATCCCGTGATGTTCCTCGAGCACAAGCATCTCTACCGCCAGCCGTACAATCGCTCCGAGTATCCCGGCCCGGACTACACCGTTCCGTTTGGCAAAGCGCGTTTGGTTAAGGAAGGCACCGAGGTTAGTATCATCACCTACGGGGCGCTGGTACACCGCGCCGAAGTAGCCGCGGCGCAACTGCTTCGCGAGGGCATCTCCGTCGAAATCGTGGACTTGCGTTCCCTTTCGCCGTATGACTGGGAAGCCATCGCCGGCACCGTCAGGAAAACGCACCGTGTCATCGTCGCCTATGAAGACATGCTCAGCTGGGGCTACGGCGCGGAAATCGCCGCGCGCATCGCCGATGAACTGTTCGACGAACTGGACGCCCCGGTGAGACGCGTCGCGGCGATGGACACCTTCTGTGCCTACCAGCCGAAACTCGAAGATGTGATCCTCCCGCAGACCAGCCACATCACCGCCGCCGTGAAGCAAATACTCGAGTACTGAGCCGGCAGCCCGCCGGCAATGGACTTAGGAAACTTTTTCACCTTCTTTGGCGTATTCTACTGTAGCGAAGGTTTGAACCACTCCAATTTGGGGGTACGCCAATGACTTGCCCAAGCTGCAGTAAAGACATCGCCATAGGTTCGAAGTTTTGCTACAACTGCGGAGCGAAACAGCCCGAATCCGGCGCGCCGGGTCTCTCTCCGACGACCGGCGCTCAAAAGAAGCTCATGCGCTCGAGCACCGACAAGAAAATCGCCGGCGTATGTGCCGGCCTGGCCGATTACTTCGATATGGATCCGACCATCATCCGTCTGGTCTGGGTTCTATTATTAATCTGCGCCGGCACTGGCCTTCTCGCGTATGTAATTCTCTGGATCGTCCTGCCTATTGCTCCAGGGGGAGTCGTGCCAACATCGACGACTGTCACGACCACCTAGCCAGGTATCCCTGGACAACGCGCGCTCCGTTAGGGCTGGCCGAACATGGAGCCGCTCAGGCTCAGAGACATACGCGTTATTTATCCGCTTTTGGATTCCGGGGGCCGCGCGATCTCCCGCCAGTCTCAAAAAGCGGGTGGTCCACCGAGATTAGTCCTGCACCGATTGTAGCCAGCGCAAAACATCCCGTAGCCACGGCCAGCGGGTATGCATATTCGTTCACGGCCAGATAGCTGTGCGGCGTGTAGACCTTCCACATAAGCAGGACTGTCTCGACGGCTAACAGCAGCGCCGCTCCGCGCGTGAATAATCCCAACAGCAGCAATCCGCCGCCAAAGAGTTCAAGCACACCCGAAATGTAAACGAAGTAATCCGGAATAGCGTGCTGCGCAAAAAGCGCGTGCGTTGCACTCGTTCGGTGAGCAAGCATCGGGTAGCCGTGGGACATGAAAATGATGCCAAAGGCCGCGCGCAGCATCAGCAAGGCGAGCGGCTGCAGGGCATTGAGAGATTTCATCGAGTTCCTTTGAAGCAGAGTTGGAAAACAAATTGGCTGCGGCATTTTAGCAGAAAAACAAACTGAGCACCGTTGAACGGCGGAGGCAGCCGGGAATCAGGTACAATTCATACATAAGAAAAAGTGAGACACCCAAACCCAATGCCAACAAATTGTTCGAGTGCCGAGGTTGACGCCGCATCTGGCGCGGCCATTTTCCTTCCGGATGCTATGCAACCATCCAGCTGCCTGCCGTCTGAGAATGCCGCATGAAGCGCAAACTTTTGATTGCCGTGCCGCTGCTTTCCGTCGTCGTGATTCTTGCCTGGATATTCCGCCCAAAGCGCGAATTCCTCGGAGAAGCTTATGTAGGTGAACGCACCGCGACGCTCTGGAGCAGTGTGGCTCTCGTGCGCGAACCGCTGGATACGCTGCATTACGGCGACCGTGTCGACGTCGTTGCCCGCCGCAACGACAGCATAAAAGTGCGAACCGCGGGCGGCGAATTGGGCTGGGTCGAAGGTCGTTACTTGATGGATCCGGCGCTATGGCAACGGAGCACAAAGCTCCTTAAGCAGGTCATGCCCATGACCATGCAAGCCCGCGGCAGAACCAAAGTAGCGACCAATCTTCGTGTTTCGCCAGGCCGCACCCAAGCGCGTCTTTATCAGTTTGGGCGTGGCGTGCCCGTCGAAATTGTCGCCCGGGCAGTCGCAGACTGGGTCCAGGTCCCGGACGAAAAAGATTCATCGAACGAGCCGCCAGAGACGAAAAAGGAGGATTGGTTCCTGATCCGAGGCTTGGCCACACGCCCGCCAGGAGAATCCACTGCGCGTGCCGCGGAAACAACCACGACGCAGCCCGGCGACCAAACCTTGCCCATTGCCGGCTGGGTGATTGCAAGATTTATCGAACTCGATTTGCCCGATCCGGTGCGCGACGGGGCTTCCTCCTCAAACATCCGCTCGATTGCTTGGTTTGAGCTGAACCGCGCAAGCGATCCTTCGGGCGACAAACCGCAGTACCTGCTCGCGGCTGCGCGGGGACCGGAAGGCCAGCCATGCGATTTCACCACGCTGCGCGTCTATACCTGGAACTTGCGCAAACAGCGCTATGAGACGGCTTTCATCGAAAACGAAGTGTGCGGCCAGCTACCGGTCCAGATTGGAAAAAGCCCGAAGGGCGATCCCGAATTTCGCTTTCACGAGATGGACGGGAATAAAGACGAGCGGGTCTATCGGCTCATGCAGACGATCGTCCGCCGCATCCGCGAAGGCACGGACAAACCGAAGCGATCTGGACGCACTCGATAGAGCGGCCGGCCTGCAAAATAATTGGTTTCGACAATTGAGTACGCTGGGGCCAGTTTAGCAGGTAGAATTGCGCGGCCACGCGAAAGGGAATACCAAGAATGACGCTGCAAATCAGCGAGTCCGAAGTGCGAGCTGTGCTTACCATGCCGATGGCCATCGAAGCTGTCGAACGGATTTCGCGAATGCAGGCCAGCGAAGAAGCGGTTGTCCATCCTCGCCGGCGTTTTGAGTTGCCGGGAGGTGGTTCCTTTCACTACATGGCTGCAGCGGATTTTTCGGCCGGCTACGTGGCGATGAAGCAGTACACCTACGTGAAGGGGAAGATAAGATTTTTGGTGCCTCTGTATGAAATGTCGACGGGCGATCTCGCGGCGCTGATTGAGGCGGATTATATGGGCCAACTGCGCACGGGGGCCGCTTCGGGCGTGGCCACCAAGTATCTCGCTCGGGAAAATAGCCGCGTGGCCGCCATCATCGGGACGGGGGGCCAGGCGCGGACGCAGCTGGAAGCTATCGCTTGCGTGCGAAAACTACAGTCTGCGCGAGTGTATGGTCGCGATGCCGCGAAGCGCGACAGGTTTTCGAAAGAGATGAGCGAAAAGCTGGGTTTTATTGTGAAGAGCGCATCCTCCTCGAGCGAAGCTGTCCACGGCGCCGATATCCTGTGCACCGCCACCACAGCCGCCAATCCCGTCGTGAGCGGCGCGGATCTCGCCCCCGGTGTGCACATGAACGCCATTGGCGCGAATCACGCGCACAAACGCGAACTCGATAAAGACGCCGTCGAAAGCGCCGATGTCATTGTCGTGGACTCCATCGAGCAATCGCGCCAGGAAGCCGGGGATCTCATCCTCGCGTTTCAGGGCGACGAAGTGTGCTGGACTGGAGTAAAGAAATTGTCGGAGGTCGTAGCCGGCAAAGCACCCGGAAGGACGAGCGACGCCGAAGTTACGCTGTTCAAGTCCAACGGGATTGCTTCCTGGGATTTGGCTGTCGCAATGAAAGTGTATGCGCTGGCAAAAGAGAAAAAATTGGGAAGGGAATTGCCTTTTTGGACAGATGCTGGCGGGCCGGGACCGCCGCGCTGATTATTGCGCCGCCTCCCTGAGTTTGCGGCGCAACGCTTCGTGAAGGCGGTTGCGCACTTCGCCTGGCAGTTCCACCGGCTCGCAACAGCAGAAAATCTCAATGGTTTTTTTCGTTTGATCGACGACCAACCTGCACTCTTCGCAGGCGGCGAGATGGCCCTCGAGATCCCGCTTCAACACCTCCTCGAGTTCGCCATCGATGAAATTAGAAAGTTCGTGGATGACATCCTGGCAGTTCAATTTGCACCACCCTGCTGGAAGTAACGATTCAGCTTCTCCCTGAGCTTCAGCCTTGCGCGCAGCAGCCTCGATTTCACGGCCGGAATCGAAAGGCCCAGCGCGGTAGCCGTTTCTTCCGTCGAGAGTTCTTCAATATCACGCAGCACAAAAACCATACGATACTCCGGCTCGAGCTGTTCGATCACATTGGTCAAAATCTCTCGCATCTCGGTTTGCGCAAAGCGCTGTTCGGGGCCCGGTCCCCAGTCCTGCAACTCGCGCGGGATCAAGTCTTCGTCGCCCGCAACGGGCTCATCCAGCGAGAACTGGTTCGGCCGGCGCTTCCGTAGCCGCATTAACGCCTCATTAGCGGCGATACGAACCAGCCAGGTATAAAACCGCGAATCACCCTGAAAATCTTTCAAATGGGAATACGATTTGAGGAAGGCGTCCTGCATGGCATCTTCGGCGTCCTCGCGGTTGCCGGTAATGTTCATGGTCAGCCGAAATATTTTGCGCTCGTAGCGGCCGACCAATTCTTCGAAGGCGGCCACGTTGCCGGACTTGGCGGCCGCCACCAGCAGATGCTCGTCTTCGCGAGCAACCGTCGACGGCAGCCGGTGTGGATTTGGTGTGCTCAAAGGATGTCGCGGGATCAGGATCACTCCTGCACCCAATGTCTCCGTCTTAAAGTTAGCACAAAGCACGAACGCACACGCCTCTTTCCCTTATTTCGATGAGGCAGGACAGGGGTAGGATTCAAAATAGTGCACCCCCGTTGTATCGGGCGGCCAATCGCCTAAGAACGTGTAACTTGACAGGTTGAGTCTGGCTGATTAGAGTTTTTGCCGGGTGTTCCTCAAAGCATGATGGGCTACCGAACTTCTTTACTCCTCCCTGTCGCTTCCATCTCGGAACAATCAAGTAGTGCTCTATGGTATCCAGTTTCATTGAGTTACACGGCAGATGGGGAAGTGGCAGCGGTAGGTCCATCCGGCCCCCCATGAACAGCCTTCGATGTTCGGCGAGAGGCCTTGACCGTTGGGACCGTCTGCGGCGAATCCCTGGCGTTTAGAAGAGGAAATAAGCAACACTAAGAAGATGCGAACACTCCCCGACCATTTGCGAAAAGGCATGAAGCTGGTCATCGTCGGCTGCAATCCGAGTGAGTCTTCCGTGCGCGTCGGGCACTATTATGCAGGACGTACCAACCAATTCTGGCCCATCTTGTATGAAAGCGGAGTGGTGCCGGAACCGTTTGATTATCATGATGACAAACGCGTAATCGAATTCGGGATCGGCCTCACCGACCTGGTAAAGCGGCCGACCAAGGGAGTGGAAGAGTTGACGCGTGAGGATTTTGCCGAAGGCCGGATCGTGCTTTCGCAGAAGCTGGAAGAGTTCTCGCCGCATGTCATTGCCTTCAACGGAAAAATAACTTATGAACAGTTTTCGCAGCGTAAGTGCAAGTTTGGCACACAGAAAGAGCTACTGTACGGAGCGCGTGTCTACGTTTTGCCATCGAGCAGCGGCCAGAACGCATTGGGGAAAGGCGAGAAATTGAAGCATTTTCGCAAGCTCGCGCAGCTCGTTTCGCGGACCGAAAAAGAACGCGACACCAAGGGACATGACGCCACGGGACAATAGTACGGAGAGAGTTTATGAGTGACGCAACGCAAGCGACGACGACGGGGCCCGTCCTTCTGGAACACCAGCACGACGGCATCGCGGTGTTGGTAATGAACCGGCCCGACAAGCTGAATGCGCTCAACAGCGAACTCTCGACCGCATTGAACGAAGCACTGGCTCGGATTGCAGAAGATGATTCGATTCGCGTCGTTGTGCTCAGCGGCGCGGGCCGTGCCTTTTGCGCGGGCGGAGACCTCGCGGCCATCGGCAGAGGACGCGAGAGCAATGAGACCGCGGAGCTTGAACCCATTCTGCGCGCAGGCATGCAAGCGGTTCTGAAAATGCGCCTTATGCCGCAACCAGTGATTGCAGCGGTGAACGGGGCCGCGGCGGGCGCCGGGATGAACATCGCGCTTGCGGGAGACATCCGCATCGCCGCGGATGGCGCTACATTTGGGCAGAATTTTTCTCGAGTGGGATTGTTCCCGGATTATGGAGGGACGTACTTTCTTCCGGAGCTTGTGGGCCCTTCGGTCGCCGCCGAAATGTTCTATACCGGGGAGATGATTGATGCGCAGACCGCGCTGCGGCTGGGAATCGTCAGCCGCGTGGTGCCGGCTGCACAGCTGGAAGCGGAAGTGAAGAGTTTGGCGCAGAAAATTGCGCAAGGGCCTCCGCTGGCGATTCGCGCCGTGAAGAAAGTCTTATTCGCAAGCAGTAAGACAGAGCTGGTGAAAGCCCTGGATAACGAAGTCGAGCAGCAAATGAAGTGCTTTCATTCGGAAGATTGCAGCGAGGGGATTCGGGCATTTTTCGAAAAGAGGCATCCGGAATTTCAGGGCAAGTAGAGCTTCGGTCCGGAAGTTTGCCCGCGACAAAGTGAAGTAAATGGACGATCTGCAAATCACGGCAAGAGAAGTGAGCGAGCGAATCACGCGCGGCGAGAAAATGCTTCTCGTAGATGTGCGCGAGCCGTGGGAATACGATTGTTGCCGAATTCCGGGAGCAAAATTGATTCCGCTTGGCGCGCTGCCGGCGAATCTGAATACGCTGCTGGAAGCGAACGACGTGATTTGCTATTGCCACCACGGAATGCGCAGCCTCGACGCGGCGGTGTGGCTGCGGCAGCAGGGTGTCGAGAGCGCGAAATCGATGGCGGGCGGCATCGAACGTTGGTCCGTTGAGATAGATCCGCGGGTGGCGCGGTATTAGAGCGGCGCCACAGCGACTTTGTGCCTGGTCTTGAGAATATTTCATGGAAATACGGACCATCGCGATCGTAGGCGCGAACGACACTGGCCGAAGTGTCGCGTATTCCGCGGCGCTCGCCGGATACCGCACCATTCTTGAGGATATCTCGCCTTCGGCGCTGGAGCAGGGAATCGCGTGGATTGCGCTAAGGCTTGACGAAAAGCTTGTGCACGGGAAAATCGGCGCCGCGGCTCGCGATACCGCGCTGGCGAACCTGAGCACGGCAAACTCCGCCGAAGATGCCTCGCGCGAGGCGGACCTCATCATCGAGGTTGTGACTGACGAAATAGAAATGAAGATCGAGCTGTTTACAGTTTTTGATAAGTTTGCGAAGCCGGGCGCCATTTTCGCGAGCACGACGGCCTCGCTTTCTATCGCCGATCTGGCTGCCGTCACGTTCTGTCCAGAGCGATGCATCGGGATGCGTTTTTCTACAAATGCCCGAGGCGATGAATGTTTGGGATTGGTTAAGGGGCTAGAGACTTCCGAGGAGACCGTCGCAGCTTGCCGCGAAGTTGGCGGGCGTATGAGGAAAGATGTTTCCGTGCAATGCGATGCACAGGTCCTTTCCGCCAGTAGAGGCGATTGAATTCCACTGATTGCAGAGTAGTCTTGCCGAAGAATATAGGTTGTCGAAATTGGAAACGAAAACATCAGAGAGAAAATGAACAAGGCAATTTTGGAGAAAATCGTGATCCAGCAGGGGGACCTGACGGACATGGATACGGACGCGATCGTCAACGCCGCGAACAACGACCTGCAGCTGGGCGCGGGAGTTGCAGGAGCGATTCGTCGCAAGGGCGGAGAAGAGATTCAGCGCGAATGCGATGAAATCGGAAGCATTCCGGTGGGGTACGCGGCCATTACGGGCGGCGGCAAACTGAAGGCCCGCCACGTGATTCATGCGGCGAGCATGCAGCTCGGCGGGCGGACCACGGCGGCGGCGCTGCGCAACTCCGTCGCTCATTCTTTGCGCATCGCGGCAGAGCGCGGCTTGAAGACGATCGCGTTTCCGGCGGTTGGGACGGGCATTGCAGGTTTCTCGATGGAAGAGTGCGCATCCATCCTGCTCGAAGAGGCAATCCGGAATCTGAAGAATGAAACCTCGCTGGAGAAGATTTACTTTGTGCTATTCGACGATCAGGCCTGCGATGTGTTCACGCGTGCCTGGAAAAAACTGCAAATGAGCGCGTCTGCCGCAGGCTAGGTAGATCTGGCAGAAGTACCGCTTGCAAAGACTCTCCGCCGTCGCGAAGAGCTTCCTGGCGTTGTCTTCCGCAAAGCCGTGGGCTTGCACGCGGTGATGCTGGAAGAGAGCAGTCCCCTCCCCCTGTTTTGCATAAGTGTTGATTGTAAAGGAAGTTAAAGTGGCTCTGTTTACATCCTTGGCACAAAGGCTGATTTTTCATGAGGACGAGCGAGCGGTGAGGGTGTTTTCTAATGGAGCAGGAGGTGCGATGCCAGAAATCGGACTCCTGCCTTTTGCGCACGTGGCTATGGATGTAGCCACGGCGATTCTGCCGACCTACCGGAGTCGTTTCAGCAAACACCAATTCACCCAACCGCAGTTGCTGGCCATACTCTGCCTGATGCGTTACGAAGACTGGACTTTCCGCGAAGCCGAGGTGCGACTGCGCGAGCATGCGGAGTTGCGCGCCGTGCTGCGGCTGTCGAGCGTGCCCGACTACACCACCGTGTATCGCTTCTTGCGGCGGCTGCCTGACGATACCATCGAGAGCGCGTTGGGAGAATCGGTACGGCGACTGCGCCGCAGTTCGCGCCGCGGCCGACGCCGGGCTTGCGTGGCGGTGGACGGTACCGGGCTTGCGCAGCACGCCGTCAGCACCTATTTCATACGCCGCGTCGAGCAGCAGGAGGGCGGGAAGACGCGCTACCGACACTTTCTGAAGTGGCTGATCGTGGTCGATGTGGATCGCCAGATCATTCTGGCGCAACGAGCGCGACAAGGTCCGTGGTGCGACACACGGGCTTTGCCCGGCTTGGTGGACGCGGCTAGCCGCACCATGCCCATTGGTGTGGTACTGGCGGATGCGGAGTTCGACTCCGAAGCCAATCACCGCCACGTGCGCGGCACGCTGGGAGCCCACAGCGTGATCCCGCCCAATCCGCGGCGTGGCATTCCGGAAGCAGAATTCCGCCATCAGATGCACCGCGCTTTTCCGCGGCAGTTGTATGGGCCGCGCGCCAAAATAGAAACCGTCTTCTCGGTGATCAAACGCAAGCTCTCTGCCAAAGCACCAGGTCGCAGCTTGCCCATGCAGATGCGGCAAGCCCTGCTGCTCGGATTGGCCTTTAACCTCTATCGGTTGAGGCATCGCCCCGCTCCTGTAGGATGTAAACAGAGCCAGTTAAAGTCGTTTATTTTGCTGCACTTTCGCAAGTGTTGATTCTAAAGAACTTGCATCTCACTAGAAATTTGCGAAGCATTGAGTGTTGCGTAAGTGCGGAGAACAAAGAACTTAGGCTGCGCGAGCAGCCTCCGGAAAGCAAAAACGCCAGCAAAGATGCTGGCGTTTCCGGGTCCAGGGCAAAATGTTACCTGCCGCTTACTATATAGGGCGAGTAATCCCTTGTCAATGGAAAAAAGGAGTGTCAAACCTCTTTTGAAATGTCCCCTTGTTGAGATGGGAAGGGTTTGCCGTGAGGGATACAGCCGCAATAGGTGAAATCCGGTGAGTGAGGCCCGGCCGGTGAGCCGGCCAGGCCTCAAAACGAAAAAGATTCTACGGCTGACAATTTAGTTTCTGAGGCGGTGACAGCTGCGGCACGACCGTAGTGTCTGGATAACTGTAGGCTTGGCCCAAGGCGCTCGAGGGCGACTCGAACTTGAACCACTGCTGTAAGGCTTCGTTCTGCGGATGGTACACGAAGCCGTTCAATGTGATGGGAAAGGTTGCGTTCGGGAGACCCTCGATGACATCGCCAGTTTCCAGAACATCCGAGCAGCCCCCGTTAGGCGCGAGAGTAAAGGGAGTCAAGTTGTGCACATTGTCGCTGACCACGAACGGATCGTTGTAGGTCTCAGCGATTTCGTGGCTGAGACCAGTGACATCCGTGAAAGCTGCCCCGAACAGCCCCGGGCTGATCCAGCTGGAATAGTCGAGCACCCAGCGCAGTTCGGGATCGCTGCCCGGCTCGAAGAAGTACGTGTGGAAGCCCAAGACGCAGCAATTGTTAGTATTTCCGAAAAAGAGAAAGACGTTGGGGAACAAGAACGAGGAAATGTCTTTCGTGGTGATGACATTATTCGAGATGTCGGTCACCACGATCCCGGCCAGGCCGGTCTCGAATACGAAATCCTGCGGATTGTCGTTTACTAAAATGAAGCGGCAACATGTGCCGTCCGCATTTAGTGAAGCAACATAGTTACACCCGGCGGAGTTGGGCAACTTGCCGCACGTTGCCGATTGCCGAATGTGCATCGTGAGGGCCGGCTTGGGAGCCGCCAGCAGCAAGGTATGCCAGTCCGGTTTCATTTTGTTGAAGTACTGGGCGCGCTGAATAGCGTCCGAAAACTGCGTCGGGTCGGCGCCACTCGAATAGACGAAGTTGGAGAACACCGGGGATCCCAATACCGGCGCAACGAATTGGGTCGCATCCGAAATCAGCGGGTGGCCCCCTACAACCCGTAGATTCCCGTTGGCGTCATCCAGTTCGATATTCACGGGCTGAAGCGGAGCGCCGATGAGAGTCGTACCCCCCATCTGGGGCGGATTTCCGACCGTGTTGGTGTACCAGTGACGGTTCGGATTGCCGAGGAAATCGAACCCATCTGCGAAGAAGTGGTCGTTGAAGTTGGGGATAGAATCGATCCCGTTAATACCGAAGCGGGAGTGCGCCTGACCGTTGGTCAGATCGTGCGGTTTAGGATGGAACGCTTTGCTGGAGGCGTTTGCCAGAAAAGACGGGTCGACCATATCGACCTCTTGCGCAAATCCTGCGCCGGCCCCGCACGTCAATATCAGTAGCACGAAAAGGATAAAGGTAGTTAGTCGCGTGTGCATCGGTTCCTCCCAATTTTCAGTGCAAGGTCCCACGCACGGATGGAAATCGCAGAAGAGTAGCGGAAACTTGAAATTGCTTCGTGACCGCCAAAAAAGCGGGAGCATCTGCTTGTCCTTCTGCTGGTAGAAAGGGACAATGCGTGCGGACAATATGAGATATCAACTACGGCGTCAAGTCCTATTTGTCTTATTACAGACAGAACAAGAAAGCTTTATTTGGGGAGCGGCCTTTTAGTCGTATCAGTAGCTACAGTACCTTGCAAAGTTCCTTTGTATGAATGCGTGCTCGCGCTGTTCCGAATTACAAGGAGACACTGTCAACGGCTGTGCAGCGTTTCCTGATTTCCTCGCGCTTTGGAAATAAGCCCACACTGACATGCCGATCCTCATCATTGCAGAGTTTGAGTACACAAAGCTGCGCCGGTCAAGAGGCACACGAGAGGAGCAAGCTCGGCGAGCTTCTCGAGCTCTCGGTGGACGAGTAGCCGCATTGCAGGAAACTGGCATACGCGTGGGATTTCCATGAAGTTTAACTTCGGAACCCAGGGCCGGCGCCCTGCGGGGATCGCGGGCTATTATTGGCCGGGCTTTTTTAGCACGGGCCGATCACCAGCCGGTGGCGGCACAGGGGCTGTGGACGCAGGTGTGGCGCCGCTGGCGGGGTTTGCTGCCGAGATGCCGCCCTCGGAATAGGCTTTTTTGAGCCAGCGCTCGGATTCGAGTTGGCAGCCCCCTGTGTCGTCGTTGGTTTGCTTGGCTTTGCTGTATTCGTTGACGCCGCGTTCGCGCTGGCCCAGCAGATCGAAGACTTTGCCGAGGTAGATGTGGCCCCAGCATTCAGTCCATTTTTCGGAGGGTTCGGGAACGGCTTGCAAAGATTCACGGAAGGCGTTGGCCGCGGCCTGATAATTCTTTTGGTAGAAGAAGGCTTCGCCCATGCGGAAATTGGCGAGCGGGCGGCCGGGCTGGACTGAGAGCGCTCTCTGATACTGTTTGATGGCGTCGTAATAGAGACCCTGCTCGGCGAGCTCTTCTCCACGGGCGATGGCTGCGCGGGCACGAAGAGGAGTGCTGCCTTTGAGGACGAGGTTATTCGGGTCGATCTTGATGCCGCCCGGTTTCGGCCGGCCGAAGGTCTCGATCGTAAACGGTGATTCCAAGCCCAGAACATCCACCCACTGCGTCTCCGGGTTGCCTTCTGTATCTATACGCAATTGAACGGGCATGCTGAAGGTATCGATGGGTTGTTTGATTTTGCCGACGACGCGAAAGCCCTTCGGAGTGCGGTAGGTCACGTAATCGAGAGTAAAGTCGGGCACGCCCGTGGAATTGAGCCACTGGGCGAAAAAGCCGCGGAGATTCGGGGCAACCTCGCCGGGCTTGGCGGCCGCCTGGACGTCCTTGTCCGCCAGATTAATGAATTCATCTATGCGGGCGGTCTTGCCCGCGTACTGCGTTGCAAAATCATGGAGGAGCGTCTTGAAGGCGACATCGCCCATGAGGGCGCGGAGCATGTGAAAAACCATGGCGCCTTTATTGAGCACGACCGAGCGATAGTCGCTCGAGTAGGGAGCCAGCCGAGCTGCTTGGGCGATGGGGGCGGCGTCTTCGTACATCAAGGCGCCGACTGCAAATTCATCGACGGCGCGGAGGCCTGCTTCTTTACCGGCGCTTTGCTCGGCGTACATCTCTTCGCAATAGCGGGTCAGCCCGTCAGTAACCCAAACGTCGCCTGGCGAGGCTGGAAGGACGGAGTCGCCGAACCATTGGGAAGCGACGAGGCGGGCGATGGTGCGCTCCGCGGTTTTCGGCTCCCAGAGGCGGCGGCTCAGCAAAAGGACACCGGGAGCGGCGAAATCGCGAACTGTGCCGTCAGGCAATTGAATCACGGTAAAGGCAGGGTCTTTCAGGCCGCCGAACATGTCGGAAAAAACCGTAACGGCGCGGGCGACGTCGTCCGCAAAGCCCTGGGCGTTGGCGGAATCGGAGCGCGGAGCGTAGACGGCTACTTCGATACCTTCGGCCTGCTTGGGACTCAACTGGAGATTTCCGGCGACGAAAGTGCCATGCGGGCCGGGTGTCGGACAGTCGAAGGTGTACAGCAGGCGTCCGCCCTCTCCGGCAGCTTTTCCTGCCAAGGGTGTCGGCGAAGAACTCTTTCCGGAACCGGCCACGGCAAAGCTGTCCGGCACATTCAGACGAAAAGTGGCGGTATAGCGATTGGAGGGATAGTTGGTGAGAGGGAACCACCTGGAGGGAAGAAGCAGATAGACGTCATCGTGGCCGACGACGGCGGCGCGCACGCCAGGGACCGGGCTGTTCTCTTCGTTGGCGAGCAAGCCGGAGTAAGTGAACGTCAATGTGACTTGCCCCCCCGCGGCCACGGGTGTGGGCAAGGTGACGAGAACATACAGTGGATTCATCGAATCGCGACCAAATCCCACCGATTTGCCGTCGGCTGTTTTTACGTCACTGACGATCAGATTCGGATGCAACTCGACGCGGAGATTGCTAGTAACCTCCGAGGCTCTAAACTCGATTTTGGCAACGGCGCTGATGGATTGGCGCGAGGAGTCGAGCGTGGCGGAGACGTCGTAGTGTTGCGCGAGAAAACCTACAGGCCGGGGCGCCTGGGCCCGGAGCGGAACGGCGGCGCAAGAGAACGCGAGCGCAACGAGGAGCAAGACGGCAAGCTTAGCTGGAATTCTTCGACGCACGGGCATCCAATACCTTTCAGCCGGCACCTTTCACAGAGGTGCGAACCGACACCATTCTACGTATATAGGATAGCAGACACGGGGCTAAGCGTTGCCACGGCTGGTTGCGAGAAGGCCGGCAATCGCTTCGGCGGCGCGATCAACGGCCCCTGGAGGCCCCAGACGCGCGCGGACGTCGGCGAGGCCGGCTCGAAGTGCCCCGCGAGCGCGCGAATCATTCATGAGGCGGAGGACCTCATCGGCGACTCTCTTCGGAGTGAAGTCCTTTTGAATCAACTCGGGAACGACTAGGCGTTCGGCAATCAAGTTCACCATACTGAAGTAAGACGTGCGCACGAGGGGTTTGGCGAGCAGTGCTGTGAGCGGAGTTACGCGATAGACGACGACCATGGGGACATCGAGAAGCGCGGCTTCGATGGTGGCGGTGCCGCTGGAAACGATGGCAGCGTCGGCGATGGCGAGTGCGTTATAGGTCTGATCTTCGACGATGCGAAGGCTTAGCGCGGAGTTCCAATCCGTTTGAAGGTCGTGCAGGTTAGTGTGAGCGGCCGCGGCCACGACAAACTGCGAGGGGCGCTGCTGCTGGATTTGGGCGCAAGCTTCGCGGATCACCGGCATGTGCTGGGCCAGCTCGGCGTGCCTGCTGCCGGGCAAGATCGTCACAATCGGCTGGGCTTGGATCGAGATGTTGCTGACGGCAGAATTCTTCGCGGGATTGCGTAGAATTGCACGGCGCCGACGAGCGGATGGCCGATGAATTTCGTGGGAACGCCCGCGCTGCCGAAGAACGCTTCCTCGAAAGGAAAAATGCAGAGAGCCTGGGCGAAACGCCGGCGCACAACGCGCACTCGCCAAGGCCTCCAGGCCCAGAATTGCGGGCAGATGTAGTAGATGTTGCGGACTCCAAGCGGGCGGAGCTTGCGTGCGAGGCGGAGATGAAAGCCGGGGAAATCGGTGAGGATGGCGAAAGGCGGCTCGCGGCGCTTGGCTTCGGAGACGAGACGGCGCATGGCGCGAATTAGCGAGGGAAGGTGGCTGAGAATTTCCGTGATGCCGACAACGGAGACTTCCTTGTAATCGGTGATGACGTCAACGCCAGCGGCGCGCATCTGGGGACCGCCCATGCCGAAGAGTGCGACGTCCATGCGTTTTTGCAACGCGGTCGCGAGGCGGGCGGCGTACATATCCCCGGAAGCTTCGCCTGCGGAGATGAGGAGCGGAATCGGAGGCATGCGCGGTGACGGCGCTCAATCCGTGGCGGGCTGAGGAGCGGGGAGCGGTCCGCGAGGCTGGTCCGCGAGATTGCCGGCAGCGTCGCGCGTGTCTTCGGGCAGGCCGAGTTCCTGCTCCTTATACTGGAGCTGGTAGAGACGGTAATAGATGCCGCGCTGGGCGAGGAGTTCCTGATGGGCGCCTTGCTCGCGGAGGCGTCCTTTGTGGAAGACGAGGATGCGCGAAGCGTATTGAATGGTACTGAGGCGATGAGCGATGACGAGAGAGGTGCGTCCGGAAAGCAGACGGTCGAGAGCCTCGCGAATCTGGAGCTCGGTTTTGGTGTCCACGCTGGAAGTGGCTTCATCGAGGATGAGGAAACGCGGGTTGTGGGCGAGGGCTCGCGCGAAGCAGATGAGCTGGCGCTGGCCGACGGAGAGAGTGGAGCCGCGCTCGTTGACGCTCGTGTCTACGCCCTCAGGGAGGGTGCGGACAAAATCGCCAAGGCCGATTTCGTCGACGGCGCGCTCGACAGTCAGGCGGTCAATGCCGGGAGAACCAAGGCGAACATTCGATTCGATAGTTCCGGTGAAAAGGAAGGAATCCTGCAATACGATGCCGAAGTGCCGGCGCAGATCCTGCAGGTTGAGAGTCTTGATGTCGATGCCGTCGAGGAGAATCTGGCCGCGCTGGACGTCATAGAAACGGAGGAGCAGGGAGATCAGGGTGGTCTTGCCGGCGCCGGTGTGGCCGACGATGGCGAGAGTCTGGCCGGGCTCAACGCGGAAAGAGACATCGCGCAGGACCCAGTCTTCATCTGCGGGTTCAGGGACATCGCGGTAGCTGAACCAGACATTGCGAAACTCGATTTCGCCGCGCGGAGAATCGAGGCGAACGGCTTGGGAAGAGGAATCGATTGTGATGGGCTCGTCGAGCAATTTGAAGATGCGTTCGGAAGCGGCCATGGCGGATTGCAGGATGTTGAATTTTTCGCTGAGGTCCTGGATGGGGCGGAAAAAGCGCGTGGCGTACATGGTGAAAGCGGTGAGCACGCCGAGGCTGAGGCCGCTGGAGAGGACGCGATTGCCTCCGGACCAGTAGATCAGAGTGATGGTTGCGACACTGAGAAATTCGACGGCGGGATAAAAGAGCGCAAAGGCGAGGATGGCGTCGTACCAAGCCTTCATGTTGTCGCGATTGCGACTTTCGAATTCGATGCGGGCCTTGCGCTCACGATTGAACAATTGCACCGCGCTCATGCCGGAAATATATTCCTGGAGGAAGGCATTGATGCGGGCGATGGCGGTGCGGATACGGCGGTTGGCGTCGCGCACGAACTTGCGGAAGAAATAGGTAACCACGAAGATGAAGGGGAGGACGGCGAAGGCGTCGAAGGCGAGACGGTGGTCCACCGTGAAAAGAAAAACGGCCATGACGACGAGGAGAAAGAAATCGTTGATCATCGTGACGACGCCGGCGGCGAAAAGGTCGTTCAAGGCGTCGACGTCCGTCGTGACACGCGTGACCAGGCGACCCACGGGATTGCGGTCGAAGTAGCTCATGGGCAGGCGCTGGATGTAAGCAAAGATTTCGCTGCGCATGTCGTACATAGTTTGCTGGCCGACGCGCTGCATGATGCGAATTTGCGCGTATTGGGCAAGGAAATCGGAGATGAGGATGGCGAGGAAGGCGAGACTGATCCACTCGATGCCGCGCCAAGCCTGGCTCTCCGGAATTAGGTGTTTAAGAGCGGGAGTAAAGTAGCCGTCGATGGCCTTCCAAAAGAGCCAGGGAGGGGCGAGCTCGAGCGGAGTGACGACGGCGACAAGGGTCAGTGCTAGGACGACGCGCCACTTGTACGGCCGCAGATACTGCATCAGGCGGCGCATGAGGCGCGCGTCGTAGGCTTTGCCGAGCTTCTCTTCTTCGTGAATGTTGCTCATGCCCGTTCGAGTTCTTCTTCCAGCAATTGCTTTTGATAGAGGTCGGCGTAATAGCCGCCGCGCGCGAGAAGCTCTTCGTGCGTGCCGCGCTCGGTGATGCGGCCATCGCGCAAGACAACGATTTGATCGGCATCGCGAACGGTCGAGGTGCGGTGAGCGATCAGAATGGTGGTGCGTCCGCCCATGATGCCGCGCAGGCGGCTGAGAATGCGCTCTTCGGTCTGGGTATCGACGCTGGAGAGCGAGTCGTCGAGGATGAGGATGCGCGGGTCTCGCACAATCGCGCGAGCAAGGGCGGTGCGCTGCTTCTGTCCGCCGGAAAGGGTGATGCCGCGTTCGCCGACCATCGTGTCGTACTTCGCGGGGAATTCCTGAACGTCGCCGTCGAGGCTGGCGACTTCGGCGGCTTCGCGCACGCGCTCGAGATCAAATTTTGGCAAGCCGAAAGCGATATTTTCGCCGACGCTTTCGCTGAAAAGATAAGTGTCCTGCGGGACGTAGCCGATGGCGCGGCGAAGTGCGTCGAGCGGCCATTCGCGGATGGAGCGCCCATCGATCAGGACGGCGCCCTCGGGCGCTTCCCAAAGGCGTGCGACAAGAGCGGCAAGAGTGGTTTTGCCGCTGCCGGTAGGACCGACAATAGCGAGCGTCGAACCGGCGGGGATGTGAAGGTTGATGTCGCGAAGAACGCCGTCCGTGGCGGAACGATTGCCATTTCCGCTGCCATTCGCGCTGCCTCCGGCCATCGTGGTCGGATAGGAAAAGTTGAGATTGCGAAACTCAATATCACCTTCGACCTTCATTTCAGCGGGGACGGTGGCGGCGCGGTCGTCGATTTGCGGTTGCGCAATGAGAATGTGGTTCAGGCGGCCCATGGACGCGGCGCCGCGCTGAAATATGTTTGTGACCCAACCCAGGGCGATCATGGGCCAAACCAGGATGCCGAGATAGCTGTAAAAAGCGATGAGAGCGCCGAGAGAAATTCGGCCGGAAAGCACGAGATGGCCCCCTTGCCAGAGGACGATGAGAAAAGTAATCCCGATCAGAGCCTGGAGCGAGGGCATGAACATGCTCCAAGTGCGGATCAATTTGACGTTGCGGGAGACGTACTCGCGGTTGGGCTCGTCAAAGCCGCGGATTTCGGCTTGTTCCTGTGCGTAGGCACGGACGACGCGGACACCCGCCAGATTTTCCTGCACCTTGGCGGAGAGCGTCGCAAGGGATGCTTGGATTTTTTCGTATAACTCATGGATGACCTTGCCGAAATGCTGGACGACCACGGCGACCACTGGCACGGGCAGGAGAATCCAGAGCGTGAGGGTGCCTGAGAGTTGGGACATGACGGCGATGGCGAGGGCCATGCCGATAATGGTTTGGCCGCTGTACATGATTCCCGGGCCCAGGACCATGCGCACGGCGTTGAGGTCATTTGTGGCGCGGGACATCAGTTCGCCGGTGCGATTGCGGACGTAGAATTCCGGCTCCATGAGCAGCAAGCGATTCAGCAACCCGCCGCGGATGTCAAACTCGATGTCGCGGGAAATGCCGATGAGCACCCAGCGAGTCCAGAAGGAAAGCACGGCGCGCAAAGACACGAGACCGATGAGGAGCAGGCAATAGATGCCCAGCGCGTGGCGGCTGTGGGGAGTGTAGTAGGGAATCGTGCGGCTCAACCAGGAGCCCGCCAGCAAGTGGCCTTGGGCACTTCTCTCAAACGGACGGTCGCTGCCGGCGAGGATGTCCGTTAGGACTCCGGTGGCGAGTGGGATAACGTTTTGAACGATGCTGGAAACTACCAGAGCGAGCATTCCGAGAGTGAGCGATCCACGATAGCGGCCGAGGTAGGGAAGTAGACCGACAAGATTCTTCCAGGAGGAAGATTTGGACGGTTTCTTGGCGTCCGCGGTGGCGCCAATGGTTGCCGCGGCCGCGCTCATCGCAGCACCGACCTGGCGGTGGACAAGGATGGCGATTCCAGGAGGAAATGTTCGTAGGTGCGGTCGAGTGATTGGTAGCGTTTTGTTGAGGGATTCCAGGCGATGCCGATCGGGAGAACATGCGCATCCGTAGCGTCCGTGCCCTTGAGAGCCGTGAAGTACAACTGGATGCCCTTGACGGGGTCCTGGTCATACTGCACGCGCCAGCCGGCTACCGGTGCCAGCGGGGTCAGCGCGAGATAGCCCTTGGAATTTTTCAGATATTCATCGCAGCGCAGAAGTTCCGACCATTGGCCATTGGTATTTTCGGCAATCACAGCGCGTGTAACGATGGTTCCGGGCAACTGATTCTTTGGCGTCTTCGGGACGACATTGGCGGCGAGAAACTGCTGTTTTCCGTTTTTTGCGAGATCGCCGAAGATGAGAACTTGGGTTTCTTTTCCAAGCAGATTTTGCGCGGCGGCCTGCATTTCTTCCGGCACCGCGGGTTCCGCAGGTTTGGCCGGCGTTTCTGCCACGGGCTTCGGTGCGGGCTCGTCGCCGCAGCCAGGGAGCATGAAGGCAGTGATAGCGAGGGAGCTTGCCGCAAGGCAGAAAAAAGTTCGCCGAGTAAGCGATCGACGAAATTCAGAACGGCGCTCACTGCTTCTCGCCTTCATTGGCGCATGGAAGGCCAGCACATTCGCTCTACAGTCAAAGTTTTTTTGCGATTCGTCCATTAGAGAATTGTCGCCGTGCGCGTGATGCCCACTATACGCCTGGCTTGTCTTCCTTGATTGGCGTGTCCAGCACTTTCATTCCGTCCGAGCCGTTCTGCGCCCCAAGACAGAGGTGCAACTCAACGATTCTAACCGCTGCCAGGCGTTCGTGGAAGGACCCCCCGAAAGGAGGTTCCCTGCAAGCCACGGCTAACGGTGCGCCAGAATCGCGTCCAGCCGCGCCTCAAAGTTTTGTTCTCCTTCGGACCACAGCTGGCTGCGCTCGACCGGGAGGGCTCGCTCGATGGACTCGACCCAGCTGAACAACAGTTGGATGTTCTCCCGCGTCTTTGCGTGATATTCCTTCAAGTTGCCGGGGACGGACATCCATTGCCGAAAGGTGTGTTCCAGCGGATGGTCGGAGGACTCGAAGGGATTCGAAGCCGCGCCGGGAGCGAGCAGGCCGGCATGTCCAGTAAAAAAGTGTTCGAAGCCGAGATCGGCGGTGAAGTGTCCCTCGGATGAGGCGATGCTGCCGTCGTATTCGGGGCCGTGGCAAGTGAGAAGCAGCGGTTCGGGCTTGTGCATCCACTTGAGGCTCCCAGCGTCAAAGCTCCAGAGGTCCCATTTTGCGGCGACGATGTAAGCGCTGTCCGGGTGGATGTGCTGAGCCGCAAGCGCCGCGACTTCGGCCGCTCCATATCCGAGATCCTTCAATTCCCACTCCGCCAGGGCAATCTCGGTGGCGTCCACCGGTTGCACGGTCAGTTCTTTGAATGCGCTTTCCGAGGCAGACAGCGGAGCGGTCGCGAGAAATCTCGCGAGTTGGGCAATCAGGGTGGTTTCCAAGAAATCGCGCGTCCAAACGCGCAAGTAGGCTCGATTAGCCATAGCTGGTCAGACACTCTGATTATACTTGTGTAAGTGGCGAGAGGCGAATTCAGTCGCTGTTCGCGAGAAAGATCTAGCTGTCGCTGCTGCCGGCGGTTTGCGAGCGCGTCATCGGCGGCTCTGGCGGCGTCAAGCTTGCTGCAATCTGCCGCAAGCGCTCCTGCAGCGCGTCGCCGACTCCGGCAAAAACTTGCGCGCACGTCTCGCGTAGTTTTTCCTCCGCTCTGGCGCCGATGCTGGCGACTGCTTCGCGAGATTGGTGGTCCAGGCTCGCCACGGTGGCGAGCATCCACTGGTTCGAAACGTTTTCGAGACGGTTGCGGTGTTGCTCCGCAGCATGGTTACTCAATTGGGCGTAGATGCCCCGCATTTCGGTGCGGTGCGCTTCGACCGTGGACTTCCAGGACTCGAGCAGAGGCGCGAGTCCTGCTTTCACTCTAGCACTCGCGTCCGCGACTCCGCCTTCCACGGCACTCCTCATCCCCGCTTGGAATTGCCGCAAAAAGGCTTCCTGTTCGGCCGTGACTTTCTGCGTCAGCTCCGCGCGGGCAGCGTCGAGTTGAAGGCGCGTCTCGCTCAACGACCGCTGTGTTTCATCGCCAAATCCTTGGAGCTCATGCCGGGCTTGGCGCTGGATTTCATCGGTGAAGGCCGCTGTTGTGGTATCGGCGGCTTCAGCAAAAAGTGCTCGCGCATGCTCAAAAGCGTCGCGCACGACCTCTTCCATCTGCGTCTGAGTATGACCGATGAAGCTGCGGCTGGAGTGATCCAATTCGCTGGCGAAGATGCTCGAAACTTCGCCGGCTTTCTCACGGAACTGATTTTCAGCTAGCTCTGCCGTTTTTTCCGTGAAGTGCTGAATTTGGGTTTGCGCCTTTTTCTCGTACCACTCCGCGGATTTCATCAGGTCATCGACCGTTTGATGTTTCAGGTCGGAAACCTTGGATTCGAGGTCCGTCAAGTTGCGCGCGGCGACAGTCTGGGCGGCTTCCTGCAGAAGCTCGTCCACTCCTCCGAGGTTTTCGCGGAAGCGGGCCAGAGATTCCGCGAAGGCCTCATCCGCCGAAGCGCGAATGCGGTCCTGCTGCAACGTCATGGCGGCATCGAGGAGGGAGCGGCCGCCGGCAAGGCGGTGAATGGCTTCTTCGGTTCTCGAGATGTGCGGCTGGACCATCGATCCGATCTGCTGGTCAAACCGCGAAATGGCGAGCTGGCAATTTTCTTCAAACGTGACACGGATGCGCGCGTTGAGCTCTTCGAGGAGGCTTTCGGACTGCCGGTGCAATTCGTTGCGATGCAGACTGAGGACGTCGTCAATCTGAGTCTCAAAGCCAGCCAAAGCCTGGCGCTGCGTGGTTTCGATGCGTGAGGAAAGGTGTTCGAGACGCTCGCTGGATTCGGCGGCACGGCCTAGAGCGGCTTCGAGGCGCTGCGATTGCTCTTGCGAAGTGTTGCGCAACCCGGCCATGCGCTGCTCGGCTTCCGCTGCTGCGGTGCTCATGGATTCACGAACTGCTGTTGCGTGCCGGCTAGCCTCTTCTTGCACTTGCGACACGAGGCCGCTCACCCCCTCGGCCAGACTTGCCCCAGCGGCCGCCGCGGATTCATGAACTGCAGCCGAGTGCCGCGCCGCTTCCTCCTGCACCGAGTTGCGCAACGAAGCGATGCGCTGCTCGGCGTCCGTTACCGCGCCGCTCACGGATTCTCGCACTGCGGTGCCTTGCCGGCTGGCTTCTTCCTGCAGTTGGGAGTAAAGCCGATGAGCATGTTCGTCGAGGCCTGCTGAAGCTTTTTCCTGCGCGGATGCAAGCGTACTTTCGAGCGTCGATTGCCAACGCGCTTGTGCGCCTTCGACTTCCGTATGAAGCTGGCTCTGCCACGAAGCTTGGGCCGAAGAAAGCGCCGCTGCAATCTGATTGTGGATCTCATTGGCGGCCTTGCTCATGGCATCGCGGCTTGCGTTTACCGCCAATTCGTTCTGCTGCGCTACGTCGTCGACTTCGCGCAAGGATTCGGCGGCGCGCTCGGCGATTTGTGCCTCTGCTTGTTCAGCTTGAGACCGCAGCCGGGCGGCGGACTCTTCGGCCTGCTGGGAAATCGCGCGCAGAGACTCCACGGCACTCGCAAGATGCTTCGTCTGTTCTGTACGTTCCGCGGCGCCTCGATCGGAAATCTGCTGCGTCAATTGACGCGTAAGCTCTTCCAGCTGCGGTGCAATCCAGCGCGGAAGCTCTCTTTGCAATGCTTCCGCAGCGGCCGATTGGGCAGAACGCGAGCGCGTATCGGACTCTTCCTGGATTTTCTCGATGGAGCGGGAAACTTGTTGCGCGAATTGTTCGCGAGCTATCGAAAATTTTTGCTCCCACTCCTCCATCGACGCGCGGCTCTCGGCTGCGACGGCTTGCGCGGCAACCTCGCGGGCTGCGGCCTGAATCTGCTGTTTGGCATCCGCCACCAGCCGCGCCATGTGGCGCGCAAGCTGGAGTGAAGCGTCAGTGGCGCTCGCGGGGGCAGGGAAAACACGCACATTGTCCTGGGCGGACGGCTGGGCGGGTTCCGGTTCCGTCAAGGGCAGATGAATCTCCGCGGTCTCCGAATCTCGATGTGGAGCGTCATGCTCGTCTTCGTGAACACTCGTAACGCGCACACTTTCCGAAGGCGCAAACCAATCCGGCGGCGGAAAGGCAATCCCCCAAGTGTTCCCGGGGACTTCCAACTCCAGAGCGACCTGGAAAAGTTGTCTTACGGTGCGTGGACGCTGGATCCAAGCCACTCTCCCGCGAACAGTTCTGGGGGCCTGCCCGGCTTCGGGGTGTGGGACCTCGAGAGTGACCCACATATTTTTCAGCACGTAGTGCTTCGATTGGTAGCGGCAGCCGTGGCAATTGATGATCAGCGTCGAGGTGCGTTCCGTGAAGGGGCGTCCGAGCGCATCAACACCCGTAACCGCCAGCGGAACCGCCTGCATGATCCGCGTGCTGCGGCGCTTCCGCAATTCCTCGTTTTGGTGTGCCACTGTTTCAGACATCATTTCCGTTGTTTCGTCGGCAAGATTGCCGCCTTGTTCATCCATCCACACCGTCGCCGCTCCTGAAGATTGTAGGAACTCGCAGACTGTCTACGACTGCTTGGTCGTTGTACTTTGCGAGGTACCTTCCGAGGTCGGTGTGCGATGTGTTCCAGTGAGGAACTCCCATGCTTCTTTTGCGACCCAGATTGGTCCCACCAGCAAATAAATTGGCCCTTGAAAAAATGCCGGATGGTTTCCCTCAATCTTGTGACCCAGAAAGAGAAAAATCCAGCCGCCGACGAAGAAACTCGCGCCCCAAACCCATTTCGTGAGGATGAGAAATATAATCCCCAAAAAAATCATGGGAATGCCAACACCATGGAGCAGCTTGTTCCAGCCGGAAGAATGCTCGTGATCGTACTGCGACATGTAGTGCGCCAAGCCGGGCATAGCGCACCTCCTTGCGGTGGGGACAGTTCCGCGGAAAATGAGACTCTATACCCAAAAAGGACGGTTGGCTAGAGGCGGCCATACGTACTAGGACGCAATGCGAAAACTCAGCCTGGAGGGTGCTGGGAAGCGGGACCCCGCCTAATTCGCGGCAAGGATTTGGACGTGCAATTCCCCAGGTGGATGAGGTGGTCGTGGAAGGTCTATAAGTCGCGCCGGCCCTCAAGGGCCTTGAGCATGGTGACCTCGTCGGCATATTCCAGATCCGCGCCGACAGGGATGCCCACGCCAATGCGCGTGACGCGCACGCCGAGCGGCTTCAGTAATTTCGAAAGATAAACGGCTGTGGCTTCGCCCTCGGCGGTCGGATTCGTGGCGATGATGATTTCTTCGACCGTCCCGCCCTTGAGCCGCTCGATGAGAGACTTTATCCTGCAATTGCTCCGGCCCGCGCCCCGACAGCGGCGACAGCGAGCCGCCCAGCACGTGATACATGCCGCTGTAAGTGCGCGTTTTTTCAATGGCCATGATGTTGTGCGCTTCTTCGACCACGCAGATCAACTTTTTGTCGCGACTGGCCCCCGCGCAGAAGTGACATGGGTCATTCTCGGTAATGTTGCTGCAGACCGAGCATTCGCGGATTTTCTCTTTCGCGTCGCGAATCGCATCCGCCAGCCCCAGCGCGTCTTCCGGCGGACATCGCAAAAGAAAAAACGCCAGCCGCTGTGCGGTTTTCTGTCCGATTCCGGGCAGGTGTTTCAGTTCATCGATGAGTCGTTCGACAGGAGCGGCAAAATCAGGCATGCATGATGTGTAGCACAGCCAGCATCCGTGCGCAAACCGGCCGAAGAAATGGGCGGATTGGCCGCGCCCACGGCACCTGTGGGCACCATCCCATACAAACCCTGCTTCGGTGCTGGCGCCTTTAGGCATCTCTGCTAAATTATTGAAAAGAGACAACTTAGTAGCGCCAGGGTAACTATCTCTACGGCGGCTGGGAACAAAATGCAAGATTCGGGCCCTAGGCCGTTCTACCATCAGAACTAATCAAGCGGTGAGTCCGAGGAACACCCATGCCCTTCGCCATCCTCTTGCTGGTTCTCTTTGGGTTGCTGCTGCTCGTCACTCCCTTTTTGACCATTGCTCTTTTTGCGCGAGAGGCAAAGCTCCGCAGACAACTGAATGAACTCGCGGAGGAAAACGCCACGCAGCACACAAAATTGCAGCGTGCCCTGGGTGAGCTGCAAAGCAAGCTTGCGGCAATGCCAGCGCCAACAACGCCAGCCGCTGAGAAGCCCTCAAGTCCAGAAGTGCGCCAGCCGGTTTCTGTCCCTGGTTCAATTCCACCTTTGCAGGCTCCTGCCCCGACGGTCGTGCCTCAAATCAGGGAGACGCCTGCGGCCACCCCGCGCGTAGAAGCAAAGCCATTTGTCGCGCCGCCAGCTACGCCACCGATCATTCCCCCTGCTGTTGTGACGCCACCACAAATACCTGCAGCGCCTGTCGCCCCGCTCGAGCCGAAACCCCTCGCGCCTGCGGCGCTGGCACCGCCTCCAGAAGCAAAGCCTTCTTCTCCAAAGGTACCTCCAAAAGTTATTCAACAGCATCCGGTGCCACAATCAACTGCAACTCCACCCACGGCAGCCGCGCGAGTCTCATCTTCACCACCGACCTCGCCGCTGCGCGTTCCTCCGCCAAAGCCAACACTTGAACAGCGCATGAAATCCGTTTCCTCCATTGAGGAAGTTCTCGGCGCCAACTGGTTCGCCAAGCTGGGCGTGATCATGACCGTGATCGGCCTCGCGCTGCTTGGCAAGCTCGCGTTGCAAAACCTCGGACCCGCCGGCAAAGCGTTCATCATTTACGCGGTGTCCATCGTATTTCTCGGCGGAGGCATTCTTCTCGAAAAGCGCGACCGCTACCAACTCCTGGGCCGCGTGGCGATTGGCGGAGGTTGGGCGCTGCTTTTCTTCAGCACCTTCGGCATTCACTACGTCCCCGCCATGCGCGTTCTCGACTCCGGCGTGCTCGACTCGGTCCTCATGCTTGCCGTGGCGATCGCGATGGGCGCGCATACGCTGCGCTATAAATCTCAATTCGTGACCGGCCTGGCATTTTTGCTAGGCTACACCACCGTCGCATTGAGTCAGGACAGCGTCTACAGCCTCACCGCCGGAGTGATGCTTGCCATCGGTCTTGTCGGGATTGTGCTCAAGATGGGTTGGTTTGAACTGGAAGTTTTCGGCATTCTCTCCAGCTACCTCAATCATCTCTATTGGCTCTACCGCATCCTCGGCGTCCAAGGCGCGCACGGCCGCGCGTTCCCGGAATACAAAGCCAGCCTGGCACTTCTCTTCTTTTATTGGCTGACGTTTCGCGTCTCCTACGTTGCCCGCGGTATTAAGACTGACTTCGAGGAGCACGTCTCGACCGTCTCCGCTGTTCTCAGCACACTCCTTTTGCTCGGCCTGTTGAAGTTTCAATCCGTAAATCCGGAGCTGGCCTACCTTGCCTTATTCGCGATTGGCGCGCTCGAATTGGTGTTTGCTCTTCTTCCCATCACTCGTCGGCGCCGCCGCGCGTTTGTCCTGCTGAGCGTCATGGGAGCGGCTCTGATGCTCGCTGCGGTGCCGTCGCATTATTCCGGCAACAACGTCGCGTTCCTCTGGCTGGTAGGCGCGGAAGTCTTTCTGGCTGCTGGAATCATTTTTGAGGAAGTCGTTTTCCGCCGCCTCGGTTTGTTCACCGGACTTCTCGTGGGAATCGACCTGATCGGTTTCAACTTCCGGCCGCTAGTGGAACTCCGCGCCAAGTCGGAAGCGCTTGCTCTCGCCAGCGGCATTCTCTTCGCTCTGTGCGCCGTTGTTTTTTATCTCAACGCGCTCTTTATTAGCTCGCGCTGGAAAGAATCCTTCGACGCCTCTCTCGACCGCAGTTTGCTTAGAATCCATTCCTACCTCGGAGCGTTTGCAGCCGCCACGGCTGCCTGGGCGTTTTTCGGGAACGATTGGACCGCCGTTGCATTTGCGGCAATCATGCTCAGTCTTGCGGCTGTCAACAGTCGCCTTGAATTGCGCCATCTCCAGGTTCAATACGCCTTACTTGGCGTTCTCACGCTGTACCGAACGCTCGTGTTCAATCTGCACATCGACAGTGCGGCGCATCTTCACATCTCGACGCGTCTTATCACCCTCCCGACACTCGGCGCCATCTTTTATGTCACAGCCAAACTCGCCGCCTTGCGCGAGGATCAATCGCAACGCGCCTTCCGGGCGCTCTTCTCTTTCGCAGGCGCTTTCATGTTTGGTTTTCTCATCTGGACTGAAGCTCCTGAACTTTGGATAGGCGCGCTTTTCCTTGCTGCGGGAATCATCCTGGCGTTAGCCGCTCGCCGATGGAATCTTCTTCATCTCAGCGCTCAGGAACACCTCTTCGCCCTCGCGGCTGTTCTGCAAACAGTTGACTACAATTTTCACGTCGCTGGACATTACGGCCCCTTCAGCATTCGCCTGATCACGGTTTCGCTTGTTGCCGCCGGCCTGTACGCCATTTCGCGCCGGGCAACCACGGAAGACGCATCGCACGCGCTCATCGCGGCGTATCTCCACACCACGGCCGCTACATTCCTGCTCACTCTTTTGATGTGGTATGAAGCATCAACCGGTTGGCTCGCGGCTCTCTGGGCCCTTTTCTCGTTCGCGCTCGCCGCCATCGATCGTCGCTTCAAGCTCGATGATCTGCGCTGGCAAGCTCACGCGCTCGCTGCCATTACCATGCTCCGCTGCATCGGCGTCAATTTACACAACGAAGAGCTGTGGCACGGCATCAGCGTGCGCCTCATTACGCTCTCCCTCGTCGCCGTCGTTTTTTACGCTATGTCGCTGTTCATTCGTATGCCGGAGGAGTGGCGCGCCCGCGACTTTCATCACATCTATTCTTGGGCTGCTTCGTTGCTTGTGTCTCTGCTTCTCTGGTACGAACTCGATCCTCTTGGCAGAGCAGTAGGATGGGCTGTCTTTGGCTTGGTTCTTTTCGAGTACGGCTTTTTGCGCAAGATCGCCCAGTATCGTTATCAGGCTTATGTCGCCTTTTTGGCGGCGTTCGCTCGCATCTTCTTTGCCAACCTTACCGCAGGCATGCGAGGCGAACTCTTTGGGCCCCGCATGTACACCGTGCTTCCTCTCATCCTGATATTCTTTTTCGTGTATGCGCAGCTTTCCGAAGAGGAAGACGGAACGGCTGGCAAAAAGCGGTTCCGCTCCGATGTGCTTGTCGCTTATCTTGGAACGGCAACACTCGTCGCGCTCTTCTACTTTCAAATCGCCCCAGACTGGGTGGTCACTGCCTACGCCGCCATCGCATTCGCATTGTTTGGCTTGGCGTGGGCTTTGAAGCGTCCGATTTTCCTGCACCAGGGAATTCTGGTGACACTCGGGACCTTCGCGCGCGGCATGGCTCACAATCTTTTCGGCTCCAGCTACTTCAACGAAGGCAATTGGAGCGGCCGCTACTTCATCGTAAGCACCGCAGCCGCGATTTTATTCGCGACGCTTTTCTTTGCATTCCAGTTGCGCGAAGCCTACAAGGCGCTGCCCGGGACCAGTCGCGGAAGCAAATTTGCCTCCGGGCTGGTCGCGCGGCCAGAACAGCTTCAGTTTTTCGTTCCAATCATTCTGGTGACGGTCATGCTGGCACTCAAGACGACAGCCGGAATGATCACCGTTTCGTGGGGCATTGAGGGAGTGCTGATCTTTCTTTTTGCTCTCGCGGTCAAGGAGCGCAGTTTCCGCCTTACGGGTCTCGGGTTACTCCTGATTTGCGTCGCCAAGGTGCTTACGCTGGACGCCTGGCGGCTGAACCAGAGCGACCGCTACATTACCTTTATCATTGTCGGTGTCGCTCTGATCGCCGTTTCGTCTCTCTACATACGCTTCCGCGAAAACATCCGGCAATATCTATGAAGCGCCCCGTAGTCTTCGTTTTGTTTTTTGCAATACTCGGATTCTCGCTTGCCGGCCTCTACTGGAGCCAGCGCCGCGCCAAATCCACGCACTCTTCCGCGAACGCTGTTGTGGACATGCTCGCGGACGCTCAGCGCGATCTGACACGTGTGCCGATGCACTTCACCCGGATTTCCGATGATCAGGAAATTTCCATCGGCCACGAGCTCTCCACTCGCTACTCAACGCAATTTCAGAAATTCACTCCGGAAGACGAAGCGCTGGAAAAATATGTCCGCCGCGTAGGCGGCACAGTTGCCGCTCGCGCGCATCGCCATCTTCCCTACGAATTTCACTTGATTCCCGATCACAACCTCATCAATGCATTTTCTTTGCCCGGAGGTATCGTCTATATCGGCGAAGGCATGCTCGACCAGATGGAAACCGAAGATGAACTCGCGAACATTCTCGGCCATGAAATCGAGCACATCGATCACTACCATTGCGTCGAGCGCTACCAGATCGAAGCCAAACTCAAGAACTTGAATCTCGACGTTGTCGGCCAGCTTCTGCAACTTCCTCTCGATTTCTGGGAGGCCGGCTATCACAAGGACGAAGAGTTCGAAGCCGATCGCGAAGGTACGCGGCTTGCTGTGGAAGCGGGCTACTCGCCGTATGGTGCCGTCACTCTGTTCACGCGGCTTTCGAAACTCTGCAACGAATACGTTATTCACGCGCAAACGCCCGAAGAAGAATTATCTGAACTCGCGATCCAAAGCCTGGCGGGATATTTTCGCTCGCATCCGCTGCCCTCCGAGCGTCTCGAGCAAGTAAATCAAGTCATCGCCGAACAACACTGGGAAGACCGCAAAACGCAAAAACAGTTTCACGTCGAATACGAAGTCCACGACGGAAAATTCGTGAAGTAAAGGGTGCAAGAAGGAGAGCAACGAACAGAAGGGCAGAGCAGAGCGGACAAGAGAGGCGAGCGAGAGCTCAAACTGATTGGCTGTTAAAACAAGCCGGGAATTTTCATTCCAGCAATTCCGGGGATGCCGCCTGCAAGATTCTTCATCTGGTTGGCGAGCTCTTCATCGACGCGGCGCGAAGCTTCATTCACCGCCGCCCGCACCAGATCCTGCAGCATTTCCTGATCCTTGCTTGCAAAAACGTCCGGCTCGATCCGCAGGTTCACGATTTGTTTTTGGCCGTTCATTTTTACGGTGACCATGCCGCCGCCGGCCGAAGCTTCGACGGCTACGCCATTCACTTGTTGCTGCAAGTCTTCCTGAACCTGCCGCAACCTCGAGAGCATCTGCTGGATCGCATTGACTTCCATCAGGACTCCTCTTGGCGCCATTTTACTTCGGAGATTCTTCCTCCGAAGCGTTGCAGCATCGACCGCACCATCGGATCTCGTTCGAACTGCGCGCGTAACTCTTCCGTGCCGGACGCCACGCGCGGCGCAGCCGCTGCAACTGCTTCTACTTTAGCACACACCCGCACCGGACGGCCCAGCACTTTGCTCGAAGAGGCACGGACCTTTTCAAGAGATTCACGGCCTTCCATCATCTCCGCGAACGCGCGCTTCTCCGGCGCGAAATAAATTCGCAATTCCGGGCCATCCAGCTCCCAGCGGCTGCCTTGCTGCACGATTTCGCCGAGAAATTTCTGCTGCGCCTGAATCGCGGTTTTAATTTCAGCGACCTGTTCTTTGGTAATTCCGTCAACTCGTGTCTCGGGATCTTTCTCGATCGGCGTTTCAGCGGCAGGCGCAGCCGTAACGGCTGTTGGAGGCTCCGCCGAGGGGGCGATCCGTACTTCTGCACGCGCTGGGGCGGATGCCGCTGCCGCAGCAGCAAAACCCGACGCAGCGGATCGTTGATAGGGACGCGACGAAGTTTGTGGAGCGGCTGAAAAACTGGGCATTGCCGGAGCTTTCGGCGCGCCTGCGGTTGCAGCTGTAGCCGCGCCGCTGCTTCGCGCCGCGCCTGAACTCGCTTGACCAGCCGCCGCGCCGCTGCGCAAGTTCCGCCAGGAGCTCTTCCATCGGGGCGAGGCGTTTTGCGTTGATTAGGCGCAACAAGCCCATCTCCAAATGCACGCGCGCATCGGGCTTTCGCCGCAAATCGTCATCTGTCTGCAACAGGATCTGGAAAAAGCGAGTAAGGTCTTCTTCGCTGAATTGCGCCGCCGCGTGCGCGAGCGCGGGCTTTTGATCCGCCGTGGCGGCAATCAAATCCGAATCCCCGCCGCAAACGCGCGCAATCAGCAGATTGCGTATGTGCCGGATGGCTTCGCGGCAGAAATGCTGAAGGTTGCGGCCGTCCTTTTGAAAGGTGTGCACGAGGCCGAGGGCGCGGTCCGCCGAGCCTTCCGCGATGGCGGCAACCAGTTCGTTGAGAGAATCTTCCGGCACAACGCCCAGAAGTTCGCGCACCTCTTTATCCGGAATGACGTCGCCGCAATAAGCTCTCGCCTGTTCCAGCAGGGAAAGCGCGTCGCGCAAACTGCCTTCCGCCATTCGCGCAATGACCGCCACGGCTCCCGGCTCGATTTTCAAATCTTCTTTTTTCGCGATCTCTTCCAGGCGCCCGGTAATTTCGGCGAAGGTTAGCGCGCGAAAATGAAAATGTTGCGAACGTGAACGGATGGTGTCGGCCAGATTCTTCCGGCTCGGTCGTGGCCATTACGAAAACCACGCGATCCGGCGGCTCTTCCAGCGTTTTCAGAAGCGCGTTGGACGCTTCGCCCGTCAGCATATGGGCTTCGTCGAGAATCACGACCTTGCTTCGTGACGCTGCCGGCGCATAGCGCACCATCTCGCGCAGCTCGCGGATCTGGTCAATGCCGCGGTTCGAAGCCGCGTCGATTTCGATCACGTCGAGCGAAGTGCCCGCGGCAATTTCCTTGCAGGAATCGCACTCGCCGCAGGGCTCGGCCGTCGGCCCTTTTGCGCAGTTCATGGCCTTCGCAAGAATCCGCGCCGCCGTCGTTTTACCCACACCGCGCGCGCCGGAAAAAATATAGGCATGCGCCACGCGATTGTTTTTGATTGCGTTGGCCAGCGTTGATGTGACGTGGGATTGTCCGACGAGATCGCTGAATGTTTGTGGGCGCCACTTGCGGGCTATGACCTGGTAGCTCATCTGCTAGAATTCTGTCCCGCTTTTCTTTTTGCTTAGAGAGAAGAGAAGAATGACAACGGCGGTGAGCGCAATGAGAAAAAGAAGAACGATAGTTCCGCCAAAAATCATCGAACTAACCTCTCGCCTTCGCCGGCTCCACGGTGTCGATCGTCAAACTGCCGGCTGCGAACTTTTTTCAGTGCGAGGAACTTCGGGTGATCTGCGGCACCCGAGGCAATCCCGATACCGTTGCTCCCTTCCGGGCCTGGCGGGGTTCGCGGGACCTCGTTGCACAGAGCCCGAAGTTCCACGCTCCGGCAGCCGCGCTCATCGCGCGCCTGCTGGTTTGAGTTTAGCATACGGAAGAATAAGTCGCGCCACGCCAGGAACTGCTCCACGTCCGCGAATCGATTTTTCAAAACTAAATTTTCGGCGCGGGTCGCGACGTCGAAACAGGGCTATGGTTTTGCGGCGGGAGCAGCCGGCGGCTCAACTTCGGATGGATTCACCCAGTTGACCTTGAACGGGCCCACGCCATGAACCTGCACGATCGTTTCGCCCTTGTTCACCGCAAAATGGCGCATCTCCTTCGGCATCAGGATGAAATTTCCAACATTCATCGTCTGCAACTTACTCTCGTCAAAGGATTCACCCGTACCGACGAGAAACGCGCCCTTCAGCACGGTCAGATATTCGTCAGTGGGATGCCAGTGGGCAGGTACCTTGCTTCCGTCTGCGCATCGAAGACGAATCACAAACGGCGCCCCATCAGCGTCGCGGTCGCCGGCAACCGTCGCGATTTCGCATCCCTTGATGATGCCAGTCCACTTCAGATCACCGAAGCGCACAATTTTATGCGCCGAATCATTTGCTTTTTTCTCCTGGCTGTAACTCGCCGCCGCGAAAACCGCAAGCAGCGTTGCCGCCACACAAACGCTCTTGAAAAGTTTCTTGTTCATGCTCGTTCCCTCCGTAGGAACTTTGCCGGAAAACATACGCCTCTGGAGTGTTTTCGGCAAGACCAGCCTCGATTGGTAAATTCTTCTGCTGTGAAATTCCGTGCCGCGTCATTCGTTGCCGCAGTGTTTCTGACGCGAGAAAAACGCAGAGGACTCATCTTGCGCCGTCGTGCGTTGATGAGTCCTCTGTAAGGCATGGTTTAATTTTCAGGTTGCTTCCGTTCTTCCTTGTTTAGTTCTTGGGATAGTTGGGGTCGGCTTTCACTTCGAGAATCTGTTTGGTGTGGCGTTCGCTGTGCGCGGCGATCAAAAGCACGAACTCATAGCCGTCCAGTTTCATGCCCATGGGGCTGTCTAGGGCGTGATCTCGTAATCCGGGAGTGGTTTTCACAAAATTCTCGGTTGTGGCGCGGCTTTCGAGAAAATGCTTCACTGAGCCGTCGGGCGAATTGAAGCGGTTGGTCGGGACGAGCGGTTCAGGAGCTTGCGCTTTTTGTGAACGGTCGGGAATCATGGCGACGACCGCGTCGTCGGTCTTCTTCAGATCGCGGTCGGGCACAGCGGGAGCCACCATAACTTTTTCCACCACCAAGCCGCGGATATAGTCCTCGGCAGCGGCGATGTGTTCCGTCACTTGCGCGATGGACCAGCGGTCTGGACCTGCTTTGAAATTCCATTGCGCATCGGAGAGCCCCTTGGTGGCGTCGAGAACGCCTTGCTTCGTTTTCTCAAGGTATTGGACGGCGCGATCTTTTTCCGCCTGCGTCAGTTCCTGTGCTCGAACGGCTGTCGCGCCCGCGGCTGCGAGTATGGCGATAGCTGCTGCTGCCCTCAGTTGCTTGATCATGGTTGGCTCGCTTTCGTGATTTGGTGTGTAGGAGAAACGGAAGACTTTGGGACCTCGGTGTGAGCCCGCCGGTAAGGCCGGGGGTGGCGGATTCCTTCGAGGTGAGACCCTCCGTGTGACAAGCAATGTACCAGTGATTTCGCGCGGGGTCCAATGTCTCCGTCCCGCAGCGAAAGCTTGGCCGGATGGCTGGCTTGTCGCCCCTCGTAGGAGAATACGGGCGCTGGGTGGGCGAAGTAACGCAGAAGGGGGGTACCCCACCCCGGGTGTTTTTTGTAAGAGTGGCAAACAAAGGGGTTATGGTGGGCATGGCGCGTAAGAGTGGCAACTACTCGACTTAAAGCAGCTGGATATTCAATGAGTTGCGATTTCCCTCGTGACAGTGGCAGGGAAAGGACGTTCGGAAGGAGGTCAATATGCGAGTGATGAGTGGCTGGTGGCGAGATCTGTAAGGCGGAAGGAATCCATGGAAGGCAGCGTGGCTTGGGTTGATGGTTGCGAGCGAAACATGCTGAATGGTAGCAGGGTATTGGCGGATTGTCAACTAATATGTGAGTGTACTGAGTAGGTCATTCGAATGAGGAGACGGGATTCGAATAGGAGTGGTGGAAGTCGAGAGGTTTGATGAAGTTGGCGGGATCGAGACGGTTTGGTGAGACTGTGGGAATGTGTGGAAAAGTCAAAGCACACACGCTTTGACAATCCAATCCCCAAAGGGATGCGGCACCCAAGAGTGTCTCTCCCTGTTAAGGGTGCTCCACTCGCCTTCGTGCCGAGCAGCGCTCCATTAGATGGAGCTGAGCCCATCGAGATCGTCCCGCTCCTGAATACGCTTGAGCTTTCGCGGTCCCCAGCGCATGTGCGCCTGCCGCAGCCCCAGCACCTGCTGCTCGAGCGGATCAGCATCTGGTTGTGATGTCGATGTGCGACCGCTCTGCTCGATCAGTCCGCCGATCGGTTGGTCGCCGTACACACGTACCCGTTCTGGCGGGTGATTTCGTAGCGCCCATCAGTCTCGGTCATGGAGCGATTCCGTAACTCGTGCTCGATGTTAAATCTAAGTTTTATCTTCCATAACACTGCTCGTTTTCCATGGCATTCGCTTGTTCTACACGCAATCGCCAAATTTCCAGCAGTGTCAGGGATGTCCAGTCTATTCTGTAAGGATAAGATCGGTACCGACGGCAGGAGGTACCCCCTCACCGTTTTTTCTTCAGTGCTGATTCTACAGAGTTTTAAGTCATGTATGTGGAAGTGCGCATTCTAAAGGGGCTAGGGGAGCGCATTATTACCTCGTTGAAATGCGGATTGTACAGGACTTAGTGATTTGTAAGCTCTGACTCGCTTGATTGTCTCAGAAGGAGTCGTCCCGTCGCAAGAGGCTGTGCGTTAATAAGAGAAAGGCGTCGAACCTCAAAGGGCCGCCACTCTAAAGGCAACAGAGGTCTTAGCGAGAGAGGGGTATCGGGACCATGGGAATCACGGAAATCAGTAAGTAACGTGTAACTGAGACAAGTCGTTACGATCTTTCACAAGGCCTCTTGGAACTCGCGAGTAAACGCAAGAAATTTGAAGATGCGCAACCTGTTGATCCCACTGTTCCAAGAAGCGAAGAAGGTAGCATGAAAAAGTATCCCAGCTCGACAACGCGATGAGTATTACAAAGAAACGTGGGAAACAATTAAATGGAGGCTATGCAGGCACTAGGCGATGTTGGCAAATATTGAGATGGATATAACAGAATTTTCCACGGAAAGCGATCTATTCCAGCTGTTCAGAGTTACCGTCGAGGGCAGTTTCCCGGCAACGTAGAGGCCATAAAGAATCTATCCAGGGCGCTTGTTGCTTGGCCTAAAATTCGGCCGCCTCGCAGTATCAATGCTTATTAGGGCGGGTGGCCCGGCTTGGAAAATTGGTATTTGTGGACATTGAGATCGTAGTGAGTAATATCACTGCGGCACTTCTCGGGAAAGTATAGAGAGGCGGAGGGTGCCCCAGGTTCGTTGTTGGAACCTGGGTCTTGAGGTTGACGTTTCTTTTGGTGGGCTTTGCGCCGCGACGGGGCTGCGGCGCCACTGCGGGCGAGGATGGAGGTTGCCTAAATCGGAACCGGGAACCTTGAGGGAACGGCTGTGCGGAAATTCGATTTGGTATGCTGGATGCCGGCCCCCAATTTCCGACAAAGGAGATCCCCAGATGAAAAAGTGGCTGGTTATTGCCGGTGTGCTATTTGTGCCGGCGTGCGGTTACGCGCAGGCAGCAAAGCCTTGTGAAGAACTGAAGACTGAAATCGCGGCGAAGCTGGACGCAAAGGGCGTCAAGGGATATTCGCTGGACATCGTGGCGAAGGATGCGGACGCGGCGGACGGAAAAGTAGTCGGCACTTGCGAAGGCGGGACGAAGAAGATCGTGTACAAGAAAGGCGCGGCAGCAGCGGAGACCCCAGCTAAAGCACCGAGCAATCCCTGAAGCGCTGGGCGGTTGATCAGCCACCCGCCCTCCTTACACTCTTTCGCACATTGTATGTGGCTCTCCATACCTTGTCACAACGGCCCTCTGCGCTTGTTCTGAAGCATTGAACCGCTCATTTTGCCGGAGCTTGAGGTGCCAACCAGTCGAAAGTCTCGATTTCAAGAATTGGTGCGGTGCCTCGCACGTAGCGAGCTAAAACAGGTTGATGCAGATGCCCGACGCTTCTGGCAGCAGTGCCGGGCCCGATGATGTTGACCGAGAATCCCGTCGTAGGAGTCGCAGGTTTCAAGACAATGTCGTTAGGTTGCGGAACGAATTCCGGAAGTTCCGCTATCTCAATGTCTTCTGTTGCCCAACCAGTCACACCAACTTTCTGCCTGCCTACGATCTTTTTTACCGGAGTCGCGTGGCGCATCATCGGCTCCATCGTGCCCTCAGCGTCCCACTTGGCTGGGACGTGCTTCTGATTGGGTTCGTCTAAATTGTAATTGACTCTTCCGTCCTTATGATAAGAAACATGCTCCCTTGATGCCCCCGCTCGTACACAAACATGTACACGTTGCCCTGCGACGTCACTTTGACTTCGAATCCCAAGAGACATTTCCGTTGTACTTAAAACCGCCGCGTATGATCATTTCGCCTTTTTGACAGGGGTCGTACTAATGCTAGCTCTTTCGCCTTGTAGCAATTTCCGACCGACTCGAAGGGCTCCCCCTTGTCAGGAGTCCAAGTCTCCTTGTACCTGCCTGTGGACAGACGCAAATTCATTTCGTAGGTGGTCGTCCCGTCTGTTCCGGTTAGCATGCGTCTTTGAAGCATTGAATATTGTACCTGTCTCCATGGCACTGACATTGGTAGCCCCCGTGATTTCGTCCTTGTCTTTTCCGAACCGAAATCATGGCGGCTCGTCACCATAGGCCTTCCACACACTTTTCCCATTCTTAAGCGTTGATAGTGTCCATAGGAACTCCATTTGCCCTGAAGCATGGAATCAACCACGCTCGTCCAATCTTGGTTTACCCACACGTGGAAATCTAGGGAAACCTAGAAATCGCGGAAAACTCAGTCTTGCCGTCATAGAATGAGCCACCTTTCTCACTGGGACCCACATTTGACGTTGTCTCCTGAAACCAGTCTCTCGGTTTAGGGAGGACGATGGTGAGGAACCTTTCTTCTTCGTGAAAATAGAGCGTCAGCGAAACACACTAACCCGTTTCTTTATATGACCCGATAATTCCGAGTCCTTCGCGGCCACTAGCGCCCGAAAAGACGTCTCTGCCACTTCGCGAGAGTACGGCTTGGAGTCGCTTTGTCCCCATATCGGCCCGACTGGCAGGAGCATAGCGAATGCGAATGTTCTGACTTTCACTTCACCCTCCTTTCGACGAGTGGCCCGGAGCTGGAAAATTGGTAGTTGTGGACATGCCGATCATGGAGAGAATATCACTGCGGCACTTCTCGGGAAAGGTATAGAGAGGCGGAGGGCGCCCCAGGTTCGTTGTTGGAACCTGGGTCTTGAGGTTGACGTTTCTTTTCGTGGGGTTAGCGGCGGAGGCGGCGCATCCAGTTGCCCCAGGAGAAGCCGAGACGGGTCATGAGGATGCCGGCGGCGAGGGCGAGCAACATGCGCAGCGCAAATTGAGTTGGGCTGGATTCCGTGGGGAGCCAGGCGTTGCGCGCCCAATGCGATGCGGGCGGAACGAAGTAGGGCAAATTGTCGGTCGCGAAAAACCAGTTGCGCGAGGCGGGGGACACCAGGAAGTTTGCAAAGGGCCACTGAACGGCCAGGAAACTTGCGAGAGAGGCTGCGCCGAGAATGGCGGCTTGGGTCCAACGGTTGAGACTGGAGATGTGGCGGCGGACGATGTCGAAGACGATGGCGGGAACGATCAAGAGAAGCGGAAAGTCCGGCGGGACGAGGTGGGTGATTTTTTGATAGACAGGGCCGAGCTTGGGCTCCGCGGGCACCAGCTGCAGAATCCACATGAAGGCGATGTGCATCAGCGAATAGCAACCCGTTACGATGGTGGCGGCCCAGCGATTTTCTGATGCGCGAGCGACTGCGGCAAACCAGATGGGCGCGACGAGCATCACCACGAGATAAAATTTCGCGCCGTGCATAAAGATGCGGAAGGTGTCCTCCTGCATGATGCCGACGGTCATGGCGAGCAGAAAGACGAATGAAAAGAAGAGGATGCGCTCGAGGCGGATGCGGTATTCGCCAACGGCGCGATTGACTTCGGCGAGCACAAGAACAAGCGTGCCAAAGCGGATGGCGGTCATTCCCAGGGCGAGCAAAATATGCGGCGGGCTGAGAATTTTGACGTCGAGGCCGTAAGCGTTGTGCCACCAATTGTCGAATGGCGCCGGAGGCGATCATGGCCACGGCGCCCCAGGAGCAAACAAACGCACCGAGCGGGCCGCGGAAGCCCCACATGGAAACGGAGTGATCGCGAAGCGGCGAATCTTTCTGGAAAGTGGTGGAAAGAATGACGTAGCCGCAAGTGAGGCCCGAAAGGACTCCGCAAAGGTAGATGAGCATGTGCGCGGGAGTCCAAAATGTGTCGCGGCCGACGCTTTCGTGCCAGGAAATGTCCCAGACGCCACCAATGACGCTGGAAGAGACAGCAATGACGTTGCACCAAATGTACCAGGGGATGGAGAGCGATTTGGCGGAGACGCGCTCAGCAGTTGGCGCTTGTAGCGGGGAGGAGAGAGGAATAGTGCCGGCCATTGCAGATGTCTCCCGTCAGCGAGTGAGGCGAAGATTGCGCGATGCGAATGCCGAACGTAGATAAGTTTACATTGCTAAGCAGCGAGAGAAAATGGGGAATTACGAATTGGAAATAAGGGGTGCGAGAGGAAAGTTGAGAAGACGGAGAATTAGTTGAAGCGAGTGACCCTCCAAAGAGCGAGGCCACAGGCGAACAGGAAAATCAGCATGGCGACGGAGAGCGTGACGAGTGCAGGCCAGTTTAGCGCCATGCTCGGGGCCCTCGCGAGAACGGCCAGCGTGAAGAAAATTGCGGTAGCTGCGATTACCAGGAGCCAATCCAGCCAAGTTCTACCGGGGGGGACGACAGGCTGGCCAATGGCATTCTGAACGTCGTTGCCGGAGAGACCCGCTTTGACGTAGCCGGGGTCGATTCCGTAGCGCCGGCCTTCGCGTTCAGCAGCTTGCTTCCAACGAGCGTGTTCGTTGCCGGTGACACCGGAAAGAGCAATGGCTCCGGCACCCGCGGCCATCAAGAGCGAACCGCCGATGACTTGAGCGTAAAGCGAGGCGCTGCGGCCGTGCAGTTCTCCGAAAACGAGAATGCCCCAGAGCAGGCCCCACAACTGATTGGTGTTGGAAAGAGGGATGCCCCGGCTGATGCCGATGTATTTTGCGGCGTACTGCTGAAATAGATCGCCAATGACCCAAACGAAGCCGCCTAGCATAAGCCAGAAGAGAACTTCTTTTGCCTCCGCGAGCTGGCCCCACAGGGCGACGGGGCCACCGCCGTAAGCGAGGGCGAGTGTGGCCATCATGCCTAGCTCGCCGATGGTGAAGAAAGCGATGAAGGAGAGAGGATTCATTCCGGTCAGGTAAGCTTTGCGATAAGGGACGTACATGGTGCCCCAGAGAACGCCCGCGGCAAGTGCGGCGAGAATTCCACGCATGGGGTGCTCGGCGGGGCTTTGCGCGGAAGAGGCGACGGCGAGGATCGTTGCGCCAGCGAACATCAGCAACGCGCCGCCGAGGACGGTGAGCCACCGGATGCGGCCAGCGTCGCGGAGTTCATTGAAGAGAAGATAGCCCCAAAAAATACCGAGCAAACTGTTGATGTTCCAGAGAGGAAAGGCGATGCTGAGGCCGATGTCGCGGATCGCGAAAATGGTAAGAGTGTTGGCGACGGCCCAGAGGCAGCCTGCGAGGATTCCCCAGACGATCAAGTGCGGCGCTTGTTGAATGTCTGCGCGCATCTGGCCGGTGCCGCGGATGAGGGCCGGCAAGCTCCATCGTGCGAGGAACACTCCGGCGACCATCAGAAGCGAAACCACGAGAGGCGAAATCCCTAGTTTGACCAATTTGGTTGGGGCTTCGGCGGCTCCCAGCCAGGCGCCCGCGCCGAATCCGCAGAGAACTCCGACGAGTTGCAGCTTGCGGAGGCGCGCGGACTCGACGGAGGGCGAACTCATATTTGGGGCAGAGAATTCCATGGGAGGGCTCAGCGGATCCAATGAAGCACGGCGAGCCCGGCAGCCAGGACAATGAGCGGGACCCAGAAATGAACGTCCGTAAGAATTTGCGTCCAGATTGCCGAGGAAGGATGCACGGAATTATCGTCGGGCACGCCGGGGCCTCCTTATTGAGTTAATGCCATCACGTGCGAACACAAGTTCGCGCGGGGCAGCTCGAGCAAACACGGCGGGACCCTTCTTATCACAGTTTTGGGTTGTTGGAAGGAATATGCCATTCCGGCCATCGCGGGGCGGCCGATGACCGAGCAAGTTAAATCTGCTGACGTTTCCAACGACCGCGTTTGAACAGAATAATGCTCACGCCGGCGATAAAGGCTTCGGCGGCCACGATGGAGATGAACACGCCGTTCGAGTGCATGCGGCCTGGAATCGCCAGGAAATAGGCCAGCGGAATCTCGAGCAGCCAGAAACCGAAGAAATTGACAATGGTCGGCGTAACGGTGTCGCCTGCTCCGTTGAAGGATTGCAGCATGACCATGCCGTAGGCGTAGGCGATGTTGCCGTAGCTGAGAATGCGCAGGCAGGACGCTGCGAGGGGAATGACTTCGGGGTCGTGGGTGAAAAGGCGCACGACCGGCTCGGCAAAGAGAATGAAGAAAACACCGATAGTGCCGAGGAAGAGCATGTTGTAAAAACCCGTGCGCCAAACGGATTTTTCCGCGCGATCGGGACGCTTCGCGCCGAGATTCTGGCCGACGAGCGTAGCGGCGGCATTGCTAAGTCCCCAGGAAGGCAGAATGATGAACACGATGATGCGGATAGCGATGGTGTAGCCGGCGAGCGCGGCAGCGCCAAAGATGCTGACGATGCGCACCAAGCCAATCCAGCTTGTGTGAGCGATTGCGAATTGCAAAATGCCGGTTAGCGAAACGCGGAGAAGCCGCAATAGCACGGAAAAATTCAGGCGAATCTGTTGGCGGAGGATGCGGATGCGCTCCGTGCCGCGGAACAACCGATAGAACTGATAAAGCACGCCGATGCTGCGTCCCGTAAAGGTGGCGAGCGCGGCGCCGGTGACGCCGAGCTTTGGAAAGGGGCCCAAGCCGAAGATTAAGCAAGGGTCGAGTACGAGATTGATGATATTCGAGACCCAGAGCAGGCGCATGGCGATGGCGGCATCGCCGGCGCCCCGAAAGATGGCATTGTTGAGAAAAAGCAGCATAATGGCGCCGCTGCCGCCAAGAGCAATGCGAGCGTAGCCGCTGCCGACCGCCAGGATTTGCGGCGACGCGCCCATCATGCGCAAGAGGTTAGGCGCGAAGAACAAGCAAGGCACCCCGACGAGAACCGACACAGCCAGCCCGATGGCAATAGCTTGCACGCCGGCTACAGCTGCGCCTGCAGGATCTTTTTCGCCGATGCGGCGAGCTACCATGGCGGTGGTGGAGAGGCTCAATCCAAGTCCAATGGCAAAGACGAGGCTGAGGAGCGATTCGGTGAGACCGACGGTCGCAACGGCCTCAGCGCCCAGGCGGCCCACCCAGAAAACGTCCACCACAGCGAACAAAGACTCCAGAACCATCTCGAGGACCATGGGAATGGCCAGGAGAAGAATCGCGCGGTTGAGGCTGCCGGTGGTAAAGTCCTGATGCGAGCCGCGAAGTGCTTCCCGGATGGAATTCCAGATTGTTGGCTGTGGAGTTGATACAACAATTTGTTCGAGTTCCATATATACCTGCACAATCTAAGAGGCGCAGACTGGCGAAGCGGTCGCGCCAAGAGCTTCCGAGGTTAATTGGTAGAAACGGGGGAAAATCGAATCCGCGTCAGTGGCGGATTAAAGCGTTTGCGGGGTTGGAACTTCGAACATCGTGTTATCCATGGCGCCGCTCATTCGCCGTGGCGTCGCCAAACCATTAAAATCAGGAACCAGGAAGTAGCGGAAGCATTGTACCGTGGAGACCACATCGCGCCTAGCGCAAATTTGGCCTGCGCGGAACGGCAAAAGAAAAGTTACCGGACCGGCGGGCTCGTCCCTTGTTGCTAGAGTGTGGGCGTAAGAATCCCGGCGGTGGAGCGGTACTGATACTTTCTAGCGGACTGCGTCGTAGGAATAAACAAGGAGCAGTGTGAATGAGGCGGCGAGTGCCACTGCGGGAACCGGTTGGCGTCGCGCTGGAGACACTGCGCGCGCACAAGATGCGTTCGTTTCTCATGTTGCTGGGGATCATCCTGTCCGTGGCCACATTGATCGTGGTGATCGCGTTGATCTCGGGCGTGAACCAGTACATCGCCAACAAGGTCGCCAATCTGGGCTCGAACGCGTTTACGGTGATGCGCTTTCCGATCATCACGGAGATGGAAGAGCTGGTCAAAGCCATGCGCCGGAACAAACTCGTTACCTGGGACGACTATGAGTCACTTCGCGAAAACCTGAAACTGCCGCAGCGCGTAGGCGCGGAGGTATGGACTTCGGGAAATGCTCGCGTCGGTTCGCTTACCATCCAGGACACCAGCATTCGCGGCGTAACCGCCAGCATGGGCGACATCAGTGCACAAGAAATGACTGACGGCCGGTACATCACGGAAGCGGATGAAAGCAGCCGGGCGATGGTGGCCATGATCGGGTCTGAATTGGCGAGCAAGCTTTTTTCCAATCTGGACCCGGTTGGACACGAAGTGATGCTTGATCACCGGCCGTTCATTGTTGTTGGCGTAGCCAAACCGATCGGCACCGTCCTTGGGCAGTCGCAGGATAACTTCGCGTATATTCCGGCAGAGACGTACATCAAAATCTACGGAGCGTACGAGGGAATCTGGATCAACGTCCAAGCGCGCGGGGCAGATTGGATGGAACGCACGCAAGACGAAGCGCGTGTGTTGATGCGCGCGAGGCGTCACCTGAAGCCGAATGAAACCGACTCCTTTGGCATACTCGATTCCGAGACGCTGATGAAACTATGGAATCAACTGACCGGTGTAATCGCCATGGCCATGGTCGGCGTGGTTTCCGTCTTTTTGGTGATTGGAGGCGTGGTGATCATGAACGTGATGCTGGCCACGGTCACGGAGCGCACGCGAGAGATTGGGATACGCAAAGCGCTTGGCGCGAGCCGGCGGGACATCCTGCTGCAGTTTTTGGTGGAGGCGTGCGTGATGTCGGCAATGGGCGGAGCGATCGGCGTGCTGATCGCCTATGGAATATGCCTGCTGGCAAGAGCCACGACATCCATTCCGATGAACGTGCCGATCTCTGCGGTCATCATCGCGGAACTCATCTCTGCCGCCGTCGGGATTTTCTTTGGTGTCTATCCGGCGCGCAAGGCGGCCATGTTGGCGCCCATCGAAGCGCTGCGGACAGAGATTTAGTGAACGACTGAGTCAAAATGCGAATAGCCCTCGGCGAAAACGCTCACATGGCTCTCACGACACTGCGTGAGAACAAGATGCGGTCTTTTCTGACCGTGCTCGGCGTGGTCATTGGGATCACCGCGCTGCTGTCCGTGGTCGCGGTTTTGATGGGCGTGTACAACGACGTAAACGCTTTTCTGAGTGACTTCGGCTCAGAGACGCTTTTCATTTTTAAGTTTGATCCCGGTATCCACACTTCGGGACGACTCACTCCGGAAGAGCGCACGCGCAAGCCGCTTACCCTTGAGGACGCCGAGGCCATAGGAGAGCTTTGTCCAGACGTGAGAGCGGTTTCGGCTGCGGTAATGCCGCGGATTGACGAGAATTCGCCCGGAGGGCGCCCGCTGATGAGCGCGCGCTACAAAAATAAGGAAGTTGCTGGAGTGGACTACCACGGGATACTGCCGGCGGATGAGATCGTGTTCAATTCCAAAGCAGAGCGTGGAAGATACATTAGCGAGGGCGAGAATCTGCACCGCAGAGACGTCGCGCTCATCGGTCCGGATATAGCCAAGGCATTGTATCCAGACGAAGATCCGCTGGGTAAGCCGATCCTCGTGGACGGAGTGTCGTATGAAGTGATTGGTGTAATGGCAGCGCGCAAAGGACAACTGGTAAAGGACCAGGCCGCGGACAAAGCGATTCTTGTTCCTTATCGCACGTACCAGAAACATCGGCCTGGGGACGATGAGAATTTGATTGGTGCAGTCGCCTATCCCGGCCGAATGCCGGAGGCCGAAGACGAAATCCGCGGAGTGCTGCGCCGACGGCGAAACGTTCCCTACAACAAACCTGACAATTTTGGGGTTTCGAGTGCCAAGGAGATCGCGGACCAATTCCGCCAAATCACCGCTTCCGTGGCGCTGCTTATTTCCGTCGTCAGTTCGATCGGATTGTTAGTGGGCGGAGTCGGGGTGATGAATATCATGCTGATGTCCGTCACGCAGCGCACGCGCGAAATTGGAGTGCGCAAGGCGATTGGAGCGCGGCGGCGCGACGTCATCTGGCAGTTTTTGACCGAAGCTGTGGTGCTGACAGGGGCCGGCGGAGTGATTGGCGTCGTGCTGGGGCTCGGCATCAGCTTGCTGATCCATCTTTTTGTACCGAGTTTGCCGTCGGCTGTTCCGCTGTGGTCAATTCTCCTGGCCGTGACGGTCTCGATGAGCGTCGGTCTTTTCTTTGGGATGTATCCAGCCGTGAAGGCTTCCCGGCTCGATCCCGTGGAGGCCTTGCGTTATGAGTAGTGGAGTTCACTCATAGCGGAGCGCTTTCATGGGATCGACTCGAGTGGCTCGATAGGCCGGCCAATAACTGGCGGCTAAGGCTACCGCAGCCAGAAACAGACCCGCGGCGGCCAGGCTGAATGGGTCACCCGGCCGGAGCCCATAGAGCAATGCCCGCGCACCGCTGGTTGCGGCGACTGCAAGCGCCAGCCCTATCCCGACACCCAGCGCGAGAAGGATCAATGTCTGACGCAACACAAGCCCGATGACATTCTGGCGGCTTGCACCAAGAGCCATGCGAATCCCAATCTCATTTCTGCGCATGGCAGTGATGTAGGAGATGACACCGTAGAGACCGATCACCGCGAGCAGGGCCGCAAGCGCGCCGAAAAATCCGGACAGCAAGGCCATCAGACGCTCGCGCACAAGTCCGCTTTGAATCTCCGTCTGGTAGACGTGGTACTCGATCTTCAGCTCGGGGTAGATCGACGTGAGTTTATCGCGTACCGCGGAGATGACCACCGAAGGCGGCGACGAAAACCGGACGAAGGCGTTCGTGAAATAGTATTTGTCGGAATACTGCTGAGCGGGAGCGAAAGCAATCGGTGGAATTTCGTCCCGCAGCGCCCCATACTTCGTATCCTTCACTACGCCGACAATTTCGTATTCCGTCTCCGGGTAGTGGGGTTCCGCATTCGTGCGAATGATTTTTCCGAGGGGATTTGCCGGCCCCAAAAACTGCCGGACAAAAGTCTCGTTCACGATGAGAACCGGCGGGGCTTGCAGCGTGTCGCGCTCGGTGAAATCGCGCCCGGAACGAAAGGGAATTTGCATGGTCCGGAAATAGCCAGGACTCACCCAGTCGAATTTGGAACTGCCTTCCATGCTGCCGGCGCGAACTCCCAGCGACCATGTGCTGCCGTCCAAGGGTACGTGCGTGGAAGTCGCCGCGGATTCCACCACTGGAATGGATCGAATCTGCTCCAAGAGATCGTGTTTGAATGTTTCGTAGCGTTCGGGAGGCAGATCAAGCCGCCGGAAGTTCAGGTACACGCGCAGAATGCCGCTCTCTCGAAATCCGGGATTGAGCGTCACCAAGTTCCAGAAGCTGCGCACAAACAACAGCGCACCCACCAGCAGCACCAGCGAGAATGCAATTTGTGAAACGACCAATGCTTGCTGAAACGAGAATCTTTGGCGCCCCGCGGTCATGCCGCGGCCGCCTGATTTCAAGGTTAAGCCCGGCTCCGTTCGCGAGGAGCGAAAAGCCGGGGCCAGGCCGAAGAGCAGGCACGTCGAAATGGCCATAAGAGCGGAAAATGACAAGACCCGCCAGTCGAGGTGCATGTCCAGATAGAACGGCGCTCTCTCCGTGCTTATTAATTTGACCACCGTCCTACTGAAGACCGAGGCCAAACCAATTCCCAAGACGGCACCGGTGACAGCCAGGACCAAACTCTCCAGCAGCAGTTGCTGCCTCACCCTTGCGCCGCTGGCCCCGAGCGCCAATCGGAGGGCCATCTCCTTCTCGCGGGTGCTCGCCCGGACGAGCATGAGATTTGCCAAGTTCGCGCAGGCAATGAGGAGCACCAATGCGGTAGTCCCCAAGAGGAGCCATAGAGAGGTGTCGTAAGTCTCGCCAGGGGTGCTAACCCCGTTGCTTCCGGGATACGCCGACAACTTGAACGCTCGATAGGAATCCAAAGACGCCGCGCTGTATCCGCTGGGCGCAGTAACTTCGAACATGCCCGGACTCGCCGTTTCCAATTGCGACGACGCCTGTTGCAGCGACCATCCCGGTTTCAGCCGGCCCATGATTTGCAGCCAGAAGACGTCGGGCCTGACAAGAGTGCCGTCACCCGAGACAAATGAGGGAAGCGCGCAAGTCGGGAGAGCAACTTCGAATTCCTTGCCAACGTCGAGCCCGAAAAAGCTGGGCGGAGTTACTCCGATCACCTGGGTCGGATGGTCAAAGATGACAATTCTGCTTCCGATGACGGAATCCTTGCCTGCAAACTCACTTTGCCAAAGCGCATAGCTGATCACCGCGCCCGATATTCCGCAACCAGGCCGGTCGTCGTCCGGCGTGAACAAACGGCCTCGAACAGGGACTATTCCGAGCGTTGGAAACATTTCCCCGCTGACCCAAAGGGCCTCAGCCAGTCTCTCTTGATCTCCCCGTCCAATGGCATACCGGCCACTGCGCCATGCGAAAAATCCCGAAAATGCTCCTTGCTGCTTTCGGATTTGTTCCCAAAGCGCGGTGCTGAGCGCCGTATCGTTCTCGCTCCAACCGAAACCGTGAAGTCCCCCCTTGATTTCTATCCTTACCAGAGACGAGGGATCGGGCACGGGAAGACTTCGCAAGCGCACCGCATCCAGCAACTGAAAGATGGCGGTGTTGGCCCCGATGCCGAGCGCAAGGGTGAGGACCGCGGTGGCCGTGAATGCCGGGCTCTTGCGCAAACTGCGGAGAGCGAATCGCAGGTCTTGAAATGCACTCTCGATCCAAAGGGGGCCGCTGGCGTTCAGCCTCGAGCCGGTCCGACCGTTTTCCGCTGGAGCAACTTTACTGTCCGTTTTCTTCAAAGGCTGATCGCATCCATCGTCGCGTTCATTCTTCTCGAAACACAACTCTCAATTCCTCAGCTCCATGCCAGCCCGGAGCTCACGGCCGCAGATTTGGATGCGTTTGCCTCTGAGCGAGGCGGACAAGACATCAACGCAAACTCATCGCTGACTCCTGCCAAGCAGAAATGAGAAGTCCCTTGCGGTCAAGTGTGTGCCGGAAATCATAAATCGACACGTGTAGAAGATGCAACTGGAATCGGAGTAGCTGTTGAATTACCAGGCGAGGACTGGGCTACACCCTGTCCGGGAAGAGAAAGACGCGCTTCGCCAGTTCCGAGGATAGTGTTTCGGAAAAGTAGTATTTTTTCAAGATGTTGTTGTCCCAGAGCAAGAGATCGGCATTGCTTACGGAGAATTCAGCCCATGATTGCGGGGAGCCTGCCCGTGCCATGCGTTCTCGAATGAGCAGAACAAATCCCCAGGTGATGGTTTCGTTGTAAAGATTCGGCTTGCCCTGAGCTGCCGCGAACCGCATTAGGGCAGAAGAAAAACGGCTCAGAGCTTCGAGCGGCGGATAATCTTGCAGGTACAAAAAAGCCATTTTGACGTGATCGGCATGATGAAAGGAGCCGTTGGGCAAGGTACACTTTTCAAATTCCACCATCCACTCATGTTCGGTCATGCAGCGCCTCGCCGGTCCTGGTCTTCCTGTACGTGATACAAACCAGTACTGTCATGGCGTAAAGAACCAGTCCTTCCACGCCGAATTGGCCATGCAAAAGATGCACAAGCGCTGCCATCCCAAAAATGACGAGCAATGCATACCCGCCGATCAGAGACGTGACTGGCACAAGGAATAGAATCGCGGCGACGAGCTCAGCTCCCCCAAGCACCGGCCGGATCCACCAGGGCAATCCTGCTTTGGCGAGGAAATGAGCGGCTGACCCGGAAAAAATAAACCGGCAGGACTCCAGGATGACCACCAATCCCAGGGTCCAACGCAGCAGTGGGATGGAATATCTTGTGAGATACGCGTTCATTTTCCGCGTTTGCCCTTTCTCGGAGAGTCGCTCGCTTGCGATTCGGTGAGCCGGTGACTCGCGCGCGAGTCCAGATCCAGCCCGTAGAATTTTTTCAAATCCTTTATGCGCCGGAGGCTCTCCACCCCAAAAGGAGACTTGCCGTCGAATGCATGCAAGACGATCCCCTCGAGGAGGTCTCCGAGGGTCATGTCGTGATACTCCCCGAAGGCCTTCAGCACCTTAAGGATTCGCTTTTCCATGCGAACACCCGTTTGCACCCGCTCTACAAGAAATGTGGATTCCTTTGTCATCGTAAGAGCCCTGCTCCTTGGTACCAGTGTACCACAGTACATAAATAATGCAAGATGCCGTTCTTTGGTTGCCAGACACGAGAAGCGAGCGGTGGGACCCGGAAGAGACAGCTCACCGCACTGGCGGGAAAAAAACGTCGGCGATCTCTTCCGGCTATTTTTTGATCCTTACCAGAGCAGTTTCAGTCCGAATTGCACCTGGCGCGAGGTGGTGGAAGTGCTGGTAATCACGCCCGCCGTCGGCGAAACGCCCGAGGGAGTGAAGACAATGGCATTGGGCTGGTTGAAATTTGCCCGGTTAAGAAGGTTGAATATCTCCGCGCGAAACTGAAGACTCAACCGCTCACGAATCCGCATTTCTTTCAGCACGGAGAAATCCCACGTGGCCAGGCCCGGCCCGATCAAGGTGTTTCTTCCAACGTTGCCATAGAATCCTCCGTTTGCAGCCGTGTTCCCCGGCGCCAGAAACGCAGCCGGGTTGAACCATTGGTTCGGGTTGCCGAGGACCACTGGCCCAGTAAAGGCCGGGTTCGCGAACGGGCGCACGGGATTCCGTGTGTCCCCATTATTCGACGGGTTGTAGCTGAGCTGCGGAGAAAACGGGAAGCCGCCTTGCAACGTCACGATGGAGTTTAGTGTCCAACCGCTCGCCATTAGGTTTGCAAGTCCCTCCAAAGCACCAAGAAAACGCTTTCCGTGCCCAACCGGGAGCGCGTATGTCCCGCTCACCACTGCAACGTGCCGGATGTCGAAAGTCCCTAATCCCCAATCCGCCTTAAGGTTGAATGGATTCGAAGCTAGCGCCGGTCCGCCTCCCGATGTAGTCGCATTCAATGAGTCGCCGTCGTCAAGGACCTTTGAGAATGTGTAGACTCCGCGCAGAGTCAAGCCTGCGCTGAGCCGGCGATTCACATCCACCTGGAGCGCATTGTAGGAACTGGTTCCTTCCGAAAACCATGTCCACGTATTGGCGATTGCGGGATTGGCTTTGACCGTTGTGGGGACAAAGTAAGTTCCCGCCGGCACGGGCGTGTTAGCTATTCCTCCCGGAAACGTTGCGGGATAGTTTGCGGGACACGGCGCTGCTGGGCAGATCACAGGAAAAGGTTCGTTTGCATCAATGCCGATCAGTTCGTGATAGCCGTGTGAACCGACGTAACCCACCGTCAGCGATGTGTTCGGTGAGAGCTCTTGCTGTATCCTCAACGAATAGGAAATCAAAGTTGGCGTCTGCATATCCGGCTGGACTCCACCGGGGATGAGCTTGGCCGCCGGCGGGAAATGGTCCAGCAGGGTTGATCGGAAGCTGCGCCACCGTCAACGGAGTGGTGAATGTAGGATTGAACGGCGCATTCTGGTCCGCGCGGTATCCCAAAGCATCTTGAAGATCGTTGTACATTCCGAATCCCGCGCGAATTACGGTTTTGGCGCTGAACGGACTCCAGGCCACTGCGATCCGCGGCTGCGGCAAGAATTTTGCGTTATTCATCGTGAACAAGGAATCTGCCACGCGCGGCTGCGTCGAAATCACTCCATTGGCGAACGTGTAGTTCGCGGCGCGGCCGTGCGCCTCATTCCAGCCGGTCGTAAACTCAGCCCGGAATCCGAGCGTCACCGTAAGTCTCGGACTGACGCGAATGGTATCTTGCGCATGCAACGCACCCAGCAGCGAGCGCCAATTCATCTCGGTTGGCGCTGGATCGAACAAGAAACTGGAAATCGTTCCCTGCAAGAACGTTTGCAGGCTGGTGAACGTTGCTTGTCCAAACTGGCTCAACGCAATTGTTTCGTTCGATTGAAATTGCTGAAACCATGCGCCGAATTCGAGCTGGTGCCTGCCGCGCGTCAGGATTACGTGATCCTCGTACGTGAAGAGATTCCGCGCGATGCTCAGGTTGCTTCCGTTATTGCTCCCCGCCAATCCAAGCTGTGCTTGGGGGTTCGACGCCGCGCTTCCGCCAACCACTACCGCGCCCACCGGACGTCCTATCAGGAACCCGGGAACGCTTGCCGCCGGAGTACCCGGCGTAGGCTCACCAGTAAAAAAATAGCCTGCACGCGAAAACCCGAACCGGGCGGTGTTCAACAGGTTTGGGGAAAAGACGTGAGTCTCCTCAAGACTCAAGACTTGCTCACGCAGTGTTACGATATCCGAACTGTAGGGATTGAGCGGCGTCGCGGTTACGTCACCGCCATCGTCAATCGTATAGATCGCTGCAAGGGAATCTTTCTCGGAAAACGTATGATCGAGCCGGACCGTGCCAAAGTCCTCGCGAATCGTTTGGGGCGGACTGCTGAAAACTTGCGAGATGCCATTGAAGTCTTGGGATCCAGTGGGAGCAGCAGGCCACAAATTCAGCAGTGGCTGAACGCTCGGGACGGCAATCGCTCGTGATGCTGCGCTGGGAACAAATGCTACGGAGGTCTGGTGCAGGTTCTGGCGGAAACCTTCATAGTTGCCGAAGAGGAAGGTCTTATCATTCTGAATGGGCCCGCCGAGGGATGCTCCAAACTGGTTGCGTTGAAACGGTGGAGCGGAGCCCTGATCAAAGAAATTCGGTGCGTCGAGCGCGTTATTCCTCAGGAATTCGAACACCGCACCATGCAGCTGGTTACTGCCCGACTGAGTCAAGATGATTACCTGGCCGCCCGGCCGTTTGCCGAACTCGGCGCTGTAGGAGTCACGCAGTACGTTGAACTCGCGCACGGCATCGACCCCTAACAGCATCCCGCTCGTGCCGCCCGGCTGCATGTTGTTCTCAGCTGCGCCTGTGTACTCCACTCCGTTTAGCAGAAACAGATTTTGCTGCGGGCGATTGCCAGAGACGGCGAAATTGTTTGCCGTCGTTGAGTTGGAAATCCCCGTCCCGCCGGTCTTTTGTGAGGTGAAATTCACTATGCCCGGATTCAGCGGCATTAGCAGATCGTAGCTTCGTCCGTTCAGAGGTAGCTCCTTGACCTGCCGCTCACCGACCAGTCCGGAAATGTCGGTGGTGGTCGTGTTGACAATCGGCGCCTCTCCAGCCACGGTGACGTGCTGTTTGACCTCGCCAACTCGCAGCGTCACATACACTCCCGCCTCTTGTTCCACGGCCAGATGAATTCCGCTCCGGATCTGTTCCTGAAAGCCGGGCTTCGAGATTCGTATCTCATACTCGCCCACGGGCAACGCGAGCACCTGATAACGTCCTGCATCATCAGTCACCGTGCTCCGGATTGCTCCGGTTTCCAAGTTCTTTACAATTATCGCGGCAGCCGGAACGCGCGCGCCGGACGTATCCGTGATCACTCCGGCGACGCTCGCGGATACCTGCGCGCGCAGCGACGGCGCAGCGGCCGCAAGGACCAGAAGAATGAGAAGCAGTCTGTTCGCACGCATTGCGAGACTCCTCACGCAGATAGAGAACAGATGGATAATTCAATATGGTTTATAACGTGATGTCAAATCGTCTTAATACGAATAGAGAATAGGCGAGTTCATACGAATGGAATCCAAGGAATTCGCATAGCGGAGGTCCCGTGCCCGCGAGCGTATTTCCTCCTGGAAAATGGTCAAACGCCGCCGCATGGCGGGTCAAACTCCCCTGGCAGGGCATTCACCTCTATGTCGCTTGACAGACGGGCGGAGGAAAGGAGCGCCGCACTCCCTTCAAGTCTGGGAACAGCGGCGCTCTTGGGGGTTCTGGCTAGTTATTTGGCAGATACGCTGAGGAACTACTGGTGGCGGGAATTCTTGGGCGCGGGTCCGCCGCGAAATATTGTCAGTGGTTTCCGCGCAAATCTTTCCGGTTCCTGGTTCTTGGTTCATGCAACTTGTCCGCTCTTCGACGCTGGTCACTGGATTCAAATTCTAAATACGCTTGTCCTAAATGCAGGGCGCTTGCAAAACAACATCGGCGCAGACTCCGCATTTTCCTCTTTATCCGAAGGCCGCCGAAAAGATTTATTGCCGCAACGCGAGAAACTGTGCCTTCGAGGAACACGGCGTCTCCAGACAATGTGCGATGCAAAGGCCTCCCCTGTCGTAAGGGCTAGGGTCTAGTTCGCAGCAGGAAGCGGTGCTGGCAGCCGCGCCGTCGTTTTTTCGTGAGCAGGCACGTCATGGCCGTCGCGTTTCAGGTAACGGTAGAGGCTGGTTCGACCGATTCCCAGGGTTTGCGCAGCCCGCAAGCGGTTGCCCTGGCACAGCGCCAGCACTCGCTGGATGTGCACTTTGCGTACGTCGTCGAGCGAGAGCGGCCGCTCGATATCGCCCTCCGCCCCTGGCGGGTGGCGGTGCTGCAGATGCTCCGGCAAGTCCGCGAGATCGATGAAATCGCCCGTGGCAGTAATCGCCCCGGTTGCGATCACGTTCTCCAGTTCACGCACATTTCCCGGCCAGGCATGCTGCAGCAGCACCGTTTGCGCCCGGCGGGTGAGCCCCGAGATATTTTTTCCGTATACGCCGTTATATTTTTTCAGAAAATATTGCACCAGCAGCGGAATGTCTTCGAGCCGCTCCGTCAACGAAGGCACGCGGATCTGAATCGAGCTTAGCCGGTAAAAAAGATCCTCCCGGAACCGGCCCGCCAGCACTTCCGCGCGAAGATCCCGGTTAGTCGCCGCAATCAACCGCACGTTTACCTGTCGAACCTCCGGAGATCCCACCCGCTGGATTTCCCTGTTCTGGATCACCCGGAGCAACTTGGCCTGCATTGCCAAGGACGTCTCGCCAATCTCGTCGAGAAACACGGTCCCATTATTCGCGTACTCGAAAAGTCCCTGCCTCGTGTCCGTCGCACCGGTAAACGAGCCGCGCACGTGCCCAAAAAGCTGGCTCTCCAGCAGCGTATCCATCATTGCGGAGCAGTTGCAGATCGCCAGCTTGTTCTTGCCCACCGGACTAAGGTTGTGGATCGCCCGTGCTACCAGCTCTTTCCCAGTTCCCGTCGCGCCCGACAGCAGCACATTCGTGTAATGCCGCGCCACTTTCCGCGCGAAATCGAAAACCTCCAGCATCGCCGGGCTTTTTCCCACGATCCCGTGGAACTCCAAGTCCTTCAAGAGCTGTTCTTCGAGCGCCCGCACCCTGCGCCGCTGGTCGTACAGTGTCGCCACCTCATCTAACGTTCGCTTTAGCCGGACCCGGTCAATGGGTTTCGGAAGAAAATCCGTCGCCCCTCGCCGGATGGCATCCAGGGCAGATTCCAGCGTGTAGTCCCGAGTCATCACGATCACGTGAATCCCCGGGTCGCTGCGCAACGCCTGATCGAGAAATTCGTAGCCGTTCATGGCAGGCACTTTTACATCCGCCAGCACCAGCCGGCAGCGGCCGGTTCGCACTAGCCTCAGAGCCTCTTCAGGCTCAGAGGTCGTAATCGCCTCATAGCCCATCTCCGCCATGATGGCGGACAGCATGTCCAGCTGGGCGGGGTCGTCGTCCAGAATGCACGGCGTCAAGGAAGTTTTCGGCGCTGTAAATTCGACAGCTTTGGTAAGAGCGTGTGCCACGCCCCTTGCACTCGCAACGTTTGTGCCATCTCGCGCACTGTTTCCTCGCAGCTTCGCCCAATCGCTTTCCTATTCCTCCCGTACGACAAAGCTCGCTGGTCACGAAGAATCAGTCACTTATGGAACTTGCTAGGCTTGTTTCCCACCCTGAGCAAGCTATCTCTTACGCGTGGTCGCACACACCGCAGCCCTACACATTCCAATTTGGGTCACTGTCTCGTTTCGGTGCGGAACTCTATAATTCTTTGCCCTTTTTCCGGGCCAAAACTCGGCCTTCCGATGGCCGTCTATCTCTCTTGCCTCCTCGGCATGGAAATGCTGCCGAAGGGCCACACGCTTTGTTCTGTGACCTGCTGATAAAGGGAGCTTTGTTTCAGCCGGAGGGTGTTGGAATGGTTCGCCATAGTGCCAGTCCGTCGCGGACTGTTCAGATCCGGAGCACTAGATCTGGCCCGGAAGCAGCAGCGTACTTACAAAAGCATTGATTGGGTCATAGATGTACCGGAACAGGAGTATCCCGACCAGGAGTCCCGCCAGAGCAAAACTGTTGCCGCGCAGCCAGTCAAGATACTTCTGTGCGGCTTTTTCACTCATGAACAGCATGATCACCGTGCTGCCGTCCAGCGGCGCCACCGGCAGCAGATTGAATGTCCCCAGCAGCAGGTTCAGAGAAAAAAAGATGAGCAGAGTGGTGGCCGCGAAATCCAGATTGTGCGTTACAGGATCTCGATGAAACCAGCCTGCGACGGCTCCAACTCGCAGCCCAATCACCGCCAAAAACATCAATGAAAAATTTGCCGTTGGCCCGGCCAAAGCCATCCACGCCGAGCGGCGAGGATGCCGCCGCTCCCACAGCGGGTCGAAGGGCGCGCTCGCCCATCCAAACATGGTATGCATGGTAAGAAACGACAGGATGGGGATCACAATCATGCCCCAGGGTTCGCGCCGCATGTGTGGCACCGGGTTCAGCGAAACCTGCCCGCCTAGAGCCGCCGTTTCGTCGCCTCCCATTTTGGCCACCAGGGCGTGCGCGGCTTCATGACACGTTGTGGAAAAGAGAAAGGCTACATACCAAATGAATCCGAAAACGAGAAGATCGGGATTGAGATCCGCCAAGGAATTTGGCCCTTTCGCCTGCTCAGCCCAAGCAGACTAGAGGTTGTCGCCCAACTTTGCAAGCTGTGCCTCTTGTGCTATGCGATTCCATCTCCTCGCCGCACCTATTCTGGCCATTCCCACGAGCGGAAATGCTCGCGATTTGGCCCGTCAGTGGTAAACTCCAGCCATGGCAACCAAAAGGAACAAAAAGAAGAAGCGCAGCAAGGCTAAGAAAGCCCTGAGCAAGAAACCGACGCCCAAAAAAATCGCGGCGAAGAAAACTGTGCCTGCCAAGAAGGCCGCTCCAAAAAAGAAAAAAAGACTCGAGAAGAAAAGAGTCCGGGGCAAGAGCCAGAGCGTAGAAACGGTCGTGTTCGAGCCCAAGGGTCTGGGGGCGCGCTCGGGCGGCCAGTCGGGGGATCTGCAGGGCTTGTCGAACCTTGCAGGTGCCGATTCCGAGAGTGTGGACGAATTGCTTGAAGAAGGAAACGCGTTCGAAGCCGAAGTCGTAAAGGGTGTGCAAGACGTTCCGGATGCCGATGAAGGCGAAGTAAGGACGCACGAAGTCCCAGAGGATGACGTCCCGGACGAGTATCTGGAAAAGGATCAGTAAACACGCGCTTGGCCGCAATCCTTAAGCCGGCGTCGAGTAGAAGGGATTCATCTCCTCATGAAGCTTTGTAGAGTTATGTTCGCGGTGATTTCTGTCGTGTTGGTTTCGCTTGTGGCCTATTCCCAAACTCAGAAGTCTGGAATAAATCCCTCTTCAGTCTCCACTACAGACTTTCTCGGCCGCTGGGATTTGACGCTTAAAGCGCCGGACCGCGAGTATCCCTCGTGGTTGGAACTTCGCGAAGAAAATGGCCACCTAAGAGCTCAGATGGTAGGCCGCTGGGGGAACGCACGCCCGCTCCCCACTGCCGAACTCTCCAGCGGTCACCTGAAATTCGTCTCTCCCAAGGAAGAGGAAGACAGCAAGGCGGACTTGGTTTTCGAAGGCGTCCACGAAGGAAAAACTCTCTCGGGCACTCTAAACGGCCCGGATGGCAAAACCTGGCAATGGACCGGCCGCAGAGCACCCTCTCTGAAGAGGGCTGCCTCGCCAAAGTGGGCCGCGCCGATCCCTCTTTTCAACGGGAAGGATTTGGCCGGCTGGCACGAAGACAAGCCCGGCGCATCCGCTGTTTGGAAAATTGAAAACGGCATGCTCATCACTCCCGGCAATGGCCCCGAGCTGATCAACAATTCCAAATTTGAGGATTTCAAGCTGCACGTTGAGTTTAACTGCGGCCCAGATTCCAATAGCGGCCTGTATCTCCGCGGCCGCTACGAAGTCCAGATCGAAACCGAGTCCGCTTCGGAACCGCCTAGTCACCACACCGGCGGCGTGTACGGTTTCCTCGCCCCCACTCCGGAACTTCCGCGCAAGCCCGGCGAATGGCAGACGTTTGACATCACGCTCCTCGGCAGGATGGTCACCGTCGTTCAGAACGGCCAGACCGTCATCGACAATAAGGAAATCGCCGGCATCACCGGCGGCGCCCTCGATAGCCACGAGGAGCTGCCCGGTCCCATCTACCTCCAGGGCAGCGAAAAGGGCCACGTGATGTTCCGCAGCATCGTCATCACTCCAGCACGCAAGTGAACGTCTCCCCCAGACAGGAACGCGTGGGCATTCGCGACAAACGAAAGCCCTTCGGCTTGCCGGAGATTGGAAGACAATTCTAGAATGTTCTAGACTTATGTACTCCCGGCGCGTATGCTGCTTCTGAAGGGGTATCTCGTGCCCAAAACGCTTACTAAAAAGATCGGCCTGGAGATGGATGCTCGCCTCTATCAGGAGCTATCTAAGCTCGCGAAGGAAAATGGACAGTCCCGCCGGTTTCTTCTTGAGAAAGCCCTCGAACATTACATCCGCTTCGTGGTTCCTTCTCAGGGCACAGTGCGTCCCGAAGTCATGAACCAATTCCGCCGCTCCGCCGACAAAAACCGTAAGCTCCATCATCTCCTGGCGAAGTAAATTCTGTGGTCACGGAAAAGGATATCCCGCCTCGCTATATCTACCTGACCGTTGGCGAAGCCATCGAGATGCATCGTCAGCTCATTGATGAATTTGGCGGCATCCACGGCCTTCGCGACCGGGGCCTCCTCGAAGCGGCCATCTTTCGTCCCCAGAATGGCTACTACGACGACCTCATCCACGAAGCCGCGGCCCTCATGGAGTCTCTCGCGAACAACCACGCTTTCCTCGATGGCAACAAGAGAATCAGCTTGGCCGTAACCGACACTTTTCTCCGCATCAACGGCTATTACCTTGAGTTGGAGCCGATAGCTGCAAACAAATTCATACTCGACTCCATCAGCAAGCGAGAATTTCGAATTCGCCAGATTCGGGAATGGCTCACCGCTCACGTGCAGCCCATCGACCAGGACTGAGTAAGTGAAGGCGGTGCGATCCAACTTTCCCAGTCACCATCTCGCTCAAGAGTTTCCTGGAGCACCGATATACAAGACGCGCGTCGATACAATCATCCGCCCAAGATGTAATATGTCCGCGAACGAATAGGGAAGGAACAGACATGCTGAGACTTCAGCGAATTGTGCTTGTAGCGGCCGTACTTGCAGCGCCCCTGGCTGTTTCCCTCGTCAAGGGCCAGGAACATCCCATCGTTTTGAAAGCCGCGACAATTCTCGACGGCAGGGGCCAGGTTCTCCACAACACCATCATCGTTGTCGAAGGCGCCAAAATCGCGCGGATCGGCGGCGGCGCGCCTGCAGGCGCGATCACCTACGATCTTAGCGGCTTGACCGTGACTCCCGGCTGGATCGACACACACGCGCACATCTTCTGGCATTTTGATAACGGCCGTCTTGCCGGGAAAGACGAGCCTCCCGTCCGCGCGTTGCTCCACGCCGCGGATAACGCCATCCTCACCCTCAATGCCGGTTTCACGACCATCCAGAGCCCTGGATCGCCCGAAGACAAGGACTTGCGCGACGCCATCGCGCGCGGAATTATCCCCGGCCCGCGCATGCTCACTTCGCTCGAGCCTTTGGACGAGAAGAGCGGCCCGCCCGAAAAACTCCGCGAACTGGTCCGCGAAAGAAAACAACAAGGCGCGGACTTCATCAAACTTTTCGCTTCAAAAAGCATACGCGAGGGCGGCACTCAGACCATGACGGACGACCAACTTGCTGCTGCCTGCGGCGAAGCCAAGTCCCTCGGCCTGCGCACGATGGTTCACGCGCACTCTGCGGAATCCGCGAAGGCTGCGACGCTCGCAGGCTGCACGACGATCGAGCACGGCGCCTATGTCACCGACGAAGTATTTGCCCTCATGGCCCAGCACGGCACCTACTACGATCCCAACATCGGCCTGGTGCTCCAAAACTATCTCGAAAACAAGGAAAAATTCCTCGGCATCGGCAATTACAACGAACAAGGCTTCGCCTTCATGGAGAAGGGAATCGCCATCGTCCTCGACACTTTCAAAAGAGCGCTGAAGCACAAAGACCTGAAGATTGTTTACGGCACCGATGCCGTCGCGGGCGCGCACGGACGCAACGAGGAAGAATTCATCGTGCGCGTGCGCGATGGTGGTCAGGACCCCATGGCCGCGGTTATGTCCGCCACCTCGATCTCCGCTGAATCCTTGGGCCTGCAGGACAAAATTGGCGCCATCGTGCCCGGAATGAACGCGGATATCATCGCCATGGACGGCGACCCTCTTCACGATGTCACCGCTGCTCGCCGCGTGGTGTTCGTCATGAAGGGCGGCAAGGTCTATGAAAATCTCGCCCCGGACGCCAAAAGACACGCCCAACAATAATGCGCAATCCCCGTCTTACCGAACCAGGCTCCAGGGATAAATCCCCACATTGATTTTCATAATAAAGTAGCTGAATCCGCCGGCATCGGGCTTCGGCTGGTGCGGCATGTCCGGCGGAATCAGCAGCCAGTCACCCGCTTTCACCTTAAATGTTTGCCCTCCGATGATCGGTTGCCCGCGATACTCGCCCGGCACGGGACCATCTTTATCCATCAGATTCTGCCGGTTGGCGATTTTTCCGCCCACAATCATCTCGCCTGTGCCGCCGGTGATCACGTAGAAATCGTAGGCTCCCGCGTGCATTTCCGCGTCGTCCCAAACACTGTTCACCTTCGTCAAGCTCAGCACCGGCTGCTCACGATGCATGCGGTACAGCATGAACATGCTGAAATTGCGCGTCTGAATATGCACCGGCCCGCCCCCGATCGATTGCGAACTGCCACTGCCGGCCTGCGCGACCAGCTTTGCCGCCTTCTCCGCCATTTCGGCATGCGCCTTCTTTATGTCGTCTATGTTCCAGTAGGTGATGGGAGGCGCGTCGGGCGCCAGCGCTGGAGCGCGCGGCGAGTTGAAACCGAAGGGCATTACTTCGGGCTTATTCTCCTGTTTATTTTCCTGAGCCGCCGCGCTCGGAACCAGCGAAAAATTGTCAATGTGCCCGCTCAAGACCTCTTGTGGATTTGGTCTTGCCGCATACCCTGCGACATACCCGGCTAACGCCGCCACAATTACAATCGCGAGAATCATCAGCTTTCTGCCTTGCATGATTCGAACCTCCGTAGGTGAATTTTGCAGTCCGTCCCTTCGGCCGCGGCGACAAGCGCTTGGCCAGTCCCTGACTACTTCTTCGGCGCCGGTTTCATGGCTTCAAAGCGAATTTCTTTCAAGAACTCCGTCTGCCGCGATAGTTCCGTTTTTCCCGCTGGGAATTTATTGGCGTTCAATGTGTACGCGAGAATGTCCGCGTTCTGCTGTCGGTTCAACTTTCCAGGAGAATTTTGCGGCATGGTCTTGCGTATTCGCTCGAACAAATCGCCCAGAGTCAGTCCATTCCAGTTTGACAGGAACGCGCCACCGGTCAGCGGAGGCGCCGATTCACCTCCAGCGAGCGTTTCGCCGTGGCAGCTCTTGCATTCCTTCTGGTAGAGCGCCTCGCCGCGCTTTGCCTGTTCTTCCGTAAAAACGCCGTCCCACACCGAGCGCGTTTCCGCTGGCGCTGGTTCCTGTGCGCGCGGCGTCCTGTAAGAAGCGTCAACAGCAACTGCAACCATCAACGCCAGCGATCCGCTCAAAAGCTTCGCGCGTCGACTCAGATTATTCTCCCGGCGCGGGCAGTGAGTATGCGATGTATTCACCCGAATAAGGCCCGCCGCTCACCGCCACCACGATGTACTGCTTGCCCTTCACCATGTACGTCATTGGCGACCCACTTTGTGGCGCCGGCATGTATACGGCACCCACCTCTTTCCCAGTGGCTTTGTCATACGCGCGCAGCATCGCTCCCCGTGGATGGTCCGCGGTCGTCGTCACTTGCCCCTCGCCCGCGATCACCAGCGTCTTTGTGACCAGCGTTCCGATGTTGTACGTTTGCTGCCCGGTCCGCGGAATGTTCCTTTCCTTAAACGCCGGATAATTTCGCACCACGTCCGGCGTTTCCCCGTGCGCGATCTGCCAAAGAATCTTCCCTTCGTCCAGGCCGATCGCGGTAATCGTTCCGTAAGGCGGCTTGATCAACGGCAGCCCGTCCACGTTCATCCGCACGTACGAACTTGCTGCTGCTTTCTTCGGTGGCATCGGCGAATCCGCGCCGGCATTTTCGCCCGGCCCTCTCAGGATGCTTACCTCGTGTCCGGCGACGCCCGCGATGTAATTCAAGTCGGACACGTCCTTCGGCGCGGGAACAAGTCCAATCGGCTCCACGCATGCGTTGCAAGCGTACACATACACGACGTGCTTCTCGGGATCGTACGATCCGCCTGGCCAGTTCGTTCCGCCGGACGCCGTTCCCAGAGTGAGAGTCCCAAGCGGGCCGTCCGCTTTGCTCTCAACGGGCGGAGTAAACACAGGGCCCAAGTGGTATTTGGAAGCAATAGCCTTTGCCTGCTCGTGCAGCTCCGGGATGAAGTCGATCAAATCGTCGATGGACACTCCATTGCGGCTATACGCCGGTGGCTTCGTGGGGATCGGCTGCGTCCGCGAATACCACTCACCCGGCACGTTACCCGCTTCGACCTTTTGCTCTTCGATGGGCCACACCGGTTTCCCAGTGATGCGATCGAACACATAAAGGAATCCTTGCTTCGATGGCTGTGCTACCGCTTTGATCGGCTTGCCGTCGACCACAATGTCCGCGAGGATCGGCGCCGACGAAATGTCCATGTCCCATATTGGATGATGGACCAGTTGGAAGTGCCACTTCCGCTGTCCGGTTTTCAAATCCACGCATACCAAGCTCTCGCCGAACAGATTGTTTCCCGGGCGTTGCCCTCCGTAGTAATCGCTCGTGGGTGATTCGACCGGCAGATAGACCAGCCCGAGTTGCTCATCCACCGTGATTTGCGTCCACACTCCCGTGTTTCCCGTGTACTCCGCGGAGTCGTTCAGCCAGGTCTCGTAACCAAACTCGCCTTTCTTCGGGATGGTGTGAAAAATCCAAAGCCGCTTGCCTGTGCGCACGTCGAATCCGCGCACGTAGCCCTTATTGTTCTTCATGCTTTTCGGCGTCATTCCCTCGCGGAACGCTGCTCCCACGATCACCGTGTCTTTGGCCACCACCGGTGCGGACTGAATTCCAATTTCTCCCGTCGTCAAATCTGGAAAGATCGTCTGATCGTCATCGAGCTTCAAGTCTAGCGCGCCGCCGTTTCCAAAGGTCGCAACCAACATGCCGGTTTTCGCATTCAAACAGATGAGCCGGTAGCCCGGCGTCACATAGAAAATTCGCTCTTCCTTTCCGTCGGACCAGTAAGCCAAACCACGCCCCGAAAGTTGCCGGGGAGCGGCCCCGCCGCGTGCGCCTTCATGTTCGCCGTGGATCCACAGCAACTCGCCGGTGGCCGCATCCAGAGCAATCACGGCGCGCCGCGATCCCGCGGTCGCATACAGAACATCATTGACCATCAGCGGAGTGCCCTCGAGCTTGTATTCGGGCCGGTTGCCGAAATTATCCGTTTTAATACGCCATGCGATTTCCATGTTGTTGAAATTCGAGGCGTTGATCTGCTCCAGCGGACGATAGCGCGTACCCGCCAGATCCGCCGCATAACTTGGCCACTCCGTATCCTTCGCGCGATACTGCGCCGAAGTTTGCGCGGGCAGCAAGGCGAGCGCTCCGCTTACCCACAAAATTCCCAGTCTCCGCCTGCTCGTTCTCCCGCGTAGCATCGCCACTCCTCCGCAAAACTCGAACGCTTTCAGGCACAGCGCTCAACCCATTTTCTTGATTTCTTCCAAAGCTTCCTTGATTTTCGACTTCTGTTCTTCAGTAACGTCGGAATTTGGCGGCCGCTGGTAAAACTGTCGCGTCCCCATTTGCAGGCTGAGCGCATATTTCATCGGCCCGTATTCATCCACGCCGCCCGCTCGCAGCAACTTAAGCGCCGTCTCCAATTTTGCCAGTGGCTCGGCGAAGTCCTTTCCCGCGCGTTTCGCCGCAAACACCGCCGCAATGCGCGCCGTGAAATTGTTGCCCTCGGCCAGAATCGCGCCCATTCCATTGTCCATGGCGTATTTCAAGTTGTGCGTCGTCCCCGTTCGCATGTTGAGCTTGGGAAATTCCGCGACAAATTTGTGGTACTCCTCTTCATCCGAGCTCGAATCCTTTATTCCCGCAAGGTTCGGATATTTTTCCAGGCTGTGCATCAGATCGAGCGAAATGGGGATGCCCGTCGCAAACGGAATGTGATACAGATTGATCGGGATCGTCACTTTTTCAAAAATCAGCGAGAAATATTTCGTCAAACCTTCCAACCGTGGATGTTTGTAATAGAAGGGCGGAACGATCAACAAGCCGTCCGCGCCGTTGTCCTGCGCGTGCTTCGACAGTTCGAGCGTCTCTGGAAAATTAGCCGTGCCGGGCGAAACAATAAGATTCAATCCATTCCTGTGCTTGAAAGCGGTTTCGGCAATTTTCTTGCGCTCCTCAACCGAAAACGAAGGAAACTCACCTGTAGTGCCGAGCACCACCACTCCATCGGCCCCTTTTTCTTTCAGGTAAGCCAATAGGTCCTTATACAGTTCCGGATCGAAATTCAGATTCTTGTCGCACGGAGTCGAGGCCGCCACCCAAAACAGTTGCTTTTCTCCCGCGGCGGCCGGGATCTTCGGTTCGGGCGGGACGGTGCTCGACCCTGCGGAAACGGTCGTCTCTCCAACCACTCCGAGCGCCGCCGCCGCACCCACTGCTCCAAGAAAGGTTCTTCGAGTCGTTTGCATCTGTGGACCTCCGGAAAGTTGCCGCGAGTCTATGCCAGACCAGTTCAATACTCAAAGGCCTAGTTCCACCTCGCCGGACTTGTGAGCCCATCAGGCAGGCCCCGCGTGACAATCTGATATTTCCCAAGTCCAGTTGGTCTTCAGTCTTAAGAATCACATTCGCGGGAAACCACTGCAAGACTAACTGACCGGAAACGGGACGCTTTGTCCCACACTCGGACGGTCCATGGCGCCGGTCGCCGGCGCGATTTTTTCCTTATTCCATTGTTTTCAATATTTTAACCGCTCCGCTCGCTGGCGCTCGAGGTGCGACTCTCGGCAGTGCTATGAGCACTGCAACTGTAGCCTTGGAGAGGTATAGTTTTAAGCCGACAAACGCCCTAAACACCTCTGCTGCCGCCAAGCGCAAAATTCTGGCGGACGCTCGACTAGGTAATGGCGATGCGTTTGCCGAGATGGTCCTGCCCTATGCTCCGGGTCTTTACCGGCGCGCCTTACGTTTGACGGGAAACTCCGCGGATGCCGAGGACGCCCGTCAAGAAGCCCTCCTGAAGGCATTTTCACGCCTCAACCAGTTTGCAGGTCAGCAAGTACGAAGGAAAGGACGACCTCCACGCCTGGGTCTCGCGGATTACCACCAATGCTTCCATCGACCTGATCCGCCAGCGCCGGGAAGGGAAATACATCTCGCTCGAGGAGCCTGCAGTCGCTCCCGAGGAAACCTTCGGTAGCCGGCTGGCGGCGCGCACGGATAATCCTGAAGAGCTCTACGCGCGGCGGGAATCGCGTGCACTGATTGCAGCCGCCATCGCGCGGCTTGCGCCGGACTTGCGCCAAATCTGTCTGCTGCGTGATGTCTTGCAATATTCCACGCACGAAGTGGCGGCCCGCCTCGGGATTTCAACCGTGGCCGTGCGCCTGCGCCTCTTCCGCGCGCACAGGCGGCTCCGGGACGGCCTTCGCGACCGCATGAGGCAGAAGCAACAGCGAGCAGCATCGAGCGTGGCAAGGTCGCAAATGCCAAAAACCAGCAAGTCGAAGCAGAGAGCTGAGATCCTCTCCATAGGTTCCCAAGCGCAATACGCCTGCGGCGACTAGCCCATTACGTCCGCCGAACTCTCAGCTCAAGCAGAATTCCCAACTGCCAGACGCTGTTCGTCTCAATCCTTCGTGTGCATTTTTTTTTGGTGAGGTATGAAGCAGCCGCTTCGGGCCGCTTACGAATGGGTTGCCGCGTTCGTAAAAGCGAAATAACCGTTCAGCCGCACGTGTGATCCCAATGCGCACCGTGGTGCCAACGCGATCGTCCTCAGCGGCCCTGCGCTGCAAAATCCTGGGAGAGACCGCCACGCCGAGCCACAGTGGACCACGCGAAAAGAGGTCCAGCCCATCGAGGCTTCGGTCGATTCGTAGCGCTGCGGCAAGCCGCCCAGGACCGCGCGTCAGATTCAGAAGCTCAATGCTCTTTCTGTGACGCTGCATAATCTCGATTCCTTCGAGAGGCTCAATCGCGCGAATCAATACACCTCCTCCGATGCCTGCGCGTTCGCTGGAAATGTTCAGCATGAAGTGCATGCCGTAATTGAAATACACATACACATGCCCATGCCGCAGAAAAAGCGACCGGTTCCGCCGCGTCGGCCCTCGAAAATGGTGCCCAGCGGGATCTCCTGGCGGATAGCCTTCCGCTTCCACAATCCGCCCGCTGAGCCGTCCCTCCGGCAAATCGTGAACAACGATCTTGCCGATGAGAAATCTCGCAAGCTCCAGCGTGTCGCAGGGAAGCTCCTTCCGGGTAATGCGGCGCAATTTGATGGAATGGCGATCCACGGCTTACAGCGAACTTGCGTCGGGCGGCTCGTTGTTAAAAAGCCGCGCCAGCTCCGCGTGGTCGATCACGACCGCGGGGTCCGATTGAATTGCATCAAAATATTTTTTCTGGAAAGCGTCGCCCGATTCTGACGGCGCAAACATTTTGCGAGCGAGAGAGATGGCGGTGCGAGTGTCTTCCGGTGTAACGGGATTTTCACCCGCAAGAGTTTCGTCGAGACGCACTACAAATTCTGAAATGTTGTGAAGCCATCCAAACTGCTGGTGATCGATGACCAGCCGGAAAAGCTCTCCTACGGTCACTTTCCCATTGGCGCGTTCGTATTCGCGGCGCTCCATGTCCAGCAGTGTCTTGTGAACACGGAGCAATGCGAGGCGCAGTGTGATGAGCTTCTCGCGGGCGCTTGTTTCGTTATTTCCTCTTCCAGCTGAATTGGCCTCGGGAGGTGTCATGGTTGGTAGGCAGCTTTTATTCTCCGCCAGTTCACTGCCAAATTCCAATCCCCTTCGCGGTGCTGCCCCGCATTCATCCGCAGGGGCACGCTACATCGTGCCCTCTTTCCTTCGGATGTCTGCTCTAACGATCAAAACTCTCAGTCGTGGTATCGCTTTTCCCCAACCGGCAACGCGATGCGGAGCCGGTTCTGCGGTGGCGGCAGCGGACACGTGGCAAACGCCGTGTATGCGCACGGGGGATTCTCCAGGCGATTCAAATCGAGCCACAGTTCACCCGGCTTATCCAGTCCGTTGCTCGGCAGAACGGTATAGAGAAACCTGCAAGCGGGATACGTCGTCTTCGAACTAGTAGCGTCACGCAGAATGAAAAATAGCTGCGGCGAGGCCGGGTCTTCCAGCACCGGTTCCAGTCGGTACGTTTTTCCGGCCAATACAAATTCGGCCACGCCCGGAACCGGCTGCGCATACGTCGTCCCCGCCAGTGTAGCCAACGTAACCGACTTCGGCGGATTGTACGGCATCCATTTCGCCTTAACGCGATATTTTATGTCTGGGTCGTACCAGTTCAATCCGTGGAATCCGACCAGCGTCGGCGATTTCGAGTCCTTCACCCGCAGCGCATACCGGGCTTCGCGCCGGATGACGTACATGTTGAGCGTGCCTACCGTGAGGTGCGGGGCGTTCTTGTCATCGTTGGCGTCTACAGGAATAATCTGGGCCTTCGCCGGAGCATCCCCCACTCGCAAATCCGGCGGAAACCCGCTTGGAGGCGGAAGAAGTTTGACGGTGTTGCCTTCAAGCTGAAGAATTCCGATGTGCGCCGCGCCGTTCCCCGCAAGCCGAAGCCTGTTATCGGCTGCAGTGCCAAAAGTGTTGTCGCCTGGCTTCAGCCATTCGAGGCCGGTGAGCGAAAGCCAGCCCGCGGGCTTCAAAAGATCGGCGACATGCTGTGCGCGCCACGCCGCGAGTTCATGTTCCCAGTTCGCCTCTTGCGCAACGGCCGGCGCAGCAAGAAGTACGCAGAAAATTCCGAGCAAACACAATTTGTGGAAATGGCGATCCATATGCATGACCGAAATTATACCTTGGTCCCGTCTTACTTCGCGTCGTGGAAAATAATCCCCAAAGTGTACCGCGTGCCGCGAAGCACGCGGCTTACCCCGTGCCGCAGGTCGACGCGGTAGAAGCCTCGCGCACCTTTCACTGGCCGATGTCGAGTTGTAAAAATAATTGCCTGCCCTTGATTTCCGCTGACCACCTCGGCCTTCGATTGCGCCCGCGGCTGCTGCTCCACCAAAATGAATTCGCCGCCTTCCCATTCGCGCCCCGCTTGCCCCAGCAGGAACACCATTTGCAGCGGAAAACTAACCTCTCCATAGAGATCCTGATGCAAACAGTTGAATCCGCCTGCTTCATAGTGAAGCATCAGCGGCGTGGGCTTTCTCTGGCCGGTCTTGTGACAAATCGTTAGAAAAGCGGCGTGATCAAGAGGATATTTAGCACCGGTCTCGCCAAGCGCCACGGCCCAATGATTCGCGATTCGCGCCAATTGTGGATATGCCGAAGTGCGAACGCTCAAGACGGTCTGCGGCAATGGATTGTCGAAGTATTTGTAATCCCCAAGCCCAAACCGGAACCGCTCCATGATGATGTGGCTGCGAAACCGGCTTTCCTCCTTATAAAGCGCAACCAGTCCCGCGCATTCCTCCGCCGTAAGCAGCGGTTCGGTTACGGCATACCCCCGCGCGGAAAGCGACTCTTCCGCGGCTTTCCAATCCAGTGCGTCGATTCTCTCTTCAACCGTAATCACATTTTCGCTTGATGAACGCACAGCTCTCATAGAAATCCTCTTTGTCGCGGTAGCTCTCACCTTCTCCGGGCCAATTTATGGCAAAGCACATGGCGAAAGCTATCCGCTTTTGACCATTAAATTATTTTCTGTATGAAAGCAAACTTTGCGGCGGCGTTGGTCTAACCGCGTAGCCCACGCCTGCCGCAACTGCCCGCGGCACGAACTAACGACTCCAGCGGATTCGGAATCGCGCCGGGCCTGAAAATGCGAAAGGGGCCGAATCCGGCCCCTGCGCATCTTCTTGCGAAGATAGAACCAATATCGAGATTTAAGCGTGAGAGGTGGGCGCAGTAGAAACCTGCGTGCCGTTCCCGTTGTCAGCAAGATGGAATTGCGCGGCCTCCGTCGAACCGGCCAGCGCCGTCGTCGACGATGCGCCACCCGAAATCACCTGGGCAATTTCGTCAAAGTATCCCGTGCCCACGAATCGCTGATGCGTCACGGCCCGGTACCCTAACTCCTGTGCCGCGAACTCCTCTTGCTGGAGTTTCGAGTACGCTGTCATTCCGGCCTGCGCATAGCCGCGCGCCAGATGGAACATTGACATGTTCAGCGCGTGGAATCCGGCCAGCGTCACAAACTGGAACTTGTAGCCCATCTTCCCCAGCTCTTGCTGGAAATTCGCAATCGTTACGTCGTCCAGCTTCTTCTTCCAGTTGAACGACGGCGAACAGTTGTACGCCAGCAGCTTGTCCGGAAATTTCGCATGAATGGCGTCTGCGAATTTTTTCGCCTCGCCAAGGTCGGGTGTCGACGTTTCGCACCACAGCACGTCCGCGTACGGTGCGTACGCGATGCCGCGCGCAATCGCCGCTTCAATCCCTCCGTGAAATTGATAGAACCCTTCCGGCGTTCGCTCCCCGTAGATGAACTCACGGTCGCGCGGATCTGCATCCGATAGCAGCAAACCGGCCGAGTTCGCATCCGTTCGCGCGATGAGAATCGTCGGCACGCCGCAAACGTCCGCAGCCAGCCGCGCCGCCGTCAGCTTCTCGATGAATTCTCTCGTCGGCACAACCACTTTCCCGCCCAAGTGCCCGCATTTTTTCGCGGAAGAGAGCTGGTCTTCAAAGTGAACGCCCGCCGCTCCCGCTTCAATCATCGATTTCATCAGTTCGTACGCGTTCAGCGAGCCGCCGAAACCAGCTTCCGCGTCCGCCACGATGGGCGCAAACCAATACGTTCCACTCCGCTTCCCTTCGGCGGACTCAATCTGGTCCGCACGGAGCAGCGCCCGGTTGATGCGCTTCACAAGGTTCGGGGCGGAATCGCACGGATACAAGCTCTGGTCGGGGTAAACATCGCCGGCGGTGTTCCCGTCCGCCGCCACCTGCCAGCCCGAGCCGTAAATCGCTGCGAGTCCGGCCTGCACCATTTCAATGGCTTGGTTGCCGGTGATCGCGCCGAGCGCAGGAACGTACGGCTCGCTGTGCATCAAGTTCCATAGCCGCTCCGCGCCGAGCCGCGCAAGCGTGTACTCAATCTGGATCGTCCCGCGCAGCCGCAGAACATCATCATACGAATACGGACGCGTGATGCCCGCCCACCGGGCGTTGCTGCTCCAGTCCGCGTGCGAATGATTTGTTTTGCCGTTGGCGCCGTTCGTTCCATTCGATGACATGTGCGTCTCCTTGCGAAAATTCTCTGCCTAAATCCGTGAGTACCCACTCAGGAAGATTGGAATGCACGCTGCACTAAGCCGGATTGAACTGGTGCCTCCGGATCATTTCCTCGCTCAAGTCGCGCGCCTCGCGCAGAGAAGCCGCCGCAGCGGCATTGTTTGCGTTTGCGGGCTCGCCGAGCAGCCGTGCAAGCTCTTCATCAAAGAGCCGGCTGATCAATTCCGGAGTATGGCGAACAGCGGCGCCAGTCTCATCAAGAATCTCCACGCCGCTCGAATGATTCAAACGCTGCGCTATCATCAGACGATAGATGCGATCGGTCGCCAGGTCCTCCATGTAGCCATCCAGGAGACTCGCGCCCTTTCCGTTCAGCACGCCGTTCCGATACCGAATCACGGTTCGAACCGCCGCTCGCGTTCCAGCGAGAGTGCGCTTCCCGACTCCTGTCGGAAGCGGCCGCAAATTCGGATGCGCATTTTGAGTTTGTGGCCGTCCACTCAGCTGATTCGGCGCTGGGAATTGCGTAACGGCGATTGCATTTTGGTCGGGATGGCCGGTCCAGGCGCCATCCATCAGCGATGCCGACTCGTTTTTCTTGTCTTCCGCGAGCACCTTCAAAGCCCTCGCATTGAGTTCGGCGTCTTCACGGCTCGGGTACAGCGCGGTCATCCCGCCGATCGCGAGCATGCCGTGCTTATGACATATTTCCGGCATCAGTTCGCGCAAATTCTGGAAAAACGCCACGCTGTGCGGAATCGTGTTGCGGTCGGGAAGCACCCACTCCGGATTTTCAAGATTAAAATGAATCAGGCTCGCCATGTAGTCCCATCGGCCGAGATTCAAACCCACAATGTGCTCGCGAAGATTCCATGCAAACTCTTCCATCTGATAGGCCAGTGGATGCGATTCCACCAGCGCCATGCACTTGATGGAGCCCTTGGGAAGACCCTTCGCCCTCTCAATCATCTGGAAAAGATCGCGCCACCACAGCGCTTCGTCAGCGGACTCTGATTTCGGAATGTAGAAACACAGCGGATGCCGCAACTCCCTGAAATCCACTTGATACGCGACCATCGCCACGTCGAACAGCGATGCAGGTAACAGTTCCCCCGGAAGGACTCCGTCCTGGTGCAGATGCAATCCGCGCGGCCGCGTGAAAATCACGGTTTTGCTCGGCAAAATCTCGACCGTCTTCTTCCGCTTTCTGTCGAAATAGGTCAATCGTCCGGCAAGTGCATCCAGAATGTTTTCAATCCCGCAGATCGTGTTTTCCCAGGAGTTCGCGCAGGAGTCTTCGAGATCGAGCATCACCCCCGGGGCTCCGGAATTCAGCATTTTGACGACGAGTTCGGCGTCATCGGCGGGGCCGGTCATCTGGTTGCGCTGATCCGCGCACCACGCCGGCAACTCGATGCGCCAGGAATTGGTAGTCGCCACGGACGGCGGAAGATAACCCGGCAATTTGCCCGCGTGCGACTCGGCGAGAGCACGTTCGCGCCGTGCGATCAGCGCTCGCTGCCCCAAAGTGAGCGCCGCATGAAGCGGTGCCAGGAACTCGAGAAATCCTGCTGGCAGGCCGCTTTCCAAATCGAACTCCTCTGGCACAGCGTTAACGGACACGACGCGATTCGAGAAGGGCAGAACCGCGGTCGCCGGGGTCGGTTTTGTCGTTGCAGTCGCCATGATTTCTCTCAATCCTCTTGCGCGTGTTCGAATGGGCTTCGGACGTTCTGGAAGATGGGCAATTCGAAGGCCACTGGTGAGTTTTTGCACTTTTGTAACCGCCGTATGCTCAAGCACATAGAAAACGTGCTAGCAGCCGCGAAAAAGCCGTGAACCCCGAGCGCCAGGAAACGATAGGAATTTGCACACCAGGGATGAGTAATTTCCTCAGCAGGTATCGCAGTTCAATATGTTGAACATATGTTCAAGTTGCGTACTCGTTTGCCAACCATGCTTCGTCCGTCTAAAACACCGTTCAATAGCCTGAACACATATTCTATACTTGGGACAGAATCAATCTGAAGGATTCAGGGAGATGCCCGATGGCTGGAACTGATTCGAGCCCCGCGACCGCCGTCGAACGTGCGCTCAACATCCTTGAACTCGTCGCGCATCGCCGCGATGGACTTACCAATTCCGAAATCAGCCACAAGCTCGCTATCCCCAAAAGCTCGGCCAGTTACATTTTGCGGACTTTGGAACGGCGCGGATACCTCCGCCGCGACGCGGCTTCTGGCCGTTACAGGCTGGGCCTGAAAATTCTCAGCCTCGGTGGGGACGCACAGTCAAATCTGGACATCGCGGACGTGGCCCTGCCATTCATGCGGTCGCTCGTGGAACGCGTACACTTGACCGCGCATCTTGCCGTCTTGGATCAGGGCGAGGCCGTCTACATCGAAAAAGTCGAAGCCCCGGGGTTCTTCAAAGTGAATACCTGGGTTGGCCGCAGAATGTACTTGCATTCCACGAGTGTAGGGAAAGCGCTTCTAGCGTGGCTGCCGAAACAGGAGCTGGAAGCCATTGTGCGCCAGCAAGGACTGAAAAAACGCACGCCGAAAACAATCCACACGGCATCGCGTCTGTTCGCCGATTTGGAGCTCGTGCGCGAGCAAGGCCATGCGGTCGACGACGAAGAGAACAGCCTCGGCGCAAGATGCCTCGGCGCCCCAATTTTTGACGCCGAAGGAAACGTGACGGCCGCGCTTGGTGTCAGCGGCACCCTCACGCAAGTAGACGAAGAAAACCTTCCCAAGATAGCCGACGCACTCAAGGAAACCGCGCGGCGCATTTCCAGGCAATTACTGAGGAGCGGAGCCGCCGGCGTGGCCTAGCATTTCCCTGCGTTAGTCCTTGATTTATTTGTCAGTGCCCACGACTCTGAGATTGTTTTTCACCGAAAAAACATTGGGAACCTGGTTGGCGCGAAGATTCGCCAGGTTCTTATCCGATTCGTTGTCGACTGCGCCTTCCAGTGTGACATTTCCATTTTTCACGATGATGTGAATCGACGGTACTGCTGAAAAACCATAACGCGAAAGCCCCGTATCTCCATAAACCGCCCGGTAGACGGCCCTGCGCAATTCATCATCCATGGGCGACAACGGCAGCACTTCAATATTGTTCACGACGGACCCTATTCCCTCGATGTGCTTTACAACAGCTTCGGCGTCGGACTTTAGCGTGGGGCGCACGACCTGTCCTTCCAGTGTTACCTTGTCTCCTTCCACCTTGTAAGACAAATTGTCGAAAACGCTGTAGTAAGGCAGCATGACCAGCTCGTGACGCACTTCGCGAATTAATTGCTTCTCTGTCTTCGGTTCACCTTGGTTCTTGGATTTCTGCACAGACGTGGCTGAGGCGTATGGAACAGTTGAAAAAAACGCGGCCAGCAGAATCGCGGTGAAGATGGCCCTGAGTTCTTTTTTCATAATCTACTCCTCACGTGAGTTGGAGCGACCTCTATTGGTTAGATTCAAGATGCATAGGGAGGGGGTGCATAGCCCTTTGCAGGGATGCAGGTGTTAGCATACAAAAACGGGATTCTTTTGCCCACGTAAATTGGAAGTCGCGCGGATCCGATTCGTACAGCAAAGAAGAGCTGGCTCAAGCATGGCCACTCGGGAGAGAGTAGCGAAGTGTTGATCATCGGGCATCGCGGAGCTTCCGGGCACGCCCCGGAAAATACGCTGGCCGCGTTCAAGAAGGCCGTGGCTTTGGGAGCCACCTTCATTGAAACGGATTTGCAGCTTTCCCGCGACGCGCGCTTCGTCGCCATTCATGACGACAGCGTGGACCGCACGACCAACGGCCAGGGCAAAGTGCACGATCAAACGCTCGCCGTGCTGCGGCGGCTGGACGCGGGTTCGTGGTTCGGCAGCGAATACGCGGGAGAACGGATTCCGACTCTCGAAGAAATTCTGGAGTTTTGCAAAAAGAACGACGTCGTATTTTATTTGGAATTGAAGCCCAGCGGCTCCTGGGGCGGCGAGCACGCGTTGATCGGCGCGCTGCGAGAGTCTGGAGAAGTGGCGCGCGTGGTGGTGATTTCCTTTGATCCTTCGATTCTGGCCAATTTGCGGAAGATCGAGCCGACGCTCATGACTGGCGTTTTGTATGACGGGCAGCTCGCCGATCCCTTGAAATCCGCGCTGGATGTTGGCGCGCGACAGCTCGTCGCGCGTGGCGACCTGGTGACTCCGACGATGCTTGCCGAAGCCCGCAAAAAAGATTTGCAAGTCGTGTGCTGGACGGTGAATCACCCGGCGCACATCCGGCTGCTCATGGCCGCCGGCGTGGATGGCATGATGAGCGATTATCCCGACCGCTTGATTGCGGCGCAAAAGAAGGACGGCGAAAAGAGTTAGCGCGCAACCGTCAGGGAAGCGTGAAGCGCGGCGAACTGGGCGACGGAAAGCTGCTCTCCGCGCGCGTCTGGCCGGAGACGCTGTTCAGCGAGGGCCTCCCGCACGCGATCCGGTTTCGCGACCGGCCGCAAGTTGTTCACCAGCGTCTTGCGTTTCTGGGCAAAACACACTTTCACAAAATCCAGGAAGGCTAGTTCATCGGGGAGCGCCAACTTTGCGCGTTCGCCGGGAAGGCGAAGCGTTACGAGTGCGGAGCCGACTTCCGGCGGAGGGCTGAATGCAGTGCGGGGAATGCGCAGCACGAACTCCGGGCGAGTAAAGAGTTGTGTGACGACGGACAGATAGCCGAACTCCTTGGTCCCTGGTTTTGCAGTGAGGCGTAGAGCGACTTCCTCCTGAATGACGATGTGAATTTCGTCGATCTGATCCGCGAAAGTAAAACAATGATGCAAAATCGGCGAAGTAATGTAGTACGGCAAATTTCCATAGAGACGGATGCGGCGTCCAGCAGCAAGGGCGGCGAGATCGGTTTCCAGCACATCGCCGGGAACGACCGTGAGATTCGGGAATTTTTTCGTGAGTCGCTGGAGGCGCGCCAGGAGCATTGCATCCAGTTCGATTGCGTAAACGGGCGCACCAGCGGAAGCGAGATGCTCGGTCATTTCACCGTGGCCTGCGCCGACTTCAATCCAGCAGTAGGGTTGATCCTGCGCACTCGCTGAGCCCACGCTCGAGTGCGGTGAAACACCGACGGCGCGCGCGATTTGTTCGCGCCAGCCGGCATCTGTAAGAAAATGTTGGCCGAGACGTTGACGAGCCATGCGCCGAAAGTGTAACAGGAAGCACCCGCCGCACATCATCTCGTGCGGTTGCGTCTTGACGTCGTGAATTGGGTCCAGTAGCGTAAAATAATGAGCGCGAAGCGTTCAATCCCGTGACTGCGCTGAAAAAGAGACGAACGCGAAAGACGTCCAAGGAATCGAGTGAAGAGAAAAAAGTGAGAATTCTTTTTGTAGCATCGGAAGGGCTGCCGTTCTCGAAAACAGGCGGCCTGGCGGACGTGATCGAGGCGCTGCCGAAAGCGTTGGTGGCCCAGGGCCATGCAGTCGCTGTGGTGCTGCCGCGGTACCGGGGAACAAAAGCGAGCGCCGTGGTGATGCCGAGCGTGACGATTCCACTCGCGAATCGTCTGAGGTTTCCCTCTATTCTGGATGGCACGCAGATTTCCGGTGTGCGGTATTTTTTTGTCGATGACCCGGCATATTTCGATCGCGACGGATTGTATGGCGGGAGCGCCGGGGATTATCCAGACAATGCGGAGCGGTACAGCGAATTTTGCCGCGCGGCTATCGAGATCGTAAAGCACGTCTGGCCCGCGGACGTGATTCATTGCCACGACTGGCAGACGGCATTGGTGCCGGTTCTGCTGCGCACTTCGTACAGCGATGATCCAGCGGTCAAAGATATTCCCGTGGTCTTCACGATTCACAACATGGGCTATCACGGGCTTTTCGCGAGGGATGTTCTGGAACGCGCCGGCATTCCTCTCAGCGTGTACCATCCTGCCGGCCTGGAGTTTTTCGGGAAAGTTAATTTTCTGAAGGGGGGTCTGGTTTATTCGGACTTTCTGACAACCGTTAGCAAGCGGTACGCGCAGGAAATTCAGGCGCCCGAGTACGGATACGGACTGGACGGCGTGGTGCGAACCCGCTCGGACCGGCTGATAGGCATCTTGAACGGTGTCGATTACTCCGCATGGAGCCCGGACAAAGATAAGCTGATCCCCATGAAGTATTCCGCAAAAGACATGGGCGGAAAGCATGTTTGCAAACAAGCCTTGTTGGAGTTGTTCGGCATTGCGCCGGAACACGCGGCTCGCCCCGTGATTGGAATCGTGTCGCGGTTCGCGGATCAGAAGGGCTTCGATTTGATCGCAGAGAAAGCGTACGAGATGATGAAAGAGGAGCTCTCGCTGGTGGTGCTTGGAACCGGCGAACGCAAGTACGAAGAATTGTTTCAGGCGTTGGCGGATACTTTTCCGGGCCGAGCCGGAGTGAAAATCGCCTATGACAATGAAATCGCGCATAAGATCGAAGCCGGCGCCGACATGTTTTTGATGCCGTCGCGTTACGAACCTTGCGGCTTGAATCAAATCTACAGTTTGAAGTATGGTACCGTGCCGATTGTGCGAGCCACCGGCGGACTGGACGATACGGTTGAGCCATTCGATCTGGAGCATGGCACAGGAACAGGCTTCAAGTTCGCCGAGTATTCTGGTACGGCGATGATGAATGCGATACGCCAAGCTTTGCATCATTGCACCGACGAGCGCATTTGGAAGCGCATCCAATTGAATGGAATGGCCAAGGATTTTTCCTGGAAGGCGCCAGCCGCGGAGTACGCAAAAGTGTATGAAGCGGCACTAACCGTCCGGGGTGCAAGGCAGGCGGGACGAAACCAAATGTCCGTCACAACATCTAATTGAGGTGATAAAGGAGAGCGAAGCAGCGGCCTAGCGGCAAGCTGTTGAGAACAAACGATATGGCTGATAATATCCAAGCAGTGACGGATGGAAATTTTGAAGCGGAAGTGCTGACGGCCAGTAACAGTCAGCCGGTGATGGTTGATTTTTGGGCCGAGTGGTGCCGTCCCTGCCACATGCTGGCGCCAACGGTTGCCGAGATTGCGCATGATTATGCCGGCAAACTGAAAGTGATGAAGCTGAACGTCGATGAAGCGATGAACTCGGCGGGACGGTATAACATTCGCGGAATTCCGACACTGTTGGTATTCAAGAATGGGCAAGTGGTGGAACAAATTGTGGGCGCGTTGCCCAAAGATCAAATCACCAAGGCGCTGGATCGGCACGTGAGCTGATTCGCCGGGTGAAACTGGCAGCAAAAAGATAGAAAGAACGCGGGGGGCATGTCGTACAGTTGAGTACGGCATGCCTTTTGCTTTTTGCGCGAGCATCGGAATTTAGGAGCATAGATTGGCTACGGCAGAAACTACGGCAACGACAACGCGAACAGTGAAACCGGCGGATCACCCACCGCTGCTCGCGGGAGACCGCGGGCCGATCGCGATGTCGCGGCCAGGGCTTCACGAGACGGTGTTGAAGATTTTGCGACCGCTGCCGCGCGGAGTGATTCTGGATTGTCCCGCAGGAGAAGGCGCGCTCGCGCAGGATTTGCTGGCAGAGGGATTTGACGTGCGGTGCTGCGACCTGTATTCGGAGTTGTTCCGCCTGGATGGAGTGGAGATCAGGCGCGGCGACTTGGCAGGCACGCTGCCGTACGCCTCGGAATCGTTTGACTACATTACATCGTTGGATGGACTCGAACATATCGATTCGCCACCCCAAGCATTCCGCGAGTACAGGCGATTGTTGAAACCAGGCGGGCACTTGATAATCAGCGTGCCGAACATCATGAATATCGAGGAGCGGCTGAAGTGGCTGCTGTTCGGGTACACCTCGCATTTCAAGCCGCTCTCCGACCAGTCCAAAGCCAAAATTCATTACGATTGCGCGGGAAAGGACGAGATTGCGGTCCACGCTAACCCGATTGGCTACAACGAACTTCGGTATTACCTTGAGAAAAACGGATTTGCGATGCAAGGCGTCTACCGCGACCGGAAGAAGGGGAATCAGTGGCTATATTGGCCACTGGTGGCGTTCATCCGGCTGCTGGCAATGCTGACGCCCAAGAAGCGGCGAGCGGATCGGTGGACGGACGAGCTGGCGTCGGATCCGGTGCTGCTCGGCGGGAACACGATCATCATTCACTCCATCCTAAGCTCCTGAACACACAGCTAGTTTCCCGTCGCCAGCGGTGGTCTAAGAATCACTCTGCTGAAATTGAAGTGCCAGCCCTCCCCCTATGTTTTGCATAAGTGTTGATTCTAAAGATAGATAAAGTGATTTGTTTTGATGCACTTGTGCAAGTGTTGATTCTAAATGAGTTGCATTGGATCCAGATTGCGAAGACGTGGCCAGCTCATGCAAATTAGAACTAAGAGGGAATCCCCGCAAAGCGAAGCCGCCCGCCATAAAAGAAAAACGGCAGCCGAGGCTGCCGCAAACTAGATTTCTTCCTACCAACAATAGTATCGCCGCGGCCGAATCTGTTCAACGGACAAATTGGACTGGGAAGAGGGACGTGGCTGCGGATGGTTTCGTGGACGTCAGAGCAGGCCGAGGGCGATGCGGACTTGTTCCTCGATGCGCGACATGGTGGCGGCCGAGAGAGCGCCGATCGGAGGATAGTGCAAGAGGCTCTTTTCGACGGTAGTGACCTGATCGCATTTCGCCCAGCAGTCGAAATCAAGGCCGCCCTCTTTCGCCTTAAGAGGAACGCGCAGACTAAATTTCGCGTGTTGTTTGGTGGTGATACCCACAACACAAACATCGAGGGCATGGCGATTGAGCTGGTCCACGGAGAGGATGATTGCCGGGCGCGGCTTATCGAGCTGCACGAGATAGAGTTCGCCGCGTTTAGGGAAACTGCCGAGAGGTGGGTTAAGGGTCCGCATGGGTGAGTCAGTCGCGGGCAAAGGTGCGCAGGGCGGCCTTTTGGAAGGCCTGGGTTTCGCGGCGAGAGCTACGAGCTTCGGCGAAGAAAGCAGCGGCCTCCGCTTCCAGGCTATCGTATTGCTCTTCGAGGATGGCGCGCTTAAGGAGTTCGTTGACGCGCTCGCTTGCTGAGCGACCGCCCTTGGTGGAGTCGACGTATTCGTTGATCTCGGAATCGACCATAAAGCTCTTAGGTAATCTCATAGATTAGCTCTTTGGATAAATCATACCATATTCGTGGTCGTGTGGGTGGCCAGCACTCTGAGCGGGCAAGCTTCTCCCCTTCAGGGCGGCAGTCAATGACAAATATTGAAGTGCCGCCGACGCTGGGGAAAGAAACCGATAAGACGAGAAGGGCGGTGGATTAGAATTGCGAGATGAGGGCCGGATAGATGATCTTGAAAAGGTGCCGTTGGGCGACGAGTGAGTTGAATATTCCCTATCATGATGAGGAGTGGGGAGTGCCGCTGCACGACGACCGCGCGTTATTTGAGCTTTTGATTTTGGAAGGGGCGCAGGCCGGGTTGAGCTGGGACACGGTGTTGAAGAAGCGGGTGCGATATCGGGAAGTGTTTGACTGGTTCGATGCGGAGAGGGTAGCGCGGTATGACAAGAAGAAAGTGCGCGAGCTCTTGAAGGATGCGGGGATTATTCGCAACCGGTTGAAGATTGCAGCGACGATTTCGAATGCGCAGGCGTTTTTGAAGGTACAGGAGGAGTTTGGGTCGTTCGACAAGTACATCTGGCAGTTTGTGGGTGGCAAGCCAAAACAGAATGCTTGGAAGACGCACAAACGCCTGCCGGCGAAAACCGCGGAATCGGATGCGGTGAGCAAGGATTTGCAGAAGCGCGGGTTTCGGTTTGTGGGGTCGACGATTTGCTATGCCTTCATGCAAGCGACGGGGATGGTGAACGATCATCTGCTGGACTGTTTCAGATATGAAGAGTTAGAAGAAGGCGGACGTTGAACGGAATCGCCTCGCCTGAAGCGAATCGCGAACGCGACGACCGTTTCGAGCAAGAAAACCAGCGCGAGCGTTAGGGAAAGATTTCGACGTCGATCACGTGGAACGGAAGTGCTCCGGCGCTGCGCACGCGATGTGTGTAGGCCTGTCCGTGAGCCTTGCGAAAACCGGCATTGCCGGGGTTGACGTTCTGCACTTCGCTCCATTCGCCGCCGGCGGGCTGGGATTGGGTTTTGTCTCCGCTGAGGGGAATGCCGATATTGTCATTGCTGTGCGTGTGGTACAAAGAGGCTTCGCCGGCAGGGAATAGGACGTCGAGGACGCGGACGTACTGGTTCTGGAAAGCAAAGTGATGGTGAGGCTCCTTTTCGACAGGAACGGGCTCCGGCAAGGCAGCGGATGATCCGCCAGGCGGGGGAACGGGGACGGCGGCAGCGGCGGCGTTTTTCAGTTCGACTTCAACAACCTCAAACGGCGCGTCCTCGAGATTTTCGACGGAATGAGTCACCGGCCCAGACCATCGTGAATCCCCAGCTTTGTTGCGCAGTTCCTGCGTCGCACCGCTCGCGGAAGTCACAAGCACGTGCATGTCCGTGATGCACACGACCACACGGGCAGGATGCGAATGCATGGCGATCTTCTGGTGCGGGGCGTAGCGCGCATGCAAGACACGAATCTGTTCGTTTTCAAATGCGACTTTCACGGCGCCGGAATTGACGGATACCGGGTCCTGGCCCAGGGCCGCGGGCGCTGCTGCGAGAGACGCGAGTAAAAAGTAAAGAGAAAGTGTTCGCATGGAGGCGAGGCTCCTTTGTGAGCGCACAGGATAAACGTGCTTGGAGCAGGATGCAATGAGACTGCGGACTGCGGAGACCTCTGACACGTGCTTGCGTTGAGGGCTAGGCGAGCTTACGATAAGAACCTGCCGTTTTCTGGTGCTTTCCAAAGAAGTTTCGAAGAAGTGAATTAGAGCGCGAAGAAGTGTGGTCGAGGAGAGAGCCTGCATGAAATCGGTGGTGGTGGTGGGCGCGCAGTGGGGCGATGAAGGCAAAGGCAAGGTGGTGGACTACCTTGCGGGGTCTTTTGATTATATTGCGCGCGTGGCGGGCGGGCACAATGCGGGGCACACGGTCATTATTGGGAAGGACCGGTATGTACTGCAACTGATACCCTGCGGGATTTTGCGGCCGAAGCAACAAGCGGTGATTGGGACCGGCGTTGTGGTGGATCCAGCGGCGCTGGTGGCGGAGATCGAGACTTTGGCGAAGGCGGGGATTGATGTGAAAGGGCGGTTGCATGTCAGCAATCGCGCGCATCTGATTTTTCCGTATCATCGGGAGCTGGACAAAGCGGCGGAAAGCGCGAGGGGCGCCGATAAGATTGGGACCACGTCGCGCGGAATCGGTCCGGCTTATGAAGACAAAATGGCGCGGCGCGGTTTGCGAATGTGCGATTTGCTGGAGCCGGAGCTGTTTCGGAAGAAAGCGGCGCGCGTTGTAGCGGAGAAAAACCGTCTAGCGAAAGGCGCGTATGGCGCGGACATTGATTTTTCGCAAGAGGTGGAAGAGACGCTGAAGCTGGGCGAAAAGATTCGCGGATATATTTGCGATACCGCCGAGCTGGTAAATCGCGCGCTGGATGAAGGGAAGTCGGTGCTCTTCGAAGGCGCGCAGGGGACGATGCTGGACATCGACCATGGAACGTATCCGTATGTGACATCGTCGAGCGCGATTTCCGGAGGAGCGACGACGGGCATGGGAGTGCCGCCGACCAAAATCAAGAATGTGCTGGGAATTTCGAAGGCGTATACGACGCGCGTGGGAGGCGGGCCGTTTCCGACGGAGATGCCGGAGCTGGAGGCGACAGGAAGTTCGCGAGCGGGGAAAAGAATTTGGAGCGGTGACGGGCCGGGCGAGGCGCTGCGGATGGCTGGATCTTGATGGTTTTGCGTTACGCGAAAATGATCAATGGGATTGATTCGATGGTGGTGACGAAACTGGATGTTTTTGATACGCAGCGGGAGATTCAGGTTTGCGTGGGGTATAAGTACAAGGGTAAAGCGCTGAAAGAGATGCCGGCGTTGGCGGAAGAGTATGAGCACGTTGTGCCGGAATACAAAACGTTACCGGGGTGGAACGAAACGACGTACGGCGTGAAAGACGGCGCGAAATTGCCGAAGGCGGCGCTGGATTATTTGCGGTTTATTGGGGATTTTCTGCAGGTGGAGATTGGGATGATTTCTACGGGGCCGGAGAGGGATGCGACGATCGTGCCGGCGGGGACTCTGTTGGCGCGGTGGTTGTAGGGAAAGGAAGTAGAGGAGGTAAAGGAGGTATAGGAAGTAAAGGACGAAGAACGAGAGATCGCGTCGGTTGAAGCTCAGCGAGTTTGCCTCATGTTGAGCTACGAGGAAGCACGGCAAAAAGTCATCGAACAAATTAAGAGCGAAGAAGGGTCCGCGCGCGACGGAGCAGGTGCGCGTAGGCGATGCGCTGGGATTTGTCTTGGCACAAGAGGTGAAGACGGATCGCGAGTATCCGCCGTTTAATCGGGCGACGCGGGACGGGTACGCGGTGTTTGCAGCAGATGCGAAGTCGGGAGCGACGCTGAAGTGCACGGGCGAAATTAAGGCCGGAGACCGCGTTACGAAAGAATTGTGGGCGGAGACTTGCGTGCAGATTATGACGGGCGCGGCGGTGCCCTCTGGTGCGGATGCGGTGGTGATGATTGAACACACGAAGCGCGATGGCGATGAAGTGCGGTTCGAACGAGCGGCGGTGACTGGGCAAAATTTTGTGCCGCGCGGAAGCGAGGCGCGCGCTGGGCAAACTCTTTTGACGCCGGGGATGCAAGCTGGGCTATGCGGAGCTGGCGCTGGCGGCGCAGGTGGGCGCGGCGGAATTGAAATGTGCGCAGAAGCCGCGCGTGGCAATTCTTTCGACGGGCGATGAGATTGTGCCGGTGGACAGCATTCCGGGGCGATTTCAGATTCGAAACAGCAACAGCGTTTCGCTCGCGGCACAGGTGCGGCTGGCGGGCGGGAAGCCTGTGTTGCTCGGGAACGCGATGGACCGCGAAGACGATTTGTCGTCGAAGATCCGGCGTGGATTGCAGGAGGACTTGCTGGTTTTGTCGGGCGGAGTTTCGATGGGGAAGTACGATCTGGTGGAGAAGGTTTTGAAGGAGCTGGAGACGGAATTTTATTTTGATGCGGTGGCGATCCGCCCGGGCAAGCCGGCGGTATTCGGGAAGTGCGGCAGAGAAATTTGTATTTGGGCTGCCGGGGAATCCGGTGTCGACGATGGTGACGTTTGAGTTGTTTGTGGTGCCTGCGGTGGATTTGTTGAGTGGGGCGGACGCGCGGGACTTGCCGATGGTGGAGGCGCGGTTGGGCGAAGCTATGAACGAGAAGCCGGGAGTGACACATTTTTTGCCGGCGCTGATGGAGCGGCAAAGGGGCCGACAGGGAAGTGAAAGTGTTGAAGTGGCAAGGATCGGGCGATGTGTCGGCGCTAGCCAGGGCAAACTGCTTCGTCGTTGTACCGGCCGAGAAGCGAAAAGATTGAGTTGGAGAGAGTGTGGAAGTGATGATTCGGAGAGAATTACTATGAGGAGAGTGAAGAAATAACGAAGTAAAAATGCAAAGAAATAAAGAAAAGACGGAAGGCGGATTTAAGGGATTGGGACAGCTGTCACACTACGGGGCCCGGGGAGAAGTGAGGATGGTGGACGTGTCGGAGAAGGTCGTGACGACGCGGACGGCAGTGGCGCAAGGATTTGTGAAGATGAGCCCGAGCGTGGTGCGCGCAGTGAAGCGGCTGAAAAACCCGAAGGGAAACCCGCTGGAAGTCGCGCGGATCGCAGGGATTGCGGCGGCGAAACGGACTGCGGAGTGGATACCTCTTTGTCATCCGCTGCCGCTGACGCACATTGATGTGACTGCGCGGCTGTGCCAAAATGGCGTTGAAGTTCGCTCCGAAGTTACGGCGACCGCCCAGACAGGGGTCGAGATGGAAGCTCTTGTCGCCGTTACCGCCGCGGCCCTCACGGTCTACGACATGTGCAAAGCTCTCGATAAAGGCATGGAAATCGGCGGCATTGTTCTCGTCAAAAAGACCGGCGGGAAGAGCGGGGACTTTTTTGCGATCGACCGTCGCGGGCAATCATAAGAAAATCATAGACGCTTCCAAGAAATCGGCCGGAGCCGGGTTCGATGAGCGCGGGCAGGACCAAAGCGTCAAGTTACTAGTGGCGGATGACAATCCGCTGGTGCGCGATCTGATTGTCAAAGGGCATGGAGCCGTATTGCGAAGTCGAAACAGCCACCGACGGTGCGGACGCGCTGCTGAAAGTCATTGACACACCGCCGGACGTGATTCTCTGCGACTACAAAATGCCGGGTTTGGATGGGCGGCAGCTTTTCGAAAAACTGCGCGGACGCGAGGCGACGCGCCACATTCCGTTTTTGTTCATGGCCAGCCGCGCGGATATTGAAGAGCGCTTGCGGCCGCTGGTGGATGGCGTCGAAGATTTCGTCACAAAGCCGTTTCTGGTTAAAGATCTCGTGCGCATCACGAAAAAAGTCGTGGATCGCTTGCATCTGGAGAAATTGCAGAAGCGCGCGTCACGGCCGGGCGTTATTCAAGGGCGGCTCGAAGAAATGAGCATGATCGACTTGATGCAATCGCTGGAGATGGGACAGAAGTCGTGCCGGCTCGTGGTGCATCACAACGGCGAACAGGGCGAACTCTATTTTGCCGAATGGGCAATGCCGCGACGCAAAAATTGGAAAAACCGAAGGCGATGACGCGGTGTATCGGGTCGTGTTGTGGACTGCGGGAGAATTCGAGATTGATTTCAATGCGGCGAACGCTTCGACGCGTACAACAACGACGCGCAACACGACGGGACTGTTGATGGAAGCGATGCGCTTGATGGACGAAGCCAATCGCGACACCTGTGGAAACGAAGTAACTTGCCTGATGCGCGTCGCAGTGCTCAACCATCAGCGATACAGTCGCACGCGGGGAACGCGAAGATTTGTCCGGCCCCGCGGTGGTCGCGGTTGCCGTGGATTGGGCTGGGAAATTAAATCAGTGCTGCGCGTTTCCGATGATCCCGCTAATATTCGCGAGCAGTTGCGTGAACTGGCAGACTCTGGCCGTGTGGATGTGATTTTGACGACCGGCGGAACGGGCATTGGGCCGCGGGACAATACGCCGGAGTCCACGCAAGCGGTTGCGGACTTGATTGTGCCAGGCATTGGAGAAGAGATGCGGCGCAAAGGTTCGGCATTGACGCCGACGGCTGTGCTTTCGCGAGGTTTGGCAGTGGTCCGCACAAAAACTCTGATCGTGAATCTGCCTGGTAGTCCAAAAGGCGCGTCGGAGTCGCTGGACGCGGTGGCGCATCTTCTGCCGCATGCTGTCCACGTGCTGCACGGCGCGCGGCACGATTAGTTTGTCTGGCAGTTCGTCTACCGCGACGCGCGCGGAATCATTGGCAAAACAATTCGAGAAGGGTGTTCCGCATCGTGGTAGATGCGGATGTGGCCGAGCTTCGTTTGCGAAGACAAGATTTCGGATTCGCCAGTTTGAAGATTTCGGGAGAAATGCGGTGAAAACGCGGCGGAAATTTGCACGCGGATGCGATGGCCCGCGCGAAAACATTGCTGGTGACCATGCGATCCAGCGCGAGGAGATAGACTTTGCCCGGAGTGAGAAGCTCGGGCTTGAGCGATGCGTTGCGGTAGCTCGCACGAAGCACATCGAGGCCGGGGCTCATCAGATTGAAGGCGGTGCCATCGGGAGCGACGTCGAGCAGCCGCACCCAGAGATCGAAGTCGCGAACGTCGGCGGACACGAATATTTCCGCGCGAATTGGGCCGGTGACTTCGGTGTCAGCGGCGAAAGGAGTGCGTGTCAAAAACGAGGACGTTGTCGCGGCCTGCGAACGCGCGGTAGTCATGCGCGCCGTATTCGGTGTAGGGATCGGTTAGCGGATGCATAGGATCGGAAACGAATTCAGAGATTCGGGCGGATGGTGTGACCAGCGAAGGGTTCAGAGTGCCAGTGCGCGGAGCCATATTCCGACGCTGCCAGATAGTAAGATAGTTTCTCTTGGCGCGGGCGAGCGGCCAGGAATCTTCATCGCGCCAGGCGTTGTCTCCCATCACGAAAAGACGCACGGGTTTTTCGCGTATCGACGCCGTTGTCCATTCCGCGAAGATAGTGATCCATCCAGCGGAGGATAAGTTCGTCGTAGTCGATCGGCGCGGCGGAGCCGAAATCGCGCTCGCCGGACTTGGACTCTTCCTGGCCGCCATGGGTCCAGGGGCCGATCATTGTTTGCGTGCGTGGATCTTTTTCGCCTCGGCGCGCAGCGAGAAGGCCGTTGAAATTCGTCGTTGCGCCATCGGGGCCGTAGGCTTCGTCGTACCAGCCGGAAAAATTCAAGACCGCGGCGTGAACGTGATCGTATTTGTTGCGCAGTTCCGCCCAGTCCCACCAGGGATCGGCGGGCGGATGCGAGAGCCATTCATAGTAGAAAGGCGCGACCTGCTTCAAGTCCGGCAAGATCGCGGAGCGGCAGAAAATTCTGGATGCGTTCGTGATCTTGCTTCCAAGATGCGGCGGCTTCTTTGCGAGTTTGCGGCCCGGGAAGATTCTTGCGGCGGCGGGTGTCCGGAGCGATGTTGAACCAGATCCAATCGAGCCAGGAGCCATCAAAAACGCCGCCGGAATAGAAAAAATTGCGCGGCGTGGAAAACGTCATAGCAGGAACCATGGCTTTAAGATGCGGAGGATTCTCGACGGCGGCGAGCCACTGGACGGCGCCGGGATAGGAGAGACCGAACGTGCCGACGTTTCCGTCTGACCATGGCTGTCGCGCGGCCCACTCGATGGTGTCGTAGCCGTCGCGGCCCTTCATTTTGGTAGGGAGCGAAATCGCCGTCGGAGGCGTAGCGGCCGCGGACGTCCTGGATGACGACGGCGTAACCGCGCGCGACTGCTTTTTCGAACGTTGCCACCTTCTTTCAGGGCGAACTGCTTTGCCGTAGGGCGTGCGATAGACGAGTGTGGGGAAACGGCCGGTGGCGGCTGGGGAGCAGCGATGTCAGCGCGGAGGACGACTCCGTCGCGCATCGGTACGGCGACGTCCTTCGTTAGTTGATGGCTGGCGAGGCCTTGTGCTTGCGGTAGGTGCAGGAGAAGAAAGGCAAAGCGCCCGCGAGCGAAGTGCAATGGTCAACAAGAAAAAGTGAATCGGCGCAAGTTGGAGAAGCCTCCGCGGAGAATCGTATAGCTGTGCGGGCGGAATTGTACCCGAAGAAGCGGCGAAACGGGGTTGACGAGCGATGGCGTGTCGTCAACAATGTTTGGACTATGGCGCAAAAACTTTCGGACAAGAAGCTGGCGGTTTTGGGGGCGGGGAAGCTCGGCGGGATTTTGCTGCGGGCGTATTTGAAGCAGGGGCTGTTTTCGGCGAAGCGCGTGACGGCGACGGTGAAGCACGGCGAGAAAGCTGCTGCGCTCGCGAAAGAACTTGGCGTAGCGTGACCACGGAGAATCGCAAAGCGGTGAAGGCGCGGATATTGTGTTGCTGGGCGTAAAGCCGCAAGTTGTCGGCGATGTGTTGAAAGAGATTGCGCCAGAGTTGAGCGAAAAAACGCTGGTGATTTCCGTGGCAGCTTCGGTGCCGACGAGTTATATCGAGCAGAAAAACGTGGGTGAGAAAGTGCCGGTTGTGCGCGCGATGCCGAATACATGTTCGCGCGTGGGATGCGGGATGACGGGAATTTGCGGTGGGGCACACGCGACAGCGGAGCATCTGGAGTTCGCGCGAGCCATGTTTGATGCCGTAGGACGCACGGTTGTGGTCGATGAGAAGCATATGGACGCTGTGACGGGACTTTCGGCGAGCGGGCCGGCGTTTGCGTACATTATTTTGGAGTCGTTCGCGGAAGCCGGCGTGAAAGTTGGTTTGCCGCGTGACGTGTCGACGCTGCTGGCGGCGCAAATGATGAAGGGCGCGGCGAGCGTGGTGCTCGAGACGGGCGATCATCCGGCGCTGTTGAAGGATGCTGTGACGACGCCGGCAGGGTGCACGATTGATGGAATTTTGGAGCTGGAAGAAGGCAAGCTGCGCGTTACGCTGATCAAAGCGGTGGTGAAAGCGACGCAGCGCGCGGGAGAATTGCTGTTCGAAAAGTAAAAACAAATCCGCCGCAGTCTTTCCTCGGGTCCATACGGCGGATTCCTTCTTCCGAATGATTCTCACCCTCATCAGCGCCCTGCGTGGATTCCTCAGCGGAGACGGCGCGCTCATTCTGCCGGAGATGGAACTCGTTCTGTTTGCTTGCGGAATTTTGGTGATCGACCGCTGGCTTGCCGCGAACGAAAAACATTGGAACGCTCTGCTGGCGCTCGCGGGGACGGTGTTCAGCGGATTTACGCTGTACGTCCAGAACGGGAAAGCTCAGGCGCTGCGGGACGCGAATCCCGAATCGCCCGGACTGCTGGGTTTTCATCAGAGTGTATTGGTCGATCCGCTTTTTCTTTTCTTCGCGGCGCTCTTTCTTGCCGCAACCGCGCTCGTCGTCTTGTTCTCGGTACGCTATCTCGAATTGACGGAAGAAAAGCGCGGGTCGTACTACGCGCTTCTTCTCTTCGCGTGCGCGGGAATGATGTCAATTGTTTCAGGTGTGGACATGCTTGTTGTTTTCCTCGGCGCACAGATCATGGGACTCAGCTTTTTCCTGTTGGCGAAATCCGCGCTCAGCGAGGAACCTCGAAACGTTGCTGCGCAAAATTATGCATCCACCTGGACATGCAGTTCGTTTGCGCTGGCTGCGCGGATTCCTGCTGCTCTATCGATTGTTCCAAACGACGAATCTAGGGCGGATCGGCGCGATTCTCGATGTGCGGCTGGACAACGGTGTGCCGTTCGCTGGACTTACGATAGAGCCAGCTGTGCTGGGGCTCGGTTTGCTGGTGGTTGGAGTGTTTTTTTTATTGGATGCTGCGCCATTTCATTGGTTCGCGCCGGGCATTTGCGAATCAGCGCCAACGCCCATTGCCGCCTTCTTGAGCACGACGGCGAAAATGGCTGGTTTTGCGTTGCTCCTAAGATTCTTTTCATTCCTTTTTGTGTTTGCTCACGAGAAATGGATCCACGTCTGGGGCGGGGTTGCCATTTTCTCGCTGCTCTGGGGAAACATTGCCGCATTGCGACAGAAAAACGTAAAGCGGATGTTCGCGTACGGATCTGTTGCGCACACGGGATTTGTTTTGCTTGGGCTGGTCGCCGGAAATGAGGCAGGATTTAGGGGCATGATGTACTACTTGGGCGTCTACATTTTCATGACCGTTGGCGCGTTTGGAATTCTGATTGTGCTGGAGCAGCGTGGCCGGGCCGCAACAGAACTTTCCGATTTAGATGGTTTATATCGGCAAAGCCCCGCAGCGGCTGTCCTCTTGCTGATTTTCATGATGGCGCTGGCGGGAATACCGCCCACCGCGGGGTTTATAGCCAAATATTACATCGTGAAATCGCTGATCTCGGCGCCGCATCCCGAGCTTGCTGCATTTGCAGTGATCAATGCGCTGCTGGGCGTGTATTACTATGGGCGGGTTGCAGCGCATGCCTGGAAAAAGCCAGCCGCCGAGTCACTGCGGCTCGAAACACCGCCCTGACGATCAGCAGCGGCCAAACGGTTGCGCTAACTGTCGCCGTGTTTGTATCGCTGGCGGCGGGGTTGTATCCTGAGCCATTCCTGCGCATAGCGCGCTACGCCTTTGGACAATAATTCAAAGAAGACGGACTCGCCGCCATCTTCCTCCGAAAAGGGGAAGGGCTTCAGCACGCAGTTTGGCCTGGCGATGGAGCTGCCTTTCGTTTTTGTTGGCGCGATCGTGCTTGGTGGCGGGCTCGGATATTTACTCGACCACTGGCTGCACACGAAATTCATTTTCCTGTTTATTTTCGGCGGCCTGGGATTCTTCGCGGGATTGCGCGAGATTCTGCGGCGGCTGCCTGGCTGACGGCGATGGAAGGAGCCGAACACTCGACAACCGGCGAGAACCAGGTATCGCCGTCGGCATCCGCGGTTTTCGCACGCACGGAGCGTCGGATTGCCTGGCTGACCCTGGTTCTGGGGGGCGCAGCTGCGACCGTCGTGGCGATCGTGCGCCAGTGGGCCTGGGGGGAAGGACTAGCTATTGGAACAGTGCTTGCATGGCTGAATTTCCGCTGGCTGAAACGGGGTTTAGACGCGTTGGTCAAGGTAGCAACAGCGCAAGAAGGCGCTGCCAAGGCACGCATTCCGTTTGGATCGTGGTTTCGCTTGATGTTTCGCTACGGCTTGATAGCCATCTGCGTGTATGTTATTTTTGAGTATCTGAAAGTTCCCCTTGCGAGCATGGTAGTGGGCTTGTGTGCTCTAGGAGCCGCAACAATCGTGGCGAGTGTGTATGAAATCCTGCGTCCTGTGGAATAGGGAGATGGAACAACACGTAAGCTGGCTGACACAATTCGTAAATCACTACCTGGGCTCGCTTGCCCTGGCATTGTTATCGGCTCTGCATATCAAGCCGAGTCATCCGGAAACGCCCATCCCCGAGCATGTCGTGATGGCGCTTATGGTGCTCGTTGTGGGCACGGTGCTGGCGCTGTTGCTGAGGTCAAGATTGTCCGTCGAGAGGCCGGGACCTTCGCAACAAATCGCGGAAATGCTGCTTACGAACCCGATGGGGTTCGGGATTAACGATGTTTTAGAAGAGAACGCGGGCCACGACTGGCACAAGTACGTGCCGATGGTCGGAAGCGTCGCCCTTTTCATTCTCTTGTCGAATCTTTTCGGCGTGTTTCCCTTCTTCAGTTCGCCCACGGCGAATGCGACTGTTCCTCTGGCATGCGCGGTCATCACATTTTTGTATTTCAACTGGCAGGGGCTGAAACACCACGGTCCGGTAGGATATGCGAAACATTTCGCGGGACCCCTGTGGTGGCTCTCTCCGCTCATGTTTCCTGTCGAGATTCTGAGTACCACGGCACGTCTCCTTTCGCTTACGGTCCGTCTCTGGGCCAACATATTTGCCAGCGATCTGATTTACGGCTTGTTCCTGGGATTGTTTACCGGACCGGCGATCTGGGGCTGGACGAAGTCTCCGGTTGCGGGCGTTGTATTGGGCGTGCTCCCTGCGTTGATTCCCATCGCATTTATTCTTTTGCACGTGTTCGTGTCCGTCGTTCAGACGTACGTGTTCGCGATTCTGCCGGCCGTCTATATCGGCTTGGCAACGGCGGACGAGCATTAAAAAATTTTGTTAAGCCGCTCCAGCGTGAGCCCGGCTGCACGGTGTCCGGTAACCACCTCCTGGCGGCAAATTCATGAGGAGGAAGTTATGAAGAAAGCAGCAGTTGTAATGCTTGCGCTAATGGCGTTGCTGGTGATCGCACCGGCGGCGTTCGCGCAAGCGGCATCAGAAGCGGCCAAACCGGCAATCAACACGACCACTATCGTGATCGCGATTGGTTTCGGCGTGGCAGTCGCGGCATTCGGCGGAGGTTTGGGACAGGGCCGGATCGCTGCGGCGGCTTGCGAAGGTATCGCGCGAAATCCGGGAGCGGCTGGCGGAGTTCGAGCGGCCATGATCCTGGGTCTTGTGTTCGTTGAGACGCTCACGCTGTTCACCTTTGCGCTGGGATTCCTCCTCTACTTGAAGCTGTAATCGAGACACACTTGAAATTGTGAAGGCCCGGAGGCGAAAGCTTCCGGGCTTTTTGTTTACCCTCCCCCCTCCCCCTTTTTTCGCAAGTGCGGATTCTAAAGGACTTAACGTTTCCAGTAAGTCGAGTAGAATGAACACTTGCGGACATTCCTTGGAAGTATTCATTTTAAAGGGGTTGCGGAGCCAGAAAGACCGGTAAATCACGGCAAAACACGGTGTCTATCGATCCATTCATTCTAAAAGGCTTAGTTGAATATCGGAAAGGCCGCCCTAAAATAAAAAAGGCGGCAGAGGGTCTGCCGCGCAATGTACGCAAAAATATACGCCCCAAGGATAGCACAAGATGGAAAAAAAGCAAGGGAAATCGTCCAGTGGTCGTGGGCCAGTTTTCCGGTAACGGCAGCGTTAATCAGGACCTACGAGTGAATCAGGGACTGAATCCCCACAAAGACACTATCCGACACTGGTCCAAGAGTCGGAATGAATCACCAAAGAGAATGAAAGAGCCGACACGCAAAGCGGCAACCAAGGACTCGCCAACACCGCCTAGCAAGACCACGGTTTCGCTCAAAGCATGGTTTGGGAAAGCATCAGCATTGAAAACGTCCGAAACTGGGACAATCAGGCAAGGGCGCTGTTTCGGCTATTTATGCAAAGCGTGGCGGTGATTACTGTAACGAGTCCGTGGAAGGAAGTTTGCGTTGCCCTTGTTCCTCCGTCTGCCTAGGATGGGAACCAAAGACCAGGGTACGCATGCCGAAGAGGAAACCGTCGTGACAAGGCTGGGATGGATGCGGCTCATCAGTCTCCCGCTGCTTGCGGTAAGCGCCATTCCTCTTACTTCCCAACAGCGCAACGCCGTCGCGGAGCCAGGCCAGCTCAGGGACATTCAAGTGAGAGAGCCCGATGGCCAAATCTTGAGCTACGGTGATCTATCGCGCCCGACCGAAGTATGGCTGGGGGGAACGAGCCTTGCGCGAGAGGCCCGCCTCAAGCTGAAGATCCAAGGCGCGTCAGGTTCGTCGTCGCTGTTTTTTATCCGGAAGCGGCAGCCGGGATTTGCGGAGATTGACATCAGCCGGGGAAATATCACCCGTTTACAATCCCCGCAACAATTCGGCAAGGATTTTCTGACATACGTGCTATGGGCGGTGTCGGGGGATGGAAAAGCGTCGAACCTCGGCGAAATCCCATCAGGGGGCCAAAAACCCATCAGCATCAACGCGAGGACGCCGTACCAAGCTTTCTGGCTTATGGTGACAGCGGAACCAGACTTTGCCGTGGTGGATCCGAGCCCGCAGGTGGTTCTCTACAGCATAAACGAGGAGGCGCGCAAGGAGGGGACAGAGAAAACAGAGAAAAAGGCCCCGCCCAAAAAGGCAAACCTGTTTTTCTATACTCACTACGCCAATTATGATTCGGCTCCCACGGCGGTGGAGGCGGCGCCAAACGAACTGCTGCAGGCGAGAAAAGCCGTGGAACTGGCGACCCGGTCAGGCGCCTCGCGCCTGGACAATTCCTCGGGGGCTGGTGAGACCGGGGGAGGGAGCCATACTCGGGGGATCCTAACGCGCGCGAAATCTTTCCTTGGCCAGGCGGAGAGCGCCTACAAAAAGCATCCCAAGGGCAACAATGTTGTGCAGCCTGCGCGCACAGCAGCGCAGATTGCGGAAAACGCGCGCGCGCTAGCCCTTGGCGCGGTAGGGGGCAACTTGATTCGCCAGTTGGAGGACGAGCTGGCAAGAGTTCGCGCGGAACTTGAAGAGACCCGAGCAGAGCTGTCGAAGGCAAATGCAAGGTTGTCGCCAGAGGATCCCACGACATCGAGTCCGGAAGCCTCGGACCCGCCAACCGCAACTGCGCCTTTGGCAAAGCCCAGCGCGGCACGGCAGCTGGCAAAAATTGTCTCGAAACCAAGCGTTTGGTTTGGCCTCATTGGTTGGGGCGTAGCAATCTTACTTCTCCTTCGCCGGCAACCCAATTGAGCCGGCTCCTCCGCAGCGATTGGAAGCGCCTGGCATTACCCGGAACCATAGACCTCAGGACTTGGCGTCTCTATGCCAATGAGGAAACTGCTTTTGTGAGAAAAAGATGCAGCGCAACGTCGGCACAGTTCGGTGGCTGAGTAGCCTGATTACGCCGGGCGCCTGGTTGGTGCTTGCCACCTGGGGGCTGCAGCAAGAGGAGCTGGCCCGACTGGCGGTAGCTCCTTACGTTCGCTCTTTCTGCTTCGGGGCGCTGGCGGGAGCCGTGTTGGTCAGCTGGTACTACAGCCAAGGGCGCGTGTTGTTTTCTGCTTTTGTCGTGGGCCTGACCGTTTGGTGCGTAGGGACGCTGCCAGCCTCCGCGGAGGTTGTGAAATTGGCAGCAGCTTTTCTTCTCCCCCTGAACATCGCTCTGTTTGCGTCTCTGGGCGAGCGGGGCACAGTGACGTTCAGCGGGCTATGGAAGATGGCTTTGATCACGATACAGAGTGCCGGCGTGGTTATGCTGGGGGAGTTACGAGGGGGTCGACTAGAGGCGTTTCTGCGTTGGGGCCAAGACCCTTCCGGGGCGACCTGGATCCCACTTACTCAAGAAATTTTATTCGCAGCGGCGTCGGTTACGCTGCTGGGCCTAGCGGCGATCCGGCGGACGAGAGTTGAGGCGGGCCTGTTCTGGGCGCTGGTGGCCGCATTTATGGGACTGAGGCAGGCAGGAAAACAGGACGAGCCCTTGTTTTACTTCGGTGCCGTGGGCTTGATTCTGGTCTACACGGTGCTCGAGCATGGTTATGAAATAGCGCACCACGATGAACTGACAGGGCTGCCAGGGCGGCGAGCGCTCAAAGAGGTCATGCTGGAACTGGGCGGTCGCTATGCGGTGGCAATGTGCGACGTGGACTACTTCAAAAACTTCAATGACACCTATGGCCACGAAGCGGGCGACCAAGTGCTCCGGTTCGTCGGCTCGAAGCTTTTGGAGATGCGAGGCGGAGCACGGGCGTTCCGCTACGGCGGGGAAGAGTTCACGGTGGTGTTTCCCGGGCGCACCGCGGAGGAAGCGCAGCCTTTTGTGGAGTCGCTGCGTGAGGCGATTGCTACGAGCGGCTTCAGCCTGCGAGGGCCGAATCGTCCTGAGGAAAAAACTGGGCAGGCGCCGGAGCCGGGGCCGCACAATTCCGTAACCATCACAATCAGCATCGGCGTGGCTGAGAACTCCAAGAAACTCTCCACACCCGAGCTGGTGCTCGAGGCCGCGGACGGGGCACTCTACCGCGCCAAAAGTATCAACGGAACTGCATGCCAATTGCCGAGAGCATCCCTGCTTGAAATTCGGCAGAGGCGTTCTACATACTCAGTGCGTCGCAACGCGGGTCCACCTGGCGACGGCAGGGGCTTTTGGCGGGATCTACTCACTCTCTTCAGGAAGCGCGGCTATTCTTTCTCGATGGAAGTCCCACGGAATGACGGCGGAGCTGGTTCTTCGGAAAGGAACGGCTTGCTCCTGATATGTCGCGTTA
>CAVOPQ010000018.1:0-59816 GCA_963698145.1 uncultured Acidobacteriota bacterium | reverse complement strand
CCAGAGCAGCGCGCCGATGTCATGCAGATTGAGAACGCAGTCGGAACGCGCCGCCCTGCTTATCCGCCAATTGCTGGCCTTCAGCCGGAGACAAGTTCTTCAGCCGAAGATTATCGATTTGAACGCCATCGTTCTGGGTTTGGACAAGCTGCTGGGACGGCTGATGGGAGAGGACATCGAGATGGTGACGCGGTGCGGCGCAAATGTGGGAAACGTAAAAGCCGACCCAGCGCAAGTCGAGCAGGTCATTATGAACCTGGTGGTGAACGCCCGCGATGCAATGCCGAAGGGCGGACGGCTGACGGTGGAAACAGTAAGCGTGGAGTTGGACTCGACCTATGCGCGCGATCACGTATCCGTCAAGCCGGGGCCGTATGTAATGCTGGCCGTCTCCGATACGGGCATGGGGATAGGCCGGGAAACCATGGCTCACATTTTCGAGCCATTCTTCACGACGAAGGAGAGCGGCAAGGGAACGGGGCTCGGCCTGTCGACGGTTTACGGTATTGTGAAACAAAGCGGCGGATACATCTGGGTGTACAGCGAACCCGACAGAGGAACTACCTTCAAGGTGTATTTACCTCGTGTCACGGCCGAGGTGGAATCCAAACCGAGCGTGGTGGAAATTCCCGGCGCGGGCAGAGGAAGCGAAACCATTCTCCTAGTCGAGGATGAAGAGGCGGTGCGCGATCTGGCAAACAGGATTCTGTCAGCGAAGGGGTATTCGGTCGTGGCCGCAAGAAGCACGAAGGAAGCGGAGCAGTTCTCCGAGAAACACATCGGGGACATTCACCTGGTATTGACGGACATTATTATGCCCGGAACGAGCGGGCGCGAACTCGCGAGGTGGATTGCAGCGCGGCGTCCGCGAACGCGAATCTTGTTTATGTCCGGGTATACAGACAACGTGCTGGCGGAAGGCGGGGTGCTGGAGGCGGGTCTGTCTTTTCTGCAAAAGCCGTTCACGCCGGGGGCACTGGTCCAAAAAGTGCGAGAAGTCCTTGACAATCCAGTTCACGCAAAATAAGGGCGAATTCTGATCTTGAGAGAGTGGGCTGTGAAATGACTGGGGACTGGTGACTCGTGGAGGCCCGGCGGAACGCATGGTTCTGCGTTCCGAGACCGGCGGTTGCCTCTCGGCACTCTACGAGAATTGCTTAACGTGAATTCCGCCAAGTGAATCGTCTTGCCTGTCGCGGCGGATTGCCTAGCGGCGTCCAAAATCTGCGTAACAATCATGTTGGTTTCTAGCGAAGACAACCCTTGCGGGTGCATGCCATCCAGAACGACCGCTCTCAGATAATTCACCGAATCGCTCTCGCGGGGATCCAACGGTTTAGTGTCTTCTAGTTTTTCTTGCTGCTTGGCACGCCGCACGCGAAGCGCGTCGCGTTCCACGGTGATGGCATAGCCGGTCTGGCCATAGACTTCCATATCCTTTCGAGAGAACGGCCAGTTCCAGGAAGCCTGCAAAATGGCCTGAGCTTTGGGATAGATGAGGACAATCGTAGCTTCGTCATCCACGCGAGAATAAATGTCGGGCTTGATTCGCTGTGTGACCGCGGTAACCGTGTCCGGCGCGCGGTTGTCCATTAGCCAGGTTGTCAGGTCCGCGCCGTAGCATCCAAAATCGAAGAGCGCGCCGCCGCCATTTAGCTTCGGATCGGTGAGCCAAGCAAGGAACCACGGTTCCACACCAATCTCTTTCGGACCGGAATGGCCGTCGTGAACGACGACCTTTCGCACATCGCCGATAGCGTTATCGTGCACGAGGTCGTACGCTGCGCGATTGCTGCGGTACCAAGTCGTTTCGTAATTCACCAAGACTTGGATTTTGCCTCGAAGGGCGGCAGCTTGCATCGCACGGGCGTCCTCGAAGCTGACGGCCAGAGGCTTCTCCATCATCACGGGAACGCCATGACGCGCGCAGGCCTCCACGACGCTGCGATGATCAAACGTATTTGTGTAGATGAGCACTGCTTGCGGCTTCGCTTTCTCGATCATTTCATCAACGCTCGAGAAAAAAATGTTGTGTGGGAGGGTAAATTTCGACTCATAGTACGCGGCGAGTTGGCCATCCGCTTCGGCGACTCCCACGATTTGCAGATCCGCACGGTGAAGATTCTGCTGGAGGAATCCGCGCACGTGTCCGTGGACCAGCCCGGCGATACCAACCCGAAGCGGGACGGCAGCCGCGGGTTCCGTTGGCTTCGTCTGCGCAGAAGCGTCCGGTTGCGCCGAAAACGCCATGACTGCACAAATTGACAAACTGCAAAGAAGATTAGTTGGACGCATTAAGTGTCTCCAGGTAGCAGGGCAATACTACCATTCCGAGGCCCAACTGCGAGTTGATGGGGGTGCGATCAATCCAGGACGCGGATGGAGGGCCAGCGATGCATTTCGCGGCGCAATCAGAAATCCGTGGTGGGTTGAAATTATTGCGGCGGCGGAGCAGGTGGGAGAGAAATTGGTTTGGTGGGTGCGGTCTCCTCCGCGCCTTTTGGCTTGGCGATAGTGGAGAGAGTTTCCACATTGAACCGCTTGTAATCGGAATACCGAGTGACTGCGTTGACCTTGAACCCTTTCAGGAGCAACACGCGGACGCCGACGTGGGCTTCTTCGTAAGTGGGCAACCACACTTCGTTATTGAGGTAGGCCTGCTCGAAAATGAAACTGGTTCCCTTCTGGAGATTGGCTAGCAAGCCCCCGGCAAATCTGAAGTCGCCCACGAAATAGGCTTCGAGGCGCGCCACATCGTGGGCTTTTTCGTCGATCCAGATCACGCCGGCGAGCTTCTGGACAATTTTTCCCACTATATTGCGCGCCTTGTATTCCGGATTGGGCTCGAAATCGAAGACCAGCACGTCCTGGCCACGAAAGCGTTCGCGGCGGGGATTCACGAACTGGCACGCGCGCAAGAATGTTTCGATACCGGGATCGTCATCATCCTTATCCTTCTTTCCTTCCTCCTTGGCTTTTTCGTCTTTGGCTTCTTTCTTCGCTTCGCGCTTCTGGATGTTTTCGATTTCTTTCTGGGTTTTCTCGTTTTCCTTCTTTTGTTCCTCGTCGCTCAGTGATTTGCCGTCTTTTTTGACCAGCGTGGAGACTTCTTCGCCATTCAGGTAGAAAAACGTAAATTCCTTTACTTCGGTTTTTTTGACTTTGCCGTCTTTCTCGAACTCGGTTTCTTCCTCGACGCGCGTGCCCGCGTAGTTTTCCTTGAGTTTGTCGATGGCCTTCTGGTTGTCATCGATTTCCTTGAAGAGCGCTTTGAGGTCCGGCAGCTTCACCTGCGATTTTATGGGAAAGTCAAAAACGCGCTCGCCAATGGTTCCATTGATCTCCGCGCGAGTAATATCGATGGCGTAGACGTCGCTTCCGCGATGCAACTCGATCTTGTAGGGCACCTTTACGCCGCCGACGGCTCGGTAGTCATCGTAGAAAATCTCTTCGCTCACACCGCCGAGCACGCCTGCATCCTTGACGATCAGATGGGTTTGCGGGTCAAAGAATGCTTCGCGTTTCACGCCGGTTGGCGCGGTGACTTCGACTTGCAGAGCATCTTTTCCGCGCACTTGCGCGTGGCCTACAAACGCCAGCGCCAATTTGTTCTTCTTGAGATTCAGGAAACGTGAGTTGTAATAGCTCGAAGCGGCTTCGAGTTGAAGTCCATCTTGTCCCAGAAGGGTGCCGAGCTCTCCCGCCGCGCTCTGGTGCCACGCCGACTTTCCATTGTAGGCTTCGATCAGGTTCTTGTCGCCCACCACCAATTCCGAGTAGTAGCGATTCGGCAATTTCGTATCGAACGTATAGGTGCCCGACTTTCCGTCGGCTGTGTTCGTGAACGTGCCTTCTAGCGTCATGGTTTGAATTTTGGACAGGAGTTTGCTTCCACCGGCCGCCTTCACATATTGATCGACGATCTTGGCGGGGTCCTGCGCTGGCAAGTTGCTGGGGGCAAAAGCAATGCTTAAGGCCAGAGGCAGGAGATAGGTGGCGCGGCGCATGGGGCTTACCCTTCTAAACGCGAGTGCGGGTCAAAAGTTTCGCGAAAAGGAGACCCTACTTCTATAGACGCCGCAGGTCGGCGGAGATTAACGCCGATTTGCAGCCTATGAGGGGTTGTTAGGTCTGGGATTGAGCAGTATTGAAACGATTGCTATTCATAGCGCAGGGCAACCAGAGGATCGACGAGGGTTGCGCGGCGTGCCGGGAAGAAGGAGGCGGCAACCGCGACGAGCGTCAGCAGAAGCGAGACGCCGACAAATGTCAGCGGGTCATACGCGCTAATGCCGAAGAGAAAGCTACGGAGCAGGCGAGTGAGAGCAAGGGCCGTGACAAGACCGACGCCCACGCCAACCAGAGCGAGCCGCAGACCCTCGCCAACGATGATGCGGAATACGTCCTGGGGCTGCGCGCCCATGGTGACGCGAACGCCGATTTCGCTGGTGCGCTGGGTGACGGTGTACGACATGACGCCGTAGACGCCGACCGCGGCGAGCACCAGCGCGAGGGCGGCAAAGATGCCGATGAGCCAGGCGCGAAAACGCGGCTGGGCCACCGTAGTGGCCATGTTCTCTTCCATGGTGCGGACGCGGACGAGCGGCTGATTCGGATCGATTTCCGCGAGCGCGCTGCGCAGCGCCGAGGTCTGGAGGGTAGGATCACCCGCGGTGCGCATAACGACGGAAAGCTGGAAGACCGGCAGAACCAAATCCGCCTGGCGATAGGGCAAGTACATTTCCGCCTGCGGGTCGATGCCCAGACCGGGACGAACGTCGCCGACCACGCCGACGATTTCCATGGTCGGTACCTGTTGATCGGGAAGCGCTCCGAGTTGCAGACGCTTGCCAAGGGGATTTTCGTTGGGGAAAAAAGTGTGGGCCATCGTGGCATTGATCACCACAACCGCGGGCGACTTTTCATTGTCCGCGTGGGTGAAAAGCCTGCCTTGCAGGAGCGGCACACCCAGTGTTTCGAGGTAATTTGGCGTTATGGTGCGGTAGCCGGCGGCCACAAACTCATGCGGCGATTTCGGCGGGCGACCCGTGATGTTGAAGTGGATGACGGAGCCGCCACCGCTTACGGGAAGAAACGAAGCCGCAGCGGCTGATCGAACGCCGGGGAGCGTCCGGGCGCGCTCGACCAGGCGGTCGAAGAATTGGTAGCGATTTTCGGGCTTAGCATAGGCCGTTTGTGAGAGAGGGATATCGGCTACCAGGAGATGGTCGGGTTGGAAACCTGGCGGAACTTCCTGCAGCCGGGAAAAGCTGCGCAAGAGCAGCCCCGAGCCGACGAGAAGCAGCATAGCAAGTGCGATTTCCATGGCAACCAGAACGCCGCGAAGGCGATGCTGGCCGGGCCCGGCGGTCGAGCCTCGCGAACCTTCATTGAGAGCTTCGCGCAAATCCAGCTTCGCGGTGCGCATTGCCGGCACAATTCCAAAGAGCAAACCAGTGAGCAGCGAAACTCCCGCAGTAAAAGCGAGGACCCAGGGATCGAGGCCGATGGGCGCGCCCTGCGGTACGCTGCCCGCCGCAAGCTTGAGCAGGGGTCCGAGCGCGGCCGACGCCATAAGCACTCCGAGCAGGCCGCCGGCGAGGGAAAGAAGGACGCTTTCGGTCAAGAGTTGGCGGATGACGCGGACTCGGCCTGCGCCCAGCGCCGTGCGAATGGCCACTTCCCTGCCGCGAGAGGCTGCTCTCGCGAGCAATAGGTTCGCGACATTGACGCAGGCGATGAGGAGAACGAAACTCACCGCGCCAAGAAGAAGCAGAAGGGCAGGACGCGAGTTTTGCACGATCTGATCCTGCAAACCGACAACATCGGCGCTCGTACCCGGTGTTGTAATCCGGATACTGCTGCTCGAGGCGCTTGGTGATGCCAACCATTTCGACGCGGGCTTGCTCCCTTGAGACTCCGGACTTCAGCCGCGCAAGCGGGATGATGCCGGGATGCCAATTGCGATCATCGGGAAGAGTTTTCGCCCAAGGCATGAATGGCAAGAAAATATCGGCCGGCTGGAGAATCTGGAAGCCGCTTGGCAGAATGCCGACGACTGTGTAGGGCTGCGAGTCAAGGTTGATTGCTTTGCCGATGATTTCTTGAGAGCCTCCGAAGCGCCGCTGCCAAAGGCCGTAGCTCAACAAGGCAACGGGAGTTCCGCCAGCGCGATCCTCTTCGGGAAGAAAAGTGCGGCCGACATGCGCGTTAATGCCCAACATCGAAAAAAGACCAGCCGTGACCATGCGAACATTGAGGCGCTCGGGATCGCCCGCGCCGGTCAGGGTGATAGCGCCACCGCGGGTCGCTTCCATGGATTCAAAGGAGTGGCTTTGGTCTCGCCAATCCAGATAGTTCTCATACGAGGTGCTGATGACGGGGAAAGAGCTCTTTTCCGCGATGAGCACGAGCTGGGATGGGTCGCGGAAAGGGAGAGGGCGAAGGAGCACACCGTTTACGACGCTGAAGATGGCGGTATTCGCTCCGATGCCAAGCGCCAGCGTAAGAATGGCAATCGCGGTAAATCCGGGACTCTTCGCCAGCAGCCGAAAGGCATAACGAACGTCCTGAAGCAGTTTGAACATAGATCCCCCCGGGGCACCGATACTCTACCTGCTCTGACGCATGCCAGGCGCGTTAGTTTCGGTGTGGCTGAGCCTCCGGGTCGGCTGCCTAACTAGTTCGCGGCTTTGGGCCGACTTAAATATTTCTCGTAAAGCCTCTGGTGCCGGTTATCCAGCGAAGTGCGCTCGCCCTTGATGAAGAGGAACTTCACATCGGTGGTTAGTTCGAGAGGGTCCCCGTTCGTAACGATGACGTTAGCAACTTTGCCGGTTTCGAGCGTGCCGATCTGGTCAGCGAGGCCAAAAATTTCCGCCGGATAAAGGGTGACGGCTTTCAGGGCTTGGTCATACGGCAGGCCGTACGCAACGGCATTCGCGGCTTGCTGGCCGAGACGACGCGCGAAAGAATTGTCAAAGCTGCCGAATGCAAACTTCACGCCGGCGGAAGCGAGTTCCGCTGGCTGGGCGAGCAGCCGATCGTAAGGATCATCCTCTTCGGAAGGCGAGCTAAGCGTAGGCCGCAGGATCACCGGAATTCCCTTGGAGCGCAGCAAGTCCTTCACCTTGTAAGCTTCCTCGCCACCGGCGAGAATCATCTTCAACTTTTGCTTGTCGCAAAACTCGACGGCGTTGCGGATGTCGCGAGCGCGATCCGCGAACACCAGCACAGGCAACTGTCCGCGGACGACAGGGGCGAGCGCCTCGAGCTTCATGTCGCGCTGATAGTCCGACGGACCTCCATGCCCCATGGCCTGCGCGTAGTGGCGTGCGCTCTCGAGATAGTCCGCCAATTCGTTGACTTTCTTCTCGTACTCCTGCTTGGCTTCGCCAAATGGTTTTTCCTTTCGCGAGAAGGTGGCGAAATCGAATGTGCGCGTCTGAATCGCGGGCCAGGCGATGACCATGGCGACGCTCTTCTTGATGAGCATGTCGTTGATCGTCCAACCGGCGAGATGAATCGCGGAGGCCTGGCCGCCGATGACGCCTCGAGAGCCGCCGCCATCAAAACCGCCGCTGTCCGGAACAGCGAGGACTTCAGTGATGCCAGAAGCACGGGTGACGGGAATGTGTTCGCTGGAGGGAGAAACGGCGGTGGCGGCGACGACATCCGGGTTGTACGCGCCCGTTTCGGTGGAATCCACGGTGGCGTTCACAGCGGAAATTTCGCTGAGGCCCATCTGCGTAATCGGATCGAATAGGCCGGGATAGACTTGCAAGCCCTTGGCGTCGATGACCTGCGCGCCGGCGGGAACTTCGACGTTTGCGCCGACGGCGGCGATTTTGCCATCACGAATGACGAGCGTGCCGTCCTCGATGGGCGAACCCGTCAGTGTGAAAATTTTCGCGTGCGTTATGGCGTAGCTGGCGGGAGGCTGCGACTGGGCGTAAGCAACAAGCGAAAAGTAGACACGCGGTCGCAAAGACGGCAGCCGAACCGTAAAGCGAACTTAGCGCGCTTCACAGAGCACCTCCGGAAACGGCAGCGGCTTGCGGCGGCTTCGGCTTGTCCTGGGGCTTCTCTTCACCGGGCTTTTTTTCATCGGGTTTTTTCTCGCCAGATTTTTTCTCTTCCGCCTTCTTTTCCTTTTCCATCAGTTCTTTCTTTTCTTTTTCGCGGGCGTCGCGTTCGGCGATATCGCGCTGGCGGTCGAAATAAACGCGGCCATCGATCAGAGTTTTCTGGACGACGGCGTAGGCGCTGAGCGGGTCGTGATTGTAAATGACGAGGTCGGCATCCTTGCCGACGTCGATGGAACCAACGCGCTTGTCGATGCCAAGCTGGATCGCGGGATTCAGCGTTACGAGCTTGAGCGCTTCGTCGTGCGTGAGGCCGCCGTACTTCATGGTTTTGGCGGCTTCCTGATTGAGGTGCGTGGCTTCTTCGGCGTCGTCGGAATTGATGGAGACGAGCACGCCGCGGCGCGTCATCAGCGCCGCGTTGTAAGGAATGGCATCATAGGCTTCCACCTTGTAGGCCCACCAATCGGAAAACGTGGAAGCTCCGGTGCCTGCTGCCGCAATTTCGTCGGCAACCTTGTAGCCTTCCAGCACATGCTGGAAGGTGCGGACCTTGAAGCCGAATTCCTTTGCCACGCGAAGCAGCATCAGAATTTCGTCTTCGCGGTAGCAGTGCGAATGGACGTAGCGCTTGCCTTCTAGCACTTCAACGAGCGGGTCGAGGCGAAGGTCGCGGCGCGGCGGAATCGCGTTCTTGTTGCCGGCCGCTACCTTTTTGCCGTAGTCGTCCCAATTCTTTTTGTAATCGCGAGCTTCGGCAAACGCGGTGCGTATCGTTTCCTCGACTCCCATGCGCGTGGCGGGATAGCGCGGGGTCGCGCCGGGGATGCTGAAGTTAGAGCGCTTGGGATTTTCGCCGAGGGCAAATTTGATGCCCGGAACCGCGCCTTCAAAAGGAAGCTTCGAGGCGGGCTGGCCCCAGCGGAGCTTGATGACCACAGTCTGGCCGCCGATGGAATTGGCGGAACCGTGCAAAACGTTTGCGACGGTGACGCCGCCGGCGAGATCGCGATAGATGTCGATGTCATCGGGATCGAGGACGTCCGCGATGTTCGCTATGGAGGAGACGGAAATGCTGCCTTCGTTCACGCTCCCGTCAACGGCGATGTGCGAGTGGCAATCGATGATGCCGGGTATGACGAACTGGCCCGCGGCGTCGAAAACCTGGGCATCCTTCGGCGCCTTGATAGACTTGCCCACTTCGGCGATTTTGCCATCCTTAATAAGGATAGAGCCGTGCTCGATGGTGCCGTGCGAAACGGTGAGAATGGTGGCGTTCTCAATCAGAATCACCGGCGGCGCATCAGGTGGATTGGCGGCGCGAGCTAAGAGTGGAAGCATGAACGAGCACACAGAGGCAAACCATAACGATGCGTGAACGCTTGGTGACGAGCATGGATGGAATCCTCACAGTGCACCCCCGGCGACCGATGAATCCTTGCTTATTCGAATGGGAAGACGGAAGCCGCAGCTTGCTGCGGCGTGCGACGGTTGGCTTGACGCCCGTGAATTCCAGCGTGTAGCCCATGACGTCGATGTTGCCTTTCAGCGAAGTGCCGTCAAATGTGCCGGTAAAAACGACGTCCGTCGGATTTCCTTCGATTGGGATGTTGATGGTAAAGCTGAATTTGTCGGCGCTGAGGTAGCCGCTGATGATGTTGCCCGTGCCGCGCTTGCTAGTGAGTCGTCCCGGAGAGCGAGCCATCGCTGGCCATCTCCACATCCGCGGTGGATTCTTCCGGCCCATCGGGCGTGGTGTAGGCGAGTTTCCACTTCCCGGTCATATTCCCTTTGGGAGGCTCCTTCGGCTTTTCGGGCTCCCGCACTTCGAATCGTTTTCCGTCCACAAAAACCATTTTGATTTTTGTTTTTTCGTTGAAGAGATCGCCGTCGGTAACAACCAGGTTGGCGATCTTGCCGGTCTCGATGGAGCCAAGGCGGTCGGAGACTCCGTAAATCTCCGCGGGCGTGATCGTGAGCGCGCGCAAAGCGGCATCGGGAGCGAGTCCCGCATCAATGGATTTCTTTGCGGCTTTGAGAATGTCCTTGGGAGCCGTAATTCCGCCGGAGTAAAACGCGAACTTGACGCCGGCTTTGGCGAGCGCCGCAGGGGAAGAAGGCGCCTTGTCGCGGAAACGCAGGGTCCGCAGCGAGGGCTTCTCATCCGGGTCCGCGTCTTTTTCGGCTTCCGGCCATTTCAGGTTAACGAGGACCGGGACCTTCTTTGCGCCGATTTCGCCGGCGACTTCATAGGCCATTTGGCCGCCGTAGATGACTCCGTCCACCCGCCAAACATCCACAAGTTGAAGCGCGCGCAGAAGCTGAACCGAATTGTTCGCAGGAATCAACACGAGCGTGTGATCTTCCAGCGCCTCCGCAAGCACGGATTCGGTGTGGTCGTAAGGGGGCCGCGCGACGCCCCGTGGATTCTTGTCGTAAATGGCTCTGCGCCCGGGTGCTCCAGTCCGTGTCAATCCACACCTGGTGGACATACGCGAGGGCGCCCATAAGGGAGCCCGGGAAATTTCCGAATCCGCCGCTTGGTTGCAACGAGACCGGAATCGCCACGGGCGTCTTTACGACCAGTTCGCTGGCGCGTTCGCCGGCGAGATCGAGCACGCGAAGCCTGCCCTGGGAACATACCGCCCTTGGGCGCGGAGACGACGGTGGTGAAGCCCGCGTTGCGCCACGACTCGATGCGCTTGTCGCTAAGGCTCACTTCATCGGCGGCGCTCCGCCAGGGGGTTGTGCCCGGGCGGTCTTCGGGGCCGCGGGAAACTTCCTGTGTTGCAGGCCGGCGAGGTCCGCCTTCACCGCTACCGCCGGGTGCGGGAGTCGCAGCGGGAATACCTACATCGGTGAAGGAATCGAACAGCCCGGGATAAACCGTGAGCCCTTTGCCTTCGACGACCCAAGCATCCGGCGGGATGGCTACATCCTTGCCGATAGCCGTGATCACGCCGTGCGCCATTACCACTGTGGCGTTTTCCACCGGCGGCCCCGATACCGGGACAATTCTTGCTCCGCGAATCGCGAAATACTGAGGCTCGCCGCCCTGGCCAAACATCTGCGGTGCTGAGAGCAAGAAGAGCGAGGAGGGTTACAGCAAACGCGAGTGCAAACGGGCACAGGCGCGCGAAGACAGAACGCATGCAGGCTCCTTTTTGGGAATAGTTCAGAACCACAATCCCCAGACCGTCTTTTCTGTAGACGCAAGAGGCTAATCAGAAGTTGCGGCAGAGTCAAGGAGACCAGGGAATTCGGAGATCAGCCAAAGAAGGAGACTCGGTTCGTGAAGGACTGGAAAAAATCTCAAAGAAACCGGAAACAAATTGGCGGCCGGCTTCGTTTCTTCTATTGCCTTCCCATAGGGCCTATGGCATCTTCGGTATGGGTATCCCATAGGAACTCGGAAGGAGAGCGATGGGCGATAAGCCGGCGGACAAGAAAGATGTTTGGCAAGGAACATTGGCGCTGATGGTGCTGAAGACGCTTCAGTCTATGGGCCCGCTGCACGGCTACGGCATTGCGCGGCGCATTGAGCAGACCAGCGGCGATCTTCTCCTCGTGAATTACGGGACTTTGTACCCGGCGCTGCTGAAACTCGAGCAGGAAGGCTACATCAGCTCCGAGTGGGGCTTCTCAGACAACAATCGCAAAGCGAAGTATTACAAGCTCACGCGGGCGGGCCGGAAGCAATTGAATAAGGAAGAGCGCGAGTGGGAGCAGACCACCGCGATTCTCGCGCGTTTCCTTGCGCCGGGTGAAGAACAGTCTTAGCCGGTTTCGCGGAGGATGTTCATGAGGCGGTTGCGGGCGTGGTTCTCTCGATTGGGAGCAGTGTTCGGCAGACGGCGGCGCGAGCGCGAGTTGTCCGCCGAAATGGAGAGCCACCTCCAACTGCACATCGAAGACAATCTGCGCGCGGGCATGTCGCCGGCAGGAAGCCCGGCGGCAGGCTATCATGAAACTCGGCGGCGTCGAACAAACCAAAGAAAACTACCGCGAGCGCCGTGGGCTGCCGCTGTTAGAAGTTTTTTTGCAGGACTTGCGCTTTGGCGCGCGCATGCTTTGGAAGAATCCAGGCTTCACGGCTACCGCCGTGGTCACGCTGGCTCTCGGCATCGGAGTCAACACAACGATCTTCAGCATCGCCGAAGCTTTTCTCGTCCATCCCCTTGCGCTGCCGTCGCTCAATCGAGTGGTAGCCGTCACCAATGGCCAGAAACGCTCCGTTGCTCCAGCCGATTATTTTGACTGGAAGTCGCAAAGTCATTCGTTCGAGCACATCTCGGCCTATCGATCCGGCGACATGAATCTTACCGGTAACGGCGAACCCGAGCGCGTTTACGGAGCCGCAGTCTCCGCCGACTTTTTTACGACGCTGAGTGTCGAACCCTCTCTGGGCCGCGCATTTTCCTCCGGCGAAGATGAGCGTGGCCGCGATCAAGTTGTTGTCCTGAGCCATGGCCTGTGGCAACGCCACTTCGGGGCAGACGCGGCTGTCCTCGGCAAGAGTGTCAGCATCGACGGAAGGCCCTTCACGGTCATTGGCGTGATGGACAAAAGCGTGGAATTCCCCGTTCCCACGGATCTGTGGATTCCCCTCGCGCTGACGCCAAAGGAAAAAATAGATCGAGCCGGCACTTCGCTCCATGTCGTCGCACAACTCAAACCCGGCGCAAACTTCTCCCAGGCACAAGCGGAGATGGCGCTTCTCGCCCGCCATCTGTCTGACGCCTACCCCGCAACGAATAAGGACCGTGAGGTGCAAGTGATGCCTCTCGTGGAGTACGTTGAGGGCACCATCACGCGCGCTTACACCGTCATGCTGCTCGTCATCGTCGGAATCGTCCTTCTGGTTGCCTGCGCGAACGTCGCCAATCTCCAATTCGCTCGCGCGACCTCGCGAAAATCGGAGATCGCCGTCCGCACTGCTTTGGGCGCAGGCCGCTCGCGCATTATTCGGCAGTTGCTAACGGAAAGCGTACTCCTTGCCCTTCTTGGAGGCGCAGCGAGCCTACTCTTCGCCGGCTCTTGCCTGTGGCTCTGCGTTTCGGCAAATGCCCTCGTATGTCATGCGCCTGTGGGCAGGTTTCGACAAGATTCGCCTGGATGGCTGGGCTTTTGCCTTCACGTTCGCCGCTGCGCTTGTCTGCGGAATTCTGGCTGGCATTCTTCCGGCATTGGGCACCTCCAAACAGGGAGCAAGCGACGCGCTGCGAGGAGGCCGCGGCGCAACGGCGAGCCGAGGCGTGCAGCGTCTGCGCAGCATCTTTGTTACCGCGCAGGTGGCCGTCGCTCTCGTGTTGGTCGTTGGCGCAGCCCTGCTCATCAAGGGCTTCCGCGAAATGACCGGCTCGGCAGAGGTTTACGCCCCCGAGCGCGTGCTGACTCTCGCCGTGAACCTACCCTCTTCCCGTTACGCGCAACAGGCTGACCGTCTTGTTTTCTATCGCAAGGCGCTTGACGGCCTTTCGACGCTTCCCGGCGTGCAATCCGTCGCGGCGTTCAGTTGCTATCCCCTGAGCAACAACGGCACCTCGTGGACCTACTTCCAAGTTGAGGGGCGTGTCGCGCCCGACGTACGGCATTCACCGTGGGCGGATACGCAAAGTATTTCGCCAACGTATCCGCAGTTCATGCGTGTGCAACTCGAGGCAGGAAGAGGATTCACCGACGACGACCGCGAAAATACTCAGTCTGTCGCCATCGTGAATCAAAAGCTTGCCAGCCTGTACTGGCCCCATGAAAACCCGCTGGGTAAGCACATTCGTATCGGCCCTCCCAAGGATTCCGGCCCGTGGCTGACTGTAGTCGGTGTAGCCGCCGACGTTCTCTACGATTGGACCACTCATGTCCCCGCGCCAACGATCTACCGGCCACTGACGCAAGCGCCGCAAGCCGCATCGCTCATCGGCATGCGCACTTCTTCCGACCCCGCTTCGCTCGAAGCGGCAGCGCGCGCGCGCATCGCGGGAATCGATCCGGATTTGCCCGCCTTTGACGTGAAGCCGCTCGACGTCGCCATCCACGAATCCACGGTGGGCCTTGGATACACGGGAGCCATGATGGGAATCCTCGGGCTGATCGCCTTGGCGGTTGCTGTCGTCGGCATCTACGGAGTGATGGCCTATTCCGTCGGAGAGCGCACGAAAGAGTTTGGCTTACGTATGGCGCTTGGCGCACGGCCGCGCGACATTCTCTGGCTTGCCGGCCGCAAAGGCTTGATTGTTTCCGCCGTGGCGTTCGCGGTCGGTTTTCCGTCGTCCATCGTCTGCGCGCGGTTGCTGGCAAGCCTGATTTACGGAACGAGTCCCGGCGACCCGTTTGTTTTCGTCTGCGTGCCACTTGCTTTGTTACTAGCCGTAATTTTCGCCGGATATATTCCGGCGCGGCGCGCGACGCGCGTCGACCCCATGGTGGCTTTGCGTTATGAGTGAGCTCCTCCTATCGGGCAGGCAGTCCATGCTCTCGCAGAACGAGGGGCGTCCATGAGACCTTTGCGAGCGTGGCTCATCCGATTGGGCTGGATTGTTTCATAAGGAGCTCCGCGAGCGCGAGCTCTCCGCCGAAATGGAGAGCCATCTCCAACTGCATATCGAGGACAATTTGCGCGCGGGCATGTCGCCGGCTCAGGCGCGGCGGGAGGCAATCATGAAACTTGGCGGTATCGAACAAACGAAAGAAAACTACCGCGAGCGCCGCGGCCTGCCGATTCTGGAGACGCTCTTCCAGGACCTGCGCCACGCGGTCCGCATGTTGCGCAAATCTCCGGGCTTCACTGTGGTGGCCGTTTTGTCCCTCGCGTTGGGAATTGGCGCGACCATTGCGATCTTTTCCGTAATTTATGCTCTGGCGCTCAGGACGTTGCCTGTGCAGCGAGCCGAAGTGAATTGGTCGAGGTGGATGTGGTACCAGCTTAGGCCTCAACCTGCACTCCTACGCAGAGTGGAAACTCTTTCCAGGACCGGCAGGATATCTTTTCGAGCGTTTTCGCCTACAACCATTCTTACAACGACTTCGGCGGGCAGTTTGTAATCGCGGACTCAAAAGGACCGCAGGACGTAGACGGGGCTCTATGTTTCTGGAGATTACTTCTCAACGCTTGGCGTCTCAGCCGTTTTAGGTCGAGTCCTGCAATCTTCGGATGACCAGTCTGGTGCGACCGCCCGTGTGCGTGATTAGTCACAAATTGTGGCGGGGATTGTACGGCCAATCGGCAGATCGTTCTCGGCCGGGCGATCAGGGTCAACGGAAACGAATTCTTGATCGTAGGAGTGGCCCCCGCGCCCTTTTTCGGCGTGGACATTGGCGGCTACACCTGAAATCTTCATGCCGACTCGAGGCAGAAGAGAACATACAGGGACTACCCGCATATGTCTACGGACCTCAGATGCCTTCGCTGGACGAGCCGCGTGCTTGGATACTTAGCATCGTGGCGCGGCTAAAGCCGGGAGTCAGTGTGAGCCAAAGCCAATGCCGGATTGCAGGTGCTCGTTCCCGAGATATTGAAAGCCCTACCGCCGAGATCTAACGAAAGCGGAGGGCAATCCGTCGCACACGGATCTCTCGAGCGCATATTCCATGGCGAAACGGTATGTCCGTTACCTGGCTGCTATCGATGGACTTCATGCTGCTCTTGATGGCGATGGCCGCAGTCGCCTTGATCATCGCCTGCGCGAACCTAGGCAATCTGCTGCTCGGGCGGGCTGACAAAACGGCGGAGCGAGATCGCGACTCGTTTAGCCATGGGCGCGACGCGGTGGCGCCTGTTGCGGCAACTGCTGACGGAGAGTGCTGTGTTACGGCTGGCCGGCGCTGCGATGGGGCTTATCATCGCGTGTTCGGCGACTCGAGCATTGTTGTGGGCGTCTTTCGTACCAGCGCGCAACCCGATCCTGCTGGATTTATCGTGGGACGCGAAGCTGGCTGTCTTTGCCGTGAGTATCACTTTGGCGTGTGCTCTGCTCTTTGGACTGGCACCGGCGTTCGGGGCAACTCAAATTTCGCTTTCTTCGACGATGAACAACGGCGTGACCACCGGAGTGCGCAGAAACCGGTTCATGAATTCTGGTCTTGTTGTGGTGCAGGTTGCTTTGTCCGTCGCATTGCTCGTCAGCGCGGGCTTGCTAGCACGGACACTCCAAGCGCTCTTGGCACAGAATCCGGGCTACGACCCCAAGGGCGTCGTGACGGCTCAAGCGAGTTGGCCGAGCGCCCGCGAAAACCCGCAGCGCGAAGCGATGACCGGGGCGGAATTACTAAAGGCGTTTCGGTCTTTGCCAGGTGTGACGTCTGCGGCGTGGGGCCGCACTTATTCGAAGACTTCGCTTTCCCGGTTGGTGGTTCCCGGGCCAGGAGGATCGGAGCGAAGCTATGGCGCTTATCTCGGCTTCATCTCTCCCGATTCTTTCCGAACCTGGCGGACTCCGGTACTAGCGGGCCGGGAATTTAGTGACACAGATACCGCCACGTCGGTTCCGGTGGCTATTCTCAGTGCAGAGCTCTCCAGAGTGCTGTTTGGCAAAGTCAATCCCGTCGGACTGACATTTCGTGAGAATGATGGCGAGAGTGACGGGCACGATTATGCGGTCCAGGTTGTCGGCGTCGCCGGGGACATACAATTTCGTCGGCCCGGTGACGCACCCCTTCCGATATTAAGCAGGCCAGTTTCCCAATGCGGGGGTTCGTGCTTAGGGATGGGCCACTACGAGGTTCGAACTGCAGGTACGTTCGCCGAAACTGTCAAGCGCATGGAGAATGCAGCCGCGACGGTTGATCCTCGTGCCGTCTTGAAATGCGAGCCGCTGAGTAACATGCTGAGCGGGTCCGTTCATCGGAATCGCGCCATGGCGTTGATTGCGACGACGTTCGGTGTGTTCGTCGGGCTGCTGGCGATGATCGGCGTATACGGAGTGACATCTCATGCGGCAGCGGAAAGGACGCGCGAAATTGGGATTCGGATGGCCCTGGGCGCGAATCGAGGCGATGTGTTCCGCATGTTACTTGGCGAAATGACGCGAGTAGTGTGCATCGGCATAGCGTTTGGCGTGGGAGCCGGTGTTGCGGCCGCGCAGATGATTCGCGGAACAATCAGGGGCGTAAAGCCAACGGATCCGTTCAGCATTGGGTTTGCAATTGGCTTGATGCTTCTGATATCCGGAATCGCAGCGTTTCTCCCCGCTCGCCGGGCGATGGGCGTCGACCCGATGGTTGCCCTGCGCTATGAATGACCTTCATCGCTTGAATAAAAGTCCGAGCTTGTTGCAGGTCGAGGAGCGTCCATGAGGTCGCTGCGTGCTTGGGTTACCCGGCTAGGGGGCTTGTTCAAAAAAGAGCTCCGCGAGCGCGAGCTCTCCGCCGAAATGGAGAGCCATCTCCAACTGCACATCGAGGACAATTTGCGCGCGGGCATGTCGCCGGCTCAGGCGCGGCGGGAGGCACTCATGAGACTTGGCGGTATCGAACAAACGAAAGAAAATTACCGCGAACGCCGCGGCCTGCCGCTGCTGGAAGTTTTTTTACAGGACTTGCGCTTCGGAACGCGCATGCTGAGAAAAAATACCGGATTCACATTGGTGGCGGTGCTCACGCTCGCTCTCGGCATCTCCGCCAACGCCACAATCTTCAGCTTCGTAAATGCCGTCCTCTACAAGCGCCCTCCCGTTTACGACTCCGACCGGGTGCTGGTCGTTTACGGAACCTCCGCAGCCCATGCGTGGGGCGCCAACCTGAATCCTGTCTCGGCCCCCAACTATTTCAACTGGAAGCGCGAGAATCGGGTCTTCTCCGACCTGGCGGCCTCGGAGCCCTACGTGAGCGTCAACCTCACTGGAAACGGCGAGCCGGAGCGCGTCAGCACAAATCGCGCGACAGCGAACTATTTTGCGGTGCTCGGTGTCGCTCCGCTTCTGGGGCGTACCTTCGCTGCCAGCGAAGACCAGCCGGGCCACGACCGCGTCGTACTGTTGGACTTTCGATTTTGGGAACAAAAGTTTGGCTCCAATCCCAGCATCATCGGCAAAAGCATTCGCCTCAACGGAGAGGAACACACCATCATCGGCGTCCTCCCGCAGCGGTTCCAGATCTTGTCGTTCCGGTCGCAGGTCTGGCTCCCGCTGGTCCTCGATGAATCTCAGCAGAGTGCGGCAGCCAGACAAACTCGAACCCTTTACCTCATCGCGCGTCTCAAGCCCGGAGTCACTCTCGATCAAGCGCAGGCAAATATACGAACGCTGGGCACTCTCGCAGCTCAAGCGTTTCCGAACAGCGAAAACGGCTGGGGCGCAAACTGCGTGACGCTTCAGGAATACGGAATCCGCGATTTCAACGCCGGCGCCGCCTTCGTCATTCTTCTCTCCGCCGTAGGCTTCGTGCTTCTGATTGCCTGCGCCAACATCGCCGGCCTGCTTCTCGCTCGCGCGACCGGCCGCGGCAAGGAGATGGCCGTCCGCATCGCCATCGGCGCGGGAAGAATGCGCATTGTGCGGCAGTTGATGACGGAAGCATTACTCATCGCCATGCTCGGAACAATTGCCGGACTGGGTCTTGCGATTGCTGGCACGCAGCTTTTGCACAAAGTCCTGTCGTTCAACGAAGCCATCAAAATGCTCGATATGCACCTCGACTGGCGCGTTCTTTTTTTCACTTCCGCCATCGCCGCACTCTCAGCTCTTCTCTTTGGACTTGCTCCCGCGCTGCGAGCGTGGGGCGTGGAAGTCTTCCCCACTTTGAAAAACGACGCCACTTCCGTTTCCGCTGGAAAAAACAAGAACCGCGGCCGCGGCTTTCTTGTAGCCGCCGAAGTAGCGATGGCAGTTATTCTGCTGACCGGCGCCGGCCTTCTCATTAAGGGATTTCTCGAGGAACTTCACCGAAGTCTCGGTTTTCAGCCTCAGCACCTGCTCACAGCCCAAATTACGCTGCCCGAATCGCGGTACAAGGAACCGGCGAAACAGATCGAGTTCTACCGCCAGCTCATCACACATTTGGAATCCACGCCCGGCGCCGCTTCCGCCGCAGTCACTTCCAGCTTGCCCGCCGCCGGCGCCGGTTTTGTAAGTTTTCTTCTGAAAGGCCAGGAGAGTCTCTCTCCTTCCGATCGCTCGCGTGCGCGTCACTACGTCGTGAGTCCCCATTACTTCGAGACTATTCAGACTTCCATGATCGCCGGGCGCGTTTTTACGGAAATTGACGGCGCGAACTCGCAACCTGTCGCGGTTGTCACGGAGAAATTTGTTAGGCGATTCTTCCCCAATGGCGATGCGCTCGGAAAGCAGATTCGCATCGACTCCGGCGACGCCATCGCAAACCGATGGCGCCAGATCGTCGGGATCGTGCATGACGTCAAGAGCTGGCCGCTCAATTTCACCGACGATCCAGAAATTTACGAGCCTTTCCATCAACACCCGGCGGCGGAAATGTCGGTCGTAGTGCGCGCGGATGGCGACCCAAATTCGCTTGCGCCGGGCATGCGCGAAGCGGTTTGGTCTCTCGACAGAGATCAGCCCGTTGGCAGCGTGCTCAGTATGCCCGACGTCTTGGCGAACGAAACAGCACCCGACTTCATCTTCAGCAAGCTGATGGCGATCTTTGCCGCTCTCGCCCTGGTGCTGGCGGCCATCGGAATCTACGGACTCGTCGCTTTCACCGTTGGACAGCGCAGCCAGGAAATTGGCATTCGTGTCGCCCTGGGAGCGGAGAAGAAAAGCATCCTCCGCATGGTCCTTTTTGATGGATTGAAGCTCGTCGCTATCGGAGCTGCCGTCGGCATGCTCGGCGCATTCCTGCTTCCGCGCCTCTTCGAGGCCGCTCTATACGACTTTCACGCCTTGGGAGGCTGGCTTTTCCTCGTTGTGCCGGCTCTGATCTGTGCCGTCGCGTTGTTGGCGTGCTACATTCCGGCGCGCCGCGCCGCGCGCGTCGATCCGATGGTGGCTTTGCGTTACGAATAATTCCTCTATGCACGCCGCTACTCGCGTTCGCCGTCCGGGGCCCGGGAATAATTCGTAACCCAAGATGCGAGTTGTGCCCGCGCCGCTTCCCTTTTCTCAGTTCAGCTACCACCAGAAATAACGCTTGACGGCAAACCGAATTACACTATTTTGCTCTAGGCCTAGTCCAACATGGCCTCGTTGAAGAGCCTGGAGCAACTCATGAAAAAGTCCGAACAACGAGACCTCTTCCCCGGCGCGTTGGAAATGATGATTCTGCGCACTCTGAAGCGGCAGCCACTTCACGGTTACGCGCTCGTCCAACACATCAAGCGAACGTCCAATGATTTGCTCCAGATCGAAGAAGGCTCGCTCTATCCAGCACTCCAGCGTCTCCTCAAGGAAGATCTGGTCAAAGCCGAATGGGGCATCTCCTCCACAAACCGCCGCGTTCGAATTTACAAACTGACCGCCGCTGGCTCAAAACATCTGGAGCGCGAAGTCTCGAGTTTCGAAAAGATGCTCGAAGGAATTACGCGTGTCTTAGCGCCAGGTGAATTATGAAAATCACGAACTGGCTGAAACACTGTCTCACGCCGCAGCTCAAAGCGATCTCTCCGAAGAGATCCACGAACACCTCGAGGAAAAGATCGAAGAGCTCGTCGCCAGCGGCATGTCCAGAAAAGAAGCCACCGCCGCCGCCCGCCGCGAATTCGGCAATGTCACATTGATTGAAGAAGACAGCCGCGAAGTTTGGCGCTGGCCCTCGACCGAAAGCTTTCTCGCAGACCTTCGCTATGGCTTGCGCACGCTGCGCAAGAATCCTGGCTTTACCGCCGTGGCTGTCCTGACATTGGCGCTGGGCATCGCCGTGAACGCCACGATGTTTAGTCTCGTGAGTGCTTTCCTGTTGCGGCGTCCTCCGGGTCGCGACCCCGAGCATGTGGCCGTCGTTACTTCGCTCAATCCGGCGCAAGGCTTCCTCTCCGACGCGAATCCTGTCTCCGCGCCCAACTTCATCGCCTGGCGAGAGGCCAACCATGTGTTCGCGGACATGGCCGCTGCGGATGAAGATCGGACTGTTAGTTTGACGCCGCAGGGACAGCCGCAAGCGCTTCGCTCTGCCGCGGTTTCCCCCAACTATTTCAGCGTGCTCGGCGTTTCCCCTGAGCTCGGCCGCGCGTTCTCTGACGGAGAAGACCAGCCAGGGCGGCGACCACGTCGTTATTCTCAGCCACGATCTCTGGGAGCGCCAGTTCGGTTCCGACGCTTCGCTCATCGGCCGCAACATCCGGCTAAACCGCGAAGATTACACCGTCGTCGGTGTGATGCCTGAGAACTTCCACCTGCTGGGCTTCACGCCGCAATTGTGGACCCCGCTGGTGTTGACCGCAGCGGATCAAACCGCAGCCGCGCGCAAGGACCGTTCCTTATATTTATTCGCGCGGATGAAACCCTCCGTGACCATCGAGCAGACGCGCGCGGAGATGATTACACTCGCCCACCGCGCCGAGGAAAATTTTCCCGAGACCGAAAAGGGCTGGGGCGCTGCAGTGCGCACGCTGCCCGATTTCCTGATCTACTATTTCGGTATTCGCACCGCTCTGGTGATCTTGATGACCACGGTAGGGTTTGTTCTGATGATCGCCTGCGCCAATGTGGCCGGGCTGCTCTTGGCGCGCGCAGCGGGACGCAGAAAGGAGTTGGCCATTCGCATCTCTCTCGGAGCCGGCCGCCTGCGCATTATTCGGCAATTGTTGACCGAAAATCTGGTGATTGCCTTTCTTGGCGGAAGTGCGGGTCTTTTGCTTGCGTATTGGGGCATTGATTTTGTCCGGGCAATGATGACTTTCAACGAAGCAATCAGCGCCGTGCCATTGAGCCTCGACCGGAACGTTTTGCTCTTCGCCCTGGGTATCTCGCTGATTTGCGCAGTGCTTTGCGGCCTCGCGCCGGCGCTGACCGCTTCGCGGACCGACATCAACACAAGTCTGAAAAACGAAAGCCGCGCGGCTTCGCAGAGCAGTTCGCATAGCCGACTGCGGACTGTGATGGTCACTGGCGAGATCGCGCTGGCTCTGTTTCTCCTGATCGGAACTGGGCTGCTTGTTCGCGGGATTTTCCTGATTGAGCATCAGAATCTCGGCTTCCGCTCAGACCATCTTCTCACCGCCAACGTGACCCTGGACGAGGCTCGCTACAAGGATGCTCCACAACAAATCCTCTTCGTCCGGGATCTGCTTCCCCGCCTCCAACACATTCCTGGTTCCGAGGCGGTCGCCGCTGCTTCCGACTTGCCCGCAGCCGGACTGGCCAGCGTCGCTCTCCAAATCAAGGGCCATCCTGATTTGCCTGACAACCAGCGGCCCCAAACACGCGACGCGGTCGTGTCTGTCGATTACTTTCGAGCGGCGGGCATACCATTGCTTCACGGCCGAACATTCACTGATAGGGATAACGCTACGGCCCCCCGCGTGGTCCTGGTTAACCAGGAGTTTGTGCATCGCCATCTGAATGATCAAGAACCGCTTGGTCAGCAGATTCGCCTGGATGTGAGCGGCGCGACGGCGCAATGGAGCGAGATCGTAGGAGTTGTTAGCAACGTTAAAACCCATTCCGAATTAACTCGCGACGACCCCGAAGTCTACGAAGCCTTCCTACAGCGGCCCATGAGTTCTTTCTCGCTCATGATTCGGACAGACTCTGATCCGGGGAGTCTTTCCTCTGCACTGCGCAATGCGGTTGCGCAAGTGGATGCCGAGCTTCCGCTGAATCGCGTGATGAGCATGCCCGCTGTGATCGAGCGTCAGAAGGCAGGAAATCCATTATTCGTGCGGATACTGGGTAGCTTCGCTATTTTGGCGCTGATCCTCTCGGCGATTGGAATTTACGGGCTTGTTGCCTATTCCGTGGGCCAGCGAAAGCACGAAATCGGGATCCGCATGGCTCTTGGAGCCGGAACGCCGGATGTGCTGCGTATGGTCTTGCGGGAAGGGTTGAAAATGGCTGCAATCGGAGGGGCTATCGGACTCGCGTTGGCTCTGCCGCTTCCAAAACTGTTCGACGGAATATTCTATGGCCTTCACTTTCGCGAGCCGTGGCTCTACATGATCGTCCCGCTCGCCATTCTCTTGGTGACGATGTTCGCGACATACATTCCCGCGCGGCGTGCTGCGCGCGTGGATCCCATTTCGGCGTTGCACCAGGAGTGACGCGTGCGAATGGAAATGACGCATCGAGACGGCCGGCGAGAGCCAAGTGATTCTCATAATCGATTGCGGTGCGAGTGACGGCTCGGAAGGAATGTTCGAAAGCATTACATCCGTCTTAACGCCGGGTGAATCATGAAAACCATGAACTGGCTCAAACAACTATTCTCTCGCCGCCGCCTCTATAACGATCTCTCCTTCGAAATTCAAGCAGCATCTCGAAGAAGAAATCGAGGAACTCGTCTCCAGCGGCATGTCCAGAAAAGAAGCCACCGCCGCCGCCCGCCGCCAATTCGGCAATGTCACTCTGATCGAAGACGAAGGCCGCGAAGTCTGGCGCTGGCCCTCACTCGAGGATCTCCTCTGGGACGTCCGCTACTCCTTGCGCACGCTCCGCAAAAATCCCGGCTTCACATGTCGTTACCGTTCTCACCCTTGCCCTCGGCATCGGCGCCAACACCGCCATCTTTTCCGTTGTGAACGGCGTCCTTCTGAAGCCGCTCCCCTACCCTCACTCCGACCGCCTCGTGGGCATCTTTCTTCACGGCGGAGGACAAGACCGCGGCGTAATGGGCAACGCCGATTTTCAGGCTCTCGATCAACGCCAGCAAGCCTTCGAGCACGTTGCCGCCTTTTCATCATCCAGGCTTGGATTTACGCTGGCTGGCTTTGGCGCTCCACAGATGATTCCCGGAACATCCGCCACCTCCGATTTTTTCTCCGTGCTGGGCGTCAAACCAGTCCTCGGCCGCGCGTTTCTTCCAGACGAAGGAAAACCCGGTGGCCCTCTCGCCGCCGTCGTAAGCCATCATTTCTGGGAGGAGTTTCTTCACTCTGAGCCCGCCGCCGTCGGCCGCTCCCTTTTGCTCGACGGCACGAGCTACTCCGTTGTCGGCGTTTTGCCGCTCGATTTTCAATTCGGTCCTCACAGCGATTTGTGGCCTGTGCTCCAGCTTCAACCTGCTCATCAACGGCCCCCATATTGGCTCGTTTCCATCGGGCGCTTAAAGCCGGGAATCTCCATAGCGCAGGCCTCCGCCGAGGCCACGCGCATCGCCAGACAGCTCCGCGAGCAGTTTCCTCTCTCAGATGATAATGACGCGATCGCCGTTCCCCTGAAAGAGCTTTTCGTCGGAGACGTAAGCAACGGATTGCTGATTCTTCTCGGTGCCGTCGGATTCGTCCTGCTCATCGCCATCGTCAACGTAGCCAACTTGCAGCTCTCGCGTGCTGCCTTGCGCGCTCGTGAAATGGCCGTTCGCACGGCGCTCGGCGCCGGTCGCGCCCGCCTGGTCACTCAGCTTCTTACGGAAAGTCTGACTCTCGCGATACTCGGAAGCAGCCTGGGTCTCGCTGTCGCCTACTACGGCGTCCGCGCCATGCTCGTATTCGCTCCTGACGTTCTTCCACGCATGGAAGCCATTAGCGTGGACGGCCGAGTTCTTCTCTTCACCGCTGCCGTCGCTATCGTCACTGGTCTGCTTTTCGGCCTCGTTCCCGCTCTTCGTGTCTCCCGTTCGTCGCCTGGAGATTTCTTGAAGAGCGGGAGCCGCACCCTCTCATCTAGCCCTGCCACGCGCCGCGCGCACAGCGCTCTCGTAGTCGCAGAATTCGCATTGGCTCTCGTCGTCTTAACGGGAGCTGGCCTTCTTATTCGAACGCTCTTCGAACTCCAGTCGGTCAGTCCCGGCTTTAACTCCGCGCATATTCTCACCGCGCTTATTTCACTTCCCGACGAACGATACGGGAAGGCCCAGGAAGTCGTCTCATTTTATGAGCAGCTTCTGGAACGTCTCAAAGCTTCTCCCGGAATCGAAAACGCCGCCATTTCTCTCAGCTTGCCGCCCAACCTTCTGGAACTCACGAATCCATTTCACATCGAAGGCCGCCCCGACGCTCCCGGAGAACCCGCTCCGGCCGTCCCGGAAATTCCCATCAGCGACGGTTACTTCAGCACGCTGGGCGTTCCACTTATTCGCGGGCGGTATTTCTCCGAAGCGGACCGCGCGGCTGGCACGCACGTCTTGATCATCAACCAAAGCATGGCCCAGCGTTATTTTCCACAGCAGGATCCTATCGGCAAAAGAGTTCAGACGGGAGAAGCCAATCCCAAGGCGGACTGGGACACCATCGTCGGCGTCGTTGGCAATGTGAAGTACGAAGGGCTCGGCGAAAAGGACCAGGCAACGATGTACGTTCCCTATTTTGATTCCGGCTGGTGCCCCTGGTTCGTCCGTTCGCTCTATATCGTTGTCCGGGGTACCGCGATGACCGAGCAATCAGCCTCGACTCTCCAATCCGCCGTCTGGTCCCTTGACAACCAACTCCCCCTCGCCCGCGTCCGCACCATGGACCAATTGCTGTATGACTCCGTCGCTGGCTCGCGCTTTCGTGCTGCGTTATTTGGCTCCTTTGCTGCTCTGGGTCTGGTTTTGGCCATGATCGGCATCTACGGCGTCATGTCTTACTCGGTGAGTCAGCGCACCAATGAAATCGGCATCCGCGTAGCTCTGGGCGCACAGAAAAAAACCATTCTGCGAATAATCCTGCGCCAGGGCGCCACCCTGGCCCTCCTCGGCATTGTCATCGGTCTCACAGCCTCGTTCGCGCTATCGCGTCTGCTTAATGGTTTGCTTTTTGGCGTCCATTCGAGCGACCCGCTTACCTTTGCTGGCGTCGCAGCCCTCGTGCTGCGTGTAGGCATGGCTGCGTGCTACATTCCCGCCCGCCGCGCCACGCGTGTCGATCCCATGGTGGCGCTGAGGTACGAATGATAGGGCTCATTCTGCTGTTCACCGTGCTTGTGGCCGCATTCCGGCGCGCCGCGCTATGCGTGTCGATCCGATGGTGGCGCTGCGGTATGAATAATCGCTGAAACTCCTTCAGCGCGGCAATTGAGCCTTCCACGCATCTCAAAATTAGAGCCACGGATAAGCTGCGGCTAAGGCTCTGCGCTGTTTTCCTCATTCTCTTCAGCGCTGTTCTTCTGCGGCTTGCGCGATAGTTACTGTGGCGGTTTTTTCTTTTTGAACAGCCCGCCGAGGGCTGTTTATGGCGTCGGCAGGAGTTTGCGCTGTCCCTTTTGCGGCTGCTGGAGCTGAGACCGCCGGCGCAACCGAGCTGCGATTTGAGCAAGCCGGCGGCTAGTCCACCGACGTCGGGAATAAATTTCGGATCCGCGGTCGTGCCCCGAATCAGGAAAGGCACTGTTGTGCCGCTCTTGCAGCCGCCACCGCTACCGCCCCGGAGGCTTTGCCGAGAAGGCCGCCTAAATCAGAAACTGGGCTTCCGGCGGCGCCGAGCGTGCTCGTGAGCGCTGCAACCATTTTGAAATCAAGATTGTTCTTGGAATCTACCGTGCCCGCGCCGGAAAGATTTCCGACTGTCGGAACAACGGCGAGGAAATTTTCCGCCTGAAGACCATTGGGCGCCATGCGGAGATTGGTGGTGAGTTTTTCAATGTCCAGATCCTTGCCGCTCTTGATACCCGCCAGCGAGGCAATCGAACTCATTTTCGAGCCCAGATCGAAGCCCGCGAGCTTTCCGTTGAAGAGACCGACGTTCCCGGTAGTAATCAGCTTGTTCAATGGGCCGGCTAGATTCAGATCGGCGTTTAGCGAACCCGCTTGAAGAGAAGTTCCCTTTGGAAGAATGATGCCCAGCGCAGGGAGGAAAGCCTCTAGATCTTTTGCTGGCATGTCCTTGGCATCGAGTTTGATGTTGACGACGGTGGCCTCTCCTGCCGTGTTATACGTGCCATTAAGATGCGCGGCAGCGCTGCCGATTTTGAGCGTCGAGGGATTCAAAACGCCAGTGTTCTTGCGCAGATTGTATTTGGTATCGAAATCGACAGTCACGGGAACGCCGGCGGCGGAGCCGCCAGCGATAAAGAGAGCCTTGGAAATTTTGACGTTGCCCTTGCTTTCCGCTTGGCCATTTTGCGAGGAGAGATCGGCGCTGAGATCGAGAACGCCGCCCAGACCAGCGGAGGAATCGACGAAACCGGTGGAGGCTAGATCGAGAGAGGTGATGTCGAGCTTGGCATTGAGGGGAGTGAGCGAAGCGTCCTCCTGGTCGATGGGACCGGCAGTTCCGTCGAGCTTAAGTTTCCCGCCGGAAGGAAGATCGGCTGTCACAGTTACGGGAAACTTGGAAGTCATGGAAAAGTTGGAAGCGACGATGCTCACATGGTCGTAGGTGCTGCGCTTTTGAGAACTCGTGGAACCCACGATGATGCGGCCGTCCTTGAGCGTAAATTTTTGGACGGACAGATCGGCGGGCGAGGTTGCAGACTTGGAAGACTTTGCGGAAGCGCCGCCGAGAGAGGAATAGTTCCAATCGCCCGCCGGATTGTGGAGGAGAGTGACCTCGGGGCTTTCGATGGTGATGCCGGTGACGTTGAGAGTCTTGCTGAAGATGAGCGGCATAATCTCGACGCCGACTTTGAGCGACTTGGCGGTGAGGAAACGGCGATTTGCTGAACTTGGGATCGTCGCCAATGGACAGACTTTCCGCGGATAGCGAGCCGCTGAACAGAGAAAGACTCAGGTTGCCAAGCTGCACGTTGCGTCCTAGCGCCTGAGAAGCCTTTTCCTCGATGGTGGGACGGAATTTGTCGACGGGAATCAGAAATGGCGCCACGACAAGAAGAACGATCAATACCGCGACGACGATAGCAACGATGCGTAGGGTGCGATTCATGACAGTCTCCAATTCGGCAGGGCTGGGTGACGGAGTGAGTTTGATAATAGCACGGTGAGAGGTCAATCATCGGATGCAAACGAGCATCGCAGGGCGCATGTTAAGATTGCGACGATGAACTTGCGGACTCAGGTTCTGCTGGCGGCGTTGACCCTTTTCGCCAGCCAGAAAGCGATGGCGCAGCAAAAGCCCGATCCGGCGACGTTGCCCGATGCGCCGGCGCCGAAACAGGATCAGCAGGACCCGTCGCAAAAACAGCAGAAGAATATCTGGCAGAGCCCCATGGGGCTGATCGCGAGAAAGTCGTTCTTTTATCCTGAGTTGGCGACTACGCCGGGACCGCTGACTTCACTCCAGAAATTTGAGCTGTTTCTGGACAAGAGCATATCTCCTCCCCAGATTCTCAGTTCTGCCGCCGGAGCGGGAATCAGCGAAGCGCGCGGCACGCTGGCGGGGTACGGGCAGGGCGGCGAAGGATTCGGCAAACGATTTGGCTCTTCGATGGCCGGCGGCGCTTCCAGCCATTTTTTCGGGACGTTCCTGTTGCCTGCGTTGCTGCATGAAGATCCGCGATACTTTGTGAGGCTGAATGGCGGGTTTGCGGCAAGAGCGGGACACGCGCTGCGGCGGGCGTTGGTTATCCGAACGGATGCGGGAAGCGAAACATTTAACTGGCCGGGAACATTGGGACCGCTGGCCGCGGAGGGTCTGGCGAATACCTATCTTCCGGATTCCGAGCGAACGGTTGGAAAGACTTTCGAGCGCTACGGCATTCGAATCGGATTCGGCGCGGCGAATAACCTGCTAAAGGAATACTGGCCCACAATTTTCAAGCGGCTGCGGATTGCAAAGGTGGCTCCGGGATTGCAGCCGTAATCATGCGCAATTCTGCGAACGGGAACTGTTGGTGCCGCAGAACTTCGAGATCTTGCAGCGAACGGCGTGGACGCGAATGGCGCGGAACGTATTACAATGTGGAAGAGCGGGGCTGTAGCTCAGATGGATAGAGCAACGGTTTCCTAAACCTGACCACCTTTCTGACCGGTTCTGAAAACTTAGGACTCGACTCTATTCCTGAAGCAGTTACAACGCAGGGGGCTTGAATCGTCTGGATCTGATTTGACGGGTTCTGAACCTAGAACTACTACAAATTTACTAACGGGCTTATCACTACTTATCGTGTGTCCGATAACCAGCGTCAGAACTACCCATCGGGTTGACGGACTAGTGGATCTCCGACCCCTAACTGAATGACTTTGTTGGCCTTATGATCTCCGCCGGAGCCAACATGGGCTCAAGCCCTGTCCCCCATCTAGTACGGAGTTACTTGGTTTGGGAATCTAGCCCACTCGCTGAATGTGAGTTGCGGGAAGAGCGTGTCTGGCGAGACGGGAGACAGGGGCAAGTCGTCATAGCTGTCGTCATTCTGAGTAGGCTTAGAAATTGTGCCCTTAGTGTAGCCGTCCGCCACTTGATTCATTGCCGCGGCCATAGTTAAAGGTTGGAACAAATTTGACCTGAGTCGTTTTAACGTTATGGAATCTACATAAATGCCGACGAGGGACAAAATTCGCGACGAAACTATATTCTGCGGCTCGCAAGCTTCCGTCCATGCGCCTGATCTTGCATTCGCCATGCCTCTCTTCTCGTCCTATGAATGGTGAACCATTTCCGTCGAAGTATAGAATTTGACCGCCTGGAAGAAATGCGTCAATGGTGAAGTTCCTCAAATTCGCTTCCGAAACTCCGAATAAATCTAAGGCTTTCGGATTTGCGGCAACAAAACGGTGGCCGACGTCCGTCACAACGACTGCATCGAGAGCGCTTGCCAGTAACTTCCGCAAATCATTCTCCCTTGTGCGAAGTGCCCTGCGTACTCTTCGGGGTTTGTCGACTGCACGCCGCCCCAGTCTGGTGAGCGTAGTTTGTGCCTGCCCAAGATGTAACGTCACATGCTGCGAGGTGGCAAAAAGCTGCGATCTGTATTTGGCGATTTTACCGTGGGTCTCAGCGATTGCATCGCGAGAGTTTGCCAAAAGATTTTGCACATCATTCTTCCTCGCGCGAAGTGCCTGCTGTAGCTTTTGGCCTACACTTGTGGTGAGCCTGTTCTGTGCCTGCCGAACACGTAGCATCACCCGCTGCGAGGTGGCAAAAAGCTGCGTCCTGCATTTGGCGATTTTGCCGCTGGTCAGAACGACTGCATTGTGGGAGCTTGCCAGCAAATCATTCGCTCTTGCGCGAAGTGCCTGCTGCAGTCTTTCGGCTACCTTCCTTCCTAGTGTGGCGAGCGCGTTCCGTGCCTGCCGAAGCTGTAGCGTCACCTGCTCCGACGTGGCAAAAAGCTGCGTTCTGTATTTGGTGATTGCCATAGCACAAGCCTAGCGAAATTCGATCTGAATCTCAGTAAATCCAGCAGTCAATCTCCTCTTCGCATAGAGGCACGAATTAAAGCACTGAGTAAACTTGGCCGGAACTGTCAAGAATGACAGACTGTCGCTTTTGACAGTTCCGAACTGAGTTCCCGAGTCGAAGTATGGAAACGACCTAGAGCGTTGGAGGTGCACCCGTGACATATCGTCGATCCCGTCGGCTGAAACTACTTTGGCTTCTGTGTTTCCCCGTGGCTTGCTTTGGCCAAACTGCTGGTGGCGGTTCAAGTACGGCGTCGAATCCTCTCAACGTATACGCCCCGCCTTGCATCTCTAACGTTAAGCAATACATCGCAGTGAATTGTCAGATTACACCGACGGGGGGTGCGCAACCGTACAGCTATGCGTTTACTGGTGGCTTTCCAACGGGGATGTCTATGTCCATTGGTTTGGGCGGTGGCTTGATCAATGGATCCCCCACAGGGATAACTGGCGTGCAGGCCACAGTGACGGTAACGGATGTAAGAGGGGGCATCGCCGCAACTTCGTTCATGATCACGCCGGCAGGGCTAACCGGCTCAGGCCCGTGCAGGAGCGCCATCTGTGTCACGGCAGCCGGTTACGCGATCAAAACGGCTGAAGGTTATACGATCACAACGTCAGCCACAGTGCAGATGACGGCCACCGGCTATTGGAGTGATAACACAAGCCTTGATCTAACCCCCATAGCGATCTGGGCCTGCGCTCCGACACCGGACTGCGGTTCGGTCTCAGCAAATGGCCTTTATAGAGCTGGAAAGTCCGCCGCCACCTACCGCGTAACGGCAATGTTCTCCGGAGTGACGGATGATGGCGGGTCGGGAGTCGCGGTTACAGCGGCCACCATCCAAACCCACACCAAAGAGAACGACCGAGTCGCAAATTCTGGCACGGTGATGAGGGAAGTCCTGCAACTGGGGAGTGGCATACCCGCGGCGGTGCTACAGAAGGCAGAATGCGTCATCGTTGTGCCTTCAACCCTGAAGTTCGCTGTTGGCGTTGGTGGAAGCTACGGGCGTGGAGTAATGACTTGCCGCGGAGGACCCGACTTTCAAGGACCGTGGGGGGCACCGTCGATGATCGCGCTTGGGGGAGGCGGCTTTGGTCTTCAGGTCGGCGGGCAAGCCACAGACTTTGTTTTTCTCCTGATGAATGACCGTGCTGCGACCAGCATTCTAGAGAGCAAAGTCAAGCTCGGCGCTACTGCGTCGGCTGCCGGCGGGCCCATCGGACGTGAAGCAACTGCCGCCACGGATCTATTCCTACGCGCAGAGATACTTTCGTACTCACGCGCTCGCGGACTTTTTGCCGGCGTTTCGCTTGAAGGTTCCACGCTACGTCCTGACAAGCGAGCAAACCGAAAGCTTTATGGAAAAGATATAAGTGCGAAAGCCATTGTGCTGCTGGGCGAAGTTCCGCCGCCATCGTCCGCGCTGGAACTGCTGTCGGTACTGAACAGCAAGTCACCCGCCAACAAATCGGCAGTCAGCTCAACCCAGGGACAGTGAGTGAAGTCGGATTGCAGGAAGTGATCTCCCCGCTTGGCATTGATACTGGATGTATTACGGGCAAACCGGAAGTAGTCCTCAAGTCCTGGTGAACACACTAATCGGAAACTTGAGGTACTGGTCCGGTAAGGGGACTAATCAGGAGTTAGTGCGAAGCGGAAGATATAGGCCTGCTAGTTTTGACAGTGCCAATGCCACGGTTCCCGGCGCACCATGAGCGACCGTGCTTTCTCCTAGGAGTCTACATGAAAAAGTCCCTAACTCTCCTCGCCGCGCTATTTCTATGTGTAACGGTCGCCGCCGCTGGCCCCAAACCGCAGTCAGGCAACATTCTTTCGCACACCTCTGTCGCGTGTGGTACAAAGAAATCCAAGAAACAGGACATCGACCTACTGTGCCAGCAGTATGTCGTCCGCTCCGGCACCACCGACTACACCATTCGTCAGCCGAAACCCTCCGAACAGGCCATTATTCCGCTAAACACAGCAATCGAGTTCAAACTCGACAACAATAAAATGAAGTTCAAGGTCGACGGAAAATCGTTCGAATTCATCGTCATCTCCCAGGCCGCTGCATCTTCTCCCGCCGCCGCACCGGCCTCTTCCGCTCCTAATCATCAGTAGCTCGCGTGAGCCGTCTCAGAAGGTGAGGAGAAGTGTCTTGGCGGCGCAACTTCCGCCTTGGATCGCAACTCCAAAAACAGCTCGGCGATGTCCATTCATTTTTTGGTGCATGGTTGACCACATTGTCAAAATCTTCGAGTTCTGCGACCCACATTCCGTTTCGGACTGTAACTTCTGACAGTTTCTGGCACGGCAATCTGAAACCTATTCTCCAGGCGGAGGACTATATGACTCGTTTGCGGTTTTTCCTAGCAATACCGATTGCTCTTTGTATGCTTGCCTCAGCGCACGCCCAAGATTACAGCAAATGGCTCTTCAACGCGGGTGGCGGAATCGGCTTCCCACAGGGAGACTTGACTTCCTTCGTCAATGATGGCGGACATTTTGTTATCGGCGGAGGATATAATTTCACCAAGAATCTCGGCGTGGACACCGAATACATGTGGCACGACTTGCCCGTCAACTCGATGACCAAGCAGTTGCTTCAGACACCCGGCGCAAGCGCCAGACAGCATGCATGGACATTCAATCCTATTGTCCACTTCCCGGTCGGACGAAAGTTCGGAGCTTACGTGATCGGTGGAATAGGCTGGTACCATCGCTCGGGTGAAACCACGACGCCCGGTGTGGGTGTCATCTGCGATCCCTACTGGTCCTGGTGGTATGGATGCACGATCGGGAGCGTAAACATCATAACGGGAAGCAGAAGCGCCAACGCATTCGGCGAGAATATCGGCGGAGGCCTGACGTTTCGGCTGGGCGAGAGTCACGCGAAGCTCTACACAGAGGTCAGGTATCACCACGCTTCTTACAATAAGGTTTCGACCAACATTATTCCCCTTACGTTCGGCATCCGCTGGTGAACGAGCAGGTCAAACAGATAAGCAGTGATTATTCGTTTGAGAACGCGCTCGTGGTGCAGTAAAAACCCGGAGTTACGCCAGAACTACGAATCAGCGGTAGCTCTGCGCACTATGCCTAGAATCCTGGCGGCACAGCTGCGCAAGACTGCCGCTTGAAGTGAGCTGGTCCGGGATGCGCTTTCGTCGCGACCTGAATCAAGCGAGTTTCGCTGCCGATGGCGGCAACCCGCCTGGGAACATGCCTGATTAACGCAGCCGTAACCGGAAAAGTGCAATTGGGGGACGCCAGAAAGCGTGAAACTACTACGTTTTTACTAAAATCAGCGTTGTGAGCCCCTTCAAAACTTCCACCCAATTCTTGCAATTCCATATAAAATCAAGGTGTTACCCCTTGTGGGGCTGTAGCTCAGATGGATAGAGCAACGGTTTCCTAAACCGTTTGTCGGGAGTTCGAATCTCCCCAGCCCCACCAGAAATTCTCTTGCGATTCAAAGAATCCAAAGCAATTCGTACAGTTTGCTGGGAAAGTGGAAGTGGATAGCGATTCGAACGGGCATGGACATTAGACGAAGAAGAATGTCCGGACAAAAAGAAAAAGACACAAGCGGCGGAATGAGAATTGACGGCTGGAACATGGCGGCGTAGCGTGAAGTTGAGATAATGAGCGAAACGATTCCAGTTCATTCCCGCCCCGTAAACACAATCGCTCTTGCACTGGTGACTGTGCTGGCCTTGTTGGTTGCGCCAATTTGTGCGTCGCTCTGCGCGGCACGAAGTTGTTCGCCAGGCGCGTCTCGAGAACAGTGTCACGAGGTGGCAAGCATGGGGGCGGGCGGCAGCGAGCAGTTCGTAGCCCCGCGCAAGGCTTGCGGAGCGGCCGACTCCTCGGCAGTGCTGGTCAAATCCGATGAACAAGCCTCGCTTTCGCGAAGAGTTTCGAGCACTCAGGCGCCAATGCTCGTCAATGGCTCGACAGAAAATAGGCTTACCGGATTAGCTGCAAGGCCGGGGTGGTGGGACACGTCTTGTGTTTCGTCAAACTCGGCAGGGTCTGCATGGCGGACCGCGATACTTCGCATCTGAAATATCTCGCAATTCCAACCAGCCAAAGAAGTCCTCTCTCCAAGCGGCACCAGTTCGGCGATTTCGACGCGAGGCTTCGATTCGGCCCGAAGCAGTGAGATTAGCTATTCCATTTCAAGCACGATTTGAACTGCAATTCGTGGAGGCAGGAATGAGCGGCACGAGAAGAAGATTCTTTCAGGACGCGGCGTTTTTCGGCGCCGGTTTTCTTGGACTGACGGAGGCCATGCGCGCAAACATTTCGCCGAATGATTCGCAGACGGCGCGCGAGACCGAGCAGGGGCGCCACCACAGTCCGTACGGCAACCACAAGAAAAAGGAATTGGCGCCGGCCGGGCCAGATCCGTATCTGCCGATGATCACTCCGGACGTGGCGGACTTGCCGTTCGAAATGGATGGCGGCGTGAAAGTTTTCACCCTGATCGCCGAGCCGGTGAAGCGAAAAATCGCGCCGTTCAAGAACATCGAAGCATGGGGCTACAACGGGAGTCTCCCGGGGCCGACGATTCAAGTGCGGCAGGGCGACCGCGTGCGCATCGTCTTCGAAAACAAATTGCCGGAAGCCACTTCGATTCATTGGCATGGTCTGGAAGTTCCCATCGATCAGGACGGCGTGCCCTGGATCAGCCAGAAGCCCGATAGCGCCGGGAGAAAAATACGTCTACGAATTCACGGTGCATCAGGAAGGGAACGTTTTTCTATCACTCGCATGGCGCGATGCAGGAAATGATGGGGATGATTGGTTTTTTTGTCGCGCATCCGGAAAAAAGCTACAAGCCGCGGGCCGATCACGATTTTGGCGTGATTCTTGCAGGAGTGGGCCGTTTTGCCGAACAATCAGCGTGCCGAACACGGCGGCGATGGAATTCAACTGGCTGACATTCAATGGCGTTTCCGCGCCGTGCGATCACCCCGATGATCGTGCGGCTCGGGAGCCGCGTGCGATTGCGCATCATTAATATGGGGATGGACCACCATCCGATTCATCTGCATGGGAATCAATTTGTTATGACGGGAACAGAAGGGGGACGCGCGCCGGAATCGACCTGGTATCCGATGAATACGGTGCTGGTGGGCGTGGCGCAGGCGCGTGTGGTGGAGTTCGACGCGAAATACCCGGGAGCGTGGATGCTCCATTGCCACCTGCCGCACCACATGATGAACAGCATGATGGATCTTTTGGGCGGCCGGGCGATCGAGACAGCCGGTCTGACCGATGCGCAAGCGATAAGCCAGATGGAAACCCTGGCAAAGAGCGTGCCGTTCGAACACGTCCATCACTCTCCGATCGCCGCGAATGCCAGCAGCGTCCCGGGTTTCCCTCAGGACGCGTTCATGGAAATGGGCATGGATGAAGCTGTGGCAAAGCCGGAGACGTACGGCCTGCCGCCGAACTGGAGCGCGGGGATGATGGGGATGATGACGCTGGTGCGCGTGCTGCCAGACAAGGAGTACGAGGAGATGATGGCGCGGATTAAAGCAGGAAGCAGGGCGCTAAAGAGGAACACCATCATGAGTCGTGACAGGAGGCAGCAAGCGGAATTCTACGCACAACACACAGATGGCCCGGCGGATGAAGAGGATAAACATGAAACTGGCACTGAAATTTGGCATCGGCTTTCTATCGGGTGCGTTAACACTTGGTTCGGTGGGGCGGGCGCAAGAGAAGCCTGCGAAGCAAAATATGAAGCTGGCGCCTGGAATGTCCATGGAAGAACAAATGCAGCATCAGCATGGAGACGTTCCGCTGGTGAAGCCCGAATATCCGCTGTTGGGCCGGGCGCAGGAACGTGCGGGCGCACAAGTTGTCACGCTCGAGCAGGCTGAAAAGATGGCCGCGGAAATCGAATCCGACGCTACGGCAAGCGCATGCGGAAATCCGTGCGGCGAAGGCGCGGCAGCAGCAAGTGGGGCTCTACCCGAATCCTTCCGTGGGATATGCCGGCGATGAGATTCGAGGCGGCTCCGTAGGCGGAGGCAAGCAGGGATTTTTTGTTCAGCAAACGATTGTGATGGGCGGAAAACTGGGCAAGAGCCGCGCGGTCTTTGGCGCAGAGGCAAAACTGGCGGAGATTGAAGCACAAGAGCAACAGACGCGCGTGGAGACCGCGGTGAAGATGGCCTTCCTGCGTGTTCTCGCGGCGCAGGAGTGGCTCGATGCACGTCGCGACTTGGCAAAGATTGCGGAGAATGCGGCACAAACGCAGCGGGAGTTAATGAACACCGGACAGGCCGATGAATCCGAAGTGCTCGAAGCGGAAGTAGAGGCGAAACGGATGCGCATGGCCGCGCGGATGCAAGAGAACACTTTGCGCGAAGAATGGCGCTCGCTGGCAGCAGTGATCGGGCAGCCGAATATGCCGATAGCGACGGTGGCGGGCGACCTGGAGAGGGGCTGGCCGGAACTGAACGAAGAAGAAGCCGTCGAAGCCATCGCGAAGCAGAGCCCCGCCGTGCAGATTGCGGAAGTCTCGGCAGGCCGCGCACAGGCAGTCTTGGCGCGGGCGAAGAGCGAACCTTTTCCCGACGTCCAGGTTCGCGCGGGAATCGAGTACAACCACGAAACTTTGGGAAGCGTGCCGTGGGCTAAAGGCTGGGAAGGGTTGGCGGAGGCAAGTGTTGAACTCCCGCTATTCAACCGCAACCAGGGAAACATCGCCGTGGCGCGCGCAGACATTGACCGGGCACAGCAGGAAAAGATTCGCGTGGCACTTACGTTGCGGGAGCGTGCCGCAACTGTGGTTGATGAGTATTCGAATGCGAAGTTGATGGCTGTTGAGTATCGCGACGGCATTCTGCCGCACGCCAAGAAAGCTTACAGCCTGCTGGTGGATAAATACGGACAGATGCTGGCGTCCTATCCTCGGGTGCTGGAGGCGCAGCGAAAACTCTTCGAATTGCAGATCGGATACATCGCGGCACTGGAAGGCGTCTGGACCAACGGCTTAGCTCTGCAGGGTTATTTGCTCACCGACGGACTCGAAGCGCCGGCGCGGCCCGGCGATGTCGACCGGCCAATCCGGGAAACGAACGTGCCAATGCCGGAGCGGAGCATGGCACCCGGCGAAGCCATGCCGAGACCATAAGTCACGGCTAGATAACAGTTTACGGATAGGCTCCCGAGACAAATGACCAGAGCAGTTCCCTTATCTGCGCTGGCGCCCACGTGTCGAGTGCGAAACACTGGTACCCCGGTTAGATTGACCAACTGAAATTTTAGTGGGTACTGTGCAGGATAGGGCGCCCGGGTGTCAGCAGACGTGTTTCCCGTGTTTCAGCAACCGGCAGGCTGGACCCATTTAGCCCTGCCGTTTCCGGGCTAAGGGCATGCCCAGACGGCATTTAGTTCGCTTTTTAAGACGGAGGCTCGAATTTAACTAATTAGTTATAATTATATTTAGTTAAATGGTTAAATACACAGAGCCGGTCTGCGGTTCGCGGTGGATGTGGTGGATGGAAAGTCGAACGGGGCGATGACAACAGAATTGAAGGCGGGACGTTACGAAATTACCGGCGAACTGGGCCGCGGCGCGATGGGTGTGGTGTACAAGGCGACGGATCCGGTTATTGGGCGCACAGTCGCGGTTAAAACCATTAAATTGAGTGAAGAAGGGACTGGATTATCGCGGCCGGAGCTGCTGGCGCGGTTCCAGACGGAAGCCCGTGCAGCGGGTTTGCTGACGCACCCAAACATCGTGGTGGTGTTTGACGCGGGCGAAGAAGACGGCCTGTACTACATCACGATGGAGCTGGTGGAAGGCAAGAGTTTACAGGCGCACCTGGACGGTGGCCAGGCATTCGCGCTGCCTCGCGTACTGCGCATCATGGAGCAGACTTGCGGCGCGCTGCAGTTTGCGCACGAACGAAATGTGGTTCACCGGGACATCAAGCCGGCGAACATTATGCTCACGGCTGACGATACCGTGAAGGTCACGGACTTCGGCACGGCGAAAATTTTGCAATTCGGCACGATGCAACAGACCGCGCACGTGATGGGCACGCCGAGCTACATGTCTCCGGAACAAGTGAAGGGCCGGGCCGTTGACGGCCGCAGCGACATTTTCTCGCTGGGCGTGATGCTCTATGAAATGGTGACCGGCGAGAAACCGTTTCCCGGGCAGAACATCACGACAGTCATCTACAAGATTGTGAACGAGGAGCCGGTTCCGCCGCGGCAGATTGACCCTTCGATCCATCCGGGCATTAGCGCGGTAGTGATGAAGGCGCTGGCCAAGGAACCCGAAGCGCGCTACCAAAGCTGCCGCGAAATGCTCGAGGACTTGCGGAATTATCGCAGTGTTCGCGCCGGGCGGGAGTCCGGATAAAACCATGATAGTGGGCGGCCCGGGCGCGCCGAACGCGACGCTGCCACTCGCTGGCATGGGCGTTGGAGCGCAAGGCGGCAGGCACAATTACGCCGAAGATCCGATGACCATGGCAACGACGAGGTCGCTGAATGCCAGAGCATCCAGTCCGACGCAGACACCCGTCGTGCGCCGCACCGGGCACATCGCTCCGATACAAGCAGAAGTACCAAAGAAGAAGAGCATCATCGGGAGCATCTTCATCGCTTTGATTCTTCTTGGTGTAATCGCTTATGGAGTACAAAAGCTGCGGCCGGTGATTGAGGATGCTCGCAAGCTCAACGCGGCACAGAAAGCCCGCCGACAACGCTTCCACAGACGGCCCCGGAGCCAACGACAACGGGCAAACGGTTCAGTGGCGACAGTTCAGCCGGAACCGAAACACCAGTAATGCCGAACCCGGACGCGGCCTCTCCAGGAAAGAAGCCTGCAGAACCCAGCCAGAAAAGCCAGCTCCGAAGAAGAACGAGCTTGTTGTGAGTCCGCAGGCAGCCGAATACAAAGGGCGGATTGAGGAAGCCATCTCAGAAAAGGGTTTGGCGGGACGCGCCAAAGTGCAAGCCATCGGAAACACGCTTGTGCTCTCGGGCAAACTGCACCCCACGGAACATGGCGCGCTGCTGAAATTCTTGCGTGACGCCCCCTCGAACGTACGAGTGGTGGATCACATCGAGTATGAAGATGCACCGACCGCGGACAAGGGACATGGGGGAGGCGGAGGGCACCCGGTTCCGTCGGAGGGCCGCGGCGCGATTCATGTCGTGACGGATCTCATTGGAGCGACCGCAATTCTGCGCGGCTCCGCGGGACGCACTGTGAATCAATGCCAGACGCCCTGCAGCTTCAATGATCTTGAACCTGCGCAGTACAGCCTTGAAGTTGAGAAAGAGGGCTACCAGCCGATGCAGACCGCGCTGCAAGTAAAGGCGGGGAGTGTCATCGATCAGAAGGCCACGCTCGAATCGCTTGCGAAAGGGTTGTACTTGACGAGCCGTCCGCCCGGGGCGGAAGTCTTCATCAACGGAGCCAAGCAGTCCGGCCAGACACCCGTGACTTTGCCGCTTGCCCCGGGGCAGTACAACCTGGTGGTGCGACTGCCGGGCTATGAAGCGTACGCCGGAAAGGTGCAGGTGAAGGACAACATCCAGACGCAGCTGAACTTGGAACTGAATGCCCGCATTGCGTGGGCGCAGGTCGATACGACCCCAAAGGGCGCGGAGATCTTTGTGGATGGGACAACGACGGGGCAAACCACGCCGGCGCGCGTGCAGATGCCGGCTGGACTTCATACTGTGATCGTCAGGCTTTACGGGGTACCAGCAGGGGAAGAGAACGGTGCAGGCCAGCGAAGGCGGCACGGTCAGTGTCAATGAGACGTTGAAGCCCAAGTAGGGTTGTTTGAGGGCGGAAACGCCGGGATTGGAAGCCGCGAGAAGAATTCGAGTGTGGACTTCTAAGCGGTGTGCTCTCTCCTACTAAGAACGTAACCTTTTGTAACAATTCTTTCGCGGAGACTCTAGCTCCTGGCTGTCAAACTATTGAAAACACAGCTCTTATTACTAGAAGTTCCGGGCAGGTAGCGTGCTTGCATTATAGATAAGGGTACCCTGCCCTCGGCTTAGGCTTTTTTGAGTCAGGCCAGGCGTAATCCCCTTCCTGCTGAATAGGTTAACGGTCTTACTAAGCAAGATAGAAGCAAGTGGGGAACGATTTGGTACTTCGGGCGATCATGCCGGTGGAGGAGAAGCGCAACGAGGCCGAATCGCGTCCTCACACGGAACCACGGGTAAGAAACGCGTCGCGGCCACTTTTTGGTGAAGCGCCTGAAGCGGCTGCGCCAACCCCGGACGCCAGGACGGCGGGCCTGATTCATGCCCTGCGCTGCCTTCATTTGCTATTTCGTTCCGAACGACTCTACGAGAGAAATCACCCTCGGCGGCTGCAAAGTTTGGACACTTCGTACGAGGTACTGCGCGATTTTGCCAGCGCCTTGAACGGCATAGAAATCCACATAGAGCGAGGCGGGCTGGTCGTACCGAAGCTAAGCGATGAGCACCTTCCGGATGTGCGGGGGGAGATGCAGTCGCTTGCTCTGGATATGCAGCGCGCGGGAATTCACTCCCTGGCAATCGCGCGCCAGTTTCATGTAGGCGAACTGGACACGCTCGCGCAACTCTTCAAAGCATCGTTATTAAGATCGGAGGAATCTATAAAGCGCGAGGGCCGTTCCTGGTGGGCTGCGCGGTTTTTGGAGCACCGCGTGGAGGGGATTTCCATTAACACGCAAACAGAGCGAAAAGTAGACACGGTGCTTGCCAGTCTGATGGGCGCGCTGGTGGCGTACGGCGGAAATTCGCCGCGCGAACTGACTGAGACTCCGATTCTTCCTCCTGAGATGGACGATCTTGCAGGCGCGTTGCGCTTGATCGGCCGGCTGACACCGCCGCTCGAGGCGGCGCGCGGGCTTTCGCCGGAAGAAGCGGCCCGGGCGATTCACGGAGCAATGGAAGATGCAAGCCGGGAGACCGTTCGCATGCTGCTCAGCTCGATTTCGCAGTATGCCCCGCGAGAGGGCGAGCGGCCGCAGCCATATCTGCTGCGGCTTTCAGAGAGTTTGATCCTGGAATTCCTTGGAGCGGAATTTTCCGCCGGGACGCTAGCGCCGGCCGCCGTGCGGCAGACGTTTCATCGCCTCTGCGATGTGCTGGTCAGTTCGGGCGGATATACAGGCCCGCACTCCTCGCAACACCTTACCTTGCTCGCGACCACGTGGGCAAACTGACAGACACAGAGAACAGATTGTCGAGAAATTCTGGCTGGAGTTACCGGCGCGAGAGAAGTCCGTGGTGCTGCGCGGGCCGGAAGTTTGGTGCGTGCCGGTTGTCGCGCTGAAGCGGACGCTCGGGCAATTGGCCGAGGCGGGAGCGGACGCTCCGCGGCGCGAGGCGCGAAATATTCTGCTCAACTATTCGCGCCGCGTAGAAAACGAAAATGCTTCCGCGCGGCGGGCGGTGGCGGCGGGCCTGAATGAAATGACGCCAATTATCGAATCGCTCTGGCCCAATCAATTGCCGGAGGATTTGAGCCGCGGAACGATGAAAGCGCTGGAAAAGGAAACGATTCCGGAAACGGCCGCGCTGCTGGCGGCCTTTCTCGAGACGCTGGGACGCGTAGCCGTAACGCGCGGCGATTTCTCCGGGTTTCGAAAACATTTTGATCGGCCTGGAACGAGCGCCAAAAGACCAAGAGCACGATCACATGGCGGCGCTGGCACACCGGCTGGTGGCGCAAGACCGCTGGATGCTGTTGGTGGATGCGGCGCTAGCCAACCGGCCTCTTGATCCCGTACTGCCGCGACTCCTGCAGCGCGACCCGGAAAGTTTACTCGATCGTCTGACGCTGCTCTTGACGGAACCTCGCGGCGCGGAGATGGTGGCGGCGATGGCTCGCCTGCTGCGAACTATCGGCGTTCCGGTGCTGAATCTTCTCGAAACGCGGCTCTATGAAGCGCGGAGACAGCGCGTGAGCGCGGCGATCAAGCTGCTCGCCGCCGCGGATCCCGAACGTCTGCTGCGAGGACTGGCGCGAGCGCTGGCGAGCTGGGAGTGGAATTTGCAGGACTTGGCGATTAGCGAACTCTCGCGACCGGCCAACGCGGGCTCGGCGCAAAGCGCGGCTTTTGTGTTTTCCGCGGTTCTGGCAGACGCTCATCCGCTGGTCGTGCCAATGATGATCGACCAGATTGGCTTGGCGCAGGAGACTACCGCCGTGCCGCAGTTGATGGAGATTGCCGCGGGCGAGCATGAAGTGCTGCGCGACCTCTTCGTCCGCATCAAGGCCATCGAGGCGATCGGCCGAATGCATGCCGTCGAGGCGGCGGAATTGCTGCGCATGCTGGCGGAAGGACGCGAAGGACTTGCTTTTGCCGAGCCGTCGGGAGTTCGTATGGCGGCGGAGGATGCGCTGGCCATGATTGAAAACCGGCCGTCTTCCACACAGGCGCGGGCTGCGTTTGAATCGGCGCCGCAAAGCAATGGCAGCTTTGTCGTTCCCCGAAGGTATGTGCGAGTTCCTCTGGAGTCCCCGCTACGCGCGCAGATCGAAGGCGGGCAAGCAGGCCTGGCTCGCGTGAAAACGATCAGCCTGGGCGGGGCGTACCTGGAATCGCCGAAGAAACTCTCCGTGGGAGATTCCATCAAGCTCGAAGTCCGTTCGGGACTGCGGAAGATTCACTTTACCGCGGTGGTGCGCAATATTGGTCCAGACGGCAGCGGGGTCGAGTTTGTGCACATGAAAGAAGAAGACCGCGAGAAACTGCGCAAGCTGGTGCAACGCCACTTGCAGATTTGAGTCAACTGGTCCCCCTATATCTCTAGTGCTGCCGTGGCTTGTGTCTGCGTGTGTGGCCGGGGGGATCCCTGACATTTTAGACCGGGCGCATATCTGACACTTTCTGGTCCGGTTGGATGACGGGATTAGAGGGAGGCGAAGAGGACGCGTCCCCTTCGCCTCCCTCTAATTTAGCGTTCGTGAGTAGTGGCGCCACCCGGAGTTGCTGGCTGTCGAACAGGGCGATGGGATGCTGCGCGAAGTAGACCGTGAACCAGCGGTCGTCTTCCTGCAACAAGCCTATTCGTTCGCCCCACAGAACCTCACTTAAAAACACATCGTCTTTCTTCCAACGAAAATGACCTTTCCGCCGCACGCTGCGCACCAGCATATACCCGGGATACTCCGGCTCCGGCACCTGCTCAGGGAATTTTCGCACCGACGGCTCATAGACCTCCGCCGGCGTGCGCATGCCCAGCGCTTCGTGCGGGCGCACCTCATTGTATTCCTGGCGAAAGCGGTCCGAAGCGCGTTGCTGCTTGCGCCGGTTGGCGGCGGGCGGATCGGCCACCTCCTGTTTCATCGTGCGATGCATGCGTTCGTGTCGGCCATTCTGTTCCGGATGTCCGGCTTCGATGCGCTCCGGCACGATGCCTAGCTTGATCCACCACACCGCCAAGCGCGACAGTCCGGCCAGCGCACGGCTCGCAAAAGGCGCGCCGTTGTCGGTGCGGATCGCTGTGGGCATGCCGAATTCGCGGAAGGCCGCTTCAAAGATGGCCTGCACTCTGTCCGTGTCGGTCTTCTCCACGGCCTGGCAGCGCAGCAGATAGCGGCTGTGCGCGTCGGAGATGGTCAGCGGATCGATGCGCTCCCCGTCCGCGGTGCGGAACCAACCCTTGAAATCCGCGCACCACACGCGGTTGGGTCCATCCGCATGCGCCAAGGGTTCGCTGTAGGGAGTGGTGCGCCTGCGCTTCTTGCGGGGCACCACCAAGCCTTCGCGCCGCAGCAGCGCTCCGATGGTGCTGGCCGCAGGCCAGCTGCGCCCCGGCTCGTCCCGCTCCAGAATGCGCTTGAGCTTCCGCGGTCCCCAGCGCATGTGCGCCTGCCGCAGCCCCAGCACCTGCTGCTCGAGTTCCACCGGCATCTGGTTGTGATGCCGGTGCGCGGCGCGGCTCTGCTCGATCAGTCCGCCGGCGCCCGCTTCGCGGTGGCGCCGTAACCACACGTACCCGGTCTGGCGGGTGATTTCGTAGCGCGCACACAGCTCGGTCATGGTGCGTTCCCGTAACTCGTGCTCGAAGATAAATCTAAGTTTTTCTTCCATAACACTGCTCGTTTTCCATGGCATGCGCTTGTTCTACACGCAATCGCCAAATTTCCAGCAGTGTCAGGGATGCTCCCGGTCTATTCTGTCAGGGATGTGCCCGGTCTGTACCCCCATAACAGGCCCCTCCCCCTCCCCCTTTTTTCGTAAGTGTTCATTCTAAACAGCTTAAAGTCGCTTGTTTTTATAGGTTTACGGAAGTGTTCATTCCAAAGGACTTGAATGCCAAAATCTGCACCGAAATTGTGCAGGTAGTTGTAAGTGTTGCGAACAAGAGACTTAGATCGATTGGCGGACGCCAGAAAGCAAAAAGCGCCAGCAAGATGCTGGCGCTACGGGGAAAGGGCGCAATAATATCCAGCAACTACTATATGCCAGGAGTAACTGTTTGTCAAGGAAAAAGAAAGAACGTGGCGGCTTAGAATTCATGGGCGGTTGGCGATGCCATTCTCACCGGGGTTGCAGTGAGACCTAAACCGCACACGCAAAACCGGCGTGTGCGAGTCTGGGCATGAAAACGGCGTCGCCCAATGATACCTTTTGCGCTAAACTACGGGAACAGGACAAACAAAATGTCGCTCGATTGGTCACAATGCGCAGCTGTCGAAAGCGTTCCGGGAAAAGTGAGCGGAGCGTGGGTTCTTCGCGGCACACGTATGCCAGTCTCCGTCATTTTTGAAAATCTGGAAGCCGGCGCAAACATCGATGACATCATGGAGTGGTTTGAAGGGTTAGACCGCGAACAGATTAAAGCGGTGATTGAATTTGCCGCGCGCAGTCTCGACGCGGCCCCATCTGCCTCCAGGCGCTGATGCTGGTTCTCTTCGACCAAGGAACTCCCGTACCTCTCCGCCCCTTCCTGACAGGACACACGGTCGAAACAGCGTCACAACGCAGTTGGGACAAGCTCAAGAATGGCGAATTGCTTGAGGCCGCTGAAGAAGCCGGCTTTGAGGTGCTGGTCACTCCCGACAAGAATATTCGCTACCAGCAGAATTTAGGGTTTCGCAGAATTGCGCTCGTCGTGCTGGGCAACCCCCAGTGGCCGGTGCTCTGCGAACACGTCGATCGTGTCGTCATTGCGGTAAATGCCGCGCAACCAGGCAGCTACACTGTTGTTGACATCCCTGCGACATAGAATGCCGAGATTGTTGGCGATCCTATTCACACCGGGTTGCGCTGAGAGCTAAACCCGCCCATTGGGATATGACACTTTTGATTGGACATGACATATACTATACTAATGTCACAAATGGAGAAATGACATGAAGCTAAAGACACGGATGCGCGTGAACGAGAACGGACGCGTGGTGATTCCTGCTTCCTTTCGCAAGCGGCTGGGGATCCGGCTTGGTGACGAGGTCGTCCTGCAGATTTGCGACGACGAATTGCGCATCACGACCTTGAAACGCAACATCGAGCGGGCTCAGCGGCTGGTCCGCAAGCACGTGAAGCCAGGTACCTCTCTGGTGGACGAATTGATTGCGGAACGCCGCGAGGCCGCGCGAAATGAATAGAGTGGTGCTGGACGCTTCCGCGCTGCTCGCCATTCTCAATCAGGAGTCGGGAGCCGAAACGTTGACGCCGGAGCTCTTGAGCGGCGCGGCCATCAGTACCGTCAATCTGGCGGAAGTGCACGGCAAACTTGTCGGCCGTGGTCTCAGCCCTGACGACGCGTGGGAAGCTGCGCTGGGGCCGATCCGGGAAGCCGTTCCCTTCACCGCTGAGCACGCCAGGCTGGTGGGCGATCTGGTCGCGCAAACGCGTCCGCTTGGCTTGTCCTTAGGTGACCGGGCTTGTTTGGCGCTCGGTCTTGCCTTGAAGGCTCCCGTATATACGGCCGACAAGTCATGGAAGAAGTTAAAAGTCGGTGCGCGCATCCAGGTCATCCGCTGAAGGGATCCATTCCGGGAACAAGCGTCTTGCGTCCCGAAATCACGTCCCCAGCCAGATCAACACGCGCGCGGCTATTTTGCGGTTTGGTCCACGGCATATTTATTGACCAAGAGTGTACCACAAGGCTAATAAGGTCTGACACAGCAACTCTAGAGCTAGAGTTGGGTTATCCTCGCTCTATGTCCGCCGATCTGGAATCCACGCTTCTCTCTGTCTGGCAGCAGAGCTTAATCGACAAGAAGAAAAGCGTCGAGATTGACTGCGAAACTTACACCGTCCGGCAGACCACGAAAAGCAAATTAAAACAGGTGGATTTCCGTTTTGAGGATCGAGAATTGCGCGGCTTGGAACAGAATCCGAACACCAAATCTCGATGGGCGAAGATGGCGAGGGAGGGCAAACAGGTGATGCAGTTTTTGGAACGGGGGAAATACATTGCGGTGGTTGTGGATGGAAAGGTTCATGTTTATAGGTAGATGGGGGAGAAGAGAGTTGAAGGTTTGAAAGTTGAAGGTTGAAATGTTCGAAAGGGAAAGGAGATCGCTCGCTTCGCTTGGGATGACAAAGTTTTTTTGGGGAGGAAGTGGCGAGTGGCGAGCGGCGAAGAAAACGGGGAACAAGAGAGATTCCTCGCTGCGTGGGCCGACATCCTCGCAGGAGCGATGATGAAAGAAAAAGCGCCGGCCCACTTCGCTCGGAATGACGGGCGGCAAGAGGGCGGGCGCCGGGGCATGGAAAGAGAGCACGATGAATCGTGCGCCTACAAGAGCCGGGAAAAACGAGAGGCGGGAAAAACAGGGGGACGTCGAGGGGCTTGCTGGCTTCGCAATGGCGTGGTGAGTTTAGACTCACGCACTTAGCGGATAAGTTTTTATTGAAATCAATGGATTATTGAAGTAAATGCGAGTATTCAATCATGTGGCTTTCGTTCGGCGGGACATCCCGCAACCGCTCGGGGTAGCGGAAGATTGGCAGGTTTTCACCAGGAGGACTGAGAATGCAACGACGTCATGGTGTGTTTGCGTGGACCACGCTGTGCATGTTGGTGCTGGGATGCGCCGGACTGGCCATGGCGCAGGTAAATACGGGGACGCTTTCGGGAACGGTGACCGACCAACAGGGGTTGGCCGTCCGGGGAGCGAAGGTCACATTTACCAATGCAGGAACCGGTGCTGAACGCACGGCGGTCACCGGCGATGCCGGACGGTACAAGGTGGTGAGCCTGCCACCGGGCAGCTACAAAGTAAGTGTAGACGGCGGCGCAAGTTTTGCGGTTTTCCAGAATGAGGCTGTCGTCGTGACGGTGGGCTCGGATGCGACGTTCGACGTGCGGCTGGAACTAAAAGGGATGCAGCAAACCATCACGGTGACGACGGAAACGGCTCCCATCGAGACCACAAAAACGGAGGTCTCACAGACCATCGAGCAGCGGCGGATTGAAAACTTGCCGATTAACGGGCGGAATTATATCAACTTCACGCTGACGAACTCGCAGACGAACCGCGATGCGGCCCCCTCGATTGGAGCGGCGCCGACCAGCGGGCTAAATGTCGGCGGACAGCGCGCGCGGTCCAACGAAGTGTCGGTGGATGGGGCGGACGCGGTGGATAACTCCGTAAACGGAATCCGTGCGACGGTCTCGCAAGAAGCAGTGCAAGAGTTTCAGATTATCCTGAGCAACTACAACGCGGAGTACGGCCGGGCCATGGGCGGGGTCGTCAATATCGTCACCAAGGGCGGCGGGAACGACTTGCATGGCGACGTCTTTGGATTCCTGCGGAACAAGGCGTTTCAGGCGCGGAACGCGTTTTCCGTGGAAGTGGATCCCACGACCGGGGCGGTGAATCCGGTGAAACAGGCGTACACCCGCGTGCAGGCCGGGGCAACGATTGGCGGGCCGATCAAGAAGGACAAGACATTTTACTTTTTCTCGTACGAAATCACACGAAGGCAGGAAACCGGATTCACGAACATTGGCGCCAATGATTTCGGACTGGTTCCGTCGACGACGCCGGTGATTCCAGGGGTCACCTTGCTTCTGACGCCGGCGCAGGCGGCATTCGTGAACAATCCCGCAGTGCTCTCCAGCCCTCAGGGCCAGCAACTTGCGGCGAACATTTTTGCGCTTGCGGGATCGTCGTCGAGCGTTGCCTTGAACGGGGTAGATCCGGGATTAGTGGCTTTCGGGGAAGGGGTGCCTACGGCGCCCGGAGCGCGTTTTCCCATTCCGATTGACTGCGGGATACTGAACCCTTCCCAAGCATGCAATTCAGCCAATCTTGTCACGCTGCCTGGCTCATTTGTCCGGCTGAACTCGCTGCGGGGAAATTACCCGATCTCGGAGGGCACGAGCTTGTGGTCGGGCCGGCTGGATCAGCGCTGGAATTCAAAGAACAGCTCGTTTCTGCGCGTCAGCGTGTCGCCGTCCCTGGTAACGGGCATTCAGGTCAATGCGCAAAACCAGAATTTCGGACAGAACGCAGGCTCGCGGACGTCCTTGCAACAAACCCGCGACGTCTCCGGGGTCTTCCAGCACGATACGATCATCAGTCAAACGCTTATCAACACCGCACGCTTTCAGTATGCGCGCCGCGGCCTGCATTATGGTTTCTCTCAGCTTCCGGGAGGCAGCGGGTTGGGGGTGAACATTACCGGCTTTGCCTTCTTCGGCCGCGAGCCTTTCTCGACTGAGGACCGCATCGAGCGCCGCTTTCAGTGGACGGACAATCTCACGTGGGTCAAGGGACGCCACACCTTCAAGGGCGGCGCGGATATCAACTACATCCAGCTTCGTTCCAAAAAACCGCAGGTGTTTGAACTGAATTTTGGCGGTGTAATGAATTTCGGCGGTCTTGCGGCCTCGAGCTTGTCCCTGCCGAACACATTTAATGGCGTGGCTGTGCCTGGATTTACCGGAGTGCAGGCCTACGGCTTGGGTTTACCGACAACCTTTATCCAGGGGATTGGAAACTCGAACCGGCTGTTTAATGACCCTTCGATGGGCTACTTCCTCCAAGACAGCTGGAAGGTTCTTCCCCGGCTTACGCTGAACTACGGAGTGCGCTACGACGTTGAGTACACCGCGCAATTTCAGCCGGCAACAGCGCTAAACGCCGCGGCGGAAAAAGCCTTCAAAGTGACCGAGGGCTATCCCCGCGATTTCAATAATGTGGCCCCAAGGTTCGCCTTGGCGTGGGATCCGATGGGCAACGGCAAAACCGTCGTGCGCGCGGGCTATGGACTATTTTATGATCACCCGTCGTTTGCTTCCGCGTTTCTGTCCACCACCGCTGATGGAGCGCTCTCTTCGCAGCTGCTCATCTTCGGTGGGACACCTACGCGCGCCGCAATGGCCACCAACCCGACGGCCGCGAACGGCGCTTCTATCTTCCAGGGAGTCTTGAACACCAGCGGGATTCCTGGCATTTCTTACCTGCCAAACCAGCAGCGTTTCGATCCTAAGAATAGTCCCTTCTTTAATAATCAGAATTTCCTCGCTACCGGCCTTCCGGTCGCCCTTCTGCCGTTCACCCTGCCGATCGCGAGCAACTTCCAGTATGCCTACGCGCAGCAGGGTAACCTCACGATCGAGCGGCAATTGGGTCACGACTACAAATTCAGCGTCAGCTACTCCTATACACACGGCCTGCACTTGAACCGGCCACGAAACATCGATTCCACGGACCCGCAGCGCCTGACAATCAATGCTCGCAACGCAGGTCTGGCCGGGATCAGCGTCAGTAATCCTTTTGGCGTGGTCGCTCCGGCAGCCAGCTTTGCGCCTGGGACGAACGGCCCGGGAACTTGCGGCATAACAGTGATTGCTCCTCAGGCGTTGGGGGCACTCAGCGGTTGCCCTGGGCCACTTGCCGCTTTTAACGGACAATTCGTCGGCACCGCGGCATTCTTCAATTTCTTCAAGCCCTCGGGCCCCAACCCGTCGTTCGCCGCCGCCGCAGGAGGATATGCAAATGAGGTAGCTCTGGCAGCGCTGGCAGGTTATCCGACTGGTTTTCCGGGCGTTCAGATACCTTGGGCGAGCGTGGACGAGCAGGAGTCATCCGGAAATTCCATCTACCATGGGCTGACGGTGAACTTCTCGAAGCGCTTTACAAGTCACATGGAATTCCTGTCGAGCTACACGTGGTCCCATGCGATTGACGATTCGACGGATTTGCAGACTTTGCTAGAACCTCAGGACAATCGCTTCCCTAACCTGGAACGCGCGAGTTCCAGCTTCGACCAACGTCACCGGTGGGTAACAAGCGCCGTGCTGCAATCCTCATCGGCCAAGAGCGGGGATAGCGCGTGGAAACACTTTATCGGAGACTTCACGCTTGCTCCGATCGTCGAGGTGGCATCGGGGCGTCCATTTACCGTGCTTACGGGGACCGACTTCCGGCTCGATTTTTCAGGGAACGGCGGGCGGCCATCGATCGGACCAGGTGTGAGCTCGCCGTATATTCCCGGAGTGACGTTCAGTCTGCCGACCGTCTGCGTGACGAACAGCGGGACGCCTTTCACGGTAACCGGAGTTACCCCGCCCGCAGGTTGTACGGGCAATTTGGGACGCAACACCTTTGTGCGGCCTGGCTTTTTCCAGTGGGACATGCGCCTAGCGCGGCGGTTCCCGCTCGGCGAGAAGATGAAGCTGGACGTCATCGCGGACGTGTTCAACTTGTTTAACCGGTTCAACGTCGGCGACGTCAGCCCGCTGTGCAATCCAACGGATCCCGCGGGTTGCAATGCAGGACAGCCAACCGCGGCGCTCGATCCACGGCAATTTCAGTTTGCTTTGAAAGTGAGCTGGTAAGAGAAGCGCAGGAGGGACAAGAAGTCGGGCCGTCTTGAAACACAGCGGCCAAAAGGGCTTCGCGAGGGCGAAGCTCTTTTGTTTTGGCGGGAGCTTTCCGGCGGGAACAACTCCGGGTACAGTAAAGAGACCGTTTCCCGGAGATGAACTGGAGAAAGAATGAACGCCGTACTCATCGGGACAGTGATCGTGGTAGCAGCACTGGTTCTTTGGCTGGTGTTGCAAACTTCCCAGGAACAGAAGAAAAGCGTGCTGCTTGAAGCCCAGATGAATGAGTTGCGCAGGGATTTGCAGACGATTGGGACGGCTCAGGCACAGAGCACGGGCCAAATCGCTACCCTCGGCCAAAACGTTTCTCAGCGGTTGGAGAGCGTGACCAAGGCGCTGCAAGATGGAGTTTCTAATTCCGCACAGATCGCCACCCAAGGCCAGACGGCAATCGCCAACGAACTTAAGAACACTCGGGAACAGATCGGCCATATTCAGAAACAACTGGGCGAATTCCAGGAGCTGGGCAGAGGCATTTCTTCCGCTACAAAGTCGCTCGAAGGAATCCTTGGAGGGGCAAAGACTCGCGGACTTCTCGGCGAAGTGACGCTGGAAAGGTTGCTGGAGGATTCCCTGCCCTCTTCGCAATATGCCACCCAGTACAGCTTCTCGAGCGGTGAAGCCGCCGACGCCGTCATCTTCCTGCGCGACAAAAAGCTTGTCGCCATCGATTCGAAATTTCCACTCGATGCCTTCCGACGAATCGGCGCAGAGGGTGAGGAGGCAAAGCGGGCGTTTGCGACGGCGGTGAAAGGTCACGCGGATTCTATCGCCAAGAAATATATTGTCCCCAACGAAGGCACACTGGACCTGGCGCTGATGTTCGTACCGTCGGAAAGCGTCTATTACGAGATGCTGATGACAGAGGACAGCAAAGGCGAGCCCTTGGATTCTTACTGCCGTGGCAAGAATATCATCGCGGTCTCGCCCAATACGCTCTATGCACATCTCTGCGTAATCCACCTGGGCTTACGCGGAATGCAGATCGAGGAAAATGCCAAGCGTATTTCCGCGGGACTCTCCGGCATACACAAGCAGATGGATACCTTTACCGACGTATTTGAAAAGCTCGGAACCCACCTGAAGAATGCGCAGCAAAGCTATGGTGAAGCGGATAAGCGGCTCGAAAAAACGCAGAACACTCTGGACAACTTGATTGGAGCGGGAGCGACCGATGCGTCTCTGGAGAACGGCCAGGGCGCCCTCGCGCTTCCGGCAGAGACAAGCGCAAAATCCGGGGCGTAGCCACTCCGCAGAATATTTAATGGAAGAACTGCGAAAATCCGCGCGTTCGCAGCCTCTAGCTAGCTAGCGCGCCCGCTGAGCGGAACTCAATAGCCGGATCGAAACTAGAAAACTGCCGCGTTTGCGGCCTATGACTTCGAATTGGGCCACGTTCTCCTCGCCGCCGGAACTGGAAACCCGAAGTGGATTTCCGCCCGCAAGTTCCGCGATGTCCGGCGCCAGGTTTTTCGCTTCCAGAGTGATCTTGCTTGTTGTCCCTCGCACGTGGACGGAGAGCTGGCGATGCACCCCGGGCAGGAGCGGCGAAGAATCGGCTTCCAAATTGAGCGCCACGAAAACGACTTCGAGAGGCGGACCGTAGCGTTTTGCACAGGAAATGTCGACGGAAGCGCGGCCGGGTTCAAGCTCCGGGGGCGGCAAAACTACCAGCGAGGTCGGCGAGGACGCGAGCACGAAGGCCGGCTCACCGGAAATAGTGATCTGGTTGGCGTCGGCTCCTCCACAAAAACCACGTCCGGTAATTTCGAAACGGTCAGTGAGCGAAGCGAATTTGGGGATCGAGGCTATGTCGATCGCCGTCGCAGCACTTTCGCCGGGCGACAAAATTGTGACGGGAACGCGGCCCTCGCGGCCGACGATTGAACCGAAAATGACCCCAGGATTGAGAGGCGCGACGAACAGGGCGCGGCCAGTCGCGTCGGTGGTCAGGCGGTCGCCATTCGAAAAAACAACCGTGGCGCCGGGTCTCAGGCGGCCGTTCACGTCTAGCACTGCCAGCGTGGCTCGGTCTCCAGAAACCATGGTGCGGGGCAGCAGAAGGATGCGACCGGAAGGCGGCGGCTGTTGCGCGAATGTCGAAAAGAAAATGGGAGCTAGAGTCAGAACCAGACAGAGGCATCGCAACACAAAGGGAGGGGGCAGGCGGAGTTCAAGCATGCTGAGATTGTAGTCGAGAGGCGGCGGACTGAGGAAGCCGGGTAAAGTCATGCAAGAAGAAAACTGCACGAATAAGAAATCGCCGTTCAGCGATTTGCTTTGACGGGTTCCTCGGCGGGGGAATAAATCAGCACGGTGCGGCCGGGCACGCCAGCCGCCAATCGCCGCAATTTGTAAACGAACGGACGCGGCCCCGAGCTTCGAGAACTCTCCTCCAGCCGGTAATAACGGTCGTCATAACGAACCACTCGCGGCGGAGTCCAGTCCGTTTTTGCCTGGGAAGCTCGAATTTCAAGGAATTCCTCGGAATCGTTTTTGGCAACGCAGAGCTCATCGGGAACCTGCGCGAGACGGGCCGTCACAACCTTATCCCGGATGGCGCCAACATAGGAATTTACATGGCTTTGGGAAAACTTCACTGCGTACGGAGGTTCCGGTTCGCCACTGCGAAAAATCCTGGAGTAGATTTTCTCAACCACATAAAGCGGAAAAATGCCTAGCACGGTATCCGTCAGTGCCCCGCACAAGCGCGTCATGCCTTCGATGCCAAAAAAGGCCATGCCCCACGTCAATGGACGTGTAGACCAGACGAGCAGCGCGGCGAAAGCGAGGTGATGATCGGTCGTTCCGGGGGCAGTCTTGCCGGCGAGTGCAAGATCCGCGAGGTGGGAAAGCGAGGTGGACATCGAATCCCAATACCAGTACATGAGCGCGACGAGCGCGATGACGGATTCCGCCAGCCCACTGAGAATGGCCGCAGAGCGCCAGGGCACGGCCTGATAGAATGGCAGCGCTTTGCGCCAGCGTGCGGGAAGCAATGACAGAAACGGCCCAAGAAAGTAGATCCACATATCCTGTCCAACGTTTATTGTAATAGAGAGAGGCGCATTGGGAGGAACTTACCCTGGATTGGCAATCCAAAAAGTAATAGTCGAAGAAATGTTCAGGCAGCAACTATACAGGGTTTACAACCAGCCGGTAGACTTGCGCATCGGTGAAAAGGCGGAATAACTCGGGGTCGATCTCTTCATCGCGGACGCAGAGCTTGAGGATATCGAGGGCGCGGTCGATCGGAACGGCCCGCTTGTAAGGGCGGTCTGAAGCGGAGAGCGCGTCGAAGATGTCGCAGATGGTCATCATCTTTGCTTGGACGGGAATCTCGGGAGCGGTCAGCCCATTCGGATAGCCACGACCGTTGAGTTTTTCATGGTGGGCCCGAGCAATTTCTGGAATGCCGCGATATTCCGTTGTCCAAGGGATTTGCGCCAAAAAATTAAAACTGTGAGTAACGTGTGATTCGATTTGGCGCCGCTCGTTCGAATCGAGACTTCCGCGCGGTATGGAAAGGTATCTGACTTCCTCCGAGGTAAGATAAGGGCGCTCGGCACCGCGCGGGTCACGATAGGACTTCTGAGAGATCTCCGTCAGCAAGTCGAACTCACTCGACGGGAGGATCGTCGGCTCGTTCGCTCTCACGATAAAATCAACGTAGCGGTCCAACTCGGCGAGCAGGCGGCCGGCTTCGCCATCGAGCAGTTTCAAGCGCACACGCGCTTCCGCTTCCCTGCGAAAGTGCCCCAGGAGCACTTCCACTTTTTGTTCGGCGAGGCGCGCCTCGATGTCCCGCCGGATATAATCAAAGCGATCCAACAAGCGAGAATACTGAAGCGGGTAGAGTTTTTTGGCCTTTACCAGAACCTCCTCGCGGACTCCGACCTTGCCAAAATCGTGGAGCAGCGCGGCATAACGAAGCTCCTTCATCTGTTCGCGGGAAAAACGCACATCTGAGTAGGGCCCCTGCGGCTCGCGATCCACGGCCTCGGCGAGAGCAAGAGTCATCAGGCAAACGCGCTGAGAGTGACCGGAAGTAGTCGGATCGCGCTGCTCGATTGCCTTCACCGCGGCATTCACAAAGCCATCAAAGAGATTCTCGATGTCGCGGTAGAGCTGCGAGTTCTCATAAGCAACTGCCGCCTGCGATGCGAGAGACAACCCAAGCCGAACGGCGCGCTCGGGGAAAGGATGAACATGGCGGTGAACGGCGTTCGCATCCGCGAGCCGGGCTTTCGCGTGGCGCTTGCAATTGATCAACTGAAGCACGCCGAGGACCTCGCCCTTTCCGTTTTTCATGGGCAAGGTGATCAAGGAGCGTGTGCGGTATCCGGCCTGTTCGTCGAATGTGGAGTTGAAATGGAAGGGCCGGGCCTTTGGGATGCGGTAGGCATCAGCCAGCTCGATGACCTCGCCGTGAAGGGCGCAATAGCCTGCCATCGAAGATTCCGTGATGGGAAGCGTGTGTTCGGTGTAAGGAAACTGCACGCTGTCGTTCTGGGTCAACCGAAAGCGCAGCCGCCGCGTGCTCTCCACACCGCCGGCGCTATCCTGTCCGCGGCCGTTCAAATTGGCGGCGGTTTGCTCCACCAAGTAAAGTGAGCCCGCATCGGCGCCAGTGATCTCACGGGCTTTCGATAAAATGAGCGCGAGAAGGTGTTCCACATCGCGGGTTTCGGAGAGCGCGATACCAATTCGATTCAGCTCTTCAAGCTCGCGCCCAGCCTGTGCGGCGGACAAGCCGGCACGGTGGGAGGCAACCAATTGCCTAAGTAGCGGTTTTTTGGCTCTGGCCATGAGGGTGGACGCGAAACGGGCCTTGATCGCCGAACTGTCTGGCGCGGGCAGATTATAGCGGAAGCGTGCGAGGGAGGCACGCAGAGGTGGCCGAGCGCCAGAAAGAAGGGCACAAATGGGCCGGTTTAGTTGTACCCTCTGGAAGGGCGGGGCGGTAAATGAGGCGAAAAAACAAGTAATCAGTAGGCGTCACAGCCTTTCGCCGCCGGAAAGGGTCTGCTAGCGTGAGAACAGAGTTGCCGGGTACGGGTGTGGGCACGGGTTCGGAAAGCAAGCAGCATGGGGAGATCTTGTGCGGATCGTAAGCGGCGGCGTGACCGATTTGGGGCGCGTGCGCACGAACAACGAAGATTGCTTCCGCATTGTCGAACCGCTGAATCTCTTTGTGCTTTCCGATGGGATGGGCGGCGAAGCGCACGGAGAAGTCGCCAGCGCGCTTGCGGTGGAGACCATCGTCAAATATTGCATGGATCCGCAGCCGGATGCAGGAGCCGCGCGGCTCAGTGATCCAGAGCCGAACTGGAGCGAAAAGACCAGGCGTCTGACGAGTGCCGTGCACCTGGCGAACAAAAACATTTATGAGTCAGCGGAAGCGCATCCCGAACAGCACGGGATGGGAGCAACCGTAACGGCCGCGTGGATCGATGGTTCGAAATTGAGCATTGCGCACGTGGGAGATTCGCGGGCCTATCTACTGAGGAGCGGCACGTTGCAGCAGCTCACCAGCGATCACTCTCTGGTGGCAGAGCAAGTGCGGCGGGGCATTTTGACGGCTGCGGAAGCGGAAGAAAGCGAGATGCAAAGCGTTCTTCTCCGCGCGTTGGGAGCATTGCCGGAAATCGAAGTAGATACCGAGGAACACACATTGTTTGCTCGCGACATTCTGATGCTTTGTTGCGACGGGCTGACCAGGATGGTTACCGAGCCGGAGATTGCGGGTACCCTGCAGGCCGAGACAGATGCGACGAGGGCCGCGGAAAAGCTTATTGAACTGGCCAACGACCGAGGCGGCGTGGACAACATCACCGTGATTGTCGTGCGCGTGGGCTCAGAATCCAAAGGATGGTTTTCTTGGCTGCGCCGTGGGGCGCGCAATAAAGCAGCCGGAAACGGCTCCACAGGAGGATCGTAAGATGGCGAAGCTCAGCCTGATGTTTGACGAGAAGACAGTCAAGGAGGTGCCGGTAGGCAGCCGGCCCGTGAGCATCGGCCGCTCGCCGGATAACGACTTGCCTGTCGACAATCTGGCGGTCTCGAATTATCACGCCCGCGTTTATTTTGAGGGTGGGCGGCTCGTGGTGGAAGATCTCGATAGCCTGAACGGCACCTTCGTCAATGATCTGCGCGTGGAGCGCGCCACTCTCCACGATGGAGACTCCATCTGGATCGGTAAGCATCACATCAAAGTCGACGCTTCGGGTGATGCTCCAGTACCGTGGGATACCGGACGCAAAGCCAGCGCTCCGCGCATCAACGAAACCATGGTTCTGGACACCAAGGCGCGGCGTGACATGCTGCAGCAAGCTGCGGCCTCTGGCGAACGTATGCAATTTGCGTCCGGACGCCTCAAGGTTCCCACGCTGGTTGTGCTCGGCGGGCGAACGGATCAAAAAGAGTACATGCTCACGAACAAGCTGACCGTCATTGGCAAGTCTGCGATGGCTACGGTAAAGCTCAAAGGCTGGTTCAAGCCAGCCATGGCCGCACAGATCAACCAGCGGGATGACGGCTACTACATCGGCCCCGGTGACAAAATGCCGTTGGTGAATGGCAAGCCGATTACGGGACCCGTGCGCCTGAATGACGGCGATGTCATCGAGGTGGGCGGCGCTCGGATGAGTTTCGTCTACCGCGAATAGCGCGCGAACTGCGATGGCGGCTCCGTCAGGCGGATGGTGGCAGCGGCGGGGCTTGTTCGGCCTCTACGAACTTCTCCAGTCATGGTGGCGCCACCGTGTTTCCTTCATCATCAGCTTGGTCACGACGTTAGCGGCCCTGACCATTTATTACTTTACTTTCTCGGTGAAAGACCCACGCCGATATTCGAATTCCTCCGAGCGGCTGGAATACAACTCTCTCGATACAAGGTTTCGGTACCGGCCCGCGAATGCGACACACCGTCTGATTCCGCGCATCGTGATCGTGGACGTTGACCAACGATTCGCAGGAAGTCTTGGACAGTGGCCCTTTTCGAGGACGCACTTTGCCAAGACTGCTGGATGTCTCATGAGAGAAGACGGCGCAAAGGTCGCAGCTTTTGACATCACCTTTCATAAGCCGGACCAGACCGTGGAGCCACTGCGGAAAATCTGGCCGACGATCTGGAGTCAAGGCAAAAAACAGGAGAGCCGATCGACCCCAAGTATGAGACCTAGTTGCAACAGCTCGTCGCGGAAATACGATGCCGATGCGCAATTTGCCAAGGCGATTGACCGTTTTGGACCAGTTGTCCTCGGCAGCTTTTTCCTTAAGAGAGCAGAATTGACAGGTATCGACGACGCGACGCTCGATCAGTATGCGGATCTGATCGATTGGTATTCGTATTCCAAGCATCCGCCTCGATCCAGCGACGGGAAAGCAAGACTTACTGTCGAGCTTGCCGTGCGGAAATACGATCCAAGAAGGAAATTTATTTGGGCAACGGCTGCGAACATCCCTGCTTCTGGCAAATCCGGACAATCCTGGAAAAACATCCATAGGCTTCTTCAACATTGCGGCCGACCAAGACGGAGTGTTACGGCGGGCGATGCTGGTTCTCCCGTTCGGTCGATCGAAGGATATTAATGATTGGCAGATGTTCGGTCCTCGCTGGAAGTTCAGGCTGCAAGGCTTTATCTGGGATTGCCCACCACTCAATTGTCCGTGAATCTTTATTCAACATTGGAGTGGTTAGTGTCAATTTCGGCGACAAGCTGAAAATCCAGCCGGATTACACAGGTCACATGCAAATTAATTACCGCGGCCCCCGAGGCAGCTTTCCATACTTTTCGATAGCCGACGTGGTGAACAAAAAATCTACGCCGGGATCGTTCAACGGGAAAATCGTTTTGGTTGGGGCACCGCGACGGGCATCGGCGATTTGCGGACCACACCTTATGGCGGAATCAACTATCCGGGCGTGGAAATGCACGCCAATGTGATCGACAACATGCTCAATCACGGATTCTTGGTATCGAGGAGCTACGCAAGTCCGCTCTGGGACGGCTTGCTGATCTTGTCTGTTGGGCATACCGCTTGGCATCTGGATGGCGCTGGTTCAGCCGCGTTGGATGTGGTTTGGCGCGGGCTTGCTGATTCCCCTGGTGGCGGTGGATTATGGGGCGTTTCTTCGGGGATGGTGGTTGAATTTTACGATACCTGCGATGACGCTTACAGGGAACGTGCTGCTTGTTTCGCTTTATCGGGCGCTCGTCGAGGAGAAAGAAAAACGCAAGGTACGCACCATGTTTGGGCAATACCTCAGCCCGGAGGTGATCCGGCGGCTGCTCGTCGACCCGCGGCTTGTCGATCCGAAGAAAACCGACATCACCGTAATGTTCAGCGACATTCGTGGTTTCACCAGCATTTCCGAAAAGCTGGACGCGCAGGAGCTCGCGCTCTTTCTGAAATCAATATCTTTCGGACATGACGCGCATTGTTTTCAGGCTATCAGGGACGCTCGACAAGTATATCGGCGACGCAGTCATGGCCTTCTGGGGCGCGCCATTCGAAGAGGCTGGCCATGCGGCGCGCGCTTGTAATGCGGCGCTGGAAATGATGAAGCGCGTGCGTGAGCTGCATAAGCAGTGGGAAGCGCAGGGCAAGCCGAG
>CAVOPQ010000017.1:0-510828 GCA_963698145.1 uncultured Acidobacteriota bacterium | reverse complement strand
GGGCGCTGATGCGTGGCCATTTCATACAACACGACACCGAGCGCATAATGTCCGTACACGCACTATGCGTTCGCCGCTGACCTGCTTAGGGGCCATGTACGGTAGTGTTCCTACTAGGTGCGGATCATCCACGCTTTGCGTCAGGGTTTTTGCCTTCAACCCACGTCGTGACGGATCGAACAGCTTGGCCAAACCGAAGTCCAGCACCTTCACTTGGCCCTTGGGCGTAACGGCGATGTTTGCGGGGTTCAAATCCCGGGGAAGATCCCGTATTCGTGCGCCTCTTCCAGCGCTTGGGCAATCTGATCCCGAGTCCAGCAACTTCTTTCTCGCTGAGCGCCGGACCGGCGATCTGCCGCGACAGCTTTCCTCCGCTTTCTACTCCATCACCAAAAAGTCCACGCCTGCTTGCGTGTCGAAATCGTAGATCTGTCCGATATTGGAGTGATTCAGTTTGGCAAGGGTAAGCGCTTCGTTGCGGAACCGTTTCCGGTCGTCCTCATTCGCCAGTGTTCCGACGGATAAAACCTTCAGCGCTACGTCCCGGTCCAGCCGCTGGTCATGCGCCAGATAGACCGTGCCCAGATCCGCCTTCACTCAGTTTTTCGACGATCCGGTAGTGACCTAGCTCTCCGGAGTCATGGGCAGGAACCCTGTCTCTCATGCGCGATGTTAGGCCCCCGCTGCCCACGAAGTCAATTCATTGTCGCCACCCGTTACCGGTCACCTCGGGCCCTTCACCTCTCTAGAGTGGCAAGGCAATCAACTAGGTGTCTAACTCCTGATTGACGCGCTAAGCGGAAACTGACTCTCCGCCGAGAATGCCTGTCGAATTTAATTGTGGGAAAACAGCTTTTAAGGACGGAGGAATCGGGAAGGCACGCCATCATCGCGGTCGAAATGCACGTCGTCGAACGGGGCCGCAACTCCGTACCAGCCGGGCATCGCAGCAGGCTCGATGCGGCGCACTTGAGCCGCACTAACGATGACGACGCTCCCGTGCCCCAAGGGACGGCTTACCAGCACGATTTCCAGCTCAACCAGGGCGCCCACGGCAATCTGTTTGGGACACAGGGAAAAGACGCCCGTCGAGCTGATCACGGGTTACGAGCGTCACGGGGAATTCTTCAGCAACGTCGTCCACTTTGCGCAATCGAAGCGGAAGTTTCAGACTGGCGCGCGGATATCGCGCTGTTCACGGTTCACACCCACGGCATGAGTCGGGACACGAACGAACCGCCTTGGACTTCCCGGCGAAAGCAGAGGCGTCACTCGAAGCGCAGGAAGGCGCACAGCTTCCGCTGCCGCTGACTTTTGCAACGGCATCAGCGTCGCCACTTTGGTGCTGACGGCTTCTTCCTCATCCAACTGAATGTAATACGCGGTTCGTCGCGCTCATCTCACCCTCAGAGATGCCACTTCGTCGCTGCCAGAACTGGCCCAACTGCACTTGCTCTTGATCTTGCCCCGGGGTCCCCGATGTTGCTGAGTGGGTGGATGAATTGCAGTCTATGGGCGCGGACGTCAACCTGTGGAAATCTTTTGAAGTGTCCTAACTTGAAACACTTGGTAATGGTACCGGGTCCTCTTCGCGGTTCTCTCCATGCGCTGTGGATAAATTCATCCAAAATGGTGCTCGACAGCCCGTTGTTCTGCCTCTACCTTCATTTGTTTAGGCTTCGCAGAATGTCGGCCCCACCGTCGGTCAAACTTCTAACAACTCAGCTTCCGCGCTCAGCCCCAGGCCCATGAGAAGCGCGAGGCAATTCTTCTCGTCCTGGCGTTCGCCGCGGTCTATGTTATTTGGGGTTCGACCTACCTCGCCATCGCTGTTGGGATCGAGTCCTTTCCCCCGCTCCTTCTTGCCGCTTTGCGCCATTTGATCGCAGGTCTTGTACTCTACCGCTGCTACGCTGGAAAACCGGAATTCGGCCAACGCCTACCCAGTGGCGCACCGCCATCATCACTGGTCTCCTTCTGCTCCTTATTGGTAACGGCGGAGTGTGTTTGTCCGAGCGGACCGTCCCTTCCGGGGTAGCTGCCTTGTTCGTGGCGCTCGTCTCTTTCTGGATGGTACTTCTGATTGGCTTCGCCCAGGCGGTCTCCGGCCCGCTCCCAGGGTCATTGCCAGCCTCATCTTGGGTTTCGGCGGCTTGGTTCTCCTAGTAGGTCCGGCGCATCTGGGTGGCTCGGACGCGTCGATCCGACCGGCGCCGGAATTCTGATCATTGCCTCCTTCGCGTGGGCTTGGGGGTCCATCTATTCGAAGCACAACGACCTTCCGAGCTCCCCCAGGCTTGGGGTGGCGATGCAGAGCCTCGCGGGTGGCACAGGGCTCTGGATTGCCGGCTCGGCTTCGGCGAAGGCCGCCAACTGCACCTCGCGGCAGTTTCGTCCCGTTCCTGGATGGCTGTTGGCTATCTCCTCGTGTTCGGTTGGGCATCGGCTTTACGGCTTACGTCTACCTGCTGAAGAAGAGTTCCGCAGCGCGCGTGGGGACTTACGCGTTCGTCAATCCCGTGGTAGCCCTATTTCTCGGCTGGCTTGGAGCCGGCGAAGCAATCACGCTGCGGACGGCCCTCGCTGCTGCTGTCATTCTCACCGCCGTTCTTCTGTGATTACAGCGCCGCATAAGAAGCCGTCGAGGCCGCTGAAGTGCTGCCCAACCCTGGCGAAGCTTAGGCAAGGCTCAAACAGCTTCCCGCGCGCTTGCTGAGCCGCGGTCATTAAATCCACTCTGGCGCGCCTTTCCGGATAGATTTGATTTGCCACCCTGCGCTATTTTCATACCATGGAGACAATGCACAATTCGAACGCAGAAAACCAGGCAAGTCTCGCCGCGTAAGGCCGCCCAATACTGGCGCGCGACGTCGACGCCACGCGCGCGCCGACGGCACATTCGTGCTGGCCGTGCGCTCGACACACATTTATTGCCGGCCATCCTGCCCGGCCCGCCGTCCGTTGCGGCGCAACGTCATTTTCTTTCGCACGCGCGAAGAACGGAAAAACAAGGTTATCGCGCTTGCCTTCGTTGCCGCCCAAATGAACGGCTGCCTCGGCAGCGCTGGTAGCGCGCGCGTCCAGATTCTTGCGCATCCCACGAAGAGGGCTGCACTTTCGGAACTTGCGCGGGAGCTCCATTCGAATGCCGGAACACTTCGCCGCGCCTTCCGCCAAGTTACCGGCCTGGCGCCTCGCGAACTGGCCGAAGCTTTGCGTGTGAAGCGCTTCAAGAATTTGGTTCGCGTGGGGGAACATCACGGACGCGCTCTATGAACCGGTTACGGCTCATCCAGCCGCATCTATGAACGAAGCAACGCGCAACTGGGAATGGCACCTGCAACTTATCGAAAGGGAGGAAAAGGCATGAAAATGGAATACACGATTGCGAAGTCACCACTCGGAAAGGTTCTGGTCGCCGCCACGGAACGCGGTGTGTCCGCGGTCTATCTGGGGGACGCGCAAAATAAACTCGTTGCGGAATTGCGCGAGGAATACCCGCGCGCGGAAATTGCGCCTGCTGCCGGCAGCGTGCAGCGCTGGGTCCGTGAAATCGTCCAGCGCATGGAAGGCAAGCCCGCGCAGGTGGAGCTTCCGCTAGATCTGCAAGCCACGGCCTTTCAACGCCGCGTGTGGCAAGAACTGCAGCGCATTCCGCGTGGCGCTACTCGCAAGATTCGCTGGTGGCCCGCGCTATCGGAAGTCCAAAGGCCGTTCGCGCCGTGGCTCGCGCCTGCGCAAGCAACCCGGTTTCGGTCGTGGTTCCCTGCCACAGGGTTATCCGTGAGGATGGAAGCCTCGCAGGTTATCGCTGGGGTCTTTCGCGCAAGGCACAACTGCTCGCGACCGAACGAGCTTCAGCGCAATGAAGGACCATTAGGCGCTAGCTGTTTGTGTGGGGACTGAATTTGCGCTTGGGCATTAACCCAACCCTAGTGCGCGTTTTCACCAGTTACGAATCGCCAGCTACGTTTAGGCGTGCGGCTTTTCCCGGCTAGCGTCTTTGGGCCAATCCTGCTTGAACTTTGCTTCGCTGATCTTGAGATTCTTCATCACGTTGGTGTAGTGGAATAAAATGTAGTCGCCGGAACCGGTCTCATAGAATTTTTGCTGAATCGGCAGCCAGGAAGCCTCGTCGATCCACATCTGAATGCGCGTAATCTGGGTGCGAACATGATCGGATTTTGGGGTCAGCTCCACAACAACCGCTTTCTTGTGGTCCAGATCTTGTTCGCCGGTAACGGTTACCGGGTAACTTTTTTTCAAGTCGTCACTCTTTATACCGAAACCGAGCCGCACGTACTGATCCACCATCGCGCGATTCTTGCCGAGGTCGTATTCTTCCACGCGATTCATTTTGGGGTTGTAGAGGAACAAGGAGTCGCCCGTGCGTAGAATCGTTCGCGGCTCGGGCTTGGCAATGTCGATTCGCATTTTCTGATCGTGCCGGACGAAAATCTGGCCCGTTTCCGTCCATGTGTCGTTCACCACGGCCGTGAATTTCACGTTCTCAATATCCGCGGTGAGGCTGCGAAAATCCTTCGCGGACTTGTCCATCATCGCGAGGACACCCTCGGTAGTCCACTTCGCGCCAGTTTTCGCGTACCCGCACCTACCGTGAAAACGCTCGCGGCAATTCCCAGTATCAGTAGACAGGACGCCTATATATCAAGAGAAGCCCCTGTTGTGTCCGAATGGTGCGGCTGGCTAAGTTCTTCCAAATCTAAGTATATCATAGAGATGCGCGAACCATGGCCAAAGTTACCCCGTGGCCCTTACTTGCGCCCTGCCGGTTGGCTCCTAGCGGTGGATATCCACGTAGTAGGCGATCACCGTGCCTTGCTCGTCGCGCTCCGCCTCGATCTTGGCGATCGTGAAGCGCGCGTTACGAAGTTCAGGGAGGGACTTTTTAGAGCGTTGTGCAGTTCATTCTCCAGAGCCGGAGTTTGTTCGGAGGCGCGAGAATCCGTGCATCGACGCGGTAGGTCTTGCTCTCGCCCTCGTCTTTGAACAGCACCACTTGCCCCGGGGCATTGGCCGGGAGGCCCATCTGCGGCTGGTCGTGAAACCAGCCCCGTTGAGTCGCCAATACAAAAACCAGGATGAGGATCACAGCGGCGTCGTATTGCCACGTGCCGCGCTCGTAGGCCCAGAAAAACGTCTTCGACGGATACTGCCCAAGACTCGCCATTTTAGTCCACCGGTACTCCGTAAACAATCACGCCATCGCGCATATGCACCACGCGGTCGAAATACGCCGTGGCTTCAGGATTATGCGTGATCATGACGACAGTCTGCCCCAAGTCTTTGTTGAGCTGCCGGAGCATTTGCAGCACGACTTCGGAATTTTTCGAATCCAGGTTGCCCGTTGGCTCGTCGGCCAGCAGAATTTTTGGTTCATTGATAATCGCACGAGCGATCGCCACGCGCTGTTGCTCGCCGCCGGAAAGTTCCGATGGCTTATGCTGCAGGCGCCCGGCGAGACCGAGCAGGTTCGTGACGACGTCTAAACGGCGAGGGTCAAAACCGTCGCCGTGAATGAATCGCGCAATCGCGATATTGCCTTTCGCGGTCAGGGTCGGCAGCAAATTGAACCGCTGGAAAACAAACCCGATCTTGCTCCGCCGCAATTTGGTGCGTTCGGCGTCGCTCATGGCCGTTAACTCGTTGCCGTCCACGAGCACGCTGCCCTTGGACGCTTTCGCCAGTCCGCCAATTACGTAGAGCAGAGAAGATTTCCCGCAACCTGACGGCCCCATTACGGCAACGGATTCACCGTGCGCCACTGCGAAGTTCACGCCGCGAAGAGCGGGAACGTCCACTTTCCCAGCGCGGTAGAGTTTCCACAAATTTTCTGTTTTTAGTATCGGCTCCAAGCTCTTTTTTCCCGAGACAATCAGCCCTTCGGAAGGTGTTCGTATTGTAGCCGCGATTCCCATCTCTGCCTAGCCGCGGAGTCAGCCCGCGGCGTTTCGCTCCCTAGTCATCGCTCTCTTCGTTCGTCTTTACGCAGTCCAACGTAGTCATGCTGTTCTCAATCGTAGGAGAGCGCTTCGACCGCGTCCTTGCGGCTAGCCATCACGCTGGATAGCTGGCGCCGAGAATCGCTCCGACTAGCGCAATACCCGCGGCACGAAGAATCCATACTGGTGTTATGAGAATGGACAAAGTAGGGAACCCCACGAGAAATGCGGCGCGCACCGCATAGCTCAGACCGACCCCCGCCACAATTTCCATCAAGCAAAGACCCGCGGACTCCGTCAGGAGCGCCCGCACGATGAACACGCGGCCCGCTCCGAGCGATTTCAAAACGCCGATGTCGCGCGTCCGCTCGATCACCGTGGTGTACATCGTCAAGAAAATCACCAGCAACCCAATCGCAACAGCCAAAGCTATCATCGCGTTGATGAACGACTGCAATCCGGGAATGTTTGTCGAGGTCATCAACGACAACATCGCACTCACTGGACGGACCGTGTAGCCCGGCAAGAGGTACCGAATCTCGTCCATAACATCTTCCGTGTGCTCGGGGCGCGTGCACTTCAACCAAAAAATAGAGGCTTTATCGGGCGCGCCGACCAGATCCTGAAGCGTTGCCAGAGGAACGAATAATCGCGCGCCTTTTCCGTGCTCGATAATCGCAGCCACATGCCAGTCGTGGTTCAAGAGTTTATAGGTATCGCCGACTTTGATGTGTTTCGCGGCAGCCGCCAGATCGTCGACCAGCAGGTCATCCGCACCCTCCATGTCATGTCCTTGCAGAAATACAAAACCTCCGGACACCGCGCGGAAGCTTTCCGCATCGATCCCATAAACCACGTCCACGCCGCCCTGGGAGCTGAACTGCAAAAGAGTGGGCGCGACGGCCTGGACGTATTTTAGTTCCGCCAATTTATCGGCGATTTTGATGGGCATGGGCGCGCCGGTCATTCCGATGAAGACGGAAGCGGCGGGCGGTTGCAGCATGACGTCCGCTCCGATGCCTTCTATGCGCTTCGCCGTCTCTGTCAGCAAGCCGGATGTCAATCCAACAATTAACACCACCAGGGCCACTTCGACCGCGACGGCGAGGACACCTATCAAGGTGCGCAGCGGCCGGTGCAGCAGATTGCGGACAATCAATTCACTCATCATGGCCGCTTCTCCATTGCATCCTCGCCCACGCGAACCAGTTCCGAACCCGCGGGCTGCTCGAGTTTGAAGCGATCCGCGGGAATCGCTTCGTTCAGCTGCAGTTTGGTCATTTGCAGGTCCAGGCGGTAATCATCATGCGGCCTGTCGATTCGAATTACGCGCGGGAAAGACGTAATTCCGGACGGCGTGGCCGACGAGTGCTGCTGGTCCAAAGTTACAGGCTCCCAATTGGAATAGCGCACGTCGGAAAGCAAAATGCCCTTCGGTCCAAACTCTTCTAGCCGCGCGACCTGCAGATCCGCGCGGTCAAACCAGATCTTGCGCAAGACTTCCGTTCGATATCCACCGCGCACGACGGTCAAGACATAATACCGTGCGCGCTCGTCATTAAACTCTTCAAACAGCACGGCCTCTTCCTTGCGAATCTCGGTCCAGAGCAGCGCATCCAGCAGATGCTGTGGGCGCAGGTTTTCAATCGGCTTGCTGCTGGTGCGCTCCATCGCCACGGCGCCGACAAGATACTTATTTTTCGAGGGGATCGACACCTGGAAGGACTCCGCGTCGCTGGCCATGTCGAAGACCGTCTTGCCGATCACCGGCGCTTGCCCAATCATTCGAACGTACGCCGGCCGCTGCGCCAGCAGAAACGCCTTCACCTCGTGATACTCCTCGATCACTCCGCTATATTTTGAGCCCGTCGTCGGCGTCAGTTCGACGGTCGCGTTCACGCTGTTCACGCCTTTGGCGATAAGGTTGTATTTCTCGAGCAGCTCCTCGCGCGTGGCATCCTTTGCGACGACGATCTGCGCGGCGGGGACGTTATGCTGCTTACTGACCGCACCGCCGCAACTGTAAGAAACCGCCGCCACTGTCACCCATACCGTGCATGCCAACACTCGCCGGATCAATCTCTTCCGCCTCCCCCTGCACAAATGAAGCAATCGAACAACCGCGACAAAGCGCGTCAACCAAGCGCCACCCTTTATTATGAACGAGTGCGGCCGGAAAGCGCGACCCGCACATTGGGTTTGGTGTTCGCATTGGGCAGGGCGTGCCGAGCCGGGCCATTAGCAGATCGATCTTTGGAGCGAGAGGTAGGGTTCAAAGGGGTTCTTGATAGAGGGGGATCCTACCCCGGTATTTGTGTATGCACGGCAAGCTCTAATTGGAGCTTGCGAGTTCCCAGAACGGGACTTCAGGGGAGTCAGCGAGATTTCAGTCGTCCGATAGCGGCATGGACCAGGCACTACCCAAGTCGCTGGCACTCAACAAGCCACAAAATACTTGCGTCGAATGTATACTGGCGCGCATCGGAGCCAGTTCCTTCCGCAAGATGTTGAAGTAAAACGGCGCCGGAAAGTCTGAGGAGGTTATGCGCATGTTCCGATGGACGGCGGCTTTGTTCACTCTGATGCTGACGAGCATTTGTTTGGCGGATGAAAATCCGCCGCTGCTTTTGCATCACCCTACGCTCAACTCGACGCAAATCGTATTCGAGTATGCGGGAGATTTGTGGAGCGTTCCGCGCGCCGGGGGAGTGGCCCTGCGTCTGACCGCGGGGAATGGCGCCGCATCTGACCCGATTTTCTCGCCCGATGGTCGTGAAATCGCGTTCACCGGAAGTTACGACGGAAATTCTGACGTATATGTAATTCCCGCAACAGGAGGCACTCCGCGGCGCCTCACCTACCATCCTTCCCCAGACCTGGTAATTGGCTGGACGCGCGATGGTCAGCGAGTGCTTTTTAGGTCGGCCCGCGAGAGCGCCAACAGGTCTTCCCAGCTCTTCACGGTCTCGCGCGATGGCGGATTCCCAACAGAGTTGCCCCTGCCAATCGCCGCCGAAGGCTCATACTCGCCCGACGGAAAGGAACTCGCCTACGTTTCGCTGGACCACGCCTTCGAGATCTGGAAGCGCTACCGTGGCGGCCGAACCTCGCCTATTTTGATCGCCAGGCTATCGGATTCCAGCGTGACCCCGGTTCCGCGCGACAATTCCAACGACTTCAACCCGATGTGGGTAGATCACCGTGTTTTCTTCCTCTCCGACCGCAACGGTCCAATGTCTCTCTTGAGTTACGACACGCAGTCGAAAGCCGTGTCCGTGGCGCTGAAAAACGACGGGCTCGATTTCAAGTATGCCAGCGCCGGGCCGGACGCGATTGTCATCGAGCAGTTCGGCGCCATCTGGCTCTACGATTTGAAATCTGGCACGGCGCACAAAGTAGAGATCCGCATCTCTGGCGAGCTGCCGCACTTGCGGACGCGCTTCTTGAATGTGGCCAACAGAATCTCGAGCGCCGACATTTCGCCAACCGGTTTACGCGCCGTATTTGGAGCTCGCGGTGAAATACTGACTGTCCCCGCGGAAAAGGGCGATATTCGGAACCTGACCAATTCGCCTGGCATTGATGAACGTTCTCCCGCGTGGTCCCCCGACGGGACCAAAATTGCCTATTTTTCCGATGAATCGGGCGAGTACGCACTGCACATCAAGAATCAAAATGGCCAGGGCGAACCGGAAAAGATCGGGCTGGGCACGCCGGGTTCGTATTTCTACTTTCCAACCTGGTCGCCCGACAGCAAGAAGATTGCTTATACCGACAAGCGCCTGAACTTGTGGTACGTGGATCTCGAAAAGAAAACGCCCGTGAAAGTGTTTCATGACCGCTTCACCGGGCCGCAGCAAATTTTCCAGGCTGCGTGGTCGCCGGACTGCAAGTGGCTAGCCTACACGCAGCAAGAAGTGAGTCACATGCGCTCTGTTTTTCTGTATTCCCTGGAAACTGGCCAGAGCCAGCGGGTGACGGATGGAATGAGCGAATCGTTCTCGCCGACGTTTGACAGGAGTGGCAAGTATCTTTATTTCCTGGCGAGCACCGACGCGGGTCCGACGTTGGACACTTCCATGCTGAGCTTCAGCCGGCCAGTGACCACCAGTGTCTACATGGTGGTCTTGCGCAAGGATCTGCCTTCTCCACTTGCGCCGGAAAGCGATGAAGAAGGGCAAGCGAAGCCCGACGCCAAATCCGAATCGTCCAAGCCGGACGAAACGAAATCAGATTCTTCGAAACCGCAAACCCAGGAGAAGCCCAAGCCCCCGGAGCCCGTGAAGGTGGATTTTGAAAAGATCGGCCAGCGTATCCTGGCGTTGCCGGTCCCGGCAAAAAACTACACGGAAATAATCCCCGGAAAAGAAGGTGTGTTTTTCGTCGTAGAAGGGCCGTTAGTCGAACCTCTGAGCGGACCAAGCACACTCATGGCTCATCGCTTTGAGCTTAAGACGCGAAAGATTGACAAACTGCTCGACAACATTCTCGAATTCCACGTTTCGGCGAACGGCGAGAAGATTCTATACCGCCAGCCTAACACCCCCCAGGCTGGCGGAAACACCCTGCCATCGCAAATCTGGGTCATTGCGCCGCTTCCTCCCGCACCAGGTCCAGGTAGCCCAAGTTCAGGCGCATCGGCGGGAGGCGGCCTTTCGAACGCAAAACCATTGAATCTCAGTTCCATGGAAGTGCGCGTCGAGCCCGTTATGGAATGGAAGGAGATGTATCACGAGGCGTTCCGGTTCGAGCGCGATTTCTTCTATGACCCGGGCTTCCATGGTCTCGACCTGGCAGCAACTGAGAAAAAGTATGCAGCTTATCTTCCTGGAGTCGCCTCGCGCTCCGACTTGAACTACATATTTCAAGAAGCCATGGGTGAGCTTACGGTAGGGCACCTGTTCGTTTCCGGCGGCGACGGCCCGGAAGTGAAGCGCATCCCCGTGGGGCTACTCGGAGCTGACTACAAGATTGAGAACGGCCGCTATCGGTTTTCACGCATCTATGATGGCGAGAATTGGAACCCGCAATTACACGCGCCGTTGACGCAGCCCGGCGTAAACGTCACGCAGGGCGAGTACTTGCTGGCGGTGAATGGGCGTGAGCTCCGCAGCACCGATGAGGTCTATAGTTTTTTTGAAGCAACGGCGGGCAAATCCGTGATTCTGCGTGTCGGACTGAATCCCGATGGCACAGGTTCACGCGAAGTGACGGTCGTTCCCGTCGAGAATGAAGGGGGACTCAGACAACTGGCGTGGGTGGAGGACAACCGCCGAAAGGTGGAGCAGCTCAGCGCTGGAAAACTCGCTTACGTCTATTTGCCCGACACTGCCTCAGGGGGATACACATTCTTCAATCGTTACTTCTTCTCCCAGGCGGGAAAGCAGGGAGCTGTGGTGGATGAGCGTTTCAACCGCGGCGGGACGAACACGGATTACATTTTGGATTATCTGCGCCGCACACTCATGAACTATCGCGCCACGCGCGACGGCGAGGACATGACCACTCCCGTTAGCCTCATCCGCGGGCCGAAGGTGATGATCATCAATGAATATGCAGGCTCGGGTGGTGATGCCATGCCCTGGCATTTCCGCCAGGCAAAAGTTGGCCTCCTGGTTGGGAAGCGAACCTGGGGAGGCCTCGTGGGATTCTTCGGCCCCGGCGAGGAACTCATGGACGGAGGCGTCGTAACCGCGCCGAGCCGCGGGTTCTGGACTCCGAACAACAAATGGGAAGTCGAAAACCAAGGGATCGCGCCAGACGTCGAAGTGGAACTCGATCCCCAAGCCGTGCGCGAGGGGCACGACCCGCAACTCGAGAGGGCCGTTCAGTTACTCCTCTCGGATCTGGAGAAGAATCCCCTTCCCACATACAAGAAGCCGCCCTATCCCAACTACCATCGCAACTCGGCGGCGCCTGCAGCCCATCCGGACAACTGAGGCATTCTGCCCGAACTGACGCGGCCGAACAGGCGGGGATCGAAGTCTATTGGACGCACTGGTTGACTCCCTAGAGTTGCTTTACCGGACATCTGCCGTCCCTGTGCTCCACAAGCCCGCCGCGTAATCGGTCGAATTGAATCATTTTGATTGCAGAGAGTAAGTTGCCTGCCACTTTGATTCGCGAGACGGTGTAGAATTCTCCGCCGCAGGGAGAATAAACCTGTGGCGGAAATAACGGCTTGCATTTCAATGAAAACTTTCAGGCGGGACTCCGCGATTCGGCTAGATAATGTTCAATATCGCTTTTGCCCTCCACGGATCAGAAGGTGTGAACCCTCAATTGTTGATGGTAAATTTCGAATACTTCTAGCGAGGTAACTATGCGGCGATTGATTATCTGGTTGTGGTGCGCATTCCTTTTCGTTTCCGGCGCCCAATCAGCTTACGCGGGTGAAACCGGGGGCGCCGCGAAGGCTCTGCGCTTTGGAAAGCTGATGGATGGCAAAGGGAAAGTCTGGAAGGATGCCATTGTGCTTGTCCGCGGTGACCGCATTCTTGATATCATCACCGACGCCGCAAAAATTCCCGCCGGTGCAGAAGTGATTGATCTTCGCCGCTACACCGCCATACCAGGCCTCATCGACGTCCATACCCATATCACCTTCTACTGGGATCAGACTTCTAGCGTTCATCCCTTCGAGCAACTCGGCAGCACGCGCCTTCCCGCTGTGGCTGTTTTTCTGGCGCAGGAAAACGCGCGCCGCACTCTCGAGGCGGGCGTCACAACCGTTCGCGACCTTGGGTCAAGTGATTGGAACGATATCGCCATGCGCGACCTGATCAATCGGGGCAGCATGATCGGACCGCGGATGTTCGTGGCAGGCTACGGAATCTACGTCGCCAATGCGCCGCCGCGGCCAGGCTACACAACTCCACAGGATGGTCGCGCCGACAATCTGCCCGAGGTGATGCGCGTGATTCGCGAAGAAGTGGCCGCCGGAGTGGATGTGATCAAAATGTATGCTTCCACAGGCACCGACAAAGACGTCACGGGATTCCAGACCTACACGTACGAGGAAATTAAAGCAGCGGCTGACCTGGCGCACAAGTATGGCAAACGCCTCGCCGTACATAGTTACGGCCCTGACGGCGCTCGCGATGCGGTCCGCGCGGGGGCCGATTCCATCGAGCACGCTACTGATGTGGACGACGAGACCATCGCCAGCATGGCGCGCATCGGCACCTTTTACGTTCCCACGATCGACCACAACCGCTGGTACGCCGAACACATCGCCATTTTAGGATGGGAAAATGAAAAGCAGATCGCCGACGGACTGAAGGACTATATCCGCCGTAATTTTGAAACTGCCCGCCGCGCCTTCAAAGCGGGAGTGCGTTTTGCGATGGGCTCGGATGCGCTCTTTACCATGTGCGGCGAAAACACGCGTGAACTCGGCTGGTTTGTGAAGCTGGGCATGACGCCCGAACAAGCGCTCTCCACCGCTACCATCAACGCCGCGGCGCTCCTCGGCAAGGACAAAGAGCTTGGCGCCATTGCGCCCGGCTATTTTGCCGACATCGTGGCCGTGGAAGGAGACCCGATGGTCGATGTCAACGTGATTATCAATAATGTCCGCTGGGTCATGAAGGGTGGCTCGGTCGTGGTCGAAAAAACTACTCCAGAGAAAAAGAATTAGCCCGAATTTCCGATTTGGAGCTCCAGCAAGTGAACCAACGCGCCTGCTTCACTGGGCACAACGAACTTGCCACCGAAGCGGGCCCCAGCGAGATTTCAGAAGTGTGGCCCACAGGACAATCCGCTCCAGAAGCGGCTCCAACTCCAGGTTTGTAGGATTATCGGACGTCTGGGTTTCACACGTTCCTGTTAACCATCCTTTGAGCATCAGCCGAATAAAAAAGGGCCGCGGAAAGACGCGGCCCATCGGAGGTAAGTCTATCTGCTAGCTACTGCTTGTTATAAACTGCTGTGCTGTCAATCTGTTTGCCGCTGGCATCTTTGCCGCTGGTAGTAACAGTGCGGGTCTTACCGTCAGCCGAAACGGTGATTCGACCTGTGGTCGTAACCTTGCCGTCCTTTGTATTGGTCAGTGCGAGGGTGTGATCGTTGATCCTTTTGTAGGACCGAGTGTCGGCGGTCGGATCACCGGTCAAGGGGTAGTCTTTGCCGTCGAACTTGCCCGTCCATTCATTGTGGGAGGGTTTGCCGTCGGCGTCGACGCCGTCCACCGTAACTTTTACGCTGTCGCCCGCCGCTTCGTAGACTACAGTCGTATTTTTAGGGGCTCCGGCGGCTATCTTAGACTTGGCCTCGTCCAGTTTCCAAGTCCCCATGTTCACATCTTCGGCGGCGACGCAGACCGCGATCGCCGCGAACAGTGCTGCGAAAGTCAAAAAGCAGAGCCTTGTTTTCATGGAATCTCCTTTGCGCGTTCTTTTGCATTCAAAACAGCGAGGATTTCGGGATGAATGGCCTCTTTGAGGGCGGGCATTGCGATGGTAACACCGCTGCGCTATGCAATCAAAAATTTTTTGAACGAGCGCAGAGGCTTAGTCTATTGGCCCTTGGTCAAAATTCCGAGGCGGTGCACGGACCTGACAAGCTCACTGATCGGAGTCCTCAACTTCAGCCTGCCGAGCCTCGTAGCGAGGCCTCGAAGAGGCGAAAAGAATTCATTAACTCTCCGACGAACCCCTGCCAGTGCTTCTGCGTCATGGACGCCCCAGAAATCTACCAGTCGGCTGGTCTTGTGGTTGCAGGCGAATTTTTGACCGCAGTCCAAGCAAGTGACGTAGGTTCCCCGGCCACAGACAGCTTGGTATCCGAGTAGATTGGATGGGATCGATTCGCGCAGTGTTATCGGAGGACCCTTATGCCGATGGCGACAGACAAAGACAAGACGAAGCAGAGTCCGTAGAAAGAGCGGGACCCCAAAGACCATACTCGACCACGGCTCCGCACGGGGGCGCGATCTTTCCGCTTTGAATTGACGTTTCGCTGCCGAGCGATACAGAACGATCGATCCATCGATTCTATATGCTCGGGCGACTTTTTTCTGCGTTTGAGGTTGCATGGTAGCACTTCAAAAGGATGCTAGACGCGGGGAGGATTCGTGTCTGTCTCGTTGTGAACACTTACGCAGCAGATTGTCTGCTGGTTGTGATACAGCCTTTCTCGAGGCACATGTCCTGTGTGCGTTTTGTCGGGAGTTGTGCCCGATGGAGACGCTGCTCTACGGTGTATTGAAAAACTCCCACATGGCTGGTGCCGTGGCGGCATCTCCGGGCAGCTTAGTCACGCCGAGGCCTTCGAGCATAAGGCCAAGAACGCTCTGATGTTGATAGAAAGCGATGGACTTGTAGCCACGCTTGGCCAGCGGACTGATGATGACGGCTGCTACGTGGCCGCCGCCGGATGTCAAGTCGAGGGTATCGGCTTCGTCGAACACAATGATAAGCAGGCCGTCCTTCTGGAACTGCGGGCTTTGTATGAGCGGGTCAATGTTGGTCTTGAGCCAGGTATCAGCTGTGCCGAGCGAGCAGTCGTGCGCGTCATTACACAGATTCGGGACAATGAAAGAAAAATCGGGTAGCTTGGCGGCGTTCCGATCGACAGCGAATTGACTGAAAGGAACGAGGTTTTGCAGTTGCGTGGGATCGTTTTGCACGTCGGTGAAATAGGCGAGCGGGTTGTGGCGGACGGCGTAGCGACCGGTATCGCCGCCCGTGTAGCCGACCGACGGAATATCTTCAGAGTAAGACTTCCAGGATTTGCCCGCGGCGAGGAGGTCGCGGACGACGTTCTCTGAGGAGACGGGGAAGTCGCTCGGCGTGGAGGCGTCGATCAACGTAAGAATCTGCCCGGTGGTGAGCTTGAAGTAATTTGGGATGGAGGGATGCGCGTTTGCGAAGTAATTCGCCGCGAGGCCGTACCGGTTGGCGAGGCTGTTCAAATAGGGTAACGCGGGATTAGCGATGACGTCACCGAAATTGGCGTTTTCCTCGACGACAATGAAGACATGGCCAAAGCGCACGCTGGGAGCGGGCGGAGGAGGGGTCATGGCCGCTTGTCCTACGCAACCGGCGAGGACTAAGACATAGAAAGCTGGGGCGAGCAATCGAAACCGGGCGGCAGTAAGGTGGAGTGAGCTATAAAACGACATTTGATTAGACCCATTCTTGACCCATTTGGGATTTCCGGCCGATCAGCGCATGCGAATTGCCCGGAGCACTCCATTTGGCGCTCTTTACATTGGCTTATTCGCTGGTCTAAGTCTGTCCGCTTTGTGACACTTAGGCCGCAAGGATGACCAAATAAATGCTGCGCAAACTGTGCTGCCACTACGCTGGACAAGCAGTATCGCGAGGACGCTGACCGAAGCATCAGTGGACGTAAAGCCAGGCCGTCGGACTTGCGGTTTTGGACGAATCGTCCGCTCGGAGAGAATCGCAAGGCTCGAACGCCATCCATGCGGGGCATATAACGTTCAGCGAGGGATCGCGTTGCAGGTTGAGCAGTTCAGTGTGGGCGGGCGATGTAGATGTCGAAGGGCTGGACCGCGGGACGTATGCGACGTATCGCCTCACTGGCCCACAGCGTCGCGCTAAGCACCGTAACCCAGCCGTCTTCTGGTTCGCATATGGCGCAAAAGAAGTAGCGCTCGTAAGCCGGCTGGTAAGCGTCCACGCCGCGTTTCGAAAGGTCACCTTCGAGCGCACCATCGGGATTTTCCGCCGCCGCTCCCGCGCGCATTCCAAAGGTTTCGCCTTCGAAACGCTCGAAAAGCTGGAACAGCTGAGCTTGTCGCGGCTGTGGCAAGACCACACAGCGCCCACCGGCTTCGCGAAACTCAATCTTTCGCGCTTTGCAAAATTCCCGAACACGATCGATGTGGCTGAAGAAATCCACCACGTAGAATTCGCCGCCCGCGAGGGCAGGGAAGAGCGCGGACCAAATCTCGGCAGCCTGTTTCCCGCGAACCGGCTCGCGGTTTTCCGTTTCGACCAGTTCGAGGCCCACCGCTTTCACACCCGGACCGAGGTCCAGCGTTTCCACGTCCAGTGAAAAGGGAGGCAAGTCAAGCGCGTCCGGCGGCGCGCCGGGGGGAAGACTCATTCCAGGGACTCCGCTTGCGGAAATCTGCTTCGAAAATCGGGCGACTGCTTTCGCACGTCCAGCCAGTCGAAAAATGCGTCCGGCGTCTCGAGCCAGATGCGGAACCAATCCGCGATCTCCACTTTTTCAGCGCGCTTGTGGGGCTCCACTTTGTGATTTCGCGAAATCATTTCGGCCCGGCGTTTGCCGAGTCGCGCTATCCCCAGAACCCGTTCCACCGCGGCATGTTCGCCGTGCGCCTGAAACTTCCGCATCAGCTCATCCAGCCGCATGATGCTGACTTCCGCGTCTTCCAGCGTCTTGAAGTGCAGCAAGTCCTCGAACTCTTCCTCGTACTGCTCTTCGGCCTCTTCCTGCAGCGTCAACAATACTTTCCAGCCCGCTGTTTTCAAAACGTCCCCGATATACTCCGAGCTGGTTTTTCCCGCTTCGCCGTGTTCCGCAAGGATGCGCCGGCGCAGTTGATCGATCTCCGCCAGTGTCCATTTCGAAGCGCCGATCTCTCTTGCTGTCTCGAGGATCAGGTCCTTCTTCGATTTTTGCGAATCCGTCATCAAACTTTGCCCCTGCGCGGTTTGGCGTGGACCTTCTTCTTGCTATGCGCTTGCGTCTGTTTCTGCGCCTGCGTCTGTTTTTGCGTCTGCTTCTCTTTTGGCTTTTGCGGCGGCGGAGGCGGTGGATCAGCCGGGAGTCCCGCCAGCAGACGGCGGTACTTTGTCACATTCCGGTTGTGCTCGGCCAGTGTTGCGCCGAAAAAATGTCCGCCCTGAGTGTTAGCCACAAAATAGAGATAGTCCGTGTGCGTCGGTTGCAGCGCCGCCCTTAGCGATGCTTCTCCAGGGTTGCCGATGGGTCCCGGCGGCAAACCCGTGTGCTCATACGTGTTGTAGGGCGAATGCACGTGCAGGTCCGCTCCGGACAGTGTTCCATTGTAGCGCCCCTCCTGTTCCAGAGCATAGATGACGGTCGGGTCGCATTGCAGCATCATGTCCTTACGCAGGCGATTCTCAAAGACTCCCGCGACCAGAGGCCGCTCCTCTTTTTTCGGCGTCTCACGCTCGACCAGCGAAGCCAGCGTCACGATAGAGGCAATCGGGTAGCCGGAGGCAAGCCGCGTTTTGTCGCTGTCCGCCATCTGCGGCGAAATCCGCGCCCACTCCTCTTTGAATTTCTTGACCATCTTTGCCGTCAATTCCACGGCGACAGGATGACGCGGCAATTGATAGGTCGCAGGGAACAGATACCCCTCGAGTGTCAAGGCGTGAGGATCAATGTTGCGAACCATCATGGGATCGCTCGCGGCTTTCACGAAATCATCGGCAGCCATGAAGTGGCCAGCCTCGAGGTCGCGAGCAATGTCGTAGAGAGTCTCCCCTTCGCGAACGGTGAAGGAAATTTCGTAGACTTCGCCCTTGGCCAGCTTCCAGAAAACGTCACGCCCCGTTTGCGGTTTGTCAAAGAAATACTCGCCGGCCTCGAGCGTGCGTTTGGGATGCTGCCGCGCATAGATCTCGAATGCGAAGGCGCTGCGCACCACGCCATTGCGTTCGAGCAAGCGCGCCACGCCGCGCCGCGAAGCTCCATGCGGCACCGCCACGAACACTCCCTCGCTCCCAAATCCCTGGTAGGGATGCGTTACGCAATACCACACCCAGGCGCCGGCTCCCGCCGCGATGAGCACCACCAGCAAGATGAGTAACAAAACCTTCTTCAATTCAGCCTCGCGAAACTGAGAAGTGCATCTTTCAGGATAACTCCCGGGTCGTCTGCTGCCGATCGAGGTATTCCTTCAAGATCAATGCCGCAGCCATGGCGTCGACTCCAGGCCTTGCGCTTTCCTTCCTGCGCTTCTTGCTCGAGGTGGCGTGGATCGTCCTGCCTTGCTGCTCCTCGAGCAATCTCTCCGCTTCCCAGCTCGTCAGCCGTTCGTCCACCATCTCGACCGGCAAACCAATCTGCTTCTGAACGCGCCGAGCGAACCGCGCCGCTTCCTCGGCCATCTCCCCGCGCGTCCCATCGAGCCGCAGCGGCAGCCCCACAACGATTTGCTTCACGCCGTGCTCGCGCACAAGTTCGCGCAACCGACGCATGTCCTCGTTCCGATTAATCCTATCCAGCGTCCCCAGCGGCTGCGCCAGCGCAGCTTCCACACTGGCAATGGCCAGCCCGATCCTCGCGCGCCCATAGTCCAGCGCCAGAATTTGCTCCGGTTTGGATTCCTTCATGTCGATGGACGACTCACGCACACTTCCAGTATACCGGGAAGCAAATCGGAAGACGTGCGGTGCTGCCTAAGAATGGACTATCTCCCAGGGCACTCTACGTCTTTAGGCTCGGAGGACAACACGAGTTTAGGGTTTTCTTCCGCGCGTCCCGGTTTGCCATGCATTCCAGTAACCGAGAAGTTTCATTTGCTGGTCGAGGCCGGTTTCTTTGACGAGGACGTCGAGTTCGGCGCGCGTTAGGCGCTTGCCGAGAGGCTCGACGCGATCCGCGATGCCCCAGGCGGTGAGCGCGGCGAGCGCCGTGTTGAGCTTTAGCTCGCGGATATCCACTTTGTCCAGCGTGTCCGACGCCGCGTGGTAGTTAACCAGATAGTTGGACACTTCCTGATTGGCCACCAGCGTCGGCACGCCTTCCAGCAGGAAGTCGAAGTTGTCGGTCCCGAACGATGCATCCGGGGTGTGATCGTTCGCGCCCCACGATTCGAGTGGCTTGAGAATTTCGCGCACGCCCGCTTCGATGTCGCGCCGCCCGCCGAGCGAATAACCGCTGACACGGCCATTCCCCGAATCAAATGTGATCATCGCGCGAATTTTGTCCATCTCCGCGCGATGCGCTTTCACGTATTCATAGGAGCCGATGGTGCCTTGCTCTTCGCCGCTGAAGAGCACGAAGCGAATCGTCCTCCGCGGCAACAACCCGGTCGCCTTGATGGCCCGCGCCGCTTCGATGACCAACGCCGCGTTGCAGCCGTCGTCCAGCGCGCCCGTACCCAGCTCCCACGAATCGAGATGCGCGCCGAGAATCACCGCCTCCTCCGGCTTTTCGTACCCGCGAATTTCGCCCACCACATTTTCCTGCTCGACGGGGCCGCCGATTTTGTTAGGCATACTGAATCGCACGCGTATTTTCCCCGCATACGCGGCCGCCGTCCGCGCCAGTCGCATCGCGTCTTCGCGCGCGATGATAGCCTGAGGAATTTTGTCGATCTCTCCGGTTAACGTATTTGTGTGCCGGTAAAGCAGCAGCCGTTCGCGCGCGCCCATCCACAGAATCGCGGAAGCGCCACCCTTCACGGCCCTCCCAATGATTTCCGGCGGCCGCAGATATTCGTTGAAGAGGTCGGCCCAAGTCGAACCGATGTCACTATGCACCAGCAGAATCGCGCCTTTGATAGCAGAACCAGCGCGCCCAAAATCTTCTTCAGCCCCATAACCGACGTCGACCAGATTCGCTTCGATGCCGCCCGCCGGTGTCGCTGGCGACCAGCCCTCCGCTTTAAGGCGCACTGGAAAATTCACCGGTCCCAGCAATTCGAGCCGCGTGTCTCCTTCGCTCCACGTCACCGGCAGCGTGTATTTCTCCGTGTGAACTTCCACGCCCTCCGCGCGAAACGCAGCGACCGCCCACTCGACGGCTTTGGCCATTTGCGGCGACCCGGTTACGCGTCCGCCAATCTCATCCGTCAAGCGCCGCAAATTCTCTTCCATCGGTGAAGGGCCCATCACTTGCGGCAAGATTTTTGCCGCCGCTTGCGCGCAACTCGAGGCATCCGTCGCGGAACAGGCAGCCGGACTCTGGGCCGATTGCGCGGGGCTCAGAGAATCCTTCGCTGGAGGCAGTTGCGCTGAGGCAAAAACCGCGGCAAAGAAGCAAAGAAGTAATGAAGCAAAGAAAGTCTTTAAGTAGCGCATCGATTTACTCTCCGCGACATGAATACAGGCGTTGCCGCAGCTTTCTTCGAGCGGCAAGCCCGTGCATCCTGGCGCGGAGTAGTATAAGCTCGCGGCGCTTTGGTGAGAAACCTTGCGGCACAAACAATCCTGTCGAGAGAATTTGCCATGAAAAAATCCATTCTCCTTCTAGCCGTGACTCTGGCACTTGCAGCTTCGGTTTTTCCGCAAGCTTCAACCAAAAAAGCCTCGTCGAATTTGGAACCCCGTGCCAAAGCATCCTTAGCCGTGATTCGCGGAACCCTCAAAGTGCCCGGCCTTCAGCAAACCTGTCCGGGTTCAGCGCGACCGCTGGGGAGTTGCCCACATTTACGCGCAGAACGAACACGACCTCTTCTTTGCGCAAGGCTTCGTTGTCGCCCAAGACCGCCTCTTCCAGATGGAGCTTTGGAAGCGCTCCGGCGAGGGCCGCCTTGCGGAAATCCTCGGACCGAGCGTCGTCCAGCGCGACGTCAATGCCCGCCTGCTGCGCTATCGCGGCGATATGGACGCCGAGTACAAAAGCTATGCCCCCGACACGAAGCAAATCCTCGAAGCCTTCACCTCCGGCATCAACGCCTACATCGAAGAAATTCAAAAGCCCGGCGGCATCGGTCTTCCGCTCGAGTTCCATCTCGCCGGATTCAACCCCGAGGCCTGGAAGCCCGAAGACTGCCTCAATCGACTTGCGGCGTACTCGATGACCGGCAACGGCGCCAGCGAATTGCTCCACGCCCAACTAGTCGCCCTCCTTGGAGCCGAAAAAGCTTCCGAGCTTTTCGAATTCGATCCAGCGGTAAAGCTCGATCCTGCTCCTGGAATGGATTTCACTGGCCTCTCGCCCAGGCTGCTCGAAAATCTCGTGGGCAGCGACGTGCCCCTCCATTTCCCAGAAACGCCTGTTCAGGGCAGCAACAACTGGACCGTTTCTGGCTCGCTCACCTCCACCGGCAAGCCTCTGCTCGCGAATGATCCGCACCGCGTTATCGCCGAACCTTCGCTGCGCTACATCGTGCATCTCGTTGCGCCCGGATGGAATGTCATCGGCGCAGGCGAGCCCGGCTTGCCCGGCGTTGCCGTGGGCCACAACGAAAATATCGCCTGGGGGTTCACTATTTTCGGCCTCGACCAGCAGGATCTCTATCTCGCGCAACTGAATCCCGCCGATGCAGACGAATATAAGACCGAACACGGATGGGAGCGCATGGAGGTCAAGACAGAAACCATTGGCGTGCGCGGCGGCCGCACCGGTCACCGTCGAAACTGAAATTCACGCGCCACGGCCCGGTGCTCTGGCAAGACGCGAAGCGCGCGTTGACGCTGCACTGGGTCGGCGCGGAGCCCGGCACCGCCGGATACCTCGGCTCGCTCTCGCTCGACCGCGCAGAAAACTGGCAGGAATTTGAGCAAGCCATGGCGCGGTGGAAAGTGCCTTCCGAAAATATTGTTTACGCCGACCGCGAAGGCAACATCGGCGAGCATTCCACCGGCCTCGCGCCTCTTCGAAAAAACTGGACCGGCCTTCTGCCTGTGCCAGAGAGCGGCGGATTCGAATGGAATGGTTTTGTGCCCAACGCCGAACTGCCGCACAGCTACAATCCACGCATCCGGTTTTGTCGCCTCCGCCAATCACAAAATGATCCCGGAAAATTATGCGTACGCCGTGGGTATTTCAATGGGCCTCGCCGGAAAGATTCTTGCGCATCTCGGAAGTGCTAAGCGGCGCAGCTAAAAGCGCGCACAAGCTCAGCCTCGAAGATATGGAGAATCTGCAGAACGACGTAGTTTCGCTGCCGGCGCGCGATATTGCAAGGGCTTGCTGAAGCGTGCCGCAGGGAGATCGCGCCAAGCAGTGCTGCTAAGCTCTTGCTCGATTGGGATTGCGCGATCGCCGCGGATTCGGCTGCCGCCACGCTTTATGAATTCTGGGTCGCGGAGCTGCGCGATGCGGTCACCAAGCAAATCGTTCCCGCGGAAGCGCAAAAAGCCGTAGGAAAACTGTCGCTGCAGAAAACCGTCCAAGAGCTGTCTCACCCTCGCGCCGAGGTGTTCGGCCAAAATCCCGAAGCCGCCCGCGACGCTCTGCTTCTGCAAACTCTAAGCGCGGGAGAAGAGCAACTCGCGGCGAAGCTGGGGCCCGATCCCAAAAACTGGGCCTGGGGACAACTTCATCGCGTCTCGTTCATCCATCCTCTTGGCGGCGTCTCTCCGGCTGCTGCCGCGCTCTTCAATCGCGGCCCCTCCCCTCGCCCAGGCGATGGCAGCACGGTGAACGCCGACCTATTTTGGAGGAAGCTTCCTTCGACCAATTGGCCGGAGCAAGCTATCGCGAAATTTTCGACCTGAGCGATTGGGACAAAGCCGTCGGCGTCAGCGTTCCCGGACAAAGCGGCCAGCCCGGCAGCCCGCATTACGACGACCTGCTCCCGCTCTGGCTCCACGGGCAATATTTTCCGTTCCGATACTCCAAGCAGGCCGTCGACCGCGAAACCACGGACGCGCTCGAACTACTACCATGAGTGCAATGCAGCAGAAATGAATCGCATTTAACGCTGAAGCGCAATTGGAGAGTGGCATGGTGGCTTCCAATTCCCAAGGCAGGACTGGTCGAGGCTGTACTATGCTTTGGCGTTACTTCCCTGGACTCTCACATTCATCGCCTTTGTGTGGATAGTAGTTGGCAAGCGTGCGCCACATGACGGCCAATCTGACCCGCGTAATTTTCCCTGGGGAAACCACCGTCCAGCTCACTCACGTCGGTCCACAAATTGTTTTTTATGAGTACGAAAGTCACATGGGAAATCGGGCTTTTCATACAAGTGATGACCTTAAAGAAATGCACTGCACGCTAGTCAACTCGATCACTGGCGTTAAGATTCCTCTCCGTACCCCGAAAGCGCACACCACGTATACCGACACGGGACACTATTCCGGATATTCCGTCCTCGAATTTCGGCTGGAAAGTCCGGGAGCCTACGACTTCACTTGTAACTACACCCAAGGCAAGGAAGGCGAGCAAGTGGTTTTCGCGGTCGGCCCTGACAACACCGGAGCTTTCTTTATTTTTGTTCTCCTTGGAATTTTCGTTGTCCTCCTTGGTTTGGGTGCAGGTGCACTGGCCGTCGCCTTGGTTTATCGAAAGCGAAATCTCCCGCAAGACTCTTCTGGCCCCTGGATCGTCTAGTCGGGGGGACGCGAGCTCTTCATTGCCATCCTCGGATTAAGGACGCAATCGGCGACCCGCGCGACCTGCACCATCTCCGCAACGTCATGTACGCGCACGATATGTGCGCCGTCCAAAATGCTCGCCGTGACCGTAGCCGCCGTGCCCCATATTCGCTCTTCCGGCGGAGCAGGTTTGCCATCGCGCGCGAGCGTCGCTCCGAGAAATCCTTTGCGCGAAGTGCCCACCAGCAGCGGATAGCCGAGCGCAGCAAGCTGCGGCAACTTTTGCAGCAACTCGTAGTTCTGCGCATAGCTCTTCCCGAAGCCAATCCCCGGATCCAAAATAATTTGCGACTTTTGCGACTCCAGCTTTGCGCGCTTTCTGAACGGAATCCCGCAGCCCCTGCATTACTTCGCGCATCACGTCTCGGGCGAACGGCCCGCGCTGCATCGTGCCAGGCTCGCCGCGCATGTGCATCAGTACCAGCGGCACGCCATATTTCGCCGCCACTTCCGCAATCCGCGCGTCGCTCTTCAATCCCGAAACGTCGTTGATGATCTGTGCACCGGCACGGATGGCCAGCTCTGCAACCGCGGACCTGCGAGTATCCACCGATACAGGAATCTTAAGCCGTCCTCGCAGGCCTTCCAGAACAGGAAGAATCCGATCCAACTCCTCCGACGCATGGGTTTCTCCGGAACCAGGCCGTGTGGATTCGCCTCCAACGTCAATCATGTCGGCGCCGGCACGCTCCATCGCAAGGGCATGTTCAATGGCGGGCTCTGGCCGATCGTATTTTCCGCCGTCAGAGAAACTGTCTGGAGTAACGTTCAGCACGCCCATCACGAGCGTGCGCTCTCCAAGAACCAGCATTCCAGAAGGAAGTTTCAGCCGGAATTTCTTGCGTGTCTTCATCGGGTGGACAAGCCAGCAGTCTAGCGCAGTGCTGTGGGACAGACATTCTTGTCCGTCTCTTCGCTCTCATTCTAAAAGAAAGAGACAGGCAGGAATGCCTGTCCCACAAATTCCCGTAGAATCTAATCCAAATCAAAATCGCGAAGCGGCTTCCCGGCGGGCGCGTCCTTGGCTTTCTTCATCGCTTCTTCGAATTTCTTGGCCAGAATGTCTTCCTTGTGCGTTTCCTGAAAGAATGAGTCGGCGAATTTGTCTTCGCGTTGCCGGTGCTGCTCCGCAAGAATCCCGTGCGCATTTTCCAGGTCGACGTTGGGTCCCGCCTTCACCGGCGCCTCGTGCGAAAGCACCGCTCCAAACACCGCGTCCACCACCAGCTTTGCCTGGCAGCACGGGCACGTCACCTGCAGATTGTCGGGCTCTTTCTTTCCCATACCCGCATTCTACGCCATTTTGTCCGGATCGGTATCGCCCCGCCGTCACAATATTCCGGCCCAAAAAAGTAGGGGCACGATATATCGTGCCCCTGCGGAATGCTAGGCTAATTTCCTGCTACGCCTTCGCTGGATTTTCTCCGCGCGTAAATCCCGGTGCCGGCCGCAACTCCGGTCTCACCACCTTGGGGTCCGTGCTTGGAGCAGCCGGCGCGGGCGGCGGCGTGCGCGGCTTTTCCGGCAATGTCTTGCCTTCCATCAGCATTTTCACTTCGTTGGCGTCAATCACTTCGCGTTCGAGCAACGCCTGCGCGATTCGTTCGAGCGTCTCTCGGTTGGTCGAAAGCAGCCTCTTCGCATTCTCATAGCCGCCGTTGACGATCCGCTTCACTTCCTTGTCGATCTGAATCGCCGTATCTTCTGAATAGTCGCGGTGCTGCGTGATCTCGCGGCCCAGGAAGATGGCTTCATCCTTTTTTCCGTACGCCAGCGGCCCAAGTTCGCTCATGCCCCATTCGCAGACCATATTGCGCGCCAGGTCGGTTGCACGCTCGATATCGTTGCCTGCGCCGGTGGTAATGTGTCCGAGGAAAATCTCTTCCGCGGAACGCCCGCCCATCAGCACCGCCAGCATTGCTTCGAGATATTCCCGTGTGTAGGTGTGCTTGTCATCTTCGGGCAACTGCATCGTCAATCCCGAGCGCCATCCCTCGCGGAATAATCGTCACTTTATGAACCGGATCGGCTCCCGGCGTCATCGCCGCGACCAAAGCGTGGCCCGCCTCGTGATAAGCCGTGTTCTTCTTTTCTTCATCCGAAAGAATCATCGACTTTCGCTCGACGCCCATCAACACCTTGTCTTTGGACATCTCGAAGTCGACCTGCATCACGAACTTGCGGTTCTGCCGCGCAGCCCATAGGGCCGCTTCGTTCACCAGGTTCGCAAGATCCGCGCCGGAAAAGCCCGGCGTGCCGCGCGCGATGATGGACAACTCGACGTCATCGGCCAGCGGCACTTTGCGCGTATGCACGCGAAGAATTTCTTCGCGACCCTTAACATCCGGCCGCGCAACCACCACGCGCCGGTCGAATCGCCCGGGCCGCAGCAGCGCTGGATCGAGCACATCCGGCCGGTTAGTCGCGGCGATCAGGATGACGCCTTCGTTTGATTCGAATCCATCCATCTCCACGAGCAACGCGTTCAAAGTCTGTTCGCGCTCGTCATGTCCGCCACCCAGGCCCGCGCCGCGGTGGCGGCCGACAGCATCAATCTCATCTATAAAAATAATGCAAGGCGCGTTCTTCTTTCCCTGTTCGAACAAATCCCTCACGCGGCTCGCACCGACGCCGACAAACATCTCCACGAAGTCCGAACCCGAAATGGAGAAGAACGGAACGTTCGCCTCGCCAGCAATCGCTCTCGCCAGCAAAGTCTTGCCCGTTCCAGGAGGCCCGACCAGCAGCACACCCTTGGGAATCCGTCCGCCGAGCTTCTGGAATTTCTGCGGGTCTTTCAAGAACTCGATGATTTCCTGCAACTCTTCCTTGGCTTCGTCCGTTCCTGCAACATCCTTAAACGTCGCTTTCTTCTGCTGTGCGGAGAGCAACCGCGCGCGCGACTTGCCAAAGCTCAGCGCCTTGTTTCCGCCGGCTTGCATCTGCCGCATCAGGAACAGGCAGAAAGCCCACGAGCAAGATCAACGGCGCCGCGTTCAGCAGGATGAGGATCCAATCCCCGCTGCGAACTTCCTTCATCCCCTTGATCATCGCCCCCTTGTCTTTCAGTTCCTTGACGAGATCCGGAGCCGCTTCCTTGAAAACTGTCACGGTAAATTTACGGTTCGGCGGGCGAAGGTATTCTCCCTGAATCTCGTAGCTGTTTGGAGAGAGGTACAGCGTCACTTCCTTGACGTCACCCGCGTCCACGTGGGCCATGAACTCGCTGTAACCGGGAGTATCCTCCCGCGCCTGGCTTCCATTCGCGGACACCAGCTTCCACAGCATCACGCCGAGAAAGACGATGGAGATCCAGAAGAGAATTGTCTTAGCTGTTGAGCTGGAATTCACGTTGTCCTCACCTTTGTCCTTAGCCTCGCGGAATTTCTTCCCACGAGGAAGCGACGCGCGAATCTTTCGATCTTACTTCGTTTGTCTTTGCCGTCGCTTCACCTGCGCTGGTCCACTGGATAGGGCCCGGTAATTCCGCCCCATTCCATTGTCGGCAGCCAGGCCGTATCCGACCCACACTTGATTAGATGCCGTCCGGAACCCAAAGTAATCAGGCTCCAGGCCCACGCGCCGCCGCGCGGGCTTATCCAGCAGCACAGCCAATCGCAGCGATCTGGGCTGGCTTTCGCCCAGCCGCCGCAGTAGAAATTCTTGCGTCACGCCGCTCTCCAGCACCGCATCGAGCAGCAAAACGTCCCGGCCCTTCAACTCCGGCCGCGCACCGAAATATACTTCGCGCCGCTCCCGCCCGCCTTCATCCACGTCTCGCACATCCTCGCGGACGAAATGACAAACGACCGCGGTGTTAATCTCGCGAATCAAGTCGGCGGCAAAAACGAATCCGCGATCCAGCGTTACAACCACGTCCACCCGCCGCCCCTTGTACGCCCGCGTGATTTCCCGCCCCAGCGCTGCGACTCTTGCGCCAATTCGCGCGGCGGAATAGGCCGCACGGCCCGGCGCACTCGACTTGACCGCTGGGCGGCCACGCATCAAGTATTTTCCTCGGCGATCAAAATTCCTGTTCGAGTCCCTTCATTTGCTGCAAAACCCGCAGCAACCGGAAAGCCGCGCGCCCATACGAGAACGCCGCCGCTTGTCAGTACCGGCCAGCCGTCTCGCTCCCATCGGCTGACGCGCTTTTCGTTCAACAAGCGTTTCAGCTTATGAGCCTTCTGATGCCCCGCGGGTTGCAGTTTGTCTCCGAAACGCCAATTGCGCAGCACAAGCGGCAAGCGCAGCCGGTCGCCGTCTAAAACCGCCCCTGAATCTCTAGTTTCCCCCCTAATGGTGGGCCAGTCAATCACCCTGAGGCGGATTACGCACCCCGCTTGCGGAACTCGCAAAATCGCTTCGCCGTTTCTAAAATCGATTCTGTGCTCGTACTCTTTTTCGTGAGATTTTTCCGTCGCGCCAAGCCTGCCCGACCCGCGTTTTCCCCCGTTCCGGCGCTCGAATCGCGATGAATTTGTGCATAAAACCAACTCCTCTCGCTCGCGCCGAACGTCCACGCCTCCGGGCAACTGCACCAATTTCCCGCTATCTCCATGCCGCGCCAATTCCATCACCGCCGCGATGTGCTGCGCCGTGATTTGCCCAGTTCCGCTCTTCTTCTCTTCAATTAGACGACGCAGCATCCGCTTAGTCAGGGCCGAGGTTTTGTCCCTCTTCTCTGGGTTCTCTGCGCCCTCCGCGTCCTGTGTGTAAGAGTTTTCTCTTTTCAGAGGCCCCAGCAAATCCCTCACAGAGATTCGACTTTCTACATTAGTCCTTCTCGCGAGCACCTCACAATGCTCCCGGGCAAGCAATTCCAAAAACGCCTCATCCTCCCGGGCAAACTCTGCCAGCAAACCGAGATGCTCCACGACGCCGCCCTGAAACTCCCGTTCCAAAAGAGGCAGCAATTTCTTCCGAATCCGCGCACGCGTTCGCGACGTATCTTGATTCGTAGCGTCCTCGCGCCACTTCTGCTTCTTCGCCCGCAAGTACGCTCGCAACTCCGCTCGCCGCACCCGCAGCAATGGTCTTACGACGTATTCGGTCTCTGGATGAATTCCACCGAGGCCCGCCAATCCTGATCCGCGCAAAATGTGCGCTAACACTGTTTCTGCCTGCTCATCCGCCGTATGCGCCACCGCCACCCGATCCACTTTTCCTTCCGCAACCAGCCGCGCGAAAAACTCATACCGCGTCCGCCGAGCCGCATCCTCAAGATTCGCCTTTTCGCGCTTAGCGCGCGCCGCCACATCCACACTCTCGCCGTGAAACACAAGCCCATGCTTCGCTGCCAGCTTCGCCACAAATTTTTCATCCGCATCCGAAGCCTTCGCGCGCAGCTTGTGGTTCAAATGCGCCACGCTAACCACAATCCCCAGCTTCTCCCTCAATTCCAGGAGCAACAATAGCAGCGCCACCGAATCCGCTCCGCCGGACACACCCACGCCAATGCGCTCACCTGCGCGCAACATCCCCTGTTTTTTCACCGATGCAAACGCGCGTCTGGCTAAGCTTTCATGCATGGCGGCAGGAATCGAACGGCGATTTGCTCTCCCTCCCCGAGGATGCGCCTAGTATCGTAGAAATAGCGCAGGGAAGCACGCTTCAAACGCCCGCCTGAAGTTTGTGTTGTAAGTGCCGAAAGATCCTTACTGCAACTCCGGAGGAATAGGGTTCCCCGGCCGTTCTTCATCCCAGACCATCGATAAAATCCACCAGCGCCTCCCGTCAAAATAAAGTTGGAAAATATTTACGCCTCGCGTAATCACTTTCCCCGAAGCCACCGTTCCTTCGTAACTGCTCAGCACCGTCGCCACGTTTCCAAATCGTTTGATAACGTGTTTCAGCTCACGTTCCGTAAATCCGTCTTTCACCATGGACGCATCCGACTCGTCGGCAAACTCCTGCTCCGTCGATCCACGCGTCGTCACCGCGCCCGTCTTTGCATTCACCCCCACCGCTACCGACCGGGAATTCGGATCAAACAGCGTCCGGTCGCGCCCCCATTGTCTCGGGACACCCACGCCGCCGGAAATTGTTTCGTAGCTCGCCTTCACAATTCCTTCAATCGTGCTCACATCCTCCGTCCGCGCCGCGATGATCGGCCTGTCCACATGCACTTTCTTCTGCGCCCGCACCACTCCAAATCCGCAAGCCCCCACCGCCAAGATCCCGCAACCTACCCGCGCCATGCTCCCAATCTTCATTCTTCCTCCCCGCGCCCATTGCACTAGTGCTTCGCTTGCGCAGGCCGCGCCTGCTTAGCCTTCGCCACCATATCCCGCACGTCGCTCAGCAGCGCCTGCGAATCAAATACCACTCCGTCGCGAATCGTATACTTCACGCACTGCTCGTGTACTTCTTTGCGATCTGCGCCCACTCGCGTCACGCCGTTCCCGTAAAACACTTTCACATCCGCCAGTGGATTCTCAGAAAGCACAACGAGGTCCGCCAAATAACCTTGCCGCACCAATCCCAGCTCTGGATTCTTCACCACCTTCGCCCCATTCTCCGTAGCCGCATGCAGCGCCTCCAGAGGCGAAAACCCCGCCTCTTCCAGCATTTCCAATTCTCGAATCGTTCCAAATCCCCACAGCTAAAACAAAAACCCCGTGTCCGACCCCACCGCCACCACGCCGCCCTGATTCTTATAGTCGTTCACAAAATCCAGCCAGCGCCGGTAAGCCTGCGCCCAATCGGCTTCCTTGTTCGACGTCCACTCATAAAAATAAGACGCGTGATGCGCCGGATTCGGCAAAAACGAATCCATCACCACCGGCAGCGTGTACGACGCGTGCCACGGCAGATTTGCCGCGCGCGTCACATCGCGATTCGCCTCATAAATGCTGAACGTCGGCACCATGATGAATCCCGTCCGATGCATCGTGTCCAGCAGCGAATCGATCACTTCGCCGTGCAATTTGCCCACATCCGCCTGCAGCCACGACCGCCCCGTCTCCAAAAACCGGTCTGGCTTCGTTCGAATAGTTATAGCCCGGCGGCAAATCCTGAATCGTCTGCGTCGTGTACGAAGACTCCGGATAGCCGTAATGATGTTCGATCGTCGAAGCCCCTTCGCTCGCAACCTGCACCGCATTCATCGGATACACGCCGTCCTGCCCGATATGCACTGCTACGCCCATGCCATTCTTCCGCGCCTCGTCCGCAATCGCGTGAAACACGTCCGGCCACAACCCCGGTTTGCCAATAATCTTGATTCCGTCCACACCCGCTGCATGCCATTCGTCCACAATTTGCCGCGCCCCCGCTGGATTCGAATAGCGCGGGTCATCGCCGCGTCCCCAGAACGGATACACATACATGCGCGGCGCAATAATCTGATTAGCCGCAATCTTTTTCTTCTCCGCCACCATCCCCTTCGGATCTTCTCGCCCCACATTGAACGTTCGAATCGTCGTCACGCCATGTCCAAGCAACAGCTTGTAAATGTATTCCGCTGGCACATCCTTCGTCGCGTTGATGTGAATATGCACATCGATCAAGCCCGGCATCACGTACATTCCTTTGCCATCGATCACGCGATCCGGCGCCTTCTGCTCCTTTTTTCCCGCCCCCTCTTCCTCTTTCTCCTTGCGGGATATCGAGTCCGACGGCACAACGCGCTCGATGCGATTTCCTTTCATGAAAATATTCACCGGCCCAAACGCTGGCGCTCCCGATCCATCAATCACCGTCACATCACGAATTTCCAGCAACCCATAAGGACCGGCCTGCTCCGCCGAGTTCGCGTCTTGAGCGCACGCGTGCGGCGCGCAAAGCAAAGCCCCCGCGCACACCAGAATCACAGAGCTGATCATCATCCTGGTCATCATCAGACTGTCACGCATCAACGTTTTCTCCTCGACGAAACCCGCAAGGCTAGTTTTATTGTCACAAGAAGTCCAGCACTGATTCTCGAGAATCAAGCCCGCCAAATCCGTAACCCACTTCTCCTAAGAGCCTTAGCCGCATCGCCTCTGCGCCCCTGTGGATGTCTGTGGAAATCGCTAATCTCCTGTTGACTTATCAGCCCCACCATCGTATTCTCTTTGGGCTGTAGCTGTGCCTTTCTGCAAGACAGGGGGGCTTTGCTCTTTGACAACCGATACGATGTGCCAGAATCCGTTCGAAACCATTCGTCCTTTTCGAGCACGAATGGTCTGAGTAAATCGAGCGACAATAATTCGCTTGGCAGGCTGGCTCTCTGATGCAAATCAGAGGGCATTTTTTTTCGCCAAGCTACCAGTTTCAAACGAGAGTTTGATCCTGGCTCAGAGCGAACGCTGGCGGCGTGCTTAACACATGCAAGTCGAGTGCGCGTCTGTAGCAATACAGATGGCGCACGGCGCACGGGTGCGTAACACGTGGGTAATCTGCCCTTCGATGGGGAATAACTTCGGGAAACCGAAGCTAATTCCGCATGACATTCCTTGAACCTCGGTTTGGGGACTCAAAGCCGTAAGGCGTCGGAGGAGGAACCCGCGCACGATTAGCTAGTTGGTAGGGTAACGGCCTACCAAGGCTTTGATCGTTAGCTGGTCTGAGAGGATGGCCAGCCACACTGGAACTGAGACACGGTCCAGACTCCTACGGGAGGCAGCAGTGGGGAATCTTGCACAATGGGCGAAAGCCTGATGCAGCGACGCCGCGTGGGGGATGAAGCTTTTCGGAGTGTAAACCCCTTTCGACCCGGACGAATGCCCCGCAAGGGGACTGACGGTACGGGTATAAGAAGCCCCGGCTAACTACGTGCCAGCAGCCGCGGTAAGACGTGGGGGGCCAGCGTTGCTCGGAATTACTGGGTGTAAAGGGTTCGTAGGCGGTGTGGCAAGTCGGGAGTGAAATCTCTGGGCTTAACCCAGAGACTGCTTCCGAAACTGCTGTGCTTGAGTGTGGGAGAGGCGCGTGGAATTGCAGGTGTAGCGGTGAAATGCGTAGATATCTGCAGGAACACCCGTGGCGAAAGCGGCGCGCTGGACCACTACTGACGCTGAGGAACGAAAGCTAGGGGAGCAAACAGGATTAGATACCCTGGTAGTCCTAGCCCTAAACGATCAGGACTTGGGGTGCCGCACGTTCGTGCGTCGTCCCGGAGCTAACGCGTTAAGTCCTGCACCTGGGGAGTACGGTCGCAAGACTGAAACTCAAAGGAATTGACGGGGGCCCGCACAAGCGGTGGAACATGTGGTTCAATTCGACGCTACGCGAGGAACCTTACCTGGGCTCGAAGCGCACTTGACTAGCTATAGAAATATGGCCTTCCCGCAAGGGACAAGTGTGGAGGCGCTGCATGGCTGTCGTCAGCTCGTGCCGTGAGGTGTTGGGTTAAGTCCCGCAACGAGCGCAACCCCTGCACGTAGTTGCCACTCCGCAAGGAGGGAACTCTACGTGGACTGCTCCGGATAACGGAGAGGAAGGTGGGGATGACGTCAAGTCCGCATGGCCTTTATGTCCAGGGCTACACACGTGTTACAATGCAGGGCACAAACCGTTGCCAACCCGCGAGGGGGAGCTAATCGGAGAAAACTCTGCTCAGTTCGGATTGCAGTCTGCAACTCGACTGCATGAAGCCGGAATCGCTAGTAATGGCGTATCAGATCGACGCCGTGAATACGTTCCCGGGCCTTGTACACACCGCCCGTCACATCACGAAAGTGAGTTGTACTAGAAGTCGCCGCGCCGACCGCAAGGAGGCAAGCGCCCAAGGTATGACTCATGATTGGGGTGAAGTCGTAACAAGGTAGCCGTAGGAGAACCTGCGGCTGGATCACCTCCTTTCTAAAGTAGTCGTGGCTCACCCCGCTATGGTGTGCGGATCATGCCACGCAAATGTATCCCGCTTTTCTCACGAATTGCAGGGATACACGTTCGGTTTACAACCTGATTTAATTCAGGATTCGGGCGGATTCTGTCAGATCGTATCGGTTGAAAAAAAGAGCAAAATTGCTGATAAGAATGGGCGCTGAGAAATCAGCGCCCATTCTTTATTCAGCCAGTTGGTTGGGTCTGCGCTCACTTTCCCACGCCGGGTTAGTCCACGATTCGCCACATTCAGCCTTATCTTGCTTTGACTGTCTTCCGTTGCGAATCTAAAATATAGTGGCGCTTGTCTTCCGCAGAGGAAAGGCCCAGCCCATGTCTCGATTTCTTGCCGTAGTCTTGTGTGCCGCCAGTGTGTTCGCAACGTTTGCAACTTCCACTCGGGCGCAAGTTTCCAGCTCGACTATCGAACCCATTCGGTTGCCCGCAGGAAGCGTTCTTGCGTTTCACTTGCAGACCCGTCTTCGTCCCGCGGACAGCGATCCACTCGATCTCCTGCCTCAAGGAACAGTTCTCCACGTGAAAATTCTCAACGCCATCGACTCGACCGTCGATCGCGACGGCAGCCAGTTTCGCGGCTCGGTCGTATCGGATCTAGCCATTGGGGACGGCGTCGTCATCCACTCCGATGCGGAAGTCCGAGGGCTCCTCGTTCTTCTCCGGAGCAGAAATCACCCTGACGGTTTCCGCTATGAACTCTTGCTCACGCAACTCACCGACGGCGGCAAATCCTATCCGCTCACTGCTTCTCTAAGTCCTTCCTTCTCCGATGCCGGCTCTCAAGCTCCTCCTGCCCCGAGAGCTGAAACGAAAGCATTGCCCAAACCAATCGCATCGAGCAATACCAGGTTTCCTGCAGGTTCGTCTGAAAAACTCCCTAACTAGATTATTTACGCGCCTGGAAGAGATTGCCGGTCCTGGTACTAGTAGGCATGGCGCTTTAAGTTCGCCATTTCTCACCGTAAGTTATTAACGTGATTGGAGTTTTCAGATTTCTCGGCAAATGTGCCACTCTGGCACTCTTGCTGCTCCACTCCATTGGCTCAGCCCAATATCCGTGGAGGGTTTAGCAATGAAAAATGCATCGCGATTTGGTTTTTCCACTCTGGCGGCTCTGGTTCTCGTAGCGGGAGCCTTGGCATTGCCGCCGGCCAACACTCATCAAACGCAGGCAGGTCAGCAACCTGCCGCACAGACGCAATCTGTGTCCGGTAAGATTGCCTCAGTTGAGAAGAATTCCTTCACTCTCACTCTCGCTTCGGCATCCTCCGTTTCGCAGGACCAGCAACCGCAGCCCCGCCCTTCCAAGACTATGTCCTTCATGATTGACAAGAACACGACAGTCGAGGGCAGCCTCAAGGTCGGCTCGAATGCGGATGTCACTTACCGCCAGGAGAATGGCGCCAACATCGCCATCAGCGTCCGCGTCACTCCCTGAGCCGCACTTACGCAAGTTCAGCTTGTCTTGAGACCCTTTGAAAAAATTCTTCCTTTTTCCGTTCGGAGGGTCTCAAGTCAAGTGTGATGGTCCAAGATAGGTGTTGTAGCACGTCCCGCGGGAATCCGCGGTTAGATGATCGCTTTTCTAATGTACCTGTTGCGCGTGTGCTCTCACGCTTTCCTTTTGTTTTCAGCGTGCAGCCCCGCTGCGGGTGCCGCGTGGCCCAGCCCTCGATTTTACGTCTGGGTCTTTCTTTTTTTGATCGGTTTGCGTGTCGAGTGAGAGCTTACCCAGGTGATCATGATCCCGGCGAAACCTCATCCTTTGGTTTCCATAATATCCGCGCCGTCTTCCCTGGATGCGCCGCCTCGTTCCTCAGCAACCACTCGAACTCTACTTCGACAGGAACTTTCAGCGCCTTCGCTAAACGGAATGTGTTGCTCCACGCGTGTTCCGCGTCCACATTCTGAATGCATGCATTAATTTCGGCAACGTACCGATAACCTGCCTTGGCCCGGTCTGAACTCGCACGGCCGAGGATCATCTTTGCCGTCGTGATCCGCCGCACGGCTTCCACCGTACCCAGGCGCCTAACTGCCTCAATACGATACGCGTTCGGTTTACAACCTGGTTTAATCCAGGATTCGGACGGATTCTGTCAGATCGTATCGAGTCAAAGAGAAAACAACTGCAGTAGTGCGTCTCAGGGCCGCGTGCTCACTCCGCGGCCCTTTTTCTTTCCCTGTGAATCAAATGAGCCAGATACTGTGCATCTAGACTATCTGGGAGATCTTGACACGAGGTCCGTGTAGCACTATATTTGTGTCATGAGTTCACGTCTTCGAAATATCACCATTACTCTGGAAGAAAATGTCGCTCGCTGGGCCAGGATCGAAGCGGCTCGAAGAGACACCAGCATCTCGCGCTTTCTTGCCGGAATCCTTAAAAAGCAAATGGATGAGAAGAATGAGTACGAAAATGCCATGCGCGAAGCACTTGCTCGTGAGCCTTTTCTGCGTTCGGACGGTCCTTATCTAACGCGGGAGGAAGCTCATGACCGGGATCGTATTCGTTGACACGAATGTCCTCCTTTATGCGCTCGATCGGGCCGATGCAAAAAAGCACCAAAAAGCACGAGAATGGCGTGCTGAGCTCTGGCAGCGCAAGTGCGGCAGAATCAGTGTTCAGGTGCTGCAGGAGTTTTATGCTAACGTAGTTCGGAAATGGCCATCCTCCACCGAACTGGCTCGCTCTGAAATTAGAAACCTCCAGGCTTGGCGTCCTGTAACGATTGACATCGAGCTCCTTGAACATTGTTGGAAAATCCAAGACCGATACCAGCTCTCGTTCTGGGACTCCTTAATTGTCGCTGCGGCAAAATCGTCGGCATGTCGCTACCTACTGACGGAAGATTTGCAGGCAGGACAAGATCTGGAGGGAATGATCGTGATCGATCCGTTCCAGAGTCAGCCATCCTCACTGCTTTCCTGATCTCGATGTAACCTTCATCTTGCATCTGGGCTAGTGGCCCTCTCTCGGTTCGTGCGCACTTTACCTTCCTGTCCAATTTTTCCCAAAACGGTACGCGGACGAGTTCCAAAATGGAATCTCGCACTAGTTTGCCCTACAGCGAAGATAAAACGAATGTTTTAGAAAGTTTAGTTTTTCTCACAAATCAAACAACTTGCGCCGTGTTCCAATTCGGGAATTCTCGCCGCTCGAAGATTTCCCTTTGGCTCATTGCGTGCAACCTAAAGAATACCCCTTTAGTACATAAAATGGTCAGTAAGAAATAGATTGCGGCCCTGGGCCCATTTCAAACACTTGGGAGTCTTCGATGGGCAGAAATGTGAAAGGGCGGAAACTTCCCCGCAAATTGAGCTGGCCGCCAAGTCGGGATTTAGTTGGCTTCTACGCAGGAAACGAATGGCGAGAGTTCGTCAGAGAGACATCTGCCGCCAAATTTTATGCAATCGGATTCTGTGTGCTGTGTTTTGGAATTGCCCTGGGAATCGTGACGTCCTTAATCCTTGGAGACCAAAGAAATTTGCGAATAGCGAATCTGATCTTGGCAAGTGGCGGATTCTCAGTGATATGCAAGCTGAAACGATGGATCATGGGACGCAAGAGATTGCCAATTAAATGATCGCTTCGTGACAGGTGTTCCAACCGTCGGATGGCCCAGGCGTCGGTCTTAAGTCTGCGTGTTTCTTTAGTTGATCGGATGGCGTGTAGACTGAATGACGAATGAGATGATTGCTATGTTGGGGAAACTTCGTCCTTCGGTTTCCAGGACATCCGCGCCGCCTCTCCCGGGTGCGCCGCCTCGTTCTTCAGCAGCCACTCGAACTCTACCTCGACAGGAACTCTCAGCGCCTTCGCTAAACGGAATGTGTTGCTCCACGCGTGCTCCGCGTCCGCATTCTGAATGCATGCATTGATTTCGGCGACGTATCGATAACCCGCCTTCGCCCGGTCCGAACCAGCGCGGCCAAGGATCAACTTTGCCGTACTGGTCCGCCGCACGGCTTCCACCGTACCCAGACGCCTAACTGCCTCAATATAAGCAACATGCACCAGACTATTTCATCCATCCGCCTTTCGCCCCGCGAAGTCGGCTTCAATAACCCTTCTTAGTTATAACTACAAGAACAAACCTGTACTTCGGTCCAATTTTGTCTGCCAGAAGCAACTCTAGACTAGTTGTATGACTAGGCCCTCCAAAGGTGCTGCTACGTTCCTGGTGTTTTTTGGGCTGATGTTTCTTGTCCCCGGACTGCTTTCCTTGGTCACATTCCTCGCCAGGAACCATAACGCTGGCGCCAACGGCACAATTGCCGGCGCCGCGATTGGCCTGTTCATCTCTGCGATTGGCGCGGGTTTTGTTTTCGCAGCGTGGTTCGGCTACGGCCGCCTAAAGAAGCAGGCTGCGGTAGAAGAGGCAAATCCCTCGGCACCCTGGCTGTGGCGAACGGATTGGGCCAGCAGAAGGGCGGAAAGCCAACGCAAGAACACCGAAATCACGGCCTGGGTAGTCTGCATTTTCTGCAACATAGTGACAATTCCCGTAGCGGCCACTCTTGTTCCGCAGCTCGCTCGTCATAATGACCCTCGCGCATTCCTTGTCATTGGTTTTTCTCTCATCGGAGTCATTCTATTCGTTGTGGCGTTGCGCGCCACACTTCGCCATCGACGGTTCGGCAATACTTATTTCGAGCTTTACTCGCTGCCGTTCTCTCCAGGCGGCCGGCTCGCTGGAAGGATTCATCTCAAACTTGACGCAGACGCGGCGCACGGCATCGACCTTCGCCTCTCTTGTGTCCGCAAGACGATTACCGGCTCGGGCAACAACCGCTCCACAGTGGAAACCGTTCTTTGGCAGATCGGATCAGAACGTGCCGTTTGGAGCCATCGGGATGGATCCGCTCGGCAGAACGATCCCGGTGGATTTCGAAATACCGCCTGACGCTTACGTGACGGATCACGACAATGCTTCGGATCAAGTTCTCTGGCTTCTCCACGCTAAGGCAGATGTTCCCGGCATTGATTACGCTGACGATTTCGAACTGCCCGTCTTTAGGACTTCTTCTGCTGCAGAGCTGTCGTCGGCTGCTTCTTCGTCGGAAACACCTGGATTTTCATCCGAGTCTTCCAGCGTGACCGATTCGGCTCCGGTCGCAGCGCCTGCACATACGAAAGTTGTGATTTCTTCGCAAGCCGGCGGAACGGAATTTTACTTTCCAGCTTTTCGCACGCCTTCTCGCGCCCTATTTCTTCTTGTGTTCACCGCGATCTGGAGTGGTGTTGTTTATTTTCTGTTTCATTCCAGTGCTCCCTGGTTTTTTGGCTTGGTATTCGGATTTTTTGATCTCCTAATGATCTTGATTTGTTTTCACGTTGTTCTCGGAACGTCGCGGATCCGCGTCGGCAACGGGGAAATCATTTCCACAACAAGAATCCTGGGCATCGGGTCTGCGAAGCGATTCGCCATCTCTGAAATCGATGCCATTGTTCCGGTCACCAGCGGGCAGCAGGGCGGCAATGGTGGAGAGTCCATGTACGCCATTCGCCTGCGCACAAAAAATGGGCGCCGGATCACGCTAGCGGATGAAATAGCGAGCCGCCAGGAAGCACGCTGGATCGTTTCACAAATCGAGATCTCTCGCAGGATTGAAAATCGACACGCGCGTGGAAGTGGATTCGCCTTACGGCCCGCCGCCACAGCCCGGCCAAACCGCTCCCGGCTCGGCAGAGCCCGGCCAGCAACTCTTTGGTTCTTTGCAGACAGGATCCTTGCGCACCGGGGCCGCAAACGACCACGTCGCGACCATCGACGGTTGTTTCCTTTGCCATGTTCGGATCTGATGGTTGCTCGGCATGTTTGCCTGGCAAGGATGGCGGTTCTCGACTCTGAAATCAGTGGCAAGCGCTTCCCGCACAAATAGGTCGCACGCAAATGGATCCCGCGTGGCTACACCTGCGAATGCAGTTCCGCCACGCAGAACTTTTGCAGGACCCATGACCGATGCCGATGCAGAACGCATGGCTGCTCAGCCTGCCCAGGATCAAGCGGAAGAATTGCTGGAACGCGCCATCGGGCACGACCAGCGCGCTCTCGATCTGTTCGAACAGCAAGTCGAAAGCTGGGTTGGGCACATTCGCATTTGACCGAACGGATGAAGCAACTGGAGCGGCGCTCGGAATATTCCAGCGATCTCCGCGTGCGTTATGCCAATGCGGACATCAATCTCACGCTGGATGGCTGGCAGAAAAATGAACAAGCCGCCGAAATGTTGATCGAGCGCGCGCGCACGGATTTGAAATACCGAGCCGCGGCCGTTTATTTTCTGGGAATGCTTGCCGGGCGTGGAGTTGCGTACGAACGAATTCATCCGGTTTTGCTCAATTATGCGAAACACGATCCGGACGCGTATGTCCGGCAGTGGGCGGTAGAAGGCATGCGCTATCTTGGCAAGGACGAAGCGCTGGATGAACTGTTCGAATCCTTTACGCAGGATCCTTCGAACAACGTTCGCGGCCGCGCCGGCTGCAATTTTCCGATTGCGGAAATTTCACGCGAGTACAGCGGATGCGCATGGTGCCGAAGTTTCTTGAGCTCACCGAAAACCCCAGCACCAACGCGCAAATGCGAAGCTGGAGCTACCTGGCGTTACGCGAAATCACCGATGCGAATGTTCCGAGCGATCCTCAGGCCTGGAAGAATTGGTACCGCGACCATGGCGCTGAAAAATTAGCGGAGTTTCAGCGGCTTGACTGGTGGCATGTCCGCGGCGACGAATAGGAATCGGCACGGCCTTCGGCGCGGGGGATACGGAAGTTTATTTTTTCGCCGCGAGAATGCGCTCAATTTGCAAAATATGATTGATGTCGTGCCCCGCTATCATGAGCGCGATCCGTTCGAGGCTCTCTTCGCCGCGTTCCGCATGTATTCCATAGCGCTTCCACTGTTCCGGCGAGAGTGATTTGTAGAGCGCGAGGTTTGCGTCGCGCACGGCGCGAAATTGCTCGATACTTTTGCGTGGGTCTCGCTTCGCGTAAAGCCCAGCGGCCGCCCAGGCATCCTGGTCATACGCCTGAATGGGCGTTCCCGGCGCGCCGAGGATGGAGCGGATGCGCCATCCAATGACGATCTCGGTATCGGCCATATGCGCGATGATTTCGCTCACGGACCATTTATCCGGGCCCGGCCGTTTGCGCAGTTTGGAAGCGGGCGCGCCCTTCACCAGACGTTCTAATTTCTTCGCGGTTGCAGACTGCGCCTTGAGCGGATCCTTTCCTTCCACGTGACCGAGAATCCGCTGCGCATACTGTTGCGGCGTTTCGTTCATTTCACCGATTTCCCTTCGTCAAGAATCGTAATCGCAGTTCGAGTTCAAACTGCAGCGAGCACGCCCGCTTCAAAACGTCGTGAAAAGCCGGTGCCAGCGAATCTCGCCCGGATGAAGCACGGCATTCGCATACGCGAGAAAGCGCTCGCGGAGTTGCCCGGATTCCCAGGCCTCCGGCGACGCATCCAGAGACATGTAAATCATCACCGGAGTGCCGATAATGTTTTTGCGCGGCACGCAGCCGGTGAAGCGGCTGTCGTAGGAATTTCCGCGGTTGTCGCCCATGACGAAATAACAATCCTGGGGAATCTTATAGGGCAGGTGCATATCGTAAGGCTCACTGGGCCCAGTCGTGTAGCTCTCGGAAAGTTTTTGTCCGTTGATCCACACGCTGCCGTCGTGAATTTCCACCGTTTCTCCGGGAAGGCCGATGACGCGCTTCACGATGTCCGAAGTTTCCTGCGGGACAAACGGAGTGAAAATCACAAGCTGGCCGCGCTTGGGATTGCGCCACAGCGAAAGATGCAAGTGAGTGAAAGGAACGCCGGCGTCGTAGCCGATACGGCTCATGATCAGGTGGTCGCCGATGAGCAGAGTATTCTCCATTGACCCCGAGGGAATCACACGCGCCTGGCCAAGCGTTCCGTTGACCAGCAAGAAGATAAGAACGACCCACATCCAACCGATGACTTCGCGCTGAATGCGCTTGGCCCAGGGAAGCATGTACATCAGGCTTTTTGTTTTGTTGTTTGCCGGCTTTCATTCTTCACCCCGTCTAACTATTCTAACCATCTTTGGCTAAGACGCGTCTACCGTCGCGACGTAAGCGGGAGACTCTCGCTGCGCCATGTCGGCAATGATGGTGCGCGAGCCCATATACAGCACAAAGGCGAGCGCGGTGCAGAGAACCGGGATGATTAACATGGCCTGCTGAAGGCCAATGGCGCGGAAAGTTTCCGTGACGGTTGCCGAGCCGGCCAGGGCCGCTGCGCGGTGCGCAAGCACATCGCTCAATTTACCGGTGAGGAGAGGGCCGAAGGATGCTCCGCACATGTACATCGCCATGAAATAGATCGCCATCGCCGTGCCGCGCTGGTTGGGAGCGACAATGTCCTGAATTGCCGAGTACACCAGGCCGTAGTAGGTCGTGAGCGAAGAATAAGCAAGCGCCAAAAACGTCATCGCGATGAAAAAGGAGCCGGAGGGCTGAAGTATGCCCACACATGCAAAGGGTATGGTGAGCAGGGCCAGTGCAGCAGCGCAAAGCATGCGCCCGTCTTTGCGGCGATGAACTATCGAATCACCCAGATAGCCGGCGATTACGCCGCCGCTCACGCCTCCGAGGAGATAGACGACGCCCGTGGCGATGCCGGATTTTGCCAGCGAGAGGCCGTGAACGCGGCTGAGAAACGCGGGCAAGAAAGTGGCGAAGGCGTACGCGTTGAAATTGAGCAGAGCGCCGGAGGCGATGATCCACCAAAGAGTCGGAATGCGGAGCACGCTCCACATCGAGGAGGGAACGAGGGGAGCGCGATGGGTTTCGCTTGCGCCGCGCTTCGGTTCTGTAAGCAGAAGTAAGGCAGGTACAAGAACAAGCGCAGGCACGGCGGCAAAAACCATAGCGGCCCGCCAGCCGTAAGCTTGCGCGAGTGGGCCACTGAAAAAATAGCCGAGGGCGCCGCCGATTGGGACGCCGAGCATGAAGAGCGCCAGTACGCGAGAGCGTTTTGCGGGGGAAAAAGATCACCGAGCCAACTCGTCGCGGTGGGGGCGCAGGCCGCTTCGCCGACTCCAACTCCCGCACGCGATAAAAGAAGCAGGGGATAGGTGGTAACGAGGCCTGCAGATGCGGTCAGCGCTGTCCAGATCACGACTCCCCAGGCGAGAAGTTTCTTGCGGCTTGCGGAATCGGCGAGGCGACCGAGAGGGACGCCGATAATCGCGTAAATCCAGATGAAGGCGCTGCCGAGGAGGCCGATCTGCGTGTCATCGAGGTGAAACTCCTTACGCATAGGCTCGACGAGGGCGCCGGGGACGTGACGGTCGTAGAAATTGAGGATGTTGATGGCGAAAAGGACGACGACGGAGAAGAGGAGGCTGTTCTTCTGAGTTTTCTGAGACAAGGCTCGAGAATGCTAGCACATTAGTCAGTGACTGGTGATTCGTGAGTGGCGGCTGCAGGGCATGACTCGTGACTTGTGGAAACCGCCAAGCGCCGTAGTTTGTGTCCTTAAATCACGAGTTTTATTGGCGCGCTATCCAGCGATCTCACCAAATGGTTTGAACTGATTTTGAGCGGCGGATTTCGCGGTCGGCGGTAAGCAACCGGAGTCCTTCGACCAAAGCCGTGGCGCCGATAATGCGATCCGCAGGGTCATTGGGATAGCTTGGTGGCAGACTCATGGCGCGTGCGCATGCGCGGGCCGTGATTGGGAGAACAATGAAGCGGGACTCGATTTCCTGGAGAAAGGATTCGAGGCTGATGTCGAGGTGGAGGCGGCCCTTGCTGGTGAGTGTGGTTAGTTCCAACAGAGTGATGTCGGAGATTGCCAAGCCGTCTGCATTCATGCGGGCATCTGTTATGGCCGACGTGGCTTTGACCGATAGCTTGCCGGGGTCTGTCGTCAGCCAGAGCACAACATGGGTATCGAGCAAAATCACCTCAGATTGCCCCATTCACGCAGCGACAAAGCAGGGGAAACCACATCGCCGATGATCGTAGCCTTGCCACGAAGAAAACCGAATATGTCATCGTGTGGCTCGACCGGGACAAGCTTTGCCACTGGCTTGCCGTGCTTGGTGATTATGACAGTCTCTCGCTTGGCCTGGACCTCATCCATGACTGCGAGACAATTTGTTTTGAAAGAACCCGCGGCCATTTTCTTCATCCAAAGCCTCCGGTAGAGCTATGGTCATTATACCATGGTCATAATCACGGGAGGCGAAGAATGACAATCCTGAATTCGTTTGCATCGGCTGCACGGGCTGCAAGGCGAAGTTACACCGACAAGTGAAAGCAGAATTTTTCGAGCTCCTGCCGCGAATCGAGGCGAGAGCGGAGGCGGGAGCGGTCTTCGCGTTTTCGGATTTCGATTGACAGCCTAGGATGGGGGCTCCTCGATGACATTTAGTCATTTTATTCGGCTATTGAAAGGGCAGGGGCGGACGAAACGTAGTAGTAGGTATGAAGACTGGTATCGGGCGGCAGCGGGCGCTGTGGAGCGCAGTGATTTTCCTGGCGTTTATCGGAGTTGCGGTGGCGGTGCGAAGGATGGCGCATCTGGTGCCGATCGCGGTACACGGCTATCAACCACCGGCGTTCAGCTCCAACCCTCGGCTGGCGCAGTTCGCAGCTCTGGACGATTTGTTCGCGCACTATCCGATCCTTACGCTGATTCACATTGTGCCTGGATTACTTTTCATGATCCTGGGTCCGCTGCAATTCAGCTCGACGATTCGCGCCCGGCATCTGCGGTGGCACCGCTTCAGCGGGCGTGTTTTTGTGATTTGCGGGCTGGTGATCGGAATCTCGGCATTGGTGATGAGCTTCGGGATGCCGGCGATTGGCGGGGCGAATCAGGCGGCGGCCACGACGCTGTTTGGGACATTTTTCCTATTCGCGCTGTGCAAGGCGTTTTGGCATGTACGCCGGCATGAGATTGCGCTGCACCGCGAATGGATGATTCGCGCTTTTGCGGTTGGGCTTGCGGTTGCTACGATCCGGCCGATCATTGGATTGTTTTTTGCCACGAGTCGTCTTTCAGGGCTAACACCGCATGAATTTTTTGGCATCGCGTTCTGGATTGGGTTCGTGCTGCAGCTAATCGCGGCGGAAGCTTGGATACAAACCACCCCGGCGAGGCAAGGCACGATTAGCGTTCAACATTGATGCGGGGAAATTCTCTCCGCGCAACTAGACGGTCCAAATTTGTTTGAGGACACGGCGGAAATTGCCGCCTAGGATGGCTTCGATGTGAGCGTCATTATATTTACGGCGGATGAGGCCTTCGGAGATGTCGAAGGGGCGTTTGGCGAAGTGGTATCCGTCGATATCGATCTTGTCGCGGAAAGCGTAGCTGTTTTTGTAGCCGGCTTTGAGCTGCTTGTATTCGTCGGGAGGCATGGCGTCGTAGCCGAGAAGATCGATGTCGCTGCCGACACCGAGATGCTCGACGCCGACGAGCTTGGCGACGTAATCGTAATGATCGAGCATGGATTCAATGGAGGTGGGTTCTTTGGGGCTGACGAACATGCGAACTTCGGTGATGCCCATAACGCCACCTTTGGCTGCCATGGCTTTGATGGCTTCGTCGGTTTTGCAGCGCGGGTGATTGGGATTGAGAGCACGGCAATTGGAATGGGTGATGAGGACGGGTTTCTTGGAGACGTCGAAGGCGTCGAGCGTGGTGCGGTCGCCACAGTGGGAGACATCGACGGCCATGCCAAGCTTGTTCATGCGCTCGACGACGGCGAGGCCGAAGTCGGAGAGGCCATCGTCACGGCGCTCGGTTGAACCGTTACCGATGAGCGTGCGGGCGTTGTAGGTGAGTTGAGAGACGCGCTGGCCGAGGCCGTAGAAATAATCGACGTCATCTGGTTTGCGGAAGTGCTCGGAATTTTGGACGCCGAGGAGGATGCCGACTTTGCCGGAGGATTTGATTCCATCGAGGCGCGCGGGAGTCTCGACGCGCTCGAACCAGGCGTCGTGGCGAGCGAGGAAATTGTTGTAGCCAGAAAGAAACTGGAGAGTTTCGAGGTAAGCGTCGGTACCGCCGGTGCCGATAGCGATGTGAAAGACGTTGATCCCGGATTGTTGGTACGGGGCGTAGTCCACAGCTTTGAAATTTTCGGGATTGCCGAGCATTTTTAACGTGGCGGAGGGGCTGATCCAGAGTGGAGCAAGCATGTCGATGACAGTGGAGCGTTGGACGAGTTCGATGGCGCGAGCGGAGTAAGTTTGGTCGGAGCCTGGAGCCAGCGCGTACCTGCCATGGTTGAACATTGCGGCGGACGTTGCGGCGCGTGTGAGTGTTGGTGCAACCAGTGCCGCTGCGGCGCCTTTCAAGGCTGTCTTCAGCAGGTTTCTTCGATTCATCCCGATTTCCCTCTCGTTGATGACTAATGGCGCGAGCTTGCTCGTGCGATGAGGGGTGATAGTACCACCATTGGGATTTGGGGCGTGTTGAAGCGCGGGACGAGATTTGAGGGAATGTCGGGCACGGCGCGACGTGCCCCGAGGGGAGCATGGCGGGGCAGACGGTCAGGCGGAATTGGAGAGGTCAGGCTCTGATGTATCGATCATTCAAGCGACGGCGCATTTGCGAGCGAGAAGAGTTGTAACGCTCGTCGGCGTGGACGCCGACATTCCCGGAATTATGTTTCGGCTGGGACGGACGCGCCAAAAAGTTTGAAGTTGATGAACGCCGACGAGCAGCCGAGGAAAGCAAAAGATACACAGCCCTTCCCGGGAGGGAAGGGCTGTGACTCAGGACATATAAGCTGAGGCGGCGTTTAGCTCTGGCCGGCGCTGGCAGCGGCGGCTTTGGTCATGTTGGCGGTCCACTCGGCGGAGCGGCGCATCATTTCGTCGGGGGAGACGTCTTCGATGTGAGTGGCGATGCCCCAGCTGTGGCCGAAGGGGTCGGTGAGTTTGCCGTAGCGATCGCCCCAGAACATGTCAGTGACAGGCATGCCGACTTGCGCACCTGCGGCCACGGCGCGGTTGAAGACCTTATCTACGTCCGGGGTGTAAAGGAAGATGTAGGAGGAAGGGACCGCCCCTGAAGCGGGAGCCGCGGACATTCCGGGGAATTCGTCGGAGACGAAGATGTGGGAGTCACCGATGCGGAGCTCGGCGTGCATGACCCGGCCGCCGGGGCCGAGCATGCGGTTGATTTCCGTGGCGCCGAAGGCTTCCTTGTAGAAGTCGATGGCGGCCGCGGAATTCTTGCAGGTAATTGCCGGAGTAAGAGAATGGAATCCCTCCGGGATGGGTCGAACGTTGTCTGGCATAAGGGCTCCTTGGAGTTTTGGACATTCGCGCGGCGAAATCAGGAAGGCAGAGGCGGGGGCGCGCGTGAGGGATTAGATACTCCACGCGAAGGGATGTGTCAACTGTTGCTGAGAATGGCAACGGGATGAAAGGAGATTACTGAACGGTAACTGTCAAAGTAGCGGTGGTGCGGCCGAATTGGTTGGTAGCGTAGAGCGTGTACGTGGTGGTTTGCGAAGGAATGACGACGGCACTGGTGCCGCGGATTGCGCCGATTTGGGGCGAAACGATGTAGTAAGAGGCGCCGGAGCCGTTCCATGAAAGTGTGACGGCAGTGCCTGCTGATACGGGATTGGATGTGCTGGCGGTGAAACTGGCGATGGTTGGCCCGGAGCCGTTCGGAAGATTGCTGGAAGTGTAGACGGTGCCGAGGGAGACGACTTCAAAATCGGAGGCGGTGAGTGCAGAGAGGGCGTGCAGATCGTTGTTGTCCCAGCGATCGTCGGGAGCGCCACTGATGTACATGGAAGAGCCGTTGTCGGCCATGATCATGCCGTATTGCTTGAGGGCTTTGAGGATGACCTGGTTGGTGGCGGAGAAAGCGGAGATGTCGAAATTGGCTTTGAGGCGGAGGCGCATGCCCATGGGCGCGGCGAACTGTGAAGAAGAATTTGCGGCCCAGTGAGTTGCGGGCAGGACGTATGCGGCGGTGCTGTGCTGAAGCGTGAAGCGGATGGCGTGGGCGATTTGGCCGCTGGCGACTTCGTCGTAGCGAATGAGGCCGGGGAAGATGGGCAGTCCTGCGGCGTCGGCGGAGGTCCAGGCGAGCGGGCGCTGCGTGTAGTTTTGCAAATCCCATACGGCGGCGGAGGCGGCGTTCCAAGAGCCGTCGGCATTGATACTGGAGCCAAAGAGTTCGTAGAGCCAGCAATTGTTGTTGTCGAGGATGAGGACGTGGCGGTCGCCGGTGCCGGGATTGGGGTAGCCCTCGATGTTGGCGTTGGCGGGAACGGGCATGGGGCCGGGATCGCTCTCGTCGCCGTAAGCATTGAAGAGGATATTCACGGGTGATTGAGAAGAACCGACGACGGAATAAGGAATGCCGATGTAGCTGCCCTGATATTGTCCGGAGCCGAAGTCGGGATGGAGCGCGACAGTAGAACCGATGAAATTAATGTAGGAGGCGGAATTTGGATCGGCGGGCGAGGCAGAAATATCTTGATTCCATGCGTTGTTCGCGGGGAAGGGACGGAAGCCGTTAAGGCTTGCGCCCGCGCCGGTACTCATGCCGCTACAGGCGCTGGCTTGCGTGGTGGAAGTTACCTGGAGATTTATGCTGGAGGAGGTGCTTTGGCCGGGGTTGGGATTGCTGACGGAGACGGCGAAGATGCCGACGACGGCGGCGGTTCCGGCGGCGGTGAGCTTCGTGGCGGAAACATAAGTTGTATTGAGGGGGACGCCCGCGAAAAGGATTTGAGAGCCGCTGAGGAAATTGCTGCCGGTGACGGTGAGGGCGAGGGGGCCGACGTTCATTGATGTGGGATTGATGGCGGTGAGGACGGGAGTGGGATTAAGCAGCGTGAGGTCGCTCGAGCCGATGGCAGAAGAATCGACGGAGCTGGTGGCTTGAATGGTGACGGAATTGGGGTTGGGTGGAGCGGCGGGGGCGGTGAACATGCCGGAAGAGGAGATTGTGCCGGTGGAGGAGTTGCCGCCGGCGACGTTGTTGACGGACCAGGCGACGGCAGTGTTGGTCGTTCCGGAGACGGAGGCGGTGAATTGTTGGGAGCTGCCGGCCCTGATTGTGGCGGGATTCGGCGAAACCGAGACTCGGATTTGCGCGGGCTGAGGGGGCATGCTTCCTGAACCTGAACTGCGTACAGCGGCGCATCCTGAGGAGAAAAGCAAAAGCGCACAGATCAGCGTGAGAGTCAGGTGCTTCAAGAAATTCTCCTCCAGGCGATTGCCGGACCGAACCAGGTGGTGGCTGGCGATGCGCCTGGGACTGAGCGTGGTTTGTCTCTTGTAGATCAAGAACTCCGTGAGCGAGAATTATGACTGTCGCGGCGTTGAGGGACGACTGGCCAATGGTACAAATTAGGTACAGGAGGCAGTGCGACGACTGTTTTGGTTACGGAAAAGGGCGGTTTTGGGTGATATTTTTGCGTTACCTACGCGGGGCCGGACGCAGAGATATTCTGTAGAGGATTGAAGCGATGAGATACGACTTTCTGGTGGAGAGTTATGAGACGGAACGGATGAAGGTGGTCAGCGTGTGGAGCGAGTTTCGTGACGAGGACCTGACATTCCGGCCAAACGCGAAAGACCCGCGGGGCCGCAGCGTGCGCGAACAGATGGTGCACCAGTGCGTGAGCGAAGACTTGTGGTTCCGGAACATGCTGGGGATTGAAGTAGGTGCGCCGGCCGTGCCGCCGGAAGAGTCGCGGCTGGAATTCATGAAGCAGTATGCGGAGTTCAGCGGGAAACGGCTTGAGGCGTTGCGCAGGAAAGATGAAGCGTGGTGGGAAGGCGATACGATGTTCTTCGATGTGAAGCGTTCTCGGGCGTGGGTGATGACGCGGCGCATCGCCCACACCGCGCACCATCGCGGACAGCAGATGGCGACGCTGAGGATGCTGGCGCGAGATTTGCACAGCAACTATGGCCCGACGGCGAATACCGGAGGCCTGATGCAAAATCACGCGCCGACGATCTACGCTTATCCGAGTCTCGAGGCGCTGCTGCAGGGTGAGGCGAACGGAGGACGGAAGACAAGTTTGCCAGGCGGAGGAGGCAAACCGGTGACGGAGCGCCCATAGAGGAACTTAAGCGAAGGGCCGCGAGCGGGCAATTTTGCCGGGAAGCTACGACGTGAGTTTCAGTCGCCGCGATAGAGGTTGGGAAATTCCTTCTTGAGGCTGGTTAGTTTCGGCAGGTCGTTGATCACGATGTAGGGTTCGTAGGAATGGTGCTTGAGATAGTTCTGATGGTAGTCCTCGGCTGGGTAGAAGGCCTGGAGTGGAACAACCTGCGTGACGATGGGTTGCGAATAGATCTTTGCGAAATCGAGCTGAGCAATATAGGCCTGGGCGATTTTCTTTTGCTGGCCGTCCGAATAGAAAATCGAAGAGCGGTACTGCGTTCCGTGGTCGGGGCCCTGGTAGTTGAGCTCGGTAGGGTTGTGGGCGACGGAAAAAAAGATCATCAATATCTGACCGTAGGAAATTTGGGAAGGATCAAAAACGATCTTTACGGATTCGGCGTGGCCGGTTGCTCCCGTGCTGACATCCTCGTAATGGGCGGTGATTGCTGCGCCGCCGGAGTAGCCGGAAGTGGCGGAGACCACGCCTTTCAGATGCTGGAAAACGGCCTGAATCCCCCAAAAGCAGCCGCCGGAGACAACCGCGGTTTCTGTAGATTTTGCAGAAGCGAGAGGAGCATCGACAGCGGGTTTCGGAAAGGCGGCCTTGGCGTTGGCGCGGCCATCGTTTGGTTTGGCGGTGGCCCAGGTGAGGACCCCGATGCCCACAAAAATTAAGCCCGCAATCAGAAAGGCACGCATGGTTGAGACTCCGGAAACGGCATTCCACTGAAGTATACGCTTGCCGCAGGAGATTGGATGTTTCGCGCATACCGTACGTTATGAGATGGAATTGACAGCGTACCGACCCAGGGTTAGGCTCCCAAAACACTGATCATTTTTTGTTCGGGGTGCTCCGATGGTGACAACTGTGCGGGGAAAAATGTTCGCGCTCATTGCTTTGGGCGGATTGCTCGGCTGTGGATTTCTTGGAACGGTTCGGGCACGGCAGACGCGTTCAGAAGAAAAAACTCTACGGGGGGATGCCGCTGTAGGAAAGCGATTGTTCGAACGGCACTGCGCGTTGTGCCATGGCATCGACGGCAAAGGAGGGCGAGGGCCGGCACTCAACCGGGTGCATCTTGCGCATGCTCCAGACGACGAGGCGCTGAACTTAGTGATCGCGGAGGGTATTCCGCCGAGTATGCCCGGGGCGTGGTTTCTCGATGAGGATGACGTGGCGAACCTGGCGGCGTTTGTGCGCTCGCTGAGCAAGATTCCTCCGGACCCTCTGCCGGGCGATGCAGCGCGCGGCGCGGGAGTCTACGCCAAGAGCGGCTGTGGAGGCTGCCACGTATTGGAGGGCCAGGGTGAGGGGTACGGGCCGGAATTGACAGGGATCGGAGACCGGCGGAGTGCGTCCTTCCTGAAACAAGCGATCAGCAAACCAAGTTCGGCGCTGCCGGAGGATTTTCTTTTCGTGAAGGCGACCATGGGTTCTGGCAAAACGATAGAAGGCATCCGGGCGAATGAAGACTCGTTTACGATTCAGGTCAAGGACGCCAGGGGGCACTATCACAATTTACGGAAGCAGGAGTTGAAGGAGTTAAAGAAACTGCGGGGAGAAACGCCGATGCCGCCGTTCGAGGGGATTCTGAGCGCGACGGAGCTGCAGGATTTGGTGGCGTACCTGGCTTCGCAGCGAGGAAAACAATGAGAGTGTTTTGCACGGGGGCGCTGAGCGCCGTTTTGACTGCTGCGGCTTTCGGACAAGTGCCGTTTGAGCGGATCGTCAATGCCGATAAGGAGCCGGGGAACTGGCTGACCTATTCACGAGATCTACTTGGCCACCGATTTTCGCCGCTGAATGAAATTACGTCGGAGAACGTTGGGAATCTGAAGGTGAAGTGGACGTTTCAATTTCCGAACGAAAGAAGTGAAGTCTCGCCGATCGTGGTGGACGACATCTTGTACATCACCGGGCCGAATTGGGCGGCGGCGCTGGATGCTCACACGGGACGAAGGCTGTGGACGTGGAATCGCGAGATTCCGAAGGACTATCACAACATTGGTTTTGGGCGGGTCAACCGGGGCCCGGCGGTTCTCGACGACAAGCTCTACGTAACGACTCTGGATTGTTATTTGGTGGCACTGGATTTGAAGAGCGGAGCGGAACGTTGGAACACGAAGGTCGGGGACTACAAATTGGGATATAGCATGACGGTGGCGCCGCTGGCGATCGAGGGGAAGATTGTGGTGGGAGTGAGCGGCGGGGAAGCCGGAATCCGGGGATTCGTGGATGCGTATGATGCAAAGAGCGGAAAACAGGCTTGGCGGTTTTGGACGATTCCTGGTCCCGGCGAGCCAGGGCACGAGACCTGGGCCGGCGAGAGTTGGAAGACTGGCGGAGGGCCGACGTGGGTGACGGGAGCGTACGACGCCGAGCTGAAGCTGGTGTATTGGGGAGTGGGCAACCCAAGCCCGGATTGGAACGGAGACGCGAGGAAGGGCGACAACCTTTACGCTTGCTCGTTCGTTGCTTTGGATGGAGAGACAGGAAAGCTGCGGTGGCATTTTCAATTTACGCCGCACGACACGCACGATTGGGATGCGGCGCACGTTCCCATCCTATTCGACGCGAAAATTCAAGGCCGCGACCGCAAGCTGATCGCCAGTGCGAATCGAAATGCGTTTTATTACGTGCTCGACCGCGCGACTGGAGAATTCATCGCGGGGCAGCCGTATGCCAAACAGACGTGGGCGAAAGGGCTTGATGCAAAAGGGCGGCCGATCCTGGCGGGGGATTCAGACCCCTCGGAGAAAGGCGCGCTGGTCTGGCCAAACGCGAATGGGGCGACGGTATGGTTCAGTCCCTCGTATAGTCCACAAACAGAGCTGTTTTACGTCGCTGTTCGCGAGATTGGTTCGGTTTTCTTCAAGCGGGAAGCGGAATACAAACCGGGAACGTTCTTCCCAGGCGGCGGAGAGAACGAGTTGCCGCTGGACGATGCGTGGGGCGAGATTCGCGCGCTGGATGCAAAGACGGGAGAAACGAAGTGGAATTTCAGGCTGCATTCGCCGCCGTGGGCGGGAGTGCTATCGACGGCAGGCGGACTGGTTTTCTCGGGATCGGATGAAGGGAATTTTTATGCGCTCGATGCGCGGACTGGAAACGCCTTGTGGGATTTTCAAACCGGCGGCGCGATCGTGGCGAATCCCATTTCGTTCACGGTGGATGGCAAACAGCGAGTCGCGATCAGCGCGGACCGTGTCCTGTATGTTTTTGGATTGTGAAGGCCAGGATTTCAGCCAAGGGGCGGAGACGGCGCCGTTCCCCCTAAATTTCCTAAAAAATCAAAGCTGGAACTGTGCGCGATTGCGCGGCAATATACTGAAGACTGAAAACTCGAACTGAGGAGAGTTTCATGAAAATGCGTCTTTGCGCTGTTTCCGCAATCAGCAGTGTTCTGATTTTACCTGCGATCCTTTCCGCACAAGTCACGCACGGCCAGAAGCCGCAACTTCCAGCGCCTTACTCCACGAAGTCGGCGGGCAACGGCCCGAGCAAGGAAGCGCCGCCTGCGGGCTTTCTTCCCACGGTGCCGCAAGGATTTCGCGTAAATGTATTTGCGGAGGACTTCAAGACGCCGCGCTGGCTTGCAGTGGCGCCAAATGGAGATATTTTTGTGGCGGAGACGGGAGCGAACCAGATTGTGGTGCTGCGCGATCCGCAGAAGACGGGAGGAGCGCAACAGCGCGAAGTGTTCGCAACGGGGACAACGCGCGTTTTGGCATCGCGTTTAAGGACGACTACGTTTACGTGGGAAACACGAATGAACTCGTGCGATTCAGAGTATGACCCGAAGACATCGAAACGGCTGGGCGAAGCGGAACCGCTCATGAAGTTGCCATCGGGCGGCCACAACACACGGTCCGTGGCGTTTTCGGCGGACGGCAAGCACTTGTTTGTTTCGGTTGGATCAGGTTCGAACATCAGCACGGGTGAGGACCCGATTCGCGCGGCGATTACGATTTGCGATCCGGATGGGAAAAACGCGCGGCTGTTTGCGACCGGGCTTCGGAATCCGGTGGGATTGGCGATCGAGCCAGTCACTGGAGAAGTGTGGACCAGCGTGAATGAACGCGACGAACTGGGGGACAATCTGCCGCCGGATTATTTTACTTCGGTGAAGGACGGCGGGTTCTACGGCTGGCCGTATAGCTATATTGGAAGCAACGTGGACGACCGAGTGAAGCCGCAGAAGCCGGAACTCGTAGCGAAGGCGATTATTCCTGATGTGCTGCTGGGAGCGCATGTGGCTCCGCTGCAATTTGCGTTTTACACGGGGAAGCAGTTCCCGGAGAACTACCGGGGCGGGGCGTTTGTGGCGGAGCACGGTTCGTGGAACCGGGCGTCGCGCTCGGGATATCAGATCTCGTTTGTGGCGTTCAAGGACGGAAAGCCGTCTGCCGATCCAGTGCCGTTTTTGACCGGGCTGGTGCCGAATCCGGGCGGGCCAGATGTTTATGGCAGACCGGTGGGAGTGGCGGTGGCGCCGGACGGATCTTTGCTGGTTTCGGATGATGGCGCGGGAAAAATTTATCGCATATCGGTGGCGAAGTAGGGCGTCTGCTATTTGACAGTTAGCGACAATTGAATCGGTTGCAACTGGAGCGGCTGTCCCGATGCCGACATTGCCGATGGTGTGACCACGATATTGAAAGACCCTTGAGGCGTGATTACTTGAGGCGGCGGGGTTGCAGCGACACTTGTGCTGCCGCCGCCGCAACTTGCCGTGGTCAGGACAATTAAGACGGCAATGGTTGCGAAAGCGCCACCAAACGCGAGGCGCCTTGGGCGCAGGCCCATATCGCGCCTGGTGGCGAGGGCAATCAGGAGAAGCAAGAGGACGCCGACGGCCAGAGCTGGCGTTGCGCGCAGAGCAGGGAGTGGCGTGGGGCGCGGAGCAAAGGAGAACGGCGCCCCAGCGCCGCTGGTCGTCACCATTACCGCAAACGAAGCGGGATTCCCATTCGAAATTTGCAGCGAGGACGGCGCCTGAATGTTTGCGCCGAGCGGCGGGGCGCTATACGCGAAGGCAACGCTGCCGGTGTAGCCCGCGCCGGGCGTTATTTGAAGGTTGTACACTGCTGTTTGCCCTGCGCTGACTGTTGCCGACGTAGATCCACCGGGGGCCGGACCGAGGGTGACGGCTGGACTTGCATTGCCGCCGAGATTGATGACCTGAGGTGAATTCGGCGCATCGTCTGTAAGTGTGATGGTGGCCGAGCGCGATCCAGTGCCAAGCGGCGCGAACGAAACGCCGATCGTGCAGGTGGCGTTCACAGAATAGCTGGCGGCGGTGCAACCGTTTGCCATGATGAACTCGCCGCCGTTTGCTCCTCCAAGAAGAATGGAAGTGATGTGAAGTGGAGCTCCGCCGGAGTTTGTTACCGTGACCGATTGCGGCGCGGTGGCCGTACCTTGCGTGATCACACCGAACGAAACATTCGTAGGAGAGAGGGAGGCAGCAGGATTCGTTGGGGGAGCTGCCGTAGCCGTGCCGCTGACTTGGATGGATTGTGGAGAGTTCTGAGCGTCGTCCGATATCGATAGGATCGCGGAGCGTTGGCCTGCAGCGAGAGGCGTGAAAGTCAGGGTGATCATGCAGCTGGCGTTGGGTGCATAAGGGCCGTTGCAGCCGTTTGCCATGCTGAAGTCGGTGACGTTGTTGCCAGCGAGAAGGACCGAAGAAATGTTGAGAGTGGTGTTGCCGGAATTCGTGACGACGACGGCGATTGGGGAACTTGTGGTGCCTTGTGTGATGGTCGGGAAGCTGACGGGGTTTGGCGTCACGGTGACGGCGGGAGCGGGCGGCGGCGGAGCGACGCCAGTGCCGCTGAGCTGCACCGATTGAGGGCTGTCAGGAGCATTATCGGAGATCGAAAGCGTGGCCTGCAAGGAGCCGGTACTGGTGGGCGCGAAGGTGATGCTGATGGAACAGAAGTTAGCGGGTTTAAGCGCGGAGGGAACTTGGCAGGTGTCCATTTCCTGGAACTGACCGGCATCGGGGCCGGAGAGGGAAATTGAATTTACGCTGAGAGCTTGACCGCCATTGCTGGTGAGCGTGACACTTTGCGGCGTGCTGGACGTGCCGGTTTGAATCGATCCAAAGGAAAGGCTCGTAGCGGAGAGCAAAGCCGACGGGCCGCTGACGCCTTGCTGGCCGGGCGGAATGCTGAAGGTGAGCGTGCCGCCGATTTGCGGGATGGTGAATGGGGAGTTGGCGGTCTGGACGAAGTAGCCGGTTTGCGGATCGACGGTATATGCGATGGCGGTGTTTTGGTCCGCGCCAGAGCCATAGTTGAAAGAGCCAGTGGGGTCGGGGGAATATGCTGGGACAGAAGTGAAGCCAGGGCAGAGGCGAACTCGTGGTTTCGGTGAGCTGGCCGGTTTGCACGTCGACGGAATAGATGTTCACGACGACGGGATTCCCTGGATTCGAAGTGGCGACGTAGAGAAATGTTCCCGTGCTATCGATCCAGAGGCTTGCGGGAAAATGAGATTGAGGCAGCTGGATGTCGCCAAGAAGTCCGTTTCCGCCAATGCCGAAAAGCTGGATTAGACCAAACTCGAGGAGATTGTCCTGTGTGCCGGTCACGTAGTAGCGGCCTTGAGGATCCATGGCAAAACTGTCGCCGCGCTTGGGAATAGCTGAGTTCGGCTGAAGGCCAGTAATGAAACCCGATAGTGGATCAATAGAAAGATCTTGAAACTCCGATCCTCGTTGGATCGTGGTGTCTGAGGACAGAGAATTGGGGCCCATGAAGATCAGAAATTCCTTGTTATCGGGCGGTTGGGCGACTCCGATGGGGGTGGAGTCAAGCTCCGTGGCAGATCCGGAAAGCGGGATTAGCGCAGGACCACCGACGGCGTTTGGAGAGATCAGGAATGTTTCCACCAGGCCATCTCCGGGATTTCGTCCGGCGCGGTTCACCACGGCAATGTATTGTCCGCTGGGCTCGACGGCGATAAACGCCGGCTGGCTTGTGTCCGGCGACGCGAAGGGCGAATTGGCGACCTCTTGATAAGCGCCGGTGGTGGAATCGGTGATCTGAAACATGCGAATGCTGTTGGCGCCGATGGCGAACAAGAAGCGGCCTTGGACGTCGAACGTTAAGGATTTGCTGACTGCGGCAAAGGGAGAGCCGGCGACCGGAGTGAGCGCGCCCGTTTGGTCGTTGCGAACGGCGACGGCGCCCCCGGACGAGAAGACCAAGGGCTGCTGGAACTGAGCAAGCGCGGAGGGGACGATCGCGCCTGCCGAAAGGAGGGCGGCGGAAAAGATTAGCAGTTTCAAATAATTCTTTGGGCGGAAATGTAGCGTCTTAGTGAAAGGAACAGAAAACGCGCGTGCATGGGCCATGGGTCTTCCTTGGCCGTTACAAAAAGCGGCGCCTCAGTGGATCCGAGAGGGGAACAACAACGAACACAAGGTAAGACGGAACAAGCCTCCAGTCAATAAAAATATATCTAGATATTTAATACACTTATCTGTGCATATTGGCCGTTTTTACGTGATGCTGCGGACGGGATTGATTGCCAGGTAGGGCTCGAAGCAAGACATTGGAGAGTCTGCTGCTCTTGCATGAGGAGCGGACGTTCCCACCGCGCTGTTATACTCAGCCGCATGGAAGAAAGACCAAGATTTGAAGCGCAGGATCCGGAGTTTGCACGGAGGGTTCAGAAAAGTTTCGCGCGGCAAGGGCTGATGAAGCATCTCGGCGCTAAAATGGTCTTCGTGGAGCCGGGTGGAGTGGAAATACGCGTTCCCTTTCGCCCCGAGCTGACCCAACAGCACGATTATTTTCATGCTGGCGTCACTGGCGCGATAGCCGACAGCGCCTGCGGCTATGCGGCCTATACACTCATGAGCGCCGATTCTTCGGTGCTTACCGTGGAGTACAAGATGAACTTGCTTGCGCCGGCGGATGGCGAGGAGTTAATCGCACGGGCCCGCGTGGTGCGTTCCGGGAAGACTTTGAAGATTTGCGCCGCGGACGTGTTCGTTCGCAAAGATGGGTCTGAAAGCCACTGCGCTACGATGCTTTCCACGGTTATGTGCATGGCGGGTAAGCCGGACCAGGCGCGGTAGAAATTTCTCGCATCATGGGCCAGCTTCGCCCAAGCGGGCGCCGGAATTTCAAGTTTCTCGCAAGATGCGGATGAGTTCGGCGGCGGCGTGGGGAAGCCGCGCGCCGCGGCGAGAGACGAGATAGACGTGGCGCGGCATATTCATCTGCCGGATTTTCACTTCCTTCATCCAGCCGTGCTCGATCTCCCATTGCACGCACATGCGCGGCACGATGGCCACGCCCATGCCCATTTGCACGAAGCGCTTGATGCTTTCGATGGTGGGCATTTCGATGGGCATGTTCAGAGCGGTGCGGTTTCGCGCGAAGAGCTCGATGACGCGGCGGCGATAGGGGGACTCGACGCTGTGGGCGATGAAGTCTTCGTTGCCGAGGTCCTCGACGTCGACTTCGCGCTTTTTCGCGAGGACATGTTTTGGCGGAACGACCAGAGTGAGTTCGTCCTTCAAGATTTCGGTGGCCTGGAGCTGCGGCTCTTGCGGGACGTAGGAGACGGCGCCGAGGTCGAGGCGATAGTTAAGAACTTCGTGGGGGATATCGCGCGAGAACATGCGATGGACGCGGACCAGGACGCCGGAATGCAGCTGGCGAAAGGCGGCCAAGGCGGGCAGGAGAGCGTGGATGGAGCTTTCGTTCACGCCAAGAGAGAGCTCGCCGCGGGATAGACCTTCGAGTTCGCTAAGCCCCTTCTTTACCTCATCGCGCAGATTGATCAGGCGCTCGGCGTAGTCTTTCAGGAGAGTCCCGGCGTCGGTCATGCGCACCGGACGCGCAGCCGCGGACAAACAGAGGCTGGCCGAGGCCGTCCTCGAGTTTGCGAATGGTGAGGCTGACGGCGGGTTGGGTGCGGTAGAGGCGCTCGGCGGCGCGAGAGAAGCTGCCTTCCTTCGCAACCATCAGAAATACCTGGAGTTCGCCGAGATCCATGGCCTTTTGCCTCCCGGGCAGTATAAGGCAAGATTATCAAAAGTAGAACAAAGATAAATTTGACCGTGAGGCGGTCGTTCTGTCCTACTACTAGCTTAGGGGGACTCCATGGACTCCGTACGCATCTTCGATACGACGCTGCGCGACGGCGAGCAATCGCCGGGATTTCTCGATGAACACCGAGGAAAAGATCCGCATGGCGCGGCAGCTTGCGGCGCTTGGGCGTGGACGTCATTGAGGCCGGGTTTCCCATTTCATCGCGAGGCGATCTCGAGGCGGTGCGGCAGGTGGCGCGCGAAGTGCGGAACGTCCCGATTGCGGCGCTGGCTCGAGCCAAGCAACAGGATGTGAACGCGGCGATTGAGGCGCTGGAACCGGCGGCAGCGCCGCGGCTGCACATTTTTCTTGCGACTTCCGATCTGCATCTTCGCGTGAAGCTGAATATGACGCGCGAGCACGCGCTCGAAGCGATTGGCTCGATGATTCGCTTGGGAAGGAAACACGTCGGGGAAGTGGAGTTCTCGGCGGAAGATGCGGGGCGTACCGACATTGGATTTCTGTGCCAGGTTTGCCAGGTGGCGGTGGATGCGGGCGCGACGGTGCTTGAATTTGCCGGACACCGTGGGTTATGCGGTGCCGGACGAGTATGGCGCGATGTTCGAGCAAGTGCGCGCACATCTCGACGATCGGCAGGGGATCACGCTGAGCGCGCATTGCCATGACGATCTGGGATTGGCGGTGGCGAATTCGCTGGCGGCGGTTCGCGCGGGCGTGCGGCAGATCGAATGCACGATCAATGGGATCGGCGAACGGGCGGGGAACGCGGCGCTGGAAGAGATTGCGGTGGCGCTGGCGGTGCGCAAGGAAAGTTTTGGAGTGACGACGAACATAAAGCTGGACGAGCTTTTCCGCTCCAGCCGGATGCTGACGGAGATTACCGGAGCGGCGGTGGCGCCCAACAAGGCGGTTGTGGGCGCAAACGCGTTCGCGCATGAGGCGGGGATTCACCAGGATGGGATCATCAAGAATCCGCTGACGTACGAAATTATTTCGCCCGGAGTCGGTGGGAGTGCCTTCGCGGTCGTTTGTGCTGGGGAAACATTCCGGGCGCAATGCGTTGAAGGTGAGCCTGCGGAATCTTGGGTTATGAGCCGAGCGAAGAGGAATTGGCGGAATGCTACAAGCGGGTGACGACGCTGGCCGATGAAGCGAAGCAAGTGCGGCCGCGGGATTTGGTGGCGATTGCGCATGAAGTGATGCGCAGACGGCCTCGCCGGCAATGGCGGCGGAAGCGACTTCCGCGGCGTAGCTGTGCAGCGGCCAAGCTGCGCTTGGATGAGTTTCGGGTGAGTGGGGATTTCGATGAAAGTGAAAAAGACTGTAGTGCTTTTGCCGGGAGACGGCATTGGGCCGGAAGTGACGCGGGCTGCGGCCACTGTGCTGCGCGAGTGCGCGCACGAATTCCATCACGAGTTTGAATTTGCATGAGTTTCCGATTGGCGGCGCGGCGATTGATGCCACGGGTACGCCACTTCCCAACGAAACGCTGGATGCTTGCCGCAGAGCGGATGCGGTTTTTCTGGGGGCTGTCGGAGGGGCGAAGTGGGATTCGCTGCCGGTAGGGAAGCGGCCGGAGAGCGGGCTGCTTGGTCTTGCGCAAGGGCTCGGGCTGTATGTCAATGTGCGGCCGGTGAAGAGTGCTGGAGCCGTTGCGCGGAATTTCGCCGCTGAAGCCGGAGCGTTTGGGGGATTTGGATATCGAGATTGTGCGCGAGCTGGCGGGTGGGATGTACTTTGGCGAGCGCGGCAACGTCGACAGAAAACGGCGTCGAGCGCGCCTGGGATACGGAGTCGTATTCGACGCCGGAGATCGAGCGGATTGCGACGTTTGCTTTTGCGCGGGCGGAGAATCGCTCGCGGCGGCTGTGCTCGGTGGACAAGGCCAACGTTTTGATGAGTTCGCAGCTCTGGCGGCGGACCGTCGTTGCGATGAGCGGCGTCTACTCGTACGGTGAAGCTCGAGCACATGTACGTGGATAACGCGGCGATGCAGCTCACGCTGCGGCCTTCGCAGTTTGACGTGATGCTGACGAGCAACATGTTCGGCGACATTTTGAGTGATGCGGCGGCGGCGCTGGTGGGCTCGATCGGCCTGATTCCCTCGGCGAGTTTTGGGACGGGCGCGCCGCTCTTCGAGCCGATTCATGGCTCGGCGCCGTCGCTGGTGGGCACGGATTCCGCCAACCCGGTTGGGTCGATCTTGAGCGCGGCGCTGATGCTGCGCGATGCGTTTGGGCTTTCGCTCGAAGCGGACTGGGTCGAGCAGTCGCTGCACCGCGTTCTGGCAGGTGGCTACCGAACCGCGGATATCGCCCAGCCAGGCGCAAGCACCATCGGCGGATCGGTCTTCACGGAAATGCTGCGCGAGGAGATGCAGCGCACGCTGGAACACGCCGAGCGCTACGGCTGGGGCGTGTAGCGCGAGCTGCCGCGTAGGTCTAACCCTCACGTCCCACTCTACAATTTGGCCAAATCCCGAAACTGTTGCCAGCAAGTACAATACGAAGACCTTTGTCTGGCGATCCTTAATGTTTGAAAGCCCAGATTCGTAACTCAATAAATTCGTCACGACCTTTTCCTTCGATTCAACGTTATGACACCAGCGAATTACAATCCAAAGCCTCCCGCTCTGGTTGTTGCAGAAAATAACCATGGAGAATCTCTAGCGGCCTCAGTGTCGCCGTTCCGCTCAGAACATCCAAGACTGACCGGTTTTTGATATCGTCGAACGTTTTCATCGGATGGGTACAGATCCTCCAGATACGCTTCATTCGGGTCCTTTTGAGTCCGGAATCGATTCGTGGCCGGCAAAATATTCGAGCGCGTCTGCACTTGGAGTCGAATCTCGGAACGCAGCCGTAGGAGTGAGAACTCTCTGGACCTCTCGTGTCGGCAGCTACGATCAATGAACTTATCGCCAAAGTTGCTTCGGCTTCTTTCGATTTTTATGAGGGCGTCAAATTCTGAAGAATCGGAAAGTCCATCGGGGCGCGGCGACTTGAAGAAACCCAAATCCAGATTAAATTGATTTGCTTAGTCGGGGACCATCTGCGTAGGCTTAGGTCGAGGGCGATAGAACCCAGTACATCGTTGACTCTGCAAAAATGGAAATGCCAATCCTCTAGCATGGTCGTAATATTTCATATCAGAGCCGTTGGGCCAATCGTCCATGTCCAAGTGCGTGGGTCAACCCCCAGACAGCTACAAACGAATCGCCGGATTGCTGGAAGTTCACGGGCCCCCTGCAAAGCGTCGCTGGCTTGCGGTAAGCCGCTGAGGATGCTACTTTTACACTTTCTTAGGGAGCATGACGGCCCGCACAGGCTCGGGGCACACACACGGGTGTGGAGGCGGGCGGCGGTTTGGTATTCGATCCTGAATGAAATGATTTAGGGTGCGAATCATTATTCAAACTTTCAGCTCAGATTTGCTTTACCTTGCAAGAGCGGCCTTGCAGTGGCCGGACATTTCCAATGGCAATGGCTAACCCAGCTACAAACTCGAAACGCATGAACGGCGATACGGCGGCGCGCCCGGCGACCTACTGGCGCATCGAGGGCTCTTTGCTGGAGCTGGGAGCTCTGCGGCCGGTGGGATTTTTTACCTGGAACGCGCAGAGTTTTGCGGAGCGATGGGCGCGGCGGGCGGGAATGGCGTGGATGACGATAACCCGGCCGATCGATTATGCGGTGAACCGGACGCTGGCCACGAGGCTGCTGCACACGCTGCTGCGAGGCGTTAGCCGCGACCGGCTGGACCTTCTCGGAGAGGAGTATTTTCACTACGTGCTGAAGCCGCAGCTTCGCCGCGAGGCTGTCGAGAAATTGCTCGAGGTGGGGCAGAGCGGCGAGCGGATTGTGCTTGTCGGCCAGCTGCTTGACCATATTTTGCGGCCGCTTGCGCAGCACCTCGGCGTCGAATCGTTTCTTTCCAACCGGATGGAGTTTCGCGATGGGCACGCGACGGGGCGTTTGCTCGATCCCGTCGTGCGTCCGCGCGGGCCATTCGCGTGGATAACTAGCGGGGCCACCGATGGGCGCATCGCGCGCGAGAAATTGCTGCGGCAGCTTGGTTGGACCAAGAATCCCGGGAAACTCGAAAGCGCAGTGCAGACGGCGGTGCGTCCCGCACCTCCTGCAAGCAAGTCCGTTACGCTTTTTGGCGGGGCGCCGCGAAGCTGGGCCTCTCTCGGTTCGCGAAACGCTTGCGAACCGGCACCTCTTGTTGATCGGCGTGACGGGGTTTATTGGCAAGGTCTGGCTGGTCGATCTGCTGGAAAACATCCCGAACATTGGAAAGATCACGCTGCTGATTCGCAGAAACCGGACGACTTCGGCGCAGAAGCGCTTTCAAAAAATTATCGAAGAATCGCCGGCGTTTGACACGCTGCAGGAGAAGTACGGGCGCAAACTAGGCGACGCTGCTTGAAGAGAAAGTCGAAGTTGTCGAGGGCGATGTAGGCTTGCCGGGGCTGGGTTTCGATGCAGCTGACGCAAACGCGACTGGCAAAATCGCTCGATTTGGTGGTGAACAGCGCAGGATTGACGGATTTCAATCCGGACTTGCGCGACGCGCTTGCTTCCAACGTGGATTCGACGCTTCATCTGCTGGATTTCTTGCGGAAGTGCGACCACGCAGGGCTGATGCACCTCTCGACGTGTTATGTGGTGGGGATGCGCGACGGGCGCGTGACGGAAGAATTGCAGAACAACTACAATCCTTCGCGCGACCCGGCATTTGAGGCGGAGAAGGAGATCGCTTCGTTGCGCGAAACGATCCGGCATGTGGAAGAGCGAGCGGAAAGCCCGGAGCTCACGAAAGCTCTACAGCGGCAGGCGCTTGGCAGAGGCGGCGATCCTTCGGCTGTGCCCGCTTCGGAGCTGGATGGCGTGTTGAAGAGAAACCGGCTGCGCTGGGCGCGTAACCGCCTTGTGCGCATTGGCTTGCGGCGCGCGCAGCATCTGGGCTGGCCGAATACTTACACGTTTACGAAGAGCCTCGGCGAATCTATCCTCGCGCGCAGCAGCGGCGAGTTGCCGATCGCGATTGTGCGGCCTTCGATTGTGGAGAGTTCGGAGCGTTCGCCCTTTACCGGATGGAACGAGGGAATCAATACTTCCGGTCCGCTATCGTATTTGCTGGGGACGAATTTCCGGCAACTGCCTTCGAACGAGCGGAAATGCCTCGATGTGATTCCCGTGGACATGGTTTGCCGCGGCATGACGCTGATTGCGGCGGCGGTGATTTCGCGGCGGCATGCGCGGATGTATCAGCTGGCGACTTCGGCGATCAATCCCGTGAACATGGGGCGCAGCATCGAGCTGACCGGCCTCGCGCACAGAAAACATTACCGGACGCAGCAGGGAATCGAGCATTGGCTCAAGGTGAAATTCGAAACGATTCCGGTTTCGAAGCAGCGGTACGAGCGATTGTCGATTCCGATGCAGAAGGCGTTCATCTCCGGAATTAACCGCGCCGCGGTTTCGCTGCACATGAAGAAGGCGCCGCTGGCCAAGCAGGAGCGCGAACTGATCCGCGCCGAGAAGCTGATCGAGCTTTACGAGCCGTTTATTCTGCACAACGAACATGTTTTCGAATGCGAAAACGCCAGGCTGCTCTCCGCGGCGCTTTCGGACGAAGAGAATGCCGTTTTTGATTTTGCACCCGAATCGATCGACTGGTGGGACTACTGGATTAACGTGCACATTCCGGCGCTGCGCCGATGGTGCTATCCCCTGATGGAAGGCCGTCCGCTCGAATCGCGCGCTCCGCGCGAGCTGGATTGGTCTCCTGAACATGCCCGGGCCGCTGTTGTGTCAAATTCTGCGACGCCGTCGGACCCACTATGGCGATCTTCGTAACCGGCACGACCGGATACCTGGGCAGCTACGTTGCCGCGGGATTGTTTACCGAACACCGCGACAAGGTGAATCTTCTGGTTCGCGCGAAGAGCGAGGAAGAAGCGCGGGAGCGTTTGTGGACTTCGCTGCAACTTCATTTTGAGTTTCGCGAGTTTTGCGAATATCTCGATTCGCGCGTGCGAATCTTTCGAGGCGATCTGACGAGCGAACGATTTGGCCTTTCTGATGACGAATACCACGGGCTGGTCGACACGACCGATTCGATCATTCATTGTGCGGCCTCGCTCAACCGCAAATCGGAACGGCAGTGCCTCAATGTCAATCTGCGCGGCGGCCTTGAAGTAATTCAGCTGGCGCGACGCGCGCAGAATCGCAACGGGCTGCGGCGGTATTCTCATGTGTCGACCGTGGCCGTGGCCGGGAAGCGGCGGAACGAAGTCGTTACGGAAGACGCGGCGATCGATTGGGCGCGTTCGGACTACGATCCTTACGCGCGCACAAAAAAATTCGGCGAGCACATGCTGCACCAGCTTCTTGCGGACGTACCGCACACGATTTTCCGGCCCGCGATTGTTTTGGGAGACAGCCGGAGGCCGGAGACATCTCAGTTCGACATGGTCAAGGCCTTCGACGTGCTTGTGCGGATGCCTGTTCTGCCGCTTCGTCCTCGGGATAAAATCGACATCGTGCCAGCAAATTACGTCAGCAAAGCCATCGTGACGATTCATCAGAAAGTTGCGCCGGCCCACAACATTTATCATTTGTCCTCCGGCACGGGTTCGGAGACGTATAACGAGCTAACGAATGCACTCGCGGAGGCGGGGGGCTGGCGGCGTCCGGCGTACTGGTCGTGGATGGGCCGCACGTTTTCCGGTACCGTGAACTGGCTTTCGAATCGGAAAGGCGCCGTGGCGCACGGAGCGTCGCTTTTGAAAGTTTTCTGGCCGTATCTGGACTGGAACACGGTGTTCGACAATTCGCGTGTGGTCGCCGAGCTTGGAGAAGCTCCAGCAAAGTTTTCAACGTATGCGTTTCCGCTTCTGAAATTCAGCCGAGAAAACAAGTTTCGGTATCCGGCAAAGCCGTGGCCGAAAATGGAATTAGATGTGGACGCACCAGAAAAATCCGCAGCGGCCGGGAGCGCTCGCGCATGACGGACTTTCTTCTTGTGGCCTGGGTCAGCGCGCTGATCGAGATCAGGCGATTGGGCTGGGTGTTTGGCCTGGGCCAGCGCTGGACGCCCGGGCGAAAAACTGCGCCTGCTTTTCGCGGGTTACAACGGCACGCGAAACACGGGCTCGGATGTGCGCGTGCAGGAAATGTTGCGGCAGGTCCGGCATGTGCTGGGCGCGGAGAATGTCGATTTCAGCGTGATGACGCATGAGTTTCGATCGCACGCGCGGCTATTTCGAGGGCACGCGGCAGGTCCATCTTCCCGATGTGTTTCCGCCATTTCTTTTTCGCGAAGTGACGCAAAATCACGGCGTGATTGCGTGCGAAGGATCGATGTTCAAGAGCAAGTTCGCGAATGCGCTGACGACTTCATGATGATGGGCTCGCTCGGCTTGGCGTCGGCGGAAAATAAGCTTTCGCTCGGGTATGGCGGCGAAGCCGGGCACATGGACCCGCTCATTGAGAAGATGTGCGAGCGCTATGTGCATGATTCTCTGGTCATCACGCGCAATCGAGGAATCGCAGAACGTTGCTAAGCGGACTGGGAATTGCCACCGAGCTCGGAACGGACACGGCGTGGACTTTCGAGCCGCATCCGCCGGCATATGCGCGCAAAATCCTTCGCGATGCCGGTTGGGATGAGAAAACGCCCGTCATGGTGCTCTGCCCGATTCATCCGTTTGTGTGGCCGGTGAGAGCTTCGATCGGGAAATATTTGCGCGCGCGTCACCACCGGCGCATATAAGGACAGCCAGTACCGCACGGTCTTATTTTTTTCACTTCGGGAGCAGAAGTCGACCGCAAATATCGGCACTACATTACCGGCTTCACGAATGCGACTCAAGTCGTTTCGCGAGCGGCATCATGTTTTCCCGATTCTTGTGGCGATGGAGCGTCTGGACGCACGTCGCCTGCCGCGGATATTGCAGGGCTTTGCCGGGCATTGCCGGTTTTCACTTCCGACGATTACGATATGTTTCAGATCGTCTCCATTCTTCGCTGCAGGCTCGTACATGGTCTCTTCGCGCTATCACGGCATCGTGACTTGCATGCCGAGCTTGGTGGCGTCGGCCGGAGTTACGATGGACGAACGCATCCGGAATCTCATGCGCGAGCGCGGACACCAGCATCTCTTCCTTACCGTTGATGATCCCGATCTCGAGCCCAAGCTCTCGAAATGATGGACACGCTGGTGGCGGAAGCGGAATCGGTGCGCGAGGGCATCGGAAAGACCGTGGTGAGAAATCTCAAAGTTATGGCGCGCATGGGCACATTTTTCGAAGACGCCATGCGCCGCACGTATCCGGAATTCCCGCTGCGCTCCGGAATTCTTTCCTGGGAGGACTACCTCCCGCCGCTGAAGCGACACCTTGTTGGAACTCGTCGAGCGCTACGACACTTCCGCCGCGCCGCAACATTCTGTAGCAGGGATCGCCGCGCGATGATGAGCTGCGACATCTGAACTTCCATGCCGAATTTCATCGAGGACATTTTTGCGCAACTGAAACGAGCCGATAGCCGCGTGGTGCTTCGCGAAATTCACGGAGAGAAGTTTGTCAGCGTTTCGGGAAGGGAATTGCTCGAGCAGGTGCAGCTGGTGCGCGCCCATCTGCGGCGCATGGGGCTTCAGCGCGGCGAGCGTTGCGCGCTCCTCGCACCCAATTCCGCCCGGTGGGTGGCCTTCAACCTCGCCTTGTTAGCCGAAGGAATTATCGTCGTGCCGCTTTACGCGCGGCAGGCGCCGGTTGAATTGGCCGCGATGATGAAGGATTGCCTGCCACGATTCCTGTTCACCAGCGATGCTGCGCTGGGCGAGGCGGTGGCGAAGGCGTTGCCGCCGCAATGGTCGGACGCGCGACGGCTGGTGCTCTTTGACGAGGTACTTCAAGCGGGCGCGGCGGATGCGCCTGCGTCCGATGGGCCGAATCCTCGCTCGGACGCGGATCTCGTGACCATCATTTATACGTCCGGCACATCGGGAGAGCCCAAGGGCGTTTGCCTGAATGTCGGCAACGTGACGCACATGCTTGCGTGCACGCGCGAGCGGCTCGATCTGCTCATGGGGGCGACGCACGAACCGGATCGCGTTTTTCACTATGGACCGTTTAGTTTCGCGGCTTCGTGGATTACTCTGCTCACCTGTCTTTCGAGGGAAAGCGTTCTCACGCTGTCCACGGATCTCACCAAGCTCGCGGACGAAATTCGCCTCGCATCCCCGCACTATTTCTTGAATGTGCCCACGCTTCTCGAACGCGTGCGCCGCGGCGTGGAAGAAGCACTGTCGAAGCGCGCCGCGCCAATCCGCTTGCTCTATGCGAAAGCACGCGAGGCGTGGACCCGGAAACACGTAGGGCGAGGGCGCGCGGCAGATGCTTTCTGGCTGGGCCTCGGCCGCAGAGTTTATTTTCAGCAAGATTAAAGAGCGCTTTGGACCGAACATTCGCGCGTTGATTTGCGGATCGGCGCCGCTTGCGCCGGAGACGCAGCAGTTTTTCCTCATGCTCGGGATTCCCGTGCTCCAGGCCTACGGCCTTACGGAGACAACCGCCATCTGCACGCTGGATGACCCTCGCGTTCCCGTGGAGCCAGGCTACGTGGGCACGGCGGTCAATGGCATCGAGATGAAAATTGGCGAAAACGAGGAGATCCTGGTCCGCGGAGCCGAATATTTTTCCTGGATATTGGAACCGTCCGGAAGAAACGGCGCGAGTGCTGCAGGATGGCTGGTTCCACTACCGGGGATCAGGGTGAAGTGAATGTGCGCGGGAATTGGCGGATCATCGGGCGCATCAAGAACCTGATTGTGCTCAATTCGGGCCACAAGATTACGCCCGAGCCCATCGAGGAAAAACTGGCCGGGCTGCTTCCCACGGCGCAGCAGGTTGTTGTGGTCGGCAACGGACGCGGTTTTCTCTGCACCTGGTGACGGGTCCAGTCGAAGCCCGCCGAGGTGCAAGCGGCGCTGGAGCGTTTGAATCCAGAGCTTCCGCACTACCGTCAAATTCGCAATTTCACCGTGCTCAGCGAGAAACTTACGCCTGAAAGCGGACTCTTGACCGTGATGGGCAAATTGCGGCGGGATGCCATCAGCGCGCGATTCACGTCAGAAATCAATGCGATGTACGCTGAAGCGCTTGAGAGCAAAGCGGCGGCCGGGAGCAGGGCGTGAAGTCGTTTACCGGCAAAACGCTGCGCTGGGAATGGCGCGATGGCGTGATCGAACTGATGCTTGATCGCGAGCCAGCCAATGAAATTGGAACTGCCATGCTGGCGGAGCTCGAACAATTTGTCGCCGCGTTTCCAGCCCTGATGCCTGAAACCGCTGCGTGCATCATTTCCAGTAACCGCAAGCATGGTTTTTCCGCCGGCGCCGACCTTCGAGAGCTTTATCACGGCGCGGAGCGAGCTGTCCGAGAAAGAGCGTCTCGCCGGCGTGCGGGCATTCATTGAGCGCGTTCACGCGGTATTCAATGCCATCGACGCCGCGCCGTTCATGACCATTGCGGCCGTCACTGGCGTGTGTTTTGGCGGCGGCTTCGAACTTGCTCTGACATGCGACATGATCATCGCTGACCAGATGGCGCGGTTTGCCTTTCCCGAGCTAAGGCTTGGCCTGATCCCCGGATTCGGCGGCATCCCGCGTCTCAGACGTGACGTCGGCAATGCCTTCATGCGGGATTTGTTGCTCACAGGCCGGAGCGTCAACGCCGCTCGCGCTCAGGCGGCGGGATTGGTGGCGCAACTGGCTTCGGAAGGCCAGGTTTTAAGAGCCGCGCGCTCGGCTGCGGCGCAAATCACGAAATTCGATGCTGTCACGCGCGAGGCGGCGAAAAGATTCGTCAAGCCAATCCCGGCCGACGAGCTGCGTCGTGAGATCGATCTCTTCTGCGAACTCTTTGCGCGCCCGACAGTCATGGCCGCGCTTAAGAAATTCGTCGAGTCCACTGACGCGATGCCTTATCTGCCTTAGAGCAACCGCTGGGTTTGGTTGCGGCCACTTGCGGCTACAGGTTTTCTTTCTTCACCGGGAAAATGGTAAATTTAGACTTCCATGCGCACGCTTGAGCAAACTACTCAGGAAGTTCTCGATCTGGCGTCGAAGCACTTCAATGTGCCGGCCGGCTCGCTCGCCCCGGAAGACGACTTTTTCAAAAAGCTGGGCATCGACAGCTTGCAAACGCTGGAGATGCTGAGCCGGCTGGAAAACCATTTCGGCATTGAATTGCCTGATTATGAAGTGCAAGGCGTCAATGACTTCCGCACCCTTGCCTCGCGGATTCAGTCCCGCCTGTAATGCTGGATCTTTCCAAATATCAATCCATTGGCGCGGCGCTGAAGGACGCGCTGGAAGAATTTTCAAATGAAGTTTGCCTGATTGAGTCCGACCGGGAGCGAGAGAAAGAGCGGCTAACCTATCGGGAGTTCAAGATCGCGTGCGCTTCCGTTTGCGAAGGCGCTGCAGGATGCGGGCTTCGCGGCGGCCGATCGCGCCGCCATTATCATGACGAATCAGTCCAAGTGGCTGATTTCCGCGTACGCGATTTTTTACGCAGGCGGCGTTCTTGTTCCGCTCGATTACAAGCTCACGCCGGAAGAGCAGTGGCAGCTGCTTAAGCACTCGGACGCGAAGATTTTGATCACCGAGTATCCGATCTGGCGCCAACTGAGCGCGGCAGAGGGGCGGAAAGCTGCTGCGGATGTACGCACGATTCTTGTGACGGAAGCGCCACCTAACGCCGATCTCGCCGGGGCGCAGCGCTGGGAAGAGTTTCAGGGCAGCGGCGAACCTACGCTTGTTCCGCGCGCGCGAAAGGATGTGGCGTGCATTGTCTATTCATCCGGCACCGGTGGCCGCCCCAAAGGCTGCATGATGACGCACGAAAATTACCTCGAGCAATGCGTTGCGCTCACCTCCCTCTATCCATTTTCGCCAGGCATGCGTTATCTCAGCATTTTGCCTACGAATCACGCCATCGACTTCATGGTGGGCTTCTTCGGGCCATTTATTTGCGGAGCGGCCGTTGTGCATCTTCGGACGCTACGACCGGAGTATGTGCGCGAGGCGTTTTCTAAGTACAAGATCACGTACGTCAGCCTCGTGCCGCTTGTGCTAAAAAATCTTCAGAAAGGTTTGCAGGCGCGGTTCGATGCGCTTCCGCCCGGCAAACGCAGAATTTTTGACGCACTGGTAGGCGTCAACAAAGCGTTTACGAAAAACCGGCCACGGCTCGGATTAAGCCGCCGCCTGTTGAAACAAGTGCATGATCCGTTCGGCGGGGAGTTGCGCACCATCATTGTTGGTGGCGCATTCACGGAGCCGCAGACTCTGCAATTCTTTTACAATCTGGGAATCCCGGTCGCGAACGGCTATGGGCTAACGGAGGCCGGCACAGCGATTACGGTCAATGACCTGCGGCCATTTCGCGCCGACACCGTCGGCAAGCCTCTTCCCGGGATGGAGGTTCGCATCGTCAATGCGAGCGCGGACGGCATCGGCGAGGTTACCGTCCGCAGCAAAACAATCATGTCAGGCTACCTCAACGAGCCTGAGCTCACTGCTGAAGCCATAGTGGACGGATGGCTGATGACGGGCGATCTGGGCCGCTTCGATGGCGCCGGGCATCTGCAGCTCTTCGGGCGGAAGAAGAACATGATCGTGACCGAGGAAGGCAAGAATATTTACCCGGAGGACATTGAGGCGGTGTTCGAAAGTCTTTCCGTGAAAGAATTTTGCGTCTTCGCTGCCAACTACATTTGGCCGCAGCGGTCGATGGTCGGCGAGCAGCTCCTGCTTGCGCTCCATCTCGAGCCCGGCCAAACCTATAGCTAAGGATCTTCGCGGCGACATTTCCGCGCGCAACAGCAAGCTTCTGAATTACAAGCGCATTCACGGCGTTGTTCTGTTCGACGAGGATTTTCCGCGCACCGCTTCGCTGAAGATAAAGAGGAACGCGCTTGCAAAGCAGATTGCGAAGCTCGACCGAGCCAAAGCTTTTCTGCCCATATAATGCAACTCAGAGCGCGAGCATTAAGGGAAATGAGCCGCTGTTGAAAAACTGCTTCTTCGCTATCGTCAATCCTGCCGCCGGTGGCGGGCGCTCGGCCAAGCTCGCTAGCCCGGCGCTGGCTGGCCTGCGAGAGAAGGGCTTGAAGATCGATGTCGTTGTCTCGACAGGGCCCGGCCAAGCGGTCGAGCTTGCCCGCGAAGCTTACGAGCAGGGTATCGCCGCTTCATCGCTGTCGGCGGCGACGGCACGGCACACGAAATTTTAAATGGAGTTTATGAACGCGCCCGAGGCAAGGAACGCATCGCACTGGGATTCTTGCCCCTCGGAACAGGCAACTCGTTTCTCAGGGATTTTGCGGAAGGACGGCGCCAACCCTCGCTTCAAGCGCTGATCGAAGGCCGGAAGCGGCCGATCGATCTCCTTCGGCTTACGCACACCAAAGGGGAAGTGTACTCATTCAACCTGCTAAGTTTGGGTTTTACGGCGGACGTGGGCGTTCTGACCAATCGTTATTTCAAACCCTTCGGTTACTTCGGGTATCTGTTTGGGCGTGTTCGTGCGCGTCATTCAGTTGCGGCGCCGCACGTTTCGTTTGCGTTGTGACGAAGATCCGGATTGGGACGAAAGCCGCTGCCTTTTTCTCTCCTTCAACAACAGCAAATTTACCGGCGGCACGATGCTCATTGCGCCGCAGGCCGATCCCGCAGACGGACTGATCGAGTTTGTCCGCTGGGGGCCGATCGGGCGCATCGGGCTGCTGCGTATGCTTCCCAAACTTTATGACGGCACGCACATCGAACATCCTCTTGCCTCGCGCCGGGCTGTCCGCCGCATCGAGTTTGGCGCTCAGGTTCCCGTCGATGTGCTGATCGACGGCGAAATTGCCTCGCTCGAATGTATCTCCCTTGACGTTCTTCCCTCTGCGGTGGACATCTACGTATGAGGGATAGGAGGGGCGGACTTCTCGCGCTGCGCAGCGCGTTTCTGTGGATTCTCAGCGGCTTGCATTTTTTCGTGGCCGCGCCAGTGCTCGTCTTCCTCGGAGTTTTTCTGGACCCGCGCAAGCACGACTGGCTACAGCGCACCTTCTGCCGCCGGATCGTATTTCTCTCTGGAGCGCGCGTGGAGATTATACGCTCGCCGGGTTTCGATCCCCAGCGAACCTGCTTCTTCATGGTAAATCACGTTAATCTTTTTGATCCCTTCTTCCTCTATTGCGCCATCCCGCAATATGTTCGGGGCTGGGAGCTGGAATCCCACTTCAAAATCCCTGCCTATGGCTGGCTCATGAAGCGCTTTGGCAATGTCCCAGTTCCCGACGTGCGCCGCCCTTCCGACCTCAAGCGCATGTGGCGCCTCACGCAGGATGCCGTTGACGGCGGAACGAGCCTCATCATTTTTCCGGAAGCGAAGCGCTCCAGGACGGTCACGTCGACGGATTTGAAGACGGGGGTTTTCGCGTGGCGCAACAGTTGGGGATACCGATTGTGCCAGTGAGCCTAGTCGGTTCCTATCAAGCATCATCGTACCGGCCACTGGATGCTTTGGCCGGCGACCGTCAGGGTGCATCTCCATGACATCATCGAGACCAAAGGAATGACCAAGCGAGATGTCCCGGCCCTGCGCGACCGCGTGCGGGAAGTCATCTCGGCGCCACTGGAGGAGTGGCTGAAGAGCTTGCAAGGCTAACTCTTGGGCATGCTGCCGAGGCTTTCGCGGAGGTTCTTAGGAAGGCAGTTTGATCCCCGGAATGGTGCGGCCCGCTTTGGTTTCCTGCCAGGTGAAGACGATGCGGTCGATGACCGTGATGGTGGAGACGACCGCGATTACCCAAAGGACGGCGCCCATGCGGTTGGTAATGCCGCCAATGATCAACAAAACCAGGCGTTCCGGCCGCTCCATGAAGCCGACTTTGCACTGTGGTATGAGCGACTCCGCGCGCGCCCTGGCATAGCTGACCATCACCGAGCCAGCCGTCGCAACGGCGGCAAGCACCACGTAAGGCGTGCGCCCGCTGACCGAGTAATAGACGAGCAGCCCCATATACAGCGCCATGTCGGCGTAACGATCGAGAGTCGAATCGTAGAAAGCGCCGAAAGCGGTTACGCGGTTCTGGCGCCGCGCCACTTGGCCATCCAGAATATCCAGGAAGCCCGCGAAGAAAATAATCAGCGCGCCAATGCGGAAATGTCCCAACGCGAAATTTGCCGCGGCGATGAAATTTACCACCAAGCCGAGAAACGTCAAAAAATTGGGATTAACGCCGGTGGCCGCCAGAACGCCGACGATTTTGTCGAGCAGCCATTTGCTTCCGGTTCCAATTGCGCCTGTAAAGGTAGCCATTCTTTCGCTGCAACCCATCGGGAATTTGATTTTTTCAACGCGCGAGCGAAATCGTACACTAGGCTCAGCAATACTCTGCAAACTAGCAGGCCAAATCGGCCTGAATTGATTGCGAGGTTTGGCGATTTCTTCTTGACGCTATTCTGCTCACAGCATACATTCACTTCGTCCGCATTTGGCAGACCAATTTATGAAGAACGCTTTTACACGACGTGAAATTCTCTCGCAGAGTTTGGCGGGAATGTCCGCAGCCTGGGTGTCTGCGCACTGGCCCGCCATGCTCTCCGCTGCCACGCATGCGCGTCAGGCGGCAAAATCTGCCGTGCCGCCCAAGTTTGAATTCTTTTCGCCGGAACAGGCTGTGGAGATCGAGGCCATCTCCGCCCGCATCATTCCCACGACCGATACGCCAGGCGCCCGCGAAGCGGGAGTAGTATTTTTTATCGATCGAGCTCTCGTCACCTTTGGAAAGGCCAATCAAAAGCTGTATACCGAAGGCTTGCCCGACGCTGCAGGCCAGAGTCCGCGAAATGTTCCCCGGCACGGAGAAATTCTCTGCCGCCAGCTTCCGAGCAGCAAGACGATGTCCTCGAATCACTGGACGAGCGGCCCGCTGGAGGCAGAGGGCGGCCGTTCCGTCCTAGCTCTGCGGCACAAACTTTCTTTGAAGCAATACGCGTGGACACCATCTCTGGTTTTCTGATCGACCCCGACTCCGATAAACGCGGCAACCGGGATGGCGTGGGCTGGAAAGTGATCGGCCGCGATGCTGCGCACATGTTCCAACCGCCGTTTGGGTATTACGACAAGGACTATCCAGGCTGGCAGCCAAATCCGGCGGACGCGGCCAAAACCAAATCATGAATCCGGAACAGCCCAAGTACAAAACATCCGAGGAAGTCGATTTCGTAATTATTGGATCGGGCGCGGCAGGCGGCATTCTGGCCAAAGAGTTATCAGGCAACGGCTACCGCGTCGTGGTACTGGAGCAGGGTCCGTACCTCACAGAGAAGGATTTCGTTCACGACGAAATTAAAGTCCTGAATCAGGACCTTCTGACCAATCATCCGGAGCTTCAGCCCAATACTTTTCGTAAGACGCCGGATGAAAAAGCCAAGCCGCAGCGCGCGCTCGTATACGGCCGCCTTGTTGGCGGAACGAGCGTGCACTTCACCGCGAATTTCTGGCGCTTCCACGAAATTGATTTTACCGAGCACACCAGATTTGGCCCGCGGCGGGCGCGGCGATGGCCGATTGGCCCATCACCTACGCCGATCTCGAGCCCTACTACACGAAAGTGGAATGGGAGATCGGCGTATCCGGGCCGGCCGGATGCGAGCCCGTTTGATCCGCCGCGCTCGAAGCCCTATCCGATGCCGCCGCTGCCCGTAAAATCCTCCGGCGTGCTTTTTGAGCGCGCCGCGCGCAAGCTTGGATGGCATCCGTTCCCCGCGCCCATGGCAATTCTTTCGCAGCCGCGCCCGGGACGCAGCGCCTGCGTCAATTGCGGTTTCTGCCTGGGGTTCGGTTGTGAAGTGGGCGCGAAATCGAGCTCACTGGCCACCGCCATTCGCATGGCGGAAAAGACCGGCCGCTGCGAAATCCGCCCGAACTCCTATGTGCATCGCATTGAACTGGATGCCAACGGCCGCGCCACCGGAGCCGTTTATTTCGATGAGAAGCGCAACGTGCAGCGCCAGAAGGCCAAAGCCGTGGTTGTTTGCGCGAACGGTGCGGAGACACCGCGCCTGCTCTGCTCTCCGCCAACAAGCAATTTCCAAATGGCCTCGCCAATAGCAGCGGAATCGTCGGCAAGCATTTGATGCTCAACAGCGGCGCGATTGCCACGGGCGTTTTTGAGCACCCGCTCAACGACTACAAGGGTTTTGCTGTCAGCCGGATCCTCCACGATTTTTACGAACTCGACCCTGAAAAAGTAGGCTTCCGTGGCGGCGGCGGGCTTGACGCGCGGTTCGATCTGACGCCGATCAGTTTGGCATTGGGCAGCCTGCCGCCGGACACTCCGCGATGGGGCAAGGGCTTCAAAGATGTGTTGAGCCACAACTTCACGCGCACCGTCGAGATCTTCGGCCATGGCACTTCGCTGCCCGTGGAGAACAATAGTTTCTCGCTCGATCCGGATTTGAAAGATGCCTGGGGACTTCCCGCGCTTCGCATGACCTATAAGGATCATCCCGACGACCTCAAATTGTGCGCGTGGCTGAGTGCCCGCGCCACGGAGCTTCTCGATGCGGCTGGTGCGCAGAAAATGTGGGCCCCTCCGGTGCAGGAGCAGCAATTTGCCGTGCACCTGCTCGGGACGTGCCGCATGGGAAAAGACCCGAAGACTTCCGTCATCAACTCCGACCATCAGACGCACGACGTGAAGAATCTCTTTCTCTGTGACGGCAGCAGCCTGGTCACTTCCGGCCGCGGCCAGCCCACCATGACCATCGAAGCGCTGGCTTTCCGCGCCGCCGACCGTATTACCGCACTCGCCAAGCGCGGCGATCTCTCTGCCTGAGCTGCGCCGCCGCGATTTCCGTTCGAGCGGGCGTGGTCCGCTTTCTGATACACTTTTTCTCGAAAAATTAACGTTCAAGGGGCTGAGAATGATTTCGAACCGACGCAACGTAACCATTGTTCTTTGTGGATTGGCGCTAAGTACGGGATTGGCCATCGCTGGGGCGAAAGCCCAATCCAATCCGCCACAATCGCCCGCCGCGCCGAAACTCGCCGAAGAGGAATTCAAGAACATCCAGGCGCTAAAGGGCGCTCCGGCGGACCTGGTGCGCCCCTCCATGCAATTCATCACTGCTTCGCTCGGCGTCGAATGCGAGTATTGCCACGTTCGAGGCGACCATGGCATGGAGTTCGATAAGGACGACAAAAAGACAAAAGTTACCGCGCGCAAGATGATGAAGATGATGTTCGCCATCAACAAGGACAATTTCGAAGGGCACCGCGAAGTCACCTGTTATTCATGCCATCGCGGAGCAGCCGAACCCGTGGGCATTCCCATCATCACCGACGAGGAGCCAAAGGTCGAAGCAGAACGCGGGAAAGCGCCCGGCGAAGCCAAATCGGTATTTCCTCCGGCCGACCAGTTGCTTGATAAATATCTAGCCGCCGTCGGCGGTGAAGCCGCGTCTGCAGAAGGTCACCAGCCGCGTAGAAAAAGGAGAGATCACCGCGAACGGCCATCAGCTTCCCATCGAGGTCTATGCAAAAGCTCCCGACAAGCGGCTCTCGATCATGCACCTTCCCAACGGCGAGAGCATCACGGCGTTCGACGGAAAACAGGGCTGGCTGAGTAATGCTGGACATCCGCACATGATGTCTGCTGCGGAGAACGACGCCGTCCGCATCGACGCCGACCTGTATTTCCCGGCGCATGTAAAGACTCACTTCAAGAAATTCACCGTCGTTCCCGGGGAAAAAATCGACGGCCATGAGACGTATCTCGTGATCGGACGCAACGAAGGCCAGCCGCCTTTGCGGCTATACGTAGATCAGCAATCCGGCTTGTTGCTCCGCCTGGTGCGCTACGCGGAAACCGCTTTCGGGCGCAATCCCACGCAAATCGACTATGCCGATTACCGTGAGGATGGCGGAGTGAAGATTCCTTTCCGTTGGACACTTTCTCGCCCGGGCAATCGCTTTACGATTCAAATCAACCAGGTGGAGCAGAACGTCCCGGTGGAGGACGCCAAATTCACTCCTCCGCCGATGTCCCCGCCGTCAGACCAAAAACCCGCCGGTCATTAGAAGAGACCCGGTGCTGTCCTAATTCAAAATGCCTTAGCGGTTCAGAATCCGGAGTAGAGCGCTAGATGACATTCCTAACGATGGGGTAGCGTAACGTCTTTTGTGTAAATTCCGGTTTTGAGCGAAAAAAAGGGCGTACTTTCCTTTGGAGCGCGAACTCACAGAGGAGGTACACCCTAATGCGAGAACTGGAAGTCCTCGTGGATGGTCATCTTAAGCTGGACCTGGCCGACTGCCAAGAATTCTTTGAACAGGACCTTGCCGAGCACGTGCGTTCCGCAATCAAACGGCTGATCGAGCAGGCTTTGCTGGCCGAGCGCGACCGCCATCTCGACCTCGGCTACTACGAGCACGCTCCCACCGCCCGTCTGGACTACCGCAACGGCTACTACTTTCGCGATCTCACCACCAAGCTGGGCGTGCTCTGCCGTCTGAAAGTTCCCCGCACCCGCGGCGGGTTTCGCTCCCAATTCCTTCCGCGCTATCAGCGCCGCCAGCAAGACGTCAACGAACTGGTGCTCCAGGCTTTTCTGCGCGGCATCTCCACCCGCCAGGTCGGCCAAGTTCTCGAACCCTTTCTCGGAGAATGCTATTCCGCGCAGACCATCTCCAACATCACCCGCCAGCTGGACCACGCCGTCGCACAGTTCCATCGCCGCGCCCTGCGCGACGACTACCTCTACCTTTTCCTCGATGGCGTGTCGCTCAAAATGCGCGATCTCTCCGCTAAAGTCCGCCGCCGCATGGTGTTAGTGGCCTACGGCGTGCTCCCCAACGGCAAGCGCGAAATTCTCGACTACCACTTCGCTCACGGCGAAAGCGAAGCCGCCTGGCTGGAGTTTCTGCAAGGGCTGTTCCTGCGCGGCCTGGAAGGAAAACATCTCCGGCTAATCGTCACCGACGGCGGCAAAGGCTTGCGCGCCGCTTTGCCGGTGGTTTTTCCACGGGTGCCCATGCAACTCTGCTGGGCTCACAAGATGCGCAACATCGCCAGCAAAGTCGCTCGCCACGATGGCGCCTGCGTGGCCGAAGCCTCCGCCATCTACCGCGCCAACAACAGGAACGAAGCGCTACGCGCTTTCCGCCAATGGAAACAGCACTGGGAGCAGCGCCGCCCCACCGCTGTGGCCTGCGTCGAGCACAACCTGGAAGTGCTGTTGAACTTTTTCGACCTGCCGGAAGCGCATTGGAAAAAACTGCGCACCACCAACGTGATCGAACGCGCCTTCCGTGAAGTGCGCCGCCGTACCCGCCCCATGTCCAGCTTCACCAATCTCGAAAGCTGCGACCGCATCATCTACGGCGTCCTCTCGCACCTGAACAGCTCCTGGGAAAGAAAACCCTTTTTCAAATTTACACAAAATCCTTGACGGTACCAACGATGGTTTTTTCTTGACAAAAGCTTAACCTGCGCGTACAGTAGTCATTGGGTAACATCGTGCCTTGGCCTTGTAGCGCCAGCATCTTGCTGGCGTTTTTGCTTTCTGGAAGCTTCAAGTCAGCCTAAGTCGTTTGTTCGCAACATTTGCCAAGCTCACCCTCTGTTGCACAATTCTGGCGAAGATAAGTTATTTAGAATCAACACTTGCGAGGTCGCCGACAAGTGTTGATTCTACACGAGTTAGGCGAAAACTAAATCATTTAGAATCAACACTTAAGAAAAAAGTAGGAGGGGTGAGCCTGTTATGGTTAACCAGATATCCGACGGAGGCGGCCTGCTCCGAGTGAGTTTCTTGCATCCCGAATGGTTCCATAGGTCGAGCATCGGGACGAAGCATCTTCCTGCCCGGCCACCGGTCACGAGTCGCCGAATTTCAATTATTCATTCAGATCTCGCAGCCGCACGGTATCCCGGCCTCTTGCCGGAAACATTTTCCTCGCCTTCCTCGTAATCCTAGGCAAGAATCGGCTTGCAATTGACCCCGGTATCAGCTGGGACGGCCCACCGCTTAAGCGAGGTGCTCGATGACCACCCTCTGGCAAGACCTTCGATATGGCTTGCGCGTCTTGGCAAAATCCCCGGGTTTCACGCTCGTCTCGATACTGACACTCGCCTTAGGCATCGGCGCAAATACCGCCATCTTCACAGTCGTCTACGGCGTGCTGCTCCGCCCGTTGCCTTTTCCCGATCCGGATCGCATCGTCCAACTTGCGGAAAGTTATAAACAGCTGACCGATGAAATGGATGTCGATTCCCGTGAATTGAAACGATTGCAAGACTACAAAGAGCCCTTCGAGAATATCGCCGGTTATACATCGGTCGGCTACAACCTTGCGGCGGGAAACGGCGCGGAACATTTGCGCGGCATGCCTGTCGCCGCTTCCTACTTCAGCGTCCTAGGTGTTCAACCGGCCCTCGGCCGTGATTTCACCGAGGAAGATGATCGCGGAGGGGGGCAGCGCGTCGCCATAATCAGTCATACCTTGTGGGCGCGGCGCTTCGGAGCAGACCCTGCGCAGATCGGCCAGAAAATTCTGCTGAATGGCGACCCTTACACGCTGATTGGAGTTATGCCGCGAGGCTTCTCTCCGGTCGCGGTCGCCACCGATCTCCCCAATAGCGGAGCAGCTGACGTCTGGACTCCCCTCGCGCTCGTGGCCAAATCCGTCGGCAGCGGAGAAAACATCGGAGTGCTTGCGCGCCTCAAACCCGGCGTCACTTACGCGCAACTTCAGGCGCAGATGAACATTGTCACCCAGGACTTCCGCCGGGAGTTCCCCGGCGTAATTGGAAAAGAACTCAAAATCAGTTTCTTGCCGTACCAACGAATGATTGGCGCCGAAGTCCGTCCCTACCTTCTCGTGTTGCTAGGCGCCATCGGGTTCGTGCTACTGATTGCCTGCGCAAATGTCGCCAATCTTTTTCTCGCTCGTGGCGGCCTGCGAGGCCGCGAGATTGCCGTCCGCATCGCCATGGGTGCATCTCGCTGGCGGCTTTTCCAGCAATTGTTAACGGAAAGCATGCTGGTAGCGCTTGCGGGCGGCGCGCTAGGCCTGCTAGTGGCCTATCTTGGACTCGGTTCGCTGCTCGCGCTCGCCCCCATCGATTTGCCACGCGCTTCCGACGTCCATCTAGACGTTTGGGTTTTCGGCTTCACTTTTTTCGTTTCTCTTTTAACAGGAATCCTCTTCGGCCTTGCGCCGGCCCTTGAAGCCAGCAGAACGGGTATCAACGAGGCCCTGAAGGAAGGCGCCGGACGTTCCAGCGCCGCACCGGGCCGCGCACGGCTGCGTCAGGTGCTGGTCGTCGGCGAGTTCGCCATCTCCCTTGTGCTGCTCACCGGCGCGGGGCTTATGATCGCCACATTTTCAAAACTGCTTCACACCGATCCGGGCTTCAATCCTCATCGGATTCTTTCCGTGCAGTTCTGGCTGATCGGGTCGAAATACGATTCCGCGGCCCAGATCGAGAGCTTTAATCGCGCTGTGGTCCAGCGGCTGGAGGCCTTGCCAGGAATCGATGCCGCCGCCGTTGTCGCTGCCGGTCTGCCCCTCGAACGCGGCGGAAACAATGGCGTCCGAATGCCCAATTCCGAGAAGTGGTACAGCGTCGACTATCGTGAGATAACTCCCGGCTTCTTCCGCGCGATGGGCATTCCGTTGCGGCAGGGCCGCGTGTTTTCCGTAATAGATTCCGAGACAGCCAACAAAGTGGTTATCGTCAACCAGGCATTCGCCCGCGTGCACTTTGCCGACCGCAGTCCGGTCGGGGAATACATCTTTCTCGGTAAAACTTCCTGCGAGATCGTTGGCGTGGTCGGCGACGTCAAATCTTACCTCGACCGGCCGGCGCCTCCCACGACTTTTATTCCCGCCGCCCAAGCTTCCTATGGCACCTCGGCGCTATTTGAAGGCTGGTTTCCGAGGAGCGTCGTTGTTCGCACGGCAGTTGACCCGTTAAGCCTTAGCCGTAGCGTGCGCGATGCAATTGCCGCGGTCGATCCCATCGTCCCGACGGGTTCCATGCGTTCCATGGACCAAGTGTTGTCCCGCTCTCTGGCCCTTCGGAGTTTCATGATGCTTCTTTTGGGCCTGTTCGCAACTTTGGCGTTGACCCTCGCAACCGTGGGCATCTACGGAGTAATCTCCTACGCGGTCTCGCAGCGCACCCGGGAGATCGGCGTGCGAATGGCGCTCGGGGCACGTCAGGTCGATGTGCTGCGGCTGATCTTGGGAGAAGGATTGAAACTCGTTCTGGCGGGCGTCGCGCTGGGAATCATCGCGGCGTTGGCCATGACCAGGCTTCTCACAACCATGCTTTACGGCGTGAGCGTGACGAACCCGCTCATCTTTTTGTCCGTTGTCACTCTTCTTGTCGCGGTGTCTCTGGCAGCGTGTTTCGTTCCGGCTCGCCGCGCCATGCGTGTGGACCCCATGGTGGCTCTGCGTTACGAGTGAGCTGGAATTCGTAATACGAAATGCAGATTGCCGGGTTTTCCTGGGAATGGTGGGCCTGGGTGGACTTGAACCACCGACCTCGCCCTTATCAGGGGCGCGCTCTAGCCACCTGAGCTACAGGCCCTTCCTACAACGCAGGCAAATAGTTTATCACGCCGCGCCGCTTGCACAAGACATTGCACTCAAGCGCTGCCTCGCGCCTCTAACCTCTAATCTCTCGTCGCTGTGCTACTGTACGAAACCTACGTTCGGCGGCTGCCCGCTGCCCTCCGGAGCTTCCTTGATTGGCCCGAACTGCGTTTCGTAACGGGAGATATTCTCTCCCAGCGCCCGCCAGATGCGCTTTGCGTGCCCCGGACTTACGATCACGCTGGTCAGCAGCTTCCCCTGCGCTCCATTCGGGAAAATGTAAACAAAATTGAGGGTGAATTCCTCTAAATTGTGGTGCACCATCACCAAATTGCTGTACTGCCCCTGCAACTCTTTCTCATCCGCTTTGATCTGCACTTGACCTGGCACAGGCCGCTGCTCTTCCATCGTCTTCTCCCTTTAACCCTCTCCTCGCTTCACGGCTTGTCCGAAGGTATCACAGCTGCACTTCCTGCGCTCGCCCGCAAGGCGGCAGCTCTCGACGACAAGCCCTGTGAACCTGGAACAATCCTCGCCAGTCCTATTGACAAGCTCATCTATTAAGGTTAGTTTAGTATGGATATTTACCGTAGTTAACAAAAATTCAGCTACCAAGTATCAGTTAAAAAGGATCATGTCTCCCACGTTCCCGCCCCAACTCGAACCCGAACCCGTCGCCGGCGGCGAAACTTCCCCCGTCCCTTCCTTAGATCCGGCCACGCTACGCACGGCGAGCATGCCCTCTCTGTCTGAGGCCTATCGCACCATCCCCGTTTCTCACACCGCCTCGTGGATTCGCAAAGTCCTCGCGTTTGCCGGCCCCGGATACCTTGTCGCTGTCGGCTATATGGACCCCGGCAACTGGGCGACCGACATCGGCGGGGGATCGAAATTTGGCTACACCCTGCTCAGCGTCATTCTCATCAGCAATCTCATGGCGATGTTTCTTCAGGCGCTTTCCGCCAAGCTCGGCATCGCCACTGGCCGCGATCTGGCCCAGGCTTGCCGCGAGCATTATTCCCGCCGGACTTCTATCGCGCTTTGGATCGTTTGTGAAATTGCCATCGCCGCTTGCGATCTCGCGGAAGTTCTCGGCTCCGCAGTGGCTCTCAAACTCCTCTTCGGCCTGCCGCTTCTCCCCGGCGTGCTTATTACCGGGTTCGATGTTCTGATCATCCTGGCCCTTCAGGGCCGCGGCTTCCGTATTATCGAGGCTTTCGTCGTGACGCTGATCGCCACCATCGCTGGCTGTTTTGCCTACGAAATCTTTTTCGCCAGCCCGATTTGGCGCGAAGCCGTCGTGGGCCTCATCCCCACGCGCGGAAATTTTTCGCAATCGCGAAATGCTTTACATCGCCATCGGCATCCTCGGCGCCACGGTCATGCCGCACAATCTTTATCTCCACTCCAGTATCGTTCAGACCCGCGCGTTCGGCTCCTCCGTTCGCGACCGCCGCGAAGCCATGCACTACGCCATTTTCGATTCCACGCTGGCCCTCGGCTTCGCTCTCTTCATTAACGCCGCGATTCTCATCCTCGGCGCCGCAGCCTTTCACACTCACGGCCTCCATAACGTCGCGGAAATCTCCGATGCCTACAAACTCCTCAGTCCCGTGCTTGGCGTGAGCCTCGCAAGCACTCTTTTTGCCTGTGCGCTTCTCGCTTCCGGGCAGAACTCCACCCTCACCGGCACTCTCGCCGGGCAGATCGTCATGGAAGGTTTTCTGCAGATTCGTATCAAGCCGTGGCTGCGCCGCCTCATCACCCGTTCGATCGCCATTCTTCCCGCCGTCCTGGTCATCGGCATCGCCGGAGAAGGCAAAGTCACCTCGCTGCTGATCTTGAGCCAGGTCGTTCTCAGCTTTCAGTTGCCCTTCGCCATAATCCCGTTGATTCAGTTCACCGGCGACCGCAAAAAAATGGGCGAATTCACCAACTCCCGCTTAACCTCCGTCATCGCATGGGTCGTTGCCGCCGCCATTCTCTGCTTCAACGCCGAGCTTCTCTGGCTGATCTTCCGCGGCCAGTAGCTTCCTTCCAATGCTTTCCTCCTAAACTTTCTTGTGTTTGCCGCGTCCTGAGTGTCTCCGCGCGCTTTACGTTGGGCTTTTCTTTCTTCTGTCTGCCGTCCCTGTATGCGAAAATTTCTACTTGCCCATGACTGCCCATGCGCGAAGCACTCTCCGCCTGCGCAAACTTCTGTTCGTTCTTCTCCTCGCCGCGATCTCTATTTCCGTAGTCTTTGCGATTTATCAAAACAGGCAATGGAAAATTCCCGAAGAAGCCAAGCTCCGTAGAAATCCCCTTGAATCTACTCCACAAGCCCTCGCCGCCGCCCGCGTCATCTATCTCGATAAATGTGTCCAGTGTCACGGCGAAACCGGAAAAGGCGATGGCCCCGATGCCGCCATGTACTACCCGTCGCCCGCAAGCCTCATCGACTCCAAGCGCATGAGTGGCGTCACCGACGGGGAACTCTTCTATGAAATCAGCGAAGGGAGAAAGCCCATGCCCGCCTTCAAGAAACGCCTCACCGAAGAGCAGCGCTGGCAACTCGTCCTCTTCGTCCGATCTCTCTCGGCCCCTCCATCTGCTACCGGCCGCAAGTAATCGCCCCAAATAAAAAACGGGCCGGCAATTGCCAGCCCGCTCTGCTTCTTTTCTTTCTGAACTCTGCGTCTTTGCGTTCAGATTCTGTTTTTTCACTGTCTTATTATTTCTTTACTTCTTTTTTCTTCTTAGGCAGTCGCCGCTTTCACCTGCCCAAGTGCCGCCGCCACTTCCTTCACATCCGGCACCACCGGAATATCGTAGTTCTTCACCCACGCCACTTTTCCATCTCTACCCACGATCACGATGGCTCTACCCGTAATCCCTTTGTCACCCAAATACACGCCGTACTTCTCGCTCATCGCTCCTTTCGGATGAAAATCTGCCAGCAGCGAATACTTAATACCCATCTTGTCGGCGAAGGCCTTGTGTGACCACACGCTGTCTACGCTCACGCCCAGCACTTCGGCGTCCAGCGTTTCGAACGCCTTCATATCATTTACCAGGCAAACATGCTCGTTCGTGCATACCGGACTCCAGTCCAGCGGGTAAAACACCAGCACCACGTTCTTCTTCCCCGCGAAATCCGCAAGCTTCACTTCTTTCTTGTCCTGATTCGGCAGCGTGAAATCCGGCGCCGTTTGTCCCACCGAAATACTCATATCCCTGTCCTCCCTTTGCTCTCAAATCTCGCCCATCATCTTACCCAATCCTCAGTCCAACCGACAAATCCTGGTCATCCACTTCCTCCACCTCCTTAACTTCATTTGTTTCCTTTGCCTCATCTCCCGAAGTAAACTACGTTTGTTCCCGAAAACTGCTTCCATGTCCACCGAAGCTACTCGCCGCGCCCCGATGATGCCACTAAGCGATCTCGTCTCACGTTATCTCTCCCTGGCCGGTGAATTTGGCAAGCCCGTCGCGCTTTCCGCATTCCAACTCTCCCCAGCGGAAACCGAGCGCCTATTTTCCTCCTACGATGAGGACTACCACATCAGCCGCTTCTTCCATTTTTCCGAGGCCGAGGGCGTCCAATTCTCTATCAATGGCATCCCCGTTACCCATGTCTCCCTTGACGCCGAAATCGAAACCATTCTCTGAATTAGCCCTTCCGCTGCGTCTTAGATATAATCCGTTTGCAACCTTTTTGTCTCTGACTTGCTCACTGCCACCCTGGAGGTCCCTAGATGGCTGGCTCGCCAACCCTCTTGCCCGAATCGCGGCTTGGAAGCACGCTGCGCCGCGATGCTTGGTGGGTCGAAATCATCCCCATCATCGTTCTGATGGGCGGATTTAGCATTTACGCCACGTTGCGCGCCTTTGAAGGAAAGTTCTACGAATGGGGGCCTTATCTGTCTCCCTTCTATTCGCCGCTCATTGACCCGCAACATCACTGGTGGCCTCTTTCTCCCGCGTTGCTCATCCTTGCCGGTCCGCTCGGTTTTCGCGCCACCTGCTATTACTATCGCAAAGCTCTCTACCGGGCTTTCTTGCTCGATCCGCCTGCTTGCGCCGTCGGTGAACCATCTCGAACCGCAAATACAGGGGAGAGACGTCGTTTCCCCTCATCCTCCAAAATATTCATCGCTATTTTTTCTACCTCGCGGTCGTGTTCATCCTCTTTCTCTGGCACGACGCCGTCCGCTCTTTTATCTTCGACGGCCACTTCGGCGTCGGCGTCGGCACGCTGGTTCTGACAGTGAACGTCACCCTGCTTTCTCTTTACACCTTCTCTTGCCACTCGCTCCGCCATCTCGCAGGAGGCAAACTTGACTGCTTTTCTTGCGCGACATTCGGCCGCTCCCGTTACTCGGCCTGGCGCGGGCTCAGTTTTCTCAATGAGCGGCACATGCTCTTTGCCTGGTGCAGCCTGGTCTCCGTCGGCTTTACCGATTTCTACGTGCGCCTGGTCGCCAGCGGCGCCATCCATGACCTGAGGATCCTGTGACCACTAGCTACGAGACCCGCGAGCACGACGTTCTCATCATCGGCGCCGGCGGCGCGGGATTGCGCGCTGCCATCGAAGCCCTTGCCAAGGGCGCCTCCGTCGGCGTCGTCTGCAAGTCGCTTCTCGGAAAAGCCCACACCGTCATGGCCGAAGGCGGCATCGCCGCCGCCATGGCCAATGTCGACAGCGCCGACGGCTGGCAACCCCATTTCCGCGACACCATGCGCGGCGGAAAATTTCTGAACAACTGGCGCATGGCCCAGCTTCACGCGCAGGAAGCTCCCGAGCGCGTCCGCGAGCTCGAACAGTGGGGCGCACTCTTCGACCGCACCGATAACGGCGCGATTCTTCAGCGCGCTTTCGGCGGCCACACGTATAAGCGTCTCTGCCACGTCGGTGACCGCACCGGCCTCGAAATGATTCGCACGCTTCAAGACCGCGGCGTGCAGCTGGGCTTTGACGTTTACATGGAGTGCACCGTCACGCGCCTCCTCACCGATGGCGGCCGCATTGCCGGCGCCTTCGCCTACTGGCGCGAAAATGGCCGCTTCATCGTTTTCAAAGCCAAGTCCATCGTGATCGCCACCGGCGGCATTGGAAAAGCCTGGCCCGTCACTTCCAATTCCTGGGAATACACCGGCGACGGCATGACGCTCGCCTACGAAGCTGGCGCCGAGCTGATGGACATGGAATTCGTCCAGTTCCATCCCACTGGCATGGTCTGGCCGCCCGGCGTGCAAGGACTTCTCGTCACCGAAGCCGTGCGCGGCGAAGGCGGCATCCTTCGCAATAAACTCGGCGAGCGCTTCATGGAGAAGTACGACCCCAAGCGCATGGAACTTTCCACGCGCGACGTCGTGGCCCGCTCCATCTACACCGAAGTAAAAGAAGGCCGCGGCACCGAACACGGCGGCGCCTATCTTGACATCTCCCATAAGCCTGCCGAATACGTGAAGAAAAAACTTCCCAGCATGTATCACCAGTTCAAAGAACTCGCCGACGTGGACATCACCAAAGGCCCCATGGAAGTGGGCCCGACTTGCCATTACATGATGGGCGGCATTCGCGTCGACGCCGAAACCGCGCAATCCACGGTGCCCGGACTTTTCGCGGCCGGTGAAGCTGCCGCTGGTCTCCATGGCTCGAATCGCTTGGGCGGAAATTCACTTTCCGATCTGCTTGTGTTTGGCCGCCGTGCCGGTCTTGCGGCTGCGGAGCATGCCAAGAAAGTTTCCAGTCCTGGACTTGCCATTGCTCAAATCGAAGAAGCCGAAAAAGAACTTCTGGCGCCCTTTTCCAACGCGGGTGCCGAAAGTCCCTACGCGATTCACCGCGACTTGCAGAAAGTCATGCAGAGCCTCGTCGGAATTTTCCGCACCGAAGAAGATTTGAAGAAAGCCTTCGCCGAGCTTGAAGATTTGAAAGCCCGCGCAGCAAAGGCCAGCGTTGAAGGCTCGCGCCTTTTCAATCCCGGCTGGCATCTTGCTCGCGAGCTCAAATCCATGCTCACCATTTCCGAAGCGGTTGCGCTCAGCGCGCTGGCGCGCACCGAAAGCCGCGGCGCGCACAGCCGCATCGATTTCCCGAATTACGATCCCGTCTGGGAGAAGAAGCACAACATCATCGTCCGCGAAGGCGGGGAAATGAAGCGCCACGAATCTCCCGTCGAGGAAATGCCCGATGATTTGAAGCAGTTCGTAATGGCTGACTAGATTTTGTTGAATCGCGATGGTCGCGAGAATCTTATAGACGCCGGGCTTTAACTCGGCAGCAGTTCACAGCAAACTCGGGCTGAGCAGTCCGAGCGCATTTTGGAGAACTCATCGATGCCTGACGCAACGTTACGAGTCTTCCGCGGCGAAGGCGCCACCGGCGGACAAACGGTTGACTACAACGTGCCCGTCGCTCCAGGCATGGTCGTGCTCGACGCACTCCACTACATTCAGGGCCATCTGGCGCCCGATCTGGCCGTCCGCTGGAACTGCAAAGCAGGGAAGTGCGGCTCCTGCTCCGCGGAAGTCAACGGCCGTCCGCGGCTCACCTGCAAGACGCGCATGGACGATCTTCCGAAAGATCAGCCCATCACCGTCATGCCCATGAAATCCTTTCCGCGAATCAAGGATCTTGTGACGGACGTTTCCTGGAATTACACGGTCAACAAAAAAATTCCCGCGTTCCGGCCTCACCCCAACACAGACTGGAAAATTTCCCAGATCGATGTCGACCGCGTGCAGGAATTCCGCAAGTGCATCGAATGCTTTCTTTGCCAGGACGTCTGCCACGTCCTTCGCGAGCATGACGAAAAGAAAAAATTTGGCGGCCCGCGTTTTTTCGTCCGCGTCGCTGGTCTCGAAATGCATCCGCATTGACGGCCTCAATCGCACCGGCCTGCTCAAGGACGAGCTCGGCATCGGCCTCTGCAACATCACGAAATGTTGCACCGAAGTTTGCCCCGAAGAAATTCACATCACGGACAACGCCATTATTCCGCTCAAGGAGCGCGTCGTCGACCAGTTCTATGATCCGCTGACCATGCTCTTCCGCAAATTCCTCGGCAAGTAGGTGGCAGCGGATACCATCAAGTTGTGCTCTTCTCAGCCCAGTCTTCATGCCTCCATTGGCACTCGATGTTCGTCCGTGCGCCGAACTCAGGTATCATGCTCCCGGGTCTTCTAAAGCAGTGGAGGAACACGTAAGCGGAAATCGTTCTGTTCCGTTAATTCCTTTACCTCCTCTACTTCCTTTACCTCGCGCAATCATCGGAGGTCCCATGCCACACCAACTCAAATCCATCTCCAAGGCCGGCATTCCCGAAGCCCTCGCCAAAGCCGAACTCTACCGCTACCTTAACGAACCCGAGGAAGCGGAATCCATCTGCCGCGATATCCTCGCCGTCGATCCCGATCATCAGCTCGCTCGCCGCATGCTCGGCCTCGCCATCACCGATCAATTCACAGGCGCCGCAGGCGACCGCTACGGGGAAGTCCAGTCCATCTTTCAATCTCTCCGCGATCCCTACGAGCGCAACTATTACACCGGACTTCTCCACGAGCGCCGCGCCAAAGCCCAGCTCCACTCCGGCTGTTCCGCTCACGTTCTCCTTCCGCTCATCGAAGAAGCGCTGCGCTGTTTCGCCGAAGCCGAAAAAATCCGTCCCGCCGGCAATGACGACAGCATCCTGCGCTGGAACCGCTGCGTCCGCCTTCTCGAATCCCGCCCCGAATTCCACGCCGTGCATCCCGGCCCGGCCGATTTCGAGAGCGAAGACACTCCGCCTGTCAACGTTTCCTTCCGCCACAAAGCGTAGCTCGCGCTGGGACTCTAGCATTGCATCTTCCCGTTGACTCATCGCCACAGAATCGCTTCTCGCCGCTCAGATTTGATATAGACTCTCCCTCGCATTGTGGCGAAATCGTCGCTCTAACTCATTGTCTGAGAGCTCCGCAATGAAAACCGCGCAGAAGTTTGTTTTCATCTATCGAAACGTTCTTTCTTTCCTCGGCCCATGGAAGTGTTCGGCTACTTGCTTTTGATCGCGGGATTATTTTCTTCTGCCCAAATTCCATTGCGGCGCAGGAGCAGCGATTGCCGGCCAATCTGCCGGAAAGTGGTGTGGTCTTGCGCGATTCGCCGCAACCTCTCCGTTTTTTCGATGCCACCGGGCGGAAAGCAGCGGTGTTCGGCAGGCAAGACGGCCAGTTCGAAGCTTGGATTTATCCCATCAAGCTCCTGCACAATTTTCGGCTCGAATTTCAGCAAGAAGGGCAATTGGAGCCGGTCCGCGGCGAGACGCTGCTTCGCCAGGTAGTTACGCGGCCGGAATCCACCACTCTTCGTCTACGTGCATCCCAACTTTTCAGTCCGCGAAATTATTTGGACGCCCCTCGACGAACCCGCTGTCGTCATCTATTTCGAGGTGGATTCCTCGAAGCCGCTCGACATCACCGCCGCCTTCGTGCCGGATTTCAAGCCCATGTGGCCGGCGAGCTTTGGCGGCCAGCACAGCTCCTGGCTCGCGAAGGAAAAAGCGCTCGCTCTGACTGATGCCACCGAAGGTCCGACAGCGCTGGTCGGTTCTCCCGGTATCAGCACATACACGGAGTTCACCGATCACCAGCTTGCTGCCGGCGAGAAGCTGCTGCGAATGCGCTTCACGCCTGGCAAGTCTCGCTCCATGCTTCCTCCGCTGGTGATGGCTCTCAGCATGGAAAGCGAAGCAAAAGCGAGCGCCGTCTATCACGATGTGCTGGCTCGCTCCGCGGAACTTTTTCAACAGCGTGTCGAACATTATCGCCAATTTCTCGATCGCACTTTGTCCTTCGAATCGCCTGATCCTAATCTCAACCAAGACTTTCTTTGGGCAAAACTTACGCTGGATTCCGGCTGGGTCTGTCATCCTCGATACGGCTGCGGATTGATCGCCGGCTACGGACCTTCGGGAGTGGGCGAAAGACCTGGATTTGACTGGTGGTTTGGCGGCGACGCCATGATGTCCTCCTGGGCTTTGGAGGATGCCGGCGACCTCGATGGCGCGCGGCAAGCACTGCGTTTTTTAAAGGCCCGCCAGCGCGCGGACGGCAAGATCATGCATGAAATGACCCAGAGCGTCGATCTGCTGGATTGGTTTGGAAAATTTCACTACGCCTACTACCACGCCGATAGCACGCCGATGTATCTCTATTCGCTTGGCCAATATTGGCGCCGCACAGGCGATGCGAAATTTCTTAATGAATTCTGGGAATCAGCCAAGCAAGCCTACGCCTATTGCCTTTCCACGGTCACCCCTGACGACGGTCTGATGGACAACACAAAAGCCGGCCTCGCCGCCGTCGAGGTCGGCGTGCTTCGCGGAAAAGTTGTGAAGGACATTTATCTCGAAGGATTCTGGATCGGCGCTCTCGAAGCCATGGCCCCGATGTCCGCCGCGAAAGAAGACAAATCGCTCGCCCAGGACGCCACCCAGCGTGCCGCCAAGGCGCGCGACTCGCTGCAAAAAAACTGGTGGAATCCCGAACAGCATGCCTTCACATTTGGTATTTCCGCCGATGGCCGTCGCACGGATTTGAATGGCGTGTGGCCCGGCGTGCTCCTTGCGCTCTCCAATCAACTGGATTCGCAGCAAGCCGCTGCTGCGGCGGCTGTTTTTGCGAAGCCGGACCTTGCCACGGATTGGGGCGTGCGCTGGCTCTCCAATGCTCATCCTCTCTACGATCCCCTCAGTTACAACAACGGTACCGCATGGCCGTTCATGAGCGGATTCGCGGCCTGGGCGCAATATCGACACGGGCTTCCGCTATCCGGTTTTTCCATTTGGAGCAGCATCGCGCAACTCACCGGACTTTCCTCACCGGGCGGGGTTCCGGAATTGATGAATGGAGACCGCTATCTTCCCGGTGAGTTCGCCGTGCCTCATCAGTTGTTTTCCTCCGATGGCGTAATCTTGCCCGCTGTGCGCGGCGTGCTCGGGTTGGAGGCACACGGACCGTCGAGCGGGCCGGACGGCGCGCTCCAAGTCTCGTTTTCGCCGAATCTGCCCGCGGACTGGCCGTTCTTGCGATTCCGGCGCTACGCTATCGGCGATGGCCATCTTTCCGGCGAAGTTCTCCAGCAGCGATCGCAAACCATTTTGCGCATCACATACGAAGGAAACTCTCCAGTTACGGCACGCCTAGCGCCTTCGCTGCCGGCGGCCGCGCACGTGACGAATGTTCAGGTCGATGGCAAGCCGGTAAAATTTTCGGTTCGTGAGTTTGGCAGTTTCATTCGCGTCGAAATTGCGCCGGTCGCGCTTCGTGCATCGCAGCAACTCACCTTTACCGTCGATTACAGCGGAGGCATCGGCATTGTCCCGCCAACGCCGCATCCCCAACCCGGCGAGCCCACCTCGTCTCTAAAAATTCTCGACGCGCAATCCAACACGCAAAATCCGAATTGCCTTGTTCAAGTGAGCTTGGCCGGCCTCGCCGGCCGGACCTACCCGCTACAAATCATCACCACGCTTCCCAAGCTCCAGGCTGCTGGCCTGAAGCTCGACAAAACGGAAACCGGCTACACTCTCCAAATTCCGTTCGAAGGCTCCAACCCCGGCAACTACGTCACGCGCCAGGTCTGCCTCGCCAACTAACTCGTAGCAACCTGTTCGCGCCGGGGTTCAATCTCCCGCCCGTTTCAGTTGAAAAATCGCAATCTCGGGCCGCACATTGAAGCGAACCCGCAGTAAATGGCCAACTCCTCGGCTGATATACATCCGCCGATTCTCCGTCAACTCGATCTCGCCTGCCACGTATCGTTTATTTTTCACTGGCAGTAGCGGCGGCGGGAGGAAGGGAGGCTTGCACTGGCCTCCATGGGTATGTCCAGCAAGAATCCAGCCCGGATAGCGGCCCCAAACAGGGCGATCCGCCGTATCCGGGTTGTGGCATAGCACCACTGTCGAAGCCTCCTCGCCTTTCTCCGCGAGGACTTTCGCGGGGTCAAATCGCGGTCCCCAAAGATCGTCCAGCCCGATGAATTGCAGTCCCGCGATGCGCATCGCTTCGTTGCGCAGTGTTTTGATCCCCGCCTCGCGTGCGATATCCACGACCGTATCCGCGACGTTCTCCATCTTCCATTGGAATCCGTAATCGTGGTTGCCAAGAATACTCAGGGTCCCCATGCGCCCGTGCGGCGCATGCTGCAAAACGCGGCGAAGTTGCTCGAATTGCTGCGGCCCTCGGTAGGTAATCCAATCGCCTGTGTAGACGACAAAGTCGGGCGCCAGTTCGCGCACCCGCCGGAAGGTTTTCACGATGTATTCATCATCCACCTGAGGGCCGATGTGCAAGTCGCTGAGTTGTGCCAGTGCGCGCCCTTCGAGTTCGCGCGGGAGCCCCAAAATCGGCAGCACTGGATAGGTGAACTCAAGCCAGTGCGGCTCCACGCGCCACGTATACAGTCCCAACGCAGCCGTTCCAACTCCCGCCGCCGCAAGCCCTCGAATCGCATCCCGCCGGCTGAATCTCCTCTTCATCACTTTTTCACCGATGCCTCACCGTCATTTCGCCCGCAGCAGGCCGGCGCTTTTTCTTTCCACTTTGCTTTTGCAAAGTTGTCAGTCTGGAAGGGAGAAATCTCTGCTCCCTAGATGCTCTCTCCGGGTTGCCCATTGATCCTGACGTGTCTACTCTCTCAGTAACGCTACTGTACAGCTAGACTTAGCTGCAGAAAGGTAGCATTCCATCATAATGCCGGGCGCCGCATCCCTGCGGTTTTCAGCAGGGACGGTCTTTGATCGTTCTCCGTCCCCAACTCTCTTCACCCGCGCTGCTCGTGCTCTTTTAGACAGTTCCCACCCCTGCGTTTTTTCGAGGTACAATCCATTTTATGACTCGAGAAGCGGCAGAACTTCTGAAAAAGGCTCTCGCTCTTCCCGTGACGGAACGCGCCGACCTTGCGGGTTCCCTCATTGAGAGTCTGGACGAAACCCAGGATCCATCCGTGGAAGCGGCCTGGGACGAAGAAGTGACCCGGCGCATGGCTGACATTGACTCTGGCAACCTCAAGCCGATTTCGCTCCACGACGCCCGGCGTCGGCTCTCTTCTGCTCTCGAATGATCGCTGCCCAATTCACCTTCCATCCGGCTGCCGTTGCGGAAGCCGAGGATGCCGTGCGCTGGTACCGCGAGCGCAGTCCCTTGGCTGCAACAAGATTTCTCGCTGAACTCAATCAGGTGATCGACAGTATCTTCGACGCTCCGCAACGCTGGCCTCTTTCCGAACGCGGCACCCGCAAGGTCAAGCTCCCTTGTTTTCCGTTCCTGGTGATTTACCGAGAATCGAAGGGAGCTGTTTTGATCCTGGCGATAGCGCATGGCCGGCGTCGGCCGGGCTATTGGAAAAATAGACTGTAATGCCGGCACTCAATTAGTGGGGCGTCCGTACGGAGGGATCGCAAGTGGCATCTTTTTTTCCACACTTTTCCACAATTGATTCGAATAGCGTTTCAGTAAACACTTGACAGAGCATTGGCGTATCTGGTAACATAAGTTGTGATAGTCAGCCTGCATCGCCGCGCGGCAACCCAACCCTGCCAGCGAGGCCTCCGTCCCCTCAGCGTATCAGCGTTAGATTCTTCTTCTCTCCCTACTTTCCGTTTTGAAGCGCCAACTGTCAGCTTCTTCGGCTCCCAATACTGCGAGTCCGATAATGTTTGTCCTAACTCCTTTAGAATCTGCACTTCTGCAAGTGTTCATTCCAAATTACTTAAAACTGTTCAGAATCAACACTTACGAAAAACCCTGAGGGAGGGGGGCGTTATGGTTAACCAGATTACGGTTAACCAACTCAGTCCGATCGTGCGGTCCGTCCGGCAAACACCGCAAAAGGCCGGTTCGCAGAAGCCGAGTCTTTCTTCGGCCCGCCTGCGCCAGACGACGTCGGCCTGCCGCGCGATTTCGCGCCCGGAGTGCCCATCTCCATCGCTCGCCGCACCGCGCTCAGTGGCGCATCTTCTTTCAACACGACCGTTCCTCCGTTTGCCTCGACGCCCAACTCTTTCCACATCGCAGGCAGATCCACTTGTACTGGCTTGTCCTTCCACTCCGCATACAATTTCTCCAACACCTCCAAGCCCACAGCGTGGTCCCCGGTTTTCAGCGCTTTTTCCAAATCCCAGTCTTCGCGAATGTCGCCGCCCGCTTCGAGAATCCCGCGCAGCGCGTCTTCCAATCCTTTTTTGTTTTTCGTCTGCTTGCGAATCTCCACGTCCGCCACGAAGCAAAACAACGCGCCGCCCCAGTACGTCCGTCCCCACGTGTGCGTGTGGTCCAATCCTGCGTCGCCCTCTTGCGGCTCGCCCTTCGGCATGTCGCGCACCAGGTCGTGCCACATTGCAAGCGCCGTCCAATGGCCTGCGCGAATCCGCGCAATCGGCTCGACATACACCGAAAGACCCTCTTCGATCCAGTGGTGCTCATCCGCCATCGACGGAAACGCCAGGTGCAGCATTTCGTGCGTCAGCATCCAGTCGTCCGCAAAGTCCGCTGCCGACGTTTTGCTACCGGCAGAAATACGAATCAGCCCGCCACCGCGCCCCCACGTCATCCCGTGCCGCACTCCATTTCCATCAAACGAAATTACGCGGAGCGTCAAATGAGGAACAGGGAAGCGGCCGTAATAAGCGGTCACGGATTCCGCGGCGGACTGCACCCACTTCATTACATCCGTTTGCGAGAGCGGCGCTTCACTCGAATCAATGGTCACGTCAATTCGCGAACCGCCGATCACCACCGTCGAAGTCACGTCAGCCGCCTTTGCGGAAGAGGAGTAAAGCAGAAGAGAGAAGGAAAGAAGCAAGGCCAATACCGGGAGAAAGCGCGTTTGCGGAAGCCAAGGGTAGAGTCCATTCGGACCATGAGTGCCCAAAATCCATCCTATCCCAATTGCAAGATTCAGGAGTGAACGATCTGAGCGAAATGTTAACCGGGAGTCTTGGTTTGCGACTTCCGTCTTCCAGAACACTTTGTTCGCGAGCGCATCGACGGAATAAATTCCCGGCCCAAACAGCAACACGATGAGCGAGGCAACGAGAAATACGTAGGGCGCCGCCGCGGTGAATTTGTCCGGATCGGAAAAAATGGAAAGCAACGCCTCGCGGTCGCCGATGACGTAAGCCATGATCAGGTTCACAGTCAGAACAAGCGAGGTGACGCGCGCGAGCAGGCCCAGCGCGAGGAAAAGGCCGCCAAAGAGTTCCACGCAGGAAATGAAAACGGCCATCTGCCGCAGGCATCGGCAAATTGAGCGAAGTAAAATAGTCCGTCACTTTGTCGAGATGGTGCAGCTTGCCCCAGCCGCTCTGCATCAGCTGAATTCCCCAATACAGCCGCACGAACAGCAGGAACGGATGCTGGAGATAATCAACGAAGTGGAAAAACTTGCCGTGCCACGTGCGCAGTGTCGTCAGCAGTTTGTTCATGGGAGGCCAGCCGCCAGAATTTCGCTGGAAATGTGATGCGCAACTCTATAACAAGTTTCAACGCGCCGCGCGTTTTTTCTCCGGACGGCAAAACCAGCCAAGGGCGGCCCAAGTCTGAAACCAAGTCTGGACTTGCACGGGGCGTTGTTCCGGACGCAACCGCGCTTTTACGAAAAGCCGCATCAATCGCAGCGCCGAGAGTTTTGCCGCGCTGCAGCGCAGGTGAGAATGGAATATTCCTCCTGGTCGAGCCTGCGGAAATAAACGGAGTAGTCGATACGATGGACCGCCAGGAAAATTTGCGCGGGCTTCAATTTCGCGACGGCGCGGACGCGCTTGCGTTTCTGGCGCTCCGAAAAAGTATTGCTGGCGAAATCCGTGTCCTCGTCGTTTTTGCGCACTTCGAGAAGAAGATCGTCGACGGGATAGCGAAAACTCAGCAGCCTCACGTACGGCTGCAGCGTCAGCTTCAGTTTCGCGCCATCCACATTCGAAAGATCTTCCTGGCGCAACGCCGGCTTCGGCCTTTCCGTCGAAGGCTTCGATGTCCGCCCACTCAAGTCGCGCGATATCCAGCGCAAGAGCTTGATTCGGGCCGGCCCACTTGGGATTTTTCCGCAGCCACGATTCCATGCGCGAGCCAAGATTGCGAAGCGTAAACGAACGCGACGGATTGGCGATGAGATACGCCTTGGCCATGGCGTCGAACCGGCGCTCACCGAGAACGGCGCGCAAGCCAGGGAAATCCTCGATGAGCGCGGAGAGCACGCGAAACCAGTATTGGCGATTGTAAATTTCGAGACGCTCGAAAGAAGTGAGCCGGTCGTTCGGCTTGATGAAGCGCGATGCGTAGCGCTTCATCGGGCCGCCGTCCGGAGCGCGGCGCTGCATGCGTTCGGAAGAAGTGAGCGGCTGCATCACGGCTCGAGCCATGGTGCGCTGGAGCTGCATCAATTTCATACGGCTTCCGCCAAGACGGTGGCGCGCAAGAATTTATTGGCTTTCAGCGCTTCGTCGTGAACTTCCTGGAAGGAAGGAATGCTGTCGTCCCATTCGAGGAGCGTTGCGGTATGGCCGGCGCGCTGGATGGCGCGCTCGTAAAGCTTCCAGACGGGATCGATGACCGGGTGGTCGTGCGTGTCCAGAATGTACTTGCGGTATTTCGAGTGCCCGGCGATGTGAATCTGCGCGACGCGCTCCGCGGGAACGCTGTTGATGTAATCGAGCGGATTGAAACTGTGATTCTGCGAAGAGACATAGATATTGTTCACGTCGAGCAGAATGCCGCAGTCCGCGCGCTCGACGACTTCATTCAAAAATTCCCACTCGGTCATTTCCGAATCGTGATATTCCGCGTAGCTGCTCACATTTTCGACGGCGATGGGAATTTCGAGAAAATCCTGCACTTCGCGCACTTTTTGCGCGGTGATTCGCGCGGCCTCGAAGGTGTACGGCATGGGCAGCAGATCGTGCGTGTATCGCCCATCCACGCTGCCCCAGCAGAGATGATCGGTCAGCCACGGCGTTTTCGTGCGCTTGACGAGATCTTTCAGCCGGCGAAGGTGCTCGCGGTTCAGTTTTTCCGCGGAGCCGAAATACATGGAGACGCCGTGCTGCACGACTTTATATTGCTCCAGGATCTGATCCAGGATGTGCAGCGGCCGCCCGCCATCGATCATGAAATTTTCAGAAATGATTTCGAACCAGTCGACAACCGGCTTGCGCGTGAGGATGTGGTGGTAATGCGGGGCGCGCAGCCCGATGCCGATGCCGTAGTCCGTAAATCCATTGAAGCGGTTCGCTGCCATGCAAATCTCCGGGTAGTGAAAACACAAAAGGGGAAAGACGAAAGGGCCAGTGAAATCAAGCCACCGGCCCTCCATCTGTAGTAAAGCGCGAGCGGGTAACAGGCCTTACGAGGGCTTCTTTTCCTCGGCGGGCATCTTGGAGCCATCGGTCGCGCAGCCGCCCTTGCCCTTGCAAGAGTTCTTGCCTTTGCAGCCGTTGTCGCTCGCCTTGCAGCCGCCCTTGCCCTTACAAGAGTTCTGGCCCTTACAGGCGTGCTTTTCCTTCACCTTTTTGTCGGCCTTCTGGTCTTTCTCCTGATCCTGGGCCATGGCCGAAGCCTTGGCCCCGGTGAGCAGATTCGAAGCATGAATGCTGGCTCCGGTTCCCGCGAGCAAGCCCGCAAGCGCCGCGCCAGTAATCAGGAATTTATTCGTCTTTGTCATTTCCCTCTCCGACCTCCTGTTTATTTTGAAGCTACTGCTGCCCTTCCGGCGGATTGCCCGCCGTGAAGATCATAAACTCGCGCGGGAAGCGCTTCTTGGGATGGTGAGCGAGTCACGGATTTTTTGAATCCCCGCAAGGTGTTGCCCTTTTTAAAATGGCGAACGTTTCCGTCCATCTTAGACGGCGCGTTAACCCAAACGATTCGCGCAGGCACAGACCAACCCGAACAGCGAACTTCACAGCCTTTGCTTGATCCTCCGGGATCCGGTTGACGCAGAGATACCCCCAATTGCAGTTGACCCTAAAGACCTGCTCGCGCCCGAATTTATTCCCCGCGCAGACAATTCGTCCGTTTGAGAATTCTTCTCCATAGATTGGGGAGGGCAGGGTCGCGGACGCGCCCTGGCTTAAAACCCCGTCCCTCAATCCGGGGCTGTGGCATAACTGGTATCCTCCGATTGCGGTCAACAGTCAAGCTAAATAAAGGTGAACAATTTTGACTGGTATCACGGGAGCTGCCCTCGGCATCCCAAAGGACCAATCTCTACCTGCCCTCCTACACTATGTACGGGGAATCTCCGCGTCCGGATGTAGCCCCGATGACCGAGGCGGGGATTTGAAGTAAGCAATCACAAAGAAAACGCCGAGCAGGGAGTCTGTGCCAGCAAAGACCAAGTCTGAAGGGTGCATGCGGCTCTGCAAGACCAAAGTTACCACCGCAATAGCGTAGGTCGCTTTTTCGAGCACACAAGGAATCATCAGCGGCCGGAAGCGTGCCGGGTCTGTGGCGATGAAGCAGAACGCGACCTGCCAGGCCAGGGCCACACCCACGAACCCATAGAAAAATCCGGGATGCGTGATGGGGGGAGGATCCTTTTGCCCGATGAGGTCAAACAGGAAATAGAGCGGGGTGATAACCACCAAGCCCCAGATGCCCGCGATCCAGAAGACGATTTTCGCGAATTTCAATTCTGCCTCCGTGTGCCAGCAAGTCGTTAAGATTTTATAGCAGGCGGCGGCCATAGAGAAATCCCGCCGATCATTCCATTGGCTGGTCCACTCCGAAATCCTGAAGTGGTATCCTCCCTACGCATCCAGGGGGAGGCGTGCAATGACTAAATTTTCGAAGACTCGAAGGTTTATCGGCGGGTTGGTTGTGTGTTTCGCAGCGGTTCAAGCATCGGCAATCTGTGCGATGGCCCAATCACCATCACCGGCACTGCTCGTCCTTGAGAAGAGCGACGAAAAATTGGCTATCGTCGATCCGGCCACCTTGAAAGTTGTGGGCCGGGTGCCATCCGGGAGCGCTCCTCATGAGGTGGTCGTTTCCGACGACGGAAAATTCGCTTACATCTCCAACTACGCCGATCAACGTGGTGCCAAGAAAACGATTTCGGTGGTCGATCTTTCGGCTCAGAAGGCGATGGCCCCGGTGGATCTTGGACCTCTGCAGGCGCCGCACGGCCTCGCGTTTGCCGGCGGTAAGGTGTACTTCACGGCGGAAGCCAACAAAGTGATTGGCAGTTACGATCCCGCGGCGAATCAGGTGGATTGGGTGCTTGGAACTGGGCAGAACGTTACGCACATGATTGCCGTTTCGAAAGACTCAAAAGACGATTTTTACTTCGAACATTGGGTCGGACACGATCTGCGAGATCGAGCCGGGCGGCGGACGCAACGGCTGGAATGTCACGGCCATACCCGTTGGCAAAGGGCCGGAGGGATTTGATCTTTCTCCGGACGGCAAAGAAGTGTGGGCGGCGAATTCCGGAGGCGGCAGCGTTTCGATCATCGACGTGGGCACGAAAAAAGTCACGGCGACACTGGACCTGGGAGACCAATCGTTCGAACCGGCTCAAGTTCACGCCCGATGGAAAGCTGGTGCTCATCTCAGACGATGGAGGGGCCGGTTTGGTCATCGTTGATGCGGCTACAAGAAAAGTGCGCACGAGACTGAAATTGGGCCGGGGACCGGAAGGCATTGTGGTTCAGCCGGACGGCTTGAAAGCCTACGTGGCGCTCAGCGGCGAGAACGCCGTTGCGGTGATCGACTTGAAGACGCTTGAAGTGGTGGGCAAAATCGCAACGGGGAATGGGCCGGACGGCTTGGCCTGGGCGCAGCGTAAGTAAGTTCTAATAATCGCTGGTCGCGCGGATAAGCTAGTCTTAGTGCCTTCTTCCCAAATTTCGCCTGGGCGGCCTCGATGAGCCACTGTTTCAAAACGGTCAAATAGTGCGGATTCACATTCTGGAAGCCTACGCCCATGCCCTTGGTCCGGCTGGGAATAGGCCACGATGCCTTGGGTCTCGAAATATCTCCCCTCTGAATAGACCTTGAGCAGCGCCTGCGTTCCCTTTGCGAGTGGATTGGACATTTCCACGTAGCATCCGTAGAGACTCAGCTCCGTCACGCGTGCGGCAATACCCAGTTTGTGCCCCCTTTTCGATGACCTCAACGGTTGCAATGAATGGCAATCGGGAGTTCGCCGTCGCTCGTCTTCCACGAATTCACCCCTGGTAACGGTCGCGGGATTCTACCTTTAGTTAAGCAGGTGCGGGGCCAAAAAACGCAATTATTGGCGAAAGTAAGGGAGAAACGGCCGAGCGCAATTGCGAGGTGATGGCATCTAGGTAACATTTCACTCTAATAAAAGAACCTCCGTACTATTCAGGTTTTCCCTTGTTTGCCGACGATAATGCAAGGGTATGCCCAATCTCTACTTCTGCCAACCGCACGCGAAGAATCAAGGAATGCTGCGAGCTGTGCTTTCCTTGAATGAATGCGAACAGGTTGTTAGCAAGCACTCAGTCACTTTTTTTGGCGAAAACTTTCCCAGCCTGTCTGACAGCCAATCCGGTCCGGGAGATTTTGCCGTTCTGAAATTCGCGGCGGAAGAGACAAGCGGGAGCTGGCGCCAAGGGTTTTACCGGCTCGACTCGGACCTTGGGGAACTCAATGATGTGCTTCGAGATCTCAAGAGATAAGTTGGACTTTCCTGCCCTTCCCTTCTTAATGGCCGCACACTTCATGACTTCTACTGTGCAGAGCGAATCGCTCCCTCCTCTCAGTTCCCGTCTAGCCTAGAACAGAGTGTTCTTCTGATTTTCAGCTTAGCCATACGCCTGGAGGAAAAGCGCAGGTCTGTACCAATTTTCAGCATTGACGCGGCACCGGCGTGTGCGCGGATCCTGCCAAGTACGCATGAGAAACTGCCAAGAGACCCGTTCTTCTTTGGTGTCCAGATTTGAACAGACATTGCTACGCTCCTCATCCGGAAAATGGTATTGTTATGCTTGCCTATCAGGATCGACACACCAGGCATTCACGCATTCAACTAAGTAGATCGCCGGAGAGATCATGGAACTAGCCGCCACACAGGAAGCACGTCCGTGGGAACGCCCATTTTGGAAACCAGTCCATGGCAAGGAAGGCGTCTTCGCGTACCTCGTAATCATTCACGTGCTGGCGGTCGTTGGATTGATTCTTGTTTCCTTTGCCGAGCCTCAAAGTTCTTGGCCTGGCGATCCTGTTTATCGCGTTCGGCGGGCTCGGCACGACAGTGTGCTATCACCGCATGCTGGCCCACAAAACGCTTAAGACCAACAAGTTTATCGAGCAGGCGCTTATTTTTTGGGCGGTGTTTAATGGCTCTGGCCATCCCGCGAGCTGGGTCGCATACCATCGGTTGCATCATTCCGTGACGGACACGCCGGACGACATCTCCAGCCCGAAGCAAGGCGGCTTCTGGTGGGCGCACTTGCGCTGGCTATATCAAACGCAACCTGCGGACAAAAATCGCTGGGCTCCCGAACTAACCCGCGGCATGTACACGGCGTGGGGCAAGCTGGAAACCCCCGTCATTGTTCTCTCGATCTTTTCCGGACTTCTGCTCGGCCTCGGCTGGATGGGTTTCTTTTGGCTCGGCGCAATTCGCCTGGTCTATACGCTGCACATGCAATGCTTCGTCAATAGCCTCACGCACCTTGGTCATTCCAAGGAAGGCGGCGACGACTCCAGCATGAACGTATGGTGGCTTGGTCCCTTCCAAATTACGGCGTGGGGCGAGAACTGGCACGCCAACCATCATTCGCACGCAGGCTCCGCGCGCTCGGGTTGCGCTGGTGGCAAACGGACATTGGCTGGTACTTCATCTGGACCCTGGAACAGCTTGGTCTGGCGCACAGCGTCAAGCGCCCGCGCGCTTCGTAGTTAGTTAGTCCCGCCAAAACGAGGCCGCCGCAATGTTATGATGGCGCCGTGTACGCGCAAAAATTCAAAGTAAATGTCGTCATTCGCGGCGAGAGCCGCGCCTGCCCCCTCGAGTGGCTCGATCAATTCTGCATGCGCAATTTCACAAATTCCGCGGACTTCGACGACACGCTTCCCGTGGCTGACGGCCAAGTCCAAGCCAGCTTCCGGCTGACGCCTGAGCGTTTTGCCGCAGGACTCGGCGCGTGGCTCACGCAGCGAGGCAAAGGCGAGGGTGAACCCATCATCGTGCAGGTCTCGCGAGAGTAGTCCGCAATAGCCGTTCAGGCCGGAGATAGAACTGGCCAGTGGCTCGGGCTATGCGGCGGAGTCGCGCTCTTCGCCGTTGATGGCTGCGCGAATTTCCGGCAGAGCGGCCAAAGCAGCCGCGGCTCCCGCCGCGACCATGTCCGGCGTTTTGGTGAAGTCATCCCAGACAAATGGTGTAACGTCCGGCTCGATGATCACGTCTGCTTGCTGGCGCCAGCTGAGGTCGGTGTGGCGCTGAATGATCGTGAATGAGCGGCTGAGGACATCGGTGAAGGTGCGAGGTTGTTCGATGTTGCCGGCTTCGAGATAGACGGCGATGACGATGTCCGCCCCGAGCAGCAGCGCGCCTTCTACGGGAACCGGCGCGGTCAGAAAGCCATCCACAATGTGCGGCCCTCAAATTGAATGGGCACGAAGAGCCCGGGATAGGCGCAAGAAGCGCGCAACGGCAGAGCCAACCGGGCCGCGCGTGTAGTAGACGGAGACGCCGGCATTGATGTCTGTCGTGGCAATCGCCAGGGGAATGGCCATCTCCTCGAAGGTCTTCACCGGCGTGAATCGGGCGAGAAATTTTTCCATTCGCTGATTGGTGGCCAGGCCCAGCCAGGACGGCGTCCAGCGGCCAAAGTCGGTGAAGGTAGTGGTCGCGCCGATGCGCTCCATTTCCTCGAGTGGCGTTCCCGCGCAAAAAGCCGCGCCTATGAGCGCGCCAACGCTCGTGCCCGCGACCACATCGATGGGTATGCCGGCCTCGCGCAATATCGCGCAAGACGCCAATATGCGCAATGCCGCGCGCAAACCCGCCCGCAAGCGCCAGGCCAACGCGCGGACGTTCCTTGGATTTGCGATCTTCGGGCAGCGCCAGAGAGCGCAACTTTTCTCTTGGCGGACTTGGAGCCAGCCGATATCTTCTGTTACTTTGCGAGGGCTCATTCTTACCTTACTGTAACGCGGCCTTTACCGCGGGGCCATAGTCCGTTTGACCAGGGGATAGCGGTTTTGTAACCTGTCCCCTCGTCTTAATTTCCGGAAAAGGCAAGCCATGAAACGTCGAATCGAGAAGGCAGCAGTGTTGGGCGCGGGAACCATGGGTTCGCGTATCGCGGCGCATCTGGCGAATGCGGGCCTCCCATGCATTTTACTGGATATCGTTCCGCCGGATCTGAAGCCCGAGGCGCCGGCCGCGGAACGCAACAAGATTGTGCGCGCGGGGCTCGAGGCGGCGAAAAAATCCAAGCCTGCGGCGTTTTTCACGCCGGCGCTGGCGGAACGAGTGTCGATCGGAAATTTTGAGGATGACTTGGCGCGTTGCGCCGAAGCCGACTGGATCATCGAAGTTGTGGCGGAAAATCTCGAGATCAAACGCAAATTGCTGTCGCGCGTGGCACAATTCCGCAAGCCTGGCGCGATTGTAACCACCAACACTTCCGGATTGCCCGTTCACCTGATCGCCGAAGCGATGAGCGAAGAGTTCCAGCAGCACTGGGCCGGGACTCATTTCTTCAATCCACCGCGCTATATGAAGCTGGTGGAGGTGATTCCCGGGCCGAAAACATCGCCTGACGTGATCGAAACGCTCAGCGAATTCTGCGACCGCAGGCTCGGCAAAGGCGTGGTAGTTGCCAAGGATACGCCCAACTTCATCGCCAATCGCATCGGAACATTCTCGATGCTGAACGCCATCCGGCTGATGGCAACGCTGGGCATGACCATCGAAGAAGTGGATGCGTGCACTGGGCCGGCGGTGGGCTGGCCGAAGTCCGCGACGTTTCGCACGGCCGATCTCGTTGGGCTGGACGTGCTGGTCCACGTGGTGAAGAACATCTACGAAACCGCGCCAAACGATGAGTCGCACGAAATGTACAAGGTGCCCGCGCTGGTTGAAGAGATGGCGCGGCGCGGATGGCTGGGCGACAAAACCGGCCAGGGATTCTACAAGAAAGTGAAAGGCGAGGGCGAAAAAGAAATCCTGACGCTGGACGTCAACACCATGGAATATCGGCCACGGCAGAAGGCGAAATTCGCTTCGCTCGAAATGGGAAAAGCAATTGAGGACACGCGTGAGCGACTGCGCGCTCTGGTAGGCCCGATACTTGAAGGACAAAAAGGCGACAAAGCGCAGCAATTCATCTGGGGCGGGCTATCGGAAATGTGTTTGTACGCTGCCCGGCGCGTGCCGGAAATTTCCGATAGCGTTGTGGACGTGGATCACGCGATGCAGTGGGGATTTGCCTGGGAGATGGGACCATTCGAAATGATGGACGCGATCGGCGTGAAAGCGTTCGCCGCGCAAGTTCAAAAAGAAGGGCGCGCGATTCCGCCTGCTATCGAAAAAGTGCTGGCGAGCGGCAGGAAAGGATTTTACGAATCGGAAAAGGGCAAGACGACAGTTTTCGACGTGAGCACCAGCGCGGCAAAGCCGCTCGAAACGCCGCCGGGCATCATCATTCTGAAATCGCGGAAAGAAGCGGGCCGCGAAATCGAGCGCAATTCCGGCGCAAGCTCTGATCGATCTCGGCGATGGCGTGGTGTGCTGCGAATTTCACGCGAAAATGAACGCCATCGGCGCAGACCTGATCGCCATGCTGCACAAGGGCTTGAAGCGCCTGGACGCGGATTTCGACGCCATGGTCATCGCCAACCAGGCCGTGAATTTTTCCGTCGGCGCAAACCTGATGCTCATGCTGGTGGCGGCGCAGGAACAGGAATGGGACGAGCTGCACATGGGAGTAAAGCAATTTCAGAACGTGAATCTGGCGCTGAAATATGCGCCGAAGCCGGTGGTTGCCGCGCCGCAAGGAATGGCGCTCGGCGGAGGATGCGAAATCGGATTGCATGCAGCGAAAATTCAAGCTGCCGCGGAAGCTTACATCGGACTGGTTGAGACTGGCGTGGGCTTGATTCCGGGCGGCGGCGGAACAAAGGAGATGCTCATCCGCGCCAATGAACACGCGGCAGGCGGCGAGGATTTGGATTTGTTTCACACGCTGAAGCCGGTATTCGAAACGATGGCCATGGCAAAAGTGGGAACGAGCGCGGAAGAATGCCGCGACCTGGGATTTCTGCGGCGAGAAGACGGCGTCTCCATGAATCGCGACCGCCTTGTGGGCGATGCGAAAGAAGCCGCGCTGGCGTTGGTGCGCGGCGGGTACAAGGCGCCTGCGGCGAGCTGGCAGGAAGGCGCGCAGACCACCCAAATCAAAGTGCTCGGCGAACAATTCTTGGCCGGCGCAAAGCTCGTGATTCACATGATGCAGCGCGGCGGCTACATCACAGACTACGACGCGCACGTCGGGCGCAAGCTCGCCAACATCCTGGCAGGCGGGCCACTGACTTCGCCGCAACTCGTCAGCGAGCAATACGTGCTCGACCTCGAGCGCGAAGCCTTTGTCTCCCTCTGCGGCGAAAAGAAAACCCAGGAACGCATAGCGCACACGCTGAAAACGGGCAAGCCGCTGAGAAATTAGGCGCGACCGCATTGTAAGAATGATGCGCGCGCCAGCGCAGTGACTGTCAGCGGTGCAGCAAGTTCCTGGCACCCTAGATAATATTCGCCTGTGCGCGAGCCCGCGGAACTCCAATCCTCCATTCGACGACCCTTTTGAAGCGATAGAGAACAGCCCCCACGGGACGCCAAAATATAGAAAGAAACGTATCAAATCGTATTATAATAGCGATTTCGATTTAGCCCGAACCGGGAAGCAGATTGAGGAGAGCCTGATGCACCGAGCCGCGCTATTGCCGCCGCGCGAAGCGGCGAGAATTCTGGGAATCAGCTACCCCACGCTGAAACAGTGGATTTATCACGGGAAAATCAAAACGATGAAGACGCCCGGCGGGCATCATCGCGTGCCCGAAAGCGAAATCGACCGCATGATTCCGAAAAAGCTGGATCGCGGAGATATTTCCCTGCGCCGCGGCAACTTTCGGAAGATCAGCGGCCGCAACCAGCTTATTGGCCGGGTAGTTTCGCTGAAGTACAGCGGATTGCTGGCGCAGGTGACCATGGCCATCGGCGAGCAGCACATCACTGCCATCATCACGGCCGACGCAGCGAAAGAGATGCGGCTGAAGCCGGGTGAGCGGGCCGCAGCGCTGATTAAATCCACGGAAGTGATGATTTTGCGAGTGTGAGTAAAGCGGTGAGTCGTGACTGGTGACTTGTGACTCGTGGGAAAGCACATTGGCTCGAAGCGTTCCTCGTTGTGCCATTCCTGCTTGCTGTTTTTTGTGCCCAGGCTGTGACGGAAGCCCAGGAACAAAAAATCCGTATAGCAGCCGCAGCGGATTTGCAATTCGCCATGCAGGATCTTGCAGCTCAATTCGAACAGCGCACAGGAACGAAAGTGGACGTTTCCTACGGCTCGAGTGGAAATTTTTTCTCGCAACTGCAGAATGGCGCCCCTTTCGACCTGTTTTTTTCAGCGGACATCGAATATCCGAGAAAACTGGAATCCGTAGGCATCGCTGAACCCGGAACGCTTTATGAGTATGGGGTAGGGCGCATCGCAATCTGGATGCCCGAGAATACCAAAGTGGACCTCCCTCGCGAGGGTTGGAAGGCGTTGCTGGAGGCCAGCGTGCAAAAAATTGCGATCGCCAATCCGGAGCACGCTCCCTACGGCCGCGCGGCTGTTGCAGCAATGCAAAAGGCCGGCATCTACGAGCAGGTCAAAGCAAAACTGGTGTATGGAGAAAACATCTCCCAGGCAGCGCAGTTCGTTCAATCGGGGAATGCCCAGGCGGGGATTGTGGCGGTATCGCTGGCCGTTTCGCCAGGAATGAAAGCAGGTAAACGCTGGGATATTCCAGCGGACATGCATCCGCCGATCGAGCAAGCCGCCATCGCTATAAAGAATGCAAAAAACAAGGATGAGGCGCGGGCATTTTTGCAATTTGTGAAGAGCGAAGCCGGCCGCGCGATATTTGCAAAGTATGGATTTGCGCTCCCAGCCACCGTAGCCATTGCATCGCCGGCTGATTCGAAGAATAAATAATCATGGACGCGCTGCTACTTTCCCTTCGACTTGCTTTGTGCGTTTCCGCCATTCTTCTGGCGGGCGGATTGCCGTTGCCTACTGGCTGGCATATTCGCATTGGCGCGGCAAGTTTTTGCTGGAAGCCGTCGTAGCGCTGCCTCTCGTGCTTCCGCCGACCGTTCTTGGATTTTACGTGCTGCTCGCCATGGGCCCGCTCGGCCCACTTGGAAAATTGTGGCAAACATTATTCGGCCATGGTTTGGCGTTTACTTTTGAAGGCTTGGTCCTCGCCTCCGTGCTCTACAGTTTGCCATTCGCCGTCCAGCCTCTCATCGCATCCTTCGAATCCGTGGACCGCAAACTGCTCGACGCTTCCGCAGTTCTGGGCGCTGGGCGCTTCAAAACATTTTGGCGGGTCATCCTGCCGCTCTCGATTCCCGGTGTCGTGACGGCGATCGTCCTGAGCTTTGCCCACACCATCGGCGAATTCGGCGTGGTGCTGATGGTCGGCGGCAATTTGGCGGGCGTCACGCGGACAGTCTCGATCGATATATACGATCATGTGCAATCGCTTGAATATGGACAGCCGCGAATCGCATGGCGCTGGTGCTGCTCGCAATCTCCTTCAGCGTCTTGTCCGTCGTGTATGCCGTCAATCGTCAAGTGGGCCGCCAAATCAGCCGCCGTTTGTGGACACCGTGGGCAGCGAAGTAAACGCGGCCATGCTGACGGCGCTTTTGAAGTTGAAGCGCCTCCGCACCGGTTCTCCCCCTTTTGTACTGGACGTTTCGATCCAAGTTCCGACTGGCATCACCATTCTCTTCGGACCTTCCGGTTCCGGAAAATCGACCGTACTCGATTGCATCGCGGGATTGGTGCGTCCTGACTTGGGGCGCATCGCCGTCGGTGAACAAGTGCTGTTCGATTCTGAAAGCGGCGTAAATTCTCCGCCCCAGGCACGGCGCATCGCGTACGTTTTCCAAACGCTGGCGCTTTTTCCCCACATGACCGCCGAAGAAAATGTCGCCTTCGGACTCGACGAGCTGCCGCGCGAAGAGCGTTCGGCGCGCGTGGAAGAAATTCTTAAGGCCTTTCGCGCGGACAAATTGCGCGGGCGCAAGCCAGCCGAGATCTCTGGCGGAGAACGTCAAAGAATAGCTCTGGCGCGTTCTTTGGTGACGCAACCGCGTGTTTTGCTGCTCGATGAGCCTTTGACCGGCCTGGATGCCCATCTGAAGGCCGCGATCCTCGATGACCTCCGCGCATGGAACGCGGCGCAGCGTATACCGATTTTGTATGTGACGCACTCCCATGAAGAAGTGAACGCACTTGGAGAACGCATGATCGCTATGGATAACGGCCGCGTGCTGAGCGAGGGAACTCCCATGGAGGTGCTCGACGTGCCGAGGCACAAGCGCCTCGCTCAGGCGGCCGGTTTTGAAAACTTGCTTAGCGGAACGGTGATGGATTTGCGCGAAGCGGACGGCGTGATGCGTGTCCGGCTCAGCGAAAGCGCTTGTGAAATGGAAGTGCCTCTGGGTTACGCGGCGCCGGGAGACCGCGTGCGGGTTGCCATCCGCGCCGGCGATATTTTGCTGGCAACTTCAGAACCCCATGACCTAAGCGCGCGCAACGTCATCGAAGGCCGCATTGTGGCAATGGAAACGCGCGGGACGCTGATTCGGGCCCGTGTAAACTGCGGCGTGGAATTTATCGTCCATCTGACGCCAGGAGCTGCTCGGACGCTGGAGCTCTCGATCGGAGGCCGCGTGTGGCTGGTGCTGAAAACGCACTCGTGCCATTTCGTTGAGGAATGAATTAGATCTTTGCCCGGATAGTTGTTTCAGCCTTTTGGTTTGCTTGTCGCCGCAGCTGCGGGCGCGGAGAATCTTACTTCTGTGGCCTCTAGCGTGTCGCCCTTAGACGTGGCGTGGATCACAACGCGGTCACCTACGGCCAGATCGGAGAGTTTTGCGGGTTTATCCGCATTGCCGCTTCGCAATAGATACGTCGTCGCTGCAACGAGTTTCACCTCGACGGACTTGCCGTCGGCGGTCTTGACCGTGACGGAATCCGCGCTGGTTTTTTCCACTGTACCAATGACGTGTTTCTTGTCGCCGTGCGCCAAAGCTAGAGCCGGCGATGAGGCCAATCGAGAGTAGAACTGCAAGCGAGCGAAGTTTCATTTTCATCTCCAGACGGCAGGGGCCTCGCGCGGCCGGCCTCAACGCTATTCCACAAACCAAACCGTAGCAAGCTCCATCGAAGGCTCTGATAGCGCCGAATTCGAATCAGTTCTAGTGCTGATGATGGGATTCCGGTTTGGGTGCCGGCGTTGCTCCATTCAGGAAATCATCTTCCTGTTGTTCTTCCTGTCGATCATCAGGCCCTTTCGGATTGTAACGCTCCATTTCCATGCGCTCCTCCGTCGTCAACTGCGGAAGGTGGCGAAGCAAGAGAACAAGCTTCCAACTGTCGTTTTGCGCGCCGGGACTCGAGAAGGCAGGCATTCCCGTAAATCGCACGCCATTTTCGATCACCCAGAAGAGTTCACCATCGGAGAGTTTCTGAGTTTCCGGGAGGCGCAAGTCGGGCGGCTTCGGGTACAGCCCGTGGCCCATCATCGTATCGCCGCTGCCGTCGTTTCCATGACAGGTGGCGCAGTGGTCGGCAAAGTGAATCCGGGCGTCGCGAAGACTTTCTTCCGATGCCGCCACGGGATTCTGCTGGGCCCGGGCCGCTGTCGGCATCGAGAGATGCCGCGCCTCGCGCGCCATCATTGCTTCCATTCGCGTCGGTGTAGCTCGGGCGCTCAAGCCATGGTGCAAAATCGAGGCCGCTAGTAAAACAAGCAAGCCCGCGCCAACTACGACGACAAGCAAAATGAGAGTTCCGCGTTTCATCGCCCTGCAAGCATGGTAGCCGACGCCAGACCGCGCGGTGCTAGCCCCGAGTTATCGATAGCAGACCGATTCTCGCACAGCCGCACCTGCATACTCGCACCGCCTCTGGTAGGATACGCCGAGCCATGAGACACAAAATCTATGCGAGCCTAGATGCCGCCGTGGCCGATATTCGAGACGGCGCTCGAATCATGTTCGGCGGGTTCGGAGGGGCGGGGTTTCCCAACAATCTGATTCAGGCGCTGTCCTCTGAAAGGCACGAAAGACATCACCGCCATCAGCAACAATTGTGGAACGCGCGATGGTGAGCTGGGATTGTTGTTCAAGAACGGCCAGATCGCTCACGTGATCGCGTCGTTTCCGGGACCTCATTCCACTTATTTTCAAGAGCAGCTCGCCGAAAAAAAAGTGACGCTTGAGCTCGTGCCGCAAGGAATTCTCTGCGAACGAATGCGCGCTGCTGCCGCGGGCTTGCAGGGGTTTTACACGACCGTGGGCGTAGGAACCGAAGTCGCGACCGGAAAAGAAGAACGCGTCATCGAAGGGAAGCGCTGCATCCTGGAGATGCCCATCCACGCGGATTACGCTCTGATCAAAGCAGAAAAGGCGGATGAACTGGGAAACCTGACCTACCGGCTCGCGGCGCGGAATTTCAATCCGATTATGGCCATGGCTGCGACGACGACCATCGTCGAAGTCGACGAAATTGTGCCTGTCGGTTCGATCAAGCCGGAGCATGTCGTAACTCCCGCAATTTTTGTGCACCGCATCGTGCAGGCGAAAGGAGTTCGCTATGCCGGATAAGCTGCGGCTGACCCGCGAGCAGATCGCCCAGCGCGCCGCATTCGAATTGCCCGATGGCGCCTACGTGAATCTCGGCTGGGGTATCCCGAATCTCATCGCGGATTATTTGCCGAAAAATGTCGAGGTCTACTTTCACAGCGAAAACGGCATCCTTGGCATGGGACGCCGCGCAAAACCCGGCGAAGAAGATTTCGACCTGGTGGACGCCATGAAGGTGCCGGTCACCTTGATGCCGGGAGCGTCTTTCTTTCACCAGGCCGATGCGCATCTCATGACGCGAGGCGGCCACCTGGACGTTGCCGTGCTTGGCGGATTTCAGGTTTCAGAGAAAGGCGACCTGGCCAACTGGAAGGTTCCCGGTGCAAAAGGCTCCGGCGGCATTGGCGGCGCGATGGATATTGCGGCAGGCGCGAAGAAGCTGATCGTTTGCATGGAACACACCACCAAGGAAGGCGCGCCAAAAATCGTGCGACAATGCACCTACCCTCTGACGGGTCTGGCCTGCGTGGATACCATTGTCACCGACCTCGCCGTCATCGACGTGAAGCCGGAAGGGCTGATGCTTCGCGAAGTTGCGCCGGGATGGAGCATCGAAGAACTGCAAAAGCTTACCGGAGCGCCGCTAATGTCGCTCGGCCGCGCCCCGGAGATGAGATTTCTTTGAATGCTCCGGAGAACCGTCCAATTTATGAGTGGTGCGTTATAGCTGCGCCGTCGCCGTTCACGCGTGGTAAAGTTTTGGATGCTCGGCGGCAGTGACCAGAATTCATCAGGAGACTCTCATGGCGGAAAACATTCCGGAGAAATACGCGGACCTGTTGGAAAAGCCGGCGTTCGGCAATCTCGGCACCATTATGAAGGACGGCAGCCCGCAAGTGACACCCGTCTGGGTGGACTACGACGGCAAATACGTGCGATTCAATTCCGCGCTCGGGCGCGTAAAAGACAAAAATATCCGCCGCGATCCGCGCGTTTCGGTTTCCTTGCAGGATCCCGCAAATCCCTATCGCTATCTCGAAATTCGTGGCCGCGTCGTCGAGATAACGCAAAACGGCGCCGACGACCACATCAATAAGCTTTCGCAAAAATATTTGGGCAAACCCGTCTATCCCTTCCGGCAGCCCGGCGAAGTCCGCGTCCTCTACAAGATCGAGCCGGAAAAAGTCAGCTCGATGGGATGACGCAGCCACTCACGCGCTCGACTGCAGCGCTTCGAGGACGTGGCATTTTTTCGCTTGCCCGCAAGGAAGCACTAGCAGTGTAATAGGGTATCGTTTGCTTTCTCCGCGCGCCCGTAGCTCAGCTGGATAGAGCATCTGGCTTCGAACCAGAGGGTCGGGAGTTCGAGTCTCTCCGGGCGCGCCACTTCCACAACCGTTACGGATGAGTTCCTGATGACGCTGTCTGCGAAGCCCGCTTGCAAAATGGTATGCTCTCCTCCGCAATCACCAGCAAAAACAATCGAGGTGGCAAATGAATTTCCGGGAACCCCTTTCCCGCTCGAGAGCATCAGCGAAACGCATCTGCTTCATCGCGACCGCCCTTTCAATTTACGCTTTTCTATCCGGCGCAACGGCGCGCGCCGCGCACGAAGAAACCGGCCAAACCTTTGACGGCCCCGGCGGCAAGCTCTATTACGAAGTGACCGGCAGCGGCTCAGGCACGCCGCTCGTCATTGTGAACGGCGGCCCCGGCTTCGATCACACCTACCTGCATATCTCCACAGCCTGGGACACGCTAGGCAAAAATCGCCGCATCATTTTCTACGACCAGCGCGGCGACGGGCGCTCGGCGCAGCTAAAGCCTGGACAATCCTGCAATCTTGCCGACCAGATCGCCGACCTAGAGGCGCTGCGCGCGCATCTCGGATTTGAAAAGTGGGACATGCTTGGCCATTCCTGGGGTGGCTACTTGTCGATGGCCTACTCGGCGCGCCATCCCGAGCACATCGCTCACCTGATGATTGTGGATTCCGCCGCGCCGAAATGGAGCGATACGCTCTTTCTCTTCAGCCAGATTTTCCCGGAACTCACCGAACGCCGCGCGGGCTACGTTTTCGCCGACGAAATGGGCGACAAAGCCGCTTCCGACGCCGGCATTCGCGATTACCTCACCATGCTCTTTTACTCACCTGAGAAACGCGACGCGTTCGTCGCGCAGATGAGCGCCGGCGCGTTTCACAAGGACGCTTCGCAAGCGGTGATGAGCGACCTGCCGCGCTTCGACCTCAATCCAGAAATTGCCAAGTTCAAATTTCCAGTGATCGTCATGTCCGGCCGCTACGACATCAACGTCGCGCCGCTCGTCGCGTACCAAATTCACCAGGCGATTCCGGGATCGCGCTTTGTCGTCTTTGAAAAGCAGCGGCCACATTCCGTTCTACGAAGAGCCCGACGCATTCGTTCGCGCTGCCGAAGAATTTCTAAACGCAAAATAGCAATCGCAAAGCACTATAATCGCGCGGCAACGCGCGCAGCGATGCGCCCGTCGGGCGTGCGGAAAATCAGCACGAGGCTGTCCGTCAGCGGAACGTCCGCGGCGGGCATGCCGAGTTCGTACGACCACTGATAGCGCTTCGGCAATTCCGCCGCAAGATTCTTCGCGTACGGCTCGATGGGATCGACGGAAGAGCGCACCAGAGTAATTTTCCCAGCAGGCCGCAGATCCACGCCGTGCTTCCAGTACAACGAAAGCTTCAGCGAACTCATCGCTTCCTGTGTCAGGTAGGCTCCTGTGCCAACCGGCTGCAGGCCCGTGGGACAAGGCTGATCATGGATAGTCAACGATAGCAGCAGCTTGTCGGGGAACTGTGCTGACTTCGTTCGTGCCGAGTCGAAAGTCATGGTTCCGTCTTCGGAGCCATAGGATTTCAGCTCGTTGAAGAATCCCGCGGAGGTGACGCGGCCGTTGATGCGGAAGCACGGGCCGCTCGGGATTGCCGCCGTCGCCGATGAGAAAGACGCCGCCGTAGTAGTTTTCAACCTTGGCTTCGGCTTTCTTGGGTTGCTTGGTCTTTTTTTGCGATGGACCTGCGGTAGCAAGGAACACGAAAATATCCGGCGAGGGCCAGGCAAGTAATTCGTGAGAGGTTTGCGCCCATGGAGAGTGTCCCAACACCGTCATTTTACTCCCGCTGGCTGGGCGCGGAGAAGAAAGGTTATGCCATTCGTCGTGTAGGAGGCTTTGCCGCCTTCGAGAGGTTTCCCCTCGATTTTTCCGGCGCGGGCATCTTCGATGGCGGTGACCAGTTTCGGGAGCACGCTCGGATCGGCGACGGGAACATTGTGCGCGCCGAGGACGAGATGGATTTGCGGCGCGAGAGCGGCGAGTTTTTTGACCGATGCGACGTAAGCGTCGAGATCGGTCTCCGGGCGGAAGAGCCAGATGGGGCGGGATAGTAGCGTGTCGCCGGTGAAGAGCAGGCCGTTTTCGCGATCGATCAGCGCGATGGCGTCGGGAGTGTGGCCGGGAGTGGCGATGATTTCGACGGTGCGGCCGCCGAGATTGATTTTGAAGCCGTTTTTCACAAAGAGCGAGACGTGCCAGGGCTTGGTGGCGTAGGTCTTTGGCGTCAAAACCCTTTGGCAGATTGCCACAAATCATTCCAGGCGCGAGTTCTTCTTGCGCGTCGTCGCGAGAGCCTTTGGCGTTGGCGCGTGTGAAGGCCGTGTCCATGCCAAAGACAAACGTGAAAAGGGAATTGCCGCCGACGTGGTCGTTGTGCGTGTGGGAATTCAGCACGACGACGGGGCGGCTCGTCAATTGCCTGACGACTTTGTGGATGTTGGCGATGCCCATGCCGGTGTCGAAGAGCAGGGCCTGCTTGGTGCCGACGATGAGATAGGAGATGACTTCTTCGGCTTGGTGCGGCTCGTAAATGGCGAAAACGCCGGGCGCGACTTTGTAAACTTCAAACCATGGCTCGTTGGGCAGCACGCGTTCGAGAGATTTGTATTCCGGGCGCGGGAGGTTCTTGCACCAGTCGGGGCTGATCGTTTGCGGAAGAGAAGAAAAAGCAAGTGAACTACGTATCACAGAGTTCGCGGAGGCCGAAGCACCGAGTTCACAGCGAGATTTCGAGAACGCCGAAAAATGCAGCGTTGCGAGAGCGACGATGAGTGCTAGGTTTATTTTCATACCAAATTCTAACTTTTAGCTATGAACTTGGAAAAGATGCAGATTCTCTATGTTCCCAAAGTCATCTCAACAGAAAGATCCTTCTTTTCGCCTGATTGTTTGTCGATGACTACGTAAACGTGGGTTACGTTCACTCCATTTCCCGAACTCGATCTAAGTTCATATTTCCCATTGGCAAGGTTGGGAAAACAGAATTTGCCCTCCGCGGAAGCCACACATGCTGCCAGTCTGCGCTGTTTGGGGCGATTGTTGGCGCTGTCAATCGAACGGTCCAGCAAATACTCCGGTTTATCGAAAATTTCGACGAGGGCATTTTCGACAGGTAGGCCTTCATGGAGATGGACGGTTCCTCGCAATACGCGATAGCTCTTTTCTTCCACGAAGATGAGCATTTCGTTCCCGCCTGATCGCGTAGATTCTTTTCTGGATGCATGGCGGCACTTGCATTTATCCGCCGCAGGGAAGGAGGTCGACAACGATAGGGACATGAGCGATAAAAGAACGGCGAGAATGAGGGAGCGAGTCTTCATTTGGAGGCGCCGGAAACGAAGATGGATTTGGGAATCATCATGTGGACGCCTTTGTTGCCGTCGACCAGTTCGGTGATGTGGAGGTCGGCGGCGACGCTGGAGAGCATGTAGGCGTCGTCGCGGGAGAGATGTTTTTCGGTGACGAGGAAATCGATCATTTCGCGGACGGCGAGCGTGGCGCAGGCGTTCAGGTCGTCGTTGAGGCCCATGGTGATGTAGTGCGTGGGCGTTTCGGCGCGCGGCCACTTCAGGTGCATGTCCTTGCGGACGATGAATTGAAACGTGCCGATGAGCGAAGTTTCGAGCGCGGTGATGTCCACTTCGCCGTCGCCCTGCCCGGCGTGGCCGTCGCCCACTTCAAAGAGCGCGCCGGGCGCGTGCACGGGAATGTAGAGCGTCGTGCCGGCGACGAGGTCCTTGTTATCGAGATTGCCCGCCATGATCCACGGCGGCCCGCTGTTCCATTTGCCTGCGCTTTCCGGCGGCGCGTCGCCCATGCTGCCGAAAAAGGGATGCAGCGGAATCTCGATGCCCGGCGCGAATTTCGCGACCATGCGCTTTTCATCCAGCGGAATGATTTTCACTTTGGAGTACGGAAAATCGTCCGGCAGATAGCCGCGGCCCGGCCCGAACGCGTTGTAGGCGTAGGGAATCGCCAGTTTGATGGCGAGAATTTTTACTTCGAGCACGTCGCCGGGCTGCGCGTCCTCAATGTAAATCGGCCCCGTCAAAATGTGCCCGCCCGGCCCTTTGTCTTTCACCTGGTCGGTAATGTCGCGCAGCGATTGCTCGACCTGCTCCGGCGGCAGCCCCGCCTTCTCGAGCCCCTTGGGGCTGTTCGTAAGCAGCGTCTGAATCTCCACCGTGTCGCCCGACTTCACGCGCAACACCGGCGCCGCCTTCGCGTCGTAATATCCCCACGCCACCGTCTTCGGCGTCGCCTTCAGCGTGTACGTTTGCTGCGCATGGGCCGGCCGCGGGAGAAAGGAGTGGATCGAGAAAGCTAGAGAAATAAAAAGGGCGATTCGGCTACTCAATGGTCCTCCTGAAACGCGAGTTGCGCACGAACAATAGAGTTTAGTAAATAGCCAACCAGGTTTGCTACAATCCGGGTTCCATGAGCACAGATGAAATCGATCCAGACGTTCTCGATGTGTTGATTCAGGAACGAAGCCGCGGACGGCGCGGCTCGCCTGAGGAAGCGAAGCGCAAGCGCGAACGGCAGAAGCTGGTATCCGCGCTCGATAACGCGATGCGGCGGGCAGACAAACACGGTTTCAGCGATGCGCTGCGGAACGGCGGGATAACCGAAGGTTCCCCCGCTTGGAAGAACGCTTGGACCGTTTACTATACTTACCAGAGCCGGCGCTAAGCGCAGCGTGGACCTTCTTCAGCTGGGCTTGGCGCTTCTCTTCTGGTACTTCTTCCAAAGAATCCAGGATCAGGTCCGCGACATATCCCGCGGCCTTCTTCTGGTAAACGCGTTTTTGTTTCGTCCTCACAGTTGAATCCTCACACTGGCACTAGGCTAAGTCAAGCTGCATTCTGATTCCACTTCGTAACAGACAGCGTCGCCCGACTTCACGCGCAGCACCGGCGCCGCTTTTGCGTCGCTTTCAGCTGATATGTCGCCGAGGCGCTCGCTTGCGGGGCGACTAATGTTGCCGCAGAGACGCTAAACGCCAAAATTATTCCTAGACAGCGAAAAGTCATATAGGCTCCGAATTCTGACTGCCCCGCGTCAATCGAACCGTCGGGCCCCTCCACTTTCGTTTCTGCTCTGCCTTTAACCGCGCGTTCTCAAGCTGCTTTTGTTCCTCCTTCTCCAATTCCGTCAGCTTTTTAAGCAACCTAGCTTTCCACTCGGGGTGGTGTTTAAAAAAACTCCAAAATTCTCCCCCTCCAAATCTGAGAATCTTTTTCAGCCTCGCAGCCTCTGGGCTGTCAGGGTCGCGTTCGAGAGCAAGGATCATCCCAATGCAGCTCTTAGAAAGTCGCTCCTTGCGCTCATGGTTGGTTTCTCTTGGTCTAATGCGTGATTTGAGTTTCGCTTCGACCGAGTCTCGCAAAGTACCGACTCCCCACTTCTTCGAGTTGTCTTTGCGCGTCAGACCCTTTCGGATTAGTTCCCGCGTGGTCCCATCCTCTTCTGCCAAGACCGCATCGATGACGTCGGGGCGGGTTGCTTTACGAAGAAGTTGGTCCGTCAATCGACGGTAGGTGCGATTGAGGCGTGCTTTGCGTTTCGCCCACAAGCGGCGCATCGCCCTGTCAGCCTCGCCGGTGTGAGTACGATGATCTTTGTCATACGCGAGTTCTTTTTTCTCTGGAGGTGTCAGCTTGTTTTTCATTGGTATTCGCAGTGCTCATTATGGGTGCGTCATGTCCTCGGGCTTGACCAGGGCGTCGAATTCTTCGGCGGTGACGAAGCCGAGTTTGATGGCGGCTTCGCGGAGGCTGATGTGGGAGTGATGGGCGGCTTTGGCGACTTGGGCGGCGGCGTCGTAGCCGATTTTGGGAGCGAGGGCGGTGACGAGCATCAGGGAATTGTGGACGTAATGTTCGATTTGCGTGTGATTGACTTCGATTCCCTGGACGCAGTGGGCTACGAAGCTGTTGCAGGCGTCGGCGAGGAGTTCGACGGAGTGGAGATAGTTGAAAATGATGACGGGCTTGAAAACGTTTAGCTCGAAATTGCCTTGCGAGCCGGCGAAGCCGATGGCAGCGTCGTTGCCCATCACTTGCACGGCGACCATGGTGAGCGCTTCGGCCTGCGTGGGATTCACCTTGCCAGGCATGATCGAGGAGCCGGGCTCGTTTTCGGGGAGCACGAGTTCGCCGAGGCCGCAGCGCGGGCCGGAAGCGAGCCAGCGAATGTCGTTGGCGATTTTCATGAGCGAGGCGGCGAGCGTTTTTAGCGCGCCGCTGGCGAAGACGAGTTCGTCGTGGGCGCAGAGCGCAGCAAATTTATTGGGATGCGAGCGGAAAGGCAGGCCGGTCAGTTCGGCGATTTTTTTCGCGGCGCGCTCGGCGAATTCGGGATGGGCGTTGAGGCCGGTGCCGACGGCAGTGCCGCCGATAGCGAGGTCGTAGAGCCCATCGAGAGCCATGGCGATGCGGCCGCCGTCGCGGTCGAGCAGATTGACGTAGCCGGAAAATTCCTGGCCGACGGTGAGCGGCGTGGCGTCCTGCAAATGGGTGCGGCCGATTTTTACGATGTCGGCGAATTCCTTGGCCTTAGCGTCGAGCGCGTCGCGAAGTTTTTTCACGGCGGGAAGCAGGCGAAGCTTGGTTTCGGTTGCGGCGGCGATGTGCATGGCGGCGGGGAAAGTGTCGTTCGAGGATTGCGACATGTTTACGTCGTCGTTCGGATGGATGGGTTTCTTGCTGCCCATTTCGCCGCCGGAAATTTCGATGGCGCGATTGGAGATGACTTCGTTGACGTTCATGTTGGTCTGCGTGCCGCTGCCGGTTTGCCAGATGCGAAGCGGGAAGTGGTCGTTGAGCTTTCCGGAAATGACTTCGTCGGCGGCTTGCATGATGAGCACGGTTTTGTCGGGGGAGAGTTTGCCGAGGTCCTGATTGACGAGCGCGGCGGCTTTTTTGAGGATGCCGAAGGAGCGGATCAGCTCGGGCGGCATGGTGTCCTTGCCGATGGCGAAATGGATGAGCGAGCGAGCGGTCTGCGCGCCGTAGTAGCGGTCGGCGGGGACGTCGATCTTGCCCATGCTGTCGGACTCGGTGCGGGTGGGGATGTTGGCGGCTAGTTGGGTGGCTTCAGACATTTGAGGCTCCTGTCGAATTGGCGGCCCTGATTTTAGCAGGAGAAAGAAGTAAAGAAGTAGCGCGATGGATAAAGAGCGATGATGTTGGGTACTCCCACCCCCGGTGTTCTTTGTAAGAGTGGCAAATAAAGGAGTTATGCTTTACAAAGCTCGTAAGAGTGGCAACGGCTAGACTTAAAGTGGCTGTGTTTTCAGCGATTTGCGCGGGCACTGTAAGAGTGACAAACAAAGTACTTACGGGATGGCGTTTTGCAGGCTTCGCAGCAAATAGGGATCGGAGCGGTACAAACGAATGGCAGGTGGATGCGGGATGGTGCGCGTTATTCACAGCAAATTATAGCATGTTGGTTCTGTTTGTCAATAAGTAACTGATAAGTCGCTTGGCTGCATGGGGATAGCAGGTGCCAATTCGAATTGGCACCTGCTAAATGGGCCGAATGTCAGGATTGGCTGACGCTTGGTTTGGACAGGAGGGGAGGCGATTCGTGGGTGGCTCTTGGCCTTGCCTGGCGCCGGCTGGGAATGTAGGCTTGCTCAACCTTTGTGAATCCAAACGCTTACATCATTGCCGGGCCAAACGGTGCGGGGAAGACGACGTTTGCGCGGGAGTTCCTCCCTAATTATGCGAACTGCAAGACTTTTATTAATGCCGACCTGATTGCGCAGGGCATGGCTCCTTTTTCACCGGAGAGCGCGGCTTTTCGAGCTGGGAGGCTGATGCTGGAGGAGATTGAGTTTCACGCGAGCCGGGGAGAGGATTTTGGGTTTGAGACGACGCTTTCAGGGAAGGGGCACATACAGGTCATGCGTGGGTTGAAGAAGCGCGGGTATGAGGTGCACATTTTTTATCTTTGGGTGCCTAGCGCGGAGTTGGCGTTGTCGCGCGTAAGAGGACGAGTTTTGCGCGGCGGCCACAACATTCCGGAGGCGGTCGTGCGCAGGCGGTTTGGGCGCTCCATCAGGAACTTTTTGGGGCAGTACAGGTCGCTGGCGGATTCTTGGACACTCTATGACAATACGGCCGAGACACCAGTGATCATCGCTTCCGAAGAACACGGCCATCTCCATTTGGTTGAAACAAAGCGGTATAATGAATTGGTGGAACGATACGCAAGGCATGACTAAACCTCCCCAGAACGTACTTGAATTGCCGCTGGCTGAACGAGGCTTGATGGCGCTCAAAGCGGCGGTCGAGAAGGTCATCGAAGAGCACGCGCGCGAAGGGTTGCCGCTTTATATTTGGCGCGATGGAAAAGTTGTGGCGGTTCCTGCGGAAGAGTTGCGCACGCATTCCAGTTTGTAATCTCAGCAAAATCTTAAGAGTGTGTAGATCGGGAACCGAGAAGAGCGGTCCGAATCCCTACAGGTATCGGGGTAAGCGACAGGCTGAGACTGAGGGGCGCTTGCGAGGTGGTGAATCAACGGGCTCGGAGGCAGCACAGCTTCGGGGGCGGCGCATGCATGGTTGGGGAGTTGGGCGATTGGAAACATGGTGGGTGCCGACAAGGCGCAAACGGGAGTGGGAGGAGCAGCGTTGTGTATAATTGAGGCCTTGGGGATTTAGCGGCTTTCATGCGAGAAGAGACAAAAACAGTAAAGGCTAGCGCGGAAGTGTTGCAAGAGCGCCGGCGGCGCTTCCGGCGGACGCGTGTGCGCGAGTTGAAGATGATTGCCAAGGCGCTGGCGTCGACGAATCACCCAATCCTTGGTGCACATCATTCCGATGCGGCGCTGCAATCTGGACTGCGGGTACTGCAACGAGTACGACAACGTGTCGAAGCCGGTGCCGCTCGAGGAGATGAAGAAGCGGCTGGACATTCTGGCGGACATGGGGACGTCGATCATCACCATCAGCGGGGGCGAGCCGCTGATGCATCCGGAGCTGGAGGAGATTATCCGGCACATCCGGAAGCGCGGGATGATCGCGGGAATGATTACCAACGGATTTCTGCTGAGCAAAGAGCGGATCGGCACGTTGAACGAGGCGGGATTGGAGCACTTGCAGATCAGCATTGATAATCTGGTGCCAGACGAAGTGTCAAAGAAGAGCTTGAAGACGCTGGATATCCGGCTGGAATGGCTTGCGGAATACTCGGTGTTTCAGGTGAACATCAATTCGGTGCTGGGAAGCGGAGTGAAGGACCCGGAAGACGCGCTAACGATCGCGCATCGCGCCGTCGAGCTTGGATTTACGAGCACGGTCGGGATTATTCACGACGGACAATGGCCAATTGAAGCCGTTGGCACCGCGCGAACTGGAAATTTTCGAAGAAATTATGGAGCTGGGAAAGCGATCCTTTTCAAGATTTAATGATTTTCAGCACAGCGTGGCGCGAGGTAAAGAGCATGACTGGCGGTGCCGCTCGGGCGCGCGATATTTGTACATTTGCGAGGATGGGCTGGTGCACTGGTGCTCGCAGCAGCGGGGATATCCGGGGATTCCGCTGACGCAATATACGCGATGAGATGCGCCATCGCGAGTACTACACGGAGAAACATTGCGCGCCGATGTGCACAGTATCTTGCGTGCAGCAGGTGGGGATTATTGATAACTGGCGAGGTCCGCAGACGCTGAAACCAAAGCCGATGGCGCCACCTGCGGCGCCGCAACCCGATCTGGTGCAAATCGGCAGTACACGAAGCGACTCCTAAACGCGAACTATTTTCCTTTCTGCCACGGATTCTCTATTTTCTCTCCGCGCACATCCCCAAGGGTGACTGATTGACGGTTAGGCCAAGCTTCCGAACAATGAGAGCATGCCAGTCGCAGCGATTGAGATTGACAATCTGACCAAGGACTACCCGTACGGGTTCCTCCACCTGAAGAAGAAGAGGTCGCTGGAAGGCCTCACCATGCAGGTCGAGAATGGAGAAGTGTTTGGTTTTCTCGGGCCGAATGGAGCGGGGAAATCGACGACCATTAAGCTGCTTGTGGGGCTGATCTTCCCCGAGGCCGGCACGGCGCGCATCCTGGGAAAACCGATCACCGACATTGAAATGCACCGCGACATCGGCTATCTCCCCGAGCAGCCGTATTTTTACGATTACCTGACGGCGGCGGAGGTGCTGGATTACTTCGCGAGATTTCACGGATTTGACCGCGGCTGACCGGAGAGAGCGCGTAACGCGCATGCTCAAGAAAGTGGGGCTGGAGACGGCGGGAAAGATTCAACTGCGCAAGTACTCGAAGGGCATGCTGCAGCGCGTGGGGCTGGCTCAGGCGATTCTGCACGATCCGCAGGTGGTGATTCTGGATGAGCCGATGTCCGGGCTCGATCCGATCGGCCGGCGGGAAGTGCGCGACATTATTCTGGAGTTGAAGCGAGACGGAAGAACGGTGATGTTCTCCACGCATATCCTGTCCGACGCGGAAATGCTCTGCGACCGGGTGGGGGTGATCGTTGGCGGGAAGTTGCGTGGCGTTGGCGCACCGGGAGAAATCGTCGGAATGAAGGCGCACGGCATGGAAATACTGTTCGAGCTGCCGGGAAGCAGCCCAGGTGCGGCGGCGATTATCGCCAAAGCGACGAAGACGGGCGACCGTTACCGCATGCAGGTTTCCGAGGAAGAGCTCTACGCGTCGCTTGGAACAGCTTAGAGGATTGGGAGCGAAGATTCTTTCGGTGGCGCAAGTGAAAGCTTCGCTGGAGGAGTATTTCATGGACCTCATTGAGGCCGACCGGGCGCAAGGGGCGGCCATCGAAGTGAGCGGGAAATGAGGCGAGCGGGCGCGGTAGCGCTAAATACATTTCGCGAAGCGGTGCGCGACCGCGTGCTGTACAATCTCGTCTTTTTTGCGTTGCTGATGATGGCGGCGGCGATCCTCGTCGGGCAGATTTCGATTGGGATCGAGGAGATAGTGATCAAGAGTCTGGGCTTGAGCGCCATCTCCGTGATTGGGCTGCTGATCTCGGTGTTCATCGGCGTCGGCCTGGTCTACAAAGAAATGGACAAGCGGACGCTGTACGCGTTGCTGGCCACGCCGGTTCGGCGGTGGGAATTTCTTCTGGGAAAATTCGGGGGGCTGGTACTGACGCTGGCGGTAAACACGCTGGCGATGGCCGCGGGATTGTTCGCAGCGCTTTTGTACGTGAAGTCGCATCTGGAGCGCACGGACGCTGTGCTGCTTATCGCCGTTTACTTCACTCTGCTGAAACTGATGCTGGTGGTGGCGCTGGCGTTGCTGTTTTCCTGCTATACCACACCTTTGCTCGCCATCTTGTATACGTCGGCTTTGTACATCGCCGGATTGTTCGTCGAGGAACTGAGAACGTTTCACCTAGCCACGGCGAGCCCGGCGATGGTGGCACTCCTGAAAGGACTTTCCTACCTGCTGCCGAACTTCGAAAATTTCAATGTGATGGCCGCGGCCGCGCACGGACGGGCCATTCCAACCGCACTGATTCTGCAGAATACGGCTTATGCCGCAATCTACTGCGCGATCGTGCTGCTTATCGCCGCTGCCGTATTTTCACGGCAGGAATTTGAAATGAGCTCAGGCAATTTGAAATATTGGCTGTTGCTGGTCTTGCTGCCGCTGGGATTCGGGGGCGTCTGGCAGATTCAGCATCGCATTGACGTCCAGCGAGCCGCATTGCACCAGGAACGCGACGATCTGGTGGTGCGCTCCGGCAAACTGGTCAAGGCGATGAGCCTCGAATATGCGCCGTTGATGGCGGACATCTACTGGACGCGCGCGGTGCAATACTACGGCAACAAGCTCGCGCGGTACGAAACCGGACTTCGAATTGCTCTGGCCTCTGCTGGACGTGACGACCACGCTCGATCCCAATTTGCTTGTGGCGTACCGGTTCGGCTCGACATTCTTGAGTGAGGCGCCTCCTGACGGGGCCGGACATCCGGAACGCGGCATCGAGCTGCTGGAGCGCGGGATTCAGGCGAATCCCGAACAGTGGAGATTTTATGAAGACCTTGGCTTTATCTACTACTTCGAGTTGAAGGATTACGCGAAAGCGTCGGCGTCGTTTGCCGAAGGAAGCAAGAATCCCGAGGCGCAAATTTGGATGAAAGTGATGGCCGCAAAAATCGCGGCCGAGGGAGAGTCGCTTTCGACGTCCATCTTTTTATGGAACGAGGTTTACGAGACGACAAGAGATCCCCAGATTAAGAAAACGCGCTGAAACATCTGCAATTGCTGCGAGCCGAAGAGGACTGTAAAGAGCTCGATGCACTTGCGGAGGAATATCAAAAGCGGACAGGCCGGCGTGCAGTCCGCATGGCGAACTGGTCGAGGCAGGATTGCTGCCAAGACTGCCGGCCGATCCGCATGGGATATCCCTACGTTTTGGGCCGGACGGCAAGACTGGCGCTGAATCTCGATAGCCCGCTTCTCGAACAGCAGCTTCATACAACAGTGCCTGGAAGTAATTTGGCCAACACGGCAAGCGCATTCGCAATGTCTTTAGCGCTGCCTATTGCGAGTGCAGAGGAGCGTCATTTGAGGATCGATGACGAGCTTGTGCGGCGGGATCTTGGTGACAAAATGGAAGGAAGTCTCCGGACCAGCAGCGACGACGTCGCCGAGAAAAACATTTGCCCGGAGCCGTTGTGGGCATAGAGCGGGACGCGGGTAATGAAATAACGCGGAACGTCGGTCTGGAAGAGCTTACCGCGGACGAGTTCGCCTTTCTCGGAGTGATGCGTCGAGAACTCGACGCGATAGTGGGGAATTCCTGTGCCGCGCACCCACTGCTCGAAAAACCATTCCATGGAACGGCCGCCCTCGAGGTCCATGGCCGGCGTCATGACGGCCTCGAGTTCATGTTGCAGATCTTCGGTCGAAAGCGCACGGTACGCGTACTTTGTGGAAAGAGTGCGAAGCAAAGCCACGAAACGCTCGTCGGGATCCTTGGCTGCCGGGCTGGCGCAACATTTCCCGGAGCATGTGAATCACCCAAGAGCCCTTGCTGTAAATTACATTCTCGAAACCGGCGGGGGATTTTGAGGAGTTGAGCCTGTTGCCGATGGCCAGTGCTCCAATTTCGTCCCCAGGGATTTCCGTAGCCGGGAACTTTTTCTTCGAGTTGCTTTCGATAGCGTTCGAGCCAGACGCGGAGCGCGTGCTCGGATGGCTTTCTGCTGTCCGCGAAGAGCAGCGCAAGATAGTTTGCGATGGCCTCATCGATCCACTGATCCCGGTAGCTGGACCAACCGACGACGTTGCCCCACCACTGGTGGGCGACCTCATGATACGGGACGATATCCGTAAACGCTTGCTGCCCTGCGGACGAGAGTCCGGCGCGGTGCTGCGCTTCAGGGGACAAGAAAGAAAACGTGGAGAGATAGAGCAGGCCAGGCCAGCCCTGGCCGAAAGCGCCAGGAATTTGCGAGACACTCAGCGTGCGGAAGGGGAACGGGCCGCTGAATGTTTCGTAAAAATGAATGGAAGAATCGATGTCCCTGGCAAGTGTTTTTAGCGCGTCGGCAGGGCTTGGCGGCAGCGGTTGCATCGCGACGCGGTTCCTGGCGCCTGGCGAACCGTATGGAACATCGATCGCGGGAAGCGACCCCGGGTTGATCGTGTCCAGACGATTGCTGAGGGCTTGCTCGAGCTGGCGGTTGGCGTAGAGGTCGATGGTGCGGGCAGTCGCCGGCGATGGAGGTGGAAGCGTACTCGCCAAGGTTAAAGCCGGCGATGGCCAGAGGTTTGACGCTTTGCCAATGGCCGACGCGAAAATCTCCAGCGGACTGTTCATCGAGCTTGGCACCGGTGGCGACCAGCTTGAGATGCCGTGGCCAGCGCATGGTGAGATCGTAGGAGGCAAAATCGGCTTGATCGCCGAGGTGCGGATACCAGCTTTCGCGCGCACCGACAAACAGAACGCCATTGCCGGCGTTTTCGATGACGTTGCCGCGGTAATGGAAGCGAACAGTGAATTCCTGGTCTTTTTGGGCCGGCTGCGGCAGCACGATTTGGATATAGTCGTTTCCCCGGACACTGCGCTCCTGGAGGTTCATCCCCTCATTCTGGAAATAAGCCAGCGGCTTCCCCTGCGCGTCAGTGACTGAATCGGCGTGCAGAGCGCGCGAGAGTTGGAAAGCGAGAATACGCTCGCCGGCAATATTCGCGCGCACGTGGATAGATGCAGTTGCGTCCAGGGAATTGTCGGGCATGACTGTCGTGTCAATGGTGTAGTCCAGAGCGCGGAACTGGACTTCGGGCGGAACGATGCCTGGCACGCTGTAGGACGCCCAGACATCATAGAAGGAAAAATTTCCGGATTTCCGGCGCTGGCCGAGAAGCACCTGCTCTCGCCGCTGAGGGTCAAAGAGGAAATCGAAGGGGCCAGTTTCGAGGCCTTCGAGCGACGCGTAGAAATAGGGCTTAGGATTTTGCGAGAGGCGGTCCTCGAGAATGCGGAGGGACTGCGAGGGATTGGAAAGCGCAACAAATTGGTCCGAGAGAGAGGCGAAGGCAGTGTCCGACTGGGGAGTCAGATTGGCGGCTTGGAACTGGCGGAGGAGTTCGTCCGCCGCGTTATCCGTAAAGCGCACGTAGGCGCTGAGGAATTCCTGGTCGAGAACGGGGGCCCCCAGAAAATGCGCCATCTGCTGTTTTTCGACCAGGTCACGCGGGAAAGCAAGAGCATGGCCGCGCCCTGAGAAAACGAAACCCGTAATGCGGCCGTTGATCGGAGCGAAAAAAGCAAGCTTGCCTTCTTCGAGATAGATTTCCACATCGCCGCGCCGGAGTTCGATACGGTTGGCGGCGGAGAGCTGGTAAGTAGATGCAGGATCAAGGCGAAGGGCGTTCAAGGTGTCATAGAGTTCGTGTGGCGATTGATCCGAAGCGGAAGAGACGACCGGCGGAAGGAAACACGACAAGACGAAAAGTGCTACCCCTGGCCGCATGCAAGAAGTGTAGTCACATTCGGCATTGCGGAACAAGGCCGCGCCGGGCGGGCGGCCGAAAGAAGAATAAGATGGGAAGAATGCGGCAAACCTCTTCGCGCATGTCGAATTGTGCTCCTGGCCGTGGCAGTGTTACTTGCTGGGGCGGGGGCGCATGCGGATACGATTGTCCTCAAGAACGGCCGGCGCATTGTCGCGCTCAGCGTAAGAGAAGATGGCGACAAGGTGATTTACGAGACCTCCGCGGGCGAGTTGAGCCTGCCGAAATCGATCGTCGACCACATCGAAAAAGGCGGGGAAGTGCCGATGGCGGATTCTCCCGCGGCTGCGGCGGCGAATCTGGCCATCACGCCACCCGCAATCCAAGCGACACGCGGGCAGCACGGAAATTGAAAGCGCGGCGGTTCATGGCGGCTCGATTGACCGGGAATACATCGCGAAACTCGAAGGAGCGGCGCGAGCAGGGGGAGAACGCGCCAATCTAAGCGCGGCGCTTGCGCACCACGCGGCGGCGCAGTTCGAACTATCCCACGGAGACCTGGAACACGCGCTGGCCGACGCTCGCACGGCACTGACCTATTCGCCGGAAGACCCGGCGCTGCTGATGAACGTGGCTTACCTTCATTTGCGCCAGAGCGAGTACAAGGAGTCGCTGGAGTATGTGGAACGCGCGCGCCGCAGGGCCCCGGACGACCCCGATGTAGCAAAGCTTGCGGGTTGGGCGTACTACGGCATGAACAAACTGGATCAGGCGGTCGCGGAATGGAAGCGCGCTCTTGCTCTGCGGCCCGATCCGGAAGTGCAGGCGGCTCTCGAAAAGGCGCAGCGCGACAAGCAGGAAGAAGCAAATTACAGGGAAAATGAAAGCAGCCACTTCACATTGCGCTACAGCGGAGCGGCGGAGCCGGCTTTGGCGCACGACGTTCTGCGAACATTGGAGGCGCACTTTTCGGCGATCGAATCCGAATTGAACTTCGCGCCGCCGGATTCCATCGGCGTGGTGCTCTATACCCAGGAAGCCTTTGCGGACATCACGCGGGCACCTGGCTGGGTCGGAGCGCTTAATGACGGCAGAATCCGCGTGCCCGTACAGGGATTGAACGAAGTGACTCCGGAGCTGTCGCGCGTCCTGAAGCATGAACTGACGCACAGTTTCGTGAGACAGAAGACGCGTGGGCGCGCGCCGACGTGGATTCAGGAAGGGTTGGCGCAATGGATGGAAGGCAAGCGCAGCGGCGAAGATGCCGGCCTTCTGACCCAGATCAATCAGGAAGGGCACGCGACGTCGCTGGCTGCGCTGGAAGGCCCGTGGATGCGCCTGAAGAGCGACGAGGCGGCCTATGCATATGCGTGGGCGCTCGCGAACATTGAATACATCGTGCAAGCCGATGGCATGGGCGACATCGGGCGCATTCTCGACCGCATCGCGAGCGGTAGTTCGACGGAAGCAGCGTTGCGTGAAGCTTTGCACAGCGACTACAACGATTTGATGGAATCGACGATTGAGTATCTGCGCAAGACTTACGGGCACTAGACTAGCGGACCATCAATACTATTCACTGATTTATTAGCAGTGCCGCCAAGAGCGCGGAACGGATGGGCATGGTGCTGATGAAGGATGTGTTCGTGCGCGGAATGAGCACCATTGCCGACGGCGCCGAGGCCATCAAGGGTTGCGACGCCGAGTGCGGCGGTGAGATTACCGTCCGAGCCGCCGCCTGCGGTGCATTCTTTGAGAGACAAGCCCATTTGCGCGGCCAGGCTTTTGGCTTTGGCAAAAAGCGCCGCGCTGAATTTGCGTTCCAGAGGAGAGCGGTTGAATCCGCCGCGGATTTCCAGACGTGCGCCAGGAAGAATCTGGGCGGAGCGCGTGCAGGCGGCGCTCGAGGCGGCGCATGTCTGCGATGCGGAGTGCACGAAGATCGAGGACGGCACGGGCACGCTCAGCGATTACATTCACACGAGTTCCGCCCTCGATGACGTCAGCGTTCACGGTCACGCCATGGCGGGGGTCATTCCACTCCTGGATGCGTGCGAGCTGGCGCGCAAGCTCGTGGATCGCGTTGATACCTTCCTGCGGGGCGAGGCCCGCGTGAGAAGCGCGGCCATGGACGATGATTTCGGCTTCGCCGACGCCTTTGCGAGCTGTCTTGATCAAACCTCCTGGCCCAAGTGATGGTTCGAGGACAAATACGGCATCGCTGCGGCGGGCTTCTGCTTCGATGAGTTTCCGCGAGCTCCCACTGCCGATCTCTTCGTCGGAAGTCCAAAGGAATACTAAACGGCGAGTCAGCGGGGCTTGCGTTTCTTGAAGAGCTTTGAGAGCGAAGAGGGCTTGCACGATGCCGGCCTTCATATCGAAGACGCCGGGCCCATAAGCCTTTCCTCCGGTAACACGAAAAGGCATTTTGGAGAGAGTTCCGGAGGAGTAGACCGTGTCGTAGTGCCCAAGCACCAAGAATTGGCCAGCGGCGCGCGACTTTTGCGGCCACCAGGTGACGCGAAGCTGGTCGCCGCAGCGCTTCTGCGCGATTCGCTCGACGCGTGCGCCGCGTTTGCGCCATTCCGCGGCGAGTAGATTGCAGCAGCGGTCGGCGGGAGCTTTTTCAAGGCTGGGAGATTCCGCGAGAACGAGCCGCTGGAGCGTCGCGAGCATCTCCGGTAAGCGAAGTTTCAGACGGCGCAAGAATTCCTTGGGATAGTTGGCATCGGGCATGGCCGGGACATGCTAACAACGAGAGGGGGCGCGAGCAACCGCACACGCGAAATATACGGCAAAGAGAGGGACCTAAAGATTCGGTGGCCGGAGAACCTCGGAACAACCGCGCATATCGCGGCCGGCTCGGGTTCGCATATAATAGAAAGTTTGCTGGCAAAGAGTGGGGCGCTGCAGGAGGAGCAAGCGGCGCGATGGGGAGCACGGATGATACTCGACGTGGTGGAGATCCAGAAGATACTGCCGCACCGCTATCCGTTTCTGATGGTGGATGGGATTCTGGAAATGGAACGGCTGAAGTACATCGTGGGCGTCAAAAACGTAACCATCAACGAATCACATTTCCAGGGACATTTCCCCGGCAAGCCCATCATGCCCGGCGTGCTGATCATCGAAGCCATGGCGCAGACGGGCGGGCTGCTGCTTTTAAAGGAGGTTCCGGACCGCGATAACAAGTTGCTGTATTTCGTGGCCGTGGATGGAGCGCGATTTCGGCGACCGGTCGTGCCCGGCGACCAACTGAGGCTGGAAGTGAAAGTGATTTCGTGGCGAGGCGACTTCTGCAAGCTCGAAGGCAAAGCAACCGTGGATGGACAGTTGGCTGCGGAAGCGACGCTGATGTGCAAGATGGTGGACCGCGATCTTGGCGCGAAGGCCGAAGAACCCGCGAAATGAGCATGCCGGAGATTCATCCGCAGGCCGTGGTGGCGCCGAGCGCGAAGCTTGCGCCGGGAGTAAAAGTTGGAGCGTACGCAGTTGTCGGTGAAGAAGCGGAGCTAGGCGAGGGCTGCATTGTTCACCCGCACGCGTATCGTTGGGCGGCCCTGCCAAGTACGGCCGCAATAATGTGTTCTATTCGTTTTGCGCCGTCGGCGGCGATCCGCAGGATTACACGTATCGCGGCGAGCGGACCGAGCTGGTCGTAGGCGACGGCAATATTTTCCGCGAGTACGTCACCATCAGCCGCGGCACAAAAAAGGGTGGCGGAGTTACGCGGGTCGGCAACGAAAACTTCTTTCTGGCTTACTCTCATGCGGGACACGACGACCAGATCGGCAATCAGACGCTATTTGTGAATGGAGCGACGCTGGCCGGCCATGTGGCCGTGGATGATTTTGCTACGGTCGGCTCATTTTCGGTCGTGCACCAGTTCTGCCGCGTGGGGCGTTACGCGTATGTCGGCGCTTGCACGGTGATCGTGCAGGATGTGCCGCCGTTCTCGCGGGTCGTCACGGAACGCGAGACCAAGAGTTATGGCGCCAACACCATCGGACTGGAGCGAAAAGGGTTTTCAAAGGAGCGGCTGCGAATGCTGGATCGCGCTTTTCGGTTGCTGAGCCGTTCGAAGATGAACACCACGCAAGCTCTGACGGAGATTCGCGCGAAACTGGCCAGCTCCGAAGACGTGCAGGAGCTCATCCGCTTCATCGAGAGCGCCGAGCGCGGAATTGTAAAGTAAGCATCGCCGCCCACCATTCACGCCATGCCGGATGCCAATACAAATACGAAAGGTTGGGGACTTATCGCAGGAAACGGGCGGTTTCCGTTTCTCGTACTGGAAGGCGCGCGCAGCCAGGGAATTGAGATGGCGGTTATCGCGCTGAAGGAAGAAGCCTCGCCCGAATTGGAAAAAAGCGCCAAGCGGCTGCACTGGGTAAGCCTGGGCGAATTGAGCAAAGCCATCGACCTGATGCACAAGGAAGGCGTGACGCAAGCAGTGATGGCCGGGCAAGTGAAGCACAACAAAATTTTCAGCGCCATCCGGCCGGACTGGAAACTGGCGAAGCTGCTTTTCTCGCTGCCGCGGAAAAGCACCGACGCTCTTATCGGCGGAATCGCGCGCGTGCTGCAGGATGAAGGGATTCAGCTCGTGGATTCGACGTTATTTCTGAAACCGCTTCTGCCCGAGCCAGGCGTGCTGACGCGCAGAGCGCCCAACGAACAGGAAAGCGCCGATATCGTCTATGGACACAGTGTCGCGCGCCAAATCGCTGGAATGGATATCGGGCAGACAGTCGTTGTTTCCGACCAGGCCTGCGTCGCGGTGGAAGCCATGGAAGGCACCGACGAAACCATCGCGCGCGCGGCGCGAATTGCCGGCGGAAAATCCCTCGTGGTCGTGAAGGTTAGCAAGCCGGGACAAGACATGCGATTCGATGTACCCGTGGTCGGTTTGCCAACCATCGAACAGATGAAGAGCTCCCGTGCCACGGCCCTGGCCGTCGATGCGGGACGCACCCTGCTATTTGACCGTCTCAAGTTGATCGAACTGGCCGATTCCGCGGAAATCGCGATTCAGGCGTTTGCACCCGCCATGGGTACGGAACCGAAGAGCGCTTCAGAAGGAATAGACAAAGAATGAGCGGAGCTGGACGAGGAACGAGAAAGGTCCGCTCCGCTGTCGTCGGAACGGGAGAATTTGGGCGCAACCACGCGCGTGTGTATCGCGAGCTGGAGGGTGCTGAGCTCGTTGGGGTATACGATCGAGATTCAGCCCGAGCGGATGCGGTCGCCGCCGAGTTTCAAACAAAGGCTCTGCGAAGTCTGAACGAAGTCCGCGAACTTGCAGAGGCAGTCAGTGTGGCGGTGCCGACTGTAGGGCACGCCGAAGTGGGTTGCCAACTCCTCGAGAGCGGGCTGGATGTGCTCGTAGAAAAGCCCATGGCCGTGAATCTTGCGGAAGCGGATGCACTCCTTGAAGCGGCTCGGCGGCAGAACCGAATTTTGCAGGTGGGCCACGTCGAACGATTCAACCCCGCAGTGGCTGCCGTTGAGCCGATTCTCAATCGGCCGCTGTTTTTCGAAGTGCATCGCTTGGGAGTGTTTACCGCGCGCAGTCTCGACGTGGAAGTGATTTACGACCTGATGATCCACGATCTGGACATCCTGCTGGCGTTGGTGAAAGAGCCTGTGACGGAATTGAAAGCAGTGGGCATTCCCGTTCTCACCGACAAAGTGGACATCGCTCACGTGCGGCTGGAATTCGCGGGCGGCGCTGTCGCCAACGTGACCGCCAGCCGGGTTTCCACCGAGCGTGTGCGCAAAATGAGGTTTTTCCAGCAGCACGAATATATTTCGCTCGATTACGCGCGGCGCGACGCGCTTCGCGTGGGCGTGAAGCGGCCGGGCCCGCAGCCAGAATTTTCGTTTGAGAAATTGGCCGCACCTAATGTGGAACCACTGCATGCGGAACTGGATGCATTCCTGGAAGCGGTGCGCACCCGCCGTGAACCGCGCACCAACGGAGCCGCTGGCCGCGCTGCGTTGGAACTGGCTAGCCGCGTGATGGCAAGCATCCAGGAGCACGGAGAACGCGTCCAAGTAGCAGCATTCGCCTCAAGAGAGAAAGCAGGAAAATGATTCCCCGGACCCTGGTCCCGCTTGGCTCCCGACTGCCAGCCGCGGATGCTACCGCGACGCAGCGGCGTCGCCCGACGACGCTGGACGAGCGCACGCTTGTGCCATCGATGCTGCCGATCGTTCCGTTGGACGGAAAATCAAACATTCCCAGGTCGCTGCCGCTCGAGTCGATTGCCGCGCGCGTCGTCGTTCCGCGCGACGTAAATCAGGAAGCGTATCAAGTCCGGGAAGACACTTCGACCCCCCTCCAGCCGACGGACATGGACGAGCGAATCGCCGTGCCGCAAGGCGCGTCGCCCCCGGAAAAGATTGAGGGACCGCTAATTCCGCCGGGGGATCTGGTCGATCTCGACGTCTTCATGACCGGCGAGGTGAACCTTCTCACCAAGCCGCAAACGGAAGAAAAAACAAAATGGGACCTGATCACTCGCGTTTCGTCGGTGGCATTCCACGTTCTGTTGATTTCCGCGATTCTGCTGCAGGCAAAGCTCTTTCCGCCTCGCGCGCCAACGCAGCAAGAAATTGATCTCGCCAACAGGCAGTTGACGTGGATTCCGCCGGAAAGTTCCTACAGCCCCAGGCCCAGGCCGCAACCTCGTCCTGCTCCGCCCCCGGCAGTGCATGTAGACCCGAAGGTGTTGCGCAGTGTTGCCCCTCCCTTACCGCAGCCCGCGCCCAGGCCCGAGCCGGAGCGTCCCAAGAAAGAGTTGCCAGATGCACCAACGCCGAAGGAAACGGTGGCTCCGCGCGAAGTGGAACCTCCCACGCCCAAGCCGGACACTCCCAAAGCGCCCCTGAAGCTAGAAGCGCCGGACTCTCCAAGGCCGCAGCCGGGGCTGAAGCTGCCGAAGAACTCTTCCATCCAGGATTCCATCCATGACGCGCTCAAAGCGCCGAGCTCCAGCGGCAACAGCGGCGCAATCATCGGACCCGGACCGCGCCCAAGCGCTACTCCCGGGGGCGGGTCGCCCGGACAAGGCCTGGGCTCATTCGGGAATGGCTACGAGATTTTGACGCCCACGGAAGGCGTCGATTTCAGCGACTACATGCACCGCATGCTCGAAAACGTGCGGCGGAACTGGTATGCAGTTATGCCACAATCGGCGTTGCTTGGAGACCGTGGCCGTGTCTTGCTGAGATTTCGCATCATGGCGAACGGAAGCGTTCCGAGCGACGATCCGTCACGGGAGATGGGCTCAGGAAAAGAGCCCTTGGATCGTGCCGCGGTCTCCGCCATCCGTTCCTCCAACCCGTTCGAACCGTTGCCTTCGGCTTTCCACGGACCTTTCATCGAAATTCGCATCATGTTCTTGTACAATTTGCCCATCGAAGACGCCTATAAGTGAAGCTCGTCCGACAGCAAGTTCTCGGAAGTCTCCTTCTCGCTCTGATTGTGCTTGTTGTGCTGCTCCTCCGCGCTTGGCATATTCTGTTTCGATGACTCCGGCTGAATCGAGATTGCCGCTGGTGGCCCTTATTGGCCCGACAGCTTGCGGAAAGTCCGCTCTGGGCGTGTGGCTTGCGGAGCAGTTTGGTGGAGAAGTGCTGGCCTGCGATTCGACGCAGCTTTACTGCGGTTTCGATATCGGCACCGCTAAGCCGGGACAAACGGAGCGGCGAGGCATTCCGCATCATTTGATCGATGTTCTGACGCCCATCGAAGACGCGACCGCAGGCGGATATCGGCAAATGGCGCTGGCTGTGCTGGAAGATTTGCGGAGCCGCGGCCGGCTGCCGATTCTGACTGTCGGCACGGGATTGTATTTGCGCGCGTTGCTCGAGGGGTTGGCAGACGTGCCGCAGCGCTCGGAGGAATTGCGAGAGCGACTGCGCGCGAGCACAGCAGAGCATGCGCCGGGATACTTACATCGGCTGCTGAAGAGGCTGGACCCCGAAGCAGCAGGGAAAATCGACGCCCGCAGACCAGCAAAAATTGATCCGCGCCATCGAAGTGTGTCTGCTGGCGCGGCGGCCTGTTTCTGAAGTACACCGCATGGGGCGCTCGCCGCTTGCAGGCTGGCGAGCATTGAAAATCGGATTGATGCCGCCGCGCGAGGCGCTCTATGCGCGCATTCACGCGCGCGTAGACGCGATGCTGGAACAAGGCTGGATGGAGGAAGTGCGAAGCCTCATGGCGAGCGGTTTGCCGGAAAATGCCAAGCCCTTCGATTTCATCGGCTACCGCGAACTGCGACAGGTTCTGCGCGGGGAAAAAAAGCTCGAAGAGGCGCGAGCAGCGATTCAGCAAGCCACGCGCCGCTATGCAAAAAGACAGTTGACGTGGTTCCGAAAAGAGTCCGGCGTCCACTGGATCATCGGTTTTGGCGATGAGCCCCGCGTGCAAGACGAACGTGCGCGATTGGGTCCGCCACCAAGACTTGGCAGAGTCGCCGCAAGCAAGCTGAACGGGTATAATGAATTCAGGTGAAGAAAGACCCTCTGCCCCATGGTTCCCTCCGTACGCTGGCTCCAGGACTGATTCTGTGACGAAAACTTCACAAACTATTTCTACCGCGGCGATCGCGCGTTGCTGGTCGGTTTGGGCTGGAAGCGCGCGCCGCGCTTTCCTGGCATGCCCGCGGGCGAACAGGGGCGCGAATCGCTCTTGGAGCTTGTCGAACTGGCGCGCAGTGCCGGCGCGGAAATTGCAGGCACGGTTTTTCAGGTGCGCGAATCGGCGGACCCGGCAACGCTTGTGGGTCGCGGCAAGCTGGACGAGATTCGCGCGGAGGCCACCGCGCACAAAGCGCCGCTGATTATTTTCGACAGCAATCTCTCGCCGATGCAACAGCGCAACATCGAAGCCGCCACCGAGCGCCGCGTCATCGACCGCACGCAGCTTATTCTGGATATTTTTGCGAAGCACGCGCGCAGCCGCGAAGGACAATTGCAAGTCGAGCTCGCGCAACTGAACTACATGCTTCCGCGCCTTACAGGCAAGGGCGCTTCGATGTCCCGCCTGGGAGGCAAAAGCGGCGGCGGGGGCGCCGGCGGAGCAGGCGGCGGAGCGGGGCGCATCGGCGTACGCGGACCCGGAGAAAAGAAGCTGGAAACGGACCGGCGACGCATCCGCGACCGCGTCGGCAAAATTCAAAACAGCATCGAAGACATCCGCAAGCAGCGTGCTCTGCGGCGGGAAGCGCGCAACGCTGTGCCCGCTCGGCACGATTGCGCTTGTGGGATACACCAACGCGGGCAAGTCCACTCTGTTTAATGCACTGAGCCGCGCCGAAGTGCTCGTATCTTCGCGGATGTTCGCCACGCTGGACCCCACCATCCGGGCGATTCGCCTGCCATCGAACCGCCGCGTCCTCGTCTCGGACACTGTGGGATTCATCCGCGATCTTCCCAAGGGTTTGCTGACGGCGTTTCGCGCGACTCTCGAAGAAGTCCAGGAAGCCGCGCTGATCTTGCAGGTGAGCGATGTCTCCAACCCTCATCACGCCGAACTGGATGAAGAAGTGGACAAGATTTTGAATGATCTTGGCGTGGAGATCGCCCGAGGCTTCGCATCTTCAACAAAGTGGACCGGCTCACCCAAGAGCAAAGAGCACCGCTGACCCACCCGTACACGATGGGCGCGGGCACAAACGGCGGACCCGTGCTGGTCTCGGGTCTTACGGGCGAAGGCGTCGAAGAATTGTTGCGTCGCATGGACGCGGCCCTTCCCGTCGATCCCGTGGTGACGCTTTCGCTTCGTTTGCCGCTCGCCGAAGGCCGCACACTTGCGCTCGTTCACGCGCTCGGCCGCGTACTGCATTCCGAGGTTGAGGATTCCCACATGCTGCTCGACGCCGAGGTTCCCGTGTCGATTGCGCGGAAGCTCAAACTGAACGCTTTTGCAGCGGACGGAACTTCGAGCCGAGCGCGCGCGTAATATGTAGCGAGGAGGTCGTCATGGTCGGATTCTTCCTGTGGTGCATCTTGTTTTTCTTTTGCTGGCCTCTCGCGCTGCTTGCACTTGTGGTTTATCCGTTTGTTTGGCTCATTCTGCTGCCGTTTCGGATCCTTGGTATCGCTGTGGAAGGTGTCCTGTCGTTTTTGAGAGCCATCTTTTTCCTTCCGGCGCGATTGTTGCGAGGGCCGCGAACGATTTGAGCAACCGCCTCGTGTTTGCCGCCAAAGTAACCTCCGTCCGATCATGTAAACAACTGGCATGTTGGCTGCTAAATGGGTCTGTCTTGAAGGGTTTGCGGGGTGCCAGGGAACCCTCCCCTCTGTGGAAACCTTGTGGAAACCGTTTCGCGCAAAAACTCTAGCGCACTTTATCGTTTCAGCGAAATGCCTTGAGTTCAAGCGTATGTCGTCTCCTATCACATTGATAATAAACATGTTACAGGAGGCTGGAAGTCGATTTGAAATCACTAAGGGCATTGGCCAGCTTAGCTGAGGCTGTGGACATTTGCACAGGTTTGCAGCAGACAGGTATCTCGACGAGAAAGAGGCTTACCAGACGCAACTCATTTTAGTTGTTGACGTTACAGTACCCGCTCTGGCGTTCCTGCACTTGCCCTCAGACATTGACGCCTGCCAGGCAGGAGACTATAGTCAGGCGAGCGGTGACTGAAGCCTCAAGGGCAGCCTCTCCGCGGCATTGTTCAGATGAATCTCCCCAACTCACTGACGGTTCTTCGCATCTTTTTTGTTCCCCTGCTGATTGCAGTCCTGCTGACGAAGAGCCCCAACGTGGACTTTCGTGGTTTTCCCATGCATTTTGAATTTTGGGGAGTCCTGATCCTCCTTCTGGCGGCCGCGACGGACTGGGCAGACGGATATTTCGCCCGGCGCAGGCTGCAGGTAACAACTCTCGGCATCCTTCTCGATCCAATCGCGGACAAGCTGCTCATCTCCGCCGCCTTTATTTCTCTCGTCGATATGCAATTAGCGCCCGCATGGATGGTGGTGATCATTATCGGGCGGGAATTCACCGTGCTTGGTTTGCGGAACATCGCGTCCGCGGAAGGATTCACGATCGCGGCTTCGTTGTTGGGCAAGACTAAAATGGTGTTGCAGGTGTGCGCCGTCGCTGTACTGATTGTAGGCGCTCGTCACCCCTCTCTGAAGCCCCTTGCACGCTGGCTCTTGTGGCTGGTTGTGATCAGCGCTCTGATATCGGCGGCGCAATACTTCCTTCGATTTTGGGGCCAGCTCGATGGCCGCATCAAGCAGCGCCGCAAGCTGCGCATGATGGAAAGCCACAAGAAGTCCGAGGATGCCGTTCCTTTCTGAAGCCGATCGCCGGTCCTTGCTCGTTTTGGCGCGGCGGGCGATTGTCGAAGCCGTTTCCCTCCAGAAACCTGTCGAAAGTATTCCGCGAAATGAAGTCTTTGCCGAGAAGCGCGGCGTGTTTGTGACTCTCACGTTGCGCGGCCGCTTACGCGGCTGCATCGGCATTGTCGAGGCCTTCGAGCCGCTTGGGGAGTCCATCGCGCGATGCGCCGCCAGCGCGGCTCTGCACGATCCGCGATTCTCGCCTGTTCGCGCAGAGGAGCTTCACGAACTGCAAATCGAACTTTCCCTGCTGACTCCGCCCGAGCCGATTCTTCCCGAAGACATCGAGATCGGCAAGCATGGTCTGCTGATCTCCCAAGGCTCCAGGCGCGGACTTCTCCTTCCGCAAGTTGCCGCGGAACACAAATTTAGCCGCGAACAGTTTCTGGATGAGACCTGCCGCAAAGCGGGTCTGGATGCGAAGTCATGGCAAGAGCCGGAAACGCAAATCTCTGGATTTTTCTGCGAGGTCTTCTCGGAAGAAGGAACCTCCGGCGAACCTCTATCGGGGAATAGTTGAACTCGTGAATACTTCCCCGAGGTGTGACCGGCCCTCGTGCCAATGAAAAGGCCCGCGCGGAACGTGCTCCGCAGCGGGCCGGAAGTTTGGGTTATGCCGGAGATCGACTATTCGATTTCGACGTAATCGCCGGCGTAAACGGTTTCGGAGCTGTAGGTAATAAAAACGGTGGAAGAGTTGTGGCTGACGTTTATGACGATGCCTTCGCCCAGCACTTCGCGTGGCAAGTCGTTCCAGTTATACCGCCCCGGCGAGCTGCCGAAGCCGTACATACGATCCTGAAAGTCCTTCGTTTGAGGAGCGGTCTCCGCCAACGTGCCTTGATATCTGAATACTCGAAAATAATCGCCGACCTTTACGCCTTTTTGCGTTCCGAGGTTCACGTAGACCGTGATCCCCTGTCCAGCAGACTGGTTATATTCCCTCGCCTGAACGACCATAGCGACGGGCTTCCCGCTGACGGGCGCGAAACGGTCAAAGGTGCCCGCATCCTTCGTAGTCGGCTGCGGTCTCTCTTCAAAAGGAAGAACAATGTCGCCGCGCTGCATGTAGTTGCACGAAAGTGTTACCTCCGCGATAGCCACCTTGGGCAGAACATTGACGACGCGGATTTGCCCAGCGTCCACGTATTGAGTGCCCATCGCTTTCAAGAGCTTGTCTTGCCACTTGAACCACTGGACTTCCAGCGGGTCTTTCTCGGGTCTTACGACGGAGAACCGGTCGCCGACTCGAACACCCTTATCCAGTCCGCGATTGATGTATACATAGTCGCCACGCGAGAACACGAGCTTCACATTGGACTGCTCGCCTGAGACCAGCCGGGTCGCATCCGGGACCTTTTGGTCGGTCACAAATCCCGAACAATAGACTGTGGAATAAGGCCGTCTGCGAAGGGCCTGGCCCAGTCTGCGCCGAGCAGATTCCGGCGCCCATAAAGACAAAACCGCATAGTGCAGCTAATTTAGCGCGCATTCCAAGACTCCTTAAAAACACGCCTCAACGGGCCGTGCGGGGACGTTTCTTTGCGAAAGTAACAGGGCCGCCTCAATGCGTCAACAAATAGGGCGCGACCGCTTTACACTTTTGCTACGGGCATGCTAGAACCCGTATTCTCAATAACATGGCTGGAATCGTGCAGACAAAGAGCGTGTTCGGGGCAGGGATAAGGCGCATCTGCGCGCGTCGCAGCCGCATCCACGGCCGCGGAAATGGCCAAATTGGTTCGCACTGGGGCTTCGCGAAACCCCTACCATCGAGCTGCGTTTGGATTGGCTGCGCAACGATTCCGAACGTGCACGCCTCCTTCGCTGGGTCAAGCGGAACAAGCCGCGCGACGCAACCTTTCTGGCCACCTGCCGCCGCCGCGAAGGAGGAGGCAAGCTGGCCTGGGAGCATTACAGGCCGAGCTGCATTGGCTGAGCCCAGGCTCGCGAGGCGGGTTGCACCTGGTGCGACTTGGAGGTGGAGACCTTGAGCGAGTTGCGGGGCAAGCCGCTGAGCGAGCTTGGCTTGCCTCCGAATGATCTTGCTCTCCTTGCACAACTTCCAGCGCATGCCGGCGCGGCTAGTTTCCATTTATTCTTCCGCGCACCCGGAGGCCGCGAGCCCTCAAAATTGCCGCGCATTCGCGTACTTTTGCGGAGAGCCTCCGCCTGCTGAGCATGGCGCGTCGCTCGCGCTAACCTTGTCGCTGTGCCAATGGGAGATGTCGGCCTTCCGGCGCGTATCCTCGCCCTTCGAGAAGGCAGTGCGCTGGCGTACGCGCCGATCGGTGAGGCTACCGCTCCCGGCCAGGTCTCCCTGCACGACTTGAAGCATCTCTACCGAGCGCACGAGCTGACCCGGCGCACTCGCGTCTATGGCGTGATCGGCGATCCCGTCGGCCACTCCCTATCGCCTCTTCTCCACAACACCGGCTTCCGCGCGCGCAAAATCGACGCCGTCTATTTGCCCTTTCTCGTGAACGATCTTCGCGATTTTCTGAAGGCTGTGCCGGAGTTCGGCATTCGCGGGTTCAGTGTGACCATACCGCACAAGCAATCCATCTTGCGGCATTTGAAAGAATGCGAACCGCTCGCCGCTGAGATTGGCGCCGTCAACACCGTCGTCGTCCGGCGCGATGGTTCGCTGTTCGGTTGCAACACGGATTACATCGGCATCTTGCGCGCCCTTGAAAAGAAGCTCGAGTTGTCGCGGGAGCCGCGTTTTGATTTTCGGCGCGGGCGGCGTCGCGCGAGCCGCGGCGTTTGCGCTTGCTAAAGCAGGCGCACGCGTTGGAATTTGTGCCCGCCGGGAAAAAGCTGCGCTCGAACTTGCAAAAGCCGCCGGCGGCGAAGTCGTCCCGCGACGCGCTCTACGAAGCGAATCATTCGACGCCATCCTGAACGCCACCCCGATTGGCATGCATCCCCATGACCGAATCTCGCCACTCTCGTCCCGGGAGCTAAACTGCCGCATCGTCATGGACCTCATCAACCGCCCGCAAAAAACGCAACTCTTGAAACTGGCGGCCCGCAAAGGGATCGCCACAATTTCCGGCGTTGAGATGTTTGTTCCGCAGGGCGTCGCTCAGTGGGAACTCTGGACTGGGCAGCGCGCGCCGGAATCCATCATGCGCAAGGCCGTTCTGCTGGCGTTGCGCACGGAAGAAAAGTCCCGCCTGCACGGTTAATCCAGAAGTGCGATAATGCCAGGCTCTGTATCTCAAACTGTCAGTCATTAACGGACCCATGATCCAGCCGGACTTCCGCGAATTTCAGCGCCTCGCCAAGCAGGGAAACCTCATCCCGGTTTACGAACGTATTTCCCGCGGACTTGCTCACGCCGGTCAGCGCCTATCTGCGCCTGGCTCAGGGCGCGCGATATTCCTTCTTGCTCGAAAGCGTCGAAGGCGGCGAAAAAATTGCCCGCTACACGTTTGCGGGCGCGAATCCCGAGGAAGTGTTCCGCTACGCCAACGGCGCCTGCGTCCTGGAAAGCCACAACCGCATCCTTTGGGAAGAGCGCGATCCCGTGACGTTTCTTCGCGCGCGGATGGATCGCTTCCGCCCCGTGCGCTTACCGGGTCTGCCTCCGCTTGTGGCCGGTGCGATCGGCTATTTTTCCTACGACATGGTCCGCCTTATCGAGCGGCTTCCCAAGCGCCTGCGCGATGAAATCGGCCTCTACGACGCGCAGTTGATGTTCTATCACGGCATCATCGCGTTCGATCACGTCCAGCACAGGCTGTGGATCGTGCGCAATGTCCACACCGACGGCGAAGGCAGCCTCCGCACGAAATACAACGCCGCCGTGCGCGAGATTCGCAAAACGCGCCGCTTGCTCGAACAGGCTTCTCCTTCCGAGCAGCCGAAGAAGGAAAGCAGGAAGCGCCGCGCGCCGCTCCGCGTAACTTCCAATTTTCACCGCGACGAATACCTCGAGGCCGTTCGCAAAGCGAAAAACTACATCCGCGCCGGCGATGTTTTCCAGGTGGTGATCAGCCAGCGCTTTTCCGCAAAAACGCATGCCGAGCCGTTTGACGTCTATCGCGAGCTGCGCGCGCTCAATCCCTCTCCCTATCTCTTTTTTTTGCAGATGAATGACGTCGCTGTCGTGGGCAGCTCGCCGGAAATGCTCGTGAAGGTCCAGGGCCGCGACGTTTTCTACCGCCCGATTGCCGGAACGCGCTGGCGCGGCAAAGACGAAGCCGAAGACCAGCGGCTGGAACGCGAAATGCTCGCCAGCGAAAAAGAGCGCGCCGAACACATCATGCTCGTCGATCTGGGGCGCAACGATCTTGGGCGCGTCTGCTGAATACGGCACCGTGAAACCCGAAAAACTGATGACGGTCGAGCGCTACTCGCACGTGATGCATCTCGTTTCGAGTTTGCGAGGGCGGCTTCGCGAGGATGTCGATTGCTTCGACGCGCTGATGGCTTGCTTCCCCGCGGGCACTGTCTCCGGCGCTCCCAAAGTGCGCGCCATGGAAATTATCGAGGAGCTCGAACGTACCCGGCGCGGCATTTATGCGGGAGGCGTTCTATACTTGGATTTCGCGGGCAATCTCGATTCCTGCATCGCGCTTGCGCACCATGGTCATCAAAAATGGTGTGGCGCATGTGCAAGCGGGCGGCGGAATCGTGGCGGATTCCACGCCCGAAGGCGAATACCAGGAGTCGGTGAACAAGGCGAAAGCCCTGCTTACAGCCCTCGAGGCCGCGCATCGAAGAGGAACGGAGCGAAAGCCTAAGGCCGCTCAGCGAAAGCGTGCAAAAAGTGATCCTGCTGCTCGACAACTACGACTCGTTCACCTACAACCTGGCCCAGTATCTCGGTGAGCTAGGCTGTCAGGTCGAAGTGCACCGCAACGACAACATCTCCGTCGAGGAGATCGCTCAGCGCAAGCCGGAGAACATTGTCATTTCACCAGGCCCTTGCACGCCGCAGGAAGCGGGCATTTCCGTGGAGTTGGTCGAGCGGCTGGCAGGAAAGTTTCCGATCTTGGGCGTTTGCCTCGGCCATCAGGCCATCGGCGCGGCCTTTGGCGGCAAAATCGTTCGCGCTCCAAAACTTTTTCATGGAAAGACCAGCGAAATCCATCACGATGGCAAGAATATTTTCCGCAAGCTGCCCGAGCCGTTCACGGCCACGCGCTATCATTCGCTCATCGTCGAGCGAAAATCGCTCCCGCGTGAGCTAACCATCACCGCCGAAACCGACGACGGCATCATCATGGGCATGCGCCACCGCCGCCACAAAATCGAAGGCGTCCAGTTCCACCCCGAATCAGTGCTCACCATCTCCGGCAAGCAGCTCCTTCAAAATTTCCTTTCACTCTAGAAAAAATATGCGATCCATCGTTGCCCCATGTGTTGCGGATCTCTCCAAAATATTGTCGGGAAGCCATTACATCCAATGCTCGTGCGGTCCCAAACACGAGATTGTACTTCTTAGCAGAGACAAGCCGCCTTGGCTCGACACCGAGCGGCGGGTTAATTCCTTACCGCCATTTCTTTACCGGGTCCTATTATTGGAATCGTCGAGCTGGAAAGTTGCGTTGGCGTTGGGTCCCACGCAGAAGGACTACGATTTCGCACAGCCTCTCCCCGGTGGACTGTGGCTCCTTGTGCAAAGTCGTCTCGCGCCTGATCGAGTCCCAAATGGCGACATCTTCGACGAAAACGGCACTCTTCTTTCCTCGATTGTGGTAGGTGATGGAATCGAACACGTCCAAACGACTTCGGCCGGCGACATTTGGGTTGGATATTTCGACGAAGGAATTTACTCTGGTGGCAAACTTGAGAATTCTGGATTGGTTTGCCTAACCGAACAAGGGCAACCCCGCTTTCAGTATTGGTTTGACGTCGCAGAACCAAACGGGCTTCCATGCATAGATGATTGCTATGCACTCAATGTTTCTGGCGAAGATGAAGTTTGGACGTCGTACTATTCGAATTTTCCCGTTGTTAAACTGCGGCGGAAAGAATTGGACAAAGCGTGGTTGGATTTTCCAGCGAAGGCCGTGAGGGCCTTTGCCGTGAATCGGGACCGGCTTCTTATGACCCCCGCCTATCGCCACGATGGACTGCTTTACTCGGTCAATCTGCAGGACTCTTCAATTGAGGACGTTCAGATCACCAACAATGGCAGGCATCCTCTTCGTTTCGATCACTCCTTCGGCCGAGGTCCTCTGTTGTGCTTTGCTTCGGTTAATCCTGTGCGAGAACAGGCTCTATTTGGGATCGATCTGCGTTCGATTTAGCCGGTAGCTCCGGCTGCCCAGAAAATTCTAGGCCGACTACCACTTCAAGTCCGCCAGAATCGCCGCGTAAGTTTCCATCCCGCGCCATAGATGCCCTAACCGCAAATTCTCATCCGAACTGTGCTGATGATTGTCGTAATTCACGATCGGCACTCCGATCCACGGCAATCCCAAATCCTCGAAAATATACATTGGCACGCTTCCGCCCAGCGTAGGCGCAATCACCGTGTCGCCGCCCATCGCTTCTCGCACTACTTTGATCAGCGCTTTTGACACGGGCAAATCCATCGCCGTGCGCGAAGCCCGATAGCCGCCCTCGTCAATGACTTTCGCGATCAGCGCATGCGTGCGCCGTTCCTCCATCGTTGGCTCGCGGTCAATCACGTAATATCCCTGCTTCTTAATAAAGTCGGCGATCTGCCTCGTATTTTTTCCGCGGATCTTCGCCCTTCACGAGCCTCGCCTCGATCGAAGCCTCGGCTTTCTCCGGGACGACGTTCTGCGCATGCTCCCCAACGTAAGCGCTCTGCATCCCGCGGATGTTGAGCGAAGGCTCCTGCAAAAGTTCGACTAGTTTCTTTCCGCCGCCTTCTGGCTTTGCGATACCCAATTCACGTTCGAGATCGGCATCATTTGCGGGCATCTCCGTGAGCGCCTTCTTTTCGAGTTCGCTCAGGGGCACAACATCGTTGTAGTAGCCGCCAATCAACACGCGGCCGTTCGCATCCTTCATGGAGGCCAGCAATCGCGAAAGCTCCATCGCTGGATTCGGCGCCCAATTTCCATAGTGACCGCTGTGCAGAGCCCGCACCGGTCCGTATACCGTGATGTCCAGCCCGATGTCGCCACGGTTCCCGAAGAATACGAGTGGCCGCCCGGATTGGTGCACCGGCCCGTCCGCGGTGATCAGCAGGTCACCTCCGAGCAGATTCTTGTGGAGCTCCAAAGTTTTCTGAAGGTTTGTCGAGCCCGCTTCTTCTTCGCCCTCGAAAATGACTTTCAAATTCACTTTTAGCGGAATCTGTTTGGCGCGCAACGCGTCCAGCGCAGCAAGGAGCGCTACAATCGGCGACTTGTCATCGGAAGCCGATCGCGCATAAATCCGCCAGTCGTCCTTGTAGACGGCAGGCTTCTTCGCGTTATTCTCCGGGAAGGGAATGCGTTTCCCGCCAGCTTCAATCGCATCGCTTCGCAAGACCGGTTCGAACGGCGCGCCATCGGTCCATGCCGAAGGATCCACTGGCTGGCCATCGTAATGCGCGTAAAAAATAACGGTGCGCGTCGCCTCCGGGCTGATTAACTTGCCAAAGACCACCGGCCCGCGTCCCGCGATCGGCAGCAGATGCGTCTCGATCCCCCGCGCTTCCAGCATCTCAACGAGGTGCGCTGCATTTTTCTGAATATTTGCCGTGTCACTGGCGACGTTGGGGATGGAGAGGAATTCCGCCAATTCCCGAACGATGCGGTCTTCATTGTCCATCCGGTAGTCGCGCACTTCCTGGACCACCTGTGCCGGCGAGATGGCCGCAGGCTTCTGCCCCATGGCAGCACAGACGCAAACGGCAGCGATCAGGACAACCGCAAGGAATCTCAAAGATTTTCTCCTCTAGTTTTAAATGATTTCACTGTCGCTCAGGCGAGCTCGTTTCGACGCCAGCCAAGCAGGCGCTTTTCTATTGTCATCCTAACCGTTTCATTGAACATCCACCCTACTGGACGGGGGACTTCGGTTTTGGTTTCCGTCGGAGCGCTCTCTCGCCGATGAGCGGCAATAAATCTCACTCAAGCAGCTGAGTGAAATTAACAAGCGCAGCAAGCTTTTCCTTGGCTGCGCCCGAGTCCAGAGACTCGGCGGCCAGCCGCGCTCCTTCGAAAAAGTTCGCTGCAACATTGGCGGCTACCAGCGCAGCGGCCGCATTCGCGACAACGATATCCCGCTCCGGACCGCTCTTGCCGCCGAAAAGCTTCTGGATTATCGCCGCGTTTTCTTGAGCGCTCCCTCCGCGAACGGAATCCAAAGGCGCCCGCGGAACTCCGAACTCTTCCGGAGTGACCGTGAAGCGCCGCAAACCTCCGCCTTTTACTTCCGCGACTAGAGTTTCTCCAGCAAGCGAAATTTCATCCAGCCCGCCCGCACCGTGAACTACTAACGCGTGATCCACGCCAAGCTCGGCGAGCGTCTCTGCAACCAAATCGATCAGATCCGGAGACGGAACGCCCATGACCTGGGCCCGCGCCCCCGCGGGATTCGTCAGCGGGCCGAGCAGATTGAAAACCGTGCGCACCCCGATCTGCTTTCGCGCTGGAGCCGCGTGGCGAGCCGCCGCGTGTGCAGCCCTTGCAAAAAAGAAGCCAATCCCGAGTTCGCGAATCGCTCTGCCAAAATGTTCGACCGGCAAATCGATTCGCACGCCCAGTGCCTCAATGACGTCCGCCGATCCGCTGCCCGAATGCGACGCGCGATTGCCGTGCTTTGCTACCCGCGCGCCCGCAGCAGCGGCAACGATGGCTGCCGCCGTGGAGATGTTGAATGTCGCAAAACCTTTTCCGCCCGTCCCGCATGTATCGACAAGGCGTTCAGGCCGCAGCTCGCCCTCCGCAAACACCGGTGCAGCATGACGCCGCATCACGCTCGCGAACCCGGAGAGCTCCCGCACGCGCACCGGCCGGGCATTCATCGCCGTGAGCAGCCGCACGATATCAGGTGTTTCCACGCGGCCCTCGAGCAGCTCTTCCATCACCGCTTCCGCTTCTTCGCGTGAAAAAATGTGCCCCGCTTCCGCGCGATCAATAAGAGATTTTGTCATTTCGATTCGGCCGTAATGCAGCCGCAACCTTGCTCAGTTTTGGGCTTTCCCTGTACACTCTTATGTTTGCGACGACACGAAAATTCTAACACTACGGAACCCCGATGAAGATCCATGAGTATCAGGCGAAGGCCATTCTTGCGCGTTACGGTGTCACCACACCACGCGGCGAAGTGGCCTTTTCCAAGGAAGAAGCGCGCGAAGGCGCGGCGCGGCTCAGATCCAGCGTGGTGGTCGTCAAAGCGCAAATTCACGCCGGCGGCCGCGGCAAAGCGGGCGGCGTCAAGCTCGCGCACTCTCCCGACGAAGCCGCGGAGATTGCCTCGCACATGCTCGGCATGAATCTCGTCACCGCGCAGACCGGCCCCGGCGGCCGCATCGTCAAGCGCGTTCTCATCGAAGAAGGTCTGGACATCAAGCGCGAACTTTATCTCAGCATTCTCGTCGATCGCAGCGTGGGCAAAGTTGTCTTCATGGCCAGCGCCTCCGGCGGCATGGACATCGAGGAAGTTGCCAAGACCAATCCACAAGCCATCATGCGCGAAACCATTCATCCCGCGGCCGGCTTGCAACCTTATCAGGCGCGCAAGCTTGCCTTCGGCCTCGGCCTTTCCGGTGACGTTGCAACGAAGGCCGCGCCGTTTCTGCAGGCATTCCACCGCGCGTTTGTGGATACGGACGCCTCCATGCTCGAAATCAATCCCGCGGTCGTCACGGGCGATGGCCACCTGGTTGCGCTCGACGCTAAGATGACTTTCGACGACAACGGCCTCTTCCGTCACAAGGAACTGCGCGAGTTGCGCGACCTGGACGAAGAAGATCCGCTCGAAGTGGAAGCCTCTAAGTACGGCCTGAATTACATCAAGCTCGACGGCACCGTCGCCTGCATGGTCAACGGCGCCGGCCTGGCCATGGCCACCATGGACATCATCAAGTACGCCGGCGGCTCGCCCGCCAACTTCCTCGACGTCGGCGGCGGCGCTTCCGCCGATCAAGTGAAAAACGCGTTTCGCATTTTGATGAGCGATCCCGGAGTGAAAGCCGTATTCATCAATATTTTCGGCGGAATTTTGCGTTGCGATGTTCTCGCCACCGGCGTAGTTGCCGCCGCCAAGGATCTGCAAGTAAAAGTTCCGGTCGTCGTCCGCATGGAAGGCACCAACGTGGAGCTCGGCCAGCAAATCCTTCGCGATAGCGGCCTGAACTTCACCATCGCCGACGGCATGAAAGACGGCGCGCAAAAAGTCGTCGCGCTCGCGGGGGGTGCGCGATGAGCGTCCTGGTAAACGAAAAAACTCGCCTCATCGTTCAAGGTTTTACCGGCCGCGAAGGCACTTTCCACGCTCAACAAATGATCGAGTATGGGACAAACGTTGTCGGCGGTGTGACTCCAGGTAAGGGCGGCACGAAGCATCTCGAACGCCCAGTCTTTGATACGGTCAGCGAAGCGGTGAAGGCTACCGGCGCCAACGCCTCGGTCATCTTTGTCCCTCCGCCGTACGCGGCCGACGCCATTCTCGAAGCCGCCGATGCCGAAATTCCTCTCATCGTCTGCATCACCGAAGGCATTCCTGTTATCGACATGGTTCGCGCGGCCGCCACCGTGGACTTCAACAAGACGCGCCTGATCGGCCCCAATTGCCCAGGCGTCATCTCTCCCGGCAAATGCAAAATTGGCATCATGCCCGGCCGCATTCACAAGCAGGGTAATGTTGGTGTCGTCAGCCGCAGCGGAACGCTCACCTACGAAGCCGTCGATCAGTTGACCCGTCTTGGCATCGGCCAATCGACCTGCATTGGCATCGGCGGCGATCCCATCATCGGCACTTCGTTCCTCGACGCCATGCGCCTTTTCAACGACGACCCAGGCACGCACGCGATCATCTTGATCGGCGAAATTGGCGGCAACGCAGAAGAAACCGCCGCGCAATGGATCAAGACCAACGTGAAAAAACCGGTGGTCGGCTTCATCGCCGGCCAGACCGCGCCTCCGGGACGCCGCATGGGCCACGCTGGCGCCATCATCAGCGGCGGCCAAGGCACCGCGAAAGACAAATACGCCGCAATGGCTGCCGCTGGTATCCGCACTGTCGAGACTCCCGCGGACCTCGGCTCCACCATCGCCGCTGCCCTGAAATAGATTTTGTAAGCGCCGGGCTTCAGCCCGGCTCTTTTGTAGCGCCGGCATCTTGCCGGCGAATTTCTTGCAGTCCAGTTGGAGGAATCTTTTCGTGGCCATCGAACGTACATTCGCAATTATCAAACCGGACGCCGTCAGCCGCGGCCAGCAAGGTGAAATCCTTGCGCGTATTCACAAAGCCGGTTTCAAAATCGTCGCCATCAAGTCCATGCGCCTCACCAAAGAAGAAGCCGGCGGCTTCTACGCCGTCCACAAAGAGCGCCCCTTCTTCGGCGAACTCACGGATTTCATGAGCTCTGGTAAAATCTTCGCCATGGTTCTCGAAGCCGAAGGCGCCATCCTCAAGTGGCGCGACACCATGGGCGCCACCGACCCCAAAAAAGCCTCGCCAGGCACCATCCGCTGCGACCTCGGCACCAGCATCGGCAACAATTGCACCCATGGCTCCGACGCCCCGGACACTGCCGCCTTCGAAATCGGCTATTTCTTCTCCGGCCTCGAACTAATTTAGCTCGACTCCTTTTTGCAGCTGTAAAATTAGAGTAGCGTGGCAGTTTGCTCCGATTTGACAGCTATCCCAATCGGCCCCGAACCGCTGAGACAGTTGTCCCATTCACCGCCGCTGTCTAGGGCCGATCGGGACTCTCCGAACCTCTCCAATCCAACCAGACGGCAATACCCGTTGCCGCGGCTACAGCAACGGCAATCAACACCAGCGCCTTGCCGTGCTTCTGTGGTCTTTTTCCGCCCTGAGCTCCCGGCGCGCCATCCTCCGAAGATTTCAGCAGCACGCGATAGGACTTTCCTCCTGCAATCGTTGCGCTTTCCTCCTGGTAGGAAATCTGAGCTGGTCCAAGTCGCGCGCAAACAATCAGTTCGCGTGGCCCAACGAGCTGAACCTCAACCACCCCCCGTGTTTCTGCAGCAGGCCGAACGTGAGCTGAGCTGGCAACGATCTCCGCCGCGCTCCCCGGCGTTTCGGAGAGCACGACGCTACCCGAAATGAGTTCTGCCTCGAACTCTCTCGCCACTCTGGTCGTGTTGTGGTGAACGACCACACTACTGTCCGCCGTTAGGTCCAGTAACGCTTCGCCAATTCGCAATCGCAACGTTCCCCCTGCGCCGGTCGATAGTCGGTCGCCATCGAAGACCGTCGTTCCCTCGGAGGCAGCTAGAGAATCCAAGCTAGCGCGATCTGCCAGCACGACAATTCCAAGCGCATCCGGCTTGGCCCTCCCCGGAACGTTTGCAAAGAAAACTGCCATGGCTATCGCTAGAAGGCGCTGGGTGCCTGCCATGCGAAACCTCCACAATTGCCGCACTGCCGGAAATCGCGATTGCAGGACGACTTTCCGGACATCGCAAGAATAAACTAATACGTATAGTAAGACATAAATAAATATTTGGCAAGAAAAACTGTTTGGCCCCTCTTGTTCGAAGAGCAGCGGAGGAAAGGATCACCAGTTGTCAGAGCGATTTACTTCTGCAGCGTTCGAATAAAACTAACTCAATTCGTTTATCGTCGAAGTGCCAAGCAGGGGTGGTGCCTATCCCAATCTCAGAGCCTTCTGTTTGCGCGGCGTCCAGCTGCTCGCTCTTCTATAATACTTTTATGGATCCCCTCCGCGAACTCGGCCGCATCCTCCTTCTCCTCGGTGCCCTGCTCGCTATCATCGGTGCCGTTCTCTACTTCGGCGGACAACTCCCCTTCCGTCTCGGAAAACTTCCCGGCGACATCGTCCACCGCGGCGAGCACACCACCTTCTATTTCCCCATCGTAACTTGCCTCGTACTCAGCCTCGCCGTTTCTCTGCTCTTCTGGCTTTTCTCTCACTTTCGCCGGTAGCCGCCATCAAATTTCTACGCGCCTCTGCTCTCCTGATGTATAGTTCCCGCGTCCAAAAACGTAGTGCCACGGTCAGCGCAACAGAATCGCCCTGGAGAACTTGCCATGAAAGTCGCGCTTCTCGCTTTTGCTGCAACTCTCGCCGTCTCGAGCGCAGCATCCTCCGCTCAATCCAGTCCTGAGAAACCTGCTTCTCAACAACCTGCCGCTCCCCAGCAAACCCCTCCCGATCCATTTGCGGGTGTCCCCGCTGCCAAGCCCGAGGACGTCAAATCCGTCGAAAGCATCCTGGCCGCGCTCTACGACGTGATCTCCGGCCCTCCTGGAGAACGTGATTGGAACCGCTTCCGCTCTCTCTTTATGCCCAACGCCCGCCTCACGTCGGCCGAAAAATCTCCCGACGGTGCAATTCGCGTTCGCCCAAATAGCGTCGAAGATTACGTCCGCCTCGGCGGCGGCTATTTCCTGAAGAACGGATTCTTCGAAAAGCCCATCGTCAGTCGCGTGCAAATCTTCGGCAACGTCGCGCAGGTCTTCAGCAGCTATGAATCGCGCCACGCTCCCGGCGAAGCGCCCTTCGCCCGCGGCATCAATAGCTTTCAAATGGCCTTTGACGGCAAGCGTTGGTGGGTCGTGAACATTCTCTGGGATGAAGAGCGTCCCGATAATCCTCTTCCAAAGGAATTCGCCTCCAAGCCCTAAAGCGCTTCCAAGTCAGAAGCACGCCGCACAAATTTTACGCTCTAGCTCGCCTCTCTTTACAGGCTGTCGCGCACCTCCTATAGTCGTTCTTGCATGACGTTTGCTCCTTCCAGCCATCTGCAGCGCTCAGCGCGAATTTTTGCCCCGCGAATTGTTTTCCTTTTTATTTTTTTCGCGCTCGCTGCTCCCGCCGAAAAGCTCAAAGACATCCATCCTATCGGCTACGTTACAGACCTGGCCGGTGTAATCCGCGCGGACACCAAGACCCGCCTTGAAAATCTCTGCACCGAGCTCGAACAAAAAACCGGCGCGCAGATGGCCATCGTCACGGTCCGCTCGCTCGAAGGCGAAACCGTCGAACAGTACGGCAACGATCTCTTCAAGCAACTCGGCGTCGGCAGCAAAAAAGAAAATCTCGGCGTTCTGCTGCTTGTCGCGCCCACCGAGCGCAAGTATTGGACCGAAGTCGGCTACGGTCTCGAGCCGGTCATCAATGACGCACGCGCCGGTGATGCAGGCCGCACTATGGTTCCGTTTCTTCGCCAGGGAAATTACAGCGGCGGCATCGAAGCCGCCGCCTGGCAGCTCGCCAAATACGTCGCCGATGATCGCGGCGTATCGCTTTCCGGAGCGCCGCCTGCCGCGCCTGTCCGCCCGCGCGATGACAATTCCACTTCTTTCCCCCTTTGGCCCATCTTTATCCTTATTTTCTTCGTCATTCATATCATCAGGGCCGTGGCTAGAGGCACCTCCGGTCGCGGCGGACGAGGCAGCGGACGAGGCAGTGGCTGGTGGATCGGCCCCGTGATCGGTGGCTTGCTCGGTGGTGGAGGCGGATTCGGCGGCAGCTCCGGCGGCGGTGGAGGCGGCGGAGGATTTGGCGGTTTTGGCGGCGGTAGTAGTGGAGGCGGCGGCGCCGGTGGCAGTTGGTAAGCGCAATTCGTGAGTTTTCCTAAGGAGCGGTAGCGGAATGCTCTCAACAGAAGCGAAGCTGACGGATCTTGTGGCCCGGCTGAAGGAGTTCGCCGGCCAAAACCTCGAATCTGTTGTTCTTTATGGCTCCGGCGCGCGCGGCGATTTTCAGGAAGGTCAATCTGATTTGAACGTGCTCTGCGTGCTGCGCTCTCTGGCCACGCGAGAATTGACGCGCGTTTCGCCCATCGTGCACTGGTGGTGCAAGGAACAGAACGAACCGCCCCTCTTGTTTTTCACCGCCGCGGAGCTGCGCGAGTCCGCCGATGTTTTTTCCATCGAGCTGCTCGACATGCAGCAAAGCCATCGCATCCTTCATGGCCCTGACGTCATCTCCGGCATTCACGTGCACACAAATCTCCATCGCATACAGGTCGAGCATGACCTCCGCACGTTGCTGCTTAAGCTTCGCCAGCATTTTCTGCTTACTCATCAGAAAGAAAGCGAGCTGCGCGCCGCAGCCGCAAAATCAGCGTCGAGCGCGCGCCTGCTCTTGCGTCACGCCTTGATTGCCTTCGGCGAAGCGCCGCCCCTCGAGCCCCACGATGTGTTCGCGCGTATTGCGACATTGACCGGCGCGGACGCCGCCGCGTTTGCGGCCGCGTTTAAGCTCCGCGACCCCCACGCACACGTGGACAACATCCTTGATGCGTACGGACAGTACTTAAACGCCTTAAGTGTGGTAGTTTCCGCACTGGATAAGCGAGTTCCCAAGCGCGAGTGGCAACGAGCCGGTAAAGCCGGTTCTTGATTTTTTGCGGAGGCAAGCGTCATGAAAATAGGTCTGATTATTTTGGTCGTTCTGATCATCATCGCATTGCTCGTCGGCAGCTCGTTTATCTCGCGGCGGAATCAAATGGCCATCAAGCGCGAGGCCGTCAACGCCTCGTGGGCCCAGGTGGACGTCGTTCTGCAACGCCGCGCCGATTTGATTCCCAACCTCGTCGAGACCGTCAAAGGTTTCGCCCAGCATGAAACCGAGGTCTTCGGCGAAATCGCCAGAGCTCGAGCCGGCTATATGAACGCCACCACTCCGGCGGACAAAATCGCCGCGAACAGTCAGCTCGAAGCCTCTCTCGCCAAAGTTCTCTTGCTCACGGAGAATTATCCTCTGCTGAAATCCAACGAAAACTTCCTCCGCCTCCAGGACGAGCTGGCCGGAACGGAAAACCGCATCGCCGTCGAGCGCCGCCGTTACAATGAAACCGTTCAGGACTACAACACCTACATTTCGCTTTTCCCGAACAGCCTCGTAGCCAGCTTCGGCGGCTTCACCCGCAACGACGCCTACTTCAAAACCGAACCAGGCGCCCGCCAAGCCCCCAAAGTCAATTTCAATACAACTCCTGCGCCCGCAGCCGCGCCGGCCCCCGCTCCCGCGAAGCCTTAGCCCGCTTTCGCGCCGTGCTTTGGTGAGCATGGATCTCTTCTTTTCCCGTCAATTGTAATATATCATGATATAGACCAAGCATTCAGCCTGCCATGTTTCGAGGGAGGACGCCGTGCATAAAATCGCGAAGCTCTTCAAGAATGGCCGCAGCCAGGCAGTCCGATTGCCTGCTTCTTTTCGTTTTTCCTCGCGGGAGGTCTATATCCGCAAAGACCCCGAGACTGGCGATGTGATCCTTTCACGCAAACCCGAATCTTGGGACGATCTTTTCGCTCTCGCCGACGCGACCGAAATTCCCTCTGATTTCCTTCGCTCGCGCGATCGTCGTCCTGCCAAGAAGCGTCGGCTGTTCTAACCGGAGAAATCGATGCCCCGCTTCATGCTGGACACCAACACGGTGAGCTACGCGCTCCGCGGCGCTCCGCCAAGCGTTCGGGACCGCCTCCGCCGGATTCCCATGGCTCAGGTCTGCATTTCTTGCATTACCGAAGCTGAGCTTCTCCTCGGTCTCGCACTGAAACCCGAAGCCACAAAGCTAGCCGAGCTAGTTAATCAATTTCTCCTCGGAGTAACCTCCCTGCCTTGGGATTCTGCCGCTGCTCAAGCCTATGCCGGCCTCTCCGCCTTCTCCTGGAGGCAAGGCAAGCGTCTTGCGGCCATGGACATGCTCCTAGCGGCCCACGCTCTCTCCTCCGGCATGACCCTCGTCACCAGCGACCGCTCCTTCCGCAATCTTCGCCCCCGCCTCCCCCTCGCCGACTGGGCCAAACCCCACTAATTCCACTGCCACCCGCCTTGCTAGCCCCGCGGAGAAAATGTAGCCCGGGAGTCCGTTTTCCCTGCCGCTCTCGGAACGACAAGCTATCCCCCAGCAAACAAACCACTTACAGTAATCACTTGACAAAGGGTACCTATGTGATATAATTTCGTCGTTTGCGGCGCGGAGGAGAAACGGAGGCTAACGCCATGCCCGCTGTTCCTCTGTGTACTCCGCCCCTCTGCGTTAAGCCCTCCCCACTTTCTTTTGCCAACCCTGCGCGGCTCACTCTCGACACCCGATCCATGCCCCCGCTAAGTCCTTTGTTCGCTGCTCTTACAGCACATTCGCAAGCCACTGAAAACAAAGCCACTTTAAGTCCTTTCCCTGCCACTCTTACAGGCCACGTCAAGCATAAGCCCTTTGTTTGCCACTCTTACGGAAAACAGGGGGGGTGGGGGGTACCACACATCGCCTTCCAAATCCGTCCTTCAACTTTCAACTTTCAACTCTCGACCCCCGACATTTGCCGCCTGCCACGAGTCACGAGTCCCCTCCCATGAGCCAGCTCACCTTCAACCTCCAACCCACCCGCCGCGCCCTGACCGTCAGCGAGCTCACCGCACGCATCCGCGATCTCCTCGGCAAAAATTTCACGGACATCTGGGTCGAAGGCGAAATTTCCAACTGCCGCGAAGCGCATCCGGCCACATCTATTTCACCCTCAAGGACGACCGCTCCCAGGTCCGCTGCGTCTTCTTCAAACAGCAGCAACGCGGCATCAAGTTTCGTCCCGAAGACGGCCTGCACGTCACCGTTCGCGGCTCCATCAGCGTCTATGAAGCTCGCGGTGAATACCAAATTTACGTCGAAAACATTGAGCCCGTCGGCCTCGGCGCGCTTCAGCTGGCGTTCGAGCAACTGAAAAAGCGCCTCGAAGCGGAAGGCCTCTTCTCCTCCGCGCGCAAAAAGCCGCTCCCGATGCTCCCAAGCCGCATCGGCCTGATCACCTCGCCGCGCGGAGCAGCCGTGCGCGATGTCGTGCGCATTCTGCGTCGCCGCTTTCCTAATGTTCATTTGATGGTTTTTCCCGTGCGCGTCCAGGGCGAAGGCGCCGCAGCGGAAATCGTTAAAGCGCTGAAATTCTTCAATCAGAAAAAACTTGTAGACGTTTTGATTCTCGCGCGGGGCGGCGGCTCCATGGAAGATTTGTGGGCTTTCAACGAAGAAGTCCTTGCCCGCGCCATCTCCGCTTCCGAAATTCCCGTGATCTCCGGCGTCGGCCACGAGACCGATTTCACTATCGCCGATTTTGTCGCCGACGTTCGCGCTTCCACTCCCTCCGCCGCAGCCGAGCTCGTCGTCCAGACGCGCCGCGAATTCGATAAGCACATTGCCGACCTGCGCGAGACGCTCGCCAGCCTCGTCCGCTACCGCCTGCTCGACCTCAGCAAGCGCGTCCACGAACTTTCCGCCCGCCGCGGCTTCCGCCGCCCGCTCGATCTCCTCCGCCAGCAGCGCCAGCGCGCCGACGAAATGACTTCGCGTCTCGCCCTCGGCCTGCGCGCGCGCCTCGAACAATCGCGCAAACGCTTTACCGCGCTGCATCTGCGTATTGCCACATTCGATTTTCGGGTGAAAATTTCAGCGTTCCGCTTGCGCCTCGAAAAGCGCAGCGCCGATCTCGGCGTCCGTGCCGAACGCCTCTTGCGCGCCAAGCGCGAACGCCTCGAGCGCCTGGCCATCCAGCTAGAAGAGCGCAGCCCGCTCCGCGTCCTCGAACGCGGCTACGCCATCGCCACCGACGCCGCCGGCAATCTTCTACGCGACGCCGCCCAGCTCCAGCTGGGCGATAGCGTTGCCATCCAGCTCCACCGCGGCAAACTGACTACACAAGTAATAAAAAAGGAGGACTAACCGGCACTTCACAACAGAATGGCGAGTGCTCCTTTAATCGTCGTCGGAGGAGGAGGCAACTTTGAGGACGGCAAGAAAAGCCTCCTGGGGAATGTCGACCTGGCCGACGCGCTTCATGCGGCGCTTGCCTTCTTTTTGTTTTTCGAGGAGTTTGCGTTTGCGGGAAATGTCTCCGCCGTAGCATTTGGCGAGAACGTTTTTGCGCATCGCCGCGACGGTTTCGCGCGCGATCACGCGGCTGCCGATCGCAGCTTGAATCGGCACCTCAAACATCTGTCGCGGAATCAGTTTGCGCAGCCGCGTGACCAAGCTCGCGGCCGCGCTCGTAGGACGAATTCTCGGTGGATGATAAGCGCCAGCGCATCCACCGGCTCGCCGCCGACGAGCACGTCCAGTTTCACCAGGTCGGATTCGCTGTACCCGGCCAGATGGTAGTCCAGCGAAGCGTAGCCGCGTGAGACGCTCTTCAGCCGGTCGTAGAAGTCGAGCACGATTTCGTTGAGCGGCAATTCGTAAGTGAGCATCACGCGCGTCGGCGAAAGATACTCGAAATTTTTCTGCGTGCCGCGCTTTTCCTGGCAGAGCTGAAGAATTCCGCCGACGGACTCTTCGTTGGTGATGATCATCGCCTTGATGATCGGCTCTTCGATTTTTTCGATGTCGCTGGGATTCGGAAATTTCGCCGGACTATCGACTTCGATCACTTCGCCGGTGACGCGCGTGATGCGGTAACGCACGCTGGGCGCCGTGGTGATCAGATTCAGTGCCGAATTCGCGTTCCAGCCGCTCCTGCACGATTTCCATGTGCAGCAGGCCGAGAAAGCCGCAGCGGAAACCGAAGCCGAGCGCCACGGAATTTTCCGGCTCGTAGAAAAATGCCGCGTCGTTCAATTGCAATTTTCCGAGCGCGTCGCGCAACGGCTCGTAGTCATCCGCAAGAACGGGAAACAGTCCGGCGAACACCATCGGTTTGATGGCTTCAAATCCGGGCAGCGGCGCGGCGGGCCGCGCCGCTTCCGTGACGGTATCGCCCATGCGCGCATCCGCCACGCGCTTGATATTTGCGACGATGAAGCCCACGTCGCCGGCCTCAAGTTCCTCCAGCGCGACGGGCTTCGGCGTGAGCGTGCCAAGCGTTTCGACCTCGTAAACTTCGTTGCTGTAGCACGAGCCGAATTTTCATGTGCTTGGTGATGCGGCCCTCCATCACGCGCACGAGCACCACGGCGCCGCGATAAATGTCGAACCACGAATCGAAGATCAGCGCCTGCAGCGGATTTTCCGCGCTGCCTTTCGGCGGCGGAATGCGCTTCACAATTGCTTCGAGAACCTCCTCCACGCCGAGGCCGCTTTTTGCGCTGATCAGCAACGCGTCCTCCGCGGGAATCGCCAGCACGCTTTCGATCTGTTCTTTCACGAAATCCGGTTGCGCGGCGGGCAAATCAATTTTGTTGATCACCGGAACGATCGTCAGATTGTTGCCCGCGGCGAGAAAAGTGTTCGCAACGGTCTGCGCTTCCACGCCCTGGCTGGCATCGACCACCAGCAGCGCGCCTTCGCAAGCGGAAAGCGCGCGCGAAACTTCGTAGGAAAAATCCACGTGGCCGGGCGTATCGATCAAGTTCAGCCGATAGGTGTTTCCGTCCTTCGCTTTGTAATGCAGGCGGATGCTTTTGGCTTTGATGGTGATGCCGCGCTCGCGCTCGAGGTCCATGGAGTCGAGCACCTGTTCGTGCATTTCGCGCTGCGATAAGCGCGCCGGTCATTTCCAGCAAGCGGTCCGCGAGCGTGGATTTGCCATGGTCGATGTGCGCGATGATGCAAAAATTGCGTATGAACTTCGGGTCCATTCGGGTCTCGCTTACCGCCTGCAGTTTCTTCCCGTTGGGTTTTCGACGGCGGGCTATCGCTCCGGGTGCAGGGAAGCCACACGTCGCTCGAAACCATGCCGTAAACAATCAGTTTGCCACAAATCACAGCGCGGCGCAGCCCATGCCGCTCGGCAACATCCAGTTTGCCACTATTCGCAGGCGAGCGTCAGCCGTGCACATACCGCATCCAGCGCATTTCGCGAGTTTTGCCCGCCTCGCGCTCGCGGTATATAGTTGACAAGGGTCGTTCGCGCCACGCATCGCGTGACGAGCTTGGCACAAAATTGGTCTAGTCAGCCGACAGGCACCGCAAAGGCAACCCGGACGGATGGCCGCAGACGTCAGCAAGCATTTGGACCGCGCAAAGCGATTCCTCGAAAAGAACCGCGTCGAGGACGCCATCGAAGCGTATTTGGCCGTGCTCGATGAGGCGCCGCAGCATCAGGAAGCGACGCAAGCGCTGGGAGATCTGTACGCGCGGATGGAGCAACCGGAGCGCGCCGCGGTTTATTACGGTCTGCTTTTCGATTTGCTGATCGAGCCGCGCGACGAAACCAAAGCGCTGGCGATCTACAACCGGTTTCTTCGAAGCAGCACGCACCGCCAACCGCCGGAACGCATCGCGCGGTATGCGTTTCTTGCAGCAAAAACAAAATCATCCCGAAGAAGCGATCGATCAGTACACCAAGGCCGCGGAGTTGTTCGCGAGCGCGGGGCGCCACGAAGACGCGCTTTTTTGCTGGGAGCGAATCGCGCAACTCGACCCGGAAAATCTCAACCGCGCAACTGAGGCTGGCCGAAGCGGCGGAGCAGATCGGGAAAAACGCGCTGGCGGCGCGGACATTTCTTGCGAGCGGGGCAGCTTGCGTCGGCGGCTGGCGCCGCACGCCGACGCGCTAAAACTGCTCGGCCGGGCCTACAAGCTTGCGCCGCAAGAGCGCAGCGTTGCGCTGCTATATGCGCAGGCAAATTTGCGGAGCGACGAGGCGGCGGAGGCGGCCACGCTTCTCGAGCCGTTTGCGCGCACGGAGAACGACGCGGTTTTTCTCGAGACGTTTGGCGACGCGCTGATTCGCGGCGGGAATCTCGACCGCGCACGCGAGATTCTCGAAAAGCTTTTGCGCGAAAAAAACGCGGGCGCGGAGCGGCTGTTCGAGCTTGCCGACGCGCTACGCGGCCTCGGCGCAAACCACAAAGGCGTGGATGTGCTCCAGACGCTGAAGCGGCGCATGTTCGCGGACAAACGGCAAAACGATTTCGCCACGCATTTGGACGCCGTGGCCTCGAAGCATCCGCACTCGCAGGCCATGATGGAATTCTGGGCCACGGTTTACAACGAGCTGAATCGCGAGTCGCAGTATTTCGAAATCCTCGTAAAGCTTTTCGATGTGTATTTCAAGGGTGGAGATTTCCGCAAAGCATGCGATTCGCTCGAGCGGCTGGTGGATATCGACGCTTACGACTACCGGAACCAGGAGCGGCTGGAGAAGCTTCGCGGACACGTCGACGATGGTTCATGAAGACGCGTGGGGAGCCGGCTGGCGAAATCCATGTCCACGGCCCCACCGCCACCTTCCCATACCGGCACTGGAGCAAGCGTCGCGCAGCCGCAACCGAGCACGGAAGAGGCGCGGCATGCGCAGGCGCTGGAAGACCTGATCGTGCAAACGGAGATTTTCTTGCAGTACTCGCTGCAAACCAAGGCGCTGGAGCGGCTGCAAAAAATCGCCAGCATGTTTCCCGGGGAAGAAGAACGCAACGCGCGTCTTGCAAAATCTGTATCAGATGGCGAATTGGTGGCCTCCTGGCGCAGTCAAACCGAAGCAAGAACCTGCTGCGCGCCGCGGCGCACCGCGCCGACGCCGGTCGTTGAGGCGCAGCCCGTCCAAATCACCACGCGGACGGGCGTGTACAGCGCGGAGACGCTGCGCGATCTGTCCAAAATTTCCGAAATCAACCAGAAGATTTTCCGGCAACAGACTCCGCGGGCGATGCTGAACACGGCGGTGAGCGAAGTGGGATCTCACCTGCACGCCACGCGCTGCATCGCGGTCGTGGGCGCGCCGGGCCGCCCTCCAGAAATGTCCGCGGAATTTTGCGGCCAGTCCAGCAAGCCTGCGCCGGGAGCGCAGGTTGTGCTGCTGCTCGCGGAAATGGAAAAGGCGGAGCCGGACGAACTGGGCGGACTTGTTGTCGACGCCACGGAAGGATCGATTCTCAAAGAGCTGGGGCTGGCAACGGCGCTGGGCGTGATGATCACGGACAAAGAGACGCAAGCTGCCGGCGGGGATGCTGATCGTGGGCCATGCCGAGCCTCACAAATGGAAGCCGAACGAAGCTTATTTCCTGCAGGCCATCGGCGACCAAATGCTGATGAGCGTGAGCCACACGCGGCTGCGCTCGCTGGTGCGCCGCATGGGCGTTTCCGATGAACGCACGGGGTTGCTGAGCCGCAGTTCGTACCAGAGCTGCCTGCTGACGGAAGCGGACCGCGCGCGCAGCCAGGGCACGCCGCTCGCGCTCGCCATTTTGCAAATCGATCGCGGCGCGGACATCTTGCGGCAGCAGGGCGAATCGCCGCTGGAGCGATTTTTGGAACAACTGGCGCGTTCGCTGCAGCCGATCGTTCGGCAGAACGATGTGGCGGTGAAATATACGTCGTGGTCGCTGGCGTTTATTTTGCCGGACACGACGCTTGCCGGTGCGCAGAATCTTGCGGATAAATTGCGCCGCGCGGCGAGCGGTTTGCGGCCGCCGTGGGACACGACGCAGATCACGCTGAGCGCGGGAATCGTGGAAGCGGTGGCGAAGCATGAATTCGACAGCGAAGACATCGTGACGGATTTGATCAATCGCGCCGAATTCAGCGTGGAAGAGGCGCGGAAAAAGGGCGGGGATACCGTGGTAACGCTGGATACGCCGAAAGTTTGATTCTGACAGATCCATTTCGCGATCGCAATTTCTGAAAAGTGAGGGACGCATGTTTCCAACGGATGTGGTGATTGTGGCGGGAGCGCGGACGCCGATGGCGCGGTATACCGGGGCGTTTTCGGAGGTGAGCGCGATTGATTTGGCGGCGCATGCTTCGAAAGAGGCGATTCGGCGTTCGGGCGTGGATCCCGGGGATTTGACCACGCGATTTTTGGGAACGTGATGCAGACGAGCGCGGACGCGATTTATGGGGCGCGGCACGTGGGATTGAAGGCGGGACTGAAAACCGAGACGCCGGCGGTGACGGTGAACCGGCTGTGCGGGTCGGGCATTGAAGCGGTTTCGCAGGCGGCACAGCGCCTTTTGCTTGGCGAGTGCACGATGGTGCTTGCGGGCGGCATGGAAAATATGACGCAGGCGCCGTTTGTGATTCGCGGAGCGCGAAATGGATTGAAATTGGGCGGCGGGGCGCTCGAGGATTTTCTATTTGTGGGATTGACCGACAGTTATTGCGGATTGCCGATGGCGATGACCGCGGAAAAATTGGCGGAGCAGCACGGGATTACGCGTAAAGATGCCGACGCGTATGCGTTGCGCAGCCAGCAGGCGGCGGATGCGGCGTACAAAGCGTGCCGGATGAAGGAAGAGTTGGCGCCCGTGGAAGTGAAGCAGGGCAAGAAGACGATTGTGGTGAGCGAGGACGATCACCGGCGGCCGGAAACGACGATGGAGACGCTGGAAAAGCTGCCGCCTTCGTTTAAGAAAGATGGGATTGTGACGGCGGGAAACGCGAGCGGGATTGTGGATGGCGCGGCGGCCGTAGTGGTGACGCGGGAGAAAACTGCGAAAGAACGCGGGCTGAAGCCGATTGGCCGAATTGTGTCCTGGGCGACGGCGGGAGTCGATCCAAGCATTATGGGGATTGGGCCGGTGCCTTCGTCGCAAAAAGCGCTGAAGCTAGCGGGATTGACGCTGGAGCAAATGGACCGCGTGGAAGTGAATGAAGCGTTTGCGGCGCAGTATCTTGCGGTGGAGAAGGTGCTGGGTTTGAATCGGGACAAGACGAATGTGAATGGCGGAGCGATTGCGCTTGGGCATCCGCTGGGCGCTTCCGGAACGCGGCTGCTGATTACGATTTTGAATGAATTGCGGCGCAATAATTTGCGCTATGGACTAGCAACGGCTTGCATTGGGGGCGGGCAGGGAATTGCGATGATTGTGGAAGCGATGAACAACTGAGGTAAATGAGGTAGAGGAAGTAAAGGACGTAAAGGAAGTTCGTCTCTGGTAGACTTTGAGTCGCGCGGGAAGAGGGCACGATGTATCGTGCCCCTACAGTTAGCGCGTTTTTGTAGTTTCTCCTGCCGGAGTAGCGGGCGGGAATTCCACGAGGAAAAAATGGCGATTCAAAAGGTGGGAGTTGTGGGGTGTGGGTTGATGGGGTCGGGGATCGCGCAGGTGTGCGCGGCATGCGGGATTTGCGACGGTGGTGCGGGAAGTGAGCCCTGAGATTGTCGAGAAGGGGCTCAAGAGCATTGAGAAGAATTTGGCGCGGCTAGTGGAGAAGGGAACAATTACGGCCGCGGCGCAAGGCGAAATTCGCGGGCGGCTGCGCGGGACGACGGCTCTCGAGGATTTGAAGGATTGCGATTTGATCGTCGAAGCGATCATCGAGCAGTTGCCAGCGAAGCGCGAACTTTTTTCCGCGCTGGATGCGCTCTGCCCGCCATCCACGATTTTTGCGAGCAATACTTCTTCGCTGACGATTACGGAAATTGCCACGGCGACGAAGCGGCCGCAGCGGTTTGTGGGATTGCATTTCTTTAATCCCGTGCCGGTGATGAAGCTGGTGGAAGTGGTGCGGACGATCGCGACGGACGCGGACGTGTATGAAGAGATGGTGGCGTTTGGGGCGAAGCTGGGGAAGACTGCCGGTGCGCGCGCACGACTCGACGGGATTCATTGTGAACCGGCTGCTGGTGCCGTATTTGCTGGATGCGATTCGCGCGCTGGAAGAAGGCGTGGGATCGATCGAGGATATTGACAACTCGATGAAGCTCGGTTGCGGGCACCCGATGGGGCCGCTGACGTTGCTGGATTTTGTGGGATTGGATACGACCTATTACATTTCGCAGATCATGTTCGATGAGTTCCACGAGAAACGATTTGCCTCGCCGCCGCTTTTGAAGCGGATGGTTCTGGCGGGGTGGAACGGACGGAAAGCGGGACGGGGATTTTATGATTATTCGGATCCTGCAGAAACCGAAGGCGATGAAATTTTAGGACTGTGCCAGGATGGGGCGCAGCATGCGCGCCCCACAAAGAAAAGTATTGCGATGTGCGAGAGAGCAGATGGCTTACGAGAATTTGCTGTACGAGAAGAGAGATGGGATTGCGTTCATTACGTTCAACCGGCCGAAGGTGCTGAACGCACTGAATCGCAAGACGGTGGAAGAGCTGCAACAGGTGCTGCTCGATGCGCGCGGGGATGACGCGGTGCGCGTGCTTGATTTTGACCGGCGCGGGAGAAAAGTCGTTTGTTGCCGGAGCGGACATCGGAGAACTTTCGCAGCAGACGCCGGTGAACGGCAAAGAGTTTTCGCTGTTCGGACAGGGAGTGATTCATTTGCTGGAGACGATGGGGAAGCCATCGATTTGCGCGATCAATGGATTTGCGCTTGGCGGCGGATGCGAGGTTGCGCTTGCGTGCACGATTCGAATCGCCAGCAAGACGGCGAAGCTGGGACAGCCGGAAGTGAAGCTGGGAATTATTCCGGGGTATGGCGGGATCGCAGCGGCTGGCGCGGCTATGCGGCAAGGGCGTGGCGCAGGAGCTTTGTTTGACGGGCGAAATGATCACCGCGGAAGAAGCGCTGCGCATCGGGCTTGTGAATCATATTTACGAGCCTGCGGAACTTTTGCCGGCGGCCGAAGCGTTGGCAAAAAAGATTATTGCCAATGCGCCAGTTGCCGTGAAGTATGCGATGGAAGCGATTGAGCGCGGCGTGGAAATGCCGCAGGAAGAAGGGTTGTTCCTCGAGGCCACGCTGTTTGGCTTGGCTTGTGCGACGGAAGACATGCGCGAAGGGACGAAAGCGTTTTTGGAAAAGAGGCCGGCAAAATTCGTTGGGAAGTAAATGAGATAGATGAGGTAAAGGAAGTAAAGGAGAAGAGCGAGCGCGGCGGTGATTGCAGGTGGAATGGCGGACACAATGCGCGGAAGATTCAAGATGGCGGAAAAATTGGAGCCCAACAAGATTAGCGGTGAATTGACTGCGGCAGGATTGCGTTTTGGGATTGTTGTGAGCCGCTTTAATAGTTTTATTACCGAGCGGCTTCTGGCCGCGGCGGTGGATGCGCTGGAGCGCGCCGGAGCGGCGAGCAAGGACGTGGATGTCGTGCACGTGCCGGGTTCGTTCGAATTGCCGCTGACGGCGAAAAAACTAGCGATGACGGGACGCTACGATGCGCTGATCGCCATCGGATGCGTGATTCGCGGCGAAACTTCGCATTACGATTACGTTTGCTCGGAGACGGCGCGCGGATTGCAGCTCGCGCAGATGGACTCGGGCGTGCCGATTATCTTTTGCGTGCTGACTTGCGACACCTTGGAGCAGGCCATCGATCGCGCGGGGCTTGAAGGGCGGCAACAAAGGATTCGAGGCGGGGCTTGCGGCGATTGAAATGGCGCATTTGTCGCGCAAATTACGCGGAGCCCATGCGAAGCCGTCCGCCGGCGGAAAGCCGCGGCGCAAGTAAAGTGTCGCTGCGCACAAAATCCCGCGAATTCGCGATGCAGATGCTCTTCCAGTGGGACATGAGCGAGCAGGAGCCCGCGAAACTGGAAGCGAAATTCTGGCGAGCGGCGAAAGCGGCGGATTCCACGCGCGCGTTTGCGAACCGGCTATTTGAAGGAGCCGTGAAAGATACGGCGGCGATCGACGAACTGATCGTCAAGCAAGCCGAAAATTGGCGGCTCGAGCGGCTCGCGGTGATCGACCGCGCGATTTTGCGGCTTGCGATTTACGAACTGCGGACCACGGACACACCGCCGAAAGTGATCCTGAACGAGGCAGTTGATTTGGCCAAGAAATTTTCTTCCGAAGAGGCCGGCGCGTTTGTGAATGGCATTCTTGACGCGGTGCACAAAAGCATCGCAGCAGAATAAATTCCAAAACGATTGTCAATTGATGGGAGCAGCCGGATAAATTTTCGGCAATCCGCCCATTTACGTCCCGGTCAGACGTTGATGGTGCCTTCAAATACTTTGACGGCGGCGCCGCTTACACGCGGCACCAGTTTCTTGCCGCTTTGCGTGACTTCCACTTCGATGTGGCTCGGACGGCCCATCTCCTCGCCTTGCAAGAATGCTGAGCGTGTGGCCGGGTGCGAGTTTGCCGTGACGCACCAGATACGCCCCGAGCGAACCGGCGGCGGAGCCTGTTGCGGCGTCTTCGTAAATCTCCCAGGGCAGCATGCCGCGCGAGAAAACTTTGCCGTTGCCGCCGAGTGCGAAGCAGTAGGCCATGGTGGCATTTTTGCCGAGCAGCTTGCGCAGTTCGAACATGTTCATGGCGATTTTGCCGAGGGCGGCGCGATTCTTGAGCGGCACCATCGAGATTAAAAATGCCGGTGGAGACGCACTCAGGATCGAGATGAGGATCGAAATCTTTCGGAGAAAGTCCGAGCGCTTTGGCCAAGCGCAGTTTTTTTGAACTTGATGGGACGGAATGCCGCTTCCGTCTGGGTCATGGTGACGCGCTGGGGACGGCCGTCCTTGAAACGAATTTCGACGGGAAAAACGCCAGCGCCGGTTTCCTGCATGATGTGCACGCCGCCTTCTTGTGCGGGAACGACGCCGAGTTCCGCGAGAAGAAACCACGTGCCAACGACCGGGTGGCCGGCCAGTTTCAGCTCTTCGCGCGTGGTGAAGATGCGCAAGCGGGCGAGAGCGCGCTCGTCGGTCGGCTTTTGGACGAAGACCGTTTCCGCGAGATTCATTTCGCGCGCGATGGCCAGCATCTGGTCGTCCGAAAGGCTATCGCCATCGGTGAAGACGGCGAGCGGATTGCCTTCAAACCGCGTGGTGGTGAAAACGTCGAGAGTGTAGAAGCGATGTTCCATGGGAGATTGAGCCGTGCCACGAGCAATTATGCGGATCAGATGCGCTCGAGCTGGGCAACCGTCCTTTCGTTGGTGATATTGCCTGTGTTCAGTGTGGTCTTCGGTTCGATCAGCACGATGTGCACTTCTTCGTCCGCGACGGGGCAATGCTCGACGCCGCGCGGCACAACCACAAATTCACCTTCGTTTACGATGGCGTCGCGACCACGGAATTTCATGCGCAGAGTTCCTTTGACGACGAGGAATAACTCGTCTTCGTTATCGTGATGATGCCAGATAAATTCGCCTTTTAGTTTTACCGCTTTGACATGACAGTCGTTCACCTCGCCAATTACGCGGGGGTTGCAGTAGTCGGTGAAGCGGCTGAATTTGTCTCTTAGATTGATCGTTTCCATGATTGCACCTACAAAGCCCTGACAAGTTTGGTTACGGCATCCAGAACGCGCTGCGTTGTTTCTGCTTTGGACGTTTCGCAATAAACGCGAAGCAGATTCTCCGTGCCGGATGCGCGAACCAACACCCAGCCGATCTCGCCGAGATAGATTTTGATGCCGTCCATGTTTTCGCGCCGCACGATGGGCCAGTCCAGGAAGCGAGTTAGCTTGTCACCGGAAAAGTAGGCGACGGCTTTTTCTTTCTGGTGCGGCGTAACGTCGAGATCCACGCGGCCGTAATGATATTCGCCGAATTCGGCATAGAGCGTGCGCAGCATGTCGCCGAGCGACTTGCCGTGCCAGGCCATGAGTTCGGCAAGAAATAGCGCGCAAACCGTGGCGTCGCGCTCGGGCAGATAAAGGCTCGTGCCGATGCCGCCGCTCTCTTCGCCGCCGATCAGGATGTTCTGCTCGAGCATCAGCTCGCAGATGTATTTGAAGCCGATGGGCACTTCATGGAGCTTGCGGCCAAATTTGGCCGCGAGTTTGTCGATCAGCTTGGTGACGGAAAAAGTTTTTGCGATGTCGCCGGGCAAATTGCGCGTGCCCGCAAGATGCCAAACGAGAAGCGCAAAGATTTGGTGCGGATTGACGAACGAGCCGTCGCGGTCGACCGCGCCGATGCGATCGCCATCGCCGTCCGCGCACAGGCCGGCGTCATACTTGCCGGCGATCACGGCCTCTTGCAGGGGCGCGATGTGCGGCGGAATGGGTTCCGGGTGCACGCCGCCGAAGCGCGGGTCGCGCGAACCGCGAATTTCGTCGCAGGCGATTCCGTTTCGCGCGAAGAGCGCGGGCAACAGGCCCGTCGCGGAGCCATGCATGGGGTCGGAGACAAACCGGAGCTTTGCTTCACGCAGCCGCTTCCAGTCGATCAGTTTCTCGATGGTATCGAGATAAGGCGCGCGGGGCTCCAGCGATTGCATGATTTCTTTCCGCGGAGGGAGCGGCGCAGTTACGCTCCTTTGAACTTCAGCGAGTTCGATTTCGATCTGCGCGACGATCGAAGGCAGAGCGCTGCTGCCGTAGCTGGCTTTGTACTTGATGCCGTTCCACTGGTAGGGATTGTGGCTCGCGGTGATCAGGATGCCGCCGGCCGCCGCGCGCTGGCGCACGAGCAGTGAAATTGCGGGCGTGGGACAGGGCTTGTCGGCTAGCCATACAGGCGTGCCGGTCGAGGCAATCACTTCGGCGACCGCCGCGGCTACGCGTGTCGGACGCAAAGCGGTGGTCGTATCCGACCAGCACGCCCTTGCGCGCGTCTTCGCAGCGCACGACGTACCGCGCGATGGCTTGCGCCACGATGCGCGCGTTGGCAAACGTGAAATCTTCGGCAATAACGCCGCGCCAGCCATCAGTTCCAAATTTTATCGCAGTCATAGAAGGCAATGGAAAGTATACGCGAAGCGATATATCCGCCAAACAGCCGGATTGGCCTGCTGGCCCGAAAACTCCGCTACAGAAGTTTGGTCAGCTTCCGTTCTTCGAGGGATTTTACCAGTCTCGCCACGTCCTGGGCGCGCTCGCGGGGAACGATCAGGAGCGCGTCGGGAGTTTCGACGACGATGAGGTTGCGAACGCCGATGGCGGCGACGAATTTCGATGGGCTATAGAGAAAATTGCCGGTTGCGTCGAGAGTGAGACCATGGCCGGCTAAAAAGTTGTCACCCGGTTGTTTGACGAGGAGTTCGTAGACGGCAGCCCAGGAACCGATGTCGCTCCAGCCGACCTCGGCGGGAATCACGAACACGCGCGGCGGACCTTCCTGGCGCGTGGCGTTTTCGAGAATGGCGTAGTCGACGGAAATGTTTTCGAGCTTCGGATAGATGGCGCGGAGGCGGCGCTCGTACGTTTTTTTGCCGATGTTCTCGGCCAGGGATTCGAGAGCATCATGCGTTTTCGGAAGGAAGCGCTTCAAATTTTCGAGAAATGTCGAGACGCGCCAGAAAAACATCCCCGCGTTCCAGTGATAGTCACCGGAGGCCAGGTATTGTTTGGCGAGATCGCGAGCGCCGGCTTTTCCGTGAAGCGCCGAACAGCGTAAACGGGAAAACCGAGCGAGTGCAGAGCGTCTCCCATGCGCTCGACGTAGCCGAAGCCGGTTTCGGGGCGCGTTGGCGGAATACCGAGCACAACCATGCGTCCAGGTTCGCGCGCAACTTCGAGCGCCGCGCGAACGACGCGGTGATATTTCTCCGTATCGGCGATGAAATGATCGGAGGGCAGGACGGCCATGAGCGCATCGCCTTTTGCGGCGTGGCGCATGTGAATTGCGGCGAGCGCCGATTGCGGCGGCGGTGTTCCGTCCGATGGGCTCAGCGAGTACGCGCTTGCGGGCGGCAGCGGGCAGCTTGTTTCTTAACCGCGGCGGCTTGCTCGGTATTGGTGACGGTCCAGATGCGCTGCGCCGGGACAAGGTGGAGCAGGCGCTCGACGGTTTGCTCGAGCATCGTCTCTTTTCCAACAATGTTCAGAAGTTGCTTGGGTGTGCGCGTCCGGCTCCGCGGCCAGAAGCGCGTCCCGCGCCCTCCCGCCATAATTACGGCGTGTACCTTGAGTTTTTCGTCAGTCATTTTGGCCAGAAGAATCTAACACAATGCACACTACGCATGCAGAGAACACAAGGCTCGCAGTGAACCCTAAGAGCGCCGCGCAAACGGACATTTGTACTTACGATTTGTACGCGACGATTCTCAGGCGAAGACGGATTGGGAGATGGCGGAAGCGGAGATTCCGGCATCGTTGAGGCGCTTGGGAAGCGACTCCAAGTCTGGCACGTAGGCGCGAAGAATGGTGGTGGGTTGAAAGGGATGCAGGGCGGCGAGGTCCAGCGACGCAGGAAGCAACCAGCATTCGCCAGCCTTATAGCCCGAGGCGCCCGCAGGCCACTCCAGGTTGCCGCCCACCGGAAAGGACGACGAGCAACTGAAAGTGTTCCGGATCGGCAGGTAATTCGCGGCGCTCAGATAATTCGAACCATTCGGCGGCGAAGTATCGGCAGGCGCAGAGTAGTTTTGTATGTCCGGCCCGAGGCGTTCAAACTAAGCGGAGGAATTTTGTTGCCCTGAGTACTGCCGAATCGAATGACCTCGAGGGCCTTTTCGATATGCAGCTCGCGCGGTTTACCGTGCTTATCGACGCGGTCGTAATCGTATACGCGATATGTGAGGTCGGAATACTCCTGCACTTCGCAAATCACCATGTTTGGGCCAATCGTGTGTGGCGTGCCTGCAGGAATGAAAAACGTATCGCCCGCGTGCGCCTCGTGCGATTGGAAGAGGTCTTCCAAGGTGTGATGGGCGAGCGCGTCGAGAAACTTCGACTTGTTTACGCCCGGTTTTAGACCCGCGAGCAGTCGAGCGCCGGGTTCTGCTGAAACGACATACCACATTTCGGTCTTCCCGCGTCCGCCAGCAGCTTTTTCGTGGACAGAGGCATAGGCATCGTCTGGATGAACCTGAATGGACAATTTGTCCTTGGGGAAAATGAATTTCACGAGAAGAGGAAAGTCCGGGACGGTAGCAAGTCTTGTGCCACGCCAATCCGCGGGCATTTCGCGCCAGGCTGCGCCAAGCGTTTTCCCGGCGAACGGTCCGGTGGCCATTTTGCAATCGACACCGGTGAGCCAAGCTTCGCCGAGTGGCTCGGTGAGATTCGTTTTCTCCGGAAACAAGGCGCGAGCGACCGCGAGCCCCAAATGCGCGGACTGAAAATGGGCTCGATGCGTGTCGGCTCAGGGCTTATCGCATGCGGTCAAATTAGGCCGCAGCTTCAACGCGGGTGAAGAATCGCTCGAGGCGGCGGAGCCCTTCGTCGATGCGTTCGATGGACGTCGCGTAGGAGAGGCGCAGATAGCCCGGCGCGCCAAACCCTTCGCCGGCGACCAGCGCGACGCGCGCTTGATCAAGCAGCAGCTTGGCAAGTTCCGCCGTGTCTTTCGCGATGGCGCGGCCGCTCGTCGCCGTTCGCCAGGTGCGCCGAGACATTCGGGAATGCGTAGAACGCGCCGCCGGGCATTTCGCACTTCACGCCGGGAATGGCGTTCAAGCCTTCGACGATGCGCTTCCGGCGCCGGTCGTATTCCGCGAGCATCACCGGCACCGATTCCATCGAGCCGCGCATGGCTTCGAGCGCCGCATATTGCGCAATCGAGGTCGGGTTCGAGGTCGACTGGCTCTGCAATTTGGTCAAGGCCTGAATGAGTTCCGCGGGTGCCAGCGTATAGCCGATGCGCCAGCCCGTCATCGCAAATGTTTTCGAAACCGAGCCGATGATAATGACGTTGTTCTTCGAATCCGGCGCGCTGGCAATCGAAAACGGCTTGTGCGGCTCGTAGGTAAAATGCGAATAGCACTCGTCCCCCATCAGCCAGACGTTGTGCTTCTTGCAGACCGCCAGGATGCGCAGCGTACTCGTCCGGAGGAACCACGCCTCCCGTCGGATTGCTCGGCGAATTCAGGATCAAGAGTTTCGTTTTCGGAGTGATGGCCTTTTCAATCGCGGCGGCTTTCACGCTGAAACCGTCTTCCGGGCGCGTCTGCACGTAAACCGGCGTGCCGCCCGCGTACTTGACGATGTCCGGAAAGCTCACCCAATACGGCGCGGGGATGATCACCTCGTCGCCTGCCTGCACCAGCACGCTCATCACATTGAAGATGCCGTGCTTTCCGCCGACGGTGACGATGCATTCCTTCGGCGAGTAATCCGAGCCCAGTTCGCGCTTGTGCCACGCGCAAATCGCTTCGCGCAGCGGCATGATTCCCGGCGTCGGCGTGTACTTCGTCTTATTTTCTTCGATCGCCTTGATCGCCGCCTTCTTGATGTGCTCCGGAGTCGGGAAGTCCGGCTCGCCCGGGCCGAAGTCGGCGATGTCCACGCCCTGCGATTTCAGCCGGTCGGCCTCGGCGATGACCGCCGCCGTCGGCGAGATCTGTATGCGATTGATCCGTTCCGTGAGTTGCACGCTCTCTCCTTGTGGGACAGGCTTCAGCCTGTCTCTTCGCTGCCGAGCTTAGCGCAGCACAATCTCTTTCTACGAAACCTTTGGCCCGCAGCCGCTCTTCAACGATCGGCGGCACAAGCCCATTCAGCGACGCACCCAACTGCGCGATTTCCCGGACCAATTTCGAGCTGAGATAACTGTAAGAAAGTCCCGGGCAGCATGAAAACGGTCTCGAGCCGCGGCTCGAGCTTGCGGTTCATCAGCGCCATCTGCAGCTCGTATTCATAGTCCGACACGGCGCGAATCCCGCGCAGTATCACGCCGGCGCCGCGCTTTCGCGCATAATCCACCAGCAAGCCGTCGAAGACGTCCACTTCCACGGCAGGCCACTGTTTGGTGACTTCGCGAAGCATCTCGACTCGTTCTTCCACGGAAAACAGCGGTTGCTTCTCAGCGTTTCGCAACACGGCGACGATCAGCAAATCAAACATTTTCTCGCCGCGCTCGATCAGGTCGAGGTGGCCGTTCGTCACCGGATCAAATGAGCCGGGATAGATGGCAATCGAAGTTTTCATGGGCGTCGCATGGAATTCCTTATTCTAACTCAGGCCGGGAAATTGGTGCGGCGCAAACTTTGGCACTCCTGCCGCTTCTGACCTTGGGCGGCAGATTTTCTCTTCGCACCAGACAGCGACTATGACAGTATCCTCGGTGCCGTTTAGAAGGCGAGGCGATCCCGGATTGCCCTCGCTTGCGAGTTCTGGAGGAGTTCTTAAAACATGGCTGCTGGCCGCTCGTTGCGAAGTCTCGGTTTGCTTTTGTTGGGTGCTCTGATGATTTCACCGTCCGCTCTGCCGCAGGAGCAGCGTCCGCTCTATCTCGATGCCTGTTCCATCGAGCGTCCAAATTGGCGACGGGCGCTCTGCCGGTCGATTCTTCCTTCACGGTTGGATTCGCCGGTTACACGGAGCCGCGGCTTGATCGAGCCGTGCAGCGCTTCCTCCGGCAGCTTTCCCGGCAGACGGGCTTCCCTCTTGGATTGAAACCATTGACCGGCTCAAAGCCAGTGCTCGTGATCCACACGGATCACGCCAGCAAGGAAATCCAGGAACTCGGCGAGGACGAATCGTATGTTCTTGAAGTCACTGCCACCGGCGCGAAACTCACCGCGCCAACTCCGCTCGGCGCCATGCACGGCCTGCAAACTTTCCTTCAGTTGGTGGACGTCTCGCCCGATGGTTTTGCCGCTCCCGCCGTCACCATCAACGACAAGCCGCGCTTCCCCTGGCGCGGGTTGATGATTGATTCCGCGCGTCATTTTGTGCCTCTGGATGTAATCAAGAGGAACATCGATGGTCTTGAAGCCGTCAAAATGAACGTCTTCCACTGGCATCTCTCCGAAAACCAGGGGTTCCGCGTCGAAAGCAAAAAATTTCCAAAGCTCCACGAGCTGGGTTCCGACGGCTTGTACTACACGCAGGATGAAATTCGCGGCCTCATCGAATACGCGCGCGACCGCGGCATCCGCGTGGTCCCGGAGTTCGACGTGCCCGGCCATAGCACAGCGTGGTTTGTCGGGTATCCGGAACTTGCCGGCGGGCCAGGGCCTTACGAAATCGAACGGAGATGGGGCGTCTTCGATCCGGCCTTTGATCCTACGAACGAAAGAACCTATAAATTTCTCGATGAGTTCATCGGCGAGATGGCGAAGCTCTTCCCCGATCGATTTTTCCACGTGGGTGGCGATGAAGTGAATGGAAAGCAGTGGGACGCCAATCCTAAAATCCAGGAATTCATCAAGGCGCACGACTTGAAAAACAATGAGGGGCTGCAATCTCATTTCAATAAGCGGCTCGAGCCGATTGTGGCCAAGCACGGCAAGAGCATGGTCGGCTGGGACGAAGTTCTCGATCCGACGCTGCCGAAAGATATTGTCATCCAGTCCTGGCGCGGGCCGGACTCGCTCGCAGCCGCGGCAAAGCAAGGTTTTCGCGGAATTCTTTCGAATGGCTACTATCTGGATCTTGGCTGGCCAGCGGCGCGCCACTATGCGGTAGACGCCATGACCGGTGCGGCGGCAACTCTCTCTCCGGAGGAAAAGGCACGCATCCTCGGCGGGGAATCGTGCATGTGGGCGGAGTATGTCAATCCGGAAAATATCGATTCACGTATCTGGCCGCGAAACGCCGCGATTGCGGAGCGGTTATGGTCCCCGCAGGAAGTGACCGATCCGGCTTCCATGTATTTCCGCATGGAAGTCATCAGCAACCGGCTGGAATGGCTCGGCCTGACGCACAAGACGTACTACAGCCAAATGCTGCAGCGAATCGCCGGCCCCAGCAGTCCTGAAGAATCTGCCGCTCTTAACAGGCTCACGAGTGTCGTCGAGCCCGTGAAAGAATACACTCGGCATCGAACGGCGCCCGCCGAGCCAACGAGTGCCACTCCCCTCAACCGCGTCGTGGACGCGGTGCCGCTCGAAAGTGCGAGTGCGCGGCATTTCGGGGAATTGGTTGACAAGTTCACCGCCGCTTCTTGCCATGACCCGGCCTCGGAGGCGCGCCTCCGCGCTCAGCTCACCGCTTGGCGCGACAACGACGCTAGACTTCAGCCCCTGGCCCAGCGATCCTTCCTCGTGAAGGAGGTCTCTGCCACTTCGCAGGATCTTACGACTCTGGGTGTTGTAGGTCTCTCGGCCTTGGATTTCCTAGCCAAGGGACAACGGGCACCGGATGACTGGCAGGCCCAGCAACTTTCCGTTCTTCAGCAGTTGGAAAAGCCGAAAGCGCAGCTTCTGCTAATGCCTGCACCCGCCGTTCAGAAGCTGGTCGAGGCCGCATCGGCGGGCGGAACTTGTTCCACCTCAAACTAACCGCCAAGGCTCCCAGCGAAAAGCTCAAACTACCCCAATGCGGTAACGCGGCTTACCCTCCGCGTAAGCTTCGATTCTTTCCCACATTAAGTCCTTCACTACATGAAGGAACAGAAACCCGAATTGCCGTTCGGACCTCGAATATGACCGTTTGTTGCTGGACTCGACGTTTCGCCGTAAATAACTGGCAAATCAGACCAAATTAGTCTTATTATAAGCCGCACGAAATAAAGGATTTGGCCGCCTTAATTGACTCAAAGGTTTGACTTGGAGCGCGAAACAGAGTATCCTCCCTAGTGCGACTGTTTCGGTCGCATATCCTGCGGGGGCAGGAACCAGAGTGAGAAATGTTTAAGCTATCCAAGAAAGCCGATTACGGGTTGATTGCCGTCAAGCATTTGGCCATGCATCGCCAAGAGCATGCGTGCAGCGCCAACGAAATCGCGGAGGAGTATGGCATTTCCGTCACACTCATGGCTAAAGTGCTCCAGCGTTTGGCGCGCGAAGGCGTGGTTGTTGCGAAGCACGGTTCCACCGGGGGCTATCAACTGGCGAAGGACCCCGGACAAGTCAGCGCGCTGGATGTGATTTCGGCCATCGATGGCCCCGTTCTCATCACTTCCTGCGTGACGAGTCACGGCAATTGCGAAACCACGGAGAGATGCTCGGTTCGCGAGCCGCTCCGCAAGGTGAATGAAAGCATTTTGGGAGTTTTGAGCACGGTAACGATTGCGCAGATGAGCGAAGACCCGACTGAGCCCGCGCTTGTCGGATTGTCGAGCTCGATGAGCTCGAGTTCGCACATGAGATCGAGTTAGGAGACTGAGGAAATGGCTGTCAAGCTGCCGATTTACATGGACAATCACGCGACCACGCCCGTTGACCCGCGCGTTGTGGAAGCGATGCTGCCCTATTTCACTGAGAAATTTGGAAACGCCGCAAGCCGCAACCACAGCTTCGGCTGGGCTGGCGAAGAAGCCGTGGAAACGGCTCGCCAGCAGATCGCCTCGCTGATTGGCGCCACGCCGAAAGAGATCATCTTCACCAGCGGTGCCACCGAGTCCGACAACCTGATGATCAAGGGCATCGCGGAGATGTTCCGCGAAAAGGGCAATCACATCATCACGCAGTCCATCGAGCACAAAGCCGTCCTGGACACCTGCAAGCGCCTTGAAAAAGAGGGTTTTGAGGTCACGTATTTGCCGGTGCAGAAGGACGGGAGGGTCAACCTGGATGATTTGAAAGCCGCCATTCGGCCGACCACCATCCTGATCACCATCATGTACGCCAACAATGAGATTGGAGTGATCAATCCCATCGCCGAAATCGGCAAAATCGCCAAAGAACACGGCATTTTCTTTGCCGTGGACGGCGTGCAAGCCGTAGGCAAGATTCCGGTCGACGTCCAGAAGGACAACATCGACCTGCTGGCCATCAGCGGCCACAAAATTTACGGCCCGAAAGGTGTTGGCGCGTTGTATGTCCGCCGCCGCAACCCGCGCGTGCAGCTTTCCGCCATTATTGACGGCGGCGGCCATGAGCGCGGCATGCGTTCCGGTACCCTAAACGTGCCTGGCATCGTCGGCCTCGGCAAAGCCTGCGAACTCTGTCAACAGGAGATGCAGCAAGAGGGGGCCCGGCTGGCGGCTCTCCGCGACCGCCTTAAAAAGGGCTTGGAAGCCAAGCTTGACGAGGTTTTCATCAACGGCTCGCTCGAACATCGCCTGCCGAACAATCTCAATATGAGCTTCGCCTACGTCGAGGGCGAATCGCTCCTCATGGGCATCAACGACATTGCGGTATCGAGCGGTTCCGCCTGCACTTCAGCCACTCTGGAACCCAGCTACGTGCTCAAGGCTCTGGGGGTCGGGGAAGACCTGGCGCACACCTCGATCCGCTTCGGACTCGGCCGTTTTAATACGCAGGAGGAAGTCGACTACGTGATCGACAAGATGGTCCTGGTCGTCACCAAGCTGCGTGAGCTTTCGCCACTTTATGAGATGGCCAAGGAAGGCATCGACATCTCCAAGATGAAGTGGCAAACCGCCTAAATCCAGCATCTAAGGGATTAGGCAGGACCAGATCTCAGGAACAGAAGGAATCACGATGGCAAACGAAGGAACAATTCGAATTCACCGCTCGATCGGCGGCACAGGAGCCGCTTTTCGAGTGACGTTTGTACCCTATGAAGAAGGCGAAGAGGCCCCCGCCGCCGGCGAGCGCTCTTTCCACGAACTGCAGCAGGTTCGCGCCTTTTTGAAGATGCTTGGCGTCGGCGCGGAGTTCATCAAAGACGCCCTTCGCCAGCTCACTGCGGGCCGCTCGGCATCCGTGCCCAACGTTTCCCTTTCCGAGAAGGCCGTGAAGAGCGCAGGGTTTGGAAATCTCGTCAATTTGGCAAGGAGCAACAGCTAATGGCATACAGCGATAAGGTAGTTGATCACTACAACAATCCTCGCAACGTCGGAAGCTTGCCGAAGGAAGACCCCAATGTCGGAACGGGTCTCGTCGGCGCTCCCGAATGCGGCGACGTGATGAAGCTGCAGATGAAGATCAATCCCGATACGCAGGTCATTGAAGAAGCCAAGTTCAAGACTTTCGGCTGCGGCTCGGCGATTGCCAGCTCGTCGCTCGCCACCGAGTGGGTCAAGGGCAAGACGGTCGAGGAAGCGCTCTCGATCAAGAATACGGACATCGTGCGCGAGCTTTCGCTTCCGCCGGTTAAGATTCATTGTTCCGTGCTTGCCGAAGACGCCATCAAGGCCGCCATCGGCGACTGGAAAAAGAAGCACGGCGTCGAAGTGCCCGCTGCCGAAAAGGCCGCGCACTAACTCCGCGCCAGGCCGCGGCGTTCGTAGGGGCACGGCATACCGTGCCCGTCCGTGGCAAGGCTGGATTTGAACTATAGGCACTTGGAGCTTTTGACTATGGCAACAGAAGTCGCCAATCCAACCAGCGCGACGATCCATCTTGAGCGAGCGCGCCGCGCAGAAAATCCGCGAGCTCCTCGAAAAGGAAGGCGCCTCGCCCGAAAAAGGCGGACTGCGCGTGGGCGTGCAGGGCGGCGGCTGCTCCGGCTTGTCCTACGCCATGCGCCTCGATACGCAAGCACGCGATCGCGACAAGATTTTCGAAGAGCACGGCGCGCGCCTTTTCGTGGACCCAAAAAGTTTTCTATATCTGAACGGCACAACGCTCGAGTACGAAGAGACGCTGATGCGCCAGGGTTTCGTTTTCCAGAATCCCAACGCAGCACGCAACTGCGGCTGCGGCAGCTCCTTTACGGCATAGGTAGCACAGACTTCAGTCTGTCTTTTCGGTTTTTGCCATGTCTGGCTAATTTTGATTGTTTCCTGCGGGGGAATTTAACAGGCGACTCTAACCAGTGGTTGGCAGCCGCACCCGCCAGCCACTTTTTTTGTGCTCTAAATTGATTAGGACTAAATTTGTCGGATATCCAAAAATGACACAAGCGATGCCAGCGACGAACCCCCCTCTGGTCTGTTGGAACTGCCACGAACGCGCCCAGGGCACGCACTTCTGCCCAAGCTGCGGCAAGCTCCAGCAGATTGCCTGGCAACGCGGATTATTTCGCGCTCTTCGAGATGCCGCGCAAGCTGTGGATTGACATGAACTCACTCGAACAGAAATTTCTGCAATTGAGCTGGAAGCTGCATCCCGATAATTTCGTGAACGCCACGGAGCAAGAGCGCGAACTCTCCCTGCGTCGCAGCTCCGAGCTGAACGACGCCTACCGCACCCTCCGCGACCCCGTCGCCCGCGTCGAATATCTCCTCGGCATCGAAAACATGCGCAAGGAAGGCGAGCACAAGCAGCAAGCCCCTCCCGAACTGCTCGAGGAAGTCTTCGAGCTGAACGAATCGCTCGACGAGCTTCGCGAAGCGAAGGTCTGCAGGGGGCGATCTGGCAGCGTTGAAGTCACGCCTCGAATCCGCCGAGAAAAGTTTCGGCGAGAAGCTCGGCGAAGTCGATGCGCAACTTCAAGCGACGGCGCGAGAATGGGACGTCTCAGTCGACGCAAACGCGGACGACGCCGCGCGCAAGAAAATCATGGCCCGGCTGAACGAATTGCTGAATCGCCGCTCGTACATCCGCAATTTGGTCGTGAATGTGGCCAAGGAATTGGGAGAGGCCTAGAGAATCGGAATGGGACGCATCGTTGGAATCGACCTTGGGACGACGAACAGTCTTGTCGCGTACACGGATGCGCAGACGGGCCAGCCGAAGTGTATCCCCGGCCCGCACGGCTCGACGCTCTGCCCTTCTGTTGTAAGTCTGGACCCCGACGGAAGCGTCATCGTCGGCGAACCAGCGCGCCGTCGCCTTCTCACACAGCCCGAACGCACGATTTATTCCGTCAAACGCCTCATGGGGCGCGGCCCTGCCGATGTGCAAAGTGAACTGAAGCATTTTCCGTTTCGCATCGATCCCGCCAGTAGGAACGTCATTCGCGTGATGCTCGGCGACAAGGTCTTCACTCCACCGGAAATCTCCGCGTTCATCCTGCGCGAACTGAAAAGCTGGGCCGAAGCCTTCTTCGGCGAAACGGTCGACCGCGCCGTCATCACCGTCCCTGCCTATTTCAATGACGCCCAGCGCCAGGCCACCAAGGACGCCGGCAAAATCGCCGGCCTCGAAGTCCTGCGCCTTGTCAACGAGCCCACCGCTGCGGCGCTCGCGTATGGCCTGCACGAAAAGCAGCGCGGCCGCGTCGCCGTCTATGATCTCGGCGGCGGCACATTCGATATTTCCGTGCTCAAACTCATCTCCACCGCCGAAGGCGATATCTATCAGGTTCTCTCGACCAACGGCGACACGCATCTCGGCGGCGACGACATCGACAACCTGCTCCAGGCCTTCGTCCACGAGCAGATTCTTCAGGAAGACGAGATCGACTTCTCGCCCCACGGCGAACTCGCGCAGGAGCTGCGCAAAGCCTTGATCGCCATCAAACATCAGCTCTCCAGAAACCGAGTCTGCGACGCTGCGTTTCCCACTTGCCGAATGGATCCGTCTTCGTGCATGAATTCACGCGTGGCGCGTTTGAGGCGCTAATTCGCCCGGTCGTCGACCGCACTATGGGTCCCGTGAAACTAGCGCTTGCCGACGCAGCAACTCAAACCGACCGACATCGAGGAAGTTGTCCTCGTCGGCGGAGCCACGCGCACGCCGCTCATCCGCCGCACCGTTCAGGAATTTTTCGATCGCAAGCCGCACACCGAGCTGAATCCCGACGAGGTCGTTGCCCTCGGAGCCGCCGTTCAAGCCAACATTCTCGATCGCGGCGTCACCAACATGCTCCTGCTTGACGTCACCCCGCTCTCGCTCGGCATTGAAACCTACGGCGGAGCTGTCGCGAAAATCATCCCGCGCAACTCCACGATTCCTGCAAGCGCGCAAGAGCTCTACACGACCGGCGTCGACAACCAGACCGGCATCGACATTCACGTCCTGCAGGGCGAGCGCGAACTTGCGAAAGACTGCCGTTCGCTCGCGCGCTTCACTCTGAAAACGCCGCCCGCTCCCGCCGGCCTTCCGCGCATCGAAGTAAAATTCCTGATCGACGCCAACGGCATTCTGCAAGTCGCGGCCAAAGATCTTCGCACCGGCGAGCAGCATTCCATCGAAGTCCAGCCGAGCTACGGCATCAGCGACAACGAAATCGAGCGCATGCTCGAGGAATCCATCGAATACGCTGAACAGGATTTCGCCGAGCGCCAGCTCATCGAAGCGCGCACTGAATCAGAATCGATTCTGGTGGCGACCGCAAAAGCGCTCTCCAACGAGCAATCAAACAATTTGCCAGCCGAAGAACGCGCCGACATCGATGCCGCAATCGCCGCGCTCCGGGAAGCTGCCGCCGGCACGGATTACAAACTCATTCGCAAGCGCATCGACGAACTGAATCATGCGACCGAGCATCTCGCGGAATTATTGATGAACAGCGCAGTTACAAGCGCGCTGCAAGGGCGCAAGCTAGCCGAGGTTTAGAGCGGGCACAAAATTCCGTCATTTCGAGCGAAGCGAGAAATCCCTCTTCTCTCTTCGATCTCGCGATGACCACTGATCCAGAATTGGGAGAGACAAAATGGGCGGCAGCAATCCATACATCGACGAAGTCAAATACACGCCCGCAACGAAGAAATACAAAGTCACGTTTCTTCCCAGCGGCAAAACCATCGAGGTCGACCCGGCGAAAATTCCCTACGGCCACAACGGCCTTCCCGGCAGCATTCTCGACATCTCCGAGGGCATCAAAGCCGGCCTGGACCACGCCTGCGGAGGCGTCTGCGCCTGCTCCACCTGCCACGTCATCGTCAAGCAGGGCCTCGAGTCCTGCAACGAAGCCACCGACGCCGAGCTCGACGAACTTGACATGGCCCCCGGCATCACGCCGAAATCGCGCCTCGGCTGCCAAACCGTCCCCGACGGCACCACCGATATCGTCGTCGAAATTCCCGAATGGAACAAAAATTACGCCAAAGAAGCCGATCACTAGAATTCTGTGGCCCTTCTCGCGGTCTTCGACATTTCGTATTTCTAATTTCGAGTTTCGCATTTCTCCCAAGGAGCCCAAATGCCGCCAAAATTCGGTTGGGACCAAATCGAAGACATCGCCATCGCGCTGAGTGACAAATTTCCCGACACCGATCCGCTCACCGTCCGCTTCACGGACATGCACAAATGGATCACCGAGCTCCCCAACTTTTCCGGCGACCCTTTAGCTTCCAACGAAAGCAAACTGGAAGCCATCCAAATGGCCTGGCACGAAGAATTTCAGGACCGCCAGAATTAGCTTTCAGCGGAGATTTCCCTTGACCCGGAATAGCTATCGTCATATATTTAGTTCTGGTAATACTCCGTTCAGGCTTCTGACCAAGCGCGACACTCCGAAACATGCTCAATCCTTAAATCCTTTAGAATCAATGGTTGAAGAGCGTCTGTAAGTGTTGATTCTAAAGGGTTTACAGAAAAGCTAAACGATTTAGAATCAACACTTACAAAAAACAGGGGGGTGGGACGTGAACACCGGATTCTTACGGATTGCTGGACTAATGTTTGGACTGCTGCTGTTTTCATCCGCGCTGAGGGCACAAACTCGTAAGTAGAAATCCGACCCTTGCCGTGAAACATCCCAAATGGGGCAGCAAGAGATGAACGTCCGCGCCGTCAAGGCATTGCAGAGAGCCGAACAGAAATTGAAAACTGTTCTAAAACAGTTGGGAATTGCGCCGGACAGCCCCGAGCAAAAGGCCTGGGAAGCATACCGGGAGGCGCAACTGGCTGCGATCTATCCGCCAGACGACATTTCGTCCTATGGTTCCGTCTATCCTATGTGCTTGGCTATTCTGAAAAAGGCGCTGACCGAAGGCCGCATCAGAGACTTGAAGGCATTGATTATATCGCAAGCTGACGCCTGCTATGGATACGAGGTCAAGAGTAGTGGGCGCGACTAAACTATTGTGGTGCGATGGCCGGGGGAGCTGCTGCAATCGCCTTGTCCATTCGCCGAATTTCTCTTATCCTAGATAGGTTCCACACCCCGCAAAATGTGGCGCTATGGTGCAACGGTTAGCACGCGGCCCTTTCAAGGCCGAAATACGGGTTCGATTCCCGTTAGCGCTACCATCCTTTAGTCTAGTGACCAAGGGTAAAAAAGATGTCCGTCTTCCAATCTCCGCAACCAGGCCGAGGTTTAAACCTGGCACGTCTTGCAGCGGATTGGAGCGCCTCCGCGGCTTCTTTGGGTGAGGCGGCAAGTACTTCGCGCCTGAATGACCTCCCCGTCTTCGTTAACTACAATGCTCACTCTGCCGCTTACCGATTTGTCTTTCCAGGCGGTCAGGTCGTCCCCGGTAAATTTGGGCTGAACAACCAGCTTCATCGGCTTGCCACAGTCCTTTTTCTTGTTTTGGGCTTTAACCACGGATGTTTCTGGACCCACGAAAAGCGCCAATCCGGCGAGAATAGGAAGCAAATCTAGTCGATCGATTTTCATGGGGCCGCTCCACTGTTGCTGTTAGCATACGGCAAGGGAGTTGGCACTTCTATAGGATAGAAAGCTACTGATCGGTAGGACTGGCGCTTGACGAGCAATTGCCCCGATTCTTGACATCAGAAACGGACTCAGGCACAAGAAATGCCAGGAAGTTTTGAGGAGCCGTTTTGAGCTACGTTGACAAACACCTCATCCCAGGGGAAACGGTCGAGTATCAGACCAATCTGCACTGGATCGTCATGCTCGGACACGCCGGTCTCGCGGCATTTTTCTTATTGGCCGGCGTCGCGCTTCTCGTAGTTTCCTTCGGCGCGCGTCAAAACACCGAATATCATTCCAGTGTTTTGGTTTGGCCCGCGCTCGGCGTCATTTGTTGTCGCAGCAATTCTCTTCGTAGTCGGCCTCATCAAGCGCAACGCCACCGAAATGTCGCTGACTAATAAGAGAGTGATCGTAAAGACCGGCCTGGCAAGCCGGCGCACTATCGAGCTGCTCTTGTCGAGAATTGAAAGTATCGCGGTAGAAGAGCCGGCGCTGGGCCGAATGCTCGGCTATGGCACGGTCATTATCCGCGGCACCGGCGGAACCCCCGAAGTCTTCGAGAAAATCGCCCACCCCCTGGAATTCCGGGAACAAGTCCAAAGGCAAATCTCCAGCGGACAAAAGCAGCCATAGTCAAAATTTTCAAATAAAACGCTCCGAGCAGCTCCATTTGGATTTGTTTGTTAGGTCAGAGTAAACTGAACTTTGCACCATCCGCGGAGGCCAGCCATGGCAAGTTTGATGCGCACGTCGAACCCAGCTCTGAACGAGAAAGCCTTCAAAGGGCAAGTCGCGTTCGGCGACGCCATGACCTTGCAGGGCACCGTCAACAAGACTGGCCTGCTGCTCCTTTGTGTGGTCGCAACCGCGGCCTGGACCTGGGGACTTTCACAATCGCCGACGCCGGCAGCTGCCATCCCGTGGATGATCGGTGGACTCGTTGGTGGCTTTACCGTCGCGCTAGTGACTATTTTCAAAAAAACCTGGTCGCCTTTGACGGCGCCGCTCTACGCCCTGCTCGAGGGCTTGGCACTCGGCGGCATCTCTGCTGTCTTCGAGAAAACGTATCATGGCATCGCCATTCAAGCCGTCGGCCTCACGCTTGGCACTCTCTTTGTCATGCTCCTTGCCTATAAGACCGGCATGATCCGTGCCACGCAAGGCTTTAAGCTCGGTGTGATCGCGGCCACCGGCGGCATCGCAGTCTTTTACCTGGCCGAGATGGTTCTGAGTTTCTTCTTTCATTTTCAATTCGCGGCAATCAATGGCAGCGGCCCCTGGGGCATCGCCTTCAGCCTCTTCGTTGTCGTAATCGCCGCTCTGAATCTCGTCCTCGATTTCGACATGATCGAAACGGGCGTGCGCGGTGGCGCGCCGAAGTACATGGAGTGGTACGGCGCATTCGGCCTGATGGTCACTCTGATTTGGCTCTATCTGGAAATGCTCCGCCTTCTTGCCAAGGCCAACCGCAAGTAAAGTAGATTAACTGAGCCTTAGAACGTCAGCTTCAGCCGCGCCGAAACGCTCCGCGGCGGTGCCAGCGCTGTCCCCGAAAAAAGGCTTTCAAAATTGAGCAAGTTGACGTGGCCCGTCAAATTTCCCGCCTGAATCTGGAATGCCGCGCTTCGATGCTCCTTGTGATACAACTCCGCGCCAGCCGCCCCGTCCAGCGAATAGTTTGGCCGCACGCGGCCTTTATTAAAATTCACCTGGTCTATGATCGCGGGGCCATATTGGGAGAGAAGAAAGTTTAGATCGATCGGACCATTATCAATCTCCACTGGCAGGCCGCTGCCATATTCGACGCTGAACGCCAGCCAAACGCGCCTCGTCGCCTCATAGCGCGCCCGTGCCCGCACCGTGTTGCGCTGATCCTGCGATACCGCGAACTTGTCCGAATTCGTCAGCCCGCTTGAGGCGTCGTCGCCGAGAAACAGCCCGCCTGTGATTGGCCCCTGTCCAATTCCGGACTGGTTCGCGTAACTCACGTACCCCGAAAAACGCCCCCAGTGGGGCACTGCAAGGCGCACTTCTTCTCCTGCAATCCGTGCCTTCGCAAAAGCAATAGGAAAGCTGACTCCCGTATCCAATAGCACGTCGTCATCGGAGTAATTGTGAAAATCGCGACGGAACACGTTTGCGTCCAGCCGCAAATTTCCAAAGAAAGACTTCGTGATCCCAACCTCATAGTAGTTGGCGTGGGCGGGTTGCACCGGCAGACGCAACACAGTCGGATTGATGGAATTTAGCTGCGGCGAACTGGCCAGCAGCAAATTCTCCATTGCCGGGGTCTGAAAAACGCGGTCGTACGCGGCGTGAATCAGCAAATTCCTCGAAGGCAGGTAGCGCGCAACACCCACGCGAGGGCTCCACGCGGACTCGTGCACGACAAATCCGTAACGATCGAATCGCAGCCCCGCGCTGACATTCCAGTTCCCGCGATGCCATTGGTCCTGGACGTACGCCGAAGGCTCAATGTCCCAGCGACGATCGGCAAGCTGAAAGTTCTGCTGCGTTGCCGGATCAAACTGCGTCGGATCGGTGATCGTGTATTGCAGCGCCTCATGCACCGGGCTAAACATCCCGTCCACTCCCGCTTTCCAGTCGTGATGCCCATGATGGCCGGCGATGTCGCCACGGACATAGCCCTCGCGGTAGCCGCGCTGCTGCGCCACGATTACCGGTGTCGCCAGCCCGTTGGACGTAAGAGTTGTGCTCGCGGCGCGCACGCTGCCCGAAAAACTCAGGAACACATCGGGAGATATCGTGTGCTGGAAAAAAAACTGCCCGGCAGTTTCTCTGTTTGTAATGTCCTGCCGCTGGCCGGCTTCTTGCTGGATCAGCTCATTCGGCACAAGTAAGCGCACGTCATTGTGAATAAAGGTGATGCGCAGCCGGTCCTTGTCGGAAAAATCCCTTTCGTAAGAGAATGTAAAGCCGCCTGCAGTTCCGCGATTTGTGAAATTTTCAAGCACCGGAGGATCGAGGTAACGCTCGCTGTGGAAACCGTCCCCACTCGCCGAAAAACGATTCTTGCCAGCGGAATAAGAAATAGCCGCTGAACCTGTGAGCGTCGAAAAACTTCCTCCCTCGGCGTCAAATTGCCCGTGCAGTCCCGTAGGTACATCTTTTGTCGTCGTGACTTCAACAATCCCGCCCAGCTTCCGTCCATACTCTGCGGGAAAGCTGGCCGTCAGGACGCGCATGGATTCCACATTGTCGGCATCAAAAGCCGGCGCAAATGCCGGCGACCGGTTCTGCGTGAGCGGCAACCCATCGAACACGTACTGTACGTCGTATTCGGACCCTCGCGGATGCAGAATTCCGTTGGCTTCATAGAGCCAGCCCGGCTGCGCGTTCACCAAATCGGAGATGTTGCGGCCCGGCTGCGCTGACATCTCTTCTCCGATGGGTTGTCGTCCCATCGAGTAGATTGTTGCCGTGCTGCTCGGATCTACGAGTGTGGCGGAGTCGTTCACTTCTACCTGGGTCTTCACCGGCGCAACGCCCAGTGTCGCCAGGACGTGCACCGGCACTTCCGAGCGAATCTCAATCAATTTGTTCCAGGATGCAAAATTTTCTGCCGTCAGGTTTAGCCGGTAAATGCCGAAAGGAAGATCCTGGACGGTAAAACGCCCTTCCGCTCCCATTTCAAATGTTTTGTGAAATTGGTTCGCCTCGCATACCAGCTCAGCGGTGGCTGCCAGAGCAGCGCCGTGCGGGTCGCGCACTTCGACGTGCAGCTCGCCGCGCACACGTTGCGCCCGTGCCAGCGGCGCCAGCGAAACGGCTAGCGCGGCCAGAAGACACAACATCGCGGTGCTCCCGCATCCTGCCACCACTAGTGAGTTTTTCGGCTGCAGTCGAATCTTCGGCATTTGAAAGCCGGCTCTTTCAACACCCAATTTGATCAATCAAACTCAATCGGGGCGGCTGGGCATGTCATTCAACGTTAGCATGACTGACGAGGCGCCTTTCGCGCCTGCTCGGCAGCGGGTTGCAAAATCGCAACTCCCCACCTTTCCCTTGCGCTTGCCGACTCCACCCTCTTTTCGGCAGAATACCGTTTGTCCCGCTGCGTGACCCCTCCATGACGCCACCGCCGTCCACCAACACTTTTATCCTCACAATCGGCCATTCCAATCTTGAGTTGGCCGAGTTCTTGAAAGTTCTAATAACTCATCAAATAAATATTCTGTGTGATGTTCGCAGCCGTCCCGGCAGTTTTCGGTTTCCGCAATTCAACCGCGAGCCGCTCGAAGCCTGCCTGGCCACTGCAGGAATCCAATACGAGTTTTGGGCGAACCTCTCGGCGGCCGGCCTTCCGATCCGCGCGTCTACCACGCCGACGGTGTGGTGAACTACGAACTACGCCGCAAGGACGCTGATTTTCGCACGGGGATCGATCGAGCGATTGAGTTGTCCCGTGCGTCGAGCATCGCTCTGATGTGCGCTGAGGAAGACCCTCTGCAGTGCCACCGCTTCCTCATGATTTGCCCGGCTCTGCTCGAGCGCGGCAGTACACCCTCGCACATCCGTCGCGCCGGACAGCTGGAATCGCAAAGCCAAGCCGAGGACCGCTTGCTCAAATTGCACGACCTCGCCGCCTTTGACAGCAGTTCACTCTTTGCTTCCGAACGCGGAACGGCCATCCAAGATGCGCTCCGTCTCCAAGCTAAGGAGTTTGCGTTCCGCGCTTCCGCCGAAGCTATCGAGTATTTTTGATTGTATGGAAATCCTTCTTTGCACTATCGGTTTCGCGGGAAAAACGGCCGAGGAATTTTTCCAACTTCTCGAAAGCGGCGGAAGTCGAAAAAGTGATCGACATTCGGCAGCATCGCGAGGGTCAGCTCTCCGGTTTCGCCAAGCATCCGGACCTCGCTTATTTTCTGAAGAAAGTCGCTCATATTGCCTATTCCCATGAGCTTCAGCTAGCGCCCACCCCGGAGTTGCTCAAGACCTATCGCGAAACCAAGGATTGGCCTGCCTACGAGGTTGGTTTCCGGGCATTGATGAAAGATCGAGGAATCCCGCATGCGCTCGATCCCGATACATGGCCTCCACGAGCCGCGCTGCTGTGTTCTGAACCTGGTCCGGAGAAATGTCACCGTCGCCTCGTCGCTGATTTGCTCGCCGCGCATTGGCGGGCGCATGGCCACAACATTGAAGTTCGCCATCTTGTCGCAGCGCGTACAAAATCTTCAAGTACGCGCCGCAAGAAGCCGCCCTCCGTGCTATGACAAAGTTGCTCATTACGGAAATCACCCGTATGGGGCCGGCATTCTGCGTCATCGGTTTGCAGCGGGACAAGGACAGGATTCGATTCCGTTCGTCCGGTTTCTGCCACCGCCAACAGCTGGCTACATTTTCCCTATCACCGCGGCGATGTGCTGCAATGCGACCTCGCTCCCTTCTCAGGCGCCAGGCCCCATGTCGAAGATCGCGTCTCGACGCGCGAATTTCAAAAAGAATCCGCCGTTCCCGAACCGGAGATCGTCATCTACCTGCGCAAAGCAGAAATCGCGAATTCTCTGCCGGATTTATTCGATTGCGTTCTCCATGAAAATAAGCACGGGCAGTGGACTGTTCGCAATCCCTCTCGATCCAAGACGTTCCATTTGTGGAACAGAGACCAAAAATCTCCGGCTCGAGCCTTGCGCAAATGAACTTCGCGCCACGCTGGCTCTTTCTTCAGGAGAGGTTTTGCGCGATCTTCCGGTCGTTGACCGCGATTGGCGCGATTTCATCGACGCAGCACTCGCAGATAATCAGAGGAGCGAACCGCGTCGCCCGCCTCGATCGCTTTCTAAACTCTCATTTTCACTATAAGCTTTTATCTTGCCCGCACCATTTCATCCGTCTCGGTCTTACGCGGCCCTATCATGCTCTCTGCTGGCTGATGCTGGACACGCTATTCCCGCTTCCAAAACTTGAATGGCTCGAGGAGTTTTGATGCCTTCGTTCACGGACGAGACTCACTGGCGGCGCCTTGTCGAGGAGTGTTTCCGGCGGGAAGCCGGTTTTCAAGCGCCCATCCCTGATTCCACGCAAGATCTTGATTGAAACGGGTGCGCTTGACTCCATGGCTTGGGTCAGTTTTTTGCGCGCCTTGGAATCCGCCAGCGGTCTTGGCAATTTGGGCGCGATGCTGACGGAGCGTACGCCATCTCTCGAAAGTATTTTCCAGGCGTTAAGCTGGCTCAAGCCCAAGGCCCTCCCGATGAGGCTGACCTCTCCCCGGCAAAGCAAGGCGTAACACGGACCTCGGTCATGATTGCTAGCTCGTGTGCGGCCCTGGGCTCGCGCACGATTCCTTCCGAGGAAGTTGACCGGGCTTTCGGCATGTCGCCGGGCAAGCTTCGCCTTCGGGCCGGAATCGAATCTCTCGCCTACGCCGCCGATGACGAAAATGAACTCGCGCTCGGCGCGCGCGCCGCGCAGCAAGCGCTCCATTCTGCGGCTTGCGGCGCCCAAGAGCTCGATTGGATCATCGCCACCAGCGAAACGCACCAGGGCTATCCCTCTCTTTCAGCGCTCCTTCACTCCCAACTTCTCGCTCGCGAAACACTGTGGCGCGCTCGATGTCGGCGGCGCATGTCTTGGCTTGCTGAATGCTTTTGCCGTGGCCCAAGGGTTTATTGCTGCGGGACAAGCGCGCACCATCGCCGTAGTCACCGCCGACGTTCACAGCCGCATTTTCCGGCCAGGGCGCGTCGCCGGAGAATTCGGCGGCTTGTTCGGGGACGGCGCCAGTGCCTTTCTCATCCGCGCTGCCGCCGGCTCCACCCCGCAGCAACCCTACAGCTTCGGACAATTGTTTTTTGGCTGTGCGGGCCAGTACGCGGGAGCGATTCGCTTATCTCCGTCCCCCGACGGAAAACTCGATGTGCAGTTTGATGGCGAAGCACTCTCCCGCGCGGCCATCACCAAGCTCGAGAAGGTGGTCCTGGACGTCGAACTCCGCAGCGGCATCGCACGCTCATCGGTGCAAGGTCTGGCGACTCATCAACCCAATCCGCGTCTTGTCACTCTGCTCGCCAGGCAGTTGGGTTTGCCCCAGGATAAATTTCCCGCCGTGGCCCAAAACTTCGGGAATCTCGGCTCTTCCACCTGCGGCGTGGCTCTTGATGCGATTCTGCGACGCACTCTCGGCCGCAAACCCGAGGAGTGTGGCCCCATCATTATGGCCTCCTTGGGCCCGGGCCTTCTGTTAGGTGGCGGCTGGCTTATTCCCGCCTGACCTGCGCATCCTTCGGCAATCACCTACAATCCTGGTCGCGCCCGAGTCGTAAAGCTCGTGTTCACAGGGGGCACTACACACGCTTGCAAGGGAGGCCAGGCGGCGTCCGTCATTGGATTTCGGCAGAGCGATGCCGTAGCGGGACTGACTAGCGAAGGATAAACGGTATTATCGAGTGGCTCGGCATAGACTTGGTAGCCGTGTCCAACCGGCAGATGGCTGATCCCATAGGATCCATCGAATTGTGCGGGGCCTGGCGCCACGCAACTCCATCCTCCGAGCGTCGCTCCGATCACCGCACCGGTCGCTGAGTCCACGGCCACCACATGCGCTCCGAAAATTCCCGTCACGCCGGGTGGTGATGACGGCAGAGAGAGCGGATTGGCCGGGAGTATGTGTCCGCTGACCGCACCCACATTTACAGTATCTCCAGGATCCGGATACAAAACTCGCAACCCTGTTCGATCGTCGTCCCCCAACGGGGCGTCAGGTTTTTGTGTTGTGGGCCGGCTTCCAGCGAGCGTTCCTGGCGCTGGCGCAAAAGGGTACATCATCGCGGCAAACACTGCGGAATGGCTGAAGCCCAGAGTGTGGCCCAACTCGTGGATAAGCAATGACTCGAAATCGTATGAGGTCGGCGCTGCCGCGAGCGCTGCGGGAGTTGCAAACGTTATCGTGGAGCTGCTGGGGTCGAAATAGATGTCGGCATCAAGAATTTGTCCAACCTGCGTTGCGGCCGCGCCGTTGCCCACCCGAGCCCCGATAATGTCGGCCGTAATCACTCGAGTGAACGCCAGAATCCCCGGCGTAAACGCCCCATCCGCTTGATCGAGGCAGATGGAATTCACGCCATCCGAACCGCACGCGTTCTGCGAAGCGGTCCGGGTTACTGGAGCGAAGGTCCCAGGCACGAGAGTCGTGCCGCTTACTCCTGTCCATGCAGCGATTGATTGCGTAATTGCTTGCTCGATCTCGTTCAAACGTCCGGCGGCTGTCTGGTCCTGCGTCCGAATGGTCACCGGATTTGTTCCCAGCACCGTGCTCCATTGTTCTACGATAGACCCTGGCGCGATGAGATGGTGCGAAGGCACGGGACAGGCAGAACCTCCGGAAATACTTGCTGGTTGGCGCACATCGGGAACAATTTCGTTGAAAGCATACCCGCGCGCGCCGGGTATGCCGCAGACGCCGTAGTATGCGGTCAAGAGCGCGGCGATGCTTCTGCGAATAATCAGTTGTTTTCCTCGCTTCACCACAAGTGTTCTCCTGTGCTTCACTGATTTTCCTGCCTCAGTGCCTTGTGAAGTCTTTCCCTGAAAATGGCTACAGGCAGATTGCGAATCCCTCCACGGCGAAAGGTTCTCGCATGCGGATCAAAAATAGCTGCGGACGCAGAATCCTGCGTGACGTTTTCCAGACCGGACTGGGGATTACGCTTAATGCGAAACGTTCCTTGCGACCAGCCCAGCACTTGATACGGCTCTCCATCATGGCCCCACAGGAAAAGATAGACTTCTTCACCAGTGTGAAACGCCGGAACTTCCTCCACGCGCGAGTGAAGATGTCCGACGTTTCCTCCGAGCAGGCGCACAGTCACGACTCCTGGGAGAGCGCCTTTTTCTGGCTGTACGACTTCGAATCTCGTCTCCGTCCAAATCTCTCCCTGCTCCCACTGGCTCGTGGTGCCAAGGCAGCGCAGTCGCGCCACGGCCGTGGATTCCTGAGCCAGGTCTTCGAGCTTCAGCCGCGAAAGAGTTGTCGCGCTTGCCGCTATCGCAATCAATGCCAGACCCCCGAGAAATAGAATCCACAAAAATCGCCGCCGCTGAACGTAGCTCATGTTTTTTTGCCTCGCAGTTCTCACTGGACCACCAGCGCTCCGCTCGCGGCGGTCTTGTCCAAATTTGTGTTCTGAAGGAAGAGCGTGCGCGCGCCTGGGAAGCGCCGTCGTCGGAATCTGTAATGTCAGGTGAATAATTCCGAGGCCGGCCGGCTGCTTTGCGATCACCGTGATGTCGCCGGGACCTGAAACCGTGTACGTCATGCTGGTGTCCAATCCGCTCTCGGAGAACACGCAAAGATCGGTTGTCACGTTGCCGCTGGCAGGCCGTTGCAGCGGCTAACGGATTGCCGGAAAGCGAACAGGAATTGTTTGCGACGGAAAACATTCCGAGAGCGGCAACGTTGATGTCTACGTCGTTGCCTTGCGCGCTCACTCCTGCGGTTGTCGGGTCGACCACCACGATGTCCTTGCCGGTTGCGATTGGGAAAGCGCTGCTCAGAGCTACCACGTCGTCCGACGCGTTTGGGGGAGCAACCACGAGAGAGACCGCATTGGACGCCGTACCGCTGGGATTGACTATCTGTACAAAAATATTTCCCGCCACGGAGACGTCGGCAGCCGTGACTGGCGCTGTACATTCAGTCGCTGCAATGCAGGTCGTTGTTCGCGCAATTCCAGCGACCAACAAAATCGATCCCGGCCCCGGGCTCGACGCCGTGAACCCGCTTCCTTCCACCAGCAGCGTGAAACCCTCGGCCGCGCCCGCGTAGACGCTCGCCGGGCGCAGCGAAAGGATGCTGGCGCCAGTGGAGATCGTGACATTTGCCGCACCGGACTGCGTGGTGTCGTCCGAGCTGACGGCCAAGACTTGCACAGCATCCGGTGTGGGCGCCGAGCCTGGCGCGGTGTAATTGCCATTCGCGTCAATTGCACCGCAGACGCCGCTCGCCACGCACGCCGTCCCCCGAACTTGCCAAACGACGCTCTGGTTGCTTGTTCCAAGCACTGTCGCTGTAAAACCCTGCACACCAAGAGGCGCTAGCGTGATGCTCTGCGGCTGCACCGAGACGAGCACGTGATTGATCACCGTGAGCTGTGCCGAAGCGCTTTTCGTTGTGTCTGCCGCGCTCGTTGCCACCACGTTCACGGGATTCGGCTGAGGAATCGCTCCGGGAGCGAGATAGTCCACTTGCAGAGAATTTCCGCTCGTCACGCTTTGGCAGGGGCTTGACCCCACAACGCAGATTTGTCCGAGAGTTGTGTTTCCGCCGGAAACCCCGCTAACGCTCCAGTTCATCGCCGTGTTCGTTGTTCCAAATACCTGCGCGGTCATCGTCACGCGATGATTCGCTGCAATCGTGGCCTGTTGCCGGGGAAAGACTGACGTTTATTCCGGCCTGGATGGCCATCGTGGCTTGCGCCCTCTTCGAGGGATCGGCTTGCGGCGTTACTGTGACGATGACGGTGTCAGGATTCGGCGGCGTGCTTGGTGCGGTATAGGTCGCCGTATCCGCAATTACGCTTCCTCCTGATCCTTGCGTGGTCACAACAGTCAGCGTTCCGCATGTCGTGGAGCTGCACCCTGGTCCGGAAAGTGACCAGGAAAGGATCGCACCTGGATTTGAGCCTGCGACAGGCGTCATCGTCGCGACAATCGTCGCTACGCCTCCTGCGGGTACGCTCTGCGGCGCAGTAACTTGAAGTGTGAACTTACTGGTGATGCTGATAGCCACAGAGGATTGCTTCGAGGGATCGGCGACGCTTTGCGCCGTCAATGTCGCGCTTGCAACGGAGAAGGTAAGAATTCCTGGGGCGGTGTAGTTGCCACTCAGGTCCACGCTCCCGCATGCCGAAGGGCAGGCCGCCCCGCTGACGCTCCAGCGCACCGCAGTATCGGGATGCCCGGCGCTTGTGAGCGCGGCATGAAAACTTTGTGTTGCGCCGAGTTCGACGCTCGCATTGGCTGGCGCGAGACCGATTGTGATGTCGCTTGCAATCGTGAGTCTGCGCCGTCGCGGATTTTGTCGAGTCCGCCTGGCTCGTGGCGGCGACTGTTACTGTGGTTGGCGAGGGCAGATCGGCGGGAGCGGTGTACACTCCGTCCGCTGTGATTGTTCCGGCGGAGGCGCTTCCGGCCGGAATGCCATTCACGCTCCAGACTCACACTTGTGTTTGTGGTGTTTGTCACAGTCGCAGCAAATGTCTGCGAGTTACCCAGAAGAATCGATCCGCTCGTGGGTGTCACGGTCACGGTTATCGATGGAGTAGGTGGAGGCGGTGGCGGAGGAAGTACCACTGATCCTGTGGCTCCGCCGCAGCCTGGCAGCCCACCCGCCGAAATCAGCAGGACGAGCAGCAGAAATGAGCGAGCCGTCAGCGCGAAGCTCGCTTTCGACCACCAATCCATTCCATTTTCATTGCGATTTGCGTCAGAGGCCGCATGCCAGGCGGAATGCAGGCGAAGGGCCAGCGAAAAGCGCAAGCGGTTTATGACGGGGCGAACGCGGATAGTCCTCTCGGCGTCCTCTCTTAACGTATATGAAAATAAAATGGTTATATTCTATGACTTCGGCGCCTGCCGACACAGATCGGGGCTCTTAGGAACTTATCGAGTCCAGCAGTGCAACGCCGCTAATCCCCAAATGGAACTGAGTCGTCCGAACGACTGTTCCAAAACGGGAGCCGCAACGGGGCTCGTTTGCTGCTTTGCAGAAGGGTTGTATTTAACCGTTGGTTAAATACACCGGCCAAACTAAACTTCCGTGAACCAAATGACTTGCTGCGCCGTCTGGCAGGTGTACGGGGAGGGCGAGCGTTTTCGGCTCGCATAAGTGACCCAATGCAGGAGCTGGTTCTGATCCAGCCAGGCCGTACCGCCGAAAAGGAGTTCGCGCACGAAGCGGCCCAAGCTGCTCTTCGCCGCGAGTTCGAGGAGCGGCTCGCAGAGTGCGGGCCGCTGGCGTATTGCGTCGCGCGCGGCGTGCTACGCAATAGCGCGGATGCGGAAGACGTCGCGCAAGAAGCTCTGCTGCGCGCGTACCGCCGATTCGAACGACTGCGCGACCGCGGGAGGTTTCGCGCGTGGCTCGTGCGCATCGCGTTCCGGCTCGCAATTGATCGGACGCGTTCTTCGAAGCGGCGCGAAGCTCGCGAGACGCTGTGGTCGCAAGCGGCCCCGCGAGCTTCGACGGAGGACATTGCCGCGACAAGCGAATTTCAGGCGCACCTCGACCGCGCGATGGATGAGCTTCCGGAAAAACAGCGGCTCGTCCTCTTGCTGGCGGCGATGGAGGGCCACTCGCTGGAGGAGGTGGCGGAGATGCTGGGCCTGCCGGTCGGAACGGTGAAATCGAGATTGTTTTTTGGGAGAAAGCAGCTAGCGGAGAAATTGCGATGTTATGTGAAAACTATCGAAAAGCATTGACGGAAGCCGCAGCCGCGGACTCCGCGCCATCGAGCAGAATTGCGTTCGCACTTGGACGGTTGTGCGTCATGCCGCGCCGCGTTCGCCGAAGAGTGGCAGCTCTTCGCCGCTGTTGACGCGGGCCTTCGCGCTAGAGCAAATGCCGAAATGCCTGCGTCGCTACTTCCACGCGTGCGGACGAAACTCAACGAACTGTCTGTTCCTCGCCGCTCGTGGATTCCGGCTTTTGCTGCCGTCGCCGCTGCTGCGGCCATTGTCATTGGGATTGTTTTCGTTCGCGGCGTTGGGCGTCGTGTCCGCTGAACAAGGTCCGCAGATGGCTGCAGCCGCTCGCAGTGTCCTGCCCCCAGAGACAATAACGGCTCCCGCCGCCGCGCCGCATGTTGAAACGAGTGGGCCGTCATCGAAACATAGGTCAGCCCAGCAGGTCAGAACAACGACCGCTGTACATGTCACAGACGTTGCTGTGGTAGTTCCGGCCGGACAGAAACAGGCCATCGACGCCTTGCTCGCCAGCGTTCAGCACGGCGAGGTTATGGCAGATGTTTTGCGTGCTGAAAAACCCGAACTACCTTTGCCAGAGTTGGAAGTTTCTCCGCTTGCGATCTCACCCATCGAGATAAAACCGCTCGAGGATGGAAGTGCGGAGATGGCATCACCGAATGAGAAGACACGTCGATCAGCCCGTTCGAGAAATGTAAAAAGGAGCGTTCCATGAAGAAGACTGTTGTAGCAATGCTGCTTGCGGTTTTAGTGCTCGGTGTGCCGCGCGTGAGTTGCGCAAGACAAGGAAAAATCCACGGCCGAAGCCAGGCCTGCGCAAGCCGAAAAAACAATTACGCCTCTCCGCGTGCAGGTTACTTTCACCGAATTCGACGGCGACAAGAAAATCAGCAGCTTACCTTACACTTTTCTTGTGAACGCTGATGAACGCGGAGAAAGAGCCGCCTTACGTATGGGTTTGAAAGTCCCGATCGAAGCGTCCAGTAGTACGGGCGTCAAGCAAATCCAATATCAGGACGTGGGCACGAATCTCGACGGCCGTGCAGAAAAGACCGAGGACGGCCGTTTCCGGTTGATGCTGAGCGTGGAGAAATCATCTGCTTACTTGCCAGGCGCGAACGAAAAGCTAGCCTCCGTTGGCGGTAACGAAGTTTCGAGGAACCAGCCGACCTTTCAGCAATTCCGAACACAAGCAAATCTGCTGATCCGGGACGGTCAGACCGTTCAATCGACTGTCGCGACCGATCCCGTTACAGGGCATGTTACAAAAGTGGACGTCACCGTGAACGTAGTCAAGTAAGAGTCAGAAGAGGAAACTGCTCAGGCGCTGACGATAGAGGCGAGCGCACTTTCAAATCCGCGTGCAAAAAGTGGTATCCAAGGCTCTCCAACTTCTGAGGCAAGACGCGCTGGCTCGATAGGAGGAGCGCGTCGGCCATTTCGCCGAGGGCGAAGCGCAACGCAAATGCTGGGGCAGGGAAGAGTGCGGGGCGGTGCATGACGCTTGCGAGAGTTTTCGTGAATTCGAGCGTTTTGTACTGGCTGAGGGGAAATAACGTTTACGGGGCCTCGAACCTCATTTTTGTTCGAGCGCGAAACGCAAAATAGCAATCGCATCGTCCAGCGAAATCCACGACATCCACTGCTTGACCTGAACCAATTTTTCCGCCGGCGAAGAATCGGAACGGCAACATCATGCTGGGCAGCGCGCCGCCATCTCGCGCGAGAATAATTCCGAATCGAGCGAGCACTACGCGAATCCCAATCGTCTCAGCCTTTAGCGCTTCGGCCTCCCATTCCCTAGCCAGACCCGACAAGTAATCATTTCCCGCCTGGCTTTCCTCTGTGAGAAGTTCGTCGCCGCGATTACCGTAAAAACCGGTTGCTGATGCGGAGGCGAGCACTCTCGGCCGCGCGTTCATCTTCGCCAGAGCAGCGACCAGCGCGCGGGTGGTATCGATGCGGCTCGAGCGCAATTCCGCTTTGCGCGCGGCGCTCCAGCGGCCATCGGCAATGGATGCGCCAGCGAGATTCACCACGGCGTCCGCGCCAACCGCCGCGCCGCCCAGTTCTCCGGTTGCCGGGTTCCAAGCCACTTGAAAGCCGTCATTCGATTTCATTCTTAACAACGGTTCCGGGCCGCACTAGCCTGCAGACGGTGTGGCCGGCCTTTACCAGCGCGGGCACCAGCGCACTCCCCACCAAGCCGCTCGACCCTGTTACAAGAATTTTCATGGTGATTTAACTCGACCCTCTTCGACGACCATTTGAATGAACGCTAACTCAAGACGCTACGCAACCCGCACTGATTGGTCAAGCCGCAGAATTGTTCAAAACAATTATCACGAACGAAAATGCGGAACAATTTGCAAGGCTTCTGCTTGTTGGCGTTAACTGTGCAGGCTATAGCTCCCTGCCTTCTTGCAGGTTACAATTCTCATGTGACCATCTCCTCGAAGACTGCGCACGTTAAGGTGCTTTTCTTCGGCCGGCTCAAAGAAATCGTCGGCCAGGCCGAAGACTCGATCGAGATCGCAGACGGCGCGCCGATAGAGGCTCTCTTCTCCCGCTATGGCGCGAGCCACCCGGAACTTGCGCCGTTTCGCGCTTCGCTTGTGGCCTCGAGGAATCAGGAATTTGCCGCGTGGACGACGCCGCTTCATACCGGGGACGAAGTAGCGTTTCTCCCGCCAGTGAGCGGCGGCTAGCGAACTTGACCATGACGGAAACCCTCCAAGCCGATCTTCTTCTGCTAGTGCGCGACCCCATCGAGCACGAAGTCCTGATCGAGCACGTTCGCGCCGCCGAAGACGGCGCGGTAGTCACGTTCGACGGCTGCGTGCGCAATCATTCTCACGGCCGCCGCACGCTTTATCTCGACTACGAAGCTTACGAATCGATGGCGCTGGGAAAAATCCGGGAAATTGCCACGCAAATCCATGAGAAATATCCCATTCACCTGGTGGCCATCGCGCATCGGCTCGGCCGCCTGGAAATTGGCGAGACCAGCGTTTTCATCGCGGTAAGCTCCCCCCACCGGCCGGCTGCCTTCGAGGCTTGCCGGTTCGCCATCGACACGCTGAAACGAACTGTTCCCATCTGGAAGAAAGAATACTTCGAGGACGGCGCCATCTGGGCCGACGGCGAGATGCCACCAGCCCCGGCGGAGACACGAGCGGCGAAACCTGCATCTTAGTGATTCAATGATCTCCACACCTCGTCGCACTCTCGGTGCAGCCGTTACAGTTCTAGCCTCGCTATCTGTAGTCTGCGTTGCTTTCTCTCAAGACAAACCCGACCGTCCGCCATGGGCGCAGAAACCCAAGCCGGCTTCGAATTCCTCTTCCACCGGTACGGCCGGACCGCCTGGAACGATTGTGCCAACTCCTACACAGCCGATCAGCCTTCCTGAAGACGCCGACTCACAGCGTGACCAGATTAAGGTCAAAGTCGATCTCGTCAGTATTTTGGCCAGTGTTCTCGACGACCACAACCGGCCCGCGCCCGACTTGCCCGTCGAGGCGTTCCGGGTTTACGAGGAAGGTGTGCAGCAAAAGATCGAGGTATTCGAATCAGAAACGCAACAGCCTCTCGATCTCGCGCTGATGATTGACGCGAGCCTGAGCGCGCACAAGGAAATAACTTTCGAGCAAGAGGCCGCCGCACATTTTATCCGGCAGGTTTTGCGGCCCAGCGACCGCTTGTCCGTTTTTTCCTTCGATGAAAATGTCACGCAGATCGCGAAGTTCTCGGACAATGTTCCGACACTGCAAGCCGCAGTGCGAAGGATTCCCGCTGGCGCGGGTACCTCCATCTACGATGCCATACTTCTCGGAGCGCAAGCATTGGAGCGCCGGGGAGAAGAGCGCCGCCGGGTGATTGTTTTGGTTACGGACGCGGGCGAAACTACCAGCCGGACGGACTTTGAGGCCGCGCGCAAAGAAGCCGTCCGTTCGGACCTGCTGCTCTACACCATCGTTATCCGCCCGGTGAAAAATGAGAGCGGCCGCAACACCGCCGGCGAGCACGCCCTCGAGACCATCACCGAAACTACGGGCGGCGCGATGTTTTATCCGGACACGTCGCAGGAGCTCAATGTAATTTTCGATGTCATCGACCGCGAGTTGCGCACACAGTACCGGCTTGGCTACTACCCCAATCCGCGCGGCCTGGCCAACACCTATCGCAAGGTCGAGGTCAAGGTCTTAAACGGCGATTACCACGTCCGCCACCGAACAGCCTACCTCACCGGCCCGCAGTGAACGATCACAAGCAGCTTTTTGAATGTTATCTGAAACTTTCAGGAAACTGCCCTGACTACTGCGGCTGTTTGATTTCAGAACCGGCTTGTTCGATGCTGCCTTTGACAAGTTCTGTTTTCACTTCGGACTTTTGTCTCTCCACAATTTCGACGTCGGTTTCAAAAGTGCGATAGCCGGGCAGCTCGACCTTGATGCGATGCTTGCCTGGGCTGACGAGAAGTGAGTGAAATTTTCCGCCCAACTCGCTTGCATGGCCGACGTACCTGCCATCGAGAAAGACGGCCGCGCGTTTTGGGTGAACGGTAATCTTCAACTCCGATGTAACATCCGGAGTCTTTGCGCCCGGGAGCAACTGCATCGCCACTTGAACCTCCTGCACTTGGCCGGGCTCGATAACGAGTTCTCGCGTGAAATCGGTATAACCTGCTTGACGGACGACGATCTGGTGCTTTCCAGGCAACAGGAGAACCTTCTTCTTGGCCTTGAGTTCCTTAACATAGCCAACATAGGTGCCATCGATCCACACGCCGGAATCCCGATCCAACTGTGTATCGCCGCCAAAACGCACTTCGCCCATGACCTCGCTGCTTTGCGCGGAGAGATGCGCAGTGCCGAGCGACAGAAAAAAGAACGCAAGCACACTCGCAACGGACCGGAGGTTGCCGATTTTGATCATGATTCTTCCTCGCATTCCGGGCGGGATTTTATTCTAACCCGGATAAGAAGGAGAAGCCTCCAAAAAACAACGGCCTTCGAAGCGAGATATCCAGTGACGAACATGGATTGCTACGGATGCAACTTTCTCCGCGGCGCTGGTGGTAGAGTGGAGAACAAGCTGGCGCACTAAAGCGACTTCAGAGGCGCGCGGCTGCGTATTTTTCCATGAGAAAAGACTATCTCGAAGCTGCCATCGAAATTGCCCAGGAAGCGGGCAAAATCCTGCGCGAAGAGTTTGACCAGCCCGCGCTGATTACCTATAAGGGCGAAGTCGACCTGGTCACGCAAGCCGACAAGCGCTCTGAAGAAGCCATCGTCACGCGCCTGGCAAAATACTTTCCGGAACACTCGATCGCGGCAGAAGAAGGAACCGGCCACGATAGCGGCTCGGAGTTTCGCTGGCACGTGGACCCGCTCGATGGGACGACAAATTTCGCCCACGGTTATCCTTGCTTTTCCGTTTCGATAGCCCTTGCGCAGCGCGGCGCTCTTCTTGCCGGAGTCGTCTACAATCCGTTCTACGATGAGCTCTTCGCCGCTGCCCGTGGAGGAGGTGCCACACTGAACGGCAAGAGAATCTTCGTTTCGAAAGTGGATACGCTGGCGACGAGCCTTATGTGTACGGGTTTTCCGGTGCACAAGCGCCTGGCGAATCCCAACATCCATTACTACTGGGATTTTACGTTGCGGTCGCATGGCGTACGCCGCGATGGCTCCGCCGCGCTCGATCTGGCGAGTGTAGCTGCTGGCCGATTCGATGGATTTTGGGAATTTGGGCTGAAGCCGTGGGACACTGCTGCAGGGGTTCTGCTGATCGAAGAAGCAGGTGGTAAAGTCAGCGACTTCTCTGGTCAACCCTACGAACTTGGCGGCGCCGTCATCCTCGCCACCAATGGCTTAGTTCACGAGGAGGCACGCGGGGTGGCCTTCGAGATTTCCAAACGCGACCCCACGGCTCCCCTTCGCCGCTAGCGCGTCTCCTAAAACGCCGTTTCTTCTTACAAAAAGCTAGCAACCCGCTTACGACTTTTTAATGCCGTCCAAGCTACCCTTTTTTGGCAACGATACGGCTTTCTCCGCCGACCGAAGACGCTCGAAATCCGTCACGGAAATTCCGTTGCCAAACCGCATGTATTGGGGAGAAATATGCTCACGTTTAAACCGAAGCGAATTCCTGTTTTGACGATAGCGATGGCGTGGCTTTGCACGAGCACAACACCAGGGCTGTTACTTGCGGACGATGAGAAAGACAAGAGTACTCCGCCGTCGAGAACCGTCCTTACTAAGCCGGATGCCCCCGCTCCCGGACTGACCGAACGCGAACGCATGTTTCTCGATCGCGTCGAGCAGCTCGAAAAGCGCATCGCTGAACTCGAGGCCAAGGTTGCTCCGTCTGCTGCCACAGCAACTCCTCCAGCGGTTGAGGGCGCGGGCTCTCAGCCCAACTCCGCGAACACTGACAACGCGACCGCATTAGCAGTTAGTTCGGCAGACACTGCCGGACCGGCAGCTCCGAGATCGAGTACGAATGTCATTTCTCCCGAGAAAGCGATTGCTTCCTTTACCGCACAAGCTATGCAAGAAGGAAATTCAGGTACGGCCAAAAAGCCGGCGAGCGTGCCGTTTGCATTCGCCGACTTTACCTGGCTAAACGGCAACGCCCGCACAAAAGAGTCGCCCATGGACACGAAATTCTTCACGCCGGAAATCAGGGCGGATGTCGACTACGTCTACGATTTCAATCATCCGAAAGACGACACCATCGGCGGCTCGAGCGAAGTTTTTCGCTCAAGCGAAGTCCAACTGACGCAGCTCGGCGTAGGCGGCGACTTTCACTACGATAACGTTCAGCGCCCGAGTGATGACCCAATTTGGCTTGTATTCGCGAAACGACGCCGCGCAACGACGCCAGTCCCGTCGCGCGGCCAGTGGAATCTGGCCGATGCTTACCGCTATCTTTCCGAGGCGTACGGCGGCTATCACTTCAACGCGATGCACGGAATCAACGTCCAGGCCGGAATCTTCATGTCCTATGTTGGCCTGTTCAGCTACTACAATTTTGACAACTGGGCTTATCAACCGTCGTATGTTTCCTCGAACACGCCATGGTTCTTCAATGGCGTGCGCGTTCAGATTTTCCCCACCGAGCATCTGAAGATCGAGCCGTGGTTCATGAATGGCTGGCAATCCTACGGTCGATTCAATAACCGGCCCGGATTCGGAATGCAGATTTTGTGGCGGCCGAATGGCATGGTTATCGGTTCTTGGGAATCAATACGCTTTAGGCGAAGATGCGCTAAATACTCCAGGCCGTGTCCGCTACCACACCGACGACAGCATACAGATCAAGTACTACGACAGGCCGGGAGAATGGCTGGACAAGATGGCTTTTTCGCTTACCGGCGATCTGGGCTGCGAGCATGGCGGCGGCGTAAGCTGCTATACCAACTCGAAGCAGGGACCGAAGCAGAGCTTCATCGGCTTCATGTTTTACAACCGCATGTGGTTCGCAACGACAAGTTTGGGCTGACCCTGGGCGGCGGCAAAATTAACAATCCCGGCCGCTATTTGGTTTTGCTTCCGCCGATCAATGGCGCGACGGCAACCTCAGGCACGCCCTACTTCACCGAAAATCCCGGCGACCCCTTCAAAGCTTGGGATGCCTCCGGGACGTTTGACTACATGCCCAGCCAGTACATTACGTTTCGCTGGGAGTTCGATCATCGCGCCGCGAATGTTCCTTATTTCTCCGGACCTGGCGGCATTACTCCGCCGGGTGGCAATACCGGCGCTCCTGGTTCGCTTGACCTGTCTTGAATGGCTTCGCGATCTGCAATGGATCACCCGCGAACACCTGGTTTCCGGATCTCAAGAAAATTGAGAATCGGATCGGCCTTTCCATTCTCGTTAAGTTCTAGCGATTGGCAGACAGGCACGGCAGCGTTTGAGAGGCGATAATGGAGAGGCTGGCGAAATTGCCTTCGGGAAGACCAACCTGACACCTCCGGCTGTTTTGGTTTGCGCTATGACAGTCACGCCGCGGCATACGCCGTCACGATTACATCACATTCGTGAAGATCTCCTTTCTGGGCCATCCATCGCGGATATACCTTATAAAGGTGACCACGGCGATAATTCCGGGTCCTCTAGAGGAGGTTTTTCGCAATGCACAAGGCTGCGGCGCTGCTGACAATGTGGATGGCTCTTGCTCCGGCTTGGAGCCCGCAAACGGACCAGATCGCGGACTGCTACAAACGCTGCCGGCTGGCGCCCACAGACCCGGATATGCAGAGGCAGGAAATCGTCAACCTGGAGAAAGAAGCCGCCCGCGCCATTCAGCTGAGCGATGGGACCTATTTTCGGCGGGTGTATAGCGACGACTACTCGGGGACTCTTTCTCGGGGCGAACTGGTCAACAAAACCGGGTTTATCAATGCCGTGCAAGCTACGGGCATCAAGTACGAGGCGTTTATCGCTTCGGATATCAAGGTCCATATCTACCGCGACACGGCAGTAGCCACCTGCTTATGGTCTTCCCGTGCCATCGTGAAAGGGCAGACCGTCAGCACCCAGATGCGGGTGATGCACATATACATAGAAGGGGGAAGCGGTTGGAGAGTGGTCGCCGGCCAGAACAGCCCTCTGCCGCCCTACACCGCGCAGTCATTGTAATTTTTATTTCTAGAAGTGGCGTGTTGCGTGCGCGAACCAGGGAGACTTCCGCGAACGTATAACGGCCTCAAATTTGCAGTCGCCTGAGAAATATTTTTAAGGCAGGTTAGAAGGGATCATTCGTAACGAAGCGCGACCATTGGATCCACGCGCATGGCTCGCCTCGCGGGGACGTAGCAGGCCAGGAGCGCAACGCTCACGAGCAGAAGCGCGACGCCGCCGAAAGTGACGGGGTCTGTGGGCTTCACTCCATATAGCAGACTTGAGATCAGTTTCGTCAACGCAAAGGCTCCCATCAATCCAAGAGCGACGCCGGCCAGCGCGAGTTGCGCACCACGGCCAATCACAAGACTCCAGATGTCGCCCGGCTGCGCGCCCAGCGCCATGCGAATACCGATTTCGTTCGTCCGCAAGCTGACGACGTAACTCATCACGCCGTAAATTCCCATCGCGGCCAGGAGCAAGGCCAGGCCCGCGAAGACCCCAAGCAGGAACGTCGAGAATCGCCTGGGCGAGACTGAGTCGGAGAGCAAATTGTCTAGCGTCATCACGTGGGTCACCGGAAGGTTTGGATCGAATTTGTGTACTTCGCCGATCGCAGCCTGCGTTAACGCTGCCGGATCGGACGCCGTTCGAATCACGGCGTATTGTGTCCATCCTCCCGTGTAGTAGACATCCATGGTCGGCGCCGCCTCCAGCCCATATTGGTGCACATTCCCGATCACGCCAACAATCGTCAACCAGCAGGGTTTCGGATCGAGCGAACACAAATTGATGCGCTTCCCGATGGGATCGCCACCGGGCCAGAATCTCTGCGCAATCGTTTCATTCACCACGATGTTCGACCCAGCATAGTCGTGCGCGTCGAGGGCCCGGCCCATGCGCAGCGGTATCTCCATCGCTGCAAAATAGCCAGGGCTTACGCCTCGCGTCTCGGCAACCGGCCGCGCTCCGTTCGCAGGCAACGGCTGGCTCTCCACGACAAATCTGGACGCCGATCGCATCTCCGACCCCAGAGGCATCACCGTGATGCCTCCAACGGCCTTAGTCCCAGGCAGTTCCTGAATCCGCTGAACAAGCTCATCGAACTGCGACGATTGCTTCCGAGCCAGATCAATCTGCTGCTCGCTTGTTAATTTGGCCTGCTCCGCGGGCGGCAATTGCGGTTGGTCCACCTCCATCACCAAAATGTGATCGCGCTGGAAACCGGGATTCACCTCCAACAGGCGATGAAAGCTCCGAATCAATAGACCTGCGCCCACCAGCGGAATCAGCGCCAGGGCGATTTCCGAAACCACCAGCACGCTCCGGATTCTTTGCCCTCCCGCTGCCCCAGCGGTTCTCGTTCCTTCCTTCAAAATGCCGTGCAAATCTTGTTTCAAGGTCTGCGCCGCCGGAATCAGACCGCAGACAATTCCCGCAAGGAAACTCACCGCAAGTGTAAAGCTCAGCGCCAAACCGTTGAGCCCGGTCTCCTTCACGCTCGCCATATCGGAAGGAACGAAAGCGCCGAGGAAACAAAGCCCGGCCCCGGCAAGAAGAACTCCCAGTGTGCCACCAAGCAGCGAAAGAAGGATGCTCTCCGTCAGCAGTTGTCTCAACAGCCGCGAGCGGCTTGCGCCCAACGTCACGCGCAGCGCGATCTCCTTCTGGCGAACCGCGTTGCGCGCCAAAAGTAAATTCACAATGTTCGCGCAGGCTACAAGGAGCACAAGACCCACAGCTCCAAAAAGCACAAGCAAGGCCACACGCATTTTTAGGGCGGAGGGATCTGCCAACGGCGTCACCAATACGCCCCAATTCTTGTGTGTGTCCGGAAAGGCCTGCTCTTCCTGACGATTCAACGCGGTCAGCTCCGCTTGTGCTTGCGAGATCCTAACGCCGGGCTTCAGCCGCGCCACGATGTTGAATTCATGATGAAGGTGGCTCGAGAGATCGTCCCCATATTGACCCGCGGGCATCCAAACGTCTGTCGTGGGCGCCAATCGAAATGCCGCGGGCAAAACGCCAGCCAGGATATAGACTCTCCCGTCAAGCATTAATGTCCGTCCGACAATCGCCGGATCCGACCCGAACCGGTTTTGCCACAATCGATGGCTGATCAGGATCGTCGGTGCGTTTCCCGGCTTGTCTTCTTCGGGGGTAAATGCGCGGCCCGCTGCCGGACGGATTCCGAGCAGCCCAAAAAGTCCCGATGTAGCGAACCTCGACTCCAGCCGTTCCGGTTCGCCCACACCGGTCAAATTACATCCACGTGGAACGTCGACGTAAGCCGCCATTTGGGAAAAGCTAGTGCTCTGGCGGCTAAAATCCAGAAAATCACCCGACGACAACTGAACTTGAGGAAACTGCGGAAGGTAAGTATTCCAGACCTGCACGAGCGATCCGGGGTCGCGGTAAGGCAGTGGCTTCAAGAGCACACTTACCACCACGCTGAAAATCGCCGTATTCGCGCCGATGCCAAGCCCAAGCGTCAGTACGGCCACCACGGTGAATCCAGGACTCTTCCTCAGCGCTCGAAACGCATGCCGCAAATCTTGCCAAAGGGTTTCCATCGCATCCCCCGCTCGCTGAATCTTTAGACGCCCACTCTCCGCTCGCGTTTCTTTTTTCCGCTGTCCGGATAGCAACGCCTCGAGAGCACCTATCGTTTTTCCATCCGCCAAGGAGGCCCGCACCCATCAGCCCTACAGCATCGTGCGTTGACTTGACTTCCCGCGCACCCTAAGATTACCGCCAAGGCAGGTCCCGCCCCATGATAGGCCAAACTCTAGGCCACTACCGCATCTTAGAGGAGGTCGGTTCCGGAGGGATGGGCGTCGTCTATCGCGCCCGCGACGACCAACTGGAACGGGATGTGGCACTTAAGGTGCTTCCATCCGGAACTCTGAGTGACGACGGCTCCCGCAGACAATTCCGGAAAGAGGCGCTCGCCCTCGCCAAATTAAGTCATCCCAACATTGAAACGGTCTACGAGTTCGATACACAAGATGGTATCGACTTCCTCGTTATGGAGTATTTGCCCGGGAAGACGCTCGCAGACCGGCTTGCCAGCGGCGCCCTGCCGGAGAAGGAAGTAATCGCTTTGGGGATGCAGATTACTGCGGCAATCGAAGAGGCACACCATCGCGGAATCGTTCACCGCGATTTGAAACCTAGAAACATCGCCATTACGGAGCGCGGCCAAGCGAAAGTCCTGGACTTTGGTCTGGCGAAGCTTTTGCCTCAGGTAAACGAATTGACGTCCGATACCTTGTCGGACACGCAAGCAGGCGCGGGTACCTTGCCCTATATGCCGCCGGAACAACTCCAGGGAGAACCCGTGGACGCCCGCGCGGATATCTACACAATCGGCGCAGTGCTCTACGAAATGGCCACAGACATCAGGGCATTCCCCGGCGAACTGCCGTCGCGCGTAATTGATGCCATCCTTCACCACCCTCCGGTTCCTCCGCGTGCGCTCAATTCCCGGATTTCGCCGGAACTCGAACGAATTATCCTCAAATGCCTCGACAAAGATCCCGGCCGGCGCTTCCAATCAGCCAAGGAACTATCGGTGGATCTGGGTCGGATCGCTGAACCTGCTAAATCACCGAGCACGCGTTTGCTAATGCCAAGCGAATCCAAGGCCCGTAAACGGGTCGCGGCGGCCGTCGTTCTCGTTCCACTACTCGTAGTCATCGTCGCGGGAGCGGGATATTGGTTTCGGCAAAAGCAGCAACGCGCACGCGAAATTGCGGCGTTCAAGCTACCGGTCCGGTCGATCGCTATCATTCCCTTCCGCAACGCCGGCCCAGACAAAGGCTATGACTATTTCGGTGTGGGATTGGCCGATGTGCTCAACGCTAAATTGACCAACGCGCGATTCCTCGAAGTACGCGCCGTCCCGGCTCCAACAAGTCTCGCCGGCTGGAACATCGATCCACTGCAAATGGGACGAAAACTGGGTGCGGACGCGATCCTAAGCGGAAGTTATCAGATCGAAGAAGGAACGCTAAGTTTGCGCTACACCCTGGTGGACCTTCGGCGCGAAGTGCAAGTTGCCGGAAGGGACTTTCAAGTTCCCTTCATTCGTTCAATTGAGGCGGAACATCAACTCGCCGCTGAAATCACGGATTCGCTGCAAGCATCTGTGAGCCGGGAAGACCGCGAGCGGCTTACAGCCGCCTCAACCCAACAGAACGAAGCCTTCCAAGCTTATTTGCGGAGCAGCTATGAGATGGAAGTGTTCTGGAGGCAGCCCAGTTCGGCGCAACTTAACCGAGCCGAACAAGAGCTGGATGAGGCGTTGCGGTTTGACCCCCATTTCACTCTGGCGCTTGTGAGTTTGGCGAAACTGCACTGGCTTGCGGCCTTTTGGGGCTACGCAGACGATCCACGAATTCTTGATAATGCCGAACGAAAGGCTAACCAAGCTATCGAGTTGGAACCCAATTCTGGCGAAGCCTACGCCGCGCGGGCCCTGGTCGAGTTTCAGAAGGGAGAGATTGACACAGCACGAAAAAGCTTGCGCCAAGCCTTCGCACGATCGCCTAACTCGGCCTTGGCCTATTATGCTGCCGGTCTCTACTACATGTATAAAGGCCTCCCGGGAAAGAGCATCCAGGCATTTCTGCGAGCGCAGGAGCTCAACCCGGAACTCATCCGCCGCGAGCTCGGGCTGGCCTATCGTTTTCAGGGAGATTTTGCGAAAGCCCGCGACCAGTTACGGCAAGACTTGGATTCCCACCCCGCCGACCAAGTGACAGCCGCCGTGTTGGCTGGCGTTCTGGTGGGGCTTGACGATCTCGAAGGGGCACGCGAGATCGATCGCACGTTGCTACAACATGCGCCCAGCGACCCCACTGTGCAGTACGCTCAGGCTTTGCTTCGCGTCCGTGAGGGAACGCCATTTTCTATTGACACCTGGCTACTGCCCTATCAGAAGGTCTATTGGGCCGACGCCGGTTATTGTTTCAACGTGGCCGCCGTCTATGCCGTGGCGCGACAATCCTCGCCCGCACTTCGCTGGCTCCGCAGGGCACGCGAGCTCGGTGTCATAAACTACCCCTTTGTTTCGCAGAACCCACTCTATGCGAACCTCCATAGAGATCCTGCGTTTCAATCCTTCCTGGAGTCTATGCGGCGAGAATGGGAGGCTGAAAATAGACAGGAAGAACAGAATCCGCTTATCTCCTCACAGATCCCGTAATTGCGCTCGGCCCTCGATCCTTGAACGGATTGGGTCCGACGCCTGCGGCGTACAGCACAGTTTCAGTTGCCCCGTTCAAACCGAGGTCTTTTTCCAATTGTTCATCGGCCAATGCTGCCGTGCAAAAAGGCGCCAAGCCCTGCCAAGTCGCAACCAAACAAAATGTCTGACAAAAATGTCCGGCCTCGAGCAACACGACGCGATATGCACGAGAGAAACGATAGCGCCACATTACCCTCGGAAAGACCGCCGTCATCACGAATAAGGCGGAGCAGTGGCGGACCCAATCCTGACCAGCACAGAGTTCCACCAAACGCTCTTCAGTGGCCTTGCGGCTCAACCGCTCCAATAAGTGTCGGTCGGCTCGGTAGTGGTAGACCCCGCGCGGCAGTCCCGCCACACGCAGCACGAATAAATAGACTTCTAGAGGATGGCGCGCACCGCCCGACGGACTGGTCTTCAGCAAGAGTCGCCCCAATCCTGGCCATCTGAGATATCCCGTGACTCCCCAAGTCAGACGAAGAATCACGGAAACCCGTTCAAGGGGAATAGTTCCTGCCTCGAAATGCCTATGAGTACGCCGTGCTAAGAGAACGCGCCGAAATTCACTGTCGAACCCTAAGCCTTGGTCAGGCAATGGAATTTGACGAGCACGAGGATAGTGTTTCACCAGACTCGGTTGGGGAGGGCTTTTAGGGTGCACCCGACTAAAACTATGCTCCTTCGAGACCGGAGAGGAACGAAAGGCATGCTTCGTGGCGAAATGAAAAAATCGAGCCTCTTCTCCCCACACCCTCCAGGATGCAAGCAAAGCTTCCTGCTTCGCTTGCGCCGAGTGCTTATACAGAAGCAGTGTGTGGCGACGTAATTTTTCCAGAGTGCGCCGAATCGAGGCAGGGGAGTAACCACTCAGTAGGCGCTCCACACTGTCAGATTCGCACCAACGTCCGAGCGTGTGCAGTACGGAGACTATGATCGGCGCAGTTACAACTTCGATACCCGAGAGGTAGTTCTTGCAACGGAGCTTGCCTTCTCGGAAAAAGAAGACAAGACATTCAGAGCGCTTGATGAGTGCCAATCGGACAACTCCATCTTGACCAATTAGGCCCAAACGGCCAAAAGGCCCATGCGCCTTTTGGATGCAGGCCGCATTAGCTCGCCGCTCATCCCTCCCAGTTTTTCGGCTTAACTAAGGTAACCATCGGTATGCCAAAAAATCTTCCAAAGGCGGCCAGTTCGATGGATGCCTTAACTTTTTCTAGCGGGACCTCAAGCTTCTTCAACTTCTTATTGGACCCCATGGCCTTTTTCATTTGCTTGTAAAAACTCCAAAACTGCTTGTCGAGAGCTCGCTTTCTGCGAGCGTCTTGTGCGATAGCCTCAACTAGAGGGTACAGCCGGGTCTGCTTTTTCCCCTTTGCATTCACGAAACACCTCCCAAATTTACGTCCTTATCCTGATTAGGCGGGATTCCGGATCGAGTTACGCAACGATACCCGCGATGCCGTCGTCAGTCAACACACAATTTGACAAGTGACTTACCGGGACTCTTGCGCAATCTAACTGAGTTTGGCGCGAGTCCGTGGGCTAGTGGGATGCATTTGGATGGAGCGCGGGGGGTTCGAACGCGTGGAATTCAAATTCCAACAAGGCGGGCAAGTGCTCGGCGAAATAGGCCCAATTGTGGCCGCCGGGATATAGATGAAATTCGTGTGGAATGCGCCGCGACGTAAGCAGTTTGTCCAGGGCTTCGGCGCCGGCGTCGAAGCCAAAGTCATCTTGGGAACCGCAATCAAAATAAATCTTCATACCCGAAAGATACGCTGTGTGCGCTATCGTCACTGGATCATTTCGAGTCCAGAATGCGGAATCGAAGGGCGAACCAAACGCACCGCCAAGAACACGCAGCCGGCCGAGCTGCCGCGAATCCTGCGCGCTGATTTTGGGAAGCGCCTCAAGCAGCGCCGCGCTGTGCGCGCCCACGGCGCCGAAGATCTGCGGATGCCCGAACGCAATGTGCAGCGCACCGTATCCGCCCATCGAAATTCCGGCAATTCCGCGCGACTTGCGCCCCGCCTGCGCGCGATACCGCTTCTCGATACCGGGCATGAACTCCTGCAGGAAGAAATCCTCATAGCGGCGCCTGCCATCGCGCGAGTTGATATAGAAACTTGCCGCGCCGTCTGGCGTCACGATCAAGAACTCTCCCAACTGATGCTGCTCCCACAAGTCCTCTATAAGATTCATCCCGCCCGAATGAATGAGCATTTGCTCGTTATCGCCCAATCCGTGTAGCAGATAGAGGATGGGATAGCGGCGCGTTTTCTCGGCGTCATAACTCGGCGGCAGCAATACGCAGTATGGGACAGCGTTCGCAAGGATTTTGCTGCGAAGGGAATTGCATTCAGCGCGACCCGTGGACGCCGTAGTAGTCGCAGACAGCACGCAACTCAGTAGCAGCGCCGCCATCACAGCGCCCAAAAGCTTATTCATACCGCAGGGCCTCGACAGGGTTCAGCCTGGCCGCCCGCGTCGCAGGATACAGTCCCGCCGCCAGGCTCACAATGACCGCAAACGCAATCGCTCCCAGCACCAGCCACCACGGCACGGAAAAAACATGCGCCGATGGCAGATTTTGCCGATGCAGATAAATATTTGTGCCCCACGTCAGCGCTCGACCGATAAACCAGCCAAATCCCACCCCAAGCACTCCGCCGAACAGTCCCATGACTCCCGCTTCCACAAAAAATAGTTGCTTTACGTCGCGATCAGCTGCGCCCAGCGCTTTCAAAATTCCAATCTCGCGCCGCCGTTCCAGAATGGCCATCACCAGCGTGTTGATGATGCCCAGCGTTGCCACCGCCAACGCCAGGCTCCCGAAAATCGCCAGCAGCAGATCGAAGATGGTAAAAAACAGTCGCAAGTTACGCGTCGCGTCCAGCAACGAAAAAGTGCCGAATCCCATGCTCTTGATCGAAGTTTCGATTGCTTCAACTTGTGAGGGGCTCTTCGCGCGCACCGTCAAGCTCGCATACGCCGGTTTTCCATTTGTCGCGCGGACCGCGTCGCGCAGATCATTCACCTGCGCCGCGCGCAATGCGGAGGCCACTTCCAGCGGAATCAATAAGCGGCCGCTTCCGAATCCGCCGAAATCCCGCGGCCGGCTCCGTTTCGATAATCCCAACGATCCGCAGGTTCTTCTCGCGCGGAACGATGGAAAATCCTCCGGCCCCGGCATCCTTGGCATTTCCGCCACCTCCATCGCTCGTTCCGCTCGGCGGCAGCGCCTGCCGCTCCGCATAGCGAACCACCAGCTCCTTGCCGATGAGCGTCGATGTCTGCTCGGACAAATCCTTCGCCAATTCAATTTGCAGAATCGCTTCGTCCGCATTTGGGCCGGAGAAAAAACTCCCCTGAATTCCATCGTATGCGCCATTGCCTCGCGCGGAATCCGGCACTCCCGCCACAATCGTGGAAAAAGGAGTTCCGTTGTAGCGCACTTCCGTGGGAAAGCGAATTTGCGGATAAACTTCGATCACGTTTGGCAAGCGCTCCATCTTGTTTCGCGCGTCATCATCTAGAGCGGGCGCTTCCTTCGGTGGCGCCGCATTCGCCACAGGCCGCCGCATCGGTTGCATGTTTCTTCGCGGCATCACAATGACCGTGTCAAACAGACCGGAATTCGAAAGCCGCCTTGTGGCGAGTTCCTGCAAACCCACGCCAAGAGAAAGCATCGCCACGAGCGAAGCCACGCCCACTGCGACGCCCAGCGTGGTCAGCGAATTTCGCAGAACCGCCTCTCGCAGATTGCGCAGCGCGAGCTCGGCGAGGTCCCCCGCCTTCATGATTTCACCCCGTCGCTCAGCAGTTTTCCGTCCGCAAGAGCCACAATGCGGTTCGGCAAAGCGCTCCGCAAGTGGCCGCTCGTGCGTTACCATCACAATCGTCATGCCCAGGTTTTGCTGAATTTCTTTCAGAAGCAGCATGATCGATTCTCCGGTCGCGCTGTCCAGATTTCCCGTCGGCTCGTCGGCAAACAGCAACGTGGGCCGGTTCACCAGCGCCCGCGCCAACGCTGCCCGCTGCTGTTCCCCGCCTGACAATTCACTCGGCCGGTGGCTCAGCCGCTTTTCGAGCTTCACGCGCTCCAGCGCTTCCTGCACCCGCGTACCGCGCTCACCGCGGTCCACCTCCGCCAATCGCAGAGGCAGCTCGACATTTTCTTCGAGCGTCATTCGCGGCAGCAGATTGAACGATTGAAAGACCATTCCCACGGTCTTGCTTCGGTAACGCGCCAGTTCAAGCGAATTCAACTCCGACAAATTCCGTCCATTCGCGAAAATCGCGCCCCCCGTGGGACGGTCCAGCCCGGCCATCAGATTTAGCAACGTCGATTTTCCCGATCCCGAGCTTCCCAGCAGGGCGACGAACTCTCCCGCGCGCACCTCGAGCGTCACGTCATCCACCGCACGAATTACCGCAGCGCCCATCTCATAGTGCCGCGAAACCCGCTCCGCGCGCACAGACACACCATCGCCAGTCGTCATCATCGCCTCTCGATGGTACTACGCATCCCGCGCGCCTTGAGTTACCAACTGTTTTGCAAAGCAGCGACGGCCCTCCGAAGTCTGCTCCCCCAACCCTCTGAAACGGCTCGAAAGATTATTTCGAAGAATTGTGTTGACACTGCATTGCCTAGATGCTAGTTTTCTAGCATAGATGCTGGAAAAATAGCACATGACGAGAAAACCCAAGCCGAGCGCTCTCTCCCGCCGCGAACGCCAGATCATGGACATTCTCTACAAGCTCGAGCGCGCCTCCGTCGGCCAGGTCCTCGAAAAAATGGCCGGCAAGCCCAGCTACTCCACCGTCCGCGCCCAGCTTCGCGTACTGGAAGAGAAGGGACATGTTCGCCACGAGGAACGCGGCCTCCGCTACGTCTATGTTCCGGCCGTGCCGCGCGAGGTCGCGAGCCGCTCCGCGCTTCGGCACCTTGTCGAAACTTTCTTCGATGGCTCAACGGAAAAAGTCGTGGCCGCGCTTCTCGGCGGTGAAGTCGCACGCATCTCCCCGGAAGAGTTCGATCGCCTCGCCCGCCTCATTTCTAAAGGCCGAAGGGAGAGCTGAACATGCCGACGCCCGACAACTTGCAGCTCGCGCTTACATTTCTCATCGCGTGCGGCGCTAAGGCCACCCTGCTTCTTGCGGGTGCATGGATCATCGCGATGGCCCTCCGCCGAAGTTCTTCCGCCATGCGCCACCACGTGTGGGCAGCCTCGATTCTCGCTTCGCTCGCACTTCCTCTCTTTGCGCTGCTGCTCCCCGCGTGGCATTCCACAACACTCGGCACTGCTGCCGCTCTCTGGAGCCCTGCGTCTGCGAATTCAAACAGCGCCAGTTCTCACGCAATTCCTTCCGTCATCGTGGACGCAGTTGCAGCCTCTCCCGTGTTCAGCAAACTTACCTTCGCTGCTCTCCTCGCATGGGTACTCGGCCTCTCCTTCGTCCTCCTAAGGCTCCTCGCGGGTCTTTCGCGCCTCGCTTGGGTCTCGGCGCGCGCGAAGCCCCTCTTCGATGAGGGTTGGATGCGCACCGTCTTGGAACTTTCCGCTGTCCATAAAATCAAGCGCTCTGTTCGGCTCCTGCAATGCGGCAATCCTCTCGCCATGCCGCTCACTTGGGGAATCCTTCGCCCGGTCATCGTGCTTCCCTCGTGCGCCGCTCATTGGCCCGAGGACCGCCGGCACATCGTCCTCTCTCATGAGCTCGCGCACATCGCCCGGCACGATTGGTCTCTCCAGATCTGCGCCGAACTCGCCCGCGCCGTGTATTGGTTTCATCCCCTCGCCTGGCTGGCCGCTGCGCGACTACGGCAGGAAAGCGAGCGTGCCTGCGATGATGCGGTGCTGCTCTCGGGAATCACGGCGTCTCATTACGCCAGTCAATTACTCGATCTCGCAAGGACACTCGAAAACTCCGGCCGTGCCTGGTCCACTGCTCTGGCCATCGCGCGTCCCTCAAATCTTGAAAGGAGATTTGCCGCTATGTTGAATCCCTCGATCAATCGCCGTCATCTGTCGGTCCGAACGAAACTCCTCATCCCGTTTCTCGCTCTAACGCTCCTGCTTCCCCTCGCCGCTCTGCGCCTCTCCGCCCAAGATCGCGCCGGCAAAACCTCCGGCTCCATCCACGATCCGAGCGGAGCTGGCATTGCCAACGCTACTGTCGTCATGTCCAACCACGGCGCCAACACCATCGACATGACGACCACCGACCGTGAAGGCAAATTCATCTTCACAGGGCTCCCGTCTGGAAGGTACGAGCTGCAGGTTTTTAAACCAGGCTTCCAAACGTATCGCCAACCGGACGTCTCGCTCGATGCCGGTCGCGATTTCACCGCGGTATTCACCTTGGAAGTTGGAGCCATCACCGAACACGTGATGCCCGTCTACCCTGAATCCGCTAAATCGGCGGGCGTGCAGGGCACCGTCGTCCTTCACGCCGTTATCAGTATGGACGGCAGGCCACTTTCTCTCCGCGTCATGAACAGCCAGATCGATCCCGACCTTGCTCGCTCCGCCGTCGAAGCCGTCAGCCAGTGGCGCTACACTCCCACTCTTCTCAACGGCGAGCCCATCGAAATTGACACCACTGTCTCCGTCGTCTACTCCCTGCAACCCTGACTTCAACGGAACTCGGACGGCCCGTGCACTCGAAAGTAGTCCTAAGCCTGCTCGCTGCGGTTCTGTTGACTTTGTTCGCTTCGGCCGGTTGTTCGGCCCGGCGCACAACTGCGGCCGCAGGCCCTCCCTTTCGACTGGGCGTCGTCTACGGCCGCCCGGTTCTGTTCGCTCCTTCGGTCCCGGAATCAAACCCCAATAGTTCTGCGATCAACCTTGAGATGGACGCGTCTCGTGATTCCTCTGCGCCCGCGGATTGTCTGGCGGCGAATGGCCCGTTCCGCGTCGAGCTAGCCAAAAAAGATCCGCCTTCCATTCAGATCGCCATGCCTTCTCCGGAGCGCTGGATTCGCGCCATCCGCGGCGCCAATGATCCCGAGGGCGACGCCCTCGAAGCGCTGTTCGCGGTGCTCGCCGAGCTTGAGCCCACGCAACCGGGCGCCTGCTTCAAAAACACCGGTCCGGCGATTCGCGAATTTCTCCTCCAGAGTCTTCCCATGGAGCCGACCGAAACACTCTTCAACTACTACGGCTACCGCTCCAGCCGCAACGGCCTCGCCCTGAAGCCCGGCATGCGCCTCAAGGTTGAACGTGCTTACGTTAAGGCGGACAGCGCCAGCCGAGACACTCAATCCTCGGAAAATCAGGAAGGCGTAAGCTTCGTTTACTTTGGAGTGGAATCGTCCAGCGACGGAAAAATCCAATTTCGCCGCGAAGGCGACGTTCACTTCACGCCGGCCTCTCTGAAAAAGAAGTTTCAAAGCACCGGTATCGAGTCCGAGTTGGGTGCCCTCCAATCGGAAGCACGATATCGTTTGGTCTTATACGGCCTAAACGTTCCCACTGAACGGAAGCTTTCCGCCTCCATCATCGGAACCACCAGCTCCGCCCAGCTCGACGAGTTCGAGCAAGTCCTTCGCTCGCACCCGACCGACGGCTGCAAGAACTTTGCCGCCACAACCGCCATCACTTGTCTCGATTTCACTGGCTGGGTCACCGCAACTCCGCAGATCACCGTTGAGCTGAACGGCAAGTCCAAATTCGTCGACTGCGGCACACTGCTGCGCGACGTCGTGCCGGAAAGCGCTCTCGGCTCCCTCACGATTCAACGAAAATTCTTGAATTCTTATCGTGATATCCGCTTCAAGCCGGGAGACACCGACATGCTCGGCCTCACTCTGGTTGGCGGCGATCGTCTAAGTTGGTCAAAAACCGCATCGGGCTCTCCCTAAGACTCCATTCCCACGCGGTCCAGCACCTTCTCGCATTGAATCTTAGGTACACCGCCCCGCCCGCCCGTTGACGCCCGTGTAAGCGCGATGCTACTCTCGCGTTCACGCCTTCAGTGACGCATGCGCGCCGTCGACCTGATCCGCAAAAAACGCGATTCCGGCGAACACTCCCGCGAGGAGATTGAGTTCCTCATCTCCGCGTACACGCGCGGCGAAATTCCCGACTACCAGATGGCCGCCTGGCTCATGGCCGCGTGGCTGCGCGGCCTCAACCGCCCCGAAATCACGGCGCTCACCGAAGCCATGCTCTATTCGGGCGAAGTCGTGAATCTTTCCGATCTTGCCGGGAAAAAAGTGGACAAGCATTCGACGGGCGGGGTCGGCGACAAAACCTCGCTGATCCTTGCGCCTATCGTCGCCGCAGGCGGCCTCACCGTTCCGATGATCAGCGGCCGCGGCCTCGGACACACCGGGGGCACGCTTGATAAACTCGAATCCATCCCCGGCTTCAACGTAAATCTCTCTCTTGATGAATTTCGCCGTGTGCTTCGCGAATGCGGCATGGCTCTAATCGGCCAAACCGCGGAAATCGCTCCGGCCGACAAGAAAATCTACGCGCTCCGCGATGCCACATCGACCGTCGAAAATATCGGCCTTATCTGCGCTTCGATTATGAGCAAGAAACTGGCCGAAGGGATTGATGCTCTCGTGCTCGACGTCAAAACCGGTTCTGGCGCGTTCATGAAGCTCGAGGAGGATTCCGTTCGCCTCGCCGAAGTCATGGTGGAGACCGGCCAGCGCATGGGCAAGAAAGTGATCGCGCTTATCACCGATATGGACCAGCCGCTCGGCCGCATGGCTGGTCATTCGAACGAAGTCATCGAGTGCATGGAAGTACTCAGCGGCGGCGGCCCTGCCGATCTCCGCGAGCTGAGCATCGAACTTTCCGGCTGGATGTTTTTTCTTGGCGAACGCGCGGCCACGCTGGACGAAGGCCGCCGCCTCGCCGAAGCCATGATCTCGAGCGGCCAGGCTAAAGCAAAATTCAAGCAAGGCATTCGCCTGCAGGGCGGTGACGAACGCGTCATCGACGACCCGCAACTGCTCCCGCAAGCGCGCAGCCACGCCGGCGTCCCCAGCCCTTCCGCGGGTTTCATCTGCGCAACAAATTGCGAGCAACTCGGGACCGCTCTTGCTACCCTCGGCGGCGGCCGGGAAAAAAAGGAAGACACCATCGACCACGCCGTCGGCCTCGAATTTCACAAACGCATCGGGGACCCTATAGAAAAAGGCGAGCCTCTCGTCACAATTCATTACAATAGCGGCGCAAAGTTGGCCGAAGCGCAGAGTCTCATCGCCGCCAGCTATCAGATCGGCGAATCCGCGCCTGGTCAAAAGCGTCCGCTCATCCGCCGCATTCTTGGCGGCTAGCGCGTCAACGATTTTGTCTTTACCAGCACGGCAGAAAGAGGACAGCGCATGGGACGTTTCACCGGGGTGCTCGGCCTGCTCACAATGCTCGGCCTCGCGTATCTTTTTTCGACCGATCGCAAGGCCATCAAACTCAAGACGGTTCTCTGGGGTCTCGGCCTGCAGCTGTCTTTCGCCATTTTTGTTTTGCGCTTCTCCGCGGGCCGCTATCTTTTTGAAAAGGCCGGATACTACGTCAATTTGCTCCTCAGCTACGCCTTTTACGGCTCGCAATTTGTCTTTGGCGAGCTCGGCCTGCCCTCGGCGCCTTCTCCGGGTTTTGCCGCTTCTCCAGAGCATTTTATTTTTGCTTTTCAAGTTCTCCCCACGATTATTTTCATCGCTGCGTTTTTTGCGCTTCTCTATCACATCGGGGTCATGCAGCTCATCATTCGCGCCGCCGCGTGGATCATGACACGCGTCATGGGCGCCAGCGGCGCGGAGTCCCTCAACGTGGCCGCAAGCATTTTCATGGGCCAGACGGAAGCTCCGCTCACTATTCGGCCTTTCTTGAATAAGCTCACGAAATCCGAGTTGATGGTCGTGATGACCAGCGGCATGGCCCACGTTTCGGGCGGGATCATGGCCGCATACATCGCGTTCGGCATCAAGGCCGAGCACCTTCTGACCGCCGTTATCATGACCGCGCCGGGCACGTTGCTCATGGCCAAGATGCTTGTGCCGGAGACCGAGCAGCCGCTTACGGCAGGCCGCGTGGAAATGCCCGAGATGGAAAAAGAAACAAACTTTCTCGGCGCGATTTCGCGAGGCACCGTTGACGGCCTTCATCTCGCTCTCAATGTCGGCGCCATGCTCATCTCGTTTATCGCCCTGCTCTATCTCGTCAACGGAATCATGGGCGGAATTCACAATTGGATTTCCTGGTTTCCCGCAAGCCTCGCGCAAGTTTTCGGTTGGATTTTTGCTCCCGTGGCCTGGATCATCGGAATTCCTTGGCAGGATTGCGCGCAGATGGGCAACCTTCTTGGCACGCGCATGGTCATTAATGAAGTCGTGGCGTTCCAGCACCTCGGTGAAATCAAGAACACGCTCGACCCACGCACTTTCACGATTGCCACGTTCGCCCTTTGTGGGTTTGCGAATTTCAGCTCCATCGGCATTCAAATTGGCGGAATCGGCGCGCTTGCTCCTGAACAGCGCGGCCAGCTCGCGAAATTCGGCATTCGGGCGATGCTTGCCGGCACAATGGCAAACTTGATGTCGGCTTCCATCGTCGGCATCCTTTCGTGACTCCCGGCTGGCACAGCCAACCCCGCTCTCCCGCGTGGTTCGGGCGCGATGAATCGTGGTTGTGCTCTGCAATTGGTGCCGCAAGCCAAACTCAAGCTAAAATCCCAACAACTACATGAGCCCTCAACCAAAGCGCACTTCCAAGAGCCAATCCCCCGGCTCCGAATTCGAACGCGCCGAATCTGCCGCAAATTTCATTTTTACCAAAACTACTCTGCGTCCCAAAATCGCGCTTGTGCTGGGCTCAGGTCTTGGTGCTTTTGCTGATGAATTTCGCAGCGCAACAAAAATCCCGTACGCCGAAATTCCGCATTTCCCAAAATCTACCGCCATCGGCCACGCGGGCAGGCTCGTTGTCGGGATGGTCGGTGATATTCCTGTCGCCGGGATGCAAGGCCGCGTCCATCTCTATGAGGGTTATTCCGCCAAAGACGTTGCGTTTCCCATTCGGGTTTTTTCGCGGTGGGCGTGAAAGCGGTCATCCTCACCAATGCCGCTGGAGGGATCAAACGTGAATTCACGCAAGGCGAGCTCGTGGTGATCAAAGATCACATCAACCTGCAGGGCGTGAGCCCTCTTACCGGCCCAAATGATGAGCGATTCGGCCCGCGGTTCCCGGACATGACCGTGGCCTATGACAGAAGGTTCCGCGAATTGACTGTCGGCGAAGGAAACCGCAATCACATTGGTCTGTACGAAGGCGTCTATGCCGCGCTGCCAGGTCCCAGCTACGAAACTCCGGCTGAAATACGATATTTGCGGACCATTGGCGCGGACCTTGTCGGGATGTCCACCGTACCCGAGGTGATTGCCGCGCGCCACTGCGGCATGCGCGTGCTCGGCATATCTTGCGTGACGAACGCGGCCGCGGGAATTCTCGATCGGCCGCTCGACCACAAAGAAGTTCTTGAGACCGGCGAGCGTGTCCGCAGCCAATTCATCGCGCTGCTGAAAACGGTGATTCCTCGCATTGCCGCCGAGGTTGCATGATTATCTCAAAACCCAACTGCCGTCATTTCGAGCGAAGCGAGACGAATCTCTCTTCGCCCTTCTATTGGAGGATTACGCCGTGACGGAACATGACCCGCTCGTCGAAGCCGCGCGGCAAGCGCGCGAAAATGCCCACGCGCCATTCTCGAATTTTCGCGTTGGAGCTGCGTTGCACGCTACTTCGGGCAGAATCTTCGGCGGATGCAACGTGGAAAACGCAACCTATGGACTGACTGTCTGCGCCGAGCGCGTCGCGATTTTTAAGGCCATGAGCGAAGGCGAGCGCGGATTTGACGCCATCGCTGTCGTCACGGACACGGACACGCTCACGCCGCCTTGCGGCGCATGCCGCCAGTTGATTTGGGAATTTTGCGGCGATGTCCCCGTGATTTTGGCAAATTTAAGAGGGAAAATCGAAACGCTGCAGATGCGCGATCTGTTTCCGAAGCCGTTCGATTCCTCCAACTTGTGACAAGCAGGGAAAGAAAATGAATCCTAAACGAATTGGAAAATGGGAAACGGCCATCGGGCTGGCCTGCGTGATGATGATTTTAGCGGGCGCCCTGAAAACCTCAGCGCAGGGACAGCCACCTGCCTCCGCAAAGCCGGCCAATTTCGTCGATCTCCTGATCACCGGCGGCACGGTTGTCACCATGGATGCGGACCGCCGCATCATCGAGAACGGATACGTGATCGTCAAGGGCGATGCCATCATTGCCATCGGCGAGGGTCTTCCTCAACTGCCGAATGGGCCGATCTTCAGCAAGCAAACGATCGAAGCCAAAGGCGCGCTGGTCCTGCCGGGCTTTATTAACGGCCACACGCATGCTGCGATGTCCTTGCTGCGAGGTTTGCATGATGATGTCACGCTCGACGACTGGCTGCGAAAATATATTTTTCCCGGCCGAGGCGAAAAACGTAACCGAAGATTTCGTGAGATGGGGCACGCGGCTCGCGGCCGCCGAACAAATTCGTTCTGGCATCACGACATTCGCGGACATGTATTACTTCGAAGATGCCGTCGCCGAAGAAACCAAAGCCGCCGGCATGCGCGGCGTGCTCGGCGAAACGTTCATCGATTTTCCAGCGCCAGACAATAAAACCAACGCTGCCATGCTGGAATACACCGAAAAATTTCTGAAGCGCTGGCAGGGCGATCCGCTGATTCACGCTGCCGCCGCGCCGCATTCCATTTACACCTGCTCGAAGAAAACTCTTCGAGGATTCCGCCGCTCTCGCGCGCAAATATCACGCGCCTATCCTGATTCATGTTGCCGAAATGAAGAAAGAGTTGGACGACAGTCTCAAGCAGAACGGCCTTACTCCTGTGCAGGATCTTGATAAGGTCGGCGTCCTGGGTCCAGACGTGGTCGCGGCGCACTGCATTTTCGTCGATGAAAAAGACCGCAAAATTCTTTCGGAGCGCCATGTAGGCTGCGTGCACAATCCTTCGAGCAACATGATGCTCGCGAGCGGCGTGGCTCCGGTGATCGAAGAGCGAGCCGCCGGTATCGCGGTCGGGCTCGGCACCGACGGCCCTGCGGGCAGCAACAACGACCTCGACCTGATGGAAGAGATGGACCTCGCCGCGAAACTGCAAAAAATAACCAAGATGGACCCCCGCGCGCTCGGCGCAAAATCCGTGGTGGAGATGGCCACCATCGAAGGCGCGAAAGCGTTGCACATGGAAAAAGAAATCGGCTCGCTCGAGATTGGAAAGAAAGCGGATATCATTTTGATCAGCCTCGACGAACCCAACGCCGTTCCCATGTTCGACGTCTACGCGCAACTCGCGTACGCCCTGAAGGGCAGCGACGTGGAAACGGCCGTGATCGGCGGCCGCATCGTCATGCGCGACCACAAACTTCTCACGCTCAACGAACCCGAAATCCTCGCCAAAGCCCGCGAATACGGCAAAAAGGTCGAAGCGTCCTTGAAATGAAATATTTGACGATGCTTGAAACGGCCGTCGAAGAAGCGCGGCGAGGACTTGCGGAGGGCGGAATTCCGATTGGCGCGGCCCTCTTTGACGATACCGGAAAACTCCTGGGGAGCGGGCACAACCGGAGGGTGCAGGACGGGGATCCCTCGGCGCACGGGGAGACTGATGCGTTTCGCAAGGCGGGACGTCAGAAAAGTTATCGGGACAAAATCATGGTGACGACTCTCGCGCCGTGCTGGTATTGCAGCGGATTGATCCGGCAATTCGGAATCGCAACTGTGATTGTGGGCGAATCCGTGAATTTTCGCGGGGGCGTCGACTGGCTTCAGGAAAACGGAATCAAAGTGATTGATCTTGCGTCTAAAGAGTGTGTCCAGATGCTGGGCAAGTTTATCGCCGAAAATCCCGCGCTTTGGAACGAAGACATCGGCGAAGACTGAGCTGCGTTCTCCATAAGCGCGGTTCTCCTCCAGCGAAAGAGTGAGTTTTCGATGAGCCGAAGAATCAGCAGGACGAAATGGCTTCTGTTTGCATTGAGCTGTGTCGCAGCAGCGTCTCTCGTGCTCGCGCTGTATGCGAGGGCCTCCGCCGCGGATGAAATTCCGAAGCTTGCGGCGCTCATGGAATGGAAGCAGGGAACCGTCGTTGCGGACATTGGCGCGGGAGATGGAAGTTACGCATTTGCCGCCGTAGAACATGTTGGCGCAACGGGGAAAGTGTTTGCGACAGAAATCGACAAAGAAAAGATTGCGAAGCTGCGCGACGAAATCACGAAACGCAGTCTGAAAAATGTAGACGTTGTGGAGAGCGGGGAGGCGGAAACGAATTTGCCCGCTTCGTGCTGCGACGCAATTTTTTTGCGGCGCGTTTACCATCATTTGACGAAGCCGCTGGAGTTCGATGCGAGCATTCTGCTTTCGCTGAAGCCTGGAGGGAAGCTCGCGATCATTGATTTTCCGCCTCATCCAGAGTACGGCAAAGTGAAAGGAGTGCCGAAAGACCGCGAGGGCCATGGAATCCAGCAGAAAATTCTGATCGATGAATTGAGCAAGGCAGGTTTTCGGGTCGAGAAAATTGCGGAGGATTGGCCGACGAGCGATTATTGCGTTTTGTTTGTGAAGAAATGACGAGGGGGCGAGGAACGCATCGACACGAAGAGAGAGCCGATCAAAAGATCGGGCACTACCGGCGAAATTAAGCGGTTTCATTGTAGGTGTCGTACTTGACGGCGATGTCGCGGACTTCCTGGAGGGTCATGTCGCGGAGGACTTTGCCGTCTTCGAGAATAGTTTCGAGGGCGTTCGTGCCGAGGGCGGAACTATCGGGATTGGGAGAATCGTTGGCGACCTCAACGGTGACGAATTCCTTGCCGTTGTGAATCAGGTTGAAGCGGCCGCCTTTGCTGGCTTTTGAGGGATCGGTTTTGGGATTTTTGTAGACGTTGTGCCATTTGCCGCCGCGATCGATGGCGGAACATTTCAGAGCAAATTTGAGCGTGTCGCGATTCACCTGCTGGAGCAGCGCGCCGCCCATGCCGTAACTCCAGATGTCCTGGGACCAGCCTTTGCGCGTGAGCTGAGCGGTGATGTTCTGAATGGTGTAGTAGTTGACGCCGTCGCCCTGAATGAAACGAACGCAGGGGACGGTGGTCTTCCAGCCTTTTTTATTTACTTCATAGCCGAAGACTTCCGAGACGATTTTGAAGAGCTCTTCGAGAACGGTGACGGCGTCGCCGGAGTCCGGGCGAATGACGAGAGTTCCTTTGCGCTGAAGAATTTTGTCGCGAAGCGCGCCGCCCCAGAGATTGCGCACGGCGTTGTAAATGTCGTAGGAGTCGCTGACGCAGGCGACGACGCCTTCGGGGCAGTTTTCGAGCATGTTGGCGTAGGCTTGGCCTTCGTTGGCTTCGCCCCAGGCGGTGATCGTGGAATGCTCCGAAGCAGGGATGCTGTAACCGGCGCAGTTGAGCGGATCTTTTGCGGTGAGGTCCGCGGAATAATATTGATTGAGAAGTTGGATGGCCGCGAGCGTGTCCGTTCCATAGAAATTGAGCAGATGAGCGGCGCCCCCGATGGCCGCGGATTCTTTGGAAGAAACGCCGCGGAAACCGAAGTCGTGCAGCTTGAAGGGGAGAAGCGATGGATCGCCGGTGCGGACGAGAGCCCGGCCAATGACTTGTTTGATGGCGCGGGAAAGCGTCGCGACGGTGATGGGATACCAGACTTCCAGGAGAACGGTTTCGGCCCAGTTGGTGAGCCAATAAAATTCGGGATCGGTGTTCTCGATGGTGATGAGCGCGTTGAGACTCTTAACGACGGTGCCTTCCTTGACGGCGCGAATGCGCAGGGGAAGGCGGCCACCATGTTTCGCGTAAAGGGATTTGAAGCCCTCGTAATTGAAGGACTTAGGATGTCCGCTGAAGTGGGCGTGGGCGATGCGGCGGGCTTCTTCGATGTCGTCGAGCGTGAAAACCTGTCCGGCGAAATTGGATTTGACGATGTACTGGAGCATGGCCAGCATGGTCTCGTCGAACATGCCGCCGCGGGATTCGACGTAGGAATAGATATGCCGGGTGTCCGGAGGGTATTGCCACCAGTGGGTGAGCTTATAGGAGTCCGTATTGAGAATCGGATTCAGGCGCAGCGACTGCATGGGGCTCCTTTGAAGAGCAATTTAGGATAGCAGAAGTGAAAAGTGAGTAGTGGGTGGTGAGTGGTGAGAGATAAAAAGCGAAATTCGAAAATGGAAACTCGAAAATCGAAACCCCTTTGTTTGAAAGATGTGCCCCTCCCCCCTCCCCGTTTTTTTGTAAGTGCGGATTCTAAAGGGGTTACAGGTGTGTGTTTTGTAAGTGCGGATTGTAAAGGAGTTAGTGGCTAGTGGTGAGTGCCGAGTGGTTAGGTTAGGGAAAGAGGACATTCCCGCTGAAGGGGGTGCCCCCACCCCGGGTGTTTTTTGTACTGGTGGCAAACACTGAGACTTATGCGTTGACGCGGCTCGTAAGAGTGGCAAATGCGAGCCTTAAGTAGCTGATTTTTCAGGTCTTTGCGGATGGCTGCTGGAATGGCGAGAAAGGCGTAGGGAAACCGATTGAAGGTCAAAGCCGAAAGTTGAAGCAAGAGAAGACATCCGGAAGAACAGGGTTGTAGTGGATCGGTTGGAGCGCGGGAGGGTGCGGCGGGAGAGAAACCTTCGGTGCAGCGAAACATAAAGAATGATAGCAAGAAAATGGATTACTGTCAAGGTACAGTACCTGGGTACTTATCATTCGAATGAGACGCGGGGAAGTTGAGGAGATGGAAGGAGTTGGCGGGAAATTTGTAGTTTGGTGAGACAGTGAGACGAGGCTTGAGGGACAGAACGTAGACTGCGGAAGAGAGAGTCAAAACCCGCACCCTTGAACACCTTAAAACGAAAGGTGCGGCACCCCAAAGTCAAAATCAGCTGCCAAGGCTTCCCCACCCGCCCCGAGATCGTATGTGTCAAGGTCGCGGCCCATTTTTCCGTCGGGTGACGAACCGCACATACACGAGCACGCTAACACAGAGGACCAAGGCGAGTACGAGCCTTGAGACTGTTGCAGGGCCGACAGCGAAGGCCGAATTGGAGACAATTTCAGAAAGCTGGTTCATTGGGACTCATCATTTTTCTTAACATCTCTTTTGGGGCTTTGCTTGAAGAGCCCCATATAAACTCGTTACGAACTCGGGGCAAGTTTCCATTAGTGGGCCAGCCCCCGGGTTCAGGCCCAAACTGTCCTGGTTTCCCGTGAGCCGCGTATTTCTTAGCTTCGTCGACCATGTCGCTGCCATCATCTTCACCATCCCAACCCTCAGCGCTGCAAACCACCTTGTGGTGAGTCTCGACGAATTTCTGTTCCTTCAAATCGATCCGCCACGCATCGATGGCCGTGACGAGTTTGATGCTTCCTTTTCTTATTGCAGTGCCTATGATCACATCGGTTGGTGCTTGAGGATCAAAGCAGCGAAACTCGAAATCCTTTGCAATGTACGTTATTTCAACCAAATCGCGCATCACTCCGCAGTGCTCAATATCGCCTGTGGGTTGCACAATCATAATGACTTTAATCTTAGACAAATCTCGATACAGAAGGGTTGTCCTTTGAGTTTTGTCCAACCGCAAGCTGAAATCTGTCTTCTCTGACTGAAGTTCGGGAGCGCAAGGGCTTTTTCCCACAAACCGTTGTCTAAAATCCTGAGCGTTTGTAACGGTTGTTATTGCCAAAAGCCCGGCAAGAACGACCATCGTTCTAAGCGTGTTCATTTCATTCCTCCAAAAGCTTAATGTCCATGTCCCCGTCAGCCGCCCCAGCTTGTCAAGGGTAGACTGATGGGTGCCGGTGGGATCGCTCACCTGGGTCAAACGCGAGTCTTTGTCATACGTGTAATTCACTGTGGTGCTATCAGGATACGTCTTCCCCGTCAGCCGGTTCAACTGGTCGTAAGTGTAGATAATCTGTTGGTTCTTACGCTCAGTTTGGCGGTCAAATGGTTGTCCGCGTCGTGGGCGGAGGTTTCGACGTAGCCTGACGGGAACGTCGTCTGCGTCACCCGCCCGAAAGCGTCGTACGTGGAAGAATTTGTGTTGTGGTTGCGTCCTAAGGGCGAATATGCTCGTCAGGTAGTTTTCCATTCTGGATGCGTTTCCGGCAAAGGGACGTACCAGATGGTCGTGGAAAAATGCAAAATCTCGACCTGGCTTCGGTCCTGTTAACTTCTCAATTCGCGGCGGCTTCCGCGGAGGTTTTTTCCGGCGCCTCCGTTGTTGTGGCGATAGGCTTGGCAGTAATTTCAAGTCCATTCTTGTTCATATCGAATCTCTGCTTGCGATCCAAGCCTTTGACAAATTCACGTGCCGCCTTACCAATCGCCCCTGGAAGATTCGAGGCTTCGACTTTGACCGCCGATTGATTGATTCTTCATTTCGATCCCGGTACCGAAATTGCACCTCAAACGTTTTCATATTCCCGACCTCCCTTTTCTGAAAGTGTAAACAAAAACCGGTTCACGCGCTCCGCACCGCGTGCGGAGCTTAAGACTGTGGGGACGCTTTGCTCCGGCGACGTTTTCGACTCGCAGCTTTCGTTGCGGAGTGCTTTGTTTTCCGAGTTTCATCTCTGCCTTAAGCTTCTCGTTCTCTTTCGTCAACGCATCGCGGTCAGCAGTCATTGTTTCAAGATCGTTTCCCAATTGGCCGTTTTCTTTCTGAAGTTCCGCCACCTGGGCTTTCAATTGCTCGTTTTCTTGCAGAGTTTTTGTGTCCTTGCAAGCAGTCAAGGGCAAACACAGCACCACCGCCACAGCAAGCCTCGCCCAAGTATTTTTGCGCGTCATTTGTCATCCTTCGTTGAGAAGAATTTGTATTGCAACAAGAACAACCGAATGCGGGTGAGGTGGGAAGACACCGCTTGCGACTGGGCCAGAGTAATGGAGTTTTCTGGATCGCGCAAGCCTGATAAACACGGTGAAGGTAGAATGAAATCGCTTATTTCAAGCCGCTGACATTTCGTCCAGTGCGCCAATCGGTTAGTACCCCTGTCCTTAAACTAACCTTTAGGACAGGTGGCAGGGTGCTCGCCGGAGCCTAGCCTTCGAAGGACCAGCTAAATATGTCAAGTCCAGTTTAGGAGGCATTATGCGTGCCTTGAAGATATTGCCCATGGCGCTGGTGTTGAGCGCGATCCCCCTGTACTGCAGCTCCTCAGACAACAGCCGACGCTGAACGAAGTTGTGGACAAGATCGTGGCGCAAGAGCAGGTGGAAGTGCAGTTGCTGCGCCAATACTCGCCGATCGTGGAAACGTATATCCAGACTTTGCGGCCTGACAAGGCAGCTGGGCGCGGTGCCGAACGGAGACAAGTATTTTCTTGGCCGCGCGGAGCTCGCGAAGGGTGTGGAGCTCGAGCCGCTGCTCAGCGGCGAATCGCGCAAAGCACAATCTGTTCGGGGGTTTGGGGAGCTTGTTCTCCACGGAATTCATGCCGCGGGGCTTCCTGCAGATGATCTACCTGGACACAACCGGCTTCGACCGCGGGCATTACAAGTTCGACTATGCCGGACGCGAATTTTTGGGAGAAGTGCGCTGTCTGGTTTTCGACCTCGATCCGATATCGAAGAGCGACAAAGGGCGATTTGTAGGGCGCATCTGGGTGGAAGATCAGGATTACCACATTGTGCGATTCAATGGCGGCTACAGCGGGAAATCCAAGACCAGCTACTACTTCAATTTCGACAGCTGGCGCACGAACGCAGGGAAAAACGAATGGCTTCCCGCGTTCATCTACAGCGAAGAAATCGACAACAAGAAGCCCCGTCGTTCCGGGCGCAGACGCGCCTTTGGAGTTATGCCCCCAGCCAGGCTCGAGACGAGCAAGAGCTGAGCAAGGTTATGGTGGAGACGGCGAAGCCGGTGAAAGATCAGAGTGAAATCTGCGAATGACTATTCGCCGCTGGAGGCGAAGCGCGCGTGGGGACGCCAGGCCGAAGACAATGTAGCAGCCAAGTTGGAGCGGCTAGGCTTGATGGCGCCTTCCGGGGATGTGGACAAGGTGCTGGAGACGGTAGTCAACAACCTGGAGGTCACAAATAACCTGGATATCCAGCCAGAGGTGCGTTGCCGCGTGCTGATGACCTCAACGATGGAGTCTTTCACGATGGGCCACACCATCGTGCTGAGCCGGGGCTTGGTGGATGTGCTTCCGGACGAAGCCAGCCTTGCAGCCATCCTGGCGCATGAGCTAGGCCATGTCCTGCTCGGACATCGCATGGGCACGCGAGTATGCGTTCTTCAACCGCCTTCGATTCGACGAAAAAGAAACGTTCCATCACTTCGGCTTTACCCACACACCGGAAGAGGAACAGGCGGCGACACAGAAGGGAATCGAGTTACTGAAGAAGTCGCCGTACCAGGATCAACTCGGAAACGCGCAACTCTTCCTCCAAGCGTTGAATGGCCGTTCGAAGGAGATCCCCAATCTGGTCAGTCCGCACGTGGGTAACGGGGTAGCGACAGCCTTGACTACGCGCATCCACGGCGCCAGGCGCGCAAGCGTCGGAAGCAAAGCCAGCGGGCAACACGATCGCTGCGCTGCCGCTCGGCGGACGGATCAAGGTCGAGCCATGGAACAACCAGCTGCAGATGCTGAAGTCCAAGGCAGCGGCGACGATGGCCGAAGACGAGGTGACGCCGTTCGAGCTGACTCCGTTCATGCTGTATTTAACGCGTGAAGGAGAGAGCGCGCCTACGGAAGTTCCCGGAGCAGTAGCGGTGAAGTCGAATACGGATACGAAAATACCGGACATCAAGCCGTAAACGACTACTGAAAAGGTTTTCGAAGAGAGCACCGAAGACGAAAAATCCTGGAGCGGCGCATTAGCTGCTCCATCGCGTTATCGCTACTAAACCTCAACGCTTAATAACAGCTTGGATAGCGGCGCAGGGAGACTCCTGCCGGTCCGCGGTTGATCGCTCATTTGGGCGCGTGAGCGACGAAATTGATTTCTGCAGTCGAGAGTCTAAGGGGCCAGTAGCTAAAGGGTCAGATAGATGACCTGGATGAAGAGATCGCTGCTGAGCATGCCCTTTCCCCAATCAGCGTCGAGATCGGCAAGCGGCTTGGCGGCGGCGGCCTCCTCAACGGATTTTCCGGCAGACTTCAATTTTTGAACGCGATCGCGCGCGGTGACGAGCATGTCGCGGTACTTTGTGAGGTCGGCTTTATTGCCGAGCGGACCGTGGCCATGGAACGATTTTGGTGTCGTTGCTGGCGAGAGGGAGAGCTTTGTCGGCAGCTGCGATCATGCCGTTGAGTTTTGCCGCCGGTGCCTGCGTCGATGAAGGGATAAAAGCCGTTGAAAAAAGTGTCGCCGAGGTGGATGACGTTGGCCTTTTCGAGATGAATGTAGATGTCCGTATCCGTGTGGGCGGGGGCAAAGTGCTGGAGCGCGAGCGTTTCGCCATTGGCTTGCAGTTTGTGGCTGGCGGCGAAGGTCTGCTGCGGCAAAGCATCGGCAGGCGAGGCCGGGAAATGTATGTTGAGAATAGGAATGTCCTGCGGCTGCGGACATGCGCTTTTTGGTGTTTTCGTGGGCGAGTATAGTGGCACCGGCGGCGTGAAAGGCGGACATTGTTGTCGGTGTGGTCGAAGTGCCAGTGGGTGTCAATGACGAATTTCAGTGGAGCATTGCCGAGGCCGTCGAGCGTTTCTTTGAGCTTGGGCCAGGCGGGCGAAACGAAAGTGTCCACGACGAACTTGCCGTCAGGTCCGTTGAGGACAACGACGTTGCCACCGGGGCCGGACAGCAGGGTGAGATTGTCAGCGAGCTTCTGCGCTTGAATGGGATTGGCGCCCATCCGCGCGCGAGCAGGCTGCCGCAGGGTCGGCTGCAGGGGCCGGAGCTTGTTGGGCGTGGCCCAAGACGGATGCACGGAGACAGGCTGCCGGGAAAGAGCTGAGCCAAGAAGGCGCTGCCTGCGAGCGTGGCGGAACCGCGCAACATCTCGCGGCGTGTGGTTTGCTTTTGAAATAAGTCAGAGTTCATGGTCTAGCTCCCATTTAAGTTGAGGTCAGACTACGTGTCACCGCCGAAGCGTTCTAGATTGGAGTTAGAGTAGGGTTTTTGCGGTTCGGTTACAACAGTGTTTTGATTCACTCGTCGCGGAGGACTTGCATGGGTTCTACGCGGGAGGCGCGGACGGCCGGGACGAGAGGAGGCGGCTGCGGCCACGATTAGGACCAGGAAAATCACAGCGGAAAGAGTTGGGACGTCGGATGGGGAGACTCCGTAGAGGAGGCCGGCGAGGACGCGCGTAGAGGCAGCGGCCAGGGCGAAACCGGCTATGCAGCCGAGTAGGCACACGGCGAGACCCTGCCAAAGGAATTGCTTGACGATTTGGCCGCGCAGAGCGCCGAGGGCGAGGCGCAGGCCGACTTCCCGCTGACGAACGTTGACGTTATAGCTGAGCGTGCCATACAGGCCGATGCACGCGAGAGACAGAGCGGTGGCGGCAAAGAAGGTCAGAAGAATGGTGCGCAGGCGGTTTTCGGCGAGCGCATTGGAGAAGTGCTGCTCGAGCGGCGCAAAATTATAGACCGAGCGCGCAGGATCGATTTCATGAATTCGTTGGCGGATGGTTTCGGCCATGGTCATGGGAGCGTTGCGGGTGCGGACGAGGAAGAAAGTGCCAGGCTCGGCGATGGGAGCGCACCAGTAGGCGGTGGGAACAGGGAGATGGTCGAGGCCGGTTTCGCGGGCGTCGCCGGAGATGCCGACGATCTGCAGCCGCGACCGGAGTAGCCCAGATTCAGAGATTGCACATGATGGCCAATCACGGATGCGCCGGGGAAATAGGCGTCGGCGAAGGCGCGATTCACAACGACAGTGGGCGGGCCATCGGTTTCGCGGCAGACCTCGCCGGCGAGCAGCGGGATGCGCATGGTGGCGAAGTAGCTGGCGGAGACGAAACGGTTATCGGCGATGAGCTTGGGCTCCGTTTCGGCGCGGCCTTCGAGTGAGCTTGAGTTCGGTTTGATAACGGAAGGGAACTCCGGGAGCGCCGACGGAGATGGCCGCGGCCTCGACGCCGGGCGTCGCGCGCAGCGTTTCGAGAATGTGGTCGGTGAACTGGCGCAATTTTTTCATGTCGCCGGTTTCGCCCCAGTTCATGCTGAGCTCGAAGGCTGAGAATTTTGGCCGGCATCAAAGCCAGGGCTGACGCGGCCAAGTTGCTGAAAACTGCGGAGAAGCAGGCCGGCGCCGGCGAGCAAGGTAACGGCGAGGGCGACCTGGATTCCGACGAGCAGCCACTGCAGCGGATTTCGTCCCGAGACTTGCGAGCGGCTGGATTGCGCAAGCGAGGCAGAGAGACTGCGGCGCGTGCCACGAACGGCGGGAACCAATCCGCAGAGAAGGGTGACCACCACCGAGCAGGCCAGAGAATAGAGGACGATGCGAGCGTCGAGATGGATTTCCTCGACGCGGGGAAGCTGCGCGGCCAGAGAGCGGAAGATGTCAGACGCTGCCGCCGCGAGAAACAGACCGAGGCCAGAGCCGATGAGGGCCAGGAGAAAAGTTTCGGTGAGCAGTTGAGCAATGAGCGCGCCGCGAGGAGCGCCCAAGGAGAAGCGGACGGAGATTTCGTGCTGACGCTGAGCCGAGCGAGACAAGAGCAGAGCCACAATGTTGGTACACGCGATGAACAGCAGCAGGGTGACGGAGCCAAAGAGCAGCCAGAGGGAACGACGCGAATCGGCGATGGTGGTTTCCTTAAGCGGCTCGACGCCGACGGAGAGCTCCGCGTCGGTTTTGGGAAACTGGCGGCCGAGCTGTGCCTGCACCGTGGCGAGATTGGCGCGGGCTTGTGCTACCGCGACGCCGGGTTTGAGGCGTCCGATGACGACGAACCAGTTGTTTTGCCGGGCCTGACCGTAAGAAAGGCCGGCAGGAATAGGACACCACAAATCGGCCTCGCGATTGGGAAAGAGGAAAGAGGGAGGCATTACGCCGACGATCGGAGTCAGATGACCATCGAGGCGCAGATTTTTTCCGACGATGTTGGGATCGGCGTTGAAGCGGCGACGCCAGAAGCGATCGCTGATCAGGGCCGCGGCCGGCCCGTTGAGAGTCTCCTCGTCGGGCGTAAATTCACGGCCCAACACGGGAGAAACTGCCCAGACTTGAAAGAAACGGGGGGAGACCCAGGCAGCGAGTTATCCTTTCCGGCAGAGGGCCTGTGGACTCCGAGACATCTTCGCTGTAATAGCCGGTGAGCGCCTGGAAGGTGGAATTGAGGCGATTCCAGTCTTCGAGACGAACCGGAGCGACCAAATGGAGTGGGCTTGAAGTTTTCGGATTGTATTGGTCAACGCGCATGAGCTGATCGGCGTCGGGGAACGGGAGGGGCTTGAGGAGGATGGCGTCGATGGCGGAGAAGACGGCGCTGTTTGCGCCGATGGCCGAGAGCGAGGGTAAGGATCACAGTGGCGGAGAAAGTGGGAGATTTGCGAATGAAGCGGAAGGCGGATTTGAGATTGGAGACGGAGGCGTCGAGGAGGCGGACGCGGTAGACGTCGCGCACTTCTTCCTTGAATTTTTCCTGGCCGCCAAACTCGAGGATGGCGCGGCGGCGGGCTTCCTCGGGGGGCATGCCTGCGGCGATATTTTCTTCGGTGAGCTCGTCGATATGGAAGCGGAGTTCGGAGTTCATTTGCGCGTCGGAAGCGCGCTTTTGAAAAATGGATTTCCACCAGGACATGGCAAGCTCCTATTGCGCGGTTTGAATGATATTGGCCACCGCACCGGCCAGGCGATTCCAGTTCGATTCTTCACTTTCCAGTTGCTTGCGGCCCTTTGACGATAATTTGTAGAACTTGGCTTGCCGGCCTTTTTCGGATTCGCCCCATTCGGATTCGAGCCAGCCACGCTTTTCGAGGCGGTGCAGTGCGGGGTATAGCGAGCCTTGTTGAACTTGCAGGACTTCTTTGGAGATTTGGCGGATTCTGCAGGGAGATGCCGTAGCCGTGGACAGGGCCGAGAGCGACGATTTTTAGGATGAGCATGTCCAGCGTGCCCTGGAGTAGGTCGGATTTCTCGATGGGCATTGCGTCTCCTGAGCTTGTTCGATGCTTCAACTGATTGCGCGCCGAATCACTCGGCGTCGCATGTATACAGCTAACTGGTTCCGTGCTGTTTTGCTTTTGCGTCGCGAATTTGATGCAGGAGAATGTCGCGGACGTAATGCCAATTGGGTACGATTGCCAACGCGGCTTCCGCGTCTTGCTCGGCAGCTTTCAAGTCTGGTGTCGCGAGATTTAAGTTTGACCAGGCGAGACTCATCAAGAGTTCCGGCTTGCCCCAGGAGGGGTCGAGCGGATCGCTCCCTGCGCCTTTGTGGCTTCGAATAGTTTCGAGACCTTTCTTATACGTCTCCACCGCTTTGGCTTGGCCACCGCCGCGATCCACGGGAATATTCCAATAGATCGGGCCTAGCACCCAGAGGAGGCGAGGATTGTCCGGCGCTGAAGCTTGAGCGTCTTTTATGGCTTGCCTGGACTTGGCCATCAAAGCCTGAAGTTCTGTCTGGTCTGTCTTGTTCACGGAATAGGCGAGTAGCCCGTAGCACGATCCGAGGCCAATCTTTGCATCCACAAAGGCAGGGTCGGCTGAGGCAGATTTCTCGAATTCCTCCGCCGCTTGATGGAGATCCTGCTGAAGCTCTTGTTTGTCGGCATTGTCGTTGAAGCCGTTAATAGCGCTACGCCAGAGGGCAAAGCCGCGCCAGTATTGCACTCGGGAGGCAAGTTCCTTTTTGTCCGCAAAGGGGGCCAGTTCGCCGTAGAGACGGTGGAGTGCGGCACGATCGCCGTCGTAATCGGCTTTTTGAACTTGCAGGACGATTTTAGCGACGGCTTCTCGCTCGCCAGCGGCAGAGCTCGCGCAAGTTACCTTGGGAAGAGTGGAAAAAATTCCTAACGCGGCGATCAGGAATAGAAAAGAGTGCTTCTTCCTAGACATTCTACAGGTATAAGCCGTGATAGGTAGAATGTCAAGGAGAGAGAAAAGGATGAAGAATTGTTGGTGCTTATTGCCTGGATTCTACCACGCGAGGAACCGGCTCAACTGCCAGTTGGGCGCCTAGTGCGGCTCACCGGAGTTGGCCGGTTGGCGGCCTAGGAATTCCAGGCGACGCGGGAAAGCTGTTTCTTGCGGGATTCCCATTCGGTGCCGGAAAGGATGCGTGGGGCGACGTCGATCAACCGGGGAATCAATCGGAAAACGGCGGCGGGGCTCCAAGGGCGGCCACTCGCGGGTGCGGTAGTCGCGGACGTTGAGAGCATCGGCCATGCTAGTGAAGGAGACGTCCTGGACGATTAGCTCGGCCAGGAATTTGAGGGTTTGCATCTCGAGAGGATCGTCTTCAAGGTGATGGCAGTCAGCGGCGATGCGCAAGACCGAAGGGGATCTCCTCAGAGGCTGGCACTTCCTCGGGGGGTTCGGGCGCAGAGGAGATCTCCACTTCACGCTCCCATTCGAGAGCGACGAGCGTCCAACCGGCGTCGTGCATCTTGGAGAGATACATGGAGGTCGGCAGGATGGTGATTTTCTCGCGAATGCGTTCGTGCTTTTTCACGGTGCCTCCCGGACTATCGAGCAAGGGACGATCGAGTAAGACGCAAACTAAATAACACGGGCAATCGAATTACCGAATTTGGAGTCGAGCGTAACTTATAGAAAAATAAAGGTTTACATGCTTTGGGAAAACCCGTAGCAGAGGCGCGGATGTTCGGTCATGGGATGAGGATGTCGCGTTGCCGGACAGTTACGAATAGGAATTCGAGAGGGATGAAACTTCTTGACCGTCTTGCGGGTTAAGAGGGTATGATTTGCCAGCCGTTGAACCCACCTCAACGTTTACTCTCCACATCCCGGCTCAGAAAGCAGTGCGGTACCCAATGGAAAACGAGGCGCGCCGGTTGCAAGACCGTTCTCCGGTGCATGTAACCGTAGACCTGTCCGGCCTGGACATCCACACCGCAGCCCAGCAGGGAATCACGGAAAACGTAAGCGCCCGAGGCGCGCGGGTGGTCACGAGCAAGCCGTGGCATCCCAACGATCATGTAAAAGTGAGATCGCTGCTTGGAAGTTTAAGGTCCAGGGCACGCGTGGTTTATTGTGAACCGCTGGGAAACGATTCGTTTGCGATTGGTTTGGAGTTGTTCGTGAGCGTCGGCGAATGGACGCTGCCACAATCGGCCAACCGGCACATGGCCTAACGCACGCGGAGCGCGACATTCGAAATTAGACGGGCGAAACGAAGTCGTTGCGCAGTTTCCCTGCGTTGTTGCGCTGCATAGTGTCACTGGAAAACGGATTGAGAGGCGAACCGGAGCCTAGTGAAATAACTCGGTGACACGTTTCGGTTCGCCTGATTCCTTTGCAAAAAGCTAGAGAAAACGAGATTTCATTGGGTCGCAAATGAGGTGCCACCCGGAGCTGCACCGCCTGGCAGCACGAGTTGGTTACATGCGATGCGAAAGGATTCGTACCAGGTCCGTGTGAAGCTGGAGATCAATTCCTCCACCGTTCGCCCGCCAATCGTAATGCCGGAATGAATGACTTCCCCCCAGGTATGGATGACAGTGCCTTCCAGTGGAAGCTCTTCAAAAGTTACCCACTGGGCCATGGCCACGCCGATGGCGTGATCGATCCAGCCCACTTTCTTTCCTGGGACGCATGTGGTAATCACGTGGTCGATGACGGCGTTGACGGGCCGGAGGAGTTCAATCTGTAGACGGCTACCGGGCTCCCAGGGGTTACCGTCGCGCCAGCGCAATTCGCCGTAGACGTTGGCGAAGTTGTTCCAGCGATGCAGATCGGAAAAAACTAGCCAGGCGAGCGCTGGGCTGGCCTTGGTGGTAACGGAATACTCGAATCTTGCCATGACTTATTACAGACTTCTCCTTATTGAGTTTTTGTGGAGCCAGCCAACCGCACCGGCGGGGGCAGAGAATACTTATACGTTGTTTCTTTAACGATGTCAATGATATAATTGCAGAGTTAAAAGGGTTTAACACCGCAGGAAAAAAAGGACCTGAGATGCCTCGAAAAGCTGATGAACGCACTCGAAGGGCGGATCGTGGATGCCGCGTACCAGTTGTGGAGTAAAGGAGGGGGAACATGCGTTGACGATGCGAGCAGTGGCGCAGGCGGCGGGGACGACGACCCCCACGCTGTACGAGAGGTTTCGTGACAAGCACGATCTGATCATGTTCCTGCGGGTGCGCGCGAGGGAGAGAATGTTCGCAGCTTTGCAACCCGCAAAGTCTACTGCGGATGCTTGCCGACTGGGGCTGGAGTTCACGCTGACTAACGGAAACGAATACTTGCTACTGACGTCGGATTGGGCAGAACGACTCGCGCGCAAAGAGCGGATGCCGTCGTACGAATTTCTTCAGGAAAAGCTGGCGGATGACTTGGGAGGGGAGTCGGCAGACTACGAGAAGTTGGCGATGGCGCTCGTCGCGCAGGTGCACGGAACCGCGTTGCTTCTTTTGGGAGAAGGAGTAGAGGCAGGAATCGCCAAGCAATTTAAGGACGCGTGTCTTGAGGCGTGCCAGGCACTTATCGAAGGCGGAGGTAAGAGAGTTGCCAAACGAGCGACTGCTGGAGCTGCGACGAAGCGAGACCAGTAGTTCCGAGAACGATGGCGTCCAGAAATGTGCGCGGACTAGCGGCTGGCCGCGGCGGCTCGGCGCTTTGCTTTGATCAGGACATCGACCGAATCGGGGCGGCCATTCCAGAAATCGAGTCGGATGTGGCCGTCGGGAAGCTGCCTGACGGTCGCGGGAATGCCGCTAGCGGTGAGATACCAGCCCGCGGGGAGGACTACGGCGTTGCGCGGCCTGCCGAGACTGCGGTCGAACACCAATTCGTCGCCATCGAGCCGGTAGCTAACTGGCGCGGTGTAGGTTTCGGAAATGCGAAGACGGATCGATTGGCCTTTTTTCACTGGCGGGAACGGAATCAGAACAACTTGGGTTGTCGGGGCCACGGGCTCACCGGCGTCAATTTTTGCTGCGGTGAGATCGGCGCCTGTCACCAGCTTCGTGGAGAGCTTTTCGCCGGTATCCAGAATGTAGGCAGAGGGATCGGAAACGGTGCTGCCTTCGCGGACGACGTTGAGATATTTGTCCGCGCCTTCGTGAGATTCGGTGTAGTCGTGGTAGAGACTGAAGGCGTGTGTTTCTGGCTGCTGCAGGAAATAGACAATGTCGCGATCCTGATGGGCACGTTCGGAGAGGCGGGCCCGCTCGGATTCTCCCTCGAAGGGTGATTCCCAGCTGCGCGCTTTCGTCGCGGCGTGTGGAGCGGCGGCTGGTCCGGTTTGCGCGCCAAGCTTGGCGTGAAGAATCAGGGGCGCTTCGCCAGCGCCTGGGTTCAGGAAGCTGATGGAAATGCGGCCATCTGGCTCCGACAAGACTTGCGACGGCACATTGCAGCCGACCAGTTCGTAACCGGGGGGCAGAACGACCTTGTTGCGCTTGATCCCCAGCGGGCGATTAAATACGATGGTATCGCCCTCGCGGTAGTAGCTCTTCACGTCCTTGTAAGTCTTGAGGATGAGGACGCGGCCCTGGCCCTCGGGTGGAACGGGCCTGGCGAGAGAAATTTTTATGAAATTGGTATCGGCATCGGCGTCAGACATCAGCGCGTCTTTGCGGGCCTCGGCGCCGCTGACCACTTCGAAATGAAGCGGGTCGCCTGTCATGGAGTCGAATACGGCTTCGTCACTGGCGGCGCTACCTTTTCGAATGGGATTGTAGAAAGACTTTGCGCCGGGTGTTGTGGCAGTGACTTCGTAATAGATCTTAAAGCTGGCGGTTTCCGGGGCGAGGAGCTCGTAGCGGGTGTATTCGTCCGACTCGGATTGCTTTGCGGCGGAGGGCGCGGCTGCCGAGGGCGTAGAAGATTGTTGCGCGCAGAGCGAGAGGCAGCAAAATAGCGCGAGGGCAGTCGTGAATGGCAAGTTCTTTACGCATGAAGTCGCTCCTCATTTGCGGTCCGGATGCCGAGTTTCGAGCTTGCATCATCCCCGACCCAGGCGGGAGAGTAAATAGCGAGAATCTTTAGCGCATGGAAAGCGAGAAGGCGTTCGGAGCCAGCGGCGCCGTAGAGGCGGAATTGTACGCCATCGACAACAGTCAAAAATACATGAGCAAAAAGGCGCGAGCAGAAGGTAAAATCACTCGCTGGAAGAATGTAGGAGAAAACGATGGCGAAGAAACCGACTGCCGATGATGCACGCTTGATTCTTGAGCTGTACAACTTGAGGCGCGAGCCGGAGATGCGGAAAGCGCGGCAATGGTGGATGACGAAGTTCTGGCCGAAAGATGCGGATGAGTTTATGAAGATCGGAATGTCACTGGGGACGGAGGAAAACAACTGGCTGAGGCAGGTGCTCAGTTATTGGGGAATCGCCATTTCGTTTGTGTCCAATGGCGTGTTAAGCGAGAGGCTGTTTTTTGATCCCGCGTTTTGCGGAGAGCTGTATTTCATTTACGCCAAGGTCCGGCCGTTCTTGAAGGAGCTGAGAGAAAAGACGAAAAATCCTGAGTTGCTGCTCGCCTTTGAAAAAGCGATTTTGGGGTCGAAAGTGGGCCTGGCGCATTTCAAAAAGTTGGAGCCGCGCGTTCTGGCCATGCGGCCGAAGGAATGAGACTAATCCAGGCCATTTTGCGAGATGCTTGCCTTCAGGTCTGGTGCATCGATCATTTTTGCCGGGACACTCTTGTTCGCCGCCGCGGCGCACGCGGAGGATTGCGGGAGCGGAGTACAGCTGCGGCTGAGCGCGCCGGATGCGGCACAGGGAAACCTCCTATTGGTGACGGTGCGCAGTGCGAACCCGTTGGCGGCAACTGACGGGCAAATGGAACGAGCGGGAAGTGCCATTCTGGCGGGCGGGGGAGAAAGAGCCTAGCGCGCCGGGCGCGGACGTGCGGCGCGCACTGCTCGGAGTAGATTTGCAAAAACCGGCTGGGAAGTATGAGTTCAGTGTCGCGGCGGAGCTGCAAAGCGGCGACCAAGTGAACTGCCAGGTCATGCTGGAGGTGGACGAAGGGCACTTCGCAACCGAAAACCTCACGGTCAAGAAGCAGTTTGTCGAGCCGGACCCCGAGCAAGTGGCGAGGGCGGAGGCGGAAACGAAACGTCTTCGAGAAATTTTTGATCGCGTGACGCCCGAGCGTTTGTGGGATGGACCATTTCGCGAGCCGCTGGATGGCGTGTTCAAGGGAACCAATTTTGGGCGGCGGCGCGTGCTGAATGGGCATCCCGGATCGCCGCATAGCGGAGTGGATTTTCCCGCACCGGCGGGCACGCCGGTGCATGCCTCGCAAAAAGGACGCGTGGTGCTGGCTGAGGATTTGTTTTTTTCCGGGAACACGGTTGTCGTCGACCATGGATTGGGGATATACACCTTCTACTGCCACTTCTCAGAAATCAGATGCGAAAGTGGGCGATATGGTGGAAGCCGGAACGGTTTTGGGAAAGGTCGGAGCAACCGGCCGCGTGACAGGTCCGCATCTGCACTGGGGCTTGACGGTGGAACGTGCACGAGTAAATGCGCTGGACATTGTGCGAGTGCTCGGAAAAAGCTAAGTCGCGGCAAGATTTCGGACGAATCGGACGGGAAGGCACGCCTGGTCCATACCCTGTGAAAAAGAGTGCTCAAAGAAGGAACAATTCTCGGACTCATTTCTGATACCCATGGACTGCTTCGAGAAGAAGCCGTTGATGCGCTACGCGGATCTGACCTGATCCTCCATGCCGGGGACGTGGGTGGACCGGAGATTCTCGAGGCACTGAGAACCATCGCACCTGTCGTCGCAGTGCGAGGAAATGTGGATACGGGAGTGTGGGCGAAGGCACTACCACTTACTGAAGTCATTCAAATTGGTTCTGTGGTACGTCTACATGTTGCACATTTTAAATGATTTGGACATAAACCCCGTGGTCGCCGGGATGCACTTCGTAGTGAGTGGGCACTCTCATAAACCGGGTCAGTCGAAGAAAGGCGGCGTGATATACATAAACCCCGGAAGCGCCGGACCAAAGCGATTTCGACTGCCCGTAACGGTGGCGAGACTAGACTTAGGCGTTAAGCCGTGGAAAGTCGAATTCGTTCAACTAGACGACAAGATACTGATTCGCGTTCGCTCGAATCCTCGTAAGTCGCTAGAATACAAATAGGTTATTTGAAATTGAGCGGCGTTACAGGTTAGCGCGCAGACGGGTTACGAATGCGCACAATCCTAGCCAGTGGATATTTCTGTGGAAATGCGAAACGAGTGGCGGCCAGTTTGCTCTACCCTAAGGTGGTATTTTCCCAAAATGGTCTTGTACCAGAACGGGTAACGTACTAGAGTACCGGAGCAATAGGCTTCAATTTGGTACCGTCCCGCTATTGCCGGGACCACTGCCAAAACTCAGAATACGAACAATGTGGACGACGTTCGTGCTGGTTTCCTCGCTCGTTTCGACCGTTCACTTCGGCGCCATGTTTGCGAGGGTGATGACGCTGAAGCCAGTCCAGTATGGGCAGGCTTAGGATCCTGAGTCGTCAATATCAATCGAGAGGTTAGTGTCTCTCATGGCCATACTTCATTTTCGATGTAAAGAGCGGCGCCGAACGTTGAGAGTATGCATCACGGTACCGATAACCGTGCACGGACAGGACGAGAGCGGAGATAAATTCCGCGTGAAGGCGAAGTCGCAATCGGTGAACCGCCACGGAGCTTTGCTGCAGATCGATCAACCGGTGGTAATAGGGCAGATGCTGATCCTGGTGAATGAGAACAGCGACCGGACGGTGGAGTGCAGGGTGGTTTCCGTTAAGCGCGACCGGGAAAACAAGACTTACGTGGGAGTTGAGTTTATTTCGTCGGACTCAAATTTTTGGCACATGAGTTTTCCGCTCCCTGGAGCCAGGCCTTTACGGCGCAACGTGGATTCCAAGGCATCCGCATAACATTGTAAAAGTTCGAGAAAGTCAAAGACCGGCGGGAACTATGAGCCTTCTCTGGAGCGAGAGGGCTTTTTTGTTTTCTGACGCGACTTGCGGAATCTCTGCTTTGTCTGGTGGTACTTGCGGGAGTTTATGCGCGCGGAGGGCCTTGCGGTTGCGAGGGTTTCACGGGTTTTTCTGGGCAGCTTGGCGACCACCATGTCGTAAGACTCACGCAGCAAGAGCGTAAGTTCGTTCGGTGGAAAGCGCATCCTTTGTTTCCAGAGCGACCCACTTGGCGCGAGCCAAGTAAGGTGCGGGAATGATGCCTGGACGTTCTATTAACTCCGCGAATTTTTCCGGGGATGCTTTGAACGTAAGCCAAGTCTTGGCGGGCCTGAGTACCGTGATGGCGTGAATCTTGCCTCCTACTTTGAAGACGAGATCATCGCCCCACTGGATCTGTTCGGTCGTTTGCGGAAACGATAGACACAGATCGCGGATCCAATCGACATTCATGGGCGAGTCATCCGCGTCGATGATGGACTTGAGGCTGCCCATTTTCACTCCACTTTACGGAGATTATGGAATAGCTGATGCCCAGGCGAGCCCATCCACGCCCGGAGTGAGCTTGATCGGTTGCAGGAGTTTATTGCCTGGGCACGTCGAAAACTTCGATCACTCCGGCCTGAGGACAACTTACGAAGGCAAACCTGCCGTCAGGCGTGAGCAGAGAGTTCCCCTGTAGCGGCCGGAGATATCGAAGGATTTCGGCGACTTTCGATGCAGCTAGATCGATGACGAAAAGCTTTCCTGATGGAGATGCAGCCAGCAATTTATGACCGTCCGACGTTGGCACGGAGGTATAGACGGTTGCGGGGAGAGAAATCCAACTGGCAGACCTTGTTGGTGGCAGTGTCGATGACGGCGATGCGCGGGGTATCTTGATCATGGGTGAAGACATGTTTGCCATCTGGGGAAATGAGATGCGCTGGACAGTTTTAGCGATGGGGATGACGGTGATCAAAGTGCGTTTCTGCAGGTCCAGAACGCTGACACTACCGGCGCCGACGTTGGCGGTGTAGGCGCGGTGGCCATCGGGGGAAATGATGATCATGTGGGATTCTGGCGCACCCGTGGGAATTTCCGCGATCACCTTGCGCGTGCCGGGATCGATGACGTCGACCGCCTTGGCGAGTTCCGCCGTGACATAGAGCAGCCCATCGGGGCCAAATTCGGCGCGGTGAGGACGAAGCGACTTGCCGAGATCGATGGTGGCGGCGAGTTTGCGCTCGTGCAAATCGATGACGTCGATAGACGTGCCGTCTGTCCCGGGTTTGCCGACGCCGGAATTACCGTAAATAGGGACGTAGGCGAAGCGCGAATCGGGTGAAACGGCGACTTCGTGACCATTTACGCCGACAGTGATTTTGGCAAGCTCCTGGCGTGTTTGGGGATCGACGAGGAGCGTGGTGTGTTCCTTCTGGTTGGCTACCACGAGTATTCCGTGGGATGGCGGAAGGGGAACACGTCCGCCTCCAGCCGCGAGCGCCAGAAACATCAGGGAAGCAATCAAATAGGAAAAAGGTGCGGACATGGTTTGCCTCGTTTGCGAACTTTGCCGGGGCGTAGAGCGGCAATTCGCGCGGATTATATCAGTCCCCACGGCACGTTGCCACGGAGATTCGGGGACTTAGATTCAGAAACCGCAAATTCAGAAACTGCGCCGATATGATCCGGAGTAAGATACGCGGTCGCCGAGAGTCCCGCTCAGTGCGTGGAAGTCTCAAGAGGTCATGCGGAGTTGCGGCATGAGAAAATTCCACGGCGTCGTCGTGACGATGTGCGGCGCACTCGCGATTTCGAGTTTGCTTTATGCAACGAAACTGATTGTGCATGTGAGTGCCGCCCAAGTGCCTGGTAGCCCCGGCTCCAATTCCTCCCGCGAGATAAGAACGGATTGGCCGGTGTATGGAGGAGCGGCGGAAAACACGCACTACTCCAAGCCTTACGCAAATCAATCGAACGAATGTGAAAGAGCTTAAGGTTGCGTGGAGCTATGACACGGGAGAAAAAGGTGGTTTGCAAACCAGTCCGATCATTGTCGGCGGTGTTTTGTATGGAATTACGCCGACTCAGAAAGTGTTCGCTCTAAACGCCACGAACGGCAAACTCTTGTGGAAATTTGATTCCGGCATGAATGGCACGCAACCCGATCGCGGGCTGGCCTACTGGTCGACGTGAAAGAGACAAACGCATCCTCGTTGGCGTAATGAACTTTCTGTATGCGCTAGATGCAAACACCGGCAAGCCGATCGCATCCTTCGGAAAAGCCGGAAGGATTGATCTTCGCGGCGAGCTTGGGCGCAATCCGGAAAGGCAATCCGTGGCCCTGACGAGCCCGGGCATTGTATACAAGGATGTGATCATAGTTGGCGGGCGAAATCCGGAAACTCTGCCAGCGGCGCCCGGAGACATTCGCGCGTACGACGTGCGCTCGGGGAAATTGCGATGGTCATTTCACACAATCCCGCACCCCGGGGAATTTGGTTACGAGACCTGGCCGAAAGATGCATGGAAGTATAGTGGAGCAGCTAACAACTGGGCGGGCATGGCCGTCGATCCAAAGCGCGGAATCGTTTATGTCCCGACAGGCTCTGCCGCGTTTGATTTCTATGGCGCCAACCGCGTGGGCGACGATCTATTCGCGAACTGTCTGATTGCTCTGAACGCAGAAACAGGAGAAAGAATCTGGCATTTTCAAGGAGTGAAGCACGATTTGTGGGACCGCGATTTCCCGTCGCCGCCCGTCCTCTTGACGGTTAACCGGGACGGCAAGGAAATCGACGCCGTAGCCCAAACCACCAAGCAGGGATTCGTCTATTTGTTTGATCGTGTAAGCGGAAAGCCGCTTTTCCCAATCGAATACCGAAAATATCCTCCGAGCGATGTGCCCGGCGAAGTCGCGGCTTCCGAGCAGCCGTTGCCAACCAAGCCTGCGCCGTTTGCGCGGCAATTTCTCCGCGAAGACATGCTGACGAACTCGCACTCCCGAGGCGCACCAGTGGGCACTCGAGAATTTTCGGAAATTCCGCAGCGAAGGGCAGTTCGTGCCGTTCAGCGTAGGAAAAGACACGGTGGTCTTTCCTGGATTCGACGGCGGCGCGGAGTGGGGCGGCCCAGCGGTTGATCCCGAAACCGCGATTCTCTACGTGAACGCAAATGAGATGGCATGGACAGGAGCGCTGGCGCCAGACACGGAGGAGAACAGCCCCGAAAGCACTGTATATGAGCCAGTGCAGCGTCTGCCATGGCGAGAAGATGACCGGATCGCCTCCTGCCATGCCATCACTTGTCGGCGTCGGGAATCGCTTGTCGCCGCAGCAGATTGGGACAACGATCAAGAATGGCAAAGGAAGGATGCCGGCGTTCGCCAATTTCGACGACGGCCAGCTCTACGCGTTGGTCGATTTTCTGATGAGCGGAAAGTCCAAAGAACTGCCAAGCTCGGAACCTCCGCCGCCTGACATGAAGTATAGGTTCACGGGCTACCACAAATTTCTCGACCCGGAGGGTTATCCTGCCATCGCGCCGCCCTGGGGCACGCTCAGCGCCATCAATCTGAACACAGGGGAGTATGTTTGGAAGATAAACCTGGGCGAGTACCCGGAACTTGCCGCGAAGGGACTGAAGAACACGGGCACGGAAAACTATGGCGGTCCTGTCGTGACTGCGGGAGGACTGGTCTTCATTGGGGCGAGTGACTTCGACAAGAAAATTCCGCGCGTACGATAAAGCCACCGGGGAATTGTTGTGGGAAACGACGCTGCCTTTCTCCGGAAATGCGACTCCGGCGACCTACGCCGTGAATGGACGCCAATATGTTGTGATCGCCGCGGGAGGAGGCAAGGATCCTCAAGTCACCGTCCGGCGGAGTGTACGTGGCGTTCTCGCTCCCAAAAAGTGAGTAAGGATGTGCAGGGTCAATTCGACGCGAGCGCCGAGGCGGGGGTTCTCTAATTGTGCGCAGGGCGAAAAATTCTCGTATGCACGCGCACAAAGATACCTTATGAAATATAGAGAAGGACGGCTCCGTGTGAGCCGGACATGCCTCTTTGGCGCATTTGCCGGGATCAGGTTGGCCACTTCCTCACGGCGAAAGTGCAGACGGTGGATTGAGGAACCTAAGGCTGTCCGAGCCATAAATCGGACGAGGAGGAGTGGTTCATGAAAACGAGAATCCTGATTGCATTTGCGTTGGTGGCTCTGGTCGTAGCGTTTGCCTATACGGCGTCGGCTCCGGCCGCTCCGAATACAGCGAATGCGAATGCCGTGCCCACACGCGGCTCCGCAGCCCAATCCACCACGACGGCAACGCCGGCGGAACCGCATCCGGAAATCCACGAAGCGATTGCCTCACTGCGGCATGCCAAGGAACATCTGGAGCATGCGGCACACGATTTCGGCGGACATCGCGTGGAAGCTATCCGGGCGACGGACGAGGCCATTCGCCAGCTCGAAGAATGCCTCAAGTACGACAGGAAATAGCCTGCAACAATCCGCAGCAGTCTCTAAGCAGCGTCCGGAATGAGTTCTCTACCGGACGCTGCTTTTTTTAATTCACTCAGCGATGTGATGGAATCGCGGTTAAGCAACAAAGGAAGCCCGCACCTGTATTACAATCGCCCGCCGGTAGTGTGCCAAGGAGAGAAACCGATGCTGGATCGCAGACGATTCTTGAGTGCTTGTTCGGGACTGGGGCTGGGCGGGACGTTGTTTCCTGGTGTCCTATGGGCCCAAGCGCAGGCGCAAGGCGCGGCAAAGATCACCAAAGAGATGATCGAGAATGCCGCAGCCATCGCGGATGTGCCCATTCCCGAAGAAGACAAGGAGATGATGCTGGACAACCTAAACCAGCAGGCCAAGAGCTACGAAGCGATTTATGCCCTGCACATTCCGAATTCCGTCGCGCCGTGCCTGGTATTCGATCCGGTATTGCCGGGGATGAAATTTGAAACCGAGCGGCGGCCTACGCGGATTTCGAAGCCCTCGGCGATCGCTTCGCCGAGTACGCCGAAGAATTTGGAAGATGTCGCATTCGCCGGCGTGCGCGAACTGGCCGAGTTGGTGCGTACAAAAAAGGTTTCCTCGCTGGCTCTGACGCAGATGTATCTGGAGCGATTGAAGCGTTACGACCCCACGCTGAAATTTGTGGTGACGCTGACGGAAGATCGCGCGCTCGCCCAGGCGAAAAACGCAGACAGAGAGATCGCTGCCGGAAAATATCGAGGTCCGCTGCACGGATTGCCGTGGGGCGCAAAAGATTTGCTGGCCGCAAAGGGCTATCCAGGACGACGTGGGGCGCCGGCGGGTTCGAAAATCAGATGATCGATGAGGATGCTACGGTCGTGAAACGGCTGGATGAAGCGGGCGCGGTATTGGTGGCGAAGTTGACGCTCGGTGCTCTGGCGCAAGGCGACCACTGGTTTGGCGGCGTGACGCGGAATCCCTGGAATCCAGGGCAAGGTTCGAGCGGCTCGTCGGCAGGACCCGCCTCCGCGACGGCCGCGGGATGCGTGGCCTTCAGCATTGGGTCCGAAACGCTTGGGTCGATTTCGTCGCCGTCGACACGGTGCGGCTGCACGGGTTTGCGGCCATCTTTTGGCCTCGTGCCGCGGACCGGCGCCATGGCGCTCTCCTGGAGCATGGACAAGCTCGGGCCGATTTGCCGCGCGGTAGAAGATTGCGCCCTTGTGCTGGAAGCGATTTACGGACCAGACGGTGCGGACCCCAGCGTGAAGAATGCGGCATTCCACTGGGATGCCACGCTGGATTGGCGGAAATTGCGCGTTGGATATCTGAAAGTGGATTTCGAGCCCAAGCCGCGAGGAGCCGGCGCAAGACGACGAAGGAGGAACCGGCGGCGACTCCCGAAGAACAAAAAAAGCGAGACGAACAGATGCGCCGCAGGGAGGCTGGCCGAGCTCGCGCGGAATACGACAGAAAATACAACGATGCGGCGCTTGCAAAGCTGAAAGAGATGGGCGTCAATCTCATTCCCGTCGAGATGCCGAAATTTCCGTACCAATCCATGGTGACCATGCTGTCAGCGGAAGCGGCAGCGGCTTTTGACGAACTGACCCGAACCGGGAGAGACAAGCTGCTCACCTCACAGAAACCTTTTGACTGGCCGAATTCCTTCCGTTCGGCGCGCTTCATTCCGGCGGTCGAGTATATTCAAGCGAGTCGCGCACGGCGGCTGGCGATGGATGCGGTTGCAAAAGTGTTTGATGGGCTTGACGTGATTGTGGCGCCCACGAGGCAGCGACCAGCTTGTCATCACGAATCTAACGGGCCATCCAGCCGTGATTTTGCCAAACGGCTTTCGAGGCGACGACGCCCCGAAGCCTGCGACCGACGATCCAGGCGATTTTCAGAATGCGAGGCGGCCCCGGGACGCCGGTAAGCCTCACGTTCCTTGGGAAATCTATACGGGGAAGCGAAGCTGCTCGCGTTTGCGCGGGCCTATCAAGACGCCACGGGATTTCCACAGCAAGCATCCGCAGCTCTAAGGGATGAGGCGGGGCAAAGTCAACGGGCTTGGGCTGACTATGGAGAAGACTAGTCGACGATTGTCTCACTCTGTGCGGATCCCAATGGCTTCTTGGCAGCTTCAATACAGGGAAATTCTCTAGCTAGGATTGAACGAATGAAGACTCAAAAACGTATAAGAGTTCGGGGGATCGAATCGCGGCGAAATGCAGAAGTCGGCTGCGCAATCTGGAAAACGCAGGCGATGCGGCGTGATTGACCGGCGCAGTAAGGGGAAGTAGGATTTTTGCAACGGTCGCCCTGTTTGGCCACTCGTACCAGAAGGAGACTTTGTGTATTGCTCAAAATGCGGAAGCGAAATTTCCTCCTGACGACGGCATTCTGCTCCACATGCGGCCAGGCAATCTCCAGTTTCGCGCGCGGCGCTCCTGGCGCGATCCCAGTTGTCTCGCCGAGTCTGCCTCGCACCGGTTGTGCCCCAGTCAAAGCTACGGCGGGAGTGGAATATGCGGGTTTCTGGCTACGCTTCGTTGCGCTACATGATCGATGGCTTGGTTTCTTGCGCGGGCGTTCTTGGTTCTCCTGGTGCCCCTATTTATCTTGACCGGCGCTGGCGCTGCCCTCAGCAAGATTGGTTCCGACGAGGATATCAGCGACGATGTTGCTGCGATTCTTGGGGTTCGGGTTTATCTTCGGCTTTTTTGGAATCATCTTTCTCGTTACCTGGCTGTACTACGCACTTTCCAGAGAGTTCTTCCTGGCAAGCCACGCTGGGGAAAAAGATCCTCAATCTGAAGGTTACCGATTTGAACGGGCAGCCGTTTCCTTTGGCAGAGCTTCGGGACGTTACTTCGCAAAGAATCATCACCGGCATGATTCCTCTTATGATCGGGTTCATCATGGCGGGCTTCACCGAGAAAAAGCAGGCCATTCACGACATGATTGCGAGTTGTCTGGTTCTTCGAAAGTCTGCAGCCTCCTTGGTTAGGCTTGGACAGAGCTAGAGCCGTTTCTTTGCCAGGTGCGAAATCGGATCGAGAGTTGCCGCGATTTCATTTCAACTGAAATCATAAGCCCCTTCTGCATGGGATAGCCCTTTTCGACCCAGTCCACCGCAAAACTCGTCGGAAGGACAAGAACGCGCACATGGGTGAAACCCATGTCTTGCAAAGTCGTGTAAGCAGGACGGATATTTGGGCAGTGATCGAACGGGCAGCAACCACAATAAATGACTAGATTTGTGGTCCGCGGCAGAGTGGCAATCCACTTCTTTCCAGTTCGGCAAGGCCTTTTTCCGTGGAAGCCGTTCCATGGAATGACGCTCCCGGAATGTGCCCGCCCTCAAACAACGTCCGAAAGCCCACATAGATAATGGTCGGAGCGCTCTCGCCCTTGGCATTCGCCAAGCTCGCCGGCGAAGTCAGCAGGCTGGAGAACTTGCGCCTTGCTCCAAGGATCCTCTGTCTTTTCTTGATCCGTCTCCGCCGCTCTGGGCCCACCAGAAGACGGATGCAAGAGGCAACACGGCAGAAATGACGAGCAAAAATACCGCTGCGCTCCTGTGAAGACTTGGATGGAAAGAGCATGATCGTAGGCCTCCGTGCACAATTGTAGAGCGAAAACGCTCAGAACGGCGATGCTAATCAACGCGTCGCCGCCGAGAATCCTACCTCCGCACGATAAAACTATTTCTTGAGTTCGGCGCGTGTTCGTTGAAGCTTGCCGGCGGTGGTGCGCAGAGTTTCCGGAATGTTCTTGTTGGTCGTCAACTTCTTGAGGTCCATGGCATTGATCATCGGGAGCATGTGCAGAGAGACGTCCAGCGGCGTCTTGGGATTATTGAGAAGATTGCGCACGACGGTATAATTTTTTCGAAACTTGCGGTTGCCGGCGATTAGCCGAAGAATTTCGTCCGTGAGGCTGGTCATGGAAGCGAACGCTTCGACTTCCTGATCCGTCAGACGCGGCGATTGCAGCACGGCGCGCTGGACGACCTTGTTCGAGTCACGAATGAGCGTGCGCCGCGCCTCCGATCCGCCCTTGATCGCGAATTGCACGCGTTCCGAAACGCTCATTTTTGCGAGCCGCTCGAATGAGTGTCTGACGCTTAGCAACGTCGGGCTCGGCTTCCGCTGCCGCTTCCGCGAGAGTCGCTGCGTCCATGGCGGAGCCCAGCAGTTCGTGGAGTTGATGCTTCTGGTCCGCGGTAATCGACGAGGAATGTTCGAGCGCAGCCGCGAGCGCCGGAGATTCGCTAACGCGCTCTAATTCTTCCATGCAGTGCTGTGATGCCCAGCGAAGAAAGATGGCGCGCGACTGGAATCAGGTATTCGGCCGTGCAATTTTTGTTCTGCACCATGGCGTCGCAGATGCCAGGCTTGTCCGCGAGATGCTTCCCGGCGTATGCAAACAGCGCGGGGATGGCCTTTTCACGCTTCAGGGCTTCCACAAAGGATTCCGCGGGCTGCGAGAGGATGGCCTGCTGGGCGCGCTCAGAGACCATTTCGTCGGGATCCCCGGCGAGCACGGCCAGAATTTCCGCGCGATCCGCCGGCGCGAGATGCGCTCCGCCCGAGCACACTGCGATCTTGCGCTCGCGGGTAGCGCGGCCTGCGCGAAGATCTTCGAGCACTTCAGGGCTAAGGGGTTCCACCGGATGCCTGCCTTAAATCTTTCTGGCCAAGCACTATTGTACCGGAGGCTCCCGGACTTCCAACGGGAGGCATGGCCTCGCCCGTTCAATTCCAGCAACACCGCGGAGGAATCTGCCGCGGTCACTTCAAACTGCTTGCTGGCGGAATAGTGCCGGGTTTCTCCCGCGGGCAACTCGGCGTCGAGCAGGAGTGCGCCGTCAGCGAGGATGCGCACGCGCGTCGCCGCGGACGTGGAAACGGAAAGGTCCAGGGGAACGGTGGCCGAACTATTTGCCGAATTAGAAGCCGTAATCGCAACCGCGGAAGACGTCTGCGCTGCGGTTCCCAAGGAGTTTGCGCAGGCAACAATAACAAAGCTGAGGATCGTTTTGCCGCGCGATGCGCGGCATAGCGTCGCCAGCCATAGATACCGCCCGCGAGGAGCGCCCCGAGTACGGCAAGCAACCCAAGGACGGCGAGAATCGGCACCCAAATCGGGGTGCGCGGGATCTTGTTTTCGTAGGGCTCCGGAGCTGCATGGTTTTGCTCACCGTACGCCAGGTCATATTCGGAAAGCAGGTTTTCTTCGTCGAGACCCAAATAGCGGGCAATGGCGCGCACAAATCCGCGATTGAAAACGCCGCCGGGAAGTTTGTCCCACTCTTCGTTTTCCAGTGCTTCGAGATAGCGCGGACCGATTCGCGTGGCCGTGGTGATTTCCTTCAGCGACACTTCGCGCAACTCGCGCTCGCGCTTCAGGCGTTCGCCAAAATTTCCCCTGGCCATGAATCGAAACCTGTCCTCGCCGATACATGCGGGGCAGTGGAGCGATCGAATATCGCGGTCGATCGCAAACCAGCCGGCTGCGGCGGGCGCCCCTTTTCTTTTGAAGACCGCTGCTGAGGCAGCTCAGGTGTCGCCGATAGACGGCTCACCCACGCGTGACCCAATCCGGTCCGCGGAAGGCGCATAAATTCCCTCGACGGCACTATAGGCGGTGTCACGCAGCAGTGTCAAACAATGGAGTAGAAGCAGGAATCCGTTCCTATCAGCTATTATTTCGTGATCGAGAGATTTTGCGTCAGCCTGTTGCCACAGCAAGCGCCCTTCACGACTGCGTGTCCGGCTGCTTGGTCTCACGTGACGGCGTCTGCAGTTCCTTTTTCTTGTGCGGAGCGCCGCTGTTCTGTACATCCATACCTGCCGATGGCAAGATAGCCACGCCTGTACCACGAGATTCTTGCACCTCTTTTTGCGAGGCGCCTATACTGACAAAGATTCGCGGACCAGCCTCGAATCGCGCTCGTGGTGTTGTCTGCCGGGGCGGCGAAGTCTGGCCAGTAAAACTTTCAAACCGGGGATCAACCGAGCGTGGATGAAGTAAAGCAGTTTCCAGCCGTGGAGCGTCGCCGCAATCCCGCGGTGTCCGGCGATCAACGCGAAGCGGGCGAAGTTGCCGTCTTCCAGGAATTGGGGAAGGCGCTTACCTCTTCCTTGCAGCTCGACCAGGTTCTCCGCACCATCATGGAGAAAATCGACGAGTTTCTGCGCCCGGACAACTGGTCGCTGCTGTTGCTGGATGAGGCCAAGCAGGAACTCTACTTCGAGCTGGCGGTCGGCAAGGCCTCCCAAGCGCTGAAAGACGTTCGCATCAAGATGGGCCAGGGAATCGCCGGCTGGGTGGCGCAACACGGAGAAACCGTGGTCGTGCCAGACACCTGCAAAGACACGCGCTTCTTCGGACAGGTGGACGAAAAGACCAAGACGGAAACGCAATCGATCGTGGCCGTGCCCGTTAAATTCCGCGACACTTGCCTCGGCGTCATCGAACTCATCAATTGCCTCGGTCCCGAGGGATTTGATGACCGCGACCTGAAGCTGCTCGAAGCTCTCTCCGATTTTGCCGCCATCGCCCTCGAGAATGCCCGGCACGTAAAGCGAATTCACGAGCTGACCATCACCGACGATTGCACCAGCCTTTACAACGCCCGGCACATGGGCTTCATCCTCGAGACGGAAATCTACCGTTCGCAACGCTACAACTACCAATTCTCGCTGGTGTTCATCGACCTGGATCATTTCAAGCAAGTAAACGACACGCATGGCCATCTCGTGGGATCTCGCTTGCTCGCGGAAATTGGCAACGCTCTCAAAGCTCATTGCCGCCTGATCGATTTCGCGTTCCGTTACGGCGGCGACGAATTCGTACTTCTCTTGCCGCAGACCTCCAAGGACAATGCGCTCAACGTGGCACGCCGTCTTCATAAGCTGATCCGCGAATCCGTGTGGCTCAATGCCGACGGGTTGGGCATCCACGTAACACCGAGCCTGGGTGTGGCCTCTTATCCGACCGATTCGCGCACCAAGGAGGGCCTGTTGCACCTGGCCGATGAGGCCATGTACCTGGTAAAGAATACGAGCCGCGATAGCGTGGCAGCCGCAAACATTGGCATCTTGCCGGACACAACCGAGGCCGCAGCCGAAACCGCCGGATAGTTTCTCTCACGCCTTTCTCTCTTTTCTCCAGCTTCTATACAGTCCCTGAGATTTTTGATTAACTAAATCCATGCGAAGAAGCGAAGCAGCGCGGTATGCGCGTTGGTCCGCAGCGGTAGCGCTGCTGCTGGCTTGCCTGACGGCGGGAGTGTATTTGAAGCGCGGATGGCAACGAATCGCCGACCGGAGAAAGGCGCCACCGCCGACAGCTGTCAACGTCGAAAAGCAGTCCAGCGGACTGACGTTCTCCAAAATGGACGGACCGCGCAAGATTTTCACCGTCGAAGCCTCAAAATCGACCGATTTCAAGGATAGGGAAGCCAGTTTGCTCGAAAATGTGAAAGTCACCATTTTTGGAAAAACCGGCCTGCGGCGCGACACCATGCAAACGCGGAGCTGTCAGGCTGAAAAAGGGAACGGAGGCATCAGTTGTAGCGGTGACGTTCAGATCGATTTGGAAAGCGCTGAAGATGCCGACCGCGCGGCGAAGGACCCCGCAGCAACACCGCAAATCGTCCATGTGCAAACCCGCGGGGTTAAGTTCGATCGCGCTACCGGAACCGCAGTAACAGATCAGCCCGTGACGTTTACTTTCCCCAACGGAAATGGCGCTGCTGTGGGAGCTGAGTACAACTCAGAACAAGGGACGCTGCGCTTGCTGCAAAATGTGGGATTGAAACTCAAGCGTCCCGAAAGAAAAGCTAAAGCCAAAGCACCCGCGACATCAGAGCCAGAGGACGAAGTCCAGGTAAAGGCACGAGCCTCGAGTTCGGCCGGGATGCCAAAACGCTCCACATCCTCGGCCCCGCGGAAGCCCAATCCCGCACGACCCGTTTGACCTCCGGAGAACTTACGCTTGAGTTGGACTCGACATTTCGCGCGCGGAGACTCCTGGCCGTGGCAGGCGTCAACGGTAAGCCGCCGGAACTTACCTCAGTACGTGGGGCTGAAACCATGCTCCTCGATGCAGACAAGTTGACGGCATTGTTTGCAACAGAAGGCTGGGTCGCTCGACTGGATGGAGCGGGAGGTATTCGTGGTTCCCGTCATGGAAAGCTCGAAGAAGACGAATTTCATGCGGACGCGGCCTCGCTCGATCTTTGGCCTCGCTTGAACCAAACCAAAGAAATGAATCTCACTGGCGGAGTTTTGCTCAAGACGCGCACCGACAAAAAGGCGAGGTGCGCATTCTCCAGACAGGCGCGCTTCGCATGGAGTTTAGCGAAGGAAAAGACGGCCAGGCCGGCAAGCCCACGAGTGCGGAGACGCTCACGGCGGGAAGTATGGAATGGACCGATGCGGCCGCGCAACCAAACGCTGCACCCGCTCGAACAAAATTGCAAGCAGACAAGCTGCTGCTGGCATTCGGAGCAGAGGGCAAGCCCAGGCAACTGGAAGCCAAGGGGAACGTACAAACCGGAGCGCGCTATCGCAGGCCACGCCCTCGCAGACTGCCAGCGCCAATAGTGGCGAAGCGCAACTTCTTGCTTCGGGTGGCTGGTCCCAGATGGATCTCCAAGGCGACGTGAAGTTGAAGGAAGCTGAGCGAAACGCGCAGGCGGATCACGCGACGTTCCTTCGCACTGCGCAGACCGCAATTTTGACCGGGCACGCCATCGCTCGAGACGCGACCACCGAAACTCGCGCTCCTCGGATTCAGTTCACAGGCACAACCGGCGATATCCGCGCGGAGGGTGGCGTGCGCTCCGCGGATTATTCGCCCAATGGCAATGCCGTGCAGCTCGCACAAGTGCCCGCCAACATCACCTCGGACAACATGCAAGGCAATTCCAAAACTGGCCGCGCCGTCTATACTGGCCACGCACGTCTCTGGCAGGGCGATTCCGTATTAGAAGCGGACTCTATCGAACTCCTTCGCGAAGCAAAAATCACTGAATGCCGTTGGAAAAGTACGTGCCGTCTTTTCCCAGTCACCCACTCCCCCACGGGCAGTCGCGACCGCAGGCGTCTGCGAAAAAGGCCGTCCTGTGGCACGTCAGTGCAGGAACGCTTACATACAACGACGCCACGAGCCGCGCCCATCTCAAAAATAATGTCATCGTGCAATCCCCAGATCAAAGGATCCGCGCTCCCGAGATGGATTTGTACTTCACGCGCGGCAGCAACGCTTCCACAAGCGTCTCTACTGGGTCTGCCGCGAATTCCGGCGCGCAGCAGATCAGCCGCGCCGTGGGAACGGGCGGAGTCATCGTGGATCAGGGCGGCCGTCGCGCCACGGCCGAGCGTGGCGAATACACCGCAGCCGACGGCAAATTCGTCATGAGCGGCGGAAATCCCACTATTTACGACGGCTTCGCCGGCACCACCACGGGCCGTCAATTGACCTTCTTTTTAGCGGATGATACGATCATCGTCGACTCGGAAAATGGTTCGCGCACGTTGACGAAGCACCGAGTCGAAAAGTGACGCGGCCGCCGAGCGGCCGTTCGTGAAGAGGTATGCTGAAACTCCAGGCCGTCGAGCTGAGCAAGTCTTATCGCGGTCGCAAGGTCGTGGATGACGTTGAGCTGGAGATCGGCCAGGGTGAAGTCGTCGGGCTCTTGGGACCCAACGGCGCCGGTAAGACCACTACCTTCTATATCCTAGTCGGTCTTGCCCGGCCCGATTCTGGCCGCGTTCTCCTGAACGGCGACGAAATCACCGACCTTCCCATGTACCTTCGGGCCCGCAGTGGCATCAGCTACCTCCCTCAGGAACCCTCGGTCTTTCGCCAACTGACCAGCGAGGAAAATCTGCTCGCCGTTCTCGAAACCCTGCCCCTCACGCCCGAGCAGCAGCGCGACCGCTTGGAAGAGTTACTGGTACAAATGGGACTCGAAACCGTGCGCACGAGCAAAGCCTACACTCTTTCCGGTGGAGAGCGCCGCCGCCTCGAAATCGCGCGCTCGCTGACTTTGCAGCCTTCTTTCATCCTCCTCGACGAACCTTTTTCCGGCATCGACCCTCTAACCGTAAAGGACCTGCAGGAAATCATCCGGGATTTAAGCCGCTCCGGCATCGGAGTTCTGATCACGGATCATAACGTCAGGGAAACACTCAACGTGACGGACCGCGCGTACATCGTGAATCATGGCAAGATAATGGCTAAGGGCACGCCCTGGAGCTTAGCAACGATGCGGAAGTGCGCCGCGTTTATCTGGGCGATCATTTCCGCCTGAACTAAAACTTCGAAACAGGAGACTTTGAGGGGATAATCGGAACCGACCATGGCCTGGCAGGGACTCAAGCTCAACCTAAGAGTGGCGCAGAAGCAGATTCTGACGCCCGGCCTCGTGCAGATGGTGAGCGTCCTCGCGCTGAACCGCCTCGAACTGCGCGAGATGATCAACCAGGAGATGATTGCCAATCCCGTCCTCGAAGAGCTCAGCGAAGAAGCCACCCAGAGCGACAACTATAGCGACGAAACTTTCCTCAAAGCGGAAACCGAAAAAGTTCCCGAGAAGCCCGAAGCCAATCCCTTTGACGAATTCGATGTCGGCAGCTTTTTTAACCAGTATCTGGACAGTGGCGGTGACGGCGGTAAATCCCAGGAAAGAGAAGTCTCCGAGCGGCCCTCCTTCGAAAAGTTCCTCTCCTCCCCCAGCGGTCTCACCGACCATCTCGACCTGGCAATTGAGCGTCACTATCTGCTCCGAAACCGTGAAAGAGCTCGCCGAAAGCATCATCGGCAATCTCGATGAGAATGGCTATCTGACCGCCTCCATCGAGGAACTCGCCCAGAACGGCAAATACTCCCAGGACGATCTCGATGATGCCCTCGCCGTCGTCCAGGACTTCGATCCCATCGGCGTCGGCGCGCGCGATTTGCGCGAATGCCTCCTTCTGCAGCTGAAAGCCTTCGATCCGCAGAACACTCTGGCCCAGCAAATCGTTTCCGAACATCTGAAGCAGGTGCAGTCGAACCAGCTGAAGGAAATTGCCCGCGCTCTGAACCGTCCGCTCGAGGTCATCAAGCGCTCCCTGGAAGTCATCAAGAAGCTCGATCCCCGGCCCGGCCTGCGCTACAACAAAACCGAGCCGCGTCTCGTCGAACCCGACGTCTATTTCCGCAAAGTGGATGATCAGTGGCAAGTCTTCTTGAATGAAGACGACATGCCGCAGCTCCGCCTCAGCCCCACCTACCGGCGTCTGCTTGCCCGCGACGCCGCCGACCGCGACGTGCGCAACTACGTCAAGGAACGCTTCACCGCCGCCATTCAGCTGATGAAAAATATCGAGCAGCGCAAGCACACCATCCTGCGCGTCTGCCAATCCATCATCGCCCGCCAGGGCGAATTTCTCGACCACGGCCCGGACGCGCTCAAGCCCATGATGATTAAAGAAGTCGCCGAAGAAGTCGGCGTGCACCCCTCCACGGTCAGCCGCGCGGTTGCCAGCAAGTACGCGCACACCTCGCAGGGCGTGCTCGAACTCCGCTCCTTCTTCAGCGAATCCGTGAACGGCCCCGAGGGCAGCGGAATGTCGCTCCTCACCCTCAAGCGCCTCGTCAAGAAAATGATTGAAGAAGAAGACACCGCGAAGCCGCTCACCGATGAACAGATTGCCAAGAAGCTGGATGACGCAGGCATTCACGTCACGCGCCGCACCGTTGCCAAATACCGCGAAGACATGCGCATCCCCAGCACCCACCAGCGCCGGGTGAAGAGCTGAGCCGCCGCCTTCCGTGAAGCCGCCCACCAGACACGACGCGCACCAACTCGTCATCCTCACTGGCCTCTCAGGCTCGGGAAAAAGCACCGTCCTCCACGCTTTCGAGGATATGGGCTTCTACTGCGTGGACAATCTTCCTATCGAACTGATTCCCATTTTTGCGGAGCTGCATGCCGCCGGCGAAGGCGACTTTGCGCGCGCCGCTCTGCTGGTCGACGCGCGCGAAGGCGTGCAACTCGAAAAACTCCCGCCTCTCTTCAAGCATCTTCGCAAGGATCATCCCATCACCCTGGTCTTCATCGATGCCACCGACGATGCGCTCCTCCGCCGCTACAGCGAGACCCGCCGCCCTCATCCGCTCGGCAAGGCTCTTTCCGTTCGCGAAAGTTTGCGCCACGAACGCGCCCTCATGGAGCCCATTCGCAAGCTCGCCGACGTGGTGATCGACTCCACACAGTTCAATGTCCACGAACTTCGTCACTTTGTCACCGAGCGCTTCAAGAATCCCGACACGCGTCCCATGCTCGTTTCCGTCGTCAGTTTTGGCTATAAGTACGGCGTCCCGTCGGACTCCGACCTCGTTTTCGACGTGCGCTTTCTGCCCAATCCGCACTTTGTGCCCGGCCTGCGCCGCTACACGGGCCAGGATCCCAAAGTCCAAAAATACATTCGCTCGTTTCCTCAAACCGGAGAATTTCTCCGCCGCATCGAGAGCCTTCTCGCCTACCTGATTCCGCATTACATCCGTGAAGGCAAAAGTTATCTGACCATTGCCTTCGGCTGCACGGGAGGAAAGCACCGCTCCGTTATGCTCGCCGAACAGGTTAAAAAATCCCTCGAGAAGCGCGGATTCTCCACCAAAGTCGTTCACCGCGACATCGAGAAATAACTTCGGAGCCGTTGGATGGAGCTCGACTTTCCATACGGCCCGGAAACTTGACATGCCGTGTAGCCGCGAATAGCGTACCAAGTAGGATCACCAGGGAGTTTGAGGCGTGGCCTCTTTATTTTCACCACAATTGAAAAGACTTTTGAGCTATGTCCGGCCCTACGCGTTTCGGCTCTCGCTCGGCGTCGTCTTAGTGGCTTTCGTCGCACTCGCCGAAGGCATGGTCGCTTTCATGGTCAAGATCGCGGTTGACTATGTCCTTAACCCCTCCGTCTTCGTCACGAAACCGGTGCTCTTCACGCTTCCCGGCAATCGCGTCGTCTACCTGAATGATTTTCTGCCATCAGGGCTCCACAACGTCGCAACGCTCTTCGCTGTTGCGCTGCCCGCTCTGTATCATGGCGAAAGCCATCGCGGAATATTTCGGTCTCACCGAAATCCAATATGTCGGACAAGCTGCCGTCACCGATCTTCGCAATCAGGTCTACGCAAAAATCATCCGGCAACCCATCGCTTTCTTTCAGCACAATCCCGTCGGCAGGCTTCTTTCCGCCACCATCAATGATGTCGAACGCACGCGCGTGGCTCTCTCCGAATATCTCGCTGACCTCTTTCAAAAGGGATTCAGCCTGATCGTCCTGGTCGGCGTGCTTTTTTGGATGAACTGGAAAATGGCCCTCGCCTCCGCCATTCTTCTTCCTCTCGTCGTCGTTCCTGTCGGCAAGTTTGGCCGGAAAATTAGACGTTCCGCGGAGAACAGCCAAACCCGTCTTGCCGATCTCAGCCAGATTCTTCAGGAAACCACGACCGGCAACCGCGTCGTGAAAGCCTTCGGAATGGAAGATTTTGAAATCCGCAAATTTCAGGACACCGCCCGCCGCTTGCTTCGCGATAACATGCGCTGGGTGCGCGCCGCGGTGATTACCCCGCCGATTATGGATTTGCTGGGCGCCGTCGTCATCCCTCTTCTTCTGCTCTATGCCCGCGATCAGATCAGAACTCATCACATGACCACCGGCACTTTTTTCGCGTTTGTTTTTGCGCTGTTTAGCGCCTACATTCCGCTCAAGCGCATGGGCTATGTCTATCAGCAGTTTCAGGCCGCACAGGGCGCGAGCATGCAGGTCTTTGCCTACTTGGACCGCCCGGAAGAAAAGTTGGAGCAGCCAGGCGCAAAGATCGCTTGCTCCCTTTTCCGAGCTCATCGAGTTCGATAACGTTGGTTTTGCCTACGAGAACGGCTCCGCCGTCATACTCGAAAAAATCCGCCTGGCGGCGCGCAAGGGCGAAGTCGTCGCTCTTGTCGGTTCAAGCGGCGCGGGCAAAACTACCCTCGTAAATCTGCTTCCGCGGTTCTACGAGCTGACTTCCGGCTCCATTCGAATCGATGGCGTGGATATTTGTGAAGTTACGATCCGCTCCCTCCGCGAGCAAATCGCCATGGTCGCCCAGGAAAATATTCTTTTCCACGACACGGTGTGGAACAACATCTGTTACGGCCTGACCAGTGTTCCCAAGGACCGCGTTGTTGCCGCCGCCCAAGCCGCGCTGGCCCACGATTTCATCACGGAATTGCCGCAGCAATATGACACTGTGATCGGCGAACGCGGAACCCGCCTGAGCGGCGGCCAAAGGCAGCGCATCGCCATCGCGCGTGCCATACTTAAAGACTCGCCCATCCTCATTCTCGACGAAGCAACTTCGGAACTGGATGCCGAGTCCGAAATGTATGTGCAGAAAGCTCTCGCCAATCTGATGGTCGGCCGCACCACTTTTGTCATCGCGCATCGTTTGGCAACCATTCGCCGTGCGGATAAGATTCTTGTGCTTGAAGACGGCCAGATCCGCGAAAGCGGCACGCACACCGAACTCATGGCGCACGGCGGAACCTATGCTCGCCTGCACGATTTGCAATTTGCGGATGACGACGTTCTCGCGCCGGCACAAACTGCGCCCGTAAATGTAACGGCGCCTGCGGAACACTTATGACCCAATCATCTCTTTCACCAAAAAAGGTCGCCGAATGTTTATCGATGACCGGCTATGCTCAGGCACGGAACGAACAAAACGGCTGGGCTGTTCGTGTCAGCATCAAAAGCGTCAACCACCGCTTCCTGGATCTGAAGCTCCGCCTTCCCGAAGGTTTTGACCTGTATGAACTGCGCCTGCGGCAGGTCCTGCGAGAGCGCATTCACCGCGGCCACGTCGAGGTTCATGTGAACGTCGATCCCGCAGCTGCCGCGCCAGTGCAAGTGAATCGCGAACTCGCGCAGACCTACATGCGCGTCGCCGAAGAGTTCCGCCAACAGTCCAGAGCGGCAGCGGACGTCGATGTCGTCGCTATCTTGCGTTTGCCCGGCGTCATTGCTGGCCTCTCCGCCGCCGTACCGGAAGCGGAAGACGAACAAGAACGCCTCGGGCACGCGCTGGACGCTTGCTTGCTCGAAGCCCTTCTCAAATTGGATGATATGCGGCGCGCCGAAGGCCGGCATTTGATCGAGGATTTGCGCGCGCGTTTGACGCGCATCGGCGCGCAGACAGAAAAAGTCCGCGAACTCGCCGCCACGCTTCGTCCAGTCTTTGCGCGTCGCTTGGAAACGCGCCTCAAGGAATTGCTCGGCGGCACGGCCATCGATCCGGCGCGGCTCGCGCAAGAGGCTGCCCTGCTTGCGGAACGCGGCGACATCAGCGAAGAATTAGATCGCTTGCGCAGCCATCTCCAGCAATTTGCAAAACTGCTGGACGGCGCGGGCGAAATGGGGAAGAAGCTGGACTTTCTCCTTCAGGAAATGCATCGCGAGGCAAACACGCTTCTATCGAAAACGCCCGGCGTCGAAAGTGAAGCGCTGGCCATCACTGGCCTCGCGCTCTGAAATCAAGGCCGAGATTGAAAAACTGCGGGAGCAGGTGCAGAACATCGAATGAGCACGGAGAGAGAGCTTGCGCCGCTGGTGCTGATTGTTTCGGGGCCATCGGGATCGGGGAAATCGACGCTGGTGCAGAGAATTTTGGACTTGCCGGGGACGATGCCTTCGATCTCATGTACCACCCGGTCGCGCCGCGCGACCGAAGCCACTGGGAAATGCTATGATTTTGTCACGGAAGCGGAATTCGATGCCATGGTCGCGCGCGGCGAGTTTTTGGAGTATGCGCGCGTCTTCGGCAAACACTCGTACGGCACGCCGAAAAAATGGCTCGAGGAATCTCGCAAGAAGGGTCTCGACCTCGTCCTCGAGATTGATGTGCAAGGCGCGGCGCAAGTAAAGGAGAAGCTTCCGGAGTCGGTGGCGATTTTCATTTTGCCACCCTCCCGCGCAGAATTGGAGCGGCGGCTCCGCAGCCGCGGACAGGATTCCGATGACGAAATTGCGCGGCGTTTGGCGAAGGCGCGCGATGAGATTGCGGCGTTTGGGCGGTATTACGACTATTGCGTCGTGAACGAGGATGTCGAACGAGCGGGCCGCGAAGCGCAAGCCATTGTGATGGCGATTCGCTGTTCCGCCGCTCGGCGCAGGATTCGAGTGGAAGAACTTCTGGCATCGTTTGGAGGGAAAGACTGAAATGACTGTGCAGACAAAAGCTCCGGAGAGCCAGTTCGCATACGTTGTCCTTGCGGCGAGGCGCGCGCGCCAGATTATGGCGGGCGCTCCGTCGCTCATTGAAAACCCAAGAACACTTAAGGCGACTCGCATCGCCTGCGAAGAACTCGAGCACGGCTTGATCGAGTACGAATTCACCGAGCCGTCTTCGATCGACGAAGACAAGGACGGCAACAAACGGCGCAAGTAAGTCGCCGCTGAGGAATCGATGCGAATCACGCTTGGCGTGACCGGCGGCGTGGCGGCTTACAAAGCTGCCGAGCTGGTGCGCCTTCTCCAACAAGATGGGTTCAGCGTGCAAGTCGTCATGACGCGCGGCGCGCGGGAGTTTGTCACTCCGCTGACCTTTGCCGCGCTGAGCGGACAAAAAGTCATCACTGACCTGTTTGAAAAATCGGAGGGCGGCGAAGCCAATCTCGAAAGTGCCATCGAGCACATCGCCGTGGCCCAGCGCACCGATCTGCTCCTCGTGGCTCCTGCGACTGCGGACATCCTCGCGAAATTCGCCCGCGGAATCGCCGACGATTTTCTCACCACGCTTTACTTGGCCACCACGGCTCCGGTCATCGTCGCGCCTGCCATGAACGTCAACATGTGGAACCACGCCGCTACGCAGGAAAACGTCGAAAAGCTGCGGACCCGCGGCGTGAAAATCGTCAACCCTGATGAAGGTTACCTGGCGTGCGGAATGACCGGCGCCGGCCGCCTCGCCGGACAGCAGGAAATTGTCGCGGCGGTTCGCGAGACGCTCCACGCCCATCAGGATTTGCAAGGCCAGACCATTTTGATCACCGCCGGGCCGACCTGCGAAGACCTTGACCCCGTGCGCTATTTGACGAATCGCTCCTCAGGAAAAATGGGTTACGCCGTCGCCGAAGCCGCAGCCCGCCGGGGCGCGAAAGTTTTTCTTGTAAGCGGACCTGTAAATTTGGAGACGCCTCCAGGCGTCGAGCGTGTCGCCGTTCGGACCGCCGAAGAAATGCGCCGTGCCGTGGTCGAATACCTTCCTGGATCCACTATCGCGATCTTCGCCGCAGCCGTCGCCGACTATCGCCCCGCCGAAACGCAAGCCGAAAAAATGAAGAGAAGCAAGGAGCCGCTGACGATTCGCCTCGAGCCCACGCCGGATATTTTGGCCGAAGCCGCGCGGGCCAAAGGCGGCCGGCTCATCGTGGGGTTCGCTGCGGAGACGGATCATGTCGCGGAAAACGCGCGAAAAAAGTTAACCGCGAAAAATGCCGATCTTATCATCGCGAATAACGTCACCGCCGAAGGCGCCGGTTTCGACCTCGACACAAACGTCGTCACTCTCTTTTCGCGCGATGGCCGCGATCTGGCTCTCCCGAAGTTGAGCAAAAGCGAAGTCGCCCAGCGCATCCTCGATGAAGTTGTGCGCTTGCAAACTCTCCGCACCGTCCAGCATTCTCCTGTATGATGCGTAGCATGTCCGAGCGCATCCCCGAGGCTCTCCAGAAAAAACTTTCCGCACGATTGAGCTTGTACGAAGATCTCGGCATTCGTCTCTTCTACAAAGACCGCGGCGCCTCGCATGCTCAAGCAGCCGTCACGCCGATCTCGGTCTCGTTCGAAGCACCTGCTCCCCAAAAAATCTATTTCGAGGATGCGGCTTTGCCAAAAACCGTTCGAAAACCGGAATTGTCCAGAGCCGCGCAATCCGCGCCGCGAGCCGTCCCCACCCAAGTTGCGCCGAAGTTCGATCCGTTGCCGGTCCCCGCGGGGCCGTCACTCTTCGAAACATTTGACAAAGTTCCCGGCGACACGCTTCTCAAGATTCGCACTGATCTCGGCGAATGCACGCGCTGCAAACTGCACAAAACACGAAACACCATCGTTTTCGGCGACGGCAATCCCAATGCCGAGCTGGTTTTTGTCGGCGAAGGCCCTGGGCACGATGAAGACATGCAGGGTCTTCCTTTCGTCGGCCGCGCCGGAAAACTTCTCACGCAAATGATCGAAGCGATGGGCTTGCAAAGAAAAGATGTTTACATCTGCAATGTCGTGAAGTGCCGTCCTCCGGAGAATCGCGCTCCGGAAAAAGATGAAGTCGCGGAGTGTTCTCCATTCTTGTTGCGGCAAATTGACGCGATTGCGCCAAAAGTAATTGTCTGTCTCGGGGCCATCGCAGCCCAGACTCTATTGCAAACCGCTCGTGGCATCTCCCAGTTCCGCGGGCAGTGGCTCGAATTTCGCGGACGAAAATTGATGGCCACGTATCATCCCGCCTACTTGCTGCGCAATCCCAGCGCCAAGAGCGAAGTCTGGAAAGATTTGCAAAAAGTTATGGCAGTTCTCGGCCTCGAAGCCAGGAAAGGCAAGTCCGCCGAGGCCGGCAAGTCCTCGTAATCCGTCATGGGAATTTTGCTGGGCCTTCTCACGGCCGCCTTTTGGGGCAGCTCGGATTTCGTCGCTCGCTTTGCCACCCGCCGAATCGGCGCCCTCAGAACCAGCCTGTACATGCAATTGGCGGGATTTATTCTGCTCAGTATTTTCCTGCCCTGGGCCGGTGGATGGGGCCACTTGTTTGATGGCTCCGGCTGGCATCCGTGGGCCTGGGGCTCGCTTGCCGGCTTCCTCAATGGAATTGCAACGCTCTCGCTCTACCGTTCTTTCGAACTAGGCAAGATGTCGGTCGTTGCTCCGCTCTCTGCAAGTTATCCCGCGCTCACGCTCGCATTGTCCCTGTTCACCGGCGAGCATCTGACGGGAACGCGCATCGCCGGAATTGCACTCATTGTTGCCGGAGTTGCTTTCGTCGCCGGAGGCGAAAAGACGCCAGCCGGGCGGAGCGATGGAGATTCCCGCAAGGACAATCCCATCGCAGCGATCGTCACCACCTGGAAGAATGCGAAGCGGAGTCGCTTGGGCGCTCCTTTCGGCGACGGGTTTTGGTTTTTTGTTTTGGCTGCTTGGTACGCGAATCGTTCCGGCCGTGGGCTATGCCGCGACGGTGTGGATGATTCGTCTGACGTCCTCTATTCTTACCACGCTTGTCATCCTTTGTCTGCGGCAGCCCATTTCTCTGCGCCGGGCCGGACCGATCCCAATCTGGCTCGCCGGCATGGGCGCGCTGGACACTTGTGCGTTTGTGATGAGCAATTACGGAATGCAGATCGAGCAAGTCGCCGTGGTGAGCGTGCTGGCCTCTCTTTATGGAGCTGTGACCGTCGGCCTGGCAGCGATTTTTCTGCGGGAACATATTTCGCGCTGGCAGTGGGTCGGAATCATTTCCATCTTCGCCGGTATTTTTCTGATCAGCCGCTAACCTGTTCAATTCGAAAAATCAAAGCAAACTCAAAGGATCCATATCGACCAAAATCGGCCGTCTGCGGAATTTCTTGCGCGTCGCAGTACGCCATGGCTCCGCTCAGCAGTTTCGTCAGGATCGAGCGCTTCGGCGATTTCAGCAAGAATTGAAAGCGATGCTCTTTTTTCAAGCGCGCCAGAGGCGCAGTCGCGGGCCCGAGGATACGCACGGTATGTCCATCGTGTGGAGAAAAATATTCAGAAAGCTTGCGTGAGAAGTAGAATCGCTTTTTCCAGGCTGGTGTCCCGCACGATCACATTCGCCAGCGAGGTGAGCGGCGGATACGCCATCATTCTGCGGAAATGCATTTCGCGCTCGAAAAACGAAGCGTAATCCTGTTTCACGGCGTCTTGAATCGCGTAATGCTCGGGATAGTACGTCTGAATCAGCACGCGCCCCGGCAATTCGCCGCGTCCCGCGCGCCCCGCCACTTGCGTCAACAATTGGAAGGTGCGCTCCGCCGCGCGAAAGTCGGGCATGTTCAACGAAGAATCCGCGGAGATTACGCCCACCAGCGTGACGCGCTGAAAATCGTGCCCCTTGGCAAGCATCTGCGTGCCGACCAGAATGTCCAGCGCTCCTCCGGCAAATGCGCCGAGCGTTTCCTGATATTGCCGCTTCGTTCGCGCGTGTCGCGGTCGAGCCGCGCGATTCGCGCACCCGGAAATTCCTTGCGCAATCTCTCCTCGAGATGCTCCGAGCCTTCGCCAAAAAAATAAACATATTTCGACTGGCATTTTGGGCACTGCTTTGGCACTTGCTGGATGGAGCCGCAGTAATGGCATTCCAGGCGGTTGCGGCTCTTGTGATACGTCATCGAGATGCTGCAGTTCACGCACTGCACGCTCGCGCCGCAACTGCGGCATAATACCGACCAGGAATAGCCGCGCCGGTTGATGAGCACGAGCGCCTGCGTTCCAGCCGCAAGGCATTCCTGGATTCCCGCATGGAGCGCCGAGGAAATGGGGCTGGACTGGTGCGTTTTTTGAAAATCCTCCCGCATGTCGATAATTTCCACGCTTGCGAGCGAACGATTTTCCACGCGCAAGGACATGGTGAGCAAGTCGTATTTTCCGCTGCGCGCGTGGTGATAGGTTTCGAGCGAGGGAGTCGCCGAACCGAGCAGCGCGAGCTGCGCCTTCGCTCTTGGCGCGAACAATGGCCACGTCGCGGCCGTGATAGCGCGGCGTCTCTTCCTGTTTGTAACTATTTTCCTGCTCTTCATCGACGATAATCAGGCCGAGATTCTGCAGCGGCGCAAATACTGCGGAACGCGTGCCAACCACGACGCGGGCCTCGCCGTTGCGGACCCGCCACCACTCACGGGCGCGCTCAACGTCGCTCAGCGCGGAATGCAAAACCGCGACCCCTTCGTACTTCGCCCCAAACCACGAACGGCATTGGCGGCCAATCCACAAAGTCAGCGCGATTTCCGGGACGAGGATAATTGCTGTTTTCCCGCGAGCGAGTGTTTCTTGCACACAACGCAAGTAGACTTCCGTTTTTCCGCTGCCCGTCACGCCGTGAAGCAACTGCACGCCGAATTCGCCCAGCTCAAACCTCGCGCGAATTGCTTTCATCGCGCTCTCTTGTTCTTCATTCAACGCATGGGCGGGCGGCATGTATCCCGGTGTCGAACGGATCTTCGGCCGAATCCAGCGGTTCTTCCCAGGATTCGAGCAAGCCTTCCGAAAGCATGCGCTCAACCAGGCTCCGCGAAGCCTGCGCGAGCTTGAGGAGTTGCGCGATTGGCAGGGGACCGCGCTCGGTTTCCAGCAGCGCTCGGACTTGTTCTTCTTTTTCTTTGAGTGGTTTTTCTGTTTTGTCCGCAAAGCCTTTCCACGCCACGATCGTGTGCGATTTTCTCTTTATGTCGCGTAAAGTCTCTCGAACTTCGATCAATCCGAGCCGTTGCAGCCGTTGCAGGGCCGCGGAGGAAATGCCCATTTTCGCTGCAAAGTTGAACGGGACTGGGCCTTTCTTTGCATTGGTTTTTTCGAGAAACGCGGCTTCCGCGGCGGTCAAGCCGTGCGAAAGTTCGCCACCACCTAGACTTTCGGCCGCGCTGCGCCCCTCTGCTGTCAAAATAATCTCGCGGCGCAAATTCAATTCCGTAACGGGAGGCAACATGGCCCGGAACACCTCTCCGATGGGTGCGAGATAATAGTTAGCGATCCATCGCGCAAGCTCGATCAGCTTGGGAGTGAGCGCCGGGCCAAATTCCATCACCTTCGTAATCTCGCGGATCTTTGCTTTCGCCGGCGCCTCGTCCGCCATTTCGACGACCACGCCCACCATGGCCTTCTTGCGAAAGGGAACCAGGACGCGGCTGCCCGGCTGAACCGCATCGCGCAAGGCTTCCGGCACGGCGTAGGTAAACGTCGTCCGCAGGGGGACCGCCAGCGCGACGTTGCAATAGGGCGAGCTCATTTCGCGATGTAGTGTACCAGCAGGGCGAAGGGCAGATTCCGTGGGGCCATTCCCAGGTCATCGAATTGGCTGCCAATGACAAAGCACCGGCGGGCTGGCCATCCTGGTCGAGTTCGCTATACCAAACTCTTTCGACAACCGAAGCCACCTATTTTTTCGAATCCCCTCGGCTTGCGCTAGGCTGGTCTTATCGATGGGTTGTACCTCATCCTCCACATCCGAGGCCGCGCGAATTCGGACACCTGTATGAAAAAAGCGCTTTTTTTCTTAATGATATCGCTCATCTCCATCGTCATTGCCTTCGTTATTTTCGTCCCAATCTCTCTTTGTTCACGGAGGCTTCCGGGAGGATTCAAGCAATATCTCGACATGGATCAGCCCATGCCGCACGCGGTCTTGCCGGCAGTCGATGAAGCTGGGTGGATATGAAGAAATTTAACGGCAAAGTGGTTCTGATCAGTTCTGGACGACTTGGTGCCCCGTTGCCGCGACGAGATGCCAGACCTCATCAAACTGCAACAGAAATTCGAATCAAAAGGGTTCACCGTCGTCGCCATCTCCGTGGACGATCAAGGCGAGGAATCCGTCAGGAATTTCGTGCAAACAGAGCAATTTGCCGTTGATGGCTCCTCCACCTCCATCAACTTCCCGGTCTTACTAGGCAGTCAGGAAATTGCGCGAAAATTAGGCTTTGAAGGCGGCCTCCCGGTGAGTGTCCTGGTGACGCGAGACGCCAAAGAAGTGAAGATCATTCGCGGACCCTTCCATGAGCAAGAGGTTTCAAAGGCCATCAAGCACTTGCTGTAATTTCGCAATTTCTATTTTCGTTTAACGTGCGTTTTTCCTTAACTGCTACCTCTCACTTCTCCCGGGCCGCACCAGCCGGCCGCACGATGACGGCATAGCTTACGACCCCTGGGGCGGAGGTTTGGAATGTTTTGAGACGATGTGCAAAATGAGACAGACAAGGAATTTTCTTTTGGAAGAATATGGCTCTGCACGCGACGGTTGGCATCGAGGCGTTAAGGTGCACCGGCGGCGCTGGCGAAACCAAGAACGCAGCCTGGGACTGAGTGATGGAAGTAGCTGTTAGCGACCGCACGGATTAACCCCCGCAACCGCCAAATCTCCCGAGGCCCCCCTCAAGAGTGCGCAGTAGGCCGAGATGCAGCTGGAAGTGTCGAGAGTCGAGAAGTCACGCCGGCGGGCAAAGTTCCTGCCGATCCTGCTTCTGAACTTTTTCCTTAACCTAACACTGATCGCTTGGACGCCCGACGCAAGGGCGCAAATCTCCAAGTTTGAGAATGGAGATGGAGAGATTTCTGGGACCGTGCTGCTGGACGCGAACAAGCGACCCGCGAGCCAGGTGGCGGTGAGCCTGAAATCGCGCGTAGCGGGGATATTTCGCAGCGTTTTGACGGACTTAGAGGGTCGCTTCAAAGTGCAAAACCTTCCGCGGGGTACGTACGAAATCGCGGTCGATGAAGAAGGGTACGAAGCGGCGCAGACCAGCGCGCAGCTTGATGGGCCATCCTCGAAGCTGGTGTTGTACCTAAAGTCCAAATCGGGGGCCATTCGCCAGAGCCGTTACACGGTATCCGTCAGAGAGTTGAAAATCCCCGGCAAAGCGCGGGATGAATTCCAAAAGGGATTAGAGCGGCTGGGAAAGAATGATCCTGCCGGGAGTCTGAGCCACTTCACAAAGGCCACGCAAGCGTTCCCAGGGTATTTCGAGGCTTACTACAATATCGGCGTGGCGAATGCAGCGCTGGGGCGCTTTGATGAGGCGAATGAGGGCCTTCCAGGCGTCGATTGATCTCAGCGACGGGCGGTACGCCCTCGCGCAGTTCGGATATGGCTACCTGTTGTGCCAGGAAGGAAAGGCAGCCGAGGCTGAGAAAATCGTCCGGAAAGGATTGGAAATCGAGGACGTTGCACCGGAGGGCTACGTAATCCTGAGCAAAGCACTTGTGCAGCTCAACCGGCCGGACGAAGCAGAAAAAAGCGCGCGAGAGGCTCTGCTCCGCAACCCGAGGTTCGCGGGAACCTATCTTGCGCTGGCGGATGTGGCTGCGAGCAAAGACGACTATCGCGCAGAGATAGCGGACTTGGATATTTACTTGAGATTGCAGCCCAACGGACCCGGGAGCGAGCAGGCTCGCCATCACCGTGAGGTGGCACTGAGAATGCTGACCTTGCATCCGCATGATTGAATTTTCCGAAACAAGAATACGCAGGCCTCGAAAGGGGCATAGCCTTAAGACGGGCATGCCCAGTGTGCACAGCTTCGAGACGGGCGCAGCCGCAAGTGTGGCACAGCTTCAAGACGGGCACAGCATGCTGTGCCCCTACGAAGGAAATTCTGAGCGAACTGGCCGGGAGAGCATCTGGCCCGAAGAAGCTCGTTTGCTTACGCATTTTGGTGAAAGCCACCGCGAGTTAAGTGGCGACGGCGCGTTTGCGCCAGAAGAAATAGGCGGGGAGGCCGAGGCCAAAAAGCGCGATGGCGATAGCCAGGTTAATAAACTGTTTGGGATCGAGGAACGGCACGACGATGGCGTTGCCGACGATGGCGGCGGCAGCGAGGACGAAGAGCAGAGGCGTCCAGGGATAGCCGGGGACGCGATAGGGGATCGCTGAGCCCTTGGCAGCGCGGCGAAGCGGGAAAATGGCGGCGGCGCCGAGTCCGTAGAAAATCCAGCCGATGAAGATGACGCCGCCGATTAATTCGGCAAATTTGCCGGCACACGCCAGCACCGCGGACCACGCGCCCAGCGCGACGATGGCGGCGGCGGGCGTGTGAAAGCGCGGATGGACCTCGGCGAGTTTCTTGAAGAAGAGATTGTCATTTGCCATGGCGTAGAAAACGCGAGGGGCGGTGAGGATGACGCTATTGGCGGCGCTGAACGTGGAGATGAGGATGGTAAGGGCGACGATGATTTCGGCTTTGCGGCCAAGGACGACGCCGATGGCCGTGGCGGCGATGGTATTGCTGGCGGTAGCGCCGGCGGGGCCGAGCGCGACGAGGTAAGCGATTACCGCGATAACGTAGAGACCCGCGAGTGTGAGCGAGCCGAACAGAAAAGCGCGCGGAAAAGCCTTTTGGGGATCGACGACCTCGCCGGCGCTGTAAGTGCCGAACTGCCAGCCTTCGTAGGCCCAAAGAACGGCGATCATGGCGAGGCCGAAATTGGAGAGCAGGCCGAGGCCGTGTTGGGAAGAGCCGAGGGCGGGGGGCAAATCGCCTGCATGGCGGCCAAGGGAAAGCAGGATGGCGCTGAGAATGACGATGATGCCGACTTTGACGAGAGTAGTCCAATTCTGGAGGTTGGAACTCTTGCGGGTGCCCCAGACGTTGACGGCGGTGACGACGGCGATCATGACGACGGAGAGAACGGTCTTGCCGATGGGGGAGAGAGGAATGATTTCGGCAAGGTGCTCCGTGAAGGCGCGGGCGAGTGCGGCGACAGAGCCGCTGGCGATGACGAGGAACAGGCACCAGCCGTAAAGAAAAGCGGAAACGCGGCCAAAGCCGTCGCGAATGAAACAGTACAGGCCGCCAGCTTCGGGATTGGTGGCGGCAAGCTCGGCGTAGGTGAGAGCGCCAAGAAGAGAAAGGACGCCGCCGACGATCCAAACGAGAAGAGAGAAGCCGACGGAGCCGTCCAGCTGGCGAAGGATCAAGCCGGGAGTCAGAAAGATGCCGGAGCCGATGACCGAGCCGACGAAAAGCAAAAACAGGTCGCGGAGACGGAGGGTGCGGAGGAGTGGGGGCATTATAGATGGCGGCGCGGAGTCATTCGGAGATGGGCGCGCGTTCAAGGAATGCATCTTAACCGGATTGAAAGGGCGGTCAATCGAAAGTTTGGCTGTGATTCGCACAGTTTCGGGAGCCCCCTCCCCCCTGGGGGTTTTTCTGTAAGTGTTCATTCTAAAGGGTTTTAAGTCCTGTGTTTTGGAAGTGCGGATTCTACAGGAGTTACGGGCGTGTTTTTCGTAAGTGCGGATTTTAAAGGGGATAGTGGCTTGTGGACGACGACAGGAGTCGAGCGGATCGGGCGGGGCCGAGGCGCTGTGCGCGGAGTTTGTGGAGAAAGATGAGTACACCCCACCCCGGGTGTTTTTTGTAACAGGATTATTTACTTGACAAAAGCTAGGCTTCATGGTGTAATCCTCTTATGGACGCCAATTACTTCTTCGGCTTAGGTTTAGCGGTGGTGGCCAGTTTCCGCATGTCCCTCTTGATAGAGGCAAGCAGTTTCCGCGTCGGAACCTTCTCCAAGAGTTTTTTTCTTCCTTCATCCATTTTCGAGCCCCTTGATTTCCAGTCGCAACACGTAGGGGCGGCTGTCGGATGCGTACCGCCTCAGCAATTGCAGAAAAATCTCCAGATCATGCTTCTCCTGCCCCTCGCTAATCCACGGGGCTTGGCAGTTACCACAAGCCATGGGGAGATTGAAGTCAGCATTCAGCAGGCGCGTGGTTTTTGCTCTGCATTTGCGGCAAACAAACTCGCAAGCCCCAATATCAGAGGGTTCTACGGTTTTCTTTGTTTCAATCGTCATGGAGCGCTCCTATGAACCTAGTTGATATAAACACCCTGTTCGGCACCGAAGATAAGTGCCGCGAGTTGCTCGTTCGCCTACGCTTTCCCGAAGGCCCACAATGCCTGCGCTGCAAAGGCCCCGTGGTCAAGCTGGACACCGCGAAGCAACTCTTCTACTGCAAGGATTGTGACTACCAGTTCTCAGTTACATCCGGCACCGTGTTCAACGACTCCCATCTTCCCCTCGGCAAGTGGTTTCTGACTGCGCATCTCCTCTGTGAGGCGAAGAAGGGCATGTCTGCCTGCCAGATCCAGCGCACGGTCGGAATGAGCTACAAGACGGCTTGGTACCTTTGTCACCGCATCCGACACGCAATGGCGCAAACCGACAAACCGACGTTGGATGGCAAGGTCGAGATGGACGTTACCTACGTCGGCGGATGGAACAAGGGCAAGGGCCGCATCGCTCGTATGGACAACAAAGAAGTGGTTGTCGGCATCCGCAAGCGCAATGGCGATCTCCGCTTCTTCCATGCCAGAGACGCCAAGGGCAGCACGCTCGCACAGTACATCCGCGAGAATATCAGTGAGGATGTGGAAGTCATTTTCACCGATGATGCGTCCGCAAACGATGCTGCCATGCGGAAGGCCAAGAGAACGAACCACAAAAAGATTAACCACAGTTCGGGCGTGTACGTCATGGGAGACATTCACACAAACACCGTGGAATCGGCTTTCTCGCTTCTGAAGCGTGGGATCATGGGAACATGGCACAGAATCAGCGCCAAGCATCTTCCGGCCTATCTTGAAGAAATGGAGTTTCGCTTCAATCGCCGGAAGCGTTCTGATCTGTTTGTCGATACCCTGCGCCATATGGTTACGGCTCCAACTATGACTTTTGAGAAGTTGACCGCTTGACGCCCCAGTAGTCGTTTATCGCCTTCTGTAAATCTTCCTTCCTATAAAGAGCCTCAATCTTATCTACCTCTCCCTGTGCGCTCCACACCCAAAATGCGCCGCCTCTTTGATGTGTAACGACTTGAATTGGGCCGTCGCAGCCTTCGACGTAATCCTTGGTTCGGGCGATTGCGAATATGCCCAGCCTGACCGCCTCTTCCATGAACATCCCTCGTTTGTGAATATTCCCAATGAGAAAATGCGAGAGATGGCCACCGATACCAATTGCCTCGAACTGCGTAACTGGCCCAAGATGATAGCTACGGTCCATGTTGCGGAATAACTCGCAAGTTGGAACTGGCTGCGTAGCTGATTGCTTGGAAAACAGTCCTAATAACATTGAAAGCTGGCTGTCGGGGTAGGACGATCTTATTTCGGCAATCGCGCCCCTAACCTTAGAAAGCACAGACGGTCGATCAAATTCGCCGTTTCCGAGGACTTCCGGCAATTCTTTAGTGAATGTATCAGCCAAATCAGCCTCTCCGGCGCTGGCAACCGCTACCCCCCAACTCGTTCCGACCTGATGGGTCCAAATCTTAGGCACAAAACGCTTATTCACCCCATCGCCCTCGTAGGAATCCGTGCACAAAACAATCCCATCTATACAATTAAAGGCGATAGCAATGGTCATTTGCGGCACCTTCTGACGGTACCGCTGCGCCGCTTTCTTCCTTTTTTCAAGTACATAATCCTGTTTTGTAAGAGTGGCAAACACAGGACTTATGCTTGACGCGGCGTCAAGAATCGCGACGAAAGGAGACAGAGGGACAGTGGCGAGCGTTGAGTGACGAGTGGGGAGACCAAGACGAATAACGGAAAACGAGTAGAGATCGGAGCAGGTGGGCTGGGTTCGCGAGCGAAACATAGGGCATGGTAGCAGGGTATTGGCGGATTGTCAACTAATATGTGAGTGTACTGAGTAGGTCATTCGAATGGGGAGGCGCGGATTCGAATAGGAGTGGCGGAAGTCGAGAGGGTTGAGGGAGTTGGAGGGATTGAGACGGTTTGGTGAGACTGTGGAAATGTGTGGAAAAGTCAAAACACGCACCCTTGGAAAACCAAATACCAAGGGTGCGGCACCCGAGAGCGTCTCACCTCGTTAAGGGTGCTCCACCCGCCACCCAAGAGTGTCTCACCCCTTTAACGGTGCTCCACCCGCCTGTTTTGATTTGGCTTTCTGCGTCGTAGGTGTAGGTCTCGTTCATTCGGGAGCGTCAGGGTTGTAAGTGCCCACTTGTTGGGCGAGAACTCCTCAAGATTTGTGCTCCGATAAGAGCGCAGAAGAGCGCTTCGCCTACCGAGAAGAGAATGCCCAAGAAGGACCAGTGGTACAGCATCGGCATGGTAGTTAAAGTGAGTTTCACCAGCCTCATGCCCGTGAACGTCACGACTACTGAAAGAGCGCCAGCGCTTACAAGACAAGCCAGCACAACATTGCTCCATCGGTTCGTCAGTACATAAGCGACAAACTCGGTAAAAATTGCCGCGACTAAGGATGCCGCCAAAAGTCCGATCCATACATCAGCATGGAAGTCACTGATGTCGTTCGACCTATGCACACCGAACAGTTCGGGAGAGTAGCCTCCCAATCCCGAGAACGTGACCAGCGCAAGAATGTAAGCCAGTGTAGAAATGACGGCAGCAAATGCATATCGCCAGATTCCCCGACTCAGGCGGGGCCAACTATCCGTCATCGCGATAGCCACGACTAAGGCAGTGAAGAACGCTGGCCCCACCCCGACAGTGAATGTCGTTGGCCATTTAGGACCAACCGCGGCCGTAGCCAGTCCTGCGACTAAACCCGCGCAGAAGAACACGACTTCTTTTGTCAATTTGGTTTTTGCTCCTTAATGGGTTTTTCCCCTTTCTTTAGGTCACTACTATTTCCGGATTCTTGTTTGAAGAAAATCTGCGTCTCTGTAATGTTCGCGACAGCTTGTAGATCCTCGTCACTCATGTCACCGCCTGCCGATTCGTCCCAATTCCATAGTCCAGTCGGATCAATAATGCGCAGAGGATTGTTCACTGCGTACGCATACCTGTTCCACGTCTGGGGGTTTCCTGCACGACCACTGTTTAAGAGGGAATCAGGAGAAGTGAATCGGCCTAGGCTTGAGCAGTCGAAGCGGGCGCCGAAGTTGTCGAGGCCGCTCTCGGAGTCCCGTTCTTTGCCGGTGAATTTGAAGTGGTTATTGGTGCCAGACACGACGACGCGCTCGGTACCGAAGGGGTAGAAGTCGGAGAAGTCCGATGTGCCGTTATAGCCATAGACGTAGCGGACGTTGCCGAGAGCGTCGAGGCCATAGTGGTCGACCCAGTCGTTAGCTTCTTCGCGGGAAACGAGCATACCGTTGAAGGAGATGTAGCGGTACTGGAAGTTGCCAGCTCCATCGGTGTCAATGACCGGACTGCTTTTGTCCCCGTACCAGTAGATGTAATTGGGTTGAGTAGGCGTGTTGGAGGGCGCTTTAGCGACGCGCTTGCCGTCTCCATCGTAGAGATAAACAAGGCCGCCTGCGGAGGTGAGGTGGTTTTCCGCGTCATAGGTGTAGGTTCCCGTCGGGCCTGGATTGATGAGGTTTCCCGCGGCGTCATAAACGTAGTCGCTGTTCGTGTCCTGAAGCTGGTTCTTGGTGGTGGCCAACATACTTAGGCTTTCCTGCGTGCAGCCAGTATAGGCTGAGGAGACGGGGCTGATGGTGGTGAAATTCCCCCAGGGATCATAGCTGAACTGCTCGCCCCAGCAGTGAGCGATACTGCCGAGTGCGGCGGCCGACTTGAGGGCGAGCTATTCCTTTGTGAGAAATGCGGGCTAGAGGCCGAAGAGGGGGGCGGGCATGAAACAGAGGATAAAGACGATGAGGGTTAGGAAGGCGGCGAACCGGCGCGGGGGATCGAGGGGTGAGGGATCGTAAATGGGGGCGATGCGGAGAAAGCGCAGGCCGAAGAGAAGTCCTGCCCAGACGTACCAGCCAGGCCAGTGGCCGAATTTGCCGAGCAGGAGGAGGGAGGCAGGGAGGAGCCAGGAAAAGATTCGGTGCGCGCGAGGACTGACGGAGCGAAGGATGTGGCCACCATCGAGCTGTCCGGCGGGGAGGAGGTTCAGCGAAGTGGCGAAAAGACCGACCCAGGCGGCGCGGCCGACAGGGTGGAGCAGGAGGGTGTTCGGGGGCGTGCCTGGACGAACGACGGAAGTCGAAAAAACGTAACAAGAGAGGAGTGCCGAAAACGACTTCGGCGTGGGACGGGTCGGTGATGCCAGGAACGATTTTGGCGTGGAGAAGGCCGAAGACGAGGGCCGGGACGGCGAAAATAAATCCCACGAGCGGGCCGGAGGCACCGACATCGAAGAGGGCGCGGGTGGTGCGAATGGGAGAGCGCATGAGGATGAAGGCGCCGAAGGTGCCGATGAGCGAGGGGAAGGGAATGAAAAAGGGGTAGCTGGAGTGAATGTGGTGATGCCGGCAAGCGAAGAAGTGACCCAATTCGTGAGCGAGAAGAATGGTCAAGAGAGTGGCTGCGAAGGGCAGACCGGCGAGAAGACCGGCGGGATTCTTGTAAAAGAGAGTGAAGGCGCGGAGAAAATCGTCGAGGGAAACGGCCTCATTGTGAGCATAGGCGGTAGCGAATTGCGTGCCTGCGGCGAGGCAGGTACAGAGCGTCACGAGAAAGAGCGCGACGGCGAGGATGAGCGATTTGAAGGAAGGGCGCGGGAGAATCGGGACGTAAAATTGTGCGGTCGAGGGAAGAGAGCGCCAATCAACGGGGGCTGGAAACGCATCCAAGGTGGAATCTGAGGGTGGTGTGGTCACAGGGAGTTCGGAAGCGCAATGGGATTCACAAATATAAGTACAGCATAACTGGAGGAGTTTGCGCCAGCGGGTCAATTCGCATCAGAGATTGAATTTGGAGAACCAGCCATTTCCTTCGCCGGACCGTTTAGGGAATCAAGGGAGCTGGAAGCCTCCATTGTGATCCTCCAATCTGATAAATTCACCTGTACAGGGTGTTTATCCAATGCCTCGCGCGGAGTCTGTCGATTAGGCCATGATTGGCGATAGAAGGTCTGCTGCCGAAGATTCGGGCGCAGACCCATTAAATCGTGGCGAGAAAAATCGGACTTGCGGGGGACGCTTGTACTTGCAGTAGGTTTTGAAGACAACCGCGCAGGTTAAGCACAAGGCGGACGCAGACACCGTGAGCACGAGACGCTTCCATAGTTCCAGCGGCTTGATACTCTGCGCACTTCTTATTGCCTCGTTATTTCCACGACAAAATGCAGGCGCTCGTGGTCTTCCAAATGGTGACCGTTCCGCTCCGCAGGAAGGAACGCGGAAGGCGGATGCTGCGCGCGTTGACCGTGCTCCAAAGCTAGATGGCGCCTTGGACGATCCAATCTGGTCATCCGCCATGCCCGTCACTGATTTTCGGCAGCGAGAACCTAAGGAGGGCGAACCAGCGACGGAACGGACGGAGGTGCGCATCCTCTATACAAGACGCGCTGTCTACTTTGGGATTCATTGCTACGATTCCACGCCGTCACGAATCGTGGCGACCGAATTGCGACGCGACGTAAGCCAGGACCTGGACGATCACTTCGAGATTCTTATTAGTTCGAACCATGACCGGCGCGATGGTTATGTTTTTGAGATCAATCCGCTGGGAACGCAAAGCGACGGCCTGGTCGTTGAGGAACAGAGCGGATCCGAGGGAACTGATTTCGATTCGGGGTGGGATGGCGTCTGGACGTCCGAGGCGCGCATTACGCAGGATGGTTGGACGGCGACGATCGAAGTTCCTTTTTCGACGCTAAATTTTACAAAATCGAAGGATGTGATATGGGGATTGAATTTCAAGCGATTCATTCGCAGCAAGAACGAGGAAGACCTTTGGGCTGCATACAAAAGGACATACGGGATCATGAAAATCTCGGAAGCCGGGGAGCTTAACGGCATAACGGACATCGGAAGTGGGAGACTGTTCGTCGTGAAACCCTATGGGCTGGCTCAATATGACGAACAGACGGGCCAAAACGCAGAATTTCCTCTTACGGGCGGATTGGATGTGAAGTACGGGATTCGCTCAAATGTGGTTTTGAATTTGACGGGGAACACAGACTTTTCGGCAACGGATGTAGATCAAGAGCAGTTCAATCTAACACCGTTCCCTATCTTTATTCCCGAGAAGCGGCAGTTCTTTCTGGAAAATTCGGGAATCTTCAATTTCGATCTCGGCGAACAGGATCAGTTGTTCTTCAGCCGCCAGATTGGGATTGATTCGGTGACAGGAAACCAGGTTCCCGTAAATGGAGGGGCAAAGCTAACCGGCAGCTTAGGGCGGTTGCAGTTTGGGATTATGGACGTGGACACTCGCTCCAGCGGGCCGAATCCTTACGCCAATTACGCGGTCGTGCGGCTTAAGGAATCCTTGTGGGGCGGTTCGTATGTCGGCGTAATGGGCGTCGATAAGCGGTCCGGCAACTTACTGGATAGCTTCAATCAAACAGGCGGGATCGATACGCGTCTTGTGTTCTTCAAAGATTGGTTCGTGGATGCCCATGTTGCGGGCACGCAATCGCCGGGATATTCGAGCGGGAATAGCGATGTTGGCGCTTCGTTATCCTATCGATCGAACTGGGTGGAGGGACGGATCGAGCGCAGAAAAATCGGACCGAATTTCAATCCGGAGGTAGGATTCCTCGAACTCAGCGATGCCAATGAGACGAATGGAGATTTGACTTTCAAGGTGAGGCCCAAAATTAGTGGGGTGCGGGAGCTGCAATTCGAAGGTTTCATTCTCCACGCCCCTGACACTCAAAACGTAGTGCAAACGCAAGAGTGGCAGGGAACTTTTCGCGCCGAGTTCAATAATGGGGGGTACACCGACGAAGACATCAGCGATGTGTTTACACAACGAATCACAACGCCGCTCCACGTGTACAAGAATGTGTTCATCCCGAACGGCCTGTACCACTTTGCTCGTCATCAGCTGACCTACGGGTCCGGTCAAGATCGCCGATTCACGTACAATTTTTTTGAAAGGTTTGGCGGGTACTATGGCGGAACACTGAATGAATTTCGAGTACGGGGCAATTATCGTCCAACCGCGAAGTTCTCGATCTCCGCTTCGGAAACCTGGGATCGATTTCGATTGCCGCTGTCAAATGGCAACTTCTCGGTAGTGCTGGCCAGCTTGCAGGGGAATTATTCCTTTACCCGGTTTCTAACTTTCACTAGCCTGATTCAGGTGGACACGTCGAACACACAGGCAGTCAGCGCCAATGTTCGGCTGAGGTACAACTACAGGCCCGACAGCGATCTCTACATCATCTACAACGTGGGAACACAATTCGCCAGCATTGCTCCGGCAAATCCTCCACAGGTTCGCGAGACCCGTTTCGCCGTAAAATGGACTTATTCCTTTAATCAGTGAGGCAACACCGGAGGCATCCTCCAAACTCCAGCGAGTAAACTCCAAGCAAATGTTGCGTCGACCACCTGAGGCGGCAGCGTTAATCAGGAGCTTGCCGAATCGAAAGACAATCTAATCGAAAAGTACGCTCTTGAGCTGTGAAGTTGTTCGCTCCAGTTGTGGAGGGTAAATGTGTCGGTGTCTGGCCGCCCCTGCACTTTCGCTTGAAGGCGCACTCGGGACGACCAGCAAGACAAAGGGCTTCCTCGCTCAGACAGCGGCAATCTAAGTGCAGCGTTAAGAACGCCTTTTGTAGTGCACACGAAACTTACTTCGATTCGGGGAGGGCACCGTTATGAAAAGGCTGGCTACGCTTTGTCTGGTTTTGCTTTTCGCTTGGCCTTTGCTCGCCGTTGACGACGGCGACGTTTCATATGTTGGCGGGACCGTGGAGAATTTAAGGGAGGGAAGCCTGGGGAAATTTGATAGGACGTCGCAGACCGAGCTGGTCTTCGTGTCTTCCTCCGTCAGGCTGGTCATCCCATACGCAAGCATCGATTCCTACGATCACTCGCAACAGGTTACGCATCACTTGGGAGTTCTGCCTGCCATCGCTGTCGGCTTGGTGAAAAAACGTCAGAGAAAACACTTTCTGCGTATCGCTTACCACGATGATCTCAATACGCCTCAAGTCGCGATCTTTGAAGTGCCAAAGAAGATGCCGCTGACTTTGTTCGCCATTTTGCAGCAGCGCGCTCCGCAGGGGTGCAAATCTCAGCCGTATTCGAAATGCAGGGCTGTACCCGATTAATCGCGTACCCGGACATGTCGTTTTCGGGATGAATTCACGTCTCCGGTGGCACGATAGCCGGGCGTGTGGGGGCGGTCCTCGTTTCTGTGTGGGCAGGGAAGCGTCGGCAGAATTCACGCGGTTGATTTATTCGGACTGGCCGAAGGTATTGCAGGCCGCGATTGTGCCGTTATCCAGACCGGCCTTGAACCATTGCATACGCTGCTGGGAAGAGCCGTGCGTGAATGATTCCGGACTGACATGGCCCGTGGACATTTTTTGCAGGCGGTCGTCGCCGACGGCAGCCGCAGCACCGAGTGCCGATTGCACGTCTCCGCTTTCGAGCAGGCCGCGTTGTTGCGTAGAATGCGCCCAGACGCCCGCAAAACAGTCGGCTTGAAGTTCCAGTTTCACGGAGAGCGGGATTCGCTTCGCGTGAATTGCTTTCCTGAAGCTGATGCACCTTGCCTTCGATTCCAATCAGTTTCTGCACGTGATGCCCCAGTTCGTGCGCCAGAACATAAGCTTGCGCAAATTGGCCAGGTGCTCCGAAGCGGCGGCTCAACTCATCGAAAAAGCCCAGATCGATGTAAACCCTCTCATCGTCTGGACAATAGAAAGGACCCGTGGCCGACGCGGCGCCGCCGCATCCGGACTGAGTGCAATCGCGGAAAAGCACCAACTTGGCGTGTCGATAAGGGGTATTAGTCTGCTGGGGCAGAATTTGCGTCCAGGTCTTCTGCGTATCGTCGAGGACGAACGACACGAATTGCACGAGTGGCTTCTCAGCGGCATCGCGAGCAGGGTCCGGCTGGCTGACCGCCGTGCCGGGATCTCCAGTCCCGCCGCCAAGCAAGGTAAAAAGATTGGTCCTGAAAATGAAACTGAGAATCAGGAGAACAAGCGCGCCACCGATTCCGATATGCATGCCGCCGAATTGGAAGCCGCCGCCTCCGCCTTCATCGCGACGGTCTTCGATGTCTTGGCTTTCGCCACCGGGCGTCCATTTCATGAATTTGTTCTCCTTATAGAAGAAGACCTATCGGCATCATCCTCTCAAGCGGTCCTATCTGTAGAAAGTAGCAGGGACGACGGGAGTGTGCCAATACAAGCTTGGCGGGTATACAGAGCTAACTTGTCTTGAGGACTACGCTACGCCTTTTTGTCGGCTTCGATGCCTTGGAGTTCTTTGCCGGGTTTGAAGCGGACGGCTTTGCCGGGAGGGATGTTGACTTCTTCGCCGGTGCGGGGATTGCGGCCGATGCCGGTCTTGCGGGGCTTGACGCTGAAGACGCCGAAGCGGCGGAGCTCGATGCGCTGGCCGCGGCCGAGAGCTTGCTTGAGGGATTCGAAAATTGTTTCGACGGCCTGCTCGGCTTTGGTGCGGCTGATGAGAGTCTTGGCGACAACCGCATTCACGATGTCCAGCTTGATCACACGGGCCTCCCGCTTCCTTGAGCAAATGCTAGAGGGTGCGCCGCAGGTTGTCAAGACGAGATGGGTAAACTACACTGTGTTTCTTTTCGGCGCCTTCTTTTTGATTTGACGCTGCAAAATCTCATTTAGTGATTGAGGAGGCATGGATGTCCGTAAAGCCAGACCGGTGGATCCGCAAGATGGCGCTGGAACATAAAATGATAGAGCCGTTCACGGACCGGCAAGTGCGCGAAGGCGTGATCAGCTACGGAGTTTCGTCGTATGGCTACGACATCCGAGTGGCGGACGATTTTCGGATTTTTACGAATGTGAATTCGACGATTGTGGACCCCAAGCATTTCGATCCGCGGTCGCTCGTGGAGTTCAAGGGAGATGTGTGCATTATTCCGCCGAATTCCTTTGCGCTGGCGAGGTCGGTGGAGTATTTCCGGATACCGCGGAATGTGTTGACGATTTGTTTGGGGAAGTCGACGTACGCGCGATGCGGAATCATTGTGAATGTGACGCCGTTCGAGCCGGAGTGGGAAGGGTTTGTGACGCTGGAGATCAGCAACACGACGCCGCTGCCCGCGAAAATTTATGCGAATGAAGGGCTTTGCCAGGTGCTATTCTTCGAGTCGGATGAAGATTGCGAAGTGAGCTACAAAGATAAGAAGGGGAAGTACCAGGCGCAGGGTGGGATTGTGCTGCCGCGGCTGTAAGGCCGATTCTAAGAGGAAATCTGAGTTAGCTTGACGTTGGCCATGGGATAGCCGCGTTCGCGCCAGGCGTCGAGGCCGCCTTCGAGGGGGCGAATGCGGGTGATGCCCCGTCTTCGCAGGAGCAAGCGCCACACGGGCGCTGGTAGCCTCGTTTGGTCAAGTGCAGTAAAGAATGATTTCGCGATCGCGGGGCAATAGCTCATTTTTGTCTTCGAGTTCCTTTGCGTCCACGCGGAACGCGCCGGGGATGGTTTCAGGATCGGCCTCGAAATCCATGGAATGACGAAGATCGACGATGGCCAAATCCTCCCCGGAGTCGAGCTTGTGCTTCAATTCCTCGACGGTGATGCGTGCGATGCGTAGCTCGCGGAGGAAGCGCCTGCGGGCGATGAATTTGTAACCGAGATAGGAGGCGAGCGCGCCAACGAGAATGACGACGAGCCAACCGCCGAGAGAAGCTGCGTGCTCCGCGATGCGCTCGATCTGTCCGCTGAAAACGTAACCGAGACCCGAGGAAAGTGGAGGCCCAAAGAAAAGAGCCAGCGGCATCAAAGAGCAGAAAACGGCGGGGGCGCATGTGGAAGATGCCCGCGAGCGGAGGGGCGACAGTGCTGAGGCCGGGAAGAAACTTGGCAAGAATAAGGGATCGAGCTCCCTGCCTGGAAAAAACTCCTTCCGTGCGGCGAACGCAGGAATCTGGCTCGATGGTGATCTTGCAGAGAAATTGCAAGACTTTGATGCCTTTGCGGCGGCCGAGTTGGTACCAGAGGGAATCGGCGGCAGACCGCGGCAAGCGTGACGATGAAGAGCGAAGCAAACAGACTTAATTGGTGGGAACCGGCCAGCGCGCCTGCGGCGAGCAGGAGCGGAATAGAAGGGACGGGGACACCGCTCTGTTCCGCGAAGACCCAGGCGAGCAAGACGACATATCCGTGATGGAGGAGGAATTCGACGGTGCGATGCATTTGGGCGGGTTGGGTCCTTTGTGACCGGCTATCGAGAGACGAAAGGAGAAGTATGCCCCCAGCGGCCCGACATGACAAATTCGGCTAAAGGCTTGCGTGTTCTCGGAGCAACCTCGCGGTCTTGCAATTTTTGAGGAAGCGAGGCGGGATCTCCGGGATAGCCGATAGCGATGGCGGCGATGGGCTCGCAGTCGACTGGAATTTCAAAGACTTGTTTGGCCTTGGCGTGATCAAAGCCGGCCATTTGGTGAACGACGAGACCTCGCGCGGTGGCTTCGATGCTTAGCATAGCAGTGGCGGCGCCCGGTGTCGTAGAAAGCGTTGCGATTTGGCGTGTTGTTGCTCTGGAAGTTGAGGCGGGAGACGGCGAGGGCGAGAACGGGAGCATTCTTGGCCCAGCCCGCGTTAAATTCCACCAGGACGCTTAGAGTCTTGGCGAAGTTTTCCGCATCGTCTTTGGTGGCGACGAGGTAGGCCCAAGGCTGCTCATTGTTGCTGGAGGGAGCCCAACGCGCGGCCTCGAAGAGGCTCGCGAGAACCGCGGGTTCGACTGGCTTGTTGGCGAAAGCGCGCGGACTCCAGCGATTGCGAATGTAGATCGTGACGGGAAAATCTGTGGGAGCTGGCTTTGCATGGAAACTTCCCTTTGAGTATCGATTACAGGCGATTGGATGAAGCAGAAGCGTGCGCGCAGGATACTTTCGCAGAATTGGCGGACACTTTTTACTTCACTTCGCGTTAGTGCCGCTAACTTCCTTTGACATGATTACTTCGCGCGGTCCGGAGCGAATCACAAACTTGCGTTCGCTCCGGGCCGCGCGCAGTTGTTGATTTTCTGGATTTGTTACTTGGCGGCCTTCTGAACCATTTCGGCGTCGATGGTGATGGTGACTTCATCGCCAATCATGACCTGGCGCCGTCCATAGTGGCTTCCATTTCACGCCAAAGTCCTGGCGATTGATTTTGGAGCTGGCGTTAACGCCGATGCGCTGATTGCCCCAGGGATCCTTGATGGGAGCGCTCGGGCCATCGACGTCTAGAGCGACTTCTTTCGTGACTCCGCGAATGGTCAGGTCACCGATGACTTTGAGTTTGCCGGGAGCGACTTGTTCGACCTTCTTGGACTTGAAAGTTATGGTGGGGAAGTGCTCGACATCGAAAAAATGATCGCTGCGGAGGTCTTTGTCGCGGCCCGGCGACGCGCGTGTCCACGGAGTTGACATCAATCGTGACGTCCACGGTCGATTTGGTGATGTCCTTATCGTCGAACTGGACGGCGCCCTTTACGCTGGTAAATGCGCCGCGAACGGTAGAAATCGCCAGATGCTTGACCGCAAATTGTGCCGACGAATGCGCGGGGTCAATTTGCCAGTCGGAAGTAGCCGCGGCGGCCGGCAGAGAAATAGCGGCTGCGAGCCCGGCGGTGAGTGCGATGCGAGAAAAAATTTGGCCCATAGGTGTTGCCTCCTTAAGTGCGAGCTGCGTGTAAGCAGACTTAGAGTTTGTAGCGTTTATTGCGGTCCGCGAGCGCGGACTTCCTCCAACAGCTCGGCGAGAGACTTCAAGCGCGCAGCAGGGATATGGTGGAACTGGCGCTTGTGAAGCTCGCGAACAGGCTGATCGAGACTTTTGAGAAGAGCAAGGCCCGCGGAGGTGATGCGGGTTTTGACGACGCGGCGGTCATTGGTCTGGCGCGCGCGGGTGATGAGGCCGCGCTTTTCCATGCGGTCGAGGAGGCGGGTCATGTCCGGGTCGTGAGAAATCATGCGGTCGCCGATGCCGCTGCAAGCGAGGCCATCGGGCTCGGCGCCGCGAAGAATGCGGAGGACGTTGTACTGGGTGCCGGTGAGGCCATGGGGCTTGAGGAGCTGCTCGGCTTCGAGGCCGAGGGAATCGGCGGTTTTCTGGAGGGAGATGAAGATGCGGTCTTCGAAGGGAAGAGCGGGATGGGCAAGAGTGCGGCGACTCATGCGGATACGATAGTCGTTATGACAACTAATGTCAAGAGGAAATAATTGGCGAGCCAGCGGAAACCGGCGGCTCTAGGGTTTGCGAAGCGGCCGGAGATGGATTTCGCTGAGGAAGCTTTGCGGACGCTGCGTGACGATCATTTCCACGGCGTGGGCGACGTCTTCCGGGGAGAGAACTTTAGAGGGATCTTTCGAGCCGCGCGTGGAAAACTCCGTGGCCACACTGCCGGGACAGATGACGCTGACGCGAATGCCATGTTCGCGAAGATCTTCGGCCATGCAGGCGGAGAGGCCCTGAAGGCCCCATTTGGAGGCGCAATAGATGCCGCCGCCGGCGAAAGCATTGCGGCCCGCAAGGGAACTGATGTTGATGATATCGCCCGCGCCACGCTGGATCATCGAAGGTGCGACGGCGCGAGAGACCAGGAAGACGCTCTTGAGGTTGGTGTCGAGGACGCGGTCCCAGTCCGCTTCGGTTTTCTCGTGGGCTGGGCCGAAGAGACCGATGCCGGCATTGTTTACGAGGATGGAGATTGGGCCGAGCGTGGACTGGGTTTTATCCACGAGAGAGCTTACTTCCGCAGAGCGGGAGACGTCGGCGATTTGTGAAAGGACCGGCTGGCCTGATTTCTGCAGTTCCGCCGCGACAGCGGTGAGTGCGCTCTTGTCGCGGCCGCAGATGGATACGGCGGCGCCGAGTTTGGCGAGGCGAAGCGCGATGGCGCGGCCGATGCCGCGGCTGCCCCCGGTAACGAGGGCGACGGCGCCGGAAAGCGCTGAGAATTTCGCCGAGTGGTGAATTGATAGTTGCCTTTTGAGCCATTTGAATTCTTCCTCGTGCAGGCCACCCATTTTGTGCGAAACTCATCTTAGCATCCAGGAGTCTAAGCAGTTCCCTCACGGCTTGGGATCCTCGAAGGTGCGTTGGGAAGACGGAGAGAAACTTGCAGTCCGTTAGGATGCTTCCACAGGCATTTACAATTTCATATCTTGACAGCTTGCGGAGCGACGGGGGCTTTTCCTATAATTCCCAAGTTTTGGAACCGACGCAATTTCCGGCAGAAGCAGTGCGAATGAGACCGGCACGAAAAATCCAGGTTTGAAGTTTGGGCGAGGAGAGTGGGAATGAGTGGAACACGCAAAATGGCAGGCCTCGCGATTGTCGCGGCGCTTTGCCTGATTCTGGGAAACGGGCTGAGCGCGCTGGCGCAGCCACAAGCGGCAAGCCGGAGGGCAAGAAGCAGCAGCGGGGAAGCAGCCGTACACGATGCCGGAGTACAACGCGTATCAGGCGGCAGCGGCAGAAAAGAACCCCGCGCAACAGATCAAGTTGTTGGATGATTTTGTCTCGAAGTATCCGAATTCCGCGCTACTTATCTACGTTTATCCGCTCTACGTGCAAGCTTACGGGCAGCTGAAAAATTATCAGAAAGTGATCGAATACTCGGACAAGGTCATCGGGCTGGGAGAGAAGATCGACGCCGGGCGGACAATATCCCGCGCTTTACGCGCACGCTTTGCGTATAACGCGCTAAGCGCATCTGATCCCGCGTGGCGGAGCATTCCCGCGAATGCGAAGGCGGCTCAAGCTGCAGCGACGCCGGATTAAAGGCGCTGGATGAAGTGAAGAAACCGGACAGCATGACTGATGATGCGTTTGCCACGCAGAAAAAGCAGATTCAGGTTTATTTCAATGGGACCGCCGCGCAGGCCGTCGATGTCGCATAAAGGACTATGCAGTCAGCGATCCCGTTTTATAAGGCGGTGCTGGCGCTGAATCCCGACGACGGGATCACGAGTTACCGGCTGGGCCTGGCGTATGAAGCGATGACTCCGCCGCAGCATATGGATGCTTTTTGGTCGATCGCGCGGGCCGTGACAGCGAAAGGCGCCACGGAGGCGCAGTCAAAGAAGGTAAAGGACTATCTGCGAAAGTTGATCGTGAACTACCAGCAGGCCACCTGCGAAAACTTGACCGATGCGGAGCTGGCTGAACTGCTGCAACTTGCAGGCAGTTCGGCGGACCGCCCGGCCAGCTACAACCTCCCGAGCAGCGCGGACCTGGATGCGGTGCGGAAAGACATGACCATCAAATCTGTAGTGGAGGAGTTGAAGGCGGGCGGAGACAAGTCCAAAGTTACCTGGCTGGCGGCGTGCGGGCTGGAGTTTCCCGGCGTGCCTGGCAAGGTGATTGAGATTGCTCCGGGGTCGACGGCGGCGGATCCGATCGGGCTCAAGATTGCCTTCGTGACCAGCGACGCAGAATTTCAAGCGGCGACGACGGCGAACATGGATGTGAAAGTAGCCGGGCAGCCGGATGTGTCTCGCGTGGAGAAAGACAGCGCGATTCACTTCACGGGCACGCTGGTGACTTATGATCCGGACCCGGCGTTCATGCTGCACTGGGATAAAGTCAAAGTGAACGAAGACGACATTCCGAAGGAAAAGGGCGCGCCCAAGAAGCCGGTGCGTAAGAAACCCTCGGGAGGCAACAGCAACTAGGCAGGGCACAAATTGCGAACGGCTCTCCGGCGCTGGCCGGGGAGCCGTTTTTTTATTGTGTGCGAGTTTATCTCCTGTTGGAGATGCCTGGAACAAGCCAGCAAAAGTGGTGGAGGCGGTCAGCGGGGGCGGTGATTCCCTGAACCGAGCTTGTACTCGTCGATTTTCCGGCTCAGGGTATTGCGGTGAATGCCGAGGACCTGTGCGGCGCGAGACTGGTTGCCGTTGGTGCGGTCCAGCACGCGTTTGATGAACCGCTTCTCGAATTCTCCCACAGCCTCGTCAAACAAAATGCCACGATCCACCATTTGACTGACAAGCCCCTCGAGTTGATCTTTCACGATCGCACGCTCCACAGAAATTGTTCTGGGCCGGTATGAAACTATTGATCAAGCTCGTGCCCCGCCAGGATGCGATAGGCTTCCCGGTACTTGGCACGCGTGGCAGCGACGACATCGGGCGGAAGCTCGGGGCCAGGCGGGGTTTTTGGCCAGCGAATCCGCTCGAGGTAATCACGCACAAACTGTTTGTCGAAAGAAGGCTGGGGGCCACCGGGATTGTACTGAGCGGCGGGCCAGAAGCGGGAGGAGTCTGGAGTGAGCGCTTCGTCAATCCATATCAGGGAGTTGACTGCTTCAGGAGATTCGAGAGCGCAGTGGAGAAGGCCGAACTCGAATTTGGTGTCGGCGAGGAGAATGCCGCGTGGCGCGGCGTATGCGGCGGCGCGGAGGTAGAGTTCGATGCTGACGGTGCGGACGTGTTCGGCGAGTGACTTGCCGATAAGGGAGGCGGCTTGGTCAAAGGAAATATTTTCGTCGTGCCCGGAAGTGGCCTTAGTGGCAGGAGTGAAGATGGGTTCCGGCAAGCGATCGGATTCGCGCAAGCCCGAAGGAAGGGCGATGCCGCAGATTTTTCCAGTGGCTTTGTAATCCTTCCAGCCCGAGCCGGAAACGTAGCCGCGGACGACGCATTCGATGGGAAGAGGCTGCGTCTTGCGCACAACCATGGAGCGGCCCGCGAGATCGTCGCGATAGGCGTCGAAGGGCGCGGGGAAGTCCGTGGAGCTGAGAACGTGGTTAGGAATGACATCCTTCAGGAGGTCGAACCAGAAAAGCGAAAGCTGGGTGAGGACGCGGCCTTTGTCGGGAATGGGAGTCGGAAGAATAACATCGAAGGCGGAGAGCCGGTCCGTGGCGACGATGAGCAGCTTTTCGCCGAGATCGTAGATATCGCGGACCTTCCCGCGCGCGGAGGGGGTGAGACCGGCGAAATGCGTTTCTCGAATGATGCGACGTCACAGGACTGGCAGCCACTGCAATGTTTCTCCCTGAAAGGTGCGGAGCATTCTAGCGCAGCGCCTTGCAGAGGGAAAGCAGTACGTGGAGGAAATCATTCGGAAAACAATTTGGAATGTTGCGACTCTTGTTTCAAAAGAGAACGCACAAAGAGCAAGTGAGCCTTTCGGTCTTAAGGTTTGGAGTGTCCTGTTTAGGCGGCCGAGGCTGCTTTTTGTTTGAGGGCGGGCACTTCGTTGCCTTCCCATCGGACGCTAACGAGTTTCGAGACGCCGGGCTCCTGCATGGTGACTCCGTACAGGACGGAGCCGGTCTCCATGGTCTTGCGATTGTGGGTGACGATAATGAATTGTGTTTGGCCGCTCATGTCGCCGACGAGGCGGGTGAAACGGCCAACGTTGGCTTCGTCGAGGGGCGCGTCCACTTCGTCCAGTATGCAGAAGGGACTGGGCTGGTAGCGGAAAATGGCGATAAGCAGGGCGAGTGCGGTCATGGCCTTTTCCCCGCCGGAGAGCAAGAGAACGTTTTGCATGCGCTTGCCTGGGGGCGAAGCCACTACGTCGATGCCGGCGTCACCGGAGCTGTCGGGTTCGGTCAAGCGCATTTCCGCCATGCCGCCGCCGAAGATGGTGTGAAAAGCCTCTGAGAAATTCTTGTTGATGGAGTTAAAGGCCTGTTCGAATTTTTCGCGCGACACCTGGTCGAGTTCGGCGATGGCCTGCTGCGTATCCGCGATGGATTGGAGAAGGTCGTCGCGCTCGCGCGTCAAGAAGGTGAAGCGTTGCTCGCACTCATTGAATTCTTCGAGAGCCATCATATTGACGGGGCCCATGGCCTCGATGCGCTGTTTCATTTCGCGGTAATTCGTTTCCGCGGCGGCGAGCTCTTCGCCGGTCATAAACGCGGCTTCGGTGGCGATCAGATCCTCGGGCTGCGCGTTGACCTCGGTCATGCAGGTCTCGCGCAGGTGCTGGCGGTCTGAATCATTGCGTGCTCGATCGATTTCCGCGTGGCTGCGCTGCTCGCGAAGTTCCTGGAGCGATTGCCGGCCCATGCGCAGATGATCTTCCATTTGCGTGACGCGCGTGCGGCCGGTGTCCCATTCCTGCTCGAGCTGGCGCTGGCGGACTTCGAGTCGAAGCTTTTCACCGCGGAGTCCCTCGAGTTGTTGCGCGAGCTCTTCGCTTTGTTTGGAGAGAGCTGCCGTCTCATCCGAAATCGAGGATTGCTGCTGGACGAAGAGCGGCTTCGCGCCGATCGAGTTCCGTCCGCTCCTCTCGCAAGCGCTCGGCAAGAGCTTCGGCGGCGGAAAGCCGTTCATTTAGAGCGGCAAGTTCGGCGCGGGCGGTGGCGAGTTCGTTCTGCTCGGTGTGAATCGAGCCACGAAGCTGCGCAAGATCTTCAACGAGTCGGATACTCTCGGCGTCGGCCTCGGCGCGGCTGACGGCCGCGGCAGCGTGTTGATTTTTTGCGCGCTCGGCACGCAATCTTGCGTCTTCAGACTCCTTGCGGAGGCGCAGAAGCTCGTTCTGACAAACGGTCAGCTCGAGGCCGAGGCGCGCCAGTTCGCTTTGCATGTGCTCGTGACGGTGCGTTGCGGAGAAGACGCTGCGCTCGGCATCGCGTTGCTGAGCCGTAATTTGTTCGAGAGAGGCCTCGGTTTCGCGCAGTTCCGCCGTCACCTGGGCAAGTTCGGCTTGCGCATCGCTCATCTGCTGCTCGAGATGGAGAACGTCGGCGTCAAGCGCACGCAATTCGCGCTTCATCCCGAGCGGGCCCGCTTCATCGGCGCGTCCGCCGGTGACCATTCGGCCTTGATAGCAAGTGCCGTCAGGAGCGACGAACGCAAACTGAGGATTGTCGCGCGCCAGCTTTTCAGCGGAGGCCGCGCTGTCTGTTAGATAGGCCGATCGCAACCGCGGAAGGAATTGTTTGGCAGCGGCGCCCAGAGGATCGCGGAAGCCGACTAGCTTGTCCAAACGGGAGATGACGCCGTCTTCGAGGTGGAAGTTGATGATCGGCTCGTACTCGGCGCAGGCGCAGATTGCGCAGCGAATCGACGAAGAAGGTAGCGCGGCCACCAACTTCATCACGGAGCAGGGAAACGCCGGCGCGCGCGTGGTCATAGGTTTCGACCACGACGTACTCGAGTTCGTCGCGAAGATATTGCTCGATGGCCGCCTCGTGCTGTTCTTCGACTTCGGCATAATCGGCGAGCACGCCGACAGCGCGGAAGCTTTGGCCGCCGCCGCGTTCATTGGCGGCGAAGAGTTTCTGCACCGCGTCCGCGGTATACGAGCGGTCATTGAGAATTTGCGTTAGCGTCGCATGGCGCGCCCGAACGCTGGAGAGAGAATCGCGGAGTGCGTCCGCCTTCTGTGTGGTTATTTCGCGCTGTTGGCGCAGCTCGCCGATCCGCGCTTGCATACCAGCCGCGTTCTTGGTCAGCTCAGTGAGTTGCCCGCTTGCGGCTTCCCAATCATGGGCGGCTTGATCGGCCTCGTCGCGAATGCGGATGGAAGTCTCGAGGAGGTCGTGCTCGCTTGCTTCGTGTTTGCGAAGAGCTTCCAGGTGATGGACCAGCGCTTCTTCTGCTTGCTTCTGTTCGCCGTGCAAGCGGAGAAGGCTTTCGCCGGCTTCTGATGCGGTGTGGCGCAGAGACTCGATCCGCGCTTCGGATTGCTGAATCTGAGTGGCGCGGGATTCCGCTCGTGCCGCGAACTCTTCCACGCGGCCGGAGCGCGCCCCGGACTCTTCACGAAGGGAGTTAACCGAAAGCTGCTGGGTGCTACTTCGCGATTCCCACTCCGCAACTTGCGCCGCGGCCTCCGCCATTTCGGCGGAAACTTGCGTGTGCCGCGAGCCGAGTTCGCTGGCGCGTTGCTGATTGAAGCTGATGCGGTTTTCGGTGCGGTCTACTTCGAGGGCGGTAAGGTTCAGCACATTCTGATTCTGGCGAATCTCGGCATCCAACTCGTAAATGCGCTGGTTGAGGCGGTCCTGCTCGCCTTCCTGCTGCTGAATGGTTTGAGCATGCTGCGTTTCCGCGGCGGTGAGCTCAGCGAGTTGCTTCGCGATGCGCTCTGCTTCCGCGTCCAATTCGCGGGCTTTTCCGGCAAGCATCTGGCGGACAATGCCGCGCATCTGGTCGCGAATTTCGGCGTAGCGGCGGGCTTTGGAGGCCTGGCGCTTTAGGGAGCCGAGCTGCTTTTCGACTTCGACGACGATATCGTTTACACGGGCCAGATTGAGTTTCGAGGATTCGAGCTTGGCTTCCGCGAGGCGCTTCTTGGTTTTGAATTTCGTGACGCCCGCGGCTTCTTCGATGATGGCGCGGCGCTCCATCGGTTTGGTGGAAAGAATCAGGCCGATGCGGCCCTGTTCGATGATGGCGTAAGAATCGGGGCCGAGTCCGACGCCCATGAACATTTCCTGAATGTCGCGAAGGCGGGCGATGCGGCCATTGATGAGGTATTCGCTTTGGCCGGAGCGGTACAGGCGGCGCGTGACGACCACTTCGCCGGGCTTGGTGGCTAGGACCGGCTTGTCGCCGCCCTTTTTTCGGCGTTTGCTTTTCAGAAATTCAGAAGTCGCTGGCAGCAGCCTCGTCGGCTTGGGCCGCAGAGTCCTGCGATGCTGCTATATCTTGTTGCGATTCGGGGGCCGGCGAGGGATCAAGCGAGAGAATCTGTATGTTCTGGTCAGCGATCGCGGCAGTGTCGATTCCCATGTTGGATGCGGCAGAGGCATCGGCGCTGCTTTCCAGTGACGCGCTTTCGAGGACGAACCGGGCGGCTTCCGCGAGCTCGGGATCTTCCATGGTGATGGTCACTTCCGCCATTCCCATGGGCGGCCGCTTGGTGGTTCCGTTGAAGATGCAATCGGCCATGCGCTCGGCGCGGAGGGATTTGTGGCTCTGCTCGCCCAGAACCCAGGAGATGGCGTCGACCACGTTGGATTTGCCGCAGCCGTTGGGTCCGACGATACATGTGGTGCCGGAGCCGCTGAACGTGACCACGGTGCGGTCACAAAACGACTTGAAGCCAACGATTTCCACTTTTCGGAGCTTAAGCAAGATGTTCCCTTTTTGTCCCAGTACGCCCCATTCGGCGACCGATTCTTCGGCAACAAGCGAAGACCTCGCCTGCAGCAAAGGCTGTCGGCAAAACGCGCGTAGAGAGACGACGCATTGTTCCTCGAGGGGAGGGTCTTTCGAGCGACAAGTCGACCGGTTTACGGTCGCTTAGACAAACGTGTGGCAGGTTCTCAGTCAGAGGCCCAGCCGCCTGGCGCGTGGATGGCGGTACGGGAAAAAAGCGTATCACGGGTTTGGAGAGTGTAAAGAGCTACGCAACAGATTGTGTTGAATTGGCGAGGGCCACAACGCGCAAACGCCGCGAAGATGCGGTTGGGCGATCTGCCGCTATTTTAGGTACTTGTCATACCAGGCGAGGATGCGATTGAGACGGTCGAGCAAGTGCTTCTCTTCGCGGAAACCGTGCGGTTCTCTCGGGTATTCGACCAGTTCACTCTCCACCCCATAGTGCTTTAGCCCACGGTATAGTTCCTGACTCTGGCCGAGAGGATCGGTGGTGTCGGCCGCGCCCTGGAGAATGAGTGTAGGCGTCTTCGCATTCTTGAGCTGCGTGAACGGGGAACTGTTCAGGAATTTCACGAGGCTCTCGGACTCGTAGGGCACGCCGTAGAACCATTCGTCGTACGATGGATGCTGCTCGCTGCCATACTCGGAGATCAAATTGGAGAGTCCCGCGCCGGAGACGGCGGCTCTGAAATCGTTAGTTTGAGTGATGGCCCACTCCGACCATATAACCGCCGTAAGACCATCCGCCAATACCGAGTTTTGACGGATCAGCAATCCCACGGTCAATCAAATCCTTGACGCCCCACATCACGTCCTTGAAGTCTCCGCCGCCCCAATCGCCACGATTCATTTCGATGAATGATTCCCCGTAGCCGACCGAGCCGCGAATGTTGGGATAGAAAACCGCGTAGCCGTGCGTCGCAAGGAGCTGGCCCCAGGTTTCAATGGAGTCCTGCCAGTTGCCAGTGGGTCCTCCATGAATCAATGCGATGAGAGGCAGTTTGGCCTTTGGATCCGCGCCCGCAGGCCTCAAGAGAGCGGCTTCGATCTCGAGACCATCGAATGATTTGTACTTGTAGAACTCGGGTGAGCTGAGCTTGAACTTCTTCCAGTAATCGTTCAGGTGTGAAATCTGTTGAGGCGGATTCTTTTGATCCCACAGCCAAAGCTCGGGAGGCGCCGTGGCGGACTGACCTGCGAAGACGACGTCGCCGGAGTCGGATACGGCAAAGACACTCACGTTACCGGCGGGCGAATTAGCTGGAATTTTGCTCATGCCTTCCCGAGAAAAGCCGACCAACTTGTTTCGGAGGCCATCCGCGTAAAGTGCGAGCATGGAACCGTCCTTTGTCCACCGGTACTCATGAATGGCGCGATCGAGGCTCGCACCAGTGAGATTGCGAGTGGCGCGCTTGCCGATGTCTAACAGCATGAGATCGTGCGGCGTGGGACCATCCACGCGGCAGCCAACGTAGCTGACGGTCTTGCCGTCAGGAGATACATGCAGTTCGCCGAACGGGCCGTGTGGAGCGAGAAGCAGCGTTCGAGCGCCGTTTGAGAGGGCGACGGAGAATATCCGGTGGGTCTCTTCGTCGGATTCGGGGTGATCCGTCGCGCTGATGATGATGCGGTCGCCAGCTGGCATCCACGCGAGTTCGCTGATTTCCCAATTGGGATCCGTGAGCGCTTTGGACTCGTCTGTTGCTACGGTGAGCAGCCATAGATCGCGGCTGCTTGTCGTCTTTGTCCACGACATGCGCATCATCTTTGGCCTTTTCCTTTTTTTCCTCGGATCGGTTTTTGGATCAGGAGCAACAAATGCGATCTGCTTGCCGTCGGGAGACCAAGCAAAACTATGCACGGTGCGCTTGCCTTTCGTGAGGGCGGCGGCTTCCCCGCCATCCATTCGCATTACGTAGATTTGTTGCTGATCATCGCGATTTGAAAGAAAGGCAAGCTGCTTGCCATCCGGCGACCAGCGCGGCGAGGATTCATCCTTCGCGGAAAATGTGATTTGCCGGACCGCGCCCGATTTTATTTCGTATAGCCAGATATGGCGGGCGCGTCGTTCACCCTTGGGCGGATCCATGACCACGAATGCGACCCGCGCGCCGTCTGGGGAGAATTGCAGATCGGAAATCGAGCGCAAATTGAGAGATGCTTCTGGCGTGAGCAACTTGGCCGAATCCGCGCTAGACGATTGCCGGGCACCGGCTGTTCCCGCAATCGCCAAAACAAAGAAAAGGCCACTGCTCAATAAAAAGCGGTTCATCGCTGCACCTCACAAGTGAGAACTTAGGACTTTAACGACCGAATGCCCTACCGTCAATTTTGTTTAGGAGAATCCGCCGGTGGGCTGTCCACGAAGCGACAGCAGGAGCCGTTCTTCATTGCGGCTGTCTGGAAGCCTCGGATACAATCTGACGTTTATCCATTGGAGCGAAACGCCGTCTGGGCTGCGATGCACGAAATACGCTTTCACAATACGCTGGGCGGAAAGATCGAAGCCTTCACGCCGCAAAAAAGCGACGGAGTCCGCATGTACACCTGCGGGCCGACGGTGTACGACTACGCGCACATCGGGAATTACCGCACTTTTGTGTTTCAGGACATTCTTCGGCGTTTCCTGAAGCTCCGCGGCTACAAGATGAATCACGTCATGAACCTGACGGACGTCGATGACCGCATCATTGCCAACGCGGCGGCTGCCGGCGTAAGCATTCGCGACTACACGGAAAAATTCGCGCAGGCTTTCTTTGACGATTGCAAAACGCTCAGCATTGAGGCTCCAGAGCACTGGATTCGCGCGACGGACCATATCGACGACATGGTCAAGCTCATCCAGCGACTGCAAGAGAAGACTTATACCTATCCCAGCGAAGGCTCGATCTACTACCGCATCGCGAAGTTTCCGCATTACGGCAGGCTTTCGAATATTGATGTGGCTGGAATTCAGGCGGGCGCGCGCGTCGATGTCGACCGCTATGAAAAAGAAAGCGCGCGCGACTTTGCCCTGTGGAAAGCGCCAAAGCCCGGCGAGCATTTCTGGGAGACGCCCATCGGCAAGGGCCGTCCCGGCTGGCACATCGAATGCTCCGCGATGGCCATGAAATACCTTGGAGAGACATTGGACATTCACACCGGCGGAATCGACCTGGCGTTTCCGCATCATGAAAACGAAATTGCGCAAAGCGAAGGCGCGACAGGGAAGCCCTTCGTGCGCTACTGGATGCACGCGGAACATTTGCTGGTCGAAGGCGAGAAGATGTCTAAGTCGCTCGGCAATTTCTATACGCTGCGCGATCTGTTCGCGAAGGGATACAAGCCTTCCACGCTGCGCTTTGCGCTGGCCAGCGTGCCCTATCGCAAGCAGCTCAATTTTACGTTTGACGGTTTGCAGCAAGCGGCGAGCTCCGTCGAGCGTCTGCGCAACTTCGCCGCGCGCCTGGCCCAGGGAAAATTTCAGGCCGGGAAGCAAAAAGGCATGGCCGAACGCGTCGCCGCAGGCCGCGGACGAGTTCGACGCAGGCCTCTCCGATGACTTGAACACCGCCCGCGCGCTTGCCGCTGCATTCGATCTGCTGCGCGAAACGAATATCGCCATGGACAAAGACGAGTTCCGACAGGGAGACGTGACCGCTGTTCAGGAATTTCTCGCGGCATTCGACCGCATTTTTGCCGTTATGGATGACAACGACGCGGAGAAGTTGCGCGCGCTCGGATTTGGCGCTGACGAGAGCGGCCCGAGCGACAAGGAGATCGAAAAGCTGATTGCTGAGCGCCAAGCGGCGCGCCAGCGGCGGGACTTCGCTGCCTCTGACCGCATCCGCAAAGAACTCGCCGATCGTGGTATAATTATTGAAGATTCAAAGGACGGCAGCGTCCGCTGGAAACGCAAATGAAACTCTCTAACCTCTATCGGTTCCCCGGCAATTTCTCCCCGGCCGAGTTGCGTCCCAACCTCTTCGGCGTCGACTAAGCATCCTCTCTTCCGGCAGGGCGCGGCCTAGTCTTGGTGTGCGCACACAAACCTGCCTTGCGGTAGCCCATCCACATTAACCGCTGACCATTTTTCCCAAGGAGGAAGAGATGATTACCACGACGGAAATGAAGCTTCCGAGGCTGGTTACAGCACTGCCCGGACCCAACGCCAAGCGCGTTGTGGAAAGCGACACCAAGTTCATGTCCCCGTCCTATACCAGGGATTATCCGCTTGTTGCCAAGCGAGGCCATGGCGCGATTGTAGAAGATGTAGACGGCAACTCTTTCTTGGATTTCGCCGCAGGCATCGCTGTTTGTTCGACGGGGCATTGCCATCCTAAGGTTGTCGAGGCCATTCAGCGGCAGGCAGCTGAGCTGATCCACATGTCCGGCACGGATTTTTATTACGAGAGCATGCCCCTGCTTGCCGAGCGATTAGTCAACACCTTGTCTGGCGCCGCGCCGAAAAAGGCGTTCTTCACTAATTCCGGCGCCGAAGCCGATCGAAGGCGCTATCAAGCTGGCCCGTTACGTCACCAAGCGGGACAAAATGATCGCGTTCTACGGCTGCTTTCACGGACGCACCATGGGCGCGCTCTCGCTGACCGCTTCGAAATCCACGCAGCGCAAGGGCTTTGGTGCGCTGCTGTCTGGCGTCGAGCATATTCCGTTTCCCTATGCCTATCGCTGCGCTCTTGGACACACTGCGGAAACCTGCGGCGCGGAAATTCTCGAGCAACTCGAGCATCAGATATTCAAGCGCCTGTTTGATCCCGAGGAAGTCGCGGGGATCATCATTGAGCCGATTCAGGGTGAAGGCGGATATGTCGTCGCACCGAACTTTTTCCTGCAGGAACTGCAGCGCATTTGCCGGAAGCACGGCATCATGCTCATCGCCGACGAAGTGCAATCCGGCATGGGCCGCACCGGAAAATGGTGGGCGCACCAGTATGCCGGGATCGAACCCGATATCGTCTGCAGTGCCAAAGGCATCGCCAGCGGCATGCCGCTCGGCGCTTTCTTCGCTCCGGCCAGCATAATGAATTGGAAGCCGGGTTCGCACGGGACCACTTTCGGCGGAAATCCTGTCTGTATTGCAGCAGCTCTGGCTACGGTGGAGTTGATCGAAAGTCAGTATCTCGAGAATGTCAGGCGCATGGGCGAGTACCTCTTCGGTCGTCTGGCTGAATGGACAAAGAAATTCAAAATCGTCGGCGATGTACGCGGACGCGGCCTGATGATCGGCATTGAAATTGTCCGGGATCAACGCACGAAGGAAAAAGCCGCGGACCTGCGCAATGCCATTATTGACATGGCGTTCCACAAGGGGTTGTGCATTCTTGGCGCGGGCGAAAACACGATCCGCTTGTCGCCGCCGCTTCTCATCGATGAAGAGCAAGCGGACTTTGCCGTGCACACTCTCGAAGAATGCATTCGCGAGGCAGAGAAAAAAGCCTAACACCCCCCCCGGGCGATGCAGAACTCGCATAAACGACTCCGAATGAAACCCCGTGGTTGCCGGAAAAGGTACGCGGCAGCCACGGGATTTTTGTTTATACTGCCGGCGATACCCTTTTTTCGCGGAGAGTCGATGCCCATCGTTTCACGATTGATTTTCCACGCGGTTCATTGGGCCGCGCGAAAAGGCTTGCGCGAGGGCGAAGGCCCTCGCTCCCAAGCAAAAAAACACGAAGCGCGGCAAACCGGCATTCGCGGCGAAACTTACGCTTATTGGTATCTCCGCCGCCAAGGCTACATTTTCGTGGCGCGGAATTTCACGCCGCGCGCTTCAAAAGGGGAAATCGACATGGTCGGCTACGATGGCAAAACACTTGCCTTCGTCGAAGTTCGAACACGCACTGTCCGCGAAGAAATGTCCGCCTTGCCAGAGTTGAGCGTAACACGCCGGGCAAACAACATCTCCTGGCTCGCACTGCGCAACACTTTCCTCGCCGAACGCCGCGTCCCTGAATGCCCGTGCCGGTTCGACGTTGTTGCGATCGACAATTTTCCCGGCAAACCCCCAGTTGTGCGGTTGCATAAAGACGCATTCAGCCCCCAAATGTAAAATTCCACAGGAAAATGCTAATCGCTGCCTTATCCGAACCGCAAGACGCGGTACAATCTGAGCGCTGGGCGCACTCTCACCGCCTAAATTTTGACCATTTTCGAGGAGGATTGCTTTGCCGGAGTTGAGAAAAGACCCGATTACTGGCCGTTGGGTGATCATTTCGACCGAGCGCGGAAAGCGCCCAAACGATTTTCTGCGCGAGAGCGTCTCTCCCTTGCCCAATGGCAAGAATTGTCCGTTCTGCCCCGGCCACGAGGCCAAGACGCCGCCGGAGATTCTCGTCTACGGCCGCAGCAACGGCGGCGCGAACACCGCGGGTTGGACCGTTCGCGTGGTGCCCAACAAGTTTCCTGCGCTCGGCATCGAGGGCGAATTGGACCGCGAAGGCGAAGGCCTATTTGACAAGATGAACGGCGTCGGCGCGCATGAAGTGATCGTTGAAACGCCCGATCACGCGGCGACGATGGCCTCCTTGCCGGAGCGCGCGGTTGAAGATGTCCTCTGGGCTTTCCGCGACCGGATGCTTGATCTTAAAAATGACAAAAGGTTTCGCTACGTTCTGATCTTCAAGAATCATGGCGAAGCTGCTGGCGCCTCGGTGGAGCACACTCATTCCCAATTGATCGCGCTGCCTATAGTTCCGCGGCGGGTGCGCGAAGAAGTGGACAGCTCCTGGCACTATTACGACGAAAAAGAGCGGTGCATCTTTTGCGACATCATTCGTCAGGAACGCGACACCGGCGAGCGCGTTATCGGCGAAAACGATCACTTCATCACGCTGTCGCCGTATGCATCCCGTTTTCCCTTTGAGATGTGGCTTCTCCCCAAGGTGCATGGCTCATCGTACGAAAATAACCAAAGCACGATGTACGCAAGTCTGGCGCGCATGCTGAAGGACACTCTGATGCGGTTGGATGTGGTTCTGGATCGCCCGGCCTACAATTTCATGATCCACACTTCTCCGGTTGGCGAGGAGATTAACGACCACTACCACTGGCACATCGAGATTATTCCCGAAGCTGACAAAAGTCGCGGGTTTTGAGTGGGGAACCGGCTTTTACATCAATCCAACGCCGCCCGAGGAGTCCGCGCGCTTCCTGCGCGAAGCGAAGATCACCCCGGCGGTGGCAACCATAAAAAAATAAACGGGAGGTCCCGAGTCTTGGGCGCTGCGGCGTCCGGGCCTCTACTGAAATTTTGCTATACTTACTCGTTTGGCGCGGTACCCAAGTGGCCCAAGGGAGAGGTCTGCAAAACCTCCATTCGTGGGTTCGAATCCCACCCGCGCCTCCAGATGCTCTCACCTATCTCCCCGCAGCAACGCGTCACGTGTGCTCCGTCACGAGCCTCATTGCACACGACGAAGCCGGTCGGCGCCGCCTGTTTTATTTCGGTGGTTCCACGATCTGCACGTGATGATGCTCCAGAAGATCTCCTGTTGCGTGATCCACTTGCGTAACCGCCAATTGAAAATTGACCTCAGATTGAATTAGATTCAGCTCCGCTTGTGCAAGCTGCGTCTGCGCGTCTAGCACAAAGAACACCGGTTCCGCGCCCAATTCGTACTTTCGCTCATCAGCGTGGAGGGTATCCCTCGCAAGATCCACGGCTACTTTAGCGGCTTCCATCCCGAGCTTGGCTGCCTCCAGCGCATGGACCGCGTTTGTAACCTCCAGCGAGATGTTCTGGTTTGTCCCTCTTTCCTGATATTGGTCGCGCCTGCGGCTGACCAAAGAATCGGCCAGATTGGCTTCCCCACTGTGATTTTTTATCGGCAGTGTCAACGAAAGGCTCGCACCGTAGGCCGGATAGGTAAAATGAATCGACTGGCTCAAACTGTTGCCTAAACCCGTATTTCCAACCGCAGGATCATTGCCGCCGAGTCCGTTACCCGAATAGAAGCCAGAGAGCTCGAGGTCCGGTTTTAGGTTATTGTGCGCCAGACGAACGCTCATTTCATCGGCGGCAAGCTGTTGGTGCACCGCATCCAGTTCCGGACGGTTCGCAATGGCGCGGGCGAGGGCGGTCGGGATATCCATGCTGGGCAGTTCCCCCAAAGGCTCAGGCCGGTCGGTCATCTCAAGATCGAGTACGCGAATGGCTGGGTCTATGTCCGCACCGATGCTTTGGCGGAACTGATCTTCGGCTTGCTTGACTGCGTATTCCGATTGAATGACTCCAACGCGCCGCGACGCAACCTGAGACTGGGAGCGATAAATGTCCAACGGAGGCAAAGCCCCCAAGCTAGCGCCTTCTTGTCGTGATCGTAACTCTTCTGGGCCTCATCGAGCGATTTTTGCTGGACCGAGAGATTTTCGCGAGCCAGCACCACATTCCAGTAATTGCTAACAATCAGAAGAATGATGTTGTTCACTTCCCCCAGAAAGGATGCGCGAGCCTGTTTCAGGTTGCGTTGCGCGATCAGAATCGGGGCGCGATTCGGGAAGAGTCCGCGGTTTCGCAGAAGGGGCTGTGTGAGGGCGAATTGCAGCGTTGTCCCAATGGAAGGATTCACAGAATTAAACGAGCTATTGGTGGAATTCTTGTCAGCAATGATGGAACCTTGGAAATTCGTTCCCGTTTGGAATGTCTGCGAGTAGCCGATCTGCGTCGACTGGCTCAAACTATTGAGAATGGATGCGCCTTGGAGTTGCGTCGAGGTAGGCGACTTGGTCCGCTGATCACTGAAACTCGAGGTTAGCAGCGGATCGAAGGGCGCATAAACACGGTGAAGATTGTTTTCGGCGGATTCGATCTGATAGTGGTCGATACGGATATTGGTGTTGTTAGCGAGAGCCAAGCGAACGCTCTCGTCCAGGGAAAGCACAAGCTTTCCGTTGACGACGTGGTCCTGAAAATTGATTGGAGCAGGCAACGGCGCGGCAGGCTTCTGCCTGATGCTGATTCCCAGCACCGTTTCCAGAGGCGAGGCGTTCTGCGCCCTCGTCGCGCCTCCGCACAAGGCAAACAATGAAATCGCAATAACGAATGAGCGCACCGCTCTCATCGATCACCCCCGACAGGATTGTTTGACCGCAAACCTCGACTATTCGTACCGAATGGCCTCGACGGGATCGAGCCGCGCTGCTTTCACCGCCGGATATATCCCGAAAATCAGCCCCACAGAGATGGAAACCAGGAAAGCCAGAAGGATCGACTCGATTGTAACCACCGTAGACCATCCGGCCAGCCAAGCAATCAGTTGCGACATCGCGAACCCAAGCACCACGCCAAGAAGACCCCCCGCGAAAGATATGAGCGTCGCCTCGATCACGAATTGGCGAATGATGTCCCAGCGCCTTGCGCCGATGGCGCGGCGCACTCCGATTTCGCGCGTGCGCTCCAATATGGCGGCCAGCATGATGTTCATAATTCCGATTCCGCCTACCAGGAGCGAAATGGACGCGATAGCCACCATGACGGTGTTGAACAATTGCTCTGTGCGTTTTTGCTGAGCCAGCAATTCGGCGGGAACGATGACGCTGAAGTCGCCCGCGTCGTGATGCGAAGAGTTGAGAATTCCACGCACCACCTCCGCATCGGTGGCGCTCGTCTCTGCCGACGCCAGATGCAAGTAAAGACCGTCGATTTCGTCTTTCAGCCAGCTTTGCGAGTCCTCCAGCCGGTACAGCACCGAATTCAGCGGGGCGTAGACCAGATTGTTCATGTCTTCAGTGCGGACGCCCGATGCGTCGGATTCGGGAGCTAGTTGCGGCGCGACGATTCCGATCACGTGGCACCAGAGCACGTTCAGTTTTATGTATTCCCCGACTGCCTGTGACGCGCCAAACAAGCTGTCTTTGGCCGCGGCGCCAAGAACGCACACCGGTGCCGCTGCTGCGTTGTCGGTAGCATCGAAGAAGCGCCCCTCCGTCACGCGCAGATGGCCAATCCCCAAATAGCTCGGCTCAACACCGTACACGACAGGCATATCCTGTTGAGGCTTGGGAAGGATCTTTGTCGGTGTGAAACGCTTCCGTGGAGTGCCTTCCTCGATGTCCGCCACATTTTGACGAATAATTTGATAGTCGCTGAGCGTCAGCCCCTGCGAATTTTTCCGGACTTTCTGAAGCTCTTGTTCGTTTCGTGCTTCCTTGGCTTCCACGATCAAGTTGCGCACGCCCAGCTGCTCGATGAACGCCATCACCTTCTGCTGAGCTCCGGCGCCGATAGAAAGCATCGCTACGACCGCCGCCACCCCGAAAATCATTCCCAGCATGGTCAATAGGGAGCGCAGCTTATGGCTGGCCAAGTTCTCAAAACCAAAAGCAAGATCCGGAAGCCATTGTTCCAGGGATCTCGGCGCCGCCATGGAGATGCGTTTCATAGCCCGCCCATTCGTTTCAATTGGAACTTGCGCCCAGGCTTGGAGCCGGGCTGCCACTTTCCTTAGGTTTCCCGGACCGCTTTTTGTCCGGGTTGACCAGCGCCACAACCGTTCCAACGGGGATGCCATCGAGGACCGCTCGCCCTTCGCTCAGTGCACGGACCTTGACCTCCTGCATTTCGAAACCCCGGCCGCGTTCGCAATACACGATCTTCTTTCCGTCGTGTTCGAAGATTGCCTCGGCGGGAAGCGAGACGGCGCGCGCAAGGTGATCGCCTAGGATACTCAATCTCGCCTCAAACCCCGGCCGCAGACGAGGATCCGCGCGGTCCAATTGGATGTTCACGTCAAACTTGTGCTTCGAATTGTCGTCCCAGAATTCGCGCGCCGTGGCTCCCCCCACCGTTCTCACTTTGCCTGAGAAGCTCTCGCCGGGAAGCGCATCGATTGTTATGTCCACGGACTGCCCGGTCTTGAGATTCGTGCGGTCGGTCTCGCCGACCTGAGCGGAAATCTCAAGGTGAGAGCTGTCAATCACTTCTGCAATGGAGCTGCCGGGGTTTGCCTGATCCCCGACGTGGTAATCTGGAAGTGTCATCCCGCCAAAAAACATTCCGCCGCTAGAATCCCGATTCCCGTGAATTACCATAAGTCCGTCGATGGGAGACGTTATCCGCATGTTCTTAATGTTTCGTTCGGCCTGATCCATTGCCAGGCGCGCCTTGTGGCGTTTTTCTTCGCTGATGGCGAGAGCCGCTTCGTTGGACGCGCTATGCGAGCGAATGTCTTGTTGGAGCTGCGCGAGGGCGCGCTTGGCTTCGTCAAGCGCAAGAACATTTTTCTGAGCGTCAATTTGGCCCAGCATCTCGTTCTTGCTTACCTCGAGTTCTGCTTTCGGACAGCGAATTTTGCTTTCAAAAGCGCCGTTTGGTCTTCTGCCGTCTGGACCGCCGCGTCGGCTTTGGCTTTCACGATTTCCTGTTCGGCTTGTTCGAGGTCACTGCGGTTTTGCCCGAGGTTGTATTCTTGCTGGCTTGGGTCGAACTCCAGCACCACGTCACCTGTGTGCACCTGCGCTCCGGCCGCCGCTAGCTGAATGATCTGGAGCGTTCCCCCCGCGATCGGAGGAGCCGAGATGCCTCTCGATTGCTCTGTCTGCAGCGCGCCCTTCGTGAACACCTTGAGTTGCAGATCAACTTCCTTCACCGTGGCCGTGGGAATCTCCGCATTTCCGGCCAGAACCGTAGTTTGGCGGCACGCGATAGAGCTCCCACCCAGCGCCAGGGCCAGTACAAACGTAATCGCGTATGCTGTACGTCCGTTCAAGTAGAGTCTCCTACTTTGCAGGCGTCGGGTCCTTTAGTGCCAGCCGCTCGCCCGGTTGCAGACCTTTCGCAATCAAGGCTTCCTCGCCGCTCTGCCTCGTCACTTCCACCTGAGTCTCTTCGAATTTCGATCCTCGCCTCACATACGCAACCGTCCGCCCCGCTTTTCTGAAGAGAGCGGATGTCGGAATTACAATTCCGTCGGGGACGCGATCCACCGCGATGCGGATTGTTGCTCCCATTCCCGGCGCGAGCCGGGGGTCGTTGCCCGATGAGGCTGAGTTCCACCGCAAAATTTCGCGGAATCGGCCATCCCGCTGTGAAGTCCATGCTCGCCGTCGGACTGATCGTGTCGACGTGCCCGTCGAAGGTTCGGTCCGGAAGCGCATCGAGCAGCACCGTGGCGGACTGGCCCAATTTCAGTTGGCCTCTTTCCGCTTCTTCCACTCGGGCCACAAGCTTCAGGGCGGAGGAATCCGGCAGCTCCGCGATGGCCACGCCAGGCCACGCCCGGTCTCCCGGCTTGAACGGAGTAGGACCGCCTTGTGGCTGCCAGTGATTCTGCAGCGCCACAACGCCATCGAGCGGAGCACGAAGCGTGAGTGATTCCAGGCTGCGCTCATCCTGGGCCACCTGGAACGCGGCCTGATCTCGTTTTTGCTTCTTGCTTGAGAGGTCGGAACCAGCCGCCGCGCGATCCGCTTTTAGCTTGGCATCGGTTTCTTTCACTTTCTGTTCCGCATCCGCAAGTTTCAACTTGGCCTGTTCGCCTTCGATCGCAGAAAGTATTTCCTGTTTGCTGGCATCCATTCGCGCTTTCTCAGTGTCGTATTTCGCGGTCATCACATCGGTAAAGTCTTGCTCTTCCTTCAATCGCGACACCGCGCGCGACTGCTGGATCTCCGCTTCCGCGGATGTAACGGCGGACTTATCTTCCGCCAGCTTTTGCTTCACCGTGGTCGGGTCAAACTCCACCAGAAAATCACCCTTCTTCACTTTCGTTGCATTCGCAACGAGTCTTAATATTTGCAGGTCTCCGGCGGCGTAAGGTGCCGCGATTACCGCCGAGCGAATGGCTTTGACCTCGCCCTTAATTTCCACGTAATCCACGAATTCCTTGCGCTTCACTTCCGTCGTCGGAAGATTTGCGGCCGAGCTTGCCAAACGGAACGCCCCGAAGATGAGCCCACCAACGATCAAAACGGCAACGCTTACAAGCGTTTTCCATCTGGACTTCCAGTTCTGGCTCGTCCCGCTCATCGCCGCTCCGCCGCTCCCGACAGTTCGACAGCGTCGCGCTGGATCACGTCCCCCTCTGCCAATCCCGACTCCACAACGGCATTCAGGTCATTCCGCCGCCCTAATTTCACCGCGCGCTTCTCAAAACCATTCGACGTTTTCAACAATACAAATGGGTGTCCCGATTCCAATCCGATACTTTGGCAGGGGACCACCAACACGTTGTTCTGCGAACCGAGATCCAGGTCCATCGCGGCCGAGAGGTCGGGCAACAATCTTGGATCGTTTCCTTGGACGGAAAAACGCGCCGTAAACGTGCGGACCATTTCGGAAAATTGCCCAGTGTGGCCAAGCGGCGAAAGCTCCTCGAGGACGGCCGGAAGACTCATCCCCGGGTAGGCATCCAAATGCATTTCGGCTTTTTGGCCTGTGATGAACTTTCAGCAGATCGACTTGATTTAGGTCCACACGTACCTCCATACGCGAAGGATCGACCACCTGAAGAAATGGCACCCCAGGCCGCACCTGATCTCCTTGTTGCACCGTGCCCATCCGCCCGCCCAGCCAAATCGTGTTGTAAACCACCACTCCCTCCATCGGCGAGTGCACCGCCATCTTCGCTGCGTTACCCAGTGCGTACCGCATCGCCTCCTTTGCGCGATCACGCTGAATCTCCAGAATCTTGATCGCCGCTGCTCGCCGCCGCACGTTTTAACTGGTATGTTTCCTTCAGTTGTTTCAGAGTCGCTTGCGCTTCATCCACAGCTTCCTGATTCTTTTCGGCGTCGATGCGCGAAACAACTTCATTTCTCTGCATCTCAAGTTGCGAGCGCTTCAATTCATCTTCGGCTTGTTTCATTGCCGTGTCATCTTTTGCTCGGGCGATGTCTTCCTCCGATTGTTTCTGCGCCACTTGGCTCACCAGATTGTCGTAGGTGCTCTTCTTGTCGAGGTAGTCCTTCATCTGCGCCTGGGGATCAAATTCGACTAAGAGGTCGCCGTTCTTCACATTGCTCCCCGCAGCCGCCAGTTTCGTAACCACCATCGAACCGACCTGCGCTCCTTCGAGCTTAGGCGCAAGCACGACAAAGGATCGAGAAGCCTGGGTTGTTCCATTCAACCGCAGCGTTTGCGAAAGGCTCTTTCTCTCGACTCTGACCAGGGATTCCGCGCGGTCTGCCATGGCCGTCCTTGCCGGAAATGTACAAAAAGAAAGAGGATAGCCACGAGAAATAGTACGGAAGAGATGCGAAGAAGAAGCGCATTGGGCTTGCCGCCGTGATGAGCTATTTGGCCCATTGCCCCATAAGACTCCAAAATCGTCCAAAAGTTATCCCGAGGAAACAGCCTGTTGGAACTCGTTTCTGCCGAATTGGTTGTTTCCGTAAATCTGCGCTCTTTTACCTTCTGGCTATGACCAAGTCTATCTTAGTGACAACCGGAACTACACTCCGAATTCTCAGCGCCTTCGCGCTTCGAAACTTCCATCCGATCCCCGCACTTGGGTTCGACTTCTGCGTTCCGGCATCGTTTTTGATTTCCGAGAAAGTCGAAACCGAGAAGCAGGAACGATACATCTAACATTCAACGGGTCATTGGAGCTGCGAAATCCGCGTGCGTTGAAGGAGCGCTGGAGACTTTCGTTAAGTTTCGCTGAATATTACCTTCAATTCTTACAATTTGACACCGTGAGCGCATGGTTTGTAGTCTGCGACACTCGTGACCATAGGAAGGGCAGCTCTTCGATTCGTAAGCCGAGGCATCGAACCAACCTGAAACATCAACGCCCGACCGAAATTTGTTTTGTGGGCATAGGTATGCTAGGCATGTCCGGGTGGAGCGAGAGTCAGTGCAAAGCATGAAAACCGCTTTTCTTAAATCCGCCGAGTCGAACTCCATCGTCCAGCGATGGAGAATTGCTCACGGAAGCGCAGATTTTTTCAACAGTCGAGGATGTGCTTGTTTCCACGCAATTTGTCGACATTCACACGCACTTGTATTCTCCCTGCGTTCGGCAAGCTCGGCTTGTGGGGCATCGACGAACTGCTCACCTATCACTATCTCGAGGCCGAACTCTTCCGCTCTTCGGATATCAGTCCGGCGAAGTACTGGGCACTCACCAAGCGCGAACAAGCCGAGGCTATTTGGCGGGCTCTCTTCGTCGAAAATACCCCCGTTTCAGAATCTACCCGTGGGGTCATCGCTGTGCTCAAGGCTTTTGAATTGCCCACGGATCGCCCAGACTTGGGCGAAGCGAGGGCCTTTTTCAAAGCGCAGTCTATCGAAGCGCACATTCAGAATGTGCTTAAATGGCGGGCGTCAATTTAGTGGTCATGACGAATGATCCTCTCGACCCGGAGGAAGCCCCGTCTGGCCGAACGGCGTTGCGAACCATAAGCAGTTTCGTGCGGTATTGCGGTTGGATCGAATTCTGTGCACCTGGTCCGCGCACTGGCGGGCATTGGTCAGTCAAGGTTATCGCGTGGATGAACACGCCTCGGACAAGTGTGCGGCGGAAGTGCGGCGGTTTCTTGTCGGACTGGCACGCACGCATGCAGCCCGTCTATATGGCGGTCTCGCTGCCGGACACTTTTGCATATCCGACAGGAGACGGTTGGCAATCGATTGCTGAAGGAAGCGGTGCTGCCGGTTTGCCGCGAATTGGGTTTGCCGCTCTCGCTCATGATCGGAGTTCGCAAACAGGTGAATCCTGCGTTGCGCCTGGCGGGCGACGCCGTGGGCAAAGCGGACCTGAAAGCCTTGGAAAATCTTTGCCGTGAGTTTCCGGATAATCGCTTTCTAGTGAGCGTGCTCAGCCGGGAGAACCAGCACGAACTCTGCGTTTATGCGCGAAAGTTCAATAATTTGATGCCTTTCGGTTGCTGGTGGTTCATGAACAATCCTTCGATAGTGGAAGAGATCACCCGCGAGCGCATCGAGATGCTGGGTACGAGCTTCATTCCGCAGCACTCCGATGCCCGCGTTCTCGAGCAAGTCATCTACAAATGGAATAACACGCGCAGAACCATGTCGCGCATCCTTTCAGAAACCTACCGCCTTCTTTCCGAGGACGGCCGCGGAGTAACTCGCGGTGACATTCAGCGTGACGTTACCCGCCTATTTCGTTCGAACGCAGAAGCGTGGACGGGCATGCGCGCGCCCGACTCGCCATCGCAAACTTAGTCGGCGCGTCCTCCACTGGAAAATCATCCCTTTTTGTCAGGCCGCTTGTGACAAGCGAAGTGCGCCAGCGGTTTTGCTTGCTGTCGAGCCGTTGACGTTCTAGATTCTTCCTGCCGGGCGGTGTGAGACCCTAGCCTCTGTTGAGTCAAGATAGGATGTTTGAATCCCGGTTTCGTATTTTTGGAGGACCAACTTGAAATTGCCAAGGGGATCGTTGCTCGCTTACTGGTAACGTGCGCCGTCGCTCTGCTTCCTGAACTTATCACCTTGCGCGCTCAAAACGCGAATTTCCACAACGCACCGGCGTCCGTCAAGAACCAAAAGAATCCCTACATGGGCCAGCATCCCGCCTCCGTTAAGGCGGCCTATCATCTCCGCTGCGCGCGCTGCCACGGCGAAAACGGAGAAGGCTCGGGAAATATCCCCGCACTCGCGACGGGCAAGGCGCAAGGCGCCAGCGACGGCGAACTTTTTTGGTATATCACCAAAGGCGATGTGAACAACGGCATGCCGGCCTGGCAAACTCTGCCCGAACAACAGAGATGGCAGATCATCAATTATGTCCGCGTACTCGGCAGCCTCAAACCTGGTTCACCGCGCGTACAGCTTTCAGCCGACGAAGCCGTCGACACGGGCAAGAATGCCCCGCCACCCAAGGCGCCCTTCACCGACTACCGTTTCGAGAAGCCCGGCAAGATTCGCAAAATCACGCTTAAAGATCTGCCCCGTCCCCTAGCCACGGCCTCGTCCGGCAATGGTCCTCAACTTGTGCCACGTCCGGCAAACGCGTGGCCGCAGGTTCTGCCCGGCTTCAAAGTCGAACTCTATGCGTCAGGTCTCAATGATCCGAGGCTGATTCGCACTGCGCCCAATGGTGATTTCTTTGTTGCCGAGAGCCACACCGGCGATATCCGCGTTTTCCGAGGGATCACCGCCGACGGCAAGCCTGAACAATCAGAAACCTTCGTCACTGGACTAAACCGCCCGTTCGGCATCAACTTCTATCCGCCGGGGCCGGATCCGCAGTGGATCTACGTTGGAAACACGGACTCGGTTGTTCGCTTTCCATATCGACAATGGTGACCTGAAAGCCCGCGGCCCCGCGGAGCACATTGCGGATTTACCGGCGGGACAAGGCCATTGGACACGCGACATTCAGTTCACTGCCGATGGCAAGAAAATGTTTGTCTCCGTTGGCTCAGCCTCGAATATCGACGACCCCGATACGACCCCGGCCGAAAGGAATCGCGCCGATGTTCTCGAATTCAATCCGGACGGTTCGGCGATGCGAATCTACGCCTACGGCATCCGCAATTGCGTGGGTTTGGCCATCAATTCGAAAACCGGGGAGTTGTGGTGTTCCACGAACGAACGCGATGCGCTCGGAGACAATCTCGTTCCGGACTACATCACCCATGTGCAGGAAGGCGGATTTTATGGCTGGCCCTGGTGGTATATGGGCGGACATCAGGACCCGCGCCATGCAGGCAAGCATTCGGAACTGAAAGACAAAGTCATCACGCCAGACGTGATCCTCAATCCGCACAATGCTTCGCTGGGACTGACTTTTTACGACGGCAAGCAATTCCCGGCGGAATACCAGGGCGATATTTTCGCTTGCGAACATGGATCATGGAATCGTTCGGTCCGTGTGGGCTACGAAGTCATTCGCGTACCACTGCATCAGACCGGCCACGCCACCGGGGAATACGAAGATTTCATGACGGGATTCGTCGTGGATAATGGCCACGTTTGGGGCCGCCCCGTCGGCGTTACCGTTGCTTCCGATGGTTCGCTGCTGGTAACGGATGACGGCTCGAAATCCGTCTGGCGAATTTCCTACACGGGAAAGTGATCTCGCCTCGGCGGGTAAAACTGGTATTTCTGATTATTGTGTGACGCGCAGCATCACCACGCCATGTGCGGGCACTATTGCCGAGTATTCCGACCCATCCACCTTCACGTCGCTATGCGCCCAGAGATCGCGTGCTCGCGTTGGCGCACTTTTCAATCCTAGCTCCGACCACTTGACAGCGATCTTTGCGGGCTCCCCACCGCGGTTAAATATCCCAATCGCCTGACCGCCATCATGTAGTGGCCTCGCCCATATTTCCTGCTCTCCGGATTTCGCGATTTGCCGGCCCTGCTTGCCCGCTTCATCTTGATCGATGGCGACCACCTCATGATTCGTGAGGATCTCTCGGATGTCGGGAGTCATGGTTCGCAGATCATTTCCAGCCAGCAGTGGCGCTGCAAGAATCGACCACAAACTCATGTGTGTTTTGTATTCGTCGTCGTTCATTCCGCCGTTGCCAATTTCCAGCATGTCGGGATCGTTCCAGTGTCCAGGCTTCGCCCACGCAGCCAGTTCATCTTGCGCAAAACCAATCTTAGTCATCGAATCCCATCTGTCGCGGATGTCGCCCGTGGTTCGCCATGCGTTGCCGCCAACTTCTGCGCCCCACTTCCAAACGTCGGCGCGCCCGTACTGGCAAAGGCTATACACAATCGGACGGCCCGCTTTGAGCAGCGCATCGCCCATGATTTGGTACACCGCGCGCATCTCCTCGTCCGTATAGAGGTTCCGGGCGCCGCACCAGTCATACTTCAAATAATCGATACCCCAGGCGGAATACGTCCGCGCGTCCTGTTCCTCGTGGCCGTAACTCCCTTCGTATCCCGCGCAAGTATTTGGGCCGGGCGAAGAATAGATTCCGATCTTTAGGCCTTTGCTGTGCACATAGTCGGCGAGCGCCTTCATGTCAGGGAATTTCTTATTCGTCGTGATGGTTCCGTGTGCGTCGCGCTCACCCTCCCAAGTGTCGTCGATGTTGATGTATTGATAGCCGGCTGCCTTCATCCCGTTTGAGGCCATGGCGTCGGCCATTCCGCGCACGGCTGCATCATCCACACGTCCAGCAAACTTGTTCCAACTGTTCCACCCCATCGGTGGCGTTCTGGCCAGGCCGTTGTCGGCCACCTCGTGAAGCGCAGGCAGCGGCGCGCGTGTGGGATATACGCCCTCGCCCGGCGGCGCACGGTGAGCGACCATCTCGATGAGCTCGGCGTCAGGCCGGCGCCGCGTTGCCACGTGCAACTCGTCGCCCACCAGCTTGCCTTCATATTTCACCCGGCGATCGCTTGTTCCGTCCATCATGCTTCCGGTCAGCGTGAAACCATCGGGCCCGCCAGTGCTTTCAACAATTTTGTAATAGAACTGAGTCACGCGAATAGTTCCCGTTACGCGAGCGCCTTCCTGATGAAGATTCAAGTACGTGGTACGGAAAGTGCCGTCCGGCAACGGATCCTTGACCGCCCAGTTTCCGCTCAAGTCCGCGGCAAAACACGGAAATGCCAGCAAACCAAACAAGGCAACGCAGAGTGTTTTCATTTCACCCGAAGACTACAACAAACAAACTGCAGCTCAAAATGTTTTGCGCGAAGAAACCTTTCAAGTCCCCTCAAAATTAAGTTCAGAAAGACTGCACCATTTCCCCGTCCGAAACTTGGTGTACCCTATTTGCGTTTCGGCGGGAATCATCAGTCGTAGCCGACGCGGCCGCGCTGCCGCCGCGATTTCAGTGAATCCATGAGAATTCCCTTTGTAGAGTTGTTCGAAGTTCTCTTTCGTGCGCTGCTCAAGCATGGATTCGAGCAGCAGCGCGCCCGCCTCTGCGCTCAGCTCTTCGCGGAAGCTAGCCGTGACGGAGTCTATTCCCACGGCTTAAACCGTTTTCCGCAATTCATTCGCATGATTCGAAGTGGAATCATCGCAGTGAATGCCGAACCGCAACTAGTCGCAAGCTTCGGTTCGCTCGAACGCTGGGACGGAAGAAGCGGCCCAGGCAATCTAAACGCTCACCGGAGCATGGAGAGAGCGATTTCCCTCTCGCAGGAACGCGGAATCGGATGCGTGGCTCTCGCCAATACCAACCATTGGATGCGCGGCGGCAGTTACGGCTGGCAAGCCGCCGACGCCGGAGTCATCGGCATCTGTTGGACCAATACGCTGCCTAATCTTCCGCCCTGGGGAGCAAGCGATCCACGTGTCGGCAACAATCCCTTGATCATTGCGGTGCCGCGCAGGAAAGGCCACGTCGTTCTCGATATGGCCATGTCGCAATTCTCGTACGGCGCTCTGGCGTCCTATCGAATGCGTGGGGAGCAATTGCCTGTGGATGGTGGCTTTGACGTCACCGGTCACCTCACGCGCGATCCCGCGGCCATCCAAGCCTCCAAACGCCCGCTGCCCATCGGTTATTGGAAGGGTTCCGGTTTGGCGTTGATGTTGGATATCGTCGCCGCGCTCCTTTCAGGCGGGAGCGCCACATTTCAGATACCGGCCGAACCGGAACGAGAAACGAACCTCTCGCAGCTCTTTCTCGCCATCGCCCCGCATACGCTGGGGCAGAGCGAAAGTGCTGATAATTTGGCCGACCAGATCCTGGACTTTCTGCATTCACCTGAGTCTGCATCTGGCGATCACGTACGATTCCCTGGCGAACGTGTCCTGCAAACCCGGAAAGAAAATCTGCAGAATGGCATACCAGTCGAGCCAACAATCTGGCGCGAGGTTCAAACCCTAATCTGAAATTGGTGTCCTACGAAAATTCGCAGCTGCCTGTACAAGTTCGATCAGTATCCCAGCTTCTTATCCACGATATTGCGCAACGGTTCGCCTGACTGGAATCGTTGATATTGCTCGATGAAAAATTTCATCGCGTTATCGAGCCAGTCCAGCGTGTGGTCCGCGCAGTGCGGAGAGAGCAAGACATTTTCCAGCTTGTAAAACGGATGACCCGCTGGCAAAGGCTCATGGTCAAAGACGTCCAGCGCCGCTCCTTTAATTCGACCGCCCGATAGCGCCCTTACCATCGCCTCCTCGTTGATCACCGGTCCTCGCCCAACATTGATCACCACCGCGCAAGGCTTCATCGCCGCAAACTCCGCCTCGCCGATCATTCCACGCGTTTCTGAAGTCAGCGGCGCAGCCACCACCACATAGTCGCAGCGCGGAAGCATCTCAAGGCGCTGCTCTGGCGTGTAAGTTCGCTCGACTAGATTGTCTGCGCCTCCCGCCGGCGCATGCCGCTTGAGGGCGAGCACAGTCATCCCCATCGCCGTCACCCTCGCAGCAACGGCCCTCCCAATGTCGCCATACCCGATGATTCCCACGGTTTGGCCCGACACAGCCAAAACATCAAACGCCTCCCATACGCCGCGCATCTGATTGCGAATCATGCGCCGAAAATCCTTCGCGAAATATAAAATCGCGCCGAGCGCAAACTCGCCGAGCGATGCACTGAACACTCCTACGCCATTAGTGAGTGGTACCTCGCTCTCCACGAGCTCCGAAAACAGTGTTCTCTCCAGACCGACGGAACGTGAGTGTACCCACTGCAAGTGCGGGCACATCCCAAACACTGTTTTGAACAAAGCGAGAGGGCCCGACCAATTGAACAACACTTTGGCGTTAGCGGCCTCTTGTTCGAATGCTTCCGCGGAATTTCCGACGATGATTCTTACTTCCGCGAGCTGCTGCTTAAGCATTGCAAGCTGCGGCTCACCCGGATTCGCTAGCACCAGAATCGTATCGTTTTTCATCGGTGTCGCATCAACAGCGCAAGAGATTACACCACATTCTCGTCAATCTATGTCCGAGCAGCGCAGTTTAGAAAAACAAAATGCGATGTTTAAAGTTTGGAATTTGACACCACAAAATGAGTCCTCCTAAACTACATCGCTTCGCAACGATGATGGATGGTTGACCGACCGGTTTCAAAGTTCTACGGTTGGATGCATCGGGTTACAGAATTCGAAAGGGATTTATGCCGCCTAGAGATTCCAAGTCCCTAAGAAGCTACCGCTGGTATGGTCCTGACGACCTGAGATCATTCGGTCACCGTTCTCGTGCCGCTTCTATGGGTTGCACGCAAGCCGATTACGCAGGCAAGCCCGTCATCGCCATCATCAACACCTGGGGCGACATCAATCCCTGCCATAGCCATCTTCGAGAGCGCGCCGAAGACGTCAAGAAGGGCGTCTGGCAAGCCGGCGGTTTTCCCGTCGAAATGCCTGCCTTTACTCTGGGCGAAACTTTTCAGAAGCCGACCACCATGATGTATCGCAACCTGCTCGCGATGGAAACCGAGGAGTTGTTGCGCTCCTATCCTGCGGATGGCTGCGTGCTCATGGGCGGCTGCGACAAAACCACGCCGGCACTTTTGATGGGCGCCATCAGCATGAATCTCCCCGCAATCTACGTTCCCGCAGGACCCATGCTTCGCGGCAACTGGCGCGGCGAAATACTCGGCAGCGGCTCCGACGTCTCCAGGTACTGGGCAGAACGCCGCGCCGGCAACATCGATCTGCAAGCCTGGACTGAGATCGAAAACGGCATCGCGCGTTCCGCGGGAACTTGTATGACCATGGGCACGGCATCCACCATGACCAGCCTGACCGAAGTCCTCGGCTTCACGCTCCTGGGTGCGACCTCGATCCCCGCGGTTGATTCCAATCACCCCAAGATGGCCAACCGCTCGGGACGGCGCATTGTCGAAATGGTCTGGGAAGATTTGAAGCCGCGCGATATCTTGCGCGACGCTTCTTTCAATAACGCCATTGCGGCAGTGCTCGCTCTGGGAGGCTCGACGAACGCTGTTATCCACCTGCTTGCGATGGCCGGGCGCGCTGGAATAAAGATTTCGCTGGACCGTTTCGATCAGTATTCGAAAAAGACTCCCATGCTCGCGAACATTCGTCCAAGCGGTAAGTACCTGATGGAGGATTTTTATTATGCCGGCGGATTGCCCGCGCTGCTGCGAGCTCTCGCTCCCCATTTGGATCTCACTTGCCTGACCATCACCGGAAAAACTCTCGGCGAAAATATCGCGGGCGCGGAAATTTACAATCCGGACGTTATTCGCTCGTTGGACAATCCCGTTCTCGCTTCCGGCGGCTTGGCGATTCTCTACGGAAACCTCGCTCCCAATGGCGCCGTCATCAAAGCTTCCGCAGCCGAGCCGAGACTCCTCAAGCACACCGGGCGCGCCATCGTCTTTGACAGCTTCGACGAAATGAATGCCCGCATGGATGACCCCGCGCTCGATGCCGACGCGAGCAGCGTCCTTGTGTTGCGCAACGCCGGTCCAAAAGGCGCGCCAGGAATGCCCGAATGGGGAAATCTCCCCCTTCCGCAAAAACTTCTGAAAGCTGGCATCCGCGATATGGTCCGCATTTCTGACGCGCGGATGAGCGGCACGAGTTACGGTGCCTGCGTACTGCACGTCTCTCCCGAATCCTTTGTCGGTGGCCCGCTCGCCTTGTTGAAGGAAGGCGACCTCATCGAACTCGATGTACCCGCCCGCCAACTCAACATGCTCGTGAATGAAGACGAGCTCGCCCGCCGCCGCGCGGCTTGGCGCCCCAAAGAAGGGATTTATCCCCGCGGCTACGGAAAATTATTTATGCAGCACATCAACCAGGCTCACGAAGGCTGCGACTTCGATTTTTTGGAAGGCACGGCTCCTATCCCCGAACCAGAGATTCACTGAAACGCAATGTCATAATCGACCTTCACGAAAGGCAGACAAATCCTCCGCTAACTTGTAGCCGCCTCACTCGCCCGCGGCAAGGAACGGCGTCCCGCGCCGACAACCAGCATCAAAATCCCGGACAGGCAAAGACTCCCCACCAAATACAAAAGTCCCGCCGTGAAGGAGTGCGTCCGGTTGACCAGATAGCCCATCATCATCGGCCCGAAAAACCCTCCTAGATTCCCCACCGAATTAATCAATCCGATGGATGCCGCCGCGGCCGATTCACTCAAGAACGCTGTCGGCACCGCCCAAAAACAGGGATGGAATGAGTAATAGCCGGCTCCCACCAGGCAGAACAGCGCGACCGCGATCGCGAGGCTCGAACCGTAAATCACTGCCAGTAATAGAGAAACTCCGCAGAGGAAAATCGAAACCGCTGCATGCCAACGCCGCTCCAAGGTCCGGTCCGAATGCCATCCGTTCAGTTGCTGTGCCAGGAATCCAGCAATATAAGGCAGCGCCGCGAAAAGTGTGATTCGCATGTCGCTTTGCCCGGAAAGCCGCTTCAGAATGCTCGGCAACCAAAACGCTACTCCGTAGCCTCCCGTAGTTGCGCAGAAATAAGCCAACGTCAGCAGGATAACGTCGCGTTGCGCAAATGCTTGCCAGATCGTGTAAGAACGAATTTTCTGCTTTGCCCGCTTTTCATTTTCCAACTGGCTGTCGATCCAGTCGCGTTCAGCGGGTAGGAGCCACTTCGCGTCTCGCGGCCAATCGGTCAGATAAAAAATCGTGATCACGCCAAAGACGACCGCTGGAATTCCTTCCAATATAAAAAGCCATCGCCAGCCTCTCAAACCCAGCCACGAAATTCCCAGCAGCAAACCGGCAAGTGGTGACCCGACCACATAAGAAAGCGGACTTGCTGCATAAAAAACAGCGATCGCTTTGGCGCGATCCTCATTCCGGAACCAGTGGGACACATAAACAATCACGGCGGGGAAGAAGCCGGCCTCCGCGGCCCCCACAAGAAAGCGCACCAAATAGAATTCCCGCGCCGTGTGGATAAACGCCATCACCGCGGTTATGATTCCCCAGGAAATCATGATGCGGGCAATCCAGCGGCGTGCGCTCCACCTTTCCGCGATTAACGCCCCGGGAATTTCCAGCACCATGTATCCGATGAAAAACATCCCGGCGCCCAGTCCGACCACGTTGTCGTTGAATCCCAGGTCGTGCGGCATCTGCAGAGCCGCCGCGCTTACATTCATGCGGTCCAGGAAAGCGATCATGTAAAGCAGGAAAAGAAAGGGAAGAAGTCGCCACGCAATTCGTTTTCGCGCGCGTTGGGCGACCGCCGGCTCAAGCGGTGTGTCGGCCATGTTCCCTCGATTCGCAGGCCTTCAGAAAGCGGCGGAGATATCCTGCACCATTTTTTGTTTTCCGCCGCGCAAAATTTGCGTCGCGTAGTATACACATAAAGGGACTGAGCCTTCGTTTAGAGAAATTCTTCGCGCTCAAGCTGGGGAAGCGATGATGAGGCCAAGCCGCACAGCGAGATCACATCAGCAAATCTATTCCGGGAGTTGAAATGCGAGAGTATGCGATTGCGGCCATCCCCGCGGATGGCATCGGACCCGAAGTGATAACTGCCGGTCTTGAGGTCTTGCAGACACTCACTCAAAAGGTCGGCGGTTTTCAGCTAAAAGTCGAAACCTTTCCCTGGGGCTCGGCCTATTACAAGAAGCACGGCGTGATGATGCCTAAGAACGGTCTCGAACTTCTGCGGCCGTTCAGCGCGATCTATTTTGGCGCCGTCGGCGCGCCCGATATCCCTGACCACATCACTCTTTGGGGCTTGCGTCTGGCGATCTGCCAGGGATTTGATCAGTACGTAAATCTTCGCCCCACGCGCATACTGCAAGGCTTGTCATCGCCCCTGCGTGATTGCAAGCCCGCCGATCTCGACTGGGCCATCGTCCGCGAAAATACCGAAGGCGAGTATTCCGGGCAAGGCGGCCGCGCCCATCGCGGTTTTCCCGAGGAAGTCGCCACGGAAACTTCCATCTTCACCCGCAGCGGGGTCACGCGCATCATGCGATTTGCCTTCAAGCTCGCACAAGATCGGCCGCGAAAGCTGCTCACCGTTGTCACCAAATCCAACGCGCAACGCCACGGCATGGTTCTCTGGGATGAGATCGCGGCGGAAGTCTCCAGGGAATTTCCAGACGTCACATGGGACAAGATGCTCGTCGATGCCATGACCACGCGCATGGTCGGCAAGCCCGCCAGCCTCGACACGATTATTGCTACAAATCTCCACGCCGACATCCTCACCGACCTTGCGGCAGCCCTCGCGGGCAGCCTGGGAATCGCACCCACCGCCAACCTCGACCCGCAACGCCGCTTTCCTTCCATGTTCGAACCCATTCACGGCGCAGCCTTCGACATTACCGGCAAAGGCATCGCCAATCCCATCGGCGCCTTGTGGACCGCCGCCCTGATGCTCGCTCATCTCGGCGAGACCGATGCGGCCCAACGACTGATGCAAGCCGTTGAACTCGTCACAGCTTCCGGCCTTCATACGCCCGACCTCGGCGGCAACGCAACAACTCGAGAAGTCACCTCCGCGGTCTGCGACGCCATCCACAGTTCAAAGGTATAAACGGCAAACTCAATCGCGGCCAAGTGTCTGACTTGACTTTAGGTGTAACCTATCCGACGCGTTTCAGGCTCAGGAGAATTGTCAGCATTTAAATTCTGGCCGGACTCACGAACATGCAAACGATGATCGCCGTGCTGCTCCTCGCCCTCACGCTTTTCTCACCGCAACCCGATTCATCCCCAGCCTTGGCGGGCATCGCTCACGTCGCTTTTCGCGTCGCCGATGTCCAGAAATCCCGCGATTTCTACCGCACTTTGGGCTTCGAACAGTCGTTTGAATTCGCTGACCCCGGCAAACCTCCCGTCTCCTACATCAAAATAAATGATCGCCAATTCATCGAACTCTACGGTCGCGGCAGCGATTCTCAGCCGGCGGTCTTGCTTCACCTCTGCTATGAAGCCACCGACATCGAATCCGTCTGGAACGGATATGTGAAGTACGGCTTGAATCCGCCGCACAGCCGCAAAGCCCGCGCTGGCAACCTGCTCTTCGTGCTTCACGATCCCGAAGGACAAACTCTCGAGTACACGCAATATCTTCCCGGCTCGCTTCATTTTGAAGATCGTGGCAAACATCTGAGTGACCGTCGCGTTTCACAACATCTGATGTGCGCTGCCATCCCAGTGCAAGACGTGGTCGCGGAACACGCCTTCTACACGTCCAAGTTGGGGTTCCTGGACGTAGCCGCCAGCGAGACGGTCCGCATGCGGCTTCCGGGAAACTCCCCCGACGAAATAGAACTCGAAGCCGCGACTCCTGCAACGAATCCCTTCATCGTATTCACTGTTGCCAATCTCGCCCGTGCCGCGGACGATCTTCGCAGCCGGTCCCTCAACGTGAAAACCGGCGACGATGCCATCTCCGTCACCGATCCGGACGGCGTGGTGATTCTTTTCAGTCTTGAGAGGCGCGAACCATGAGGCAAGCTCTGGACAGCCTTACTGATTCAAACGCTTGCGGAATGGAACGTGCAATTACATGAAAGGAAATTCCAGCCACAGATGAACATAAGAATCGAATTATCCAGGAAGAGCGTACTTCTCATAGCGGGAACACTTCTCGTATTCGCAGCGGCTTTCCTGCCGCCCGCCTGCAGTGCGCAACAGAAAGAATTCAAGAAATGGCCAGCCGGAACTTCTCCCAAAGAAATCGGCAAGCGTGTCGCGGAGCGCTTTGTCTCGAGCCCCCACACGAATTTCAATAGACCCGCTCCGCCCGAACATATCACCTATCCCGAATCTGTCACTTGGTACGGCGCGCTGACCTTCACGCAATTAGATGGCGACAAAGATCTAACCTCCCGCCTGATCTCCCGCTTCGATCCTCTCCTCGCCGAAGCATCCTCGCTCGTACCTCCGCCTGTGCACGTGGACAACACGGTATTCGGTGCCGTTCCTCTCGAAATTTACATCCAAACAAAGCAGCAAAAATATTTGGAGCTAGGCCGCCAAATCGCCGACAAACAATGGGAAGATCCCACTCTCGAAGGCCTCACAAAGCAGAGCCGCTTTTGGATCGATGACATGTACATGATCACCGCCGTGCAAGTGCAAGCGTATCGTGCCACCGGCGAAGCCAAATACCTCGATCGCGCCGCTCTCGAAGTGGCCGCCTATCTGGACAAGCTCCAGCAACCAAACGGACTTTTTTACCACGCTCCCGATGTTCCTTTCTTTTGGGGTCGCGGCAACGGCTGGGTTGCAGCGGGCATGGCTGAACTCCTTCGCTCGCTCCCCGCGAATCATCCTCAGCGAGCCCGAATCATGGAAGGCTATCGGAAAATGATGGCGTCCCTTTTGAAGTATCAAGGCAAGGACGGCATGTGGCGTCAGTTGCTCGATCATCCCGAAGCGTGGCCCGAATCTTCGTGCACCGCTATGTTCACTTTCGCCATGATCACCGGCGTGAAAAACGGCTGGCTCGATGAAAAACGTTACGGTCGGGCTGCTCGCAAGGGTTGGCTCGGACTGGTCAGCTATCTGGATCCAAACGCCGATCTGAAAAACGTCTGTGAAGGCACCGGCAAGAAAAACGACCTCAACTATTACCTCAGCCGCGCGCGCAACACCGGTGACCTTCACGGTCAAGCACCGTTGCTCTGGTGCGCCTCAGCGCTGCTTCGTTAAATCGAGCATCGCTCGCGAGATTTTCTTCTCGACTCCCTGCGTGGAGTAAATTACATAAGTCTGCGGCTGCCTCACGATCTTCGCAATTCGCAAAAACATTCTTAGGGCGTATTAATTCAGCACTCCCATCCACTGCAAAATCCGCGCCTCACCTTTTGCGCGAAGCCGCAAGCAGAAGCCTTGCCACAAGAACTCTGTCCTGGCGGAGTGCGCGAGTCACCAGTCACCAGTCACTTCACGCCTTCCCTCGCTTCGGAATTCAGCTTTAGTCTGGCTAAACCAGTCCTTTAAATTTTCCGGATTGACATGCTTAGGACTACGCTCCTAATGTCCGCACACTGGGTGTATTCAAGCAGTTGATGGCGACTATCCAGCAAACTGATGGTCAGAAGCGAGTGCTGCGTCTCGTTCGAATCTTGGTGCGAAAGGCGTAGCCGTGTGTTCGAGGCACACGGTACGCCGCAGCTGGCGGGCATGGCCAACACGATCGTTTCGGACGGCCCGCGAAAGGGAAAAACAAAAATGAAGAAGAATGTGCTGATTGTTTTTTTCGCGCTTCTATTTGCTCCCCTCTATTCACATGCGCAGGGTTTAGGGAGCATTCTCGGCAGAGTGACCGATCCGGCGGGAGCCGGCGTCGCGGGCGCACAGGTCACGGCGACTCAAGAAGGCACGGGATTTTCCCGCTCCGCCATAACGGATGCCGATGGGCTCTACGTTCTCCCCTCTCTTCGGCCTGCGGTCTACAACCTGACCGTCGAGTCCAAGGGCTTCAGCACCTCGAAACAGAACGCGATTACCTTGCTCGCCGATCAAACTCTCACTGTGAACATGGAGCTGAAGTTAGGCGCCGTTACTGAAGTCGTCACCGTCACTAGCAACGCCGTTCAAGTGGACACCTCCACATCCACGCTCAAGCAAGTCATAGAGCAGCAGCGCATTTCTGAACTGCCGCTCAACGGCAGGAATGCGGCGCAACTCACTCTGCTGGTCGCCGGCGCCGTCAACTCCCCCAACGGCGGAGCTGATCAGGGCGCCACTAAGACTTTCCCCGGCGCGGTGACTTTTTCCGCCAACGGCGCCCGCCAGAATTCTATTAGCTACCAGCTTGACGGTGGCAATTACGTTGATGAATACACGAACGTCAACCAGCCCTTTCCTTTCCCCGACGCCCTGCAGGAATTCAGCGTGCAAACCAGTAACTACAGCGCGGAATACGGCTCCAACGCGGGCGGCGTCGTGAACGTCATCACCAAGTCCGGCACCAACACTTTCCACGGCGACGCCTTTGAGTTCAATCGCAATCCTGCGTTCAACGCGCAGAATTTCTTTGCCACTCCTACTACTCCTGATAGCGTTAAGCGCAATCAGTTTGGCGGCACTATCGGCGGACCCATCGTCCACGACAAGACGTTCTTCTTCGGCGGATATCAGCGCACTGCGTTTCGCAATCTCGTCCTCGGCAGCCAAAAGGTCGTTGGCCAGACCGATATCAACAACTTCCTTAGCCCCAAGACCGCGGCGTGTCCCACCTGCGGCGCTCCGACCACAGCCGCCACCGGCCCCGCTGGCGTAATCGATCCAGCAGTTGCCACGCTCCTCGGCATAAACCCAGCCACGGGCGCTGCCCTTAGTTCTCCGAAGTTCAGCTTGGCTGGCTCGATTCCCGCGGGTTCGAATCCGACTGTGCCTTTCTCCAAGCCAGATATCGAGAACTACGACTCCGCCATCGGCCGCGTCGACCACTCCTTCAGCCAGAACGACAAGCTTGGCGGCCGCTACGAATTTGATCGCTTCACTAAGGCGCCCGTTTTTAATCCATTGCAGCTCGTCTCCTATACGGATGCTACCTTTAACATCACCGCTCAAAACTTCCTGGCCCATGAGACCCATGTTTTCTCCCCGCACCTCGTCAATGATTTCCGCTTCAGCTATTCGCGCGAAGTCTCCCACCGTGGCCCCGGCTCCAATGCTGTGAACGTTACAGCTTTCGGAGTTGCCATTCCTTTCCAGCCCACTCCCTCCGCCATCCAGGGCGTTGGCGTTCAAGGCGGCTTCTCATTCGGTGACAACCCACCCGCCTTCTTCACCCGCAATAACTACACTTTGGCCAACGATGTCAGTTGGGAAGTCGGGAAACACGACTTTCACTTCGGCGGTTCCTTCGAACGTAGCTCGGTCGATCTGAACAACCTATTCAATCAGCCTGGCATTTTCGGCTTTGGCACGCAGGACGGCTATCTGTTCGGGGGTTCTACCTTTGCCACCTATCAGCTCTTCCTCGCCGGCATCCTTTCCGACGGCGCCGGCGTCGGCAATGGCTTCGCGCTGCAGCAAGGCGCCGGAGAGTTCAAAAACAATCGCGCCAACTTTGTCGGCGTCTACGTCCAGGACAACTACCGCGTTACCCGCCGCTTGACACTCAATCTCGGTTTGCGCTACGAGCCCGCCTTTCCTTGGAGTGACACCGGAAACCGTTGGGCGCAAGTCAATCTCGCCGCCATGGCCGCTGGCACCAGGTCCAGGGTCTACCCCAACGCGCCTCCAGGCGTCTTCTTCTCCGCCCAGAATGGCATTGCTAGCGATCCGGGCATGCCGAAGAATGCTCTCAATACGAGTTGGACTGGTTTCGCTCCCCGCATCGGCTTTGCCTACGACGTTTTTGGCGACGGCAAGACCAGCCTCCGCGGCGGCGCTGGTATTTTCTACGACACTCGCGTGATGGGCATGCTCAGCAACCGTTTCGTAGACGAGTGGCCGTTCAGTCCACAGTTCATCCTTTCCACGGCCAGCAGCAGCGGTCCAACCGCCGCTTCCAGCCCTGGTTCATTCAGCGATCCTCTCTGCACAAAGGCGGCGACTCAGGCGGCACTCAATTGCAGCGGAGCTCAGACCGCCAGCTACCCGACGTTCCCAAGTCCATTCCCGGCGCCTACAAACTTTGCTTACATTCCGCCGTTCAACGAGATTGCCGTCAGCTACGATCCCAGCGGCGACTATCACGTCCCGACCACTTACGAATGGAACCTCACGGTCGAGCGCCAATTGCCCGGCAGTATCCTGTTGCGGGTCGGCTATGTCGGTTCTCGTACGCTGCATATTCTCGAGACCGAGTACTACAATCCCTCAACCCCCACGGGAATCGCGGGTTGCGCCGGTTCGGTTGGCTCGCCGGGTAAGGCAGGGATCGGCTTGGCGAATTGCACCGTATTTATCGGCGGTGGCGGCGCCTTCAAAACCAACACCTTTTCGTCAACGGTTCAAGCCGATATTACGGACGTGAATGCCAGCTATCATGCGCTGCAGACCTCCGTGGAAAAGCGCATGTCTCATGGTTTCACGTTCCTGGCCAACTACACTTACTCCAAGAGCCTGGACGATCTCCCATTTGGTGAGGGCGTTTCCGGCTTCGACACCGGCTACTCGACTCTTCCGTTCAACAATCCGAACCGCCACAAGTTCGACTACGGACCGTCAAGCTTTGATCACACGCATGTTTTCACCGCGTCGTATGTCTGGCACTCTCCCAACAGCAGAAGCTCCAGCAAGTTCCTTCGCTATCTGTTGGATGACTACGAAATCGGCGGCATCGTTTCCGCCGCCAGCGGCCGCCCCATCACAGTCCTTCAGGGAACCGAACTCTCGAGCACGGGCATCGGTCAGGACCGTGGCACATTTATATCGGGGTGTCGATCCCTATAGCTCAGCCTCCTGCGGCGCCACTCCCAAATGCGTGAGTTGGTTCACTCCCGCGGCCTTTATGTCCACTGCGGCGATCAAGACTGGTTGCGGCGGCACGTTTACGCCTGCCTGCGCCCTCCCGACGTTCGGCAACGTCGGCAAGAACGTTCTGCGGCTGCCGAAGACCTCCGACTGGGATGTGCAGATCTCCAAGTATTTCAACTTCACGGAGCGCTGGAAACTCCAGCTTCGCGCCGAATACTTCAACGTCCTCAACCATCCCAACTTCGCGCCGGAAAGCATCAGCACCGGCACCGTCAACGGCACGGACCAGATCAGCGCCTTTGACAAGCTGAATGGCAACAATGCTTTCGGCACCTTTCGCGCTGGACAGGCCGCCGATCCGCGCGTCGCTCAACTGGCGATTAAGGTCTTCTTCTAACCACACCCCAAAGAGGAAGGGTCGGGGCGCCTTTTTAGGAAGGCGCTCCGATTTTTGTTAGAGGGATCATCGATCACGCAGCCCCGATCGAAATTTTCGAGAGCAGAGGAGTCTAGTGATGAACCCTTGCGGCCCAGCCGCCCCCCGGCGCCAAATGGATTTTTAGTTTGGCCGACTGATTGACCTGGCTTCGCACCAGTTTGTAGTCGCTTCCGTACCGCTCGGCATTTATTCCGTCCTGGTAGGCATCCATTTGGAAATTTCCCGCCGGAAGAAATGAGAAGTCAATTTCCAAATCGCGCGGCGTCCAGTTCGTCATTGCTCCGAGGTACCAGTCCGCGGCGTTCCTGCGCGCCACAGCGACGTACTCCGCGATTTTTGCGTCGAGCACTTTCGTTTCATCCCATACCGTCGGCACTGCCGCAAGAAATTCCATCGCCTCCGGCTCGCGCAGATAATTCGAGGGGCTGTCGGCCAGCATCTGCAACGGGCTCTCGAACACCACGTACATCGCCAGTTGATGGCAGCGCGTGCCCAGGCTCATCGGGCGTTTGAAGATCGGGGCAAAGCTATCTTTTTGCGCGTTCAGCATGGCCCCTGGCGTGTAGTCCATCGGGCCGAGGAACATTCGCGTAAATGGCAGCGTCACGTTGTGCTCGGGTTCCGTTGCGGCGCTCCACTTGCTCCACTCCAGCCCGCGCACTCCTTCCGCGCTGATCAAGTTGGGCCAGGTGCGCGTGAGGGAAGCGGGTTTCTGGTCGCCGTGAAAATCCACCAGCATTTTGCGCTTCGCCGCTTCTCGCGCCACTTTGTGATAGTAATTCATCACCAGTTGATCGCTCCGCTGCATGAAATCGACTTTGATTCCCGCGACGCCCCACTTTGCATACTGATCCAGCGCGGGGATTAGCTGATCGTCGAGCGTCTTCCACACCACCCATAAGATGATTCCGACATTTTTTTGCCGGGCATAGCCGGTCAGCTCTTGCATGTTTATTTCCGGGACGACGTCCAGCACGTTTCCCAGCTTGTACCAGCCTTCATCCAGGATGATGTAGGGAATCCCGTACTTCGCCGCGAAATCGATGTAGTACTTGTACGTCTGTGTGTTTACACCCGCCTTGAAATCCACTCCATATACATTGTTATAGTTCCACCAGTCCCACGCCACCTTGCCCGGTTTGATCCACGACGTGTCCTGCACCTGCGACGGTTTTTCGAGCAGCCAAACCATCTGGTTCGTCAGCAAATCTCCGTCTTTTTCCGCGATGCCCAGCACTCGCCAGGGGAATGTCCGAGTTCCGTTCGTCACCGCGATATAGTCCGCGCTTTCAACCACACGAAAATCACGGTCGTTCTCCAACTTTTCTTTCAACGGATAGGGCGGAAAAGTTCCATTTAGCCCGCTCCCGCTCGTGCCTCGCAGCCACAATCCGGGATAATCCGCCACGTCCGATTCCGCAATCGCCACTTTTGCACCGTTCCCCGCATCGACAATCGCCGGAAGCGTCGCGATAAATGCGGGGGCAATCTCGCTCAGCCGCTGAGGAACGTATCTACGTTCGTTGTGCGAGAAAAAACTGTCTTCCTGGGGATAGTAAGCCGTGAAATCGCCCGAAAAACGAAAGCCGGCTTCTTCTCCATAAATATTCACTTGCGGTTGGGAAAGCGATGTCTCGAACCGGTACGCCGCGCCCTCGTTGTACGCGCGAAACACCACCGCGTATCCACCATCCATCTCCAGCCGTAGTTCGTTAAAGTTCTCGTGAATTTTCGCAAACTTTTGCCGCACTGGCGGTTCCAGAATGTCTTTGACGGTTCGCTCCTTGGACTGGATGACCTTCGCTTCTCGCCCGAGCACCTTGTGATCCACGTTCAGGGAGAGCGTGGAATTCTCGAGCAGCGCCTGACTTTTCAGCAGCACGTCATAACGAATGCCCTGCGCCGTGCGAATTCTTATTTCGATTCTGCCGTCGGGGGAACGCAAATCGTAGCTGGACTGGGCAAACGAGGCAGTTGGGAAACTGAACGCCGCCAGCGCGAGCAGGCAAACATTCCAGCCCTGATGCTTCAGGAAGCTCCTTTGGGCCCGCTTGATGGTCAGCTTTCGGACACGTTCAAGCATCGGAGCCGGGACCAATCGCCACGACATAATAGTTTGCCGTCGTCGTGCCCACATTTGTAATTCCGTGTTCTTCGTTCGAGCGGACGAATCCTACGCCGCCGGGCCCGAGTTCGTAGCTCTTGCCATTCACGAATATGCTCACCGTGCCTTCGCGGATCAGCCACATTTCGGAGTGCACGTGATGGTGCGGTGGATGCGGCGCGCCGCCGGGAGGAAGCGTCGTCTCATGCACTTCCACGGCTTCTCCCGTCGCGAGCTTGCCCTTCAGCACGTGGCGGCTCTGCGCGCCATTCGTTGTTCGGACCGGCAGCTTGTCGAAGGGAAACATCGCCGAAGGCATCGCCTTGTCTTCCTGGGCGGCTGCCTCAAGCGGAAGCAGTGCCGGAATCAGCACTGCGGGAAGCATGGAACACAAGTCACGCTGCGAGATGGACATGATTTCTCCTTTGCCAGTTCTCGGCCCGCCGGTTCGGCAATTCAAGCCCAGCCACGCGAAAGGCCGTTCGAGTTCGGGACAAAGAAACATCAGCGCGAAGCCGTTTGTCAATACACGAAATTGCTCCAAACCTTCGCGACAGTGTAAAGAGTTGACCGGACAATTGCAGGCGCTGGATGTTGACCATGGAATTCCTAGCCGAGAAGCTGATCCCGCTGAAGGGTGTACCCCCACCCCGGGTGTTTTTTGTAAGAGTGGCAAACACTGGACTTATGCTTGACGCGGCTCGTAAGAGTGGCAAATGCGAGACTTAAAGTAGCTGATTTTTCAGGTCTTTGCAGATGGCTTGGAAGAGTGGCAGGCAAATGGGTTAGCTGAGGGCTTGCGGAGAGACGTGCGAGGGTAGTGCGGGGGAGAAACCCTTCGGGGCTCAGGGTAAACATAAATCATGGTAGCAGGGAATTAGATTACTGTCAAGGTAAAGTACCTTAGTACTTATCATTCGAATGAGACGCGGGGAAGTTGAGGAGATAGAAGGAGTTGGCGGGAATTTCGTAGTTTGGTGAGACAGTGAGACAAGGGTTGAGGGACGGAACGTAGACTGCCGAAGAGAAATTCAAAACCCCCACCCTTAAAAGCGAAGGGTGCGGCACCCCCAAAGTCAAAATCAGCTGCCAAGGACTTCGCCACCCGCCAGAAAAAGTCCTGTGTGTCCCCAGTTCCCTCTATTGTTTTCGTTCGGGAGGCAGTCCGAAGAGATGGTAAGCGGCCAGATATCCTACGAAAAGTTCCAAACCGATTAGCGGGAGCCAGAACTGCAAAGGCAGCCAGCCGGTCAAGGCTATCATTACCGCAGCATGAAGAACGAGCCACACAGCGAGGAAGGAGATGAACGGAAGCGTCTTGGAGCAGGATCGGAACTTCCGCCCTACTACCGCAATGAACCCAATCGAATTTAGTGCGAAGAATAGCCAGATAGGATTCACTCGGTAGTTGTCTGCCAGCAAGAATGCGGACACGCCTATAACGCATATCGCGATTGCAGAACCAACGAGAATAAGCTTGTCCCAGAGTGAACTGGTCGGAAGCCTTGTTTGGCTCAAGCTCGCTTTCCTCCGTCGGACAGCAATGACAGTCCTGTGGAAATTAACAATCGAATTACCCATTCTGGGATGTCGGGCGGCTGGCGCAGAGATGTTTTTTCTTGACGTGGACGCACTGGAGTAGCATACCACTTCTGCAATTGGCCGAGGGTGACAAGCGCCGTGCCGCACCTCCAAAGTCAAAACCAACTGCTATGGCTTTGCGACCCGCCCAGTGGAATCGATGACGTTCCAAGTGCCTAGAAGCGCCCACTTGGCTCAGCCTTCCGTCGAGGCAGCGTATTCGGGGTAGACCGCAACTAATCCTTCGAGGGAAATCGATTTCTCTGTGTAATAATTGGCGAGGATAGAAACTGTGGCGATGGTTGCTCCTGCCAAACTTTCGGTCGCGTGTACTTTTCTACGCCAGAGTGTGCGGCTCCGCACGGTCTCCTCGGCGGTCTTTTGCTCCTGGGTAATGCTCTGCGGTTCGGCAAGAGCACAGTCCGTGGCGGGGAGTGGCAGTTCCGCCGATAGCGCATCATCCATTCGTGGCCGGGTTCTCAATCGCAAAACGCGCGAGGCGATCAGCCGGGCCCTCGTTTTTTCTCTGGACCAGCGATACGCCACAATGACCGATGATGAAGGCCGCTTCGAGTTTAAGTTTCCCCCGCTAGAGCCAGAGCCAAAAGAGGATTGGACCGCGACGCCCGACGCCAGCGTACTTCGCGCCCGGCAGCTACGAATGATGCGGAACTCCCGTCCAGCGATGTTCCAGGCGCGCAAGCCCGGATTTCTGGAGATTCCGGCAGACCCGTCCAACGGCCGCGTTGTGCCAAACCAAGCCGAGGTGGTCATTTATCTAGATCCGGAATCATTGATTGTTGGGCACGTCGAGGTTCCTGGTTTGGAAAGCGGTATGCGAATTCGCGTGGAGTTGTACCGCCGCGAAATGAGGGAAGGGCAGGAAGTGTGGCAGTTTACGCGCAACTTCAGTACCTGGGCAGACGGCGAGTTTCGCTTCAGCGAGCTTCGCCCTGGGACTTACAAGCTGGGGACTGCGGAGGAGCTCGATCGAGATCCACTGACTTTTACGCCGGGCGGTCAACAGTTTGGGTACCCGCCCGTTTTCTTTCCAGCGGCCGTCGATTTTGCCTCGGCCTCTCCCATTCAACTGGCTGAGGGTACAACGTTTCAGGCCAACCTCTCCCCAGTCCGACACGGCTATTATCCCGTCAAGATTCCGATCGCAAATGGAACCGCGGCGCAGCCGATAAATGTTCGAGTCTATCCCGTGGGGCATGCCGGGCCTGGGTATTCCCTCGGATACAATTCCGGAGAACAGTTGATTCAGGGGATGCTGCCAGACGGTAACTACACGCTCGAAGCAGTCTCCCAAGGCCAGCCCGGTGCTACTGGATATTTGAATTTCTCGGTGGGCCCTGGATCAAGCGATGGTCCCGCGGTCAACCTTGTACCCAACACAGCTTTGGCCGTGGCGGTGAAGGAAGAATTCAATTCGAGTCAAAGCGTATTCGTTGAAGACACGCCGCCGCCGGGAGGTCCAGCAGAAGGCGCGGGACGCCGGCGCGCGAATGTCCAGGTCATGCTGATGCCCGTTGAAGAGTTTGGCTCGGGGGAAATGCGAGCGTCAGAGCCCTGGGAAGGGAGTGCGGAACACACACTCGTAGTCAAGAATGTCCGGCCGGGGCGCTATCGAGTTCGCGTCCAAACTGGTGCCGGCTATGCGGCTTCCATTCAGTCCGGCGGAATTGATCTCTTGCGCCAGCCTCTGGTAATGGGGACGGGCGGCTCGAGCGCGCCGATCGAAGTTACGCTGCGCGACGACGGAGCGGAAGTAGAAGGCGAGATCGAGGACAAAACCCAGAGTTTTGTGTATTTCGTGCCGCTCGCCGGGGGGCCCGGGCAATTCCACCTAGCGGTTACTACTCCTGATGGATCGTTTGGACTCGCGCAGCTGCCGCCGGGGACCTACCGTGTTCTCGCATTTGATCGTCAGCAGGACGACTTGACATACGCCGATGCGGAAGCCATGCGAAAACTCGAGTCCAAAGGACAAGTCATTCAACTCGAGGCCGGCCAGAAAGAGCACCTGCGTCTAAGAATCATCCGGGGAGGCGATGCCCAATGAGGTTTGGCGTGCGCATTCGCCGACTGGTGATTGTAACCTGCGGGCTGGCGCTGGTGCAGTGTTGCGGCGCAGTTGCGGATCAGAATCCCGCAGCGCAAGAGAGCTCCCGTGCGGGGCAGACTTTCCGGATTGCAGGAACGGTGGTGAGTGCAACGACGGGTGAGCCGCTCTCCCAAGCACGTATTTCCGTTGCAGAGACGAGAGACCGCGCGAAGTCGATTTCGATGGTGACTTCGGAGGATGGACACTTTGAGTTTTCGCAACTAAAGGCTGGAAAGTATTCCTTGGAGGGAGCGAAGCGCGGGTTCATTTCCTCGGCTTACGAACAACATGAACAGTACTCGACGGCGATCGTGACAGGGCCGGAATTCGCGACCGAACAACTGGTTCTACGGCTTACGCCAATGGCGCTGATCACGGGACATGTGATGGATGAGTTTGGCGACCCGGTGCGAAGCGCAAATCTCGTTTTGTATTTGGAGAACCACGGGGCAGGAATGAGCCGCATCATTCGTTTCAACAATGCGACGAGCGATGATCGGGGTTTTTTCGACTTCTCTCTGCTGCGTCCGGGCAAATACTTTATTTCCGTGAACGCAAAGCCGTGGTACGCGATGCATCCGGCGAGTGCCTCAGCTCCGGAGGACGGCCCTGCACCACAAATCTCTCCCGGCTTGGACGTGGCTTACCCTACCACTTACTACAATGGCGCGACCGAAGCAGACAGCGCGACTCCCATCGAAGTGAAGGGCGGTGACAGGCTTCAGGTGGAAATGCATCTAAATCCGGTACCGGCATTGCACTTCATTTTTCGAATTCCTGAGAACCGTCCAGACCAGCCCAATAACTTCAGTATGCCGGTGCTGCAAAAGCACGTGTTCGATTCTGTCGAGTTTGTGCAGACTGACGGCTTCCGCCAGGTGGCGCCAGGGATGTACGAACTAACGGGTGTTGCGCCCGGCCGTTACACCGTGAGAGCTAAGAACGCGGAGTCGGGCCAACTCGAGCAATCCGCGGACGTCGAACTCAGCCGTGACGGGCAGGAATTAAACGATTCTCGTGGCGAGGCGCTTGGCAGCCTCAAATTGTCGCTCAAGATTTCTGGCAATGAAACACTGCCCATCCAATACGCCGTCGGCTTGCAAGATTCCCGGCGACGAACTGTGGCATTCAGGCGAGGAGACCCGACGGGGAAGTTCACTTTTGAAAACTTGCCTCCGGGCAAATACGCGATTCTGGTGGGCTCCCAACCAAAGCCCTATTCCGTCGTGCGAACTTCTTCGCAGGCGGGCGATACTCCCGGCCACGACGTGAACATCACTGCTGGGGCAGCAGTTGAGCTGACGGCGTGGCTCTCCGCAGGGACTGTCAGCATCGACGGAGTTGTGCAGAAAAAAGGCAAGTCGATTGCGGGGGTTATGGTCGCGCTGGTGCCGAAGGACCCCGTTGCGCATATTGAATTGTTCCGGCGAGACCAAAGCGATTTCGATGGGACATTCGTTGTGCAGGGCGTGATTCCCGGTTCCTACAGCATTGTCGCCGTGGAAGATGCCTGGGGGCTGGAGTGGTTACAGCCGAGCGTCCTCGCGCGATATGTCCAAAATGGAAAGAATGTCACCGTGGATGAAATGATGCACGGAACCTTTCACCTGCCCGACCCGGTGGAAGTGCAACCCCATTGAGTCCGAGCCGGAAATAAGCAAAGGGTAGTGCGGAGGATGGGACGCAATGGATAACACCGGCGGCATCCTATTTTGCGGCTAAATTCGTGAGTTATTCGGCTTCGCGACTAGTGACCGACACTCGAAACAGCGGCTTGGATTTTTCGGAAAGTTCCATTTCGTAAGTCTGCGCGGTTTTGGCGGGATCGTAATCTCGCCAGAGCCAGACCATTTCTTCGGGGAATTCTGCGGCGCCGTGGCCGGAATTGTGCGTGCCTTTGCCGAAACTGAAATGAAAATCGTAGTTCTTCAGCTTCAAGGCGTTCGCCAGGCGAATGTTGGCCAGCGGCCAACTGCCGTAGCGTCCGAGCTCTAAATCCTCGGAGCCGTCCTGTAGCCATACGCGAATATTGCGATGCGGTTCGTGCAAAACTTTTTCGGGATAGTCCTGACCACCGTCGGGAACGGCGGGATCTTCTTTCCATTGGATGCTGGTGAAGCTGCCGATCCAGGAGATGACGCGGCTGAATTGTTCGGGCATTTGCCAGGCGGCGTTGAAGGAGCAGATGCCGCCGGAGGAGAGGCCGGTGATCGCGCGGCTGTAAGCATCCTTGCGGATGTTGTATTTGGCTTGCGACATCGGCGAGGATTTCGTCACGCAGAAAACGGACGTAGCGATCGCTGACAGTGTCGTAAAGCGTGCTGCGCATGGAGTCCTTGAGAGTACGCTTCCACTTGTCCGAATAGGCTTTCACAAAATTGAATGTGGGCGTGCCCGGCGCGAGTCTCGATATCGCCGGGATTGATGAATACGGCAGATCATCACCGGAATCTTCTTCTGGGCGATCAAGTTATCGATGACGTTGAGGGCGGGGTTGTTGCCGTTGCGATCGATGTACGCCACCGCCATCCTGGAAGACCATGAGCGCGGCGGGCGTGTGCGGATCGTATTGCGCGGGCACGTAAATCCAATACTCGCTCTTCATGCCATCGTAGATTTTACTGGTGTGCAAGATCTTTGGAGAAAGCGTGCCCGATGGAACTCCGGGTTGCTGGTAGGACGAAGGGAGCGAACGCCGGGAGGTCCAGGCGGCCGCCGAACTTCGTGCTGCCATTCGCTCCGTCGATCAGATAGTGGAAGGAGTGAAGCCTGCCCACCGGTTCGATGCGGGCGGGAGCGTACCAGAGATCGGAGCCGGCGAGATTTTGCATTTGCAGGGCCGGGAACTCCATCAATGAATAGCGCTGGTTTTGTAGAGCGCCTCGATGGCGAAGAAAAAGTCGGGGCCGTGGGCGATCCAGGCAGTGCCCTCTTTCAGTTCCTTGGCGTCGAAGGTGCTGGTGATGGCGTCTTGTAGAGACAGGACTATTCGATTTGGCGAGTTCGATGAGTTGTGTTGCGGTTGATTTTTCTGCCGCGCATGCAGGGGTGGCCAGGAGCAGGGACAGAATAGCTGCGAGCCCGAACGCGTTTTGACGCCGCATGGTAAAACACCTCGTGTCGAACTCCCCGCAATTTCCGCGGAATTATCGGAAAGCAATTGGACATAGTACAGCCGAGCGACTGAGGAATGAAGCGGGAAGAGATTGGAAGACATCCTGCTCGCGCGTCCTAGACAGCGGCAGTGCGGTCCGGAGTTTTCGCGGCGCGATAGATGGATTCGATTAGGGCGAGGCTGCGGCGGCCTTCGGCGCCGTCGCAGGCGGGGGCGCGATTTTGCTGGATGGCTGCAAGAAAATCTTCGAGGACGGCTTGGTGGCCGCGAAAATCGCTGACGGCGGCGGAAGAGGCGCTTTGGTTTTCGTCTTTGGCGGATTCGGTGAGAGCAGCGAGTGAGCCGGAAACTGCGGCGTGCGGACTTGCGGAGATCGGCCACAATGATGCGGTCGTGTTCGAGTACTGACGGTGCCTTCGGTTGCCGGAAATTTCGACGCGGCGGGGGTAGCCGGGATAGGCGGCGGTGGTGGCGTGGAAAATACCGAGGGCGCCGCTGGCGAATTCAAGCGTGGCGACGGCGGTGTCTTCGGCTTCGATTTTGTGAAGCAGCGCGGCGGTGCGGGCTTGCACGCGAACGACATCACCGAGTAGCCAAAGAAGCAAGTCGATAGTGTGGACGCCTTGATTGATGAGCGCGCCGCCGCCGTCGAGTGCCAACGTGCCGCGCCAACGCGAATTCGCATAGTACTCGGGCGGGCGATACCACTTCACTCGAGCATCGACGAATAAAACTTTGCCGAGCAGGCCTTGATCAAGCCAGCTTTTGAGTTGGCGAATGTGCGGCTTCGTGCGGTCCTGAAAAATCACGCCGAGATGGACATTGGATTTTTTTGCCGCTGCGATGAGTGCGTCGGCGCGCGCGGTGCTGATTTCGATCGGTTTTTCCGTGAGGACGTGCAGGCCGCCGCGGGCAGCGGCAATGCCTTGCTCGGCGTGGAGGCCGGAGGGGCTGCCGATGATCACGAGGTCCATGGGGCGATGCTGCAGGAAGGCGTTGAAATCTTGATACGGAGTGCCGCCGTGTTCGCGGCAGAGGCGAGCGACTTTTTCGGGGTTGGTGCCGTGGATGGCGGAGATTTCGACTCCGGGAATGGCGCGCGCGGCGCGGGCGTGTGTTTCGGAGATGTTGCCTCCGCCGATTAGGCCAATGTGGACGGTCATGTGATCGAGTGAAATCAATGATACGCCGCTACGAAGTCCTTGTACGCAGCTTCTGTTGCTTCGGGCGTGAGGATTGCGGACGAGATTAAGATGCGATAGCGGAAAGTAACGCTCGCGTGGGGAGCTAAGGAAAAATTCAACTCTTCTTTGCCATTGCTGAAAGCTTTTTGGCCTAGCGGATTGGCGGCGAATAGGCCGTAGCCGCGGGCGTGCCAGTATGTGGGGAAGCCGGGATTCTCCGGGTGATCGAGAATGGTGATCGTGACGGGCTCGCCGCCAACCATGCCGCTGAGATTGCACCAGCGTCCGCGAGTGCCCCAGGCGTCGTCCCCCTTTTTTGCTTCGCTGGTGAGATAGGTGCCGTTGACGCCGGTGTTGTCCAGCTTGGCGACGGTGGTGGGATGGCCGCTGGCGTCGGCGAAGACTTCGGGCTTGTCGGAAGGAATTTCGAGCGCGCGTATGACGCGAAGACCCAGCATGCCGTCTTTTTCGTCGGGAAAAGAAACTTTTTCGTCGAGGGCCGTCAGAGTGGCGATGCGGTCAACGCTGCGGTAGCCGGGGCCACCGCGGAAGACGAAGTGAGTGTGTTCATTGAGCAAAACCTTTTTCTCGAAAGTGACCCAATCGGATTCGACGTCGAGCTCGCCCTGCTGCGAACCGCTTTTCGCGGAGACGATGGCGCGCTGCAGGATGGTGCCCATCTTGGGAGCCCTATCGGGCTTGATGGCGTCCGAATTGTTCCAAAAATCGAGGCCGTTGACGTTTTCGTAGTTGAACCAAAGGCCGGCATGATGCGGGTGGTCGATGCGTTCGCCGGGGCGCTGCTCGAGAGGAAAGCCGCGCGTGATGATCGTGCCTTTGGCGGTGCGCAGCGGATAGAGCACTGGTTTTTTGAGACGTGGTGGGCCAGATATAGGAAGTGAATGGTTTTCCATCAATGGAGATGTCGACGCGGCGCGCTTGCTCGTTGACGACGACGGAGACGCGATCGGGCGCGGCGGAAACCAGCGATGTCAGAAACACGGCCACGGCGGCGATCATAAAAGTTGCACCGGCAATGGGAATGCGCATGATTGGCTGCGTCCTCCTGCGATGATCTGCTGCCAAATAGTAAGCCAAGACGCGGTGAATTCGGGTGTTGAGACTTACTAAAGGAATCGTTTATCAGTCTTGAGTTGACTGGGATGGCCGGGAGCCATAAAAACGGTGGCGGGTAGAATTGCAAAACCACAAGTCGAGCGCAGGCAGAGACAGGGGCGGAGAGTACTGCACTGTCGGGAATGAGAAGGCGGCGAGTCTAAATGCGTCGAAGCCCGGCTGCGGTCGGACAAGGAGCCACATCAATATCTGTAAAAGGGACAAGCAGCTTGTTGAATGCACCATGAGTTTGAGCGAATGTCGAGCCTTCGGAATCCAATTCGCACTGATTTGGCAGAGATTTTGAGCCCGTGACGAGCCTCGCTGCACTCGTTGCCGATGTAAGTGTTCACGCAGTTTTGGCTGGAGCACCGCCGTCGACCAAGGTGGCGCGCAGAAAGCTGGCGATGGATTCCGTCAGTTTTCGAGGACACTCGGTTTGAGCGGTGGCGAGAGCCAAACTCCTCGTCAAGCTATGACCTGCGATCCGGAACTTCTGAAAGAATCGTGAACGCCCCCGCAAAGCGTGCTCGGGAAGAATCGAATAACCAAATCCAGATTCCACCAGGCGTTTTATGGCTTCCGTGTCATCAGCCTCCATGAGCACGCGGGGCGTCACGCCTATCTCGCCGAAAAACTTGTCGATGACCTTGCGCACATTACTTCGCTTCGGATAGAGCAGAAAAGGGACGTTGGCGAGTTCTGAAGCTCGCAGCGAGCCGACGTGTCCGCTGCCCACCTTGTTTGCCGAAGGGCGCACGATGAGCAGCTCTTCATCAAAGAGTGGAATGAGCCTCAGATTGGACTCTGATACGGGGAGCGAGATGAGAGCTAGATCAAATCGGCGATCGAGAAGACCAGCGACCATTTCCTCGGTCACGCCCACCGTCACGCGAATTTCCGCATTGGGATAGCGTTTTCGAAGCTGTCTGAGCGGACCGCCTAACTGGTAGATCAGCGTGGTCACGCCGGTTGCGAAATGGAAAGGCCGCATATCTTTGGCCAAGTCGTTTTCAAAAAGTTGTTGGATGTGCCCCATCATCCTCACCACTTCTTTGGCATGCTCGGCAAGACGCACAGCCGCCGGGGTGGGAATTAAGCGTTTTCCGCGCCGCACGAAAAGTTCCGTGTGGAGTTCGTCGGCAAGGTTATGAAGCTGAAGGCTGACGGCGCCGGGCGAGAGGTGAATCTTTTCCGCCGCGCGGGTCATGCTGGGGGAGTCCATGACGGCGAGGAACAGTTCAAGTTGGTGGACGTCCATTTGCCAGCTCCAATTTGTACCCACAGCGCAAACAGGCGGGCTCGTCCTGGAAACTTCCGCCTCGGTCGCCTAAATGAGGTGTGCACCGCATTCTACACTGCGAACAACTTCTTGCGGCAAGTTCCACCTGTGGGCACCCTAACTACAAGACAGAGACAGACAAGCGCTATTAGTTCAGTCTCGCTGAATGGAAATATCAGTTTTTAGGGTTTGACTCCAGAGCCTCAAGTTCTTAGAGTTCTCCAGGAATCATTCGAATTAGTGTGCCTCGACGGTTGAATCGCACGGATTCTTCCTCGGAAAGGAGCCTCCATGACCACGCAGCCGCACGCCGCTGGAGAGAAACTTATTTTCAGGAAGACCAATGCGCAACTCGGCCGTCATGTTTCCATTTCTCCCGGCAACAGCTCGATGCGCCATCTCGCCTACGGCCGCATTTTGCTGAACCCTTCGAAATCCTCGGAGTCATTTTCAACGGGAAATCGGGAGATGGGACTGATCTGCCTTTCCGGCCAGGCGACCGTGGCTGTGGATCACAAGGACATCGAGGTCGGACAATACGACTCGATCTATGTTCCGCGCGATTCCGCGGTAAGCATCACGACAAAGTCCAGCGTGGACATCGCCGAATTCTCCGCCGACGTGGACAATCTCTACCCTCTGCAAGTCGTGCGTTTTGCGGAGCTCGCCAAGGACCCGGGACTAAAGTTCAGCACGGGCGGACCTGGATATACGCGCCATCTCAATATGCTGTTAGCCAAGAACATTGAGGCTGGCAGACTCGTCGTCGGCTTTACGCAAGCTGATCCCGGCAACTGGACCAGTTGGCCCCCGCATGAACACGCGTCCATGCTCGAAGAGATGTATGTGTATTTCAACATGCCTGATCCCGCTTACGGCATCCAGCTCGTCTACAACAATACGGAATATCCGGAGTTAGTGACCGTGGTGCGCGATGGCGACGCCGTGCTTATGCCAAGCGGATATCACCCCAACGTTTCCGTTCCGGGCCATCGCATTTGCTTTCTGTGGGCCATGGCGGCTCACCGGGAGGTCGCCGACCGTCAATTCGGAGTCGTTAATGTGCAGCCTGGATTCGATCAGGGAGCTACCGGGCTGGAAGCCGGGCGCAAAAACTAGTACGTTTACACTCACACAATGGACCCAACGCCCCCCACGTCAGGATCTGGCAACTTGGAATCATTCGTGGAGGCTGAGACCGCGAGCAACATTGAAACACCCTTGAGTAACGTTTCCTCCCGGGTGGGCTACTTCCGTTGGGTCATCTGCGCCTTGCTTCTCTTTGGAACCACAAAGAACTACATGGACCGGCAGGTTCTTGGGAATTCTGAAGAACACGCTGCAGCACGACTTCGGCTGGAATGAAATCGATTACGGCAATCTGGTGTCGGCATTCCAGATCGCTTACGCGGTGGGCATGTTGCTGGTAGGCCGGTTGATCGACAAGCTGGGCACTCGATTGGGTTACGCGCTCGCCATGGTTTTCTGGAGTCTCGCCTCAATGGGGACTGCGCTGGCAAATTCTCTGAGCACCTTTGCGCTTTCCCGATATGCACTGGGCTTCGGCGAAGCCGCTGTTTTTCCGGCCAGCATTAAAGCAGTGGCGGAATGGTTCCCCAAGAAAGAACGGGCCCTGGCCACGGGAATTTTTAACGCTGGGACGAATGTTGGGGCCATCATCACGCCGCTAATCGTGCCCTGGATTGTGATGCACTGGGGTTGGAAGGCCGCGTTTATTGGAATTGGCGCGCTAGGCTTCGTCTGGCTCGCGTTTTGGCTGGTGATTTATCGCAAGCCGAGCGAGCATCCGAAAGTATCCAGGGCGGAACTGGAATATATCTCCAGCAGTCTGACGGAGCCGACGGGAAAAATCAGCTGGGGTTCACTGATCCCGCTGCGGCAAACATGGGCATTCGTCGCGGGAAAATTCCTGACCGATCCAGTCTGGTGGTTTTATCTTTTTTGGGTACCGGGTTTCCTGCAAACGAAACATGGCCTGGCCCTGACGGGAATTGGAATTCCGGTCATGGTGATTTATGTGATTTCAGACGTCGGAAGCGTCGCGGGCGGATGGCTGTCGTCGTCGCTGATCAAGCGCGGGCGCACCGTCAATTTTTCCCGCAAGATTGCGATGCTGATTTGCGCCATCGGCGTGATACCGGTGGTGTTCAGCTATCGCGTGGAGAGCACTTGGTCCGCGGTTTTGCTCATCGGGCTCGCGGCCGCCTGCCACCAGGGATTCTCCGCCAATCTGTTCACGTTGACCTCCGATATGTTTCCGGCTCGTGCCGTGGGCTCGGTAGTCGGAATCGGAGGCATGGCCGGGGCCATCGGCGGATTTTTCATCGCCACCGTAGTGGGTCACGTGCTCCAGTGGACCGGGAGCTACATGATTCCATTCGTGATTGCCGGCGCCGCCTACCTGCTGGCACTCGCCGTCATCCATATCCTCTCCCCCAGGCTGGAGCCCGCTAAACTCGACGGAGCGACGCAGGCGTGAATCCTGAAATAGAAAAAACAAAATCGAGAATGCATGAATTGCCGAGGAATAGGCAGGTTGAGGTGAACAGATGGGTCTGACGATCAAGCCGAAGAAGGAGTGCCGCTGGGACATCGTCAGTTTGGGCGAGATCATGCTCCGGTTGGATCCTGGCGATCGGCGCATTGCGACGGCGCGCTCCTTCGAAGTGTGCGAAGGCGGCGGGGAATACAACGTCGCTCGCGGATTGAAGCGGTGTTTCGGCCTGGACGCCGCAGTCGTGACGGCCTTCGCGGATGATCCTGTCGGACGGCTGCTTCAGGATTTTGTTTACCAAGGCGGAGTCGATCCGTCGATGATCCGCTGGGTCGAGCACGACGGCGTAGGCCATGCGGCCCGCAACGGTCTGAATTTTACGGAGCGCGGATTCGGCGTGCGCGCGGCGCTCGGAAGTTACGACCGCGGCCACACCGCCGTTTCTCAATTGAAGCCCGGAGAGATCGATTGGGACGAGATTTTCAGCAAGCACGGAGCGCGGTGGTTTCACACGGGCGGAATTTTCTGCGCGCTCTCTTCGACAACGCCCGAAGTTGCTCTGGAAGCGATGCAGGCGGCGAAGCGCCACGGCACAATTGTTTCCTATGATCTGAATTACCGTGCCTCGCTATGGAAATCGCATGGCGGAAAGAAAACAGCGCAGGAAGTAAACCGCAGGATTGCGCCACACGTCGATGTCATGCTGGGCAATGAAGAGGATTTCTCGGCGGCGCTGGGATTCGAAGTGCCTGGCATGGACGAGCATCACGCAACGTTTGAGGTCGAAGGCTTCAAGCAGATGATCGCCAAAGTTGTAACGGAATATCCTTTCAAGGTGGTGGCCACGACGCTTCGCAAAGCAAAAACCGCCACGCAAAATGATTGGGGCGCGATCTGTTATTGCGATGGCAAGTTCTATCAGGCGAGAAATCGCGAAAATCTTGAGATTTTCGACCGCGTCGGAGGCGGCGATTCTTTCGCATCCGGGCTGATCTATGGATTTTTGGCGGGACAAGATCCGCAGTGGTCGGTCGAATGCGGAGCCGCACATGGCGCTCTCGCGATGACCACGCCGGGAGACACTTCCATGGCAACGCTGCAGGAAGTGATGCAAGTGATGAAAGGAGTCGGGGCGCGCATCGCGCGCTGACAAGGAAGGTCCGGAGAAATGGTGACCGCCAATGGATAAACAAAAGGTTCGCGAACGAATCGTCGAGATTGGGATTGTCCCGGTCGTTCGTGCGGCGTCGGCGAGTGAGGCGTGCATCGCCGCTGACGCGGTCCGTCAGGGCGGCATTCCGATTGTAGAAATCACAATGACCGTGCCTGGCGCTGTCGAGGTCATCCGTGAACTGGTAAAGAATTGTGGTTCGGATGTGCTCATCGGCGCCGGAACGGTGCTGAACGCAGAGGCAGCGCGCAGGTGCTTGGACGCCGGAGCGGAGTTTCTCGTCAGCCCGGGCCTCAATCTAAAAACGGTTGAATTTGCGGCAAAAGAAGGGAAGCTGATGATGGCTGGGGCGCTGACTCCCACGGAAATCATGGCCGCGTGGGAAGCTGGCGCGGACATCGTCAAAGTTTTTCCTTGCGGTCAGGTAGGAGGCGCGAAATACATCAAGGCGCTGAAGGGTCCCTTCCCGCAAATTCCATTTGTGCCCACCGGAGGCGTAAACCTGAACACGGCTGCTGAATTTATTGAAGCAGGTTCTATCGCGCTGGGCATCGGCGGCGAATTGGTGCAAGCCGACGCGCTAAAGTCAAACAAGCCGGAGATAATTGTTGAGAATGCCCGGAAATTTCTCGAGATTGTGAAGCAAGCTCGATCTCGCATGTCCTCGTCAGCTCAGGCTGCAAAGAGTAGCCCATAAATTAGACTACTCGCAAGATCGTCTCGCGTGTCGACTGCCTCATTGGTTGACGCCACTAGCCAGAAAACCGCCATCCACCGCCAATAAATGGCCCGTCACGAAACTCGCCGCATCGGAAGCTAGAAAAACCGCGGCGCCTGCCAGTTCATCGAGCTTGCCGAACCTTCGCATTGGCGTGCGCATCAGAAACTCTCGGCCGCGCCCGGTTCCATCGAGTAGTGCGGCATTCAAGTCCGTCCGAAATACGCCTGGCACGATAGCGTTTACACAAATCTCCCGACTCGGCCCATTCAATCGCGAGCGACTGGGTGAGGGAAGCAACGGCCGCTTTGCTGGCGCTGTACGCGGCCACTTCAAAGAGCGCCACAAAAGACGAAAGCGACGCGATGTTGATGATGCGCCCGTAGCGCTTCTCGATCATGTGCCTGCCAAAGATGCGGCAGGCGCGCAAAGTCCCGTTCAGATTCGTCTCCAGAATCGCGTTCCATTCGCTTTCTGGGAAATCGAGGGTGGGCATTCGCTTCGTGCGCCCGGCGCAGTTCACGAGGATTTCCACGCTTCCAAACTCGGCGCAGACGGATTGCAGAAGCCGCTCGATGCTGGCGTTGTCCGTGACGTCGCATGTCTGCGCAAGCGACCGCCTCCCCTGCGCCACAACCTCCGCGGCGGCGCTTCTGACATGTTCCTCGCGGCGGCCTGTAGGGACGACATTCGCGCCCGCCTGAGCCAGGCCGCGAACCAAAGCAAGCCCGATACCGCTGGTTCCGCCGATCACTACCGCCGTTTTGTTTGTTAAATCAAGAAGCGGATAGGCCATGAAGCTCTCCTCGGATTGGCAGGCGCGTAACACGCAAATCAAAATGCCGCAGTAATTGTAACGGCAGCGGCGAATCTGGAGCGATGAATTTTCCTAAAGGGGATGTTTATAAGACCTGATTGGACGCCACGCGCCGGTGCGATTAACGGCCATCCGAACAAAGACGACTCAGTCGGGTGCTGGTGGCTGGTGGGAAATCTGCCCGTGATCCTCCAGATGGGCCAGCCCGGAAGAGAATACAGCGACAAACCAGCGAGATAACAGCTTTACCGAGGAGCACGTCCCGCCGGCAATCTCCCTTTCCGAAAAAGACATGGCAGCCATTTCCGAGCGGGCCTAAAACTGGTACCTTGCCTCCTGCACATTGTCGGACGCAAACTGCCTTACGCCGCGCGATTGCAAATTTGGCCGCAAACGCAGCCGTGAGAGCAACATCAGGAGCGAGGTCCATGAAACAAACGGCCGCAGTAATCGGTGTGGGATTTGTTGGCAGAGCGCACGTGGATGCTTTGCGGCGATTGGGGATTCCAATACGCGGGATTCTTGGCAGCACGAAGGAACGCGGTGCGGAGTCCAGCCAGGCTTTGGGCCTTGAGAGGTCGTACGCATCGCTGGACGAGCTTGCGGCAGATTCCTCTGTAACGGCCGTTCACATTTGCACTCCTAATTACGTTCATTTCGAACAGGCCAGCCGCTTGCTGCGCGCGGGAAAACATGTGCTGTGCGAAAAACCGCTGGCCATGGATTCGCGCGAGTCCGCAATGCTCTTGCAAATTGCGCGCGAATCGAAGCGCGTCGGCGGCGTGGCCTACAACTTGCGCTACTACCCGCTCTGCCAGGAAGCCCGCGCGCTGATTGCGCAAGGCGCCATCGGAGAGCCGCGCATCGCACAGGGCAGTTTTTTACAGGACTGGCTACTGCACCCGACCGACTGGAATTGGAGGCTCGAACAAAAGTTGGGCGGCGATTTGCGGGCTGTCTCCGACATCGGAACGCATTGCCTCGATTTGCTGATGTGGCTCACCAGGAAAAAAGTTATGGAAGTCTGCGCGGACCTGGCCACATTAATCCCCGTTCGCAGGAAGCCGCGCGGCCGAGTCGAGACGTTTAAGAAAGCCGACGCTACTGCCTATGACGAAATGCCCATGAGCACCGACGACTACGCATCCGTGTTGCTGCACTTTGAGGGTGACATGCGCGGCGTGATGAGTGTTTCGCAGGTCAGCGGAGGGCATAAAGCGCGGCTTGCGTTTGAGATTAACGGTTCGGAAGGCTCCCTGGGTTGGAATGCGGAATCGCCGAATGAGATGTGGATCGGGAGGCGCGATGAAGCGAATGGTTTGATGCTCAAGGATCCGGCGCTCATGAGTCCGGCCGCGCGCGGCTATGCCGTATATCCGGGCGGACACACGGAAGGTTACCCGGATACGTTCATGCAGCTTTTCAAGGATTTTTACGAGTACGTCGAGAAAAATGATTTAAGCGCGCCAAGAACATTTCCGACGTTTGAAACCGGGCATGACGAACTGCTTCTGTGCGACGCCATCGCAAAAAGCGCGCAGGACAAGTCTTGGCAAGAAGTGCAGTGGGACTGACCTCAGAAAAATGCACACGTTTCACTTTTTTGGCGGAAAGCGATAACTCAAGCTGGGCGGCAGGCGATCCGACCGCTGGCGCGTATTGTATTCGAGTTCATAGCCAAGATGCTGCGCGTCGTCGGGATATGTCTTGCCCGCGGGATATGGATACGGAATCATCGTGTGGCGCGGGAGCGGCTCGACGCTGAAGCCGTACGCGGCGTAGAAATCGAGATCCTTCTCGAAGCCGTTCGCATAAAAGAAATAATCGCGCACCCATGCCGCCGGAAGAGCGGGCAATTGGTCCGGATCGAAATCCAGCTTGACGCCTTCGCCGGAACCGAACACCACAAAGCGGTCGTCCACCGCGCTAAGCAAGCCGAGCACGTCGCCGTAGCGCGTGTAGTTTCCTCGCGCGCGCGCGTACGGGCCGGTCATGCTGCGGTTCGCGAAGGAATAAACGGTGTCGCTCGCGGGAGTAAGGCGAATTTCGCGGGGATAGCCGAGAAACTCGAGAGAAGCTTTTGCGAGCGGAACTTCCGCCGTGTGAATTTCCCGCGCATCCGGAGTCTGATCGATTCGGATGGCGTCCCAATATATTTTCAAATTGCTCACGATGCGAATGCGGCGCGTGCCAGCCGGCAATTTGCCCGTTAGATCGGTGATCATGGTGCGTTCGAGCCCCGCGGGAAAGCCCATGTCCTCGACAACGCGGACCCACTTGTTGTGAGCGTCGAGTGCTTCGACATACGGAGCGATCACTTTGATCCCCGCTTGATCGGCGGCGTACATCGAGGTTGCCGTGAAATAGTCGGTGTAGCCGTCGATGATCAGACGCAGCGGTTTCGCTGCGTCCCATTTCCCAAGCTCGAGCTCCACCCAATGGACTTTCGCGAAACCAGTAAATGGCAGACCTTCGAAATCGGTGACGTATTTTCTGTCGCGCTTTGAAATGAGCGAGAGAACATCGTTTCCGCGGTCATCCCACGCGCCAACCGGTGGGTGGGCGTCGTTGCTGGCGATGACGCGAAAGTCCGGGAAAGGAGGCGCGGAGACGAAGCGCTCGTTGGGAAAGACTTCATAAGATGCGGGGTGATCAACGGCGAGCAAGCGCAGTTGATCGAGATAAACGGTTTCTTCCATCGGCTCCATGAATCGGAAACTGAGCATGCTGTGGAGCGGACGAACGCTGCTCGCGCTCACTTTCAAATATTCATCAGGATCGGGAACATCGCGTTCCGCGACACTGTGCTCGCCTCTGCCAACCCAATGGCCGACAACGCCTGGGCCGAGCATGTCCGCAATGAATTCATATTCTTTGCCATTCCAGGAAAATAGAACGGGACAGGAGCTGCCCCGGCGGTCGAGCTCGGCGATGGATTGTGCTTTACCGGCGGTCAGATTTATTTCGTCTTGCGGAACGCCCGTGGGCCACAGAAGACGGACGACTTCTACGTTTTTTTCTTCAGCAAGGCCGGCAAGAATCGTTGGCGCGTTTTGTCCCAGATAGCCGGAGGCGCCCTGCACTTCCCATTTTTGATAAAGCGCGCCCGCGTAGAGTTCCACTTTTGTTCCGATGGCGCTTTTGTTGTCGGCAAGAGGTTTAAGGTCGATGCTCATCCAGTTGTGCTGATTTCCACCTTCATTGCGAAGAATGATCGGTGGGCCGCCGAGCTGCGTGACGACGAGGTCTGCGTCGCCGTTGCCCGCGAAATCAGCGATGGCGATGGCGCGCGGTTCCGAAAGTTTGACTGCGTCTAGATGGACTTCTTTGCTGACATCGGCCCAGCCTTTCGCGCCGAGATTGCGCAACAGCCGGAGTTCGCCTCCTTTGCTGGATTCGCCGGCAGCGACGAGATCGAGCCAGCCATCGTTATCGTAATCGATCGCAGAAATTCCCCAGCCGCGTTGCCAGCCGAAATCGGGAAGAGGAACGCGTTCGAGATGCTTGCCGTCTATGTTGCGCCACAGGCTGATGCCGGGCGCGCCAGCGTGCGTAAAAGCGAGATCCATCCAGCCGTCTTTGTTGAAGTCGAACGCGACGACGCCGACCGCGGGCGGGAGATTTTCTTTCTTGAAATCAATCGCGGAAAGCCGCGTGAATTTCCCTTGGCGCGGATTCAGATAGATGGATGCGCCCTCGGGGCCCCCGGCAATCACGAAGTCAATGGCGCGATCGTTATTGATATCGGTTGTGACTAGCCCTGCGCCCGTGGCGTCGAAGCCGAGAGCGGTTTCCGCGGAAACGTCAGTGAAAGTGCTGTTGCCGTTGTTGCGCCAAAGAATGTTGTGTGATTTTGTTTCCGGCGTGGCTGCGGCGGTGGGGTGCATGGTGATGTAGAGATCGAGATCGCCGTCGTGGTCGTAATCGACAAAAGTGACGCCGACGCAGCCTTTTTCGCGGCGAATGCCCACTTTTTCAGTGACGTCTTCGAATTGTCCTGTGCCATTGTTGTGAAAAAGACGGACGCCATCGGTGAAACACACTGCCAAATCCGTGTGGCCGTCGTTGTCGTAGTCACCAGCTGCACACCCGAGGCCACTGCCTGTGTGCTCTAGGCCGGATTCTTTGGTGACATCGGCGAATTTGCCGTTGCCGAGATTGTGAAGCAGGCGACTCGTCCCGTCTGTTGACGCGCTAACGAGAAAGAGGTCGGGTTTGCCGTCGCCATCATAGTCGAAGAAACACGCGCCGGTGCTCGGCCCGATTTTCGTGGAATTGCCCGCCAAGGCTTGCACGATTTCCGAGAGGGGCTGCGGCGTAAAGCGGACAGAAATGGCGGGCGGAGCAGTTTGCGCGGAGCTGCGCGGTAACTCAGCGAGAGACAACCGGCCTTGATCTCCGTAAGCGGCCCCGAAGGGCGAGCCGAGATGCTCGGAGGTTATTTTTTGAAACTTGGCGAGATGCTCGCGCGCCGCGGCAGCGTTGCCGCTGCGCTGGTAGGCGCGTGCGAGACCAAATTCTGCCGACGCGTGATACGGAAACAGAGCGAGAGCTTTCTGAAAGGCGGCAATGGCTTGGTCGTAACGCTGAAGCTGGGAATTGAGATAACCGACGAAATACCAGGGATCAGCCTCATCGACGAGCTGCGTGACATGCGTGAAAGCGTCGACGCCTTTTTCCGCGTCCCCAAGATCCTTGTACGTGAGGCCGAGGTTGTACCACGCGAAAGGATCTTGCGGCAGTTTTTCGACGGCCGCGGCGAGAGCTGTGCGCGCTGGTTCGAGTTTTTGCTGCGCCAGCAGAGAGATGCCGAGATTAAGCCGGGCGACTTCGAATTTGGGGTCCGCGGTGAGTGATTGCTCAAAATACTTCTGTGCGTCCGCAGGGCGCTGCTGGTTCATGTAGGCAACGCCGAGAGTGTTGAAGCGATAGGCTTCGGCAGTGTTGTGTTGGGGCGCGGCCTTTTGTGCCCCACGCGGATTGGCTTGAGCGTGCGCCGCGCGTGAGCGCAGAAGCACTAGCGCGACAGGAAACAGTGAAATGCAAAGAGCGACAACGATTGCAACGCGGCGAAGGGTAATTTGCATCAGGCTGTTTTTCCTGTCCGCGTGCAGCGCGACGCATGGTCACCCGCCACGCCACGGAGTACTAAAGATTCTGTGTGGAGCGATGGTAAGCGTCAACCATTTTTGTGCTCACGGCGCGGAGACCAGCGGGAGCTCGATGAAGCTGGATATCAGCAGAAGAGTGGTAGATGCGCTGCGTAGCCTTGCGATAGTCGGCAGGCTTAGCCCGGAAAATGTTGGGCACAAAAGTTTGCGGGTTGCGGTCGTATAGCGGGAACCAGCTCGATTGGATTTGCACCATGATGCGGTGGCCGGGAAGGAAGACGTGGTTGGCGTTCGGAAGATCGAAGCGATAGAGCAGCGGCTTGTCGGAGGCGATCGGCTTGGGAGTTTCGAGGCTTTCGCGGTAGCGGCCGCGGAAAATGTCGGCGGAAATCATCAGCTGATAGCCGCCCATGTTCGCCTGGCTTGCGACTTCGTCGGGATACACGTCGATCAGCTTGACGACCCAGTCCGAATCGCTTCCGCTGGTGGAGGCAATTATGTTGGCGACAGGCTCGCCGCTGATCTTCGACGGAGCGGTCAGAATGTCGGACGTGAAAACGAGCACGTCAGGCCGGCCCGAGGCTTCGCGCTGATCGTCGACGAGCCACTGCGACCAGGTCAGCTCGGTGGTGTAGCCGACGGGTTGACTGGGGCGCGCGCGGAAGGGAACCGGCTTGGCGGGATCGGAAATGTATTCATCGAAGCCGCGCATCGGCCGAAGCAGGAGCATTCAAGCTCAGTTTTAGTCCCGGCAGTCAGATAAAGGGGTGTGGGTTTGGGAGCGTGCAGCCGGCTCGAGCAACCCGCGGGCCAAGCGGGAAGCCGCCGCCAAACGTTTGTGCCGGTCTCAAATGCGGAGACGGGCGCGACGTCCGCTTTGGCCGCGCCGTCCTTCAAATATTGCGCCAGGAACGGCCGCAGGATTTCCTGGCGGAAATACATGCCCGTGTCGCTCCTCGAATTTCAGAGCGCCGAGCGAGCTGGCATCTTCAATTTCCTGCCCGTGATGCCACGGACCCATCACCAGAAAAACTTTGTCGTTGCCCGTGTCTTTCGGCTTGATGGCTTTGTAGACGGCCATCGCGCCATAAATGTCTTCCTGATCCCACAAGCTGTCCACCAGCATGACGGGAACTTTCAGCGGTTGCGCGGCAAGAATCTTGTCCATCGCCTGCTCGCGCCAGAACGCGTCATAGCTCGGATGCTCCAGAATTTTGCGCCAGAATCCCATTTGTTCCAGGCCGTGGCGGCGGCCGAGTTCGCCCGCTGAACCCGCCTGCATGTACATGTCGTAATCGTCGAAATGATCCGTCCACCATTTCGCGCTGTTGTCGCGTGTCCCGACTTGCTCGTAGATGTACGGCATGTTTTGCTCGCGAAACGCGCCGTTGTGAAACCAGTCGTCGCCCATCCAGCCGTCCACCATGGGATTCATCGGGACGGAAACTTTCAGCGCGGGGTGCGGATTGACGAGCGCCATCAAGGGCGTAAAGCCGTCGTAGGAAATTCCCAGGATGCCGACTTTGCCGTTGATCTCAGGCAGGTTTTTCACCAGCCAATCGATGGTGTCGTACGTGTCGGTGGCGTGATCGACGTTCGTGGGATTCAGCGGCCCGCGAAGCGGCCGGTTCATCACGTAGTCGCCTTCGGAGCCGTACTTGCCGCGCACATCCTGCACGACGCGAATGTAACCGTCTTCCACAATCACTTCGGTCGCGTTGTCATAGCCCTTCAAGAATCGGGCCGAGGTGCGAGCTGTTGGCGTGCGAAGTGAGGTCGCGTGGCGTTGTAAGGCGTGCGAGTGAGGAGAATCGGCGCGTTCTTGGCGCCCTTCGGAATGAGGATGACGGTGTGCAGCTTCACGCCGTCGCGCATCGCGATCATCACCTCGCGCCGCGTGTAGTCGAAGGTATCGGTGACCGGCTTGAGCTGCGCAGGCGTTTCGCTCGGAAGCGTCGTGGCGGATTGAGCGAAGGCCGAGGGAGCAAGCCACAACACCGCGGAAGCGGCGAGAAAACAAAGTTGGCGTCCATACCGGTTTGAAAAGGTCATCGAAGATTCTCCGTTTCTGCGGAAAGGCGCGTTTGCGTTTTTGTAAGCGCGCAAGAGATCGCCAAGTTTTCGTTGGAGCGAAGGGATTATACCGAGGCGGGCGAGAGCGCGCCAGCTTGCCGGGGGCGCCCGCGCATCAGAACTCTCTGGTGACTTGCAGATGTTCTCTGATTTCTAGTTTCTAATTTCGATTTTCCTGTAGGCATTTGTGAAGCGGACTCGGACTACCCAGAAAATCAGCAAAATCAGTGGAAGTATGGTGAGAATTAAATACAAGGTTGTGCTAAATAAAGCCGGCGAAAGATGTTTCCCGAGCCCCACGTTCGATAGCAATCGCAGTGGCCGGTTCGAGGGTCCCAGGAAAAAAGACCCTGCCGCGATGAACAGCCCAAAGCACATGCGCCAGAGATGCCGCGTGATCCGCTTTGCTCCAGAAATACCGCCGCGCACCAGCATGCGAACGTCCCCCGCGCCAGCAAGCAGACACACGGAACCCATGAAAAAGATCATTCCGACTGGAACTCCGTCAATGGTTCTCGCTCCGCTGCGCACGACTCTAAGACCAGTCATCCAGTAGAGGATACCGAGCGCCAGGGGAATCAGGAGCACAACCCAATCCAAACGGCTCGTTTCCCCGTCTCTGCGCCGGGCGGTCAGCCATGCCGTTCCGATCAGATAAACGGTTATAATCCCACCGCCGATGTTATTGGGTTGATGTCTCGTAATGGCAAGGTACGTTGCGAGGGCGCCCATGGTGAACATGGATGCGACAAAGATCCTTCCTGCCAGCACATGGCGGTGGGAACCCTTGCGGAAACACATCGCCGCAGTCCCGGACGCCAAGCCCACGACCCCGCCGCAAATATGAGCAATCAGTATGGGCGAATAGGACATTGCCCCTTCTTGGAGCCCTCTTCTTACAGATAGATACGCGAACGGCCGCCCCACTGTTTCACCCCACCGCTATCAGGCCGGTGGGCCAGGCTTTTGAATTGGCTGGCGTACCTTTCCTTGCGGGCAATCCAATTACAGACCGGACGTGATCCATCGGGCGACCGCCTTCAAACCAGCCTGCACCAGGTCGCCCGAGCGGGCATCCTCCCACCACTCGGAATCCTCCGCCTTAAACAGGGCTGATGTGTGCTCCGTCGCCACGGCGAGCTTCAGGGGTAGCGTCGGATCAACCGGCCGGGGCTCGGCAGCTTCCCTGAGTTGCGCCAGCATCTGTTGCTGCTGCTTCATGTCCAGCATCGAAATGGGGGAATGGCAGTAGGGACAAGCCGAGTTGGTTTGCAGGTCGATGGCCGCCCCACAGTTGCAGCAGTTCACACTCTGCACGTTCTGTTTCAACTGCTGGATTTCTTGGGGCGAAAGCGCATGGATGAAATTCTTTTCTTTCAGGAAGTCGAAAAACCCGATGAACCGCCCGTCTCCGCTTTCACATCCCCAATAGTGGAACCGCATGTTTCGGACTACATCGTGCGCCAGCGACAGCGGGCCTCCGCATCGCGGACACCGCAGCACGTCCGGCAAGGTCGGCTTGACCGTTGACGAGTGTTCACCGATAAACTTCATCAGCTTGAGCGTCGAGCCGGGTGAGAGCTGCAGAATTTTGTGCTCATCGAACCAGAACGCCTGGCACCCTGTGCACACATCGACGGTGACGTGTGTGCCCAAGCGGCCGTCCAGCGTCCAGTCGGTCATCTCCTTTCCACAATTCGGGCACGTCATGGACGGCGATTCTAGATGATTGCCTGCATGAATGCCATCGGCCGGTCGCACAGGTCTTGCACGATAAGGCGACTTTCTGTCTGACTTCTTCCCGAGTGGCCCGTCTTTTGAGGTCTGGTGTTTGAATAGGTGCGTTTTCCTGTTTCCTGGCGGCGCGCTCCACAACAGCCGCCTATTCCTCGCCGAATTCGGCGGGCCAAAAGGCTGCTCGGTGGAAAACTGTCACCGCCTAGCACAGCAAGTGTGCTGCGGGACGGTTTTCTGCAGTCGATGCAACGTCGAGCATCAAAAACTATCCCACCCTGAAGCATGGAGAAGGGAGCTGCAAAACTACATCAGCCAGTCGATGCAAGTATGGGCAGACGAAGACTAAGGCTGCATGGGGTCGGGCGTGTCAGTAGTTCCCGCGCCGACGCAACAGCCTCGACCAGATCACTTCGGCAGTGATCGGGCCGACGCCCGGATCGCCCGAGATGCGGAACTTGCCAGCATGTTTCGGATCAATGCTACGCCAACTATTTTCGTTAACGGGATGCGTATGGGTGCCTTGGAATCAGAGAACGACCTTCGAAGTATTGTAGACCGGGCCATGAAACTAAATTCCACTGGAGGAGACAAATGAAGGCAAGATACATTGCGTCAGTTCTGCTTCTGCTGACTGGTAACATCAACGCGAGGGGAGGACCGCAATTGGCGTCAAGTCCCACACCGGAGATTACAATAAGCCCCGCCAGCGCGGACAAGTTGCCGGGGATCGACAGCGCCGTCGTCGCACGGTTTCATCCAACCGCATTCATCCTGACGAATGAGTCCAGCCGGGCCATACTCGGCCTTGCCGTTCAATGGGTGTATACCAACCAAAACGGCGAGCCAGGATTGTACACACACCGCAGCGACAGCTTCTCCCGACTGAATGCAGGGGTTGTTGTCCCACCGCACGGGAGATTACTAGTCGCGCCAGGAGCGTTCCTCCCTGAATGGCTGGCGCTCAGACCGCATACGGGTCCGTCCTTGGATGCTCTCGACGGAAGGGCGGTGCCCAATCTGGCATCAGCTTCAAATATCAGGGTACAGATTGATTGCGTGATCTTCGCTGATGGGGAGGTAGTCGGGCAAAATCAAACACACTACGATGCCCAAATACAAGGCCGCAAGATTGCGGCGGAGCAACTTGCAAAGCAAGTACGGAGCGCGCAGTCCAGAGGCGAGGACCCGATCTCAATGCTCAAACAAGTCGTGGAAACCAGACCGTCCCAAACGGACTTCGTAGCGGAGTGGACTGTTCGGCTTGCCAACCAGCTTCTGAGAGCACCTGTTCTTGAGACTCAGCTAAATGCGCTGGAGAATTCACCTGCGCAACCAAAGTTTTTCCGGAATGGAGGAAAATCGTGAGACACCTGAGATTTTTGTTCCTGTTGGCACTGTTTCTTGTGTTTGTACCGCGACTTACCGCTCAGAAGGCCGCTTCTCCCAACGTGAACGTCATCTCTGGTCCCGTGGAGTATGCGCTACCGCCACCGAAACCAAGTGATTGGTTTGAACTTCAATTGTGGAGTTGCAATCCGCTGGATTGCTTTGACACCGAGGTCGAATACGATGGTTCGGTGACAACAAGCATCATCGGTGTCTGCTATAACAACGCGACTCCATCGGCTGCTATAAGCGCGTATGCCGTCAACTGTTCGTCGCCATTACTTCTGGACACCTACGCCTCAACCAGATGGACGACGAAGAAATTTTTCTTAGTCACCTACGCGATGGAGGGCGTTTACGTCGAGGCAGACATCTACGACGACTTTGGCAACCTCACGGACTTTGGTTACCTCCAAACCTGGTGCGACGGAACTTCGTCCAGCGTTCAGGAGCCACCACTCCCGTGCTGATCTAAAACGTAGGCGGACTGACGCGCGGAAGGATGGGAGGAGGATTTGATCTCCTCCCATTCTGCTTTATAGTTCGCGTGGAAACTGAATGCGTCTGGGTCCAAAGGAATTTGTGAAGCAGATCGGAGCAAGAACATGAAATTAGCAATTGTGGCAGTGCTGTGCATCGCGTTCGCAATACGGACTCCAGGCCAAACACCTACAACCTACGACACTGGCATTGGACACGGCAGTCCGCACATGCCCACTATCCATAGCGAGATTCCGAACACGTTGCCCACCTTGGTGATTACATCGGATTACTACGCGCAGCCGAAGGTGCTTGTTCTACACGCCCTCAACAATTCGGGAAAGGACATCACCGGCTACACCATCATCATCCGGCATAAGAAAGCGGATGGGACACTTGACGAAAATGGCCGGTCGGAATCCATGGAGGACATGCTGGGCGTGCTAATCATGTCCGAAATGGCTAAGGACCCTGGCGCATCGGAGAGCATACGGCAGCAAAACGCCGCCACCGCCAGCTTCCCCAAAGGCTATGGCACCTTCCTCGCAGGTGAAACGCGCGACAAGACTCTGACGGGAATCGAGAGCGCCTCCGAACTCGACATCATTGCCGGTGCAGTTCTTTACACGGACGGTACATACGACGAGCAGGATAAGGATGCTTTCAAACGGGCACTCTCTAGCCGGCAGGGGGCATTACAACAAATGAAGGAGGAAGACGAGCTGATACGGAATGCCCTCGCGGACACAACGAACGAGCGTCCGGTCGCGGGGGTGCTGACGGAACTAAACAAACGGCGCGTCGAGGCGATGGACAAACCAAACCACGAATTCTTACCTCCAATGAACCTTTCGAACTTGCAGAACATGCAACGCCCGCTCTATGGGAAGCAAAAAGGCATGACCGAACGCGAGCGGCTAACCCAATACGTCGATGAGCAGGAGAAGCGCGTCGAGTTGATGACGCCGCATTGCCATCTGGAGATTTCGGTTAAGCAGTAGAGTTGGACTCCACAAAAGAAAAAAGCCGGGTGCTGTACCCTTGGTATTCAGTTTTTCAAGGGTGCGTTTCTGACTTTTCCACACATTTCCACAGCCGTATCAAACCAATGACTCCCCGCCCAACTCCTTCAAATCCCTCCACTTCCGCCACTCCCATTCGAATCCGCGCCTTCCATTCGAATGACCTACTCAGTACACTCAGGTAGCGTAACGTCTTTTGTGTAAATTCCGGTTTTGAGCGAAAAAAAGGGCGTACTTTCCTTTGGAGCGCGAACTCACAGAGGAGGTACACCCTAATGCGAGAACTGGAAGTCCTCGTGGATGGTCATCTTAAGCTGGACCTGGCCGACTGCCAAGAATTCTTTGAACAGGACCTTGCCGAGCACGTGCGTTCCGCAATCAAACGGCTGATCGAGCAGGCTTTGCTGGCCGAGCGCGACCGCCATCTCGACCTCGGCTACTACGAGCACGCTCCCACCGCCCGTCTGGACTACCGCAACGGCTACTACTTTCGCGATCTCACCACCAAGCTGGGCGTGCTCTGCCGTCTGAAAGTTCCCCGCACCCGCGGCGGGTTTCGCTCCCAATTCCTTCCGCGCTATCAGCGCCGCCAGCAAGACGTCAACGAACTGGTGCTCCAGGCTTTTCTGCGCGGCATCTCCACCCGCCAGGTCGGCCAAGTTCTCGAACCCTTTCTCGGAGAATGCTATTCCGCGCAGACCATCTCCAACATCACCCGCCAACTGGACCACGCCGTCGCACAGTTCCATCGCCGCGCCCTGCGCGACGACTACCTCTACCTTTTCCTCGATGGCGTGTCGCTCAAAATGCGCGATCTCTCCGCTAAAGTCCGCCGCCGCATGGTGTTAGTGGCCTACGGCGTGCTCCCCAACGGCAAGCGCGAAATTCTCGACTACCACTTCGCTCACGGCGAAAGCGAAGCCGCCTGGCTGGAGTTTCTGCAAGGGCTGTTCCTGCGCGGCCTGGAAGGAAAACATCTCCGGCTAATCGTCACCGACGGCGGCAAAGGCTTGCGCGCCGCTTTGCCGGTGGTTTTTCCACGGGTGCCCATGCAACTCTGCTGGGCTCACAAGATGCGCAACATCGCCAGCAAAGTCGGCCGCCAGGACGGCTCCTGCGTAGCCGAAGCCTCCGCCATCTACCGCGCCAGCAGCAGGAACGAAGCGCTACGCGCCTTCCGCCAATGGAAACAGCACTGGGAGCAGCGCCGGCCCACCGCTGTGGCTTGCGTCGAGCACAACCTGGACGCGCTATTGAATTTTTTCAACTTGCCGGAAGCGCACTGGAAAAAACTGCGCACCACCAACGTGATCGAACGCGCCTTCCGTGAAGTGCGCCGCCGTACCCGCCCCATGTCCAGCTTCACCAATCTCGAAAGCTGCGACCGCATCATCTACGGCGTCCTCTCGCACCTGAACAGCTCCTGGGAAAGAAAACCCTTTTTCAAATTTACACAAAATCCTTGACGGTACCACACTCAGAAATTAATTGACAATTCGCTAATACCCTGCTACCATTCATCATGTTTCGCCCGACGACTCTCTCAGCTTCATCCCCCTCGCGCTCTTGTAATCCACATTTCTCTCCCCTAAGTCTGCACTCGGCGCCCGGCGCACGCAGCGATCTAGTGGAAGCCGCCAAGTTCCTCCCATTTATTCTAGCCACTCGCCATTCATTTACCATGAGCCCCGAAGGGCCTCTCGCACCTGCTTCTTTAAGTCCTTTCCCTACCACTCTTACAGATGATCCTCAACCTACTGAAAATCCAGCAACTTTAAGTCCTGCCGCTGCCACTCTTGCGCGCCGCGTCACCCGTAACTCCTGTGTTTGCCGCTCTTACAAAACAGGATTATTTACTTGACAAAAGCTAGGCTTCATGGTGTAATCCTCTTATGGACGCCAATTACTTCTTCGGCTTAGGTTTAGCGGTGGTGGCCAGTTTCCGCATGTCCCTCTTGATAGAGGCAAGCAGTTTCCGCGTCGGAACCTTCTCCAAGAGTTTTTTTCTTCCTTCATCCATTTTCGAGCCCCTTGATTTCCAGTCGCAACACGTAGGGGCGGCTGTCGGATGCGTACCGCCTCAGCAATTGCAGAAAAATCTCCAGATCATGCTTCTCCTGCCCCTCGCTAATCCACGGGGCTTGGCAGTTACCACAAGCCATGGGGAGATTGAAGTCAGCATTCAGCAGGCGCGTGGTTTTTGCTCTGCATTTGCGGCAAACAAACTCGCAAGCCCCAATATCAGAGGGTTCTACGGTTTTCTTTGTTTCAATCGTCATGGAGCGCTCCTATGAACCTAGTTGATATAAACACCCTGTTCGGCACCGAAGATAAGTGCCGCGAGTTGCTCGTTCGCCTACGCTTTCCCGAAGGCCCACAATGCCTGCGCTGCAAAGGCCCCGTGGTCAAGCTGGACACCGCGAAGCAACTCTTCTACTGCAAGGATTGTGACTACCAGTTCTCAGTTACATCCGGCACCGTGTTCAACGACTCCCATCTTCCCCTCGGCAAGTGGTTTCTGACTGCGCATCTCCTCTGTGAGGCGAAGAAGGGCATGTCTGCCTGCCAGATTCAGCGCACGGTCGGAATGAGCTACAAGACGGCTTGGTACCTTTGTCACCGCATCCGACACGCAATGGCGCAAACCGACAAACCGATGTTGGATGGCAAGGTCGAGATGGACGTTACCTACGTCGGCGGATGGAACAAGGGCAAGGGCCGCATCGCTCGTATGGACAACAAAGAAGTGGTTGTCGGCATCCGCAAGCGCAATGGCGATCTCCGCTTCTTCCATGCCAGAGACGCCAAGGGCAGCACGCTCGCACAGTACATCCGCGAGAATATCAGTGAGGATGTGGAAGTCATTTTCACCGATGATGCGTCCGCAAACGATGCTGCCATGCGGAAGGCCAAGAGAACGAACCACAAAAAGATTAACCACAGTTCGGGCGTGTACGTCATGGGAGACATTCACACAAACACCGTGGAATCGGCTTTCTCGCTTCTGAAGCGTGGGATCATGGGAACATGGCACAGAATCAGCGCCAAGCATCTTCCGGCCTATCTTGAAGAAATGGAGTTTCGCTTCAATCGCCGGAAGCGTTCTGATCTGTTTGTTGATACCCTGCGCCATATGGTTACGGCTCCAACTCTGACTTTTGAGAAGTTGACCGCTTGACGCCCCAGTAGTCGTTTATCGCCTTCTGTAAATCTTCCTTCCTATAAAGAGCTTCAATCTTATCTACCTCTCCCTGTGCGCTCCACACCCAAAATGCGCCGCCTCTTTGATGTGTAACGACTTGAATTGGGCCGTCGCAGCCTTCGACGTAATCCTTGGTTCGGGCGATTGCGAATATGCCCAGCCTGACCGCCTCTTCCATGAACATCCCTCGTTTGTGAATATTCCTAATGAGAAAATGCGAGAGATGGCCACCGATACCAATTGCCTCGAACTGCGTAACTGGCCCAAGATGATAGCTACGGTCCATGTTGCGGAATAACTCGCAAGTTGGAACTGGCTGCGTAGCTGATTGCTTGGAAAACAGTCCTAATAACATTGAAAGCTGGCTGTCGGGGTAGGACGATCTTATTTCGGCAATCGCGCCCCTAACCTTAGAAAGCACAGACGGTCGATCAAATTCGCCGTTTCCGAGGACTTCCGGCAATTCTTTAGTGAATGTATCAGCCAAATCAGCCTCTCCGGCGCTGGCAACCGCTACCCCCCAACTCGTTCCGACCTGATGGGTCCAAATCTTAGGCACAAAACGCTTATTCACCCCAGCGCCCTCGTAGGAATCCGTGCACAAAACAATCCCATCTATACAATTAAAGGCGATAGCAATGGTCATTTGCGGCACCTTCTGACGGTAACGCTGCGCCGCTTTCTTCCTTTTGTCAAGTACATAATCATGTTACAAAACACAGGGCTTAAAACCGGCTCTGTTTACATCCTACAGGAGCGGGGCGATGCCTCAACCGATAGAGGTTAAAGGCCAATCCGAGCAGCAGGGCTTGCCGCATCTGCATGGGCAAGCTGCGACCTGGTGCTTTGGCAGAGAGCTTGCGTTTGATCACCGAGAAGACGGTTTCTATTTTGGCGCGCGGCCCATACAACTGCCGCGGAAAGCGCGGTGCATCTGATGGCGGAATTCTGCTTCCGGAATGCCACGCCGCGGATTGGGCGGGATCACGCTGTGGGCTCCCAGCGTGCCGCGCACGTGGCGGTGATTGGCTTCGGAGTCGAACTCCGCATCCGCCAGTACCACACCAATGGGCATGGTGCGGCTAGCCGCGTCCACCAAGCCGGGCAAAGCCCGTGTGTCGCACCACGGACCTTGTCGCGCTCGTTGCGCCAGAATGATCTGGCGATCCACATCGACCACGATCAGCCACTTCAGAAAGTGTCGGTAGCGCGTCTTCCCGCCCTCCTGCTGCTCGACGCGGCGTATGAAATAGGTGCTGACGGCGTGCTGCGCAAGCCCGGTACCGTCCACCGCCACGCAAGCCCGGCGTCGGCCGCGGCGCGAACTGCGGCGCAGTCGCCGTACCGATTCTCCCAACGCGCTCTCGATGGTATCGTCAGGCAGCCGCCGCAAGAAGCGATACACGGTGGTGTAGTCGGGCACGCTCGACAGCCGCAGCACGGCGCGCAACTCCGCATGCTCGCGCAGTCGCACCTCGGCTTCGCGGAAAGTCCAGTCTTCGTAACGCATCAGGCAGAGTATGGCCAGCAACTGCGGTTGGGTGAATTGGTGTTTGCTGAAACGACTCCGGTAGGTCGGCAGAATCGCCGTGGCTACATCCATAGCCACGTGCGCAAAAGGCAGGAGTCCGATTTCTGGCATCGCACCTCCTGCTCCATTAGAAAACACCCTCACCGCTCGCTCGTCCTCATGAAAAATCAGCCTTTGTGCCAAGGATGTAAACAGAGCCCTTAAAACCCTTTAGAATGAACACTTACAAAAAAACCAGGGTGGGAGGCTGTTATGGTTAACCAGAGTAGGGCAGCCACCCTCTTTCCATCGCCCGGCCTTCGCGCAGAACACTATTCCTCTCTTCGCTTCTCGACCTTCGACTTTCAACTATCGACTTTTGACTTTCAATCTCCTCGCAGACTTCCATCCCGCTTGACCCCGGGAGGCCGCGCACATACGCTCGAACGCCTAACCATGAACAAAATAATCTTTGGGACGATTGCGGAAATCGCGGCGGGAATCCGCGCGAAGAAATTTTCACCAGTCGAAGTAGTGGATGCGCACCTCGAACGAGCCGTGGCTCTGCACGCGAAACTGAATGCGTTCGTGCACCTCGATGCGGACGGCGCACGCAAACAAGCAAGGACTTCGGAAGCAGCGGTGCTCCGCGGAGACGCACTCGGGCCGCTGCACGGCGTGCCGCTGACGATCAAGAGTTGTATCGACGTAGCAGGATGGCCGGCACCAGCAGGATCGTTGCTGCGAAAGGACTATGTGGCGCAGGAAGATGCGCCGCTTGTCGCGAGGCTGCGTGCCGCGGGCGCGATCATTCTCGGAAATACAAATACGCCGGAATATTTGATGGCCTACGAGACAGACAATTCTTTGAGCAGCAAGACGAGCAATCCTTGGAACCTGGAACGCTCGGCGGGCGGCTCGAGCGGCGGCGAGGCCGCGGCGATTGCTTCCGGTTGCTCGGCGGGCGGAGTGGGAAGCGACGGCGGCGGATCGATTCGCGTGCCAGCGCATTTTTGCGGGATTTGCGGATTGAAGTCGACGCCGGGACGGATTCCCGCGACGGGGCATTTTCCGGGCGGAGGCGGCGCGTTCGGTTGGATCGGAGTTGTTGGCCCAATGGCCAGAACTATTTCAGACGTGCGCACACTGTTTGAAGTGATGGCAGGTCCGGACGCGGGCGACGCGCTTTCTGCGCCTGTGCCCACGCGAAAACTTGATGAGAGGGAATTGCGCGGTTTGAAAGTTGGGATTTTGGAAAGTGATGCGCTGGGTAGAGCGACAGGGGAGACTACGGCGGCAGTTGAGCGCGCCGCAAAGTTGCTCAGCGAGCAAGGATTTGCCGTTGAGACGAAGCGAATCCGCGGGCTCGATCGGGCGATTGAATTGTGGTGGTATTTTTTTGGACCCGTCATCGCGAACTTGATTCAGCAGGGCGCGGCAGGACAGGAATCGGCGATGAGCCCGATGCTGCGCGAGTATGTGGCGCTGGCGACGGCGGAAACGGCATTGACGCACGAGGGTCTCCTGAATGCTTGCGGGGAGCGTGACAGCTTGCGTGCGGATATCTTGCGTCAAATGGAAGATGTGACGGTTCTCTTGTCGCCGGTGTCCGCGGGGCCCGCGTTTAGACATGGGGAAGGGAATTGGCGGAGCGGTGAGAAGGAAAACTATCGAGACACGATGAGATATTCGCAGTGGCTGAATTTGGCGGGATTTCCGGGAGCTGCGGTTCCGGTAGGAATGTCGCGCGAGGGATTGCCAATTGGCGTGCAAATCGTCGGCCGGCCTTACGAAGATGAGTTGGTGCTGGCGGTTGCGGAGGCGATCGAGCGCGGGCGCGGTCAGTGGCAGCCGCCGAACATTTAGGGTTGTGGAGGTTGCTTCAATTCGGGATTAGGAACGGGCGAATCGCCGTACTTTGCCCGCTGTTTGTTCAGACCGGCATCGAGCAGCTTTTTGGATATGGCCAGCTCGGCCTGGGCTTCTTCTCGGCGGCCTAGCCGGAGAAGAACTTGGCCGCGAACGAAATGGACGTTTTGATTGTCGGGCACCAGTTTTTCGGCGGAATTGAGAGCTGTGAGCGCTTCGCGATTTTTTCCTTGGCGTTGATAGAGCCGGCCCAACGCCAGGTAGGAACCGGGCAGCCGTGGGTTGTAGTGCAGCGCTTCGCGGAAGGAGCGCTCGGCTTCCTCGTCCTTCTGCATTTTTAGATAAAGCAAGCCAAGCTGTTCGTAATTGTCCGGGAGATCCGGCTCGACGGCGATGTCTTTGCGAAATTCGGCTTCCGCACGCTCGTTGTCTTCCTTCCTCATGTAAGCGACTCCAAGACTAAAGTGCACGAACGGCAAGTTGGCATTCTTTGAGGCGGCGAGTTCCAGCTCCGAGATGGCTTTGTCGATCTCTTCGCGATTGAGGTAGGCCTTGCCGAGAATGAGATGGAATTCGGGAGTCTCGCCTCCAACTTCCACGAGGCGGCTCAGCGCCTTCGCGTCCAAATCGTTCTTGCCGGCGTTGTGCGCGGCAATTCCAAGCACGTAAAGATATGTGAAGTCGTTGGACATTTGAGGCCAAAGCGGCTCGAGAGTAGCGACGGCGTCGCCATAGTGCTCCGTGAACACGTGGCACAAGCCGAGAAGATAACGTGCCTGTTGAGAGTCGGGCTGATCGCGGACAACGGAGGCCAAGGGGGCAACCGCGCCCGCATAGTCGCCACGGTGGTAGTTGACTAAGCCGACGTTCAGGCGGATACCCGACATCCCGGGTGCGAGCTTTTCGGCTCTTTGCAGAAGCGTGAGCGCGTTGTCCCACTGTTTTCGGCGCATGGCGATCACGCCGAGATTGGCGTACGCCGCGCCCGATTGCGGATCGACAGAGAGAACGCGACGGAAAGCTGATTCCGCGGTAGATAGATCGCCGCTTTTAAGGGCGGCTTGGCCCTGGGCAAACCACGCTGCGGGATCAGCCGGCGCCGAACTTGTGGCGGCGGGCTGCTGAGGGGCGGGAAGACAAGATGCGTTTGGGGGCGCGCTGGTAAACCCGGCTGCCAAAGCAATGATTAAAGCGAACGAACGAAGGAAAGAAGGGCCGATATGGCTGGACGAACACATCCATGCGTAGTGTCCAGCAGCGGAAGGAGGAATTCAAGTGGGGAGCGTGAACGTAAACGTGGATAGAAAAGTGGAGGCGGGCCGCGAGGTTTGGGCCGAAAGCCGATTTTCAGCTTGACACAAGCGTAGGAATACTTTATTAATCCGATTTAATAAGTGACATTGGTGCGTTTTCAATCGTCGAGTGGTGGGGGCTGTCTCCCATGAGTTGCCTTCTGCGTGCGGCAGAAACAGGGGTGCCCGCTGTAGCAGGCGTAATTGTGCCCACACCAGACCGGTTATCCATTTCAAAATTCCGGAGGTAATAAAGTGAGGGGACACAGTCTTAGTTTTAATCCTACCTATCTTCTTAAAAACTATTCGAACGCCGCGCGGCTGTTGCTCTGCGCAATGCTCGCGATGCTTTGCACCGCGTACGTCGCGAAGGCGCAAGACACGGGATACATCAGCGGCACGGTAACGGACAAGACCGGCGCGGTGGTTGCCGGGGCGGAAGTGGTGATCACCAACATCACCGGCAGCGATACGCACACAACTTCCACAAACGCGGACGGCGCCTACGTGGTGGCCGGGTTGCCGGGCGGGTCGTACGACATTGTGGTGACGGCAAAAGGATTCTCCAGATATTCGGCGAAGAAGGTCGTTCTTGACGTGGCGCAGAAGATTCGCGTGGACATCGTGCTAACGGTCGGCGCGGTGACTGAAGAAGTGATGGTGACTGGGGAGAGCGTTGCGCAGGTGGAGACGCAATCTTCGGAACTCTCCGCCACGATCACGGGGAAACAAATCGATCAGTTGATGTTGAATGGACGGAATTTCACGCAACTCGTCAACTTGGCACCGGGCGTGGTCAACCAGACTGGCCAGGACGAGGGCACCGTTGGCATCTACGGAAACGTCGCGTACAGCATGAACGGCGGCCGCACGGAATACAACAACTGGGAGCTCGACGGCGGCGACAACATGGATAACGGAAGCAATGCGACGCTGAACGTTTATCCGAACGTCGAAGCGATCGCAGAATTCAAGGTTTTGACTTCGAACTACGGCGCGCAGTACGGACGCAACGGTTCGGGCACCGTAGAAGTGGAGACCAAGTCGGGCGGGAGTTCGTTCCACGGAAGCGGGTTCGAATATTTGCGCAATGAATTTTTCAATGCCAAGTCGTGGGAAGAAGGCGCCGATCCGACGCAGAAGATCGCTCCATATAAGAAGCACGACTTTGGGTACACGATTGGCGGGCCGGTGTACATCCCGAATCACTACAACAGCGACAAGAAGAAGACGTTTTTCTTCTGGTCGCAGGAATGGCGGAGAGAGAAGAACCCGTCGACGATTCTTCAAAACGTTCCTTCAGACGCCGAGCGGAGTGGGAACTTTACAGACCTATGCGCACCGGTAAAAACTAAAGACTGTCCGAACGTTGCAAATTTCGCAGCGGTGCCAATAAGTTCAGTTGGCCAGGACTTGTTAGCACTGATCCCTAAAGCGAATACCACCAACGGCGTGGAACCTGGTACAACTTTCCAATTACCAGCAGTGCTTCAGACCGTCTCACTGCCTACGACCTGGCGGGAGGAGTTGATCCGCATAGACCATAACATTACGGACAACTACCGCTTGACGTTCCGCTACATCCACGATTCGTGGCAAACGCAGACGCCAAATCCGCTGTGGGGTCAGGGATCGAGCTTCCAGGACATCAATACCAACTTCGTCGGACCGGGATCGAGTTTTGTAGCGAGGCTTAATGCAAATATTTCGCCGACCCTGCTCAACGAATTCGTGGCGAGCTACACGGCTGATCATATCTTTCTGACGGCGCTAAACAATCCGCCGCTACCGTCCGGCTTTGCGATGGGCTCGCTGTTCAACAACGGATTCGGCGCCAAACTTCCAACGATCGTTCTTGGAAATAACGTAGCCTATGGCGGGGGATTTACAGGAGACAGCGGCTACTTCCCGTGGAACAACGCGAACCCGGTCTACACGTACCGCGACAACGTTACAAAGATCGTCGGAAATCACACGCTGCAGTTCGGTGCTTACACTGCATTCGCGCAGAAGAACGAGCAAAGCTCGGTCTACGTCCAGGGCATCCTGACGTTCGATTCGAGCAACTCGACAGTCAGTACAGGGAACGGATTTGCCGATTTGCTTCTCGGGGACATCGCTAAGTACACGCAGACGAACCAGGCGGCTAAATACTACAACCGGTACAAGATCGTGGAGCCCTATTTCCAGGATGACTGGCGAATAACCAAAAAGCTGACGCTAAACCTCGGCTTGCGCGTGAGTCTCTTCGGAACGTACCGCGAGCGTTATCAGCACGCGTTCAGTTTTGATCCTACGCAGTTCAAGACGGGCAGCATCCCGGCGTTTTTCAACGATCCGAACAACCCAGACAACCCGCTGAATGGCTCTCTCGTCGGCGGTAACCCGTTCAATGGCACGATTCAATGCGGTGGCTCCGGCGGAACGTCGTCCATACCTGCGAGTGTGCTGGCAGCATTCCCTGCTGCCACAATCGGTTCATCTAGCTTTGCCGGCTGCTTGGAAGGGCACCTGTTCAATCCCGCGCCACGCATTGGATTTGCGTGGGACCCGAAGGGGAACGGCAAAATGGCAATTCGCGGCGGCTACGGCATCTTCTTCGAGCATACGAACGGCAACGAAGGCAACACAGAATCACTTGAATCGTCTGCGCCGTTCGTCCTAACTCCGTCGCAGTTCAACGTGACTGGATATGGCACTGTCGGTGCAGGGGGAGGAGCGCTTTTCCCACTCGGGGGAACGTCGATTCCCAACAAAGCGATCTGGCCTTACATGCAGCAATGGAACCTTGGTGTGCAAAAGGAACTGCCATGGCATTTCGTTGCTATGGTGGCTTATGTGGGCAGCAAGGGAACCCATCTGACCTTGCAGGATGACCTCAACCAACTTTTGCCCATTGCCGCTTCTGCGAATCCTTACCCGCTAGGAACGCCCATCACGCCGAAGTCGGCGACGTATGCCGGCGACTGCTCGACCTTCACTGTGGGACCCGGTGGAAAAGCAATCACAGGTCAGGCAGCGGTGAACTTGGGTGTGGCGTGTGGAGATAGTCCGGACCCGCTCCGCCCCTTCCTCGGATACAGCAGCCTCACGCAACTCGAAAACCAGGCCAATTCGAGCTACCATGCGTTGCAGGCGACTACGCAGCGCACAGTCGGCGACCTGACGCTTAGCATGGGGTATACTTACAGCCATTCCATCGACGATTCTTCGGATCGGTTCGACAATGCGTTTGTGAATTCCTACAACGTCGCAGCGAACCGGGCCTCGTCGAACTTTGACCAACGTCATGCTTTCTCGCTCAGCTACGTCTATGGCCTGCCGTTCTTCAAGGGATCTGGACTGAAGCACACGCTTCTCGGAGGCTGGCAAGTCTCCGGGATCACGATCGCACAGACGGGTACGCCGTTTAGTGTCACCAACGGCAGCGACTTTGGTGACAGCGCAGGAGTGGGCAATGGAGTGGGCACCGGATCGCGCCCCGATCTGGTGGGCAACGCACATTCAGGGTTAACGCAGACGGAGTTCCCCGATCAGCGCGGGCCGCTCTTCTACAACCCCGCGGCTTATGCCGCTCCAACAGGTCTGACGTTTGGCAACGTAGGGCGCAACACATTGTATATGCCGGGCCGGCTGAATTTCGACTTTGGGCTGTTTAAGAAATTCATGTTCGGAGAGACGAGAGAACTAGACTTCCGCTGGGAAAACTTCAACCTCTTCAACCACACCCAGTTCGATTCCATCGGTCAGTCCATGGACACGACTGATCCTGGGGGCAACGTTGACAGCTCCGGCTTCCTACATCTGGACGGGGCACATGCAGCGCGCCGGATGCAGTTCGGCCTGCGCTTCGTGTTCTAAAATAAGATGGGCCCAACGAGGGCGGCGCTTTTTTTCTAAGCGCCGCCCTTTTTTTCTGATAACCGCCATCACTTTTTTGTATACTCGCTCCGGCTATTGAGGAGGACTGAACAACGCCATGAAACGCCGAACATTTATTGAGACATCGGTTGCGGCCGCGGCGGTGTATGCGGCATGGCCGTCGTGGGCCGCTGAAACCACGCACCAGATCAAGAGAGTGGGCTTGCAGCTTTATACGGTTCGCTCGGAAATGCCGAAGGACTTTGAGGGGACCATCGCCAAGGTCGCCGCGACGGGATATAAAGAGGTGGAGTTCGCGGGCTACTTCAAGCACTCGCCAAAAGACGTCCGCGCGATTCTCGACAAGAATGGGCTTACGGCACCCTCGGCGCATATCGCGTACGATGTCGTGGAGAGCAAATGGCCAGAGACGCTCGAAGCGTCGCACATCGTGGGTCACAAATATATCGTATGTCCCTGGCTCGATGAAAAGCAGCGGAATGCGGATGGCTGGAAGCGCGCTGCGGAGCTCTTCAATAAGGCGGGTGAGGCGAGCCAGAAGGCCGGAATTCAGTTTTGCTATCACAATCACTCGTTCGAATTCGCGCCAGACGCAACCCTTGGCGGAAAACTTGCATACGACACTCTGCTGGAGGAAACAGATCCGAAGTTCGTCAAAATGGAGATGGATTTGTGCTGGATCAGCGTCGCAGGCAAAGATCCGGTGAGCTACTTCGAGAAGTACCCGGGGCGCTTTCCGCTGGTTCACGTGAAGGATTATGTGAACGATCCCAACGCGACGAGCAGTTATGCCGGAGCGACTGGCTCCGTGGTTTTCAAGGGCCGTCTTGGCTGACGTTGGCAAAGGTACGATCGACTTCAAACGGATCTTCGCGAAATCGGAAAAGGGCGGCATCAAGCATTACTTTGTTGAGAATGACGACGCGAAATCGCCGTTCGAGGACATCAAGATCAGCTACGACTACCTGTCCGGTCTGCGATTCTAGTTCCGAACGATGCTATTTGAGGGAGGGATGATCTTGCGCAAAGTGGCTGCGTCTATGGCGATTGTTCTGGCCAGTGCTTTCGTTTTGCTTGCGGCGCGGGCTCAGACGCCTGCGTGGAAACAGCTCTTCAACGGCAAGGACTTGACGGGCTGGAAGCACGTTGGGCCGGGCGAGATGACGGTTGAGGACGGCTTGATTCGCACGCACGGCGGGATGGGACTTCTCTATTGGACCGCCGGCAAAATGGCGAACTGCCGCATCCGCGTGGTCTATAAGATGCGCGACTTCAACGACAATTCCGGCGTCTTCATTCGCATTCCGATCGAGCCTCGGGAACCGTGGATGCCGGTTCACTATGGGTACGAAGTGCAAATTGACAATCATCCCGAGACATCGAACGAAGACGACTATCACGTCACGGCGGCCCTCTATTCGCTGACCAAACCGCTCGCCAAACCAGGCAAGCCCGGCCCGGAGTGGAACACGATGGAGATCACGCTCGATGGACCGCACACGATCGTGATGCTCAACGACGTGAAGGTGACCGATTACACCGAAGGGCAGCCCGTTCCGGAGCGCAAGTTTGACTTCGAGCCGCAACGGGGCAGGCGGCCGGACGAAGGCTACATCGGATTGCAAAACCATAGCGACAAGGACATCGTGTTCTTCAAAGAAGTCAGCGTGCAGTCGTTGAAGTAACGGCTTCAGGAAAAAGAAAGACACAGTCAAATCAGGAGGATGAGATGAGCGAGAACCTTTTTTCGCGGCGTAGATTTCTGCAGAGCACGGCCGGGGCTACGGGAGCGCTTGCGGCGGCTCCGAGCATCTTCCTGAAGCCGGAGTACATTCCTTCCGCGCTCGAAGCGGTGGCGCCGAGCGATCGCGTGCGCTTCGGCATTATCGGCATTGGGATGCAGGGCTCAGGATTGCTGACGAATGCCGTCCAATTGCCAGGCGTGGAATGCGTGGCGGCGTGCGATCTATACGACGGACGGCACACTGCTGGCAAGAGAAATTGTCGGGAAGAGCATTCCAGTAACGCGGCGCTATCAGGAGCTGCTGGACAACAAGGAGATCGATTGCATCGTGGCGGCCGTGCCGGACCACTGGCACAAGCAAGTGGTGGTGGACGCGGTCAATGCCGGCAAAGACATCTACTGCGAGAAGCCGATGTCGCATTCCGCGGCGGACGGCTTGGCGATGGTGGCGGCGGCGCAGAAAACGGGACGCATTGTGCAGATTGGGTCGCAGCGCGTGAGTTCGGTGATTTGCGCGAAGGCCAAGGAGATGATTTCGCAGGGAATGATTGGCACATTGACGCTGGTGGAAGGCTCGCTGGGACGCAACGATCCGACAGGGGCGTGGGAATATCCGCCGCCACCGGATCTTTCTCCCGAAAATCTGGATTGGGATACGTGGCAGGGCACGGTGCCCAAGGTGGCTTTCAATCCGAAGATTTTTGCGCGCTGGCGGTGCTGGAAGGAGTATGGGACGGGACTTGCCGGCGACCTGCTGGTGCATCTTGTGAGCGGGATGAACTACATGCTGGGCTGGAATGCTCCGCCGAAGAAAGCAATGGCGCTCGGTGCGATCCTGCGCTTCCCGGATGGACGAAACATGCCGGACGTGCACGCAACGCTCTTCGATTATGGAAGCGCGCCCGTTTATCTGCGGCTGAATCTGGGCTGCGAGACTCCGGAGATATATCGCTTCCAGGGATCGAAGGGAATTCTGGAAGTCACGGAATTTGCGATTAACTACTATCCGCAGACAGGCGACGACCAAGGGCCGAGCTACTACACATCCGGCTATCCGCAGAAGATGCGGGATGCGTACCTTGCGGAATGGCATGCGCAACATGATCCGGTTCCCGGCAAAGAGCCGATGCTGGGAGGGTTCACGTATCGCGGGCGACTCCTGGGATGACGAAAAGCCGCATCTATGGAGATACTTCCAGGCGGTCAAGAGCCGTCAGCCGGTCACGGAAGACGCGGTGTTTGGAAACAACGCCGCGCTGGCGTGCCACATGGCGAACGAATCGTACTTCCGCAAAAGCGCGGTCACTTGGGACGCGGCCTCTGGGACAATCAAGTCGGCCTAGAGGCACAGATGGGCCAGGCTCTCTAGCGGACTGAACAATTTGTTGTGGATTGTGGCGCCTCTTCGAAGCGATTTGGAGGCGCCACTTCTTTTTGAGTAAGGCGGAGTGTTCGACCGGCACTCTCCAACGACGGTCAAGCGCTGGCGGTTGTGATCCAGAAGCGCTGGTAAGGGACCTGTCCATTCGGCCAGTGATGAGTGAGCCGCAGAGCAACTTCTTCGGATTGCGGGGGTTTTATAATGAGGATATTCCACTGAGGAGTGTGGCAAATGCGCAAGATTCACTGTATGGCCTTGTTTTTATTCGCAGTGCTGATGCTGGCGTTGCCAGCCGTATCGCTCGCGCAAGTTAGCGTTGGCGTCGCAGTGCACGTGGGGCCTCCGGCGTTGCCAGTGTATGAGCAGCCGATCTGCCCGGGTCCAGGGTATCTTTGGACGCCAGGCTATTGGGCTTATGGTCCGGACGGATATTACTGGGTGCCAGGAACATGGGCGATGGCGCCTGAAGTCGGGTTGCTCTGGACGCCCGGATATTGGGGCTGGGGCGGCGGCGGGTACCTCTGGCATGCAGGGTATTGGGGTCCTCACGTCGGATTCTACGGCGGAATTAATTATGGATTTGGCTATGGTGGAGTTGGTTTCGTTGGCGGGCGGTGGGAACGCGGAGTGTTCAGGTATAACACCGCAGTGATGCACGTCAACACCCGGGAGATTCACAACACGTACGTGGACCGCACGGTGATCCGAAACGTGACCGTGAATCGCGTGAGCTATAACGGCGGGAGAGGCGGAGTCGGCGCCCGTCCCAACGAAAGGGAAAGGGAGTTCGAGCACGAGCATCATTTCGCGCCAACGTCCATGCAGACGCAACACGAACATTTCGCAAGTTCGAATCGCGAGTTGCGCGCCTCCGAGAATCACGGGAGGCCGGCGATTGCGGCTACGGCGAGGCCGGGTGAAGTTTAAGGGCCATGAAGTGGTCTCGGCGCGGGAGAATTCACACGGCGGAAACGCGCATGCGAACAATGCGGCTGAATTCCACAAATCGGATCGGCCGCCATCACATATGGGAAACGCTGAACATAACTCCCCGCACGTAAATAAATGCAGACAATGCACGCGAGGAATCAGCCGCATTGCAGATAGCAAACTGCATACGGAAAACAAACCGCATACATCGCCCGCAAGCTGAGCATCACGGTGGCGGCGGAAAGCCGCACTGAGGGTAGCTGCAATAAGGGAACAGAGGCGTTCGAGGACTGTCGTCCGTGCCGGAGAGCGATACGTTATGCCTCCGGCAGCGTGGGGCAGCCGGGGAATTCGCGCAGCGCGGTGTTCCCGATGTATTGCAAATCCGCGATGCCGATTTTGCTGGTGTAGAAGCCGTCGCAAGTCATTTTGCGCAAGAACGCGAAAAAAGCCACCCCCTGGCTCAACGCTGGATCCTGCTTTGGCATTTTTGCGGATACGCGATCAGGTCCAGCACTTCTTTGCTGCTGCTGCCGGCGTGCACTCCAGATATGGATTCTGCGTAACGGTCGGATGCAGAAACTGATCGAGCCACATCAGTCCGCCGCCGAGTCTGCCAGCTGATATTGTTCGTTTTCGCTGGTCAGCAGATCGATGAATTCCGGCGCGCCCGCTTCCACTGCTCCGCCCGATTTTTCGTCCTTCGGAATAATCGAGTCGCACAGCGAAGTCAGCGTTTCGTACTGATGCGGCGAAAAATACTTCGGCGTGTACTTGCCGGCCGGCGACGCGGCCTTTTCCTTTGCACCATCTGATGCGCGTACTCCGCCGCTTGCGCGGGAATCACCTGCAGCACCGAGCCGCCCACGGCGCCCGCCGCGTCTAGATGTCCTCGAGATACGGATACTCGCTCATTCGTGTCTCCCGTGAGCTCCGTTCTGGCGATCACAGGTTCCCTTTCTTGGCTTCGTCCAGCAGATATTCAGAAGCGCGCCACGACAGCGCCATGATCGTCAGCGTCGGATTCTTGTCCGGGATTCGTGACCAGCGGCGCGCCGTCCGTGACGAAAAGATTTTTCACGTCGTGCGTCTGGCAATAGCCGTTCAGCACGGACGTCTTCGGATCCGCGCCCATCCGCGCGGTTCCCACTTCGTGAATGATTTTCCCGCCCGCCTGAATTCCGTAAGGGATTCTGGCCGTCGATCGAAGTTTTGGTCATGTATGCGCCGCCCGCCGCCTCCACGATCGCCCGAAACGTTTCCTGCATGTCCTTCGCTTGCCGCAATTCGTATTCGGACCATTTGAAGTGGAAGCGCAGCACCGGAATTCCCCATTCGTCCACGACGCTCGGGATCGATCTCGCAGTAGGTATCCGGATTCGGGAATCATTTCGCCGCGTCCCGCGAAGACCGATCGTCGTTCCGTACATTTGTCGCGCACGCTTTTGAGGCTCGCGCCGTATCCTTCTTCGTCGTCGCAAAGCCCATCAAACATTCCGACGCCGGGCATGTTGCGGCCGCCGCCAAATTCGATGTGATAGCCGCGCGGAAAATCGTTTTGGCGGTCGAATTTCCACCACGGAATATACAAGTGCATTCCGCCGACGCCATCGTGGTTGTGCGGCGGCATTTTTTCAAGCTGCGGAAAATATCCGGAGCCGTCGCTTCCGACCGAATCCATCAGGTATCGTCCAACCGTGCCTGAAGAATTTGCCAGTCCATCGGGAAACGAGAAGATTTCGAATTCAGCAGCAGCCGCGCGGATTCGCATGCGCTCGCCGCCAAAACAACGGCGCGCGCGTTGATCCGCTTCTCCGTGCGCGTGGCCTTGTCAATGTACGCGACGCCTTGCGCCTTGCCGTCTTTTCCGACCACGATTTCGCGTGCCATCGCGCCGGTGATCATCGTCAGCCTGCCCGTTGCCATCGCCGGAGGAATCAACACCTGGCTCGAGCTGAAATTCGACGCCGTGGTGCATCCGCGGCCGCATTGGCCGCAGTAATGGCACGGCAGCCGGCCGTTCACGGATTGCGTCAGGATCGCGAGCCGCGAAGGAATGCAGATAATATTCAGTTTGTCGCAGGCTTTCTTGACGATCAGCTCCGTGCATCGCGGTTTCGGAGGCGGCAGAAAAATGCCGTCGGGCGCGCTCGAAACATTTTCCTTCGTGCCGAAAACGCCGATGTAGGACTCGACTTTGTCGTAATACGGCGCGAGATCTTCGTAGCCTGATCGGCCAGTCGTCGCCGAGGCCATCGCGCGTGTACGATTTGAAATCAATCGGCGCAAATCGCAGCGCGATGCGGCCCCAGTGGTTCGTTCGGCCGCCAACGATGCGCGAACGGAACCACTGAAAATTCGAGCCGGGCGCGGACGTGTATGGCTCACCCTCGATCGTCCACGCGCCATTCGGAGCCAGGAATTCGCCAAAATTTTCGCGCGCGTGGCCGCCGACGCCAGCGCCGCGATGCGGCAATTCGTAGGGCCACGTCATCATCTTGAAATCTTTTTCGGGATTGAGCGGCGGCCCGGCTTCGAGCAACGCGACGTTCAGGCCGCCTTCGGTCAGAATCTTCGCCGCCATGCCACCGCCTGCGCCGGACCCGATGATGCACACGTCATACATTTTCGGAGAGCGAATCACTTGCGACATTTCATCGACCCCTGATTACAATTCGTTCCTTTTCATCCGAGAGACCGCGAAATCGCAAGCGCGAGCCGTCAAGGCCATGTACGTCAACGAAGGATTGACGCACGAGCTCGAAACCATGCAAGCCCCGTCGGGAAGGAAAAGATTTTTCACGTCATGCGCTTGATTGTGCTCGTTCAGGACGGAAGTCTTCGGATCGCGGCCCATGCGTGCCGTTCCCATTTCGTGAATTCCGAGACCGGGGCTGGACATTTCCTGACAAACGGAAATGTTCTTCGCGCCTGAGGCGGCCAGCATCTCGGCGGCCTGGACGGCGATGTCCTTCGACATCGTCTGTTCGTTTTCTCCCCATGCGCAGTGGATCGTCAGCGTAGGAATGCCCCAGGCATCGAGTTTGTCTCTTGTTTATTTCGACGTAGTTGTTGTGATTCGGCAGGCACTCGCCGAACCCGCCCATACCCATCCGCCATGGTCCCGGCTTTTTTAGAGCATTCTTGAATTCCGCGCCGAAACCGGGCATGGACATGCCGCGCGTCCAGCCATCGCGGCTCCCGCCGCCCTGGTAACCGTAGCCCCGGATAAAATCCCGCTGTTTGGATTTTACGTTGCGGAAGCGAGGAATATAAATTCCGTTCGGGCGATTGCCGAAAGGCATTTTGTCTTCATGGCCGGGCATGCTTCCGCTTGCGCCGGCGCCCATGTGGTGGTCCATGAGGTTGTGGCCGAGCTCGCCGCTGCTGTTCGCGAGACCATTGGGCATTTCCGGTGTCGCGGAGTTCAGCAGCAGGCGCGTGGACTCGAGAGTGGAACAGCAGATGAAAAAGATTCGCGCCTTAAATTCGAGCTCATTTTTCGTTTGCGCATCGATCACGTTCACGCTCGTCACTCGTCCGGTCTTGGAATCATAGTTGAGGTTGCGAACGACGCTGTATGGCCGAAGGGTGAGCCGTCCGGTTTTCTCGGCCGCCGGCAAAGTCGAATTCAGGCTGCTGAAATAGGATTGTGTGATGCAGCCGCGGTGGCAAATGCCGCAATAGTGGCAGGCGGCGCGCCCTTTATGTGCGCGCGTGAGCACGGCAGCGCGGCCGATGGTCATCATGCGATCGTCAAAGTGCTTGGCGAGCGCATCGCGAACGTCATGCTTCGACGCAGGTCATTTCCATCGGCGGGAGAAATTTACCGTCGGGCAATTGCGGCAAGCCCTCAGCCTGACCGCTTATCCCGGCGAACTCCTCGACGTAGTCGTACCAGGGCGCGATGTCCGCATAGCGGATCGGCCAATCGACGGCGATACCGTCTTTCAAGTTGGCTTCGAAATCGAGGTCGCTCCAGCGATAGCTCTGGCGGCCCCAGGTGATAGACTTACCGCCGACTTGGCGGCCGCGAATCCACGAAAAGTGTTTGCCTTCCTCACAGGTGTAGGGATTCTCAACGTCGCTTACGAAGAATTTGTTCGAGTATTCGTCGCAGGCGTAGTAGCACTCGCGCTGGATAGGCTGCGTTTTCTCACGCACGGCGCGGTTGTCCCAGTCGCGGTATTTGAGCTCCCATACGGGAACGTGCTCGACGTAGTCCTTTTCCGGAACGATGGTGCGCCCGGCTTCGAGAAGAAGGACGTTGAGTCCCTTCTCGGTGAGCTCTTTTGCCGCCCACCCGCCGGTAATTCCTGAACCAACAATAATTGCATCGTAGACCGGTGTTGCCATTGTGGCTCCCTTTGATTAAGTGTCGCCAAGCACCGAACCAACCGGTGCGCAACCATGCTGCGCACCGGGAATGATCTGAAGTTTCAATTCTTGAGTAAATCCGATTTCGGAGGTGTAGTAGCCGTGAAGCGTGATGCTCTTGAATACTACCCAGAAATTTCCCTGCAACTGCGTGTCGCGCTCGCGCACCATCTCCGGCGCGCGAGGAGCGCGGGCGTGTTCGGCCATCGCGGCGTCATCCATGGAGCGCAGAAGTGCGGTCTGCTGCACGGGGGAAGCATCGATAAAATCTTTTCCGAAAAGTTCGTTGCTCTGCTTGTCGACTCCGGCAAGGCCGCCGAGAAAATTGGCGCGCTCTTCCTCGGTAGCCCATTCCGTGAGGATCAAATCGATGAATTCGTTGACCAGCGCGCCTTTGGCGCCCGGCGTATCGGTCGCGGGCACGATCAGGTCAATCATGGCAACGACGGTCGCGTTCTGATGAGGATTGAGAGTTCTTAGCGCATAACCCGCGGCGGGATGAGCCGCGCGGAAGAAAGCGAAGGCCTCTGGAGTGAGCGTTGGCAACACCGCTCCGGTCACCAATAGCCTAAGTGCGTCACGCCGCTGCATAGGACCTCCCTGATGGTGTCTCGTTCGAGGATTGTTTGCGCTGCGTCGCGCCGAATTTCAAAGCCATCTCGCGAGCGGCGGCAAGTGCTGCGACGGGCTCGCTCGTTGGCAGGAACTCCATGGCCACGTAGCGGTCATAGCCGAGCTCGCCGAGCTTGCGATAAATATTGGGATAATGGATTTCACCGGTGCCCGGCTCATGGCGGCCCGGCACATCGGCGACGTGCACCAGCCCGATGAGGTCAATGTTTTTCCCGAGCTTGGCGATCAGGTTACCCTCGGCGATCTGTTCGTGGAAGAAATCGTACAAGAACTTGACATGAGGATTGCCGACGGAGCGGACAATTTCAAAACCCTCGGCGGAGGAAGTCAAAAAGTATTTTGGATTTTCCTCCGGGTCAATGTTTTCCACCAAAAGTTCGATGCCATTTTGAGCCGCGACATCTCCGGCGCGCTTCAGAGTATCGATGCAATTCGCGCGCATGGCCTCATGCGAAAGTCCGGGAACCACGTTTCCCGTCTGAAGAACAAGGCGCGTGCATTCGAGTTCCTTCATCGTGGTAATAAATTCGCGAAGGTTTTGCAAGAACGCGTCGCGGTCGCCCGCGTCGGCCAAGGTGTGCCAGACACCAGCGGTAGCGTCAAACTCGATGGCCAGCTCCTGCTTTTTGCGGCGGGCAGCGGCGAAATTGTCCTTAGTCCAGCCCTTAAATTCGTCGACAAGTTCTACGGCGTGATACCCAGCTTGGGCCACTTTATCCAGGCGTTGCGCAAACGGCTGACCGCGGAAGACTGTCCAAAGCATCACGGAAATCTTGAAAGGGACCAAGCCGGCAACGTCTTTGGTCTCCGCGGTCCGGGAGCCGGGCACTGCCGCGGCTACGCTTGCCGCCGCCGTTCCCACGGCCATGCCGGCAACACTCCGGCCGAATTCGCGACGATTCATCATCCTTCCAGAATTTCCTTGCGCACGTTTTTCAGGACGTAAGCGGCCCGCTCGACGCCCACCTCTCCGGAAAGTATGGGGTCTTCATTCTCGATGCTCAGGATGCCTTCGTAGCCGACGTCCATATACGCTTGCACGACAGACTTCCACAAACTCGCGCTGTGCCCATAGCCCACGGCGCGAAAGGTTTCCGAGGCCTTCCGAGGTCACTGGTCTCGAAAGCGAAGTTCAGCACGCCATACTTCGCGACGTTGTCCGGAAAGAAAACCGTGTCCTTCATGTGTGCGTGATAGAGCATGCCCTGCTTGCCCAAGAAATGAATCACTTCGACGGGGTCGCAGCCCTGCCAGAAAAGATGGCTCAAGGTCGCAGTTTGCGCCGATTTCTTCGCCGACGGCTTCGCGCAGCTTCAGAAGGGTTCGCGGATTGTAAACGACGAAGTTGGGATGCATTTCGAACGCCAGCCGGTGAACGCCGTGGTCGCGCGCGAATTTTGCGGCTTCCTTCCAATAGGGAATGACTTTCTCTTTCCACTGCCAATCCTGCATTTGCGCATATTCAGGAGGCCAGCGATACGTGATCCAGTTGGGTTGCGCGTCCGAGGCGAGCCGCCCGGGCAACCGGAAAAACCGACGATGACTTTCACACCGAGCATCTCCGCAAGAAGTACTGTTTTGCGAAAATTTCCGCGTCGCGCGCGGCATGTTTCGGATCCGGATGGATTGGGTTTCCATGGCAGCTCAGCGTGGCCACCTGAATGCCGCGATCTTCAAATTTCTTCTGCCAGGCTTTAGCCTTGGCGGGTCGGCAAGAAGCTCGTCGACCGGGCAATGGTGTGATCCGGGATAGCCGCCCGTGCCGATCTCCATGGCTTCCAGGCCAAGCGCGCTGACCTTATCCAGCATCTCGTCGAGCGAGAGCTTTTCGTAAACGGGGTCGAAGACGCCGATGGGAATCTTGCGCTGCGCCGCAGGCGGAGTTGCGGATCGTTTTCGCGACGCGGTTTCCGTGCCTGAAATGGACGCCTTCACCCCGGCTCCCCCCGGAACCGCAGCGGCCAGAAGTCCTCCGCCGGTTGCGGCAAGAAATTGCCTGCGATCAACCGATTTAGCTGCGCGCGAGCCTTCCATGCCTGCCCCTCCGAGAAGTATGCGTTTTGTACCTTCCATCCACGACCCGCGGCATTATACGCCTCCTGAGCCGGGGAGGAAGTCAGAAAATCGTTTTAGTGGTGACGAACGACGGAGAGTGGGTTCGAGAAAAAGCCGCGTATACCCAGGGCGCTACCTAGGTTCAAAACCTTCGCGATATTTCAGCGTCAAAGCTTTTTGCGGGTCAGCCCATCCAAGGCTGGGATGGAGACCGGGACAGTCAAGACTCGTTCGGGAGGGATCTTTCGATTTTGCAGGGCGTCGACGAGCATCTCTATAGCCTGGCCGGTATTCGGAGGAACAAACACAGTTGCGGCGAGCAGCCCGCTGCGCACCCAAGCTTGACCTGTTTTCGGCAGGCCATCGCAGCCTGTGAATGGGAGCTTGAGCCACCTTTCGCGCTCGTCCTCATTCGGCAATTCCTTAAAGGCATCGCGCGCACCCATGGCCATGGAGTCGTCTTGGGCGGAAATGACGTCGATGGCAGCTCGCTGCGAGGTTGTCAGCTTGAGCCAGGAGCGCACCGAACGTTGCGCACTTTCCTGGGTCCACTGGGCCTTGAGCATGGTGACCTGAATGTTCGCAGGTTTGGTTTCCTGCATTCCAGCGGTTCGATCTTTGGCAGCGGAATTCTCGGAAGGACCCTGGATGTAGAGAGCCGAACCTCCGCCTCGGAGCAGCGCCGCCATCTGGCGCCCTTGGATGCGGCCGATCTCGGCGTGGTCCGAGCTAATGGCGAAGAGCGGCGCGGTCGAAGTTTTGCGCAATTCCTCGACATAATTTGCATCACGATTGAGAATCACCCAGCCGATTCCGGCACTGGCGGCTGCGCGTGCCACCTGGGGCAGTGCGGTGCCTCCGACAGGTTCAAAAATAATGGCGTCCGGCCGCAAGTCCTTTGGCGCTTGGACAGCCTTCAAGATTTGCGTACTTTGATTGATGGCGTCGTTCTGCGCGTGAATGATCTGTACTTCCACGCCCGTTTTGCGCGCGGCTTGCTCGGCGGATTCCGACTGTTCGATCTGGTAGTCGTTATCGTCGGTTGTCAGAGAAACCAGAAATCTGAGTTTCTTCATTTTTGTCTCGGAGTGGGTGTTCCTATTCCCACATAAAGAACGCCTTCAAAGTTCAGAGCCGAACGGATTCGCGCCTCGGCTGCCCTCAGTTGGGTGCCAGTGACGTTCGCGGACGCGATAACTCGATGTTAGCGTTTCGCGAAATCATCAAGCGCCGCGCTCAAACGTTCGAGGCCAGCCTTTAGTATGGCAGTATCCCCGCCAATGCCAATCCGGAAATGCTGCGGCATTTCAAAGAATGTGCCCGGAACAACGGTCGTCTCGTATTTCTCTCGTAATAGGTTGAGAAAGGTCTCCGGATCTCCGTTAGCGAGCTTCGGGAAGACTACCGTGCCTGCCGGCGGGCGAAAGCATTCGAGTTCAGGCCGCGAAACGAGAAACGCGTCGAGGACGATGCGATTGGCAGCCAGGAGCGACCGCGCGCGGTCTCGAAAATGTTCCAGATGATCGAATGCCATCACAGACATTCTTTCAGCGGGGTGCGCTGCGACGGCGCCGAACAGGTCATTGAGCAGCCACATGCGCCTGGCCAGTGCCGGCGAGGCGAGCACCCAGCCGCAGCGCAGCCCGCTCAGTCCAAAGACTTTTGTGAGACTGCTGGTGACGATGAACGGGTTGTCGCCGGAAGGTGCCATGGACTGGCCGAGCGGAAATGAAAAGGGCGCACCGCGGTCGAAGAGCATTTCGAGGTAGACCTCATCCACTAGCACGTGAGCGCCAACTCGGTGTGCCATTTCACCAATCGCGCGCAACGTCGCCTCAGGCATCAGTGCGCCGCTTGGATTGTGCAAATTACTCAGCACAATCAGACGCGTTTCGCGCGTGATGGTTCGCTCAAGCTCCGCCGGCTCAAGCGCGAATGCGGCCTCTAATCGCCGAGGAATGCGTTTCACCCGCGCTCCCAAGTATTCCGCAACATCGAGAAGTGGTCCGTAAACAGGCTGCTCGAGCAACACCTCATCGCCCGGTTCGAGGACGGCGGCCATCGCCAGGTGATTGGCCATGGATGTGCCAGTGGCCGCGACAACACATTCCTCTGGCACACCGTTGTAATGCGCCAGCCGCTGCTGTAACGGCGCGTAGCCGTAGCCGCCGGGCGCGGTGACTTCGAGCTGCGCGAGGTCCAGCGGAAACTCTGCCAAGGGGACGCCAATCAGCCCGCTGGTCGCCAGATTAAAGCGCGCATGCGACCGCGTTTTCGCCCATTCCATGTACACAGAACGTTTTGTTCGTGGTGCCCCGGTCATGCTTCTCCTTCGCTTCTGTTTTTCGCGCGCCATAAAAAGTACGCAGGTAAACCCGCGATGGCAATGGCGAGCCCGATGAGCGATCGTTTGGGATCGTGCGCGAAGGTGCTGACAACCACAATCCATTCCGCGCAGATGAATAGTAAGGTGGTCCAAGGATGTCCGGGGACGCGAATCTCGATCGCTGGCGAGCCCGAATCGGCCGCGCGGCGCCGGAGTACAAGTAAGCACACGGCGGTCAGCCCAAAGAACATGGAATCCATCGCCACCACGTAGTTGACAACTTGTGCGTAGGTGCCCGTAAGGGCGATGACGATAGCCCAGACGCCCTGCAACAAGATGGCGACCACCGGAACGCGGGTGCGGGGATCGATCCAGGCCACACCCCGAAAAAAAACGCGGTCCTTAGACATAGCGAAATAGACGCGAGGGGCCGTCAACATGGATTGCCCCAGGAATCCGAACGCGGACAAAGCAATTCCGGCGGCGATCAACGAACCGCCGCGCGGGCCGAGCAACATTCGCATCACGGAAGAAGCCGGCGTCATCGTGGCGGCCAATCCAGCGGGTCCCAGAGCGCGCACGTAGACAAAATTCACGGAGGTGTAGACTGCGATTACGCCGAGGACGCCCACGACCAGGCCCCGTGGAAGTATTTTGCTCGGTTCGCGCACCTCGCCAGCCAGAAAGCTTGATGTCTGCCATCCCCCATAGGCGAACAAGACTGGCGTCATCGCGGCTCCAAACGTGAAGATGAGGCTCGCAGACATCGGCTGGTCGAGAATTGGGCGCCACGAAATTTGCGAGGGGCCACCGCGAAGAAAGCTGAAGAACTCGAGCATCGCAATCGCGCCAATCGCGGCGAGAGTCATTACCGACTGTACCCGGCTGCCCGCCCGAACACCCAGGCAGTTGATAATCGTGAGCAGCGCGAGCGCGGACGCCGCAATGAGAGAAGCGCCGACTTGCCAGCGCGTCAACTCGAGAAAATACTTGGCAAATGTAACCGCGACGGCGGCCATACCGCCGGTCTGAATCACGAGAAGAAGCACCCATCCATAAAGGAATGCGACTGCTGGATGAAGCGCCTCGCGAAGATAGGCATATTGACCGCCAACGACCGGCAAACGGGCGGCCAACTCCGCGTAAATAAAGCCGCCGAGCAGCGCGATCAAACCACCGGCGACCCAAGCGCCAAGGATTAGCGCGGACGTGTGCACGCGATCGGCAACCAAGTAGGGATTGATGAAAATTCCCGCGCCGATAATGCCGCCCATTACGGCCATCGTCGTGCCAAAGAGGCCAAGCTGGCGCGCGAGCCCGCTGCCCTGGGGCAGTTGCTTGTTCGGATTTTCGCTATTTGTCATTGAGACTGATTGGAGCTTCCCGCACGAGCGCCCTTCGAGGTTCGTGCCAGTCGGCGCGTACTCTATCACTCCGGCAACCGCGCACAAAATTGGACCGGCGGGGGATCTTCTGCCAAAAGTTCACAACTGCATCTGGGGTCCGCGCCATCTGACCGCGTACGAAAATTGTAATCGGCTCGGTGACTCCAGGGTCTGCGACTGCCTTCACTGCCTTGGAGTTGCGGTTTGTACCGTTAGCGCTACCCGATACGCGATTAGTAGGAGTATCATTACCACAGAATCTTGGTCCCCCCTTGGACGCGACGGACGGGTGGTTTATGCACGTACAATTCCTTAAATACATTCAGGTCATACTTATCCTATCCTTCGGGCTTTTGCTGCCGGGCGAATTGTGGGCAGGCAAACCGGCCCCAGAGCCGGGCGGCCAAAACCCTAACGGCCTCCCCGGCCAGCAAGCTCAAATACAAAACTTACAAATAGTGGGAGACATTGACGTCTATGTGAACGGACCAAACGGGGCACCGCTCGAGGGGTCTGCGATAGTGACACTTGCCAAAATGAATGGTGAGTTCGTAGACCGGCAAACCGCGAAAAACGGCCATGTCAGGTTTGGCGCCGTGCCTCCAACAATGTACACAGTTCAAGTGGTGTCTCCCAAGTACCAAACTACTGCAAAGCAAGTCGAGGTACTACAGAGTTCCCTGTCAAAGGTCACAGTTGAAATGAAGCCCTTGACCGATGCGGAAGAGGCCGCGGCCTCTGCGGGATTCTACGCGCTGTCGCCGAAGGTGCAAAAGGAAGTGGGCAAGGCGCTGGAAGCTTTGCGGGCTAACAAGCCGAAGGATGCGCGAGGTCACCTCGACGCAGCGCAAAAGGCTGCTCCAAATAGCGCGGAGATTGAATATCTATTTGGCGTTTATGCGTCACAAGTAAACGATCCCGTCCAGGCCAGGGATCACTGGCTGAAAGCTCTCGAACTTAATCCCAAACACTTGAGCGCGCTGCTTGGAATTGGTTTTGACATGCTCCGTAATAATAAAGCGGGAGAGGCGTTGCCGTATCTGAACCGGGCGGTGGAAGCCGAGCCGTCCTCCTGGCGAGCACATGCACTTCTTGCAGAAGCCTTGTTGCTTGAAGGATCGAACGACGAGGCCATCAAGCACGCCGAACGCGCTATCCAATTGGGTCACGAGCGAGCAGCGACTGTCCAGCCTGTGCTCGAGCGGGCTCGATCAGCACGCGTCGCCAAAGAACCCGAGATGCCTGCGGCGGTGCGAGTCTTGCAAGATTATGTTCAAGCTCATCCGGAAGATTCTGCGGCAGCGAAAGATCTCGAGCGATTGAAAAAGGAATGGACTAATGAGGTGTCCAATGCCCCCGGGGCTGCCGCAAACGAGATGGCGGCTCTGACGAAGGAAGCAACCGCCTTGCCGGTGCCCTCCAACTGGCTGCCGCCCGACGTTGACGAGAAAGTCCCGCCGGTAGAAGCGGGCGCCGCCTGCGCACTGGATGACGTGGTGCATAAGGCCGGGCAACAAATCATGGAGCTGGTGAAAGATGTCGATCGGTTTGCTGCAACGGAATCACTTACGCATGAGTCGATCAACAGGTACGGATTGGCTTCAGCTCCAGAAAAACGCAAGTTCGATTATGTAGTTTCCATTCAGGAAGTTCGGCAAGGCTTGCTGAATGTGGAGGAATACCGGAACAGCGGCGGTTCGCTGGCTGAATTTCCAGGCGGAGTGGCAACCAATGGTCTGCCGGCTCTTGTCCTGATTTTCCATCCATACAACACTGTAAACTTTTCGATGACCTGCGAGGGATTAGCGCGATGGAATGGCGGGTTGGCTTGGCAAGTGCATTTTCGCCAAAGGCCAGACAAGCCGAACACCATCAAGCGGTACAGGATCGGAGCGGACGGCCCGTCCTATCCAGTCGCGCTGAAGGGGCGCGCTTGGATTTCCGCGGATACGTATCAAATCGTCAGGATGGAAACGGACCTGGTATCGCCCGTGCCGCAAATCCGGTTGGTTTCCGATCACACTGCCGTCGAATATGGTCCGGTGAAATTCACCAAAGGCAACGTGAATATGTGGCTCCCGCAGAGCGCGGAAGTATACTACGACTGGAAAGGCCGGCGCATCCATCGCCGCCACAGCTTTAGCAACTATTTGCTATTCGCGGTGGACGACAAGCAGAAAATTTCAGCCCCCAAGGTTGAAGAAGCGCCAGCGGACGGCGCGCCGGGTGGCGGGCCGACAGAAAAGCCGTAGCGAGCGACAGCGCCGGAGCGAGGCTTTCGCGAGGCTTACCGGATGGCCGAATGCGTTTGGCGGCGGAGAAACTGGCCGGCGCCGGGGCGGCCCACAAATTTTCCTGCGTCAATCACCGCGCGGCCGCGCGAAAATACGGCCTTCGGCGCTCCTTTGATTTGAATGCCCTCAAACATCGAATAATCCACGCGCATATGGTGGGTTTTTGCGCTGATAACTTGTTCTTCGTTCGGATCAAAAATCACCAGGTCGGCGTCCGAGCCCACGGCGATGGTACCCTTGCGCGGGTAGAGACCGAAGAGTTTCGCGGGCGCGGTGGACACAAGCTCGACGAAGCGGTTCGCGGAAAAACGTTTGCCGTGGACACCGCCCGTGTAGATCAAGCTGAGCCGGTGCTCGATGCCGGGACCGCCGTTGGGAATTTTCGTGAAGTCATCCCTGCCGAGTTCCTTTTGTTCCTTGAAGCAGAACGGGCAGTGGTCGGTCGAAACCACTTGCAGGGTGTCCTTCGCCAGCCCTTGCCAGAGCTTTTCCTGATGCCATTTTTCGCGGAGCGGCGGCGTGAAAACGTACTTGGCGCCCTCGAAGCCGGGAGCGTCCATGTTTTCGAGCGAGAGATACAAATACTGCGGACAAGTTTCGGCGTAGGCAGGCAGGCCGCGGTCGCGCGCTTCGCGAACTTTTTCGAGCGCGTCGTTGCAGGAGAGGTGAACGATGTAAACGGGCGCGCCGGCCATTTCGGCCAGAGCGATGGCGCGGCGAAGTGGCCTCCGCCTCGGCGGTGGTGGGTCGCGTGAGCGCGTGATATTTCGGCGCGCGCTTGCCCTCCGCCAGCGCCTGCTGAACGATCACGTCAATGGCGCCGCCGTTTTCCGCGTGCATGCAGATCAGGCCGTTGTGCTTGGCTGCCTGGCGCATGGCGCTGAAAAATCGAGGCGTCATCCAGCATGAACACGCCGGGATAGGCCATGAACAGCTTGAAGCTGGTGACGCCTTCGCGCACCAGTTCGCCCATTTCTTCGAGCTGCGCGGCGCCGAGGTCGGTGATGATGCAGTGGAAGGCGTAGTCGGTCACGGCCTTGTCGTGCGCTTTTTTCATCCAGGTATCGAAGGCCTGCCGAAGAGTTTGGCCTTTATATTGGATCGCAAAATCGATCAGCGTGGTGGTGCCGCCGAAGGCTGCAGCGATGGTGCCGGTTTGGAAATCGTCGGCGCTGGTGGTGCCGCCGAAGGGCATGTCGAGGTGCGTGTGAACGTCGATGCCGCCTGGAATGACGAGAAGTCCTGCAGCGTCGATGACGTGGCCAGCATTTTCAATGGGAAGTTGAGCGGCAAGCGCGGCGATTTTGTCGCCGCCAATGCCGATGTCCGCAGCGAACGTGTCCGTCGCGGTGACGACCGTGCCGTTGCGGATGACTGTGTCAAATCGCATGTCGCGCCCTCCAGCTGGCCGAGAAAGATAATCTGCCGCGATCACCTCGCGTAAGCGGGCAGCACTTCACGCGAGTACACATCTAACGTTTGCTCTTCATCGCCGGACATCAGATAGATGTTGAATTGGGTGACGCCGGCTTTGCGAAGGCGCTCGAGTTTTTTGCGGTGCTCTTCGACGGGCCCGACGAGGCAGAAGCGGTCGACTACTTCGTCGCTGACGAAATCCGCGTTGTCGCTGCCGACTTCGCAATGGTGGTGATAGTCGTAATTGCCGCGGTCCTTAACGAAGGAAGTGAGCGCCGGCGGGCAATTCTTCCGGTTTGTATTTCGCAGATCAGGTCCATCACGTGATTCGAGACCAGCGCTGGAAACCAGCGGACGTGTTCTCGCGCAGTTTTCAAATCATCCGAGACCCACACCGGCGCCGCGGACATTACTTCAATATTTGCTGAAATCGCGCCCGGCCTCTTTCGCACCCTCTCGTACAAACCCCAGGCACCAATCAATCAAATCCGGATCGGCAAATTGCAGGATCACTCCGTCCCCAATGCGGCCGGCGGTCGCTCAGCGCTTTCGGCCCGTACCCGGCGACCCACACGCGGGGCACTTTGCCGCTCGTCCACGGAAAGTGCGTGGGGACTCCATCCAGCTCAACTGTTTTCCGAGCATTCAAATCGCGGAACACTTGCACAAACGCTTCGAGATTCTCAAGTGTGGTGGGCTTTTTGCCCAGCACGCGGCGCGAACTGTCGCCACGGCCGATGCCCAGCTCCATGCGTCCGCCGGAAGCAAGATTCAGCGTCGCGAATAGGCTGGCGGAAACCGTGACGTCGCGCACGGCGGGATTTGTGACGCACGTCCCGAGGTGCATCTTTTTAGTGTTGGAGGCCATCAGGGTGAGCAGCGGAAATGGTTCCTTCCAAATCACATGGGAATCGAAAATCCAGCCAAAGGTGAAGCCGTGGCTTCGGCTTGCCGGGTCAGGCTGACAATGCGGTCGATGGAGATTCGGGTTTAATCGTGATGCCGAAGTCCATGGAATTTGGTCCTCCTCAGTCCGCTATGCTCGGCGACCGGCTCAAGCTTTGCTCATCAAGGCGAGATAGCTGAAAAAACTTACCGCGAAGCCGACAAACCAAGCGTAGTTGTATAGCACGCGCAAGGCAGGAACGAAGAGACCGACGAAAGCGACGCCGGCGCCGGCGGCCAGAGAGACGATGGCCTGCCAATGGATGCCGCGCAGAATATTCATACTGGCCGCCACGTTGGTAAAGATCCTGTGCCGAAGAGTCTTTTGGCGAATCACAAAATAATCGCAGATCAAGAACGCCCGCGATGGGGCCGAGGAATCCGGAATAGCCGACGAGCCAGCCGAAAATATAGCTGCCGTAATTGGCCATCAGCTTCCACGGCTGCATGACGATGCCCATCACGCAGGTGATCAAACCGCCGGTGCGAAAGCTGATGCGGCGCGGAGAAAGATTGGAGAAATCGTTAGCGGGAGAGACGACGTTTGCGGCAACGTTGACGTTGAGCGTGGCCATGAGAAGCGCGATCATAGCCACGACGACGGCCCAGGGATTGCCGAGACGGGAGAGCACAGCGACGGGATCCCACAGCGCTTCGCCAAATATTATGAGCGTGGCGGAGGTTACAGCGATGCCGATGAAGGAATAAAACGTCATAGTGGCAGGAAGGCCGAAAGCCTGGCCGACCATTTGATCTCGCTGGCTGCGGGCGTAACGCGTGAAATCCGGGAATGTTGAGAGAAACCGTAGCCCAGAATCCCACGACGCCGGTGAGCGAGGGAACAAAGAAGCGAAAAAACTCGGGAAAGCTGTGGAACCTCGAAGGCGTAGCCAGCATGGGGCCGAAACCGCCTGCTTTTCCTCGGGCCCAGAGAAGAAGCGCGAGCCCGATGAGCAAGCAAGAAAGGCGCGGAGACGCCCTGCAAAAAACGAATGGTTTCGATGCCGCGCAGGATGACCAGCACATTCAGGAGCCAGAAGAAACCGAAGCAGACAGCCGGGCCGTAATGAAAATGCTGCCAGCCTGGGGCAAGGGCAATGAGCATGGCGTTGATGGCCTCGCCGCCAATCCACGTCTGAATGCCGAACCAGCCGCAAGCCACGAGCGCGCGCAAGACGGCGGGAACGTTGGCGCCCAAGACGCCGAACGAGGCGCGTGCGAAAACAGGGAAGGGAATTCCGTAGCGCGTTCCAGCGTGCGCGTTCAGCAACATGGGGATGAGAACGAGGACGTTGCCGAGAAAGACGGTGAAGAGAGCCTGCTTCCAGTTCATGCCGCCGGCAATCATGCCGCTCGCAAGCATGTACGTGGGAATGTTCACGCTCATGGAGATCCAGAGAGCGGCGTAAGTGTAGGTACCCCAGGTGCGGCGTTCCGGCGAGACGGGAGCCAAGTCCTTGTTATAAAGCCCGCTGCTGCGAATTGTTTCGGCAGCGAGCGAGCTCGCTTCGAAGTCACTCATGTGGAGTGTCCGTTGGCGTCAGCATGGATGGGAATCGGGCATGGGAGTCTTTGAACGGTATCGAGATACTCAGTCCGCGGCCTCGGAACTCTCGGCGGCGCGTGTGCGCGTGATCTCACCGTAAGATTCCGGACGGCGGTCGCGATAAAACTGCCAGGTGTCGCGAACTTTTTGGATTTCATCCAGATCCAGTTCGGCGACGAGCAGTTCGTCTTTGTCGCGGCTGGCCTGGGCCACAATCTTTCCACGGGGATTGCAGAAATAGCTCTTGCCGTAGAATTCGCCGATTTTCCAGGGAGACTCCGTACCCACTCGATTGATAGCGCCGACAAAATAGGCATTGGCAACGGCGTGAGCGGGCTGTTCGAGCTCCCAAAGATATTCCGAAAGTCCGGCGACGGTCGCGGAAGGATTGAAGACAATCTCCGCGCCGTTCAATCCAAGGCATCGTGCGCCTTCTGGGAAATGGCGGTCGTAGCAGATGTACACGCCAACGCGCGCGTGGCGCGTCTGGAAAACGGGATAGCCCGAGTTGCCGGGAGTGAAGTAGAACTTTTCCCAAAAGCCGGGGTGGCAATGCGGGATGTGGTGCTTGCGGTATTTTCCGAGGTAGCGGCCGTCGGCGTCGATGACGGCGGCGGTATTGTAGTAAAGGCCGGTCATCTCGACTTCGTAAACGGGCACGACCAGGACCATCTGATGCTGCTTGGCGAGTTTTTGCATGCGCGCGATTGTGGGGCCGTTGGGAACGCGCTCGGTCAATTCGTACCAGCGGGTCTGCTGCTCGGCGCAGAAGTACGGGCCGTAAAAGAGTTCCTGCAGCCCGAGGATTTGTACTTTTTTCTTTGCGGCCGCGGCGATCAGCTGCTCGTGCTTGGCCATCATTTTTTGCTTGATTTGCGCGAGAGAAAATTTCTCCGGTGACCATTCACAACTGGCCTGGATGAGGCCGCAGCGGACGACACGGGCCATGGCATACCTCCCACGAACTTCTTCACGAGATGCTTGCGAAAGTTTACCCCGTGCCTGGTAAGCCCACAAGGATAAGAAGGACCGTATCTTGTTAGCCGGCTCGAGGTGAGTGCGCATCATCGAGAAAGAAGGCACCGCGGATTGACACTCATTGATCGACAAGCTTGGATTGAGTTTTGTCCCGATTGGGTTCATAGTGCTGCCCGGCGTCTGATATTTGCAAGAAGCGCTAGTTGCGGATCGTAACCAGAATCTGGCGGACGTGAGCCGCGGGCGATTTGGTCTCTGCCGCGCCAATCAAAATTACTTTTTGAGGTGGAATGTGATTCGAATAAAACGTCTCTCGATGGTTGTGCTCGCCGGACTGTGTCTATTCCCAATCGCAAAGACCGTAAAAGCGCAGCAATATCCCGAGAGCACGTACCAGGAGATGCGCTGGCGGATGATCGGGCCCACCCGCGGCGGGCGTACGCGCGCGTCCAGCGGTGTGCCGAGCCAGCCAAACGTTTTTTACGTCGGCGCGGTGAACGGCGGCGTCTGGAAAACGGACGATGCGGGCAGGACGTGGACCCCGATTTTTGATGAGCAGCCGACACAAGCCACCGGAGCCATCGCAGTGGCGCTTTCCGATCCGAATATCGTTTACGTTTCGAGCGGGGAAGGGCTGGCTCGGCCCGATCTCGCCGTGGGTGACGGAATCTACAAAACAAGCGACGCGGGCAAGACGTGGACGCATCTCGCTGGTCTACGCGACGGTCAGGGCATTCCTGCATTGGCGGTCGATCCGCACGATGCGAACCGCGTTTTCGCTGCGGTGCTGGGACATCCCTATGGCGCCAATGAAGAGCGCGGAATTTATCTTTCGACCGACGGCGGGCAAAATTGGGAGAAGGTGCTTTCGAAAGGCGAGAACGTCGGCGGATCCGATGTGGAGATTGATCCGGCGAATCCGCAGATCGTTTACGCATCGATGTGGGAACTACGCCTCGGCCCGTGGGAAGACGGGAATCAATATCAGGGTGCAGGGGGAGGACTTTTCAAATCCACCGACGGAGGCAAGACCTGGCATCCGCTGACGAATGGACTGCCGAAGGGAATCATTCAAGTCAATCTCACGATTGCACCGAGCCAGGCAAGCAGACTCTACGCCAGCGTGGCGAGCGCGCGTGGGGAGACGGGCACGGGCTCGGAAGTCGGGATCTATCGCTCTGACGACGGCGGCGAAAATTGGCAGCACATCACCACGGACCCGAGGCCTGCGGGGCGGATCGGTGGAGGCGATTTGCCGATGCCGAAGGTGGACCCGAAGAATCCGGACATCGTGTACAGCACGAGCACGGTGACGATGAAATCGACGGATGGCGGGAAAACTTGGATGAGTTTTCGCGGAGCGCCGGGCGGAGACGACTATCAGAACATGTGGATCAATCCCAACGATCCGAACATTATTTTGCTGGTCGGGGACCAGGGCGCGCTCGTGACCGTGAATGGCGGGAAGACGTGGAGCACGTGGTACAACCAGCCGACCGCGCAGCTTTATCACGTGGCCACCAGCAATTCGTTTCCATATCTCGTTTGCGGCGGACAGCAGGAGAGCGGTTCGGTTTGCGTTTCGAGCCGCGGGAACGACGGTGAAATTACGTATCGCGACTGGCATCCTGTTGGCGTCATCGAATATGGATACGCCGCGCCTGACCCGCTGAATCCGGACATTATCTATGGAGCTGGGCGGCGGGAAGTTTCAAAGTATTCGATCAAGACGGGCCAGGTGCAAGACGTCACGCCCGTCCCTGTCGGCGGAACGAAGTACCGCGCCGACCGCACGCAGCCCATCCTCTTTTCGCCGATTGATCCCCATATTCTCTACACGACAATGAATTTTCTGTTCAAAACGACCGACGGCGGGCATACCTGGCAGACCATCAGTCCCGACCTCGCGCGCGAGCACAATGCGGTTCCGGCAAGTCTTGGAAATACCGCAGAAAAGGATCCAAACGCTGAAAAAGCACGCGGCGTCATTTATTCGCTGGCGCCGTCCTTCAAGTCCGCGAATACGCTGTGGGCCGGGACCGACGACGGATTGATTTGGACCACGCGTGATGGCGGGGTTCATTGGAAAAACATAACGCCGCCGGAATTGACGCCGTGGAGCAAGGTGACGCAGATCGCCGCCTCGCACTTCGATGACGAGACGGCCTACGCTTCGGTGAGCCGTTTCCGAATCGATGACCAGCGTCCTTACATCTATAGAACGCACGACGGCGGGAAGACCTGGACTTTGATAACCAGCTGGCCTGCCCAATAATTCGGCGGTCAACACCGTGCGTGAAGATCCCGTGCGCAAGGGCCTCTTGTTTGCGGGCACGGAAACGAGCGTTTGGGTTTCCTTCGATGACGGAGACCACTGGCAAAGCCTCGAACTCAATTTTCCTCATTCTTCCATGCGTGACCTCTGGATTCACGACGACGACCTGCTCGTAGCAACGCACGGACGTTCGTTCTGGGTTTTGGACGACATCACTCCGCTGCGCCAAATCACCGAATCGTTGCAAAAGTCGCCGGCCGTATCTTTTCAAACCCGCTGCGGCCTACCGCGTCATGCGCGATACCAACACCGATACGCCGATTCCTCCCGATGAACCGACGGCAAAGAATCCTCCCGACGGAGCCATCGTGGATTATTTTCTCGCGCAATCGACGCAGGGTCCCATCACGCTGGAGATTCTCGATGCGCAATCAAAGGTGGTACGCCGCTATGCGAGCACGGATAAGCCGGACCTGACCGAGGAAGAACTCGCCAGGCAGCTAATCCCGCCTTACTGGGTTCGCATGCCGAGAATTTTATCCGCCACGGCTGGGATGCACAGGTGGGTGTGGAACCTTCATTACACAACGCCGCTTTCCACACGGAGCGGGTATCCCATCGCCGCGGTGCCGGGAGACACTCCTCGAGAACCGCAAGGGCCCGAGCGCACTCCCCGGACAATACACGGTTCGGCTCACCGTGGACGGCCATACCTTAAGCGCTTCCCTGACCGTAAAGATGGATCCGCGCGTCAAGACCACTCACGAGGGACTAGTCCAAATGTTTCAGTTGCAAAGCCGGCTCGCTTCCATGATGACGAAAAGCACCGAGGCCGTTGACGCAAGCTCGATCCGCGCACGAACAGTTGCAGAAGCTCACACCGAGGAGCGAGCGGGTCCGTGGCGGATGCGATCTCCACGCTGGACAAGAAAGTTTCCGCACTTCTCGGCGGGGGCGGAGGCTTCTTCGCGCCTCCCTCGCCTGAGCCAACGCTAAGCCGAGCGAATGGCGCCGCGGCCACACTCTATGCCGAGGTAGGACGTGCGGATGCGGCGCCCACCGCAGCGCAAATGAGCGCAACGGCAGAAACGGAAAAGGATTTCGCAGCCGTCTCGAGTCAGTGGAAACAGCTGATGAGCGTCGATCTTCCGGCGTTGAACAGACAGCTTCACGGGGCAAGCCTTCCTGAGATCAAATTGGAATCGAAGTCGTCCGAACCGGATGATTCCGATGACATCGAGTGAGCCGCCAGATCCGGGATTATCGGCGTGTAAGGATGGTTTAGGACGGCGCGTTTGATGATTCGGGGTTTTGGGATGAGGCACAGCCGCAGGCGAGGAATTGCGCCTTGGGCGAGCGATAAATTGTGGCGAAAAGTAAATAAACACCCACTCTGAAGTTCTCATATGTAACGCGAAGTCAAAACAAACATTTCCGCCTAAATTTCGACGGTATATACTTCACTGAACTGGAGCTTAGCATCCTCAATATTGGCGTGCGTTGCGGTACGGCAATTCAATGCTTAGTAATCCAATGAAAGAGCCAAAACCCAAGAAGCCTAGCTCAGAAAACATCGGCTCGGCAGGGCTTCGCGCGCCTGCCAAAGGGGAGAGTTCGTCCGGTGATTTTGTTCCTGACCAGTCCGATGCGACCCTGGTCGGCGATTCCTCCGCGCCCCCCGCCGATCCGGGCGCTGATCAGTCAGATGCCACCCTAGCTGGCGAACCCGCGACGCCAGGAGCAAGGCGGCCGCGGCTCTCCGAGCTCTTTCCAAAACAAACCGAACTGCAAACTGGTGATGTGTTCGGCGGCCGATTCGAAATCCTGGGAGTTCTCGGTGAAGGTGGCATGGGCACGGTGTACAAAGCCACCGACCGGCAAGTGGATCATGTTGTCGCGCTGAAACTGATTCGCCCGGAGATGGCGGCCCATCCGGCAATTCTCGCGCGTTTTAAACAGGAACTCCTTACAGCCCGCCAGGTTACACACAAGAACGTGATCCGCATTCACGACTTGTCCGAAGTGGACGGCGTGAAGTTCATCACCATGGAGTTCGTCGAGGGATGCGACTTGCGCCAGTTGCTGCTGGAGAATGGCAAGCTTCCGCCGGAGCAAGCCGTGGAGATTATTCGTCAAGTGTGCCTGGCACTGGAGGCGGCGCACGGCGCTGGAGTGATCCACAGGGATCTGAAGCCGCAGAACATCATGAAGGACAAGCAAGGGCGAATCCTGGTGATGGATTTTGGATTAGCTCGTTCGCTGGAATCGGGCGGCATGACCCAGACGGGCGCTCTAATGGGAACGATGGAGTACATGTCCCCCGAACAAGCGCTCGGGAAGCACCTCGATGGCCGGTCCGACCTGTTTACTGTAGGACTGATCTTCTACGAGTTGTTGACAGGCAAGATGCCCTTCAAAGCGGACACGGCGGTGGCGAGCTTGCTGAAGCGGAACCAGGAGCGCGCGCAGCCGGCCACGGAGCTCGACGCGTCAATCCCCAAGGCGTTGAGCGACATCGTGAGCAAGTGCATGGAGCGCGATCTGAATTTGCGTTATCAAACTGCTCAGGAAATTTTGGCGGACCTCGATGCCTGGCAGGGGCATCGTCCGACTTCCGCTTCTTTCGTTCAGCCGACGCTCTCTCCCACCCGCGAAGTTCCCTGGAAGTGGATTGCCGTGGGTGGCTTGGCGGTAGCCGTGGCCTTCGGGGGATGGGTGGCAAGGAGCAAGCTGACCTCCAAGACCGCAACGAAGGCGGTGGCTGGGCCGGAAGTTTCGCTTGCCATTTTACCCTTTCGCAACGGCTCGGGTGATGCGGGGCTCGATTGGCTGGGGTCGAGTTTGGCGGATATGCTGAGCACGGACGTGGGACAGTCGGCGCACCTGCGCACGATTTCACCGGACCGCCTCCATCAGGTGCTGTCGGATTTGCAGATCTCGCCTGGTACCGCCATCGATCCCTCAACGGTAGGGCGCATCGCCGAGTTCAGCACTGCCGACACGGTAGTCTGGGGGCAATACGCAAAGTTCGGCGACCAAATTCGCATCGACGCCACTCTTCGAGACCTCAAGCACGACCGCACAATTCCCGTAAAAGCTGAGGCCGCCAACCAAAATGCTCTCATCCCGGCCATCGCGCAGCTCGCCCAGACCATCCAGCAAAACCTCTCGCTCTCTACCGATGTTCTTCAGGAGCTCCGCGCCAAGTCATTTCACCCGTCTTCCAACTCCTTGCAGGCTCTTCGGAACTACCACGAAGGGCTGGAACTAGAGCGCCAGGGAAATCACCTCGAAGCCGCGAAGCGTTTTGAGGCCTCCGTGCAGGCGGACTCTGCGTTCGCGCTGGGCTATTCCGAACTGGGCCAAACTTATAGCAATCTCAGAAATGACGATAAGGCCGAGCAATTTTCGCGGAAAGCCGTGGATCTGAGCGCCACACTTCCGGCGCCGGAGCGCTATCTGATTCAAGCGAATTACGCTAAAGTCACGAATGACTACCGCAAAGCGATCGAATCTTACGAAAATCTGGAGAAAGTTTCGCCTGACGATGTCGATGTCCATTTTCATCTCGGCGTCCTCTACGAATCTACGGGAGCCTACGATAAGGCGCGCATTGAGCTTGCGAAAGTGCTGGCGATCGATCCAAAACATGTAGACGCTTTGCTGGCCGCTGGCCGCGTGGAAATCAAAAGCAACAACCCAAAGGGCTCGCTCGATTATCTGAATCGCGGACTCAGCCTGGCGGTCGAGCTCGACAACCCCGACGGAAAAGCCACGATCTTGAATGCACTCGGAGCCGCTTACGAACAGCTGGAGAAGCCTGACGAGGCGATGCGAAATTACGAGGAATCGTTAGCCATCAAGCGGAGTTTGGGCCAAAAGCCAGGTATCGCGTTAACCCTGGGCAATATCGCTCGCGTTCAGGCCAGCCTCGGAAAACCAGAGGAGGCCTACAAGAGTTACCAGGGGGCTGTGACATTACAGCGGGAGATAGGCGACAAGAAAGGACTCGGCGTCACACTGAACAATCTTGGCGAGCTCTACAGAGAACGCAGCAGATATGATGAGGCGTTGAAGGCCTACAAGGAATCCTTGCAAATCCAGCGGGATGTCGGCAACGAGGATAATCAGGCCATCTGCTTGAACAACATCGGGGACGTCTATTTGGCGAAAGGTCAGTCCAGCGATGCCCTCACCTATTATGAAAGGGCCTTGGATCTCCGCAAGAAGGCCAACATCCCTGCTCAAGTCGGAGAATCTCTGCACAATCTCGCGGAAGCATCGTTGAAGGCCGGCGACTATGGTCAAAGCCTGGACTACCACCTCAAGGCGCTGGAGCTCTTTCGCAGCTCCGGGGACAAGAACGGCGCTGCCATCCAGTCGTACAGCATGGGTACCATATTTGAGTATCAGGGCCGGTATGGCGCGGCGCTCAAATCCAAAGAAGACGCGCTCAAGACATTCCGGGAATTGAAGGACCGGGGCTTCTGGATGGCGGAAATTTTGAGCGGGTATGGAAACTCGCTCAGTGAAGTGGGACGCTACGAGGAAGCACAGAAGAATTTGACCGAGGCCATGAGCCTTGCCAAGGAATTGCAGAACAAGACGCTGATCGCGCAGATCCTGAACTTTCAGGGAGACACTTTCTACTATCGAGGCGACCTCAAAGCCGCCGCTGACTTGTTTGCGCAGGCCGTGGCGGCAAGCTCGGGAGAAGTAGAGAAGGAAATGGTGCTTCTGTCGAAACTCAATGCGGCGAAGTGCGCGGTGGAAGAGAAACGATACCAGGCGGCCTTGGCCCCTTTGAAAGCCGTGGTGAAGGAAGCGGATGCTGTCGGGCTAAAATACATCTCCACGGAAGCTACGCTTGCCTTGGCCGAGGTTTACTTGAACAGCCACCAATACCCTGCGGCTAGAAAGGAACTCGAGGCTTCTCTGAACACGAGTGAAAAACTACGCCTGCAGGCCCTTCTCGCGCGAAGTCACTACCTCCTTGGGCGGACCCTTGAGCTATCAGGAAGTGGAGGCGCAGCCGAAGCAGCGCCCCACTATGCCACAGCCAAGCGACATGCTGGACGCGATTCGCCAGGAATCAGGAAGCGACGTCATCCTTAAGCGGCAGGACTTGACCGCTATCTCCGCGCAACCCGGCGGGCTGCCTTAAGTTCCTTCGACTGACCGCGAGCCAGACCGTTTTCGGACCGGCTCGCTTGTGTCCTTCACGTGCTAGTTCACGAGCATGGGACGACGGAGCCGTTGAGCAAGCAGAAGTCTGCGCTTGGCGGAGAGACCTTGCTCGAAAACACCGTAACCGTGTAGGTTCCGTCCGGCAGGCCCTCGAGGCTGATGTCGTATTCATTCAGTCCGGCCTTGTTATCCCAGTGAAATTTGTTCCCCTCGACGTTTTTGAGCGCTGGGAAAATAACATTTCCGCTGCCATCGGTTGTCGACAACGATAGGCTCGCCGTCTTATCCCGAAGGCCGGTCCCGGCACAGTTCGAGCCGCTTACTATCTTAAGCGTAACTTCGATCTGAGACTTCTGTCCGGATGGGTTATTCGTCGGAGTGAGCGTCAGGGGGCATGCCGTGTCGTTGCCGTTGTCGGTCAGGGGTTCGTCGAAGGCCCCCACGCTCGAAAGGCCAGGAATTTTCCCGCCCATGGTCGGGTCAGTGAACTGAGGATTCGCGGAATAGCTCGTCAGGATATTCTCGGTAAAGGTGGTGATGTCGCCGGGGGCATGGGCGAAAGCAGGCGTATGAATGGTAAAGTCGCTGGAATTAACATAGCTCAGCGTCAGCGTAATCAAACCCTTGTAATCCGTGTTCTTGACGGGCACACCGTTCGGTCCGCCGGATGTTCCCGTGAAATCGTATTGATCGCATTGACCGCCATTTCCCGAGTACTTCACGCAAACTGTGCCGGCAGGGAACTCGGTCGGATCAAGCGGGAAAATCGTATGGTTGACGGTCACTGTAAGATCAAATGTCGTCAGAACAGTGTCGAATTGAACGGTCAGGCGGCCGTCACCAAAAAATTCGTAAGTGTTTGTGGTGTTGTTCGGACTGAAGGTGTTCGTGCAAGACACCCCCTCCTCTGGAGGAGAGCAAGTAGCTGCCCAACACTGGGTCCCAAACATCCCAAACGCCAGAGCGAAAATTGCGAACATACGCTTACACATGGCTGGATCTCCTCTTGAATCTTCTTCAGCGAGTCTCGACGGGGACAGGCAAGCTACGACTCGGATTGTACAAATATAGCGATCCTTCGAAGACTGTCAACGTACAATTTTTGGTACTAGTAGTACCTTCCGGGCAGGCTCAGGAGCCTCATTCTTCAACGCCACTGGTTCCGTGTAAATCGGATCAGTCATGTTTGACCTGGGCCGCGCGCCGAAAACGCGCGCGAGCCGCGGGCAAGCTATCAGCAAATCGAGTTGATGCGCATGAGAATTAATTGGCGCGGTCTTCCACACTTACCATAATTCTAAAACACCGCAAACAAAGCGGATCGATTCCACTTTGGCCAAAATACTGGTTGCTTTGAGATAGTAAGGTACGCGTTGAGGTTGTTACCGATTTAGCCGCTACGTTCTGTCACCGATGTGTCCGGGTTGAACCAGCTGAGTGTGGCGCGCCTGGAGGGGTTCGAACCCCCGACCCCGTGCTCCGGAGGCACGTGCTCTATCCATCTGAGCTACAGGCGCGCTGCTAATGCTCCACGACCGGCGAGTAAAAACGCCTTCCTGCTTAGACTGCAACGTGCTCACTTATTCTAGCTCTTGCGGCCGTTTCACGCTACACCGCTATCATCGGGAAGGCCAGGACACCCGCATCTTTTTCCCCAGAGCCCTCAACCGCATTGGCGCTTTCCGCTTCAACCCTTTGCTCTCGTTTTGATGTCGCGGGCAAGCTTTTCAATTTCTTCCGCTTTTTTCACCAAACCCAGCGACAGTACTTGGGAGGAGTCCGTCTTCTCTACTTCGGCTTTTAGGTCGGTTACCAGCTGATAGAGCTTCTCGATGTTCTTCTTGATGTCCTTCTCGTTGGATTCCAGGATCGCTTTGGTGGGCGACTTCGCTGGTACGGCGTCAGTATTCTCAGGGTCCTGTGTGGGATCGGAGGTCGGTGGGTGGCTTTTCGGTCTGGCCTGCCCCGCGAGATCCTTAGCATGCATGAATACCAACGTCCCAGCGCCTCCCAAGATCGTCAAAAACCTGCGCCTTGTCTCAGCCATACTTACCTCACTGTGTCGCGCGTCGCGTCAGTATTGAACTTTGCTCAATCGCGCAACTTCGCTCGCCCAATGTTATACTTTCCTTCCCGAAAAAACGATGACCAGTCTCCCTATTCACTGGCCCCAACTCACGCTCATCAGCATCCTTGACCTCGTAGCCATACTTATAATCGCGCTGCTCGTGAACCGCTTCCTCCGGGCTATGTCGAATCTCATGATCAAGCGGGCCGCGACCCAGAGCCGCGCTGCGCAGGTTCGTGAGCAGCAAACCCGCACTCTTGCTGGCGTCCTTTACAGCGCAGGCAGCAAGGTTGTCTGGTTTGTTGCCCTGCTGACAGCATCTTACATATTTGGCATTAATCCCACGCCTGTCTTGACGCTTGCAGGACTTGCCAGCGTCGCTGTTGGCTTTGGTGCGCAAAATCTCGTCCGCGACCTGATCACAGGCTTCTACATCGTGTTCGAGGATCAATACGCGATGGGGGATACCATCCAAGTCGGCGACATCAGCGGACGTGTCGAAAATCTGACCCTGCGGCGCACCGTGTTGCGCGATGCACGCGGCGCGCTGGTGACCATCGCGAATGGTGAAATTCGCACCGTGAGCAACCTCAGCCGTGACTGGTCGCAGGCCTTTGTGGACATTTCCATCGCTCCGGAAGTATCCCTCGAAAAGACCATGCAGGCTTTGGAAACCGCAGCCGCAGGGATGCGCGGCGATCCCTCCTGGTCCCAGGCGCTTGTGGATGGTCCTCGCATTCTCGGCCTTCAGTCGTTTGACCGTTCGGCCTCGACGGTGCGCTTGCAAGTGCGCACGGCGCCCACCCGGCAGGACGAAGTCTCGCGCGAACTTCGCCGCCGCATCCAAATTGAATTTCAACGGCAAAGCCTTCCCTTATTCACTGTGCAGCGAGTCGAACTGGCTAGCGCCTCTCCTTCTCCGCAAGAGATACCCAAGCCAGAGCTCCAAAAATAGCGCAAGGAGAACCCTACATGAGCCAAGTTACCTATGAAGAAGTAAATCTGATGCTTAAGCTCTATGAGATGAGACGCGAGCCGAGGCTGCGCCAGGCGCGCGCCTGGTTTCTCGAACATTTTCATCCCCTATCTCCCGAGGACATGATGCAGAAGTACCCGCAGGGCGGAGAGGAGAACACTTTCATACGCATGGTTATCAGCTACTGGGATATGGTGGCGAGCATCGTAAATCGCGGTTTGATCAACGATGAGCTTTTCTTCGAGAGCAACGGCGAGATCTGGGTCGTTTGGGATCGCATGCACACCATCGTGCCCACATGGCGGGCTGCATTCAAGAATCCGCAGCTGTTTTCAAACATCGAGGATACCTGCAGGCGGCTGGAAGCCTGGCGCGAGAAGAAAGCGCCAGGATCAAGTGCCGCGATGCGGCAGATGATGGGCGAGGCAAAGCCAAAATCCACCGGGGCTTGATTTCGCCTCACAGGGGAGTTCAAGTCCTGTAAATGGTCTTCAGCGAGCCCGCCGCGCTGGTTGCGGCAACGCCGCCTGTGGCGCTTCCGTTTTTGCATCCGGTTTGGCCATCCGCAGGCAATCGCGGCCGGCGTCTTTTGCTTGATACAGAGCAATATCGACTTCGTGCAGCAACTCCTCAACAGATCGCGGCCCCCAATCTGCGCTCAAAAGCACTCCAAAACTCATGGTGAGAGCGAGCGGGCCCTTCACCGTCTGTATCGGGCGGTTCGAGACGGACTTGCGAATCGCTTCAGCTCGTCCCGGTGCATAAGGTGGATCGCAACCGTTTAAGACCACGAGGAATTCCTCGCCTCCGTACCGGCCCACGAAATCATAGGATCGCACACTGGCGAGAAGACGATTGGCTATTTCCCCCAGGACTTCGTCACCGACGACGTGCCCCAAGGTGTCGTTTACCCGCTTGAAGTGGTCTACATCACCCAACAATATTGCGGTGGATTTTTGCTCGCGTTGCGAACGGTGCAGTTCTCGCCCAAGCAAGTCCATGATCGCGCCACGGTTCAGCAAGGAAGTAAGCGGATCGTGGGTCGCCCTGAATCGCATGTTCTCCCGGGCTTCCACCAGACGGTCTTCCAGGAGCAGAATGCGTTCTCCCACGCGAAGACGCGCACGCAATTCTTCGGCATTGAATGGCTTTGTCAGATAGTCGTCGGCCCCCGATTCAAGCCCCAGCACGGTTTCTTCTTTAGAGCCTTTGGAAGTAAGGAGCACCATATAAATGTATGTCTGCTCCGAGCGCGTTCGAACCGCGCGGCACACTCCCGGGCCGTCTAACTCCGGCATAACCCAGTCGAGTAACGCCAGGCGAGGTCCATCAGGTTTGCAAAGATGTTCCAAGGCCTGCTTGCCATTTTCCACGCTGGTGACTTCGTAACCTGCACGCTCCAGAGCTTTTTCGAGCATTCTGCGAGAGAGCGCCTCATCGTCTGCAATCAAGATCCTCAACTCCTCACCTCCGCCATATAGGCATCCAGTTCGGGCAAGAGCCTGCCGGCTTCGCGTTCCAAGTCGTCAAACGCCGCCTCTCAAAGCGGCAATTTCTCCTGCACAAGCAAGTTCTTCCAGACTCGCCGCGGCCGTCGCTGCCCGCGCTCCGCCGAGATTCGAAAGCATTCCCTTGAGCGTGTGACTCAGCGAGCCTGAATTTTTTAGGTCTCCACTGCTCACAGCCGCTTCCAGGGAGCCAATCGTTCGCGGAAAGTCCTCTTTGAAAATAGTAAGGAGTTCTCGAACTAATTCCCGATCGTTATCGACTCGTTCTAGGAGCTCGGCCTGATTCCATGCCGGTTCGTGAAGATCGATTTCTCTGCTCGTCATGATTTCATTTCCAAGTGTGATTTTCTTATTCGCGGCCCGCTTGATTTCTTCGGACATGAACCACGCTAGCTTTTCGCCGCCTCCATTTTTGTGACCACGTGGTGTGCCAGCGCCAGCATGCTCGAACTGATCCGCAGGTGAGCGTTGTTCGCCGCTCCTATGTTTACCGCAAACTGCAGCCTGTCTTCCTCGATCAAGAAATCGATGGCCCCGCCGCTCGCCATGAAATCAGGAGTTTCGCCGACTGTAAGTACGCTGGCTCCCCGTATGGCTTTGAAGATCTTGGCGTACCGCTTGCCTTCCGACCGGCTCACAAAGAGAATGTGGCAGGTTCGCAATGCTTGTGCATTACGCACCCAGCGAATTTCCACTTGCCGCCCCCGAATAAGCGCTCCTCGCGTTAGCTCTGCTAGAGATGTTCCGAACGAAAAATTCCCGAATATGCAAATGAGCAGGGGCGCTTCCGCAGAGGGGAAAGCGCCCGCGGGCCACTCGACAAACTTGGGAAAGGCTGCGAGGAAATTGGCTTTTTCGCGGTATTCGCTAGTAGTTGTTTGTTGAGCGCATGAAGTTGGCATTGGCGCCACCAAGGCCGCAACTAAGCTCAGAGCACTAGTAGCTCGGACCAACTTGTTCATCAGGTCGCATTCGTTCCGGGAAGGAGCCACGGCGCAGCAGCAAGATCCCCATTTGTGAACTGCCCGGAGCGAACGCAACTGGCCCTTCCGCGCCGGTCCTTCGCGTCCTTGGGCAGGGTTGAAAAACATAGAAACCCCCAGTTCTTTGGGCAAGACCTGGGCCAGACATTCCCAAGGGCAGCGAATCTAAGTTGTTGAAATAGCAATTCTTATTTAAATTGTCGAAGCGGACCGGAAGCGAGTAATTCCCAGGATGGTACAAAGCTAATCAACCATTTCACTCTGGAACAACCCTCTCGATTTTCATTCCTCGATTGCTGGTTCGAATGGCCCTAGGTCTTGGCGGCTGGCAGACCCTGCGGAGCCATAGGCAGGCTACGAAGGCGAGTTCCTGTCGCGTCGAAGATAGCGTTTCCGATGGCAGGAGCAACCCCCATGATCGGGGTTTCGCCGGCGCCGGCCGAGGGAAGATCCTTGCGATCCAGAAGAACGGCCTCTATTTCAGGAACGTCGCGGAAGCGCGGCACGCGATAGGCTGAAAAACGAGGATTTGTGATCCGTCCATTTTCGAATTCAATGGCCTCGAAAAGAGCGCCACCCAGTCCTTGTATGTTTGCGCCGATCACCTGGTTGCGCAAACCATCAGGATTTACGATCGCTCCGCATTCGAACGCTGTTGTGATCCGCACGACCCGCACGGCTCCGGAGGTGCGATCCATCGCGACCTCTGCGCAAGTCGCCACATAACCACCCTTTTCTAGACCGCCCGCAATGCCGAATCCTTGCCCTTCTTGTGTTTTTTTGCGTGGCCAGCCGAACAATTTCGCCGCCGCCTCAAATACCGCGCGCAGCCGGGGCTCGGAAAGGTTCTTCAGGCGGAATTCCAGCGGATCCGCCTGCCCGGCGCGGGCCAGATCGTCCATATGGCTTTCTCGCGCGAAAAAATTTGCGGTCGCGGCCAGACCGCGATAGGAACCGCTCCGCAAGGGACACTCGGTAGCGTGGAACTCGATGTGTTGATTGGTCACTCCGTAAGGCGTTTCGATCCCGGACATGCCCGAGTTGTAATTGTGAAATTCCCAGGCCGTGAGCGTGCCATCCGCGGCAATCCCGCTCTTAATCTCAATCACGCCGGCGGGACGAAAGTACGCCCAGGTAAATTCTTCTTCCCGCGTCCAGACTACCTTTACGGCGTGCCCCGCAGCGCGTGCCAATCGCGCCGCCTCCAGCGCCGCGTCTCCCGTGTGCTTTCCTCCATACGCCGCACCGGTGTCGGGCACAATCACTCTCACGTTGTTTTCGGAAACATGAAAGACATTTGCCAGTTCATCGCGAACGGCAAAAGGCCGCTGAGAGCCCGTCCACACAGTGAGTTTTCCCGCGGACCATTCCGCCAATGCCGCGCGCGGCTCCAGCGGGGCGTGCGCGATGAATGCGACGGTGTACGTCGCATCCAATCGATGCGTTGCGGCCGAAAGACCGTCTTCTACGGAGCCTTTTATGCGCCGGGAACGCTCGTTGCCGCTCGCCTTGGCATTTTGCTTGAGATAGGAGAAAAGTTCCTTGCTCGAAGTTTGCGGAACTTCCTTCCATTCCGCGTGGATTGCCTCCAGAGCTTTGTTTGCATCTCGTTCATTGGCTGCCGTAGCGCCGATGAAGTCGCCATCGTGCACGACGACCACTCCACTCATCGCTTGCGCAGTCTTTGCATCGAAAGAAGTCAGAGTTGCGCCAAAGGATGGCGGGCGAAGCACTTTGCCATGCAGCATTCCCGGCCGCTGCAGATCGGGAGTGTATTGGTGCTTGCCGGTAACGAACGCGCGGCCATCCTTCTTCGGAATCGGTTTCCCCGCAATCTTCCATTGATTCGCCGGGGTAACGGGGTCCTCAGCGGGGAGATTTTGGGCCAGCGTCTTGCCACGCGCCAGCTCAGCATAACGAAGTGAGCGCCCAGTCGCTGGATCAGTAACTTTTCCGTCCGCTGCTGTAAGTCCCTCCGCCGCGACGTTCCACTCTTTCGCCGCCGCGCCCACAAGCAGATCGCGCGCGGCCGCGGACACTCGGCGAAGTTGCGGCGACATGGTCGGCATCGAGCGGCTGCCCACGGTGCCAAAATCGAACGGCGTCAAAGCCGTGTCGGCCGTCACCATGGTTACGCTTTCAAATGGCACTCGTAATTCATCGGCGACCGTTTGCGCCAGCGCTGTGCGGATGTTTTGTCCGATTTCGACTTTGCCGGTGAAAGCGGTGACGCCGCCATCCTCGCCGACGTGCAACCAGGCCGTGATGTCCTTCGGCAGCTCTTCTTGATGGAAACCGCGTGTAGGCGCGGTTTCCTGCTTGGCCAGCGAATCCTTTGCAACCGCGAAGACCGCAATTCCCGCGCCGAGAAACTTGAAGAAATCGCGGCGCGCCAAATCGAAATGATGCATCGGTCCTGCGCGAAATTCGTAGCGCTCCGGTTCCGGTTCAAACTTAATGGAAGGGCCGCTCATCTTGCGCGCTCCCGCATCGTCTTGGCTGCTTGATGGACTGCGTCGAGGATCCGCGGATGCGTTCCGCAACGGCAAATGTTGCCCTGCAAAAATTGAACAATGTCCGCGGAACTCGGATTGGGGTTGGTCGATAGAAGGCCGACGCTGCTCAAGATCATCCCTGACGTGCAGTAGGCACATTGAAACGCCTCAGCATCCAGAAATGCCTGTTGAACGGGATGCAGTCGCCCGTCCTTTTCGAGGCCTTCAATAGTGGTAATGGGTTTTGCCGCGGCTGCGCTCACTGGAATTTGACATGATCGGCGCGGCGTTCCGCTCAGTAAGACCGTGCACGCTCCGCATTGCCCTTCGCCGCAACCGTACTTCGTGCCTGTCAGTCCTAGTTCGTCGCGGAGTGCGGAGAGAAGTGGGGTTTCGGGGTCACACTGGACCGTGTACCGCTTACCGTTGATTTCAAGTTGGATCGGCTTCGCCATCATCACTCCCCGGGCTTGCAAAATCGTCTCGCCCGCGTCGCCGTCTCCGCCATCTTACCACCGCAGCGACTCAGCTCAGAACCAAACAAATCACGAACCTCGTCATTCCCCCGCGATCACAAATTCCTTCGCCACACTTCTTAAAAAACGCGGATGGCGGCCAGATCAAGCCTTCTCCCGCAAAAGCGAATCGCGCACGGTGTCTAGTTCTTTTTTCTTCTCCTTGTCCGTCTCGGGGAAAGAAAGTTCGAGCTCTTCCAGGGCAGCTATGACCGCGGACGCCACGATCAATTGCGTGTACCACTTGTTATCCGCGGGAACCACGTACCACGGCGCATGCTTTGTCGCCGTGTTCTGGATCATCTCTTCGTACGCTTCTTGATAGTCTCTCCAGTAACCGCGCTCTTTGACGTCGGCCATCGAGAACTTCCAATTCTTCTTCGCATCCTCAAGGCGTTCCAGAAAACGCTTCTTTTGCTCCTTCTTCGAAACGTGCAGGAAAAACTTGCGAATCACCACGCCGTTTCTGGCCAAATACTGCTCAAACGCGTTGATGTCCTCAAAGCGCTGCTCCCAAATGTGTTTGGTAACTAAGGGGTCCGGAAGCTTCTGATCGCGCAAGATGCTTGGGTGTACCCGAACCACCAGAACTTCTTCGTAGTACGACCGGTTGAAAATTCCGATTTTTCCGCGTTCTGGAACGCGGCTGTGCGCCCGCCATAGGTAATCGTGTTCGAGTTCCTCCGTGCTCGGCGCTTTAAAGGAGTGAACCTCGCATCCTTGCGGATTTACTCCGGACATCACGTGTTTGATGACCGCATCCTTGCCGGCGGCGTCCATCGCTTGAAAAATCAGCAGCATCGCCCAGCGGTCTTGCGCGTAGAGCTTCTCCTGCAGATTGTTGAGAAGTCCCGCACGGTTGTCGATGATCCTTTGGCTGTGCTCCTTGTCCTTTACTTCCCCTGTGTCGCTCGTTTCGTAGTCTTTCAAGCGAAAGTCTCCACCCTTAGCGACGCAGTAGGGCGCAGCGAGGCGCGCGCATTCCTTGATCTGTTTTCGGAATTTCATGGCGCTGCGAGTGTAGTACAGACTGGCCGGTTCAGAACAGCGTCCCCAGCGCCCAGCCAAAAGCGAATAGGCGATTATGGGCGTGGAACAGCGAGCCATCCGGCAACGCAAGGAAACGATTCAATCGCAGCACATTCACCGCATAATACGTCCGCACAGGCACTTGAATCCCCGGCACCGTCCACCTCAGCTCGATTCCAACCGACCCATGGAGAATGCCGTTTGTAGAATCAAGTAGCGTTGGTCGCGATTTACCCAGCCAGTTAGGAAGGAGCCACCCCGATCCCACATCAAAAAACCCTGCCGCTTGTGTACCTCCACCAAGAGGAACGCGATACTCCACATTCGCGGCGCTAACCACACTTGCTCCTGAGGAGAACGCGGCATACATTTGGCTGCCGGAACTGGAAACTGTCGAAACCACATCGTAAGGCCCCAATTCACCCGGGCGAAGGCCACGGACTTGTGCATCGCCCGAAAATAGCAGTGCGTTCTGCGGCATGTCTCCTTGGTAGCTTCCCGCGCCGCTAAACGTTGTCCGAAACGCCCACGAGTTCTTGTGACTAAAAAATGGGTCGTGAAAAATTCGGGCATACTCTTCTTTAGAACGAATCACCTGTTCGTTGCCCCCCAGCCATCCACCCGAAATGGAGTTTTCGATGGACGCTCGTTCACTGCCCGAATCGTGCGTCCAGCCCAGTCCCACCGCTCTGCTGGAAGTCACCGCGCGAAGATTAGGTGAGGGCAAGCCGGTGAGAGAAGCTGGAAGTGCAAACGAATATTCCGTGTTTGTGTGCGAAAGGGCGTAGTTCACAGCCACAGAATCCGTTTTGGTGATGGGATAACTCCAACCCGCGTTCAAACCTTCGCTTTGCGAAGTATAGAACGGTCCCTTTACGCTGCCTGTAAGGCGTGGCCGCAAAACAGTATCGAACACTGAGATTGCCAGCGAACTGCGAGTGCCCAGAAAGCCTTCCATTACCAGACCGAGCACGATCTGCAAGCTCTCCGGTCCACCGTCAAGTTGCGCTGAGAGCAACTCCTCGCGTTGAAGCAGGTCGAAGAGCGTGTAAGCGATTCCCAAAGTGCTGCCAAACTGTCCGAGTCCTCCCGAAAATGACGCGCGTTGCTGGCCCGCTTCCGAAACGCGGATCATCACGTCTGCCGTGTGAGTGATGTCGTCCGTCTCGACCCGGATGTCTTCTTTCTTGATTTGATGAAAGTAGCCAGTCCGCCCAAGCAGCGCGAGGCCGCTCTCCAGCGCGCGTTCGTCAAATGGATAACCCTCCCGCAATCCGATTCGCCTCCGCAAATAGCGATCGCTGAACCGGTGCTGGCCGCGAAACTCGATATGCCGCACCATGTAGGCCGGTGCCTCGCTGAACGCAATTCTCTCGCGTACCAGGTGCGTCTGCGCATCGAGCGTGCGCGTGGTTTCGACAGGTCGTTCCGCACTTCCTAGTTTGCGCGCTTGCTTCGACTGAATTCCTGCTACCCACGCGTGCCGAAGATCCTCGAGCGCCTTTGCCGAATACGCGGAGCCGGCCTGAGCTTTCGAGTACGCTAGGAGTTTTCCTCTGCGGTTTCCGCCCGCTTTGGCGAGTTCTGGACTGACGTAAACGGATTCAACGCGATAAAAAGGACCGGCTTCAATCGGTACGGAGACTGTGAGACGCTTTCCTGTTTTCCGAAGCGGCCAGGGGATCCACTGGCGGGAAGTTTTTTCATAGATCGAAGTGCGAACGGCCCCAACGCGCGCCTCCGGGTATCCATGATCTTGATAGTAAATCAGAATTCTTGAGCGGTCTTCTTCAAATCCCCCGCGCGTATAGGCGTCTTTGCCGCGCCACGAAGCGAAGAACGCGCTGGGCGCCAATCGCCTCATCTCATGTCGTAGCAATTTCGTGGAGACTTCCGGATGGCCTTCAAACTCGATCTTCCCCACAGGAATGCGTGGGCCATCTTTTATTTCGAAGCGCACGCGAACGGTTCCGTTTGCGTGCTCCTCCCGCTGGATCTGCACCTTCGGTTCCGGGTGGCCCAATTCAGTAAGAGCCTCCTCAATAGTCTGTGCCATCCGTTTCAGGTTTGCCGGATTCGCGGGCTCGCCCAAGCGCGGTGTGAGGCTCTTCACCGCAAGTATTTTTTCGATTTGCCCAGTCGAGAGTAGCCGGGAGCCTCCGTATTCAACTTTCGCGAGAAAGGGCAATTCGGCAACGCGGAAAACAAGTTGGACGCGCTCCGTCCCTGGTAAGCCATGAAGCACAAACGACGGATCGCTCGCCGTTTGCGTTTCCACGCTAATCTCGCCGAACCACCCCAGCAGTCCCAGCGCTTTTACATCCGACTCGATCCGCATCAAGTCAAGTCTCGCGCCGGCTCGAGAACAAATCTTTCCCTCCAGCGCCGCAGGAGCGATGTGGCGCAACCCCACAAACACAACTTCATCAATCAGTGGACCTGTAGCGTCAAGAAGAGCAGCCGTCGAGTCAAGTCTCGCAGCTCCGGCCCTGTTCCCCGAAGCCGCCCACGACTCGCCCCCGGCAATCAACACTCCGCCAACGCCAGCCGCAATCAGCCAACGCACCATCATCCCTCCTTGCACCAGGAGGATGAATGAAGGGATGTCCACCTGCGCCAGGAGGTTGTCCCCAGGCCAGCGCGTGTCTAAAAAAAAGAAAAAGCCCGCCACGGAAATTTCGCAGCGGCCTTCCTCGGATCTCCAAAGTTCGGAGACTCGTGTGTTCTGGTTTCTTGCAAGCTAATCCGGATCTGAATTCAAGATTTGTCCGGTCTTGGGATCAAGAATGAGCCTGTGCCCGCTTGCTCTCTCGGAAAAGTCAAACAGACCATTCAAGGTTCCAGCCAACGCGTCCGCCGAGCCATTGCCGATGCGCCCAAGATTGAAGTTGTCTTCGATAAATCGCGTGATGGAAGAAAAATCCAACACGCGATGATCGACATAATTTCGCTTCGCAAAAGGTGAGATAACCAGAAGGGGGATTCTCGGGCCGAACCCGCAACGTCCATTTTGAGTTCCGCCACTGACATCATTCGACTTCGGCGATCCACAATTGCCCGGTCCCAGAAGCAGATCATCCGTGGTGTTGGATTGCCGGACGATTGGGCCCATTTGATGGTCGTACCAGCCGTCGGAGTCATCCCAGGTGATGATGATAGCCGTCTCTTTCCACTCGTCGGATTGCATGATCGCGTTGATAGTATTCGCAAGAAATATCTGCTCATCCAATGGATCGGAGTAGCCCGCATGGCCATCCTGGATGGAGAGCGCCTTCAGAAAACTCACAGCCGGAAGGTTGTGCTTTTTCAACGCCGTGAAGAACGCGCTCAGATCGTATTCGTGATTCGCCGCGTCGGACCTGCCGATCATGGCATCCGAACTCGGAGGCACATGATTCGCGTTGAGTGTGGAATTCCAGTATTGGAACCAGGCGTGGTGCGGGATGTAGTCCCCCGTCGAAAGACCTGTGCTTCCCGTCGAGACGTGAGTGCAATTCGCAAAGCCCCCCATGAACGCGCCCCAAGTGATTCCCGCTTGATTCAAAAGGTCGCCGACGTTTTTCCCCGACATAACAATCTGGGCACGGGTTGAGCTCGAGCAGGTGTCCCCAGAGGGGTCTGGGTCGCCGATAACCGCGCCGCTGTTGCCTCCACCCGCGATATTCCCGGCCCCTGTGATTTTAGCCGACCCGTTCGTAAGCGCTGCCTCAAAACTATTGCCTGAGACGAGGTTCAGGGCTCCAGGCGTAGACGGCCCAAACGTTGTCCCATAGTGGTTGTCGCTCATTGCAAAGTTTTGCGCGTAGTTCCAGATCGCCGTGACCGTATTCCCGTCGTAATATCCCATCACGCTTCCCTTGCCCAGGTTTGGATCGTTGCAACTCACCGACTCTACGAACTTGTCCATCAGCCCGCTGTTAAACGCCTTCTGTTCGTCCTTATAGTTGTGGTCCTGATCGCACGTGTTAGCGTTGCTGCGATCAATCCGGAACGGATTCACAGAGTTGGGATTGTTCGTCAGCAGGCCCGCGCTCTCCAGATTGTTTACCCGTGGTGTGCCATCCTTGGCTCCAAGGAAAAAGCGCGTCCCATCATTGTTTGGTTTCGCCAGCGGATAGGTCGCGAAGTAGTGGTCGAACGAAACGTTTTCCTGGAAAATCACCACGACATGCTTAATGGGAGTTGCCGTCGGAAAATCATCTCCATCATGTGCGAGTACAGGACTGCTCGGCAACAGCGTGATGGCCGCAGTGGCCATCATCGCCATCGCTCTCGTGAAGCGAGTATGCATATCTGCTATCTCCTTGAATTCCAAAGTTTTCCATTGCGATTGGGACTGTGGGGGATGAACGCCTCGACGGACAGCCGCATTCGCAGCTTTCGTGAGGAACTTCGCCCGCGTTGTGAGTTGTAAGCTGCTTCTGTTATCCGCGCATGAATGACATGTCAAAGTTTTGTGCGCCTTGACGTTACCCGCGTTGACTTCCTCTGCTCTGCGAAACTAATATGCCTCGCCGTGCCTAAACCCCGCCGCACCTTTCGCTTGCCGCATCCCCAGCCTCTTGATGCCCTCATCTACGCTCGCTTCACCGGCATCCCTACCTTCATGCGCTTGCCGCACATCACCCAGCCCGAAGAACTCGATGTCGCTCTCATTGGCGTGCCCTTCGATGGCGGGACCACCTATCGCCCCGGCCCTCGCTTCGGGCCGCGAAATATCCGTGCGCAATCCGCGATCATTCGTCCTTGGAACCCCGTCCTTCATATAAATCCGTTTGAGCAGCACCGTGTCGCCGACTTCGGCGATCTCCCCGTAAATCCTCTTTCCATCGAGGACACCTTTCTCCGCATCGAGCAGGGAATCACCCCGCTTCTTCAAGCTGGTGTCCGTTGTGTTTGCGTCGGAGGCGATCACTCCATCAGCCTCCCCATTCTCCGTGCCGTCGCAAAAAAACACGGCCCCGTCTCACTGATCCAATTCGACGCTCACAATGATCTGTGGGACGAGTATTTCGGCAGCAAGTATTCTCATGGCACGCCGTTTCGCCGCGCTTTTGAAGAAGGGCTCCTGCTCGATGGTGGCGTCTTACAGGTTGGCCTTCGCGGTCAAGTCTATTGCGAGGATGATTTTGATTTTGCTCGCGCCCACAAAGTAAGAATGGTCACCGCCGAGGACTTTCACAAAAGAGGTTTGCCCATCGTTCAACGGCATCTCGCCGCTTTCCGCGGCAAGCCCGTCTACGTAACTCTTGATATCGATTGCGTGGATCCCGCCTACGCTCCCGGCACCGGCACTCCCCAGGTCGGCGGCTTCACCAGCTTCCAAATTATCGAACTCGTCCGCGCTCTTCGCGGCCTCGACATCATCGGCTGCGATCTCGTGGAAGTCTCCCCACCCTACGACTCCGGCGAAATCACTTCACTTCTCGCTGCCAATCTCCTTTACGAATTGCTCTGCGTTCTCTAAATGCCCGCTCTCGCCCGCAAACTTCGCCTCCACGACTACTTTGCGCTCGCTTTCGGCACCATGATCGGCACCGGCTGGCTCGTCCTTATGGACGACTGGCTCGGCCGTGGCGGTCCCGTGGGCGCTGCGCTCGGCTTCGCCATCGGCGGAATTATTTTGCTCCCCGTCGGCTACGTCTACGGCCAATGGGTCAAGCGCCTTCCCGACGCCGCCGGCGAAGCCGCCTACACCGCTCAAGTTTTTCCGCCCATCGTCAGCTACTTCACCGGCTGGATGATGCTTCTCGCTTACTTCATCGTCTGTCCCTGGGAAGCCGTCGCCCTCGGTAAAATTGCCGCCTACATTTTCCCCTCGCTCGATTCCTTCGAGCTCTATCGCGTCGACGGCCAGCCCGTTTTCCTCCCGCGTCTCATCCTCGGTATCGCGCTCACTTTGCTTCTCGCCACCATCAACTACCGCGGTATCCGCCTCAGCGCGAATTTCCAGAAATCCATGACCAGCATGGTCCTCCTGATCTTCCTCGCTCTCCTCGTCATAAGCGCCCTCCGCGGCGCTCCAGCAAATTTTCATCCCGCTTTTCACCCCGCTCCATTCCTCTCCATTTTCCTCACGCTCCAGATTGTTCCTTATTTCATGACCGGTTTCGAATCCGTCCCCAAATACGCGGAAGAAGCCAACCCGGATTTTCGCCAGGCGAGTTACATGCAGGCCATCGGCCTCGCCCTCGGCGTCGGCGCATTTTTCTACGCCATGTGTATCATCGCCGTCGCCTACATCGCGCCTTGGCAATCACTTCTCGGCAAACGCTTCGCCACCGCCATCGCCTTCGAGCACGGCCTCGGCAAGCATTGGCCCGTTCAGCTCATTCTCGTCATGGCCCTCTTCGGCCTCTTTCAGTGCTTCAACGGAAACTTCGCCGCCTCCACGCGCCTGCTCTTCGCCTTTGGCCGCCGCGGAACCGTTGCTCCGCGCTTTGCCGCCATCCACGAAAAATTCTCCACGCCCTCCGTCGCCGTCGTCGGCATCACGGCAGGCACTCTGCTCGGCCTCCTCCTCGGCGATTCCATCCTCGTCCCCATCACCGAAGTCGGCTCCATGGCTTCCGCGCTCGGCTGGTTAGCCGCCTGCCTCTCTTTCTGGTTCGTCGAGCCGCGTCTCCGCATGCGAATCGTCACCGGCCTCGGCATCTGCGTCTCCTTGCTTCTCCTGCTGATGAAGCTTGTCCCCGCCTTCCCCGGCCACTTCACCCCCTCCGAATGGATCGCTCTAGCCGTCTGGCTCCTCCTCGGCGCCGCCCTCCACCGCCACCCCACTCCAGCTCCCGCGCCGACGCCACCCGTCGATTAGTAAGTCAGGTGGGCCGCAGTTTGAGCTAGAATCACCGTCATGTTGGTAAGCGCTTGGGCGCGAAGCTGGCGGCGGAGCTTGCTGCTGACGGCACAGTTCTCGGTCACAATAGCTATCGGCATGGGCGCGGCGGCGGCGCTGGTGAGTCTGATGCTGGCGCTGGGCTATCAGCCGCTGCCTTATCTCGATGCGGAGCCGCTAGTCGCGGTCTGGGAGTATGCCGAATCGGGCGCGCAGGTGATGGCGATATCGGGGCCGGACCTGGCGGATCTTGCAGACGCAACCCACAGCACCTTCGCCGCATTTGGTGGCTTCTTGATTCCGCGAGTCTGGCTGCTGGACCGCAGGGGCGCGACCCAGATTCGCGCTTGCTATATCCAGGCGAACGTGTTCAGCGGCCTGGGCATACACCCCGTTTTGGGGCGCGGAGTCCGACCGGACGATGAACCTCTGGGCGGCGCCGCGACGGCGCCGGCCTGGATCAGCTATCAGGTTTGGCAGACCAAGTACGGCGGCAGTCCGTCGGTGATTGGAACGACGATCGGGATCGCGGATAACGCGACAGGGCTCGACCAGGAGCGTCTGCGCATAGCCGGCGTACTTCCGCCCGGCGTCAGCATCCCGCTCCCTTTCGTGGAAAACGCGACCGACCTGTGGTACCTCCTGCCGCCCAACATCGCGCCCCGCTCGCGCGGAGCTAACGTGTTCTTTGGGCTCGGGCGGCTGCTACCCGGTGTCAGCGTGGCCCAAGCGCAGGCGGCACTGACAGCGGCAGCGGAGCGGCTAGAGCAGCGCTATAGTTCTGAACGGCGGAGGCGCCCATTGGTGCGGAGCCTACAGGAGATAGCGCAAGGCCCGGCGCGGCAGACTATGGGTTTGCTGGCGCTCGGTGTGGCGCTGGTTTTCTTGGTAGGCTGCGTTAATCTCGCCATTCTGATGGGGGCGGAGGGCAGACGGCGACGCCGGGAGATTGGCATCCGAGCGGCGCTGGGCGCGGGCCGTTGGCGTTTATGGTACGAAGTGGCGGCGGAAAAATGTCTGCTCACACTGCTATCGCTTGTGCTGGGCGTGGTGTTTGCGTATGAGCTGCTGCACGTGCTAGCGCAGTTGGTACCGACAGCCGGGCTTGGCCCGCCTCTAGCTCATCCTCCTCCCTTGAACCTCGCCGTTCTGCTCGGCTTCGCGGTCTTTTCGCTGGTCGCGGCGCTGGTTTGGTCGGCGCTGCTGGTGGCGGCGGCGGACGGACAGGAGACCTCGCGCGCACTGGCGGCAGGAGGCGCCGCACCGGGCTACTCCGGCCCAAGCGATTCCAGTCCCGGGGCTGGCCGCTGGCGGCTGATTCTGCTGGCAGCACAAGTAGGAATAGGAATTAGCTTGCTCGCGGCAGCGGCGCTGGCGGCCAGAACCTACGCCACGCGCTCGGCCGCCAATCTCGGGCCGGCGCCGCGCCGCACCGTGTTGCTGTCGGTTAGCCCACCTGACGACGTCAGCCTTACCGAGGCCCTTGCAGCAGACTTCAACAAGCAAGTGCTGTCGCGGTTGGAGGGGCTGCCGGGCACGCAGGCGATCACACTGGTAGACCTGTTTCCGCCGACCGGTTTTCCCGTTTCCTTTGTGAAGCGGGAGGATGCGGCTGACACCGCGCGGGAAGCCACCTTGCCCATGTCCGTTTCGCCCAGCTACTTCCGCACACTCGGGATTCCGATCCTATTCGGCCGCGGCTTTGACGACACCGATCACAGCGGCGGCGAGATGGTGGCGATTATCAGCTTGGACGTGGCCGAGCTGAACTGGAACTCTCCGGAGCAGGCGGTAGGTTCGCAGATCGCTTTCGGACGAAAACCCGAAAGCAGTTACAAAATCGTCGGCGTGGCTGCGAATTTCACTGGCTTCTGGAATCAGAAGCCGGTTCCGACGGTCTATTTGCCAGAGGCGCAGTCAGGGAACTTCTGCCGCGAGGTGATTCTGCGCACGGCAGGCTCGCCGCGCGTCGTCGCCGCGCTCGCCCCACAGGCTTTGGCCGGAATGGCGATCCCGGCGACGATTTCGGATGTTTCGACCATGCAGGCGCGCTGGCAGGCGACGCTGACGAGACCGCTGGCGCGCATGGCAGGTATGCTTCTGTTGGCGTTGCTAGGTCTCGGGATGAGCGTCCAAGGAGTGTACGCCGTAGCCGCGGCAACGGTGGCGGCTCGGCGGCACGAGCTTGCCATACGCACGGCGCTCGGTGCGCCCTCCAGCCGGCTGGCCTGGAGTGTGACGTCCGAACTGGCCCTCGCGGTTATGGTGGGCGCGGGGTTCGGCGTGGCGGTGGCGCTGGGCCAGAGACCGTTGCTGGAGAAGTGGCTTGGCCCCATGGCCGTTTGGCAGGCGGCGGAGCCGATCGCCGTAGCTGTCGTGCTACTGGCGCTAGCTGCAGCGGCGGGCTGCTACTTCCCGGCCCGGGCCGCAGCCCGCTCGAACCCAGCCGAGGTGCTGCGGCAGGGCTGAGGTCCGCATGTGAGCACGCCGCGTGCCCCAGGTGCGGTTTTGCACCTTGGTGTTTTGACTCTCTCTTCCGCAGTCTACGTACTGTTCCCCCAAGCCTCGTCTCACTGTCTCACCAAACTTCAAAATTCCCGCCAACTCCTTCTAACTCCTCAACTTCCCTGCGTCTCATTCGAATGATAAGTACCCAGGTACTGTACCTTGACAGTAATCCACTTCCATGATATCATGTATCGTGTCGCTCAGCCAAATCTCGTCCCTGCTCCACCCCCTTTCCGAGACCTTCCGTAGCCGGTCCTCCTTTCTTCTTCCCCGCTCACTAACCACTATTCACAACCGACCACCCACTATCTTCTTTAGAATCATATCTTTTGCAGACCCCTACCCTCTAACTTCCATCGAATCACATCTTTACAAAAAACAACCCAGGGGGGTAACTCACTCCTTCCAACCCAAATCCTCGAAATACCCTGCCCCTGTCTCTATCTCCTTTAGAATCCGCACTTACGCAAAACACACCCGTAACGCCTTTGGAATCCGCACTTCCAAAACACAGGGCTTAAAACCCTTTAGAATGAACACTTACAAAAAAACCGGGGTGGGGGTGCCTCTCGTTCACAACGCTCCGCACCCGGCAGCCCTAGAACACCGGACGCACTTGTGGCGTCGTGTATACTCTCGTCGGCCTTTTTGCCGCGTACTTCCATGATTCCGTTCCTCCATCTCGGACCAGTATCTATCCCGACGTTTGGTTTGATGGTCGCCACCGCTATGCTTGTTTCCGCCTATGTCTTGCAGGCCGATTTCAACCGCCGCAGATCGCAGCTCCAAAGCATTTCTGCCCGAAGCGAAAAGGACGAAGGTTTTCTCATCATCGGAATCGCCGGTCTAGCAGGCTTGATTGGCGCAAGGCTCTACCACGTTCTTGAAAGTCCCCACGAATTCTTCGCTGATCCCTGGCCGCAAATCTTAAGCCGGTATGGATTCGCCTGGTTCGGTGGTTTTCTGGGCGGATTTATTGCGCTGCTCGTTCTGGCGCGTCGGTCAAGAATCCCTCTGCTCGAATTTTTGGACATCTGCTCGCCCGCCGCAGCAGTCGGTTACGGCATCGGACGCATCGGATGTCTTCTCTCGGGCGATGGCGACTACGGTATACCGACTTCGCTTCCTTGGGGCATGAGTTTTCCGAACGGGCTAGTGCCGACGACGGAGCGCGTGCATCCCACTCCGCTCTACGAGTTTTTCATCTGGCTCGCGATTGCCGCGTTTCTCTGGCATATGGGCACGAAGGCCCTCAAGGGTCCGAAAGCCAAGGGCGAGATTTTTTGCAATTATCTGATTCTCACCGGTATCGCTCGTTTTCTCGTGGAAATGATTCGCATCAATCCGCGTTCGTTTTTCGGTATGTCCAACGCCCAGGCGGCAAGCGTTGTCTCCATCCTCCTTGGCGCGGTGTTACTTTGGCGTATTAAAAGCCAATTCCACGGCCAGAGAAAAGAGCATCGCATCGTAGAGCACATCGCTTCGCGCGGTGACATTCTCCAGCCGGAATATCACCGCCCCACGCCCGAATGCCCGCACCCCGAACGCTGGCACATGTACGATTCGATGAGTGCCGAAGTCGAAGTCCTCGATTTCTTGAAGGCGATCGTCACCACCATCAAGCCGGAGCTCATCGTCGAGACCGGCACTTTTTCCGGGTTGAGCACGCTGCGTATCGCCGAAGGGCTCAAATCCAATGGCTTCGGCCGCGTCATCACTTGCGAGTACGACGCCAAAGTCTTCGCAGCCGCGCAGCAGCGCTTCGCTAACTCCGGCCTCGGCCAGTGGATTGACGCGCGCAACGAATCCAGCCTGGATATGAAAATCGACGGAGCTATCGATTTGCTCTTTTGCGATAGCGACGCACCGCTCCGCGAGCAGGAGGTGCGCAAGTTCCTCCCGCAGATGAACCCACACGGCCTTATCCTCATGCACGACGCAAGTTCGCTGATGAAAACGGTTCGCGAAGGCGCGCTAAAGCTCGAAGCCGAAGGCCTGATCTCCGTGCTTCTCTTGCCGACTCCACGCGGCCTCGTCATGGCGCAAAAAAGGGAAGGACGCGCCTAACTATTTGTGCAGGATCTTGCGGGAAATTTCGAAGCCTGGACCCGGCTCTTGGCGCTCTTTGCACGAGTCACCAGTCACGAGTCACTTTATCGATTCATTTGCGCAAAATTGGAAATTGCGGCTCAGAGCATCTGTCGCAATACATACTGCAGAATGCCGCCGTGATGGTAGTAGGAAACTTCCTCCGGCGTATCAACGCGCGCGATCACGCTAAAAGTTTTCGCCGGACCGCCGTCCGCTTTGGCATGCACAGTGATCGCCTTCTTGGGAGAGAGCGACGCCACGCCATCGATCTCGAATACTTCGTGCCCCGTCAATCCGAGCGTTTCGCGGTTTTCGCCGGCCTTAAACTCCAGCGGCAGGACACCCATGCCCACCAAATTGCTCCGGTGGATGCGCTCGTAGCTCTCCGCGATCACGGCTCGCACGCCGAGCAGCCGCGTCCCTTTCGCGGCCCAATCGCGCGATGACCCGGACCCATACTCTTTGCCCGCGAGCACGACCAGCGGCACTCCTGCTTCGCGGTACTTTACCGCGGCATCGTAAATCGGCATCTTCTCGTTGCCCGGCAAGTAGTGCGTCCAGCAGCCTTCGGTGCCGGGGGCAAGTTGATTGCGCAGCCGGATGTTCGCAAACGTTCCGCGCATCATCACTTCATGATTTCCGCGCCGCGCTCCGTACGAATTGAATTCGTGCGGCTTCACGCCGCTCGCGATCAGGTATTTTCCCGCCGGCGAATCGATCGCAATCGATCCCGCCGGCGAAATGTGATCTGTCGTTACGCTGTCGCCGAGAACTGCCAGCACGCGCGCGCCGTGAATATCCGCGAGCGCCGGCGGCGTCTTCGGCATGTTCTCAAAAAACGGCGGCTGCTTAATGTAGGTAGACTTCGGGTCCCACTGGTACAGGTCGCCTTCAGGAACGGGCATGGACTTCCAATGCGCGTCGCCTTCGAACACGTTGCTGTATTCTTTGGCGTACATTTCGCTCGTCACCGATTCGCGCACCGTTTTTTCGATTTCCGCTGGCGTCGGCCAAACGTCCCGCAGGTAAACGGGTTTCCCCGTCGCGTCGGGACCGAGCGATTCGGTCGTTAAGTCCACGTCCATGCGGCCTGCAAGAGCGTATGCCACGACGAGCGGAGGTGAAGCTAAATAATTCGCGCGCACCAGCGGGTGAATCCGTCCTTCGAAATTTCGATTGCCGCTCAGCACGGCAACGGCCATCAGGTTGTTGTCCTTGATCGCCGCGCCAATTGCCTCGGGCAGCGGCCCGCTATTTCCGATGCACGTCGTGCAACCATAACCGACGAGGTGAAAATTCAGTTGTTCGAGATAAGTCATCAGTCCCGAACTCGCGAGATAATCGCTCACAACTTTCGAACCTGGCGCGAAGCTGGTCTTTACCCAGGGCTTCACGCGCAGCCCGCGTTCAACGGCCTTCTTGGCCAGCAGCCCTGCTCCCAGCATCAGCGAAGGATTCGAAGTGTTTGTGCAACTCGTGATGGCCGCGATCACCACAGCTCCGCTGGAAAGATCGAACGAGTCCCCGTTGTTCTTCACTGCAATATGCTTTTCCGGAATTCCTTCCATGACTTTCGTGAAGGAACTCTTGGCATTGCGCAACGACACGCGGTCTTGCGGGCGCTTCGGTCCCGCGACCGTCGGTTCCACGGTTCCAAGATCCAATTCCAGTTTGTCACTGAAAACCGGGTCCGCCATCTCATCCGTGCGAAAAAGCATCTGCTCTTTGCAATACGCTTCGACGAGAGCGATTTGCTCCGCGCTACGGGCGGTGAATTGCAGATATGCCAGCGTTTCCGCATCGACGGGGAAGAAGCCCATCGTCGCTCCAAACTCCGGCGCCATGTTCGCAATCGTCGCGCGGTCCGGCACGCTCAGGCTGGAAAGCCCCGTCCCGCAGAACTCAACAAATTTGCCGACGACTCCTTTCTTGCGCAGCATTTCCGTCACAGTCAAAACCAAGTCCGTCGCCGTTGCACCTGCGCGAAGTTTTCCGTGCAAACGGAACCCGACGACATCGGGAATCAGCATCGAAGACGGCTGGCCCAACATCGCCGCCTCTGCTTCGATTCCTCCCACACCCCAACCGAACACCCCGAGCGCATTCACCATCGTCGTGTGCGAATCCGTGCCCACCACGGAATCAGGATAGGCCTCAACCCTGTTTCCCGAAGGCATTGCGCACACCACCCGCGCGAGGTATTCGAGATTCACTTGATGGCAGATGCCGGTATCCGGCGGAACGACTTTAAAATTCTGAAACGCTGTCTGTCCCCAACGAAGAAAGGCGTAACGTTCGATGTTGCGCTGGAATTCCAGCTCGGCGTTCAAATCGAAAGAATTCGATTTGCCGAAACTGTCAACCTGTACGGAATGATCGATCACCAGCTCGGCGGGGAAAAGTGGATTGATCTGCCGGGGATTGCCTCCCATGCGTTTGATGGCTTCGCGCATCGTGGCCAGATCGACCACGGCGGGCACGCCGGTAAAATCCTGAAGCAGCACGCGCGCGGGCATGAAAGCAATCTCTTTTTCCGCGGCTCCCGGCGTCCAGTTCGCCAGGGCGCGAATGTCATCGGGCCGGACAAATCGCCCGTCTTCGCAGCGCACAAGATTTTCGAGAAGGATCCGCAACGAGAACGGCAGCTTCGTCAAATGGCAAGAGATCTTTTTCTCAAGCAATTCGAGCCGGTGGATGTCGAACGTTTGCGCGCCCACGTGTAGTTTGTCGCGCGTTCCGAAGGAATTCCCTGCGGCGATGGCCATTCTCTCGGTCCTTTCGATTAAGCCAGAACCTACCATGATAACTGAAATCGATTCCCAGCGGCGGACAGCCAGCTATACTGTTTAAATCGTGAATATCGTTCTTATCTCGACCTACGAACTGGGCCGGCAGCCGTTTGGCCTCGCTTCTCCCGCGGCCTGGCTTCGCAAACGCGGCCATGCTGTCGTCTGCCTCGACCTTTCCCGTGAGTCTCTGGACGAGAGCGCCGTTTGCGCCGCGGGCTTGATCGCCATCTACTTGCCGATGCATACGGCCACGCGTCTCGCCGCAAAACTGCTCCCGCAATTGCGCGAACTGAATCCGCACGCTCATTTGTGTTGCTACGGCCTTTACGCGCCGATGAATGCGGAGTATCTGCGAACGCTCGGCGTCGCAACCATTCTCGGCGGCGAATTCGAGCGAGGGCTTGTGCAACTCGCCGAGCGCCTGCAAAGCGGTGACCGCTTCAACGACATTGCCGCAGACGGAACCAATCGTATCGCTCGAGCGGCTCGCCTTCGAAGTTCCAGACCGCTCGGATATGCCGCCCATCGAGAGTTACGCTCACCTCGTCATGCCCGGCGGCGGCTTCCGCCTCGTGGGTTCAACAGAAGCCAGTCGCGGCTGCAAACACCTTTGCCGCCATTGCCCCATCGTCCCTGTCTACAAAGGCGTGTTTCGCATCGTCAGCCGCGAAGTTGTGATGGAAGACATCCGCCAACAAGTCGCCGCCGGCGCGCAGCACATTTCCTTCGGCGATCCGGATTTTTTCAACGGCATCCGCCACGCCATGGATCTTGTCGAGGAATTTCACGCCGAGTTCCCCCGTGTGACCTACGATGTCACCATAAAAATCGAGCACTTGAAAAAGTACGAAGCGCATTTGCCAAAACTAAGGACACCGGCTGCCTGTTCGTCATTAGCGCCGTCGAATATCTCGATGACGCGGTTCTCCAGTGCTCTCGACAAAGGCCACAATCGCGAGGATTTTCTCCATGTCGTCCACTCTTTCCGCGCGCTGGGCATGATTCTTCACCCAACCTTTGTTCCTTTCACGCAATGGACAACGCTCGAAAGTTATCTCGATCTGCTCCGCGTTTTACAGGCCGAATCTCTAATCGAAAACGTCGCCCCCATCCAGCTCGGCATCCGCCTGCTCATTCCAGAAGGCTCCCGGCTGCTGGAATTGGATGAAGTCCGCGGCAACGTCGGGTCTTTTGATCCGCAGTCGCTCTTTTATCCATGGAAGCATGCCGACCCGCGCGTCGACGCCCTGAGCGAAACGGTGCAGGCCATCGCGGCGGAGGGTGATCGCAGAAAAGAATCTCGTAGCACAGTCTTCGAGCGCATCTGGAAAGCCACCCATGCTGCTGCCGGGCTCGATGCCCCGAACATTCAAACCTCGCACACCTCTCCGGTCGCGATACCATTTCTCAGCGAGCCGTGGTATTGCTGCGCCGAGCCAACGCGCGAACAGTTTGTCTCCATCGGCCAGGTCTCGAAGAGGACGGAAGAACCGATCCCGGGCACTGCAAGTTACGTTTAACGGCGAGCCCTGCGCGCGTTTCTAAACAGAATCAAATGGCGAGACTCCTCATCTTCACTTCCAAACTCGGGTATCAAATCCGCAGCTTCGACGAAGCCGCGCAAAAGCTCGGCGTCGATCTCGTGTTTGTTACCGATCGCTGTCACCAGCTCGATGATCCCTGGGGCGACCGCGCGATTCCCGTTCATTTCGAATCGCCGGAAGCGGCGGCCCATGCGGTCCTTGAAGTTGTCCGTGGACAAAACATCGGCGGAATTCTCGCCCTCGGCGACCGTCCCGCCGTTGCTGCCGCTTACGCCGCGCGCGGCCTAGGCATTCTTTACAACCATCCCGCCGCAGTCGAAGCCTGCCGCAACAAATTGCGCATGCGCGAAGTCTTTCGCGACGCGGGCCTGCGCGTCCCGTGGTTTCGGTCCATCTCACTGCATCCCGCGCCAGAGCCCGCTCTGCTCGGCATTTCCTATCCTTGCGTCTTGAAACCGCTCTCACTCTCCGCCAGCCAAGGCGTAGTGCGCGCAAATTCCCGGGAGGAATTCATCTCCGCCGCCGCGCGAATCCGCCGTTTGCTCGAATCGCCGGAAATCCGCGCGACCCGCGAGCCTAATCTCGACCAGATTCTTGTCGAAGGATATATTCCGGGAAGGGAAGTGGCCGTCGAGGGTTTGCTGACGGACGGTCAACTCCGGATCCTCGCGATTTTTGACAAACCGGATCCTCTCGAAGGACCTTATTTCGAAGAGACCATCTACGTCACGCCTTCGCGCCTTTCCGATTCGCAGCAGCACGAAATCAAACGCTGTGCCGTAGATGCTGTCCGCGCGCTCGGACTATCGCACGGCCCAATTCACGCGGAATTCCGCATTAACGACGACGGCATCTGGCCGCTCGAAGTTGCCCCGCGCCCTATCGGCGGTCTTTGCGCGCGCGCGCTACGATTTGCCCCGCAGCCGACGGCCCAACCATCGGCCTCGAAGAACTGCTCTTGCGCCACACGCTCGGTTTGCCCGGTAGTGATTGGCCGCGGGAACAATCGGCCTCCGGCGTGATGATGATCCCCGTCCCCAAGAGCGGCGTCCTGGAGAAAATCGAAGGTGAAGCCGCCGCGCGAAACGTCCCCGGAGTCACCTCGCTTGAAATCACGGCGCGCCTGCACGACTACATCGCCGCCTGGCCGGAAGGCTCGAGTTATTTGGGTTTTTTATTCGCGAGCGCCGAAACTCCCGAGGAAGTTGAGAAAGCGCTCCGCACTTCCCACGCGAAGCTGCACTTTGCATTGATCCCGCGCTTGCCCGTCGAACATCCCGTGACGGGCAGCCTGCCCGCCGCGGGGAGCTAGCCTTTGGCTTTAGGAGCTACGTAGCCCTCGGGCAGTTTGGCGCCAGCGCCAAAGAAAAACTCTTCCATTTGCTCTCCCATGATCTTCTGGGAGTTCGGGTCGATGGGATTGAGCCGGTACTCGTTCATGATCATCTTGGAATGTTCAATCCACAGCTTCCATGCTTCCTTGGAAACATTTTCAAAAACGCGCTTGCCCAGATCCCCGGCCCAGGGAATCCGATCCAGACCCGGCATCTCCTTGCCGAATTTCACGCACATGACCATCCTCGTTCCGGGCTTTACAGGTTCGCTGGGTGCGGGAGCGGGATCGCAAGACTCATTCGCCATTCGAATCACCTCGTTCGGATTGCCAATTCTCAACATACTGCAACTTTGGAGAATTGCCTAGTGCGCGCCAGCCCTGGGAAGCGCTCGCAGGCGGTTCATTAACCATTCCTACGCCATCAGCGGAGAATGGCCGTTTGCGGACGCGCCAGACCAGTGTGACAATACAACAATGCGAAGACCATTCACTTTAGTGCTCACGGCAGTAGCGGCAGGGATGATCGCCTTTGGCAACGCTCAGGCGCAGCAAACTCCGCCGGCCAAGACCCCACAAACTCCGGCAGCAAAGACGACTCCCAAGCCCTCCCGCGGCAAAGCCCGGTTCCACCACGGCAAAAAAGCCGACCGTTCTGGCGCTCCAAACGCAGAAGGACAAAGCCAGCTACGCGATAGGCCTGAATATCGGCAGGAGCATGCACAAGGGTTCCGTCGACATTGATCCAAACATTCTCCTGCGCGGATTGAAGGATGGATTGGCCGGCGCCAAACCACTGCTCACGGACGACGAAGCGAAAGCAACGATGGCCGCTTTTGAGGCCGACCTCCGCAAAAAGCAAGAAGCGAAAAATCTGGCGCTGGCAGAAGCCAACAAAACACAAGGTGCAGCATTTCTGGCTGAAAACAAAACCAAAGAGGGAGTTGTGACGCTTCCGAGTGGCTTGCAATACAAAATCCTGACGGAAGGAACGGGTCCCAAGCCCACCTCCACGGACACCGTCGTCTGCAACTACAAAGGAACTCTCCTCGACAACACGGAATTCGATAGCTCCTACAAGAGCGGCCAGCCGGCCACATTTCCCCTCAGCAGAGTCATCAAAGGCTGGACAGAGGCGCTCCAGCTCATGCCCGTCGGCTCGAAGTGGCAACTTTTCATTCCGCCGGATCTTGCCTACGGCCCTCGCGGCGGCCCCGGCGGCGGCATCGGTCCCGACGCAACCCTGGTTTTCGAAGTCGAGCTAATCTCCATCCAACCCAAGACGGAAGTTAAGCCCCCGAACCCGGCGCCGAACCCAACGCCGAAACCAAACCCGAATCCGAACGAGTAACAAGTATTCTAGAATCGTCAAACGACTCGACGCGGAATAACACACCGGTAGACTGCCAATCCCCGTTATTTGCGACGGGATATGGGTAGTCCTGGTTTATGCCCTCCCCGTGTTGAACCGATTGAAACACGCCATTTACGTGTTTTCTAAGCGCGAAACGTTTATTATGGATACCCTTACGGCACGATCGGCACTACCAGCGGAGGAGCCGCGCCTTTGGCCACGATCACGACGCTGTTCTGGGACATCGGCGGAGTTATTCTTACCAACGGCTGGGACCGGGGCTCACGCCTTGAAGCCGCCACCACATTCAAGTTCGATTACGAAGAATTTCAAGACCGGCACGACCTCGCTTTTCCGGCCTTCGATTGCGGCCAGATCACGCTGAACGAGTATCTCGACCGAACGCTTTTCTATCGCGCCCGATCGTTTCGCCGCGAAGACTTTACCGCCTTCATGTTGGCGCAGTCGAAAGAATATCCTGATACCCGCGCGGTGCTGGCTGATGCCGCACGCACCGGCAAGTATTTCATCGGTTCCATCAACAATGAGCCACTTGAGCTCAACCAGTACCGCATCGAGACTTTTCATTTACGCCGAGAGTTTGCGGTCTTCTTTAGCTCCTGCTATGTCCGTTCGCGCAAACCCGAAGAAACGATCTTTCGCATCGCTCTCGAGGTCACGCAACGGCCGCCGGAGCAATGCGTATTCATCGATGATCGGCCGATAAATCTTGAGAGCCCCCGACGTTTGGGGATGGGTGTGATTCACCACCAAAACGCCCAGCAATTGCGTACAGAACTTAGAAATCTTGGCGTTGAGGTATAGTTTCCTCCGCCATCGCTGAGGCGAGACAGATGAACAACCGAGTTGAGGGGACCAATGGCTGAGGACACCAACCGATCTGGAAGTCTCTATGGCGGTACGGCAGAACCCTGCACGGTGGTGTTATTTGGCGCCTCTGGAGATTTGGCCAAGCGCAAAGTTATCCCTGCGATGTTCGACCTCGCCACTCACAATTCCCTCGGCTCCCGCTACGTCATCGTGGGTTTCGCGCGCACACCGATGAGCGACGAGAACTTTCGCGCCACCACCGGCGAAGCCGCCAAAACTATGTCTGAGCTTGGACCGGTTGATCCCAAGCAGTGGGACGACTTTGCCTCATGTCTCCATTACAGCTCCGGCGATTACTCGGACCCGCAGGCCTATGCCCAACTCGGCAAGCGCCTCACGGAACTGGAGGCCGAAAAAAAGCTCAGCGGCAACCGCCTTTTCTACCTTTCGACTCCGCCGGAAGTCTATCCTCACATTGTCGAGCAGCTCGGCCGCGCGGGCCTCTCGCGCCCGACCGCTCCGAACACGTGGGTGCGCATCATTATTGAAAAGCCTTTCGGCCGCGATCTCGCCACCGCCAAGGAACTCAACAAAATCGTTCTCAATGTCTTCGAAGAACAGCAGGTCTACCGCATCGATCACTATCTTGGCAAAGACACCGTCCAGAATCTGCTGGTCCTGCGCTTCAGCAACGGGATCTTCGAGCCGCTTTGGAACCGCAACTACGTCGACTGTGTGCAAATCACGGCAGCGGAAACACTCGGAGTCGAACGGCGCGGGGGCTTCTACGAAACCACGGGCGCGCTGCGCGATATGATCCAAAGCCACGTGCTGCAGCTCACTTCGCTGGTCGCCGTCGAGCCGCCGGCTTTTTTTGACGCCACTTCCGTCCAAAACGAAAAGCTCAAAGTCTTGCAGTCCATCCGCCCGTTTAATCTGGAGATGGTCGCGCAGTCTGTAGTTCGCGGCCAGTACGCCCCCGGCCAGTTAGATGGCAAGCGCTTGCAGGGCTATCGCGAGGAACCAGGAGTCAGCCAGGCTTCTCGCACGGAAACTTTTGTAGCGGCCCGATTGCTGATCGACAACTGGCGATGGGCGGGCGTCCCCTTTTATCTACGCACCGGCAAACGCCTCGCCAAGCGCAGTACGGAAATCGTCATCCAATTCCGGTGCGCGCCGCACATCGTTTTCCGCGATCGTGAAATTGAACCGAATCGTCTCGTCCTCAACATTCAGCCTGAAGAGGGAATCTCGGTCTCCTTTGGAGCCAAGCGCCCGGGAACCGAGATGCGCATCGGCAATGTAAACATGAACTTCAGCTACAAGGAGGGTTTCGGCGAGGCTTCGCGCAGCGCGTATGCCACCCTGGTGAACGATTGCCTGCGCGGCGATGCCACGCTGTTCGACCGCGGCGATAATGTTGAAGCCGCTTGGGCGCTCGTCGACCCCATTCTTGATGTCTGGGGCGCCGCGAGAAGCGCGAAAGTCCCGGAATACTCCGCGGGAAGCTGGGGCCCGCGCGAAGCGGATCTTTTGCTCGAGCGTGACAGCAGGCAGTGGTACAACCCATGATTCTTTACCCGAGTAGCGATGGCGAACGGCCGCAGGACGGGGGGAAAAAGTGATTCTTGCGGGTGACGTTGGCGGCACGAAATGTAATCTTGCGCTTTTCTCCGAAAAGGACGGCAAGCTAACTGCCGTCTTCAAGCAGCGGTTTGCCAGCAAGGATTTTGCGCAATTTGATCTGATCGTTCGCGAATTTTCTCTGCAAGCTGCTCCTCACCTCACGACGGGGCGCATCCGCGCCGCGGGCTTTGGAGTCGCTGGCCCGGTCATTAACAATAGCGTTCGCGCCACGAACCTTCCGTGGACCGTCGATGCGGAGATTTTGGCCAGCGAACTGAAGCTCGCGGATGTGATTCTAATGAATGATCTGGGGGCCACCGGGCACAGCATTGAGCATCTCGCGCCGGAAGAGTTCTGTGTGCTAAATCCCGGCAAACCGGAGCACGGCGGAACACGCGCGCTCCTTGCTGCCGGGACCGGCTTGGGCCAGTCCATACTTGTTTGGGATGGCGGCCGCTACCGCGTTGTGCCTTCCGAAGGCGGGCATTCCGATTTCGCGCCGCACACGGAGCAGCAGATTGAGCTTTTGCGATTCATGCGCCGCCGCTATCCGCAAGTCAGTTGGGAGCTCATCCTCTCCGGCCGCGGGTTCCGCATGCTTCACGAGTTCCTTGCCCCCAATGTAATCCATCATTCTTTCGAGGACCCCGGCATGGATCCGGCTCCGGAAATTACCAGGCTCGGACTTTCCAAAGAGTGCCCAGTCTGCGCCAACACTTTGGATCTATGGACCGCGATCTATGGCTCCGAGGCGGGGAATCTTGCTCTTAAAGTTCTCGCGCTCGGCGGCGTTTACGTGGCTGGCGGCATCGCCGTCAAAATCATCGAGAAGATCAAGGACGGTACATTCTTTGCAGCGTTTCGCGATAAGTGGAGATTTGAAGGCCTCTTGAGCAACATTCCGGTTTCCGTCGTACTCAACGAATCCGCTCCGCTCCTCGGCGCCGCTTACGAGGCTCTCGCATCGCTTCCGCGCTAGTCTCTTCACATGTCATTCTTTAATGACGATTTCCCGGAGTTGAAACCTGTCTCTCGCGTCGCCGGTATCGCTTGGATTATTTTCTATCTCCTCTTCCTGCTGTACGCAGCCGCCGATCACGCCGGTTTTCTCTTCATCGACTACGTTAATTTGATCATTCACGAAGGCGGCCACTTTTTCTTCAGTTGGTTCGGACACACCATCATGATTCTCGGCGGCACGCTCGGCGAACTGCTCGTACCGCTGTTGTGCGCCGCTTATTTCTGGTGGAAGCGCGAAACAACCGCAGTAGCCTTCTGCAGCTTCTGGTTCTTCGAGAATTTTCTGTATATCGGCACGTACATGTCCGACGCCCGGACGGCCGCACTGCCACTCGTCGGCTCGGAGGAGAGCGACTGGACGATTCTTTTCGCGCAATGGGGAGTGCTCGCACGGGATCAACAAATCGGTCACGCCATGCGCGCCCTTGGTTGGCTGGGCATGTTGGCTACGATCACCTGGCTCGCGAACCGCGCCTATCAGGGCCCTCCCTCAAAAAAACATTCGTTACTTTAGGCTTGTTGTTTCGTTACGCTTGACGTAACTCGTATATTTTGACATCCTTAGAAAGTGATCGTCAGCTTTCGGGGCAAGCGGACTCAAGACTTCGCCGCCGGCAAACGGGTCAAGTCATTCTCGGGGTTTGAACGCTCCGCACGCCTAAAACTCGATCGTCTGGATTCGGCTACATCCTTGAGAGACGTTGCGGCACTACCAGGCAATCGTTTCGAAGCGTTGCTGGGAGATCGCAAGGGTCAGTTCAGCATCCGTATTAATGATCAATGGCGGATTTGTTTCAAGTGGCCCAGCCAATCGTCTGGTCCAATGCACGTCGAAATTGTTGACTATCACTAGGAGAACCACGATGAGAGTCATTGTTATTCATCCGGGTGAACACTTAGCGGAAGAACTGGATGCGCTCGGTATGAGTGCGTCTGAGCTTGCACGAAAACTAGACGTGCCGACCAACCGCGTGACGCAAATCTTAAATGGTACGCGATCAATTACTGGTGACACCGCTCTGCGTCTCGCCCATTTTTTTGGAACCAGCGCACAGTTTTGGCTGAACCTCCAGAGCCTCTATGACCTCCGCCTCGCCCAGGAAAAAACCGGAAAATTTATCAAAGAGCTCCCCAGGTTGAAACGGCGCGAACCAGTCACTGCATGAGGTCTTTACTCACGGGGAGCACTTTGTGTTTGCCGTCAGCCCCACGTTTCTTTGGTAAACTACATAGACGCGGAAATTCTCGATAGCTGACGCTGTATTCAACCTCTTTTCATTACAAGCGCCAAGGAGCAAGTCATGAGCAGTGCCGTAACCACGCAAGTCACCGAGCTTCAGAACTACATCAACGGCGGTTGGCGCCGTTCCTCTTCCAAGGATTATTACGACGTCACCAATCCCGCCACCAGCGAACTCATCGCTCGCACGCCAATGTCGACTACTGCCGACGTCGATGCTGCCGTCCAGGCTGCCGCCGACGCTTTTCCCGCGTGGCGCCGTACTCCGCCCGGCGAACGTGTCCAATATCTGTTCAAGCTCAAGAATCTTCTCGAAGAACACATCGACGAACTTTCCCGACTCATCACCGTCGAAAATGGAAAAACTTTCGCAGAAGCCAAAGCCGAACTCCGGCGCGGTATCGAAAACGTCGAAGTCGCCTGCGGCATTCCGATGATGATGCAGGGCTACAACCTTGAGGACGTGACTCCCGGCGTGGATGAAATGCAAATCCGACAGCCGCTTGGCGTTGTCGCCGCCATCGTTCCTTTCAATTTCCCCGCGATGATCGCCTACTGGTTCCTGCCCTACGCTATCGCCTGCGGCAACACCTTCATCATCAAGCCCTCCGAGCGCGTTCCGCTCAGCCTCTGCCGCGCCATCGAGCTGCTGGAAAAAACCGGCCTCCCCAAAGGCGTCGTCAATCTGGTGAACGGCGGCCGCGATGTTGTCAACGCGCTCTGCGATCATCCACAGGTCCGCGCCGTTAGCTTTGTCGGCTCCACTCCTGTCGCCAAGCATGTCTACACGCGCTCCGCCGCCGCAGGGAAACGGATGCAATGCCAGGGCGGCGCAAAAAATCACGTCATCGTTCTTCCCGATGCGGACATGGAGCTCGCCACGCAAATCATCAGCGATAGCGCGTTCGGCTGCGCCGGTCAGCGCTGCCTCGCCGTGAGCGTCGCCGTCACCATCGGCGAAGCCCAAAAAACCTTTCGTGACTCCATCGCCCACGCTGCATCGAACATCAAAGTAGGAAACGGCCTCGACTCTGGCGTCCAAATGGGCCCCGTCATCTCCCCCGACAGCAGACAGCGCATCGAGTCCTTAATTACGGCCGGAGTGGGCGAAGGCGCCAAAGCAATCCTCGACGGCCGCAAAACCAAAATTCCCAATCACGAGTCCGGCAATTTCGTCACTCCCACGGTCCTCGATGGCCTTCCATCGTCCAGTTCGCTGGCAAATACAGAAATCTTCGGCCCCGTCCTCAGCCTCGTCCACGCCAACTCCATCGACGAAGCCATGGACTTTCTCCGCCGCAGCCCCTACGGCAACCAGGCCTCGCTTTTCACCACCAGTGGCGCGACCGCCCGCAAATTCCGCTACGAAGCTCCCGCCGGAAACATTGGCATCAACATTGGCGTCGCCGCGCCCATGGCGTATTTCCCGTTCAGCGGCTGGAAGGAAAGTTTCTTCGGCATTCTCCACGGGCAGGGCCGCGACGCCGTCGAATTCTTCACCGAATCCAAAATCGTAGTCGAGCGGTGGTCCCGCCAGGAAACCCGAAGGTTCTGAGTAGCAACCTCTAAAGTCTGCGCGCTCCTAGGTACCACACTGGGGGTAAATTAAAGAAGTGGTATGCTCTCAGTGTGTTTCGGCTTAAATAAAGAAGGAATCGCCGACGCAGTTGAGTCGCCCGACCTGCATGCGGACGTTGCATCAATTGGTAGGCAAGAAACTGTGGTTCCTGCTCTTCAACTTAGTATCCGTGCTGTTCCTTCTCTTGAGCGGGCGACTGCAGGCTGATGCTCTTTCCTTGCTAAGTTGTGGTTTCGCGCTGCTATTGCTCAATGGAGTTGCTCTCCTGTCCGCAAGAAATTTCCCCAACTGGAAATGAAACCGCGGGGTGCCCCAACCTCGTTTTTTGACCGTGGGTCTTTCTCTTGCTTCATCCTTCATTTCCCTTCACGCTCCTCGCTACCACTCACTCTCCACTGAACTTTCCACTTTCCACGTTCGACTGTAAACTTCCCCCATGGCCCTCCGCCCCGACATCCACGAACAAATCGAGTGCGCGCACACCCTCGCGTCGAACTACTACATCGACCCCGCGATTCTCGAAGCTGAAAAAGCTCGCATCTTCCGCCGCACCTGGCAACTCGTCGGAACGCTCAACACTTCTTGCGGCGAATTGAACGGCGCAAAGCGTACCATCGCGGATCCCGAAACTTTTTTCACCGCGGACGTCATCGGCGAACCTGTGGTCATCGTTCGCGACAAGGAAGGCACTCTCCGTGGGTTCAGCAACGTCTGCCGCCACCGCGCCGGCCCCATCGCGCAAGGCAGCGGCTGCAAAAATGTTCTCCGTTGCGGCTATCACGGCTGGACGTACACGCTTGATGGTCGCCTGATCGGCACGCCAGATATCGAGGGCGTCGAATTCTTCGACCGCAGCGCCATGGGCATGGTGCCGTTGCGCCTAGAAACCTGGGACGAGCTCATCTTCGTCAACTTCGATCAAAGCGCCGAGCCGCTCTCCACCTATCTCGGCAAAATTCCCGAACAAGCCCGCGGCTTCCAATTCGAAGGCCTGCAATCCGTCGAACGCCGCGACTACGTCATCGATTGCAACTGGAAGGTCTACGTCGATAACTATCTCGAGGGCTATCACATTCCGATCGCCCACCCCGGCCTGATGCGCGAAATCGATTACGCCCAATACCGCACCGATACCTATCGCTACTATTCGCAGCAGTTCGCTCCCATTCGCGCCATGAAGCCGGAAGATTCCGCCGGGCGTTTCTACCCGCCCGGGACAGGCCTTCAGGAAGCTCTATATTTTTGGATTTTTCCCAATTTGATGCTCAACATCTACCCGGACAATCTTTCCACCAACCTGATCGTTCCGCTATCGCACGATAAAACGCTCACTATCTTCGAGTGGTTCTTCCACGACGTGCATTCCGAAAAAGTTCGCGAACGGATCCAACGCGCTGTTGCATTTAGCGATGAAGTTCAGCAGGAAGACATCGAGCTTTGCAGGCATGTCCAGCGCGGGCTAAATTCTTCGACCTACGACCGTGGACGTTACTCCGTCAAACGCGAAAACGGCGTCCACCACTTTCACATGCTTCTGAGCGAATTTCTTGCAAAGTCCGGAGGAGCCGTGAATAGCCCATCTGGATCGTGAACATTCCGGCGGCAACCTAGATTCTGGAATTCACAACTCGCGGCAGCGCCAGGCGCGCAGTGGATTCGCGCACCACGAACTCTGGCTCGATGGCGATCTCCGGAACATACTCCCCGTGCTCTTCGATCTGGCTCACCAGCGTCTGCGCTGCAATTTCTCCCATACGCAGCAGCGGCTGCCGCACGGTCGTCAGCCCCGGATTGGCGTAAGCGGCCCCCGGAATGTCATCGAAGCCCACGACGGACACATCGTGTGGCACGCGCAAACCAGCTTCACGAAGCGCCCAAGTCGCTCCGATCGCGGAAATATCGTTGTAGGCAAAGAGCGCCGTGAACGGCTCTTTTCTCGCGAGCAATTCTTTTGTGACGGGAAAACCCACTTCCGGCGTCGATACCGTGCTGTCTATCCTGATCGTGAGCTTTGGAAGGATTTGAATCTCGAGTTCTCCCGCCACTTCGGTGATGGCATTCCAGCGATCCTCGGAATCGGAACTGAAGACTTGTCCCTGGATGAAGGCTATCTTTTCATGTCCCAGCTCTTTCAAGTGTTCGAGCGCCAACCGTGCGGCGCGTTTGTGGTCCAGAACAATGTTTGTCACGCCCGCGATTTGCCGGTGTCCCGCGACGGCGACGGTCGGCAACGACGGTTCCGCCAGAATCGAGGTGTCCACGGTGATAATGCCTTCGACTCCCCGCTCCACGAGCATCTGCGAGTACGTTCGCAGCAAATTGGGATCGTGCCGGTGCACCACAGTCAGGAAAAAATAATTTTTCCGTGCAAGGTACTTCTCGATCCCGCTGATCACCTGCGAGCCGTAGGCGTCGCCGATCTCTTCCGCGATCACCCCGATCGTGAAGGTGCGCCTCATCCGCAGCGTCCGAGCAAAAAAATCCGGGCGGTAATTCAGCTCCTGTGCCGCGGCCAAAATGCGTTTTTTGGTGTGTTCCGGGATCGACCGCGCAGCAGGAGAATTATTCAGCGTTGCGGATACCGTCCCTGCTGCCAGGCCGAGATGGCGCGCCACCGTCTTGAGTGTGACCTTCTTGTTTTCCCGGAGTGGTCCGGCTTTCTTCTTCTGGGCTGGTGTCATTCGGACGGCCTCGACAAACCTGTTTGCATCTCGAAACGCAATTCAGAACCTATCGGACCGGATCCCGTCCGGGCGCGGAAATCTATCGTATCCGGAGTATAGCAGGGGCAGGTCTCAATTCGCTCTTGCAGCCGGCTCCGCAAAAGCCGTCGTTCGGAGCGAGATTCCTTTGGGCCCAAAAATCCTTTGCGTTAGAATGATTCGAATGCTTGGCTACCGCTCCCGGCTCTGCCTTCACACTTTCTTTCCGGTTCTTCTGATTTTAAGTTCCGCGTCACCGCAAGCCTTGCGCGCGCAAAGCGCCACGGTTCCCCTTCCACCCTCCTCGAAACTGCCTGCAAGAAAAACGAACCGTAGCGGTTTTCCTCCTATCCCAAAATTCATCGACATCGCCAAATCTCTCGGCCTCACCGTTTCTCACATCTCCTCCGGAGAAAAGCGCTACATCGTCGAATCCATAAGCGGCGGCGCCGGCCTCTTCGATTGCGATGACGACGGCCGTCTCGACATCGTCACCGTCAACGGCTCCTCCGTCGACCGCTACTTCAAAGGCGGCGATCCTATGGTCACTCTCTATCATCAGGAGCCCGGCGGCACTTTCAAGGACATCACCAAGGAGGCCGGCCTCACTCGCCTCGGCTGGGGCATGGGCGTCGCCGTCGCCGACTACGACAACGACGGCAAGCTCGACCTCTTCGTCACCGGCTACGGCGGCAACGTTCTCTACCGCAACCTCGGCGGCTGCAAGTTCGAGGATGTCACGGAAAAAGCCGGCGTTCGCGGCGGCGGCTTCAGCACCGGCGCGGCTTGGGGAGATTACGATCGCGATGGCAACGTCGATTTGTTCGTTTCACGCTATGTCCACGTCGACATCAACCACATGCCCACCCCCGGCAGCAACAAATTTTGCGTATATAAAGGACTCCAGGTGCAGTGCGGCCCCTGGGGCCTCGAGGGCGAAAGCGATCTTCTCTACCACAATCGCGGCGACGGCACTTTCGAGGAAGTGTCGCAGAAAGCCGGCGTTCACGACAAAATCGGCTACTACGGCCTCGGCGTCCAATGGTCCGATTACGACAACGACGGCTGGCCCGATCTTCTCGTCGCCAACGATTCCGTCCCCAACTATCTTTATCACAACAATCGCAACGGCACTTTTTCGGAAGTAGGCATGCTCTCGGGCGTTTCTCTCAGCGGAGATGGCACGCAGCTAGGAAACATGGGCATCGACTTCGCCGATTACGACCACTCCGGCCGCTTCAGTCTTTTCATCACTACGTTCCAGGAGCAGCCCAAGGCTCTCTGGCGCAACACAGGCGCCAACGGGTTCGAGGACGTCAGTTGGCCCTCCGGCGTTGGACGCCCGAGTTATTCCGGCGTCTGCTGGGGCACCAGCTTTTTTGATATGGATAACAGCGGCTGGCTCGATTTGCTGATTGCTTGCGGTCACGTCTATCCACAAATCGATTCCCTCGAAAACGGTCCGCACTACCGGCAGCCAATTTTTCTCGAACGCAACAACCGCGACGGCACCTTCGACGAAGTCGGGAAAGAAGCCGGCCTCGCGGAACTCCCGCTAAAATCCCGCCGCGGCGCTGCATTCGGCGACATCTTCAACACCGGCAACATCGACGTAGTCCTGGTCAATGTCGGGGAACCTCCCACTCTCTTGCTCAACAAGAACAACTCCCCCAATCACCGCGTCCTCTTCAAACTAATCGGCACAAGAAGCAATCGCGCCGCCATTGGCGCCCGCGTAACAATCCACGCTGCAGGTGTCCGCCAAATCGCCGAAGTCCGCGGCGGCGGCAGCTATCTCTCCCAAAACGATCTCCGCCTCCATTTCGGTCTGGGCAAATCCACAAAAATCGACACGGTAGAAATTCGCTGGCCAAGCGGCAAGGTCGAGACGCTTGTAAATATTGCGGGCGATTCGATCTACACAATCGTGGAGGGTTCCGGCATCCGCGACACAAGACCTTTTCTGTCGCGCCCGTGACTGACTGTTCCCATTGATACTAGTTCGGGCGGATTTTCCCGCTAGCCGTCAACCGCTCCAACCACCGCCGCGCCGTAGCCGCTTCGCGCCAATCCCCGTGATCTCTCACAAATTCACGCAGCATCTGGGCTGCATCCTCATACCGCCCCACGGCCGTCAGCGATTGCGCCACCAGCAGCTCAATCTCCGGCGCCTTCCCATTCGACCCCGACAGCGCCTCCTGCGACATTTTCAGCGCCTCGTCATATCGCGCGTCCTGGTAATATGCTTTAGCCAGCGTCCATCGCGTCTCCCACGTACCGGCAGCGTCCAATTGCAGCGACTTCTCCAGCGGCTCGATCGCCACGTCATATTTTCCCTCGTCGCAAAGCGCCATTCCTAGCGCCGCAAAAGCCCGTGCATGATTAGGATCAATCTGCGTTGCCTTTTCCAGCGCGCTTCGCGCCTGCGACCAGTTGCGCTGTTTCAGCGACAGAACACCTTGCATGTACAACACGTCCGGGTGCCCGGACGCCAGCCGCATGGCTTCGCCGACATACTTCTCTGCCTCTCGCATCTTGTCCGCGCTCAGAGCTTGCAATCCCTTTTCGAGCGCTTCCTTGGCTTTCGGAGCGAGCACCGGTCTCCCAGGAACTCTTGTGGTACTTCCAGCGGCTGAGATTCGCCGCAGGTAAACATCCACCTGCGTTCTTCCTGTAACTTGAACCGACACATCCTTTTGTGCGCTCTCGTATCCCGCCGCTTCCACGACCACGGAGAATTCACCCAAGTTATTCACCACCAGCACTACGCTCCCGCGCGACGTCTCTCCCTGCCTGCTTAGCATTGTTCCGTCCCGGTAGAGTTTCACCAGCGCCGCTGCCGAGATCGGCTCTCCTGAAATATCGTGCACCCTCACCGTGATTTCCGATCCGTTGCCGTAGGATTCGCGTTCTGCGCTTCCGCTGTCCTGGCAGCAAGCCGGAAAGGCAACCGCGAGGTAAGTTAGTATTGGCAGTAGATATCGCGCAGTGGACAGACAGCCGCATCCCCTGGCTCGCAAGTGAGCCCGCGGCTGCACCAATCTCTGGGCCCCTTCGTAGGAACAACGCATGAAGGCCCCCGACCGATTGGCGCGAGACTAGTCCCGAGCACCACTTGCGTCAAGCAAAACGTTTTGAATTCCCGATTCTCATTGTGGATGGATGCGCCACACTCAGCTACCGCAGAAGCCCAGTCCTTTAGTAACGAGCTAGGGCGTTACTGAGATTTTCTTGCCCGCATATTGAACGGTCTTGTCCACGGTCTCGGTGAGGCCGCCGCCGGTTCCGTGGTTTTCCGCAACAAACACGACTCGGAAGGTGCGCTTCGCGAGCATGCCGGGGAAGGAGCCAGAGCGATCACCGATGGTGAGAGTGCGGGTGACGTCGTCCCAGGAGAGGGGAATCGTGGCGTACACGCCTTTCTCGTAATCGTAAGAGTCGTTTTCATCTTCATAGAGAGTGAAAGCGCCGTTTGCGCCGCGATACACGCGAAGCTCGATGGGATCGGCGGATTTTTCAGCGGCGAATTCAACATCGGGTCCAAGAGGAAGAATGGAGCCTGCCCGTACATAGAGAGGCATGCGCTCGATGGGAGATGGCGCGTCGAGAGTACGACCGCCCTGAATTGCGGCGCCGGTCCAGAAGTCGAACCACTTCGCGGCGGGAAGATAGAGATGGCGAGTCGTGGTGCCGGGCTCGGTCACCGGATTTACGAGCAGGGCTGGCCCGAAAAGAAATTGGTCGCCGATATTTTGCGCGCGAACGTCTTCGCGGAAGTCCATAACCAGAGGACGCATGATGGTGTAACCCTCGCTGGTGGCTTTCCACGCTAATGAATAGATATAGGGCATGAGCCGGTAGCGGAGTTTGTCGTAAGCGACGAGAGTTTGTTGTGCGTCGGGACCGTAAGACCAAATCTCGTTCTGATTTGTAGTGCGCGTGCCGTGCGCGCGGAAAATGGGACAGAACGCGCCGAACTGAAACCAGCGGACATAAAGTTCGCGATACGCGGGATCGTCGGGATTTGCCGAGACGAAGCCGCCGATGTCGGTCGTCCAATACGGCAGGCCCGAAAGGGAATAGTTGAGGCCAGCGGGGATTTGGCGGCGGAAAGTCTCCCAGTTGGGGTCGACGTCACCGGACCAAGTGGCTGCAGCGTTGCGCTGTGCGCCGGCGTAAGCCGAGCGCGAGAGAATAAAGACGCGCTTTTTGTCGGAGGCTTCGCGCTGGCCCTGGTAGACGGCGGCTGTGGTGTAAAGAGGGAATTCGTTGGCGTAGCGGGCGCCATTCTCTCCGCCGTTAACTTTGTTGGTGACGAGGAGATTGGTTTCGCGGCCTTCGGTTTCCGGTTCGGTAGTGTCCAGCCACCAGGCGTCCGCGCCAATTTTGAACAGGGCGTCATTCATGAGGTTCCAATAGTATTTGCGCGCTTCTGGATTGAACGCATCATAGAGGGCCATGCGAGGCGGATGAAAACTCTGAACCTTGGTGCGATCAATAAAAAAGCCGCGCTTATCCATGTCGTCGTAGACGGGGGAGCCGGGGCGGAAATAAGGCCACACGGAAATCATAAGATGAACGTGATCGTTGTGGAGGGCGTCGACCACCCCTTTGGGATCGGGATAGTCTTTGTTGAAGACGGGATCGCCCATGACGTTCCACCAGAACCAATCCTGCACGATGTTGTCGAGAGGGATGTGCAGGCCGCGATATTTTTGAGCGATGGCGAGAAGCTCCGCCTGCGAGTCGTAGCGATTCTTGCATTGCCAGTAGCCGTAGGCCCACTTGCCAAAGAGGGGCGCGGCGCCGGTGAGTTCGCGATAGTCAGCAATGAGGCGATCGAAATCAGGGCCGTAGAAGAAATAATAGTCCATCGAATCCGACACTTCCGAACTCATGTAGAAAGCGTGCACGAATCGATTGTTGAAACGGCTGCGCGAGCCGTTGTTCCAGAAAATGCCGTAGCCATTGCTGGAGAGAAGAAGTGGAATGGAGATGTTGGTGTTGTCCTGCGATAGGTCGACGACCTCGCCGCGATAGCTCCAGACGCCGGCCTGGTGCTGGCCGAGGCCGTAAAAGGCTTCCTGCGTGTCCCACATATTGACGAAGCGTTCGGAGTGATAGGTTTGTTCGCCGTTGACTTCCGTTGGCGTGAGGGTTCGAGTGTTTTCCTGCGTGAGCTTGTGACCAGAGGAGTCGTAGAAAATGATTGAGCTGTCGGCGCGTATGATTTCGATTTTCAAGCGAGGAGTAGACAGAGTGATGAGTTTTGGATCTTCGGAATGTAGCGAGAAATCCGCATGCGGCCAGGATTGCTTGACGACCATAAAGTCCGGATGTTGCGAGACGTTGCGCTCGAGGGAATAGACGACGTGGACGATAGAGTCCGAGCAGACTTGGAATCGCAAGAATCCGGTTTTGAGGACCACGACGACACCATCGGGCCGGGGCTCGACGGCGTCAACGGGGTTGAGGGGAACCCATTGAGCCAAAAGGGAGGGGGAGGCGGCAAGGGAGAGGAGGAAACCGACTATAGGAAGGAGCCTCGGAGAAAAAATTTTCATAAATGGCATCGAACTCCGTGTACGATAACGATATTTTGGGGCGAATACTGGAGGGCACATTGGCACTGCGGCGCCATGCTTGTCAATGGCGTTCGCAGAGGGAGACTTGCGGTTTAGAGGCACGGACAGAATCGCCAAGTCTAAGAAAAATAAGGAGAAGGTTCGCGATTGAGAGCCATTTGTGATACAAGGCGAGGGACAGGGCCAAAGCATCCAAAGGGTCTTGAGCGTGGAGGAGGGTCGGAATGGTGCTCTGTGGGAGAATTTGCATGCTGACGTTTTTGATGGCTATGGGTCCTGAGTTTGCCTCATCTTTACCCGGCGGAACCCCGCAGTCGGCGGGTAAGGCGAGCGCCCACGTTGAAAAAGCGGCGTTTGGGAAGACGCCGGACGGTGTGGAAATCGAATCGTACACCCTGTACAACACGCAAGGCGCTTCGGCAAAGATAATTACTTATGGCGCATCGCTGGCGGAACTCCACGTTCCGGACAAGAACGGTAAAATGGGTGACGTGGTGCTGGGTTTTGACAATCTTGAGGGATATTTGGGGCCCCATCCGCACTTCGGCGGGACGATCGGGCGGTACGCCAACCGAATTGCGAAAGGAAAGTTCACGCTGGACGGCAAAGAGTATCAATTGGCGATCAACAATGCGCCGAACAGCTTGCATGGAGGACCCACCGGCTTTGACCGGCGAGTGTGGAAAGGGAAGGCGCTGGGGGAAAAGAATGGAGCGGCGGTCCGGTTTACGTATGCAAGCAAGGATGGCGAAGAAAATTTTCCGGGCAACCTGACCGCCAGCGTGACTTATACGCTGACGAACACGAACGAACTGAAGCTGGAATACACCGCCGAGACCGACAAAGACACGATTGTCAATCTGACGAACCACAGTTACTTCAACTTGTCGGGCACAGACACGGGCGACGTGCTCAAGTACGTTCTCTACATCGACGCGGACAAATTCACTCCAGTGGATTCCACGCTGATTCCGACGGGCGAAATCGCCAACGTTGCGAATACGCCGCTGGATTTTCTGAAGCCGGCGGCGATCGGAGCGCGCATCGGCGAACTAAAGGAGATCGGCGGGTACGATCACAATTTTGTATTAAATGGGATGGCTGGGACGATGCGCATTGCGGGGCGGGTAATCGAGCCGACGTCGGGAAGACAGATGGAAATCTGGACGACGGAGCCTGGAGTGCAGTTCTACACGGCGATCCATCTCGACGGAAGCATTACAGGGAAAGGCGGAGTTGCGTACCAGAAATACGGCGCGATATGCCTTGAGACGCAGCACTATCCGGACTCGCCTAACCGGCCAAATTTTCCATCCACTGTTTTGAAGCCAGGAACAAAATTTCATTCGGAAACGATTTACAAGTTCTCGGCGAAGTGATGTTGGGGTCGAGTCCTCGTATTCATAGCTGGGACTTTATCCGCTGTCATGAGTCGTAAGACGCACGCAGAGGAGAAGCGATTCTGAACTCTATGACCATTCCATCCGCGTTTATCGTACCAGCTCGACTCGTTCATCTCTCCGCGGTTGACGTCGTTATCATCGTTTTTTACTTCGCGTTGGTCCTGGCCATTGGCTTCTACTTGCGCGGCCGCGCGAACACCGGTGAAGATTTTTTCATGGCGGGCCGCGAAATGACGGCGTGGGTGGCTGGACTGAGCTTCCTTTCGGCGAATCTCGGCGCACTGGAGCTGATGGGCTGGGCGGGTTCGGCCTACCAGTACGGCATTCTGGCCACGCATTGGTACTGGATTGGCGCGATCCCGGCGATGCTTTTCCTCGCGCTAGTAATGATGCCGTTTTACTACATTTCCAAAACGCACTCCGTTCCGGGTTATTTGAAATTGCGTTTTGGAGAACCGGCACGCGCTGTCTCCGCGGTTTCGTTCGCGTTCATGACCGTGCTGATGAGCGGCGTCAACATGTTCGCGATGGCGAAGGTGATGCAGATTGTGCTGGGCTGGGACATCAATTTCAGCATTTGGGTGTCGTCGATCACGGTGGCTATTTATGTTGCACTCGGCGGGTTGAGGTCGGCGATTTTTAATGAAGTGTTGCAGTTCTTCCTGATCTGGGCGGGCGCTCTGCTGATTCCAATTCTCGGACTCTACGAGGCCGGCGGCTGGAGCAACCTGAAAGTGCAAATTGCCCAGCGGGCGTCGGATCAGTACGTTCACCTGTGGTCGGGCTTAGGTTCCTTCACGGACAACCCCATGGGCATCAACTGGATCGGCATTGTGTTCGGGTTGGCTGCGGTCATCTCGATGGGCTACTGGACGACAGATTTTCTTGTCGTGCAACGCATCCTCGCCGCCAAGGATATACGCAGCGCGGAGATGGCCCCCATCATCGGAGCGGGGTTCAAGATGTTTGTTCCGCTCATCGTCATTTTGCCGGGACTACTGGGATTGGCCGTGCTTCCGATGAAACTCGTACCCGAATCGGTGGCTGGCGTGACCGGAGCGCATAGCTACAACGACGTTCTTCCGCTGATGCTCGCACGCTATTGTGGCCCTGGGTTGCTGGGTCTTGGGATAACTGCGTTGATCGCGGGTTTCATGTCTGGGATGGCGGGGAACGTGAGTGCGTTCACGACCGTCTGGACGTATGACATCTACCGGCCGCTGATCAACAACAAGGGCACTGACCACCACTACGTGAACATGGGCCGGTGGACGACGGTGATCGGCGTGCTGATTAGCGTGGGCACGGCGTATTTGGTCATGCAGTTTGCAAGCATCATGGACTATGTACAGGCGCTGTTCAGTTTTTTCATCGCGCCACTCTTCGGCACCGTTATTCTCGGCATGCTTTGGAAGCGAGCGACGGGGCCGGGCGGCTTCTGGGGATTGCTCTGCGGCACGGTATCTTCCGTCAGCATGTGGGCTTGGGTGAAAGCAGATCCATCGGCTCTGCGTTATGTGGCGCTCTCGCCGCATGCTAAAGCGCTGGCACAGGATATGTTTCAGGCGCTATGGTCTTTTCTCGTTTGTGTGACCGTGACGGTTGTGGTGAGTTCGGTGACGAAGCCCAAAACGGACGCGGAGTTGACTGGCTTGGTTTACGGGTTGACGCCAGTTCCGTCCGTCGGAAAAATTCCTGTGTATCAGAAGCCTATTTTCTGGGCGGGTGTGGTGGGAGTCGTGTTCTTCGTTCTGAACATCTACTTTTGGTAGCCTCCGGAGGTCGGAAGCATGGTTTCTATCTGGTTCTTTATCGGGTTATCGTTGCTGGTTAATGGAGTGCTGATCTTCGGCGCGGGCCTGTACGAGTTGTGGAATCCGCCTGCACACCCCACAGTAGAGCTTTTCAGCTTGCACGCGAGCGTTTGGTGGGGCGCGCTGATGACGGTGATAGGAGCATGGTACTGCTACCACTTCAAGCCGGGGCAGAAAAAGGCCGTATGATGGAGAATCGCCGCCTCGCTTGAGATTATTCGCAGGGATCGGCCGCTCAGTTTGCGGAAGAAGTCTTGTTTTCGGTGAAGATGGAATGCAGGGCCGGATAAATCCGGCGATAAATTTGATAGCCGCGCTGCATAACGGCGCTGGATTCACGGACTGGGCCGACGACTTTCGCGACACGCACGGCGGCATCGCACGCTTCATCCACACTTTTCCAGCATCCTGAGCCCACGCCTGCAAGAATCGCGGCGCCATAGGCCGCGCCTTCTTCTGCTTTCAATATTTCAACTTCATGCGCGTAAACATCTGCCTGAATCTGCTGCCAGAGCGGCGAGCGGGCGCCTCCACCGCCGAGGCGGATGCGTTCAACGGGAACGTGGATCTCGTCGAAGATCGTGAAGGTGTCTTTCAGGCTGTAGGTTACACCTTCGAGGACTGCGCGGATAAGGTGCGCGCGCGTATGAGATGCGGACAGGCCGACGAAGGCGGCACGCGCGAAAGGATCGAGATGCGGCGTGCGCTCGCCCATCAAGTAGGGCGCCCAAAAGGCTCCCTCGGAGCCCGCTGGAACCGTGGCGGCTTCTGCGGAGAGTCGTTCATACGGATCGCGGCCGTCGTCGGGTCCGGCGCCAAAACGATCGCGGAACCAGCGGAGCGAGAGGCCTGCGGATTGCGTGACGCCCATGACGTGCCAGCGACCGGGGATGGCATGGCAGAAGGTGTGCAAGCGGCCTTTGGGATCGAGCGAAGGGCGATCAGTAGCAGCAAAAACGACGCCGGAAGTTCCGATAGTCGCGCTGACGACTCCAGCGCGCGTAATACCCATGCCGACCGCACCGGCAGCTTGATCGCCGGCACCAGCGACAACTGGAGTTCCGGGGCGAAGTCCCGTTGCGTTAGCTCCGGAGTCGGAGAGCTTGCCACAAACCTCCTGCGATTCGTAAAGTTTTGGAAGAAGTTTTACGTCGATGCCTGTTTTGCCGAGCACTTCGCTTGACCAGATACGATGCGCGACGTCCAGCAACAATGTTCCCGAGGCGTCCGCAACGTCGATGGCGGATTCGCCGGTGAGGCGCAAGCGAACGTAGTCTTTCGGCAGCATGATTTTGCGGACGCGCTGCCAGTTTTTGGGCTCGTTCTCGCGGACCCACAAGAGTTTGGTAAGCGTGAAGTTCGTTAACGGGGGATTGCAAGTCAGCTGGATGAGGCGATCGAGGCCGATGGTGCGTTCGAGCTCCCTGGATTGTGCTTCGGTGCGCTGGTCGCACCAGATTAGAGCAGGTCGGATGACTTCGTCGTTTTCGTCGAGCAAGACGGCGCCATGCATCTGGCCGGAAAAGCCGACAGCGGCGATGGATTCAGCGGCGAGACCTGAAGCTTGCAGCGCTTTGCGAACCGCGAGAGCCGAGGCGCGCCACCAGTCGCGCGGGTCTTGCTCGGCCCAGCCGGGTTGCGGGCTGGCAAAGTTGGCGTGCTCTTCCGTGCCAGAGGCGAGGACTGCGCCGTGCTCGTCGAGGATTACGGCGCGGGTTCCGCTTGTGCCGACGTCGATACCGAGGATTGGAATACCGCCTCCTGTTTACAAAAGACTTGCACGAACAGTTGTTTCCGGCACCCTCATGATGAGGGGAGAATTATTTCCAGAAAGCACGTGAAGAAAGCGGCGAAACTGAGCTCCGTGAACGTTCACGGTGCCCATTTAAGACCATGCGCATGGGCTTGTCAACGCGCCAGCCGGAAGGACGCTGGCCCAGCAACGCGATTGACAAGCCACAGCACCGAACACACAATGCCTGCTCCGAAACTTTCCCAGGCTGGTTGAGACTGAAGCGGCGAGGAGGCAAATGATGAGCGGCGCGAGGAGCGATGAAGATAAAACTATTGATCGCAGAAAATTCCTGGGGAAATCTGCGGCGCTGATTGCGGGAAGCGCGGCGCTGCCGAGTACGGCGCTTTCCTATGAGCGAATCGTGGGCGCCAACGATCGCATTTCGCTGGCGCACATCGGAACCGGAAGCCGCGGGGACGATTTAGCCTGGATCGCGGCGCAACTGAAAACCAGCCAGAATGCCGAAATAAGCGTGGTGTGCGATTTGTGGAAGCTGAACCGGGAGAAAGCGGCGGCGAAAAATACAAACTATTATGGGCGTGCGCCGCGAACATTTCAGCATCTGGAAGACGTGCTTGCCCTGAAAGACGTGGATGGAGTGATCATTTCAACTCCGGAACACGCGCACTCGCCGATTCTCAAGATGGCGATCGAAGCAGGCAAGGACGCGTACGTGGAAAAGCCGATGGGCAACGTGTTGGCCGAAGTAAAGGCGGCGCGGGATGCGGTGCTCAAGAGCGACCGCATCGTGCAAGTCGGCACACAGCATCGGAGCGAGCCGTATCCAAGAGCGGCGCACGATCTTGTGCAGACGGGCGTGCTCGGGGAGGTAAGCAAAATCGAGATCGTTTGGAATTACCATGGGGCGAGATGGCGCGGGCGTAAGGAAACGAAATTGATCCGCGAGGAAGATACGGATTGGCGGAAGTGGTTGCTGACGAAACCCTTTCGGCCGTTCGACGCGAAGCTGTATTGCGAGTTTCGTTTGTATAAGGAATTTTCGAGCGGCATTCCCGATCAATGGATGAGCCACGCGATTGATCTGGTGCATTGGTTTATGAAGGATAGTTTTCCGCGCTCGGCAATGGCACATGGCGGGATTTTTGCGTGGCACGATGGACGCGAAAACGCCGATACGTTTCAGGCGCTATTCGAATACCCCAAGGGTTTTCTGGTGAGCTACGCGACGAGTTTTGGCAACGACTCGCCCGCTTCAACACGTTACATGGGGAAAAGAGCAACACTCACAAATATCGGTGGTGAAGGCAGCCCGCGCTATGAATTGGTCGAAGAAAAGGGCAATCACGAGGACGACGCGGAGATCGACAAGAAGCGAACGGCGAAATACGTTTTGCTTCCCGGCCAGACCGGTCTTCCGCCACAGGGCATTGACGACAGAACACTGGAGCACATGACCAACTGGTTCGAATGCATGAGATCGCGGCGGCAGCCGCATTGCACGGTGCAGGATGGGTTCGCGCACTCGGTGGCCAACATGATGGCGACGGAGGCCTACTGGTCCGGCAAGAAACAGTACTGGGATACGGCCAGGGAAACATTTAGCGAACGGGCGCCTGGGAGTTGAGTTGGCGAGTGTCGAGCGGAGCGCGAGGAACAGTAGCGATTAGGCGGAATCAGGAAAGAAACTTGATGGTCTGCTCGATCAAACGCGAAGTGGGGCCGTAGGGCTCGCCGGAAGCATCGAACTCCATCGAACAATACCCGGCGAAGTTGCTGGCTTTCAGAATATCGAAGGACTTCTTCAGGTCCACGTTGAATTGTTTACCGTCATCGTCCATTTCGCCGTCTTTCACATGGCAAATATTGAAAGCATGCTGGAACATCGCTGTTAGCGCCCGATAATTGAAATCGGCATCGCCGGTCAGCATGGAATTTGCGAAGTCGGGCAGAGCGCGAAGATACGGGTGATTGACGGACTCAATGACTTTGACGAGGAAGAAAGCGTCTTCGCTGACCAAATCGTCGTTCTCAAGGGTGACGACAACATTCCTGCCGGCAGCGTACTCCGCCACCTGACGGAGACCTTCCGCAGTGCGCTCGACATTTGGGGATGAGTTCCTCGCAGTTGCAATGTGGGTGCGAATGCCGGAAGAGCCGATGCGCACCGCGACGTCCACCCATTTCTTTGCATAAGCCACAGCGTCATACCGAGCGTCAGCGTCGATATCGTAGAAACTTTTCGCCGCGCCGACAGCAATGTTCACAACGCGGACTGTTGTCTTCTGCAGAATTTTCCGGAATTCATCGAGATAGTCCGGCTGCGTGGAGGTGAAGTGACGGCTGTGAGGCTCAATGTTATGAATTTTGAATTTCTCGACCACGTGAGCCGGAAAGTCGAAGAGGTTCATTCCAGGCAAGCTGCTATCGCGATCGCGATTGTCAGGGCTCACGATGTAGGCCCGAAACGGATAGGATGCGACGGAGATGCGATCGCGAGGGGCGGCGGGAAACAAGATGTGCGGCTCGGAATCGGGAGGTGCCAGCGCGTTGGGCACACTGGCGGCCGCAACCCCGCCGACTGCGAAAATAGACAGCTTTTCAAGAAACGCGCGTCGAGTAGGTGAATCCATTCGTCGAATTTATCCTTGATGAAAGGCGGTGCAGGGAACAGCTTATCACTTCGGAGAAGATGCCTGGAGCTTCGCTCGATTGACCTGGGCTGGAATTCTAGTTGCGACCGGAAAAAGCAGCGAAAATGTTCCTGCGGCGGGCTAGCTTGACGCAAGACGCGAAGGTGAATAGCCTGTCGCTGGCGGCACGATAGTGTGAATTGGGACCGACCGAATGACAAAGCCCATGGCCAATCTTGAATTCGAGAAGAGAGCTGTTCGCGAAGGCGAACTGCTCTGGACGCCTACGGCCGCGCAAGTGGAAGACACAAATTTGGCGCGGTTCGCGAAGTGGTTTGCGCGCGAGAGGGGATTGCAGTTCGACAGCTACGAGGCGACGTGGAAGTGGTCTGTCAGCAAAATCGAAGATTTTTGGCAGACCATGTGGGACTACTTCGGCATCCAGTCGTCCGCGCGGCATACGCGCGTGCTCGGCAAACGCACGATGCCAGGAGCGGAGTGGTTTCCCGGCGCGCGGCTCAATTACGCGCAGCACATCTTAAGGAACGAACGAGCCGGAGCCGATGCGCTCTTGTTTATGAGCGAGACGACGCCGCTTACCGGCGTTTCCTGGGAAAGTTTTGCGGGGCAAGTGCGAGTTCTCGCGACGCGGCTTCGCCAATTGGGTGTGCAGCCTGGCGACCGCGTCGTGGCCTACATGCCGAACATTCCGCAGACGATGGTCGCGATGCTAGCGACCACCGCGATTGGCGCGATTTGGGCGTCCTGCTCGCCGGACTTTGGTTCGCGCGGCGTGATTGACCGGATCCAGCAACTCTCGCCCAAGCTACTTTTCTGCGTCGATGGCTATCAGTATGGCGGTAAGGCATTTGATCGTAAGGGAGAACTCGCGGAGATCATCGGAGAGCTGAAAGGCCTCGAACAGGTTGTGCACTTGCCCTATTTGAATCCTGAGGATCACGACGGACCATGCCGAGCTGCCTTGGAGTGGAACGATTTGCTGGAACATCGCACTATCACGCGGGAGGAATTTGAATTCGAGCAAGTTCCGTTCGAATATCCGCTTTGGATACTGTTTTCCTCCGGGACGACCGGCCTGCCAAAAGCAATTGTGCAGGGCCACGGCGGGATTCTACTGGAGCAATTGAAGCTACAGCACTTCCACATGGACTATCGTGCGGGGGAACGGGCATTTTTCTTCACCACAACGGGCTGGATGATGTGGAATTTTCTGGCGAGCATGCCGTTAAGCGGAGTGTGCCCCGTGCTATACGACGGCAATCCGGCTTACCCCACTCCGGATGTACTGTGGAAGGTAGTGCAGGATTCGCGCGCTAGCTTTTTCGGTGCAAGCCCCGCGTATGTGGATGTGATGGCCAAGGCCGGGATCGTGCCACGCGAGCGGTTCGATTTGTCGCATTTGCGCGCGATCATGCCGGCAGGTTCGCCGGTTTCGCCAGAATGCACGGCTTGGTTCTATCGAAACGTGAAACAGGATGTGTGGATCGCCACGGGCAGCGGAGGGACAGATTGTTGCACGGGATTTGTTGGCGGCGTGCCGACACAGCCTGTTTACGCTGGCGAAATTCAGGGGCGCTCGCTCGGAGTCGCGGCGTATGCGTTCAATGAGAAGGGCGAAAGCGTGATTGACCAGGTCGGAGAGCTTGTCCTGACTGCGCCGATGCCCTCGATGCCGGTCTACTTTTGGAATGACAAAGATGGCATTCGATATCGCGAATCTTACTTCGACATCTATCCGGGCGTTTGGCGCCACGGTGATTTCTTTCGAGTCAATCGGCGAGGTGGCTGCTTCGTGCTGGGCAGATCGGACGCAACGCTGAACCGCCAGGGAGTGCGCATTGGCACGGCGGAAATCTATCGGGCACTGGCTCACCTCGAGGAAATCGAAGACACCCTTGTTGTGAATCTCGATTTGCCTGGCGGAAAGTTTTTCATGCCGCTCTTCGTGAAGCTGATTGACGGGCTGCGGTTGGACGCCGAACTCGAAAGGAAAATCTGCGAGCAGCTCAGGCGCGAATACACTCCCCGGCATGTTCCGGACCGGATCATTCAGGCGCCGGGAATTCCCATGACGCTCACGCGCAAAATAATGGAAGTGCCGGTGCGCAAGATTCTGCTGGGCACGCCTTTGGAACAGGCTGCCAATCGCAACGCCATGGCCAATCCCGATTCGCTCGATTTTTTTGTGAATTACGCGAAAACGCAGAAGGATTATTCGCTCGCCACAAAGCAGACGCCTGCCGGCGGCGAAAGCGAATTGCAAAGTCTGGAGAAAAGTGATGGGCGCTGACGGCAAGACCCGCAGTTTTACGCTGCCTTCCCAAATTGCCGATGTGCCGGGTACCGAAGGCTGGGAATCGATGTATCCCTACTACACGCGGTTTCAGCCCGAAGACGATCAGCGCTTCTGGTTTTACAACGCAATGCATTTTCCCGAACCGATGCCGGCGTTTGATGCGCTCACGGCGGAAGTTCCTTACGAAGGACTCGGCGCATTCACGACGCGCATTTTTGCGTTTCCGACGACAATGGGCATCGAACATCGCATCGTCAACGGGCGAATTTACATAACGGCAAACCCTGTGACCAATCCGGCGGAGATTCAGCGACGGCTTGCGATTTTCCAGGAACGCGCCGGCTTTTATTACGAAAACTGGGACCGGTTGTTCCGCGAATGGAAAGTGCGGCTAGAGAGTTTGATCCACGAACTGGAATCCATCAAAGTGCCGAGTTTGCCGGAATTCGATGACGCGGAAGTTGTGACGAAGGCCAAGGGGCTGGGCCAAAACCACTACATCCGGGAGAATTTTCACCGCGTGATCGAGCTGTTCTCGAAAATGTGGCACCACCATTTCGAGATGTTGATGCTCGGGTACGGCGCCTACATGGTGTTTTTCGATTTCTGCAAGAAAGCATTTCCAGAGACCGCGGATCAGACGGTGGCCCGCATGGTGGCCGGCATCGAAGTGCTGATGTTCAGACCAGACGACGAACTCAAGCGCCTGGCGAAGCTGGCGATCGAGTATGGCGTCGACGACCTGTTCAAGAGCGATTGCGAGGCAAAGAAAGTGCTCGATGAGATGCGCGCTCGCGGCGAGGCCGGCCGGCGCTGGCTGGCCGAACTCGACAAATCGCGCGAGCCGTGGTTCAACATGTCGACCGGAGACGGCTTTTACCATCATCATTTGAGCTGGAACGAAGATCTTTCCGTGCCGTTCGCGGCCTTGCCGCGTTATGTCGAACAGCTTCGGCGCGGCGAGTCGTTGGAGCGCCCGACGGAAAGATTGAAGGAAGAACGCGGGCGGATCATTGCCGAGTATCGGGAATTGTTGAGGAGCGAAGAAGAGCGCCAGGCGTTCGACCAGATGCTGGGGCTTTGCCACCTTGTTTTTCCGTTTGTGGAAAATCATAAGTTTTACTGCGAGCACTGGTTCACAAGCCTTTTCTTCAAAAAGGTGCGCGAATTCGGCGCGCTGCTATTTGCGCAGGGCGTATTGGCCGAGGCTGGCGATGTTTTTCATTTGCAGTACTTGGAAATCGAAAGTGCTTTGGCCGACGTGAGTCTTGCATGGGCCGGAGGCGGCAAACCGCTCGGCGCGGCTCATTGGCGGCCAATCATCGAGGAGCGCAAGCACATCATCGAAAAACTGAAAGAATGGAGCCCCCCGCCAGCGCTAGGCCCGATCCCATCACAAATTAATGATCCCGCGCTGCAGATGCTCTGGGGCATCACCTCGGAAACGCTGGAGTCCTGGTCTTCGACAGCGGAAGCGGGACACGAGAAAGAGATCGTTGGCTTTGCCGCGTCACCGGGGGTCGTGGAAGGCGTTGCACGCGTGCTGAGAAACGTGAACGACATCGGGCAGATTCGCGAAGGCGAGATTTTGGTTTGCCCGGTTACAGCGCCGAGTTGGGGCCCGGTGTTCGGCAAGATTAAGGCGGCAGTCTCTGACATCGGCGGTACGATGTCGCACGCGGCCATCGTCGCGCGTGAATATGGATTGCCTGCGGTGGTTGGCACGGGCCAAGCCACGCAGCGTATCAAGACCGGACAGCGCCTCCGCGTGGATGGCAATCGCGGTATCGTGTGGATTTTAGATTGAAGGTGATGACTTTGACGAATCCCAATCTCCTCAGCCGCTTTGCGGAGATCGGCATTAACGACCGGTTGACCGTGGGCGGCAAAGGGGCAAGCCTCGGTGAACTGGTGCGGGCCGGAATCCGCGTGCCGCCGGGTTGTGTCGTAACCACTGCGGCTTTTGAGCGATTCCTGTCAGCCATTGATCCTGCGGGATCCATTCGCCGCGAGATCGAACAATTGGCGGCGGATGACCTAGCTGGTTGCATCCGGGTCGGAGCCGAAGTGCGGGCACGACTCGAAAGTGTGACTCTGCCGGAGGACTTACAAGAAAAGATTGCCGCCCACTACGAAGAACTACATGCCGCGGCCAGCAACCCCGGATGCGGAGAGCCAGTTGCCATACGCTCGAGCGCAACGAGCGAAGACAGCGCCGATGCCAGTTTCGCGGGATTGCAGGACACTTATCTTTGGGTGCGCGGCGCGGATTCAGTGATCGACCACGTGCGCAAATGCTGGGCAAGTTTGTACGCAGTGGAATCGGTCATATACCGACGGCGTTTGAAATTGCCAGAACAGGGTCTGGCAATGGGAGTGGTGATTCAGCGAATGATTGACTCGCGATGCTCCGGCGTCATGTTTACGCGCAGCCCGTACTCCGGGGACCGTTCCGTAGTTGTGGTGGAAGCCAGTTGGGGACTGGGCTCGGCGGTCGTCAGCGGGGAAGTCACGCCGGACAAGCACGTGGTCGGAAAGATAACGGGCGAGATCATCGGCCGTACTGTGTCGACAAAGCTGCGGCTGCACCGACCGAATCCCGCGGGCGCGGGCGTGATCGACGAAGAGGTCCCGGCCGAACAACAAAACGCCCCATGCCTAGATGACGATGAACTCCACGCCCTGGTCGACGCGGCAAAACGAGTCGAACGTCACTACGGCTGCCCTCAAGATATCGAGTGGGCCATCGCCCGCAACCTGCCGCCAGGTGAAAACATATTTCTGCTGCAGAGCCGGCCGGAAACCGTGTGGGCCAGCAAGGACGCTGCGGCTGTGGCTGCTCCCAAGGGCAAGCCGTTTGATCATGTGTTCTCGCTCCTCAGCCGAGGAGCCGGCAAAAAATGAAGTTGACCAACGAGGATGTGCAGGAAATTCTGCAGCTGCTCGATGCGACCCCGTACGACGAATTACATCTTGAAACCGACCGCTTCAAGCTTACACTTCGCCGCAACCGGGACAGCGGAGACTGGACGCAGGAATCGCAGGTCCTCTCCGCGCCAAACGTTTTGAGAACCTCGCCGGCAGGGACTGCTGCGCTCGCTGCCGAAGCCGCGACTCCCGAAACTTCGGCAAGACCTGCGGATGCACGGAAAGCAGGCTGGATTGAAGTGCGCGCGCACCTGCCCGGCACGTTTTACCGAGCGCCAAACCCCGGCGCTCCGCCGTTCGTCGAGATTGGGAGCCACGTCGAAGAAGACACCGTGGTTTGCATCATCGAAACGATGAAGCTGATGAATGCGGTTCACGCACAAACGCGCGGCGAAGTCGTCGAACTATGTCTTGAGAACGGCCAGCTTGTTGAAAAAGGCGCGGTGCTGATGCGCATCAAGCCAGGAGCCCCGTGATACTGCGGCGCATCCTCATCGCCAATCGCGGCGAAATCGCCGTTCGAGTAATTCGAACGTGCCAGCGCCTTGGCATTGAAACCGTGCTGGCTGCGTCCGAAGCGGATCTGGATTCCATGGCCGCGCGGCTGGCGGACAGAACGGTTTGCATCGGTCCTGCAAACTCATCCGCGAGTTATCTGAACGTGGAGGCGGTTGTTGCCGCCGCTGTCGCGAGCAAAGCGGATGCAATCCATCCTGGGTACGGATTTCTCTCGGAGAATCAAAGGCTGGCTGCGGTTTGTGAGCGCGTTCATGTCATTTTCGTTGGCCCCACCGTCGAGCAGCTCGACGCCGTTGGGGACAAACTTAAGGCTCGCACACACGCCGCTGCCGCGGGACTAGCAGGCGTCCCTGGCGGCGAGATACAGAGCCTCAAAGAGGCGCAACGAATTGCAGATGAGATCGGCTGGCCAATTTTGATTAAAGCAGTTGGCGGCGGTGGAGGCCGAGGTCTGAAGCATGTGCACGAGCCTAGTCAGCTCGCTGCCGCGATGGAACTAGCAACGGCGGAGGCGGACGCCAGCTTCGGCGATCCTCGCTTATATCTCGAACGCTTCATCTCGCACGGCCGCCACATCGAAGTGCAGGTCCTTGGCGACGGCGAGGACGTCATCCATCTCGGTACGCGCGATTGCTCGATTCAGCGGCGTTACCAAAAACTTGTAGAAGAAGCGCCCGCCCCGAACATCCGCGAAACGCTTCGGGAGGAGATGCAGCGCGCGGCGGTTGTTTTTGCCAGACACTTGAATTACCGAGGCGTGGGCACAGTGGAATTCCTCGTCGATTGTGATCGCGACACGTTTTACTTTCTGGAAATGAATGCGCGGATTCAGGTGGAGCATCCGGTGACGGAGGTTATTTGCGGAATCGATCTTGTCGAGGAGCAGATTGCGGTTGCGGAGAGCCGCACGTTGCGATGGAAGCAGGATGAAATCCGATTCACCGGTCACGCGATCGAGTGCCGGATTAATGCGGAAGATTGCGAGCATGACTTCCTTCCCAGTCCGGGCACGGTGACGCGAGCTGTTTTTGCGGCGGGGCAAGGAATTCGCGTCGACACGCACATCCAAGCAGGTGCGATGGTGCCGCCTCAATACGATTCGCTTCTCGGCAAGCTGATCGTTCATGGCAAGGACCGCCCGGAAGCGCTGCAGCTAATGCGGAGCGCGCTCGCGATAGTCGAAATTGACGGCGTAATCACAAATTTGGCGATGCACACCGCGCTGATGAACAACAACGAATTTTCTGACGGCGGCGTGAATACTTCCTTTTTTCCGCGATTTCTCCAAAATGGAAAAAAGGAGGCGGCTTGAAAACGCCGACCCTGGGCGGATTTGTGCGAGACACTGAAATGGCGGACATTCAACTCCTCGACGTATCGATTCGCGATGGCAACCAAAGTTTGTGGGGCGCGATGGGTTTCACCACGCCGCAGATTCTGACCATTGCTCCCGTTATGGACCGGGTGGGATTCCGCGCGCTGGACTTTACTTCGAGCACGCATATGGGCGTGGCCGTGCGGACACATAGGGAAGACCCTTGGGAACGCATTCGCATGGCGCACGCGGCCATGCCTAACACGCCGTTGCAATTCATCGGCACGGGGCTTCGCTTCATCAGCTGGGAAGCCCAGCCTCCCGATTTCATGCAGATTGTGTACGACCGGCTGGTGGCGAGCGGTATCTCGCGATTTGTTGTGCTGGACCCAATGCATGATGTGGAAGCCTTGCTCGAATCGGCGCGAATGATAAAGCAGGCCGGGGCCACTGAGATTATCGCCGCGCTGACCTACACGATCAGCGATGCGCATGATGATGCGTTCTACGGAACGTTTGCCTCCCGAGTGTCGAAATCGCCGTATGTGGGCCGCGCATATATAAAAGACCCGTCAGGGCTGCTGACGCCCGAACGCGCGCGAACTCTTATTCCCGCGGTTCGCGCTCAATTGGGCGGCAAGCCGCTGGAACTTCATTCCCATTGCACGATTGGCCTTTCGGGCTTGAGTTATATGGCTGCGGCAGAACTCGGCGTGGCGGTGCTGCACGTTGCGTGCGGGCCGCTGGCGAATGGATCTTCGCTGCCAAACGCCCAACGCGTTGCTGCAAATCTGCGCGAGCTTGGCCATTCGGTGAGCATCGACGACCGCGCCCTGGAGAGCGTCGTCGATTATTTCACTCGATTAGCGGAAGCGGAAAACCTCCCTGCAGGCACACCACAGGAATACGATGCGTCATTCCTGCGCCACCAGGTGGCGGGCGGTGTGATGACGACGACGCGCCGGCAGCTTGCAGAGCTCGGGTTCGAAGACAGATTTCCCGACGTTATGCGCGAAGTCATTCAGGTTCGCGCGGAACTTGGTTTTCCGATCATGGTTACACCGTTCCCGCAGATTGTTTGCACGCAGGCGCTCTACAATATTATCGGCGACGAGCGTTACGGAAACGTTTCCGACCAGGTCGTTCGTTACGTGCTCGGAAAATTTGGGCGCCCCACAGTCCCTGTCGATGCAAATGTGAAGGACCGCATCTTGTCACGCCCGCGTGCGAAAGAGCTGGCCGCCGAGCCGCCGCCATTGGCGCCGGAAGAATTGCGTAAGAGGTTCAAGGCAGGAATTTCGGACGAGGAGTTTTTGTTGCGCGCTTCCATGCCCGCCGAAGAAGTGGATGCCATGCTGACAGCCGGTCCCGCAAGACGGCACTACAATCCGGACATGCAGCCGATTTACAAACTGTTGCGCGAATTGCGGAAGCGTCCTGTGGCTTCAGACATCGTCTTTGAAAAGCCGGACTTTCGTCTTGAGCTGCACAGCCGGCGGAATCGCGAGGCGACCCATGCCTGAGGACACCGCGGTGACCGCAGCTACCACGCATTCCTTAGCTGCGATCGAAAGGTTGCGGGGCTCGCGTGCGTTTTTGTTTGATATGGACGGCACACTGGTCCTGGGCGACAAGTCGAATCATGGTTTAAATCCGCTGCCGGGAGCGCTCGAAATCACTAGATTTCTCTCGGCGCGCGGTGTGCCGTTCGTCTTGTTCACCAATGGGTCGGCGCGTACGCCACAAGAATATGTTGAGATGCTACGCAACACCGGTTTCACGCTGTCCGATAATGGCGTGATGACGCCGGCGAGCAGCGCAGCAGACCACTTTCGGCGCCGAGGCTACCACCGCATCTTGACGCTAGGAGGCGAGGGGCTCGAAAAACCACTTCGCGAAGCTGGAATGGAAATCGTGAGCCCGCATGGCAAACCGGCGGCGGACGCCGTTCTGGTCGGCTGGTTTCGCGAGTTCACGATGAGCGCACTGGAGGCCGCGTGTTACGCGGTGTGGAGCGGAGCGAAAGTTTACAGTTGTTCGCAGTCGCTCTATTTTGCTACCGCACAGGGCAAGGCGCTCGGCACTTCGCGCGCGATCTCTGCAATGATTAAGGACCTGACTGGCGCGCGAATTCACGTTATCGGCAAGCCCGCGCTTGAAGCGTTGCGCTGCGCGGCCCGGCATCTCGGCGTTCGAACGAAAGAACTCAGCGTTGTCGGCGATGATCCAACTCTGGAAATCCCGATGGCGCTGCGGGGCGGTGCGCTCGCCGTGGCCGTCAACACCGGAATCGGTGCGGCTGATTCTTATGCTGATTTGCCGGAGAAGCAGCGGCCACATCTAATCGTCCACGACGTGGGCGAACTACTCTCGCTCTACAAAGGCCACTGATGAATCCCGCGGAACTCATTGCGATTGATGTCCATACCCATGCGGAGGTCTCCTGCCACCAGCCGCTCGACGAATACGGCAAGGAGTTCGACGAAGCGAAAGTGAAATATTTCAATTCCGGGAAACTCCCGACCATCGCCGAGACCATCGACTACTATCGGAAACGCAAAATTGGCTTGGTCATGTTTTCGGTGGACAGCGAATTCGAAATGGGCCGCCGGCGAATCCCCAACGAAGAAGTTGCGGAGGCAGCGGCCGCGAATCCAGACATCATGATTGCTTTTGCAAGCGTCGATCCGCATAAGGGCAAGTTGGGTGTGAGAGAAATGCGGCGCCTTCTTAAGGAGCACGGCGTCAAGGGTTTTAAGTTCCACCCGACGAGCCAGGGATTTTTCCCGAACGACCGGATGGCCTATCCCCTGTATGAAGTCGTCGCAGAATACGGCCTGCCTGCAATTTTTCACAGCGGCCATTCCGGCATGGGCACGGGCATGCCCGGCGGCGGCGGTCTGCGGCTGAAATATTCCAATCCAATGCACCTGGACGATGTTGCCGCGGATTTTCCAAACATGAAAATCGTCATCGCCCATCCGTCCTGGCCGTGGCAGGACGAGGCACTTTCCGTTTGCCTTCACAAGCCCAACGTTTACATCGATCTTTCCGGCTGGTCGCCCAAATATTTTTCGCCGCAGCTAGTCCAGTACGCGAATACTTTGCTGAAGCACAAAATGCTCTTCGGCACGGATTTTCCGCTGATTACGCCGGACCGCTGGATGGAGGATTTTAAGCAGGCAGGCTTCCGGCCCGATGTGCACCGGCTTATCTTGAAGGAAAATGCGTGCCGGCTGCTCGGTCTTGGCGCGCCGCCAGCCACTGACTAGAACCGGATTGTTGAAGCGCGGGAACGAAAACCATTCCGCGTTGGGACTCGATCAGGGAACCGTGACGACCACCTTACCGATTTGCTCGTTGGCCTCCAAGTAGCGATGGGCTTCGACGATCTGATCGAAGGAAAATGTCTTCGCGATGATCGGCCTCAACCAGCCCGCCCGCAAACCTTCCTCGACAAAGAGCCGGGCCTGTTCGAATCGCTGTCGGTCGTGGACGATTTCAAAAACAAGATAACCTCGCATGGCGAATCCCTTCATCGCGGATGGGCCGAAGGGGAAGACCGTGTTTTGTGCTTGTCCGCTCAGATTGCCGTACAAGATCAGCCAGCCCCGAGGGGCCATCACTGCGGCAAGCGACCCGACGATCGGCCCCCCGATTGGATCGAACGCCACCTTTGCGCCTTTGCCTTCGGTGATGCGCAGTACTTCTTTTTCGAGATTCTGATTCTCAGTCACGATGACGTGCGCCGCCCCAGCTTTGTGCAATGCCGCTTCTTTAGCCGGCGTTCGCGTCACGGCAATCGGCACCGCGCCAACATGGTTGGCGATTTGGATGGACGCGAGTCCCACGCTGCTGGAGGCAGCGGTGATGATCACTGCGTCTCCCGAGCCAATCTTGGATATATCGATGAGCGCTCCGTATGCCGTCAGGTACTGCATCCAGATGGAAGCGGACTCTTTGGTTCCGAGTCCCGCAGGCCGCTTCAACAATGCCGATGCCGGGACGATGGCGCGCTCGGCATAAACGCCATGCTGGTTCATCGAAAACGCTGGGATCACACAAACCGGCTCACCTATCGAGTGTCCGCTAACACCCACACCGAGGGCCTCGATGACGCCGGCCGCTTCGTAGCCCAGACGCGCTGGCAGTTGCGCCTTCTCGATGTATCGGCCGGAACGAAAAGCGGCCTCGGCGCGGTTAAGGCCAATCGCTTCGACGCGTATACGCGCTTCTCCAGCGCCAGGCTCAGGCACCTCAACTGATTCGAATCGCAGAACCTCTGGCCCGCCAAACTCGTGGAACCTCACTATCTTCGTCATCATTTCTTCTATTCTCCCAAGTTGATTCTCAGGGAAAGTTCCGAGGGTCGCGACAACTTCATCAATCATCAGATTCTTGTGCTAAATGTTCGCCGCCTTCATTTGTTGCGCGATGTACTCGGCTTGCCGCAGCGCTAGCGCGACAATAGTCAGCGTAGGATTGGCCGAGCCTGGAGTGCTCAAGACGCTGCCGTCGGAGATAAACAGATTCTTGATGTCGTGAGTCTGGCCCCACGCGTTGGTCACGCCCTCGCGCGGATCGGCGCTCATGCGCGCCGTCCCCAGGTTGTGCGTCGCCGGAGGCGTGGGGCCAAGGATAGTTCGTTTTGCACCGATAGCGTCGTACATCTTGGACATTTGTCCTTGCGCATGACTGCGCATAGCCCGATCATTCGGATGCTCGTCCACGTGAATATGTGCTACGGGCAAACCGAAGCTATCTTTCACATCCGGATTCAACGTAATGCGATTCTGTGCACGCGGCAGATCTTCGCCATTTATGAACATCCCGGCCATATTCCGGTAATTCTCCATTACGGACGCGAAGTCCCGTCCCCATCCATATGGCAGGCCGACCAACGGAAAAGTTGGGAGATCGAGCGTGACCAGCTCGATTCGGTAGCCGCCTGCGAAACCGCGGCGCGGATCGTGGATGGCTTCGTCTTCTACAACGCCCGCCAAAGTGGCTCCGCGCCAGGAATACACCGGCTTGTCAAAAATCCCCCACACAAACCCGGTGATCTGATGACAATAGTTCCGGCCAACCTGATCCGAAGAATTTGCGAGGCCGTGCGGAAATTTCGAGGAAGTCGATAGCAGGAGCAGGCGCGCCGTTTCAATGGCGTTGCCCGCGACACAAACCAGGCGAGCCGATTGTCGTTGTTCCTTGCCCTGACTATCTCGATAGACCACGGCGTTGACGACGCCATCTGGTCCATGCTCGATCCGTGTCGCCGTAGCCTCGATGCGCAGGTCGAGATTGCCGGTGGCTTCCGCTCGCGGAATTTCCGTATAAAGCGTGCTCCACTTCGCGCCCATCTTGCAACCTTGCACGCAGAAGCCTTGCTGGATACAAAACCCGCGTCCGTCCGCAGCGCGCGAATTGATCGCCATATGGCCTGTATGTACCTGCTTATAGCCGAGCTTTTTCGCGCCTGCGTACATCACCTTGAAATTGTTTGAGGCCGGCAACCCTGGCACGCCGTTGCGCCGCGTAACAACCATGCGGCGCTCCGCCAGCTCGTAATACTTCTCGAGTTCCTCGAACGAGAGCGGCCAGTCGATCAAAGAAGCGCCCGGCACAATGCCGTAAGTACTCTTTGCGCGAAGTTCCCAGAGCTGAAGTCGCGGTGCGGAAGCTGTCCAGTGGACCGTCGTCCCGCCCACAGTTTTGCAATGCCACACGGGCAGGGTAGGGAAGTCGCGTGCGACGCCCCAATTGCCGCTCTGCGTGCGCGCATCGAGCCATGTCAGTTGACCGAACGCCTCACCGGGAACTTGTGAAAAGGTTTCCTGCGATTGGCGCTTGCCTGCTTCCAAAAGGACTACCTTGATTCCGCGGCGCGTCAGTTCGTGAGCGAGAGTTCCTCCTCCCGCACCCGAGCCGATAATCACAACAGCAGTAGCGTCTTTGAGGTCTATGCGAGCCATGCTCTGAGTCTTCGCTAATTACCTTCTCACTGGCATTGGGCCGCTATCCTGCGGCGGAACTTCGGGCAGCCAATGCAGATCATTGAATCCCCGGAAAAGGTAGCCGCCTTTAGAGAATGCTTCGCCTTCATAGCCAAAGTACGCGTACGCTAAAGGCGTAGCATAGAGAACTTGTAAGGTTTTCAGGCGAAGCGCACTAAAAAACTCGGAGGACTCCACCTCTTTCAGGACCGCAACTCGTTCGCTTTCCGTGCTCCGAACAAAACCTGCTCCAAGGCCCGCGATGCCTTCCTTGATCGACTTGCGGGTGCGCTCATCCTTGCCTGCATCACGGTCGATGGCTTTGACAACCAACGCGTAAGCTGCGTCATCCAGCTTATCGTGCGGCATGATCGTGCGCGTCGCAGCCATGAGCGCTATTCCTTCAGGAGTCGTGAAGGATGTCAGCTCGATAGCCCAGGCGCGCCCCCGAGCGATCAAGGCTAGAGGACTTCCGGCCACGACCAGACCCGCTAACAGGCCGGCGGAGGATTTTAGAATTTCCCGACGATCTAGGGCGATGAGTTCTTCCATCGATCATTCCTTTCAATTTTCTCAGCCACCGAAAGTTTCCCAAAGCTATTACAGACTCCTCCGAGGAGCAAGCAAATCGCAGCATTGTGGCTGGCAAGAAACTCGTCGCGCTTGGAATCGGAACCTGTGAAGTATATATAGGTAGCCAACCAGAACCAGCGCTGAAGTTGGACAGAGCATTTGCGCCGAACGGCCTGGCGTTTCTACAAATCGGCGCCGCAAGGAGTATTGATGCTGCGAAAGATGTTTGGATATGGCGCAATCGGTTTGACGATTCTGTGCAGCCCTGGGTGCCATTCGAACCCGGGAGTCAAAGAAAAATCACAACAGTCAGTTTTGCCAGCCAGCGTGGACGAATCTCGAATGCTGCACGCGGATCAAGAACCTGGAAACTGGATGAGTTATGGGAGGACTTACAGCGAGCAGCGCTTCAGTCCACTCAAGCAGATCAATGATCAAAACGTCGGCCAGCTCGGACTCGCGTGGCATGTGGACCTGGACATTCGGCGCGGACAGGAGGCGACCCCGATCGTTGTTGACGGCGTGATGTATTTCTCCACTGCATGGAGCAAGGTGCTTGCCGTGAACGCCTCGACCGGCGAGAAACTCTGGTCCTACGATCCGAAAGTCCCGCCCCAGTGGGCTGTGAATGCGTGCTGCGACGTGGTCAATCGCGGCGTGGCGGTTTGGCGCGGGAAGGTGTTTGTCGGCACGCTGGACGGACGGCTGGTTGCTCTTGACGCCGCCACCGGAAAGCCTGTCTGGGAGACTCTCACCATCGATTCCAAGCTTCGTTACACGATTACCGGCGCGCCGCGCGTCGTGAAGGGTAAGGTTTTGATCGGCAATGGCGGCGCTGAAATGGGCGTGCGCGGCTATGTTTCCGCCTACGATTCAGAGACAGGCAAGCTCGCGTGGCGATTCTACACGGTCCCCGGTGATCCATCGAAGCCATTCGAGAATCCCGCAATGGAGAAAGCCGCGAAAACCTGGAGCGGCAACTGGTGGAAGCTCGGCGGCGGTGGCACTGTCTGGGACTCAATCGTTTATGATCCCGAACTCGATTTGCTCTTTATTGGTACGGGCAACGGAACTCCATGGGACCGCCGCGCGCGCAGCCCGCAGGGAAAAGACAATCTTTTCACCTGCTCGATCGTGGCGCTCAAGCCCGACACGGGCGAATATGTTTGGCACTACCAGGAGGTTCCCGGCGATGCGTGGGACTACGATTCGGCAGAGCCGATCATCCTCGCCGACGTCAGCATCGACGGAGTTCCGCGAAAGGTTCTGTTTCAAGCTCCGAAAGACGGATTTTTTTACGTACTGGATCGCGCCACGGGCGCACTAATTTCCGCGAAGCCGTACACCGCAGTCACCTGGGCAACGGGGATCGACGCAGCGACCGGCCGCCCACTCGAAGCCGCTAACGCGCGCTATGAAAACGGCGGCAAAGGAGCGCCGCTTGCTCCCGGACCGCTCGGCGGCCACAGCTGGCACTCCATGTCCTACAGCCCGCAAACAGGATTGGTCTACATTCCCGTGCAGGATGCCGGATTCTTCTACAAATCCGATGAACACTATGAAGCGAAAAGCCTCGCGTTCAACACGGCCACGGATTTCGTTGCCGCGGGCATGCCGCAAACGCCAGAAGTGAAGAAAAGCATTCTCGATACCATCAAAGGCCATTTATCGGCTTGGGACCCTATTCAACAAAAAGAAATCTGGCGAGTGGATCGCGCCAGTCCCGTGAACGGCGGAATTCTGTCCACTGCCGGGAATCTCGTGTTTGAAGGCACGGCGCAAGGGGATCTCGAAGCGTACCGCGCCGACAAAGGCGTTAAGTTGTGGTCAGCCGACGCGCAAAGCGGCGTGATTGCCGCTCCGATCAGCTACACCGCCGGCGGCGAACAATATGTTGCGGTCGTGGTTGGCTGGGGTGGCGTGTTTCCGCTCGCAACCGGAGAGGTCGCGCTGAAATCGGGACGCACTCAAAATATCAGTCGCGTACTGGCTTTCAAATTAGGAGGCAAGCGCTAGCTTGCCGCCATTGCCTCAGCTTCCGTTGCCTCAATTGAAGCCGCCACGGGCGACGGCAAGCGCCGCGACCGTACAAACGGGCGAAGGTCTTTATCAGCGCTACTGCTCAAGCTGCCACGGAGATGTGGCGGTGAGTGGAGGCGTTTTGCCGGACCTGCGGTACTCTGGCGCTCTCGGAAATTCTGCATGGTCTGATGTGATTCTCGGCGGTTCGCTGCAATCCTTCGGCATGGTTTCATTTTCAAATGATCTCTCGAAAGAAAATGTCGAAGCCATCCGCGCGTACGTCATTTTCCGCGCAAATCAATCGCTCCCAAAGTCGAAACCGGGCAAACCGTAACAGAACGAGGGGCACTCGACGCCGCCAATGTACTTAACGCTCGACGATCTCTGGAGGAACGGGCATCGTTGCAAAGCTCAGGGCTACGATCCCGCCTGCTGCGACGAGCATGTTCAGCTCAAACGCAAGAGTGTAATTCCCGTAGATGTCGAACAGCTTGCCTCCTATTACGCCCGCCGGGGAACAAAAAATCGCTGTCAAGAGCAACGCGAGCCCGTTCAGCTTGGGAAACGCGGAAGGGCCATAGAAATGAGCTGTCGATGTGTTCAAGCAAACGAATGTCCATCCGAATCCCACGCCATAAAGAATCGCGGCGAAGTAGGCAATCAAGAGCGCGTGGGAATTAACGCTGATGGCCAGCATCGAGCCAACGAAATAGCAACATAAACCCATCATGAACGCAAAACGCGCTGTCAGCCGGTCCATCAGCCAGCCACCGATAAGCCGGCCACCAACCGCTCCGATGCTGAACAACGCCATAGCCCATGCCGCATCCACTGCGGTAATGCCCGCTCCTTTGAGGTGCAACAGCCAATGCGCCGTAAAAAAGAAAAATGGAAACTGGCAAGCGATTCCGCCGATCACAATCATCCAATAAGAGCGCGTCGCGTACGCCTGCTGCGGCGTCCACGCGAATTTCGTCACTAAAGAGTTCGTGATTGCGGCCGAGGCGAATCGCCACGCTCCTCCTTTCCATCGACGATTTGGCCCAGCGCCTCCGGACTCTCTTTTACAAAAAGAAACGCGAAGAGAGCCGAAAATACGGCAACGCCTGCGACAACTTCCCACGCCTGGCGCCAATTTCCGCCATTCGCCGCCAAAATTTTGTTCGTGAGTGGCGCTCCAATGAATCCGGCAAACCCCGAAGCGCTCAGCGCAACGGCCATCGCTCTTCCGCGATATCGCCTGAACCATCTTGTGACTGCCGTGGATACGGGAACGAGCGTCCCGAAACTAATCCCCGTCCCGATGAGCACTCCAAAACCCGCTACGTACTGCCATGGCCGCGAAGCAACAAGTGCCAGCCAAAGCGCGCCGCAAAGAATTATGGCCGAGCCAATTCCGAATGTCCTGCGAATGCCCCATTTCATAATTGACGCCGCGACGATGATCGATGGCAGACCTACGAGCAGGTTCAACAGCGTAAATCCCAGGCCGAAAGTACTCCGGCTCATCGCCATGTCCTTCAGCATGTAGGTATTGATCACCGTGCCGCCGTAAAGCGGGAAACCCATGTTGAGGAAATCCAAAAACCACAATGCGGCCACCAACTTCCAGCCATAAAACGCCTGTTTTTTTGTCATGTTTGCCTGATCTGATTCGATCCCGGACCGCAGGTCTAAATGCGATTTGCGAGGATATCAGGTTTCCCGTATGCGGGCGCATGTCCCGCCAATCCCCAAGAAATGCTTGTTTCACGTCCAATCTTGTTGTTTCATAATATGAAACACATTTTCACAACGTGATTCGGGTGTTCGAATAAGATGTCACCGCTGCCAACAACAGCTCCCGCCGTCAGCGCCGCCATCCCAAAACCCAGCGAGCTTGCCCGCTATGCCATCGCGTAGTAAAAACTCCCCCGCCCGGCAATCCCGCAGCGCGGCTTCCAGCAAATCGCTGCAAAAGGCCATGCGCATCCTGATCCACTTGGGAGAGCACGGCCCCGAAGTCAGCCTCACTCAGCTTTCTTCTGGCCTCGCTCTCAACAAGTCCACCGTCTCCCGTCTCCTCGGCGCCATGCAAAAATTCCATCTTATCGAGCAGAACCCGCTCAACCAAAAATATCGTCTCGGTCTCAAATTTCACGAACTCGGCGCCTGTGCTTTCCATGCGCGCTCCCTGCAGTCCGAAGCACGCCCCTTTCTCATCGAGCTCGCACAGCGTTCCAAGGAAACCGTCAGCCTCGCCGTTCCCGGCGCCGGCGGCATCATCTGTCTCGACCGCATCGATTCCCCCAGTTCCATCCTCACCGTCCGCACGCTCATCGGCGAACGTCTTCCAGCGCACTGCAATGCGGCTGCTAAAGCTATCCTCGCGTGGCTCCCTCAACGTGAGGCCTACAACATCCTGTTCCGCAATGGCATGAAACTATACACGCCGCTCACCATCGGAAGTCTCAGGAAACTCAAAGTCGCTCTCGACCTCACCCGCCGACAGGGCTATGCTACCGACCACGAAGAATTGGAAAAGGGATTGAGCGGTATTGCCGCTCCCATTCTTTACAAAGAGAGTCGCATCATTGCGGCTCTCGGCATGGCTGGGCCCACGCTCAGGTTTGTTGGCCCGGATCTCGCGGCAAAAATCCCTTTGCTCAAAGATTTCGCGGCGAGGCTTTCCAAAACCCTCAGCCGCGGCCCGGCCAGCTTCGGCACCGTCATGGAGCCGCTCGCCGGATCCAGCTTAGGAGAAAGGTCCAAACCAACATGGCGAACTCCTTTCGCGCTGACCACATAGGCAGTCTTCTCAGGCCGCCCGATTTACTCCAAGCCCGCCAATCCGGCGCAAATGCTGGCCGCCTCCGCGAGCTCGAAGACCGGCACATCCAACATGTGCTTGCAAAACAGAAAGAGCTTGGCTTTGAAATTTTCACCGATGGCGAATTGCGCCGCCGGAATTTCATGAGCGATTTCACGGACGCCGTTGAAGGCTTCGATTTCGGCGACGCTGTCGCGAGAAACTGGAAAGCTGAAGACAAAGGAGCCGCTCCTGTCAGCAGCGTTACGGGCATCGTTACAAGAAAACTCGCGCCAGGTTCGCCCCTTGACCGGCCACGAACTTCCTTTCATGAAAGCCAACAGCCCCGGCGATATCAAAATGACTTTGCCAAGCGCCACCCAATTTCCCGCAATTTCCTTCAAGCGTGGCGTCACGGACAGCGTGTACAAGGATCACTCAGAGCTCCTGTGGGCCGTCGTCGACATCATGAAGAGCGACCTGGCCAATCTCTCCTGCCGACGGTGTGAAATACATCCAGATTGACGCGCCACGCTACAGCTATTACATGGATCCCAAGTGGCGCGAGTGGATCCGCACTGAAATGGAATCGAGCCGGACGCCGCGTTGGATGAAGCCATCAAAGCGGACAACGCGTGTTTCCGTGCCGCGCGGCGCCCCGGCGTAACTCTTGCCATCCATCTGTGCCGCGGCAACAACCGCAGCCACTGGTACGCCGAAGGCGGCTACGACGCGATCGCCGAGAAATTGTTCGGCACTCTCGAAGTGGATCGCTTCCTTCTCGAATATGACGACGAACGCTCCGGAACGTTCGAACCGCTGCGCTTCGTTCCGAAAAGCAAAACGGTTGTGCTCGGTCTCGTCAGCTCCAAGCTCCCGCGCATGGAAGATCCCAACGAGCTTGCCAAGCGGATTGAAGAAGCGTCTCGCTACGTACCCATGGAAAATCTGGCGCTGAGTCCACAATGCGGCTTCGCTTCGACCGCGGAAGGCAACCTGATCACCGAAGACCGGCAATGGGCCAAGCTAAAACTCGTCGTGGATACGGCTCGGCGCGTTTGGGGCTGAGAGGCGCCGCATTTTGCCTGGTCTTTGGGCCACGCGATTGTTCGTACTACTTCGGGAGAGCCAAAATGCGAGCGTGGCGCTTGACTTTCGCGAAAGCGGGGAGAAAAATCATCCCGTTCTTCGCCATTTTGCGCCGGTGCGATAGACGCCTGATTTTCAATTTATTCCAGACGAATTGTTCCGCCTGACTTAACTCATCGCGAAGCAAGAAAAGAGGCAACATGTTCTCGACTCCCTATATCGGTGGCAAAACTATTGAAGTGCCGCCTTCCGCGTTTTCCGACGTCATCAATCCCGCCAATCAACGGCCCTTCGCGCGCATCTTTATGGCGCAAGAGCAGCATATGCGCGCCGCCATTGACGCAGCCGATGCGGCGAAGAACTGCATGGGGCGCTACGCTTGCCGCAGAGCGCGAACGCATCCTGATGCGCGCCGCCGATGAACTCGAAAAGGCCTCCGAGGAAATGATCGAGCTATTGATCGATGAAGCGGGCTCGACTTTCGGCAAAGCCCACTTCGAAGTTCCGTTCGCGGCAAACCTCGTTCGCTCGATTGCCGGAGAGGCTCGCCGCATTCGCGGCGACGTTTTTCCTTCCGATGTTCCGGGAATGATTTCCATGGCGATCCGCCGGCCGCTCGGAGTCGTCGCGGGAATTTCTCCCTTCAATTTTCCCGTCGTGCTCTCGCTGAAGAAAGTTGCGTTCGCGCTGGCTTGCGGAAATACGTTTGTGCTGAAACCTTCCGAAGAAACCTCGCTCGTCGGACTGAAGTTGGCGGAAATTTTCGAACGCGCAGGAGTTGCCGGCGGGAGTTTTCAACGTAGTTCCCGGCGATGGCCCCACGCTTGCGCAGAGTGCTCTTTGACGATCCACGCGTGAAGCTCGTCTCCTTTCACCGGATCTTCGGCGGTGGGACGAATCATTGCGGTCGAGTGTGCCAAGCGCGGCAAACGCTGTCGTTCTGGAAATGGGCGGAAAAAGCCCGCTGATTATTTTGAAGGACGCGGATTTGGATTACGCGGTGGACACGGCGTGTTTTGGAATTTTTATTCATCAAGGACAAATTTGCATGGCGGGTTCGCGCATTATCGTCGAAGCGCCGATCTATGAGGAATTTCTGAAACGCTTCGCGGCCAAAGCGCAGACCATGAAAGTGGGCGATCCGCGCGATCCGCACACGGTGATCGGCCCGCTGATTCGCTCTTCGCAGTGCCCGATGATCGACAAGAAAATCAAAGACGCCGTTGCGGCCGGCGCGCGCCTGTTGACCGGCGGAAAGTATCGAAGGGAATTTCTATCACCCGACGGTGGTGGCGGACGTGACGCCGGAGATGGCTGCGTTTCGCGACGAATTGTTTGGCCCCGTCGCCGCCGTCACAAAAGCCAATGACGCGGATCACGCGCTGGCACTCGCCAATAGTTCCACCTACGGTCTGTCTTCCGCGGTGCTCACGAATAATTTTCAGCTCGCGATGCGATTTGCTCTCGAACTCGAAGCGGGCATGGTTCATTTAAACGGCCCGACGATCCACGACGAAGGAACTGTTCCCTTTGGCGGAGTGAAAGATTCCGGCATGGGCCGTGAAGGCGGCCGCTGGTCCACCGACGAAATGACCGAAGTGAAATGGGTCACGATTCAAATGGGCCGCCGCCAATATCCATTTAGTTAGCTTTCCCGGACTTCTGGGATCCCGCTCATGATGTTTTTCGCTCAGTAAATTCCGGCGGCGGGGCTTGCCCGCCTTCTAAGTCAATTCGAATCACACGTCGAAAAAGACAGTTTCGCCCGGGCCCTGGAGAATGACATTCCATTCCAAAGCGCCAGGACGGCTCTCGACCTTTTTGGCGATGAGTGTGCCGCGGCGACCAGCTCCGACAAGATTCAGCGCGAAGTCTTCCTTGTTGCTGGGCTCATCGGGGAAATAGATGCGCGTAACGAGGCGGCGCAGCAGCCCTCGAGTGAAAACGGAAACTGCAAGATGTGGCGCTTGTAGTATTCCATCCGGACCAGGAACGCGGCCCGGCTTGATCGTCGTAAAGCGAAACCGCCCTTCGTCATCGGTAGGAACGCGGCCGAATCCGGTAAAGCCCGGCTCGATCGATTTTTTCTGCGGATCATCCGGGTGCGCGTAGTTGCCATTCGAATTAGCTTGCCAGATTTCAATGATGCCATCGGGGACTGGTTTGCCGCCGCCGTCAAGAATGTGGCCTGCATTTCCACGCGTTCACCGGAAACGCCCGGGCCCGCCAGATTGTCCCGGTAGAGCCAAGAGAAACCAATCTTGAAAAATGGGCCAACGGTTTGTGAAGTGGTCGCATGAAGACTCATGATTTTTCTCCATGAGTGTGTGTCTCCATGGGCGTGGCTTCGCGCCCGCTTAGAACGATGTCGAAACGGTAGCCCAGCGCTTGCGCCGGGATCGTGGTTTCCCATTCGAATATTGAAATAAGACGGTTGCGAGCTTTTTCATCGTCCGTGCAATTGAAGATCGGATCGAAAGGAATCAGCGGGTCACCCGGGAAATACATTTGTGTCACAAGCCGCGTGGCGAACGCCGGACCAAACAGCGAGAAATGAATGTGTGCCGGCCGCCAGGCATTGAAATGATTTCCCCAGGGATACTCGCCAGGGCGAATTGTGACGAAGCGGTAGCGCCCTTCGGAATCCGTCATTGCACGCCCGCAACCGGTGAAGTTCGGGTCAAGCGGAGCATTGTGTTGATCACTGCTGTGGAGATAACGCCCCGCGGCATTCGCTTGCCAAATTTCGACGAGCGTGTGCGACACTGGACGGGAATTCTCGTCGAGAACACGGCCGCTCACAATAATTCGTTCACCAAGTGGTTCGCCCGCGTGCTGACGCGTCAGGTCGCTGGCTTTCACATCGGCAATTTCCGGTTCGAATGTTGGCCCGGTAATTTCAGAAAGCGTGTGAGGCAGTGGCACGAGAGGCTGCAGCGGCGCTCGCTTGAGAGAAGAAACATACGGAGGATGCAAATGGCGCGGCTGCGTGCCGGGATAGTATCGCTGGTATCCGGCCGTGTAATTCATGCAAAACCTCTCCTCGTAGCTTGCGAGGGACGGAATCCCAGCGTAAGCGCAGCAGGGAATTTATGGCATCCAAAAACGCCCGTCAAGCCGATTATCGAAATATCGTGCGCATATCGGTCAAATTCGTGTAATCTCTCTCGCCGATGTTGTTGCTTGATTGTTCCCCCGAGAGGCGCCAATGGTTGCTGGCTTGCCGGGTCCGCGTTCCAGACAACAAGTTCGAAGCAAATCGGGCTCGAGCCGACTGGGGTCGCGAAGCGCCGATTCGAATGGACAGGTTTCGAGCGCACCTGGTTCGAACGCACCATCTGCCGCCCCGCTGACGGTTTCTGCGCAGATTGACGCGCATGGCGGCGATCCCAACTTTATGACTTCGTTGGCGCGGGGACTGGCTGTGATTCAGGCCTTCTCGCAACGCCAGCGCGAACTTACCGTTTCTCAAATCAGCGCGAAGACAGGATTCTCGCGCGCCTCGGTGCGGCGTTGCCTCTATACACTCGGGAAACTCGGCTTCGCGGCTAGCGATGACAGCAGGCACTTTCACCTTCGGCCGCGCGTTCTCGCGCTCGGTCATTCGTACATTTCTTCGATGCCACTTGCTGCGATGGCGCAACCGATTCTTGAAAATGTCAGCCACATTCTGCATGAATCCTGTTCCATTGCTACTTTGGATAAAACAGAAATCATTTACATCGCTCGTGCAAACGTAACGCGAATCATGTCGATCGATCTCGGCGTTGGAAGCAGGCTTCCGGCATTCTGCACATCCATGGGCCGGGTTTTGATGGCCGATCTTCCGGCGGAAAAGCTTGATGCATTTTTGGCGCGCATCGAATTCAAGCGGTATACGGAGCGAACCGTGGTGAACGCCGAAAAACTCCGGCAGGTTCTACGTTTGGTTCAGCGCAATGGCTACTGCATCGTGGACCAGGAACTGGAGTCTGGCCTACGATCGATGGCAGTGCCCATTCGAGACTCTGCCGGAAGAGTCGTCGCCGCGCTGAACGTCGGAGCGCACGCGCAACGCGTTTCGATCCAGGATTTGCAGTTGAGATTTCTTCCGCAGCTGAGAGGCTGCCGCGCAGGAGCTTTCTCTGATTGTGAGATGAGCCTGTGCCGGAAGCGGAAAACGACGCGAAATAAAGGTTCCGGCAAGCGAATTTGAGCGATATTCGCACGAACGACCGATTAATGTCTTGACAGCGGCGATTCGAAGCATTAGACCTGCACGCAAGACGGGGTGTATTTAGGATTTTGATTGGAGAAATCGTTGGTTCGAATCGTTTCTTGGAGGGGCGAATCATGAAGCGAAGCTTAGGGGCGTGGGCTGTGGTTGGGATCGTGATTCTCTGCGGCTGGGCGAAGCCAGCATATTCGCAAGCTGGCACGAGCGCTGCCCAATTGAACGGAACTGTGAAGGACGCAAGCGGCGGTTCGGTCGCCAAAGCCTCGCTCACCTTGCGGGAAGTGAGCACCAATCGCACGTACACCGCCGTTTCGAACGACAACGGTTTATACGTAATCCCCAACCTGCCTTCGGGGACTTACGAATTAACGGCAGAAGCCACAGGGTTCGCAAAGTCGACGCACACGGGGATCGTGCTGACGGTGGGCCAAGTTGCAACCATCGATGTCAACGTGAGCGTCGCCCAGACCGCGGAAAAAGTAGTGGTCACGACAGAAACGCCGCCCGTGGAGCCCTACGCGGACCGAAGTCAGCCAAGTGATCAGCACCAGCCAGATTCAGTCGCTGCCGATCAGTGGACGACTCTTCACGGATTTTGCACTTCTGACGCCCGGGGTCACCACGGGGCGCACCAGCTTGCAGTCCACCATCACGGAAGCGGAGGTCACGCGGATCTCGTTTGGAGGAATGCGGGATTTAAGCAACCTGGTAACAGTAGATGGCGCGGACACTGTCAACACGGCGACTGGCTCGCAGCGGAGCACACCGTCTCAAGAAGCGGTGAGCGAGTTTCGAGTGGTCAACAACGGGTTCGGAGCGGAGCAGGGCCGAGCTATGGGTGGAATCGTAAACATCATCACGAAATCCGGCACGAATGATCTGCATGGATCGGTGTATGACTACATGGAGAACGACGCGCTCAACGCACGCGCGCTCTTGCAACCGGCGGCGACGGCGACGACTCCCGCCGCACCCAAAACGCTGCGACAAAATCAGTTCGGCGGCACTCTCGGCGGACCGATCAAGAAGGACAAGACCTTCTTCTTCATGAATTACGAAGGGCAGCGGCGCGCGGAAGCTCCGATCCAATCTCCCGAGCTGCTGAACAACCTGGCGTTGATAAATTCTGCGAAAGCAATTCTGCTAGGTGGCGCGCCAAACCAGTTTGATGAAAATATTGGCGCCCTCAAGACGCAGGATACCGACAAGGGGCTCATTAAACTCGACCACCAGATCACTAATAACAACCGCCTCTCACTGCGTTACAACATTGAAGATGCCCGAAACCTGAACGTTCTGGTTGGTGACACTCTGGACGGCGGAGGAATCGGAGCACCAAGCAGCGGTCACAATAACTTCTTGCGCGACCAGGCTCTCGTAGGCACGTTGTCTTCCCAGTTGAAGCCCGACCTCGTAAATACGTTTCTCGCTCAGTATGCGCGGCGTCACTCGAACTTTCCCGGAGTTACGGGGCAGCCCAACCTGGACCTGCCAAACTCGCTACTCATGGGGCACAACTTCGGGGTTTTCGATGCCACTTATGAGAGCCGCGGACAGTTTGCGGACTCTCTCTACTGGGTTAAGGGCTCTCATTTGATCAAATTCGGGGTGGACTACAACCATGTGAACGATCACATCATCTGGCCGGGCTTCTCTCCGATGCGCATTGTATTGCCCGGTATCAACTGCCTGGTGGATTTCGCAAACTATGTGGATCAGTTGAAGGGACAACCGAAACCCTACCTAACTTCAAACTTTGCCGAGGGTCCGTGTCCGCTAGCGCTTGGCCCCCAGAATGCCACGCTTCCTCCTTTTCCCGTTACTCCCGGGCCAAACCCTGCGGATGCTGAGAATGGAGTCCCGGTCGTTTTCTGGCCCTCTCCGCTTGGATCGGCCGACAATTCCGCTGTGAACGGAACTATACCGCCCCCAGTCGATACAAATTGGCTGACAGCTTATCCTGCGTCAGCAACCCCGGATTATTTCTCGAATATCATCCACAGCTATTATGGATTTTATGTCCAGGATCAGTGGCGCATAACTCCAAAGCTGACTTTGAACTACGGATTGCGCTGGGATTTTGAGAAGGGATTATACAGGCAGATCACGCCCAATTATAAAGGCTTCCAGCCACGCGTAGGCTTAGCTTATTCCCCGGATAAGCACACAGTCATTCGGGCCGGATTCGGGCTTTTCGATGACCGCTACAATCTCTCTTTCCTGTTCGTGACCTTCCCGCAGCGAGCAGTAACTTACTGCCTGGATCCTGCATGTTCGACGTCGTACCCATTCCCGGGCGTCCGCCAGGGGGGCTACAACGGAACTTACTCACTGAGTCAGTTGCCGTTCGTTCCGGGGGCCACGCCCTTTGGCATCGAACCAGCGGCTGCAGCTGCGAACCTGGTCCGGTTTGGGACTTATCAGCCGGTCCAAATGGTCACCAATTTGGCTGCTGGCGTGGTCTCCCCCGTGGGTAATGGCACTGTAGAGACCGATAGCAAGATTCCATATTCCGAGCAAGGCAGCCTCGAAATCGACCGGGAAATTGGGAAAGGCCTGGTCCTGAACATCGGCTACCTCTTCGTCTCCGCACATCATCAAGTGCGCGCGGAGAACCTGAATGTTTGCCCCCCAGGGGGAGCAACGACTGGATTGTACACATGCACGCCGTCACCGGCCCCGTTGCCGGGCTATCCGACGGGCAAAGCCAACTTCAGCGGGGTTCTAGTTCCGGTTGGCCTGATCTATTACACGGACAACAGCGGCAACAGCGTCTACCACGGAGCGACTTTATCGCTTACGGAGCGCGTTGGCGAATATTTCCGGCTTAACGCCAATTACACTTTCTCTAAGACGTTGGATGACGGCACGTTTACGACGTTTGTCAGCACTCCGCAGAATCTCTACGATCGGGGGGCGGAACGGGCCAATTCCAACCAAGACGTTCGCAATCGGTTTGTGGCAAATTTCACGGCTACTGGACCGAAACACACCTTCCTCCGGAACACCGAGCTGAGTGGCATAGTTACCCTGCAAGGCGGGCGTCCTTTCACGGACTTCGTGGGGTTTGACGCCAATGGGGATACCAACCCGGTCACGGATCGCACGGGGCTCGCAGCCCGCAATACTTACTGGGGCGATAGCCTTCAGACAGTGGACCTGCGGATTTCGCAGCATTTCATCTTCCGCGAGAAGCAGAGGGTCGATCTAGCCGTGGATGCCTTCGATGTCTTCAACCGGCCAAATGTGAACGAAGTAACTTCCGTGTATGGCACCTACAATTTCTGCGGAGGAAAGGTGCCCACTCACTACAAGGATGCTGCATCTCTGAGTATTCAGACGGACCCGGCATCATTCATCGGGTCGTGTCCCGCTGCCGGCCCTCCGTTCCCAAATCCGAGTTTCGGCGCGCCAAGAACAATGTTCAACCCGCGAGTCTTCCAGATCTCGCTCAAGTATTCTTTCTAGGGATTGTGTGACGGCCGGTTGGAGCGAGACTGCTCTCTCGCTCTATTCCTGCTGGCCAATCTTGATCCAGGGTCAATGCCGGCTTTTCGAAGCGGCCTTTAGCCGGCCTTCTACCCGTACTTTGGCGGATTGACAGACTGATCCATCCCCATGCATTTTTGTCCGCCCTTCGCGACGTTGACGCTGATCAGTAGCGGCTCTTGCGTTGCGAAGGCTGCTTTCAGGACGGATTCGAGTTCGCCGGGTTGGTCCACTTCTTGCGCGGCCATTCCATAACCCTGCGCGATTTTCATTATGTCGATGCCCGGCAAGTCCATGCCGTGAACATTTCGGCCAACTTGGGTGAAATCGCAAAAGGATTTCAGCGCGGAATAGTCTCCATTGCGCAGCACAATAAAAATCACGGGAGCCTTGGACTGAACGGCGTTCCAAAGCGCCTGGATGGAATATTGGATAGAGCCATCACCAACTGGGCAAACTACCCTTCTATCTGGATGTGCGAGTTGCAGGCCGACTGCGGCCGGCAGGCCAAAGCCTAAAATTCCGTTGGGCACCGAGTAGAAGGAGCCAGGCTCATCGAGCATCAGATAGCGGTCAAGATCGCCCTTGGACGAGGGGCATTCTTCGGCGATGACCGCATTTCGCGGCATGACCTTGTTGAGTACGCTGAAGAGATAAGCGGGCGTGATGGGATATTCGGGATTCGGCGGCGGCGGACTTGTTCTAAGCGATGAGTCTTTTCGTTCTCGCGGCCTGGCGTGGGTACGAATGTAGCGGGCTGCGGAGGCGAGATTGCCTACGATGCTGGTTCCAGCCAAGCGCGGCGGCAGCATCCTGGGGTGAGTTCGTGATTTGAAATAATTTGGTTCCGGGCTTAATGGTGTGGCCGGGGACGTAGGCATAGTAAAGAAAGACGGGCGCACCCAAGACGACCACGGTGTCATAGCTTGCAGAGTTGATCGGCGAGGGGTTGCTGAGCAGGCAGCAATCCTCCACGAAAAAGCCGATGAGTTCGCGGGAAAGTCCAGCGCGGGGGAATGGGTTGTTGATAAACGTCAGCGTTGAGGTGCTCGGCAAGTGCGACGACTTCGTTCCAGCCATGGTCTTCTTCAATTTGTGCGCCGACGACGATGGCGGGATTGCGACTGGAATCGATTGCGCGGACGACTTCATCGAGAGCAGCGGAATCCGGCTGAACAATCTGCGACACTTCGCGCACAGTCATGTTTTGACATTCGTGAGTCCAGTCGTCCATGGGAATAGAGAGGAAGACAGGTCCCATGGGCGGCTGCACCGCGAGGTAGTATCCCCGCGCGATAGCTGCAGGCACATCCTCTGCGCGAAGCGGTTCGCAGGCCCATTTTACGTAAGGTTTAACGACTTCAACCGCGCGGCTCACGAGGAATGGTTCTGCCGAGACGTGGCGGCGGTCCTGCTGTCCGGTCGTTACTACAAGCGGAGCATGACAGTAGAATGCGTCGATCAGCGCGGAGAGTCCGTTGCCCACGCTGGCAACAGAATGCACGTTCACGAACGCAGCTTTTCCTCTCGCCATCGCATAGCCAAGGCCCATGCCGATTGCAGCGCGTTCATGCAAGGCGAGGACATACTTGAAATCAGGGGGCATGTCGCGAAGGAAAGGCAATTCCGTTGAGCCAGGATTCCCGAAGATCAAATTCATCCCCAAGTCGCGCAGGAGTTGATACGTGACTTCTCTGACCGTACTCAACGTTGGCTCCCGATCCGATGAATTTCGTGGTTGCGAAAGACGAAGTTATATCACGTTAGTTGCGATTTCGAGTTGAATTCAACAACTGACTGCCAACTCCTTTGCACTTCGCAAAGGACCCGGGAAAAACCGATTATCGCGCGTCGCCACTTCAGGATGGGCACTTTTTGTGTATTGTTGAGGCCCAATGGACCGGGATAATACGCACGACCCGGCGGTTCGCATCGCTGGCAGAGCAAGGAGTTGACTGCTCACGTGCAGATGTAAAAGTGTTTTGGACGTCCGAGGAGGATTCTGATGGATGAACGCCAGCGATATGAGCAGGGGATGAAGACGCGCCGCGCGGTCTTGGGAGACGCACATGTCGACGCCACGTTGAAAAATCGGAATGAATTCACGGACTCATTTCAGGATTTTATTACGCGGTATGCGTGGGGAGAGATCTGGAGCAGGCCCGGCCTGCCTAAAGAGACGCGAAGCATGCTCACGCTGGCGATGATGGTCGCCTTGAATCGGCCGGACGAATTGCGCATGCATCTGCGGGCAGCCTTAAACGTCGGGGTGACGCGCGAACAGATTCAGGAAGTGCTGTTACAAACCGCACTCTACTGCGGTTTGCCCGCCGCGAATTCCGCGTTTCACATAGCTGTGGAAGTAATTTCCGAGGAGAAATCGTAAGGCAATTCGTACAGAATGCTGCTCGCTGAAGGCGAGACTTCGTGAGAACTCGATTGGGAACTGCGGGGGCCGGACTGGGCCAGTGAGGTTGCTGTCTCACCCTTTGTACCTTTGCGAGGGAATTGAGTCAGTTTGCTGGAAGCGCATAGCTGCGAGTACGTCGGATTTCACGTGGGCGGGCATTCTCGAGCCGGGCACAGTGGATCTGCTCAACAAATGGAATGAAGCCGTCATCGATTGAAGAGAGAGGAAAAGAGTGTGCCGAGTACGAAGCGATATCAAACTGGATTGGTAGTTCTTTTTTTCCTTACGTGGGGCAGCGTTTTTCTCGCCCGCATGAGCGTTTTATATCTGGCCCCCTTTATTGTGCCAGACCTCCATCTAAGCCACGAGCAAGTCGGGCTGCTGGCATCGGCTTTAGCGCTTGCCTGGGCAGCGTCGGGTTTGATTTTCGGAGCAATCTCGGATCGCATTGGCCGCCGTCCTGTTTTGATTCCGACCGTATTTCTTTTTTCCTTACTTTCCTGGCTTTCGGGACTCGCGCGGTCGTTCGGTGAGTTGCTTTTTGTGCGAACGTTGATGGGAATTGCTGAAGGGCCAACGTTCCCGACGATGACTTCGATGATCGAGGCGTCTTCCGAACCGAAGAATCGCGGACGCAACATAGGGATCGTGGTCAGCGCCGGCGCGCTGGTAGGGCTAGCGCTGGCTCCTGTGCTGACGACACAAATCGCCGCGCGTTTCGGATGGCGAGCAGCCTTTTTCGTCACCGGAATTCCCGGAATGATTCTCGGCTTTTTGATCTGGAGATTTGTGAAAGAACCAGGGGAAGCGGAGATCGACCACGTTGCACCACGCCAAACCATCGCTCAAGGAATATTTGTCGCTTCTCCGGTACCGCAATATGTTGCTTTGTTGTCTGGGCGCCGTGGGCTTCATGACTTGGCTGTTCGTCATGCATGTCTTCGCGCCGTTATATATCACCGAAGTTTCCCAGCGGTCTGCTACTCAGGCGGGTTTCATCATTGGCGCAGGCGGGTTGGGCGCGTTCCTGTGGGGCTGGATTTTTCCTTGGATTTCCGACCGCGCAGGCAGAAAGCCCACACTGATTTTTGTTGCGCTTATTTCCGCAACAGCGCCGTTGACGTACCAGGTGCCATTTCTTATCGCGCATCCATGGCTTATGGCGGCTGCGGGGTTTCTTAGTCAACGGAGGGCAGGGCATCGCGCCGCTGGTCTTGGTACTTGTGCCGACGGAGAGCGTCCCTGCAAAATTTGCTGCGACGGCTATCGGGCTGGCGACACTGGTCGGAGAAATAGTTGGTGGCGCGATCGCTCCCGCAGTCGCTGGCGCCGCCGCAAATCGTTACGGACTTGCGGCGGCGCTTTGGATTGCCAGCGCCGGTGCAATCCTGGTCTTGGTTGCGTCGCTATTTATGATCGAGACAGCCCCGTCTAAAACAAACAAGCGGAGCCTCGCCTAATTCGACCGCTCAGCATATTTTCTGGCTGCTGCGCGGTCCGAGATTAAGTGGCGCGCCCGGCCAGACTCGAACTGGCGACCCTCTGCTTAGAAGGCAGACGCTCTATCCAACTGAGCTACGGGCGCATCCTTTCGGAATTTTACCATTCTTGGAGAGCGGGCAGCCATCCCTCCTACTTTACAGGAGCTAGCTCTAACTCTTTGAGCAGGGTCTTGCCCTTGCGGAACCACGGCCGTTCGTACCGCTGCATGTACCGTGGCAGCGTCCGCTTTTTTGCAAGCAGCTTTTGAGCCCACTCGCGTGCCTCCTCGCGGCGGCCTGCGAGCTTCAGAAAGCAGGCATAGTTGTAGAGCGTTTCGGTAGTTGTGGAGAATTGCGTCACCTCCGCATAAAAGTGCTCGGCGCGCTCCAGTTGACCGGTTCGTGCGCAGGCATCGGCCAAAAGTCCGGCAGCTCTGTAGTAGTCAAACTTCGCATCGCTGCCGACGACGCGCTCCAGATCAGGAATCGCCGCGGCAAAATCGCCCAGCCCCAGAGAAGCCTGCGCCCGATAGTAAAACGTGTATACGGAATCGCTGCGCGCGGTGATCGCGTTCGTGAACGCTTCGCGTGCCTTGGCGAACTCCTTCTGATCCTTGTATAGCTCGCCTAAGTTCTTCGTAGTTTGCGGCGGAAGGATTGTCAAGAATTTGCGTTTCGACGATCTGAATGCGGGATTTCCGGCCCATGCCTTGAAACACTCCACGCAGGAGGCCGAGATCAGGCAATACTTCGGCGACGATGTAAATTCCTGCTCCAAGAAAGCCGCCGAAGAAAATAATAAAGAACCAATAGTTCTCCGGCCTGCGGCGCACGAAGTGCACGATCGCGAGGATTTGCAGGATAAATCCCCAAGGATAGAAGAGGTGGCTTAAACCAAACATGAATGACCGCCTTGTGGACAGCTTCTCTGTCCCGCGCTCAATGGTCAAACGAAACGTCTTTCACGTGTGAGCGGAAGTTACTATCCACTCGCGCGACCATGCTTTGCTATGATGAGCGGAATGAATCCCATCGAAACACTTGGCCTTGCCCTCGGCGCCGGATTCTCCTCGGGTTTGAATCTCTATGCGACAGTCGCGACGCTGGGACTTCTGGAGCGCTTCGGGGTCATCCATCTTCCGCAGTCACTCCACGTGCTCTCCCATCCAGTGATTCTGGTTGTTGCCGTTGTTCTTTACCTAGTTGAATTCTTAGCCGACAAAATTCCTTATGTCGACACAGTTTGGGACGCAATCCACACTTTTATTCGCCCGCCCGCTGCGGCCCTGCTTGCCTATGGTGCGGCGGGGGCTGCTCCTGCGGAGTGGCGCTGGGCCGCGGCACTCCTTGCTGGGAGCGTTGCGCTCACCTCGCACGGCACGAAAGCGAGTGCTCGCGCCGCGGTCAACACCACGCCGGAGCCGTTCAGCAATTGGGCTTTGAGTTTCGGAGAAGACGTCTTGGCCGTTTGGCTGACGTGGATGGCCACGGTGCATCCCGTGGCAACGACAGTCATCGTCATCATACTTGTTGCAGTCTCTTTGTTCTTACTCTTTCATCTCTTTCGGTTCGCGCGCCGGGCGCTGCAGCGCTTGTTTGCGATTTGAATTTTCTGCTACTTCAAATACGTAGCCAGCCAATCCAAAAACGTCTTGTACCAGAATCGGCTATTTTGCGGCTTCAGAACCCAGTGACCCTCGTCCGGAAAAATGACCAGCTTTGACGGCACGCCCTGTCTCTGCAATGTGTTGAAAAATTCCAGTGACTGAGTATAGGGCACTCGATAGTCCAGCTCGCCGCCAATCACTAACGTCGGGGTTTTGAATTTTCCCAATTCGGCCGCGTAGGTCATGGGCGCCCATTTGCGGTAGCTCTCGGGATTCGTCCACGGCGTGCCCTGCATATCGTGTTCTTCAAACCACAGCTCTTCCGTGGCGTACATTGCATTTTTATCGTAAATGCCGGCGTGGCTGATAATTGCCTTGAAGCGCCCTGTGTGCGTTGCAATCCAGTTCGCCATGTATCCGCCGTAGGATCCGCCCGCAGCGGCCATGCGCGAGCCATCGACGTACGAGTATTTTTTCAACACGAAATCCACGCCGTTCATCACGTCCACGTAGGCTTTGCCGCCCCAGTCATTGGTAATCTCGTCCGTGAATTTCTGGCCATAGCCCGTTGAGCCGCGCCGGTTGATCATCAGCGACACGTAACCAGCCGCGGAAAAAACTTGGGCGTTCCATCGGTAGCCCCAGGCGTTAGAGAACATTGTCTGCGGCCCGCCGTGCAGCACCACCAGTAGCGGATATTTCTTTGTCGCATCAAAATCCGGCGGCCGGATCAGCATGGCCTGAACCTTTGTTCCAGCTGCGCCATCGAACCAGAACGTCTCTGGATCGTTCATTTTCAAAGACGCGAGGATGGCATCGTTCTGATGCGTGAGCTGGCGCACGCCGCTTCCATCGCTCGAAGCCGCAAAAATCTCGGGCGGCATCGTCAGGCTCGTGCGCTCGAACACCAGTGTTTTGCCGTCGTGGCTCAGTGAGATTCCCAAGTTGTAGCTGTTCGCAATCAGTTTCTTCGGCTCGGCTCCCGACTCGCGGCGCCATGGCGTAAATCGGCTGAAGCGTTTCGTCTTCCGCGGTGAAGTAGATCGTCTTGTTGTCCGCCGACCATGTCAAGTTCGCCGGCGCTGCGGTCGAAGCCTTCGGATAAATTCTCGATTTTTCCGGTCGCGCGGTCGTAAAGCATCACGCGCCAGCGGTCAGACTCGTACACCGGCGTCAATTGCGCATGATAGACAATATACTTCCCATCCGGAGAATAGGCCGGCCCGCCGTCAAATCCCGGCTGCCTGGTGATACGTTTTACCTCGCCGCCCGCGACCGGCACGACAAACAAATCCCCGTTCGTGCTGATCGCCTCCACAGGATCCGTTACGGCCGTAAAACAGATTTCCTTTGAGTCTGGCGAAAAGTTTAGATCGCCCGGACCTCCGCGTTCATCAGGAGGCACGTCGTAGTTTGCGCCCGGCGTCAGATCGCGCGGGGCCTCTCTTTCGTCGGCGGGTACTACAAACAAATGACTGCGCTTGCCATCATTCCAGTGCGTCCAGTGGCGATAAAGAAGATGCTCCGCGACGTGCGCTTTCACTTTGTTTTTTTCTTTTTCCTTGTCACGCGCCCCATTGCAAGCATCGTCTTTGCAGTCCGGATAGACGCCCGACGTGAAAGCAATGGTCTTTCCATCCGGCGACCATTTCACGATGTCCGCGCCCGTAGAAATACTCGTTAACGGTTTTGCTTCGCCCCCATCCATTGAGAGCAGATAAATCTGCGAGTCCCCGCTCCTCGACGACAAGAAGGCAATCGTCCTTCCGTCCGGCGACCACACAGGCGATGAGTCATGCCCACTCTGCGTAAGTTGCATTGATTCTCCGCCCGCAGCCGGCACAATCCAGATATTGCTCGCGTTGCGATTCGCATCGATATCCGGCGTTGTCACCGTGTACGCCACCCATTTACCATCGGGCGAAACTTGCGCTTCTCCCACGCGATGCATTTTGATCAGGTCGTCAAATGTGATGGCATGCTTTGCCGCTTCTTGCGCCTGCATGCAGGCTTGAGAAATGAATAGCGTCACAGCGGTGAGACTGCACCGCAGAATTGCCCGTTTCATCGCATTCCCTCCTCATGCTGCACTGTGGCCTGCAAATTCCCATGCGAAACCTTGCATGATGTCACGATTCCTGTGCGATTCCAAGCGCACGCGGAAGTTCGTCGCGAGATATGCTGACCCCGCCGCGTTCACTTCGGGATGGACCGTGCGAGTCTGTTACAATCGCTCAAGCAGCAAGCATGTCAAACGACGCCGCTCTGTTTCCGCGCAACTTTCAAAAGGCGATTCCTGTCGCCGTCCGTGGCGAAGGCTGCTGGCTCTTTTCCGCGGACGGGCGCAAGTTCCTCGACGCGGCAGGCCAGGCAGCCGTCGTGAACATCGGCCACGGCGTTCCCGAGATCGGCCGAGCGATGGCTGAGCAATCCACGCAACTGGCTTTCGCGCACACCTCGCAATTTCATTCTGCGCCGGCCGAGAGACTTGCCGCTCGGCTACTTTCGCTAGCCCCGCAAAATTTTCAAAAGGGCGGCCGCGTCTACTTCACCTCGGGTGGATCCGAAGCCACGGAAACGGCCATCAAGCTCGTCCGGCAATACCATATCGAAAAAGGGCAACCCGCACGATACCGAGTTCTTTCCCGGAGGCAGAGCTATCACGGGAGCACTCTTGGCGCCATGACCGTCAGCGGAAATGTCGCTCGGCGTGCGCCGTATCAGCCATTGCTCGCTGAGTGGGGCCACATCGCTCCTTGCTTTTGCCAGCACTGTCCGTTCGAAAAAACGTTTCCGCAGTGCCATCTCGCTTGCGCGGATGATCTCGAAAACGTTTCTCCAATCAAACGATTCATCCACTGCCGCCGGTTTCATCTTCGAGCCCGTCGTCGGCGCAACACTCGGTGCCGCGGTGCCGCCGGAAGGATACGTCGCGCGAATCGCGGAGATCTGCCGCGAGCGCGGCATTCTTCTCATCGCTGACGAAGTGATGACCGGCATGGGCCGCACCGGCAAACCATTGGCTGTGCAGCACTGGGGCGTCGAGCCTGACATCATTCTCACGGGGAAGGGAATTGCCAGCGGCTATGCTCCGCTCGGCGCGGTTCTCGTCGCACCCAATGTCGTAGAGGCTTTTAAAAGTCGCAGTGGCGCGTTCAAGCACGGATTCACTTACCAAGCCCATCCCGTAACCACCGCTGCGGGCAACGCCGTTCTCGACTACATCGAATCGCACCAACTTTTCGGGCAAGTCGCTCCCGCTGCTCAAGCATTGCGCACCGCGCTCAGTCCGCTTCAATCCCATCGTCACGTCGGAGATATCCGCGGGCTCGGCCTTCTCATCGGCATTGAATTCCTACGCGACAAGTCCACGCTTGCGCCGTTCGATTCCTCCCAAGCCATCGCTGAAAAAATTCGCTCAGCCGCGATGGAGGAAGGTGTCCTTACCTATCCGACACAAGGTTGTGTTGATGGGACTCGGGGCGATCACATTCTTCTCGCGCCGCCTTTCATTATTACGCCCGAGGAATCGGCCTTGATCGCCAAGGCGCTCACGTCTGCACTCACGAAAGTATTTCCCGATTGATGTGTCGCTGTTTCGCATATTTCTAGCGTAATCTAGTTCGTTCATTCTCCCGGTGGAGCAAAGTCGACGATGCGCCATCTTTCTTTCAAGTCCGCAACCCTGCTCTGCACAGGCCTCCTCACTGCATTTTTGCTCCCAGCGCAGGACAAACCTGGCACGAAGCCGCGCGCGCGTGATCTCGGTGTTCCGTTTGACGGCAAACCTGGTCCGCTGAACGCCATCACGGATGTTTCCGGCGTCACCGTCGGCCACACTACGCTGATCTCCGGCGAAGGGAAACTCCAAATTGGCAAAGGTCCGGTACGCACCGGAGTTACCGCGATTCTTCCCCGTGGAACGAAAACGATGTCCGATCCTGTCTTTGCCGGCTGGTGGTCGCTCAACGGCAACGGGGAAATGACCGGCACGACCTGGGTCGAGGAATCTGGCTTTCTCGAAGGCCCGGTGATGATCACCAACACACATAGCGTCGGCGTGGTTCGCGACGCCGTGATCCAATGGCGAGTCAATCATGGGCAGCCGGATCCGACAGGCTATTGGTGGTCGCTTCCCGTGGTCGCCGAAACCTGGGACGGCTGGCTGAACGACATCAACGGTTTTCACGTCAAGCCGGAGGACGTTTTTCACGCCATTGACTCCGCGCGCGGCGGCCCTGTCGAGGAGGGAAGCGTCGGCGGCGGCACGGGAATGATTTGCAATGAATTCAAAGGCGGCATCGGGACTTCTTCGCGCAGATTCGAAATCAAGGGAGTCAGCTACACCCTGGGCGTTTTAGTCCAATGCAATTACGGCCGCCGGCAGAATCTCCGCATAGCAGGCGTTCCTGTAGGCGCGGAGATTCCTGAGGATCCTGCCTACGCCTCAGCTTCATTTGGCGAAGTCGAGCGCGGCTCGATTATCGTCGTTGTCGCAACAGACGCTCCTCTTGTCGCGCACCAGTTGAAGCGCCTGGCGCGCCGCGTCTCACTCGGGCTCGGCCGCGACGGCAGCACATCCGGCAACGGCTCCGGCGACATTTTCATCGCATTCTCTACCGCCAATCCCGGAGCCGCCGCTGCCGACCATCTCGTAGACCTTAAAATGCTCCCCAACGATCTTCTCGAACACGTGTTTGTCTCCACCGTCCAAGCCACGGAAGAAGCCGTGATCAATGCCATGGTCGCAGCTGTAACCGATGACGGGCATCGAAAATCACAAAGTTTTCGCGCTGCCGCACGACAAACTGCGTGAAGTTCTTAAGAAATACAACCGCCTCGTGGAATGATGCTGCGGCAGCCATTTTTCATTGCTCACGCCGCGAGCGGAAACGCGGTCCGTAAGACGGAATCTCCGTCTTACCTGGCGCGCGCTGCTGATTTTTTCCATCCTGCTCTTTTTCTGCTCCTGTTCCTCTCCCCCGCCGCCATCGCTCGCCATCACTCACGTCACGCTCATTGACGCCAGCGGCGCCGCGCCGAAGCCTGACATGACAGTTTTCATCGCCGACGAAAAAATTGCCGCAATCGGTCCGTCCAATTCGCTCTCAATTCCTCGCAGCACAAGAACTCTCGACGCCACCGGAAAATTTCTGATTCCCGGCCTCGTCGACATGCACGTCCATCTCACCGGCGCGGGCGAACCTACGGGCAGCCGCGAATTCATTCTTCCCCTGCTTCTTGCTAACGGAATTACGACGGTGCGCGATATGGGCGGCAATCTGGATTCCCTCGTCGCTCTTCGCCATGAAATCGAGCACGGCCAGCTGACGGCTCCCCAAATATTTCTTTGCCGGCCCTTATCTCGATGGCAGCCCGCCGTTTTTCCAGCCGTCTCTGGTCGTCACCAATTCCGCCGAAGCAACCGCAGACGTCCACTCGCTCATTTCGCATGGCGCCGATTTCATCAAAGTGCAATCCAATCTCAGCCGCGACGCCTACTTCGCTATTGCGGAAGTCTGCCGCCGCGAGCACGTCACTTTCGTTGGGCACGTTCCCGATCGCGTCACCGCTGCCGAAGCTTCCGACGCTGGCCAAAAAAGCATCGAGCATCTCACTGGCGTCCTTCGGTCCTGTTCGAACGACGAGCCCTTGCTTATCCGCAAACAGTTCGCCGCCGCTCCCAAAAAGCCAACGACTGGCCAGTCCCGCGAACGCGCACTTGCGTGGCAGCGCGATCTGTTGCAGAGCTACTCCGACAAGCAAGCCGCAGCACTCATCGCAAAATTCATACGCAATCAAACCTGGCAGGTTCCCACGCTCATTCTCCTCCGCAACGACGCTTACCCCACGCCCGAGACCGATGCCTCCCGCGATCCCCGACGAAAATATATTCCGCTGAAGGTCCTTGCGAACTGGGAGAAGGGGGCGCGCGACCGCGACAAGGGCGCCACGCCGGAAGAGTTTGCTTTGCGCACCAAGCTCATGGCGGCTTCGCTTCGAATCGTCGGCAAAATGAACGCGGCGGGCGTTCCCATCATGGCTGGCACGGACACTGCGGCCCCCTTCGTCTTCCCCGGCTCAAGCCTGCATGAAGAACTCGCGCTTCTGGTTCAGGCAGGCCTTACGCCCATGCAGGCGCTGCAAGCCGCAACGAAACTTCCCGCGGAATTTTTGGGCAAACTGCAAACCCAGGGCACCGTTGAGGGAGGCAAGTTCGCCGATTTGGTGCTTCTCGACGCTAATCCTCTTGATGACATTCATAACACGCAGAAAATCCGCGCCGTAATTCTCCGCGGCAAATTTCTCGAAAGAATTCTTGTTGGACGAACTATTGGCCAAGGAAGAGAATTTCGCCAAAGTAACACTGAGGCACACTAAATCACCGGCACAGAGGTTTTCCTTGCAGGATTGAAAATGGCAGCGCCACCACTTTTGCAGAGACTGTCTGACGCATCGCCTCGACGGTCATTTCGATGTTTACCGTCGCGCCCACCGACGACTGATCGCGATTCACGCACGCCAGCGCGATCATTTTCTTCAGCGTCGGCGACCACGTCGTCGATGTAGCTTTCCCCACTTGCTTCCCGCCGCGATATACGGGCACTGCCACGCGCGACGCAACACTCGGCACTTGCGGCGCCATGCCCATTTTGTCGTACAGCGCTTCGACTTCGTTCCAATTGATTTCCAGGCCGACGAGTCTGCGCTCGGCGCCGCCTTTTTTCTTTTCTCTCGCCAGCGCTTCGCGTCCGACGAAATTGTCTTTCTTCAAGTCCACCAACTTTCCCAGCCCAATCTCCGCCGGCGAATACTTTTGCGATTCAATCAGCGCCTTCTTGCTCGACGTATAATCCACCTCGATCAAAATCAGCCCGGCTTCAATCCGCGCGATATCCAGCGCGATCATGCCTGCTGGATGAATATCGAACGCTTTCCCTTTCTTGATCAGCTCATCCCACACTTTTCCGGCGTTTTTCCACGGCATCCAAATTTCAAAACCCAAATCCCCCGTATATCCCGTTCGAGAAATATCCACCGGCACGCCCGCGATTTCGCCGCGCGTCACGCGAAAATATTTCAGGTTGGCTATGCTTGCGTCCGTGACTGGCATGCAGCAGCTTTCCTGAAGTCGGGCCTTGCAGTGCCAGCGCCGCCACCTGTTCGGAAATGTCTTCGATGTTCACGTCCAGCGCCAGTGCATTTTGTTGAAACCATCGCAAACTCGGGTCCGCTGCCGTCCAGCGATACTCGTTTTCAGCCAACCGCGTGATCGTTCCGTCGTCGATCACCTTTCCTTCCGGATCGCACCAGCAGCAGTAAATCACCTGATCGATGGCTACTTTATTGATGTCACGAGAAATCACGCGATTCACGAAACGCGTCGCGTCGCTTCCGGTGATGAGGTATTTGAAGAGAGGCGAAATGTCGATCAGCGCGGCGGAATTCCGGATGGCGTTGTATTCGTGCTCGTGGTGCATCTCGTACACGCTGACCGTGTAGTAGCCCGACCATTCGCGGTAATTCAGGCTCTCGCACAGCGCAAGCGTTCTTTCATGAAACGCAGTTCCGACTGGCACATTTCCTCCGAGTTTCTCCCGCGGCGAACTTCACGAATGCCAGACCGGATTATAGGTGCGAACTTCGCGTGCTCGCAAGCCGTTGTGCCCGTGCGGACTTTTGGAAGTACCAGGCGGACGCTCAGAAACCCGGGTGCGAGCACGCAACGTGTCCTAGGCTGACGCACATTTGCCCAGCGACCCGAAGCGCAACTCCGCTGCTCTGGCTTGTCCCGAACGACCCGGATAGAATGAGAAAGCAAAGTACGGCAAAGGTGGAGCTCCAATGTCAGGTAACGGATCAGCACAAGAAAGAGTTCTAAGCCTCGATGTGCGCGACAACGTCCTTGTGGCGTTGACCGATTTGCGCAAAGGCGAGACCGTCAGCTTCCTGGGGAATGACTACTCCTTGCTGTCCGATGTTTCCGCCAAACATAAATTCCTCACGCAGGACGTAACCGCCGGCGGCGACATTATTATGTACGGCCTTCTGGTGGGAGAGGCGGTGGAGAATCTTCGACGCGGAGATTTGCTCTCCACGCGCAATATCCGCCATGCCGCTGCATCTTTTCACGAAAGCGTTACGTCTGCTCCTCCCTGGGTCCCGCCCGACATCTCTGCCTGGGCCAGCAAATCGTTTCTTGGATTCCACAGAGATGATGGTCAGGTAGGTTCTCGGAATTACTGGCTCGTTCTTCCACTCGTCTTCTGTGAAAACCGCAATCTGGCAGTCTTGAAGCAAGCGTTTGAGGAAGAATTGGGTTTTGCAGCTCCTCAGATTTACCGGAGTCAAGTTGCGGAATTGGCGCGCCTCTATCGCGAAGGTAAATCGGAGGAGTTGAAGAAGGCTGCTTTCGGCGAAATGAAGCGCGCGACCGCCTCCCCCAAAGTGCTTCAAAATCTCGACGGCATAAAATTCTTATTGCACGAAGCCGGCTGTGGCGGCACGCATGAAGATGCCAGAAATCTCTGCGGGCTGCTGGCAGGGTACATCCACCATCCAAATGTTGCTGGTGCCACGGTTCTGAGCCTCGGCTGCCAGCATGCGCAAGTTCCCATGCTCCTCGAGGAAATCAAGCGTCGTGATCCAAATTTCAAAAAGCCTGTCCTGATTTTTGAGCAGCAGAAGAGTCCCTCCGAGGCGGCGATGATGGGCAAGGCCATCCGTGAAACATTTTTGGGTATGGTCGAAGCGGACAAAATCACGCGGCGGCCCGCGCCACTGTCGAAACTCACGCTCGGCCTGCAATGCGGCGGGTCCGATGGTTTTTCCGGGCTCTCGGCGAATCCCGCCATCGGGCACGTCTCCGACATCGTCGCGGCGCTCGGAGGCATCGGCATCCTTTCCGAATTTCCTGAACTATGCGGCGTAGAACAGCAGCTTATCGATCGCTGCGTCCGCAAAGAAGTTGGGGACCGTTTTGCCAACCTCATGAGGGACTACGCTGCTCGCGCCAAGGCAGTGCGTGCGAGCTTCGAAATGAATCCTTCGCCCGGCAACATCCGAGACGGATTGCTGACGGATGCAATGAAATCCGCGGGAGCAGCGAAGAAAGGCGGAACGTCTCCCGTCACCGCCGCCGTGGACTATCCAGAATACTGCACCGAGCCGGGATTGAACCTGCAGTGTACGCCGGGGAGCGACGTGGAATCCGTCTCGGCGCAAGTGGGGGCCGGTGCAAACGTGGTTCTCTTCACGACGGGGCTGGGCACACCAACAGGAAATCCCATTGCCCCGGTTCTGAAAATCTCGACCAATTCGAAGCTCGCCCAGCGCATGTCCGACATCATCGACATCGACGCCGGCGGTATCATCAGCGGCGAAAGCAACATCGAGAAAATGGGCGAAGCGATTCTTGCACGCGTGATCCAAGTCGCAAGCGGAGAGGCTCGCACAAAAGCGGAGCTCCTGTCTCAAGACGATTTTATTCCCTGGAAACGTGGAGTCTCCCTCTGAAAAAGGATCAGCGCCCGCGATGAAGGCTCTACTGCTCTCGGAATATAAACACTTCGAAATTGCCGAACTGCCCGATCCAACGCCGGGCCGCGGGGAAGTACTCGTCAGCGTGGCGGCCTGCGGCATCTGTGGCAGCGACGTCCACGGTTACGATGGTTCCTCGGGCCGCCGGATTCCTCCCATCATCATGGGGCACGAAGCCGCCGGAACCATTGCCGCGCTTGGCGACGGCGTGACGGGATTCGCCGTAGGTGAGAGGGTTACGTTTGACTCGACTATTTTCTGCGGCGCTTGCAACAATTGCCGCCGCGGCGACGTCAATCTTTGCGACCACCGCCAGGTCTTGGGAGTCTCCTGCTCCGAATACCGCCGCGCTGGCGCTTTTGCAGAATATGTCTCCGTTCCTGCGCGTATCCTTTATCGACTGCCCGACACGCTTTCGTTTAATGAAGCGGCAATGCTCGAAGCGGTGTCTGTCGCACTGCATGGTGTTGCTTTGGCGCAGCTTTCAGCCGACAGCACAGCCCTGGTCGTCGGGGCGGGGATGATCGGACTGCTCACGCTGCAAGCTCTCCGCGCCGCGGGATGCGCACGAATTTTTGTTGCCGATGTGGATAGCACCCGCCTCAAACTCGCCCAAGACGCTGGCGCAACCGCAGTTTTGTCTTCAAACGCGGATTTAGTCGAACAAGTCTTGCAACTCACGGCAGGCATCGGAGTTGACGTGGCGATTGAGGCCGTTGGCAGAAACGAAACCGTGAAAGCCTCCATAGACAGCGTTCGCAAGGGAGGAACCGTCGTACTGGTAGGAAACATATCGCCGGAAGTGACGCTGCCGCTGCAGAAGGTCGTCACACGCCAAATCCGGCTCCAGGGATCGTGCGCTTCTGCGGGAGAATATCCGCGCGCGATCGAGCTTTTGGCAAGCGGCGCCATTCGGGTCAAGCCTCTGATCTCCGCCATCGCCCCGCTGGAAGAGGGTCCGCGCTGGTTTCAAAGACTGTACGCGCGCGAACCCAACTTGATGAAAGTCATCCTCACTCCGGAGAGCGCTTCGTGAGCGGCGGTCTGTTCGATCTCAGCGGACGCGTCGCGCTCGTCACCGGCACCAGCCGGGGGCTCGGCCAATACATGGCTCGCGCCCTCGCGAAGGCCGGGGCGGATCTTGTACTCACGAGCCGCGACATCAGTCGCTTGTCGACCTTTGAAGCGGAAATAAAAGCGCTCGGCCGGCGCGCCGTTTCCGTCGAACTCGACGTCCGCCGCCAAGAGAGCATCGAGAAAATGGCAGCCGCAAGCTGAAGCCGCGTTTGGCCATCTCGATATTCTCGTAAACAATGCCGGTTGCAATGTCCGCAAACCAGCGCTCGACGTAACTTGGGAAGATTGGAATTTGATTCTCGATACCAATCTTCGCGGCAGTTTTTTTGTCGCACAAGCCGTCGCGCGCGGCATGATTGCTCGCCGCTACGGACGCATCATCAACATCGGCTCCGTCACCAGCGTCGCAGGCTACGCGGGTCTCGGCCCCTATGGCGCCAGCCGCGGAGGCATTCGGCAATTGACAATGAGTCTTGCGGACGACTGGGGCAAATACGGCGTCACTGTGAATTGTCTCGCGCCGGGATGGTTTCGCACCGAACAGAACAAGATTCTCTACGAGAACAAAGAATGGGTCGAATATCTTTGCGATCGCATTCCCTTGAAACGTCCTGGGCAACCGCAGGATCTGGACGCCGCAGTCGTTTTTCTCGCGGCGGAGTCCAGCCGTTACATTACAGGGCAAACGCTGCTCGTGGATGGCGGAATATCCACCGGCGCGACGCGCGCTTTGGTTGAGTCCGCGAAGATCGAGCCGGAACATTCTCTGGACTCAGACTAGGAGTGCACAAGATGCCGAACAATTGCCGTTCAAGCGCTGCACTGCGCCATGGTTTGCTAGGCGGCCTTTTCATTGCCGCACTTTGCGGATTGCTGGGCTTAAGTTCCCGTCCCGTTGCGCTCGCTTCACCCATGCCCGTGAGCGCCAAGCCGCTGCAAATCTATTTTGTCGATGTGGAAGGCGGCCAGGCCACGCTCTTCGTCACCCCGCGAGGGAAGTCTCTGCTCATCGACACGGGCTGGCCCGGCTTCAACGGCCGCGATGCGGATCGCATTGCCGCCGTTGCAAAACTGGCGGGCATCACGAAAATTGATTTTGTGCTTCTCACTCACTATCACCAGGATCACGCGGGAGGCGTCACGCAACTTGCCGCTAAAATTCCGGTGGGAACCTTTCTCGATCACGGGGAAAACCGCGAGCCTGCCGACTCGGCCGCCGGTCAAATCTTTCGCGAGTATCAGGCCTTTCTAGCAAAAGAGAATCACAAACGCATGGTCGTCAAGCCAGGGGATGAATTGCCTATCGCGGGCATCAAAGCGAAAGTTGTGAGCGGCGATGGCGCGGTGCTCAAAAAACCCATGCCCGGCGCAGGAGACGCGAATCCGGCTTGTGGCACTTCCACCCCGAGTCCCGCCGATACTTCGGAAAACGCCCGCTCGCTTGGCATGCTGTTCACGTTCGGCAAGTTGCGCATTCTCGATTTGGGCGATCTGACTTCTGATAAGGAAAAACTCTTAATGTGCCCGGTGAATAAGTTGGGCAAGATTGACATCCTGGTCGTTTCTCACCATGGATCGCTTACGAGCAGCAGCCCCGAGCTTCTCAATGGGATCGCCCCGCGCGTGGCCATAATGGATAACGGCGCCGCGAAGGGCGGTGCACCCTTGTCCTGGGATACGGTCAAGCAGTCGCCGCGTCTCGAGGATTTGTGGCAACTTCACTTTTCAAACGAAGGCGGCGCGGCACACAATGTGGCTGACACTTATATCGCCAATCTCTCGGGCACTGCCGATGCGGGCAACTATCTCAAACTGACTGCCTCGCCGGATGGAAGTTTCGAGGTTTACAACGCAAGAACCCAAGCGACGAAGCATTACGCGCCCACCCATTGAAGTCTTGAAACTTACGCGGGTTCAGGTACCGGTTCCATTCCTCCCAGCAGGAAAATGTACGCTGCAATGCTGATAAGAAGAATCGCCGTTGCCGCCACGAATGCCCACGCAAAAGAGTGCGTGGCTTGCACTACGTATCCCGTAACAATCGGCGCGGCAATAGCAGCAAGCTGATTGCTAAAATTCAGTATTCCACCCACGGTGCCCACGCTCTCCTTCGGGGCGATCAGCGAAGGAATCGACCATCCGACCGGCGAAGCCGCCGACAAACCCCCGATCGAGATGCTGATCCAGAAGAGCGCACCCGCGGCGGTCTCAGTGTATGCTGTGCCGAGGATGCCGAGGCCGAGACTGGTCCCTCCAATGAGAACCACCTGGCGAACACGAACAGGATTCCACCCGCGCTGAATCAGCGCATCGACGAGCCAACCCCCGACAACGAGGTCCGTCAGCGTCGCGATCAGCCACGGCACGCTTGTGTAGACGACGGAATGCAACAAATCGACGTGCTGGACCGCTAGGAAATAAGAGGGCAACCAGGTCAAGAGCAGGTAAAACGTATAATTGTAACCGGCGAATCCCAGCGCCAATCCGCAAACTCTCCGCTGCCGGAGCAAGTACCAGAACGGCGCCCCTTTCGCGGCTCTCGCTCGATCCTCGGGCTGCGCACCGCCTTTCGCGATGAACTGCCGCTCTGCATCCGAGAGCTTTTTGTCTTCGCTCGGATTTCGGTAGAACGCATAGAACAAGACGAAATAAAAAATGCTGATGAATCCCGTCGCTGCGAAACTCCACCGCCACCCAAAATGCAGAAGCAGAATCCCCAGCACCGGGACGCCAATTGCCGAGGAAAACTTAGCCATCGAGTCAAAGATCGCAGTCGCAAGACTGCGCTCTTGCTTAGGAAACCAGTAGCCGATGGCTTTTGAGTTCCCGGGAAACGTTGGCGCCTCGCCGATTCCCAGGAGAAGCCGCGCCGAGAGGAACCCGCCTACTCCCGTGGATACCGCCGCGCCGAAGGAAGCGACGCCCCAGAGAATCGTGCTGATGCAGCCGACCCGTCGAACTCCAAACTTGTCCAGCAAAAGACCGGAAGGGAGCTGCAGCGCTGCGTAAGTCCAATTGTAGGCGCTCGACAAATAACCAAACGTTACCGCTGAAATTCCGAATGCGGCGTCGAGCGCGTCCTTGGATACAGAGAGGTTTACGCGATCGAAGTAATTGACGAGGACTCCGAATCCGAGCAAACACGCGATCGCCCATCTCCGCCGAGGCACGCGATCCATCTCAAGAGTTGTCGGGTTCAGGGTCGCCGCCATGAATGGCTCTCTGGTTCAGTCTCCCATCGATTCTTGAGACAACACGTCTGCCAAAACGCCGCGCAGAGTATCCCATAATCGCGCAGGTGTTGTGGCCCATATTCTCCCGCAGAGCACAACAATCAGCGCTCGTCCGGAATCCCTCCAAGCCGGTTCTTTTCGATGCTCATTTGCTTGCCCAGGTTCTCTCACTCGAAGTACACTACGCCGACTTCTAGTATGCTTTCGTTTGGCGAACAAGGTTCGAATCCAGGAGCTCCAGGGATGACTAAAATGAATCCACTCTCTACGCGACGCGACTTTCTCCGCACCACGGCTGCTGCTGGCGCTGGACTTCTCCTTTCGCGCTCGGCCAGCGCCGCCAAAAACAAATCCGTCCTCCTGTTTACAAAATCCTCCGGCTTCGAGCATGCCGTCATCAAGGTCACGGACGGCAAACCAAGCATCGTGGAAAATGCCGTCCGCGATATGGCCGCCAAATACAAATTCGACCTCACCGCTTCCAAAGATGGCCGAATTTTTGACTCGAAAGAATTTCACGATTACGCCGCGGTCATCTTCTTCACCACGGGCGTTCTCACAGAGGAGGGCACCGACAAAAATCCGCCCATGACTCCGCAGGGCAAGCAGGCTTTTCTTGACGCCGTCGACAACGGCCTTGGCTTTGTCGGAATCCATGCCGCCACCGACACTTTCCACACCCCGCCCGACCCGGAAGATCTCTCAAATCGCTACATCGCCCACGGCGAGAAGTCCGATCCCTATATTCGGATGATCGGCGGCGAGTTCATCATCCACGGCCAAAGCAAGGACCCGCGGCTGCAAACTACAAACCTCACCGTTGACGATCCGAAATTTCCCGGACTCGAAGGCGTTCATTCCCCGGTGAGCTTGATGGATGAATGGTACTCGATGAAGGATTTTGCTCCCGACCTGCACGTGATCTGCACTCTGGATACTTCCACGATGAACGGCAATGCTTACAAGCGTCCGCCGTACCCGGTCGTCTGGGCGCGCATGCACGGCCGTGGAAAAGTCTTCTATACTGCCATTGGCGATCGTTCGGAGAATTGGCAGAATCCCTTCCACCTGAATTTGCTCGCCGGAGGAATTCGCTGGGCTACCGGCGATGCCAAAGCATCTGTTCCGCCTAACCTCAAAACTGCCGCCCCTGGCTATGCCGAGATTCCGCCAAAGTATCCGCCGCAACCGAAATGATGCGTCACACTGACTTTTGCTTCACCGTGCCTTTTCCACTCTTTGTTCTATTTTCTCCGCGCTCATCGTGAATTTTATCGGCGGTCCGAATTGGACTTGAGCCATCCTTCCTGTTTTATGCCAGTAAATGAAAGGACGGATATCTTTGAAACCAGCGTTGATCGCCATCTCGGAAACCTCTGTTATTGCCGAAAGAGGAGCCCTGTCATCAACGACCTCGATTATTTGGCAATCCCCGCCCTCCTGAAGCTTCAGGTCTGCCAGAAAATAGTTCGCATCGTACTTCTTGTACTCCGCATCCTTGTAAATACCGGATTGAAGCTTAAACCGGAGCCCCTTGTCAGTTTCATAGACGAGAACAACGATCTGTCTTTGGTTCGTGATACCAAGAGAAGTGTTTTTCGAACTTGCTGGGGCCACCCCTAGTGCAAGTAATGACCCGGACAGTAGAATCGCGGAATATCTAATGGAGTTTTTCATATCAGCTCTCTCCGTGGCCTCTTTGGCACGTAACGGCGAATGACAGCGGCTATTAATTCCTGACGGCAGTAGCAAACTACTGACGCTTTGTAGAACTTGTGTTTGTTGCAGCGGCTACGTGCGCGTACGAAAAAGCGCAAGAAGCAAAGTAGATATGGGACACCGTTGAACCCCACAGGAGCCCGAAGGCGAGATTTCCTTGACCTCTCTTTTTAGCAAAAGCGAAGGCCGCATACACAACCATCTCAATAGGAATACCGGTGCCGTATGATCGCGCTCGGCTCGGGTTGGATCCAAAGAGCGGGTTGCTTTCTCTGCAAGTATGAGCACGCAGGCATGCCTGTGTACCCTCAATATCGGCGACAGTCGCTGCTACATTGAGCGCGTATCCAACCAGCGTCGCGGGATTCCTGGCGGCCTTTGCCCAGGTCGCGTCGTGTTCGGTCATGTGAACTGGGTCAGAAAAATAAGCGCGACCGCCCAAAAGAGCGCAGGACTTTCCGTTTCCAAATGGGCAAGGGGCCGGCCCATCTTGGAGACCGGGAATCACTGGTATCGGATTGTCGGGCAAATCGGAACGCGGCTCTTGAGCCGTTGCTGCGAGCTTCTCTGCACTAGTGTCCTGAACTGGACCTTTCGAAGCACGCGTTAACTCATTCGTGACTTCGGTTTGTGCGCGGGTATTGACCGTCAATGTGGACAAAATCCCCAGCGCCAGTAAAAGCTTTTTCATAACTCCTCACGCAGATATCGTTGGCTTCTAAAACGCAACACATCAATCCTCTTGCAAGTGCCGGACCAGAACCGCCGCGCGATCGAAGCTGTCAAAATCCAAGGATTTAGAGAAATTTGAACCGGATGAGGTAATTCGGGGAAAGCCCTGCACTTTGATTCCCAACTTGAAACCACCAATTCGGGAAGACGGCTCTTTTCGGAAGTGGTGCCGGCCCAATTTCGTCGCTAAACCACACAGAAAGTGCGGACTCACCAGGTCGCAGGCTGGTGGCTCAAATGCAAGTGCAGCGTCTGAGAATCGCCGTCCCCGCGATTAGATAGCCGGTTGATAAACAAATCGAGGTTAACCAGAATGCGAAAAGCCTTCTTTTTTGTTTTATTCCTCTTTTGCGGCTTGCCGTTAAGGGCGCAAGAAATCGTGATGGATCAACACTGTCACGCACAAGCATGTCTATTCAGTTCTTGGAATCCGAACAAGGCAGGCGACCTACTTGTGGCGGTTGTCCGAACTACACTGAAGGCCCACTTGCCGTGCGAATACACTCCCCAACAATGCGGAGGCGGAGTCCTCTTAGTCACGGACTCAAACGGGAACCACTGGCAACCGGCGTACCGAGACAGGGACGGCCTAGGGAGTTGGGTCTGGTACGCGCTAAACGCTAATCCAGGAATAAATATCGTCGGCGTCGTCACGTCGGAAGGGTTCGACTATCCTCCTCTGAACATGCAGGGAGGTGGCGATTTTGTCACAAATATGATGATTATCGAATATCCGCCAGCCATCGGTCTTGACGACTCCAAATGGGATCAGTATTACAAAGGGGAAGGTGACGACGAGCCGCACTCACCCCCAGTCAATGCCACCACATCGGAAACACTACTCATTGCATGGACGAATAATCTCGAATATAACGGCGCGAAGGGGCCTCTCACCATGACCCCTCGCTCCCCATTCACTCTCGTCAGTGATGACGGTGTTCTGGCGGTGGCCCACTGCCTGGTCACTATACCTGGCTCGTATAACTTCTCGGGAGACTACAGCGGATACTCATTATGGTTCGCGGGACTTGTGGCGTTCAAAATGGGCACTCCTGAGGGTCAAGCCCCGCAAAGGACCGAGCCAATCGTAGAGCCTCGGGAACGGCCAAAGAAGCATATCCTCGAGAGGGAGACTCCAAACGAACGCGACGTACAGGACGACGTAGCTATTTCGTTTGAAGACGATGAAGATATTTATTTTGAGAGAAATTTCGCAGACGCAACCCTCTCAGCAAGTGAGGGTAACGGGATTCGTCGTCGCTGCCCCGCGGTTCTTTTTCTACAATGAAGAGGTGTGCCGGCGTTCGATCCCACCCCATGTGGTCCGCCACGATCCAGTGGACAAGAACGTCCCACAGCACATCGCCCGGGACGTCGAAGTGGTCGGCGGAAACGGAGACCTCATAGTACAGCTGGCGGATAGTCTGCTCGCACGCCTGCCCTAGGCATATAGGGTCAATCTGCTCGGTGATAGGGGTAAGCTGTTGTGGGAAATTTCGAGCCATCCCGTCCAAGACCTTTCTGGCGAAACCTCGACCGACTAGAGTTGCCCCTTCGGGGCACCTAGTCCGCTGCGACCAAAGCTCCCGACGGAGTGCCATCAGCGTTCCCCACGTGAAGCTTCGACCAACTCCTTCGGATCGACCTTCCAGCACCGGGCGATATGCCAAATCTCATCCCAAATAGACTGGCGCAGTTCCACAACCGCGCAGGCCAACCGCTCCTCGCGCGCAGCATCGCGATTAATCGCGGCAGCGCGCACGTACGCACACGGGACCTGCTTTTCGGAACCCAGGCTTGGTGCCATTCGTTCCTCCAGTGAATTAACTACAACTCTATATAACTTGGGGACGAAATACGTTATAGAAGAAAAAGGGAAAACAGGGCAAGGGTATATTTGTCTCACGTATATATACGTACTGTACATATATAATATTCTGATATAAATTAGATTTGGGCTGCCCGTATATTGTTCTGAATTCCGAAAAGCAATTGATGACCAACTGGCCGAGGAAGGCAAGACGCTCGAATGTCATCGAACGCGGGAAGAGGTCATCCCTGCGGCTTGACGCGAATATGTCGGACGCGGCAAACAGCAAAAATTCCGCTGTTCTGAACCATTGATTACGATGACACTTTACAACTCTAAGCACGCCCGCTGGCAAGAACCCAGCTGTGCTAGGATTTATTCGGTCGGTCAGCCCTGCCCTTGTGCCCCGACCCTGCTGTCAGTAAAATGTCCCGTCTTCCTGTCGCATCGCATCTTCTTCTCAGTGCGCATTTTTACCGGAGCCTCTCTGCATGGCACAGCATTACGATGTAATCGTCATCGGCGGCGGCCACAACGGCCTCGTCAATGCCGCCTACCTGGCGAAAGCAGGGAAGAAGGTGCTCGCCCTCGAACGCCGCCATGTCCTCGGCGGCGCCGCGGTCACCGAAGAAATCTTTCCCGGTTTCCTTTTCTCCGAATGTTCTTACGTCGTCTCTCTACTTCGCCCCGAAATCATTCGTGAGCTCGATCTTCCCCGCCACGGCCTCGAAATCCTCCCTCTCGACGGCACTTTCACACCCATGCACAACGGCAATTTCCTCTGGCGCATGAACGATCACGCCCGCACCCAGCGCGAAATCCGCCGCCACTCCCGCGTCGACGCCGAAGCTTACGATGAATTTTCCAAGATGATGACTCCGATGTGCCGCTTCGTTAAGCCGCTTCTCTCGATGATTCCGCCCGACCCCACCACTCTCAAGCCCGCCGATCTCAAGCAGCTTCATTTCCTCATGCAGCGTTTTCGCAACCTCTCCTCCGACGAGCGCTACACCCTCGTTCAGCTCATGACCATGAGCGCGGCCGATTTTCTCGATCAGTGGTTTGAAACCGACGTCCTTAAAGCCACCATGTCCGCCTCCGGCATCATCGGCACTTTCCTCGGGATTCGCTCACCAGGCACGGCTTACGTCCTTCTCCATCACTACATGGGCGAAATTGACGGCGCCTTCCGCTCTTGGGGTTTCAGCCGCGGCGGAACAGGAGCCATTTCCAACGCCATCGCCAACGCCGCTCGCGAAGCCGGCGTCGAAATTCGCACGCAAGCGGGCGTTGCGAAAATTCTCGTCAAAAACGGCCGCATCCGCGGCGTCGCCCTGCAAAGCGGCGAAGAAATCTCCGCCAATGTCGTCTCTTCAAGCGTCGACCCGCATCTCACCTTCGAAAAATTTCTCGATCCCAGCGAACTCCCCGGCGATTTTCTCGAAAGTGTCCGCCGCTACAAATTCCGCGGCTCTTCCGGCAAAGTGAATCTCGCGCTCGACGGACTCCCCGATTTCAAATGTCTGCCCGGCCCTGGCACTCATCTCCGCGGCGCGATTTCCATTTCGCCCAGCATCGAGTACATGGAGCGCGCCTACGACGACGCGAAATACGGCAATTTTTCCCGCAAGCCGTATATCGACATCGTCATTCCCAGCCTCACCGATCCCAGCGTCGCTCCGCCAGGCAAGCACGTGATGTCCTGCTTCGTTCAATATGCGCCCTACAAGCTCGCGAAGGGCACCTGGGACGAGCAGCGCGAAGCCTTCGGCGACGCCGTCGTCAACACCATCGCCGAACACGCCCCCAACATCAAAAAAATTATCGTCGGCCGCCAAATCCTCACCCCGCTCGACCTTGAGCGGGAATTCGGCCTCACGCAAGGCAACATCTTTCAGGGTGAGCTTTCTCTCGAACAGCTCTTTTTTCTGCGCCCGGTTCCCGGCTGGGCTTACTACCGCACGCCCATCGCTAATCTGTATATGTGCGGATCCGCCACGCATCCCGGCGGCGGCATTATGGGCGCTCCCGGCCGCATCGCCAGCCAGGTCATTCTCAAGGATTGGAAAGAATCCAACGCGGCCCGCTCGAGCGGGAGCAAGAACTAAACATGGCCATCGGACAACGCGTAGCGCTTATCGGCGGCGGCCACAACGCTCTCATCACGGCGTTCTATCTCGCCAAGGGCGGCTTTAAGCCGCTCGTTCTGGAACGCCGCGAGACGGTCGGCGGCGGTGCCATTACAGAAGAGTTTCATCACGGTTTCCACGCGTCCACTCTTTCTCACACTCTCGGCCCGCTTCGCGCCGATATCGCCCGCGACCTCGAGTTTCACAAACTCGATTGCGAGATTCTCCGCCCCGATCCTCGCGTATTCGCCCCTGCGCCCGATGGCCAATCGCTTCTCTTCTATAACGATCACGCTAAAACTGCCGCCGAAATTGCCCGCCTCTCCGCGAAGGACGCCGCGACGCTACGCGCAATTTGCGGAAACGCTCGATCATCTGTTCACCGTTCTTGGTGAACATCGTCTCCATCACACCGCCCGCCATCGATTCACCCTCGCCCGAGGATTTCTGGAATCTTTTCAAGGCTGGTCGCAGCGTCCGTAGTCTCGGCAAACATGGCATCTTCGATCTTCTCCGCTGGGGTCCCATGGCTGTCGCCGATTTCGTCTCTGAATTTTTCGAAACGGATCTGCTACGAGCGGTCATCGCCGCCCGCGGCATCTTCGGTACCGCGCTCGGTCCCTGGTCCGCGGGCTCCACGGCCGTGCTGCTTCTCCGCGCGGCCGCGGATTCCCATCCGGTCGGGTCGGCCGCTTTCCCGCGCGGTGGGTTAGGCTCGCTCACTCGCGCTCTCGCTGAAGCTGCCCGCAAAGCAGGCGTGGAAATCCGCACCAATGCTGAAGTTCAACACATCCGCGTGAAAGACGGCGCCGTCACCGGGCTCGTTCTCGCCGATGGCGAAGAGATCGCTGTCGCAGCTGTCGTCTCCGGCGTCGATCCCAAGCGCACTTTTTTCAAACTTCTCGATCCCACCCAACTCGATCCGACTTTCGCCCTCCGCATCCGCAACGTTCGCGCCAACGGCACCGTCGCCAAAGTCCATCTCGCACTAGGCGGTCTCCCCGTTTTCTCCGCGCTCGATCCTGCCGAAGGTTTTCTCAACTCCCTCTCTGGCCGCATCCACATCGGCCCGGGAATCGATTATCTCGAACGCGCCTTCGACGCCTCCAAATACGGCCAATTCTCCGCCTCGCCATATCTCGATATCACGATTCCAACTCTTCTCGATCCCTCGCTGGCGCCCGAAGGCAAACATGTTCTTTCCGCTTACGTTCAATTCACGCCTTTTAAGTTGAAGAACGGAGAATGGGACGCCCGCCGCAAAGATCTTGGCGACACCGTAGTCAAAACTCTCGCCGAGTACGCCCCCAATCTGCCCGGCCTCATCGAACACATGCAAGTCATCACTCCGCTCGACCTGGAAACGGTCTACGGCTTCACCGGCGGCCACATTTTTCATGGCGAACTCGCCCTCGATCAGCTTTTCACCATGCGCCCCGTTCTCGATTGGGCCCGCTACAAAACGCCCATCCGCGGCCTTTTCCTTTGCGGCTCCGGCACGCATCCCGGCAACGGCCTGACCGGCGCATCCGGCGCCAATGCCGCCCGCGAAATCATCCGCGACCTCCGCTAATGAAACGCTGTCGCGTATTGTCAATCCGAAATGTTGTCGTGTACTGTCATTCCGAGCGGAGCGGGCCGACGCATTTTCCTACGTTCCGCTCCTGCGGAATGTCGGCCTGCGCAGTCGAGGAATCTCTCTTCGATGTGTGATGTCGCTCTGACGCATCGTTGCGGCTTTTTCAGTTTTAGGTTTGCGTGACCCATGACCACCATCAACCGCTCCAAACTCCACTCCCTCCACCAACGCGAAGAAAAACGCTTCGTCGCCGATCATCCGCGCTCCGCCGAACTTTACCTCCGCGCACAATCCTCGCTCCTCGGCGGCGTTCCCATGAACTGGATGAACAAATGGGCCGGCGCCTTTCCCGTCTTCGTAAAATCCGCTGGCGGCGCGCATTTCACGGACGTTGACGGCCACGACTACGTGGACCTCTGTCTCGGCGACACCGGCGCCATGACTGGCCATTCGCCGCAAATCGTCGCCGATGCCGTCGCCCGCCGCGTCCGCGAAGGCATCACTCTGATGCTTCCCACCGAAGACGCGCTCTGGGTCGGCGAAGAGCTCCAGCGCCGTTTCGGTCTTCCGTTTTGGCAATTCACGCTCACGGCCACCGACGCCAATCGTTTCTCGATTCGCATCGCCCGCGAAATCACTCAGCGACCCAAAATCCTGGTCTTCCATTACTGCTATCACGGCACCGTCGACGAAACCTTTGTCTCGCTCCACAACGGCGTCGTCGGCCCTCGCCGCGGCAATATCGGCCCGCCCGTAAATCCCGCCGAAACCACTCGCGTCGTCGAATTCAATGATCTGCAAGCCCTCGAAGACGCTCTCAAGCATCACGACGTCGCTTGCGTCCTCGCCGAACCTGCCATGACCAATGTCGGCATCATCCTCCCCGACGACGGCTACTGGTCCGCCGCGCGCGAGCTCACGCGCCGCTACGGCACGCTGCTCATCGCCGACGAAACGCACACCATCTGCGCCGGCCCCGGCGGCTGCACTCGCGAATGGAGTCTCCAGCCCGACATTCTCGTTTTCGGCAAGCCCATCGGCAGCGGCATCCCCGGCGCCACATACGGCGTCACCGAAGAAGTCGCCCAGCGCATCGCCGGCCGCCTCCATCTCGAAGATGTCGACGTTGGCGGCATCGGCGGCACGCTAGCCGGCAACGCTCTTTCCTTGGCCGCCATGCGCGCCACCCTCGAACACGTCCTAACGCCTGCCGCCTTCGCCCACATGATCCCGTTAGCCAAGCGTTTCGCCGACGCCGTCGCCGCCCAAATCCGCGACGCCAACCTCCCCTGGAACGTCACCCGCCTGGGCGCCCGCGCCGAATACACCTTCGCCGCAAAGCCGCCGCGCAACGGCGCCGAATCCGCTGCCGCCGCCGACTTCGAACTCGAGCGCTTCCTCCATCTCTACGCTCTGAACCGCGGCGTCCTCCTCACCCCGTTCCACAACATGGCCCTGATGTCCCCCGCCACCACCGAAGCCGACATCGACCTCCACACAAAAATCTTCGCCGAAGCCACCCGCGAACTCACCTCGTAGGGGCACGGCACGCCGTGCCCGTCCACATATTTTGTGCTCATCTTCGGGATTATTGGTCTTGCGGGTAGGACAATGGACCCGGCGCACTTGTCCTCGCCGAATTCGACCCTTTTCTTGCCGGCGGGTAGGACCCTAAATTCGGCGAAACGATTTTGACTTTGTCTTTGTTTGTGGGGGTGCCCCACCCTTTCGTTTTTGGCTTTTGAAAGGGTGGGTCTTCCTCTTCATCTGTTCTGGCCGGTAGGACGGCGGTGTGGGCTGTAACATGAGTCAGTCTCCCCATAACAAATACTAGCTCTGCCGTTTCAATGGAACGGAATACAAGATTTCCTCTCGAGGGTGCGCTTGACGAATTCCATTGCCTTGAGGGAAAGGAGCTTTCTGCGTTCGTCTCCATTATTGGATTTCAGGCGGCTGGCCAGTTCAAGGCAGCCCTCCTGATAGGTCGTAAACAACGGACAACCCTCCACCTGGACCTGACGGTCAAAAATGGCCATCACACTCTTCTGCGACCGGAACTCGGCGCTAAGAATCGATTCATCTTCCGCGCCCGCCGCATCTGCATGGCCTTGGACGCCATGACGGACCAGGCGAAGACAGAGAAGATCGCCAGCACAAAAATGATCCCCTTGCCCTCCACAGTGGCGTTACTCCAGACTGGAGCAACTCACTTCCGCCTGCGGCTGGCGTGGCAGCGAATAGGTTAATCGGCACATTCATTCGGACAGGGTTTGATTTAGCGCTGCCAGCAGAATTGGTCAAAAGCTTTCGAGACAGTTTGTCAAATCGACGCTCATGGACGGTGCTTCGGCTTCCGGAACTTTCTTTTCCGAACTCGAAGCGCGCGCCCTTCGAGAAAATCAGGGATGGGACAGCAATTCTCATTGTGCCGCCAAATGTAGCCGCCGAGCTGAGGAGGCGGACTTAACGGGTGGTGGGATTATCGGTTCGTAGGACTGCTCCTCTTCTCGAGTTTGTTGGACTTCAGCCTCGGTCTGGCGTGGGGGCGCAGCCGTCGTCCTGGGGTGCGCCATTGTTTGGTGGGCGTTTGCTTAGTGGTCAACTTGGGATTGCTCGGATTCTTCAAATACGCGGATTAAGGGCAGCGGATCTTTTCGAGAGAGCTGGCGCCCCTTTTGCGCCGGGCGATTCCGAATTCTGCGGCGAGCGGGGACTAGGGTTTTGAACCTTTCAGGAGTTGGCCGGGCCTGAATGGCCACCGGTCGCGAGGTGTCCATCCGATCAGACGCTGGGTTGGTTCGAGATCGAAGATGACTTGGTCAACAGGCTGGCTGGCCACGAATAGGGCGGCGAATCCCGGTTGGAGATCACTTCCATCGCCTTGGCGAAAAGCGTCCGGCGTCTCCAGGGCTCAGGTAAATGTTCGGTCCGCGAGCGAGTGACCGGCGAGCTCCGCGGCGTGCTCGCGGGTGCGAGGGAACCAGCCCAGCCGAATGGCCAGCACGGCCATATTCTCGCGGCGGGCGTAGGCCTGTCCGGCAGCTTCGGTGGCCACCTTCGTGACCGCGTACCAGTCGCGCGGGCTGTAAGGCGCATCGGGCCGAATGGGACACGGGCCTTCTAACAGGCGCCACCAGACCACTTGGCCGGTGCTGGCCAGCAGGACGCGGCGGACGCTTGCGAGTCTGGCCGCTTCCAAGACATGGTAAAGGCCTACCAGGTTGCTCGGCAGAAGGCGGGTGAGGAAGTCGTCGTCATCCGGAACCGCCGCGAGATGAATGATGGCTTCTACCCCGTCGGCGGCTTTGTTTAACGACGCGAAGTCGGTTAGATCGGCGACGGCGTAGTCAGTCAAATCGGGAGAACGAACACGATCGAAGCCCCGCACCTTCGAGCCTGGCTTCCTGCAAGCCGCGGACGGCGGCTCGGCCGACGCTGCCGGCCGAGCCAGTGACGAGAATGGGTTTGGCGAAGTCGAGTTCACTGGCTCGAAGCGATGTTTGAGTAGAACCGTTCGAGCCAGTGATCCATTGTTTATCGAATCCGTTTCAGGGCGTCCTCCGCGCGTTTCTTGTCCGCGTCGTTCTGATTTCCTCCGCGACGCGCTGGAGAGCTTCGCGGCGCAAATCGGCCGGGATGTTCTTGACGTTTCTATCGGCAGCGATCTTGACGATCCCAAGGTAACTCCTCCTCGGCCACGCTCTCGTCCTGACTCATTTGCATCAGCTGGGAGAGGGCGCCTGGGCGTCTTCCGGGATGGAGCTGAGCGTCGAGATGACAAGCCGCTTTTGTTCCGGACTTTGCAGCGTCGGCAGCAAATCACGAATTTTGTCCAGGCGCTCGTCGTTGCTCAGCTTTTTATTCTCCTGCACGTAAAGCAGGTAACCTTGCAGGCCCTGGGCACGGTAGGACACTTTCTTGCCCGATTTGGCTAAGAGAGAAGCGGTTCGGCAACCCCGCTGTCGTCCGGCCAGGTATTCGGCCAACTGGCAAGCGTGCGCACGGCTTCGTCCTGAATCGCCTGGTCTGAATCCTGGCTTGCTTTGGTGACGGTTTGAAGCGCTTCCGGACCGCCAATCGCAGCCAGCGCATGCAGACCGATGATCCGTGAAACGGCTTCGCCTTGTTCCGCCAGCGGTTGAACCGCGCTGAGGCTGGCCGCGCCGGTTTTCCCGCAAAGCGCGACCACGCCGTCGGTCTCCTCGCGATCTCCCTGACCGGTCGCGCGAGAGCAAATGAACCAGCGCAGCGGTTTGCCGCTCCGTTCCGAGACGCCTGCTCGCCCGGATGGCGGCCCGTCGGACATCGTCATCTCGGCGTCCTGGGTGCTCTCGAGAACGACCGGGACCGCTCCGCTGATCCGGCGCTGCTCAGCCAGTTCAATCAAGATCAGGCGAGACTTGCCGGTGGCGAGGCGAAGCCGGGCCAAAAGGTCCGTATCCACTTCTTTGCTGCCGAGGCGGGCAAGGGCCGCTTTGGCTGGGCGCGCAAGGTCCGCGTCGTCATCGGCGGCCGCATTCAGGAGCACGGGCACACTCGCCAGGTCACGAAAGCGATCGAAGAGGCCGACGGCAGCGATGCGGACTGGTTTCGGACCCGATTCGCCGCTTCGAAGCAGCTTCGGCAGAACGGCGTCATCCGTCCGGTCGGACAGGGCCAAGAGCAAGCTGACCTGCCGATCCGGTGAGGCTTGATCCGATTCCGTGGCCAGCGCCTGGGCGACGTCCCGCCCGGGAAGTTCCCGCGCGGGTATTCATCCGAGGTCGAATAAAGTCACGTCCGGTGAGCGCAGTTGTTCGAGGAGCAGAGGAATGCCGCGTCTCCCGCGGGCCAGGATGGCGCCGCGCGTCGCCTCGAGGATACGTTGTTTCGGAAGGTCCGCCTTGCGAATGGTGTCATACAGTCGGACAGCCTGCGCGGAATCACCTTGCGCCAGGAGGTTTTCTGCGGCCACCGAACAGGCGTAGGCGGCGGAGGACCGGACCCGCGCTCGATCTGAGCTGAGGATCGGTTGGAGGGCGGCCACGGCGGAGTCGCCTCCAATATTACCGAGGGCTTCTGCGGCCGCACAGGCGACGTTGTCGTCCGCATCCGCCACCTTTTCGATGAGCGCGCTTACCGCTTCGGTTGTCGTGACGGACGCCCAGCGAGTTGATCACGCCGATCAGGACACGGCCTTGCGTTTGGGAATGGCGTTGCGGAGGGCTTCCGATGCAGAGGCATCCGGAATGGCTTCGAGCGCAATCCGAGCCCATGAAGTGAGCTGGGGATCGGTCAGGAGTGGGGCGATGGCCGGGACCGCTTCCTTGCTGCCGTAGATCGCGAGCTTTTTGCAAGTGATGGCTTTCTCGGCGGATGGAGCGTCCGACTGGAGGACGCGAATGAGATGGCTTCCTTCGGAGCTTCCGTGGTGGGAAGAGCGGGACGTGGAGATCAGCGCCAGGGTGAGCGCGAGGAGAATCGTGCGGAGAGCGCGACGGGGAGAATACAAATCATAAAGGTCCTT
>CAVOPQ010000016.1:0-67131 GCA_963698145.1 uncultured Acidobacteriota bacterium | reverse complement strand
CGTTCTGCCAGTCTTTCTACTCCTGGGAGTTGGCGGGCTCCTGGCCGTCGCAGACAGTTCCAAGCAAGACGTGCCGCAATATCAGGAGTTCTCTGATCCCGACGGGCGTTTCGGCAACCTGAACCTGGCCGGACCGACGGATACCACCAATCCCTTTTTCCAGGATATGGGTTCCAACGGCCGCAGCTGCGTCACCTGCCATCAGCCCAGCGACGCCTTTTCGGTTACGCCGCCGCACATTCGCAAGCGCTTCGATGCCACCCAAGGCACCGATCCCCTTTTCCGCCCGGTCGACGGTGCAACCTGCCCCACGGCGGATGTTTCTACACTGGACGGGCGGCGAGAGGCCTACAGCCTCCTGCTAACCAAGGGTTTGATCCGCGTGGGAATCGCTGTTCCCGCAAACGCGGACTACCAAGTCGTTAGCGTTTACAATCGCTATGGATGCAACGCAACCGATGTAATTTCGATGTACCGCCGGCCGCTGCCGACCACCAACCTTCCTTTTTTGAGCGCAGTGATGTTTGACGGGCGGGAATCTACGCCGGCTACTGGCACGACGAAAATCATCTATAGCAATTACCCGACTTCACTTCTAAGCGATCTGGCGCATCAGTCCGTGGACGCTACCGTTGGCCACGCGCAAGGGGACGGGACTAGGCCAACGCCCGAGGAACAACAGCAGATCGTAGACTTCGAAACGAAACTCTTTACCGCCCAGACACGGGACAGCCACGCTGGCGATCTCTATGAAGGGGGCGCCTTGGGAGGGCCTACCTCTCTTGCCACCCAGCCATTCTTCATAACCATCAACTCCAGCGTCCACTTTCTGCTCCCCGCTTTCGAACAGCCAGGTGGGATGGTGAACGAGGGCGACGGCCAGTTTACTTCCAACATCTTCGGCCTCTATGACAACTGGGCGCAAATCAAGGACGATGAACACGATCGGCAGGCCGTCGCCCGGCGCTCCATTGCCCGCGGCGAGCAGCTTTTCAACACTCTGCAAATTCCCATCACCGGCGTTGCCGGCATCAACGACGATGTAGCAGCCGGAGGCTTGGTTGCCGGAGGCATTCCGTCGCTCCAGGGAACCTGCGGAACCTGCCACGACACACCAAACGTTGGCAACCACTCCTTCCCCACTCCCTTGGACATCGGGACCGGCGACCCCAGCCCGAACAACCCATCGGTTAACATGGGTGGTCTGGATGTGAGCTACTTACCGGAAATCACAGTCTGCAAAAAGGACGCAACTTCGGGTCTGCCGACCAACAACTGTAAGACCACCACCGATCTCGGCCAGGCCTTGATTGATGGCAGGTTTGACCACGTTGGCAAGATTAAAGGGCCGATTCTGCGCGGCCTTGCGGGCCGTGCGCCCTATTTCCATAATGGCTCGGCTTCCACGCTCGTGGACGCCGTCAACTTCTACGACACGCGTTTCAATCTGCATCTTTCACAGCAGGACAAGGATGACCTTGTCGCGTTCTTGAAGACACTATAAGCAACGCACAGAGAACACACGGTGAGTTCGCAGATGCGTGCGTGTACTTTCGGCACGGCAGAAGGCGGCCCACTGTCTCTACGCAATTAGTCGCCTAACCAAATCTGTCATCCGCCGATATTACCGGCCGTCGCCCAGGTTGTTCATGTTGCTGAGCACTGACGGTTTATCAAGGGAGTCCGTCGCGGCGGCGCCCGTAATGAGCCGCGCTCCTCTGCTGAACGTCAGGTACTCAAAACCCCATTGGATGAAGACTAAAACGCGATTTTGGAATTCCACGATATACATCAAGTGGATAAACAGCCACACGACCCATGCGGGCAAGCCTGATAGATGGAAACCGAAAATGTTTGCGACTGCTGCGGCGCGGCCAATAACGGCCATATCCCCCTTATTGAAATAGTGGAATGGCTTTGTATCCCGCTTCCCTATTGCACGAGCTCGAATCGTCCTCGCAGCATAAGCTCCCCCTTGAATGGCCACTTGCGCGACACCCGGTAGTGGTTTTCCCTCCTCGTCCAGAGAAAGAGCCAGATCGCCAACAATAAAGATGTCGGCGTAGCCTGGGACGGTGAGATCCGCAGCCACTTTGATCCGGCCAATTCGATCCGTCTGCGCTTTGGTACGTTCCGCAAGCTTTCTGCCGAACGCATTCGTGGTGACACCGCCGGCCCAGAGCACGGTTTTTGCGGCAAGGCGTTTTGACTCATCCCCGGACTTGTAGGTAACGCCGCCAGCATCGATCTCCGTGACCAGCACTCCCTTGGTCACCTCGACGCCGAGGCGGGATACCAGCTTTTCCGCCTTTGCCGAGAGATCCTCGGGAAACGCATTGAGGACGCGCGGTCCGCCTTCCATCAGAATGATTCGTGCTTCGCGCGGGTTGATGCGGCGAAAATCATTCTTGAGTGTTTCATTCGCGATCTCCGCAAGCGCACCCGCGAGTTCCATCCCGGTGGCGCCCGCTCCCACGATCACGAATGTCAGCCATGCCCGCGCTTCTTCCTCGGAGTTCGAGCGCTCCGCGCATTCAAACGCGTAAAGAATTTTGTGCCGGATGGCAGTCGCTTCTTCAATGGACTTCAGGCTGGGTGCCCACTCGCGCCATCCATCGTTGCCGTAATAAGAGCTCTGGGAGCCGGTCGAAACAATCAGCGAGTCATAGTCGATGGTCGCGCCGTCCCTCAAAATGACACGCTTCCCATCCGGATCGATATCCGCCGCTTCCCCCAATAAGACTTGCGCATTTTTCTGTTTGCTGAGGACTCCGCGCAGGGGGGCTGCAATCTCGCCCGGCGACAAAGAGCCTGTGGCAACCTGATAGAGCAAGGGTTGGAAGAGATGAAAATTGCGCCGGTCGATTAAGATGACGTCTACAGGAGCACGTTTGAGTTTTTGAGCGGCGTTTAAACCGCCAAATCCGCCGCCAAGGATTACGACCCGCTGCTTTTCGCCCATTGCGATCGCTCCCTAGAACACAACCTCGCTTCGCTTAGTATCATCTCACCTACCGTAATTTTCTTGGCTAGGATGTTCGGGTGGCAACTGAAAATACAGGGAAACCTTATGCCCCTCCAACCTGTTTTCATGACCCTTCGAACGGCTGCTCCGGCCAAAATCTCGGAAGCAGGGAGAGCGCGGCTGTACAACGGTACCCGTTGACATGAAGAAGCAGTCGATTCCAAAAACACAAAATCGCGAGCAGATGGAGCGCAATACGCTGAGGCTGCTGTGTTCCGCGCTCGTGAAGCCCGGCACGCGACTGGAGATTTGCCGCGTATTGCATTCCGCAGATTTTCTGGACCCGCTGCGCAGAGCTGTGTTTGAAGAAATTCAAGCGGCAGGTCTGATGAGTTCGAAACAGCTACGGGCATCGCTACCACCGCTCATGACCGGCCGCGGTTTTCCCGAATTCGATTTACACAAGCTCCTGGCGCCAAAACTCGCGACGCAAGCGGAGATCGAACAACTGTTCGCGAGCACTCTTTGGCTGATGAAACTCGGCGGGTCAGACAAGCCGGCCTTTTTTGCATCCCGTGCCGATGTCCAAAACTAGTCGCCGCATTCTGACCCTGGCGGAGGCGCTCGCACTTGCTGGATATATCGCCTGGTACATCTGGCAGCTTCAAACTGAGCGACCCAGCTCGTGGATTTTCTTCCCCCTCTGGCTTTTAGCCAGCATTGCTTTACATCGGGATACACCCAAAACACTGGGGTGGCGGGCTGACAATCTCTGGCCCGCAACACGCCAAGGACTGATGATCTTCGCCAGCTTTGTGATTCTTGTTTGCGCGGCCGCGTTATGCTTCGGAGCCTACCACCGGCTTGCGCTTCATTTGACCCAGGCGAAGCGATTCGTTGGTTACTTCGCGTTCTGTCTCCTGCAGCAGGTGGCGCTCAATTCCTATCTCACGAACCGGCTTCTCTGCGCGTTTGAGAGACCTCGCGTGACCCCCGTGGCGGCCGGCGCTATTTTTGCCGCGATACATTGGCCAAACCCAGTTCTCGTGCCCCTCACCTTCCTGGGTGGAACCGCAATGAGCTGGCTCTTCTCGCAAGAACGAAACATCATTCCGCTGGCAGTGGGCCAGGCGATTCTTGGGACTCTCGTCTGGTGGGCCTTCCCGGTCGCGTGGCATCACGGAATGCGCGTCGGGCCAGGCTACTACTCGTTCCACCCTTAGACGCAGCGAAGTTCTCCGTGTTCTCGTCCTCTGCTGGCCTCTACAGATTCAGGTGGTCGTAATTTCCTGCGCTTTTTCGAGACGATGCCGCGCCTGTTCGTGTACTCGAAGGCTTCTCCCACACTCCGGGAATTACCAGCGAGCACTTGGGGCAAGCGCCATGCAACAGGCGATTCTCGAGCACATCATGCCAGGAACGCCGGATCAGAAACTCGCCACACTTAGGGCAGGACGTACTTCCGCCATCACTGAAGATATTTCCTTCGTATACGTAGTGAAGTCCCGTTTCGAGGGCGATAGCCCGCGCGCGGTGAAGAGTCTCTGGCGGCGTCCGCGGCTTGTCTTGCAGCTTGAAATCGGGATGGAACGCGGTGAAGTGCAAGGGCACGTCGGCCCCAAGATGGGTCAAGATCCATTCGGAAAGCTTGCGAGTTTCCGCGGGATCGTCGTTCAACGTAGGAATGATCAGATTTGTAATTTCAAACCAGACCTTTGTTTCTTGCTTCAGCCACTCGAGGGTTTTCAGCACCGGTTCCAGGTGCGTCAAAGTAATCTTTCCGTAGAAACCTTCCGTGAATCCCTTCAGATCGATGTTGGCCGCGTCGATGTGGTCATAAATGTCGTGAAACGCCTCGTAGGTGATGTAGCCATTCGAGACCATCACTGTTTTCAGCCCGTATTCCTTGGCGGCTTGGCAAATATCGACTACATATTCGCCCCAGATGGTCGGCTCGTTATACGTGAAAGCGATCGAATCGCAACCATATTTAAGCGCTAACAATGGAACATCTTCCGGCGCAACAGGCTGGGAATGGACTTGATCCTGTCTCGACTTCGAAATGTCCCAGTTCTGGCAAAAGAAACAGCCCATGTTGCAGCCTGCGGTCCCCATACTGAACACGCGCGTCCCGGGAAGAAAATGATTCAGCGGTTTCTTTTCGATAGGATCGACTTGCAAGGCCGCAGGAGCACCGTACCCCAAGCTATAGAGTTTGCTGCCCCGATTGACGCGAATGAAGCAAAACCCTGATTGTCCCGAATGGATATGGCAATGGCGAGGGCATAGGAAGCAGTGCACGCGGCCACCAGGCTCCGGCTCCCACCACCGTGCTTCGTGCAGTTGCTCCGTTTTCTGGAGGATGTTCAGTTCGCTCATGAACGGATCCTCCTTCCTATTTCATCATACGCCTACGAGTGCGCAGGAGCGCTCTTTTGATGATTGCCGTCTTAGAAAGCAGGGTAAGAAAGCCGGTTAGAAGAAGGAAGCTGAAAATTAGGCGTGCCGCCGGATGTGCCGCTGAACCCGGCGGCGTTCCGCGGCCCAATCCACAAAATTCATCATATTGGAGCGGTACTTCCAGGAGAGGTGCAAGAATTTTCGAGCGTCCAGGTTTGCGGCTTCTTTACCCGAGAAAAGTCTCAAACCGCCAGCGCAAGTACGGACTCTTCCATGGGTTCAGGCGATACCCGCGAGCAACGTTCCAGTAGTATTGCAGTGTCTTAAACATCGGTCTTACACGGGCCGGCAAAGGCCCGCTCCCAAGATTCGTTTGTCTTAACTGCCGCCCATCGGAGTGGACAGATGCTCATGCACGAGCACCCAACCGGAGTGGCGCTTCTCCCAAATTCCTGTATAACGAATATCTGCTTCCACATTCTTGCTGTCTTTTGTTTTTTCCGATAAGTGCATGGTAACCGTCGTCCACGCCACCGTCCCATGCCGCCTTACTTTCAAATCCTTCCCGGCACTGAGCGTTCCGCTCTCCATGTTGTCGAAAATCGCCTTCTGCACCCCGTCGTGATATTCCTTCCAACTGTGATAGGAAAACGGAGCGAGGTCATAAAATACCAAGACCGTTCTCTTTTGCATAAAATCGCGCAGCGTTCTCCGCGTTACCCGTGCTCCACGCCGCGCAATAGGCGTCGATGAGTTTGCGGAATGTAGCATCATCCGTGGCCTTTTGCTGAGCGCGGGCCCCAACAAACGTGAGCAATCCACCGGCGAGCGCCAGCGCGACATACAGGAGCCAGCGCCATCGTTCGCCACTTCTGGCGTTTGCATTCTTCAGTTTGCAAGACCATCTCCGTCCGCCGCAAGTTTGTATCGGCAGCAATGGGTAGGAAAAACCACCGAGACTCGTGTACGGCATACCCTATGGTGATCTCGGCCGAATTTGCAAGAGGGGCCTAGTACCCGCCTCCAGCACGCAGCCTTTGACCGTCTTCTCGCCGATGCCATCCGCCATTGGCCGGTAAAACCGGCCTGCTTGCCGAATAGCAAATGACACGCTCCCTCGGCGGCACGGTACATTCGCCGTGGGCAGTAATAGCGCCCGATCTGGAGGAGAGCATGGCAACGCGGCAAGCGGCTGGACATAAACAGAGGGGCTATTTGGGACGGGTCTTCGTGGCGCTGGGGTCCTGGCAGTTCTGCTGGCCGACCTCGCTTTCCTCGCTCAGCCGCTTGAACGGCTCACTGAAAGACTCCGCGATGGGCTCTTCGGCATCGTCCCTGCTCTCGGTCTCTCCTTCTTACTGCGGCGCGAGCCATCGCGTTTCATCAGATCGACTACTTCTCACTCATCTCTCGTATCTTGGTATTATTCTCTGCCATGGCCGCCATAATCGTGGGGTTTGTCCTGCTAAGATCGCGCACCGCCGCACGTGGGAGCAGAGCAATGGCGCGCATCCGCATCCGGTGAACGGGAGGCTGATAATGGATCGTCGCGATAAGCGTTCAGCAGTTGATTAGCCGGGATCATGATCCGGGGCCAGGGACACCCCGAATCCTCGCGCGTTGGGCTGGTTTGGGGCGCTTTCATCGTCGCAGTGGTGTTGCCCTTGCTTGCTCGATCACATGGGTTTCATTGCCATCGGCTCGTTGTTCCGTTTTTGGCCTATGATCCTCGTTTTCTTCGGCGTCGGACATCTTTTCACTCGCTCGAATCGCGTCTGGGGACTGATTCTGATTGTCGTTGGAACAGATCTTCCAATTGAACAATCTGAGCATCACCCATTTGCGTTTCGCCGATATGTGGCCCGTTGCGATCATTGCAGTTGGCCTGCTCCTCATGTGGGGCGCCATGAAACCGCCCGTCGTGGTGAAGGCAGCGGACCGGCGACACCGCCGATATCCTCGAAGCCGTGGCCATCTTTGGAGGCACCGAACGGCGCATCAATAGCCAGACTTTTAAAGGTGGAAGAGTCACATCTATTTTTGGTGGCGTCGAGCTCGACTTCCGCGATGCGAATATCGATGGCGACGAAGCCACCTTGGAAGTCAACTGCATCTTTGGCGGCGTGGAGATTCGCGTACCTGACAGTGGAATGTCCATTCCAGGAGCATCCCAGTGCTTGGCGGCTATTCGGATAAAACCGCCTTTCAGCTGCGTCCACCCTCAGGACTCAGCTGACGGTAAGAGAAAAACGCTGATAATCACGGGAACGGTCATTTTTGGAGGCGTGGAGATCGGCAACTAAGCGGTCTTTATGCATCCACTTCTCACACCGATTAACCGGTTTGGCCTGTACCTGCTTGCGTGGGTTCCGCTGGCCGCGATTCTGATCTATCTGATGGCCGTGCCCGGGAAGTTGGGCTGGTTGGATGCAGCGGTTTTGCTCATCCCGCTCTGTCTGATCTATCAGTTTGTTTGCCTCTCTGCATGGTATTCCTGCAAAGCAGCGCCGATTCAAAAGAGCTCGGGCCAGCGTCTCTGGCTTACCCACGTTCTGGCCGCCGCAATCCTCAGCCTGCTCTGGGTGCTCCTCGCAAAACTGCTTGCCTATGGCCTTTCAGAGATGCCTGCGTTCCAGGGACTCGACCGCCGCTTCGCCTCTCAATTATCCGTGCTATTCGGAGCCGGATTCCTTCTCTATCTCCTTTCGGTCGCTTCTCACTACGTCATCCTCGCCATCGAGGATTCGAACAAAGCGGAAGCTCGCGTGAAGGAAACCAGCATTCTTGGCGCGGGATGCGGAATTGAAGGCCCTCAAGGCCCAGGTGAATCCACATTTTCTTTTCAATAGCCTCAATTCCATCAGCGCGCTCACAAGTGTCGATCCCGCGAAGGCTCGCGAAATGTGCATTCTGCTTGCCGAGTTTTTACGCATGACGCTTGGGGCTCGGCGAGAAAGCAAGCGTGCCACTTTCGGAAGAACTCTTCTTGCTCCATCGCTATCTCGCGATCGAGAAAGTGCGGTTCGGCGCCCGTCTGCAGATGGAGGAAGACATTCCGGAAGGGACTAAGTCGGTGCAGCTGCCGCCTCTTCTACTGCAGCCGCTCGTCGAAAATGCCGTCACGCATGGAATCGCAAATCTACCGGACGGAGGAAGGGTCCGTCTTTCAGGCCAAAGTCCGAGATGCGCGTATTTCCCTGGCCATTGAGAATACCTTTGATCCAGAGTCGACGCCCATGCGGAAAAGCGGCCTGGGCTTGAAGAATGTTCGTGACCGGCTTGAGGCGAGGTACGGAAAGGAAGCGAGCATGCGCGTCAGCGTCGAACATGGAAATTTCCGAGTCGAATTATCCTTCCCGGCGGATATCGGACGAGGTGAAGAGTTGAGCAAGAAGGACGAGAAACGGATTACCGCGCTCATCGTGGACGATGAAGACCTGGCGCGCCTTGTCCTTCGCGAGCTGACTCAAACGCATCCAGAGATTGAGGTAGTCGCGGAGTGCGGTAACGGGTTTGAAGCCGTGAAAGCTGTCGCCGAGCACAAGCCGGATTTGATTTTTCTCGATGTGCAAATGCCCAAGCTCTCCGGATTCGACTTGCTGGAACTGATTGGCACGGACACGCCGGTCATTTTCGTGACCGCCTACGACCAGTACGCCATGCGCGCATTTGAAGTCCACGCCGTCGACTATCTTCTGAAACCCATAGGGCGCGACCGCTTCGAGGCCGCCCTCGAGCGTGCGAAATCACGCCTGGGCGAAAAAATGCCGGCTGCCCCAGAGTTAGCCGCTGCGGCGCGCCCGCCCAAACAGTTTCTGGAACGTTTCGTCGTAAGGGACGGGACACGCGTTACGCTGATTCCCGCGGCAAAACTCGACTACGCAGAAGCCCAAGACGACTACGTGGCGCTGGCCAGCGAAGGCAAAAAACATCTGAAGCAACAGACCATTGCCAGTCTGGAAGCGTGCCTCGACCCAGAACGCTTCGTGCGTGTCCATCGTTCCTACATAGTGAATTTTGAGCGCGTAGTGCGTATTGAGCCGTACGGAAAAGATAGCCGCCTGGCAATACTCGCGGATGGGACGCGTCTTCCGGTGAGCCGCACAGGCTACGCCCGCCTGAAAACGCTCCTCGATCAACGCACCTAGCAGTTCGAAGAAAGCAGAATTCTAGAGCTCTCAGCCACCAGAAAGCGTTAACTCACGAGAGGTTTACACCAGTCGCCAGTCACCAGTCACGCGCTCAACCGCCGCACCCAAATCCGCGACGTAGCCGGCTTCCCTAGATGCATCGTGTGGCCGTCCGAGCGCAAAGTCATGGTCTCGTCGTATTCGCGCTTCAGCACTTCGACCTTCGTGGAAGGGCGTAATCGCAATCCCTCCAAAAATTCCAGAAACTGCCCGTCTTTTTCGTAAACGCAGAGAATTTCCGCGTGTTCCTTCGGACGCAAGTCCGCCAGCAACACCGCGCCCTGACTTCGCAACTTCGCAACACCGCCCCGCATGGGCACGCCGTGCGGGCACGACTTCTTGCTGCCGAAACGCTTAAGCAGCAGCGCCTCGACTTCCGGCGAGATGCCGTGTTCGAGCCGTTCGGCTTCGTCATGTGCCTTCGCCCAGGAAAGCCCAATCACTTCCGTCAGGAGCATTTCCGCGAGTTGGTGGCGAAGCGCAAGCCGCTCCGCAACTGTTCGGCCTTTCCGCGTCAGATCAATCCGTCCGGTGCGCTCCACGCGCACATGCCCGTCGCGCGTCATGCGCTTCAATGCCGCAGTCACCGCAGGAGGAGTCACCTTCAGCTCTTCCGCGAGCCGAGCGCTTATGGGTGTCTGGTCCTCCTCAAGCATCTCCCAGATGGCTTTGAGGTAGTCCTCCTGCGAAACGCTGGTCTTCTCACGCCGCAATCTCGGTTCTCCTGAGTTGCCTTCTAACTCTTGTCGCTTCCCTTCCCCATGTTGTTTCCGCTTCTCGCCCTAGCTCGCCCGCCGTTTCTCAAGCGATCCGCCAGCTTCGCCACGCGTTTCTCAATATCTTCAAAGATTCTCTGATAAAGCTCGGCATCCGCGCCATAGGGATCTTCGACCTGCCAGTTTTCGACTTTTGCAGCATCGTCGAATGCGATCTCCTTCGGCCAGCCGCTCATGTTGATGATGAGATCCGCCGTCGCCGAAGCTTCTGGCGCGATCGGCTTCGATTCCAATCCGTCTGGCCGATATCCATTTCTGACGAGAGTCTGCGTTGTCAGCAGTTCCACGCGCCCGAGCGGCGTCAATCCTGCGCTCGACGCTTCCATGACGTCGCCAGCCAGGCGTGTCAGCTATGGCTTCCGCCATCGGGCTGCGGCACGCATTCCCAAGGCAGACAAACAAAACCTTCGTTCTGGCAATCTTCTTCATGGGAGCCGGCGCTCCGGACCTCCTCCTGTTTCGGACCAATCATAACAGCAACATCATCTGGAATTATTTATTGACTCTGGGCACGTCTTCGAGTAGTATTCATCTAGAAAATTTTATCTTTGCGCAGCGGCCGGGCACCTGCCGTTGATTTGTTTTTGGTGTAATTCCCAACGAACCTGTCCCCAGCGGCTGGTGCCACACCCCTTTAGAATCAACACTTACGGAGTCGCCCGTAAATGTTGATTCTAAAGCATTTGCTGGAAATTTAAACTCTTTAAAATCAACACTTACATAAAACCCGGGGGGGAGGTGGAGTTATTGTTAACTAAGCTTACCGGTGTCCCTGCCCACTTCTCTCGGGACTCACACTACCAGACGTGGGCAAGACTCACCGCTGGCCGACAGTAGCCGGCTTTCGCGCGCTAGTCTCAACCAGCTTCAGGAAGTATCTGTGTACGCTGGTATCCTGGGTTAACTCCGGGTGAAACGTCGCGGCCATCACGTTGGCTTTCCGCGCCAGCACAGGCTTGCCGTCGTACTCAGCGAGCACTTCAACGCCTGGACCCACCCTATCAATCACGGGAGCCCGGATGAAGACCATCTCCATGGGGGCGTCCGTCAACTTGCTCGAGCCAAAGAACACGTCGCTGGCAAGCTGACGGCCATAGGCATTGCGAAGAACGGTCATGTCCAGCAATCCCAAAGAGGCTTGCGGGGGATTCTGACTTCCGTGTGCGAGCAGAATCGCGCCGGCGCACGTTCCGAAGATGGCTCCGCCGTCTGCCGCAAATTGCTTCACCGCGTCAAACAAACCTTCTTCCTGCAGGAATTGAAGCTGTGTGGTGCTCTCCCCGCCGGGCAGATATCAAACCATCGCAGCCATCGAGTTCTTTGACTGCGCGAACCTCCACGGTTTCGACGCCCAGACCGGCAAGCATCGCCGCGTGCGCCGCAAAATCGCCCTGCACCGCCAAAATCCCAATCTTCACTTCATTCACTCCGCTAATTCTGTGGTCGTAGGGGCACGGCATGCCGTGCCCCTCGAAAATTGAAACGATCAATTCGAGATTCGGCTATTACCAGCCGCGCGTGGAAAGCATGTCCTTCTCTTCGAGCTGGCGCACATCAATGCCGCGCATCGCTTCGCCAAGTTCTTCGTGCGCTTCAAGCACCGCCTTCGGATCATCGAAGTGCGTCGTCGCTTTCACGACGGCCTTGGCCCGCGCTTCCGGATCGCTGGACTTGAAGATACCCGAGCCGACAAACACCGCTTCCGCGCCAAGACGCCGAACGAGCGCCGCATCCGCCGGAGTGGCAATGCCTCCCGCTGAAAAATTCGGCACCGGCAGTTTGCCCGTTTTGGCAATCTGGCGGATCAGTTCAAGCGGCGCGCCAAGTTCTTTCGCCTCGTGCATCAGCTCATCTTCGCGCAGCATCGTCAGCTTTTTCATCTGGCTTACGATCGTGCGCATGTGGCGGACAGCTTCGACGACGTTGCCGGAGCCGGCTTCGCCCTTGGTGCGAATCATCGCCGCGCCTTCCGCGATGCGACGCAACGCTTCGCCAAGATTGCGCGCGCCGCAAACGAACGGCACGCGAAAATCATGCTTCCAAACGTGGTTTTCTTCGTCGGCTGGAGTCAGCACTTCGCTCTCGTCGATAAAATCCACCTCCAGCGCTTGCAGCACTTCCGCTTCGGCGAAATGGCCGATGCGCACCTTGGCCATCACCGGGATGGTCACCGTTTGCATGATCTCGCGAATAATTTTGATCGAGGCCATGCGCGCCACGCCGCCTTCTTTGCGAATGTCCGATGGCACGCGCTCCAGCGCCATGACCGCGCATGCGCCCGCTTTTTCCGCGATCTTGGCTTGCTCGGCATTGGTCACGTCCATGATGACGCCGCCTTTAAGCATCTCCGCCAGGCCGACTTTCACCCGCCATTCGTTTGCAGCATTGCCGGAATTGGCGCCTGCATTGCCGCTGCCGTTCACTTTTTTCGCGTCCATTTCATTTCTCCTGTTGTCCCAAATCTCGCGGCGACTTTTCGCCGCTACAGTTCTCTGAATTGCACAGTTCCCGAGCCACGACTTCTATTTCTGGCCGATCACCACAAATCTTCCGCTGCCTCGCGCTAATACTTCGCCGGCGTTATTGCGTATCTCGCCGGCCAGAAACAGATTGCGCCCCTTTTGGTCCGTCTCGAAGCCTTCCACGATAATCTCTTGGTCCACCTTCACGGGCTTCAAATATTGGACTGTCAGCTCGGCCGTCACCGCGCGAACCTCGCGAAACCTGCAAACTTTCCCCATGGCTTCGTCCAAGAGCGTCGCGATGATCCCGCCATGTGCCATCCCGCCCCCACCTTGATAGGCCTCGCCCAAAATAAACCGTCCCACAATTTTGCGTTTGACGTTGTCCTGCTCGAACGTGAGCTTCATCCCGGCATCGTTCGCTCCGCCGCAGCCAAAGCACTTGTTCGCCGGGTTTGGCGCTAAGGTGATGGTGTCCGTCAAATTCCGCCAGCCTCTCCGTTTCCGCTACTTCCTTGCATCTTGGCTTTATTTCTACTTTCCTTCAGACCAGCGCCACGCGGCTCCGCTCCGCCCGGCGCACGCCGCGCTGCCGCTTGCGCATCTCGACGCGCAGGAGATCCGCCAGCGTAGCCACGCCGCGGGCGATCTGCTTTTCATCGAGGCCAGCGTAGCCAAGACGCAACGTGTTGGGCAATGGATTCTGCACGTAAAAATAGCGGCCCGGAGCAAACAGAACTCCGCGTTCTTTCGCGTGAATCAAGAGTTCGCTGGCGTCAAAACCCGGAGGCAGTTCCAGCCACAAACACATTCCGCCATCCGGACGCGTCCAGCGCGTGCCTTCGGGCATGTGCTTACGCAGAGCTTCGTCCAACGCTGACAGGCGCGAAGCGTAGACTTTGCGCATTTTCGCGAGATGCTTGGTGAACAATCCGCGTCGCAAGAATTCCGCGAGCGTCGCCTGGGCGAGTTGGTCGGTGTGGAGATCGGTGGTTTGCTTCACGATACGCAGGCGCTCGATCGCCGTTGCGGGAGCAACAATCCATCCGACGCGCAAACCGGGGAACGCAACCTTTGCAAAACTGTCGATGTGAATGACGATATTTGCGCGGTCGAGCTGCTTCAGCGAAGGCACGCGCTCCTCGCGCGCATGCAGCCGCGCGTAGATATGGTCTTCCACCACCGGCACTTGATGACGGCCAGCAAGTTCCAAGACCTTGCGGCGAGAAGCCAGCGGCATGGAGGTGCCCGTGGGGTTCTGAAAATCAGGCGTGAGAACAATCAGTTTCACGCGATTGGCGGCGAGCGTGGCCTCCAGAGCTTCCAGATCGAGGCCGAGCGTCGTTCCCGGCTCTGGCCGCGTTTGCATGGGAACGCCGAGACAGCGTGCCCGCGCTCCGTGGAAGATGGCCATCGCGCCGGGATAAGTGGGATTTTCGAGAATTACGGAATCGCCCGGCCGCACGAAAGCTTTGCTGATGATGTCCAGCGACTGCTGGCAACCGTCCGTGATGAGAAGATTCTCGTCCTTCGCCGAAATCCCATCGCCGCGGAGATGTTCGATGCAGTGCTTCTTTCAGAGGTCCATAGCCATCCGAAGGTCCGAGGTTCAAAACGTCCGTAGCTTCGCGGCGAAGTACGGCATTCACGCAAGTCTGCAGTTCCTCGACGGGGAAATACTCTTCGGCGGGACGCGCCATCACGAAAGACAAGGCATTTTCCGGAGCGCTGGCCGTCAACCGGCTGAGCGCTTCTTCGCCGCGTTCATCGGCAAACAACAGTTCCCAACGAAGACCCTCGCTCCCATTGAGGACCGGAGGCGCGGGAGGAGTAAGCTTCAAGCCATTTCCGTTGCCCTTGATGTATGTGCCGCGGCCGACGTGCCCCTGGATAAGACCTTCCGATTCGAGCTCGGCGTAAGCATTCGCCACCGTGGTGCGATGGACCCCCAGCATGGTGGCCAGCTCGCGGCTAGCGGGAATGCGGTCGCCTGGACGCAAATCGCCTGCGTGCACAAGGGACCGCACTTGATCGCGAAGCTGGATGTACAGCGGAACGTGGCTCTCGGGCTGGAGATGAAGTGGCAACATTGTCTCTCACCTTGTGCCAATTCTACACGATATTGGCCTGCTGCAAGAGCCAATTTGTCTACCGCCATTTTGGCAGGGTTTTCAGCAGAGCGAGAGCGGCGGAAGGCCAGGAATTGGCTTCAGTCGGACGGCGGCTTGTAGCCAATGCGACCATTTTTTTCACCGGAGGTCAGGCTCCGGAGGCAGAGTTTGGTCAGGTCTTTTTCGTCGCATTGGAAGAGTTGCATCACGGGCAAGTCCTCGTCCTGGACCTGGTACTCTCCCGATTGCATGTCTTCGGTGTCATCGTCTGAAGCGCTGACGACTGGGCTGCCCGGCCGCACGCGGATGCGAAATTGCCCGGACGCCGGCTCGTAATTCGCATAGCTGAAGCAGTGCCCAATACAGGCGCGATCCGCCAGGTGGCCAATGAAGGAAACACGGGAGTCATCCGGCGACCAGATCGTTTCGATCACTCTGGTTCCGAACGGGAGGCGGCTGACGAGGCGTTCGGCGGCTGTTTCCATGCGATTCAAGACGAGTGTGTCCTGGTACAAGAAAGCGAAGAAGACAATTGCGCATGCTCCGAAAGCAGCCAGATGCCACTTCCTCGGCCTAAGGCAGCTCATCAGGCAAAGCCCGAATATGGCGGTAATGGCCGTCAGGCGAGAGGCAAGCAGGCCAATCCAACCGCCAGTTATCGAAGGTCGCAGATTTTCGGGCAGGAGCGCTACGGCGGTGATCGCCACGAAATACAACTCCGCGGGAAGGCGCAGGGACTCCCAAAAGGACTCGTCGCGCCACCGGGAAATTGCGTCCACGAGAACGCAGAGCATCCCGAAAATCAGCGCAGCCCAACCAAGCGTGGCATAGCGCTGGCCGTAGAGCATCAATTGGTCGGCCCCGTTCATCAGGTAAAAAGGGTCATGCTCCCAATCGACGGGAAAATGAGACTGATGTGCCAAATACCAGTGAACAACAATCACGACACTCACGGACGCGACCGGCAGGGACAACTTCCACCAACTCGGCAGGTTCTTCCATAAAATCAGATACACGGCCGTCCCCGCCAGCCAGATTAAGCCTAGAGGATGCGCAAGCAGAACGAAGGGCACAATTAGCAACCCGAGAATTCGCTTCGATCCCCTTCCCCGCCACATGAAAGCCAGGCTAAGAGCTGCCAGCCCGAGGGACAAGTAGTAGTTGAGAAAGCCCATGTTGAAGGAATATCCGTAGGCCAGCATGGCGATGCACGGAGCAAGAAACCACGGAGGCCGTCCGCTGGCTGTTGCAACGAACGCAAAGATTCCCCAGAAAAAAATCAGAACGCAAAACGACACAACGATTTTTTCAGCGGCGGCAAATCCCAGAAGATTCGCAGCGTGGAGCAGCAGGAAGTCAAACAGCACATTGTTCCACTGCCGTACGAAGTAGAGGCCGGGCGCCTGGCCCTTTTCAATCAATTGGGCCAGCCACGCGTTGTAGACATGGCTTGCGAGATCGCCGGCCTGAATATGCGGGTGCCAAAGACAGGGCACGATGATGGCGATAGAAATAATCAAGATCGCCCATTTTTTTGCGCGGACGAATTGCCATCCCGGCGATGGCTCGCTCACGTCCCTCGTCATCTGCTATCTCGCAATGCCGGCACCTGTTTTGGAAAACGGCGTGGCGCCATTCTACTATCTTCGGCGAGAGCAACGGAGACAGATAAGCCAGCATATCGCATGAAGGCCTTGAGGGACAGGGCGCTGGACAGGCAGGACAAAGTTTAAGAATGCGAGGGACGCACCACTACTACATGCAAACAGATGAGGGCTGCAAGAGAGTTCGAGAGCTGAGCAGGCCTATCGGGCGAGTTGGTTTTCGCCCAGCTTTTTCAGACGATCGCGAAGGCGGCGCTGCAACGGCGTCGGAGTATTGGGGTTGAACGCCACGAGATACCAAAGCGGCTGACTGCGATCCTTGCTGAGCCAAGTCAGACGTGCCGGCATCGGCGTTCGGGTGGCGCGCAACATTCTCGCGAATTGCGCCGTAAGGATGCTTGCCCAGCTTGTTCAAGGTCTTGGCGTTTGCGCGCGGATGCTCGCTGATTAGCCGCAGCAGATAGAAATCTTCCTCGGGCGCCTGTTTCACGAGCTTTTCCAGCATTTCCGGTTTGGCATCGGCGCTCAGAACGAGGCCGATCTTTTCGTCCCACGCGGTATTGATTTGGTTGAGTTCGCGGGTGCGCGCGTGGATCAGATCTTCCAGGATACGGCGCTCCTGCTGCATCCGGGCAATCGGCAGGTCCGTGCCTTCGAGAGAGTCAAGCACGCGCAGCAGATGCTGCCGCTCACCGAAGACGATTTGAGAAGTGCGCGTTACCGCGCCTTTCTCCTTTTCCTTGTGCTGCACCAAGTCGGATCGTCGCATTGTCAGATGGCTCCAGCCGAAACTTTTCCCAAGATCGCCTTGGGGCCGGGCTACTTACCCCGAAACCCCGGAATTGCACCACGCGGAGTGGGTTAATCGCCTCCTGGTGGCTTCAGCGGATTATGTTCCGTACACCGTATGCGGTAAAGTTTGGTGCGAGTCGCATGTGCCCGATGTGCAACCGTCTGACGCGGCCTGTCATCCGTGGCGGACTAACAAGGACTGCAATCCATGAATGCATTTGATGAGCACAAGGATGAGCTGGAACACTTCGAGCAAATGTACGGGCGCGAACGCGGACGGCTCGCGGTGTCACTGGATCGGATGACGAACGCGCTGGTGCTGGTTGGACAGCATGGAGTCTACTGCACTAGCCAGAGAAATCCCGCGGTTCCGGCGATGGATTTTCGGATCATCACTCAGGAACTGGAGCACGCGAAGCAGCTTGTGCAATCCGTGATGGAAGAACTGAAACGCGCTAGAGAGGCGCGAATGCGGATAAGTAGGCGGACTCGTGGGTAGCTAAGGGACGGCCAGATCCCAGGCCACAACGAGGGACGTGCCGCCATCACACGGACTTCAGGATGTTAATAAGAAAGGGATTGGTATTGCGTTCCTGGCCAATGCTGGTCAAAGGTCCGTGGCCAGGCTGAACGATAGTCTCATCAGGCAACTGCATCAGCTTGCCGAGAAGAGAATCCCTGATTTGATCCATCGAACCGCCCCACAAATCGGTGCGGCCAATACTGCCCGCGAAAAGTGTGTCACCTGCAAAAAGTCTCGGCGTAGGCAGGGAGATTGCTCCCGCGTCCTTAGGAAGGTAAAGGGATACGCTTCCTGGCGTGTGGCCGGGCGTGTGGATGACTTTAGCTTCAAAGGAGCCCCACCGAAGCGCGTCACCCTCTTTCAAGAGCTGGTCGACCTCCGTGATTTCCGGCGTAGGAACGCCAAGAAACGCGGCCTGCACTTCCATGCCCTGATAAAGCGGCAAGTCATCGCGATGCATCAGGATGGGAGCGCCCGTGTACTGCCGCAACTTGCTGAGACCGCCGACGTGATCGATGTGAGCATGCGTGCTGATGATGGCTTTGACCGTGAGCCGGTGCCGCCCAAGCAATTCCAGAATGCGGGTCACCTCGTCGCCGGGGTCAATCACCAGGGCCTCGCGAGTAAGGGGATCTCCGATGATCGAGCAATTGCACTGCAACATTCCGACTGGAATGGTGATGTGGATGAGTCCTTGCGAAACGGCATCGAACGCTGGCACGGCGTCACTCATATTTTTAGAGTATATCATTCACTCGCGTCGATTCAGGAGCGCGGCAAATACGAACAGCAGCACAGTTTGCTAAGCTGGTGGTTGAAGGAGAGGCATGGAGACTGGAGAAACCGGCAGCGCGCTCGAAACTCCGCTTGCCGGATTGCACAAGAGCGCCGGTGCGACGATGGCCAGTTGGTTCGGCTGCAGCTTGCCGGACTATTGGACAGACCCGCGAAGCAGAGGAGGAATTTGCGCGCAAGAGCGTTGCTCTGGTCGACAAGAATTATCGCGCCTATCTTTCCTTCACTGGGCCGGACCGCGTGCGGTATCTGAACGCGATCCTGACGAATAACGTCAAGGATTTACCGCGCGGGGCGAGGCAGTGTTTCGCTTTTGCTCAATCCGCAGGGGCACATTCTGGCAGAAATCGAAACTTACGCACAGATCGACAGCCTTTTCTGTGTTTCTTACTCGATGATTCGAGAAAAGCTCATCGAGTGGCTCGACAAGTACATCATCATGGATGATGTGACGTTGACCGACGAATCGCAGCGATACGGAACGTTGGCGCTCGAGGGACCAAGAGCAGCCGAGGTCATACAGGAACTCACATCGAATCGATCTATCTGCGCTCGATGAACTTGCCCGCATGGAGACCAAGGTCGCATCGATTCCCTGCTGGATCACAAAGCGTTCGCCGGGCGGAGTCGCAGGATGCGAATTCCTGGCCGAGCGGGATAAGCTGTGCAAACCTGTGGCAGATTCTCTCGGAAGTTGTGAAGCGAAATGGCGGAGGCCCGATGGGCTACGCGGCGCTGAGCGCGCAGCGGCTCGCGCAAGGAGTGCCGTGGTTTGGATACGACTTCGGAGAGAAACAAATTCCGCACGAAGCCGGCTTGCAAGATAGCCATATCAGCTACACGAAAGGCTGCTACACCGGCCAAGAGATCGTTGAACGCGTGCGCTCGCGCGGCCAAGTGAACCAGCCGGAGAGTCGATCTCATTTTTGACGGAGCGACCGCTCCGCCTGCGGGAGAAATCCTGACGGTAGATGGGAAAGAGGCGGGATTCGTAACGCGCGCGGCGGTTCCGTCCTTCCTTTCCTACGCGATTGGAATGGGATATGTGCGCAAGGACCACAACGCTCCCGGAAGCCGCTTGAGTTGGTCCAGAGGAACGGCCGTCGTTTCCAAATTTCCCGAACGCGCTTGCTCGGTACAGCAGAATCTTAGCGGATTATCTACCTATAGCCTTCTATGGCTGGGCCTCAACAAGTTTCCAGCTCGGATCAGGATTGTACTCGGCCATCGCCGAAGCAATCTTCGCGGTGTTCGCACCAAGATTCTTCTGATAAACGCGGCCCTGCTGGTTGATGATGAAAGTCATCACGCCAGAACTGCCCCATTTGCTGGGATAAGCGACGAGTGCATAACCGGCAATCATGTTGCCGTTGATGATGTAGCTGTATTTTCCGCCGGGCGCGGCGGCTCCCTGGCGAGTCAGAATCTTGAAGTAGTAGCCGTGATAAGGTGCGGACTCTTCGAAGACAGCATCTTTTTCTTGAGAGCCGCCTTTTGCCGCGGTATCAGGAGTTTCCGGCCTGGCGCCATATCCCTCGGCCTGAGCCGTAGCGACGAGCCTGCCGAGCGGGCTTGGCTTTTCCTCTTCAGCGGTTTCCCAATAGAGGCCGTCGTGCTTTCCAGGTATGCTGTACATCTTTTGCGCATACTCTGCAACGCTATCCTGATCCCAATCGCCCTCGGTGAAATACTCCCATTGCGCGACAGCGTAAGCGCGGCTGTGGTGATTGCGGAAAGTTCATTCTCCCCAATCTTGCGGTTCAACGACTTCTTCAAGGCCCGCCTTGGTGTCGAAAAGCCATTTGCCGTCCTTTTGAACGAGAGGGATCGGCATCGGCCAATGGTCGTGCCCGAATCGTCACGGTGAATCTGGAATCATTCACCTTTTGAAGTTGTGCGGACTCGCGTCACGGCGGAAGCGAACTCCTCGAGATCCTTGTTGTCCTCGACTTCATCACCGGTGAGCAACTTGTCGTACTCCGGTCCGAAGACCTTGGCGAGCGCGGCGCGATCCTTTTCTTTTGCGGCGGAGGTCAAGGCCTGCAAAGCGTCTTCCGCCGAAGAAAACGTGGATTGCGCGGCCGGCTGGGCGTGCGCGTTTGGAACTCCGGCAAAAAGACACTCAGCCAGAAACAGTGCGGCGACTGCAAGCGCAGGCAAGATGGACTTGCTGATGGCTGTTTTCATTTTTCCATTCCCCTTCACAGTTTCCTTTTCTCTGGCACTCGCGTATTTCACGGCTTTTTCCTTTCTCCGCCGCCGCGCGGCGCAGGTTTATTTTGCGCTCTGGGCTGGCGGCGCAGGACGAGCAGCTTGCTGACGGCTGGCCTGACCGCGTTGGCTCGTCGCGCGCGGATCGAATCGGCTTTCGTTTCTATTAAACGTGTGCGGCCCGTTGCTCACGCTGGGTGGTGTGGGCCGCGCTTGGCTCTGCCCCGATGTACGGGGCTGGACACGCATATTATTGGTAGCTCCCGGATTCGGGCGGTTTTGTGTCCCCGCACTGGGCGGGCGGTCGTTGCGAGCATTGTTGTCGCGGCCGCGATACTGATCGATGCGCGGGTTGCTGCGGTCGATATTGCGGTCGATGATTTTGTTGTTCTCTCCTGGGCGATAATCTCGAGCGGGCTGGTTGCCTTGGCGGCCATAGTTTCCGGGCACGTTGCCGCCGGGCCGGCCGTTTCTGTTGAAGCGCTCGTTGTTGTTCTGAACGTTGTTGTACCTCACGTCCCTATGGACAGAGTTGTAGCGGCTAATGTTGTTCACGTTCACGGTGCGATTCATGACCGCTCGATTAATCCTGACATCACTGTAGCGGTTGTTGATGTAGACGTTGTTCCGGAAATTTACGCGACCTCGGCTGCGACCGATCCAGCCGCAGTTCCAGCAACCCGCGCCCCACCCTGCTGCCTGCCACCCGGTGTAATAGACGCCGCCCCAACCGCCGCCGATATCCCCAGCGAAAATCCAGGTTCAGCCAGGCCCCGATAGGAAATCCAACGCCAAACGTGATCGCGGGACCATAGTAGGGACGGCGATAGTAAATGATCGCCGGATCGTAGACTGGCACGTAGATATATTCCGGCTGGTACGGGCTAATCGCGATGTAGTTGTCGTGCTCCAGAACTTCTTGCTGCGGCGATGAGTCCAGGTTTCCCGCATCGCGAGCCAAATGACGGAGATGTTGCACCGAAGCTGCCACGTCGGAGGATTGGTTCACGTAGGCTTGCCCGAGCGAGGTGGTCCAGTCGATTTTGTCAGCCATCATTCCGATAACAGTCGGATAGTGTGCGACGGCCTTTACACTGACATCCCAGTCTTGCTCGTCAATGCCATTCTGTCCATATTCCCGAACGTATCGCGCGGCCTCTTCAACCTGATCCGGAAAAGTAGCTGCGACTAGCACCTGGGCGAGAAGCGGGTCAGGATAAAGAGCGATCGGAGAAAGAAGATTGTCGAGTTGATCGGGCGAAAAGTTTTCGTACGGAGCTCCCTTGATCCTGGTACTGCTGCTGGTCTTGTTGCTGGTCCTGCTCCTGTGCTTGCTGCTGATCTTGCTGCTGATCTTGCCAAAATGGGTTCGCGGAGGCCGGGGCAGCGCGAAGGATTGGGATATTGACGAAACAAAAGGTGAGTAGGACGGCCAGAGCTCTAAACATGATTTAAGATTCTCCTTCCAAACGAGTGCTCAAGAAATTTTAACGACTGGGCGGCTTCCAATGAGTGTTTGCCTGTAAAGGTGAGACTCAAGCTGCAACAGGTAAAGGGCAGGTGACTCATTCTATCAGCGGGGGGACGATTCGTATCGACATATCGACAGCATTCATCTTGCTCCGGCTGTAAAGGATTGGCTGTGCAAAAGAGAACAGTTACAGAAGAGGGAAGCTTTTGCAGGACAAATACAATCGTACGCTTTAATCAAATTCGCGGCGCGGGGCGGCCTGCTCAGATCCTACACGGCCGGCGATAATTTCGGCCTTGAAGTAGTTCTCCCCTTTGATTGGGCATCCGGCGAGGCGACGGAGCATGGCTATCTGACCGATGTGAGTGAGGGCGTCCGCGATGGGTCCTTGGAACAGGCCTTCGGACGAACAGCGAAGAGGTTCGGGCGAAGCAAGATAATTATCGAACTTCTTCAACGCGGCGAAGAAACGGGCGAGCTCCGCGTCCCAGGAGAGTGGCCTGGAGTCGTGCCAGACAGCCTCTCCCTGTGCCAGGGAGTGCGCCCAATCAAAGAGATCTCCCATGTGGGCGAGAATTTTCGCTGGCGTTCGGGGACTGTCACCAGTAGTGAATGCTCGCGAACGATTCGGGAGCGCCTCGAAGCGCTTTCCCTCCTCGATAAGCGACCGTGGCTACGGTATGGCGAAGAAGTTGGCGTGCTGGATCAGAAGCTGTAGACATGATGACCGGACCCCCCCATTTAGCCTCGGAAACTATCGCTTAGTATAAACGCGGACGTAGTCGACGAGCATGCTCTGCGGAAATTTGGTGGAGGCGTCAGGGCTGCCGGGCCAATTCCCGCCGACGGCGAGATTGAGAATAATGAAAAAAGGATGGTCGAAAACCCATTTGCCGCCCGCGGGCCATTGCGAGGAGTTGAAGGTGGCGTAGAGATTGGAATCAACGTAAAAGCGAATGATGTCCGGTTCCCACTCGATGGCATAAAGATGGAAGTCGTCCGCAAAGTTCTGGCCGGCGGGCAGGCTGAAGATTGCTGTGAGATCGCTAGTTGGTCGCTCAGTGCTTGGGCCGTGCAGGGAACCGTGAACAGTGCCGGGTTCCTTGCCGACGTTCTCCATGATGTCGATCTCGCCGCACTTCGGCCAACCGGCGGAGGAAATGTCTTCGCCGAGCATCCAGAACGCGGGCCACATTCCCTGCCCTTCTGGGATTTTGATTCGCGCTTCGAAGCGGCCGTAAGTCTGGGTGAAGAAGCCTTGCGTCTTGAGGCGGGCGGAGGTGTAGTCACGCGTCAAGCCGTCAGCTCCGGTGTATGTTTCTCTTAGCGCGGTGATGACGAGATTTCCTTTTTCGATTCGTGCGTTCTCTGTGCGCTTGGTGTAGGACTCAAGCTCTTGATTGCCCCAGCCTTTGCCGCCGATGTCGTAGGTCCACTTGGCTGGATCTGGAGAAGAGCCGTCCGCGCCGGAGAATTCGTCGCTCCAGACAAGGTCAATGCGCAGGAGGTTGCGGATGAGGGTCGTCGATAACCGAACAGCCGAGAGAGCAGGGAGCTAGACCGATGAATGCCGCGAGAGGCGCTCGCGAGGTTTCAAAACGAATCTGCGCATACGGTCATGCAGAGCGACAGACTGAAGTCTGTGCACTAGGCAAGATTCAGTGCGCGCTTGAAGGAGCCCTTTTCGTTGTCGATTTTCTTTTGCAGTTGGAGGATGGCGTAGAGAACGGCTTCGGGCCGCGGCGGACATCCGGGAACGTAGACATCCACGGGAATCACCTGATTGCAGCCCTGCACGATGGCGTAATTATTGAAGACGCCGCCGGACGTGGCGCACGCGCCCATGGAGATGACCCATTTCGGCTCGGGCATTTGATCGTAGAGCTGGCGGATGACGGGAGCCATTTTTTGCGAGAGGCGGCCGGCGACGATCATCAAGTCGGCTTGGCGAGGCGAGGGGCGGAAAACTTCTGCGCCGAAGCGCGCCACGTCAAAACGCGCGGCGGCCATGGACATCATTTCGATAGCGCAGCAAGCCAAACCGAAACCCAAAGGCCAAATGGAGCTTTTGCGCGCCCAATTCACGGCCTTGTCGAGCGTCGTGAAAATGATTCCTTCGTCTTCGAGCAGACTGCCGAAGTCGTCGGGCTTGGTCAGTGTGACGTGTTTGCCGAGCGATGTGCTCATGGTGCCCTCGTCTCCATTCATTTTCGCATAGCCAAGCGGTGGATACAAATGAACGTGTACTCGGACACGAGGTCTGTTCCCGGTCGCGGCGTCACTTAAGCTCTAGCTGCTGGAAGTCACCGCAGCGAACATGCCTGCGCATAGAACTAAACGGCTGCCGCGCTCGGGTGGCTTTGATAGAGCATAGGTCTCAAAAGCGCGTTAAGGAATTACTCGCACCCATGACATGTCTGCTTCGTGAAGCCGCCGAATAACCAGGTCTTCGCCATCCGCGCCCCATAACTTGAAAAAGATGCCGTCGGGGATATTTTCCGGATCCGAAGAGCTGTACGTGCCACTGACGAGACTCCACTGGCCCGTTCCGGAGTTTGGATTGAGCCGTAGTTCGAATAGTCCGCGCCGGAATCTCCAATCCCTTTCCGTTTTCCAATCTTCAAACAGACTCACGTACACGCGGCCTTTTTCCGTCACTGCCAATCCCGCTAGCCATTCCTCCTGGGAGAGGCTTCGCATCCATCTTCCAGCGTTTTAGCGTTTCGGTGGAAGGATTAATTTCGATGTATTCGTTTGTTTCATTCAGATACACCGAAATGTGCTCCTTTCCGCACGACCAAGAGCCTCCAAGCTTGGATGCCCCGTCTGCCCAGCAATCTGTGTATCGCTTACACCGGAGTCAGCTTTCGAAAGATAACCATGCAACAATCCTTTTTCGAAGCTATATTGTTGCACCAACGAGTAAGTTGTCATCATGCGTTCTCTCGTTATCCCGGTCGCTTCCGAGGGTCCAAATTGTGTGGTCGCTCGCTTCGCAAATCCCGTCCAGGCGCGTAAAGCCTTCCGTTCGAATAACGGAAACAACTGCCCCCGGATCTTGAAGTCTTGGCCAGAAAAAACGTAACCACTTGGGTCGGTCATTGCCCGTGGCCGCTTACGATAGCCGCGCCCTCCATAGCTAGGGACGACGGCTATCAAGACATGTCGCGCTTATCTCCAGGAATCGTGATGTGCGCCGACGTTAAACTCTTTTCCCTGTTTATCATAAACCATAACATTGCGCAGAAAGGTTTCCCTCCGTTAACTGAGCGAGATATCCGTAGGCCCATATTTGGGTGTCGGGTGAAGCGCACGCGGCGGCGAACACCAGACGTTTCGATACGGCTCCGAGAGATGCTCCGGCCCCAGGCTCAGTTGATCGTTTGCTGTGTTTGTTGTTTTCCGAATTCGCTAGCAGCTTTATGACCTGCTTGGCGGGAACGTTTGCGAGCTTTTGCCGACTCGGCCGCGGAACACATATTCCGGCGGTCAGTAACAACTAGTCCCGCCAGGGGTGGGGAGTAGCCACATGGCCTTCAGTCCCATCAAGGTTCCTCCACGGGCTGTCTCCACTAAGACCAAGATAATACGTCGAATTAACAGCTGGCCAATACTATAGGCCGACTAGCACTAAGAAGTAACAGATTTTTCGGCGCGAGCTCCACTAGTGCCTGGTGAGCCGTCCAATCGGAATCGCCGCTCACTGCCCGGACTTGGTGTTCCCTGGGCAGTTCCGTCGTGACTACGACAGTTGGTAGTCGGCGGGCGAAGCTGAGCGAGTTCGCCGAACGTACGCGACGACCGAGCCGGGCCAAAGAGTGGTGTTTTCACCCGTGCGCTGATCCTGATACCAACTGTGGCAGCCGCCAGATTGCCAGACAGTGCCCTCGAGGCGGCGATGGACCTCCGCGACAAACTGCTTCTGCGTTTCCTGGCGGACTTCGAGGATGTGTCGCTTGCGGCGCTTCATGAGTGCGAGGCAGCTCATCACGTAGCGAACTTGCGCTTCGATCATCAACACGACGGAATTGTGGCCGAGCCCGGTGTTGGGTCCGAGAAGCAAGAAAAGGTTGGGAAAGCCGCTTACGGTGATGCCGAGATAGGCGCTCATGCGCTCGCGCCAAGCGTCGTGAATTTCCACGCCCTCGCGGCCCACGAGCCGGATACCGATGAGGGGCTCTGTGGCGCGAAAGCCTGTGCCGAAGATTAGGACATCGATCGGGCGCTCGATGCCGTCAGTCGTGACAATGCTGTGCTCGCGGACTTCCGCGATCCCGTCCGAGACCAGCTCAACGTTTGATCTCGTCAGCGTGGGATAAAAGTCGTCCGAGACAAGTACGCGCTTGCAACCCAGTTCGTAATTCGGCGTCAAGAGCCGCGCGCAACTTGGGGTCCTTGATTTGTCTTTCCCTGTGGCGGGTGGCGATTTCCGTCGCCTTCCCGCGGACAAAGCGATTGCCCAGGAAGCCGAGCACGCGAAACTCCTGCCGCCAGAAAATGTACCGACGAAATGCCCGCATAACGAACGGGATGCGCCGGAACCGCCGTTTCCATTTCTCGGGGATGGCAAAATCCATGCGCGGCACAATCCACGGCGGAGTGCGCTGAAAAAGGTAAAGTTTTCCCGCGCGAGGAGCGATTTGCGGAACAAATTGGATGGCGCTCGCGCCTGTGCCGACGACAGCTACATTCTTGCCCTCGAGCTCAACGCTGTGATCCCAAGTGGAGGAATGAAATTTTGGGCCCGCAAAACGCTCGATGCCCTTGAGCTTGGGATATTGCGGGACATGCAAGCCTCCAATGCCTGAAACGAGCACTCGCGCGCGGATGCGCAATCCTTCGCCTGCGCTGGCGTGCCACACGGCTCCTGCCTCATCCCAAATCGCTTCGTGAAAGCGAGTATTCAGACGGATGTGGGGCGCAAGTTCATAGCGCTCGACGCAGCGTTTCAGATAATCGTGAATTTCCTGCTGACCGGGATACATGCGGGACCAATCCGGCGATAAATCGAACGAGAACGAATACAAATGCGAAGGAATGTCGCATGCACAACCCGGATAGCGGTTGTCGTACCAAGTTCCGCCGATGTCGTCGCTCTTTTCGAGAAGGAGAAACGAATTCATCCCGGCTTCGCGGAGTTTTATGGCCATGCAAAGTCCGGAAAAGCCGCCGCCGACGATGAGAACGTCGACACTCAATTCTTCAGCGTGAGTGGATGGCTTAGCTGCTTCGGTCATCGTCAGTTACACCACCTTGCTCGACGCTTCCGAGGCCACAAGTTTGTGCAAAAACGCAGCGCTCTCACGCAATGACGTTCGAGCTTCGGGAATCTTATGCGGCGCAAGCTGCCACGCATGCGGAACGACCGGCCAAATTTTCAGCTCAACGCGAACACCTGCTGCTTGCGCACGTTCTGCAAGACGCGTGGAATCGTCGCGCAAAACTTCATCTTCGCCAACATGGATGAGAAGCGGCGGAAGACCCGTGAGATCGGCATAGAGCGGCGAAGCCAGCGGATGGCGCGGGTCCGTGTCACCCAAGTAGTAGCGCGCGCTGGGACCAATGTCCGGCCCATTGAACATGGCGCAGCGATCCGCATTCGTGCGGACGGAATCGCCCGTGGCGGCGAGATCCGTCCACGGCGAAAAAAGAGCCGCTCCTGCTGGAAGCGGAAGCCCTGAATCGCGAAGCGCGAGCAAGAGCGAAAGCGCAAGACCGCCGCCCGCGGAATCCCCGCCGACCACAATTCGTTCGGGCGAATATCCCTCGCTGAGAAGACCACGATAAGCGGCGACCGCGTCGTCGACGGCAGCAGGAAACTGATTTTCTGGCGCGAGGCGATAGTCTGGCGCAAGAACGCGAAATCCCTGGAGCGCAAACGCCACGGTGATGGGACGATGCGATCTGCCGAACAACCGAAGTATCCACCACCATGCAAATACAAGAGCACGGTTTTCGCGGCAGAAGCTCCGTCAACCCATTCTCCTGAAACGCCGCCGACTTGCGCAGGCGAAATGCGCACAGAAATCGGAACCGTGTAAGGATCAGGATTGAGAATCCTGCGCGCATGGCGGTAATCCCGCACGCCGCGCAGTCTTCGCTTGACCCGCCATTTGACAATCCATACCGAAAGATGAGCCTGCCAGCTTGCCATGTTTGGTGCTTTTCCTTTTTCGCGCGCGAGACGCCAATAGCAGAGTTCGCTTGCGATTAGGCTACACCGAAAGGACCACTTTGCCGAACTGCGATCCTGCTTCGAGATAAGCATGCGCGGCGGCAGCTTCCGCGAGCGGAAAGACGCGATCAACGATCGGCTTGAAGCGCCCGGCGGCAACCATCTTCATGACCGTAAGCAATTCCGATTTGGCTCCCATGTACGAGCCGAACAAAGAAAGCTGGCGGCTGAACAAGAAATCGCAGATCGATTTTGGCGTCATATCCGGTCGTGGCACCACAGGTTACGAGGCGGCCGCCGAGAGCCAGACTCGCCACGCTTTCGTCCCACGTTGCAGTGCCGACGTGTTCGAACACCACGTCCACGCCGCGCTTGTTGGTGATGCGGCGTACTTCGTCGCGTATTTTTTGCGATTTGTGGTTGATGCGTGAGTCCGCGCCCAGTTCGCGCGCCTTCGCAAGCTTTTCATCCGTGCCTGCCGTGGCAATCACTCGTGCGCCGAAGAATTTCGCGACTTGAATCGCCGCGCTGCCAACGCCGCTTCCTGCTCCGAGAATCAGCACGTCTTCGCCGGGCTGAAGTTCCGCGCGAGAGACGAGCATGTGCCACGCCGTTTGAAAAACAAGCGGAATGCACGCCGCCTCTTCGAAAGAAAGGTTTTCGGGATAAGGCAAACAATTCACTTCCGGGCAACGCACGAATTCGGCGCAACCGCCATCGATCATGTAACCCAAATTTGTAAATTGACGGCAGCGATTGTCGTGGCCGGAAAGGCACGCGGGGCACTTGCCGCACGTCACCCCTGGCGCGAGCACCACCTTCTGGCCGACCTTGACCGTCGTTACCTCCGCTCCAATTTGCGCAATTTCGCCGGCCACGTCGCTACCGGGAATGTGCGGCAGCGGAATCGGGACGTTCGGCAAGCCTTGCCGCACCCACAAATCGAGACGATTTAGCGCGCAAGCCTTCACCCGCACGAGCACGTCGTTCGCACGAATGGCGGGTTCCGGTGCATCCTCGTATTTCAATACGTCCGGCCCGCCGTGCTGATGGAATCGGATCGCTTTCATCAAGCCTCCAGCCTTGGTTTGAGAATCGCAAAGTAACACCCAAGGGATGAGGTGTCCAGAAGGCCGATAGCAGGTCAGTTTGAAATCACTGGAAATCTGCGATGTCATCCCAGTGAATTACGTAGGCAGAAGCGGTGCCTTGTTTGTACTTATCCGGCGTGGTGGAGGCTACAAGATCATAGATGGCGTCGCGGTGTTCATCGTCAACATGAATGATTTTAGCCTCCAGCAATTCGCCATCTGAACAGTTGATCTTGACCACCTTTCCCTCGTTTTGTCTGAGTCGCTCAATCCATTCTTTTTTCACGCCGATGTAACCTCAGCTGTTTCAATAATCACACCAATTCTCCGAAGCTACAAACGTGATCGGTCAGAGATGGCTCCAATCTGACCCACGACCAGGATGTGACACGCATTGACACCACCGATGACGCGCCGTAGGCTGAGGGCTGAGGCAAAGCGTGGACCTCTTCGAAGAAATCGTAAAAATGCGGCGCGCGGGCCAGCGTGGAGCGTTGGCGACGATCGTGCACACCAACGGCTCGATCCCGAGTTATGAAAGTTCGCGCATGCTGGTGCGCGATGATGGCTCCATCGCGGGAACTATCGGTGGCGGCTGCGTCGAAGCCGAAGTTTGGGCCGCAGCAAAAGAGGTGATGCACAAGGAAGCTCCGCGCAAGATGGTCTTCAATTTGAACAATGAGGCAAGCTACGACAACGGCCTAATTTGCGGCGGCACCCTGGAAGTATTCGTCGAACCAATCCTGCCGCAGCCGATTCTTTATTTATTCGGCGCGGGGCACGTTTCGATGGCCGTAGCTAAAGCGGCCAGCGCCGCAGGCTTCGGAATTGCAGTGGTCGACGATCGCGAATCCTTTGCGAACGCCGAACGGTTTCCCATGGCGCAGGACATTTTCACAAGCTACGAGGACGCCTTCGAAAAGATCCATCCAAATGCCGCGAGCTATCTAATCATCGTCACCCGCGGCCACAAAGAAGACATGCGCGTTCTCGGCTGGGCCGTTCGAACGCCTGCCCGATACGTCGGCATGATCGGCAGCAAACGAAAAGTTCTCTCGGTATATCGAGCTTTAGAGAACGACGGTTATCGCCCCGAGGAATTTCAGCGCGTCTACGCGCCCATGGGGTTGGAAATCGGCGCACTTTCGCCTGAGGAGATTGCCATCAGCATCGTGGCGGAATTAATTGCCATTCGCCGCAATGCGGAATCGGGGGCGCACAAGAAATTGAACTACGAGACGCGCCCGGCATTAACAGAACGCTGAAAGAGGTGACATGCTCGCAGCCGTCATCCTCTCCGGCGGCGCATCGCGCCGCATGGGATCGCCGAAGGCGCTGCTTTCCTACCAAGGACGCCCCTTCCTCGAGCATTTGCTGGATGTATCTCGCCACCCCAAAATCGGCGTGCGGCGGGTGGTGCTGGGAGCCGACGCGGAGCCTATCGCGAAGGAAATAAATCTTTCTCCTGATGAAATCGTCATCAATGAAGACTGGGAAAAGGGGCAATTGAGTTCCATCCAGTCGGCGTTGCGCAGTCTTCCTCCGCAAACCGATGGCATAATTCTTTTTCTGATTGATCATCCACTCATCAGTTCGACTCTCGTCGACGAGCTGATTGAAACTTTCTATAGCTTCCGGCAAGCCCATCGTTCTGCCCGTTTACGAAGGCCGGCGCGGACATCCCGTGATTTTTTCTTCTAAATTGTATGAGGAGCTGAAGTCGGCTCCGCTCGAAACGGGCGCCCGTTCCGTCGTGTGGGCGCATGCCAGCGATCTGCAGCTCGTCCAGACGAATGAGGAAGGCTGCATCCTCAATCTAAACGATCCAGACACGATGCAGAAAGCGTTCGGTGGATGAGCGCCGGCTGCCTTATTGGCCCGAAGCTAATTTGACGAGCAGAAGCCTGAGCGCCTCTTCAGCAAGTTGCGCCCCATGCAATGTTGCGGGAGGGAGCCCTCCCAGCGCCTGGGAAACTGTTTCAGCCGTAATGGAACGCGCGGCGGTGAGCCGGCATCCCGTAAGGCGCTCCGTCAATAAGGATGCACAAGCGATGGAAGTTGTGCAGCCGCGGCATAGGAAACGCGCTTCGGCAATCTCGCCGTTGTTCACGCGGACGGCGAGTTCCAGAATGTCGCCGCAGATAGGGTTCGTCGCTGTCACTTCCGCACTTGCGTTCGCCAGCTTGCCCGCATTGCGCGGATTCCGGAAGTGGTCGAGGACCAATTCGCTGTACATGATGCTATCGTAACCCAACTGGCATAGGAACTTTCCGCTGCCGGCGAGATTCAGCTGCTGATTGCAAAATCGGACAATTGCCGCCACACTCTTGTTGCGCATCGTCATAAAGAAGATGAACATAGCAACAGGCAGTAGCGCTTCCATCCAAACATGCCAAGGCTAATCATTGAACGGCCCGGCGCCCCGCCGCGTCTCTATGAATTGAAGGATGGCTCGACGATACACATCGGACGAGCCGCGTCGAATGACATTACGCTTCCACACTCGAGCATCTCGCGAAGCCATGCGCTCTCGAAGGCAATCATGACGTCTGGGTAGTGACAGACCAGCACAGCGCCAACGGCGTGCTCCTTAACGGCGTCCGCATCGAACGCGCCGAGCTGAAGAGCGGCGACGTCATCGGCCTCGGCGATATCAAGCTGCGTTTTGAGGATATGAAGACCGGTACCGTTGTGGCGAAGGCCTCGCCCGAGCTCGCCTCCCACCTCACACAAATCATAGATCGTGAAAGTGTCGCCAAGCTTCTCGATAGCTCGAAAGCCAAACCGCCGTCGGAATGGACTGACTCGCGCGTCGATTCTGAAGGGCGCATCGAATATCTCCGTCGCGAGAATCGTTTACTCACGCTTCTCTACCAAGTCAGCAGGGCCCTGAGCGACAAAACCACTGTCGAAGACGTGACGCAATGCGTTCTGGACCTCGTCCTCCAGATTGACGGCGCGGAGCGCGGCTACGCCATGTTGTTGACCGAAGATTCTGTTCGCGAGGCGCCGCAGTCCGCATCCGGTTACACCTTTCTTCCCGCCATCCTCCGCTATCGCGTGGCTCCAAGAGCGGCCGCGCCACAAATGGCGCTCTCGCGGGCCATCATTCAGCAAGTCATGGAGAGCAAAGGTCCTCTTCTCGTGATGGATGCAAAGCAGGATGTGCGATTCTCTGGCAGCCAAAGTATGGCCACATCCGGCACGCAATCGGCGATGTGCGCGCCGCTCTCGAGCCGGGATCGTTTGTTCGGCTTGCTGTATGTCGACAACCTCTCCAAACGCGGAACTTTTATGCTTGAGGATCTGGAAGTCTTTGCCGTCATCGCCGCGCAGGCGGGTCTTGTCATCGACCAAGTCATGGCGAAAAGCGAAGTCAAGCGCCAGGGCATGCAGCTCAGTGCGCTCGAACGATTTCTCTCTCCCGCAATCTCCAAAAAAATTACTTCTGAAGCCGCGGACATCCGTCTCGGCGGCGAGAGTCAGCGCATTACGCTTCTCTTCGCCGATGTGCGCGGCTTCACCACCATGGCCGAAAAAATGAAACCGCGGGAGGCCGTGGAAGTATTGAATGAATTTTTCGATCGGATGACCAAAGTAATTTTTGAGCACGACGGAACTCTCGACAAATATCTCGGCGATGGATTGATGGCGCTCTTCGGCGCGCCCTTTGCCTTGCAGAATGACGCGGAAGCCGCCGTTCGCGCGGCGGTGAACATGCAAAAAAGTCTCGCGGAACTAAATGAAGCTTCCGGCCGGGCGCCGCTGCATATTGGGATTGGCATTCACACCGGAGAGGCCGTCGTGGGATTCCTCGGCACGGAACGCCGCATGGATTACACGGCGATCGGCGACACCGTCAACGTCGCCTCACGCCTCACGTCCCAGGCCGGGCCTGGTCAAATTGTAATTTCCGCCGCAACGCACGCACATCTCTGCCAGGAGATTCGTTGCGCTCAGCTTGCTGCTATGAAACTCAAAGGCCGCGCAGCGCCCATTGACGTTCTCGAGGTTCTCTGGCGAGAGCCGTTGCCGCAAAACCGAACCGGACTAGACTATCCGGCAGCTTCTCCCCGGTCAGGCTGACTCTCACTGGAGACGCGAACGCCGGCTTAATGCGCAGTAGTTCCCTTCGCAGTGTCTGCGATTTTCGCCGGCAAATATTTCTTCTCAACAGAAGCGACCACCACGTAATTCGGATCCACCATCTCCGTCAGATGGATTTTTCCCACCTTCGAAAGAAGCTCGTACGCATCCATCTCGGAAAGTCCGTAGTCTGCGTGAATCCATGCCACCAGTTCGGTATACGCAATGCGCACCGCGTCGTCCACCGGCCGATAGATTCCTGTTGTCATTATTTCCTTCTCGTTCTCGAATCTGGGCCAGCCTGTTCTCTTCCCTTTCACGACCTCAAACTTCAGCCGCGCGCGCATCGGCACCTCGATTGCGCTGCCGGCAATCTCGCCGTCTCCCATCGCCGCGTGCCCATCGCCAAAATAAAAGAGCGCACCAGACACATTGACTGGCAGGTAAAGCGTGTTACCCGCGCTGGCTTCCGGGGCATCCATGTTTCCGCCAAATTCAGCCGGAACAATAGAACTGCGCGCCTCGCCGTTGGCTGGCGCCACGCCGATGCATCCCAGAAACGGATGCATGGGAATTTTCACCTTGTACTTGGAATCGAGGGCCTGAAACGTCGCCGTGTTATTCGCGTGATCGATCGGATAAAACCAAATTTTCTCCGCCAGCGCCTCTTTCTCAAGCACCGGAGTGTAGTGCGTTGAATTGATTGCTCCAAATCCAGGCGAGAAAGCTCCCACGCCTTGATCGCCGTCGACCTGCAAATCGAGAATCCTCACCACAAGCGTGTCGCCGGGCTCCGCCCCTTCTATGAAGAACGGTCCCGTCAACGGATTGTCGCCTTTGGCCTTGGCAGTCGTATCGCCCGGCTTTTGAATGCCATTGCCGAAGCAATCCAGTGAATTCGCGTCGAGAATACTTCCGGGCCGCAAGCGCGCCACCGGCGGCGCCACACCGAAAACATATTTCACATTGTCGAGCGTCCCTTTGTAGTGCACCACTTGCTGGCCGGCATCCTGGCCAGCCTGGGGCATCGCCCTGCAGTACGCACCAACCGCCAGCACGAACAAACCTGAAACCATCATGCGTCTCATGAGTCCTCACCTCAAAAAAGACTCCGAAAGTGCAACACACGCCACAGGCGAAGTCAATCAGCCTCCACTCACTTCGGAGAAACATTTGTTGCACAATCACGAGATAGTGTTGCGTTTGTTGCGCCCGCATGATACAACGCGCGAACAGAAACGCCCAAAGTTGTTGCCTCAATAGGCGTGGTGGACTCACCCCGCGAGTGGTGGTCCGCCCGGCAAATCAGCCATGGAGAACCCTCATGCAAGGTATTGCCCATAGAAGCGTTGCCCACAAGCGAGTTACCCATAGCTGGCTGCGTGTTTTCGCCTGTCTCTTCGCTGCCGCGCTTCTTGCCGCCGCTTGGGCTACGGCTCAAGAGAAACCCGCGTCAGAATGGGATACCACGCAAGCTCGCGGAAAAACTCGCGACATCGATTTCGACACCAGTGAAGGCACCTGGATGTCTCTCGACATCTCCCCTGACGGCAAGTGGATCGTCTTTGACCTCCTCGGGCACATCTATCGCATGCCTTCCACCGGTGGAAAAGCCGAATGCCTGACTCAAGATTCCGGAATTGCCCTCAACATGCAGCCGCGCTTTTCGCCCGACGGCAAAACCATCGCTTTCATCAGCGATCGCAAAGGTCAAAACAACCTCTGGCTGATGGACGCCGACGGTAAGAATCCGCGAGCCGTCTTCACCGACAAGACCCAGCGCGCCCTCAGCCCTGTTTGGACCCCCGACGGGAACTACATCATTGTGCAGCGTCAGGGCACTCGCCAAGAGAGCGGCCCCGAGTTTGCCTGGACGTTGGTGATGTACCACAAGGACGGCGGCTCAGGCATCGAACTCGTCGGCAAGGACAAGGGTCCTGGCTGGCATTCCGTTTCACGTGACGGAAAATATCTCTACTTCGACGTACAGATCTGTTCGCCGCTTCCCTTTGGCCATACCGATCCGATGCTCGGCTGCGCGCAGCTTCGCCGCATGAATTTGCAAACGCGCAAGATTGAAGAAATCACCGGCGGACAAGCCGAGCAGCAGGACCGTGCCACCAGCGGAGGAGGCATCGCGCCGGAAGTCTCTCCCGACGGCAGATACGTCGCCTTCGGCAGACGCATCCCGGATGCCACCGAATCCTACAAAGGCCACGTGTTTGGCCCGCGCACCGCTCTCTGGCTGCGCGACCTCCAAACCGGCGTCGAGCGCATGCTCATGGACCCTATCGAGCTTGACGAGTCTGAAGAAATTTCCCGCCAGATGACCATCCTGCCCGGATTGGTCTGGACCGCAGATGGCAAGTCCATGGTGATTTCGCAGGGTGGAAAAATTCGCAAGTTGTCGGTCGACACAGGAAAAGTCGACACCATTCCCTTCACCGCCCACGTTCATCGCACCATTTCCGAAATGGCCTATTCGCCTCTGCCGCTTCGTGATGACGCTTTTGAAGCGAAATTTATTCGATGGCAAAGCGCTTCGCCCGACGGCAAGCGCCTCATCTTCCAGGCCGTCCACAAACTGTGGCTCATGAACCTGCCAAGCGGCCAACCCAAACGTCTCACACCGGACTCCTTCACTCCCGGCGAATTCTCTCCCGCCTGGTCGCCCGATGGAAAGACCATCGCATTCTCAAGCTGGGACGACCAGAAGTACGGCCAGCTCTGGACTATCACTGCTGCCGGCGGTGAACCACATGCGATCACGAGAGAACCCGGCGAATACTTGAATCCCACTTGGAGCGCGGACGGCACGACGCTTGCCTATTCTCGCGGCTCTGGGGCCACGCTGCGCGGCCGCGATTGGGCCCGCAACGAGTGGTACGAAATCGTTGTGCAACCCCCTAACGGCGGCCCCGCGCAGACGCTCGCGCGCGTTGGCAACCAAGACAGTCCCGGTGCACGTCCGCAATTTGGTCCCGGCGGCAGAATCTACTTCACGGAACATCGCGTCGAAAAGGGCGAGGGTCCTTTCGGCGCGAAAACCGTCACTGACCTCGTTTCTATTCAGCAGAATGGCTCCGACCGTCGCGTTCACGTTACACTTCCAAACGCCACGCTAGTCCAAGTCTCCCCGAACGGCCAGCAAGTCACCTATCAGGAAGGCGACAACGTCTACGTCGCTCCACTGCCCCTCGATGTGACCGGCCAGGAGGCGATTCCCCTAGATCGCAAAACGCCCGTTTTCACCATCAAGCCCGCGAGCCTGGACGGGGGCATGTACCCCCGGTGGCGCGACGCCGCAACCCTTGAATACGGTAACGCCAACAAATACTTCGTCTACCACACCGACTCGGCAAAAACCGATACGACGGAGATTCACCTCAGCGTCCCGCGCGCCATTCCCCAAGGCTCCATCGCCTTGACCAACGCCCGCATCATCACGCTCCAGAATCGCAAAGTCATCGAAAGCGGCACTATCGTCAGCAAGGCCGGCCGCATCACGTGCGTTGGCACTTGCCCAACCTCCGGTGTAGATCGAGTGATCGACGCCAAAGGCAAAACAATCATTCCCGGATTTGTCGACATGCACGCCCATCATCACCGCGAGTCCGGCGGCATCACTCCCACTCACAATTTCGAATCCGCCGTCTACCTCGCGTATGGCGTCACCACGACTCTCGATCCCTCGACCTGGTCCGAAGAAGTTTTCCCGCTCGCCGAGATGATCGAAGCAGGCCGCTCGATCGGGCCGCGCACCTTCTCCACCGCCACTCCACTTCTCAACGGCAGCGGTCCCAACTGGAATGAACTCGCCAGCTACGAAGTCACCGAGCACGAAATCACCCGTCTCGCGTCTTACGGCGTAATCACGCTGAAACAGTATCTCCAGCCCGATCGCCAGCAGCGCCAGTGGATTACGGAAATTGCTCGAAAGAAGGGCCTGAAAGTGACCGGTGAAGGCTCCAGCGACCTATCGCACAAGATCAGCATGCTCATGGACGGCCAGACCGGCTTCGAGCACCCGACGCCCTATGCGCCGCTCTACGGCGACGTCGCCAAATTTTTCGGCCAGTCTCACACTGTCTACTCCCCGACCTTCATGGTGGGCGGAACTGCTCCCTGGAACGAGGAATACTTTGAGCAGATCAGCGACGTCTGGAAGGATGCCAAGCTCCAGCGCTGGACTCCCTGGCGCGAACTCATGCCACACCTGCGGCGACGTTGGCTGCGCCCGTTGACCGACTATCATTTCGGCGTGCAAGCGCAAGGCTTAGCGGACATTATCGCCAACGGCGGCTATGGCGCCATCGGTTCGCACGGCCAGGCTCACGGCATCGGCTCACATTGGGAAGTCTGGATGATCTCCAGCGCGACCGGCCCCATGGGAGCTCTCGAAGTAGCCAGCGTTCATGGCGCGCACTTCCTTGGCGCGGATAAAGACCTCGGCTCCCTCGAAGTTGGCAAGCTCGCGGACCTGATGGTCCTCAACGCCAATCCGTTGGATGACATCCACAACACCGCGAACATCGCCATGGTGATGAAGGCCGGCACGCTCTACGATGCGGACACTCTCGACGAAATTTGGCCCGAGAAAAAACCCTTCGGCGCCTATTACTGGGTCAATCTCGATCAGCTACGCAATGATACTCGGCCGGTCGACATCTACGACAAACAATAGACTCTCTGCTCTGCTAAACTTTCGGCGTGAACGGCCGAGCACCTGAATTCATCACCTCGCATTGTCTCGCTCGCCCCCAGCGCGACTTCTATCCTCTGCGACATCGGCGCCAAGAAATGTCTCGTCGGCGTGACGAAATGGTGCGCCGAAATTGCATCCGTTAACGGGCTGCCGAAACTCGGCGATTGCTGGCACATGGATTCGGTAGACGAGATCCTCCAGTTGAATCCATCGCTCGTCATTGGCTCGGTGCCATACAAGCAAGAAACCGTGGCCAAGCTTCTGGAGCACCCGCTCAACTTCCTGGCTATGAATCCCAGATCGCTGGCCGATATTGAGAATGACATTCGTCTCCTGGGCCGGATAACCAACCGCTTCCAGCAAGCCGATCGGCTCGTTAAACGAATGCGCCAGGAATTTGCGGCGATCGCAAAAAGAAGCCGCGTGATTAAGGAAAAAGTTGCGAGTCTACTGCGAGGCGTGGCCGAACCCCCGCATCAGTTCCCCGCCCTGGGTCGCGGAACTCGTCAAAATTTGCGGCGGGGAAATGGTCTTGCCGCCCGGGCAAAAATTAAGCGACGAACAGGTCACGCAATCGCACGGCCCGACTTGATCGTCCTCGCCTGGGCCGCCACCGGAGATCAGGCCAAGGTTGAACAGGCTTACAAGGTCGCAGCTTGGAAAAACGTGCCAGCCATCCGCAATAAGCGCGTTTATGTCGTCCGCGATGAATTGCTCAACACTCCCGGTCCGCCGCTCGTCTGCGGGCGCAAAACAGCTTTTGCGCATCTTCCGAGACGCCACATCACAGGAAGGCAAAGAGTGAGAGTCGTCGTAGCCGCAGTCATTGAACGTAGCGATCGCCGCTTCCTGATCGGCCAGCGCCGGCGCCAGGACACCTCTCCCCTCAAATGGGAATTTCCAGGAGGAAAAGTAGAAGAAGGAGAAGCGCCCGAAGCGGCACTCGCGCGCGAACTGCGAGAGGAGTTGGGCGTCACCTTGGATAAATGCGTCGAGCTCGGCAGAACACGCCACAAATATGCCGCCGCGCCCGAGGAACTGGAAATCCGTTTTTACGCCGCCAGCATCAAGGGGAATGAAATCAACCCGAAGACCTTCGAACAAATCGCTTGGGTTCTGCCCAAAGAGTTGGGAAACTACGACTTCCTCGCCGCCAATTCCCAGCTCATTGCGCAGCTCGCCACGGGCCGCATCAAGCCTGGCGAATTACTGGAGAGCGGCGCCAGCTCCCCTCTCAATGAAAAAGGCGAACCGAAGTTCGCCTCTCATCTCAAAAGCGCAGTCTGTTCGAACGTTGGCCTGACTCCTCACGAGATAACGGGATTCGATTTGTCCGGATTAATTCCCAGTTCCTTGATCGCCTTGTCGACCACCGAACGCTCGATTTTGCCGTCGCTGTAAAGTTCATGCAGTGTCGCCAGTGTGATGAAGCGCGCATCCACCTCGAAAAAATCTCGCAGAGAAGCGCGGCCCTCGCTTCGTCCAAATCCGTCCGTGCCCAGCGAAGCCAGCCGCCGCGGCATCCATTTGCTGACCATGTTTGGCAGGGTTTTCAAATAATCGGAAGCGGCCACCAGCACGCCCGGTGCGTCAGCTAGGCATTCCGTCACATAAGGCACGCGCGGCTTCTCGCCAGGATGCAGCCGGTTCAAGCGCTCCACTTCATTTCCATCGGTGTATAACGCCTTGTAGCTTGTCACGCTCCAAACATCCGCCGCGACACCGAACTTCGTCTCCAGAATCTCCTGCGCCTGCAGCGCTTCGCGCAGAATTGCCCCGCTCCCAAAAAGCTGCGCCCGCAGCTTGGACTTCTTGTTCTCCGAGGCCCGGTAGCGGTACATGCCCTTCAAAATTCCCTCTCTTACGTCGCCCGGCATTGCCGGCATCGCGTACGGCTCATTCATGACTGTGATGTAGTAGAAAATGCTCTCGCCATCCTTGTACATCCGGCGAATTCCATCCTGCAGAATCACCGCCATCTCGTAAGCAAACGCCGGATCGTACGCTCGCAAATTCGGCACAGACAGCGCCAGCACGTGGCTGTTGCCATCCTGGTGCTGCAATCCCTCGCCAGACAATGTCGTCCGCCCGGAAGTGCCTCCCAGAAGAAAACCTCGCGTGCGCATATCCGCAGCAGCCCAGATGAAATCGCCGATTCGCTGGAATCCAAACATCGAATAATAGATAAAGAAAGGAATTGTGTTAATGCCGTGCGTAGCGTACGCGGAGCCGGCAGCGATAAAAGACGCCATCGAACCTGCTTCGGTAATTCCTTCCTCGAGAATCTGCCCGTCTTTCGCTTCTTTATAATAGAGAAGCGTGTTCACGTCGACGGGCTCATACTTTTGTCCCACGCTCGAATAAATCCCGACCGTTCGGAAAAGCGACTCCATGCCAAACGTCCTCGCCTCGTCCGGAACGACCGGCACGACCAGCTTGCCGATTTCCGGATCCTTCAACATTTTGCGCAACATCCCGACGAACGCCATCGTCGTCGAAACTTCCCTGCCCTCGCTGCCTCCCAAAAATTCCTTGAAGAGTTCGTCGTGGTCGGCAACGATAGGCTTCGACCGCACGCTGCGTTTCGGTATGTACCCGCCCAGCGCTTCCCGCCTCGCGCGCAAATATTGAATCTCGATGCTGTCCTCCGCCGGGCGGTAGAACGGCACCTCGACGCAATCCTCATCATTCAGCGGAATCCCAAACCGCGAGCGGAACTCCCGCAACTCTTCTTCATTCAGTTTTTTCTGCTGGTGCGTGACGTTTTTTCCTTCGCCTGCTTCGCCCAGCCCATAGCCCTTGATGGTCCGCGCCAGAATCACGGTCGGCGCTCCCTTGTGCTCCACGGCCGCTTTGTACGCCGCATACACCTTGCGCGGATCGTGCCCGCCAAGCCGCAGTCGCCGCAACGCCTCATCCGGCAATGGCTCAACCAACTGCAGCAACCGCGGATCACTTCCAAAAAAGTGTTCACGCACGTACGAACCTGGCGAAACCACCAGTTTCTGGTATTCGCCGTCCACCAATTCGCCCATGCGCTTCACGAGCAGGCCTTCCGTATCCCGTTCCAGGATCGGATCCCACTCGCTGCCCCAGAGCACTTTAATTACGTTCCATCGCGCGCCGCGGAACGCCGATTCCAGCTCTTGAATAATCTGTCCGTTCCCGCGCACTGGCCCGTCCAGCCGCTGCAAGTTGCAGTTCACTACAAAAATCAAATTGTCCAGCTTCTCACGCGAAGCCAGCGTGATCGCGCCAAGTGATTCCGGCTCGTCCGTCTCGCCGTCTCCCAGGAACGCCCAAACTTTCGCGTCCGTCGCCGGCTTCAATCCGCGATCTTCGAGATACCGGTTGAACCTCGCCTGATAAATCGCCATCAATGGGCTGAGGCCCATCGACACTGTCGGATACTCCCAAAAGTCCGGCATCAGCCAAGGATGCGGATAAGAGGACAGCCCACCACCCGGCTTCAGTTCCCGGCGAAAGTTTTCAAGCTGCTGCGGCGAAATCCGTCCCTCGAGGAACGCCCGCGCGTACATGCCCGGAGCAGCGTGGCCCTGGAAATAGACCGTGTCGCCTTCGAACTCCTCGGAGCGTGCGCGGAAGAAATGGTTGAATCCGACCTCATACAAGGTCGCTGCGGAAGCATAAGTAGAAATGTGACCACCGATGTTGTGTTCCACGCGGTTCGCGCGCACCACCATCGCCAGCGCATTCCAACGGATCAAACTCTTGATCCGCCGCTCCAATTCCTGGTCGCCCGGGAATAGTGGCTCGAGCCGCGCCGGTATCGTATTGGCGTAAGGCGTGTTCGCGGAGAACGGGAGATCGATGCCCGAAACCGTCGCGTGTGCCCGAAGTCTTTCCAGAATCTCCGCCGCCACTTCCGGTCCGCTCGAATCGAGCACGGAGTCCAGCGACTCCAGCCACTCTTGTATCTGCGTGTCTTCTAATCCGTGCGGTACGCTGATTGCCTCGCTCGGGCTGTCAACATGTGTGTCAGTCTCATTGTCCATATCTCAGGCTGGCCCTCTTTTTCGGATTCCGGCACGCATGTCAGCGCGCCTCCCAAACTCACTACGCTATAAGGAAAATAGAATACACCGCAGCGCAATTCTCTGCACGGCGCGTTTTCGAAATCTCTGAATTTCTTTTTGTGTGAAACGCAGCCGCCGCAGCCGCGCTAAAGCGTTCGTCCACCATCCAGTATCAAGACTTGCCCGGTCATGAATTCTGCATGAATGAGGAATAACATGGCATCCTCTATGTCGCCCGGCTTGCCGCTTCGGTTCAGCGGAGCCCTCCGGACGAACTCCGCCTCCCATTTCCGGCGGATCACCTTCCATAGTTATCGTTCCTGGAGCGATTGCATTTACGCGCACCTCCGGCGCAAGCGCCTTTGCAATCCTTCGTCATCATGATCACCCCTGCCTTCGATATGCAATGCGGAAGGTATCCCGGCCATGGCCGCACGCCCCCGATGTCGGCAAAATTCACAATCACTCCCCGCTCTCCTTCAGCATCGGCGCAGCCGCCTGCGCACAAAAAACCCGCCTTCAAATTCGTGTCCAAGGACGCATCCCACACTACTTCCGTGGTCGACTCAATTTCGTCTGGATAAAGTTCGCCGCGCTGTTCACCAAAATATCCAACCGTCCAAATGTTTTCCATCTCTCCTCAACAATCCCCGAATCTCACTTACTCTCAGCAAATCCGCAGAAACAGCCATCGCCCGCCGCCCAAGTTTCTCGATCTCCGCCACGGTTTGCTTCGCCTCGCATGCGACGCTCTATGGTGAATCACCAAGTCCGCGCCCTCCTCCGCCAACCGCAAGGCGACTGCCCGCCCCAGCCGTTTTGCCGAGCCGGTAACCAAAGCCACTTTCCCTCGTAGCGATGAGTAGCGTCGTTGTGAGTTCTCTGGCATCTGCGCTCCGAAGCTCGAAACGTTATCACAGCTTCCAGCGCTGCCTGGCCTGCCGAGAGATTCCTCGGGCAGTGTTATCATCGACCACGCACGATACACGGATCATGTCATGGCAGCTGTAGAGGGAGACCGAGAATGAAACTCGACTTGCTCGCCATCGCCGCCCACCCCGACGACGTGGAACTGACCTGCGGCGGCACTCTCCTAAGAATGGCCCATCGCGGCTACAAGACCGGCATCCTGGATCTGACCGCCGGCGAAATGGGCACTCGCGGCACGCCCGAAACTCGCGCCAAGGAAGCCGCCAAGGCCGCCAAACTCCTCCGCGTAAGCTGGCGCGGAACATTGGCCGTTCCGGATTCCGATGTCCAGCCCAGCCGCCAGCACAAGCTCCGGCTGGCCTCCGCCATTCGCGAGCTCCGCCCCAAGACCGTCATCCTTCCTTACTGGGAAGCCCGACATCCCGACCACTATCACGCCTCCACCCTTGGCTACGAGGGCTGCTTCCTTGCCGGTCTCAAGCAATTGCCCATCGACGGTGAACCTCATCGACCTTTCAAAATCCTCTACTCGACGGCCTACGCTCCCGTTCGTCCGACCTTTGTTGTGGACATCACCCCTCATTTCGAGCAGCGCCGCCGCGCCATCCTCGCGTTCTCCTCTCAATTTCGTCCCCCCAAAGGCCAGTCCTCCCGCGAGTTCAACAAAACAAACGTCTTCCTCGCCATAGATCGCCTCGAAGCACAGATGAACCAACTCGCCCGCCATTACGGCGAAATGATAGGCGTCAAGTACGGCGAACCGTTCCTGATCAAGGAACTGATGCAGGTCCACGACGTAGTGAGCATGGACGTCCGTTCCATCTGACTCTTCATTTCTTCTGGCTGATCGTCTGCTAGGTTTATGCTGAGGATGGACCGCTCTATTCACCGTGCACTACTCACGATCCACTACCCACTACTCACTTCCCAATCAGAACTTCTCCTCATCCTGAGCCGGCGAGTATCCCGGAATCCCCGGCCCCTTGGGCGTATTCTCGGCTCGCAACCGTGTCAGCGCTTCGTCCTCAGCGCCGGACTTCCGCAGCACCACGATCGTGCTCAGCGCTTCACTGTACACCCGGGTTACCAGGTACACGTCCCCGGTGTCGTTCTTCCTCCAAAGCTGCCCGATCTGAATCTTTCTTACGCTCATTTCGCTGACATTGACTGTAGAGGCCACTCGCCGAAGAGTGTCAACCATTCTAATGCTGCCTTTTGGGCACAATTTGCCACGCTGTTCATTTCGGCACAGCCGGGCCTCTGCCTTTCGCTGTCAACCCCAGCCCTCCCAAACCGCTTGCTCTGCCTCGGAAGCTCGGAAGTCCCAAGTATCGCGCGGGCAATAGGAAACCTTCTTCCAGTCACTTACATCGTACTGGTTGAAGGCGCGAAAGCCATTGCAACCCGACATTGTCAAAACGGGTGTATACTGGCTTAATTGGGAGGTAGATGCCATGAATCAGCTTCCGAAATTAGCCTTGGGCGTTACGCTGGCAGGCCTCCTTGCCGCAGGTGTTGCTCTAGCGACTCCTCAAACTCAACAGCCAAGTCCGGGTTCTGCTCCCACTCAGACACCGCAGCCGCCTGCCGCGCAGCAGCCCACTCCGGCATCGCAACCTGGCCAGACTCCAGACCAACAAGCACACTCCTCCGCAGCCCGCCCCACCTCAGCCTGCTGGCTCCGCAACCTGCGAAAACCCAGGCGCCTCAGGATCAGCCGGTTCCCCAACAAGACACTGTCCATCCCAAGAACTCCAAGGAAGACGTCAACGACATCGGTAATCGCAACGTCGGCAAAGGGATCAATTTCTATTCGCTTGAACACGAAATTGCCCTCGGCAAATCTCTCGCCCAGGAAGTCGAGCGCTCCTCCAAACTTATCGATGATCCCGTCGTCACGGAATACGTGAACCGCGTCGGCCAAAATCTGGTCCGCAATTCCGATGCGCGCGTGCCCTTCACAATCAAGGTAATCGATTCCGATGAAGTCAACGCCTTCGCCCTTCCCGGCGGGTTTTTCTACGTAAACAGCGGCCTCATTTTGCGCGCCCAGGAAGAGTCCGAACTCGCCGGCGTGATGGCCCACGAGATCGCCCACGTTGCTGCGCGTCACGGCACGAAGAACGCTACCAAAGGCCAAGCCATGCAGCTCGCCATGATCCCTCTCATGCTTCTCGGCCCCGGTGGCTGGGCAGGCTACGGTATCTACGAAGCCGCGAGCCTTGCTATCCCTGTCACCTACCTGAAGTTCAGCCGTGACGCAGAGCGTGAAGCCGATTTCCTCGGCTTGCAATATACGTACAAGGCTGGGTACGATCCCAATTCGTACGTAACCTTCTTTGAGCGCATCCAGGCCGACGAGAAGCGTCGCCCCGGCACCATCCCCAAGGTTTTCGCGACGCATCCTCCTACTCCCGATCGCATCGAGAACACGCAGAAGGAAATCGCCCGGATTTTGCCCAACCGCCCGGAATACATCGTCACCACTTCGGAATTCGATTCCGTGAAGTCCCGCCTTCGAAACATCATGTTCGCGCGCAAAGCCTCGGACAACGCTCCGGGCAAGCCCACGCTGCGCACAAAGACTGCGCAGTCTAAACAACCAACATCGACCACCGATCCTAACTCCACCACGAGCGACGACGACAGCCGCCCAACTCTCAAGCGCCGCCCCGATCAACCCTGATCGCTCACAACTTATTCTCTTGAAGCAAAACGGGCGGCCTCGGGCCGCCCGCTTTACTTTTGCAAATACCGTTCGCATGTCTTATAGGCGTCGAGGAAACCTGCCAATCGCGGGATCTCCTGAAAACACCTTGCTCGATACCTTGATTCCTGCCCCCAAGTGCTCCTTCAGCACACCCGCGACTCAGGGCTTTGCGTTATGGATGATTCCGTTTTTCGCCGCAGGAGGGATTCGCACTATCCTGAAATACCGACTAACCTTTTCAAACCAATTGCGCTTGGCGGTCTGCCACTCGCTTCTGCCGTAATGCCTCTTCCACCTTGCGAACCAGGCTATCTCTCGTAAATGGTTTTTGCAGGAAGTAGCTTCCTTCCAGAAACTCGTCCTCAGCTTTATTGAATTCCAAGTACCCGGACATGTAAACGATTTTCAGATTCTTCCGGCTCGCTTTCAAGCGCTTGGCGAGTTCCGGACCGCGCATGTTCGGCATCACGATATCTGTGATCAATACGCGAATCGGACCAGAACTCTCCGCGACGGCAATTGCTTCTCTTCCGTCCCTGGCAGTTAGTACTTTGTACCCCGCGGACTTCATAAATTCGGCGGCCAGCTCTCTGACGGCCTCTTCATCCTCGACAATCAACACAGGCTCCGAGTGGCTGGCGGCGCATTTGCCATTGCCCTCTGGCGACTGGCGTTCCTCCATTTCTTCCACCACCGGCAGATATACTTCAAATTGTGCGCCCTTACCCGGCTCCGATTCCACCCAGATGCATCCGCCGCTCTGCTTCACCACTCCATATACCGTTGCCAGCCCCAATCCAGTTCCTTTGCCCAGTTCTTTTGTTGTGAAAAATGGCTCAAAGATTCTCGCCTTCGTCGCGGCGTCCATTCCCTGCCCGGTATCCTCGACCGTCAGACGGATGTATTCGCCCGGCATCAGAGGAGGCCGGGATTTGGCAAACGCATCATCCACGGACACTTGCCGTGTTTCGACGTTAAGTTTGCCGCCCGTCGGCATTGCGTCGCACGCATTCACCGTCAAGTTCATGATCACTTGTTCCAGCTGTCCCGGATCTGCCTTCACCCGCCCCAGGGATTCGCCTGCGCGGAACGTAAATGAAATATCTTCCCGGACCAGCCTTCGGAGCAGGCTGCACATCTCTGCCACCAGCGTATTCAAATCCAGGACCTTCGGCTCCAGCACCTGCATACGGCTAAAGGCAAGCAACTGGCGAGTCAGAGACGCCGCTCGATCCGCGGCCTTCTCAATCTGGCTGGCATTTCTTTGCAGCGGATCAGTGGCTTGCAGCTTGTCGAGAATCAAATCGCCGTGCCCCTTGATGATCGTAAGCAGGTTGTTAAAGTCGTGCGCCACTCCGCCGGCCAGCCGTCCTATCGCCTCCATCTTTTGTGATTGCCGCAACTGGTCTTCCAGCTGCCGCTTATGCGACAGGTTGCTCTTCAAGGTCTTCCTCATGCGATCAAAGGCGCGCGTCACATGCGCAACCTCGTCCGAACCTTCGGCATCCACGGGGTATAGATAGTCGCCCTGCTCCAATGCTTGAACCCCTTCAAACAGCCTGGCGAGGGGACGCGTGAATCTATCCGAAATTACAAACCCGAGCGCGCTTCCTGCAATCACCGCCAACAAACCCAACCCTCCGAGCAGTTGGTTCTGTTTCTCCAGGTAAACCAATGCCTCGCTGTAAGATTTCAATACGATGATGCTTACGGGTTTCACCCCAGTCGTCAGTTCGACGGAACTCGCAAAGAACCGCTCCCCGTCAAGTGTGACTTGCTCGTTTACAGGCCCCCCTTTCTGTATCAGGGTCGCGAACTCCCCCTCCTTAAAGAGCGGCAGTGTGCTGGCCACTACGTCATTGCCGTATCGAAACGCTACGTGGCTCGAGGATATCCGGCGAAGTTCCGTAGCTTGCGGATCGATCCCGCGGCCTACTATCACTGTGCCCAAAAGATTGCTTTTCTTCGGCGTGCCTTCGTAGAAGGGCTTCAAAACCACTTGATACAGTCGTGTACCGCTATACCACCATCCAGTGGTTCTGCCCTCTATCAGAGCTTGGCTGAGAATACTCTGCGCGGTGGACGGCGGAAATTCGTCGACGATCGTGTGCAGCGCTACTATTTTTCCTCGAGCGTCGGACAGCACCAGAAGATCGCACTCATCCGATTGCCACGGATCTTTTCCTACCTCTTCGATCGCTGCCGGATCGCCGTTCCTCATCGAGACCAGCGAAGCCAACAGGTCCGCCTTGCGCATCAGCGCAACGAAGTGACCGTGTTGCAGCAGCTGAAAGGTCACCATTGCATTTTGTGACTCTTCTTGGATTTCTCGCTGAACTCTTCCCTCTGCTGTTCGTCGCACAATCAGCAAACTGGCCCATGTCAGCCCAGCGGTCAACACGGCCAGCGACAACATGAATTTGGTGCGAAGTCTCAAATCGCTCCTTGCTTGTCGTGCGCTGGGTGACTCGGGATAGCCCGCCCGGTGAAATTTCGGGTTAAGTATAAATTAGTGTTCGGAAGGAGTTGGGGAAATAGAACTGGAGTACCATTAAGGCGGCACTTCCGATTGCCATTGCTTTCTCCCCTAGATATCTAGGGATGTAATCCTTTCTTTCCCGTGCCGTATAGGAAAATCCACCCGCCTTCCACGGTCCCCCGAACTCGCGCCCGCAAGTTCACTCGCTGCCGACGCTCGGTTTCAGCGTGACAAACTCCTTCAAATATAGGATAACTCTCTCTACAGTTCCTCCCCTTCGCCGTGGCGCGAATCAGGCACCATCAGCATGCGGCGGTTTTCAATCGGCGCTGGTCGCGGAATTGCCGAGGAGGTACGTCATGCGAGCCTACCGGGACATCGCCACTCTCTGCTCATTACAAATTATTTGTTCCCTGCTTCTCACTCATTTGGAACCAGACTTCTTTATGTTCCATCTGTATCAGACCATCATCTACGTCGCCATCCTTCTGATGCTTTTCTACATGGAAGACCAATGGGCGTACATGATTGGCATCCTGGCGCCCGTTGCCTGGCTGATCCTCTCTTTTGAGAGCGGCATGCTTGGCGCGGCCCTGCGCCAACTCTTCCGCCTCACGCGCGCGCAAGCCGTCACCAACAGCGTCAGCCTCGTCGCGGCCATCACGGCTCTTCTCTCTCTCTTGATGATTGGTTTTTGCGGCTACCGCTGGAAACGGCATTACTCCGGCCTTGGCAAAGGCCTGCGCACTTTTCTAATTAGCCTGGAATTGTGGTGGTTTACTACGGAATTCTTGTGATTTGGTTCTGGGCATCGATCCCGAAGATCGCCAGTTAAACGCGTTGCACATATCGCAGCCGTAACCGAGGCCCGATAACCTTGCCCTGAACTTCCGGGCTCGCTCCCGCCGACCTTGCCTCGACTTTCCTCTCCGAGAGCGAGCCCGTCACAAACACTTAGACGACTCTCTCGTCATTATTGTCCAAGGTCGTACCTCAGCTCAAGTGCCGATCACGGACAATCGAATTGTTAGCTAGTTGGGCAATGCTCTCGCGGCATGGGCCGTGACTCTGAATTGGAATGTTACACTGGTCGAGACCAACTACTGCTGGCGCTTGGCAGCCTTGTCCAAGCTTTACCTGTGGGCAGACTGCCTGACGTCCTAGGTCAAGTCAAAAATTGCCCATGTCTAAACCAAGGAAACCCAAGTCAGCTCGACTAGTCGATTCCGTCAAAGGGTTCCCCCAGCCGGCCCAACTCTTCCGCGTGGTCGCCGAGACGGCTACGGATGCCATCGTCACCATCGACGAGCAAAGCATCATCCTCTTCGTCAACAATGCCGCAGAACGGATCTTCGGCTACTCGGTTTCTGAAATGATGCACCAGCCTCTCACCATGCTGATGCCCCGCTATCTTCAAGAGGCGCACCAGGCCGCCCTGGGGCGATACCTGCAAACGGGTCAAAAGCATGCTTCGTGGACTGCCCTGAAACTGACCGGCCTGCACCGCTCCGGAGCGGAATTTCCTCTCGAGGTTTCTCTGGGGGAGCATGTTCACGGGAAAAAGCACATTTTCACCGGGATTATCCGCGATATTTCAGAGCGCCAGCACTCCGAGGCCTTGCTTAGTCAGTCCCAGGAGAAATACGCGAGCATGGTTCATTCAAGTCCCGACGCCATCACTCTGCGCAGCCTCCCCGACCGCCGATACCTCGAAGTAAATGAAGGGTTTATGCGTCTTACCGGCTACACCGCCGAGGAAGCGTTGGGTAAGACGCCCGACGAACTTGATTTGTGGGTGGAAAAGCACCCGCACCAAACAACGCTGCAATTGGTGGAGACACAGGGTCAGGTCCGGGGCGAAGAGTTTCGATTCAGGACCAAATCAGGCGAAATTCGCTACGGCCGAGTTTCCGCTGCTCGCGTCACGATCAACGGTCAAGATTGCATGCTTTCCATCACGCACGACATCACCGACGGCAAACATGCCGAAGAGCAACTCCAAAAGTCGGAAACCAACTTTCGTTCGCTCGTTCATGACGCCCCTTACGGAATCTTCCGAGTCACCTTGGCCGGGCAGCTCCTCCACGTGAATCCGGCTCTTGTGATGATGCTTGGTTACGACTCGGAAGAAGAGTTGTTGCACTGCAACATGGAAAAAGACATCTATCGGGATCCGCTGGCACGTCAGCGTTTGGTCAAAGAAAATGGGCACAAACAGGATTTTCGCGCCGTCGAAGCCGATTGGCGAAAGAAAGCCGGGGACATAATCACGGTCAGGCTGACCGGGCGCGCCGTCTTGCACAAAAACGATTCGCTCGCCTATTTCGAAGTTTTTGCCGAAGACATTACCGAACGTCGCGTTCTCGAACGGCAGCTTCTCCAGGCGCAAAAAATGGAAGCCATCGGCCGTCTCGCGGGTGGCATCGCTCACGATTTCAACTTCCTCCTCAGTGTTTTCCTCGGTCACACCGACTTCCTGGAACAACAAGCTGGCACAAACGGCCGTTTGCGCAAGAGCGTCGAAGCCACTCGCAGCGCCACTGAACGCGCTGCGGCTCTTACGATGCAACTCCTCGCCTTCAGCCGCAAACAAGTCGTCGAGCCGGCCGTCATCGATCTCAATAAATCGGTCGTGGAAATTCAAAAAATGCTGCACCGCGTCATTGGCGAAGACATCGAGCTTGCCATCCGGCTGCAGCCCGACCTGGGATACGTGAAGGCGGATCCCGGCCAGTTGGGCCAGGTGCTCATGAATCTGGCCGTCAATTCCCGCGACGCCATGCCCACCGGCGGCAAACTCGCCATCGAGACTGCCAACGTCGACGTCGACGACACCTACGTCCGCCAGCATTTGGGCGCCAGGCCCGGGTCCTTCGTCATGCTGGCTGTCAGTGACACCGGCGTTGGCATGGACTCCGAAGTCCTGTCCGCACATCTTCGAGCCCTTCTTCACTACCAAGGATCCGGGCAAAGGCACCGGTCTTGGTCTGTCGATGGTTTATGGCATCGTCAAACAGAACAACGGTTACATCATGGCCTACAGCGAGCCTGCCGTGGCACCACCTTCAAGATCTATCTTCCGCGCACTTCAGAAGACTTGGCCGCGAGCCACAAGTTGGAAAAGGAAGTTCCCGGCGGCTCGGAAACAATTCTCGTGGTGGAAGATGAGGTGGCACTGCGAGAGCTTAACCTGCGTACTTCTGCAAGACGCCGGGTTCCGTTCTCGAACCTCAGAAGCCGAAGCCGCCATCTCCACGGCTAAAAATATATCTCACTAAAATCGATCTCTTTCTCACCGCCGTAGTGATGCCTCGTCTCGATGGCCCGAAATAGCGAACAGTTGCTCGCGCTCCGCCCGGACATGAAAATTCTTTTCATGTCCGGATACACCGATGACGTCATCGTTCATCGGGAAGCCTTGACGAAAGGCGCCAAGCTGGTTCAAAAACCTTTTACAAAGGCCACTCTCCTCCGCAAAGTCGCGAATCCCTCGAGTCCAAAGTCGCCAACTCTTCTCCCGCAAATAAATCGCTGCGCAAACCTATCTCCGTACCGCCTTCCTCGCATCCCCAATCCTCCAACCGCCTCTCACGCGGCTAGCCGCTATCGGGACCGCGACCGCAGCATGCTCAACACCATTGCGATCGCCCCGAATGGTAAATCGCGTGTTGCACGATTCCGTGGAGCATCGTTTCGTAGGGATAGCTCCGCCCCGGAACCTGTTTTCCCAAATCCTCAACGGGAAAATTCCGAATCTTCTCTTCGAGCAAGTCCCGGCTTTGGTTCCAGCGGGCGACAAGTTCGTTCCAGGGAATTGGCGGCTCGGCCCATTCCTTTTCGGCCTCCCAGCGCGGCATCGGATTGCTGTCGGAAATGTTCCGTCTTCTTTCATTCCAAAGCAGCAAATGCTGGAGCAACTCCGAAACGATATGAACCCCGGGAACGGGTGGAGTCGTAGCAACTTCCGGCGAAATCCCTGCTAACAGCTCACCGAGCGTAGGCCCATACCAAGCGTCTTTGACCGTCGCGGCGCGGTAAGAATCAGCGATTTGTTTGGTTTCGTTCATGTGTGCCTGGCGGACACGCTCGAAAAGTTGCGCCGTCTCCGGTCAGTTTAGTCTATATCAGCCGCTCTTGGCGGTCGGACCTCTGTTTTGACAACTGTACACTTTTGTACAGACGGACTGACCTCGAGTTATAGCCTCCTCTGTAAGTGAAAGTTGTGAACACCTAGGCCCGCGATGGCCGCCGTTGGAATGCCTCCGAGGATGTCATCGCGGGCATTCGCTTTATCCGCCTCTTGATTTCGTTTATTTGCCGCCAGGAGCCATACCAAGGCGCGCCCTAGCGCGCCCACCCCGGCACCCCTTCGATGCGACCGATTCACTTTCCTCCAACAATCACGAGCCCCAAATGGCAGGCCCAAAGCCTTCGAACTAGCTCTTAACTTCCCGTATGTCGCCTTTTTCTTGCACTTTTCTCATCCACATGTCCAAAATGGTACAGACTTTCCTCAGTTCTTAGGCTATTCTTATTTCGATGCGTCTAAAAGACCTGACTCCCAGACAGGTTTCCTCAATCCCCTGTCCAACATGTGGCGTCCCTGCCGGCAAGCGTTGCCTCTTGCATTCAGGCTCCCCGCGAACGAGCCCCCATATTGAACGCAAACTCTCCGCCGCTGAAGCCCTCGAAGCCAAAAGCGACCAGCGCACCTAATCCCTCGCCCACCGTCCTGCGCCCGCACCCGGGTGACGTGTCTGCAGACCGCCTCGGCCAACGACGATCTTGACCTTCCCTGCCAATCCTTCTAGCCTTCCCAGATTCCCTTCCTGCGTCTGCGACCGAAAGGAGAAAACAAGCCGTGGCCATCACGCCATATCTTTTATACGAAGATGTCGGTGCCGCTCTCAAGTGGTTGTCAAAGGCATTCGGTTTTCGCAGGTTCCGTGCCTCGATAACCAACCCAGCTGGCAAGATCAATCATGCCGCCATGAAATTCGGCGACGACCTGATCATGATGGGATATCCCGGCCCCAAGTATAAGAATCCCAAGCGCCTGGGCCATTCAACGCAAAGCCTCTACGTCAACGTCGCCGATGTCGACCAACATTTTGCACGCGCCAAGAAAGCCGGAGCCAAAATTCTCGAAATACCCGCAAACACGTCCTACGGCCAACGCCGCTATGGCGCCGAGGATCCCGAAGGCCATCAGTGGTACTTCGCGCAGGAGCTCAAAGCCAAGTCCAAAAAGCACGCCACCAGAAGCTCGGAATAAATGACGGCGTTATCCAATCAGCCAGGTGAAGGGTCCTCGAGCGTTAGGACCCGTGGGATGCCGTTTGTTATTGCGGCGCGGCCGCTCAGGTGTATCATCCTCGCACACGACACGGCGCTCGGAACTGGAGCCGCCATGGCATCTGCATCCCACCGGGCCCGAGTCAAAAGGAGGCGTTTATGAGAAAAGCTACGTTATTGCTCTCCGTTTGCGTGATGTCCCTCGCTGTATCAATCCAAGCCCAGGCCCCACAGGGCCCGCCGAAGCCGGGGCCAGAGGTCAAGAAACTCGCCTATAACGTCGGCACCTGGAACGTCGAGGGCGACTCCAAGCCCTTCGGTCCCATGCCCGGAGGCAAGGTCACGTCCACGGAAAAGTGCTCATGGTATTCCGGCGGCTTTTTCGTCACTTGTCGCTCGGAAGGCACAGGCCCGATGGGGGCGGAGAAAAGCGTCTCCTTCATGGGCTATGATGCGGACCAAAAAGTTTACACCTTTCATGAATTCGGCAGCGCGGGCGATGTGATCGATGCGAAAGGCACGGTGAACGGCGACACTTGGAACTGGACTGCCGATTCCAAAATGGGCGATGACAAGTACAGTGTGCGCGTCACCATCAAGCGCGTCTCCAGCACGGAATACACCTTCAAGCTCGAGATGGCGAAGAATGGCGGAGATTTCTCGGTAGTCCAGGAAATGACAGGTCGTAAGGCCACCGCCTCGGCCCCTGCCGCGAAGCCGTAGCTTCCTCATTCCGTCGAGGCCTGTGGCACCCGCAGGCCTCATTCCTTCCGCGTTTGCAAACGCGAGGATGTTCGCGGGTGGCCGCTCTTTACTCGATGAAACAAAAACCGCCGAGCCCTGTCAGCTTTGCGCTGGCCGGGACTCGGCGGCTAAAGACTGCCTAGCTATGGTCGCTATCCCTTCACCGGAATGGTGACTGGCTTCGCTAGCTTGAACGTCAACTTACTCTTGGCAGCCAGGAGGGTTACGTCCTTGTTCGCCTTGGCCTTATCCGTATCTTTGGCATCCTTCTTGGCCTGGCTCTTCGGTCCGGCGATCGAATTGGTGTCCAGCGTGTAAGATTTCCCGTGGATGACCACCGAAGACAGCGCCACCTTCAATTCGTGTTTTTTCACCGTGACGATTCTCCCGGTTACGTGCGCGCCCTTCGGAATCACCGTCTTTCCTTCTACCTCAATCGGCGTGCTGAGGCTGGCGGCAAACGTGTCACCGACCTTGTTCTTGTCCGTCGCCAGCGTTTGGCCTACCGTCGCGCTGATCGCTGTGCCTTTGGGCACTGTGACCATCGTCGCTGGTTCCGGTGCCTTAGCTACGGGAGCAGCTTTTGCCGCCACCGCCGGCTTGGTCGCCACAGCTGTTTTCGATGCGGCAGCAGGCTTTGCTGCAGCCGGTTTTGCAGCGGCCGTTTTTGCCGTGCTGGCTGGCTTTGCTGTGTTACTGGCTTCGTCCGTGGCCGACTGTGAGCAGCCCGCCACCGTCAAAACGGCTGCCGCTGCCAAAGTAAGCCACACATTTCTATGCACCTGGGATTTGAACATTTCACACCTCCAGAGGGGTACCGCTGGGGTGAATGGGATGAGGTGGCTGGTTGGACCCTTCACCGATCGAATCTTACCGATCGACTGCGAAACGACGGGTATCCCCTACCTTCCCTAAATCGTACAGAGTCATCTAGGTGGCGTCCCAGCGCATTCCGGCACGAGTTTCCTTCCCGGCACCGGCCTACCGGCCAGTGTCCCACGCGCATTCGTGGTAAGCGGTTGGCCGACCTTTAACCCGCCAAAACGAATTTGCGTGACCCATACTTTCTCTGGTTGCTGCAGAGGGGGAAAATTCGTTGTGTGCGGCGCAGGAGGAGCGTACGATGCGCGGGACAGAGTTTCAAATCGGACATTCCGCGTTAATTGCCAAATCTTGGCTTATGCTCGACGCCGTTCTGACGCGAACGAGGGAGGAAAAAGTATGTTTCACTTGCTCTGGTATGTTCTTATCGGGCTAATCTCGGGGGTTATCGCGAAATCAGTAATGCACGTGCACATGACGATCTTCTGGACGATCGTCCTCGGCATCATCGGATCGATCCTCGGCGGCGGCGTTTCCCACATGTTTTCGCGCCCGACAAATGAACGCTATCATCCCGCCGGCCTCATTTTGTCCACGCTCGGCGCCATCCTCGTTCTCTACATTTGCTTTAAGCTGAATATTCATTTTCCCCAGATTTAACCGCTATTGCGGCAAGACGGGCGGCGGGATACCGTTAAACAGGAATCACTGTTTCCAACGGCTAGCCGTCCACCCTTGCGTGAAACAAACCCGCAAGGATGAGGCACCCGGCGGTCAGTCCTCTTGGGGGAGGACCGCGACCGGAACCATAAACTTTACGTAAGATGTACGAAAGTGTAATCTTCACCGCTAATGGGGAGGCAGATGGGTTTCCCAACTTGGCTATACTTTACTCCAGGGATTTATACGCTTCTTGTTGCATTGTTCGCCGGGGTAATTCCGACCCTGAAATACTACGAGCGTCTGTGGGTGAAAATCACATATGGGGTCTTCTTGGGGCTACTTTGCAGTCTAGAAATTGCCTCTATCACCTACGACCGCAGAGAACAGGACTCCAGGCATAATCAAGAGTTGTTCGCCCAACAAATCCGATTTCAACAAACGATTGAGCAACTATTTGGAGAATCTAAGGATGACGTTAGACAAGTGAACTGGCAACCTAGGAAAGGCTAAAGCCCAGTCGAGCAAGAACTCGCTGAAGGTCGCAACTTTACAATTGTCGAAAGAAATCCTTGATTTCGTTGTGGAACAGGACAGCAATCAACCAAGTTTCATACTCGGCTCCAGTGGATTCGAGGATGCAGTTTTTAGCTTCAGGATCAGGTCGACTGAATGGCAAAGGGCCCTTAGCTCGGAATTTCATAAACTCTTCGATAGACGGATAGCAAACAATTTGCAGAGTCTCAAGGCACAGAATGTCGATGTGAATCTCGCAGTTTCGCTATGCGTCCAGCCAAGGGACGTGGTTACGGGCATTAGGAAGTGCGGGGTTGAAATTGGAAAGTTGGGCCAGACCTTTCCTTAGCAGAAGATTGATTCTATCTCAGCCAAGCTGCTATGCCATTTATTGTGCTAAACCTGGGGAACCTTGGAAACCTGGGGACAGACGGGACGTTTTCCAGTTTTTCCAATCTGAGCGTTTATCGTTCAGATCGGTAGCTCCACTTGTTCCCGAGGTCGCCCCACAGTTCGTGGACGCCCGCCCTTTTGCGGTTCTAGCCGCCGCGACGTAGCTTGTTCCAGCGAATGGACGAAGCCCTGCGATCCCAAGGGACGGCCGCTGTGCGTGCACTTCCGAATGCCGCGAAGCTCCGCTTCGTTCTCTCCGCTGTTCAAGTATTCTCGCCAAGTCTCGCTGGACCACCGCTTGGCCCACAAACTCAAGTCAAGACCAGGGTCTACCTCGGTGACGCCGCAGTGCGCGGCAGCGCTGGACCAGCCCCACGACTCTGCTTTGTCCACCAGGCGCGCCCGCACGGGGTTGCGCTCCGTGTAGCGAAGTGTGATCCACAGATGCGCGTCGTCGAGGGGACACGAGTAAAAGCGCCCCTGCCAGACATGACCGCTGGATTGCTGCGCCGCGTTCCAGTATGCGGCATAGCGGCCGTGCGCGTTCTTTAGGGCCACGGCGAGCGATTCGATGCGCCGCGGAACGACGATCAAGTGAACGTGATTGGACATCAGGCAGTAGCCGAGCAGCGCCAGGTCGTAAAGTCTTACGTAATGACGTAACAGTTTGAGATACACTGCACGCTCGCTGTCGGAGGCCAGTAAGAACTGCCGGGCATTACCCCGCTGCGTGACGTGATGCGGTATATTTACGATAGCGATACGGGCAGACGTGCCATCATGCGACACCATAGCAGAAAACGTCCCGTCTGTCCCCGAGTTTCAAACTGGTCCATAACCGTCAACGACGAGGGCGCATTTTTTCAATTCGGCTGATACCCAGGGAAGGCCGTTCCTCATTGGCAAGCGTCGATACACTGGAAATACCCTGAGGGCACAGGCAACCATATTAACCCATGAACTGAGCACACGTTCTTTCTAACAGCGGTGCTGGAGCAGTGGGTTTTCAAAGCGATTTTCGAATAGCGAAGGCAGGCAAGTCCAATAACGCCCTAGTGGACAATTTCTGCAGATCGTTGATTGAGGGACTTCAATGAAAAACAAGGCAATGCGTATCCTACTAGTTTTGGGGTTTCTGTTGGCCTTCGCAGTAATTGGGCCGAACGGGCAACAGCAGGAAACGAAGTACGAAGCCCAACTTATCAGCTTTGAAGACCTTGAGTATCCGGGGATCGCCCGCGAGACCCGAATTCAGGGGCATCGTTGTGGTAAGTGCCGAGCTTGATGACAGGGGTACCGTTATAAAAGCATTCGCACTCTCGTCTGGAGCGAAGCCCTTAATATCGGCGTCCCGTTTCCAATGTGAAGAAATGGAAGTTCAAGCCGGTTTCAAGCAAGTATGCGCTTGTTGTTTATAATTCGAACTGGCTGACGGTGCCTGCCGCGACGCGTCGCATCTCTATTTCATTGTCTACCCAAACTTTGCGAAAATCACGGCCTGCTCTCACACTATCAACGGCAGCGATAGATGAGGTATCTCTGGCGGGTGGGCGGGCGGTTGGCGTGGCCTTGGCAGTTGATTTTGGCTTTGGGGGTGCCGGCGGGTGGGCACCTTAACGCGCCCGATGATTTTGACTTTATTTTACTCTGGGTGGCCTACCCTTTGACTTTTTTTTCAGGGCGGGTGGTCGCCACGTCACCTTTTCTTCCCCTACGCCACGCCACTTCATTCAGTTTCTTGTCGCTCTTCGCGCAGTCCAGAAGTAAAGATCGATCAACTTCTGGTAAGGAAGTCCTGTCTCCTCCGCCAGTCCTTTGAAATAGTCCACCACTTCCGGACTCAAGTTGATTCCCACGGCCTTTTTCTTGCCGGCGTATGGGTTCTTCAGCTCTTTCATTTTGGAAAAATCATATTCTTTCTTCATAAAATCAGAACCTCCTTCTTGGTGGCCTTCCGCGCGGAAATGATTCGAACCATGGATTCGGAGTTCCTATAACAGTGAACGACGACCAGCGGCCTCGCCGCCGAACTAAGTCCCAGGAGGATGAACCGGTCTTCCTCCTCTGAATGTTCTGGATCATGGAATAGGCGCGCATGCGGATCGTTGAAAGCGCTCCGGGCTTCCTCAAATAAACTCCTGCTTGGTCCAATTGCCCTTGTTTATCCGCTCGTCCCAATCGAAGCGCAGCATGTCTGAGATAATATCTAGATTGAGCCGAGATGGCAAGTGAGCGCGCGGAGCTGGCGGGTGGCAAAGTCTTAGCAGTTAGTTTTGACTTTGGGGGTGCCGCATCCCTGCGGTTTTCAGGGTGCGGATTTTGACTTTCTTTTCGGCAGCCTAAGTTCTGCTCGCTCAAGCGCCGTCTCACTGTCTCACCAAACTACAAAATTCCCGCCAACTCCTTCCAACTCCTCAACTTCCCCGCGTCTCATTCGAATGATAAGTACCCAGGTACTGTACCTTGACAGTAATCCACTTCCCTGCTATCATTCCCCATGTTCCGCTCGCAAATCAACCCACCACGCTCCTTCCAAAGATTCTCCGCCTCAGATATCGCGACTGCTCCTCTAACTCCTTTCCCTGCCACTCTTACAAGCCATCTGCAAAGACCCGAAAAATCAGCCACTTTAAGTCTCGCATTTGCCACTCTTACGAGCCGCGTCAAGCATAAGTCCAGTGTTTGCCACTCTTACAAAAAACACCCGGGAGGAGGGTGCACCCTTCAGCCGGCGATCTCTTTCCGCAATCTAACCACTCGGCACTCACCACTAGCCACTATCCCCTTTACAATCCGCACTTCCAAAACACAGGACTTAAAACCCTTTAGAATGAACACTTACGAAAAAACCGGGGAGGGGGGTCGAGCGGCGGGAGTAATTCCCTACTTGGAACTTAGATCACTACCGGCGGCGGTCGTCGGGCGCGGCAGCGATTCCCATGCGGCGAAGTTCGTCGGCGTAATATTTGCGGTAGAGGACGTTCCACTCCTCGCTATCCTCAAGAATTTCTTTTTTCTGCGAGGTGATTTTTTTGCGGACTTCGAGGTCGGCCTTTTCTTCTTCGTGGAGCGTGGCGGTGATGATCTGTACCACTTGCTGTCGGATCGTGTCACGGTCTTCCACGAATTCCACGTCGTCGCTGGAAACCAGCACGTCAGTGATTTGATGCGAGATTCGTACAATTTTTTCGCGGCTCAGTCGCATTCCGTTCGCTTGCCCTCGAGTTTTTCGTTTTCCGGCGCGTGCCCAAATGGACGCCGTGCGATGAAGCTTAATTCCACACAGCAAAGATTCGCCGCGCCACTTCTGAGACTGAATTTCGCGAAATCCCTCACCTGCTTACCGCAAAACCAATTTGCGATCACGCGCGAGCTGCTGCTTGACCTTCTTGTACATCTCCTGGTACGACACGCTGGTCCGGCGCATTTCCTCTTGATGTTCCGTGAGGATGTTGCGAACCTCTTCGTTAAGCCGGTCCTCGACGGTGATCTCTTCCATCATCCGCTGGCGGAGGCGCTGGGCGACGGCATCCGCAGCCTTCGTCTCGATCAACTTCCCTTCCACCAGCCGCTTGACCACTTCCGTGGCCATATAACCTACATAATCGCGTGCGATCAGCATCCCGGAGTGAGTCCTTTGCGCGAAAGCAAGAGGAAGAGTTTACTGGCTGTAGAAACAAAGTGCAAGGAAGAGCGCCATCCGGGCTTTTGTAGGACAGGCAATCCTGCCTGTCCGGTTTTGAACTCTTGCTTCTGTAGCACGGGCAATCCTGCCTGTGCGCTCTTGAAGGATGGCTTTTGTGGCACAGGCAATCCTGCCTGTGCGCTGTTCGGAGCGCCTGGGGACAAAGCATATCCAAGTGTGGCTGGGCTACTGGGAAAAATTGGAGGCGCGAGGCGGAATCGAACCGCCGATAAAGGTTTTGCAGACCTTTGCCTTACCACTTGGCGACCGCGCCTCCGGTGTAAGCACGCGATGCTGGAAGCCAGCGCTCGAAAACAAAAAGCCCTGCTGGCTCACAAGCAAATAAACATTATTATTGTAGCATCAGCTGGGCTAAACGGACCGCGTTGACGGTGCGTGAGGCTTCCTGTACGATAACTTGAGTAGGGCGCTTAGCTCAGCGGTTAGAGCGTTCGGTTTACACCCGAAAGGTCGTCCGTTCAAATCGGACAGTGCCCACCATGGCATTGCGGCGCCTGTAAAGATTTGCAAAATCTGTCACGTCTTGCAGCGCTGCTAACGGTTTGCATCACCAGTGACGCTTCACCCTTCAGCGGGGACGTAGTTCAGTTGGTTAGAACGCTGCCCTGTCACGGCAGAGGTCGCGAGTTCGAGTCTCGTCGTCCCCGCCATTTCTTTTCAGTCACTTACAGAATGGGCTCCATCCCCTCGCAGGCACAAAAAGGGACCAAGAAGGCATAGGGCCCTGCGCCGTTTATTTGCGCCTAGATTTCGCCACGAAGAGTTTAACGACAGCTGTCTGCGCAGATCGCTTTTCCGTGGTGACCGCTTGAGTGTAGGTGTCTAGAGTGACGCGGATTGTTGAATGCCGCATCAGTTCCTGCATCACTTTCAGTTCCGCACCCGTTGCGCGGAGAAGTGTCGAGTAGGTTCTGCGAAATGTGTGCCAACCAATCTGCTTTGTGATGCCCAGTCTTTGCGCCACGGGACGGATGTGATGACGAAGAAGTTGTTGTCCCCAATATGGGGTTTTTCCTCTTTTCTTGGGACTGGCGAACACCCAACTCTCCGGCGTTCGAAATGCTGTTCTGCGATGCCATCCCCTTAGGGCACTGATCAGATAATCGTGGAGCGGTACGGGTTTTTGTGAAGCCTCGGTTTTGCAGTTGCCAACGACCTGCTGCACGATCGACCGAGTAACCCAAAGTTGTCTATTCTCGAAGTCGACGTCCTTCCACTTAAGAGCGAATAGTTCGCTTTGCCTCAATCCAGTTGCCACATCCAACGACACCATCATCCGCTCTCGCGGCTTCAGCGCTGTCAGCAGCCGCCGGACTTCATTACTAGTGAGCACCTCGGGAGTACTGCGGCGCTTTGCACTTTGGCGCACCCATTGAATCGGGTTGCGGTTGTAGAGATCGTACCGACGGGCGTGGTTGAAGAGAACGCTCATCACGTTCCGGATCTTGCAACAAGTCCCCGCTGCCCTTTCCAAATTTTTAAGCCACAACTCCACCTCAACGGCCTTGATGTACGGAAGGAGGCAGCCTCCCCAACGCGGAACAATCCACTTATTAAGGTAGCCTTGATAGGCCTTCTTGGTAGAGTACGAGATTCGTCCGTTCGAACGGCCAAGCTCTCGCTGGTGAAAGTGATCAGCTAACTGTGCGAGCGTCATTGTTACTCCTGCTAACCGGATGTCGGTAGTGTTGATTTCCTGTACCAATCCGACGGTAAGCTGCCGAGCTGATGCTGCATCACGCATTTGCTCGGCAGTTCCCAAGACGATTCGGCGGTGCACTCTGTTACCGTTCGGTCCTGCTTCCCACCACCGGAAGCACCAGACGTCTGGACCCAGTTTTCGATGTTCTCGAATCACACTTCCCTGCTGCATATCATTCACCCTCCCTTCGTCTGAGATATCGAATTCGTGGCGCGCTTGATGGTACGCGCGCCAGCTCATGGCGAGGGGCTGAGTATTGAGTTCTGCGAATTCAGGGACACAAGGCAATGTCTGCAACTGCCGCGGCAAAGCAGTGACGGCGAATCGTTGCATCGTGTTTCTCGCCCGATGCCGTTCCGGGAGTTGACAACCAATTCTCGCCGGCGGCAGCTACGCCACGTGAGGTTGTCTTTGATTGCGGGCCGTGAGTTTGAGTCCTGGGGGCTTTCCGTTGGGGTTACCTGCTATTGACACGAACCGTCGTCCACAACTTGATTCGACGACGCCGTCGACGCTAGCGATTGCCAGCACGTCAACAGCTTCTGATCCAGCGGATCGCTATTCAATGCGTTGGGCGCCAGATAGTCTCTACTCTCGGCGATTTTTAAATATTTATTCGTCAACGCATCCATCGTATTGAACTCATTGGTCAGCAGCGGAAGGGCCCTTTGGTCCACGTCGGTGCTGGCCGCGGCCTCCGTCTGCTTCAAGCTTGATTGAATTTGCCTCCTGAAGTTGCCGAACCATACATCCGATAACGGATATCCCCGCTCGATACCATTCTTCAACGCAGCGTGCCATTCAAGAATTTCCCTCATCGTCTCGATCCCCGCGCTGAGGAATGGCCTGGAGAGGGCGGCCGCGGGTGCGGACTGGTCTGTCTGAGATGCTGCATGGGCGCCGCCGGGCAAAGTCACAATGATTTGATTCCCTTCGAAGCGCAGCGATCCACCTGTGATTCGCGCTAGCCCTTCGACTTCTACATAGTTCTTGCCTTGCACCTGAATGACTCTTGCCTGCCCTTGGTGGCCTTCGATTAAAAGTGCGCTCGTCTCTTGCGCAACGAGAACCAGCAAAGGTAGCAGCAGGATCGTCAGCAGCATTACCGAAGTTCGAATCGCGTTCCGCATGTCTTCTCTCCTAATGTGAATGGCAGTCCCCTAAAAAAAGGCACGCGCGTTGCCAAACCGAAATAACGAAAAAGACCGCGCAATCTGTGTGATTTCAGAGCTCTAGCGGCACAAAGCCTTTCTCGTGCTCCGAGAAGGTTGCCCGCATTCGGGCACCGTGCCCGGCGGCTTGGCGGCTGGTGCGGCACACAAGATCACTACAAACTGACCCAGGGTGGCTTTCCAGACGCCGACTGTGTGGGATGGTCTCGATATGGAAGAACAGTTCTAGTGGTGCTAGTCTGATGCGCATGCCGGAAGACAATGGAGGCCCCGCCTATAGCAGATATCGAGCCTTGCTCGATGTGTCCGCCGCGATGGGCGAGCAACCGACGGTAAGAGCCGTCCTCCACAGCCTGCGCGACGTTTTGTCCAGTAGCGTTCGCCTTCATGGCACTGACCTATACCTCCTGGACAGTGGTCAACAGACTTTGCATCTTCTCGAGTTTGATCGAGAAGCGGACGCGCCCGCCATTAGAATTGGCACCAAAATTTCACGGATTGGTGCGGCAGCACAAGCTCTGGAGCAACAAGAACCAGTTTTCCTGCCTGACGTATCGCCGGAAATGTTGAAACACCCCGAGTTGGCTCCGTTTGCAGCCCAATCTCTTGGCAGAAGCGCATACATTTTCCCTGTGTTTACATCCCAGCAAAAGTACGGACTTTTGGTTGCGACTAAGGAGCGAGGTCAGGAGTTTGTGCGCGAAGATGTCGAACTACTCCGCTCTCTGACGTCGCACGTTGCGATTGCGTTAGAATGCGCGCTGGCTAGGGATTGTGCAGAACAATATCAGCGGGAACTTGCTACCGAGCGCGACCGCCTTCGGCTACTCCTCGAAATCAACAATCACGTCGTTTCAAAACTGAATATGGACGATCTTTTTCGATCGACTTCAACTTCGATTCGTTCGTATTTCGACAATCATCTGACGGGATTCTGGCTTCTCGAAAAGGACTCACATCGCCTTCAAAGTGTGGTGCTGGATTTTCCTGACGGCAAAGGGTTGCTGGCGGAGATGGGCTCAACGAATCTGACTGAAACGGAGTGCGAGAAACTTCGCGCCCGCAGGTCCGACATATTGTCAGTCGACGATATCGAGAGACTTCCGACGACCATTGCCGAGAACTTGCGGGCCGAATCCATAACCTCGCTTGCTATTGCTCCGCTTGCGACCGGGAGCGGACCGCTGGGTCTGTTGGCGATCGGCAGCCGGAAGCCGGACGCTTTCGGACAAGAAGACCTCGATTTGCTAACGCAGATTAGTATTCAGATCTCCCTCGCGCTGGATAATGCCCTTGCGTACGGGCGTCTGAACGCATCGGCAACTCGTCTGGAAGAGGAACGGCTTTACCTTGAATCGGAAATTCGCGCGGAACACAACTTCGAGGACATCGTCGGCAAGAGCGCCGCGCTGCGCAGAGTACTGGATCAAATTGCGATTGTCGCTCCCACTGGGTCGACAGTGCTACTGCACGGGGAGACCGGCACTGGAAAAGAATTGCTCGCTCGGGCCCTTCACAACCGCAGTCCACGTCGCGAGCGCACGTTCGTTCGACTGAATTGCGCCGCTATTCCCTCCGGACTGGTCGAAAGCGAGTTGTTTGGGCACGAAAAGGGCGCATTCACTGGCGCGCTCATGCAGAAACGGGGCCGGTTCGAGTTGGCCGATCGCGGCACACTTTTCCTGGATGAAATCGGGGATATCAGTCTTGACCTGCAACCAAAGCTCTTACGCGCTCTGCAGGAACGCGAGTTTGAACGGTTGGGAAGTACGAAAACTATCCGAGTTGACGTTCGTTTGATTGCGGCAACCCACCGCGATCTGCAGGGCATGATACGCAGCAACCAATTTCGCGAAGATCTTTTTTACAGATTGAATGTCTGCCCGATTGAGATCCCTCCGCTTCGCGAGAGGCGCGAGGACATTCCTCTCCTAGTTCATTACTTCGTTTTGCGCTTGTCCCGGCAAATGCAAAAGCGCGTTAAGTCTGTCCCGAAGGACGCAATGGAGGCGTTGGTGAATCACGACTGGCCTGGAAACATTCGGGAGCTTGAGAACTTTATCGAGCGCTGCGTGATTTTCACACAGGGGGACGAGTTGAAAGTTCCTCACGACCAGCTAAAGAGGACGGCTAGCCGGAGCGTTGGATCGGGATCATCGACATTCGAGCAAGCGGAGCGGCAGGTAATCGTTGAGGCGTTGAAGGCCGCGTCCGGAAGGATATCTGGCAAGGGTGGGGCGTCAGAGCGCCTCGGACTGAAACGAACGACGCTCCAAAATAAGATGCGCAAGCTAAACATTGGTCGCGCTGAATATTCCAACACATAAGGATTTCGGGTTCGCGTCGGAAGCAAGAACCGGCAAGGCGATCAATCAACCTGAGTGGGGTGCGATTCCAACCTCTGTTTTATCGTCGCGAGGACCCGTCCGAGCGAGGATCGGGCTTTGTCTACGGCCACCTTGCGCACGATGCTTCCTTTTAATCCGGTCAGTCCGGCCTGCTTCGACCCTTTGACGGTAATGATGTAGAAGCCGGGGCGTTGCGCATCTCTGACGCAGACCGTGAGATCGAGTGCCGTTTCGAAGTAGTGACTTGCGTAGAGCTGCTTCTCCGCTAATGCGTAAGCAGGGTCCGTTGGGCTTGCTCCGCGATACACGACCCTCTGAACGATCCGAAATGTAGGCTTCAATCCAAAATTAACCTTCTCCCAGTAGAAGCCTGCTTGCACGTTAGCTGACTTAGCCTTCGGATATTCAAGAAGATATTCGTTGAGTTCGGGAAGGTATTCCGGAAGTGCGCTTAGTCGTGTTAACAGCGCCGCGAACGTTTCCGCCACCGCAGCAGGATGGTTTTTGTCACGATAGACTCCCAGGGCCGCATTGCCCCCATTCATGTAATTGAGTAGCGCTTGCAAAGCCATTTGGCGGGCCAGGTGATTCACGCTGTCGGCGACATCAGGGGCGGACCAGTCTATGGATTGCTTAAAACCCTCCATCGCCTCGGTTGGCAGTTGAACCTCACAATGTCCCGCCTTGCAGTTTTTCAGTTCTTCGATGTCTTGCTTTTCAAGAGTGAAACCCTCAAGGTCCGAAAGTTGCGGTGGATCACTGAAGCCTTGAATTGCCAGATAGCCTGGGAGTTTGCGTACCGCGTCGACGTCCGAGGCGAGTTTGAGGTAGCTCTCTGGACTCGCCTCCACGTATACCGAGCCGAAGACGAAGACTTCGTCAGGAGTGCGCGACTCAATAACCTTGGCAACCGCCTTCCCTGAGCGGATAGCTCCTATCTGATCTTCGCTCAAGCCAACAAAGTCTCGGAAGAATCTATACGGCTCGTCCGGGCCTTGAGCCTCAGTGACAGGTACTATCAGAAGCAAGAGGATTGCAAGCGCGATGCAAAATTTGGTCCTCATCATTGCCTTTCACCTCCACTATGCTTGTCCACCCGCCTCTCTTCGTCACTGTCATGTAGGTGGCCCCGACTGCTGCCCAGAAGACGGACCGCACCCGCCGGCACAAAGCCAACGTCAATCCTGCGGTGCCTGTCACACCAAACAGATTTGCAATGAGCATATTCCCACCTTCGTAGGTTCCGAGGTTACCCGGACT
>CAVOPQ010000015.1:0-136499 GCA_963698145.1 uncultured Acidobacteriota bacterium | reverse complement strand
CCTGAATTCCGGGGGTTGCAGCGCAAGCTCTGCATAGCCTTTGATGATCGTCAATAAATTATTGAAGTCGTGAGCGATCCCGCCCGCCAGCCTCCCGACTGCTTCCATTCTTCGCGATTGTTCCCACTGATTTTCAAGCAGCTTGCGCTCCGTTATATCTACGATGATTCCTTCGATCACCCGTTGGCTGTTGCTTCCCGAAACCACCACGGCGGTGTCGCTTACCCAAATGACTGCGCCGTCTTTATGCACAATTCGGTATTCCGCTTGAAAACGCTCGCCGCGATCACTTGCGGCTTCAGCACCCTCAATGATGGCATGATCCTCCAGCGGTACATGCCGCAGCCAATCGCGAGAGTCGGTGAGCCACTCATCCTGGGTGTAGCCCGTTATGGACTCGATTTGCGGGCTGACGTAGTGCCATTCCCCACGCAGGCCAAGTTCCGCGATGTAGCTGATGGCCGCCACCTGCTCCACCAGCGTGCGATATTTGTTTTCGGCGTCGGCTCGTGCCTTCTCCGCTTCTTTCCGGGCGCTGATATCATGGCCGATGCACGCAGTCACTCCATTGGCCAGAGAAGCGATAGCCATTTCAACGGGGATGGCTGTTCCGTCGCGGCGCCGGAGATTGATTTGCCCGGACCACTTGCCTTCCGACTCCAGCGCCTTCCGGACCTGCTTCTGCAGTAAGTCGACATCCTGCGGGTCATATATCTGCCGCCAGTTCACACCTAGCATGGACTCCGGACTCTCGTGTCCCATCATCCGGGCGAACGCCGCGTTGACGTAGATGTGTTTTCCATCCTCGTCCAGAATCGAAATGCCGTCCGCCGTGGAGTCCATGGCCAGCGCCTGTCGGCGCACCGTCTCCGCAGTCTGCGCCTCCCGATATCCGCCCATGCCCATTCGGGCGGCAAAGCACAATATCGAAACCCCCAGCAGCGAAAAACGGAGGAAGCGCCAGTCGGCAGGTAATTGTGCTACTTGCACCAGGACGATCAATGGCGCCAACACGAAGATTGCGTTGGTCAGCACCACCCCGCTAAATGTTTTTCGGACAAGTGGCCGCGCTGCTTGCGTGGCTGGAGGCTGTTGCCAGCGCGCGGCCCAGAAGGCTCCCCAAAGAAACGGCAGCGTCCAGCACAGGTCGAACAGCGTCCCGGTTGGCGTCCTTCGGATGGACTGGTGATATTCGGCCACCGCGGAACCGGCAGCGAAGATCGAATAGTAAGCAGCTAAACCCACATATAAATTGCGAATGTGCGCGGTGTGCGCCCGGGCTATCTGCAGGCACGCAAGCGCTATGATGGCAATCTCTTCGCAAAGCTCCATCCAAACCTGGCGTGTAGCCGCGCTCTGCTGCTGCAAGTGCGCCGAAGGCAAGTAATAGAAACCCAGAAACACAAAAAAGAAAACGATCCCGATTTGCGCGAAATCCAGGAGAAACTCCGGTTCAAGTCGTTCGGAATCCTTCTCTTGGTCGAGAAACAGCACCATCGCGAAGAACAGCGCATGCAGGCTGAAAAGGAATTGCACCGCGGAGCCCGCCGCTGGTTTGGTATGCAGAACGAGTTTCGTAGTACATCCAGCCGAGATTTGCCACGCCCCACGCAGCCATGCCGCAACCCACGAGGGTCCAGAACGGGCGCGCCATCCCCCGCGCCCGCCGCGACGCGCCAAAACTCATCACTGCGGCAAGGACGCTGGCAGAAATCTCGAGCAGATTTGCCAGCAGGGTCCCGGAAGGGGACACCCCTAGCGTGAGCGCCACCGCAAAATGAGCGCCGACAATCGTAGCTGCAAGAATGAGGAGCTTTCGGGGCATTCCTGCCTGCTATCTCAGCGTTGAAAACGGATGATCCCTAAATTGCAAGCTTAACCGAATTACTAGACGCAGTACGGCACAATTAGGCGCGCGTGTCTTCGCAGCCACTGTGAGCGGATCGGCGAACAGCCTCGCATGCCGGATCGATGGGGAGCTCCAGGCCAGAAGTCGGCTGCTCAATTTCCTCCAAATGCATCCTTTTGAAAGGTTCGAAAGAATTTCAGCGATATCGGACCTCAAGATTGAGGTATCCTGTAGCACGCTCTTCTGCATCCAAGCCACATGCCTACTGCTACTCCAAATCCAAGTATCACCCCGCGAGAAATAATGAGGGCGTGGGGAAAAATCCTGACCGGCAAAGCGCCCATGCTTTCCATCGAGATCACGCGCGAATGCCCCCTCAGTTGTCCCGGCTGTTACGCCTACGGCGATACCCACCTCGGCGGCGGCAAACTCCTTACCGATCTGCATGATTTCCACGGCGATGCCCTCGTCAACGGCGTGCTGGAACTAGTACGGAAAAACCGCCCCATGCATGTTTCGTTGGTGGGCGGCGAACCGCTCGTACGCCACCGCGAGCTGAGCGCCATCCTGCCCGCCCTCAGCGCTATGAACATCTTTTCTCTTGTCGTCACCAGCGGCGTTATCCCCATTCCTGCGGAATGGATGGAGTTGCGGCGCGTTCGAGTTGCCATCTCCGTCGACGGCCTTCCAGAACACCACGACATCCGCCGCATGCCCGCAACCTACGAACGCATTCTAAAAAATATCGATGGCCGCAAAGTGAATGTCCACTGGGTCATCACCCGTCCGATGCTGCAGCGATCCGGCTATCTGGAAGAATACGTCTCATTCTGGAATGCCCGCTCCGAAGTTGATCGCATCTGGGTGAGCCTATACACGCCTCAGATCGGTGAAGAGAGCCCAGAGAAACTGACTTCAGAAGACCGGCAAGAAGTGGCGCGCTCTCTGCCGCCTTTGGCTCGGAAGTATCCCAAGTTCTTGATGAACGACGGTATCGCGCGCGCTCTCCTTCATCCTCCCGAGAACCCAAGCGACTGTCTTTTTGCGAAAATGTCCGCAAACTATTCAGCGGATTTAGAGACGCGCGTCGAGCCATGCGTTTTTGGCGGGACCCCCAACTGCTCCGAATGCGGGTGTATGGCGAGCAGTGGCTTGCATTGGATTCGCACCGAGAAGGTAGCCGGTCCCCTTCGCGTGGGACACTTCGTGGCGGGGTCGGTCGGCGTCGGTTCTCTCGTCAACCGCCTGCGGGGCAAAGGAAAGCGGCCTTCGCGATGGGGCTCCAAAGGCCCGCCGTCTGGTAAAAAGCCCGAGCTAGTTCAGATCGCAACTTAACCTGAGTCTCGCAGAAAGATCTTGCTCGACCCCAAACTACCGGCTTTCAAATGGGTAGCGATCCTGTGATTGAACCGCTGCGGCAATCCGTCTTCGCAAGCCAATCGTATCCACGGGTGCGCGCTTGCCGAAGCGCTTCAACACCGCCATCTGCGTAGTAAGCATATCCCCTTCGTGAACCGCCGCTATGGACCGCTTGGCTTCGTGTTCCACGCGCTCGGCGGCGTCGGCTATGAAAACACGCACTGCGTCGATCATCGTTTGCATCGCGGCCTCACCCTTTGCTGCGGCTGCTTTTTGCGCGCGCAACAGGCAAGACTCCATCGCGTACACTTCCATCACGATATTCGAAAGCGCGCCAATAAGTTCCTGTTCCTCGGCGAGCTTTTCGCGGAATCTCTGCACCGCTCCCCCCGCTGCTTGCAGAAACATCTTCTTGGCGTTAGCCACCACGCGCGCTTCGTCGGCAAGCACGCCCTCCGGCGCTTCCTCGAAAGAAGGCCCGGCGAGGATTTCATCCGCCAGCTTCATCGCCGCCGGGATCAGCGCAAGTTGCCCGCCCATCGCGCGCTTCATCAGCATTTGAATGATCAACATGCGGTTGATTTCATTCGTGCCCTCAAATATCCGGTTGACGCGCGAATCGCGATAAGCCCGGCATACCGGATAATCCTCGTGAAACCCATAGCCGCCGAATATTTGCACACCTTCGTCGACGACAAAGTCCAGCATTTCGCTGCCATAAACCTTCGCGATCGAGCTCTCGATTGCGTACTCCTCGAGCACCTTCATTGTATTTTGAGTTTTGTCGCCCGAGCCCGACGCCGCAACCATCGCCGCCTCAATGTTCCCCGCGGATCGATACACCATCAACTCCACGCAGAAAATCTGAATGGCCATTTCCGCCAGCTTCTCCTTCATCATGCCGAAGTCGCCGATCTGCTTGCCGAACGCCTTCCTCTCTTTCGAATACTTGGAAGAATTCTGCAGCACGTGCTTTGCCCCGCCAACGCACGAGGCACCCAGCGTGAACCGGCCCGCGTTCAAAATGTTGAAGGCCACGATGTGCCCGCGCCCGATTTCATGCAACACGTTTTCCTTCGGTACCTTGCAATTCTCAAGGAAGATAGGCGTCGTCGAGCTCCCATGAATCCCCATCTTGTGCTCTTCGTTCCCCGGCTTGAATCCCGGGAATTTCCGCTCTACGATGAATGCCGTGAACTTTTCCCCGTTCACTTTCGCGAATACGATGTACACATCCGCGAATCCACCGTTGGTAATCCACATTTTCTGCCCGTTCAGAATGTAGTGCGTGCCTTCCGCGTTCAATTCTGCGCGCGTCAGCGAGTTCTGCGAGTCCGAGCCCGCCTGCGGCTCCGAAAGACAATAAGCGCCGATCCATTCGCCTGTGGCCAGCTTCGGCAGATACTTTTTCTTCTGCTCCTCATTCCCGAAATAGACGATCGGAAGCGTTCCAATCCCCGCATGCGCGCCGTGCGTAACAGCGTAACCGCCATAAATCGAAAGCTTCTCGGTCAGGACAGTCGTGGCGATTTTGTCGAGACCCGCCCCACCATACTGCTCGGGAATTCCGCCGCCCAGCAGTCCCAGCTCCCCGGACTTTTTCAACAGTTCTGGCATGAGTCCGGGCTTTTTGTTCTCAAGGTCTTTCAACAGCGGCAAAACTTCCTTGACGACAAACTCCTCCGCCGTGTGGCCGATCAGTTTCTGGTCATCAGTTAGATCGGCAGGCGTGAAAACTTCCTCCGGAAGGGCAGTCTCCAGGAGAAAACTGCCGCCCTTCGCGGCAGGCTTGGTAATGGTTGCGGTGGCCATGCTGGTCTCCTTGTCGCGCTGCTTGGACTGGTACTTCCATCCTGAATCTTGGCACGCGCCCCTGCGGGTCGTGTCAAATAAACGCGGTTAATGCCTGATTACGTGCGGTGCTCCTCATTTTACTCCTGCGCAGGGCGGCAGGTAAACAGCGTTAACGGGACCTGTTTGTTTGGCCGCGGACACTGCAGGCGGCTTGGAAAATCACTGAGACGAATAGACCACAAGATAGGTCTTGACAAATATATTGGTCTATTGGAGACTCTTCCTGCCTTTCAATGGAGGCCACCTTACGGCCATGCGCGTCACCCGCAGCGGTAATTGGAAACTCCCCACCTCCCGCTCTTCGCTGGCCTCTTCCGCCACCGCTGGCTCCAGTCTCGACCTCCTCCGTGAGCCTGCCCAAGCTGCCGTTCTTCTTCACCATCCCCTGCGCCTGAAGATTCTCTCCGCCCTGCTTGAGCCCGATTCGGCGACAGGTGTTGCTCGGCGCATGAAACTACCCAGGCAAACAGTGAACTATCATGTCCGCGAACTGGCTCGCGCGCGTCTTCTGGCGCGCGCTGGTCGCCGTCGCCGCCGCCATCTCTTCGAGCAATGCTACGTCGCGACCGCCCGCGGCTACATTCTCTCACCGGATTTGCTGGGCAATCTCGCCGCAGACCCTGCGCAAATCAGGGACACGCTTTCGGCGAAGTACTTGCTCGGCCTCGCCTCCAAGCTGCAATCCGAGCTCGCTCGCTCCCTCGAACTCGCGACCGCTGCAGGAAAGCGTCTCGCCACTCACTCGATCAACTCCGAACTGCGTTTCACTTCCCCCGAGCAACGCGCGGCCTTCACCGAAGATCTTCAGCGCTCCATTGTCGAAGTCGCCGCTCGTCACAGCTCGCCCTTTACGAATCCCGACGGCTCAGCCGCGGAGGGCCGTCCGTTCCGCCTCATGGTAGGCTGCTATCCCATCCCCCCGGCCAAGGACCAAGTTTCTTCTCAGCAGATTTCCATCACGCAAGGGAGCCCGTTATGAAATGGCTGGTTCGGATTCTCGTAGGACTCATCGGACTATTTGTACTTCTGATCGCCGCGCTCTGGCTTTGGGGTCTTCGCACCGGCCACGACGTTATTCTCGCGGAAGTGCTCATCGATCGCCCCGCGCCTCAAGTTTTCCGCTACCTAGCCGACGACGACCTCGTGAAAAAATGGATTGGCGGCCTCGTCGAAATCAAAAACATCTCGACTCCCCCGGACGGAAGCCAAGTCGGCCGAAAATTTCACATCGGTGAACTTTACAAAGACCAGCGCGTGGACATGGAGCTGACGGTAACGCGCTACGAAAAAGACCGCGCTCTCTCCATATATATTACTTCGCTCGGCGACCCCAACAACGGCTTCACGGAAACAGGCGACTACACCCTCGCCGAAGAAAATGGAAGCACGCGCTTGCGCTTCGAAGTCCACACAAAGTACGTGGGTTTCTTTCCGCGATTGTTTGAGCCCTTAATCACGCCCGAAGCCGGCAAAAAACTGACCGAAGACTTGCAACGTTTGAAGCAACTCGTTGAAGCGGAACCAAAACCCAACTGAGCATGCATTCGGCGCCGCGGAGCAAAGACGCCAAACGAAGGACAAGGCCATGCGGGTTCCCCGGCGCCATTGTCGAGACTGGTCAGTTTGAAGGGGATGCCCTGGTCTTTCGCACTGATTTCTCGGTCGGCGGCGCTACTCTAGAGCTGCGAAACGTCACTCGGCTTCTCAGCCCAGGAAAACTTGTGAGTGAAGAGTACTCCACCTCGAAGGACGCGTCGGAATCCTTGCTCGTGCGAGTTGACGCAACTAAAGGCTAACCTTGCGTGTTGCGAACTCCATTATTTCCCGCCAATCGCGCCAGAGTCTTTGAACGAAATCAGCAGAAACTTCGACTTCGTTCCCAGCAAATCCACTACCTTGCGCGAAGTGCCCGCAGGCAACCACAGCACGTCGGCCCCATGGAGAAATGCAGCGTGCTCGCCTCCGAGTGAAACCTCCAGGTTCGCGTTGCTCATGGCAATCAAAAGAGTGGCCGCGCGCGGAGCGGTCTCCTCATAATCTTTTCCCCCTTGGATCGTCGCCATGTCCATCCGAACCTCATCGGTCTCAAAACAACCGGCCATTTGTTCGAAGGGCACTTGCGCGTTCTGTTTTGCGTCAGAACTGTTCAGCGGGCACGATCCAAGCAGCCGATCGTTCGCTTTATCCCCCAGATTGTGAGGTGAAGCTTGTGGGCGCGCCAACTCCACCGTGATGTTGTGGAACAGAACGCCTGCATCCGTTCGCGCGATGTGAGCAAAACCGCCCGGCGAATACCGCGTCGCCCCGTCCTCCAACGTCATGTGCACTTCGGGCTGCCCCTCCACGGCGTTGACGATGTCAGTCGTTCCCAAAGTCAGATAGATGTACGGCAAATCGTGTTGATGCAGCAACGTTGCATCCAGCGGCGGAACCGTGACATTGAACGCATGAACGTAGTCATTTTGAAACACGAGAACGTGATGCGGCTCATTTCTCACCGGAACGGCCCCTTCCGGCTTGATGGGATTTTGATTATTTATCTGGATGTCCTTCGCTACGTCAGAAGGTATCGGAGTCTGTGTTTGCGCGGCAGCAGCGGCAGACAACAAAAGCGCAACAGTTGATAACGCGGCAATTTTCATCGCGAAGCATCCTGGGATCGCTCGAAGCGTACTGGCAAGTTAAACGTTCACCACGGCGAAATCGTTACAGTCAGAGGGAATTTCGTGTCGATCAGGCCTCTCAGCCCGAATCCCGAAATGGATCGCAATGGAATCGTGGTGTTTGGCGAACAAATCTCTCGTCTGGCGGCATTTACACGAATTACCAGTCACGAGTCACCAGTCATGGTCTTTTCTAATTCAATCAACGTCGTAATCCAGGTCTAGAGGCGTTCCAAAATCCCGGCCGCTCCCATGCCTCCGCCGACGCACATGGTAACCATTCCATAGCGCGCGTTCCGCCGTTGCAGTTCGCGCAGAATTGTCGCCGTCAGTTTCGCCCCGGTGCACCCCAGCGGATGTCCCAAAGCAATCGCGCCCCCATTGGGATTGACGCGCGAAGGATCGAGTCCGGCCTGTTGAATCACCGCGAGCGATTGCGCTGCAAACGCCTCATTCAATTCGAACACCGCGACGTCATTCAACGAGAGTCCCGCAATCTTCAGCGCCTTGGGAATCGCCGCAACCGGCCCTATCCCAAATTCTTCCGGCAGCACTCCCGCGGTCGCATACGCGACAAAACGCGCCAGCGGCTTCAGACCAAGCGCTTTCGCGCGTTCCTCGCTCATCACCACCGCCGCCGCCGCGCCATCGCTCATCTGCGAACTGTTGCCGGCCGTGACCGTGCCCTTGACATGAAAAGCTGGTTTGAGTTTCGCCAGCGCTTCCAGCGAAGTGTCCGCGCGCGGCCCTTCGTCCGTATCAAACGTGAACGTCTGTGTTGTCGCCTTCGGCGCGGCCTTTGCCTTGGGGTTGCCTGAAGAAGCCCCGGAAGAATTCCCGTTCCCGTTCGCCACCGCCGTAATCTTCACTTCCACCGGCACAGTTTCTTCCTTGAACTTGCCCGCCGCAATCGCTGCCAGCGCTTTCTTGTGCGATTCCACGGAAAACTGGTCCGCCTGCTCCCGCGTAATCCCATACTTCCGCGCGATATGCTCCGTGCCCAGTCCCATATTGATGTAAGTATCCGGACTAGTGATCCACCAGCCACGGATTCGGCGAAACTTTGTTTCCTCCCATCGGCACCATCGTCATCGATTCCGTCCCACCCGCCACAATCACCTGCGCCGAGCCCCCGCGAATTCGCTCCGCCGCAATCGCAATCGCCTGCAACCCCGAAGAACAAAAACGGTTTACAGTCATCGCCGACGTTTCGATCGGTAGCCCCGCCCGCAGCGCCGCAATCCGCGCCACGTTCATGCCCTGTTCCCCTTCCGGCATCGCGCACCCAAGAATCACATCGTCAATTTCCTTGGCATCAAGTCCCGGCACTCGCGCGAGCGCCTCCCTAATCGCCAGCGCCGCCAGGTCATCCGGCCGCGTCGCGCGTAACGACCCTTTGAACGCTTTTCCGACGGGTGTTCGAACGGAGGAAACGATAACAGCTTCTGGCATGGCCGCCTCACAATCTGAATTTCCTTCTTATTGTTGGCCGGGTAGACCCGAAAAGCAACTCGCCGGATTCCTCAGTGGCGCGCGGTCTCCTATCTCAGCAATTGTCAGGCTTGCGGAGTATTTCCGAGCGGCCCCATGCTGGCGGCCTATGTGCCCGGGCAGCGAGCACCCAAGATTGCGCCGACACAGGCGCTGCGATACGAATAGCGCAGTCAGTCCGCGTACTCCTGACGCGATCCCCATTATTTCTTGATCGGCGCTCCCTTCCGTGGAATAAACAGCGTCCCCGGCGGCGTAATCTTATTCACCTGCGAAAAGTTCCTCTGGTTCAGCGCCAATCCGACCCGTCCCCGTGAGTCAACATATAGCAGTGCCTCTCCCACCGGCACATCCATAAACGTCCTCACGTAAGGCACCGTAAACGGCTTCTTGTTGAGCTGAACGATAATCTTGTCGCCGAATTCATAACCCAGCTTCTTGAATTCCTCGCCTGGAATGTCCGTGATGAGCGATCCGTAAGGATCATCCAATCCAATAATGTCGCCGTCGATCCCTTTCTCCGACGTACTGGAAACCTTCTCCGTGAGCTGCACCGGCTGCGGAACCTCCGGCCCCGCCATTGTGAAGTCCCATCCTTCCGCGAGATGTGCCGCCGCTGGCGAAAAAATGTCGCGCCCATGAAATGTCGAGGAGACCAGTGGGTTCAACATCCACGCCGTGTTCGTAATTTCCCGCGCCGAATCCAGCCCATCGCGCTCAATCACCGGCGTAATCAATCCATTATCCGGCACCACGAAATACTGGCCCTTCTTCGATTTTACAATCACGGCCTTCCGCGACGTTCCGACTCCCGGATCGACGACCACAAGAAAAATGGTGCCGGAGGGATAATAAGGAGTCACGCCCGCCAGATATCGCGCAGCTTCCTCAATCTGGTAGGGAGTCACTTGATGCGTAATATCCATGAGCCTCGCATCCGGCGCGATACCTGCAATCACCGCCTTGCAGATCGCCACCGCATCGTTCGCCGTCCCGAAGTCCGTCATGAACACAATCGTCGCCCGCGCGCCCACCCCCTCTTGTCCCGCTGCCCCTTTCCCCGCAGGCGATTTCCCGCATCCCCAACAAACAAGCGCACCCGCCAAAACCAAGACTGTGAAAAGTCGCATCCGCGGTCCCATCGAATCTCCCAAATTCAAATGTAGATTTGCAAAGTTGGCGCGGCCCATCGGTCCCGCTTTTACCAACGTTCAAACGAAAACAGCTTCAGCCCAGTCAGGGCGTAACCGGTGCCAACAGCGCGCCAAACACGCGGCCTGCCAGCTTTTCTGTCCAACTCCCGGATGCGACGAAGTATACAGGATGACGGGTGACCGGCTTCCCGCCAGATTGCGCTGCTCCTGGGCTCCGCAAACGGGATCATACGACACTCGAATCGTCTGACTGCCTAGCTTCCCCAACCGGCAAGGGGGCTCGCAGACCGCCCCATGCATCCGGCAACCCTAAGTTTGATACAATTTGGCGTCCCGCATCACCACTCGAAGAGCCCGAAAACACCTGTCCGTAGGGCCAGGTTTCAAACACGTAGTACAGGGAAAAACAGGCGAAAACAGGAGCGAAAGGTTCGAGATGCATAATGCGTTGATGACAAAGAACTTATTTCGCTCCAATGTGGGGCATAGGAGTACCATTATGCTGGTTTAGGCCCAAAAATGTGCCTTCCGTACCATCGCGTTTAGGACAGGTCTGGTGTCAAATGGGACAGGTGCAAGCGACTGGACCAAATGACAGGTCTCGCGCATCCAAAGAACAGGCCAACAAGCAGGCAGCAAGAGGCCAGCAACTGTCGCAACAAGTGGGGATTGAGAACAGAGGAAAGATGAAGATCAAAGACAGCAATCGCAAATGGATGTGGTGGTTCTTGGGGGTTGTGCTCGCGCTGCAACTGTATTTCGTTCGCGAACTCCTGGCGGCTTTTGCGCTGTTCGCGCTGGGTTTTGCGGCCATCGCTTTTGTCGTGGTCAGTCTGTACATGATGCAAAAGGTTTGGGAAACAGGCGTCCAACGCGTAGCCGACAGCCAGCACCCTGTAGTGGATATGGCACGGCGCGGAGTTAACGCCGTGGAAGACATAGCGCGTCGGCCGTTGCGGCGCCCGGGTTCGGCCGCGGCCCGTTAAGCCACTGACGAGTTTCTGGCTATTGCCAGAGCACACGGAGAGCTGTCCAACCTGCCTCCTTACAGGATGGAAGCAGCCTCTGTCGAAAGTAATAAGAGAAAAAGGCCAGCCGTCCAGAGAGAGCCGCTGGCCTTTTTCTTTTTTGCCGCCGGAGCAGGGCTGAAGGGAAAGCCTTTATCGGCTCGTTGAGCATTTGGATGGATGCATTCCAACGCACTCAGCTAAGCGGCGGGGTGACGATGTTCTTTCGCCCATCTTTGGCGCACGGCAGCCAGAAACTGTTCCTTACCGGATTGCATTTGCCGCACGAGCGGCTGGTTGCCGGTTTCTTCGTGTCTTGCCGCCCACATCACCATTTCCGTTAGAACCGGCGCGAGGTCGATTCCTTTTGCGGTGAGCGAATAAATCACTTTTCGGCCGTCGGAAGCGTCTCGTTCCGTGGCAATAATTCCGTAGGATTCCAGACGGCGCAGGCGGTCCGCCAGAATATTGCTGGCGATTTTTTCATCGGATTGAAGGAATTCGTTAAAGCTGCGGTATCCGCGGATCATCATGTCCCGAAGGATCAAGAGCGACCAGCGATCTCCAAGCATCTCGACGGAAGCGTTGAGCGGACATCCGGAGCGCCGATTGAAGGCCGGCTTCTTTTTCGGCATACGAGGATGGTAGCACTTTTCACTTGCAATATGCAAGTTAGATTGGCAGACGACTTTCCGAGGTCGAGATCTCCGGCCGAAATGACGCCGAAGTGGGAGTGGGAGTGGAAACAAAAGTTGGAGCAAATCGTCATAGTTAGCCAAAGGAGAACAACATGCAAATGAATCCATATCTCGTTTTCAATGGGCAGTGTGAGGCCGCGTTCAAGTTCTACGAGAAAGCCCTCGGCGGCAAAATCGAGGGGATGATGACCCACGGCGATTCCCCCATGTCCGACAAAGTGCCAGCGGAATGGCGAAATAAGATCATGCACGCGCGCATGACTGTTAGCGGAGTGGTTTTGATGGGCTCCGACGCGCCACCGGACCACTATGAAAAGCCCCAAGGCTTCTCCGTCTCACTTACCATCAAGGACCCGGCCGAAACCGAACGCATCTTCCATGAACTGGAGCAAAACGGTAAAGTGCAGATGCCGGTCCAGCAAACCTTCTGGTCGGCCCGCTTTGGAATGCTTGTCGATCAATTCGGGATCCCGTGGATGGTGAACTGCGAGCAAGCGGCTCAGCAGTCGGCCTAACGTTCCGTTCCATGGAGGACGCCCGCAATCGGGGGTCCTCCACTGAAATCTTCATCGATCACGCGACGAGGGGGAAAGTTCATGAGCTCAGTGACACAAAGTCCCGCAATCAGTCAGTCGGCTGTGACAGCCGCTCCGACTTCGAAGAAGTTGCTTTGGACCGGGCGCATCATTAGCGCCATACCTGTACTCTTAATGATTTTCAGCGCTGTGATGAAGTTAATCAAGGCCGCTCCTGTCGTGCAAGGATTGCCCGCGATACGGATATCCCGAGAGCCAAATTGTCATGCTTGGAGTGCTCGAACTTCTCTCTTGTGTGGTGTATGTAATTCCGCGCACGGCAGTTCTAGGCGCGATTTTGATGACTGGCTATCTCGGCGGGGCCACGGCCACCAACGTCTCGCATCGGCGACCCGTCCTATGTGATGACAGTGCTTTTAGGAGTATTCGTGTGGGGCGGGCTTTTCTTTCGCGACGCCCGCGTGCGCGCACTTCTCCCGTTGCGAAGCTAGATTTTCCGGTAACACTTTGATTTGTGAACGCGTTTACTACGAGAAGGAGACAGACCGATGGATTTCAAGCCGGAGTTATTCGCGAATGATTTGAAGATTGCCTTGCGTTCGCTGGCGCGCGCGAAGGGCCTGGCGATCACGGTAGTGCTCACGCTCGCGCTGGGCATCGGCGCAAACGCGGCCATCTTCACGCTCGTTCGTGGCGTGCTGCTACGCCCGCTGGTGAATCGCGACGAAGACCGCCTCATCTACATCCGTCAAAGCGCGCCCGGCATTGGCACGGCAAACGCCTACTTCTCCGTCCCGGAGCTAAAGGACATTGAATCCGGCGTCAAGACCATCAGCGAGTTCGGCGACTTCTCGACCACTGGCTTCGTCATTGTGGGTCTCGGTGAGCCACGCGAAGTCCGCGCCGGCGTTGTCGGCGGCAGCTATTTCGACGTGATGGGTCTGCATGCTGTACTCGGTCGCCTCGTCGGGCCGCAAGATGACGGCCCCAAAGCTGCGGGGGTCGTCGTTCTCACGTATCGGTTCTGGTCCTCCGCACTCCATAGCGACCCTTCGGTCTTGGGCAAGACAGTTCGCCTCGGAAGCGGCGCCATGGGAACTCGATCTGGCACGATCATCGGGGTTCTCGAACCTTCCATCCCGTATCCTGCGGATACCGAAATCATCGCCAATGTCGTGACGAGCCCGCACCATCTCTCGGCCACCATGGTGCACCGGCCGGGTCCATCGGATGACCGAACTGTTCGGCCGGCTCGCCCCGGGCGCAACTCTTGAGCAAGCGCGCGCTGAGCTGCGCACGGTCTACGGTCCCATGATGAGCCAGCATTCGGAGGATTACTCAAAACAGGCGGATTCCCGCGATCAGCGCGACACGCCTGCGCGAGCAAATCACGTCCGGCGCGCGAACCATCCTTCTCGTTCTCCTCGCCGCTTCGGGACTCGTGTTCATCATCGCCTGCTCGAATGTCGCCAATCTTATCCTTGCTCGATCCGTCCGCCGCGAAGGCGAACTCGCCATCCGCGCCGCTCTCGGCGCCAGCCCCGGGACGCTGCGCCGTACTCTTCTTGCGGAAAGCCTTCTTCTCTGTGGCGCAGGAGCGCTCCTCGGAGTGCTAAGTGCAAGTCCCATGGTCGCCATTCTAGCCCGCTACGCCTCACGCTTCTCCGTACGCGCTCTCGATCTGACCGTAGATTCGAGCATGCTGTGGGTCGGCGCCGGCCTGGCGATCATTGCCGCCGTGCTGCTGGCTTATGTCCCGCGTCTCCCCTCCGCGAACTCTTCGCAGGGATTCGGCCTCGCCACCGGCGGCGTGCGCATTACCGGCGGCACCAACCGTCGTCTACGGTTATTCGCGATGACGCAAATTGCCGCCTCCTTCATGTTTCTCGCCGGCGCCAGCATGCTGCTTAAAACTCTTCTCGACATGCAGAGCGCGCGAACGATTTTGGACACGCACCGTGTGCTTGCCGTCAACGTCCCTGTCGATTCCTACGGCAAGAAACCCGAGGAGATCAACCAGTTCTATAAAGAGACAATTCGCCGCGTTGCGGAGTTGCCTGGAGTGGATAGCGTAGCGGTGGGAGACGCTACTCCATGGCGAGACAAGGAGTTTTCGTTCGCCTTGCAGTTCTCCACCGACGGCCACGTTCGCGCTCCCGGCGAAGAAGACCCTCGCTCACAGTTCCGAACCATCTCGCCAGGATTTTTCGGGGCTCTTCGGGTTCCTATTCTGGCAGGGCGGGATTTCAATGACTTGGACCGCGCGAACGTCGAGCCGGTTGTTATCGTCAGCCAAACCCTGGCCGAGCGTATGTTCCCCGGCCGCGACCCCATCAACCGTCATCTGACGTGGACCGATCCGGTGATTAAGTTCATCGGCATCGAACCCGTGCCTCGCCGCATCGTCGGCGTGGTCGCCGATATTGACGACAACCACGTTATTCCTGCTCCCACGATGACTGTGTATAACCCGATGGAGCAGCAGGGTCTCTTCGGAGGCCGCCTGTTCGTGCACACGCACGCAGATCCCTACGCGCTCGTCACGCCCATCACGCGCCTCATTCGCGATCTCTCGGCCGACCAGCCCGTTGAGCACGCGGCCACGCTCGAAGATATCCGGGCCGAAGTGCTCACTCCAGACAAACTCAACTCGCTCGTTTTCGGGGGCTTTGCTCTCGTCGCCCTGGCTATTGCGATCGTCGGTGTTGCAGGCGTGCTCGCGTTCTCCGTCAGCGCCCGCACACGTGAATTCGGTATCCGTCTCGCCATTGGCTCGCAGCCGAGCCGCCTGCTGGCAGGAGTCATCCGCGAGGGCGCGGTGATGGCCACGGCCGGGATCGTTGCAGGCGCGGTTTGCGGATACGTCCTCGCGCGCCTGGCGGGTAGTTATCTGCTGGACATGAAAATGCCGAGCCCGTTGCCGGTGGTCGCTTCGGCCTTTATTTTGCTCGTTGCGGCTGTTGCTGCATCAGCGCTTCCGGCGGCCCGCGCCGCGCGCGTTGACGTGATCCAGGCACTCCGCGCCGAGTGACCGTCGAAACTCACTCAAAAAAATGCGCCGGTAGCGGAACTTAGCTACCGGCGCTGCTGTGACCGCACGCGTTGAAGAACTCCGCACTACGGATCGCTGTCCCAGATTCTACTGACAGGCCGGCGGAAGAGGCGAAGATGGCACGGCGATAAATGTGTTACACCGTGTCCTCATAAATGTCTATTCCACTGTCGCAGCCAGCTGTTGATGTGGAGATGTTGATTTGTGCCTGATTGGTCGTTCCAGAGCTGCTCCCCTGACTTTGAGAATCGGACCACGTCCATGTCGTGGTACTGTTAAAACTCAGAGTAAAAACCCCGAATAGAGTAACGCTCCTGCCATTGCTGTACGCCACGCTATACGTGTTTGTTTGGGTGAACGACCTCGGACTGCAAGCTGGTGTCCGACGCAAAAAAATTGTTTGTTACAGGGTCGGGATCGGGGCCTGCAAGATGGTCGATGTGACATATATGTATCGATTCGTTCCATTGTTGGACGGTATGGGATCCGTGTTCGCGGCAGCCAGTAGATCCAGGGCCACAATGGGAGCAAAGTCTTGCCGCCGTGCAGCTTGACGGGTTTGCGCAGACGCTACAAACTCCCGGGACAGTCACCCCATCGAGAACGTACGGGTTACAAAACTCGTCGGAATCTGGCTTGGATTTTGGAGTTCCTCGATGCTGAAATCGAGTACGTCCATGGGCTCACTATTCATAGTGGACAGGTTGTACGTCCCCGAGTTTGGTCCCGTTTGAAGGATAGTAACTTGTGGATTGAGCAGAAGATAAATGTGGTCAAGGTTATGGTCAATGTGGTCGTAGAGCGACCTTATCGAGGACCCGTGACCGCTCGTATGAGTCTCTGAAAATGACTGCGAGTTGCCGGTCCCTGATGCGCTCCCAAAGGTCCATGTCCCGCCAAAGGGGGAGGAAGTTGCCGAAGCTAAATGACGTCCCCTCGGTAAACGTTTTCGAGATTGTGGTCATTGTGCCGTTACTGTTGGAATCAGTGAAGCCGTTGGTGCTCTGGTTGCCCGGCGGATCGTACACAATTGACAAGACGTAGTAGTTTGGCTGCGTCACCGCTCCGGGGACGGAGTAGCCAAGCAGAACCGTAGCCTGCCCCATGTCGCCGCTATCAGAACTGTACGTGGCTGTGACCGTTAGAGAGCGGTTCCCGGGGGCCGTGTCGGAGAAAGTGAAACGTGCTGTGTATTGATTGTCCGGGTAGTTGTTATAAGTACATTCCGGCGCAACGGCTGTCTGCTGAATGTGGCTCCCAGAAACGGTGCCGCCAGGTCCGCCATCCACCTGCCAAGTGACACTGGATAGCCAGTAGGGAACCGACACAGCAACGTTTATATTGTCGCAGTTGTTATAATCAGGTGGCGTCCACCCCGCGTCCAGAGTCAATGAGACGGTAACTGCGTTGTACGAGGCGGAGGCCCCGCCGCTCATGGACTGCGCTCGCGATGGGAGAGCTGCAAGGAGCAAAAGAAGAGTGAATCCTACAAACTTGTGCATGCCTTCGTCCTCCTTTTTCCATTTTGGATAGCGTCGTGCTTGTCCAGGCTACGTGCCGAAGCAGGCGACAGGATTAAAAGCGTGGGACGCCTCCTTGCAACCGGGGGCTAGGCTTACCGGAGGCAATAACGATGCGCCATTGAAATCTCATTGGGATAATTTGTCAATCAGGTAACGCCCTAGATGAACATTCCGCGTGAATAAACTTCTGCGAGATACGAAGAAACGAACTACCGCCCATGTGTCAGCCTCGCCCCTGTACCTCCGGGATTCCCACAAGAGACGCCGGATTTCCACTTTCTCCTAGCTCTGGCAACAACAGTCTCTACACGCTGATCGCGGGAGAACGGAAAACGAATGCAAAGGGACACATCACTTACTAACAAAAGCTGACATCTCGGTTTACAAGCAACAGTACTTGTTTTAAAAAAACTGGTGTCGGAGAAACTCAATGCGGATCGGGAACATCCCACCGCCCGCCGTTACCAGGGGGAATTTCGAATCAGAAATACAATTTCAAGCCCAATTGCAAGATTCGGGGATCATCTGCTGTGGTCACTTTGCCGAATGTTGAGGGCGTAATGTTCGTGCCCACCGTCCCGAAATTCGTGTGGTTAAACACGTTGAATGTTTCCGCGCGGAACTGCAAGTACGTGCTCTCACCGCGCAGTTTTGTGTTCTTGAAGAGTGACAAGTCCCAGCGCTGGAAGCTCGGCCCGGTCACGACGCCTCGGCCGGAATTGCCTGGCCGACTCGAAGTCTGCAGATTAGGTGTGAAGGCTGACGTGTTGAAAAATGATGCGATGGTGTGGGTAGCTCCCTGATTGGGATCGCTAGTGATGTCAGGACGTGCGCTGGATGCGCTTGCCCCGAGCAGGCCGAGGCCTCCGGGATCGGTGTTGGAGGTGGTCACGGTCAATGGCGTGCCAGTGTAGTAGTAGACCAGGCCAGATACCTCCCAGCCTCCCAAAATGTGTCCAACGTAGCCTGTTCTGGGTCCTGTACCAGGGCAAATCGTATACGTAGCTTGCGGTTAGTTTTGGCGACGGTCGAGCGAGGACGGGCCGTACTCCGCAGCGATATTATAGTGTTCTGAGGAGCATTGGATCGGTCGCTCGGGTTGTTTGTCAAGTTGTGAGACCACGTATAGTTGAAGATGAAGAGCGAACTCGCGCCCCATCGTTTCTGGAATTGCGCCTGCAACGAATGGTAGTTCGAATTGAACCGTTCTGGATGCCGCTGATTGCTCCATATCCGAGGAAGGGCCGGAACTGGTTTAGCGGTAGTTCTCCGGCGGTGCTGGTAAAGGTGGCAGGGTTGAGACCATGCGCCGCCGTCCCGGCATAACTTGATTGATATCCACGACGCCAAGCAAATGGTGAGCATTATTACCATAGTAGCCGACGTCCAACATCATGTCCTTCTTGAGTCTGGTGCTGAACGTCCAGGCTCCATTGCTGCGTGTACGGCGTGTGCCAGGGAAGCCGATGAAGGCTGCGCTGCCGGACCCGCCAGAACGCGGGGGGGTTCGCGGAAATGTTGAGATTCCCGCCAGAGGGGTTCGTGAAAGGCGCTTGGGCAATCGAAGACGGAAGTTGTGAACGGCGGGTCATTGAACACGTTCTGCTCGAAGGTTCCGACCAACGTCGAGTCGTAGAATATCCCATAGCCGGCGCGCACAGCGGTCTTGCCGTCGCCGAACGGATCCCAGGCCACGCCTAGGCGCGGCGCGAAGTCCTTGTTGTCGTTATTGCTGACGTGTGACCCGAACGGCGAATTCGTCCCCGCAACGATAAACCCATTGAGCGGATCGTAATTCGGGTTGGGGGTTCCACCGCCAGGGCAGGCAGTGACCAAACACAACTGGCCTGTGGTGCTGATCGTTGGTGCATTAGCAGGATCGTAGAGCGCCGGATCGAAGTTGTTGAGCTGAGCGTTTCCGGAATAGGGCTGTCCGAACCATGAATAGCGCATGCCCAATGTAATTGTGAGACGTGGACTCATGCGGAATTCGTCCTGCGCATAGCCTTCCCACGGTGTTCGCGAATGTCCGCCGTGGCATCCTGCGAAGACTGCGTAAAGGTCGCGAAGTTGCCAAGAAGGAAATTTGCCCAAGCCTGCTCGGTGGAACAGATGGCTGCAGTGGTTAGGCAGTTTGCACCCGTGCAGTTGCCTCGTAGTCTGGAAGGAGAAGGAGCCTACGTTGTTTCCACCGGCATTCTCTGACTTCTGATAGTGGTGGTAGCTTATGCCAAACTTGAGCGTGTGCTTGCCCTTGATCCAGGTCAAATTATCGAAGGCGTTGTGATCGCGATTGAAGTCTCTGTACGATCCGAAGCCCGTGATAGTCGAGATGCCACTGATAGCGAGAGCGGGCACGCGGTTTAGCGTGGAAGCGAATGGCAGGGTGATGGCGCTCCCGATGTCCGGCGACTGCGATGCCAGATCCAGCCCGATTGGATCGCTTATGATCGCACTGTAGTTGAAACCATACCCACCATCATTCAGCAAACTTGGCCGGATCGTGTAGGTATAATGTCCCATCGCTTGCCAGCCTGGCGAATTTGTACTGGGTAGTAGCCACGCCGGGAAGCACGCCGCCCGTAAAGAGCCCTCCGGGTTCCTGCGTTGGGATCGAATCGTGCTCGTAGCGGCCAAAAACAGAAAACTTGGAATTGACGACGTGGTCGCCTCGAACGACCTCCTGGCGACCATTGAAAATATTGCGTTGCGCGGTCACCAGCGAAAAGATGCTGCTGGCTGAGTTGTTTGCGGCGGGAAACTTCGAATAGAAGTCCTTTAGGTACGCGGCGGCGGCGGGGTTGAAACTCGCAACCGTGTTAGAGCGCGTCGTACAGTTTCCACTCGCGTCAAACGCCACACAAACGTTGTTGGTGAAGTTGCCAGCCAGCATTCCCGCTGTTGGCACGTTCGCACTGAAAGTCGAGTAGGTAATCACGCGGCGGAATTCTTCCTGAGAAGAAAAAAAATGTTTTGTCCTTTTTCGTGTTGTAGTGATTGGGAATAAACACGGGGCCGCCGATGGTCCCGCCGAAATCGTTATAGCGGAGCAGGCCGCGGAACAACCGGGTTGGTGGCGTTGTTGAAAAAGCTGTTGGCGTTGAGCACGTTATTGCGGAAAAACTCGTAGACGCCGCCATGAAGATCGCTGGTTCCCGGAGCGCGTGATGACGTTGACCATTGGGCCCCAGCGGAGCGGCCGGACTCGGCGTCGTAGGCGCCGCGAACGACGCGGAATTCGCTGATGGCGTCAATGCTGGGGAAGGAGAGAAGGGTGAGATTGGAGCCGCGGTCGACATTGTCCGCGCCATCGACCTGCCAATTGTTTTCCTCGCGACGGCCGCCGTTGATCTGGAAAGTCATCAGGTTGGTAGCCGATAGGAGCAGTGGCGCCGGGATAAGATCTGATCGGCGTTGCCGGAATCGGAAGCGCCCGGGACCAGTAGTACAAGTTGCGCGTAATTGCGGCTGCTGAGGGAGAGCTCACGGAGCTGCAGACCAGTGATAACACCGGTAGCGGTGGCGCTCTCCGTGTCGACGTGCAAAGCGTTGGCCTCGACGGATACCGTCTCGTTGAGCGAACCAACATCCAGCGTGAAGTTGACAAGGAGTCTGTCGTCAACGTTTAGCACGATGCCGGAGTGTATGACCTTCTTGAACCCCTGAGCTTCCACCGTCACGTTGTAACGGCCAACCGGCAAGAGTGCAGCGACGTACTCGCCGCGGTCGTCGGTTGCAATCGTGCGAACGGCGACTTTTTGGTCCGCGTTGGTAACAGTTACGCCGGCGTTTGGAACGACGCCGCCTTTGGGGTCAGAGACCGTCCCGGAAATGGTGCCGGTGACGTTTTGAGCGAAAGCTACGGCACTGAGGCTAACCACGAACAAAAACAGGAACAGACATTTGCCGACTATTCTTCTCATCGAATACCTCCTCCATTCCACACCCCCTGCTGACGCTAAAGAGTCCGAATATTTCTTTCGCGTCTTGGATACTTCTATCCTTGTGTCCACTGCACACCCCCTGAAGAATTGCCGTTGCTCTGCCGCCGCAACCGATTCGCAATCTTGTAGCGATCACCGCGGAATGTGGACTTGACGTACTCGACCGCTTCTCCGCTCTCCACGTAGGAAGTGCGGGTAAACTGAAAGACGGGACTGCCCTTTGAAATTCGCAAGAGGCGCGCCTCTTCGGGGCTGGCCAGCCCGGCCTCGACGACTTCGTCCGCTTGCACAATATGAATTTCGTAGACCTCGGCCAGGGTGCGGTACAACGAGGTGCCCGGATCAAATTTTTGGAGCAAATCCGGGCACAGGCGAAGAGGCAGACACGTGCATTCCACGCCCATGGGCAGGGAATCCGCCATTCGAACGCGGCGCAACTGGATCAACTTTTCGCCGGGAGAGACGCGGAGAGCTTCGGCCGCCGCCCCACCAGCAGAAACTACGTCGAAAGAAGTGACCTTCGAATGTGGACGTGTTCCCCGAGCCTCCATCTCTTCGCTGAAGGAAAGCACCTGGCGGAAGTTCTTTTCCAGTTTGGTTTCGGCGACGAAGGTGCCTTTACCGCGCTGGCTGTAAGCGACGCCCTGGCTGCAAAGCGATTTGAGAGCTTGCCGTGCGGTCATCCGGCTGACACGCAGGCGCCTGGAAATGACCTCTTCGGAGGGAAGCGGTCTGCCCGGTTTGAAGCGGCCTAAGCGGATTTGTTGAAGAAGCTGCTGCTGAATCTGGAAGTAGAGTGGGACAACACTTTGACGGTCCAGGTTGAGAGAGTCCACTTCGTTCCCCAGTTGTCTAGACAACTAGCCGTCTGTATATGTCCGGGCGGGGCTGGTGTCAAGATTTTTTTCTGCCCAGTGCGCACAAGGCCGCCTTGCCAAGTTGCGAGTGTAGGCGCTTGTGCTACTCTTTGCGCGCGCAACAAGCAAAAAGGCATTTTAGAGGGACGAAATGAGGAGACGGCCATGACCTCTCAGAAGAAATTAGCCGCGCTGATCGGCGTTGGAGCGGGATTGATGCTTTCCGTTTGCGCTGCAACACCAGCGCAGGAAAAGGACAAAGCTTCCGCGAAGAAAATCGCCATCCGCGCGGGACGATTGATTGACGGAAAGAGTGACCCGCCGATTCTGAACGCGCTGATCGTCGTGGAAGGAGACAAAATAGTCTCGGTAACTGCTGGAGGAACACCGCCTGCCGGTGTCGAGCTGATCGATCTTTCGAAAGCTACCGTGCTGCCGGGGTTCGCTGATGTTCACACGCACGTACTGCTCAACGGCGACATCACCGCGGAAGATTACGACACGCAACTACTGAAAGAATCCACTCCCTACCGGGCCATTCTGGCCGCGCGCAACGCCCGCATCGCTCTTGATCACGGTTTCACCACCATTCGCGACGTCGAAACGGAAGGCGCGATGTACGCGGACGTAGACGTCAAGACGGCGATCGCAAAAGGCGAAGTCCCTGGACCGCGAATGCAAGTGGCCACGCGTGCCATGACTCCGACGGGAATGTATCCGCTGCTCGGCTATTCCTGGGAATTGAAGGTGCCGGTAGGCGTGCAGTATGTCGACGGAGCCGACGGAGCGCGCAAAGCCGTGCGGGAGCAGGTGATGTTCGGCGCGGACTGGATCAAATATTACTCCGACCGCCGCTATCACTTTGAAGACGACGGCGTCCTGCACAGCATGGTGAATTTTACGGACGAAGAAGCCAAAGCCATCGTCGACGAAACGCACCGCCTCGGCAAAAAAGTTGCAGCACACTGCATCGGTTCCGATGGAATTGCAGCTGCGTTGCGCGCAGGTGTGGACACTATCGAGCACGGCGACGGTTTCACCGATGCACTTCTGGACGAGGCCGCCAGAAAAGGCGTCTATTGGGTGCCCACGATTACCGTCGGTGCATATGTCGCTCCAGGCCGCGGCGGCAACTGGGTAAAAATGGTGGACCTGGAAAAAATCGCGTTCCAAAAAGCGTTGAAGAAAAATGTAAAGATTGCTCTGGGAACGGACGCCGGCGGCTTCGATTGGAAAGAACTGAACGAGGCAGAAGAATTTATTTATTACGTGAACTACGGCATGACGCCGATGCAAGCCATTCGTTCAGGCACGGTTGTTCCCGCGGAGCTTCTCGGCTGGAGCGACAAAGCCGGATCCATCGAAGCAGGCAAGTGGGCGGACATCGTTGCCGTCAGCGGTGACCCGCTCAAAGACATCAGCGAGCTCAAGCGTGTGAAATTCGTCATGAAGGCCGGCACTGTCTACAAAAACGACTTGCATTAGTTACCGGCAGGTGTACCTCTATGGACCGCAATTTGCCTGGGGAGTATGTTTCTAGAGAATCGGTCTGCAATGGAGGTAAACATGAAAGCAAAACTCGCTTGTCTGACTGTTATCTTGCTCCTTTCCGGAGCTCTCGCTCCTTCCTTCAGCCAGAACGCCCCGAATCCGGCCCCTGATCCCGAGTCGGCAAGGCATATGCTGGCTGTGAGTCTTTTGCGCAACATCAACACGGCTGAAGTAGTTTACAAATACAAACACAATGGCCTTTATGCGGCCTGGGATGTATTGCTGGCGAGCGAAGAATTTCGCTCCGGCAAGTCGATTCAATGGGTCGCGAAGATTGATCCGGAGCTCGCCAACGCTCAGTTTTCCACTGGTCCGGAGATTTTGCCCGGTTGGTCGCTGCGTTTGAACTTGACCGCGGACGGACATGCCTACGACCTATTGTTAGAGGACTTGACCGACAAAACCTGCGGGTATGCTGCGATTACAGATGAACGGGGAGTCATTCGGCAAAGCAAAGCGATTGACTGCAAAATCTGACAGAACGGCGCGATAAAGCTCTCAAGAGGCGAAGCAATTCCAGCTCCTGCGTTCTGCTGTCAGTTGGCTTACCACGAGAGCAAACAGCGCGTCTAAACAAGCCGGTAACTCATCAGCGGGACGGGGTGCGGCCGCTTCCTTACGGCGATTCCGATCGGCGTCAGCGTCGGAGTTGCCATTTCGCTAGCTCTCACGCGAATGCTGGCCAATCTGCTCTTTGGCGTGCAGGCAACCGATCCGCTGGTGTTCGGCGCCGCGACGCTGGTCCTGGCGGGAGCTGCATTCGTGGCTTGTTACATCCCGCACGCCGCGCCACTCGCGTCGATCCCATCGTTGTCCCAAGGTACGAGTAAATTGCGCTAGGCAAATTAGAGGGAAGTTATTTTTTGCGCCTGAGCGCCAGGGCGCAACGGCAGAGTCAAAATCAGATAAATGGCGATCAGCAGGCTCACGATGACGTAAAGAAATCCGGGCGTAAACGAGTGGGTGCGGTCGAGAAAATAGCCAATCACCGATGGCGTCACAAGACTTCCGAGATTTCCAATGGAATTGATGAGGCCGATAGACGCAGCGGCGGCCGATTCGCCGAGGAAAGCTGAGGGCACGGGCCAGAAGGACGGAAGAAAAGCGTTGGCGCTGGATGCGACGATCAAGCAAACAAACGCAAACCAAAAATGGGAGCCGGAAAGAATCGTCAAAGAAAACGCGACGACCCCGAACATGAGCGGAATTGCGGTGTGCCAGCGGCGTTCGTTGGTGCGGTCGGAGTGCCAGCCGTTGAAAAGCATGGCGAGCAGCACGGCGACATAAGGAAGAATCGAAAGCATGGTCACGGCGAGGTCGGACATGCCGGAAGCGCGTTTGAGAAAAGTGGGAAGCCAGATGGTGAGCGAGTAGATGCTGCTGACGGCGAAGAAATAGATGACCGTCAAGCGAATGACCGCGGGCTGGCGCAGGGCTTCCCAGACTTTGTAGGATCGCGTTGCCTTTTTTGCCAGGGCCTCTTGTTCTAGCTCGGCGGTGATCCAGTCGCGTTCTTGCGGGGGGAGCCAGCGCGCTTCGCGCGGCCAGTCAGTCAAGTAAAAAACCGTGATGATGCCAAACACAATCGCGGGAATTCCTTCGACGATAAAGAGCCAGCGCCATCCCTGCAAACCGAACCAGTGCACTCCGAGGAGCCAGCCACCGAGCGGCGAACCGATGATGTTGGCGACGGGAATTGCAATCATAAACATTGCGCACGCTTTGGCGCGGTCTTCCGCGCGGAACCAGTGCGTGAGGTAAACGAGAACGCCGGGAAAGAAACCGGATTCGCAGATGCCGAGAAGGATTCGAACCAGGTAGAAATGCATGGGCGTTCGAATGAACGCCATCAGGACCGTGACGAGTCCCCAGGTAACCATGATGCGCGCGAACCATTTGCGGGCGCTCCAGCGCTCGACGATGAGGCAGCCGGGAATTTCGAAGAGCAAATAGCCGACAAAAAATATTCCCGAGCCAAAGCCGAAGACGCGATTGCTGAAGCTCAGGTCGTGCGTCATTTCGAGAGCGGCGTAGCTGACGTTTACGCGGTCGAGAAACGCGATGACGAAAAGGGTAAATAGGTAGGGCAAGAGCCGCCGCGCTATGTGGCGGCGCGCGGCCAGACCAACGCTCGTCGTGGAAGCGGACGCATGCATCCCGCTTGGGCTTCTAACACAAGGAAGGGAGGATTGCACGCAAACGGAAAAAATTGCTGGTGGGTCGCTTTCCGATAAGCGCGTTTACCACGAGCTAGCTTCAATTCACCTCAAACAATTCAGTTAGCGTCGAATTGAGCGTCCGGCAGGGGGCATGTCCGCGTTGAACTAAATCCTTTACCTGCCCTCACATCGCTCAGTATTTTTGCCTGAGTCGCTTCCGGCGTCACACACCACTGTGCCCGCAGCGCGTCGGAAACTATTCCTCTGTCGTACGGTTCTTGGTCGTCTAGGCTGTCATATAAACTTCCAAATTGAGTACCAAACACCTGCGGCTGTCGAATGGAATGCAAATAGCGGTCCAGTGTTGCAGCACTCAGCCACATTGCATTGTGTAATCCCTTGTTTACTGCCGTGACGGCAAGCACATGCGCGTAGAGGTAGTCGGAAGGTTTCTGCCCATGCTGAAAGATGAAGACCGCATAATAATAGTCTTCTCCGGACTGGACTTTCCCTTCGCTGATTAATTGCCGCACTTGGTTTCGGCGTCTAGCGTCTCCAGCCTCGTCGCTTCTGTCTTTTTGGTCCTCCTCGTATATCTTTCGCATGGTGCTCTTGACGTTCACGATTTTAGTCGGTGTCGATTTATCAGTCTTATCCTGTTGGCAGCCCATCGGAAATACTATCGACGTGAACGCAAGAAGAGTCAGGGATAAGAACCTCTTGCCGCGACCCATAGGGTGGCCTCCAGTTGAACTCCTTGATGTGTCTAGAGCAGCTAGATGCTATCACCTGGCGGAATTGCTGGATAACTCCTGCGTAGTCGCGTAATTGAAAACTGACACACTGCCCAAAAATTGGGCGGATTAATCCTTGGTTCCCGCACCGGGCATGACGTTTTTCAGCGGCAGGCGGCGGTTTTTCTCGAGTTCCGGATGCGGGAGCGGTTTGCGCGGGAGCATTTGGTCGCGCATGGCGGCGTTGTAGACGAACGTGGCTTCGACGAGGGCGGCCTGAGCGAGATCTTCGGGTTGCAAACGCTCGTAGGTGTCCATGTTCGAATGATGTGTGCGCGAGCCGTAGTCGAGCGAATCCTGGATAAATTGGAATCCGGGAAGCCCGACGGCATCGAACGCTTCGTGATCCGTGCCGCCGGTGTCGCGCATCGTTAACGTGGTGACGCCGAGATCTTTCAGCGGCTCAATCCACTGCGCGAAAATGGAAGCGATAGCCGCATTTCCTTGCAGATAGACTCCACGAACTTTTCCGCTGCCGTTGTCCAGGTTGAAATACGCGGACAGTTTTTGATGTTCAGGCTTGAGCTGAATTGGCCCGGCGGCGTCGCGATCGTACTCGGTGACGGTGAGCTGGTCGGGTGCGTTCGAACGCGGCACAAACCCGAAGTGCTGCTTGACGTAACCGTAGGAGCCGAACTCGCCCTGCTCTTCGCCGGTCCACAGGCCCACACGAATCGTGCGGCGGGGCTTCACTTGCAGCGCGTTTAGAATGCGCATGACTTCCATGGCGACTACGCTGCCCGCGCCGTTGTCGGTGGCGCCTGTTGCAGACGCCCAGGAATCGAGATGCCCGCCGACCATCACGACTTCATCTTTCAGCTTCGGGTCAGTGCCGGGAATTTCGGCGACGGTGTCGAAGCCGTGTTCATGGTCGCCGGTAAATTTCGTGTCGATGTTGAGTTCGATGTTCACTGGAACGCCGGCTTTCAGGAGGCGATAGACGCGGCCATAGTTTTCAATCGCCGTAACAGCAACGGGCAAAGGGTTCGCGTGTTCGCGCTGATAAATGAGCCAGCCGAACCCCGCGCCGGTGTCGTCAAAGATGGTGCCGCCGGAGCCGCCGCTGTTTCGGCCATCGCGGCTCGGAGTGATCACGGCTACTGCCTGCTCAGCAGCTAGAAAGTGTCCTATTTTTTCGCGGAACGCGAGAGTCTTGAGGAATGCTGCGAAGGAAAAGTTTTCGCCGAGCCGCGTGGGATATTCCTGGATGCGTTTCAGGTCGGCGTCTTCATCTCGGGTGAAGAGCGGCTTGTCCACCGGTTTCACTTCGCGCATTTCGCCGAGGAAAACAATTTTTCCGGAGAGCTTTCCCTTGTATTGGTCGAAGTCCGCTTCTTCCTTGATGTTGACCCAAATCGCGGCCGCGTTGACGGCGCCCTTCGTCGCGGGCGACCAGGGCGCAGCTTGGGCGATGAAGACGGCTGCGTCGGGAGAAGTCATGCGCACCCAGGTGTTCAGCTGCTGCCAGCCCATGCCGAACTCGCCCCAATCTTCGACGTGGGCGTTGCGGCAACCCATGGCGGTGAATTGATCGCGAGTCCATTCGTTGGCGCGCTGCAAATTCGGCGAACCAGTCAAGCGCGGGCCGATGCCGTCCATGAGGCCGGAGGCATACTCCATAATGTGCGAGTGCGCGAGAGCTTCCTCGCGGATGTTTTGGTACATCGCCAGATCGAGAGATTCCTTTTCCGGCTGGGGCAATTCGTAGGAGGGGCGCGGAGACTCCTTGGAAGCGGCTTCCTTCTTGTCTTTATCCGCGGCGAACAAGGACAACGCGAGACCTGCAACCAAAATCGTAGAGGGCACGAAGATTCTTAGTGAACGCATGAAGGCTTCCTTTTTTTGAAAACGAATTCGAGGAGCATAGCAAAGGCGCGGAGAATTACCAAGAATCACTGGAGCTGGCAAGGCGCGCGGTCAAAAGTTCTGGGCATCGATGCTCCGTGCTAGGATTAGCGCCGCCAAATTCAGCTAGGGGGACTTCACTTTGCGCCACTTCTTGATTTTTCTTGCTGTCGTCGCTGGCTCGTCTCCCAATTTGTTCGCGCAGACGCCGGGGTGGCCGCCCGCGCCCGGGCACACGACCCTTGCGGTGTGGCTGCACGGGGCGCCCGGAGCTCCGGTTAATCCAGCGCCGGAGAGCGACACTACGACGGCGAAGGACCATGTTGTTGCGGGGAAGCGCGTGATTCGAATCGGCAACGTCTCGGAGCCGACGCTGACTCTTTACACGCCTGCGGGCAAGAGCACCGGCGCCGCGGTTGTTGTTTTTCCCGGAGGCGGGTACCGCATTTTGGCGATCGATCTCGAAGGAACCGAAGTGTGCGACTGGCTGAATTCCGCGGGCATCACCTGTGTGTTGTTAAAGTACCGCGTGCCGGAACCCGGGCCGTATCCGAAATCCGCGGCCGCGCTGCAGGATGCGCAGCGCGCGCTTGGGATTGTTCGCTTGCACGCGGCGGAGTGGAACATTGATGCGCACCGCATCGGCGTGGAACATTGATGCGCACCGCATCGGCGTGCTCGGCTTTTCCGCGGGCGGCCACCTTGCGGCTGCGCTCAGCACGCATTTCGATAAACGTATCTACGATCCGATCGACGCCGCGGACGAGCTGAGCTGCCGTCCCGATTTTGCGGTGATTATTTATCCGGGCTATCTCGCGATTGCAGAGCAGAACTTCGCGCCCATTGCGGACATTCACGTGACGGAGCAGACTCCGCCGACGTTTCTCGCGCAGGCCGAGGACGATCCCGTGCATGTCGAAAACTCCGTCGTGTATTTCATGGCTCTGAAGAACGCGAAGGTGCCCGCGGAAATGCATCTTTACGCGCAGGGCGGACATGGGTATGGGCTGCGCCGGACGGAGCTTCCCATCACTAGCTGGCCTCGATTAGTGGAGACCTGGATGCATACGATTCAGATTTTGCCAACCTCGACTCCTTGAGAACTACCGGGCGGGCAAGCCCCGCCCCTACAATTGCGCTTTTAGAAAAAGCGTCAGAAGAAGGCGGCGCCGCCGTCGACGTTGATGGATTGGCCGGTGATCGCGCTGGATTGATTCGAACAGAGAAAAAGCGCGGCGCGGGCAACTTCATCGGCTGTTTGTCCACGGCCCTGCAAAATCGTATTCAAGAAGCCAGCGAGCTGCTCTTTGGGACTGACGCCAAGTTTAATGGCGAGAGTGTTGCCGAGCTCCTTCGGACATGCGCGTTTCGGTGACCGGGCCGGGGCAAATGGCGTTGACGCGCACACCTTTGCGTGCGGCTTCGGCGGCAGTGATGCGGGTGAGGCCGAGCATGCCCGCTTTTGCGGCGGCGTAAGCGGAACCCCACGGGAAAGCTGCTTTCGCAGACAGGCTGGAGATATTCAGAATGACGCCGGAGTTGCGCGCGTACATTTCCGGAAGGACGAGTTTGCTGAGAAGGAATGCGGCGCGCAGGTGGACAGCAATGACGTTGTCGAACTCCGCGAGCGGATAGTCTTCGACGGGAACCACGGGACCATAGTGGCCGGCGTTATTGATGAGGATATCGATCTTTCCAAAATTTGCGCGCGCTTCCGAGACGATGCGAATGCAATCGGCTTCGCGAGCGAGATCGGCGAGGGAGTAGTGAGCAGAACCCCCAAAGCCGGAGATTTCTTTGGCGGTGGCGGTTAACTCCGCATCGGTGCGCGCCGTCAGGAATACCGAAGCGCCTTCGGTGGCAAAAAGCTTGGCGATGGCACGGCCGATGCCGCGGCCCGAGCCGGTGATGAGCGCGACTTGATCTTTAAGGAGCATAGGAGGAAGAGAATAGAGGCAGGAGGCTATGGAGGCAAGAAAGTAAGATCGGCGGAGGGCTCCGCTAGCTTCGCTGCATCTCTCGGTCGGAGCGGGGAAGGACGCGCTGATGCGTACGACGCGACAAATTTGACGAGCGAGCTTTACAACTCGAATCAAGCAGCCAATAGCCGCGACCAGTTCAGCGACAACAAATTCATCACGCCCATGGTGGCTAATGGCAAGGTGTATGTGGGAACGCCAAACAGTGTGGTGGTGTTCGGCTTGCTTCCTTGATCCTACGCATGCGCTCTAGCGGCGACGAATATAGATCAGTTTTTCCACGGTAGCGCAGACGTTTCCGGCGGAGTCTTGCAACTCGATCGAGTAGGTGCGATCGATGGAGCGCTGCGTCTCGAGTGCGGCGCGGATGGCTGCGAGCTCCTCATCATCCACGATAAACCTCGCGTGCAATGACTCTCGACCGGGCTTTTTGAACTGAATCGAGGCGGACTTGTCCCACACGATGTAGTCCTTCCCGAGCCGATGAATCAGCATGAGCATGTAGATGGGATCCACGGCGGAATAGATGCTGCCGCCGAAGATGGTGCCCACGTAGTTGCGCGTGCGCCAAGAAAACGGGAGCGAAAGACGCACCTCACTCCAATCCTCGGCGATGAAGCTGGGTCTGCCGCCGGTTCCGCGATAACAGGCGAACACATAGAAAGACCAGCAGCGCAGCTTATTGGAAATGGCGGAGGGGAGCCGCATGAGATGGGCGATAGTTTAGCGCAGTCTGCGCGGGCGCTGGAGATTGAGCTGAAGGAACGAATTCAGCCGTGGATCAGCTGAAGCAACAGGAAACCGAGGAGACACATTGGTCCTCCGCTTTATTGACCCTGCTTGCATTGGAAAGTTGCGGTGGGAAAAAGACTTGCGCTAGGGCAGACTCTTGCGCACGAAACGCCAATCCATCAGGTCCTCGGGAGTTCCCAATCCTTGGGCGGAAAAACAACTGGCCAGAATTTGGGTGATGGACGGTCAAACTCGAAGGCTACCGCAAAAGAGCCTGATCCCGCTTGGTCGATGCGCACCACACGGCAGCTCTGCTCCATCCCGGATTGCGGATTCACCAGAACAATGGGCTGACCCACGAGGAGTTCTGCTTTCAATTTCAACAAGCCCCCATGCGCGTTGACGACCAGAGTGTGGGTCTCTTCCTGAACCTGAGCACGGTCCACTGTCTCGGCGAGAACCTTAACGGGTATCTGCAGCATCACACGTTCGCTGCGGCGGCGATTGCTGGCATCGGAAGGGGGCACAAGACTCTCCGTTAGTGGCTTCGTTCGCTGCAGATCTCAGGGTGAACACCAGGTTTCGCGAACCTGTAGCCTCCCGAGACAACTCTACTGCGGCAGCGTAGCCGGGCCTGCACACTTGGCACCAGCAGAGGAACCGCTCGTAGCCTACTTAATAGTCTACTCAAGGCAGGCGTGCGTACCTACCTGGAATCAGCCGTGACGTGCATTGGTAAACGGCTTGGCACGGCCCGCCGGTTTAGGGAATCATCCGGGATTGAAGGCCGGATTTCACCGCCGGCCATTCCGAATCGAGGATGCTGAAGTAAACGGTATGCCGGATGCGTCCGGTAGAAGTGATCATGTGATTGCGAAAGGTGCCTTCCTCGCGGGCCCCGATGCGCAGGATTGCGTTGCGGGAGCGTTCGTTGAGCGAATCGGTTTTCAGCTCGACGCGAATACACCCGAGCGTTTCGAATGCATGCCGCAGCAGAAGATACTTTGCTTCTGTGTTCACGGCGGTGCGCTGCCAGGGGGGTGCGACCCAGGTCCAGCCAATTTCGACGCGATGATGCGCGCGGTCGATGTTGCCATAGCGCGTGCTGCCGATGGCCCGGCCGCTGGCTTTTTCGATCAGCGCGAAGGGCAAGGAGACGCCGCGCGCTTGTTCGTCCAGCGCGGTGGCAATGTAGGCGGACATTTCTTCGGGCGTGCGGACGGGAGTGGGAATCCAGCGCCAGAGTTCTCCGCCGAGGCCGGCGGCGGCGAGGTCGGCATGGTGCGCCTGCGAGAGAGGTTCCAGACGCACATGGCGGCCTTCGAGAACTACGGGCACAACATTCATTTCCGTGGCCATTTGTGTGTTCATGTTGAGGGCATGTTATAGCGGCGGCCGTTGCTTCTGGAGCGCCAATTTGGCAAGCGGCCTGGCGCCGGAGTTCCGCAGAGTTCGGCTCGGCCGAAGCGCAGCGCGTTGCACACAAGCGGGTCAACCAAATTGTGCCGGACGGCGTCCTATCATGGTGCGTGCACGGGAACTTTCCACTTCAAATGAATGAACTAGTGATGGAACGCAGCTGTCCGTTATTGGCTGAGCTTGGAAAAGCATGACTAAATCTTCGGCTCTTGGCGAGAAACAGGTAAGGCCTTGTCTTGGACTGGCGCGCGAGCCTGACAGCGCTCTTGATCTTGGTGGCGGTGGCGGCGGGGGGAGAGCTTTGCGCTCAACAGTCTCAGCAGCCGGTTCAGGCGCAGGAACAGCCGCCGGCGCGGCAACAGGAACAACCACAGCCAGAACTCAAGCGACCACAGGAAGGACAGCAAAAGATTGCGGTCGAAGTCAAAACCGTCAGCGTGCTGGCCACGGTTCGCGACAAGCACGGAAAAATCATCCCGAACCTGACCAAAGACGATTTTCAGTTGGATGAAGACGGGCGTCCGCAGACCATCAATTATTTTGCGCACGAAAGCGGTTTGCCGCTGCGGCTGGGGCTTTTGGTGGATACCAGCCTGAGCCAGCGGAAAGTGCTGGATCAGGAGCGAAGCGCGAGTTACAGCTTTCTCGATCAGCTACTGCGCCAGGACAAGGATTTGGCGTTCGTGATTCACTTCGACCATGAAGTCGAGCTGTTGCAGGATTTCACTCCCTCGCGGCCCAAGTTGCAGGCAGCGCTGCAAAAGCTATCGACACCTCCATTCGAGGGAAGCGGTGGCAGCAACAGCGGCGGAGGCAGTGGCGGAGGCGGCAGCGGTGGAGGTCGAGGAGGGCGCGGCCGAGGCTCACGCGGCGGCGGAACGCTGCTTTACGATGCGATCTTTCTGGCCTCCGATGAGCTGATGAGCAAGCAGCAAGGCCGCAAAGCGCTGATTATCCTTTCCGACGGCGTGGATCGCGGCAGCAAAGAGACTTTGGCGGAGGCGATCGCCACAGCCCAGCGCGCCGACACCATCGTCTACTCCATTTTATTTGCCGACGAGGAAGAAGGTAGCCGTCCGGGCGGATTCAGAATGGGCGGCCCGATGGGCGGTGGCCGAGGCGGCCGCGGTGGTGGCAGCAGGTATCCTCGGCAGGAAGAGCGCCCCGACGGCAAGAAAATCCTCGAGCAAATTTCAAAAGAAACCGGCGGGCGGCTCTTCAAGGTCTCCAAGAAGGATACCGTGGACAAGATTTACGCGGAGATTCAAGAGGATTTGCGAAACCAATACAGCCTTGCCTACACGCCAGACAAGGGCAACACGGTCGGCTATCACAAGATTCAGCTCGTCGTTCCAAAGCAGAAAGACCTCGTCGTTCAAGCCCGCGACGGCTACTACTTCGGGCAGTAGCGCCTCAATAGAGGTCTCCGGTTCGCACCAGCCGATCCAAGAGCCATATTTTGGCGAACATTCCATTGCTCACGGACACTCGGCAGGCCCGATCGGAAACCGATGGCGCACAATGGGATGAGGAGTAGCGGGTCAGCGTGGCTTCAAGAATTCGAAAGTTCCATGAAGGGGCGTCGCGGCACGAATTAAATCTCGATCCACGATAAGCCCCTGCGCTTGAAGTGGTGGCCCTCCTCCCGGCAGGAAAAGCTCGAAATCCTGAATCGTCTTTCCTGAACTATCGAGCTGCAAGACATGAGGTCCCGAAGCTACCCAAAGTGTCTTCGTCTCGGTGTCAAACGCTCCAGCGGTCAATACCCAATTCCCTCCGGGGGCCCCCTTTACCTTATTCGCTTCGTATGTTTTTTTGGCCCGTTCAATGGCTTGGTCCAAATAGGCACTTTCCGGATGCCATTCGGCTACTAGCTTTCCCTCCACGGTGTACTTCCGGACCGTAGGGGTGAGCAAGAATCGAAAGACGTAATAAATGTTGTCATCGTCATCTACGACGATGTTTCCAACATTAAGCACCGCGTTAAAGCCAGGACCAGGGGCATCTTCAACCCTCACGGGTTCGCCGATATGCCCAAGCAGCTTTCCGTGATGATCAAAGACGTAGATCAAGCCATCTTTCGGCAACCCGCTGACAAGAATCCTGCCGTCACTCAAAACGCCCACGGATTCCGGCCGATCTGACGGAAAGGAACTGAGCAGCTTTCCCTCGGTGGAAAAAGTCTTTATCAAGCCTGCGTCCACGACAATCGCGTTTCCATCGCGGTCTACCGCAAAGTCCTTCGGGACGCGCAGGTCTGTGGGCTCCGATCCTTCCCCGCTAATCATACGCATTGAAGACCCGGAGTAATCCGATATCCAAAGCGAGCTGGGCGGTTTCACTGAGCGAGTCAGGACGTAAACTGAGCCTCCAGGTCCCTTTTTTATAGTCCAAGGACGTGCTGCTTCATGGAGGATTTGCTTATCCGCTCTCAGCTCAACTTGAGCATCGGCGGTCACCGGCAGAACGGAGAGCAGCAGAATACATAACAGGCAGATAATCCCACAGAGACCACGGACATTGGGTCTTGCGCTGTGGTGTTTCATCATTTCGTCCTCTTGCGATTATTCGCAGACTAGCGCCACCAGCCGAGAGGGTCAAGTGCGTTAGTTCCCGCCATGGTGGCTACTAATCGCGGTAATCGGAACCTGACCTGGCCCCGGATGAGGAAACCCGGTGCGGGCGGGGCGCGCCGTAGGGTATGATAGAGTGTTCAGAAATTACTCACTTAGGATAACGATGCAGACTGCCACAAATGGGAAGGTATTGCTGAGGGTACGGCCGCGGGGGTTCTGCGCGGGAGTGGTACGGGCAGTGGATATCGTCGAGCTGGCGCTGGAAGCGTACGGCGCGCCCGTCTACGTGCATCACGAAATCGTACATAACACGTATGTGGTCGAGCAGTTGCGCCGACGCGGAGCGATTTTTGTGGAGTCCATCGCGGATGTGCCGCATGGAGCGGTGCTGGTGTTCAGCGCGCATGGCGTGCCCCCGCCGGTCCGCCAGGAAGCCAAGGACCGCGCACTGAAAGTGATCGATGCGACCTGCCCGCTGGTCACCAAAGTGCATTTAGAAGCCCTGAAATTCGCGCGCGAAAAGCGCACCATCATTTTGATTGGCCACAAGGACCACCAGGAAATTGTTGGGACCTCAGGCGAGGCCCCGGAGAGCACCATCGTGGTGGATTCGGTTGCGGCGGTGGACGCGCTCGAAGTGGATGACCCGGAAAAGCTTTCGTTCCTGACGCAGACCACGCTCAGCCTTTACGACACCCAAGAAATTGTGTCCCGGCTGCGGCAAAAGTTTCCCGCCATCAAGGGCCCCGCGAGCGATGATATCTGCTACGCGACGCAGAACCGCCAGGAAGCCGTCGAGCAAGTGGCCAAGGACGTGGATTTGATTTTGGTGGTGGGCTCGCCGAACAGCTCGAATTCGAATCGCCTGGTGGAAGTGGCGCAGCGCAGCGGCGTGAAGGCCCAGCTCATCGATTCGGCAATGGATATCGATGTGAAGTGGCTCGAAGGCGTAAAGCGCGTGGGCTTGACGGCGGGCGCTTCCGCTCCCGAAGTGCTCGTCGAGCAAGTGAGCCAGCGGCTTGCGGAGTGCGGATTTACGGATCAACGCGACCTCGATCTGATCCGCGAGGATGTGCGATTCACGCTGCCTCCGGAACTGGCGACGATCGCGCCGGCGCCGCGGCGCTGAAGATTTTGTAGCGTCATTAGGATGCAGCAGCGGGTATTTGGCCCGCGCAGTTTACAATCGACCCGGCGCGGTAGGCGGGAACACACAACACAAGGAGCAAAATCTTGGCGGTCAAAATCGTCCGTCAACCGAAGAAGATTGCCTTGATTGGCGCGCCATCAAGTGCGGCCGCGTTTCTGGCGGGGAGCGAGAAAGCGCCCGCGGCGTTGCGAGCGGCGGGGCTGGTCGAGCGGCTGCAAAGCGCGGGCTATGAGGTAATCGATCACGGCGACTGCGCGCCACGGCTCTTTGCCGACGATGACGAACATAGACGGGCGCGCAATCTGAAAGAAATCGTCGCGGGCCTCAATGACCTGAAGGTTCGCGCCGAACTCGCCGTGAAGAGCGGCGCCCTCGTGCTGGTTCTCGGCGGCGATTGCGCGCAAGTCATCGGCCTTTTGACGGGCGTGCGCCGCTACTACAAGCATGTAAATCTATTGTGGTTTGATCGCGACGCGGATTTGAACACGCCGGCGTCTACGCCTTCGGGGCGCATTGATGGAATGGTTGTGGCGCACGTGATCGGGAGAGGCGCTCCGGAATTGGTGCGCTTCTGGGGCGAGTCGCCTCTCGTGCGCGAACCGGACGTAACCCTCTTTGGGATTGATCGGCTCGACCCGCCCGAGCAGGAATTCCTCAGCAAATCGCCAATGCGTCACGTTTATGCGGCGGCTATTCAGACGAAAGGCGGAAGCGCTGCGGCCCACGACGGGCTTGCTTACGTGCACGCCGACGCGCACGAGTTTGTCCTGCATCTGGACACGGATGTGATTGCGCAAGAGGAATTTCCCCCGGTAAACGTGCCCGCCAGCGGCGGACTGCGCCTGGAAGATGTGCGCGCGGCCCTCGGCGAATTTGTGAAGCACAGAAATCTGCTCGGCGTTTCCGTGGCGCAGTACAACCCGGACAAAGATTCCGATGGCAGCGGAGCGAAAAAGCTCGTGGATTTGCTGGTGGAAGTGCTTTCCGCACGGCTCGAGGCCCAGACGGCGCCAGCCGCAGAGCCTGCAGCCAATACGCCCGAAATATCGTCCTCTGAAACGACCGTGTAGGCGCCTCAGCCCGGCGCCAAGCTGGCAAGCTCCCGCTAGCCGGCTACTCCCACGCTGGATGTCCAAGCACAGTTCCTATTGAAACGCCTGCGCTTTTTCTCGCACTACTCTTCACAGGGTTCCAGCTCTGCTCGCGGGTCAGTTGGCGGCGCGATCTTTCCGCCATGCAAAATACTCGATTTGTGCTGTGTGTTGGAGTCCCTCGCGGTCCATCGGACGGGTGAACGATGAAGAGAGGCGGCCTGTTTCTTGCGGCGTTTTTGCTGATCAGCGGAATGCTGCGCCTCGCGGGGCCGGGAGCCTCCGCGCCGGCCTCGCAGAGAACAGAAAGCGCGCGGAAATCCAGCGCGGCAACCACGGAGAAGAGCATTCCCAAAACCCCCTACCTTGAGAAATTTGCCGGAAAAATCAAGGAATTTTATGGAGTAGAAGAGACGGACTCCGGCAGGGAAACGGACCTCACCTCATATTTCAAAGCGATTCAAGCAGCTCCCGGTCAGCCGCAACGCGAGCCCGTGCAATTTGTCATCGCCATTCTTCCCGATCCGGTGCATACGCGCCTGGGACTTTTCTTCGATCGCAGCGCGGAAGCGCTGCAGCAGGCTGCACAGATGAAGGGTTACGTGTTTGACCGCGCCATCATGCCCTGGGACCGCACGCAACACCCCGAAGCATCGGATTTGAAAACCAGGCGGGAAGAACGCGATGAGCAAACGCAAAGAGAATCGTATCCTGGGCTTATGATCTTCCGACGCAGCGAAAAGCCCGCCGGCAAATCCGAAAAGCCGGACGTTCCAAGCGATTCGCGGGCGGTGAATCCACCCTCGCCACAAGGGGAAGTTTTGCCGAAAGGCCCGCTCTTCGTTCTGGTCGTAGGCGAAACTCCCACGGCAGGCCTGAACAAAACACAATTCCGCAATACGCTGAAGATCATTCGGGAGATTCGCGGAACGCCCATCGCCGCCGACGCCGCGAAGCAGCCACTGTTAATTCTTGGCCCCTCATTCTCCGGCTCGCTGGAGTCGCTCGGCACGGAACTGAAGCGTTCTGAGGCGCAAGGAATCTTCAGCGAGAAATTCATCTATAGCGGGACGGTCACTGCGACGAACAGTATGCGGTGGTTCCAGCAGGGGCTCAGCTCCGGTTCGTATTTCGCTTCCTTCCAGGAGAATGATGAATACGCGCGCGACGAGTTCCTGCAATTTGCCTCCGACCGCGGCTATCTCCCCTACGAAGTCGCCATCCTCTCCGAAGACGAGACCGTTTTCGGCGCGGCGGTCCGCTCCAACGGCCACGGTCCGGCAAAGTCCGCGCGGACGCAGCCTGCGGGAGTCCAGAACCAAAACGCCGGTCATCGGCTTGATCAAAACGTCCTCAATCTGCATTTCCCCAGAGAAATCTCTTATTTTCGTGCCGCGTACCAGAAGGCCACAGCTACGCAGGCGCCCAGTGCCTCCAACCCCGGCGGCGTTTCAACGCTACCGTCGAATCTCGAGGAAAACGGAAACGACGACGACACTGTTGCGCCCTATGCGGTGTCACAAATGTCGCTTTCCCAGGAAGCTGTGATGCTAGGGGTTGTGAGCGAATTGCAGAAGCACGACATCAAATTCACTCTGCTTCTCGCGTCCGATCCTCTCGATGAACTTTTTCTAGCAAGTTACTTGCGCAAGGCCTACGCTCAGGGCCGGGTGGTCATCACGGCTCCCGACTTGCTTTTCGCACGAGAAGGTGACCCTGCACTGCGAGGGGTGCTGGGCCTGAATAGTTACTCACTGAGCCCGGGTTTGAGCGACAGACTCTGCAGGCAGAAAGACTCCATGCTCTGGCATGAGGACCGGCTCTTTGTCAGCAGTCTGAGCGCGGGAACTTTCAACGCCATGACTGGCCTTCTCTCGGTGCAGGACGAGGAACAAAAAGGCTGGAGTCCTGTGCCTGCTGCGGATACTAAGACTTCAGCGGGCAATGCCTTGCCGCAGAAATCCACGCCAGGATTGTCCGCGAGCAGCGTTCCTTACGCGCCGTATGCCGAGTACGGATCCCCGAATCTCGGTCCACCGTCAGATCCCGCCTCGGACTACTGCGAGGAGCGTCCGCTGATGTGGCTGACCATTCTCGGGCGCGATGGCTTTTGGCCTATCGCTGGACTCAATGGCAGAGGCCTTCAGTCAGCGGACGGACAAGTACCCATTGCCTCTCTAAATCTGGATGGCAAGCCTGTGAGCACTCTGGAAACCGCCGCCGGCTCCTCCGACTCGTATGGTCTCCTTTCCACGGCGGATATATGGCAAGCGAAGCTGCGTACTCCGCCAGCATGGAACATCGCGTACTGTCTCTGCTTCCTCCTGCTGGTCATTCACGCCGTTTTCAGCTGGACGGGTTCCATTCTGGCCGACTCTGAGGATCGCGCGCAATTTACCAGAAACACGGATTGTCGCGGCGCAATCATCCTCGCGTTGGGCGCGCTCGCCCTATCGTCTGCATTTGTCCTTGTCATGTGCACAAGGAGTCCGCGGGTGACTTGGGCGGGATTACCCGGGCTCACCCCGTTGCTGTGGTTGCCGTACCCGCTCTTCGTTGCGGTCACGATGTGGGACTTGTACAAGTTGCGCGGCGAACGCGCGGTTGCCCGTGTGTTCTTCGGCTTGATTTGCGCCATGACCGTTTTTCAGCTCATGCTCACCTGGATTCCTTCTGGACGCTTGCGCGTGTATTGGTCCCCGCGAATGTTGCACATCACGTCCGGCGTGTCTCCGGTGCTCCCTGTATTGCTACTGATGGCCGCGGCTTACTGGTGGATGTGGATGAGCTTGCGCGGAGTGTGTCTCGTCGATTTAAGGCGGCCCAGGTTGCCGGAGAAAGATGATCTCTCGATCGATTCCTATCGCATCAGCGACGACGAAGGGGAGGATCTCAGAAGAACAGCGCACCCGCTTTATTTCGCAAGGTCAGTCGTGATTCCCGTGGCTGGCCTGGGCGTTGTGTCGCTGATCGCAATGGGCCGCGACCTTCCGGTGCAATCAGTGGAAGGAACCGCATTCGACTGGGGATACACGGTGATTTTGTGCTTGATGGTCGCCGCGCTTCTGGGAGGTTTGATGAAGCTGGTGCAGACATGGCAGAAGTGCCACCAGGTCCTGGCTGGCCTCGACCGTTTTCCCCTGCGATCCGCGTTCAGCCGGATGAAGGATCTCTCCTGGCACTCGTTTTGGAACCCGGGAGGAAGCACGCTGCGGGAAACCTACAAAGTGATGAACCGGGCCATGGAGAACCTGACGCGGCTGCTCGCGCTCGTGGAAAACTGGAATACTCCGATGAAGGAGAACGCCCGGCGCTCCGCGCGCAAACAAATCCGGGAGACACTCGATGTAAAACAGAGAGCGTTCGAAAGCTACGCGAAAATTGTCACGAAAACTCCGAAACAAGAAGACGACGAGAAGTACGGATGGTGGAATAAGGCGCTGGCGTGGCTCCGCGAAGATTCCGTGAAGGGCAAACAGCTGAAAGAGCTCATGACCGGTGTGCAATCGCTTCAGAAAGAAATGGCCAAGACCGCTGCGGTCCTGATCAATGGCATGTTGAAGCCTCTTTGGGACGAGGAAGAAGCGCCCGTGGTCTCTTCGGACGACCGCATCGCGAAGATCCCCTTGCCCGTATATCGCGCGCTGGCGGAAGAGTACGTAGCACTGGTCTACGTGAATTTCCTGGTTAGCGTGCTGCTTCGCCTTCGCACGCTGGTGATCGCTGCCGGCGGTATGTATGTCTTTATCGTGCTTTCGATGAACACGTATCCGTTCGAACCGCATCCCGCTCTGCAAACGCTCGCCGTCGTCTTGCTAGTGGTCATGGGTGGTTTGGTTGGCTATGTTTACGCGGGAATGCATCGCGAAGCCATTCTCAGCCGCCTCACATCCACTGCGCCAGGAGAGCTCGGAATGGATTTCTGGATAAAGTTCGCGTCCGCGGCGGCCATCCCGGTTTTTAGTTTGTTGGCGGCGCAGTTCCCGGGCATCAACCAGTTTCTCTTCTCCTGGCTGGAACCGGCGCTGCAAGCGATGAAATAGGCCTCCATTTCGAAACTGCGAAAGTGAAGAGGCAAAGTGGCTCGTGACTGGTGACTCTTGCAAACCGCGCCGAGCGCGCGCTTTTTTTTTGTTTTTACATCCCTTTGTCGGTGGGCTTATTGCGCCGGGGCGGCTGGAATTTTCAGAGCGTGATCCGCATGGCCGTAAATCTGTTGAAGGGCTGCGCCGGTCTGCATGGCGGCGGAATCGTTTAAAAGCGTCTGTGACTTCTGCAGGCCGAGGAGCGCTTGCACACGCCGTGGTGCCCTCGAGAGCGCGGTCTCAAACGCGGTGCGCGCTTCCTGGTTGCGGCCGCTTTCGAGAAGAAACTCGCCGAGCAATTCATGCGAAGGCTTGGCAATCAGTGGCGGGCCGAACGCCGAAGGAAGGGAGGCCTCCTCGTCCGCGGCCTTCTGAAGAGCGGCAGCAGCTTTATCCACTGCATTGTCTCGCAAGAAAACCAAACCCTGGATCTGATCGGTCAATATGCCGGGTACTTTCCGCATCCAGTTGTCTGCGGAATACCTCTCTCTGTCCAGGTCGGCGTTCAATTGCGGCCCCAGCGATTGCATTTGCGCCAGGAGCGTGCGCGCTGCGGCTGCATCGCTTCGGTGGAGAGCTGCGAGCGCGTCGGTGTACCCGAACATGAGCTGCGTCCAGGCCGATGCCCCGGAAGGAAGCTTCCAGGTTGCAGCTTCGCCGCTCCAATCGCGCGTCTCGATCAAGTAATGCGCGCGCATCTGGGTGAAAGAACCGGCGGCGGTATTGTCCGGGTCAACGGCGCCGTGGTTATGCCCCGCCGCGGATTGCTCCTCCGCCTGGCTGCGGCACGCGGAAAGAATGCGCATGGCGTCCGCGAATCGTCCCTGCTGCAGATAGCCGTACTCGAGCCACAAATTATAGTGTCCGCAGGACTGCGGCGGCTTGCCTCCGGCGACGCGCTTGGTATTGATGATCCCCGTGGCGGTTTCGTTCGCGCTTACGACGTCGTCCCACATTCCGAGAGCGAGAAAAACATGCGAAGTCATGTGCTGCGCGTGAGGGGCTTCGGGCGCGATCTTCGAATACGCCCGGGCGGCCCGCAGGCCCAGGATGGCGTGCGTGGGATCGTCGAAAGAATGAATCAGATAATGGGCCGCGCCCGGATGCCCCGGGTGCGCGTAGAAAACATCTTCCAAAAGAGCGGCTGCGCGCATGTACGTCGGTACGTCGCGGCCATTGTGAGCCGTGCCAAGCAGGGCAAGCGCGTAGAAACAAGTGGCGTCGATATCGGCGGGATATTTCTCGTGCATTCCGCGCATAAAATCTGCATAGCGCGCGTCCCGATCGTATTTTTCGCCCTCGCCATACAAAATCTCCACCGCGCGTAGATAATCTTTTTCCCGCTCGGTTTTTGTCTTCGCCAGACGCTCTTCGGGCGTGGGCGCCAGTTTTTCCAGCGCGTTGCGCGCGGCGCGGCGATTTTGCTCCTCCCAGATCGCGTGATTGAACGTCATGGCTTCCCCCCAGTAAGCCATGGCGAAACCTGGATCTATCTCCTCCGCTCTGCGAAAAGCCGCGGCCGCGTCTTCGTACTCGAAGTTATGAAGCTGGGCAAGTCCGCGGAGAAAATCTTTTTGGGCGGCGGGTGCGCCGGAATTGGCGAACGAAACATCGCCTACCGAGGACTGTGCACCAAGCGGCGGCGTGACGAGAAAGACGAGGGCAGCAACCAGAGATACAACCCTGAGAGGGAGTCTCGTCCAGACAAAGCTCACGCGATGGCCTCTCTTACATTTCTTCGCTTCATTTTGCGCCGCGTATTTTTCCTTTAGGCGAGCCCCATCTTAGGGCTGTGATGTTATGGCGTCAAACGCGCGGCGCCGTGGCCGCGGCTTCGGCGCTCTTGCGATGGTAGCGTGCCAGTCCCAGCCAGGAGAGGTTGAGGCCGCAGTTGAAGATATAATGTTCGGCCTCGGCGCCGGCGACGTGCTGCCGGATCTCGGCGGTCGTGGCGGAGACGAACTCTTCGAGACTGCCACGCTCAGCTGGAAACTTGCGCAAAGTATTTGCGGCAAGAGCGCTCCAGCGCTGCAAATTCTTTCGATATTTTGCAATGTGCGCGGCAGGATCGGCCGAGTAGCCAAAATGGGTGAGGAAGAGCCGCTCGGGCTGGCGCGCCGCGATGGCGTCCAGGGAAGCGTTCCAAGCCTCGAGGTCAATATCCGGAGGCGGAGCGAGCGGCACCGCATAAGGCTCGCCTTCGATGTGGAATCCCGCCGTATCTCCGACAAATGCTGTTCCATCCGACAAATCGAAATAAGAAACGTGATGCGATGCGTGGCCCGGTGTGTAAATAACGTCGAGGTTGCGGCTTCCAAGAGCGAGCGTTTCTCCGCCGCTTAAAATGCGCAAATTTCCAAACGGAACGGGAAGCGTTTCACCGAACAAGTGCTGCAATTCTCCCGGCCAAAGCCGCTCGGCGCTCGCTAACAGTTTTGAGGGATCGGCCATGTGCCGCATGCCGGCTTTGTGGACGTACACTTCCAGGTTGGGATTTTCCTTGATGAGCGCACCCGTCGCGCCCGCATGATCCAGATGAATGTGCGTGAGCAAAATGGCATTCAGATCCGAAACGTCGATGCCGCGCGCGCTAAGAAGTCCGCGAAGTGCCGGAAGCGTCGAGGCCGGCCCAGGATCAAGAATCGCGCGATGACCATCCGACTCAAGCAAGACCGCCGCAATCGATCGCGGCCGACCCAGCCAGTTGGTGTCAAGCATCGTGCTATGCAGCATCAGGCCAGTAGTGTAACGCGAGTTGGCGCCGCGACGTCCGGCGTTGGAAGGGGGGCCCCACCCCACGTTTTTTTGTAAGTGCGGATTCTAAAAGTCTTTAAGTCCCGTGTTGTGAAGTGAAAGCCGCAAGGATTGACACCTGGCTCCGCCCGCCTTGCCTTGAAAAACCGATGCTACTGCAGGGTGAAATTAACCGCGGTGGCGTGAATAAGACCGCCAGTAGTGCCTTGGATGCCTATTTCCGTTTGGCCAGTAACAGCCACATTCAAGCTTCCTTTCGTTTGGGACCCCAATGTATTTGTGTCACCAGAATACTGAGCGCTGATGGCGTGAACGCCCACTGAAAGCCCAGTGAGTTGGAATTGTGCGACTCCACCGGCAACCGGAACTGGGGCGGTGTACCGTGTATTCCCATCTACGACGAATGTGACCATTCCTCCCGGTGTTTTGGAGGCGGTGACGTTCGCCGTGAGGTTGACGGCGCCCCCCGAAATAGAACTATAAGGGACCTTGACACTGGAAGCGGTCACAGTAATGGATGTCGACACAGGTCCGCCGCCGCCGGGGAGACCTCCGACTGAGGCCGATCCTCCGCCGCACCCGAAGAAGCCAAGGAGAAGGCACAAACTGCAAGCGAGTGCAGCTGCAGTGGCAAGGCGGCTCCGCTCAGAGTCGTTAGAAAGCAAAAGCAAGAGTAGTAATAGAAGGATCGGTACAAGGAGCAAGGGCCAGTTGGGGCGCAGTGGCAAAGCAATAGGGGGGAGCTGCGGCGGATCGAAACTTGTTGTGTTGCTAGACGAGGGGGCGAGAGTCGAAATCGTGAGGGTCGACGCCGCGGCTGATCCACCGCTAAGATTGACGCTGCCAGGTGAAAAGCTACAGGAAATGCCAAGCGGTTGGGTCTGACCTAGAAGCGGGTTCACAGGGGGACATGCTAGCGTAACTGGACTGGAGGCATTGCTTGCCGGAGTAACGGTAATGGTAGCCATGGCGGAACTGCCTGCGGTTATGGACGAAACGGGAAGGTTGGCAGACAGATTGAAATCAGGAATGTTCACGGTGACGTTTACGAGTGCTCCGCTCTGAGAGTAGTTGGAGTCTCCGACGAAATTAGCCGTGTAAAAGCCAGAGGATTGCGGAACTGTGGTGAGTGAAGCACGTAGCGCGACGTTTCCAGAAGAGTCGGTAAAAGGGGTATACGAGACCGTGCCGCTGACCGGATCGTTGTCAAACAAGAAATTCACGGACTGAGTGATAGCAGGGCCTTGCGCGATATTGGAATGCACAACGGCCGTGAGCGTGATGCTGGTGCCGTACTGAATATTGCTTGAATCAGGGGACAGTGAAGTTGTAGTGCCGTAGAACACTCTGGTGGTCATGGGCGCGGATGTGGAGGGTGAATAGTTTGTGTCGCCGTTGAACTTCGCGGTGTACGTGTGCGTTCCCACCGCCGTTTGTGCGATGGGCAGCGACACGTAAAGAAACGGGCCGTTTGCCTGCCATGCGCATGTAGGCGTTCCGGGTATGGCCGTCGAACCATCAAAGAACGTCAGATTACAACTGGGCATCACCCCGAAAGCGTTTGGGTTCACTATGACGGAGAGGGAAAACGGCGTCGAGACGTTAGGTGGCATGGGGGGATTTGGAGGCAAGATTCTCGTCGCGGCCGGTGTGACTGTAACTGCATAGGTCCCTGAGCTCGTTTTAAAACTACTGTCCCCGCTGTAGGTAGCGGACAATTGGTGGGTTCCCCCAAGAAGCTGAATAGGAAGGTCTTCTGTAAAGCCTGAGCTGTTGAGAGTGAAGGTGCCAGCATCGAGTGGAGTTGCTGCTCCGCCGTTTAGGGCATCCGTTAGCGTAATTGTTCCCGTTGGACAGCTCGGCGAATTACAAACTGGTTGCTGCGGAAATGATGACGACGCCGATGCGTTGCCCACATCTATACGCCCAATATATGCCGATCCATAAACGAGCGTCGTAGGCGCGTTTCCAGTCTCCGATCCCGTGTTTAGATCGAAAGTCGGAAGGGTAATCAGCGTCTTGCTAGGCTCCGCCGAGATGTTGACAGGAATGACCGGCGTCGAATCGCTGGAGCCAAATGTTCCGTCACCTTGATAATGCGCCGTAAGCGAATATGTTCCGCCTGGCAAAACAACTTGCCTGTTCGCGATCCCGCTGGAAAGGGTAAGAACATCAAATCCGAGCGATGGGCCGGGTGCTCCGGCGCTTGGATTTGGTGTGGCGAGCAATGGCGACTTGTCCTGAAGGTGTGCCGTTAGCGCCTTGTCCCGCTGTGACAGTACTGCTCAAGCTGACAGGAGTTCCGTGGGTTATTCCGCTGATCGATGTAAGCACTCTGTCCATTGACAGTCGCGCTCAGCGTCGTTGTTGATGGAAGCGAACTCACTGTCGACCAGTTTTTCACCAGATTGGCTACGTTGACAGAACCTAGTCCTGTCGCCAAATCGTAGCCTGTGGTCGTCGAATAGGCTGGCGTAGCCGGATTCGCGGACGTTACAAGAACTCCGTTTGTGCCAGCCATTTTACTGCTGCAATTCGTTGAGTTCCCGAGCACATGGTACGGAATTCGTACCTGTCGAGCTGTTGGCCAGTGCACTGTTCCCGCGGGTCATGTCGTAAAAAGTGCAAGATGCGGAAGGTGCTGCCGACGAATTGCAATTGATAGCCGGACTCGCCTTCACTTGTTTTTTGAACAGCTGGTATAGAACATAATTGGCATTGCCTGGCGGGGAGCCGGATTTTCGCGGTCGCCTGACTCTGATTCACGAGCGCCATGATCCCCGCAAACGCAGGCGATGATGCGGATGTTCCCCCCACGCCTTGAAAGAATGTTTCAGATGCACGGCAACATCCCGGTGACATCTCTCTGGCACATAATGTAAAAACTGTTGTCGAAGCCATTGCTTGCAAAGAGCGAGACGTCAGGAATATCACGGTGATTGTCAGCGGGACGCCTGTGCCTGATTGCCAGGAGGGCTTGGGATAAAGGGTGCTTGCGCCACCGCTGCCCGCGACGATGTTCAGTGAACCGTTGGGGTGCGGAGGCTCCGCATCCGTGATGCCCAACTGCGCGCAGGAATCGTTCCACGGTATCTCGGGAATGTAGCCCAAGCGCCGAGCGCCTGAGTTCGTCGGAATCGTTGGTTGTGCTCCAGAACTGCGTCCACTTGTTGATTTCGTCAAAGTCCGTGCCGCCTACTGCAACGTTGAATGGCGTTGACGCAAATCCGCTAACGCCCAGCCCGTGAGTCGCTGTTTGTGCCGTATCAAAATTATCGCAGCCTGCTGAACCTCCGTCCCCGGAAGAAACCATGACGGTAATTCCTTGCGCTGCGGCCTGCTCCCACAGCGAATTGTGGAACTGATTCAGCGTCCCAATTAGTTGTTCGCACGCGCCAAAACTTTCGCTCATCACGCCGGCGAGATTGTTATCGACGATGTATGTCGCCGACAGAAAGATGCCGGCAGTGGTTTCCGTTGGAGCTGAAGTTACAAAGTCAATCGTCGCGCCGGGGGCTACGGCGCCCGCCCATTGCACGTCCAGATCGGACTCGCCTTCGCTGCCGTTGATGCCAGGATCCGATCCGTTAAGGATGATGTTTGCTGCCGAGAAGTTCTGCGGCAGATTGAAGATGGTCCGGAAGTCGGTCACGTCGGCAACGTTGATGTTCGATTCGCCTACGATGGCGATGGTCTGCCCAGTCCCGTCAACCTTGGGAGTTCCGCTCAGCAGCGGCGCGCTATTGTAGATCGTCGCGAAATCCGCCGGCCCCACAGCAAAGCAGCCTGCCGGTTCCGCAACTCCGGAATCGTGGTCAGCGGCCTCGTTTCTCCTGTTGCTCTTTGACCGGAAAAACGATCCCAAGCGGGAGGACGTGCGATTTCACCGGAAAATTGTTCAGCGACACCACTCCCGCAACTACTGGCGCGAGGGCAGCGGGGATTTGCGGGTCGCTGGCATTGGCCGTACGCGCCTCGCCATTTACGAGGTACTTGTGCATCTCGGTGTGAAACGCGCTTCGCACTTGCGCCAGCGCTTCCTGAAAATTCGATGACGGTCCGCCCTGCGGTCACGTTCGTTTACCTGAAAGCCGTGGGACTGCAGCCAGTTTGTTACCGCCTGGATGTCCGCATCCGCCGGGCCAAACTGCTGGCCGAACTGCACGGGCGTCAGCCACGCATGATAGTTCGCGTGAGGATTTATTCTGCTGGTCGTCGAGAAGTGTTCTGCAGCGCGGCTTCTTGATCCGGGCTGCGCTGCAGGAGAAGCAGCATGCGATTCAAAGGCTGTCCATCGCTCACCGCCCTCTGATCAAATTCAGCGCCGCGCCAGCGGGTGCACGTTTCCCCGCAGCACAACGAGTTCTTTTCATTGATCGCCTGCGTGATGCGGGCCGGGATGGTTGCTGTTTGAGGATTAGCGCGTGCGCACAATAGGCTTAATCAGGGCCACGAGAGTAAGTCCGAGGAAACAGAGTTGGGTTTTTGGTTCGCATGTTCGGCCCACATAGCAGATGAGTTTCGAGTTTCTGTGGTCCGCTCCTGGCCGCGGGACATAAGGTCAGGCAGCTTGCGCGGCCTTCCAAACGGATCTTTGCCCAAGTTTCGAAAACTTCGCGGGAGCCGGCCCAACCACAGAAAGTGGCGGTAGCCTATCACAATTTTCGGTAACTCACGAGGTACTTGCCGCGATGAAGAAGCGCGCTCGCCGAGACCTGCGCCTTTACGATTCCGATGAAGCAGTTGCGGCGGCTTCCGCTGGCATGCGGAAGGAAAGACTTGCGGATACAGGGAAATCTGGAATAGGCTAACTAATCTGCGTCCGTGTTGCTTCTTGGATTTTCTCCCAGTTATTTAGAAAGAGTTGGGAGAGCTTATCGGTGGTGTGGTGGCTACCGGCAATCAAAGGGTGTTTGACCAAACTAGTACCAATGAGCGGACGGCGGCGTTATCGGCGGGCCTGCAGCGGGAACAAGAACGGCTTGGGTTCCAAACGAGAAAACTGAGGGAGAAGAATTATGCGTACTTGGTGTGCGGCAGTAGCGGTGAGCGCTCTTTTTGCATTGCCTTTGTGCGCCCAGCAAAATGGCGACGGCGCGGGGGCTGCAGCAGCGGCGAACGGACTCGCCAAAACCGAGCGCGGGAGACATCACGCCCGCTTCTCGAACTCTTTTTGCGCTTCCGGAGGCTCCGCAGCCCAAGCCTTTTCCGGCTGGCGCCAAATCGAACGCAGATACGCCGCCTGGCAGAATTGTGCCCCGATTTGAAATCGCGGGCATGTTCAACTACGTGAATTTCAATCCCGGCAATCCGTTCGGCTCATTTAATAATTACGGCGGGTCGGGCTCCTTTACCTGGAACGTATCGCGATGGGTGGGGCTCACCGAAGAACTCGGCGGGTTGAGCTACAACCGGACCGTCAACGGAATCTCGAACAGCGGGGGCACGACGACCTTTTTGCTCGGCCCCCGTCTGAATATGCGCAAATTCGACTACTTCGTTCCGTTCGCCGAATTCCTGCTCGGCGGAGCGCATGCCGGCCCCCCGATGACCGGCAACACCAGCCAGACCTCTTTTGCCCTGGTGGCCGGCGGCGGCGTGGACATCGTCCTTTCCAAGAACATCGCGTGGCGCTTCGCGGAAATCGACTATCTCATGACTAATTTCTCGGGAGCGTCCCTCGGCGGGAATGCCCGGCAGGATAACCTTCGTTTGGGAACGGGAATCGTTCTGCGCTTTGGGTTGCCGAAGGAAGCGCCTCCTCCGCCCGTAAATCAACCGCCGGTGGCCGCGTGTTCCGCGAATCCGACTTCCGTGTTTGCCGGTTCTGGAGACACGGTAGCGATTCATGTCAATGCCAGCGATCCGGACAACGATCCGCTTACCTACAGCCTACACCGCGACCAGCGGCACGGTAGATGGTACCGGCCCAGACGCGCGTTGGAACTCGACAGGATTGAGCGAGGGCACCTATACCGTGACCACCCAAGTCAGCGACGGCAAGGGCGGCACGGCATCCTGCGCCACGGATATCAAGGTGGAAGCGCGGCCGAACCGTCCGCCGACGGCTTCGTTGGCGGTTGAGCGCAGCCCCATTCTGCCCGGCGAGCACACCGGAATCACCTGCACGGGCAACGATCCGGACAACGACCCGCTTACCTATACTTACTCGGCTTCGGGCGGCCAGGTTACCGGCACAGGCTCGAGCGCGCAGTTCGACGCCACCGGATTGCAGCCCGGGACTTACAACGTGAAGTGCACGGTGAACGACGGACGCGGCGGCACCGCCGATGCTTCAGGCAACGTCCAAGTCAATGAGCCTCCGCAGGTTCACCAATTGGAGCTCAAGCTGGCCCTTCACAGCATTTATTTCCCGACGGCCCAGCCCACGGTTGCGAAACCCAATGGCGGGTTGCTCGCGAGCCAGGCGGGCACGCTCGACACGCTGGCAAGCGATTTCAAACAATATTTGACCTACAAGCAGGACGCCCACTTGATTCTGGGTGGCCACGCCGACATACGCGGAGGCAAGCAGTACAACCAACTGCTCTCCGAGCGCCGCGTGGAACGCGCCAAGAACTACTTGATCGAGAAGGGCGTTCCCGCCGACCACATCGATACCAAGGCGTATGGCGTGGATCAAAACATGACCGACGAGCAGGTCAAGAAGCTGCTTGAGGAAGATACGGAGCTGACGGCCGCGGAAAAGCAGAGTTTCCTGAAAAATCTGGTGACCATTCGCCTGGCCAATAACCGTCGCGTGGACGTTACGCTCAGCACGACCGGCGAGCAGTCCGTGCGACGCTTCCCCTTCAACGCGCATGACGCTTTGACCCTGCTCAGCAGGAAGGAAGAGGGCAAGCCGGGCGCAGCGAAAAAACCCGCAGCCAAGAAGGCGGCACCCAAGCCGTAATTCTACCGAAATGCCATTGCTGAGCTTCCTGCAGCGGCACGACGGATGACTTAAACTCGACTCGCTTCTCGTGGCGAGTCAAATAACGGAACAAGTTAACGGGCTCTCTCGGAGTTGTTCCGAGAGAGCCCGTTTCCTTTGCATCGGCGCCTTTTCCACGGAATCGGCACGTCTACAGCAAACTGTGTTCAGAACTTTCTCGGCAACACGCAGTTCGGCAGTTTTAAATGGATTTCTGGTCTAGGAGCCGATTCGGTCTGCCAATTCGGCGCACGAATTCCCAAAATGGAATCTCGTGCCGTCCCTACTTGGCACTCATTTGAAAAAGAAAGACTTGTCATTCGAAAGTTGCGGAATTACGCGCGCATTGCCCGGTCGAAAATTCCCGAATCAGGATTCACGCGGAAATGATAAGATGTCTAACTTGTTGATTTATGAAATAGTTTGGCACAATTCCGAAATTGGTACTGAGTGTGCAATTGAAACAGGGGCGAACGCTCCGTGAGGTCAATGATGATGAGTGAAGAAGCGGGAGTGCAACGCGCACCGATCCCCCTGAGCGTGCTCGTCGTGGAGGACGAGGAAAGCACACGGAAGCTTTGCGCGGAAGTGGCCGAATCTTGTGGAATGAAGACCATCGCCGCGGGAACGGTGGAGGATGCGCTGCGCCGCCTCGAGACCCACGCTGTCGACATTGTCGTCACTGATTTGATTTTACCACCTTCCAGCGGCCTCGATCTTCTGAAGCAAGTTCACGAAATGTACCCGCAGATTGCCGTCGTGGTTCTGACGCAATATGGAACCATTGATTCCGCCGTGGCCGCCACGCGCATGGGGGCGGTGGACTACGTGACCAAGCCGTTTCACATCGAGGACCTTCGATCGCGGCTCGAGCGCGTGGCCCGCGACCTGGACCTGGACCGCGAAAACCGTCTTTTGCGCGAGCAGCTGCGCTCGAAACCGGGCTTCGGCGGCATGATCGGCGTTTCCGCGAAAATGCAGCGCGTTTACAAAATGATTGAAAAGGTCAGCCAGCACGAGTATCCCGTGCTGATTCTGGGCGAAAGCGGGACCGGTAAGGAGCTAGTGGCCAAAAGCATTCATTACTCCGGCCCGCGCGCGGAGCGCCCGTTCGCTCCCGTGGACTGTTCTTCGCTGGTGCCCACGCTTATCGAATCGGAGCTGTTCGGCTACGTCAAAGGCGCATTTACCGGCGCGATGCAATCGAAACAGGGCTTGCTCGAAGCAGCCCAGGGCGGAACGCTCTTTCTCGACGAAATCGGCGACATGCCCGTGGACCTGCAAGCCAAGCTTCTGCGCGCCTTGCAGGAACGCGAAGTGAAACCCGTCGGCTCCACGGAGCGCAGGCACATCAACATTCGCATCATCGCCGCCACAAACCGCGATCTCGAATCGGCCATCCGCACAGGCGCTTTCCGGCAGGACCTTTATTTTCGTCTCAACGTGGTGCAGATCAAGCTGCCGTCCTTGCGCGAGCGCAAAAGTGACATCCAGCTTCTGGTCACCTCTTTCCTTGAAAAATTCTCCGATCCGCACGGTTCCCCGCGGACCATTTCGGATGACGCCATGCGCCGGTTAATTGCGTACGACTGGCCCGGCAATGTGCGCGAACTCGAGAACGCCATCGAACGGGCGGTAGCCATGGGCTCCGGCCCCATCGTTCACGTGGGAGACCTGCCGTCAAACCTGCACTATCCGAGCAGCGAGCGCGCTCCAGACAAAGACGAACTGCTACCGCATGGAGGAGCTGGAGCGCAGGGCCATTTTGCGCACGCTTCGCGAAACGGGCGGAGACAAGCTAGCGGCGGCGCGCATGCTCGGCATTGGCAAGACCACGCTCTACCGCAAGCTCAAGCAGTATCAGGTGGAGCACGCCGAGCCGCAATAGTTGGCTTTCGTTCCCCTCGTCCTGCGCCCAAAAAACGGCCCAAGGTTTCTGCCGCAGTACTTTTATTTGGAATCCCCGGCTTGGCTGGCCTTGTCATCGCCTCGTAGCTCCTAACGTCTCCTCAAAAAAAGTAGGGAACCACGTTGTCCGGCCCACTCTGGGAATGCGTACGGCGTCAGTTTCGGCATGGGACTCCAGCCCTTGTAGCGCTCCTTCCGTTCGCATGGCAACTCGCTGATTTCACGATCATTACGGAACCTCGCGGTTGGTCCTATCGGTGCATGTGCCCAGCGTTGAGGGAGAACGCCCGGCGCGGCCCGCGCATACTGCGTTTTGCGCGCGAACCGCTTCGAGGCACTAGAAAACATGTGGGGCTGGCGGAAAAAAAAAGAGGAAGGACGTTCCTGGCGCGGCACAGCCCGCGCGGCGCTGGCAGGCTCGTCGCGCGAAGAGCTGATGCGCGAAGCGATTCATACTCTCGCCAGGGAAAGCCGCGCTGACCGGATCGGCGTGTGGCTGGAACAGGATTTAACTTTTGGCTCGGACCCGCTCGCACCCGCTTGTCTCCGCGGGTTGGTGTGGGAGGCCCACGCAGACGAAACGCCAGAGGAGTGGAAGAAATTGTCCCTCGAGCCACCTGTGCCACAGGAGCTTCTTGCATCCGGCAATAGCGTGGAGCAGGAGACGGACGATTCCAGGGGCCGGCCGATGATTGGCCCACTCGTGGGGCTTCGCCAAGCTCTCTGGACTCCGATCGAAGCAAGACGGCGTCTGTACGGTGTGCTGCTCATCGGATCGCTTGGTAAACAAGCCAAGTTTCACCGAGACCTGGCGGAGTCGGTGGCCGCGGAACTTGCGCTTACGCTCGAATGGGAGGAGGAGAAACGCCTTGCCCGTGAACGCCAGGTGGAGGTGCGAGTCAGCAGACAGATTCTCGTTGCTCTTGCCAGCGGAACATCCGCCGACACGATATTGTCGCAGCTCGCCGCCAGTTGCACGGAGGACCCGGCTGCTGCGTCGGGTGCAGGTGCGGCCTTTGCCGTTATCGGCCAACAGCGCCCGCACGCGCAGGAATCCACTGCGCCGGGAGCGATGGAGTTCGACTGGGAAAGCGGGAATACGGATTGGACTCACGCAATCGAAAGGGAACCTCTGGTAAGCCTGTGGCGGGGTGCTCTCGAAGCCGGCCACGTTTTGGGAGCGGAGCCTCCTGTGTCCTGGGCCAAAGAGGGATTGGCCCGGCTGGTGGCCATTCCGCTGATCGCGTCCGGAGAATCGCTCGGTGTTCTGGTGGCCGGCGTTCGACAAAAAAATTCTTCCCTGAGCACCCTCGAGCGTCTCGAGCTTCGCGCCTCGCTTGCCGTCTCAGCTTTAGAACGCCGGAAGCTGCAAGCCGAACAGGTTCGCCGCGCCGCGCGTCGCCAGGCGCTTTTGGAATGGAGCCCGGAGGCCACGGCTCTTCTCGATATTCGGGGAAACATTACCGGCCTGAATCGCAGCGCAATGGTTTTGCTCGAAGATGCGCGCGGGCAAGCCCGGCGGCAATCCGCGGATGATCCGGCGTCGTACGTCGGCGGGCGTTTCGCGAATCTTTTCTGCGCGCGGGAGCAGGAGCACGTCGAGGAATGGATGAGACGGGCCCTTGCGGGCGAGCGGGACATGGCCATCGAAGTCCAGGAAGTTTGCGAAGGGGAGCTGATTAGCGGAGTTCGGGCTCGCGTCCATGCTCCTGTACCCGCAGGGGATGAGCTTGCCGCGGTAGTGCTCGGTCCGTCCGCAGCTCACGAGGCTGCCCAGCAGCGGAGCCGGTTCGAGGCGGAACTCCACAATGTGCTCGAGTGGGTCGAAGAAGGGATTGTGCTCTTCGGCGCCAATCACAGCATCCGGGCGATGAACATGAGGTTTGCGCAAATCGCCGGCTTGTCTCCCGAGGAGGCCGCGGCTTGCCGCACGCTGGATGGATTGATCGCGCGTCTGGCCGAGCGCGCTCCGGAGCCGGAAAATTTTGCCAGGCGCTGGCGCGAGCTGGCTCGCGGCGCGGAGGGCGGCACACGCGAAGAGCTGCAGATAGCGCGTCCCGTACCGCGCGTGCTGGAGCGCTCCGTGCGGCCCATTCTGGATGGCAGCGGCCACCTTCTTGGGCGCCTCGAGATCTACCGTGACCTCACCGCACAGCGGGTTTTTCAGGCCAAGCTTCTGCAAACGGAAAAACTCGCCGCGCTGGGCCAGATGGTCTCCGGCGTGGCGCACGAATTGAGCAATCCGCTCACCAGCATTCTCGGCTACTCGCAGCGGCTCCTGGTCAGAAAAGACCTCGCTGGACGCACGGAAGAAGCACGCCAGATTTATGGGGAAGCGGAGCGGGCCAGCACGATTCTGCGGCAACTCTTGTTTAGCGCGCGGGAAACCCGCCCGGAGCGCAAAAGTGTGGCCCTTAATCGGGTGATTTCACGGGCGATGGAACTGCAGCGTTTCGGCTCGGCCGCGGAAAAAATTCGCATCGAACTGGACCTCGACCCAACTCTTCCAATCATCATGGGAGATCCCGGCCAGTTGCAGCAGGTTCTGATGAATTTGATCGGAAACGCCCGCCAGGCCATTGCGCAAGAGGGGAAAGCGGGAACCATCCGGCTGCGCACGGCGCGAAGCGGAAACCGACGGATTCTTTTGCAGGTCGCCGACGACGGACCGGGTGTTCCCGAGGCGATTCTGGCGCGCATCTTCGATCCCTTTTTCACGACCAAGCCGGCGGGCGTAGGCACTGGTCTCGGACTTTCCATCGTGCTCAGCGTTGTGCGCGAGCACGGCGGCCAAGTAAGCGTGTCGAGCCCGCCGGAGGGCGGCGCGATTTTCTCCATTGAGCTTCCCGCGGCTGCCGAGGCCTCCGCGGAACCCCAGCGAACTTCTCTTGCCGAAGGCGCGAACGTTCTGCCGGCCGTTCCCGCGCCGGCGGGGAACAACAATCGTCCGCATGCCCTGCCGAGACCAGCCTCGGGACCAGTTCACCGTAGAACCCGTGTGCTGGTCGTCGAAGATGAGCCTACCGTGGCGAGGCTGATCGCCGACGTGCTCGAGGACGAAGGACTATCCGTTGACATGCTCCTGGACGGACGAGAAGCGCTGGACCGCGCGGCTCGCGAGCAGTACGACCTGGTAATTTGCGATATGAAGATGCCCGGACTGGACGGCCAGCATTTCTACCAGTCACTGGCAGGCGCGCGGAATCCGTTGCACGAACGATTCTTGTTTGTAACCGGCGATGTGATTGCGCAGCATACGCAGGAATTCCTGGAACGAAACCGGCTGCCCCACGTGGCCAAGCCGTTTCGCGTCGAGGAGTTGACGGAGAAAGTTTACAACTTGCTGGAGAACCACCTTGGCCGCGGAGGGCGCGCAGCCGCTGCCGAGAAAGCACACTAAGAAATGGATGGTGACATGATACCTCGTGAGCACTCGATTCTTTTAGTAAGCGATGACGCGGCGCTGCACGCCATGGCGCGCCGTGAACTCGAGACCGTTGATCGGCGCCGGCAAGTCTCTTCGGTGAGCTCGATAGACGCTGCTCGGCGCATCGTCGCGGATGCGGCGCCCGCGGTGATTTTGCTGACGGAAGCGGCGGTCACGCTGGGAACGAGCGATGTGCACGAGCGGCGGCAGCGCCTGGACATGGCCGTTTCCTCGCTGGCCAGGTATGCGCCCGTCGTGGTGATTGGGGACGCGGCGCACCAGACGGAACTCTCAGACCTGGTGGCCGCGGGCGCGGCGGACTACGTGGTGCGCACGGACGAATGCCTGAACGTGGCGCTCGGTCTGGTCGAGCGGCGGCTGCGCAAGGCGCAAAGTGAATCTCAAACACTGCCTGGTCAACAAGACCCGCTCAAACTTCCCCGCAAGGATTTCTTTGGGGAATTGGACCGCGAGGATTTCGGCGAAGTCTTGCGCCACGAACTGAACAATCCGCTCACCGGCATATTGGGCAACGCGGAGCTCCTTCTCTCCGAAATACGGCGAAAGGGGGATGGCCGCTTGCCGCAGGGCGCCCCGCAGCGCCTCGAAACGATCGCCGCACTGGCCGTTCGTTTGCGTGAGACGGTGCGACGTCTCAGCCAGGAATGGGAATCGGGCCAGCACGCCGAGGTCGCGCCGAAGGATACGCAGTAAGAAAGCCGGATGCCAGCGACAGCAGAAGCCCGCGATATGGGCCGGCGCGAGCCGGCCTTTTTCTTTTTGCCCGTCATAGAACCGGTGGACGAATAACGGCGGAGGCCGATGCGCCAGGAGGTGACGGCGAGCGCGAATGCCGCCATGGCAACGAGAGGGATGAGCGGGGCGTAGATGCGAAATTCGGGGCGGCCGAGAAGGCGCGAGGCCGGATAAAACGTGGCGAAGCCGAACGGAATGATCCAGCTCAGCAGGAATTGGATGTAGCCGGAGTAGATGGAGAGCGGATAACGGCCGAAGGCCAGAAGATTCCAGAAGGGCGGATGGATGCCGATGCGGTCCTCGAACCAGAAAGAAAACGTGGCGAGAAAAAGGAAGACGGAGATGTAGATGAGGCCGCCGCAGAGCGCGAAAAAAACGAGAAGAAGAATATCGAGAGCGTGCCATTGATAGTGAAGACGGCGCGAAGCCCAGACGACCACAACGAGACCAACGACGACCTCCTGCAAGGACTCGATGCGGAACGCATCGAAGACCACCTGGAAGAGGGAAGAGAGCGGGCGGAGAAGCACGCGGTCGAATTTTCCTTCCATGATGTAGGTGGCTGCCGAACTCGTAGAAGTTCAGCGAAAAGACATTAAAGAGCCCAAAGGGAATTAGGGAGAAACCGTAAAGAAAAAGAACTTCTTCCATGCGCCAGTTGGATAGAGATGGGATCCGCGCGAAAAGAACCAGAACAAACCCAAGTGAAAAAATCGTGGCGGTCATGGAAGTCGCGGCAGAAATGAAGAAATCGCCGCGATAGCTGACGCGGACCTTCGCGTATTGCGCGAAGTAGGAGCCGAGCAGCGCCGCGTGCCGATTCAAATTGATGAGAGCGTCGCGCATTTAGCCGCCGTGGATGGTGATTTTGCGGGTGGCGCGGGTCCACCAGAGATGGCCCAGAAAAATGAGGGCGGCGACCCAGAAATATTCGATGGCCAGGAGGCGAAGTGTTTGGGTGAGGGAAAGGCGGCCGAGATAAATCTGCAGCGGGGTGTTGGCGATGTGCTCGAAGGGAAGCCATGCGGAGATGATTTGCAGAGAGCGCGGGAAGAAACTGAGGGGAATGAGCAAACCGCTCAGCAGTTCGATGAGCCAGAACTTCGCGCGAATCAGCGCCAGGATGGACGTGAGCGGAATGGCGCACGTGCCGATGATGAAATTGAGAGCGCCCATGATAAAAAAACTGCCGACGGCCGCGACGAAGAACAGAGCAAAATTCAACGGCGAGGCGGGAGGAAGAACTGGGAAGAGCAATGTGACCACGATCGCGGTTGGCGCGGTGAGAAGGATAAGGCGGAACGCGGATTCGCCCATGGCGCGGGCGAGCCACATCCATTGCACGGAGACGGGCTTGATCAGGTCCATGGCGATTTTGCCTTCAATCACTTCGTAAGCCATTTCCTGGTCGATGGTGTTCCAGTAAAAAGAGCGGAGAATCCAGCCGACGCTGACGTAGGTGAGAATTTGCGGGAGCGAAAATCCCGCGATGGAGCCTGTGGCGCTGGCGAAGACGGCGCGCCAGATGAAGTAGTAGACCGTGACGTTGATGAGATAGGTGATGATGCCGGTGTAGTAGCGCAACCGAAAGGCGAGAATGTTGACGAAGCCGATGCGGATGAACTCACCATAAATCTTCAGTCCGGCGAGCGGCGAGGTCTTGCGAACGGGAAGCGGAAATGTTTGCGCGGCGGACATTCGATTGTTCGTACCCTGGTCTTACCGGCTTACCGGTGAACCGTCTTTCTCCGCGGGTTGACACAAACCCATCTCTGCTTCGCCGGAATAGATGCGCTTGATGATTTCCTCGATGGGTTCGTCTTCGATGACGAAGTCGCGGACTTCGACGGCGGCGAGAATCTGGCGGATCAAGTCGCTGGAAGAAACGCGGGCGCGGTCGAAGCGCAGGCGGCAGGTCATTTCATCGAGACGCTCGAGATGCAGAGTGGCGGCGGAGCCGCCGTTTGGAGCGAGCGCGGGGAGATTTTCCTCGAAGGCGGCGAGGCGCGCGCTTTGATCGCCGTCGCGAAGGATGAATTTGATTTGCTTGGTGCGGAGGAACTGCTCTTTGAGGCGGGCGAGAGGGCCGTCGTAGAGGACCGTGCCGCGGTCGATAATCATGATGCGGCGGCAGAGCTCTTCGATGTCGTCGAGATCGTGGGTGGTGAGAAGGACGGTCGTTTTGTAGCGCTGGTTGATGGCGCGGAGAAACTGGCGAATGTGATCCTTGGCTACGACGTCGAGGCCGATAGTGGGCTCGTCGAGAAAAAGAATCGGCGGATTGTGAAGCAACGCGGCGGCGAGATCGCAGCGCATGCGCTGGCCGAGAGAGAGTTTGCGAACGGGAACGTGGAGCAGTTCGGTCAGGCCGAGGACTTGATTGAAAAGTTCCATCCGTTCGTCGAAATCGCGCTGCGAGACGTCATAGATGCGGCGCAGAAGTTTGAAGGATTCGATGGCCGCGATGTCCCACCACAATTGCGTGCGCTGGCCGAAGACGACGCCGATGGTTTTTACATAGGCGGCGCGCTGGCGCCAGGGGACGAAACCGTTCGAGAGAATTTCGCCCGAGGTCGGCACGAGAATTCCCGTGAGCATTTTGATGGTAGTGGATTTGCCGGCGCCGTTCGGGCCGATGTAACCGACCATTTCGCCGCGGCCAATTTCAAAATGAATGTTTTCGACGGCTTTGACGGTTTGGTATTCGCGATGAAACAGATTCGCCAGGCCTCCGAGGATGCCTTCGCGCCTGCGGAAACTGCGGTAGTGCTTGGACAAAGCGTGAACCGAGATGAGTGAAGCGTCGGGCATGAATCAATAATTTTAGCACGCGGAACAGCGCAACGCTTTGTTGCGCGGCGCATCGCTCAAAATTGAAAACCTGACAAGCAGGAATGCCTGTCCGACCAGAGCGCCACGCAGGTTATTGGACGGGCTTGGACTGTGCAACGTTAGCGAAAAAGTCGAGGACGCGGCGGTGGAACTCGGCAGGCTGGAAGCCCAAGGCGGCGGTGTGGAACGCGCCGGGAACTTCCCAAAGCTGCTTGGGGCCGCGAGCGGCGGCGTAAATGCGCCGTGTGTGGCGGCATGGGAGCGCTTCGTCCTTTTCATCACAGATGAGCAGCACGGGAAACGGGCGCGAGGCGACTGCTTTTTCCGGGGAAACTTCGGCGATGGGAAAACCGGTTAATTCTTCGCCGCGATAGAGAAGTGTCCAGCTGAATGGCCGAAAGATTGTCATGCCGAAGAGCGGGGAGTGGCGCAAGCCAGCGTAATCGTAAGACGCTTCGCGCAAGTTGGCGAAGGAGGCTTCGGCGACGACGGCTTCGATGCGGGGATCTGCGGCGGCGGATTGCAGGGCGATGCCCGCGCCCATGGATTCGCCGACAGCGAAGATGTGGGAAAAGGAAGTAGAGGAAGTTGAGGAGGTAAGGGAGGAAGAGGATTCGGAGCGAAGAAGCGCGTCGATGATGGACTTGGTGTCGTTGCGTTCGAGCCAGCCGTAGGTGGCGATGGGGCCTTCGCTGGCGCCGTGGGCGCGGGCGTCCATCATGACGACGCTGTAACCGGCGCGGAGTAGGAATTCGGATTGGCTGACAACGCCGACGCGATTATCGGCGACGCCGTGAAAGAGCAGGACCCAGCTCCCGTTGGGATGCTGAGGACGGACGATCCAGCCTCGAAGGAGGATGCCGTCAGAGGCGCGGACATCGAAGTCTTCGCGGTGGCCGCCGGAAAAGGTGAAAGAGGCGTCGGCTTCGCGGACGAGGTCGGGGGTAAGTTCGCGGCGAATCGGATGAAGGAAGCTGGGGGCGACGAGCCAGCCTGCGATGCCTGCCATTAGAGGAGGGAAGAGGAGAAGGATCAGCAGAATGCGGATTAGGCGGCGGCGCAGAGTCATAATCATGGTCTCGATTAAGATACGCGAAAGCGAGGGGTCGGGTTCACGGTCAGGCGGGAAGAGTGTAAGGGATGCTCCGGTCTACTCTGTCAGGGATGTGCCCGGTCTGTACCCTCTACCTGCCCCACCCCCTCCCCTGTTTTTTGTAAGTGTTGATTCTAAATAGCTTAGGTTTTCTGTAAGTTGATTAGAATCAATATTTGGTGGGCCACTGTGTAAGTGTTGATTCTAAGGAGTTTACGATTGCACCAGAGCTGTGCAGCATGGCCTCGCGAATCAGCACCAAAATCGGACGAAGACTCGTGCTCCAGTTGCGGAGACCGGCACAAAAACAAAAACGGCAGCTGATGGCTGCCGCGATCTAAGGATATCCCTAAAGACAATAGTAATACGGATCGAAAGCCTGGTCAATAAGCAATTTGGGATGGGTCAGTTTCTGATTATCCGAATAATCAGATAGCTGCAGGGATTAGTTGCTATTCGTTCTGATTGAGGAATCGTTTAAACTCAACAATTATGCGTCCTCGGGGTATGTTAGCGATCACCGTCGCAATGGGAATCCTGAACTTGACGGGCTTCTTTACCTTGACCTGGGCTTCCAGGTCCGTTGTTGTGGCAACTCTCTCCTGCGTCCTAGTGAGCTATGTACTGCTCTGGTTCTTTTGGAATGGTAGCAATTGGGCTCGACTTCTCGTCCTTTTTCTTTCTGTTGTTGCCGTCCTGGATTTGTTTACCCTAATTCGTCCGCCTGGCAATGTCGTTCTATACGATGCTGGAGTCATCGCATGGGCTCTCTTAGGGCTGTTCTCCCTTTACTGGCTGAATCGAGCGGATGTTCGTGAGTGGTTTAAGAATCCGAAGACTCCAAAGGCAGTCCCTGATTAACGTAGCTGTAATCGGACAAATGAAGTGTTACTTCACATCTCCGGTAATGCGACTCCCCAACCAAGTGACCGCCGCTGCTAGAAGAGCGACCGCAAATCATGGGGATAGTCTGCGAGTTGGTGATGATCCGTCCAGAATTGTGGTATTCGCATCGCGCTGATGATTTCGCTTATACTCCGCCCATGCGCCACTGCATCCTTATCGCATCCCGCATATTCATCCTAGTCTTGGCCGCTGCTGGTAGTGTGTTCGCCCAGGCCAATCCCGATTGGACCGAACCGTTCCCACCTTTTCGCATCGCAGGTAACCTCTACTACGTCGGGAGTAAGGGGCTGGCGAATTATCTCGTAACGACACCGCAAGGGAACATCCTGATTAACAGCGATCTGGAAGCCAATGTGCCCCTGATTGAGACGAGTATCGAGAAGCTGGGATTCAAGTTCAAGGACACAAAGATTCTTCTCATCAGTCACGCGCATTGGGATCACGACGCCGGCAGCGCGCTGATCAAGGAGATGACCGGCGCAGCGTACATGGTGATGGATGCGGACGTGCCCGTGGTCGAATCTGGCGGCAAGAGCGATTTTGCGTACGGAAACAATGCTACTACTCTCTATCGGCCCACAAAGGTGGACCGCGTATTGCACGATGGCGACGAAGTGCGGCTTGGCGGCACGGTGCTGGTGGCGCACCTCACTCCCGGGCACACCAAAGGCTGCACTACCTGGACGATGCAGGTCGCGGATCGCGGCAAGACATATAACGTGGTGATAGTCGGGAGCCCGAATGTGAATCCCGGCTACAAACTCGTCGGCAACACGGTTACCCGCAGATCGCGGAAGACTACGAGCGCATGTGGCGCGTTCTGAAGTCATTGCCATGCGATATTTTCCTCGGCGCCCATGGCAGCTACTTCGGACTCGAAGAAAAGTACCCTCTGATGAAAGAGGGAAGTGCGATCCCGTTTGTCGATCCTAGTGGCTGCAAAAACTACATTACTCAAAAAGAGCAAGATTTCCGCACCGAGCTGGCAAGGCAAAAACTCGCCGCCAAATGAAAAGCTGATGGAACGAGAAAGTCGGATTCGCTTCCGATGGGATGGCTGTCGAGAAGGGGCGCGAAACTGGCGCCGACGGGCGCCATGCCACGACGGTGGGGCACGATGAATCGTGCCCCTACAACGGGAAAGGATCAGGAGCGGAAGAGGACGGATTCGCGCTGGAACATTTTTATGGCGATGAAGAGGGCGGCGGCGGCGTAGACGCAGTTGGAAGTGAAGATTAAGGCAATCAGATTCCAGTGATAGGTGCCGGCGACGAGTTCTTTGCAGAGCAGGCTGGTGCCGAGAATGGGAATAAGAGCAAGCTTTGGAGTGAGCTCAACGCCGGGGAGCATTGCGGCAATTGCGGGGATGATGACGACGAAGGTCATGGGAGTGAGGTAGCTTTGGGCCTCTTTGTAAGTTTTGGCGAAGAGAGCGATGGTCATAAGCACCGCGGAGAAAAGAACGGCGATAGGCAGAGCCATGAGGAAGACGGAGGCGACGGTTTTGGGGCCGAGGTGAAGGAGAAGGCCGGCAGCCGCGTCGCGGCCGCTGGCAGATTTTTGCGTGTAATGGCCCAAGACCGAGAAGGAAACGCCCATGGACATGACGGAAAGAGCAGCGGTGCCAAGGGCGGCGGTGAGGATCAAAAAGAATTTGCCCAGCACGAGATGGGTGCGGGAGATAGGGCTGGAAAGAATGGTTTCCATGGTGCCGCGTTCTTTTTCGCCGGCGGTGAGGTCCATGGCGGGGTACATTGCGCCGGTCATGCAGAGAAGAATGACCATATAGCCGATGATGCCGCCCATCGCGGCGCCGCTGACTTTTTCAGGGGGAGCGACGTTTTCCCGCTTCATTTCAAAAGGCTTCAGAACGTCCACCGGGAGATTTTTTGCGGCGAGGCGCTCTTTCACCAGGTTGTCGCTGTAGGACTTCAAATATTTCTCGACTTTGTCGCTCGCAAATTCGGATTTCAATTCGCCTTCGTAATTGTAGATTTTGACGGTGTCTGACTTCTGCTGAGCGACATCGGCCTGGAATCCCGCGGGGATCTCGACGGCGGCGCGGACTTCCTTGTTGATGATTTGATTCTTCCAATCGGAAGTTTCGGGAACAATCTCGATTTTGTCGAGCTTCTTCAGGCCCGCGACAACTTCCGGAGAATCTTCACCGCCGCGTAGCATGACTTTGGGAACTTCTTCCTTGGCTTTGCCGACGAGCATGAAAGCGAGGGAGCCGAAGCCAACGCTGAGAACGGGGAAGAGCAAAAGGGGCACAAGAATGGTGGAGATGACCGTGCGGCGGTCGCGAATGGCTTCGGTGAGTTCCTTGCGATAGACGATGCCGACGTTGCGCAGGGACATGTCAGTTGTTCTCCTCAGCGACGTAGTGGGGCGTGACGACTTTGACGAAAATTTCCTCGAGCTCGCGCTCGGCATATTTGTCACGAAGCTGTGCGAGAGTGCCTTCGACGAGGAGTTTGCCGGACTGGATGATGCCGATGGTGTCGCAGAGCTTTTCGACTTCGGACATGATGTGCGTGGAGAAGATGACGGTTTTGCCGTTGTTGCGGCATTCGCGGATGAAGGAAGTGATGGTGCGAGCGGTCATGATGTCCAAGCCGTTGGTGGGCTCATCGAAGATCATGACCGGGGGATCGTGGACGAGAGTGCGGGCGATGGAGGTTTTCTGCATCATGCCGGTGGAGAGCTTGTCGCAGCGGCGGTCGCGGAAGCCGTTCATGTCGAGGCGGTTGAAAATGTCGTCGACGCGTTTCTTCAGGGTGGCTTCCTCGAGGCCATTGAGGCGGCCGAAGTATTCGACAAATTCCTGGGCGGTGAGCCTGCGATAGAGGGCCGTGGCGGTAGAGAGGAAACCGACGTTGGCGCGGACTTTTTCCGGGTGTTCGACGACGTCATAGCCGCAGATGGTGGCGGTGCCGTCGGTGGGTTCGAGGATGGTGGCGAGCATGCGGAGGGTGGTGGTTTTGCCGGCGCCGTTGGCGCCGAGCAGGCCGTAAATCTTGCCGGGTTGACACTGAAAGCTGACGTTATCGACGGCGCGGATTTCGCCGCGCTTCTTGTCCTGGAAGCGCTTGGACAAGCCACGAGCATCAATCATGGATGGACCCCTCGATTGCTGCAATCAGAAGACAGGGCAATAAAGCTTCAAAGTCTACTACGGCTGGAGTGGAGAACAAATTTCAGCAGGGGACGAAGTGCGACTGGTGACTCGAGGATGGTGATTAGTGGGGACTGTGTGCGTGGCGTGATGCGTGAGCATACACTCGGAGGGCAACGCTCCAAGAGCACGGCAGAGAACGGCGCATCCTGGGGCGAGGGCGGCGCATCTTTATAGTGTTGGAGATGCGGCACTTATTAGGAACGATTGTGGAGAAAGCGGCTGGGCTCTTGTTAGAATGAAACACTTCGGGGTCCGCCAGACGTAGGGCAGCAAGCCACGGACAAGTTCGAGCAAAGGATTGGGGCGCTAGGGCTTGTGTGTCTTGCAGAGCGCCGGACTCGAGACTGCGTGGAATAGGAGAACATGGATCGAAAGTTGCGCAACCGGATTGTGATCTTCCTGCTGCTGGCTGGAGTTTTTGCGTATTTCCTGGTGTGGCTGAGCGGAAGGAAGCCGGCGGCGAAGATCTCGGCGGTGACGCCAACGCGAGAGAACCTGGTGTCGTCGATCAGCAGCAACGGGAAAGTGGAGCCAATCACGCCGTACGTGATGAGGGCGCAGCTAGACACATTTGTAGAAAAGGTTTTAGTGAGAGAAGGCCAGAAGGTGAACAAGGGACAGCTCTTGCTGCAGCTAAACGTGAAAGGAGCCGCGGCACAACTGGCGGAAACGCGGGCAAAACTATTGAGGGCCCAGGACGATCTGCGAGCGGCCAAAGCCGGCGGCAAGGCGGATGAAGCTGCCAAGGTAGCCGGCGATTTGGCCAAAGCCGAGGCACAACGCGATCAATTGCAACGGATTCGTGATTCGCTCACGCGGCTTGCGGCGGGACAAGCAGCCACAAAAGAGGACCTCGCAGCCAACGAACTGGCACTGGTGAGCGCGAACGCGGAAGTTACACGCCTGCTGGCGGTGAAGCAGGAATTCGACCGGCAAGCGAGGCTGGATGCGGAGCGGGGGGAGTTGCAAGTGCAGCAGACACTGAGCGAAATGGCGGCGCTCGAAGACAAGGTCAGCGACGGGAAGATTGCGGCGCCGGTGGACGGGACGCTTTACTCGCTGCCGGTGAGAGCGGGCGATTACGTGAAGTTGGGGGACTTGCTTGCGGAGATGGCGGATTTGCACAAAGTTCGCGTGCGCGCGTTCATTGACGAGCCGGACCTGGGCGCTCTTGAGCCGGACCAGCCAGTCATGATCACGTGGGATGCGCTGGCAAACCGAAGCTGGCCGGGGAAAACGGAGATTATTCCCAAACAGGTGGTTCCGCACGGAACGCGAAGCGTCGGTGAACTGCTCTGTTCGGTGGTCAACGACAAATTGGAGCTGCTGCCAAATATCAACGTGAATGTACGAATCAATTCGAGAGAGCGGATGAATGTGCTGGCGGTGCCGCGAGGAGCCGTGGAGTCCGAGGGCGGCCACAGATATGTGTTTGTAGTGAGGGCGGGCCAACTGGGAGTGGGCAAGTCCACGCTGGAGAAACGAGAGATCAGAGTCGGGATCGCGGACGCGACCAGCTACGAGGTAATGAGCGGATTAGAAGAAGGGGAAATGGTCGCTCTGCCCGGAGACACGGATTTGAAAGATGGCATGGCCGTTCAGGTTGTAAATACGAATGTGGCGTAGATTGAAGATATACAGAGAAAGAAAATGGCGGGTACTGGCAGCGATGCTGCTTGCCGGAACAACCAGCGTCTTAGCGACGGTCAAGCAGAACGATGCTCTGGAAGCCGGGCGCCGGGCTTACGAGAGCAGCAATTACTTGGAGGCGGTGCAGGCGTTGCAGACGGCGGCGGCGAAGGATCCGCAGAACGGCAATATACAGTTGCTGCTGACAAAGTCCTATTTGGAACTGCAGGAACGGGATGCGGCCATCGCGAGCGCGGAAAAAGCGGTAACGATCGATCCGGAAAGTTCGGTGTATCACGAATGGCTGGGGAGGGCTTACGGCGAGAAAGCGGACCATGCTTCCATGTTTTCCGCACTTGGGCTGGCGAAAAAAACGCATAGAGAGTTTGAGACCGCCGTACAGCTCGACGAAAGGAATTTTTCGGCGCGGCAGGCGCTGATCGAGTATTACTGCAGCGCTCCCGGCATCGTGGGCGGGGGCGAGGACAAAGCCAAGCCGGAAATCGAGAAGCTCCGGGCGATGGATGCCTCGGAATGGCATTACGCTCTGGGAAACTGCCGGAGACAGAAAAAAGATTTCGCGACAGCCGATGCTGAGTTCAAGCTGGCGCTGGAAAGCCATCCTAAGTCGGCGGAGCTGATCTACGACATTGGCGATTATGCAGCGAAACGCAGCCAAACGGAGCGCTTGCTCGAGGTTGCCGAGATCGGAGAGCAAGCAGCTCCATCTGACCCACGAGATTTGTTTTATCGTGCGGTGGGCTTGATCCTGGGGAACGAGAAGCCGGAAGAGGCGGAGCGATTGTTGCGGGAGTACTTGCAGAAAGCGCCAAAGCATACGGGATATCCGCGATATGCAGCCGCGCACGAGTGGCTGGGACGCCTATACGAGAACAGAGGCGAAAAGGAACGCGCGGTGAAGGAATTTGAGGCGGCGCTGCAACTGGATCCGAAGGACAAGATCGCGCGTGAATCGCTAAAGCGGCTTGGGAAGAATTAAGGAAGAGCAGGCATTTGAACGGCGCCCGGTTTTTCCAGCAAGGGCCGTTCTGGCCGACGCGACGAGTACACCTACATGATGGATCTAAAGGAAACACTATCCGTATCGATCGACGCACTGCGGGCAAACAAATTGCGCGCGGCATTGACCTCCTTGGGCGTGATTATCGGCAGCGCGTCGATCGTACTGGTGGTCACGGTGGCGCTGACGAGCAAGAAATTTGTAATTTCGAAAATTGAAGCGGTGGGCTCAAACGTCGTGTGGGCAGAACTGGTTCGAAGCACGGAGAAGGCCCAACCGCTGAGCTATGAACTGACATTGGACGATATGGAGGCAGCGAAGAACGCCATTCCCGAGATCGTGCAAGTGGCCGGAACGACGGACGTCCAAATGACGGTGGTGGCTCAAGGAATGGTGAGGCCCGTCACTTTGATCGGGGTGACCTCGGGATACCAGGAGATTCGGAGGCTGGTCATCTTCCGCGGACGCTATCTCGATTCTCTGGACCTGGAAGCGCGGAGCAAGACGTGCGTAATCACGCCGCAGCTTGCGAAAAGGCTTTTCGGGCAGGACAACCCCGTGGGCCGCGATTTGCACGTGGGAGAGCTGATCTTTACGATCATCGGAGTCTTCAACGAACGCGTGGAAACCTTCGGGCTTTCCGACATTCAGACGGAAACCGTGCTGATTCCATTTGGACTGATCAAATACTACACGGGCGTGAATACACTGAAGGTGCTGGATGCGCAAGCGGCGACGCCCGAGGACGTGCCGCGCGTGCAGAGGCGATTGGCAGAGCTGCTCGCGAGCCGGCATCCGAGCGGCGCGGAGTATCACGTACAGACGCTGGCGGCAATTTTGACGGCAGCGCGCCAGATTTCCCTGGCGCTGACGATCGTGTTAATCGTGATCGCGTTTATCGCGCTGCTAATCAGCGGGATCGGGATCATGAATATCATGCTGGTGACGGTGACGGAGCGGACGCGGGAAATCGGAATCCGCAAGGCCATCGGAGCCGCGCGCAAGGAGATCATGTACCAATTTTTGACAGAAGCATTCTTGATTAGCGGGGGCGGAGCCGTGCTGGGGATTTTGATCGGGTTGCTGGTGCCGGTGGTCGTGCAGTTTTTTCTTCCGGGAAATCTGCGAGTGCCGGTGTCGTCGTTGAGCGTGGTGCTGGCGTTTGTGGTGTCCTGTTCGACGGGTCTCTTCTTTGGATATTTACCCGCGAATCAGGCAGCCAAGCTGCAACCGATAGAGTCGCTGAGGTATGAATAAGCGAGCTAAAGCGAGGGGATTTTGCAGAGATCAGGCGACGAACGAAGGAGCGGGAGAATGCGAAAAATGATTGCGACAGCGAGTAGCGCGGCGTTGGTATTGCTATCGGGAGCGCTGCTAATCGGCGGGTCAGCGCATGCCCAGACGGCGTCCGTCCTGCAAGCGTCCGGTGGACAGGGCGCGGCGCAACCAGCGGGAGCAGTTGCGGGAGCACAACAGAGCGCACCTGTGGCGCTGACATTAAGGAGCGCGATTGAAATGGCGCTCAGGAACAGCAGGGACATTCAGGTGGCGAAACTCCAGGCCAGCCTTGCGGAGCATGCATCGATGGTCAGCAAGGCGGAGTTTCTGCCGAATCTATATGCCGGCTCGGGAGCGGGCTATACGTACGGAATCCCGGAGACGCCGGGAGGCCGAGCGCCTTCGGTCTTCAGCGTAACGTACACGGAACAGGTTTTTAACGAGCCGCTGAAGGGCCAAGGAAAAGAACTGGAAGAACAGGCACGGTCGCAGAAGATCGTGTTGCAGGACGTGAAGAATAGCGTGATCGCGCGGACAGCAACGGCTTATCTGGAGCTGGCGAAGGTGCGGCATTCGCTCGAACTGCTGCGAGGGGAGCAGGAAAGCGCGGGCAAAATTTTGCAAGTGACAGAAGAGCGGCAGGGAGAAGGATACGAACTGCCCGTGGAGGTAACAAAGGCACAGCTCACGAAGGCGCAGGTAGTGCAAAGGATTCTGCAGCTAGAGGGACGAGACGACGAACTGGAGACGTTCCTGAGAGGACAGCTTGGACTGGGGGATGAGCAGGCCATCGAAGTGACGCCGGAAGAATTGCCCGGGGAAGCGGAACAGGAAGGGGCGAACCTTGTGGCCATGGCGATGCTTAATAACGCAGGCCTGCTGCTGGCGGAGTCCGACGTTCGCGCGAAGGAATTTCGATTGAAAGGCGAGAAGAGGGGATATCTGCCGACGCTGGAACTGGTCAGCACATACAGCAGGCTGGCGGAATTCAATAACTACCTGGATTACTTCAAGAAATTTCAACCGAACAACTTCAATGCCGGCGTGCAGATCCAGGTGCCGCTGTTCAGCGCAAGGACGAAAGAGTCCATTGGCTTGGCGCAGATAAACTTGCAGACGGCGCAGGCGACGCTGGCGAGCAAGAAGACGCAAGTGAGCGCCGAAGTGCGGCAGAAAACGCGGCTTTTGAGGGAACGGGACGCGGCGAAGGAAGTCGCGAGGCTGGAGCTGCAATTGGCGCAGCAAAATATCGCTGTTTTGCAACAGCAATTCAGCGAGGGCAAAGTGAATCTTCGCGATGTGGAGAGAGCACGGCTCGATGAGAATGACAAGTGGATGGGCTATCTGGATGCGAATTTCCAACGGCAGCAGGCGCAGCTGGATTTGCTTAGGGCGGCTGGGGAGTTGGATAAGGTTTGGCAGTGAGGATGTGACTGGTGATTTGTGACTGGTGACTGGTGCTAGAACAGCGGAGTTTGGACTCGTTTCTGGAGGCGGTGAAAAAGCTCGATGCGGGCTTTGCTGGTCTGCCGGCGTTCGAATCGAAAGTGCCGGGGATGGAAAGGCTCGCTGGGGTTTTGAACGCCACGGTCGAGCGCCTGCACGACAACTATCCTTACTTCCACCCTTTTTATGCTGGGCAGATGCTCAAGCCGCCGCACCCCGTGGCGCGCCTGGCGTACGCGCTTGCAATGTGGATCAATCCAAACAACCACGCGCTCGACGGAGGTCGCGCGACGTCCACAATGGAGAAGGAAGCGGTCGCGGAGATTGCCGCGATGTTTGGATGGAGAGATTGTCTCGGGCACCTGTGCGGTGGCGGGACGATGGCGAATCTCGAGGCGCTATGGGTGGCGTCGCAAGTGAATCCGGGGAAGAAGATTCTTGCCAGCGAACAAGCGCACTATACGCAGAAGCGCCTCAGCGCGGTATTGCAATTGCAATTCGAGAGTGTGCCGTGCGATGCGCGCGGGCGCATGGACATGAACTTTCTCGCAAAGCGTATGGGGCGCGGGGATGTGGGCACGGTGGTTGCAACGATGGGTACGACGGCAACAGGATCCGTCGATCCGCTTCCAGAGATTCTTGCCTTGGGAGAGAGGCACGGCGTTCGAATTCACGCGGATGCGGCCTACGGCGGCTATTTTCTGCTAGCAGGGAATTTGGGGGAGGAAGCGACAAGGGCTTTGGCGCGAATCGGAGAGGCGGACTCCATTGTGATCGACCCTCACAAGCACGGCTTGCAGCCTTATGGTTGCGGCTGTGTTTTGTTTCGCGACCCCTCAGCTGGCCGTTTTTATAAGCACGATTCCCCGTACACGTATTTCAGCTCCGCTGAACTACATTTGGGCGAGATTAGTCTGGAGTGCTCCCGTCCAGGCGCGGCGGCGGCGGCACTCTGGACCACGCAAAAACTATTGCCTTTGGTACACCGCGGAGAGTTTGCGAGCGGACTGGAGAAGGGCAGGGCGGCAGCGCTGGCCCTATTCGAGAAACTCGAGAACGATGAGAGATTTGTGACGGCGTTTGCGCCGGAGCTGGACATCGTGATCTTTGCGCCGCGAGCAAGAAGTGTGAGTGAGGCATCGGCGCTTGGCCGTCGGATTTTCGATGCTGCCGCCAAGCGGAATTTGCATCTCGCCGTTGCGGAGCTGCCCACAGAATTTTGGGCCGCGAACCTGGGCACGATGCAGCGCGACCGCGAAACCATGACCTGCTTGCGGTCGGTGCTGATGAAGCCGGAGCACCTGGAGTGGATCCCGCGAATCTGGGACGAACTTTCGGCGTCGACCGCAGAAGTTCTCGGAGGGGATGGCGCTTCCGTTTGCGCCAGCTGAGAAACATTGAGGGGTCAGTTGTGCGCTGCGAGCAAGGCCTTAACCCTGCCAAGCAGTCTTGTCTTGCTGAAAGGCCTGGGGATTATGGAGGAGACGACTTCCGCGGGGTCAGGAATCTCCAGAGCCGCCAAGGGATTGGCGGAGCTATAGAGAACGCTCATTTGCGGAGAACGTTTTCTCAAGTGAGAAGCCAAATCCGGTCCGGGCATCCCGGCGGGATGCAGCTCGGTGATCAGGAGGTTTATCGGGCCCGCACACGATTGCGCCAGCTCCAGTGCCTCATGGGCATTTGCCGCAGGGAGGACGAGGAATTCAGCGTCCTCCAGAATCTCTTGAATGCGCTGACGAAGCGATTCCAAGTCTTCCACGACAAGAACGACAGGATGAGTAGCAGATTGTGAGTGCGTAGCTAACATCTCCCAGCTCAATTCGCCTGGCGAGACGGCAGGCGGATCGAGCATCTCCAGCTAAGAATATTACATAGCGGTAAATAGTCAAGGTGAATTCCGGGCATTGAAACGAATCAGTGGGGGGAGAATCGAAGCGCTTTGGAAGGGTGCCGTTGGCGGAAAAGATGGTGACCCTGGACCGAAAGAGCGCTGAAAACAGGCTAACTGAGCCGAACCCGCGCAACGCCTCGCGACTCAAATTGTGGGAGCCAAAGGAACTCCCCCAAAGGCTGGAGTTGGCGTTTTGTTGCAAACGGTGCGCCGTGAGCACAAAGAATTGAGCATATGCAACCAAGTCGGGTAGACTGTTATCTAGACATAAGGCACCTCTGGAGAAGCCGTAGGTCTGCTCGAGGGGCCGCAGCCAGGGAGAAAAGCGGAAGAATTCTGGAGCATTGAACTTCCATTTGGAAGACTGAGGGTGATGAATGCCGGATGTAATGAAGACACTGCTGCTGAACCCGCCGAGCTTTGAGAATTTCGATGGTGGAGCAAGCTCGCGGTGGCCCGCGACACGGGAGATTGAATCGTACTGGTACCCGGTGTGGCTGAGCTATCCGGCGGGACTAATTCCGGGAAGCCGCCTGCTTGACGCATCGCCGCACAAGGTGAATTGGCAGAAAACCATTGAAATCTGCAACGACTATGAGTTCCTGGTGTTGTACACGTCCACCGTGGGATTCGCGAGCGACGTCAAGCTGATCCGCAAGATAAAGGAAAGCAATCCCGGGATGAAAATTGCGTTCGTCGGGCCGCACGGGCACATCAAACCGGACGAGACGCTGATGGCGAGCGAGGACATTGATTTTGTAACGCGCGGAGAATTTGATCATTCGGTGCCGGAGTACGCGCACGGAAAGCCCATCGAGCAGATCATGGGCGTGAGCTACCGCAAAGAAGGCAAGATCGTCCACAACGCGCCGCGGCCTCAGCTCCACACCGAGGAGCTGGATGCGCTGCCGTTTGCGACCGACGCTTATAAGCGTGATTTGACGATTGAAAAATACAATGTGCCGTTTTTGCTCCATCCGTTCGTGTCGTTCTATACGACGCGAGGCTGCCCGGCGCTGTGCACATTCTGCATGTGGCCGCAGACGGTTTCAGGGCACGCGTGGCGAACGAGGTCCGTGGACAACGTCGTCCAGGAAGTAAAAAACACGATCGAGTATTTCCCGCAGATGAAAGAGATTTTCTTCGACGACGACACGTTCAATATTCGAAAAGACCGAGCCATCGAGCTAAGCCAAAAGTTCAAGCCGCTGAAATTCCGGTGGTCCTGCACGGCGCGGTGCCACAGCAAGTACGAAGAGCTGAAAGCCATGGCGGACGGGGGAGCGCGTCTGTTCATCGTGGGATTCGAATCGGGCGATCCGCAGATTCTGAAGAACATCAAAAAAGGCGCGACCGTAGAGATGGCGCGGGAGTTCATGAAGAACTGCAAAAAGGTGGGAATCAAGGTCCACGGCGATTTCATTATCGGCTTGCCGGGCGAGACCAAAGAGACCATCAACAAGACCATTGATTTCGCCAAGGAACTGGATTGCGAAACGATACAGGTATCGCTGGCGCATGCCATGCCTGGAACGGAACTTTATGATTCGATGGCCAAGGAAGGTTTTCTGAAGGTGGAAGCGCTGGCGGATTCCGGCGGTCACCAGTTGCCGCACATCGAGTACCCGCATCTTTCGAAGGCCGAAATGATGGGCGGGGTGAACCGGTTCTACGACGAATATTATTTCCGGCCGCGCGTTGTATGGCGCATCGTACGCGAAGCCCTGTGGGACGCTCACGAACGCAAGCGCCTGTATGAAGAGGCGACGAGCTTCCTAAAGCTGCGCGCGGAGCGCTTTAAGTGGGTGCGCCAGGGCGGCGACCTGCAGAAGCCCATGATTTCCGTGCCGGGGACGCCGTCGTCATCTGGGAACGACTGAATCATAAACAAAATGGCAACTGAGGGAAGGGTGAGAGCAAAGACTCTGGTGATGGTGTGCGCGATGGTGGTGTGTGCGAACGCCGGAGACCTGCTGCTGAAGCGCGGCATGCTGCGGATCGGCGCGGTAGAGTTATCCGCTCCGGGGCTGGCTCACGCTTTCCGCATGACCATTACTAACGGAACGCTGTGGGCCGGCATATTTTTTCTCTGCGGATTCATGCTTAGCTATATGACAGTCCTGAGCTGGGCGGACTACAGCTACGTGATGCCGGCAGGGGCGTTTGGCTACGCTTTGCTCACATTTTTTGCGGTGGTGTTTCTGCACGAAGCGGTTTCGCCGCGCCGCTGGGTAGGTGTGGCGCTCATCTGCGTAGGCGTACTACTGGTTGGACAAACGAAGCCGCGCACGACAGTGGTGACGCGAGAGGCTCTGGCATGATGCACGTCGCGCTGTTCCTTGCTTTCCTGATTTTCGGCAGCACGGGCGGAGAGATTGCCATCACTCGTGGCATGAAGGCTACAGGCGAGCCGGCGCGGCTGCGGCCGAAAGAACTGCTGCGATTTCTGGGCCGGGCCTTTTGTAACGGCTGGTTCTGGGCAGGCGTGCCGCTGATGGCCCTGTCGTTTTACGCGCTACTGGTGCTTCTCTCCTGGGAGCCGATTAGTTTTGTGATTCCCGCGTCGGCTTTAAGCTACGTTGTTGGAACGCTAGGCGCGAAATATATTTTAGGCGAAGAGGTGAGCACTGCGCGCTGGACCGGCGTAGTGTTGGTGTGCGCGGGCGTGGCGCTGGTTGCGCTGGGATAGGCGATGTATGCTGCATGGCGCGGTTCTGCCAAACGAGCCGATGAGCTAGTAGTTGCTAGAGCGCCGGCTGAGTTCGCCGGCTGGCGAAAGGTGCGCGAAATTGTGCGGGATTGCCGGCTTTACACATAAGAATTGGGCGCCCGAACCGGAACGCATAGAGCGCGCCACAGCAACGATTTCTCATCGCGGCCCCGACCAGCGCGGGGTGTTGCGCTCCAGTGTGCTCTCCATGGGTGCGGCGCGATTGAAGATTATCGACCTTCTCGGCGGTGATCAGCCCATCGTGACGGATGACGGAGAGACCGCGCTCGTCTTCAACGGAGAAATTTACAATCATTTGGAGCTGCGCGGGGAACTCGAAAAGCTGGGGCACCGCTTTCACTCACATTCCGATACTGAGACCGTGCTTCACGCGTTCATGCAGTGGGACACGCAAAGTTTTTCGCGTTTGCGAGGCATGTTCGCCATTGCGCTTTGGACCAAATCGTCGCGCAGGCTCATCCTGGCGCGAGACCGCCTGGGCATCAAGCCGCTTTACATCGCCCGCCAAGGGTCGGACCTGTTCTTTGGTTCTGAACTAAAGACCATTTTTATTCACCCAGAATTCGAGCGGCGCTTGAGCCTTGCGGGGCTCGATTGCTACCTCTCGCTCAACTACATTCCTTGTCCCTGGACGCTAGTCGAGGGCATCGAAAAGTTACCGCCGGGGCAGTGGCTCGAATGGCGCGATGGAAAAGTGAGAGTCGAAACTTATTGGAAGCTGCCTGCCGGGCCGATTCGTGAGCGCTCGCTCGACTCCGCGTGCGAGGAGCTGGATTCGCTCTTGCAGCAGTCCGTGCGCGAGCATTTGCTCTCGGATGTTCCGCTGGGGCTTTGGCTGAGCGGTGGCATCGATTCCTCGACGATTCTGCACTATGCCGCAACAGCCTCGGCGAAGCCCATAAGGACTCTCTCGGTTTCTTTTCTTGGAAGAAGCTTCGACGAAACGGCTTACATACGGGCTGCGGCAAAGCAGTACGGCTCCGAGCACAGCGAATTCGATCTGAATCCCGGTGCGGATCTGCGTGGCGCCATCGAGGAGTTCGCTTATTACTCCGATGAACCCAGTTCAGACGCCGGGGCATTGCCGGTTTGGTTCCTCTCGAAGATGAGCAAGAAGGAGGTTACCGTCGCACTCAGCGGAGAAGGCGCGGACGAATTGTTCGGCGGCTATTTGACGTATCGTGCGAACCAGCTGGCGCGGCCAATGCGGCGTTTGCCGAAATGGTCGCTGCGTGCCGCGCTTCGAATCGCTCGCCTTTGGCCAGTGTCAGACGACAAGATCAGCCGGGAATACATGGTGAAGCGTTTTCTGGAAGGGAGTTTGCTTTCCGCGGAGTACGCCCACGTCTATTGGAACGGAACTTTTTCCGGTGCTGAAGTGCGTTCTCTATCGGCGGTTCCGCTGCCATCCTCACTCGATAGCGTGCTTGGCGAATTGCGTGATTCTTCGGCGCCACAAGACGGATTGTCGCCCTACCTTTGGTGGGACCAGAAATATTTCCTGCCCGATGACATCTTGAACAAAGTGGATCGCATGAGCATGGCGCACTCGTTGGAAGTCCGCCCGCCGTTCCTGGATCACCGGATCGTCGAGTTTGCCGCCACTCTGCCGCCTTCGCACAAGATGCGAGGCTCGCGGCAGAAAATTGTTCTCAAGCAATTGATGAAGAACAGACTTCCGGAGATGATCCTCGGGCGCAAGAAGACCGGGTTTGACATTCCGGCACACGAATGGATGCGCGGACCGTTGCGCTCGCTTTTGCTGGAGACCATGGAAGAAGGTCTCGCGGAATCCGCATCACTTTTTCGAGGGGAGAAGATTCGGGAGTGGGTTAGCTTGCACCTGGAGCGCCGGGTAAACATCGGTTACCACTTGTGGGGTCTGCTGCTTCTTTTTCTGTGGATGAAAAAATGGCGAATTCAGGCGGGGGCTTCTCGCGGGCGTGCATCCTGGATTGGGGAAAAAACAGGCATATCTACGTAGGGTATCTGCTCCTTGCGAGAACCATTTTTCTTCGCTGCATGGTTTCTTGGCCGTCCCTGATGGACGATTACGAAGCGAAGCTGGGGGAAGTCGTGCAGACAGGGGTTTCGCCGGTTGCATGGCAGCTACGTTGTTTGTAGAACCGACGAGTGAGTCAGGCCTAACTAAACCGGCAATTCGTGGTGGATTTTCGAGGGGCAGAGCGACGAATTCCAAGCCTAATCAAGTATACTGTAGTTAGATACAGACGACGGAGAATGCGGTCGGGCGCTCCCAGGTAGCCCAGTTATCCAGCTCATGCTGGAGGAAGAAAAACGCGCCGCTCGAGGCGGCCACTGACCGAGGTAGATTCCTTTAAGGAGGAGCGATGAAGATTGCTGTGCTTGGAGGGGATGGCTATTGCGGATGGGCGACCGCTTTGTATTTGTCGAAGCAAGGGCATTCCGTCGCCATTGTTGATAATTTTGTCCGCAGGCTGTGGGACCACGAGCTTAATGCGCAAACGCTGACCCCCATTCGGCCGCTCTCTGATCGCTTGCGCGTCTGGCAAGCGGTGAGCGGCAAGACCATCGAGTCTTTCTACGGCGACGTTTGCGACTACGATTTTCTCTCTTCAACTCTGCGCGCTTTTGAGCCCGACGCGGTTGTACACTTCGCCGAGCAGCGCTCCGCGCCTTACTCGATGATCGACCGCAGCCACGCGGTCTTCACGCAAGTCAACAACGTGGTCGGCACGCTGAATCTTCTCTTTGCATTGCGCGAACACCGTCCAGAGTGCCATCTGGTCAAACTCGGAACCATGGGCGAGTACGGCACGCCGAATATCGACATTGAAGAGGGTTACATCACCATCGAGCACAACGGGCGGAAAGACGTCCTGCCGTTTCCGAAGCAACCCGGATCGTTCTATCACCTGTCGAAAGTACACGACAGCCACAACATCATGTTCGCTTGCAAGATCTGGGGCTTGCGCGCAACGGATTTGAACCAGGGCGTGGTCTACGGAACGATGACCGACGAAACCGCCATGGACGAGGCGCTCATCAACCGTTTCGATTACGACGATGTTTTTGGCACGGTGCTGAACCGCTTCTGCATTCAGGCCGCGATCGGGCAGCCGCTGACCGTTTACGGCAAGGGCGGACAGACGCGAGGGTTCCTGGATATTCGAGATACGGTGCGCTGCATCGAAATTGCCTGCGAGAATCCTGCCAATCGCGGAGAGTGCCGCGTTTACAACCAGTTCACGGAGCAGTTTTCGGTGCGCGACCTGGCGAAGATGACGGTGACCGCGGGGAAAAAGCTGGGCCTAAATGTCGAGGTGGATCACCTGCAGGATCCGCGGGTCGAGGCTGAAGAGCACTATTACAATGCAAAACACTCGAAGCTGATTGACCTGGGCCTGAAGCCGCATCTGCTTTCCGATTCCTTGCTGGATTCGCTCATGAACATTGCGGTCAAGTACCGCGACCGGGCGGACGCCTCGCTGATGCTGCCGCAGGTCAACTGGCGCGAGCCGCGTAACGACCGCCGCCTACAGATGAGCAAGACCGCAAGAAACTCTTTGGGGGCGTCGCGCCTGCAGAATGGCGTCGAAACCGTCGAAAAAGTCAAAAAGCATACCCATCGCTAAGGTCTCAACCGCTGTCCGTTCGAACAACAGGTGACATCGGCGTTCAACGGAGAGACTTGGCCTCGTTCGAAACCCGCAACGCAAATTCCAAATCCAGAGGGAAGTCCGCCCCCTCGAGCGAGGCTTCCACTTTGGCGATAAAACGCTGAATGATGGGTTCTTTATTTGCCAGAAGATCGATGAATGCCGCTCGCGTGTTCCGCTTCTCCAGCCACACACAGCGCTCATCCGGCTGTTCGTACCCACAGCGGATTTCCTGCACCGCGGACTGCGGGGCGGCGTAAGCGCGTATGGCGAGCAGATGAGAGCCTAGATTGTCCATGGCCGGCATTCCCGTGTGATCGGGCCTGCTTAAGAAAAAGCGGCCCCCGAAACGAAGCTCGGACCCCGGACAAAAATCTCTGCGCCACCTCTCCACCTCTTCGAGGAGGCAATACTCAAAATGTACCGCAATGAGGCGGTGCATCGACTTAGCCCTCTCTGTGAGCGACGTGGTCAAGCGTTGCGAAACTTGCCAGGGTTTTTCGGCAACAACGTGCAAGCCCGCGTCCAGAGCGGCATCGATCATCAACGAAACGTGAGGTCCGGGAAGCACGCAAAGCCACGCGATCTGTGCGCCGCTTGCCGACATTGCCTCAGCGAGACGTGACCTATAGGCGGCGTCAGTTTCGCCCGAAGTGCGGCGTGTCTCTGGAATGCTGGAGATGCGGCGTTTCTCGTTGGCGAGGATGCCCTGCATTCTTCCGGCCCAGCGGCCGCGGCCGAGAATTACGTAGGCGGGGCCGTCAGCCATCACGCTCCCCCGCAACGAATTCGCAAACGAGGCGAGCGGCTTTCACCGCGCTGACCACCTTGCCCGAAAAAATGTGGATTTCGCCAGGAGCGCCCTCACGAACATTGAGAATTCTGCGGTCATGCTCCGGATTATCCTCCACGACACGAATTGTGAAGCGCGAGCCGATGTAAACAGCGTCCTTCGCCGCGGGAACGCTGAGGCAACAATCGGCGCGCATGGCTTCAAACTGAGTGAAAGGCACAGGTTCAAAATCAGGCTGGTTCAAAATCCCAGCGTAAGGCTCTGGAATCGGATCGCTAGCGTTGGTTGTTGTCCAGTGATTCGTATTTCTTGCAGACCCGAAGAGCGAACGCGAAGAGCTGCCATATGGATCGAAAGCGGTAAACGGTCCATCCACCACAACAAGAGCAATTCCGCGCAATTCCACCGGAAGTTCGATTAACATTTTTTCCGCGACCTGATATTTCGCAGCTTTGAAGAAACCCCGGATAGGACCTAGACCGTAAGTGGCCCACACGACGTAATCGTAATCGGGCCGCATCGCGGGCGTGAATTCACGCTTCTGCAGCCGGATGTTTTGCGCCTTCAAGCGAGTTTCGACGAGGCCACGCAGCACATCCGCGTCGTAAATGTTCTCCTCGACTTCGTAGCATTTGTCGATGAAATCGAAATTCATCCAGCCCGGGCGGCAAGGCCGGAGCGGCAGCCCATGCTTGCTCATTGTGCTCTCGAACAAGTCGGGGGGAGTGAGCGAATTCTCTTTGGGGATCGCGTAATAATGCCGGCTGTTGCGGACGATGGCGCTTTCGAAAGCCTTTGTAAATTCCGCGCGGGCCTCCGCTATTTCGCTAATCGTTTCAGCGCTGCGGGGATAGTGGTAGCCGGCATGAACGCGGTACTGGTTGATGGCGGAAGCCGCGCGCAGCACGCCCAGGGGGTCAAAGAGATCTACCTGGTGGCCTTGTTCAGCGAGCCGAATGGCGGCCGTCGCGCCGTAAATGCCGGCTCCAGCTACAGCGATCTTCGTTCCCATGCTCCTCTTTCGTCTTTTCATTCTCACGATTGAAGCACTTCAACGAATGATGCGAAGGCAAGCTTCGCAGCAGGCCGTTTCTCGATCGCTCACTTTTGCGCGGAAGTCGGAGCTACTGGAACGAGCATTCCCTCGCGAATGCGATAATCAATGTCCCGCCAACGAATGCTCCGACGCCCGAAGCTGAGCAGCCATATCAGCAATGCCCACGCGTCCCACAACGGCACAAGCATCATCTTTTTCCAGATGCCCTTTTGCTTCATACCCCATACGCCGATCAGCCAGGTCATTGCGATGCGTGTGGCGAGGTATCCGCCGAGATAGAGGAGCGCCACAAGCAGCGTTGGATGAAGCGCCACGGCGGCCACCGACCACGCCAAACCCTGAGTAAAGATAAGTCCGACGTGTCCCCAGGGCCGCATGTGTCGCATAACCGTCATCCAGCGAAGGCGCTTGAAGAAAAATTCGGGCAAGGATCGAAAATCAGCCACAGTCTCGACCGCGTACGGCAGAAGCTCCACTTCAAAGCCCTGTTCGGCAATCAAACGTCCAACGAGCAGATCGTCCGCCGGGCGGTTCTCGATCGCGGAGTAGCCGCCGAATCCGGCGAGATGCTTTCGCGTGGTTACAATCGTCTGGCCAAACGCGAATTTGACTCCGTCCAACTGCCGCGCGACCAGGATGCCGGGGTAGAAATCACACATCATGCCGATGGATTGGAGCTTCTGGAGAAAGGTGTGCTCGTGCGTGGAAACATACAAACAGGTCACCGCGCCGACTTTCGGATCGCGGAGAGGCGCGACCACGGAACGCAGATAGTCCGGCCGAACGCGAACGTCGCTGTCGTTAATGGCCAGGACTTCGTTTTGCGCTTCGCTCACTAACCGGGCCAGCTTCACCACTTTGTCGTTTGGCGCGGCGTGCCCGGAAACATGAACCACTCGAATGCGGCGTTCTGGAAAATCACGTTTTAGTCTTTCGATGACTTCCAAGGCGGCCTCGTCGCCATCACCGATTCCAAAAAGCAGCTCATAGTCGGGATAATCCTGATTGCAGTAGCTCGCGAAATTTTCGTAGGCCTCGTCATCCAGGCCGCGAATCGGCTTCAGGTTGCTGACGGGAGGCGTGAAATCCAAATTCTGGCTCGATTTACTTGTGTGCCGGAAAAACCGCCACGAACTATAGAGTGCAAGGAAGTAATAGATGAAAGGAATGGCTGCGATGCCCAAAAAGACATAAACAAGGTTACTTTCAGGCATTGTGAACCCCGCGCCGGGATAGCAGGTCCGCTCTGATCAGCGATTCGAAAATTACACATAGCCCTGCGATTTCGAGGTCGGTCAGCGAGCCTTCGAGCGGAATGCCAGGCAACTGGATGAAGGCAGCAATCATACTTTTTTCAGCAGCCGGTCCTTTCAAAATATTCGAGGAGTTTACAGCGAGCTTGAAAAGAATAGCAAAAAGCCGCGAAAAGCACTCACTGAAATGCCGCCATCGAGGTTCGTTTGGCAAATTGGCTCGAATCACACTGCCCGAGTTGGCTTTGGCGAAAGAAGATTGCGGAGCCCCAAGGGCATCGTTGGGAGGGCTTCGAAAACATGTAATAATGATGAAGCGACAGTCTTGCGAAACAGGAACTTTCGACGATGAAGACTTCTCCCCGAAGATCGCAAATGCCAGGCCGACAAGGCTGCGCTTCCATGGCTTCCGGCCGATGCGGTCCGGCGTCTATCCTCTTGGCTGGCGCGTCCCCTGCATGACTTCTTCTGCCGGCCTGCACTTCAAAACCTACTGCATGATTTTGATCATGGTCGTATTCGGCCCGCTTGGAAACGTGCTGCTGGGCAAGGGCATGAAAAGTGTCGGTTCGGCCGCAATTTGGACACCTTCAGAGCTTCCGCACATTTTTATTCGCATTTTTACCTCGGGGTATATCTGGCTCGGAGTCGCCTCTCTGCTTACATTTTTTGTTGCTTACATGCTTATTCTCTCTTGGGCGGATTTCAGTTACGTGCAGCCGGCGTCCTCGGTCGCGTATTTGGTCGTGGCACTTCTTGGTTATTTCTACCTGGGTGAGAAGATTGCGCCGCTTCACTGGGCCGGCATCGGAGTCATCTGTCTCGGCGTCTTCGTCGTGGGAAATACTCCTCCGCGCACGACCGAGGCTCGCTGAACATGCGCGAAGCTTTCTTTCTATTTATTGTTGTTGCGGCAGGAACCGGAGGAGAGCTGTGTGTCACGCGGGCGATGAAGCACGTGGGTGAGGTGACGGACTTTCGTCCACTTGAAGTTGTCCGGGTCATTGTCCGCGCCATGAAAGTACCCTGGATGTGGATTGGCGTTGCCATGATGGCACTTGCATTCTTCTCGTTGCTGGCCATGCTTTCCATCGAAAACGTCAGCTTTGTTGTGCCCGTGACGGCACTCAGCTACGCGGCCGGAGCGCTCGGGGGAGTTTTCTTTCTCGGGGAACGCGTATCCACTCGCCGCTGGGTTGGAGTGCTTCTCGTTTGCATTGGCGTCACGCTCGTCTGGCTCGGCAAGCGTTGACCTGACGAGCAGCTGGGTGCACGAACCGGGCAATTGGAACGTTCCTTGGTAAAAATCCTTGCATCCGCGACAATCCCTCCTATAATGACGACACCGTGCAGTAACCGCGTGTGTTTGTCATGCAAGGGTGCGTTCGAATTGACGAGCAAGTGGGATGGTTTAAGAAATTCCCGCGATTCTTGACGGAGTCCCGGAATCAGGCCGATAAAATTTAAGAAGAGAGCTCGAGGAGGCACTTCGTGCTGTCAACTCTTCGTTTCTCATTTCTCATTCTGGCCGTCGCTCCCTTGGCCTATTACCTTTTATCGTTTTATTGCGTTCTCGATTTTTTCCGCGGGCTTCGCAGACTCCCCGCCGTAGATCGGTCCTTTACGCCCGCGGTGAGCATCATCAAACCTGTCCGCAACATTGACCGGGAGGCCTACGAGAATTTCGCCAGCTTTTGCCGTTTGGACTACCCGGAGTACGAAATAGTGTTCGCCGTAGCGGAACCGGAAGATCCGGTGATCCCGATCATTCAGAAAATTCAGCAGGACTTCCCGAAGCGCTCAATCCGGCTCGTCACGTCCGCGGCCCACTTGGGTGCGAACCACAAAGTTAACAACCTTTGCCAGGCGGTTCAGGCTGCCAGGCACGAGATGGTCGTCATGAGCGACAGCGACGTGCGCGTGGAATCCGATTATCTCCGCGAGGTTGTCGCGCCTTTCTCGGATGCAGAAGTGGGAGTAGTTACCGCGCTGTATCGCGGGATCCAAGGAAGCAGCCTGGGGTCCGTACTGGAACACTTGGGGATGTGCACCGATTCGGCGCCAGCAGCGCTGGTCGCGCGCAGGCTGGAAGGCAATATGCGATTCGCATTTGGCTGGACCATGGCGACCACGAAGAGAGTTCTTTCAGAAATCGGCGGGTTCGAGTCCATGGTGAATCATCATTCGGATGATTTCGAGCTGGGCAACCGCATCTCAGAGCTAGGCTACCGGGTGGAGTTAATGAGGACGCCCGTTGGCATGGTCCTTCCGGACGAAAGCTTTCGCGAATTCTTGAAGCATGAGCTGAGGTGGTCCATTGGCCTTAGAAACGTTCGTCCCGCGGGCTACCTCGGGATGTTATTCACGCATGGACTGCCATGGACGCTCGTCGCCGTGGCCGTGGCTAGCTTTGCGGGATGGGGTGGCCTCGCCGTCGCTTACGCTTTGGCCTACCTGGTTCTCCGTCTCAGCCTGGTGTGGACGACGGCGGTGTGGGGCCTGGGAGATACTGAGATAGAGAGAAAGCTGCTGTTGGTTCCATTGCGTGACGCGATCAGTTTTGTGGTTTGGCTTAGTGGATTTTTTTTCAACAAGGTTGTGTGGCGAGGCTCTGTCTATCGCGTCAGAAAAGGTTTGCTCATTCCCATAGTAAGCAGGGAAGGGGTCCACTAGATATTTGCAAAATCACCGGGTTTCGGGTTCCTGTTTTTTCTGGAATCCACGCGGGCCCAATGGCCGTTTCTAAAGACAGTCCTGGCCTTTCTCTCTCCGTGCGTTAGCTGCTCCAACTGATTGATGGGAAATACCGCAGTCTTCTGCATTGTGGCAAGCTAGTGGAGTAGTACTAAACTCTTCTATTCGAGAAATGGCAGCGGGCAGGAAGCGAATCTTAGCGTGACGAGTTTTCATTCAGGATGGCGCGAGGCAGTGCTTCTTCTAGCAGCGGCGCCGCTGCTGTACTACATTGCCGCTACGGTTGCTGCGTTGCGCTTTTTCCGCCGAGAACGCAAGCGCAAGCTGCGAAGCTACTCTCCGCCGGTGAGCCTGCTGAAAACGGTTCGCGGCGTGGATTTCGCCTCGTATGAAAACTACTCGAGTTTCTGCCGTCAGGATTATCCCGATTACGAAATTGTGTTTGCCGTGAACGACGCGTCGGATGAAGCTGTTCCTCTAATCCAGCGTCTGATCGCCGAATTTCCCAACCGCCAGATTCGATTGCTTGTCGGCGCGGAGAATCTGGGTGCCAATCGCAAAGTCAACAAGCTCGCGCGTCTCTCTCGGGAAGCGCAATATGAAATCCTGGTCATCACCGATGGCGATGTGCGCGTTGGCCCGAACTATCTGCGCGAAGTCGTTGCCCCGTTCGTCCAGGAAAGCACGGGTGCTGTTACTTCTTTCTATCGCGGGATAGCCGAGAAAAATCTTGGCGCAGAGCTCGAAGCCATCGGCTCATCCAGCGATTTTTTCGCCGGGGTCCTAATGGCCGAGTTCATAGAGGGCATAAATTTTGCGCTTGGCGCTTCCATCGTTACCACTAAACGCTGGCTCTCGAAGATCGGAGGCTTTGAGTCCCTCGCCGGCGTGCTCGCGGACGATTATGAGCTGGGAGTTCGCATCGCCCAAGCCGGTGGCCGCGTGCTGCTCTCGCGCGAGCCGGTTTGGACCGTGTACCCCGCGCAGACTGCCAAGAGCTTCTGGAATCATCAGTTGCGCTGGGCGCGAACGGTGCGTCTATGCCGCCCGCTTTCCTACTTTGGGCTGATTTTCACTCTCGGTCTCCCGTGGGCCATGTTGGCGGCATTGGTGGCGCCTACAAAATGGATCGCCGCGGCCTACTTGCTCGCCTATCTTGTGTTGAGGCATGTCATGGCTTGGGCCGTCGGCGTCTGGGGCGTCGGGGACGAGGTGCTTCGCCGCAAACTTTGGCTTCTGCCGTTGCGCGACGCCATCTATTCGGTCGTTTGGCTAGCGAGCTTTGCTTCCAATCGCATTACCTGGAGCGGCGAGCGATTCACCCTTCGGAATGGCCGAATGGTGCACTTACCAGCCTCGGAAGAGGCGGATTCAACTCCCGCGCCTTCCGCGCGCGGTTGACGCCCCCGCGAATCCCGATTAAATTAGATAAGTAGAATCGTGGCTCTCCCGATCCGCGGGAACCTGCCGCGGTTCGTTTTTCTTCCTCCCAACGGCTGGGAGATCGTCCAATCGGTAGGACTCCAGACTCTGGATCTGGCTATCCTGGTTCGAGTCCAGGTCTCCCAGCCAAATTTTGCGCCAATGAATTCATATCCCCCCCCCAATGAGGCTGCCATGATCGTGATCGTGATGGGCACGACCGGCTCCGGCAAAACCACCATCGGCACGCTGCTTGCAAAACGCCTGGGATGGGGGTTCGCGGACGCCGACGATTTTCACCCGCCCGCGAATGTCGAGAAAATGGGGCGCGGCATTCCCCTGACCGATGCCGATCGCATGCCCTGGCTTAAAATTCTCCATGACAAAATCGTCGGTTGGAATGCCGAACAACGCAATTTCGTCCTAGCTTGCTCGGCGCTCAAACAGAGCTATCGCAATGAGTTGCGTGCCGGCACAGAGGTAAAATTCGTCTATCTGAAGGGCAGCCATGAGCTGTTCTCGCGGCGGGTCCTTGCGCGAAAGGGCCACTTTGCCAAGCAGAACCTGATCACCAGCCAGTTTGCGGATCTCGAAGAGCCGGCGGATGCCATCACCATCGATGCCAGGCACTCGCCGGCAGAAATTGTTGCGGAGGTGAGCAAACAGATCGGATTCGCCTAATGCTTAGAATCGTACCCGTGATGTCATGCCACCTTCTCGAAAGATTTTTGCACTTTTTCTGCGACAATAACTGGCGGGCGCATACCTGTACCCGGATGATTTACCCTTTCTCCGGGCTTGTCCGAACGGGCACGCATGCTAGCGCGGTCGCCGCATCGATTCACAAATGATGCGACCATGATTCGACGGCATATTCTGAGGGTCTCTAAACCATGGCCAGACTCCAGTCCAAGGAAGACCAGCGGCTTGAGGAAGATCGCGCGCGAAAAAAATATTGGAAGCGCTGGGGGCCGTATCTCTCCGAGCGCCAGTGGGGCACAGTGCGGGAAGACTACAGCCCAGGCGGTACGGCTTGGGAATTTTTTCCCCACGATCACGCGCGGTCGCGTGCTTACCGCTGGGGCGAAGACGGCATCGGCGGCATCTCCGACCGTCACCAGATGATCTGTTTTGGACTCGCGCTATGGAATGGCCGCGACCCCATCCTTAAAGAAAGACTTTTTGGCCTCACGGGAAACCAGGGCAATCACGCCGAGGATGTGAAGGAGTATTACTTCTACCAGGACTCGACTCCCACCCACAGTTACATGCGCATGCTCTACAAATATCCTCAGGCGGAATTTCCATATGCTCGGCTGGTGGAAGAAAACAGTCGACGCGGGCGCGAGCAACCGGAGTATGAACTTCTCGACACAGGCGTTTTTGCCGAGGACCGTTACTTTGATGTTTTCATCGAATACGCCAAAGGCGACGTCGAAGACATTCTTGTCAAGATCACCGCCGCAAATCGCGGTCCCGAACCCGCTATGCTGCATTTGCTCCCGTCCTTGTGGTTCCGCAACACCTGGTCTTGGGGCAAGGATCTGCGCAGGCCCAGCGTACGACGGTCGACCAGCGTTCCCAAGAGCGAATGCGCCGAGCTTCAACACTGGCACTACGGCAAGCGCTGGCTTCTTTGCGCGGGCCAGCCCGAACTGCTGTTCACAGAAAACGAGACCAACTACGCCCGGCTATTTAGCGGAAGAAATCGTTTGCCTTATGTGAAAGACGCGTTCCACGAATTCCTGATTCGCGGTAACAAGTCCGCCGTAAACCCGCAGCGAGCGGGGACGAAAATGGCCGCCCACTACGAACTTCAGCTCGATCCCGGCAAGAGTGAAACTCTCAAACTTCGTCTGACTGACATGGAGCCGCTCGCCACGATGGACCGCGCGCCAGGGACTGATGGAATTATCACGTCTCCCGGACATGCCGAGCGTGCGGAAGGCGTTCCGGCCACGAATGATTTTGGCGACGGTTTCGACAATCTCTTTGCCCTCCGCCAGAGAGAGGCCGATGAGTTCTACGCCTCGCGCGTCACATCGGAATTATCCGAGGACGCAAAAAATGTAACACGCCAAGCCTTCGGCGGCATGCTCTGGTCCAAACAGTTTTATCACTACGACGTTCGCACTTGGGTTGATGGTGATCCCGCAGGGCCACCTCCTCCTCCCGAGCGTCTCAAAGGACGCAATAAGGAGTGGACTCACCTGTACACCGACGACGTCATTTCCATGCCGGATAAATGGGAGTATCCCTGGTTTGCCGCCTGGGATTTGGGATTCCATTGCATCACTCTCGCGCTCGTGGATCCCGATTTTGCGAAGGAGCAGCTCATCCTCCTTCTTCGCGAGTGGTACATGCATCCCAATGGACAACTTCCTGCGTACGAGTGGGCCTTTGGTGACGTAAATCCTCCGGTCCATGCCTGGGCTGCCTGGCGGGTTTACAAAATCGAGAGGCGCGTCCGCGGCGTCGCCGACCGCGGCTTTCTCGAAAAAGTGTTTCACAAGCTGCTTCTCAACTTCACGTGGTGGGTCAATCGAAAAGATCCCGAAGGAATGAACATCTTCCAGGGTGGATTTCTTGGTCTCGACAATATCGGAGTTTTCGACCGTTCGGCTCCCCTCCCTACTGGCGGCCATCTCGAGCAATCCGACGGCACCAGTTGGATGGGTATGTACTGCCTTAACATGCTAGCCATCGCGCTTGAGCTGGCCAAGGAAGATCCCGCCTACGAGGATGTCGCCAGCAAATTCTTCGAACACTTCGTCAACATCGCCCACGCCATGAACGACATGGGCACGGAAGGCATCGCGCTGTGGGACAACGAAGACGGCTTCTATTACGACGTCCTCCATCTCCCGAATGGCGATGACCATTTCCTGAAGATCCGCTCCATGGTCGGCCTGATTCCTCTTTTCGCGGTCGAAACCCTCGAGCCCGAAATCGTCGATCGCTTGCCCGGCTTCAAACGCCGCATGCAATGGTTCATTGACAATCACGCGGATGTCCCCGAACACATCGAAATGACGCAGCGCTCCGCGCGCGGCGTGCGTCGCCTGCTCTCTCTCGCCAATCGCAAGCAACTGAAGCGCATTCTCAGCCGCATGCTCGACGAAACGGAATTCTTGTCTCCTTACGGTGTACGCTCGCTTTCCCGCTACCACCTCGATCATCCCTACGAGGTCCAGGTGAATGACCACATCAGCCGCGTCGATTACGAACCCGCCGAATCCACCAGCGGCCTCTTTGGCGGCAATTCGAACTGGCGCGGCCCTATCTGGTTTCCTTTGAATTATCTCCTTGTCGAATCCCTTCAGAAGTATCACCACTATTATGGCGAGGATTTCAAAACCGAATGTCCGGCGCGCACCGGCAACGAAGTGGACCTTTGGGAGGTGGCTGCCGAAATTTCACGCCGGCTCGTGCATATCTTCGTTCGCGGCAAAGACGGCCGTCGTCCCGTCGCCGGCGGCCTCGAACTTTTCCAAACGAATCCCCACTGGAAGGATTTGATCCTCTTTCACGAGTATTTCCATGGCGATAACGGCGCCGGAATCGGCGCGAATCACCAGACTGGATGGACTGGCCTCGTCGCAAAGCTGATCGAGCAGAGCGGAGAATAAAGTGCCGCAAGCTGTTTCCTCCGTAGTCCACTTTGGGCGCGAAATTTGCGGTGATCTCCCCGCCGCTGAAACGCGTGAATGGCTCGTCACCAACGGCATCGGCGGCTTCGCTTCGGGAACCGTCTCCGGAGGTATGACGCGCCGTTATCATGGCCTTCTCGTAGCCGCTCTTCAACCGCCGCTCGGGCGCACGCAGCTCGTCGCGGCGCTCGATGAAACCATCCGCTACGCCGGGGATACCTATGCACTCGCGACCCAACGCTGGGCCAGTGGAGCCGTCGATCCGCAAGGCTTTCTCTACCTCGAGAGTTTCCGTCTTGAGGGTACCACCCCCGTTTGGACCTACGCGCTCGCCGATGCCTTGCTCGAAAAACGCGTTTGGATGGCTCAGGGCGAAAACACCACATTCATCCAGTACACTCTCACGCGTTCCAGCGGCCCTCTCGAAATCAACCTGAAAGCACTCGTCAACTACCGCGATTTTCACTCTTTGACGCACGCCAGCGATTGGCACATGAAAATCGCTCCCGTCGAGCACGGAGTGATGGTTCTTCCGTTCGACACGGCCACGCCGTTCTATCTAAAAAGCGCCCAAGCCTCCTGCGAGCCGCAGCACGAGTGGTATCGCGATTGTTTCTTGCTGCGGGAAACAGAACGCGGCCTCGACGACCGTGAAGACCACCTCTTCGCAGCGCGCTTTCGCGCCACGCTGGATCCCGAGGAAACTCTCACCATCGTCGCCACCACCGAAGAAGTTACTTCACTCGATGGCCGAGCCTCACTCGCCCAACGCGCCGGTCATGAAGGGACATTGCTCAAATCCTGGCGGGCGCAGCACGAAAAATCTGCGGCGAACGCTCCCGCATGGCTTCGTCAACTTGTTCTCGCCGCCGATCAATTCATAGTCGAGCGCAGCCTTCCTGATGAGCCGGATGGCCGCAGCATTATCGCCGGCTATCACTGGTTCGGCGATTGGGGACGCGACACGATGATCGCTCTGCCGGGCCTCACGCTTGTCACCGGCCGCTTCGACATCGCTCGCCAAATTCTCCTCGCCTTTGCCCGCTACGTTGATGGCGGCATGCTTCCAAACAATTTCCCCGACGCGGGAGGCAAGCCGGAATACAACACCGTCGATGCCGGCGCTTTGGTACTTCGAAGCCGTGCGCCAATATTTTGCCGCATCGCAAGACGCCGCGACGCTCAATAAGCTGTTTCCCGTTCTCGCCGGTATGATTGACGCCCACATCGCCGGCACGCGCTACAACATTCACGTCGATTCCACCGATGGCCTTCTCTATGCCGGCGGCCCCGGCATTCAGCTCACCTGGATGGACGCCAAGATCGGCGACTGGGTCGTCACGCCGCGTACCGGCAAGCCGGTCGAGATAAACGCTCTCTGGATTAACGCCCTTGAAACGATGGCGCAGTTTGCGCGCCTTCAGAACAAATCTGAGGACAGCTACGAACGCCTCTCCGCGCAGGCCAGGAACAGCTTCCAGAAATTTTGGAACGCTGAGCGAAACTGTTGCTTCGATGTGATCGATATTCCTGGGGCTACGAAAACCGGCGGCAAGGACGCCGCTCTTCGCCCAAACCAAATTCTAGCGGTATCCTTGCCCGTCAGCCCGCTCTCCAAGGATCAGCAAAAATCCGCTGTCGATCTCTGCGCGCAGCGCCTGCTAACTTGCTACGGCTTGCGCAGCCTCGCGCATGGCGAACCGGATTATCAGGGCCACTACGGCGGCGATCAGCGCTCGCGGGACGCGGCATATCATCAAGGCACGGTTTGGGGATGGCTGCTCGGACCTTTCGCGCTTGCGCATTTCCGCGTTTATGGCGACCGCGCCGCCGCGCTTCGCTACCTCGAGCCGCTCGCTAGCAACATCAGCGCGTACGGCCTCGGCACCCTCGCCGAAATTTTCGATGGCGACGCACCGCACACTCCTCGTGGCTGCATCGCGCAAGCCTGGACGGTAGGTGAACTCCTCCGCGCCTGGGGTGAAATCGCCAAAGGTGCCTGAATTATTTTTTGTCGTCTTTGCTGCTTGACTCGTAGAACTCGATCAGGATTTTCCCGCCGCTGGGTACTGGCACAAGAAAGAAATTAACGCGCGTCCGGTCCGCGCCTGCCCGTGTCTCCGGATAAACCGCGGCAACTCCAAATTTCTCCTTCAAAATCTCCGTCGCCCGGTCCACGTTCAAGCATCGAAACTCCACCTGCTGCACACCCTCTCCAAATTTCCCCAAGTACTTCGCAATCGCCCCATCGCCGCCCGGCGCTCTTGACGTCAATATGTCCAAAGAGACCTTGCCAGAAAAGTGCAGCTCAAACTCCTCCGCATCCTGATCCGACGGCACTTCCGCCAACCGCGCCACGCCGTTCGCCGCGCGAATCTTCGCAAACGTTTCTCGCTGAACCGCCAGGCCCACGGTCAGCTCCCGCTCAGCCCCAGCAGCAATTTCGCGAGCTCTTCGTCCGTCCACCAACTCTCAACCGCCTGTTCGGCGGTCTTCCGCCCCGCCGCATAAATCTCCGCTGCCGCGCGATCGCGCGCCGACGCCTCCGCCGAACCAAGCCCTGCGATCGCTGTTGTCAACGCACTGGACATAGTGGACCCAAGAATTGTAGCTTGAAGATCGGGTTGGAATCAGCGGCCTGTTTAGATTCGGCGCGAAAGTTGCACCGATTTTCCGCGTTCAAATCATCTGAGGAATATGCCGAAACCCGTTTTATTCACAGTCGATGACGACCCAGAGGTCCTTCGAGCCATCGAGCGCGATCTTCGCAGCCATTATTCCGACCGTTATCGCGTCATGCGCGCCAATTCGGGCAGCGCCGCGCTCGCCACCCTTCGCGAGTTCAAAGCACGTAATAATCCCGTCGCTCTGCTTCTCGCTGATCAGCGCATGCCCCAAATGAATGGCGTCGGATTTCTCTCCGAGGCCATGGAAATCCATCCCCAAGCCAAGCGCGCTCTCCTCACCGCTTACGCTGACACTACCGCGGCCATTGATGCCATCAACGAAGCACGCATCCACTACTACCTGATGAAGCCGTGGGATCCGCCGGAAGAAAAGCTTTATCCCGCTATTGATGACTTGCTTACAGACTGGAACTCCACCTTTCGCCCGCTTTACGAAGGCATTCGCGTCCTTGGCACGCGCTGGTCTAATCGCTCTTACGAGCTACGCGATTTTCTCGCGCGAAATCAGGTCCCCTATCAATGGATTGATGTTGAGTTGGCTCAAGCCGATCCGGAAGTCCGCACACTTATTACTTCCCTCGGGCCCGGAGGCCGAAACGCTTCCGCTTGATTCTTTTTCCCGATGGCACGCAGGCTGGCCGAGCCGCCTCTTCCCGCCGTTGCCGACAAAGTCGGCCTGCGCACGCACGCCCAAACAATTTTTACGATCTGGCCATCGTTGGCGGTGGTCCAGCAGGCTTGGCCGCGGCTGTCTATGGCGCGTGGAAGGTCTGCGCACGGTCATCATCGAGCGCGAAGCTCCCGGCGGCCAGGCCGGCCTCAGTTCCCGCATTGAAAACTATCTCGGTTTTCCATCTGGCTTGTCAGGCGCCGACTTGGCCCGCCGCGCTGTCGCGCAAGCCCGCCGTTTCGGCGTCGAAATTCTTTCGCCCCAGGATGTCGTTGGCCTCCGCGTGGATGGCCCATATCGCTTCGTAAAACTTGCCGACGGCGTCGAAATCTCCTGTAATGCTTTGCTTCTCGCGATGGGCGTTCAGTGGCGCAACCTTGGACGTTCCCGGCATCGATCGCACTTCAGGGCGCGGGAGTTTATTACGGCGGCGGGACCTCGGAAGCCATCTCCTGCCGAGGCGAAACTGTCTACATCATCGGCGGAGCGAACTCCGCCGGCCAGGCCGCCATGCATTTCTCGAAGTACGCAGAAAAAGTCGTCATGCTCGTGCGCGGCATGTCGCTGGCCAGCACCATGTCTCACTACCTCATCGAGCAAATCGAGAAAACTCCGAATATCGAGGTCTGGACGCAGTCCTCGCGTCGTCGAAGCCCAGGGCGAAACTCGCCTCACCGGAATCACCGTGCAATTTGCGAGCTCAGCTGCAACCCGCCAGCAGCTTCCCGCGTCCAGCCTCTTCATCTTCATCGGCGCGCAGCCACGCACGCGAATGGCTCGGCAATCTCATCGAACGCGACGAACGCGGCTTCATCCTCTCCGGCCCGGATCTGCTTCGCGATGGCAAGCGCCCAGCCTCGTGGACGCTCGACCGCGATCCCGGCTTGCTCGAAACCAACGTCCCCGGCATTTTTGTTGTTGGGGATGTCCGCCACGGTTCGGTGAAGCGCGTCGCTTCCGGCGTCGGCGAAGGCGCCGTCGTCGTCCAATTCATGCATCAATATCTGGCCAAGGTACAATGAGCCCCGCCACCAGGAGAGCAGGACGCGGATGACTGAGACCTTCGTGCCATCCTCCCCCGAGGAACTCCTTGCAAAGCTTCTCAATATACGCGTCTTCGAGGACCTGCCGCCGCGAAGAATTGCTCTGGTTTGTTTCCCAATGCCAAGAACACCGCGCCGCCGTCGGCGAGGTCATTATGCGCGAAGGCGACCCGCCAGACTTCATGCTGGTCATGCTGGAAGGCGAGATGCGCGCCAGGGCCGAGCATGGCAGCCCTGACGGCCCCGTATTTACGATCACCGACGGAGACGTCACCGGGATGCTTCCATTCTCCCGGCTGAAAGTGATCACTGTCACGGGCCGTGCCGTTCTTCCTTCACATTTCCTTGCATTTCCCGTCAGCCAATTCCCGGAACTCTTTCACAGAATGCCGGAACTTACCCGCCGCCTCGTGGGTTTGCTCACGGACCGCGTTCGCAGCGTTACGCGCACGGAGCAGCAGCACGAGAAGCTCGCCGCCCTCGGCAAACTCTCTGCCGGACTCGCCCACGAGCTCAATAATCCTTCCGCCGCCGCGCGCCGTTCTGCGTCGGCGTTGCGCGATTGTTTGGCACGGCTGCGCGAAGCCGCACGCAGCACGGAGATCGGCCCCGAAGACTGCGGCCTCCTGGCTCAGCGCGAAGAGGAAATCCGCTCCAACGCTGAAGCCCGCGCAATTCAAGGATGAATTTGCCCGCGTCGAGCGCGAGGAGGCCATTCAATCCTGGCTCGAATCGCACAATGTTGCCGATGCCTGGAAGCTCGCTCCGCCGCTTGCCGAGTGCCGGCCTCACCGACGATCATCTGTCAGCATTTCGCCGCGGCCGCTGGCGCCTCCCTCGGCCCCGAACTCACGCGCTTCGCGACACTCCTCGAAATGGAACGCATCGCCGAAGAGCTCGAGCACAGTTCCGCCCGCATCTCCGATCTCATCAAAGCCATCAAGGAATATTCCTACATGGACCAAGGTCCCATGCAGGAAGTTGATATCGAGCGCGGCCTCGAAACTACTCTCACCATCATGAATCACAAGCTCAAACGCGGCATCACCGTCGTCCGCGATTACGCTCCCGATCTCCCCAAAGTGATGGCGAGCGGCAGCGAACTTAATCAAGTCTGGACCAATCTCATTGACAACGCCGCCGATGCCATGAAGGGCAGCGGCAAGCTCGCCATCCGCACCGCCCGCGAAAACGATTTCGTCCGCGTGGAAATTGCCGATAATGGCGCCGGCATTCCACCGGACGCAGCTCCCGCGTATCTTCGATCCATTTTTCACCACCAAGGGCGTCGGCGAAGGCACGGGCCTGGGCCTTGATGTTGTCAATCGCATCATCAAGAACGTGGGTGGCCACATCAGTGTCACCTCAGTTCCCGGCGACACTCGTTTTCAAGTGCGCATTCCCATTCAATCGCCGCACTAAAAAGTTCCGGAGGAATCCATGGCCGACGTTTGTACTCACATTGATCAAATTCACCCCGCCAAACCTAAATCAAAGGGCTGCGAAGAATGCCTGAAGATGGGCGACACGTGGGTGCACCTGCGGCTCTGTCTCACCTGTGGCCACGTGGGCTGCTGCGATTCCTCGAAGAACAAGCACGCCACCAAACACTTCCACGCCACCAAGCATCCCGTCATCCGCTCGTTCGAACCCGGCGAAAACTGGATGTGGTGCTACGTCGACGAGCTGATGTTCGAAGAGGATTGACCTTTACATCTGTTGGTTTGGCAGGAATCAGCAAGGATGCGGCGAGCGCCACAAGCAACATCCCCGCCACCACCGCCAGCGAAATCTCAACGGAGATATGTATCCACGGCTCGACGATCATCTTCGCCCCGATAAACGCCAGCACAAACGCTAGTCCCGCCGTAAGGAAGCGCAGCCGTCCAAGCACTCCTGCAAGCAGAAAATACATGGCGCGCAATCCCATAATCGCAAACACGTTGGACGTATATACGATGAATGCATCGCGCGTGATCCCGAAGATGGCGGGAATCGAATCGACCGCCAGCGTGATATCCGTGATCTCGACAACCAGCAGCACCACAAACAGCGGCGTTGCGAAGAGCTTTCCGCCTTCTTTCACAAAAACCTTTCGCCGTGATAGTCATGTGTGACGCGCAGATGCCGGCTCGCAAAGACGGAAATCCGGTTGCGCTCGGGATGCATCTTCTCTTTCTTCTCGAACAGCATATGCAATCCCGCATACACAAGAAATGCGCCAAAAACATACAGCACCCAGCTGAATCTCTCGATCAGCCCGGCTCCCGCAGCAATCATCGCGCCGCGCATGACCAGCGCACCGAGGATGCCCCACTCCAGTAGGCGGTGCTGGATGTTTTCCGGTACGGCGAACGCGCGGAAAATCACGAGAAACAGGAAAAGGTTGTCGACGCTGAGGGCTTTCTCGATGACGTACCCAGTGAAGAATTCCAGACCTCGCTGCGCGCCAGAGTAATGCGTCACGCCGAGGCCGAAGGCGACGCTCAAGCCAACCCATACGAGCGTCCACATTAGGGCTTCCCGCGTATTCATTTTGTGCGCGCGGCGGTGGAAGACACCAAGATCCAGCGCAATCGTAACGAGTACGAACAGATTGAAGACGAGCCAGAGGAGAGGCGTGCCCATGCCAGCTGAGACCTGGGCGCCCTAGGGTGTCAAGGCTGCCAGCGTGTCCGTGGAGTTCAAATTGGTGAGTTCGATCCGGAAAGTCTGGCCAGCTTCGATTGTAATGGGCACATCCCAGCGAACCCGCGCATCGCCGGCGTTCGCATCGAAGCTCAGCGAGCTGATCCAGTATTTGCCCGGCGCCATGTTGCGTATGGACGCGTGTCCATCGAGGTCCGTGTCCACTTTGGCTGCCAGATACTTCGTCTGCGCCACCTCCGGCGCCAATTTTTGTATGCGCTTTTTGTGGTTGCTTTGAAGCACCGCCCACTTCCTTTGAGGATTCACGCCGTCCAACTCCATCTCGACTCCGGAAATCGTTCCCGGATTCTTTTCGATGAACTTTTTCAGCGCAAGGAAATAGTCCTGCTGTTCTTTCTCATACTTCTCCGGGTGGTCCGTTTTGTCAGCGTCCTTGTATTTCGGCCTCGGAAGCCCGTTTGTAACACCGCCGCCGTTCGAGCGCTGATACGCAGCCAGGAATTCCGGTGTGTGGATGATGTCGTCGGCCTTCAGCATTTTGTCCAGCTCCGGGATAGTCAGGTCGAGAGTCTCGTGAGATTTCAGCCACTCTTTCAATTCTTTCGACACTTTCAAGCTCTCGATAAACTCTTCGCGCCCCGGAATGACGTCTCCGCCTTCGACTTCTTTGGCGATGTCCGCGTAGCTCTTGGTCAAAATGTAGAGCGTGAATTGCCGCACGGGTTCCGGCCGCGCCGCCGTCGGGGTGATGCGCGCCGTGATGTCCAGCATGCCCGCGGAAGTCTGCGCCCGCGCCGTATGCCCCAAGCAGGCCAAACCAGCGAAAATAGCCAACGAAATACCGGTTGCTCTTCTCATGCCCGAATCCTAGCAGATTCTCCACAGGCCAGATACAGGAAGCGGCGTCTGTGTTTCTTGAATCACCCTCTACCGGGAGAAAAGCAGGAAGAGGATGAATAGCCCCAGGCCAGCCAAGATTAACCCAGCGAACAATCGCATCAGAAAGGATGCCGGCAGGCCCGGAGGCCTCTTGGGAGGCCCAGGTGGATCGAGCACGCCAATCCCCGTCGATTTACGCGGCGGCCCGCCCATGCGCGCGGAAGATGTCTGCGTCTCGAACTCTTCTTCCCTGTGCCAAAACTCGTACGGCATTCTGAAATGCTACCGCCGCCGACGGAGCGCGTCCAGCGCAACCTGCTTTGCTTCAGAACAGGCGAAAAACAGCTTCAACGGTGACCCACGCGGCAACGGCGCGCTTGGCTCCGTCTCGCGCGGGAATAAATTTCCAGCCACGCACAGTTTCAACGGCACGTTCGTCCAAGCCAAACCCAATGCCTTTGACGATGCGAACATCTTGCGCACGGCCATCAGCGCCTACGAGCACCGCCAGCGTCACCGCTCCCTGCACTTTGCCGTGCCGCGCTTCGTCGGTATACGTCGGATATGGGCAATACGCGCACCCAGGCGGAATGAACGCTGGCCCGTACGGACCAAGCCCGGTGCCATCGCCGGCCAGCCCGTCTCCATTGTTGCCAAGATTATTGCCGTCCTTGGATCCAATACCGCGTCCTTTCCCGGGACCGGGAGAGTTCGTGTCCGCGGGCATCCACGGGAGTCCCATTTTCTCCGTGGGGGTGAGGACCGGTGTTGCGCTCGGATCAAAAATCGTCGGTGGCTCGGGCAAATTGGGATGCTGACCTTGTGGGAGCGTCGGCCTGACCAGCACGATGGAGGAGAGCGGCGGGAGAGTTCCACGAGTCGCGGGAATCGGGTTTTGGTCGCCGCCCCGGCCACCCCCGTCAGTGGGATGCTCTCTTGTGAGGCTACGGATGAGCGGGGCGGAGTATGTGGCTGGGCCGAGCGTCGTAGTTTCGCCGGGACTAGGGGGCTTTCCTCCTCCCTTTGTGTTTGCCAGGAGAATCGCGATCGCCGTGAAAACTACGGCATGCGTGAGCAACGAAGCTCCTTGCGCGCGCGCCGGCCGAAGCGTTCTGTCGAACTTCAACAGGTGAATCGGCGCGCCGTTCGCCGAACTAGGTTTTAAGTGCGAAGGAATAAGCAGTTGCCCAAGATTTTCTCGAACGCGATTCCACCAAGATTCTTCGGAAGGAGATTCCGTGGGCTTGCTGTTTCGGGAAAAGGAGCGCAGAAATGGATCGCGCATGCGCAGGCCTCCGTCTCCGCCTCGCGATTCGGCCCGACGACTTTTGCGGGCGGGCACCAGTCCGCTAGTCAGAAGTACGAAACTAGAGTTTGGTTGCTTGTGAAAGAAGCGATTAGAGGTTTCGAGAGTGATAAGTCAGGGGATCAGCGATCAGCGCGGACAGCAGCAACGAACGGGACAGGGGTACAGCTAATACAGCCGGAACGTCACTTCGATGGGCACAATCACGGGCACGATCTTACCGTTGGGGCCAGCGGCTGGCCTGAATCTCCACGTGCGCACGGACTCGACGGCTTTCTCTCCCAGGCCCATCCCGGGATCCTTCACGATGGAAATGTTGACCGCCCGGCCGTCGGCTGTAACGGTTACCTGCAATACAACGGAGCCCATGTACTTCGCCTTGCGTGCGTCATCCGAGTAAAGCGGGGGCGGGCAATAAATGCATTCTGGAACGCCAACTCCGTTCACTCCAGCGCGGAATGCTCCGCCGCCCGTCCCTCCGCCTTCTCCAGGACCGAGGCCGCCGCCGGTTCCACTGCCGATTCCGGTGCCATTGCCATGACCAAGAGAATCGCTCACGCCGTTGGCCATTGGATCGCCAAAGTTCGCCGCGTTAAGATTCGGCACCTTGAGATCGGGTGGACCCAGCAACGACGGATCCATGGCCAGCTTCGGCGCTGGATTTTGAATCTTCACTTGCGGCGGCGTGAATTGCGTCCACTGGAACTTGGGCAACTTGCCTTTGTTGACGGGAGCCAGCGTGTGGTCGTTTGCGCCGCCACCGCCCCCGGCCTTCTTCGCACCCGCAGGCAGTTTCGCCATATACGGCGAAATATCAAGCGGGGTCACGTCAACATTCTTGTTTTTTGCCTGTGTTGGAGACGAGAAGTGCCAAAACAACGGAATCAGAATGACCAGTGCGAAAACGCTGCCATGAATGGCGAAAGAGATCGCCTGCGTCCAGCGAAAGTTTTCGTCCTTCGTCCAGATGTCTTTCACTCTGATCGGCTTGCTGGTGAAATTCGCGGGCGGAAGCTTCGCGGGAAAGAAAACTTCTTTGATGCGCGACCCAAACCCGCCGAAACTTGTTCCCCAGGAAACCGCTAGCCGGCTGTTTACCGGGCCTTTCGGTACCGGCCGTGAACTGAAGAAATCCTTGAAATTGTCAAAAACGCCCGCGCCGAACGCAGTCTTCGTAAAGGGTGCGTCGGCACGCTCCCTCACTTTAACGGGACGCTCGGTCAGGAACTGCTTGAGGTTGGACCAAAAATTATCAGGAATAAGTAGGGCAGGCGCTCCAAACTTGGGAACCGCCGCCGCCGGTACTGGAACGGCCTGATTGGCGGAGCCAGACACGCCAGGCTTCTTTAATTCAGGTGGAACAAGATTGACGATTAGGCCCTGCACCATCTTCCCCCTGATTTAGACGCAGATTTACTGCGTAGGGTGTCTCGATCGATAAGATTCGTGCGGGCCGGGAAAGGTTGCGCGACCCAGGCCGCTGACACCAACTCCCAATCATTGTAACATACGCGATTACACCGCTTTCCGATGTTTCCGGCTGAGTACCTGAACCAAGGGACGGCATTCGAATCGAGCATGCAGAGCTGCGGTCACACACACCCATGGGCGAACCTCTGGAACTCAAGAAAACTCTAAACCTGCCAAAAACTGATTTTCCGATGAAGGCGGGACTTCCGCAGAATGAGCCAAAGCAGCTTGCGGCATGGGAGGATTCGCATCTTTACAAACAGATCCTTGAAGCGCGAAAAGGCCTTCCGCTGTTTGTTCTGCATGACGGGCCGCCGTATCCGACGGGGACGATTCATCTGGGCACAGGCCTCAATAAAATTCTGAAAGACATGATCGTCAAATCCAAGAGCATGGCCGGGCATTACGCGCCGTACGTGCCCGGCTGGGATTGCCACGGGTTGCCGATCGAGACGCAGGTGGAAAAGGAACTTGGCGGAAAAAGCAAAGTTGCGCCCGCGGAATTTCGGCGGCTTTGCCGGGAATTCGCCGCACGCTACGTGGAGCAGCACAAGCGGGATTTCAAGCGATTGGGAGTTTTCGGTCGATGGGATGATCCGTATTTGACCATGAGCCACGATTACGAGGCCACCATCGCGGGCGCGCTGCTTGAATTCATGGAGAAGGGCTTTGTGTACCGTGGCCGCAAGCCGGTTTATTGGTGCATTCACGACATGACGGCTCTAGCGGAAGCGGAGGTCGAGTACGAAGATCATACAAGCCCTTCGGTGTGGGTGAAGTTCGGAGTGCTGGACGGCGGCAAGATGGATGCTGTTCGAATCAGGTGACGTAAGCGCAGTCATCTGGACGACGACTCCGTGGACGCTGCCCCACAATCGCGCGTTGGCCTTCCATCCTGATTTCGAATACGCCGTGGTGGAAACGGAGAAAGGCGCGCTGTTGCTTGCCGCAGAGCGAATCGCGGCGCTGCAAGCGCAGTGCGGGATTAAAGAAGTTCGGGTGCGTTCGAAGATGAAGGGGGGCGATTTTGAGGGCGTAAAATTCCGGCATCCTTTTCTGCCGATCGAGGTTCCAGGGATTCTCGCGGAGTACGTCACGCTGGATCAGGGCACCGGAATCGTGCACACGGCGCCGGGCCACGGCTCGGACGATTTTATTTCCGCGCAAAAATATGGCCTCGAGATTTATGCGCCCATCGACGACAAGGGTGTTTATCTGGAAGGCTTGCCGGAATACAAAGGCAAAAATGTGTTTCAGGCGAATCCCATCATCGTGAAATTGCTGGAAGACCGCGGGGCGCTCTTGGGCCATCAACAATACACGCACAGCTATCCGCATTGCTGGCGCTGCCACAATCCCGTCATTTTTCGAGCGACGGAACAGTGGTTCATCAAGATGGACCAGTCGGCGCAGGGAGAAGAAAAAACTTTGCGTGCGGAGGCGCTGGAAGCAGTTCATGGCGTGAAATGGATTCCGGCTTGGGGAGAGGAACGCATTTACGAAATGATCGAGCAGCGGCCGGATTGGTGCGTTTCGAGGCAGCGGTTCTGGGGCGTGCCGATTATCGTTTTTTATTGTGACGCCTGCGGGAAACGGCTCGAGGATTATGCGGCCCTGCGGAGCGTGTTGAACTGGTTCGAACGGGAAGGAGCGGACGCGTGGTACACACACACAGCGGAAGAATTGTTGCCTCCCGGAACGAAATGCGACTGCGGCGCGGGCGCCTGGCGAAAAGAAAACGACATTCTCGACGTGTGGTTTGACGCGGGCTCCTCGCATCTGGCCGTTTTGAAGGGCGACGAGTGGCCTGCGGATGTTTATCTCGAGGGCCCGGACCAGTATCGCGGGTGGTTTCAGAGCTCGCTGCTGATCGCAACGGGGCTGCGCCATCACGCTCCTTATCGGAGCGTGGTCACGCACGGTTGGACGCTCGATGAGCATGGGCGCCCCATGTCGAAGTCTCTCGGGAACGTTGTGCTTCCGAGCGAGATTTGCGAAAAGTGGGGAGCGGACCTGCTGCGATTGTGGGTAGCGTCTCAGGAATATCAGGCCGACGTGAAAATGAGCGATCGGGTGATGACCCAGCTCAGCGAAGCGTACCGCAAGATTCGAAACACCTTTCGGTTTGCTCTGGGAAATCTGTTTGATTTCGAGCCGGGGCGCGACGCACTTGCCGGAGAGGACCTGGAAGAAATTGATCGCTGGATGCTGGAACGAACGGCCGGCCTGGTGAAGAACTGCCGCGAGTGGTATGCGGCGTACGATTTCCACCGGGTCTATCACGCGGTCCATGAGTATTGCGTGGTTGATTTGAGCGCGTTTTACTTCGATGTGTTGAAAGACCGCCTGTACACGAAAGCGGCGGGGAACCGTTCGCGGCGTTCGGCGCAAAACGCAATTTGGAGAATCGCGAGTGCGTTGGTGCGACTTGCCGCGCCTATCCTCGTTTTCACCGCTGAAGAGATTTGGATGTATATGCCGAAAATGGAAGGGGATGCAGGTAGCGTCCATATCGCGCAGTTTCCAGAGGTGCGGGAGTTTCATACCGGGCTCGCTGCCAAGCTGATAGCGGATTGGGAGTTGATTGCCGAGATTCGCGGTGAATCGTTAAAGGCACTGGAAGCCGCCCGAAATGCAAAGCGCATCAGTTCCAGTCTTGAGGCCAAGGTGAACTTTGAATTGTTCACCTCGGACGCGGAGGCAAAACTTCTAGGGCTGCTGCGTAAATATGAGAAGTGGCTTCCGGCGCTTCTAATTGTCTCGCAAGTAGGAGTTCCGGCAGATTCAGAGTCGCAGATGCGGACTCGCGGACTTCACGGGGATTCTTTTCGCTCTGATGTTTTTCCGGGATTGGCCCTGCGCGTTATTGGTGCAGCCGGAACAAAGTGCGAACGATGCTGGAACTACTCGACCCATGTGGGAGAGAATGCGCGCTACCCTGGTATTTGCGAGCGGTGCAGCGAAGCGCTTGCGGAAATCGAAGCATCGGAGCCGTCCCTCTCATGAAATTGCCGTCAACCCTGCGGTGGTTGTGGCTCACTCTGGGCATCGTGGTGCTCGACCGCGCCAGCAAGGCTTGGTTCGAGATGAAAACTGACGAAGGATGGCGGCACGAAGTAGTGCGGCACTTCATTTATTTGGTGCACAGCCGCAATCCGGGGATCGCGTTTAGTATGTTCGCGGATTTGCATTCACCGTGGCTACACATTCTCTTAATCGGCGGCTCGCTGGTGGTGATCTGCGTACTTGCGTGGCTGCTGGTGGCTGGGCAGGGCGCAAATGCGGCGTCCGCGGGTATTGCCCTCCTTCTGGGAGGGGCCACGGGGAATTTGACCGACCGAATTATTCACGGGGCAGTCACGGATTTCTTAGAAGTGTGGATTGGAAGCTACAGGTGGCCGGCGTTTAACGTAGCCGATTCCGCGATCACCATCGGCGCGATACTTTTGATTGTCGATCTCCTCTTCATTTCCAAAAAAGACGGATCTCAGCCTGAGAAAGTGGCAACGAAACTGCGTTAGATTGCGCACCGATTCTATAACGGCGCGCGGCTGGAGCGACTTTGGATGGCGACGGGGACAAGCTGCTAGAATCCTCCGGTGCCTTCACCCGTCACACACAAACTTGCTGTCGCGGAGAGCGATGTCGGGAATCGACTCGATCGCTATCTAGCGACGCAACTTCCTGAGCTGAGCCGCACGCGGATTCAAGAATTAATAGAAGCGGGGCTAGTGCTTGTCGACGGCAAGCCCTCAAAGGGCGCGCATCGTTTGCGTGCGGGTGAGAAAATCGCGGTCGAGGCGCAAGCGCGACCTCCCATGCTGGCGGAAGCGGAATCGATTCCGCTGAACATTCTCTACGAGGACGCCGACGTAATTGTGGTCAACAAACCGGCGGGCATGACGGTGCACGCGGGTGCGGGCAACACGCGCGGTACGCTGGTGAACGCGCTGCTTGGAAGAGGGCAGGCGCTTTCGCAAGGAGGGGATGCCTTGCGGCCGGGGATTGTGCATCGCCTGGATAAGGAAACATCTGGCGTTATCGTGGTGGCTAAAAACGATTTTGCACATGCGAAGCTGGCTGAAGCGTTTCGGCGGCGCACGGTGAAAAAGACGTATGTCGCGCTGGTCGAGGGACAGCTGAAGGAAAAGAGCGGGCGGATTGAGCTGGCGATTGGCAGGGACTTGCGCCGGAGAACACGTATGGCGGTTCATCGGCAAAAGCCGGGAAGCGCGCTGCGGGACCAGAAGCTCCCGGGCAAGGCGCGAGAAGCGCGGACGGATTGGCGAGCGCTGGCGGAAATCGATGGCACGACGCTGGTGGAAGTGCAGCTACACACGGGGCGGACGCACCAGATTCGCGTGCATTTTTCGGCAGTAAAGCACCCCGTCGTCGGTGACACGCTTTACGGAGCAGATCCACAGATTCATGTTGGCAATCCCGTCGGGCGCAGTACGGCAAGCGCGCGGGAGAAGGCGGAGAAGGTTTCGATGCCAGCCCTTGGGCGGAATTTTTTGCATGCCGCGCGGCTGGGATTTTCTCAACCGAGGACCGGCGAATGGATCGAAGTGCGCGCGCCGCTGCCGCGGGAGTTGCACGAGTTCGTCAAAAAGCTCGCGGACGCTGCAGGGGAAGATTCGAAGCGAATTGACGCTGCGCTCGCTCCCTACCTATAATCAAGAGACATGTCCAGGGCACTGATTTCCGTTCTACTCGTTGCATTTTTGCTGACGGCGGCGGTCAGCGACCGGGCACAGCAGGCATCGGCGTCTCCCGCGCCACGTCCCCAGTCGACCCAGAAGCCAGCTCAGCAGCAGGGTCAACCAACCCAGCCATCCGAGAAGGGTCAACAGGGGGAGCAGGCTGCGCCGCCACAGAGTCCGCAAAAGATCGTCCAAGTGGTCAACCTGGTGGACGTGCTTTTCACGGTGCTCAATCGGCGCAACAAATTAGTTCCCGATTTGCAAAAAGAAGATTTCAAGGTGTTTGACGAGAAGTTTCCCCAAGAAATTCGCTACTTCAGCAGGCAGACCGATTTGCCGTTGCGTATCGGGATGCTTGTGGACACGTCAAACAGCATCCGCGACCGTATCAAGTTCGAGCAGGACGCCTCGATAAATTTTCTGTTCAGCGTGCTGCGGCGCGGCAGGGATGAAGCGTTCGTAATGACATTCGATGACGAGCCGCAAGTCGTGCAGGCGTTCACCGGCGATACGGGCTTGCTGCGCGACCAAATCTTGCAGACGCGCGCCGGCGGCGGCACCGCGGTGTACGATGCGATTTACGACGCCTGCCAGAACGAGTTGAGCCATCCGCCGCGTCCGCCCGGAGATCAGCCGGACGTCGTGCGGCGCGTAATGATTGTGATCAGCGACGGTGACGACAATCTTTCGAGCCACACGCGCTCCGAGGCCATCGAGATGGCTCAGCGTACGAGCGTGGTGATTTACACCATCAGCACGAGCACGCAGTGGATTCAGCTCTCGCAGACCGATCCAGACAAGCTGGCCGATCGCAAGACGCACCTGACGGAAGGGGACAAGATTTTGCAAGCCCTGGCCGAGGAAACCGGCGGCCGTGCTTTCTTTCCGTATCACGTGGATGATTTGGATCAGTCTTTCCAGGACATCGGCGACGAGCTCCGGAATGAATATTCGATTGCGTACATACCGACCAATTACGTGCTGGATGGGCGGTACCACCGGATTCGCATCGAAGTGCCCGACCACAAGGGCTATCAGGTCCGGGCGCGGCGCGGATATTTTGCACGGGCCAATCGCGAGGGCAGCGGCCAGCCGAGTCCTTCGGGGTCGGGGTCGACGCCTCCCTAAACGGTGTAATTTCCCAAAAAACACAAAGCGGTTTCCTGCCAGGCGAAGGTGTGCCCGGGTGCGGAGCTAGCGCGTGGTATCGCGCAGGAAGCGTTCGAGTGTCTCCGTGTCCCGCTGGTTTTCTTCCGGAATGAATTTGAGGGCGACGCGCCGGCCGAGCTTGGTGTCTTCGGCTTCGTAGACCACGCCCATGCCGCCGGAGCCGAGCTTACGCAGAATCCTGTAATGGGCGACGGTCTCGTTAATCATGAGCAGGGTTGCAAGAGGGATGTTAGACGGTCGGAGAATACCGGTCAATGCGTTCCGGGAGCTCGGCACTGCGTCGGTTTCCGCTTTTGCGGCATACCAAAACTTATCCCGCTGTTACCGGGCGCATGTGCAGATCACTGCTCGACGATTCCGAGCAAGGTGGAGGTTTTATGAATACTTGGGGTTTGTCCGGAAGGCCGGCGATTATTAAGTTGCCGCCACAGCCTTCTCAAAAGATGCTATTGCATCTTCCACCGTGTCAAATACCTCAAACAATGTCACCAGCCTGGTGATCTGCAACAACTCTCTGGTATGATTGCCGATGTGAGCGAGCTTGATGTCACCGCCGGCCTTCCGAGCCGAGGCGTACAAGGACACGAGAGTACCCAAGCCCCCGCTATCGATGTGAGTGACATCCCCGAGGTCGAGCACGATTTGGTGGGATGTGTCCAATAATTCCTTCACAAGAATTCGTAAAGATTTTGACTCTTCACCAAAGTAAATGGCTCCGGTGAGACGGATTACGACAATCCCATCAATTTTGCTATGGGTGATTTTAAGGGCCATGATCCTCCAGACACAATCGCAGGAAACTTTCGACCGATGGAACAGGCTCCACCAAGACCTGTCGGAAATCTGTTCAATTCGGCACACCCATATGCTTCCCACCAAGGGAGGGCTGTCTGGAATGGTGAGCGAGGATGAAGGCCAGGATGGCTTAGGACTTTGGCCCGTACTCCGTTTGCGCTTCTCGTCATGAAGCTGATTTATTTCTCTGAGCGGTTCAAGTAATTTCGCGCTGTCTTTTTGTCAAGGATTAAAGATGAGAAATTCTTGACAGCTGGCGTTTCCCGGCCGCTCCCTCGCGTCGGCGGTTCAGCTTTTGGGGGCGTAGTAGCCTTTGCGGGCCAGGACTTTGAGGTCGTGACTCGCGAGATCAATTTTGATTTTGCGGAATTTGCCGTCGCGAGCGGAGTTGGTCGGATAGTAGCCCACGGTGTATTGGCTGCGAAGCTCTTCGGAGATTTGGTCGAAAGCTTCCTGGAGATGCTTTTCGGAGTTGACCACGATCATGCGTCCGCCGGTTTCGTCGGTGATTTTCTTGGCGATGCTGCTGTTCGCGCCGTAGTGCGGGTCATAGACCAAAAGAATGTGGACGACGGTATCCGTACGCTGGGCGGCCTCAATGGCTTCCTCGACGCGGACTTTGCTTCCATTGTCTTCGGCGTCGGTAAGGACAACGATGGCTTTGCGGCCGGCTTCGGTCGAAAGTTTTTCGTTACAGGCGAGATAGAGCGCGTCGTAGAAATTCGTGCCTTTGGCTCCCGATGAGGGGATCGTTCCAGGGGTAACGGGTCCACCTCCGCCTCCCGTGTTGATTTGGGCTTTGTGAATGGCGCGATTAAGCTGCGAGCGGTCGTCGGTGAAATCGGAGAGCAGGTCCACGTCCAGGTCAAACGTCATGACCATGGCTTCGTCGCCCTTGCGCATTACGCGATTCAAGAAACTCGAAGCTCCCTCTTGAATGGCACCAAGCATGTACTGCTCGCTGCCGGAAGTATCCATGAGCAACCCCAGGGTGATGGGCAGCGTCACTTCTTTAGAGAAGAAGGCGATCTTCTGATCCTGGCCGTCTTCGGCAACCTTGAAGTCGTCTTGCTTCAGGTCGGTGACGATGCGCTTGCTTTTATCGCGGACGGTCACGAATAAGTTGACCAGATTTACCTGGGTTTTGATGGTGGGACCTTGAACGGCTGGCTCTTGCGGCAGAGCGGGAATGGCGATGGCGGCAGCAAGTAAAGGCGCAACGCACAGTGCAGCCATTTTGTTGAGAGAAGGCATGTATACTTTCCTTGACGAGAGATGCCCGGCTGGAAACTGTCCGCTGGGGTTCTGCTGTTACGTTTTGATGCTATCAAGCGGTGCGATGGATGCGTCGCCAGGACCACTGGCGACGCTCCGACGACCGGGTGCGAAAGAAAGTTTGGGCTTAGAGATATGAAAAGTCTACGAAAAATCGCTGGTATGACCAGTCTCGTTTTCTTTGTGGCGCCGGCCTTGTGGCTGGGAATGTCTGCGCAGACACCTCAGGAAGCCTCCCCTGCCACCCAGGAGGCGGCGCCTCCAGACAACCCGCGGCTCAGCGAGGCGAGAGCCAAGATTACCGTGAACACCAATCTCGTGGTTCTGCCGGTGACGGTGAAAGACAGCAATGGCCGGCTGGTGCCCGACCTGGGGAAGGACGAGTTTCGTGTTTTTGAGGACAGTGTGGAGCAAAGAATCGACGTCTTCACAAACGAAGGTTTCCCGCTGTCGATGGTCATTTTGATTGACAACGATCTGAAAACAAAGGATGCCAAGGATGTGGAACAGAGCCTGGACGCCATCGTGGGAGGCATGAGCAATCTCGATGAGGCCTTTGTGTGCCGTTTCGACCAATTCTTTCACCCCGGCAAAGGGTTCACCAGCGATCAAGACAAGCTTCTCGTGGAGCTCCAGCGAACGCGGTTGGACAGCCATACTTCCGTCATGCCGCCCGGCGGGCCATTCAACGGCCCGAGCATCAACGGCCGCTCCCCTGACGGCTCGCCCTCGGTCCCCGAATCCACGCGGACGATCTTTGCGCAACCTACCAAGGCGCTCGATGATGCCGTGTTCGGCGCTGCGCAGCTATTGAAGAGCCGGCCGCGAAACCGCCGAAAAATCATATTTATTGTGAGCGACGGGATAAATGGGGGAAAGAAGTACAACACAAATACTTACGACAATGTGATTAAGGAGCTGCTCGGCCACAGCATCTCGGTATTTGGCGTCGGAGTGGGGAGTGCAATCTATGACCGCAAGTTTGAGCGGCTTTCCGGATATGCGCACAACACAGGCGGGGATGTCTACTACGCGGCGAATCGTGAATCGCTGGGGGATCTCTACTCCCGTATAACGGAGGAGGCGCGTAACGAGTACACCCTCGCATATATTCCGCAAAAGACGAATCGGGCGAAGGATTACCACGAGGTCGAGGTGCGTGTGAAGCGCGAAGGGCTGACCATCCTCACCCGCAACCGGTACTACACAGGCGGTATCTCCCAATAAAACGAATATTTTGGATAGGCAGCGGAATTTTCTTGACAGCCGCAGGCGCCACCCGTATACGGAGCTAGATGGCTTGACGGGCAGCGCTCGTCATAACCCGCGAACTGAGTATGACCGTGGCCCAGCCGGGTCCGCGCGTGAAAGGAGCTTCACCATGAAGAAAAAGGGAAAAAAGGACGAAACTAAAGGGCCGAAAAAGGGGAAGTAGGAAGTTCTTCGCAGGATTCCGTGGTTTGGGGCGCTGCCCGTTAGGTGGCGCCCTTTTTTATTGAAATCGAGGATCGTGGATGGTAGCGGCAGCTCCTCGCTTCACCGAATTGTTCCCGATTGGTTAGAGCGTCGACGATCCGGGCTTTTCCAGTTCGCGCTCCCGAAGATAGAGGAATAGAGGAAGACCGAGAGAAACTCCTACGAGCAGAACCGACGCAATGGGAAGCCACAGCCTGCTCATCTTGAGCCGCGTGCCTTCGCTGCGGATAAAACCAATCAGAGTCACGGCGGAAATGAGGACGTCCAAAGCGAAGAATCCGCTGATGCGGTTTGCGAAGAGCTGGCGGAGGAACAGGGGCATTTCCAAACCGTGCTCGATGACCCAGGGGATGAATTGAGAGTAGGGAAGAGCAAATCCAAGCAGGCAAAGCGACAGGTAGAGGATCTTTCGATTCACGTGGGCACCTCGTGATGGTGAGTCTGTAGAACCAATACATTACTTCAAGTGGGGCCAGCTAACTGCTGAGCGCCTCTTCAAAGGCGGGGCAAATCGGTTTATACGCGCAGCTGCGGCAAATGAAGCCGGGCTTTGGAGGGAATTCGCCGGCGCGGATATCAGCGGCAGCTTCGAGAACGATCTTCTGCGCTTCCTCGAGCTGCTTGGCGTCACGCGTGGTGACTTGTGTCTGGTTGTTTTGGAGGTAGTGAAAAACCAGGCGGACGGGATTCCATTCGAAGATTTCCTTTGCTGCCAGTGCGTAGAGACTGAGCTGCAAATCCCTCTTGGCGACGGCGTCTTTTTTGGGCTTACCAGTCTTGTAGTCGATGATTTCGACGTCGTTCCGGCCGAGGGAATTTACCTGGTCCATGCGCCCGATGATGGTGACATTGTTGTCCAGGGGAAGCTCGAACCTTTTTTCCTGTTCGAGCACCTTCGGTGGGCCCTCGAGCATCGCGGCGTGGAAAGCTCGCAATTGTTCAATGCCGTCTTTTTTGTACCCGGACTCCTGATAGTCATCCTCGAAGCCCGCGGAGCTCCACTCCGTTTCGAAAATTCGCGCAACTTCTTCGAACGGGAGCTTCACACCTTTGCGGAGCTGGTCGACGAAACGCTTGATCGTGGTGTGCATCACGCTGCCAAAGCTGAGGACCGCTTTGGGGCCTTCCTTGAGAGACCACGAGCGACTGAAGAGAAATTGCTGCGGGCAACTGCGGTAGCCGCTGACGGCCGATGGGCTCAAGGTGAGGGGTTCGGGAGTGGGAGGATGGAATTCGAGGGCCCAATCGGCGATGCGCGAAAAAATTTTTGGCAGTTCAAGTGAGGCAGGGAAGAGTTGAGAATCGGCGGCGAGCGAGGATTCTTTTTTCGCCGTTATAGGAAGCTCGGGCAGTTTGGGGCTCATCTGCTTGACGTCGCGGCGCTTGATGGCGGGGTCCATGAGCATGTCTTCGACGAAGACTGGAATCTTTCCTTTTTTTTCGGTGAGCGTTGTGAGAGTGAGCCGATTTTCTGCGCGCGTCAGAGCGACGTAGAAGAGGCGGCGCTCCTCCTGGATGTGAAATTGCTCGGCGGGTTCGCCTTCTTTCATCAGTGCGGCGGGAAATTCGAAGACGCGGGAGCGTTCCGCGGCAGGGAATTTCTTGTTGTTGATGCGAAGCAGAAAGACCTGGGGGAACTCGAGGCCTTTGGCGCCGTGGACGGTCATCAACTGGACGGCGTCGCCTGGAAAATCGTCTTCGAGACTTATGGTCCCGCCCGCCTGCGAATAGTAGCCGAGATACTCGACGAATTCCCTTAGGCCCCGCGTTTCGCTCTTGGGTTCCCACTCCTTGGCGAATTCCGTGAGACGCGTAACGTATTTGCGATCTTGCGGGCTGGCGAGTTGCGCGACCTCCAGCCACTCGAGGAGATCGCTAAGGATTTCGCGCGCGGTGCGGCGGCGGAGCGTTTTGCGCTGCTCGGAGAGGAACTCGACAAGGCGGCCCAAAGAGGCGTGAGAGGAATCGAAGGGAAGCTGGCCTTGTGGAAGTTGCAGCATGTCGTAGCAGAGCTTTTTTTTCTTTGCGCGCACGTTCGGCGAGACGCACTAGCTCGGCAGGTTCGAGGCCCCACGCGGGGGCGGCAAGAACGCGGGCGCAGGCGATGTCATCGAAAGGAGTGGCAATCAGCCGCAAGTAGGCCAGGACGTCTTTCACCAAAGGGTGATCAAGGATGGAGAGCTTGCTGATAACAAACGGGATTTTGTGGCTGGAAAGCTCTTCGACGAGTTCGTCGCGGTGGGCGTGCTGGCGGTAGAGTACGGCAAAATCGCGCCACTTGCGGCCGGCGGGACGGAGGCGCTTGAGTTCGCTGACGATCCAGCGGGCTTCGTCCTGTTCGGTTTCCAGCTCGACGATGCGGACTTTTTCGCTTTCTTCTTTATTGGCGCTTAGGACTTTTTTAGGGAAGTCGGCACTTACGGTGTTTTGGGCGATAACTTGCGTGGCTACACGGAGGATGTTGGGCGTGGAGCGATAATTTTCGATGAGCGAGACGCGGAATTTTGTCGAGTCTTCACCTTCGCGCCAGCTGGCAAAGCGTTCGAGGAATAGCTTGAAGCTGCCGAAAGAGGCGCCGCGGAAACGGTAGATAGCCTGATCGTTGTCGCCGACGGCGACGATGTTTTTTTTATCGCCGGCCAGCAGCTCGAGGAGGCGGAGTTGCGCGATGTTGGTGTCCTGGAATTCATCGACGAGGACATAGCGGTATTTTTCTTGAAGCTTGCCGCGGAGTTCAGCGTTTGCTTCGAGAAGTTCGACGGCTCCGGTGATGAGCGAGCCGAAAGAGACGCGCTTCTTTTCGCGCAACAGTTCTTCGCTGGCGCGGTAGGCGCGGGCGATTTCCTGGTGCAGGGCGACTACTTCGGCGCGTTCCTTTAGGGTGTCATCGTCGAGCGCGGCACGCTCGTTTTCGAGTTGCGCGGCCAGACCGTCGGCGTAACGCTGGTAGTCTTCGGAGGAGACGAGTTCGTCCTGACAGCGCGAGAAAAATTCCACGAAGTCGTTCAAGAACTGGCCGGGCTCTGCTAGGCGGCGATACTTGTCGAGTTTGAGACGTTCGAGATTTCGGCGGAGAAGAATCCAATGATCGACCTTATCGATCATCAAGCGCTCGGGGGTAGCTTCTTTTAGAAGGCTTTCGCAGAAGGCGTGAAACGTCGCCAGCGTGACATTTTTTCCGCGTTCGCCGGTGGCGCGCACGACGCGGGCTTTCATCTCGCCGGCTGCTTTATTTGTAAAGGTGAGGCCGAGGATGTTTTCGCCAGAGAGAGAGTCGTCAGACTGCAGAAGGTGGCGGATACGCTCGGTGATGACGCGAGTCTTGCCGGTGCCGGCGCCCGCGATGACGAGCAGCGGGCCCTCGCCATGAGTAATGGCGCGGCGCTGGGCGTCGTTTAATTGCAGGCCGCTTTCTACAGGCGGATCAAGATCGAACAGTGTAGCCATGACTCAAGAAGGGTAGCGGAATTTGTGGCGAAGAGGAAACGGTGACCACAAGCTTACAAAATTAATTCCAGGATTGACTCTCGCGTTACGCCTTTATGATTTGCCACTTGTCTCAGGATTTCGTTCAAGGTCCCGACCTTCAAGGCTTTGTGGGCAGGAGTAGGAACTCGCTGGCGCCCGGGCGTTTATGTTTGCAGAATGATATGACTCCCGGTCTTATGAACTTCGCGATATCCCCAGTGTCGGCAGAGCGCTTTTGCAAGTGCGCGGCCGCTCAAATCTCTCGGCGATTTCATCACATCGTGAGAACTTCGTCGCGTACGAGGTGCAATCGGATTGTCTGCGGTTTGGGACCGTCAAAAAAGTAGCCTTCGACAGCGTCTTTGACCATTGCCCGAAGCTCCTCCCAAGTGTCGCCCTGTGTGACGATGCTCTCCGTCAGGCACACCGCGGAATAACCGCCTTCGGGTTCTTCCTTGACTTCAAATACAAGCTCGCTTGTGTGGGGTCCGCTCATCCTATGTCCTTCGGCAAATGCTATCACGCCACATAGTCATCAACAACGAATTTGGCCGTACCCATGCAGCCAGGCAGGTCGCCGCCGCCGCATGTTGATCTTGGAGGGGCGTTCAGGCTTTTTTTGATGAGAAAAGAGTTTCTCGCGCTGAGAGTTTGCCAGCAGCTGCCTTCGCATTTATTTCCGCTGATTTGCCGCGTGGCACACTTAGCGATTCCCACTTTCCTGTTTTGCTGAAAGTGAGATGCTTGGCGAGAAACAAAATTTGGCCGATGTGATGTGCGTAATGGGCGACCTGGCGGTTGATGGCTTGCATGACGGAATGAGGCTCCGTGCGAATGGTAACCGTCCGGGTAAGGTCGGCTTCCGTCAGTGGTTCGAGCGCGTCGAAAACATATTTCCAGCCGCGCTCCCACATTTCGGTTAATTGGGCGCGCGTGGTGGGCGGGGTCTCGAATTCGGTGTCGCGGTTGCGGTCTGGTTTTTCGCCATCGGTCGTCAGGAAATCGAGCCAGCGCGAGCGCATATTGCCAGCCAGGTGTTTCACGAGGATGGCGATGGAATTGGATTCGGGGTCAAGTGTAATGAACAGCGCTTCGTCGGGGCACTGTGCCATGGCGCGTTCGCCCAGTTTCTTGTAGTAGCGAAACAGACCTATCGAATCTTGCAAATAGGAACTTGAGAGTTGATGTGGCATGGGGTCATTTTGCCTCTCTACATGAAGTTGTCAACCGTCGAATGGAGACCACAGGCCGAGCTGGGGCCGCGGCAACCAATTAGACGAATTGGAAGGATAGCCGGAGAGCACCAGTGTGGCTGCGTGCCGGGAAAATAAAGCTTGACATTTCGCCTTTTGTTCGCCTAGTATTTCGGCGCTGAGTGGCGAACTTGTTTGGGAGGCGAACATGACGATTGGACAATCGATGCTGCCTGAATTCGATGAAGAGATGAAGAACACGCGGAAGATGCTGGAGCGCGTACCGGACGACAAGTGGGGTTGGAAGCCGCACGAGAAGTCCGGCACCATGGGGTGGCTCGCAGGACACGTTGGGACGGTTCCGGAGTGGATTGCGATGACCATCAAGACGGAAGAATTGGATTATGCGCCGGTGGACGGCCCATCCTACGAGCCGCCGAAGATCACGAATCGGAAAGAGCTACTCGCTGCGTTTGACAAAGCCAGTGCGGAGGCGCGGGCGGCGCTCGCGAGCGTGAGCGACCAGGAGATCGTCAAGGGCTGGAAGCTGCTCGCGGGAGGCAAGGAGATCTTTACACTACCGCGCGTCGCTTGTATTCGGGGCATGTGCATGAATCACTTGATTCATCACCGCGCGCAGCTCACGGTTTATTTCCGGTTGGTCGGCGTTCCTGTTCCAGGGATGTATGGACCGAGTGCGGACGAGAACGAGGCCAGTTCGAACGCAGCTGCAGCCAACTAATAACACTTCCAGGAGAGGCGGACTGTTGTTCGCCTCTCCTGCGTTTCCACTTTCTTACGCTCGCGCTTGCTCTGGCACAACGCGGTATAATGGTGTGCGTTGCTCCTCCGGAGGTTCGCCACAGTCATGGATACACCCGTCATACTGTCTGCAGTTCGTACCCCCATCGGAAAATTCCAAGGCGGGCTGGCCGGATTTTCAGCTGTCGAGCTTGGCGGCAAAATCGTCGCTGAAGCCATTCGGCGCGCAGGGATCGATTCGAAGGAAGTGGATGAAGCCATTCTTGGCAATGTGGTCCAGGCGGGTCTCGGACAAAATCCTGCGCGGCAGGCGGCTCTCAAAGGCGGATGCGCGCCTCGCGTCGCGGCAATGACGATTAACAAAGTTTGCGGCTCGGGGTTGAAGGCCGTTGCGCTGGCGGGGCAGGCCGTGCAACTTGGCGAGTCGGAGATGGTGGTGGCAGGCGGGATGGAGTCGATGTCCAACTGCCCGTATCTCTTGCCGCAAGCGCGGACGGGTTACCGGCTTGGCGACGGCAAGCTGGTGGACTCGATGATCCACGACGGTTTGTGGGACGCGTATGAAGATTTTCACATGGGAATGACCGGCGAATTAGTGGCGGAGAAATACGGGATAACGCGCGGGGAGCAGGACCAGTTTGCGGTGGAGAGCCACCAGAAGGCCGTCCGGGCGCGGAAATCTTGCTTTTTTGAGGCGCAGATTCTGCCGATCGAAGTGCCGCAGAAAAAAGGCGAGCCGGTGGTCATCAAGTACGATGAATCGCCGCGCGAAGACACTTCCATGGAGGCGCTGGCGAAGCTGAAGCCGGCGTTCAAGAAGGATGGCACGGTGACCGCCGGAAACGCTCCGGGCACGAACGATGGAGCGGCGGCGTTGATCGTCACCGGTGAGCGGAACGCGGCGCGCCTTGGAAAGCAGCCGATCGCGCGTATTGTTGCGCAGGCGGTCAGCGGCGTGGAGCCGAAGTGGGTGATGATGGCACCGGTGGACGCCGTGGAAAAACTACTCACCAAAACGGGCTGGGACCGCGACAAGGACGTGGACCTCATTGAGTTGAACGAAGCGTTTGCGGTTGCGGCCATTGCGGTGACTCGGCAGCTGCGGCTCAATCCGGAAAAAGTGAACGTGAACGGCGGCGCGGTGGCGCTGGGCCATCCGATTGGAGCAAGCGGCGCGCGCATCCTGGTCACGCTTTTGTATGAATTACAGCGGCGTAACCTGAAGCGCGGAATCGCCGCGCTCTGCCTCGGCGGCGGCAACGCGGTGGCGCTGGCCGTGGAACGCTATTAGGATGAAATACTGTCCGCTGTGTGGGGCGGAGTACCGCTCCGATTACGATGTGTGTGCAAACTGTGCAGTGCCCCTCGTGGACTCGCTCGAGGGGGACGAAGTCCGGAGCAATCCTGCCTGCCTTTTTTGGATCGGCAAAGATTCAGAAGAATTTAATTCAGTGGCTGCTGCGCTGAGAGAAGCGAGCATTCCTGCAAACGCTCAGGAGGGCCTCGGGGGAGTTGTCGGTGCTTTGCTCAAGTCCGAGTCCAAGATTCATGTTCTGCAAACAGATTTAGAACGGGCGCTGGAAGTTGCCACAAAGGCGATAGCAATCCGCCAGCGTGGTTTTGGTCTCGTCCAGACCTGTCATGCTTGCGGTGCAGATTGTTCTGCGTCCTTAACCCTCTGTCCCAAGTGCAAAGCGGTACTGTTCATTGAGCCGAAGAAAGACGCCATGCAAGGCGCCGCGCTGGAGCCACCCGCACCAAGCCCAATGAAGTATTGTCCACTGTGCGATGCGGAGTATACCGCCAGCCACACGAGGTGCACCGTTTGCGGCGTGGAACTCGTTCCCGAAGAGCTGCGCGGCCGCCCTCTGGACGAACGTCAACAGAACGAACGGATCGTGATGGTCTGGCGCGGAGGCGATCCGCTGGCCATCAGCGAAGTGGTCAACCGGCTGCGCCAAGCGGGAATCCGCCATCACGTTCATGCGACCAACGACCACCTTGTTTTTGAACTGGGGATGCCGCGGCCAAAATATGCCGTTCGCGTGTTCGCGTCCGACGTATCCAAAACAACCGAGCTGCTCGACGACATTCGGGAGAGTCTTCCGTTTGGACTCAGCTTCACCCCCGTCCCCGAGGAAGAACCAACGGCACAGCAAGAACGGTCCGCCCAACCTTGGAATCCCGCTGCTGCTACTGTGGAAATCTGGAGCGGTGAAGACGCTTCGATGGCCGAACTGCTGGAGGCGTGCCTGCGAGAGAATCTCATCGGCGTTCGCCGCGCAGGGCGCGAACCCGGCACGCTCCGCTTGTTCGCCACGGCTCGCGACGAAACAGCGGCGCGCGAGATTGTCCGCGAGGTCCGCGAAGCGACGCCGCCGGCGTAATGGCCGCGAGGGCCGTTCACAGTGCGCAAAGACTAGTCGCCGGTCTTGGGCGAAACGCTCGAATCCTCCTAATTAGCTACTAAGTTCGGGCAGCCTCTGGTCGCTGATAGCGGTGAATTTCAAACCCAGTCCGCCGCTTGGAATCAGGTGACGCACTTCAGCTTGGACCCGAATGTTTCCTTCCTGGACGAGAAAATCAATCTGGGCTTTGACGCCCAAGGGCTGCGGAATCGGGGTGGAGAGGAACAGCCCGCCCACACTTAGATCGGAAACGCGTGAAATGTCTTCGGTCCCGCCACAGCGCCAACAGACCCACACGCCGTCCGGTGTCTCGAATCGGGAACTCTGTCTTCTGGAACAGACTGATTTTGCCAGGGCCGCTTCCACATATCACCTCGGGCCTGCGGAGTCGGGCGCGTAGCGAAAAAGCAAACAACGGGTCGCAAAGCCGGTTTGGAGCGTAATCGGACCAAGCTGAGCAAACCATCCCGTGAATACCCTAGATTTTCTCAGGATTTACCTGAGAATCGACTAAAGGGCTGCGGCCGCAGAGAGAAAACCATGCGCTGGGAACTGACGCGATTGGCATTTGCGACATTCAAGGGTTACAAGGGGTACGGACCCTCAACGCCGGCAGGGAAAAGCAGCCGCACGGCGATTCGCCCCGCGCTAAAGGCTGGAATTCTGCACAGCGGGGAGCTCGGTGCTACCGGGCGCCGGCAACCCCAGCTCATATGCGCAATATGGGCAAAACTTATCGGTTTCAACGACTTCGCGTTTGCAGTTGGGGCAGGAGGGGTGGAGGTTGCATTTGCAGTTGGGGCAGAAGTTGAAGCGCGCGCCGACGGATTTCGCGCATTGAGGACATGGATATGGCAACGGCTCGCGCATCAGAAAATAGATGACAAAGCCTACGAAGCCCCATGCTGGCAAAAGAATGATCACCAACACCGTCCACAATCCGGAATTCATCTCGCGGCGTTTCGCGTCGCGATTTACGTAGCCGATCAGGAAAACGATGCTCGACAAAACGATCGAAGCTCCGGTAATGATTCCGGCCAGCGCCAAGTAAGCCAGTACGGGTGTGTCCCGCAATTCATAGGGTTGGAGGTCGCCGTAGTGAACTGCATTCCATCGATTGACAGAGAATGCGATGACCTGAGCGATCAGAAACAGCGCGACGACGGTCCAGATCACGCCTTTCGGAATGATCCGGAATTCCTCCCAGAAACGGAGGTTCTCCTTTTTTCTGCGGAGGCGGATGAGCCGCATTCTTTCGTTGAAGGAACCGCTTACTTTTTGTTGGTAGTCCGACATCACACTTTCCTCTCTCAAACTTTTGAAGCGGCGTTCTCAATCACCGTGCTTGATCGTTTTCATTCGCCAATCTGACGTTTTCCATCAACACGACAACCGCTGCGACGAGTGCGGGAATCGTCCACCACAGCCCGAATCCCATTTGCCAGAGCAATTTGGGAATCCCAAAGTGTTCGCCCGCCCATTCAAACGCGCGCCAGACATACGGAGCGGTGGCGATTCCGAGCCCCCAAGACATCGCGCACATGATCCAAAGCAGCCGGCGCTTGGGTTCACGTTCGCGCAGTTCCTGCGCGCGCAATTGCACGCGGAATCGGGTCCGCTCGGCGAGTCCTCGAGGAAGGGGAATGGCCATGCCGCGCAAAGTGCGGAGCGCATCGTTCGTTTGCTGCGCGACTTGAGCGCAACTATGGCAGTCACGCAGATGTGCGGCGAGCCAGTCGCGCTCGGAAAGGGAAATTCCTTCAATGCGCTCTTGCGCGATCAACTTTTCCGCGCGGGCGTGCAGATTTTCGTTCATGCCGCGCCTCCTTGCATGGCGCCGCGGAGCGCTTCGAGCCCGCGATAGAGCCGAGATTTCACCGTAGAAAGCGGGGCGGCCAGAACGCCGGCGATTTCTTCGAGGCCGAGTTCTTCCTGAAAACGGAGAACGAGAACCTCGCGATAGACGGTGGGAATGCGGTCCAGCGAGGCATGCACGCCGGTTTTTTCTTCGGCGGTCAGGACAAGATGCAACGGCGAAGGCTCATTCAGGGCTGCGAATTCCTTGGGCGCGCCTTCTTCCGGGTCGGTCAGTGCGTCGAGGCTTTGCATTTTTTTCTGGCGCTGCCAGTCGATCACCAGATTTCGCGCGATTCTAAAAAGCCAGGCTTCAAATTTGTATTTGCCGTCGTACTGGTGGCCGCGCTCGAGCACGCGAATCCACGTTTCCTGGAAGAAGTCTTCGGCGCGCTCGCGGCTGGAGGTCAGGTACAGCAAATAGCGGAACAGCCGGTATTGATACTGCTCGATCAGTTGATCGAGGAGATCCGCGTCGCGGCGCTTGAGCCCCTGGGCGAGGGCCTTGTTGTCGTCGGCCATCTGGGTGGAGAAGAGAAGAATCGACCTCGATGTTGCCGGGGTCAGAGTTGTAAATGTCGCGCTCATTCTACAGGGTATACGCGGACGAGTGGCAGAAAGACGCAAGGCCAGAGCTCTGTCCAACTGACTGGAATCTCAGTGGGTTACGGGTTGTGGTCGGCTCTATCGGCGATCGAGCCTCCTTTCGGATGGTATGGACGTCATGGGGACGGCCAAAATGCGGTTAACCGTAATCCGGTTAACCATAACGGCCCCTCCCCCCCGGGTTTTTTGTAAGTGTTGATTCTGGGAGAGTTGAAATGGAGTGGAATCAACACTTACAGAAGTGTTCATTCTAAGGAAGTTGCGGGAGATATTATCGGACGCGCTTTTGTGCTCTGGGATGCTCTTGAAAGAGGGTGGAGGCGCAGACAGGGTCAGCGAAGATAACATATAAAATGATAGCATGACTTTTGATTACTGTCAAGGATTATTATTAGTGAGTATCATTCGAATGAGACGCGCGGAAGTCGCGTGAATGGAAGGGGTTGGCGGGAATTTGCGAGTTTGGTGAGACGGTTCGGGCGAGTGAGTAGTGAATAGGGAGTAGTGAGTAGAGGGAGGACGCGGAAACTCGTGGGGGCCTGTGGCGAGGTAGGGGATTGGTCTTGATCGTGTCCCGCGTTCCGTGTCCCGTGACGCGAAGAACGATGCCACATCTCGGAGCTTCTTCCGCTTGCGCTGAGAAGAGGAAACGTACCGTCTCCGTCGTCCGGTCGGCCGTCCCCGTCGGCCACGGCGTTAATCGTCCGTTGAGGGAATTGGCTAATGAATCCGCTGCATTCATTTCCAGTCCGCAAGTCAAAGAGGTTCTCGCCCAGCAGATTGTCATTCGTCCCGAAGAGCTGTAGTAGGGTCGAGACTCGCCGCACGCCATGCGGGCAGCCAGGATGCCACGACGGCAATGAGAAAGAAAAGAACCGCGATCGTCGCGAAAGTCGCGGGATCGGTCGCCTTAACGCCTACCAGCATTGTGTTCATCCCGCGCGTGAGGGCGAAAGCCGCGACTAAACCAGCACAAATTCCGGCGGCAGTGAGCCGGAGTGCCTGCCCCACAACAAGCCTGAAAATCCAGGCGGGCTGCGCGCCCAAGGCCATGCGAATGCCGATCTCTGCGGTTCGTTGCCGCACTATCGTCGCAAGGACACCATAGAGGCCAACGGCCGCAAGCAGCGCGGCAATCACAGCGAACACACCGATGAGCAGAAGTGAGAAGCGGGTGCTGGCTTGCGCCTTTTCAACCAGTGCGTCTACGGGCTGCATCTCCGTGATCAGCATGTGTGGGTCAAGTGCCTTGAGCGCCGCGCGAACATCGCCGCCGTACGCTGCTGATTCGTTCTGAGTTCGGATTACCCACTGGCTTATGGCGCCCGAACGCAGGAACGCATCGGCAAGGTAGACCTGTTCGCGTCCGCGATCGGCAAGCGATTCGTCGCGGGTGTGCGCGACGACGCCAATCACCTCGACCCATTCGGGCTCTGGCGTGCGTAGGCGGATTAGAATGCGTTTACCGACCGCAGATTCTTTAGGGAAGGCCTTTTCGGCAAGCAGTTGGTCGATAACAACCAAGCTACGTCCGAGTGTATTGTCATCCTCCGTGAATGTGCGGCCAGCAAGCAGTGGCGTGCGCATCGTCTCAAAGTAGCCTGGGAGAACAATCTGATCATCAGCTGCCTGAAATTTGCTAGCGTCGGAGAGAGCCTCCTCGGTGCCCCAGCGAATGGGACTGAAGCCTCCGGCCAGGGGGAAAGGCGATGCTCCGCCGACGCTTTGGACACCGGGAACGGCCCGCAGGCGCTCCTTGATTTGGTGCATGAAAGCGGCACGTGCAGCCGCACGTTCATCCGGCGTATTCCCCACGTCTGGATACCCCAGAATTCGAAATGTCAGCAAGCCATGGGAAGCGAAGCCTGGGTCGATGCGCTGTAGATCGCGGAAACTGCGGAACATCAACCCGGACCCGACGAGCAGTCCAAATGAAAGAGCCACTTCGACCACGACCACTAGGTTTCGCAATAGGCCCCCGCTGGTAAGACCTTCGTTTCGGCTGCTGCCCCGGAGTACATTCATGACGTCCGGCCGCGCAGCGCGCCATGCGGAGGCCATGCCGAAAACGGCGCCAGCCATGAGACCGGAGATCGCCGTGAACACCAGTACTGCAGAATCAATTCGGATCGCGTCGAGACGGGGAAGATTGGCGGGAGCGATGACGAGTAATTCGCGGATTCCCAGCCAAGCAAGCCCGAGACCCCCGGCCGCGCCAATCACGGCGAGCAGAAATGCCTCGCTCAGCATCTGGCGGGCGAGTTTCCACCAACTTGCCCCGAGTGCTGCCCGCACAGCAAGTTCGCGCTCTCGAAGAGCGGCGCGCACTAGGAGAAGGTTCGCCACGTTGGCGCAGCCGATAAGCAATAGAAAGATCACTGCGCCCATGAGCGCCAGGATGGCCGGTTGGACCTCGGAGACAAGGTGCTGCTGTATCGGCTCAAGCCGGATCGCGTACCCTGCCTTCCCCAGCATTGGGAAGTTCTTCCCCGTCTCTGCGGCGACGTGATCCGCCGCTGCTTGCGCTTGCTTTAGCGACACGCCGTCTCCCAGCCTGCCGACCGCGCGGATCGATACGTGATTCCGATCGGCGTTATCGTAAGTCAAACGGTTGGCGATCCAAATTTCCGGCACAGCTTCTATGTTTGCTGCAGGCGGAAAGTACAACTGAAAGCGTGGCGCCAACACTCCAACGATGACGAACGGCCCGCCCGTCACGAGCGGATGTCCCAGCACGGAGGGATCGCCGCCGTAGCGCCGCTGGAAATATTCATAACTTAGAATGGTGACGATGGGCAGATCGGGAGCCGCGGTTCCCGGCTGGACTCCGGGCGGAGGCGGGGGAGGTTGCAGCAATCCGTCGGCTTCTGCGAAATCACGGCCGAGCGCAATCCTGGCTCCCACCATGTGAAAGAAGTTCGTTGTGACTGCCGCATATCGGATCTGTTCAAGCGTTCCGTCGTCCATCGATAGGATCATGCGATCTGTGAGAACTCCGCTAACCTCCTGGAACGCGTTCTTCATCCCATCGCGCATATCAACGAAATTCTCATTCGAGAATGGCCAGTCACGAACGTTACGAGCGCGCAAGTCTGTAGCTGCAATGACTAAGCGATTAGGATCTTTATACGGAAGCGGCCGCAAAAGGACCGCATTCGTGACGCTGAAGATGGCAGTGCTCGCGCCGACGCCAAGGGCAATGGTCAGTGCAGCAGTCAATGCAAAGATTGAACTCTTCCGTAGCGTTCGCCCTGCAAATGCGAGTTCTCGTAACTCCATCCTCCCACCTCCTGCATGAATCCCTGCCGCGCAAAGTATGGTACCTCCATTGCCTACAATCAGATTCGAGTCTTTTCCTCAAGGGCCGATGGCGTGACCTGGCGCAAGCTATCCGGCAACAGCGCTCTTGCCCGTTTGCGAAGCTGGCCAGAAGTTCGTAAGAAGGTGAAGCCGGTGGCGCTGAACCATCAGCACTTGCCTGTGTAGCCAGCCCACCGAAAACTCACCGACTACCCAGCAAGTACGTCTTTGACGGAAGTCTTTAAGGCGGAGAGGCCTGAAAGTACCGATTCCAGGAGAGCAGCCCTTCGCCGAGCGAGTTTGACGGGGTGTAGTAAACTCTGTCGTTATCGCTATGTTTTGTCCCGTTTGCAAAGCGGAGTATCGACAAGGGTTTGCGCGGTGTGCGGACTGCGACGTCGAGCTCGTCTGGGAACTGCCAGCGAACGCAATCGTTGCCAACGAACCCGTCGATCCCGGCGACCCGGAGGAGGATCCCTTCTGCTCTTTTTGGAAGGGTGACGATCCTCGGATCCACGCGGAGATCTGCGAGGTTTTGGACAAGGAGAGCATCCCGCATAAGACCGTGCGTCGCGAAGACCACCTGTTCCACTTCTCGAACTATCCCGCATTCCAGCTCGGAATTCCATTTTCGATGTTTGCGAGAGGTGAAGCCGTGGTCAAGGAGGCTTACGGCAGCAACGAGGCGATCGAACCGGCTTCGCGGCTTCTTCCCATGAGATCCGATCACATTCCCGGCACTCGTTTTGACGCAGGAGGCACAGATTCCGGCGGGCGAGCCTCGCAGCAGAGTTCGCAAGACAGTGAGGGGACGCCAAGCGTTGAGGGTTCACAGGATTCTACTGGTCCAAGTGATTACACGGACTCCGAGATCACTGGGGATGACGAGAAATGGGACGGGGAGGAGGCGGTCGCAGAAATCTGGTCAGGCAACGAGCCTGAGCTTGCTGAATTCATCGCCGCTTCGCTCCAAATCAATCAAATTCAATTCCGCCACGATCGAAGCGGAGGCAAACACACACTCTACGTCCTTGTTGAGGAGGAAACGCGCGCACGCGAAATCGTCCGGGAAGTAGTCGAGGGCGTGCCACCTGAGTGAGACAAGGTTGACGCTTGGTTGCCTGCCGGATATTTCGTCCGCCCCTATTCGGGGTGGTGACGGCTTGAGCAGTTTTTCTTCTTTGCGATTGGATGTATCCTTAGCGCCTGATTGAGGGTACGCGCTGCTTGCATGGAGGGACACATGGCCTCGGCTACTGGACCGCAAGGCTCGCTGATTATGTTGTGGGCGGGGGAGGACCCGGCGCTGCACTCCACTTTGCTCGAGGAGTTGGAAGCCGCGGGCATTCCGTTTGTCGATAAACCCACTGGTGATGATCAGGTCGCGCCGACGGCCGATACGCTTCCTATTGATTGGAAAGCGCGATTCGGGTTTGAGGTGGCGGTGGCATCGTCGAATTTGGCTGCGGCGGAGAAGATTCTCGAAGAGCTGCTGAACGAAGAGCCGGTGGACATGGAGATTGCAGCGAATGACTCTTCAGAGCCGACGATAGCGGGGCTGGAACCGTCCAGCGTGGGCGCGGCTACTTGCGCGGTGTGGTCGGGGCCGGACGAAACACGCGCAAACTTTCTTGTCCAAGCACTGAAGGAAAACGAAATTCCGGCGCGGGCCGAGACGCACGGGAGTGAAGCGACCGTGTACGTTCCGACGGAAGAGGAAATGCTGGCGCGCGAAATTATTCGTGAGATTGTTGAGGGCGCTCCGCCAGCGTGACGCGGTGTGTTGTCCTCTTTTTTGTGTGCATGTCGCGGGGAGATTGGTCGGCGCATCCTTACTTCCTTAAGTTCATTTACCTCATTTACTTCACGCGAACGCGGAGGCTCGAACCTTGCTGATCGACGCAATTAAGACCGTGGCGGTGTTGGGCGCGGGGACGATGGGGAACGGGATTGCGCATGTGTTTGCGCGGGCGGGCTTTCGCGTGATTTTGCGGGACGTGGAGCAGCGGTTTTTAGAGCGCGGGATTGAGACGATTGGGAAGAATCTGGATCGGGAGATCAAGAAGGGGAAGCTGGCGGAGGCGGAGAAGGGAATCGTGCTGGGGCGGGTGCAGTGCGTGACCGACATGGCTGCGATTGGGGCGGCGGATTTTGTGGTGGAGGCGGTGCCGGAGAAGATTGAGATTAAGCGGGGGGTGTTGACGGAGGCGGATGGGATTTTGCGTCCGGAAGTGATGCTTGCGAGCAATACGTCTTCGATTGCGATGACTACGCTGGCGGCGTTGACGAAGCGGGCGGACCGGTTTGTGGGCATGCACTTCATGAATCCTGTGCCGGTGATGGCGCTGGTCGAAGTGATTCGGGCGCTGCAAACGAGCGACGCGACGTTTTCCACGACGATGGAACTGGCCAAGAAGCTGGGCAAGACGCCGGTGGCCGTCAATGACGCGCCGGGGTTCGTCTCCAACCGCGTGCTGATGCCGCTCATCAATGAGGCGGTTTATTGCGTGATGGAAGGCGTTGCGACGCCTGAGGCTGTGGATGCGGTGATGAAGCTGGGGATGAATCACCCGATGGGGCCGCTGGAGTTGGCGGATTTTATTGGGTTGGATGTGTGCGTGGATATTATGCATGTGTTGCACGAGGGGCTGGGTGATCCTAAGTATCGGGCTTGTCCGCTGTTGAAGAAATATGTGGCGGCAGGGTGGTTGGGGCGGAAGGCGGGGCGCGGCTTTTACATTTACACCTAGCAATGGACGCTCAACGGTTTATCACCATCGTTTTGCCAATCGCCGCTGTGTATCTAGTGGCGCGCGAAGCCTTAATAGAACGCGCGAAACTAAAGCCAGGTCTGGCGATCTTCCCGACGGTTCTTTCGCTGAGGGCTTTGTGTGTTCTTGGCCCAATAATGTTTCTCTATGCCTCGTACCAAATCGCAAGAACGGCCCAAACGCACTTCGACTATATCCTGACCGCAATCATGTTCGGATTCGCCGTTCTGTCTGTGCATACGGAACAGGGGACGATTTCGGTTTCCGACGAGGGTGTTTTCTTTCGGCGTTGGTATGGTCTTAGGAAGTGCAGCATCGCATGGAAAGACGTTCGAAGCGCAGTCTCCTCGAGGGCAGTGAAAACAATTACGGTCTTTTCGAACGACGGCCGAAGCATCGTGCACACACAATGGCATGTAGCACCCTCTACTTTCGAGGAAGTGCTTCTGCTGAGGCTCAAGGACAATTTCTTTCGGCGCTAGGCTCGTGCCTTGGGCGAAACTAAGGCGAAAAATAGTGTTTGCTTTTTGTTCGCCTTGGTGGTAATTTGCCTCTCGCGGTTTTCAACAGGTGCAGGATGTATTCGGCTTCGAGTCTGGCGATAAGTTGTCCGGAACATGCTAGGCTCGAAAGCGAGTTCATCGAGGCGCGCGATCGGATGCGGGGCTTGGTTCGGCTCCGGAACTTGTCGCCGGCCGAAGAACGGCAACTGGCGGTGCGGGTGGCTATGGCCATCGCCCGCTTGAAGGAGCATGTCGCCGTGCACGGTTGCGAACGCCAGGGCTAGCGTGGTTGGTTAGCGAAGGGCCCTGAGTTGGTTTTAAGAAGGCATGGCGGAAAGATAATTACAGTGTTACTATGCAGCTTCCGCTATGTTTTTGGTTTGGGCCACCGTTTAATTTTTGAGTAGGACGGGCACGGCATGCCGTGCCCCTACGAAATGAAATTCCCTAATTTCTTCTACCGAGGTGTGAAATGACCGAAGAGAAAGAGAAATTGCTGGCAGCGGCGATATCGCAGATTGAAAAGGACCACGGCAAGGGCGCGATCATGCGGCTGGGCAGCCGGGACGTTTTGGTGCCCGTCAGTGTAATTCCCAGCGGATGCTTATCGATTGATGCGGCGCTGGGCGTCGGCGGCTTCCCGCGCGGGCGCGTGATTGAGATTTATGGGCCGGAATCGGGCGGTAAGACGACCATGACGTTGCACGTGATCGCGGAAGCGCAGAAGCTCGGCGGCCAGGCGGCGTTCATTGACGCGGAGCATGCGCTCGATCCGGTGTACGCGCGCAAGCTGGGCGTGGACGTGGACAACCTTTTGGTGTCGCAGCCGGATAACGGCGAGCAGGCGTTGGAGATCGCGGAAACGCTGATCCGCTCGGGTGGAGTGGACATCGTAGTCGTGGACTCGGTCGCCGCGCTCGTTCCGAAGGCTGAGCTCGAAGGCGATATGGGCGACCCGCAAATGGGCTTGCAGGCGCGGCTGATGTCGCAAGCGCTGCGGAAGCTCACGGCGATTGTGTCGAAGTCGCGGACCTGCCTGATTTTCATCAACCAGATTCGCGAGAAGATTGGCGTGATGTTCGGTAACCCGGAAACGACCACGGGCGGCCGGGCGCTGAAGTTCTACGCGTCGATGCGCATTGACATCCGGCGCATCCAGGCGATCAAGGAAGGCGACAAGGTAGTGGGCTCGCGCACGCGCGCGAAGGTGGTGAAGAATAAGGTGGCGGCGCCTTTCCGCGAAGCGGAGTTCGACATTGTTTATGGCGAAGGGATTTCGCGCGAAGGCGACTTGATCGATCTCGGCGTCGACAAAGGGTTGGTCGAAAAGAGCGGTACGTGGCTCAGCTTTGGCGGGGAGCGCATGGGCCAGGGGCGAGAAAACGCGCGCACCTTCTTGAAGGAAAACAAGGACATCCGCGACAAGCTGGAAAACGCGTTGCGCAAGAAGTTGGAGATCGCGATTCCGGGCGGTTCCAGCGCCGCAGCACCAGGTCCTAACGGCCACGCCACTGCTTCTGCCCACAGCGACAAGGCGCCCATCAAGGCAGCGGCGGCCACGGCGGGCGCTGCTGACGCCAGCAAAGCTCGTCCGACACGCTAGCCGGCAGTAGCACAGGCTTTTGACTGCGAAGTGTTATTCGAACCGGAGGGGCACGATACATTGTGCCCCTCTTACTCTTTATTGCTGTTTATTGTAAGGACTGAAGCCTTCCCATTCGATGGGCGTGTACGTGTTTTTGAGCAGGGTTTCGAGAAGTTCCTTGTAGATTCCTTCGCCGTTAGAGCTGTTGGTCATGATGAGGAGGCCAATCTTGGCTTTGTCGAAGCACACGGTGTAATTGCGCCAGCCGTCGTCGTGGCCTTCTTTGAAGAAAGCCTTGCCGTACGGGGTCCAATACAGGCCCCAACCCAGACCGTAACTCAAGCGGATGGATTTGTTCTCATCGGTGGTTTCTGGAGAGAGGGGAGGGAACTCGTGTTTCGAGAGAATTTGGATTTGGGGACTTAACATCATTTCCCTTGTTTTCGCGCGTAAGCCAGTGCCCTTCATCACGCCTTGCATGAACGACGCGAAATTGGCGGGCGTAGTCAACATGGAGCCGGCGGCGTCGGCTCGCTTCCGCCTCTGGGGGCCAAGCGACCGTTCTTCCTCATCGTATCCGTTGGCGTAGTCGCTCTCGAACGATTTTTCCCACACCATGCTGGTGCGGTTCATTCCCATTGGCCGAAAGACTCGCGCGAGCATGAGATCGCCCAGCGGTTTCTTCGTGACGGTTTCAATCACCAATTGGAGCAAGTCAAGGCCTTCGCCTGAATAGGCGAACCGTGAGCCGGGCTCGAAATAGATTCGCAACTTTTGATCGTCGGTAAATCTTCGCCAGTTCGGGAAACCGCTTGTGTGGCTCAACAGCATCCGCGCGGTGATCTTTTTGTAGCGATCGTCGCCGGCCAGGTCTTGATAGTTGCTGTATTCGGGGAGAGGCTTGGGGAGATATTGAGAGACAGGTTTGTCAAGTTCGAGCACATGCTCCTGCACCAACTGCATCACCATGTCGGCGAACGCAACTTTGGTGAACGACGCGGCCGACATGACGGAGTCCGGAGTCAGCGGAAGGCCCTGCTCCTTATCGCGGTATCCGTAGGTTTTTAGATAGACGACCTTTTGATCGTTGAAAATCGCGATGGCCGCTCCTGTGACCTTCGCGGCGGCAATCAGGCGGGTAACTGTCGCGTCGATTTCTGGTGCGGAGATTGTGCTGCCGTCCAGACGCTTCACAATCGAGGCATGCGGCGAGTCTACCGCCTTCGTTCCGGCAATGGCCGCCACAACAAGAAATGAAAGCAGTGCAGCAATCCAAGTTCTCATGATGGGTTCCCTGGACGGCAGTATAGACGACCAGTGGTGCCATTTGTCCGGAGCTTCCATCTCTTTTTCGGTCAGCGCAGGAATTCTGCAGGGAGCCGTGTGCTAAGATTTTTCCGTGGCGCAACATAACGACGTCATTCGGAAATCGTTCACGGCACAAGCCGAGGCCTTTGCGGCTAATCCCTGGGTCACCGACGAAGAACGCATCCGGCGCTTAGTAGCCGCGGCGCGTCTCACTGGAGACGAGCGCGTGCTTGATATCGCGACAGGTCCGGGGTACATCGCGGAAGCTTTTGCTGGCGCTGCTCGAGAAGTAGTCGGCGTGGACCTGACGGATGCCATGCTGGCGATCGCCAAAGAGCGGACGAATAAGCGCGGCATCTCCAATGTCTCATTCCGCGCCGCCGATGCGCAGAATCTTCCTTTCGAAAATGGGGCATTCGACGTGGTTGTGTGCCGGCTGGCCATGCATCATCTCCAGAAGCCTCTGCAAGTGTTACGAGAAATGGCGCGTGTTTGCAGCGCTGGCGGGAGGGTCCTGGTGGAGGACATTTACGCGAGCGAACATTCCGAGCGCTCGGCCTATCAAGACCGCTGGGAAATTCTGCGCGATCCGTCGCACGTGCGAACACTCCCAGTCAGCGAACTTCTACAGCTCTTCCGGGACGCCGGCCTAGAGACGGACGCGGTGACGACTACGGACGATCTGACCCCCGAAGTGGAGCGCTGGATGGCGACAACAAGAGTAACGCCGGAGCGGGGGGCGGAGATTCGGAGGCTTCTTGAGGAAGATCGCCTGAACGACCTGAGCGGCACAAGGCCGTTTCAAGATGAGACGGGTCGCCTTTATTTCCATGCCCGGACGGCTATTCTGGCCGGTCGCAAGCACAGCTGAGAATCGTAGCCTGTCCTGACGGTCAGTTATTCAAAACAAAGCACATAGGGGCGTACTGGTGCGTTTCGGCTATTGCGTACTATCCCTCCGCATCCATAGAATATGTTCCAACGTGAGAAATGGCGTTTCTCTTCGGAACACGATGAGCGTTCGCCACGCTGCTAAGTAGCATCATATGAGCGTGCAGCTATTTGGCGGTATAGGTGCTACATGCATAGGTGCTCACGCGATTGGGTGCTCCAGATGCAATGAAAAGGAAAGCGGTTTGTGAATGTAGGTTGACCGCAGGGACAGCATGAGGTAAGTATTCGCCCTCGGGAATAGTCGGGGAAATCGCGGACCAAAGGCGGTTTGGTGAAGAAAGCAGCACAAGCAGTTCTCGCAATTTTAATGACGGCTCTTTTTGCCCTACCAGTTCTTGCTGCACCGAGGGCGGGGAAAGCCGCCGCGCGTTCCCGCAGATATTCGCGATCCCATTATCGTGGTGGCGTACCGACCTTTGCCGATTCGAGCAGCGCTGATAATTCCACGTACGATGACCGGGTCGTTCACGAGGCCGCGGTTGAAGCGCTGGGGCGGTACAACGGATCGGTTGTGGCTGTCGATCCAAACACCGGGCGAATTCTGACTGTAGTAAACCAAAAAATTGCTTTTGGTGATGGATACATCCCGTGCTCCACGATCAAGCCGACCATTGCGATCGCAGCGTTGCAAGAAAATGTCATTACGCGCGACACGATGCTCAAGGTGAGCTACCGCAAGTACATGAATTTGACGGATGCCATGGCGCACTCGAACAATGCTTTTTTTGAAGAGCTCGGGCGCCGCATGGGATTTGAAACGGTTTCGAAATATGCCCGGCTGCTGGGACTCGGTGAGCTCGCCGGTTACAACTTGCCGGAAGAGCATCCTGGCGCATTCCCCAGCGTCCCTCCGGCGCTCGGCGGCGTAGCGCGGATGTCCAGTTTCGGTGAAGGAATTCAGATCACTCCCTTGCAGCTAGCCGCGCTTGCGGCGGCGTTTGCGAATGGCGGCACACTTTACTACTTACAGTATCCGCGCACGCAGGAAGACGTGAGGGATTTTGCGCCACGCGTGAAACGAGAGCTGAACATCGCAACGATTCTCCCGGAAGTTCGCGAAGGCATGCTTGCTGCGGTTCTATATGGAACCGGCAAATCCAGCTTCGACCGGGATGGCGACGAGACGCCCCTCGGCAAGACGGGCACGTGCGACGATCACACCACGCCGTCACACATCGGTTGGTTCGTGACGTATGCCGACGAAACTCATCCGAAGATCGCGCTGGCTATTCTCCTTCGGGGTAACACACGGAGTGTCAAGGGCCCCATGGCCGCGGTAATTGCGGGGCGGATGTATCGCAAGCTTCGCGAGCAGAATTATTTCGCGGAATCCACTGCCCGGACCACTCCTCTCACCCCACTCATCTCGGGCAGGTAAACCAGTACCGTACAGGTCGGTTCAAGCAGGATGCATAGCGCGGAACGCTTCGAGGCACTTCCGCGCGGTGTCCAATTCCGAGAACCTGCTGCCTTCCTGCTCGATGAGGTAATACTCCACGCCACCGACACTTTCCGCCGTTTCGAAGATGTGCTTCCAGTCGGCAACACCTTCACCGAAAAGGACCGTGTAGCCCTTCCCTGGTTCGGATGACCAATCCTTAAGGTGGAGCGATCGAATGCGTCCGGGATTGGAGCGGATCCAGGCCACCGGATCCGAACCGGCTTCGATACACGTTCCCACATCGAGCTGCAGCATTACGGTCGACTTCGTATTCTTCGCCAGTATTTCGATGGGGCGAATTCCGCCCTCGGGAGTGAACTCCGCCTGATGATTGTGGTAACCAGCTTTCAAACCCGACGGCTCCAACTGTTCGGCGGCGAAGTTCAGCGAGTCTGCGATGGCCTTCCAACCATCCAGCCCGGGATTCGGCTGCGAGCTGGCCATCACCATATATTTGCATCCCAGAATCAAATTCAGGTCTCTCGCGCGCGAGATTTGAGCCGGGCCGAGGTACGAACTGTTGTTGTGCGTGGAATAGCAGTGGATGCCAAGATCGTCCAGAAGCTTCCTCATTTCCTTCGCTTGGCTCTCAGTCCAATCGAAGTACGGGGAGTAGAACTCGACGCATGAATAGCCCATTTCGGCGACGGCGCGGACCGTTCCGGTGAGGTCCTGTTTGAGCGCGTTGCGCACAGAATACAGCTCGATGCCAGCGGGGATTCGTGTCGCACCGCGGGCACCGAGAGCCCATGGGAGGATCGCCGAGAAAGCCAGAAAGGAGCGCCGCGAATATGCTTTCGAAGTCATCGCTGCATCCTACCTGATATCGCGGGCTATTTCACTCGCTGGGAGGCTTTCTAAGCGCGGCGCCGAGAACGGAAGGTGCGGCTCTGGAAGCAGCAAACAAAAACGAAATAGCAACTGAATTGCGTTGAGTCTAAAAAGTGAGGTGGGGTAAGCTGCCAAGACGTAGATGCCGCGCAACTTCGCGCAGTGAAGTTTGCATCCGAAATAGAAGGTTGGGACACCGAGTGGCAGGGGGAAAGCGTGAATCGTCGTTTTGCGATTGTGCTGGTGATTGTTCTGTGCTTTGGCGCAGGAGTGCTCGGATATGTTTTTCGACTCAGGCTCGCGGCCTCCGCAGAGCTTGAACGCCAGACCAAACTCGGAGCAGAAGAGGCAGTCTGGATTCACGAGCATGTCACGGTGCCCACTGAAAAAAGAATTCTCGCCCGGGAAAATTTCACGTCCGCGCTTGAAAAGTTCGGGCTGAGCCACCAGGAGGCCACCAACGCCTCATCAGCGGCCCAACAAGCGTTTAACCTTCGCCAGGTCCGGGCGGGAAATACGATCACCGTTGGAAGGTCCATCGAAGGCGTCCTACGCGAGATCGATTACAAAATCGATCCAGACCGCATGCTCAAGATCGTGCCGGCAGAGGAAGGTTTTACGGCTGAAGTTAAGGAGATCCCATCCAAGCTGGAAATCACAGAAGTTTCCGGGCAACTAGAGGATTCACTCTTCAATGCCGTAGCGGAGGCCGGCGAGTCTCCGGAAATCGCAATGCGCCTGGCGCAAATCTTTGGTTACGACCTGGATTTCTACACCGATCCGCGCAAAGGCGATACCTTCCGGGTCTTGCTTGAGAAAAAGAAATATGCAAACGGCCGGACGGCAGGGTACGGAAACATTTTCGCGGCGGAATATGACAATGGCGGGAAGAAATACCAGGCGCTGCTTTTCCATGACGAATTCGGCCGGCCCGCGTACTACACGGCCGACGGCAAATCCCTGCAAAAGTCCTTTCTGCGTTCCCCGCTGAAATTTGCGGCGCCGGTTACTTCGCATTTCAGCAAGGCGCGCTTTCATCCAATTTTGAAGATCGTTCGCCCGCACCTGGGAACGGATTATGGCGCGCCCGTTGGGACGCCGGTGCAGGCGATCGGGAGCGGCCGGGTCTTTTTCGCAGGCCGCAAGGGTGGAGAGGGAAATATGGTGCACATCGCCCATTCGAACGGGTACGAGACAATGTATTTGCATTTATCGCGCATGTACGTACGCGCGGGTCAACGCATTGAAATCGGGAAAACAATCGGACTGGTGGGCAGCAGCGGTCTCTCAACGGGGCCGCATCTGGATTTTCGAGTTTTGCAAAAGGGCCAGTATAAAAACTTCGAGAAACTCGGCTTACCGCCTTCCGATCCGGTCTCGAAGAAGCACCTGCCGGAGTTTGCCGCTGTGCGGGAGAGGTGGCTCCCCCTGCTGAAAAATCCTGGGCTGCTGCAAGCTGCCATCCCTAGCGTCGCTGAGCGCTGAAGAGCTCAAGTCTGGCATTGCTTCTCCCGGACCTTAATAGATGACAGGAAGTTTGGAGTAGTCGGCGGTTCCTTGGCCCGTCACGCGGAGAACGAGAAGGGTGCGGTCGTCGTGCGGACGAGTGCCGAGCCCGCTGTAATCATCCGTAGCGGCGATTATTTTTTCCGAGAGGTCACTCGCCGAGACCTCAGGGGCGGCATCGGCGAGCAGCGCGTGCAAGCGCTGAGAGCCAAATTCTTCTTGCTCGGCATTTTCCGATTCCAGGATACCGTCAGAGGCAAATAGAACAATATCGCCCAGTTGAAGATCAAAGGACGTCTCTTCGTACACGCTGCCAGGGAAGAGGCCCAGCGGAACGCCTTCGACCCGAATCTCCTGCGCCCGGCCATTGCGGACCAGCAAAGGGTAAGGCCCGCCGGCATTGGCGAGGGTGAGCCGGTTCGCCGCCGCGTCGTAGACGGCGAAGAGCATGGCAATAAACCGTGCATCGAGGCGTGCACCGTGCATCCGCCCATTGAGCATTTCGAGCATGGATGCTGGATTGCATGTACTGCTCACCACAAGTTCGCGCAGTGTGCCGATGGCCAGGGAGCCATAGAGCGCTGCGGCGGTGCCCTTGCCGGACACATCTCCCAACGCCAAAGCGAGCTTGCCCTGGCCGTAAGGAAGAAAATCGTAAAAATCACCACCGAGCGCCCGTGCGGGGACGTATGCGGCGGCGAGATCTAGCCCAGGTATTCCTCGAGCGCCATGGGGAAGGAGCTGGCGCTGGATTTCGCGAGCGGTGTTGAGGTCGTCCTGGAGCTGGACCTGATTCTCGCGCGCCTCTTCATAGAGCCGGGCATTTTCGAGCGCCACCGCGATGTATGACCCGAGGGTCAAAAGCATGCGTTCGTTTTCCGCGGTGAAGGCGTTAGGTTCCGTACTTTCGAGGTCGAGCACACCGATGAGCCTGTCCTGCAACAGGAGAGGAACGACGAGTTCGGATCGCGTGTCCAGGCCGGTTTCGCAGCGGATGTAGCGTGTATCGTTGAGAACATCGTCCACGCGGACGGAACGGCGCTCGGCGGCAGCGGTTCCCGTAATGCCCTGTCGCAATGGCAAACGCATGCACGTTGGAATGGAGTCCTCGTATCGCATACCGAAGGCGCTCTCGAGAAGCTGCGTCGATTCGTTCCAAAGCATCACGCTAAACACGTGGTAGTCGACAATGCGCTTGACACGCTGCGCGATGCGGCGGAGTAACTCTTCCCGGTCGAGAATGGAGGTCAGTTCACGGCTCACCTCATAAAGCAGGGTGAGCGTTTTGGCTTGCTCGGGGAAAGCGGTCAGCAAGCTCACCGGGACCGGGTCTGCATCGCCAAGCAGGGCGTAAGAGGCGAGTTTGGAGAGATCTTCCATTCTTGAGGTCAGCGCAATGCCTAGGCCATTAGATGTAGCACAAACGAATCGGTTTCGGAAGCCGGAGCGGCCTGAGAAAATCAGGATAATGACCAGTGTTAACTCTCAGTCGCAGACGCGCTTGACGGGGGCGGACCACAAACTTACGCTTATAGAGACGGAGGATGGGGAAGTGTATGGGCGGTGTGATTCTAGGGCAGGCAACGACCTCGCGGCCGTGTGCCTATTGCGGGAAGCCGGTACCGGTGCGGTTGAATCGCTGCCCCCATTGCCGAGAGGAAGTTCCCGAAGTGCGTCTTTCCTCCCGGGGAGGCAAGGAAGGCCGCCGGGAAGTGCACCGTGGGCTGACGTACATGCTGCTGGGCGCAGTGATCTATTATTTCGCCGGAGGCCACAGTACCTTCGCCCTTCCTATCAAGCTCAGTCCGTGGGTGAGCGATTATTTGGCTCCGCTCGTGTTTCTCGGGGCCCTGAGAATGTGCCCTTATGGGCTGTACCTGCGGATTCGTTCTTTAGCAGAGCCCAATCATCGCGCAACCCACGACTTGCTCGATTGCAATTCACTTCAGTAGCAACCCGCCGAATTATCGGATTTTCAGCAAAACCCAATAAATAGAAACTTTGAACAGTTCCAACAGGGCGTCCATTGTGGATGCGAGGGCAGACCTCCGTTCTCGCCCGAGAGGGGAGTAAGGGGCCGCGAGGTACGACACTTCCACGTTTGGGTTCAGCAGGGAGCGGCGGCACATACGAATCCGGCGCAGGTGGGTATCGCTGCTGATGACCAGTACAGAGGGAATGTCTGGATGCGCTCCGAGCCACCGGGCAAGTGCCTCGATCT
>CAVOPQ010000014.1:0-352713 GCA_963698145.1 uncultured Acidobacteriota bacterium | reverse complement strand
TTGAACGCCGGGGCGCTGCAGCGCCAGCTCTGCGTAGCCCTTGATGATGGTCAATAAATTATTGAAGTCGTGCGCGATTCCGCCTGCCAGCCTGCCCACCGCTTCCATTCTTCGCGATTGTTGCAGCTGATTTTCAAGCAGCTTGCGCTCCGTTATATCTACGATGATTCCTTCCATCACCGGATGGCTGTGGCTTCCCGAAACCACCACGGCGGTGTCGCTTACCCAAATGACTGCGCCGTCTTTGCGCACAATTCGGTATTCCGCTTGAAAACGCTCACCGCGAGTACTTGCGGCTTCAGCCTCCTCAATGATGGCATGATCCTCCAAGGGAATATGTCGCATCCAATCGCGAGAGTCGGCGAGCCACTCATCCTGGGTATAGCCCGTTATTGCCTCTATTTGTGGACTGACGTAGTGCCATTCCCCGCGCACGCCGAGTTCCGCGATGTAGCTGATCGCCGCTACCTGCTCCACTAGCGTGCGATATTTGTTTTCGGCGTCCGCTCGTGCCTTCTCCGCTTCTTTCCGTGCGCTGATATCGTGGCCGATGCATGCAGTCACTCCATTGGCCAGAGAAGTGATAGCCATTTCAATGGGAATGGCTGTTCCGTCGCGGCGCCGAAGGTTGATTTGCCCGGACCACTTGCCTTCCGACTCCAACGCCCTCCGGACCTGCTGCTGAAGTGAGTCGACATCCCGCGGGTCATATATCTGCCGCCAGTTCACACCCAGCATGGACTCCGGACTTTCGTATCCCATCATGCGGGCGAACGCCGTATTGACGTAGATGTGCTTTCCATCCTCGCCTAGAATCGAAATGCCATCCGCCGTGGCATCCATGGCCAGTGCCTGTCGCCGCACCGTCTCCGCGGTCTTTGTTTCCCGGTATCCGGCGATTCCAATGCGGACCGCAAAACATAGAATCGAAACGCCGAGGAGTGAAAAGCGGAGAATGCGCCATTCGGAAGGAAACTGTGCCACCTGCACCAGCACGATCAGGGGTGCCAGCACGAAGGCTGCGTTGGTTAGCACCATTCCGCTAAATGTTTTTCGGCCAAGTGACCGCGTTGCTTGCGTGGCTGGTGGCGGTTGCCAGCGCGCGGCCCAGAAGGCTCCCCAAAGAAACGGCAGCGTCCAGCACAGGTCGAACAGCGTCCCGGTCGGCGTCCTCCGTATGGACTGATGATATTCAGCTAGCGCGGAACCAACAGCGAAGATGGAATAATAGAGAGCAAACCCCACATATAAATTGCGAATGGGCGTGGTGCGTGCCCGGGCGATCTGAAAGCAGGCAAGCACTATGATGACGGACTCTTCGCAAAGCTCCATCCAGACCTGACGTGTAGCCGCGCTCTGCTGCTGCAAGTGCGCCGAGGGCAAGTAATAAAAACCCAGAAATACAAAAAAGAAAACGATCGCGATTTGCGTGAAATCCAGGAGAAACTCCGGTTCAAGCCGTTCGGAATCCTTCTCCTGGTCTAGGAACAGCACCATCGCGAAGAACAGCGCATGCAGGCTGAAAAGGAATTGCACCGCGGAACCCGCCGCCGGTTTGGTGTGCAGAACGAGTTCGTAGTACATCCAGCCGAGGTTTGCCACACCCCAGGCGGCCATCCCGCAACCCACGAGGGTCCAGAACGGGCGGGCCATCCCTCGCGCCCGCCGTGACGCGCCAAAACTCATCACCGCGGCAAGGGCGCTGGCCGAAATCTCCAGCAGATTTGCGATCAGCGTGCCTGGAGGGGACACCCCCAACGTGAGCGCCTCCACAAGATGAGCGCCGACAATCATAGCTGCAAGAATGAGGAGCTTTCGGGGCATTCCTGCCTGTTATCTCAGAGTTGGAAACGGATGAACCCTAAATTGCTAGCTTAAGGGAATTACTAGACGCAGAACGGCGGAATTATGGGTACGTGTCCTCGCTGCCAACGGGAGCGAACCTGCAACCCGCCGCGCATGCTGGATCGGTTGAGACCTCCATGTCAGAATATGGCTAAGCGTTTTCCTCGCGGAGCACCCTTTTGAAAGGTTCGAATGAATTGCAGTAAAACATGACCTCAAGATTGAGGTATCCTGTAGCACGTTCGCACGCATCCAATGCACATGCTCACTGCTCGTCCAAATCCCAGCATCACCCCGCGAGAAATATTGAGCGCGTGGGGGAAAATCCTAACCGGCAAAGCGCCCATGCTTTCCATCGAGATCACGCGCGAATGCCCGCTCAGTTGTCCCGGCTGTTACGCCTACGGCGATTCCCACCTCGGCGACGGCAAACTCCTTACCGATCTGCATGATTTCCACGGCGATGCTCTCGTCAACGGTGTGCTGGAATTAGTACGGAAAAATCGGCCCATGCATGTCTCATTGGTGGGAGGCGAACCGCTCGTCCGCCACCGCGAGCTGAGCTCCATCCTGCCCGCGCTTAGCGCTATGGACATCTTTTCTTTGGTCGTCACCAGCGGCGTTATCCCCATTCCCGCGGAATGGATGGAGTTGCGGCGCGTTCGAGTTGCCATCTCCGTGGACGGCCTTCCGGAACATCACGACATCCGGCGCAAGCCCGCAACCTACGAACGCATCCTAAAGAACATCGATGGCCGCAAAGTGAACGTCCACTGGGTCATCACCCGGCCGATGTTGCAGCGGCCCGGCTACTTGGAAGAATACGTTTCATTCTGGAATGCCCGCTCCGAAGTCGATCGCATTTGGGTGAGTTTGTATACGCCTCAGATTGGCGAAGAGAGCGTGGAAAAACTGACTTCAGCAGACCGGCAAGAAGTTGCGCGCGTCCTCCCGCCTTTGGCTCGAAAGTATCCCAAATTCTTAATGACCGAGGGCGTCGCGCGCGCTCTCCTTCATCCTCCCCAGGACCCCAGCGACTGCCTTTTCGCGAAAATGTCGGCAAACTATTCCGCGGATTTAGAGACGCGCGTCGAGCCATGCGTATTCGGCGGCACCCCCAACTGCGCCGAATGCGGGTGCATGGCGAGCAGTGGCCTGCATTGGATTCGCACCGTCAAGGTAGCCGGTCCACTTCGCGTTGGACACTTCGTGAGTGGGTCGGTCGGCGTCGGTTCTTTCGTCAACCGCATGCGGCGCAAAGGAAACCGGCCTTCACGATGGGGCTCTAAAGGCCCGCCAACTGGCAAAAAGCCCGAGCTAGTTCAGATCGCGACTTAGTCTGAGTCTCGCGCAACGGTTTCGCTCGGCATCCAAATTACCGGCTTTCAAAAGGATAGCGATCCTGTGATTGAACTGCCGCGGCTATCCGTCGCCGCAAGCCAATCGTATCCACCGGTGCGCGCTTGCCGAAACGCTTCAGCACCGCCATCTGCGTGGTAAGCATATCCCCTTCGTGAACCGCCGCAATGGCCCGCTTGGCTTCGTGTTCCACGCGCTCGGCGGCATCAGCGATAAACACCCTCGCAGCGTCGATCATCGTTTGCGTCGCGGCCTCACCCTTCGCCGCCGCCGCTTTTTGCGCGCGCAGCAGGCAAGACTCCATCGCGTACACTTCCATCACGATATTCGAAAGCGCCCCGATGAGTTCCTGTTCCTCGGCGAGCTTTTCGCGGAATCTCTGCACAGCGCCCCCCGCCGCTTGCAGAAACATCTTTTTCGCGTTAGCCACCACGCGCGCTTCGTCTGCAAGCACGCCCTCCGGCGCTTCCTCAAACGAAGGCCCGGCGAGGATTTCATCCGCCAGCTTCATCGCCGCGGGGATCAGCGCAAGCTGCCCGCCCATCGCCCGCTTCATCAGCATTTGAATGATCAACATGCGGTTGATTTCATTCGTGCCCTCAAAAATCCTGTTGACGCGCGAATCGCGGTAAGCGCGGCATACCGGATAATCCTCGTGGAACCCATAGCCGCCGAATATTTGCACGCCTTCGTCGACGACAAAGTCCAGCATTTCGCTGCCATAAACCTTTGCGATAGAGCTCTCGATCGCGTATTCCTCGAGGACTTTCATCGTGTTCTGGGTCTTGTCTCCCGAGCCCGACGCCGCTACCATCGCCGCCTCAATGTTCCCAGCGGATCGATACACCATCGACTCCACGCGCGAAAATCTGAATGGCCATCTCCGCCAGCTTCTCCTTCATCATGCCGAAATCGCCGATCTGCTTGCCGAACGCTTTTCTCTCTTTCGCATACTTGAGGAGTTCTGCAGCACGTGCTTTGACCCGCCAACGCACGACGCGCCCAGCGTAAAGCGCCCCGCGTTCAGAATATTGAATGCCACGATGTGCCCGCGCCCGATTTCATGCAGCACGTTTTCCTTCGGTACTTTGCAATTCTCAAGGAAGATCGGCGTCGTCGAGCTGCCATGAATTCCCATCTTGTGCTCTTCGTTTCCCGGCTTGAATCCCGGGAATGTCGCGCTCTACGATGAACGCCGTGAATTTTTCTCCGTTCACCTTTGCGAACACGATGTAAAGATCCGCGAATCCGCCGTTGGTGATCCACATCTTCTGCCCGTTCAGAACATAGTGCGTGCCTTCCGCGTTCAGCTCGGCGCGTGTCAACGAGTTCTGCGAGTCCGATCCCGCCTGCGGCTCCGAAAGACAATAGGCGCCGATCCATTCGCCCGTGGCCAGCTTCGGCAAATACTTTTTCTTCTGTTCCTCGTTCCCGAAATAAACGATCGGAAGCGTTCCGATTCCCGCATGCGCGCCGTGCGTGACAGCGAAACCCGCCATAAATCGAAAGCTTCTCGGTCAGGACGGTCGTGGCGATTTTGTCGAGACCCGCCCCGCCATACTGCTCGGGAATTCCGCCGCCCAGCAATCCCAGCTCACCGGACTTTTTCAACAGTTCCGGCATGAGCCCTGGCTTCTTGTTCTCGAGCTCTTTCACCAGCGGCAAAACTTCTTTGACGACAAACTCCTCCGCCGTTTGGCCGATCAGCTTCTGGTCATCCGTCAGATCGGCAGGCGTGAAAACTTCCTGCGGAAGGGGAGTCTCCAGGAGAAAACTGCCGCCTTTCGCGGCTGGCTTGGTAATGGTTGCGGTGGCCATGCTGGGCTCCTTGTTGCGCTGCTTGGACTGGTACTTCCATCCTGAATTTTGGCACGCGCCCCTGCGGGTCGTCTCTAATAAACGTGGTTGGTGCTGCTTATTTTACTCCTGCGCAGGGCGGCAGGTAAACAGCGTTAACAGGACCTGTTTGTTTGGCCGCGGACGCTGCAGACGGCTCGGCAACTCCCTGAGACGAACAGACTATAAAATAGGTCTTGAAAAATAAAGTGGTCTATTGGAGACTCTTCCTGCTTTTCCATGGAGGCCATCTTACGACCATGCACATCACCCGCAGCGGCAATTGGAAAATTCCCAGCTCCCGCTCTTCGCAGGCTTCTGCCGCCGCGGCCGGCTCCAGCCTCGACCTCCTCCGTGAGCCGACCCAGGCCGCCATCTTGCTACATCATCCTCTTCGCTTAAAGATTCTCGCCGCTCTGCTGGAGCCCGATTCTGCCACGGGCGTCGCCCGGCGCATGAAACTACCCAGGCAAACGGTGAACTATCACGTACGCGAACTGGCTCGCGCGCGTCTTCTGGCGCGCGCTGGCCGCCGTCGTCGCCGCCATCTCTTCGAGCAGTGCTACGTTGCGACCGCTCGCGGCTACATCCTCTCACCGGATTTGCTGGGCAAACTCGCCGCGGACCCCGCGCAAATCACGGACGTGCTTTCCGCGAAGTACCTGCTCGGCCTTGCGTCCCGCTTGCAATCCGAGCTCGCTCGCTCCCTCGAACTTGCGAACGCTGCAGGAAAGCATCTCGCCACTCTCTCGATCAACTCCGAGCTGCGCTTCGCTTCCTCCGAGCAACGTGCGGCCTTCACGGAAGAACTTCAGCGCGCCATTGTTGAAGTCGCCGCCCGTCACACCTCGCCTTTTACGAACCCCGATGGCTCAGCCGCGGAGGGCCGTCCGTTCCGCCTCATGGTAGGCTGCTATCCCATCCCGCCGGCCAAGGACCAGGTTTCTTCGCAGCAGATTTCCAACACGCAACGGAGCCTCCCATGACCGAACCGAAACAAGCCGAAGAAAAGAAGAGCGAGCTGCGCCTCGAGAAAGAAGCCGTGATCGACGCTCCCATTGAAGATGTGTGGAAGGCGCTGACGGACCCGACCGAACTCACCAGGTGGTTTCCGCTCGAGGCGCGGCTTCTGCCTTTCCGTCCGCGAGCTGAACGACGCACTCCTGTGGCTGACCATCGAAGGCGCGCCCGGCAAGATCGAGGTTCAGGTAGGGCTCTCCGCATTCTCCTTGCCTGCCTCGCAAGTGGAAGCCTTCGGCAATCAGTGGGCGGAGCGCTTGCGCGAAATCTTTCAAGAATGATATGACTGAAGCACTTTCTTCGAGCACAAGCCGGACAGCACTGAGCTCCTTAAGCAATGGACGTAGAAACGCGACAGACAGGCATGCCTGTCCCACGGGAGGCAACATGGGACGTCCAGTCGTTCATTTCGAAATTGGCTGCAAGGATAAAAAGAAGACCGCCGATTTCTATGCGCAGCTCTTCGATTGGAATATCTCCGAGCAAGGGCCTGCCGCGATGATCGCCCCGGCTCCAACGGAGTTACCGGTCACATCACGTCGCTCGGTCATGAGCCTTATCACTACACCATTTTTACGTGGACGTGGATGACGTCGCCGCCTACTTGGCCAAAGCCAACGCGCCAGGCGGCAAAACGCTTGTCCCGCCCGTCGAAATTCCCACGGGAATTTTTGCGTGGATGCAGGATCCCGAAGGCAACACGGTCGGCTTGTGGAAGCCCAATAAATGAAAATCCACGAGCGGCGGACTCTGCAAGCAGGGCGATTGCCGAACGAGGCAGGTGTACATGAAATGGGTCGTCAGAATTCTCGCCGGACTAATAGGGCTCGTAGTCCTCGCGGCCGCCGCTCTCTGGCTTTGGGGATTTCGTCCCAGCCACGATCGCATTGTGGCCGAAGTGCAAATCGACCGCCCCGCTCCCCAGGTCTTTCGATACCTCACCGACGACGACCTCGTCAAAAAATGGATCGGCGGGCTGGTGGAAATCAAGGAAATCTCAGCGCCCCCCGCTGGCGGCGAAGTCGGCAAGAAATTCCGCGTCGGCGAAATCTATAAAGAGCAGCGCGTGGACATGGAAATGACCGTGACCCGCTACGAAAAAAACCGCGAGCTTTCGCTCTACATCACTTCGCTCGGTGACCAAAACAGTGGTTTCACGGAAACGGGCGATTACACCCTCGCAGAAGATAACGGAAGAACGCGCCTGCGCTTCGAAGTGAGCACCAAGTATTTTGGCTTCCTTCCGCGCCTCTTCGAGCCGTTCATCACGCCCGCAGCCACAAAAAAACTCAACGAAGATTTCCAGCGTTTGAAACTGCTTATCGAAGCGGAGCCGGGGATTAGCTAATCGTGCATTCGCCAAACCAAGACCAAAACGCCAACGGAGGAAAAATCTATGAAGAAAATCTGGAAGATCGTTGCCGCTGCAAGCGCTCTGACTCTCACACTCGCAATTTGTGCCACTCCCTGGTCAGCTCGTCAGCAAAAAAATGCCGCAGCGCCCATGGCTGCTTCCAAGACTGCACCTGAAATGCAGCGCCTTAACTTCTACCTTGGTGAATGGGATTACACGGAAACTTACACAAAGTCCGCCCCCTATCCCGATGGCGGGAAAAACACCGGCCTTTACACCAGCAAGCCAGGCCCAGGTGGCAATTCACTCATTAACAGTTTTCATTCAAAGGGTCCGGTCGGCGAGTTCGAAGGATTGCTCGTGATCACCTGGGACCCCAAAGAAAAGTCCTACAAAGCCTTTGTCTTCGCGGGCGACTTCCCCGGCGCCATCGTCGAAACAGGCCAGTTTGAAGGAGACGACCTCGTTTTTCGTTCTGAATTTTCAGCCGGCGGCGCCACAATCAAGCTGCGAAACGTTACCCGCCTTGTCAGCCCGGGTAAGCTTGTAAGTGAGCAGTATTTCACCGCAAAGGATGGGCCGGAAGCCCTGTTCGTAACAGTCGACGCAAAGAAACGTTAGCTGGCCGCCCGGGCGAGCTGTTGTCGCCTTCGCCGGCCACGCAACTATTTCGCGGCAGCCGCGCCCGAGTCCTTAAACGAGATCAGCAGAAACCTCGACCTGGTACCCAACAAATCCACCACCTTGCGCGAAGTCCCCGCGGGCAACCACAGCACGTCAGCCTCATGCAGGAATGCAGCGTGCTCGCCCCCGAGTGATACCTCCAGGCTCGAGTTGCTCATGGCAATTAAAAGAGTACCCGCGCGCGGCGCCGCCTCCTCATAAACTTTCCCCCCTTGGATCGTCACCATGTCCATGCGAACCTCATCGGTCTCAAAACAACCGGCCATTTGTTCGAAGGGCACTTGTTCGTGTTGTTTCGTGTCCGCGTTGCTTTGCGGGCAGGAACCAAGCGGCCGATCGTTCGCGTTATCCCCCAGGTTGTGCGGCGAAGTTTGAGAGTGCGCCAACTCCACGGTGATGTTGTGGAACAGAATGCCTGCATCCGTTCGCGCGATATGAGCAAACCCTCCGGGCGAATACCGCGTCGCGCCATCCTCCAGCGTCATGTGCACTTCCGGTTGCCCCTTCACGGCGTTGATGATGTCAGTCCTTCCCAAAGTCAGATAGATGTATGGCAAATCGTGTTGATGCAGCAGAGTTGCATCCAGCGGCGGCACCGTGACGTTGAAGACGTGAACATAATCGTTTTGAAGCACGAGAACGTGATGCGGCTCATTTCTCACCGGAACCGCGTCTTGCGGCTTGGTGGGGTCTTGATTATTTATCTGGATTTCCTTCGCCGCGTCAGACGAAATCGGAGTCTGCGTTTGCGCAGCAGCAGCGGCAGACAACAGAAGAGCAACAGTTGACAACGCGGCAATTTTCATCGCGACGCATCCTAGGACGGCAGGCCGCTCACTGGCAAGTGAAACGCCTCGCAAAGAGGAATCGTTACAGTGAGGAAAAAGATTGCTTTGGATGAGAGATCGGGCTAGAGGCGTTCCAGAATTCCGGCCGCCCCCATGCCTCCGCCGATGCACATGCTCACCATGCCGTAGCGTGCATTGCGCCGTTGCAATTCCCGCAGGATTGTCGCCGTAAGTTTCGCCCCGGTGCACCCAAGCGGGTGTCCCAACGCAATCGCGCCCCCATTGGGATTGACGCGCGAAGGATCGAGTCCGGCCTGCTGGATAACCGCGAGCGATTGTGCTGCAAACGCCTCATTCAATTCGAACACCGCGATGTCATTCAGGGAGAGCCCCGCAATCTTCAGCGCTTTGGGAATCGCGGCAACCGGTCCTATCCCAAATTCTTCCGGCAGCACTCCCGCCGTGGCATAGGCCACAAACCGCGCCATCGGTTTCAGTCCCAGCGCTTTGGCGCGCTCATCGCTCATCACCACAGCCGCCGCCGCTCCGTCACTCATCTGCGAGCTGTTGCCTGCCGTGACCGTGCCTCTTACATAAAAAGCCGGCTTAAGCTTCGCAAGCGCTTCCATCGAAGTATCCGCGCGTGGCCCCTCATCCGTGTCAAACGTGAACGTCTGCGTCGTCGCCTTCGGCGCGATCTTAACCTTGGTACCGCCTGATAAAGTCCCTGAAGAACTCCCGTTCCCGTTCGCCACCGCCGTAATCTTTACTTCCACCGGCACTGTCTCTTCCTTGAACTTGCCCGCCGCAATCGCCGCCAGCGCCTTCTTGTGCGATTCCACGGAAAACTGGTCCGCCTGCTCGCGCGTAATCCCAAACTTTCGCGCGATGTGCTCCGTCCCCAGTCCCATATTGATGTAGGTATCTGGACTGTGATCCACCAGCCACGGATTGGGCGAAACTTTGTTCCCTCCCATCGGTACCATGGTCATCGATTCCGTTCCTCCCGCCACGATCACGTGCGCCGAGCCCCCGCGGATTCGCTCCGCCGCAATCGCGATCGCCTGCAACCCCGACGAACAGAACCGGTTTACAGTCATCGCTGACGTTTCGATCGGCAGCCCCGCGCGCAGCGCCGCGATCCGCGCCACGTTCATGCCCTGTTCACCTTCGGGCATCGCGCAACCTAGAATCACGTCGTCAATTTCCCTAGCATCAAGTCCAGGCACTCGCGCCAGCGCTTCCTTAATCGCCAACGCGGCCAAATCATCTGGCCGCGTCGCGCGTAATGACCCTTTGAATGCCTTTCCGACAGGTGTTCGAACGGAGGAAACGATAACAGCTTCGGGCATGGCCGCCTCGCAATCTGGATTTCCTTCTTATTGTTGGGCGAGCAGTCTGGAAAAGCAAATCAACCCCTCATTAATCCGTGCTCAGCAACCCCGTCATAAAAGTGGCACAGGGATTATTGCCCGTCTCCCGTCTCTCCGTCTTAATCCTCCACCCTATCCTCAGCTACCCGCCACATTATTTCTTGATCGGCGCGCCTTTCCGTGGAATGAAGAGCGTCCCCGGCGGAGTAATCTTATTCAGCTGCGAAAAGTTCCGTTGGTTCATCGCCAACCCGACCCGTCCCCGCGAGTCAACATATAGCAGCGCCTCTCCCACTGGCACATCCATGAACGTCCTCATGAATGGCACCGCAAACGGCTTCTTATCGAGCTGAACGATAATTTTGTCACCGAATTCGTAACCCAGCTTCTTGAATTCCTCGCCCGGAATGTTCGTGATGAGCGATCCGAAAGGATCGTCCAATCCAATAATGTCGCCGTCAATTCCTTTCTCCGACGTGCTGGAAAGCTTCTCCGTGAGTTGCACCAACTGTGGAACCACCGGCCCCGCCATTGTAAAGTCCCATCCTTCAGCGAGGTGCGCCGCCGCAGGCGAAAAAATGTCGCGCCCATGAAATGTAGAAGAGACCTGCGGCTTCAGCATCCACGCCGTGTTCGTAATTTCCCGCGCCGAATCCAGCCCGTCGCTCTCAATAACTGGCGTAATCAATCCATTATCCGGCACGACGAAATACTGGCCCTTCTTCGATTTTACAATCACGGCCTTCCGCGACGTTCCGACTCCCGGATCGACGACCACAAGAAAAATCGTGCCAGCTGGATAGTAGGGAGTCACGCCCGCCAGATATCGCGCAGCCTCCTCAATCTGGTAGGGCGTCACCTGATGCGTAATATCCATGAGCCGCGCATCCGGCGCGATTCCCGCAATCACCGCTTTGCAGATCGCCACCGCATCGTTGGCCGTCCCGAAATCCGTCATGAAAACAATCGTCGGCCGCGCGCCCACCCCCGCTTGTCCCGCTGCCCCTCTCCCCGCCGGCGATTTCCCGCACCCCCAGCAAACAAGAGCCCCAGCTAAAACTAAGACTGTGAAAAGTCGAATCCGCGCTCTCATCGAATCTCCCAAATTCAAATGCAGATTGGCAAAGTTGGCGCGGCCCATCGGTCCCGCCTCCACCAACGGTCCAACGAAAACAGCCTTAGCACCGGTCAGAGCGCAACCAGCGTCAGCAGCACGCCAAACCCGCGGCCTGTCTAGCTCCCCGGACGGGACGAAGTATACAGGATGCCCGAAATCTCCGCCCCCGGCGTGTCCCAGCGCAGCTGAAATCCTGGCCCAGTTCGCAAGCAGCCTGCAGCGATCGCTTCCTCAGCCATCCTCTTCCCGCCATCAAGTGGAACGTCCTGCATTTCTCAAGCGGCTTGCTTTTGACACTCGGTAACGCTGTGTTCTAAATGGGCGGCATCTACCCGTCATCTCCGCCCTGTCTCGTGCCATTACTCTCAAACTGCACTGTTGGTTCCGCAGTTGTGCAAGACGGAACAGACATTGCAGATTTAAGACCTCAAACTGATGCCTTGAAGAACTTCCTTAGCTAGAAATACTCTGCGAGAATTTTTGGAGGAATAAATGAAAAACCCAGTCATTTGTTTATTGTTTTTTTTGGCATCGGCAGCGAATGCTTTCGCCCAAGCACCCAACCTGCAAACAGCCGGCAACTTTGCTGTGCTGGCCGGTGGCGGAATCGTCAGCGCGGACGCCGGCACCACCATTGTCGGTAATGTAGGAAGCTCTCCCACTCCCACGGTCACGGGACTTTTGGCAAGCCAGGTGACTGGCACGTTGTACACGGCCGCCAACTCCGTTCTGACGACAGCGCAGACGGACTTAACAACCGCATACGTTGACGCGGCCGGCAGGCCCTCGTGTACCGCACTAACTGGCGCGTTGGGCACAGGGACGAATGCGAATCTCGGCCCCGGACTTTACTGCTTCTCGTCGTCGGCGCTCTTGAATGGAACTCTCACGCTGACGGGCAGCTCCAGCGACGTGTGGATCTTCCAGATCGGCAGCACTCTGACAACGGCCACGGGTGCCACCTTGGCGTTTGCCGGTGGCGCCTCGCCCTGCAATGTGTACTGGCAGGTGGGCTCCTCCGCGACCATACAGACGGGCAACACCTTCGCGGGAAATATCATGGCGTTAGCGAGCATTACGCTGAATGGCGGCAGCCTAAGCGGCCGCGCATTAGCCAGAAACGGAACGGTCACGATCAGCGGTAACGAGACCATCATCAGCGGATGTTCCTCCGGGTCGACCATCGTGCCGACCATCGTGGTCTCGCCTGTAAACTCCTCGATAATTTGCGGGGCTGCCGGCTCATCCATCACCAAAACCGCAGTCGTCTTGTCGAACGGGGTCCCCGTCGTGGGTACGACGGTAACTTTTACAATCACCGGACCGGACTCTGACCAGAGCGGGACCGCTATCACGGATGCTACGGGTACAGCGACATTCACGATCACGGCGCCCGCATCGTGTGCAGGAGAAGATTCCATTGTTGCCACGGTAAATGGCGGGACGGTTAGTTCAAACACAACTCTCGCGACGTTTTCGGGTTCAAGCTCTGGATCATTTTGTTCGACGGCGCCATCCCCTACTGTCGCCCTAGTGAGTGTGACAACAGGCCCGCCTAAGCAAGTCGTTCTCTCGATTCAAGCTGCAGGTGGATTGTCTTCCGTGTTCGTCAATACTCCGCCGACCACGAATGCCACGGTCAGCATCTTGCCCTTCGACAGTGGAACGACGCAGGCTCTGGGCGTCACGGCCACGAAGATCAATCAGTCGGCTTCGGCCGTGATCGAACTGACCGTTATAGATCTTTGCGGGCATACAACTGTATTTGACCCAGTCTTTGCAACGATTACCATTCCGGAGAGAAATTCCCAAGTTACTCGCAATTTCAACTTCAATCATCGGGAGGTAGCTCACTTCAGGGGTATCGGCCATACGGAGGGGATAGTATTCCTTCAGAACGATACGCCCGGTGTGACTATGGTGGTGATCAGGGTCAATCGAGACGAGTTCAAAACTCGACTTTCGGATGGGCAAATCAAAAAGATCGATATCTCATCCGCTTTGTTCCATGGATCCAACCAGGTTACGATTTTTGCGGTTGGCCGCCCGAACAGTTCCGTCGATCTGAGCATCTCCGACGGGAAGTAACTGAACCACCGGGTTCGCAATTCACATTCTTCAGGCCAGCCTGAGTGAGAGCGAACCCGGTATTTTTTCGCTTGGAACCGCGCAAGGTTTGTCGAAAGAGGTATGGCCTTGGGAGCGAAAAAGGCGGTGCGGCAATCATCGACTAGAAAAGATGGGCTGTTTTTCCTATTTTCTCCAGGGCTAGCCGAACCGGTCGAACCACGTAATAGCCTACGGAGAGAAACCTGGGGATTGGCAGAAACCAGCGATCACGTTCATTCGGCTTAAGCTTTTGCAAGAAGTACCGGAGGAAGATTCTTGTCCGATCCCGGAAGCGTTCACGAATCTCAAGCTGGCAGGTAATTCCGCCCTTCAAACCCCATCGTTCGCCAGGCTCCTCGAAAAGACGGTTATAAACCTGGGCAGCCAAGGCTTTCGCCGAGCGATCCATCTCCAGCTCCTGGGCGAGTCTTTGGGGCACGGCCGCGCCAAGCAAACCCCGTGCTAGAAGAACAGCAGTCCCCAGCACACGCCTGAGCCCCAGCTCGTCCGCTTCCTTCAGCACATAATGCCAGTCTAAATCAGGAACCCCCAGGACCTCCGCGATGTCGCAAATGAACTTCAGTTGCACCCACCGGTGCTTAGCCGCGTGCATGGAAAGCACTAGCAGGTAGGTTTCCGGGCGCAGACTTTGCACTTCTTCTCCCGCCAGGGAGATGGTCTCTAAGTTCTGGAGGAACCGCTCAGGGTCTCCCACAAGACACGCTGTTCTACTGGTAAATCGCCAGTGCAGATCCACACGCACCTTGCCATCGGCGCGATACAGCAACAGTTCGTGGTTCTCTCGCAAGAATTGACTCAATTCGCCAGTCCCCACGCTCCCGGGCACGTATCCCCGGTCAATGAGGAAGCGCCGGGCACGCAGGGCGTCCCGCTCAGAAATCATGATGTCCAGGTCGCCGAACCCCCGGAGTGACAAACCGCCATAGAATCTGACAGCCAGTGCAGGGCCCTTAAACGGAAGGGCGGGAATGCCCAGCCAGTTAAGGAAGCCGAGTATGCTCACTAACTCCTCCGCAAGTCGCTGGCCCTCGGCAGCCTCCGCCTCGTGGCGCGCTCGCAGCGGTTCGAGAACGCCGCTCGGCACTATATCCGGACAGATTCGCTGAAGGTTCCAATAGACGAGCGATAGTGTGTCGTGGCGGAGCGCCAGTCGAATAAACTGGAACCAGTCTATTTCCTGTCGAGCGACCTCTCTGATCCGCTTCGATATTTCCGGCGTGCTCCGCGTTCGGGCACAACAAAGCAGCAGTTCCATCTCCGCGCAATTTTCCGCGCCTCGCAGCTTTTCAGTCTGTCCCGGCATGATCTCGTTTCGCATGACTACTGCAGCAGCTCCCGAAATCGCATGGAGAGCCGATCAAAGTCACGTCCCGTTTCGAGGCGGTAGCACGGCGTAGACTTCACAAGTTGACTCAGGGCGGCCAAATGAGCCCGGCAGGCGTTCGCCTCCGTGAGCAACACGTTAGGAACCATCTCCAACAGCGCTTCGTCAGGCTCCATCCTCGTGACAACGCTGGTTACGGCCTCTGCGATGCGGGGAATCACAACAGCCGCGGGCCGCGCCTTTGGGGCCACTTTCGCGCCGTAAACCTGTATCGGGTGTATTTGCCGCTTACGCCATCCCGAACGTAGGGGAGAGCGCAACAGAAAACTCAGCTCCGGAAAAAATCCGGCGGTTTGGTCACTGACATCAATCTGCTCAGGAAATGCCAGGACCCGGAACCCCTCCGGCCGGTCAATTAGAAAGACCATGTCATCGCTCATGTAGTCAAAATTAGCTCTGAGGGAGGCAACAGTCAGTGTGGATTTGCCTGCGCCGCTTGTGCCCGGAATCAGAACACACTTGCCATTGGCGCTGAAGCCGCCAGCGTGCAGGCTATACAGCCCGCGGCGTTTTAGAATTTCAATCAGGCAAATCGTAAACAGAAGATGGGAGGCCAGCCACAGATTCTCCACCTCGGGCTCGAGCACGGAAAACCATGCGTTGCCCAAGCCAGGGTTGCACAATACCCGTACGCGATCATCGCAACAGAGGTAGATTTGGTCTTCGGCTTCGAAATAGCACGCTTCGCCTTTTTCCAGTTGGTAAAAGGATTTCTCCCGCCCCGGCGGTTTTCCGAAGCGGTGTTCCTTCGGATTCGAGACGGACTCGAAGTCGAAAAAGAGGGTCTCGGCGGACTCTTCATACGACGGAAGAATTTGGAATCTAGAATCGAGGCAAGTTGCGATTGCGGCCGAGGACAACACCCTGAGACTTAAATTGTGGAAACCATAGGTATGGGTGCACCGGCTATCGCTCATGATCTTGATTGCTCCAGTTCAGATTTTCCGGAGGCCATCGCCCCATAGTGGGCAGTGGCTGAAATGCGGTACATCTCTGCATACAAAGGCCGCGGATCCCGCGCTTCCAAATATGGCACGCCATCTTTGACCAACCAGCAATGGCCTACAAACTCGTCCTTGATTTGTCCCATGCCGAAACACAAGGACACGTCCAAACCGTTGCGACGGAGAAAGTAGTATCGCGTGACGCCTCGGGTGAGACATCCCGGACGCACCAGGGGGCGGCCGGCGCGGATCGCCATTTCCACATACTCCGTTATCTGTTCAACTCGATCCAGGTCCGCCGACGAAAGAACTCTCGGCTCCAGCAGAGTTTGCACGCGCGATAGTTTTAGCCGAAGAAGGAACGGGACAGCGGCGGCAAAGAACAATACCTGAATGAAGAGAAATATATTGGAAATGGATCGTTTCCCCATGCTGGTCCTAGGCGCCTTGTCTGTCGACGGATATGAGCAGCAATCGTGCCGGGGGCTCTGAATATCGGCAGGAGCCGTGAGGAAAAATATGGAGGCGCAATCGGACCTCTTTAGCCACTAGGGACTGTTGGTGGAACGTGCAGCGGCCCACCAGGGTGAGGAGGACCTTTCGAATCGTTTGTCATCGTTCAAGCAGATCCCTGGGAGGCGTCACCGGCTTCGGAACTCACACGGTGTGCGCTGCACTCGACAATAAGATTCTTGCTTCGCAGATCCTCGAGCACTTCCACGATGTCCGTTTCTATGATTTCGGCAGGGGCGTCATATTCCTTCGCCAGCATGTCAACCAATTGCGCCACTCCGTGCGTTCCGTCGCAAAGCTCCCAGATTCTGTTGCCCACCTCGTTCAGCGCGTAGTAACTCCCATCATCCATGTTGAAGAGAAGTACGTCCCTCGATCCCTTCTGGACGATGATTTGCTCTTGGCGTTTGGGGCAGCTATCAGAGCTTGTGCTCTCTCTCATAGGATTCCTCGGCAACTCAATTGCTGCACACGCCTCACGTGCGGTCTTCGCTCTCTGGCGATTCGCTGATTTGTGCACGCACACACGAATACGCCTGTGAGCGAATTAGGTAGCCTCGCGCGAAGATTGGGAATGCGGTTTTCGAAAGCAAGGAGTCAGTTCGGAACTGCAGATCCGTCGCTCTTTGCTCTCGCTTGTCGTTCTTGCCAGTCTGTTCAAAAACTGAGCTTGGTAACCAGCCTCAGTAGGCCCAAACATCTCAGGCTCGGTTTGGTATACTTCTTCATGGTTATCTCTACCTTTCCATTTTCATTTTAATCGCGTGCGACTGGGTGAATGTTTTTCAACTTACGAAAACCGCCTTCGGTTCTCTGCTACTGTTTGCGAAGCTGCTCGATGTAGGTGGGGTGATCAGTTTTCGTGTATCCGGCCACAAAATTTGCCGTGAAGAAAGCCTCCACCCAAGCTTTTGATACAGTGAGCACAAACGTCAGTCTCTCTTCTGTGGTCATTGAATGGCGTTCCTTAGGGCACCCCTGACACCTCAAAGAGGGGCCAAGAATAAAGCGGCTGGACTCTCTGCTACAAAAACTCCCGCTTTCACTACACAGAACGCGAATCCTAAAAGGCTTGCAATTACTTGTCTGTCCAATAGTGCACACATCCTGCTAATCGATGGAATTCTAGGAATCAGTAGGCTCCTTGCACATGCAATAGCCATGCGTTCCGGCGCAACAATTGCAAGTCGGAGCCCAGGTCAAAATGAGTTTCCGGAGTTGGATTCTGGGTAACTTTCGACGTCTCCCTCTTTCTCTGCCTTTCTTCCGGGTTCGCAGGTGGCCGGGCTATAAACCTCGGGTGGACTTCCGTTTGCGGTTTTGTTTCTTGCAAACGCTGTGTCACTCCTCTCTCACCTGTGTGGAATGCACTTGGCTCCACGCGCGGGATCAGGCCAAACTCGCATCGCCTCACTGCATAGCTTCCTCGCCCAACCGAGGAGCTCGCAGACCTCCAGGAGCCCCGTACACACCTAATTCTTGATACAATTCGGTCTCCCACACCACCACTTAAAGAGCCCCAAAACACCTGTCCGTAGGGCCAGGTTTCAAACACGCAGTACAGGGAAAAACAGGCGAAAACAGGAGCGAAAGGTTAGAGACATATAAAGCGTTGATGATAAAGAACTTATTTCGTTCCAAAGTGGGGCATAGGAGTACCGGGAGGCTGGTTTAGGCCCCAAAATGTACCTTCCGTACCATCGCGTTTAGGACAGGTCTGGTGTCAAATAGGACAGGTGCAAGGGACTGGACCAAATGACAGGTCTCGCGCATCCAAAGAACAGGCCAACAAGCAAGCAGCAGGGGGCCAGCAACTTTCACAGGAAGTAGGGATCGAGAACAGAGGAAAGATGAAGATCAAAGACAGCAAGCGGAAATGGATGTGGTGGTTCCTGGGGGTTTTGGTCGCGCTGCAACTGTATTTCGTTCGAGAGCTCCTGGCGGCCTTTGCACTGTTCGCGCTGGGATTTGCGGCCATCGCTTTTGTCGTCGTCAGCCTGTACATGATGCAAAAGGTCTGGGAAACAGGCGTCCAGCGCGTAGCTGACAGCCAGCACCCGGTAGTGGATATGGCACGGCGCGGTGTTAATGCCGTGGAAGACCTGGCGCGCCGTCCGTTGCGCCGCCCGGGTTCAGCGGCGGCTCGTTAAGCCGCTGACGAGTTTCTGGCTTTAGCCAGAGCACACACAGAGCTGTCCAACCTGCCTCCTTGCAGGATGGAAGCAGCCTCTGTTGAATAAGAAAAAAAAGGCCAGCCGTCCTGAGAGAGCGGCTGGCCTTTTTTCTTTTCCATAGCGCTCGGCCGCGAGCCCACGCTGAAGGATTGGGACAAAGGCTGGCCCGACTTCGCGCGTTTCTTCTGCGAGACTCACTTAACAACTAAGAGCTGACTGTAAGAGCTGACTGGCCTATGTTTTTCGGCCCATTTTTGCAGCACGGCGGCCAGGAACTGTTCCTTCCCGGACTGCATTTCCCGCACGAGGGCCTGATTGCCGGTTTCTTCATGCCTTGCTGCCCACATCACCATTTCCGTAAGCACCGGCGCGAGATCGATCCCTTTGGCGGTGAGCGAGTAAATCACTTTTCGGCCGTCGGAAGCGTCCCGTTCCGTGGCGATAATTCCGTAGGATTCAAGGCGGCGGAGGCGGTCCGCCAAAATATTGCTGGCGATTTTTTCATCGGATTGAAGGAATTCGTTAAAGCTGCGGAATCCCCGGATCATCATATCCCGCAGGATCAAGAGAGACCAGCGATCTCCGAGCATCTCGACGGAAGCGTTGAGCGGGCAGCCTGAACGCCGCTTAGGCGCCGGCTTCTTTTTTTGCATAAAGTGATGGTAGCATTTTTCACTTGCAATATGCAAGTTAGATTGGCATAGTTTCCAGCGAAGTGATTTCGCTATCGGGAGCGACTGAAAGGGGCGCGTTATGCAATTGAATCCGTATCTATTTTTTGACGGCCGATGTGAAGAGGCATTCAAATTCTACGAGAATAGTCTCGGTGGCAAGATCACCATGATGGTTGAGTACGAGGGAACTCCGCGGCGGCCCAGGTGCCGCCGGGATTCGGCAATAAAATCGTGCATGCCCGTTTGGTTGCGGGCGATCTGGTTTTAATGGGTTGTGACGCCCCGGCGGAGCGATTTTCGCAACCACAAGGCTTTTCCGTGTGCCTAAGCGTGGAGGCTCCCGCGGAAGCGGAGCGCGTATTTCAGGCGTTGGCGGAGGGTGGCAAGGTATCCATGCCCATTCAGAAAACCTTCTGGGCCGAGCGTTTTGCGATGTTCGTCGACCAGTTCGGCATCCCCTGGATGGTCAACTGCGAGCAGGCGGCCGCGCACGCCTAGCAATTTGAACCGAGGGACGCCTATAATCTGGCGTCCCAATCCCAGTCTGTCATCCATCACGCAACGGGGGAAATCCATGCAAGCTGGTTTTCAGAGTTCCGAATTCGCTCCATCGACTGTTCCAACAGTTCCTGTCTCGAAGAAAGTGCTTTGGGCAGGGCGAGTGATCAGCGGTATGCCTGTGCTATTAATGCTGTTTAGCGCTGCGCTAAAGCTAGCCAAGCCGGCTCCCGTTGTACAAGGATTCGCGCGGGCGGGATATCCCGAAAGCCTGATGCTCAGCCTTGGTATTCTTGAAATCACCTGTTGTGTCGTGTACATGATTCCGCGAACGTCGATTCTTGGAGCGATCTTGATGACCGGCTACCTAGGGGGCGCAACCGCAACCAACGTTCGGATCGGCGATCCGTCGTTCCCTTTGCCCGTCCTTCTTGGGGTGTTCGTCTGGGGCGGGCTTTACTTGCGCGATGCCCGGTTGCGCGCGCTCCTGCCCCTGCGCAGGTAGGTTTTCTGGAAACAGTTTGATTTGCGAAGGCGTTTACTTAGGTTGAGCAAGGAGGCGGACCGATGAATTTCAAACCGGAGTTATTCGCGAATGATTTGAAGATTGCGTTCCGTTCGCTGGCGCGCGCAAAGGGCCTGGCGATCACGGTGGTGCTCACGCTCGCGCTGGGCATCGGCGCCAACGCGGCCATTTTCAGCCTGGTGCGCGGAGTGCTCCTCCGACCGCTCGTCAACGCTGACGAAAACCACCTCATTTACATTCGGCAGAGCGCGCCTGGTCTCGGCGTTGAAAACGCCAACTTCTCGGTTCCGGAGCTTAGGGACATCGAATCCGGCGTCCATAGCATCAGCGAATTTGGCGATTTCTCGGTGATCGGCTTCACCATGATCGGTCTCGGCGAGCCGCGCGAAGTCCGCGCCGGCGTTGTCGGCGGCTCTTATTTCCACGTGATGGGGCTGCATCCCGTCCTTGGCCGTCTTATCGGTCCGCAAGACGACGGTCCCAATGCTGCCGGCGTCGCAGTGCTGACCTATCGGTTCTGGTCCACAACGCTCAAGAGTGACCAGACAGTCATCGGCAAAAACCTCCGGCTTGGCAGCTTTGGTGCACGGACGGCCACCATTATCGGCGTGCTGGAACCCTCCGTGCCGTATCCCGCCGACACGGAAATCATCGCCAATATCGTGACAAGCCCTCACCACTTGTCCGCGACTATGGTCGAGGGCCGCGTCCATCGCATGACCGAGCTATTCGGACGCCTCGCTCCCGGCGTAACGATTGAGCAAGCGCGCGCCGAACTGCGCACGGTCTACTCCTCCATGGTCAGCCAGCATCCCGCAGACTACGCGAAGACAGGTGATAACCAAATCAATGCGAAACTCCTCCGAGAACAAATCACCTCAGGTGCACGTACTGTCCTTCTCGTTTTGCTGACAGCTTCTGGCCTCATTTTCATCATTGCGTGTTCGAACGTCGCAAATCTGATTCTGGCACGGTCCGTTCGCCGCGAAGGGGAACTCGCCATCCGCGCGGCACTCGGCGCCAGCACGGGCGCGCTTCGCCGGACTCTACTTGCTGAAAGCCTCATTCTTTGCGTCGTTGGCGCCACACTCGGCGTAATCACCGCACGGCCGCTTCTGGCGGTCCTCGCTCGGTACGCGTCGCGCTTCTCCGTCCGCGCGCTTGATCTGACGGTAGACTGGAGCATGTTGTGGGTCGGTGCGCTCCTCGCCGTCATCTCCGCTGTACTCCTGGCGTACGTGCCGAGCCTTCCGAATGCCAATACCTCGCAAACTCCCGGTCTTACCAGCGGCGGCGTCCGCATCACTGGCAGCGCCAGCCGGCGCCTGCGCATCTTCGCCGTCGTGCAAATTGCTGCCTCCTTCATGCTGCTGGCAGGCGCCAGCATGCTCCTGAAAACGCTCCTTGCGATGCAAGCCGCGCAGACCGGCCTGGACACGCGCCACGTCCTAGCTATCAACGTTCCTGCTATTTCCTACGGAAAAACGCCTGAGCAAATCGTTGATTTCTACAAGGAATCGATGCGGCGCATTGAGTCGTTACCGGGAGTGAACAAGACTGCCTTCGGGATCGTCGCCCCCTGGCGCGATGCCGGCAGCTTTGGCCCGGGGTTTGAGTTTTCCGCGGACGGCCACGTTAAGGGTCCCGGCGAGGACGATCCTCGCGCTCAGTTGCGGACCATTTCTCCCGGATTCTTTGCCGCGCTTGGCGTTCCCATCATCGCCGGACGCGATTTCAACGAGCTTGACGGAAAGAAGGATACGGAACCGGTCGTCATCGTCAGCGAGACGCTCGCGAAGCGCATGTTTCCCAATCAGGATGCCATCAATCGGCATGTCTATTGGACGGATCCCGTGATTAAGTTCGTACCCGGGATTAGCACTATGCCGCACCGCATCATTGGCATCACTGCCGATATTGACGACGAACACGTTGTTCCTGGTCCCAGCATGACCGTCTATAGCTCCATTGAGGAGGGACCAATCTTTGGCGGCCGCCTGTTCGTCCATACCGGCGCAAATCCGTACACTCTCGTCACGCCGATCACTCGCATCATTCGCAACATGTCCGCCGACCAGCCCGTGGAACGTGCCGCTACACTGGAAGACATTCGGGCCGAAGTCCTCACTCCGGATCGTCTTAACACAGTTGTGTTTGGCGTTTTCGCGGCGGTGGCCCTGGCCATTGCTTTGGTCGGCGTTGCCGGCGTCCTGGCGTTCTCCGTCAGCGCACGCACGCGCGAATTCGGCATCCGCCTTGCGATTGGCTCGCAGCCTCGGCAGCTCTTGGCAGGCGTCATCGCCGAAGGGGCGGTGATGGCTGGCGCAGGGATTGTCGCGGGGGCCGCGGGTGGGTACGCACTGGCCCGTCTGGCAGGCGGCTACTTCCAGGACATGCAAATGCCGGGCGCGACAGTGGCCGTTGCCTCGGGGGTCATTCTGCTGGCTGCCGCGGTCATTGCCTCCGCGCTGCCCGCAGCCCGCGCCGCGCGCATCGACGTCATCCAAGCGCTTCGGGCCGAGTAACCGCCGGAACACGCAAAAAGAAGAGCGCCGGTAGCTAAGTTCAGCTACCGGCGCTGCTGTGCCTGAAATAAATCCAGACAATTAGAAGTTAATTTTCAGTCCGAGCTGCATGATGCGGGGGTCGCGCGTCGAAGTCACCTTATCGAACAAGCTCGAGGTGAAGTTGAGTGAAGCGCAGCAGATCGGATTGGTGTGATTGAAGGTGTTAAATGTTTCCCATCGCAGCTGGCCGGTGACGCGCTCGCCAAACTTCATGTTCTTGAATAACGAAAGGTCAGTGCGCCAGAAACCGGGCCCACGGATGGCGCCGGGAGGCTCGGTAGTTTGCGTAGTCTGAGTTGGACCCGGCACGGCGAAGGCGGCTAAGTTAAACCACTGTGCATAGGTTGATGTGCCGGAATTGGGGTTGCCAATCAGGTTTGGACGGCAGCCCAAAGGCGAAGCGCTGAGCAGGCAGCCAGAGCCTGTGGGATCGTTGCAGGTTGCCCCGGTGCCGCTAACACAGCCGCCATTACCTAAAACGGCCGTCAAAGGGAGACCGGTCTGGAAAGTCTGGACGCCGGAAAATTGCCAGCCGTCAAGAACGTGTTTGGCGACGCCTTGGAGGCTGTGCGTCCAGGGAATCTCCCAAACGAAGTTTGCGGTCAGAACGTGGCGTCGGTCCGCGATCGTCGGCCCGTAATTGCTTCGAAGATCGCCAGTGACCTGCGGAAGAGCCGCGCCGCCAGTGCTGCGGTCGGCAGGATCGGTGGTCAATCCATGTGACCAGGTGTAGGAAACGTTGACAATCGAGCTGGCGGACAAACGCTTCTGCACCTGGGTCTGCAGCGAGTGATAGTTTGCGGTGAAGACGTCCACAAAGAAGAGTCCGGGGCCGTAGCCAACGTAGGGCCTGAGTACAGCCAGCTTGTTTGAGTTGGTGTTGCCATTGATCGGACCAGTGATAACAACCTGGTCCGCGGCGGTGGGGGCAGGACCAGCGGTGCAAGGAGTCGCGGCGGTGCAGTTCAAATAGGAGGCGACGGGAGCCTGGTTAAAATCTTCAAAACCAGGAAGATGGATGCCGTTGCTGCCGTAATAGCCGACATCGACGAGCCACGTTGTACCGAATTGACGCTGCACGTCCAAGCTCCATTGTTGCGAGTACGGAGACTTGTAATCGACTGGCATGCGCGACTGGATGGTGAAGGGGGTGGTCGTGGCGACCGTGGTGGTCGCCCCCGTTGGATTGGAGAGAGTGCTGCGGTTGATGCTTAGATTCGTCAGGAAACCCTGGCTCAAGCCGACGTTCAGTTCGGGGTTGCCGAACTCGAGGCCGTTGTCAAAGTACATGCCATACCCGGCGCGGACAGAAGTTCGGCCGTTGCCGAAGGGATCCCAGGCAATTCCGATCCGTGGAGCGATGGCTCGATTGAACTCCTTGCCAACTTTGCTGCCATATGGCGACTTTGTTCCAACAAATCCGTTGAATGTCGGCGGATCAGCAAAGATCAGTCCGTTCAATGGATTGTAGTTGGGGTTGCAGGCGCTGCTCGTCGGCACACCGTTAACAAGCTTCACGTCCATCGCCCCGGACGCCGTAATGCAGGGTGCTTTCGCCGGATCGTAGAGGGCCGGGTCGAAATTCACGAGGCGGCTGGAGCCGTTCGCACCGCTGGCATCCGTGGGCTGACGGAAGAACGAGTGGCGGATGCCGTAGGTGACGGTGATGTTCTTCCTGACGCGCCAGGTGTCCTGCCCGTAGTATTCGAACTGGTTGTCGAAAATGTTCGCAGTAACGTCGAGCGAGGCTTGCGCGAACGTGCTGTTCTGACCCAGCAGAAAGTTTGCATAGGACTGCTCGAACGAGAAAGGACAAGTGCCTCCGCCGGTGGCTGTTCCGGTACACACAGGATTGCCATTGAAGAGTGTCGCCGAAGTAGGGGCATTCTGAGCGTCAAAAGAGAACGAACCGTTATTGCTTCCCGTCAGTTGGTTCTCATGCTTGTTGTAGTGGTAGTAGATGGCGCCGAACTTGAGCGTGTGCGAGCCAATTACTTTCGTGACGTTGCCGTAGGCGGTGTGGTTGACGTTGAAATCATTGTAAGGACCAAATGTAGAAATTCCTGTACCACCCGTGAGGCTGATAGTCGGCACGCGGCCGAGGAGGTTCGCGAAAGGAAGCACGCTGCCTAGCGCGGTTTTGACGTCCGGCGATTCCGAGAAATTCTCGGCGCCAATAACGCTGCTGAGAATGGCGCCGTAGGAATAACGGTAGCCGGCCTCAATCACGAATTTCGCGTTGGGTGTGAAGGTGGCAGCGATGTTGTACTGGTGTCCCGGTGAGTTTGTGGAGGTTGTGGCGATTCCATTCACCGGCAAGCTGGTGAAGAGACCGCCGGCCTCGACCGTGGGATTCGAATCGTGGAGAAACTTGCCGTTTACGGTCAGTTTGGGGCCGAAAACGTGATCGATCTTTATCATGTCTTCCCGGAAGTTGAAGATATTTCCGAGGGTGGTTATGTCCGTGAACGGACTGGCGGCGGTGGCAGCATTGGGTAGCGGGAATTTGGAGAACAGGTCTTTCACGTAAGCCGCGGCGATTGGGTCAATCGAGGTTGTTGGGATGCTGGTGCCGTATGCGGTGCAAGCGCCCGGCGCGCCGTTGACGTTGGCCCACTGGGTGCAAACCACATGATTGAATTGTCCATTAGCCATCCCTGAATAGGGAACTGTCGCCGTGGGATTGGAGTACGTAACGATGCGGCGGGCCTCTTCGGAGAAGAAAAAGAACGTTTTGTTCCGCTGCTCGTAAATTTTGGGGATCCAAACGGGGCCGCCGATGGTCCCGCCGAAGTCGTTATAGCGGAGCACGGGACGCGGAACTACCGGGTTGGTGGCGTTGTTAAAAAAGCTGTTTGCGTTGAGAACGTTATTGCGGAAAAACTCGTAGACGCCGCCGTGAAGGTCGCTGGTTCCGGAGCGCGTGATGACGTTGACCTGAGCGCCAGCGGAGCGGCCGGACTCGGCGTCGTAGGCGCCGCGCACGACGCGGAATTCGCTGATGGCGTCAATACTGGGAAAGGAGAGGAGTGTGAGATTGGAGCCGCGGTCGACATTGTCCGCGCCATCGACCTGCCAATTGTTTTCCTCGCGACGGCCGCCGTTGATCTGGAAAGTCATCAGGTTGGTACCGATGGGAGCGGTGGCTCCGGGGAAGATCTGGTCGGCGTTTCCGGAATCGGAAGCGCCGGGGACCAGAAGCACAAGCTGGGCGTAGTTGCGGCTGTTGAGGGAGAGTTCACGGAGCTGCAGACCGGAAATAACACCGGTAGCGGTCGCGCTCTCCGTGTCGACGTGCAAGGCGTTGGCCTCAACGGACACCGTCTCGCTGACCGAACCAACATCCAGCGTGAAGTTGACGAGAAGTCTGTCGTCAACGTTTAGCACGATGCCCGAGTGTATGACCTTCTTGAACCCCTGGGCTTCCACCGTCACGTTGTAACGGCCAACCGGCAAGAGTGCAGCGACGTACTCACCGCGGTCGTCGGTTGTAATCGTTCGAACGGCGATTTTTTGGTCGGCGTTGGTAACGGTTACGCTGGCGTTAGGAACGACGCCGCCTTTGGGGTCAGAGACTGTTCCGGAAATGGTGCCGGTGACGTTCTGACCGAAAGATACGGCACTGAGACTAACCACGAACAAGAACAGGAACAGACATTTGCCGACTATGCTTCGCATCGAATACCTCCTCCATTCCACACCCCCTGCTGACGCTAAAGAGTCCGAATATTTCTTTCGCGTCTCGGATACATCTATCCTTGTGTCCACTGCACACCCCCTGAAGAATTGCCGTTGCTCTGCCGCCGCAAACGATTCGCAATCTTGTAGCGATCGCCGCGGAATGTGGACTTCACGTACTCGACCGCTTGTCCGCTCTCGACGTAGGCAGTGCGGGTAAACTGAAAGACGGGACTGCCTTTGGAAATTCGCAGTAGTCGCGCCTCTTCCGCACTCGCCAGCCCGGCCTCGACGACTTCGTCCGCTTGCACGATATGAATTTCGTAGACCTCGGCCAGGGTGCGGTACAAGGAAGTGTCCGGATCAAATTTTTCGAGCAAATCCGGGCACAGCCGGAGAGGAAGACATGTGCATTCCACGCCCATGGGTAAGGAATCCGCCATTCGAACGCGGCGCAACTGGATCAACTTCTCACCGGGGGAGACGTGGAGAGCCTCGGCTGCCGCCCCACCGGCAGAAACCACCTGGAAGGAAGTAACTTTCGAACGAGGGCGGGTTCCGCGAGCTTCCATCTCTTCGCTGAAGGAAAGAACTTGGCGGAAGTTCTTTTCGAGTTTGGTTTCGGCAACGAAGGTGCCTTTGCCTCGCTGACTGTATGCGACGCCCTGGCTGCAGAGCGATTTGAGGGCTTGCCGGGCGGTCATACGACTGACACGCAGGCGCCTGGCAATGACCTCCTCGGAGGGAAGCGGCCGGCCCGGTTTGAAGCGGCCTAGACGGATGTGTTGGAGAAGCTGCTGCTGAATCTGGTAGTAAAGGGGGACAACGCTATGACGATCCAAGTTAAGAGAGTCCACTTCGTTCCCCAGTTGTCTAGACAACTAGGCGTCTGTATATGTCCGGCCAAGCCTGTTGTCAAGATTTTTTTCTGCCCAAGGCGCACAATGCCGCCCTCCTGAGTGACGAGTGCCGCGCTTGTGCTACTCTTTGCGCGCGCACCAAGCGAAAAGGCATTCCACACGGACGAAATGAGGAGACGGCCATGACCTCTCGGAAGAAATTAGCGGCGCTGATAGGCGTTGGAGCAGGATTGATGCTTTCCGTCTGCCCTGCAACCCCAGCGCAGGAAAAGGACAAAGCTCCCGCGAAGAAAATCGCCATCCGCGCGGGACGTTTGATTGACGGGAAGAGCGATACGCCGATTCTCAACGCGCTGATCGTCGTGGAAGGGGACAAAATAGTCTCGGTAAGCGCTGGAGGAACTCCGCCTGTCGGTGTCGAGCTGATCGATCTTTCGAAAGCCACCGTGCTGCCGGGATTCGCTGATGTTCACACGCACGTCCTGCTCAACGGCGACATCACCGCGGAAGATTACGACGCACAACTTTTGAAAGAATCCACTCCTTACCGCGCCATTCTCGCCGCACGCAACGCCCGCATCGCTCTGGACCATGGTTTCACCACCATTCGCGACGTCGAAACGGAAGGCGCCATGTACGCGGACGTGGACGTCAAGACGGCGATTGCAAAAGGCGAAGTACCAGGGCCGCGAATGCAAGTTGCCACGCGTGCCATGACTCCTACTGGCATGTATCCGCTGCTTGGCTATTCATGGGAGTTGAAGGTGCCGGTAGGCGTGCAATATGTCGACGGAGCCGACGGAGCGCGCAAAGCCGTGCGCGAGCAAGTGATGTACGGAGCCGACTGGATCAAATATTACTCCGACCGCCGCTATCACTTTGAAGACGACGGCGTGCTGCACAGCATGGTGAATTTTACGGACGAAGAAGCCAAAGCCATCGTCGACGAAACGCACCGCCTGGGCAAAAAAGTGGCGGCGCACTGCATCGGTTCCGATGGAATCGCCGCCGCGCTTCGCGCAGGTGTGGACACTATCGAGCACGGCGACGGTTTCACCGATGCTCTTCTGGACGAGGCCGCCAGAAAAGGCGTCTATTGGGTTCCCACAATTACTGTCGGCGCGTATGTTGCTCCGGGCCGCGGCGGCAACTGGGTGAAAATGGTAGACCTGGAAAAAACCGCTTTCCAAAAAGCTCTCAAGAAAAACGTGAAGATTGCTCTGGGAACGGACGCCGGCGGCTTCGACTGGAAAGAACTGAACGAGGCGGAAGAGTTTGTCTACTACGCGAACTACGGCATGACGCCCATGCAGGCGATTCGTTCCGGCACGGTTGTTCCCGCGCAACTGCTTGGCTGGGGCGATAGAGCCGGCATCATCGAAAAAGACAAGTGGGCAGACATCGTTGCCGTCGGCGGCGACCCGCTTAAAGACATCACCGAGCTCAAGCGCGTGAAATTCGTCATGAAGGCCGGCGTGGTTTACAAAAACGAAGTCCACTAGTTGCTGGATGGCTTAGCTCATCGACTGGGGCATCTGCGAGGAGTATGTTCTTACGATGGAGGTGAGACATGGGAACAAAATCTATTTGTATGCTCGCTGTCCTGTTCCTGCTGGCAGCAGCTGCGCCGTTATCGTGTCAAGACGCGCCAGCGCGAACTTCCGACCCTGATTACGCGAAACACTTCGTCGCTATCAGTCTGCTGCGCAATATCAACACGGTAGAAGTGACGTATAAATTTAAGCATGGCGGCACCTATGTGCCTTGGGACGTGCTTCTCGCAAGCGACGAGTTCCACGCAAGCAAAGTCGCGGCGGAACTCGCTAAGATTGACCCGCAGCTTGTAAACGCCCAGTTTTCAAATGGCCCCGAGATATTGCCGGGGTGGTCGCTGCGTTTGAACTTGACCGCGGACGGACAAGCCTACGACCTATTGTTGGAGGACTTGACAGACAAAACCTGCGGGTATGCTGCGCTTACAGATGAACGCGGCGTCATCCGTCAGAGTAAGGCGATTGACTGCAAAATCTGACAGAACGGCGCGATGAAGCTCTCAAGAGGCGAAGCAATTCCAGTCCCTGCGTTCTGCTGTCTAATAGCTCACCATGAGAGCAAGCAGCGCGTCTAAACATGCCGGTAACTCATCAGCGGGACGCGGAAGATAAACATGCAAACCCTATGGCAAGATCTTAGATTCGCCGTCAGGATGCTGCGGAAGAATCCCGGATTTGCAGCGGTGGCCATGCTCACGCTGGCGCTCGGCATTGGCGCGAACACGGCTATTTTCAGCGTCGTCAATGCGGTGCTGCTGCGGCCCCTTCCTTACGGCGATTCCGATCAGCTGCTCGCCATCTCGCAGACAGATCGCACATCAGGGACAACCGGGGTGCCGGTGTCTTTCACGAAATTTACGGAGATCAGCGCGCAGAACAAATCGCTGGCAAACGTCGCGGCGTTTTATCCCTATACGCCGAGCCTGGTCTCCGAGCACGAACCAGAGCTCGTTAATGCCGTGCGTATTTCCGCTGATTTGTTTCACGTCCTGGGAATCACGCCGCGGCTCGGCAGAAGTTTTCTGCCCGAGGAAGAGGCGCCCGGAGGCAACGACGCCGCCATCCTCAGCGACGGCTTCTGGCACAGCCACTTCGCCGCGGACCCGGGACTGCTTGGCAAGACCCTTTCGCTCGACGGCAAGAGAGTCACAATCGTGGGCGTCCTGCCCGCTAGTTTTCATTTTCCCTTGCAATTTCCGGAGCCCGATGTGTGGCTGCCGCGCGTTTTTGAATCAAACTTCCTGACGCCACAGCAGATTCATTCAGGCGCAGGGTATCTCAGTGTGATTGCGCGCCTGCGGCCTGGCGAAACTCTTTCGCGGGCACAAGCGGAGCTCTCCGCCATCGACGGACGCTATCGCGAACAGTTTGGCAGCTACGTGGACGCCACGAAATACTCGCTCGCTGCGACGTCGCTCGAGGAAAGCCTTGTCGGTCCACTGCGCGCATCGTTACTGGTGCTGCTGGCCGCTGTAGGATTCGTTCTCTTGATAGCGTGCGCGAACGTCGCCAACCTGCTGCTGGCGAGAGCGACTTCGAGAGATCGAGAGATCGGGATTCGCAAAGCGCTCGGCGCCACGCGGGCGCGTCTGGTGCGCCAGTTGTTGAGCGAAAGCCTGCTGCTCGCGCTTGGCGGGGGAGCGCTAGGAATTTTTCTCGCAAGTACGTTGATGCCCGCACTGCGTGCCCTTAGCCCCGGCACGGTGCCGCGACTCGCGGAAGCGCGCATCGACGGATCCGTGCTGCTCTTCTCGCTATTGCTTTGCGCGCTTACTGGCGTGCTCTTTGGCCTGATGCCTTCACTGCAAGCGGCGGGAAAGGAACTTCAAGAGACCTTGAAGGAAGGATCGCGCGGCTCTTCACAAGGCGGGCATCGCGCCAGGTTTCGCTCCTTTCTTGTTGTCGCGGAAATTGGCATGGCGCTCATCCTTATGACCTGCGCGGGGTTGCTCATCGAAAGTTTCGCACGCCTTATGCACGTGAATCCCGGGCTATCACCCAATCATGTGATGACGTTTCCCCTGACACTCCCGCCGGTGCGCTACCCGCAGGCGCAGCAACAAGAAGGTTTCTACCGGCAACTCCTCGATCGCGTGAGAAATATTCCCGGGGTTCAAGCCGCGGGCGCAACAAGTTACTTGCCGCTCTCGGGCAGCGCGCGATTCGGTTTCTTTTGCCCGGAAGGGCAGGCGTGCCTGGGAGTCGGCAAAGACCCGGTCATAGCGACGCGTCAAGTGAGCGCCGGCTATTTTGATACGGTGCGAACGCCGCTTCTGCGCGGCCGCGTGTTCACCGATAAAGATATTGCCGGTGGACTGCCGGTTGTGGTGGTCAACCAAACGACTGCGACGCGCTATTGGCCCGGACAAGACCCGATCGGCAACATCTTGCCAACTCGCGAGATGGGGTGCAGAGAGAAATTGTCGGCGTTGTTGCGGACGTAAAATTCGGCGGCCTGAATGCTGCAAATACAGAAGAGATGTATTTGCCCATGACGCAAGCTCCCTGGCCCACGATGACGCTCGTCGTGCGATCGAGCGCCAACCCGCAGCCTCTTGTCACGGCGGTACGCGCGAAAATCGCGGAGAGCGACCCTGATTTGCCAGTTACCGGAATTCTCAGCATGAACGAAGTGGTCTCCACATCTGTTGCGCAGCCGCGGATTATTATGCAATTCGTCGGCGTGTTTGCCGGATTCGCGCTATTGCTTGCGGCAATTGGGATTTATGGAGTGATGGCGTACACGGTGACCGCTCGCAAACGAGAGCTGGGCATTCGCGTAGCGCTTGGCGCGCGGCCCGCCGACATTCTGCGCCTGGTAGTGGGCCAGGGAATGCGCATGACGCTGATCGGCGTCGCGCTCGGAGTTGTCGTGTCGCTCGTGCTGACGCGCTTGCTGGCCAGCTTGCTGTTCGGCGTTCAGGCGACGGATCCCCTGGTGTTCAGCGCCGCCGCGCTCGTTCTGGTCGCGGCCGCATTTGTGGCCTGCTACATTCCTGCGCGCCGAGCTACACGCGTCGATCCCATCGTTGTTCTAAGGTACGAGTAAGTTGTTCGGTGTACGAGCGCGAAAAATGCACTGCGCAAAATAGAGAAAGGCTATTTTTGCGCCTGAGCGCCGGGGCGTAACGGCAGGGTCAAAATCAAATAGATGGCTATGAGCAGACTCACAATGACGTACAGAAATCCTGGAGTGAAGGAGTGTGTGCGGTCCAGGAAGTAGCCGATCACGGAGGGCGTCACAAGACTTCCGAGATTTCCAATGGAATTGATGAGGCCGATGGACGCCGCCGCGGCTGATTCGCCGAGGAATGCCGAGGGCACGGGCCAGAAGGACGGAAGAAAAGCGTTGGCGCTGGAAGCGACTATCAAGCAAACGAACGCAAACCAAAAATGTGAACCTGCAAGAATAGTCAGAGCAAACGCGACGACACCAAACATCAGCGGAATTGCGGTGTGCCAGCGGCGCTTGTTGGTACGGTCGGAATGCCAGCCGTTGAAAAGCATCGCGAGGAGCACCGCGACGTAAGGAAGAATCGAAAGCATGGTGACGGCGAGATCGGACATGCCGGAAGCGCGTTTGAGAAAAGTGGGAAGCCAGATGGTGAGCGAGTAAATGCTGCTGACGGCGAAGAAATAGATGACCGTCAAGCGAATGACCGCGGGCTGGCGGAGCGCTTCCAAAACTTTGTAAGAACGCGAGGCTTTTTTCGCGAGCGCTTCCTGCTCGAGCTCGGCAGTGATCCAGTCGCGTTCTTGCGGCGGGAGCCAGCGCGCTTCGCGCGGCCAGTCGGTCAAGTAAAAAACCGTGATGATGCCGAACACAATTGCGGGAATTCCTTCGACGATAAAAAGCCAGCGCCAGCCCTGCAAACCGAACCAGTGGACTCCGAGGAGCCAGCCTCCGAGCGGCGAACCGATTATGTTGGCAACGGGAATGGCGATCATAAACATCGCGCACGCTTTGGCGCGGTCTTCCGCCCGGAACCAGTGGGTGAGGTAGACGAGAATGCCGGGGAAGAAACCGGATTCGCAGACGCCGAGAAGAATTCGAACGAGGTAGAAATGCATGGGCGTTCGAATGAACGCCATGAGGACGGTGACGAGTCCCCACGTAACCATGATGCGCGCGAACCATTTGCGTGCGCTCCAGCGCTCGACGATGAGGCAGCCGGGAATTTCAAAGAGCAAATAGCCGACAAAAAATATACCCGAGCCGAAGCCGAAAACACGATTGCTGAAAGAAAGGTCATGCGTCATCTCGAGAGCAGCGTAGCTAACGTTCACGCGGTCGAGAAACGCGATGACGAAAAGGGTGAAAAGATAAGGCAAGAGGCGCCACGCAATACGGTGGCGCGCGGCCAGACCAACGCTCGTCGTGGAAGCGGACGTATTCATTCCGCTTGGGCTTCTAACATAACGAAGCGTCGATTGCACGCGCACGGAGAGTCAGGCAGTCCCGCCGTTTCTCGGTCGAATTCCGGCAAGCCGATTAATTGCCTGCGAGAATTCCAGTCTGCCGCGCCCCGAAATAACGGCAAGTATACCTGGCCTTTGACACCTCGTGCTAGGATTGGCGCCGCCAAATTTAGATAAGGGGACTTCACTTTGCGCCACTTTTTTATTTTTCTTGTTGCCGTCGCTGGATTGTCTCCCAACTTGTTCGCGCAGAAATCAGGTTGGCCGCCCGCGCCTGAGCACGCGACTCTTGCGTGTGGCCGCATGGAGCGCCAGGTGCTCCGACCAGTTTACCTCCCGAAGGCGACACGACTGCGGCTAAGGATCATGTGGTCGCAGGCAAGCCGTGTTCGAATCGGCAACGTCATCTGCGCCGACGCTTACGTCTTTACCCCAACGGGGAAGAGCACGGGCGCGGCGGTCGTGGTTTTTCCCGGTGGGGCTATCGCATTCTGGCGATCGATCTCGAAGGCACCGAAGTTTGCGACTGGCTCAACTCAGCGGCATCACTTGTGTTCTGCTCAAATACCGCGTGCCTGACAGCGGGCCTACCCGAAATCGGCCGCTCGCTTTCAGGATGCGCAGCGCGCGCTCGGTATGGTTCGAATTCACGCTACGGAATGGCACATTGACCCCAACGCATTGGCGTTCTCGGATTTTCAGCAGGAGGGCATCTTGCAGCGGCGCTCAGCACTCATTTTGATAAGCGTCTTTACGATTCGATCGATGCGGCCGATCAGCTTAGTTGCCGGCCCGATTTTGCGGTGATTGTTTATCCGGGCTATCTCGCGATTGCGGAACAGAATTTCGCGGCGAATACGGACATCCATCCGACGGAGCAGACGCCGCCGTCGTTCATCGTGCAGGCGGAGGACGATCCCGTGCATGTCGAGAACTCGAACCTGTATTTTCTTGCGCTAAAAAATGCGAAAGTCCCTGCGGAGGTGCATCTCTATGCGCAGGGCGGACATGGATATGGGCTTCGAAGGACAGAGCTTCCGGTTACTGGCTGGCCTCAATTGGTGGAAACATGGCTGCATACAATCAAGTTCTACCGCCCGCCAAGCCTTGAAGGCACGCGGAGTAGCTCTGCCACTTCAGACTGTTCACGAAAATATTTAGAAAAACGCAGCACCGCCATCGACGTTGATGGATTGGCCAGTGATGGCGCTGGATTGAGGCGAACAGAGGAACAGGGCGGCGCGGGCGACTTCGTCAGCGGTTTGGCCGCGGCCTTGCAAAATCGTGTTTAGAAAACCGGCGAGCTGCGCTTCGGGGCTGACTCCAAGTTTTGTGGCAAGGGTGTTGCCAAGTTCTTTGGACATGCGGGTTTCGGTGACGGGGCCTGGACAGATTGCGTTGACCCGGACACCTTTGCGCGCGGCTTCAGCGGCGGTGATGCGCGTAAGGCCGAGCATTCCTGCTTTTGCTGCCGCGTAAGCGGAACCCCACGGAAAGGCAGCTTTCGCCGAAAGGCTGGAGATATTCAGAATGACGCCGGAGCCGCGTGCGTACATTTCCGGGAGGACGAGTTTGCTCAGCACAAATGCGGCACGCAAGTGCACCGCGATGACGTTGTCGAACTCCGCGAGAGGATAGTCCTCGACGGGAACCACGGGGCCATAGTGGCCGGCGTTATTGACAAGGATATCGATCTTTCCAAATTTTGCGCGAGTTTCCGCTACGATGCGAATGCAATCGGCTTCGTGAGCGAGGTCCGCGAGGGAGTAGTGATGCGGAACCGCCAAAGCCGGAAATTTCTTTGGCGGCGGCGGTTAACTCCGAACCAGTGCGCGCCGTCAGGAAGACCGAAGCGCCTTCCGCGGCAAATAGCTTGGCGATGGCACGGCCGATGCCGCGGCCCGATCCGGTAATCAAAGCGACTTGGTCTTTGAGGATCATAGGAAATAGAGGATAGAGGCACCGCGCCACGGAGGCAAGGAAGTAAGGGCTGAAGAAGCCTCACAAACCAGGTTGGCGCGAGCGTTTCAGCGAGGAACAACGCAATCCTCTGGCCAAGAACTTTACCGCTCTTCAGGTCCAATGGCGCGCACGGTGCCTAAGCTGAATTCTGAAGAAAGCGAACAGCTGGATGTGCATCTACACCCTGAATAGAATAGTCGTGTCTGGGCTGCTGCCCTAAGCCAGCGCGAGTTGGCCGTGGGCGCTATCGCTTTCGAATGTAGATGATTTTTTCCACCGTAGCGCAGACGTTTTCGGCAGAGTCCTTCAAATCGATCGAGTAGGTGCGGTCGACGGAGCGTTGCGTTTCCAATGCCCTGCGGATTACCTCCAACTCCTCATCCGTGACAACAAAGCGGGCATGCAGCGTTTCCCGTCCCGGCTTTTTGAACTGAATCGAGGCTGACTTGTCCCACACGATGTAGTCCTTCCCCAGCCGATGAATCAGCATGAGCATATAAATGGGATCAACGGCGGAATAGATGCTGCCGCCGAAGATGGTGCCCACGTAGTTGCGCGTGCGCCAGGAAAGCGGGAGCGAAAGATGCATCTCGCTCCAATCCTCGGCGATGAAGTTAGGTCTGCCGCCGGTTCCGCGATAACAGGCGAACACATAGAAAGACCAGCAGCGGAGTTTATTGGAGAGTGCTGCGGAGAAGCCCATCTTGACATACGGACTCTATCGCATTTGGAGAAGCGGCGCAGCAATCTACCAGATAGGGACGGCGAGCGCCCCAAGCCGCTCATTTCAGCACGGTGCGCTTCTTTGGTTTTGAGGTTTAGGACAGTCCATCGATTACTTACCCGCGCTGAGTTTCCACAACACCGCATTCACCAGAGAGTTGACATCGCTTTGTGTGAAGGTGGTGAAGCCGGCCTTTCACGGGTTTCTGGCCGATGGCGCGAAACGCCAGCTTCTTCGTCGGCGCTTGCAGGAAATCGAATACCATGGTCCCCGTGCGGAATTTGATGTTCTGGTAGCCCAGAACTGGCGGGCCCCAACCCCAGGACTGGACACAGCCATAAGGACCGCATACGACTCCGGCGTAGCCGCCTGCGTAGCCGACGGGCACTGCGGCGCGTCGGTCCTTGACGGCGATATGATAATCGACCAGAAAAGCCGCGGCCTGCGGATCGGGCACTTCCTTGAAACCTTTTTCGGCCAAGGCCTTGGTGATTGCTACGCGTATCTGTCCGCGGAGGATTTCATTTGACGCTTCGGTTTGGGGCACGACCTTGGCACCTTGCGTCGGCTCGTCTCGCGAGATGACAGGCCGTGAATCGCGGTCCGGAGCGGGTTGTGCCTCGACAGGGCGCCAGGCCCAAGTGGCATGCTTGGGGATCGGAACTTCGGGATTGCGCTCGGACGTGACGTACTCATTGCAGGCCGCGACGGTCATCACGCAGAGAAAAACAGCAGCGGTCAAAAGCTGCTTGGTTGCACTTAATGGATGCAACAACCGCATCGGACGAGCCTCCCAAGGCATATTTGTCCCCGGCCTTAATGAACCCGACACTTATTGGATAGTTGCGGTGCGAAAAAGAGTTGCTCGAGGAAGAATTTGGAGGACGAGCTGAGCTTTCATCACGCCTTTGGCACTCCCCAATCCGTCGGTGGAAAGACGATAGGCCAGAATTTCGGCGCCGGTTGATCAAATTCGAAGGCTACTGCAAACGAGCCTGATCCCGCTTGGTCGATGCGCACCACACGGCAACTCTGCTCCATGCCGGATTGCGGATTCACCAGAACCATCGGCTGACCCACCAGGAGCTCTGCTTTCAGTTTCAACAGGCCGCCGTGCGCGTTGACGACTAGAGTGTGAGTTTCTTCCTCGACTTGAACGCGGTCGGACGTCTCGGCGAGAAGCTTAACGGGTATTTGCAGCATTACACGTTCGCTGCGGCGGCGATTAATCGGGTCAGAAGCGGGCACAAGACTCTCCGTTAAGTTGCTCGGTTCGCTGCAATTCTCTGGGAGAACATTTTTGGTGCACCTGTGGTCTCCCAAGACGCCTGTTTGCAATGGCGTGGCCGGGCCGGACACTTGGCCCGAGCAGAACAACCGCTCGTTGCCTGTTTATTAGTCTACTCAACGCAGGCGTTGGTACCCCAACTGGAATCAGGCGTGACGTGCAATGGTTAACGGCTTGGCCGGCCCGTCGCCCTAGGGAATCATCCGGGATTGCAGGCTGGATTTCACCGCCGGCCATTCCGAATCGAGGATGCTGAAGTAAACGGTGTGGCGGATGCGGCCGCTAGCGGTGATCATGTGATTGCGGAAGGTGCCTTCCTCGCGGGCGCCGATGCGCAGAATGGCATTGCGAGATTTTTCGTTGAGGGAATCGGTTTTCAGCTCGACACGAATGCAGCCGAGCGTTTCGAACGCATGCTTTAGTAGAAGGTACTTTGCTTCGGTGTTGATGGCCGTGCGCTGCCAGGCGGGTGCGACCCAGGTCCAGCCAATTTCGACGCGATGATGCGCGCGGTCGATATTGCCATAGCGCGTGCTGCCAATGGCCCGGCCGCTGGCTTTTTCGATGAGTGCAAAGGGCAAGGAGACGCCGCGCGCTTGCTCGTCCAGCGCGGTGGCAATGTAGGCGGACATTTCTTCCGGCGTGCGCACGGGCGTGGGAATCCAGCGCCACAATTCAGCATCGAGGCCGACGGCGGCGAGATCGGCGTGATGAGCTTGCGAGAGGGGTTCGAGTCGCACGTGCCGGCCTTCAAGCGTCACGGGCGAGACGTTCATTTCTTCGCTCATTTGCGTGTTCATCTTGGGGGCATGTTACAGCCGCGCGCGATTGCTTGGGAGCACCAAATTGGCCAGCAGCTTTGCAGCCGAACGCGGGCAAACCAAAACGAGCCTGCCTGCGTCTTAATCTTCTGACTTGTGCGGGAACTTTCTGCCTTAAATGAATGAACTACTGATTAGAGACAGCCGGCAGTGAGTGACTGAGCCTGGAAAAGCATGAAGAACTCTTCTCTCATCTTGCACAACTGCGTTCAATAAATTCACCGGCCGGTGAACCGCACCCGATTCGCCTGCGGCTGGGCTTGGGAACACTTTTACTCCTGATGCTGACGCTCGCTGCCCAGGATTTTCGCGCACAGGAGCAGCAGCCAGTGCCGCCTCAAGCGCAGCCACACGGGCAATCGCAGCCGGAACTGAAGCGGCCGCAGGAGGGACAGCCAAAGATCGCGGTTGAGGTCAAGACCGTAAGCGTGCTCGCCACGGTTCGCGACAAGCACGGAAAAATCATCCCGAACCTTACCAAGGACGATTTTCAGCTGGATGAAGACGGGCGTCCGCAAACCATAAATTATTTTGCGCATGAAAGTGATTTGCCGCTGCGCCTCGGGCTTTTGGTGGATACCAGCTTGAGCCAGAGGAAAGTGCTGGATCAGGAGCGGAGCGCCAGCTACAGCTTTCTCGACCAGCTACTGCGCCAGGACAAGGATTTGGCGTTTGTGATTCACTTCGACCATGAAGTCGAACTGTTGCAGGATTTCACTCCTTCGCGGCCCAAGTTGCAGGCAGCGCTGCAAAAGCTATCGACACCTCCATTCGAGGGAGGCGGTGGCAGCAACAGCGGCGGAGGCAGTGGCGGAGGCGGCAGCGGTGGAGGTCGAGGAGGGCGCGGCCGAGGCTCACGCGGCGGCGGAACGCTGCTTTACGACGCGATTTTTCTGGCGTCCGATGAGTTGATGAGCAAGCAGCAGGGCCGCAAAGCGCTGATCATCTTATCTGATGGCGTCGATCGCGGCAGCAAAGAGACCTTGGCCGAGGCGATTGCCACCGCGCAACGCGCGGACACCATCGTCTACTCCATTTTATTTGCCGACGAGGAAGAGGGTAGCCGTCCCGGCGGATTCAGGATGGGCGGCCCGATGGGCGGTGGCCGAGGCGGCATGGGCGGCGGCCGCGGAGGCGGCAGGTACCCTCGGCAGGAAGAGCGGCCCGACGGTAAGAAAATCCTCGAGCAAATTTCCAAAGAAACCGGCGGACGGCTCTTCAAAGTCTCCAAAAAAGATACGGTGGACAAGATTTACGCGGAGATTCAGGAAGATTTGCGAAACCAGTACAGCCTCGCGTACACGCCGGATAAGGGCAACACGGTTGGGTATCACAAGATTAATCTCGTCGCCAAACCGAAAGACCTCGTAGTCCAAGCCCGCGACGGCTACTACTTCGGGCAGTAGCGCCTCAATAGAGGCCTCGGGTTCGCAGGAGCATTCCATTGCCCACGGACGCTCGACAGGCCCGATCGGAAACCGATGGCGCACCATGGGATGAGGAGTAGCAGGTCAGCGTGGCTTCAAGAATTCGAAAGTTCCATCAAGAGGCCCCGCAGCCCGTATGAAATCTCGATCCACGAGAAGCCCTTCCGCTTGAAGTGGCGGCCCTCCTTCCGGCAGGAAAAGCTCGAAATCCTGAATCGTCTTTCCTGAACTATCGAGCTGCAACACCTCATGTCCGGAAGCTACCCAAAGTGTTTTCGTTTCGGTATCGAACGCTCCAGCGGTCAACACTGGATTCCCTCCGGAAGTACCCTTTTCCTTGTTCTCTTGGTATGTCTTCTTGGCGCGCTCGATGGCTTGGTCCAAATAGGCACTTTCCGGATGCCATTCGGCTACTAGCTTTCCCTCCGGCGTATACTTCCGGACCGTAGGCGTGAGCAAGAAGCGAAAGACGTAATAAATGTTGTCGGCGTCATCTACGACGATGTTTCCAACATTAAGCACCGCGTTAAAGCCAGGGCCAGGGGCATCTTCAACCCTTACGAGTTCGCCGATATGCCCAAGCACCTTTCCGTGATGATCAAAGACGTAGATCAAGCCATCTTTCGGCAACCCACTGACAAGAATCCTGCCGTCGCTCAAAACGCCTACGGATTGCGGCCGATCTGACGGAAAGGAACTGAGCAGCTTTCCCTCGGTGGAAAAAGTCTTTATCAAGCCTGCGTCCACGACAATCGCGTTTCCATCTCGGTCAACTGCAAAGTCCTTCGGGAAACGAAGGTCTGTGGGCTCCGATCCACCGCCGAGAATCATACGCATGGACGAACCGGAGTAATCCGATATCCAAAGCGAGCTGGGAGGCTTCACTGAACGAATCAGGGCGTAAAGTTTATTCCCAGGCCCTCTTTTTATCGCCTGCGTACCGTGTGTGGCTTCAAGGAGGATTTGCTTATCCGCTCTCAGCTCAACTTGAGCATTGGCGGTCACCTGCAGAACAAAGAGCAACAGAATACATACGAGGCAGATAGTCCCACAGAGACCACGGACATTGAGTCTTGCGCTGTCGTGTTTCATCATGTCGTCCTCTTGCGATTATTCGCAGACTAGCGCCACCAGCCGAGAGGGTCAAGGGTGTTAGTTTCCGTCATGGTGTCCACTAATCGCGGTAATAGGAACCTTACCTGTCCGTCGCATGAGGAAACCCGGTGCGAGCCGGGCGCGCCGTAAGGTATGATAGAGTCTTCGGAAATTACTCACTTAGGATAACGATGCAGACTGCAACGAATGGGAAGGTATTGCTGAGGGTAAGGCCGCGGGGATTCTGCGCGGGTGTGGTGCGCGCGGTGGATATCGTCGAGCTGGCGCTGGAAGCATACGGCGCGCCGGTCTATGTGCATCACGAAATCGTGCATAACACCTACGTAGTGGAGCAGTTGCGCCGGCGCGGGGCGATTTTTGTGGAGTCCATCGAGGACGTGCCGCATGGCGCGGTGCTGGTCTTCAGCGCCCACGGCGTGCCGCCGACGGTCCGCGAGGAAGCCAAGGACCGCGCACTGAGAGTGATTGATGCCACCTGTCCGCTGGTCACCAAGGTGCATCTGGAAGCGCTGAAATTCGCGCGCGAAAAGCGCACCATCATTTTGATTGGCCACAAGGACCACCAGGAAATTGTTGGCACCTCCGGCGAAGCGCCGGACCGCACCATCGTGGTGGATTCCGTGGCGGCCGTGGACGCGCTGGAAGTGGAAGATCCGGACAAGCTTTCGTTCCTGACGCAAACCACGCTCAGCCTTTACGACACGCAAGAAATTGTGGCGCGGCTGCGGCAGAAATTTCCCGCCATCAAAGGCCCGGCTAGCGACGACATCTGCTACGCGACGCAAAACCGCCAGGAAGCCGTCGAGCAGGTGGCCAAGGACGTGGATTTGATTTTGGTGGTGGGCTCGCCGAACAGCTCGAATTCGAACCGCCTGGTGGAAGTGGCGCAGCGCAGCGGCGTGAAGGCCCAGCTGATCGATTCGGCCAAGGATATCGATGTACAGTGGCTCGAAGGCGTGAAGCGCGTGGGCTTGACGGCGGGCGCTTCCGCGCCCGAAGTGCTCGTCGAGCAAGTGAGCCAGCGGCTGGCGGAGTTTGGATTTACGGATCAGCGCGACCTGGATTTGATTCGCGAGGATGTGCGATTCACGCTGCCTCCGGAGCTGGCGACGATCGCGCCGGCGCCGCGGCGCTGAAGGGCGATTTTGTAGCGATTATTACGATGCAGGGGCGGGTATTTGGCCCGCGCAGTTTGCAATCGACCCGGCGCGGTAGGCGGGAACACATAATACAAGGAGCAAATCTTGGCGGTCAAAATCGTCCGTCAGCCGAAGAAGATTGCCTTGATTGGCGCGCCATCGAGCGCGGCTGCGTTTCTGGCGGGGAGCGAAAAAGCGCCCGCGGCGTTGCGAGCGGCGGGGCTGGTCGAACGGCTGCAAAGCGCGGGCTTTGAAGTGATCGATCACGGCGACTGCGCACCGCGGCTCTTTGCGGACGATGACGAGCACAAACGCGCGCGCAATCTTGAAAGAAATTGTCGCGGGCCTGAATGATCTGAAGCTTCGCGCGGAGATCGCCGTGAAAAGCGGCGCACTCGTGCTGGTGCTTGGCGGCGATTGCGCGCAAGTCATCGGACTTCTGACGGGCGCGCGTCGCTACTACAAGCACGTAAATCTATTGTGGTTTGATCGCGACGCGGATTTGAATACGCCGGCATCGACTCCTTCCGGACGCATTGACGGAATGGTGGTGGCCCACGTGATTGGCCGCGGCGCTCCGGAATTGGTGCGCTTCTGGGGCGAGTCGCCGCTGGTGCGCGAGCCGGATGTGACGCTCTTTGGGATTGAGCGGCTCGATCCGCCTGAGCAGGAATTTCTTGAGCAAGTCGCCGATGCGGCACATTGACGCCGCGGACATTCAGACGAAAGGCGGAAGCGCCGCGGCCAGGGACGGGCTTGCTTACGTGCACGCCGACGCACATGAGTTTGTGCTGCATCTGGATACGGACGTGATCGCCCAAGAAGAATTTCCCGCAGTGAACGTGCCCGCCAGCGGCGGCCTGAGTCTGGAAGATGTGCGCGCGGCGCTCAGCGAATTTGTGAAACACAAGAATCTGCTGGGCCTCGACCGTGGCGCAGTACAACCCGGACAAAGATCCTGATGGCAGCGGCGCAAAAAAGCTCGTGGATCTGCTGGTGGAAGTGCTTTCCGCGCGCCTCGAAGCGCCAGCGACACCTGCCACTCCGGCTACCGAGCCCGCTGCTGACACGTCCGAAGTCTCGTCTTCAGGTTCGACTGCTTAGCAGTTAAGCCTCATCGTTCTGATTAGCGTTCCAGTTCACCTCCAATTCATCGTTATGTCCGCCACGCGCACTCAGCTTGGTTGCGAGCGTAGGTTGGCTCGCGGCGGGGAAGTGGTGGCGGCCTCGGCGCGTTTGCGGTGGTAGCGCGAGAGTCCCAGCCAGGACAGGTTGAGGCCGCAGTTGAAAAGGTAATGGTCGGCTTCGGCGCCGGCGACGTGCTGCCGGATTTCGGCGTTCGTGGCGGAGACGAACTCTTCGAGACTGCTGCGCTCGTCTGGGAACTTGCGCAAAGTGTCCGCGGCAAGAGCGCTCCAGCGCTGCAAATTCTTTCGATATTCTGCAATGTGCGCCGCGGGATCTTCCGAATAACCAAAGTGCGTGAGGAAGAGCCGCGCGGGGCGGCGCGCTGCGATGGCGTCCAGCGAAGCGTTCCATGCTTCGAGATCGATATCCGGAGGCGGAGCAAGCGGCACGACGTAAGGATCGCCTTCGATGTGGAATCCCGTGGTGTCTCCAACAAATGCTGTTCCATCCGACAAATCGAAATAAGAAACGTGATGTGAAGCATGGCCCGGTGTGTAGACAACGTCCAGATTGCGGCTTCCGAGCGAGAGCGTTTCTCCGCCGTTCAGAATGCGCAAATTTCCAAACGGCACGGGAAGCGTTTCACCAAACAAGTGATGCAATTCTCCCGGCCAAAGCCGCTCGGCACTCGCTAACAGTTTGGAGGGATCGGCCATGTGGCGCATGCCGGCCTTGTGGACGTACACCTCCAGGTTGGGATTTTCCTTGATGAGCGCGCCCGTCGCGCCCGCATGATCCAGATGAATATGCGTGAGCAAGATGGCGTTCAAATCAGAAACGTCGATGCCGCGCGCGCCAAGAAGCTCACGAAGTGTCTTTAAATTTGACGCGGGCCCAGGGTCAATGATCGCGCGATGCCCATCCGACTCAAGCAAAGCCGCCGCAATGGATCGCGGATGCCCCAGCCAGTTTGTGTCGAGCACCGTTGTGCTTAGCATCGGTCCAGTAGTGTAGCGCGAGTCGGCGCGGGTAGCTCCGGCGTTGGAGGGGGGACCCCCACCCCCGGTTTTTTCGGAAGTGTTCATTCTAAAGGGTTTTAAGTGCTGTGTTTTGGAAGTGCGGATTCCAAAGGGGTTACCGGCGGGTTTTTCGGAAGTGCGGATTCTAAAGGACTTAGTGGCTGGTGACTGGTGACTCGTGACTCGTGGAAGAGGGAGGCGTTCCCGCTGTGTGATGGTCCGTGTGCGGGCGGGGAGGGCTGTTGGAATGGGAGAAATGCGCGGACCTAAAGGTCCGCCACTACAAAGACAGCAGGGAACTGGGCGAGGGAGGTGACGGCGTGAGCGAAACATAGGGAATGGTAGCAGGGAACTGGATTACTGTCAAGGTACAGTACCTGGGTACTTATCATTCGAATGAGACGCGGGGAAGTTGAGGAGATAGAAGGAGTTGGCGGGAATTTTGGAGTTTGGTGAGACGGAAAATGCGGAAAAGTAAAGGGCACGCATGAAAACCGCCGGAGCGAGCGAAAAGGCCCCACCCTTTCATAAGACAAAGCCGAAAGGGCGGGCCACCCCGGAAAAATGCAAAGTCAAAATCGTGCCAGCGCGTTAAGGATGGTCCACCCGCCTCGACGGGTTACTGTGGCACGACGTTATAGTCTTTGGGGGCTCCGAGCTTGTAGTGAAACATAATGAGCCGCGCGCTCGTGTGTCCCCCAATTTGCCATCCATAAGTGGGGCCGAGTTGTCGAGCGATCCGATTTAGTGCTTGCCTCACGGTAATGTCGTGGAAGGTCGCTGTCCATGGCTTTGAAAACTGTTGAGTTCCGCCCACACCTAAGAAGTACAAATGTTCAGACGGATCGCCAAGTTGGTGAACAATCGTGATTGCCGCATCGTCAGATTGACGAATATCTAGGAAATGCAGCTCCGGTAGTTTGCGATTGAAGAAATAATTGGGATTGTCCCGCATTGCGCTCGGAAAGATGTTGGCCATATCGCCATCACGACTCCACGAATACCGCAAGTCTAGCCTACACAACCAAGAGAGGACTTCCGACACAGTGGCGCCTTCCAGCTTCGCTCGGAACTTCGGATTTTGGACTGTTCCCTGCGCCGGGAGTATTCCCTCGATAGAAATGGCGATATTCGATCCCTGATTTAGTCGTGCAACCGCATCGAAGATGCTCTCATCATTTAGTTCGGCGCTCGTAACTTTTTGATTAAAAACATCTTTTTCGGCAGAATCTGGCTCCTGAGCTGCAAAAGCCGTCGTCAGCACAATGACACACGCAGTTAACAGAGGAATGCTCGCAAGTCGCTTGGTATTCATTTTAGTTAAACGGCCCAAGATTCGTGATGGTGAGCGTCGTTTGCGCGTAATTGAGCGTATTATGGCGTACCAAGAATCCTCCCACTGATAGATACTGATCGGCTGTTGAACTGAAGTTCGAAGGTAAGGGAGAGTCTCCAACAATTGCGAGTACATCATTGACCTCGCTATTACTGTCGAGGCCCCCTGTACCTTGCGTTAGGGTGACCGGAAAGTTTTCCGAAGTTTGCGAAACAGTTTCTGGGACTGAAATGTTCGTGTATCCGGGTTGCAGCAGTTGGTCTGAGGGGTTGGTGTATACAAAATATTTTGCAATTGTTTGGTAGCCATACTTAGATGGGTTGCCTGATCCGTTGATCGGAATTATTTGTATAGTTCCATCCTGCTGAAGAAATCGGAAGATTCGTATTGTTATCGCACGACTTGCTGGCGACGGGGCTTGGACGCTGTTGGCCGTGTATCCAACCGTCAGCGTCGTATCGAGGAGGGCGGAGCTCGGGGCGTCTGCGGTCACTGTAGCTTGGGCAGCGGTCGTGGAATATGGGGCGGCGCTTCCGTTAATAGAGATATTAGGGTGATAAGAGCTGCTCGTGCTGTCGTTCCATGTATAGGTTCCTCCATTTGGGTTGCCTTGAACGTACTGCAAATTGAATGGGGTCACTGTAGGGTCGCTACCCTCGAAGATGTAATTATTGGTGCCTAAGAATGCCACCGTGGGTGTGACGTTAGCGCTGCCGCTGGGGGTGAAGCCGTGGGTGGGGCACATTAGATGGACGTTGTTGCTTTGGAGCACGCCGTAGGTCTGCGAGGTAGTGGAACCGACGGCGGCGCCGTGGTGGGTGCCGTAGTAGTCGACGGTTACAATGGACGGGGCGCCGGAACTCCAGCCGTTGTAGAAGGCGGTGCTCACATCGTCGTACTGATTTTCGCAGGGGTACCAGGCATACACGCCATTATCTTGAAAGCTAGTGATAATTACCGAGATCGGATTGTACCAAAGGGGTACGGGGGTGGTATAGCCGCAGCAGAGGGAGCAGCCGTAGGTGACGTGGCCATAGGTTTTGTCGTAGATGATTTTGCCTTCGAAGAGCGAGCCGACGCCCTTGTTGGTTAAGTCGCGAAATTCGTAGGAGCCGGTAGTCAGGTCCGAGGGAAGAGTTTTGCCGGTCTTATCGGGAACGTTTTCGCGAATTAGCTTGCCGATGTCCATCCACATTTGCTCGCCGGGCTGGAGATTCTGCTCCAACTGATATTTTTGCGACCCTTGATTATAGAAGATGGTAAAGGCCGCCTGGGTTGGCTTGGTGCCGCCATTTCCAGCAGTGATGATGGAATCGTGCTGGGGGTCATAGTCCCATTGGCCGCCGACCCAATGGGCGGCGAGCTGGTCGGAAAAGGGAGTTTGAGCGCCATAGTGCAGGAGGAAACCGGGGACAGACGGAACGTTTTCCGTTAGCATGCTGGCCAGGCCTTTCTATCACTGCTCGAGCCTGAATCGCGTGCGGTTTAGAGAGTGAACGTCCCGTCTGTCCCCAGATTCCCCAGATTCGTCCCCAGATTCTCCCAGATTCTCAAAACCCCACACGTAAAAGCGACGTGTGGGGCACCCGGCACCCTCCGTGTTGTTTTGATTTGTGAGGGCTTGAAAGTTTCCACGTTCGGTCGGCGTCAGTTCGGCAGATCCAGATTGAATCGATCCGGTCCACCCGCCCCGAAAGAGGAGGGCAGAATCAAAAAACCCAAGTGTGAACCCGACACATGGGGCGCCCGGCTAATCTCTCGAGGCGACCCTGCCCTCTTTTCTCAATTTGTTCGCCGTGCTATACTTCCCGCGTTGTTTGGCTTTCCGAACGGAGAGGCGCCCGGTTCGTAACCGGACAAACCCGACCGGGATAAACCAACAACTTTTTTAGGCGCTAACATCCGTCGCGTGCCGCCAGTACTCTCCAGGCGCGATGGAGGATGTTGCAAAGCAGTTCGATAGGCCAAATCTACCCGCGCTCGCTCTTTGGGAGAGGAAGACGAGCCAATCAGCGGGTGGGGTTTGCGCTTATGCGCCGCTGGACGAAGTTTCTACACATTTCCTTCCGAGTTTTAGCTGATATTCATTTTCTACTGTTGATGCTAGCGGCGTTTATATTTGCCTTATTTGAATTCTATCGGTTCATCTCTCGCATCGCGCAGTGAGGAGCGATTATGAAACCTGTCCTCGCATTTGTAGCTTTGTTCGGTTTGTTTTCCCCGGCCCCGATCTGCGCACAAACGCCCGCAGCGTCATCGCAGTTTCAGAGCGCACGACAAATGACAGTGTCGGTATTATTGGAACCGCCCGGCGGGCAGCCTTCCGGAACAAGGAACCTCGGCTCGGCTGTCTGGATTGGCGACACTGGTTATCTAGCTACTTGCGAGCATGTGATTCATGGTGCCCGTGGTCGAATTCTCGTCGGCATTGTCCGCGAAGCTTTTGTCGGGCACAGCGGGGGCGTTAACGTTGTGATTGGTGGTGCAAAGGATGTAATTGAGGTGACACCTGTGGCTTCAGATCCTGCCACAGACGTCGCGATTTTAAAGGCTCCGCAACCTCCGTCGATGATTCAAATAGCACCACTCACGTCTGGCGTTACGCCTGAAACACCTCAGGGAGTTGTGACAATTAAAGGTGCAAACTTAAGTACGGGATTTCCTAAATTGGGGGATGAATTGCTTCTGGCAGGATTCCCGCTTACCGGAAATGACTTTATTGTCGCAAAAGGCATCGCAACGGGTCTAGGTTTTCCAACCGGCGTCACGTCGCGAGGGGGACTTAGAATTATGGTTTCTTTGACATCAAACCCCGGTAACAGCGGAGGACCTGTGCTTAATCAAAACGGCGACGTGGTCGGTCTTCTTGAAGGTGAGATGCCAGTCCCGCAACGTGATTCCGATGGCAGGCAAAATCAAATTTGCATTCGCGTTAAGTTTCAAGCGGACGGGACGCCAGCGAAAGACGCAGGCGGGAACATTCAAACCGAGCCGACAGAATGCCACCAGAATTCCGGCATATCGGTCGCGGTTCCGGCACATTTTATTTTCGACGTAGCGAAAGCAAGCAACATCGACCTTCACTAAAAATGTCGACGGTACAAACCGAGAGGCTAACAGAGCGGCGCCCAGCTGGTACGCAGTAATTGGGTTATCGTCGATCTATGAGCCGGTGTTGGGCGGAGTGGGAGTGTGGGTCGACGGCGGCAGGCAAGGCAAGGAAAGACTTGCAGACGAAGGGAATTCTAGAATAGGCTAGCGAAACTGCGCCCTGTGGGTTCTTGTATATTCTCCCGGAGTTTATCAAAAGTTGGGAGAAGGTATAGGTGCTGTGATGGCTCCTGGCAAACCGCAATCATTTTGCGGCAATTGATTCAAGTGGGTGAATGGCAGCGCCACAGGCGTGGTTGCACCGGGGACAAGAACGGCTTGGGTTCTAGACGAGAAAACTGAGGGAGAAGAATTATGCGTACTTGGTGTGCGGCAGTAGCGGTGAGCGCTCTTTTGGCTTTGCCTTTGTGCGCCCAACAGAATGGCGACGGTGCGGCGGCTGCAGCAGCGGCGAACGGAATCGCCAAACCGAGTGCGGGGGACATAACGCCCGCTTCACGAACTCTTTTTGCGCTTCCGGAGGCTCCGAAGCCCAAGCCTTTTCCGGCGGGCGCCAAATCGAACGAAAAAACGCCGCCAGGAAGACTCGTGCCTCATTTTGAAATCGCAGGCATGTTCAACTACGTGAATTTTAATCCGGGCGGGGGCTTCAGCTCGTTTAGCAACTACGGCGCAGCGGGCTCCTTCACCTGGAACGTATCGCGATGGGTGGGGCTCACAGAAGAACTCGGCGGGTTGAGCTACGACCGGACGGTCGGCGGAAACTCGATCCACGGGGGCACGACGACCTTTTTGCTCGGTCCCCGGTTGAATTTGCGCAAGTTCGACTACTTCGTTCCGTTCGCGGAATTCCTGCTCGGCGGAGCGCATGTCGGTCCCCCCATGACCGGCAACAACAGCCAGACCGCTTTTGCCCTGGCGGCCGGCGGCGGCGTAGACATCGTGCTATCCAAGAACCTCGCTTGGCGCTTCGCGGAAATCGACTACCTCATGACCAATTTCTCGGGGGCCTCACTCGGCGGGAACGCCCGGCAGGACAACCTCCGATTGGGAACGGGAATCGTTCTGCGCTTTGGCTTTCCGAAGGAAGCGCCTCCGCCGCCCGTAAATCAGGCGCCGGTAGCCGCGTGTTCCGCGAATCCGACTTCTGTGTTTGCGGGTTCGGGCGACACGGTCGCGGTCCATGTCAATGCCAGTGATCCCGACAACGATCCACTTGCCTACACCTACACGGCGACCGGCGGAACGGTAGATGGTACCGGCCCTGACGTGCGATGGAACTCAACAGGACTGAGCGAGGGCACTTATACCGTAACCACGCAGGTCAGCGACGGCAAGGGCGGCACGGCATCCTGCGCCACCGACATTAAGGTGGAAGCGCGGCCGAACCGTCCGCCGACGGCTTCGTTGGCCGTCGAGCGCAGCCCCATTCTGCCCGGCGAGCATACCGGAATCACCTGCACGGGTAACGATCCGGACAACGACCCGCTGACCTATAGTTACTCGGCTTCGGGCGGACAAGTGAGCGGCACTGGGGCGAGCGCGCAATTCGATGCCACTGGCTTGCAGCCCGGGACTTACACCGTGAAATGCACGGTGAACGATGGACGCGGGGGAACGGCCGATGCCTCAGGCAACGTCGAAGTCAATGAGCCTCCGCAGGTTCATCAATTGGAGCTCAAGCTGGCGCTTCACAGCATTTATTTCCCGACGGCCCAGCCCACGGTCGCGAAACCCAATGGCGGTTTGCTGGCGAGCCAGGCCGCTACGCTGGACACGCTGGCAACCGATTTCAAACAATATTTGACCTACAAGCCGGACGCCCACTTGATTCTGGGTGGCCACGCCGACATACGCGGAGGGAAGCAGTACAACCAACTGCTCTCCGAGCGCCGCGTGGAACGCGCCAAGAACCACTTGATCGAGAAGGGCGTTCCCGCCGATCACATTGAAATCAAGGGGTATGGCGTGGATCAAAACATGACCGACGAACAGGTCAAGAAGCTTCTTGAGGAAGATACGGAGCTGACTGCCGCGGAAAAGCAGAGTTTCGTGAAAAACCTGGTGACCATTCGCCTGGCCAACAACCGCCGCGTGGACGTAACGCTTAGCACGACGGGCGAGCAGTCCGTGCGGCGCTTCCCCTTCAATGCGCATGATGCCTTGACCCTGCTCAACAGGAAGGAAGAGGGCAAGACGGGGGTGGCGAAAAAACCCGCACCCAAGAAGGCCGCACCCAAGCCGTAATTGGACCGCAATGCTGTTGCGGAGCTTGTCGCAACAGTACGACGGATGACAAAAACCTGACTCGCCTCTTGTGTCGAGTCAAATAACGGAACAAGTTTTAGCGGGCTCTCTCGGAGGTTTTCCGTGAGAGCCCAGTTCTTTTGCATCGGGCCTTCTTACGCGGAATCGGCGCCACGAGGGCGAACTGGGCGCAGAACTGTCTCGTTAAAACGCAATTCTGCAGTTCTAAGTGGATTTCTGGTTGTCGAGTCGGTGAATTCTGCCAATTCGCCGCGGAGCTTCCCAAAATGGAATGCCCGGTCGTCCCCACTTGGCACTGATTTGAGAAAGAAGGACTTATATTTCGAAACCCGGGAATTGAGCGGGCCTTGTCGGGACAAAAATTCCCGAATCAGGATTCATCTAAAAGTGATAAACTGTCTAACTTGTTGATTTATGAAATACTCAGGCACTATTCCGGAATTGGTACTGAGTGTGCAAATGAAACAGCAGCGAACTCTCCGTGAGGTCAACGACGATGAGTGAAGAAGCCGGAGTGCAACGCGCACTAATTCCCCTCACCGTCCTCGTCGTGGAGGACGAGGAAAGCACGAGGAAGCTTTGCGCGGAGGTCGCGGAATCCTGTGGAATGAAGACCATCGCCGCGGGAACGGTCGAGGATGCGCTGCGGCGACTCGAGACGCACGCTGTCGACATCGTCGTAACTGATTTGATTTTGCCACCCTCCAGCGGCCTCGATCTTCTGAAGCAAGTTCACGAAATGTACCCGCAGATTGCCGTGGTGGTCTTGACGCAATATGGAACCATTGACTCTGCCGTTGCCGCCACGCGCATGGGAGCGGTGGACTACGTGACCAAGCCGTTTCACATCGAAGATCTTCGAGCGCGGCTCGAGCGCGTGGCCCGCGACCTGGACCTGGATCGCGAAAACCGTGTCTTGCGAGAGCAACTGCGCTCCAAACCGGGATTCGGCGGCATGATCGGCGTTGCCGCGAAGATGCAGCGCGTGTACAAAATGATTGAAAAGGTCAGCCAGCACGAGTATCCCGTCCTTATTCTGGGCGAAAGCGGTACCGGCAAGGAGCTGGTGGCCAAAAGCATTCATTACTCCGGCCCGCGCAAAGAGCGGCCGTTTGCTCCCGTGGACTGTTCCTCGCTGGTGCCCACGCTCATCGAATCGGAACTGTTCGGCTATGTAAAGGGCGCATTCACCGGCGCGATGCAATCGAAACAGGGCCTGCTCGAAGCAGCCCAGGGCGGAACGCTCTTCCTCGACGAAATCGGAGACATGCCGGTGGACTTGCAAGCCAAGCTTCTGCGCGCCTTGCAGGAACGCGAAGTGAAACCGGTCGGCTCGACGGAGCGCAGGCACATCAACATTCGCATCATCGCCGCCACCAACCGGGATCTCGAATCGGCCATCCGCACCGGCGCGTTCCGGCAGGACCTTTATTTCCGGCTCAACGTGGTGCAAATCAAACTGCCATCCTTGCGGGAACGCAAAAGCGATATCCAGCTTCTGGTCACCTCCTTCCTGGAAAAATTCTCCGATCCGCACGATTCCCCGCGGACCATTTCGGATGACGCCATGCGCCGGTTAATTGCGTACGATTGGCCCGGCAACGTGCGCGAGCTTGAAAATGCCATCGAACGGGCGGTGGCCATGGGCACTGGCCCGATCGTTCACGTGGGCGATCTGCCTTCAAACCTGCACTATCCGAGCAGCGAACGCACACCAGACAAGGACGAACTTCTGCCCATGGACGAACTGGAACGCAGAGCCATTTTGCGCACACTTCGCGAGACGGGCGGAGACAAACTGGCGGCGGCGCGCATGCTCGGAATTGGAAAAACCACCCTCTACCGGAAGCTCAAGCAGTATCAGGTCGAGCACGCCGAGCCGTAACTCAGGGCTTTTGTTCGCCTCCCACGCAAACGGAAAAGCACCCGGCCTCCCGCTGGAACAGCCTTTCACGAACGCTGCCAACTCTACGGTCCAGCTATCCGTTGCCAACCTCGAATGAGCCAATGGCAACCACGAGGGAACTGCGCCCTCCGGCCCACTCTGGGAAAGGGTGCGGCGCCAGTTTCGGCATGGGACTCCAGCCTTTGCATCCCTCCTCCCCTTCACATCGCAACTTGCTGATTCCACGATCATTACGCAACTACGCAGTTGGGCCTATCGGTGCATGTGCCCAGTTTTGAGGGAGCATGCCACCGGCGGCACGCGCGCATCTTGTTTTGCGCGGAAGCCGCTTCGAGGCACTACAAACATGTGGGCCTGGCGGAAAAAAAAGAGGACCAACGTTCCTGGCGCGGCGCGGCCCGCGCGGCGCTGGAAGGTTCGCCGCGCGAAGAACTGATGCGTGAAGCGATTCATACTATCGCCAGGGAAAACTGGGCTGACCGCATCGGCGTGTGGCTGGAACAGGATTTGCCCTTCAGCTCGGACCCGCTCGCACCGGCCTGTCTGCGCGGGCTGGTGTGGGAGGCACAGGCAGACGAAACGCCGGAAGGGTGGGAGAAATTGTCGCTCGAGCCTCCTCTCCCACAGGAGCTTCTTGCTTCCGGCAAGAGCGTGGACCAGGAGATGGACGATTCCAAGGGCCAGCCGATGATTGGCCCTCTCGTGGGGCTGCGCCAAGCCCTCTGGACTCCGATCGGGGGAAGTGGCCGTCTGCGGGGAGTGCTTCTTATTGGATCGTTTGGTAAACAAACCACGCTTCACCGAGGTCTGGCGGAATCCGTGGCGGCGGAACTTGCGCTCGCGCTCGAGTGGGAGGAGGAAAAACGCCTTGCCCGAGAACGCCAGTTGGAGGTGCGAGTCAGCAAACAGTTTCTAGCTGCTCTGGGCAGCAGAATCTCAGCCGACACCATCTTGTCGAAGCTCGCTGCAAGTTGCACGGAGGACCCGCTTGCTGCGTCGGGTGCGGGTGCGGCGTTTGCCGTCATCGGGCACCTGCGCGCGCGCGCGGAGGAATCCACTGCGCCGGTACTGATGGAGTTCGAGTGGAAAAGCGGAGATACGGCTTGGACTCACTCAGTCGAGAGGGAACCGCTGGCAAGCCTGTGGCGGGCTGCTCTCGAAGCGGGCCACGTTTTAGGAACAGAGCCTCCTGAGTCGTGGGCCAAAGAGGGATTAGCCCGGCTGGTGGCCATCCCGCTCATCGCGTCTGGAGAAGCGCTCGGAGTCCTTGTGGCCGGCATTCGGCAAGAGAATGCTTCTCTGAGCACGCTCGAGCGTCTCGAACTTCGCGCCTCGCTCGCCGTCTCTGCTTTGGAACGCAGGAGGCTCGACGCCGAACAGGTTCGCCGCAAAGCGCGCCGCCAGGCGCTCTTGGAATGGAGCCCGGAGGCTACGGTTCTTCTCGATGTCCGCGGAAACATTGCCGGCCTGAATCACAGCGCACGGGTTTTACTCGAAGAGGCGCGGGGTGCGAGAGAGACTGAATCCGCGCGCGAGCAAGTCCGGCGGCAATCCGCGGATGAGCCCGCGTGGTACGTCGGCCAGCGTTTCGCAAATCTTTTTTGCCGGTGGGAGCAAGAGCGCATCGAGAAATGGCTGAGACGGGCCCTCGCGGGCGAGCGGGAAAGGGCCATCGAAGTCCAGGAAGTTTGCGAAGGGGAGCTGATCAGCGGAGTTCGCGCACGCGTCCATGCTCCTGTACCCGCGGGGGATGAGCTTGCCGCGGTAGTGCTCGGTCCGGCCGCGACTCACGAGGCTGCCCAGCAGCGGAGCCGGTTCGAGGCGGAACTCCACAATGTGCTCGAGTGGGTCGAAGAAGGGATTTTGCTTTTCGGAGCGAATCACAGTATCCGGGCGATGAACACGAGGTTTGCGCAAATCGCGGGCTTGTCTCCCGAGGAGGCCGCGGCTTGCAATACGCTGGATGGATTGATCGCGCGTTTGGCGGAGCGCGCCGCGCAGCCGGAAAATTTTGCAGGGCGCTGGCGCGAGCTGGCTCGCGGCGCGGAGGGCGGCACACGCGAAGAGCTGCACATGGCACGCCCCGTACCGCGCGTGCTGGAGCGCTCGGTCCGGCCCATTGTGGATCGCGGCGGCCACCTTCTTGGACGCGTCGAGATTTACCGTGATCTTACGGCGCAGCGAGTTTTTCAGGCCAAACTTCTGCAAACGGAAAAACTTGCCGCCCTGGGGCAGATGGTCACCGGCGTGGCGCACGAATTGAGCAATCCGCTCACCAGCATTCTGGGCTACTCGCAGCGGCTCCTGGTCAGAAAAGACCTCACCGAACGGGCGGAAGAAGCGCGGAAGATTTATGAAGAAGCAGAGCGGGCCAGCACGATTCTGCGGCAGCTCTTGTTGAGCGCGCGGGAAACCCGCCCGGAACGCAACAGAATAGCCCTCAATCAGGTGATTTCGCGCGCGATGGAACTGCAGCGTTTCGGCTCGGCCGCGGAAAAGATTCGCATCGAACTGGACCTCGACCCCGCTCTTCCGTTTATTACCGGAGACGCCGGCCAGTTGCAGCAGGTTCTCATGAACTTGATCGGAAACGCCCGCCAGGCCATCGCGCAAGATGGAAAAGCGGGAACCATCCGGCTGCGCACGGCGCGAGATGGAAACCGCCGGATTCTTCTGCAGGTCTGCGACGACGGACCGGGCATTCCCGAAGCGATTCTGGCGCGCATCTTCGATCCCTTTTTCACGACCAAGCCGGCGGGGGTTGGCACTGGTCTCGGACTGTCCATCGTTCTCAGCGTCGTGCGCGAGCACGGCGGCCAAGTAAGCGTGTCGAGCCCGCCGGAGGGCGGCGCGATTTTCTCCATCGAGCTTCCCGCAGCTGCCGAAGCCTCTGCGGAAACGGAGCGAGCCTCCCTTGCCGAGGGCGGAAACGTTCTGCCGGTTCTTCCCCCGCCGGCGGGGAACAACCATCGTCCGCATGCGCTGCCGAGACCCGCTTCCGGGCCGAGTCACCGTGGAACTCGCGTGCTGGTCGTCGAAGATGAGCCTACCGTGGCCCGGCTGATCGCCGACGTGCTCGAGGACGAAGGACTGCACGTCGACACGCTTCTGGACGGACGGGAAGCCCTGGACCGCGCGGCTCGCGAGCCGTACGACCTGGTGATTTGCGATATGAAGATGCCTGGACTGGACGGCCAGCATTTCTACCAGTCTCTCGCACGATCTCGGAATCCATTGCACGAACGGTTCTTGTTTGTCACCGGCGACGTGATTGCGCAGCACACCAAGGAATTCCTGGAACGAAACCGGCTACCCCACGTGGCCAAGCCGTTTCGCGTCGAGGAGTTGACGGAGAAAGTTTACAACCTACTGGATAGCCGGCTGGGACGCGGAGGGCGCGAAGCCGCTGCCAAGGAAGCACACTAGGAAATGGATGGTGACATGACACCTCGCGAGCACACGATTCTTCTTGTAAGCGATGACGCGGCGCTGCACGCCACAGCACGCCGTGAACTCGAAACCATCGATCGGCGCCGGCAAGTCTCGTCGGTGAGCTCGGTAGATGCTGCGCGGCGCATCGTCGCGGATGCAGCCCCCGCGGTGATTTTGCTGACAGAAGCGGCGGTCACTCTGGGAACGAGCGATCTGCACGAGCGACGGAAGCGCCTGGACATGGCCGTTTCCTCGCTGGCCAGGTATGCGCCGGTCGTGGTGATTGGAGACGCGGCGCACCAGACGGAACTCTCGGACCTGGTGGCCGCGGGCGCGGCGGACTACGTGGTGCGGACGGAAGAATGCCTGAACGTGGCGCTCGGACTCGTCGAGCGGCGGCTGCGCAAAGCGCAAAGGGAATCTCAGACACTACCTGATCAACAAGACCTGCTCAAAGTTCACCGCAAGGATCTCTTTGGGGAAATGGACCGCGAGGATTTCGGCGAAGTGTTGCGGCACGAACTGAACAATCCTCTCACCGGCATACTGGGCAACGCGGAGCTCCTTCTTTCGGAAATACGGCGAAAGGGAGACGGCCACTTGCCGCTGGACGCCCCGCAGCGCCTCGAAACGATCGCCGCGCTGGCCGTTCGCTTGCGAGAAACGGTGCGCCGTCTCAGCCAGGAATGGGAATCGGGCCAGCGTGCCGTGGACGCGCCGAAGCTGGCGCAGTAAGAAAGCGAAAATCGCGGCTGCTCCCGACCACCAGCAGACCAATCATCGGTTGCGTTTCTATTCGTACTCCAGACTTCCTCACCTTCTGCGCCAAGGAACCAGCTCTTTTCAAGCCCAGGTACTCCTGCTAGGCTTACCCCGGCGTGGCGGATGTTTTTCCGCCGCGCATCCTATGGGTGAAACGCCGGTTCGCCAGAAAGTGAATGAACTTTTCCCCGAACTGCTCGAAGGGCTGCGACTGCTCGAGGGCCGGTTCCCCGCGAATGAGATTGCCGCGCGTGTGGTGCGGGCCGCCATGGGCCAGCCCGGCGTAGCAGGAGCACGGCTGTGGCGCGCCGACAACGGCGAAGCGGAAGTGTGGGCCGAAGCAGGAATCCTTCCGGCTTCGACTCCCGCTGGAATAAAGCCCGGATTGGCCAGCGACAGCAGCAAAGACCCGGCGATTTGGGCGGGCGCGCTGGGGAGCGATGATTTCCGCGTGCGCGTTCTGGAAGTTCGGGGAATGGGCCACTCGGAGAGAGAGTCCGCGGCCAAATGGATCTTCTGGCGCGGTTTTCCGCCGTGGTGCTGGCACTGGCGGAGCGGCGCGGCGCGATGAAGGAGCTTTCCAGCATCATCGAAGCCACGAAAAAGCTGAACTCCACGCTCGATCTCGGTGAGCTCATCCACATCATCCTTCAGATTGCCACGCGCCAAACGGGAGCGGAGCGCGGAACGGTTTTTCTCGTCGACCGCGAGCGCAAGGAAATCTGGTCGCTCGTGGGGCTGGGACTGGAGCAACAAGTCATCAGGCTGCCCGCGGATCGCGGCATTGCCGGCTGGGTGGCGCGCGAAGGTTCCGCGGTGCGGCTGAAAAACGCTTATGAAGATCCGCGGTTCGAGCCGGATATCGACCGCAAGCTGGGATTCAAGACGAATGAGTTGCTGTGCTTGCCCATCCGGAATGAAGCAGGCGCGATCATCGGCGTGCTGCAATTGCTGAACAAACAGGAAGGGTTCAGCGACGAAGATGAAGCGTTTCTTGATGCGCTTTCGGCGCACGTGGCGCTGGCGCTCGAAAAGGCGCAGTTACACCGCGAGCGCGTCGAAAAAGAAAAAATGGAGCGCGACCTTTCGCTGGCGCGCGAGATTCAAGCCGGTTTTCTGCCGGATGCGCCGCCCGCTTTTCCGGGAATCGAAATCGCGGTGTCGCACCGCGCTTCGCAAATGGTCGGCGGGGATTATTACGATTTTCTTTCCGTGCAAGCAGACGGACGGGAAGCGCTGCTGCTGGTCGTGGCGGACGTCGAGGGCAAGGGCGCGGCGTCGGCGCTGGTGATGGCCAACGTGCAAGCGACTCTGCATGCTTTGGCGGACCACGTCGAGCCGCTCGAAAAATTGCCGGCGACCATCAATCAAAAGCTTTTGATGAGTTCGCGCGAGGCCCGGGCGCAGGGACGCGCCACGAAATACTTGAGTATGTTCCTCGCACTCGTCGAAAGCGGAGGACGGAGCTTCCGGTACGTGAACGCGGGACACGTGCCGCCTGCGGTGATCCGCGCGGATGGACGCGTCGAGTGGCTCGACGTCGGCGGCATGATCGTCGGGCTTCTGCCGGACGTGCAGTTTGAGTGCGGCAAGGTGGCGCTCGCGCCGGGAGATATTCTGGTGGCGTGCACGGACGGAATCACGGAGGCCATGGACGCGGCCGGGACGGAGTTCAGCCGGCCGCGTCTGGCGGAACTCGTCGCCCGATTGCGCGACCGCACTCCCGAAGAAATCATGCGCGCGGTGCTGGAAGAAATGGAGACGCACTCGCGCGGCGGGATCTACGAAGACGACCGCATCCTGATGGTGATGAAAGCGCTGTGACGTAGCAGCGTCGAAAAAATCAGATTTGCGGCAAGGGCCGGCGTGAGCCGGCCTTTTTCTTTTTGCCTGTTATGAGCCGGTGGACGAATAGCGGCGGAGGCCGATGCGCCAGGACGTGACGGCGAGCGCGAAAGTTGCCACGGCAACGAGAGGGATGAGCGGGGCGTAAATGCGAAATTCGGGGCGGCCGAGAAGGCGCGAGGCCGGATAAAACGTGGCAAAGCCGAACGGAATGATCCAGCTCAGCAAAAACTGGATGTAGCCGGAATAGATGGAGAGCGGATAGCGGCCGAAGGCGAGGAGATTCCAGAAGGGCGGATGGATGCCGATGCGGTCCTCGAACCAGAAAGAAAACGTGGAGAGAAAGAGGAAGACGGAGATGTAGATCAGGCCGCCGCAGAGCGCGAAGAAAGCAAGAAGAAGAATATCGAGAATATGCCACTGATAATGAAGACGGCCCGAAGCCCAGATGACGACAACCAGACCGACGACAACTTCCTGCAGGGATTCGATGCGGAATGCGTCGAAGACGACCTGGAAGAGGGAAGAGAGTGGGCGGAGGAGAACGCGGTCGAATTTTCCTTCCATGATGTAGGTGGCGCCGAACTCATAGAGGTTCAGAGAAAAAACGTTAAAGAGTCCGAAGGGGATGAGCGAGAAGCCATAGAGGAAGACGACTTCTTCCATGCGCCAGTTGGAAAGGGATGGAATCCGCGCGAAAAGAACGAGGACGAAGCCGAGGGAGAAAATCGTGGCGGTCATGGAAGTCGCGGCGGAAATGAAGAAATCGCCCCGATAACTTACGCGGACTTTAGCGTACTGCGCGAAATAGGAACTGAGCAGCGCCGCGTGCCGTTTCAAATTGATGAGAGCGTCGCGCATTTAGCCGCCGTGGATGGTGATTTTGCGCGTGGCGCGTGTCCACCAGAGATGGCCGAGAAAAATGAGGGCTGCAACCCAGAAATATTCGATGGCCAGGAGGCGAAGTGTTTGGGTGAGGGAAAGGCGGCCGAGATAAATCTGGAGCGGCGTGTTGGCGATGTGCTCGAAGGGAAGCCATGAAGAGATGATTTGCAGAGAGCGCGGGAAAAAACTGAGTGGAATGAGCAAGCCACTCAACAGTTCGATGAGCCAGAACTTCGCGCGAATCAGCGCCAGGATGGACGTGAGCGGAATGGCGCAAGTGCCGATGATGAAATTGAGAGCGCCCATGATGAAAAAACTGCCCACAGCCGCGATGAAAAAGAGAGCAAAGTTTAACGGAGACGAGGGAGGCAAAACCGGGAAAAGCAGAGTGACGATGATGGCCGTGGGCGCGGTGAGAAGGATGAGGCGGAACGCGGACTCGCCCATGGCGCGCGCGAGCCACATCCATTGCACGGAGACGGGCTTGATCAAGTCCATGGCGATTTTGCCTTCGATCACTTCGTAAGCCATTTCCTGATCGATGGTGTTCCAGTAGAAGGAGCGGAGAATCCAGCCGACGCTGACGTACGTAAGAATCTGCGGCAGCGAAAATCCCGCGATGGAACCTGTGGCGCTGGCGAAGACAGCGCGCCAGATGAAGTAGTAGACCGTGACGTTGATGAGATAGGTGATGATGCCGGTGTAGTAGCGCAGGCGAAACGCGAGAATGTTGACGAAGCCGATGCGGATGAACTCGCCGTAAATCTTCAGGCCGGCGAGCAGCGAAGGCTTGCGAACGGGAAGCGGAAATGTTTGCGCGACGGACATTCGCTTGTACTTACCGTCTCACCGGCGAGTCGTCTTTCTCGGCCGGTTGACACAAACTCATCTCGGCTTCCCCGGAATAGATGCGCTTGATGATTTCTTCGATGGGCTCGTCTTCGATGACGAAGTCCCGGACATCGACAGCGGCGAGAATCTGGCGAATCAAATCGCTGGACGAGACGCGGGCGCGGTCGAAGCGCAGGCGGCAGGTCATTTCATCGAGGCGTTCGAGATGCAGCGTAGCCGTGGAACCGCCATTTGGAGTGAGCGCGGGGAGATTTTGCTCGAAGGCGGCGAGGCGCGCGCTTTGATCACCGTCGCGAAGAATGAATTTGATTTGCTTGGTGCGGAGGAACTGCTCTTTGAGGCGGGCGAGCGGGCCGTCGTAGAGAACGGTGCCGCGGTCGATGATCATGATGCGGCGGCAGAGTTCTTCGATGTCGTCAAGATCGTGCGTGGTGAGAAGCACGGTGGTTTTGTAGCGCTGGTTGATGGCGCGGAGAAACTGGCGAATGTGATCTTTGGCTACGACGTCGAGGCCGATGGTCGGCTCGTCGAGAAACAGAATCGGCGGATTGTGGAGCAGCGCCGCGGCGAGATCGCAGCGCATGCGCTGGCCGAGAGAAAGCTTGCGAACTGGAACATCGAGCAACTCGCTGAGGCCGAGGACTTGATTGAAAAGTTCCATGCGTTCGTCGAAATCGCGCTGCGAGACGTCATAGATGCGGCGCAGAAGTTTGAAAGATTCGATGGCCGCAATGTCCCACCAGAGCTGCGTGCGCTGGCCGAAAACGACGCCGATGGTTTTCACATAGGCGGCGCGCTGGCGCCACGGCACGAAGCCGTTGGAGAGAATTTCGCCCGAGGTTGGCACGAGAATGCCTGTGAGCATTTTGATGGTAGTGGATTTGCCGGCGCCGTTCGGGCCGATGTAACCGACCATTTCGCCGCGGCCAATTTCAAAATTGATGTTTTCGACGGCTTTGACGGTTTGATATTCGCGATGAAAAAGATTCCCAGGCCGCCGAGGATGCCTTCGCGCCTTCGGAAACTGCGGTAGTGCTTGGACAGAGCGTGGACCGAGATGAGAGGAGCGTCCGACATGAATCAACGATTTTAGCACGCGGGAGAGAAAAGACCGGCGCTGCACCTTCTTGGTGCGACTGGTTCACTGTAACGGCAGAGACTAGCCGATGTCGCAACCGCGTTACTAGCGCTACTGGGGTTGCAAAGACCTGACTGGCAAGAATGCCTGTCCCACAAAGCTAAAGTTGCAAAAACCTGCACAGGCAGGATTGCCTGTGCCACTTATTGGACGGGCTGAGGCTGGGCAACGTTAGCGAAAAATTCCAGGACGCGGCGCTGGAATTCGGCGGGCTGGAAGCTCAAGGCGGCGGTGTGGAATGCGCCGGGAACTTCCCAGAGCTGTTTTGGGCCGCGGGCAGCGGAGTAGATGCGCTGTGTATGGCGGCAGGGAAGCGCTTCGTCCTTTTCATCACAGATGAGCAGCACGGGAAACGGGCGCGAGGCGACCGCTTTTTCCGGGGAAACTTCGGCGATGGGAAAACCGGTTAGTTCTTCGCCGCGATAAAGAAGTGTCCAGCTGAATGGCCGAAAGACCGTCATTCCGAAGAGCGGGGAGCGGCGGAGGCCGGCGTAATCGTAAGAGGCTTCGCGCAAATTGGCGAAGGAGGCTTCAGCGACGACGGCTTCGATGCGGGGATCGACGGCGGCGGATTGCAGCGCGATGCCCGCGCCCATGGATTCGCCGAGGGCGAAGATATGGGAAAGGGAGGTAGAGGATTCGGAGCGAAGAAGCGCGTCGATGATGGACTTGGTGTCGTTGCGTTCGAGCCAGCCGAAGGTGGCGATGGGGCCTTCGCTGGCACCGTGGGCGCGGGCGTCCATCATGACAACGCTGTAGCCGGCGCGGAGGAGAAATTCGGAGTGGCTGACAACGCCTATGCGATTATCGGCGACGCCGTGGAAAAGAAGAACCCAACTTCCGTTGGGATACTCAGGGCGAACTTTCCAGCCACGGAGGAGAACGCCGTCAGGGGCGCGGACGTCGAAATTTTCGCGATGGCCGCCGGAATAGGTGAAAGAGGCGTCGGCTTCGCGGATGAGGTCGGGTGTGAGCTCCCGGCGAATCGGATGCAGGAAGCTGGGGGCGACGAGCCAGCCTGCGATGCCTGCCAGGAGCGGGGGAAAGAGGAGAAGGATTAGCAGGATGCGGATCAGGCGGCGGCGTACAGTCATGGAATGAGTCTTAGTTAATATACGTTAAAGCGAGGGGACAGGTTCGGGGGCAGTCGGGAGGTGTGTCAGGAATGCTCCCGGTCTATTTTGTCATGGAGTTGCGGGCTTTGTGCTGCCAACCGGACCCCACCCCTCTCCCTGTTTTTTGTAAGTATTGATTCTAAATAGTTTAGCTTTCCTGTAAGTTGATTAGAATCAATCCCTATGAAGACTTCTGCAAGTGTTGATTCTAAAGAGTTTACGATTGCACCAGAACTGTGCAGCACGGCTTCGCGAATCAGATCCAAAACCTGACCGAAGCCCGTACTCAGGCCGCGCATATCGGGCACAAAAACGAAAACGGCAGCCGATGGCTGCCGCGACCCAAAAACATCCCAGTGAAGATGATAATCCGGAGCGAAATCCCGGTCAATAAGAAAATGGCGATGGGTTAGTTCCGGCTATGCACACTCATCGGGCCCTACACCGAATGAGCCAAATTCAAAAGAGCCGTGGACAGTTTCTCAGAGGAGAACTATACGAGAGATGACGGATTATGCTTGCCTAGCTAGACAAAAAACGTCGACGTTTTTTGTTATAAGTCCCCGCTGCCCCCTCCGAAGCCGCGATCCCCACCTCGGTGGTCGGTAAGTATTTAAGAATATGTAGTTTATATTTCTTTGGTAGTACTAGTTCTTCGGTTGGACTTGGCCATCCACCTGCTTTATAGCTCTGCATACTTCGGTACCCTAAGCCGAACTCAAGGAGACAGCATGAAGAAGCAAAAGGGTTTCTCTCTAATCGAGCTTTTGATCGTCGTGGCGATCATTTTGATCATCGCGGCTATCGCAATTCCCAACCTGCTCCGTTCGCGCATGGCGGCGAATGAAGCTTCCGCGGTTGGTTCACTCCGCACCATTAATACGGCTCAGGTGACCTTCAACTCGACCTGGGGCGTAGGTTATGGAACGTTGGCGGCGCTGACCACGCCTGCTGCCGGATGTCCCGGTGCACTCGTGACCGCGGCTTGCTTGATCGACAGCAATTTGGGCGGCGGAACCAAGAGCGGCTACACGTTCACTTCACTTCCAGCAAACGGCGCGGGCACGGCTGCAAGCCCGTTCCTGAACTTCAACTCGACCGCGAATCCGGTGGCACCTGGCCAGAGCGGACAGAGCACGTTCTGCTCCGATGACTCCGGTGTGATCCGCCGAAATCCTGCGGGCGCAGCGGCACCAGCCGTCTGCGGCACGTCTGGGTTGAACCCGCTTCAGTAGTTCGTTTGAATATAGGGGCGGATCAGCTAGCTGTTAGCTAGGTCCGTCCGCGAATCGGAAAGAGCACGGGACATCCGTCCCGTGCTTTTTTCTTTTGTAATTCACACGCTAGCTCTGCGACGAGTCAGCCGGCTTGCTCCTACTGTCTAACCGGCACACTGGCACGGTACCTCGTTCTGCTGGCGGCCAGGCGGATGTATCCAACCATAGGGAGGGTTGTGCGCAAGTTCGGCGGTGGTTTTCTGTGCACGAGCTGGCGCTGGCAGAGCGACTAGGAAAAGCCCGGTGGATATGAAAGTGCAGACCACCGCGGAAATCATAAATCACGCGCACTTGGTTGGGTAACTGGTGGTTCGCAGGATTTCTCACCGGATACTGGAACCAACGCCTGGTAGACGCTGCCAGCTCAAGCGGTCGATGCAATGCACTCAATGAAAACTTAGTGGGACGGATTCAACTGCGTCTCAAGAAATGCCAGGACGTCGTTTCCCCAGACTTCGGTTGCCGAAGAACAAAATCCCCAGTGTCCGTCCTGATGGTTGCTGCCGAAAGCCGGATAGATCTTTGATTGAAAGTCCTTCTTCTTTTTGTTTGCTTCCTCGAGCAAGACCCTGCTTGGAGCCAGGCTGTAATCGTTCTCTGCCTGGATCAGAAAGACAGGTGCCTTGGCGAGATCCACTGCACGAACCAGGCGATCTTGAAGCGGCACATTTTGCTCCCACGACATTGCACCGGGGGCGAACGGCACGAGCGCCTTTATGCCCAAATCACGTTCGCCAGTGAGCAGAGTTTGGATGCCACCGTAAGAGCACCCTGAAATGACGATGCGGGCAGGGTCAACGAAGGGCCGCGACCTCAAATAATTCAGGCCGGCAATGACATCGTCAACTTCAGCTTGCTGAAGCTCGACCATGCGCCGAGCACGCTCGCGCGGAGGCGACTGGGCGACCAGATCCTGAATGTAATCACCCGGCGAGCGTCCTTGGCCTCGGCGATGTGGAACAAAGAACACATAAGAATGCGAGGTGTAGAACTTGGCTAAGGCTGGCTGAGAGCCGGGCAATTTCTCGCTGCCATGATTCCACACGATTGCAGGAAAGGGGCCTGTGCCTTCGGGCTTCCAAAGAAACCCATGCAACTCCCGTCGGCCGCCTGGAAACACAACTTCCTCAGGCTTGGATTGGGCCACCGACATATCCTGAGCTAATGCGAATAGCAACAATCCGGAGAGGAATTTCTCTGTTCTCAGCGCGAAAAATGAAGAGAGAATGCTTCTTGCGACGTTTGTCACGGAGAAAGGTCGACTGTACTCTCGTTCTGTTCCCGGATCGTGGGTGGATGTGCTCGCGGAATTTGGCGCCATTTCGCAGGCCCTCACAAGGCGAGAAGCATAACGTAGGCGACTCGAAAAAAACATTCGAGACGCCGGGAATAGACGAGCCAGGCTGGCCAAAGTCTGATAAACGCCTAATCGGATAGAGGGTTCCAAAATCTCAGGTGATGCGAGCAAACAGGCAGAACCGATGATACTACTGACTTGTTGGGTTTTTGCCTGTGGAGATAAGATGGCGCAGGAGAGTGAGGAGCAATCATGGCCCATCAAGCACCACTGAAATATATCTTCTACATTGCCGCCACCCCGGAGAAGGTGTGGGAAGGCTTTGTGTCGCGGGAGTCGAACCGCATCATCTTCTCGGGCGCTGAGCTTCAAGCGGACTTTAAGCCTGGTGGCTTGCTCGCATGGGTGGGCGCGGGACCCGATGGCAAGCCCATGACCTACGTCCGAGGGAAGGTCCTGCGGTTTGAGCCGCCAAAAGTCTTTCAGTACACCTTCGCAATGGGCCAGAATGATAAGGCGTCACGCGCAACTATCGAACTGGTGCCCGAGACCGAAGCCACCAAAGTAACAGTGACGCACGACGAGTGGGCCGAGGATGACCCCACTTACGCTGCCTGCGCCGATGGATGGCCACGTATTCTTTCCCGCCTGAAGACGCTGCTTGAGACCGGGAAGACATTCAAGCCGCATTGATACAAGGTGGAAATGGTCTGAAAATTTTCGCCGGGCGATATGCCCCAAACTAGTGCTTGATTAATACGCTTACCGGAATCGCCCCCAAATCACCTGTTTGGTGGCAACACTTTGAACCAATAGCGTTGACCTTCGCGACGCAGCGGAGAGCGTTATTTGCTGGAGAGGGCGAACTGGTTGCCGTCGGGATCCTTGAAGACGCTGGTCGAGCCCCAGACTTCGGTCTTGGGCTCGAGGGTGAACTGCACGCCTTTGGACTTCAGAATTTTGGCGGTGGCGAAGAGGTCGTCGCACCAAAAGGCGAGCGACTGAAATTGACCGATGCGATTTTCGTGGCCCTCGGGAGTGAAGAGCGCGAGACCGGTTTCAGCGCCCGGAATCATCAACTCGATCCAGCGCTGTTTAGCGGTGAAGGGCTGGTCGGTAACGACTTTAAATCCGAGCATCTCGGTATAGAACTTCAACGCAGCATCCTGATTGCGAACAGGGATGCCTGCGAACTTGATGCGGCGAATCATGGAATCCTCCTTGATGAAACTGTTCAGAACATAACTTGCGGCGATGGGCAGTTGCAATCAGCCAGGCGTTGCTATATGAATGGTTGATATAGGCATGATCTCTTTGGATGAGTACGTCGTCGACGTGTTGATGCGTGACCTTGTGGGGCATGACCGGAGGCCGGTGTGTTTTTTGTGTATTTGTGGCTGGCGGCGGAGCAGGGCCGGAGAAACGGGGATGTGGAGGTCAGTTACCGGGAGATGGCGGAGAGTATTGGAGTGTCGAAGAGTTCGGTGCAGGGGGCGGTGAGTTGGTTGGTGCGGAGGAAGTTGCTTGGGGTGAGGAAGGTCAGCGTGACGGCTACGCCTTGTTATTTGGTGCTGTGTCCGTGGAAAAAGAGCACAACCCAGGACAAGACAAAACGCTTGCGTGGCCGAGGATGAATCCTGCCAAGCTAGGGCACGGCATGCCGTGCCCCTACAAACGAACAAAAAACCGAACCAACATAGGGAAAAAGCTAGGAGCGGAAGAGGACGGATTCGCGCTGGAACATTTTTATGGCGATGAAAAGTGCGACGGAGGCGTAGACGCAATTGGAGAGTGAAGATTATGGCGATCAGATTCCAATGATATGTGCCGGCGACTAGTTCTTTGCAGAGCAGGCTGGTGCCAGAATGGGAATTAGGGAGAGCTTGGGAGTGAGCTCAACGCCGGGGAGCATTGCGGCGATGGCGGGGACGATGACGACAAAAGTCATGGGCGTCAGATAGCTCTGGGCCTCCTTGTAGGTCTTGGCGAAGAGTGCGATGGTCATAAGCACGGCGGAGAAAAGAACAGCAATAGGCAGAGCCATGAGGAAGACAGAGATGACTGTTTTGGGGCCGAGGTGAAGGAGAAGGCCCGCAGCCGCGTCGCGGCCGCTGGCAGATTTTTGAGTGTAGTGGCCCAAGACCGAGAATGAGACGCCCATGGACAAGACGGAGAGAGCAGCGGTGCCAAGGGCGGCGGTGAGGATCAAAAAGAATTTGCCCAGCACGAGATGCGTGCGGGAGATGGGGCTGGAAAGGATGGTTTCCATGGTGCCGCGTTCTTTTTCGCCGGCAGTGAGGTCCATGGCGGGATACATTGCGCCGGTCATGCAGAGAAGGATGACCATATAGCCGATGATGCCGCCCAAAGCGGCGCCGCTGACTTTTTCAGGGGGAGCGACGTTTTCCCGCTTCATTTCAAACGGCTTCAAAACGTCCACCGGTAGATTTTTTGCGGCCAGCCGCTCTTTCACCACGTTGTCGCTGTAGGACTTCAAATATTTTTCGACTTTGTCACTCGCAAATTCGGACTTCAATTCGCCTTCGTAATTGTAGATTTTGACCGTGTCCGACTTCTGCTGGGCGACATCGGCCTGGAATCCGGCAGGGATCTCGACGGCGGCGCGGATGTCCTTGTTGATGATTTGGTCTTTCCAGTTGGGCGTCTCGGGAACAATCTCGATCTTGTCGAGTTTCTTCAGTCCCTCGACAACGGCGGGAGAATCCGCGCCGCCGAGAAGCATGACTTTGGGGACTTCTTCCTTGGCCTTGCCGACGAGGGTAAAAGCGAGCGAGCCAAAGCCGACGCTGAGAACGGGGAAGAGCAGGAGAGGCACGAGAATCGTAGAGATGACGGTGCGGCGGTCGCGAAGAGCTTCGGTGACTTCCTTGCGATAGACGATGCCTACGTTGCGCATGGACATGTCAGTTGTTCTCCTCGGCAGCGTAGTGGGGCGTGACGACTTTGACGAAGATCTCCTCGAGTTCGTGCTCGGCATATTTGTCGCGAAGCTGTGCGAGAGTGCCTTCGACGAGGAGTTTGCCGGACTGGATGATGCCGATGGTGTCGCAGAGCTTTTCGACTTCGCTCATGATGTGCGTGGAGAAGATGACGGTCTTGCCGTTGTTGCGGCATTCGCGGATGAAGGAAGTGATGGTGCGGGCGGTCATGATGTCGAGGCCGTTGGTGGGCTCGTCGAAGATCATGACGGGAGGATCGTGGACGAGCGTGCGGGCGATAGAAGTTTTCTGCATCATTCCGGTGGAGAGCTTGTCGCAGCGGCGGTCGCGGAAGCCGTTCATGTCGAGGCGGTTGAAAATGTCGTCGACGCGTTTCTTAAGGGTGGCTTCCTCGAGGCCATTGAGGCGGCCGAAGTATTCGACGAATTCCTGGGCGGTGAGCCTGCGATAGAGGGCCGTGGCCGTAGAGAGGAAGCCGACGTTGGCGCGGACTTTTTCCGGGTGCTCGACGACGTCGTAGCCGCAGATGGTGGCGGTGCCATCGGTGGGCTCGAGAATGGTGGCGAGCATGCGGAGCGTGGTGGTTTTGCCGGCGCCGTTGGCGCCGAGCAGGCCGTAAATCTTGCCGGGCTGGCAGGTGAAGCTGACGTTATCGACGGCGCGGATTTCGCCGCGCTTCTTGTCCTGGAAGCGCTTGGACAAGCCACGAGCATCAATCATGAATAGACCCCTTGGTTGCAGTCATCAAGAGACAGGGCAATAAGGCTTCAGAGTCTACTACGGGCGGCGTGGAGAATAAATTTCAGCGGGGGACGAAGTGACCGGTGACTCGAGGATAGTGATTGGTGGGGATTGGGTGTGTGGCGCGATGAGGGGGTTCACACGTTCGAAGGACAAAGACCCAAGAGCACGGCGCATCCTGAGACGCGTGCGGCGCATCTTTATAGTATTGGAGATGCGGCACTTACTAGGAACGATTGTGGAGAAAGCTGCATGGCTCTTGTTAGAATGAGACACTTCGGGGACCGCTAGACGTAGGGCAGCAAGCCACGGACAAGTACGAGCAAAGGAAGGGTGCTCCAGGGCTTGTGTGTCTTGCAGAGCGCCGGACTCGAGACTGCGTGGAATAGGAGAACATGGATCGAAAGTTGCGCAACCGGATATTTATCTTCCTGCTGACGGTATTCTTGCTGGTGTGTCTTTTGGTGTGGCTGAGCGGGAGGAAGCCGGCGGCGAAGATCTCGGCTGTTACGCCAACGCGAGAAAACCTGGTGTCGTCGATCAGCAGCAACGGGAAAGTAGAGCCGATCTCGCCGTACGTGATGAGGGCGCAGCTGGACACGTTTGTAGAAAAGATTCTTGTGACGGAAGGCCAGAAAGTGAAGAAAGGGCAGCTATTGCTGGAGCTGAACGTCAAAGAAGCGGCGGCGCAACTGGCGGAAACGAGGGCGAAACTGTTGAAGACTCAGGACGACTTACGCGCGGCGAGGGCCGGCGGCAGGGCGGATGAGACTGCCAAAGTCGCGGGAGATCTGGCCAAAGCCGAGGCGCAACGCGACCGACTGCAACAGACTCAAGATTCGCTCACGCGGCTCGCGGCAGGACAAGCAGCCACAAAAGAGGACCTCGCAGCCAACCAGCTGGCGCTGGTCAGCGCGAACGCGGAAATTACGCGCCTGCTGGCGGTGAAGCAGGAGTTCGACAGGCAGGCGCGGCTCGATGCGGAGCGTGGGGAGCTGCAAGTACAGCAGACGCTGAGCGAAATGGCGGCGCTCGAAGACAAGGTGAACGACGGGCGAATCATGGCACCGGCGGATGGAACGCTCTACGCGCTGGGCAGAGATACTGCCGCGCTGCCGTTGAAAGCAGGGGATTACGTAAAAGTGGGTGACCTGCTGGCGGAAATGGCGGACTTGCACAAAGTTCGCGTGCGCGCGTTCATTGATGAGCCGGACCTGGGCGCTCTGGAGCCGGACGAGCCAGTCAGTATCACGTGGGATGCGCTGCCAAACCGAAGCTGGGCGGGGAAAACGGAGATCATTCCCAAGCAGGTGGTTCCGCACGGAACGCGAAGCGTCGGTGAGCTGCTGTGCGCAGTGAATAACGACAAGCTGGAGCTGCTGCCGAATATCAACGTGAATGTACGCATCAATTCGAGGGAGCGGATGAATGTGTTGGCGGTGCCGCGAGGAGCCGTTGAGTCCGAGGGCGGCCACCGATATGTGTTTGTAGTGAAGGCGGGCCAACTGGGAGTGGGCAAGTCCACGCTGGAGAAACGGGAGATCAAAGTTGGAATCGCGGACGCAACCAGCTACGAGATGATGAGCGGATTACAAGAAGGGGAAATGGTCGCGCTGCCGGGAGATACGGACTTGAAAGATGGCATGGCTGTTCAGGTTGTAAATACGAATGCGGCATAGATTGAAGAAATACGGGCGAACAAAATGGTGGGTACTGCAGGCGGCGCTGCTAGCTGGAACAACGAGCATCTTTGCGACGGTCAAGCAGAGCGATGCTCTAGACGCAGGGCGGCGGGCTTATGAGAACAGTGATTACCGGGAAGCCGTGCAGGCGCTGCAGGCCGTAGCAGTCAAGGAGCCGCAGAACGGGGAAGTGCAGTTGCTGCTGACGAAGTCGTATTTGGAGCTCCAGGAGCTCGACGCAGCAATCAACAGCGCGGAGAGAGCGGTGACGATCGATCCGGGGAGTTCCGTGTATCACGAATGGCTAGGAAGAGCTTACGGAGAGAAGGCGGATCATACGTCGATGTTTTCCGCGATGGGACTGGCGAGAAAAACGCACAAGGAGTTCGAGACTGCCGTGCAACTCGACGAAAGAAATTATTCGGCGCGACAGGCGCTAATCGAATTTACTGCAGCGCTCCCGGCATCGTGGGCGGGGGCGAAGAAAAGGCCAAGCCGGAAATCAAGAAACTCCGGCCATGGACGCCGCAGAATGGCATTTCGCGGCTGGAAATTGCCGGCGGCAGAAAAAAGATTTCGCGACCGCCGATGCGGAGTTCCAGCTTGCGCTGGAAAGCCATCCTAAGTCCGCGGAACTTATTTTCGACATCGGCGATTACGCAGTGAAACGGAGCCAAGCGGAGCGATTGATGGAAGTTGCCGCCGAGGAGCGCATGCGGCGCCAGCCGATCCGCGGGGCATGTTTTATCGGGCGGTGGGCTTGATTCTCAAGAATGAAAAGCAGGAAGACGCTGAGCGATTGCTGAGGGAATATTTGCGAAAGGCGCCGCATCGTTCTGGTTATCCGCGATATGCAGTGGCGCACGGATGGCTGGGGCGCCTATACGAGAACAGAGGGGACAAGGAACATGCGGCGAAGGAATTTGAGGCGGCGCTGCAACTGGATCCGAAGAACAAGAGCGCGCGGGAATCGCTCAAGCGGCTTGGGAAGAATTAAGGACGAGAGCAGACGTTCGAGCGGCTCCCGGTTTTTCCAGCAGGGGCTGTTTCGACCGACGCGGCGAGTACACCTACATGATGGACCTGAAGGAAACACTATCCGTATCGATCGACGCGCTGCGGGCAAACAAACTGCGAGCAATGCTGACATCGCTGGGCGTGATTATCGGGAGCGCGTCGATCGTGCTGGTGGTAACGGTGGCGCTGACCAGCAGGAAATTTGTCCTCTCACAAATTGAAGCCGTGGGCTCGAACCTGGTGTGGGCGGAACTGGTGAGAACCACCGAGAAGGCGCAGCCGCTGAGCTATGAAATGACTCTGGAGGATATGCAGGCTGCGAAGGAGACAATTCCGGGAGTCGCGCAAGTGGCTGGAGTGAGCGACCTGCAAATGTCTGTTGTTGCTCAAGGCGTGGTGAGGCCCGTGACATTGATCGGAGTGACGCTGGGGTACCGGGAGATTCGCAGGCTGGTCGTCTTGCGTGGACGATATCTCGATTCCATGGACATGGAAAGCCGAAGCAAGATGTGCTTGATAACTCCGCAACTAGCTACAAAGCTCTATGGACAGGACAACCCGGTGGGCCGCGATTTGCACGTCGGGGAGCTCATCTTTACGATCATCGGAGTTTTCAAGGAGCGCGTGGAAACCTTCGGGCTCTCCGACATTCAGACCGAAACCGTCCTGATTCCTTTTGATTTGGTCAAATACTATACGGGAGTGAATACGCTGAAAGTCCTGGACGTGCAGGCTACCACGCCGGAGGACGTACCGAGCGTGCAGCGGCAATTGACGCAGTTGCTGCATAGCCGGCATCCCAGCTCAGCGGAGTACAACGTGCAGACGCTGACGGCAATTTTGACGGCGGCGAGAGACATCTCGATGGCGCTGACGATCGTGTTGATCGTGATCGCGTTTATCGCGCTGCTGATCAGCGGGATCGGGATTATGAATATCATGCTGGTGACGGTAACGGAACGCACGAGGGAGATCGGAATCCGCAAAGCCATTGGCGCCGCGCGCAAGGAGATCATGTATCAATTTCTGACCGAGGCGTTCTTGATTAGCGGGGGCGGAGCCGTGCTGGGGATATTGATCGGATTACTGGTGCCGGTGGTCGTTCAATTTTTTCTGCCCGGAAACCTGCGGGTGCCGGTGTCGCCGATGAGCGTGGTGCTGGCGTTCGTGGTGTCTTGTTCGACGGGACTTTTCTTTGGATATTTGCCGGCGAATCAGGCGGCCAAGCTGCAACCGATCGAGTCGCTGAGGTATGAGTAAGGCGAGCTGGAAAGAATGAGTTTGGGTCGAGAGCGGACGACGAATGAAGGAGTGAAAGAATGCGACAAATTATTGCGACGGGGAGTAGCGCGGCGCTGGCGTTGCTATCGGGAGCGTTGCTAATCGGCGGGTCAGCGCTGGCCCAGACGACGTCTGTCCTGCAAGCATCCGGCGGACAGGCCGTGGCGCAACCAGCGGGAGCGGCTGCGGGAGAACAACAAGGCGCGCCTGTGGCGCTGACACTAAGAGGCGCGATTGAAATGGCGCTCAGGAACAGCAGGGACATTCAGGTGGCGAAACTCCAGGCCAGCCTTGCGGAGCATGCATCGATGGTCAGCAAAGCGGAGTTTTTGCCGAATCTATATGCCGGCTCAGGAGCGGGCTATACGTACGGAATCCCGGAGACGCCGGGAGGCCGAGCGCCTTCGGTCTTCAACGTAACGTACACGGAGCAGGTTTTTAACGAGCCACTGAAAGGGCAAGGAAAAGAACTGGAAGAACAAGCACGGTCGCAGAAGATCGTGCTGCAGGACGTGAAGAACAGCGTGATTGCGCGGACGGCAATGGCTTATTTGGAACTGGCGAAGGTGCGGCATTCGCTCGAACTGCTGCGAGGGGAACGGGAAAGCGCGGATAAAATTTTACAGGTGACGCAAGAGCGGCAGGGAGAAGGATACGAACTGCCCGTGGAGGTGACGAAGGCACAGCTCACGAAGGCGCAGGTAATGCAAAGAATTCTGCAGCTAGAGGGTCGAGAAGACGAGCTGGCGACTTTCCTGGGAGGACAACTTGGACTGGGGGAGGAGCAGGCCATCGAAGTGACACCCGAAGAATTGCCCGGGGAAGCGGAACAGAAAGGGGCAAATCTTGTGGCCATGGCGATGCAGAATAACGCGGGCCTGTTGCTGGCGGAGTCCGACGTTCGCGCGAAGGAGTTCCGATTGAAAGGCGAGAAGAGGGGATACTTTCCGACGCTGGAGCTGGTCAGCACATACAGCAGGCTGGCCGAGTTCAATAACTACCTTGATTTCTTCAAGAAGTTTCAGCCGAACAACTTTAATGCCGGCGTGCAGATTCAAGTGCCGCTGTTCAGCGCAAGAACGAAGGAGTCCATTGGATTGGCGCAGATAAACCTGCAGACGGCGCAGGCGACGCTGGCGAGCAAGAAGACGCAAGTGAGCGCCGAGGTGCGGCAGAAAACGAGGCTCTTGCGGGAACGGGATGCGGCGAAGGAAGTCGCGAGGCTGGAACTGCAATTGGCGCAGCAAAATATCGCAGTTTTGCAACAGCAATTCAGCGAGGGCAAAGTAAATCTTCGCGATGTTGAGAAGGCACGGCTGGATGAGAATGACAAGTGGATGAGCTATTTGGATGCGAATTTCCAGCGGCAGCAGGCGCAGCTGGATTTGCTGAGGACGGCGGGGGAGTTGGATAAGGTTTGGCAGTGAATAGGTGAGTGCTGAATAGTAGGTAGTGAATAGTGACCCGGGAATTGAAACTTGGGTCGTAACTGGTGATTCGTGCAACTCGAACAGGAAACCCTGGACGCGTTTTTGGAGGCTGTTAAGAAGCTCGACGCTGGCTTTGCGGGGCTGCCACCGTTCGAATCGAAAGTGCCGGGGATGGAGCGGATCGCTGGGGCTCTGAACGCTACGGCTGAGCGGCTACACGACAATTACCCTTACTTTCATCCCTTGTACGCTGGACAGATGCTCAAGCCGCCGCACCCCGTTGCGCGGCTTGCCTACGCGCTGGCGACTTGGATCAATCCCAACAATCACGCGCTCGATGGAGGGCGGGCGACCTCCGCGATGGAGAAGGACGCGGTCGCGGAGATTGCCGCGATGTTTGGATGGAAAGATTGTCTGGGCCACCTGTGCGGTGGCGGCACGATGGCGAATCTCGAGGCGCTGTGGGTGGCGTCGCAAGTGCATCCGGAAAAGAAAATTCTTGCCAGCGAACAAGCGCACTATACGCACAAGCGCATCAGCGCGGTACTGCAATTGCAATTTGAGAATGTGCCGTGCGATGCGCGAGGGCGCATGGACATGAATTTTCTCGCAAAGCGCGCGGGGCGCGGGGATGTGGGCACGGTCGTTGCCACGATGGGCACTACGGCAACAGGATCCGTCGATCCGCTGTCAGAGATTCTTGCCTTGAGAGAGAGACACGGCTTTCGAATTCATGCGGATGCGGCCTACGGTGGCTATTTTGTGCTTGCAGGAAATTTGGGCCAAGAAACCGCAAGGGCTTTGGCGCGAATCGGAGAGGCGGACTCCATTGTGATCGACCCTCACAAGCACGGCTTGCAGCCTTATGGTTGCGGCTGTGTTTTGTTTCGCGACCCGTCGGCTGGCCGTTTTTATAAGCACGATTCCCCGTACACCTACTTCAGTTCTGCGGAGCTACATTTGGGCGAGATTAGTCTGGAGTGCTCCCGTCCAGGCGCGGCGGCGGCAGCGCTTTGGACGACGCAAAAACTCTTGCCGTTGATCCGTGCAGGAGAGTTTGCGAACGGGCTGGAGCAGGGCAGGGCGGCAGCGCTCGCTCTATTCGAGAAACTCGAGAACGATGGAAAATTTGTGACGGCGTTTGCGCCGGAGCTGGACATCCTGATCTTTGCACCGCGAGCAAGAAGTGTGAGTGAGGCATCCGCGCTTAGCCGCCGGATTTTCGATGCTGCCGCCAAGCGGAACTTGCATCTCGCGGTTGCGGAGCTGCCCACGGAGTTTTGGGCGGCGAACCTGGGCACAATGCAACGCGACCGTGAAACCATGACCTGCTTGCGGTCGGTGCTGATGAAGCCGGAGCATCTGGAGTGGATTCCGCGAATCTGGGACGAACTTTCGAGGGCGACCGCAGAAGTCCTCGGAGCGGCTGGCGCTTCCGTTTGCGCGCACTGAGAAACTTTGAAGGGTCAGCTGTGCGCCGCGAGAAGAGCATTAATCCTGCCGAGCAGTCTTGTCCTGCTGAAAGGCACGGGCATTATGGAGGAGACGACTTCGGCGGGGTCAGGAATCTCTAGGGCTGCTAGAGGATGGGCGGAGCTATAGAGGACGCTCATTTGCGGAAAACGCTTTCTGAGATTAAAAGCCAAGTCCGGTCCCGGCATCCCGGCGGGCTGTAGCTTGGTGATCAGCAGATCTATCGGGCCTGCACACGATTGCGCCAACTCCAGCGCCTGATGGGCATTGGCCGCGGGGAGAACAAGGAAATCAGCGTCCTCCAGAATCTGTTGAATGCGCTGACGAAGCGATTCCGAGTCTTCTACGACAAGAACGACTGGATAAGAAGCCGCTTGTGCGTGCGTCGCTAACATCCCCAGCTCAATTCGCCCGGCGAGGCGCGAGTCAGATCGAGAATCCAGCTAAGAATATTATATAACGGTAAATAGTCAAGGTGAATTCCGAGCATTGAAACGAATCAACCGGGCGCGAATCAAAGCGTTCAGCACAGGGTGTCGTTAGTGGAAATGAAGGTGAGAGCAGACCGACAGAGCGCGGAACGGAGGGCGGCTGAGCCGAACTGGCGCCATAACTCGCGACTCAGATTGTGACGGAGCCGAAAGAGCTTCCCCAAAACGCTGGAGCTGGCGTTTTGTTGCAAAAAGTGCGCAGTGAGCACAAAGAATTGAGCATATGCAACCAAGTCGGGTAAACTGTTATCTAGATATGAGTGTGTCTCAGGACTGGCCGTAGGTGCGGCCTCAGAAGCTGAAGCTAGGGCACAAAATGGAACAATTTGCAGGATAGCAGTGAATTAGGAATAGGAAGACTGAGGGTGAAGAATGCCGGATGTAATGAAGACGCTGCTGTTGAATCCGCCGAGTTTTGAGAATTTCGATGGCGGTGCAAGCTCGCGGTGGCCCGCGACGCGCGAGATCGAATCGTATTGGTACCCGGTTTGGCTGAGCTATCCTGCCGGACTCATCCCGGGAAGCCGACTGCTAGACGCGTCGCCGCACAAAGTGAATTGGCAGAAGACGATTGAAATCTGCAAGGACTATGAATTCCTGGTGCTGTTTACGTCGACCGTTGGATTCGCGAGTGACGTCAAGCTCATCCGCAAGATCAAGGAAGCCAACCCCGGGCTGAAAATCGCGTTCGTCGGACCGCACGGGGCACATCAAGCCGAATGAGACGCTGGTGGCCAGCGAAGACATCGATTTTGTGACGCGCGGAGAATTCGATCATTCGGTCGTGGATTACGCGCACGGGAAGCCGCTGAGCGAGATTCAAGGCGTCAGCTACCGCAAAGATGGCAAGGTTGTTCACAATCCGCAGCGGCGCAGCTGCACACCGAAGAGCTGGATGCGCTGCCGTTCGCGACCGACATTTATAAGCGCGATCTGCAAATCGAACGCTACAACGTGCCGTTTTTGCTGCATCCTTACGTTTCCTTTTATACGACGCGCGGATGCCCGGCGCTTTGCACCTTCTGCATGTGGCCGCAGACGGTTTCGGGCCATGCGTGGCGGATGCGTTCGCGGACAACGTCGCGCGGAAGTGAAAAACACGCTCGAATACTTCCCGCAGATGAAAGAGATTTTCTTCGACGACGACACTTTCAATATTCGAAAAGATCGAGCGATTGAGCTAGCGAGAAGTTCAAGCCGCTGAAATTCCGGTGGTCTTGCACGGCACGGTGCACAGCAATTACGAAGAGCGAAGGCCATGGCGGATGGCGGAGCGCGGCTGTTCATCGTGGGATTTGAATCCGGCGATGCGCAGATTCTGAAAAACATCAAAAAAGGCGCGACCGTTGAGATGGCGCGCGAGTTCATGAAGAACTGCAAAAAAGTGGGAATCAAGGTCCACGGCGATTTTATTATCGGATTGCCGGGCGAGACGAAAGAGACCATCAAAAGACCATTGATTTCGCAAAGGAACTGGATTGCGAGACGATACAGGTATCGCTGGCGCATGCCATGCCGGGAACGGAACTGTATGATACCATGGCCAAGGAAGGTTTCCTGAAAGTGGAAGCGCTGGCGGATTCCGGCGGCCATCAGTTGCCGCACATCGAGTACCCGCATCTTTCGAAGGCGGAGATGATGGGCGGGGTGAACCGGTTCTACGACGAATATTATTTCCGGCCGAGGGTAGTATGGCGCATCGTGCGCGAAGCCCTGTGGGACGCTCACGAACGAAAGCGTTTGTATGAGGAAGCGACGAGCTTCTTAAGCTGCGTGCAGAGCGCTTTAAGTGGGTGAAGCAGGGCGGCGACCTGCAGAAACCCATGATTTCCGTTCCGGAGACGCCGTCGTCATCCGGAAACGACTGAATCATAAAAAAATGGCAACTGAGGGAAGGCTGCGGATCAAGACTTTGGCCATGGTGTGGCGATGGTAGTGTGCGCCAACGCCGGAGACCTCCTGCTGAAGCGCGGTATGCTCCAGATTGGCGCGGTGGAACTATCAGCGCCGGGGCTGGCTCACGCTTTCCGCATGACGCTTACCAACGGAACGCTCTGGCTCGGCATATTTTTTCTTCTGCGGATTCATGCTTAGCTACATGACGGTTCTGAGTTGGGCGGACTACAGCTACGTGATGCCCGCAGGTGCATTTGGCTATGCTTTGCTTACATTTTTTGCGGTCGTGTTTCTTGCACGAAGCCGTTTCGCCGCGTCGCTGGGTAGGTGTTGTCCTCATCTGCGCGGGCGTCCTGCTGGTTGGACAAACGAAGCCGCGAACGACGGCGGTGGCACGTGAGGCGCTGGCATGATGCACGTCGCGCTGTTTCTTGCTTTCCTGATCTTCGGCAGCACGGGCGGAGAGATCGCTATCACTCGCGGGATGAAGGCGACAGGCGAGCCGGAGCGTTTGCGGCCGAAGGAACTGGTGCAATTTCTGGGCCGGGCCTTTCGTAACGGCTGGTTCTGGGCAGGCGTGCCGATGATGGCCCTGTCCTTTTACGCGCTATTGGTGCTTCTCTCCTGGGAGCCGATTAGTTTTGTGATTCCCGCGTCCGCATTGAGCTACGTGGTTGGAACGCTAGGCGCGAAATATATTCTGGGCGAAGAAGTGAGCACTGCGCGCTGGACCGGCGTGGTGTTGGTGTGCGCAGGCGTGGCGCTGGTTGCACTGGGATAGGCGGTGTAGGCAGCAAGGCGCGGTGCTACGAAACGATCTGATGGAATAGTAGTTGCTGTGGCGCCGGCCGAGTCCGCCGGCGGGCGAAAGGTGCGCGAATTTGTGCGGGATTGCCGGCTTTACACATAAGAATTGGGCGCCCGAACCAGAACGTATAGAGCGCGCCACAGCAACGATTTCCCACCGCGGCCCCGATCAGCGCGGTGTGTTACGTTCCTGTGTGCTATCCATGGGCGCGGCGCGGTTGAAGATTATCGACCTGCATGGCGGCGATCAACCCATCGTGACGGATGACGGCGAGACCGCGATCGTGTTCAACGGGGAAATCTACAATCATTTGGAGCTGCGCGGGGAACTCGAAAAGCTGGGGCACCGGTTTCACTCACATTCCGATACAGAAACAGTGCTTCACGCGTTCCTGCAATGGGACACGCAATGTTTTTCGCGATTGCGGGGGATGTTCGCCATCGCGCTTTGGACCAAATCGTCGCGCCGGCTCATCCTGGCGCGCGATCGCCTGGGCATCAAGCCGCTTTACATCGCCCGCCATGGGGAGGACGTGTTCTTTGGTTCTGAACTAAAGACCATTTTTATCCACCCGGAATTCGAGCGGCGCTTGAGTCTCGCGGGGCTCGATTGTTATCTCTCGCTCAACTACATTCCTTGTCCCTGGACGCTCGTTAATGGCATCGAAAAATTACCGCCGGGACAATGGCTCGAATGGCGCGATGGAAAAGTGCGAGTCGAGACTTACTGGAAGCTGCCTGGCCGGGCCGATTCGCGAGCGTTCGCTCGATTCCTCATGCGAGGAACTGGATTCGCTCTTGCAGCAAGCCGTGCGCGAGCATTTGCTCTCGGATGTTCCGCTGGGGCTTTGGCTGAGCGGCGGCATCGATTCCTCGACGATTCTGCACTATGCCGCGACAGCCTCGGCCAAGCCCATAAGAACTCTCTCGGTCTCTTTTCTTGGAAGGAGCTTCGACGAAACGGCTTATATACGAGCTGCGGCGAAACAGTACGGTTCCGAGCACAGCGAATTCGATCTGAATCCCGAGGCGAATCTGCGCGCCGCCATCGAGGAGTTCGCTTATTACTCCGACGAACCCAGTTCGGACGCCGGGGCATTGCCCGTTTGGTTTCTCTCGAAGATGAGCAAGACAGAGGTTACCGTCGCACTCAGCGGAGAAGGGGCGGACGAACTCTTTGGCGGTTACCTGACTTATCGCGCAAACCAGCTGGCGCGGCCGGTGCGGCATCTGCCGAGGTGGTCGCTGCGTGCCGCGCTAGGGCTTGCCCGGCTGTGGCCGGTCTCTGACGACAAGATCAGTCGCGAATACATGGTAAAACGTTTTCTGGAAGGGAGTTTGCTTTCCGCGGAGTACGCCCATGTCTATTGGAACGGAACCTTCTCCGAAGCTGAGGTGCGTTCTCTCTCGGCCGTTGCGCTGCCATCCTCGCTCGATAGCGTGCTTGGCGAACTCCGTGATTCTCCGGCGCCACAAGACGGATTGTCGCCCTATCTTTGGTGGGATCAGAAATATTTCCTGCCAGATGACATATTGAACAAAGTCGATCGCATGAGCATGGCGCACTCGTTGGAAGTGCGGCCGCCGTTTCTGGATCACCGGATCGTCGAGTTTGCCGCCACTCTGCCGCCTTCGCACAAAATGCGAGGCTCGCAGCAGAAGATTGTTCTCAAACAATTGATGAAGAACAGGCTTCCAGAGTTGATCCTCGGTCGCAAGAAGACCGGGTTTGACATTCCGGCCCACGAATGGATGCGCGGGCCGTTGCGCTCGCTTCTGCTGGAAACAATAGAAGACGGTCTCGCGGAATACGCATCGCTTTTCCGGCCGGAGAAGATTCGGGAGTTGGTGAGCTTACACCTGGAGCGCCGCGCAAACATCGGCTACCACTTGTGGGGTCTGCTGCTTCTTTTTCTGTGGATGAAAAAATGGCGAATTCAGGTGGGGCCTTCTGCGGGGCATGCATCCTGGATTGGGGAGAAAACAGGCATATCTACTTAGCGTTCCCGCTCTTTGCGGAAGCAATTTATCCCGGCTAGGCAGTCTCCTGGCGGGCCCTGATAGACGATTACGATACGATGCCAGGAAAAGTTGCCCCGACGGCGGGTTTCGCTGGTTGTTCTGATGCTGCGTGGCTTGGGGAACGACCGATGGAGTCAGACCTAACTAAATCGGCAATTTGCGTTGGATTTTCGAAGGAGAGAGAGACGAATTCCAGACCTAATCACGTATACTGTACTTAGATACAGACGACGGAGATTGCGGTTGGGCGCTCCCAGGCCGCCCATTTATCCAGCTCATGCTGGCGCAAGAAAAACGCGCCGCTCGACGCGGCCACTGACACAGGAAGATTCCTTTAAGGAGGAGCGATGAAGATTGCTGTGCTTGGAGGGGATGGCTATTGCGGATGGGCGACCGCTTTGTATTTGTCGAAGCAAGGGCATTCCGTCGCCATTGTTGATAATTTTGTCCGCCGGCTATGGGACCACGAGCTCAATGCGCAAACGCTGACTCCCATTCGACCACTCTCCGACCGCTTGCGCGTCTGGCAAGCGGTCAGCGGCAAGACCATCGAGTCTTTCTACGGCGACGTATGCGACTACGAGTTTCTCGCTTCGACCTTGCGCGCGTTCGAGCCTGACGCGGTTGTGCACTTTGCCGAACAGCGCTCCGCGCCCTACTCGATGATCGACCGCAAACACGCGGTCTTCACGCAGGTCAACAATGTGGTCGGCACGCTGAATCTGCTTTTTGCATTGCGCGAATACCGTCCAGACTGCCATCTGGTCAAACTCGGAACCATGGGCGAATATGGCACGCCGAATATCGACATTGAAGAGGGCTACATCACGATCGAGCACAACGGGCGAAAAGACGTCCTGCCATTCCCGAAGCAGCCCGGATCGTTCTATCACCTCTCGAAAGTGCACGACAGCCACAACATCATGTTCAGCTGCAAGATTTGGGGCCTGCGCGCGACGGATCTGAACCAGGGCGTCGTCTATGGAACGATGACCGACGAAACCGCCATGGATGAGGCGCTCATCAACCGTTTCGATTACGACGATGTTTTCGGCACGGTGCTGAACCGCTTCTGCATTCAAGCAGCCATCGGGCAGCCTCTAACCGTTTACGGCAAGGGTGGACAGACGCGAGGCTTCCTGGATATTCGCGATACCGTTCGCTGCATCGAGATTGCCTGCGAGAATCCGGCCAATCGCGGAGAGTGCCGCGTTTACAACCAGTTCACCGAACAGTTTTCGGTGCTGGACCTCGCGAAGATGACGGTGGCCGCGGGCAAAAAGCTCGGACTGAATGTCGAGGTGGATCACTTGCAGGATCCGCGCGTCGAAGCCGAAGAGCACTACTACAACGCAAAACACTCGAAGCTGATTGACCTGGGACTGAAGCCGCATCTGCTTTCCGACTCCTTGCTGGATTCGCTGATGAACATTGCGATTAAGTATCGCGACCGGGCGGATGCCTCGCTGATGCTGCCGCAGGTCAACTGGCGCGAGCCGCGTAACGACCGCCGCCTGCAGATGAGCAAGACCGCAAGAAACTCCCTGGGGGCGTCCCGCTTGCAAAGTGCCGTCGAAACGGTGGAAAAAGTCAAAAAGCATTCCCATCGTTAGGATTTCTACCGCTGGCCGTTCGAACGACAGGTGACATCCGCGTTCAACGGAGCGACTTGACTTCGTTCGAAACCCGCAACGCAAATTCCAAATCAAGAGGGAAGTCCGCTCCCTCGAGCGAGGCTTCCACCTTGGCAATAAAACGCTGAATGATGGGCTCTTTGTTTGCCAGAAGATCGATGAATGCCGCTCGAGTGTTCCGCCGCTCCAGCCAGACACAGCGCACATCCGGCTGTTCGTACCCACAGCGGATTTCTTGTACCGTGGACTGCGGAGCAGCGTAAGAGCGTATGGCGAGCAGATGAGAACCCAGATTGTCCATGGCCGGCATTCCGGTGTGATCAGGTCTGCTCAAGAAAAAGCGGCCACCGAAACGAAGTCCGGCCCCTAGACAAAAATCTCTGCGCCACCTCTGCACCTCTTCGAGGAGACAATACTCGAAATGTACCGCAATGAGCCGGTGCAGCGACTTGGCCCTCTTCATAAGCGACGCGGTCAGGCGTTGCGAGACTTGCCAGGGTTTTTCGGCAACAACGTGCAGGCCCGCGTCCAGAGCGGCATCCATCATCAAAGAAACATGAGGTCCGGGAAGCACGCAGAGCCAGGCGATCTGCGCCCCGCTTGCGGCCATCGCCTCAGCGAGCCGTGACCTGTAGGCGGCGTCAAGTTCGCCCCAATTGCGGCGTGTCGCTGAAATGCTGGAGATTCCGCGTTTCTCGGCAGCGAGGATGCCCTGCATTCTTTCGGCCCAGCGCCCGCGGCCGAGAATTACGTAGGCGGGGCCGTCAGCCATCACGCTCTCCCGCAACCAATTCGCAAACGAGGCGAGCGGCTTTCACGGCACTGACCACCTTGCCCGAAAAAATGTGGACTTCGCCAGGCGCGCCCTCGCGAATATTGAGAATTCTGTGGTCATGCTCCGGGTTATCTTCCACGACCCTAATTGTGAAGCGCGAGCCGATGTAAACGGCGTCCTTCGCCGCGGGAACGCTGAGGCGACAATCGGCGCGCATGGCTTCAAACCGAGTGAAGGGCACCGGTTCAAAATCAGGCTTGTTTAATATCCCAGCGTAAGGCTCCGGAATCAGTTCGCGCGCGCTGGTCGTGGTCCAGTGATTCGTATTTTTTGCGGAGCCGAAAAGCGAAAAGGAAGAGCTGCCATAAGGATCGAACGCGGTAAACGGTCCGTCTACAACCACAAGCGCGATTCCGCGCAACTCCACCGGAAGCTCAATTAACATTTTTTCCGCGACTTGATATTTCGCAGCTTTAAAGAAACCCCGGCTTGGACCTAGACCGTAGGTGGCCCACACGACAAAATCGTAATCCGGCCGCATAGCGGGCGTGAATTCGCGCTGCTGCAACCGGATGTTTTGCGCCCTTAAGCGGGCTTCGACGAGGCCACGCAGCACATCCGGATCGTAGATGTTCTCCTCGACCTCGTAGCATTTGTCGATGAAATCGAAATTCATCCAGCCCGGGCGGCAAGGCCGGAGCGGAAGCCCATGCTTGCTCATTATGCTCTCGTACACGTCCGGCGGAGTTAGCGAATTTTCCTTGGGGATCGCGTAGTAGTGCCGGCTATTTCGGACGATGGCGGGCGCGAAGGCCGTCGTAAATTTCGCGCGGGCTTCCGTTATTTCACTAATTGTTTCAGCACTGCGGGGATAGTGGTAGCCGGCATGAACGCGGTACTGGTTGATGGCAGAAGCTGCGCGCAGCACGCCCAAGGGGTCAAAGAGATGTACCTGGTGGCCCTGTTCAGCGAGCCAAATGGCGGCCGTCGCGCCGTAAATGCCGGCTCCCGCTATAGCGATCTTCGCTCCCATGTTCCTCTTTCGGCTTTTCGTTCGCGCGAATGAATCAGTTTAACAAACGCTTGGAAGGCGAACTCCGCGGCAGGGTGTTTCTCGATCGCTCACTTTTGCGCGGAAGGCGGAGCAACTGGCACGAGCATTCCCTCGCGAATGCGATAATCAATATCCCGCCAACGAATGCTCCTGCGCCCGAAGCTGAGCAGCCAAATCAGCAAAGCCCACGCGTCCCACAACGGCACAAGCATCACCTTTTTCCAGATGCCCTTTTGCTTCATGCCCCATGCGCCGATCAGCAAAGTCATTGCAACACGCACGCACATATACCCGCCGAGATAGAGCAAAGCCACCAGCGCCGTGGTATGAACCGCTACCGCAGCCACTGACCACGCCAAGCCTTGCGTAAAAATTAATCCAAGGTGCCCCCAGGGGCGCATGTGTCGCATGACCGTCATCCAGCGGAGGCGCTTGAAGAAAAATTCGGGCAAGGATCGAAAATCAGCCACAGTCTCGACCGCGTAGGGCAGAAGCTCCACTTCAAACCCCTGCTCGGCAACCAAACGTCCAACAAGCAGATCGTCTGCGGGGCGGTTCTCGATCGCGGAGTAGCCGCCGAATCCCGCAAGATGCTTTCGCGTGGTCACGATCGTCTGGCCAAACGCAAATTTGACGCCGTCCAACTGCCGCGCGACCAGGATGCCGGGGTAGAAATCACAAATCATGCCGATGGATTGGAGCTTCTGGAGAAACGTGTGTTCGTGCGTGGAAACATAAAGGCAAGTCACCACGCCGACTTTCGGATCGCGGAGAGGCGCGACCACGGAACGCAGATAGTCCGGCCGAACGCGAACGTCACTGTCGTTGATGGCCAGGACTTCGTTTTGCGCTTCGCTGACCAGCCGGGCCAGCTTCACCACCTTGTCGTTGGGCGCGGTGTGCCCGGAAACATGAACCACTCGAATGCGGCGCTCTGGAAATTCACGCTTTAGCCTCTCGATGACTTCCAAGACAGCTTCGTCGCCATCACCAATTCCAAAAAGCAGCTCATAGTCGGGATAATCCTGATTGCAGTAGCTCGCGAAATTTTCGTAGGCCTCGGCATCCAGGCCGCGAATCGGTTTCAGGTTGCTGACGGGGGGCGTGAAATCCAAATTCTTGCTCGATTTACTTGGGTGCCGGAAAAACTGCCAGGAGCTGTAGAGTGCAAGGAAGTAATAAATGAAAGGAATGGCTGCGAAGCCCAGAAAGAGGTAGACAAAATTACTTTCAGGCATCGTGCACCTCGGGCCGGGAACGCCTGTTTGCTCCGATCCGCGATCCAGAAATGACACATCGGCTTGCGTTCTCGATGTCAATGAGAGGCACTCCGAGCGGAACGCCAGGCAACTGGATCAGGGCAGCAATAATTCTATTGTTCAGCAGCCGGTCCTTTCAAAATATTCGCGGAGTTTGCTGCGAGCTTGAAAAGGATAGCAAAAAGCCGCGAAAAGCACTCTCCGAAATGCGCGCATCGAGGTCCGTTTGGCAGATTGGCCCGAATTACGCCGCGAGTTGACTTTGCTCCAAGAAGATTGTGGCGCCCCAGGGGCGCCCTTGGGAAGGCTTCAAAAATCATGCAATAATGAGGAAGCAAGAGTCTTGCGAATTACGAACTTACGAGAATGAAGACCTCTCCCGAACACTCGCAAATGCCAGGCCTGCAAAGCTGTGTCGCCATGCCTTCCGTCCGATGCGGTCTGGCGTCTATCCTCTCGTGTGGCCCATCTCCTGCATGACCTCTTCCGCCGGCTTGCATTTCAAAACTTACTGCATGATTCTGATCATGGTCGTATTCGGCCCGCTTGGAAACGTGCTGCTTGGCAAGGGCATGAAAAATGTCGGTTCGGCAGCCATCTGGGCGCCTTCGGAGCTTCCGAACATTTTTGTTCGTATTTTTACATCCGGGTATATCTGGCTCGGAGTCGCCTCTCTACTTACGTTTTTCGTTGCCTACATGCTTATTCTTTCCTGGGCGGATTTCAGTTACGTGCAGCCAGCTTCCTCGGTCGCATATCTGGTCGTAGCACTTCTGGGTTACTTCTACCTGCGTGAGAAGATTGCGCCACTGCACTGGGCCGGCATCGCGGTAATCTGTCTAGGCGTCTTTGTGGTCGGGAACACTCCTCCGCGCACGACCGGGGCTCGCTGAACATGCGCGAAGCTCTCTTTCTATTTATTGTTGTTGCGGCGGGAACCGGGGGAGAGCTGTGTGTCACGCGAGCAATGAAGCACGTTGGTGAAGTTACGGATTTTCGTCCACTCGAAGTTGTCCGAGTTATCGTCCGCGCCATGAAAGTACCCTGGATGTGGATCGGCGTTGCCATGATGGCGCTTGCATTCTTCTCGCTCCTGGCCATGCTTTCAATCGAAAACGTCAGCTTTGTGGTGCCCGTGACGGCTCTTAGCTATGCGGCGGGAGCGCTCGGCGGAGTTTTCTTTCTCGGGGAACGGGTGTCCACTCGCCGCTGGGTGGGAGTGCTTCTCGTTTGCATTGGCGTCACGCTTGTTTGGTTGGGCAAGCGCTGACCTGCCGGGTAGCTAGAGCACGAACCGGGCAATTGGAACATCCCTTCGTAAAAAATCCTTGCATGCGCGACAAGCCCGCATATAATGACGGCACCGTGCAGTTACCGTGTGTGTTCGTCATGCAAGTGTGCGTTCGAATTGACGCGCATCTGTGACGGCTTAAGAAATTCCTGCGATTCTTGACGGAGTCCCGGAATTAGGCCAACAAAATTTAGGAAGAGACCTCGAGGAGGCACTTCGTGCTGTCAACTCTTCGTTTCTCATTTCTCATTATGGCCGTTGCTCCCCTGGCCTATTACCTGCTGTCGTTATATTGCGTTCTCGATTTTTTTCGCGGGTTTCGCAAAGTGCCCGTCGTGGATCGGTCCTTCACGCCCCCGGTGAGCATCATCAAACCGGTCCGCAATATTGACCGGGAGGCCTACGAGAATTTCGCCAGCTTTTGCCGTCTGGACTACCCAGAATACGAAATAGTCTTCGCCGTCGCCGAGCGGGAGGATCCGGTGATCCCGATCATTCAGCAAATTCAGCGGGACTTCCCGAAATGTTCAATTCGCCTCGTAACGGCGGCGGCCCACTTGGGTGCGAACCACAAAGTTAACAACCTCTGCCAGGCGGTTCAAACTGCCAGGTACGAGACCGTCGTCATGAGCGACAGCGACGTGCGCGTGGAATCCAATTATCTCCGCGACGTTGTCGGGCCTTTCTCCGATCCACAAGTGGGAGTGGTTACCGCGCTTTATCGCGGTATCCCAGGAAGCAGCCTGGGTTCCGTACTGGAGCACTTGGGGATGTACACAGATTCGGCGCCAGCCGCTCTGGTAGCGCGCAGGCTGGAAGGCAATATGCGATTCGCATTCGGCTGGACTATGGCGACCACCAAGAAGGTTCTTTCAGAAATCGGCGGTTTCGAATCCATGGTGAATCATCACTCGGATGATTTCGAGCTAGGCAACCGCATCTCAGAGTTGGGCTACCGCGTGGAGTTAATGAGAACGCCCGTTGGCATGGTTCTTCCGGACGAAAGCCTTCGCGAATTTTTGAAACATGAACTGCGGTGGTCCATTGGCCTTCGAAATGTGCGTCCAGTGGGCTACGTTGGGATGTTGCTTACGCATGGACTGCCGTGGACGCTTGTCGCCGGGGCGGTGGCAATCTCTGCGGGATGGGGCCGCCTCGCCGTTGCTTACTGTTTGGCGTATTTGGTTCTGCGTCTAGGAGCGGTGTGGACGACGGCCGTTTGGGGCTTTGGCGATACTGAGATTGGGAAAAAACTGTTGTTGGTTCCGTTGCGTGACGCGATGAGTTTCGTGGTTTGGCTTGGTGGATTTTTTTTCAACAAGGTCGTATGGCGTGGCTCCGTCTATCGCGTCAGAAAAGGTTTGCTCATTCCCGTGATAAGCAGGGAAGGGGCGCGCTAGAAACTTGCAAGCTCGCCGGGCTTCGGGTTCCTGTTTTTTCTGGAATCCTTGCGTGCCTGATGGCGGTCTCCAACGACATTCCCAGCCTTTCTCTCCCTGGGCGTTATCTGCTCCAACTGATTGACGGAAAATACCGCTGTCTTCCGCTTTGTGACAAGCTAGTGGAGTAGTACTAAACTCTGCTATCTGGGAAATTGGAGCTGGTAGGAAGCGAACATTAGCGTGACGAGTTTTCATTCACAATGGCGCGAGGCAGTGCTTCTTCTAGCGGCAGGGCCGCTGCTGTACTACATTGCCGCCACGTTTGCCGCGTTGCGCTTTTTCCGGCGCGAACGCAGGCGCAAGGTGCGAAGCTACTCCCCGCCGGTGAGCCTGCTGAAACCGGTCCGCGGCGTGGATTTCGCATCTTATGAAAATTACTCGAGTTTCTGCCGTCAGGATTATCCCGATTACGAAGTTTTGTTTGCCGTGAACGACGCGGCGGACGAAGCGGTTCCTCTAATCCACCGCCTAATCGCCGAATTTCCCGGCCGCCACATCCGGTTACTCGTCGGCGCGGAAAATCTTGGGGCCAATCGCAAAGTCAACAAGCTCGCGCGTCTCTCCCGTGAAGCGCGGCATGAAATCCTTGTGCTCACCGACGGCGATGTGCGCGTTGGCCCGAACTACTTGCACGAAGTCGTTGCTCCCTTCATCGAGGAAAGCACCGGCGCCGTTACTTCCTTTTATCGCGGCATAGCCGAAAAGAATCTCGGCGCGGAGCTCGAAGCCATCGGCACTTCCAGCGATTTTTTCGCTGGAGTCCTAGTGGCCGAGTTAACGGAGGGCATGAATTTTGCTCTTGGCGCTTCCATCGTTACCACCAAACGCTGGCTCTCGAAGATCGGCGGCTTTGAGTCCTTCGCCGGCGTCCTCGCGGACGATTACGAACTGGGAGTTCGCATCGCCCGAGCCGGTGGCCGCGTGCTGCTCTCGCGCGAGCCGGTGTGGACCGTTTACCCTGCGCAGACTGCGAAGAGCTTCTGGAATCATCAACTGCGCTGGGCGCGAACGGTGCGTCTATGCCGCCCGCTTTCCTACTTTGGGCTGATTTTCACTCTCGGTCTCCCGTGGGCTTTGTTGGCGGCATTGGTGGCGCCTGCAAAGTGGATCGCCGCGGGCTACTTGCTCTCCTATCTTGTGTTGCGGCACGTCATGGCATGGGCCGTCGGGGTCTGGGGCGTCGGCGACGAAGTGCTCCGCCGCAAGCTTTGGCTTGTGCCATTGCGCGACGCCATCTATGCCGCCGTTTGGCTAGCGAGCTTTGCTTCCAATCGAATTACCTGGAGCGGCGAGCAATTCATTATGGAGAATGGCAGAATGGTGCCCTTATCAGCCCCGGAAGCGGCGGATTCAACTCCAGCGCCTTCCGCGCGCGGTTGACGCCCCCGGGAATCCCGATTAAATTAGATATGTAGAATCGTGGCTGTCCCGATCCGCGGGAACCTGCCGCGGTTCGTTTTTCTTCCTCCCAACGGCTGGGAGATCGTCCAATCGGTAGGACTCCAGACTCTGGATCTGGCTATCCTGGTTCGAGTCCAGGTCTCCCAGCCAAATTTTACGCCAATGACGGCATATTCCCGCCAATGAGGCTGCCATGATCGTGATCGTGATGGGCACGACCGGCTCCGGCAAGACCACCATCGGCACGCTGCTTGCAAAACGCCTGGGATGGGAGTTCGCGGACGCCGACGATTTTCATCCGCCCGCTAATGTCGAGAAAATGGGACGCGGTATTCCCCTGACCGATGCCGATCGCATGCCCTGGCTTAAAATTCTCCACGACAAAATCGTCAGTTGGAATTCCGAGCAACACAATATCGTTCTAGCTTGCTCGGCGCTTAAACAGAGCTATCGCGATGAGCTGCGCACCGGCCCAGAAGTGAAATTCATCTATCTGAAGGGCAGCTACGAGCTGTTCTCGCAACGGGTCCTTGCGCGGAAGGGCCACTTTGCCAAGCAAAATCTAATCACCAGCCAGTTTGCGGATCTCGAAGAGCCTGCAGATGTCATCACCATCGATGCCAGGCACTCTCCGGGAGAAATTGTGGCGGAGGTGAGCAAACTGATCGGATTCAGCTAATCCTTAGAACCGGACCTCTGATGCCCTGCCACCTTCTTGAAATATTCTTGCAATTTTTCTGCGACAATACTTGGGAAAGCGCTTACCAGTGTTCGGATGTTTTGCTCATTCGCTGGGCTTGTCCGAACGGGCACGCAGGCCGGCGCGGTCGCCGCTTCGATTCCCATAAGATGCGACCATAGTTCGACCGCATATTCTGAGGGTTTCAAAACCATGGCCAGACTCCAGTCCAAGGAAGACCAGCGGCTTGAGGAAGATCGCGCGCGGAAAAAATATTGGAAGCGCTGGGGGCCGTACCTCTCCGAGAGGCAGTGGGGAACAGTGCGGGAAGACTACAGCCCTGGCGGCACGGCTTGGGAATATTTCCCCCACGATCACGCTCGCTCGCGTGCCTACCGCTGGGGTGAAGACGGCATCGGCGGCATCTCTGACCGTCATCAGATGATCTGTTTTGGACTCGCTCTATGGAACGGCCGCGACCCCATCCTCAAGGAAAGACTGTTCGGCCTCACAGGGAACGAAGGCAATCACGGCGAAGACGTCAAAGAGTATTACTTCTATCAGGACTCCACACCCACTCATAGCTACCTGCGCATGCTCTACAAATACCCACAGGCCGAATTTCCTTATGAGGGCCTTGTGGCAGAGAATCGCCGGCGCGGCCGTGAGCAACCGGAGTATGAACTTCTCGACACAGGCGTTTTTGCCGAGAACCGTTACTTTGATGTTTTCATCGAATACGCCAAGGCCGACGTCGAAGACATTCTGATCAAAATCACGGCTGCAAATCGTGGGCCCGATCCCGCTATGCTGCACTTGCTCCCGTCCCTGTGGTTCCGCAACACCTGGTCTTGGGGCAAAGATCTGCGCAGGCCCAGCGTGCGACGGTCGACCAGCGTTCCCAACAGCGAATGCGCCGAACTTCAACATTGGTACTACGGCAAGCGCTGGCTTCTGTGCGCCGGCCAGATCGAACTGCTCTTCACGGAAAACGAGACCAACTACGCCCGGCTATTTAGCGGCAGAAATCGTTCGCCTTATGTGAAAGACGCGTTCCACGAGTACCTGATTCGAGGGAACAAGTCCGCCGTAAACCCACAGCAGGCGGGGACGAAAATGGCCGCCTATTATCCGCTGCATCTCAATCCCGGTCAGACGGAGACTCTCAAACTTCGTCTGACGGACATGGAGCCGCTCGCCACGATGGACCGCGGGCTTGGGACTGTCGGGATTATCACGTCTCCCGGACATGCCGAACGTGCGGAAGGTGTCCCGCCCAGCAATGATTTTGGCGAAGGTTTCGACAATCTCTTTGCGGTGCGCCAGAAAGAAGCCGATGAATTCTACGCCGCGCGCGTCACATCAGAATCATCCGATGACGCAAAGAATGTAACGCGCCAAGCTTTCGGCGGCATGCTGTGGTCCAAGCAGTTTTATCACTACGACGTCCGTACCTGGCTTGAAGGCGACCCGGCCGGGCCCACTCCTCCTCCCGAACGTTGGAAGGGCCGCAACAAGGAGTGGACTCATCTCTACAACGACGACGTCATCTCCATGCCGGACAAATGGGAATATCCCTGGTATGCCGCATGGGACCTGGGATTTCACTGCATCTCTCTCGCGCTTGTGGATCCCGATTTTGCGAAGGAACAGCTCATCCTTCTCCTCCGCGAGTGGTACATGCATCCAAATGGACAGTTGCCCGCGTATGAGTGGGCCTTTGGTGACGTAAATCCGCCCAGTCCACGCCTGGGCCGCCTGGCGGGTTTACAAAATCGAGCGGCGCGTGCGCGGCGTCGCCGACCGCGGCTTTCTCGAAAAAGTCTTTCACAAGCTGTTGCTCAACTTCACCTGGTGGGTCAATCGAAAAGATCCCGAAGGCATGAATATCTTCCAGGGCGGATTTCTTGGTCTCGACAACATCGGAGTCTTCGATCGTTCGGCGCCACTCCCTACTGGCGGCCATCTCGAGCAATCCGACGGCACCAGTTGGATGGGTATGTACTGCCTCAATATGCTGGCCATCGCGCTTGAGCTGGCCAAGGAAGATCCCGCCTACGAAGACGTCGCGAGCAAATTCTTCGAGCACTTCGTAAACATCGCACACGCGATGAACGACATGGGTACCGAGGGAATCTCGCTCTGGGACAACGAAGACGGCTTCTACTACGACGTCCTCCATCTCCCGAATGGCGATGATCATTTCCTGAAAATACGTTCCATGGTCGGCCTTATTCCATTGTTCGCCGTCGAAACCCTCGAGCCCGAAATCGTTGACCGCTTGCCCGGTTTCAAACGCCGCATGCAATGGTTCATTGACAATCACGCGGATGTCCCCGAACACATCGAAATGACGCAGCGCTCCGCGCGCGGCGTCCGACGCTTGCTCTCGCTCGCCAATCGCAAGCAACTCAAGCGCATTCTTAGCCGCATGCTCGACGAAACGGAATTCTTGTCTCCTTACGGTGTACGTTCTCTTTCCCGCTACCACCTCGACCATCCTTACGAAGTCCAGGTGAATGACCACATCAGCCGCGTCGATTACGAACCCGCCGAATCCACCAGCGGCCTCTTTGGCGGCAATTCCAACTGGCGCGGCCCTATCTGGTTTCCCTTGAATTATCTCCTTGTTGAATCCTTGCAGAAGTATCACCACTATTACGGCGAGGACTTCAAAACTGAATGTCCGGCGCGCACTGGCAACGAAGTGGACCTCTGGGAAGTAGCCGCCGAAATCTCACGCAGGCTTGTTCATATCTTCGTTCGCGACAAGGATGGCCGTCGTCCCGTCGCCGGCGGCCTCGAACTTTTCCAAACGAATCCTCACTGGAAGGACTTAATTCTGTTCCACGAATATTTTCACGGCGATAACGGCACCGGAATCGGCGCCAATCACCAGACTGGATGGACCGGCCTAGTCGCAAAGCTGATCGAGCAGAGCGGAGAATAAAGTGGTGCAAGCTGTTTCCTCCGTGGTCCACTTTGGCCGTGAAATTTGCGGCGATCTGCCCACAGCCGAAACGCGTGAATGGCTCGTCACCAACGGCATCGGCGGCTTTGCTTCCGGAACCGTCTCCGGAAGTATGACACGCCGGTATCACGGCCTTCTTGTAGCCGCCCTTCAACCGCCGCTTGGTCGCACGCAGCTCGTCGCGGCGCTCGATGAAACCGTCCGCTACGCCGGGGCTACCTATGCGCTCGCGGCCCACCGCTGGGCCAGTGGAGACGTCGACCCGCAAGGCTTCCTCTACCTCGATAGTTTCCGTCTTGAGGGCACCACCCCGGTTTGGACGTACGCGCTTGCCGATGCCTTGCTTGAAAAACGCGTTTGGATGGCTCAGGGCGAAAACACCACTTTCATCCAATACTCTCTGTTGCGTGCCAGCAATCCTCTAGCATTGGACCTGAAAGCCCTCGTCAACTATCGCGATTTTCATTCTTTGACGCACGCCGGCGATTGGCAGATGAAAATCATTCCCGTCGAACACGGCGTGATGGTTCTTCCGTTTGACACGGCCACGCCGTTCTATCTAAAAAGCACCCAAGCCTCTTCCGAGCCACAGCACGAATGGTATCGAGATTGTTTGTTGCCGCGCGAAACAGAACGCGGCCTCGACGACCGCGAAGACCGTCTCTTCGCAGCTCTCTTTCGCGCCACGCTGGATCCTGGAGAAACTCTCGCCATCGTAGTCACCACCGAAGCAGCTACTTCACTCGATGGCGCAGCCTCACTCGCCCAACGCGCCGGCCATGAAGAGACATTGCTCAAATCCTGGCGGGCGCTGAACGAAGAATCCGCGGCGAATGCTCCCGCATGGTTTCGCCAACTTGTTCTTGCCGCCGGTCAATTTATAGTCAGGCGCAGCCTTCCTGGCGAGCCGGACGGCCGTAGCATTATCGCCGGTTACCACTGGTTCGGCGATTGGGGACGCGACACGATGATCGCTCTGCCGGGCCTCACGCTTGTCACCGGCCGTTTCGACATCGCTCGCCAAATTCTCTTAGCCTTTGCTCGCTACGTTGACGGCGGGATGCTTCCAAACGATTTCCCCGACGCGGGCGGCAAGCCGGAATACAACACCGTCGATGCCGCGCTCTGGTATTTCCAAGCCGTGCGCCAATATTTTGCCGCCACGCAGGACAACGCGACGCTGCAGAAGTTGTATCCGATTCTTGCCGGCATGATTGACGCCCACATCGCCGGCACGCGCTATAACATTCACGTCGATTCCACCGATGGGCTTCTCTACGCCGGAGGTCCGGGCATTCAGCTCACCTGGATGGACGCCAAGATCGGCGACTGGGTCGTCACGCCGCGCACCGGCAAGGCGGTCGAGATAAACGCACTCTGGATTAACGCCCTTGAAACGATGGCGCAGTTCGCGCGCCTGCAGAACAAATCTGCGGACAGCTACGAACGCCTCTCCGCGCAGGCCAAAAACAGCTTCCAGGAATTCTGGAACGCAGAGCGAAATTGTTGCTTCGATGTGATCGACGTCCGGGGAGCAGGAATTGGCGGAGGAAAAAGTACCGGCAAGGACGCCGCCCTCCGCCCAAACCAAGTTCTTGCCGTGTCTTTGCCCGTCAGCCCGCTCTCCAAGGACCAGCAAAAATCCGTCGTCGATCTCTGCGCGCAGCGGTTTCTAACTTGCCACGGCTTGCGCAGCCTCGCGCATGGCGAACCCAATTATCAGGGCCACTACGGCGGCGATCAGCGCTCGCGGGACGCGGCATATCATCAAGGCACTGTTTGGGGATGGCTGCTAGGGCCTTTCGCGCTGGCGCATTTCCGCGTTTATGGCGACCTCCCCGCCGCGCTCCGCTACCTTGAGCCTCTCGGAAGCAACATCCGTGCATACGGCCTCGGCACTCTTGCCGAAATTTTCGATGGCGACCCGCCGCACACTCCTCGTGGCTGCATCGCCCAAGCCTGGACGGTAGGCGAAATCCTGCGCGCCTGGAGTGATATCGCCAAAGGTGCCTAAGTTATTTCTTGCTGTCTTTGGTGTTTGACTCGTAGAACTCGATCAGGATTTTCCCGCCGTCGGGTACTGGCACAAGAAAGAAATTAACGCGCGTCCCATCCGCCCCCGGTCGTGTCTCCGGATAAACCGCGGTGACTCCAAATTTCTCCTTCAAAATCTCCGTCGCCCGTTCCACGTCCAAGCATCGGAACTCCACTTGCTGCACGCCTTCTCCAAATTTTCCCAAGTACCGCGCAATCGCTCCATCACCCCCGGGCGCCCTTGACGTCAGTATGTCCAAGGAGACCCCGCCGGAAAAGTGCAGCTCAAACTCCTCCGCATCCTGATCCGACGGCACTTCCGCCAATCGCGCAACGCCATTCACCGCGCGAATCTTCGCAAATGTTTCCCGCTGGACCGCCAGGCCCACAGTCAGCTCCCTCTCCTTCCCCAGCAGCAATCTCGCCAGCTCTTCGTCCGTCCGCCAACTCTCAACCGCCTGTTCTGCGGTCTTCCGCCCCGCGGCATAAATCTCCGCCGCCGCGCGGTCGTGCGTGGACGACTCCGCTGAACCAAGACCCGCGATCGCTGTTGTTAACGCGCTGGACATAGTAGTCCCAAGAATTGTAGCTTGAAGACCGGGTTGGAATCAGCCGCCTGTTTAAATTCGGCGCGAAAGTTGCACCAATTTCCGATTTCAAATCATCTGAGGAATATGCCGAAACCCGTTCTATTCACCGTCGACGACGACCCGGAGGTCCTTCGAGCCATCGAGCGCGACCTTCGCAGCCATTATTCCGACCGTTACCGCGTCATGCGCGCCAATTCGGGCAGCGCCGCTCTTTCCACCCTTCGTGAACTCAAGGCCCGCAACAATCCTGTCGCCTTGCTCCTTGCTGACCAGCGCATGCCACAAATGAACGGCGTCGGCTTTCTCTCCGAAGCCATGGAAATTCATCCCCAGGCTAAGCGCGCTCTCCTCACCGCCTACGCCGACACCACCGCCGCCATTGATGCCATCAACGAGGCACGCATCCACTACTACTTGATGAAACCGTGGGATCCGCCCGAAGAGAAACTTTTTCCCGCTATTGATGACCTGCTTACCGACTGGAACTCCACCTTCCGCCCACTTTACGAAGGCATTCGTGTCCTCGGTACGCGTTGGTCTAATCGCTCCTACGAACTGCGCGATTTTCTAGCGCGCAACCAGGTCCCCTATCAATGGATTGACGTTGAGCTTGCGCAAACCGACCCGGAGGTGCGCACCCTCATCACCTCCCTCGGGCCCGAGGCAGAAACGCTCCCATTGATTTTATTTCCCGACGGCACCCGGCTGGCTGAACCACCCCTTCCCACAGTCGCGGACAAAGTCGGTCTGCGCACGCACGCCCAAACTGATTTTTACGACCTCGCCATCGTTGGCGGTGGACCAGCGGGCCTCGCCGCCGCGGTCTATGGCGCCTCGGAAGGCTTGCGCACCGTCATGATCGAGCGCGAAGCTCCCGGCGGCCAGGCCGGCCTCAGTTCCCGCATCGAAAACTATCTCGGCTTTCCATCGGGTTTGTCAGGCGCGGACTTGGCCTTCCGAGCCGTCGCGCAAGCTCGACGTTTTGGCGTCGAAATTCTTTCGCCCCAGGATGTCGTTGGCCTCCGCGTGGACGGCCCATATCGCTTCGTCAAACTTGCCGATGGCGCCGAAATTTCCTGCAATGCTTTGCTCCTCGCGATGGGCGTTCAGTGGCGCACGCTTGACGTTCCCGGCATCGATCGCCTTCAGGGCGCGGGAGTTTACTACGGCGGCGGCACATCAGAGGCCATTTCTTGTCGCGGTGAAACGGTCTACATCATTGGCGGCGCCAATTCCGCCGGCCAGGCCGCCATGCATTTCTCGAAATTCGCGGAAAAAGTCATCATGCTCGTGCGCGGCACATCCTTGGCCAGCACCATGTCTCACTATCTTATCGAGCAAATCGAGAAAACTCCCAAAATCGAAGTCTGGACGCAATCCTCCGTCGTCGAAGTCCAGGGCGAGACGCGCCTCACGGGAATCAGCGTCCTTTGCGAGACAACCGGAACCCGCCAGCAGCTTCCCGCTTCGAGCCTTTTCATCTTCATCGGGGCGCAGCCGCGCACCCAATGGCTCGGCGATCTCATTGAACGCGACGAACGCGGCTTCATCCTTTCTGGCCCCGACCTGCTTCGCGACGGCAAGCGCCCAGCCTCCTGGACGCTCGACCGCGATCCCGGCTTGCTGGAAACCAACGTCCCGGGCATCTTCGTAGTCGGCGATGTCCGCCACGGCTCCGTGAAGCGCGTCGCTTCCGGCGTCGGCGAAGGCGCCGTCGTCGTCCAATTCATGCATCAATATCTGGCCAAGGTACAATGAGCCCCGCCACCAGGAGAGCAGGACGCGCATGACTGAAACTTTCGTGCCATCGTCCCCCGAGGAACTACTCACCAAACTGCTCAAGATTCACGTCTTCGAGGATCTGCCTCGCGAGGAACTGCTATGGTTTGTTTCCCAATGCCAGGAGCACCGCGCCGCCGTCGGCGAGATCATCATGCGCGAAGGCGACCCGCCAGACTTCATGATGATCATGCTCGAAGGCGAGATGAGAGCTAGAGCCGAGCACGGCAGTCCCGACGGCCCCGTATTTACAATAACCACCGGAGACGTCACCGGGATGCTTCCTTTCTCCCGGCTGAAAGTGATCACCGTCACGGGCCGCGCCATTCTTCCCTCACATTTTCTTGCCTTTCCCGTCAGTCAATTCCCGGAACTCTTCCGCAGAATGCCGGAACTTACCCGCCGCCTCGTGGGTTTGCTCACGGACCGCGTTCGCAGTGTCACACGCACGGAGCAGCAACACGAGAAACTCGCCGCGCTTGGCAAACTTTCCGCTGGCCTCGCCCACGAACTCAATAATCCTTCCGCTGCCGCGCGCCGTTCCGCCGCCTCTTTGCGCGATTGTTTGGCTCGCCTGCGCGAAGCGGCTCGCAGCACAGAGATCGGCCCCGAAGATTGCGGGCTCTTGGCCCAGCGCGAAGAAGAAATTCGCTCTGCGCTCAAGCCCGCCCAGTTTAAGGACGAGTTTGCCCGCGTCGAGCGCGAAGAAGCTATTCAATCCTGGCTCGAATCGCACAAAGTCTCAGATGCTTGGAAACTCTCACCATCCTTGGCGGACGCCGGCCTCACCGATTCTCAACTGGCATCCTTTGCGGCTGCCGCAGGCGCATCACTTGGCCCCGAGCTCACCCGCTTCGCCACACTCCTCGAAATGGAACGCATTGCCGAAGAGCTCGAGCACAGCTCCGCTCGCATATCCGATCTCATCAAAGCCATCAAGGAATATTCCTACATGGACCAGGGTCCCATGCAGGAAGTTGATATCGAGCGCGGCCTCGAAACAACTCTCACCATCATGAATCACAAGCTCAAACGCGGCATCACCGTCGTCCGCGAGTACGCTTCCAATCTTCCCAAAGTGATGGCGAGCGGCAGCGAATTGAACCAGGTTTGGACCAACCTTATTGACAACGCAGCCGACGCGATGAACGGTAACGGCAAGCTCACCATCCGCACCGCCCGCGAGAACGATTTCGTCCTGGTCGAAATCGCCGACAATGGCGCTGGCATTCCACCGGACGCGATGCCGCGCATCTTCGATCCATTTTTCACCACCAAGGGCGTCGGCGAAGGCACAGGCCTGGGCCTCGATGTTGTCAATCGCATCATCAAGAACGTGGGTGGCCACGTCAGCGTCACCTCCGTTCCCGGCAACACTCGCTTTCAAGTGCGCATTCCCATTCAGTCGTCGCATTAAATACTTGCGGAGGAATCCATGGCCGACGTTTGTAATCACATTGATCAGATTCACCCCGCCAAACCTAAATCAAAGGGCTGCGAAGAATGCCTCAAGATGGGCGATACTTGGGTCCACCTCCGCCTCTGTCTCACCTGTGGCCACGTGGGTTGCTGCGATTCCTCGAAGAACAAGCACGCCACCAAACACTTCCACGCCACCAAGCATCCCGTCATCCGCTCGTTCGAACCCGGCGAAAACTGGATGTGGTGCTACGTCGACGAGCTGATGTTCGAAGAGGATTGACCTTTGAACGGGACCGCGGTCGTCTATAGCGCGCGAAGTCACCCTTCGGAACTGTTTGCGAAATCTCCCGAAATTCGGCAGTGGGACGTTCTGGAAGCGAAGCTGAAAGTCTAGCGCTCGCGATTCTTTACTTACTTGGTTTGGCAGGAACGAGCAAGGATGCGGCGAGCGCCACAAGCAGCATCCCCGCCACAACCGCCAGCGAAATCTCGACGGAAATGTGTATCCACGGCTCGACGATCATCTTCGCACCGATGAACGCCAGCACAAACGCAAGCCCCGCCGTCAGGAAGCGCAGCCGTCCAAGCACTCCTGCAAGCAGAAAATACATGGCGCGCAATCCCAGAATGGCGAACACGTTGGATGTATACACGATGAATGCATCGCGCGTGATGCCGAAGATGGCGGGAATCGAATCGACCGCCAATGTGACGTCCGTAATCTCCACGACCAGCAGCACTACAAATAGCGGTGTCGCGAAAAGCTTTCCGCCTTCTTTCACAAAGAAACTTCCGCCGCGATACTCATGCGTGACGCGCAGATGCCGGCTCGCGAAGACTGAAATCCGGTTGCGCTCGGGATGCATCTTCTCTTTCTTCTCGAACAGCATGTGCAATCCCGCATACACAAGAAATGCCCCAAAAACATACAGCACCCAGCTGAATCTCTCGATCAGGCCGGCCCCCGCGGCAATCATCGCGCCGCGCATGACCAGCGCCCCGAGGATGCCCCACTCCAGCACGCGGTGCTGTATGTTTTCAGCTACGGCGAACGCCCGGAAAATCACTAGAAATAGGAAGAGATTATCGACGCTGAGGGCTTTCTCGATGACGTAGCCGGTGAAGAATTCCAGTCCTCGCTGCGCGCCGGAGTAATGCATCACGCCGAAGCCGAAAGCGACGCTCAAACCAACCCAGACGAGCGTCCAGGTCAGGGCCTCCCGCGTTTTCATCTTGTGCGGGCGCCGGTGGAAGACACCAAGATCCAGCGCAATCGTAACGAGTACGAACAGATTGAAGACGAGCCAGAGGAGAGGCGTGCCCATGGCTGCGGCCTGGGCGCCCTAGGGTGTCAATGCTGCCAGTGTGTCCGTAGCGTTCAGATTGGTGAGTTCGATCCGGAAAGTCTGGCCTGCTTCGATCGTAATGGGCACATCCCAGCGCATCCGCGAGTCGCCCGCGTTCGCATCGAAGTTCAGCGAGCTGATCCAATACTTGCCAGCCGCCATATTGCGTATAAACGCGTGCCCATCCAGGTCCGTGTCCACTTTGGTGGCCAGATACTTCTTTTGCGCCACTTCCGGCGCCAATTTTTGTATGCGCTTTTTGTGGTTGCTCTGAAGCAGCGCCCACTTCCGCTGGGGATTTACGCCGTCCAGCTCCATCTCGACTCCGGAAAGCGTTCCCGGATTCTTTTCAATGAACTTTTTAAGCGCAATGTAATACTCCTGCTGTTCTTTCTCATACTTCTCCGGATGTTCTGTTTTGTCAGCGTCCTTGTATTTCGGTCTCGGAAGCCCGTTTGTAACCCCGCCGCCGTTCGAGCGCTGGTATGCCTGTAAAAATTCCGGTGTGCTGATAATGTCGTCGGCCTTCAGCATTTTGTCCAACTCGGGAATGGTCAGGTCAAGAGTTTCGTGGGACTTCAGCCACTCCTTCAATTCTTTCGATACTTTCAAGCTGTCGATAAATTCATCGCGCTGCGGGAGTGCGTCTCCCTCCTCGACTTCCTTGACGATGTCCGCGTAGCTCTTGGTCAAAATGTAGAAAGTGAATTGCCGCACGGGTTCTGGCCGCGCCGCCGTCGGCGTGATGCGCGCCGTGATATCCAGCATACCTGCGGAGTTCTGCGCCCGCGCCGCATGCGCCACACAGGCCAAACCAGCGACAATAGCTAACGAAATACCGGTTGCTCTTCTCATGCCCGAATCCTAACAGATTGTTCAGAGGCCAGATACCAGAAGCGGCGTCTGTGTTTCTTGAATAACCCTCCATCCTGCAAAATGTCAGAACAAGCGAAAAACGGCTTCGACCGTGACCCACGCTGCGACAGCTCTCTTGGTTCCGTCTCGTGCTGGAATAAACTTCCAGCCCCGCACGGTTTCCACCGCGCGCTCGTCGAGGCCAAACCCGATACCTTTGACGAGGCGGATAGCCTGCGCCCGTCCATCCGTACCCACAAGGACCTGCAGCGTCACCGCACCCTGAACTTTGCCGTGCCTCGCCTCGTCGGTATACGTCGGATAGGGACAATACGCGCAGCCAGGGGCAATGAACCCTGGCCCGTAAGGACCACGCTCGGTGCCGTCGCCTGCCAGACCGTCTCCATTGTCACCAAGACCATCGCGAGCCCCGGCTCCAATACCGTGTCTCTTGCCTGGGCCAGGGGAGTTCGTGTCTGTGGTCATCCACGGGAGTCCCATTTTTTCCGTGGAAGTAAGGACGAGCGCTGCGCTTGGATCAAAAATCGTCGGCGGCTCGGGCAAGTTGGGATGCTGTTCTTGCGGGAGTGTCGGTCTAACCAGCACGATGGAGGAAAGCGGCGGGAGATTTCCACGAGTCGCGGAAATCGGGTTTTGGCCGCCTCCCCGGCTACCCCCGTCTGTGGGATGTTCGCTAGTGAGGCTACGGATGACCGGCGCGGAGTACGTGACCGGGCCCAGCGTGGTAGTTTCGCCCGGAATGAGGTGCTTTGGTCCTCCCCGTGGGTTCGTCAGGAGAACGACGATCGCCGTGAAAACCGCGGCATGCGTGAGCAGCGAGGCTCCTTGGGAGCGCGCCGGCCGCAGCGATTTGTCGAACTTCAGGAGATGAATCGGCGCGCCATTCGCCGAAGAAGGCTTTAAGTGCGAAGGGACAAGCAGTTGCCCGAGATTTTCTCGAACGCGATTCAACCAAGACTCTGTCGAAAGGGATTCCGTGGGCGCGTTGTTCCCGGAAAAGGAGCGCAGAAATGGATCGCGCATTCGCAGGCCTCCGTCTCCGCCTCGCGATTCGGCCCAAAAACGTTTGCGGGCGGGCGCCAGTCGGCTAGTCAGAAGTTTGCAAGTGAGGATTGGTTGCCCGCGGAAGAAAGTTTGAGCATTCGAGCAATCTGAAATGGAAAATGAGCAACTGGAGCGATTAGCAGGAATGAATTGAAATGCGGGTACTAATAGAGCCGGAATGTTACTTCGATAGGCACGATTACCGGAATAATTTTGCCGTTAGGTCCAGCGGCTGGCCTGAATCTCCACGTGCGCACGGACTCGACGGCTTTCTCTCCCAAGCCCATCCCAGGATCCTTCACGATAGAAATGTTGACGGCCCGCCCATCCGCGGTCACGGTAACCTGCAGCACTACCGAGCCCATGTATTTCGCTTTCCGCGCGTCATCCGAATAAAGCGGCGGCGGGCAATAGATGCATTCCGGAACGCCAACTCCATTCACGCCGGCGCGGAACGCTCCGCCCCCCGTGCCTCCGCCTTCCCCAGGCCCCAGGCCGCCGCCGGTTCCGCTGCCGATGCCGGTGCCATTGCCATGACCGAGAGAATCGCTCACGCCGTTGGCCATTGGATCGCCAAAGTTCGCCGCATTAAGATTCGGCACCTTCAGATCGGGTGGACCGAGCAACGAAGGATCCATGGCCAGCTTCGGCGCTGGATTTTGAATCTTCACTTGGGGTGGCGTGAACTGCGTCCACTGGAACTTGGGCAACTTGCCTTTGTTGACCGGAGCCAGCGTGTGGTCATTTGCGCCGCCACCGCCGCCGGCCTTCTTCGCTCCCGCGGGGAGTTTCGCCATGTACGGCGAAATATCGAGCGGGGTCACATCTACATTCTTATTTTTTGCTTGGGTTGGAGACGAGAAGTGCCAAAACAAAGGAATCAGAATGACCAGTGCGAAAACGCTGCCATGAATGGCGAAAGAGATCGCCTGCGTCCAGCGAAAGTTCTCGTCCTTCGTCCAGATGTCTTTCACTCTGATCGGCTTGCTGGTAAAATTCGCGGGCGGAAGCTTCGCGGGGAAGAAAGCCTCTTTGATGCGCGACCCAAACCCTCCGAAATTTGCTCCCCAAGAGACCGCCAACCGGCTGTTCACCGGGCCTTTTGGCACCGGCCGCGAGCTGAAGAAATCCTTCAGATTGTCAAAAACGCCTGCCCCAAACCCTGGCTTCACAAAGGGCGCGTCAGCACGCTCCCTTACTTTTACGGGACGTTCGGTCAGAAACTGTTTGAGGTTGGACCAAAAATTATCGGGAATGAGGAGGGCTGGCGCGCCAAACTTGGGAACCGCCGCAGCAGGTACTGGAACCGCCTGGTTGCCGGAGGCGGACACGCTGGGCTTCTTTAGTTCAGCTGGAACGAGATTGACGATTAGGCCCGGCACCATCTTCCCCCTGATTTAGACGCAGATTTACTGCGTAGGGTGTCCTCACCGATAAGATTCGCGCGGCCGGGAAAGGTTGCGCGACCCCGGCCGCTGACACCGCCTCCCAATCATTGTAACATACGCGATTACACCGCTTTGCGATGTTTCCGGCTGAATACCTGAACCAAGGGACGGCTTTCCAATCGAGCCGGCAAAGCTGCGGTCACACACATCCATGGGCGAACCTCTGGAAATCAAGAAAACTTTAAACCTGCCAAAAACAGATTTTCCGATGAAGGCGGGACTTCCGCTGAATGAGCCAAAGCAGCTTGCGGCATGGGAGGATTCACATCTTTACGAGCAGATTCTTGAAGCGCGAAAAGGCTTTCCGCGGTTTGTTCTGCACGACGGGCCGCCGTATCCGACGGGGACGATTCATCTGGGCACCGGACTAAACAAAATTCTGAAAGACATGATCGTCAAGTCCAAGAGCATGGCTGGGCATTACGCGCCGTACGTGCCAGGGTGGGACTGCCATGGGTTGCCGATTGAGACGCAGGTGGAAAAGGAACTTGGCGGGAAAGGGAAAGTTGCGCCCGCGGAATTTCGGCGGCTCTGCCGGGAGTTTGCGACGCGTTACGTGGAGCAGCACAAGCGGGATTTCAAGCGATTGGGAGTGCTGGGCCGGTGGGATGATCCGTATTTGACGATGAGCCACGATTACGAAGCCACGATCGCCGGGGCGCTGCTCGAATTTATGGAGAAGGGCTTCGTCTACCGTGGCCGCAAGCCGGTCTATTGCGACCGACGGATGCCGGAACGAGCGGCCGGCCTGGTGAAGAACTGCCGCGAGTGGTATGCGGCCTACGATTTCCATCGGGTATATCACGCGATCCATGAATATTGCGTGGTTGATTTGAGCGCATTTTACTTCGATGTATTGAGGGACCGCCTGTACACGAGAGCGGCAAGGAATCCTTCCCGGCGCTCGGCACAAACGGCAATTTGGAAAATCACGAGTGCATTGGTGCGACTTGCCGCGCCTATCCTCGTCTTTACCGCTGAAGAGATTTGGACGCATATGCCGCAAGTGGAAAGAGATGCGTGGAGTGTCCATATCGCGCGGTTCTCCGAGGTGCAGGAGTATTACACCGGGCTCGCTGCGAATGTGACAGCCGATTGGGAGTTGCTTGCCGAGATTCGCGGCGAGGCGTTAAAGGCACTGGAGACTGCGCGAAATGCGAAGCGCATCAATTCCAGTCTTGAGGCCAAGGTGAACTTCGAACTGTTCACCTCGGATGCGCAGACAAAACTTCTGGGGCTGCTGCGAAAATATGAGAAGTGGCTTCCGGCGCTGTTAATTGTCTCGCAGGTTGGAGCTCCGGCAGATTCAAGGGGTCACTTGCGGACTTGTGGAATTCATGGGGACTCTTTTCGCTCCGAGATTTTTTCGGGATTGGTCCTGCGCGTCATTGGCGCCGCGGGAACAAAGTGCGAACGGTGCTGGAACTACTCGACCCATGTGGGAGAGAATGCGCGCTACCCTGGTGTTTGCGAGCGATGCAGCGAAGCGCTTGCGGAAATGGAAAGATCGGAGCCATCTCTTTCATGAAATTGCCGTCACGCCTTCGGTGGCTTTGGCTCACCCTGGGAATCGTGTTGTTCGACCGCGCCAGCAAGGCTTGGTTCGAGATGAAAACTGACGAAGGATGGCGGCACGAGGTGGTGCGGCACTTCATTTATCTGGTGCACAGCCGCAATCCGGGAATCGCTTTCAGCATGTTTGCGGATTCGCATTCGCCCTGGCTGCGAACTTTGCTCACCGGCGGATCGCTGGTGGTGATCTGCGTTCTCGCGTGGCTGCTGGTGGGATGGCAAGGCGGAAATGCGGCGTGCGCGGGGATTGCGCTCCTGCTGGGAGGGGCCACGGGGAATGTGACTGACCGAATTATTCACGGGGCAGTCACGGATTTTTTCGAAGTGTGGATTGGAAGCTACAGGTGGCCGGCTTTCAACGTGGCCGATTCCGCGATCACCATCGGCGCGATACTTTTGATTGTTGATCTCCTCTTCATTTCCAGGAAACACGCGTCTTCGCCGAATTGACCGGCGACGAGGCGGCTTCTGCACGGAGAGCCCGTGCAAAAATGCGCGCAATTGGGGCGGCTTTGGTCTGCGGCAAGTACAAACTGCTAGAATCCTCCGGTGCCTTCATCCACCATGCACAAGTTTGAGGTTGAAGAGAGCGATGCCGGGGCGCGGCTGGACCGCTACTTGGCGGCGCAACTGCCCGAGTTGAGCCGCACACGAATTCAAGAGCTAATCGAAGCAGGGCTGGTCCTTGTCGAAGGCAAGCCGAGGAAGGGCGCGCTCCGATTGCGCGCCGGCGAGAAAATCGTCGTCGAGGCACAAGCGCGACCGACGATGCGAGCGGAAGCGGAATCGATTCCGTTGGACATTCTCTACGAAGATGCGGATTTGATTGTGGTCAACAAGTCGGCGGGGATGACGGTGCACGCGGGCGCGGGGAACACGCGCGGCACGCTGGTAAACGCGTTGCTGGGAAGAGGGCAGGCGCTTTCGCGAGGAGGGGATGCCTTGCGGCCGGGGATAGTGCATCGCCTGGATAAGGAAACTTCTGGCGTGATCGTGGTGGCGAAAAACGATTTTGCGCATGCGAAGCTGGCTGAAGGGTTTCGGCAACGCTCCGTGAAAAAGACGTATATCGCGCTGGTCGAGGGACTACTGCCAGAAAAGAACGGGCGGATTGAGCTGGCGATTGGGCGCGACTTGCACCGGCGAACTCGAATGGCGGTGCACCGGCAGAAGCCGGGCAGCGCCCTGCGGGACAAGGTGCTGCCGGGCAAGGCTCGAGAAGCCCGGACGGATTGGCGAACGCTGGCGGAAATCGATGGCACGACGCTAGTGGAAGTGCAGCTGCACACGGGGCGGACGCACCAGATTCGCGTTCATTTTTCGGCGGTGAAACACCCCGTTGTCGGCGACACGCTTTATGGAGCGGATCCCCAGATTCATGTTCGTAGCCGAGTCGGGCACCGTCCGGCAAGCGAGCGGGAGAAGATTTTGATGCCAGCGCTTGGCCGGAATTTTTTGCACGCGGCACAGCTGGGATTTTCTCAACCGAGGACAGCCGAATGGATCGAAGTGCGCGCGCCGCTCCCGCGGGAGTTGCACGAGTTCGTCAAAAAGCTGGCGGACGTTGTGGGAGAAGAGCCCAAGCGAATTGACGCTGCGCTCGCTCCCTACCTATAATCAACAGACATGTCCAGGGCACAGATTTCTGTTCTACTTGTTGCATTTTTGCTGACAGCGGCGGTCAGCGACCGGGCGCAGCAGGCACCCGCGCCTGCCTCGGCACGTCCCGAAGCGATCCAGAAGACGGCACCGCAGCAGGGTCAGCCACCCCAACCACCGCAGCAGGGTCAACCGCGGGAGCAGGCTGCGCCGCCGCAGAGCCAGCAAAGGATCGTCCAGGTGGTCAACCTGGTGGACGTGCTTTTCACGGTGCTCAATCGGCGCAACAAGCTCGTCCCCGATCTGCAGAAAGAAGATTTCAAAGTATTCGACGAGAAGTTCCCACAAGAGATTCGCTACTTCAGCAAACAGACCGACTTGCCCTTGCGCATCGGGATGCTGGTGGACACGTCAAACAGCATCCGCGACCGCATCAAGTTCGAGCAGGACGCCTCGATAAATTTTCTATTCAGCGTACTGCGGCGCGGCAGGGATGAAGCGTTCGTGATGACCTTCGACGACGAGCCGCAAGTCGTGCAGGCGTTTACCGGCGACGGGGGCCTTCTGCGCGACCAAATCTTGCAGACGCGCGCCGGCGGCGGCACGGCGGTGTACGATGCGATTTACGATGCCTGCCAGAACGAGTTGAGCCATCCGCCGCGTCCGCCCGGGGATCAGCCGGACGTGGTGCGGCGCGTAATGATTTTGATCAGCGACGGGGACGACAATCTTTCGAGCCACACGCGCTCGGAGGCCATCGAGATGGCCCAGCGGACGAGCGTGGTGATTTACACCATCAGCACGAGCACGCAGTGGATTCAGCTTTCACAGACTGATCCCGACAAGCTGGCCGACCGCAAGACGCACCTGACGGAAGGGGACAAGATTTTACAAGACCTGGCCGAGGAAACCGGCGGCCGGGCTTTCTTTCCGTATCACGTGGATGATTTGGATCAGTCTTTCCAGGACATCGGCGACGAGCTCCGGAATGAATATTCGATAGCATACATACCCACCAATTACGTGCTGGATGGGCGGTACCACCGTATCCGCATCGAAGTGCCCGACCACAAGGGCTATCAGGTGCGGGCGCGGCGCGGCTATTTTGCGCGCGCCAATCGCGAGGGCAGCGGCCAACCGAGTCCCTCCGGCCCGGCCACTCCCTGATTTTAGTAATTCCAACAATTTGCAATGACGGTGCTTTTTGGGGCGTTAGAGGCCTACCCGGACTCGCGCGCTCAGCGGGTCGTGTCGCGAAGGAGGACGGCGTCGGATTCGCTGTGGCCGCGTTCCATGGCGATTTTTGAGCCGTCCTGCGAGAAACGGAATTGCCAGATTCGTTCCGAAGCAAAATGAGTGAGCTGGCGGTAAGGTTCGCCATCGAAGGGCTGCTGCCAGAGATTGTCCACACCTTTTTCGCGGACGACGTAAACAACGGCTTTGCCGTCTGGGGTAAATGCCAGCGGCCCCGGCAAGGCCCTCGGATCCACGTCTCGGTAGGCGACCTTCCTATCGTCGATCGAGTAAAGATCAAGGACCAGCTTGTGATCAAGCTCTCTAACCTCGAGGGAGACGATAGTCTTGCCATCGGGAGAGATATTCCATGCGCCGATGGCCGAATTGATGATGGTCTCGGCGGCTCCGCCCTCCACCGGCAAACGTTTCAAGAATTGGTCATTTCCGTAGTCGCGGTAATACACCCATTTGCCATCCGGCGAGCAGATCGGATCGGCTTCGTTCGCGCCAAGCGTGAGCTGCGTAAGATTCGCTCCCGTGGAATCCATTCGCCAGAGATTGAAACCGATCTTACCGGAACGTCCAGAAGATCGAAAAACGATGTACTTGCCGCAAGAAACGACCTGGTCCGAAAGATGCGCGGGGTCGGATAACAGGACCGTCTCGCCTCCGGTAGGGTTGACTACCCGGATGTCCGGCGCCTGAGGGAAAACAAGGCCCCCATCGGGCATCCAATCCCAGCGCCAGATCATGCTTCGCGAAGACAAGGGCACGGCGCGCCATGTATCGGGAGACAATGCGGGGGCCACGTCAAGTTCAAAATTGTATTGCGTTTGAGTGACAACCAAACTTCGGCCATCGGCGGCAACACTTGGACGCCCGTAAACGTTGGTGTCCGAGGTCACCGAGCGGAAATCCCCACCCGGGTAGCTGACGACGCCCAGCTGTTCATTCAACCCAACTGCCTCATTGATGGTGGAGACCACGAGGGCGTTCGAGCCCGGGAGCCACATAGCGCTTGAATAGAAGCGGTCCCGGGCTTGCGCCACTACTTGTTGCTTCCCGCTGGCAACATCCACCGCGAGAAAAGAGCCGATCGCGCCGTTTGCCAATTGGGACTCCGGTATGACGATGATCTTGCCATCTGGCGACCAGGCGGGAACGTAATTGCCATTGTTGCCGGCAAGAGTCACGTTGCTGAAAAGCATGCGATCCGGAGTGCCGTCACTGTGGGCGGTGAGAAGGTCGTAGAAGGGAGAATCGCGGCGCTCGCGCAAGTAAGCGAAGCGCTGGCCGTCGGGGGAAAAAGTAATGGGGCTGTCGACATCCTTGATGAGCAAACGGGGAGTGCCGCCGAGCATGGGCGCGGAATAGAGAGAGGCGATGGTGTGCTCGGACTCATCCCGCCGCACGCAGAAAATATAGTTGGCATCGGGGGAGAAGGTCAGCCCCGAGTAACGCGTGGCGGCAGGGGGAATGAGCTGCGTGTTGCTACCCGTCGCGATGTGGCGGAGCCAGAGAGACTGTAAGCCCTCTTCATCGCGAACGTGCAAGAGATACTTTCCGTCCGGGGAAATTGAAGCCAGCGAGACGTGGCCGTTGTTGGTGAGATTTTCGATGGTGAAGGACTCAAAGGGAATGTGACGAGTGCGGAGAAAGATCGAGTAGATGCCGAATGCAGCCGCGGCGACGAGGATACCAATGCCCAGAAGCGTGAGGCCGGTGCTGAGCTTATGTTTTTTGGCCGCGGCGACGATGACGGAACTGCTGGACGGAGTAGCACTCCGGTGGGGGAATCCTGAAACGGAAGAGACGCGGGCGGCGGCGCTCGGGGAGCTTGCGGGGCGGCTGCCGGAATCGATTTCGCGTTGTAGGCGTTTGAGATCTGCGCGCAATTCGGCGGCGACCTGATAACGCATGTCGCGATCTTTTTCGAGGGCTTTGTTAAGGATGCGCTCGAATTCGGCGGGGATAGCGGGGTTGAGAGTGACGGGAGCGACGGGCGCATTGTGCAAGATGTTGTCGAATACAACCGCGCTGGTGGAGCCCGGGAAGGCTTGTTTGCCGGTCAACATCTGGTAGAGGACGGCGCCGAGGGAGAAGAGGTCGCTGCGCGCGTCAATTTCTTCGCCGCGAGCTTGTTCGGGCGACATGTATTGGATGGTGCCGACGGCCATGCCGGGGCTGGTGAGGAGAGCCTCGGTGGGGGAGTGATCGAGGGTATGGCCGGCGAGATCCTCTGAATTGCCGGGGAGTAGCTTGGCGAGGCCAAAATCGAGGACTTTGACGGCGCTGGATTCGGTGACGAAGATATTTGCAGGCTTGATGTCGCGATGGACGATGCCTTTTTTGTGCGCGGCATCGAGGGCATCGGCGAGTTGAATGCCCATTTCGACGGTGCGGTTGATGGACAATGCGCCGACCGCGAGGAGTTTATCGAGAGAATCGCCGACGAGGAGCTCCATGGCGATGAAGGTGCGGCCGTCATGCTCTTCGATAGCGTGGATGGTGCAAATTCCGGAATGATTGAGCGCGGAGGCAGAGCGAGCCTCGCGGAGGAAGCGCTCGAGGGTCGCGGTGTCGCGCTGGTTTTCTTCCGGAATGAATTTGAGAGCGACGCGGCGTCCGAGCTTGGTGTCTTCGGCTTCATAGACGACACCCATTCCGCCGGAGCCAAGTTTACGGAGAATTCTGTAATGGGCGATGGTCTCGTTAATCATAAGGGCAGTGCGAGAGGATGTTAGTCGGTCATGGAATTTCGGTCAATGCGTCGCGAGAGTTCGGCAAAGTGCCAGTTTCCGGTTACGCGACTTACCAGGAGTTGACCACGCGAACGCACCTGAACCGGAGAGCAGTTATTCGCTGAGGCCTAAAAGCGCTATCCTAATCTTCAATGGACCCTAAAGAAATATCGGCCTTCTTGGCCCCTCCGACGCTGACGGCCAAAGAGATTCTTCTCGGCTTCACCGGCGCAGCGATTGCCTTGCTGGTAGTGGCAAGTGGCACTAGCTTTTATAACCACGATTATCGCCACGGGATTTGGTGTTTTCTGGTAGCAATTGTCCTCGGGCTCGTCTTTTTCAGAAAACGCAAACTCGCTTTGGTCGCCACCAGTTTGGGCTCCATCTTGGCACTCGGCAGCTTGGGGTTCCCGTTCCATCCGAGCGTTGCCGGATTTCTCTTGCTGGTTGGTTGTGCTGCCGCACTGTATTTCGCGGCGCAGTGGTCCTATAGAAAGTATCCTTACCTTTCGTTTAGGCACATGCACACGGTCTTCGAGGGTGAAGCAGCTATGGCTGCGGAGAATACACGCATAGAGGCTCAGGCGCGAGAATTAGTGAAGAAACGTCCATTTGGACCTTGGTTGTTCCGCTAATTTTTCTTCCAGCGGCCTGATTAACGCGGCGGTCTCAATGGGTCGACGCAACACTAAGCTCAAAGCCTAACTGCTGGAGTCTCAAAGGCTAAAATCGCTTACAAGTGTTGAAGCAAACGGAACACTGCCCTGGCTAGGTTCTGATTGAGTACAGCCCCGCAGATCGGTTCTCTCGGGAAGTGCTGTTGGATCAGGCTATTAGAAAGTGTTGCGTCGACCGGTTGAGCTGGCGGCCGTTACCGTACAAGTGGATTTTTCAAGTTTCCGACTACCCGAGCATGCTGGCGCTATTGTCAATCCAGCCCAAACGATTATTCTGAAGTGTGACTGAAAATCCAGACACACCCCCGGAGACCCCGCTTCGGAAAGGCCCTCTCCGATCCTTCGTTCGAGTGGTTTCTCATCGGAGTGGCGCTTCTTTGGTCGCTTGCTGCGCTGATCCTTGTGGCTGCCCGGTGGATCGACCCGCCGACCACCGCGGTGCACATGGAGCGCCGCTTGCAGGCATGGATTCACCACACGCCGTATCACGAACGATACGAATTCGTTCCGCTGAGCCAAATCTCGCCCGATTTCCAGCATGCGGTCATCGCCGCGGAAGACGCGCGCTTCTACCAGCATCATGGATTCGATTGGCACGCGATGGAAATCGCTGCTGAAGACGATATGGAAGGCGGCCGCATTCGCGGAGGGTCCACCCTTACGCAGCAACTGGTAAAAAACCTATTCTTCGGAACCGGCCGCTCCATCCTCCGCAAGGGCGCCGAGTTCACGCTTGTCCCGGTGGCCGAATTGGTCCTCGGCAAGCGGCGCATTCTGGAGCTCTACCTCAACGTGGTCGAATGGGGCCCTGGCGTTTATGGCGCGGAGTCGGCGTGCCGTTACTACTACCGAACCTCAGCCCGGAATATCGACCGGCAACAAGCGGCCCAACTCGCCGCAATTCTGCCGTTGCCCCTGAAGCGACGGCCCGATCACATGAATCGCTATAGCGGACTCATCCTAGAGCGGATGCGCCAAATGGGTTGGTAATCGCGCAGCACGTTGGCTAGTTAACCATAACCACCCCTCCCCCCTCGGTTTTTTTGTAGATGTTGATTCCAAAGAGTTTAGGAATTTTGTAAGTTGCCTAGAATCAACAGTTGCGAGCAGCTTTGTAAATGTTGATTCTAAATGACTTAGGATTGCACCAGAATTGTGCAGTTTAAGGGCTTCAGATGCTGCCAGCCAGGCGGTTCGCAGTGAAACCGGTCAGTATCGCGTACGAGCGAACTTGCTCTGGATGGCAAAAACTGCACAGGCTGAAGCCTGTGCTACCAAAAAGCAAAACGCCAGCAGGATGCTGGCGCTACGGGGAACAGCCCATAATATTACCTAACAAATACTATACGCGAGAGACTACCTCTTTGTCAAGGATAGAAGTTGGATTCTCGTTGGTGGTTCAGCCTTTGGGGGCGTAGTAGCCTTTGCGGGCCAGGACTTTAAGGTCGTGGTTCGCGAGGTCAACCTTGATTTTGCGGAATCTGCCGTCGCGGGCGGAGTTGGTCGGATAGTAGCCCACGGTGTATTGGCTGCGGAGTTCTTCGGAGATTTGGTCGAAGGCTTCCTGGAGATGCTTTTCCGAGTTGACGACGATCATGCGTCCGCCGGTTTCGTCGGTGATTTTCTTGGCGATGCTGCTATTGGCGCCATAGTGCGGATCATAGACGAGAAGGATGTGGACGACGGTATCGGTGCGCTGGGCGGCTTCGATGGCTTCCTCGACGCGGACTTTGCTGCCATTGTCTTCGGCGTCGGTTAGGACCACGATAGCTTTGCGGCCGGCTTCGGTCGAGAGCTTTTCGTTGCAGGCCAGATAGAGAGCATCGTAAAAATTGGTGCCCTTGGCACCGCCTGACGGGCAGCGTGCCAGGTGTGATGCCCCCGCCGCCCGTATTGATTTGGGCTTTGTGAATGGCGCGATTGAGTTGCGAGCGGTCGTCGGTGAAATCGGCGAGCAGGTCCACGTCCAGGTCGAATGACATGACCATGGCCTCGTCGCCTTTGCGCATCACGCGGTTCAAGAAGTTGCTGGCTCCATCTTGAATGGCGCCAAGCATGTATTGTTCGCTGCCGGAAGTATCCATGAGCAACCCGATGGTGATGGGAAGCGTCACTTCTTTAGAGAAGAAGGCGATCTTCTGATCCTGGCCGTCTTCGGATACCTTGAAGTCGTCTTGCTTAAGGTCGGTGACGATGCGCTTGCTTTTGTCGCGGACGGTCACAAACAAATTGACCAGGTTTACCTGGGTCTTGATTGTGGGACCTTGAACGGCCGGCTCTTGCGGCAGAGCGGGAAAAGCCATGGCAGCAGCAAGTACGGGCGCAGCGCAGAGTGCAGCCATTTTCTTGAGAGAAGGCATGTATACTTTCCTTGACGAGAGATGCCCGGCTGGAAACTGTCCGCTGGGGTTCTTCTGTCACGTTTTGATGCTATGAAGCGGTGCGATGGATGCGTCGGTGAGACGACGGGCGACGCTCCGACGACCGGCTGCGAGAGAAAGTTTGGCCTTAGAGTTATGAAAAGTCTACGAAAAATCGCTGGTATGACAAGTCTCATTATTTTTGCGACGCCCGCCGTGTGGCTAGGAATGGCTGCGCGGACGCTCCAAGAGGCCGCCCCGGCGGGCCAGGAGCCCGCGCCACCGGACAACCCTCGGCTGAGCGAGGCGCGAGCTAAGATCATAGTGAACGCGAATTTAGTGGTCCTCCCAGTTACGGTGAAAGACAGCGATGGCCGGCTGGTGCCCGACCTGGGGAAGGACGAGTTTCGTGTTTTTGAGGACAGTGTGGAGCAAAGAATCGACGTCTTCACTACCGAGGCATTTCCGCTGTCGATGGTCATTTTGATCGACAACGATCTGAAAACAAAGGATGCCAAGGAAGTGGAGCAGAGCCTCGATGCCATCGTGGGGGGCATGAGCAATCTCGATGAGGCCTTTGTCTGCCGATTCGACCAATTCTTTCACCCCGGCAAAGGGTTCACCAGCGATCAGGACAAGTTGCTGACGGAACTACAAAGGACCCGGCTGGACAGCCATACTTCCGTCATGCCGCCCGGCGGGCCATTCAATGGGCCGAGCATCAACGGCCACGCCCCGGATGGCTCGCCCGCGATCCCGGAATCCACGCGGACCATCTTTGCGCAACCCACCAAGGCGCTCGATGATGCAGTGTTCGGCGCTGCGGAGCTTCTGAAGAGCCGGCCGCGAAACCGCCGAAAAATTATCTTTATTGTGAGCGACGGGATAAATGGGGGAAAGAAATACAACACCAACACCTACGACAACACCGTCAAGGAGCTGGATGGCCACAACATCGCCGTGTTTGGAGTGGGTGTGGGAAGCGCTTTTTACGATCGTAAATTCGAGCGGCTTTCCGGATATGCGCACGCCACCGGGGGAGATGTATATTACGCGGCCCGGAGGGAATCGTTGCAAGAGCTCTACTCCCGGATAACCGAAGAGGCGCGCAATGAGTACACCCTCGCGTACTTCCCGCAAAAGACGAATCGAGCGAAAGATTTCCACGACGTCGAGGTGCGTGTGAAACGCGAAGGGCTGACCATTCTCACACGCAACCGGTACTACACCGGCGGAATCTCGCAATAAGAGTTATTTTTAGGTGATAGACAGAATCTGCTTGACAGCTACCTCCGCCACCCGTATACGAAGCAAGATGGCATGACGGGCAGCGCTCGTCATGACTCGCGAACTGAGAACGACGGTGGCCCAGCCGGGGCTGCGCGTGAAAGGAGCTTGACCATGAAGAAAAAGGGAAAGAAGGACGAGGCCAAGGGGCCAAAAAAGGGGAAGTAGAGAGTTTTCCATGGGATTCAATTCAATAGGGCGCTGCCTGCTGGGTGGCGCCCTTTTTTTGTTTGTGCGCGAGCGGCGGGGTCAGGGGACGATCGAACTGTTACGTCTTTTCGGGTCTAAGTGCCAAGCGCTTCCTCATGGGCGGGACAAATCGGTTTATACGCGCAGTTGCGGCAGACGAAGCCGGGTTTTGGAGGGAATTCGCCGGCGCGGATATCGGCGGCGGCCTCGAGAACGATCTTTTGCGCTTCGTCGAGCTGCTTGGCGTCTCGCGTGGTGACTTGGATCTGGTTATTTTGGAGGTAGTAGAAAACCAGGCGGACGGGATTCCACTCGAAGATTTCTTTTGCGGCCAGGGCGTAGAGGCTGAGCTGCAGATCTCTCTTGGCCTCGGAGTCTTTTTTGGGTTTGCCGGTTTTGTAGTCGATGATTTCGACGTCTTTGCGGCCGAGGGAATTTACCTGGTCCATACGGCCGATGATGGTGACGTTGTTCTCGAGGGGAAGCTCGAAGCTTTTTTCCTGTTCGACCACGTTCGGTGGGGCTTCGAGCATTGCGGCGTGGAAAGCACGCAATTGTTCGATGCCGTCTTTTTTGTACCCGGACTCCTGATAGTCGTCTTCGAATCCCGCGGAGCTCCACTCGGTTTCGAAAATTCGCGCGACTTCTTCAAACGGAAGCTTCACGCCTTTGCGAAGCTGGTCGATGAATCGCTTAATGGTGGTGTGCATGACGCTGCCAAAGCTGAGAACGGCTTTGGGACCTTCCTTGAGAGACCAGGAGCGGCTGAAGAGATATTGCTGCGGGCAAGTACGGTAGCCGCTGACTGCCGAGGGGCTCAAAGTGAGCGGTTCGGGCGTGGGAGGGTGGAATTCGAGGGCCCAGTCAGCGATGCAGGAGAAAATTTTTGGCGGTTCAGCTGAGGCAGGGAAGAGCTGAGAATCGGCGGCGAGCGGGGATTCTTTCTTCGCTGTAAGAGGGACCGCGGGCAGCTTGGGGCTCATCTGGTGAACATCGCGGCGCTTGATGGCGGGGTCCATGAGCATGTCTTCGATGAAGACTGGAATCTTTCCCTTCTTGTCGGCAAGCGTTGTGAGAGTGAGGCGATTTTCCGCGCGCGTTAGAGCGACGTAGAAGAGGCGGCGCTCTTCCTGGATGTGAAACTTCTCGGCAGGCTCGCCTTCTTTCATCAACGCGGCGGGGAATTCGAAGACGCGGGAGCGTTCCGTAGTAGGAAATTTCTTATTGTTGATGCGGAGCATGAAGACCTGGGGAAATTCAAGGCCTTTGGCGCCGTGGACGGTCATTAGCTGGACGGCATCTCCTGGGAAGTCGTCTTCGAGACTGATTGTGCCGCCAGCTTGTGAATAGTAGTCGAGATACTCGACGAATTCGGCGAGCCCTCGCGTTTCGCTCTTGGGTTCCCACTCCTTGGAGAATTCCGAGAGACGCGTGACGTATTTGCGATCTTGGGAGCTTGCGCGTTGCGCGACCTCGAGCCACTCGAGGAGATCGCCCAGGATTTCGCGGGCGGTGCGGCGGCGGAGAGTTTTGCGCTGCTCGGAGAGGAAGTCGACGAGGCGGCCTAACGAGCCGTGCGAGGAGTCAAAGGGGAGCTGGCCTTGGGGAAGTTGTAGCATGTCGTACAGCGCTTTCTTCTCCTTGCGCGCGCGCTCGGCGAGGCGCACGAGGTCCGCGGGTTCGAGCGACCAAGCCGGAGCGGCAAGAACGCGGGCGCAGGCGATGTCGTCGAAGGGTGTGGCAATCAGCCGCAGGTAGGCGAGAATGTCTTTTACCAGCGGATGTTCGAGGATGGAGAGCTTACTGATGACGAACGGGATTTTGTGGCGGGAAAGCTCTTCGACGAGGTCGTCGCGGTGGGCGTGCTGGCGGTAGAGGACGGCGAAATCGCGCCATTTGCGGCCGGCTGCGTGTAGGCGCTGGAGTTCGCTGACGATCCAGCGCGCTTCGTCCTGTTCGGTTTCCAACTCGACGATGCGGACTTTTTCGCTTTCTTCCTTCTTGGCGCTTAGAACTTTTTTGGGGAAGTCGGCACTCACGGTGTTTTGGGCGATGACTTGCGTGGCTACGCGGAGAATGTTGGGCGTTGAGCGATAGTTTTCGACAAGAGAGACGCGGAATTTTGTCGAGTCTTCGCCTTCGCGCCAGCTGGCAAATCGTTCTAGGAAAAGTTTGAAGCTGCCAAAAGAGGCGCCGCGAAAGCGGTAGATGGCTTGGTCGTTGTCGCCGACGGCGACGATGTTTTTTTGATCGCCGGCGAGGAGTTCGAGGAGGCGGAGCTGCGCGATGTTGGTGTCTTGAAACTCGTCGACGAGGATGTAGCGGTATTTTTCTTGAAGCGCACGGCGGACTTCGGCATTTGTTTCGAGAAGCTCGACGGCTCCGGTGATGAGCGACCCGAAGGAGACGCGCTTTTTTTCACGGAGCAATTCTTCGCTCGCGCGGTAAGCGCGTGCGATTTCCTGCTGGAGAGCGACTTCTTCGGCGCGTTCCTTGAAGGTGTCATCGTCGAGCGCGGCACGCTCGTTTTCGAGTTGCGCGGCCAGACCGTCGGCGTAACGCTGGTAGTCTTCGGAGGAAACGAGTTCATCCCGACAGCGCGAGAAGAATTCCACGAAGTCGTTCAAGAACTGGCCAGGATCGGCGAGGCGGCGGTACTTGTCGAGTTTCAGACGCTCCAAATTTCGGCGCAGAAGAATCCAGTGATCGACTTTGTCGATCATCAGGCGTTCCGGCGAGGCTTCCTTAAGGAGGCTCTCGCAGAAAGCGTGGAAGGTCTCCAGCTTGACGTTCTTGCCGCGCTCGCCGGTGGCGCGCACGACGCGCGCTTTCATTTCGCCAGCGGCCTTATTGGTGAAGGTGAGACCGAGAATATTTTCGCCGGAAAGGGAATCATCGGATTGCAGGAGGTGGCGGATGCGCTCGGTGATGACGCGAGTTTTGCCGGTCCCCGCGCCCGCGATGACGAGCAGAGGCCCTTCGCCGTGAGTGATGGCCCGGCGCTGGGCGTCATTTAGTTGCAGGCCGCTTTCTGCGGGAGGATCGAGATCGAAGAGCGTGGCCATGACTTAAGAAGCGTAGCGGAAATTGCGGCGAAGAGGAAACGGTGACCACAGGATTACAAAATTAATTCCAGGATCGACTCTCGCGTTATACCTTTATGACTTGCCACCTGCCTCGGGATTTCGTTCAAGGTGCCAACTTTCAGTGCCTTATGTGCGGGAATGGGAACTCGCTGGCGCCCGGGCGTTTCTGTCTGCAGAATGATGTGACTCCCGGTCTGATGAACTTCGCGATATCCCCAGTGTCGGCAGAGTGCTTTGGCAAGTTCGCGGCCGCTCAAGTCTCTCGGCGATTTCATCACATCGTGAGAACTTCGTCGCGTACGAGGTGCAATCGGATTGTCTGTGGTTTGGGACCGTCAAAAAAGTATCCCTCGACAGCGTCTTTGACCATTGCCCGAAGCTCTTCCCAGGTGTCGCCTTGGGTGACAATGCTCTCCGTCAGGCACACCGCGGAATAACCGCCTTCGAGTTCTTCCTTGACTTCAAATACAAGCTCGCTTGTGTGCGGTCCGCTCATCCTATGTCCTTTGGCAAATGCTATCACGGCATACACTCATCAACAATGAATTTGGCCGCAACTATGCATGCCAGGCAGGTCGCAGTGGCCGTATGTTGATCTTGGAGGGGCGTTCAGGCTTTTTTCGAAGAGAAAAGGGTTTCTTGCGCGGAAGCTTTGCCCGCGGCGACTTCGGCGTTTATTTTCGCTGATTTACCGCGGGGCACACTGAGGGATTCCCACTTTCCCGTTTTGGTGAAAGTAAGGTGTTTGGCGAGAAACAGAATCTGGCCTACGTGATGAGCGTAGTGGGCGATCTGGCGGTTTATGGCTTGCATGACGGTGTGCGGCTCGGAACGAATAGTAACCGTTCGAGTGAGATCGGCTTCCGTCAGAGGTTCGAGGGCATCGAAAACATATTTCCAGCCGCGTTCCCACATTTCGGTTAATTCGGCGCGTGTGGTGGGCGGCGTCTCGAATTCAGTATCGCGGTTGCGGTCGGGTTTTTCGCCGTCGGTGGTGAGAAAATCCCTCCACCGAGAGCGCATGTTGCCCGACAAATGCTTCACGATGATGGCAATGGAATTGGATTCGGCGTCAAGCGTAGTGGAGAGAGCTTCGTCGGAGCATTGCGCCATGGCGCGCTCGGCCAACTTTTTGTAGTAGTGAAAGAGACCGATGGAGTCTTGCAAATAAGAGGTATTGAGTTGGTGAGGCATGAGGATATTTTGTTCCGGCGCTAGTGATTGTCAACGGCAATCCACGGGAATTCTTTGGGCGGAGCAGATGGCGCGGAGACGGGTCCGAGGATCGGGGCGGGGAAAATAAAGCTTGACATTTCGCCTTTTGTTCGCCTAGTATTCGGACGCTGTTTTTGGATTCGCACAGGAGGTTGACATGACGATTGGACAATCGATGCTGCCAGAATTTGATGAGGAGATGAAGAATACGCGGAAGGTGCTGGAGCGCGTACCCGACGACAAGTGGGGTTGGAAGCCGCACGAGAAGTCCGGAACGATGGGCTGGCTTGCTGGACACGTAGGTACGGTTCCGGAGTGGATTGCGATGACCATCAATACAGAAGAATTGGATTATGCGCCGGTGGACGGCCCATCCTACGAGCCGCCAAAAATCACGAGCCGGAAAGAGCTTCTCGCTGCGTTTGACAAAGCAAGTGCGGAAGCGCGGGCAGCTCTCGCCGGCGTGAGCGACCAGGAGATTGTCAAGGGCTGGAAGCTGCTGGCGGGAGGCAAGGAGATTTTTACGCTGCCGAGGGTCGCCTGCATTCGGGGCATGTGCATGAACCACTTGATCCATCACCGGGCGCAACTAACGGTTTATTTCCGGCTGGTTGGAGTGCCAGTTCCGGGCCTGTATGGGCCGAGCGCAGACGAGAACGAGGCTAGCTCCAACGCGGCTGCAGCCAACTAATAACATTCCCGGGAGAGGCGGACAGTTGTCCGCCTTTCCTGCTTCTTCACCTTCTTGCGCTCGCGCTTGCTCCGGCACAACGCGGTATAATGGTGTGCGTTGCTCCTCCGGAGGTTCACCGAAGTCATGGATAATCCCGTCATTCTCTCTGCAGTTCGTACGCCTATCGGAAAGTTCCAAGGTGGACTGGCCGGATTTTCGGCCGTCGAGCTTGGCGGCAAAATTGTTGCTGAAGCCATTCGGCGCGCTGGGATCGATTCCAAAGAAGTGGATGAAGCCATTCTTGGCAATGTGGTCCAGGCGGGCCTCGGGCAGAATCCTGCGCGGCAGGCGGCGCTCAAAGGTGGGTGTGCGCCCCGCGTTGCGGCAATGACGATTAACAAAGTTTGCGGATCGGGATTGAAGGCGGTGGCGCTGGCCGCACAAGCTGTGCAGCTTGGCGAATCAGAGATAGTCGTCGCCGGCGGAATGGAGTCAATGTCCAACTGCCCTTATTTGCTGCCGCAGGCGCGCACAGGATACCGCATCGGCGATGGCAAGCTCATAGACTCGATGATTCATGATGGGCTGTGGGATGCGTACGAAGATTTTCACATGGGGATGACCGGGGAGTTGGTGGCCGAGAAATACGGGATTACGCGGGAGGAGCAGGACCGGTTTGCGGTGGAGAGCCACCAGAAGGCGGTCCGGGCGCGGAAGTCTTGTTTCTTTGAAGCGCAGATATTGCCGATCGAAGTGCCGCAGAAAAAGGGCGAGCCGGTTGTCATCAAGTACGATGAATCGCCGCGCGAGGACACTTCGTTGGAAGCGCTGGCGAAGTTGAAGCCGGCGTTTAAGAAGGATGGCACGGTGACCGCGGGAAATGCTCCCGGCACGAACGATGGAGCGGCCGCGTTGATTGTCACCAGTGAACGGAACGCGACGCGCCTGGGAAAGACGCCGATCGCGCGCATCGTTGCGCAGGCGGTCAGCGGCGTGGAGCCGAAATGGGTGATGATGGCGCCGGTAGACGCGGTGGAAAAGCTGCTTACGAAGACTGGCTGGGATCGGGACAAGGACGTGGACCTTGTTGAGTTGAATGAAGCGTTTGCGGTCGCGGCCATTGCGGTGACACGGCAACTGCGGCTCAATCCGGAAAAAGTAAACGTGAACGGCGGCGCGGTGGCGCTCGGTCATCCGATTGGGGCGAGCGGCGCGCGCATCTTGGTTACCCTTCTCTACGAATTGCAGCGCCGCAATCTGAAGCGCGGCATCGCTGCGCTCTGCCTCGGCGGCGGCAACGCCGTCGCTCTCGCCATCGAGCTTTACTGATCATTTGAAGTAACAAGACCTAGTGAATGAGTGTGCTCTGGCTGGCCACGCATTTCCATTGGCCGTTCTGTTTAATCCAAGTGTCTGTGAAGCGCGCGCGACGCGTGTAGGGTTTTCCCTTGGTAGTGCCAGTTTCCCGGTACACGCCCGAGACGACGCCGGCGTTGCCGTAGAGACGAGCCCTCATTCCCTCGTCGTATATATGGTCGGGCTTGGACGCCGGGTCCGCCACGGAGCGCAGATACTCGGCTTTGTTCATCAACGAACCGTCGTAATCGACATAAACAAGCGCGTCGTCGAAGAGGGAAGCGAGGGCTCCAGGGTTGCGTCCCATTTCGGCCTGGTTCCAGGAGCGTTCGAGCTGGATGAGCTGGGTTTCGTCGTCGGCCGCTTTGGCGCGGCCTTGCATTCGCGCTGTGAATGCGAGCGCAGCAATCGCCAGGAACAGCGTCAAGATTTTTCTCACGGGAGCTCCCCTACGCCAGCAAAGTTGCAGCAACAATGCTATGAGGCATCCAAGGCGTCAAGGAAAAAGGAGGCTGAGAAGCGGCGCCGCGTGCCTGAGTGCTTCCCGCTCCATTGGTTGTGGCGCGCTAGAGATTAATTCGCACACGAAGAGTGCGACAAACTGCGGATCCTTTTCAACAGCGCTATCAGATTCGGACAGTCTTGGTCGGAAATAGCGATGAATTTCAAACCCAGTCCGTCGCTTGGAATCAGGTGCCGCACTTCAGCCTCGACCCTGATGTTTCCTTCCCGGACGAGAAAATCAAGCTGGGCTTTCGCGCCCACAGCCAGCGGAATCGGTGTGGAAAGGAATAGCCCGCCCACACACAGATCGTTAATACGTGAAATGTCTTCGGCGGCGCCACAGCGCCAACAGACCCATACACCGTCGGATATCTCGACTCGAGAACTCAGTCTTCTGGAATAGATTGATTTTGACAGCGCAGCTCCCACGGATCACCTCGGGCCCGCGGAGTTGGGCGGGTGGTTGCAAGAGCAAACAACCGGTCGCAGGGCCACCTGCGAACCTAATCGAAACGTGGTGAGCAAACCATCGAGGAAATACCCTAAAGTTCTCGGAGGATTTGCCTGAAGAACGAGTGTGGGCACGACCAAAGCCCGGAGAAAACCATACGCGCCGGAGCCGCGCGCATGGCACTCGCGGGTTGCGAGCGTTACATGGCACCCGCCTGCAGACTTCGGAGGGAAATTCTCAAAGTGCAATTCGCATTGGGCTACAGGCTGGAATTCGGCACAGCAGGTAGCTCTACGGCGCTGGGCGGAGCGGCTCCCAACTCATGGGCACAATAAGGGCAGAACTTGTCGGTTTCGACGACTTCGTGTTTGCAGTTGGGGCAGCTAGGATGCAGGTTGCATTTGCAGTTGGGGCAGAAATTGAAGCGCGCACCGACTGAGCTTCCGCATTGCGGGCAGTCGTAAGGCAAAGGCTCGCGCATCAGGAAATAGATGAGGAAGCCGATGAAAGTCCAGGCGGGGAGAAGGACGATCACGAGCAGGGTCCAGAGGGCGGAGTTCATGCCGCGACGTTTGGCGTCGCGGTTGACGTAGCCGATCAGGAAAGTGAAGCTCGCCATAGTCACGGAAACAAGAGTGATCACGCCGGCCAATGCCAGGTAAGACAGCCAGGGAGTGTCTCTCACTTCCGGAGCAAAGATGTCGCCGTTGTGGTAGAAATTCCAGTAGTTGACGGAAAACGCGATGGCCTGCGCAATTAGAAACAGCGCCACCACGGTCCAAACCAGCCCTTTCGGGACGATCCGGAATTCTTGCCAGAAGCGGAGCTTTTCCTTCTTTCTGCGAAGCCGGTTGAGGCGCATGCGCTCGTTGAAAGAACCGCTTACTTTCTGCTGATAGTCAGTCATTTCATTCCTCGCTCAATTTCTTGCATGCCACTCTAGCGGCCGGACCAATCGCGTTCGTTCGCTTGCCGCACGTTTTCGAAAACCACGATGGCCGCCGCAAACAAGGCGGGAATCGCCCACCAAAGACCAAAGCCAAATTCCAGGACGAGCAATGGAGCGGCGGTGCGCTGTCCGATCCATTCGATCGCTTGCCAGACGTAGGGCGCGGTGGCGATGCCGAGGCCCCAGGACATCGCGCACATGATCCAGAGCATGCGGCGCTTGGGTTCGCGCTCGCGCAATTCCTGGGCGCGCAACTGCACGCGGAATTGGGTGCGTGCTGCGAGCCCGCGAGGGAGGGGAATCGGCATGCCGCGCAAGCCGCGGAGCGCGTTGTTCGTTTGTTGGGCGACCTGGGCGCAAGCTGAGCATTCGCGGATATGCGCGGCGAGCCAGTCGCGCTCGGATGGAGAAATTCCCTCGACGTGCTCTTGCGCGATCAACTTTTCCGCGCGGGGATGAAGATTTTCGTTCATGCCGCGCCTCCTTGCATGGCGCCACGAAGCGCTTCGAGACCGCGATATAGCCGCGACTTTACGGTGGAGAGCGGCGCGGACAGCACGCCGGCGATTTCCTCGAGACCAAGCTCTTCCTGAAAACGGAGAACCAGAACTTCGCGATAGACGGTGGGAATGCGATCGAGCGAAGCGTGGACACCGCTCTTTGCTTCGGCGGTCAGGACTTGGTGCAACGGCGAAGGTTGATTCTCCGCGGCGAACTCCATGGGCGCGCCCTCTTCCGGGTCGGTGAGTGCGTCGAGACTTTGCATTTTTTTCTGGCGCTGCCAGTCGATCACCAGGTTGCGCGCGATGCGGAAAAGCCAGGCTTCAAACTTGTATTTGCCGTCGTATTGGTGGCCGCGTTCGAGTACGCGGATCCACGTTTCCTGGAAAAAGTCTTCGGCGCGCTCGCGGCTGGAAGTCAGATAGAGCAAATAGCGAAACAGCCGGTATTGATACTGCTCGATCAGCTGATCGAGGAGATCGGGGTCGCGGCGCTTGAGCCCCTGGGCGAGGGCCTTGTTGTCGTCGGCCATCTGTGCGGAGAAGAGAAGAATCGACCTCGACGCTGCCGGGGTCAGGATTGTAAATGTCGCGCTCATTCTACAGGGTATACGCTGAGGCGTGACGAAAAGACGCAGCCCAAGCCAGGAGGTTCAGCTGATTGAACCTGCCGTGGTCAAGAATTGTTCCCAGTGGGTGGCGTCGTCAGCTTCCTCTGTGCTTTGTGAGTGTTGCTGATATAGAAGTTAGGTATCCCTAAGCCGCTTTGGAAACTTAGAATTGCAGGACTTTGTGTAAGTGTTGATTTTGCGTGGGTTGCGGAGCGGTCATCCTCAGAAGGATGACCATACAGCCGTCGGTCTTCGACGAGTTTACCTTCGATGCGGAGGCGGTAGTTGTGGTCGAAGTAGGCGGCGTGAGCGAGGGAGACTGATGGGACGTTCCCAGAACTATCCAGCCCCAGCCCGTCTCACCAAACTCCCAATTTCCCGCCAACTCCTTCCATCCATTCCACTTCCCGCGTCTCAATTCGAATGATAAGTCGCAAGTACTGTACCTTGACAGTAATACATTTCCATGCCATAATTTTTCATGTTCTCGTCGCCACACACCTCGCCAACCGCGCCCAGTTTAGCCACTCCTCACCGCAAAATTTTGCGTCCGATAATATCTCCAGTAACTCCTTTAGAATCAACACTTCCAAAACCCATTGCAAGTGTTCTTTCTAAACTACTTATAGACACACACTTTCCTTTAGAATCAACACTTCCAAAAAAACCGGGGGGTGGGGCCTGTTATTGTTAACCACCAATCCCAAGATGAACCGCTATCCCGCGGAGCGTCGCGACGTCGGACCTCTACGATTTCGGGCGATTGTGGCAGATGCTAAGAGTGCCGGGCTAAAGCCCGGCGCTACGGGGCGGGGGGTTTGGCGCGGCGCGGTACAACCGCGAGTAGTACAATCGCGTGTTGATGCTATGTTCTGTCCTGTTTGCAAAGCGGAGTATCGGCAGGGGTTTACGCGGTGCGCGGATTGCGAGGCGGAGCTGGTGTACGAGTTGCCGGCCGCGGCCATCGTTGCGCATGCGGCCGACGCACCCCGTGATTCGGACGAAGATCCCTTCTGCTCTTTTTGGAAGGGCGACGATCCTCGAATTCATGCGGAGATTTGCGAACTTTTGGAGAAGGAAAGCATTCCTCATAAGACGGTGCGGCGCGAGGACCACCTGTTTCACATCTCGAACTTTCCAGCATTCCAAGTCGGAATTCCTTTTTCCATGTTCGAGCGAGGCGAGGCGGCGGTGAAAGAGGCTTACGGCAGCGAAGAGGCGATTGAGCCTGCTTCGCGGCTGCTTCCCAAGGAGACTGAGCAGATTCCCGGCACGCGATTTGACTCCGGTGGGCTGGATTCCGGCGCGCGCTCCTTGAAGCGGAATGCGGAAAGTACGGAAGGGACGCGGAGGGATGATTCCGCAGATGATTCAAGCGGGCCAAGCGATTACTCGACCTCCGCGGCGACTGGGGATGACGAGAACTGGAATGGGGAGGATTCGGTCGCGGAAATCTGGTCCGGCGACGAGCCGGAGATGGCTGAATTCATCGCCGCATCGCTGCAAATCAATCAAATTCAATTCCGCCGGGATGTGAGCGGAGGCAAGCATACGATTTACGTGCTGTCGGGAGACGAAACGAGGGCAGGTGAAATTGTGCGGGAGGTTGTCGAGGGCGTTCCGCCGGAGTGAAGCTGGGGTGAGTTTGCTTTGGTTCCCGAATGCGCGGTCTCGGTGCGATTCATGGCTGAGGCGGGTGGCGCAGTGCTTGTTCGTACCGTTTGGATGTATCCTTACCACTTGATAGATACGCTCGTGGATTGCCGACGGCACGGAGGAACGCATGGCGACAGGTTCTGGACCGCAAGGGTCGTTGATTATGTTGTGGGCGGGGGAAGATACGGCGCTGCACTCGACGCTGATTGAGAAATTGCAAACCGCGGGCATACCGTTTATTGACAAGTCCACTGGAGATGATCGAACGGTTCCGTCGGCGGACATCATTCCGATTGATTGGAAGGCGAGATTCGGGTTCGAGGTGGCGGTGCCGTCGACGAGATTGGCGGAGGCGGAGAAGATTCTGGAAAAGCTGCTGGACGAAGAGCCCGTGGACATGGAGATTGCAGAGAATGAGTCTTTGGAGCCGACGATATCGGAGCGGGAACCGTCCAAAGTGGGCGCGGCTATTTGCGTCGTGTGGTCGGGTTCGGATGAAGCGCGCGCGGGATTTTTGGTGCAGGCGCTGAAGGAGAATGAAATTCCAGCGCGGGTTGAGACGCACGGGAGTGAAGCGACTGTTTACGTTCCGCCGGAAGAGGAGATGCTGGCGCGGGAAATTATCCGGGAGATTGTTGAGGGCGCTCCGCCGGCCTGAAACGGTGCCACGTTTTTATTAAGAAGGTGAAACTAGCAATAAGTGTGGTCGGTGCATCCTTTACTTCCTTAACGTCCTTTATCTTATTTACTTCATACGAGCGCGGAGGATTTGAACTTGTCGATTGATGCGATTAAGACGGTGGCGGTGCTGGGCGCGGGGACGATGGGGAACGGGATTGCGCATGTGTTTGCGCGAGCGGGTTACAAAGTGATTTTGCGGGATGTGGAGCAGCGGTTTTTGGAGCGCGGGATGGAGACGATTGGGAAGAATCTGGACCGGGAGATTAAGAAGGGCAAGCTGGCGGAAGCGGAGAAGGGAACTGTGCTGGGGCGGCTACAGTGCGGTGACCGACATGGCGGCGATTGGCGGCGGCGGATTTTGTTGTGGAGGCGGTGCCGGAGAAGCTTGGAGATTAAGAGGGCGGTGTTGACGGAGGCGGATGGGATTTTGCGGCCGGAGGTGATTCTGGCGAGCAATACGTCTTCGATTGCGATGACGACCTTGGCGGCGTTGACGAAGCGGGCGGACCGGTTTGTGGGCATGCACTTTATGAATCCAGTGCCGGTGATGGTGCTCGTCGAGGTGATTCGGGCGCTGCAGACGAGCGACGAGACGTTTTCCGCGACGATAGAGCTGGCGAAGAAGCTGGGGAAGACGCCGGTGGCGGTGAATGATGCGCCGGGGTTTGTGTCGAACCGGGTGCTGATGCCGTTGATTAATGAGGCGGTGTATTGCGTGATGGAAGGCGTGGCTACGCCGGAAGCGGTGGACGCGGTGATGAAGCTGGGGATGAACCATCCGATGGGTCCGCTGGAGCTGGCGGATTTTATCGGGCTCGATGTGTGCGTGGATATCATGCATGTGTTGCACGAAGGGCTCGGCGATCCCAAGTATCGGGCGTGTCCGCTGCTTAAGAAGTATGTGGCGGCGGGGTGGTTGGGGCGGAAGTCGGGGCGGGGATTCTATAGCTATGCCAAATAGCCAAACTTCCAGGCGAACATAAGGCGAAAAATAGTATTTGCTTTTTCTTCGCCTTAATGGTAAGTTGCGGCTCGCGGTTTTCAACAGGTGCGGGATGTGCTCGGCGACGAGTCTGGCGATAAGTTGTCCGGAACATGCTAGGCTCGAAAGCGAGTTCATCGAGGCGCGTGACAGGATGAGGGGCCTAGTTCGGCTCCGGAACCTATCGCCCGCCGAAGAGCGGCAACTGGCGGTGCGTGTGGCGATGGCCATCGCACGGTTGAAGGAGCATGTCGCTGAGCACGGTTGCGAACGCCAGGGCTAGCGTAGTTGGTTAGCGAGGGCCCTGAGTTGGTTTGAAGAACGGCATGGCGGAAAGATAATTACAGTGTTACTATACCGCTTCCGTTATGTTTTCGGTTTGGGCCACAGCTTAATTTTTGAGTAGGACGGGCACGGCATGCCGTGCCCCTACGAATGAAATTCCCTAATTTCCTCCACCGAGGTGTGAAATGACAGAAGAGAAAGAGAAATTGCTGGAAGCGGCGATATCGCAGATTGAAAAGGACCACGGCAAGGGCGCCATCATGCGCCTGGGCAGCCGGGACGTGCTGGTGCCGGTCAGCGTAATTCCCAGCGGGTGCTTATCGATCGATGCGGCGCTGGGCGTCGGCGGCTTTCCGCGCGGGCGCGTGATTGAGATTTACGGCCCGGAATCGGGCGGCAAGACGACGATGACGCTGCACGTGATTGCGGAGGCGCAGAAACTGGGCGGGCAGGCGGCGTTCATTGACGCCGAGCATGCGCTCGATCCGGTCTACGCGCGGAAGCTGGGCGTGGATGTGGACAATCTGCTGGTGTCGCAGCCGGACAACGGCGAGCAGGCGCTGGAGATTGCCGAGACGCTGATTCGTTCGGGCGGCGTGGACATCGTGGTGGTGGACTCGGTTGCCGCGCTGGTGCCCCGCGCGGAACTCGAAGGCGACATGGGCGATCCGCAAATGGGGTTGCAGGCGCGGCTGATGTCGCAAGCGCTGCGGAAGCTCACGGCCATTGTTTCGAAGTCGCGCACCTGCCTGATTTTCATCAACCAGATTCGCGAAAAGATTGGCGTGATGTTCGGCAACCCGGAAACGACGACGGGCGGACGCGCGCTGAAGTTCTACGCGTCGATTCGCCTTGATATCCGGCGCATCCAGTCGATCAAGGAAGGCGACCGAGTCGTCGGCTCGCGCACGCGCGCCAAAGTGGTGAAGAACAAGGTGGCCGCGCCGTTCCGCGAAGCTGAGTTCGACATTCTCTATGGCGAAGGCATTTCGCGCGAAGGCGACTTGATCGATCTCGGCGTGGACAAGGGGTTCCTCGAAAAGAGCGGCACGTGGATCAGCTTTGGCGGCGAGCGCATGGGCCAGGGCCGCGAAAACGCGCGCATGTTCCTGAAGGAAAACAAGGACATCCGCGACAAACTGGAAAACGCGCTGCGCAAGAAGCTCGAGATCGCGATTCCCGGCGGTTCCAACGCTGCCGCGCCGGGCCCCAACGGCCACGCGGCAACATCTGCGCACGGCGACAAATCGCCTATCAAGGCAGCGGCGGCCACGGCGGGCGCAGCTGACGCCAGCAAAGCTCGCCCGTCGCGCTAACAAGTCGTCTTGTCCATCGAACCGGACCGGCCCCTCGCTTGGGAGGAGCCCATGCTAAGATTTTTGGGTGAGACAACAACATAACGACGTCATTCGGGAATCGTTCACGACACAAGCCGAGGCCTTTGCGGCTAATCCTTGGGTCACCGACGAAGAGCGCATTCGACGCTTGGTGGCGGCGGCACGTCTCACCGGGGACGAGCGCGTGCTTGATATCGCGACAGGTCCGGGGTATATCGCGGAAGCCTTCGCTGGCGCTGCTCGAGAAGTAGTCGGGGTGGACTTGACGGACGCCATGCTGGCGATCGCCAAAGAGCGCACCAATCAACGCGGCATCTCCAATGTCTCATTCCGTGCCGCCGATGCGCAGAATCTTCCTTTCGAGAACGGGGTATTCGATGTAGTGGTGTGCCGGCTCGCCCTGCATCATCTCCAGAAGCCTTTGCAAGTCCTGCGGGAAATGGCGCGTGTTTGCCTGGCCGGCGGCAGGGTCCTGGCGGAAGACATTTACGCGAGCGAACATCCTGAGCGCTCAGCCTATCAAGACCGCTGGGAGATTCTGCGCGACCCCTCGCACGTGCGAACACTCCCAATCAGCGAACTTCTACAGCTCTTTCGGGACGCTGGCTTAGAGATGGACGGGGTGACGACTACGGACGATCTGACCCCCGAAGTGGAGCGCTGGATGGCGACAACAAGAGTAACGCCGGAGCGATCCACGGAGATTCGGAGGCTTCTTGAGGAAGATCGCCTGCACGACCTGAGCGGAACACGGCCGTTTCAAGATGAGACGGGGCGACTTTATTTCCATGCTCGGACGGTTATTCTGGCCAGTCGCAAGCCCAGCTGAGAAACGTAGCCTGTCCTGAGGGGCAGTTATTCAAAACAAAGCACATAGGGGCGTACTGGTGCATTTCGGCTATTGCGTACTATCCCTACGAATCCATAGAATATGTTCCAAGGTGAGAAATGGTGTTTCTCTTCGGAACATGGTGAGCGTACGCCACGCAGCTAAGTAGCATCAAATGAGCGTGCGGGCGATTTGGCGGTTAAGGTGCTACTTGAAGGTGTGCTGACACGATTGGGTACACCCCAGATGTAATGTAATAGGAAAGAAAACGGTTTGTGAATGTAGGTTGACCGCAGGGACAGTATGAGGTAAGTATTCGCCCTCGGGAAGGCTCGGGGAATTCGCGGACCAAAGGCGGTTTGGTGAACAAAGCAGCACAATCAGTCCTCGCAATTCTAATGACGGCACTTTTTGCCGTACCAGTGCCCGCTGCACCGAGGGTGGGGAAAGCCGCTGTGCGCTCTCGCAGATATGCTTCGCGCTACCATTACCGTGGTGGCGTTCCCACCTTTGCGGATTCGAGCAGTGCTGATAATTCCACGTACGATGACCCGGTCGTTCGAGAAGCCGCCGTTGAAGCGCTGGGGCGCTACAACGGATCTGTTGTAGCCGTCGATCCAAACACAGGGCGAATTCTGACGGTTGTAAACCAAAAAATTGCTTTTGGTGATGGCTACATCCCGTGTTCCACGATTAAGCCGACCATCGCCCTCGCGGCACTCGAAGAAAATGTCATTACGCGCGACACGATGCTCAAGGTGAGCTACCGAAAATACATGAATTTGACGGATGCCATGGCGCACTCGAACAATGCTTTTTTTGAAGAGCTTGGGCGCCGAATGGGGTTCGATACGGTATCCAAGTACGCGCGCCTGCTCGGCCTCGGCGAGCTCGCTGGCTACAACTTGCCAGAGGAGCATCCCGGAGCGTTTCCCATGGCGCCTCCGGCGCTCGGTGGCGTTGCCCGGATGTCCAGTTTCGGTGAGGGAATTCAGATCACCCCATTGCAGCTTGCCGCGCTTGCAGCGGCGTTTGCGAATGGCGGGACACTCTACTACCTGCAGTATCCGCGCACGCAAGAAGAGGTAAGAGATTTTGCGCCACGCGTGAAACGAGATTTGAACATCGCTTCGTTTCTTCCGGAACTACGCGAAGGCATGCTGGCCGCCGTTCTTTATGGAACGGGCAAGTCCAGCTTCGACCGCGGCGGTGACGAGACGCCGCTCGGCAAGACGGGAACGTGCGACGATCACACCACACCGTCACACATCGGTTGGTTCGTGACCTATGCCGACGAAACCCACCCGAAGATCGCGCTGGCTATTCTCCTTCGCGGTAACACGCGCAGCGTCAAGGGCCCCATGGCTGCGGTAATCGCGGGGCGGATGTATCGAAAGCTTCGCGAGCAGAATTATTTCGCGGAATCCACTGCGCTGACCACCCCTCTCACGCCACTCATCTCGGGCAAGTAGACCAACACCGCATGAGTCGGTTCAAGCGGGATGCATGGTGCGAAACGCGTCGAGGCACTTCCGTGCGGTGTCCAATTCCGAGAACCTGCTGCCTTCCTGTTCGATGAGGTAATACTCCACGCCACCAACACTCTCGGCTGCTTCGAAGATGTGTTTCCAATCGGCAACTCCTTCACCGAATAGCACCGTGTAACCCTTCCCGGGTTCGGATGACCAGTCCTTTAGATGAAGAGACCTTATTCGTCCAGGGTTTGCACGGATCCACGCCACCGGATCGGAGCCGGCCTCGATACACGTGCCCACATCAAGCTGCAGCATTACATTCGATTTCGTATTCTTCGCGAGGATCTCGATGGGACGGATTCCGCCCTCAGGAGTGAACTCCGCCTGATGGTTGTGGTAAGCGGCCTTCAAGCCCGAGGGCTCGAATTGTTCAGAGGCGAAGTTCAGCGAGTCTGCGATGGCCTTCCAGCCATCCAGGCCGGGGTTCGGCTGCGAGCTAGCCACCACCACAAATTTGCATCCCAGAATCAAATTCAGATCACGCGCGCGAGAAATTTGATCCGGAGCGAGAAACGAACTGTTGTTGTGCGTGGAATAGCAATGGATGCCGAGATCGTCCAGAAGCTTCCTCATTTCCTTCGCCTGGCTCTCGGTCCAATCGAAGTACGGGGCGTAAAACTCAACGCATTGATAGCCCATTCCGGCGGCGGCGCGCACCGTTCCTGGGAGGTCCTGTTTCAGCGCATTGCGAACGGAATACAGTTCGAGGCCGACAGGGATTCGTGTCGCCCCGGGGACACGAAGAGCCCAAGGGAGTATCGCCGAGAAAGCCAGGAAGGACCGCCGCGAATGGGTCTTCGAAGTCATCGCTGCATCCTACCCGAAATCACGGGCAATTTCACTCGCCCGCGTGCACTCGCCCGCGAGGCTTTCTAAGGCCGGCGCCGAGAACGGAGGGTGCTGCTTTCGAAGCAGCAAACAAAAACGAAATAGCAGCTGAATTGCGTTGAGTCTAAAAAGTGAGGTGGGGTAAGCTGCCAAGACGTGTTTGCCGCGCAACTTGGCGCAGTGATGTTTGCATCCGAAATAGAAGGTTGGGACACCGAGTGGCAGGGGGAAAGCGTGAATCGTCGTTTTGCGGTTGTTCTGGTTATTGTTCTGGGCTTTGGCGCCGGCGTGCTAGGGTATATTTTTCGACTCAGGCTCGCGGCCTCCGCCGAGTTTGAACATCAAATCAAACTCGGAGCAGAAGAGGCAGCCTGGATTCACGAGCATGTCACGGTGCCTACTGAAAAAAGAATTCTCGCTCGAGAAAATTTCACCTCCGCGCTTGAAAAGTTCGGGCTGAGCCACCAGGAAGCCACCAAGGCCTCGTCGGCGGCTCAGCAGGCGTTTAACCTTCGCCAGGTCCGGGCCGGAAATACGATCACCGTTGGACGGTCCATCGAAGGCGTCCTGCGCGAGATCGATTATAAAATCGACCCGGACCGCATGCTCAAGATCGTGCCGGCAGAGCAAGGTTTCATGGCTGAAATAAAGGAGATCCCATCCAAGTTGGAAATCACAGTAGTTTCCGGGCAGCTGGAGGATTCCCTTTTCAATGCCATAGAACAGTCCGGCGAGTCCGCTGAAATCGCGATGCGCCTGGCACAAATCTTTGGCTACGACCTGGATTTCTACACCGATCCGCGTAAAGGAGATACCTTCCGGATCTTGCTCGAAAAAAGGAAATATGCAAACGGCCAGACGGCAGGGTACGGAAACATTTTCGCGGCAGAGTATGACAATGGCGGCAAGAAATACCAAGCGCTCCTTTTTCGTGACGAATTCGGCCGGCCGGGCTACTACACGCCCGACGGCAAATCCCTGCAAAAGGCCTTTCTGCGTTCCCCACTCAAATTTGCAGCGCCGGTCACTTCGCATTTCAGCAAGGCGCGCTTTCATCCAATTTTGAAAATCGTTCGTCCGCACATGGGAACAGATTATGGCGCCCCGGTGGGAACTCCTGTGCAGGCGATCGGGAGCGGCCGGGTTCTGTTCGCAGGCCGAAAGGGCGGCGAGGGGAATATTGTGCACATCGCCCATTCGAACGGATACGAGACAATGTATCTGCATTTATCGCGCATGTACGTTCGCGCGGGTCAACACATTGAAATCGGGAAAACGATTGGACTCGTTGGCAGCAGCGGCCTCTCAACGGGACCGCACCTGGATTTTCGTGTTTTGCAAAAGGGACAGTACAAAAACTTCGAGAAACTCGGCTTGCCGCCGTCCGATCCGGTCTCGAAGAAGCATTTGCCGGAATTTGCCGCTGTCCGGGAGAGGTGGCTCCCCCTTTTGAAAAATCCCGAGCAGCTGCAAGCAGCCATCCCTGCTGTCGCTGGGCGCTGAAGAGCCCAACACTGGCCCTTTTTCTCCTGAACTTTAGTAGATGACGGGAAGTTGGGAGTATTCGGCGGTTCCCTCGCCCGTCACGCGGAGAACGAGGAGAGTGCGGTCGTCGTGCGGACGCGTGCCGAGCCCACTGTGATCATCCGTAGCGGAGATTATTTTTTCAGAGAGGTCACTTGCCGAAACCCCCGGGGGGCATCCGCGAGCAGCGCGTGCAATCGCTGAGAGCCAAACTCTTCTTGCTCGGCATTTTCCGATTCCAAGATACCGTCGGAAGCAAATAGAACAATATCGCCGGATTGAAGATCAAAGGAAGTCTCCGCGTATTCGGTGTCGGGGAAGAGGCCCAGCGGAACGCCTTCGACGCGGATCTCCTGTGTGCGGCCTTCGCGTACCAGCAAAGGATAGGGACCACCGGCATTGGCGAGGGTGAGACGGTTCGCAGCCGCGTCGTAGACGGCAAAGAGCATGGCGATAAACCGCGCATCGAGACGCGCACCGTGCATGCGCCGATTGAGCATTTCGAGCATGCAGGCTGGATTGCATGTACTGCTCACCACAAGTTCGCGCAGTGTGCCGATGGCCAGCGACCCATAGAGCGCTGCGGCGGTTCCCTTGCCGGATACATCGCCCAACGCCAATGCGAGCTTGCCCTGGCCGTAAGGAAGAAAATCGTAAAAATCACCACCGAGCGCGCGTGCGGGGACGTACGCGGCGGCGAGATCAAGCCCGGGTATCCCTCGTGCGCCATGGGGAAGGAGCTGGCGCTGGATTTCGCGGGCAGTGTTGAGATCGTCCTCGAGACGGAGCTGATTCTCTCTCGCGTCCTCATAAAGCCGGGCGTTTTCGAGCGCCACCGCGATGTAAGACCCCAACGTCGAAAGCATACGCTCGTTTTCCGCGGTGAAGGCTTGAGGCTCCGTACTTTCGAGGTCGAGCACACCGATGAGCCGGTCCTGCAGCAGGAGAGGAACGACGAGTTCGGATCGCGTGTCGAGGCCGGTTTCGCAGCGGATGTAGCGTGCATCGTTGAGAACATCGTCGACGCGGACGGCGCGGCGTTCGGCGGCAGCGGTTCCTGTAATACCCTGCCGCAGGGGCAAGCGCATGCAGGTGGGAATGGAATCCTCGTATCGCATACCGAAGGCGCTCTCGAGAAGCTGCGTCGATTCGTTCCAAAGCATCACGCTAAAGACGTGGTAGTTGACGATGCGCTTGACCCGCTGCGCGATGCGGCGCAGTAACTCTTCCCGGTCGAGAATGGAGGTCAGCTCGCGGCTCACCTCATAAAGCAGGGTGAGGGTTTTGGCTTGCTCGGGGAATGCGGTCAGCAAGCTGAGCGGGACTGGGTCCGCATCGCCAAGGATGGCGTAAGACGCGAGATTGGATAGATCTTCCATTATTGAGGTTAGCGCAATCGCTAGGCAATTAGATGTAACACAAACGAATCGGTTTCAGAAGCCCAAACGGCCTGAGAAAACCCGGCAAGGACCCATGTTAACTCTCAGTCGCAGGCGCGCTTGACGGGGGCGGACCACAAACTTACGCTAATAGTGACGGAGGATGGGGGAGTGTATGGGTGGTGTGATTCAAGGGCAAGCAACTGCGTCGCGCCCGTGTGCCTATTGCGGGAAGCCGGTACCCGTGCGATTGAATCGCTGCCCCCATTGCCGAGAGGAAGTTCCCGAAGTTCGTCTTTCCTCCCGAGGAGGCAGGGAGGGCCGCCGCGAAGTGCACCGGGGGCTGATGTACATGCTTCTGGGCGCAGTCATCTATTATTTCGCCGGAGGCCATAGTCCTTTCACGCTCCCTATCCAGCTCAGTCCGTGGGTGTACAATTATTTGGCTCCGCTGGTGTTTCTCGGGGGCCTAGGGATGTGCCTTTACGGCGTCTTTTTGCGGATTCGTTCCTAGGAGAGGCAGTCAGCGCGCAACCCAGAACATGCGCGATTGCAGTTTGGTTCAGTAGCAATCAGCGGAATTACCGAATTTTCAGTACACTTCAATAAACCGAAACTTTAAACAATTCGAAGCATTGCGGGCAGAAGTCCGTTCATAAAGCTCCCTGCAGCGGAGCGTCCGGTGGTTTTCCGCGACCCTGTCCAAACGGACAGCTTGACCGATTGTGGGAGTACCCTACACTCGCGCGCTCGCCAAGGACAGAACCGCGTGGCCTACTGATGCATGGGACCCATGAGGGTCTTGCCAGTCAGGCCTGAAAGAGCGATCGGAGGGCAAATGAAAAAGCTAGTTGCAGTTTTAGCAGTAGCGATTTTGAGCGTTACGTTTGGTACTGGGAGAGCCTTGGCACAGGGGCCACAGGGGTCGGGAGCGGCATCAGCGTCATCGGGGAGTTCAAGCAGCCCGCACTCGCTGAATCCCATCAAATGGGTGAAAAAAGAACCAAAGTCAGCGAGCGATCGACTCGATGCAAAGGACGATCAAGACAAGAAACTGACAGCCAGCCTGCAAGCCCAAGGGGTGTTGCCGGCAAATACGGACGCCAAGAGTGCTTGCGAAAACTTTAAGGCGCTGGATGAGTGCGTGGCTGCGCTCCATGCAACCAAGAATCTTGGATTGGACTTCAACTGTCTGAAATCGAACCTGACTGGTGTGCAAACGAGCGCGGATATGTCCTCGTGCAAGGGCTCGGCCGGTGACAAGGCGATGAGCTTGAGCAAAGCGATCCACGCCATGAAGCCGGATGCCGACGCAAAGGCAGAGACGAAGACCGCAGAGAAGCAAGCCAAGGATGATTTGAAGTCTTCGGGAGCCTAATTCCACCGCCGCGGAAACAACGACCAATTCAGAGTCAAAAACCAAGAGTGACGAAAGGGCGGGATGGCCGGAAGTTACGGCGCCCGCCTTTTTCGCTTGCTGCGCGCACGCGCTGACGAATGATTAGTCTCCAGCCGTGGCGGCTTTGACCTTATCGGCGCGAACCATTGGGACATCCACCAGGTGTTCAGCCAGGAACCACACTTGAAGTTCGTTTGTCCGGATCACATCGGAAACCAGCAAATCATTTGTTCCGTCATCTCCCGCCTCGCTGGCCTGCCTGGCCATCGTGCGAGCCTCTTTCAGCACGATTTCGTGAGCTTCGAGGAGGCGCGAGATTTGAACGGGCGCTTCTTCCCGGCCACGCGGCGGCCGCGGAATGAGAGTTGTCTCGGCAACGTCGGCGGCCATCGCCAGGCTTATTCCGCCCAAGAGCTGAATTCGCTCGGCGATCGCATCGACGAGGTCATCCTGCTCCCCATGGTGCTTGTCGAAAAGCAGATGCAACTGGTAGAAAGTATGACCAGCGACCTGCCAATGATGTTTCTTGTACATATCGCGAAGAGTCATGATATCCGCGAGAAGCTGGTTGAGGTTTTCGGTGCTTGCTGCGCAGACCCGCTCGTCGAGAGCGATGGGCAGTTTTGCGATCTTGCCGTATGGCTGGATTTCGGGGGCATGCTGGTGTTGAATCGGTCGAGCATGTTTCGTGCCTGCTTCGAGTTGATTATAGGAAGCGTCGCGCTTGTTGTTTTTAGGGCTCATGGATGTCTCTCCTAAGGTCGGTATTCGCGAGAATCGCAGGACCTAATCATACGCCTGTTAGGGACTGGAAGGGCTGACTTGGAGCGACGGGGGCAGGGATGAGAAAAGCTGAGCCAATACTTGCCACTGTGTTGGATGCGTTGGAAAAACACTATGGCGTGCAGTCAACGATAGGGCCGAGCGATCCGTACGAGATGATCCTGTTCGTGAACTGCGGGTATCCGGCGACGGATGCGTCGTGCACGAAAGGATACGAGCCTTTGAAGGCGGAGGTGGGCACAAAGCCGGAGCAGATTCTCAAAGCGCCGAGCACGAAACTGGCGAAGCTGACACAGTCTGGAGGAATGTTCCCGGAGTTACGCGCGGAACGGCTAAAACTGATCGCACGAATCGCGAACGAGAATTTCGGCGGGGATTTGAAGTGGGCGCTCAAGAAGCTGATAACGGACGAGCAGACGCCGGCAGATATGAGGCTACGGCGCGTCAAGGGCGCGTTGAAGGAGTTCCCAGTGATTGGAGAGCCTGGAGCGGACAAGATTTTGTTGTTCAGCGGGATGTTGCCCATAGCGGCGGTGCCTTCGGCATGCACGGGCGTGCCGCAAAGGATTCTGTTTGGCGAGGAAGACAGGAACTATGGAAGGGGCTACCGGGCGGCCAAGGAGGCAATCGCGGCGGAGGTTCCCGAGAGATTTCAGGCGCGGCAGAGGGCTTACCTGCTTTTGAAAAAGCACGGGCAGGAGATTTGCAAACGGACGAAACCCAAGTGCGAGATTTGTCCGATCAGCAGGAGGTGCGTTTACTTTCGCGAAGCTCGGCCAAGAAAATAGAACTGCGGCGTTTGTCTATCCGAGTTGAACGGAGATCGCCTTTTATTGCGCGGGGCTATTTCACTTCCCAGGTGTCGCCTGCGCGGAGAAGCTTGGCGAGATCGCCGGGACCGCGCTTCGCGATAACGTCCTTGATCTGCTGATTGAGGACGTCTTCATAGCGCGGGAGATCGTCCCATGCGCGAAGCACGCCGATTGGCGTTGGGAAGCCTGGACGATGCTCCATGTGGGAAAGCAGGAAAGCGTAGGAGGCGCGCGGATGATGCGCGTCGTGGATGACGAGGTCGGATTCAGTGATGCCGTTGCGGAGTTCAACGACTTCAATGTCGCCGTCGGTCCTCCGCCGGATGCCTTTGTCGCGGTTCTTGCCGAAAACAAGGGGCTTGCCGTGCTCCAGGTGGAGGATGTGTTCGCTGCGTGCGTCGCGCTCGGTAAGGTTGAACCACGCGCCGTCATTGAAGATGTTGCAGTTCTGCAGAATCTCGACGAACGCGGAGCCTTTATGCGCCGCAGCGTGTTTCAAAGTTTCCTTCAGGTGCTGTTGGAACACATCGACGGAGCGCGCGACAAAAGTGGCTTCAGCGCCGATAGCGAGAGAAATCGGATTGAACGGGCGATCGAGCGAGCCAAACGGCGTCGACTTGGTCTTCTTGTTGAATTCTGATGTCGGAGAATACTGGCCTTTCGTCAAGCCATAGATGCGGTTGTTAAAGAGCAAAACTTTCAGGCCGACGTTGCGCCGCAGCATGTGAATGGTGTGATTGCCGCCGATGGAGAGCGCATCGCCATCACCAGTCGCGACCCAGACTTCGAGGTCGGGGCGGATCGCCTTGATACCCGTGGCGACGGCGGGCGCACGGCCGTGAATCGTATGGAAGCCGAACGTGTTCATGTAATAGGGAAAGCGGCTGGAGCAGCCGATGCCGGAGACCACGACAAAGTTTTCGCGCTTGATCCCAAGTTCGGGAAACACGGACTGAACGGCGGAAAGAATCGCGTAATCGCCGCAGCCGGGGCACCAACGAACTTCCTGGTCGGTCTGAAAGTCTTTCTTGGTGAGTGGTGTGACAGGTGGCAAAGTAGCGGTGCTCATTGAGAGGTCTCCCCAAGAATCTCTTCAATCTTTTGCTCGACTTCAGCTTGCTTGAACGGCCGTCCCTGTATCTTGTTGAGGCCGATGGCGTCGACTAGATACTTGGCGCGCAGCACCCAAAGAAGCTGGCCCATGTTGAGCTCGGGCACAAGAACCGTCTTGTAGCGCTGCAGTACATCGCCGAGATTCGCAGGCAGCGGATTGAGATAGCGCAAGTGGACATGCCCGATCTTGCGGCCGTGAGCTCGCTGCGCTTTCAAGGCGGCGGTGATGGCGCCGTGCGTCGAGCCCCAAGCTACAATCAGAAGATCGCCCTCAGGGTCGCCGGCCGGAACCACATCCGGGATGTCCTGAACGATGGCCGCAACTTTTGCGGCACGGATGCGCACCATGTTTTCATGGTTGAGCGGCTCGTAGTTGATGTTGCCGGTCACGTCCTGCTTTTCGAGGCCGCCGACGCGGTGCTCCAGCCCCGGAGTGCCGGGAACTGCCCAGGGACGCGCGAGCGTCTGCGGGTCGCGCTTGTAAGGCAAATAGCCGTTCGGACCGTTGGCTTCCGTCGCAAATTTGACGGGGAAGGCCGGAATTTCATCCACGTTGGGAATCCGCCAGGGCTCGGCGCCGTTCGCGAGATAGCCATCAGAAAGAACGATCACGGGAACCATATACTTGATGGCGATGCGGCTGGCTTCGAGCGCGGCCCAAAAGCAATCGCTGGGAGTCGATGCGGCAATGATGGGAATTGGCGCTTCGGAATTGCGTCCGAAAAGCGCTTGCAAAAGATCCGCCTGCTCGGTCTTTGTTGGCAGGCCGGTGGAAGGGCCTCCGCGCTGAATGTCGCAAATGACCAGCGGAATTTCTACGGCGACTGCTAGACCAAGTGCTTCCGTCTTGAGCGCCATGCCTGGCCCGGAGGTGGTGGTAATGGCGAGCGCGCCTGCATAGGCCGCGCCGATCGCGCTGGTGATGGCGGCGATTTCATCCTCAGCTTGAAAAGTCATTACGCCGAAATCTTTGTACTGGGCGAGCTCGTGAAGAATGTCGGACGCGGGCGTAATGGGATAGCTGCCCTGGAAGAGCCGCAGTCCCGATTTCTGCGAGGCGGTTACGAAGCCGAGCGCAAGCGCCTGGTTTCCGCTGAGGTTACGATAAAAGCCAGGAGCAAGCTGCGCGGGTGGAATCTCGTAACTGATCTGGAAGGCTTCCGTAGCTTCGCAATAGGAGTAGCCGGCCTTCATTGCGAGCTTGTTGGCTTCGACGAGCAGCGGCTTGTTCTTAAATTTGGCATCAATCCAGCGAACGGTCGGCTCCATCGAGCGGTTGTACAGCCAGTAGCACATGCCGAGCGCAAAAAAGTTTTTGCATCTACTGATGGATTTGGCATCCAGCCCGAGATGTTCCAGCGCGGTTTTTGTCAAACGCTCCAATTCGACGGAGAACAGCCGAAATTTGTCGAGCGAATGATCTTCGAGGGGATTCGACTTCATCTGCGCTTTGCGTAGGTCGTTATCGGTGAAGGCATCGGAATTTACGATGAGTATCCCGTTGGCCTTGAGGTCGGCGACATTCATTTTCAGCGCCGCGGGGTTCATGGCGATCAGAGACATCGACTGCATCGCCGGGCGTGTAAACGTCGCTTGAAGAAAAATGGAGCTGGTAGCCGCTGACGCCGGGAAGCGTGCCAGCAGGAGCGCGAATCTCCGCGGGAAAGTCCGGAAACGTGGCGATATCGTTGCCATAGAGCGCAACGGTATTCGTGAACTGGCTTCCGGTAATCTGCATCCCGTCGCCGGAGTCGCCGGCAAACCGAATGACCGCGCGATCAATCACTTCGCGCTTGTGTTTTACCGGCGGCGTTTCAATGAGAGTTGACATAGTGGCCAAGGCTCCGCTGATTCTAAACTCCCGAACGAATTTCCCTGAGGGAGTGTGGCTCGATTTATTAGATGGGCAATGCGAAAACGAGGTTGGATCCTTTATCCAGCCGCCCGGAGCCGACAGAAGAGAATACCACACCGGCAGCCGGGCGGCGGTGAGAGAGGTTGCTGCACACAGATATATCGTTACCGAAGACACTCTCGAATCCGCGCGCAAGCCGCGACCAGATTCGCGGGGTCACGGCATGGCAGCGGAAGCTGCTTGGAGAAAGCGCTCGCGGTAAAAGAGCAGCATCACCAAAATAGCGGCTCCTAAGATAACTCCACCAATCATCCCCCATCGAGCAAATTGCGAAAAGTCGATCGGACCATTCAAATTTTGCGGCAAATGCATGGCCTCATTCATTTTGGAGACCATGCGCCGAAACTCGCGCTGAATCCGGGTGTCAGCATCGTCACCACTCCGCTCGTCAGCCATAAAAGTTGTAGCCCAATCGTCAGCGAGTAGCTCCAGGGTTTGAGTTTTAGGAGGCCGACTCCTGCGACTGCAATGATTGCGCAGATCAGGATGAAAATAACCGTGCCAGCCGGCGGGTAGACCCATTTACCGAAGAGCAGCGCAGGCGCGCGGAATGGCAAGAAAGGAAGAATGAAGACGTTCGCTGCAGAGGTAACAAAGAACCAGGCGAGCACGGCGATTGGAGCAGGGCAACGAGGTTTCTGAGGAAGCGAGGGAGCAACAGTCGCAATCCGCGTGAATTGTTCTTTAATTGCTTTCCGATTGAAGAGAATCAGCCACCAGATACCCAAGGCTAGCGGCAAACCATAAATAACGAGAAGCATGATGCGGAAGATCACCGTGAAATTTTCGGGCAAGCCAGGCGAGTTCGAAGTCCTCGGAACGGACATGAAAATCGCAATGGGAATGCCGATGAGGCCGAAAAAGAAGGAAATGCCGGCCCAGACCAAGGCGGAGATGCGTGCCCAATTGCGGAGTAGAAAGAGGCTTATGCCCGTGGCAATTCCGAATATGGCGCAAGCCATCGCAACGGCCATCGTGACGATGCCAACGGTCCTGATGAATGGTGGCTGCTCGATCGAAGACTTGGGCAAGTTGACAAACAAGAAAGCAAACAGGCTCATCCCTGTTCCAAGTATGACCAACAAGCTGCCGAGAATGGCGATGACGCCGGCGGCGATAATGGAAGCGGAAGGTCCTTGTGGAGGCGCCCATACTTTGTGTGTATATCATTTCGAGAAGTGCGGCCATAGAGAAGTGAAAGTAACGCGAAACCAACTTCCACTTGACGTTCGCTTTCTTTTCGCCTAAAGTGTCTGTGGAAAACTTGAACTCAAGGAGGCGCGCCATGGCCCTGACGAAACGCCAAAAAGAAGTCTTGGATTACCTGGTTTCGTTTGACAACAAGCACGGGTATGCCCCAAGTTTTGAGGAGATTGGCAAGGGCCTGAAGCTGACGTCTCTGGCCACCGTCCACAAGCACATCACGACATTGGAGAAAAAGGGATTCATCCGGCGCGGCTACAACCAGAGCCGGTCGATTGAGATTCTGCAATTGCCGAAGCCTGTGAAGGAACAGATTAGCGACAGGAGAAATCAAGAATTGCCGTTGGTGGGGCGCATCGCGGCGGGCCGGCCATTGGAAGCTGTGGAAGAACGGGAAACCCTTTCCCTGGGAGACTTTGCCCGTGGCGGGAATTCGTTCGTGCTTCAAGTCAAGGGCAGCTCCATGATTGAAGATCACATCATGGACGGCGACTACGTCGTCTGCGAACAGACGCAAGTAGCGAACGCTGGGGATATCGTCGTGGCGCTCATTGGCGGTGAGGAAGCGACGCTCAAGAGGTTCTACCGCGAAGGCGCCGGGAAGATCCGCCTCCAACCCGCGAATTCAGAAATGGCGCCGATAATGGTCGCGGCCAATGACGTCAAGATTCAGGGCCGCGTGATAGGCGTACTGAGAAAATACTGAATCATCGCCGAGAAACCGTTTTCGATCCTCTAGAGGCAAGCATCTTCCCGCTAGTCGCCGGTTGCCCCGCTCCAACGCCGATACATCGGGTAAATTGTTCACCCCCTTCAAAGCTGGCTCCCGCCGAGCCACAACAAGCAGGTTCTTGAAATTCCCGATACTATATGAATGCCTTGTGACCATCTAGAAGCGCTGCGCGTCAAAGGAACGAGGCGGGGCTGCTCCAATCGCCCGCCCAAGGAAGCAATCCAACTTGTCTCCCAAGCGCGAAAACATACTGATTGTGGAACCCGAAGACACGTTGCGTCAGCAACTAGAAGGTGTGCTCCGCTCCGCGGGTTATGAAGTTTCCTGGACGGCTTCGCAGGAAGAAGGATTCCGAATCGTCCAGAGCGGCATCGTGGATGTGTTCCTGCTTTCCGCTGATCTTGCCGACGTCTTTTGTTGCAACTCACTGGCGGAGATCAAAGGCCTTGGTTCGACTTCCAATACCCGCGTGATTCTCCTTGCGCCTGGGGGCGGTGCGGAGCGAGCGCGGGCCCTCGACCTGGGGGCCGATGATGTTATTTCAAGTCCCTGGGACGCGGCCGAACTGCTGGCCCGCGTCCGTGTCCAGTTGCGCGAGAAGCATGCCTTGGAAGAGCTGCAGCGCAAATCCCGCATCGCGGAAGAAGGCCAGGAAATCGCGCATAACGCGTTTCAAGCTATTGCGGTTACGGAGAAAATGACGCGGGATGCGTTCTCTCTCGATCGCGCGCTGAAAATCGGCGTCTCCGCACTCATCGGAGTCGCGGCTCTCATCTCCATCATTTTCCTGCTTTTTTCGCGACGCGCGGACAAGGAAACGCGGCGCGCCTATTCCGTAATTGCGCAGCTCGAGCATGGTGTGCACACCGAAGAGGCCCTGGTGGCGGAAGCCAACAGAGCGCGTAAAGAGCTTGAGCAAACGGATATCACGGAGCAGAAACAACAGCTTCAAAAGCAGACCGACGATCTTCGCCAGAAACTTGAAGCCGCGGATGCCAGCGAAGTCTCCGGGTTACGCAAAGAGTTAGAGGAAACCACTAGCCGCTTGAAGCGAGTGGAGAATCAATCCGCCTCCGCTGAAAGAGTTATCCGAGCCAATGCTCCAAGTGTCTGCCTGCTCCATGTCTCGGTTTCCTTCCTCGACCAAAGCTCACACCGACCCTTGCGGTACGGCGCGATCAATCCCGATGGGCAGCCGCTCAAGGATAGCGACGGAAACGTGGTGTATAGCCTGGAGGGCCGCGCACCGGAAGTTCGCCAGGATTATTTCGGCACGGGATTTATCGTCGGCAACAATAAAATCCTCACGAACCATCATGTCGCCGAGCCCTGGTGGAAGAACGAAGAGTTGGGCGCTGCCAGCCAGCAAGGATTGCAGCCAACCATCGCTGAAATGACCGCGTACTTTCCCGATGCGACGACCGGCATTCCCCTGAACATATTACAAATCTCAGAGGAAGCCGATTTAGCGGTTCTTCGCGGCGACATTTCGACGCTGAACCGTCCGAGCCTAAGGATCGGTGGAGGGCAAGAAGCGGCGATAAGCGGACAGCCCGTGATTTCTCTGGGATACGCAACCGGAATAAGCGCCATCCTGGCGCGCGCGGGAGAGGACATCGTCAAGGATATCGTCAAGGCAAGCGGCGGCGACCCGAAGAAAATCGTGGATGAGCTGGAACAACGCAAGCTGATCCGCCCACTGGTCACGCAAGGACACATTGGCGACATTTTGCCGGACAAAATTGTCTACGATGCTCAAACCACTTCCGGTGGGTCTGGTGGGCCGCTGATTAACCGCGATGGCCAGGTGATCGGCGTGACGTTTGCCGTAGTCAGGGGTTTTGGTGGCTCCAACTTTGGCGTGCCCATACGCTATGCGCAACCGCTGCTCAAGCGTTAAGGCATTCCGCTCTCTCTTCCTCCGCATCTAAATAGCTTGTCCTGCGAATCGAAATAAGTGTTTCAGCCGCGCCGGCGTGAAAGAATTTAGCGTTTCGCGTAAGCTTCTTGCCGGCTCCATGATGAGGAAGAACAAGCCCATTCGAAAATTATTAGCGGCGAATCGCAGTGAAATCGCCATTCGGATTTTCCGCGCCGCAAACGAGCTGGGCCTGCGCACCGTCGGAATCTACTCGCAAGAAGACCGCCTGGCGCTTCATCGCTTCAAGGCCGACGAAGCCTACCAGGTTGGCGCAGGCAAGGGCCCGGTCGAAGCCTATCTCGATATTGCAGGAATTGTTGCGCTCGCCAAGGAGAAGGGCGTTGACGCTATCCACCCCGGTTACGGATTCCTGTCCGAAAATCCCGCATTTGCGCGCGCCTGCGAAAAAGCGGGAATTGCCTTCATCGGACCAACTCCAGAATTGCTTGCGCTGCTGGGGGATAAGACGGCTGCGAGACGGCTGGCGCGCTTCAGCCGGAGTGCCGGTTCTTCCGGGAACCGAGGAACCGGTCACATTCTGCAAGCGAAGCGCGCAAATTCGCTGCCGAGATTGGCTATCCCGTCATCGTCAAGGCCGCGATGGGAGGCGGCGGGCGAGGTATGCGAGTTGTGCGCGACGCTGCACAACTTGAGCAACTGCTCGAGGAAGCTCAGGGCGAGGCAAAATCCGCATTCGGCGATGCCAGCGTTTTTCTCGAAAAATTCTTGCCGCGCGCGCGCCATCTCGAAGTGCAGATTCTCGGCGACAATCACGGCAATTTGCTTCACCTTTATGAACGCGACTGCTCCGTGCAAAGGCGTCATCAGAAAGTCGTCGAAGTAGCGCCCGCCTCGAATTTGCCGGCTCTTGCTGCGCGCGGAACTTTGTGACGCCGCAGTCCGCCTGGCACGCAAAGCCAACTATCGCAACGCAGGCACAGTCGAGTTTCTCTACGACGTCGACGCGCAGAACTGGTACTTCATCGAAGTCAATCCGCGCATTCAGGTGGAACACACTGTTACGGAGATGGTGACGGGCATCGACTTGGTGCGCTCGCAAATTCTGGTAGCGCAGGGCCACAGGTTGCACGACGAGCCGCTCGCGCTGCCGGAGCAGCCAAGCATGCCGCTTTATGGCGCGGCGCTTCAATGCCGCGTCACCACGGAGGATCCCGGAAAAGAATTTCGCGCCCGATTACGGGAAGCTTACGACTTACAGGTCGCCGGCGGGGTTTGGAATTCGTCTCGATGGCGGCACAGCGTACGCAGGCGCAGTGCTCGCGGCGTACTACGATTCGCTCCTCGTCAAAGTGACCGCCTGGGGCACGAAACTCCCCGAAGCTTGCCAGCGCATGGACCGCGCATTACGCGAATTCCGCATTCGCGGCGTCAAGACCAACATCCCCTTCTTGGAAAATGTCGTCAACCATCCGGGCTTCCGCGCCGGTGAAGTGACCACCTCTTTTCTCGATGAATCGCCAGAGCTATTTCGCATGCACAGGAGAGGTGATCGTGCGACGAAGCTGCTCTCTTATCTCGGCGACGTGATTCTCAACGGCAATCCCGAAGTAAAAGGCAAACAAATCCCAAAGATATTGGAGAAAGCCGTCTTGCCTTCCGTCCCCGGCATTGAGCCTCCTGCGGGAACGCGGCAATTGCTGAGGAAGTTAGGTCCGAAGAAATTTGCAGCGTGGGCGCGAAAAGAAAAACGGCTGCTAGTCACGGATACGACCTTCCGCGACGCACACCAATCTTTGATGGCTACGCGTGTGCGCACCTATGATTTGCTGGCCACCGCCAGCGGCCGATCGCTCAGCGCCTCCCCAATCTCTTCAGCCTTGAAATGTGGGGCGGGGCCACCTTCGATACGGCCATGCGCTTCCTTCACGAAGACCCTTGGCAGCGTCTTCGTGAGCTGCGTGAACGCATTCCCAACATCTGCTTTCAGATGCTCCTCCGCGGCGCGAACGCTGTCGGCTACACCTCATATCCGGATAACGTGATTGTGGAGTTCGTCCGCGAGGCCCACGCGCAAGGTATCGACATCTTCCGCGTTTTCGATTCGCTCAATTCCATCGAAAACATGCGCGTCTCCATCGACGCCGTCCTCGAAACCGGTGCCGTCTGCGAGCCGGCCATTTGCTACACGGGAGACATTTTCGATAAATCCCGGCCGAAGTATTCGTTGAAATATTACGTCACTATGGCCAAGCAACTCGAAAAACTCGGCGCGCATTTTCTCGCGATCAAAGACATGGCGGGACTCTGCAAACCTTATGCGGCCTACGAGCTTGTGAAAACGCTCCGAGAAGAAATTTCCATCCCCGTGCACTTTCACACGCACGACACCAGCGGGGTCAATTCAGCCTCGGTCCTGAAAGCTACGGACGCCGGCGCCGATGTCGTGGACGCCGCGTTGGCCGCGATGAGCGGCGGCACGAGCCAGCCCAATCTCAATTCCATCGTCGAGGCCTTACGCCACACGCCGCGCGACACCAATCTCGATATCGAAGCGCTCAACGAATGCTCCGACTATTGGGAAACTGTGCGGACCTATTATTTGCCCTTTGATTCCGGCCCGAAAGCCGGCTCCGCGCGGCTCTATCAGCACGAGATTCCGGGCGGTCAATACACTAATCTTCGCGAACAAGCCGCAGCCATGGGGTTGGGACACCGCTGGCGTGAAGTGGAAAAAATGTATGCCGAAGTCAACCAGCTCTTTGGCGACATTGTGAAAGTCACGCCTTCCAGTAAAGTTGTCGGCGACATGACGCTGTTTCTCTTGGCCAACGAACTCCAACCGCCCGATCTGCTCAAGCTAGATGATAAGCACGATCTATCTCTCCCGAATTCCGTCGTGGAAATGTTTTCGGGTGTCCTTGGCGTTCCGCCGGACGGATGGCCGCGCAAGTTGCAGAGAACGATACTGCGCGGCGAAGCCCCGCTCAAAGGCCGTCCTGGTGCAAGCCTCGAAGCTGCAGATCTTGCCGAAACATCCGCCACTCTGGAGAAAAAGGTAGGTCACTCAGTCCGCCGCGACGACCTGTTGAGCTATCTTCTCTATCCGGATGTGTTCGTAAAGTATGACAAATTCCGCCAGACCTACGCAGATGTCGGCGTCCTTCCGACGCCCGCGTTTTACTATGGATTGAGCTCCGGCGAAGAGATTACCGTCGAGATCGAGCCGGGAAAAACTCTCATTATCAAGTTTCTGACGGCCAGCGATCCGCATCCGGACGGAACGCGCACGCTGTTCTTTGAATTGAACGGGCAACCGCGCGAAGTAAACGTACGGGACCACGCACTGCGCGTCATCGAGCGCGCGCACCCGAAAGCCGACCCTGCGGATGCGGGACAAGTGGCCGCGCCGACGGCCGGTGTGATCAGCGGAATCGCCGTGCAAGTGAATCATCCTGTAGAACGCGGAGCTAAACTCTTGACACTCGAGGCCATGAAGATGCAATCGAATATTTATGCGCCCATCGCCGGGCGGGTCTTGAAGCTTCTGGTGACTCCCGGGCAGCACGTCGAAGCCAAGGATCTGCTGGTGACTATCGCGCCGTGAACGATCCGGATCTCCGCAAGCACGAAGGTTTTCGCTCGCGCTTCCTCAGAAACCAGCGCGACCTCATCGTCTATCTCCCACCCGGCTACGATGGGTACTCCTCGCGCGATTACCCAGTCTTGTATCTTCACGACGGCCAAAATCTCTTTGACGGTTCGACTTCTTTCATTCCCGGCATGGATTGGAACGTGGGCCAAACCGCGGACCAATCCATCACCGCCGGGGCGGTTGAGCCGCTCATTATCGTCGGCATCTACAACACCGGCAAGCAGCGCATTCGCGAATACACGCCGACTCGCGTCCCCAAACTCGGCGGAGGCCGCGCGGACCGTTACGCAAGGTTTCTGATCGAGGAGTTAAGGCCCTTCATGGAGCGCGAATACCGCACTCTTTCCGGCCCCGAAAATACCGGCATCGGCGGCTCCTCGCTCGGCGGACTCGTTTCTCTCTACTTGGGCCTCAAACTTCCGCACGTTTTCGGAAAACTTGCCGCTCTCTCTCCTTCCGTTTGGTGGAACCAGCAGGTAATGCATCGCTTCGCGCAAGCCGCTCGACGTGGATCCCCGGCCGCGCATTTGGCTAGACATTGGCACGCGGGAAGGCCCGCGCATCGTGCAAGATGTCGAACAATTCCGCGATGTGCTCCTGCAAAAAGGCTGGCAACTCGGCCGCGACCTGCACTACCAGCGCGTGGAAGGCGGCGAGCACAACGAAGCGGCTTGGGCCCAGCGGGTCGGTCCTTTTCTGCAATTTTTGTTTCCGGCCCGCTAGTGCGAAGTATAATCCGCACCGATGCAACGCTGCAGCCTGGCACTCTCCCGCGGGCCGCACGACATGAAAAGGTCATCCAATGCCAGAGAGCCGTCCTCTCACCATCCTCTGCGTCAGCTCCTACGAAAAAGGCCAGGAATTCCTCCGCACTTGCAAATCGATCGGCTGCCGCGTGCTCCTTTTAACGGTGGAAAAACTACGCAATGCGGATTGGCCCCGAGAGTCCATCGATGAAATATTTTTCATGCCTGAAGAACTGCCGGTGCAAGACCTCATCAATGCCGTCAGCTTCGCTGCCCGATCGCAGCCGATCGACCGCATCGTCGCCCTGGACGAATTCGACATGGAAAACGTCTCGGCCCTCCGTGAACATTTGCGCATTCCCGGCATGGGCCTAACGACTGTTCGCTACTTCCGCGACAAGCTGGCGATGCGCGCACGCGCACAAGAAGTGGGCATCGCCGTGCCGCAGTTTGTGCCCGTCCTTAATTACGATGCTTTGCGAGAATTCATGGCGCGCGTGCCTGCGCCATGGCTGCTGAAGCCGCGCTCGCAAGCCTCGGGGATCGGCATGAAAAAGATTCACGATCCGGCTGAGCTGTGGCCCTGGCTCGACCAGCTCGGCGACAAGCAATCTACATATTTGCTCGAGCAATTCGTTCCCGGCAGTGTGTATCACGTGGACAGCGTGGCTGCGGAGCGGCAAGTTGTCTTTGCGGAAGCCCATGCCTATGGCGCGCCTCCGCTCGACACCTCGCATCTGGGCGGCGTTTTCACCACCCGTACGCTTCCGCGCGGCTCGGCGGAAGTGAACACGCTCCTCGATGTCAATCGCAAAGTGCTCGAAGAACTTGGGATTCTTGCGCGGTGTCACGCATGCCGAATTCTTGAAGGCCCACTCCGATGGAAAGATTTTATTTTCTCGAGGTTGCCGCGCGCGTCGGCGGGGCCTATATCTCGAATGTCATCGAAGCCGCGACTGGCATCAATTTATGGCGCGAGTGGGCGCGCCTCGAAGTGGGAGCAGGGAAGCAGCCCTATCAGATTGCCGAAGACGCGCACCGATTACGCCGGAGTAATTGTGTCGCTCGCTCGACAGGAACATCCCGACACTTCCGCGTATAACGATCCAGAAATTATTTACCGCGTCGACAAAATACCATCACGCTGGGTTCATTCTCAAATCGTCCACGGCCCAGCGCATCGAGGAACTCCTTCAATCTTACTCAATGAGATTTCAAGCGGATTTTCTGGCCACGCAGCCTGTTCCCGAAAAACCTAGCAACTGAAGATTCCTTGCGCTACACTCCTCTCGCCCCCCTACGGCGTCATCAGAGATTCACTGAACATTGATCTGTGAGCGACGGCGGTCACTGTCCAAAGGTCTAGTTACTTTCAGGAACGGTCGCGCAAGACTGCATTTGCAGCGCACCACACTGAGGACTAAAGTTTGCAATACCCCGGGCGAAATTCTGCGCTGGGGTGGTGCTACTCCTTTGGGAGGATCGATGTGGGGCAATAAGAAACCGGAAGCGCCGCAATCCGCGCAACCGGAACCAAAAAATTTTCCAACGAATCAGTCGTCGAAGTCCGCTCCGGCGACTTGGGAGGGAACTACCGCAATGAGTACAGATGCCATGCGTCCATTGGGTGCAACCGCGGACCGCGCTACCGCGCGGCTCGGGGCCAGCCTGCACGTGAAAGGCGAGATCTCCGGCAACGAAGATCTGCTGATCGACGGTTCGGTCGAAGGACTGATCCAGCTTGATGAGCGGAAGCTGACCGTCGGAACGACCGCAAAGGTCACTGCCGATATCATCGCCCGCGAGGTGGTGGTTTACGGCACCGTGAAGGGAAATCTTCGCGCCAAAGACCGCATTGAAATTAAGAAGGACGGGTCCGTGAACGGTGACCTAACGACCGCCCGGATTATGATCGAAGACGGCGCCTACTTCAAAGGTTCCATCGAGATCGATAAGAGCTCTGAGAAGGATTCCAGCCATAACGCTTTCACCAAGAGTTCGAACGCTTCGGCAGTCGCGCCTGCAGCCAAAACAATTTAATTCACCGCCATTCTTCCGGTCTTCCTCAAGGGCGGCGTGGACCTTCGGTCCTCGTCGCCCTTTGATTTTTCTCATTTTCCTCTCTCGTCATTCCGTCTGATTTCCCAACTTGACAATTAACGTATTTGGATTAAAGTGTTGCGCGGTATCCTCTCAACTCCGGGCGTTCCGGCGTTTGCCGGATTTTCCTGCCGGCATGGCTTCTTCAGCCCGGTGAGCGCAAGAAAAGTGGGGTCGTTCGATGGGACGGCCAAAACATGGCGCCCCGCACTTGTTACTCGGTCTGTTTTTGTTTGCTTCCCTCGGGTGCGGCGGCGGTTCGTCCACCATTCAGCAATCCCACCCCCATCCACCTCCACCCCCTCCGTCTCCCGATTTCTCGATCGCATTTTCCGCGAATTCAGTTGCGGTCCAGCAAGCCGCCACTGGCCCCCCAGTCAACTTGTCCATTGACTCCGCTCAACGGCTTTACAGGCACGGTCCAAGTGACATTGACAGGCTTGCCTTCCGGCGTCATCTCGAGTCCATCCAGTCCTTTCAGCATCGCTGCCGGCTCGAGCGCGCCCGTTCTCTTCTCCGCCGCACCCAACGTCGGCACGGGGAACTTCACCATTATGGCCTCGGGCACAAGCGGCTCTCTTTCCCACCCGGCCAACCTCGGCCTCACTATCCAGAGCGGTGTCACTGCAAATATTCCCCGAACAACTTTTGCGCGCACCGACTCCACTCCCAGCGATGGATGACCCAGCGGGCGAGCCTCACCACAGGCATATCTCTTACGATCCGGCGCATCAGCTAGTCTTCGAAGCCAACCGAACGCGATGAACTGCGTTGTGATCTTTTCCTCAACGACCGCGCTACGCGTCGCCCAAGTCGCCATTCCCGGCGCGAGCAGCGTTGACCTTTCTCCGGACGGTTCGACCGTTTGGGTCGGGACCGTGACCGAGCAAGTGGCCGCGATCGATACCACGTCGCTTCAAGTTAAAGCGCGCTACGAAATAGCTGGCTTTGCAACCACTTCCCAATACTCTGTTCGATCGCCCCGAAGAGTTGCTCGCGCTCTCCAGCGGCAATCTGATGATGCGCCTCCGGCAATCCCAAACCGGCGAAGCGTTGCTCGCTCTGTGGAATCCTTCGTCGAACACGCTTACGAACCTGACTTCCACCGAGCCGCAACTTTTTCAAAACGGCCTCGGGGCGATGGCTCGTACGGGCAACCACGCGAAACTCCTGGTCGCAGCCAGTGATGCGAGCGGTGAAGTCGCGGTCTACGATGCGAACGGCAACGTTCTCGCCGGTCCTCGGGGCCTTGGCACGGGCACGATTCCCCTCATCGCCGCAAATCCTGATGGCTCGCGGATCGCTGTTGTTTTCGTTTCGAATGGCTCTTTGCAGGTGCTGCTTCTGGACGGCGCTTTGAATCAAGTCGGCTCATACGCAATATCATTCGTAAACGGCATGGTGTTTTCTCGCGACGGGCAGTTCTTGTATCTAAGCGAAAATGCCGGGCCGCCTCCCGTTATCACAGTGTTGGATGGACATAACCTCGGCACGATTGGCCAAGTGCCCGATTTGTGGCTCGCTGGAAGACGCTCCGAAATCGAAGACGTGGATGCCACAAACCTTATTTTCGGAGTCGCCAACCGCGGTCTGGCATTTGTCGATGCCGCAACTCCTGGTTCACTTCCCACGACCGTCCCCAGCTTTGCCGTGACGCCGAGTGTGCAGCCTCAGAGGGATTGAACGCAGGCGGAACGGCTACCACGCTATCCGGACAGAATTTTGCATCGTCCGTGCAAATAAAATTCGGCACCCAGATGGCCAGCGATGCAAGCGTGGCGAGCAGCACGGTGATCCATGCAACCTCGCCCCCGAACGCGGCCGGCGGTGCCGTGGATGTGACTGCCTATTTCCCCAGCGGATGGCTCGCGCTCGCTCCCGATGCGTTCAGTTACGGCCCGCAAGTTCTGCAAGTCTTACCAAATACTGGAAAGCCCGCTGGCGGCGACATCGTCCAAATTTATGGCTATGGCTTCGGCAGCGACGCCACAAAAGTAAGCGTCACAATTGGCGGTGTAAGCTCCACTATACAAAAAACCGAAAATCTCGCGTCCATCGCCTCGTCCTTGGGATTGGATGCAAGTTATCCCTTCCCGCTTGAGCGCATCACCCTGCAAACACCTCTCTGGGACCGCGGGGAAGTCCGATGTTGTCATCACCTCGCCCGCCGGATCGGCTACCGCAACGAAAGCGTTCCAGTATTTGCAGAGCGAGAATTTCTTCGCCAAGCCCGCTTTCGATAAATTCATCTTGTACGACAAGTCTCGCCAGTGGCTTTATCTCAGTAACATCGATCACGTCGATGTCTTCGATTTGACCTCTGGCCTTTTTCATGCGAATGGCATTGAGCCGCCCGGCGGTCCTCCTCCCACCGCCGAACTCCGCGGCCTCGCTTTAACCCCGGACGGGACCCAGCTCGTCGCCGCCGATTTCAGCGCTCAGAACATCTACCTGCTCGACCCAGACAACGGCGCGGGCACGAGTGTTGCCGTTGGTGGCGTTGCGGGCTTCACAAATTCAGGTCCCTGCTCGCGTAGCCGCCACGAGCTTGCAGTCCGTCTTTGTCGGCCTGAGCGCAGAATCCAGCTCTTCGGGTTCCTGTACCTCATGCCTGGGCCAGCTAAATCTAATGGCCAGCCCGCCCACGATTCAACCTGCCTCTCAGCCGGAAATCACCAGCCTTACCGGCGCGCCTCTCGTGCAATCCAGTGGAACGGGCGATCAGGTGTTCGTTGCGTTTGCCGCCGCGCCGGGCGGGCCGCTTGCCTCTTGGAATGCATCCTCTCCCAATCAATTTCTGACCTTCACCGCAAACGACGCCGCGGTGGACATCGGTGCGGCCGCCGATGGAACCATGTTTGCTCTCCAAGCCAACGGCACGACGGAAATTCGCGGCGCCGATCTTTCGCTCGCTGCAGTCCCCGCAAATCCGGAACTGCTGAAAATCCCCGGCCGCGTTCAAGTGCCTGGAGTAACTCTTCATCCCAGCGGCTCCCTCCTCTACCTGCCGTTCTTGACCGGCCCCGCAGGAAGCGCTGGCGTGAAAGGCGGCGTGGACATCCTCGACGCACACACTGGCGTACTCCGCCTGCGCGTCTTGTTGGCCCAACAATTTATGACCGATGTCGATGGATTGCATGGCAGCTTCCTGGCCATTGATGAAAATGGACAAAGATTGTTCGCCATCACGTCGACCGACGGGACGGCGCTAGAACGCAGGAGTCACGGTCGTTACATTGGCTAAAGTTCCGCTCGGAATTGGATTACTTACTCCCGCAAGTGGACCCGCAGCAGGAGGAACGCAGATCACAATTCGCGGCAGCGGCTTCGAGAGTGGCGCCACTGTCACCATTGGCGGCAAGACTGCTACCGTACTTTCAAGGACATGAATACTCTGACTGTGCTGACACCGGGCCTGGCAGTCGGCACGCAACGCGTATCCATTACAAATCCTGACGGCGAAACCATCTCATTGGATGCCGCCTTCACCGCTAATTAACTCTAAGCCTCTTTCCTTCGGCCGTTCCCGGATGTTCCTCCTAACCAATCCGTTCTTTTTTTCATCACATGGAATGTAGAATTCAGAGTGCATCAGAGTGCGGACGACGCTCGCAATGCAGCGCTCTATCTAAACGCGAAGAGAGGAATCATGGATATTCGCCAGCTCGGCAATTCCGATTTGCAAATTACGCCCGTTGGCTACGGCGCCTGGGCCATCGGCGGAAGCGGCTGGGATTTTGCTTGGGGACACCAGGACGACGACGATTCCATCTCCGCAATCCATCGCTCGCTGGAACTCGGCGTGAACTGGATCGACACTGCCGCAGTCTACGGCATCGGACATTCGGAAGAAATGGTGGCTAAGGCTCTGAAAGACTGGCGCGGCGCTCGCCCGTATGTATTCACAAAGTGCGTTCTCCGCTGGGACGACAAAGGCCACGTTAGCCAGAACCACTCACGCCCAATTCCATTCGCCAAGAATGCGAAGATAGCCTCCGCCGCTTGCAAGTCAAGGTCATCGATCTATATCAAATGCACTGGCCTCCATCTGACAACGGGCCCGGCCTGGAAGAGGCCTGGCAAACCATGGCCGCCCTGCAAAAGGAAGGAAAAGTTCGCTGGATTGGCGTTTCGAACTTCAACGTCGAGCAACTCAAGCGCGCCGAAAAAATTGCTGCGGTCACGTCTCTCCAGCCGCCTTATTCGCTGATTCGCCGTGCCATCGAGCCGGAGATTCTTCCTTACTGCCGGCAGCGCGGCATCGGCGTCATTTCCTACGCTCCAATGGCCTCTGGCCTGCTTACGGGTGCAATGACCCGCGAGCGCGCAGCAGCTCTCCCGGCCGACGATTTCCGCAGCAAGAGCCCCGAGTTTCGCGACCCGCGTCTTTCCAAAAATATCGAGCTTGTCGAGCGTCTGCGCAAAGTCGGTGCACGGCACGACCGGAGTCCAGGCGAAGTCGCCATCGCCTGGGTGCTGAGCAATCCCGCTGTCACGGGAGCGATCGTCGGCGCCAGAAACGCCAAACAAGCCGAAGGCATTATGCGCGCGGGTGAGCTAAAGCTATCGCCGGAAGAAATCAAAGAGATCGAAGGCGCAGCGGCGGTTGCAGTGGCTCGTTGAATTGCGTGAAGTGAATTTGTGAAGTGGAGAATCAAGCGCGGGCGAAGTCTGGCCGCCACGTCTTGATCAGCTGTTTGATCTCCTTGCGATCGTTCAATTTTTCATCCAGCACTTTTCGCGCAAGCTCCGGCAACTCCGCGTTGCTTGCAAAGCGCAAGCCTACAAGCTGTTCAATGGTAAATTCGCTGATTCGCGGCTGCATGTCCGAGCGGAAGCACGCGTTCTAGACGCAGCCTTTCCTCGATACGAATCACCCGGTCTTGCACCTTCATCGCCATCACGCGCGACATCACCATTCCGACAAAAAGTGCCGCCGCAACGAGCACGGACAGCAGACTGTTTAGCGTAAATCCCGCCTTCACCCACCAGTAAACCGAAAACCCGAAGTTGATCAGCAATACCGGCAACACAAAAAAATGAAATGGGTGGCAACCATCTCGCATGACTTTTGAAACTCTGTTCGGCCATTGAATTCCTCCTGCCTGCGTGCCGATTCTAGCAGAAGCGCCCCGTTGAGCGCCCTGTCGGGCAATTTCCTCTGCAACCCTCGCAACAAATCTACATTTCGAGTCCCCTTATTCTATGAACCGTTTCCGCTTCGTTCGCATCCAATGTTTATCTGAATTTATGTCCACGGCCCGCAAGAGCCGTCGTTGAGTAAGAGGAGCAAGTGTCATGGCTAAAGCCGTATGGGGTGGCAAGGTTATTGCCGAAAGCGACGACACAGTGATCGTCGAAGGCAATCAATACTTTTCTCCAGAAGCAGTTACCAAACAATTTCTGAAGTCGAGCACACACACCTCCATTTGTCCTTGGAAGGGCACGGCACACTACTATCATGTCGAAGTGGATGGCATGAAAAACGAGAACGCAGCGTGGTACTACCCAGAACCGAAACCCGCCGCCGCTGAGATCAAAGGCAAAATCGCCTTCTGGAAAGGCGTCCGGGTCGAAACCGGAAAAGGCTAAAAATCAACGCTCGCCTCCGCGTGCACAGCCTTCGCTAGCGCGTCTCTAGCCTTCACAGTTTACCACTCACTCTCTTCTATTTTGCCAGCTCGTTCTTGAATACCGACCCATTGTGCATCACAAAATGCACGTGCTCGAGTTCGCCCACGTCCTTCAAAGGGTCTCCGGAAACCGCAACGATATCTGCGTAGGCTCCCGCTGCTACGACGCCGATCTCGCCCTTCATGTCCAGTAATTCGCTCGCGCGCAAAGTGGCCGAATGGATCGCATCCATCGGGCTCATCCCCAGCGAGACCATTCGCTTGAATTCCTGTGCAAGCGGTTCCGTCCAAGGAATTCCGCCCATGTCCGTCCCATAAGCAATCTTCAGGTGCGCCTGCATCGCCTTGCGAAACGAAATTTCGTGTACTGCAGCCCGCGCCCGGTCCCGCTTTCCGCCTGGCGTATCCGCGGGCGCCCAGTCATCGTAGTACGGCGAGAGTGTCGGGCAATACCAGGTGCCTTGTCGCTTCATTTGCGCAATCTGTGCGTCCGAGATCTCCAGGCCATGTTCGATGGAATCGCATCCGCCGTCCAGCGCTCTCTGCATACCAATCCCGTTGTACGCGTGACACGCCACCTTCTTTCCCCAGCCATGCGTTTCGTCAACGACCGCTTTCAATTCCTCGACGGTCAGTGTGGGCTGCGAAACAAGCTTCCCCTCCTTGTCTACCCACGACCGGTGCGTCATGTACACCTTGATCCAGTCGGCGCCATGTTCGAGCTGCTGTCGCGCAGCCTTGCGCGCTTCCACCGGTCCATCGACCAGTTGCGCTCCCTTCGGCATATCCAGTTCCGGCGCGTAATCTTCCAGGTTGTAGCCTCCCGTCGTCGAAATCGCGCGCGTCGCGCAGAATAGCCGCGGTCCGGGAATCGTACCCTCTTCGATTGCTTGCTTGATTTCGACGTCGCCGTATCCCGCGCCTTCAGTCTCCAGATCGCGCAGCGTCGTGAATCCCTGTTCGAGCGCCCGCCGCGTCGCAAACGTCGCGCGGGCCGCTCGCAGCGCGATCCCCGCTTTCAAAATGTTTACGTCGTACCCGCCCTTGGCGGGCTCTTCGCCCCACAGAAAAATGTGCGTATGCGAATCAATCAGGCCGGGCAGCACGGTCGCCCCGGAAAGGTCAATGACCTTCGCGTTTGGCGGAATCGAGACGGTCGCATCGGTCACTTTCTCGATGTGTTCGCCGCGCACAAAAATAAGCTGATTCTTGCGCGGCGTATCGTTCGCGCCGTCGATCAACGTTCCCGCGCGAATCACGGTCAATGAACCCTCGGATGGCGCGGCAGTTTGCGCGCGCAAATTTCCCGCGCAGAGTACCAGCGCACTGAAGACTATTAGCAACGCATTTTTCATCGAACACCCCCGTCAGCGGACCGTAGCTTGCCCCAAACTCACACTCTCTTGCAAGCCGCCTCGCGCGTGCGGGGCTATGGAAGTCATTCGCGATAAGTTCACGTTAGCTGCCGAGAAGATTTGGCTGTAGCCGGCCGTATCCATTCTCAGACAAATTTAAGAGGCGCACAGCTCGGAATTAGAACATCTTTGGGATGGACCCCTTTTTGCTGCTTGCAGAGCCACCGTAACCCTAGCCAGAAATACCTGGCGGCGTCGTCTTGTTGCCAGGCAGAGCCTGTTCTTCTCATCCTTATTTCGTTGGGGCTGCGGGCACGGCTGCTCTGGGAGGAGCTTCAAAGAGCTTCTGCGCATTCTTCCACAGTTGCGCAACTCCCCACGCCCACGGGAGCCCGACAAAAAGCCAGGCCAATAGGATCAGCGCCACAGGCGTCTTTTTCGTGTGGTCTTCCATCCTTTGCTCCTTTTTGCTGACTATCGCCTTATGTGATCGCGTTCAATCAAGCGGTTGCAAACTCTTTCTTGGTCTCCTCGCTCTTGTACCAGTATCTGGAATCCACCGGTCGTACTGCCAGGTTGGCGAGCAACCCGACAACGAGCAAGCCCACCATCACGTACAGAACGGTGGAGTAGGAATCTGCAAGTGGGACTCCGTGGTTCTTCTCGTACTCGCGGATGTAATTGACAAGCACGGGACCGCAAATACCGGCAACGGACCAGGCGGTGAGCAATCGCCCGTGAATGGCTCCCACTTCCATGGTCCCGAACAAATCGCGCAGGTACGCGGGCACAGTGGCGAAGCCACCCCCATACATGCTGAGGATCACCGCGGAGATGCCAACGAAGAGTGGAATGCTGTTGAGTCCGCTGACGCCAGTACGCGGAGCGAGGTAGTAAAGTATCGCGCCCAAAACAAAAAACACATAGTACGTGTTCTTCCGGCCGATGTAATCGGAGACGCTGGACCAGATAAACCGTCCACCCATGTTGAACAAGCTAAGTAGTGCCACAAAACCCGCCGCTGCGCTGGCGGTAATTCTGCCTCTGAACAATTCCTGGATCATCGGCGACGCTTGCTCCAGAATCCCGATTCCGGCGGTGACATTCATGCACAAAACAATCCAGAGCAGCCAGAACTGCGGTGTACTGAAGGCTGCATTCACGTCAACACTGTGGGCCGTAACCATGGCTTTGGGCTTGACAGGAACAACCCATCCTTCGGGCTTCCACCCCCCTCGCGGAACTCGTACCGTAAAAACGCCGAACATCATGGCGGCGAAATAGATAGCGCCCATCACCAGGAAAGTTTTTTCGACGCCCAGGTCGTGCTCCGTGCGAAAGAAAGCCATGAGATTATTTGAGAGGGGAGCGCCGATGAGCGCGCCGCCGCCAAATCCCATTATGGCCATTCCCGTCGCCATCCCCGGGCGGTCTGGGAACCACCTGATTAGTGTGGAAACTGGCGAGATGTACCCGATGCCGAGACCGATTCCGCCAACCACGCCATAGCCGAAGTAAAGGAGCCAAAGTTGATGAAATTGGACCCCAAGAGCGGAAATCAGGAAGCCGCTGCCGAAACAGACAGCAGAGGCGAACATGGCCTTGCGCGGCCCCACCCTCTCGAGCCATTTGCCAAAAACTGCGGCAGACAAGCCTAAGAAGACAATCGCTATGCTGAAAATCCAACCCAGGTCAGTGAACTTCCAGTCCACTGGATTCGGACTGTCGACTCCTGGGAGAGCTTTGAGTCCGCCTCCGAAAGCGGAAACTTGGACCAGGTAATTCAACGGCTTCTTAAACACGCTGAAGGCATAGGCTTGGCCGATGGCCAAGTGGATCGCAAGTGCAGCGGGGGGAACAAGCCAACGGCTGAATCCCGGCTTGGCGATGGCGTGGTCGCAATCGAGGAAAGACAGAAGAGGCATTCCTATGCTCCAGAAACAGAAACTTGCGCAGTGACGCTACCACACGTTTCACATGTATATAGTGCTGAAGGGCGCTTGAGAAGCCCCGGGAGATCTCTAGTTACATCACAGCCGCACAAAATGCAATCCTGCAACGCAAGAGTAGCCTGATATAAACCTTGGGAATTGCATGGCGATTCTTCGGGCGTCGGCAAACCCTTCCGTTTTTGCGGCGCGAGCTTCCACACTTGCGCGAGCTCTTACCTTCACTCAATTCCAAAAAACTCTCAGAGGAACGGTGAGAGGCGCTGCCGTAGCCTGAGAGATGCGCATGAGAACCGTGTTCTTTTGGCTGGCAGGCTACGCCGACACAGATTGCGTGGTGGGCGCGGCATCCGTGTCTGTGCTCGCTCGGGCGTTAGAAGATCGATAGCGGACGATGAGCAGGGTAAGGTCGTCGGCTTGGCTCGCGCCACGGGCGAAATTCTCCACCGCCTCCAGAACACATTTTTGCAGCTGGTCCAGTGGACATTCCATCTGCCCCGTAAGGACTTCGCGCAGACGAGGTACCCCGAATAGCTGTTCATCAGGATCCATGGCTTCAGTGACGCCGTCGCTGAAGAGCACGAGAGTGTCGCCAGGCTCGAGTTTGAGGCGTGCCACCGCGTATTCCGCTTCCGGAACCAGCCCAACGGGGTAGGAGCCTTCGCTGAAGGGTTCCTGAGCCACTCCATGGCGAATCAGGAATGGCGAAGGATGACCGGCATTGATGAACTCCAGGTTTCCGTCATTAGCCAAAATACCGAAGAACATGGTGGCGTAACGGCCGACTTCGGCATGATCACATAGAAAGCGATTGACGTGACTGAATACCCGAGCGGGATCGGTGCCTAGGGTCATGGCGGAAAGCGCGCCCTGGAGCATCGTGGTTAAAAGAGCGGCACCGAGACCCTTGCCGGAAACATCGGCAATGAGAAAAGCAGTGCGGTTGTTATCGAGCGGGAAGACGTCGAAGTAATCGCCCCCCACCGCAAGGCAAGGATAATTGCAGCCAGCCACGGCGAGGTGGGGATGATCGGGGAAATTGCGCGGGAGGAGGGCCTGCTGGATGCCGCGCGCAATGTCGATTTGTTCCTCCATACGCTGCCGCTCGCGTTCGCGGATGACGAGGCGGGCATTGTCCAAAATGCTTGCCGCGTCGGCGGCGAGGCGTCAAGAATCTGACGGTCGAGTTTGGAGAAAGCGGCGGGGCGGCGGGAATCTAGATAGAGTACGCCGAGAGAATGTTCAAACGTGGGCGCAGAGCTGGAATCTGGCGAACTCGCCCGGTGCACCGCAAACAAAGGAATAACGACGACGGCGCGCAACCGCTGCGCAATGATGCTTTGAGCCGACTGCAAATCCATATCGGCGCGCTCGATATCTTCTGTAACCACAGGCGATCGCTGCCGGAGTGCGAGCTGAATGGCGGTTTGGCTTGGACTAATGCTCTCCGGCGAAAGGCGCTGACCGCCTGTGCGGCGGGCAAGCCGGACTTTGAGGGTGCCCGTGGAGTCAGCTTCAAGAAGCATGCCCCGGTCTGCGTCAGTGACAGAGACGGCATGATCGAGCATCGTGCCGAGGACGGAATCGAGTGGAAGCTGGGAGTGCAGAAGTGTGGTGGCTTCCAGGAGCAGGTTCAGCTTGCGAAGACCGCCGCCGACCGGTTCAGAACTAGTGATGTGCTCGATGCGGGTGAGGAGGTTGGGTATGGATTCCTCGCCGCTGGATGAGCCCGAGCGGAAAACGATTTCGTAGGAGTCCTCGAGACCGAAGGTGATGGAGTCGCCGTCGCTGAGCGCCCGGCTTTCGACTTTTTCTCCGTTAACGAAAAGGCCTCGGCGCTGGCCGCGATCTTCGATGTATAGACGGCCTCCTTCAAGAACGAGCGCGGCGCAATTGCGAGAGATCCGGCGATCCGAGAGCTGGAGATGGTTGCCCGTTTCCGCGCCTCGTCCGAGTAGGAACGGGGTCTGCGTGACGCGCACGTAGCGGCGAGCGCCGTCTGGAGAGACGACCTCGAGGACTGCTCCTCCCATCGTGATGGAAGCTGTGTCGGGCATGGGATACTCGCGACGGGATTGTAGCACGCAGCCATACTATTCGTGCCGCAGCGCTTCCAGAGGATCCAGCTTTGAGGCGCGTAGTGCCGGTAGGTAGCTCGCTGCCAGGGCGATCGCAGCGAGGATGACCGTCGCCATTACAAACGTTGCGGGGTCGTCAGGTTTCAAGCCGAACAGCAGGGAAGCTGGCCGCTCGGGAGGCTGCGAGTGCCAGAGCCACTCCGCAAGCTAAGCCAATCGAAAGCAGCAACACGCATTCGCGCAGGACGAGCGAAACAATGGAGCGGCCGTCCGCGCCGAGAGACATGCGAATCCCAATCTCGTTCCGGCGCCGCGCGACCATGTAGGAAATCACGCCGTACAAACCAATCACCGCGAGCAGCACGGCCAGTACGCCAAAAAATCCAGAAAGTCGCGCCATCAAGCGGTCACGTAACAATCCGTTGTCAATCATTTTATGGAAGTTATAAAAAGTGATATCTGCGTCCGGATCGGCTTGTTCGCGGTGCCTTTACTGCGGACAGAATGCCCGCGAGAGGAGCGCTCGAGCGCAGCAGAATCTGCGCGTCATTGCCGGCTTCCTCATTTTGCGCTTGTGGCGAATACACAATAATCCTCTCGGTTCTCCCGCAGATCCATGTACTTCGTGTCTTTGACCACGCCGATAATCTGATACGGCGCGGACGTCTTCATCAGTCGCCGCACCCGGAACTTGAAGTCCAGCGGATTCTTTGCTTGGGCAAATTTGTCTACGAATGCCTGGTTGACGATGGCCACGTTTGGAGCGCCCAGCCGGTCGTGCTCGTCGAAATCGTGGCCCACGAGGAATGGCGTCTGCAACGTCTCGAAGTATCCTGGGCTTACGTAATTGAATGCCGCTACGGGGATATCGTCCGGCGCATCGCCGCTCGCTCCCACAAGGATATCGTGCCCGATGCCGTCTCCGCTCAGGGGCACAACCGCAGCTGTGGCGGCCGCGTCCACGCCGGCGATCCCGCGCACGCGGCGCAGAAGCTCGTCGGAAAATGCTCGTCTTGCCTCGGTGGGAAGATGCCGGGCGGTAAAGTCTATGTCCATAACGAGTATACCGTCGCGGCGGAACCCCGGATCAAGCGTCGCGAGATTCTTCAGGCTCCGCGCGAAGAGCAGCGCTCCCACCAGAAGCATCAGCGACAGCGCGATTTGCGAAACCACCAGAATGCGGCGCAATCCGAACCGCGAGCGGCCCTGCGTTGCCCCTCGGCCGCCTTCCTTCAAGGCCAAGCCGGGGGAGACACTCGTAGCTCTCAACGCTGGAGCAAGTCCGAAGAGCACACAGGTAAAGATAGCCAGCGCGGAAGTAAATCCAAGCACGCGCCAGTCCGTATGCAGAGCCACGAACAGCGGAGCTTGTTCCGTGCTCATCGAAGCAACCAGCACCTGGCTTAAATTGCGCGCCAGCAACGCGCCGAGCGCAGCGCCTATCGCCGCGAGCAACAAGCTTTCTACTAGCAATTGCCGGATCAGCCTGCCGCGTCCCGCGCCCACGGCCATGCGCATCGCCATTTCCTTCTCGCGTACACTCGCCCGGGCCAGCATCAAGTTGGCGAGATTTGCCGAAGCAATCAGCAACACCAGTCCCGCAAGCGCCAGCAATAGCCAGAGCGGCTCTGCGTAGCTTTCCCGCAGGTCCGAGACGCCCGAGCCGCCTGGTTTGGCCACGAGTTTGGCCGCCAGCAATGACTTTGCGTTGGATGGGTTGTACTCCGGCGGCATCGCCGCTTCGAAAATCCTCTGCGAAACGGCGCGCAATTGCGCCGAAGCGCGTTCCACTGTCCAATCCGGCTTCAGCCTGCCCATCACCGACAGCCACCAGCCAATCCGGCTTTTCAGTTGGCTGTTCTCACCATTGATGAGCGGTTCGGCGCAGGACCGGTACCGCCACCGTCGAAGTTCCGTCCAACCTCCACTCCGTAAAAGTCGCGCGCCGCCACGCCAATAATCGGAATGGGATGCCTGTTGATCGTGACCTTTCCGTCGAGCACATCTCCTGCGCCCGCCATATTCCTGCTGCCAATAGGAATAACTGAGGACCGCTCCAGCCGATGCGCATGAAGGCTGATCGTCCGCGGTGCTCAGCAGCCGGCCGAGCGCGGGCTTCTACGCCCAGCGTTTCAAAAAACTCGCCGCTCACAAAAAGGCCCTGCACGTTGTGTACTTCGCCCGCCGGTGAAATGTTGAACTGCATCGGCGCCCACGCGTATATGCGTGAAAAACCCTCCTGATTCTCGCGAATCTGTTCCCAGATGGCATACGTAAAGTCCGGATAGCGTGTGTTGAAATTGCCGCTCCTCGACCCACGACGGTCAAAAACTACGCGCGCGATTTCCTGAGGATTTTTCACTGGCAAAGTGCGCAGGCGCACGGCGTCCAGTAGTTGAAAGATAGCCGTGTTCGCTCCGATTGCCAACGGCCAGGGAAAGAATGGCTGCACCTGCGAACATGGGATTGAAGCGCAGTAGCCGGGCGCCAAATCGCAAATCCGTCAACAGAGTTTCTATGTGCGTCTCCCAGCTTGCGGAACGGACACCTTCCTTGACTGCCTCAAGCCCCCCATTTCCATTCGCGCCGCGCGATGGCCGCTTCGCGGCCCATTCCAGAGCGCATTTTTTCCGCTGTGGACTTTTCCAGAAAATCGTGCAGCTCTTCGTCAAGTTCCTGCTCCGCTTCTCTCTTGCGGAAAAGGCCGTGGAGTCCCGCGGAAAGTGTCTTCCAGATTCCCATGGCGTCCTCCTAAGAAGCGGTCTGCAGAATTCTCGCGATTGCCGCAACTTGGCGTTCCCACTCTTTGGTTTCACTGCGCAGCTTTTGACGCCCGGCTTTTGTGAGCGAGTAGTATTTCGCGCGGCGATTATTCTCCGAGGTCCGCCACTGGCACTCCAGCAGCCCGCCGCGCTCCAATCCGCGGAACGCAGGGAACAGCGAACCGGGGTTGACGTCGAAGACGCCGTGGCTCAATTGTTGAATTCTCTGCGAGATGCCCCAGCCGTGGAGCGGCTCGAGAGCTAGCGTTTTCAGAATGAGCATGTCCAGCGTGCCTTGCACCAGCGTCGCGGAAGTGTCGGTCATCGTCTCTCCTCCGAGTGCTTCTCTCGAGATTCTAGAGGAGTATACGGCGCTTCTCTCGATTGTCAAGAGAAGTCGGCCGCTGGTGAATAGACGACCCGGATTCGAAAAAGGTTTCCAGCTATATCTGGGGGATGGCTTTCCGTCAGCTCGTCACGCTCCGGTCGGAGTGGAAAGTCGCTGCCGCCAGGCGGCGCGTCACGTAATCCGCAACATAGGCGTCGAAGAGCTCATTGAGTTGGTGCGTCACGGGGCCGGGAGCTGTCGCAATTTTGTGTCCGGCGACTTCACCGACGCCGATGAGATTGCGATTTGTCGACGACATGAAGATTTCGTCCGCGGAGTAGAGATCCTCGGGGCGAAGCGCTTGCTCAATGACTGAGACGCCCGCTTCCGGAGCGATCTCAAAGAGAATCCCCCGCGTGACGCCTTCGAGGCAGCCGGAATTCAGTGGCGGCGTGAACACCTTGCCGCTTTTCACCGCAAAAATATTTGCGGCCGTGCATTCGGCAATCTCGCCGCGCTCGTTCAGCAGCGACGACTTCGTCGAATCCCTCTTTTTGCGCTTCCGCCACCGCCCAGACATTTTGCAGCCACGAAGTTGTCTTGACCCCGGCAAGGGGCGAAGCAGCGTGGCGGCCTTGCTCGCGAAGAGCGAGGCGGACCGGTTCACGATATTGCGGGTAGCGGCGCGGTGTAAATAATCAGATCCACTTCGGGATGCTTTTCGTCGCTCTGCCAGAACCCGACCTGGTTGTAAACCAGATAAATCCGCGCGCATCCTTCCGTCACTTGATTGGCGCGAATAACTTCGTGGAGATTGATGCGGACTTTAGCCGACGGTGTAAGGCATGGGGAGGTGGATAATGGCGGCGTCCTTTTCCAGCCGGCGCCAGTGGCGCTCGTAAGCGAACGCCTCGCCGTGAAAGATGCGCAGCGTGGTAAAGAGTCCCCAGCCGCAGATGAGCCCGGCCTGACCGGGCGAAAGCCGAACGTTTTCGATAGGCAGCAGGCTTTCGTTATGGAAAATATTCTTGTGAATCACCTTACCCTCGGTGTCAGAGCTTCAGTCTATTTTGTATTGTATCTGAAAAATCGGAGTCGAACCGCGCAGAGACTAATTCGTTTGTTGGATTTTCAGTCTGAACGAGGGGCGTGGCAGTTCGGCGGAGGAGAAACTGAACTATCGGAATGGCTCAGAAAGCAGAAAGGGCGAGCCGAAGCCCGCCCTCTCTGGAACTGAGACTGACAGACGCTCAGAAGAGCAACTTCAGAGCAAACTGGATCTGTCTTGAAGAGCCGAAGTCGCCGGTTGGAAATCGCGTTGACAGAATCTTTCCAAAGGACGAGCTGGTGGTCGTCAAAACCGGATTCCCGAAATTGGGGTGGTTGAATACATCGAACATCTCGCTCCGGAACTGGAGGGTGAATCTCTCGGTAATCTTGGTGTTCTTGGTGACCGAGAAATCGGTGTTCACAAAGTTAGGACCAGTAATGGCATCGCGGCCCAAGTCGCCCGGATGGCACACTGCGCCAACACAAGGCGAAACAAAAACGGCCTTGTTCACGAACCACTGGAAAGGATCTCCGGTTGTTTGGATCGCTCCGGTTATGTCCGGCCTTACGGTGAGAGAGATTCCTGGTCCTGGTCCGATGGCCAGTGTCGGATTGAGCGGATTTCCCGTTTGCGCCTGCGTGACGATGCCAAGCTGCCAGCCCGCCACGAGTCGGTTGGCCTTGAAGGGAAGCTCGTAGAAGCCGCTGAGTACAAAACGGTGACGCGCGTCAAACTCCGACGGGCCATAATCGCCGCGCGGATTGTAAGCGTTCTGGATGACGTATGTCTCTCCGGTTGAAAGTGAGTTGTAATCGAGCGATTTCGAATACGTGTAGGAAGCCAGAAACTCGAAACCGCGAGAGAAGTGCTTGTTGACCGTGGCCCACAGTGCGTTGTAGTTGGAGTTCCCGCCGCTGTTTACCTGATTGATGTTGTTCAGCTGGCAACCGGGGGGGGCCACGCACTGGCTGGGGATCACCGAGCTGGTGAAGGGGAGCGACGGGAACGGCTTCGTCGATCCGTAGACGCCGCCGGTCACGAATGGTTGATTGATATTTTGAGTGAGCTGGAGGTGAGTCGCCTTCATTCCCACATACGCCACTTCAAGCCCGAGTGACGAAGTGATCTGCCGCTGGATGGTGAGATTCCAGTCCTGGGCGTACATGTCGTCGAATGAGGGGTTGATGGCGCTGGGACCCAAGCTAACTCCAGTGATGGACGCTGAAGGATTCTCCAGCGTAATGCTGCTCGTCGCAGAGCTGACGGAAAGCGGCAAGGCGAACGGAGGATTTGAGCTCAGTCCGGTGACGATATTGGTGGTCGGATCCTGAGACATGATGGCATAAGCGGCGCGGACCGAAGTCTTGCCATCCTTGAAGGGATCCCATGCGAATCCGATGCGCGGCTGAAAGTTCTTGTTGTTCGTGTGATAGGGCTGAGGGGACGAAATCAGCGTGCCCGTTACGGGATCGAAATTCGTGAACCGACCAGCGGCCTCCGACGGGCTCGAGTTCCAGGCATAACGGAGACCGATATTAATCGTGAAGTTTGATTTCCACTTGAAGCTGTCTTGGGCAAATACATCGTAAGCGGGCTGCAGAATCTTGTCATTGCCCGAACCGAGTTGGTCCGTAAACGCATTGGATTTGTCGGCGAGGAAATTCGCGAATGTAGTGAAGCTGAAACTCCCCACGTTTTCGGCGATGTTGTTGTTGTACGCGCGGCGGATTTCCCCCCCGAATGCGAAGGAGTGCCGCCCCCTCAGCCAGCTCAATGTGTCATTCAAGACAACGGTGGTGTCGCCCCGGCCTTGTGGTTCGCCAGTCGGTCCGCCAAAGCCCAGAGTGCCTGCAACGTTAAAGAACGGAAGTCCTGAGGCGACCGGAGATCCCGGTGGCAATGTGATGTTGAAAGCTGCCGGGTCGAGAAGTCCGTTGGGTGTGAAGGTTAAGTGGATTCGGTTGAACCCCACGCGCACGGTGTTCGCCAGTGCGGGACTAAAAGTATGATCTTCGCTGAAGGTCATCAGCTGCCGGAATCCAGAGCGGGTGTCGCCGAACCCAGGAATGTCAGCTCCGATTGCACCGCCCGCGGTCGGCTCTTGTCGCAGATCTTTTTGGACGACGTAGTACCCATGAATGCGATCTTTCTGCGTCAGTTCGAGGTCGATGTCGGCGGATCCCTGGTTGAGAGAGACATTGGCAAGCGCGCCGCCGGTGAATAGATTGAAACTGGCAGGTACCCCAGCGGTGCCCGATCCGACCTGGTTGGCGGCAGGTATTAGAGCTAGGAGGCTCAGAACTGCTGGCGAAGTAACCGCCGCGCGATCATTTTGGCTGGGAACCGTCGTCGTGACGGTCAGGCTCTGGTGCTGGCGAAGTGCCTCATATGCGAGGAAGAAAAACGCTTTATTTTTCTTAATCGGTCCACCAAATGAAGCGCCGAATTCGTTGCGCTTGAAAGGCGCTTGCGGAAGGGGCGCGCCCGCCAGCACTGAGTGCGGAATTGAAAAAGTTTCTTGCGTCCAGAGCGTTGTTCCGGAAAAAGTCAAACGCTTCTCCGTGGTATTCGTTGCTTCCGGAACGAGTGGCAAGGTTCACGATTGCGCCGGAATTCCGCCCATACTCCGCTGGGAAGGCCGAGTTGTCGATCTTGGATTCCGCTAGAGTGTCAATCGGCGGTTGGAACGTGATTTGATTCTGAACGTTATCGTTCAGGTTGATTCCGTTCACCAGCCAATTGGTCGTGTCTTCGCGCTGCCCCGCGGTATTAATTCCGAATGACCCTTGTCCGCGGAGTGGGGCTGATAGAAAACCGTTCGCCGGAGGCGTCATCGTGCCCGGCGTTAGGAGACTCAGATCCGTAAAGTGCCGGCCGTTCAATGGGATTTCCTGAACGGTTTTTTCATTGATGACCTGGCCCATGCTGTTCGTGGTGGTTTCGATGATCGCAGCATCGGCAACGATCTCGATTGTTTCTGTCGCCGCGCCAACCTTCAACTGCACGTTTTGGGTTACTGAGGTGGCCACATCGAGTTTGAGATTAGTGATCGCCGCCGTCTGGAAACTGGATACGGTAACCTCAAGGCGATACGTGCCAATCGGCAATGCTGGGAAAAGATACGCGCCTGCTGCATCGGTTTGAGTAGCCGATCCGACTCCGGTAGCTTGGTTTGTCGCAACTACCCTGGCATTTGGAACTGCCGCACCTGTTGGATCCGTGATGGTGCCGTTGAGCGATGCAGTAGATTGAGCGTGTGCGAGGCCGCCTAGCGCTAACGAAAACAAAAGCAGCGCCAGCCGCAGCCAAACCGTTCGAACTGGAAAAATCCCTCCACGTGCAACTTCCATTTGTATCTAATCCTCCTCAGAAATTTTGTCATACCCGCTATTCGAATCGTGCTCTCGACGTACCTTCGAGTTCCATCCCACTCTTATGGCGACCTTTTAAAGCTTTTCTCCTGTGGCATCGGCTTCATAGACTCCCAGCGCTGAAACCATATGCCAAGTCATGAATTGCATGGCGGTACTGCTGCTAACGCAATCGTGTGGCCAGAAACCCGAGAATCGTCGGTAGCTCTAAAACTTGTAGATTCAATAATTTATAGAGGAATTGGGCTCGAAGTGAGTCGTTGGCGAGGGGTGCTAATATGAAATTTGGAAGGCTGCTATCGAATACAGAAGTTGGCTTATTACCGATTTAGATGATTTAGCAGGCCGATGAGCGGAATGGCCCGCCACTAATAATTCGTGGAGGATCTGCGCGAATCGACTACGGGCTGCAGCCAGCGGGGACGACCAGTTCCTGGTCTTCGTAGATGCGGTTGGGGTCGCTCACGGACGGATTGGCGGCGGCCAAGCAGTGCCAGGCGGAGGAGCGGCCGAGATTTGCTTTGGCCAGGCTCCAGAGTGTGTCGCCTCTGTGGACTTTGAGCGTCAGTTTGGCAATGTTCGCGGCTACGCGTTTGGAGCGAGGCGTCGCCGCGGCTTCCGGAAGATTGAGCTGCGCGCCGACGCGAATTTGGTTGGCGTCGACGATCCCTCGATTTGCGGCCAGGAGTTCCGGCCAGCGATTGCCGCTGGCCCAAATTCTGTTTCGCCAATTTCCAGAGAGAATCGCCGCGCTGCACGCTCACGATTTTTCGCGCGGCGTTCGTAGCGGTCGGCAGCGAGTGCCGCGGCCGTACCGGGCGAACCGCATCGCTCGGCGCGATAGGTTGTGCAGGCAGGACAAAAAGAATTGGCGGCGCGGACCCGAAAAATATTCTTGGCTGGGCGGGAACAATCACCCGGGCGTGTAGACGAACATTTGGACGGACATCTTTGTGAAAGTCAGTGGGTACCTTGGCAAGAGGATCTGGACCGACGCGTTGAGATGCTTCTTTATGAACGTTGGGGCGAACACTGCGACGGAAATTCTCGCGAACGTTCGTATGAACATTTGCACGGGGAGTCGAACGGATAATTCCACGAGCGTCGGGAGGAAGTTCGGGACGCGGACTCGCCGGAATGCGCGGACGAAGCAGGAACGGCTGAAAATGGATCGCGCCGGAAAACATTCGAAGGCATTTTGGGATGCAAAGCCGGTTGAGTCGGAGAATGAATTGCGGGACGCTCCGGCAAAATTGGAGAGGCGAGCGCGGGAGTTCCGAAGGGAGAGATGGAACGGTTCCGATTGTTTCGGTTTTAATGCTTGCAATTCTTTTTGCTTGCGGAGTTGGCGAGCGACTTCCCCGAGAGAAGGTTCCTGATGTTTCGAGTTCGCATCGAGGGCATCCGGAGAATTCTGTGATGGCTGCGGCGCGCAATTATTTTTCTTCGCGCATTCATTTCGTTTTGCTTCGACTTGCGAGCGGTCTTCCGGAGTCAAGATGTTGGAATGTTTGAGATCTTCTTCAGTGTAAACATGCTTGGCGCGCTTCCGCAGTTCTTGTTTGCGAACCCGTTCCTGACGGGCGGCTTCGGCGACGCTTTGATCTTGCTGATCTTGCGCGTGAGAAATGGCTGCGCCGAAAGTCGTGCAAGCTAAAAAAATAATATCGGTGCGGCCAAACGGATGGGACGCGAGGTTCTCCCCAAGCCAGGGCGACGCGGCTGGAGGGACATGGGGCCGTTTAGGTCAGTCAGCAACATGGCAAACCGACTACGGGGGGACTCCGCGTAAAAAGGATTGTAGCCAGAAATCGGGGCCATAGGGAAAATTCTTTCTCTTCCAGTTTCCTGAACGGAAACCGCTGGAGACACAGATTTTATGCGGCCAGTGAGCTGCGTTTGGCGTACTATCTGTGCGTTTTCTTTGCTGGGGAAAGGGTGAGGATCTGAAATGGAAAAATTCACTGAGCATGAGAGCAAGAGTGCAAAGATCTGCGCAGCAAAACGGGAAAGCGTGCGCGCGGAGCAAAAACGGCGCGAACCGGCGGCTGCAGGACGGAGAAAATTTTTGCAGACCAGTTTGCTCGGAGGAGCGGCGGCCGCGGCAGGTCCTATGTTGCAGCCGGTGTTTGGAAGGCCACGCGGGAACGCGGCTGCGGCGGAGGCTGCAGAGGTTCCGGCGTTTGAGTTTGATGAGATCACGATCGGCGAGCTGCAAGACGGAATGAAGTCCGGGAAGTACACTGCGCGATCGATTGCGGAGAAGTATCTGGAGCGTATCGCAACGGTTGACAAGAGCGGCCCCACGTTGAACAGCGTCATCGAAACAAATCCGGAAGCGCTCGAAATTGCGGAAGCTCTGGACAAAGAGCGGAAAGAAAAAGGGCCGCGCGGGCCATTGCACGGAATTCCCGTACTGATCAAAGACAACATTGCGACGGCGGACCGGATGCAGACGACTGCGGGATCGCTTGCCCTGGTCGGATCGAAACCGCTGGCGGATGCGTTCATCGCGAAGAAGTTGCGTGACGCGGGCGCCGTGATTTTGGGAAAAACAAATTTGAGCGAGTGGGCGAATATTCGCTCGAACCATTCGATCAGCGGATGGAGCGGGCGCGGCGGGCAGACGAAAAATCCGTACGCACTGGACAGAAATCCGTGCGGATCGAGTTCGGGAACGGGCGCAGGAATTGCGGCGAACTTGGCGGCGATCGGAATCGGAACGGAGACGGATGGATCGATCGTGTGCCCATCGTCGGCAAATGGACTTGCGGGGATCAAGCCGACGGTTGGGCTGGTGAGCCGGAGCCGGATTATTCCGATTTCGCATACACAGGATACTGCCGGACCGATGTGCCGCACAGTGCGCGACGCAGCGATATTGCTTGGAGCGCTCACGGGCATGGATCCCAACGATAAAGCAACGGCAGCGAGCGCGGGAAAGTCGTTCACGGATTACACCAAGTTTCTCCAGGCCGACGGATTGCGCGGCGCGCGTATCGGTGTTTTGCGAAAAGCGTTTGGGTTTAATCCGGCGGTGGACAAATTGATGGAGGCCGCGCTCGAGGTAATAAAGAAGCAGGGAGCGACGCTGATCGACCCGCTGGAAATTGAGACGTACGGCAAATTCGGGGAAACGGAATTCCTCGGATTCATGTACGAGCTGAAGGCGGACTTGAATGCGTACCTCGCGTGGCTCGGACCGAATGCGCCGGTCAAGACGCTGAAGGAGGTTATCGAGTTTAACGAAAAGAATGCGGCGAAGGAGATGCCGTTTTTTGGGCAAGAGAATTTTCTGAAGGCCGAAGAAAAAGGGCCGCTGACAACCCAAGAGTATGTAGACGCGATCAAGAAGAACCATGAGCTGGCCGGCAAGGATGGAATTGATGCCACGATGGACAAGCACAAGCTGGATGCCATCGTTGCGCCGACCGGCGGGCCGGCGTGGCTGACGGACATCGTGAATGGCGACTCGTTTGGCGGAGGAAGCTCGGAATTTGCGGCAGTGACCGGGTATCCCAACCTGAACGTGGTCGCGGGATTCGTGCGCGGGTTGCCAGTAGGCATTTCGTTTTTTGGGCGGGCTTGGAGCGAACCGGTTCTGATCAAGCTGGCATATGGGTTCGAGCAGGCAACGAAATTCCGCAAAGCGCCGCGATTCTTGGCGCACGTCGAAGGATAGGGCTTCGGGCAGCGGAAGCGTGATTCGTGGCTCGTGATTCGTGTTCCGTGACCCGTGCTCAGTGATGCGCGATTCGTGGTTAACAATAACAGGCCCCCCTCCTCCGGGATTTCTGTAAGTGTTGATTTTATGGGGCTTAGTATTTTTGTAAGTTGTTTAGAATCAGCACTTGTGGACGATTGTATAAGTGTTGATTTTAAAGGAGATGGAAATAGTGCAGGTGGCGCTGAGTACAAGAGAGGGAAGCAGTCAGGGGCGGTAAGCTGATGAGCCTCGCGCGAGGATGCGAGTGGAAGTTAACTGTCCAACCGGGTCGGAGCGGACGCCGGGCAGAGAGGGCACGGAGAAAGAGAAAGGAGGTCTTTCGCTAAACTCAGTCCAATGAAAGCAGCCGGGACGCAAAAAACACAGATGGCAACGCGCTGGGCCCCTCGCCCTGCGGGCTCGGGGTACACGGGTATGGAGGCCAACGTTCACAGTATATGTTACCGCAGTTTTGGATAACTTGTCAAGTCATTTGCTGTTTAGTACTCATTCGAATCGCGCGTACCGGGGGCGTAAGTCAGTGAGGAGAATGGGGATGGGCGGGAATTCTGGGCGCGAAAATGGGGAGTTGTACGGGCGTGGGCGAGGGCTGGAAGCGTGCAATGGATGTGCATTCACTTCAAGCTGGCTCCAACACCCACAGGCAAAGGCGGCGTGCGGGGCACCTGCTCCCTCGAAAGCAAGTTTGAAGAAGTAATCATGGCCGAAGTTTTGATCGGAGAGTTGCAGCCGAGATACGTTTCCGCGGATTGTACCGAGACATATCCCAGTAGGAACTGGACCTGCTCAAGTTTGCCGCCGGCTCCGGCCATCCCATTATCCCGGGGCAGCGACGAGAAGCACTGTTAAGTGTGGGTTTCGGATCGCGATCTAAATGGTAATTTGCCCTTGTTCGGCAGTCCCATTTACATCAATCTTCTTTAGATTATGGTTCTTTGCAGGTTCATTGCAGGAGAACTCGTCATGCGTGTCTGTTGCATACTGGTGGGCGCTGTTTTGTCGATTCCACTCGCCTTGTCCTCCGCGAGGACTCCGCCTGCTCCGCTCCCGGCACTTCGCCCCGGCACTCGCATTGTTCTGGACGCACATAACTGCTACCCCTATTTTGAATGGTGGACGGACAGAATCGACCGCGCCCTTTCAGCCGGAACACCGCTAGCGATCGAGCAGGATTTGCTGTGGACCAAAAACACCAAGACGGGCGAGGCAAAGTCGGTGGTAAGTCACGGCGCCCCGGCGACGGGGGCCGAGCCAAGTCTCCGGGACTATTTTTTCGAGCGCGTTCGGCCGATCGTAGAAGACGCGCTGCGCCAGGGCAACCGGGGCGACTGGCCTCTGATTACGCTTAATTTGGATCTCAAATCGGAAGAGCCCGAGCATCTGGCGGCGATCTGGGATTTGCTCTTGCAATACAAGGACTGGCTTACCACCGCAACGCGCACCACAGATATGCTTCAGAACGAGCCCTTAGCTGTTCGCCCGATCCTTGTACTAACTGGCGAATCTGAGGCGCAAAAAAGAGTTTTCTACGATCAGGTTTCTGTTGGCGGGCGGCTGCTAGTTTTCGGGGCCGTCCAAACGAACAGTGCGGACCCCTCTGCGCCGCCGCAGGTGCTTGCTCCGAAGGCGGCGGACAATTACCACCGGTGGTGGAATAACAACTGGCACGTCGTGGAACCGGCCGGCCAGCCCCATGCTGGAGAGTGGGATTCTGAAAAGGAACGGCGGCTCCGAGAGTTGGTGGACTACGCCCACAGGCACAACTTGTGGATTCGCTTTTACACGCTGGACGGCGAAACAAAACCGGAATTGAGCTGTAACGGCTGGTTCAGTTCATACAATTTCGGCTCCGAATCGGCCGTTCGGAAACGCTGGGAAGCGGCCGCCGCCGCAGGCGCGGACTATATTGCCACGGATCAGTACGAAAAATTGGGCGCGTATCTAAGATCGCGACGTTAGTCCGAAGGCGGACTCGTCGTGCACGGTCATCTTCGGGTCACCTGCCAGGGGAAGACGTTCGACGTCCATACAGGTGGCACATTTGCGGTTCGTGGCGGCGTGGAACATGGGGCATCCCCAATCGAAGAATCGCTGGTGATCGATGTCTTCACGCCGTGTCGGGAGGAATACATCACCTGAACCGTCTATCAGCAAACATCATCCTCAATTTTCTGCGAGATTGGAACTCTATGCGCAAAGCTCATTTTCGGATGCTGTGGCTGCTGTCGATTCTCTGTGCTGGACCGGCATGGGGAGCGCAGCAGATCAGAAACATCAAAGTGGCCATCTCGAACCCCAGTTCGACGGCTCGGAACTCGGCGGACATCGTCATTCCCATCGTGGAAATCCGGAAAGTGGCGCCTGACTTCAAACCCGGTGGTGCCATCGTGACGGCGAGCGATACAAGCACCTTGGAGCAGGATGCGTCTGTACTGCAGACGAAAGAACTCCCTTCACAACTGGATGATCTAAATGGCGACGGCAAGGCGGAGGAGCTGGCGTTTCAAATTGACCTTGCGCCCCTTCAGACTCGAGTCGTTACGATTTCCTATGGCGACGAGAACCGCATTTGGCGTTTGCGAAGCGATTACAAACAAAGGACCGCGGCGCTTTTCAGCCGAAAGATCGAAGGACTCGGTTGGGAATCGGAGCGGGTGGCGTTTCGGATTTATTTTGATCCCAGAGACGCCGTCGACATATACGGAAAGCGCCGCCCCACTTTGCAGCTTTCTATGTATGCATCTCCGGATTACGTTTACCACGACGAATCGCCGGAAGGCCGGGACATCTTCAAAGTGGGCGGGGCCATCGGCATTGGAGCTGTCGCGGCCATGGTTGACGGAAAGCTGATCAAGGTAGCCGATGTGAAAGACCGGAAGTGGCGAATTCTGGCCAGCGGACCGGTGCGCTCGATTGCCGAACTCGAGTACGACGGTTGGAACGCCGCCGGGAGGATCATTCATCTTCAATCGCGAATCACAATGTGGGCCGGAGAGCGCGGCTTCGAACACGTCATTTCGGCGGACTGCGGCGACAATTTTACCTTCGTGACCGGCTTGCCTTCGAAGCCCGGCATTTCTCCAGTGAATTCTGAAAAGTCCTCACGGGTGACGTGGATTTCCACCTGGGGCCATCAAGTCGTCGCTCCTGGCTCAACGGCGACGGAAGAGCTACCTGGACAAAATCTTGGCCTTGCAGTTCTCACCGCCACCCCTGGAGCGCGATTCGAAAGTGACGCTCAGAATCACCTCATTCAGTTCAACTTAAACGGGGGCTCAGCAGCGTGGTACGCCATAGCGGCGTGGGATCAGGAGGGTTCAAATCGTAAGATCGCCCCGGGAAATGAAAATGGTGCCGACGCGCGTCAGTCATTCGTCCTTCCCCCCGATGGAATTACGAACGGCGAACAATTCCTTCAGGCTGTAAAGGAACAATCCGGCCGTCTAGAATTGCCTGCTCAATTTCACATTTTGTCGAGCTCAGCGAACCCCGAGCAGGCCCCTTCCGACACTCTCGTTCCGCACAAAGCGAAGTCGATAGAACAGGCGCTGGCGCTGGTGCGTCAAGCAGTTGACCGCACAGCCGCGACTTGGGAACCCGTTCTTCGCTCTTCACCGGAACCGGTCACCTCGAAAACCGGCCAGGGATTTTTTACCGAGGCGGACAACGAGTCCGGGGAATGGCAAAAACAGAATGGCTACTTCTGGACTGGCAGCTTTTGGGTCGGAGAGCTTTGGCGGCTGTATGCCGCGACTCACGACGAGAAGTATCGGAGGTGGGCGGAGCTTTGGGGTTCGAAACTGATTGGCCAGGAATCGCAAGAGAATCATGACGCGGGTTTTTTGAACTATTACTCCGCGGCGCTTGGATACGACTTGACGCATGATGAGGCGCTAAAGGCCAGTGCCATGCGCGGAGCCGAGCGCCTGCAACAGTTGTTCAATCCGAAGACGCAACTGATTGCCTCCTGGAATGTCGATGGAGACGACACGATTGTTGACACCATGATGAACCTGCAACTGCTTTGGTGGGCGAGCGACAGGAGCGGAGACGAAAAATGGAGGGACATCGGCAAAAAACACGCACTGCGGACCGCGGAATGGTTTGTACGACCCGACGGCTCCGTTTTTCAATCCTTGCACTACAATCCCGGAAGCAATCTCCAGGATTTCCAGTTGCACGGTGGCTCCCATCGAGATACGGAGTTGAAGCTGGAGAATAGCGCGGCAGCCGGCGAGCGAGTTTTCGCGCACACTCATCAAGGGTATGCCGCGGACACAACCTGGTCGCGCGGCCTTGGTTGGGCGCTCTATGGTTTTTCCAGCGCGTACGCCGAGACGCACGAGCCCTCATTTCTCGCGAATGCGGAACGAATCGCAGGCTATGCGATGCAAAATCTGCCAAGTGATTCTGTGCCGTGGTACGACTTCGACGATGAAGGCGTTCATTTTCGAAATCGAGATACTTCCGCGGCTTCGATTATCGCTGGCGGGCTCTTCCGGCTGTCCGAAATCACTACAGGCAGAGCTCGTGCCAAGGTCTATCGAGATGCGGGCGAACGCATTGTTCAGTCGCTGATCGACAAATACCTGACACCCGTCGGTGGCGACGATCACACGCCGCCGGGAGTGTTGCGCCACGGAAGCGGCGTTCGACCCAATGATGCGATGCTGATCTACGGGCAATATTTCTTGCTCGAGGACCTGCTTTGGCTAGAACAGCACAAACCTGACACACCATTGCCGGCAAAATGATGCCATCGAGCTACAGGCTCGGGCTCGGTGCCTGAACGCATGAACAACTTGCGGGTGAAGCATAAGTTCAATCGAACGATCCCAGCAAACCGCATAGGCCTCCCCACTATCCTGGAGGTAAATAGAGTCTCTACAATGCACAAACTGAATCTCTCCGTTGTACGACCGATCGGACTTGTCCTTGCCGCTCTTTTTTGTATGAGGGGCGATTCGTTTGCGCAAACTCCAGTCAGCTCCAGCCACTCGATTCCTGCTTCAACTTCGAGGACTCCGGTCTGGTGATTCAAATCGAGTATCCGATTTAGGCTTCTAACATCGACTAATAGAGTGTAGTCCCGCCTTAGAAGTGTTGTCGTATCCTGGATAGACAAGCTCGAATCATACCTGCACGACAACATCGAGTTTTCATATTGTCGAACGAAAATCTTCGTACTTTCTGTCCGACTCCAGCAGCAAGTCCCAGGCTCCTTGCAGAATGGACGGAACATTCCCTGGAGGTTTACTTTGGTTCGAGCACCAGTGGCAAGCCATTCTTTGGATTGCCGATAATCACGACCTTGGCATTCGCGCTCGTCGCCAGTTTCTCCGTCGCTTCGATCCCTTTCCATTCGAGCAGTTGCGGACTGATGCCCGTCGCCACGATCTTCTGGAAGTCCGCGATACCTTGAGCCTCGATGCGCTTGCGCTCGGCTTCCTGCTTTTCCTTCTGCAGGATGAAACTCATGCGCAGGGCGTCCTGTTCGGCCTGCTGCTTGGCCTCGATGGAGCCTTTGAGCATGGCCGGTAATTGGACGTCGCGAAGCAGCACGTTTTCGACAATCACTCCGCGCGGGGCGAGTTGTGACTTCAGCTCATCCTGAATCTGCTGCTGCACCAGTTCGCGCGCATTGGTATAGAGTGCGTTCGCCGAATGCGCTGACGTGGAGGCGCGAATGGCTGCCCGTAAGGTCGGCTCTACGATCTTCTCCGCGTAATTGTCGCCTACAGTCTGGTAAACGAACGCCGCCTTGTCTTTGTCCAACCGGAAAAGCAGCGACGTGTCCAGTGCCAGGATCAATCCCTCATTTGACGGCACATTGGCGCTCTCTTTCACCGATTGTGTCTGCACGGAAAGCTTTTGCACCGATTTCAGTGGATTGACGAGGTGAATTCCTTCCGGAAGCGTTTCACCGGTCACGCGCCCAAACAGCGTCAGGACGCCCACGTTCCCGGTCGGAATGGAGGTTGTGCTCGCCAGCACCACAATAATCAGAACCACCAATATCGCGAGCTGCAATATTCTTTTCCCCGCCCCACCCAGGTTCGGCATCGACGGCAATCCGCCGCCGCCCAGCTCGAATCTTGTTGTCGTTGGCATTTTTTCTCCGTCTGCGGCTCATTTGCGAAGGAACCGAGCCGCACAACCATCACTACACCTAATACGCAGGAAGTGTACTCTAGATTTCCTTTCCTGCCTGCGCCTGCCGCCTGGTTCGATGGGCTGTTTTCCTCAATTCCCCAGTCGCGATTCACGGGTCGCCACTTCAGCGTGCGGCAATCCGACTCCTCGGGACTTAGCCTAAGTCCGTGATATAAACTCTCGATTCGGTTCAGAGAATCCGCGATCTTGCGGACTACCATGTCTTCAGTCATTCAAGTTTCGGGAGTGCGCAAGACCTACGGCTCAACGGTAGCTGTCGACGAGGTGTCGTTCGAAGTCAACGACGGCGAGATATTTGGTTTGATTGGGCCAAATGGCGCGGGAAAGACCACCACGATGGAGTGCATCGAGGGTCTGCGCACACCCGACCGAGGCAGCATCTCGGTTCTGGGTCTTGATCCCTTTCGTCAAGTTTACAAGTTGCAGGAACGCATCGGGGTCCAGCTCCAGCAGGCGCAATTGCAGAAGCGGATCAAAGTGTGGGAGGCGGTAGACCTCTGGGCTTCGCTTTACCAGAAGAAAGCGATAGACGGCGAAAACTTACTCACACAGCTCGGCCTGGCGGATAAGCGTGGCGCCTGGTTCATGAACCTCTCTGGAGGCCAGAAGCAACGGCTGTTTATTGCCCTTGCGCTGATCAATGATCCGGAAGTGGTGTTTCTCGACGAGCTGACCACCGGGCTGGACCCTCAGTCGCGGCGGGCAATCTGGGATCTGGTGCGAGGGATCCGCGAGCGCGGCAAGACGGTCTTTTTGACCACTCACCTGATGGAGGAAGCCGAACGATTGTGCGACCGGGTAGCAATCATCGAGCATGGACGGATCATCGACATAGACAGGCCGGATAAGCTCGTCGACCGGCACTGCCCTGAGCGAACCGTCGTTCTCACCACGAACGATCCGGTCGCTGAAGAGCGCTTTCGGGCGATCCCCGGAGTTGAAGCGGTGAACCGCACTGATTTTCGATTCACCATTCACGGCCGGGGCGACGACCTAGTGACCGAGGTGATTCATTGTTTGTCCGAGAACAGGATCCGGGTCACGGATTTCCGCACGATTCTCCCCAACCTTGAGGACGTCTTTCTCAAGCTGACCGGTCACTCGATTCGCGAGTAGGCGCTAATATGATGCTGCGTGGGCTTTGGAAACTGACTTGGATCGAGATCAAGATATTCCTTCGCGAGCCGCTTGGAGCGTTCGGAACGATCGGTTTCCCGGTTCTAGTTTTCATCGTGTTAGGCCGAGTGGCCGGCCGCAGACTCACGCCGACTTCACTCGCGGCCAGCAGTTTCATCCGCGTGGGCCTGCCGGTTCTCGCTTCGGTTCTGATCGCCATCAGCGCAGTGCTTTCGCTGGTCACGATTATCTCGATCTACCGCGAGGGTGGCATCCTTAAGCGACTCCGCGCCACACCGCTGCGCCCGCAGACCATCCTTACCGCCCACGTGATCGTCAAGCTGTTACTTACCGCGGCTACGCTGGCCTTGATGGTCCTGGCAGGCAAGCGCTACTACCCAATCGGCGTTCATGTTCCATTGTTTTCGTTCACGATTGCGCTGCTCATAAGCACCTGGAGCATCCTGTCGATCGGCTTTCTCATCGCCAGCATCGTTCCGACGGCGCGCTTCGCGCAGCCGATCGGGGCCGTCATTATGTACCCGATGATTGCTGTCTCGGGACTCTTCGTGCCGATTGAAGCGCTGCCGCCAGTGCTTCATGCGGTGGCCAGAGTGCTGCCGCTAGGCTACGCTGTGCCTCTGCTCCAGGGAATCTGGAACGGCGACACGTGGTCGGCGCACTTCGGCGACGTAACGGCACTGGCAGCAGTTTTTGTCGTTTGCACCGCGCTCTCTGCGAAGGTGTTTCGTTGGGAGTAGCAAAGATTTCTTGAAGACCGCTTCCACGCCAAAGGACATCTCGGTGCCCGATGAACGCCGCGGTCACCGGATAAATGCCGATTTCAGGGATGCCACTTGATTGCTTAACGATGTCAGCTACCTCGCATTAGCTCAGTCATTGGCCTGCATCCGATCGCGCCGGAGTCTCGGAGAATCGGGCAAATACTCTGGCGGAATAGGCAAGCGCCCGAAGCGTAAGCAGACTACACTTCCTATTGTTGCCCTGGCATTTTGTAATTATCGCTGAGAAGCGGCGCAAAGTGATTCGACCTTCACGGTTCAATACGACTCGAGGAGAAACAATGCAAAAGCGCAAACTTGGAAAAAGCAACCTGGAAGTTTCGGCTCTCGGGCTGGGCTGCATGGGAATGAGCTTTGGCTTCGGCCCCGCCATGGACAAGCAGGAGGGCATTTCGCTGATTCGGGCGGCAGTCGAACGCGGCGTCACATTCTTTGATACTGCGGAAGTCTACGGCCCATTCACAAACGAAGAACTCGTGGGCGAAGCCCTCGCTCCGGTCCGCGAGCAGGTGGTCATCGCCACTAAGTTCGGGTTCAAACTTGATCCGAACACTGGCAAGCAGGCCGGGCTGGATAGCAGTCCTGCGCACATCAAGGAAGTCGCCGAAGCCTCGCTGAAGCGCCTCAGGACAGATGTGATCGATTTGTTCTATCAGCACCGCGTTGACCCCAACGTGCCGATCGAAGACACGGCGGGAGCGGTGAAAGAGCTGATTCAGCAAGGAAAGGTGAAGCACTTCGGCCTTTCGGAGGCAGGAGTGAAGACGATCCGTCGCGCGCACGCCGTTCAGCCCGTCGCCGCACTGCAGAGTGAATATTCGCTGTGGTTCCGAGAGCCTGAAGCCGAGGTGATCCCCACACTCGAAGAACTCGGAATCGGGTTCGTCCCTTTCAGTCCTCTTGGCAAGGGCTTCCTCACCGGAAAGATCAGCGAAGATACGCAGTTCGATAAAACCGATTTCCGCAACATCGTCCCGCGCTTCACGCCAGAGAACCGCAAAGCGAACCAGGCTTTCGTTGATTTGCTCGGGAAAATCGCGGCACGGAAGAAGGCGACTCCTGCTCAGATCGCCCTTGCCTGGCTGCTCGCGCAAAAACCGTGGATCGTGCCGATCCCGGGCACGACCAAGCTGCACCGGCTTGAAGAAAACATCGAAGCCGTTTCTGTGAACCTCACGTCCGACGATCTCCGCGAAATCGAGAACGCCGCCTCAAAGATTGCGCCGCAAGGCGCTCGCTACCCTGAAGAGCTGCAAAAGATGGTCGGCCGCTGAGAGGCGATTGATGAGGATCCGCACGTGAAAAAATTGCTTTCTCTAAGAGACCGTCTTTCCCGATCTCGTGAAATTAACATCAGTGTGACCGGTAGGAAGTCAGGACGTGCTATCTCTATCCCAATCTGGTTCGTCGCGGATGACGAGAAGCTGTACCTCTTGCCGGCGCGCGGATCGGATACGCAGTGGTACAAAAACGTGCTCGAGAAGCCATCGATTCGGATCAAAGCGGGCGGCGCGGAGGCTGAATTAAAAGTTGTTCCTGTCCGTGACGCCGCACAGGTGTCGTCTGTCATCGAGAAATTCCGCGCCAAGTACGGGGAGAGCGGGATAAAGCTTTATGCAAAGTTGGACGTTGCCGTCTTCGCGCACATGTAATGAGCGCGATCGTGGCCGCAACAGAGGTGGTGTACCCGTTCTTACGCCTTGGGGAGTAGAATCGAATCCAGAATGTGCCTTTGGAGGGAGTTGGCTATGGTCAAGATTATCGTTAATGGAGTTCAGCGTGAGGTTCAGGCGCCTGACGACACTCCGCTGCTCTACGTTTTGCGCAACGATCTCCAACTCAGCGGGCCACAGTTTGGTTGTGGACTCGCACAATGCGGAGCCTGTTCCGTCCTCATCGACGGCAATGAAGTTCGTTCCTGCGTCACGCCGATTTCCACGGTAACGGCAAATCAGGAAATCACGACACTCGAAGGCCTTCCCGCGCGCTGGGCAAAATTAAAAGGTCTTTCTCCGGAACAGGCCAAGGACATTCTTCATCCCGTCCAGCAAGCATGGATTGCAGAACAAACGCCTCTTTGCGGGTTTTGCCAGAATGGCATGATGATGGTCGCCACCGAACTTCTCGAGAAAAATTCCAATCCCACCGACGCACAAATAAAAGCAGCCTTCACAACCGAAGGACCATCACCTCACCTTTGCCGCTGCGGCAGCTATGTCGCCATCATGGACGCCGTAAAACACGCCGCCTCGCTAATGGGAAAGGGGAAGTAAGCCATGACAAACGCCGCTGAAAACACCGTCAAGGTTTATGAGGCTACTTTATCCCGCCGTCAATTCGTCAAAACTGGTGGCGCGCTCGTTGTCGGCGTCGCATTCGTCGGTCCTTCCATCCTCAAAGCTCAGGGCTTTCAGGGCCCGAAGGTCACAGGAGCTCCCTTCAAGAACTCTCTCGATCCGACTCAGCTTAGTTCCTGGATCGAAATTCATCCGGATAATTCCGTGCTCATTCGCACCGGCAAGAGTGACTTCGGTCAGGGCACTACGTTCACCGCATATCGCCAAATCGTCGCAGACGAATTGAGCGTCTCTTTCGAAGCCATCACCACCGTCGTTGCCGGACACACCGATCAAACGCCCGATGGTAGCGGCGCTTTCGATTTCCTCGGCCGCGGCACGCCCAACATCCGCAAAGCCGCTGCGTACACGTATCAAGCGCTTCTCGATCTCGCTTCAGAACACTTCAACATCCCGAAAGATCAACTCACGGCCAAAGACGGTGTCTTTTCCGGCGGCGGAAAATCCATTTCTTACGGCGACCTCGTCAAAGATCAGCAACTCAAACTCACCATCCCCGTTACTGGCGATCTGACAGGCATTATGGGATTGAGAGTCGAAGGCAATCCGCCGATGAAGCCGGTCAGCGCTTACACCGTCATCGGTAAATCGCACCCCAACTCCATCATCACCTCCAAAGTCACGGCAAAAGAAACCTGGGCCACCGACATCCGCCTCCCCGGAATGTTGCATGGGCGCATGGTGCATCCGAAAACGCTTGGCTCGACGCTCGTTTCCGTCGGCGAATTGGACAAAAAGAAATTCCAGAATTCCCAGGTCGTCGTGAAAGGGAATCTTGTTGGAGTCGTTGCTCCAACTGAGTGGGAAGCCATTCAAGCTTCGCAGCAAGTCGCCACGACAACGAAATGGACCGATTGGAAGGGCCTGCCCGGTAACGAAAAGCTCTACGCTTCCCTGCGCAAAGAAGCCGATTGGACCACTGCGCAAGTTACAAAAAGCAACGCCAACAAAGGTGATGTACCTGCAGCGCTCGCTTCAGCTCAGAAAAAGCTCTCCGCCACGTATCACTTTCCCTTCATGAAGCATGCTCCCATCGGCCCCACGATAGCCGTTGCAGACGTCAAGCCCGACGGCACAGTTCACATCCACACACATAATCAAAATCCTCAGGCCTTGCGTGGCGAAATTGCCATGATGCTTGGCACCACGCCAGATCACGTCATTGTTCACACGCATCCGGGAGCAGGCCACTACGGCCGCTCAAACGGCGGCAACTCTGGCGCGGAAGACGACGCCGTAATCTTGTCGCAGGCTGTTGGAAAGCCCGTTCGCGTTCAGTGGATGCGTGCCGAAGATTTGCAGTGGTCCACTCAATCCCCGGCTGCTTTCGCCGATGTCGAATTCGCGCTCGACGAAAAAGGCAGAATCGCCGGCTACCAGATCGACCACTACATGCCGGCCTTCCAGGATGACCGACCCATCGGCGCTATCCTTGCCGGACTTCCCACCATGCCCGCGCCGGGAGGTGGCGGCCAGGATTCTTTCTTCTCTACGGCCAACTTCTTGTCTGATCCCTGGTTTTACGATCTCATTCCCAATGTGGCCGAGCGCGGCCACGGCACGTTCCAGGTGGGGCAAAAAGCTTCGCCGCTTGCCGTCGGCCTTCGCGATCACAGCATGCGAACGCCCGGCCAATACCAGCAAAACTATCCGCGCGAACTTGCCTTCAGCGAAGCTGCAGCGCTCGCTGGTGCCGACCCAATTCAATTTCGAATTGACCACGCCAAGGAAGAACGCCTCATCAATGTTCTCAAGCAAGTTCGCGAGGCTTCCGGATGGGACACGCGTCCCTCGCCTCGGCCTGGCACAAAATCCACTGGCTCAACTCTCGTTCGCGGCCGCGGCGTCTCTGCGATGTTTCGCTCCGGCACATACTGGGCTTGCGTCTGCGAAATCGCTGTCACCCCCAGCACTGGTGCCATCGCCGTCGAAAAATACACCATCGCTGTGGATCCCGGGATCGTCGTCAATCCTGCCCAACTTAAACGCCAAGTCGAAGGCGGCGCGATGATGGGTATCAGCCATGCGCTCTATGAAGAAGCTATGTTCGATGAAAGCGGAATCACTTCGCGCGACTGGAACACGTATCCCATTGCCAAAATGACGGACACTCCCGAAATCAAAGTCGTGCTGCTCCACAATCTGAACGTCGGCAGTTACGGCGGAGGTTCGGAAGCGGCCAACGCCCTCGCTGCTCCAGCGATCGCCGCGGCCCTCCATGATGCAACGGGAAAGGTCCTCCGACGGCTTCCATTGAAGCGCGCGTACGTGCAGGCGGTTTTGAAAACTTAACTGAGTCTGACCAGTGGGCACTCACTTCGTTTGGGAACAATGAGCGCGATCATGTTTGCAATGGAGGTATTTTCGAAGGCATGAGCACCATTGGCAAAACGGTATCTTTTCCCCAGGCAAACAAGCTTGCGGGTACAGACGAACCAGACACGGATCAGCTGGCGGGCCTGATTGCAGCGTATGCCCCTCACGACGGGGTTTTTGAGATGCGCGTGCCCGGTTTGGGCCTCGGCCGCCTTTCGCGAATCAACAGCGAGTGTGTACATTCACTGCGGTTGCCGTGCTTATCCATCATCGCCCGCGGGGCCAAGACCGTCATCGTGGGGCAGGAGGTCTACGAGTACGACCCCTCCCGCATGCTCGTTTACTCCGTCGCATTGCCTGTTGCTGCGCAAGTCACAAAAGCCAGCTTTTCCGAGCCTTACCTCTCGCTAAGGCTGGACCTCGACCCTAACAAGATTGCCGACCTCGTTTTGAAGGTCTTTCCCCGCGGTGTGCCTCCCGTTCAAGAGCGGAAAGCGGTTTACATCAGTCCTGTCGATGTGAGTATCGTCAACGCCGCGACAAGATTAATGGAATGTCTAGCGCAGCCAGGGGACACGGAACTGCTCGCCCCACTTGTGGTGGATGAGATTTTGATCCGGTTGCTCCGCAGCCCGATTGGTCTTCGCGTCGCTCAAATGGGCTTTGCCGAGTCCAGCGTTCACCGCGTTGCGAAGGCGATTTCCTGGCTCCGCGAGAATTTCTCCCAACCGATGAAGGTTGAAGAGCTGGCCGAGTTAGTGCACATGAGTGCCTCCTCTTTCCACGAGCACTTTAAGTCGGTCACTTCGATGAGCCCGCTGCACTATCAAAAGGTGCTGCGTCTTCAAGAGGCGAGGCGTCTCATGTTGTCCGCGATGATGGATGCAGGTAGTGCAGGTCAGCGCGTGGGCTATTTAAGCGCTTCGCAGTTCAGTAGAGAATACAGCCGCTTCTTCGGCAGTGCGCCGACCAAGGACATCGCAAAATTGCGTAGCGATTCTCGATCCTGGGTCTAACCTCTCGCGTGGCGAATTCTCGCCCCCTTCAGCTCCTGGTCAACGCGCTTACCGGACAAATGGATTCGCAAGTCCGCTAACTCGGCCCATTCAGACCGGAACTTTGCAAACGTGGTAGTTCGACGTTAGAGTACTCCACGCGCAGTCCACCTCGGGCCCAGCGCCATCTTCAGCAAATCAGTCAATGAAAAGAGAATCGAAATGGAATACACCAACCGACGTCTGATGTGGCACGGCATGTTTCTGTTTCTAATTGGCCTGCTAACTGGCTTCGCTGAACAGCATTTCGCCAACACGCGGATGGGACTTGCCGCTCACCTGGAAGGTGTGATGAACGGTACATTCCTGCTTGCACTGGGAGCCGCGTGGAACGAAGTGCGAATGTCGTCGCGGACAAAGGCAATCGCGTATTGGACTGCGCTTTGCGGCACGTACGGGAACTGGTTTGTAACGACGCTCGCTGCAGTTTTTGGTACCGCCGTCCTTTCTCCCATTACCGGAGCAGGACATAGCGGTCAGCCATGGCAGGAAACCGTTGTGACGATTGGTTTCCTTTTTGTCGGCACCACCATCATCGCGGCCGCGGTGCTGGTCCTCTGGGGCCTTCGAGCCAAAGCGACGCCTTGAAGCCGCTTTATCCTGCTGGCTTGCGGACGCAAGCAGGCGCTTGGCGTGTTATGTTTGCAAATGGAAGGGAAGAGCATCGAAGAAGTGTGAAGAGGTTCGAAGAGTTCGAAGAGGAAGAGGTTGCACGGGATTCGAAACGTAGTTGCCATTATGGGCTGGGGAATCGCGTTGACAGGATACGTGATGTACTTTAAGATTAGCGTTTGTCTCTACAGGGAAAGGTGTGACTGAGCGCAATGAGGACGTACGTAGCCAAGGGAGAAGAAGCGGAAGCGCTGAAGGTGGGCGCGAACTGGTTTGTGGTGGATGCCACGGACCAGGTGCTGGGGCGTCTGGCGACGAAAGTGGCGCGGATGCTGATCGGCAAGGATAAGCCGAGTTTTACGCCGTACCTGGATTCGGGGGATCACGTAGTGGTGATCAATGCGGACAAGGTTCGCATGACCGGGAACAAGGTCGAGCAGAAGATTTATTACTCACATAGCGGGTATCCGGGCGGATTGAAGGCGGTTCCGGCGAAGCGCGTACGTGAAACGAAGCCGGAATGGATGATTCGCGAGGCGGTTCTGGGGATGTTGCCGAAGAACAAGCTGCGCGCGCGGCGAGCGAAGAAGTTGCGGATTTACCGGGATGCGGCGGGTTTGGCGCGGCATGCAGGGCAAAGGCCGCAGGCGGTCGGGGCATAGAAGCAGCAGGGAGCACAGATTAAAGTCTGTGCAAGGTTTCCGCACGTTGCTGTTCCTTGAAAAGTGTGGCCGCGTAGTGGTCACCTTCTAAGTGGTGCCTTAGTCAGGGAGCAAATCGGCGTGGAGTTCGATGACTCCGTGGTGTCTGGAGTCAGATGGTTTGAGGAGGAACGTTGAGTTCTACTGGTACGCCCCTAGCGGGCACACAAACATGGTTTCTCGGCACGGGCCGGCGCAAAGAGTCGGTGGCGCGTGTGTTTTTGCGCGCGGGGAGCGGCAAGTTCACGATCAATGGCCGCGAGGTGGCAAATTATTTTCCGAATCATGCGTGGAAGCATGATGCGACGGAGCCACTGAAGTTCACGAGCCTTGCGGAACAGGTGGACGTCAAGGTGACCGCGCATGGCGGCGGCGTTGGCGGGCAAGCTGGAGCGGTGCGCATGGGATTGTCGCGAGCGATCTCGCGGTTCAATCCGGAGCTGCGGCCGGCGTTGCGGAAGAACGGATTTTTAACGCGCGACTCCCGTATGAAGGAACGCAAGAAGTACGGGCAGAAGGGCGCGAGGAAGAGATTCCAGTTCACCAAGCGCTAAAGAAGTGATTGGTGACTGGTGACTAGTGCCTGGCGAAAGCCAGAGAAACGGTCATAACGGACTCCGGTGAGGGCGCGAGTTCTCGCCGAGATCACGGCCGGCAAGGAGCCGGCAATAGGCTGTTCTGTGGCGCAAATTTCGCCTTAGGACGCCGGGCTAAAGCCCGGCACCTACAAAGGCGAAAAAGGCGCCACCGCAAACAGCTATCCTACTAGGAGGAAACTTGGCAGTAGAAATTACGATGAAAGAATTGCTGGAGGCCGGAGTTCACTTCGGTCACCAGACGCGGCGCTGGAATCCGAAGATGAAGGAATATATTTTCGGAGAACGCAACGGGATCCACATTATTGATCTTCAGAAAACCCTCAAGATGTTTCGCGAAGCGAGCCGCTTCGTGAGCGATCTTTCCGCGCAAGGAAAAGCGGTGTTGTTTGTGGGCACGAAGCGCCAGGCGCAGGAAGCGGTTGCCGAAGAATCGAAGCGCTGCGGCGCTTTCTTCGTGAACCACCGCTGGCTGGGCGGGACGCTGACGAACTGGGCGACGCTGCAGAAATCCATCAAGCGGCTGAAGCTGCTGAAGGCCATGACGGAAGACGGCCGGATCAACGAACTTTCGAAGAAAGAAAAAGCGCGGCTGGGCCGCGAAATGAAGCACCTGAACCAAAACCTGGAAGGCATCGAAAACATGAGCCAGCTTCCGGATGCCATGTTCGTGATTGATTCGAATGCGGAAGAGATTGCCGTGAAGGAAGCGCGGCGGATGGGCGTGCCGGTGGTTTCCGTGGTCGATACGAATTGCGATCCCGACGTGGTGGACTGGATTATTCCGGGAAATGACGACGCCTTGCGGGCCATCCGGCTGTTCACGACGAAGATTGCGGATTCCGTGCTCGAAGGGCATACGGCGTACCAGCAATCGCAGGTGGCGGAGCAGAAGTCCGCGGAAGATCAGGCGCTGGTGGATGGCGTCGAGTACGTGGATACCAGCGCGTACGAGCAGTATGAGAAGCAAGAAGGCGACTTCGTCGAGGGAGCCGACGTAACGACTCCCGCGGATACGGCGCTGGAAGCGGCGGCTGGCGCGGAAGCTACTGTGCCACCGGACGAGGAAGAGCGTTAAGCAAGCGGTTTAACAGAGATCCACGAGGCCCGCTCCAGGCGGCTCGGAGCGGGCCTTTTTGCAACCATTAGCGATACATTGAGATTTTGAGTTCCGAGAGAGAAGAAAAGGATGAGCACACAACAGCCAGCTATGCAGATACCGGCACAACTTGTAAAGAGCTGCGAGAGCGGACCGGTGCGGGGTTCAGCGATTGCCGATCGGCGCTCGTGGAAGCAAACGGAATCATTGAAAAGGCCATCGAGATTCTGCAGGAAAAAAGGACAGGCGGCGGCGGCTAAGAAATCGCAGCGCGAAGCAAGCGAAGGGCTCGTGGGAAGCTATATCCACGCGGGCGGGAAGATTGGTGTGCTCGTGGAGATCAACTGCGAGTCAGACTTCGTGGCGCGCACGGAGGCTTTCCAAAACCTTTGCCACGACATCGCGATGCACGTAGCAGCGCTCGATCCGCGCTACGTGCGGCGGGAGGAAGTAACGCCGGAAATGCTCGCGACAGAACGCGATATTTACCGCGCGCAGGCGCTGGCAACCGGCAAGCCAGAAAACGTCGTAGAAAAAATCACCGCAGGAAAGATGGAAAAATTCTACGAGGAAAACTGCCTCTACGAGCAGCATTATATCAAGGACGAGAGCGTCACGATCGGCGAGATGATCACGCAAGCGATCGCGAATCTCGGAGAGAACATTTCCATCCGGCGCTTCGTGCGCTTCAAGGTGGGCGAGATTAGCGGGCCGGCCGGAGGGGACCAGAAACGGCGCCAGTTCCGGCGCCCGCCGCTGCGTGACGCAATTTTCTGAAGCTGCTATTTCGGAGCGTTCCGGCGAAACCGGGGCGCTCTTTTTGTTTTCTGCGGCTGACGCATTGTGCGGGGGCAGGCATTGTTTGTTACAATTCCGAGGATTTTAGAGGGCGCTGACCGGAGCATTATGACCGCAAAGAAAAGGGCCGTTAGGAAGCCAGGGAAAAGGACGGCGAGAAACGGGCAGCTGGCCTACCGGCGCATCCTGCTGAAACTTTCCGGAGAATCGCTCCAGGGGCCGCAGGGATTCGGCATTCACGGCGAAACGATCCAGGCCATCGCGCAGGAGCTGAAAGAGGTGCACAACCTCGGCGTAGAAATCGCCATCATGGTCGGCGGAGGCAATATTTTCCGCGGTGGGCGCCAGAAGGGGTTCGAGATTGACCGTTCGACGGGCGACTACATGGGCATGCTGGCGACGGTGATCAATGCGCTGGCGTTGCAGGATGCGCTCGAAAAAGAAGGCGTATTTACGCGCGTGTTGAGCGCGATCGAGATGCGCCAGGTTTCGGAGCCGTTTATTCGACGGCGCGCAATGCGCCATTTGGAAAAGGGGCGCGTCGTGATTTTTGCCGCGGGCACGGGCAATCCTTATTTTTCGACGGACACGGCGGCGGCGCTGCGCGCCATGGAGATCAAGGCCGACGTGATCCTGAAAGCGACGAGAGTGGACGGGATTTTCGACGCCGATCCGGAGAAAGTTTCCGGCGCGAAATTTTTTGCGGAGATCACCTACCGCGACGTGCTGAACCAGAATTTGAAGGTCATGGATGCGACGGCAATTTCCTTGTGCATGGACAATGGGATGCCCATCGTGGTGTTCAACATGAACCGTCACGGAAACATCAAGCGGGTGGTGCTCGGCGAGCGCGTGGGGTCTTCGGTGACGCCGGCTTAGACGCTGGCGCACGCCCCCGCTTCCGGTTTTCTTCACTGCCAAGAGAAACTAGGATCAATATCCGGAAGGACTCTGGAACGAGGTATTCGAGTCGAGGACGCTATGACGACGATTGGCAACACGAAGGACGCGATGGCAGCGGCAAGAACGCGCATGGAAAAAGCCGTGGACGATTTCCGCAAGGAAGCGGCGACGATACGCACCGGCCGTGCAAATGCATCGCTGCTGGAAAACGTCCGCGTGGACTATCACGGAACGCCGATGCCGCTGAATCAGCTCGGCACCATGACCGTGCCGGACCCGACCCTGATCATGATTTCGCCTTGGGACCCGAGCGTGGTGCCGTTGATCGACAAAGCCATACGCATCTCGGATATAGGATTGAACCCGACGAATGACGGCAAGGTTGTGCGCGTGCCGATCCCATCGCTGACGGAGGAGCGGCGCAAGGATTTGGTGAAGCAGCTGCACAAGGTGCTCGAGAACCACCGGACGGCGGTGCGAAATATTCGCCGGGACGTAAAGGAAGCGATCGAAAAACTCGAGAAAGAAAAAAAGATCAGCGAAGATGAGAAGAAGCGCTCGCTGGAAGAGCTGGAAAAACTCTCCCACTCGGAGACGAAGAAGGTTGAAGATCTTTCCGCCGGGAAAGAAAAGGAAATTCTCGGGATCAAGTAGTTTCAAACCACAGCAATTCATCCTGTTTCGGCGGGCTCAATTCCAGCTCAGGGTTTTTGTGGCTTGGCCGGGGTCGCCTCAGCACGTTCCAGCTGGAAGACTTGCGATTCATCGTTTTGAACCGCGCGCAGGAAACGCGTTGTAATCGGCGGCGCGATCAGCGGGAATTTCCCTCAAAATAAAATTGAGATGGCGGGAAGCAGTGAGGGTCGAATCCTTCGCGGAGTATTGCGAAGTGTAGGTGGCGAAATCGCGCTCGACGGAAGTGCCTGTCGGTATGTGAGCCGTGGTTCCCGCAGGCAGGTGAATGGTCGCGCTCACTTCGACGTCGAGGGGCGTGCCCAGGTCGATAGGCGAAGCCGCTCCGCCATGGCCGCGGGTTTTGCGGGCGGGTCGGGCAGGCCAAGGAGCGGCAAAAACGCCGGGATTCGCACCGCCTTATTCGACCAGTCCACAAATTTTGGCTGCGTTATTTCGTATTCGACCGTGAAAGGATCATGCGTCTCGTAAGGATCTGATGCAGTAGCCTTGCGTGACCTTGCCGCGGAAGCCATCGGAAAGCGCCAAGTAACTGGGCTACATTCATCCAATTTATCACTGCGGCGTCTGATGAAATGCCGTTCGCAATAGGAATTCGTTCTCGCCACGGATAACATATTTTGCGCGAGCGGAGAGTGTGCCATCGACGGAGAGCGTAGCATCAATTGTGACGCTTTGCTTGGCGGGAAAGGAAGAGGTGCGCCCAATGTCTGCCACTCATGGCCCGTGGAATTCATCAAGACAAAGAGGCGATTCAACACGAACGCACAATTTCCCGGAATTCGGAGGAATCAGACCGAAGGGAGCGATTTCGAGATTCGGATCAATCCAATAGCTCTTCTTGCGCATCGCCCGCGGAAATCAGCAGGCGTTTGAAATCCAAGGGCCTGGCTAAGTCTTTTTTATCGCAATATCCCGTCAAAGCCAGCTACAACGCCGAGCTCTGGAGCCGAAGCAATGTCTCCAGGCAACAGAACAAACTTGTCCTCTTGAGTGGCGTATCCGGAAGCGAGGATGTTCGGCGGGCTGAGCGCGTGACGAATCCGGTCGAACCCAACGGCAGATCCACCGTCTTGATTTTTTTTGAGACGAAATCGTAAAGCGCTATCAGTTTTGCTCGATTTTCTTCAATCCCTTTCGTAAGTTGAAACGCCTTGGAGGCAACATCTGGCGAAACAGGGCGGGTTGTCGTGGGAACGAAGTTGCTTTCGTAGTCGCCGAAGCTCTTCAGTGGTTGGTCCGCAAACGAGAGACGTTCGTCCAAACGGATCGAAAGCGTTTCCCACTGTTCGGTTGAGACTACAATGTCGGGCTCGGCTGTGGTTGGATCGTTCTCGGAAACCGGTGATTTCGTAGCTGCATTCTGCTGCGCCTTGTCCCATTTGTAGATGGTATGAGCGGCCTCTCCCTCTCCAGATTTTTCTGTTGAGTCTGGCAGGAGTCGCGGGACTAATCCGAATGCCGGGAGTTGGAAGTCTGGAAGTTCGAGTTCGAAGATTTCGTGGGAGACGACGCCGGTGCGGTCGAAGGTGTGCTCGAGCCAGAAATCGGGAGCGAGCGGATGATGGGAAACAGTTGTGATGACGCGATATTCGAGGGTGTCGTTGGGGGCAAGGCCGAGGATGCGGACGGATTTGACGCGCACATCCTGATACGCGGGGGCGTTGACGACAGCCGGATTGGGAGTGTCGGTGATGGCGCTCGGCAGGACGTCTACGGTGCCGCCGCTGGCATGCGTGATGCGCACGAGCGGAATCTCGATTTGCTCGAAAGCGCGGTTGAAGTCGAAATTGAGTCGAGCGAATTGGCGTACGCCGAGTTCGTCATTGATTTTGACGCGCGCGTGGACTTCCTTGCGGCTGCCGCCGTCCGCTTCAAAACGAATTCGCGTTTCGAGCAGCTCAATTTCTGCGGGAAGTTTGGCCGGGGCCTTTGTTGCGGGCTTTTCGTTGGGTTTCTCCTGGACCTTGTCGAGGCCTTTTTCAACGGGTTTTTGCGACGCACTTTGCGTCAGCCATGGCCTGGCAGGGGGCGCGCCAAGAAAAAAGGCCGCGGCAGCAACAAAAATCAAAGAGAGAAGGACACGAATAGCTTTCACGATGGCCTCGCAGGCAGTTTAGGGCGAGAGACAAGTCGCGTAAAGCAATCGCTTACCGGCCGTTGCCGGCCATACACGAGAGAGAAACGGCCGGTGGAGAAGTGCCGCAGGCTTGCCGAAACCGATTTGCGCGTTGTCCGTCTGAGGCATGGTAGAGTCTTGTGCGCTAAATTGTGTAACGCCTGAGGAGAACTGCGAATGCGAAAGATTTTCGGGGGGATTGCAGTCATTTCGTTGGTGGCCGCGCTGGCCGTGCGAGCTGAGGACAAGACAGCAGCCAAAGGGCCTGACGAGGACGGAACGAAGCCCGCTCTCGTCAAGATTGCAGGCGAAGGGATGCTGGATTCTCATGCGTTCCAATACCTCACCGAATTGAGCGATGATGTCGGCGCGCGAGTGACCGGCTCGCCGCAAGCGCAAAAGGCCGTCGAGTGGGGCCAGGCGAAAATGCGCGCGATGGGGCTCGAAAATGTTCACGCGGAGAAATGGCAACTCTGGCGAGGGTGGACGCGAGGCACGGCCCAGGCGGAGCTCTTGACGCCGATTCGCAGGCCGCTGCACGTTGATGCGATGGGTTGGACAGGCTCGACGCCCGCTGGAGGCGCCGAGGGCGACGTCGTCGAGGTGAACATGTTCGACCTCGACAATGAATTGAAGAACGTGAGGAAGCTGAACGGAAAGGTGGCGCTCGTGGTGACCCGCGGCGAGCCGAACAAGAGCTTCGTCCAATTGTTCGCGCAATTCGGTGATTTTCTAAGAGCCGCCGGCAAGGCGGGCGCGATCGCCGTGATCGGAGGACAAGGCGGCGGGAAAGCCCAGGGAATGAACCTGACGCACACAGGAATCCTTGGCTTTGATGCGGATTTTGCTGTGCCCGTGGTTTCCATGAGCGCAGAAGATCAAGGCCAGTTGGAACGCTACATCGGGCGCGGATTGACGCCTAAGGTGCGATTCAACATCCAAAATACATTTACGAGCGGTCCGGTGGAGAGCGCCAACGTGGTGGGCGAAATTCGCGGGCGCGAAAATCCGGAGCAAGTGCTGGTTGTGGGCGGACATCTGGATTCGTGGGATCTTTCCGAGGGAACGACAGACAACGGAATGGGTTCCAGTTGCACGCTCGGAGCAGCGGACGCGATCATGCGCAGCGGGATGAAACCACGGCGGACCATCCGGTTCGTCCTGTTCACGGGAGAAGAGCAAGGGCTCGATGGCTCTTTCGCATACGTCAAGCAGCACCAGGCGGAAATGGCGAATCATCTGGGCAGCTTGATTCTGGATAATGGCCAAGGACCTGTGAGGGCATTTCAACTCGGAGGCCGCGATGATCTGGTGGACATTTTCAAACCGTTCGCCGCTGCGCTAGCAGATATTCGCGAGGTGAAGGTAGACGACAAGGTGGAAGACGGCACTGACACCCTGCCGTTTTCGGTGGCTGGATTGCCGGGCATCAACATGGATCAGGACTCGCCGGAGTACAAATACACGCATCACTCGGCGGCGGATGCGCTTGAAGCGGTGAAGCCGGACGTGCTGGCCCAGGATGCCACGCTCATGGCGCTCGCGGCATACTGGATTGCCGACCGCCCAGAGCGCTTCGCTTCGCCTTGGTCTGCCGAAAAAACGGTCAAGATGCTAGTGGGACAGCATCAAGATGCCATGCTGAAGGCCTTCGGTTTGTGGCCCAAAGCCTTTGCAGACATTGAGAAGCGGGAAGCTCCTTCCAATTAAAGCTATTATTTTCAATAGTTTATGGGAATTTAAGGCTGGTCTTCCGGTAAATGGCCGTTATTGCGTCTCGTTAGAGGACTTGGCCGTCTGCCTCTCCACGCAAGGGTTTGACTCTGGCGCACAATGGATCGGTGGAGCGCCCAAGTGCTTGATTTCCACAGAGATTTCCACCGGCGGCCGATGAAAGAAATTTGACAGAGCACGTTCTTTTCCTTATACTCTCCGTTTTGTCAGGGATGTTTCTACCCTGACGAGGGCGACCGCTAAGCTGTTGAAGCGGTTGAGTGGGTTGGAAGGGAAATATCTTCGGTCCCGGAACAAAGTAAGACGGAATGGGACAGAAGAGCGGCCGGAATGGGGCGCCAGCCCCGCAAAGCCGAGTAAGCCTCTCCGAACTGAAGCCAAGAGAATAGTTCTACCTTCTTGGAGTGCGTACGGAGTTTCTTGCTGGTTGTATCTCCGGATTCGCAGTAGACCTTTCAGCACTGATGTGTGCTCTCGCGCATTTTTGTTTGCGCGCATTGCGAGAGCCGCGAGAAATTTTGCGCGCAATTGAGGGACGACTGTGCCGACGTTTTCGCAACTGGTAAGAATGGGACGTGAGAAGGTTCTGGTCAAGACGAAGTCGCCTGCGCTGGCGGGCTGCCCGGAGAAGCGCGGTGTGTGCATTCGCGTGTACACGCAGACGCCGAAGAAACCGAACTCCGCGTCTGCGCAAGGTTGCGCGCGTGCGCCTGACGAATTCCGTCGAAGTGACGACGTACATTCCTGGCGATCGGCCACAACCTGCAGGAGCACTCGATCGTGCTCGTGCGCGGCGGCCGCGTGAAGGATCTGCCGGGAGTGCGCTATCACATCGTGCGCGGAACGCTGGACGCCGCTGGCGTGGAGAATCGCAAGCAGGGACGCTCGAAGTACGGCGCGAAGACGGCCGAAGGCTGCGCAAGCGAAGTAAAGCAGCGCATAGAAATTGCGAGTGAAGTGAAGAGTTCTGAAGGAGCGATAAAGAGCAATGCCACGCAAAGGACTAGTTTTCCGGCGATCACAAGCGACCGACCCGGTCTATGCCAGCGACATCGTGGAGAAGTTCATCTGCTCGATGATGTGGGAAGGCAAGAAATCGACGGCGCAGCGCGTGTTTTACGGCGCGATGGATCAGGTCGCAAAGAAGACGAACGACGATGCCTTGAAGATTTTCAAGAAGGCCATCGAGAACGTGAAGCCCACGCTGGAAGTAAAGACGCGGCGCGTCGGCGGCGCGAACTATCAGGTTCCGGTGGAAGTGAATCCGTTCCGGCGGCAGTCGCTGGCGATTCGCTGGCTTTTGCAGTATTCGCGCGAGCGCGCAGGCAAGACCATGATCGACAAGCTTGCGGATGAATTGATTGACGCGGCCAATGCACGCGGCGGGGCCATCAAGAAGAAGGAAGACGTTCACCGCATGGCGGAAGCGAACAAGGCCTTCGCGCACTATCGTTGGTAAGGCGCCGGCTAAGGACTAGAGAAAAGAAAAGGTAATGGCAACGGAAACCAAGGGGACGGCGCAGCAGATCATGGGACGAGCTTTCAAACTCGAAGACACGAGGAATATCGGTATCATGGCGCACATCGACGCGGGCAAAACCACGTCGACCGAGCGCATCCTTTTCTATACCGGTGTGACCTACAAGATCGGTTCCGTGGATGAAGGCACCGCCACCATGGACTGGATGGAGCAAGAGCGCGAGCGCGGCATCACCATCACCAGCGCTGCGACCACCGCTTCCTGGGACCGCTTCGGCAAGAAATACCGCGTCAACATTATTGATACCCCCGGCCACGTCGACTTTACTGTAGAAGTCGAACGCTCTCTCCGCGTTTTGGATGGCGCGGTGTGCGTATTCGATTCCGTTGCCGGCGTGCAGCCGCAGTCGGAAACCGTTTGGCGCCAGGCGGACAAGTACCGCGTTCCGCGCATCTGTTTCGTGAATAAGATGGACCGTACCGGCGCGGATTTCGACCACGTCATTCGCACCATCCGCCAGCGCCTCGGTGCCCACCCCGTTCCCCTCCAGTTTCCCCTCGGCCGCGAAGACAATTTTATCGGCATCATCGATTTCATCGAAGAAAAAGTGATCGTCTGGCTCGAGGAAACGCTCGGCGCGAAATTCGAGATTTTCGATGTCGCAAAGCTCTGGGACAAGGCCTTCGTGGATTCGCGGCCCGATGTAGCCGCGGCGCTCAAGGGCTCGGCCATCGACAAGAAGTTCTACGAAGAGCATCGCAGCAAGATGGTCGACTACATTGCCGAGCATGACGACGAAGTGATCGACAAGTATTTGACCGACGGAACGCTGTCCGTCGAAGAGATGCGCAAGTCGGTCCGCAAGTCCACGCTGCTCTTAAAGATCGTTCCAGTGTTGGCGGGCTCGGCCTTCAAGAATAAAGGCATTCAGCCGCTGCTCGACGCGGTCGTGGACTACCTGCCCTCGCCGGTGGATGTGCCGCCGCTCGAGGGTGTGAACCCCGAAAATGATGAAGTCGTATTGCGCCGCGCCTCGGACGACGCTCCGTTTTCCGCGCTGGCGTTCAAGATTATGTCCGACCCGTTTGTCGGACACGTGACTTACATTCGCGTCTATTCCGGCGTGTTGCAATCCGGCAGCTACGTTTACAACCCCGGAAAGCGCACGCGCGAACGCATCAGCCGCCTGCTGCAAATGCACGCCAACAAGCGCGAAGAAATTGAAGCCGTGTATGCCGGCGACATTTGCGCTTGCGTTGGCCTGAAGAGTGTAACGACCGGCGACACGCTCTGCGACGAACAGAAACAAGTCATTCTCGAATCGATTGATTTTCCCGCCCCGGTTATTTCCGTAGCCATCGAGCCGAAAACGAAAGCCGACCAGGACAAGCTGGGCGTGGCTATGCAGCGGCTCGCGCAGGAAGATCCGACGTTCCGCGTTTCCACCGAGCCGGATACCGGCCAAACATTGATTTCCGGCATGGGCGAACTCCACCTCGAAATTATCGTGGACCGCATGCTGCGCGAATATAACGTGCAGGCCAACGTGGGCCGTCCGCAAGTGGCGTACCGCGAGACCATCCGCAAAAAAGCGGAAGCCGAAGGCAAGTACATCAAGCAGACCGGCGGCCGCGGACAGTACGGCCATTGCGAGATCGTCCTGCATCCGATGCCCAGCGCCGCGCATGAAAATATGCACGAGATGTCCACCGACGAACTGGACGCCATCGCAAAAGAATTCGCGGGCGGCTCCGGCGGCAAATGGAAATTCGACAAGGAACACCGGTTCCTGTTTATTGACAAAGTTGTCGGCGGCTCCATTCCGCGTGAATTTATTGCCCCGATCGAAGCGGGCATCCGCGAAGCCTTGGACAACGGCATTTTGGCGGGCTTTACGATGGTCGATGTCGCCGTGGTTTTGGTCGATGGCAGCTACCACGACGTGGACAGCTCGGAAATGGCGTTCAAAATTGCAGGCTCCATGGCCTTCAAGGAAGCTTGCGCGCGCGCCAAGCCCGTGCTGCTCGAACCCATCATGAAAGTGGAAGTCGTCGTTCCGGAAGAATATATGCCGCCTGTGTTTGGCGATTTAAACGCGCGGCGCTCGGCGATCCAGGGCACGGAAAACCGCGCGGGCAGCAATGTGATTCGCGTGGAGGTTCCGCTGGCGCAGATGTTTGGCTACGCCACGGATTTGCGCAGCCGCACGCAGGGCCGCGCCACGTTCACCATGCATTTTTCGCACTATGCGGAGCTTCCTGCGGCGTTGGCCGAGGAAGTCATCAAAAAGCAGAAGGGCGAGAAGTAAGGCAGAGATTGGTTTTGTCGGTTTACGAATTCGACTGAGGAGCAGAAGGCGATGGCGAAGGAGAAATTCGAGCGCAGTAAGCCGCATTGCAACATTGGGACGATTGGTCACATTGACCATGGCAAGACGACGCTGACGGCGGCGATTACCAAAGTGCTGTCCAAGCACAACCCGAAAGTGCAGTTCCGGGCGTTTGATTCGATTGACAACGCTCCGGAAGAGCGCGAGCGGGGCATCACCATTGCCGTTTCGCACGTGGAGTACGAGACGCCGAACCGGCACTACGCGCACATGGATTGCCCCGGACATGCGGACTACATCAAGAACATGATCACCGGCGCGGCGCAGATGGACGGCGCGATTCTGGTGGTGGCGGCGACGGATGGACCGATGCCGCAAACGCGCGAGCACATTTTGCTGGCTCGCCAGGTGGGCGTGCCGGCGATCGTGGTGTTTCTTGAACAAGTGCGACATGGTGGAAGACGCGGAGTTGCTCGAACTGGTGGAGCTGGAAGTGCGCGAGTTGCTGAAGACCTACCAGTTTCCGGGCGACACGATTGCGGTGGTGAAAGGTTCGGCGCTGCAAGCGCTGAACGGCGACGCGAAGTGGGAGAAGTCGATCGACGAGTTGATGGAAGCGGTGGACAAGAACGTGCCGCAGCCGGTGCGCGAGATTGATAAGCCGTTCGCGATGCCGATTGAAGATATTTTTTCGATTTCCGGCCGCGGAACGGTGGTCACGGGCCGAGTGGAACGCGGCAAGGTAAAGGTTGGCGAAGAAATCGAGATCGTGGGATTCCGCCCGACGCAAAAGAAGGTTGTGACGGGCGTGGAGATGTTCCGGAAGTTGCTGGATGAAGGGCTTGCGGGCGACAACGTTGGATTGCTTCTGCGCGGCACGGAAAAAGAAGATGTGGAGCGCGGGCAAGTGGTGTGCAAGCCGGGGTCGATCACGCCGCACACGAAGTTCAAAGCGGAAGCGTACGTGTTGACGAAGGAAGAAGGCGGGCGGCACACGCCGTTTTTCACGGGATACCGGCCGCAGTTTTATTTCCGCACCACGGACGTGACCGGCGATATAAAGCTGCCGACAGGCGTCGAGATGGTGATGCCGGGCGACAACGTGAGCTGCGAAGTGACGCTGATCACGCCGGTAGCGCTCGAAAAGGGTTTGCGATTCGCCATCCGCGAAGGCGGCCACACCGTCGGAGCCGGCGCCGTAACGGAAATCATCGAGTAATCGGATTCAGAGAGGGTTTTGGAATAATTAAATGAGACAAGGCGACAAAATTCGCATTCGTTTGAAAGCGTACGACCACCGCATTCTGGACCAGTCCACGAAGGAAATCGTGGAGACGGCGAAGCGCACCGGCGCGGATGTTGCCGGGCCGATTCCTCTGCCCACGACGATCAACCGCTGGACGGTGCTGCGGTCGCCGCACGTGGACAAGAAATCGCGCGAGCAGTTTGAAATGCGCACGCACAAGCGGCTGATCGACATTCTGGAGCCCACACCGGACACGGTGGACGCGTTGATGAAGCTCGATCTTCCTCCGGGCGTGGACGTGGAAATCAAGGCGTTCGGGCACGCAGCAAAGTAGTCTAACGGGATTGTAGGGGCCGGGTTCTAGCCCGGCATCTTTGGCAGTACGCAGCCAATATCCGCCAACAAGGCAAGCTGCGAAAGAGAGAGACGAAGCAATGGCGGTCAACGGGATTATCGGAATCAAGCTGGGCATGACGCAGATCTTCCAGAACGACGGCACGCTGGTGGGATGCACGGTGCTGCAGGCGGGGCCGTGCGTGGTGGTGCAGCGCCGCACAAAAGAAAAAGACGGCTACGAAGCCGCGCAACTCGGGCTTGTGGAATTCGTCAAGCCGCAGCGCGTCAACAAGGCCATGACCGGGCATTTCAAGAAGGCCAACGTCGCGCCGATGAAAGTGCTGCAGGAAGTGCGCATCGAGGAATCGAAAGACGAAACGAAAGTCGGCGACCGCGTTCTGGTGGAGAATTTCAAAGCCGGCGAGTTGGTGGATGTCAGCGGCGTCAGCAAAGGCAAGGGTTTTGCGGGCGGCGTGAAGCGCTGGCACTACGCGGGCGGCGACGCGACGCACGGTTCGATGTTTCACCGCGCGCCTGGCGGCATCGGCGGCAGTTCGTTTCCGTCGCGTGTCTGGAAGAACCAGCATTTTCCGGGTCACATGGGCAACGCGCAAGTGACCGCGAAGAACTTGAAAGTCGTCAAAGTGGACACCGACGAAAACCTGCTCCTGGTGCGCGGTTCGGTGCCGGGGCCAAGCGGACGTACATTTTTATCCGCAAGACGCGCCAGAAGAAGTAAGCGCGGAAAGATATTGCTCAGTTCGAAGAGGGACGAGAAATTATGCCGGTCGTGGACGTAGTCAATTTGGATGGCAAGAAAGTGGGCCAGGTGGATCTCGCCGACGCGATTTTTGGCGCGAAGGTGAATCAGCACCTGTTGCACGAAGCTTCGCGGTGGTATCAGCGCGAGTTCCGCCGAGGCACGCACAAGACCAAGGAAAAGAGCGAAGTGAGCGGCGCCGGCCGCAAGTTCTGGCGGCAAAAAGGCACGGGCGCGCGCGTGTCGGCTCGATTCGTTCGCCTCTTTGGCGCCATGGCGGCACGGTTCACGGGCCCAAGCCGCGCGACTACAGCTACGCGCTGCCGAAGAAGATGCTGCTCGGCGCGCTGCGCTCGGCACTGTCGGCAAAGCTGGCCGAGCAAAAGTTGACCGTCGTGGATGCGCTCGAGCTCGAAACGCACAAGACCAAGGGCTTGCGCGAGACACTTGGCAAGTTGAACGGCAGCAAGTCCGCTTTGCTCGTTTCGCATGGCGAAAACCGCAACCTGGAGCTCGCCAGCCGCAATCTCGAAGGCGTGAAGCTCGCCGCTCCGAACGTTCTGCATCCTTACGACGTGCTGAAGCACGACCTGCTGGTTCTTTCGAAGGATGCCGTGGCGCGCCTGAGCCACTCGCTCGATCCGGAGAAGCGGCCGGTGGTCGTTCCCGACGTGGAAACGATTGCGCCGGCAGCCACGCCGGCAAAGAAAGCAGCAGCGCCGAAAGCAGCAGCGAAAAAAGCCAAGCCGGCAGCCAAGAAAGCCGCCAAAGCCGGCCAAGAAAAAGGGGAAGGAATAAGCCATGTCCGCCCCGCACTATCGAAATTATTCGCCGGCCGATCATCACGGAAAAAGGCCTGGGCGTGAAGGAAACGCAGCACACGGTCGTCTTTGAAGTTTCCGCAAGCGCCACGAAGACGCAAATCAAGGAAGCCGTTCAGCAGATTTTCAAGGTGAAAGTCGCCGCGGTGCGCACGGCGAATTTCGTCGGCAAAATGCGCCGCCGCGGCCAGAACGAAGGTTACCGGCGCGATTGGAAGAAAGCGTACGTAAAGCTCGCCGAAGACGAAAAAATGATCGAGTACGCGGAAAATCTGTAGCACGGGGCCCTGGCGAGCGAGACGAGATTAAGTAAGAGGTAAGAGGCAGCGATGGGACTGAAGAGCTTTAATCCATATACGGCGTCGCGGCGGTTCATCACCGTCGTGGACAAGAGCCACATCACCAAGCAAGAGCCGGAAAAGGCTTTGCTCGAACCGAAGAAGCGTTCGGGCGGCCGCAACAACCACGGCGAAATCGTGGTCTGGCATCGCGGCGGCGGCCACAAGAAGCAGTACCGCAAAGTGGATTTCCGGCGCGAGAAAGTCGGCATCCCCGCGAAAGTGGCGGCCATCGAGTACGACCCGAACCGCAGCGCCAACCTCGCGCTGCTGCACTATGCCGATGGCGACAAGCGCTACATTCTTCACCCTGTCGGGCTGGAAGTTGGCGCAACGGTTTCCACCGGCGAAGGCGCGGACATTCTTCCGGGCAATGCGCTGCAGATCAAGCACATTCCTCCCGGCACGATGGTTCACAACCTCGAGCTGAATCCCGGACGCGGCGGACAAGTGGTTCGCTCGGCTGGCGGCTCGGCGCAGCTCTTGAGCAAGGAAGGCGACATTGCGCTGGTAAAACTGCCTTCCGGCGAAGTTCGCAAGTTTTCGCTGGATTGCATGGCAACGGTTGGCCAGGTCGGCAACCTCGACCATGAAAACGAAACCTTTGGCAAAGCCGGCCGCACGCGCTGGCGCGGAATCAAGCCAACGGTTCGCGGCGTGGCCATGAATCCTGTGGATCACCCGCACGGCGGCGGTGAAGGCAAAGTAAAGGGCAATCATCCGCAGACGCCTTGGGCTTTCCCGACGCTGGGCAAGAAGACGCGCAACAACAAGCGCACGGACCGCAACATTGTCGAGAGAAGGAAGTAAAGAGCGCAAACGAACGAGCGTGAGGCAGCAAACGCTAGAAGCTGGGCGGTGATGGTAGAACAGCCCGGTGAGAGCAGATGCGATGAGAGCAACACGAGCAACACGAACAGCAGGGCGGCGGACAACGTTACGGCGAGCAGCCGCGAAGCGGTCGGCCCGCAACGCCAAGGCAACACCAAAGCGGCCGGCGGTAAAGAGCGCGAAGCCCGCGCGCCCGGCAGCGAAAGTGGTGGTGGCTCCGCCAGAGCCGGTTTTGTACAAACTTTGCAAGCCCGGCTGGGCGGTGATTGTAGAGCGGATTCCGAACGCGCAGGGCACGCGGTTTGTGTGCCCGTTTTGTCCAAAGTCGCACCGCGTTCCGGGGCCGGTGCGTGGATTCAAGAAGATGCGGCGCGCGCCATGGGGCCGCTTGCGCCGAGTGGAGGAATAGGGGATCGATGGCACGCTCACTGAAAAAAGGGCCGTTTGTCGATGGCCATCTGCGTGAAAAAGTCGAAGGACTGAACACGCGGAATGAAAAGAAGGTTGTAAAGACCTGGTCGCGGCGTTCCACGATTGTGCCGGAAATGATCGGTCACACCATTGCCGTGCACAACGGAAAGAAATTCATTCCCGTGTATGTGACCGAACAGATGATCGGACACAAGCTGGGCGAATTTTCGCCGACGCGCTCGTTCAAGGGACACGCCGTGAAAGCGGCTCTGGAGAAGGCTGCGGGCGCGGCTCCAGCAGGCGGCGCGGCGCCAAGCGCGGCACCAGCAGGAGGCGGCGCAGCTCCGGCGCCGAAGGCATAAGTCATGGCTGAGATACAAACACAAGCCGGTTCGATTGAAGCGCACGCGCTGGCGAGGCACGTGCGCATGTCGCCGCAAAAGGCGCGTCTCGTGATGGATTTGATTCGCGGGCAGAAAGCGCAAGACGCGCTGCAGACGCTGCGCTACACGCCGAAGCGCGCCGGGAAGCACATTGAAAAAGTGCTGCGCAGCGCCATCGCCAACGCCGAGCGCAAGGCGGAAGACGCGGGCTCGCCGCTCGATGTGGATGAATTGTTTGTATCCAATTGCTTCGTCAACGAAGGGCCGCGCTGGAAGCGCCTGCGTCCCGCGCCGATGGGCCGGGCGTTCCGCTACCAGAAGCGCACGGCGCACTTGTGGGTCGGCGTTGCCGAGCACCACGTCGCGGCCGCCGAGCGCGTGGCGGCGAACGTCGCCGAAGCCGAAGCGCAGAAGGGCGCACGCGGAACGATTCGCCGCGTACGCAAAGCCTTGACCGGCAAGCGCGCGCCGTCGAAAAAGGGGAAGAAGTAATGGGACAGAAGACACACCCGTACGGATTTCGCCTCGGCTACAACAAGCCGTGGAAGTCGCGCTGGTACGCCGACCGCGACTACGCCGATCTTCTTCACGAAGACGTGAAGCTGCGCCGCGAGCTGAAAGAGAAGCTCAAAAGCGCGGGCATCAGCTCCATCGATATCGAGCGCGCCGCCAACAAGCTCGTCGTGCGCATCTACACCGCGCGCCCGGGCATCATCATCGGCCGCAAAGGCGCGGAAATCGACAAGCTCAAGCAGGAAGTGCAAAAGCGCACCAAGCGCGAAGTGCATATCGATATTCAGGAAGTGCACCGTCCTGAACTCGATGCGCAGCTCGTCGCGGAATCGATTGCGTTGCAGCTTGAAAAGCGCGTGGCTTTCCGCCGCGCGATGCGCAAAGCCGTGGACTCCGCGCTGCGCTTTGGCTGCAAAGGCATCAAAGTTCGCGTTGCCGGCCGTTTGAACGGCGCGGAAATCGCGCGCAAGGAATGGTATCTGCAGGGCCGGCTCCCGCTGCAAACGCTGCGCGCGGACATCGATTACGGCACCGCCGAAGCGCAAACCACTTACGGCGTGATTGGCGTGAAGTGCTGGGTCTATCAAGGCGAAAACGTGCCCAAGCGCGCTTCGAAGATTCAGAAGGAACGCGACGCCGTCGCCGCGGCGTAAGGAAGAATGCAAGACTGTGGCCGCGATGACGGCCGAACGAGATTAGGGAAGCGAGAACACAGCGATGTTGATGCCGAAGAAAGTGAAGTACAGAAAGCAGATGCGCGGCCGGCGCACGGGCAAAGCCTGGCGCGGCGGCGATTTGGCATTCGGCGATTACGGACTGAAAGCCATGGAAGCGGCGTGGATCACCGACCGCCAAATCGAAGCTTCGCGCGTGGCCATCACGCGCTTCATCAAGCGCGGCGGCAAACTCTGGATCCGCATTTTCCCGGACAAGCCGTTCACCAAGAAGCCCGCGGAAACCCGCATGGGCAAAGGCAAAGGCGCTCCGGAAAAGTGGGTCGCGGTCGTGAAGCCGGGACGCATCATGTTTGAAATGGCGGGCGTGGATGAAGCCACGGCAAAAGAAGCCATGGGCCTCGCCGCTCACAAACTGCCGATTCCGACGAAATTCATTACCCGCGCGGGGAGCTTGTAATTATGCCAAGGCGCATTGAAAAGATTCGCGAAGCAGGGGTTAACGAGCTCGAGGCGCAGCAGAAAGAGCTCACCGAACAAATTTTCCGGCTGAAGTTTCAGCTTTCGCACCGGCCAGGCGGAAGCGCTGAAGCGCCTGCGTGAATCGAAAAAAGATTTGGCGCGCGTGAAAACACTTCTCCGCGCGCAAGAGCTATCGGCGGCCGCGAAGTCGCAAGCGGCAGGGAAGGCGTAATGACAACCGAAACACAAACGGCAACAACGAACACGGATACGCGCGGCGAGCGCACCGTGCTCACCGGCAAAGTGACCAGCGCGAAAATGGAAAAGACCATTGTGGTGCGAAGTAACGCGGCTGGTCCAGCATCCCAAGTATCACCGCGTGGTGCGCATCTCCAAGAAATTTTACGCGCACGATGAAAAGCGTGCGGCGAAACAGGGCGACACGGTGCGGATTGTGGCCTCGCGGCCGCTATCCCGCCTGAAGCGCTGGCGGCTGAAAGAAGTGCTGACGCGGAACGCGTCGGCCCAGTAAGCGGGACAGGGGAGCACACCGATGATTCAGATGCGAACCTGGCTGACGGTAGCCGACAATTCCGGCGCGCGGAAGCTGATGTGCATTATGCCTGTGGGCGGCGACGCCGGACTGAAAGCCGGTCTCGGCGACGTCATCACCGCGTCGGTGAAGGAAGCCACACCGGAAAGCCAGGTAAAGCAGGGCACGGTCGTCAAGGCCGTGATTGTTCGAATGAGGAAAGAGCGGCGCCGCAAGGATGGCACGTACATCCGTTTTGACGACAATGCCGCGGTTTTGATCAACGAAGCGGGCGAACCCGTGGGGACGCGCGTGTTTGGCCCGGTGGCAAGAGAGCTGCGCGACAAGAAATTCACCAAGATTGTTTCGCTGGCTCCGGAGGTTTGGTAAGCAATGACACTGCGACACGAAAGAGCCGAGCGGCACACTATCAACATCCGCAAGGGCGACCAGGTCAAAATCATCGCCGGGCGCGATGCGGGCAAGAGCGGGCGGGTGCTTTCGATCAACGCGAAGAAAAATACCGTGGTGGTGGAGCACGCTTCGATCATCAAGCGCCACACCCGGCCGAATCCGGGCAAGAACATCAAGGGCGGCATCGTCGAAAAGGAAGGCCCGATTAACGTTTCGAATGTGATGGTTGTTTGCCCCAGCTGCGGCAAGCATACCCGCATGGGACACAATATCCTGCCGGACGGGACGAAAGTGCGTGCCTGCCGCCGCTGCGGCACAACGCTCGATAAGTAGGGCTCGATAAGTAAAGGACAAGGCAGAAAAGAGAAATGAAGACGCGATTACACGAAAAATACAGCAGCGAAACGGTGCCGGCGCTGATGAAGCGCTTTGGCTGGGAAAACAAGCTGGCCGTTCCGAAACTGCAGAAGATCACGGTGAACATCGGCCTCGGCGAAGCCAGCCAGAACGCCAAGCTGCTGGATACTGCCGCGGTCGAGCTCGGCCAGATCACCGGACAAAAGGCCATCATCACGCGCGCCAAAAAATCCATCGCCAACTTCAAAATTCGCAAAGGCATGCCCATCGGCTGCGCTGTGACGCTGCGCGGCGAAAAGATGTACGAATTTCTCGACCGGCTCTGCAACGTGGTGCTGCCGCGCGTCCGCGATTTCCGCGGGCTGCCCTTCGAACGCCTTCGACGGCCGCGGCAACTACACGCTGGGCCTGAAGGACCAGCTGGTGTTTCCGGAAATTGATTACACCCGCGTGGACAAGATCAAGGGCATGAACGTCACGTTGACGACGACCGCAAAGAACGACGAGGAAGGCCGCGAACTTCTGAAGGGTCTCGGAGTTCCCCTGCGCGTTCCAGGAGGAGCGCAATAAATGGCACGCCTGGCAAAAATCGCAAAGACGCATAAGAAGCCGAAATTCAAAGTGCGCGTGCGCAACCGCTGCCGCGTCTGCGGCCGCGCCCGCGGATATATCCGCAAGTTCCAGATGTGCCGCATCTGTTTTCGCGGCATGGCGCTCAAGGGAGAAATTCCCGGCGTCGTGAAAGCAAGCTGGTAGTCGCCGCGGCAAGCGGCGCCATTACAGGAGAAACGATGCAAACGGATCCCATTGCCGATTTTTTGACGCGCATTCGCAACGCCGCGGCCGCCAAGCACCAGCGCGTGGACGTGCCTGCGTCGAAGCTCAAGACGGAAATCGCCCGCATTCTGAAGGAAGAGGGCTACATCTCGACCTTCAAGATGGTGGACGAAAACAAGACGCGCAAAATGCTGCGCGTTTTCCTGAAGTACACGCCGGACCGCCGCAGCGTGATCTACCGGCATGAAGCGCATTTCGCGTCCCGGCTCGCGCCGCTATCTCGGCGCAACCGATATCCGCCCGGTCGTTGGCGGGCTGGGCATCAACATTTTGACGACGCCGAAAGGCTTGATGAGCGGACGTTCCGCCCGCAAAGCCAAAGTGGGCGGCGAAATTCTTTGCGAAGTTTGGTAATAGGATTTGGCAGGCGCGGCATGCCGTTCCCGAGTTCAACAAGATTAGGCTTTCGGAGATAAGGACGAACAGATGTCACGTATCGGACGCAAACCAATTCCAGTTCCCGCAGGCGTGAAAATCGCCTTGCAGCGGCGGCCAGGTCGATGTGCAAGGGCCCAAGGGCAAGCTCACGGTGCCGCTGCCGCACGGCATCACGTTCGAACAAAAAGACGGTGTGCTCACGGCTCTTCGCGAAACGGAAGATCACCGCGCGCTGCACGGTCTTGCGCGCGCTCTCGTCGCGAACGCCGTTCACGGCGTCACGCAAGGCTTCAAAAAGGATCTGGACATCGTTGGCGTCGGCTATCGCGCGGAGCTGAAGGGCAAGATCGTCGCCTTCGCGCTCGGCAAGTCGCACCCCATCGAGTTCCCGATTCCCGAGGGCATCCAGATCACCGTGGATAAGCAGACGCACATCGTGGTCAGCGGCGCGGACAAAGGCAAAGTCGGACAAGTGGCCGCGGATCTTCGCTCGCTGCGTCCGCCCGATCCGTACAAGCAGAAGGGCGTGCGCATCACCGGCGAACGGCTGAAGAAAAAGGCCGGCAAGGCGGGAGCAAAGGCCGGCGGCCCGGCGTAGCCAGTTTTGAGTTGTAGGCCGCAGTTGTGCCGTTCGCCGGTTTGTAGATTTTGGTTCTTGAGATTGAGCAAGGTTTAGGTTTCAGGAGAGAAACAGTGGCATCGGCAAGAGTTCGCAAGTTATCGAAAAATCTTCACCGCCTTCGCGTTCACGAACGCGTTCGCCAGCGCGTCACAGGCACGACCGGAGCGCCCGCGTCTTTGCGTGTACCGTTCGCTCGGACACATCTATGCGCAGGTCATTGACGACCGCACCGGCAAAACGCTGGTCTCCGCCAGTTCCGTGGACGGCGAAACGAAAAAGAGTTTGAAGGGTGGCGGCAACATCGCGGCGGCCAAAGTGATCGGCAAGACAGTTGCCGAGCGCGCCAAGGCTGCTGGGTGGTCAAAGTAGTGTTCGATCGCGGCGGTTACAAGTATCACGGCCGCGTCAAGGCGCTCGCCGACGCGGCGCGGGAAGCGGGGTTACAGTTCTAAGCCTATGTCGAAGCAAATTTTGCGAGACAGTTTAGCGGTACGCAGGCTCCTCGATGTGAATCCGTCCGATTTGAAAGACGACGTGATTGCCATCAACCGCGTCACCAAAGTCGTGAAGGGCGGCAAGAATCTCAGCTTCTCCGCGCTTGTGGTCGTTGGCGATAGCCACGGCCATGCCGGATTCGGAATGGGCAAAGCACGCGAAGTCCCCATGGCCATCAAGAAGGCCATCGAGCAGGCCAAGAAAAATTTGATCAAGCTGAACATGAAGGGCTCGACGATTCCTCATCAGGTGCTCGGACGATACGGCTCGGCGCAAGTGCTGCTAAAGCCCGCTCCGGAAGGCACCGGAGTGATCGCCGGCGGTCCCGTGCGAAAGGTGATGCAGGTGGCGGGGATTCACAATGTGCTCACGAAGTCTCTGGGCACCTCGAACCCGCACAACGTGGTGAAAGCCACTTTTGCCGCGCTTCTTGGTCTCAAGGACGCGGCGCAAGTCGCGGAAACGCGCTCGAAGACCGTCGACGAAATCAGCGGCCGGTACCAAAAACGGCCGCGGGTGAGAACAACTAATGGCCAGCAAGAAAAAATCGAGCGTCGAGAGAATCGGCAAAGGCAAGGGCGGCAAGGTCAAGGTGAAGTGGGTGGTGAGCTTCATCAGCTGCACCGATGACATGCGCCAGTGCATCCGCGGCCTGGGACTGCGGCAGAATGCATCAAGTGGTCGAGCGCGAAGACACGCCGGCGGTTCGCGGCATGATCCATAAAGTTCGGCATCTCGTGGAAGTGGTGGAGTAAAGCGATGGCGAAAAAAGTTTCACGCGGCCGAAAAGCCGCCAAGAAGCACGGCCCACCCGAAATCGGTCGCCAGCCTGTCAACCTTGAGGCCCCCGAAAGGCTCGCGGCACCGCAAGGTGCGCGTTGGCCGCGGCATGGGCTCGAAACTCGGCAAGACCTCGGGTTCCGGCGACAAGGGCCAGAAGTCCCGCCGCGGCTATTCGCGCCGCCGTGGATTTGAAGGCGGCCAGATGCCGTTGCACCGCCGCATGCCGAAGCGCGGCTTTCATAATCCGTTCGGTGTGACGTACTCAGTCGTGAATCTCGAGGAGCTCAACGTTTTTCCCGCCGGCGAAACGGTTACGCCGGATCTGCTCCGCGCGCATGGCTTTGTCCGGCGCGCGACGGACCCCATCAAGGTTTTGGGCGATGGCGAACTGAAGACCAAGCTCGCCATTCACGCGCACGCCTTCAGCGCCTCGGCCAAGGACAAGATCACCAAAGCAGGCGGCACGTTTGAGGTGGTAGCGTAACGTAGTAGCATCACGGGGAAGCGCAGGACAAACGCATGAAACGATTCGTCGAAGCTCTCGCAGAATCATGTTCCGCATCCCGGATTTGCGGAACCGTGTGCTGTTTACGCTGGCACTGCTGGCGGTGTACCGCATCGGCGCGCACATTCCCACGCCGGGCATCAACGCCAGCGTGCTCGATCAGATCTTCAAGCAGGCGCAGGGTTCGGTTCTGGGCATCTTCGATCTGTTCAGCGGCGGCAATTTCCGCAAGCTTACGATTTTCGCGCTGGGCATCATGCCGTACATCACCGCCTCGATCATCCTGCAGCTGATGCAGGTGGTTTTTCCGTACCTCGAGCGGCTGCAAAAAGAAGGCGAACTCGGACGCCGGAAAATTACGCAATACACGCGCTATCTGACCATCGTCCTCAGCGTGATTCAATCGCATGACCATCGCCACCACGCTGCAAGCGACGAAGCATGAATGGCCAGTCGCTCGTCTATCACCCGGGCTGGGGCTTCACGCTGATGACCATTCTGACGCTCACGACCGGCTCGGCGTTTATCATGTGGCTCGGCGAGCAGATTAGCGAGCGCGGAATCGGCAACGGTATGTCGCTGATCATCTTTGTCGGCATCGTGGTTGGCTTGCCGCGCGCTGTCGATGACCTGTGTGACAAGGCCAAAACCGCGGCCTGGGGGCCGTTCACGGGCTGGCTCTTATCTTCCTCGTTGCTTTGATGATCGCGCGTGGTGGCGTTCATTGTGTTTGTGGAAGGCGGGCAGCGCCGCATTCCCGTTGCAATATGCCAAGCGCGTTATTGGCCGCAAGGTGATGGGCGGGCAATCCTCGTATCTGCCGCTTGCGCGTCAATTCCGGCGGCGTGATTCCGCCGATTTTCGCGAGTTCGCTGCTTGGCGTTTCCCGCAACAGCTGCGCTGGTTTTGGGCAGCCGCTGGGCGTTTGTAAACACCATCAAGGAACGGCTGGCCTGGGGCGAGCCGCTCTATACCGTCGTGTACATCACGATGATTCTGCTGTTCTCGTTCTTCTACGTCGGGATCGTTTTCAATCCCACGGAGCTTGCGGACAACATGCGCAAGAACGGCGGATTCATTCCGGGCATCCGGCCGGGGCGCAACACTTCCGAACATGTCAGCAAGATTCTGAAGCGGCTGACGTTTATCGGCGCGATTTACCTTGCCCTGGTCTGCTTGTTGCCCGAATGGATGATTGCAGGCATTCACCTTGACCATCTGGGCTGGGGCATCGGTTCCTGGTTTGACCGCCACTTCCCGGTCTGGTTTCTGAAAGGCCTGGGCGTGCAGTTTTATTTTGGCGGCACATCGCTCCTGATCGTCGTCGGCGTGGCCATGGACACCGTCCAGCAGCTCGAAGCGCAGCTGGTCATGCGCAATTACGAAGGATTTGCTCGAAAGGGCCGGTTGCGCGGCCGGCGGTAACAGCATGGCGACGAGCCCAGTGGTGCCGGAAAAGCGGCCCGCGGAAGAGCTCAATCGCGCCGTGATTTTTCTCGGGCCTCCGGGCGCGGGGAAAGGCACGCAGGCGAAGAAGCTTGCGGCCAAGTATGCGGTTCCGCATCTTTCGACGGGCGACATGCTCCGGGAGAACGTGTCCAAGGGCACGCCGCTCGGAGCGAAGGCCAAGCCGATCATGGAGCGCGGCGAGCTTGTTTCGGATTCGCTGGTGCTCAAGATGGTCAGGGAACGCATCGAGCGGCCGGATTGTTCGCACGGTTTTGTGTTCGACGGGTTTCCGCGAACCGTCGCTCAGGCGCAGTATCTGGGCGAGTTGCTGAAGCAGCATGGTTACCGGCGGCCGTTCGTGATTCACCTGGTGATCGATACCGCCCTGATTCTGCGGCGGATCACCGGCCGGCGCATGTGCAAGACGGGTGGCGAGATTTATAATCTTTTCGAGCGCCCGCCGAAGGTCGAAGGGCGCTGCGATAATGACGGCGGCGAGCTTTTGCAGCGGCCGGACGACCGGGAAGAAATTGTAGCTCCGCGGTTGCGGGCGTACGAGAAGCAGACATCGCCGCTGGTTGCGTATTACCGGCGGCTGGGCCTGCTCCACGATGTGGACGCCTCCAAGGGCGTGGAAGATGTGGAACTGCAGGTGTGGCGAACCTTGCACCAGGCGCGCGGCAAACATTAACCGGCGCGGGAAGGCGCGCTAGCGGAAACGATGGCGATTCATCTGCGCAGTGCCGAAGAGCTGGAAAAGATGCACCGCGCGGGGCTCATCGTTCACGAGACTTTGACGGCGCTGCGTGACATGGTGCGGCCGGGATTGACGACGATGGACCTCGAAAAGTTTGCCGAGGAAAAAATCGCCGGCAAGCCGGGCAAGGCGGCGTTCAAGGGATATCGCGGTTATCCCTGTGCGCTGTGCACCTCGGTGAACAGCGAGATCGTTCACGGGATTCCGTCGCCGAAGCGGAAGCTGCGCGAAGGCGACATCGTCTCGATCGACTTCGGGATGGAAGTGGACGGATATTTCGCGGATTCCGCGGTCACCGTCCCGGTCGGGCAGATTCGGCCGGAAGTGCGGAAGCTGCTGGATGTGACCCGCGAATCGCTGGACCGCGCGATCGACAAGATGCGCGCCAGGCAACCGCCTCGGTGATGTCGGCCACGCGGTGCAGAGCTGGGTCGAGCAGCACGGTTATTCGGTGGTGCGGGAGTTTGTCGGGCACGGCATCGGCACCAAGATGCACGACGAACCCAACTTGCCGAATTACGGCGAAGAAGGGCGCGGCGCGCGGTTGCAGGAAGGCATGGTCATTGCCGTCGAGCCGATGGTGAACGCGGGCCGGCCGGAAGTTCGGATGCGGGACGAGTGGGTGGCGGAAACGGCGGATGGCAGCCCCTCGGCGCACTTCGAGCACACCGTAGCGGTCACGGCGAACGGGCCGTGGATTCTGACGCGGCCGAAAGAGATGACCGGGCCGTCGTGGTGAGAGAAGAATTGTAGTGAAGGCAGTGACTGGGTTTTAGCCCGGCGCTGAGTGAACGCAGGAGAATATGGCGAGACCCATTCGCGAGAAAAAAGAAAAAGGCGACTCTGGAAATCCCAAAGAGGACGCCATAGAAGTAATGGCCACGGTGATTGAGCCGCTGCCAAATGCGATGTTTCGCGTGGAGCTCGAAAACAAGCATCAGGTGCTGGCGCACGTTTCCGGCAAGATGCGGAAGAATTTCATCCGGATTCTGGCGGGAGACAAAGTAGCCGTGGAGCTCTCGCCGTACGATTTGACGCGCGGCCGGATCGTGTATCGCTACAAGTAGGCAATCTTGTAGTGGCGGGTCTTTAGACCTGCGAACGCTTTGTGAAAGAAGGGGCTAAGTCATCTAATGCTCTCTGGTTTGTCGGGCACGTCTTCGGAGGCGGGCCGCCGGCCGCGAATGCGGTCCGGATGATGAGGGACAAAGGAATGAAAGTACGGGCATCGGTAAAAAAGATTTGTGACAAATGCAAGGTGATCCACCGGCGCGGCGTGGTGCGGGTGATCTGCACCAATCCGAAGCATAAGCAGCGCCAGGGTTAAGGAGAAAGAATGGCACGTATCGCAGGTGTTGATCTTCCGCCGCAGAAGCGCCTTTGGGTCGGATTGACCTCGATCTATGGCATCGGGCAGGAGCGCGCGAAGAAGCTCGCCGAAAAGGCGGGCGTCGATCACACGAAGAAGATCCGCGACCTGACCGAAGACGAAGTGAATCATCTCCGGCAGGAAATTGAAAAAGAAGGCCGCGTGGAAGGCGATCTCCGCAAGGAGATCCAGATGAACATCCGCCGGCTGATTGAAATCCAGGCGTATCGCGGGATCCGGCATCGCCGCAATCTTCCGGTGCGCGGCCAGCGCACGCACACGAACGCGCGCACGAGGAAAGGTCCGCGGCGCGGCGCAGTGGCGGCCAAGAAGAAGGTCACGGGCAAGAAGGGCTAACAGTTTTCGCTCGTAGGGGCACGGCATATCGTGCCCCTACAGGCAAGTTTTCAGATTTCGGGCGATACACGAAACGGAGTGAAAAGTGGCAAAAGAACAAAAAGGCGCAGTGCCGGACGCAACAGCAGCACCGGCAAAACCGGCGGCGGCGACAAAGCGCAAGAAAGAATTCAAGAAGAAGCGGGAACGGCGCGTCGTCCGCACGGCATTGTGTACGTGGCCGCGACGTTCAACAACACGCAGATCACCATCACGGATACGGATGGCCGCGTGATGTGCTGGTCTTCAGCGGGCGCCATCGGCTTCAAAGGCTCGCGCAAGGGCACGCCGTACGCCGCGCAGCAGGCTTCGCTGGCCGCAGCGGGCGTGGCGCGCGACCAGTACGGCATGAAGAGCGTGGAAGTGCGCGTGAAGGGTCCGGGCTCGGGCCGCGAATCCGCCGTGCGCGCGCTGGCGGCAGCGGGATTGCACATCGTGCTGATCCGCGACGTGACGCCGATTCCGCACAACGGCTGCCGTCCGCCGAAGAGGCGCCGCGTTTGATGACATTTTTGATGGAGCAAGACATTAAAAGAGACAGACAAGAATGTCTGTCTCACCAGAGTTTTGGGAAGGGAGAATAGAAGTTGGCAAGACACCGAGATGCAGTCTGCCGCCTGTGCCGCCGGGAAGGGCAGAAGCTGTTTTTGAAAGGCCTGCGGTGCTTCACGGAGAAGTGCGCGATTGAGAAGCGCAACTTCATTCCGGGACAGCACGGGCAGTCGCGGCGCCCGAAGGTCGCGGGTTACGGCCTGCAGTTGCGCGAGAAGCAAAAGGTCAAGCGCACCTACGGGCTGCTGGAGCGGCAGTTCCGCAATTATTTTGAGAAGGCGGTGCGAGCCAAGGGGCCAACGGGCGAAAACCTGATCATCATGCTCGAGCGGCGTCTGGATAACGTGGTGTGGCGCGCAGGACTGGCGTCCTCGCGTTCGCAGGCGCGGCAGCTCGTGCTGCACGGGCACGTGCGCGTGAACGGGAAGAAGGTGAACATTCCGTCCTACCTGGTGACCGTGGGCGAAGAAGTGGCCATCAAGGAAAAGATGCACCAGAACGCCATGGTGCTGGAAGCGCGCAACGTGGCGCAGAGCCAGAGCGCGGTGCCGTGGCTCGAGCAGGACCGCGAGCAGTTCAAAGCCAAGGTCGTGGCACTGCCGAAGCGCGAAGACGTGCAGACGCCCCCGATCAACGAGCAGCTCATCGTCGAGTTGTACTCGAAGTAGCGAGCGGACGGCCACAGAAGGCCGCCTACACAAGAACAATGGCCGGCGCGAGTAGCGCCAAAGTTTTTGGGGGCCGGTCTGGCCGGTCCCAGAAGGAAGGAACACGATGTGGAAGGGATTTCAAAAACCAAAGCGTCTTGCATCCGAACTGGAATCGCTGACCGAGAAGTACGGGCGGTTTTCCGCGCAGCCGTTTGAGCGCGGCTGGGGCACGACGGTCGGAAACGGGCTGCGCCGCGCGCTTCTCAGCTCGATCGAAGGCGCGGCCATCACCGCGGTGAAAATCGAAGGCGTACTGCACGAATTCTCCTCGATTCCCGGCGTGGTGGAAGATGCCACGGACATTATCCTGAACCTGAAGCAGGTGCCCATCAAGCTGAACACCGACCTGCCGAAGACGATTTACTTGAACGTCGAGCATCCCGGGTCCGGTGACCTCCGCGCAAATCGAGGAAGACGCGGATTTCGCGGTGCTCGATAAGAGCGTGTACATCGCGACGGTCAGCGAAGGCGGCAAACTGCAAATCGAGATGCGCGTCAAGAACGGCCGCGGCTACGTGGCCGCGGACCGCAACTATGACGAAGATCTGCCCATCGGCTACATCCCGGTGGACTCCGTCCACTCGCCGGTGCGCAAGGTGAACTACTCCGTGGAAGCGGCGCGTCTTGGGCCAGATGACCGACTACGAAAAGCTGATGATCGAAGTCTGGACCAACGGCGCAATCACGCCGCAGGATTCCATCGGATTGGCCGCGAAGCTGGTGAAGGACCACATGAGCATCTTCATCAACTTTGAAGAGCCGACGGAGATGCGCGGAGCTGCCGCAGGAAATCGCCAACGATCCGCGGCTCGAGCATCTGGACCGCTCCGTCGAAGAGCTGGAGCTTTCCGTGCGCTCCTACAACTGCCTGAAGAACGCCAACATCCAGACCATCCGCGAACTCGTGCAGAAGAGCGAGAACGAAATGCTGAAGACCAAGAACTTCGGCCGCAAATCGCTGAACGAGATCAAGGATATACTGACCGAAGATGGGCCTCAGCCTGGGCATGAAGTTCGACGAGCACGGCCGCATCATCTGGCCGCCGCTGCCGAGCCAGACCGCTCCGCCGCCCAGCGAAGAAACGGTCGGACTGTAAGAGGATAGCTCGACGGTTAAAGCTAACAGCGATCACAGCAGAACAGTGTCAAGTGAAGTCCGGTTGCCGGTTGTGAGCTGAACAAAAACATTTCACGGCCTGCCTGACAGAGCGGGCCGTCTTCAGATAGCAGAAGCTAAAGGGACAGACAATGCGACATCGTGAATTCAGGATCGAAACTTGGACGCAATCCGTCGCACCGCCGCGCGACGCTGCGCAACCTCGTCACCAATCTGTTTGAGCATGGACGCATCACCACCACGCTGACGCGCGCGAAAGCGACGCGGCCCGTGGCGGAAAAGATCATCACGCTCGGCAAACGCGACACGCTGCAATCGCGGCGCCAGGCGGCTGCCTACATCATGACGCCTGCCGTGACGCAAAAGCTTTTCAGCGAAATCGCGCCGAAGTTCGCCGATCGCGCCGGCGGCTATACGCGGATCATTCATGCGGGCATCCGCGTGGGCGATGGAGCCAAAGTGGCGATTCTCGAGCTCGTCGGCTACGAGTTGAAGAAAAAAGAAAAGAAAGAAAAAACCAAGAAGGAAGAACCGGCAGCCGCCGCTAGCTAATACGCTCCAGTTTCGGAGTGACTTCTGCTTCCACCTCGCCCGTTGCGGATATCCGCAGCGGGCGATTTGCTTTTCTAGGTGGCTGGGCTGTGTGGCCGGGGGGATCCCTGACATTTTAGACCGGGCGCATATCTGACACTTTCTGGTCCGGTTGGATGACGGGATTAGGGGGAGGCGAAGGGGACGCGTCCCCTTCGCCTCCCCCTAATTTAGCGTTCGTGAGTAGAGGCGCCACCCGGAGTTGCTGGCTGTCGAACAGGGCGATGGGATGCTGCGCGAAGTAGACCGTGAACCAGCGGTCGTCTTCCTGCAACAAGCCTATTCGTTCGCCCCACAGAACCTCACTTAAAAACACATCGTCTTTCTTCCAACGAAAATGACCTTTCCGCCGCACGCTGCGCACCAGCATATACCCGGGATACTCCGGCTCCGGCACCTGCTCAGGGAATTTTCGCACCGACGGCTCATAGACCTCCGCCGGCGTGCGCATGCCCAGCGCTTCGTGCGGGCGCACCTCATTGTATTCCTGGCGAAAGCGGTCCGAAGCGCGTTGCTGCTTGCGCCGGTTGGCGGCGGGCGGATCGGCCACCTCCTGTTTCATCGTGCGATGCATGCGTTCGTGTCGGCCATTCTGTTCCGGATGTCCGGCTTCGATGCGCTCCGGCACGATGCCTAGCTTGATCCACCACACCGCCAAGCGCGACAGTCCGGCCAGCGCACGGCTCGCAAAAGGCGCGCCGTTGTCGGTGCGGATCGCTGTGGGCATGCCGAATTCGCGGAAGGCCGCTTCAAAGATGGCCTGCACTCTGTCCGTGTCGGTCTTCTCCACAGCCTGGCAGCGCAACAGATAGCGGCTGTGCGCGTCGGAGATGGTCAGCGGATCGATGCGCTCCCCGTCCGCGGTGCGGAACCAACCCTTGAAATCCGCGCACCACACGCGGTTGGGTCCATCCGCATGCGCCAAGGGTTCGCTGTAGGGAGTGGTGCGCCTGCGCTTCTTGCGGGGCACCACCAAGCCTTCGCGCCGCAGCAGCGCTCCGATGGTGCTGGCCGCAGGCCAGCTTCGCCCCGGCTCGTCCCGCTCCAGAATGCGCTTGAGCTTCCGCGGTCCCCAGCGCATGTGCGCCTGCCGCAGCCCCAGCACCTGCTGCTCGATTTCCACCGGCATCTGGTTGTGATGCCGGTGCGCGGCGCGGCTCTGCTCGATCAGTCCGCCGGCGCCCGCTTCGCGGTGGCGCCGTAACCACACGTACCCGGTCTGGCGGGTGATTTCGTAGCGCGCACACAGCTCGGTCATGGTGCGTTCCCGTAACTCGTGCTCGAAGATAAATCTAAGTTTTTCTTCCATAACACTGCTCGTTTTCCATGGCATGCGCTTGTTCTACACGCAATCGCCAAATTTCCAGCAGTGTCAGGGATGCTCCCGGTCTATTCTGTCAGGGATGTGCCCGGTCTGTACCGGGCCGTACGGCACCCCCTCCCCTCTTTTTCTGCAAGTGTTCATTCTGAAGGGTTTTAAGTCCTGTGTTTTGGAAGTGTTCATTCCAGAGAGTTTACAGCCGTGTTTCTGGAAGTGCGGATTCCAAAGGAGTTAGTGAGTGGAGACGCGTGCCTTGACTGGTGTATTGCGGAGCCGAACGTGGCTGCGTCGTCCCTCTGTTTTGTAACCGCAACTTTCGGATTGCCGCCAACGCGCCCTGAGTCTCTTGTTTTGCTTTCCGCAACCACGCTTCCAGCCAGTGAAGGAACTTGTCTGGCTTTAATGCACCGGACCAACAACTGTGCTAGTCTTTTTTTCCTTCACTGGCTGACGCGACTAAACTACGGCAAGCCGTGGCTCGAACATCGACCTCCTAGCCGACCCGAGCCGCCACATACGTAGCGTGATCCGCGACGGAATAGTGAAAGCCCAACAGTCATCCTACACAACGAAGGAGGCAGCCATGAGCACCAAAGCAGTCCGTACTACTGACCCGACCAGCGACGCGGGCGCCGCGAGAGTTGACGATGAAGTTCGAAATGGTCGTCATCCCTGTCTCGGATGTCGATCGCGCGAAGGAGTTCTACACTAGGCTCGGATGGCGGCTCGACGCCGACTTCGCCAACGGTGACGACTGGCGCGGGATCCAGTTTACGCCGCCAGGCTCGGCGTGCTCGATCATCTTCGGCAAGAACGTCACCCCGGCGGCACCCGGTTCCGCCCAGGGCCTGTACCTGATCGTCTCCGACATCCAAGCCGCCCGCAAAGAGCTGCTCGATCGCGGAGTTGAGGTCAGCGAAGTGTTCCACGGCGCCAGCGGCGTGTACGCTGGAACGGACGAACCCTACCTGTTTGGGCGGATCCGGGTCAACGGTCCGGATGCCGAGCATCGCAGCTACCGCTCGTTCGCCTCGTTCCGTGATCCGGACGGCAACGGCTGGTTGTTCCAGGAAATCACGACGCGGCTGCCGGGTCGCATCGACCCTGCGACGACGACCTTCGCGTCGGCGAACGATCTGGCGAGCGCGATGCGGCGCGCATCGGCGGCACACGGCAAGCACGAAGAACGCACCGGCGGCCAACGCGACGAAAACTGGCCCGACTGGTACGCAGCGTACATGGTGGCGGAGCAGGCTGGCGGAGAGCTGCCGCAATGAACCACTCGACGTGATCGAAAGCGGCAAGGTCCCCAAAAGCCCGGGTTTGGCAAATTGGAATCCCTGTTTGGAGCCACCGTCGATCAAGGGTCATTCTTCTTCGGGGGAGTCTGGTTCAGGGGGCTCTAGGAGACATTCGGTAGAGGAGTCGGTGAGGGAGGGAGGACTGGAAAGCGGGGCGGCATTGTCCAGTACCTTGTTCCAATGCTCGAATTTGTAGTGGAACGGAAACTCATGCTTCACGTGTGGGAGGGACGAGAGCAAGACCTGCCCGAGGTAGGTGAGAGCGGCGGCTTTGCGAAGGGGGATGCGGTCCTGCGCGACGGCAGTAAAGAGATTGCCGAGGACGTGATTTATGTCTGTGGCGGTGAGGAAATTCCCATTGAGGGAGACGGAAATTTGGTCGCCCAGGCGCTGGGACTCGAGGAGGTGAAGTTCTTGCCGGGCATGGAAGGCACAGAAGGAAGAATGGGCCGGGCCGCGCAACATGCGGCGGCAGCGGCCGTTGGATAATTGAAACTGGCAACGCGTGGCGACACCGGTACCGGAATTCGCATTGATCATGGGAACCTCTTAAAAGTGGATTTGAATTAAAGCCAATCGGGAAGATCACCGGCTCAGAAGGCCGCAGAATAACCCCAAAATAAGCAGTTCCCTCGCTTCGCTCGGGATGACAATCACGGATTACTTGAGCAACCTCAGAGAGTCGATGGAAAGATCAGAGCTGACCATCGCGCTTTATGGTTCGAGAGGGCAAAAAAATAGCCGCCCGGAAAGGCGGCGCCAAAGGTCAATTGGGTCTAATTCTCCGAGAAAAAGAATACCAGCGATGGCATTATTCTGTAAACAAGTATTTAACCCTGAGCGGCCGAGTCAGCAAACCGGGTCGCATCGCGGCATCTGTAGTATGTGTTTCTATACTTACTTTTCGCCCAAATTGACGCAGCTAGTTGATAATTTTCTCATAATCCCACGATTAGTTATTGGTGCACGTACTCAATAACCTTAAGAGTTTAGACTTAGAGCGTGCTTATAGCGTAATAGTGACGTGAGCACATCTTTGCTTGTATTTGATTGATTCACGGCATACCTAATCCTACTCTCATCCCTGAACCTGCAGAGCTTCGGCGGAACGAGCGTCTATGGCCCAGATCGTGCGCTCGCTACCGGTTGGAAACTCCGGCGCAGCGAATTTGTTGGGGCACTGCAGTGTGAAACAGTTTGAATTGTCGTCCATGGTCGGGACACCGAAGTGGATCTCAAAGGAGTAGGGCATGTTAATAAAGTCCGCCACTAAAATTCTATTTCTCACCTTTGTCGTGATGGCCGTGCTTGTTCTAACTTCCTGCAGCGGGCTACCGAAGACTTCGGGCTCCGGCTCAGGCTCAGGCGGGCCGTACACGGTCGGCGTAACGGTCAGCGGACTTACGGGCAGTGGGCTCGTTCTGGAGGATAATGCTCACGGATAAGCTTACGATAACTGCGAACGGAACTTTTACGTTCGCGACCACCGTCGCCAAAGGCGGGTCGTACGCGGTAACCGTTCAAACGCAACCCAGCAATCCGACACAAACTTGCGCGGTCAGCCCTACCACAGGCAGCGGTACTGCGACTGCCAACGTCACCGCCACCGTCTCCTGCACCACAAATCCGGTTACCGCCACGATCGGCGGCACCGTTTCCGGGCTCGTGGCTAACTCGAGCGTAATCTTGCAGAACAACGGCGGCGACAGCCTGACGATTACGGCGAATGGAGCTTTTCACCTTCAAGACCGCCGTTACCGGCGCGGACGTCTACGCCGTCACGGTTGTTACGCAACCGGTCAACCCCAACCAGATCTGCACGGTGACGAATGGAAGCGGAGTTGCCAGCGCAAACGTCACCAACGTTGCGGTGAACTGTGTATTGAGTTACACCATCGGCGGCACGGTCACCGGTCTTGTGGGCACCGGCTTAATTCTTCAAAACAGTAGCGATTCCGAACAGCTCGCGATTAGTCCGGCCAGTGGGAATCAGGCATTCACGTTCAAAAAACTCGTTCCCACTGGTACCGCCTATACAGTAACCATCTTCGCGGAGCCAACGGCGCCGACACAGGCTTGCACGGTAAGCCGCGGCACAGGCACATGGCACTGCCACGGCCAACGTGACCAATGTTGCGATTGTCTGCCCTGCGGTAACGTATAGCGTCGGCGGAACAGTCGTTGGCCTGGCCGGGATTCCCCCCAACAATGGCGTGCTTACGGACGGCAGCTTCATCCTGCAGAATAACTTGGGCAACACATTAAATATCACGGAAAACGGACCTTTCACGTTTGCCACGCAGGAAGCGCTCAACGACCAATACCAGATCTCGGTGTTTCACGCGGCTAGCACCCAGAGCCAGGGCTGCACGTTGTGGAACTATAAGGGCGTGGTGACCGCGAACGTGAACACCGTCATAGTCGACTGTGCGCATGATGACTGGACATGGATCGACGGCACAAAAACGGCCGGAACGATTGCGGCGCCGCAGTACGGCTCGTTCCCAGCAACTGCACCGCCGACGTTTCCGAACCCTTTTACCAACACCCCTGGAGCGCGATACGGCGCAGCTGGGTGGACGGACAAGAATGGCAACCTCTGGCTGTTCGGTGGAGACGGCTGGGAATTGGCCGGGGGCACCCCGCAAGACACGCTGAATGCGCCCATGAACGACCTCTGGGTGTGCGTCAACCTCGGCGATTACTGTCAATGGCAATTGCAGGGCGGGTATGATCCGACGGTGGTCGAACTACCGCCCCGCCCACCACAGTTGGCAAGCAGATCATCGCCAATGCGCAACACGAGGCGCAGGTCGGTTCGTACAGCAGTCCCTTGGCCTTCCGCCAGCAAGACTGGGAGCGGCGACCTGGACCGACAACACCGGAAATCTTTGGCTTTTCGGAGGTTCCGATGGCAGCAACTATCGAAACGATCTTTGGGAGTTCCATGCAGGCGCTTGATCCCCGACTTCACGGCTACTGCTGGCCAGTGGACCTGGCAGAGCGGAGTTAACACCCAATTTGTGGACCAGAATGGCGTCTACCCGCCTACTGTCAATCCATACCCGGGGGCCCGAACGAACGCTGTCTCGTGGACGGATGGTTCAGGGAATTTCTGGCTTTTCGGCGGATTTGGCAAAGACGGCGCGGGAACTCTGGGATTCCTCAACGACCTATGGGAGTACTCAGGTGGCACGTGGACTTTCGTCTCGGGCTCCAGTTTGGCTAACCAGATTGGCATCTATGGCACTCCGGGAGTTGCTTCAGGCACGAACGCGCCTGGAGGACGTCAAGAAGCGGTTGGCTGGGCGGACGCCGCTGGAAATCTCTGGCTCTTCGGGGGAGAAGGCGAAGATGGAAACAATCCAGCGACGGCAAACGGAATTCTGAACGATCTTTGGGTATACAACATCGCTGCCAAGCAGTGGACTTTCGTAATGGGTAGCACCACGGCAAATCAGACGGGCGATTACGAGGCTCAAACGGTAGTGGGACCGGTGAATACCTCAGGTGCGGCGAGCACATGTGGCCTGAGTGTTGGCCTCACTGTCGGCGGCAACGTCATTTGTTCTCCTGTCTCCACGACTGGCGCACGTCCCGGGTCGCGCTGGGGCGCTAGTGGTTGGACCGACGCAGGCGGAAACTTCTGGCTCTATGGCGGCTGGGGTCTGGATTCGACCGGAACGAATGGTAACGGCGCTCTCAGCGACCTATGGGTATACACTCCGAACTCGACCGCTGGCCAGCCCGGCACGTGGGCCTGGATCAAGGGCTCGAACACGGGCGCCGCCAACGGCGTTTACGGCGATGAGACTCGGCCCATATAAGACGTTCGAGCAGTGGAATCCGGGTGGCCGCAGCAATGCGACGCACTGGGTGGATGGCCTGGGCCAGCTCTGGCTCTTCGGCGGTGCAAGGCTACGATTCCACGAGTACAACTGGGAACGGCAACCTCAACGACATGTGGAGATATTTGCCTTACCTGAATTGATTTTGCGGAATTGAGGGAGTGATACGAGCGAGTGGCAAGTGACTGATGATCAGTGGCTGGTGACTCGCGATGGTGTAGACCCTGCTAAACACGAGGTTTGTGCTTGGAGGCTCTGCGACCTGAAGCTATTCGGAGCACTCCGATTCTGTTTGGGATAACAATCGCACGCTGCCCTTAGGATCGTGGGTGCTCTAGCTGCTGGGGCTCCGGATACTTAAGAAGCCTAACTAACTCACCTTGCAAGCTATCGCGCGCTCCAGCGGCATCGAGGCGCGCGGTAACATTTCATCTCAAGAAAAGCACTGCGCTGGATTTGGTGGAGTTCTAAGTTCGCTCACGTGCGGCGAAGCGGAGCCACGGAGTATAGGCATAGCTGCTTACTTTTCGAACTACCGTCAGTCCGCGGACTTGCCAGCCTCAAGCGGGCTCGTTTCGGGGCTATCTGAAGCTGACTTGCGGCCAAAGCGGAACCAGAAGTAAAGGACGGCGAAGGCGAAGAAGGCGCCGGGGAGTCGAGAAGGGAATCATAGGGCGAGGCGCCGCGGCTGGCGACGAAGGCTTGATGAATTTCGTCCATGATGGAATAGCCGGCGGCGACGGACAGGGCGGAGATTCCCCAGGTCCAATGCCAGCCTTTGCGAGTGCCGCGGAAGCCGCGATAGAGCAAGATGCAAAAAATAAAATACTCGGTGAAGTGAGCGCTTTTGCGAATGAGATGGTGAATAAGTTTGAATTGATGCGGGGACAGATGCGGAAAAAGCCATTTCACGAGGAAAGAGAGAACCGTCGCGGTGTGGTCGGAAGAAAAGGTGTCCGTCGAGAACGTAAAGATAACGCCGGCCCAAGACACGGCAGGCCACCAGGCGCGCAGCCATGCAGGAATCAGCAGCTTATGGAGGCGAGGCTGCATCTCCGGCAATTGCGGGGCGGGACGAGGATTGCGCCAGGGTTGTTCAGGCAAAGCGCGCTCCTCGCAAGAAGTTGCGGCAAGGTGGACAGATGGCGTTCGACAGTGTGGTCGCCGAGGACGCAGAGAGCCCGCGAGACGTATGCGAGTTTCGACGATGAGTATTCATTTTGTACGCGACGCCCGGTATGCAGGCGACTCGCGATTACTCCATGCGATAGTTCGGGGCTTCGCGAGTGATGATGACGTCGTGGACGTGGCTTTCGCGGAGACCCGCGGCGGTGATGCGGACGAAACGGGCTTTCTCGGTGAGTTCCCTTAGCGTGCGCAGCGCCGACGTAGCCCATGCCGCTCTTGAGGCCGCCGACGAGCTGGTCCGTTAGCGCGCCGAGCGAACCTTTATAAGGGACGCGGCCTTCGACGCCTTCGGGTACGGACTTGCCGCGATCGTCAGAGTCTTGGACGGTGGCATATCGGTCGGAACCCGCGTCCATTGCGCCCATCGAACCCATGCCGCGGTAGGACTTGAATGTGCGGCCCTGGTAGAGAATCGTTTCGCCGGGAGATTCTTCCGTGCCGGCGAAGAGGCTGCCGATCATCACGCAGGAAGCGCCGGCGGCGATGGCTTTGGTGATGTCGCCGGAATACTTGATGCCCCCGTCGGCGATGATGGGAATGCCGGTGCCTTGCGCCGCGCGTGCGGCTTCCATGATGGCGGTGAGTTGAGGAACGCCGGCGCCGGTTACGACGCGCGTGGTGCAGATCGAGCCTGGGCCGATGCCGACTTTCAAGCCGTCGATGCCGAGCGCGATGAGATCTTTTGCGGCCTCGAACGTAGCCACGTTGCCGGCGATGATTTGCACTTCGGGAAGCCGCTGGCGAATGGCTTTAATGGCGTCCATGACGCGGGAAGTGTGGCCGTGGGCCGTGTCGATGGCGAGGACGTCGGCTTTGGCTTTGGACATTTCGACGGCGCGCTCGAGGTAATCTCCCGTGGCGCCAACGGCGGCGCCGACGCGGAGGCGGCCTTGATCGTCTTTGGCGGCGCGGGGATATTCGCGTTTTTTCTGGATGTCTTTTACGGTGATGAGGCCCTTGAGATTGAAATCCTGGTCGACGACGAGAAGTTTTTCGATGCGGTGTTTCTGCAAAATGCGTTCGGCTTCCTCGAGCGTGGTGCCGACAGGCACGGTGACGAGATTTTCCTTGGTCATCACGGAGCCGACGAGCTGGGAGTGATTTTTTTCGAAGCGCAGGTCGCGGTTGGTGAGGATTCCGGTGAGGCGAGTGCCGCGCGTAACGGGGAGTCCGGAGATGCGGTACTTGGTCATGATCTCGAGAGCCTGGCGGAGGGTGATGTCCGGAGAGATGGTGACGGGGTCGACGATCATGCCGCTTTCGGAGCGTTTTACGCGGTCGACCTCTTCGCCCTGGCGGTCGATGGGCATGTTGCGGTGCACAAGGCCGATGCCGCCCTGGCGCGCGATGGCGATGGCCAGGCGTGATTCGGTTACGGTGTCCATGGCCGCGGAGGCCAGGGGAATGTCGAGCGATAATTTGCGGGTGAAGCAGGTACGCGTGTCGACTTCGGCCGGGAGCACGGAAGATTTGCCGGGCAGAAGGAGCACGTCGTCGAAAGTTAGACCTTCGGGAATCGGACCGTCAATCATTACAACCTCGTTTCTGAAAATTAGCGCCCTAAAACAGCGCAGCCCAGCGGGTGGCCGCTGGGCCGGAAGATGAATTCATCAGATTGCAAAAATCAATCACTGTGAAACTTCTATTCTAGGGGGCAATGGGATTGCGGTCAAGTTGACGGTCTCTTGTTCGCGCCGGGCATTGTCTATCTTCCTGTGCGATTCTACTCGGCGTGCACGACCTTGTAGCTGGCGAGGATGCAGCCGCCATCGAGTTGGCGGCACTCGGTGAGGGTGAGTTTCACGCGATGGCCGGGGTCGCGGAACGTGGGGATTCCTGAGCCAAGAAGATTGGGATGAATGTTGAGACCGATTTCATCCACGAGGCCGGCGGTCAGGAGCGATTGCGCGAGTTCGCCGCCGCCCATCAAGCAGATTCCTTTTCCGGGGCGTTGCTTTAGTTCTCGGACGAATTCGACTGCGTCGGTCGCCACGAGTTCGACGCCCGGATCGTCGATGGCTTTGAGCGTGCGCGAGAAGACATAGGTGCGCATGGCGGGCTCTTTGCGCTTGGTGCTCTTGGCTTTGGCGGGTTTCTTTGCGGACGAAGGTCTCATGGCGACCGAGACTTCGTAAGTTTTGCGTCCCATCAGGATGGTGTCGACGTCCTTCCAGTAGTCCGTCATCACCTGCTGGACGTCCTTGCTGAAATGCAGCCAGTCGATCGAGCCATCGACGCCGGCGAGAAATCCGTCCAGGCTGACGGCTCCGCCATAGGTTACGGTGCGCATGGTGCCGTCCTTTCTCTTACGAATCCTTTGGCACCGCAGTTTACAAGGTCTAGTTCGATGTGTTTAGAGCGATTTGATGCGTTGTAGGGAGTTGTTCAGATACTCGCGGAGAATTGCGCTTTCATTGCGGAATTTTTTTCGCTGCGAGCATGTTTTCGAGAATGGGGACGAGGAAGCGACCGTACCTGTTTCGAGCGTGGCTTGGTCGTGAGTGGCCAGAGCCTGTTCGACGGCGCGCTGCGTGGCGGGCGTGACGAGTTCGAGGCGGCCAACGAATACTCGCACGGTTTGCGCCGGAGCAGGACTGATCGAGAGAGGCAAGACGCTATCCACGAATTGGCGCGGAACGATGTAGAGAAGGCGGCTGCCTTCTTCGAACCAGGAATCGCGCCAGGTTTCAAACATGGCTTGCGCTTCGTCGTGATAGAGGCCCTGGGCAATGAGCATGTTTTCCACGGCTTGCTTCAAGGAATCCATCGCTGGCAGTTGAGTTCGGGAGGATCGAGCGTCGCGAGGCGCGGAGGCGTTTGCGATGCGGAAGCCCAGTTTGTCGCCGCGGCGTTCGAAGACGAGCATGGCGAGGGATTTCTTGCGTGGCTAGAGTTTCGAGCGAGGATTTTGCCGTCGGCGCCAGCCTCGCGGAAATAGGCACTGAAAAACTGGCGACCCCGCGGTAAAAGAGAAATTTCTCTGTCTGCTCGCCCGCTTGGGTCTTGATCCGCAGGGGAGTCGAGGAGGTTTGCCGCGCGGCGTAGTAGTGGTTCGCGCGGTCTTCGCGAGGAAGCTGGCAGAGTTCCTCGGCTCCAGCGTGACGGTATCCCAGGAGATGCTGCTGTCGGGCTGTCTGTGGTTGCGACCCCCAATCATTTAAGTAAGCAACCATGTGGGCCTGGCTCTGCAGCGACGGGTTCGACGCGGTTCGCGTGCGGATACCATTCGGTGATGAGCCTTGAGAAAAGGAGACATGCACGGAGATGGTGGTTTCATGGTTCGTGTAGAAATAAAGGACCGGGGTTTCCATGCGGACTGTGCCGCGGAGGCCGCCCTTGAAATCAGGCGTCTGGAAATGCTCGACGAATGCAGGGAAGATCGGTTGATCCCGTCAGGGGCAACCATTCGGCAGCTCGGCCGTCCTTGCCGGCAATCGAGGTGAACGTGCCCCATTCATGCGCGGTGAGGTAGGGGTCGGAGGAAGGCGTTTGGGCGCGGAAAAGACGCGGCAGAGCGGTTAGGGAAAACGCGAGGACGGCGCAGACAAGCAAGCGAGGTTTCATGGCAATGGCTCCTTGTTTTTCCATCGGCTAGATTGACGCGAAAGGAAGGGCGAGTGTTAACAGAGATTGGAAGCGGCAAGGTTCGGCGATCGTTAACTTGCTTGGCGTGTAGCGCTGCACTAGAGTGAATTCATGGGTTGGGAGATGGAGAAGTTTGAGCCGCATGCGTTGCTGAGGAATGGGCATGCGATGACGATTGCGGCGGCGTTTGTGCCGCGCAAGTTTGATCTGCCGCCTGCGGAAGAGCGGCTATTTCAGGTGGATCCGGAGTCGCGGATTCTTGGGCGCTGCCACTGGCAGCCGGGGAAACGGCGCGATGTCCAGTGATTGTGATTCGTGCACGGGCTGGAAGGTTCGAGCGAATCCAATTACGTTTGCGGCATCGCGGAAAAAGCGTTCCGCCGAGGTTTTCACGCTGTGCGGTTGAACCAGAGAAATTGCGGCGGGACGGAAACGCTAACGCCGACGCTGTATAACTCTGGGATGAGCGGCGACTACCGGGCGGTGTTGGAAGAATTGTCAAACGGGGACGGATTCGAGCAGATTTTCTTCGCAGGGTACTCGATGGGCGGCAACCTGGTGACGAAAATGGCGGGTGAATTCGCAGAGGCCGCACCGAAGGCACTGCGCGGAGTCTGCGTGGTATGCCCGGCAATGGATCTTGGGGCGTGCGCGGATGCGTTGCAAAGACGCGACAATTTTTTCTACCAGCGGCATTTTGTAAAAGGGTTGATGGCGCGATATGCAAGAAAGGCTGAGCTTTACCCGGAGCGCTACCCGAAGAATGGATTCGGACCAGTGCGTTCGGTAAGGGAGTTTGACGACAAGATTACGGCGCCGCAATTCGGGTACCGCGACGCGCAGGATTATTACGACGCAGTGGGAGCGAAGAAAGTCGTCGCGCAGGTGCGTGTGCCGATGCTGATGATCACGGCGCAGGATGATCCGTTTGTTCCTTACGAATTGTTTATGCGCGCAAACCCGGGGCGGAATCCGGCAATCCGCCTTGTTACGCCGGAAAACGGCGGGCATTGCGGCTTCATTTCGAATCGAAGCGGCGCGGAGCGATTCTGGGCGGAGCAAAGAATTGTTGAGTTTTGCGACGTGATCCAGCGGGCGTGAAATCAGCCCATCGGCTTCTCAAGCGATACCGCGAAGTTTGGCGTCAAGAGCTGCGCAGGGCCGTCGGGCATGATGACCATGTCGTCTTCGCAGCGCATGCCAAACTCGCCGGGCACATAAATTCCGGGTTCGTTCGAAAAAGTCATGCCAGGCTCGAGACTCGTTGTGCTTCCCTTGACGAGGTATGGATGCTCGTGGCCGTCGAGGCCGATGCCGTGGCCGAGGCGGTGGGTAAAATATTTGTAGCCGGGGCCGTAGCCGCCATTGACGATTACAGCGCGCGCGGCGTCATCCACAGTGCCGGACAATCGTCCCGATCGCGCGGCGTCCAATGCGGCGTCTTGCGCTTTACGATTGAGTTCGTAAGCTTTGGCGATTTTGTCCGATGGCTTGCCGAAAATTCCGGTGCGCGTCACGTCAGACGCATAACCATCCACTCCGCAGCCGCCGTCAATCAAGACGACATCGCCTTCTTTCAGTTTTTGCGGTTGTTTGGTGCCGTGCGGAAGAGCTGCTGACGCTCCGAGAAGCACCAGCGCCCCGCCGCGCAAGCCCATCTTCGAAAAACCAGCCTCTACCATGTGCGCGATGTCATCCTGCGACATGCCTTCGCGCAGAGCAGCGAAAACAGGCTTGTAGACTTCGAAAGTAGCCTCACACGCGAGACGCATCAATTCGAGTTCATGCGGCGATTTCCGCCCGCGGCAAGCGATCGTGACGGGATCAGCGGAGACGTATTCAAATCCCGGGAGCGGCCGCCCGCAAATGATCGGAGTATGTGAAATAAGCGGTCTCCTCGACTCCCAGCCGTCCGCTACGGACGCCTTGCTCGGATAGGGCGCCGCCGCGAGTTTGGTGGGACTCTCGTCTTCCTGCCACACGCGGATTTCGATCGGGAAGCGCAATTGTTCGCGAAATCGGCCCTCCTCGAACCCAGGACAGACGAGAACGGGCTTTCCCGCACGGGGCAGAACCAGCGCGACCAATCGCTCGCTTAAGCCCCAGCGAATGCCGGTGAAATAGTACAGCGAAGTGCCGGGAGCGAAAAACAGTGCGTCAAAATTCGGCTTCAGGTCGCTCATGAGTTTCTGCGCGTGATCTAATCGGGCGCGAAACTCATCCGGTGTGATGGGTTTCAGGCGCGCGCCGAGCGGCTTCAAACCGGAGAAGTCCGCTTTGGGAGTATTTGCGGTGCAGCTGCGGCGGCCTTAGATCCAGGTACAAGTGCTAGAGAAGAAGCTGCAGCGGCGGTTTTCAGGAAACGACGACGCGTCGAGAAAAAATTTGCAGGCATAGTTGTTTTCTCCATTGTGCAGATGACCTTTATCTGTCTGACGCATGGATTGTCAAGCGGCATGAACCAGAAATCGTGGCCGTAGAGAAGCAGAACAAGAATTTGAGATAAACTGCGGCAGAACTACTCCATGCGAACGGCTTGAATGGTCTTTCCCTGAACATTCAGTTCAATGCCGAGCGGCGGGCGAATGTCCGACCCTTGAACGATCGCACCGCGCACCCAGACACCGCCGGGGAGATTTGACAGTTTCAGTGGATCGTAGAGCGCGCGGCTGCAGGGGTTGCCGACCATGGGATGCCTGGCGGCTCTAAAACCATAGTCATTCTTCAGTTTGGCGAGGTCCTTGATGTATTCGAGCTTGCAATCGCCATACGGGGCATTCATCGAGAACGCCCAATATCCGTTGGGTTGAGACCCGGAACTCCCAGGCAGGCGAATCAGAAGAGCCGGTATATTCTCACCACTCAGCCCGTTGCGCATGAAGAACTGCTTCGAGGACCATGGCTGAGCCATCTCTGCCAGGCTGGCGACGCCGGGGTCTTGCTGTGTGACATGAGGCAGTGCTGCGTTGGGGTCAGGCGCAGGTGACGGGACCTCAAGCTGAGGCGGCGGGTCGGCTGGAGGAGCTTCCGAGTGCTTCGGACGAAGTAACCACCGCGCTCCGAAGAAAACAACCAGCAAGACCGCGAGTAGAGCGCCTACCATTCTCACCGCGGGATTGTTCAAGGCGCTTCGCCGCGAGCCCGTTGGGGAAACTCCGGGTATCTGCGGCATTTCTGCCTTGTAGCGTTCAGGTGGGGGCTGGTCCGGCATTTTGATTTGTCGTGCTCTTAATTTTCGCCGAAGCCGCACCCAGCACGATGGTGCTTTCGGCGCAAGAAGGGCGAAGGCTCCACTTCTGCGAAAGTGCCGAACGAGCGACAATACCGAGCAACACAGGGTATTCCGGAATGGGGGTGAGACGCAACCACTGCAGCGAGCCGGTCTGGCAAAATTCGTGCCCTTTTTGCCAACACTCTGTTATTGAGAAGGTGACAATCGCTTCCGCGAGACTTGTCTCTAGCCCTAGAGGCACTTACTGTAGTAAGCAGCATGGGGAGGACCGGCTTCCTCGCCGGATAGCATGAGTCCGGAATCACGCGGGGGTGCGCGGGCTTTTGTCCGCAGCCTCAACATATTACTGAAATTCGCGCGGCTCTATGAGTTTGGCCACGTGCGAACGGCGGCGCAGTTCGAGACTGCGTGGAAAGAACTCCGGGGTGCGCTCGATGAGAGCGCCGGAAGCGGCCTATTGCTCGGGGCTTCGGGCAATCAAATCTTGCTGGACGGCGTGCCGCTCGGCGCATCCGCCGGTGAAAAAAGTTTTGCGCAAATGCTAATGGGCTCGGGGATTGCCAGCATCCACTTCGCTCCGACTTTGACGCAACCCCAATTCGCGCGGTTCGTGCGCGCTTTTCCAAGCGGCAATGCAAAACCCTCCTCGCTCGCAGAACAATTGAAATCCGCACTCGCCGGTGAAACGAGCATCAAGGTCAACGAGATCCGCTACGTCGCCGAAGATTCTTCCGTGGCGGGAATCAAGATGGCCGCGCAACTGACAGCGAAAGCTCTCGGCGCCCAGGGCGACAAGTTCAAGGATTTTTTCGAAGACCCCAACAAGCTCCTCCAAATGATTCTTGCTGCGGAGAGCTCGCGAGGCGGCGGTGGTGGCGGTGGGGGAACAGGCCCGGGGTTCGGCCCCGGCGGAGGGGGCAGCGGAGTGCCCGGAGGTGGTGGCACCGGGGCTGGCGGCTTTGGATCGGGCGGGGGCTCAGGTACAGGCAGTCAATCTGGGAGTCTATGGGAAGGTAGCGGCAGTGGTTCGAGCGGGGGAGGCGGTTTAGGAACTGGCAGCGCCACGGGCGGCCCCGGTAGTGGCCGGGGTGGTCCGGGTAGTGGTCCTGGAGGTGGCCCGGGTAGTGGCCCCGGTGGTGGTCCGGGTAGTGGCCTTGGCGGTGGCTCGGGTAGTGGTCCTGGTGGTGGCTCTGGTGGTGGTGGTGGCGGAGTTGGAACGTGGGGTGGTGGCACGAGCACTGGGGGTAGTGGCGGAACCGGAGCTGGCGGCGGTGCGACGGGTGGTGGCGGTTCGGGAACGGGCGGTGGAGTTGGCATCGGCGGTGGTGGCGGTGGGACAGGGATTGGCGGAGGAGGAGCGGGCGCTGCCGGGAGCTCTGGAGTAGGTGGCGGAGCATCCGGTGGAGAGGCTTTGCCACCAGGAAAATGGCTGACGGCTTCTTCGCTGCTACCCCGCGGCACACTCGGCGGTACGCCTGGGGGAACGGGCACTGGCCCAGGCACCGGTGGTGGAGGCTTCGCCGTCGAAGAAGCCGATGTGCGCGCGATGTTGGGGCTCTTTGCTCAACTTGGAAAATCCCGAAAAGATCCAGAAGCGAAGATGGACGTTCCGACCTTCCAATCACGTTTGAGCTCGATGCCTGTGCGCGCCCAATACACTCTGCAACAGGCGCTTGCCGGCCTCGCGGCTCAGGCGCCTAACGAGAAGGCCGACAAGCCCATGCTCCTGAAGCTGGCGGAACACGTGGCCATTCGGTTCGCGCTGGACAGCTACGAGCGCGGCGAACTGCGCGTGAACGCCGTCAAGCAGCTACTGGATCGCATGAATTCAGAGATCGAAGCCCTCCGCAAGATTCTCGGTTCGCAAGAGCAAATGATGGCCCAGGCCGGGCTGTCGGTGCAGTCCTACACGGAGCTGCTCGACCAGGAGTTTTGGGAACAGGTGCCGGAAGAGAACAAGAAGGAAGTGCTGACCTCGGACGAGGCGTGGTGCGTGCCGCCGCGCAACGTGCGAGCCTTCCTGGAGGACATGCTCCGGCGCGGCGAATTGAAAACCGTGAATGAGATTTTGATGAAATACGCCGCCTGCATCGCGCTCGAAGCGCCAGAAGCGCGCCGCACCACCGCGATTGGCCTTTCCGATCTTGCCGAGCTCTACGGCAGCGGCGATGGCAGCGCGCTCATGGAATCGATCCGCAGGCTGGGAAATCAGCTGGCGATCGAGCGCGAGCCTGAGTTGCAAACCTTGATCAGTGCTGCGTTCGTGCGGCTGAGCCAGGAAGCGGCGTCAAAGCGCTGTTATCCTGCCATGCAGCAAGCGCTCTCTTCGCTCGATAGCATAGAACAGCAGCGCCCGGGGTCGACGCAAAGCCTTCGTCCACGCATCGGCGCCGAGGAACGCCTGCCGGAATTCATCGAAGAGGCTCTTCGTGGCGGACACATCGCCGACGGCATGACGGAAATCCTGGGATTGATGCCGAAAGCGACGCTGAAATACGTGACGAACCGCTTCGGTCACTGTGGTTTCCGCGAAGACTGCGAAGTGCTCGGGGAAATCGTGCGAGGACTCGGCGAAGACTCCACGCAGCGCCTCATGGAAAGTTTGCAAACAGCGCCGGCTTCGGAGGCCGTGGAGACGATCGGATTGCTGAGCCATTTTGCTCCCGATGCCGTCGAGAAAATTCTTCCGGTACGGCTAAGCCAATGGCCCCGCTCGTCTCACGACAGGGCCGTGCGGCAGCTTTCTTCTGCTCCTCCCGAACAACGTGCGAGACTGCTCGTCGCCTTGTACGATTCGCTCGACGCGCTCATCCGGCCGCTGGCGATCGACGAAATGGGTATGAGTGGCCAGCCGGACTGCATCCCGAAGCTCGTGGAATTGGCCCAGAATGATCACACTCCTCCCTTTCACCGGCTGAAAGCGCTCGAAGCGATTGGCCGCTTGCGAGCCACGGCTGCCAGCCCCACGCTGCAACACATCATGGATGCGCGCCAAGTCTGGCGTTGGGTTTACCCTTCGGAATTGCGCATCGCGGCGGCACAGGCATTGATGAGGCTCGATCCCACGATGGCGCTGGAGAAACTCGGCTCCAGCGGCCTCGAGCGCAAGGACCTGGTGCTTGAGCCTATCGATCCCGAACCCAACTCATCCGTGATGCGCCAGCGGCGTTATGCGCGGCTGAAACTTTCAAGAAATCTCATTGGGGTGACCACGAATTTGCGCGAGAATTTCCGTCTTTCGATTCCCGAACTCAATCTGGGCGGCGGAATCGGCGCGGGGGAACGGCACCTGGCGCCGGGTTCGCTCCTAGCCCTGAAATTCTCGCAGGGCGTGCGGCACATCAAGGCACAGGCCATCGTGCGCGGGGCGCGTCCGCAGGCGATGGCATTCGAGTTTGTGGACATGGACTTGGAAGACCGCTCGAGGTTGCGAAAACTGCTGTTGGAACTTGGTGGCCTGCCGCAAATGGCCGTGGTTACTAACCGCAGCCGGCGCCGCGGGCGCGTGGCGCTAACCAAGAGTTGAGGCAATCATTTGCCGCCTTGCGATGGCGCACACTTCCATCTCTTCTCACCTGCCCTCGTAAAGAGCAAACCCGTCCGGTTGAACAGGTCTCGCACCCGGCCTCATGGTGGCTTGACAGCAGCGACACATGGGACCTCTGTACCATTGCCGCGAACGGGCAATAACCCTACGGTACTAGTCAGGTAGTCCCATACCGGACTGGCGTGATCGAGTGATGATAGCGGATACCAAATCGACCGCGGGCCGCGCCTTCGTAAGAAGTCTGAACATCCTCTTGAAGTTTGCCCGTTTGTACGGGTACGAACACACGCGTACCACCGAACAGCTGGATATCGCGTGGCGTGAGCTGCGATCGGCAATTCCAACTGGGACGGACTCCGGCTTGGTGCTGGGCGCGACCGGTGCCCAACTTTTGTTGGACGGAGTTCCCCTGGAAGGCGCACCGGCAGAAAAACAATTTGCACAGCTGCTGTCCGCTGCCGGCCTCGCCAGCATCCAGTTTTTTCCCTCCATTACCCAGGAAGAAATTGGCAGATTTGCCCGCGCATTTCCGACAGGCAAAGCAAAACCCACCGAACTCGCCACACAGTTGAAAGCGGCGCTCGTGGGCGCTCAAGGCATACGATTAAATGAGGTATGTTTCGTCGCTACGGATTCGCGCTTGAAGGATGCCACCGTGGCCGCGCAACTCGCGGCAGCGTCACTCGGCGAAGACCACGATGAATTCAAGAAGTGGCTCAATGATCCACAGAAACTGCTCGAGCTGATTGCCGCAGCGCAAGGCTCGAAGGGCGGCGGAGCGATTGGCACCGGCGCAGGACCAGGCGGTACTGGTTCCGGCGGTGGCGACTCCCCAGCAGGCGGCCAGGGCGAAGGGATTGGCTGGGGAGGAACCGGCGCATTGACAGCTGGTGCAGGCGAACCACCCGCCACTGGATCAGGAATCGGAGGCACTCTGTCGAGCTGGGCCGTTTCCTCCAGGAACCGGAGTGGCTGGAGGCGCTGGTCAAATGTGGAGCCTTCCTGCGGCGGCTCTTGGCGCAGGTCCGGGAGGCGGAATTGGTGGAGGAGTTGGACGCGGCGGTGACGGGAGTGGGCGTTGGCGGGGAACTGGCCGGGGTGCCGGACCGACCGAGGATGAGATCTTTGGAATTTTGGGCGCGCTTACGAGTTTCGGCAATGTCGGCGCTGGGCAAGGTGGCGTGGCTGCTGCTGGAGCGTTCCAGGAGCAGATGTCTCAATTGCCGGGCAGCGCGCAAGACACTTTGAAAAGAGCCATTGCCGCACTCGCGGCGCAAGCGCCGGATGGCCAGACGGATGAATCGGTTCTTGTGAAACTGGCGGAACATCTGGCGATTAAATTTGCCCTGGAGCGATTTGAGAGCGGAGAAGTCAAAGTCAATGCCGTGCGACAGATGCTCGACCGCATGAACCAGGAGATCGAGAATCTACGCAAGATTCTCGGCGCACACGAAGACAAGATGACGGACGCGGGAATGATGGTCGAATCCCACCGCGAGATTCTCGACCGGCAGTTTTGGGCCGCCGTTCCGGAAAGCGGCAAGCGCGCCGTCCTTCTCTCGGGAGACGCGTGGTGCATCCCGCCGAAGAACGTACAGTCCTACGTGGCCCAGTTGATCGAAAAGGGAGAAATTGCTGAAGCCATCAGCATCTTGCAGAATTACGCATCGTGCGCGGAAAGTGAAGAGGCCGATGCGCGCAAGAAAACCACGATGGGTCTTTCCGAGCTGGCCCAGCTCTACGCCCAAGCGGATCCCAGGCTGCTCGGCGAAGCGTTGCGGCACCTGGGCCTGCGATTAAACGTCGAGCAGGACACCGAATTGCAAACGCTCGTCTGCGCCGCTTTTGTGAGGCTCAGCCAGGAGGCCGCTACCAGCCGCTGCTTCCCGGTCATGGAGCAGGCGCTCGATTTGATTTCCGGCGTCGAAGCCCAGCGGCCCGGCATCGGGCGCAGCTTACGTCCGAAATTGGGGATCGAAGAGCGTATACCTGAGTTTGTGGATGAGGCTCTGCGCACGCGGCAAGCAGCCGCGGGCATGACTAACGTTTTGAAAATGCTTCCACAAACCACCATGGAGCAGCTTGCCACACGATTCAACCGCTGCAGTTTGCGCGAGGATGCCGAGCACGTCTCAAATCTGGCCGCGGATCTTGGCGAAGAAGGGTTGCAGTACTTGCGGAGCACAGTGAGAGGCGGCGCGATCACCGAGACAGTCGAGGTGACCGGACTCTTGACCAAGCTCGATCCGGAGGCTGTCGAAGTGTTCTTGCCGGCCCGGATGAAGGATTTTCCCAGAACGTCGCAGGACCGTATCGTGCGTCAAATTTCTGCAAGCGGCGCGCCGGCACGCTCCCGAATTCTTCTGGAGCTTCTCGATCACGTCGACCCTCTGGTCATGCCCCTCGTGATTGACGAGATTGGCGTGACATTTGATCGCGAAGCGCTTGGCCGTTTGCTGACCATCGTTGATGGCGACCTGCCCGCGGGCGCGGGACCCTATTTGCAAGTGAAGGCCATCGAGGCGCTCGGCCGCATTCACGCGCCGGAGTCCATCTCCACGCTCAAGCGCATGGTCGAGGCGAAGAAGATGTTTGGCTGGGCGCATCCCCAGGAGCTCCGCATCGCCGCCTTGCAAGCTCTTATGGGAGTGGACCCGGATTGGGCACGAGAATTTGCCGCCAAAAGTGGAATCGGCCGGGAAGACCTCGCCCTGGCCCCGCTTGAGGTTACTGCGAACTCAAAGTTCGTCCGCCAGCGCCGCCATACGCGCGTTCGGCTGCACAAGCCTGTCACCGCCGTCAGCACCAATCTCAAGGAAGCCTGCCGCCTGGAGATTAAGACGGCGAGCCTCTCGGGCGGTGTGGCCACCATCAGCAGGCATCTCGCTCCCGGGACGCAAGTACAACTGAAGCTGCAACTCGGGCTTCGCCATGTGCAAGCCACTGCTCTGATGCGGGATTACCGCGCCCAAGACATGGCGTTTGAAATTGTGGATATGACGCTCGATGAGCGCAGCAAATACCGCCGCCTGCTGGCGGATAACCATTCGCCTTCGACTCCCTTGCCCGATGCCAAGAGCCCGATCATAGCCGACGAGAACTCCAGTACCCTCCTGAATTGGACGGACACCTCCCCGCCATTCTGTCGCTCGTTCTTGGCGCTGACGCATCCAACCAGTTAGAATAGAATGTTTGTACTGGTTGCAGCAGACCGGCCAGTGCGTTCATACAAGTCCAAGCACCGCCAGGAGACGGCGAAACCTCCCATGGATGTTGCCAAGGCAGTTGACACAGTTGTCGCTCGATTTATCGGCACCAAGCACGAGCGCGACATCAAAAAATTGCAACCGCTCGTCGTGGCCATCAACGCGCGCGAGTCCGAAATGCAAGCGCTCAGCGACGACGAACTTAAGGCCCGCTTCGCCGAGCTTAGGACGCAGGTGCACGAGCAGCTCAAAGACGCCGATCCCAGCGACGTCACCTACAAAGAACTCCTGAAGAACGTGCTCGATCCGATGATCGTGCCCGCGTTTGCGCTGGTCCGCGAAGCGGGCCGCCGCTTTCTGAACATGCGGCACTTCGATGTGCAGTTGATCGGCGGAATGGTTCTGCACGACGGCAAAATCGCGGAAATGAAAACGGGCGAAGGCAAAACGCTCGTCGCCACTTTGCCCGCTGCCCTGAACGCTCTTGCCGGACGCGGCGTGCACCTCGTCACGGTGAACGACTACCTTGCGCGGCGCGACGCCGAATGGATGAGCCCTCTTTATCGCGCTCTGGGCCTTTCGGTCGGCGTGATCGTGCATGATCTGGACGATGAGCAGCGCAAAGCGGCCTACGGCGCGGACCTTACCTACGGCACGAACAACGAATTCGGTTTCGACTATCTGCGCGACAACATGAAGTACGACCTGGCGCAATGCGTTCAGCGCGGCCACCAGTTTTGCATCGTCGACGAAGTGGACTCCATCCTCATCGACGAAGCGCGCACTCCGCTGATCATTTCCGGCCCTTCGGAAGAGTCCACGGACAAATACGCCAAAATCGACAAGATCATTCCGAAGCTCATCCAGGACATCGATTACACGCTGGACGAAAAGCACCGCACCGCGACGTTAACCGAAGAAGGCTTCAGCAAATGCGAGCGCATGCTCGGCCTGCACAATCTCTCCGATCCCGTGAATATCGAGTTGATGCACCACGTTTACCAGGCTCTCCGCGCGCACTCGCTCTACAAGCGCGACGTCGATTACGTGGTGAAAGACGGCGAAATCATCATCGTTGATGAATTTACCGGCCGCCAAATGCCCGGCCGCCGCTGGTCCGATGGACTTGCATCAGGCCGTCGAGGCCAAAGAAGGCGTCAAGATCGAGCGCGAAAACCAGACGCTCGCCACAATCACCTTCCAGAACTATTTTCGCATGTACAAGAAACTTGTCCGGCATGACCGGAACGGCCGAAACGGAAGCTGCCGAGTTCGGCAAAATCTATAATCTTGATGTCGTCGCGATCCCCACGAACCGCACGCTGATTCGCGAAGAACACCGCGACGTCGTCTACCGCACCGAAAAAGAAAAATTCGAGGCCGTCGTCAACGGCATCCTGCAAGAAGATAATTCGCTGGCCAACGGCATTCGCCACTATAACGAACGCGGCCAGCCCGTTCTGGTCGGCACCATCTCCATCGAAAAATCCGAAGCCATCGCCGAGCTTTTGAAGAAGGCCGGCGTCCCGCATCAGGTGCTCAACGCCAAGCAGCACGAGCGCGAATCGCGCATCGTCGCGCAAGCCGGCCGCAAAGGCGCGGTCACCGTGGCCACCAACATGGCCGGCCGCGGCACGGACATTCTGCTCGGCGGCAATCCCGAGCAGATGACGCGCGATCATTTTCTGAAAAACAAATTGGCCATGCCCTACGCCGCGGCCCCCGCCGTGATCCCTGCCGATGGCAACAACAACGCGCAACCCGCTGTCCCGATGGTGCTTTTCCAGAACGAAGGCAAAATCTTCCAGGTCCCCGCGGACCAGTGGAAGCCGGTCTACGACCAGTTCGCCCAGCAGTGCAAAGCCGAGCACGATGAAGTGGTGGCGCTCGGCGGCCTGCACATTCTCGGCACCGAACGCCACGAAGCCCGCCGCATCGACAACCAGCTGCGCGGACGCGCCGGCCGCCAGGGCGATCCCGGCTCCTCGCGCTTTTTCCTCTCGCTCGAAGACGATCTCATGCGCATTTTCGGCGGCGAGCGCATCAAGGCTCTCATGTATCGCTTCGGCATGACCGAGGGCGTCCCCATCGAATCGAAAATGATTTCGAATCGTATCGAGAACGCCCAGAAAGGCGTCGAAGCGCAGAACTTCGACGCTCGCAAACACCTCCTCGAATACGACGACGTGATGAACAAGCAGCGCGAGACGATTTACGCGATTCGCCGCTCCGCGCTCGAAGGCAAAGACCAGCGCGATTACGTTCTCGGCGTCGCGGAAGACGTCGCCCGCGAACTGGTCGATACGTTTTGCCCGCGTGAGCAGCATCCCGACCAGTGGAACACCACGCAGTTCCTCGCCGAAGTCAACGCCAGTTCGGCATCGATGCCAAAGCCGCCGGCGCCGATCCCGGCACGCTCAGCCACGACGAACTCGCCGACGCCACTGTCGAAGCCGTCACCAAGCGCTACGAAGAAAAAGAAAAACAGTTCACCGCCGACCTGATGCGCTGGCTCGAGCGCCGCATCATCCTCGATGTCGTTGATTCGCAGTGGAAAGACCACCTGCTCTCGCTCGACCACTTGAAAGAAGGCATTGGCCTCCGCGGCTACGGCCAGAAAGATCCGCTCGTCGAGTTCAAGAAAGAAGCGTTCGTCCTCTTTGAAGACATGATGGCGCGCATCGATAACGAAACCATCCGCTATCTCTTCCACATTCAGATGCAGCAGAGCGAGCAGCCACCGCAAGGTAGGCGCACGCCAGCCAAGTCCACAGCAACCGCCGCCAATGCGCTCCGGAGGCGCGCGCGCGGCCGTCGCCAGCGCCGCAGCGCGAGCGGAAGAACCCGCTCCTGAGCGTCTGCCCGCCTTTGCGCGCGAAATGGAGCGCAAACAGCAGCGCCAGCAAAAAGAGTTGCAGTATCAAACGGGACCCGCGCAAGCCGAAGCGCCCAAGCCCGTTCGCGCCGGCGCAAAAGTCGGCCGCAACGACCCATGCCCCTGCGGCTCCGGCAAAAAATACAAAAAATGCCACGGCGCCAACGCATGATGCCTTCCGATTTCGTGCACTAGACAACCGTCATTTCGAACGGAGCAGGCCGACGTTTTCTTTCGCTTCGCTCCTGCGAAGCGTCGGCCTGCGCAATGAGAAATCTCTCTTCGATTTCAACTAGAAGAAAGCCTAACCACATGCCCCCAGCACCCATGCCGCAACCCGAACGCCACCCCATCCCCGGCGTAAAAAATCTCGTCGCCGTCGCCAGCGGCAAAGGCGGCGTCGGCAAAACCACCGTCGCCGTCAATCTCGCGCTCGCTCTCGTAAAACTCGGCCACAAAGTCGGCCTGCTGGACGCCGACGTCTACGGCCCCAACGTCCCCATCATGCTCGGCACGCTGCAAGAGCCGCAAGCCACCGCCGACAAGCGCATCATTCCCGTGCAAGTCGCCGGCATGAAAATGATCTCGATGGGCCTGCTCAATCCCGGCGACAAGCCGATGGTCTGGCGCGGCCCCATGCTGCACAGCGTCATCACGCAATTTCTGCGCAGCGTCGAGTGGGGCGAACTCGATTACCTCATCATCGATCTTCCGCCCGGCACCGGCGACGTTCAGCTCACGCTAATCCAAACCGTCGCCGTCACCGGCGCGGTCGTCGTCACCACGCCTTCCACCGTCGCGCTCGCCGACGTCCGCAAAGCCATCGAAATGTTTCGCCAGGTCAACGTCGAAGTCCTCGGCGTCGTCGAAAACATGAGCACCTTCCGCTGCCCGCATTGCGACAAGCCCATCGATATTTTCGGCCACGGCGAAGGCGCAAAAACCGCCGTCGCCTACGGCGTTCCCGTCCTCGGCGAAATCGAAATCGATCCCCGCATCCGCATCGGCGGCGACACCGGCAAACCCGTCGCCGGCCTCGGCGAATCCGCCCCCGGCACGCAAAGCCTCTACGCCCTGGCCCGCGCCGTTACCGCCCGCCTAGCCGAAGTCAGCGCCACCTCCGGCGGCGCTCCAACAGTGCAAATCGACTGAGCAGCGAGATTTTTTCTTGAATGGGCCTAGCATTTGCTATAATGCCGTTGGGAAAATCTTGGCAAGTGCGCTGCGGCAACCGTGTTGCCGCATTTTCTTTTGGAGACTCAAACGGGCGGTCGCATCATCGGTCTAAGGTTGGCGGTCGGATTTGATTCCTCGTAAATCCTTTAGAATCAATGTTTGCAAGGCGCCGTAACTGTCAATCTAAATGCTTACAGAAACGCTAAATCCTTTAGAAGCAACACTTACAGAAAACCGGGGGAGGGGGTGGGTGTTATGGTTAACGCAAATTCCGGCTCGAACCCCGCGCGCGGCTCGCAGAGCTGAGCCGCCAGCCCGACATTCGCCCCTATCGCGGCAAGCGGCCCGCAAATCGCCGCCTCCGCCTATATTGACCCGCCGCCGTCATCATCGGCGACGTCGTCATCGGCGAAGACTCCAGCGTCTGGCCCTGCACCGTGATTCGCGGCGACGTGCACCACATTCGCATCGGCGCGCGCACCAATATTCAGGATGGCTGCGTGCTTCACGTCATGAGAGACGAATGCCCGCTCGTCCTCGGCGACGACGTGACCGTCGGCCACTCCGTCACGCTGCACGGCTGCACCATCGAGTCGCGCTGCCTCATCGGCATGGGCGCCATCATTTTGAACGGCGCGCACGTCGGCGCAGGCAGCGTCATCGCCGCAGGCACGCTCATTCCGAAGGCGCCAAAATCTCCGCCAGGCAGCCTGGTCATCGGCCACCCCGGCAAAGTCAAACGCGCCCTCACCGGCATCGACCAAGCGCGCATCGACGCCTACGCCAAGCGCTACGTCGAGTACAAAAATATCTATCGCGAGGAATCGCTACAATGCTGGCTTGATCGACAGACCACCAAGCCGTCATTCCGAGCGAAGCGAGCCGACGCTTTGTCTTTCCGCTCGCTCCTGCGAAGAGGTCAGAGCTCCGCAGAGAGGAATCTCTCTAAGGTTTTCATGGCGAACAAATCCAAATTCCAAGCCATCCGCGGCACGCGCGACCTGCTCCCTCCAGACACCGCCCTCTGGAACCGCGTCGAACAAACCGCCCACGAAGTCTTCGCCACCTTCGGCTTCGGCGAAATCCGCCCGCCCATTTTCGAGCCGACAGAACTCTTCGCGCGCGCGGTTGGCGGCGAAACAGACATCGTCTCAAAAGAAATGTACACGTTCGTCGATCGTCTCTGATGAACTGAGCCTCGAACCGACCTTAGTGAACTTCGGAGCCTTTATCGAACAGAGCTGAAAGAGCTGCATGGAGTCAGGAGAGATTCCTGAGACATCGCGATCGGCCTCGCGATCTCCGAGTCGAAGCAGCACTGGAAAGAATGTCGAGCAATGCTGAACATGGCTCGACCGCTCAGAGATGCGGAAGATCATTGAAAATCTGTATCAATGGTCTTTGAAGCAATGCAGCTAGGAAATGACAGTCTCCCTACGGCCGGAGGCGACGGCCTCGCGTCTGCCGCGCATACATCGAGCACAACATGCAGCAGCTTCCGCAGCCGGTGAAGCTGTATTACATGGGGCCGATGTTTCGGCGGGAGCGGCCGCAGAAGGGCCGCTATCGGCAGTTCTATCAGATTGGCGCGGAAATTCTCGGCGGTCCCGACGCTCCAGCGATCGACGCTGAACTGATCGAAATGTTGATGACCTTCTTCGACAAATGCGGCCTCCAAGGAACCGAACTCAGCATCAATTCCATCGGCCACGCCGCCGACAACTGCCGTCGTGGCTACGTTGCAAAGCTCAAAGCCGAACTCGAAAAAGTGAAAGACAAACTTGGCGCGGACTCGCAGCGCCGCATCGAAACAAATCCGCTTCGCGTGCTCGACTCGAAACTCGAACACGAGCAGCCCATCATCGCAACGCTTCCGCGCATCGCCGATCACCTTTGCGACGAATGCAAAACGCATTACGCCGCCGTGAAACGCGAGCTCGATCTGCGCGGCGTGCTCTACCGCGAAAACTGGCGCCTCGTCCGCGGCCTCGACTACTACATGCGCACCACGTTTGAAATCACGGCGCAGGGCCTCGGCTCGCAAAACGCCGTCTGCGGCGGCGGCCGCTACGACGGCCTCGTCGAACTCCTCGGCGGCCCGCCCACCAAAGGCATCGGCTTCGCCATCGGCGAAGACCGCCTGATCCTCTCGCTGCAAGACAGCGAAGTCCCAGTCACCAGTCGCCAGTCACCAGTCACCGTCCGTCTACATCGCCTGGATGGGCGAACGCGCCTACGCCACAGCGATCCGCGCCGCCAAAGATCTGCGCAAAGCCGGCTTCCGCGTCGAGATGCCCCCGACCGAACTGAAATTCGGCAAAGCCCTCGAGCGCGCCAGCAAGCTCGGCTCGCGATTCGCCCTCATCCTCGGCGATAATGAAGTCGCCGAGCGGCGCAGTGGACGCTGAAAACCCTCGCCGACGGCTCGCAACAGAAACTCACCGAACAAGCTCTGCTAGAATATCTGCAGCAGCTGCTTCAGAGCGGGTCTCCAGTAATGGTGGGACAGACATTCCTGCGCAGTCTTCATCTCGCTGCAGTAACACAGCGGAAAGATCGTGCACAGGCAAGAATGCCTGTGCTACAACTAGGAGAGAGCCACTTGCTGGATTTTCTTGGCAATCTGCAACGCACACACTACTGCGGCGCACTGCGCGCCTCCGATGAAGGCCGCGACGCCATCGTCATGGGCTGGGTTTCCGGCCGCCGCGACCTCGGCAACTTGCTCTTCCTCGACATTCGCGACCGCACCGGCATCGTCCAGGTTGTTTTCAACAAAGAGTCGCAGCCCGCCGCGCACGCCAAAGCCGAGCAGGCGCGCAGCGAATTTGTGGTCGCCGTCGAAGGCAAAGTCATCAAGCGGCAAAAAGCGAACCCCGAACTCGCCACCGGCGAAGTCGAGCTGCATCGCCACCAAGCTCCACATTTTAAACAACGCCAAAACGCCGCCGTTTCCCATCGAAGACGAAATCAACGCCGCCGAAGAAACGCGCCTGCGCTACCGCTATCTCGACCTGCGCCGCCCCAAGCCGCACCGCAACCTCGCGCTGCGCCACAAAATCGTCCTCGAAATTCGCAAGACCATGGACGAAATGGGCTTCCTCGAAGTCGAAACGCCCATGCTCACGCGCTCGACGCCCGAAGGCGCGCGCGACTATCTCGTGCCCAGCCGCGTGCATCACGGCCAGTTCTACGCGCTGCCGCAGTCGCCGCAAATCTTCAAGCAAATCCTGATGATCGGCGGGCTCGACCGCTACTTCCAGATCGTGAAATGTTTCCGCGACGAAGATTTGCGCGCCGACCGCCAGCCGGAATTCACGCAGCTCGACGTCGAGATGTCCTTCCCGCGCCAGGAAGACATTTTTCACGTCATCGAAACAGTGATGGTGCGCGCGTGCGCCGTCGCGGGCATCAAGACGCAAGGCCCGTTTCCGCACATGCTCTACAAGGACGCCATCCGCAAATACGGCAGCGACAAGCCCGACCTGCGCTTTGGCATGGAGCTGCACGAAGTCACGGACTGCTTTCCGGAAGAAGCGAAAACCAAGCTGGGCATCGAAGGCAGCGTGTTTGCTCTCGCCGCTCCGGGCGCGGCCGGCTATTCGCGCAAGCAGCTCGACGAATTGACCGAGAAAGCCAAATCCCACGGCGCGCGCGGCGCGTATTTCGTAAAGCTCGCCGCCGAAGGCACGACTTCGACCGTCGAAAAACTAATCGGCGCGGAAAACGTAAAAAAACTCGCCGAAGCCTGCGGCGCAAAAACTGGCGATCTCGTCGTCGCCGTGTCAGCGCAAAGCAGCAAATCAAAGGCACGGAAGCCGCCGCGCTCGTTGCCGGGCAAGTGCGCTTGCAGCTCGGCGAAGCGCTCAACTTGATCGACCGCACCGCAATGGAAATTTCTCTGGATCACCGGCTTCCCGCTCTTTGAATGGAGCGAGAACGACAAAGCCTGGGTCAGCGCGCAGCATCCCTTCACCGGCATCGTCGATGAAGATTTGGAAAAGCTCGAATCCGCGCCGTGGGAAGTGCGCTCGCAAGGGCTACGATCTCGTCCTCAACGGCAACGAGCTCGGCTCCGGCAGCATCCGTATCCACCGCCAGGATATTCAGGAGCGCCTGTTCCGCGCGCTCGGCCTTAGCGAAGAACAGCTCCGCCGCCGCTTCGGATTCTTCCTCGACGCGCTCACCTACGGCACGCCGCCCCATGGCGGCATCGCCCTCGGCATCGACCGCATCGCCATGCTCCTCGCCGGCGAAAAATCCATTCGCGAAGTCATCGCCTTCGCGAAAACCACCGCCGCGGTCGATCTCATGGCCGAATCGCCTTCGTCCGTGACCAGATCAGCTCGACCAACTCGGCATCGCCATCAGACCGACGAAAGGCTGCGGACTAACTGATGTTGGAGCACTTTCCATTCGACCTGCAGAATCCGGGAAGTTGCAGCTTTCTGACGATGTCTTAGTTCTCGGATTGGCGTCGCAACGTATGGCTTTCAGTTCGAGCGGCATCGCAGTGTTTAGTGCAGTTCTGTCTGGATTACGGAATAGGCTCGCGCCACGATTCTTGCACTTGCCGATGCTCTGTTTCTCGTTCGGATTGCTCTCATTTGGCATATTCTTGGTGGTCATGATTCGAGGCGCACGGAAGAGGCAAGCTAACCAAAGTCGGATGTCACGCATACGCATACTGCCGGAAGCTGTCGCGAATAAAATCGCAGCGGGCGAAGTTGTCGAACGTCCCGCCTCGGTAGTCAAAGAGCTGCTCGAAAACGCGCTGGACGCCGGCGCGAAGACCATTCGCGTCGAAACCGAAGTCGGCGGCAAGCGCATGATCCGCGTCATCGACGACGGCCACGGCATGACGCACGACGACGCGCTGCTGGCCTTCGAGCGCCACGCCACCAGCAAACTGCGCTCCGCCGACGATTTGCTTTCCATCTCGACGCTCGGCTTTCGCGGAGAAGCGCTCCCGACGATTGCCGCGGTCTCGCGGCTGCTGCTCGAAACGCGCGACGAATCGGAAGCCGAAGGCACGCGCCTCGAATTTGCCGGCGGAAAACTTGTCAACGTCAAGCCTGCAGGTCTGCCTGCGGGAACGACCATCAGCGTCGCCGATCTTTTCTACTGTGTTCCCGCGCAGGAAGAAATTTCTCAAATCGGACACCACCGAACTCGGCCACATCGCTTCGCTCGTCACGCACTACGCGCTGGCCAATCCGGACAAACATTTCGTCCTCACCACGCCGACGCAGGAAATCATCAACAGCCCGCCCGCCGAAAAACTCGCCGACCGCATCTATCAACTCTTCGGCCGGCAATCGATGGACGAGCTGGTCGAAATTCCGCCGGCGTCGGCGGCGTTTCGCGCGGCCATCACCGAGCCCGAACTCGAACAGAGGTGAAGAAAGCGCCACGCTGACGGTGCGAGGCTTCACTTCGCGCCCCGACGTGCAGCGGCCAAACCGCAACGGCATCTACATTTTCGTGAATCGCCGCCTGGTCCGCGACCGCCTGATTCTGCACGCCATTCACGAAGCCTATCGCAACATTCTCCCGCCCACGGTTTTTCCCGCGACTCTGCTGTTCCTCGAAATGCCCTACGACGAAGTCGACGTTAACGTGCATCCCGCAAAAATCGAAGTGCGCTTCCGACGCTCGCAATTCGTTCACGATTTTGCGCGCGACACGATTCGCCAAGCGCTCATGAGCGTGCGGCCCGTTCCCAGCTTCGCCGCCGCAGCGGCTGCAATTCCTGCTGGTTCGCCGCCTGCCGCGTCCACTTTTTCTCCCGCTGCTTTTGGCGCCGCCGCTGCTTCCGGTGTTCCGCGCGCCATCATTCCCGCGATGGAAGAAATCGGCGTGGGCTCGGGCGTTGGCTCCGATGGCGGTTTTGATCTTGACCTCCGATCCGCTTCGGCCCGTCGAGCAGCGTTTCGCTTTTCCCGCCGGCCTCGAATCGTCCATCGAGTCCGGCATGGCTTCCGCTGCGGCTGCCGCTGCTCAGGCACTTGCCAGCTCGAACTGGGCTGGAAATCTCGCTGCGCCGAGCGCCAGTGCGCCGGCCACTCTTCCGCGGCCAGACCAAATCGCCGACCTCAAGCCGCTCGGCCAAGTCAGCTCGAGCTTTATTGTTGCCGTGAACGGCGAAGGCTTGTGGCTTGTCGATCAGCACGTGGCGCACGAGCGCGTGCTTTTCGAGCAGCATCTCGAAGCGCGGCGCGCGGGAAAAGTGGAAGCGCAGCGCATGCTCATGCCGCTGGTCATCGAGCTTTCGCCGCGGCAGATCGTGATCTACGAAAAAATTGCGGAAGAGCTCGGCGCCAACGGCTTCGAGGTCGAGCCGATGGGGCCGCGCAGCGTCGCCATTCAAGCCGTTCCCGCAGGCATCGCGCCGGGAGACGGAGAAAAACTTCTGACGGAAATTCTCGACGGCATCGAGCGGGAAAACGCGGCCATTTCCATTGACACGCTTGCAAGCGAAAATCGCGGCTTCGACCGCGTGCCACGCGGCGATCAAGGTGAACATGCCGCTGGACCAGACAAAAATGGAATGGCTGCTCGGCGCGCTGGCGAAAACGGATTGTCCGATGAGCTGCCCGCACGGGCGGCCCGTGGTTCTTCGATATTCTGTAAAGGAAATCGAGAAAGCGTTCCACCGAATTTGATTATGTAGCGCCGGCTTCCAGCCGGCATCTTGTAGATGCCGGGCTTTAGCCCGGCCACCTGGAGACGGAGCGAATGAGTGAATCGCAGAAAACAGCAGTGATCTTTGGCCTGGCCAACAAGCGCAGCATCGCTTGGGCGATTGCGCAGAAGCTCGCAGCGGCGGGCTGGCGCCTGGCCATCACCTATCAAAACGAGCGGCTCGCGCTCGAAGCGAAAGATCTGATTGGAGAATTGCCGAACGCAACTGGATTTATGTGCGACGTCACGCAAGATGACCAGATCGCGCGGCTGTTTGAAGAACTCAAAAAGAAATATGGAGTGCTGCATGGACTGGTGCACAGCGTGGGATTCGCTCCGCCCGATGAATTGAAGAAACCGTTCGTGGAGACCTCTCGCGAAGGATTTCGCATTGCGCATGACATCAGCGTCTACTCGCTGATTGCAGTGGCGCGCGGCGCCGCGCCGCTGATGGCATCCGGAGGAGGAATCGTCACGCTGACCTACTACGGCTCTGAAAAAGTGGTGCCGAATTACAACGTGATGGGCGTGGCCAAGGCGGCCCTGGAAGCGACAGTTCGGTATTTGGCCTATGATCTTGGGCCAAAGGCCATCCGCGTCAACGCGATTTCCGCTGGACCTATCAAAACGCTTGCCGCGCGAGGCATCGCGAACTTTAGCGACATGCTCAAAACCCAGACCGAGCGTGCGCCGCTTAAGCGCACCGTTGATCCGGGCGAGGTCGGTTCGACGGCGGCGTTTCTTCTTTCTGACGCTGGCTCAGGCATTACCGGCGAAACTATTTACGTCGATTGCGGCTACAACATTATGGGATTTTGAGTGGCACAGGCAATCCTGCCTGTGCTGTTTTTTTGCGCTTTTTGCGAGCGCGCGCGAACAAAAGCGCATGTGCGATTGTTTGCGCGAGTAGGAAAAATGCGCACAGCCAGGATTCATCGCGCAAAAAGCGCGCGATGGTAGAGAATGGGCTGTGCTACCAAGATGCCAAAACTCACCATTGCCATTGACGGACCTGCGGGCTCGGGAAAGAGCAGCCTGGCAAAAAGCGTCGCGCAAGTATCTCGGATATTTATATCTCGATAGCGGAGCGATGTATCGCGCGCTCGCGCTGAAAGCGTTGAGAGAAAAAATCACGATGGACAATTTTCTCGCTCTTGAGGAGCTTGCGCGAGGGACTCATATCGAACTGAAACCCCCAACATCGGAACAGGAAGCCGCGGGCTCGAAAAACCGCGTATTCCTCGATGGGGAAGAAGTGACGCAGGCAATTCGCACCGCTGAAGTGGCGCAAGCCGCATCGCGGCTAGCCACGATCGCCGAAGTGCGCGAAATCCTCGTTGCTGAACAGCAGCGCGCCGGGGCAGGCGGAGGCGTGGTGATGGAAGGGCGCGATATCGGCACGGTCGTTTTCCCCCGCGCGGATCTGAAGATTTTCCTGGAGGCCTCGCCGGAAGTACGCGCGGAACGCCGTTGGAAGGAACATCAGGAAAAAGGGGACAAATTCTCGCTTCCGGAAGTTATAGAAGAAGTTCGCGAGCGCGACCGCCGGGACCGCGAACGAAAAGTTTCGCCGCTGGTGCGCGCGTCCGATGCCGTGCTGGTGGATAACACGGCGATGGACGTAGAGGAGACCGCGCGGCTTGTCGTGATGCTGGTGCGCGAGCGCGAAAGAGATTTGGCCAAATCAGCGGGAAGGGAAATGTGAAGTGCAGGGCGCCGGCAGATGATGCAGCGACTCAATGTTCCTGGCTTTGAGAAAGCGGCGTCTCCGCTGGGGCTAGGTACTTGGGAATTAACAGGTTACGCGAAAAATGCGCCAAAAATGCGGTTTTTCAAAAATAGGGCTTGACAGAAAAACGGAGTTCGTTTACTTTCGGAATACCTCAGTCGTACCCTGCTGCAAATTAGGGCAGGTCCTCACTGAGCGTGAAAAGCAAATATGAGACACGAAGACAAAAGCCAAGTCGAAACGGCACCAAGGCGATCGAGTCTCGTGGACTGCTTTTTCGCGCGACTCTAAGTAATAAAACCGCTTAAGTCGTTTCGATCCAATAGTATTCGTCGCTAAAGCGTTTTGCTTTGCGGTGAAACTGCAGCCGGTTCCAAAAAATCCGGGCTGCAGGGACAGCGAACTCCTTTTGATACTGAGATCTTTGGCGAAAAGCATGATCCCGGGATGGTGAAGTTCACGGGTACTTCATCGGCAAAGCCGCAAGGCTCGGGTTCGAATCCCGAAAGACCGTGAGCGCCGATTCCTCCCGGAATTTTCTGGAGCGCTGACTTGGCGAAGAGATGCCGAGTTGCTGCGCAGATGCTACGGGTGTGCGCGGAAGAGAACTGAAGAACTAACGAAGCAAGGACGAAAAAAAAAAGAGCTTGCGGCAAGATGGGCTGTGCCACTTGGGATGCCGGGATGGTCGCAGATTCGAGTCACCTGCCAGTGACGAAAGTTGCTGTAGCTCAGTGGTAGAGCAGCGGACAGATACCTGGGCCGCTGATTCCCGCCGCAAGAATTTGCAGAGTGGCGCAGGCGCGAGCAACTTCGACCTAGCGGTTGCGGGTTCAAATCCCGCCAGCGGCGCAAGCTGCTGTAGCTCAAATGGCAGAGCTAAGTGGCGCTCGAGCCGAGGGTTCCCTCTGCAAAAACTTTCACGTGTGGTGGAGGTACGCGTTACATCGGTAGAGCGTCCCGGTCAAGAACCGGGAAGGGCGCGGGTTCGATTCCCGCCTGCGCGGCGACGAAAAGCTTGGGTCTGAAAGCCTGAGCCACGCCGGGCGATAGCTCAATGATAGAACGCCTGATGTCCCTGGCCGATGTTCCCGTCCGGAATTTTGGGCAAGAAAGGAGCCGGATGTGGAAAACGTGATGCTCACCGAGAGGCCGGTCTGAAGGTCAACGGAGATTGATGCTGTTGTCCCCTTGGATGCGGTCGGATTGGTCGAGTGCCCCCGCGGCATCTCCGAAGTTCAGGGATGATTCTTGAAGATCGTGATTCTGCTGGCTGGCGGAATGCTGCGGATCGAGGAAGGCGACTTGGTGAGCCTGCAGAGCGACGGGAAGTGCACATTCAGCTTGTCCGGCGCAGCTGCGTTGAGACTGGCGGTTCGCGCCGAAGAGCAGGCAGGCACGTCGCTTGCCCGGAATGACAATTTTGTCGCGCTGAACGATCATTGGACAGCGCGGAAAGGAGGGAGGCGGAGATGGTGAAGATGAATGTGTGGAAGCGGATGTTTCCGGTGCGGACGCACGAAGGAGCGGTGGCGCAGCGCGTGGATGTGAAGCGCGAGCTTCGGCGGACGGTGCTGACGTGCCTGCTCTGGGAAGACACGTTCTACGAGAAGGGCAACGACATCGCGAAGCGAATCGCGGAACTCGTGGCGCAGAGCAAGCCGGAGGATGTGGCGGCTCTGGCGCGCGAAGCCCGCGACAAGATGCAGCTTCGCCATGCGCCGCTCTTTGTGACGCGCGAACTTGCGCGGCGCAAAGGCGCGGGACCACTCGTGGCGGAAACGCTCGAGCACGTGATCCAGAGGGCGGACGAACTCGGCGAGTTCGTGGCGCTTTACTGGAAAGAGATGAAGCAGCCGCTCTCCGCGGGAGTGAAGCGCGGGCTGGCGCAGGCGTTCCGAAAGTTCGACGCCTACCAGCTTGCGAAGTACAACCGCGAGTCGGTGGTGACGCTGCGCGACGTGCTGTTTCTCTGCCACGCGAAGCCGAAGGATGCCGAGCAGGAAGCTATTTGGAAGAAGCTCGTTGAGAACACGCTCGAGCCTCCCGACACTTGGGAGGTTGCCTTGTCCGCAGGGAAGGACAAGCGCGAGAATTTCGAACGGCTCCTGCGCGAGGGGAAGCTGGGCGGCTTGGCCGTCCTGCGGAACCTCCGCCTGATGCTTGCATCGGGCGTGGATCCGAAGCTCGTTCGCGAGCGGCTCGAAAAGGGTGTTGCCCGTGCGCTGCCGTTCCGATTCGTGACGGCGGCGCGCCACGCTCCGAAGCTCGAAGACGCCATCGAGCGCGCCATGCTCAAAGGCATCGCTGAACTCGAAAAGCTGCCGGGATCGACGGGACTCGTCGTGGACGTGTCCGGGTCGATGGACGGCAAGCTTTCCGGGAAGAGCGAGACCACGCGCATGGACGCAGCGGCGGGACTTGCCATTCTGCTCCGCGAGAAGGCCGAGGAGTTTTCGGTCGCGACCTTCTCCGATAGCGTGCGTGGAGCTTCCTCCGCGGCGCGGTTTCGCGCTGCGGGACGCCATCGTGGGATCGCAGGCGCACTCGGGGACGTACCTCAAGCGCGCGCTCGCGGAGCTTCACGAGAAGCGGGAGTGGCGCGAGCTCGACCGGGTGATCGTGATTACCGACGAGCAGACGCACGACGGAATCCTGACGGCGTGGACGCCGCGAGCGTACGTTGTGAACGTGGCCCCGTACAAGCACGGCGTGAGCTACGGCAACGGGTGGACGCACGTCGACGGCTGGTCGGAGCGAATCGTGGACTACATCGCAGCGGCAGAAGCAGAAGCTGCGGCGTGAAGCAGTGCGAAAACTTAAGATCGTTAACTCAGTCCTGAAAGCCTGAGCTAAATAAAACCGGCGCAGCGGGGATGACCTGCTGCGCCGTTTCTTTTGAATCGACGTTCGAGGAAATGATCCGAGCTTGGTTCGTCTCAGGTTGGCGCGGACATCGACCCTAGAAATTCCGAGTTGGACTTTGTTTTCGTGAGGCGGCTGAGCAAAAGCTCCATCGCTTCGACGGTCGAGAGCGGGCTCAAAACTTTGCGGAGGACCCAAACGCGGCTGAGCTCGTCGGGCGGGAGTAGCAATTCGTCCTTACGCGTGCCGGACCGCTGAATGTCGATGGCCGGGAAGACGCGCTTATCGGCTAGGCGGCGGTCCAGATAAATTTCCATGTTACCAGTGCCCTTGAACTCTTCGAAGATGACGTCGTCCATGCGGCTGCCGGTGTCGATAAGGGCGGTGGCGATAATGGTGAGCGAGCCGCCTTCCTCCACATTGCGCGCAGCGGCAAAGAAGCGGCGCGGGCGTTGCAAAGCGTTGGCGTCAATACCGCCGGAAAGGACTTTGCCGGAAGGAGGAGTGACGGCGTTGTAGGCGCGGGCAAGGCGAGTGACGGAATCGAGCAGAACGACGACGTCGCGCTTGTGCTCGACGAGGCGCTTGGCTTTTTCGAGGACCATTTCCGCAACCTGGATATGGCGCTGCGGCGGTTCGTCGAAGGTCGAGCTGATGACTTCGCCCTTCACGGTGCGCTGCATGTCGGTGACTTCTTCGGGGCGTTCGTCGATCAGAAGAACGATAAGCGCGACTTCGGGGTGATTGGTGGTGATGGAATTTGCCATGGACTGCAGGATCATGGTTTTGCCGGTGCGCGGGGGGGCGTTAACGAGGCCGCGCTGGCCTTTGCCGACGGGGCAGAGAAGGTCGAGCACGCGGCCCGTCATGTTCTCCTTGGTGGTTTCCATTTTGAGGCGGCCCTGGGGATAGAGCGGCGTCAGGTTGTCGAAGAAGATTTTATTGCGCGCAACTTCGGGGTCTTCAAAGTTGACGGCCTCGACTTTGATCAGCGCGAAGTAGCGCTCGCCATCCTTGGGCGGGCGCACCTGGCCGGAGACAGTGTCCCCGGTGCGGAGATCGAACTTGCGGATTTGCGACGGTGATACGTAGATATCATCCGGGCCGGGAAGGTAGTTGTATTCCGGCGCGCGGAGGAATCCGAATCCGTCGGGGAGGCATTCGAGGACGCCTTCGGAGAAGATCAATCCGTTTTTCTCCGTTTGGGCGCGGAGAATCTGGAAGATCAATTCCTGTTTGCGCATGCCGCTGGCGCCGGGAATGTTCAATTCCTTGGCGATCTTGGCGAGGTCGGTGATATTTTTTTCTTTTAACTCGGCGAGGCTAATGCTCATCTGATTGGTTCCTTCAATGCTTGTTTCTTTCATATATCCTTAACTTTGATTGTGTAAATTGACCTTCTTTTTTGCGTGGCCGCAGAGCGGTCAACAAAATCCCGGATTGTTAGTGAGGTGGCACACCGCACTGGCGGACAAACGAAAACATGCCAGGCTGGGCAAACCAGACTTTCTGCAACCGGCGGCAGCGCCGGGCCACGACATGCGTGGAATAATTCGCAGGACGGGCCCAAACTTACGCTGCTTAGTTGGTCAAACTCTTGTCTTTCTCGGCGCTGGCAACGAAAGGTTCCGCGACGGGCGCGACCTCAGGAAGTTCGAGGGGCACAATCACGCGCTCGAGCGCAACCTGAAGCACTTCATCCATGGTTTCTACAAAATGGACCGTGAGACAGGAGAGGATCTCCTGCGGGATATCCGCCAGGTCCTTCTCATTGTCCTTCGGAAGCAGCACTGTGTGCAAGCCCATTCGATGGGCGGCAAGGAGCTTTTCCTTGACGCCGCCGATGGGGAGAACTTTGCCGCGCAAGGTGATTTCGCCGGTCATGGTAACGTCGCGGCGCACGGGGATTTTGGTCAGCGCGCTGACGATCGAGGTGCAGATGGTGATCCCAGCGGAAGGCCCGTCCTTGGGGATGGCGCCTTCGGGCACGTGCACGTGGATATCGATAGTGCGGTAGAAGTCCCTCGCCAGGCCGAGTTGCGCGGACCGTGAACGCACATAGCTCATGGCGGCTTGAGCGGATTCCTGCATCACGTCGCCGAGTTTGCCGGTAAGCGTGAGGCGGCCTTTGCCTTCCATTAAGGTTGCTTCCGTGGCGAGCACGGAGCCGCCGACTTCGGTCCAGGCGAGGCCGGTGGTCAAGCCTATCTCGTTGTGCTTCTCGAGCCAGTATTCGCGGTACTTGAGGATGCCGAGGAAGTCGTTCACGTTAGCCGGGGAAATTTCGACGCCGACGGTGTTGCCTTCGGTCACGACTTTGCGCGCCATCTTGCGAGCGATGTTCTGAATTTCGCGTTCGAGGTTGCGCACTCCGGCTTCATGCGTGTAGTGCCGGATGATGTGCAGCAGGCCTTCGTCGGTGAACTTAAGATTTTGCTCGTTCAGGCCGGTGGCTTCGCGCGCGCGTTTCACCAGGAAGCGCTTGGCGATTTCCAGCTTTTCCTGCTCGGTGTAGCCCGGCAGCCGGAGAATTTCCATGCGGTCCTGCAACGGCTGGGGAATGGTGTGCAGCACATTGGCGGTGCAGACGAACATCACTTTCGAGAGGTCGTACTCGACGTCAAGATAGTGGTCCGTGAAGCTGTGATTCAACTCGGGGTCCAGCACTTCCATAAGTGCGGCAGACGGGTCGCCGCGGAAGTCGGTGGACATTTTGTCGACTTCGTCGAGGACGAAAATCGGGTTCACCGTGCCGGCCTTCTTCATCATTTGGATGATCTGGCCGGGAAGGGCACCGATGTACGTGCGGCGATGGCCGCGAATTTCGGCTTCATCGCGGACGCCGCCGAGCGATACGCGGACAAATTTGCGTCCAGTGGCGTGGCCAATGGACATGGCCAGGGAAGTCTTGCCGACGCCCGGAGGGCCGACGAAGCAAAGGATCGAACCCTTGGGATTCTTCACCAAGTTGGCGGACGGCGAGAAACTCCAGGATGCGCTCTTTGATTTTCTCGAGGCCGTAGTGCTCTTCGTTAAGGATTTTTTCCGCGGCCAGAATGTCACGAATTTCCTTGGATTTCTTTTTCCACGGCACGGCGAGAAGCCAATCGAGGTAATTCCGGCTAACGGTCGACTCCGCCGACATAGGCGGCATCAATTCCAGCCGCTTCAGCTCCTGGATGGCTTTTTCGTGGACTTCCTTGCTCATTCCAGCGGAGTCGATTTTCTTTTTGAGCTCGTCGATTTCGCTTTTTTCGCCGCGGCCGAGTTCCTTCTGGATGGCTTTGAGCTTTTCGTTCAGGTAATACTCTTTTTGCGCGCGCTCCATCTGGCGTTTCACGCGGGTGTTGATGTTACGGTCGACGTTGAGCTTTTCAAGCTCGATCTCGAGAATGTCGCTGATGCGGTTAAGGCGTTCGATGGGGTCTACGGTTTCGAGTAGGTCCTGCTTTTCGTCGACAGGAAGCTGAAGGTTCGCGGCAATAGTGTCCGACAGGCGCGCGGGGTCATCGCCGCGGGCGGCGGCGATCATGGTGTCATAATTCAGGCTCTGCGAGAGTTTGATGAACTGTTCGTAGAGGCTGGTGACTTTTTGCACGGTCTGGTCAACTTGGGGGGAAGGCTCGACGCGCGCGTTCAGCAAGCGGACGGTTGCGCGGAAGAAACCCTCTTCCGAAGCAATGGAGAGCGCACGAGCGCGCTCGACGCCCTCTACCAAAACTTTGATATTGCCATCGGGAAGTTTGACGCTTTGCACGATGTTCGCGAGCGTTCCGACCGCGTAAATTTCTTCGGGCTTCGGGTCGTCCACGGAAGCGTCGTGCTGCGTGGACAGGAAAATCTTTCTTGTCGCCGGCGAGGGCTTCTTCGAGAGCGCGCACGCTGGCTTCGCGGCCAACGATGAAGGGAGTCATCTGTTGCGGAAAGATGACCATGTCGCGCACCGGCATCATGGGTACGCGCTTCAATTCCTGTTTTTCGCGAGTGAACATTGGGGCCCCTGAAATACGTTCGAAAAACCGAAACGGCCTATCCGGCCTTTTCGAGCAAACTCCAATTAATTTCCCGTCCGCGGACCATTTCCGCGGTTACGACAAAGTCGCGCACCTTGCGCTGCATCGGGAGGTGATACATGAGCTCGAGCATGAGATCTTCGAGAATCATGCGCAGGCCGCGCGCGCCGACTTTGCGCTGCATGGCGAGCTCCGCGACGGTTTCGAGAGCGTCATCCGTGAAGCGCAAACGGACGTTTTCAAACTCGAACAGGCGCTGGTATTGCTTGAGCAGCGCGTTCTTCGGTTCGGTCAAGATGCGCACGAGAACATTCTTGTCCAAGTCATTCATTACGCCGGCAACGGGCAAGCGGCCGACAAATTCTGGGATCAACCCATAGCGAATCAGATCGCCGGGCTGCACTTGCTCGAGCAATTCGGTGTTGCGCCGCTGCGGCGTGGATGGCGCGGCGTCAGTATGAAAACCGAGCGAATGACGGCCAGCACGCTTCTCGATAATTTTTTCCAGACCAACGAAAGCGCCTCCGCAGACGAACAAGATGTTCGTGGTATCCACAGGGGTGAATTCCTGATGCGGGTGTTTGCGGCCGCCCTGAGGCGGCACGTTGGCGATGGTGCCCTCCAGAATCTTCAGCAGCGCCTGCTGGACGCCCTCGCCGGAAACGTCGCGCGTGATCGAGGGATTCTCATCCTTCTTGGCAATCTTGTCGATTTCATCGATGTAGATGATGCCCTGCTGGGCCTTCTGAACATCTCCATCGGCCGCTTGCAGCAGCTTGAGGATAATGTTTTCGACGTCTTCGCCCACGTAGCCGGCTTCTGTGAGCGTGGTGGCGTCCACGATGGCGAAGGGCACGTCCAGCATGCGGGAAAGGGTCTGCGCGAGGAGCGTTTTTCCCGTGCCTGTGGGCCCGATCAAAAGGATGTTGGACTTGCTCAACTCGACGTCGCCCGGCTGCTTGTTCAAGAAGATGCGCTTGTAATGATTATAGACGGCGACAGCGAGCTTCTTCTTCGTGCGGTCCTGCCCGATGACGTAGCCATCGAGAAATTGCTTGATCTCCGGCGGACGCGGAAGCTTTCGCGCGGGCGCGGCGGCCTGTTCGCGCTTTTCATCTTCAAGAATGGTCTGGCAAACGCCGACGCATTCGTTGCAGATGTAAGCGCGCGGATAGTCCGAGGGAGAGCTGATCAGCTTTTCGACCTGTTCCTGAGTCTTATGGCAAAAGGAACAGCGCAGCGGCTCATCTGGGTTAAATTTTTTCACTGGCGTGAAGGCCTCGTCTCCGCTGGGCTTCGACGGAGTCTCTAATCCTTATTCTAGGCCGATTTTTCCCTGGAGCAAAAGAGAAACTCGAATCGCTACTAACTTTTAGGAACCAGCAGCCAGCGAATGCCACCCCGTGCGACGCCGGCAGGCTAGCGGTGCTTATAAATTATCTCGTCGATCATGCCATATTCCTTGGCCTGTTCGGGATTCATAATGAAGTCCCGCTCGACGTCTTTCTCGACACGCTCGATCGACTGGCCACTGTGCTGCGAGAGCAAGCTGATTGATGACCATGCGCATGCGCAAGATCTCTTTCGCATGAAGGTCGATGTCGGTGGCCTGGCCGCCGAGGCCGGACATCCATGGCTGGTGAATCAGGATGCGGGCGTGAGGCAGCGCGAAACGCTTTTTCGGAGCGCCGCCGACAAGAAGAACTGCCGCAATCGAAGCCGCTTGCCCCACGCAAGTGGTTACGACATCCGGCTTGACGAATTGCATGGTGTCATAGATTGCGAAACCGGCCGTGATCGAGCCGCCTGGCGAATTGATGTAGAGCTGAATGTCTTTTTCCGGATCTTCGGCTTGCAAGAAAAGCATTTGGGCGGTGGCGAGGTTGGCGACGTGGTCGTCAATCGGGGTGCCGATAAAAATGATGTGTTCTTTAAGCAGCCGGGAATAGATATCGTACGCGCGTTCGCCGCGGCTGGTCTGTTCGACCACCATCGGAACGAGCGTTGTGCCGCGATATTCAGGTTCTTCGATATTTTTCATGGAGATAGTTGAAATGCCGGACTGCTTCACTTTGCATCTGTTGCGGCGCTTGCTGCCGCCACGGTTTTGATCTGAGCGTTCTGCGCGAGCCAGTCGAGAGTTTTATCGCTGCGCAGCTTAGCTTTCATCCTATCGAGGGCACCTTGCTTTGTCAAACGAGCCCGCGTGACTTCCGCGGATTCGCCACTATGGCTGGCCATGTGCTCCAACTCGTTCTGGACCTCTTCTTCGGTCACGTCGATATTTTCCGCGGTGGCGATGCGGTCGATGATGAGTTCAGCCTTTACATCATCTGTGGCGCGTTCTTGCTGGCGCTTCCGGAGGGAAACCCAGTCCACATTCACGGCGCGGGGATCCACTCCCTGGGCGGCAAGTGACCGAACCACGCGTTCCAGGCGCACATCCATTTGATGCTCGACGAGCGATTCCGGTACAGGGAACTCGTGCAGCTTTACAAGTTCGGCAAGGACTTTTTCCCTTTGCAGCTCCTTCTGCCGGTGATCGCGCTGGTGTTCGAGGCCTTCCGAGACTTTCTTTTTCAGTTCGTCCAGAGTTGCGGCGTCGCTCACATCCTTCGCAAATTCATCGTTCAGTTCCGGGAGCTTTTTGTTTTTGATGCCGAGCACCTCGACGGCATAGTTGTAGGTTTTCCCGGCAAGCTTTGCATCGGGATAATCGGCGGGATAGGCGACCTCGAAATTTTTGTGGTCGCCGATATTCGCGCCGCGCAGGTTCTCGTTGAAGGGCTCCATGGTTTCTTCGGCGCCGATGTGGCAGAGAACGCTATCCGCTTGCAGCGGTTCGCCGCCGCCCGCCGGAGTCCCCATCAGTTTCAATTGCACATAGTCGCCGTTTTCGACGGCCCGCCCTTCGACGGGAGCAAACGCCGCGGCGCGTTCGCGCATCTCCTCGAGAGTTTTCGCGACGTCGGCTCTCGTTGAGTTCCATCGCGGGCATCTCGATTGCGAGACCTTTGTAATTGCCAAGCTCGAATTCCGGGAAGGACTTCGAAAACGGCGCGAAATTTCAGCGGCTGGCCTTCGGCAAAATCCAGCTTTTCCACTTGCGGCTGGGAAACGGGAGTCAATTTTGTTCGGAGACGGCTTTTTCGACGCGTTCAGGGACGAGCGATTGCAGCACTTCACCCTTGATGTCTTCCGCGAAGCGGCGGCGGATGAGCGATACCGGTGCCTTGCCAGGCCGGAATCCCGGGACACGCGCGATGCGCGCGAATTCCTTGGCTACGCTCTCAATCTTTTTTGTTACTTCTTCCGCGGGAATCTCCAGATCCAGCTCGCGGCGGCAGGTTGCTTCAGCCATGGAACGATTTTCTCCTCGGTGAACGATTTGGCAACGAACGGGTCTTCGTGAAACTGTGCGCTGATCTTGACGGCATGCGGCCCATTGTTTCGCGGAAAGCTCAGGCTTGCCGGCCGCTTTGCGGCCGCAAAGGAACTTAGATGAGGCCTGAAAGGTAAGAACTTAGCCCGCAACGCAAACTAAGAGTATAGGCGAGGCTGCAGAGAGCGTCAATTGATGCCGCTACAGGGCTAATCCGTCTCTATCTCAACACGCATTGCATGCACCGGACGGGCGAGGCAGGCTAGCTGTGTTCAAGGCAACGAGACACGCGGATGCAAGAACCGGATCCAAAATGCTCCGAGCGCCCCGCGGTCAGTCACCCGCAGCGGTCAGGCTCAGGGCCTTGGTGAATCAGCGTGGAGTAAACGGTGAAAGAGGTGCTCGCCGGCTTCGCGGCGGACCGAGAGCCTTCCCGCCACATAGGCGCGCGAGCCGAGGCCGCGCTGCACTGCATCGCAGATGGCCATGTCTTCGTCTTGGACTTTTTCGCTTACGGCGATGCTTTCTCTGTGGCGAGCTTCGGCGGCCGCGCTGGTGTCGGCGAAATAGTAGTCGAAAACAACAGCGCAGCGGTTCACGCCAAGTGGCAACACCAGATTCGTGTCCATCACGCCTTCGTAGGCGTTGATCATGAAGTTGGGATAGAGCCACAGGTAAAACGCGCGGCCCTGCCTGGTCGCGGCTACGCCCGCTTCGGACGACGAGTCCGATGAGAGCGGGCTCGATTGGAAGCACGCGCGCTCAAAATTCTCGATCGTGTATTTGGTGTATTCGATCACGCTGCTCAATCCTTTGTGGGCGTGAGGGACGTGATAGCCGCCATCGAGATAGTTGTCGACGTAGACCTTCCAATTGCAGTTGAGCGTGTAAACGCGCCGGTCGAAGAAGTGCAGCTTTTTTGCCAAGTTCCAGCGGCGCAACAAGCTCCGGCACTACGCCCAAAAATTCGCGGAGGGGCGCGGCGCGCCCGTCCAGATTTACAAACACAAAATTCTCCCAGACGTCAACGCGGATGGGCACCAATCCATTTTTTGCGCGGTCGAAGTTGCACACGCCGTCAAACTCGACCATGCCTTTCAGCGCGCCATCGATTCCGTAAGTCCAGCCGTGGTACGGGCAGCGAAACTGTTTCGCGCAACCCTGCGCCTCGGTAACCACGGCGGCGGCATGATGGCGGCAGACATTGTAAAAGGCCCGCAGCTGGCCATCTTCGCCGCGGACAACGACGAGAGGTTCACCTGCCAAATCGGCCGTGAAAAACTGGCCATTGTCGCGCACTTGATCCGTGCGGCCCACGACCTGCCACGTCGCGCTGAAGACGCTCGCGCGCTCCAATTCCGCGATGCGGGGATCGAAATACCATGGCGCCGGAATCGTCCAAGCTTCTTCGAGCGGGTCGTGCGGATTGTAAAGATTCACTGACGTCGCGGACGTTTCGCTCCATGCCAGATTCCCTTCAGTAGATCAGTTTCAGCGAAAACTGAATTTGCCGGGAAGATCCGGCCGTGTGGCTGATGACGCCGAACCCGCTCCCGCGCACAGTATTCGAAGGCAAACCGAAATTCACGATGTTAAAGATGTTGAAAAATTCCGCGCGAAATTGGAGCACGCCCAGTTCACGGTTGCCTCTTTTTCCAAACGGAGTGTCCTTGATCAAGGCCATGTCGAAATTGTGAAAGCCCGGTCCGCGGAAAGTATTGCGTCCCAGCGTGCCGAACCGCCCTTGATTGGGGCCCGTTCCGCCGGGGACGTTGATGGGAATAAGAAAGAACGAGCTATTGTCTGCGCCACGCCCAAAATAATCCTCACGGACGGTCGCGGCTCGTGGAGAAGTCCGGCATCGCGACCATATCCGGGCGATCCGTTCCGCCAGCTCCTACGCCTGTTTGCTGGATTCCAGAATAAACGGAAAATGGCGGCCCGGTCGTCAGCGTCGTGATATTCAAAAACTGCCAGCCTTTGGTAAGCCAGGTTCCCAGAGGCTGGAGAAAACTCAGACGGTCAAACGGCAGCGATTGAAACAAGCTGACGGTGAAGACATGCGTGACATCGAAGGTGGAAGGCCCTTTGTCGGCGGCAGGATCCATCGGATTTTGCGGCAAGGTTTGCAGCGTCACGCCCGGCATTCCCGAAATTCCACCGGGCACGGCGCTCGTATCGTCGAGAGATTTGGAAAATGTATAGCTGGCCTGGAAGCTCAAGCCAATTCGCGAATAGTTTTCCGTCGCGCTTGTTTGCAGCGAATGATAGGTGGAATGAGCGGCGGTGTTCATCACCGTCACCGGCCCGAATCCGCCAATCGCATGACCCGAGGCATTGAATTGCGTGAAGGGCGCAAACGCCGGGTCAGCGCCGCCGTAGCCGTTGGGCGAATCCACGCTGGCAAGATGGACTCCTGACCGTGCCCACGTAAGCGGCGCTGAATCTTCACGCTTCCGAAATCGTGGTCCACTCCCGCCGTGAACGTGCCGATGTATCCGTTGCGAAAATGCCTGCCAATCACGCCGACAGTAAACAGTTGAACTTCGTGGCCGGGCGTAATCGCGGCAAGGTCGTTCTGAAATCTCTGCAGATCGATTTGTGTGTTCGCGGGGACGTTAGCGCTTCCCGATGCAAAAAGAGGTTGGCCCTTGCATGTGTGAACACTGTGGGAAGAGTCTCCGGCACTAACGGTATTTTGAAATGGAACCGGAACATCAGGCAACGCGGTAACGAGCGGCTGGAAGACAAGCGGGAAGCCTCCGGTGACATAATTCTCCAGCCACAGATTCGGGAGAATCGTGGTGATCGCTCCCCCGGCGTGAAAAGTCGTGTGCTTGCTAGCTACGATAATCCAGCGAAAGGCGCGGTCCCCAGCCGTTTTGATCCAACGGGTAGATGGGCTGCGGGTTGTACAAGAAAATTGCTTTGGCGCCGGGCGCGTAGAACGAAGTCGGTTTGCCGGTTGCATCCACGGGATCGGCGATGGAGGTACGATGCTTGGCCTCTTTGATGCGGCTATTCAGGTCATAGCGTAAGCCGTAGCTCAGGCTCATCCGGGAATTCACCTTCCAGGTGTCCTGAAAATAAAAGTTGTAGGCCTCGCGCCTGACGGCGGCTTCGTCAAACTTGTCTCCGACGGGCGTCACACTCGCGGCAGCAGTGATTCCATAGGAATAAGGCGTGGCTGTCAACAATCCTGTGAGCGAATCGGGCAAGGGATCGCCGGGCTGGATGTCATGCTGGCCGCTCGCGGAAGGAATGAACACAGGCGAATAAGCAGGCCCTCCTCCAAACGTATAGATGCCGTTAGGATTGGTGCCGAAAATCGTGGCATCCCGGTTGAAGCGCAGCTCCACTCCCCACTTGAAGCTATGGGAACCATGCGTGTAGGTCATGTCGTGCTTGAGCTGATAAACGTTTCCGTAAGAGCCAAAGATCGAGCCGTCGGCTGAGTTGAAGTTCTCAAACAGACCGTCTGCGAATGCCAATGGCGGGCTGCGTATGATTCGCGGACGGGAAAAAGGGAGTGCTCCGGATGTAGCCGAGCGAGGTCACAAACGCGAAGTGCGGAGATATCGTTCGGGTATACCTAACGGCAGCACTTCGCTGATGATCAAAAAAGTTGACCCCGAAGCTGGGATCAATCGCAGTCTGGTCGGGATTGGTCGTCGGGCCCCTGACCTGGTTCAAGCTGAACCGGGCGAATAGAGTCGCTTTATCGGAAAGGCGATGATCGATTCGTACCGAAAACTGGTCGGTGTCTGTCGCGACCTTTGAAGAGGTTGCAAACGTGCGGGCGCCGTAGGGCCCCTGGGGTTCATTGGGCAGGGGATAGCCTGCCAATATTCGCCGCGATCGCCGGATTAACCGGGACGGTCAGCGTATCGCCCGGAAAAGTCGTGGTATCCAATCCCTGCCTCTCTGCCGCCGTCGGGACGGGGAACACTTGCGTCGTTCCAAGCACTTGCCGAAAGCCTTGATACTCGACGAAATAGAAGGTTTTGCCCCGCCCATCATAAACTCCCGGAAGAACCACGGGCCCGCCGTTGGTTACTCCAAATTCATTGCGGGCGAAGGGCGGAATCCGCCTCGTATCAATTGCACTTTGATGATCGAAGAAATTTCTCGCGTCAAACGCCGCATTGCGGACAAATTCGAAAGCGCTGCCATGCACGTCATTCGTGCCGGATTTCGTGATCACATTATTAAAACCTGCCGCTCCGTGCCCGATTTCCGCAGGCATCACTCCGGAACTCGATTGCACTTCCTGAATGGCGTCCACATTAAAATTCGAGAAGGTGGCTCCGCCGAGCTCTGGATCGGTGGTATCGGCGCCATCCATGGCAAAGACAGATGCGGAACCTCGCTGGCCATTCACGGCAAATTGTTGCGTGAAATTCGCGGCGCCGTTGGTGTCGGTCATCGTCCCCGCCGCCAGAAGCAATAGCTTGCTGAAGTCGCGCTCGTTCAGCGGAAGGCTGGACACTTCTCCGCCAGACAAATGCTCTCCGCCGCTTGCCGGAGCAGTCGTTGCCTCGCGATCCGCCAAAACAACGACCGTCCCCTCTTGCCTGGAGAAAGTAAGCAGTGCGGTGATATTTTTTCCGGCTTCGACAGCCAAGGGATTTGCTGCGAGATAGGTCTTTCCCGCCAGAGTCACGGATAATTGGTAGCTACCTGCTGCCAGGTCCGCAAACGAAAACTCGCCACTCACCGAACTCTTGGCTGTATAGCTTCGAGCATTCGATTTTGCATAAAGATTTATGATCGCGTCTGCGACAGGGCTTCCAGCCTTGTCCCGTAGGACTCCGGCCCATGAGGGCGCCGGAGAAGAACTGCTGGTAGGTACCAGCAGGAAAAGAGCAGCGAGGAAAATCACCGAGTTCCTAAAGAAGGGCATGTGAAGAAAAAGTAAGGCAGCGCGCATGTTGCCGCTATTGAACCAATCTCGTCTGCGAATCTTCCTGGTCGTCCCCTTGGAATCCAGCAGAAGGACGGTCGAGGTGCCCCGACGCCGGAGTTTCAAGTGCTTCATCCAAAAGTATGTGGAAGTTATGCAGAATCTCAACATCGCGCACCGTGCAGGCCAGGAATCTATGCAGGTTCATGCTTCGTACCTCTATCCCAGAGCCAACCACCGGGATTGGATTCGTAGTCGCCAAGCCTCCGGCAAAGAGGCAAACTGGAGAAAATGCCAATAAATAAGTTGGTGCGGAAGGAGGGATTTGAACCCCCACGGCCTTTCGGCCACAAGATCCTAAGTCTTGCGCGTCTGCCAGTTCCGCCACTCCCGCGGTGGTCCTCTCCAATATACCGGGAATCAGCCCCTGGCCGCCACATCGACGATTGAACTGGAATGTGACTCGTCTCGGGAGCATAATGACATCGTATTCAGATTCTTATTTGGCCATCCCCGCGGCCGGAAACTCACGCCTCATACGGCGGGCGCGATCGAGAGGCCCCGCTGCGAACGAGGGCGGCGTAATGATTATTCAAGAACAGGGCGACCAGCTGATCCTTATCCGGCAGACCGACCATGCCATGTTGGCCGGATTTTTTGCGCGCGCGCTCGGAAACAAGCTCTTCCACCGTCCCGAGCCGTTCGAATCTTTCTGTTTAGCGGCAGCAGAGCATGACAACGGTTGGTCCGAGTGGGAAATGCTGCCTCAGATCGACCCCAAGACATTTACTCCGTATAACTTCATGTCCATCCCAACGGAGGAACACATCGCGCTTTACCAGCGCGGCATCGAGCGCGTTGTGAGAGCCGACCACTATGCGGGGCTGCTGGTCAGCATGCACTGCTCGGGCCTCTACGATCGGACTCGCGCGACAATGCCCGGCTTCTCCGCGAAGTACGTCAAGTCCAACGAGGCACCTCTAGTCACGGACTTTCTCCAGCGGCTTAGACTCCAGCAATTGCGGCTCAAGGTTGATCTTCGCGCTGACCCCGTGATGAAGCCCTACGCGGACGATCATGCACTGCAAACGAATCTGCAGCGCCTGGAAGCGCTCGATCGTCTCTCGCTCTATTTCTGCCTGGCGCCTTTGGATGGATCGACAATCGATGCCGTGCCAGTGAATGGCAACGGCAGCGAAGCGGATTGGGATCTGCAGCCTGCGGGAAACAATTCCGTCTCTCTAAAGCCGTATCCCTTTGCGAAAGATCCGCTCGAGATCAGCATTCTTGGGCGGCGGGTTCCCAGACGCCGGTATGCGGACGAGCACGAATTTCAGAAAGTCCTGGCGCAGGCTCCGTATTTCGCAATGAACTTCACGTTGAGGGCAAACGGAGCGCGCATACACTCGCAATCCGCCGTCGCCTAGTCAGTCCAACTCTTGACCACGGGTCTCCGGCAAAGCTAGTGCGAGAAGCGCTGCCATCAAGAACGCGCCCGCTTGCAAGAAAAACGCCGGTCCGATGCCGAACCGCAGTGCCAGCGCGCCGACGGCGAACGGGGCCACTGCTGAAATTCCCCGGCCGATGTTATAACTCAATCCCATGGCTGCAGCGCGAATCTCTCCGGGGAAAAGCTCGCTGGCAATCGCCGCGTACCCCGAGAAGTAGCCCGTTCCGAAGAATGCGATAAGGGGTCCGAGGACCAGCAGCCAAAACGCGCTTCGAGACATTCCGTAAATCGGAACGAAGGCCGCGGCGATGATTAGATAGAGGAAGTAGGGTTTGCGGCGTCCGAACGCATCTGAAAAGAAACCAAAGAGCGCGTAGCCCAGCCATTTTCCAAAGCACAGCACGAGAAAAAAAGTCGTGGTCTTGACGAGGCTGAGACCTCGGCCGCCCTGCGCGGGTGGCAAGGACAAATAAGCCGGAATCCATGTGAACAATCCCCAATAGCCGAACATGCTGCAGGCGTTCATGGTTGTGGCCAAGACGCCGTTGCGGAGCACACTCTTGTCCAGAAGCCTGCGTAGAGGCACTTTTTCCTTGCGCGCCGCTCGTTGTTTCCACAGGTCCGACTCCGGCACGCTGCGTTGAATCCAGAAGACGAGAAACGCGGGCAAAACGCCCACAAAAAAGACGGGCCGCCAGCCAAAATGCGGCAACACTAGCGCCACGACGAGCGCGGCAATGGCTTCTCCGATGGCGTACGCCGATTGCATGAATCCCAGAGCTTTCCCGCGGTGCTCCGCACGCCAAGTCTCCGCGATCAGCGCCGCACCTGTTGTCCATTCCCCGCCCATGCCCAGTCCAAGCACGAACCGGAAGGTGGCCAGTTGAGGAATCGTGTGCGACAAGCCGCAAGCGGCGCTTGCGAGGGCATAGACAAGAATGGACGCCATGAGCGCGCGGATGCGGCCAATGCGATCTGCGATAATCCCGAAGAGAAGGCCACCAAGCGCGGAGGCAACCAGAGTGAGCGAGTTCAGCAACCCCGCCGTCCGCGTATCCATTGCGAATTCCCGGATTAAGAACGCGAGGACGAGCGAATAAAGCATCACGTCCATCGCGTCGAGCATCCAGCCGAGCCCGCCGGCAATCAGCGACTTCCGCTCGGGTGGAGTTGCGTGGCGAAGCCAAGCAAAGCTAAACACGCGGCGACTGCCGTTCGACGAGGAAAGTGCAATCGGAGCCGGAGAAGATTGCGGGGGAGCGGGCCGGTTGGTCACGCCGGGATTGTACCCAAAAGCACTCCGTGGTGCGTCAGGAACTGACGGGGGCAGAATTCAACAACTGTTTCTGGCGAAGATTGCGAAGCAGGGTGTACCATTCGGCCTCGCGGAATACTACCTGCCGTAGTACTGGTGCGAACAAAGTCTATTGGGGGCGAAGACGATGAGTGGTCTGAAAAGCTTGATGAGAGTCTGTTCCGTTTGCTTGCTCGGAGTGCTGCTTGGAGCTGCGTGCACGGCGCTCCGCGCGCAAACACTCGATGAGAATGCGCTGAAGGGAATGAAGTGGCGGCAAGTTGGGCCGTTCCGAGGTGGACGCGCACTCGCCGTGGCTGGAGTCGCCGGTGATCCGGAGACTTACTATTTCGGTTCTGTTGGGGGCGGTGTTTGGAAAACCACCAATGGTGGTCTTACCTGGGCACCGATGACCGATAAGACCGGCATCATGTCGGTGGGCGCGATTGCCGTGGCTCCATCAGACCCTAATGTCATTTACGTCGGCACCGGCGAGTCTTGCTGGCGAGGAAATATCTCGTACGGCGATGGGATGTATAAGTCTCTCGATGGCGGCAAGACGTGGACGCACATCGGGCTGGAGGACACGCGGCACATCGCCAGGATAATTGTCAGTCCGACGAACCCAGACGCCCTCTTCGTCGCCGCGATGGGCCATGCGTATGGTCCCGAACGAAACGCGCGGCGTGTTTCGTTCCAGCCGACGGCGGCAAGACCTGGCAAAAGGTTCTATACAAGGACAACAAGACCGGAGCGATTGACCTCACGTTCGATCCTTCAAACTCTCACATTTTGTATGCGGCGCTTTATGAAGCGCAACGCTACCCTTGGACCGCCATCAGCGGCGGGCCGGGTAGCGGTCTTTATAAATCCATCGACGATGGCGCAAACTGGAAACGGCTTGAGGGGCACGGTCTTCCATCCGGCGTGCTCGGGCGAATTGGCGTGTCCGTTTCCGGCGCCGACGGGAATCGCGTATACGCCATCATGGAAGCAGAAAAAGGCGGCATCTACCGCAGCGAGGACGCGGGCGAAACCTGGCTGCTCATTAATCCCGATCACCGCTTCACGCAGCGCTCGTGGTATTTCCATCACATCTTCGCCGATCCCAAAAACGTCGATACCGTCTATGTGCTGAACACCGCGGTATACCGCTCGACGGACGGCGGCCACACCTTCAATTTCATTCGTGCTCCACACGGAGATAACCACGGACTGTGGATCGACCCAACGCATCCGGAGTGGATGATCAATTCCAACGACGGCGGCGCTACCGTTTCCCATGATGGCGGGAAGAACTGGACCACTCAGGGGAATCAGCCGACAGCGCAGTTCTATCACGTGGCTACGGACAACGCCTTCCCGTATCACATCTATGGAGCTCAGCAGGACAATTCCACGGTGGCAATTGCGAGCCGAAGCGATGAGGGCATTATCGATCGCGCGGATTGGTACGATGTAGGCGGAGGCGAATCAGGATTTGTAGTTCCCGATCCCAAGAATTCCGACGTTGTGTACGCGGGCTCTTATGACGGCTTGATTACGCGGTTCGACAAGAAAAACCATCAGGTGCAGGACATTTCTTCGTGGCCGCTCAATCCGATGGGCTCAGGCGCCGCGGAATTGACACACCGTTTCCAGTGGACGGCGCCGATCATGATTTCCCCGAACGAGCCCAACGCCGTCTATCACGGCGGAGAAGCAGTGTTTAAGACCACCGACGAAGGAATGACCTGGACTGCGATCAGCGGCGACCTGACGCGCAATGACAAGAGCAAGCAGAAATCGTCCGGCGGCCCGCTGACACAAGACAACACCAGCGTCGAGTACTACGACACTGTTTTCGCGCTCGCTGAATCGCCGCTTGAGAAAGGCCTCATTTGGGCTGGGAGCGACGACGGACTCGTCCATGTCACTCGCGACGGCGGCCAGCACTGGTCCAACGTCAGCTCCAAAGAATTCGGAGACTGGAGCCTGGTCAGCATCATCGATGCTTCGCCGCACTCCGCCGGCTCAGCATACATCGCCATTGACCGTCACAAACTTGATGACTTCCATCCGTACCTTTTCAAAACGGCCGACTATGGCAAGACATGGACGAAAATCACCGCGGGCTTGCCGGAGAATAGTTACGCGCACGCCATCCGCGAAGATCCAAAGCGCAAGGGCTTGCTATATGCGGGCACGGAAAACGGCATCTACATTTCGTTCGATGATGGCGGGCACTGGCAATCGCTGAAACTCAATCTACCAACCACACCCATTCACGATCTCACCATAAAAGGCGATGACCTGGTCGTGGCCACGCATGGCCGCGCCTTTTGGGCTCTCGATGATATCGCTCCTCTCCGCCAGATGAACGCGGCTGCGGAAAGTGGAGAGGCGCATCTCTATCAGCCGTCACCAACTCTCCGATTCCGTGGACCCGGCTTCACACTTCCAGCGACTGTTCCCGTGGGCGCCAACCCGCCCGCTGGCGCTGTGATTTATTATTCTCTGAAGACCGCACCAAAGGAACAAATCACGCTCGAGGTGCTGGATGCACACGGCAAACTTGTTCGCAAATACTCGAGCAAGAAAACCGGCGAAGGTGCATCTCCGGACGAAGAGGAGTTTGGCATCAGCAGGCCTGGGCAGGAACTTCCTGCAGAAGCCGGCTTAAACCACTTCGTATGGGATATGCACTTCGACTCTCCTACGCGGGTTCCCGGCGCTGTCGGCTGGGGCGGCCGTCCAGAAGGTCCGCTGGTAGTTCCCGGCTCATACGAGCTCAAATTGACGGTTGCGGGAAAATCAGAAACAGCCAAGCTGGAGATCACCAAAGATCCGCGAGTCCTTGCATCGCAAGCCGATCTCGATAAGCAGGAAGAGCTTGCGCTGCGAATCCGCGATCGCGTGACGGCTGGGCACGAAGCGGTGAATCAGATTCGCAGCGTTAGGAGCCAGATTGATGCGTTGAAAAAACGTCTCTCCGCGGACGCTAGCGCAAAGCCGGTTCTCGAAGCAGCGGAGGCTCTCACCAAGAAAATGAATGCCGTCGAAGAGAAAATCATCCAGCCCAAGTCCAAAAGCGGAGAGGACCCGCTGAATTATCCTATTCAGGTGGCCGACCAATTCGTAGCCTTACAGGAAACCGTGGAGAGCGCGGATACTGCGCCAACTGCCGCCGCGTCGACTGTCTACGAAGAGCTCAACAAACGGCTGGAAATTCAGCTGGCCGCGTGGCATGAAATCCAATCCAAGGATCTCGCCGCGCTGAACACTGAAATCCAGAAAGCAAAGATTCCGGCGATCGCCCCTGCGGCCGAAAAACAGGAAAAAGCTGAAAAGTAACTGTGCAATAGAACCGCTGTTTGCCGAAGAGGAGAAAACTTCGTCGCCCTCCTCTTCGGCATCACCTATCCCTGCACAACTGCGGTCAGAATATCGATTGCCCTGGATACCGCGTTTTGCTACTCTCCGCCCACAGTTGGACCCCTCGGAGGTGTGCTCATGGCATTTTGTAAAGCTTGTGGTCAGGATGTAGGCGAGGCAACATTTTGTCCGAAGTGCGGCGCCGCGCAGGCTGGGGCATCGGGCGGGGCGCAAAACGCGGCGGTTACAGCTCCTGCTGCGGCCTCCGCCACTGCAGGGATGGACGAAAACGTCGCAGGTTTAGTTTCTTACCTTCTGGGTTGGATTACGGGCCTGATCTTCTTGCTTATCGATCAGCGTCCGTTTGTCAAATTCCACGCCGCTCAGTCGATTGCCGCCAATATTTGTATTTTCCCTTGCTGGATTGCGTTGTGGATCGTCGAAATGATCCTGGCACATATTCCGATTATCGGGTTCCTCGGATTAATCATGTTCCCGGTTTTCGGTCTCGCTGTTTTCGCGGTCTGGATCTTCCTCATGTACAAAGCATACAACCACGAAATGTTCAAGCTGCCGATCATCGGAAACATCGTGGAGAAAATGGTCAACAAATAGCAGCGGCATTCAAGTCTGCGATTTTCGAGCCGCCCGGCCGTGCCGGACGGCTCTTTTATTGGGCGCTTAGCATCTTTGGGGTAGCGTAACGTCTTTTGTGTAAATTCCGGTTTTAAGCGAAAAAGAGGGCGTACTTTCCTTTGGAGCGCGAACTCACAGAGGAGGTACACCCTAATGCGAGAACTGGAAGTCCTCGTGGATGGTCATCTTAAGCTGGACCTGGCCGACTGCCAAGAATTCTTTGAACAGGACCTTGCCGAGCGCGTGCGTTCTGCCATCAAACGGCTGATTGAGCAGGCTTTGCTGGCCGAGCGCGACCGCCATCTCGACCTCGGCTACTACGAGCATGCCCCCACCGCCCGTCTGGACTACCGCAACGGCTACTACTTCCGCGATCTCACCACCAAGCTGGGCGTGCTCTGCCGTCTGAAAGTTCCCCGCACCCGCGGCGGGTTTCGCTCCCAATTCCTTCCGCGCTATCAGCGCCGCCAGCAAGACGTCAACGAGCTGGTGCTCCAGGCTTTTCTGCGTGGCATCTCCACCCGCCAGGTCGGCCAAGTTCTCGAACCCTTTCTCGGCGAATGCTATTCCGCGCAGACCATCTCCAACATCACCCGCCAGCTGGACCACGCCGTCGCGCAGTTCCATCGCCGCGCCCTGCGCGACGACTACCTCTACCTTTTCCTCGATGGCGTGTCGCTCAAAATGCGCGATCTCTCCGCTAAAGTCCGCCGCCGCATGGTGTTAGTGGCCTACGGCGTGCTCCCCAACGGCAAGCGCGAAATTCTCGACTACCACTTCGCTCACGGCGAAAGCGAAGCCGCCTGGCTGGAGTTTCTGCAAGGACTGTTCCTGCGCGGCCTGGAAGGAAAACATCTCCAACTGATCGTTACCGACGGCGGCAAAGGCTTGCGCGCCGCTTTGCCGGTGGTTTTTCCACGGGTGCCCATGCAACTCTGCTGGGCTCACAAGATGCGCAACATCGCCAGCAAAGTCGCTCGCCACGATGGCGCCTGCGTGGCCGAAGCCTCCGCCATCTACCGCGCCAACAACAGGAACGAAGCGCTACGCGCTTTCCGCCAATGGAAACAGCACTGGGAGCAGCGCCGCCCCACCGCTGTGGCCTGCGTCGAGCACAACCTGGAAGTGCTGTTGAACTTTTTCGACCTGCCGGAAGCGCACTGGAAAAAGCTACGCACCACCAACGTGATCGAACGCGCCTTCCGCGAAGTGCGCCGCCGTACTCGACCCATGTCCAGCTTCACCAATCTCGCAAGCTGCGACCGCATCATCTACGGCGTCCTCTCGCACCTGAACAGCTCCTGGGAAAGAAAACCCTTTTTCAAATTTACACAAAACCCTTGACGGTACCATCTTTGGTTTCCACTTGACTTATTTTTCGGGTCCCGCCACCCTAAAAGGCTTTGTCCCCTTTGGGGCAATGGCGGGAAAAACCGAAAGGCGCCCTCGCGACGACATGACCCGAGTCCGGCTATGCTTTCATGACCGTTGTTTCGATGGGACCGCCTCTGCCGCTCTTTTCTACCGCTTTTATAAAGAAAAGTTCGATCCCGCCGCGGAATTTCACTTTACCGGCATGACGCATCGCGCCGCGCAGCCGTGGACGCCGGGCCTATTTGACGGCGATGAGAACGCCATTGTCGATTTCAAGTACTCGAACTCCCCCAAAGTAACTTGGTGGTTCGACCATCATCAAAGCGCGTTTCTCACACCCGCAGATGCCGAGCAGTTCCGCAGTCATCCCGGCCCGCACATGTTTTACGAGCCCGACTATAAGTCGTGCACAAAACTGATCGCCACAGTGGCTAGAGAAAAGTTTGGCTTCAACACCAAACCACTTGAGGAATTGATTCACTGGGGCGACATCATCGATGGCGCGCAATATCCCACGCCGGAGTCCGCGGTCGAGCTCGCCGAGCCAGCCACGCAGCTAGCCCTGGTTATCGAAGCGGCGCCGGAAGACGGGTTGCCGGCGAGCATCATTCCGGAGCTGGCTTATCGGCCGCTGGCCGAAATGGTCAAGCTTCCTATCGTTGCCAAACACTTTGCGCCTTTGCTCGAACGCCATCGCAAATCCATCGAAATTCTCCGCCAGCGCTCCGAAGCCGTCGATGGCGTGATTTTCTTTGACGTCAGCGATCTGGACCTCGAGGGCTACAACAAGTTCATCCCATATCTGCTGCATCCTGAATGCGTTTATTCCGTGAGTGTCAGCGCGTCGGCGGTCCGCGCCAAAGTTTCGCTCGGCACCAACCCTTGGAATCAAGCGACCGCGGACAAAAATCTTGCTTCGCTGGCCGAAAAGTTCGGCGGCGGCGGCCATCCCCGCGTCTCCGCCATTTCTTTCGACCCTGGCGACATTCCACGCGCCCGCCAAGTTGCCCGCGACCTCGCCGCGCAGCTTCGAACCAAGTGAACCGCCCTCAACGCCTGTTTGAACATCCAAGATATCTGCGCAACTTAGCCGGTTCGACAAAATCGGGCGTCCTATGTAAACTTCTATAACCGCTGTGCGCCGCTAGCTCAATTGGCAGAGCAATGGACTCTTAATCCATAGGTTGTAGGTTCGATTCCTACGCGGCGCACCATTTTCGCCTGCTTATTTAGCGCGCGAAAATACCCTCTTATTCCTATTGCGGCGCAAAATGTACGACCAGGTCGGCGCTAACAATAGTCGGCTTTCCATTGCATAAAGGCGCTGAGAACACCCACGAGGACACAATCTCAATGGCTAGCTTCTCCATGTCGGGTCTTCCTGCGCTGGATTCCCGCGCAACTCCGCGTCATAATTGCAACGAATGTTTCTCGCAGAATCATGCTCAGAGGTGCGAAACGTTGTGGTAAGTTCCTACGTCCAAAAGGCAAGCAGGAGATGACGGTCAGAGTGGGTTCTGGGAACGGTCAGAAAAGTACCTTCCAGCGCACGCGGACGGACAGCTCCCCAAGCAAGCTTATGAAAAAGTTTCAATCTTTGGCGGGCGCAACCGCCTTCGTCGCACTCCTCGCGAGCGGCTGCTCGAAGTCCGTTTCCAGCACTGTGCTCGGGGACTCTGCTCATCCCACGCCGGTCCACGTTTATACCGTTGCAGAGGAAACCGCCCGGCGCCGCGTCCAGGCCTCGGGCTCCCTCTACGCGTTCGAAGAGAGCGTCCTCAGCTCGGAAGTCGAAGGACCTGTTTCCCAAGTGCTGGCCGACGTCGGTGACACGGTCCGGGCAGGCCAGCCACTGATCTTGATTGACCCGCAAGAACTTCAGTTGGAAGTAGACCGCCAGCGCGGCCTGGTGAGGCAGGTGCGTGCTCAGCTCGCGATTGGTCCTAATGACCCTCCCACCGCCGATCCACAAAAACTCGCCTCCGTGCAACGCGCGGCCGCGGATCTCTTTGATGCGGAACGCAAGTATGGGCGAGCCCAGGAAATGTTCAAAGGCAAATTGATTTCGCAGCAGCAATTGGATGAAGCCGCCAGCCGTTTTCAAAGCACCCAGGCGGGCTACACGGTGGCCTTGCAGGAAGTGGACCGGCTGAAGGCCTTGCTGGTGTCCAGTGAAGCAAGCGAGAAGTTAGCCGAGAAAAAGCTGAGCGATGCGACGATACGGGCGCCCTTTTCCGGCTCCATCAAAACGCGCGACGTTCATCCTGGCGAATACCTTCGCGTGCAGGGCCCGGTAATGGTCCTGGTCCGAACGGACACGCTGCGCGCGCGCCTTGCTGTTCCCGAGCGCTGGGCCGGATGGGTGAATGAAGGCGCCACCGTGGATTTACAGGTCGAAGCATATCCCGGTCAAACATTTCACGGACAGATTTCGCGCATCAATCCTGCCGTCGCGCAAGATTCGCGCACATTCGATGCGGAAGCCCTTATCGCCAACAGGGACGGCCGCTTGAAGCCGGGCTTTTTTGTTCAGGCATCCATTCCCAGCGAGAAAGAAGAGAAGACCATCTTCCTGCCGGAAGGCGCCGTGAACTACCGATATGGCGTCTACAAAGTTTTTCTTCTGAACGGAAGTCGTGTTTCCGAGCGCCAGATACGCCCAGCCGGCCAGACAGAAGACCAGCGCGGAAGACGTTTCGAAGTTGCTGAAGGGTTAAAACCCGGAGACCGCGTCGCTGTGGCGGTTTCCGGGGATTTGCACGATGGTGCGACGGTGCAAGAAAAAGCCGAGGGGAACACTCCGGCTTTGAAGTGATTTTGGCCGGAAGCTCAATCACACACCGATGAAGCTAGCCGAAACCTGCGTAAAGTATCCCGTCTTCACCGTGATGCTGATCGCTTTTCTCGTCACGCTTGGCGCGTTTTCTTACCGGGGCCTGGCCGTGGATCTTTTTCCGAAGGCTGATCCGGCCACAGTGAACGTCGATGTTCAACTGCCTGGAGCAACGCCCGAAGAGGTCGTCACGGGCGTGGTGCTTCCCCTGGAAGACGCTATCTCGTCTGTAAGCGGTATCGACGAAATCACCGTCTACTCCAGCGAAGGCTTTGCGGACATTACGTGCACCTTCGTTCTCGAACGCGACATTGACGGCGCCGCGCAAGATATCCGGGAAAAAGTAGCCGCCGCAGTGAATCGCTTGCCGCGCGATACGCTCCCTCCAGTCATCACCAAGCAAGATCCGCAGTCCGACCCGATTCTGACCTTGCTGGTCAGCGGTCCAATCAGCCGGCGCGAGTTGACGGAAATCGCGGACAAGCAAATCCGTCGCGCGATCCAAACGGTGGATGGCGTCGGCAGCGTTGAGCTCAACGGCGGACAAGCGCGTCAAATACGCGTTCTGCTCGATGCGCAGAAACTGACCGCGCACAACTTCACCGTCCTTGACGTGCGCGACGCTTTGCAGCGCGAAAATATCGAAGCGCCCGGCGGGCGAATGATCACCGGACCGCAGGAACTTGGCCTGCGGACTCTCGGACGCGTCACCTCCGCGGAGCAGTTCGGCGAGATCGTGGTAGGGACGCGAGGGGGCGCGCAAGTCCGCGTCCGCGACGTGGCGCAAGTGGAGGACAGCGCACAGGAGTTGCGCACATGGTCGGCTCTCTTTCGCAAAGGCACGCCTGGCCAGGACGTCGTCAGTATTCAGGTGCTGCGCCAGTCCGGCACCAATACAGTCCAAGTTGCTGACAGCGTAAAAAGCAAGCTCGATGAATTGCGGGCGCAACTCCCTCCGGGCGTGCAACTGGTGGTCATTCACGACATTTCGGATTTCATCAAGGCTTCCGTCCATTCGCTCCTCGAACACCTAATCCTTGGCAGCATTCTCGCCAGCGCCATTGTTTTTCTTTTCATGCGCAACTGGCGCGCCGTCCTGATTGCTGCCGTCGCCATCCCAGCTTCCATCATCGCTACCTTCACGCTGATGCGAGGCATGGATTTTTCGCTGAACAACATGACGCTTCTCGCGCTGACGCTGGCCGTCGGGATCGTCATAGACGACGCCATCATCGTCCTCGAAAACATTTTCCGATTCATGGAAGAGAAGGGCGAGGACCGCAAAAACGCAGCCATCAAAGCGACTCAAGAAATCGGCCTTGCCGTGATGGCCACGACGCTTTCGCTGGTCATCATTTTTCTTCCAATCGCCTTTATGAACGGTTACGCGCGCAAGTACGTGAATTCCTTCGGCTGGACGATGGCGATGGCCATTCTCGTTTCACTTCTCGTGGCCTTCACGCTTACGCCGATGATGAGCTCCCGCCTGCTGAAGGTCAGCGAAAAGGAGAAAAAGGCGCACGCCAGCGGAATCTTGCATTGGGTCGAGCAATCCTACTTGAAGCTCTTGCAGTGGTCGCTCGCGCATCGCTGGGTCATTATTTCGATTTGCGTGGCGACGTTTCTCTCCACCTTTGGCCTCTATCATCTGGTCGGGCGCGATTGGATACCTTCCGACGATCAATCCGAGCTGATCAGTTCCTTTACGCTGCCGGAAGGAACGGCGCTTTCCAAGACCACTGAGCGTGCAGCGGAGATCGCACAGCGCGTCGTGGCGCTGCCCGAAGTTGCTTTCGTGCAGTCCCTTACGCATGGTCCGACAAATCACGCCCATCTTTTCATCGGTTTGGTGCCCCGGAGCGAGAGAAAACGCAGCCACGAGCAGCTGGCCACGGAGGTTCGCGGAATTCTTGCCGGCTATCGCAATATGGTCACAAATGTGCGCCTGCCATCCGTGTTCGGGGGCGAGACTTACTTTCCCATCGGCGCGGTCATCCGTGGGCCGGAGCTGAATCAGCTCGCTGATCTAAGCAAGCAAGTTGCGGGCCTGATGATGAAGTATCCGGATCTTGTCGACGTCAATCCGAGCCTCAACCTGAACACTCCCGAATTACAGGTCAAGTTAGATCGGCAGCGCGCTGCAGACATCGGTGTGCGTATGAGCGATGTCAGCGATGCCGTCCGACTATTTTATTCCGGTGAAGATGAAATCACCCGCTTCAAGGAAGGCTCCGAGCAGTATCCAGTCGTCATGCAGCTGCTCGAGCGGCAGCGCGACAATCCGGACGTGCTTGCTCAAATGATGGTCCCCTCGACCAAACTTGGGCAGGTGCGTCTCGAAAATGTGGCCTCGATCGTTCGCGGAGCGGGCCCCGCGACACTCTGGCGCTACAATCGCGAATTCGAGGTGACTGTCTACGCCAACGTGGCTTCCGGCTATCCGCTTGACCTTGCCGCCGCGCATACCGTCCAGTCCATTAAGGAAATTGGGCTTCCGGCGGGCTATTCCTATAGGTTTACTGGCCAGGTCAAAGTCCTCGAGGAAACCACTTGGAACCTTTTGCTCGCCATGCTGCTCGCCTCGATTTTCATGTATATGGTTTTGGCGGCGCAATTTGAAAGCTTTTCGCACCCCTTCATCATCATGCTCACGCTGCCGCTGAGCATCCCGTTCGCGCTACTTTCCTTGTGGATCACAGGGCGCGCGCTGAGCTTGTGGAGTGCTCTGGGAATGTTTTTGTTGCTCGGCATCGTCAAGAAAAACGGAATCTTGCAAGTGGACTATACGAATCGATTGCGAGCCGGCGGGATGCCGGTACGCGAGGCTATTTTGGAAGCAAACCGAGTTCGCTTGCGTCCCATCTTGATGACCACTCTTTCGATTGTCGCTGGCCTGATTCCTGTGGCCATCGGCATCGGCGCCGGTTCTGAACAGCGCGCCTCCATCGCTGTCACGATTATAGGCGGCCAGACGCTCTGTTTGGTCCTGACGCTCCTCGTGGTGCCCGTAGCCTATTCGTATCTTGCCGAATTCGAGTCGCTACCCTGGGCAACCGTGTCCCGCCGCCTGTTCAGACGCGGCTCCGTGGTGGATTCCAGAGCTGACTAAATGATCTCGCTCTTGCATTAAGAGGCGCGACTAAGCTCTTCTCGTATCACGCGCCGAAGGGTTTTTTCAAGCGGTTCTTGAGAGCGATGCATATGCTGGCGCAGGACTTCGTTGATGAGACTCTGATAGTTGCCGCCGCCCGCACTCTGGACTTGGTTGCGGAACCAGGCAAGGATTTCGTCGTCGAGGCGAATGGTGATCCGCGTTTTTCCTTTGGGGACGGAAACAACGGCCCCGCGCCTGGCACTACTGAAATCGTATTCACGCTTCATGAGGTTCCTCATATTGTCTCTTTTCCCGCGCTGTGGCATCGCGAGCTGAAATCAGGCGCACATTGTCGCCGCGCCAAGTGTAGATCACCACTAACAAACGGCCGGCTTCATTCCTGCCAAGTGTGATCCAGCGCTCCTCCTCTTCTGAGAGGAGATCCCGCATCGTCAGGGCAAACTCGTCTTCGAGCACCGCCGCAGCTTCGGCGAAGCGAACTCCATGCCTGACGTAGTTCGCCCGTGCCTTAGCCGGGTCCCACTCATAACTCACGGCTCAGTATATGCACATTTGTGCATACATGTCCATTCGTGAATCTCAGCGAGTTGCGAAGAATCGCCATTAACGCGAGAACGCTAGGAATGGCGGGCGGCCAGGCGAGTGAGAACGGGGTCGTGTTCCTGCAAAATGGAATCTGCAAAGCCTCGTGTTGGAGCCCGCAACAGAAGAAAAAGTTCTCCGGCCCACAATAGAATATCCAGCAAGCGGCCGCGTTGCAGATTGTCGATATCCTCGCAGTGCAAGGCCACGTCGAGGGCTCTGCGGGAGCACTCCTCGATGAACGCCCGCAAAGCCGGGAGGTCGAGAGGCAAACGTCCCGTCCCCTGGCCTCTTGGATCGATGCGCTGCAAGTTTTCGTAACAGAGTTCAATGAAGTGGTTCAGGCAAAAATCCTGTTGAGCCAGTGAAGCCACACCGGCCCCTTCACAAAAATCCACTGCGCAGATTTTATCCTCAAACATCTTTGACCCAGCCCCCAACTCGACATCTGAAACTCCCATTCCGTTTACGCTCACTTTTAACCCTTACGAAGGTTGGATGTCCCGAAGGCATTCGACGGTTGCCGAAACGCCCGCAAATTTGGACGGAGAATCATCCCGAACGCGCCCTTGTTCCACCCACACGGTTTCTTCCTCGTTGAACTCATTTTCTGACGCCCGTGCGGAACATTTCTGCTCAAATTCCTGGGAGACTTGCGCCGCACAAGGCGCATAGGCCGTGGAACTTTGCACGCGCAGGCAGCGATCCATGTAGGGCGCCAACAATGCCATCACCCAGCGCACGTTTTCATTGCATCGCTGCATGCGCTCCTCCCCTCGCCAGAGCGTGATGACTGTGACCAGCCGCGTTTCATGATTTGCAATCATCACAAAGCTTCCTGCGAAACCGGCTACTTCCCCGAACGCCCCCTGGATCGCCGCCGGCAGAGCGGCGTGCACCTTGTGCGCTTCATTTGGCTTTGCGACAAACTCTATGTTCAGAGCAGTGATCCGCGAACTGGAGTGGCGCGTGCGGGGTGTTCGCGCACCCAACGCATTCGAATCGCGCGGCTGAGGGATTGTGTCGGAGAGAATGGGGTTTTGTAGCGAGCGTGGCACAGCGCCTCCAAATGGATCGGTCCTCCCCGTTCTTGGGGAGGCGCATCCTCGCCGGTCCAGGTCCGGCTCAGATGCGCCCTGGTGGGACACGCGTGGGACAGGGGATCCGTCCCTTCGCAGAAGGACTTCCCAGCTTTCGCTGGGTTCCTACAACCAATTAGTGAAGCAGGGACGCATTTCGTTTCATCGGCCAGTTGCAAAATGTAAATTGGCAAATGACGACGCAAACATGGGAATAATTGCTCCAGGTGCATGGCAACGTTATACTCCTGTGGACAATTTAGAGGGCCATGTGGAACTCTTCGGGTTCACCAGGGAATACGTCGAGCGCCTCCGCGAGGGAGATCCCTTGACGGAACAGCACTTTGTCGCGTATTTTGACCAACTTCTCAGGATCAAACTGCGGGCCAGGATGCTCGCTTCGGAGACCGTCGAGGACCTTCGCCAGGAGACCTACATTCGCGTGCTGACAAAGGTGCGCAAGGGTGATGTGCGCCAACCGGAGCGCTTTGGCGCCTTCGTTAACTCCATATGCAACAACGTCTTAATGGAATTTTACCGTGCCTCTTCCAAGACCAGCCCTTGGGACGACTCTTACTTGGAATTGCCCGACCATGGCGTGGACACGGAGGGTCTCTTGGTCACCAAGCAATCGAAGGAGAGGGTTCGCCGCCTGATCGACGATCTCCCCAAGAAGGACCGCGATCTGCTCTGCGCCTACTTCCTGGATGAAAAGGAGAAGGATGAAGTCTGCGTGCAATTTGGAGTGGACCGCGACTATTTTCGAGTTTTGCTCCACCGTGCCAAGGATAAGTTCAGGGTTTTGTATGAGAAAGACAGGGAAGGGCTATCTGGAAGGTTCCACTAAAGGGAACATGCTTGAAACGAATCGGTCCACTCATGCACTACTCAACGGATGACAAAAATGGACCATAACGAAGCAGTGCGGCTGCAAGCCGCCGAGAAATACCTGCTCGGGGAACTCCCCATGGAACAGCACGCGGCGTATGAAGAACACTATTTCGATTGCCACGCGTGCGCCGAAGAGCTCAAGGCCACGGTCGCCTTTATGGAAAGCGCGCGGCAAGTGGTCCGCCAAGAAATTCCGCAAACCATTGAAGATAAAAACCTTGCTCCAGCTGTTTCACTTGTTGAGGCATGGTTCAACAGGTTGCTGCGGCCCGCCTTCGCCGTTCCCGTCTTTGCGGCTCTTCTGCTCTTCATCGGCTATCAGAATGGGGTCACCATTCCTGGCCTAAGGCAATCCTCTTCGCGTGTGGCTACTGCGCAGGTTGTCAACTCCTTTTCTCTCATGTCCTTGGGCTCACGGGGGGAAGGTTCGGCTTTTTTACAGATCAGGGTAGGCCCTCAGGAGAATTTCGGCCTGGATGTAGATATGCCCGGCAACTCCGCGAGCGGGTACCTTTGCCAAATCCAAGATGAATCAGGCAAAGTGCGGTTCACCTTGCCAGTCTCCGCCGAAGCGGCCAAGCGTTCGGTCCACGTCAACGTTCCGGGAGGCGCGCTCGAACCGGGTAAGTACAATTTCGTAATATTCGCGGGCCAAGCGCCGGCACATCAGACAGACCGCGGAGGCGCCAATTCTCAAAAGCCGTTTACCATTGAATTTGTACGATAAATGGATAAGTATTAGGCCCCTTTAAGTTCAATCTCATGAGGTGTCCCCGATGAGCCCACAACACCACGTCCCTTTCCACTTCCACGCGCTTGGTCACGCCCTCAGCGGCACGTTTCATCGTCCGTTCGATCATGTCATCCCGGCGCAAGCCGCTACGTCTCTGCCGAGTATTGGCGGCCACGCGAGTTCGCGCGTTGAACACTTTCAGTCCCATCATTTCGTGTCGTTCAGGGCGGGTCACTCGCATGTATCAGGGAGTTGGATGGATGATAAGACTGTAGTGACAGGCGCCACGGCCACGCTGGAAGGATTAAACATTCTGGACTTCATCACCGCCGATCGGGTCGTCGCGCGGCTCACCTCCGAAGGCACACAGGGACAGAAGGAAACGCACATTATTGCCCTCGGCAGCGAGTTCGATAACCTGCGCATCGGCGGCCATCCGGTCAAAGTCACCCTGCACCACGATTTGTTCTTGAAGAATCCCACGCACCAGGATTTGACGAAAGCCGTTGCAACCCTGAAGAATTCCGGGAGAATAGTGGCGACGGACGATGGGGCTATTCTGTGTTCTTTGGTCGAAAAAATCGACACGAACTTGCCGGGAGTGGAGATCAAGGGTCACATCCTGCGCATTCCGCACTTTGGGGAGGTTTCCCTGGCCGAAGTGCTTGCCGTTGCTGGGACTCGCACTTTGACGATGATTCGCCTCAAACTTGGCTCGCCCGACGGCGGGCTGCTCACGGGAGCGGAAGTACTTTCGCAGGGCCAGCCGATGCCGCCAGTCCACTGATTTCGTCGTGCCGTTACATTTATCATTGCCTATTGACGTTGCTGGTTTGTGTGCTGGCTTTGGGGTGTCAATCCGTTCAGGACCCGCAACTTGTCTACGACCGGATATTTAATAAAATTGTCCACGGCGACCTCCAGAGTGCCTCCACCGAAACCGACCAGGCATTTCAGCTATACCATGCGCGCAGCCCAGAATGGGGATGGCGCTTCAAAATTCTCAAGGCACAAGTTCTCGTCACCCAATCGCGCGACCAGGAAGCTCTTGATGTCCTGAGGGGAGATCTGCCGCCATCTTTGGCGTCCTCTGAGGTAGCCGTCCGCAAAGCACTCTTCGAAGGATGGGCCTACCGTATCAAGCAAGATTTTCCAAATTCAGAAAAGAGGCTCGCTCAGGCAGAGCAATTGGCTAATTCCTCCCAGCCGGCGTTGTTGAGCGAGGTCTTGAATGCTCGCGGAAGTCTGCAGTTCGACCGGCAAGATTATTCTTCCTCCAACACCACCTTTCACCGAGCACTGGCCTCGGCCCGCCATTACGACCTTGCACGCCAGCAGCTTGCGGCTCTGGGGAACTTGGTTCGCGTGTCCATCATCAACCGTCAATTCGGCGAAGCCATTGATCAAAGCCAGACGGCCCTTCAGCTTTCGCGTTCCACTGAAATGCGCAGCATCGAGGCGGCCCTCCTGGGCAATCTTGGCTGGTGCTACTTCCAGCTTGGTGACTTTGAAAACGCCCTCGATTATTTCAAGCAGGCGCGGGACACATCCGAACAACTCGGGATTACCGGCAATAGCTTCTATTGGGAAGCAAACGCTGCCCAGTCTTATCAAGAGCTGCATGACTATTCTTCTGCGAAGGACATGCTGCATCGCACTCTGGACAACGCCTCGAAGATCGACAACAAGCAAACTATGACGGAGACGCTGAACTCTCTCGTGCGTCTTGACTTGATCACCGGTCAGTTGAAAGACGCTGAGAAATACAACAGGCGAGCGCTCCAGATCGAAGCCGCGGGACTTGATCATTTTGGCGTCCTAGAGACTCGCTTGCTCGCTGGACGCATTGCCACGCTAACGGGGGACTTTTCCAGATCCGAGAAGCTTCTTCATCAGGTCATGGATGATCCCGCGAAAGCGGAGTCTTTGAAATGGGAAGCTCATGCCGGCCTCGCGAGTATGTACGATGCCCAATCGTCTTCCGCTCGGGCGGAGCATGAGTACCGCAAGTCCGTCGAAATGTTTGAAGCGGCCCGCGGCGCGATCGAACAGGACGACTTGCGCATCAGCTTCCTTGCCCGCGGCATCGAGTCTTACGATGCCTACGTTGATTTTCTCTTGCGTCACAATCGTCCACTGGAAGCGTTGAAGGTCGCTGATCAGAGCCGTTCCCGAACTTTGGCGGAAGGATTGAAGACGGCCGGGGCTTCGCCCGTCTCGAGCCCGCGCACTTTTGAACTTCAAAAGCTCGCGCTGCGTATGAAAGCCACTCTCCTGTTCTATTGGCTTGGCGAAAAGCACTCGTATCTTTGGGTCGTGACGCCGGGGAACACGACTAATTTCACTTTGTCAGCGGCAGAGGAAATTGCACCGGTTGTCAAATCCTATCGAGAAGCTCTGCTTGGTGCGCGAGATCCGTTGGAGACGGCGAACGCAGACGGGCAGAAGCTTTATGAAATGCTCGTTCAGCCGGCGAAGAAGCTGATCCCGCAGGGCTCGCGCGTCATTCTGCTGCCTGATGCCAGCCTATATTCGTTGAACTTTGAGACGCTGATTGTTCCTGCCCCTAAGCCTCACTTCTGGATCGAAGATGTCACCCTGACCACGGCGAGCTCGCTGACTCTGCTAGCTTCTGCCGCGGCGCGACCCGCTCCGAAAGAGAAGAGCCTCTTCCTCGTGGGCAACACGATTTCGCCAAGTGCGGATTTTCCCGCGTTGCCACAGGCCGCTGCAGAAATGCAGCACATCGAACAATATTTCCCTCCGCCACACCGCGAAATACTTTCCGGCAGCGAAGCCACTCCGGCGGCCTACCTCAGCGATAAGCCGGAGAACTTCGCTTATCTCCATTTCGTGACGCATGGCACGGCCAGTCGCGCGCGCCCGCTGGAGTCCGCCGTCATCCTCAGCAAAGACAAAGACGAGGATACTTACAAGCTCTATGCGCGAGATATCGTCAAGCGCCGCCTCTCCGCTTATCTCGTGACCATCTCCGCGTGCAATGGAGCGGGAACGCGCGCCTATTCGGGTGAAGGGCTCGTCGGTCTTTCCTGGGCGTTCTTGCGCGCCGGGGCCCACAACGTCATCGGCGCCCTCTGGGAGGTGAGCGACGCCTCGACACCTCAACTCATGGACAAACTTTACGACGGCTTGAGCCACGGCGAGGATCCTGCCGCCGCCCTGCGAGCCGCAAAGCTTTCGCTTCTGCACTCAGACGGCGTGTTCAGGAAGCCTTACTACTGGGCGCCGTTCCAGCTCTACGCCGGTTCCTGACGGCCTCCCGCCTCGCCCCCTGTAGCGCCAGCATTCTTGCGGCGCTCTGCATCCCATTGCCGTTATTCCGGGACCCCCGCAACGTGAAACGAATCCACCGTCCCGGTCACTACTCCAAGTCCAGCAATACTCTTGCAAGAGGTGTCCCGGTGAATCAAGCTCAATCCAATTTTAAGACAGACGAACAAATAGCCCCGGTTGTGGTGCAACGCGAGACTGTCTCTCAATCGGGCCCAAGAATCGAACAGTGTGATTTTGAAGAGTTGCTCGAGCGCGCGATGGAAATCCTCAGCGCAAGAACAAAGAGTGCTTCCTCCTCCCACCCCTGATCGAAAAAGAAGCGAGCGGCGCAACAGGTGAGCGCCGCTCACGATGCCTTTTCGTCTTTCGGACGCGATGATTCTCTTGTCTCAAGACATGAGTGCGAGAAGCAGGTTTTGTCCGTTCGGACTGCCCAGTCCCGTGCAAGCGTCCCACCCAGCGCCCGCTTTGTAGTCGCCATTATTTCCCTGCGTGATGTCTCGGAATGTGGTGTTTGCCGGCGCAGCGTACAGCAGAGGATTGATGAACCCCACCGGCTTGTTCAAACCTTGGTTGATTCGCGCGATGAGCCCGGCCCACAGCGGTGCAACGGCGCTGGTGCCGCCAACCGGAGGAATCCCTTGCGCTGGATCCGGGAAACTTGTTCCATCACAAAGGATGCGATATCCCGACGAGGGCGCAGCATCGCCGGAAACATCTGGCACGCCGCGCATCACCGGACCCGCGGGATCGGCTGCTGGAGGCACTCCAGCATTTTGTTGATAACTGGGCGACGCAAAAAATCGGCTCACCCCGCCTCCCGTTCCGTCATTTGCACCATCATGCCAAACCACTTCTTTGGAAATGGCTCCGCCAGAAGCGGCGAGTTGTGTGCCGCCGCAAGCTAGCGCGAAGGGACTCGAAGCGGGGAAGTCCACATGCGCCTTGTTATCCCAGTTAGGATCATCGGACGCGAAGTCGGCCGAGCCACTGTCGCCCGATGCGACACAAACCGTCACACCAAGATGCGCTGCAGTCTGTAACAACTCGTCGAAGGCGTCCCTGAACTGCGCGGTGGCGCTATCTTCGGGTCCGCCCCAACTGATCGAAACAATGTTTGGTTTGTTGATGGTATCGCCGAGGATGGCGTTCATCACGCTGAGAAAACTTTGGTCGGAGGCATCCGGACCAAAGTACACGACAATCCTTGCTCCCGGCGCGACGGAGCCACACACTTCGATATCCAGCATCACTTCGACGTCGGGGTTGCTGGGATCGAGTGCGTTCGTGCCGGGGCTGTTGATGCCACCGTTGGGATATGTGGCTGCTGTCACGCTGGGCGGCGTCGCAATACCCAGACTCTGAAAGTAGCTGGTTACTTCCTGCGGATGAAATCCTCCGCCCAGTTCCAGAATTGCGATCGTTTGGCCTGCGCCGTCGAGATTTTTTGGAAAATCATACAGTGAAGCGAGTTGGGGCGGCGTAAAGCCCGTCGGGACCGAAGCTGCTGCCGCCGTGCTGTGTGCGGCCGCGCCGGCGCCCGCTGCGTGTGCCGAGCCACGCAGTATTCGGTAGTGCGGCTTAGCGAAAGGGCGGTTGTCGAGCCCCGTCACGCTGGTCACGATGCCTTGCAAATTTTCAGGAATAAGAATGTCGCCCTCTCTGCCGCGATAGGACAGCTCTCCGGACTTATACATCTTGAGTTCCACGCCGAACGCCTTGCTATAAGCGTCTGCGGTGCCGGAAAGTGTGACGGTGCGCTGGTCGGCATTCGAGTTCGTCACGCGCAACCCATTTTCCCTTGCGAACTCTTCGACTTTCGCGATATCGGCTGGATCGGCTCCGTGGTTTTCCGCGTGTTCTTGGCGTGTCATGTACCTGCGCTCGCCCGGCTTCAGATTGCATTGCTCTTCGATGGAGGGAAGTTCATTCTGCCGCCGCACGGTCACCGTCACACCGAATTCCACGCTCGGCACTTCTCCCACGACTTCTGCATTGGGCACGCGATTCTTTGTGCTGCCTGCGAGCCGGCTTCGCTTTTGACCTGCATTCATGACGGAAACTCCTTTCAGTTTCTCGATTCCCTGGAACTCTTGACCTGAACTTCTTGCCTGCGGCTACCTGCTGGAAGGCTCCACTCCGCGCACGGGTGGCGGGTTCCCCGACGAACGCAAATTGATGAACTTGTTGAGCATGTCAAACCAGAACGGCGCGCCCATGACGATGGCGAAAGACGTAAGCAAAATGCCGAGGACTTTCAACGCCTCTGCACCGAGGCCGTGCGGCCAGGCACGGACGTCCATCGCGTCCCGCGACCACCCGATGGGCGGTGTGTTCGCCTCGCGAACTTCTCCGGCGACCTGTTGTAGCGAAGCCTCTTGGTTGGTGGATTCGGCTGGGTTTGTAGATTGAACCTTTTTCACGGCCTGCGCAACCACGGCGCTGCGAAGTGCCTGGTCGCTCCACAGTTCCCTGATGATCATCAACGTGTCTGCATTTACCGCGATGCACAACACCAGCCCAACCGCAAAGATGATTTTTTGGGCTGCGCGTTTGTACCAGCCGCTCACGCGCGCCATCGTGTCGTCGTACCATTGCTCGATCTTAAGGCGCGCTGCCTCCACGTCCCCGCCCGCCGAGTCGATGATGTTGAGCAGCGTGCTGCGCAGCTTGGCCTCCGGAATTTGTGCAACACCTGCCCGCAAAGATTGCATCGTGCGCGGCTGGGCGGCGTCTGCCGGAGCCACGACGTCGAGCAAGGCCGCCGCAAACATGCGCGCCGAGATGTAAGCAGGCTTTTCTCCCTCGGGTGCGGTGCCCAGAATCAAGGGATGCCCAAGCAGCTTTGAGGCATAGTCATTCGGACCATTCTTCAACATGTTGCGGATCGCTTTTTCCAGTGTCTTCGCCCGCATGGAGAATGCTCCCGCAAGGACTTCCTTAATCCCCGAGCACCCGATGCTCAGAGACAGGTAGATCAAAACAAGCCCGATCACAACTTCCAGCACTTGCGATCCGAACATCCATACCTCCCTGTCCGCGCGAAACAATCGACCCATACCGAGTCTGTCGATTTCCGACCGGACTAGTTGTTCCGAATTCAGCGACCCTGCCAGTCGTCCTTCCTTGACTCGCACACTGGGGCGATTATTCTGTTATGCACATAGTGACTCCAGTCGATGAAACGTTTCGCCGCCCTCGAGTCACTACCTGCGGAGAACCAGCCAAATCTCTGAAATGCGGGGGTGTGTATGTCAGCCGGGTTGGACAACCTGAAACACATTGTTGTCCTAATGATGGAAAACCGCTCCTTCGACCACATGCTGGGCGGCCTGAGTCTGGTTATGGAGAACGGCCAGAAAAGATATCCCAAGATCAACGGCCTGACGGGAAACGAATCAAATCCCGACACGCAAGGGGCGATTGTAAAGGTGCAGCCCAACGCGAAATTCCAGGGACAGCTCGATCCAGATCCGGATCACCATTTTCCGGGTGTCGATCTTCAAATTTACGGAGGCGCGCAGCCCGGGCCTGGACGCATCGCCAACATGCAGGGATTCGTGAAGGATTATTTCACGCAGACGAATGACGTCAATCGTTCGCACAACATCATGTACTACTTCACTCCAGACAAATTGCCGGTGCTCTCCACGCTTGCCACCCAATTTGCCGTTTTCAACGGATGGTTTTCCTCAATTCCAGGTCCGACCATTTGCAATCGCGCGTTCGCGCACTACGGAACTTCGTTCGGCCAGGTTGGCATGGACATCTTCTACATCCTGGACCCGATCTCGAGTATCTACGAGCGCATGGTGCAGGCCGGGCGCACGGCGAAGATCTACTACTACGACCAGCAGAGTTCCACGATGGAGATTGTGAACCTGCTCAAGAACCAGCCCCTCCTTTTTGGCAGCTACAGCCAATTCATCGGCGACTGCAAAGGCAATACTCTGCCGGAGTACTGTTTTATCGAGCCCTGCTATAACGATCATGCCGGTCCTGGTGGCGGCGAGATTCTGGCCTCCGACCAGCACCCCGACCACAACGTGCAAGAAGGCGAGCGATTCATCGCCAACACCTACAACGCCATCCGCACAAATCCAGAGCTTTGGAAAAGCACGCTGTTGCTGATCGTTTACGACGAACATGGCGGAATCTACGATCATGTGCCTCCGCCGCAATGCACCCCCGATGGTTATTTCGCCAAGCCCGCCGACACCGGCATCGGCGAAGCCTTTAATTTCGACCGCCTCGGCGTGCGGGTGCCCGCGATTGCCGTTTCGCCCTACATTCCCAAAGGAACTGTGGTCCCGGGTACCGAGGATCCTGTCAATTGCCGCATCTTCGAGCACGCTTGCATCCCAGCGACCGTCACCAATTTCTTCCTCAAAGGCGACGCCAAGCGAACGGTCCGCGAAAAACAAGCTCAAACCTTTCTCGATTTACTTTCGGATCAGATGCGCCCCGATTCCGATATTCCATTCTTTAAGCTGGGAGGAAAATGATGGCCACGCCGTCCAATGCAATTCCTGTACCTGTACCTGAGCGAGGTTCCTACAATCCAAATAGGCCCGCCGGGCTTCTCCTGCGCTCACAGACGCTTCACCTCCGAGAAGCCCTGGTGAGACACTTGGAGGAGTTGGCAGCAGTTCTCGCCATCGACCCCAGGTCCCTAAAAACCGAGGGCGAAGTTAGCGCCTACATTCACCGGGCCACGGCGATACTGCACACGCACGCCGCCAAGCCCCCCAGAAAGTAAAGGAGGGCTCGTGGGGCGCATCTTTTTAGTTCTTCTCTTATTCACCGCCGGAGTGGCGCGGGCACAGGACCCTTCGCCGCTGCCATCTCCCGGGAAAATTGACTCTCCGAGCGAACTGGACAAACTCAAGGGTAGTTGCGGCGACTTCAAGAAAATTGCCGACTGTGCCCAAGAGCTATTCACCGGCCATCCGCTGCACATTGCTGTCGGAAGTATCGCCCCACAGAACGGCTTTGGCGCCGGCATCGCCTATCTCGGCCACAAATCTACGGACAATTGGAGAACTAGCTGGAATGCAGACGCTGTCGGCTCGATTAACGGTTCTTGGCGCGCAGGCGCTTATTTGAAGCTCGTCCATACACCAGATCAGCCAATCGGCGTCGGTTTTGGCACACCGCCTCAACTGAACGCCAACCTTACCGAGCTGCCCGAACACTCCGTGATCAATATCTACGCGCAAGCGATATCACTGAACAAACTCACCTACTTTGGTTTAGGTCCGAATTCGGCCGAGGCCGGCCGTTCCTTCTACGGAATGCGAGAGACCATCGTGGGCGTCAGCGCGGTCAAACCTGCCTACCAGCGCTTGCATGTGTCACTCTACGGCGAAATCAATGGCCGCTTCGTAGACATTCGCCCCAGCTTGAATCAACCTAGCCCTACCATCGGAACCCTCTACACCGAAGCGACGGCACCGGGACTCACCAATCAACCGGCGTTTTTTCAATTGGGCGAAGGCATACGCACGCGGCCGGTCTTTTTCGATGATTTTCTTCGTCTCAACTATGACCTGGCGTACCGGCAATATTTTGCTCCCGGAAATTCCACATTTTCCTTTGAACGCTTGACGGCCGATCTGTCCCATCAATTTGCCATCTACAAGAAAACGACGCGCTGGCTCCTCCCCAGGGACGCGAACGGCCCCGACGACTGTTCCCTCGCTCCCGCGTCAAGCCATCCAGAATGCCCGCAGATTACTCGCGATCTCGAGGGCAGCGTGGGGCTCCGCTTCTTTCTAGACGCCTCCATGACCCCGGGCGGCAACGTTGTGCCCTTCTATTTTCAGCCAACGCTGGGTGGCTCGGACATCAACGCCAATCAATCCTTAAGCAGTTATCAGGATTTCCGCTTCCGCGCACCCAATGTCATGCTCTTTCGCCAGAGCTTCGAACATTCCATCGGAAAGTTACCGCTCGGGTTCACCTTTATGGTTGACGAAGGAAAAGTCGCTTTGACCCGCGGCGACCTCGGTTCGAATGACTGGCTGCACAGCTTTTCAGCGGGCCTCACACTTCGCGCCGGCGGTTTCCCACAAGTTTTCCTACTTTTTTCCTGGGGAGGCAACGAAGGGACGCATACTATCGCCAACGTCAACAACTCGCTGCTGGGCGGCTCCGCGAGGCCTTCACTGTTCTAATTCAAATTGCAGTCCGCAAAAGTTTCCGCGCCGGGAGACAAGCTACATCCATCGGGTACCGCTATCAGCTCATCGCCGAGGACATCCCCCGCACTTCCTCTTCAGTGTAGCCAAGACCTTGCAAGATCTCGTTCGTATGTTCACCCAGCATCGGCGGCGGGAACCGGTAACTCACCGGTGTCTCCGAAAACTTAATGGGATTACCGATGCTGCGCGCCGCCCCGAGTGCGGGATGCTCGATTTGCACAATCATATTCCGCGCCAAGGTCTGCGCGTCGTTTACTGCCTCTTCCACTGTATTGATCGGCGCCGCAGGAATCTCCACGGCTGCCAATCGTTCCAGCCACGCGCTCGCCGCCTGCTCATCAAACTTTTTCTGCAATATCGGGATCAGCGCACCGCGATTGTTCGTCCGCAGAGCGTTTGACCGGAATCGCTCGTCCTGTCCAACGCTGCTCTCCATCCCCATCATTCGCACAAATTTCTTCCACAATGCTTCCGTACCTACTCCCAGCACAAAGCAACGTCCATCTCTTCCTCGAAACACCTCGTACGGCACGATGCTGGGATGCGCATTACCCCAGCGCTTCGGCGGAACCTTCGCATTCAGGTAACTGCTTCCGATATTCGCCAGCCACGTCAATTGCGAATCGAACAGCGCCATATCCAAAAATTGTCCGCGCCCTGTTTTTTCACGCGCATAGAGCGCCGCCAAAATTCCCATCGCCGAGTACATCCCGCAGGTCATGTCGGCAATCGCTATGGGATAGCGCATGGGCCCGCCGTCCGGCTCGCCTGTAAAGCTCATCACGCCGGCCTCAGCTTGCGCGAGGATATCGTATCCAGGTCGGCCCGCTTTCGGCCCTGTAAAGCCGTATCCCGTGATGCTGCAGTAGATAAGCCGAGGATTTCTTTCGCACAGTGTTTCAGCATCGATCCCACGCTTCTGCAAGGAAGCCAGCGAAGGCTGATTCGTGATGAAAATATCCGCCTTCGCAATCAGCTTCCTTAGCGCTTCCGCTCCCCGTGGATGATCGTAGTTCAGCGCAACCGATCGCTTGTTCCGGTTCGCTCCCAGAAAGTATGCAGACTCGCCGCTCACAAACGGGGGTCCCCATCCTCGAGACTGGTCCCCCACGCCGGGCCTCTCGATCTTGATTACGTCGGCCCCAAAATCTCCCAGCAGCATCGCGCAGTAAGGCCCTGCAAGCGCTTCGCTCAACTCCACGACGCGCACTCCATCCAAAATGTTTTTCGCGCTCACGGTGCGTGATTATAGCCGACATCCCGCAATTCTGGTTTCCACTTCGCCCCATCGCGGCACGGCATCAAGCTGCTTCGGAAGTTCTTTTTCCGCCGGTTCCATCATAAAAATGTTGAATGCATGGCAAAAATTAAAATCTCTTCATAAGTTATCCACCACGTACATTTTTTGACTTTACTTTTGCCTTGACACTTCTCTCAACCGGACGCTAGCCTAATCGCACTGGTGCAACAGGGGGAGCATTCTGGAGAGTATTAAAATTTGTTCATGTTCGCGGTGGATGCAAAGATTATTTCCGCAGTTTGTGCCACGATCCCGCACTTGCCTTCCCGTATGTTCACGCGTTCTCGTCAGGCACATCACTTGGAACGAATACCTGGCGGTGCAGCTTTTCCTCGCGCTGGCACGCGAGTCATCCATCTTCTGAGTGGGCTGGGCAACGCAATCGTCATAAAAAGGGGTTCTCGAAAGGGGTGTAATTCATGAGGTTCAGAATTCTTATTCTTCTGTTGGGCTCAATTCTCGCTCTTTGCGTTTCTCCGGCTGTCTACGGACAGGCTACCGGCAGTTTTTCCGGCACGGTCTTGGACAAATCCGGCTCATCCATTGCGGGCGCCACTGTCACTGCCACCTCCCAAGGCACCGGCGTCTCCCGCCAGACAAAAACCGATGATGCTGGTCACTACCTCATTCCCTTGCTGCCGGTATCAATCTACACGCTGCGTGTCGAATTTCAGGGTTTTCAAACTGCCGAGAGCAAAGACCTTCGGCTGCAAGTCGATGAAGCACGCGAACTGAATTTTACGCTTGCGCCGTCAACCGTCGCGTCAACAGTGGAAGTCTCGGGCTCGGCCGTCGCGGTCGAGACCACTAATCCTTCCCTTGGCCAGGTCATCACCGCCCAGGAAGTATCCCAGCTTCCTCTCAATGGCCGCAACTTCGTCCAGCTCGCCACGCTCACGCCGGGCACCACGCAGGAAACCAACAACAACAGCTTTTTCAACGGCGCCCCCAGCAGCGAAGTCTCCGCGCGCGGCTCCTTCTCTCTTTCCGTCGGCGGCTCCCGCCCCAACAGCACCGACTGGCTCCTCGACGGCAACGACAACAACGAATTGACTGCCGGCGGTATTGCTATTCTTTCCTCGATCGATTCCATCCAGGAATTCAAAGTTCTCACCTACAACTATTCCGCCGAATACGGCACGCGTGCGGGACCAACCGTCCTTGTCACCACAAAATCCGGCAACAACGATTTCCATGGCTCTCTTTTTGAATTCTTCCGCAACACCTCTCTCGACGCCAAAAGCTTCTTCGCCACCTCCGCCGAAAAGTTCAATTTGAATCAATTCGGAGGCTCCATCGGCGGCCCCATTCGCAAAAACAAAACCTTCTTCTTCATCGATGGAGAACAAAAGTATCAGCGCCACGGCGTCGTCTTTACCGGTCTTGTCCCCACCGATGCCATGCGCGCTGGCGATTTTTCCCACGATGCCTTCGGAGCGCCTAGCCCCGTCGGCGCGGTCTTCAATCCCAATGTGACCGGCAGTCCCAACGGCACCAATTTTCAGTGCGACGCTCTTGGCAATCCGCTGCCGCTCAATGGTGCCACTCCCGCCAATCCCGCGGGCAATGGCAGCCAGGCAGTCGGCGTATCCTGCAACAAGATCCCCGCAGGCCTCTTCAACAACATCGGCAAGCAGCTCATCGCCCTCTATCCCCATGCAAACGCCAACAACCCCGGAAGCGACTTCAACTTCCTCAACGAGCCTGTTCGCTCTTTGGACGAAACCAGGTTTGACGTCAGACTCGATAACACCTTCTCCTCCTCTGATACCGCGTTCGCGCGCTTCAGCTATGATCAGGCCACTTCCTACGTCCCTGGCGGCGGCGGCATCGGCAATTTGACCGAGTCCTTCTTCTTCGCCAGCAACCAGGGCATCATCAATCACGGCCGCAACATCGCCCTGGGCGAGACGCACGTCTTTTCCCCGAATACCATCAATCAGATCAGCGGTGGCTACAATCGCATCTTCAACTACATCACTTCCGAAGGAACGGGAACCTGCACTGCCGCTAAGCTCGGCATTCCCGGCGCGAATCTCGACTGTTCTTCCGGCAACACGTGCGCTCCTTCCGGCGTCAGTTGCGGGCTGACCATCTCTGAAGTTCTCGGCAACTACTTCTCGGTTGGTGATCGCGGCTTCTCTCCCTTCCAGGGTGGGACCAATGTCTTCTCCATCGGCGATTCTCTCGAGATGATTCGCGGCAAGCACGACATCAAGGTCGGCATGTCCGTTCGCGCCATGCAGATGAACACAAAGACCGAGGGCTTCCAGGATGGCTTCTGGGAAATGACCGGTGGGTGGACCGGTAATCCCGAAGCAGATCTCCTCATGGGCTTGACCAGCCTGGCCATCCACGATCAGACCTTCAAAGGTCCCACTACCGGCCGCCGTTGGAAGATTTTCCGCCCCTATGTCCAGGACGACTGGCGTTTGACCAACAACATCACTCTCAACCTAGGCTTGGCTTGGGATTTCACCACACCGATCTCCGAGGTCGAGAACCGCCAGGCGAATTTCGACCCTGCCACCGGCACATTCCTCATCGCCGGCCAAGGTGCCAACAAGTATGCCGGCATACAGTGGGACAAGACTGCGCTCGAGCCGCGCATTGGCGTCGCCTGGAAGCCCCGCGGAAGCGACAAAACTGCCGTTCGCGGCGGCTATGCCATTTATCACGATTCTTCTTGGAATCAGGGAGCTCAAGGCCTGTGGCAAAACCCTCCCTACTACGCCGAATCGGATCTCTTCTCCTTTGGCGGCGGCTGCACCTTTGCGACCGCTGCGTGCGCCACGACCTTTGGTCAAAAACCAAGTGCACTTAACATCTCTGACGGCTTCCAGGTTTTCACCGCACCGCCGACTGCCGCCACCTTCACGGGAACGATTCAGGCCCAGAATGTCGACTTTAAGTTCGGCCGCGTCCAGCAGTTCAACATTAATGTCGAGCACCAACTCCCTGGCGATATCGTCCTCACCGTCGGTTACGCCGGCTCACGCAGCTCTCACATTCTGGTCTTCGGGAACAACATAAACATCGGCTCGCCCGGCGCTTGCGGTACAGTCTCCGGCTACACGCGTGGCTGTGGCCCCGGTGGAGCATCCTTCACATCGCCATACGCAGCAAACTTCCCCTTCAACACAATTTTAGAGACCACTGACCAGGGCAAAGCCCACTACAACGGTCTGCAAATCAAAGCGGAAACCAAGAGCGCGCGCCACGGCCTCTACGCTCTCGTTGGTTACACGTATTCCCGAACTTATGACACTGGCTTTGCCGATGGCCTCGGTTCCAATTACGGGGCCACCTATTTCCCGCTGCCCAACTGGCAAACTCTCGATTGGGCGCTGTCCGGCTTGAACCTCAACAACAACTTCACCGCCAGCGTCATCTACGACCTGCCCTTCGGCAAAGGCAAACAGTGGGGCTCTCAGTGGAGCGGCCCCGTCGACAACCTCCTCGGCAACTGGCAAGTCACTGTCATTGAGAAAATCACCTCTGGCTTTCCGGTTTTTATCGTGACCAGCAACAACAATTCAGGCGTCGGCTTCTTCAACAACAACGCGAACAGCCTGGCACGTCCGGATTTGATCTCCGGCTGCAATCCCAATGCCGGCCCCCATACCGTCAACGAGTGGTTTAATACCGCCTGCTTTGCTCAGCCTGCGAACGGCGAGCTTGGGAATGCCTCTCGCACACCAGTCACGGGACCGGATTTTGTAAACACAGACTTCTCCGTCATCAAGCAGTTCCAACTTCCATGGGAGAACATGGGCCTGAACTTCCGTGCCGAGTTCTTCAACCTCTTCAACCATGCGCAATTCGCCACACCAAACAGCACCGGTAGCCTTGGCATCCCTGATTTCGCTGCCTCTGGCTTCGGCTCCATCGCCGCCACCGTCAACAATCCGCGCCTCGTGCAATTTGGTCTCAAGCTTACTTTCTAAACCGTGTCCAATACACAGCACTCTCAGCTCGTTCCCGGCCGGCCCACCTCAGTCTCGGTGGGCCTGTCGTTTTTTGACCAACTTCAATTTTCCTGTCCATGGAAGTTTTCCACAGGTCATTCGAATGACCTTAACTTTAATATAGACAATCGGTAACTATCGTGCTACCATTCCCTGTGATCATCAACGCTAATCTCCGAACAGCTGCCCTTCGAGCGCACCGTATCGCTTCGTCCCTCCTCCCATCCGCTTGCTGCCTGCCCCAATCCTGCCAGAGCAGCTCTTCAGCGTGTCGGCTTGGCTTCTTCCCTGAGTCACAAGTCAACTTGCAACAGTCATTAACCCCTTTAGAATCGGCACTTACAAAAATTACACCCATAACTCGTTTAGAATCTGCACTTCCAGAAACACAGCACTTAAAACCCTTTAGAATCCGCACTTACAAAAAAAGTGGAGTGGAGGGGAGGGGGGCAATTTGTTAACTAGAATGATCGGCCCTTTTGGGGCCGCGGCATCACGTGGGGCCAAGGGTCGCTCCCTCGCGTTCCTATTCCTCTTCGCCGCGCTTTTCGCTCTTCCGCTTCAAGCCCAGACCAAACGCAAGGTCATTATCGACCAGGATGCCGCCGGTCCCGGCGGCACGGACATGCAGGCCATTCTCGCGCTCATAAATTCGCCGGACACCGATGTCCTCGGCATCACTGTCCTCACCGGCGACGCTTGGCGCGACGAGGAAGTACAACACACTCTCCGCATGCTCGAAATCGTTGGCCGCACAGACATCCCCGTTCTTCCCGGCGCTGCGTTTCCGCTGGTAAATTCCAAGGAATACATCGCCAAATGGGAAACGCTCTACGGCAAAGTCATCTATCAGGGTGCTTGGAACTTCGCAAGGGGCTACGCCGTCCATGGCCCCTACGACAATCCGCCCATGCCCGAAGGCGCTCCCACGACCAAACCCTCGGCCGAGTACGCCGCCAATTTCATGGTCCGCATGGTCCATCAGTACCCGCATGAAGTCACCATTTACGCTGCCGGACCGATGACCGACCTCGCCGTGGCCATTGCTCTGGACCCGCACTTCCCCGAGCTAACGAAGGAGTTGATCGTCATGGGAGGTAGCATGAATCCTCAAGCCGACGACCCCGAATTCAACCTCAGCCCGCGCCGCGAATTTAATTTCTGGATGGATCCGGAAGCCTCTCACGCCGTGCTCCACGCCCACTGGCCGCGCATCGTCCTCACCACCGTGGACATTTCCGTCAAGACGCGCATGGAGCAGCGCCTCATCGCGCAGGTCGCCAAAAGCCCCACTCCCGCGGCGCAGTACGTCGCGAAATATGCGGAAGCCAACTACCTCTGGGACGAACTCGAGGCCGTCGCATGGCTCGACCCAAGCGTCATCACCAAGTGGCAAAAGCTCTACGTCGATGTGCAAGTGGACCACGGCGCTTCTTACGGCGACACGCTGGCGTGGGCACCCGGCCATCAACCCGGAATGGGCGAGGTTCTCGTCGAAGTCCAAAAAGACCTCGACAAAGAAAAGTTTTACAAGGAGTACGTCGATTTGCTCACTCGCCCAACACCCTCGGCTCGCCCCACCGCAGGGAAAGAGACGCTAGGGAATGGGATTTGACGAACGGAAAAATGGGAGACGCGAGAGTGACGGTCTAGGCGGGACAAACATTGTTCCCTATCTTCCCATTTCTCAAGGCGCGAAGCCTTTTGTGTGAAGTGAGATGCACATGGCAACCAACCACTTCTACTTGCTTGATTGAGCGTGGCGTTTCCCCGACAATTGAAGGTCAATCGTTGCCCATTTTTCCCGCATGGCTGCGCTTCCGCCGCTTAACGGAGAAACGAGAGAGATGTCCACGCACGCGAATTCAGTCAAACGGTTTGTCGCCTACTTTTCCATGGAGATTGCGCTCGAGAACGCCATGCCCAGTTACAGCGGCGGGCTCGGCGTTCTTGCCGGTGACACCATCCGTGCCGCCGCGGACCTTCGTCTTCCCATGGTGGCCGTATCTCTCCTCTACCGCAGGGGATACTTCTCTCAGCATCTCTCTGAGGACGGCTCCCAAACGGAGGAGCCGGTGGTCTGGAACGTCGAGGATTTTCTCAAGGAAGAAACCGCGCGCGTATCCGTGCCCTTGGAAAATCGGCGGGTCGAGCTTCGCTGCTGGCGCTATGACGTTAAGGGCGTGCGCGGCTTCGTAGTGCCCGTCTATTTTCTCGACGCCGACCTTCCTTCCAACGCGGAATGGGACCGCAACCTCACTGGCGGTCTTTACGGCGGCGATTCTTATTACCGGTTGTGCCAGGAGGTTCTTCTGGGAATTGGGGGCGTGCGCATGCTTCGCGCGCTGGGATACGAAGATCTCACGCGCTATCACATGAACGAGGGCCATGCCGCTCTGCTCTCCCTGGAATTGCTCGGGGCAGAAGCGTTGAAAGCCGGGCGCACGGCCATCAACGGCGATGACATCGAAAAAGTCCGTGCCAGGTGCGTTTTCACGACGCACACGCCCGTGCCCGCCGGCCACGACCGTTTTCCGATCGAATACCTCACTCGCGTCTTTCCGCAGCAGAGCAAATTTTTCGATCTCAAGGACGCTTCTGTCGCCGAACTCGTGAAGCGCTCACTTCAATCTGAACAGAATTTTCCGGATTTGCAGGAAGCCGCGGCCCGCGGCGCCCATTTGAATATGACGTACCTGGCGCTGAGCCTCAGCACCTACGTCAACGGTGTGGCTAAACAGCACGGGGTCACTTCGCGACAGATGTTCCCGGAAGTTCCCATCGAAGCCATCACGAACGGCGTTCACGCGGGGACCTGGACGTCAATTCCATATCAGCAGCTCTTCGACCGCCATATCGCGCAGTGGCGCGAAGACAACTACAGCCTCAGGAGCGCGCTCGGACTTCCTCCCGAAGAAGTGTGGACCGCGCATCTTATCGCCAAGCACGACCTTCTCGAGGCCGTGCGTCAGAAAACTGGTCTCACGCTGGACGAAGAAGCCTTCACGATTGGGTTTGCACGCCGTGCGACTGGTTACAAACGCGCGGACCTGATTCTTTCTGACTTGGACCGCTTGCGCCAGATTGCCAAGAACGCAGGACATTTTCAGATTATTTATGCCGGCAAAGCGCATCCCAACGACACCGGCGGCAAGGACATCATCCGGCACATTTTCCATGCGAAAAAGGCGCTGCGGAAGGCCGTTCCCGTGGTTTTCCTCGACGAGTACAATCTCGACCTCGGCGGAAAAATAACATCCGGCGTGGATCTTTGGCTCAACACGCCGCAGTTTCCTCTCGAGGCTTCCGGCACCAGCGGCATGAAAGCCGCCCTCAACGGAGTCCCAAGCCTGAGCATTCTTGACGGGTGGTGGGCGGAAGGGCACATCGAAGGTGTAACCGGATGGTCGATCGGCGAACCTCGCCGCTCCATTGACCCGGATGATGTTACGACGGACAGTACCAAAGAAGCCGAAGCGCTCTACTTGAAGCTAGAAAACATTATTCTCCCGATGTTTTACAAAGAGCCCCGGCAGTACATCCAGATCATGCAGCACGCCATCGCCATCAACGGTTCTTTCTTCAACACTCAGCGCATGGTCCAGCAGTACATCACGGACGCCTACTTGCGATAGGAACCAAGAAAAGAATTGTCAGGAAACGGGCAAGCTCTCATAGCAAGCTTGCGCGGCCGGGAGTTTTCAAATTATTCCGCTGCGGGCTGAGGAATTTTCTTGTCGCCGCGCAGTTCTTTTGCGGTATCCAGAATATTACGCTTGGCAAAGTAATCGAAGAAATCCCAGCTGCCGTACTTTTCCTTCAAGCCGGGAAGCACTGCGTTAACCAGCGCGTCGTCCATCAGGCCATCTTGCACCGGTTTAGCCAGCATCGAGCGCAATCCGGTTAGGTATCCGACGAACTCCTGAACGTCGGATGCGTTTCCGACATCGCCATGTCCCGGCATAAAGGTGGCCTTGGGGGTTTCCGCAGCCAGCTTCGCATCCGTGGCAGCCCACTTGTCGGTGGTACCGTCGATCAGATTTGGCAGCGTTTTGCGCCAGAAGAGGTCGCCACAAAAAACGACCTGAGCATCGGGAATTGTGACGACAGAGTCGCCGCCTGTATGGCCAGGAAAATAGCGGACGAGAATCTTGCGCGAGCCCAAATACAAGTCGACGGATGAATCGTAGGCGATATTGGGAGCAACAAGCCCATCGACCATGGTTTTTTGTTCGGGCTTGATGTCCTTACCAAAGAATTTCAAATTTTCCGTGTGAATCCACGTGCGAACATTTTTGTGGCCCACGATCGCCGCACCTGCCTGCGCAAAAACGCCATTGCCAGCGACGTGATCGAGATGGTAGTGGGTATTGATCACAAATTTTACGGGCAGTTTGGTGAGCTTCTGAATTTCCGCTAGCAGCTGTTTCGCGGCGGCGGGATTCACGAACGTGTCGATCACAGCGACGCCATCGTCGCCGATCACAAAGCCGGAGTTCGAACCAGCACCGCCCTTGGGAACGTCGACGGCGGCGTAGACGTTGTTGCCGAGAGGCTTGATTGTGAAGGGCAGCGAAGCGGGAACCGGTGCCGCGGTTTGGGCGTGACTTGCGGCGCAGCACGGGAGAAGAATCAGGAACAGCAGACTTGTTATGCGCATGGTTCCGTATCGTATCGCAACTGCGTATAGGCGCAAGTCTGGATGAGCTGTTCAGCACTTGAATCGAAAAAGAGGATTAACGCAGAAATCGGAGAGGAGGCACAGAAGGCGCGGAGAAATCGAGGAGAAGCAAGAGTTGCAAGGGAAGAGCGGTCGTCCTCAGATGGACGCCTACGACGGCGGGAGGAAACGGTCATCCTCGGAAGGATGACCCTACAGTTAGCGGAGGCGATTTTTGTAGACGGCCATGCCCACGGCGGCGTCCATGCCGATTTTTTCGAGCGCGGAGATTTCGCGCTTCGATTTGACTCCGCCGGCGGCGATGATGGGATGCGTTGTGGCGGCGCGAACTTTGCGAAACCAATCGAGATTTGCGCCGGACATGGTTCCTTCGCGGTCGACGTCGGTGCAGAGGAAGGCGCCGCAAAAAGGTTCGAGTTGGGACATGACGTCTTCAGGACTGAATTCGAGACGGCGGCGCCACCCGTTGATGGTGATGCGGCCTTTTGCGGTGTCGAGGGCGATGACGATTCGAACGGGATTTATTTTATTGGTGAGATTGCGGAGGAAACGCGAATTGATTTTTCCTTCGAGAAAAACGGCGCTGCCAATGATGATTTGGTCGGCGCCCCACTTACTGATTTCCCGCGCGCGAGCGAGGGTTCGAATGCCGCCGCCAACGCGAACTCTCAGTTTGTAGCGCCTGCGAGCTTGGAGGCAGAGTTTGCGGGCGAGCGCGTTGTTGTCGCCGGTGCCGATGGCGGCGTCGAGATCGATGAGATGGAGCCAGGCATAGGATTTGAATTTTTCGAGGAGGCCGAAAACATCGGAGACGGCGAGCTCACGCTTGCGGCCGTGGACGAGTTGGACGGCCTGCCCGCCTTGCAGATCAATGCAGGGAATCAGCATTGGGTGAGCACCGGGCTGGAGCTGAGCGTACGGCCGACAGCGAGCCGATCAGCGAGGGCACGATGAATCGTGCCCCTACAACCTGCGGTTGAGAGCAGGGCGATCAACACGGGAGGCGGACCTCGATGTTGCGAGCCGCGAGAAAGTGTTTCAGTTCGCGAATGGATTGCACGCTGTCGTGGAAGATGGAGGCGGCCAGCGCGGCGTCGGCTGCACCTTCGGAAAAGATTTGTGCGAAATGCTCGGGGAGTTTTGCGCCACCGGAAGCGATAACGGGAACGGAGACCGCGCGCGAAATGGCCGCCGTGAGAGGAATGTCGAAGCCGCTTGCGTGCCGTCGCGATCGATGGAAGTGAGCAGAATTTCTCCGGCGCCGCAGGCGACGCCTTGCTGCGCCCATTTCGACGGCGTCGCGACCGGTGGATTCGCGGCCGCCGCGCACGGTAAGCCTCCCAACGATCGTTGACGGCGCTTGGCATCGATGGCCAGCACGACGGCTTGCGAGCCGAATTCGCGTGCGAGTTCGGAGATCAGTTCGGGGCGCTCGCACGCGCGGCAGTATTCACGGTGACCTTGTCGGCGCCGGCGCGCAGAACGGCGCGGCCCTCTTCCACCGTAGCGGATGCCGCCGCCGGCGGTGAGAGGAATGGAGCAGTTCGGCAGCGACGCGGCGAATCGTTTCGAGAAAAGTGGGACGGCGGTCGCGGGAAGCGGCGATATCCAGGACGACGAGTTCGTCGGCGCCTTCGGCGTTGTAGCGAGCGGCGAGCGCGGCGGGATCGCCGGCATCGCGAAGACCGACAAATTTGACGCCTTTGACGACGCGAGCGCCGTCGGTGTCGAGGCAGGGAATGATGCGGCGGGCGAGCGTCATGCGCCCCGCTAGCCCGTCAGCACGAAGTTTTGGCGAAGGCCGCGCACCGGCGTCGCCGATTTTCTCGGGATGGAACTGCACGGCGAAGATATTGCGTTGTTCGACCACGGCGGCGAAGGCCGCGCCGTGGTTGCAGAGAGCGACGGCGATTCGCCGCTGCGTCCGGCGCCGCATAGGAGTGCGCGAAATAGAAGTATGCGTCGGGCGGAATGCCTTCGAGCAAGAGCGGATGGTTGCGCGCGCCGCAGCTTGATTCCAACCCATGTGCGGGAGTTTGACGTTGGCGGGCAGCGCGCGAACCCTGCCGGGGAAAATGCCGAGGCCCGGATCGCTCGGGAGCTTCTTCGCTGGAGTTGTACAGAGCCTGCAGGCCGAGGCAAATGCCGAGAAAGGGAACGCCGCGATCGATGGCGTCGACCAGGGCGGCGGCGAGATTTCGCTCGTCGAGCGCACGCGATTAAGGCCGAGAAGTGGCCGACGCCGGGGAGAATCGATGGCTTCGGCGTTGGCGATGCTTTCTCGGCGCGTCGACGCGCTCCGGATTTGCACGCCAGGCGGCGCAGCGCGCGCTCGACGCTGGTGACGTTGCCTGCGCCGTATTCGACGAAGAGAGATCTTCATAGCAGCCCTTTGTGCTGGGAAGAACGCTGCGAAGGCGCTTGTCGCGGGAGACGGCAAAACGCAGGGCACGGGCGAAAGCTTTGAACATGGCTTCGACCTGATGATGCGAGGAGCGGCCGTACAGCAGCGCGCAGATGGACGTTAGCGGCGGCGGCTTGCGCGAAGCCGCGAAAAAAATCCTCGAGCAGCTCGGTTTGGAAATCGCCGACGCGTTTCGCGCGGAATATTTCCAGTGGCACGACGCAGTAGGCGCGGCCGCCAAAGTCGATGGCAGCGGCGGCCAGGGTTTCGTCCATGGGCATGAGGAAATATCCGGCGCGCAGGATTCCGCGTTTCGAGCCCAGGGCTGCTTGCACGGCTTCACCGAGGGCGATGCCGACGTCCTCCACGGTGTGGTGCTGATCGACGTCCAGATCTCCTTTGGCGGTGATTTCGAGATCGATCGCGCCGTGGCGGGCGACTAGATCGAGCATGTGGTCGAAGAAGCGAATGCCTGTGGAGATGCGGACTTTCCCGCGGCCGTCGAGATTCAGCTTCAGGCGGATATCGGTTTCGTTTGTCTTCCGGTGAATGGCGGCGGATCGTGGCATGGAATGCGTGGTTCAGCCTTTCTGAATCGCTTTGAGGAGTTGGCGCATTTCTTGTTCGGTGCCGATGGTGATGCGGACGAAGCCGGGACCCATGTCGCGGCTGCGATCGCGGAGGAGGATGCCCTGGCGTTCGAGTTTTGTGAAAAGAGCAGGACCTGTGGGACCGAAATTAGCGAGAAGAAAATTTCCAGCGCTGGGGAAAGTGGTGACGCCGATTTTCTGGAGTTCGGTTGCGAACCAGGAGCGGAGACGTTTTACGGTGCTCACGTAACCGCGCATTGTGCGAGTGTCCGCAACGGCGGCTTCGGCGGCGACGAGCGCGGCGAGATTGACAGGGAAGGGAGGCATAGCGCGGCGGAGAAGGGCGACGGAGCCGGCTTGTGCGAGGACCGCGCCGAGGCGAAGGCTGGCGAGCGCGGCGGTTTTTGAGAACGTGCGTGCGACGAAGAGATGCGGATATTTGCGGAGCCAGGGGATTGCGGTGGCGCCGGCGAATTCGGCGTAGGCTTCGTCGAGAATGACGACGGTATGCGTGGCCGCGGCGATGATTTTTTTCAGCGCGGCAGGTGCGACTAGTGTGCCGGTGGGATTGTTGGGATTGGCGAGAAAAAAGAGGCGAGGTTTTTTGCGCAGAGCGATGAGAACGCGGTCGAGAGGAAACTCGAACTGCGGGCCGTAGCGGAGGGCTTCGATGCGTGCTCCGGCAATTTCGCCCCAGTAGCGGTACATCGGAAAAGTGGGCTCGCAGATGAGGACGGTGGTGCCGGGGTCAACGAAGGTGTCGAAGAAGACGCGGAGCGCGTCGTCGCCGCCGTTGGTAAGGAGAAGTTCGCTGGGGCGGACTCCGAAATAGCGCGCGAGGCGCTGGGTAGGCTTTTCGTATTCGGGATACATCGCGAATTGCTCTGGCGTGATCTTCGCCAGCGCGCGGAGAACGGCGGGTGAGCAGCCCGCCGTGTTCTCGTTAAAATCGAGACGGATTTTTCCAAGGCGACCTTCGGCGGGTGCCTCGTAAGTGCGGCGGTCGAGAATAGCCTGGCGAATGGGGAGTTGCGGTTTCATCGGCGAACCCCGGGATTTCTTTTCATACGGATCTTGATGGCGTTGGCGTGAGCGAGCAAGCCTTCGGCGCGGGCCAATGTTATCGCATCGGTTGCGAGATGCTCGAAGCCAGCGCGCATGAAGGTTTGCACGCTCATGCATTTGACGAAATCGGCGGTGGAAAGGCCGCCGCGCGTGCGTGCCCAGCCACCGGTGGGCAGGACGTGATTGCTGCCGGAGATATAGTCGCCGAACGGCTGCGCGCCCAGGAAACCAAGAAAAACGGTGCCTGCGGCGGAAATATTTTTCAGGGCGAGGTCTTGCGAAAAGGGGAGGCTGAGATGCTCCGGCGCGAAACGGCTGGTGAACTCGCAGGCGGCGGCGAGAGAGGGAGCGAGGAGAATGGCGCCGGTGTGGCGCGTGGAATAATGAGCGGGATTTTCGGAGGGAAGCTTTGCGAGTTGGCTTTCAACTTCGGCTTGGACGGCGCGAGCAAGTTTCTGTGAGGGAGTGACGAGAAAACTGGCGGCGTCGGGCGCGTGTTCAGCCTGGGCGAGAAGATCGGCGGCGATGAATCTGGGTTTGCCGGATGTAGCGAGGACGATAGCTTCGGTGGGACCTGCGGGGAGATCGATGGCGCAATCGCTCGAGACAAGTTGCTTGGCGGCGGTGACAAAACGGTTGCCCGGGCCGAAGAGTTTGTCGACGCGAGGGATGCTTTTGGTGCCGTAAGCGAGGGCGGCGATGGCTTGCGCGCCGCCGATACGGGCGATTTTATCGACGCCGAGGAGGCTGGCTGCCGCTAGGAGTTCAGGGTTGAACTTGGGGCAGACGACGATGATGCGCGGAACGCCAGCGACTTGCGCGGGGATGACGGTCATGAGGAGCGTGGAGACGAGAGCGAAACGGCCGCCGGGAACGTAACAGCCGATGGAGTCGATGGGGCGGACGAGTTGGGAGACGGTGAAGCCTGAGTCGACGCCGATGATCCACTCCTGCGGGAGTTGTTTTTCGGCGACGCGGCGAACATTGGCGGCGGCATGACGGATGGCGCCGAGGAATTCGGGAGGGACCTGTTTGCGGGCTGCGACGATTTCGCGTTTGGAAATCCAGAGGCTAGTGCGGCGGAGATCGATGGCGTCGAATTTTTTGGTGTAGGCGAAGAGGGCAGCGTCACCGCGTTTGCGTACGTCGGCGATGATGGCGGCGGCGACGCGCTCGGCTTGCAGGTCTCGCTCGTGGCGCGCCCGGAGCAGATTTTTTTCGACGGCGGAGGTGAGTTTCAATATGCGCATCAGAGCACGATTTTGTTCAGGGGATACTCGACGATGCCCTGAGCCTTGGCGGCTTTGAGTTTAGGCAAGATCTGGCGAACCACGGCTTCTTCGATGATGGTGTTTACGGCGACCCAATCGGGATCGCTGAGAGCCGAGATGGTGGGGTTCTTAAGAGCCGGCAATACGTCGAGAACGGCGCTCAGATCGTCGCGGTGAACGTTGAGGAGCAAACCGACCTTGCTGGCTGCGGCGATGGCGCCTTGCAGCATGAGGATCAGGTTTTCCGCTTTCTCTCGTTTCCACGGTTCGGCGGCGGCTGCGCGATTCATAATGAAAACGGTAGCGGATTCCAGAACGGTATCCACGATGCGAAGACGATGCGCGCGGAGCGACGAGCCGGTTTCCGTGACTTCCACGATGGCGTCGGCAAGCTGAGGGACTTTGACTTCGGTTGCGCCCCAGGAAAACTCGACGCGAGCTTTGACGCTGTGGCGGGCGAGATATTTCTCCGTGATTTGGACGACTTCCGTGGCGATGGTTTTGCCTTGGAGGTCGCGGACTTCGCGCATTGACGAGTCCTCGGGAACGGCGAGAACCCAGCGAACACGAGCGAGGCGTTGCTTGGCGTAGACGAGTTCAGAGAGTTCGTCAACGGCCGCGCCGGTTTCGACGACCCAGTCGTGGCCGGTGATTCCGGCGTCGAGGGCGCCGGTTTCAACGTAGCGGGCCATTTCCTGTGCGCGGACCATCAGGCATTCGATTTCAGGATCATCGATGGTGGGAACATAACTGCGCGAGCTGAGCGTGATCTTCCAGCCTGCACGGGCGAAAAGCTCGAGCGTAGCCTCCTGCAAGCTGCCTTTGGGGATGCCGAGTTTTAGGCTGCTCATGGCTGTTTCTCCCGGCCATAGACGGTTTCTGGAGCGAAGGTTCGGTCCTCAGTGATTTTGCTCGTGCCATCGGGTTCCAGCTTGCGGAAGAAGCAACTGCGATAGCCTTCGTGGCAGACGCCGGGGCCGATGGCTTCGACGCTGATAAGAAGGGCGTCGGCATCGCAATCGACACGTAGCTCGCGCACTTTGAGGATGTGTCCGCTGGCTTCGCCTTTTTTCCATAACTTATTGCGCGAGCGGCTGAAGAAGACGACTTCGCCAGAGCGCTGGGTTTCCGCGAGCGAGACGGAGTTCATGAAGCCGAGCATGAGGACGTCGCCGGAGCGGTGGTCCTGAATGATGGCGGGGACGAGCCCGCCCAGTTTGTCGAAGTCGAAGTTCACGTTGCTTTCCTCCCGATCACAAAGTGCCGGAAAACAAAAAACCCGCTGGGGCTTACTGCGCCAGCGGGCCGATGAGTGCTATGTGTAGCGAAACTCTATGCACACCTCATCGGGCGCGGCGTGTGGCCGTGATGATGATGGTGGAGATGCGCCCGAGAGCTCATAGTACGAAAATAAAGAAAATCATTGTCTGTGTCAACCGCGGTTTTCCAATGAAGAGTCCGGGCGCCTAGTTACGGGATGAACGGGCGAGTATCTTCAACTTCGGCTTCCTGGGCTTGCAGGCCCACCGGCATTGTAGTTCATGCTCATTTTAAGATGAACAGCTACGCCAGTTTTGCCGTTTTCCAGCTTTTCCACGCGAACGACTTGCGCGACATATTCGCAGTTCATGGGATCGTGCGGTGAAGAGTAGGGAAAAGTGACGAAGACACGCATACCGGGATAATAGGAGTGAAGGCGTGAGGCGAAATAGATGCCGGTTTTCGAGGCGTTCACGCTGATGGGCAAGTCTTCGAAGTGGTCGTCGCGCGGCTCGGACGGGCGAACGCGGACGGGGCGGGCAATTCTCGCCCGGCGGCTTAGGCGCTTGTCTGAGACTGGCTTTTCGAGGTTTCCTTACATGGCTGCTTTCAAGTTAGAATCCTAGTGTAGCGAGACTCCGGGAGGTATGGGGCGAATCGTCGACCCGGTGAGGCGAATCTGATAGCTAAGTGGTGCAAGGCGAAGGCCAAATACGAAGAGGGATTGGGGAAGGCAATGGAAGGGAAAATCCGCAAGGACGAAGCCGCTTGGAAGAAACAACTCACGTCGAATCAGTACTATGTGACCCGACAGAAGGGAACTGAACCGCCTTTTACGGGAGAGTATGAGGACACGAATACGCCGGGGGTCTACAAGTGCGTGTGCTGCGGACAGCGCTTGTTTCGTTCTGATACAAAATACCACTCCGGCTCCGGATGGCCGAGTTTCTACGCCCCGGCGAGCGAGGAGGCCGTGGAGACGGAAACCGATGCCAGCCATGGCATGGCCCGGACGGAAGTGAAGTGCAGCCAGTGTGACGCGCACCTGGGGCATGTCTTCGAGGATGGTCCCCAGCCGACGGGACTGCGATACTGCATCAACTCAGCAGCCTTGGAAATGGACGAAGACTAAAAAGCGCCCCGGCAGGGCCGGAGCGCTTCCAAGTTCCATGTACTTTTGGGAGGAATTCAGAGGTTACGCCGCCGGACAGGTGCAAGCCACGAGGTCTGCGACGGGATCGCTGTCGCGTTCCCACACACCTATCAGCATTACCTTCGTTCCCGAAGGATATTTAAAAACGTAATAAATGCTCGAAGACCCTTCGACTTCAAAGAAGCCGGGCCGGCGCGGATCTGGCCGCGACGGAGCTCCGGAATGAAGCAGCAGGCGCAGTTCAGCAATCTGCTCCTGCGAATGATTTCGCAGGTCTTCCACGAGGGGCGGGTGTTTAGCAATTGTCATCATGATGTTCGATCTCCGCCACATTCAGCTTATCGTTACCCTCACCAGTAAAGACGAAAAAAGCCGAGAAAAGTTTCATGGGCAGCAACATCTTTTTCGGAAAGTTTGGCGGCGACCAGGGCCGAAAGCATTGGAAACGGGGCAAATATTGCCGATTTTGCGCAAATACGGAGGTTGTAAGGGTGGTCCAATTTGGTACTGAGACTGAACTTAAGGAACGCTGGTGATACGTCGGTAGAGGTTCAGCGCTGGCCGCGAATCGAAACGGAACGGGTTTAGTGTTGCAAGAAGTGACGAAAAACATTGTAATGGATGTGCCGTTACTATCGGCAGGGGTACTTGCGCGAGTGGCGCTTCCCTGCGATAGTGGTTTGAGTGACCACCAAACAAAATAGGGATGGCCTCTGTGACAAAAACTGCGACGAAAAAGTCCCCGATGAGAGAAAAAACGAACTTTAACAAAGACAAACGACGCAAACATCATCACTTTCTGGTGACCGTCTTTTACGCCGACGGCGAGAAGTTCGGCCGTGTCTACACCGACAAAGATAAGGCGGATCGCTTCGCCGACCGGCAGAAGCGCTCGCCGGTGGTCAAGTCCGCCCGAGTAACGATGGTGTCTTGAGGCAGGCAGACCAGGAATCGAGTCGTTGGCAAAGGACGCGTCAGGGAAGGCTTGTTCCTGCTAGTGTGGGCGTGTTATAAAAAGGACTGCTGTTAAGCGGCCTTAGTATAGTGGTAGTACGGAACCTTGCCAAGGTTCAGGTGTCGGTTCGATTCCGATAGGCCGCTCCATTAAATCAGGCACTTACACGCTCCTGAAGTGCTCCCCTCCAATATAGATGTTCAAGCATTGCCCATGGTAAGCGCTTTTGGCCGGGGTCACGGATCGAGCCCATTGCAATGGAAATGTTTGCCAGCCCGGCCCGCAAGCAATTGGGAATTTACTTTGATGGCGTTTCGGGGGAACTCCATGGAGAGGTTCGAGGTTGTGGTGTAGATTGGGAATATATCGTTTTACGATATTTTTAGGCCGCTCGCGTGGCAAAGACAGGTGCATGCCCCATTTCTATTTCGCCCGTCGTTTGAGAACTGCGAGGCCAGCCTTATGATGGAACTGCGTTTAAGGCTAACCTCATGGCTCTAGACAAGAAAACCGGCACGCCGTGGAGCGGATTCCGGCGGGTAGTCATCGAGAATGTGAAGCCGGAAATCGATGCGGGCATTTTCCCCATCAAGCGCACGATTGGAGAGAAAGTTGAGGTCACCGCCGATATTCACGCGGACGGCCACGAAATGTTGAGCGCCCGAGTGTTATATCGTTCGGTGAGTGAGGGAGACTGGAACAGTGTCCCTATGACTCTTCTGGAAAACGATCGCTGGGGCGGAGAGTTTCGAATCGCAAGGCAACAGTCCTACCAGTATACGATCCAGGCGTGGCCTGACGGTTTCAAGACGTGGGTGCACAGCCTGAAGATAAGGAAGGAAGCGGCTCAGGATCTTTCGATCGACCTCTTGATTGGGGCTGAGATGCTATCGAGTGCCGCTTCCAAGGCTTCTGGACAGGATGCCGCCCATCTGCGGGAGGCGGCAAACGATCTGAAGCAGTTTCACAAAACTCAGCCGCAAAAGGCCTTTGAGATTGCCGAGACTCAAGAACTTCTCGAGTTGATGACGAGGCATGCCGATCTGAGCGCAGCTACGCTCTATGAGAAGGAATTGCGCGTGGACGTAGGTCGCAAACGCGCTAGTTTCAGTGCGTGGTACGAAATGTTCCCTCGCTCATGTACTGGCGATCCCGGGAAGCATGGCACTCTTCAGGATTGTATCCGGCGGCTTGACTACGTCGCGGCGATGGGTTTTGACGTCCTGTATCTGCCACCGATCCACCCGATCGGAGAATCTGGCCGCAAAGGGAAGAACAACTCGAACACCTGCGGCGCGGAGGACGTTGGGAGTCCATGGGCGATTGGCTCGAGGCTTGGCGGGCACAAGGCTATCCACCCGCTGCTTGGAACGTTGGACGATTTCCGACAGTTACTGTCCGAGGCGAAGGAAGCGCGGGATCGAAATCGCTATGGATCTGGCGTTCCAGTGCTCACCGGACCATCCCTACGTGCGGGAGCATGGGAGTGGTTTCGGCACGCCCGGACGGCATCATTCAATACGCGGAAAATCCTCCGAAGAAGTATGAGGATATCTTTCCACTCGATTTCGATGGCGAACATTCGCAAGAATTTAGTGAAGAACTGAAAAGCGTAGTGCTCCATTGGATCGAGCATGGCGTGCGGATATTTCGCGTCGACAACCCTCATACGAAACCTTTTGCATTTTGGGAATGGCTGATTGAGGAAGTGCGGAGTCGATATCCCGATGTGCTCTTTCTTGCGGAAGCGTTCACTCGGCCGAAAGTAATGTACCGCCTGGCGAAACTCGGATTCACGCAGTCCTATACATATTTCGCCTGGAGGAACTCCAAATGGGATCTGACGCAATATTTTACCGGAGTTGACGCAAACAGACGTGAAGGAGTTTTTTCGGGCGAATCTGTGGCCAAATACGCCGGATATCCTTACCGAATATCTTGCAGGAGCGGCGGAGCGCCCGCCTTCATGGCACGGTTGATCCTTGGCGGCCACCTTGGGAGCAAGTTATGGGATTTATGGACCGGCGTTTGAGCTTTGCGAGAATCGCGCGGTGAAAGCGGGCAGCGAGGAGTATTGGATTCGGAAAAATACCAGATTCGCGTGTGGCCGATCGACCATGCTTTTAGTTTGCGCGGACCTGATTGCACGCATGAATCAGATCCGGACGGGAAAATCCGGCACTGCAGAGCGACCGAGTCTGCGATTTCATCGCATAGACAACGACCAAATGATCGCCTATAGCAAGGTGACGGAAGACGGATCGAAACGTCCTGCTGGTGATCGTCAATCTCGACCATTCGCAAGCAGCAATCGGGTTGGGTAGAGATGCCCGATCAACCAGTTTCAGGCTCGAACCTGATCGGCAGCCTTATGAGGTCCATGATCTGCTCACGGATCGCGTTTCCAGTGGCGCGGGACCGAGCAATTTCATTGAACTCTCGCCTTCGCAAAACATGCCGGCTCATATCTTTAATCCTGTGACACGAAGGCGGGGCGTTGTGAGCACCGCTTGCAGCTTCGCATTGACTGAGCCGTCTCGGGCGGAGGAGAGTAATTGTGGCTATTACACCACAAGCCGCTTTGGTACAAAGACGCGATCATTTACCAGCTGCACGTCCGTACGTTTCACGACAGCAACAACGACGGAATTGGCGATTTTCGGGGGCTGATGCAGAAGCTGGACTATCTGCAGGATTTGGGCATCGACGCTCTCTGGCTGTTGCCTTTCTTCCCTTCGCCGCTGCGGGACGACGGGTACGATATCGCGGACTATAATTCCGTTCACCCATAGCTACGGCGCGCTGGAAGATTTCAAATGAGTCTTTGAATGCGGCGCATGAGCGCAAACATCCGCGTGATCATCGAGCTGGTGCTGAATCACACTTCGGATCAACATCCTGGTTCCAGGAAGCACGCAGTTCCCGGGACAACCCGAAAAGGGATTGGTATGTGTGGAGCGATACGGACGACCGATATAAGGACGCGCGCATCATTTTTTTGGACACGGAGCTTTCCAATTGGGCCTGGGATCCGGTTTCAAAGTCCTACTATTGGCACCGCTTTTTCAGCCACCAGCCCGATCTGAATTTTGACAATCCGGCCGTTCTTGAAGCGATGTGGGACGTGATGAAGTTCTGGCTGGACATCGGTGTCGATGGATTCCGGTTGGACGCGGTGCCTTACCTCGTGGAGCGGGAAGGCACTTATGCGAAAACCTTGCCGGAAACTCACGCCATCATTCGCGACCTTGCGGCCGCTTGGACCAAGTGTTTCCCGGCAAAATGCTGCTTGCCGAAGCCAACCAGTGGCCCGCCGACGTATGCGCGTATTTTGGGAATAGCGACGAGTTCCACATGGCTTTTCATTTTCCGCTGATGCCCAGAATGTTTATGGGCGTCAAACTCGAGGACCGCAAACCGATTATCGAGATCCTGCAGCGAACGCCGCAGATCCCGGACGACTTGCCAGTGGTGTATTTTCCTGAGAAATCACGACGAATTGACGCTCGAGATGGTGACGGATGTCGAGCGCGACTATATGTACGACGAGTACGCAAGAGACAAGGCGACGCGCATCAATATGGGCATTCGACGGCGACTGGCGCCGATAATGGACAATGATCGAAGACGAATCGAACTTCTGAATGTTTTGCTGATGTCTCTCCCAGGAACACCGATCGTCTATTACGGCGACGAAATCGGAATGGGAGACAACATTTACCTGGGAGATCGCAACGGCGTACGAACACCCATGCAATGGAACGGGCACTGGAACGGCGGATTCTCGACTGCGGATCCCGAGCAACTGTATTCTCCACTGATCTCCAACCCCCTTTACGGGTACCAAGCTATCAATGTGGACTCGCAACTGCGTTCCGAACATTCCTTGCTCTCCTGGATGCGGAAAATGATTCAGGTTCGCAAATCGAGCCCGGTTTTCAGCCGGGGAAGCATCGAATTCTTGCAGCCAACGAATCATCGAGCCCTGGCGTACATCCGGGAATTTGGCAAAGAGCGGGTCCTCGTCGTGAACAATCTCGCGAACACAGCACAGGCCGTAGAGCTTGATTTGCGGAAGTACAAGGGCAGCATCCCCATTGAGATGTCCGGCAAGACGATTTTTCCCCGGATCGGTGATCTGCCTTATTTGCTGACAATGGGGCCATACCAGTTTTATTGGTTCCGTCTAAGAAGAATTTGAAACAAGGCGGCACGAGTTGGAGAGTTTGAGAGCCCTGCGCACGCGCGGCACGGAAAAGAACAGGAATCCCAGTGAGTGAAGAAAGCTTTCTCTCCGATGATTTTCTCAGGCAGCTGATCAGCGTGGGAGACGTGGATCTGCTTGTGGGCATTTCCTCGCACAACGGCCAAGGCAAAGTGGGACAGTTTGCTCCTGCGGTGGAAGAAGGGCTGCTTCGGAACTTCAGAAGGGAGCGAATCGCACTCGTCCATATGGACGCGGGTTCCCAGAATGAAATCGAGGGGCCCGTCCTGACGGAAAGCGCGCTGGGGAAGCACGGCGGAATCGAGTCGCTACGCACGCTGCGTTGGATTACTACAAATAGTGAAACTGCGACCTCCCCGGACACTATTCTCCGCACCATGCTGACAGCCGCTGATCTTCTGCACGCCAAGGCGTGCGCGGTGATCGCTCCGTCGGCCGAAGGTGTAATCCCCGCCCGCGTGGAATCGCTTCTCCTGCCTGTATACCGGGAGAACTACGATTTTGTCTCACCGCTTTATGCGCGTCAGAAATACGATGCCCTTTTGACGCGAAATCTTCTCTATCCGATCTGCCGCACCTTGTATGGCAAGCCGCTGCGGGAATTGCGAGCGGCCGAATTTGGATTTTCCGGTCGTTTGGCGGCGCACTGTCTTGCACGGGGCGAATGGCAGAATGACGGTTGGCGCGGCGGCGCGGAAATGTGGATGGCCATCACCGCCATCTCAAATTCCTTCCGCTGCGCCCAGACGTACTTGGGCGAGAAATCGCGAGCGGCGTCTAACGCGGGAGTAGTGGAGGCTATCCGCCGCACCGTGGGCGGACTCTTTTGGTGTTTGGAGTCCACTGAATCCTTTTGGCTGAAAGGACCGGCTGCTGAACCCCTGCACACGATCGGCCCGGAGCATCAGCTTACGAACAAAGCACTCCGGGTGGAGCGGAAAAAGCTTTTCCAGATGTACCGAAGCGGCATAGCGGACCTTTCGCAGATCCTGGAAACCATACTTGATGCGGAGACGCGCGCGGAACTGGTTCGTTTGACTGCACTGGAAGAGAACGAGTTCCGATTGAGCAATTCGCTTTGGGTGCGGACGATTTATGAGTTCGCTGCGGCGTATCACCACTCGGTGATCAACCGCGACCACCTGGTCCAGGCATTTGTGCCCATCTATCGTGGCAGGGTGTGCTCCCTTTTAGCGGAGCACCGTTCTGCGGATTCCGACGAACTGGAAACTGATCTGGAGAATATTTGCCGGGAGTTCGAGACTCAGAAAGACTTTTTCTTAGAACGATGGAAGATGAAAGGACAAGGTGCGTCATGAAAGACATGATCGTGCACGCATTCCAGCAGGCCCACGAAAACTTCACTCGGATGCTTGCCGAGTTTCTGCCGCGGTTCCTGGTCATGCTCATTATTATCGCGATCGGAGCTTTGGTGGCCTACACGCTGAAGTACATTGTCCGGGCAATCCTGCGGATTGCGAAAGTCGACAAAGTATCCGATCAGGCGGGCGCTTCACGGCTGCTCCGCAAAGCCGACCTCCCCACCATGACCGAATTGATGAGCCGCGCGATTTTCTGGGTCGTCTGGCTCGGCTTTATCATGATCGGCGTCAGCGTGCTCGGAATCGTAAGTCTCCAGCAACAGATCACCAGCCTCATAGGACTTTTGCCGCAGATTTTTGTTGCCTTCCTGATTCTCTTCGTTGGAATGCTTGCGGCGAACTTTTTCTCCCGCGCGGCCTTGCTCGCGGGTGTAAACGCAGGGCTACCCTCCCCAAAAGTGTTCAGCGAAACCATCCGGTTCGTGATCGCTCTATTCATTATTTCCATGGCTCTCGAGCAGATCGGCCTCGGCAGGGAAACCATCCTGGTTGCGTTTTCACTCGTCTTCGGCGCATTGATGATGGGACTTGCAATCGCCTTCGGTCTGGGCGGCCGTCATTTGGCTCGGAGAATTTTAGAAAAGCACTTCGTTCATAACGAAAAAGGAAGCGAAGATGAGTTGTCCCCGCTTTAGCCTCAGCGGAGAGAATTGGGCAGGCTAAGAAATGCTTTAGCGAGGAGGAAAATATGGGGTCCCCGGCTCTGCAATTTGATGCTGGGTTCGTACTGAGACTTCGCGACGCGGTAGCCGCGCAATTGCCCGCACTCTTGCCAGAGCAGCGTTGGTTTGGGGCCAAGGCAAGGCAGATACACTCGGTGTCTTTGGCGGACTACATTGTCATCCCACTTCCCCAAGCGGACTCTTTGATCACGCTTATCCGGGTCGAGTACACTGACGGTGGTGGAGAGACCTACGTACTGCCGCTGCTGAAGACCGAGCATGATTCGGCTTCCGCAGAACTCTCTCCCGTCATGCTCCGAATTCCAACTCCCAATTCCTCCTCAGAAGTTCTTCTCGTGGATGCTCTTGGCGACCGCGGCTTTCTTTCCGTGATCCTTGACGCCATCCGGGGAGCAGTGTCGTATGCGGGTTTGCAGGGCGAGATCAACGCCCGGCCCGCGGCCAGGCTCCAGAAAATTTATCCAAACTCCGCTGCAACCCCGCGGCCTCGTCGATTGAAGGCGGAGCAAAGCAACACCTCGATTGCCTATGACGACCGGCTGATCTTGAAGTTCTTTCGGCGTATTGAGGAAGGCGTTAATCCCGATTTGGAAATCAGCCGCTTTCTCACGGAGGTTGCTCACTTCGCAAACACGCCCCCGCTCTGCGGTTCCCTCGAATATCGCACGCGCGACGGTAAATGCGTTGCGCTTGGAATCCTGCAGGAGTTTGTGCCCAATCGCGGCGATGCCTGGCAATTTACGACGGACGCGCTCACGGATTTGCTGGTGCAGTCACTTGTTTCCGTTGGAGAAGATATTCCCTCAGCTGAAAAGGGGGCTTCGACTTCCGGTCTTGTTGGAGATGCCGCCGCGCGAGAACCTGCGGATCAGCTGTCAAAACAGCTGGAGTTTGTTGAGCTTCTAGGCAGACGTACCGCGGATTTTCACCTTGCGCTTGATTCTTCGCCCACGGACCCTGCTTTCGCGCGTGAGCCGTTTACGCCCGAGGTTCGGGAAGCGCTGGAATCGTCGCTGCACGACCTCGCGGTTCGCAATTTCGATTTGCTTCGCCTTCGGTTCGAACAACTGCCTCAACCGCTGCGCGAATCGGTAGCAAGAGTGCTTGAACTCGAGCACGATGTCCTTTTGGCAGTTCATGCTGGTCTAGAAAACGATATCCGGTCCGTACGTATTCGGATTCACGGCGACTACCATCTGGGACAGGTTCTGTTTACCGGTTCGGATTTTTATATCATTGATTTTGAAGGCGAGCCCGCGCGACCCGTCAGCGAGCGCAGGGCGAAGCGCTCTCCCTTGCAGGACGTGGCCGGTATGCTGCGATCATTCCATTATGCCGCGCGCTCCGCACTGCTATCCGCGCAGCAGAGATTGCGGACATCCACTAGTCTCGATGCCAGACCAAAAATTCTCGCCAAGAGATGGCAAGCCCTGGCGACGCACCAGTTCCTGGAAAGTTACCGAAAAGCCGCAGCCGGCGCACCCTTTCTGCCCGCTGATCCCAACGAGTTCGATGGACTGCTGCGAGTTCATTTGTTAGAGAAAGCGATCTATGAGCTCGGCTACGAATTGAACAATCGTCCGGACTGGCTCGCGATTCCACTAGAGGGAATAGAAAGGCTCCTTGTCAAGAACACGATGGAATCGGAAACGCCGAGGGAATGACTAGAGCGGGATGAAGGATTCATTCTGGACGGAATGATTCCACGGTCGAGGAGGCCATTGTCCCGTGAGCTTAGAACCAAGTCCTAAATTTGGCTAACCGTGCTCGGCAGACGCCGGGGGATTGCGCCATCGAAAGTAGAATGGAACGCCTCCCAAGATTACTAACAAGCCGAGCGAAGAGCGCACGGGGCGGATCATCCACAAGTTCACAGTAAGCGCAATCGCGGCGGCTAAAAAAATCAACGGCGTCCAGGGATAGCCCCAGGCGCGGTATGGCCGCGAGAGGTTCGGCTCCTTTTTCCGCAGACGCACCAAGGCAATCGCCGTTAACGAAAAGAAAATCCAGACGGCGAAAACGAAAAGCGAATAGAGCTCCTCGTAGGTTCCGCTAAGTGCGAGTAACGCGGCCAAGGAGCCGAGAAAAATCAGCGAGCCGCTGGGCGTCCGAAACGAAGGGTGAATGCGCTTGGCGAATTGGAAGAACAGTCCGTCGCGGGCCATGGCGTATGGAATACGGGCCCCCGTCAGGACCACTACGTGGAGCGCACCGAGAGCGGAAACGGCCATGGCCACGGTAAGCCACCTGGCTCCGCGAGAACCCGCAAACGTCTGCACAACATCCGACGCGATGTGCTGCGATTGTGCCAGAGTCGCGAACGGCAAAGCATGAAAGTAAACCAAATTGGCCAACAGGTACAGGCCGCCAACCGTGAGCAGTCCCAGGATGATGGCCCGAGGAATATTCTTTCCCGGGTGCTGAATTTCTTCGCCCACGTCACCAAGGTCGTTGAAGCCGTTGTACGCCCACATCGCAGGAACTAGGGCGGTCAGCACGGCGCCAACTGTTCCCCAGCCGAGTGAAGGTACAACCGTCTCAACTTCGGCGGCGTGTCCCTTTCCGAATAGCACGCCGGCTGCGACGATTACGAGGATCGCTCCGATCTTTAGAGATGTCAGCAAGATTTGGATGCCGCCGCCCAGCCGTACGCTCAAATAATTGACTGCAGTGACGGCTACTACCACGAGCGCCGCCAGCGGCTGAGCCGCGGTGAAGCTGAAGGCGTATCGTCCGATGTGGCTCGTAAACAATGGAGTGGCCACAACTGGAAATAGGAATCCGAGGAACCGCAGGAATCCGGCTGCCAGCGTCGCCATGGCCACGGGCCGCTCGAGAAACGAACTCATCCAGCCGAATAGAAATCCCCAGAGGGGACTGAGGCCGCGCGTCAGGTAGACGTAAGGGCCGCCTGCCTTCGGAAATGCCGCGCCCAGCTCGGCATAGCAAAACGCACCGAACAGCACGATGACTCCGCCGATGAGCCAGGCGGCAAAAACCAGGGCAGCTGAGCCTACAGCACGGGCCATATCACTAGTGACGAGAAAAATCCCCGTGCCAATCGTGTCGCCGATGACAATCGCCGTCGCCGACCACAGACCAAGTCCACGAATCAAGTCAGGTGGATCGGGACGCGCGGCGTGCTCAGGATCACTCGGGCTCATGGAAGTTCAGGGAGCCTACTATCAGGCCTGTATGTGGTCAACCCACAGGCTCATCTGAGAAACGATTCGCAATTAAGCGCGTATTTTCGTGGCGACGAAGAATTTGCCTACCCTATGTCTGCGGAGCGCATTTGCGGGTTATCATCGAATCCGCAATGGCTGCGCAGAAATCCATGCTGAGCGAATTTGCCTGGGACCAGTGCCATAAAGTGACCGGCCTCGAAAGCGTGATGACTCCCGCGCTGCTCTTCTATCCAGAAATTGTTTCTTCAAATATAGAACGAACGTTGGAATTGCTGCGTGGAGATTCACAACGCTGGCGCGTGCATATCAAGACGGCCAAGCTGGGCTACACGGTCCGCATGCTTGTCGAGCGCGGCATCTGCAATTTCAAGTGCGCGACGACACTGGAACTGTTGGTAGCCTGCGAGAGCGGAGCCGCAGATGTTCTTTTGGCCTACCCATCGATCGGTGCAAACGCCCGCCGGGTGCGGGAAATTGCGGAGCAATTCCGGCAGGTGCGCATTTCCGTCTTGGCAGAAAATGAAGAACAGGTCCGGCAATGGCAAGGCAGCCGGGTCGGAGTTTTTCTCGACATAAACCCCGGCATGAATCGCACAGGGATCGAGCAGAACCATGGCGGCGAAGTAGTCAAGGTGGCGCGAGCGATCGGGGCTTGCAGCTTGGAGTTTCGCGGTTTGCACTATTACGATGGCCAATACGGAGCGTTTGAAGAACCTCAGCGAACCGAGGCGGCGCATGAGGGTTATCACCTCTTGTTGGAACTAGTGAGAGAAGTTGAGCTCAGCGGCGCCAGCGTGCCGGAAGTCATCACCGCTGGAACGGCGACGTTCCCATGCTCGCTTTCCTACCAAGGTTTTCGCAAGGCATCGTTCCTACACCGAATTTCGCCCGGAACCATAGTCTATTGCGATGCTACGAGCCTCGCGCTACTTCCCCGGGAGTACGGCTACCGGCCGGCGGTGCTGGTATTGACGCGCGTGGTCAGCCAGCCACGCCTAGGGATTATCACCTGCGACGCCGGCCACAAAGCAGTATCGGCTGATGCGGGTGTTCCCGCATGCGTGGTTGTTGGACATCCGGAACTAACGCCGCTCACGCCAAGTGAAGAGCATCTGCCCTTGGCGGTGGCGGAAGGATCCATACCTCCCCAGCCCGGGGAACTGCTTTATCTAATGCCGCGGCACGTCTGTCCCACGGTTAATAATTTCGATGACGCGCTGTTGGTACGGAATGGCCGGATCGAATCGGTGGAAAGGGTATCCGCACGCGGGCGCGAAGCTCCGTTGCTTCGCTCTCCCTAAGTTTTCCTCAGCCTCTTGCTCTCCGCGTGATATTCTCATCCCATTCCCGTTAGAATCACCACGTTAGTTTGTAGCCTTAATGAAGAAGATCATCGTCGCCGTTGGCAGCATTCGCAAGCCTAAGCTCCGGGCTGTTACGGAAGCTCTGAACGCGCTTGCGCCAAAACTTGTCCCCGATGGTGACTTCGAGGTTGTAGGCGTGGAGATGGAGAGTGGCGTAAGCTCCACGCCTTCTTCGTCAGAAGAACTGATGCGTGGAGCACGCCAGCGCGCGGAAGCACTTGCGCTTCTCGCCCGAGAGACTCGCAAACCGTGGCGCTATTTTGTCGGCCTGGAAGGCGGCCTCGAGGTCTTACAGGATGACAGAAGCCGGCGCGTCTTCCTGGAGAGCTGGGCTTACGTGTCCGATGGCACCCGGGGCTTTTACGGGCGCTCCGGGGGCATCGAACTGCCAGAGGATCTCGCCCACGAAGTTCTTGAGCGTGGGTTTGATCTATCTGATGCCATCGATCGTCACGCAGGCGCGATTGGCATTCGTGACGGGCAGGGCGCTTGGGGCGTCCTGTCTGCGGATTTGATCCGGCGAGATGAATCTTTTCGGGTTGCTGTCATCACCGCCTTCGCGCCGTTCTACAATGCGAAGATGTATGGTCGGGCATCGAACGCGGCAAGCTAAGCTTTCCGCAAGTGCAGTTACGGGAGATCAGAGTGGACATTGTCAAAGGCAACATGGGCTGGATCGAGGTCGTCGTCGGCCCGATGTTTTCCGGCAAGAGCGAAGAACTGATCCGGCGGCTGCGCCGCGCCGAGATTGCGCGCCAGCGCGTGCAGATCTTCAAGCCCGCGATTGACGAACGCTACGCCGCCAACGAAATTGTCTCGCACTCAGGGCTAGGCATTCCTTCGGATAACGTGGCCAAAGCCTCTGACATCATGGAGAAACTTTCGCCTCGCACGGAGGTCGTCGGCATTGACGAAGCGCAATTCCTCGGCGAAGAAATCGTCGACGTTTGCACCAAACTCGCCAATTTGGGGAAGCGCGTAATTGTGGCCGGGCTCGACACCGACTATCGCGGCCGGCCCTTTGAACCCATGCCGCGACTCCTCGCGATCGCGGAAGAGATAACCAAGCTGCTGGCCATTTGCATGAGGTGCGGGAATCCCGCGGTGCATACCCAACGCCTAGTGGAAAGCGAAGAGCTCATCGTCGTCGGTGCCGGCGGAATGTATGAAGCGCGTTGTCGCCGCTGCTTCGAACCGAACCCTGCACTTGCCCAAGAGAAAAAAGACGCCGGCCCGCAGCTCATGGTTCGCAACCGCGCTGCCGGAAATGCAGGGAGTTAGAGTTCCGCCCCAAGCAATCGAGTAAATTTGACTTTTTCAATCGTCATCTCCGCTTGAGCTTGTCTCCCGATTCCTGCAAACTGTCTCGACGAAAGTTTCGCTCATTCCACTCAACGAGCACTCATGATCATTGAATCCAAGGCCCCGACACGCGTTGATTTTGCTGGAAGCACTCTCGATATCTGGCCTCTGTATCTGTTTCATCCCGGCTCGGTCACGCTGAACGCGGCCATCTCTCGTTATGCCTCTTGTGTGATACAGACCCATGCGCCTTGGGATGAGCGCATCAAGCTCGTCTCCCGTGATATCAAGCGCGAAGAAAGTTTCGCGTCCTTTGCCGCGCTCCTCAAGACCAAGCGCTATCGGCTGCCGCTTCTCGCCGAGATCGTAAAATTCTTTCAGCCACAGGGCGGCTTCACGCTCACTACCGATTCCGAAGCTCCCAACGGAGCGGGCATCGGCGGCTCGAGCGCTATGGCCGTCGCCATTTGCGCAGCGCTGGACCGTTATACGGGGGCAGGGAAGAGCAAAGTAGATTGGATTCACATTAGCCGCGACGCCGAGGCTATCGTCATAAACGTTCCCACAGGTACCCAGGATCATTACCCGCCGGCCTTTGGCGGCGCTGCGGCTATCGAGCTTCCCCCGGGCGGTGAACACCGCGTCGAATTGCGCGTCAATCTCGACGAGCTGGAACGCCGCATCGTTGTCTGCTATACCGGCAAACCGCGCCAGCATGGCATCAATAATTGGGAGGTGTTTAAAGCGCAGATTGGCGGCAAACGCAGCGTACAGAACAGTCTCGAACGAATCTCTGAAGTCGCTCAGAAGATGCGCTTTGCCATGGAGAAGCCCGACTGGTACGAGGCTGGACGCTTGATGCGGGAAGAGTGGTCGTTCCGCAAGCGCAATCTGCCAACTATTTCGACGAAGAAGATTGACCGCGTGATCGACGGCGCGCGCCAGAATGGCGCTCTCGCTGGCAAGGTTTGCGGCGCGGGCGGCGGTGGTTGCGTCGTCCTGCTCATCGAACCCGATGCCCGTAGCAGCGTGGAATCCGCCATCGTTCAGGCTGGCGGGGAGGTTCTGCCAGTGAGGATAGACCGACAAGGCGTCCAGGTCATATCCCGGTAGTGCGCTCCCCTTGGGCTCACCTGCAACGGCTCACGATCTAGCTGTGGTCGAATCTTCCGCCGAGAATCCCCCGCATCACAGCCGAAGGTCCTTTCCCGCCGCCAGCTGTAGCTGTTTTTCTCATTTCCCGCATCATAGATTCTGGGGGATAATTGCGTTATGCGGTAGGATTGCGGGCCACAGGGCCGCTAGCCCAAATTTGTCATGACGACTCGGCTCATTCTCAGTTTGGCCATTTTCCTTTTCGCGGATGCGGACGTCCCACGCATCAACAGCCTTCGTCCGCCTGCCCGTGCTCTCGCCGATTTTCCTTCTGGAGCGGATATTCCGCTGTTCCCCGACACTTCAACAGAGGCCCTCGACGGACAAGGTAACTCTCAGAACTCGCCAAAGCCCAAGAGCGCCACCCTGCAGGAATCTTCCAAGCTCGAACTCATTCGCTATGTCTCCGGCGAGTTCGCCAAGGCCACCAAGTCCCTTCCTGCTGGCAAAGAGGGCTTGATTGTCTACGTCGGAAAGCCGCTGAACGGTGAGCTGCTGGAACGGGCATTGGCCACCCACGGCGCGGCCGTCAACAATGGCGACAATGTCCAGATCACCAAGCTGGATTTTCGCGACCACCAGATCATTGTGGACCTGAACGGCGGCGGGCGCGGGAAGAAGCGCTTGCGGGACCGCTTTCACATTGAAATGGGTGGCATCCCGACGGTCCAATCGACGACGGAGCAGCAGCAGACCGGCCCTCCGGGGTTGCAGCCCGGCGCGGGCAGTACCCTCTATCTCGATTTCAGCAAGCCCGTTCCGGATCTGAGTCCCAAAGATCTTAAGCTGCTGCTTTCACCCTTCCTCGATTTCTCACGGGAGCGTTCTGCTTCTGTTCAATGGGTGGATACCCTGCCTCCCGAGATGAAAAAAGCCATCGCGGAACGCCGGCCCGTCGTGGGCATGGACCGCGAAGAGGTTGTAGCTGCCATCGGTAAGCCCGATCACAAAGTTCGCGAACGCGACCCCGAAGGCAACGACATCGAGGACTGGATTTATGGCCAACCGCCTTCCAAGACTGTCTTCGTCCGGTTCAGCGGCGACCGCGTAACCAAAATCAGGCAATACCCCGAGTAGATTTTTCCTCGCTTAGTGCGCCAGTCAGCGTTTACTTCGTAATTGAATTTCTGCCCTGTGGCTTCGCGTTGACTTTTAACCACGCAGCCCATAGCATTTTGTGTTCTGCATTGCGGCCGTTTCTCTCGAGAGAGCCCGCCGCGGTTCCGAACATCCCAACGGAGGTAGTATGCCCATCAAGGTCGGCATCAACGGCTTCGGCCGCATCGGACGCAACATCATGCGCACCGCGCTCGACGACAAGGACATCCAGTTCGTCGCCGTCAACGACGTCACCGACGCCAAGACCCTCGCGCACCTGCTCAAATACGATTCCATCCTCGGCAATCTCCCGCACAACGTCACTCACACCGACGACTCCATCTCCGTCGAGGGCAAAGCCTTCAAGGTTTTCAAGGTGAAGGATCCGGCCGAAATCGATTGGGCCAGCGTCGGCGCGGACATCGTCGTCGAATCCACCGGCCTCTTCACGAAGGGCGTTGACGCAAAGAAGCATCTCCGTGGTCCGGTAAAAAAAGTCATCATCTCCGCGCCCGCCGACGGCCCCGACGCTACCTTGGTCCTTGGCGTCAACGACAAGACCTACGATCCTGCGAAGCACCATGTGGTTTCCAACGCCTCCTGCACCACGAATTGCTTGGCCCCGGTCGCCAAGGTCCTGCAGGAGACTTTCGGCATTCACAGTGGAACCATGACCACCATCCACTCCTATACGAATGATCAAAAACTTCTCGATTTGCCCCATAAGGATCTTCGCCGCGCGCGTGCCGCTGCGATCAACATGATCCCCAGCTCGACCGGGGCGGCCAAAGCCCTGCATCTTGTCATCCCCGAACTGAAGGGCAAGCTCGATGGCTACGCCATGCGCGTGCCCACTCCCAATGTCAGCGTCGTCGATGTCACCGTTTTTGTGGACAAACCCGCGAGCGTGGAGTCCGTCAACGCCGCTCTCAAAGCCGCGGCCCTCGGCCCCATGAAGGGCGTTCTTGGCTACACCGAGGAAGAGCTCGTCTCTGCCGATTTCAAAGGCAATCCGAACTCTTCCATAGTGGATTCCGGTTACACCAAGGTCGTCGGCGACCGCTGCGTCAAAGTCCTGGCGTGGTACGACAATGAATGGGGCTATTCCTGCCGCTGCCGCGATCTCATAAAATTCATGGCCGCCAAGTTCTAGTGTATTCTTCGGCCATTTCTCAGGGCGGGGCTTGGTCGCCCGAGTCTTTTCGAGGGGCCCCTCCCATCCATCTCGCGAGGCACAAATAACGAGTCACGAATCCATGAACAAGCTCACCATCAACGATCTCGTTCTCAGCGGCAAGCGCGTTTTTGTCCGCGTGGACTTCAACGTCCCGCTCAAGGACGGCGTCGTCACCGACGACACGCGCATTCGCGAAACACTTCCCACGTTGCGCGTCGCCATTCAAAAAGGCGCCCGCCTCATCCTCGCTTCGCATCTCGGGCGGCCCAAGGGAGGTCCCGACTCCAAGCTTTCTCTCTTCCCGGTAGTCAAAAAGCTCGAAGAGCTCCTGGGTCAACACGTCCGCTTTGCCTCCGATTGCGTCGGTCCGGTCCCTCAGTCAAAAAGCAAGACTCTCGCTGACGGCGATATCCTCCTTCTGGAAAACGTTCGCTTCCATCCCGAGGAAGAGAAGAACGACGAAGCATTCTCGAAGGAGCTCGCTTCCCTTTGCGATGGCATCTTCATCTGTGACGCCTTCGGCTCTGCGCACCGCGCTCACGCTTCGGTTGTAGGCATCACGCGCTTCGTAGACCAGTCCGCCGCCGGGCTGCTGATGGAAAAAGAGCTGACCTATCTGGGCAAAGCGCTCACCAATCCCACGCGCCCTTTCGTTGCGATTCTTGGCGGAGCGAAAGTCAGCGACAAAATCGAAGTCGTCGAGAACCTGATGAAAATTGCCGACGCCATGCTCATCGGCGGCGGCATGGCCTACACCTTTTTTAAGGCGGAGGGTTTGCCGATCGGAAAATCGCTCGTCGAAGAGGACAAGCTCGATCTTGCCCGCAAAATTCTCGCAGACGCCAAACAGAAAAATTTCAAGCTGCTGCTTCCTGTGGACCACGTCATCGCCCCAGAATTCAAAGCCACTGCCCCGGCCACCACCGTCGACGTCTCCGCGACTCCCGCGGACCAAATGGGCCTCGATATCGGACCAAGGACCATCGCTTCGTTCGCTGCGGAAATCGCCAGCGCCAAGACCATCGTTTGGAACGGCCCCATGGGCGTCTTCGAGATGCCCGCTTTTGCCAATGGCACGCTCGAAATCGCGAGAGCCGTCGCCGTCGCCACCGGTATCGGCGCAACGTCCATCGTGGGCGGGGGCGACTCCGTCGCTGCCGTTCACCAGGCTGGTGTCGCTTCGAGAATCTCTCACATCTCGACTGGAGGCGGCGCTTCCCTCGAGTTTCTCGCTGGCGCCAACCTTCCCGGCGTCGAAGCGCTGACTGATAAGCCAACAGAGAAAGTTGCGCTCGTCGAGGGTCCGGGACCGCGCCGGCGCGTCATTGTCGGCAACTGGAAAATGTTCAAGACGCAAACAGAAACGGAGATATTCTTCTCCGCGTTCTCGTTGCTCGTTGCCGGAATAAACCAGTGCGACATCGTAATCGCTCCACCTTTTACTGCCATTCGTGTGGCCGCGGAAGCCGCCCGTGACACGCAGATTGCCATCGCCGCGCAGGACGTCTTTTGGGAAAAGGAAGGCGCGTTCACTGGTGAAATTTCTCCACAGATGCTCGTGGAGGCCGGATGTCGCTACGTTATTATCGGCCATTCGGAAAGGCGGCAGTTTTTCGGCGAAACCGATGAAACCGTTGCCAGGAAGACCAAGGCCGCCCTTGCCGCAGGCCTCACGCCCATAGTTTGCATCGGCGAGATGCTTTCACACCGCGAGGCAGGGACCACCGAGCATGTTTGCAGGACCCAGTTTCTTGACGGCCCGGGTTCGTTGACCCCTGATGAATTCTCCCGTATTCTGATAGCGTACGAGCCAGTGTGGGCCATCGGTACGGGCAAAACGGCCACTCCGGAAATTGCCGCTGAGGTTCACCGGCTCATCCGCAAGTGCGCGGCGGAGAAGTTTTCCGCTGATCACGCCTCTGCTTTGCGGATTCTCTATGGCGGCAGCGTCAAGCCCGACAATATTCAGGGATTGATGGCGCAAGAAGAGTTGGACGGCGCGCTCGTGGGCGGAGCGAGCCTTGAGGCGAAATCATTCGCGAGTATCGTAAGTGATTCTGCAGGGAGATAGAAATGCCAGGTTGGATGAAGTGGACTATCGCTATTCTGATTGGACTGGCGATCATCGTCGTTGGTTTTCGTTGGGCAGGCTGGCTGCTGACCAGCTTTTTCGTGATGAACTGCCTCGTCCTGATGATCGTCGTACTTCTGCAGAGCGGCAAGGCAGCTGACCTCGCCGGCGCTTTCGGTGGTGCAGGCAGCCAAACGGCGTTCGGTCCGCGTGGAGCAGCCACAATTCTTTCGCAGGCCACCACTTGGTGCGCCGTGATGTTCATGGTCTGCGCATTTGCCATGGTGCTCCGGACGGACAAAGCCGTCGAGCAAGGTGGCGGCTCGGTGTTGCAGCAAATTTCCAAGCCCGCGCCCGCGAAGGCACCCGCGACAACTCCTGTTGCGCCTACTCCGGCTCCTCAGACTCCCGCGTCGCAGTCTAATCCGCCCGGTTCAAGCAGTGCTCCCGCTTCTTCGCAGCCTGCTGCGCAGCCGCCTGCCGCTAAGGCTCCGGCGTCCCCACAGCCCGCTCCAGCCCAGCCGAAGAAGCCGTAGAACGGCTCCTCGGCCTTTGACGCCCTAATGGCGGGTGATTCGATCCTCCCCGCTGAGGCATCTGGCTTGCGGGGTTTGCGCCTCGCAGCTACAATGAAGTTCTCACCTCTGTGCGGTCGTGGCGGAACTGGCAGACGCACCAGCTTGAGGGGCTGGCGGTAGCAATACCGTGGTGGTTCGAATCCACTCGACCGCACCAATCTTCTTAATCACAGCGAACGTCACTTGGCAATTGGGGAGCAGACCTGCTCGGTAGCGATGGGTTGCTCGGTGGCGAAGAATTGACGTTGAAAGTAGAAGGCCACATTGACCAGTGCAACCATCACCGGCACTTCGACCAATGGCCCGATGACTGCCGCGAATGCGGCTCCGGAATTGATCCCAAACACGGAAACTGCAACGGCAATCGCTAGTTCAAAATTATTGGAGGCGGCGGTAAATGCAAGCGTTGTTGTTTTGGAGTAGTCTGCACCGAGCTTTTTACCCATGTAAAAGGACACCAAAAACATCAGCACGAAGTAAATCAATAGAGGTATGGCGATGCGCACGACGTCCAAAGGCAGCCGGACAATGTACGCGCCTTTGAGAGAGAACATCACCACAATCGTAAACAGCAAGGCAATCAGGGTCAGCGGGCTTACGCGGGGGACAAACTTTTGGTTGTACCAATCGTGGCCTTTCGCACGGACCAACACCGTACGAGTCACAAATCCGGCGAGAAATGGGATGCCAAGATAGATAAAGACGCTCTTCGCAATCTCTGCGATGGACACATGGACCACGGCACTTTGAAAGCCGAACTTGGCGGGCAGGACTGTAATGAAGAGCCAAGCATAGAGAGAGTAGAAAAAGACCTGGAAAAGCGAATTGAAAGCCACTAGGCCCGCCGCATAATCCGTATCTCCGTGGGCCAGTTCATTCCACACTATAACCATGGCGATGCAGCGTGCCAGGCCAATCATGATAAGCCCAGCCATGTATTCCGGATATCCGCGCAGGAATACGATGGCCAGAAGAAACATCAGTATGGGCCCGACAACCCAGTTCTGGACGAGTGAGAGGCCGAGCACACGCTTATTGCGGAAGACCTCATGCAGTTGCTCATACCGCACCTTTGTAAACGTCGGGTACATCATTACAATCAATCCCACTGCGATTGGAATGGATGTGGTACCGACGTTGAAGCGATTTAGAAACGGCACGACTCCAGGCACAAGCCATCCCAGTACTACTCCGGCTAGCATTGCCGCAAAGATCCACGCCGTGAGAAACCGGTCCAGAAAACTGAGATGGCCAGTTGATTTCATTTGTGATCCCTCACTCGTGTCCGATGCGGTCGATTTCATGCTTGATGGCGAGGCTATCGAGGCTTGCGAGTGGCAGGCAGAGAAGCAGGTTAATTCTTCTATCGAGAATCATGAACGTTTCACGGAAGGCCTTTTCGATTTGTTCTGGCGTGCCTTCGAAAGAGGCAGGGTCTGGCACCCCCCAGTGAGCAGTCATGGGCTGCCCGGGCCAAATGGGACAGACTTCCTTCGCCGCGTTATCGCAAACCGTGAAGACAAAGTTCATCTTCGGCGCTCCGGGTTTTGCGAACTCGTCCCAATTCTTGCTTCGCAGGCCATTCGTCGGCAAACGGGCCAGTTCAATCTGTTTGAGCGCCTCGGACCGCACAAATCCCGAAGCGCGGCTTCCTGCACTGTAGGCCGTGAAGTTGGCCCTGCCCTTGTGGTTGAGAATTGCCTCGGCCATGATGGAGCGGGCCGAATTTCCCGTGCAAAGAAACAGAACGTTGTAGCGGATTTGCATCATAGCGCACCCCGGATTCGAAAGATGAAGTTTAGGCGATCACTTGCAGCACGACGGTCCGCAGCAAGACTTCGTCGTTTGCGCTTCCACCGGTTTGACTGCTCTCACAAACGCGCTTAAGAACTTGCCGTCAACTTCGGACGCTAGCGCGTCTACATCCAGCCCTTTTTCTGACAGAAACTCGCGCGCATCTTCGACCCGGTAAATACGGGTGGGTTCGACCTCGATCCTCTCGAATCCCGCTGCGGCGAGCTTGTCGCGGTATTCATTCTCTTCAAGCGCTCCCGCGACGCACCCAACCCACAGCAAAACGCTCTGTCGAATCTGCGGAGAAATCTCGCCTCGTGTAACCACGTCCGATACCGCAAACCGCCCGCCCGGCTTCAGCACACGAAACGCCTCCCTCAACACGCTGTCCTTGTCGGCGGAAAGATTGATCACGCAATTCGAAATGATCACGTCGACCGAATTGTTCGGCAGCGGAATGTGCTCGATCTCTCCCCGCAAAAACTCGACATTCTCCGCTCCCGCTTTGCGCTTGTTCTCGTTTGCCAGTGCCAGCATTTCATCCGTCATGTCGAGTCCATACGCTTTTCCGGTCGATCCCACCCGTTTCGCCGAAAGCAAAACGTCGATCCCTCCTCCGGAGCCAAGATCGAGAACCACGTCTCCAGCATTCAACTTCGCCAGTGCTGTGGGATTTCCGCATCCGAGCGAAGCCTGCAGCGCTTTCTCCGGCACCTGTTCCATTTGCGTCGAATCATATAAATTCGAAGTAATCGGATCGCACGCCGCCCCGCTCGCAGGCGCCGCACCGCAACAGGAACTTCCGCCCGCCCCCGCGCGCAAGGCTGCTTGCCCGTATTTCTCGCGCACTATTTCCTTAATATTCGCGTTCTCAACATTTGTGTTTTCCATGGTGTTCTCCTAGCTACAGATTGCAACAATGTCCTGTGGCCGTAGCGCCTTGTTCCGTGTACAACATTCCGAATAAAGAAACTGCATCAGCTCCTGCAGCGCCTCCGTGTTCGCGGTGTATCGCAGGAACGTGCTCTCGCGTTTCACTTGCACCAGATTTTCATTTTTGAGTTTGTCTAAATGGTGGGACAGCGTCGAATTTGGAATTTCCAACTCTTCTTGAATATCTCCCACAACGAGCCCTTCCGGATGGGCCGATAGCAGCAGTTGCATGATGCGCAGACGCGGTTCCGTTCCCATCGCCGACAACATATCGGCATACATGGTCACCTGCGCGGGGCTCTTCTTGGCTGGCCGGCTCGTCATATTTCGATAATTGCAGAAATATGGATGGATGTCAAGCCCTGCTTTTTGCCTTCTCTATTTCCACCGCTCCTTCCCCCGCTCTCTCTGCAACACTTCTGCGCGGCTCTCTCCTTTCCGCTCCGCTATTGCAGTTGCCGGTGGAACGTCTGCGGGTCGCCCGCTCCGATCCGCTCTCCGGACAGAGGCACGCCGAAATCGGACGGCTCCATCTTCATGCTTGCCGCAGAGCCTTCTCGCGCCAAAAAGGACATGCGGCTCCTTGGTTTGGAACGCATGGCAAAGCTGCCGTCATCTTGTTTGAGCAGTCGCTCTGGACTCTCCCCCAGCGGTTGGATCATCAAGCGCCCATTTTCATCGAACACGCGAAACGTTCGACGATACTGCGCAAATGAATCGTGTAATCCTGCAGTTAGCCGGTCCAATTTCAAAACGTAAGTCCCTGCGAGCTGCTTGCGTTCCTCCGCTAAAACGGGTTTGTCCTCCAATGTTTTTTCAGCGCCCGTCGCGGGCGCCGGAATTTGCGTCAATCCAAGCAACGTTCTCGCCAGCGCCCTCGTAATGGCATATGCGTTTTGTCCCTCCGTGTTGGTCAGCACCACAAACGTCAGCCCATCGTCGGGAAAGTCGTAAAGGCTCCCGCTGTAACCGAGCAAAGAGCCGTGCTGCCCAATTCGCCGGTGGTCGTCTTCATGGCTGAGGATCAGTGCGAGTCCGTATTGCGACTTTGGATCCTGCATGCTCATGTGCGCCGCGGCGCCTTCCGCCGTTGTCATCAGTTCGAAGGTCTTCGGCTCGATCAGTTTTTTCTCGCGAATCGATTCCCACAGCTGATAAATGTCGCCCACTGTGCTGCAAAACCGCAAATCCGCGTTATAGGCCATGTCATTTTCGTTCGCAGGCACATAACCCTTCTCGAATTTTCGATAAGCGTGAGAGAGTCCGTGTACCAGCGAGAAATCGTCGCAATAGGTCATGGATTTCACGCCTGCTGGTGTGAAAATGTTTTGCTGGGCGTAGTCGGCAAAGCTCTGCCCGCTTACTCGCTCGACGATCGTCACGAGCAGTTGAAATCCGGAAATGGACCAATCCCATTTGGCGCCAGGCTCATTGACCCACTTCTTCCCGGCATAGAGAGCCATTACTTCATCTAAAGCTTTGGGCTGCCGGCTGGTGGCTTCAATCGGATCTCCCAGGTAGTGATAGTCCACAATGCCCGACGTATGATTCAACAGTTGCCGGATCGTCACATGATGTCCCTGCAGCGGGAACTCCGGCACATACTTCGAAATGTCATCGTCGAGCGACAACTTGCCGCGCTCCATCTGCTGCAAGACCGCAATTCCAGTAAAAGGCAGCATGGGCCCTACAACGTGATAAACGGTTTCATCCTTCGCCGCCACCTCCAGTCCTAGATCGGCAAATCCGTAGCCCTTATGCAAAAGGATTTTGTTTCCCCGCGCGACTAGGACCGACGCCCCCACCACGCCCTCCTGCGCTATCGTTCGCCGGACCACACCGTCCAGTTCACCATTCGCCTCTTGCCCAAAACAATGTGTCGTCCCGAAAAATTGAAAAACGCAGAATAGAGCCACGTATCGAGCGAGCATCTTGAGACTCCTTCGTATGAATGGCGCGCGGAGCGTATCACGGCCTCTCACTGCGCACAAAATGAACGAACCTGTGCGCGGGGCGTAACGCCGCAAGCCAGGAGCGCCTCCCAAGCGTGTTCCGAAAAAAATCCACGACAAACAAACCACACGCGAGAGTGGTATTATCCCCGGCATTATGAAATTAAGGTTTGGCCTTTCCGCACCACTATGCGTCCTGTTTCTGACAGGGGGCTTCCTCTCTCCCATTTCGGCACAACCCTGGCCCCCTGCGTCGAAACCCCCGGTAGTGTTGCATGCCGCGCGGCTCCTCGACATCGAAACCGGGAAAATCATCACACCCGGCGAAGTTCTGGTGCAGGGCGAGCGGATCACCGAGGTTGGTTCCTCGGTCAAGCGTCCGCCTGGAGCGGAGGTCATTGATTTAGGGGATTCCACGCTCCTGCCTGGTTTGATAGACGTTCACGTCCATCTCTTTCTCCATCCCGGCGCCGAAGATTTGCAGACCGTCGAGGAGTCCGTCCCGCAGCGCACGATAATCGCGACTCTCGCCGCCCGCGATGACCTAATGGCTGGCTTCACCGCCGAGCGCGACATGGGCACCGAAGGAGCCGGCTCCGCCGACACGGCCGTCCGCAATGCCATCAATCACGGCGAAATTCCCGGCCCGCGCTTGCGCATCAGCGGGAATGCCGTGGACATCCTCGGCGGGCACGAAGATGCCAACCGCTTCAACCCCGAACAGCACGTCCTTTCCAACGCCACTTTTGCGAATAACGCCGCCGAACTCGTCACCGTCATCCGCCAACAATTCAAGGAAGGCTCGGACTTCGTAAAAATTTATGAAACGGGCCCGGACTCGTTTCGCGATGGCCACTTTTCCACCCCCTATCAGTACACAGAAGCCGAGCTTCGCGCCGCCGTCGAAGAAGCCGCCCGCACCGGCAAGCGCGTAGCGGTTCATGCCACCGGTGAACCTGGCACTCTCTTTGCCGCCCGCGCAGGCGTCGTTTCCATCGATCACGCCGACCAACTCAGCGAAGAAACCATGCGCCTCATGCGCGAAAAACAGATCTTTGCTGTCCCCACCTTCGCGATCGCCGAATACTTTGCCGAGCATGCCGTTTCTCCCGCGGCAGCCGAGCGCGAACATCGGATGCTGGACTTCCACGCACAGGAGTTTCGCAAGCAACTCGCCGCCGGCGTCCCGATGGCCATGGGCTCGGACGTCGGCCCTTTTCGACATGGAACGCAAGCCCGCGAACTTGACCTGATGGTTAAATACGGCATGACGCCCCTCGCCGCGCTTCAGGCCGACCTTCTTAATGGCGCAAAGCTCCTAGGCTGGCAGGATCAGATTGGCGCGCTAAGGCCTGGCTTTCTCGCAGATATCATCGCTGTTCCAGGCAATCCGCTCGGCGACATCAGCCTCTTGCAAAAGGTAAGCTTGGTGATGAAAGGCGGCACGGTCTATCGGCGGGATCATTAGAAAAAACGTCAGTTCGGCGCGAGCCAGATCTCTGTGCGAGGTGGTGGCAGAGCGGGTATACCATTACTCAACTTCGCCATCAGCCCAAGCCCCGGTCCCTCTCTCTTATTGCATCCTCGTCGAAAACCTGAGCGGCGTTCGCGCCTCCCCCGACATCTCAGAGTCCTCAAAACCCCGCGCACGTGGCTCCCCTAAAAGCTGAGCTCGCTGCACCCCCGAAGCCTCCCAAAACGGGACAGTTCCTTTGCATTGTCGTTTCAGAGACGGCCTTCCGGAAATCTCTCGATATATTGCCAGTGGCGCGTTTGATTAAGCGTAGACTGAGAGTGCTATGGAAAAACTCAAGGCATTTCAGGACGTCGCTCGCAACAATGGCTTCGTTGACGCGGAAGAAACTGAGGACGGAACCGTCTTGTGGTTGAAGAAGCCGACCGCCGACACCGAAGAGCGCATGTGCCTCGACAGCTTAACGGACAGCGTCACCGTGTTCTGGGCCACCATTCCGTGGAAGATCAACTCCAAGACCTTTCGTGCCGTATCCGCTTTCAAGGAGTGGTTTACCCTAACCGCCAGACAGGCCGCTACGATTACTAACCGCGAAGCGCTCTTGCGTCTCGCCGCGGACAAGAACGACGCACTTGCCATGACGTCGCTGTGCAACAATAACGCCGAACTCATCCGCGCGTCCATCGTCCGCTATTTCGCATCCGGCGCCGTCTCGGAGAAGGCCCAGCCCGCGGTCATGCAACGCGTCGCCGAACACGCTCGCTCGTATCATTCCGAACTAGACGCTGACCAATGGCTTGCGAAGTCCGTCAATTCCGAATGTGACCGTTTGCGCAATGAAACAATTCGAGAGAAGGCCGGTAGAACTTAGGTCGAAGGCGCAAGTACGCTTATTTTTCCCCTCGCCACAACCTATGCCCGTACCTCCAGCTGCACCGCGTAGTGGGCCCCGCTTCCCGTCATGCTGAATTGCCGGTACCTTTTGCTTTCGTCATATCCTTCGTCAAGGGTAGCGTGCCCCGGCTTGCAGTTGCCGTCCGTGCTCACCTTGATCTCCCCAATGAAGTCATCACTCCCGTGCCCCGCCTCGTTCGCATCGCTTTCCATCATCGTGATCGTCACGTCCAGCAAGTTCGTTTCATTCCAAATCAACTTGTCTGGACGAATGTCCCCTCCAATCTCGAAATTACCCACCTCAATCCGCGCCAGCTCCCGCCGTTCGGCGCCGCCGCCGGTGGTCACCACACAATAGATTTCGTCCTCGGTGCTTTCCGTCTTCCCGTAGCAATGCACCCGGTGTAATGTCACCTTCACTGTGTCTCTCCCTGGCGTCTATTTACGCGCGCAATCTTTCACAGGCTAGTAAAATTCCGGAGGCTTGTACATGTCACAATTCCCGAAGGTTGCTTGCACGGACGCTGCCCGTTAGGCCAGCCTCTGCCAATGCACGGTCACTCCGCCCGAGAAGCCTGTCGATTGATAAGAGCACCGCAGCGTTCGTGTCATTTCCGGCCGCTTCCTCTCTAGGCGCTCCCCGTTTCCACGGTAGCTATTCCTTTCCGCGAGTCAGCAGTGACGTATCAAGAGTCACCAGTCGCCGATTCTCCGCGCCGCTTCCAGCAGTTGGCCATCAGGCGTATAGTGGCACTCGGAATGGTGTCCTACTACAGTGGCGACGCGGCCCCGGAAGCGCCCGCGCCCGGCTTTCTTGCCCGTACAATCTTCAACACCAGCCACAAGGCACTCGGTCTTCGCTACCTCTGGCTTGCCCTGGGCAGCGTTCTCCTTGGAATGCTCTTGTCGTTGCTGATGCGTATCCACCTCGTCTGGCCTGCCGTGCAGATTCCGTTTCTTTCCGGTTTCGGCGCCACTCCGGAGCGCTACACCGCGCTCACCATGCTTCACGGTTCGCTGATGGTCTTCATGGTCCTTACCACAGCACCGCAGGCCGGCTTTGGCAACTATTTCTTGCCTTTGCAAATTGGCGCTCGAGAAATGGCGTTCCCGTCCATGAATCTTTTTTCCTTTTGGGCGACCGTCGCTTCGCTCGCCGGCATGACCTCTGCTTTCTTCGTTCATCCTGATGCGGGCCTGACGCTTTGGACAGCAAGCGTTTCTCTTTTCTGCTTCGCAGCCTTGCTCACCTCTCTCAATTTCGCCGTCACCACGCTAGATCTTCGTGCGAAGGGTATGACCTTGCCGCGAATGCCGCTGACCGTTTGGGCCTGGTTCATCAACGCCATCCTCGGCATGTTGATTTTCAGCATTCTTCTCGCTGCCTGTGTTTTTCTGCTATCGGACCGTCTCCTCGGCTCTCAATTTTTTTCGCCCCTGGCCTTTCTCTTCCATCAGCCGGCATCCCTCGTTCAGACCACGCTGCTTTCCCTTTGGCAGCGCCTCTTCTGGTTTTTCGCCCAGGCGGAAGTTTACGTCGCCATGCTCCCATGTTTCGGAATCGTCTCGCATCTGCTCTCCACCTTTTCGCGCAATCGCCTGTGGGCGGAACGCGCCGCAGTCCTCGCTCTATGTGGCGTCGGCGCATTCGGCTTTTGCATTTGGGGCCAGCACATGTTCGCGAGCGGGCTCAATCCTTGGTCCCCGCTTGTCTTTTCGCTGCTGGCATCCTCTCTTGGCTTGCCCGCGTGCGTTCTTGTTCTCAGTTGGTTCGGCACGCTCTGGAACGCCAAAATCCAGCTCAACACAGCCATGCTTTTCGCACTAGGATTTGTTTCCCTTTTTCTGGCGGGCGGCCTGTCGGGCATTGTGCTCGCCCGCAACGACCTCGCCGCTGCTTCCGTCAGCGACGATTTCGTCACCGGCCATTTCCATCTGGTGATGGGCGTCGCTGCTACCTTTGCAATTCTCGGCGCTCTTTTTTTCTGGTTTCCAAAAATCTTTGCGCGCCGTCTAAACGAAACGCTCGGCAAATTTCACTTTTGGCTCACTTTCGCCGGAGTCTACTGCGTCTTCATGCCCATGCACTGGCTCGGCCTGATGGCCCACTCTCGCGCGCCTGGCGCCGATCTTTCCGCGGTCGCGCCGCTCGTCACTTCGCTTCGCACTCTTGTCACCGCAGCCACAATTCTCACCTTCGTCGCGCAAGTACTCTTCCTCTTCAATTTTGTCTGGAGCCTCAAGCGTGGCGAAAAAACCGAAGCCCGCAACCCGTGGCGCGCCACTACCCTCGAATGGACCGTTTCGTCGCCTCCGCCCATCGATAATTTCGGCGCGTCCGATCCCGTGATTTATCGTGGCGCGTACGACTTCATCCCCGAGGCCGCCTTGGAAGATTTTGTTCCACAAAATGTCGTGCCGCCTTTTGCTGAACGTGCATCTCAGCCCAAGCAGGCAACGAACGCGGGCGCCATCGAGAGCTGAACAAGGATCGCATGCCGGGCACAACCATCGTCGAGGATATTGAGCTCATCATCGAAGACATCGGTGGGGGCGGCGGAAAAGGTCCGCCTGCAGGCGGGGATGACGGCGGAGACGGAGGCGGCAAGCGCCGCTGGCCTCAATCGCCTTCTTCCCGTCGCTATGCCACGGCGATCATCCTCGGCATCCTCTCCATCGTCATGTTTTTCATGGCCATGGCCAGTGCCTTTATTTTTCTACGGGCCACAAGCAGCCACTGGGTGCCCCTACATCTTCCGTCCATTATTTGGTTCAACACAGTGATCTTGCTCTTGAGCAGTGGCGCCATGGAGTTGGCGCGGCGCCGCCTGGCGCTTGCGGACCTCCGCCAATTTCGCAGACTCTGGTCGGTAGCGACCACTCTCGGCATTCTCTTCTTGCTAGGCCAGCTCGCCGCCTGGCGGCAGTTCGTTCTGGCAGGTTTCTACGTGGCCACCAATCAGGCCAGCAGCTTTTTTTATGTTTTTACCGGACTGCACGGCCTGCATCTTCTTGGCGGAATCTGCGCGTTGCTTTATGTGTCTTTCCGCCAATTTGACAAGGCGAAAGTCTCGCGCTCCGTCGCCGCGGAAGTTGCGTCCCACTACTGGCACTTCATGGACGGCCTCTGGCTTTTCCTGCTCGCGCTTCTCTGCTTGGGGAAATGAAACTTGGCTCGGAACTTTGTCAAGATTCGCCCAGGCGGGATTGACGGATGGCACAGCCGCTGATTAATGAGTCACAAATTCAGCGACCGCTTCTGCAACGCGCGTCACTTGTTCCGGCCTGAGCTCCGGGAACATTGGAAGTGATAGCACTTCTTGCGCGGCGCGCTCCGCATGTGGAAAATCTCCAGCTTTGTGGCCCAGCGAGGCGTACAGCGGCTGCAAATGCAGCGGCGCGGGATAATAAACCGAACATCCGATCTTTCGTTCGCTCAAGAACTTCATTAGCGCATCGCGGCGCTCCACGCGAATCGTATATTGGTGGAACACATGTTCATATCCCTCGGGAATCAGCGGCGGCATGACGCCGGGTATTCCGAGCAGAAGTTTTGTGTACGCGGCCGCGTGCCCCTGCCTTGCGCTCTGCCATTCGGGCAGGTGCCGCAGCTTCACTCGCAGTATGGCGGCTTGGATTTCGTCCAGTCGGCTGTTCCAGCCAGGCTCGCTGCTCACGTATTTTGCCGACTGCCCGTGATTTCGCAGCGTTCTTAGTCTCGCGGCTGCCTCATTCGAATTCGTCGCCACCATGCCCGCGTCCCCGTACGCGCCCAGATTTTTCGTCGGATAAAAACTCATGCAAGCCGCGTCGCCGAGCGAGCCGGTGCGCCGGCCTTTGTAGCCCGCACCGATGGATTGCGCATTGTCTTCAATCACCCGAAGATTGCGCGCTCGCGCAAAATTCACGATCGGATCCATATCGCACGCAAGTCCGTAAAGATGCACGGCGATGATTGCCTTAGTTTTTTTGGTCACGCGGCGCGCGAGGTCCGAAGGATCAATGTTGTACGTGTCCGGCCGAATGTCCGCGAAAACTGGTTTTGCTCCGAGCGCGCTGATCGCGCTTCCAGTTGCAACGAACGTGAACGGCGGAATCACCACCTCGTCGCCCGCCTGCACGCCGCAAGCGCGCAGCGCGAGGATCAGGGCGTCTGTTCCGGATGCGACCCCCACGCCATGCGCCACGCCGCAGAGTTGCGCGATTTCTTGTTCGAACGCGGCGCCTTCGCTGCCTAGAATAAATTGTTGCGACGCTAGAACTCGTTCGACGGCGGTTCGGATCTCCGCGCCGATCGCCGCGTATTGCGCCGCGAGATTGAGTTGCGGCACCGGGTCAAGCAGGGAACTAGCATGTGGGAGTGCGTTCATCGTCGATTCAGGTGCCAGTTCGAGTCAGTTGCGGCCTTTTGCTAATGTTCTCCAGTATACGCCATCGATTACGCCGCCCGCGCTACTCGTCTACTCCGATTTGTCCTTCGCTTGGAGTGAGGTATACCTATAATGATGCGCCGGGCAAAATGTTTGCGAAACGGACAAATTGGAATCTTGAGCCGAACCGACTGAGCGCGGCGCTGGCGGCGCACCGCGCGGCGGGCAAGACCGTAATCGACCTGACGGTTTCTAACCCCACGGAGTGCGGATTCCAATACGACGCACAGTCGATCTTGAGCGCGCTGAGCAATCCGGCGGCGCTGCACTATGAGCCGAACCCGCGTGGCCTGGACGTTGCGCGGCGAGCTGTCGCACAGTATTACGCGGAACGGGAAGCGGCCGTTTCGACGCACGAAATATTCCTGACAACAAGCACCAGCGAAGCATATTCCTATGTGTTTCGAACGCTGTGCAATCCAGACGAAGAGCTTTTGATCCCGGCGCCGAGCTATCCGCTCTTCGAATTCCTCGCGGATATTCAGGACGTTCAGCTGGCGCGCTACCCACTGGTGTACGACTTCGGCTGGCAGATCGATTTCCATGCGCTGGAGCAGGCGATTACGCCGAGAACGCGCGGAGTGATCGTAGTTCATCCGAACAATCCGACGGGAAATTTCTCGAAGGCGGAGGAGATGCGCAGGCTGAACGAGATTTGCTCAGCACGCGGGATTGCGATTCTTGCCGATGAAGTGTTTCTCGATTTTGGGCTGAAGGGGAAACAACCGGCCACGTTTGCCTCAAATTCCGGAGCACTGACGTTCACGATGAGTGGCCTGTCGAAAATTTGCGGTTTGCCGCAAATGAAGGCAGCGTGGCTGATTGTGAGCGGGCAGGAGCCATACAAAACGGCAGCGCTCTCCCGTCTCGAAGTGATTGCGGACACCTATCTCTCGATGAACGCGCCCATTCAACTGGCGGTGCCAGCGTTCCTGGGGCAGCGGCGCGAATTCCAGCGACAATTGCTGGCCCGCGTGAACGAAAATCTCAGCGAACTCGACAGTCAAATAGCACGGCAGAAATCCTGCAGCCGATTAGAAGTCGAGGGCGGCTGGAACGCCGTGATCCGAGTGCCAGCGACGCGTTCGGGCGATGACCTCGCGCTCGAACTACTCGCCGCCAAAGGAGTCTACGTCCACCCCGGCCACCTCTACGACTTCACATCCGAGGGCCACGTCATCGTTAGCCTGATTGTGCCAGCGCAAGATTTTGCCCGCGGGTTGGATCTGCTGCTCTCGACATTCTGATCCTCGAGAGCGTTCGTCATTCATTGTAGGTCATTGAATGTTACGCCGAGGGGACTCGGATAAAGCGAGATCTAAAGAATTTCCAGGACTGACAATCAGCCTGCCGTTGTCACCATACAGTCGCCAGATTTGCCAGGAGAAGGATATTTTTATTTATCAAGGCTAAGTAAATTTGGATTTTGATACTTGAGTACTGTAAGTTCCGTAAAATCATAGACCGTGCAAGGGAATTCAATTAGATGTATTAGTTCGGGCTAAGCTTACATAAAACCACATTAATTTAGATAAATCTCGTGATCTAGCTCCCATCTAACTATCAAAACAAAGGAGTTACCTCAATTTTCAAAACTTCCCCTTAATAAGCAAGTTTGGGCAATGCTTTGCATAGTAGGGGCTTAGTTTTCTGGTTGATGTACAAGTATTTAATTCAAGATAATTCTTAGATGTTAATGGGGGAAGACGATATGAAGAATTTCTTGCGGAGAAGCAGTTCTGCTTCTCCGATCTCAATCTTAGCGGTAATCATTGCTTTGGTTTTCTGCGGCCTTGGCGCAAGAGCGGGATTTGCACAATCTAGCAACGGCACGATCGTCGGCACATTGGTAACGACTCGAGCGCGGCTGTTCCGAATGCGACGGCCGAGGTAACTAGTGAGGATCAGCGGGATCCTTGTCGTGGCCAGACGGTAATAGTGGCACGGTTCTATCGACTCGAATACTTTTGCCCGGCAAGTTACACGTAGTCGTCAAGAGAGATGGTTTCCACTTTTCGGATGGCGGGCATACAAGTAAAGGGCTCGCTGGAAGTCGACCTGCAATGGAACGCTTGAAATTCCGGACATGTACCAACCGTACTGTCGAAGCTACGACAGGCCAAGAATTGCAGACCCAGTCCGGTGAGCTGGCAGCGGAAGATCTCATCCGCGGAGATGCATGAGCTTGCCAATTCATCGGTCTAACCCGATCGAGTTGGTGCTGACCCAAGCCGGCGTTCAGGATCCAGGCAACGGAAGGGCATTCAGCAACGGGGTCAGTTTTTCAGTGAATGGAACGCGGCCCACGACCAACAATTTTCTGATCGACGGACAAGATAACAACGACAACGCTATCAACGGGCAGGCCTTCCAAACCACCAATCCGGAGCCATCCAAGAGGTGACGATTCTGACAAACGCCTATAGCGCGGAGTATGGACGAGGAGGCGGGTCAGTCACCAACGAAATCATGAAGGGCGGGACAAACGTTTACATGGCGAAGCCTGGTGGCAGAACCGGAATGCGCCGCTTGCGCAGCGGTTCCACCGCAATCGGCCTTGGGGGGAATTACCAAGAATCCGCAGGACAACGAAAATATCTTCGGATTTGCTTTTGGCGGACCGGTGAAGAAGGACAAGCTGTTTTTCTTTGGTACCGCGCAGTGGGACCGTGATTTCGCGGCCGCGGGCGCGTTCGCATTGCCAATCACCATTCCAACTGCTGCTGGCATTACGACCTTGCAGTCGTTGCTGCCGAATCCCAATGTTGCTCTGCTGATCCAGTCTTTGGTGGGCTTGTTCGCACCCACGGTCACGAAGTGGTACCCGATTCGCTTGGGTCCGTTGGCGGCCAACGGTGTTGATCGTGGATCCGTGGACGTCGGAGACTTGCACACCGGAGTCAAGGATCGCGTCATTTCCCTTACTCGCGAGTGGGAAGTCCGAATGGATTTCAACCCCGTCAGAGCGGGATTGCTGATGCGAGGCTAGCTACAGGCGAACGGACGGCTCGCTTTACTCCGGACTTTTTCAATTTCCCCGCCAATCTGCCGCCCTTTGATACTCAACAAGGAGGTCCGCGCAGAGCGTTTCCGGAGGGTGGAATCATACTTTTTCCACAAGAGCTTTGAACGAATTGCGAGTTTCTCTTATTCAAACATCAGCTTTAGCTTTCGCTCCCGACGTCCGCTACCTTGGCGGGTCCGCTGGCCAAGACGCCAAGGTTTCATAGGAGGGTACGCAGTGCTGCGACGATCTCCTTGCCCGATCTCGGTTTCCAACGGGAATCGCGCAGTTACGCGGTCATAAGTCTTACCAATTTCAGGAAGCCCTCAGCTATACGGTTGGACGCCACACGTTTGAAGTTCGGTGGCGACATCGACTATCTGCAGTGGACGACGCGTGCCGTTTAACTCTCGCGGAACGACGACTACCTCCCAGCGGACTAAGTCTACATACGACTACGTTCAACCGGTTCACCGATCTGGCCAACTTCGTGGACAACTTTACCGGGCCCAGTCGGGGCGGTGTCCATCAATTTTGGAAACCACGAAGTGCAACCTTTTGTTAGACTCTATGCCCCCTATGTCCAGGACACTTGGCACGTAAAGCCCAACTTCACACTTAACCTCGGCCTTCGGTATGAGTACTGGGGAACGGTTGAGCAATATCTTCCATTCCCGGCACTTTAACACGGCGGTATTCCCGCAGGGGCTCCCGGGGGCAGTTTTCCCGAACTCCTTTCCGCGAAGCAGCAGGGTGATAGAGAACAATTTCGCACCGCGTGTGGGTTTTGCGTGGACGCCGCAGTTCGGGCAGCGATTCCTTGGGCAGGACAAGACCGTGATCCGCGGAGGGGTATGGAATGTTTTATGACGGGATCTTCACCAACATCCTGGACAACTCCGGCAAGCTCGTCCCCAATGTCCAGGGAGGGACGATAACTGCTCCGGCACCTCGGCTCCCAACGCCCCGCCCCGCGGATCTCGCGAATGCGACCGGCTTGCTACGCCGGTGTCACACCTGTGGCAAACCCAACGGCAACCTTGAATACTATGTCTCTCACATCCTGAATCCCGTTGACATTCCAGTATAACCTGGATATTCAGCGGGAACTTCCGGCGGATTCATTCTGACCGCCGCCTATGTCGGCACTCGTGGCGAGCACCTCTTCGCTAACCAGCAGTACAATCCCTTGACCCCAATACCGGTATCCGATTGAATCCAACTCTTGGCGACGTCTCAGTCCGCGACAATGCGGGCCGACTCGAACTATAACTCCGGGCAACTCACTGTGGACCGCAAGTTCTCTCACGGCCTCTTGTTGCGTGGGGCTTACACCTACTCGAAGCTCATCGATGATGCTTCCGAGGTATTTACCACCACAGGTTTCAGCACGTTTTCACAGGACCTCTTTAACCAGAAGGGGGACTACGGACTGTCGGCTTACGACCGGCGTCATCGGTTTGTGATGACGTATATCTGGGATTTGCCATACCCTCACAACGAAAACAACGCCGGCATGAAGGTATTGAGCCAAGTGACTAGGGGTTGGCAGTGGGCTGGCACATTTACAGTCCAGTCCGGTTCGCCTGAAACGATTACGGATGGTTTTGACAACAACGGAGACGGCCGATCGGGCGACCGGCCAGATCTGGCAAACCTGGCGGTTCCCATCAACTACAGCGCCGCTTGCCTGAATCCAGCTGGTACGTGCAATACTGGCGTTGGCTTCAGCCGTGACGGTGTGCACTTCGTAGACTTCAACTCTTCCTTTGGGGCTGATCCCAATACGGGAGCGTTTACTGCCACCAAAGATCAGTTCCACTTCGTCGTCATCAACCAGCCGGGCCATCTTGGAGACGTCGGGCGCAATACCTTTATCGGTCCTGGACAGTGGTACTACAACACCAGCGTTTAGCGCTCGTTCAAGATCAAGGAACGGAATTCGCTGACCTTGCGAGTCGAGCTTTTCAACGCCTTCAACCATCCAAATCTCTTCACGGACGGCGGCGTAAATGCCTACGATGTGGCTAGCAAGAACTTCGAGAACGTCGCCTCAACAATTGGTGCAACCAACGGATTCCGGCAGATCAAGTTCTGGCTGAAATACGCTTTCTAGGGCCAGCTACCGGCTGATTTTCGGTTAGGAAAACTGGGGCCACGGTGCGTGGCTCCAGTTTTCGTTTCTCGGGCGCTCTTTCATGTTGGCCTCGACCTGCCGCGGACTCCGCTTCCGCGCTCCGCTCAGTTTTTCTCTTGAGCGAGCCACTCTTGGCGCATCATTGCGTCTGGATCGAAGGATCTGTCTACAGATTCCTCAAATGCGCGAGCCGGAACGGCGAGCCCAGGTGTTCGCGCAGATCAACCCAGTGTTGTTCAGGGATGGTGGAAAAGACCTCGACGACCTTAGGGTCGAATTGCGTCCCGGCGCAGCGCCGAATCTCTTCGCGCGCATGGGACATAGGCAGAGCACGGCGGTAAGGGCGGTCGCTAATCATCGCAGTTGCGGCGAGGCCTCCACCAAGAGCGCGCCCGTCTCAAGGAAGATCCAGGGTGAGCTCGAGGCGTCCTACGACCTGCTCCGGGCTCGGCGGGCCCGGCGATCGGCGGGGCTGGATCCCGACGTCGAGCCCGTGATCGAACCTGAGGCCGTCGAGGCCATCGAGGAACCCAGCCCGTAGTGCCCCACGGCGCGATCCGGATCGGGAACGTGGAGATCGTCGCGCTGTGCGATGCCGTCGTCTCGTCGAGCCGGCCCGGATCCGGCTCCTTCCCCGACGTCGGCGAACGCCGCTGGCGCGAGGCGCGGGATCTGGACCTCCGAGCTCTTCGCCGACGATGGCCGGTACGCGGTTCCACGTCCACGTCTACGTCGTGCGCGCGCAAGGTCGGACCTCTCCTGGACACCGGGATCGGCCCGGACTCGTGCCTGCGGCGCACACCTGGACCGGGATCGCAAGGGCCGCCTCCCCGCGGAGCTCGAGGACGCGGGGTCGACCCGCCGAGGTCGAGCTCGTGCTGATCAGCCACGTGCACGACGACCATCTCGGCTGGAATGTCACCGAGGCCATAGTCGCCCGACTGTTCCCGAACGCCCGCTACTCATCAACCGCGCCGACTGGGAGCTGATGGCCTCGAGCGACCGACGAGGAGGACCGGGCGATCTTCGCGGCGGTCTCTCGAACCGTTCCACGCGCGGACGCCCTCGACTCTCCGACGATCACGCCGAGGTCACCTCCGGAGCTGCGCCCTCGTGCACGCCCCCGGGCACACGCCCGGGCACCAGGTGCTCCTGATCGACTCCACCGACCGAGCGCGGTCGTCTCCGCCGACCTCGTGAACCACCCGGTCCAGCTCCTCCAGCCGGGGTGCCAGGCGACCGACACGGACCCCGGGCGCGCGGACGCGACCCGCACGACATGGCTCGACGGATCGAGCGCGAGGACGCATCGTGTTCCCCGTCGCACCTCTCGGAGCCGTTCGGGCCGATCTCCGGAGCGCGACGAGCGACGCTGGGAGCCGGCGGCCCAGTACAGCCTGCCGGCGCGTGCCTGGTTCACTCCGGCTTCGCTGGCGTCGGCGAACCCGAGCGGCTTGTGGGTCCCGTCGCAGAACGGCTTGTTGCGCGACTGCCCGCATCGGCACAGCGTCTGGCGGTTGCGCACCTCGTACGGCGTGCCGTCCTCGGAGACCACCGGGATCCCGCCGCGAACCCAGTAGGACGGGTCGGGCTCGACGCCGATCGACGGCTCGAACGCGGGCTCGACGCGCCTCGCGTGGCCGGCCCCGGCGAACGCGAGCCGGCCCGACGGGCAGCGGTGCACCATCGCCGAGGAACGCGCTCGCGCGCCTCCGGGTGGCCGCCGCCTCCTCGGACGGTCCCACGACGCCCGTCCGCAGGTTCGGCAGAACCCCGCGTGCGTGCAGAGCGACCCGTCGTCGTACAGGACCAGCTCCGCCTCGCCCTCCCATGGCCTGCGGCGTTCGCGATCGGGCCGCGGTCGGCGGTCTCGGTGCCGTCGAAGCCGACCGTTCGTGCGCGCCGTCGCAGAACGGCTTGTTGCCGACGACCGGCCGCAGCGGCAGAGCTCGTAGACCTCGCCGGTCTCGAACGCCGGACCCTCGTCCCATGCGACCGCTCGCCGCGCTCGGTCTGCACGATCGCCGTGCGCAGCAAGGGAACGCCGCCCTCGACGCGGTACGGGCCGTCCTTGGTGACGACGATCCTGCGCTCGTCCATCCGTGGGTCTAAACGGCTCGTCTGGGACCGCTCGCCTCGGGGGAGCCGGCCGCTCAGGGGGGGAGGAACGCCCGTGCGAACCGCAGCGCCCGCCACGGGCGGCGCCCGTCGCGACGAACCTGCCCCTCGCCACCCCTCGCCATTGCGCGACGCCCCGTACGACACGAGGACCAGCGCCGAGGCTCGGCCCGGACGTGCAGTCCGCGTCGCCTTCGGCGGGCCCGATCGAGGCCGTGCCGTCGTCGAACCGAACCGGAACGCCGGGCCCCCGCGGACCACGACCCGGTACGTCGTGCGGTCTCCGCGCGTCGCGTCGGGTCGACGTACCAGGGCGCGAGCGTCGCCATGGCGCGGACCACCGTTCGGGCGTCGTTGCCCGCGATCGGCCAGGGGCGCCCGAGGGTGCCCGCCGCGTCGTAGCCGTGCACGATCAGCTCGCCGAGCAACAGCCCGGAGGCGGTCGCGACGTCCAGCTCGACCCCCGAGTACCACGGGTACGGTCCGGGGCCAGCCTGCCGTGGTGGTGTCGACGAATTCGCGACGTTCGACCGCAGCTCCTCGACCAGGTCGGCGACGGGCGTTCGCGCCGTTCGCGGACGTCTCGCCGGTCCTTTCGGCGATGTCGGCGACCTCGCCCTCGGGGACCGCCGTACCCGACAGGTACGCCGCGAACCGACCGGAAAGCGGCGACGTGGGCGACGAGCTCGCCGAGGGTCCACCCCAGCCCGCGGTCGCCGCGATCGGGTGGTCGACGCGCGCGAGCAGGTCGGCGAGCCCTCCGGCCCGCCCTTTCTATGCCTCGGCGGCGGGCCCGAGCTCGATCCGGAGCTCCGGGATCTCCGTGACGCTCATAGGTTGGCGCTCCTCGGGGCGGACTCCCGCATGCCCCGATCCTCGCTCGTGGATGCCCCGATCGGAAAACCGGGCCGACCTGTTAGCGCGCTCGGGTGGCCGCGCTCGCACCTCCACGTCCGCGGTTCCGCGTGGTCGCGGTCACGCTGCTCCTCGCGGGCGCGGCGTGCACCTCGACGCCGGCACCGAGGGCGGACCGCACGACCTCCGACCCCACGACCGCTCCGTCGAGCCCCACCGCGTCCGCGACACCCACGTCCGAAGCGCCCACGTCCACCCTCATCCGGTCCGCCCGAACGGCGGCTCGCTCCTGGTTCGCGGTACCTACCCGCGCGTCGCATCCCCGTGCGTTCGGTACCACCGGCCCCGGCTCGCGGCCCGCTATCCGGGGACGCTCTCGATCAAGCGTTCGGACCACGGCAACGCTCGCGCT
>CAVOPQ010000013.1:0-272254 GCA_963698145.1 uncultured Acidobacteriota bacterium | reverse complement strand
GGGCAGGCTGACGGGGCAGAGATGCTTTAGATAGAAAGTGACGCTCAGCCGCTGGGCCCAAGCAGGAAAGATCGGAGCGACCGCTTCCCATCCCATCAACATTGCTCCGGGGATGATTGGATTCTTGAATAGAAGGCTGAGAGCGAGAAAGACTGCGCCGTAGCCTAGGCAAGCGAGGGCCGTGACGAGCAAGTAGGCACCCACTTGGGCGAGGCCCGGTCCGTCAAAAACGTAGGATCTGCCCGCTGATCCAAAGCGGCTGTAGGTGAGGCAGAAGCAGGCAAGGACCGCAGTTTCAAAAAGTGCAATGGAGATGATGGCGCCGGCAAGAAACTTTCCAACCACCAGAACTTCTCTTCTAACCGGAACGAGAAATTGATAGTGAAGAGTGCGTTCGACCATTTCGCCGCGGAACAGCCAAGTAAAAATCCCCATGCAGGCAAAGAAGATGCCCAGGCGGAGATAGTAGAGCTGGACGATTCCGGCAAGGACCAGTGTGTCATTCTCGATTTGAGTAGGTTCGTTGGTATGTCTGCCAAAGACGTTGTTGACGATGAGGAGTAACACGGGTACCAACGCGAGGAAATAAACCCAAATCCTGCGACGCGTAAACAGGTTTCGGCGAACTTCGTTGCGCACGAGGACGGAGATCTGGCTGGCGAAGAGACGCCACGGTTGTTCTTTCAGAGAGCTTTGGGCGCGGGCTACCGATTGCTGGAGGCTCATGTCGGGCTGCCATCCGATCCGATGAGATATTGATAGATGGAATTGACGTCGTCGTCGGCGGGGGCAACGGCATCGACTTCGACTAAGCCGCCGGAAACGACTTGGTTGAGCAGCAGATAGAACTGTTCCGCATCGCGAGTACGAACCAGGACGCTCTGGCCATCACTCAGAATTTTTGCTTCAACGACATGATCGAGTTCAAATGCGGCGGAGGCCAGCTTCGCTGCATTCGAGCAACGAACGAGGATCTGCATGGGATGATCGCGGACTTCGCGGCGAACCTCGCGAATCTGGCCCTCGGCAACGACGTAGCCGCTGCTCATAAGGACGACGCGGTCGGAGATGCGATCGACTTCCTCCAAAATGTGGCTGGAGATGATGACGTGCATTCCCTGTTTGGCAATGGCCTGGAAAAGCGCGATGGATTCCGAGCGAGCCATGGGATCGAGGCCGTTGAGCGGCTCGTCGAGAACCAGCACAGAGGGATGATGTGCAATGGCTTGGGCAAGACGGATGCGCTGGCGCATGCCTTTGCTGTAACCGGCCACCTTGCGCCGGGCGACTTGCGCCATGCCAGCGCGCTCGAGGGCTTCGTTGGTGAGCTTCGTTGCCTGGTCGTGACCAAAACCATGGAGACGCAACGGCCAATAAATGAAGTCGTAGCCGTTCGTGCCGGGAGGGAAGGAGTCGAATTGGGTGCAATAGCCTACTTGGCGGAAGAACTCGACCGGCTGGTGCGTGGTGAGACCGAGGACGTGAATAGCGCCTTGCGATGGCTTGATCAGGCCGGTCAGCAAGTTCATCAAAGTGGTTTTGCCGGAGCCGTTGGGGCCGACGAGACTGGTAATGCCCGGCTCAAGGGAGAAGCTGACTTTGTTCACGCCGAGAACTTCTCCATAAAACTTGGAGACATTTTCGAAGACGATTTGGCGGGAGCCGAGGGTCATCCGCGCACCGTTTCGCGGGCGCGCAAGCGCACATTGAGAATGACAAGCGAAAGCAGGCAGACGAAAATATCAGAGCCCCAAGCGGCGGGAACCGGGATCTCGTCCCACCCGATCGAGCCGAGGAGTCCGGAGCGATCACGGAATCCGCTCGCCACTATGAGCCGAAACATATAAGAGAAATTCAGCAGTCGTGCCCCAGTAGGTGCCCATGATGGCATTGAACATTTCGCCGAAGCCCGCAGGAATGAAAAATGTGATGAAGATTACGCCGGTGGCGACGATTCGCAATTTTACCCATGCGGAGACGGCCAGAGAAATGAGGGAAAGCATTAGAATCCAAATCGCGGAGCACAACACGATGGGGACAATCATCCACAAGTGCGACCATACCCAGCCATTACTTGCGAGTCCGGACTGCAGGCTGAACAGGAGCAAGCAGGGAATCCAAGTGACAGCGGAAAGGAGCAGCCCGAGGACGGCAAGTTTTCCAAGCACATAGTCGGCTCGGCTGAACGGCCGGCTCAAAAAAAGAGGAAGGGCGCCATTGGTAAGGTCTCCCGAGATCAGGACGGGGCCGACCCAGCAGTTCAAAAGAAAGGCTGCCTGCGTCTGCACGGTCAGGATGATCATGAAGTATTGGCTTTCCACAGTGAACAAATCCGCAGAGCGCAACTGCATCAGCAATTGGACGGTCTTGTTGTTGGCAATGAAAATGTAGCCGGCAAAAAAAAGGCACGGAATGATGGAGAAAATCAGCAAGAGCACGAAGAAGCGAGATTTGAAGAGGTCCGCGAATGCATAAGCGAGTCAAGACGAAAAAACGCGACCACTCCGAAGTCAGAGAGCCAGTGTAGGAATTGTATCTGCGCTTATATACGGCCATCGGCCGCTCCCGTCTGTTCCATGGCGTTAAGGAAGATGTCTTCGAGAGAATCGCGGCGGTGATTCATGCGGCGAATTTGGACACCTCGATCGGCCGCGACCTTAAATACTTCCCTGATTTCCACGGTATCCGGCATGACCACCTTGATGCGGCCGTTGGTGAAAACCGCGCACTCGCAGCCGAGGCTCTCGAGCGAGGAGGTGAAGGTTGCCTCGGCGCCGAAAGTTTCGAGTTCGAGGAACTTGCGATTGGCGCGGCGTTCCTCAACGAGATTGCAGATGGAGGCGATTTTGCCGTTGCGGAGGATGAGGACCTCATCGCAAGTTTCTTCGACGTCGCGCAGAAGATGCGAGGAGAGAAGCAGGCAGATGTCGCTGGCTTCGCGGATTTCGCGAATGAGTTCGATCAAGCGCTTGCGCGCAGGCGGGTCCATGCCGTTGGTGGGTTCGTCCAGAATGAGAACCTTGGGGCCATGCGCAATGGCCTGGGCCAATTTCGCAAGCTGTTTCATGCCGAGAGAATAGGTTCCCACGGGGCGATAACGCGCTTCGCCTAAGCCGACATAGACGAAGGCTTCGTGTGCGCGCTCCATTGCTTGATCCGGCGGGAGGCCGGAGATCTCCGCCATATAACGAACAAAGCGGACCCCGGACATTTTTGAAATGAAAGCGTCGTTTTCGGGCATGTAGCCGACAAGAGAACGAAGCGCCTTGCCGGAAGTGTGAGAGTCAAGGCCAAGCATGCGGGCGCTGCCTTTGGAGGGGGAGTGAAAACCCAACAGGGTATTGATGAGAGTCGATTTGCCGGCGCCATTGGGCCCGAGCAAGCCAATGGCGCGACTCTTCAGAACGCCAGTAAGACCATGGAGAATCGTTCGGTTGCCGAGTTGTACTTCGAGCCCGTCGAGCTCGATGGTTGGGTTGGTCATCTACAAATCATTACGGATTTGGAGTTGCGCGAAGTTCCATGCTCGGAAACACCGAGCAAATGGAACAATGTCAGAACACTCGGATTCAAGTCAAACAGCTTGCCGCTGCTTGCCACCTCGATGCGATCGCTCTCTCCGTAGGCACAGAATACGCTGGGCTTGGCATCGGCGGCCAGTTGCTGGAGGACCGCCAACTGGCCGGAATTGAGCTGAGAAGCGAGCGGTTTCAGAATCGGGCTAAGGTTTTGATAAAGCATCGCTGAGAAGTTCGCGTGGTTGTCACGCGGGAAGCAGCGAATGAAACGAGACGGAGCGGGCAAGCGAAGTACCGTTTGCGTGGGTTTGCAACGCGGCAAGGAGTAGCGCGCGAGAGGGAGCCACAATCAGGTAGCCGTCCGCGAAGGTGTAGTCGTACTCAGTGGAAAGCCCGAGCGCTCTGCAATTGAATCGTGTAGAACGTTCGGCCGCCGACCTGCGTTTGGTTAAGTGTCATGCCGGGCCGGTTGGATTTTTCCGCTTCCCGATTAAGGCCCTGCACCAGTTTTTCGATGGCCAACTGGAGGCCTCCCGAATCATTGACCTCGATGATTGCTTTCCAGGAAGGCGTGGGAAGAACAGGTCCATCGAGAGCAAGGGTCATCTCTCCGCCGAGCGCGTTCGCCAAGTCGTTGCGAATGTCCAGACCGAGCTCGGAGTTTGTTTTGGCCAGATCTTGAGCTGAAGTTGGGATCGTTGGCGCCGAGAGTGCTGAAGAGGTCATCCAGCATGAGCGCAGGCTGCTTGGCAACGAAAGAGACTGCCGCGCCAGCGTTGGAGGAAACATAGTCCAGCGAGCCCATGGGGGCCGGAGCGGCCAGCCAAGAAGCGATACCGTGCCGCGGGCCATTAAATTCGAGAGTGATCCGGTTGTCTCCTTGATTGGAGGGTTCGCCGCGAGATGCGATCAGGTATTTTATGTCGTTGAAGCCGCTGTTCCGAAGCGCAGTTGAATCTGCTTGTTGGGTGTGAGTGGAGTTAAGGAGCTGGCCAAGATTCGCGGCAACCAGAGTCTCCGTGCCGTGACTGTAGACGTTGGCGATGCGCTTGCCAAAATCTGTCCAGAGAAGGACGAAGCTCCGGCGTCGAGCTGCGCGCTCATCTGTTGAACAGACGCAGCGTCACCACCGACGACGAGCATGTCCGGCCTAACGAGCATGATCATTCCACGCTGCGCTACCAGCAAGAGAGGAGAGCGATCGCGAATCCACAACATGCAGATCGGACGTGCCTTGGTGGTTTGCCAAGGTATCGGCAAGATGATTCTGCAAGAAATCCTTGAGGCCAGGCTGACGAATCTCCGCCAAAAGAACCGGGCCATCTTCCATCGCGCGCGAGCTCTCCCTGAACGTAATCACCACTTCGTTGCCTAAATACTGGCTCATAGTGCGGATTTGCTCGATCAACTCCTCCGGAGTCGGATGCTGATTCGAGTTGCCGCTCTTGTTCCACCAGTCTTGCAGAACCTTGCTTTGCGACAACTGCTGCTGAAAGATTTGATTTGCCTGCTTAAGCGCGTCCCCAAGATTGGGGATGCCGATATACAAGACGGTATCCGCGGGCATCAAGGGAAGGATTTTGCTTGCATAGCGCGGACCTGGCGTCTGGATTTCGTTCAACTTGGCGCGAAGCTTTGAAAATTCCGCGAGCAAAGCAAGCTGATGATCGAGGTCGCTGCTCCAAGCGATTTCCTCGCGGACGGGGACGAGGCCGACACTCTGCGTTGTCGCCACCTGATCGCCCGAGTGCAGAATGGATTCGACGTCCGGAGTGCTTAACGCGAACTTCCCCTTCGATCACCGCCACACGGGAGCCTTTAGTGCCGGAGTTCACAGAGAAAACCGTCCCGGTGACGGATACGGTGCAATCCGGAGCGCTCACATACAGGTGGCCGGTATGACGCTTTGCGGCCTGCACGATGATGCTGCCCTGATCGAGATGAATTGTGGTGTTGCGACGATTCGCGCTGACGGCCAATTCAGCACGCTGATTCATTTCCACTTCGGAGCCATCGAAGAGACGGACCCTGGCGCGGGAATTGGCGGAGGTACGAATGAATTCGCCCTGGCCGACTTCGTCACCGGGCTTGAGTGAATGCTCGCCAGACATGCCGATGAGAAACGCTTGCCCTTCGATGGAGTCGATTCGCGCGCGGCTTCCAGGAGGGCCGGCGACGTACCAGTTGCGCCCAGTCCAGGCAACTGCAACCAGGAGAACCACTGTTGCTGCAGCGAAGGCCAGTTTTGCAAAGCTCCACTGGAAACCGCGTGACGCTGGATCCATCCGCCAGTCAACACTTGTGCCGCCATCAACTCCACGGCCGTGAGCGATAGGAACGGCACGAGACACACTCCCGCAAGTGATCTTCCACGATTAGCGCGCGAGCCGGAGGCAGTTCATGGTGATGAAAAGCCGGAAGAAGAGAACGAATATCGGCGCAGCCGCGGATAGGCTGCAGGGAACTGACTGCGGTTTCCTCGCCTTCCGCTGCTTGCAACTTCTGCCACACGCGTTCGGCGGACGCAGAAAGCGTCTTGGCATCGGGCACTTCGCCGCGGAGTTCGGAGATTGCCCGATCAAGATGAGCGTCCTGTTTCGATCGAAAAAATTTCATGATGCACCTTTCAAAATGCCACGGAGGCTCTTTCTTAGCCGCGCCCGAGTCCGATGGAGCGTGACCGCAACCACAGCCTGGGAGGTATTCATCATCCGGGCGATTTCGGGGTTGTCCAATCCTTCGATATAGCGCAGCGTAAACATCTCGGCGGTGCGGGGACTCAGCTGAGCGAGCTCGCCTGCGGAGCCAATTCTTTATTTCCATCGAAGAATGCGTACGTTCGGGCGAGAGGCTGGGATTGGCTTGCAACTCGTCTGCTGCCTCGACGGGCACGACCTCTCGATGGCCCCTCGCACGAATCAGGTCGAGGGCGGCATTGACGGCAGACCTGTGTAAGTAGCTCTGAAGATTGGAGATACGGCTGTGGTCGATGGTCCCGCGGGCGAGCCGGAGGAAAACAGACTGTGCGACGTCCTCGGCGTCGGCCATGCTGCCGGTTACTCGGTATGCAGCCTTGAGGACACACGATTGGTGGGCGCGAAAAACATCCTCAAGTTCTGCGGATGACTGCGTGACCATGATGTTTTCTATCGCGGCCGCCAAGCGTCCCTCCTCGGCTCATCTATAAGGTAAGACGCGATAGCTAGAAACTTCTTAACACACATTATCGAATCCGGCGCAACTTGCTTACCCTGCGCATCCAGGTTCGTACCATTGCGATTCGTCGGCCGTTCCAGGCGGGACTCGATGAGAGAACACACAAGAAGCGACCAAACTTTCGCGAGTGCTTCAATAGATGTGAAACAAATCGCGAGGAGCGGCCGCCACATAACGTGAAGCAACGCTGGCCGTAAGTACAGGTTTGGTGCAGGAGATGAGGACTGTCTAAGAATTCTTGCCGCAAGATTTTTGGAAACTCCATGGGAGGGATTACACAACTATTACAGAAGCCCTCCGACGCGCGTGCTAAGTTGGGGTCATGAACCTCATCGAACGGGACAAAACATTTTCGGAACCGGTCAATTGGACCACTACCTTTTTCATGTTTGCATTTCATGTCGGCGCTATCGCCGCATTGTTTTTCTTTACGTGGAAAGGCCTCGCTTTGGCGGTGTTTCTTTTGTGGGTCGCCGGGAGTCTCGGCATTGGAATGGGCTACCACCGTCTGCTGACCCACCGAGGATACAAGACACCGAAGTGGATGGAGTATTTCCTGACTTTGTGCGGCACGCTGGCCCTGGAAGGCGGACCGATCGCCTGGGTCGCCACGCACCGCGTCCACCATCAGAATACAGATAAAGAAGGCGATCCGCACTCGCCGCGCGATGGCGGCCTGTGGGCGCACATGGGTTGGATTCTGACGGGGAAGGCCATGCACAATAATGCCAAGGAGCTTTGGGCTTTCGTTCCCGATCTGCGGAAGGACAAGTTTCATGTTTGGATCACCACGTGGCATTGGGTACCGCTCACGCTCCTGGGAGTGGGGCTCTTCGCGATAGGTGGCTGGTCGTGTCTACTGTGGGGGATCTTCATGCGAACAGTGGTCGGCCTGCACACGACTTGGCTCGTAAACTCCGCGACGCACATGTGGGGCTCGCGCCGCTTCCTGACGGAAGATACATCTAAGAACAGTTTTTGGGTCGCCCTGCTGACCTTTGGCGAAGGGTGGCACAACAATCACCACGCGGTTCCGCAATCAGCGCGTCACGGCCTTACGTGGTATGAAATCGACTTGAATTGGTACGGCATCTGCGTTCTGAGAAGCCTGGGTCTTGCGCGAGATATCAAGGGTCACAAGCTGGTACAGCACGAGCAAGCTGGAACCCGGCCGAGCGCCATTGCCGGCGAGGCTTCACGAGCGGCGGCTCCAGCGGCAATTTCTAGCGGCGACTGAAACATGTCCCAAGGGATTGGAAACTGGGATCAGAGCGGCCACAAACCGTCCCCCGTGTTTCATCAGCGGTGCTACTGAATCGGCCTTGGCGTAAACTACAAGGTCATGCGCATCACGCGCCGCACCAAAGCTATAGTGTCCTTCACAGTGCTAGGGGTATGTCTCGTCGCCCTGGCGATCTTCCTCAACGTAAGCTGGATTATCTTTCACTGGCGTCAAGTTGTTCCGCTCGTAGTCGGCATCATCTTCTTTGGGTTGCTCATCGCGGGACTGGTGGTCAACACGATCTTTCTTGTCCGAGAGATCCGGAGAAACGAGCAACAGGACAGCTTCCTCAATGCAGTCACCCACGAACTAAAGACACCGATTGCTTCCATTCGGTTATATTTGGAAACACTGGCTAGCCGGAACCTGGATGAAACGAAACGCCGCGAGTTCTATCGCATCATGCTGGAAGACACCGACCGGCTGCTTGGAACCGTCGAACAGGTCTTGAAGGCTGGGGAAGTGCGGCATGGAAGCGCGCGAAAAAACTGGCAGGAAGTGCAGTTTTCCACGATGGTGCGCGAGGTAGTTGCCCTCGCGCGTTTGCGCCAGAATTTGTCTCCAGAAGTATTGAGTCTCGGAACGACCCCGCCGGAAGAGATTACGATCCTTGGAAGCCCCGAGGAATTGCGCACGGCCGTACTTAATCTGCTCGACAACGCCATCAAGTACTCCGGGGACAAGAAGAATATTGTCGTGGATCTGCTTACCCCGAATCTGGACACAGTTTTGCTGCGTGTTCACGACCGAGGAATCGGCATTCCGAGGAACGAAGTGAAACGAATCTTCAAACGGTTTTACCGCGCATCGAATTTCAAGACGGACAAGGTGAAGGGCACCGGCCTCGGGCTGTTTATCGTGCGCTCGATTGCCCGCCGCCACGGGGGTGAAGCTTATGCCGAGAGTGAAGGGGAAGGGCGGGGTAGCACATTCAGCATCCGTCTGCCCAGGGTCTACCAGGCATGAGCCGGATACTGATCGTTGAAGATGAGGCGCACCTCGCAGAAGGGCTACGCTTCAATCTTGAAGCGGAAGGCCATACCGCTCAAATAAGTGACAATGGCGAGGCTGCACTGAAGCGTCTGCTAAAGGATCACGAAAGCTTTGATGCTCTCATCTTGGATGTGATGCTGCCCGGCAAGGACGGATTTATGGTCGCGCGGGAGTTGCGCAAAGCGCAGAACTACACCCCGCTGCTCATGCTTACGGCCCGCGGCCGGCCAGAGGATGTGCTCAAGGGATTTGAGTCCGGAGCGGACGATTACTTGCCAAAACCTTTTAATCTCGCCATTTTGATTGCGCGGATCGAAAGCCTATTGCGCCGGAAGAACTGGCAGAGTTCGGTCGATGCCGCATCAGCACCACAAGAACGGCCAAGCAGCAATTTGCCGGAGCTCTTTCGATTCGACGACAAAGTCGTAGATTTTCAGAACCTGCAATTGCGTGTCGGTGACCAAGTCATTCCTCTCACGATGATGGAATCGGACCTATTTCGGTGCCTAATTGAGAATGGCGAGCGCCCCGTCTCTCGCAAGCAAATCTTGCAGGAAGTGTGGAATCTGCATGAAGACACCGACACGCGAGCCATCGATAATTTCATCGTGCGATTGCGGCGGTATATAGAGCCAGAGCCGGCGAAACCGCGATATCTGCTAACGGTTCGCGGTATCGGTTACCGATTTGTGGCAAATCCGGGCGCTGAACATTCACGGCGATAGAGTCCGGTGTTTGCTGGCCCTGGGCGGTTGCCCGGCCCCTCCAGGCGCGCCGTTGCGAGGGCAAGGCTGATTAGTGGGAAGTTACCTGGCGGGAAGTATTGGGATTAGCAAAGAAGGACCAGCGGTAGAAGCGGAAGTCGCAGCTTTCGCAGCGAAAGGGTCTGACGAAGATCATAGCCAGAAGTCCTCGTTCGATGATGCCTCTGCGTCTTGATTGATAAATTCGTTTACTTTGGCAGAGCGGGCAATTCACCATTGCGAATCTCCTGGTGCTGCGTCGGCATGCGAATAGAGCAGCCATTTTGCGTCCGGGGAAACCTAATCTATGTTCCATTTTGGACAGTGGTATCAAAAAGCCGCATTCTAGGGTCATGCGTAAGGCTGGTTTTCCACGCTGGCTGCCATTGTCGTATTGGAGTGGCCCAGATGGAAGGTGTTCAAAATAGGACAGACTGCCGACTCTTGACGGCCTAAGTTGAATACGAAGGAGTCTACCTATTAGCTGCCCATCCGGATGTTTGTGGACGGCTCGGGTAGGCTATGAGTGCTTCTTTGTCAAATCTGGCTCAGAGCGAACTACAGGCTGATCTGGCGAGTTTCCGACCGGAAAGCACAGCTTCTCAAAGGCGCCGGCCCGTCCGTGTCCTTTTTGTCCATCGCGAGGCGGAAATAATAGAGAACTGCCTGGAAGAGTTGAAAAAGGCGCAGTTCATCGTTAGCGCCGATTTCGTTTTGAACCTGGCACAGTGTGCCGAGCGGCTTCACTCCCAATCGTATGATGTGGTGGTCGCCGAGTACCCCCATCCGAGTTTGAAGGGCTCGCAGGCCCTGCAAGTCCTCCATCAAAAATTGCAGCATATCCCTTTATTGTTCGTGGCCAGCGCCATGGGGAGTGATTCGGTCGCGCAGCTAGCTGCTGACGGTGCATTTGACTACGTTGAGAGAGACCGGGTCGCTCAATTGCCCATGGCTGTCCGTCAAGCGCTGAACGAAAGGAAGCTCCGTGAGGAGTTGGAAGAGGCCCGAAAAGCCTTGCGGCACTCGCAATCGCTGTATCGCGCGCTGGTGGATAATCCGGCCTACGGAATATATCGGTGCAACGCGGAAGGAGAAACCATCGACGCGAATCAAGCGTTGGTAACCATGCTTGGTTACTCAAGCAGGGAAGAACTCCTGGCGGCCAATCACCCGGTTGGTCTGCTTTCTAACCTCGGGAAGGAGGCACCATGGATGGGGCCCTTGCCGGAGGCAAAACGAATCGAGCCCCTCGAAGCGGAATGGAAGCGAAAGGACGGAACGACTCTGAGAGCCAGATTAAGCGGCCGAGGCATCTATGACGACCGTGGAAACTTTGCTGGCCATGAAATCATCGCCGTGGACGTCACCGAACAGCGGACGCTTGAAGATCAGCTGCGCCAGCAGGCCTCGAGCGATTCGCTGACCGGCCTTGGCAATCATCGGCGGCTGTTCGAAGTGCTACAGGCGGAGATTGGCCGATCTAACCGAACCACTCGAGAATTTTCTCTTATGTTGCTGGACCTCGATGGATTGAAAGCTATTAACGATCAATTTGGTCACGTGACGGGCGACCGGGCGCTCTTTAGGATCGCGCAGATCCTGAGAGATTGTTGCCGGTCCATAGATACAGCGGCACGGCACGGAGGCGACGAGTTTGCGCTGGTCCTACCTGAGACAGGCATGGCCGCTGCCACATTAGTAGCACAGCGAATTTGCGAATTGCTCGAGAAAGAAGCCGAACAGCCCGCTCTTTCGGTAAGTATCGGAATCGCCAGTCATCCGAAAGACGCGGAAACCATCGGAACCTTACTGTATGCAGCGGACAAGGCTCTCTATGCGATGAAAGACAAGCGGCCGAGAGCCGTCCGGGGCGCACACGACTGTGAATCACGCCTTGCAGCCTCGAACTCCGGAGATTCTTGAAATCGATAGTGAGGTTAATAGTTTGTATAAATGTGCGGTATCGAACATCCTCCACGAGGATGCGAGCGGATAATCTTGGCATGCCCAGGTTTCCAAGGTGGAAATCTCGAGCCAGGAGGAAGATGACATGCAGCGTGGATACCAATATTTGTTCAGTTCCCTTTTTCTTACCGCAGCACTTGCTATGCCAACGGCAATTAACGCCGCGGCCAAGGCCAAAGAGAATGGACGCCAAGAAGAAAACCATCGAGACGATAAGGATCACAGAAAGATCTACGACCGTGACCACAAGGACTATCACAATTGGAATGACAACGAAGACCGTTCCTTCCGCGTCTACCTCGGCGAGAGGCACAGAGAGTATCGGCCTTTCGCGGAATTAAAAGTGAAAGACCAACGGGCGTACTGGAATTGGCGTCACAGTCATCCCGATCATGATCGCGACGACCACTAACCGGCAAGTAGGATCAGGAATAAGGGAAGTTGAAAGAATTGGTGGAGGGAGCGGGCACGAACAGGCCGCTCCCGCAGGCTGGCTGGATACTGACCAACGTTCAAATCGACCTGAAGACGGCCTGGAGAGGCAGGATACTATGGATGAATACGGTTTTGGCTCACGCGACAGGTCACAAAAACACAAGACGGATTGTAAGTTTGACAACAAGATCCAGTATTTGTTGAAGACCGAAGAGCAACTTCTTCAGCAGATCGCCAACCGCGCGCCCGTTCCGGGAGTGCTGAATGGAATCTGCATCGCGCTCGATTGTCAGATTGGGAACGTCGTCTCGCTGATTTCCCTGCCGGCAGGTGGTGAAAGCGAGCTGGGCTCAATTGCCACGAACGCCGCGCTTTTTGGTTTGTTTACTTTCTGTTCTGAGGGCATTGTTGCAGAGAATCACGAACTGCTTGGAACCTTGGAGATGTTCTGCAGCGTTCGACGCAGCCCATCTGCCGCCGAATTTCAATTGATCGAACGGGCAAAGTGCCTGGCTGCGATTGCGATCAAGTTAGACAAGGAGCCCGGCCGCCAAGGCAATTATGGCGTGCGCGCTAATCCGCGGGTGCGAGGATCTGTGCTCGAATGGCCAGTTTCCTTCAACTAATCTTCAAATTCACAAATTCCTACCGCAACAACTAATAATCAAAGGTAAGTTCCAGGCAAACTATTAAGGACCGGGCAGCACCTGTCTTTCGAGTAGCCCGACGCTCAGGCGAGAGGTGTTCACCTGGAGAACGGCGTTGTACTTGAGGAAACCGATCTTCCTAAATTTGTCCATAAAAAACTTTACGTGAGGCGCGGTGTGCCGATCATCTCAGCGAGAGTTTCTTGCGATAGTTTGGGCAGTGCGGCGTTGTGCTTGTCATCTTTGCCATAACGGGCGAGGAATAGCAGGATACGGGCGAGGCGCTTCTAGCTGGAGTTGAACGGCTGATCGACCAAGTGCTGTTCAATGCCATGTTGGGTGCCAGCATGAAAGCGATGAACCCGTCGGAGAGGTCGTGCTGCCCGCGAAGCACGCCGGACATTTCATTTTTCTCAGTGCTAAAAACAAACCGGGAACTTGTATACAAGTGAACAGACATGCGCGTTGAAGGAGTCTAGGATGGGTTTGCGTTAAGAGAATTGCAGTGATGGCCAGTCCATCTTCTTCAGGTTAATTTCTACGGTTCGCAGGATCGCTTAGGACATCGAACAACACGTTTCTCGCACGCTTTGTCCGGGTCGATGGGCCAGCCCATCGTTGAATCGAAGGGATTCAACACGTTCGCCCCACCAGGCAGTGACGCCGGCAATTCTTGGGAACTGTGGGAGTGTCTCGCAGCACAGACAGAAAGGTAAAAAAAGTATGCCTCTCATTCAAATTTTAGTCGCCCTGATCGTAGTGGGCATTCTGCTTTGGTTGGTGAATCGCTTCATCCCCATGGCAAGTAGCATCAAGTCAATTTTGAACGCAGTGGTAGTGATTGTCGTGGTGTTGTGGCTACTCAATGTATTTGGGTTGTTCCACTCGCTGTCGCGTATCCACGTCGGAACGTAGGTACACGCAGATAGACGGCAGAGGAGAGAGTTGCAATTCACCGATAGGAACCAAGAATCGGAAACAATAGGCGCACCATGTGGGACGAGTGACGAGCGCATCAGTGTCTTGACATCGAGGCAACATCCATGATGGCAATTCGAGTTATCAGTACAACAGCATTTATTGTGCTGTTAGGATTCACGGCTTCAGCTAACGCGCGGCAGGAGAAACAAAACGAAAAGGCTAGGCCCGCGCAACACCAGCAACAGGCTAAGCCTCAACCGCAGCAGAGTGCGCAAGCCCCAAAACAGCAGCAACAGCATCAGCATCAGCAAGCTCAGGCTCCCAGGCAACAGCAGCAGAGCCAGCAACAACCAGCCAAAGGGCAGCAACAACGTCAGCAGCAACAAGCTAGGGGCCAACAAGATCAGCAGCGCCACCAAGAGCAGGCCAAAGGGCAGCAACAGCAGCAACAACGCCAGCAGCAACAAGCTCGGGGCCAGCAAGACCAGCAACGGCAGCAGCACCAGCAACAACAGGCCAGAGGACAACAACAGGAACAACAACGCGAGCAGCAACAAGCCAAGGGCAAGCAAGACCAGCAACGCCAGCAACAACAACAGGCCAGAGGGCAACAGCAACAAGAGCAGCGCCAGCAGCAGGCCAACAGGTCAGCACAACAACGGAGCCCTGCTCAGGTGCAAGTACAGCAGGCCGCTTGGCGGGGTGATCGTGCACATAACTGGCAGTCCGAACACCGCAATTGGCAGCAGCGCGGCGGTTACCATGGCTACCGCGTTCCGGATGCCCGTTTCCATAGCTACTACGGCCAGAGTCATGGGTTCCGCATCTATAGCCTGCCAGTGATGTATGTTGGCGGGCATCGGCGCTTCCATTACGGAGGCTATTGGTTCGGGCTAGTTGACCCGTGGCCGGAGTACTGGTCAAACGACTGGTACGACAGCGACGACGTATACGTGGACTATTACGATGGCGGCTATTATCTGTATAACCGAAGCTATCCTAGCGATCGCATTGCCATCAGCTTCTACCTGAACTAGGTACTCACGTTGCGCGAAGATCCAAATGCGGCCCAGCCTCGGCGCGGAATTCTGCATAGAAATCGAAATGCCGCCGGGGCGGGGAACCGGATTTCGTTGAATGGATTCATTCGAAAAGAGGAAAGCCATGCTTGGAACTATTTTAATCGTCTTTTTGATCTTGGCGCTGTTTGGCGCTCTGCCGAGATGGTCGCACAGCAGAGAGTGGGGCTACAGGCCGACAGGAGGCGTGGCTCTCATCCTCGTTATCGTTGTGATTCTCGTGGTTCTAGGACGTATTTAGGGTTTGCCGGGTCCGGCAGGAGGTCAGCAATGGATGAGTCCAGACGGCATGCAATCCAGTTTCTAGAGAAGGAGATCAAGACGTACAAAGCGCTCTCCTTGTTCTTGTCAAAAAAGCGCATCAAGGAACATGTGCAAGTAGGGTCGAAGAAAGTTCTTATCAGTCCTGCGTTTTACAAAGACAGAATGAGAGAAGCGAAGAAGCTTGCGCATGAGCTCCGAAAAGCCAATTAACAAACGGCATAGCTCGAGCGCAGCCCCTGTCGGCTGGTGCAGGTGCTGCGTCCGCATAGCGGCACTTCTCCTGGGTATGGCATTGTTCTGCAGCGTTTCGTTCGCTTACTCAGTCCTGACGCATGAAGAAATCGTAGATCTGCTTTGGACAAGCGAAATTCGGCCACTCCTCCTCAAGCGTTTTCCGGAACTGACCGAAGCGCAGATCACCGAAGCGCATGCATATGCTTACGGAGGCGCGGTCATCCAGGACCTTGGCTATTATCCCTTTGGGAGCGTGGAATTCAGCAACTTGGTTCACTACGTCCGAAGCGGTGATTTTGTCCGAGAGTTGTTGTTGCAGAGCCAGGATGCGGACGAGTACGCCTTTGCGTTGGGAGCTCTCGCACATTATGCGTCGGATATCTCGGGCCATCCGGCCGTAAATCAGTCCGTCGCCATTCAATATCCCAAGCTGCGAGCCAAGTACGGCAATTCCGTGAGGTATGCGGAGGACCACACCGCGCATCTGAAGACGGAATTCGGATTTGACATGGTGCAAGTCGCGAAGAATCGCTATGCCTCGCAGCAGTATCACGACTTCATCGGATTCCAGGTGTCCAAGGCCTTACTGGAGCGGACTTTCCCCATCGTCTACGGGGTGGAATTGAAAGACGTGCTGACCCACGAGGATCTTGCCATCGGTTCTTATCGCTTTGCAGTCAGCCGCATGATCCCACAGATGACCCAGATCGCGCTGCGGACGCACAAAAAAGACATCATTAAGGAAACGCCCGATTTTGCAAAAAAGAAATTCCTGTATCGACTCTCGCGCTCTCAATATGAAAAAGAGTGGGGAAAGGACTACACAAAGCCCGATTTCGGCACTCGGGTGTGGTCGGTGCTCTTGCGGTATATGCCGAAAATTGGCCCCTTCAAGGCGCTGGCGTTTAACAGTCCCACGACACAGACGGAGGACATGTATTTCAAGAGCATCAACACGACCGTCGACCGATACCGCATTTATCTGCAGCAAGTTGGCGCCGGCTCGCTGGACCTTGCGAATAGCGATTTTGATACTGGCAAAGAAACGCGGGCAGCGGAGTACTCTTTAACCGACGAGACCTATGCAAAGCTGCTGGGCCAGTTGGCGGCGCGCAAGTTCGATCTCACGTCGGCCGACCTACGAGAGAACGTCCTGAAATTTTATTCGGACCTTTCACTTCCTTTGGAACCCAAGAAGGACAGTGTCCAATGGCAAAGTGTTCTGGCGTCGCTGGATCAATTGAAGTCCGTCACTCCAAATGCGAGTGTTGCACCCGCTTTTCTCCAGCAGTCGCCTAGATGAGGCCATTAGGCCAAGGGGATTCATTGCCCATACAGAAAATCAGCGAGCGCACTTGCGGACTGGCCGTCATCATCGTAGTGCTTGATCTGCACTCCTACTATGTACGAGAACTTTTGGTTTCCCTGGCTCTCTTTTGCATGGCTTTTCTTTTCCTGGCTCTGCTAGTTCTCGCAGCTGTCCTTCTCTGGTGGGCAAGCGAGCAGTTGGCAGACAGGTCTGGGCCAGCTTCGCGAAAGGTGATCGCCTACTCCCGCCGTCTTATCGCCACGTACGCAAAACCCTGAGCCCCAGCAATACTCCCAGCGAAAAAAGCGGCTGCTTACGGCTTCGCTACCAACTTGGTGCAGAGTCTTCCCGCTTCGCGCCTAAAACGCGGCTGTTCCATCCAGTTCTCTCCCCCTCCTTGCCGAGCTGCAAATAAACAGGAAAACTGTGCTCAAGTGTACAGACGCTTGTTACGCCGCGTACTACCATGCGTGCTCCAGACTTAGTCCGATTCTTAAACTCTTGGGAGGAAATGGAAATGAAGTTCGTAAAGACAATTTTCGCAGTGTTTACATTTGCACTGCTCGGCGCCACGTTGGCTTTCGGCGCTCGAGCGGATACGTGGAACAAGAAGACAGTCGTCACTTTCAGTCAAGCGGTGGAAGTTCCCGGGAAGGTTCTTCCTGCCGGAACGTACACATTTAGGCTGTTAGATTCTTCTTCCGACCGTCATATCGTTCAGATCTTCAATGCCGACGGGACCCAGCTCATCACGACCATTCTGGCCATCAATGACTATCGCTTGCAGCCAACCGGAGATACGGTCATGAAGTTCAGCGAACGCCCGGCCGATTCTCCAGAAGCTCTCCGCGCTTGGTTTTATCCCGGCGATAACTTCGGGCAAGAATTCGTCTATCCAAAGGTTCGTGCTCTTCAGCTGGCGCAGTCGGAGAAAATCGCCGTTCCTGCCGTGGCCGTTGAGACGCTAGATGACGACACAATGAAGACGGCCCCGATCGTTGCCATCACTCCCGAGCAGAAAGAAGTGGAGGTAGTTACGGTCATTCAGACCACACCACCAGTCGCCGCAGTCGTAACTCCTGCGCCGGTTGCAGCTGTAACTCCAGCGCCGGCCGAAGTCGCCCCCGCGGAAGCCAAAGAACTGCCGCAGACGGCCAGCTCAATGCCGCTGATTGCACTGCTTGGTGGTTTGGCCATCAGCCTAGCTCTCGGCCTGAAGTTTATCCTCAAGCTCGCTTCTTAAAAGCGAACGCAATTCCCCGCGCCGCGGACGTGATCTCAAGATCACGTCCCGCGCCGCGAGAAAGCCTCTTCGTGATCTTCATTCCAAGCCGGCGCAGCCAAAATCCGGGCAAGGGACGCTTCTTCCTTTCTCCGTTTTTGATTTTGCTCGGAATTCTCGGTTTCTCTCCCTCTCTCTCGACGCAGCGCTCCGCCACCAGGGAGGACCAGGCGAAAATTGCAGTGAATACCAGTCTCGTTTTGCTTCCCGTAAATGTGACTGACTCGCGCGGAGCCTTTGTCCCTGGCCTGAAGTTGGAGGACTTTCGCGTATTTGAAGACGGACAGCTGCAAAAGCTCACTGTATTCGAAGAGAGAGATACTCCCGTTACTGTCGGGCTGATCGTTGACCACAGCAGAAGTATGGGCGCCAAGCTCGCGGATGTCGTTGCCGCGGTGAATTCCTTCCTACATGCGAGCAATTCCCGGGACGAAATGTTCGTCGTGGATTTCAACGATGACGTATCTGTAGAACTCATGGGAGGCAAGGCATTTTCGAACGATCCCAAGGAGCTTGAGAAAGCACTTACGGCCGTCTCCGCGCGGGGACGAACCGCGCTGTACGATGCGGTTGGCGAAGGTCTCCTTCATCTGAAGTACGGACACTTGGACAAAAAGGCGCTCCTCATCATCAGCGACGGTGGAGACAATGCCAGTCATCTCAAGTATTCGCAGGTGCTGGCAGCCGCTCGACAATCACAGGCTTTGATCTACGCGATCGCCCTGCTGGGTTCAGATAATGAGGAAGAAAACCCGGGTCTTCTCCGGCGGCTCTGCAAAGACACGGGAGGTATCGCCTACTTCCCGCAAGAGGGCGAAACCGTGGCAAATGCATCGACGGAAATAGCTCGCGATCTTCGCGAGCAGTACATGCTTGGATATGCGCCACAGAATATGAAACGTCCAGATGCTTTCAGAAAGGTAGAAGTCAAGGTCACTGAAGCGGGCCGTGGCCGGTTACGGGTGCGGACTCGGCCGGGTTATACGCCTGCCGTGGAGAATCAGCCCACAGCGCAGCTAGGATCGGGGGCAAGATGAGTCCGCTTTCTCAACCGACAACGAAGGCGTCCTCGTTCTGGCAAACGAAGATTCTCGGCGGTGCTTGCCACTTGCTTTTCGCATTCGGCATTTTCGCGCTTGGCTACGCCGGCATCGTCTTCGCCGATTCACATATCTACCAGGCTGTTGAGATCCAGAAATTCGAACGCGCGAGCCCTCCCCCAAGTCCGCGCATCTTGGCCGAAGGCGATATACTGGGTGAACTTCAAGTACCTCGCTTAGGGCTCGATGCCATAGTTGTTCAGGGGGGCTCCACTGCGGACTTGCGGCGGGCCGTCGGCCACCTTCCAGAGTCGGCCATTCCCGGGGAATGGGGAAATGTCGCATTGGTCGGCCACCGGGACACTTTCTTCCGCCCGCTCCGGGATATTCGCCTGGGCGACGAAATCAAATTCAAGACGCGGGAGCGCAGTTTTGAGTATGTTGTCGAGGCGATCGAAGTCGTGGCCCCCACGGACATTCGCGTTCTGGAAACGTCGACGGGACACGACCTGACTTTGGTTACCTGCTTCCCGTTCCACTTTGTGGGTCCAGCGCCGAAACGCTTTGTTGTGCGTGCGCGCGAAGTTGAGGCAGCGCGATAGGCGTGCCACGCCATGCGAACAAAGTCGAATATGTGCGCAAGTGAACAGACACCTGGATACGAATCACCTAATATCGGTTATCTGGTAGAAATGAAAGCCAGCTCCAGGTGCGGCACGAGCGCTGCAGACGCATGTTTCTTGTGAGATTTGAACTGCAAGCTTTGGCGATTTTTGTGGTGTTGGCTGCTTTGGCTTCTCGGCATAGTTAGGTCATATACAGCCGGGGTTCATCAACGTCCTCCTCATACGTGGCTCTGGCCATCTTCGTAATTAACTTGATTCAGGGCCGAAGGCGGATGGTTTAGTTGCGAAAGCGAAGAATATGAAGCCGATCATTTGGGTTGGAATTCTCTTAGTTGTTTTAGGCGCTCTCGCACTTGCCTATCACGGATTCAATTACACCCATCGCGAACGTGTAATGGATGTGGGGCCCATGCACGTTACGACAGAGACGCAAGACAGAATTTCCCATTCCACCGATCCTGGGCGGTCTCGCGCTCGCCGGAGGAATTGTCTTGCTAGTGGTTGGTAGCAAGAAAAGTTCTTAGGTTTAAACTGCGGCACCGCCCGCCTGAGAGTCGGGTAACGCATAGCCCTCTCTAAACTGGAATCGTGTTGAAGGTCCTTCAGCCATAGAATTAGACGAAGCAAGAGTCAACTAGAGAAGTTTTGACCAGGGAGGTCAGCGATGAAGAAATTATTGGTTACGGCAGCATGTCTTTCGCTCGTGGCAGGCGCGGTCTATGCCACGAAGCTCAACAAGGAACAAAGACGCCTGGAAGACTGTGGCGTTGTCATGCAGGAAGTACTCAACGTCCCAGAAAACATTCCCCATGAACTTTTGGAGAAGGCCGAGTGCGTCATTGTGATTCCTTCCGTTAAGAAGCTGGCTTTCGGAATCGGCGCAGACTACGGACGCGGAGCCATGGTTTGCCGAACGGGTGAGCACTTCCGTGGCCCCTGGGGAGCCCCAGCGATGTACGCGCTGGAAGGTGGCAGCGTGGGCTTCCAAATTGGCGGCGAAGCGACCGACTTAATCCTGCTAGTCATGAATGACCGAGGCATGGACTCGATTCTTAGCAGCAAGGTTAAGCTGGGCGCCGATGCTTCCATAGCTGGAGGCCCGAAGGGACGCGATGCTTCCGCAAATACAGATGCTTGGATGCGAGCCGAGATTCTTAGCTATTCGCGTTCACGTGGCGCATTTGCAGGCGTTTCTCTAGAAGGTTCCACGATTCGCCCGGACGATGACGCCAGCGGGGACGTATATGGCCACCCGATGAAGGCAAGCGAGATCGTACGCGGCGAACATACTGGTGTGCCTGATACAGGCCGTCGCCTTGTTAGCGCTCTACAGAAGAGCGCTCCCCGCAACGAATCGGAGCGCGCTTCGAATCAGCGATAGAGAATGACCGGTTTGCCGGGATTTATCTCATCCCGGCGAACCGGGAACCTTCCGAAAAGTTGTTTGGCGGAATAACCCTGAATTTTGTACAGAGGCCATCTGCAAAGGTCGCGTTGACTGAATCACCCTTTGTAGTTTGGCCCTTTGCATTTTCGGAACATCGAGCGCAAACATTCCGCTTCGAGTAAATAAATACCACTTGCATGTGCAGGTGAGGAGGATTTTGTGGCAGTACAACCGACGAATCATTTGTGACGGCGGTCGTTTCCGTGCTCTGAATGGCCATTGGCGTCCAGCCAGGCCAAAAGAGCGCGAATGCTACCGTGAGCCAAAGCGATACTTGAATCAGCAGCACCGTAGTAAAGATTGATAGTGTCGCCATCCGCCGCCACGGTGTAGCCGCAAGGGAATACGACGTCTTGGACGTCTCCATGACGTTCGTAATCCGCTTCCGGCGCGAACATCCAAGAATCTCCCCGGAGCAGGCATTTATCCGGCTGTTCCAGGCTGAAGAGAGCCAAGCCCAGCCGATAGATTGAGCTCGAAGGCGTCCTTCGAACGCCGTGATAGATCATCAGCCAGCCTCTTGAAGTTTCGATCGGCGGAGGCGACATCCCGATCTTGTTCGCATCCCACCAGGCGCCACGGCGGGCTTCCAGCATGAGCTTGTGATTTCCCCAATGACGCAAATCGGGAGAGAACGAGATCCAGACGTGGGCTCCGAGTGGGGTCATAGGCCGATGGATGAGTGCCCAGAATCCGCCAATCCTGCGAGGCAGAAGTGCTGCGTCCTTGTCGTCTGGCACCATGACGACGCCAAAACGCTCGAAGCGTCGGAAATCTTCGGTGAGTGCCAAAGAAACTCCAGGACCACCGCGGGAATACGAAGTGTAAGCCACTACATATTTCTTCAGTTCTGGGGCGTAAGTGATGCGCGGATCCTCAATGCCCCAGACTTCTTCGGGATACTCATCCGGCTTGGGCTCGAAGGTCGGTTCGCGATCGATCTGCCAGCCGTCTACTCCATTCATCGAACGGGCGGCGCACAGGTGTGAGAGCCCGCGGCGATCTTCCACGCGGCAAAGCAGCAGCGTGGAACCATCAGGCAGGAGTGTTGCGCCGGCGTTGAAAACGCTATTGATGGAATAGGGCCAATCCTTTCCCGTCAAGATTGGATTACCGGCGTGCCGGTGAAATAGAGTTTCGTATTGAATCATCGTGGCCTTCATGGGAAATCTCACTACGTTTATGGAAGCGATTTTGCGACCCTCTGTTTAGGCTATAGAGCGACAGTCTCGCACCTCAGAGCTTTTTTCCTGTACCGTCGTATTCTTCCACCTGACGCATTTCCAATAGTGCCAACAGGAAAGACAGCGTAGATTCCGCTCCCTGATTTTCATTGGCACGGTCAGGATGCAGGCCGTCTCGGCATCCGCCGGTTGTCGGATCGTATAGAGCGATCTGAAGATCGTTGTCTCCCAAGAACCAATTGAACGCGGACCACGCTTCTTTGCGCCAGCGTCCCTTTCCAGTGGCCCGATAGGCTTGCAGGGCTGCCGAGACGACTGCGCTCGCTTCCACAGGTTGCTGGTCGAAACGGGCCTTTTCGCTTCCCTTCGTGTAAAAGCCCTCTGAGCCGATGGGTACGAAATGGCCTTTTGCATCACACCGCTGCAGCGTGACCAGCCAGTCCAACGCCTCCAGGCCTGCCAAAACCATCTCTTCGTTTGCTGCGCGCATTCCCGCTCGTATCAGAGCCTGCGGCAATCGCGCATTGGAATAGGCCAGCCCATTCTCAAACCACTTCCAGTCATCGGATCGGTGAGACCGGTAGGAAATCAACAGTCGGTTTGCCAGAGCGTCGGAGGCACTCAAGGCCGCGCGATCCCCAGGGAAAGAGTCGAGATATTCTTGGAGTCCCAGCAAAGCAAATGCGCAGGCGCGGGGGCTCTTAAATTCAACAGCTGCGGGAACTGCCAGTTCAAACATTCGCCCAGCAGCTCCCCGCAATCCCGCGTTCTTGGATCTGCCGAGGACGGTCCCCAGGCCCCACAAGGCTCGCCCGTGACTGTCTTCCGAACCTTCCGCCTCATGCCATGAGCATTGATAGCTCAGGGAGTTTCGAAAGCGCTTGGTGGTGGGATCAAAAGCATGCCACAAAAAAGCCAGGTACCGTGAGGCCAGGTCAACCGAGTTTGCTGGCGCGTGGACCCCAAGCTCTTCCAACAGAGTGGTTACGATCAATGCGCGGGCGTTGTCATCGGTCGAATAACCTTCCGGATAGTTCGGCACCACGAACACGGCATGCTCGACGATTCCCGTATGATCGGTCATTCTATACAAGTGATCCAACTTGAGGACGGGAAGCCGGTCGAGATTCTTCTCCGTGTTTTGCGCCGAAAATGTGGCGCGCGGCTTTCGCAATCGCTCATTGTAAATGCGTTCAAAACTCTTCATATACTTCTGCGCCACTCGGCTCCAAACCATATCTCGAGCGTATAGATAGGCGCGTTTCCGCATGGCATGTCTTGCCGTTCCGTTGTTAAGTAAATCAACCGTTTTTGCAGCTATCGCCCCAGGATCATCAAAAGGAACAAGCACCCCGCGCTCATCGTCCAACAGTTCAATTGCATGCAGGTAGGGGGTCGAGATGATTGCCTTGCCAGCGCTCAAGGCGTATGCGAGCGTGCCGGAAACGACTTGCGCCTTATGTTTGTAGGGCGTGATGTAGATGTCGGCCGCGCCGATCAATTCCACCATCTCTTGTGGGCTCACGAAACGGTTGCGGAAGATGACGCTGGCGTCAACGCCTAGATCGCGTGCCAGGCTCTGTAAGTACTCGCGGTATTTGTCGCCTTCACGCCGCAAGATATGCGGGTGAGTTACGCCAGAAACCATGTAGACCACGTTGCTATGACGCGCAAGGATTGCCGGCATGGCCTTGATGACGTTCTCTATCCCTTTGTTAGGCGAGAGCAGTCCGAACGTAAGCAAAACCTCTTTTCCCTCGGTTCCAAACCCGTCCTTGTAAAAACTCGGATCGGTGAAGGGCAGATCGGGGATGCCATGCGGAATCAGATCAATCTTGCCGGCCGGAACCTGAAACACCTCTTGCAGGATTTCCGAGGACTGCCGGCTCATGACAATCAGGCGGTCCGAAAGGCTCGCAATTTCCTCCATCACCGCGCGTTGGTCGGGAGTCGGTTCGCGAAGAACCGTGTGCAATGTCGTTGCGAAAGGCATTCGCAGGCGCCGCAATAGCTCCAGGATATGCGCGCCCGCGCGGCCCCCAAAGATTCCGTATTCGTGTTGCAGGCAAACCAGATCGATATTGCTGAAATTCAGAAAGTCCGCAGCCTGCCGGTACGAAGCCAGGTTATCCTCGGAGAGCTCGAACCGCACTCTGGCGGGATACGCATAACCTTCTTCCGTATCGTTCACAGGAAGCGCCAGTAACTCCGTCGTGCCGTATTCTGTGTGGATGGCATCGCATAAATCCGTCGTGAACGTCGCGATCCCGCAACGCCTCGGCAGATAATTCCCAACCACGGCGATTCTATTGGGTTGTACCAGGCGCAGTGGCACAGGGGTCAGGGCAATTGGCTTCTCTTCCAGCAAGAGGGACTGAACTTCTATCAGTTCCCCGGTTTCCGCGAGAGGCATTATTTTCGGCAACGACATTCGATTTCCTGTTAATCCATTAATTGCGGAAGAATCTCCGCTTGACTGCCCAAGATACGCTCGCCTTGGGTGCGAATTGAGCCCCGGATTTTTCTGCCGAATGCCGAATCGTGCTCCGGTTGCTGGAGAGAAGCGTGTCGATTTACTCGTGCAAGACGACTGTCAGCAACGACTTATTGACCTTGATCTTGCCGTTATATTCGATAAAGCCGAGTTTCCTGAATTTGTTCATGAAGAAATTCACGCGCGAGCGCGTGGTTCCGACCATGCTCGCCAGCGTTTCCTGAGACACTTTAGGCAATACGCGGATTGGTTGATCTTGTTTTCCGTAACGGGCGAGAAGCAGAAGCGTCCGCGCCAGACGTTTTTCACTCGAATTGAAAAGCTGATCGACGAGATCCTCTTCGACTCGGATGTTATGCGCGAGCATGTATCGGATGAAATGGTCGGATAGCTCATGCTGGGAATGGAGCACACTAAGCAGCTCGTTCTTCTCCATAACCAGAATCGTGGTTGGTGTAATTGCTGTCGCCGTGCCCATCCGAACCGCCTGGCCAGCCATGCAGCCCTCACCAAAAAAATCACTCGGACCAAACATCGCGACCACTGCTTCTTTTCCGGATCCATTCACCACGGAAAATTTCACGCCGCCCTGCTGAACGTACATCACGCTATCAGCAGCGTCTCCTTGCGCGAAAATCGACTCGCCCCTCCGATATTCAGCAATTTTTCGCGAAATTCCTGCCGTATCAAGGAAGACCTGCGGGTCGAACGAGCCGTTCTTGCCATTTTTCTTGTTGTTATTTGGTTTCATACTCAAATGAGAGAGCCGCCGCTGCATGGTCGCTCCACGGCCACTCGTAGGATACCAAGGAGATTCCTCCTAAGACTGTGCAAAAGGGAACAGTCAATTATTTGTCTGATTTTTTGTCGCAGTGTGCATTTCAGAACAGACAGCAAAACTCAAGCAGTAGAGGATGCAGAGGCTGGTATCGGAGTGGGTCCTGTACTAAGCAGCAAATAAAAATTGATAGTTCCGTTCGTCTTGGGGCCCTCTGCGCGAAGTGTGCAGGGGCTTGTAGCTGGGTGAAGAGGAGAAGCTGATGCGCATATCGAAGGTTTGCAAAATTTGGATACCGGCGTTCCTATTAGCCCTCGCAATGGCCGGCTGCAGCGATCCAGACAAAAATGCTGGGACGGGGAACCCCGGCGATCCCCTGACGCCTCCCACAGTCACCTCCGTAACTCCGTTGGCAGGCTCTACAGGGGTTTGCCCCAACAATGGACTTATTACCGCAACTTTTGGCAAGCCAATGAACCCTGCGACGCTCACCACCTCCACGTTTACTTTGACCTCTGCCGGAGGTAGTGTGACTGGCCAAGTTACCTACGTTGCTGCGACCAATATTGCCACCTTTACACCTGCGGGCCCCCTTGCTGCGAGCACTGCTTTCACCGCCACCATTACTACGGGAGCGCAAGACCAATTCGGCAACGCACTAGCGACCAATTTCGTCTGGATGTTCACGACCTCTCCGCCCTGTCCTCCGCCCGCCGGTGCCATACCTTTGGGAGCGGCTTGCAGTTTCGGGATTTTGGCCGGCTCCACGGTCACCAATGTCGCTGGAACTGCTACGAGTGTGAGCGGCGATGTCGGCGTCTGGCCGGGAAGCGCGATAACAGGATTCGGGGCACCTGCCTCTATAACCGGCGCGTTCCACGCGGGCGACGCGATTGCCATGACCGCCCAAGGCAATCTGACGACTGCTTATAATAACGCCGCAGGCGCAGCAGGAGGGGCCGTCCTCACCGCTGATATTGGTGGGCAAACCCTTCCTCCTGGCGTTTATAAAACTACCAGCGCACAGCCTTCCCTTGGAATCACTGGCAATCTCACCCTCGACGGTAAAGGCGATCCCAATGCCGTTTGGATTTTCCAGATAGTGTCCACATTGACGACTGCAACTGGTAACAGCCAAGTGATCCTTATCAATGGCGCCAATTCTCACAACGTATTCTGGCAGGTCGGCAGTTCAGCAACTCTTGGAACCACCACAAAATTTACGGGAACGATTATGGCTCAGGCATCCATCACGATTACGACCGGCGCAACGCTGAACGGCAGAGCGCTGGCCCGGTCAGGCGCAGTCACATTGGACACGAATACTGTTGTCATACCGCCGTGTCCATGAGGCGCAGGGTAGTGAGTTCAGGTTACGGCTGGTTCATAACGGGACAGGCCGGAAATAGCATGATGTTAGGTTCTTAAAGTTCGGAGGAATATTCGCATGTCATCTCATTCAAAGGGCCGCCTTGCCCGCGTTCTAACAATCCTGCCGGCAGTCGTTGCCGTCCTGTGTATGTTCGGCACCCTCGCTGCAGCTCAGGACCCGCCTGGGCCCAAGTGGGAGCTCTTCGGCGGATACTCCTTCTTCCATTTCGGTGCGGATATACACGGCCAACTTCCGGGAGCCTTGCTACCCGTGAGCAGTCGTCTGGAAGTGAACCCCCGCGGCATCGGCGGCACCGTTACCTATGATTTCAATCGTTGGCTGGGAATCTCTTTCGATACCAGCGACTATTGGGGCAGCGGCGAAACCACGCTAGTCAAGACAATTGATGATGCCGGTTTAAATAATTTCTCTATTGGCCCGAAGGTGACGTTTCGCCACCATCGTTTTTCGCCGTTTCTTGAGGTGTTAGTGGGCGACCATCGGCTTGCGCCGGACGCCTTCCATCCCGTCAACAAGTTAGGGGTCATGTTTGGAGGCGGTCTTGATCTCAACTTGTCCAGGCACGTGGCTCTGCGGTTGCTCAGGGCCGACTATGTAATCTCAAATTACCGCTACGGTCCTCCGTCCGTGCCTTCCACGGATATCCGCGGCGTAAGACTTCAGACCGGCATCAATTTTATGTTTGGCGGCGGAGAGCCTCCGTTACCACCCACGGCAGCTTGCTCATTACAGCCGACCGAAGTCTTTGCTGGCGAGACTGTGACAGCGACAGCCACAGGCTCTAATTTCAGTCCCAAGCGCACTGTCACATACAGCTGGAGCGGCACCGGAGTGAGAGTTACCGGCAGCGATGCCTCCGTGCAGGTAGACACCACCGGCCTGGAGCCGCGCTCCTACGAAGTCACCGCCAATCTGAGTGATGGCAGAAAAAATGGTTCCGCATCCTGCAGTGCCAGGTTCACCGTGAAAGCACCTCGTCCACCGGTGATTTCATGCTCGGCGAATCCGACGACCGTTCAAATAGGTGGGTCCTCAACCATCACTTCGAACGCCAGCAGTCCCGATGGCCGTAGACTCATTTATAGCTACACCGCGACCGCGGGCGAGATCTCCGGCACCGGTGCCACCACCACATTGAGTACGCAAGGCGCGCAACCAGGCCGTATCACCGTCACTTGCAATGTAAACGATGATCGCAGTCCGGCGCTCACCGCCTCTTCGACTACCATGGTGGATGTGGAAGCTCCGCCCCCGCCGCCTCCTCCCGCTCCTGCCCCTGAGATCAAGCAGTTGGAAGCCAAGCTTGCTCTCCACAGCATTTATTTCCAAACTGCCCGGCCCACTGCCGAACATCCTGAGGGCGGCCTGCTCGAAAGTCAGGCAAACATCCTTACAGCCCTTGCTGCAGACTTTTTGAATTATCTGAAGTACATGCCGGACGCTCACTTAATCCTCAGTGGCCATGCCGACCCGCGCGGCTCCGTGGAATATAACAAGCTTCTTACCGAGCGGCGCGTCGGCCGCACCAAGAGTTACCTGGTCGAACACGGCGTCCCCGCAGACCACTTTGAGCTGAAGTCATTCGGCGAAGAGGACCAACTGACTGCCGATCAAATTAGGCAACAGATGGCAGACAATCCCGACTTGAGTGCCGACGAACGGCAAAGAATGATGCGCAATTTGCAAGTTCTCGTCCTGGCCAACAATCGCCGTGTGGACGTTACCCTGAGCACCACCGGACAACAGTCAATTCGCCGGTACCCGTTCAATGCCAAAGATTTCTTGGCTCTAATCAGCACCAAGGGCGTCGAAAAAAAACCGCCAGTCAAGAAAAAACCCCAAAGATAACGCTGTTACGCGACCTGCCCTGACTAGTTCACCAGCCAGGACAGCGAGTATTCGGGGGGCATTGACGTGCCCCCAATGCTCCCTCCATTCCGATGTCTATCTCCCAAAGTGCGTGCGGAATCTGACCCTTCATTTTTCATCTCCGGACTCCCAAGATAGGAACACTCTAATGCAGTCACACCTCATCGCCCCGAGATACCAGTTGGGGGAACGCCGGTCAGCTATCGGCAGACTCGAGTCGCTCTCATCGGGTCTTCTCGGGCCACCAGTTGTTTGGGATGCAATTTGAGAGGAAACTTCCCAGCGTGCGGAGGTGGTGATTGTAATGCGGCTTACAGGGACAAATAAAGTCTCGCCCGCCCATCAAAAAGATTCCGGCCAAGACTGTCTTATAGAGAACAGCTATTCATTTTGAAAAGATCTACCATGTATCGGTAGACGGCGAGAAGGAGCGACATTGGCCGGTATCCAGGGCTGGGACGGGCGGTATCCCTCCCCTCGCCGTTCTCCTCATAGGTTGGAAGTCGTCCCTCCCTAGAATTCGCCAAGAAGCTCAGGAGAGAGACATGTTTGCCCGCAAAGTGACTGCGCTTCTAAAGCCGAACAGCATTTCCAGATTCAGATTCCTGATGGAACAACAAGTCATTCCCATGCTCCGCAACCAGAACGGGTTTCAGGACGTACTCACGCTCTTTGCCCCTGGCGCGGACGCGGTAACAGCAATCAGTCTGTGGGACTCAGCTTCGAACGCGGAAATCTACAGCCGCGCAACATATCACGAAGTATTGAAAAGACTGGCCGCTCTCCTCGAAGGTACTCCGAAGGTCGATACGTACGACGTTTTGAATTCAACCTTACACAAGATCGCCGGCACCGCTGCCTCCTAGCGGCCACAAAACATTTCGTGAGAAAGCAAGCCAACGACTTCTTGTTTTTCTAAGTTCCGGAAAGTGCAAATGTCAGCTAACAACACATCGGGAATCATCCTCATCAGGCAGGGCGCGCTTTTGCCTACAGGCCAGATAATTGAGACGGAAACTTTCTTGCCTGGCTGGAACGTGGTCAAGAATCTCGATCGCCATGGCCTCACCCGAAAAATCGAGAAAGCGAACTGGAATTTTTTCTTTCTGGCAGGGCCCGTTACAGCAACGGTCATTGGCCGCGATAGGCCAGCAACTGTTCGCAGGGCAGTCAAGCGCGCTCTTGCGAGACGCGAGGAACAAAACTTTAATTCCCTGGAGATTACAAGAGTTGTTTCGAAACGGTTTCTCGGCATTCCATTCCTGAGCATTACCGCGCACTCAAGGCACATCCAAAAAGGAATCAGCTTAGTCCCCGCAAAGGATTTTGTCCTGCGAACGCCGATCACAACCCCAGACAAAGAAGTTGCCTCGAAACATTTCGCGGCTGTGAGTTCCAGTTCTTAGAAACTTGTAGGAGATCTGAAAATGAAGAAGCTACGCAGCTCACTACTTTTCCTCATCACCCTGCTTTTTACGACCCCTGCGCTCCGAGCGCAAGATTTTTCCAAGTATCGCGGTTTTTCCCTCGAGGCAAGCCTTACCACAGTGCTGAAACAGACGGATCAAAAGTTAGCAGATGTCAATGTCGCTCACGGTGGCCCATCGCACATTCAGGAAGTGACCTGGTGGCCGCCGAACCTTCCTGGGACTTCCTACCGATCGGACAGCGTAGAGCAGATTCTCTTCTCCTTCTACAACGGTTCACTATACAAAATATCAGTGACGTACGACCAAGCGTCCACGGAAGGTCTCACCGCGGCAGACATGATCAAGTCCGTTTCCACGAAATACGGACCATCCACAAGTGTCGCGCCTGCGGTTGATCCCACATCGAAAGACAATTACGATGCGAAGGAAAGACTGGTGGCTTCGTGGGAGGATAAGCAATACTCCTTCAACCTCGTCCGTTCTTCCTTTACCGACCGTTTTGGGCTCATCATGTACTCCAAGCGGGCGAATGCCGCAGCGGAGCTTGCTATCATGGAAGCCCTTAGACTGGATAAGCAAAACGGCCCCAAGAGAGCGGCCGAGCGCCAGAAAAAACAATCGGATGACCTCGATGTAGCTAGGCATAAGAATCAGGAGACTTTTCGCCCATAGCGGTTGACTCTCGCCTCAGCCTTTCTCGCCACTAACCAAGCCATTGAATACCAGCAGAACTGTGCCAAAACAAACAGCTTTATCTTTTCTTAGAATAAACACTAATGAAAAGCCGAGGGAAGGAGTCTCATTGTTAGCCCTAAATCTGACCAGCCATTATCGAAGACGGAGCATACTTCAAGGGCTCGATCGAGATCGAGAAGAGCGCGGAAAAGGAAGGCGACAAAATCGTTCTCTCGCGGACGGCATCCGCCCTGGCACACGGGGCCGGTGCCGGTTTGCAATCAGTCCTTGGACTGATTGCTTTTGAAAATTCTCCGATAGGGATGTTCCAGGCTCAAATAAACGAAAATACCCCGTTCTCCGCTGCTTGGCCCTATCCCAATTGGTACGCTGAATCCCGGAACGATCTGCAATCCGTTCTTGAAGTTGTACGCCCAGCGAAAACCAGGATTGAGCAGCAACGTGCTGTTCCATTGAGTTGTGCTGGGCGCGATCACCTCTTCGTTCCGGTAGAACACCGTTTCAAGCAGAAAATTGAAACGCGGGTGCATCAGCCACACAAAACTCTGGCCCAGGTTATATCCGAATGTGGCGGCCCTCGCACCGGATTCATTGCGAGCGTGGGGAATGACAGTCGCGCCCGCATTCCAGTGCGCGACGAGCTTCTTGGTTACCACCAGGCTGACGGGAAGCTGCGTCTGAATTCCCGTTCCGCCCGCGCCACGACCAAGCCGAAAGTCTCCCGTGGGCAGGAGCACGCTTACCCTGGGAGAAAATGCCACCTTTGCGTCACCGCTTCCCACTGCCTGGTAGCGGTAGTTGAGAATAATATCTCCGAGTCCTCCGCTGGTCTCCGGGCGCTCACCGGAATGCAGCGAAACAAGTGTGTAACTGAGCTGGTGCCGCGGGCTCGCGTCCACCGGCCACTCCTGCGTGAACGTGTAGGCCCAATCATTGCTGTTCCAGACCCGCAGAAACGTTTGAATGTGCTGCACTACTCCAAACTCCTGGTTGTAAGCCTCTTCGATCAGGAAGCTGTTGTCCTGAATCGCAGGAGTATCTTCCAATTTTGGCTCTTTTACCTTGTCTGTGTTCGCACTGCTTTGGTCCCCTCCAGTGTTCTGCCGGCAGTTCTGCCGGCAATCGAGCCCGCCCCGTTTGCAATCGTTGCTAGCCGTCGGTGTAGCAGTCTGCGCCCAACCCGCAGAAACCATTACGAATCCTAGGATCGGAAGCAAAAGACACAGCAAGAAAAATGTTGAGATGAGCGCTCGGCTGGACTTCCGGTTTAAAATCAGCATGCAGTGTCCTTACTCTTTAATTACATAGAAGACTGACGTTCGCGTTTTTGATCCAAGGTTGCGAATACAACTGCCTGGTACCACCGCGACATTCAATCAAAAGGATCCTTGTCTATTTGATTGCCACTCCCGTGATGTACAGCGTCAGCATTCCCGTGAGGAGACCAGCAAAGACCGTAACCGGTATGTGCCGCTTCACCATCTCCCTCCAAATCATCTGCCTGCTAATTTCATAGGCGACCTGGAAGACGGCTCCAGCGCCGATCGCCAGGAACAATACCGATAGCTGCTGGGAGTAGACCAGACCGCCGACCCAAGCCCCCACAATGGCTGGTCCCCCGCCAATCAAACCCAGCAAAGCAAGCAAGCGAATTCCTGGCTTGTCTTTCGAAATCGGCACAATGATCCCAAGCCCCTCGGTAATATTCTGAATAATGAATCCGACCACTAAAAAGGTGCCAAGTGCCGCCGCGCCCACCGCATAGGCTGCGCCAATGGCCAGTCCCTCGCCTAGATTGTGGAGTCCGATGCCCACGGCAATCATCGTGGCCAATGTCATTCGCTGTCCGGCTTCGCTTCGCCCAACGATCATCTGCTGGCGGCCAACCACATCCAGCAGCAGAAATGTCCCTATGATCCCGATGCCTACAATTCCCGCGCCCTGGAACGCAGTGCCCAGTTCTCCGCCGACCTCCAGGGCTTCCGTAGTCGCGTCAATACCCAAATAGACCAGGAGGCCTACCGTAGCCGACATCAAGAACATCATGGCGCGTGGCCCGAGACTCTTGAGTGCCGGCAGCCAGAACATCCCCAGCGCCACGGGAATAATCCCGACATAGATGCCGATCAGCGTGAAGCTCCAGAGTGTGTCAGCCGACGCCGTAGCGGTCGTCGTAGCCACTGGGATCGACGTCTTCAACGGAATCGAATTGCTGGAGAAGACCGTTATTTCGTAGGCCTCGGCCTGCACCCAAGGATAGTGGAGAAGCAGGACCGCGGTGCCCAGACGCGCAATCGTGTTACCGGGTGAAATCGTGTACGGCCATGTCGCATCGTTGATGTTAATTTGGGCGATGGTGATTTCCTGGCGGCTGGTGTTCCGCACGTGAAGTTCGATTTGTCCGGGGCGCAGGATTGTCCGTTCAAACTGCAAGGTTTCGATCGGCGCGGCCGGTTTGATATTTAGTCCCGCGCCCTTGGTGAACACGAATAGCGCAATCACGCCGGACAGCAGCAGCACCGGTGCGAACAAGAGCACGAGCGTGCTCAGAAAGGGCTTCTTTGATGGAACTGGCGTGGCGGTCGTCGTCATCGGCTACGCCTCCACCTGGAATACGCCGCTCCAGCCTAGTTCCGCGAACTCCGTCTTGTGCGCGTGGAACATGTACATGCCGGGATATTTATATCGAAATTCCAAAATGCCGCGCTGACCCTGCATCAATGAAATCGTGTCAGTGAATTCGGCCGGCGTTAGGCTGGTGCCCGTTGGATAGTAGTGAAAGAAACTTGCATGAAGGTGGAACGAGTTGATGGGATCGAACTCCAGAACGTTAACCAGATAGATGCGCACCAACTCGCCCACGTTCAGCCTGATCGGATTCTTGTCGTGGTTGTAGTGGAATGGAATGCCGTTCACGACGTAAAAATCATTCTTCCCGTCGAAATCCACGTCGTATCCGCTCATCACCTTCACGAACTCGCGGTCGACCTTCGGTCTACCCTTCTTGGGGTCGATGATGAACGCGCCGTAAAGCCCCTTTGAAATGTGCTTGGCCAACGGGGTGGTGTGGCAGTGGTAGAGGTGAACTCCGAACGGCTCGGCGTCGAACTCATAGGTGTACTCCCCCGCGGGTTGAACGACGCCCGATGCTGCGTCAAACACACCGTCCATGTTGCCGGGATGGATGCCGTGGAAATGAATGCTGTGCTCGTGATCGCCGGCGTTGAGGAACTTGATGCGCACCCGGTCGCCCTGGCGCGCACGAATCGTCGGCCCGGGAATGCGCCCGTTATAGGTCCAAGCCGCATATTCCAATCCCGGGACGATCTCGATCATCTTGTTCACTGCGGCGATCGTGTACTCCCGCAAGGTCTGGCCGTTTGGCAACTTGCTGACCGTGCCCGTATCAAAGTCGGTCAGTATTTCCGTTGGGTTAAACGCATTTCGGGCGTGATCCACCTCATCGACAACCGTGGGCATGAGGTGATGCGCGTGGCCTCGCAGCGAGTGAGGTTGTTGTTGCGCATGGGTGCTTCGTGAAGGGTCGAGCCGGGCTCCCATAACGGCGGCTCCAAGCAGACCAGCGCTTCCAATGCCGGCTTTTAGAAGCCTTCGACGCGAAATCGAGTGTTGCTGCATATCGTTTGGACTAGGAGTTTCCTGTGGCGATTCTCGGGGCATGGTCTTGTGCCTTCCGCCGTGGTATCGCTGCGGCGCCGCAAAAGACCTACTTCATACGGTCGTCGAACTGTCGACAAATCGGAAGTCGTCATCTGCAGCCACACCTTAACCAGGACAATCGTAGATATTTAACCACAGTTAATTATTAAAGTAAATGCAGATATACATGGGCGAGCTAGAGATGTGAGAACGCAGGAAAGAACAGGGAACTGAACTTCCTAACCGCGCGGGCATTGATTTGTCTTTGATCAGATAGATGAACGAGAAGTGCGCAGGGTCCCCTCAATTTTCCCCATACTTGCCAGTTGGGGTGCGCTTAACTTGCTGCCGTTCAATGGTTTCCGAATAGCACGCCTGCCTCCCCGCGTTTTGCAAATTCGTCATGCGGCGAACTCTCGGAAACTAAACGACTTACGAATCCAGACCTCCTGTCTGGGGTATTTGCACAGTTAGGATTTGAGTGAAGAGAGCTTTCACTGAGCCAAAGAAAACACGCGAGATGTTTTGGTCGGGGCGCCGAGATTTGAACTCGGGACCTCCTGCGCCCAAGGCAGCCGGGCTATCTCTCACCTCGATGCCTCCGCGATAGACCGGTTTACTCCGTCTCCTGGCAAGCGCAGTAGCCTGTAACTTTTGACAGTTACATGTGCCCGCGAGAGGCAGTATCAAGATCAACCGACTAAGAATCGGCCCATTCGGGTGGCCTATTAGTGGCAGGACGCGGCCAGGCTTGGCACGGAGGCAGACAGAAGTAATTCGATTAGTATCTGGTAACATATATGACCAACGAACAAGAGACACTGACTGAGGCACGTAGACTAATAAACAAGCAGTTTCGCACGCTTCAAGTTAGGTTGTCGGACGCCGATCTCATCCAATGCACTCTCCGCGCCGAACGCATCAATCAACTATTGGAGGCGGCCCGAAACTTATCTAGCCAGCCTCCTTTATTATCCCCAAAACGGCCAATTCCTGATTAGCCGCGCTAGCGGACATCTGACGTACTAGAACTTCACTTCTCCGGTTACCGCGTTAATTAGGCGTTGAATCCATTTAGATGGTGACGCGTGCAGTCAACGATCTTCGAAGTCACGAACAGGTCTCGAAGGCAACCTGGTCAGCCTCCGATGCCCTCTTCTAACATCACCGCTGCTGCTTCCTCGATCCGCGTATTCCTGCTGATTGAGAACCGCCTGCTGCGTGAATCGCTCGTTCGGCTATTCCGCAAACGCCCCGATCTTCTCGTTGTCGGCCAGGGTGGACACGGGAAAACCACAGCGTGCCATGTCCTTGACACCAAATCCGAAGTTCTCGTCACCGACTCTTTACTGACAGAGTGGCTGCCAGCAAATCTGGCTCTCCAGATGAGAGGGGAGGGCACTTTTAAGGGCTCTTCTCGTCGGGATGGAGGCTGACGAAGAGCAATTCATAGCTGCTGTCCGTTTCGGTGTGACCGGATATTTGTTGCAAGATGCATCTGCTTCGGATGTCGTTGCCGCCGTGCGTGCTGTCTTTCGGGGCGAGGTCGTTTGCCCTCCTCAGCTTTGTTCCGCGCTATTTCGTATCGTTGCTCAAGCGCCAAGAGGGTTGTCCGTCCAACCCTTAACCGTAAGACCCCATCTTACTTTGCGCCAGCAACAATTGGTTGCCCTTGTCGCGAAGGGTCTAACAAATAAAGAGATAGCTTCTCACCTCAATCTCTCTGAGTTTACAGTCAGAAATCACATCCATCGAATTTTGAAGCAGGTAGACGCCGAGAGCCGGAGTGAGGCCGTTGAAGTGATCCGTGCCAGCAGCTATGCAATTAGCATATAAGTTTCCCACGCGTCCCGATGAAATTCAGGTCCATTCTCAGCCTACGCGAGCAGACTTTAGTGGAGGCGCAATTACAGGGCAGGCTGTTGTATATGATTGGCTAAGCTACTTATTATTTCGTTTGTTTCGTAAGCGCAGCGTTAATCAGGCACTATCACGAACTTGGCGGTCGATTCGACTTGGAGAGCGCGCAGGTTCGTTGACTTGAGCGAGGTTCTTGGTGGCACGCGCTCGTATGCCGTGCGCCTTCGAATGAAAGGGAAAACGAAGCTGCCGGTTGGTTTTAGACCTGACTGGCTCCGTCTGCGAATCTCTCGACCAGAGCGACGTGGAAGAAAACCCGATGTCGCTGCGCAGTGGCGCACGGCGAATTGACATAAGGCGATGTGATAACTTAGCAACCCGGATTCGAGTGTCTCTACCATGCCATCCGCTAAGTCAGCGCGAACACCGTGGTGGACGTGGGCTTGGCCAGTCCTGGCGCTATTCGTTCTAGGTGTCCACGCAACCCTCAGCCCCGGCGTTCCATTCGGGACAAAACACCCCTGGAAACTTACTCAGGCGTAGCCATGGGCACCGGGGGAAGTGTTGGCGGCAAAACCATCCAATTTGATTTTCGCATCTCGCAGTACACCATCGACGAGGAGGTCCAGAATTTCGCTCAACTCGTCAAGGAAAAAGGCACCGACGCCCTTCGACGCGCCCTGGAGAAGGAAGACAAGGGCCGCATCAACGTCAGCTCCACGGGCAAGCAGATCGCTGTCGCGCGCAAACGCCAGCAAGGCCCCCACACGATTATCACATCGTTACGGCGCGCACCATACCTTTCGTCGAGCTGTACCGCAGTGGACGCACCACTGACAACCCGTTTGGCTATCCATAGATGAAGCTAGACGCCAAGGCCAGGGCACCGGTGAAATTATGACTGCTGCCAAGATCCGCTTCGACAAAAAAAAGGAATCGTACGAAATCGAGAGCTAGGGCAACAAGTACATCAAAGCCACAACGTCCGCCCTTGGAAGTAATCGATTGCCACAACTATTTCAGGCAATAGTTCGCCAATCGCCGGTTGGTCTGCGTCCGCAAAGTCCCAGGACACGAGTGCCTTAGCCAACCTACTTTCATTTGCCTGATTAGTTTGAATGACTGGGTCGAGGGAGGAGCGCTTGGTGTACAAAAGCTGAACTCAGCGAGCGAGCTGATTCCGAAACCTCAAGGAGGCTCCCTCATGCAGACCATGTCTCACACCGGCCTAGATGTTCACAAGCGAATCATCAGCTACTACATGAAAGATGGCAGTGGCGCGATGCACGCCGAAGGAACGATTCCCGCCACACGCTTTGACCTGGATCGCTGGATCAACACACTGCCGCAGCCGTGGAGTGCAGCGAGGGAAGCCACCATGTTCGCGGCTGGATCTACGATCATCTCAAACCACATGCTGCTGCCGTGAAGGTGGCGCATCCGTTGATGTTGCGAGCTATCGCCGCCGCGAAAAAGAAGGACGATCGCATCAATGCTAGGAAAATCTGCGCGCCGCTTTACGCGGCCGATTCCGAAAGTTACGTCTGTAAACTCTGACAGTTCCTTCGCTCACAGCGGTATGGCCAAGTAGTAGCCAGCCTAAGACTTAAGGGAACGACGGGCTTACACCGTTTCCATTCTCGCGGTGTTGCCCACAATGCAATGTGAAGACGAGGAGCGCGCTTCCCTGTGTTCCGCTGTAGTAGCCCACCATTTAGGGAAATATGGAAACCGGTACGGCATCGTTTGAAGGTTGAAAGCATGGTGAGGATTTCTCGATAGCTTGGGAGAGCGTCTTCATGAATGGGCCAAGACTCATCTCGTTGTTCGTGCCCCTGCTGTTTGCTGTCGGCGTGGCAAGTGGTCAGAGTGTAGAAAAGAACGATCCCGAACCCACGATATCTCGGGGGCTGGCGAACACTTGTAGCCGTCGCGCGATCGACGCTGTGGAACTTTGTGGTGTGGAGCAGAGACCGGCAGCGTCTTCGTGAGGTGCCCATTTGGCAATTGCCAGGCAGCCAAGCCTTCTTTTTCATTTCGGGAATGACGATCGATGCGGACGGCGCTCCCAATGCTTATGATCCCGACAATACCGGGCTCGATGACATAGCGAATGCCGGTGTTCCAACCCATTGGGATGGGATTATTACCGACCGAGACGGTAATCCCTTGATTCAAGGAGAGAGCGATCCTTTTCCCGGTTACTATATCTCTTGCACTTCCCTTTCAGACCCGAGCAAAAAGTTCACTGACCCAACTGGATATGTGGATGCGGCGAAGATCCCTTACATAGTGCTGCCGAACGACTTAGCGGACGGTGGAGGGGCGCGGTTGGGGGATTTCGCCGCGGTCATGAACCTCCGAAACGGCAAATCGTCCTATGCGATCTATGCGGATATCGGCACAATGGGTGAAGGCTCGATCGCGCTGGCAGATAACCTTGGGATTTGGTCTGACGCGCGGCGAGGAGGAGAGTCTGACGGGATTCTGTATCTCGTGTTTCCCGGTTCGGGCAACCTGCAGCCACGGACCATCGATGAAATCCAGAGCGAGGCCGAAAAGCTGCTGGACGATTGGGGTGGAATCGAGAAGTTAGCTTCCTGCGCGGAAAACCATAATTTTGCTGTCACCGCGGCGACCCGCAAGACCCCTCCGGAAAATGTAGTGACACGAACGTCGGATTGCGCGTCGAAACGATTCGTTCCGATACCTTTGGATGAAATGAATAATCTAGCCTTAACTTCTCGTACCGCTCATCCCGCGCACGAAGCAATTGCGGGTACCAGCTTACCGGCGGCGTACGATCGCGGCTGTTGGTACTCGCCACCACAACAATCACTTCCGAACCGTGCCCAAGTAGCTCCATATTGATCGGCGAATGGTTGTTAGGGTTGATCTTGGTGGTGCGGAAGCGAATTTCTCGAGGCTTTCCACAGGCCACTTCCACCGGGTCCGGTTTCTAACCTACTGCCCTAGCGTCGCCGGATTTCTTCACGCGCTGCGGCATCCTACACAGCAGCTCCCAGAGTAATCAGCCCTTCTAGTGTTTCTTGCTCGCGCGCAACGACTGCATCCCGCCTGGTGATACATCCTCGCATTTCCGCCGGGACCATAGCTTTGTCCGGAGGAAGAGTTACCCGGAAAATGGAGGGAAGATGTCAAGAAGAGCCGGAATCTGGGGCGTCAGCTCGTCATTGTTAAACGCGCTGGACGGGTGCAAAAGTACTCGGGCAGATATTGGACGTTTCTTTGGCGGAATCGTTTAGTCAACTACACCTGTTTACCGACACCCTGAAGTAAAAGGTAGGCAATCGACGAAGGTCGGCCATCCGGTACAGATATATTTCTGCGGGGAGCGCATAGAATGCAAGAAATTCCTGAAAACATTGAATATTGGCGACCGCGTTCGAGTGCTTTGCGAAGACGGAGTGCTTGTAGCCGAGAAAATCTCTCAGAGCCGCTGCTTCTTGTTCTCAAGTTTCAACTAAACGTGGGGCATCCTCCATTGGACGCGATTTATCGCATCTCAATTGCATAACTTTTGTTGGCCTTATGATCTTCCGCCGGAGCCCACATGGGCTCAAGGCCTGCCCCCATCTAGTACGGAGTTACTTGGTTTGGGAATCGAGGCCACTCGGTGAATGTGAGTTGCGGGAAGAGTGTGTCTGGCGAGACGGGGGACATGGGCAAGTCGTCATAGCTGTCGTCATTCTGAGTAGAGTGACGGTGGCGCAGGAAACGAATGGTCATAAGTGACAGGTCGAATGCGCCGTAAATAATATTCCCGCGGGTGATGTCGCTCTTATAGAGGAGAACTTGGGTGCGGAGATAGCGCACGAAGCGATTACGCGGGCGCACTGGGATGAGGGGGAACATTCCACGAGTACTGCATCACGGGCATGGCACAACTCTTCAAGTGAATGACGGTAAGGTTGCCATTCGTGTGCATTTCGTCGCCGGTGGAGTTGAGCATGGTCTGCGGCAAGTTGGGGCGAGGGAGCTGGCGCACGGATTCCACACAACCCGTCAGCGCAAGGTCGCGCACGAGCATGTTGATGCCGTCATCGAGGTTGCGGTCGATGTGGTGGATGAACTTGTGATACTTCATGGAAAGAGCCACGCCGGTTTCACGCGTATAGGCACTCAGCCAGGCTTGTTCTCCCTGAATCGTTTTTGAGTTGGGACCACAAACGAAGATGTTCACGCTTGCCGTAACTATTGAAACTCTTCTGCCAAGCCATGTCCTGCAGCTGGCCGGAGAGCCACTGGCGCGAGACAGGCATGTTGGGATAATTGGAAAATGTCAGAAAGGCACCGAACTGCTTGAAGAAAGCGTTTTTGGAGTTGGCATCGGCGGTGCGCCAGCCTGCGGCCGTGAACGCGTCCTCGACCTGATCTCGAGAGCCTACGAAAAGCAAGTTAACTACGTCTGAATCTTTACCGCCTCGGGTCGTGGTGCGGTCCGGTTGACCTTGCAGAAGCATTTCCACGTCGCCGCGTTCATATTCATCCATAGTAAACGAAACGCGGGGTAGCTCCGGCTGATCGCCAATGTAGAGAGACAGATTCAAGCGAAGGCGCAGGTCAGTGCCTGGTGGCAGGTAAATTTCGGGTTCTGGAAGCACCGTGACGGCGCGATACACAATCAGACCTGCGTCAGTGTACGGATTGAACGTGGGCATGTGAATCAAGCCGCTGGTGATGCGGCCTTGCGGCGCGTTGGTGGCGCGAATGCCGCGGATAACGCCGTGACGCACAGCTTCGCGGGCGTTGTCCACTTCCACGACTTCCGCCGCGAAGGGGAGCACTTGGCCAGCAGCGGTGAGCAGATGTTCGAACTGGATTTCTACGTACGCGGAATCGTGGATAAAGCCAAGGCCGACTTTTCGAACTTTGGAGATTTTTCCGACGACCTCGAGGCCAGCCGGGAAGACCGGACGGGAATCACACTCCGGCGACTGAATCAGGACGGCGCGGACGGTCGTGCCGGGTTTGGAACTGTAGGAAGCGACCGGATCGACCAGACGAATCCAAAACGATTTGCCGGCGATCACATACTCGCAGCTGGCGAAGGCCGGACTGGAGAACGCGGGAGAGAGGAACAAACAAGCTAACGCGGCAAGGAAGCCGCGGCGTGCAGCAATCCGCATAGCGGAGCTGCCACAAAGCGGGCTAGTCGACCTATCGTGACCCATAGCTACTTTTTATTTTAAGGTCGTCGTCCTTGTAGTACTTCGTACCCTGCAGGGTTAACTGGAGGGCGAGGCCATTCTTGGTGATCTGGTAGACCCATACGCCCGGCGCAACCTCAACCGCTCCCGAGTAAGCTCCGCCCGACTTGCCTGCCTTGGCGGCGGCGTCCGTCTGCGCTGAAGCTGACCAACCGGAGTCGAGGAATTGCGTCAGGGCTTGATCGTTTTCAAACACAAAGATCACTCGATAGTCCTTCACTCCCACGCCCAAACCGGCGCCAGCGGAAATCATCTTCATGAAAGTCTCCTGCTTGCCCTGGGTGTTGACGGCGATTCCGGAGCCGCGGGCGGTGCTCAAAAGCAATAGGTTCGTCCCCATATTATTGAAAACGGCATATCCTGCTGACTTCTCGACAGCCGCCTGAACTGTGGGTTGGAGCTTATACAAATCCTGCATGGTTTGGGCTGCCATCTTGCGGGATTTCTCCCTTTTTTTCTCGTTATCATCGCCGCCGTAAGCTACTGCGGACAGCAAAGCCACGGCCAGCATGCATGCGATCACTTTAAATCTCATATTCAGGCTCCTCAACTAAGCAATACCTGCAGACAATATTTCTGCTTTGATGGAGACTTCTAAACTGCCAAAACTACCAGGTGCATGCCTCGGTCCGAGTAGGTCCTCAAATCTGGCGTCAGCTGCCCCGTGCCCGATAAGTCGGCCGGCCTCAATAGGTCGACGCAACACTAGACCAAAGTCCACTTGCAGGGGCCTCAATAGCTAAGAGTCGTTCGCTAGCGCTGGTTCAAACGGAACACCATCCTGGCCAGGGTTTGATTGAGTACAGCCGGGCAAGGCGGTTCTCCATGGGGAAGTGCTGTCGGATCAAATGACTAGAAGGTGTTGCATCGACCGGTTGAGCTCGCAACGTTAGTCAGGACCTCGGCTTGGAGTGTAAATGCTCGCGCGAAAAGGGCGCTAAGTGACGCCTGTCAGAACTAACAGTTGGACAGCTGCCAGACTCTCGCTAGCATCCGGGCGGTATTCCTTGGATTCATGCAACAACAATCCGATGACCTTCTGAGTTACGCGACCCAAGATGTGAGGTGCTACCTCCGGAGTCACAAATTCCATCTGCGTTTAAAATCCAACCGGAGATGAGGAGGAAGCCATGCAGAGAAAACGGATAACGCTTCTATTGAGTTCGGCGGCGATTTGTCTGCTCGCAACTGTATCGACGTTTGGTGCCGACGGCGAAAAGACCCAAGTCAAAGGAATGATCGCTTCCCGTACCGGGGAAACGTTGATCGTGAGCAGATCGAGTGGCAAGGTCACCGTGATCCTCACGGATGAGACAAAGACAAGAGATAACAAGGGCGTTTTCGGCTTAAGAAAGGAGTACATGGCGAACACTGTGCTGATACCGGGACTCAAGGTGGACATTGACGGCGTGTCTGACGCCGAAGGCCGGGTCATAGCGAAAACAATCACGGTCGATGGCGATGACCTGGAAACAGCCGAAATGATTCAAGCCGGCTTAGATCCCACGAAAGAGCAAGTAGCTACGAACGTCAAGGACATCCAGGAGAACACCGAGCGTTTTTCCGAGCTTAGCGAATATGACGTCAAGGGCGAGGCAATTATAAAGTTCAATTCTGGCAGCTCCACGATTTCGCCGGAGGACCAGCAACAACTCAAACAGTTGGCGCAAGTTGCAATCGGTCTTACCGGTTACATCATCGAGGTCAAGGGGTTCGCCGACGCGAGCGGCAACGCAGTCATGAACCAAAAGCTGAGCGAAGATCGCGCCGAAGCGGTCGTCGCCTATTTCATCCAGCAGTGTAACGTGGCCGTACGGCACATCGTTGCTCCCGGTGCGATGGGCGAATACCAACCAGCGGCGCCGAATGAAACGAAGGAAGGAAGAGCCGAAAATCGCCGAGTCGAGGTTAAAGTGCTAGTCAACAGAGGCATCCAGGGCAGCTAGAGCTTCATGGACGACCAACCTCTGAACGGCCGGGGAAAACCTAGGGCCGGCGGATCTTTCCCGCCTGTTTTCTTTGGCGGAACCTTTGTCGAGCAGCGGTTGCGCGTTTCCCGAATACGTAGCTGGAACAACCAACCGATAAGGCAGATTACTAAAATTAAATTGCGGTCCGGCCAACACCGCCATGGATTCGTGGGGCTAATTCCTCAACCCCTGTGCAGCTAACTTGCTGAGTTTACGAAACAGCGACACCCTTCTTCCGCTTTACCGCAAGGAATTTCAGGGCTGGGTTCTTACTTGCACAAATCAGCGAGACTCTGGACCGCGGATCGCCATATTGTCAAGGCGATTCGATATAGCAGTATGTCGCATCTATGGAAAAGGTTAAGGAGCAGCCTCCGGCTAGTCGGTCTGATTTCGAATCTGAGTGTGACCTGGTCTGCCTCCATAAGCCGCTCCCTCCTTTGGTTCGCGAGCCAGTCGGAAGCCCGCCGCGTTAGACGAGTCCGGCTGGTACTTTTGACAGTCGTTTCACAGCTGTATGCGGCTACTCTATGTGTGATCCTGGAGGCGCCGGGGCCCGCTGAAAAACACCCTTCCGTCGAGTCCAAGCCGGGCCCTGGTGCCAACGAGCCAGAAGGCTTGCGTTGCCAGTTGCGATAGTTAGTTCTACTTCCGTCTCTGCCACGCTGGGGACACAAATCCCTCAGTCGCGATTGAGTCTGGCACCAAATGGCCGGACCCTAACGGGTGCCGTATAAGGTCACGCGCGGAGTGTGTTCCCACGGCTCCTTGAAGTACCAAAACTCGACGCTTTTGAGGACCCGAGCCCGGCCCTTAAAATCAATGACACGGGCGCTTCCCCCGCCGGCTATGCGATCATCTATGACCAGTTCTTCGGACGCGCCATCACCGTAATTCACAACAAGTCTTTGACAGAAAATGGCGTCACCACTGACTCGAAGCTGAACGGCGCGAAACGGCCCTTGGCTACCGTCGACTTGAATTCTGTCGTGGTCCTGGTCCCCGATCCGCGTATCTCCCAGGAACCGCCACAAAAGGCCATGTGAGGAGACTGGCGCGCGAGAACCAAGAGCTAAGAACATAGCGATCAAGCACACAATCCGCCTCTTACGCATCTCGGGCTCCTGCGCCAATGCGAGTACTAGAACTAAGCAAGACACTACCTGGTCGGGCCCCGAAACTCAATAAGGGAATCCTTGGAGCTTGCCCCATGATCAACTGGCAAGGAAGATTTGTCGTTGTCACAGCGCAAGTTCCCCGCCATCACGTCTCGGCCTGCAGCTGGCGAAACCACAGTCCGTTTCTGCAATACATGAGCTACCTCCTCGACGGTATAGCGTCAGTTGAGCCTGGCAATTCTGACAGTATTCGTGGGAATCGAGAAAGCCCACTGTTTCTGCAAGCGAACCTCAACGGGGCGCGTTCGAGACGGGCTGACCACTCTGGTGGGAAAGCAACCAAGCAACACTTCTAGCCAACTCGAGCGAGTCCCCTCTCCAACTTTCAGACTATCTGCGATGAACTCTCCAGTGTGCATTCTCATTCCGGCGAACCGAGAGTATTCAGCGATTCCGACGGAAGACGAGCGGATTGGTGCCAGCGGCAGTAAAGACTGTAACTTCTGCCAGTTTCGTTTGGTGGACTCGGCCAACTAACATGCCAATTCAAGGTGAATCAACCTCGAGGGAGTTGAATCTGATGAAACGTCAAGCGTTCAATGTTGTTTGCAGTGGTCTGGTCGTCTCCGTTTTCTTTGTGTTGGCTGCGTCTGCACAGAGCACTAAACCAGGGAAACTAAAGATCGTGGTGTCTCCCAAGCAAGCCTATACGTTCGTTGACGGCCGGGCGATCGGCCCCGGCCGGCGGAGAATAAAACTCGAGGTCGGAGCACACCATTTGGTTGTGGCGAACTATGGGTACAAATTCACCGAGAAGGATGTTTCCATCGATTCTGATCACACTACGTCCCTAGACATTGCTCTTGAACCCGCAGGGGCGGAGGTGCCCGGCCCGCGCGGACGCATCCAGATTGAGGTCGGCATGAGGCGCGCCGGCGACGCGGCCGTGCTCTTAAATGGGAAAAAACCTGAATACTTTGTAGGTCACGTCGATGAATTTAATAACGATATTATGTCTCATCAGGAATTGATCGTACCACCTGGTACTCACGAACTGACAGTTACGAGATATGGCAAGGAACTATGGTCTGGCTCCGTTACTGTTGGAGCCAACCAGCGAGTGATTGTCGATATCTCAAACGGAAAGCAAAGGACCAAACCCTGGCCGCGGGGCGCCGATCAATTGGGTACATCCGTCGCCCGCTTCGACGCAGGAACTACGACCACGACCGTCGCGGTTGCGCCGGTGAGCGGATCAGTCTCTGCCAATCCGTCGAAGATCGATTGCAACCAAAATACCCAGCTGGCTTGGACTTCAAGCGAGACGATCGATGCAGATATGAGTGGTATGAGCCCGGTTCCAACGAGCGGTGAGAAGACCATTTCTCCTCGACAAACCATGGTTTACGAACTCACCGCCACCGGTCCCGGAGGAGTTGCGAAAGCGAATACCACAGTCGAGGTAAACCCTGCGGTGCAATCCTCGTTGAGTGCTTCGCCAACGGAAGTACGTTACCGCCGCATCGGTGACAAAGTCATTGAGCAAGGCGCGACCACGCTAAACTGGTCCTCGTCCAACTCCGACGCGGCATCCCTCGACCCAATTGGCCGAGTTGACACCAACGGCACCAAGTCCATAACACTTGCGCCCACGCGGGACGGTCACGACCAGGTGGACGAGCAATTCCAGTACAAGTTGACTGCGACGAACGTATGTGGCGGCTCTGATACGAAGACGGTGGCGATTCACCTGCAAGGTTCCGTCGAGCCTACCCCTGAAGTGCTACTACAGAGCGTCTTCTTCCCCACCGACTACCCCACAAAGGAAGACCCATCGTTGGGATTGGTCCGCAGTCAGCAGGACACATTGACCACACTTGCGACGGGATTCAAGAAGTATCTCGAGTACGATCCCGACGTAAGACTGTCCGTCGACGCCTTCACAGATGAGCGTGGTCCCGATGACTATAACCAGAAGTTGTCAGAATTGCGGGCGCAGAGCGTCAAGGACTTCCTGATATCGCAAGGGATTGCTTCAGAAAAAATCGACGTTTCGGCGAATGGTAAACAGAAGCCAATGGACAAGACTACTGTCATCGACTTGCAAGCGCGAAATCCAAATCAAGCGTCGGAAGAGCGCGCCCGCAACTTCATGGCAACATGGCTCGCCTACAACCGCCGCGTGGATATCATTCTGCTTCCAACAAAGGCCGAATCTTCGCGATTCTATCCGAACCAGGTCGAGGATTCGGACGTTCTGTGGCAAAGACCAAAACCACCTCGCAGTGAGGTTGAACAACAGAATTAGAAGGATTGGCAGGACGCCACTTCATGAATTCTTTATAGATCTTGTACTGCAAAGGCCATAGAGCGAGCCTGTGATCGGAGCAAGGGTTCGAGTTCGTAGGTGAACCGTCGATCCCTAAACTCGCCACGAAATTTGCGGACCTCGAGTCGGTCGAGTGAAATAGTTTTAAGATGCAGATAACAAGGCTCTATACCGTTTTCGAAATCATGGACAATGAGGCCGCAGCCGTTAAGTCTTTCAGTCAATCGGCAGCGGCAACCGGATGACTGCCGAAATTGGCTTGTAGCCAAGAATCCCGCCGGGTGCCTCCTTCAAGACTCAGGCAAGTTCGACTCCCGGACATGGCATCAAGTTTCCGGTCAGGAGCGGAGAAGAATCCTGTGAAGCAATCGTGGATTTGGACGGGTGTGGCGTTAGTGCTGCCGCTTGTCGCTATCTTCCTATTCTGGGATCACCGCACCGGCGCGGCAAGACGCGAACGCAGACAAACAGAAAGCTCGGCAAGCCCCGCCGCACTACCTCAGCAACTTAGCTCTGATGGCCAAGCCTCCTTACGAGGCATCATCCAGTCCGGAAATCTCTCGGAACTGCGCTGGCCTGACTTTAGCGATTATGGCAAGCACGTGCAGAAATTTTACGAGTCGAACGGGTATTCCCTTTCGTGGATCAGGGGAATGCAACCGACTGCGCAGGCTCGGCAGTTAATTTCGATTCTGCTAAAAGCCGAGCAAAAGGGATTGGCCGCCGAGGACTATGACGGTCCGCGTTGGGGCGACCGACTGGCGAAACTCAAACCCGCCGCCGTGCAACCATCCGAAGCAGATGCGGTGCGATTCGATGCTGCGCTCACCGTTTGCATGATGAGATATGTCTCGGACCTCCACATCGGTAAGGTGAATCCGAAGCATTTTGATTTTGGTCTCGACGTCGAGACTAAGAAATACGATCTGCCCGATTTCCTGAAAGCAGATGTTGTCGATTCCTCCGATGTTGCTGGCGCCCTAGCAAAGGTGGAACCTCCCTATCCTGGATACCAACGCACGATCCAAGCTCTGCACACTTACTTGGAGTTTGTGAAGGAATATGATTGGAATCAGCTTCCCGCCATACAAAAAACGATCGCACCGGGCGACTCCTATTCGGGAGTCCCTCAACTGATTAAATTGCTCCGGCTCGGGGGCGATCTCTCTCCCGACGCGAAATTTCCCGCCGATGGAACGGTCTATCAGGCTCCACTGATAGACGCAGTCAAGAGTTTTCAGCGCAGGCATGGCCGAACCCCGGATGGACGAATTACCGCGCAAACCTTGGCCGACCTGAATGTTCCTCTCACGAATCGAATACGCCAGATGCAACTTACCCTAGAACGCTGGCGGTGGCTGCCCGTTGGTCTTCACTCGGCACCCATCGTCGCGAACATCCCCGAATTTCGCCTCCGTGCATACGATGAGAACTACAAGATCGCGCTGTCGATGAATGTCGTGGTGGGCAAAGCCTATGCCCACGATACCCCCGTATTTACCGACACCATGCAATACGTCGTATTTCGGCCGTACTGGAATGTTCCCTATTCCATCGCCAAAGCTGAATTCCTCTCGCGCCTCGCTCGCGATCCCGAACTACTTGGCTAAAGAAGGGATTCGAGGTGGTGAACAGCCGCCAGGATGTCGTCACGTCGGGAGCGGTGACGAGCGACATACTCGCCCAGCTCCGGGCAGGGAAACTTTACATCCGGCAATTGCCGGGTCCTAAGAACTCACTCGGACTCGTGAAATTCATCTTTCCGAATAGCTCCAACGTGTACATGCACGATACGCCCGCACAGGAATTCTTCGCGAAGTCGCGACGGGATTTCAGCCATGGCTGCATTCGCCTGGAAAAGCCGGCCGATCTGGCCGTGTGGGTCCTGCGAGATAATCCGGGCTGGGACATGGATCGCGTCCGCGCGGCGATGAATGGAACGCCAAATCAGCAGGTGAATCTGGCCCATCCGATTCCAGTGTTAATTCTGTATGGCACCGTGATCGTAACTGAGGATGGAATCGTTCATTTTTACGACGACATCTACGGACACGATGCTGCGCTCGAAAAAGTTCTTGCGAAGGGTTACCCGTATCCTGGTTAATCGCTGGCGATGAGACTCGCAGGACAGTCGAAACACCACTGGCGAACGCGGCCGACGTCCACGTGGATGAAGTCCGAGTGAGGATAGTAGCCCACGCCGCCGCGAGCCAGACCGAGAGCAGCCTTGCGCAGTTTGAAGGTGTCGATGCCGGGCATCCGCAAATCGATAGCTTCCGCCTGAATGTGAAGGCTGTTCTTTGCGACTCCGGCGGTGCGAGCGCGGAGAGATTCGTTTGTCGAAGAAGTGCGGTAGCCGCAGACAATATCGATCTCGCCGCCTGGATGGCCGACCGACGTGGTGAGATCAGAGAGGATATCGTAAAGGCGCGGATCGAAATGGCGAACATCGCCGGTCCGATGATCGCGCAGGAAAAAATCGAGTTTGGCGAGCGCGTCCGGAATGTATGCCTCGCCGCGGCGATAAACAATTTCAATACGCTCAGCGGTGTGAGTGTTGTAAAGCAGTAAGAGATGATCGTGGCTATCAGGAGAGGATGTCCGCTGAGAGGACACCTCGCGCGCTTGAGGGCGCTCGCCGACTGACAAGATCAGCAATAGCATTGTGCCCGCAACCAAAAGGCGGCACGAAATTCTTTTAAATGTCTGCATCTATCTCTCTTTCAAGCCAATTTAACACACGGAAGCGCATCGCCTCATTGCTCCAGGTCAATCAGTCTTCGACAAAGCCCTCGGCAGCGGAATCGACCCGCCCCCGTTCAGAGAGACGGAATCAGAACCGTCAAGACGACTAGATGTTTAGCGTCTACTGATTGTTGAAACGTACGGTTTACGTGCCACGTGGTTCGGGTGGAGAAAGAAGAGCACGGCTGTGTTTATTAGTTGAATTCCACTTGCCCCATGCGTCGGGCGTCTATCCAGCACAGATTCACCTAGCCGTGTGAAAAACTAGTACGGAAGGCCGACTCTTTCACTTGCAAAAAGTCAAGCTGCTCAGACTGGGGCCTTGAGATCAGAGACGAGGGAATACAGATAGAGTACGATTCCTACAAACATTAACAAACCGCCGACCGCCACAAAGATGACGAACGCAATTGGCGTGGACCAAATCAAACACAGTGCTTCAATCACAAGGCCGAGCACTATGAAGACGCCGGCAACCTGTCGGCGTTTCTCAAGCTGATTTACACTCAGCATCACTTACCTGCTTTCCAAAATTTAGCGTCTTTCAGGCGCCCCAGATCGTGCGCTATGTCATGGCAGCCACTAGAGAGACAGGAGAGATGATTGGATTTGATTGCCGGCAGTGTAGCGGGGTCGGCATTGTGTACCGCTCCTTCCTCGAATGACCTTGCACCAAGATGGCAATACAGACATTCTCGATTGTTATAAGGTTCGTAAAGCTTGATGTTTTCCGGCGCCGGCGGAGTCCCGAGATAATAGATGGCAACGTGTTTCAGTCCATGCAGCTTCACTTTAAGCCCGCCAAACATCGCGTAGTTGGTATGGCAGGAATAGCAGGCTTCATCGGCCAGTACTCTATGATTTTGGAAATGAGATGCGGGAAGATGGGTAGGGTCGTCCACATAAAGACTTTTTCCATACCCGTCCATGGTGTGACAGGACAAGCAGAAAGTTGTACTTTTGGAACGCGCCATTTCTTTGGAAACGCCCAGCAGCCCGCAAAAGATAGGTAAACAAAACATAGCGACAAAGGCGAGTATCTTTCCGCCGCGGGTAGCAGTGATTGCCGGGCGAGCGATAAGCACACTTATTACCACAGCAGTAAAAAGGATCAGACTTAAGATCAGAATTGTCGCATGGAGCATCGCTCCGCACCCTCTCCAGGCATGAGGTTAAACGCAGTGCCACTTCCTGCCTTGGCTCGGAATTATTTCTTTCTAAAGGATCGAATGTAAGCCGTCAGCCGTAACCAATCTCGGCGGTTGATTGATGTTAACCCCTCTGTCCTCGGACCACGGCCTACTTGATCCTGAGCATCGATTCCCGTTCTCGGATTGCCGCTCGGGTCCATAGTTAGAGTTCTATTGCCATGGGGGCGAAGGAATGTCCGCGCGATGGCCTTGTTCTGTGATCCAAATCTGCTGCCTGTTTTTGTCCATAGGCCGACCATTCTGGTCGCATAAACAATATGTCCATATTTAGAGCCGTTAATAACTGTCATTTTTGACAGGTTCTTTCTTGTCGTGATCTCCGTACTTTCGCTACGCAACGACGTGGGTAATTTGGCAGCGCGAATCCGAGGTGGCGATTGACCCTGTTCAAAAAAAGCCTCCCTGCGGCGCGTGCCCTTGTGGCCGTAGCTTTGTGTTTGCTCGCTCCGGTCGTTCCAACGAAACAGAGCCGGGGCGATCCTGGCTCTCCGCAAAAAGCCAAAATTTACCAGCGGTCCACCGACGCTTCGCTCTATGTTGGTTCCCAAGTGTGCCAAAGCTGCCACGAGGATACGCCCACTAAGGATTTCTACAAGAACTACGAGGCTTCTCCGCACTTCGTAACCACCATGGACACCAAGAAAGGGCCACAGTGGCAGGGTTGTGAGGCTTGTCATGGGCCGGGCAAGGAACACGTCGATGGAGGCGGAGACAAAAGTAAGGTTTTTACCTTCAAGGACGTTTCGGCACAGGAAGTGAGTGCCCGCTGCCTGGATTGCCATCAGTATGGCGAAGAGCACGCAAATTTTAGCCGCTCTGCGCACCTGCAAAATAACGTCGGGTGCACCGATTGCCACTCGCCCCATCACGCCAAAGAAAGCCAGTTTCTGATGAAGGAAAAGCAGCCGCAGCTCTGCTACGGCTGCCATCTCGAGACAAAGCAGCAGTTCACACGTACCTTCCATCACCGTGTTAACGAGGGATTAGTGAAATGCGACGACTGCCACAATCCGCATGGTGGGTTCCTGGTTCGCCAGGCGCGAGCGACTATCTCCCAAGACACCGTCTGTTTCAAATGCCATTCGGACAAAGCCGGTCCCTTTGTCTTCGAGCATCAGGCAGTGAAGATCGAAGGTTGCATTTCCTGCCACACGCCTCATGGCTCGTCCAACCCGCGCTTGCTCAAGCGCAGTCAGGTGAACCTGTTATGCCTTGAATGCCATTCGCTCACTGTGGACGCCGGAGCTCCCGCCGTACCTACGTTTCATAAACAAGACCAGAAGTATCAGGCGTGCACCCTTTGCCATGTGGCCATCCACGGCTCCAATTCGAGCAATGTGTTCTTCAAGCCGTGAGGAGGTGGGCGATGCGTAGAGTCAGAACCGGCTTCGAATACCTCTTTTACTGCTTTCCGAATGCCTCGATCTTTCTTTTCGGAGCGGCTCTCCTCCTGCTTGCCGCAAAATGTTGCTCCGCGCAGCAGTCAGATCCGGAAGGCGTTGAGCAAGGAAATTACAAGATCAAACAATCCGTGGAATTCGGCTACCGCTTCACGGACGTTACCGGTAGCCAAGCAACTTATGATACGTTTGTGAATCTCCAGCAAGGTCCGCGATTGCTCGACTTCACAACCGAGATGCGATCCCTGAACCATGAAGGCGTGTTCTTCGATCGACTGTCCTTCAGCAATTTCGGTTACGGCGGAGACCCCCAAAATGTATCCAGGCTGAACATCAGCAAGAACAAGTGGTACAACTTCAGCGCGCTCTTTCGCCGGAACGAGTACGCATGGGATTATTCCTTGCTCGCGAATCCGTTGAATCCGGTCACGCCGCCGTTCGCGAATGCTCCTCCGGGCTTTACTCCGATTATTAACACGTCGCCTCACCTCTACAGTACACGCCACAAACTCAGCGATTTCGACCTTTTGCTGCTCCCGCAATCCAGGATTCGATTCCGATTTGGCTACTCACGAGGAATTTTCGAAGGCCCCGGATTAAGTTCCATCCATCAGGGCACCGAGCAGCTGCTGTTTCAAAACTATAAGACAACGCTAAACAACTACCGTCTCGGTGTCGATTTCCGAATCTTACCGAAAACTAGCATCAGCTATGACCAGATCTGGAGTTACTACAAGGGAGACACCGGCACTAACGATCAGAATCAGCTCTTTGCACTTTCTAGTGGTGCTCTCGTGGACATAGGCATTGTGTTCAACGCCGGAGCGAGTCAGCCTTGCTCCAGTACCTTCCTCGCAGGAGGTGTTGTCAATCCCGTTTGCAACGCTTATTTCGACTACCTCCGCCACGGCAGGACTCATACCAGTGCTCCTACCGAGCAGCTGAGCCTGCAATCGAACTACCTGCCGGGCTGGGATCTCTCCGCTAAAGTGAGTTATACCAGCGGAAGCACCAACGTGTTTGACTGGCTCGAGAATTGGAACGGTCTCGAATCAAAGTCGAACACGCGGGGCGAAACAATCACTGGACCGGTCTTCGGCGAGCGCGTGGCGACAACAGCTGATTTCGGCGCCACCTGGCACCTAACCAGCAAATTGAGCTTCATCGATTCGTTCCACTATTCGAATTTCCACAATCCCGTCGAGTTTGACCCCTCCACGTGTTCCTTTTTCGGCCCGAATCTCCTTACGCCCCCGACCGTTTTTTCGCCCGCCGCGGCTCTGCCGCTCACTTGTACGGCGCCCTCGGGCGCTGTTGCCGGCACGCCCCTCCACACCTCAAAATCCGGTCCCGACCTTTCACTCGCCGAGTCCAGCCTCTTCCTGAAACAGGATGAAAAAACCAATCTCGCAGAGCTCGAGTACCAATTTTCGCCGCGGCTCGGGGCGCGCCTGGGATTTCGCTACCGCCACCGAGCGATCAACGACAAGGACTTTGAAGCGGTCTCCGAAGTCTTTTTCCCGGACAATGCCAATCGCGGGGACTGCGCTCTCGAGAACGGGGTGCTTCCCGTGGGCTGCACGCCCAACGGCGACGGCTCATTCACATTCACAACTCCACGACCCATCGAACTCGACACCGGCGAAACTTTCATTAACGAATACTCTGGCGTCTTCGGCATTTGGGCCAAGCCTTTGCCGGCCTGGAAGATTAGCTTCGATACCGAATTAATGAGCGCGGACAACTCGTTCACCCGCATTAGTCCGCGGCAGTCGCAGGAATATCGTATTCGTTCGACATACAAGCCTGCCATCTGGCTGAATCTGAGCGGATCCATCACCATCTGGGAGGCTCGCAACAACGTACCGGAGATTGACAACCTTCAACACAATCGTTTCTATGGTTTCTCGGCATTGTTGCAACCGAGAGAATCTCTCGGGCTGGAGCTCGGCTACGACTACAATGACGTCTTCTCCCAAATTCTGATCTGTTATGTCACCAGTGTTCCGCCTACCGGAGTAAGTCAATGCCCCGGCTCGTCACTCGTGCAGCAGCTTTCGACTTATACCAATACGTCCCATTATGGCTACTTTGCCGCGAACTGGTCGCCTTGGAAGCGCCTCATGCTGCATGTAGGTGCGAACCTTACCGGCACGAATGGCTCAGTGTTGATTCTCAGTCCTAACGCACCGTCGGGGCCGCTCAATTCATTTTGGGCTCAGCCTGTCGCAGGCTTCGAATATGCGTTTGCAAAAGGATGGACCGGAAAGGCCTATTGGGGTTATCACGGCTATCACGAAGATCAGACTCCCCAATCGCCTCAGGACATTTTTGTTCCACGCAACTTTCATGCAAATTTGGTCACCCTTTCTCTCAGGTATGCGTTTTGAAGAAGTCTCTATTCTAGTTTAGGGAAAACTTGCACGATGAAAACCAAATCGATCTCGAAAATAATTTGTATCGCAACTGTTGTTGTTGCTCCACTTCTGCTCTGCACCAGGACCAGGGCGGACGACAAGAGCCCTGCAACTTACAAAGCGAAATGCGTGACATGTCACGGCGCTGATGGAAAAGGCGATACGCCTGCCGGCAAGAGTACCAAAGTGCGTAGCTTCGCGGACCCGGAGGTAGTCAAGACGAGCGACGACGATCTCGCCGGGGTCATCGAAAAGGGCAAAGGTAAGATGCCCGGCTATGGCAAGAGTCTGAAGCCGGACGAAATCAAGGACATGGTGCCCTACATTCGTAGCTTGGCAAAGTGACCTTACCGAAAGGCCTGCGCCTTATTTGCCCTGCCCGTTCTTTGCGCGGGAATGGGAGCCTCCGCTCCTGCAGGATTTGTAGTAGGGAAGACTAAACAAGGAGGAAATGATGAAGAAAGTTTTCTTAGGACTAGCAATCGTAGCGATGTTGTGGCTGGCCGCGTCCGTTTCGCGCGCTCAAGATTCTGCCAAGGGCGAAAAGACTTTCAAGGCAAAATGCGCTGGTTGCCATGGCGCGGACGCTGCCGGCAAACCGGCGATGAAGTCACCCTCGATCAAGGGCAAGAGTGCCGAAGAAATCACCAAGGTGTTCTCCGCTTCGCCGAAGCACGCGAGTGTAAAAAACCTGGCGCCGGCAGATGTGAAGGATCTCGCTGCTTATCTGGCGACCCTGAAGTAGGCGCAATATTTTTGCCAGTAAGCCTGTTCACCGCAGGCCGTAAACAAAAGAGGTAGCGTTGGCGACCCCGGCGGATCGTTCGCTGAGGTTGTTGTTCAATGGAAGACGTAGCCAGAGCTCATTCCCATACAGCCGAGCCCGAGAGCCGAGACTTCCAAGTTGCTATTTCCAAGTTTGCGCTTACGCATTGTTTCTCCTTGGCTTCAATGAGATTCGTGCAGGAGAGAGGCAATCCCGTATCCAAACACAATTCACTGACAGGAAAAGGGTTAGTCAGCGCTGCAATGCCCGAGTTCTTGACAATTGGCAAGATTCCGGACAGTACACTTTGCCGATGAACGAAATACCGCAGGGACTTACTCGTTTGCTTGTGGTCGCAGCTGGCGGACTGCTGAGCTGAGAGTTCTCATATTCTCGGCTAAGGTCTGAAGCGATTCTTGTTGATCTTGAGTGACCGAATCTTCGCTTCCAACGTGGACCGCGCGATTCCTAGCTTCGCGGCGGCTCCCGACGGCCCGTATACGCGCCCTTGGCATTCTCGCAGGGCTGCTTCGATGATTTCCTTTTCTTGAGCTGCCACCTTCTCAGAGAGATGGAGCTGGCTCTCCGCTTTCCCCGCCGGCAGCTTTTGGGACAGCCAGCTTTCATCCACCGAAAAATTGGCTGTTTCACACACGATTACGGAGCGTTCGATGACGTTCTGTAATTCGCGTATGTTTCCGGGCCAAGGGTATGACTCAAATAATCGGAGAGTCTTCTTATCGACGGTCGTAATTTTCTTACCAGCTTTTCGCGCGTAGCGATCAATAAAGCATTCGACCAGCAGACGAATGTCCTCTTTTCGTTCTCGAAGAACAGGAATTTCAATCGGAAACACATACAAACGGTAAAACAAGTCGCTACGGAACGACCCGGCGCTGATAGCGGCCTGCAGGTCACGGTTCGTGGCTGCGATCACCCGGACGTCAGCGCGTATCGGGCGTGTCCCGCCGACACGCTCAAACTCATGCTCTTGCAAAACACGCAGGAGGGCAATCTGAGTCTCAGGCGGAAGTTCTCCAACTTCGTCGAGGAAGATTGTGCCCCCATTGAGCAAGCAGCAGAACGAGAGCGGTTGGCCGCCGCGAAGGTGGAGACATTCCGCATCAACGGCTTAATCGAGGCCGCCAGCGAACAAGCAGTGGGCACAAAAATGGGCACAGAGGCCCGGATAAACTAATGGATCGCCCGGATAAGTATTTGAAAAGTTTGGTCGGGGCGCCCGGATTTGAACCGGGGGCCTCCTGCGCCCAAGGCAGGCGCGCTACCAGGCTGCGCTACGCCCCGACATGAAGTGCTGTATTCATTCTAAAGCACTTCCCAACTCCACTTCTAGTCCGTGTCTTCATTTTCAGCTCGTGCGTGCCGAGACTGCGCCAAGTATTCTTACTGAATCGTGACTGTGCCAGAATTAAGTAACATCTTCTTGGGTTAGCGGTCCAGCTTCTCGAAGGCCTCTCGCTTCATCCGAAAGCTGATCCTATGACAGCCAAGCACAACGTCCTGTTTGGCCCTAAACGAGAAGTAGAAGTCTTCTTATGTTATATGGAGTGTGTGGCCGATTCCGTTTACCATCGCTCCATAGTAGCCTCGGCGGCAAACCGCGGCAGTGATGTCTATCACTTCAAGTCTCATCTCGCCTGTCCCTTTTTTCTAGGATCCACTTAAGTACCCAGCCGTTCGCATTTCGAAGTTTGTGAACGCTTTCTGTGCGCCTGTATGGGATTCTTATGTCGCACACGGCAACACGAAACTAGAGGAGAATTCTTTCATGCCAGCTGAGTATTCAAGCATCCTTTGCGAAATCCGTGATGGCGTGGCGAGGATAACTCTAAGCCAGCCGCCCTTGAACATCATCGATATTGCGATGATGAAGGAGATCCACCGCGCACTCGAACGAATAAGAGGTGCCGGCGACGCGAAAATCCTGATTTTCGACCACCAGGGCAAATCTTTTTCGGCGGGCGTCTCTATTAAGGACCATTCGCCAGCCATCGTAGGAGAAATGCTCCAGACGTTTCACGGAATTTTCCGGCTTCTGAATTCTCTTGAACTGCCGAGTGTAGCTCTGGTGGACGGGATGGCCCTGGGTGGAGGATGTGAACTGGCCGTTTTTTGCGACATGGTGATCGCGTCGGACCGAGCGACGTTTGGACAGCCGGAGATCAAGGTGGGTGTGTTCCCCCCGGTGGCTGCTGCCGTTTTTCCGCGGCTTGTGGGCAGGAACAGGACGTTGGAACTGCTCCTAACCGGCGAAGTCATCGATGCATCGGAGGCCAAGGCTATCGGGCTCATAAACAAAGTTATTCCGACGCGGGTATTCAAGGAAAAATCGGACGATTACATTCGCAAGCTTACCTCCCTCAGTGGAAGAGTATTGAGCCTGACCAAGCGCGCCGTGGATCAGAGCCTCTACACAAGCGTAATCGAGGGAATCTCCGCGACGGAACAGCTTTATCTTCGAGAGTTGATGAAGACAGAAGACGCGCAGGAAGGCTTGAACGCTTTCCTCGAGAAGCGCAAACCCGTTTGGAAAAACAAATAGAATCGAATCTGGTAGCTTCCAGCCCGCCGGTTACATCATCGACTTAGTCGGGATTGTGACTGCCCTCTTCGGCTTGACTCTAGCGCCGTATCTCGTCTACACAGAACTCCATTTTTAGTTAGAGCCTGCAGATCAGCAGTTCTCTCTCGTAAACCATTTCTTTCGGCAAATGGTCGTGAAGCCCGATGAACAACTCCTCGTGCTCAATCACTTCCTTCCGCCAAGCCTCGCGGTCAAATTTCTGCAGCTCATCAAACTTTTCCCTGGAGAGATCCATGCCCTTCCACTCCATGTCCTCGTGCCGCGGCATCCACCCGATGGGCGTCTCTCTAGCCAATGCTCTGCCTTTCGTGCGGTCCACAATCCATTTAAGAACGCGCATATTCTCCGAAAACCCCGGCCACATGAATTTCCCGTCTCCATCTTTGCGAAACCAGTTCACGTGGAAGATTCGCGGCGTTAGAGTCAGAGACCTCTGCATTTTGATCCAATGACGGAAGTAGTCGCCCATGTGATAGCCGCAGAAGGGAAGCATGGCCATGGGATCGCGGCGCACTTTTCCAACCGCGCCTGCTGCTGCCGCCGTGGTTTCCGACCCCATCGTCGCTCCGATGTAAACGCCGGAGCTCCAGTTGAAGGCCTGGAACACGAGTGGCATCGTCGTCGCCCGGCGCCCCCCAAAAATAATCGCGCTGAGGGGAACGCCGCTGGGATCTTCCCAAGCTGGATCGATCGTTGGGCATTGTGAGGCTGGGGCCGTGAAGCGTGCGTTTGGATGTGCCGCCTTCGCGCCCGTTTCTTTCGCGATCTCCGGAGTCCACTTCTGCCCCTTCCAATCGAGGCATTCCGCTGGCGGCGTGTCCGTCATGCCTTCCCACCACACGCCGCCCTCGGGAGTAAGCGCCACGTTTGTGAATATGGAATTCTTTGCCAGCGTGGCCATGGCATTGCGATTTGTCTTTACAGAGGTTCCTGGCGCGACTCCAAAAAATCCCGCTTCCGGGTTTATCGCTCGTAGCAGGCCGCGTTCGTCCGGTCGAATCCAGGCAATGTCGTCTCCGACAGTCCAAACTTTCCATCCCTCAAAACCCTTGGGTGGGATGAGCATCGCGAAATTTGTTTTTCCGCACGCGCTTGGAAAGGCTGCGGCCACATACGTTTTCTCGCCTGCTGGATTTTCCACGCCAAGAATCAGCATGTGCTCCGCCATCCAACCCTCATCCCGCGCAATGTTGGAGGCGATTCGCAATCCGAAGCATTTCTTGCCGAGCAACGCGTTTCCGCCGTAGCCGGAGCCGTACGACCATATCTCGCGCGTCTCTGGAAAATGCACAATGTACTTCTCTTTATTGCACGGCCACGGCACATCTTTCTGACCTTCCGCGAGCGGCGCACCGACGGAATGCATGCACGGCACGACGCGGGGTATCCCCGTATCGATCTGCTCAAAAACCCGCTCTCCAATGCGTGCCATGATGCGCATGTTCACCAGCACGTAAGGAGAGTCCGTCAGTTGCACGCCAATCTGAGACATCGGCGAGCCGATGGGCCCCATGCTGTAAGGCAACACGTACATCGTCCGCCCGCGCATCGCGCCGTTAAAAAGACTCTTAAGCTTTTTCCGCATCTCGTACGGGTTTTCCCAATTATTTGTCGGGCCCGCGCTGTCCTTCGATAGCGAACAAATGAAAGTTCGGTCTTCCACGCGCGCAACGTCGTTCGCGTCCGATCTGGCGTAATAGCAACCGGGCCACAGCTTTTCGTTCAGCTTTGTGAGTGTCCCTGACACAACCATCTCCCCGAGCAAAATCTCGTTTTCTTCTTGCGAGCCATCGACCCAGTGAATTCTGGCCGGTTTCGCAAGTTCCGCCATTTTTTCCACCCAGCGCAACAGATGCTCATTCTTACTGAGTGGCACAGCTGGATTTCGTCCAAGCATGCCTGTGTTGTCCTTTGCTGCTGCTTTGTGCATGAAAATAAATAATCCTCACTATCAACTTTACTAGGAGTGTCAATGAAAGGGAACTAAGACCCTGCTTTTGGACGGATTCGGGTGCGATCTTACTAGACCGCTTCCGCGGGTGCGCGCTTGACACTTGCTCTGCGGTGAAGGAAGTAGTGGATCGCCGGTGTAAACACCAGAGACAAAACCATTGAGCTGAGGATCCCGCCGATAACGGCAATCGCCAGCGGCTGAAGCATCTGGGAACCTGCGCCGATGGCAAACGCCAAAGGCAACATCCCCGCAATGGTTGCGAGGGCCGTCATCACAATGGGCCGAAGACGCCGGCGCCCGGACTGAATCATAGCTTCTTCGGCAGAAAAGCCTAAGTCTCGAAAGCGATCTTCGGCATCCAGGAGCAGAATTCCGTTCTTGGCCACTATCCCGATAACCATAATCATGCCCATGAAAGAAGCGACATTGAAGGTTGTGCGTGTTATGAGTAGCGCGAGGAGACCGCCAAACAACGAGAGTAGCGCAGAGGCAAGAATGGCGGCGGGCGCGGAGAACGTCCGGAATTCGAAGAGCAACACACCAAATAAGAGCAGTAATGCGAGAATGAGCACGATCAGGAGATCATGGAAAGATTTTTGCTGCTCCTCATACCGGCCGCCGTACTCGACCCGTATCGAAGATGGTAAACGGAGATCGCCAACGGTTTTCTGTACCGCGGCCATACCGCTGCCAAGGCCAGCGCCTACAAGACGAGCCGTGACCTTTACAAACCGCTGGAGGTTCTCCCGGCGAATTTCTGTCTGGCCAGGGTCTGTAGTAACAGCGGCTAAGGAACCCAGCGTCGCCGTACGCCCGGTCGAACTGCCGAACAAAGTGTTACTCATTCTGTCGAGCGTCGAACGGTTCTGCTCTGGAAAACGCACTCGAATGGGATAGGCCCGATCACCAATGACGACCGGAGTTGCAGCGGGCTCGCCTTCCAAGATGGCGGAAGCATCGATCGCAATTTCTTCCGAGGTGAACCCTGCACGAGCTGCGACAGCTGGATTAATCTGATAGGTAACCGCTGGCCCGCTGGTCGTATTCTCAATGCCATCCAGAACGTCGACGACAGGATGTGCTTTCCCGATTTGAATCTTGCCGATGGCGTCCGCAATGCGCGGCGCTGTCTCCTCGAGAAGCTTTCCGTCTTGAGAGAATAATTTTATGACAACCGGCTCTGGTTCACTGGTCAGATCACCGATCATGTCTTGCAGAACCTGAACGAATTCCACTTTCGTGGCAGGCTCCGTTTGCTCGATCCGCCTGCGAACGTCGTCCATGATCTCTTCGATACCGCGGCTGCGATTGCGTTTTAGCCTGACTGTGAAGTCGCCCCGATTCGCTTCCGTGACGGCGGACAAACCCAGCTCCAAACCCGTGCGCCGCGAGGTGTTCTCGACTTCGGGAGTGCCGCGCACGATTTTTTCGATGTGTTGCAGGATGCGATCGGATTCCGCCAGTGAGCTTCCGGGAGGCGTGTGGTAGTCCAGGATGAATCCGCCTTCGTCCATTTCGGGGAGCAGGTCGCTTTCAAGCGTCATGTAGCACACGACCGCCAACAAGATAATCACGGCAGAGCTCGCAGCCAGGATCCAGGGACGTTTCAACACGCCCTTCATGACTCGCGCGTAAAACGAGACGACCCGACCGAAGAAGCCGGAAAGGTGTGCTTCCTCGGCGACGAGCAGAGAAGCAACGTTTGTTCCCTCCTCGGAGGACTTTGCCGAAGTCTGCACAGTGTCTTTTCGGCGGACAAAGTACAAGCTGAGAGTCGGCGTCCACGTTAGGGCTAAGAGGAGCGAGGTAAAGAGCGATACGGTCATGGTGACGGCGAGCGCGCGGAAAAAGCTGCCGGTGACGCCAGTAGTGGAAATGAGGGGCAAAAACACGACGATGGGCGTGATCGTCGACCCAATGAGGGGAACTGTCAGCTCGCGCAGCGCGCTCTGGATGGCTTCGAAGCGACTTTGGCCCGCGTCGCGGTGCAAAACTATATTTTCGAGAACAACAATCGCATCGTCTATGACGAGGCCTACAGCGGCGGCAAGGCCACCCAGGGTCATTAGATTGAAGCTCTGGCCGGAAACTTTAAGGACGATAAACGTGATGAGTAGCGTTGCCGGGATCACAAGTCCTGCGACGAGCGATGATCCCCAATCGCGCAGAAAGAGGACCAGGACAATCGAGGCGAGCACCAGTCCCACGAGAACCGCGTCGCGGACGCTCGCGATGGAATCGTGGACGATCGTCGACTGGTCGTAAAACGGCTCGAGGTGAACGCCCGGAGGAAGCAGTTGTGAAAGTTCCCGCATTTGCACGTGGACTTCATTTGCGACCTGGAGTGTGTTGCTGTCTGGCTGCCGATTCACGTTCAGCAGCACAGCCGGCTTGCCGTTCGCGGTTACGATCGTGTAGACAGGCGCAACCGAGGGTGAAATCGCGGCGATATCGCCCAGCCGAATCGCCACGCCTGCCACTGAATTCTTGACGACAATCTGGCCAATTTGGTCTGGAGTGCGAACCTGACCGCTTACGAGACTTAGCGCGAGTTGATGGTCGTGTTCGATCAGGCCGGGAGAATCAATCAAATTTGTGCGACGAATGGCTTCCAGGATGTCCGTGACCGTGACCCCAGCCGTCAGTAGACGTGCGGGGTCCGGCGATACTTGAAATTCTGGAACCCGGCCGCCTTGAATGATGACCGATGCCACGCCGTCCAATCGGTTGATCCGCGGTTTCAAGTCATACGTCGCGATTTCCCAGAGTTTGTTCGGCGGAACGGTGTCCGAAGTCATGCTGTAACCAAGGATGGGAAACACGGCAAAGGTGAGGCGGTGGGTCTCCATTTTTGCGGTGGATGGAAGTTCGGCCTGCAAGCGCGCCGCGACGGCATCGACGCGCTGGAGCGTGAGAATCATGTCAACATTCCAGTCGAAGAAGAGATCGACTTCGGCCGAACCGCGGCTGGTGATGGACTGAACTTTCTGCAGGCCGGGAACGCTGTTGACGGCTTCCTCGATGGGTCGCGTAATCGTCACCAACATTTGATCGATCGGCATGACCCCATTGTCTACACCGATGACGATACGGGGAAAATCCGTGTTGGGAAAAACAGAAACCGGAATCGAAAAGGCGAAGTATGCGCCGACCAGCGCGAGGCTGATGATCAAGAATAGGATGGGACTCGATAGACGCTGAAACCAGGGCAAGTCTTGCTGCTTTGACTTCGAAGCTTTCTGCGATTCGGACGGAGGCTCCATGCGCCGCTACTCCTTGTCCTTGTCGTCTGGTTTCGCGGAGTCCTTTGCTTTGCCGGTCTCTTCGTCCCCCTTAGTCTCGGCCGGAGCAGCCGCTTCGATCTTTACCTGCGTCTTGTCCGGCAATGCATACCCCCCGGAAGTAATGACCGGATCCCCGGCACTGATGCCGCTGACGATCTGCGCAAAGCCCCCATTGCGAATGCCGACTTGGACGATCTTTTGGTGTGCGAGATGATCCGACCCGGCGACAAGCACGTAATCGGCGCCTTCCGTGCTCTTGAATAAGGCAGAAGTCGGCACGAGGGTTGCATCTCTTACCGTTTTCGCCGTCAAGGATACTTGGATGGTCATGCCGGGTTTCAACGCCGGGTCGGGTCTGGTTTCTTCGGCCCACACCTCGATAGTCGTACTCCCCGGATCAAGTGCGGGGCTGACAAGCGTGACGCGGCCCTGGATGGGCTCGTCCGCGCCGGGAACTGTTAGCTCGGCTGGGTTTCCGACTTTTAGCGCCGCGGCCTCGGCCTGCACAATGTGCGCTTTGGCGATAAGCCGGGAAAGATTCATCACCGTGAGGATTGGCTGATTGGCGGTCGCGGGATCCCCTTCATACAGAGGCCGATCTGTCACGACGCCGTCTATGGGGCTGCGGATTTCGGAATAACTAAGCTGCGCCGCGGCGCCGCGATATTTGCCTTCGGCTGAGAGACGTGAGCCTTCCGCGGACTTCACCGCTTGCTGTTTCCCGAGGCGTTGAAGATCCACAAGCTGTTTTTGTGCCTGTTCATTCTGACTGCGGGCTTGCGTTAGAGCGACTTCCGCGGCATCCAACTCGCGCCTCGCAATGGCGCCCTGCTGAAAAAGTTCCTTGCGGCTGTCAAAGACCTTTTGTTGGACCTCGAAAGATGATTGCGCAGTCTGCGCATCGAGCTGCGCCTTCTGGATTTGCTGCGGTAAGCTCAACCCGATTGTCGTGTTGTACGCAGCGTCGGCCTGCTCGAAGTCGCCTTTGCTCGCCTCCGCCGCTGCGGCCAAGTCCGCGTTCTCTAGAACCACAAGCAGCTGCCCTTTTTTTACTCGCGTGCCGCGCTGCACGTGGAATTTCTTTACGGTGGATGTGATCTTCGGCGCCACCGTGGCTTGTTCCAGCGGAAACACTACCGCTTCCGAGATGATTACTTGAGAGATGGGACCGCGTTGCGCAGGGGTAACCTGCACGGAGACCACGGGCTCCTGCTCTTTCTCGGCCTTCCCGCAGCCGGATAAAAGCAGCGCACCGAAGACGGCATAAGCAGCCACCCTCGCGCGAAAAGGCTGCCGCGGAGCACAAACTTTCGTCAGTTTCATGGAGTTGCCAGCACTCCCGTCAGAGTCTGCAGATTGGCCAGCGCCACGCGGTACCGCACAGCTCCGTCCTCATACATGCTGCTCGCCTGCGCTGCGGTCGTTTGCGCATCGACCACCTCGAGCACTGTGGCTTCCCCATTCTGGTAGCGCAGCGTAGTCAGCCGGAGGCTCTCCGCAGCCAGTTCCGTCGAGCGGCTGAGGCCAGCAAGCTCGTTCATGGACGTCTCGGCTTCCGCGTAGAGCGATTGGATTTCCGCGAGAAGCCTGCGCTGCGCGAATGACAGCTCGCGTTTTGCTTGTGCGCGGCGAAGTTCGGCCTGCTTCACTCGGCTTTGTGTCGCGCCCCAATTCCAAATGGGAATGTTGAGCGTTGCGCTTATGGAAGAGCCCAGGTTCGAAAACGTTTGGCCGTTGATCTTCGTAGGAAAGTTCACTCCGAAGTTTTCGGCGTCAATGCCGTACCAGTAGTCGACTCCGAGCGACGGCAGATAGCCGGCGCGAGCGATAGTGACCCCGTCTCCTGCGGCGCGAGTTGCTTCCAGCGCGGCGCGTACATCTGGATTTTCCTGAGCAGCGCGCTGTTTAACTTCCTCCAGCGTCGGCAACGGGATGTTCGCATGCAAATCGTCGGTAAGTTCGAACTTATCGTTGAAGTCGGAGAAAATCAGAACGGAGAGGCCCAGCTTGGCATTCAGAAAGGCCAGTTGAGCTTCCTGGAACTGTCTGCGGCGCTCCTGGGATTGCAAGTCGGCTTTTATAACGTCGGCATGCGCAACTTCTCCCCCATTTTCGCGAGCCTGAGTTAGCTTGAGAAAACTATCGCCTTCCTCGGCGGCTTTGCGCGCCGTCTCCATTTTTTGTTGTGCGGCGGCCATGGTGTAGTAGCTCTGAACGACAGTGACCACCAGACCGCGCGAGGCAATCTCCGCGCGAGCCCGTGCAAGCGCGGCCATAGCCGACGCTCGGCGAAAGCCCGCAATTCCTGCGAGGTCGATTGTTTCGTGCACATTGGCCTGGCTTACGTATTCGTGAACTGCGTTATTTGCAATGAACAGGACTGGAACGAGGGTCTTCTCGGCCACCGGTGCCGGTGCCGCTTGGCTGTATAGCGCCTCGTTGTTATACGTCACGGTGGGTAACAGCGCAGCGCCCGCTTGGTACCGATCCTGACGCGCAAGGGCAGCATCGGTCTGTGCGGCCTGGAATTGCGTGCTATTTATTCGAGCGCGGTCCAACGCGTCTTGCAGCGTGAGTCGCAGCGGGACGTTTGCCGGAGGAGCGCTCGACTGCCCGCTTGACGCGTCGTTTTTTTCCAAGGAAGCCGATGCCACGAGCTTCGGCACCGGGTTATTTGGTTGTTGGCCGGCAACCGGTACGGAGGAAAGAGCGAGCACAATGAGCGCAAGTGGCACAGGTCGATTCGAAAGAAAGCATGTTTTCATGGGAGTTCTCTCGAGCGGCCGCGAACCCTCGCGTTCCGCTTCATCCAATGTAGTGGCCTCGAGATAAACAGACGATTAATCCGCTTCTGTAGCGGCAACCTCAGGTCTAGGCAGATAAGCGGCAAAGTGACTCCCTGAGGCATCGGAGTCTATTAATTCGAGCCGCCCGTGATGCGCTTGGGCTATCCACAGCGCTATCGACAGTCCCAGCCCCGCGCCGCCCTCGCGCCCCGAGCGCGATCGCGCCGGATCAGCCCGAAAGAACCGCTCGAAAATGCGAGCGTGCAGCTCCGGTGGTATTCCCGTGCCTGTATCGGTGACGTGTACTTCGCAGCCCGTCGCGGTCGCTCGGCATGCAATCTCCACGTGCCCGCCGACAGCCGTGTACTTAATCGCGTTGTCCAACAGATTCAGGATCATCCGTCGCAGAAGAGTCTGGTCTCCGCGTATCAGGCATTCCGAGGACGCATCGACGCTCAATTCAATGTCTTTTTCGCGCGCCAGCGTTCTCGCGGAATGCGCGCAGTCCGCCACAACTTCCTCGAGGTATATATCCTCTGGCGATAACGAATACTGGCCCGAGTCGGCCCGCGTCAGCGTGAAGAGGTCTTCCACGATCTTGGTTAGTCGCGAAGTCTCCTCCTGCAGAATCCCGAGCGATTCGAGGTAGTCTTCTGCGCTTCGGCCAGGCTGCGACATGGCGACCTCAGCTTCTCCACGCAGTATCGCTAGAGGAGTCCGAAGTTCGTGAGAAGCATCCGCGATAAACTGGCGCTGGCGTTCGAAGGATTGGTCTAGCCGGTCCAGCAGATCGTTAAAGATTGTGGCCAGTTGACCAAGCTCGTCGTTGGCATTGAGCACGGGAAGCCGCTCGTGCAGATTTGTCGCTCCAATCCGCCGTGCGTGCGCTCCCATCGCGACCACCGGCGCCAGACTCTTTCTTGCCAGGAAGTAACCGCCCGTTCCCGCAAGCAGAAGACCCAGAAGTATCATCCATGTAAACGTCAGCCGTATGGTTTCTAGCATCTCATTTTGTGAGTGCAACGAATGGAGAATGATAAGGACATAATTTTGGCCATTAGCATTGAAAGGACGCGAATAGGCGCGTAATCGCGAGCGCTCTCCCCGAATTGTTTCCAGGTTTGCTTCCTTCTGCCCACTCTTTTTTGCGAAACTCCGAATTTCACTTGTATCTAGGGCGCGAGCCACCGAAGCATCCGGGTTCGCGTCTGCAAAGGTGACGTCGTCTGAAGTCGTGACAATTTCATCGCCCGGCCCCAACACCACAAGCGCATCGCTGTTCGAATGATGTTCAATCATCGACTGGTGCACTGCCGATAGAATCGACGAGGTCCCGGTCTCCGACGCGTCCGAAAGCTCAGCGTGAACGGTAACCAGGAACGAATCCGCCAAAACCTCTAGATCCGAATCTGTCCTCTGCATTGACGCCTTCCGGACGATCAGATATGTGGTTGCAGTCACCAGGACCAACACCACCGCGAGGACCGATGAATACCATATCGTCAGCCGCGCGCGAACAGAATCAAGCATGTTTCTTGCGGTCCGAAACATTCTCCTTGCCTTGCCCGCCTGCCGGCTGCGCGCGCCCTCCCGCCTCAGAATCCTCGCCAGATTTCAAGATGTAACCAGCGCCACGCCGCGTCTGCAAAAGCCCCGAGTGTCCATCCGGATCGATCTTCCGCCGAAGCCGGTTGATGTAAACCTCGATCAGATTTGAAAATGGATCGAAACTCTCATCCCAAACGTGCTCGGCGATTTCCGCTCGGCTCACCACGCGCCCCGCATTACGCACGAGGTATTCCAGGAGCGCATACTCTTTGTGTGTCAGCGAAATCGCCTCTCCGCCTCGCGTTGCATTCTGTGCCGCCGTATCCAGCACAAGTTCTCCAACGCTCAGCCTCGGCGGGTGCAACTCCGTTGATCGTCGCAGGAGTGCGCGTAGCCGCGCGAGGAGTTCGCGAAACTCGAAAGGCTTGGTTAGGTAATCGTCCGCTCCGCGATCGAGTCCGCTCACCCGGTCCTCGACGGCGTCTCGAGCGGTCAGCATCAGGATCGGCATTCCTCGGCCGGAGCTCCGAAGCCTTCGGCAGACTTCGAATCCGTCGGGGCCAGGTATCATGATATCAAGTATGACCAGGTCGTACTCATTGATCTCCGCCTGATACAACGCCTCTTCGCCAGTGGCGGCCGTGTCCACAGCGTAGGCTTGTTCGCGCAGACCTTTCACCACGAACCTGCGCACTCCCGGGTCGTCTTCGACTAGCAATATCCTCATGGCTGCATAATACGTGAAAGCCCGGCCTGGAGTGCAGTCTTCCCGTCCGTCGTGCGGGGAACTCTTCCCGATATGATGCAAGTGATTTGGCGACGTTCGCGCTACAACAATCCATTCCAGGCTTCGCTCAGATCGTCTTGTCTTTCGAATAGCAGAGCTTCTCGAGGTTGCATTCCGCGCATTTCGGTTTACGCGCCTGGCATACGCGCCGCCCGTGCCAGATAATTTGGTGCGAAAAAAGGATCCACTTTTCCTTTGGGATTACCTGCATCAAGTCCTGCTCGATTTTTTTCGGGTCCTCGTTCCGAGTCAAATCCAGTCGATTCGATATACGAATTACGTGCGTGTCCACTACGATTCCGCTCGCGATTCCGTAGGCCGTGCCCAGCACCACGTTTGCCGTCTTTCGCGCCGCCCCCGGCAGCGTCAACATCTCCTCCATCGTGCGCGGCACTTGACCGCTAAATCTTTCGAGGATTGCCCTGCTCGCTCCCATGATCGATTTCGTCTTGTTCCGAAAAAATCCCGTCGGCCGTACGTCTTGCTGGAGCTCTGTGGGATTTGCATATGCGAACGCTTCCGGCGTTGGATATTTCTTGTAGAGCGTTTCCGCCACCTGATTCACTCGCACGTCCGTACACTGCGCGGAAAGAATCGTTGAAATCAGCAATTGAAACGCGTTGTCGTGCTTCAGTTCGCATGTTGCCACTGGATACGCCTCGTCCAGCTTGGCCAGAATCGCTGCGACACGCTTCGGGTCAGTCCCCGCCGCCGCCGCTCTCTTCGCGGTTCCTACTCTCTTTGCAGACTGCACTGGCTTCGCCGTGCCAGATTTCTTGCGTGGGTTTTTTCTCTTCTTAGTTATTTTCTTTGCAGGCATGGGGCGAAGGATACCACACAGGTGGGACAGACATTCTTGTCTGTCGTTCTAAGCTGCGCACTACGAAGTCTCCATCGAAGTGAGCAGCTTCCGAAACGCCTTCCCGCGATGGCTTATCTGATTCTTTTCTTCCCGCGAAAGTTCTGCAAATGTTTTCTTCAGGGCAGGGAAGTAAAACATCGGATCATACCCAAACCCGCCGGTCCCTCGTGGCGATTCCAGAATCTCCCCATCCACGCGAGACGTCACCACGGCGATGGCTCGTCCTCGCTCCGCCAACGCAATCGCACACAAAAAATAGGCCGCCCGCTCCGCACCTTTCCACCCGCGGAGCTCACCAGTCAATTTAGCAATCCGCTCGGCGTCCGTCGCATTAGCTCCTGCATAACGCGCCGATCGCACCCCAGGCGCTCCGCCAAGCGCTGGCACCACCAACCCGGAATCGTCCGCAAATACAAGTCCATCTCTAAGCCGCGAAAAATACAAAGCTTTTCCCACTGCGTTTTCCGCAAACGTCGGCGCACTTTCCTCAAACGGTGGTAGGGAATCGAACCTTGGTATCAACTCGATTTCAGCAAGCGCAGTCGGCACATCCACCGCCAGGGCACGAAACTCTCCAAGTTTTCCTGGATTTGACGAAGCCAGAAACAGCTTAATGCGCGCGCGCACTAAATTTGACCGGCAGCACCGCGCGCTGCTCCTCCGTTAGCCGGCGAATCCCAGCCGCGGCTAACGCCAACAGGTCCTGCATCTCGCTCCCGCTAAAAGGCCGCCCTTCCGCCGTTGCTTGAATCTCCACGAAATGGCCGCTGCCCGTCATCACCACGTTCATGTCCACTTCCGCCCGCGAATCTTCTTCATAAGCCAAATCCAGCAGCGCGCGGTCATCCACAATTCCCACGCTTGTCGCCGCAACCGTATCGATCAGCGGCGAACTCTTCAAAATCCCTGCCGCCACCATCCGTTCAAACGCCAGCGCCAGAGCCACGAACGCTCCCGTAATCGAAGCCGTCCTTGTCCCTCCGTCCGCCTGAATTACGTCGCAATCGATCCACACGGTGCGCTCGCCTAGCGCCTCCTGGTCCGTCACTGCTCGCAGCGACCGCCCAATCAACCGCTGAATCTCCAGCGTGCGCCCAGACTGTTTGCCCCTCGTCGCCTCGCGCGGAGTCCTTTCCTCCGTCGCCCTCGGCAGCATCCCATATTCGCTCGTTACCCAGCCTTTTCCGCTTCCCTTCAAAAATCCCGGCACGCCATCGTCCACCGTCGCCGTGCAGATCACCCTCGTACTCCCAAGCTCAATCAGCACGCTTCCTTCCGCCGTCGAAATGAAATCTGGCGTCATCTTCAACGGGCGCATCTGGTCCGGGCCGCGTCCATCAACTCGCACTCTTCCTCCTGCTGCATCTGCTTTCGAACTCAAATCACTTACGGTTTCCCCTCGGCTTGCGCAAGTTTGCCGGTGACCTTATCTGGTGTCAATGCGCGCCCGGTGTGGTCGCGGGCGCAGGAGTCGTTGCAGGCTTGTCCGTGCTCGGTGGAGTTGCCGGCGATGTGCTCGGAGCCGCCGCCGGCGCGGCCTGCATCCCATTCGTGTTCACCTGGAACGTGCCGGTCAGGTCCAAATGTCCCGCGAGCGTTTCCACTTCCTGCCCATGGATCAAAATCTTCAGCCGCTGCACACGCGGCACATTCGCTTCCAGCGTTAGTGTTATCGAATCCACCGCCATTTGCTCGCTTTGAATTCCTGAAGGAGTCTCCGTCGCCAATGCCTCGGAAAAATCCGCTACAGCCGTACCATCAGGCAGCAAATAAAACGCCAGGAGCACCGTGTCCGGCGGCAGCGTGCGCAGATCGCTATCCACCGGTCCCGCTAGCAGCGTGTTCAGCACCTGTTTCGAACGAAGCACTGGGTCGCTCGAAAGCGGGAGTTCGACTGTCGCGTTCGTCAGCGTCCCATCCCCATTCCCCGAAGACCAAAATAATTTCGCCTTCACCAGCGGCTCGCCCGGATTCACGGGAATCGTCTGCGTCAATTCTCTCCGTGCCTGCTCTGCTGTTTGTTGTTGCAGCTTTGCGGCGAGTTTCATTCGCCGCCGCAGAATCGGCAAGTAGATCGCTCCCACGATGACTGCGAGGGCCAGCCCAGCCAGCAACCATGTGCGCCACCTCGGCGTCACGGCGTTCCTCCAGCCGGTGTCGGCACAACGTAGGAGGGCCGGAACGTCGCGACACCTGTCGCGATGGCATCCGCAACTCCCGGCGCCATTCGGTCCAGGTCCGCTCGGTTTTCAACAACGACGCTCGATATTTCCACGGCAATCGCCGGTGCCGCCGTCGTTCGCAACTGCCTCACCGCAGCCGTTTGCGCCGTGCTCGGTGATCCCTTGAACCGCTGCGCCAGCAACCCCTGCACCAGATCGCCCAGTTTCCTGCTCAATCCTTGAAACGGTGTCTGCGCTCGTTCCCAGGGAATCAATCCGCCTACGTCCGTCGCCACCGGCAGAACGGAATTGACATAAACTCGCACCGTTCCCGGCAACCCCGTGGAAGCAATATGCAGCGTCACGAAAACTGCTCCGCTCTGGGCATTGGCTATCGCGGATCGGTCATCAAACGAAGGATTTTCATCGCCCTGGCGTGTCTGCACAACTTGAAATCCCTGCGACTCCAGCGCCTTGCGCACCTGAGTTGCAAAGTCCAGCGCGATTTCGCTCTCGCGCATTCCGCCTGTTCCCCGTGCGCCAGGATCGGTTCCGCCGTGGGCCGGATCAAGTACCACGATGTTTAGCCCGGCGCGCGGCACTGCCGCCGGCACAGCCTGTGGAAGCCCTTGCGGTGGTGTTGTCGCGGGTGTTGTCGGCGGTGCTTGTGGCGCCGCGGATTGTGCTGCGGGACTAGCTGACACCTTCTCCGAACGCGCTTGCGAGGAAAAACTCAGCGCAACAGCCCCGAGTATAATCACGAAAAAAGGCGCCCCAATCCGAATGTACTTTTGGACCCGAGCGCGCTGGCTCATTCGATCGATTTTTCCCACGTCGAGCAGCATACCAAATCTAATCGCTAATCCGCGCTGCCCGAATCCTTCACCCTACGAAAAAGGGACGGTCCGTCGGGCCGCCCCTGTTCGCGAAGCAATTACGGCCTTGATTCGGCCGATTGTCTAATTGTTCTTATCACCCGGACCGCTCCAGGGATCCTGCACGAACTACCCCTGCGGCTGGGTTTGTGGGGGTTCTTGTTTCTGTCGTTCTCGACGCGACGCGCGCGAAGCTTGAACATTGGCTCGCATCTGCTCCCGCTGTTCCGGCGTCAAGAGCTTCACCATTTGCATGCGAGCGCTGCGACGCATCTCATGAATTTTCGCTTCCTTCTGATCCGCCGTCAGAGATCCATCTTGTTTCAGAGCATTCACTTGCGACTTTGTCGACTCGTGAATTTTCTTCATTTCTGCTTTCTGATCATCTGTCAGGTTTAGTCCTTTCATCGCACCATGCATCCTTCCTTCGTGCTTTGCTGGCGCGGCAGGTGCTGTCTGGCTCTGATCCTGCGCCGGTGCCTGCGCACTGTCTTGTGCGCGGCTGATCCCCGGCGCAAAAGTCAGCGCCAGAAATCCGGCAGTAACTGCAATTTGCTTCGCAATGCTAATCCTAATCATGGAGGGTCCTCTTCTGGGCTGGCGTCCTTTTCTCTTACCCTCATATAACCCGCGGTCCGGCCAAATGTCGCGTTCCCGCGTCTTCATGATCTTGAGAGAATTCTTCCCATTCAGGCGATAGGCCTGTAACTGACCACTTTAAGGGTGAGGCTTTTCCGCCGTTCCTGCTTTCAGTGGCTGCAAATGTTCTTTCTCGAGCAGGGAATTCACTCGCGCCAACTCTGTTGTCTGAACTGCCTCCCACCGCCCCAGCGTTGCTTTCCCGGCCGCTTCCCATCTCTCGCTAGCTGCCGTTGCATCTGCCGATGGCGCGGTGTCCGCACTCTCGATAATCCCCATCAACGCCCCGTAAGCTGTCAACGCTTGCCTGAGCGTCGTCGGCTCATTCCCCGGAACAGCAAACCCAAAATATCCGTAACCCCCGCCCGCTCCGGCCCCCGCCACAGCGCCAACTTTCTTCCCTAAATCCGCCAGCGCCGTCGCGAGTTCCGCGTTTCCCTGTGCCTCTTTGCTTCGCGCCGCGATTTGTTTCTCCAGATCGTCGGCCCGCTGCACGGCTGCGGTGAACTCCCCAATCCCCACCGCCAGTGTCGAAGCCGCCGCAAACTGCCGCTCCAAATCCGCAGTGCTCGTCTTCACGCGAGGATCCATCTTTACTAGCAGCGGCGCAGACATCGTCTTTCCCGCAGCCGTCAATTTCACCGTGTATCGTCCTGGAACCGCCAGCGGCCCGCCTCCTCCCCGTCGCGACCGCCGTCCTCCGCCTCCCGCAAACGCATACCGCAAGTCCCACACGAATCGGTGCATCCCCGCCTCGGCCGACAGCGGTTCCGCGTCATGTATCCAATACATTGGAATGTCAATCGCATCCGGATTGGTTTTCTGCACTACATCCGTGCTCGCAAATCGCCGCACCAGTTTCCCAGACGCATCAAAAATCTCCAGTTGTACGGCCTCCGTCGGCTTCTCCTTTAAGTAGTAGTCCACCACCGCCCCAGTTGGCGGGTTCTCCGCTTGAGGTTCATCCAGTGGAAACGGTGTCCCCTCGTCCGACCCAAGCCTCATTCGATACGCCGTCTGCGGCTCGAACAGCCACGCGTCCGCGCTTGCTGTCTTCGCGCTCCACTGCCGCAGCGGCGTGATGTCGTCCAGCACCCAAAACGCCCGCCCGAACGTCGCGATCACCAGATCATCCCCGTGCACCACCAAATCGCGCACCGAAGTTGTCGGCAAATTAAGCTGCAGCGGGGCCCAGTTGTCGCCATCATCATAGGAAACGTACACACCTTTTTCCGTGCACGCATAAAGCAGTCCCGCGACTTTCGGATCATCCCGCACGCAATTCAAAAAGCTTCCTTCCGGAATCCCATTTGAAACGCGTTGCCAGCTTTTCCCGAAATCCTTCGTTCGGTATAAATACGCCTGCATATCCTCCAACCGGTGCCGGTCCACTGCGGCATATGCTTTACCTGCATCGAAGTGGGAGGCTTCGATATGCGTCACCTTGCTCCACGCCGTCACCTCCGGAGGCGTCACTTCCTTCCACGTTTTTCCTTCGTCGCGCGTTAGTTGCACCAGCCCGTCATCCGTTCCCACCCAAATCTCGCCCGCTCGCTTCGGCGACGGCGCGATGGTGTAAATCACTCCGCGCCGCTTCGATGCCGGAGCATCCGCCGCCGTCGCCGCATCGAGATTCGCCGGTACGCCCGGCTCTTCCTGCGTCAGGTCTGGACTGATCTTCTGCCACGAATTTCCGCCGTCGGCCGTTCGAAATAAAACCTGCGCGCTGAAGTACAACACGTGCGGCTCAATCTCCGAAAAAACCAGCGGCACTGTCCAGGTCTTCCGATACTCCCCGGGGTACATCAGTGTCGGCGGCATCTGCTGCACCTGCTCGTTTTGTAAATCCTGCCGCGCCACCGTTCCGCCGTAAATAATTTCCGGATGTACTGGATCGGGCGCGGTGTAATCGCTCTCTCCGCCCGCTTCCATTGGCCGCCAGTCCATAAAATTCAGCGCCCGCCAATTGCTCCGGCTCGCTGTCGCCGCCGCGCCGCTGTCCTGCTGCGCTCCGTAAACCCAATATGGAAATCGGTTGTCCGTCGCCACATGATAAAACTGTCCTGTCGGCTGGTTGTACCAGGAGCTCCATGTCTCCCCGCCATTCCGCGTCACGATCACGCCCTGATCGCATCCCAAAATCATTCGCTCCGGGTTGTCCTGGTCGATCCACAATTGGTGATAATCGTCGCCGCCCGGCGCGCCCTTAATCGCTGTAAACGTTTTTCCGCCGTCCCGCGATCGGTACATCGAAGTGTTCGGCACGTACACCGTATCCGCATCCTTCGAATCCACGCTCACTTCGCAGAAATACCATCCACGCCCCCAAATCCGCGCATCTTTCGAAACGCGCTCCCAATTCTCCCCGCCGTCGTCCGAGCGGTACAGCCCGCCCTCTTTCGCATCCGCAATCAAATAAATCCGCTTCGGATTGCTCGGCGCAAACGCAATCCCCATTCGCCCAAGCTCTTCCGAAGGCAATCCGCGCCCCGTCAACTGTTCCCAGTGCTCTCCGCCGTCCTTCGAGCGGTAGAGCCCGCTCCCCGGCCCCTTCGATGGCGCGTAAATGCTCCACGGCGGCCTCCGCGTTTGTAGCACAGCCGCATAAATGACTCTCGGATTTCCCGGATCCATCGCCAGGTCAATCGCGCCCGTATTCTCATCCTTGAAAAGCACCTGCTCCCAAGTCTTCCCGCCATCGTTCGAACGAAAGACTCCGCGCTCTTTGTTTGGCCCGTACGCATGCCCCAGCGCCGCCACAAAGAGTTTTTCCGGGTTGTCCGAGTCCACCACGATCCGTGCAATCTGCCGCGTATCTTCGAGCCCAATGTGCTCCCACGTTTTTCCCGCGTCGGTCGATTTATACATCCCGTTCCCGGACGAAATGCTCGAGCGCATGTCCGCTTCGCCCGACCCCACGTAAATCACATTCGCATTCGATGGCGCCACCGCAATCGCCCCGATCGATCCGACTGGCTCCGCGTCAAATATCGGATTCCACGTCCGCCCCGCATCGTTCGTCTTCCAGACTCCTCCATTCACCGACCCGAAGTAGTAGACATCCGCCTGCCCGCGCACTCCCGTCACCGCCAGCGACCGCCCCGCCCGGAACGGCCCGATCATCCGCCAATGCATTCCACCAAACATTTTTTGATCGAATCGCGGCCCGGTATCCGGCAAAGCCGCACCCGCGGCGTGCATACACAGAGCCGCAACACCAGCAAGCAGGAATGGCAGGGAACGCCGCAAGGTCTTCACGTCTGGTCTCCTGATGAAAAAAGGATATTGGAATGAACTGCGGAGTATATCAGCAGCACGCTCGCCGCGTCGTAGCTTACTCGCTCAATGCCGCATTCGGCGTGGCCGCCGGGGCAATCACCGATCGCCGCAAAGGTTTAGTCGCCCAATAAAGAACAAATCCGCTGGAGATGATAATCCCGCCAAACGCCATACCGTTGATCCCCAGAATAGTCTCACTCCCGCTCTTCACCATCGCCAGGCTCATCAGCAGCAGCGGAAAAACTCCCGCCATGACCGCCCCGGTCAGCCCGCCGGGTACCCGGAACCCGCGCTTCAGCTGCGGCTCGCGGATTCGCAGCACCACCAGCGTCACGAACTCCAGCATCAAGCTCGCTCCATAGAGCATGATGTCCAGCGTGACGAGCTTCTCGAATTTCAAACCCAGGCATAACGCCCAGCATCCGGCGCACACCAAAATCGCTACCCACGGCGCTTTTGTCTTCGCACTCGTCTTCGCGAAAATCTTCGGCAGCATCCCGTCCCGCGCCATCGCCAGCGGCAGCCTCGAGTAGCTCATCACCAGCGCGTTGAACATCCCAAACGCGCTCATCATTCCGCCAACCACAATCAGCAAACGCAGCCACTCGAACCCCAATATTTTTCCGCCGATCAGCCCCGCAACCGTGGCCCAGGCTCCCTCTGCTTCAAAGGCCGAAGCTGGAATCCCGGTAAAGTACACCGCCAGAAACGGCAGTACGTACGTCAGCGAAACCAGAACTACCGCTGCGATCATTGCTCTCGGATACGTTCGTTGTGGTCTCTCCACCTCTTGCGCTATCGTCGACGCGTTGTCCCATCCCATGTAATTCCACATCGCCACCAGCACGCCGCCCAGCAGGCCCAGACCCGTCGCATCAGCCGCCCCGTGGCCGATTGTCAACGCTGCAACTTTAAACGGCGCCATCGCCACAATCACCGCGAACGGAACCGATAGTAAGAAGAACAGCCACAGCGATGTGATTCCCACCACTCGAATTCCAGCAACATTCAAAATCGCGCAAGTCACTACCACGAACAGACCGGCCAGCACCGCATGGCTCTCCGCTCCAAACCACGGCGACATCTGCTTCAGATAGAACACGAACAAAGTCGGATAAATTGCCATGTCGAAGATGCTGGCCGCCAGCGAAAGCCAAGCCTCCTGAAATCCCCAGAAATTTCCCAGCCCTCGCCGCACCCACTCGTAGTAGCCGCCCTCGGCCGGCAGTGCGCTCGAAAGCTCTCCAATCATGAACGCCGTCGGCAAACACCACAGCACCGGCAAGAACAGCAAAATCAAAATCCCGCGCCCGTAGCCCGCTCCATGCACGATCTCTTCCGTCCCATACGTCCCGCCCGACACCATGAAAAACGTCGCCGCCACAAGCGGCCACAGCGTCAGCTTTGCGACTCTTTTTTTCGCTGTTGAAATTGCAGGGGAAGAAATCCGGGCAGGAAGGGATAAAGAACTCAATTTTTACTCTCGTCCTCCTAAGCGATGCTCACTCTCGCGATGGGTGAAGTGAGTTCGCATTCGCAGAATACAAGTTTCGCTCCGCCGCGCAACAAGAAAATACACTCGCCCGCACAATTCTTCATCTCACGATTTTCTGCCCCCGCGCTCGTGTAGGGTCATCCTTCCGAGGATGACCGCTCTTCCGCTGTGCTAAACTCGCCGGTTTGCGTTCGCACCCATTTCCGTTTCAGGAGTCCTCTAGATGAAACTCGGTCCTCTGGCAATTCTCCTCGCCGCTCTCGTCCTGTCGCCCTCCGCTTCCCCTCAAGTCTCCTCGACGTCACCACGCCCCATCACCATCGACGACTACTTCCAAATCCTCGGCGTCCACGACCCCCAGCTCAGCCCCGACGGACGGCGGGTCGCCTACGCTGTCGACAAATCCTCCTTGAAGACTGACAAAAACGAAACTCGCATTTGGATGGTCCCCACCTCAGGCGGCGAGCCGCTGCCCATGACCGCCGAAGGCCTCTCCTCCTCCCACCCCCGCTGGAGCCCTGACGGCAAATACCTCGCCTTCCTCTCCGAACGCGGCGATAGCCAAACCCAGGTCTGGCTGCTGAATCGCCTCGGTGGCGAAGCCCAGCAACTCACTGACACAGTTCAAGATGTCGAAGATTTCTCCTGGTCTCCGGACTCTCGCCGTCTCGTCCTCGTCCTGAGAGACCCTTCACCCGAGGAACTTGCTGCCGCGAAAGAAAAATCTCCATCCGGTGCCCACTCCTCTGGCGTCTCCGATGACGATTCCCAAGACGATGCCAAAGACAAAAAGTCCAAAACCAAAAAGCCTTGGGTCATCGACCGCCTCCAATTCAAACTCGACGAAGTCGGCTATCTCGATCGCCGCCGCACCCATCTCTACGTCTTCGATCTTTCCAAAAAATTTCTAATCCAACTCACCAGCGGCGACTTCGATGACTCCGAGCCCGCCTGGTCTCCCGACAGCAAGCTCCTAGCTTTCACCAGCAACCGCTCCATGCCAGATCCCGACCTCACCTACAACTCAGACATCTGGGTCGTTTCAGCCGCCAACACCGACAAAGGCACGCACCTCACCCAAGTCACCACAAACCCCGGCATAGACATGTCCCCCACCTGGTCCCCCGATGGCAAATCCATCGCCTACGTCACCACCCTCGATCCCAAACTCTTCGATTACGCCACCCGTCATCTCGCCGTCTCTCCCGCCACTGGCGGCCCCGCCAAAGTCCTCACCCTCTCCCTCGACCGCATGGTCATCTCCCCGCATTTTTCCGCCGACGGCAAGCGCATCTACTTCATCGTTGATAGTGACGGCACGCAGAACCTGGCCGAAATTAATTTTGGCGATGGCCAACAAGGCGCTCGCCCCATCCCTGGCCGTGTCATGGTCAGCGCCTACTCAGTCGGCGGTGGCGCCAGCGGCAATATCGCAGCCCAAATCGCCACCATCGACCGCCCCGATGAAATCTACACACTCATCAATGGCAACCTCACCCAACTAACCCACGTCAACGACGCTCTCTTCTCCCAACTCAAGCTCTCCACCGGCGAATACGTCCACTTCAAAAGCAAAGACGGCACACCCCTCTCCGGCTACCTCTACAAGCCCCTCGATTTCGTCTCCGGCAAGAAATATCCGACTCTTCTCATCCCCCATGGTGGCCCCCAATGGGCCTACTACGCCGAATTCTCCCATCTCGCCCAGCTCTACGCCGCCACTGGCTACGCCGTCCTCTTCCCCAACCCCCGCGGCTCCACCGGCTACGGCCAGGATTTCTGCAAAGCCATCTATGCCGATTGGGGCAACAAAGACTTCCACGACGACATGGCCATGGTGGACTACGCCATCGAGAAGGGCATCGCCGACCCCGAAAAGCTCGGCGTTGGCGGCTGGTCCTACGGTGGCATCTCCACCGATTTCATCATCACGCAAACCACCCGCTTTAAAGCCGCCATCTCCGGCGCCGGTGCCGCCGAATTCTCCAGCCTCTATGGCCACGACCAATATCAAAAGGACTACGAATCCGAGCTAGGCCTTCCCTGGGTATCCCCCGCCATCTGGGACCACGTCTCACCTTTCCGCAACGTCGCCAAGGTCTCCACCCCCACTCTCTTCCTCGGCGGCAGCATCGACGCAAACGTCCCCATCCTCGGTGGCGAGCAAATGTACCAAGCCCTAAAACGCCTCGGCGTCCCCACCGAACTAGTCGTCTACCCCGATGAGTTCCACGAGTTCGCCGTCCCCTCCCATATCCAAGACCGCCTCCAGCGCGACCTGGCCTGGTACGCCCACTTCGTCAAGGGTGCCCCCGCCCCGGCCCGCCCCGCCGAGCCCTCGCACAAATCAACTGACTAACTGTCTCTATCTGTGGGGAGCCTCACGTTCTGAAATCTCGGTACTAGATCAGTTTCCGGTTTCCGCGCTTACCGGACATTGTCTAGAACAATCCCGGACCGCCATAAATAATGTAAGCTTGACAGTCACTAAGGCCTGTTATAAACGTCGAACACTGCAATGCCCGTTAGCCGCTGTTGTCTCTCGGGGGGGTGTGATGGACCGATTTAGAAGGAAAGCTGTTCTACTGCTCTGCTCGTTTGCCTGCCTGCTTGTTCTCATTTCATTCTGTGTCGCGGAAGCCTCCGGCCAGGCTGTGACGGCGACTCTTTCCGGAAGAATTACGGATGCCTCTGGCGGAAGCATTGCCAAGGCCAGCGTTGCCGTCCTCAATGCCGCGACCGGATTTTCGCGCTCGATGCAGTCGTCGGATAACGGAGAGTACTCCATCCCCGCCCTTCCGGCTGGCGACTACGAGGTGACCGTCACTTTCTCGGGCTTTGCCACGCAGACGAAAAACATCACCCTGCAAGTGGGCCAGTCTGCCGCGCTCGATTTCAGCCTGTCTCCCGGCGAAGTGACGCAAAAAGTCAAAGTGGAAGCCACCTCCGAGCTGGCCGAGCCCACCCGGACGCAAGTCAGTACCGTCATCACCGAGCGCCAGATCGTCAATCTGCCCGTCAACGGCCGCGAATTCATTGATTTTGCGCTACTCTCGCCGGCAGTGACCATCGGCGATACCACATCCGGCAGCACGGACGTTATCGTCGAGCCGGTCACCAAGCTTTCCTTCGCCGGACAGAACATCCATTACAACTTTATCGCCGTCGATGGCGCTGACGATATCTCTACAGCCTCTGGAATCCAGCGCGGCACTCCGCCTCAGGCATCGGTTCAGGAATTCCGCGTCATCAACAGTGACTACTCCACGGAATTTGGACGCGCCGTCGGCGGCATCGTCAATATCATCACCAAGAGCGGCACCAACGAATGGCATGGATCCCTCTACGAGTATTTCCGAAACGATTCGCTAGACGCCGTTAACCTCTTGCAAGCCACGGGAGCACATGTATTGCGCCAAAACCAATTCGGCGCGGCCATTGGCGGGCCCGTTCGGAAGGACAAGACCTTTATTTTTGGCAATTACGAAGGACAGCGGCGCGGTGAGTCGCCCTTTTACAATTCCGCCGTGCTGGCAAACATACACGCCATCAATGAGGTCAAGGCGATCTACGGACTACCGTCGGAGCCGAATCTTGGCAGTGTTCTCCGCACCAACGATACGGATAACGGCTTCCTCCGCGTGGACCATCGCTTCAGTGACAACGAAACCTTTTTCGTGCGTTACTTCATCAACGATGGCCGGTTGCTTAACCAATCGCCGTTGAACGATGGCTTTGATCTTCCTTCGGCGTTCAAGAAAAACTTTTATCGCGACCAGTCCATTGCCAGTACGCTTGTTTCCGTCTTCAGTCCCAAGCTTATCAATGAGCTTCGCGCGCAGTTTGCCCGGCGCTCCTTTGACTTCCCGACCGTAACCACTCAGCCTCATCTCGAGCTATCAAATACTTTCACGCTCGGCGTGAATCGCGGCAATCCGGACTTCTACCGCGAGTCGCGTTTTGAGCTGGTGGACAATGTCACGCGCACCCTCGACAAACACACCATCCGTTTCGGTGGCAATTTTAATTTTGTGAAGACTACCGAATCCTTCCCGCTCTTCTATCCCTTCGAGGCGGACTTCCCCAGCCTCGGCGCATTCCTGGGTAACGACGGTGCGGCGGGTGGCGTCGGGGCGCAATGTGTCTCGGCTCCCGGGGATCCCGGTGGCCCCGGCCCGGCTGGCTGTCAGCATCCCAACGTCATTTTCTTTGAGCGCTTCCAAGCCCCAAATTTCGACGAACAAAGCTTGAACACTTCGGTTTACAAGGGCACAAGTTTCTCGCCAGCCATCCGCAATCAAGCGCAAGGTACCCTGAACCACACCTACGAGGGTTTCTTTCTTCAAGATAAGTGGCGCGCCACCAGCCGACTCACCCTGGACGCCGGTATCCGGTGGGAGTTTGAGACTTGGCCATCCAATGTGCTCAACACGCAATGGAAGAATTTCGACCCCAGGTTGGGTATGGCTTACAACGTGGGGAGCAAACATCATGTTGTCGTCCGCGCCGGCTTTGGGCTCTTCCACGGAATGCTTCCCGCCAACCTCCTCGCCTGCCAGGAGCCTTCGTGCGGAGGCACGGGCAACATCGCTCAGCTTAACAACGGAAAATATCCCGGCCGCCCATTTGAAAATGGACTCAACGCCAAAACGGAACTCTTCGCCTTCGCCAGCCAACCCTCAATCACCGCGCTCGCCTTACAGGGCCTCATTAATGACGGAGCCTATCCGGACAACACCACGGATCCCTTCACGAACCCATTCCCGGGCTGTACACCCATAGCCAATTGCGGATTCTTCGGCCCCTCCGTGGTCGTACGCTTCGATCAAAATAGCAAGAATCCCTACGGTGTCCAGGCAAGTTTGGCGGTCGAATTTGAGCCGCTCCCGGATACTACCGTCAGCATTAGCGGACTACACGTTCGCGGCGTACATCTTGGCAGTTTCTTCAATGTCAATCAGCCTGACCCCACTGCCGTTGTCACTCTTCACGACTCAGAAGGCCGCCCGGGTCCTAAGAATCTCTATTGCTCGTTCGTTCCCGCGTGCCCGTTTACGCCCGGTGTCCGAACGTTTCCCATCGCCATCTATTTTGAAGCCACTTCTCGCTGGGATTCGCAGTACGACGGTCTATTGGTCAACGTCAATAAACGGCTGTCCCGGAATTTCTCTTATGGCATCAGCTACACCTGGTCGAAGTCCATCGATGACGGGCCGAACCCCAGTTTCGTACTGATCCCTCAGGACAGCCAAAACTTCCGCGCCGAGCGCGCCCTCTCTTCCGACGACGTCCGCAACCGCCTGGTCCTTAACGGCACCGTGACGACGCCCGCCACCTGGAATGTCTTCGCGCGCGACTTTCTCATCGGCCTGATAACCACCATCCAGTCGCCGCAGCGCTTCTCCAAATTCGCGGGGTTTGACGCCAACGGTGACATCTTTGGAAATAACGATCGCGTCGGGATCGATCCCCGCAATACTTTTGTTGGAGACAACTTCCGCAGCGTCGATCTCCGCCTTTCGCGAACATTTCGATTCCGCGAAAAAAAGAGCCTCGAGTTGATCGCCGAAGCGTTCAACCTCTCTAACACCTTGAACATCCGCTTCTTCAACACCGTTTATGGTGCGTCCGATTTCTGCCCCGTTGACCCATTAGCCTTTGGCTGTCCCGTCGCTCCGTCCGCCAACCGCGAAGGGTCGCCCAACCCGTTGTACGGAACACCGCGAGCCGTTAATAACCCGCGGCAAATTCAGTTGGCTGTGAAATTCAGTTTCTAGCTGGTTCGCCCTGAGAAACCGGCCGCGGCCCTGTGATGCGGCCAGATTCGCTCGCTCGACACGATTAGGTTGGGTCGAAAGACACCTCAATGCCCTCTGACCAATTCCCGCGTGTCGAAAACGCGAACAAAATGCCCATAACCTCTCTCGCTCCGCTGAGCGCGCGCCGCTTGCTCGTGCTCGGCGGCGTTGCCCTCATCCTTATCGGAATGCTTTTCGGAAACATATTTGCGGTTTTCGTTTTGCACCAAAACGCGTCGCGCGTGGGCGCGAGCTTGGCTTCAGCCGCGCACGCCGCGCTGGCCGGAGATACTTCACGCGTGGACGCAAGTTTTCAGGATGTCGGATCATTCCTCGAAAATCGCGGCACCAAAGTGGACACCCACGTCCACGCCATTGATTTCGGTTACCTCGCTCTCCTCCTCGCGATCCTCCTTCCTTGGATTGCATTTAGTGAAGCCACAAAACAGCGACTCGCTTGGCTTTTTCTTATCGGAGCGAGCCTTCTTCCCGTGGGAGTCTTTCTCATCCATTACGTCGGCCTCGCCCACAGTCCATTGCCATCCATCGGCTGGGCCAGCATCTTTGCCGATCTCGGCGGATTGCTGGTGCTCATCGCCACCCTCGGGTTTCTCCTCGGCCTGGCAAAATTCTTTCGCTCGCAAGTTCCGCGGGCCGTGCAGGATGTGCTCCTCCTGGATCGCAGTAGGCCAGGACGGATACTGCTTGCCGGCGGCTTGGTCATGGTCCTCGCCGGTTTTCTGCATGGCGCCTATTACGCCGGCGCTGATCTCTATCGTCACGAAGCGCTCGACTCCTCCATTCTTACGGACATGGCGACTGCAGCCGCCGCAAAAAACGCGAAGTTGGTCGACCACTCCCTCGAAGCTTATGGCCAGCTTCAAGGCGACAAGGCCGTCAAGATTGCCGCGCACGCACACATCATTGAATTTGGTCTCCTCGCGATGCTGCTCGCTTTTTTTCAGCCCTATGTCAGTTTGCGGGAGGCCTGGAAACTCCGTTGGGCATACATTCTGATCATTGGTTCCGTACTGCTTCCCGTCTGTGTGCTGATGGAATTGCGGTTTGGTCTTGTGGCCGGTGGCTTGGCGGACTTTGGAGGCTTGCTGGTGATCATCGCTCTGCTGGCCATGTGGATCGGCATACTCCGCTACACCGGTCAGCTCGACGCCCAAACGGGAGGCCCCCGAATCGGAGACGCCCTAATCGGAGACACCCGAATCGGAGACACCCGAATCGGAGACACCCGAATTGGAGATAAACGATGAGCAGCGGCCGGCGGCTTCTAATTTTGGGCGGCATCGCCCTGGCTCTGTGGGGCATGGCCTACGGCTTGTGGTATGCCGTTTTTGCCGAGCATCAAGCGCTGAATGGTATTGGTTCTTCCCTCGCGTCGGCCTTTGACGCTGCCGCACGTCGAAATCCTGCCGCTGCCGAAACCGCATTCAGCAACTACAGGGAAGCCAAATATGTCTACGACCGCCAAGTGGACGTTCATGGCCACTGGATCGGTCTGGCCATGCTTTTGATCGTTATCGGAATTGGCTTCGATCGCATCGAGCTATCCCAGCGCTACAAGGTAGCGCTTGCGCTGGCTCTCTTTGCCGGTGCGGTCATTTTCCCCCTCGGAGTCTTGCTGCAGACCTTCAATCACGGTCCCATCCCGCGAGGCATCGCCATTCTCGGCTCAGCGCTAGTGATCGTTGCACTCGGGGGAATCACCCTCGGCTTGCTGGCTCGGCAAACCTCCGCAGATTAGAAGCGGACGAATCATTCATTCTCTTCTCGTCTAAAGTCTTCGTAGGCATCGTCGGTAGGACTCTTATTGTTGGAAATCAGGAATCGCCAGCGTCCCGATCGCAGCGCGTCGTCTGCACGCGGTCGTTGGGCAGCACTCACTTACCCGCTGCTTGTTGAGAACGTTCTGCCGCCTTCTTCAATCGCGCCAGAGCATCCGCTACTCCCTCGTGTAACTGCCGGCTCCCGAAATGTTCGAGCATCCATCCCCACCATCCAGGTGAGATTGTGAACTCTCAACCAAAGCTCACCCGGCAATGCTTGTTATCCAGCGCCCAACACACGATATGGTTGTGCACCGTGATGCCGAACGGTAACTGCGTCGTCAGGTCCAAGGCCCGTTTGTCCGGATCAATGCTCGCAACCGTGATCCGCACGTGCCAATCTTTCCCGAGCGCTCTCGTTCGCGCGGATATTCGCTGCCCCGCCTTGGCCGGGCCAGCCGGCTCCATCGCAAACTGCCAGCACGTTTCCGCATCCCACCACAACCCATAATTGTTGGGATCCGCCAGCAGTCGCCAGACCTGCTCGACGGGCGCTTCCACTGTGGCGATGGGACAAGTGCTTATGCTCATCGAGGTATCACAACCCGCTGACAAGTGGCGGTGGTGGTTTGTCGTCGACAACAATACGAGTCAAGGAAGAATTATCGACTCATTGAGAGCTTGCCGCAAGGCAGGTGGCGCAGAGGCCGGCAGGATGGACGGGTGGCTGATAAATTCTTACTCGGCACGCCGCAGCCAACCGCTAACTAACTGATCCGATCCTCGGGTTCAGGCACGGAGCCCGGCGCAGCGTGTGCTGGCATCTAGAAAAGGAAAATGGGGTTAAGATATAACGATGCAGAACTGGCGAGAGCGAATTAGTGTGAATCCCGTAGTTTGTCACGGCCGAGCGTGTGTGCGAGGAACGCGCGTAATGGTTTCTGTGCTGATTGATAACGTCGCTGCTGGTGTTTCTCGCGAGGAGATTCTACGAAGCTACCCGGGGCTGGTGGAGGCGGATATTGACGCGGCCCTGGCATATGCGGCCGAGTTGGCGCGTGAGGGGACCGTGGACCTGCCGCTGGAAACTACAGCTTGAAATTCAAAGTCGACGAAAACCTGCCCGCGGAACATGCGCGGGTGCCCCAGACGCCGGGTTTGCGTCTGGGGGTTTTGACGTTTCTTTCCGTTCCGTAACCTCGCAGTTCAATCTCGCTAATAGCCGTTCAACCCTCATTTTCGACCATTCCCTGTAAATACCTTTACTCCCTCGCCAATCCCGTGCTACCCTCCGCTATGTTCTCGTCGCCCAACCCTTGCCCGACGTCTTCGTGCCCACGTGCCTTCCGCCCCCACAGGTGTCATCCCGAACAGCGTGAGGGATCCGCTTTTCTCCCCTTCTTCCGCCTAGCCCCACTTCCTTCGTTTACCCCCAGCCTCGAAGGGTCACTCGCCACTAAATCCTTTATAATCCGCACTTACAGAAATCATGCCCCTAACCCGTTTAGAATCCGCACTTCCAAAACACAGGACTTAAAACCCTTTAGAATGAACACTTACAAAAAAACCGGGGGTGGGGGGATCCATCCTAGATTTGAAACGCATTTCGTCTCTGTGCCGTCACACCACATGCACGCGGTACCCTGTGGCCGTTTCCCGAAATCAGCAGCACGCAAAAACGAACGTCGGAGGACGATAGTGCGTAAGCATGCGAGTGTCGTTGCTGTCTTAGCTTTGCTCCTGGCGGTCATCCCGCTTCGAGCGCAGGCCCCAGCTGTAAGCCAATCCGATCTGGCCGCAATCCATCAAATCAGGGAAGAAGGCTTCGATCCAAAGACTTCCAAAGTCATGGAAATCATCAGCTATCTCAGTGATGTCCACGGCCCCCGCCTCACCAACTCTCCCTACATCAAGGAAGCCGCCAAATGGACCACCGACAAGCTAAACGAATGGCAACTCGCCAACGTCCACCTCGAGCCGTGGGGCCCTTTCGGCCGCGGCTGGTCCAATGAACGCACCAGCGTCCAAGTCATTGCCCCGCACCCGTTCCCGCTCATCGCTTATGCAAAGGCTTGGACGCCCGGCACTAACGGTCCCGTCACCGCCGACGCCGTTTTCGCGCCCATCACCAAAGAAGAAGACTTCGCCAAGTTCAAAGGGCAGCTCAAAGGCAAGTTCGTTCTCACCGCTCCTATTCCCGAAAGTCCTGAACGCTTCGAGCCCCAGGCTCATCGCTACACCGACGCCGAACTCGCTGACCTCGCAAAGGCCGAAGTCCCCGGCGCAGGCCCAAACATCGAAGAACGCATCGCGCAGTTCCGTGCCCAGCGCGATTTCCAACTCAAGGTACAGAAGTTCCTCGTCGAGGAAGGCGTCGCCGCTTGGATCGAGCCTTCCCGCAGCGATGACGGCACCGTATTCGTGCAGCAGGGCGGTGACCGCGACAAAACGAAGGATCCGTCTCCCAGCCGTGTCGCCGTCGCTAACGAAAACTACGGCCGCATCGTTCGCATGCTCGAAAAGAAAGTCCCCGTCTCCATGCTGGTGGACATCCAGAACAAGTTCTACGACGACGACCTCGACTCCTTCAACATCATCGGCGAAATCCCCGGCTCCGATAAAGCCAAAGCCGACCAAATCGTTATGCTCGGCGCGCACTTCGATTCCTGGCAATCAGGCACCGGCGCCACCGACAACGGCGCCGGCTCCGCCGTCATGCTCGAAGCCATTCGCATCCTCAAGGCCACCGGCGTCAAAATGCGCCGCACCGTCCGCATCGGCCTCTGGACCGGCGAGGAGCAAGGTCTCCTCGGCTCACGCGCCTACGTCAAACAGCATTTCGGCGATCCCAAGCGAAGATCCCGCCACCAAGCTCATCAAGATTACTCCCGAGCACGCCAAACTCGACGCCTACTACAACGTCGACAACGGCACCGGCAAAATCCGCGGCGTCTATCTCCAAGGCAACGATATAGTCGCCCCCATCTTCAACGCCTGGATGGTCCCATTTCACGACCTGGGCATGACCACCCTCACCATCCGCAACACCGGCGGCACGGACCACCTCTCTTACGACGCCGTCGGCCTCCCCGGCTTCCAATTCATCCAGGACCCCATGGACTACGACACGCGCACCCACCACTCCAACATGGACGTTTACGAACGCATCCAGGAACCCGACATGAAACAAATGGCCGTCATCGTCGCCTCGTTCGTCTACTTAACCGCCAACCGCGACGAAATGCTCCCGCGCAAACCGCTACCCAAGCCGGTCCCCGTCCGCAATTTTCCATGATTCCCGCGGACAAAAGCGCGTCCTCCCGGCGCGCCGCACTCATCTCTGAAAGGGCCACCCTTGGGCGGCCCTTTGCGTTGAAGTGGGCCACACTTTCGCCCCATGTGATCTGGCTCACGCGGCAAGACCTTTGCCTCCGGCCATCGTCTTAACGTGCTGAGGGATAACTATGACCAATCTCTTGCGCGACCTTCGCCACGCGTTTCGCCTTCTTCGGTTGAGCCCTGGCTTCACTGTCGTCGCCGTTCTCACCCTCGCGTTGGGCATTGGCGCCAACACCGCGATCTTTCAGCTGATTGATTCGATTCGCCTGCGCACCATCCCCGTCAAAAACCCGGAAGAGTTGGGCACTATCCGCATCGCCGACCGGCATTGGGGTTCCGGCAATTTTTCCGGCCAGTATTCTCAGCTGACGTTTCCCATGTGGGAAGAAATCCGCAAGCGGCAGGAAGGTTTTGACACCATTGCCGCTTGGGGTGAGCAGTCCTTCAATCTGGCTACTGGAGGAGAAGTACGTTTCGCGAAAGGCATCCGTGTCAGCGGCGATTTTTTCCACGTGCTCGGCATGCAGCCTTTTCTGGGCAGGCTTCTCGGTCCCGCGGATGATGGGCCCGGATGCGCCGCCTCGGGAGCAAACATAAGTTATGCCTTCTGGCAGCGCAATTTTGCTGGCGATCCAGCCGCGATTGGCAAACGCGTGACCCTCGACGGCAATTCATTTGAAGTGGTCGGCATTACGCCGCCCGGGGTTCAACGGCATCTCCGTTGGCAATACCTTTGATGTTGCCGTGCCGATTTGCGTCGAGCCGATCCTCAACCCGCGCCGCAACCGCCTGACAATGCGTCATGGCTGGTGGCTTGCCTCGATCGGCCGCTTGAAACGGGCATGGACCATTCAGCGGGCGAACGCGCAGATGAATGCCGTGACTCCCCAGATTCTGCAAGAAACCATTCCGCCTGTTTACGATGGCGAAGGCGTAAAGAAATATCTCGCGTATAAGCTCGGCGTTTTTTCGGCGAGCACAGGATTCTCGGAGCTGCGCGAGGATTCCGAAACATCTCTCTGGCTGCTGCTTGGTATTTCCGGTCTGGTCCTGCTGATCGCGTGCGCGAACCTGGCCAACCTAATGCTTGCCCGCGCCGGTGCTCGCGAACGCCAAATCACGATTCGCCGCGCGCTGGGAGCAACGCGTTGGCGCATGATTCGCGAACTCCTTTCCGAAAGCCTGCTGCTGGCTGCCGGTGGAGCGATTTGCGGATTATTTTTGGCGTTCGCAGTAAGCCGCCTGCTCGTGACGTTTATCAGCACGTCGGACAATCAAGTCTTTCTGGATTTGGGAATGGATTGGCGTGTGCTCGCGTTCACCACCACGCTCGCGGTTCTCACAACGGTCTCCTTTGGATTGGCTCCGGCGATTCGCGCGACCCGGGCCGAGCCGGCTACCTTGCTCCAGTCCGGCAGCCGCGGATCGACAGGCGGCAAGGAGCGCTTCAGTCTTCGCCGCATCCTGGTCGTTTCGCAAGTCGCGTTGTCCGTGGTTCTTTTGATGGGCGCGCTCCTCTTCGTCAGGAGCCTACGCAATTTGACGACTCTCAATGCCGGCTTTCAACAGACCGGGATCCTGGTGGCCGGCGTCGATTTCGAGCGTTTGCACATCCCCGACGAGCGGGACAGCGAGTACAATCGCGACATCGTTAAACGGGTACGGGCAATCCCTGGAGTGGAATTCGCTGCCGACGCACAGATGGTGCCCTTCGGGGGCAACTCCTCGAATGACTTTGTCCTGACGGAAGGTTCCGACGTCGAAAAGGTCGTGGCTTGGCTTAACTATCTCGGTTCGGGCTATTTCCAAACGATTGGGACGCCGCTACTCGCCGGGCGCGACTTCGATGATCGCGATACCGCTACATCAGTGAAGGTAGCCATCGTGAATGAGGCGTTTGTGCGCAAGGTTTTTGATGGCACGCCGAATCCGATCGGCAAGAGGTTCCGCAAGCACGAGCCGCCTGGACAGCCACGCCCTCTCTATGAAGTTGTTGGAGTCGCCAAAGACAGTAAGTACCAGGACATGCATGAAGAATTCCTGCCGTTCATGTATTTTCCAGCAACACAGGAGGAAAAGCCCGGTCCGTACGACCAAATCCTGATTCGCTCGTCGCTCCCACTGACGAGTCTCATAGGCTCGCTGAAAGAAACGATCGGCAACGTGAATCCCGGCATCGACGTTGAGTTTAAAGTGATGACGACGCGCATTCACGAATCGCTGCTTCAGGACCAGCTGATGGCCACGCTTTCCGGGTTTTTCGGATTCCTGGCGGCGTTGCTTGCGGCCATCGGGCTCTACGGAGTGATTTCTTATATGGTGGTGCAGCGCACGAAAGAAATCGGCATTCGCATGGCCATCGGCGCCGAGCGCATGGACGTTTTGAGGTTGATCCTGCGCGAGGCAGGAATGCTGACGATAGCTGGTCTTCTGATCGGCGCTGGCCTGGCGTTTGCTTCGGCCCAAGCTGCCAAATCACTTCTCTATGGCTTAAAGCCGCGCGACCCGATCACGCTCTTGGCGGCTGTCGTACTTTTATCCGCCGTCGCCGCCTTCGCCAGTTTCTGGCCAGCCTATCGCGCCTCTAAACTCGATCCCCTAATTGCCCTTCGGTACGAATAGGCGAGCGCACCCGGCGCTAAAATTGAACCATCAAAATGCACGCGGCCAGCCTTCCGAGCCTGGCCGCTTCCTGCTCGCTGCCGAATTTTCTACGTCACTCCAGGAAAATCCACCTCAATCGGCTCAATCAACGGCATCAGCCAACTTAACAATTTCTGGTGCACCGGATGCGCCCCATACGCTTCGCACGCCGCCTTATCCGCAAACCTCATCACTCCGCCCAACTCATAACCCTGTCCGCGCGGAGAATCATTCCTCCCGACCCACGATTCCAGAACTTCCGGAATTTCGCCTTTCAATTTCCGTATCTCTGCGACAATCTTTTCTTTCTGTTCCTCCGTCACTCCGGCCTTAAACCGAAACGCAAACATGTGCACGTACATGGCGCCCGTCACTCCCTCGCGAAAAGTATTCACACTACTCCTCGGCAAGGCTGTTTCTGTATTGCTGGCGAACGACGCTTCTATCTCATTCGACAGCCTAAAGTCGGTCTGTCTGAGCTTTTTTAGCGCGTCTTCGAAATCAAGATGACCTCGAATCGCTCCGTCGCGGATCACTCCGAGGAGTCCAGTAACCGCAATCCCCCGCCGTCGCGCTTCTGCGCGCCCATCTCGTTCATCAATGATAAGCAGAGAATTCGGGGTTTCTTGCGCTAAGAAAATTGCTTGTGCCTCGCCAGGATGCAGGCCGTTCAATCCCGGATCGTCTGGCAACTTTACCTCGCGTACCTCGATCCGATCTCGGTGGCCCTCCACCCAGAACCGAAGAGCGGCAGGGGCACCCGGGTTGGTAAGTTCTGCATGGACTGCCGCCGGCACGACAATCTGTCCATAGAGATCGAACAAGACGTCCGCAACGCCAATCGTTACAGCATAGTTAAGAGGAGACGTATCGGCGATGACGATCACGAATTTGGAGAGCGCTCGCCGCTCGCCCGGCGGCTGGCTTCGTAGTCGAGAGCGAGTTCTTCGGCCGTGTACTCGCGGAAAACACCGGCTCGCTTCAGAATCGCTTCGAGCTCAAATCGATTCTTCAGGCCAAGCAACTGCTGAATCTGAAAACCGGTCACTGTACCGGAGCGGTAGCTTTCCACCGCGAACGCTTCCAGCATCAGCCGTCCGATATCCCCGGAGCTTTTGCGGATCTGTTCCGCAAGCTCGTCAGGCAGCTCGATGGTCACTTGCAAAGTGTTGGCCTACCTTTCTCATCCATTTTCCGCTGAACCAAATCTCTTGTCCATACCATTGATGCCCTGGTATCTGGCGATCCACCCTTTTTAGGCAAGCAAGCGGCCCGTCTAACGCCGATCGTGATAACTTAGCTCCGGCCAGCCGGTCGACCTGCGCCAGAACGATTTTCGATAGCGTGACGGAAATCTTTGCTTTCATCCTACTTCATATTATCGCTCCCGTTGTCTATGTCGATCTTCAAATTTGGTTGGAGATCGCGATTTCGCATTCTCTTGCTATCCACGGGGAGCCTACGCGGTTCGCTCATTTTTCGGCCATTACATGGGTGTTCGTCTGCTACACTTCGCCCGGCTCATCTCGCAATCCCATCCAGAGGAGTTCTCGGCATGAAAAACGCCCGCTGCTTCGCCTTGGCTTTCTTGCTTTTAGTTCTCTCGCTTTCCGCTTCTCCAGCAGATTCGGCCCCGCGACAATCTCGCGCTGCCGCAACAGCTACTCGCCTTATCACGATTGACGACTACTTCCAGATTCGCGACGTCGGCCAACCTGAACTCAGCCCCGACGGCCAGTGGGTCGTCTACACCGTGCGCACCAAAATGCTCAAGGAAGACAAGAACGAGACGCGCATCTGGATGGTCTCAACTCATAGCGGCGATCCTCTTCCCATGACCGATGAGAGTGTCTCTTCCTCGCACCCGCGCTGGAGCCCCGACGGAAAATACCTGGCCTTCACTTCCTCGCGCAACGGCGGCAAGAGCCAGGTGTGGCTTTTGAATCGACTCGGCGGCGAAGCCGTTCGCCTCACGGACATTCTCCAAGGCGTCGGCGACTTCGAGTGGTCTCCAGACAGCACTCGCCTTGTTCTGGTTCTTAAGGATCCCAAACCGGAAGACGCCGAAGCCGCGAAGGAGAAAGACAAGACACCTCCCAAACCGAAAACGCAGCCACCCTATGTGATCGACCGTCTCCAATTCAAGCAGGACACCGTCGGCTACCTCGACAATCATCGCTCCCACCTCTATGTTTTCAATATTGAGAAGAAATCCGTAACGCAAATTACTTCCGGCGATTTCGACGACAGCGAACCCGCCTGGTCTCCCGACGGCAAAACTCTGGCGTTCACCAGCAACCGCTCGACGCCTGATCCCGACCGCAACTTCAACACCGACATCTGGGTGGTTGACGCCGAGAACACCGACAAGGGCGCGCACCTGACGCAAATCACAACGAATCCCGGCGCAGACCGCTCTCCCACCTGGTCTCCCGATGGAAAGCGTATTGCCTTTGTTAGCCAGATCGACGCTAAAGCCATTGACTACGCGACGCAGCATCTCGCCATCGCTCCATCCACTGGAGGTGAAGAAAAAGTCCTGACGCTCGCTCTCGACCGCAGCGTGCGACGCCCGCGCTTTTCTCTCGATGGCAATTCCATCTATTTCCTTGCGGAAGATGATGGCACGCAGAATCTTTGCCGCATCCCCGCAACCGGGGGCGACATCACTCGCCCCATCGGTGGTCGTGTCACGGTTGCGTACTTTTCCCTCGGTAAAGACGGCGCGATCGCCGCGCAAATCGGCACCTCCGACCGTCCCGACGAAATCTTCCTTCAGAACGGCAGTGAGCTGACGCGCCTGACCAAAACCAATGACACGCTTATTTCGCAATTGCGTCTTGCCAAAGTCGAATACGTTCACTTCAAGAGCAAAGATGGAACGTCCGTTGCCGGCTATCTGTACAAACCGGTCGATTTCGACGCGGCGAAAAAATTCCCGACTCTTCTTCGCCCTCACGGCGGACCTGTGGGTCAATACGCCGCCTCCTTTGACCATCTCGCGGAACTCTTCACCGCCAACGGTTACGCCGTGCTCTTGCCCAATCCCCGCGGCTCTTCCGGTTACGGGCAGAAATTCTGCGAGGCTATCTTTGCCGATTGGGGCAACAAGGACTACCAGGACGACATGGCGATGGTGGAGTACGCGTTAGAGCAGGGAATCGCCGACCCGGAGAAGCTTGGTGTCGGCGGCTGGTCCTACGGCGGAATCTCCACTAACTTCATCATCACGCAGACGACGCGCTTCAAAGCTGCGATTACTGGCGCGAGCGAAGTGCTCTACTCGGCGAATTACGGCCACGATCATTATCAAAAATTGTGGGAGCTCGAGCTGGGACTGCCGTGGGAGAACCGCGCGCTCTACGATAAGCTCTCGCCCTTCTACAAAGTCACAAGCATTACCACTCCCACGCTTATTATGGGCGGCCAGATCGATTGGAACGTCCCTATCATCAACTCCGAGCAGCTTTACCAGGCTTTGAAGCGCGTCGGCAAAGTTCCCACCGAACTCGTCGTATATCCCAACGAATACCACGGCTTCACGACGCCGTCGCACATCAAAGACCGCCTCGAGCGCTATCTTGCCTGGTATGCTCACTACGTCAAAGGTGACTCGACTCCGGCCACGCTACCTGCGCAGCCGGCTCCCGTGGTGAAAGCAGGAGGAGAATGATGCGTATCTCGCGAAATGTTCTAGTTTCCACGCTGCTCGTGCCACTCGCTAGCTTTTCAGCTCCACGCGCAAGCCCCCTTTAGCGTCGGCACGGCTTCTGCCGCACCCGGGCAAAAGGCGAACTGGGTATATCGAAGTGCCGGCGGGTGTGGACGCAGGAACGAACATTCCCGTGGTGGTGGTGAACGGCGCGAAGCCCGGGCCTGTCCTCGCGCTTGTCACGGGCGCGCATGGAACGGAATATGTTTCGATCATCGCCGTCGAAAAACTGATTGGCGAGCTTGATCCAGCGCAAGTTTCCGGCACGGTGATTCTGCTTCCGCTCGTAAATATCGCCTCGTTCGAGCAAAAAGTGCCGCACGTGAATCCCATCGACAACAAAAGCATGAATCGCTATTACCCCGGCAAAATGGACGGCACGCAAACGGACCGCGTCTTGTACATGATTACCAAGGACGTGGTGGACCACTGCGATTATTTGATCGACTACCACGGCGGGGACCTTGATGAAAGTCTTCGCCCGTACGCCTACTGGGGCGCCGTTGGAAAAGAAGCGCAGGACAAAACTTCAAAACAAATGGTTCTCGCCTTCGGGCTCGATCACATCATCATCTGGAGCGAACGGCCGACCGATCCCACTGCAACGCGTTATCTTGACAACACCGCGTCCGTTCGAGGCAAGCCATCGATTGTCGTCGAGGCCGGCCACGCAGGCACCGTTGAAAGCGACGATGTCGCTGTGCTTGTGAATGGCACGCTCAGCACCATGCGCTACCTGAAAATGATTCCCGGCGAGCCGCACTTTATCGAGAATCCCGTCTGGCTGGCAAAAGTTGTGGATGTGCTTTCCGATGGCCCGGGGATCTGGTATCCGTACGTCAAGCGCGGAACCTATGTTCAGGAGGGAATGAAGCTTGGCAAAATCACCGACTACTTCGGCAAGGTGATTCAAGAACCGCGTGCGCCCGTTTCCGGCGTAGCGCTTCACGTAAATGCAGTTCCGTCGCTCAAGAAAGGAGACAACATCGCCGATATCGGAGTTGTCGCCGCGAAAGCACCGTAGGTTTGCGAAAGGCCGGCTGGAGACTGCTCATCAAGTGTGAGCATAGTTCGAACGCAGCAGGTAGAATGGTCGAGCATTGAATCGCTACGTGGGGAGCTTGTGTGACTTCAGACTATTTATTGAAAACCGAGCCATCCGAATATTCTTTTGCCGACCTGCAAAAAGATGACGTCACGGTGTGGGAGGGCGTAACGAGCCCCGCCGGAGTGAAAAACCTGCGCGAAATACAAGCCGGCGCGCGGCTGATCATCTACGAAACCGCCAACCGAAAAAGCGCGGTTGGAACGGCTACGGTGATTTCCGTGGACGCGTCGGATCCGAAAGTTCCCATCGTCAAGATCAAAGCCGGCAAACCGATTACAAAACCATGGACATTGGCGCAAATCAAGGCCAACAAGCTGTTCGCCGATTCTCCTCTCGTCCGTGAAGGAAGGCTTTCGGTCGTGCCGCTTACAAAAGCGCAATACAAAGCTCTAACCGGAAATTAATCGACCGCAATCGTCGTGGAGCGCTGATCGCCTGGCCGTGCGGATTTTTGGTGCATAGTCCATGCGAGCGGGTATGATGCGGTGCGCGAAGCAGCGAGGTGAATTCTATGAAGCGAGCGAAGTTTGTTTGGCTCTCTAGTTTTTTCTTTCTTGCGGCTGGGCCTCTCTTTGCCCAGCAGCCGCCAGAAATTCGGTATACGTCTGTTCCTGATTTTCTGAAATTGCCGCATGACTTGTATTTGGGAGAAGTGGCGGGAGTGGCGGTCAATTCGAAAGGGCATGTTTTTGTTTTCTCGCGTGGCAATAGCACAGGGCCTGGGTATGGGGCGAGTGCAGCGCAGTTGCTGGAGTTTGATGCGGATGGAAAATTCGTGCGCGAGATAGGCCACAACCTTTATGCGTGGTCGTTCGCACACGCGGTGCGCGTGGATAAGCAGGACAGCATCTGGGTCGCGGACAAAGGCTCGGACATGGTGATCAAGTTCAACCCCGAGGGCCGTGTTGTCATGGTTTTTGGCCGAAAGCAGGAAGCCTCTGACGAGGGCACCGGCCCGCTGAAGCACCCGAATCCCCCGCTGCCGCCCGTGGACGGGATGTTCCGGCAAGTGACGGACATGGCGTGGGACGCGGCTGGGAACACGTTCATCAGCGACGGTTACATTAATTCGCGCGTCGCAAAGGTGGACAAGGACGGCAACTGGGTGAAGTCCTGGGGAGAACCTGGCGATCAACCGGGGCAATTTCGCACACCGCACAATATTGCCGTGGATGGGAACGGAAACGTTTACGTGGCGGACCGCGGAAATAGCCGAATCCAAGTGTTTGATGGCGACGGAAAATTTCTGCGGCAGATCAAGGTTGATGTGCCTGCGCCTCCAGATGCGCGTCCCGCCATTGGCAACAAGCCGACAGCGACTAGCGGCACAATGGCGCCCGGCGCGCCGTGGACGGTCTGCATCACGCCGGGACCGAAGCAGGTGCTGTACACGTCCGACGCGTTTCCCGGACGCATTTACAAGCTCAGCCTCGACGGAAAAATGCTGGGGATGCTTGGAAAATCAGGCAAGCAGATTGGGCAGTTTGGATGGATTCACGAAATCGCGTGTCCATCCGAGAATGAGTTATATGTGGCGGAACTGCTAAACTGGCGAGTGCAGAAGTTGATTCTCGAGCCGAGTCATTAATTCTTCGAATTGACTTGGCGCGCAGCAGGCGGCTTGCTAGATTGGCGCAAGTGAAGATCGAAAAAGTCGTCGACGCGATGCCACGCGTCGCGGAGCACGTGCTCTCGCGTGAAGTAGTGAAACTCACCCGGGTAGATCATGAAGCTGACCAAGTCGCCTTTGTGCTTTTTTAGAGCTTCGTCCATTAGCCATACGGATTCGAGGAACGGAACATTGACGTCGGAGGTGCCGTGGAGCACCAGCAGTGGCCGCTCGAGTCGGTCAATGTGTGAGAGTGGCGAAGCGTTGGCATAGACTTGCGGATTTTGCTCGGGAGTGCCGATGCGGCTTGCGGTCCAATCCCCGTGATATGGATCGGAGTAATACATCACGTAGTCGACGACGCCGGCGACGTCCACGCCCGCGCGGAAAAGCTTGGGCTGATCGGTCATGGCGATCAGCGTGAAGAAGCCGCCGTAGCTTAGGCCCCAGACTCCAATGCGATCGGCATCGACGTACGGAAGAGTTTTCAGGTAGTTCGCGCCCATCCAGGCGTCCTTCGCGTCTTTGCCGCCCACGTCCATGTGAACGCCAGTACGCCAGTCGCGCCCGTATCCGATGCTGCCGCGATAATCGGGAGCGAAAACGACGTAACCTTTCTGCAGAAAATACTGATGAACGCTGTAGTAGACGGCGTAGTTTCGCTGGACGTGCCAGCCATCGTAGTTCTGATTCACACCGTCGCCGTGGATCCAAAGGATGGCCGGATGTTTTTTCGATTTGTCGAAATTCTTCGGGACAAAAAGCCAGCCGGGGACCTGCTGGCCGTCGGGCCCGGGATAGCGCACGAATTGCGGCTCGACAAATTGGGAGCGGTCCATGCCCGCAGGCATGGAGTCGGTAAGGCGCACGGGTTGCGCGCCTACGTTTGTGCCGATGGTAAAAAGATCGGCGCTGTTGTGCGTGTCCGTGTGCTGATAGACGAGGCGGCCGTCGCCTTCCGACCAGTGCGGCTCGATATTTGTGCCGGGGGCTGCGGGAATGTAAGTAACTTCGGCATGCGCGGGATCATCGCCGATCTTTGCGATTCCGAGGACGCGGTCGCCTGGATGGCCATCAAGGTTGGCGTCGAATGCGATACGCGTACTGTCGTGCGACCACGCCGGGCGCCAGGCTTCGAATTTGCCCTTGGTAAGTTGCACGGCATCGCCGCCGGATGCGGGCATGACGTAGAGATGGTCCCATCCGTCTTGGTCGCTGAGAAAGGCGATCCATTTGCCGTTCGGAGAAGGCCACGGCTGCGCGCCTGCTTCGCCCCAATCGGGGATGCTCCAGAATTTTTCTTCGTGAATCTCGTGGATAGTTTTTGTGGAGCCGGTGGCAGCGTCGGCGATGTAAATGAAGTAATTTTTGAAGTCTTTGGACTGGCCGTCGAAAACGAGACGAGTGGCGTCGACCCAGGCCAATCCGCCATATTCGCCCGGCTTGGCAACGGCGACGGGTGTGCCGCCCGCGAGTTTGAGAGCATAGATTTGGCCGGGGACAAATTCCGAAATGCGATAGATGAGTTTGGCACCGGAATAAGAGGGCGATTCGTCGTGATGAATGATTTTGGAGCCACCGATGTAGGCGATGGAAGCGCCGTCGGGGGACCAGAGGAGATTGCGAATGCTTACGTCGTCGTGCGCGGTGGTCGACTCCGTTCCGTCGGAGAGCCAGCGGATGATCAGGTCGCTAGGGTGAGGCGCGTCTCCGGTCGCCGCGCGATTGCTACGGACGAAAGCAACTCGCTTACCATCAGGCGATAGGACGAAACCGCTGCCCGGATCCGGTTTGCTCCAGACCGCCTTGGGAGCGCCGCCGGAAGCTGCGACTTGCCAGAGATCGCCGTCGTGCGGAAAGTACACGAGATCACTATCTTCGCTCCAGAATGCGCCTGAGACTTGGCCCTCGGAGAACGTGGTGAGGGGTTTGGGCGCGCCGCTGCCATCGGCGTTGGCGACATAGAAATTGGCGACACCCGCGCGGTCCCAGACAAAGGCGACGAGCTTGCCGTCGGGCGACCAGATGGGATCGGACGGATGCTTGATGTCGATTAGCTGTTCGATAGTGAGCTTTTGTTTTTGGCCTGCGGATTGCGCCGACGCAGCGCTCGCTATAGCTAGCAGCGTAATTGCAATTCCAAGTGCGTGGAGTGCGTGAATCCGAATGCGCATTGCGCCCCCTCAAATGCAAAGACAGAGATTTGCGAGCCCGAAACCAGAGCGGCGGGTGGGGCGAAAGTATCACCCAACCCGCCGAACAGGGAAGAACGATTTCAATGCAAACGTGGCCGCCCAGTTTAGAACGTAAAGCGGAGACCGAAGCGCGTCACGAAGGGGTTGATGGCCAGTGATGGTTTCAGATAGCTCCCGCCATTGGGAGCGCCAATGGTGAATTGGGTCACTTCCGAAATCACCGTTTGAGAGTTTGTCAAATTGAAGAAGTCCACGCTGGGAATCAGGCGCCAGCGTTCATTGAAGACGAACTCGCGTGAGAGGCGCAGGTTGAGCTGGTTCACGCTGGGCAGGCGCTGGGTCCCTGCTGGTTGAAGATGACGGTCTCCCCTCTGGGAACACCTAATCCGTCTTGAACGTTAAAGGTTGCGGTGGGCTGAATGGGGAAGCCCGTGTAGTGCTGGAAGTTGACGCTGGTGCCGATTTTCCAAGGCAGTTCGTAAGTGCTGTCCACCTTGAACACGTAAGTGGAGTCGAGGTTGAGGTAGTTATTGTTGCGGTTGATGTTGAAGTTGGGATCGGTGAAGTTGTCGCCGGTGGCTTCGTCGGAGAAGCCGCGGCCGTAGGTGCCTTTCTGGCGCTGAATGGTGAAGCCGCCGAGAACTTGCCATTTGTTGGAGAGGCGCTTGACGGCGGTGAACTCAACGGCGTTGTAAGCGTTGTTGTCGAGTTGCGAGAAGTTGGTTACGAAGTTGCTGAACGCGCCGAAGAGTGCAGCATTGGACGGCTGGAAGCTGAACAGCGTTAGGGGCTGGTTGGTCAGCGGATTGATAAAAGGCGTGCCGCCTGGGTTGCTGGTGACAGGCACGTAGTCGGATGCCGAGACCGCAGCGTTCTCGCTGCCATAGAGGTTCTTTTTGGTCCGGTAATAGTAAGTCGCACCGACGCGAAGGTCGCGCCACAGCTGTTTCTCGTAGCCGGCGCTGATTTCTTGCGAATAGGGACGGCTCATATTGCGATTAATTGCACCGCCGCCGGAGGAAGCTATAGGCACAGCATTGGCAGGGAGCCATTCGCTGAGTTGAGGAATGAGGTCGTTGTTTGCGTCACACTGGGTGCAGCCTGCCGTGAAAGGCGCCCAAGGGAAAGTCAGGCTAATCAGGCCGTTAGGATTGACAGTTTCGGCCAGCCCCGTGCCCTGCATAATGTAGTAGATGCCGTAGCCGAAGCGGATGACGGAATCCCCCTTGCCGGTGGGATCCCAAGCCACGCCAATGCGTGGAGAAACGGTGTTCCAGTCGACCAGGTTGCCCGATGCCGGGAAGGTGTGGTCGGCCTGGAAGAGCTGAGGAAACGTAAGGTTCGTGGCCGTTGTTTGCTGGGGATAGTAGGTCGTGAAGCGGTCGTAACGCATCCCCAGGTTCAAGGTGATGTGATGCTTCAGGTTCCAGGTGTCCTGGAGATAGAAGCTGGTATCGCGAAAATAATTCTTTTGGGTGGTTGGCGAATTGTAAGCCACAACTTCGAACGGCGTGGTGAAGGACTGCGGGCCAGGACTTTGGAAGACGGCATTGATGCCTTGGCTGACGCTGTAGATGTAGGAGTTATAGCTCTTGCCCCACTCGAATCCGAACTGGAAATTGTGGGAGCCACCCCAATTGGGCTTGTACCAGGAGCCACCTGCGGTCCACTTGAGCACCCACGCCGGATTGACAAACTGGTAGGGTGCAGCGCCCGATTCCGTGGAAGTTCCCTGGTCCTGTAAATTGAGCCCCGTCGAATTGGCCTGGTAGCCCAGCGGGAAAGTGATTTTGTTCCAGCCGACGCGAAAATCAAGAAGGAGGTTGTTGGTGACCTGGCTGGTCCACAGGCCCTCCAAAATATAGGCCGGCTCAATCTGCCTCCAACTGGCGTTTTCAGTGACGAACTGGAAGTTCCCGTCGCGACGGAAGAAGCGATTTTGTTGGTTGTACATCCAGATAAAACTGAACTTGTTCTTGGAATTGACCTGGTAATCGCTGCGCAGGTCCGTGTTGCTTTGGTGATTGATGTCCACGACAGGATTGCCCGCCTGGTCGGTCACCGCGAGAATGCGCTGCCGCAGGTCGTAGCGGCGATAATCTCCGTAGAGCCACCATTTGTCTTTTATGATGGGCCCGCCGAGACGAGCAGAAGTGTCGCGGGTCATGTCGAATGGCGCGCCGGTGCTTACAATGGCGTTGGCAGGCTGCTTGACGCCGGCCTGGAAGGCAGCGGTTAGGTAATAGATCGCCGCCAAGCCATGCAGCTGATTGGAGCCCGACTGAGTGACCTGGTTCATGTAGATGCCGCCAATAGGAACCGAAGCCGGTGCGTTGTCGGAAACGACTTGGAACTCATCGAACGAGTCATGATTGGTGTAGAACTGTGTGTAGCCCCCGTTTGCGCCGGGCCAGTTCAGGTCGAGGCCGTTGTAGCTGTAGATTTGTTCGGCCTGCGTGCTGCCGTGCACTTGCATGGCAGACTGCTGATAGCTGTTGTTGCCCGCGACATCGAATGTGCTGGAGGTCACTCCAGGCATTTGGGCGACGGTGGACCAAGGATCGCGGCCGCTCGGAATCTCTTGGAGGAGCGACTGGTCAAAGGTCGTGGATGTCTGGACGCTCTGTAGGTCGATAACCGGTTCTCCTTCCACCTGCACAATCTGAGTAACTTCTCCAACTTGTAGTTTGGAGTTCACGGTTGCGGTGAAGCCGGCCGTAATAACGATGCCGGTTGCGTTGACGGTCCGGAACCCGCTCACAGTGACCGTCACGTCATAGGTGCCGGGGGCGAGCAAGTCAAATAGATATGCGCCGTCTGCCCCTGTGCTCGTGGTACGCGGGGTCATCAGGGCGGTGCTCTTGACTGTGACGGTGGCGTCAGGCACTGCTGCTCCGGAAGCGTCAGTGACGACTCCGGTGATTTTTCCCGTGATTGCAACTTGTGCGGAAATGATCGCTGGCAAAAAGCTGGCAAATAAGAAAAGAAATAAAATGCGGATCCTCATCACCCCTCCTAGTACTTATAGACGAAGCACATCGTGCGTGGACCTGTAGTTCCGAAAACCCCACCCTAATCCCGAAATGGAACTTGCGTGGTAGAACGCGAAGGTACATAGGGGATTTAGACGGATTGTATACAGTATCCTCGATAAGTCAAACAAGGAATTCAGCTACACCCCCTCGGAAGATCCACGCCCCGATATGACTGATAGACGGCTTCCACCGCGATTTGTTCACTCCGGCCGGTATAAATTATCCTAATTTCCAAAAATGAAGCAGAGACCTACCTCGCACAAACTAGGGAAAAGTGCAGCGGCTAGTTCTGGACCTAGATACTCGAGTGCGTTTGAAGATTGGTTGGCGTCAGTTGGCTGGCAGGCGATTCACGATGAAATCGGAGATGCGGCTGGCTGCTGGCGGGTCAAGATTCGAAAGCACAACGATGACGTAGCCGCTTTGAGGAAAGATTTGGAGATCGCCGTTCATGCCTGGGGCGCCGCCGCCGTGCCCGAAATGGCGCATGGGAGTGCCTGAATTGGCGTCCATGAAGCCAAAAGCATACTTCGTCCCTCGCGGCGTATCGACCTTTCCGGTCGTGAGCAGATCGGAGTTTTGCGCGTTCAACAATTTGTGATTGGTCAGGGCGTTCGCGAAGCGCAGGAAGTCCTCGACGGTGCAATAGCCACCGCCCGCCGAGGTTCCGCGATACGGGAGCGAGTCTGTGTTGGGTCGCAGGCCGTCGCCTCCGAACATCGTATAGCCAACGGAGCGGCCCGGAACATTCTGGTCCTCAGGAAAAGAGCCGGAGGAGGTCATGCCGGCGGGCGCATAGACGTTTTCGCTGACGTAATCGTAATAACTTTTTCCGCTGACACGCTCGATGATTACGCCAAGCAGCAAAAATCCATAATTGCTGTACTCCCAGCGACTGCCCGGCGCAAACTCCGGCCCGCGCTGGCCATAAAGTTTCACGTAATCTTTGAGCGTCTTTAATTCCAGACGATGCGCATCGAATTGCGGACCGAAAAAGTCTCCCGTGCCTCCGGTGTGAGTCAGCAACTGCTGGATCGTGACTTTCGTGGCGACATCCTTGTTCGGATAGTCGTCGATGTACTTGCCGAGGGGATCGCTGAGATTGATCTTACCGGCTTGCACGAGTTGAAGGATCGACACAGCGGTGAACATCTTGTTCATCGACCCGATGCGGAATTTTGTGCCGAGACTATTGGGGGTTCTCTTTTCGCGGTCGGCCATACCATAGGCGCCGGTGAAAATAGGCTTTCCGTCTTTCGCCAAAAGTGCGGCTCCAGCGAACTTGTCTGCGGCGGAGTCCTTCTCTACCTTTGCGCGAAGCGCGGCCACCAATTCGCTCTGGCTCAGACGAGGAATCGCGAATTCCGCGGGGCGCTCGACGGCACGTAAATCGAGATGAGCAACTTTGTGGGGCGGCGCGGCTTCGACCGCGATTTTGAGTTGCGCAAATTGGTCGGAGTCATGTTCCTGAACAATCACGGTGAGCTCCGTGACGGTGGATTCCCCAATCTTTCTGAGATCGAATCCTCCGGTCTGTTGTCGAAAGGCGAAAGCGCCTTCGACTTTGTGCTCATCGGGGTTTGAGAAGTTGCTCCGGAATTTTTCAAGTTCGGCCCGGTTGCCACTATTGAAGGCGGCCAACCATGCCGAGAGCAGTTCGGCGGGCGGCGTCTTGGGAAGTTCCATAGTGGTGGACTGCACTTGCCCGCCCGCGGTCGCGCGGTATGAGGCGAAGCCGATCCCGGCGAGCGCGAAGGCGACGAGCGAGACGGTACTGAGAGCGCGCGAACGTTTAATCATGATTTTCGATTGCCTCCCAAGTTGCCAGCGGTGGTCCCAAGTCTACATCCATAGACGCGGGGGGCCAGTCTGTGTCTTCAAATGCAAGTGTGGCGGGTTGTTGTTAAACAGAGGTAGCGACTTTCAGCGCCGAGATTGAGCAATGGCCTATGCCATGCCGATCAATGGGAAGCTCCGCCCGTGCGATCGAGATTCGAGCTTAAGAAAAGAGATGATAGATTCTGCTACCGCGGTGGACAGGCCGGATTGCCGGGGCAGATTGTAGACGGAATTAGACTATAGTCAGACTATGATTTGACTATGGTTGGAGTTCAGGATAAGCTTTAACAATGGATCTGGGCAATGGAAGAAATAGCCATTTCAAAATTTAAGGCTACGTGCCTGGCTGTCTTGGAACGCGTGCGCAAGACGGGCCAGCCGATCCGTGTGACGCGCTTTGGCCAACCCATCGCCGAGATCAGTCCGCCGGGAAGGACCAAGCGTGCGATACGACTCGGAGGCGGGATCGGGACCATGGAGATTTTGGGTGATATCGTGGGGCCCATCGGCGACATATCGGATTGGGAGGCGGCACAAGATCCAGAGCCGGAGTCCGGGTTCGCGCCGGAGAAAAAGTCCAAGTGAGGCTTTTGCTCGACACACATATTTGGATTTGGAATTACACCGCGCCGGAAAAACTGACTTCCGAAGTAGCACGGGAGTTGGCGAATGCTGATAACGAGCGGTTCCTGTCCCCGGTCAGTATTTGGGAAGTAGCGATTCTCCTCGAGAAAAGAAGGGTCAACCTCCGACAGGACTTCGGAGAATGGTTCAAGAAGTCCGTGGAGGACCTGGCACTTATCGAAGCGCCGTTGCGATGGGGAGTCGCGCATGAATTGCGGTTCACGCTGTTGGGTCACCGCGATCCAGCGGATCGGTTCCTTGTTGCCACAGCAAAGGTTTACGACATGACTCTCGTTACGGCCGACGAAGGCCTCATGAGTGTGCCAGGGCTAAGCGTTCTGCCGAATCGCTAGCCCAGACTCGCCCACAAAATTACTCGTCGCGGATTAACCCAATCTACTGCAGAGTTTTCTCGAAGAACACGGTCATGCACGCCCAGGCATCGGCGTGCCGCCCGCCGGCGGTACCCATCTTTGTTATTGGGATTTTCGAAAGCATGACCTGCGCCATCATGAATTTTCACGCCGCGCAGAGCAACGCCGCCAGGGCCGCAAACATTTTGCGCCTCGTGAAAATCCTCTGGGAAAGTGGGAGTTACTTTGCTGCGGCCTGCAGTTCCGTCAGCGCGGCGAGGACTTCTTCGCTGTGCTGCTGGGGCTTTACATCGAGATAGACCTTACGCACAACGCCGCTTGGATCGATCAGAAACGTGTGCCGCGCAGAGAGCTTGGCAACGCCAAAATTCATCACCGAGTCATAGAGCGCGGAAACTTCCGTCTTGGTGTCCGCGAGCAGCTTGAAGCTCAGGCCTTCCTTAGTGCAAAACTTTTGGTGGGAGTCTTCGTCCTGCACGCTGACGCCAACGATTACGGCATTCTTCTGCTCGTATTGCGCCAGGTCGCGCTGGAAGTTGTGGGCTTCGACTGTGCATCCGCTCGTAAAATCTTTCGGGTAGAAATAGAGCACTACCCACTTGCCTTTGAAATCGTGAAGGCTAATGGGTTTGGCCTCTTGGGAATTGAGCGTGAAGTCAGGCGCAGAGGTACCAACGGCAGGCGCCTTGCCATCTGCGCGCATTCCGTGGATCCCCAGGCCTAACGCCGCCAGCAATAGCGCTCCAACCGTGATCATCGTCGTTTTCATGTTTTGTCCCTTCAGCCTTATACCTTCTCTGATTTTGATTTATTCCAGGAATGATGCCTGAATCGCGAATTATGCAGTTCCTGTGGGCCGGACGGGCTCTATGATACCGCCCCAGGAGAGCCCTGGCTAGTTCGAATGGGTGAACCGGCCAAAGCCCAGCCGTAATTGGAGCGTGTTGATTCCAGGATTCAGGTTGGCGAGACCGGCGTTCGAAATATGCATGAAGCGGATCTCTGCGCTCCAGTTGTACTTGCTTCGCAGGAAGTGCAAGCCGAGCCCGCCGCTCGACGTGAAGTTTACATGGGAAGTGCCGGGAGGCACGTAATCATTCGTGAAAAGCGTACCGCCACCCAGCTCGAAATAGGGAACGACCTTTCGCGGCTTGGTGAAATTCCATTTCAGTGCGAAGGGATTCAAACCGAATCCGTAGGCAGTTCCAGTGCGCTGAACCACCAGGAAGACCGGCACGACGTCCACCGCATATTCGAATTGTCCGCGCAGAAAGCCTGGCCCATGCGGCGCGGTCAGGATCCAGCCGTAACGCGCGCCGACGTTCCACACGCCGCTGTTCGCCGTGCTCCCGTTCAGTCCGTGCCCGCCGCCAGTCCATACTTGCAGATCATGCCCGCCTTGCTCCGGTCCGGCCTGGGCTCGCGAGGATGGGGCACTCAGCAGCGCCAGGAAAAAAACGCTTGGGAGTAGTCGTGTCCACCGTCGTGTCACCGCAGGATCTCCTCCGGTCTTCGATTAGATACGTTAAGACTTCGGTGCAGGGAAGATACAGAAAAACAGCCGAAAACGCGACTGGCTTTTCTTTACTTAAGATAGGTTCGAACGATCTGAATGACGTCGTCGGCGGCTTCTTCCGAAGATTTCGAATTTCGAGGCATGTGGTTTCGGATGTGGTCTTCCATCAGCTCGCCCATAAGGCTGTTGATGGCGCCTCGCGCGGCGGCCAGGCGCTGCAGCGCCTCGGCGCAGGGCTCGTCTTCGTTGAGGGCACGAAGAACGCTTTCGAGCTGGCCAATGACTTTCTTGGTGCGGGTGACGAGGTCAAGTTTTTCGCGAGAGGTATGCGACATTTTGCTTGTATACCCTACAGGGGTATGGTATCAACGACCGGGGCCAAACTGCAATCACCCTCTGCACAGTAGTGCAAAGCCACAGGGCACTTCAACTGCTTCGTTGCGGCTGCTTTGCGAGCTCGGCGTTCATCAGTCCGCAATGAACGGCCGTTTATTCTGCCGTGTTTGTTACTCGAAGCAGGCCGCGGCCGGTCCTAATACGGAGCCAGAAATAGAAATGCGAAGAATCGCCACACCGTTCGCCGTACTTGCTTGGATTTGGTTCAACTGTTTTGCGTTTGCCGTAACTGCGGCCCGAGCACAAGATACGGTCCTGTTGCAGCAACAGGATTTTCCAGCGAACGACGATCCTTCGTCTGTCCCCGATCCTCTTCCGGTGATGCTCCCACATCAACAGTGGGATAGGCTCTGGCTTTCAGGGCAAGTCAACATCATCTCGCAGTGGCATCCGGTCTTCCGTTCGCCGTATCAAGGTCCCAATAGCCTGACTCCCGAGGCCCAAGATGCGAGTTCGCGAGTGCTGACATTGTTCACCGGATTACGTCTAAGCAGCACCACCGAAGTGCTTTGCGACGTGCAAGAAACGGGCGGACATGGAATTGGTGAAGCGCTTGGGCTTGCGGGCTTCACGAACCTCGACGTGGTGCGAAATCCAACGCTCAGTAAGGCGCCGTATATTGCGCGGCTCATGATTCATCAGATCATCCCGCTCGGCCGCGCGAAGCAGGCAGCGGACCAGACTCCGTTTTCTCTTTTTCGCGAACTGCCCGAAAGGCGCCTCGAGGTTCGCTTCGGCAAATTCGGGATGGCTGACTTTTTCGATGTAAATTCGTACGGCACGGACTCTAATTTACAGTTCATGAATTGGACCGTCGATAATGCCGGCACCTACGACTACGCCGCCGACACGCGTGGATACACCTTTGCCGCCATGGTCGAGTATCACGATCGTTGGTGGACCGTGCGCTTTGCCGAAGCACTGATGCCCAAAGTGGCCAACGGTATTAATCTGGATGCGGATATGGGCCGCGCGCGAGCGGAAAACATCGAATTTGAACTTCACGAGAAAACTGTTCGGCATCAGACCGAGCGTGCTGCGTCTGCTGACCTTCGTGAATCATGCCAACATGGGCGATTACCGGGAGGCTGTCGACAATTTTCTGGCGGGTCTCACGCCGAAGCCCGAAATCACCGCGCATCGCGCTTCAAACGACCATCAAGTATGGCTTTGGTGTCAATTTCGAGCAGCCTCTGAACGATTGGATCGGCGTATTCGAGCGTTGGGGATGGAACGAAGGGCGGCACGAGTCGTTCGCGTATACGGAAGTGGATCAAACAGCGCAGATTGGCGTCGGCTTCAACGGGAAAGGCTGGCATCGCAAGTGGGACCGCTGCAGGCGTCGTTTTCGTCTCAAACGGAATCTCGCGCGACCATCAGGAATACTTGGCGCTGGGCGGCGATGGTTTCCTGCTCGGCGATGGCCGCCTGAATTACGGCCGGGAAAACATTTTCGAAACCTACTACACGCTCCACGCTTGGCGCGGCATCTATCCAGCGTTCGGGTTGCAGCATATCAACAATCCCGGCTACAACCGCGACCGCGGACCGGTCCTCGTGCCGACGCTACGCTTGCATGTCGAGTTCTAGCCGCTCGCAAGATACTGCCCCTGTCGGCTGGGAGAGATAAGCAGCAAGACGCGGGTCAGGAAACTCCGCGGCGATCAAGGGGAAGAGGTTCGCATCAAGCTCGCGCGTTCGCCGCGCACGTCGTCGCCGCGAAGTTCTCGCAATGCACAGGTCACGAATTCCCCCGCGACTTTTTTACGCCAGCTCATGTCGAAGTCCGTGTTGTCGAGCGGCTTGGCGATGCGCGCCGCCAGCACCGCGGCTTCGGCAATCGAGTTCGTACTTAGGGCTCGGCCCACGAGAGATTTTGCTGCCTCCGCTGCGACCAGGGGACGAGACGCGGCAGAACCGATAACGATGCGGGCATCTTCAACCACACCGCTTTCCGAAATACGCGCGGCGGCGGCCACCGACAGCACCGGAAAATCGAAAGACCCGCGCCGCCTCAGCTTCCAGTAAGTGCTCCTCCAGCCGTGCAGAGAATCCAGCAAAACTTCAGCCAGAATTTCATTAGGCTTGCGCTGGATATAGTCGAGGCCATCATTGTTATAAAGGTCGGCAAGCAATACTTCGCGTTCCTCCAAACGCGAAGCGAGGCGGACTCTGGCGCCAAGCGCGATCAATGCCGGGGCCGTGTCTGTCGAAGAAACCGCCACGCACTTTGGACTTCCGGGCGCGACCCAGCATGTATCTCCATCTTTCTTAAGGCAAAAATTGATGGCCTTCCGCCACTCGTAATTCTGATCGTAGTAGTTGCAGCGCGTGTCCAGGCACAGATTGCCGCCGAGCGTCGCCATGTTTCGAATAGGCGGCGTCGCCACCAGGGAAGCCGCCTGCGCAAGCGCCGTCAGACCGTTTCGAAAACGCGCGTCCGCCGCGATGTCCGAGAGCGTGACACAAGCACCGAGCCGCGATCCCGAGTGGTCCAATCGAATGCGCTGCAATTCTTCGATGTAGCGCAGGCTCATCAGCGTTCGCGGAACCTGTTGTCTTCGCTTCATGTTTGGGAGCAAATCCGTGCCTCCGGCAAGCGGCATGGCCTTTGCTCCCTCGCCGTCCAAAATACGCGCCGCTTCTTCCAAGGTGCGCGGAGCGCGAAATTCGAAAAGAGGCAGCCGCATCATGAGCTGAGCACCTTTTCTTTTTCATCGCGGCGCTTTGCCGGTCGCGGAACATCATTCACCGCGTGCCCATCTCCTCCCTCCCACGGTGGAGGAACGCGCAGCGCTTCCGGCCAATTGACGTGCGGAAAATGGCTCGGTCCAAAACGCGGCTCGCGCCCCGCCTTCTTTTCCGCGAGAGCTTTCATGATTTTTTCCGGAGTGATCGGCACCTCATCAATCCTCACGCCAACCGCGTCGTAAACCGCGTTCGCGACCGCAGGCATTATCGGCAGGAGCGGACCCTGGCCGACTTCTTTCGCTCCAAACGGCCCCCGCGGGTCCGGCTCTTCAATCAGCTCCGTAACAACCTCCGGCATGTCCAGCGACGTCGGACTCTTGTACTCCAGCATCGAAGGAAATTTGTGCACCAGCGCATGCGAAAGTTTTTTCGGCAACCGCCGGAACTCCTGCTCCTCCATCAGCGCTTCGCCCAGCCCCATGTAAACGCTTCCTTCCACCTGCCCCCGCACCAGTGTCGGATTCAGCGCGCGGCCGATGTCATGCGCGATCCAAATCTTCGGCACGGTGATCCAGCCGGTGGCGGGATTGACGATCACTTCCACAACAGCAGCGGTGTACGAGTACGTTGGCGACGGTCCCACCCCTCCGCCTTTGTAAAGCGCAGGCGATTTCGGAGGTGTATACGAGCCCATCGTTCCAATCGTGCCGAAGCGCGCTTCCGCCAGGCAGACCGCCTCGGCAAACGTGACGCTCTTCTCCGGCGCCGCGAAATCAAAAACGCGTTTGTCAGCGAAGCTCAATCGCTCTTTCGGAACTTCCAGTTTCTCCGCGACCGCTTCGGCGATGATCGATTTACCGCGCTCCGCAGCTTGCAGCGCTGCGTTACCCGCCATGATCGTCACTCGACTCGAATAGGAACCCAAATCCACCGGCCCCAAATCCGTATCGCCCGTGTACAAGCGAATATCAAACGTATCGAGTCCCAAAACTTCCGCAACAATTCCTGCGAGCACATCATCCGAACCTTGCCCGATCTCCGTGGCGCCGCAAAAAACGGCCACGCCGCCGCCGCGATCGAACTTGATGTGCACGCCCGAGTGCGGCATTTTGTTCCAATAAATCGGCAGCCCCGCTCCCGTAAGATATGCGGAGCAAGCCAGCCCAACGCCGCGGCCCTCCGGCAGCTTGCGGAATTTTTCCTTCCAATCTGAAATCTTAGCGACGCGGCGAATGCATTCCGATAGATTCACGACGCTCAACCGGAAGAAATTCGCCGTCACCGCATTCGAAGACTCCGCGATGCGCAGCCGCAGATCCGCCGGATCGATGCGCAGCTTCTCGGCGATCTTGTCGAGCTGCACTTCTTGCCCAAAGCGAGGCTGCACCGTGCCGTGGCCGCGTTTCGGACCGCACGGGGGCTTGTTCGTAAACGTTCGGCAGCCCTGAAAGTGATACCGCGGAATGTGATAGGTCGTTGTCTGCAGCGCGCCGGTATAAAACGTGCTCGCGACGCCGTACGAGCCGTACGCGCCGCCATCGATTAGCGTTTGCAGATGCATTCCGGTAATCGTGCCGTCCTTCTTCACCCCGGTCTTAAATTTCATGAGCACCGGATGCCTGCCCCGGTGGCAATAAAAAACCTCTTCGCGCGTCAAACAAATTTTCACGGGCCGGTCCAGCAGCAGCGCCGCCTTGGAGACAACGATCTCGTGCTGGAACGGATCGCTCTTCCCGCCAAATCCACCGCCGTTGGGCGTGGCGATCACTCGAATGTGCCCGGGAGGCATCTGCAAGACTTTCGCCAGCGCGCGATGCAAGTAATGCGGCGTCTGCGTGCTGCTCCAGATGGTCAGCTTTCCTTCGGGATCCTTGATTGCGACGGCTGCGTGCTGTTCGATCGGCAAGTGTGTGTTTCCCTGGTAGAAAAACGTATCCTCGAACACTTCATCCGCTTCCGCGAAGCCCTGCTCCACATTTCCGAATTCCAGCGATACGCGCTTATGAATGTTTCCTTCTTCGCCGTACTCGTGTATCCGCGGCGCCGGTGTAGACAGCGCTTCTTCCGGGTCGGAGATCGTCGTCAGAAGTTCGTATTCGACATCAATCAGGTCCATTGCCTCGAACGCGGTCAGCTCCTCGCGCGCAATCACCGCCGCGACCGGATCGCCCACATGCCGCACATGATTCACGCACAATGCCTGCTCGTCCTGGCTCACGGGCAAAATTCCGTATTCGATCGGCACATCTTTTCCAGTGAGCACCAAATACACACCTGGATGCGCCGCGGCTCGTGACGTATCGATATTCCGGATCCGCGCATGAGGATGTGGCGAACGCAATAACTTGCAAAACGCCATTCGCGGCAAAAATATATCGTCCGCGAAGCGCGTTTGCCCCGTCACTTTTGCGCGGGCATCAACTCTTCGCCGCGGCATGCCAATCACGCGCATCTGTTTTTCATCCCGCATTCAAGTTCCTCGCCTCGCGCTTTACGGCGCTGATTTCTCTCGCCCTGCGATGCGCACCATCGCCTCTTCCACCGCCTCGAAAATCTGCTGATAGCCCGTGCACCGGCACAAATTCCCAGAAAGCGCATCGCGAATTTCGTCGCGCGAAGGGCTCGGATTTTGATCGAGCAAAGCCTTCGCTGTGACTAAAATCGCAGGCGTGCAATAGCCGCACTGCGCTGCTCCCAAATCCGCAAACGCTTCTTGCAACGGATGAAGCTTTCCGTCCGTACCGAGGCCTTCTACGGTCAAAATATTCTTCTTGTCGCACTCGAGCGCGAGCAGCAAGCAGGAAAGCACCGGCTTGCCGTCCAATAAAACAGCGCAAGCCCCGCATTCGCCCAATTCGCAGCCGTGTTTCGTGCCCGTGTGTCCCAAATCCTCGCGAAGCACTTCGAGCAATGTCTTGTATGGCGCGAAACTAACGTCCGTTTCCTCGCCGTTCAGCGTTAGCCGGATGTGCGCTGTTTTTTGTGACTCTGTCGGCAGCGTAATCACGTCAGCTCACCTCTCCCCAAAACTCATCTCGCCGCTCACCGCGGAAACAATTTTGCCGCGTTGTCATACAAAATCTTCCGTCTGGCCTCCGCGCCAATCGGAAGCGCATGGAACTTCTCGAGGTTTCCTTTAATCTCCGGCACGCCTGGCCCCGGCCAGTCCGTGCCCCACAAAACTTTGTCCGCGATATCTTCAATCCGCGGAAAATACTCCATCAGTTTCTGCGGAGGTATCCCGGAAATATCCATGTACATATTCTTGTGGCGTCGCACCAGAAAAAACGCCTCGTTCATCCACAGCGGCCTTCCGCCGTGCGCCAGTATCACCACAAGATTCGGATAGTCGATGCTCACGTCGTCGCACAACATCGGCTGCGCATGCAGATTTCTCGCGCCAGGAAAAATCGAAGTTCCCGTGTGAATCATCACCGGCATTCCGTTCGTCTGCGCCCGTTCGTAAATTGCAGCCAGGTCCCGGTTTCCGTTCATGTACGCGTTCGGCGAAATCGCCTGGTGCGAGGGGTGCAGCTTGATCGCGCGAATGCCTAGCTTTGCCAGGCGATCTACTTCGGCGCCACAATCGGGAACGGTCCCGGGCAGCACGCCGCCGAATGAAATCAATCGGTCGGGTGCGGCGCTGCAATATTTAGCGCTCCAATCATTCGCATCTGGCGTGAACCCGATAATTTTCGGGGCCACGTAGTTGATCAGCCCCGCGCGCTCGATCCCCAGACTATCCAGGTGTCCGAGAAACGCTTTCGGGTCCTCGCAGTAGCGCATCACATCCGCGTAGTCTTTCCGCCCGCGCTTCATCAAGTCCATCGCGGCGGGCTTCATCATGTGGTACGGCATGATGTGAATGTGGATGTCGATGATCGGCTGCACGAATCTGTGTCCTTGGAATTAAGCCTTGCCGTGCGTCAGTTAAAACGCACGTATTCAAAATCCAAAGGCTTGCTGTTGATTCCTCGAAGCGGCGGCGCTATCCAGTTCGCAAACTTTCCCGGCTCCACCACGCGCCCGGTCATCAACGATTGCACGAACTTGTGGTCTTCCGCGCTTGGCAGCCATTCGTGCTCGTGCTTCTTCCACGCCTCCGCGGTCAAAACCTCTCCGCTAATACCGATGTTGTGACCCGCAAAATTTCCAATCGCTCGATGAAAGCCTTTGTGGGGAAGTGTCAGCTTGAAGGGAACGCCCGCTTCATCAATAACTCTCTGCCATCGCGCCACGCCATCCGCAATCTCTTCGATGTAATCATCGCGAAGCCGCTCGTTCAAAGCCGTCAGCGCTGGAACATTCTTCTGAACGATTTTGTCTCCGATCACTTCGTACACCGGATACTCGGCGTTGCTCAGCACGTGATCGTCCTCGAGCTTCGTTTCGCGAAAGCGTCCCTTTAATCCGTTGGTGAAATAATTCGCCGCATTCGAGGAAACATCCGAACCGTATAAGTCGAGCGTCACGCTGTAGTGAAAATTCAGGTAACGCTGAATCGTCTGCAGGTCAATCACTCCCATCGCTCGCACCTGCGCCGGATCCTCCAGCTTGCTCTCCTTCATCACTTCGCACGTGCGCTTGATGATTCTTGTAACGCCTGTCTCGCCGACGAACATATGGTGCGCTTCTTCGGTCAGCATGAACCGGCATGTCCGCGAAAGCGGATCGAAGCCGGACTCCGCCAAGGCGCATAGCTGGAATTTTCCGTCGCGGTCCGTAAAAAACGTGAACATATAGAACGCCAGCCAGTCCGGCGTCGGCTCGTTGAACGCGCCCAGAATGCGGGGATTATCTGTGTCGCCTGACCGCCGTGCGAGCAGCGATTCCGCTTCCTCGCGCCCATCGCGCCCGAAATAACGATGCAGGAAGTACACCATGGCCCACAGGTGCCGCCCTTCTTCCACGTTCACCTGAAAAATATTCCGCAGATCGTACATCGAAGGACACGATGACCCCAGCATGCGCTGCTGTTCCACTGAAGCCGGCTCCGTGTCGCCCTGTGTCACGATCACGCGCCGCAGCGTCGACCGGTATTCTCCCGGCACTTCCTGCCATGCAGGCTGGCCTTTGTGAATACCAAAATTCACCTCGCGCTTTTCGTCGCGCGGCTGCAGAAAAATTCCCCAGCGGTATTCCGGCATCTTCACGTAGTCGAACTGCGCCCATCCATCCGGCTCCACGCTGATCGCCGTTCGCAAGTACACATCAAAGTTATGGCTCTCGTTCGGGCCCATGTCGTACCACCAGCCCATGTACGCCGGCTGCCAGTGTTCCAGCGCGCGCTGCAAGCCGCGGTCCCGCCCCAAATCCACGTTGTTCGGAATTTTCTCGGTGTAATCGATCATCGCTTTCTCCCTGTACGGTCATCCGTGTAGGGTCATCCTTCTGAGGATGACCGGTCTTCTTTCATAACCGGCGACGGCCGTCTCTATCGGAGACGACCGCTCCCTATCAAACGCGTCAAACCCTCTCCCAATTGAATTTCACCGGCGCACCTGTTCCATAAACTTTCAGCGCTCCGCTCGTGCCCACTGCATTGGGGCGTATGAAAATCCAGTTTTGCCACGCCGAGAGTCGCCCAAAAACGCGCGTCTCTAGCGTCTCGCTTCCACCGAAACGAAGATTCGCTTCGAGCCCCGTCAGCGCATCTGGCGAGAGCGCGGCCCGCGACTCCAGCGCCTGCCGAATTTCATCTTCCCAATCGAGATCATCGGGCGCGGCCGTCACGAGCCCCGCATCCACCGCATTCCGGACCGCGAGTTTTTGTCCGATCAATTTCCGCAGGGCCTCGATTTGACCGGAATCCTGGTAGAAACGCGCGGCCAGGCGCGAGAGATGATTCACCATCGGCAACGGCCCAAAATTCATTCTCGAGAGCGCGACACCGGCCACGTTTTCCGTGTCCTGCGAGTCGCGCATGTAAATCCGGTCGGCAGCAAGCGCCAGCTCGAAAAGCGTTCCCGCAAAACAAGAACCCGGCTCGATGATTGCGTACATCGAGCGCGAAGAAACATCCAGCCGCGCGAACGTCCGCCGCATCATTCCTAGTACTTCACGCACGAACCAGTTGTCCTGGTTATTCAAAACAAATTCGTCGGCCGCCAGAACGGCTTCGGGATTCCCCGTCGTCTTAATGATCCACAGCCCCAAATCCAGTTCACTGGTCCGCAGTGTCAGGATGGCATCATCGAGCTCTCGCGCCATCTGCAGCGGCCACCAGCTTGCTCCCGCTGCAAGCACGCTCTCAATCGATTGCATGGGCACAGCCTGGGTGCGCGGACTGTCAGCGTCACCGACCGCGCCTCTCGATTCACCTGCGCATCGACGTATTCATAGTGCAAGCCCTGCCTCATCCACTTTCCGCTTCACCGGCGTCAACGCCACGCCTTTCGCGCCAGCGGGGCGATCGCTCTTCTCCGCCAGTTTCAGAGCGCGCTGCTTCATGTGCTCCGCGAACTGCTGCGGCTTCACCACCTCATCCACAAGCCGCCAATCCTTCGCTCTTTGTCCGCGCACTCCATCCGGATTTGTGCAGAACATGTCTGCATAATCTCGGCGAACTTTTCGTTTGTCCGTCACGCGGGTCAGACCGCCGGTGCCAGGCAGCACGCCCAGCAACGGAAGCTCCGGCAAACTGACTGCCGACGAGCGGTCATCCACCAAAATAATCTCGTCGCATGCCAGCGCCAGTTCGTATCCGCCTCCCGCCGTCGTTCCATTGCAGGCCGCAAGGAATCTTCAATCCCGAGTGCGCGCTCGAATCCTCAATCCCATTTCGCGTTTCATTCGTGAACTTGCAGAAGTTGACTTTCCACGCATGCGAAGAGAGGCCCAGCATGTAAATGTTCGCGCCAGAGCAAAAAATCCTGTTCTTCGCGCTGGTGATAATCACGGAACGAATCTCCGGATGCTCGAACCGAATTCGCTGCAGAGCGTCGTGCAATTCAATGTCAACTCCGAGATCGTAGGAATTTAGTTTCAGTTTGTATCCCGGACGTATTCCGCCGTCTTCCGCCACGTCCATCGTCAGTGTCGCCACCGGGCCGTCGAAAGTAAGCCGCCAATGTTTGTATTGGCTCGGATCCTTCCGGTAGTCTGGCGGTTCGACTTTCGTTTGGAGTTGTTCTGTCGCGGCCATCTCCATGCGCCCCTCCTATTCCTGATTGCTTTGTAGTGCGGCTTTCAATTTGGCAAAACTTTCGTCCACGGAATTGCCGGAAGTGTCGAGATACATATCCGCCTTCCGGTAGAGCGGCTCTCGCGCTTCGAGAATTCGGCGTAAGTCTTCCATCGCCCGGTCGCTTCCGCCCATCACGCGAAAATCCCCTTGTGCGATCACACGCGCCATATACTCCTCGGGCCGCGCTTTTATCCAAATTGTGTAGCAATTCGCAAGCAGGTAGTCGTAAGTTTCTTTTTCAGATACCACACCGCCGCCAACCGAAAGAATTGCGCGTTCGTGCTCATGGAGGACGCGCTCTAACAAACGCTTTTCAATCTCCCGATAACCCGTCTGTCCGTAGAGTGAGAAGATTTCCCCCAGCGGCATGCCGGTATCTTTTTCGATTTCCTGGTCCAGTTCGATGAAGGGAATCTTCATCTCCTCGCTCAGGCGCGATCCCAAGGTCGATTTTCCGGCTCCGCGAATTCCAACAAGCGCCACGCGCAATCGCCGCTCTCTCTCTTCGTTTCCGAATTCGCGCATAAGCCGCGACACTGCATCCTCGACCCGATGAGCGGGGAGGCGCTCGAGAAAGCGCTGGATCAATATCTTTTCATGCCGTGTTTCCGTTTCCACCGCGAATAATTCCGCAAGCGAGACGTGCAGTGCGGCCGCGATCCTTCGCAACAGCACGATCGAAACATTCCCTTCGCCAGCTTCCAGTTGTGCGAGATGGCGCTCCGAAACGTCAGCTTCCTTCGCCATCATTTTGCGCGTCAGCCCGCGCCGGTTGCGCAATTCGCGCACGCGCTTTCCGAGGAATAAAAGGAAATCGCCATTTGAACTCGCCGCAAAGCGTTGCGAGGAGGCCTCTTTCGAATGGGTGTCGGTCTGCATGCCGATAGATAAGTTTTTAGGCTCTTCGATCCTATCTGCAGTATACCGCATGCGAAGTGACCGCGGTCAAGTGATGGAATGGCTTTTTGCGTTCGGCGCAGAGTCTATGAGGGGTGCTCTGAGAAGATTGTGTAACGCATTGTATTTAGACGCTTTATAGTCGACCTCTTGAAGTTTTCTGCCTCAGCACTCCTTGGGAATGGCTCCATCGGAACATGCAGTATTCTGCCGATGCCGTGCTATCATCTCCCGTTCTCGCATCCGCATGGCCTCAATTTCGAACTATCCGGCGTCAAAGCATGGATTCGAACTGTGCGAAGATTCGAACCGGCGTCACGCGCTCAGCGGAGGTCACAAATGAAGCTGCCGAATTATGTATCGGGTCAATGGAAAGACGGCGCCGGCCCCGGAGAGCCTCTCTTTGATCCCGTCACTGGCGAGGAATTGGCACGCATTTCGTCACAAGGCGTGGACGTCGAAGGCAGCTCTGGAGTTTGCGCGTTCGAACGGCGGCCCCGCGCTTCGCATGCTGACGTATCGCCAGCGCGCAGAGTTGCTCGGCAAAATTGCCGAAACGCTGGCTGCAAATCGCGATGAGTACTTCCGTATTTCGCTGCTGAATCTCGGCGCCAATCAGGCCGACGCATCGTTCGATGTGGACGGCGCGATCTACACCATGAAGTATTATGCGAAAATTGGGCAGGCTCTCGCCGATGGAAAAATTCTAAAGGAAGGCGCGCCGGTTTCCATTTCGAAGACGGGCGTTTTTGTTGGACAACATTTTTTGTTGCCGGCAAAAGGCGCAGCGGTTTTTATCAATGCGTTTAATTTCCCTGCTTGGGGCGTGTGTGAAAAGGCTGCGCCCGCGCTGCTTTCCGGCGTTCCCATCGTGATCAAGCCCGCTTCCGCCGACGGCTTGGCTGGCCCATCGCATGGTTGAAGACATCGTGAAGGCAAATATCTTGCCGCCCGGGTCAATCTCCATTGTGTGCGGCTCGGCGCGCGATCTTCTGGATCATGTTTGCGAGAGCGACATCGTTTCCTTCACCGGTTCGGCGGACACGGCGGCCCGCATTCGCTCGCATGCAAATGTTTTGCGCCGCTCCGTTCGCCTCAACATCGAAGCGGACAGCCTCAACTCCACGATTCTCGGGCCGGACGCCGCTCCCGGAACTGATCTGTTCGACCTCCTCGTCAAAGAAGTCGTGCGCGAAATGACGCTAAAGGCCGGACAGAAATGCACTGCGATCCGGCGGGTCTTGGTTCCCCGGCAACATCTCAAAGCCGTCGGCGACGCGATCGCCGCCCGGTTGAGTTCCATGAAAGTGGGCAATCCACGCAATGCGGAAGTAAAAGTCGGTCCGGTGGTGAACAAAGCGCAGCAGGCGGCCTGTTTTGAAGGACTAAGACAGTTGAAAGCAGAATGCACGGTGTTGTTTGGCGGCGATGAAAAGTTTCAGCCGATCGATGCCGATCCGCAAAAATCTGCGTTTGTTCAGCCGACTCTGCTCGCTTGCGAAAAAGGTCTCGATGCAAAGTTTGTCCATGACGTCGAAGTGTTTGGCCCGGTGGCGACGCTGGTCGCCTACGACGGAGTAGAAGATCTCATTGCGATTGCGAGGCGAGGACTGGGATCACTCGTTGCTTCGATTTTTGCGAATGATTCCGCATTTCTTCAAACTGTCGTGCTCGGCATCGGCGATCTTCATGGGCGCATCATGATTGTTGACTCCAGCGTCGGCGCCCAATACACCGGCCATGGCAACGTTGTGCCGAGTTGCCTGCATGGCGGCCCGGGAAGAGCCGGCGGCGGCGAAGAGCTTGCCGGGTTGCGCGCCTTGCTGCTCTACCACCGGCGGTTTGTCGTGCAAGGGCCGACGAGTTGCGCTGCTGAACTGGCGGGTTTGTCCGCCGACACCAGCCTGTTCTATGCGTAGCATCTCTGCGAATACTACGAAGCATCGTGCGCGCGTTGATCTTGCAGTTCGCGAAGCTTGAATCGCTGTAATTTCCCCGTTGCCGTCTTGGGAATTTCAGCAAGAAAGTCAATCCACCGCGGCCGCTTGTAGCCGCCTATTTTCTTTCCGACCATTTCTTGGAGTTCATGAGCCAGCTGCTCGCTGGGAGTGAACTCGGAACTTAGCACCACGAACGCCGCGGGTTTCGTGAGGCCGTCCTCGTCTTCGCGGGCCACGACAGCTGCTTCGCGCACCGCGGGATGCGCGATCAAAGCGCTCTCGACTTCCGCGGGACTCAACCAAAGTCCGTTAACCTTAAAGAGATCGTTGGCGCGTCCGGCATACCAAAAGTAGCCCTCTTCATCCTGATAGTATTTGTCGCCGGTGCGAAACCAGTCGCCGACAAAAGTTTCCTTCGTTTTTTCGTGTTTGTTCCAGTAGCCCGAGCAGGTGGAGTCTCCCTTAATCATGAGATCGCCAATTTCGTTGGGAGCGACGGCGTTTCCGTTTTCGTCGACAATTTTGGCTTCGTAACCAGGGATGAGTTTTCCACTCGAACCCGGCCTTGCTTCGCCGGGGCGATTGGCGATGACCATTTGCAAAGTCTCCGTCGAGCCGAGCGAATCAAGAATTTCGACGCCAAAGCGCTCTTTGAATCGTTGGAATAGCGGTGCGGGAAGCGACTCGCCCGCGGAGATGGCGTGACGCACGCTCGAGAGATCGAACTCCCTTCCATCTTCGCGGTGATACGCGAGAAGCGCCGCGTAATTCGTCGGCACGGAGTAGAACAGAGTCGGCCTGTAGCGCTCGATGTCGGCGAAAATCGTGGCTGGCGCGGGGCGTACGGGCGAGAGAATCGTTGTGGCCCCGCAGCCGAGAGGGAAGTAACCGGCGTTTCCGAGACCATAGGCGAAAAATAGTCGTGCGACGCTGAAGCAGCGGTCGCTTTCCTTCATTTGCAAGATGCCTTTGGCGTACAACTCGCAGCACACAACCATGTCGTGATGAAGATGCACGCAGCCCTTGGAGGCGCCGGTGCTTCCCGAAGAGTAGAGCCAGAACGCGGGCTCGTCTTTGCTGGTCAGCGCCGCTTCCAATTCCGGAGAGGCGGAAGCAATCAGATTTTGCAAAGAGTGATGTGAATGCGAAGGCTGAGCTTCCGATGGAATATTTTGCTTTACTTCGCTTACGACAATCTCCCGCAAATAATGAAGTTTTTCCCGCCGAATCGATTGCAAATGTGGCAGCAGCGGTTCGCTGACGAGAACGATACGCGCGCGACAGTCGTTCAGGATGTATTCGTAATCCTGGGGTTTCGCTTGCGTGTTGACGGGAACGGCCACGGCGCCGATCTTGATTGCACCAAAAAATGAGTAGAGGAACTCCGGCGTGTCCAGTAGCAGAAGGAGGACGCGTTCTTCCGGGCGGACGCCGAGGCCGAGCAGGGCATTGCCAACAGAGTTGGTTTTTTCCAGCAGTTGCTGATAAGTGACGCGCTCGTCGCCGCATTCGATGGCGACCTTTGCGCCGCGTCCCTCCTGGACATTGCGATCCACAAAATGCGTCGCGACATTGAAGGTTTCCGGCAACGTGATCACGTGACTGGCTGCCTCCTGCCGGGGCGTGTGCAGAGCTGGGATATTCTGTAGCGCAAACGCGCGGGAGTATAGCACGGGGGAATTCTCGGCTCTTCGCCGAGGCGTGATCCGTGACCCGTGTTCCGTGACCCGCGGAAGGGAGTGAAGCCTCTGGCTTGAAGGATGTGCCCACCTCCCCCCGGTTTTTTCGTAAGTGTTCATTCTAAAGGGTTTTAAGTCCTGTGTTTTGGAAGTGCGGATTCTGAAGGACTTAGTGGCGAGAAGCGGCAGAAAAGCAGATACTTCGCTACGCTCAGGATGACACCGATTGGAATGGAGCGGAAGGGTTCGCAGGGACCAATTCCGTGGGGAGGTGGGTGGCGAGAAGAACATGGGAAATGGTAGCATCCGAGTACCGGAAGGTAAAGTATTTTACATGGAAAGGTAGAATTCAGGGGTTGAACGGGCGAAATAGGAGGGCGAACGGCGGCGGGCAGGCGTTCAAAGGCCAAAACAAACAGAAGGAAAGGACGGAGCCAGCAAAAGACAGTGCCACCCTTGCACGAACCGCAAGGATGGGCCACGCAAAGACTAAATGCGGACATAAGGGGCGGCCACCTGCCAGCAGGCTCGCTGGGGACTGCGCTAGCCACAAATTTATTGCGTCGAGGACAAACGGAGCATTAGGATGCCCGAGCTAGGAGTCCAAATCGGAAAACCCGGCAAATTGGCGGAGCTTCAATGGCACTCGAACCCCGCGCGGAGACATCTGGATCCTATGCGGCGCTGGCCGAGATTCGCGACAGCCTGCTCGAAACCTACGCGAGCAACGACGCCATGAACCAGCTCATCCTCTCGAATCTCGACGTTCGTGCGTGGCGTGCCCAGCCGCCGGGCGAAAAAGGCAATGGCCGGACCATCGCGGCAATCTTCGCGCATCTGCACAACAACCGTCTTGTGTGGCTGAAGAATTCCGCGCCGCATCTGAAGTGTCCGGCGCCGCTTGAGCCCGACCGGTGCAGCATGAAGCAGGCTGCCGCCGCGCACAAGAAAAGCGCCGCGCAGTGCCTGCGCATGTTGACAGATGCGTTGTCGGCCGCTCCGAATCGCCGCGTTGCAAAATTCTCTCGCGGCAGTTGGTCGCAAACGTGGCCGGCCGGAGGGACCATGTTCGCTTACATGTTCTCGCACGAGGCGCATCATCGCGGCCAGATTTTGATGCTGGCCCACCAGATCGGCTACCGCATCCTCGACAAAACTCCCGGCGTCTGGCATTGGGAGAAGCTCTGGAAACAATCCGGGCTGACCACGCGGCCGCGCTGAGTGGAACCCGCCCTCCTGGCTCTTCGCCGTTCGACGCGGTCGCGGCGGCTAATCTTTAGTGACGTTGATGAAAACCAAGTCGGACGAACCGGGACCAAATACGAATGCCTTCTTGCCGCCGACTATCTTTGCTGTTCCACCGGGCATTGAAAGGTTTTCTACCTCAAAGAAGTTTTGCTCGCTTCCGTTTTCCCAAAAGACGGTGACGCTCTTCCCGTCGTCGAATTTTGCCAGTTTCTCTCTCAATTCTTTGACCGTCATAGTTTGTCGTCTCCTGTCGCGCTTCGAGTCAATCAGGAAGCGCAAATCTCGCTATAACGTCTAGCCCGGCGTCCATTTTTGCGTGCGCTGTTATCACCCAATCGCGCTGTTCACCTCTGTACCGTTCAATTGCATGGTGAACTTCTTTGTATATGCTTTCCATCATTCTCAGTACCACGAGTTGACCATCGTGCGGCATACGTGCTGAAACCGGAATCCATTTGTGGTCGGTCATTCTGTCACTCCGCCACTTCTCCATTCTTCCGCCGACGCCCTTTGCGATCTTGCCCGGTGCCCCATACGCTGATTTTGCGTTTGGGCTTTTTGACTGCTCCGCCCGGGTGCCCGGTGCACTGGCACAGCAAAAAGCCGCCTGGATGGGGTGGATTTTTCATCGGCATGGTTCGTCGTCTTCCGATTGTAATCGAGATAGTCGGCGTCAGGCGTTCTTCGCTCGTTTACCTGCCGGCGCGGGCGCTGGCAGCGCTTGCTGCGCTTTGCACGCGTGGGACCTCTTCGCCGAGGGCGGTGGCCAGGGCGATTAGATGGTCTTGTTCGTCCTTGAGAATTTCGCGGATATGTTCGGCCATGGCGTACTCGCCCAGGCTTTCGCATTGAAGGACGCGCTCGCGGTAGCGGCGGATGGTGGCCATCTCGTTTTCGAGATCGAACTGGAGCATTTCTTTGGGTTTCTTCGAAGTGCGAACGTGCTTTGGCAGGACAGCGGGCATGCCGCCGAGATAGTCGATTTGTTCTGAGATGATCAGGGCGTGGCTGAGCTCTTCCGCGGCGTGTTTCTCAAGTTCGCCAGCGATGCTCATATACTCGGCCCCGCTTAAGACTTGCGAATAGACGACGTAGGAGATGATGGCCTGGTATTCGCCCGAGAGATCTTCATTCAGCAGCTCGATCAAATCATCACGCGAGATTTGACCGGCGGAATGGTCTGTGGTTTCTTCTTTTTCAGATTTCACAGCAAGCCTCCTTTAATGCGAGCAAACTCCGGTAATATCGCCGGTCTTCAACCCAGGTTCATCAGAGGAAAGACTCAGGCGTCTCTGACAGTGCGGTACGCTTCTTTGCCGGCTTCCACGGCGCCGGCGACGGTGGCTTTGACGTCGTCCACGGACGCTTGCGCTCGGCGAGTCCAGCGCTTTCCTGTCGAGGCAACATCTTTAACACCTTTTTTCACGGTGCTGGAAATGTAGTCGCGCGTATCTTCTCCCGAGGCTGGAGCAAAGAGCAGGGCAAGCAGAGCGCCCACTCCCATGCCCACGGCAAATGTAGTGTATTTGTTCGACCAGTTGTTGTAGCTCATCGTACCCTTCCTTTACGGCAGGCTTTTTGCCTGCTGCATCTTCGACACGTTTCCTAGGGCTGCTTCAATATGTTCATGCAACTTCCAAACGGCCAGCTATTCCGCTGGATGGAAAAGGATCGATATGCCGAAGGCTTTCTGTGCGTGGCCAATTTTATTCTGAATTTCCCGGGGACCTTTTCGCCAATGCCCGTGCCTTCCAAATCGGGATCGTCTGAGATCTCACCGTTCCAGAGCGCCCTGGTGTCTGTTTGCATGCAAGAAACAGCGCGCAGAGACTACTCTAGTCGCGAGGAAGGCGGAGGTATGTTTCGTTTCGAACACCTTTGCTCTTTAATTTCACATTGCATATTCCACTTGCCAGGGGTTGGGTCTAAACCACTCGATGGCAATATCCGATTTGCAGATGGAAAAGGAGCTCCCATTTAGGAAAAAAATGCGACTTGGAATCCCAAGACTCATGGGGGGTGCGATTCTCATGGGGGTTGCAGTGGATTCTAAACCCGCACGTAAAACCGGCGAGTGCGACACCCGCCTGCTGGTGTTTGAGAATTCAGTGTTGAAAATCAGCTTAGAAATTTCTTTCCAGAAACTCCTTCAGAATGTTGAGGCGAAATCCGGAATCGCCGATTTCGATTTCGAGGAGTAACTTCGCGGTGGTCAACTGGTTGAGGAAATCCATGGCAGCAGAGGTTTCCGCGGGGCCGAGGAGCTGGAGATTGTTTTCGATTTGCTTTTGTTGCTGCTGGAGAGCTTTGAGTCTGCTGTCCTGAACGGAAATGCCGGCGACAAGCTGCTGCTTGAGGACGTTGGCGTTGCGAATAACGTCACCTTCTTGAACCTTTTTCCAATCATCGTAGGCAGCGTCGGCCTGGTCGAGATGCTTGTTGATGGCGTGACTGGCAAGATTGTAGCTCACCGTTACCTCGCCGTAGGCTCCCGGATTTCCGACCAATGGATTGATCTGCTGGTGCGCGCCGACGGAAAGCGCCACGTCCCAGTCATTCTGGCGGTTCAGTTTGGAGACGGCGCGCCGCTCGTTCACTTCGCCGTCCTGCTTCGCGGCGACGAGTTCCTTCAGGGGTCTATCGCTCAGTTGCGGAGCATAGATGGCGACAATCCTGGATTGCGTGTCGGCGCGATCGGATTCGAGTTTGATTTTGGTGGTATGCAACGCGAAGGCCATGGGGCGCGTCATGTTTTGCGCATCGAGCATTTTTGTGGTTGCGGCCAGGAGGGAGTCGAGAGTGTTGGAGGCTTGTTGAATCAGGGCCAGTCGGTGTTCCAGGGCCTGCTTCTCGAGGTTTGGCAGAGCATATTGAATGGCCTGCTGCGCGGAAGCAGAAGCGGTGTAGAGCTCGCAATCTTTGCGGGCTGCGTCCATGGTGAGGCCAGCCTTCCGCATGTTGGAAAGGCTTCCGGAAACTCCCCAGACCAACTGCATGGGCAAGCCGGTGTTGGGCTGGGTCACGCCGCCGATGGCGCTTGGAGCGAGCAGAAGGTCGCGCTGCGCGGCGGCTTGCTGAGTGACGTACCTGCAGTAGGCTTGCTGATCCTCATCGTCTGCAACTGCAACGGGAATCAACGTCAGGACAACGGCGAGACCTGCACAGACTTTTCCAATGAACGCTTGGGGCTTTACATTGGTCAAGGGCATCTAGCGTCTCCTTAGAAGAAAAGAGGTTTGCGATTGAGGAACACGGTTTTCGATTTCGCGGATTCTGGATGGTCGAGCTGAAGCTGGATGAGGAAGCCGCGCATGTCCGTGCGAAAGATGGGATGGACGGCGTGTTCTTCGCCCCCAAAAATCTGCTTCACCGTGCCGACTTTCTTGCAGGCGACCATGTTCAGGTAGCAGTCGTAAACCGCCGTGCCTGCAGAGACGATGTTGCGGTTTTCATAGGGAACGAAAGCGAAGTAGACCGTGCGCTCCCCGGACGCGGTGAGGTAATAGGGCGTCTGCTTCGCGGTGGTGAGAGCCTGCCGCAGGCGATCAATCTGTTGGTCTTCTTCGTGGAGCTGTTTTTGGGCTACGCCGATGGCGATGTCAAGCTGGGCAATTTCTGAGATCAGCTCGGCCTGTTTGTCGAGGACGTCGAGGGATTTGGTGTCGGTGGTGGTCTTCTCAAGAATGTTGTCTGTGAGAAGGACTTCGCCGATCTTGCTGTCGGTGTAGGAACTCTGGGCCTGATTTAGGGCCGCCCGCTGAGTGGCGGCATCGCCTTTGGTGATCAAGCCGGCGGCGAGATCTTTGTCGATGGTGGCTTCCACTTGTTTGACTTGGGCCATGACCGCTTGGGTTTTCAGGTTGTCAGCCTGCTTCTGCTTGTCGAGTTCCAGGAGCTCCGGGCCGGTGGCCTGGTTGTGTTTTTTTTCGCGGGTGATAGCGGCTTGAAGTTCGGGCTCGAGGGCCAGCAGGGCGGCCTTGTGCTTGTTCATTTCCGCGACGCCTTCCTCCAGGCGCTTCTTATCCACGTTCAGCCCTTCCAGCGTTTGCCGGCTGGTTACCAGCTTCTCCGTGAAATCGAGACTCTTGTCATCGGTGGGAGAAAGAATTACAGGCGCAGCCCAGGAAGTGTTGAGGGCGTAGAAGGCCATGACGAAGCCGTAGGCAAGGACGCCGCCGAGCACGAGGTAAAGTGTGGCGATGGCAAAGATGCGGTAAATCGTGACGACCGACTTATAGACCATCGGCTGGAAGACGGAAGGCTTTGGATCAGCCAGCGCTTTCTTGACGGGTGTCGTCGCCATCGTTGGCCTCCGGTTTCTTTGAACGCGTACCCCAGTCCCTGGAATCCAGAGTGCAGAGGGCTAGAGGGGTGATGAATAAACTGCTGACGATTGACCAAGCCAGATAAGCTCCAAATGCGAGCGGATTGTTAACCGCTTCCTTGGCGCTATATTTTCGGATAACCCAGCTGAGGATTGCCGCTAGGCCGATATAGAGCATAAGGGGCGCCGGCCCAGCCCACTCCAGAGGGTTGCTGGAAAGCATGGTGAGGGCTACGAGCAAACCGAGGAGCGCGCCGAGGGGTGTCAGGACCAGTGTCAGTACAGTGTTGGGATGAAGCGTCCAGACGTGCTTGGGGAGTGTTCTGAGCGTGTAGAAAAGATCGCGAACGATGCTGCGCCGCCAGCGAAGCTGCTGCGTGAAGAGTTTGGGCAAAGTGGCGGGCACGGTGGTCCAGCAGAGGGCGTCGTTGTTGATGTAAGTGCCGTACCCGCGAAGAAGAGTTTGATGGGTGAGGAAGCGGTCTTCACCCTGATTGACGGGAATGCCGAACCAGTGGCGACTGCGAATTTTCGGTTCGATCTCGAGCAGGAGCTCGCGCCGGATGGCGAAAAGGCATCCGCTGATGCAGCCTACGCTGCGTGTCCAGTTCTCGGGAACCTTGTAGAGCTGGAACGCTGTGTAGTAGATGAACGTCTGGATGGCGGTGATCATGCTTTCATTGGGATTTCTGACTCCGACTCTGCCGCCGACGGAGCCGATCTTGGACTCGGAGAAACAAGCAGCAAGCTCCTGGATCGCGTCGGGATGAAAGATGCAATCGGAGTCGATTGAGATTACGAGTTCTGAGGTGGAGTTTTGCAGCGCATTGCAAACGGAGCGGGCTTTCCCGCTGTTCACAGTGTTCCGGCCCACCCTTATTTTTACGTTGTCGAAGTCACGCTGAGCTTTGAGCATCCACTCGTAGCTGTCGTCCACGGAGCAATCGTCCTGGGCGATCACTTCAAACTTGTCGTTTGGATAATTGCTCTTGCTGATGCTCTCGATGGTCTCGTAGACCGTCTTCCCCTCGTTGAAACAAGGCATGAGGACGCTCACGGTGGGCTGATAAGTGTAGTCTTTTTTGACGACGGCTTTCGGAACCGACCACTTAAGAATTAGTGCGAGCGTGTACTTGACGACTGAGATCAGCAGACACAGGATCAGGATGAGGCAGACTAGAACCGGAGCCATGCGTCCCTCGATTGCGAGTTATGGAAGTCGTGGCCGTAGGGCGGCGTCTGCATCCCGACCGCAGCCAGGCTGATGCGATGTAGAAAAACGGTACTGGGGCTGTCTGCGAACATAGTTCTGTGATCCCGCCCAACTTCTTAGCTCCTCTCGCCTTCGCTATCGCGCGGATTCGTTTGAATGAGGGACGTACGAATCGCGGCGGAAGTTTCGGCCGCGCGATCGAGCGCTGTTAACGAAAGCGAACGGCCAAGGGAAATGGAGCGGTGAAGCACGACGTAAAACAACAACCGGGGCGGCCGCGCGCGATATAGCAAGAGGCTCGGGCGCACCGCCTCGGTCAAGTGAGTCTGCCGCGGCGGCGTCAGAAGCGGACGACGGCGCTAATCGAGACGCGGGTGCAGTTGGCCGTGTTCCCGGAATTGCGGAGGCCGACGTAATCTAGTTGCGGGCGCAGAGCCAAGTGCGGCAAAACACCGATATCCACGCCGCCGCCAGCGCTGAAGGCGAAGTCCGTGGATGAGCCGCCGAGTGCGGTCAAACGCCCAGCACCTGCGAGGAACTGAACAAAGGGAGTGATATTCGTTGGATTGTGCATGATGATGCGCGGACCGAAAAGAAAAGTGTACGTGTTTAAGGAAACGCCGGAGGGTGAAGCGTGGTACGCGCCGAAGTCACCGACGAGGCCCAGGAAGGGGATGGGCTTGTAGGCGACGGAACCGCTGATGCCATTCTGGTTGAGGCCTCCCCCGCCGCCGAGGCGGAAATAGGAGTATCCAATGGAGGCGTCGGCGGACTGGGCGCGCGACGGAACGGCGAAAACCACCATCACGATGCTAAGTAAGAGCAAGCGTTTCATAGACTTGTATCCTTTCGAGCGTCATTGGACGTTGTAAATCCGAGCCGGAGGGCACGGCAAAGGCAAACTGGGTAGCCGTCCCCAACGGCTCCTTCTATTCTGAGGCAGTGAAGGGCGGCTGTGGCTGGGATTGGAAGCGGTGTTTCTAGGTGTGCAATAGGTCGTTCCGACGCTCCCTGCCGCGAACTTCGCCGATAGCCTTGGCCCTTCAGGCAAAACGGATGCGGGCAGAGTCGATATCCTTGAAACTACTGAAAACAAGCAGCTTATCTATTATTCAAGAGGCCAAAATATAGTGTGTCAGCCGATTTTGAAGCACCTGGGCCTAGTTGAGTGCCGGTGAGCCAGAATAACCTTGAAGGCCATCCCCGACCAAGTCATGCCCCTTGTCTTTTTCAGGAGCGAACGCGCGAACTGACACAATTTCAATGCTCAAACCTCAGGCGCGTCTTGCCGAGCGCCAGGAAGCGCCACTGCGCTTAAAAGGAGTGTGTCGCAGTAAATGCGCTCCCATCCCCGGCTCTACATCCCCCATTTTGCCACAAGAAGAAACCTCTCCACGCGGAGTTAGAATGACGATGTCGTTTTAATCGTTAAAGTACATTGACTCGGGAGAAGGGGCGTAGCGTCCTGACCCCAAAGGATGCCTTGTCCCGGGCTCGCGTACCTTGACTCTTCCTAAGTCCAAAGGAATCACTGAACTTCTCAAGCGCTGGAGCGATGGTGACGCCGCCGCGCTGGAAGAGCTCGCTCCGCTCGTGTACACCCCAAGACCCAGGTTCAAACACCGAACCTGGGGCACTCTCCGCGTGGGTTTGATTTGTGAGTGAACGAGGGGTTTCACGCCAACTCAGATCTGTGTTGATGAAATGAGTATGGTCGAGGTCGATGTTGTCATTCTAAGTCAAATCGCGGTATAGTAACTCCTTCCGCAGGAACATTTGGAGGCCATTCCCATGCCCGTTCGTCCAGCCTTAACTATCTCCGCGTTTATTTTGATTAGCGTTTTCTTAGGAACGCAGCCTTCAAGGATACTCGCGCAAGAGGCAAAGTTGCGGAGCGCTTCGCTTCCCCTTGTGTTTGAGCAGAATGAGGGACAAGCACCAGCTTCATATCAATTTCTGGCGCGACGAAGCGGTTCAGAAACGTTTTATTCCTCGCAGGGGATGGATGTGTTCGTTCCCATCTCTGGGAATCGCGCTGGGCGTTTGCGGATTCGGTGGATGGGGGCGACGAAACAGGCCCAGCTCATTGGCGAAGATCAGCTTCCTGGGTATTCGAACTACCTGATAGGCTCGGATGAGACTCGCTGGCTGCGCGGGGTTCCGCAATTCGGGCGAATTCGCTACGTGCAGATATATCCGGGAGTGGATCTGTCTTACCACGGTAGCGAAAACCAGCTCGAGAACGACTTCATCGTCGCACCTGGTGTCAACCCATCGGAAATTACTCTGCAATTTGATAGGCCACTGCGGGTGACGGCGTCGGGCGATTTGGAGGCTACGGTTGATGGTGCGGTAGTTCGGCTAAACAGGCCGATCGCTTATCAGGATTTTGGAACGGCACGAAATGAGGTTCGCGCGAAGTTTGTTTTGGCAGGCAAGCGGCGAGTGAAATTTCAGGTTGGCGAGTACGATCACAAGCACGAGCTGATCATCGATCCCGTGTTTGGGTTCTCGACCTATTTGGATGGTAGCAGCGCCGACTTGATTACGGCGGTGACGGCCGACCCTTCTGGAAATATTTATGTAACAGGATTCACCGGTTCAACGGATTTTCCGATCACGAACGCGAATAATCCGCTCTGCCCACCCTGTTCGGATGTGAGTCAAACCAACGAAGCTTTTATTTCTAAATTGGATCCAACTGGACACACGCTCTTGTATTCGACCTTTCTAGGCGGCTCGAATGGAGCTTTGGGGTATTCGATCGGGCTCGACAAGACGGGAAACATTTATGTTGCCGGTGTTTCCCAGTCTGGCGATTTTCCTCATACAGGGTCTGTTCTGCCGCTCACGATCGCATTCCTCAATTCGAACTACTATTTCGTCGCCTCACTTAAACCTGATGGCTCCGCGCTTAACTATTCAGGATTGGTCGGTGGCGAGGAAGGTTTCTACACTGACGGCCAAAGCGGGAAGATGGCGGTGGATCAAGCAGGTAATGCGTATCTGGCAGGAACTACTTACGATGCCAACTTTCAGCTCACAGCCGGCACTCTCGACTCTACGCCAAGCAGCTACCCCTACGACACAATGTTCGTTCTCAAGCTCGATCCGACTGGGAAGCTGGTTTACTCGACCCTGGTTCCAGGCAATGTTCCCCGGCCCGTAGGAACGGCGTATGCCGACAATTTCGTGAGTGAAGGCATCGTCGTGGACGCGAAGGGCCAAGTCACTGTTGCCGGTTTAGGTGGAATTGGTTTGCCGACCACTCCAGGCGCACCATTGGCTACGATTCCCAAGATTTCGAATGCGATCGACCCCACAGCGGGCTTTCTGCTCCAACTCAATGCAACGGCGTCCGCACTTAACTTCGCGACTTACCTTCCCGGGACTACTGGCGCGGCCGCACTGGCGGCGGACGCCATGGGAGATTTCTACATCGCAGGGGCAACCAACGAGACAAATCTGCCCGTGGGTCCCAATTCTTACCAGAAAACCCCAATGACCAATGTTAATAGTTGCTGTGGCGGATACATTTTGAAGATCGATCCTCTCGGAAAGTCTGTGCTCGCTGCTACTTATTTGTCGGGAACCGGTGGTTCTACTTTCCGGGGCGTCGCGCTGGACAATAATTCGAACGTCCTCGTGGGTGGCTATGCGCTTTCCTCTGATTTTCCCTTGCAGAACCCGTTTGTCTCAACGTACCGAACTTCTGAAACCGCAGCGGCGATGGTTTTGGCAGAGTTGGACAAGAACCTGAGTTCACTCCTCTTCGGCAGCTTTCTCAGCAGTACCAACTCAAGCGACTCGTATGCTGGATCGAGCTTCTCAGCCCTCACGTTCGACCCCATGAACAATGCGGTAGTGGTCGGAACTACCCTTGCCAACCATTTTCCGACCACCCCGAACAGTTTTCAGCAGGCTCCGCCACCACCGAACAATCCGCTAGTGGGATACCAACACAGTTTCATCAGTAAGTTGGATCTTGGCACGCCGGCGCCGTCAGTGTGTTTCTCTTCGGCGTTCGTCAGTTTTCCAACAGTACTGGTCAACACGCCAGAAACAGTAGCCCTGACGGTAACGAATTGTGGGAACGCGCCACTGCAGATCTCATCGGTGACTTCGTCGCTGGCGGTGGTGACGGGGGCACAGAGTTGCGGAGCGATTGCGGCTGGGAATACCTGCGCGGTGCAACTGACGTTTACGCCGATTGACACGAGCGTTTCCTCTGGAACGATTACGCTGACGGACAACGCCGCCATAACTCAACAGACCATTTCTTTCTCGGGACAAGGGGGACTGCCGCAGCTCTTCTTTCCGCCGACGATACAAGTGAGCGACCTTCTTGTCGGCACGCAAGGTAAATTCATTGTGTTTTTCGAGAACTCAGGCGACGCGAATTGGATCGTCAACAGCGTCACCGCTACGGGAGATTTCTCGGTCGACACCAGTCTGTGTCCTTCGCCGATAGAACCGCTCAACCCATTCACCCCCGGTAACCTCGTTTGCCAACTCGGAATCACGTTTAGTCCAACACAGCCGGGCCAGCGCACTGGAACGCTTACAATTGCCGACAACGTGCCGGGCAGTCCCCATGTAATTCAGTTGATTGGAAACGGACTTACGTTTTATTCCTCACCGAGCATTGCCGCGATTGAGGCCATTCCAACCGACACACGGAACCCTTTCTTGCTGGTGGTGGGAAATGGCTTTTTCCCGGGTTCGCAAATCAACGTGAATGGCTCACCTCGAACGTTGGTCTACATCAGTGGTCAAGAAATTGCCGCAGTTCTGACTCCTTCCGATCTGGCAGGGGCGGCTGAGGTGCAAGTAATGATCACAAATCCGAGTCCTGGAGGAGGCACGTCGAACACCGGTTTGGGCCTGATCTACCAGCCGATCCGAAATCTGGGAATCTTGCATTCGGTGTTTGAGCCGAAGTCTGGGTTGGTCTATGCGAGCATTTCGGCGCAGTCGGCCACTGATCCGGGGCAGATCGTCGTGATTGATCCCGCGGCAGGGAAGATAACGAAGAGCTTTTCTGCTGGAAACGGACCCAATCAGCTAGCCATTTCAGATGATGGCAGCTTGCTCTATGTGGGCTTGGATACGGACAAGAAGGTCGCCCAAGTAGCCATTCCCGCCGGAACCGTAAATTTCGCGGTTGGTCTAGGGAACGATCTCATTTTTCAAAATCCGATGGTCGCGGATGCAATTCGGGTGTTTCCGGGGCAACCGCACACTTGGGCCGTGACGCTATGTGGAGTTGGGTTTGGACCTTGCGGACAAGGTGTGGCTGTCTTCGACGACGCGGTGGCGCGGCCCACACAATTCCTGCAGGAGCAAGCGGAGCCCGATTCACTGCTATTCGTGGGAAGCAACGCGTTAACGCTTTATGGCACAACACTTTTTCAAATCCCGTCGACGCTTTACGAGTTTTCCATCAACAGTGGAGGGATAACGGAATCTCAGACGGCACAGAACTTCTCATCGACTTCACCTGGAGGAGGGGTTCTTGATACGGATGGAAAATCCATTTACGTAAGCAACGGACAGATCATTAATCCGAGCACTCTGGCAATTACCGGCAATATTGGTCCACTGCCATACTCGCCGGGGATTCGAGTGGATCTCCCGGCTTCACGAGTTTATTTTGCAGGAGGTGTAAGCGGACTGCAAACTCAGTTCGCGGGCTTGGGGATCGAGGCGTTCGATCTTTCTACACAACAGCAGGTCGGGTCAGTGGTTATGCCAGAATCGTCCCAGAATATCGCGACGGACATTTTCCGCTGGGGTAGCGACGGATTAGCGGTCGCTGCCACGAATGGCGTGTATCTAATGCACACGAGCCTCACGAGCGGCAAGGCGGCTCCATCGCAGTTTTATGTGTCGGGCCTGTCGCCGACCAGCGTGCCTGCGGGTAGCGCGGACTTACCGCTAACCATCTCCGGTGGAGGATTCGCTTCGGGGGATTCCCTCACGGTCAACGGGGACGCACTGAGCGTAACCGTTACGAGCGGTAGCCAGCTAAGTGTCACAATCCCTGCGGCCATCTTATCGGAGCCGGGAGATGTGCAGATTGTCCTGAGCGATACATCGGGCGATGTGGCAAATCTTGAGCTGGTCGTCACGCCGGCCCAAACTCAGACGAGTGTCGGACTTTCAACCAATTTTCTGACCTTCCCAGTTCAATTGGTGGGCACATCCTCATCAGCGCAAACGGTGACGATATCCAACATTGGCACCGCGCCACTGCAGATTTCCAGTATCACGGCGAGCGGCGACTTCTTGGAGAACAGTACTTGTAAAACCATCGCAGCTGGGTCGAGTTGTCCAGTCACGGTGACGTTTAAACCTACTGTTGCCGGGGCGCGATCGGGATTCCTGACGATTAATGACAATGATGCGTCCAAGACTCAATCGGTGACGCTGAGCGGTGTCGGCGGCAATATTCAAATCATCGGAACGGGGAACTCAGGAACGAGTGCGACGGTGAGTGGTGGAGGTACAGCGAACTACAGCCTCAGCGTTGCGGCTCAGGGAGGTTTGACAGGGCAGGCCACGTTTAGCTGCACAAACTTGCCCCAGTACGCGTCTTGCAACTTCAATACTCCAGGCATAACTCTGACGAGCGGTGCGCAGACTGTCACGGTCACGATTATCACGCAGCAGCGATCGCAGTCAGCAGCGTTGAAACAAGCGAGTGTTCCAGCTACAGCCGTGCTAGTCTTGCCTTTCGTGCTGCTATCGATGGCTGTTTTCGGGATAGGTTCTGTAGGAGGGCGTTCCCGTCACAGGGCGAAGCTCCTCGTGGCTGGACTACTGCTGAGCTCAATGCCCGTGATTGGATGCGGTGGGGGACCAAGCGGCACAACTCCTCCGCCGGTTGCATTTCAGACGCCTGCTGGGACGTATACGGTGAACTTTGTGGCCACGACGTCGCAGGGAAGCGAGTCCATTCCACTGACGCTGGTGGTCCAGTAGCCGGACGACTTAATAGTTCAACGACTGGCGATACTGCGCGCCAGGTATCGCAACCCCATGATGGTGGAGCTAAACGAATGGTGGAGGCGGGGGGAGTCGAACCCCCGTCCGAAAAGCGCTACGACACGAAGCCTACATGCTTATCTCAATTCGGTGTGCGACCCGGCCCTTGCGGGCTGATCGCGCGTTCGCCGGCGGCGCTCAGAATGAGCAAGAAACGCAACCAGCTAGTCCGATGGTTCTCGCCCGAGCCTTACGGACCGAAAGGCCCAGGCCAGCTCACTGTGTGACGCCTCTGACCGGGCCCATGAGCGAAGCCCGGGGAAGCGTGCGCTTAATTAATTAAGCAGCAAGTGCCAAGTTGTTGTTGGCATTTCTAGTTTCCACCAAGTTACGGGCAGGTGGGTCCCGGCATGCCTTCGGGCCGCGACAGCTTCCGTCGAAACCGAGTCGCCCCCTGGGTATTATTATAGCACTGCGGCGAAACGGAGTTAGGGACGCCGAAGGCGACATTTCCGTGAGTGGCTACTGGAGTTGGGTCGAAGCAAGTAAGCAACGATTGGGCACAGGGGTACGGGCAGGCGGTTGACTACAGGCGGCTTACCTTCCAAAATCACGAGACGGGGTACATCGCCTGGATTAGATGGGCGAAGTGACCGGTCGAGAGCATTTGGAATAGGGCAAGCGACCCCGGAAAACAGGAATGGCACAAGAGCCGAACGCCGTGGAACAAGCCGTAGTACGAGCCTTGCGAGAGAATCTCGAACGGATTCAGCGAAATGCCGACGAGCTGCACCAGGCCGTCGGCGATATCGTAGCGGCGTGTGCGAGTTCGAAGCCGACGAATGCGCTGCCGTCGATGCTGAGGGCGCAGACGTCGGCGGCGTCTTTGTCAGCTGCGCTGGAAGTATTGTCGCGGTTCGTGGCGATGTCGATGCAGCCGGGGCAGCGATCTCCGCTGGAAGAGCAAATCACGCATCTAATCAGCACGGCCGCAGCTGAGCCGCCGCCGTGCCGATGCGCCCGCACCCCGCGGTTCCTACACCGATGGCGCACGCGCCGGCGCAAGCAACGGTGAAGACGCCGCCTCGCGTGGCACCGCCCGTTGCGCCGCCTCGCCGAGCCGGTGATTGAGCTGGAACCCGAAGCAGAATCGATCGAGTTGATCGAGCCGTCGGTACCGGCGGCAGAACCGGAGTTTGGGGACGAGTTCGACGTCAACCAGCTTTCGCCGGAGGAGCAAGAACTACACAGGCGAGCAAATCGGGTGGCGAAAGTTTCGATGCAAGATATTAAAATGCTGAGACCGGATCAGGTGCGGCTAGGCCGCGAAAAAAAGGATCTCTGCATCCGATTGAAAGACGACATTGAAAAAGCTCATCGAGAATACGACCGGCGTTTCAAACCCATCATGGACCACCCGGTGGATTACTTTTATCGCTGGATGGTGGAAATCCTCGCGGAGGGCGACGCACACGCCCTCGGCGAATACCCCTACGCCACACCCGCGCGGCATCGCTAAGACTGCGGCAGGGTCACAGGCCTCGGTGACGCGATGCGTCTGCGCGGCGATGCTTGCGTTCGCGTTGGTCGCTGCTGGCACACCCGATGTTTTCGCACAGTCTTCACGACACCATAGGAAGAAAAAGATAAAAAAGCCGGCGCCCGTGCCGTGCCGCGTCGGATGCAGCCCAGAGACGGCTGGTCCACAGCTTGTGGCGGGAGACACTCCCGAGGACCAGGCGCTGCAGAAAGAACTCGCGCAACTTGCGCGAGACGTGCACAACGCGGCGCCTGGCGCATACACAAAACTTTCCGCATTTGCGTCGAAGAATGTTGCAAACGTTTGGGGGGCACGCGCGGCGCTGGCTCTCGGTTTCGAAGACAACTCGCAGAAGCACTACCAGCAAGCCCTCGTTTGGTTGAACAAAGGGAGTGGGGACACGATTCTGCGCGAGTACGTTCTTTACTGGACAGCGCAAGCGAAACACGGGCTGGGCCGCTCGAAAGATGCGCTCGCCGATTTACAGACGGTGCAGCACGACTATCCCAATACCGCGATGAAAGAGCAGTTGCTTGAGAGTCTTGCGCCGCTCGCGACGGAGCTGGGCCGGCCACAGGACGCACTCGACGCGCTGAATTCGTACCCGGCCACGGGCAGCCGGTCCACATTGCTGCTCGAGCGGGCTCAGGCCTACCAGGCGTCGCATCAACTCGCCCGCGCTGCCAAGGATTACCAAGCGATCTTCTATAAGAGCTCTCAGAGCGACGAGGCCAAGCCGGCCGCCGCGGCTCTGCAGAGAATCATGCGCGAAATGGGGAAAGAGTATCCCTACCCGGGCGTGGAATTGCAGCAGCAACGCGCGCAAGCCTTCTACGACGTTCATAAGTGGAAGGAAGCGCGAGTCGAGTTCGAAAAACTTCTGGGAATGCTTCGCGATCCGCAGAACCCAAGCCGGCAGCTGGCCGAACTGCGGATTGTGCAAGCGCGTGTCCAGCTGAAAGGCTCCCCAAAGCTGCTGGCAGCGCTGAAGACGCAGGATTTTGAGGTCGATGCGGAACGCCTCTATGCACTGTCGCAATTCTACCGGTCGGATAAGAAGCCGGACGAAATGTTTGCCGCGCTCAATGAGATCACGCAGAAATATCCGCTGAGCAAATGGAACGAAGAAGGATTCATGGCGGCCGGGAATTATTACTGGGTGAATCTCGATCGCCCCAACGCCGCAAGGTACTACCAACGCGTGTTGGACACTTTCCCCGGCGGCAGGAATGCGTTCAACTCGGAATGGCGCGTGGCGTGGGTTGCGTACCTGAATCGGCAGCCGGACGCGGAGGACAAGATCAAAGCGTTCTTGTTGAAGTATCCGGCCTCAGCGAACACGCCGGACGCGGTCTATTGGCTTGGGCGGGGCGCCGAGCGCGGCGGCAGACTCGCGGAGGCGCAGGCTTACTACCAGAAAGGCGCCGATCGGTTTCCGCAGACGTATTTTGGGCGCGCGGCGGCGGGGCGTTTGAGCAAGCTGCAAACCGCCGAGGGAGACCCGCCAGCGCCGGAGATTCTCGAAAGAATTCCGCCAGCGCCGGCGCTGCGGCCGTTCGACGAGCCGATTCCTGCTGCGGCTGCGGACCGCTGGGCACGCGCGCAGGCATTGCGCACGATCGCGTTCGATTCTTACGCCGAGCTTGAGCTGAAAAACGCGTACTTCGCCACTTCGTCGCCGCGATTTCTCTATGAAGCAGCGCAGGCTGCCTTCGACCAGGGGCATTTCGCCGCCGGCATGGCCTATGGGCGGGTCATCGTTCCCAACTTCGACGCGCGCAAAATAGATGATCTGCCGCTTGCTGTTTGGAGAGTGCTCTACCCGCTACCCTATGAGTCCGTAATCCGGCGCGAAGCCGCTAAAAACGATTTCGATCCGATGCTCGCGGCCGGACTGATGAGGCAAGAATCCACTTTCCAGTCCGACGCGCTTTCGGCGCAAAACGCGATTGGGTTGATGCAAGTGGTCCCGAAAACCGGACGGCTCCTGGCTAAGCAGCTTCGCGTGCGCTTTTCGCCGGCCAGGCTTTTCGAGCCCGAGTACAACATCCAACTCGGGATGCTGTATATCTCCGGGCTTGTGAAATTGACGGGAGCGCCGGCTTACGCGCTGGCGGCTTTTGACGCCGGGGAAGACCGCATCGCCGCGTGGAAAGCCGAGCGCAACTACGACGAGATCCCGGAACTTGTGGAATCCATTCCTTTCAGTGAAACCCGCGATTACGTGCAAATCGTCTTGCGCAATTCCGAGGTCTACCGGATGATTTATGGTCAGTCAGGCGCGGCGTCTTCATCAGTGGCTGTGCACGGCAGATAATCTTTCGGCAGGGCCGGTTTCGTTCAGCGCGATGGCACTGACAATCCAGAACGTCTGGCAGGCTAAATGAATCCTTCAGAATCCGGCATGGCTCAGGCAGCGCGCCGCATGCTCTCCGCGAAAGCAGAACAGTTTACCGAATCCGTGATCCGCGAGATGACGCGGCTGGCGATGAAGCACGGCGCGGTAAATCTCTCGCAAGGATTTCCCAGACTTCGCTGCGCCCGCGGAAATCAAGGAAGCGGCGCGGCAGGCGATTTCCGACGACATTAATCAATACGCGATAACCTGGGGCGCCAAACCGTTGCGAGACGCCATTGTCGAGAAATTTGAGCGCACGCAAGGATTGCGGCTCGATCCCGAGCGCGAGGTCACGATTTGCTGCGGATCGACGGAAGCGATGATGTCCACGATGCTGGCCATCATCAACCCCGGAGATGAAATCGTAGTCTTTGAGCCCTTTTATGAGAACTACGGGCCGGACGCGATTCTGAGCGGCGCGACGCCCCGATTTGTGAAGTTGAGCCCGCCGGATTGGACTTTCGACGAGAAGGAATTAACCGCGGCATTCGGCCCGCACACCAAAGCCATCATTCTGAACACGCCCAATAATCCCACCGGAAAGGTTTTTACGCGCGGCGAACTCGAATTTATCCGCAACTTGTGCGTTCGCTGGAATGCTTATTGCATCACCGACGAAATCTACGAACACATTCTTTACGACGGGACGGAGCATATATCCATGGCGCGCATCGATGGCATGCGTGACCGCACGATTGTGATTAACGGGATGTCGAAGACATACAGCGTCACCGGCTGGCGCGTGGGCTGGGCTCTGGCGCCGCCGGAACCGACGGCGGCTATCCGCAAAGTGCACGATTTTCTAACGGTGGGAGCGGCGGCGCCCCTGCAGCAAGCCGGGGCCATCGCGCTGAAATCGCCGCAGTCGTATTACAACAAGCTCGCTGCGGACTACACCGTGCGGCGCGAGCGGTTGCTCAAAATCCTTACGGCCGCGGGGTTTAAGGTCTACAAGCCCCTCGGCGCGTATTACATCATGACGGATATCGCCGCTTTCGGCTTCCCGGATGATGTTGCTTTCGCGAAGTTTCTCGTGGAAAAAGTGGGGGTCGCTGTGGTGCCAGGGTCCAGTTTTTACAACGACGCACGCGATGGCGCTACGCAGGTCCGCTTCACGTTTTGCAAAAAGGAAAGCACGCTTGCGGCAGCCGAGGAAAAGTTGTGGCGGCTCCGCGAACATATAACAATTCGGTGACGACACGAATTGGCGCTTAGTCCCAAGTTCGATTGTGGGAATAAATTCTAAAATCCATCTAAATGATCTAAGATCTGGTACATCCGGAGTTTTAAGGGGTAGGAGACTGACGGTCGGTTGCCCTGTGGTGGTTAGCCCCCTACCCCGCGAGTGGTCTTGTATGTATAGACGATGGCAGCGCGAAATTAGTTTCCTGATTCTCCAAAAATATTTCTAGATTTCATTAATTCCCAAATCGACAGTGTCGAGATACCGGGCCACGGCAGCTTTCCACTTAAATTTCTCTTGAATTAGCGCTTGCAAGGCTTGCGCTGCCTCCGGTTCGCCGTGGGTCAAATACGTCTGTTTGGGGGGCGCGGGCAAGCCACTGAGCCATCGCAATAGCTCACTTTTCCCGGCATGAGCGGAGAATTGCCCCATTTCGACGATTTCAGCGCGACACGGGCACCTGCTGGCCAAAAAGACTCAGCATTTTCGCGCCTTCTTGCAAGGCACGCCCACGCGTCCCCACGGCCTGAAAACCTGCCAAGATAACGGCATTCCTCGCATCCGGCAGCCGCTGCGCCAAATGGTGCAGAACACGGCCTCCCGAGACCATTCCGCTCGCCGAGATAATGATGCAAGGTGTCTTGACGTTGTTGATGGCCTTCGATTCCTCCACAGAACGCGTCAGATGAAATTCGTGGACGTCCAGCGGGTCGCCCTTGCCATCGCTGTCCTCCCGCGAATACTCCAGGTCGTGATCTTCCTTATATTTCAAGTACAAATCCGTGGCGCTCAACGCCATGGGACTGTCCACGATACACCGGAAGGCGCGGGATGCGCTGTTGATCCTCAAGCTGGCGCAGGTAATACATGAACGTCTGCGTCCGCCCGATGGCAAAAGCCGGAATCACGATCGAGCCGCCGCGCTTAGCCACGCGGTTGACGATCGCCAGCCAGCAGCTCCGCCGCGTCGCCTCCGCATGTTCGCGGTCGCCGTAGGTGGACTCGCAGAGCAGCACGTCCGCTTTCGATGGCGGCGTTACCGGATCATTCAGAATCGGCTGGTCGTATCGTCCGATGTCCCCCGAAAACACCACAACAATCTTCTTTCCGTTTTCGCTGATGATTAGTTCCAGGCTGGACGATCCCAGGATGTGGCCGGCATCATACGAGGTCACATGAAACTCCGGGCTGATGTCGAAGCTGCCGCTGCGCGGCATCGGTTTCAGTAGTTTCAGCACGGGATCCACGTCGTCCGGCCCATATAGAGCGACAGGGTTGGGATGCCGGCTCCACTTATTGCGTTGAGCGTTTTCTGTTTCTTCTTGCTGCAGATGCGCAGAATCCTTCAGAAGAAGCCCAGTCAGGTCGATCGTAGCGGGATTGGCGAAGATCGGGCCGCGAAACCCATCCTTAACCAGGACGGGCAGCCAGCCGGTGTGGTCCAAATGCGCGTGAGTCAGCAGGGCAAAGTTGATCGTCGCAGGATCGATGGGAAGGGGCTTCCAGTTGCGCTCTTTGAGCTCGTTCGTGCCCTGAAATAGCCCGCAATCGACGAGCATCCGCTTGCCCGCCGCTTCGACGAGATATTTCGATCCGGTAACACATCCTGCCGCGCCAAGAAAAGTTAGTTTTGCCATGGGCCTCGCCGTTCGGTTGTTCGAAATACCGCGCTACACCTTACCGCAAACCGGCGCGTGAAAACAAAATCTCCGGGCGTACCAGCGCGCTAGAGAACGATACGGGGCGAACCGAGTGGCTCGCCCCGTGGTAGTCATGTTTGTTCAGAGAGTAGGGTTCGCTTCAGACGGCAGACAGACGGCCAACAACAATTTTCAGTCTGCCGCGCTGGCTTGCTTCTTTGCGATGATGGCGTCGATGTTCAGACCAAGGCCCTTGGCGACTCCGCCTCCGTACGCCGGATCGGCTTTGTAGAAGTGCTGAATCTGCAGCTCCTGAATCCGCTGCGGCACGCCATTGCCGAGGCTGGAGACGATGTTGTCGATCAGCCGCTGCTTGGCGTCCGCGGGCATTAGGCGGAACAGATTTCCTGGTTGAGAATAGTAGTCGGCGTCGCTGCGATGATCGTGCCGCGCCACCGTGCCGGTCACCAGCTTCGGCCGCTCCGTGTATCTCGGGATCTTGAGTTGGCCCGCCGAAACTGTTCGGCTCGTAATTCACGGCGGAGCCGCCGTTGCCGTCGAAGCGCATCGCGCCATCCTTGTTGTAAGTGTGAAATGGGCATTGCGGCTTGTTCACGGGCAGGGAATCGTAATTTACGCCCAGACGGTAGCGGTGCGCGTCTGGATAGGAGATCAGGCGTGCTTGCAGCATTTTGTCCGGCGAAAAACCCATGCCCGGCGCGACGTTCCGCGGTTCGAACGCGGCCTGTTCGACTTCCGCGAAATAATTCTCGGGATTGCGGTTGAGTTCGAGTTCGCCGACTTCATGCAGCGGATAGTCTTTGTGCGGCCACACCTTGGTCAGATCGAACGGATTGATGGTGGTACGTCTCCGCTTCCTTCTCCGGCATGATCTGCACGCACACGCGCCACTTCGGGAAATTTCCTTCCTTGATGGCATGGAAGAGATCGCGCTGCGAGTAGTCCGGATCGGCCGCCTTCCATCGCGCCGGCTTGCTCGCGGAAGAAATTCTTGATCCCTTGCTTGGTCTTGAAGTGCCACTTGACGTAGAAGAGCTCGTTCTTCGCATTGATCAGGCTGAACGTGTGGCTGCTGTAGCCGTTCATGTGGCGATAGCCGTCGGGAGTGCCGCGGTCGGAGAAGAGAATCGTCACCTGGTGCAGCGATTCCGGCGAAAGCGACCAGAAATCCCACATCATCGTGGGAGATTTGAGATTGGTTTCCGGATCGCGCTTCTGCGTGTGGATGAAGTCGCCGAACTTCAGCGGATCGCGGATGAAAAACACGGGCGTGTTGTTGCCCGTCATGTCCCAGTTGCCTTCTTCGGTGTAAAACTTCAGCGCGAAGCCGCGCGGATCGCGCGCGGTGTCCGCCGAACCTTTTTCGCCGCCCACGGTCGAGAAGCGGATGAAGGTCGGCGTCTTCTTGCCCACGGCGTTAAACAGCTTCGCCGTCGTGTACTTGGTGATCTCCGAACTGGTGCAAACGAAATGCCCGTGCGCGCCGGAGCCCTTGGCGTGAACGACCCGCTCCGGGATGCGTTCCCGGTTGAAGTGCGCCATCTTTTCGAACAAGCAGAAAATCTTCAAAAACGACCGGCCCGCGCGGCCCCACCGTGAGCGAATTCTGATTGTCGCCCACCGGCCGGCCTGCGTCGGTCGTCATGATCTTTTTTTCTTCCGCCATGATTCCTCCTCAGTTCGCCTGCAGCATCAGCCCATCTGGGCAGAAGTCCTGCGCGCTGCTTAAGAATTACGCGATCGGGCGGCTATACTTCCAATATATAGTTCGGATACGATGGATAGGCCATGCCTATAGGTCGTTGTGACGCTGGATCACATGTGGAGTGAGACCTAATTTCCTTGCGATCTGGCCCGACAACCAGTGGCGAAAACTGAGATACTGCCTTTATGGAACTTCATCAACTACGCTACTTCTGCGCGGTCGCCGAAGCTGGATCCTTCAGCCGGGCCGCCGAACAATCCCACGTTTCGCAGCCGTCTCTTTCGCAGCAGATTATCAAACTCGAGGATGAGCTCGGCGCACGGCTCTTTGACCGCCTTGGGCGTTCGGTGCGTCTAACCGAAACAGGGCAAACTTTTCTGCCGCGAGCGCGTGCTGTCCTCCGCGAGCTCGAAGCGGCCCGCGGCGACGTTGCCGAGCAAAAGGATTCCGTCGGCGGATCCGTTACCATCGGCGTTATTCCAACTGTTGCGCCCTACTTTCTTCCGGAACGCCTGACCTGGTTTTCGAGAAAATTTCCGCAGGTACGGCTCACGGTGGTGGAAGAAATCACCCCCGTCCTGCTTGACCAGGTCCGCGCGAGCAAGGTCGATCTCGCGATACTAGCCCTGCCCATTCGCGGCCACGAATTCGAAACATTTCCTTTGCTCAGCGAGCGCTTCTTTGCCGCGCTGCCCGTGGGCCACAAATTTGCTGCACGCCGGTCGCTCTCGCTCAAAGATCTTCGTGCCGAACCATTTCTGCTGCTTCGCGACGGCCACTGTTTCCGCGATAACGCCGTCGCCGCATGTGACCGCGCCCGCCTGCATCCGCAAATTATTTTTGAGAGTGGCCAGTTCAGCAGTCTTCTCAGCATGGTTGGAGCGGGCATGGGCGTTTCCATCGTTCCGGAAATGGCCATCGAGAAAAAATCGCGCTGCCGCTTCGTGCGCATCGAAGACGCCACTGCTGCACGCACGATCGGCGCTGTAGTCCTCCGGGGACGTTCGCTCTCACGCGCACATCACGCGTTTCTCGCTCATTTGCGTGCCTCGCCCGCTTCGCGGCGCTCGTGAGGTACACCTTGCCCGATCTTTCGCCGGAAGTTCTCAGTCCTTCTCCAGTTTGAATGATTCGGCACCGCTCCGCGGCGCAATCGCGGCCTTTCGAGGCTTCGCGGAGACTCAGCGTTTTTCCACGGAAACTGTCATGTCGTGAAAATTCAGCGTTAGAGACGACCTTGTAAAACAACTCGATCCCCACGGTTGCGTCGAAGAGGCCATCCGGCTCATGTACGTCAGGAGTTGGGAAGTAGACCAGCGGCGCCGGGCCACTCAAAGTCAAACCGCGAAAGCTTTCCTTCTCCGCTAGGGCTTCTTTCATCTTTACTCCGCCGTCCGTGAAGGGAAAGTCCCGTGATTTTGTGGTCTTGGCCGCGCCCGCGAGCTGCAACTTTTCAATCGAGGCGGTGTAGACCAGGAGCGAGCCGCTATACATGGTGTCGATCTGCGCTGACGCTTTCTTTCCATTGATTTCAAAACCATCAGCCACGACAATGGGCGGCCCCTCTTTGCCGAATTTTATCAGCGAAATCTTGTCGCAAGCTCCGGTGCAACCTACCGGCGCCGTCAGCACCTCGGAAATGCGTACTTTGCGCGCGACGAAATCGATCTGAAGGATGCGATCTTTGAAGGCGGTGTAAGACAGCGTGCCGTCCACGTGGGGCATCTGGTTTTGCGAGATCATGTCGGACAGGCTCATCGCCAAGGTGCTGACGTTTGTAAGCGTCACGTTGCCGACACTGATTGAGGGGACGACCGTCCTGAACATGCCCGAAGGAGCGCCCGCTGGTAAGTCGGCGGTTGGCTTCAAACCGGCGGCTTCCGCGTACGGCGTATCGAGAACAGAGTCCACGTTTCCGGTATCGATTCCCATTTTCAAGGCAGGGCCGCTGCCGATCCGCGCTTCGATGCACGGCAGGCCCTGGCAATCCAGAAGCGGCACGTCGGCGGCAAATTTCACGCCTCCCGCGCGCTGTGCGTGTGCATTCGCCATAGAAAATATTGCAAGCAAGCACAAAACTGAAGCTGGGCAGAAGCATTCGGCGCATGAGAGTACCTCGCGAACAAAAATCGGCATTGGCGGTCATTCGAAGTCTGACGGTCGGCATCGCCATCGGTTAGCTTTCAAGGAGAACTGGTAACGGAACGACATCGCGGAAGATTTTTGGTGGAGCCGATGGGATTCGAACCCACGACCTCCTCGATGCCATCGAGGCGCGCTCCCAACTGCGCCACGGCCCCACCGGGGATACACGAAAAGTTTATCACACCCTGCCCGGATGGGATGCCTTCAGGGCTTGCAAGTCTTCGCTCGAAATTGGTGGCGGTTACTATTCGCTCAGGGCGTTTTGACGATGATGTTCGATATGTTCTTCTCGCGCAGCATGGCGTTGAACGCCGCCACGTCCTTCGAAACCACCTGCTCCATTTCTCTGCAGCGATTCATCGCCCTGCTGCTTCAACTCCTGCTGCACGGCGGATTGCTGCGTCGTGGGCGCGAAGTCAGCCGAGCTACCCACCTCGTCCGCCAGGTAGCTGATTTTCTGCAGCAGCATCGGCAAGTAGCGGACGTCGTCCTGGCCTCGTCCCGTGGCTTGGAGCTGCACCACTTTTCCTTCCGCACCCGTCAGCTTTTCCGCAAGTTCCTCCGCGGCCTTTTGTATCTCTTTCGAGGCTTCGTCCTTCCCAACTTGCTTACCGAGATCGGCGAGCTGAGCGCGAATCGATTCGATTTGATTGACGCTCCCAGCCAGCGAGTTCATCTCGTCCCTAAGATCCGAGACCAGTTTCAGTTGCGCCTGGATATCGCTCTCGTTTCCCGTGGAGTGCGGATCCTTCAACAGGTTCAACTTCTGGCTGCTCTTTTCCTCGCCAACCGTCAGCGTGATGGTGTACGTCCCAGGCGGTTCAAGCACGGAAATGCGGTCCACGGAGGGAGCGGCGCGCCAGCCCTCCGATCCTAGCGGCACGTCCGGCGAATACGTCGGAGGAGTTCTCAACTTGACCTCCGTGGCTTCCTCGCCACGCAAATTCCACCAGTAGCGATTGATACCCGGTTTCGCTTCGCATGGCGGAGCCTCCGCTCGGCCAAATCCCCCTCCTCCGCCTCCGCCCGCGACCCCCGCGGCGTCCGCCATCGGCACGCGGGGCGCGGCATTCGATTTCGCTCACGGTTTTTCCGCTCGCATCGGTGATCGTAAGCTTGGCGTGTTCTTTCTCGCCAAGTTTGGATTTTAGGTAGAAATTAATCGCGGCTCCGTACAAAGGATTGTGTCCGGCGGTTGGGTCGTAGGAAACGGCAGCGGGTTGCTCGAGGGGCCGGAAGCGATAAGCATCGCGGGACGCGAACAGATGAGCGTTCGACGCGAGCACTTCTGAGGTTAGCTGTTGCAGCGGAGTGAGGTCATCGAAAATCCAGAAGCCGCGGCCGTAGGTCGCCAGCGCCAGGTCGTGGAAGCGTTCCTGAACCGCGATCCAGTAGACTGGCGCATGTGGTAAGCCCGTCTGGAGCGGCTGCCAGTTTTTCCCATCATCAAACGAGACGTAAAGCGCGTTTTCCGTTCCCACATACAGCAAACCCTTGCGCACGGGATCTTCGCGCACGCAATGCGCGTAACTCAACATACTGTGCGGGATTCCATTCGTGATAGACGTCCATGACTTCCCGTAATCGGTGGTCTTGTAGATGAACGGGTCACGGTTGTCCACTTGATGGCCATCCACTGTGATATAGGCGGTACCCGCATCGTAACGCGAAGCCTCGATGTTGCTCACCGTGCCCCAGTCCAACATGTTCGGAATATTTTTTGTGACGTTGGTCCAATTCTTTCCGCCGTCGCGTGTGATTTGGACGAGCCCATCGTTTGTGCCCGCCCAGATCACGCCTGCTTCCTTCGGCGATTCCGCAACGGCGAAAACTGTTCCCGCGTATTCCACGCCAATGTTGTCGGGCGTCAATCCGCCAGAGCTTCCTTGCCGGCTCTTGTCGTTCCGCGACAGGTCCGGGCTGATCACCTGCCAGCTATTTCCGCCGTCTGTCGTAACGTGCACAAACTGGCTTCCCACATAGACTTTGTTGTGGTCGTGCGGCGAAATTGTAATAGGGAACTCCCAATTGAAGCGGTACTTCACTTCCGCGGCCGTCGCGCCGGAAACATTCATTGGCCATACTTCGACCTCGCGCCATTGGCGATTGCGTTCGTCAAAACGCACCACCGCACCGCTCACGCTACCCGCTCCCGTGCCGCTCGACCAGATGATGTTGTTATCGACAGGGTCGGGCGTTGCATATCCGCTTTCGCCACCCGCGATGGGGTGCCACTGGCCGCGCGAAATTCCGCCTCCGCCAAAGCCGCCAAACTGCAAGCTGTTGCTCGGGCCTCGATAGGAGGAGCCGTCTTGTTTGTTGCCGTAAACGAAGTAAGGAATCTGATCGTCCACGGTCACGTGATAAATCTGCGCTATAGGAAGTTGGATGCGGTCCCAGGTGTGACCGCGATTTACGGAAATGCTCACTCCTCCGTCGTTGACAACCGCCATGCGGTCGCCATTCGTCGGGTCAATCCACATCTCGTGGTTGTCTCCGCCGGGAACCGCGGGCATATTCGTGAGCGTGTGGCCGCCATCCAGCGTTCTCGAAAATGCGGACGTGAAGAAATACACCTCGTTCTCGTTATCAGGCGCGATTTCTTCGCGCGAGTAGTAGTGCGTGCGTCCACGGACTTGCCGGTCCGAGTTAACCAGCTGCCAATCCCCACCGCCGTCGTCGGAGCGCCAAAGTTGCCCGTTCTGTGTGGGTTTGCCGTCCCAGGGCACACCGTCGCCGGTTTCAATCAGGGCATAGACGCGGTTCGAATCGCGCTGCGCCACGCGCACCGCAATCCTTCCCACGGGTGGCTTCGGCAACCCGTGGCCTTCCAGGCGCTTCCAGGTCACGCCGCCATCTGTGGACTTGAACAATCCGCTGCCGGGCCCGCCGCTCGTGCGGCCCCAGGTGTGAATCACGAGCTGCCACATGCCCGCAAACAAAATGCGCGAATTGTTTGGATCCATGCTCATATCGGAGCAGCCCGTGTTTTCGTCGACGAACAGAACCTTCTCCCAATTCTTGCCGCCATCCGTGGTGCGGAAGACGCCTCGTTCCGGCTGCGGTCCATACGAGTGACCCAGGGCGCATGCGAGCACGATATCCGGATTGCGCGGATCAATCAGCACGTTGCCGATACGGCCGGTCTTCTCCAGCCCCATGTGGGTCCACGTCTTGCCGGCGTCCGTGGACTTGTAAATTCCGTTCCCGACGGAGATGTGGCTTCGGATGTAGGGCTCGCCTGTGCCGGCCCACACGATATTCGGATCGCTGGCGGCCACCGCGAGCGAGCCAATCGAAGAGACGGGCTCTGAATCAAAAATAGGCTCCCAGTGGATGCCGCCATCGGTTGATTTGAATATCCCGCCCGAAGCTGCTCCGACGTAATAGACGTTCGGGTTGCCCGGGATGCCGGCCACTGAGATCGTTCGATTCCCGACGGGACCGAGGTAGCGGAAATGGAGTTGGTCATAGACGTCAGGATGGATTTGAGGCTGCTGCGCCCAGACCAGTAGCGGCACGCTGAGGACAACAGCTATTGAGGTTAGTACAATGAGACACAAGCGCTTTGACATGGCGACCTCGCTCGCAGATTTTTTGCCTGGGATTGTGCGGATGATATCGGTGGAGCGCTTTCAGGTCAAGAGCGCGCCGCGGGAAGCATCTCCTCCGCTGGCTCTGAAGACAACTCGGCATTCTGCGGCTCTTTCGGGAAAGCCTCGCCGTCGGCCTCTTTGCCACGCAAGTGTTGGGAAACTGTGTCAATCTGTTGCTTGGTCGTATCGCGGAAGGCGCTACCGGTTTGACCATCGCCGGTGCCCTCCTCGGCTATCTCCCGCGCCGCAGCGTGAAGACTGTTTTCCGTACCGCGAAGCACGAAAGACCCCTGGAGCGATCGTTCTTAAGGCACTCTTGGCAGTAAGGTCCAGCGTAGGGCCAGCGGCGTCAGCAGCGTTGTTACCATAACGAGCAGGATGACGGCGGAAAATAACCCGTCATCCACAACGCCGATGCTTTTGCCGATTCCGGCAAAGATCAAACCGACTTCACCGCGCGGCATCATGCCGAATCCAACCGCCAGGCGATTCATTCGCTTCGGACATCCCAATCCGCTCAAAACCTTTCCGACAATCGCCACTGCTGTCAGCGCCGTTCCCACTATCAGCACATCTTTGCTTGCGAGCGCCTCGAGCTTCACCTGAATCCCCATCCACACAAAGAACAGCGGCACGATCAGCGACTCCACCGGCGACAGCAATTCCCGCAGCGACAGGCCCTCCATTTCCTTGTCAAAGATGTCGTTTAGAATCACGCCCGCAGCAAACGCTCCCACGATGGCCGCAAGCCCTGCTCCGCTCGCCAGCCAGGCAAGAAAAAAGGCGAAGATCCAGCCCGCCAGCAGCTTCACGTTGTGAATTCCCGCGCCTGCGAGCTTTCGCGCCACCCATGGAGTGATCCAGATTCCGATCGACAGCGAGCCTCCAAGGAACAATGCCGCCTTCGCCGTGGTCCAGCTGATGCTCCAAACGCTTACCTTCCCCGTCAGCGCCAGCGCGCTAACCACGGCAAGAACAATCAGACTCAGCACGTCGTCGAGGACTGCTGCGCCCAGAATCACGCGCGCCTCATCCGTGGTATCCCGCCGCAAATCGCGAAGCACGCGTGCTGTGATGCCCACGCTCGTGGCGGTCAGAATGCCGCCGATGAAGAGATCCCGTGCGAGTGCCGAGTTGGGGTGCAGGAATTTCATCGTGCTCAGCCCGAGAGCCATCGGAGCCAGCACTCCAATCACTGCCACGGTAAACGCGGTTCGTCCCACCCGCTTCATCTCGCGAATGTTCGTTTCGAGGCCAACGAGGAACAGCAGCACAAGGATGGCGATGCGGGAGAGCAAGTCCAAAAACGAGTACACCGCCACATAGTCGAGGCCCTTCGCTCCCGCCAGAATCGCGGAAACCCGCTCGGCGTGCGATCCCGCCGGTAGCAGCCGCAAAGCAGCTTCGGAAAGGCTCACGTTCGAAGACAGAGCCAGGTCCGCAATCCTGCGAAGAGTGTCGCCTTCGCGCAGCACGGTGATTCCCGGATTTCCGAACCAATACGCCAGGTTCCCGATCAGCACCCCGACGATCAATTCACCGAGGACAGGCGGCTGTTTGATCAGGGTCATCAGGCGTCCACCGAGAACAGCCGCCGCCGTCAAAAGGACCAACGCCAGCAGGATCGGCACCACCGGGTCCGCGTGGGAACCGGATGCCTCGCTCACCGAGAATGGAATCGCGGGACTCATGACGCCATGCCGCTCGGAAACGGCTCTCTCCTTCGCCCTCCGAGAATCAAAGACAAGCTACGCGAATCGCGGCCGAAGCACTAGCAAAAACGGTGAAGCGAGTATTTGTCCTCACGATTAGCCGCTTGCAGAAGGTAAGTCGTGTGCCGTTTAGCCGCCGCGAGCGGCCACACGTTGTTCGAGCGCCGGCCGCGCTTGTTCGGGCCTGACGCGGGCTTCATTTGCTGTGCGGTCGCGTCTTAGGTATTCCTCCCTTGGTGACGTGCCCATTCTCTTTCGGAGTTCGGTGACGGCCTCCGAAAACTTCGTTGTCGCAGCCTCGTATTCGGTTGCCAAGCGTCGCTTTTCTTCACAGTTCGTAATGCTTGGTTCGAAATTCAAGTGTGTTCTACTCCAATATCCTCCAATGGGACGTTCAGCTAGGCATGCTACCGCGTATTCGAATTCCTACCGGGAACTGCGATTCTTGGATTGCGCGCAGCTCGCAACCTGTATTGCGCATCCTTCTGGACGTGGAGCAACCCCAGCGCTATCCTGAAACTCCTAATGCTTGAGACCGATTTAGAGGTCGAAAGGAACTTGGAAGGAATGCAAGTCGCAATCCAGAAATCACATAAACAAACGTTCAGGCCCTGCGCGCTGACACTGGCGGCCGTTTTAGGCTTTCTGTTCGCACCGTGGCCTGCTTCTGCGCAACAAACCGGCCCGTTGCCACCCCCTCCATCGTATTCCGCGCCTACTCCCTTGCCTCAGCCGAGTTCCATGCCCAAAAGCGCGCCTCACCAGACGACCACGGAGTCTCCGCTTACGACCGCGCCCCCCAAAATACCGCCGGACCAGATTATTCAGAAATTCGCCGGGCGCGAGCTCGAATTCAAAAAAGAACGCGACAATTACACCTACACGCAAACATTCGTTATTCAAACCATCGACGAATATAGCGGGCAGCCCGACGGGGAGTATCGCATGACCAGCGACATCCTCTTTACGCCCGAGGGCAAGCGCTATGAGCATGTGACCGACGCTCCCGCTCCGTCCCTCCAGCGCATCTCGATGTCGCAACAGGATTTCGACGACCTCGAGCACGTCCAGCCTTTTGTGCTCACCACCGACGAAGTGCAGAAATATGACGTCAAGTACGTTGGCCAGCAGCAACTCGATGAGATCAATGCGTACGTCTTCGACGTTGGGCCGAAAAAAATCGAAAAAAATCAGCGCTACTTCCAGGGCCGCATCTGGGTCGACGAAACGGACTTCGGCATCGTCAAGACGGATGGTAAAGCCGTTCCCGACATCAAGAAGCACGGACAGGAGAATGTCTTCCCGCGTTTCGAGACTTTCCGCGAAAATATCGAGAGCCACTTCTGGTTTCCCACCTATACGCACTCTGAGGACACTTTGCAATTCAGCGGTGGCGGAGTCCGCATTCGAATGACGGTGCGTTACGAGAATTACAAGCGGTTTGGATCGACGATCAAGATCGGAACGCCCATCGAGGTCCCGAAGGAAAAGCCGTAGCGGTACTCCGAGGTTCTGGCGACAAGTACCGCACAAGGACTATAGAGTTAACAAAATTTGAGGAGTCGTTCGTTTGATCCCAGCGCGCAAGATCGTCAAACGAATTCTGATTGCGGCTGTCTTGGCGATTGCGCTCGTTTATGCCGTGGATTTTGCTTCTGTTCGCATACGCATGATGCATCCGAATCCCGGCAACCCGTTTGAAACCATCACCGCTGTTCGTATCCTCGCCATCGACAAAAAAGGCGGCAAGACGGAATACACCGTCGACCGGTTGCAGCCCCAGCAAACCGCAGAGTGCGTCCACGCATGGTTTCCTCACAACGGCGACACGCCATGCTGGTATCTCAAACGGAAATTCGCGCAGCCCATTCCGATGGCTATCTTCTTCCAACCAACTCGAGGAAAGTCGGCGATCAGTTCTACGGAGTGACAATCGTAAACGCGCGCGATAGTTCAGTCTTTCCTGCTATTCGTGACGCAAAGCCACCATGGGGTCCACGCGCATCGCACGCCGCGCCGGTACGTAGCACGCCGCCAGCGCTACAAGCAATAGCAGCACGGCGATGACGGCAATAGTCATCGAGTCCGTACTGCTTGCGCCGAAAAGCAGCGCGGACACGAAACGCGTCACTGCCAAACCAATCAGTACGCCCGCCAGGATTCCCCAAAGCGCCAATCCGGCTCCATATCCCAGAATCAAGCGCATCACATCCGGCGGTTTTGCGCCGAGCGCCATTCGAATCCCAATTTCCCTCGTTCGCTGGCCCATCCAGTGAGAGACCACCGCATAAAGTCCCACGGCCGCGAGCACGAGTGCGAGAAAGCTAAAACTTCCCAATATTCCCGCCGCCATCCGCGGTTGCCAGAGAGAGTCGTCAACTTGGTCGGACATCGTTTTCACCGCGAAGCTCGGCAAGTTTGCGTCAAGCGCCGCGACCGCTTTGCGCACTGCCGGAAGCAGGCTTGTGGGATTATCCGAAGTGTGAATGATAAATTTCGAGGTTCCCTTGTAATTCTGGAATTCTGGCAAGTAAAGCAGTGGTGGTAGATCGGCCGTAAGTGAACGATATTTGGCATCTGCGGAGACGCCGATAATCTCGATGGGAGGCCGAGGCGCTCCCTCCCACGATGGCCACTCAAAGCGTTTACCCAAAACATTCTGACCCGGCCAAAGGCGCTGCGCGAGTCGCTGGCTCACAATCGCAACCAACTGCGCCCCGGCTCTGTCCCGCAGCTTAAAATCTCTGCCCTGCAGAATAGGAATGCCCATGGTCTGGAAATAGTTGGGCGCCACTTCATTCATATCGACTCGAATGCCCACCTCGAATTCGTGCCCGCGGTAATATTCCAGGGGAGGAGCTTGGCCCTCGTAAAAAATCGAGACCCGGCTGCTCCAATCTTCCGGTGGAACCGTGGCGGCGAGGCTTGCGGACTGAACTCCTGGAATCTGATCGACTCGCGCCAGGAGTTCTTCGTAGAATCGTTGCGCCTGCGCCTCCGAGTATCCCTGGTTGCTGGGTGAAATTGACATTATCAGCAGATTGCTGGTGTGGAATCCGGGATCCTGATTCACAAGCTTCTGCATTTTTCGCACGGTCACGCCCGCCACGACCAGCAAAACCAAAGAGAGCGCGACTTGCGAGGAGACCAGCACGCTCCTCAGACGCGAGCGCCGTCCCGCCCCCGGAGTGTTGTCTTTCAGCGTCACGACCAGGTCAGGTGTTGAAGATTGCAGAGCGGGTGCAAGAGAGAACAAGACTCCGGTCAGCAAAGCCACTACAACCGTGAACCCGAGCACGCGTGCATCTGGTGTCGTGTCTACGTTGTGCAGTGCGTAAAGCGGCTGGCGGAAGGCAAGTATCAGACTGCTGGTCCACGGTGCGAGCAGCAGACCGAGCCCTCCAGCCAGCAAAGAGAGCAACAACCCCTCCGTCAACAATTGCCGCACCAGATGACCTCGGCTTGCTCCAAGCGCCAATCGCATCGCAATCTCTCTTCGTCGCGAGTCGGCGCGGGACAACAACAAATTAGCGACATTGCTGCAAGTGATCACTAGGAGCAGTCCCACCGAAACGATCAGCAGCCCAAAAAATCTTTGAAGAGCGGCGCGGTCGTCCGGGTCCATCCCAAAGCTTGGAATCAAATCCACGCCGCGATGCTCATTCGATTCCGGGTACGCCGTTGCCAGGCGGCCAGCGATAATCTGCATTTCGCTCCGAGCTTCAGCGAGGCCGGTGTTGTGCTTCAATCGGCCAAAAATCTGAATCCATCCCGAATTCCGGTTATGAAGTACTCCGCGCGACATTCGAGGGATGGCCGCGGGCTGCATTGTCAGGGGCAGCCAAACGTCCGTAGGCGAGCCCACGGTAGTACCCGCAAATTGTGCCGGAGCGACTCCCACGATGGTAAAACTATGGCCATTGAGCTGAATATTCTTCCCGGCGATTTCCGGATCCGAACCGTAGACTCTCTGCCACATCCCATAGCTCAGCACAGCGACTGGCGCCTCGTCTATCCGTTTGTACATCTTCCGGAGCGATCAAGCGGCCAAGCGCGGGACTTACCCCCAGCACGGAGAAGTAGTTGCCGGAGACCAACTCTCCTGTGATTCGCTCGGTTGTTCCGTGGTTAGCGCGAGGGCAGTGCGGCAGCGGGCGGCGATCCCGCGAAAGACTGATTTTGGTTGCGGTAATCAAGGTAGTCGGGATAGCCAAATGAAAAATCTGGATTGTTTTTCTGCAAGCGCTCGAAAATGACTAGCTCATTCGGGTTCGCCACGCCGGGAACAGGCCGAATCAACACTGCATTGATAATGTAAACATGGCCGTGTTTGCGCCAATTCCCAACGCCAGGGTCAAAATGCACACGAGCGCAAATCCCGGATTCCTCCGGATTCCTCGCACCGCATACCGAAAGTCCTGCATGAATGTTTCCACCATTGGCAATCCTCGAAGTTCCCGATGAGCCTTGCCAAGCTGCGTCATTCCACCACGTTTCACGCGCGCTGCCCGGCCTGGCTCTTCGGCGTCATTCACCTTAAGCCAGAACTCGCATCGGCGAAAGCATCGCGTCATCCTGCTCTTCAATTCGCAAGATTTTCGTGGGCTACTCGTGCCGCAGCGCCACCATGGGGTCCACGCACATCGCTCGGCTCGCTGGAATGTAGGACGCTGACAGCGCCACCAGTGTTAACAAGGTCGCAACCGCCGGAACGTCAACGGATCGGCTGCGCTTACGCCGAAGAGCAAACTCGCCATCAGCCGCGTCAGGGCCAGCGCCGCCGCGATCCCAGCGGCGATTCCCAGCAGCGCCGCGCGTGCCCCTTGCCCGAGGACCAGCCGCAATACGTCTCCCCGCTCCGCACCAACCGCTATTCGAATACCCATCTCCTGCGTCCGTTGGTTCACGGAGTAGGACACCACGCCATAAATTCCAACGCCCGCAAGAAGCAGCGCCGCACCCGCAGAACACGCCAAGCAAAATCATGTACAGCCGCCGCCGCGCCAGCGATTCGGAGAGAACTTGCTCCAGAGTCTCGATCTTCGAAATCGCCTGGTTCTTGTTCACCGCCCAAATCGCTGCCTTCACCGCGGGAACCAGGCGAAACAAATCTCCTTCGCTGCGCACCACAAGCGTGTTGAAGAGTTGCGGGAACTGAAAATAAGGCCAATAAATCATCGGGCCAACGGCCTCGTCCAAACCATTCGTCTTGACGTCGCCCACGACTCCCACAATCTCGCCTGTCAGCGGTGGCCCCCAGTCTTTCATTGTGACGGCTTGCCCAAGCGGATTTTCGCGCGGCCAGTATTGACGCGCCATCGTTTCGTTGATCACCATCACGCGCTTTCCGTTCGCGTTGTCAGCGTCTGTGAATTCGCGCCCAGAAAGCAGCGGGATGCCCATGGTCTGAAAATAACTGGGATCGACGCTCCGAATGTCCGCGGAGGGTTCGTCGTTGGCCGGTGGAACCGGCCGCCCTTCGATCACGAAATCCGTGCTCGCGCCCCCCGTGATCGGGAGCGCCGTCACCAAACCTGCCGACCGCACGCCAGCAATGCTCCGCAGACTTGCGAGGATCTGTTGCAGCAGCACCGCACTCTTCACGTCTCGCTCGGGATATTCCGTGGGCGAAAGAAAGAGGCCTATCGTGAGGACACTATCCTGGCTGAATCCAGGATTCACGCGCAGCAATCGCACAAAACTATTGCCGAGCAGTCCTGCTCCCACCAACAGCACCACGGCCAGCGCGAATTGCGGTACGACCAATGCCCGGCTGGATCCGCGTCGCGTCCCGCCGGGTGAAGCCGTGGCTCCTGCTTTGAGCGATGCATTCAAATCCGTCTTCGTACTCGATAGCGCCGGAGCCAACCCAAAGAGCAATGCCGAAAAACAGGAAACAAGCAGTGCGAAGCCCAAAACTCGCCAATCCACACGAATATCTCCAAACCTCGGCAGGTCTCGCGAATCAAGCGCTACGATAAACTGCAAACTCCACGCTGCGATTCCCAGACCCAGCGCCGCTCCTGGCAGCGCCAACATCAGACACTCCGTCAGCAGCTGCCTCGCGAGCCGCCCGCGCCCCGCTCCCAGCGCCGCGCGCAGCGAATACTCTTTTTCGCGCCCCGCCGCCCGTGCGAGCAGCAGATTCGCCAAATTGGCGCACGCCATCACCAACAGCAGACCCACCGCAAAAACCAAAACCATCAGCGCTGGCTGCACGGGCGCCACCATGCTTTTCTTTAGCGAAACTGCTGCAAGCGCCATATCCGGGTCGTCCGTTCTGTTCTGTTTTTCAATTCGTTCCCCGAGCGCCACTATCTCTCCCTGCGCGTTCCCAAGCGTCTGCTCAGCGCGGAGGTCGGCAATCACCGTCAACAAGTGTGCGCGCCGGTTATCTCTAAACTGGCCGTGTGGCACCAGCGGGCACCATAGCTCCGATCTTTCCGGATAGTCGAACCCTCGCGGCATCACTCCGAGGACCCGGTAATTCTCCGCGTTTATCCGCAGCGTCCTGCCTACGATTCCGCTGTCTGCGCCGAATTGCCTTTGCCACAGTGCGTAACTCAGCACCGTGACGCGATTGTCCGCGCCCGGGGCGTCATCCTCGCCTGCGATCATTCTGCCCAGTGCCGGCTTGCTTCCCGAGCGCCGCGAAGAAATTTCCAGAGACCAATGCGCCCGGAACTTGTTCCGGTTCTCCGTCGCCCGTCAAATTGAATCTCCATTCCCGAAACGCGGAAATATTTTCGATGGCCTTGGCATCGTGCTCGAGATCATTGAAGTTCGCATACGTCGCATTTACAAAAAGGAAGGACGCGCCCAGCGCGCTGCTCCCCGGATGCCTCTCTTCTATGCGCACCAGCCGCTTGTGATTAGGGTAGGGAAGTGGACGAAGCAAAACCGCATTGACCACACTGAAGATCGCCGTGCTTGCCCCAATGCCGAGTCCCAGCGTTAAGACGCACACCAATGTGAACCCCGGACTCTTCCGCAGTGTTCGCAGCGCGTACCGGACGTCTTGAAAAAAACTCTCAAACCCAAGCCAACCGTGAAGTTCGCGGTGTGTCTCTCGAAGCTGCGTCATTCCGCCCAGCCGCACCTTTGCCGCGCGCTGTGCTTCTTCGAACGTCATGCCCCGCCGCATGTTTTCTTCCGTGAGCATCTCGAGGTGCTGCTGAAGCTCTTGCGAAAAATCTTCATCGACGCGGCGGATCGATAACCATCCGCGAATTCGCGCGCCCAGCACTCTCATCCAGCCAAACATCGCGTCACCCCCGCTCAGCGATCCGCAGTACGCGTCCAATCACTCCGCTGATGCGCTCCCAGTTCTCGGCCTCCGATGCCAGCCTCTTTCGCCCCGACCGCGTGATGGAATAAAACTTGGCTTTGCGATTGTTATCCGATGCGCCCCAAGCGCCGGAAATCCACCCTCGCTGCATCAGCCGCACCAGCGACGCATAAATCGTTCCTTGATTGATCTGCAGAGCCTCCTCGCTGATCTGCTCGATTCGCCTCGCAATTCCGTAGCCGTGCAATGGCCCCATCGCGGCCAGCGTCTTCAGCACCATCAAATCCAATGTCCCCTGCAGAATCTCCGATTTCCCTTCCGCCATGCTTCCTCCTGTGGTGCGACCACAGGAGTATTCCAGCCTTCCTGTGGCATGTCAACAGGGAATGCCCGGGCCACAACTTGCATTGACTCTTTCCATCCCAGCTTCTTTCGCCTTCCCCGCTGGCGGAAACCGCGCACAAACCTGCTTTCACGGCTTGGCAGCATTCGCGGATTGCAATAACATACTCATTCGTTCCAAATTGTTTTCTTTCTCGTTGTTGTTTTAGGGATTTCGCCACGTAGCAAATCTTTCATGTGAAGTGGAGAGCCATGCGGCCACGTCAGAGTGTTCTGCTTGTCATCTGTTTGTTTGCCGGGACTTGCTTATCCTTCACAGCCGGTAGGGCCATCGCTCACGCTATCTTGCTGGAATCCACTCCCGCGGCTAACAGCACCGTCGTCGGCCCTGATATCCCCATCAAGCTGCGCTTCAATGTTCGTATCGACGCGACGCGTTCAAGGATTACACTCGTCCGGCCCGACGCTTCCGTACAAACGCTCGTCATTAGTAAGGGCACATCCGCGGATATACTTGCCTCGCAAGCCCAAGGCTTAACTCCGGGTGAATATCGCATCCGCTGGCAGGCTTTGGCTTCCGATGGACACATCACGCGGGGCGAAATCCCCTTCCAAGCCGCGCGGCCCTAAGACCCTTCATGGCCCGGCTCCTCCAAGTCTTTGGCTTCTTGTCTGTCCTGTTCCGCGGGGCGACTCTAACTTTTCAATCGCTCACCATCGGCGGCATCGTCTTTCTCAACTTCGTCGTGCGGGGCGCGAATCTGAAGTCCGAAACCGTTAACCATGCCTGCCTCCGCTGGATTCGCCGCGCGGCAATCGCATTGGCGCTCATGCAAGTTGCCTACATTTTGTCGAGCGCTTTGATCCTGATGCAGTCCGCGGACATGACCCTTGGGGATGTCAGCGGGGCGAATTTTGTCCTTGCTGGCGTTCTTGCCATTGTCTCGGCTTTGACCATTGCCGCACTGGCCGGAGCACAGTCTCCAAAAATTTACGCGGCCATGCTGCTCCCAGCTGCCCTAATACTACTTTCCTCCGTATTGACCAGCCACGCCATGGCCCGCCTTCAATACCGCTTTCCGTTGGCGATTGTTACGGCGTTCCATCAAGGCGCCACAGCTACATGGATCGGCGGTCTACTCTATCTTCTAATCGCAATCCCACGTTCGCCCGATAATTCGTTCGCGCGGCAAATGATTGCGCGCTTTTCAAAACTCGCGTTAATCAGCGTAGTCGTGCTGGCCGCCGCCGGATTTACCTTGGGATTTGCCTACGTAGGTTCGCTCCACGCCGTCTATGGCACTTCCTACGGCATCATGGTGGCTACAAAAACAACTCTCTTTGGGATTCTTTTGCTGCTCGGGATTCTGAACTTTCAGATCGCCCGTTCCCCATCCGGCGGTTCCCTGATCGCTGGCCTAAAGCGCTTCGGCGAAGCAGAAATAGGCATCGGAATCAGCGTGATTTTAACTGCCGCTTCGCTGACCTCTCTTCCGCCTGCGGTGGATCTCACCACGGACCGCGTTTCCGCCTCGGAGATTGCCGCTCGTACTGCCCCGCACGTCCCGCGCCTGGCAAGCCCTCCCCTGCGGGACCTTCCCGAAGATATTTACGCCGCGGAGGTGAAATCGTTTGACGCCGGCCCGCTCTCTTCCGCCTCTTTTGTTCCCGGTCAGGCCGGGACGCGCCCCAATACGCCCGCAGAAAAAGCCTGGTCGGAGTACAACCACCACTGGGCCGGCATCGTCGTTTTGGCTATCGGGCTTCTTTCTTTTCTCGCGCAAGCCAAGCATTTCCCGTGGGCGCGCAACTGGCCCCTCATCTTTCTCGGCCTGGCCGCGTTCCTCTTTTTGCGAAGCGATCCCGAGACCTGGCCTCTCGGCCCTAATGGCTTTTGGGTCACGCTCCAGGATCCAGAAGTCCTGCTTCATCGTATCTTCGTCGTGCTCGTGATTGCCCTTGCCATCTTTGAATGGCGCGTGCAAACCGGCCGCGTCGCCACCGAACGCGCTCGGCTGATTTTTCCTGCACTCGTAGCAGTCGCCAGCGCTCTCCTTCTCACTCACTCCCACAGCCTCGGCAACATTAAAGAAGAAGTTCTCGCGGAACTGAGTCATGCCCCTATCGCGGTTCTGGGCATCGTAGCCGGCTGGTCCCGCTGGCTGGAGCTGCGTCTGCCTTCGGAAAACAAAATGCGGGACAGGCTGGCCTGGCTCTGGCCCGCCTGCTTCGTTCTTATCGGTCTTCTTCTCTTGAACTACCGCGAAATGTAGCCAGCCGCCGCGTCTCGAATCGGCTCCGCGTCTTCGCCTATGTCTAATGCGCCTCTTCCGTTTGAAACTCGCCTTCCCATCGCGCGATCACCACGCAAGCGACGCAATTGCCTAACACCGTAACCACCGTTCGTCCCATGTCCATCAGCTGATCGATGGCAAAAAGTAAAAACAAAGGCTCCATCGGCAAATGAAACGAAGTAGCCGCGCCGAAAACGATCAACAGGGAACCCCGCGCCACACCCGCCGTCCCTTTGCTGCTGATCAACAGCGTGAGCAGCATCATGACTTGTTGTCCAACCGAGAGGTGCATCCCCGCCGCCTGCGCAACAAAAATCAGCGCCAGCGATTGATAAATGGCCGCTCCATCCATGTTAAAGCTGTAGCCCGTGGGCAAAACGAAGGCCACCGTCTCCCGCGGCACGCCGAACAATTCCATTTCCTCGAGTGCGCGCGGCAGCGTCGCTTCGGAACTCGCGGTAGCGAACGCAATCGTCAGCGGCTCGGTCACCGCGCGCAGAAATCGCTTGATGGGTATTCGCGCCAGCAGCGCAATCGGAAACAACACGCACACCACAAAAAATAGCAGCGCCGCATACATGGTCCCCAATAGCTTGAGCAACGGCAGCAGCACTCCCAGCCCGAGGTGCCCGATCGTGTAAGCCACCGAGCCAAACACGCCAATCGGCGCCGCGTACATCACCAGATTCGTGAACTTGAACATCGTCTCCGAAAGGCTTCCGGCGAAGTCCAGCATCGGCCGCCGCTTCGGCTCCGGCACCAGGATCAGCGCCATGGCGAACAGCACGCTGAACACGACCACTTGCAGCAGCTGGCCCTCCGCGACGGACTTCGCAATGCTCTCGGGGAAAATGTCGATGATGAGCTGCGTCGCCGTGTGTGGCACCACCTTGAGCGTTTCGCCGGCCGTGGCCGCAGGCAAACTTACGCCATAGCCCGCGCCGCTCAGGTTGATGGCCGCAAAGCCGATGAGCATCGCCAGCGTCGAAACCACCTCGAAATAAACCAGCGACTTGACCGCCAGCCGCCCCACTTTCTTCAAATCTGCGTGCCCCGCAATTCCTACCACCAGCGTCCCAAAAAGCAGCGGCGCAATAATCACCTTGATCAGCCGCAGAAAAATCGTGCCCAGCAGCTGCAAATTGATCGCAACGTTCGGCCAATCGTGGCCCAATTCCGCGCCCGCCAATAATCCAACAAAAATCCATCCAGTCAGCGAACGCCGCGACGTGGCATACGCCGCAATCAATAGGATCGCCGCCCAGCGCAAAATCAAGGGCACGAGCACGGGCAGCGGCGCCACGTTCCAGCTCACCAACAGCGACGCGCCAATGGCCACAGTCGCCGCAACGAGCACCGCTCCTAAAAGTTTGTTCTTCATCGGCCCTAAGTCTCGTTTCTCATTGGCCGCGAACGGTATGCTGGTTACGCCACCCTGTCAATCCCCATTACCGACGAGCAGTTTGCGATAGGCTGGTGTCTAATACTCCAGAGAGTGAAGGCATGATCCAGCGCACTCAATTTCGCAGCGTGTTGCCGATTTTACAGACTGTTCTCGCTGTTTTCTTTGGCGGTCGGGGGCTCTGGCTTCGAAACTCTATTCTGAGCCGTCCTTTTTTGGGGACTTCCACTGGGTGGGATACCACGCTGCGCTTTCACGTCTGGCCGTGGCCCCTTAAATTCGCAATGATTCTAAACATGCCGGCACTTCTAGCGGGTGGTTTGCTGGCCTGGCCCCTCGAATACCTCCGGCCGGGACTTCCCGTATGGGTCACGGCCCTGCCAGTGCTGCTCGTTATACCTCTCTTCTGGTATTGGGTCGGGTCATGGGCAGATAGGAACATCAATGAGCGTGCCCGATGGATTTTGCTACCTGTTTTCATACTCCTATGTGCAGCCGCGTCATCGATTTCCGAATATGTTGGCGGGTATACGGCTATGTCTTGTTTGGCATTGCAATCTGGTCGATTGTCATCGTCGGAGCGAAAGCCTTCGCAGGCTTGAGAAAGCGCAGCTCGAAAGTCGCCTAACTCCCGATGCGTCGTGCTTAGGGCCAGGCAACCCGCCCAAGCTTCTCTGATTCTCAATGCCATAATGGCTGTCCCTCGGGATTCGGGCCAGGGAACTGCGCGATCGGTGCGTCGCCCCCCTTAGACCACTTTGCGTGCGAGGTGTCCTTATGCGACGCGTGTGTTGGACGATCCTTCCCGCTTTTATTTGCTGCCATCTTCTTTCCACGTTATCTGCCAGCGCGCAGGATCAGCCGCCCGCCCAAAACCAGAACGCCGCGAACAAACCGAAACAGACGAAAGACCGCAAGAACAAAGCGAGCAAACTCGCGAAAGAAAGCGCTCCCTTCGACACTTGGCTCGGCGAGGAAGTTCCTCTACATCATCACAAAAGAGGAACGCGACGCCTTCTTCCGTCTCGCCACGAACGAAGAGCGCGAGCAATTCATCGAAGAATTCTGGCGGCGGCGCAATCCCGATCCAGACTCTCTCCGAGAATTCCTATCGCGAAGAACACTATCGCCGCATCGCCTACGCCAACGAACGGTTCTCCTCTGGCATTCCGGGCTGGAAAACCGATCGCGGACACATCTACATCCTTTGGGGACCACCTGACGAAATCGATTCCCATCCCGCTGGCGGCACGTATGATCGTCCAGCCGAACAAGGCGGCGGATCGACCACCACGTATCCCTGGGAACTCTGGCGCTACCGCCATCTCGAAGACATTGGCGACAACATTGAGATCGAATTTGTCGATCCGAGCGGTTCCGGCGAATATCACCTAACGATGGACCCCGGCGAAAAGGATGCGCTGGTCCACGTCCCGGGTGCGGGCTCGAGCCCGTCTGAACTCCTTGGCCTTTCCTCCAGGGCGCAGCGCTTCAGCAATACGAACGGCACGACTCTCCCGCGCTCCCATCGGCGGCCTCTCCGCCGGCTTAGATGAGTTCGACAACATCGACCGCTATTTCAAAGTCCAGCGTCCGCCAGAACACTTAAAGATCTGTCTGCGATGGTCACCGCGCGCATCGTGCGCAATCAGATTCACATGGATTACCGTTTTGATTTTCTCCGTGTCACCCATGATTCCGTTCTCGTGCCTATCACCCTGCAAGTAGCCAATCGCGACTTGAGTTTCAAGGGCAAAGACGGCGTGCAATCCGCGGTCGCTGAATCTGTATGGCCGCATCACCACGCTCAGTGGCCGCGTTGTCCAAACCTTCGAAGACGTCGTCTCCCGCGATTTTCCTGACTCCCTCTCCATGTCCTCCGTCAACTTGTCTTCCATCTACCAGAAGTCCGTCCCGCTTGCGCTCCGGCTTGTATCGTCTCGATGTCGTCCTCAAAGACGCGCAAAGCGGCAACGTGGGCGTGATCGACGCCGCCCTCCGCGTCCCGCTCTACGAAGAAGAATCGCTCGACGCCAGCTCCCTGATCCTCGCCGACCAAATCCATCCCGTCCCCACCTCCCAAATCGGCCAAGGCCCCTTCGTCCTCGGCAATTACAAGGTTCGCCCTCGAATCAACCCCGAATTCTCCTCCGCGGACAACATGGGCATCTTTTTGCAGCTCTATAATCTGAAACTCGAGGCCCAATCGCACAAATCAAATGTCTCCATCTCCTACCGCATCATCAGAGACCACCAGCAAATTTGGAAGCGGGACGAATCCTCCGAACAGCTCCAGCAATCCCGCGAACAAATCACCATCGAGCGCAACCTGCCGCTGTCTTCCCTCGCTCCCGGCCATTACTCCCTCGAGGTCTACGTCATCGACCTCCTCACCAACCAGACCGTCACCCGTACCGCCGACTTCACGGTTAAGCCCACGCCCGCCGCCAAACCGACCACGTGAGCCAAAATCAACCAAGACCCGTGTTCTTAAACCTAACCCGGGGCACGCGGGTGACAGGATCATACCGGCCAACTGCGGACTGGGTGCCACACACGTCGGTTTTGCGTCTGCAGGGTTAGACCACACTGCAATCACGGTGACGATCGCATCGCCAACTTCTTGACGATCCCTATCCGAAGACAAATAGTAACTCTTGGCATATACTGGTTTTTGTAGATTATTGGGTCTTCTCTCTGTAGCACCAGCGTCTCGCTGGTGTTTTTGCTTTCTGGGGATTACTCTTACGGCCTAACTTCTTCATTCGCAACACTTACGAATCGGGCCCCAATTTGCACAATTCTAGTGCAAATTCACGCCAGCAAGTTATTTAGAATCAACACTTGCGGAACAGCGCGCAAATGTTGATTCTAATCGACTTACAAGAAACTTAAGTTTTTTAGAATCAACACTTATGAAAAAACCGGGGGAGGGGGGTAGTTATGGTTAACCTGGACAGGGACGGCGCGTCCAAGGCGAGTGGCAAGCCCGTACCGGCTACCTGCGCACTGGGTGCCGCACACGCCGGTTTTGCGTGTGCGGATTTAGAGTTGACTGCCACCACGGTGAAAATGGCATCGCCAACTGCTTCCCGCGATGCTCCGGGCTGCTTGTTCAGCTACGCTCCGCGAAAAATGATTACCCCAAAGATATCAGACCACGCGTGCGCTAACATGCCCGGCCTTAGGCTCTTCCGCCAGACTGCAACTAATCAGAACAGGACGCCGAACAGCATGATTCTTCCAACCGCGCCCACCCCTTCGTAGAGATGGCCAATGCCGAATACGATCGCTTGGATAACGACGGCCCCACTGGCGCTCCCCGTGATCGCCTGAAATTGCTGCTGTAAATAGCCGCGAAAAGCCAGTTCCTCGCAAAATCCCGCTGAGAGGGCAAGGGGTAACCACGCGAGGCTCTCAAGAATCCCCTGGGGAAGAAGTCGTTGCGCGGCATTCGTTCCGCCGCCGAGAACATGGGGATTTTGCAACAAAGTCCACAGAGCCCACAGCGCGGCGCCCAGAGCGATGTCTTTTATCACGTCTGCTGGCGTGGCCCATCGACCGCCAACAAGATCGCGCAAACGCACTCCCCGCTTGTGCACGCCCATGCGGACGTATAGCACCAGGAGCCATTCAGAAATCAGCACCGAAGCATATCCCTCCACGATGTTCTTGCTCGGCACTGTAGGCTGTGTGTTCTGCTTTGCGCCGTGCTGAAAGAAACCGCCAGCGACCGACAGCCCGATAAAAATAGCAATGAACACAATCGTATGCCATGCCGGGGCGATAAGCGCTCGGCTGAATGGGCCAGAACTAAGTCTCGCGGGTGTGGTCATCGTGTGTCCCAGTCCCAATGGTGGTCTTCGCGTGCTTCCGACGATCCTACGCCCAGCACGACACATTCGAAAATCATTGAAATGCCTGATAAAAGCGCCAATCGGAAGCTGAGGCACTCCCCAGTCTCCTAACAACTCGCATATTCCACCGCAAATCGTCTAAAGTGTTTCTGAAATTCCATGGATACGGAAACTACATGAACCACACTCGCGCGCTTTTTTTCGCTCTCAGCGTTGCTTGTTCAGTCTTATTTCTATCTACCGCCCAAGCCCGCGCCCCCAAGGCAGTCACTTATAAGGTCGGCGTGATGAACCGCCAGTTCATTCCACCGGAACCTTACGATTGGCGCGGCGCAAAAACCCACGCCCTCGTCACCGACATCTGGTATCCCGCCGATCCCGCCGCCGTTGAGCAGCCTCAATGGATCGGCTCCCCCGAAGCACCTTTCGGCAGCGCTGGCAAGGCCGCGCGCGACGCCAAGCCCATCGCCACGCCAGAAAAATTCCCACTGATTCTGCTCTCCCACGGCCTCGGCGGCTCTTCGTACATGATGGCTTGGCTCGGCTCCGCGCTGGCCTCTCATGGCTACATCGCCGCTGCCGTAAATCATCCCGGCAACAATTCGCTCGAAGACTACACAATTCCGGGTGCCATTCTTTGGGGCCAGCGCGCCCACGATCTCACCGCCGTTCTCGATCAATTGCTCGCAGATTCCACCTTTGGAAGCCGCATCGACTCCAAGCGCGTCGGCGCAGCCGGTTTTTCTCTTGGAGGTCTCGTCGTAATCGAGCTCGCAGGCGGCGTCGCCGAGCTTTCTCGCTACCAGGATTTTTGCAAATCACCAAAGGCCGATGGCATGTGCACCGATCCGATCGAGTACCCCGGCCTTCTCGCCAAAGCCACCGCGCTAGCCAAGTCTGACCCCGCCATCCAAGCTTCTCTTGACGAAAGCTCCAAGTCCCACCGCGATCTGCGCATCCGCGCCATCTTCGCCATCGCGCCCGCGATCGGCCCCGCCTTCGATCCCGGCTCGGTAGCAAAAATTTCCATCCCCACGCAAATCGTCGCAGGTGCGGTCGACACCACTGTCCCCCTGGAAACCAGCGCCAAATTCTTTGCCGCCCACATCCCCGGCGCGCAACTAACTATCTTTCAGTCCGTCGGCCATTACACATTTCTCGCCACCTGTGGCGAGCTGGGACGCCGCAGCCGCCCCGCACTATGCCTCGATCAAGCGGGCATCCTCCGCGATGAAATCCACACGCAAACAGCCAACCTCGCCTACCATTTTTTCGAAACGAATTTGAAGTGAGACGGAAGAATTGCCGCGAATCTCGAAGCCTCATCGCGGCCCTCGGCGCGTTTTCCACGAGCCACCAGTCACGAGTCACCAGTCACTGGGGCGCTTCACTCGCTCAATTTCAAAATGAAGATTAAGTGAGACTCGCGGAAGTTCAGCTCGGCAGCAGCGTTCGCCTCTTTGGAATACTTTTTTCGCGGTACAAGTCGCGGTCCGCCGCGCCCAAAATCTCGTTCACCGTCTCTCCGTCACTCGGATAAACGGCTGTCCCGATGCTCACCGAAATTTGCGGTATTTCTCCATCCTCGGCCAAGCGCTTCGAAATTCTCTGCGCTACCAGCCGCGCCGCTTCCGCATCCGTCTCCGGCAAGATCAGCACAAACTCGTCGCCGCCGTACCGCGCCGCTGTATCCATCTCGCGCGAATAAAGCCGCAACATATCCGCCAGCCGGCACAACGCCCGGCTGCCCGTCAGGTGGCCATGCGCGTCGTTAATCTTTTTGAGCCCATCCAAATCCAGCAGCAAAACTACAAACGGCCGCTCGGTTCTTCCATATCGCTTTATCTCTGTCTCAAGAGCCTCCACAAGCTGCCGATAGTTGGCAAGTCCGGTAAGCGGATCACTTACCGCCAAGTTCCGAACGCGTTCCACCGCCCGCCGGTGTTCCGTTACTTCCGCAGCCAAAGCCAGCGTCGTGATGGCCATGATCCCCATGAAGAGCTGCATCAGCAGCAGCGATGTGTTGTGCGATTCCCTGACGAATGGTCCATACCCATGCAATGTGCCCCACGCCGCGATCCCCGACAGCGCACAGATGGCGGTCGCTGCTTTGCGGCGACCGAATCGATACGCCGCCCAGATCAGAAATGGAATACACAAATACTCCAAAGGATAATTCTTGAGTGCCGAGTGGAATGGCTTGCCGAAGACGATCCAGCCTGCGGAAAAAAGCCCCAAAAATAGGAAAGCCAACTCCGTAATTTGCTCGCGTGTCCATGTCAAGCGGGGGTTCTCCCACCACAGTAGCAACAGCGGCGTTACGACTATGGCCCCGACCGCGTCCCCGAGCCACCACGTACTCCAGATCGATCCAAACGCCGCCCAATTCGCGAAACCGCCCAGGGCCAGCGTCGTGACTCCAATCGTCGCGCTCACGGTTGTCGCCGCCATTCCCGCCAGCAGCGCAAACTTAAAAACGTCCTGCGAGCGTGCAAACGCCTCTTTTCCACGCGCGAAGCGAGTAACCAGATAGCATCCCGCCAAGCCCTCCAGCGTGTTTCCAGTCGCGATGCCGATTGACGTCTCTACGGTGCCCATCGTCGTCAAATTCACCAGAAACGCGCCAACAAGAATACCCGGCCAAACTCTATAGCCGTACACCAGCAACGCCGCTATCGCGATCCCCGTACACGGCCAAACCGCCGTCGCGCTTGCATTTACGTACGCTAGTTGCAGCCCCAGTTTCCCCGCGACGAAATACACCACGGCCAGCAGCGCCACCGTCGCCAGACTCTTGAGTTCATCCGAACGCGTCATTCCGCATTCTCCGTCTCCCCAAGAGAGCCCTAAGGGGAGTGCACCAGGAACCACTCGAATACACGACAAGCATCCCGTTTTGGGCCAACCAGTGCACCCAAACGCTACCCTATTTCGCCGTAAATTCCTATATTACTAGAGGTTTCGAGCCGGTGGGTACGTAACTAACTCTTGTTTTACAACTTAGGCAATCCCTGCATTCAATCCCGGACAGTGCCGGCCACAGCTCCCAGTTTGGAATCCTGTTCTTAGCCCTCGCTGTCACCTGGCTTCGGCAAGAGCTGCTCTCGCGCTGTCAGCCAAGCATCGAGATGGCCGCGCCCCATTCCTTGAAGGGTATGGACCAAGATTCCCGCCATGCCTTCGGAACTCGTCCAGGCCACCAGTCCCTTGCCGCTGATCTCCGCGCCGAACGCCAATTCAAACCTGAACTCGATGCCCGTCGCCTGCTTCAGGAGTTTAACTCCGCGAACGGCCATTCCCCCTTCGCTCAAATTGACGATCCGCGCATGCTGCTCTGCCTCTCCGTCCTTCAATGCCACGGGCAGGTTGACCGGGTGGCGGAAGTACCGCCGCCTCTCTCGCAGCATGATCTCCTTCGCAATAGTGATGTGCAGCGCCACGGCATCCACGTTTAGGGGCTTCCGCAGCAGAAAGTTCGCCCCAGCGTTAAGCGTGGCGGTAGACTGCCGCGCGCTCTCGACGCAGGCGAAGATCGCCACTTTCGCGTTCGATGAACCTTTTCGTACTCCTTCGATCAGCTCCAGTGCGCCAGGAAGCTGCATATCGACAAATACACCGTCGATCTTCTTCCGGTCGAGGTAATCCCTGGCGGCCTCCGCCGTTGGCACCAGAGCAAATTTGGCTCCGTATTTTTTTACGCCGCCGGAAACCGCCGTGAGCGTCGCATAATCGTTGGATACGAGCAGGAATTCGAGCTCGGACAGCGTGGACATAGTGGCAGCAACTCCCCGGTTCGCGTGCGAAGGTCTTCTGGATTGGACGTACGATCGTGCACACTATCTTTATCTTCGGAAGCAGCCCGCTGTCGAGACTTTCCGCGCCACCGCCTTTCAATCCATCAATCACCCACACCGTCAATCATACACAGAGTCAATACAACTGCTCATCGTCTCCGCCCAATCCTTGGGCCGCCGTTGTTTACCAATGCATATCCGTCCGCCCTTTTTTCTCAACGGGCGTAGTAACATCCTTCTCACACAATATTTTCTGAAAGCTCAAGGTTATCTCAATAAGTTTGACGGAGGCCGCTTATGTCTCAACGAATCTCCATCTTTTTCAGCAAGGTTGCACTCTCCGCGCTTGCAATTCTTTTCATTCCGTCGCTTGTCGCCGCACAGAGCAGCGCTTGGGATTCCCTGAAGCAACTCGCACACGGCGACAGAATTCGCGTCGTGCAAAAAGATTCCAAATCTTTCACCGGTGAATTCCAATCGTTCACCGACGACGCCATCATCCTCCACGCCAAATCCGCCGGCCAAACCATTTTGCGGCAAAACCTCCAGAGTGTTTCGATTCGCCGCGCCGGCCATCGCGGCCGCAACGCCCTTATCGGTGGCGCCATAGGTGCCGGTGTCGGCCTTGGCGCAGGCGTCGCCATTGACCGCTGCTCCCCCAACGACATCATCTGTACTGGCAACAAAGGCAAAGCCATCCTCACTCCCGTCTTTGGTCTGCTGGGCGCGCTCGTAGGCGCCATCATTCCCGCTGGAAGTTGGCAGCAAATCTACCGCGCCGGCTAACTACTACCGCGAGGGTAGAAAAGCGGCCCACGTTGGACAAAGCAGCGGAGAGCGTCCCGTCTGTTCGCAGTTTCGCCCCAGACTTCGCCAGACATCCGCCTACCTCGAAAAACACTATCTCCAATCGTTTCATGTTCTTCCGCACACATTGCGCAAAACACCTGGCTTCGCATACCCATGCCACAATCAATCATTACCTCCGTACTTCCTTACGTCATTATTTCGCGCACTTCCGTACTGTTGCACCCCTCCTTGCAAAGTGCCAGAATTACACTTGTTGCCGCATTGGCAGCACACCGGGAAACAAGTCCGCTCCTCCCGGTGTCTAAGGTAAGTGAGAGCGGACATCGGGTTCGGCATCCGCAGACTGCCGTTCCCGGTCGCAAGTCGCTCCCGGCAGGATCGGGATCGCACTCGCAAGAAGGCCTGGGTCTAACGTTCTAACGTGGCGTTCCAACGTTGAACCTGATAGCAGGGTGGCCCGAGGAGCTTACTCGGGCCGGAAAGGCCGGCAGTGTCCGAATGGGCCAGCGCCCTTTCTTGGGGCCGCGATGAAGCCGATCTCGTCTCTGAGCTGCAAGCCGGCTCGGAAACGGCATTCGACTGGCTCGTCACGCATTACCACGCGCCCGTTTATAACCTGATTCTGAGCATGCTCGGCGACACCTCGGACGCGGCCGACGGCTCGCAAGAAGTTTTCCTGAAGGCCTTCCGAGGGATTCGCAAGTTCCGGCAAGGCAGCTCTTTGAAAACCTGGCTCTATCGCATCGCCATTCGCGAAGCGCTCAATCACAAGCGCTGGTTCAAACGCCATTTGCAAAAGAACGTATCGATCGACGCGGAGCCGCAAGAGGGCCACGTCACGCTCGAAATTGAAGATCTGGGCGCCACACCGTTTGAACAGCTGGCTTCGCGAGAGATTCAAGTTGCCGTGCAGCACGCTTTGCAAGAAGTTCCAGACGTGTTTCGCACCGCCGTCATCCTGCGCGACCTCGAAGGCTTGAGTTACGAGGAGGTCGCCGAAGTTCTCGAGTGCAGCATTGGCACAGTGAAATCGCGCATCCTGCGCGGACGACGCGCGCTCCGGGAAGTTCTCGAGCCGCTCCTCGGCGAGCACGAACCTCGCACTTCTTCGCACGGCGCGGCGCACGGCAGTGCGCATGGCGCTATGGTCGAGCCGCGGCCGTCGCCCTTCGGCGACGCGTACTCCGCGGCGCGCCGCGTAAATGACTCTTCGCAGACTGGTTCCCTGCGGGCAAGCGACGCGGGGGAGAGGCTTCCATGAAGTGCACCACGGTTCGGACAAAACTGGCAGGCTATCTCGACGACGCTGTCATTGGAACGGCGTCCGTTGCAGAACGCGTACAGATTGGCGAGCACCTGAACGGATGCACGGTTTGCCGCGCGGAGTTGGAGCGCTTCCGCAAGCTTTCGGTTTTGCTTTCGCGCATGCCGAAGATCGTCCCGCCCCCAGATCTGGCTGTGCGCATTAAAGTGGCCGCGGCTCAGTCCCAGCATTCGCAGGATTGGCCGAGCCGTTTCCGCAAAATGCGCGACCGCGCCGAAATACTGCTCGACAACGTTTTTCGCCCGCTCTCCGTTCCCGCCACCGGCGGAGTTTTTTCCGCGGTAGTGATTTTCGTTGTCGTTCTTCAATTGATGGTGCCGGGCATTACCGTCCGCGCGGTATCCAATGATGTGCCGCTCAATATTCTGCGCCCCGCCGAACTCCTATCGTTGTCCGATTACCCGCAAACCTGGGCCCCCGAGCAGCACGAGTTGGAGCTTTCTCTGCCGCATGGGCTTCTCGTCGATGTCACCGTTGACGCGCAAGGCCAGATGGCGGATTATCAGATTCTTTCCGGTCCCACCAGTCCTGAATTGCGCCATCAACTCGACCAGATGCTGCTCTTCTCGCGTTTCCGTCCGATGATGAGCTTTGGCCGGCCCACCTCCGGGGGCCACGTGATCCTCAGCTTCAGCGCCGTGCGTGTGCGCGGCTAGTGCTCCATGAAAAGTTGCCGCTCGCTCGGAACCGCCACCGCGGGTAGCCTGCTCTCTTTTCTTTTATTTATTTCCTCGGCGCATTCTCAGGATCGCCCGCCGCGCTCATCGCAGCCCTCGGCTGAGGAGAAACTGCTCCTCGAGGATGCCAACCGCGAGCGTGCCGCAGCAGGACTGCAGGTCCTCAAGTGGGACAGCGCACCTAGCTGCAGCCGCCCGCCAGCACGTCCTGCTTATGGCGCAACAGTATCAGCTCTCTCATCAGTATCCGGGCGAGCTTCCACTGGCTGAACGCGCGGCTCAAGCCGGCGCAAAATTCGCAATGATCGCGGAAAACGTCGCCGTGGGTCCCACTCCGAACAGTATTCATGATGGATGGATGCATTCGCCCGGCCACCGGAAGAACATTCTCAACGCTGAGGTTACCGCGGTGGGCATCGCGACCGTCCAGGCAAGCGGCGGACTCTTCGCGGTACAGGATTTCTCGCGGCCAGTGGCGGAGCTGAGTTTGCAGCAGCAGGAAGAAAAAGTGATTTCACTCTTGAAGAGAACTGGCTTGATGAAAGCAGATGCATCGGAGGAAGCGCGCAAGACATGCGCAGTGAACCGCGGCTTCGGAGGCGCCTCCGCGCTGTACGTAATGCGATTTGAAGCGACCGATCTCAACAAACTGCCTGAGGCCCTGATGCGGAAAATCGGGAGCGGAGCTTATCGAAAAGCGTCCGTGGGAGCGTGCCGCGACAGCACTTCCGCAGGTTTCACGCGGTACCGCATCGCCGTGTTGCTAAATTAGAAGGGCGGCGGCGCGGTCCTTGCCTGGCTGCCGTGGCTGGATGCATGGGACGATGAATTTCGCGACGGAAAGCACGGATGAAAAGAATCGGTTGTTCTGGAGAGCAAATCGAAATACAATACGCCCATGAATCGCGGCGGTAACTCGTATTGGTTTCGATTTTGGTACCCACCCACATAGGGAGCGAGGGGCGATTCTGTAATTAGCAACAGCGGAAGAAAGATTCGACCCACTCGCACCGAGTGGGTTTTTTATTTTGCGGTCGAACTATTCGAAAGAGGCCGTCGGGCAACGCTTCAGGGAAGAAAAAATGAAGGTGAGAGGAACGAGCCATGATTATTTCGATGAAGATGCACGCCACGCGGCAGGAGATCGATGACGTGCGCCACCAGGTGGAACATTTCGGATACAAGGTGCATTCGATCGAAGGAGAAGAGCGCGTGGTGATTGGCGTTGTGGGAGTTGGAGACGTAACGGCGTGCATGGAGTCCGTCGAGTCCATGCCGCAAGTCGAAAAAGTGGTGCGCATTTCCGCGCCGTACAAATTCGTAAGCAAACAATTCCGGGCGGGGAAGACGCGCGTGCGCGTGAACGGCACGGAAATAGGCGGAGACGAATTTGTGGTCATGGCAGGGCCATGCTCGGTGGAATCCGAAGCGCAGATTATGCGCGCGGCGGAGGGGGTGGCGGCAGCGGGCGCGAAAATACTGCGCGGCGGCGCCTTCAAGCCGCGGACTTCGCCGTACGATTTTCAAGGCATGGAGGAAGAAGGACTGAAACTATTGCAGAAGGCGAAAAAGGCCACGGGGCTGGCGATTATCACGGAAGTGATGAGCGACCGCGACGTGGATTTGATCGCACAATACGCGGACATCATGCAAGTGGGCGCGCGGAACATGCAGAATTTCATGCTGCTGAAGGCGCTGGGAAAATGCGGGCGGCCAGTGCTCTTAAAACGCGGCATGAGCGGGACGATCAAGGAATTATTGATGTCCGCGGAATACATCGTGGCGCATGGAAATTCCGACGTGATTTTATGCGAGCGAGGAATTCGCACGTTTGAAACAGAAACGCGAAACACGTGCGACATCGCGGCGATTCCCGCGTTAAACGAATTGACGCATCTTCCCGTGATTCTGGATCCAAGCCACGCAACAGGGAAGCGCAGCCTGGTGCCCGCCGTTTCGCGCGCCGCCGTCGCGATTGGAGCCGACGGTCTAATCGTGGAAGTTCACCCGGCGCCGGAGAAAGCGATCAGCGACGGCGCGCAATCGCTGGACCTGCCCCAATTCCAGAAAATGATGAAGGAATTGGAGCCGTACATTCATCTGTGGAACGAATCGAGGAAAATGCAAGCCACGGGAGCCGCGGCTGGCCGGTGAGCGGATTCTGCAAGTCAACTGAAACAAAGTTAGAACCTTCAGCCCGGGGATGAGGCTAACTTGGTGCCGATCACATTCACAATTTCTAAACACGTAGTTCACGCGGAATTGAGATCGCTTCCTATATAGCAATGGAGTACTAGACTTCGCCGGGGCTGTTGCCGTGAATTCGGAAACAAGAGGCTTGACTCCCCCACAAAGCGGGTAGAGACTCTTTGCCAATCTCGGCCTGTGGAGTAGCTCTGCGGTTCAAAATGCAGGCTATCGCTGAGTTTCTTACCGGCCGGGCGAATGCTCTAAACGGAAGCTGGGGTTGGAGACTTCGAGACTCGGAGGCAAGTATGAAAAACGCACGGAACGCATTCCGTATGACCGCCTTGCTGCTGTTCATCTGTCTTGTGACGTCGGGGATCCTGTTCGCGCAGTCTGACCTCGGCAGAATTTCTGGCTTCGTTAAGGACCCCTCGGGAGCCACCGTGGCGAACGCCAAAATCATTGTCAGGAACAACAGCGGCGTTGAACGTCTGACAAACACGAACGAGTCGGGCTACTACGTCATCAGCAACGTTCCGCCCGGCTTGTACACGTTGACCGCCGAGGCTGCCGGATTTCAAAGGTACCAATCCACGAACAACAAGCTCGATCCGAGCGGTGATCTGGTAATTGATGCGACGCTGGCCGTGGGTTCCGCCAATCAAACGGTCGAGGTTTCGGCATCGGCGGTCACGTTGCAGACGGAATCAGCGACCGTGCAAAAACTCGTCACCCGGGAGCAGCTTGACTCGCTCGAACTCAACGGGCGCAATCCAATCTTCATGGCTAATCTGGTGCCCGGTACGCGTGGCGGCTCACTTGCAAGCCTCAGCTTCAATTTTTCTCAGGGCCCGTCGAACATCAACGGCGCGCGCACACCAGAGAGCCTGATCACCTATGACGGCGCGCCTGCCGTGCGCACGCGTTCCAACGGCACGAGCATCGGCGCCGCAGACGTGGACTCAACGCAAGAAATTCAGATCCTGACTGCGGATTATGCTTCCGAATTTGGACGGTCCTCCGGCGGGCAGATCCGCATCACTTCCAAGAGCGGCTCGCAAGATTTCCACGGAGCGGCGTATGAATACGTACGCAATACGGTCTTCAATGCGAACCCCTGGCAGCGCAACGCGGTCCCGAGGACTAGTCACATCACCGCGCCAATCCACTACAATCAATTCGGGTTCAACATTGGCGGTCCTCTTTACATTCCCAACCATTTCAATACGGACAAGACGAAGGTTTTCTGGTACTGGGGAGAGGAATGGGTAAGGTACATCTTTACGGATTCAAACGCCCTGACAGTTCCCACGCTCAAGATGCGGCAAGGCGACTTCAGCGAGCTGCTGAGTCCCACCAATATTTTCTATGGGAAAGCCGTGCAGCTTGTGGATCCAAAGACCGGTTTGCCAATTCCCGGCAACATCCTGCCCGCGCCGGGAACCGTAACAACCGGATCGACAGCCACCGCCAACGGACTTGGGATTTTGAATTCCTATCCAGCGCCGAATCTCACCACGCCCATTAACGGAAATCAAAACTGGTTTTTCTCGGCGCAGCACCCGCAATACCAGCGCAAGGATACCTTGGCTATTGACATCAACCTGACCGATAAACAGCGGCTCAGGCTCCGCCGCGTGTACTTCACTTTTTGGGAGTATCAACCGCTCGACGGCGGCACCAATGAAACGCCAAAGTTCTTCGATCGCCCGAATCAGACGAACTCCATTGATCACGTTTGGGCCATCAGTCCCACGAAGGTCAATGAAGTCCTGCTGTCCTATAGCCAGGATATCGTGCACATCCCAGTGGACTCTGCGCACTTTCTGGATCGCACCACTGGCGCCGTGCAAGGTGCAGGGCTCTTTGGCCTGAATTACCCATACATATTTCCAACCGGGAAGCTGCTGCCGACCCGCATTCCCACGGTAAACATGTCCAATTTCTCCGGACTGAGCGGCGGACCGTATCCCTCGCACTCCGCAGGGCCGATCTACGATGCGTCCGACAGCTTTACCTGGGTCCGGGGAAACCACACGTTTAAGTTCGGCGCTTTGTACGAATATTCCGGCGAGAATGACAATGACGAAATCAACGTCCAGGCCTGTTCCACCTGTACGAACAATCAGAACGGCCAATTCCTCTTCAGCAACAACGGAGGGGGTTTCGTGCGTCCTGGTTACGTTCTGGCGTCTACCGGAGCCGCAGCGGCAAACGCTGCTCTAGGTCTATTCGATACCTACTCGGAAATTGGGCACCGCGCATACACGGTATTTCGGTCCAATATGTATGAGGGCTTTGCTCAGGACTCCTGGAAGGCCAGGCAGAATCTAACCATCAACTACGGCCTGCGTTACACCGTCAATGTTCCCTACCATGCGATCTGGGCAAACATGATCGCATTCGATCCGAGCCTTTACGATCCGAGTATAGCGGTGACGATTAGTCCCACGACCGGTCTCATCACGGGAACGCCGACGATAGCTCAGCTCTACAATGGAATGGTCATTCCTGGAAGCGGGTTCCCGACCTCCGCCATCGGCCGCGTGCCCGAAGCCTCTTCGTCTTTGTACAACAACCTGTTTCGCGGTGTCTCCAATCATTACTCCGACATTCAGTGGGGCGACATACAACCGCGCTTAGGCGTGGCCTACCAGATTAATGAGAAGACGGTGGTTCGCGCCGGCGGGGCACGCTTCTTTACCCGGTTGGGCGTAAGCGATTCGGTCTTCCTCGGCGGCAATCCGCCATTCCAACCGAACGCCAGCGTCTCGTTTGGCTCAGTGGATAACCCCGGAGCGGGCGGGGCCGCCAGCATACCTTTGGTAGTGACCACGCAGAGCAAAGCGTTCAAGAGCCCGGAAGCATGGGCCTGGAATTTCACTGTTGAGCGACAACTGTTCTGGAAGTCGCACCTCAGCGTTGGGTACGTGGGCCGCCGTGGCTTGCACTTGCAACGGGAGTCCGACATCAACCAGCCGACCACAGCCGTAGTCGCGGCTAACCCCGGCGTCAACATCAATGCCCTGAGGCCATTCAAAGGTTACGGATCGATTCGGGAAACGGACAATGTGGCAAATTCCATCTACCAATCGCTCCAGGTATCCTGGACTCGCCGCTTTGACAATGGCCTGCAGTTCGGCGCGTCTTACACGCTCTCAAAGAGCATGGATAACGGCTCGAATCAGCGAGACGTGATTCCTAACACGTATAACCCGGCGATGCTGTGGGGGCCGTCTGAATTCGATGCTCGCCATATCGTGGTCATCAATTACCTCTACCAGCTTCCGTTTCTCCGTCACCAGTCAGGCCTTGCAGGCAAGGCGCTGGGTGGATGGCAGATCAGCGGAATCACGCAGTTTCAGACGGGATTGCCTTGCAGCGTAGCAGGACCTAATGACTACGCCGGCGTGGGTCTGGATTCGAACTTTGGCTGCGGCGTGAATGGCCAGTATTGGGTGGTCAACGGGAATCCACACATCATTGGTACGTTTGGCCCGAAGGGGCAGTGGTTCGCCACGACCAACCCTGACGGATCACCCATTTTTACCCAGCCAGCGGCAGGGACTTTCAATGGTCAGCTTGTCCGCAACCTCATCTATCAGCCAGGATTCTCGAACTGGAACATGGGCCTGTTTAAATCGTTTCCGATAAACGAGAAACGAGGATTTCAGTTCCGCGCTGAGGCGTACAACGTCTGGAACCATCCAAATTGGTGCGGGAGCAGCGGTTGTAGCGGGACGACTAACATAGGCCTCAATCCGACAAATCTTACAACCTTCGGAAAGGTACTCAGCAAGGGTGGCGGGTCGAGCGGCAGCGGCGAGCGTAACTTACAACTCTCGCTTCGCTTTTACTTCTGAGAGCGTGCCGCTTTTCGGCAGCTAGCGCAGACCGTAAGTTCGAAACCGGTTCGCGAGACAGGCGGACATAGCTGGAAGCTTCGCGGACGTGTAGCCGCGGGCTGAGCAGTTGCGGCTGGCGGCGATGATTGGCGGCCTTGCAAGACGAGACTGCGGAAGGGCATTCACTACATTAAGAGGCATTTGAACTGACGGGGCGCACCTTTTTAAGGGCCGCGTTCCATCGGTTTAGCTTGCCTATCCTGTGACCAGGGTGGACGACCCTTCATTAATTTTTCAAGTCAGGGCCACCCGCAGGCACGGCGGCGGGAACTTACACGCGCCACGGTGACAGGCGTTTCGGGCAACCTCTGCCATGCCACAACGGTCCAAGTGACAGTAAACCGGGAATAGGGAGGAGCCCCAGGCCTCCCCTCGGATCCAGATTCAGCCCCAGCACCCAGAGTATTTCGAACGATGCCAGCCCTGGCCGATAGGCCAAGTACGCCCAGGACAAGTCCCATTGCCCGTCACGGTCCCGAATGTTTTCTTGAGATAGGGGACGTTTGTCCCTGCATGTGCTCGCTACACGTGCTGGAGGTGTGTTTCGATGAGTGCCAAGCTGACGAGATTCAAATGGCTTGTGGGACGCGGGTTCGTTGCTGTTTTCGCGAAGGCGTGCAGGCTTGCGTTATGTGTGTGCGCGGTTGGGGTTGCGTCCGCGAGGGCGCAGGTAGCGACGTCGGTACACGAGTCCGATCTGGGCCAACGGTTGTTGACCCTTGAGGAAGGACGGTCAATCGTGAACGTGGCCTGGCAGCAGGATCAGCCGGCGGCTGCCATGCGTGACTGCTCTCACCTCGTTCATCAGATTTACGCGAATGCGGGGTTTGACTATCCGTACGCGAGTTCCTTCGAGATTTATGCCGGCAATGAAAATTTTGAGCGAGTGAAAAACCCGCACGCGGGCGACCTGATCGCGTGGCGGGGGCATGTGGGAATCGTTGTCGATCCGCTGCAACACAGTTTTTACAGTCTCGTGAGAACGGGATTGGAGGCCCAGGATTACGAGGCACCCTATTGGAGGTCGCGGGGTAGACCGCGATTTTACCGGTACAAAGTGGAGCGGGGTGGAGTTCTACGCGCGGCGAATACGGCGGGCGTTTCCAGGATTTCGAATAACCATAGGCAGCGCAGCTTGGACACGGTTGTCGAGGAGCGGGCCCCGGCAGGCTTTGACCCCTCGAACCGTCCGCCGTCAGCAGCTTCCGAGAAGACTGACGTGATTTATGGCCCTCCCGCGCCGCCTCCTCCGCCGGTCATGGAGAAGTCGGAGGCGTTCGAGATGCCCACAAGCGTACTGATCGCCACGGGAAACAAGCCCCCAACGCGCGAGGAAGTGGAGGAGGGAATCTCCGAGCTGAGCGACGCGAGCGGGAGCGTGTTGCGTAGCGATGATCCAATGAAAGCGCAGCTGCCAATGGTAATCGTCGAGCAATTCCGTGTGGAGCGGGTGGACGTCAAGCGCGACCACGGCTGCGCGCGGTTAGCGGTTGATTCGAGAGTGATGATTGGCGGCGGGGCAGCACAAGTGAAGCGGCGGCACGAAAAAGTTCAATGGGAATTGCGGCGAACGGAATCGGGTTGGGAGGCTGTCACGCCTGCGGACCGGACGTACATACCGCATGACGTGGCTGTCAGGAATCTGGCAGCGACCCTCGCGCAACTCACTAACAGCGATGGCGCCGCCGGACATCAACCGGGTGTCTTGCGGCAGGAAGCGCAACTCGCAGGCCTACTGAACACGCTGCTGGAAGGCAAGCAGGATCGCTAAGTGCGCTAGTGCAGCGTGCTACATAAAGTCACAATGCGTATCTAACGATCCGTCACGTCCCCAAAATAATTCATTCGTACCGGAGGGCAGTGATGGGGTCGACTTTGGTCGCGCGGCGCGCGGGAATGTAAGTCGCAAGCATCGCGACAGCAATGAGAGCTGCGGCGACCGCAGAGTAGGTGAGTGGGTCGCTGGGGGTGACGTCATAGAGAAATGTTGTGATGAGGCGCGCGACGCCGAGAGCGACGAGGACGCCCGCAGCGACACCGATGAGAGCGAGCTTTAGACCGGTTTTGGTTACGAGGCCCAGCACGTCTGAGGGCTGCGCGCCGAGAGCCACGCGAATGCCGAATTCGCGGCTGCGCTCGTTCACGAAGTAGGACATCACACCATAAATTCCCATCAGCGCGAGCAACACAGCCATTGCGGCAAAAATGCCGAGCACCCGCATGTAAAAGCGATTGTCTCCGATTGATTCGTCGAGGATTTGATCCATCGTCATGACTCTGGTGATGGGCTGCTCGGGATCGAGGTCGGAAACGATCTTTTTTACGGCGGAGACCAGATTTGCGTTGCTGGCGCCGCGTGGCGTGCGAATCGCCAGCTCTTGCCAGAGATGATCCACGATGGCTCCGCCAGGAAACACGGCGGGTTGCTGAACGAACGAAGAGTAGATGTATGGCGGCGCTGTTTGTTGCAGTCCAAAGTGCTTCACGTCACCAACCACGCCGACGATAATGCGCGGACGCTCCTCATCCACCGGATACGGATCGTAGCGCAGGAGCAATTGGCGGCCGATGGGATCTTCGTTGGGGAATTCCTTGCGCGCGAAGGCTTCGTTGACGACAACGGCCCAGGGCGCACCTTGCGAATCGTGCTCGTCGAGGTAGCGTCCCTTTTTGAGCGGAATTTTAAGCGTGCGGAAAATGCTTGGGCTGACCTCGTTGTATCCGGCTTGTGGCCGTTGATTTGGCGGAGGCGCGGGATGACCGAGAATCGAGTACGAATAGAACTCGGAGAAATGTGTGGGAAGGCCGGTGATGGAGCCGGCGGACTCGACGCCGGGAAGAGCGGCGACGCGCTCGAGGAGTTGTTGGAAAAAAGCGGTGACTTGCGGCGTGGCGCGCTCCAGGTCGCCGCCTGGGACGCGCTGCATGTAGTTGCCACCTTCCGGCAATTCAATGCGCATGGTGAGGAGATTGCTGGAATCGAAGCCGGGATTGGCGCGGTGCAGGCGCAGAATCGAATTGATCATCAGCCCCGCGCCGATGAGAAGAACCATGGCAAGAGCGATTTCGCAAATGGCAAGAGCGTGCCGTGTGAGAGCGCGTCCTCCGGCAGAAGTACGTTGGCCGCTCTCGCGAAGCGCGTTGTTCAAGTTGGGGTTTGATGCCTGCGCGGCGGGAATCAAGCCGAAAAGAAGCGCGGTCAAGAGAGAAGTTGCGAGAGTGAAGAGAAGAACACGAGCGTCAATCGTGAAATTTTGAGAACCGGGTATTTCTCCCGCGAGTTTGCGAAAGAGTTGGATGCCCCAGATGGAAAGAACAATGCCCAGAACACCGCCGGTGACTGCAAGCAGAAGACTTTCCGCGAGCAATTGCTGGATCAGGCGGACACGGCTTGCGCCGAGTGAAGCGCGCACAGCGTATTCATTGCGGCGAGTCTCCGTGCGGGACTGCAAGAGGTTAGCGACGTTGGCGCAGGCGATCAGAAGGACGAATGCAACGGCACCAAAGAGAGGATAGAGCGGCTGACGAGCCCAGCCGTAAAGCGCTTCGTGCAAAGGCATGAGGCGCTTACCGATGCCTTTGTTGGTTTCCGGACGAGCCTGTTCGATGCGGCGGGCGATGATGTCCATTTCTGATTGGGCTTGCGCGAGTGTGACGCCGTCCTTGAGGCGCGCGATGGGGATGAGCCAATGATCCTGACGAGCGGCGTATCTGGAACTGGCTGGATTTTTGGGTTGCCAGAGATCCACGGGTGCGCCGTAGAGATCGGCGAAGCCGAGACGCATGACGCCGACGACAGTACAGAGAATTCCGGTGGTGCGGATGGTGAAGGATTTGCCGAGGATATGTGGATCGGACTTGAAATGCGTCTTCCAAAACGAATTGCTGAGGACCACGGTTTGCGTTAGCTCCTGCATTTCGTCGGCAGTGAACACTCGGCCGAGGATGGGCTTTGCGCCAAGCAGATCGAAGTAGTTGGGAGTGACATCCTGAACCCGGATGGCTTCCGAGCCGTTGGCGTCGGCGACGGTGGCGGGCTCGGTGCCGCTGGTGAGAGCGATGTCATCGAAGACGTGATTTTGGGCTTTCCAATCGAGAAGTTCGGCGATGGGAGGAGACTGAAAATTGTCGGGCTGGCCGAGAGGAGTTTCCCAGATGACGACGAGTCTATTAGGGCGCGGGAAAGGTAGCGAGCGATAAAGGAGCGCATCCATAACGCTGAAGATAGTGCTGTTGGCGCCGATTCCTAGAGCGAGAGAGAGGACAACGACCAAGACGAAGCCGGGATTTTTTCGGAGACCGCGTGCCGCGTAGCGAGTGTCTTGCAGGAAGGATCGAATCCAAGAAAGGGCTCGCATGTTCGCGTTTCCTCCATTGGTCTGCTTCGGGCACTCGCGACCCTGCGACTAAAGTGGTTCGATGATACCTGATTTCGAGGGGTTGTGGGTTGGCTTGGCCGGGGTGCGGATGGCATGATCTTGCCACGCAGCTGCGGCTGGGGAAAGGCAGCAGCGATGGTAGCGATCAGGGGATGAAGCCGAACATCAACCGCCCGCCTTGCGGCAGAAAAGGCGGCTCGCAGGCCTTCTGAACGTTCTGCTGGAGAGCAAGCGAGACCACTAGCGCGGATGCATCGAAGACTACAGGTGCGCGGCAGGCGGGCGGGCGACGTAAAAGCAAGTGACGCGAAGAGGCTTTGAAGGGTATTCGTTTCTTGATAGACTCACGACAGAAGACAAACTCATGGATACCAGTGTCATCGTGAAAAATCCGGAAATTCTTGGTGGCGTGCCTGTATTTGCGGGCACGCGGGTGCCATTTCAAGCGCTGCTTGATTACCTTGAGGGCGGTCAAACGCTTGATGAATTCCTCGACGACTTTCCCACCGTGACCCGCGAAGCAGCCATTGGTGCGCTCGAAGAGGCTAAGGCATTAGTCCTCGCTCAACTCAAGTGAACATCTTGCTGGATGAGTGCGTTCCGAGACCTCTCAAGAACAGTTTTAATTCTCACGGACATAGCTGCCATACAGTTCCCGAAGCTGGTTTTGCAGGCAAGACCAACGGAGAATTGTTGCGATTAGCGCAGAACCGATTCGAAGTCTTTATCACCCTCGATAAAGGACTGGCCTTCCAACAAAATCTCTCAAATCTGAGAATCGCGGTCCTAGTCGTTCGAGCCAAGACGAATCAAATGATTGATGTGCTTCCGCATGTAGCGGAGTGCTTGGTTGCCCTGGATACAATTAAACCCGGAGAGATTCGGCACGTTGGTGGATGAGGCGCATTTGCGAATCCAACCAGACATTGCGACGATTCGGGAGGCGCGGGCGTTTCTGGCAAAACATTTTGCGGTGACGCGGTTGGTGGCAGCGCCGTTCTTGAGCGAGCGGACGGGGAAGCGCGTTTATTTGAAATTGGAGACGGAGCTGCCGACTGGGTCGTTCAAGGTGCGCGGCGCCCTGTACGCGCTGGCGACGAGGTTGAAGAAGGGCGCCGTCGAAGAAGTGATTGCGTCGAGCACGGGGAATCATGGGGCGGCGGTGGCGTATGCGGCGAAACTTCTTGGGGTCGCGGCGCGTATTTTTCTGCCAGCGGGATGCAACCCCGTGAAGCGCGGACGAATTGCTGCTCTGGGAGCGGAGATTGTCGAGAGCGGTGGTGCGGACCTGGCAGCGGCGTTCGAACTCGCGGCGGAGTATGCGAAGCGGCCGGGCGTATATTTTCTGAATGATGCGACCGATGTGGATTTGCCGGCAGGGCCAGCGACGATCGGATGCGAAATCCTCGAGCAACTTCCCGGGGTCAGCTCGATTGTCGTGCCGATGGGCGATACAGCGCTGATTCGCGGGATTGCCGCGGCAGCAAAGCAGCTCGCGCCGGATGTGAAAATTATCGGAGTGCAGGCCGAGCGAGCTCCGGCCTACTACCAGTCGTGGAAGGAAGACAGAGTCGTGAGAACCGAAACGTGCGACACGATAGCGGACGGATTGGCGACGCGAACACCCGAGGCTGCGAACGTGCGCGACATCAGGAGCCTCGTGGATGACGTGGTGCTGGTGAGCGAGGAGCAGATGTTGCGCGCGATTGACACGCTGCTTATGGACGAACATGTTTTGGCCGAGCCGGCGGGTGCGGCGAGTACGGCGGCTTTATTGGGCGGGGGTGCGAACTTCGGCGAAACGGTAGCGCTGATCGTCAGCGGAGCAAACATTTCCCGAGACGTCTTGCGGCGCGCGGTTGGGGCTGCGTAACTGCTAAAGAAAAAATCAGAGAATAAAAGGGCTTAGGCGAATACGCCGAGAATCGCGGAGTCATCCTGAATTCGTTATTAAGGGACAGCACGGCGAGATTAACTGGCCGAGGCAGAGCTACGCAGGCCGAGGACGCGCATCAGGGTTGCCTGCACTTTGAGGAGCTCCTGTTCGCGCTCGTGCTCTTCCTTGGTGCGGTCGCTCAGAGCTTCCTTCAACAGGATCAGATTGCGGCGGAACTCCATCTGGGCCAGGACAAGGCGGCTCAAGGCCTTGAGGGCGTCCCTTTCTTCAGGGGTCAATTCGCGGGGAGCCTGGTCAACCACGCAAATCGTGCCAAGCGCGTAGCCATCTTCGTTGATGAGCGGTGCTCCCGCGTAGAAGCGGATGTGCGGGTCCGACACGACGAAGGGATTGTTGCGGAAGCGTTCGTCCTGGAGCGCGTCTGGAACCACCAGTATGTCCGGCTGCAGAATTGTGCTGGAGCAAAAAGCGACCTCGCGTGGCGTTTCGGAAACCGTGACGCCTACGCGAGACTTGAACCACTGGCGGTCTCCGTCGATCAGAGAGATGAAGGCAATGGGAGTTTTACATATAAAGGAAGCCAGGTGAGTTAGATCGTCGAAAGATTGTTCCGGATCGGTATCGAGGATGGCGTATCGTTCAAGAGCTGCGAGGCGAGCTGCCTCATTTGGGGGTTTGGTCACGGGCATGATGTGCTCCGGTCAAAGGTGACGAGCCGAGCGGCTAGCAACCAGTGGGGGCCATCATACTCCAATACTTGGAATTTCGTCTCGTGCCTCGTCCAGACACTCCAAGGGGCTGGCACGCCTAAATTATCCGGATACGGTGTGGCTTGGGCTTCTCGCTCCCGCGGAGTCGTCGCGTTTGTGGATTTTGTCAGTGCTTCTGCGGAGACTCGCCAAGTTTCAAAACGAGGACCTGGCCGTTCGAATGAAAGCTGCCGCCGGTAGCGGTCTTGGACTCTTGCATCGGGTTGGCAGGGAGGATGTGAGTAATTTCGTCGACCAGCCCGGTGGAGGCTAGCGTTTTCTCGACATAGTCGCGCTCAAGGTCGACATTGGGATCGATTTTGTGCGTGACGCCGTTGTTGCGTTGATCCTTTTCGAACCCTACATCGTGAGTGGCGGCGCCGACCCAAAGCATCTGGCCATTGACTTCGAAAGGCGCCTTCCAAATACGCAAGTGATTGCGCGAGGCGACGACGGAAATGGGCTCGGCGTGGGCCCAGCCGTAATCCTGCTGCCGGCCAAAGAGGTAAAGCGGGCTCATGGGCATGGTGAGATAGGATTCCTTGGACATACTTTCGAGGAGGCCGTGAAGAATTGTGTCGGCGACGTTGGCGTCAACTTTGACCCACCCAGCGGTGGTGAAGACCTTTTCCATGGAGTCCTGTGACCCGATGATCAGAAAGTTGACCATGTCGCCGGGATCGCCGGCTTTGTCAGAGATGCGGCGCGGAATCTTCGAAAAGAGACGATTGTCGACGCCGTGGATGGTGGGCACCGTTTTGGCCGTGTAGAGGATGGAATTTGCATCGGCTGCGTAAATTTCGATAAGAACCGTGTATGTGCCATCCCCCGTGTCGCTGCTGAGTTGATTGATGCCGATCGAGAGGCGTCCGGAGATAGGGGAGACGAGGTCGCGCTTTGTGCCGATAAGAAATGGCCTGGAGAAGTTTGCCTCACCAATGCGGCCGATGAGCGCGCCGCGGCCGGCTTCGTTGAAGGGAAGATTTCGCAGAAGATCCTTGAAGCCGCGAGCGACGCCAGTAGGAGCTGTGTCGGTTTGCTGGTCTGCGTAGCGCAACGATCCATTGGCGGTGGCAACGACGTGTTCGCCCGCTTGCACGTCGATGCTGGTGTCGAGCCAGGAGGAATCACCGCTAAGCTGAACTTCCTGCGAAACTCGAAGTTTTCCGGACGGGAGGGAAGCGGCGGGCGGATCCTGGGCGGACGCCTGAGCCGAAGATTGTTGGGTCTGAGCCGCGACATCTGCGCGAATTAATTGGGCGTCCAGAGCCGAAGGCATCAATCCAGGCAGCACGCAGACACCAAGGATTAAGGCCAATTCATTCGTAGGCAGGGAACGCATAGCGTCGAGCCATCCCGCGGCAGGTGTGAACGCATCCTCACTGTTAGCAGATGCCTGGGGAGTTGCAAGAGTTGGATGCGGCGCGAGCGGAACGGCGTTGTGATTCCTTGACGGATGAGAAGGGCGCTTGTAAATTGACAGGATGCTGCAGGGTAGCCACAGGAGAGTGAGCGCCCCAGGGGATGTTGGCAAAGGAAATTGAGGTAGACGCGAGGGTCTGTCCGCCTCAAAGATTGAGAAAGCGATTCAAATAGAAACGAGCTCAAGCAAGAACTGCGGCTAAATTCATGATAAAGCAATTTCGGCGAGTAACGGCGGCGGCTTTGTGCGCGGTGGCGGTCTTTTTTCTTGGGTCGCTGACCGCGAGCGGGCAGGTGCCTTTACCTCCAGGGCCCCGCCACGCCGCGCCCGTCACAAACGTTACGGTGGACGGCAGCGAGGCAATGTTCACGACGATGTGCGCGCTGCTCGCGGCTGGATTCGAATCGAATGTCAGCGCGGAGAACTGGCATCCCCTGCGCGCTCGCCTTCGCGAGCAATTGCAGCATCAGCAAGGTCCCGCGGTGGAAGAAGTCAGGAAATTCTACAAGGAACATGAGTTGCCCGATTCGGGAGCCACCCTCTCGCGCTACATTTGGTTTGGGCTTCTGTCCGGCCCCGCGCCGAAGTTCCAGATAACCATGAGCCGGGACGACCAGCCGATCGAAGTGCTGGCGCTTCAGGGTTTCAGCGAAATCCTATCCAACTATTACGAAGAGCAAAAAATCGGGCGGCTATGGAGGGATTTGCAGCCCATTTACAACCGGGAGATCGAAAAGGTGCACGACCCCGTTTCACAGATCGTTTTCGTGGCGACGGGGTATCTGAGGCACCTGCAGGATGCCACGACGCCGAGGACGTTTACCGTCATACTAGAGCCGTTGGTGGGGCGGATTACGAACGTACGCAATGCCGGCGAGCACTACTCGATCGTATTGAGCGCGTCGGAGGACATCCCAATAGACATTGTGAGGCACGCTTTTTTGCACTTTCTGCTCGATCCGCTTCCGCAGCAATATCCGCGTGTGCTTGCTGTAAAGCGACAGCTGTATGAAAAGGCCGCCCTGGCACCCAGGTTGGCGCCCGACCTGCATGATGATTTTGCGTCTTATTTCGCCGAGTGCTTGGTGCGAGCGGTGGAGCTTAAGTTGAAGAGAATTTCGCCAGGTGAAAGGGAAGCGGCGATGAACCGCGATGACACGGACGGCTACGTGCTAGTAAGGCCGATCTTTGAGGGGCTTGCGAAATACGAGAGCTCCGAACCTTCCATGGCGCTCTATTTTCCGGACCTGGTGAGAGGGATCAATCTTGCGGCAGAAGCCAAGCGGATTGATGGAATCAAGTTTGCGCTGGCGGATCGTGGGGACAGCGCAGACGACGCTGCCAGCGAAGCAGTCACTCGTCGCAAAATGGCGCCAACAACGGTACCGAACGACGCCGAGGCGATCGCGGCGCTGACGGATGGCGAGCGGCAAATCGCGGAGAAAAATCCGCGGGCGGCAGAGGCATCCTTTCAGAAAGTACTTAAACGCTATCCGGACCAGATACGCGCGTGGTACGGTTTGGGATTGGTGGCGCTGCTGGAACGTGACGGGCCGCGCGCAAGGGAAGTTTTCGGCAGGCTGACGAAGGGAGATCACGCGGCGACGCAGGACCCCATGGTGCTGGCGTGGTCGCATGTTTACCTCGGGCGGGTCTATGATGATGAAGGGCAACCGGGCCTCGCCAGGAGCGAGTTTCAAGCGGCGTTGGCCGTGCTGGGAGGACCAGAGCAGGCCAAGCAAGCAGCGCAAAAAGGGCTGGAGGTTGTGAATCTCGAGAAGCCGGTTGAGCGGCCTTAGTGGTCGAGAAGGAAAGCGAAGAGCGTTTAGAGTTACGAACGGCAAGCTCGAGCACCAAACTCGAGCCATGACTTGAGTTACCAACAGGAGGCGTGAAATGAAGGGGACGTGGCGGAAGTGCATAGAGGCGGGAGCAGTTTGGGGATTGTTGCTGTTTGCAAGCGTTGGGGCCGCCGCGCAGAGCGCGCAGAGCGCGCAGAGCGGACAGAGTGGCCAGTCTGGTCAAAGCGGACAAACCGCCCCGCCTGCCCAGCAGCCGGCCGCTAAAGACAAGGCGGACTCGCTGACGCTGGATACACCGGCGCCGCCGGTAAACGCGGAAGAAGACGCGGCATACAAAGCATTCGATGTGATCCCGCTGACAGACTCGAGTAAGAAGACTCCGGCAGGCGAAGCATTCGTGCAGAAATATCCGCAGAGCCGCTATCTTGCGCCGGTATATTCAACTCTCGTTAAGCTCTACCTGCAGGCAAATGATATTCAAAAGATGCAGGACGCTGGGGAGAAGGAAGTTGCTATCGCTCCGAACGATGTCCAGACTCTGGCGATCCTTGGGCAGACGCTTCCCCGCGCGTGGAGTGCGAGCATGCCAAACGCAGCGTCACAACTGGATAAAGCAGAAAAATTCTCGAAGTCGGCGATCGAGCTCACTCCCACGGTTCCCAAGCCGGAAGGGCTGACGGATGCGCAATTCACCATGGCAAAAAACCAGACGCTGGCGATGGCCCATGGCGGGCTGGGGCTCGTCTTTTTCCGGCGCGGCAAGTTTGCGGAGGCGATTCCGGAATTCGAGGAGGCTACGAAAGTTGATCCGAGTCCTGAAATTGATCCCGTGAACTATTACGTTCTGGGAATTGCGGAGGAGAAAACTTCTCATTTCGACGCCGCGGTTGCGGCCTTCACCAAGTGCGCGTCAGTTCCTGGCAGCCTGCAGCCGACGTGCAAGAGCGGCGCGGAAGAGGCCAAGAAGCTGGGTGCAACACAGTTGAGCGCACCGAAATAACCGCCGCAGGCGCTGCGCGCGCCGCCAAGGGAAATGACACAAAGCGACGAAGGACAACTAGAGGACCGTCTCGGCTATCGATTTAAGAGCCCCGACCTTCTCGAGCGTGCTTTGACGCACAGCTCCGCGGTTCCGGAGTTGCGCGCTGAACGCGCGGTCGATTCCCCCGACGCGGCGGCCATCCAAGACAATGAGCGTCTGGAATTCCTGGGGGACGCCGTTCTGGAGTTGTTGGCGCGAGAATATCTCCTGGAATCGTTTCCCGAATGGAGCGAAGGCCAGCTCTCCAAGAGCCGGGCCGGGCTTGTTAATGCGCATTCTCTCGAAAATGCAGCGAGGCGAATCAACCTCGGCGAGCATTTACGACTAGGGCGCGGGGAAGAAAAGACCGGAGGCCGCGAGAAGCCGGCGCTGCTTGCAGATGCCTTTGAAGCGGTGGTCGCGGCGGTTTACCTGGATGCCGGGCTGGGCTCCACGCGCGAGATGCTCAAGCGGCTGCTGTTCGAACAAGCACTCGAAGAGCGCGGCGAGCGAATTGCGGATTCCGACCGCAAGTCCGCTCTGCAGGAATTTTTGCAGGGGAACGGAAAACCGCCCGCCGAATACCGGCTGTCCGGCGAAAGCGGGCCAGACCACCAGAAAATGTTTGAGGTGGAAGTTTGGATCGACGGAGAACGCATGGCCGCCGGCGAAGGCAGCACAAAGAAAGAAGCGGAGCAACGGGCGGCGCAGAGCGCGATGGAACACTTTGAACGGATGTGACCTGCGGGCGGAATGGAAAGGCTGAGGACGAATGCCAGAAGAGACTGCGCTGAAAGTCGAAGAGCCCGTGGCATCCACGGCGCCGGCTCAGCACAAGAAAGAAGAACACCACGACGACCCTACGACGATTTCCGAGTACTTGGAATCGCTGCTGGTGACCGTCCTTCTTGCGCTGTTCGGGACCAGCTTTATCGTTCAGGCGTTTAAAATACCCTCCGCTTCGATGGAAGGGACGCTGCTGATTGGCGACCATCTGCTCGTCAACAAATTCATCTTCGGCGGCAGCGGAGCGTGGTACGAGAAGGCGCTACCTTACCGCCGGCTGGAACGGGGCGACATAATCGTTTTCAAATATCCATACGCGGACCACCAGCACTTTGTGAAACGAGTCATCGGCCTGCCAGGTGACCGGCTGAAACTGGTGGACCAGGAGATGTACGTCAACGGGAAACCGCTGAACGAGCCGTATGTCGTCCACGACGCGACGGCCCCGTATGACAACTTCAACTACTCGTTCCCGCCTGGAAAAGATCAGATGATCTCGCCTCAAGTGGTGCAGGAATCCCGGTGGAGAAACGAGCTTCGCCGTTACGTGCAAGGTGACGAGCTGGTCGTGCCGCCCGGAAAAATATTTGCCATGGGAGATAACCGGGACCGCAGCTCGGACAGCCGCTACTGGGGATTCGTGGATCGCAGTGCGATCATGGGGCGTCCGTTTTTGATTTATTGGTCGGTGGACGCCACCAGCAACGACTACACGCAAACCACTTTTCTGCAGCGGCTGGAAGGCGTTATCGAGACCCTCGCTCACCTTCCGGCTCGGACACGCTGGGGCCGTATGCTGCGCACTGTGCATTGAAATCGGCGGATTGTTTTGAAAAGGCCGGGGAAAGCGGACCTTTGGAACAAACCATCGGCGGTGCGAAGCTGCTTCTCCCGTAGCTTTTCATTTGCAGTCCAGTCTGCGAAACTTCCGAACAACATGAGGACCATGCGCAAATGGTGGAAACCAGCGCTCACGATTGTGGCGCTGCTTGTGGCCATGCAGATTTGCGTGTCTCTGCTTGTTCGTACGCACCGCATGCGCGCCTACCTGACCGCCCAACTGGAGACGGCCTTTGGACGCCCGGTCGAGGTGGGAAATTTCTCTGTACAACTGCTGCCCGCGCCGCGGCTGGATGCGGTGCAAGTGACCGTGGGAGAAGACCCCGCGTTCGGAAACGAATATTTTTTGCGCGCGGACAGCATGTCCGCGGAGTTGCGCTGGACCGGGCTGCTCCGGGGACATTTTGAGTTTGGAACACTTTCGCTCACCAGACCGAGCCTGATATTCGTGCGCAACAACCAGGGACGATGGAACTTGGAGCAGTGGCTGCCTCCTGCGAAAGAAGCCGCGGATGCGGCCCCCAGCGTCTATGGCCCGCCGCGCGCAGTCGCGCCCGTGAATCGCTTGCTAAAAATCGAGTTTGATGACGGCCGGGTCAATTTCAAAAATCTTGATGAGAAGCTTCCGTTCGCGCTAACGGCAGTCTCGGGAAGCGTGGACCAGGTTTCGCCAGGCCGCTGGCAACTGCGCCTCGAGGCGCAACCATGGCGCAGCGGCGTGGTGCTGCAATCGGCGGGAACCGTGACCGTGCAGGGTGACATCGCTGGAACTTCGGCTCGCCTTCGGCCCGCGCAAATCATGGTGAACTGGAAAGAGATCTCACTCGCGGACATGTTCCGGCTATTGCGCGGACGTGATTACGGTATGCGGGGCGTGGTTACTCTGGCCGGGTCGCTGAAGAGCGGCACATCCGACGCAGGCGCTAGCGCGGTAACCCCGCCTGGCCAGTGGACTTTTTCCGTGGAAGCTCGCGCGTCGCAAATTCATCGCTGGGATTTGAGCGAGCGCAGCGACAATCCTCGGCTACGACTTGGCGTTAAAGGGCACTGGGATGTAGCCGCGGGAATCGTGCGCGCGGAAGAAATGACCATTGAAGGACCCCACTCGAATCTGCGCGGCGTGGCAAGTTACGTGACCGGGCCGGCGCATGGCTTCGACGCGCAACTGGATTCCGCGGGGGTTCAGGCGACGGACTTGCTCGCGTGGTACAGGGCCTTTCACCCGGACGTCGACGATCGAGTTTCCGCGGAGCAGTTCTTCACCGGCGCGATGACCCTTCGCGGCTGGCCGCTGGAGGTCGAACGGGCAGGTTTCTCGAGTAATGGCGGGATCCTGCAGTTGCCGGGCTTAAAAGTCCCCGTGCGGATCGGTCCGGTGCGCATCGAACGCGAACGAACTAGGTTGGTGTCGGAGCCGGTGCGGATCGCTCTTGGCGGCGCGGCCCGAGACGTTTTCGCGCCCAAGAAACGGCGAATGGCGACGCTGATGGAGAACGCCGCGGACATTACTTTCTCCCAGGATTTGAGCGCGCAAACCGGCAGCATTAGCATCGAAGGTCACGTCGAGAGAGTCGAAGAAGTGCTCAAGGCAGCCGCGGCATTCGGGCGGCCCTTGAATCATGGATGGGAACTCACCGGAAATGCGCTCGCGGTCCTGCGATGGGATTGGCAGAAGCCATACAGCAGCCATTGGAACGGCAGGATTCTTTTAAATAAAGCGAAACTTGCCGTTGCGGGACTGAACCAGCCTCTCGCGGTGCAAGAGAGCACGCTGAACTGGCATGACGGGTTGCGCCTCGCTGATCTGGCGAAAGTAAATGGTTTTGGCAGCAGTTGGTCAGGCTCGATCAGCGAGAGAAGACTTGCCGATGGCGAAGATGGCCCAAGATGGAATTTTCATTTAGCTACGGATCGGATGAACGCCGCTGAGCTTGACCGCTGGGTCGGTCCGCGCGCGCGGCCCAACTGGTTGCAGCGGCTGCTCTCGTCACTTCTCGGCGGAACATCTTCGAGCCCCGCCGCGAGCGATCTCGTTCGGCAAATGAACGCGCAAGGCGATTTGAGCATCGGAGAATTGACCATCGAAAAACTGGTTTTTGCAAATGTGCATGCCATGGGAGCTTTGCACGATCTGCATCTCGACGTGCGCGAGGCGGAGGCGCAATGGGCAGGCGGCACGGTGCATGCGCAGCTGAATGCCGCGTTTGTGCCTCGTCCGAAGTATGATCTGACGGCGAACCTCGATCGCGTGAATCTCGCGGAAATCCCCGCTGCTGGCCAGTTCGCGGAGCGCTTGGCGGGTTTGGCGTCCGGCACGGCGCACGTTGTGACGGAAGGAGTTGGGCGTGACGAACTCCTGCGAACGCTGGCTGGTGGAGGCGAATTGCAGTTGAAGAATGTGCAGTTTCGCGGCTGGGACCTGAGCGCCAGCGTAGCCGATGGAGTTCCACACATCGGCATATCACGATGGACAACCGGCCAAGGGACGTTTACCATGCGCAACCGCAGGGTGACCGTCGAGAATCTGACGCTGGAGTCTGGCCTCGAGCAGACTTCGCTGCAGGGCACGGTGAGTTTCGCGCGTGACGCGGATCTGACGCTCGAGACTTCGGTCGCGGGGAAACTGCGCGGCCGGAGTGCTGGCGTGATGGAAACCGGCCGCGTATTGCGAATATCTGGGCCGCTGGACGGGCCGCGGGTCTCAGTTGAAAAGGCGGGAGCGCGCCAGCCGGCGGATTGAATTTCAGAAGAATGAATTTGACGTCACTATTCCAGGCTCCTTGGAGGCTGTTGATGAAATGCTATGTGCCGCTCGTGATCCTTGCAGCGTCGATGATTTGTCCGGCGACGAACGCACAAAAATCACCGACGCTCGAACAGTTTCTAAGCGCGCCGTTTCCAACCGAGTTGACCGCTGCTCCCGCAAAGAGCCGCGTCGCGTGGGTCTTCAACGCGCAGGGTGCGCGCAATCTCTGGATCGCGGAGCTTGCGGCGGATGGAAACTACAAACAGCGGCAAATCACCGCGTACAAGGAAGACGACGGCCAGGACCTTGGCGAGATCAGCTGGGCGCCGGATGCCGAAACAATTGTTTATACGCGTGGCGGCGACCTCGAATTTCCCAATGCCGCATATCCGAATCCGCAGAGTTCGCCGCAGGGCGTTGAGCAGAATATCTGGGCTGTGTCATTGAACGGCGGCGCGCCGAGAAAACTAGGCGAGGGCCACTCGCCCGCGGTGTCGCCAAAGGGAGGCAACGTTGCTTTCCTCTTCAAGACGCAAGTGTGGCGCGCAAAGCTGGAAGGCAGCGAGAAGCCCGAACAGTTGATTCACGCCAACGGCAGCCTGGGCGGGTTGCGGTGGTCGCCGGATGGCTCAAAGCTGGCATTCACGAGCCGGCGCGGTGACCACGGCTTCATCGGTGTCTTCGACGTCACAACGAAATCGCTCACCTATCTCGATCCGAGCGTGGACACCGATATCGAGGCGGCCTGGTCGCCGGACAGCCGAAGAATCGCGTTCGTTCGAATCGCCGTGGCGAAAGGCAATCTTCCCTTTAGCCCACGCCGCGAAGGACAGCCCTGGTCCATTCGAATCGCCGACGCTTCCACAGGCAAGGGCCAGGAGCTTTGGCACGCCGATGCAGGCAGCGGAAGCGTCTTCCACGAAGTGGTCGCGGAGAATCAGCTGATCTGGGCAGCCGGCGATCGCATTGTTTTTCCGTGGGAGCGCGGAGGTTGGATTCACTTGTACTCCGTCCCCACCAGCGGCGGCGCGGCGAAACTGCTCACGCCCGGAAACTTCGAAGTGGAATATGTCTCGGCCAGCGCAAACAAGCAGGAAATTGTCTACTCCTCGAATCAGAATGACATTGACCGGCGGCATATTTGGAAAGTTTCACCCAATAGCGACCATCCCGAGGCCGTGACGACAGGCACTGGAATCGAGACCGCGCCCGTGCTCTCGAGCGATGATAAAACGGTTTTGGTGTTGCGTTCCGATGCGCACACGACCATGCGCCCTGCTTTTGTCGCCTCCAATGGAGAAACTCGCGATCTCGCGCCGGAATCTCTTCCAGGGGACTTCCCCGCGAATGCGATGGTCACGCCGCAACAAGTGATTCTCTCTTCGGCAGATGGCATGCAGATTCATGGCCAGCTGTTTCTGCCCCACAACGCTGCCGATGGAGCGCGTCATCCCGCGCTCGTCTTTTTCCACGGAGGATCTCGACGCCAGATGTTGCTCGGCTGGCACTACATGCTCTACTACAGCAACGCCTACGCGATGAATCAGTACCTGGCGAGCCGCGGCTACGTTGTTCTTGCCGTGAACTATCGCAGCGGCATCGGCTACGGTCTTAACTTCCGAGAGGCGCTCAACTACGGTGCAGCGGGTGCAAGCGAATTCAATGATGTCGAAGGCGCGGGACTTTATCTTCGCTCGCGCGCCGACGTGGATCCCGCCCGCATCGGCTTGTGGGGCGGCAGCTATGGCGGCTACTTGACGGCGCTCGGCTTGGCTCGCGCTTCGGACCTCTTCGCCGCAGGAGTCGATATGCACGGCGTCCACGACTGGAACACGGAGATTCCCACCTTCGCTTCGTCCTACAAGCCTGGGGAACGGACAGATTTTGCAAGACTGGCGTGGGAATCCTCGCCGCTTTCTTCCATAAGCACTTGGCGTTCTCCAGTTCTCTTGATCCAAGGCGACGACGATCGCAACGTTCCATTTGCGGAAACCGTCGATCTAGCCGAGGCGCTGCGCAAGCAGGGCGTCCCTTTCGAGCAATTGGTCTTTCCAGATGAAATTCATGACTTTCTTATGCATCGAACATGGCTGGCCGCGTACCATGCCTCGAGCGACTTTTTCGACAAGCATTTCAAAGTGCCGGAGAAATGATGCCCGGCAGGGACACCTGCCTTGAATGCCGTCATGAGTAAATGTTTGCAGTGGCTCGGTTGCTGCCTGATGCTGCTGGCAGTGCCCGGCGAGGCGCGCGACAATGCCGGCCGCGTCATCCTTTTTCCAAGACTAACCGTCGGCCAGATCATCCGCTATCAGATCGGCTACCACGCGGCCACCAACACATCCACGGAAAGCACCGTAGCCGCTCCCATGGCCCCCACCGGCGGACAAATCAACGCAAATATTCTTTTGCAAGTCGAGGTCGAAGATTTACGCATCGACGCCGGCAAGTCCTTGGCTCGCTTGCGCACGCGAATCGTCGAGCCGGATGCGGCCGCGCCTGCTCCCCTTGCATCGAATCCGACGGCGACGACAAACACAACGGGGGCCCCGAACGATACTGGAAAATCCGATAAGCGCGATAAAACCGTCGAACTCACTCTTCATAGCGATGGCCAAGTGACCGATGTGGAAGGGCTGGAAAGGCTGTCCACGGACGAACAATCCGCGTGGCGGGAATGGGTGGGTCGCTTTGGCGGCGGTGCAGCACTCCCTGAGAAAGGCGTGAAACCTGGAGAGAAGTGGAAGGCTGGAAGAGCCGATCACCACTGCCTTGCTAACCGGGCTCTCTTGGGAAAAAGAGTCGGAGTACGTCAACGACTCACCTTGCAGCGCCATGAAGCTGACGCCGCGAGGGGATCCCACAGCAGGAGAGCAATCCCAGGAAAAATGCGCCGTGATTTTGACAACCGCCACCCTGAAGCAGAAATCGTCTCAAAAGGATGCCACGCCGGAGGACTACAAGTTGCACGATCTGCGCACCATGGGCTCAGCCAAGGGCAAAAACCAGATCATCAGTTACTTCTCGCTCAAAACGGGACTCGTGGTGCGCGCCACGGAAGATGCGAATCAATCCATGAGCGTGATCGTCGCCAAAACGGATGGTTCGAATCGAGTTCATTACACAATCGACGCGGAGAGCCACGCACAAGTGCTGCTGCTTGCGGACGCGCCCGCCAATCACCCTTGACCCCAGGACGCGGTCGCGACAGCCGCGCCGATTTGCATCGTGGAGTATAATGAAGGTTTCGACAGTGGCCGGGATTCGCGCCGGGAGACCCCTTCCATGAACTTCAAGCTGCGCTGCAACTATCAACCACGCGGAGACCAGCCCGCGGCCATCGACCAACTTTCACGCGGCATCGAAGGCGGCGAGAAGCATCAGGTGCTCCTCGGCGTCACCGGGTCTGGAAAAACATTTACAGTTGCGAAGCTTATTGAAGCTTTCAATCGGCCTGCCCTGGTGCTCGCGCATAACAAAACACTCGCCGCGCAGCTTTATCACGAGTTCAAATCGTTTTTCCCGGAAAACGCAGTCGAATATTTCGTCAGCTATTACGATTTTTACCAGCCGGAGGCTTACGTTCCTTCCGCCGACATTTACATCGACAAGGAAGCCACGATCAATGACGAGCTCGATAAGCTGCGCATGAGCGCCACGCGCTCGCTGTTCGAACGCCGTGACGTCATCATCGTCGCTTCCGTTTCCTGCATTTACGGTCTTGGGCTCGCCGGAAGCCTATTACGGCATGCTGGTGATGCTTGAAAAAGGCCAGCACACCTCGCGCGAAGCGCTTCTGCGCCGCCTGGTGGACATTCAGTTCGAACGCGGCGAGGACTTGCGCCGCGGCACCTTTCGCGTGCGCGGAGACATGATCGAAATCTATCCGACCTACGACGACTACGCGTATCGCATCGAAATGTGGGGCGAGACAATCGACAAGCTGCGGCAAATCGATCCGCTCACCGGCGAGGTCCGCGCCGGCGCCGAAGATCTGATGCGAGTGCCCATCTATCCGAAAAATCATTACGTCATGCCCCAGGAACAACGGGACCGCGCTATCGTCACGATTCAAGAAGAGCTGTGGTGGTGGAAAAAAGAGCTCGAGAAGCAGGGAAAGTTTGTCGAGGCGCAGCGCGTCGTCCAGCGCACCATGTTTGACATCGAAATGATGCGCACCATCGGCTATTGCCACGGAGTCGAAAATTATTCGCGGCACCTCAGTGGGCGTTTGCCCGGTGAAGCTCCGCCTACTCTGCTCGATTATGTGCCGCAGGATTTCCTGATGTTCATCGACGAATCGCATCAAACTGTCGGCCAGGTGCGCGGCATGTTCAACGGAGACCGCGCCCGCAAGCAGACGCTCGTCGACTACGGATTTCGCATGCCCTCCGCGCTGGACAACCGGCCGCTGACGTTCGAAGAGTTCGAGCACCGCATGAACCAGGTCGTTTATGTGTCCGCGACGCCGGGACCCTACGAACTCACGAAGTCCGGCGGAGTGGTGGTCGAGCAGGTCATCCGGCCAACGGGACTCGTCGACCCGCAAGTGGAGATTCGTCCGGTGAAAGGCCAGGTGGACGACCTGCTCGAAGAAATTCGCATCCGCGCGGAGAAAAACGAGCGCGTCCTGGTTACAACGCTCACCAAGCGCATGGCCGAGGATTTGTCGGAGTATTTCACGGAAGTTGGCGTGCGCTGCCGCTACCTCCATTCCGAAGTGGAGACGCTCGACCGCATTAAGATTTTGCGCGATTTGCGCCGCGGCGAATTCGATGTTTTGATCGGCATAAACCTGTTGCGCGAAGGACTGGACTTGCCGGAAGTTTCGATGGTGGCGATTTTGGATGCGGACAAAGAAGGCTATTTGCGCAGTGCGACCTCCCTGATTCAAACCATGGGACGCTGCGCGCGGCATATCGAAGGCCGCGCAATTTTGTACGCCGACCGCCGACACCGGCTCGATGAATCAGGCCATCGACGAAACGAACCGCCGCCGCACAAAACAACTCGACTACAATCGCGAAAACAACATCACGCCGATGTCGATTATCAAGTCCGTGGACATGGATTTGGCGCGTATTGTCGAAGCCGATTACGTGACCGTTCCAGCGGACGATGCGGAACTGGATGCCGCGGCGGCGAACATCAAAAATGAAAAGCAGCTTGCGGAAATGTTGCAACAGCTGGAAGCGCAGATGCGCGAAGCCGCAAAGAAGTTTGAATTCGAGCGCGCCGCGCAGTTGCGCGACCGCATTCGTTCCCTAAAACAAAAAGACATGGCAGGATTATTTGCAATCGAAGTTGCGCCCACCGCCGAACCAGCGGCTTAGATAGCGGCGCACCGCTACGCTATCAAACGAGTCCGCTAAACCACCCCGCGTTTCAATTCGTCCAAAGGATAAAAAGTGCCGCGCCATGTCACACCGCCGTGCCAGAGCGTCACGGCCACGGAGCGCGCCACCATATAGGAAAGAAGCACAGCGCCAATCGGGTGTGTCAGCGCGTACAACGGGGAGACCTTGGTCACCACGGCTACAGTGCCATGCACAAAAAGCGCGATAACCACTGCGATCGCAGAGCAAATGCGAATCCAACCATGCGCGGCAAAAACGGCAAAAAAAGGAACCGCGTTCAGCAGCAACAATCCCGTCATGACCGCCGCAGCAAGAGCAAGGTTGTAGTCGAAGGCTGCGAAGAAATTTTTTGTCACGCCGCGAATCACACTTCCCGCACCCTCTTGCCAGCGCACTGTCACGTATTCCTGCGCGAGCGCGACCCCCGAGCGGAAGCCGCATTGCTTCACTAGCTTTCCCAGTTTCATGTCGTCCACCACTTCCATCGCCAGGCGCCGGTGCGTCCCGATCGCCTCGTAAGTACCGCGCCGCAGCAATTGGAACGCGCCCACACCCACGTAAGCTCGCGAATTTGGATCGCTCACGCGATAAGCATCTGTCGTCAGGTGAAATGCGAGCGCAAAAAACGTAATCAGTGTTTTCTCCCAGAACCCGCGCATTTCCACGTTGCAGAGCAGCGTGAGGTGATCGAGATTTTCCTGCTCAGCCAGCGTGATCGCCCGTCGAAGCACATCAGGCTGAAATCTCACGTCGGCATCGGTGAACAACAGCCACTCACTGCTCGAAGTTTCATATCCTTTCTGAAGCGCGTGCGTTTTTCCGAGCCAGCCATTTGGCAGCTCGGAGATGTGCGTTGCGCGAAATCGCGGATGGTCCGCCGCAAATTCGTCGAGAATGCGGCCGGTCGCGTCCAACGAGCGGTCATCGACGGCGATTATCTCCAAATGCGGATAGTCGATCCTGGCGAGAGTCGCGAGTGCCGCGGGAAGCTTTTCTTCTTCATCCCTCGCGGCAAAAATAAGCGAGATGCTTGGGCATGCTGCATCTTGAGCCGGCTCGGAGTATTTAAGCCAAGGGAGTCTTCTTGCGCCATAGGCGGCGCGGATCCCATGGAGCACCCAGAAGGCGGCAACCAGAGTGAAAAGAACGAGCCCAAGAATGTGCATGAAGGTTGGTATCGAGTGACGGCCTCAGGTTATCCTAACATGTAATGGGAGGGACACTTTCCATCATCGGCGCGGGGCGCGTAGGCCGTGCTTTAGGACGGCGCTTGCGCGAGTTGGGATGGAAGATCGGCGCTGTGGTATGTAGCACCGAGCCGAGCGCGCGCAAAGCGGTGCGCTCCATCGGTGCGGGCCGCGCGCATGCCTTTCTCACGCGTCAAGTGCTTGCTGCCCAGGTCATCCTGATTACCACGCCGGACCGCGGCGTCGCGGATGTCGCCGAGGAACTAGCGCGTATTGGTGCGGAAGAATTGCGAGGTAAAATAGTTCTCCACACGAGCGGAGCGCTGAGCTCCGACGTTCTCAATCCAGTGAGACAGTGCGGGGCAGCCGTAGGGTCGATGCATCCTTTGCAGACGTTCAGCGGCGTGGGAGTGCCACTGCTCGACGGAAGAGTCTTTGCAATCGAGGGCGACAGCGCCGCAGTGCGCATCGCCAGGCAGATAGCGCGGGCGCTCGGCGGGTTTCCTGTGCACATCGAGGGCCCGAAGAAACCGTTGTATCACGCGGCGGGAGCGTTCGCTGCGGGCAGTGTACTTGCCTTGATGGAAGCGGCTACACGCCTGATGACCGCGGCTGGGATGAAACGGCGCGAGGCAGTGCGAGCGCTGCTGCCGCTTACGCGGCAGGTGCTGGAAAACTTTGAACGCCTGGGGCCGCGCGCAGCATGGACCGGACCGCTCTCGCGAGGAGATTATGGCGTGGTGGCGGCGCATATCGAGGCGATGAAAGATTCGCCCGCGGAGTTCGTGCAAGCTTATGAATCTGTGAATCGTTTGGCCGCGCTGGTTCTGGCGCAGGATTCCGCAGCGATGTTGGCGGAGCTGGAAAAAGTTGCGGCAGGCAAAAAAGCAAAAGTAAAAGCGACTGGGGGAAAAGCGTGAAGCGACTGCAAATTGCGATCGAGAGCACGACGCTGGCGAACGGACTGAAAGTGGTGATTGCGCCGGATACGGCCGCGCCGGTGGTGACCGTTGGCGTGTATTACAAAATTGGATTCCGCCTCGAGCCGCGCGGGCGAAGCGGCTTCGCGCACCTATTCGAGCACATGATGTTTCAAGGATCGGCGAACGCGCCGAAAATGCAGCACATCAAACTCATCAATTCGAGCGGCGGAGTGCTCAACGGATCGACGCATTACGACGTGACGAATTATTACCAGGCCGTGCCGTCGAACGCGCTTGAAAGAGTGTTGTGGCTCGAAGCAGACCGCATGCGAGCGCTGAAAGTGGACGACGAGAACTTGCGCAACCAGCGCGACGTGGTGAAAGAAGAAGTGCGCGTGAACGTTCTGAACCAGCCGTACGGCGGCTTTCCCTGGCTGGATTTGCCGCCCGTGGCGTTTCGCAACTGGGCGAACTCGCACAATTTTTATGGCGATTTCTCGGACCTCGATGCCGCGGACCTCGCCGATGTGCAGGCCTTCTTCAAGACTTATTACGTGCCGAACAACGCCGTATTGCTGATGCTCGGCGACGTAAAACCGGAAGAAGGATTTGCTCTAGCGAAGAAATTGTATGCCGATATTCCCGCCGGCGCAGCGCCGCCCTTCGCGGATCCGGCCGAGCCGGAACAGAACGAAGAGCGGCGCGGGGAAGTGGAAGAGAAATTCGGAACGCTTGCCTGCCATGGCCATCGGATACGTTGTCCCGAAGCGGCGGACCACCGATTGGTGCGCGATGGCGCTGCTCGATCAGGCGCTGCACGGCGGACGCGCGGGAAAGCTGTATCGCGAACTCGTGCTGGAAAAACAAGTGGCCGTCGAGCTCGACGGAGGAATTGAGGATATTTTTGGCTACAACGGGCCGACGCAAATGGTCACCCGAATTTTGCACAAGCCGGAGTATTCGAGCGAACAGGCCCTGGCGGCGTTTGATGAAGTGATTCGCGAAATTCAGGAGAATGGCATCAGCGAAGACGAACTGGCGCAATTGAAAGTGAAATGGCAATCGGACTATTTCTCGCTTCTCGAGAGCGGCCACGGCGGCATGCCGCGATATGGCTTGATGCATCTGCTTGCGTGTTTCACGCTCTTTGACGGCGAACCGCAACTCGTAAATACCGTGCTCGACGGTTTTCTTTCCGTGACGCGGGACGAAATTCTGGCAGCCGCGAAGAAGTACTTGCGTAAGGAAAAGCGCGCGATCGTCTTTCGGCGTCCGGCTGCGGCCGGCGTCAAGGAGGCTGCGTAATGGCTACGCGCGCGGTCGAAGTGAATAACGCGGTACCGGCGCTGGCTCCGGAACGCCAAGTGACTTGGCCGAAGCGGCAACGGGCGCGGCTGTCAAACGGATTGGAAGTGATTCTCGTGGAATCGCATACGATTCCGAAATTTCACGGCGAACTGTTTTTCCGTTCCGGAAATGCCGCGGCGATCGACCGCGGAACCGGGCTCGCGGAAATGACGGCCACGGTGGTGCGAACCGGCACAGCCAAGCGCGCGAGCCGGCAGATCGAAGAAGATCTGCGGCGCATTGGCGCGGATCTTTCCTCGAGTGCAGGCGCGGATACGAGCGCAATTTCCTTTGCCGGACTTTCTGATTTCGCCGAGCCGCTACTTGGGATGGTCGACGAATTGGCGCGACAGGCGGCGTTTCCCGAAGCCGAATTTGAGCGCGAGCGGCGGCAAAAACTCGAAGAGGTCAAACTGGAGCGGACGCAGCCGGGATTCCTGGCCGGCGAGCGGCTTCGCAAAGTGTTGTTTGGCGCTCACCCTTATGCTCAGGTTTCGCCGAGCGAAGAGCAAGTTGCCGGCGTACAAGCGCGATGATTTGTTGGGCGTGTACCGCGACTTCTACACGCCCGAAAATGGTTTGTTGCTGCTCGTGGGCGATTTTCAGCCGGACGCGATGCTGAAAACCGTCCGAAAAAGTTTTCGGCGCGTGGCAGGGGAAGAAACCCGAGTCAAAGCCCTCCGCCGCTCCTGCAAAACCGCGCGGAAGACGCGTTTATCTCGTGCATTTGCCGGGCGCGGTGCAGACGCAGATTCTCGCGGGATGCCACGCGATTACGCGGAAGCATCCGGACTGGGTGAAGCTGGGGCTGACCAATAGTTTGTACGGCGGAGCGTTCAACTCGCGACTGGTCATGAACATTCGCGAAGACAAGGGATACACCTATAGTCCGCGCAGCGGTGTGAACGCGTTGCGGCAGCACGGATACTTTACGGTTTCGGCGGCGGTGCGCAACGACGTAGTTGCGGCATCGCTCACGGAAATCTTCTACGAAATGGACAAGTTGCGTTCCGTGCCGGTTCCGGAAAGTGAGCTCGCCGACGCGCAGAATTATTTGAGCGGTATCTTTTCCATGGGGCTCGCCACGCAAAACGGTTTGCTATCGCAAATCGCGGTCGTGGCGCTGAACGAACTGCCGGAAGATTATCTGGAGACCTATCGCCAGAAAGTGCGCGCGCTGACACCAGGCGATTTGCTCGAAACGGCGCGCAAATATCTCGATTCCGCCAACATGCAGATGGTTGTCGTCGGCGACCGCGCGCAAATCGAATCGCAAGCCGCGCTGTTCGGCGAGCTCGAAGTCTTCGATGCACAGGGCAAGAAGTTGAGCTAGCTTGCGCCGCCGTGATAATTATTGATTTAAGAATATAATTGTTGCATTATCAGGCCGCTATGGCCTGGCGATCTCTTAGCACGATTTTCCTTCACTCTTATTGCGTTTTGTCCGATTCCAGCGGTTCTTGCCGCGAATAAGAAGCCGCCTGCGGCGCCGATCAACTTGAACACCGCCACATCGGACGAGCTGCAGCAGGTGCCGGGGATCGGCCCGGTTACCGCGGAAAAGATTCTTGCAGATGCGCAAGGCGTACGGACCATTCAAGAGCGTGGATGATTTGCGAGCCATCAAGGGCATTGGTCCGAAGCGCCTCGAAAAAATGCGCAATATATCTGACAGCGGGAAAAACCGCGCAGCAAGAAGCGCGCACCCACCGCAGGCCAAGCCGGCAACCGCCCCATCCGAATACAGCCTCCTTAGGGAAGTACATCGCTAGAGCCCCCACCGCCGAAGCCGCTGCGGCTATTGAAAAGCTGCGCGGGGGCAAGCCCGCCTGAATCAATCCCACAGCAGACAGCACCAGCGTGCTAGATCGCCTGGTGAGTAGGACTTGGGTTGCTCGATGCGTAGAGGAACCTGGTCGGCGATGCGGATGCCGTAGCCTTCGAGGGCTACGACTTTTTTCGGGTGATTTGTCAGGACGCGAATATCCTTCAGGCCGAGGTCGATCAGGATTTGCGCGCCGATGCCGCTTTCGTGCTGCACCATGCGCTGGCGGGCGGGCTCGCGGTCGAGCTGGCCGCGTTTGTGAACATGAATTTGGGGCAACGCGCCAGCTGCCTCGGGCGTATCGACACTGAATCCACGGCCGGTGTGATGGAGATAGAGGAAAACGCCGCGATCTTCCTTAGCGATGGTCGCGAGCGACTGGGAAACAAGCTCGTTGCAATCACAGGTGGTCGAGCCGAAGACATCTCCAGTCAGACAATGCGAGTGCACGCGAACGAGCGCCGGCGTTTCGCCTTCGAGGCTGCCGCGAACGAGAGCGATGTGCTGATCGTGATCGACGTCGCTGGCGTAGGCAATCATGCGGAAGTCGCCGTAGCGCGTGGGAAGAACTGCTTCCGCGACGCGGCGGACGTAACGCTCGTGCTGCATGCGATAGCGGATGAGGTCCGCGACCGTCAGCATTTTCAAATTGTGTTGCTTGCAAAATTCGTGAAGCTGCGGCACGCGGGCCATGGTGCCGTCTTCGTTCATGATTTCGCAGATCACGCCGGAGGCGTTGAGGCCAGCGATGCGGGAGAGATCCACGCTGGCTTCGGTTTGGCCAGCGCGCACGAGGACGCCGCCATTGCGGGCACGAAGGGGAAAGATGTGGCCGGGGCGAGCGAGGTCCTGCGGGCGAGTTTTTTCGTCGATGGCGGTGAGGATGGTGATGGCGCGGTCCGAGGCGCTGATGCCGGTGGTGACGCCGAGGCGGCCGTCGATGGCTTCGCAGAAGGCCGTGCCGTGAACGGAGGTGTTGATGGGCGACATCAGAGGGAGACGGAGCTCCTCGCAGCGCTGTTCGGTCAGCGCGAGACAGATGAGGCCGCGGCCGAACTTGGCCATGAAATTGATGGCTTCGGGTGTGATTTTCTCGGCGGCCATGGTGAGGTCGCCTTCGTTTTCGCGGTCTTCATCGTCCACCAGGACGATCATGCGGCCTTGGCGAATCTCTTCGACGGCTTCTTCGACACTTGTGAATGGGGATGTGGCCTGGTTCACGGGGCACCTACATGGGTTAGTTTACCGAATTTGATGAATCTAAAGCCATTAAAGTCGCACAGCGTGACCCGCGAAACCTCCTGTGGGCGGGGCGTTTGGGCTCGTTGCGGCCATGCACATAGGAGGTAAGCGGGTGGTGCGGGCTCGATTGGACACTTAATACTTGTGGTTAGGGATACCCCACCCCCGGTGTTTTTCTGTAAGAGCGGCAGGGAAAGGACTTACAGTGCAGGGTGTCTGGAAGTGTGGCAAGCAAAGGACTTAGGATGCACAAAAATTGTGCAAAATGCGGCGTGTCTCCTAAGAGTGGCAAACAAAGGGCTTAGTGTCGAAAAGGAAAGGCACCAGAAAAGGAAAGTGCCAGCACGAAGCTGGCGCCATGGAGCAAAGTTACAGTAATTCCTATCCGATACTATTGCATAGACATAATCATTTGTCAATAAGAATCTCGCAGGGCCGTTAACCTCTTTTTCTCAATGGGTTGTAGAGAAAAAGCCGCGCGCGGCTAGACCGATCCTGCGGGAACGGGCAGCTCGCTCTTCTGCGCATCGGGCAGAAGAGACTTAACGATGTCTTCCAATTCGTGAGAGCTGCGCACGTGCTCAGGATAATTGTGGACCGATATTTCAAACGTTAGGCCGTGAGTGGCCCTGACGGCTCGCAGCTCTTCTTGAAGGCGGGCAGCCACTTGCTTTGCATTCAGGGTATCGGATTCAGGAAGGACGACGGCGAAGATGTCGGGCGAAAGATTGTAAATCGAATCCGTGGGCCGCAGTTTGCGGGACATTGCTTTGGCGGCATCGCCCGCCGCGGCCGTGTTTTTTTCGGCGTTTCCCGTGCTGGAGCCGCGCTTGGACTGGACAAGCAAGAGAGAGAGCGTCTTATGCATGGTCATAGCCCTGCGATGTTCCATCGCTAGACGATCCCAGAAATGGTCCTGCCCGGGCATCGATTGCAGTATATCGACGCTGGCTTGCTGGCGAAGCTGGACGTTGCGTTCCAACTGCTCGAGCAAATCTTGTTTCAGCTTGCGGACCAAGCGCTGACGATCCAGCAGATAGCCAATAAACAGCAGGGTCAAAACGCAAAAGCCGAAATAAGCCACACGCAGAGTCCATTTGTTTCCGTTGTCGACGCGCACGAAGACCAGGGGGTACATGAGGACCGCCAAACCGGCCGCCTGCACCAGGACGAACACGGCGGAAAGTAAGGTGAGCTGCAATTCGCGCCGCTCGAGGTGCTCCAAATCCTTTCGATTCAACATAGACATGGCTGTGCCTTCCGGTTGTTCCCAATTTGGGCTGCTAGTGCCAACCACACAAAGTCTTATGGTGTCATTCTAGGATGCGGGCGTAGGCTGTCCGGAGCAATAGACTGGCAGTACATGTGTTGCGGAATGGATACTGTCCTTTTTGCACGGATTGCAAGAACGGCCTTGGGGGAAAGGCGCTTCAAAACGAACCGGGCTGTGCGCCGGGGCTCAGTGCACGGCTAAATTGCAACCTAGCGACACCGACCCGATCAGTTCCCGGCCGGGGCTTGGAGCCAGGTAATGACTCGTCGGAAGGGAGAGACCTCTGCGTGGCTCATTGGTGTTTGCAACCAGAGAAGCACCTTGCGGCTGGCAAGTGCGAAGCGACTCGGGCCGCTCTGTGTGGGCTCCGGCGCGGCTGGGGCAGGGGGCAGGATTTCCGACGGTACCAGCCAATAGGGGCTCGTTTCCGCCAAGGACCGCTTGGGACCGGCGACTGACGAGTCTCGCTCGCCAGCGGCACCCGTAATCGAGAGTTTTAGAAGCGCCCCAAACTGCTCTTGGGAAGCTCTTATCCCTTTCAGGATATTGCGAGCAAACCAAACACCCGCGATCAGGAACAGAAGTTGAACGAGGATATTAGCCAGGGCATACCAATTATTTTGGAGTAGATCGCTAAAAGCGCTCATGTCCTCACCTCGGACTGGGGCAGCTTCAATTTACAACTTGGAACGGGCAGAGAAAACTGGCACGAAGTCCAAATAACGGGCAGGTGTTTCCCCTTGCCCTCGCGGGCTATCCGGTTGCAAACCTGAACTTCGGGAGAAGACACCTCTTGGACAAGGTGTGGTTTGCCGAAAACTTAGACGGAGCCTAGAAGACGGGGCGATAGCCGCCAGCGGGATGCCGCTAGGGCTAGCTGGATATGCGGACTCCTAAAGCTTTCGTAGCGGGGCAGGCAGAACGGAGGCAAGAGAATACTTGCCCGGCCCTGCCAGCAACAAACCTAGGGCGAGCAGCATTTCCGTCAGAGCGTATTCCAGGCCCCCGCGGCCGATATCGTAACCGTGCGGGAGATGCACTAGGAAGATGGCTCCTAACATTACGATAATCACGCAGACTGCTCCAACGCGGAGCAGCGCGCCGGTCAAAATCGCGATGCCTCCGGCGAACTGCGCCAATCCCACGAGGTAGCCGATGATCACTGGCATCTTCATGAAGGCCGCAAAGCCCTGAGGACCGGGGCCGCCGAACACTCCAAACAAGATAGCGCTGCCGTGATAGAGAAAGGGCAGCGAACAAGCGAGGCGCATGATGAGGAGCTCGAGATCCAGTTCCCGCGAGTCCCCGCGCCCCAAAGTGTTGGCTGCTGTGCTCATGTGGACCTGCCTTTCGTGGTTCGGAGATTGTGTATCAAAAGGTGATGACAAAAGACAGGATTATTTCAGGAAGGCGGGGGCAATGTCGGCAGCAGGGGACAAGACCCGCCGAACTGACTTGGACGTCATCATAGATAGGCAATCGCAAAATCAACTTCGGGGATTGGGCGACAGGGCTAGCGGAGGAGAGGGGAGAGCAGATGAAATAGTGAGGCGCCGATGAGAGCGGCGCCAGGAATGGTGAGGACCCAAGCCCAGACGATGCGGCGGGTGACGCCCCAGCGGACGGCGGAGAGGCGGCGCGAGGCTCCGACTCCGACGATGGCGCCGGTGATGGTGTGTGTGGTGCTGACGGGAATGCCGAATGACGGCGTTCATCGACGAGGGTTAGGCCGCCAGCGGTTTCCGCCGCGAAGCCGCCGAACGGCGTGAGCTTCGTGATGCGCTGGCCCATGGTCTTGATGATGCGCCAGCCGCCAGCCATGGTGCCGCCAGCCATGGCCAAGTGACAGCAGATGATGACCCAGTAGGGAACAGCGAAGGATTTCAGCAGGCCGCCGGCGACGAGCGCCGTGGTGATAAGGCCCATGCCTTTCTGCGAGTCATTCGTGCCGTGACCGAGGCTGAAGAGGGCCGCGGAGAGCAACTGCAAGCGGCGGAACCAGCGGTCCACTTTTTGCGGGCGCTGGCGGCGGACAATCCAGCTCGTGATGATCGTCAGAATGATCGCGAGAATCATTCCGATGATCGGTGAGAGAAAGATAAAAATAACCGGCTTGACCCACCCACTGAGGATTAGCGCTTTGAAGCCGGCGTAAGCGACTGCAGCGCCGCCGTAGCCGCCGATGAGAGCGTGGGAAGAACTTGTTGGAAGGCCCAACGTGAGGGTGATCAGGTTCCAGGAAATCGCGCCAAGGAGGCCGGAAAGGAGGACTTGCTGATTGATCAGCTCGATGTGAATCATGCCTTTGCCGATGGTGGTGGCCACGGCCGTCCCAAAAATGAAAGCGGCGATGAAATTCCAGAAAGAAGCCCAGACGACAGCGCGGAACGGCGTGAGGACTCTGGTCGAGACGACCGTGGCGATGGAATTGGCGGCGTCATGCCAGCCGTTGGAGAACTCGAAGGCTAGCGTGAGGACAATTACGGCGATTAAGAGATGAAAGCTGGGCATCGGCGAATCAAGCGCTCTTGATGATGACGCCTTCGATGACGTTGGCGACATCCTCGCATTTATCCACGGCGGTTTCGATGACTTCGAAGATTTCCTTCCACTTGATGATCTGGACGGAGTCTTTTTCCTCGTCGAAAAGCTGGGCGATAAGCGTGCGGCAGAGGCGGTCGCTTTCGTTTTCGTAGCGGTTGATCTCGATGCAATGCTTAAGGGCTTTGTCGGGGGTACCGAGAGCTTTGACGGCGGCGGTTACTTCCGCGGTGGCGGAGACGAGAACCTTGACGAGGTCGACGGTGCCCTCGCGGATTGAGTCGACGCGGTAAAGGACGAAGCGGCTGGCGGCGGCGTCGATGAGGTCGATGACGTCATCAAGCTGGCTGCAGAGCTGTGGATATCCTCGCGGTCAAAGGGCGTGATGAAAGTTTGATTCAGCTTGGTGAGCAGGCCGTGGGCGATTTCGTCGCCTTCGTGCTCGATGGCCTTGATGCTCTGGACCTGCTCGGGTACGCCCGTGTAGTGCGAAAGCATTTTCACGAGGGCTTCGGCTCCGTCGTGAATATTCTCGGCTTGCTTGGCGAAAAGGTCGAAGAAGCCCTGTTCACGCGGAAGAATCCGCTGCAAAAGTCCGTTCATGGCGTTGACTCTCCCCTGAAAGAGTCTGCGTTGAGGCGTGAAGAGTGTAGCGAAGGGCGGTTCGAGAGGCAAGGAAGCTACTGAGGCAGGAGGTGGGGAAGCTGTGGTTCCTTTTTCTGTCGAGCGGCGACTGTGACGAGAATGTTGCCCGCGATTGTGAATAGCATCGCGCTTGGGCTGTAGCTCTTAGCCGAGAGCATCACGCAGGCGCCTGACAAAACGCACGCCGCGCCAAGCCAGGATAAGAATCTGCGCCTTGGAGGTGCCGCCGATTGGAGAAGCTCAAACATAAGGGTTCATTGGATCGTATCGTAGCTCCGACATGATGTCGATAGAACGTAGGGTCCAGCTAAGCGAAAGGAAAAAAGGGCGTCCTGGTTTGCACCGAGGACGCCCTTTGGATTGAGGTTTTGGGCGAGCTGGTAAACCTTAGTACATGCCGCCCATGCCGCCTGCGCCGGGGGCTCCGCCACCAGCTGCTGCAGCCTTGTTCTCTTCCTTGATTTCAGCGACGAGGGCTTCGGTCGTGAGCATGAGGCCCGCGATGGAAGCTGCGTTCTGCAGGGCAAGGCGGGTGACCTTTGCCGGGTCGATAACGCCCATCTTGACCATGTCGCCGTACTCGCCGGTCTCGGCGTTGAAGCCGAAGTTTTCTTCCTTGGACTCGCGGATCTTGCCGATCACAACGGCGCCTTCGTGGCCGGCGTTGAGTGCGATCTGGCGGGAAGGCTCTTCGAGAGCGCGCCGCACGATGCCTGCACCAACGGCTTCGTCATCGTGCAGCTTGAGCTTCTCGATGGCCGCGATGCAACGGAGCAGCGCCGAGCCGCCGCCGGGGACGATACCTTCCTCGACAGCCGCGCGGGTGGCGTGCATTGCGTCTTCGACACGCGCCTTCTTTTCCTTCAGTTCGGTTTCGGTGGCCGCGCCGACTTTGATGACGGCAACGCCGCCGACGAGCTTGGCAAGGCGCTCCTGGAGCTTTTCCTTGTCATAGTCGCTGGTGGTGTTTTCGACCTGGGAGCGGATCTGCTTCACACGGCCTTCGATGTCCGCGGACTTGCCGGCGCCTTCGATGATCGTGGAGTTGTCCTTGTCGATGGTGATTTTCTTGGCGCGGCCGAGGTCCTCGAGCTTCACGTTTTCGAGCTTGATGCCGAGGTCTTCGGTGATGGCCTTGCCGCCCGTGAGGGTGGCGATGTCTTCGAGCATGGCCTTGCGGCGGTCGCCAAAGCCAGGGGCCTTGACGGCAGCGCACTGCAGCGTGCCACGGAGCTTGTTGACGACCAGGGTCGCCAGCGCTTCGCCTTCGATGTCCTCAGCGATGATCAAGAGGGGCTTGCCCATCTTGGCGGTCTGCTCGAGCAACGGGAGCAGGTCCTTCATCGAGCTGATTTTCTTTTCGTGGATGAGGATGCGAACGTCCTCGAGGACGCATTCCATGCGCTCGGGGTCGGTGATGAAGTAGGGCGAGAGGTAGCCGCGGTCAAACTGCATGCCTTCGACTACTTCGAGGGTGGTCTCCATCGTCTTGGATTCCTCGACGGTGATGACGCCATCCTTGCCGACCTTCTTCATGGCTTCGGCGATGATGCCGCCGATTTGCTTGTCGTTGTTGGCGGAAATGGTGCCAACCTGAGCGATCATGTCGCCCTTGACGTCCTTGTGAAGCTTCTTGATTTCTTCGACGGCCACTTCGACGGCCTTTTCGATGCCGCGCTTGAGAGCGGTCGGGCTGGCGCCTGCGGCGACAGTCTTGACGCCCTCGCGGAAGATAGCCTGCGCGAGCACGGTGGCGGTGGTGGTGCCGTCGCCGGCGACGTCAGACGTCTTCGAAGCGACTTCACGAACCATCTGCGCGCCCATGTTCTCGAGCGGATCCGGCAGCTCGATTTCCTTGGCCACGGTTACGCCGTCCTTGGTGATGATCGGCGCGCCGAACTTCTTTTCGATCACCGCGTTGCGGCCCTTGGGGCCGAGGGTGATCTTCACTGCGTCGGCGAGGACGTTCACGCCACGTAGAATCGCTTGGCGGGAATTCTCACCTGTTACAATCTGCTTCGCCATACTGGTATTTCCTCCTGATCAGCTTTCTGCGAACTGCGAAATTTTGAACCAGCTACCTCGTTACATCAGACGGGCACGGCATGCCGTGCCCCTACAGATTGGAACCGGGACTACTTCTTTGCTGCTTTCGCAGCGCCGCTCAGCTTCGCCAGAATCTCTTCTTCGCGAAGAATGAGGTACTCTTCGTCGTCGAGTTTGATTTCCGTGCCGCTGTACTTGCCGAACAGAACGCGGTCGCCCGGCTTTCACATCAAGAGGGATCAACTCGCCCTTCTCGCGCTTGCCAGCGCCGACGGCGATTACTTCACCCTCCATGGGCTTTTCTTTTGCGGAGTCAGGGATGATGATGCCTCCCTTGACGCTTTCTTTTTCTTCAATGCGCTTCACGATGACACGGTCGTGTAGCGGGGTCAGATTCACTGCCATCTTGGAAGAACCTCCATTAGGTGATCTTACGGTTTGAACTGAGGCTGGGAGCACGGAAGGGAAATTAGCACTCCTCGCAGCCGACTGCTAATATAGCAGAAACTCCTTCCATGTCAAGCATTTCTCAGACAGTTGAGTGAATTTCTATCCGATTTCTGCGTCTTATAAGTAATTTATTATCAATCACTTAGCTGGTGCAAGAAAAATACGACACTTGGCGATTGCCGTGCTAAATTCTGAGGGATAGAATGGCGGTGGGTCGAACCTTGCACTATTCCCTCTATTTGCGGCTCATCGTTCTTACGGCTGGCACGCTTCTGCCGTTTTTCTGGATAGTGGTGATACTCGGCCACCGGCGGCAGAGAAACTTCGAACGCATATTCTTCTTCTTATGCCTGTCGCTTGTGTTCTTTTTTGGCGCTTCGCTGCTGGCGCTTAATGCGCAGCTGTACTACAACGCGATTCCGCCTTCGCTCTCCCTATTCTGCTGGACCATGGTTTGCCTCGGCCTTTGGTTTCTTCCCGCGCTTCTAGTGCATCTGCATGTCGAGTATGCGCAGATTCGAGAGCTGCTTTCGTCCAACTGGCAAAAGAGATTGTGGGTCGGGTTGGCCTACCTTCCGGCGGCAGTGCTGTTTCCAAAGCTCTACGGCTGCGCTGCGATTGCGAAGTGGATTTGATTTTCTGTTGCCGAGCAACAGTTTGGGATGGTTGTTTCAGTCGTGGCTCATTGTCGCGTTGCTGATTGCGGCGGGCTGGCAATGGCAGTTCGTGAAAGCAGCGCCTGATGGGGAGCAAAAGGGATTCCACCGCTCGCTACGCTTTGACCTCGCGTGGGTGGCGGCGTGGATTTTGGCCGTTCATTTCATGCTTCGCCATGGCTTGGGAGGGTTCGGCGACCAAAACGCGGAGGTGTACAGCATTATCGTGATTTGTTTTGCCCTGGCGCCTCTGGCAACGCTGATACGCAAGGTTCAGAAATTTAATTTTTTGCAGATCGGGCGTCAGCGGAATCTCATTTATGCAGTATTTGCGACGTTTCTTGCGCTCCTGTATCTGAGCCTGGTCCGCCGCGTGAGTCTGTGGATGGAGCCGTATCTGCCGCCGGAGGCGACGGCAGCGATTTTGCTATTTCTTCCCGTGGTGTTTTTTGAGCCGCTGCAGCGGTTGATGAGACGGATTCTGCGCCGGGCCGCGCAATCGGAAATGGACCTTGTGCAGCGGCTGATGGCAGAGATACAGCATGACGCGCGGCAAGGAAACCTCAGAGAATTAGTGAAATTCATTGAGCGTCGAGTTCAGGAACAATTTGAGCTTGCCACGGTGACGTTGACTCTCCTGGATTCGTCCAAGGCGGAACTGCGGCCTCACGTTTCTAAACCAGGCGAACGATGGGATCCCAGCACCGGCGTTGATCGCGGACCAGTATTTCCCAGTTCGGCAAGCACATGCATTAGTGGCGGTGTTGCGCGCAGAACCGCATGGAGCGGCGACTTCCGGCGAAACGCGGGCGGCGCTGGAGTTTTTGTGCGAGCAGTTGCCGGGGGCGCTGGATTTGTGCCGGTTGATTGAGGAGAAGCTGCGATTGGAAAGGGAACTGGCGGAGCGGGAGCGGCTGGCCGTTCTTGGGCAGATGGCGGCGAGCATTTCGCACAATTTGAAAAACCCGCTCGGGTCGATCAAGACGATATTGCAGGTGCAGATGGAGAACCCGGAATTGCCGGCTTCGATTCGCGGCGAAACGAAGATGGTGCTGGAGGAGATTTCGCGGCTATCAGGGAAGCTGAACCAGTTGCTGCAATTTAGCCGGCCAGCGATTCGCGGCGGGGCTGTCGCGGCGACTTGCGATGCGCGAACTGTGGCGGAGGAAGTCGGCGGAGTTTTGCGGCATGAGGCGGAGCGGCGGGGCGTCGCGCTTGAGGTGGATGTCGGACAGAGGGCGCGAGGCTTTCGGCGAGTTCTGAAGCGATGAGCGAGATTTTGTCGAACCTCGTTGTGAACGCGATGGAAGCGACTCCCCGAGGGCGGGCGCGTGAAGGTCACTGGGCGCGCGAATGGCGATGGATTTTTGTTGGCGGTGGAAGACGACGGGCCGGGCATTCCGGAAAGCGTGCGCGAAAAAATTCTGCAGCCATTTTTTACGACGAAGACGCAAGGCACGGGGCTCGGCCTGGCCATTGTGGCGAGACGTGTGGCGGAGTTTGGCGGAAATCTGGATTGGGAAAGCCCGGTGAAGGACGCCAAGGGAACGCGGTTTAAAGTGACCATGCCGATGAAGGAAGAGAAGAAGCAACGAAGCGAGGATTAAGCAGTAGGGAAAAAACATGAAGACGATATTGATTGTGGATGATGAGCCGGCGGCGCGGTACGGGTTGCGGCGAGCGCTGGAAGGGAAGTATCGGATAGCGGAAGCGGACTCTGCGGAGGCCGCGCGCGATTCGTTGAACACCGAGCAGCCGGATCTCGTTTTGCTGGATGTCGTGCTGCCGGGGCAGGGCGGGCTGGAATTTCTGCGTTGGATGCGCGAGCAGGGAAGCGAATTGCCGGTGTTGATGGTTTCGGCGCTGGATACGGCGAAAACCGCGGTGGAAGCGTTGCAACTCGGCGCGGCGGATTATCTGGTGAAGGGATTTGAATTGGAAGAGCTGCGGCAGCGCGTGGCGAATCTGTTGAAGCTGGCGTCACTGGAAAAAGAAAATGATTCGCTGCGACGGCGGATGGCGACGGAGGGCCAATTCGGCCAGATGATTGGCCGGACGGCAGAAATGCGGCGCGCGTTTGACATGGCGGATCGTGTGGCGGCGGCGGATTCTACGGTTCTCATTCTCGGCGAGAGCGGCACGGGAAAGGACCTGATGGCGCAGGAGATTCATGCGCGGTCGCCGCGCGCGCAGAGGGCTTATGTGGCTGTGAATTGCGCGGCGCTGCCGGAGACACTGATCGAATCTGAGTTGTTTGGATATGAGCGCGGAGCGTTTACCGGAGCGGCGCAGCAGAAGAAAGGGAAATTCGAATTAGCGTCGGGTGGGACGTTGTTTCTGGATGAGATTGGGGACATGAATCCCGTGACACAAGCGAAAGTGCTTCGCGCGCTGGAAAATCGCACCATCGAGCGGCTCGGCGGGACACAGCCGATTCCGGTGGATGTGCGGGTGATCAGCGCGACGCACCGGAATCTGGCGGCGGAAATTCGCGCGGGAAAGTTTCGCGAGGATTTGTTCTACCGGCTGCGCGTGGTGACTATTGAGCTGCCGCCGCTGCGAGCGCACAAAGCAGACATGCCAGTGTTGGCCGAAGCGTTTTTGCAGATGCATGGAGACGCGCCTCGGACGCACGGCACGGCTCACGCGTGAAGCCCTGGTGGCGATAGAACGGTACGACTGGCCAGGCAACGTCCGCGAACTGAAAAACGCGTTGGAACGCAGTCTGGTGCTGTGTCGCGGGCGACGAGATTGGCGTGGAGGACTTGCCGCAAGAAGTGGTGAGCGGGGAAGCTGCGCTTCACAAGAATTGCGGCGGTGCGAGCGGGAATGGATTCGATGAAAAGGATTTTCGCGAAGCCAAGCGGAAATTTGAAGTGGCCTATATTACGAAACAGCTTGCGGATCATCACTGGAATGTTTCGCGGACGGCGGCGACGATCGGGCTACACCGGCAAAGCTTGCAGGAAAAACTTAGCGGAGTTGGGAATCCGGCGGCCGGGACGCGAGCCGCTCGAAGAGAGTGAATCGTGACTGGTGACTTGTGACTGGTGACGTCCGTCCTTGGAGACGCGCCGGAAATTGTGGCGTATGTCTTGGCTGGGGGCGGAAGCACGCGATTTGGGCGCGACAAAGCGCTCGTTGAGTTTGCAGGGAAGCCCATGCTCGCACGCATGGTCGAATTGATGCGGGGAGTCGCTGAAGAAGTGAAGGTCGTTGCGGCGCCCGGAAAATATGCTGAATTTGGCGTGACAATTGTGGAGGATCGCTGGCCTGGCGAAGGACCGCTTGGCGGAATCGTAACCGCTTTGCTGCACACACAGAACAACGAGCCAGACTTGTGCGTGGAACTTGATCTTGAGCTGCGACATGCCGTTCCTGACTGCGGACTGGGTGACGTTCCTCGCGAAGCGAGCGGCGGAGAGCGCGGCTCAGGTGGTCCTTCCGCACTCTTCGCAAGGACCCGAGCCCCTATGCGCCGCATGGCGAACTGATGCGTACGCAGCTATCCAGGATCAGTTCGAGAAAGGTGTGCGCAAGGTTACCGCGGCGATTGGAAAGTTGAAGTCGGAAGTTCTTGACGAGCGGGACTGGAAACGATTTGATAGCGCAGGACAGCTCTTCTGGAACATGAATACGGCGGCGGACTTCGAAGAAGCGCGTAGGATTGTGGAATCGGGAGAAAATTGACGGGCCTTGGGATAGCAGACGCCGGAGTTGATGGGCGCGCGGGATGACTGACTCAAACGATATCAGTCGCGGTGTCGCTGCGATGCAGACGGGCGGAGCGCGGGGGGCGTCGGAGGCCACGGACGTCGACCCAGCCAAAAACAATCTCGAGCCGCACGCCGAAAACTTTTTTGAGTTTCGCGATGTTTGCAAGTCGTTTGACGAAAATGAGGTGCTGAAAAACGTCAGCTTCACGGTGAAGCGCGCCGAGACTTGCGTGATCATGGGACGCAGCGGCGTGGGGAAGTCCGTTTCGCTTAAGCACATCATGGGATTTATGAAAGCGGATTCGGGGCGCATCTTTGTGGACGGAGAAGACGTCACGGATTTCACCGAGCAGCAATTCGAAGAGGTGCGGCGCAAAGTGACCATGGTGTTTCAGTCGGGCGCACTATTTGATTCGCTCACGGTCGGGGAGAACATCGCTTTTCCGCTGGAAAAACAGCCCGGACTCGAATACGAAGACATCGATGCGTACGTTGCTAAATTGGCGAAAATGCTGGAAGTCGAAGAGGTGCTGGACAAACTCCCCGGCGAATTATCGACTGGCATGCGGCGCGCGGTGGCCATGGCGCGGGCGTTTGCGCAAAATCCGGATGCGATTTTGTTTGACGAGCCGACAACCATGGTGGACCCCATCATGGCGGGGCACATGGGCGACCTGATTCTGCGGCTGAAGGACGCGTTTCACCGCACATCCATCGTGGTGACCCACGATACGCATCTCGCAAAAAAACTCGCCGATACCCTGGTCTTCCTGCAGGACGGCCGCGTTGCCTTCTTCGGGCCGTGGGACGATTTTGAAAATTCGAAAGATCCGTTCCTCCACAACTTCCGCATGCAGGATGCTTTGATCCCCGCGCTGGACGTGACTCTGTGAGCCAGACGGCGGGAGGCTCTGCCGATCCGATCAAACAATTGCCCAAGACGATGGGCTTCTGGGACGTTTTGCTTTTCAATATTGCCACGGTTCTGGGCCCGCGCTGGATTGCCGCGGCCGCGCACAACGGCACGTCTTCGATCAGCTTGTGGGTGTTCGCGGCGGTCTTCTTTTTTGTTCCCACAGCTTTGGTGATCAACGAACTCTCTTCCCGCTTCCCCCACGAAGGGGGATTGTATGTGTGGTCGAAGGAAGCATTCGGAGATTTTCACGGATTCGTGGCGGGTTGGACGTATTGGATTTATACCGTTTTTTATTTTCCAGGATTGCTCTTAGCCAGCGCGGCGATGAGCGGCTACGTGGCCGGTTCCGGCGGCGTGGCGCTGGCGCAGAACACAACTTTTCTTTTAGTGGGATCGTTTGTTCTGCTGATTGTCGCCGTGGGGTTCAACATCGTGGGGATGAATGTAGGGAAGTGGCTGCAAAACGCGGGCGGAGTTTCCACTTATCTTCCGCTACTCATGCTCACGGCCGTGGCGGCGATTCTGTGGTTTCATCACGGATCGATGACGCGCTTCACTTGGGCGAACATGATGCCTCATTGGAGTTGGGACACGGTGAATTTCTGGTCGCAGATCGCGTTTGCGTTTACAGGCCTCGAACTGGTCTCGGCAATGAGCGATGAGATCAAGGATCCGCGCCGGACGCTGCCCCGCGCAGTACTGAGTAGCGGAGCGCTAATTGCCGGCCATTTACATCCTGGGAACGCTCGCGGTGCTGGCGCTCGTCCCTGCGGCCGATGTTGATCCCAAGAGCGGAGTGTTTCAGGCCATCACGCTAGGCTCGACGGCGCTGCGGATCGGTTTCGTCGGAGTCCTGGCGGCGATGCTGGTGTCCGTCGGCAACGCCGGTGGAGTGGGAAGCACCGTCGCGGGGATTGCGCGCGTTCCCTTTGTCGTGGGAATTGACAAATATATGCCGGCGGCATTCGGCAAGATTCACCCGAAGTGGAAGACCCCTTACGTTTCCATTCTGGTGCAGGCCACCATTTCTGGAATTGTGCTTCTGCTGAGCCAGGTCAAGGAAGAAACGATGCGCGGCGCGTATCAGATTCTCGTGGACGCCGCAATCATCCTCTATTTCATTCCCTTCCTGTACATGTATGCGGCTGCAATCAAATTGGCGGGCCGCAAAGACCGGAGAGAGAATCCTCACGCCGTTTTGATTCCTGGCGGAAAACTCGGCGTGTGGATCGCGGGAGGTCTCGGTTTTATCGTCGTACTGTGCGGTATTGCATTTTCGCTGATTCCGCCTGGAGAAGAAGTGAACAAAGTTCTGTTTGAAGAGAAGCTGATCGGCGGAACTGCCACAGCCGTTTTGATTGGTCTGATGCTTTATTGGCGCGGCGCACGCGCAAAAGCTAGGGAGTCGCTTAGCTGAACAGCCAGAAATCCTCGAATCAATACACCGACCACATTCCGGGAGTAGCGAGTTCAAGGAGATTACCGTCAGGGTCGCGGAAATAAATGCTGGTGCCGCCGCGCGGCCACTTCACGCGGCTTTCAAGGGAAACGCGATAATCGGCTAGCTGCTTTTCCCAAGCAGATAGCTCAGCCGCGGGAATGGCCAAGGCGAAGTGATTTTGTCCGTTGCCGTCGTGCGGCGGAATGACGCCAGATGGAGTCTGAACAGATTGTGCCGTCGCGCCTCGCTTGAAAAGCAGCAACACGTCGCGATCGGCGACGCTGTACGCGCGAAATCGGTCGTCCCCTGCAATCTTGCAGAGCCCGAGAACTTCTTCATAAAATTTCGAGGCGCGATCGACATCTTCGACATAGATCGCGGTCTCGACTACTCCGGTCAGGGTGGGCATGAGTGTCTCCAAGATTCTCAGAAGCCTTCTTCAAGCAATCGAGAGATCGTGAGCACGGGAGAGGGTGCGAAACTGCGTGTTTCGAGATAGCGCTCGACGTATTTGCCGAGGACATCCCCTTCGAGGTTGACTGCGTCGCCGGGTTTGCGGTCACGGATGTTGGTGTGCTCGTAGGTGTAGGGAATTACGGCGACTTCCGCGATGCGCGTGCGGCTGTTCCATCGCGCGACTGTGAGGCTGATGCCGTCAATGGTGATGGAACCCTTCGGCACGACATAGCGCGCAAAATCTTCGGGAACTTCAACGCCAAACCACCAGTTGTTGCCTTCTGGGCCCTCCGGCTCGAGACGCGTTACGCGGCCTGTGCCGTCCACGTGTCCGAGAACAAAGTGGCCGCCAAATTCCTTTCCGGCAGTGAGAGGCTGCTCTAAATTAACTCGCGCACCTTTCTTTATCCCATCGTTTTTCGCACCGAACGATGTTTTCTGCATGGTTTCGCCGGAGAGGTCAGCGGAGAACTGTTTTTTGCAGAGAGCGACGACCGTAAGGCAGCAACCGTTGACGGCGATGCTTTGTGAAACGGCGAGGCCAGGCATGATGCTAGGCGGCTGGATGGTGACGCGTCCACCACTCGACTTTACATCGAGAGCCTCAACTGTGCCGACATGTTCGATGATTCCAGTAAACACGGCTAACTGTTTTCCTCATTGCTCCCGATTCGTGCGCTTTTCCTTCAAAGTGTACAGCATTTCGTTGCAGGGGCAGAAAGCACTAGACTGAACTTTGACGGACAAGGGAAACGCAATACGAGGTTGCACTATGAAGGCCTGTTTGCTCAACGCCCCGGCCCGAATTGAAACGAATCCGCTCCAGTTCACCGATGTGCCAGCGCCGCAACCAGCCAGGGGCGAGGTACTGATTCGCGTGCGAGCCTGCGGCGTCTGCCGAACGGATTTGCACGTGATTGAGGGCGAATTGTCGCCGCGAAAATCGCCAGTGATTCCGGGGCATCAAGTCGTTGGGATCGTCGAAAAACAGGGAGAAGGCTCAGGGCGTTTTGCGCCCGGCGCGCGCGTCGGCGTCGCCTGGCTACACCATACGGACGGCGTGTGCGATTATTGCCGCCAGGGCGAAGAAAATCTTTGCGACGATCCGACTTTCACGGGCTACAGCGTCGATGGCGGCTATGCCGAGTACATCGTTGCGCCGCAGGATTTCGTCTACGCCATTCCCGAAGGATTTCCCTGACGAGCAAGCCGCGCCGCTGCTCTGCGCGGGAATCATCGGATTCCGTTCGCTGCGGCTTTCGGGGATCAAGCCCGGCGAGCGTCTCGGGTTTTATGGTTTTGGCGCGGCGGCGCACGTTGCCATTCAGGTGGCGCGGCATTGGAAGGTGACGGTGTACGCATCGACGCGGGATGCGCGTCATCAGAAGCTGGCGCTCGAGCTGGGCGCGGCGTGGGCCGGCGGAACGTTCGATGCGCCGCCGGAAAAGCTCGATGCCGCGATTGTCTTTGCTCCAGCGGGAGAGATTGTACCCGCGGCGCTTGGCGGCGTTACGCAAAGGCGGCGTGCTTGTGCTGGGCGGAATTCACATGAGCCCGATTCCGTCGTTCAGTTACGACTTGCTGTATCAGGAGCGCATGATTCGCAGCGTGGCGAATAACACGCGGCAGGATGGCGAGGATTTTCTGCGCATCGCGGCAGAAATTCCGATTCGCACGCACGTGCAGATTTATCCGCTCAGCGATGCCAACCGCGCATTGAATGCGTTGAAGAATGACGCCATTCCCGGGGCGGCCGTGCTGCGCGTCAGCGAGTAACCTGGTCTAGACGGAACGTCGTCAATGTTGCCGCGTTCCGGCGCTAGCGGTAAACGTCTTGCAGATAGGCCTCCATAGCGATAGTCCGGACCGAACGCGTATTGGGTGCGGATTTTTTGCAGCGGCGGAAGTTTGAGATTTGGGCGCGATGGCGAATGGCACACGCGATTCGCCAGAAATCTTGGGCGCATAGAAAAGAAAAAGCTTGTTGACGATTCCAGCGGCAAGGGCGGCGCCATTGAGGGTCGGGCCCGCTTCGAGAAGGACGCTAAGAATTTCGCGGCGGCCGAGCTCGGTGAGAACCGCGTCCAGGTCGATTCGGCCCGCGCGCGAACGGATGCGGACTACCTCCACGCCAGCCTTTTGAAGGGCTCGTGCTTTCCGCGAATTTGCGGCTTCGCTTGTGAAAACCAGCAGATCATCATTGGCTGAGCGGACGAGTCGCGATCTCGGCGGGAGGGAAAGCTTGCTGTCCAGGATTACACGCAAGAGCCGCCGCCTTCGCGGAAGGCCGCTGCGATCCGTCAGAAACGGGTCATCGCTTTGGACGGTGCCAACGCCGGTGAGTAGTGCATCAGAGGCGTGGCGCATGCGGTGAACTTCCGCGCGAGATTCTTCCGAACTGATCCAGTTAGTGCGCTTCGCCGGATGAGACAGAGTGTGGGACCTGCTGTGTTTGCCAGGCAGAGCGAGCTGGCCATCAAGCGTGAGCGCGGACTTGAGCGTGACGAACGGCTTGCCTGTGCGAATCCAGCACGCAAAGGCTTCGTTGAGCGTGCGCGCTTCCTCTTCGCCTATGCCAGTGAAGACTTCGATGCCCGCAGCGCGCAGCCGCTCGAAACCGCGGCCGGAGCTGACGGGATTGGGGTCTTCCATCGCCGCAACGACGCGCTGAACGCCTGCGGCGATGATCGCTTCCGTGCAAGGGCCGGTGCGGCCGGTGTGATTGCACGGTTCCAGCGTGACGTACATTGTTGAGCCGCGCGCTTTTTCGCCGGCGGATTTCAGCGCGACGATTTCCGCGTGATCGCGCTTTTCATATTCGTGAAATCCTTCGCCCACGATTTGGCCTTCGCGCACAAGGATGCAGCCCACCATGGGATTGGGACTCGCCAGGCCGATGCCTTTGCGGGCCAACTCCAGAGCATGTTCCATGAAGCGAGTGGCGTGAGCGTCCATGTTTTAGTAGAAGATCTAATCGAAAAGAGAATTGGCGTAGGTTTCCGCGTCGAAGGGCACCATATCGTTGATCTGCTCGCCGGTGCCGACAAAGCGAATGGGCAAGCCGAGTTCGCGCGCGATCGCCACGACGATGCCGCCTTTTGCGGTGCCGTCGAGCTTCGTGAGAATGATACCGGTGACGGCGACGGTCGAAGTGAACTCGCGCGCCTGCGCGAGGCCGTTCTGGCCGGTCGTTGCGTCGAGCACCAGCAGCACGTCATGCGGCGCGCCGGGAATAACTTTTGCCGCAGTGCGCTTCATTTTGTCCAGCTCGGCCATCAGATTGGATTTGGTGTGAAGGCGGCCGGCGGTGTCCACGATCACGGCGTCGGCGCCGCGCGCTTTGGCCGCGGTGACCGCATCAAAAACGACGGCAGCGGGATCAGCGCCGGACTTCTGTTTGATCACATCAATGCCATTGCGCTGCGCCCAAATTTCGAGTTGTTCGACGGCGGCGGCGCGAAAGGTATCCGCGGCGCAGAGCACAACGCTGAGGCCTTCCTGGCGCAGGCGATTCGCAAGTTTGCCGATGCTGGTGGTTTTTCCGGCGCCGTTCACGCCAACGATGAAAATGACGCGCGGGCCTGCGCCGTTGGGTGAGGTCGCCAGATTTTTAGCGGGCGCGGCCGCCGCGTTGCCGGTTGCGGTGTCGCCCACTTTGCCTTCGCTCATTGTCAGGATGCGAATGATGTGAGACTTGATCTCGCGCTTAAGCTGGCTGGCATCGGAGAGCGCGTTGCGGTCCAGCTTTTCGCGGACGGCATCCAGAATTTCGCGTGTCGGTTTCACGCCAAGGTCGGCGGAGAGCAGCGCGGTTTCAAGTCTTTTCAGCAGCGCAGGGTCAATCTTGCGCTCGCCGAGAAAAATATTCTCGACCGACTCGGACAGCGCCGCCTTCGTCTTACTGACCGAAGCTTTCAGCCGTTCGAGCAGCGACGGCTCGACTTTTTCCGGTTTGCCAAAAAGCGAAATCATGCGGTTGAGCGCTTTGCAGGCAGCGCAACCTAAAATTGTAGCAGAAGCGCCGCGAAGCGAGCCTGCGGCTACTGTCACGAGCTCCAGGGCGGAGGCCGGGAATGACAGGGAAGTTTAAACGGTCACTTCGACGGCGCTGAGGCGGAGCTTTCCGGCATTGATGGCGGATTCGAGTGCGTTGACGACGACGGCGTCGAACTTGGAGCCAGTGAGCGATTTGATGCGGTTCAGCGCGAACTCGATGTCCATGGCGGACTGATACGGGCGATTCGTGGTCATGGCATCGAGCGTATCGGCCACGCCGATGATGCGCGCCATCAACGGAATTTGCTGGCCCTGCAGGCCGTACGGATAACCGCGGCCGTCGATATGTTCGTGGTGCAGTTCGATGCCCGGCAGCATCTCTTTCAATTGCGAAACCGGGCGCATGATGTTTGCGCCCTTCACGGTATGCTGCTTCATTAAATCGAACTCTTCCGGAGTCAATGCGCCCGGCTTTTTCAGAACGCGGTCCTCGACTCCGATTTTGCCCACGTCATGAAGCAAGGCCGCAACGCGCAGCTTGTCGAGCTCTTCGGCTCGAAAGGCCGAGCTCGCGTCCGATCAGCGTCGAATATTTCGCCACGCGGCCGGAGTGACCGCGCGTATAAGGATCCTTTTCGTCGATGGCCGCGGCGAGCATGCGAATCGAGCCGATAAAGAGCTCGCGGTTTTCTTCCGCGGCTTCCTTCAGCTTTTCGATGTACTCCTCGATGTCGCTGGCCATCTTGTTGAAGTTTTCGGCCAGTTCGCTGATTTCCGAGGCGCCGCGGACGGGCGAGCGTTGATGGAATTCGCCGCGGCTGATGGCGCGCGTGGATGCGGCGAGACCGCGAATCGGCCCGCTGATGCCAACGGCAAAAAAGTAGCCGAAGAGTATGGCCACGAGAACCACCACAGTGACGAAAGCCAGGGCCTGTTGGTTTAGTTCCGTAACGCCAGCGTCGGCACGAGCCTGGTCCAGGCTGCGCTCGGCGACAACCGCCCAGTTGACTTCGGGGAGGGTGCTGTAGGTCCCAATCATTTCGACGGGATGCTTGGGCCCGCCTTCCACAAAGCGAATCGTCTCCGTATTGCGGAGATCCTGTGGCAGCGCGCGAATCTGGTCGACGAGCTTTCCGCTGGCTTCGGCGCCGGGCACGAAATTTTTGGTGTCTGGATGCGCGACGATGTGCCCGGAGTGGTCCACAACGAATACCGTGCGGTGGCGCACGCTGGCGTCCCTCAAGCGGTGCGAGATGGGCTCGAGGGAAACGACGGCCGCAAGCATGCCGGTAAAATTATTGTGCAAATCCGTGAGCGGTACGGCCACCACATAGGCCGGCTGGTTGCTCGGCGCGAGCGCGAGGGGGTCGCTGCGAAACTTAACCGTGTGTAACTCCTCGGACTGCATGCAGGTTACAAACGCCCTCTGAAGCGCCTTGGCCACGAAGGGATCTTGCTCCGCCTGGAAGTTACCCTGGGACGCTTTGGTGCCTTTGCCGGTTTTATCGACCGCGGTCAGATACACAAAAGTGTCGCGATTGCTTTCGACAAAGTCTTCGAGGAGGCGCGTAACTTTCGGTTCGGACGCGGGATCTTCGACATTGTCGATGAGTCCCGTCAAAGTTAGAATCTGGCGCTCGCTGAAGAGCTGCTGGGTCTGATTGGCCTCGAAGAGCTGAATTTCCTGGGCCAGGGACCGCGTCAGGTCGGACTGCTGTACGCGCTCGGTGTCGACCAGCTTGTCCTGGCTAAGCTGCAGCACTTGCCGGTGGTAAAGCCCGATAGGCAGGGCGCTGACGAGCAGCAGCGCGCCCAGAACGAGCCACAAAATGCGCACACGTCCCTTGCGCAGGCGTTGCCACGTGGATGAGCCGGGTTCTGACATCACAAGTCTCAATTTTAGAAGAATAGACAGCGCAACGGGGGGCGCGATTGCCGCAGCGTCGCGCATCTGCAACTGGAACCTTGGTACTAGTGGAAGAAGCGGCAGGCCCTCGAAAGGCCGCTTATTTCAGCATTTTTATTCTCGCTTAAGGGGGCGCTCCATGATGCTCCGGATGGCATCGCGGGGCGATCTCCCATGGTGCAGGATGGCGTCAACTTGCTCTGTTATAGGGAGTTCGATCCCAGCCTCGCGGGCCAGTGCCAATAGAGCTCCCGCAGTTCCCACGCCTTCGGCGACCATTTTCATGCCTTCCAGGATCTCGGCCAGCGTGCGGCCCTTGCCCAACTCGATGCCGACGTGGCGGTTGCGGCTCAGCGCGCCGGTGCAGGTCAGGACCAGGTCGCCCAGACCCGCGAGACCGCTGAGCGTGTTCGGGCGGGCGCCAAAAGCTACGGCGAGGCGCGTCATCTCTGCGAGGCCGCGCGTGATCAACGCGGCCAGCGGATTCGAGCCAAGTCCGATTCCCTGGCAAGCTCCCGCCGCGATGGCCATAACATTTTTCATTGCACCGGCGAGTTCGACGCCGAGCACGTCGTCGTTGGTGTACAAGCGAAAGTTCGGCGCGGCGAATTCCTCCTGAAGTTCATTCGCGAGAGCGATGTCGCTCGATGCGAGAACGACCGCCGTGGGCTGGCCAGCCGCTGCTTCCGCTGCGAACGACGGTCCAGAAAGAATCGGCGATACGCCGCGCTAATTCCGGCGGGACGACTTGGGCAATGACTTCACTCACGCGCTTGTGGGTCGCGGGTTCCAGCCCCTTCGTGGCGCTGACGAATGCCGCGCTCGCGGCGGCGTGACGGCCCGCCGCGGAATAAACTTCGCGCGCATGTGCCGATGGCACCGCCCCCAGAATAATTCCCGCGCCCACGAGGGCTTGGTCCATTTCATGTGTGACATGGACTGAATCCGGCAGTTTGTGCCCCGGCAGATAAGTCTTGTTCTCGCGCTCACGGCGCATGGATTCGGCCAGCACGGCGTCGCGAACCCAAAGGCTGATTTCATGCGCGCGATGCGCCCGGGAGAGAACGATGGCGAGTGCCGTACCCCAGCTTCCGCCGCCAAGTATGGCGATGCGCCTCACGGCGCGTTCTCTTTGTTCTTGCTGAACGAGAATCTTGGCTCGTCGCCTTGCACCAACCGCTGAATATTCGCGTCGTGTTTATAGACAATCAGCAGTGCCGCGGCCAGCGAACCAAACGTGACCGCGTACGGCGGGGCGTGATGCGGCGCCCAGAAAAAATAAATCAACAGTGGCATCGCGGCGGCCGCCGAGATCGAACCCAGCGACACAAAGCGCCAGTAAATCACGACAAGTACAAATAGAATTGCAGCGCCGAGAAACGCGAGCGGGCACAACACCAGAAAAACGCCCGCAGCTGTGGCCACTCCTTTGCCTCCGCGAAATCCCAGCCAGATCGGGAAGCAATGCCCCGCGAGCACGCAAAGGCCGGCGATCATCATCCACGTCGCGCTTTCGTGCGAGAACCGCGACGCGAGAAAGACGGCAAAGGCGCCTTTGGCGGCGTCCAGCAGGAGCGTCAGGATCCCCGCTAGCGGCCCGGCTACGCGCGCGACGTTGGTTGCGCCGATGTTGCCGCTGCCCGCTTTGCGAACGTCAGGCGCGCCAAAAAGTTTGCCCAGCAGCAGCCCGAACGGAATCGAGCCGAGAAGATACGCGGCTGCGGGAATCGAGATGAGTAGTTTCGTTCAGCTCGGCCATCGGGCGCTACTCCTCCTTCGTGAAGTGGAAAGTTGCAAGGGTAGTGTACGCGGCGCCTGAAGGCTTCAGCTTGCTTTCGATGAGGTGAAATTCGCGCGTTTGAAACGAACCGAACTCGCGTCGCCGCTCTGTCTGGATGGCTGCACGCAGTTTTTCGTGGAGGCCGGGAGGCTCGAACCTCGCAAGCGTCAGATGCGCGGCGAAGTTACGTTTTTCACGCGCAACGCCTTGTGTTTCGAGCGCGCGGTCGATGTAAGCCGCGAGCGATGGCAAATTCGGCGGTGGCTTCCAATCCCGCCCAAAGAACACGGGCGTGGTTTTCGTTGGGAAAAAATCCAAGTCCGCGGAAGTGCAAATCTCGACTACGGCGCTCCGAGCGAATTGCAAGGAGGGCGCGTCCGGATGCCGTCGAGCCTGGCGGGAGCCACTTCTCCGATGAATTTGAGCGTCACGTGAAAATTCTCCGGGCGCACCCAGCGAGGCCGTTTATCCGCCAAGCGCGACGACAAATTGCGAAGGTCCTTGATCAATGCCGCCAGATTGTCTCGCACAGCGGCGGGAATCTCCAGCGCGACGAAAAGGCGCACCTTCAGGCTCGTCTTCGTAGGTTGTTTGCCGTTATAGAGAAAATGGATGCGAACCATATCCAGCGCGGCCTGGGATGCCTGCCATCGAATCGACTCGCGATCGCCGGGGAAGCGCACGCCGCGCTCCTTGACGCCGCCCGCATGCGCGAGCGCGATGTGCACCGTTCCCGACGGGTTTTTCTTCCGTGCCGCCGCCCGGCCCCGCGATTCCAGTGATGCCGACGCCAAACGTGCTGCCCACACGGCGACGAATCCCCTCGGCAAGGGCAATGGCGACCTCCGCGCTTACCGCGCCCTTGGATTGAATAAGTTCCATGGGCACGCCCGCCCAGGCTGTCTTGAGCTCGTTGCTGTAACAAACCACTCCGCCAAGAAAATAACTAGAGCTGCCCGCGATGCTCGTCAGCCGCTGCGCCAGCAAGCCGCCCGTGCAGCTTTCCGCCGCGGAGATCGTGGCGTTGTGCAACGTCAGCTCGGCTGCGATCACCTCTTCGAGGGGCGATCCATCCTGGCTGAAGATGCGGTCCGTCAGAGCGATCTCAAAGCCCTTCACGATTTCGTCCAGCGTTTTCTTGCGCGTGCTCCGCGTCATCCGTCCAGATGCGCAGGTGGACCTGCGTCTCGCCAGGCGCCGCAAGCAGAGTCGTGTTCACCTCCGGAAAGCGTTTATAAATGCCCACGATGCGCTGCTCGACGAGCGATTCTCCCAGGCCTGTGACGCGAATCTCCCGATGGAACATTCGCACGCCGGAGGCTCGGCGCTCGCAGACGCGGCAAAACCTGTTCCTGAAACAGCGGCTTCAATTCGCGCGGCGGGCCGGGCAGAAGCACGATCGAGTGCCCCGCGTCTTCGAGCCACAATCCAGGCGCGGTGCCGCGCGGATTCTCCAGGATTTCCGGCGCCCTCGGGAACCATCGCTTGGCGCACATTGACCTCGGGCATTTCGCGGCCCATCGAGCGAAAGCGGCCTTCGATGAAGTGAAGAATTTCGTCGTTACGGCGGAGCTTGCGGCCGAGAAGCTCGGCCAAGGTTTCGCGCGTGAGGTCGTCTTCGGTGGGGCCGAGCCCGCCTGAGGCGATAATGAGTGGCACACGATTCAGCGCGTCGCGAAACGCTTCGCTCAGCAGTTCGCGGTTGTCGCCCACAATCGTCTTTCGCACCACCTCGATGCCAAGCTTATTCAGCTCTTCCGTCAAGAAAAGCGAATTGGTGTCCAAGCGGTCCGGCGTGAGCAGCTCCGAACCCACTGCAATGATCTCTGCTTTCATCGTGTCAGTTATCCCAGAAGTGGCAAGCCGCGGACATCCCAATCAAGTGTAAAGAGGGCGCCCGTGGTGGCGAGGATCGCGCGGCCCGAGGACTGCAGCGCCATGCCGACCAGCCCGGAGCCGCTGAGGACAACATCCGCATGCGCCTGCGGCGTGATGCGAATGATGCCGCGACGCCCGCCGTAAGAAGCGGCGACGTAGAGATTGCTGTCGCGATCAAAGGCCAGCCCTTGCGGACGCCCCAGGCCGCGAAAAAATGTACTGACCTCTCCCCCCTGCGTGATGCGGTACACGCGGTCATAACTGGAGGTCGTCGGACCGGTGACGTAAAGGTCGCCGTTCGGATGAAACGCCAAATGATACGCGGCCATCGACGGCTCGATCGTCGCAAACACAAAAACTTCGCGGCTTGCGCTGATTTTGAAGATCGTTCCGCTGCGATCGCCTACATAAAGATTCTCGGCGCGGTCGAACGCGATCCCCGTGGCGACGCCCATCCCTTCGATCCACTGCTCGGCGCGGCCCTCCGGCGTAATCCGGTGTATCGTCCCGTCGTTGCGGCATGAAACGAAGAGATTCCCGGCGCGGTCTACTGCCAGGCCGCTGGGATTTACCAGCGATGTGACGAAAGGCTTTACGCTGTAGTTCGCCGTAATTTTATATAGCGAAACGGGAACGCGCTGCCCGCGGTTGCCCGAAAACGTAACGTAGGTATTGCCGTACGCGTCGACTGCCGGGATTCGCGATAGGGTGCAGGTTGTCCGCGATTTGCACGCCGATGTAAACGGGATGCGGCTGGCTTTCGTTGGCGGCGCTGCACACGCGAACCATGCCGCCGCTCGCTCCATCCGGAACTCGCGCAATCAGCCGGTGTTCGCTGGCCAGCGCCAGGCTGGCTTCCGCTTCGCCAAAACGCACCACTGGCAGCGGATGAGCTCGCGAAGCGAAGCCGCTGCCGTGAATGACGATCTCGCCGCCGGGAATGGCAGCCGCAGGCGCAACTCTATCAATGCGGGGGATGCCGTTCTTTTCTGCCGAAGACCCAAAGCCAAATTTCATACCTAGCCAAGCAATCCAAAGTGTAGCGCGACCCGCAACAGAATAGCAGCGTAGATGCCCGCCATCCAGTCATCCGCCATGATGCCCCAGCCCCGCGGCAAGTTTTTCGAGTTGCCGGACCGGGAAGGGCTTCCAAATGTCGAACAAGCGAAACAGCAGGAATCCCAGCAACAAATATTTCCAATTCGCGAGACTTAGGGTAAAAAAAATCGCATAAACGGAAAAATCGAAATGCTCCGTCAGATGCGGCAGCGCCGATGGGAATCAACGGCAGTATCAAGGTGAGGTGCTGCCCCGCGACTTCATCAATCACCACAAACTGCGGATCCTTGATCCCCGAAAAGTCCGCCGTCCGCGACGCGCTCCACACGCCGATCGCACCGAGCAATGACGAGAAGACCCAGCGCGCAAACAAGCGGCAGCGCCAGCGTGGAGTCGTGAATGTCGCTTCCGGGAACCAGAAAATGATTGTCGGAGAAGACTGCTTCGCTGAGCGGATGGAAACTGAACACGCTGCGAATGCGACGCGGCCGCAGAAAAAATGCCGCGGAAAGAACGGCAGTCGCAACTCCCACAAGCGAGCCAAATGTGCCCGGCGCTTTCGGAATGTAGCCGACGCCAAGCGCGGTCGCGATCGCCATCGCCAGCCTCGGCTTTTTTTGCGGCGCTGTTCGCCGCCGGGAATTTCAGTGGATGGTGTCATCGGGTTTGCGGAATCCCTTAAAATCCTCGTCTTCGTCCACCGCTTTCTGGCCGCCGGGATTCCCTGTCCGCCTCGAGCTCGCTCATGTCAAAGACCGGTTCGGACACGACGTACTTTTCGCTGGCCCAGTTGCCGAGGTCGCGCTCGCGGCAGCGCTCGCTGCAAAAAGGGAAGTCCGCGTTGATTTCGGAGTCGGTCGGCGTTTTGCAAATCGGGCAGCGATGTTTCATCGGGGTCCTTCACCCTTCGCGCTGAGTTATGAAATCCGTTCGCTGTAGCCGTCCGCTTCAGGGGTAGGCTTGTGCTCGTACAAGCCCCAAGAGCCTGCGGTCTGAACACCGGCCGTGCAGCATTTAGGAAGAGTATATCTTACCCTAAGACGCGGAGCGGCGCTCCAGTAGCGATGCGATGGAGCTTTTCGGCTGGCGGAACGCGCGGGACGGAGACTGCCTCGTCGATTCCTCGCGTGATGGGCCGCGAGTCGCGGCAGAATCTCCACGACGCGTCCAATCAGGTCGTAGGCGTCGGACTTGATAATTTCGACGCGAGCCATGTCGCCCGTCTCCGCGGTTTCGCCGCTGGGCAATTCGATGTCGGTCAAATAAAGCTTGCCGTCGATATCCGGCGCCATGCCTTCGAGCCGCGCTTCCCACACCAGCGGATTGTCTTTCGACGGGCCTTCGACAAGCGCCGTAGCCGTGCGGCCCTTCCAGGCGCGCAATTTCTCGCGCGAAATTTTCTTCTGAATCGCCATCAGCCGGTTGCGGCGGTCGGTGATCGTTTCCGCGTCCACTTTTTCATCCAAGCGCGTAGCTGTCCGCGTTGTCCACGTCGGAATACTCAAACACGCCCATCCAATCCAGACTTCGCGGCGCGCACGAAATCGCACAAGTTCGTCGAAATCAGCTTCCGTTTCGCCGGGAAAGCCCACGATAAACGAAGTGCGCAGCGAAACGCCGGGAATCGTCGTGCGGATGCGCTCGAGCAATTTCAAGAACGCATCGCCGTTCGAGCCGCGCTTCATGCGCGCCAGCACATTGCGGCTGGCGTGCTGCAGCGGCATGTCCATGTACTTGGCGAGCCGCGGATGCGCCGCAAGCGTATCCAGCAGTTTCTGCGTCACGCGATTCGGATAAGCGTAAAGGAAGCGCACCCACAGCAAATCGTCCACCTGCGCCAGGCGCGCAAGCAATTGCGCCAGGCCGTCGCGCAGGCCGAGATCCTCGCCGTAAGAAGTCGTGTCCTGCCCGATCAGCGTGATTTCGCGCGCGCCCGCGGCGGCAAGATTTTCCGCTTCGCGCACCACCGATTCAAATCGCCGGCTGCGAAATGTTCCGCGCAACTGCGGAATGATGCAGAACGTGCAGGGATGATCGCAGCCTTCGGCGATCTTGATGTACGCGGCGTGGCGCGGCGTGGTGATCACGCGCGGAGTCAGGTCGTGATAGAGAAACGCCGGCGGCGCGGCGGGCAGCACGCGCAGATCGCCTTCGACCGCTTCGAGAATTCGCTCGACTTCGCCGGTGCCCACCACCGCGTCCACTTCCGGAACCTGCTCGAGAATCTGCTCGCGAAACCGCTCGACCAGGCATCCGGCGACGATCAGCTTTCGTGCCGCGCCAAATTTCTTGTGCTCGGCCATCTCCAGAATCGCATCCACGGACTCTTTTTGCGCGGACTCGATAAAGCTGCACGTATTGACCACGAGTATTTCCGCTTCATCCGCGCGCGGCGTAAGCTCGTAGCCTTCGCGCGCAAGAATACCCATCATCACCTCGCTGTCGACGAGGTTCTTCGGGCATCCCAGGCTGACGAATCCGACCTTAGTCATAGGCAGTAAATTTGCGCCTTTGCGCAATTCTCAATTGTAACACGCGGCAGAGGGCGGAAACCAACTGCGTTGGCTCAAGGGCAGGCAGCAACGACAAGACAATTCAGTCACGAAGCGGGAACTTCAGCGCGCTGCCGCAGGACGAGCGGATTTGCTCAAGAAGCGCCCGGAGGCGAATCGTGTCGCAAGGCGCGCCGCCGAAGCGCGCCTGTGTGTAGTCTGCGTGAATTCGTGCACGGCCGGCGCGAGTCTCGGCCGAAACGCCCGCAGCGAACTCGAACGGCGTCTGCGTGGCTGCCGCGCAAATCCGCGCCGCTCGAGCAAGTACAAGAGTTCGCCGTAAAGCCGCGAAGCAAGCTGCGGATTGGAACGAGCGGGCTCCGGCGAACGAAGCTGCCAGGACAGCCACAGCCGCCGCGCGAACAGCGACCACCAGATCGAAACGCAGCGCCATCAGAAAAAGAACAATGGCCAGAGGAAGCAGCAAGCGAGCCCGCTGTTCCATGACTTCATCCATCTTCGCCCTTTTTCTTGCTGGCTTACAGAACCAGGCGCTCGCGGTCTCCGTCCACGTGCGCGTACTGCTCTGCATGGTTCTGCGCCAGCACAATCTGGTGAACGAAGTCGTAGTTGATGACCCACTCGTTCCAGGTAATCTCGAACCAGTCCATGTATTGCCCGAAGCGCGAGAAAAAACCGCCGGCCGGATTCCGGCGCCGGCGGAGTGGGATCGAACGTCATCCAGCCTGTCCCGGGAAAATAGACTTCGACCCAGCTGTGCGCATCGCTGGCGCGGACGATGTAGTCCCCGCCGAGATCGTTGTACTCGCCCGGCAAAAATCCATTGACTTCCCGCGTGGGAATCCCGAGCGTGCGCAGCATGATGGCCATCGCGGATGCGAAATACTCGCAGTGGCCGGCGCGAGTCTCAAAAAGAAAATGTGCGAGCGGATCGTCACCCGGGTTTTCCGGTGAGAGTCGAGCGTGTACGTGAAACGGATGCGCAAATAATTTTCCATCCTGATGGTTTTGTCGAAAGGCGTCAGGGCTCGTGCTGTGATCTGCCTTGCCAATTCAGGAATTCGCGGATCGAGCCGCGGGAGCTGCAAGTAAGTCGCGCGAATTTCTTCGGGGTACTCGGCGGAAGCGGCGCGCAACTCCGGGCCACATTCATTGCAGGCAAACGCGAAAATCCTTCGTAGCGAATGGTGCTGAAATTGTGAAAGGGATTGAAGAGCGAGTCTGTCGAATCCCGGACGATGTAACTGTGGCGCGCACCGGTAATCCTGATTTGAGCCTTCCCCGGAAAGGTTTCCGCGCACGGAGATGGCGTTTGCGGGAGCGAATATCGTATCTGTCGCGATAGGCTGGAGTAGTACGGTATAGCGCAAGTCCATCGCCGTGCGATCCTGTTCCTCGGGCCGGTCCTGGATGTTTATCCATCCACCGGGTCCGGCCGGAATGGCAGATCCTCACGACCGGGCGTGTACCACCGTTTTCCATCGAATGCGGTGAGCGCGATGCCGCGCCAGCGCAGGGCGGGATAGCCAACTGGTTTTCCAGTGCGCACGCGCATGACAACTTCCGAATTTTTCTTGATCTCTCCGATTTGACCCAGCTCGACGTCGTTGCGTGAAGCCGGACATCAGGGCCGGCTGCAGACTGGTGCGGCCCAGGTAACCGGCGCTGAAACGCGGAAAGAAGAAAAACAGCGCGCCGCCGAAAATCATGGCGCCGAGCTGCGACGCTGAGCGCTGCGAGCACCAACGCGCGAGTGAGGCGGTTCTCCTGCTGAGGCTGCGCATCAACCTGCGAAGCTATCGCTCCATTCGATCCGCGCCGCATCTCCATACCGACGAAAGTGGCCACGCCAAAGAGGAGAAACAAGAAAGAAAAGGCCGAGAAACGTCGTGTCGATGGTGAGTACGGCGGACGCCAGAATCGCTGCGAAAGATAGCATCGTCAGAAAAAGCGCGTCGCGATCCGTCGTCGCGCTGTAAAGACGGACGAGCATCACGAAAAGAGAAAATGCACAGCGCCGAGAAGCGCAGCATAGAGCGCGGGATTGGAAGAACCTGCGACAAAAAAGCGCGAAAGGAAAAGCAACGTCCAGCGGGAATACGACCAGGTACGCAACGACCAACCGCGTCGCGACGCGCTGCGAAATTTCCGCGGGACTGCTGCGCCACCAGCGGATGCCCTTATAGAGGACGGCGAAGGCGCCACGATCATGGTGACCATGTCGAGTTTTCCGGTGCTGACAAGTGTGGCGACGGCGTCACCATCAGCAGGAATAGCGAAGTGCGGAAAAAGCGCTCGGCGGGGAGCGCGGGGACACTCGTTACTGATGCGGAGGCGGCCATGGGGGACCTTTCATCCTAGCATTACTGCGGCGCGGCGCGGCTGGACGCAGCGCGAAACGATAACGCTTATGACTTGCCAGCGGCTGGCTGATGCCGAAAGCGCCGCGCGGGCGATTTTGCGGGTGAGGTTGGAGACGGGCAGCGTGGAGAAGTCTTCCAGCTGAATGTTCTTTGCGCCGCGAATGCGCGGAATTTTTTCAACGGCGAATCCGGAAGGGAAGAACGGTCACGATTGCGATAGGTCACCGCGTGGCGCACTTTTGCAGCGGCTCCAAGCGAGAGCGCTCCATTTTTGGCCGGAAGAAATTCGCGAAAATGTTCCGCAATTCCTCCAGCGGATCCCTGCGGATCGCGAGCGTCGGGAAATGCCACATTTTCGAGACCGAGCGTGGCAATGTCGTCGGCCGCGGGCTTGTTCTTTGCTTTGTTTCGAGGCGGGGGCAATAGAAGCGTTTGGCCGCGCGGTGAAACACCGCAGCAGCAAGAACGATTTGCACCGCTTCGCGTTTTTTTCGTTTTTCGGGAAGTGATTCCGGATTGCCCGTTTGCGCGCACGGCAAAATTGCGCCACTGGACAGAGCAAACATTGTGGCGACGCGCGGTGTGCAAACCATTGCGCCTAGCTCCATCATGGCCTGATTCCAATCGCCAGGCTGATTTCGGATCCAGCAATTCATCAGCAGTTTTTTGCAACGATTGCCAACGCCGCGATTCCCGCAAGTCGCCGCGAATGGCGCCGAGCCGGGCAAGAGACGCGCGCGACGTTGCCATCGAGCACCGCGTGTTTTTCGCCGAAGGCGATGCTCAGAATCGCAGCGCCGGTGTAACGACCGATTCCCGGCAGCGCGAGAACCTCTTCTTCCTCACGCGGAAATTCTCCTCCGTGCTTCGCCACGATTTGTTGCGCGGCCTTTTGCAGATTTCGCGCGCGGCTGTAGTAGCCAAGGCCGGACCATAGCCGCAGCACTTCTTCCTGCGGGGCTTCCGCCAGCGCGCGCACGTCGGGGAAGCGCGCGAGAAATCGTTCGTAATAGGGGATCACCGCGGCAACGCGCGTCTGCTGCAGCATGATTTCCGAAATCCAGATGCGATAGGGATCCTTCGTGCGCCGCCACGGCAGGTCGCTCTGAAATTGGCGAAACCAATCGAGCAGTTGTTTGCGGAAAGTTAGTGAGCTCGCGGCCTGTGAGCATGTGCACGGCATATTCTCGCACAGCTGAGCACAACACCCTGCTTCGAGAACGCGGGAACTACTCTGCGAGTGCTTGATCTACTTCAGGCATCGTCTTCGAGAAAGATGACCCACGAACGGTTCCAGATACTCGAGGGGATGGAGCCGCGCGATTCGCTTGTGACAATCACACGGAAAGTCTCCGGCGAGCCGGACAGGTCCGTGAGAAGTTCGCGCTGGGGGTCCGGCGGAAATGGTTTTGCCGTGGCCAGATGCCGCAGGATATCGAAAACCACTTCGTCGGCTTCGACGAGAGGAGTTTCAAAGCCAGCGGTGCGAAATTGCAGGAGGGCATTGCTTTCGTAGAAGTGCCAGGCCAGCGCGGCGCACATCGTTACGGCGCGCTCGAAGCGGATCTCCGCTTCCTTGGCATCGAGGCTGGCAGGCATGTGCGGGTCGAGGACCAAGAATGACGCGGCAATCATCCTCACGGGTGAACTCGCGGACCATCAAAGAACCCAAACGCGCCGAAGCTTTCCAGTGTACGTGGCGCGAACTGTCTCGAGGTTGGTAATCGCGCAAGGCATATAAATCCTGACCGCGCCCTTTGGCGAGACTTTCGAGGGCGCCTTGCATGCCGGGGAGAATCTCGAAGAAATCCCGCGTAGGCTCGACCGAAGGATAAACAAGCGCCTCGGATTTCAAATCGATGCGCCGCGCTTTCTGCAAAAAGCCAAACGGAAACCTCGTGACGACACGAAAAGCTTCCTGACAGTAGATTCCCCGCCGCGGAAAAATCATTGGTACGTGTTGCTGCACGCGGTCATGTTTTGGAATGTATGGAAAATAGACAGGCGTTTCCAGCATGGCCGCATTCGAGAAAGTTTTTCCGCGAATGGCTTCCACGCGCAGTGAAAACGACGGCAGGGTCAGCTTTTCATTTTGCAGTTCGACGAGAGTGCGGACCGGCTGGCCCGCGAAAATGTGCTCGGGCAATTGCAAGCGCATCTCGACCCCGGAGAGAGTGATGGAAGAAAGAATGCCCGACATCAAGATGGTGGCAATCAGAGTCGCGAGTATGAGGAAGAGCAGATTGTTTCCGGTGTTCAGCGCGGCGAGGGCCACCAAAAATATTCCCAGGATATAGATCCAGCCCTCGCGGGTGACGCGGTACTCCATCTTGTAGCCAATCCAGCGAAGGGCTGTGCGCTTGGCAAGAACCGGGACAAGTGTAACGGCCACCCATGCCGCGACCAGCAGCGCACCGAGTCCGGAGGCAGTCGCCAGGGCCAAGTGCCCCATCTCGCCTGCCGAGCCGGAATAGAGCGCAAGGAGCAAAGCTACTGTCAGGGCGGCGATGGAGACGAAAAAAGCGCGCACAGCGGAGCGATCGGCTTTGGCCCAGAGCTGCGCGGCTGTCGAGGATAGACTCACAGAGGTACGCGAACGGAGTCGACAATCTCCCGGAGAACGGATTCGGTCGTCTCCGATTTTTTCTGAAGCGAAGCGTGGCGCGAACTGGCGACCACGCGATGCGAAAAAACGGCTACGGCAAGCTGCTTGAAGTCGTCCGGCAAGCAATAATCGCGGCCATCAAGAAAAGCGCGGGCTTGGGCCGCGCGCTGCAGCATGAGCGTTCCTCGAGGGCTGACGCCTAAAGCGAGCTGCTCGGTTTTGCGCGTGCGATTGACGATTTCGAGCGCGTAGTCGTGAAGGCTGCAGTCCACCTTCACGCGGGAGACGGCTTCCTGCATTTCGAGGACGTCGCTCGATGCCGGCGACGGGTTCGAGCGCCGAGAGCGAGTCGTCGTGGATGTGCTTGCGCAAAATTTCGCGTTCGGTTTCGTGCGAAGGATAGCCCATCTTGATGCGCATCAAGAAGCGGTCGAGCTGCGATTCAGGAAGCGGGTAGGTGCCGTGGTGCTCGACGGGATTTTGCGTGGCGATGACGAGAAAGGGATGCGGCAATTGCAGCGTTTTGCCGTCCACCGTGACCTGCGCTTCGTTCATCGCTTCGAGAAGAGCGGATTGCGTGCGCGGCGTGGTGCGATTGATTTCATCGGCGAGAACGACGTTGGCGAAAATCGGGCCGGAGCGAAACTCAAACTCGCGCGATTCGGGGTTGTAGACGCTGACGCCGAGCACGTCGCTGGGCAGAAGATCCGAAGTGAACTGGATGCGCTGAAAAGTGCAGTGAAAAGATTTTGCGAGAGCTTGCGCGAGAGTGGTCTTGCCGACGCCGGGGACGTCTTCGATGAGCAGATGGCCGCGGGCTAGCAGCGTAATCAGCGCGAGCTGAATGGCTTCTTCCTTGCCGTAGATCGCGCGGGAGATGGAGCGCTGAAGTTGCGAAACGATCTGCGAGGTGGCCGTGGACATCGGTTGAAAACCCAGGTCCTTCCTGTTACAAATAGATGACGCTTCCGAGCGTCGCGGTGGTACGGCCCGGGCGACTAGCTCAGTTGGTTAGAGCGCTCCCCTCACACGGGAGAGGTCAAAGGTTCAAGTCCTTTGTCGCCCACCATTTTTTACTTTTGCGCCTGAAGCTATTCTATCGGAAATCTCTGATGTCCACTCTCTTCCGTACACTTGAGTTTCTATGCGCTTAGCCTGTGGCTTGGCAGCGATGTGTTTCTGAGCTTCGTGGTGGCGCCGGGGGCGTTCGGGATACTGGCAAGCCGGGACCAGGCCGGAGCCATGGTGGGATATTCGTTGACGCGCATGCATCTTGGCGGAATTGCTCTGGGGATCGTGTTCTTGCTTGTGCGGCTGGCGCGGACGAGAACGTTCGCCAGCTTTGTGACTCCCGCGGCGCTTTGCGTGGTGCTGATGATTGCGCTGACTGCGATTTCGCAGTACACGGTCAGCGCGAAGATGGCAGTGCTGCGAGGACAAATGGGGTCGATCCAAACGACTGCGGCGGACAGCCCCCTCTTGGCCGAGTTCGGAAAGTTGCACGCGGTGTCTGTGTCGCTGGAGAGCGGGGTGCTCCTGGCGGGATTTCTGGCCATGTATCTAATGGTGCGAGAGCTAGCGTTGACCCGCTAGGCGAACGCGATTCCAGGTTAACTCTGCTAGCCTCCCCCTGTTTTTTTCGTAAGTCTTGATTACAAAGAGTTTAGTATTTTCGTAAGTGCTTTAGAATCAGCAATTACAGGACATTTGGAAGTGTTGATTCTAAGGAGTTTGCTCGCTAAAGGGTGGTGCGGGCTCGGTCAGCTTCGCAAGTGTTGCAGACAAAAGGCTTGGACGGCAAGGTGTTACAAAATCAAAAACGCCAGCAAAGATGCTGGCGCTACAGACCAAAGACCCACAATCCCCTATAAACAATTATACAGGAGGAAAGAACATTGTCAAGTTAGATGGCGCGCCAATGGTGGTATAATTATATAAAATATCAGGTATAGAGGTATAGAGATGGGAATGAGTATCAAGAACGAGGAAACAGAGCGGCTGGCGAAAGAGCTGGCCAAAGCCACTGGCGAAAGCATAACAGGGGCGATTACGGAGGCGTTGCGAGAAAGACTGGCGCGCCAGCGGGACGAACACGGCCATGGGCTTGCGGAGCGATTGCTTAGAATCGGGAAGGATTGCGCGGCGCATCTCAAGGAGCCTTTCCGATCCGCGGACCACGGAGAGTTGCTGTATGACGAAAAGGGATTGCCGAGATGATCGTTGACGCATCGGCGGTCATCGCGATTCTGCGCGACGAGCCGGAAGCTGTTGCGTTTGCCAGGGCGATAGCGGCCGCGAAAAAGCGGCGAATCTCGGCGGTGAATTATGTTGAAGCAGCCGCAGTGATTGATGGAAGCCGAGACCCGGTGGCAAGCCGGCGCTACGACGATTTCATCCGCGAGGCGGAGCTGACCATCGAGCCGGTGACCGAGCGACAGGCAAAAATTGCGCGTGAAGCCTATCGCGACTTTGGAAAGGGCAGCGGGCATCCGGCGAGTCTAAATTTTGGTGATTGTTTTGCGTATGCGCTGGCGCGAGACTGGGGCGAGGCACTCTTGTTTAAGGGCAAGGATTTTGTGCACACGGATGTTGCACCGGCGATCGAGTAACTGGTGGTTGCAGCAGGGCCTGAGGTGCGAGAGGAGCGGTGCGCATCGGAGGCGGAGCGCTACTTGGATAGCCGATTGGGGCGCGGCTTGCGAGCGGAAGATCCCGGTTTGGCGCCTTTGTGTTTTGCATGGGATTTTGCGCGGACTTTAGCGGGGCGGATTTTGCGCATGGCGGCGTTGCCGGCGCGGTGGCAGGCGCGCCACATGTACCAGCTGGCGACGGTGCGGTAGGGGCGCCAGCGCTCACCGAAGGCGAGGAGTTCTTTGGGTTTGGGCTTGTGTCTCTTGCCGTAGGTGATGGACCAGCCTTTTTGTACGCCGAGGTCGTGGATGGGGAGAACGTCGGGGCGGCCGAGGCGGAAAATCAAAAACATTTCGACGGTCCAGGCGCCGATGCCGCGGACGGAGGTTAGACGCTCGACGAGTTCTTCGTCGGAGAGTTTTTGTGCGTCTTCGAGCGTGGGGACTACGCCCTCGATTGTTTTTTTCGCGAGGTCTTTCATGGCCAGGACTTTTGCGCCGGAGAGGCCGGCTTTGCGGAGGGCTTGTTTGCGGAGCTTGAGCATTTCTTGCGGCGTGGGGGCGCGGCCGGTGGAGCTGAGAGCTTTGATGCGGCCGAAGATGGTGGCGGCGGCTTTGCCGGAGATGGATTGGTAGGCGATGGCTTCGAGAAGAGCTTCGTAAGGACTCTGGAGATGGTCGGGGTCCATTTGGAAGGCGTCGGTTTCGGCTATCAAGAATTTTAGCTTTTCGTCGCGCGCGGCTAGGTGCTTGATGGCTTCGACGAGATCGAAGGACGGAGTGGGAGGTGCGGTAGTCACAATTGCTCCATTCTGGAAACGGGGAATTAGATTAACAAGGTTGCTTGCGAGGACAAAACTGGGGTGACGGCGGAAGTCCGCACGAGTGCAGGATTAGCTAGCGAAGCCTAACACCCCCGCGGCCGGCAGCAAAAATGCAGGCTGGGGCCTCTTGATTGCGTGGGTCATTCGAGTTTTGCGGCGATAATGAAACCCACGCGGCGGGCATAGTTTCTCCCGCCGACATCTTGCGAAGAAGATTTGCCAGGAAACTAGAGAAATGTGGACCTTTGCGATCAATTGTTAGAACCAAGTTCAATCGATTCCCGGCTGCTTTGAAACCCTTGATGTAGCTTTCAGGTCTATTCTCGGCGGCCAGCCAAAGTAACTTCACATCTGAATCGCAGCAACGCTGTATCAGCGTTGCGCCAGGAGTTACGTTCCCGTGACCGTCGATAATGCTTCCTTCTGGTGACACCGCACAGAAGAGATGAACGATGTCGTAGCCCTTGGCGATTGAACCGAACAGTTTCTGGCTGCTTTCAAAAACGGCTTCGGTCGGAGTGGGATAGAATTGGGAATAGCACCTGCAGTCTGTCTTCGCCGACTCGGCGAATTTTGGATCCAAAGAAGCTACAAGAAGTTTTGTTCCGGCGACTTCGTCCTTAGTGCGTTTACTGAAAAGGTCTCTAAGTCCCAAAGTACCTCCTCAACGGTCTCACCAGCATACTAACGGTAGAATCCGGAAAAAAGATAAACGTGGAAATCGGAAACCGAGCCACTACTTAGAGAGAATGCCGGTTTGGCGGGAGGCTTGCTTGGGGTGAAGAGATTTTTTCCGGGCGTGGCGGGCGCGCAGGATGATGGTTACGAGGATGATCAGGGCGCAGGATTCGACGAAGAGTTTGCCGCCGTCGAGCCAGTCGATGGGGGCGCCTTTCAGGTCGGGGTCGGTGAAGAGGGAGTGCCAGAAGAGGGCGACTGCGCCTAGATAGACGGCGAAGTGGAAGGCTTTCCAGGTGCGGCGGCCTAGTTGAATGCGGAAATAGGAAGTGATGACCATGAGGGCGACGATGTAGAGAGCGATGGCGCCGATGGTGTTTTCGAGGGGTTGTTGGGGCGAGTGGACGGGATAGACGATGTCGAGGACGCGAAACTTCGGCGATTTGTTGAGGAGCAGCGGGAGCGGATGGAGAATTGTGATGACCAGGGCGATGTAGCCGGTCCAGTTGTGGAGACGGAAATAGTTGAAGCGGTGATGCGGCCAGTTGCGGACGGGGCTGTAGCGGAAGGCCATCATGACGCCCAGGAGCATGTTGATGGTGATGGCGCCGACGGCGGTGAGACCGATGTAGGCGGACAGATCCAGTATTGTGATGTCCATCGAATGAATGCGCGAGTGGCTCCCCCGGCGCAAGTCGTCCATTATCCAGTGAAAGTGTCGTGTTCGCGTGCCGAAATCGCTCAGCCAGATACTGGAAGATAAGACTTCTGACAGTGGCGCGGCGTTTCATGGATGGCTTCGCTGAATTGGAGATTGTCTTCTGCGAAGGTGATGAGACGGGGTGTGCTAGTATTGCGAGTTTATGCAGACAGGAATTATTGGACTACCACAGGTTGGGAAGACCACGCTGTTTCGGATCTTGACGAAGGCCAATGTCGAGGGGAAGGGCGGCGGGTCGGCGACGCATGTGGGCGTGGCGAAGGTGCCGGAGCCGCGGCTGCTGGAGCTGGCGAAGCTCTATAACCCGAAGAAGATTACGTATGCGACGGTGCAGTACGTGGATTTGGGCGGAATGCAGAAGGAGAAGAACCGCGATGCGCTGGCGCCTTTGCGCGAGGTGGACATGATTGCGCATGTGATTCGCGTGTTTGACGATCCGTCGGTGCCGCATTCGGAGGGGAGCATTGATCCTCTGCGCGATGCGACGAATCTGGATTTGGAGTTGATTCTTGCCGATCACGATCAGATTTTGCGGCGGCTGGAGCGGGTGGATAAGGATCTGAAAAAGAAGAGCGATCCAGTTTTGTTGGCGGAGAAAGCTGTTTTGGAGAAGTGCAAGGCGCATTTGGAAGCGGAGAAGCCCTTGCGGGAATTGGAGTTGACTCCGGAGGAGAGGAAGCCGATTGGGGGATTTTTGTTTTTGTCGGCGAGGCCGGTGTTGTATGTGCTGAATTTGGGGGACGACGAAGCGGACAAGCTGGATACGGCCGTGGAGCGGCACAAGTTGAGTGCGCTTGCAAGGGCGGCCGAATTCGGCGGTGGTGGCGATTTGCGGACGGCTTGAAGCGGAACTCGCGGAGATGGATGAGAAGGAAGCTGCGGAACTGCTGGCGTCCTATGGATTGAAAGAGCCGGGGTTGAACCGCCTGATTCGCGCGACGTATGACTTGATGGGGTTGATCCAATTTTTTACCGCGGGGGAGCCGGAAGTGCGGGCGTGGACGATTCGCAAGGGTTCGACGGCGGAAAAGGCCGCGGGAGCGATTCACAGCGATATCGAGAAGGGGTTTATTCGGGCGGAAGTGGTGAGGTGGAGTGATTTTTTGGCGGCGGGGAGTATTGCGGCGGCGCGGGAGAAGGCGCAGGTGCGGCTGGAGGGGAAAGAATACATTGTGCAAGAAGGGGATGTGATTTTGTTTAGGCATAGCGGATAGTGCGGCTTCGTGCAAAAGGGGATTTCAACACAGAGTTCACAGAGAGCACAGAGAAGAATGTCACGACGAAAGCTGAGCGGCTCCGCGCGGCGCGGGGACGGGATAACGAAAGCACAGGCTATATGAAGCCTGTGCCACTTACAATGGCACACGATTTGGCATTTCGGACGGCGCTGGCGGCGGGGCTGGGGCTAGTTGCCGCGGCGGGGAATTTGATTGGCGGGTATTTTCGTTGTGCGGCGAGATTGGCCGCGGCAGTACCTGCAATATTTTCTGGCGCTGGGCGCCGGGTACATGCTGGCGGTGGCGTTTGTCGATGTAATTCCCGAGTCGATTCAGTTGGGGGGCGAGCAGGCGCTGCAGTTTGTGCTGATCGGGTATTTTCCTCGTGCATCTTTTTGAGCACACCATCGCGCCCCATTTTCATTTTGGAGAAGAGACGCATCGCGAAGAGGTGAGCCACCATCACGCGCGAACGACGGTGCTGCTGGGACTGACGATTCACACGTTTTTCGATGGCGTGGCGATTGCGGCAGGATTTCTGGTTTCCGTGTGGCTTGGAGCGATGATTTTCGTGGCGGTGTTTCTGCACAAGCTGCCGGAAGGATTTACGGTGGCGTCGGTGGTTCTAGCCAGCGGGCAGGGACGGCGAAACGCGATCCTCGCGGCGGGGTTACTAGGAGCGGCGACGCTGTTGGGAGTGTTGCTGACGAGCGTGTTGCAGAGCCAATTGAAGTACGCGCTGCCGATTTCCGGTGGAGTGACGGTTTACGTGGCGGCGACGGATTTGCTGCCGGAGGTGAACCGGGAGCCGAACTGGAGGATGGCCCTGCTGGTTTTTGTGGGTGTGGCCACTGTGTTGATAATGCAGAATTTATTCCATGTTTAGAAATTCGCCCTACCTTCGCCTTAACGTCAGATAAACATTTGCAACTTTCAGAGTCCGCTGGGGTTCGATAGAATGTGGCGGCTATGGCCAGGTCGGACGTCCAACTGATGCTGGACGTGAAGGCGGGCGACGAGCAGTCGTTCGAACTTCTTCTCCAGCGCTACAGGACACCGCTAGTCAACTTTCTCTACCGCATGGTTCGAGCGCGGGAAGAGGCGGAAGACTTGGCGCAAGAAGTGTTTTTGAGAGTGTATCGAGCACGGAAGGACTATGTGCCGAGCGCGAAATTCACGACCTGGCTTTTCCGGATCGCGACAAATTTGGCGTTGAACTCGGTGCGGGACAACCGTCACCAGCGAATGGAAGTCTCACTGGATGCGCCGGTGACAATCGATGCGGAAGACGGCGATGAGAAGGCGCTGGACATTGCCGAGAAGCACCCGAACATCGAGCAGTACCTGGTGGAAGAGGCGCGGAAGAAAATGATTCGGCACGCGATTGATAAGCTGCCGGAAAAGCAGCGCGCGGCAGTGCTCCTGCATAAGTATCAGGAGCTGGACTACGGAGATATTGCAAAGATTCTCGAATGCTCGGAAAGCGCGCTGAAGTCGCTGCTCTTTCGGGCGTACGAAACGCTGCGGGTGGAACTAGCCCCTCTCGTGGCGAGGCAAGGGAAGTAGAAGCAGACCCTGGGTAGAGAAGGAAGGAAGTTATGAGCTGCGGGCGAATGGAAAACAAATTTTTGGCGTACGTGGACGGGCGCTTGAAAGAGAGCGAACGGCTGGAGGTGGAGAAGCATCTCGCCGGCGTGCGGGGCGTGCCAACTGCGCGTGAACGAGTTTCGGGCTGTGGCGGGATTGCTGGATGAGCTGCCGCAGATCGAGCCGTCGGCGGCGTTTGACGTGAGAGTGCGCGCGCGTGTAGCGGCGGAGCCGGTGAAGCAGGGCTGGTGGGCATGGTTAGCGCCATCGCCGCGCGTGGCGTTTGCGGCGTCACTGCTGTTGCTGGCGACGGTGTGGGTCGCTTCGCGGCCCTCTGAGCTTCCACTGACACCGGCGGACGTAGCGCAGATTGATCAGGAGTTGCCGGCGCTCGAGAACTTTGATGTGCTTGCCGATTTCGGAGCACTGACCGACTTGCCGCAGCCAGTGCAGCCAGACGATGCAGGCGACGCTAATCCAGATCAAGACCAGAACCAAAATCAGAAACAGGATCAGGATTCGAATCAGACGATGTAATTCATGAGACTTCGACTCCAACTCGCAGGGTGCTTGCTCGCGGTGGGGCTCAGTGCGGTGCTGGCTGCGCCTAGCGCGGCACAGCGCGGGCGCGCGAGCGGGGCGCAGCAGCAACAGCAGCAGAAGCCGCCAAGAACTCAGGAGCGGAAACAGGAAAGGCAGCCGCAGCGTCAGCAACAGCGGAATCCGGCGAGAGGAGCTCAACCGGAGAGACGGCAGAATGGGGGAGCGGGTAATCCGCAGGGAAACCGGGCGAACCGACCGGATTATGTGCCGCGCCCCAACGCTGGTCCGAACCGACCGGATTATGCGCCGCGTCCCAACGCTGGTCCGAACCGCCCGGATTATGTGCCACGTCCTAATGGCAATCCGAACCGACCAAATTACGTGCCGCGTCCCAACGGCAATCCGAACCGGCAACCGTATGCATACGCTCCGCCGCAGCCTCGGCAAAGATTCAACGACCTGACACCGCAGGAAAAGCAAAGGGTCATTGAGAACTACAACCGGCTGAATAGGATGCCCCCGGCCCAAAGGCAAGAATTGCAAGGACGGATTGCGACCTGGAACAGACTAACGCCGGAACAGAAGAGCCACATCAGGAACGACGTGTTGCCAAAGTGGAAGCAGATGCCTACGGATCGCCGGCAAGCGATCCAGCAGAGACTGCGCGTGCTGCAAAACATGCCTGAGTTCGCGCGGAACCAGCGGTTAAGTGATCCGGAGTTTACGAGAGGCATGAGCGAAGACGACAAAGCGACTCTGCGGGATTTGAGCCACTTGCATGTGGGTGGGGCGCCCGATCCGCCGGGCGAGTGAAGTTGTCAGCGCAATTTCGTTTCGTATTACTCAAACAGGGTTCGAACAAGTTACTCTCTTTTTCCTAGACCATTTCCATTAGACAAATTGGCCGCAGTGAAATCAGCGTTGGCATTGACAAGGGCATGAGCGGCGCGGCATCGTGACTAGTTCACGTCGCGCGCATCAAACGAGTGGGAGGAAGCCATTCCCGTTTTGCCGACGCGCTTTCGCGCACTGCAGCACCGCAACTTTCAGCTTTTCATTGCAGGCCAGCTGGTTTCGCTCATTGGCACGTGGATGCAGACCACGGCGCAGCTGTGGCTGGTCTATAAGCTGACGAAGTCCGCTGCGCTCCTTGGAGTTTTTGGATTTGCGAACCAAGTTCCCATTTTATTTCTAGCTGCGCTCGGCGGCTACATTGGAGACCGCTACAACCGGCATGTAGGCGTGATCTGGACGCAGACCGCCTCGATGGTGCTGGCGTTCCTTCTTGCGGCGTTGACGTTCGCGAACATCATCCAGGTGTGGGAGCTGATTTTCATCGCGTTTCTTGTGGGAGTCGTGAATGCATTTGATGTGCCGATCCGGCAGGCTTTCCTCGTCGAGATGGTGGTGAAAGAGGATCTGCCGAACGCGATTGCGCTGAATTCTTCGATTTTCAACGGAGCGCGCGTGGTCGGGCCGGCCATTGCGGGATTTGCGCTGGCCTGGAAAGGGCCGGCATGGTGTTTTTTTCTGAACGGAGTGAGCTTTCCTGGCGGTGATCGGCGCGCTTGCTTGCGATGCGACTTGTGCAAAGGGAATCGAAGAAGGAATCGGGCTCGCCGTTCCAGAGTCTCATGCAGGGATTTCGCTTTGCGATGAGCGATTTGCCGATCCGGTCGACGCTGCTGCTGTTGAGCATGCTGAGCCTGCTGGGATTGCAGTACTCCGTTTTCCTGCCCATTTTCGCGAGCGAAGTCTTACATCGAGAACGAAAAAGGATTTGGCTTGTTGATGAGCGCGGCGGGAGTGGGCGCGGTCATCGGGGCGCTGCATTTTGCCGCGAGGACGAGCTACAAAGGGCTGGCGCGATGGATTGCCGTGACGTCGACGACCTGCTCGATAGGGCTGGTGATTTTTTCGCAGTCGAAAGTGTTCTGGCTGTCGATGGCGGTGCTGCTGGTAGTGGGATTCTGCGCAACCGTGCAGATGGCGGCGACGAATACGACTCTGCAGAATCGCGTGCCGGATCAATTGCGCGGGCGGATCATGGCGGTTTACGCAACGATGTTCATGGGCGTGCAGCCGATCGGGTCTCTCATTGCCGGTGGAGTGGCGAAGCATATCGGCGCGCCTTATACGCTCGCGGTGTTTGGGACGCTGTGTTTTCTTGGGAGCATGATTTTTATTTTTCGCGTGGTTATGCCATTGCAGCGCCAGCCGGAGGCGCCGGCAACCGCCTAGGAAGGATTTGGGCGGTAAAGCCAGGTGGGTTTGGTGAGTGGGACATCAGAGGGCGGGGCCCCTCCGTGGTGAACAAGCCCTGCGCCGACAGAGTTGGCGTCATTTAGAGCAGCAAGGATTGCGTCCACTTTCGGGCGTTGCGGCGCGAGCGAGCAGACGGGATCTGTGGCGGCTGGGTCGCCAGCAAGTAGAAAAGCCTGGCAGCGGCAGCCGCCGAAATCCTGAGACGCGGCGGTCGCAGGTTTTGCAGGGTTCTTGCATCCAGGCTTCGCCGCGGAATTTTTGAAACGCATCGGATTCTTCCCAGATTTCTCGCAAGCCGCGCGACTTCACGTTTTCGAAGGACATGCCAGGAATCACGCGCGCCGCGTGGCAGGGAAGCGCATCGCCGTTCGGAGTGATGAGCATTAGCTTTGCGTCCCCAGCCGCCCATGCAGGGCTTCGGGTATTTCGCGTAGTAATCGGGAACGACATATTCAATCTTGATTTTTCCTGACAGGCGTTCCTGCGCCTTTTTCAAGAACTCGATGGATTGCGTGAGCTGCGCGCGCGTGGGAAGCAGGGAATCGCGGTTGGCGAAAGCCCAGCCGTAATACTGAACGTTGGCGAACTCGACGCGAGTCGCGCAGGAGGATTCGGCGAGAGCAAGCATTTCAGGGAGTTGATCGATGTTACGGCGGTGAATGACGAAATTGAGTGTGACGGCGACGCGATGGCGCTTGAGCCATTCGAGGACGCGGAGTTTATGCGCGTGGGCTTTGGTGCCGGAGATTTCGTTGGCGGTTTCTTCGCGGGCAGCCTTGAAAGCTGAGTTGAAAGTGATCGAGGCCGGCTTGGACGAGAGCTTCGAGGCGCGATTCGTCGAGAGGCAGGCCGGATGTGATGAGATTTACGTACAGGCCGGCGGCGCGCGCGGCACGGATGAGATCGAGGATATCGGGGCGAGTGAGCGGTTCGCCGCCGGTGAAATCGGCTTGAAGGACGCCGAGCGCGGCGGCTTCGCGGAAGACGCGGGACCAAGTCTTCGGTGGAGAGTTCTATGCTGCGGGCCTGAAGTTCGAGAGGATTGGAGCAGTAGACGCAGTGGAGCGGGCAGCGGTGGGTTAGTTCGGCGATTAGGGCTAAGCGGATTGGACGGTGGTTCGGTCATGGAAATCGTGTGAAGTGCCTGCGATCAAGCTGAAATGCGGGCGCAAGCCTGCTGCGCCCCTACAAACTATGCGCCCACGGGCTCGAAGTCGAGAGCGCGCTCTTTTTGCAGCAGCGCCAAATAGCCGAGAATGTCTTGCTCGACTTTGGCTGGCTCGGCTTTTGAATAGAGCTGTCTGCAACTCGCTGATGATTTGCTGAACGGTGTGCTGGCCGTCGCAGCGCTCGACTATTTCGAGGCTGGGGCCGTTCAGACGCAAGGCGCGTTCGGGCATCAGCAGCGTACGCGCTGCTGGTTGTTTTCATCCAAGGCGGCACGCCGGGAGCAAGGCGCGGGCGGCTTTCGAGTTCGATGCTCATGCGGAGCCCGCCTCCGCGGCTGGGCGAAAAGCGCCGGGTGGCGGCCAGCCGGGTTGAACGTAGGCGAAATAGAGGGCGTCGAGCTGAGCCCAAAGGATGTCGCACTTGGCGCGAAGAGCGGCATGGGCCTTGTCTTGTTCTTCGCGAGTGTGCGCGTGTTTGACTACCCAGGCAAGAGCGAAATCGGCGTCTTCGGGAGCTTGCGTGAGGCGTCCAGTGAAATAGTCGAGTCCGCTCGAGAGCCAGGGATAGTGCTGGCGCAAGCGATCCATGCGCAGCGTGATGAGTTTCTTTGAAAAAAGTTCAGTGAGCGAAGAAGCGACGGCTTCGAGATGCGAGCGCGTGGAAACGAAGTCGACGTACGCCTGGACCGCGTAGCGCGTTGCAGGAAGAATTCCTTCGCCGCGAAGCGCCTGATCGCGAGAAAGGCCAGTGGCTTCGACAAGCCGCAGCCACTTCTCGATGCCGCCGGGTTTCACGCCGTCGCCATCGTGATCGAGGATGCGTTTGCGCCATGCCAGGCGGAAGGCGGGATCTTCGCTGCGAGCAAGAATAGCCGCGTCTTTGATGGGAATGCGGCTCTGATAGTAGTAGCGATTGAGCGCCCAGGCCTGAAGCTGGCCGCGTGTGAGCTTGCCTTCGTGCATCAGCGCATGAAAGGGATGCTTGTGATGATAGCGCTCTTCGCCGATAGCATGAAAACCCGCGATGAATGCAGCTTCCGAAAGCAGCGCGGCATCGATGGCATGGATTGAGCTCATATCGAGAGTTCCATTCCATCATAGGCGATTTCCCAACCGGCATCACGGACGATGCGGGATTCGGGGCTATCTTCATTCAAGATTGGATTGGTGTTGTTGATGTGAATGAGGACGCGACGGGTCTTCGACGGACGAAAGGGTTGGCGGAGCAAACCGCGGTCGCCCCATAGCGGCAGATGCCCCATTTGCCTGGCGGACTTACTTCCTTTTTGAACGGAGTTCAGTTCGTCGTCTTTCCAAAAAGTGCCATCGAGCATCGCCAGATCACTTTCTTCCACACTGAGCCGCCAACGATCTCCCGTCCCAGGCAGGTTCGGAGCATAGAAAAGCCTTTTCTCGTTGGATACCAATGTCAAGCCAATGACGGCCTCTTCCGCAGAAACGCTGAGCCGTAAGGAGTCGCTTACATAGTCGGGGAAATTTCCGCCAAGCGGTACCGCTTTACAGAAGAGGCCGCTTTTTTTATCGCCGGCGAAGCCGGAATCAGTGGCACCAGCCGGTCCAGAAGCAGCGTTTCCCAACGGACCGGAGGATTCGAGCGCGCTAGCACGCGGAATCAGACTGTTTTCTTCCGTTAGGATGCGCCGAACGGCAACCGTCGAGAAAATCTGGAGTGGCTGGAATTCCCGCACGTGGAGAAGGCCCATAACGGCGTCGACATCGGCGCTAGTCAGCAGGACGCTGTTGATGGGCGAATTTCGAGAACCTGCTGGAGGGGCAAAATCAGCCGACGGAGAGGATTTGTTGCCGAAGATCAGGGGAAGCATTCAGGAGAAACCAGTGGGAGCGGTCAGTTGAAAGGGCAACTTGGGTCTGCGTTCGCTGGCTAGCCTTCATCGTGCCATCGCGCACACCCATGCATTGAGTACATGCGCAATTCCATTGGGGGAAGCCGCCCCCGGCCGCGGAGCCGAGGACTTTAACGCGCATTCCGGCACGCCGGAAGATGACCGCTGGGCGCGGTCATAGCTTTAGAGCTCAGCGTTGGCGTACGAGCTAATTTCGCAGTTCAGATCGATCTCTTCGTGTTGAGGGGTGGTCCATTCCATGGCGAAAGGCTCCTACTCAGATGTCAGAATCAAAGCTCAAACCATTTTCAATATAACACAGACCCGAGACGGAAGGAAGATTCGGGCAGAAATGCAGGCAGCCGCCGAGCCAGAGCTAACCTACGAAGGGTGGAGTTGCGAAACAGAAAAAACCACAACCTGTAGTAGTGGAAAATTCGCATTTGCTGGATCATAAGAAAACACAAATTTTTCAAAATATCGCATGTTTTCTCTTGACAAAGGCCGAAACCACCCTATGATGTGGCGAGAAGTGGGAAAGAGTGGTCTGTAGTAGAGTTAAGTAGAATTTGTCCGGGGCGGTTCAGGCGTTCTCGAAGGCAATCGTGAACGTGGGCAATCTGGGCATCCAAAACCAGCCATTTAGCAGGAACCATGAAGCTGCGGGGAAACTGTCCGGCGAAAGTCGACGAGAAGGGGCGTCTCAAAATACCCTCCGTGTTTCTGGACGAGCTCAAGGAGTATGGCAACCAGTTTTATATCACGAGTACGACCGGCGAAACGGCAAGAATCTATCCGATGAAAGTTTGGTCGGAAATCGAAGACAAGCTGGCGCAATTGCCAAGCACGCATGTGGCGAAGCAGAAATTTCTGTTAAGGACAAGCTATTTTGGGCAGCAGGCGGAATTGGATGGGCAGGGCAGAGTGCTCTTACCGGCAGTGCTGCGCGACGCAGCGCAAACGATGGGGGAAGTGGATGTTTACGGCGCGCTGAATTATTTGGAAGTGATGAATCACACGCGAATGTTGGACAAGTTGAAGAGTGAGCCGTATACGGCTGCGGACGACACGGCACTGGGGATCTGAAGAAGAACGAGACGCGAAGTTGGGCGGGGCGGCAAGGCAAAGGGCTTAAAAGATTGAGCGCGGCGCATACGCCGGTGATGTTGGACGAGGTGCTGGAATGGCTGGGCATCAGGCCGGAAGGAATATACGTAGACGCCACGCTGGGAGCCGGCGGGCATTCAGCAGCAATCGCCGAGAGGCTGACCTCTGGCAGGCTGATCAGTCTGGACCGGGACGCACAGGCGTTAGAGCTGGCGCGGGAGCGGCTGAAGATCTTTGGGGCGAAGGTGACGCTGGTGCAGTCGCCGTTCTCGAGGATTGCGGAGGCCGTACACGAGTTGGGGATTCCGATGGTGGACGGGGTCTTGGCCGACTTGGGAGTTTCGAGCATGCAACTGGACCAGGCCGCGCGAGGCTTTTCTTTTCGCGAGGCCGGTCCGCTGGACATGCGGATGGATGCCAGGGAAGAAGTTACGGCAGAGGACATTGTGAATCGATGGCCGGAGAGAGAGATGGCCGATTTGCTCTACCGCGAGGCGGATGAGCACGATTCCAGAAGAATCGCCAGGGCGATCGTACGAGCGCGGCCGATCAGGGATACCGCGCACCTGGCAACGGTTGTGGCAGGGGCCCGTAAGCACTGGGGAAGGCAGAGACTGCATCCCGCAACAAAAACGTTTCTGGCGCTGCGGATAGCGGTGAATCGAGAGATGGAGGAACTCGGGCAGTTTCTAACACGGACCCCTGCCACATTGAATTCCGGCGGACGCTGGGTGGTGCTGAGCTACCACTCGAGCGAAGACCGCAAGGTGAAGCACGCGTTTCAAGAGGCAGAGCGTTTGGGAACGCTCAAGGTGCTCACCCGGCACGTGATCCAGCCGACCGAAGAAGAGAAGGCGGCCAACCCGCGTTCGCGAAGCGCGAAACTGCGGTGTGCAGAAAGAGTGTAGTCATGACGCGAAAAAGACGAAAAGCAGGAACGGCGGAATTCCACACCGTCAAGCGAATCGATAACTCGAGACTGGTGCGCAACGTAGAGCCGGCGAAGTTGCGGAACCTATGGCGTGCCGTTGCCGTGGGAAGCATGATCGCGGCATTTTTCATGCTGTACATTTTCCAGCATTTCCGCTGCATCGATTTGAGCTTCCGGCTAGAAGACCTGAAAGCCCAGCACATGAAGGCCGCGGCCTTGAATTCGGAATTGAAACTGGAGATTGCGGGGCTGCGCAATCCCATGCGCATTGACACGATCGCCCGCCGCAGGCTTGGCCTGACGGAGCCCTTGCCGACGCAGGTCCACGAGTACGAAGCGCCGGACGGCGCGGAAGTGGCCGCTGCGCGGTATGTGCGTCCGAATCGCGCGCCGTGATTCCGCCGAGGGACGTTCCGTTCCTCAACGAACAATTTCTGATTAGTTTGAGCTTCCAACCGGAGCGTTTACCGACCTGAACCTGCCATGCAACAAGACCGCGCCCATGTCCGTTTGCTCATTCTCGCCGGCGTGGCTCTATTTTGGATGGTTGCGGTATTTGGGCGGCTCTCGTACCTGCAGCTATTCCGCCATGGCGAATATCTGGCGCGCGCTCAGCGTCAGCAGCAGCGAACCATCGAGATAACTCCCAAGCGCGGCACCATTTACGACAGGAATCGAAAACCACTGGCGATGAGCATTCCCGTGGACTCCGCATTCGGGGTTCCCTCCGAGATTGTTGACGAACATCTTGCCGCGAGGCTGCTTTCCGGAGTGGTGGGGAAGCCGCAGGAGGAGCTCGAAGCACGCTTCGAATCCTCGCGCTCGTTTGTGTGGATAGCGAGAAAGCTGCCGCCCGAAAAAGCGGAAGCGATCACCGCGTTGAACCTGAAGGGCATCTATCTCCAAAAGGAAAACCAGCGTTTCTATCCGAAGCGCGACCTGGCGGCGCATGTGCTGGGCTTTGTCGACTTGGACGAGAAGGGACTCGGCGGCATCGAGTACGAGCTGGACAACCAGATTCGCGGCGAGAGTGGAAAAATCGTAGTCATGGAGGATGCACGGAAGCGCTGGTTCGACGGCGGCCAAGCCAAGCTGGAGGCTGGCGCGGATGTCTTGCTCACACTCGACGAGAAAATTCAGTACCTCGCCGAACGAGAATTGGGCCAAGCGATCGCGCAGACGCACGCTATCGCGGGAACCGCCGTCGTGATGAACCCGAACACTGGCGAGATCCTGGCCCTGGCAAACTGGCCGACGTTCAATCCCAACAGGGCCAGCGATGCGAAAGCGGAAGCACGAATGGATCGAGCGGTCAGTGCTCTGTACGAGCCGGGTTCGACGTTCAAGCTGATTACGCTAGCGGCAGCCTTCAATGAGGGGATCACACGGCCCAGCGAAGTCTTCGATTGCGAGAATGGCAGCGTGCTCGTGGCAGGACACCGGATTCACGACCACAAACGGTTTGGATTGTTAAACGTGTCGCAAATTCTCGCGCAATCCAGTGATGTTGGCGCCATCAAGATCGCCCTGCGGCTGCAAGCGCCGAGATTCTACGACTACATCCGCGCATTTGGTTTCGGCGCGCCCACTGGTGTCGATTTACCGGGAGAAAGCAAGGGCTTGCTGAGACCTCTGGAAAATTGGGGTTCCTTCTCCATTGGCTCGATCTCGATGGGACAGGAGATTGGGGTCACTCCCATACAACTCATCGCAGCGGTATCGGCGATCGCAAATGGCGGCTTTCTTTACAAACCCCACGTCCTGGCGCAATTGCAGCGAGCTGGCCACGCGTTGCAAGTGGACGATGTGATGGAGCCGATGGAACCGAAGCGCGTCATTCGTCCAGAAACGGCCGCGACTTTGCGCCGCCTTATGGAGGGCGTGGTACTGGAAGGCACCGGCCCGAAGGCCCATTTGGATGGCTGGACTTCGGCGGGGAAGACGGGTTCCGCGCAGAAGATCGATCCTTCCACGGGACGCTACTCGCGAACTCAGTTCATTGCCTCCTTCACAGGATTTGCGCCGATTAATAATCCGGCAGTAACCATTCTCGTGTCCCTGGATTCTCCCGTCGGGCAGCACGAAGGCGGAGAGGTGGCCGCCCCGGTGTTCAAACGCATTGCCGAAGAGGTCCTGACTTATCTCGATGTGCCGCGCGACGTACCTCTCAATCCTAAGCTGATCCAAGCGGCGTATAAGAAGCATGCGAGTGAAGACGCGAGCGCGCTCGAGGACTTCTCGACGGTGGATTTTTCTGGGCAGCCCGATCCGCTGCCGGCGGCATCGCAAATGATGCAGCCGATTGGGCAAGCGCCATCCGCTGAACGGAAGGTCCCTTTGACGGTGGCCGTAGGATCAGGGCGGCGAAGTCGAAATCCCCGATTTCAGTGGGAAGACCATGCGCGAGGTAGCCGGTATTTCCCTGAGGCTTGGTCTCGATCCTGTGCTGGTTGGCAGCAATCTTGCAATGAATCAGTCGCCAGCAGCGGGCGTAAAAGTACGGCGAGGCGCGAAAATCACCGTGCAGTTCGGGACACCACCCGAGAAGAATTCGAAGCCTCGCCCCGGGCACAGGAATTAGGATGAGAACTGGATTGAGCCATATCGAAGACGAAACACGCAACTTGAAAACGGACCACATCGATGAACGCCGGGAAGATTCATCACCATCGCGCGTCTCCGTGCGGAGCATGAAACTTCGCGATTTGTTTCAAGGCGTCGAAGCTAGCCTTTCTGCACACGTCGAGAATCTGGAAATTCGGCAGGTCGCGTGCGACTCCCGCAAAGTGCGGCCGCTCGCGCTCTTTTTCGCGCTGCATGGTGCGAAGGCTGACGGGAACGCGTTCATTCGAGACGCCGTTTCGCGCGGCGCCGTGGCCATCGTAAGCGAGGAGGCTGCTCCAGCCGCGATTCCGGCAAGCGTGGTGTGGATTCAGGCACGCGAGGCGCGAAAAGCGCTTGCAGTTACCGCGGCAAACTTTTTCGGGCATCCTGCGAAGGCCTTGCAGCTTGTGGCCGTGACCGGAACGAACGGGAAAACTACGACCACTTCGCTCGTCGATGCCATCGTCAAAGCCTCCGGCGCAAAGACAGGTCTTTTCGGCACGATCGCGTATCACACGCCGCTCGGCGAATATCCCGCTCCCAACACCACTCCGGAATCGGTTGATCTGCAGGGTTTTCTTGCGGAGATTCAGGGACGCAGGAGGACGCTTTGCGGTTCTTGAAGCAAGCTCGCACTCGCTCGCAATGGACCGCCTCTGGGGCTGCCATTTTGCGGCGGCAGTGTTCACGAATCTTACGCGCGAGCACATGGATTATCACAAGACCTTCGAGGATTATTTCGCGGCAAAGAAGAAGCTATTCGAAGGAACCGGAGCGGGTGTGCCGGAAGTCGCTGTGATTAACACAGATGACGAGTATGGCAAACGGCTCAGCGGACTCGCCAAAAAAACCGTGTCCTACGGCCTCGAATCCGATGCGGACATCACCACGAAGAAATTTCAGTTGACCTTCAACGGCCTGGCGTTCACGGCACAAACGCCCAGCGGAAAAGTGCAGGTCGCGTCGCCGCTGGTGGGCCGCATTAATGTTTACAACATACTCGCGGCGATCGGAGCAGCGCAGGCGCTGGGGCTTTCCACGGAAATCATCGAAGCCGGGATCCGGAGTCTCGAAAGCGTTTCGGGACGCTTTCAGCGCATTGATCTGGGCCAGCCCTTTTTTGTGGTGGTCGATTACGCGCACACGGATGACGCGCTCGAGAATCTGATTCGAACCGCGAGAGAATTGAATCCCAAAGGGCGAATCATCACGCTGTTCGGATGCGGCGGCGGAAAAGACCGGACCAAGCGGCCCGTAATGGGAGAAGTGACCGGCCGGCTGAGCGATTTGACGATTCTCTCGAGCGACAATCCGAGGACCGAAGATCCGCTGAAAATTATCAGCGACATTATCGTGGGACTTCAGAAAACCGCCGGAAAATATTTGATCGAACCGGACCGCGAAAAAGCAATCGGCGTGGCGATGGACGAGGCGCGCGCCGGAGACATCGTTCTGCTCGCAGGGAAGGGCCATGAGAATTATCAAATTCTCGCGGACCGAACGCTGGAATTTGACGATCGCGACATGGCGCGCCGGGCTCTTCGTGAACGGGGTTATAGCGAACCGCAGACCGAATTTGAGTAACGCGGAGCCAAAAAACGGCTCAGGGTTTGGCACGTAGCGCGCTTGTCAAGAAGGCGTGGCGAGGGCGCGCGAGCCAGCAGTTAACTCGCGAAAGGAGGAGCCCTCAAAACACGGTGAAAACGAACCGATATGCGGGGTACCTGCGTAAAGCAAGCCCCTTGAGGCATTTATGCGGTGGACGATTGCACAAGTGGTTGACGCTCTGGCTAGTTAAGCCGGGGCCGGGACTCGACCCCATGGCCCGGGTGGCCGGCGTCTCGATTGATTCTCGCACGGTACGTCCAGGAGAACTGTTCTTTGCCGTCCACGGACCGCGTCACGATGGACACGATTTCGTGGAGAGCACTCTCGAGCAGTGGAGCGCTCGCGGTGGTGGTGGCACAATCGCAAATCGGCCGCTACGGGGAGGGTGTCCGGAATCGCAGTATCGTCGTGGGGGACACTTTCGAAGCGCTCAAACAGCTCGCCCGTGCAGTGCGCGAAGCCTGGGGCGGGAAAATTGCCGGCGTCACAGGCTCCGTGGGCAAGACCACAACGAAAGAGATCCTGGCGGCGCTGCTGGGCGCGAAGCTGCGGGTCCTGAAATCAGAAGGCAATTTCAATAACGAGTACGGGCTACCGCTGACTCTATTTCGTTTGGAGGAAACGCATCAAGCGGCAGTGCTCGAGATGGGCATGTCGCGGCGCGGGGAGTTGGCACGGCTCGCAGCGATTGCTCGCCCTGATGTAGGTGTGGTTACGCGCGTTGCGCCAGCGCACCTGGAATTCTTTGCGTCGGTCGATGAGATTGCTCTGGCGAAACGCGAGTTGATCGAAGGGCTGAATGGGCGGGATTCGACCGCAGTGTTGAACGCGGATGACCCGCGTGTTGCGGCGTTTGGTGCGTTTGCTCCGGGCCGCGTGGTCACGTATGGAATCGATGCGCCGGCTTTTTTTTCGGCCGCGGCGATCGAAGACCGGGGCGCGCTGGGCTCCGCATTTGACTACGTAAGCCCCGAAGGACGCGTGCGCTTGGAGCTTCCCGTGCCAGGCCGCCATGCGATCTACAACGCGCTTGCCGCGCTTGCAGCTGCAAGCGTTTGGAACATCGGGGCCGCGGAGGCGCAAAGTGTATTTCGAACGCTGCGAGTGCCCTCGATGCGAGGGGAATTATTGCGATTTTCGAACGGGGCGGCCTTGATCAACGATAGCTACAACTCCAGCCCCGCCGCGCTGCACGCCATGGTGTCCGTACTGGCGGCGACTCCGAATTTTCGCCGCCGAATTTTGGCGGCGGGCGAAATGCGAGAGTTGGGAGTGGCTTCGCCGGTATTGCATCGCGAAGCGGGGATCTTCACGGCGAAAACGGGAAATGTCGATTGGGTGATTGGTGTCGAGGGCAACGCAGAACAAATCGTGGAAGGCGCGGTTTCTGCCGGCATACCACGAGCGCAGACGAGATTCTTTTCCTCGTCAGACGAAGCGGCGAAGTTCTTGGAGGAGTTCTTCGCGAAAGGCGATGTCTTGCTGGTGAAAGGCTCGCGCGGAGTGAAGATGGAACGCATCGTCGAAGCTCTCATTGCTCGATATGCGGCTCCCGGCGAGGTTCCACATCACGAGGTACGCCACTGATATGCTCTACTACCTCCTCTACCACGTCCTGCAGCCCTACTTCAGCCCATTAAACGTCTTTCGCTACATTACCGTTCGAACCGTCTATGCGAGCTTGACCGCCATGTTTCTCGGCCTCGTGTTTGGCCCCTGGCTGATTCAGCGGCTGCGCGATTTGCAAATCGGGCAGTATATTCGCGAGGAAGGCCCTCAGGAGCACCAAAAAAAAGCCGGCACACCGACGATGGGTGGCGTGCTGATCGTTTTGTCGACGGCCGTGCCCACTCTGCTTTGGGCTGATTTGACCAATCCTTTTATTTTACTCTCTCTCTTTGCTCTGATCGGCTTTGCAGCCATCGGTTTCATCGACGACTACGCGAAAGTCTCGAAGCAACGAAACCTTGGGCTTACGGCAAAAAAGAAAATTTACTTTCAAGTGCTGGTTAGCCTGGTCGTGGGAATTTCGCTGCTTGTTCTTGTTACGCATTATGCCTACTCGACGCAGCTGATGATTCCGTTCCTCAAACGCTTGCACCCAGATCTTGGTCATCCACTCGCTCATGAAATCGCAGCACCTCTGGCCCTTGGCGTTTCTTCCGTTTCTGGCTTTCGTTTGTCTGGTCATCGTCGGATCTTCCAATGCGGTGAATCTGACGGACGGCCTCGACGGCTTGGCCATCGGCTGCACGGTCATCGCGGCTGGGGCGCTCACCGTGCTGACCTACGTCAGCAGCAATTCGCGCTGGGCAGCCTATCTCGAGATTCAGTACATCCCCCGCGTGGGAGAACTCACTGTTTTTTGCGGAGCGCTGGTAGGGCGCGTCGCTCGGCTTCCTTTGGTACAACGCGCACCCAGCGGAAATTTTCATGGGCGATGTGGGCTCGCTCTCGCTTGGCGGAACGCTCGGCACCGTCGCCGTCATCATCAAGCAGGAGATTCTTTTGTTTTTCGTGGGCGGAATCTTCGTTATCGAGGCGCTCTCGGTGATCTTGCAAGTCGCTTCCTTCAAGCTGCGGGGCAAGCGCATATTCCGTATGGCTCCTATTCACCATCATTTTGAGTTGCTTGGCTGGAGCGAGTCGAAGGTCATCGTGCGATTTTGGATTGCCGCGCTCGTATTTGCGCTGTTTGCGCTGACGACGCTGAAACTCAGGTAGGCCGCATTTGAAGCAGGGCGGGTTTAGGAAAGAGCGATGCAAAGTGGCATGGAGCTGCGAGGGAAACGCGTGCTGGTTGTGGGCTTGGCGCGGACAGGTGTGGCCACGGCCCTTTTTTGCGCCGCGCGAGGAGCGCGCGTGACGGCGACGGATTCGCGTACCCAGGCTGAAATTGGAGAAGCGGTCGCCAAGCTACAAGACGCGGGAGTGACGCTGAAATTCGGCGGCCATCGGGAGAAAACGTTTCTTGAACAAGATTTGATTGTTCCGAGCCCGGGCGTGCCTGCCGATGAACCGCATTTGCGGCCTGGCGCGCGCCAAAGGCATCGCCATTTGGAGCGAAATTGAGCTGGCTTATCGTTTCTTGAAAGGCCGGTTGATCGGAATCACCGGCTCGAACGGCAAAACGACGACAACATCGCTTGTCGAACACATTATGAAGACGGCCGGAATGCGGACGATTCTCGCCGGAAATATTGGAACCCCTCTCATCGGATGCGTGGACGCCATGAAAGACGACACTTGGACGGTGGTCGAGCTCAGCAGCTTCCAACTAGAACTGATCGACACGTTTCGTCCAAACATTGGCGTGTTTCTGAATTTGACGCCGGACCATCTCGACCGCCATCACACCATGGAAGCCTATGGAGCCGCGAAAGCGCGCTTGTTCGAGAATCAGACCGGGGAGGATGCCGCGGTTTTGAACGCGGATGATGCGGCAACCACACCGTTCGCGCCTTCACTCCCGCGCGTGTACTGGTTTAGCAGGAAGCAACGCGTCGCACAGGGCGCCTATGTGCGAGGAGAAGAAGTCGTGTTTCGGCGAGACGGCGCGGAAGAAGTCCTGTTCAAGCTGGAGAACATTCCTCTTGCAGGCGCGCATAACGTGGAGAACGCATTGGCGGCTGCGGCAGCGGCGCGGCTCGCCGGTGCAGCCCGTGTCGGCCATCGCCAAAGGCGTGAGCTCGTTTGCCGGAGTGGAGCACCGCTTGGAATTCGTGGCCGAAATCGGAGGCGTGCGCTATTACAACGATTCGAAGGCGACCAACGTGGACGCCACTCTTAAGGCGCTCGACGCATTTCCCGGCCGTATCTTGATTATTCTCGGTGGAAAAGACAAAGGAAGCGATTACACCGTGCTGCAAAAGCCGCTGAGGGAAAAAGCGATTCTCGCGCTTTTGATCGGCGCAGCCGCGGAAAAAATCGAAAAGCAGGTTTCAGGAAGTGTCGCGCTGGAGCGCGCGGATACGCTCGAGCGCGCCGTGGAAACCGCTTCGCACGCTGCGCAACGCGGCGACGTGGTGCTTCTCGCGCCGGCTTGCGCCAGTTTCGATCAGTTCCAAAATTATGAGCACCGGGGGCGCGTCTTCAAGGATTTGGTGCGGCAACTCGAAAAGCAAGCCGCTGGTGCGACTTCGGGAAAAGGGTGAGCGAAAGTGCCGAGACGTCTTGAACTGGACCGTTGGCTCTTTGGCGTGACGGTGGCGCTTTGCCTGTTTGGCGCAGTGATGATTTTCAGCGCCTCGGCTGTCACCGCGGATAAGGAATACGGCCACGGTTATTATTTTCTTGTGCGTCAAGCCGCCTGGCTGATGATCGGCCTTCTGGGAATGTTTGCTCTGATGCGTACGGACTATCGGCGCTTGCGCGAGCCCGCGGTTGTCTACACGACCGTCTGTTTGGTTCTGCTCCTGCTGGTCGGCACTTTTTTCCTGGACAAGGCGCACGCTACGCATCGCTGGATTCGCTACGGGCCCGTGGGTATCCAGCCTTCGGAACTGGCGAAGCTGGCGGTGATCCTCTATCTCGCCTGGTTTCTCGATCAAAAGCGCCGGCATAAGTCCGCAATGGAGTTCTGCAGGAAGGATTTTCTCGAGACGATTCTTCCCGCCGCCGGACCTGTACTGATCTGCGTGTGTTTGATCCTTGCGCAGCCCGATCTGGGCACTGCCGTGGACATTGCTCTGGTGGCAACAGCGATTCTTTTTGCCGCTGGAATGTCGTGGAAATGGATCGCAACCGGCGCAGTGGCCTCCTTGCCGGCGCTTTATTTTCTGATTTTCCATGTTTCCTATCGCCAAGCGCGGCTGACCGCTTTCCTTGATCCTAATTCCGATCCGCAAGGTGCTGGCTTTCAGTTGACGCAGTCGCTCATCGCCGTGGGTTCCGGCGGATTCACGGGCGTGGGCTTGATGGAGAGCAAGCAAAAGTTGTTTTACTTACCGGAAGCGCACACGGATTTTATCTATGCGGTGATCAGCGAAGAGCTGGGTTACATCGGCGCGATATTGGTCATTGCCCTGTTCGTGGTTTATGGCTGGCGCGGGCTGCGAGCGGCGTTTGCGGCTCCCGATGGATTCGGCAGGCTCTTGGCGCTTGGAATCACGGCGATGGTGCTCAGCCAGGCGCTGATTAATTTTGCAGTTGTGCTGGGCATGGTGCCGACCAAAGGCATTCCATTGCCGTTCGTGAGTTACGGCGGTTCGAGCCTGCTGGTCATGCTGCTGGCGACAGGCGTGCTGCTAAACATTTGCGCAGCAGGCGACGGAGGCATGAGCCACTGATCCGCAATCTGTCGTTGTAGGGGCACGAGCATCCTGCCCGTCCCTCGAGCGAGCCATTGGCCCCGGCCATGAAGCTGCTGATCGCGGGAGGCGGCACGGGCGGACACGTTTTCCCGGCGCTGGCCATTGCGCAAGAGTGGTTGTCGCGCGGCAAAGAGAGAGAAGTCGTGTTGGTGGGAACGGAACGCGGAATCGAAATGAAGCTTGTGCCTCAAGCCGGGCTGCCGCTGGAAACGTTGCGCGTTGCCGGCTTGAAAGGCAAGGGCGGCGCGACGCTCGCGCGAAATCTCGCCATGCTTGTGCCTGCGATGTTGGATGCGCGGCGCGTTTTGCGGAAGCACAAGCCGGTCGCGGCTTTTGGAGTCGGCGGCTATGCTGCAGGGCCGATGCTGCTGGCGACGTGGCTCAGCCGCGTGCCCAACGTCATCTTCGAACCAAATGCCGAGCCGGGCTTGACCAACAAACTCCTCGCCAAACTCTCCAAGCGCATCGCTACCGGCTATGAAATTTCTGCACGGGCCTGGGGAAAAAAGGCCATCGTTACCGGCTGCCCGGTGCGCCCGGAGTTTTTTTCGATTGCCCCTCGACGCCTCGAAAGGCCGTTTCGCTTGCTGGTAACCGGCGGAAGCCAGGGTGCGTTGCCCATCAACCGCACGTTCGTCGATGCCATGGACCGGCTGGCAGCGCGAAAAAATGAGCTGTCCATCGTGCATCAGACCGGCGAACGCGATTATAATGCGGTGCGCACCGCGTACGCGCGGCGCGAAATCAACGCGGAGGTCGTCCCCTTCCTCACGAACATGGCGGAGCGCTTTGCCTGGGCAGATGTGATCGTTTGCCGAGCAGGAGCCATCACCGCGGCGGAAATCGCAGCCGCGGGCCGCGCCGCCATCTTCATTCCCTTCGGCGCCGCTACCGACAGCCACCAATTGCGCAACGCGCAGGAGATGCAGCGCGCGGGCGCAGGCCGGCTGATTCCCGAAAAGGAACTCACCGCGGAACGCCTGACGAGCGAAATTTTCTCCCTCATCGACCAGCCCGAACAGCATCGAAAAGCAGTCGCACGCAGCGCGGTCGCTTGCTCGTCCGAACGCTACGCGCGACATTGTCAACCTTATAGAAGAGGCCGCGAACGTGCAGGGAATTGGCCAGAGGGCAAATCCATGATGGTCACTTTCCGCAATTTTCAGCGCATTCACCTGGTGGGCATCGGCGGCATCGGAATGAGCGGCATCGCCGAAGTGCTGCTGACGCTGGGCTACTCCGTTTCCGGCTCGGACACCAAGCCCTCGAACATTACCGAGCGGCTGCAGAATCTTGGCGCGACGATTCACGAAGGCCACAAAGCGGCAAACGTCGAAGGCGCGCACGTGGTGGTGACCTCTTCCGCAATCAAGCAGGACAATCCTGAAGTCGTCGAAGCGCACAAAAGCAAAATTCCCGTAATCCCGCGCGCGGAGATGCTTGCCGAGCTGATGCGCCTGAAATATGGCATCGCCGTAGCCGGCGCGCACGGCAAGACCACCACGACTTCGATGGTCGCTTCCGTTCTTGCCGCTGCACATCTCGATCCGACCTTTGTGGTTGGCGGCAGAGTCAACCAGGCGGGCACGACCGCGCGGCTCGGCAAAGGCGAATATTTTGTCGTGGAAGCCGACGAGAGCGACCGCAGTTTCCTGATGCTCGCGCCCGTCGTCGCTGTCGTCACCACCATCGATCGCGAGCACCTCGACCAATACACCTCGCTCTAAGACATTCAGGGCGCGTTTTTGCAGTTTGTGAACCGCGTTCCGTTTTATGGCGCCGCGATCCTTTGCCTGGACGAGCCCAACGTGCAAGCCATCATTCCGAACGTGAAGCGCCCCATCATTACCTATGGCACTTCGAGCCAAGCCGACTTGGTCATCAGCGACGTGAAGCTCGAAGGTCTGGGAAGCGACTTCCGGCTCACTTTTAAGGGCGAAGACCTCGGCCTCTTCCACTTGATGCATCCTCCGGGAATCCACAATGTCCGCAACGCGGCTGCTGCGGCAGCCGTCGCGCTGTACCTAAATGTTCCAACCGATCTGATCCGCGAAGGCCTGGCGAAATTCGCCGGCGTTGGCCGCCGCTTCGACATCAAGGGCGTCGTTAACGACATCACCGTCATTGACGATTACGGCCACCATCCCGCCGAAATTCGCGCCACGCTCGAAGCCGCGCGAGGCTGCAAGTTCAATCGCCTGCTCGTGCTCTTCCAACCGCATCGGTTCACGCGCACCCAGCACCTCTGGGACGAGTTCTGCCGGGCCTTCAATCAGGCCGACATGCTGGTGCTGCTGGACATCTATGCCGCAAGCGAAGCCCCAATTCCTGGCATCACCAGCGAAGCTCTGGCCACCGCCATTCGCGACGCCGGGCACAAAAACGTTCACTATTTCCGCTCGATGCAGGCGGGAATTGAGTTTCTCTTGCGACGAAGCGCGGGCCGGCGACGCGATCATGACCATTGGCGCGGGCAACGTCAGCCGCGCAAGCAACGAATTTATGGTCCTTCTTGGGACGGAGCATCCCACGCACCATGCGCGTTGAAGATCCCAAAATCGTCGCGGCGCTTCCGGAGTTGGGTGTCCAGCTGGAAGCCAGGGACTTCCTTGGCCGATCTCACTTCGCTCGGCATCGGTGGCACGACCGACTTGTTGCGCATCAAGAAGCACGACAGCCATTCCCGGACCTGCTTGAACCTCCTCGACGCACAAGGCGTTCCGCACAAGTTTCTCGGCGGCGGCTCAAACCTGCTCGTTGGCGATGGCGAATTGCCCTGGGTCGCGTCTGCAACTTGTCGCTCCCGAGCCGGACATCGTTCTCGAAGGAAATTCTGCCCAAGTGGACGCCGCGGCCGACCTCGGCCGCACCGTGACCTTCTGCGCCAAAAACGACCTCGGCGGAATGGAAGGTCTTATTGGAGTACCCGGGACCGTCGGCGGCGCGCTGCGCATGAACGCCGGCGCCTACGGCATGCAAATCGGCAGTTACGTCCGAGAAGTGAAGCTTTACCGGGCGGCCAGCCGCAAGATGGAAACCCTTAAGGGCCATCAAATTTCCTTCGAATACCGGCACACTTCTTTTGCGCCTGATGATATGATGCTCGCAGTGAAGCTGGAACTACCCTCCAAACCGTATCGCGAAATTCTAAAAGGGATTCGTATCTGCAACGAAAAACGGCGCGCAAGCCAGCCGCTTGGGCAGAAAAGTGCCGGTTGCATTTTCAAAAACCCGCCAGGCGCTTCCGCTGGACGCATGATTGATGAGCTGGGGCTCAAGGGACTGAGCGTCGGCGACGCCCGCGTCAGCGATCGCCACGCCAATTTCTTTGTGAATGCAGGTAAGGCATCGGCGAAAGACATGCTCGCTCTGATCGCTGATGTGCGCGAACGTGTGCAAAATTCATTTGGTGTGATTCTCGAAAACGAGGTGGTGGTTTGGAACGCGTGAAAGCCTTGCAACGGGGAACTGCCGCCGCGGCCTCCGAGCCCTACCGCCCGGAATTGCTCGCGGACGAAGAGCCGCGCTATTTGCGCCGTCAGAAGCCTCTCGAAATCCGCCGCAAAAAATTTGGCGGGCGAAGCTGGCCGTTCTATCGCCGCGTGTTGGTGTGGACCTTCGCGGGAGCAGCAGGCGTGGCTACGGCTATCGTCGCGGGCCGCTTCTTGCTGTATTCGCCGCAAGTGTTGCTTCTCAAGCCGGATCAAATCGAGTTGATGGGCAACCACGTCGTGAGCCGCGAAGCCGTGCTCCAACCCTTTGCGCGCGACCGCAACCGCAGCGTGCTGCGCATTCCGCTGGATGTCCGGCGCAGCCAGCTCCAGCAACTGCCCTGGGTCGAATCCGCGAGCGTGCAGCGTATCCTGCCAAACCGCATCCGCGTCGAGTTGACGGAGCGCACGCCGATTGCGTTTTTGCGCAATGGCAGAGATCTGGCCCTGATTGACGCGCATGGTGTCATTTTGGACCGCCCTGAAGCCGAGGATTTGCACTTCCCGATCGTTACCGGCCTTACCGATAGCCTGCCCCTGGAAGAGCGCGAAAAACGCATGCAGTCCTATCAGGAATTCTTGAGGGACGCGGATTTGGTGCGCCCCGGATCGTCCGACCGCGTCAGCGAAGTGGATCTTTCGAATCCGAAGGATTTGCGCGTTGTTATGACCGGCCTGCTCCGCGGCCGATTCGCAGGCGGTAACCATTCATTTTGGCTCCGGCGATTTCACGGGCAAATACCGCATGCTGGTCGAGAATTTTGCGCAGTGGCAGGCGAACGCCGGGCGCGTGCAGTCCATTGATTTGCAGTATTCGCGGCAAGTGGTCGTGAATCCGGACAGCAGCATGAATTCGGCGAAGCTGAAAAACTAGAAGTTGAAAACGTAAGGTTCCAGAGCGGGGGCGGCGGCTTGGCAAAAAAAGATAATTACATCGTTGGGCTGGACGTCGGCAGCACGAAAACGTGCGTGCTGATCGCGGAAGTGGACGAAGAACACGTGAAATTTCTCGCTCTCGGCGCGGCGGAATCCAAGGGACTTCGCAAAGGGCTCATCGTCAATCTCGATTCCACCGTGAGCTCGATTCGCCGCGCCGTCGAAGAAGCCGAAGGCGTCGCCAATGTGCCGGTCGAGTCCGCCGTGATCGGCGTGGCCGGCAGCCACGTGCGCGGAGTGAACAGCCGCGGCGGCATTACGCTCGGCAATCGCCCCCGAGACATCGAGCGCGAAGATGTGCGCCGCGCCGTCGATGCCGCGCGCAACATTACGCTTCCGGAAGACCGCGAAGTGCTCCACGTTCTTCCCCATGAATTCATGGTCGACGCGCAGGATGGAATTCGCGACGCCATCGGCATGGTTGGCCAGCGCCTCGAAGCCAACGTTCATCTCGTGACCTCCTCCATTGCCGCCACGCAAAATCTGGTGACCGCCGCGAATCGCGCCGGCATCCTGATCAACGATACCGTTCTCGAACCGCTGGCCTCCGCCGAAGCCTGCCTTACGCAAGACGAGCGCGACCTCGGCTGCTGCCTGCTCGATATCGGCGGCGGCACGACCGAGTTGATCGTATACGGCGGCGGCGTGGTCCGGCATACCGAGCGCGGTTCCCGTGGGCGGCGACCACTTCACCAACGATCTTGCCGTCGGTCTGCGCACGCCGATCCCTGAAGCCGAAAAAATCAAGCGCCGCCACGGTTGGGCTGCCTCTGGGCTGCTCCGCGAAGACAGCGCCATCGAAATTGCCAGCGTGGGCGATCGCCCGCCGCGCACCATCTTTGCCCGCATGCTCACCGACATCATCGAGCCGCGTGCGATGGAATTGCTCGCGCTGATCCGCGACGATCTGCCAGCGCGCCGGCCTTGACAGACAAATCCCCGCTGGATTTGTGCTCGCGGGCGGCGGCGCGAGACTCAACGGCCTGGTCGAGCTGGCCGAAGCACTCTTTCCACTTGCCCGTTCGTATCGCGGAGCCAAAAGGTTTGGCTGATCTGCCGGAGCAGGTAGCGCAGCCGGAATATGCAACCGTCGTCGGTCTGGTGATGTACGGCGCGAAAACGCGGCGAAACGCACCGCAGCGCGCTGGAAATCTGGTAAACAAATTGAAGTCCATGTTCGCAGGTGCCTCGTAACCCTGCCCGAGCGCAGCATCGCGAATCTGGAGAAGGCTGAGGGACGCATGACGACGAAAGATGCAGGAATTCGCATGAGCTTCAGCGAGGAGCTGCAGCCCGCGAAGATTAAAGTCATCGGCGTGGGCGGCGGCGGATGCAACGCAATTAACCGCATGATCCGCGCCAAAGTCGAAGGCGTCGAATTCATCACGGCCAATACCGACCTGCAAGCGCTCAAGCTCTCGCAAGCTCCCGTGAAGCTGCAGCTCGGCGCGAAACTCACCAAAGGGCTCGGCGCGGGCGCGAATCCCGAGATCGGCCGCAAAGCTGCCCTCGAAGACACTGACAAAATTATTGAAGCGCTCGAAGGCTCGGACATGATTTTCATCACCTCCGGCCTCGGCGGAGGCACCGGCAGCGGCGCTGCGCCCGTAGTAGCTTCGCTCGCCAGCGAACTCGGCGCTCTGAGCGTCGCGGTTGTCACGAAGCCTTTTGCTTTCGAAGGCAAGCGCCGCATGCTGCAGGCGGAACAAGCCTTGCAAGAATTGATTGGCGCCGTCGACACCGTCATCGTGATCCCCAACGAACGCTTGATGGAAACCGTCGAGCGCGGCACCAGTTTCTTCGACGCGTTCCGCATCGCCGACGACATCCTCCGCCAGGCCGTCCAGGGCATTTCCGACATCATCACCGTGCCGGGCATTATCAACCGCGACTTTGCCGACGTGAAAGCCATCATGCACGGCCAAGGCTACGCCGTGATGGGCACCGCCATTGCCACCGGAACGAATCGCGCCATCGACGCCGCCAACCGCGCCATTTCCAGTCCGCTGCTCGAAGACAATTCCATCCAGGGCGCGCAGGGCATCTTGATCAACATTTCCGGCAGCTCCAGCCTCACCCTGCATGAAGTTCACGAAGCTTCGTCGGTCATCCAGAAAGCTGCGCACGAAAACGCGAACATTATTTTTGGTGCGGTCATGGACGACTCCATGAAAGACGCCGTGAAAATCACCGTCATCGCCGCGGGCTTCAAGGAAGCCAACAAGAAAACCGTCCAGCAGAAGCCTTCGATTCCTGCCCAAGACCTGGAAAGCCGGCCGAGAGATGGAAGAGCCTCTGCCACAGCAACAACAGTTGCCGAACGTCGTCCATCAGGTGCAGCAGAACGTTCGCGACGTCAGCCACGACGTTCCCGCCGACGATCTGGATGTGCCCACCTTCCTTCGCCGCCAGGCGCAAAAAGCTTAACCGGCCGTTAACTCTTCCCAGGCTGTTGTAGGGGCACGATACATCGTGCCCCTCTTTTTTTTGCGCCGCAATCAACAACACATTCGCCGGCTGTTCTCCGGCAACCTCATTACGATCGCGCAGCGCAGCCGCAAGTTTTCTCACCTCTTCTTCAAAAGCGGCGAGGTTGTCCGCGGGACTTGCAATCACGGAGCTCAATCCGGCGTGGAATTCGCGTGCACCTGTCGTGCGCACCACTTTTCGAATATTTCCCGTATGAATTCCGCTCCCCGGCATCACCATCAATCGCTCTCCCGCGATTCGAACGAGTTCACCAATCGTCTCCAGTGCCTCAGGCGCTGTCCGCTTCCCGCCTGAAGTGAGCAGCCGCGCAGCTCCCGTTTTGATCACGTCCTCCAGCGACTTTTGCAAATCGCGACATTCATCGAACGCCCGATGATAGGTGACCGGAAGCGGCCTCGCCTGCTCGACGAGTTGCGCGCTGCGTTCAACGTCGATGCGGCCATCGGCGTTCAGCAAACCCAAAACGACGCCGTCCATTTGAAATTCCTTGGCCGCCTGGATGTCCCTCAGCATGCTTTCGAACTCCGCATCGGAATAGACAAAGTCCCCAGCTCGCGGACGAACCATCGAGAGAATCGGCAATCGCACGCGTTCGCGCACGGCTCTCAGCAACTCGTCACTCGGAGTCGTCCCACCTTCGCGCGCATTGGCGCAAAATTCGATCCGTTGCGCCCCGCCCCGCTCCGCTGCCATGGCCGCCGCAACGCTCTCCACGCTGATTTCCAGAATG
>CAVOPQ010000012.1:0-1020831 GCA_963698145.1 uncultured Acidobacteriota bacterium | reverse complement strand
CCAAAGTGTCGCGGATCTCTTGAACGCGCGTGATCCAGCGAAATTGCGTTTGGGATCAACGCCACCTCTTTCATTCGCCTGATAAGTCTCGCGCTTGGACAAACGCTCGGCCAACGCAACGAAATCATTGTGACCGACATGGACCATGAGGCCAACGTCGCCACCTGGCTTGCGTTGGAGAAAGAGGGCGCAAAATTTATTTGGTGGAAGATGGGCGAGGACGGCAATCTCCACGCTGACGATTTAAAACCACTCATCTCCGCCAGAACGCGCTTGATCGCCTGCACGGTCGCCTCGAATGCCCTTGGTTCCATTGTAGACGTCGCAAGCGCCGCCAAAATTGCACACCAGGCCGGTGCGGAAATCTTCCTCGACTGCGTTCACTATGCTCCCCACGGCCACATAGACGTGCAAGCATGGGACTGCGACTACCTCGTCTGCTCCGGGTACAAAATCTTCGGGCCGCACATGGGATTTCTCTGGGGACGCCGCGAGCTCCTGCAAAACTTCGCACCTTTCGCGAAGATTTCATCCCCGACGAGCCGCCGGGAAAAATTGAAGCAGGCACTTTTATCTACGAGAATGTTGCGGGCATGGATGCCGCCATTGTCTACTTGGAATCCCTCGGCAAGCGAGCAGAAGCAGACGGCAACGGCGAGAACGGAGACTCGCGGCGCGCCAATCTCGCTCGCGCGTTGCAGCACATCAGAGCTTACGAAGTATTACTTTCACTCGAAATGTTGCGGGTCCTAAACAGATGCGGCGCAAAGATCTACGGCTTATCGGGAGAGGGACGCGTTCACCAGCGCGTGCCAACGCTCTGCTTCAATTTGCCAAACATCGCGCCGGCAAAAGTCACAGAGACCACGGCCCGCGTGGGAATCGGAATTCGCGACGGCCACATGTACGCCCCTCGCCTGATGCAGCGCCTTGGCTTGCGCCAGGACAGCGGCGTCGTCCGCGCGTCTCTCGTCCACTACAACACCCTGGACGAAATTCACAGCTTCGGTAACGCCTTGCTCGATCTGACCAGGCATGGGTGAAATCTCAGATTCTCTTCCAACGCGCTCGCCACAATCCATGGGCGACGGCTCGCCTGCCACCCCTCCCGAAGTCGACGCGCTCCATCGCCGCCTCACGCAGCGCCAGCTCACTATGCTGGCCATTGGCGGGGCCATCGGTGTGGGTCTGTTCCTGGGCAGCAGCGTAACTATTCGCCTCGCGGGCCCCGGAGTTATCGTCACCTATCTACTTGGCGCGCTCATCGCCATGATCGTCGCGTATTCGCTGGCGGAAATGGCTGTGGTGCAACCAGTGGCCGGCTCCTTTGGCGTCTACGCGCAAACCTACCTCAGTCCATGGGCTGGTTTCTCAGTCAGAGCCACCTATGCGCTGGTGCAAATCATCGCCATCGGCGCGGAAGTAACAGCCGTTGCGATCTATTTTGCGTTTTGGTTTCCCGCAGTTCCGCAATGGTTGTGGGTAGCCGCCGTGTCGATTTGTCTTGTGGCCGTCAACACCCTCCAGGTCGGCCGTTTCGGCGAGTTCGAGTATTGGTTCGCGCTCATAAAAGTCGTGGCCATCATCGTTTTCATAATCTTAGGCGTTGCTCTCATCTTCGGTTTGGGACCTGCTCCTGCGATCGGCCTCTCGAATCTCACGGCGCATGGCGGTTTTCTCCCTTTTGGTTGGAAGGGCGTTTGGCTCGCTCTTACGCTGGCGATTACAAGCTATATGGGCGTTGAAGTCATCGCCGTCACGGCAGGCGAGGCCCAAAATCCTGCGGAATCCATTCCGCGCGCCATGCGCACGATCGTTTTCCGCCTCGTCATCTTCTACGTTCTCGCTATCTCCATCATGTTGGCGATGACGCCGTGGGATCAGACTGGCAGTGACCTCACAGGCAGTCCATTCGTCCGCGCTCTTTCGACCCTCGGCATCCCCTTCGCTGCAGGCATCATGAATTTAGTAGTGATCACCGCCGCGCTCTCAAGCTCCAACACAAATCTTTACCTCACAACGCGCATGCTTTTTTCCCTCGCCCGAGGCCGATACGCCCCGCGTTGGCTGGGACACCTTAGCGGCAACGGCGTTCCTCGCCGCGCTCTTGTGATTTCGACCGCCGGCATGGTTGCCGCCATCCTTCTTGCGATTTACGCTCCCAAGCGCGCATTCCTGATGCTCTACGGCGTTGCCGTAGCCGGCATGTTCTTCGTCTGGATCGTGATTCTCCTAACGCATATCGCATTTCGGCGGACCCTCGGTCAGGAGCGCGTCGCCCAACTCCCAATGCGCCTTCGCTTTTCTCCCTATTCGAATGTGTTGGGCATCGCCGCACTGTTGGGAATCGCGGCGAGCACTTTTTATGTGGAGGGGTTGCAATACACCGTTCCAGCCTTCGCACCATTCCTTCTGCTTATTTCTCTGGCCTACTGGATGATTCGGCGAAAGGCACGAGTACCCGCCACAAACCCATCCGAAGGCGAACTCCATCCCGTGCAAGAAAAACATTAGTCACGAAGCAATCCGCCGGACTCCCCAAACTCGTCCCGATATAGTTTTTGTGGCAGAGTAATGAGTGATGGCCGCACCAGAAAACTCCATGGCCGCCGGCCGTGTCGCCTTCCAATATCCCAATTTTGTACTTTTTCAAATCGCGCGCTTTTGCATGGTCCTAGCCATGGAAATGCAGTCGGTAGCGGTCGGCTGGCAAGTGTACGAAATCACGAAGCGTCCACTCGACCTCGGACTCGTGGGATTAGTGCAGTTCCTGCCAGGAATTCTCTTGTTCCTGGTTTCAGGGCACGTTGCCGACCGCTATGATCGCCGAAGACTTATTGTGATCTGCTACCTCGGCTATGGGGTGTGTTTTGGATTGCTCTTGCTGACTCCTCTTCAAGGAGCCAGTTCGGTGTTTTTTATTTTTGTGGTTCTCGTCTTTTTGGGCGTCGCACGCGCGTTCAATGCCCCTGTCAGTCGCGCCCTGGTTCCGCAACTTGTACCAGTAGAGGTATTTCCTAACGCGGTTGCCTGGGCCTCCACTATGTTTCAGGGCGCGGCAATTCTCGGTCCTGCGCTCGGCGGGATTATTTACGCCGCATTTCGCGGTCCGGCCGCCGTTTATGCCTTGGCGATGGCTATGGCAATTGTTGCGCTGATCTGCACGCTGAAAATGAAAACGGAGGAAAGGGCTCGCGCCCGCGAACCCGTTAACCGCGCCACGGTCTTGGCCGGTCTTCGCTACATCTGGCGCGAAAAAGCGGTTCTCGGCTCCATCTCTTTGGATTTGTTCGCCGTCTTGCTTGGCGGAGCGGTCGCCCTCTTGCCAGTTTACGCGCGGGAAATCTTGCGGACAGGCCCATGGGGGCTCGGCCTGCTTCGGACCGCTCCCGGAGTTGGCGCTGCTGCAATGGCCATTTTCCTCGCCCACAGGCCTTTCCGGCGCAAAGTCGGTGTAATCATGCTTTGGTGCGTGGCCGGATTTGGTTTGTTCACGATCCTCTTCGGTCTTTCCCGCAGTCTGACTCTTTCCTTGATCGCTCTGTTTTTCGTCGGAGCCACCGATATGGTCAGCGTGATTGTCCGCGCCATACTGATCCAAGTCGCAACGCCCGACGAAATGCGCGGGCGCGTCAACGCCGTCGACATGGTTTTCATCGGTGCTTCTAACGAGTTCGGCGAATTCGAGTCCGGCCTGACCGCGCAATGGTTGGGTACTGTACCCGCGGTCGTGCTTGGCGGCATCGGAACACTCGTCGTCACCGCGATTTGGGCGTGGCGTTTCCCGGAACTGCGGAAAGTGGAGCAGGTCCATTCGCTGCCGAGCCGGCCAGCGTGACCTTCCCAAACTTGAACAACCCTCAAACTAGCGTTCGTCAGTAGGCTCGGGAAGAGATACCAAAACGAATCTGCGGACTAAGGTTTTGTTTTTACCGGCGCTGGGCTGTTGGCCGGGGCGCTTGCCGGCGCGGCAGCCTGAGCGACAATCGGGCTGGCTAATGCCGCCTTGACGGAAGCCGGTATCTTGTCCGCGTTTGCGAGCAACACACTAACCTCCCAAATCTGCGCCTCAGTCAATCGCCCTTTAAATCCCGGCATTCCAGTCAACCTAATCCCGTTTTCTGCTTTCCAATAGGATTCAGACGCCGGATCATCCGTCACTCCAGTTCCATGGAAAAGTTGCGGAGGGGGCGGGTACATCCCCTGTGCAACAGTCGTCTTCGGCTGATCCGGAAGCCCATGGCATACAGCGCAGTTCTGTTTGTACACTTCCGCGCCGCTCAGATAGCTCTTCTCGTCTGCCGTCACCGTCGATTCTGGAATCTTCTCTTTTGCAATATGCGCATTGAGCGCCATCTTCGCAAATTTCTTCTCAAATGGCATCGGCGGGTCTGTAACCGCCACGGGCGCGCGTCCTGTTGAAAAATAGAAGTATCCGCCGCACGCGACCAGCAATATCCCCACTAAAATGCCTACTATCAGGCCTTTTACCATTTACTTTGTCTCCCACCTTTTCCAGAGTCTCTGGCTGCATTTCTCCCGGCTCAAGTCATCCGGGTCCGATAGTGTAAACTTTCGTTTACCCAGCTGCCCATCAAAAAAATCTCCACATAGAGCAACCTTTTTCGAACGTAGCTCCCACTATTTTCGCGCCTCCACGAAGCCATCCGCAGCAGAGAGACACTTCGTAACCATTTTCTCCCAAAATCCGTCCAATATATGCACAGGCTGGTTTTTCCGGTAGGCTCTAAGGGTTGGGCGGGAGCTGCAACGAGGTGCACCCGCGACTGTCTTGCCCCGGCGGACTCACCCGCAATTTTGCTTTTATCGATAGGAGAGAACGGATGGGCCATTTCAACTCCGTAGAGCTTCCAGAGCCGGGCGCGCGTGAATCTTCCGCGGCACAGCCCGCCAAGAGCCGCTGGTGGCTCTGGATCTTGATTCTCGTCTTCGTCGCTATTGGTATTTGGTATTACCGCGGAGCACACTCCACGAGTGAGGCAGACGGCAAAGCGGCCGTTGGCAAAAGCGGTAAGGGAAGGGGAGGCCCAGGGGCTGGCGGCTTCACGGTTCCCGTCGTTGTTGCCCCTGCACAAAAGGGCGACCTGCCCGTTTACCTCGTTGGCCTAGGTACAGTCACAGCTTTTAACACCGTCACCGTGCGCAGCCGCGTAGATGGCCAAATCGTCAAAGTCAATTTTACCGAAGGCCAATTCGTACACCAGGGCGATGCGCTCATTGAAATCGATCCTCGTCCTTACCAGGTCTTGCTAGAGCAGGCCGAAGGTCAGCTAGCCAAAGACCAGGCTCAACTCCACGACGTGCAAGTCGATTTCGAGCGCTATCAGCTTCTCTACAACGAAGGGGTCGTCCCCAAGCAGCAGGTGGACACTCAGCAGGCACAGGTGGGTCAATATCTAGGCGCGATTAAAGCGGACCAGGCCACCATCGATAATGCAAAATTGCAGCTTGTTTACGCCCACATCACGGCTCCCATCAGCGGACGCGTGGGATTGCGTCTCGTCGATATGGGAAACATCGTGCACTCCTCCGACACGACCGGACTTCTTGTCATTACTCAGCTCCAGCCCGTTTCCGTCATCTTTACTCTGCCGCAGGACCAGCTTCAGCAGGTCTTGGTCAAGCTCCGTGGCGGCGGGCAGCTTCCCGTCGAAGCCTACGATCGCGATGACATCACCAAGATTGCCGACGGAAAACTGGCCACTATCGACAACCAAATCGATCCCACCACTGGCACCTACAAGCTCAAATCCATTTTCTCCAACGAGAACAACGTCCTCTTCCCGAATCAATTCGTCAACGTCCACATGCTCGTTGACACCAAGAAGAATCTGGTCATCGTTCCCGCCGCGGCCATTCAGCGCGGGCCCCAAGGCACTTACGTTTATGTTGTTTCTGGCGGTGATACCGTGAACATCCGCGTGGTCACCATCTCACAAACCACGGGCAACAATATCGGAATCAGTTCCGGACTCAATCCGGGCGATGTGATAGTCATTGACGGTCAGGACAAGCTTCAGGATGGCAGCAAAGTTCTTACCAGCACTTCTCCAACCGGCGGTGCGGGGCGAGGAGCAACTGGGCAGCCTGCCGCTCAAAGCGGAGCACAGCCCAACAATCCTGCCAAAAGTCAGCCGGGAGGAAAAGCTCGATGAGTCCGTCCCGGCCGTTCATTTTGCGGCCAGTCGCGACCACCCTTTTGATGGTCGGCGTGCTGCTGGTCGGTTTCGTCGCCTACCGGCAACTGCCCGTCTCCGCGCTTCCACAGGTCGACTATCCGACGATTCAGATTCAGACCTTCTATCCTGGCGCCAGCCCCGACGTAATGGCTTCTTCCGTCACGGCGCCCCTCGAGCGCCAATTCGGGCAAATCCCCGGCCTGAACCAGATGACTTCTTCGAGCTCCTTCGGCAGCTCCATCATCACGCTCCAATTCAATCTTGATCTGAACATTGACATCGCCGAGCAAGAGGTCCAGGCCTCCATCAACGGCGCTTCCAATCTTCTCCCGCAGGGCCTTCCTAATCCGCCCATCTACAGCAAAATCAATCCCGCCGACGCTCCCATCCTCACTCTGTCGCTGACTTCGGACTCGTTGCCGCTCTCCAAAGTCGAAGACCTGACGGACACAACGCTCGCACAGAAAATTTCGCAGCTAACAGGTGTGGGCCTCGTCAGCATCAGTGGCGGCCAGCGTCCCGCCGTGCGCATTCAGGCCAACCCCACTGCGCTCGCTTCCTATGGACTCAGTTTGGAAGATTTGCGCACCGCGCTTGGCGCTGCCAACGTCGATCAAGCCAAAGGCACCTTCGATGGCGCGCATCAGGCCTACACCATCGGCGCAAATGACCAGCTCATCTCCAGCGATAGCTACAAACCCATCATCGTGGCTTATCGCAACGGCGCTCCGGTCCGCTTGACGGATGTCGCCACCGTTTTCGACGGCACGGAAAACACCAAACAAGCCGCCTGGGCCAACAAGAATCCGGCCGTCATTCTAAACATTCAGCGTCAGCCGGGCGCCAACATCATCGCCGTCGTTGATCGGGTGAAAAAGCTCCTTCCGCAGCTTCAGGCCTCGCTGCCCGCTTCGGTGAAGATCGACACTCTCACCGACCGCACCAGCACCATTCGTGCTTCCGTCGAAGACGTCGAATTTACGTTGGTCCTCACCATCGCCTTGGTGGTGATGGTCATCTTCCTTTTTCTGCGAAGTCTGCGCGCCACCGTCATCCCCGCCCTGGCTGTGCCCCTTTCCATCGTCGGCACGTTTGGCGTGATGTATCTTTGTGGTTTCAGCCTCAACAACCTTTCCCTCATGGCCCTTACTATCTCTACAGGTTTCGTCGTCGACGACGCCATCGTCATGATCGAAAATATCAGCCGTTACATCGAAGAAGGCGAACCGCCTCTTCAGGCCGCCCTCAAAGGATCCGAACAGATCGGTTTTACGATTATTTCGCTCACCGTTTCTCTCATCGCGGTGCTCATTCCTCTGCTTTTCATGGCCGACATTGTCGGCCGTCTCTTCCGCGAATTCGCCATCACTCTCGCCATCACCATTCTTATTTCCGCCTTCGTTTCTCTCACCCTCACCCCCATGATGTGCGCCAAACTTCTTCGCCATCAAAGGGAAGAAGACCAGGGCTGGTTTTATCGCAAGTCGGAGCTCGCTTTTAACTCCATCATCGCCTACTACGGACGCACTTTGAAATTTGTCCTGCAGTACCGCAAAATCACCCTGCTCATCACCATTGGCACCCTGGTCGGCACCATCTTGCTTTACATCTACGTTCCAAAAGGCTTCTTTCCCGTTCAGGACACCGGCATCATTCTGGGGGTTTCCGAAGCCGCGCAGAACATTTCCTTCGCCGCCATGGCCACGCACCAGCAGGCCCTGGCCGACGTTATTCTCAAAGATCCCGCTGTTGAGAGTCTCTCTTCCTTCATCGGCATCGATGGCACCAACACCACGCTCAACAGCGGCCGCATTCAAATCAATCTGAAGCCTCTCGCGCAACGCGATGCGAATGCCTCCGATGTTATTCGCCGTCTCCAGCCCGAACTTGCTAAGGTGGACGGCATCTCCCTCTTCATGCAACCCGTTCAAGATCTCACCGTGGAAGACCGCGTCAGCCGCACCCAATTTCAATACAGCCTCGAAGATGTTGACGCAAAAGAGCTGGCCTACTGGACGCCGAGGTTCATGGACAAGCTAAGGTCCATTCCCGCGGTGCGCGACGTCGCTAGCGACCAGCTGAATCAGGGACTCTTGGCATCGCTGGTGATCGACCGGGATACCGCCTCGCGCCTCGGTGTACTCCCGGCAGCCATCGACAATACGCTTTACGACGCCTTTGGCCAGCGCCAGGTCTCCACGATTTACACGCAGCTCAATCAGTATCACGTCATCTTGGAAGTCGATCCGCAATTCCAGCAGAACCCTGACTCGCTGAAGAGTATTTATGTGGCGTCCGCAAGCAACGTGCAAGCCTTCAGCGGATCGTCGGCGAATATTACAAACAACGCTCAGACAAGCGTTAGCACGACGCCCAATACGCAGGTTCCGCTCAGCGCCTTCACTCGATTCGAGCCGGGGGCGACGGCTTTAGCGTTGAACCATCAGGGACAGTTTCCGGTCGTTACGATCTCGTTCAACCTGGCTTCCGGGGCGGCCCTGGGCGACGCCGTGAATGCAATCAACGAAGCCAGGCAGGAATTGAATATGCCGCAGAGCATTCAGGCCACCTTTCAGGGCACTGCGGCAGCTTTTCTCAATTCGCTCGCCAACGAACCTATTCTTATCCTTGCGGCCCTCGTCACGGTTTACATTGTTCTCGGGGTCCTTTACGAGAGCTACATCCATCCCGTCACGATCCTCTCGACGCTGCCCTCGGCGGGCGTTGGGGCCATCCTGGCGCTGCTGCTTTTTCGAATGGAGTTCAGCGTCATTGCGCTCATCGGCATCATTCTATTGATAGGCATCGTCAAGAAAAACGCGATCATGATGATTGACTTCGCTCTCGAAGCGGAACGCAAGGAAGGGAAAGCTCCCCTCGACGCAATTTACGAAGCGTGCCTGCTGCGTTTTCGCCCCATTATGATGACCACCATGGCTGCGCTCCTTGGCGCCTTGCCCCTGGCCGTCGGCACCGGCGTAGGTTCCGAATTACGCCGTCCTCTCGGAATCACAATCGTTGGCGGACTGATCCTCAGCCAGTTGCTCACTCTTTACACCACTCCTGTCGTCTATCTCGCATTCGATTGGCTTGCGCACCGTTTCGCGTTCCACGTTGGCAACCCCGTTGAGGAGCCCGCACACGGGGATTAGACAATGATATCTTCTGCCAATTTCTCCGCACCCTTCATTCGTCGGCCCGTCGCCACTACGCTCGTTACTATTGCGATCTTTCTCTCTGGTGTCGTTGCCTTCCGCTTTCTTCCTGTTGCTCCCCTCCCGCAAGTTGATTTCCCGACTATCTCTGTTGGCGCTAACCTGCCCGGCGCCAGCCCGGAAACGATGGCCTCCGCCGTGGCCACTCCGCTCGAGCGCCAGTTCGGCCGCATCGCAGGCGTTACGCAGATGACTTCCTCCAGCGGCCTCGGCTCCACCAATGTCACTCTTCAGTTCGATCTCAGTCGCGATATCAACGCCGCCGCGCGCGACGTTCAAGCGTCCATCAACGCTGCTCGAAGCCAGCTCCCTGCCGATCTTCCCGGCCAGCCGACCTATCGCAAAGTCAATCCCGCGGACGCTCCCATTCTGATTCTCGCGTTGACCTCGGACAATATTCCCCCGGCCCAAATCTATGACGCTGCCGATTCGATCCTCGCTCAAAAACTTGCCCAGGTCGAAGGCGTCGGTCAGGTCTTCACCTGGGGAAGCGCGAGCCCCGCCGTTCGCGTGGAAGCCAATCCGTACCAGCTCAACAGCTATGGCATCAGTCTCGAGACGTTGCGCGCATCGATTCAATCGGCCAACGCCAACCTCGCTAAAGGTTCCCTGTCCGATAACCAGAAGCATTGGAATCTGACGGACACCGACCAGCTCTTCAAGGCCTACGAATACGAGTCGTTGATCATTGGCGGACATGCAGGCGCTCCGGTCCGGCTAAGGGACGTTTCGGAGGTTGTCGATTCCGTCGCGGACACCCGCAACTTGGGCCTGTCCGGTGGAAAGCGTTCCGTGCTCCTGGCCATTTTTCGCCAGCCGGCCGCTAATATGATTGAGACCGTCGATCGCATTAACGAGATCCTTCCGGTGCTCCGTGCCTCCATCTCTCCCTCCCTCCACCTGAGTGTGGCCGTCGACCGCAGCACCACCATCCGAGCTTCCGTTCACGATGTCGAAATCACTCTGCTAATTTCCATAACTCTCGTTATTCTTGTGGTCTTCGCATTCCTGCGCAGCACCTGGGCCACTATTATTCCTAGCGTCGCCGTTCCTCTTTCCCTCATCGGTACTTTCGGCATTATGTACCTCTGTGATTACAGCCTGGACAATCTTTCTCTCATGGCTTTGACCATATGTACCGGCTTTGTCGTCGACGATGCCATTGTCGTCATCGAGAACATCACTCGTCACATCGAGGGCGGCTTGAAGCCCTTTGAAGCCGCCATGAAGGGCGCCAGCGAAATCGGTTTCACCGTGCTCTCCATGAGCACTTCACTTGTTGCCGTGTTCATCCCCATTTTGATGATGCCCGGCATCGTCGGCCGCCTTTTCCGCGAATTTGCCGTGGTCCTCAGTGTTGCGATCGGCGTTTCTCTCTTTGTTTCTCTTACCACCACGCCCATGATGTGTGCGCGCTTCCTGAAGCATGAATCCGGGCGCCACAATTGGATCTATAATTTCTTTGAGCGTGCTTTTAACTGGTTTCTACGCCTCTACGATGTCTCGCTCAAGTGGGTTCTTCGCCACCAATTGCTGATTCTTGGGATGACCTTTCTTACGGCGGTCCTCTGCGCGTATCTGTTTTTTCACGTGAATTCCGGCTTTTTTCCGCAGCAGGATACCGGCCGCATCAACGGCAGTATTCAGGGCGATCAGGACTTGTCCTTCGCTGCCATGTCTCAAAAAATGCGGACTTTCACGGACATCGTACTGAAAGACCCCGCTGTTGATACGGTCACTTCCTTCACCGGTGGCGGCAGCGGCGGCAGTACCGCCCGTATGTTTGGTCAACTCAAGCCACTCAATGAACGGAAAATCAGCGCCGACGAGGTTATCGCTCGGATCCGCAAGGCCACCTCAAAGGTTCCCGGTGCTGTTCTCTATCTCCAGGCCGTCCAGGACCTCAGCGTCGGTGGCCGCGGCAGCGCCGCTCAGTACCAATACACTCTGCAAGCCGATAATCTCGACGACCTCACCCATTGGGCTCCGCTCCTTCAAAAAAGATTGGCCAAAGTCCCTGAGCTTCGCGACGTTAACTCCGACCAGCAGATGCACGGTCTCGAGACTTCCCTCGTCGTCGATCGCGACAGCGCCGGCCGCCTCGGCGTCTCCATGCAGGCGATCGACGACACCTTGAGCGACGCCTTCGGCCAGCGCCAAGTCTCAAATATCTACAAGGGTCTGAATCAGTACCATGTCATCTTGGAGGTCATGCCAACCGCGCAACAGGATCCTAGTGCTCTCAAGTCTATCTACGTTCCTGCCGCTGGCGGCAAGCTCGTGCCGCTCAGCGCCTTCTCTCACTACGAGGCTTCCAACACTGCTCTTTCCGTCAATCATCAAGGCGTCTTTCCAGCTATCACTCTCTCCTTCAATCTCGCGCCCGGCGCGTCTCTCGGCCCCGCCGTGCAGCACATCGAACAAGCCACTCTTGAGGTCGGCATGCCTCCCACGGTCCATGCCACTTTCCAGGGCACGGCGCAGGCCTTTCAAGCCTCCCGCGCTTCGCAACTCTTTCTTGATCATTACCGCTCTCGTTGCCGTCTACATTGTCCTCGGCATCCTCTACGAAAGCTTCATCCATCCGATCACTATTCTTTCCACCATTCCGTCTGCCGGCATCGGCGCCATTCTCGCCATTCGGCTCGCCGGCTCCGATCTGAACATGATTGCCCTTATCGGCATTATTCTCCTGATCGGCATCGTCAAGAAAAACGCCATTCTCATGATTGATTTTGCGGTGCAGGTCGAGCGCGAGGAAAAAATCCCGCCGCTGGATGCGATCTACAAGGCCTGTCTCTTGCGCTTCCGGCCCATTCTCATGACCACCATGGCCGCCCTCTTCGGCGCCCTGCCTCTCGCGCTCGGCACCGGCGTCGGCTCAGAGCTTCGCCGTCCTCTCGGTATCACCATCATCGGCGGCCTCATCGTCAGCCAGATGCTAACGCTCTTCACCACGCCGATTGTTTACATCTACATGGATCGGTTGCAGACTTGGTTGCAAGGTGTTCGAAAGCACGGACACGTGCCCGCTCCTGCCGGCGCTCAGGCAGATTGATCCGGCCATTGAATAAATTGTGACTGGGTTCTTTCTCGCCGCATCAAGGCGCCAAGCCTTGCCCCTTTTTATGCGTTGCCGATTAAGTATCCCGTGAAGAAGACCAGCACGCCGCCAACTATCACCTGAAACGCAGCTTGTAGGAATGGCGTATCCATATACCGGTGCCGGATATAGCTGATGACCGCCAACTCGAAGCCCACCACAATCACAGCCACCAGCGTTGCGACGTGAAAATTGGAAATCAGAAAGGGCAATGTATGCCCGATTCCGCCGGCTGTGGTCATCGCCCCCGTCACTGTGCCGCGCAGCCATGGCGAACCCCGCCCGGTCAGCGAACCATCGTCGGAGAGTCCCTCCGAAAAGGCCATCGAGATACCCGCCCCGATCGATGCCGCCAGACCAACCAGAAATGCTTCCCAGCTCTTGTGCGTGGCGAACGCCGCCGCAAATAGCGGCGCCAGCGTCGATACCGATCCGTCCATCAATCCTGCGAGTCCTGGCTGCACAATTTGCAGAAGGATCAGCTTGCGGTGCGACTCGTCCTCCTGCGCGCGTGCAGGCACTGTCAAATGTTTCTCTTCGAGGCCGTCCGCCGTCGCCGAGTGCTTGCGTTCTTCATCCGCGAGTTTGTTCAGCAGTTCTCGCGTAGGCGCATCTGTAACTCGGCTCACCGCTCGCGAATAGAATCGAGCTGCTTCCATCTCCATGACCTTGGCTTGTTTCCTCGCCACGTTTACGCCTAACGGCCGCACCAGCCACGTGGGCCTGCGCTGCAGGAATCCCTTCACGTTCTCACGCCGGATTAGCGGGATGTGGTCCCCAAAGCGCTCCCGGAACGTTGCAAACAGCCGGTCGCGGTGCACAACTTCTTCCTCGCGCATCTCTTCGAACATTTGCGCCGTCGCCGGGTAGGTCTCCCGCAGCGCGTCCGCAAATTCCCCGTAGATGCGGCCATCTTCTTCTTCCGACGCGATGGCCAGCGCCAGAATCTCTTTTTCAGACAGATCTTTGAATTTTTTTAGCATCGGCACTTCCTCGGCTTTTGTCGAGGAAGAGAATCGCACAAACAGCGGAAAGATGTTACCTGAAGTTGGGAATCAGAACTTGGCGGAAAATTCCTGGCATTTTTCAACGGCGCGGGGCGAAGAATTTACTAAGAAAGGGTGAGTCTCCACAGGGCTTGAAGCACTAAACCAGGAATCCCTGAGTGCGGCAAAGATGGACAATCCCGAATCGGTCACCCGCTCCGACCTTGTGTTTCATTCGGTACAGATGGTTCTTTACCGTCTGTTCAGACAGGCAGAACTTATTCGCGATTTCCTTGTTGGTCAATCCCTGCGCGATCAGCGGAACGATTTGCTGTTCGCGCCGCGTCAAGCCCAGCCTTGGCTGGATCGTCCCCGAGTTTACGGACGTCGCCTCGCTTTCAAAAAACCGGAACAGCGCTGTACACAGCGACGCTGGACACACTGCTTTGCCGGCGTGCACTGCTTGCATGGCTTCCACGACGTCCTCCATGGAAGCGTCTCCCGGCAGGTACCCTTTGATTCCCGCTCGCACATATTGAAGAAACTCCGTCTCGTCCTCCGTCATTCCGGCAAAAAGGATCCGGACTGTCGGCGCCGTCAACCGCACCTGGCGAATCACGAAAATGTCCTCCGTCAGCCTCCCGCGCGACGTCAGCAACAAAATATCGGCTTTTTCCTCGTTCAATCCTTCCACTCGAAACGGACCCTCCGAATTCAATCCCACCACGTCAAGGTCGTCTCGCCTCATCAACATTCGCGAGAGGGCTTCTCGAAACAGCCCGTTTTCCGCCGCTATGTACACCCGCGCTTTTTGCTCCGCTCCGCTGTTTGTACTCGTACACCTTGCATCCTTGGAGGCCAAGACAGGATCTCTGCCTTCTCCCTTGTTGAGTTCATTAGGCTGCCCATTCCCTGTCGAAAATGCGCTCCGGCGTGCCGCTGTATCCATGATGGAGTATCCTCCAACGCTTCCTGCCGCTTTCCCAGTCTTCATCTCCGTGTAGGAATTCACTCCCGGCGTGTACCGTTGTGCTGCAATTTCGCAGCCGCGCTTCGTAATCTTCTCGCGGCGCTAGCTCCAAATTATCTCTCATGGTACCTATGTCTTAGTGCCAGGCAGCTCTGGAACTCCCAGCCTCCTAAGTCCCACATTGGTACCAATCCCCGCCGCCACTTCAGTTCGGAACTTTTCCATTATTTCCTTCTAATGCTTCTCGTTACTGGAAAAATCCACTTCCGCCCTCTTTCTTTCGCAGTACTTCCGTACTATCATGCATTCGGAGCGTCCTACTCGATGGCAGGTACGGTCCAGCTATAGGTTTTCTTTCGATCGCGCCTTACACTCTCTCTTGCAGGCAGTCCGACCAGCGAGAGGTAAGGCATCCATGGAGTCCCAGCAAGGCATTATGCGCAAATCCCCCAGCAGCGGTGGCACCGCCGCTTCGAAACCTGCTTCTAAGGAACGCCGCTCCATGCGCCGCTGCAAAATTACCCAGCTCATGCGCATCCGCCCTTCCGATCCTGAGAAGGAGCATTTCGATGATATGCGCGGCACTCTCAGCGTTTCTCGCAGCGGAGTGTATTTTCAAACCAGCGAACCCGCCTACGAAATTGGCATGCGCCTTTTTGTCACTCTGCCTTACTCCCAGGATCCCATGGCGTTGAACCGCGAATACCTGGCGGAAGTTGTGCGTAGAGATGTTCTGCCCACGGCGATGTTTGGGATTGGCTTGAAAATCCTCATGGAAATGGGCTTGCAACAGAACCCTGTCTTCGACTTCTCCACGTCTCGCGGGTAGCAGGGGTTTCTGTACCGCTTCTCAAGTCACTTTAGAAGCAAAAAAGGGCGGATGGCGTTTAGCCATTCGCCCCTTCTTGTTATTGGGGGGTGGAGAGAACTCGGTATTATTCTTGTCCGAACATCTGCAAAGTCTTGTGGCGCAACATTCCCAACTGCCGGTTTATCGGATGCTTCCGCGTGAGGAAGGTCAGTACTGGCTGCCGCCGCTCGACAAGCCGGTTCATCGCAATTGTCAACCGCACGTCCCGCCTCGCAAATTTCAGCCCGGACTGCAATGCTTCCACGGCCTCGTCGCGTCTCCCTGCCGTCGCGTACACTTCCGCCAGATTCAAGTAAAGTTGCGCCTGGTTTCTCTTCATGCGCACCGCCGTATCGCACAGCCGTTCGGCTTCGCCCCACTTCTGTTCGGAGCGCGCCAGCACCACTCCCAGATACGACATGTAGTACGGATTGTTTTTGTCGAGGTCCACGGCGCGCTTCATGTGCGGTAGTGCTTTTACTGCGTAGTTGTCTCTCAACAGCGTCAAACCGGTTTTGAACTCGCGGAAGGCTTCCGTATCCATCATTGATTCACCTCGTAGGCCCAAACCTTCTCGGGTCGGGTAAGGAATAGGACTCCCCGGGCAGCTGAAAACTCGCCGCAAACTGCAGGAAACGAGAACACAGGGCTACAGGGTGCCGAGCTTGGCTGGATCGCCCTTTTCGAGGTCCCCCATGAAAATGTTCCATTCACCCAGGTGGTGTTCGGTTCAACGGAGAGCAGTTTGGCGTTTATGGTTCCCATCCCAGTCCTTTTCGAACCTACGCGCTCTCTGTGCTGGAATCTACTGACCGGTGGGACAGTCTTGGTTCAGCCGAACTTTGGTACGTGAGATGCGGGCAGGTACAGTACGCAAAATACTCGCCAATTCCGCCCGTTTTCTTGCTTCTTGATCCGTTCGACAGTTACACCTGTGCGTGTTCCGCGCGAAAGGTTGCCCGCACGCGTTGCTCATAGATGGGGAACCGCGACGCCAAATCCGCAACCTGCTTGCGCACCCGCTGTTCCGTTTCCGCTTCGCCAAGGTGCGAAAGAATCTCTCCAATCCAGCCGCCGATTTGCTCCATCTCCGCTTCGTGCATTCCTCGGGTCGTTACCGACGGGCTTCCCAGCCGGATTCCGCCCCCCTTCATTGGGGGCAGGGGATCGAACGGAATCGAGTTCTTGTTCACCGTGATTCCCGCGCGGTCCAGCGCCTTTTCCGCGTCGTTCCCCGTGATCCCGCGCGGATGCACTTCGACCAGAAAAACGTGATTATCCGTCCCGCCCGTCACAATCCGGAACCCTCTTTTCGCGATAGCCTCCGCCAGCGCCTTCGCGTTGGCTACCACCTGTTTCTGGTATTCCTTAAAGCTCGGCTCCCTGGCTTCCTTCAAGCACACCGCCTTCGCCGCAATCGTGTGCACCAAAGGCCCGCCTTGTGTCCCAGGGAAGGTCAGCTTGTCCAGCTCCTTTGCAAACGCCGCCTTGCAGAGTACCAACCCGCCGCGCGGTCCCCGCAGCGTTTTGTGCGTCGTAGTCGAAACGATATCCGCATACGGCACCGGGCTCGGATGCACTCCCGCCGCCACCAGCCCGGCGATGTGCGCCATATCCACAAAAAACAGCGCCCCCGCCGCCTTCGCCGCTCTCGCAATCCGCTCAAAATCGATAACTCGCGAGTACGCGCTCGCCCCCGCCACGATCATCTTCGGCTTGTGTTCCTTCGCCAACTTCTCGATTTCCTCGTAATCGATCCGTTCATCCTCTTTTCGCACGCCGTACGCGACGAACTTGTACATCCTCCCTGAAAAATTCAACGGGTGCCCATGCGTCAAATGTCCGCCATGCGAAAGATTCATCCCCAAAACCACGTCATCTTTTTGCAGTGTGGCCATATAGACCGCGATGTTGGCCGAAGTCCCCGAGTGTGCCTGCACGTTGGCATGCTCCGCGCCAAAAAGCTCTTTCGCCCGGTCAATCGCCAACTGCTCCACCTTGTCCGCGTATTCGCACCCGCCGTAATACCGCTTCCCCGGATAGCCCTCCGCATACTTATTCGTAAAGATCGACCCCATCGCCTCCAGCACCGCCTCCGACACAAGATTCTCCGATGGAATCAGCTCCAGCCCGGTAGCCTGCCTCCGCGCTTCTTCGCGAAGCAATTCCGCAATCTGTGGGTCCACGGCTTCCAGCGGCCGCTGCATCCGGTCATTCGCTTCAGTAGTCATCTCGGTTGTCCTGCCAATTCAGTTCAAATCGGTACTCGACCATCTTACTCCGCCCATGCCAATTCCGCGAAGCAACGCTGCACGCGAATGCCCTCCTAAAGTGAAATGGCTTGGGGGTGCGGAACCCGGCCCGGAACGCGAAGTGCCATGAATTTGTTTGCGCCTTCGCCTGGCTTTTTCGTTGACAAACGGTTACTCCAAGCGTATAAGAGATTGTAGGCAACAGTGTGACTTATGCTCCGTAGCGCCAGCATCGGGCTGGCGTTTTTGCTTTCCGGAGCCCAACAGGTGGCCTAAGTCTCCTATTCGCAACACTTACGAATCCAATCGCCATTGGCACTATTTTGGTGCAAACAACTTATTTAGAATCAACACATACAAAAGTCTATCAAAACAAATTACTTTAACCCCATTTAGAATCAACACTTACGCAAAACGTGGGGGGAGGGCCCCCAGCGGCGAGTCGCAAAACTGAGAACGGCAGCTTTTCAGGGATGCGAGAGCCGTGATATAAAACTCCCATGGTTCCGAAAAAAAAGACTGGTAGATGGGTTGTGTACGAACGACGGGAGGGCGAGTTCGTATTTCTTTCGAAGCTCCTTAAGACAAAGAAGGAAGCAGAGAAGGAACGGCTAAGACTGAAAGACCGCCTAGAACACAGGCGCTCAGCCATCGGTGTTGGTTTTGTGCAAACACCTGAGTAATTTCAACAGCTGATCGTACGAGGTTCCGCAATTCTAACTTTTCAAATCCTGATTGGCGCGCTTGTCAGACAAGTCCCGAAGGCGTCATCGATATACGAATTCCCGCCATGCAACTAGCTGCACCGGCGGCCCTCTTAGAGTCGCTGCGCCGCTGGCGCGTTATTCTGGCGGCGGAATCGTGCCGGTGGACAGTCGAACCCCCTCTTGAACGCACGGTTGAATGCCGCTTCCGAGCCGTAGCCCACCGCCGCTGCGACTTCCGCGACGCTGTCCTCGGTCGTTTGAAGAATCTCGGCGCCCAGTTTCAGCCGCCATTTGGTCAAGTATGCTATCGGGGACTCTCCTAGAAAATGGCGGAAGCGCTCAGCAAATCTCGTGCGTGATAGCCCCACACGCCTTGCCAGATTCGAGATGGTCCATGCATAGGCCGGCTCCTTGTGAAGGAGTGCCAGCGCTTGGCCGATGACGGGGTCACGTGCGCCTGCAAGCCAGCCAGTCTGGCCGGGAGGTAGCGCGCTAATGTAGCGCCGCAACGTTTCCACGAACAGCACCTCAGAGAGTTTCGCGAGCACCAGCTCGCTGCCCGCATACGATCCGCTCACCTCGTCCACGGAGAAGCGGATTGATTGTTCCAGCCATTTTCCGGAGGCTTCTTTCGCGCCCTGGACCTTTAGGATGCGGGGCAAGCCGGCCAGAAAGACCTCGCCTAGCCGCGGCTCGCAGGACAGGAATCCACAAACGAATCTGGTGATTTCGCCGCCACCGCCAAAGCGGACGAGTTTGAGTCCATGAATCAGATCTTTCGCAAACGTGCGGAAGGAGTCCACCGGTTTTTCGGGTAAGCCGTTGCCTAATAGGTGGGAATCTCCGTGCGGGAAAATGACGATGTCCCCGGCCCTCAACTCTTCCCGCCGCCCTTCCGGCAGTCTCGCGTAGGCACGCCCCTCGGTTAAGAAGTGAAAAAGGATCACGTGCCCGGCTCCATCAGAAAGAAAGTGCTTCTTCGCGGCTGATGGGGAGGAACTCAGACACCAGGGAGCGGAAAACTCCGCGTTAAAGAACAGCGCGCCTTGCAACTTAACGACTCTCAGGACCTCGGAAAGCACATCCATCTCAATAGCATCACCGAATTGGGCATCTGGGGCAAGAACGCGGGACGATTGGTCAAGTTCCCAAGAGCCTGCTGCCGCATCCTATGATTGGATCGCGATATGCGCGGGCCATAACAACGGAACGAGAAGGAGAAAACAACAATGAGTGCAAGTGCGAAAGAGAAACAGACAAGCAAAGAACTTGAGCAGCTCAAAATCGGAGACTCCAAAGGTCGTCGTGCTGCACTATTGGCTGATCGAATCGAGGAAGGCGCTGCCGGCTTGGCTGCCTTTGCGGAAGGGCTCTCGGAGGCGGAATGGCATGCGCCGGTGCCGGAGAGTGGAAAGGACGGCCGTTCGGTCGGGGTCATCGTGCACCACGTTGCCACCGTCTACCCTATTGAGATCGATCTCGCGCGAACAATCGCCAGCGGCAAGGCCGTTACTGAGGTTACTTGGGAGGTTGTCGCTCAGTTGAATGCCAAGCATGCCCAAGATCAGGCCGGGGTAACCAAGGCCGCCGCACTCGAACTCTTGCGGCGAAACAGCCGTGAGGCGGCCGCTGCGGTGCGCGCCTTCACGGATGACGAGTTGGACCGCGCGGCGCCTCTTTCGCTGAGCTTCGGTGCGCCTGTCACTGCGCAGTTCGTCATTGAGGACCACGCACTACGGCACAGCTGGCACCACCTGGCGCGCATCCGCAAGGCGCTGGGCCGGTGAGCCAAAACAAGCAGAGGTTCAAGCAGAAAGCGGAAGGAGGTAATTCATGACGGCCGCAACTCGTTTACGTTACCTTCGTGTTGCTCTCATTTTGGTAGGTTTGATTTTCATCTTTGGCATCTATCCGCCCATGATGGCACTCTGGCCTTCAGGCTGGCGGTGGACTCTCGGGCGCTGGTGGAAGGCAGGGCAGGAAACCGATCTCGCTAGGCTCCTCCGTTCAACTTTCTTAGGAGATACGGAGCTAGATAGGGTTTCAGCTTGAGCTGCTCATTCCGGGTAAGATACTTGAAGCCTCTTATCATCCGCAGACATGCCGGCGACCCGCAATCACAGCGAAAGCTATCATGCATTTCATACTCTGTGGCGGCGTAGTTGATCTTGACTTCTTCGCCTGCTCGAATGTCCTTGAGAGCCCTTACACAGAGGCAGCTGAAATCCAGGAAGACATTAGGCTCGCAGCTGTGATTTAAGTAACCAACGGTCTCTTCGCTTCCCAATGCATGCTTTGCTTCACCGATCTGCAAAGACCGTCGCGTAGGTGCCGACAAGGTTTCTTCCTCGTTCAAGTCGATCAGAATCTCGTCCTTGGCGATCGATACAACGGCGAATAGACCTTTTCTCCCATTGGTTACGAAAACATCTAGCTTGGCTGATCGGGTTTCCATACCGCAAGCCTAGACGACAGCGATTTGTACGTCCAGTTGGTCCGGATCGATCTCCACGAATCAGTCACTTGGACGATAAGCGCGCTAACCGGAATATAATTTGCCGCGCGTGTCGCAATTTTTCTCCGAGCCGAATGCCCGCTCCAGGATGGTATAGTGGCCGCGATTTCTCCAGAACCGCAGGAGGTTCCGTCCCTATGCCTGCCTCGAACAAATCGAATAAAAATGAATGCCTGCTTCGGATGCAGCGGCTCGTCGTTCATCGCGGCCACTCGTTAGCGTGCGTGGCAGCTTTCGTTTTCTGCTTCGCGGCCTCGCAGCTTTTTGCGCAGGACAAAAATCCATTCGCTGGCGACGCCAAGGTCGCCAAGCTCGGCGAATCCCAATTCCGCGCGAACTGCGCTTTCTGCCATGGACTCGGGGCGCGCGGCGGTGGCCGTGGGCCGGATCTGACCCGCGCGCAAAAGCGTCACGGCAATGCCGACGCGGATCTTTTCCGCACAATCAACGAAGGCGTTCCCGGCACGGCCATGCCGCCGAATGGCGCGACGCAGCAAGGCGTAGGCATGACCGAAGCAAGAGATCTGGCAGGTCATCACCTACATCCGCAGCGTGCAAGCAAATCCCCGGCGCAAATTGCTGGCGATGCGCGCACACGGAAAGGCAGCTTTTTTTCGGCTACGGCGGGCTGCTGCACCTGCCACATGATTCAAGGGAAAGGCGGCCGGCTCGGACCGGACCTGACCACCACGGGTTCGGCCCGTTCCACCGATTATCTGATCGAATCTGCTGCGCAACCCGAGCCGCCGCCTAGCGCAGGGAATTTCCGAAGCCATGAAGGAATTTTCCCAGGAGTACGAAACGGCGAACGTCGAAACCGCTGATGGCTCGAAATTTAGTCGGCGTAGTGCTGAACGAAGACAATTTCACCGTGCAGATTCTCGATACTCGCGAACAGCTGCATCTCTTCGAAAAAGACAAGCTGCCGTCGCTTTGAAAAAAGCCGCGAATCGTTCATGCCCGCGTACGACGAGAACATGTTGAGCGACAAAGATCTGCAGGATGTGCTCGCCTTCCTGCTCAGCGTAGGTGCCCAATGAGCAAGCCACGCATGAAACAAAGTCACTCCGACGCCATCGCTCTTGGTCCTTGCGCGTTGCGGCCTTGCCGCTGCAACGCGCAGTCCCAAGTCACCCCGCAACGTCTTCTGGATTCCGTCCAAAGGAGCCGCAAAACTGGCTTATGTATTCCGGCGACTACGCCGGCCACCGCTTCAGCGCGCTGAACCAGATCAATACTTCGAACGCGGCTGCGCTTGTCCCAAAGTGGGCGTATCAAACCATGGCGGGCGGAAAATTTGAAACGACGCCTCTCGTCGTTGACGGAGTTCTCTACGGCACCGGCCAGGACGACCGCGCCTTTGCTCTCGACGCCCGCACCGGTCGCCCCATCTGGCAGTATCAGCGCGCGCTCCCCGGCGGACATTCGTCCCTGCTGCGGACGCGTTAATCGCGGACTCGCCATTCTCGGCGACAAAGTCTTCATGGGCACGCTCGATTCCCATGTGATCGCGCTCGATTCCAAAACCGGCAATGTCGTCTGGGATGCCACGGCGGTTGACTATCACAAGGGCTACAGCATTACCCTCGCGCCACTGGCGATTAAGAATCTCGTGATCGTCGGAGTTTCCGGCGGCGAATACGGCATTCGCGGTTTCATTGACGCCTACGACGCCGCCACCGGCGAACGCAAATGGCGCTTCTACACCGTTCCCGGTCCGGGCGAACCTGGCCACGAAACCTGGGAAGGCGACTCCTGGAAAATTGGCGGCGCGCCCGCCTGGATCACCGGCTACCTATGATCCCGCAACCAACACAACTTTCTGGACCACCGGCAATCCTTCGCCATCCAATCGCGGCATCGGCCGCGCCGGTGACAATCTCTACAGTGACTCCTTGCTGGCTCTCGATCCGGACACCGGCAAACTCAAATGGTATTTCCAATTCACCAGGCACGACGAGCACGATTAGGACGCCACGCAAGTTCCCGTGATGATCGATCAAGGCGAAAAACATCTCATTGCGCAGGCCAATCGCAACGGTTTTTTTTACGTGATCGATCGCTCCACGGGTAAATTGTTTCCTCGAATCCCTATGCCAAAGTCACGTGGAGCAATTCGAAAGACGCGAAAGGACGTCCCCTTTCGCTCAAAGACGCATCGCCGACGCTAGAAGGGAATCGTGTCTGCCCTGGAGCGGCAGGTGCGACAAACTGGATGTCACCGACCTACGATCCGCAAACAAAACTTTTTTACGTCACCGCGCGCGAGCAATGCGACATCTTCAGCACCGCCCCGCAACCTTACGAAGAAGGCCACGCTTACTACGGCAGCGCGTATTTTCCAAACGACGATACCGAGCCTTTTTGGGGCGCGCTGCGCGCCATTGATCCGAAACCCGCAAAATAAAATGGGAATGGAAGCATCCGTCGCCCACATGGTCTGGCGTTCTCTCCACCGCGGGCGGCCTGGTATTCACCGGCGACGCAGAAGGCAACTTCATCGCCCTTGATGCCGCCACCGGAAAAGCTCTCTGGCACTTCCAGTGTGGCGCCTCTGTTTATTCGTCGCCCATGTCCTTCGCCGTCGATGGCAAACAATTCGTCGCCGTCGCTGCCGGGTCGGCACTCTTTACGTTTGCGCTGCCCTAACGCCGTGCCGAATCTCGCGCGTGGTTAGTGCACCTGGGCGATTCAAACAGGAGGGGATTCCATGAGCGACATTGGGGAGTCGCGCCGACGATTTCTAAAAATCTCAGGCCTTGCGGCAGGGGCCCTGTTGCTCGCCTCAAAGAGGAGCCTTGCTCAGGCGGAGACCACAGCCGAATGCGGCGCGGCAGCCGATACGCCAAATGAGTCCGGCGACGCGGACTACACTTTGCATATCAAGACATCTCCGATTGAGATTGCTCCCAAGCGAATCATCTCTGCTAACACCTACAACGGCCAATTTCCCGGTCCCCTTCTTCGTTTCAAGGAAGGCCAGCAAGTCACCATTGACGTCTACAACGACACCGATACTCCTGAGCAGTTGCATTGGCACGGCCAGCAAGTTTCCGTCGATGTGGACGGCGCCGCCGAAGAGGGCACGCCCTTCATCCCCGCGCACGGCAAACGCCGCATAACCTTCAATCCAAGGCCCGGGGGTTTTCGCTTTTACCACACGCACAATCGCGCCGGCGCGGATCTTTCCGCCGGACAATACAGCGGGCAAGTGGGGCCAGTTTACATTGAGCCTCGCCACGAACCAGGCAAGTACGACCGCGAAGTCTTTCTCGTTTTGAAGGAGTTCGAACCCACCTTCAGCCGCGGCGGGGACATGGCCCAAGATTTTCTTGCTCCATCAACTCCCGACAAATCGCTGCAGCAAACCGGCGAATCCGCCATGAAGGCCTCTCTAGCAAATGGTATGCCCCATGGCTACGAAGTCGGATATCGCTCCTTCACCATCAACGGTCGCATGCTCGGTCAGGGAGAACCCATCCGCGTGAAGCCAGGTGAGCGAGTCCTTTTTCATATCTTGAACGGAAGCGCAACGGAGATTCGCAGTCTCGCACTGCCCGGTCATTTGTTCGAGGTGGTCGCTCTCGACGGAAATCCCGTTCCAAATCCTGCAAAAGTTCCTGTTCTGTGGCTCGGTACGGCAGAACGCATCTCCGCCATCGTCGATATGAATCATCCCGGTGTTTGGATTTTGGGTGATCTTGATAACGATGATCGCCCGCACGGAATGGGCCTGATCGTCGAGTACGCCGGCCGGGCGGGGAAGGCGCAATGGATCGCCCCTCCGCCGTTTCGCTGGAGCTATTTGCGCTTCGCGAAGCCAGGTGCGGCGGCTCCAACTCCAGACGAGACCTTTGACATGACGTTTGCAAAAGAAAACGCGGCCGAGGAAGGCTTCAACCACTGGACGATCAATGGCGTTTCATTTCCGATGATTCGCGAGATTGTCCCCGCCTCGTATCACCTGAAGCAGGGCAAGCGCTACCGCCTCCGCATGCACAACGCCAGCGACGATATTCATCCCATCCATCTTCATCGTCACAGTTTTGAGTTGACCAACATCGCGGGTAAACCTACGTCCGGCATCATGAAAGATGTCCTCATGCTAGGCGGCTACCAGGAAGCCGAAGTGGATTTCGTCGCCGACAACCCTGGCCTGACCCTCTTCCATTGCCACCAGCAACTGCACATGGATTTCGGCTTCATGACGCTCTTCGATTACATCTAGCAGTACCGTCTGGGCGCCTGTTCGACAGCCATCATGGGTCTGCGCTGAAACTTTCGCGGGCATTGTTTATTCTGGCAACTTTCGGCCGTCTTTAACCGTAGTTGCTGAAGCTGGCGGGAATGGAACGGGGAGGAAGCACATGGGCAATTTGCTCCGCGAGGTGCGCTTCGGCGCGCGAATGCTCCGCAAGAATCCGGGGTTTACCTTCGCGGCTGTAGCGGTCCTGGCCCTGGGAATTGGGGCCAACACGGCCATCTTCAGCCTGGTCAATGCGTTTCTGCTGAAGCCTCTTTTGATTAACAATCCCGCGGAGCTGGTCGGCTGCTACAGCCGCGACACGCGCAAGCCTGACTATCGCGCGTTTTCCTATCCAGACTACGCCGAACTCCGCGAAAACGGCAGCGTGTTCACAAGCCTGCTGGCCCACAACATGGCAATGGTCGGGCTTTCGGAAGGCGACACCACCCGGCGCGTGTTCGCGGACATCGTATCGGCAAACTACTTCACCACATTTGGCGTGCCGCTTTTTCAGGGACGCTCGTTCACGCCGGCGGAGGAGCGGCCTGCCTCCGCCATCCCGGTCGCGATCGTGAGTTATTCGTACTGGAAGAAAACCGGCGCCGATCCGCAGGAGCTTGGCAAGACCTTGCGCATTAACGGCCGGATTTACACCGTCGTCGGTATCGCGGCGGAGGGTTTCACGGGGACCACCGCCCTGATCAGCCCCGAGTTGTATCTCCCGCTGGGGGTCTACGAATCAGCGATTAACGACTTTGAGGGCCGCGGTCGCGCGCTTGCGCGGGACAACCACGCGCTCATCCTGGTCGGGCGCCTTCGGCCCGGCGTGTCTCAACGCTCGGCCGAGGCGCTGCTGGCCACTGTGGCCTCTCAACTGGCGAGGGCCTACCCGGAGGACGATAAAGACCAGACCTTTCTTGTGCGGCCACTGGCGCGGATGGGAATCTCAACCGAGCCCGAAACCGACTCCGGGCTGCTGATTCCGGCAGTGCTGCTTCTCGCCGTGGCGGGTGTTGTCCTGTTGATCGCTTCTCTCAATGTAGCGAACATGCTGCTGGCGCGAGGCACAACTCGCGGCAAGGAGATCGCTATTCGGCTGGCTCTCGGCGGCAGCCGAGCGGACATCCTCCGGCAACTCCTGGTGGAGGGATTGCTGCTTGCCCTTGCCGGCGGGGCAGCCGGCCTGGTGGTGGCCTTCTGGAGCACAGGCGCACTGGTGCGCTCCATGGCGCGGCTGGCGCCGTTCGACATCGTGTACGCCGCTGGACCTGATATTCGGGTCCTTCTCGCCACCATCGGGTTCTGCGTGCTAAGCACCATTCTGTTCGGCCTTGGCCCGGCTTGGAATCTCTCCGGACGGAGCCTATTTGCTAGCCTCAAGATCGGCGATCGCGCCGACCTTCCCACCAGCCGGCGCCGCGGTATTTTCTCGCGGCGCAACTTGCTGGTGATGGGCCAGATCTCCCTCTCGTTGATGCTCCTCAGCGCGGCCGGCCTATTCATCCGCAGCTCTGTCCAGGCGGCACGGGTTCAACCCGGATTTCGCATGTCCGGGCGAGATGCTGGCAGAAGTGGACGCGAGCCTCGCTGGCTATGATGAGACGCGAGGCCGCGGAATCTATCGCGGCGTAGTAGACCGCCTGCAAACCATTCCCGGCGTCGAGTCGGTAAGCCTTGCCGCCACCGTTCCGTTCGGGATGATATCGCTGGGAAAAACAGTGCAGCGCTCCAGCGATGTGCCATCCTCGGAAGGCAGTTCCGCAAGCACGGCCAACGAAGTTGCGTGCCGGTACAACATCGTGAGCGGCAACTACTTCCAGACTATGGGAATCCCGCTGCGGAGCGGTGAGACTTTTTCGTCATTGGACGCGGCTGGCGCCACTCGCGCCGTTGCCGTCCTCGATCAGCTCGCGGCCGAGCGCCTGTGGCCGGGGGGTGAAGCCGTCGGCAAACACGTTCGCCTAGTCTCCGGAGGCGGCAACGAACCTGCGCTCGACGCGGAAGTTGTCGGCGTTGTGGCCAACGTGCAAGAGGGCGTCACAGGAACACGCTGGTCGCCTCACGTTTACGTGCCGTTCGGTCAAGCGTACCAGTCTGACATGAACATCCATCTGAGCACTATCGCGCAGGACCCGCAGTCTGAGGCCCGCTTGCTCGAAACCGTGCGCAGCGAGATTCACGCGGTGGACACGCACTTGCCGGTGCTCGCTCTCCGGACTATGCGCATTCAGGTGGATAGCAGCTTCGACCTCTGGGTGGTGCGCACGGGGGCGCGTATGTTCGTAGTCTTCGGAGGCGTGGCGTTGCTGCTGGCGGCAATCGGTTTGTACGGGGTGAGAGCTTACACCGTATCAATGCGTACGCGTGAAATCGGAATCCGAATGGCGCTGGGAGCCCGCGCCACGGACGCTCTTCGCATGATGCTGCGCGAAGGAATGATGCTGATGGGAATCGGCGCCGCAGTAGGGCTAGTGCTATCGTTGGCTGTCGGAAAGCTCCTTTCAAGCCTCCTGTACGGCGTGCCCGGCTTCGACCCCGTAGTCCTGTCCGCGGCTCCGGCTCTGCTTGCTGCTGTGGCTTTCCTGGCGTGCTACATTCCGGCGCGCCGTGCGGCCCGCCTTGACCCCATGGTTGCTCTCCGCGACGAGTGATGCGCTATCGCGGCCCGCTGAAACTGGCGCGCGTTTACGCTTGGGCTCCTGACGCTTTCTGAGCTGTCGAAGGAACCTGATTACACGCCACGGCATTCGTTGACACGCTGCAACGCGTCCGTTACGCTTTTTAGTTTACTCAGACGAAATTCTTGCTCTGAGGGGAACGGATATTGCCGAATGGCTGAAGAAAAGCTACCGACACGCGCACAAGATTTTTCCGAGTGGTACAACCAGCTGGTTTTGAAGGCGCAGCTTGCCGACTACGCACCCGTGCGGGGCTGCATGGTCGTGCGGCCGTATGGCTGGGCGCTGTGGGAGAACATGCAGGCGGCGCTGGACCGGCGGTTCAAGGCAACCGGGCACCAGAATGTGGCGTTCCCGCTGCTCATTCCGCGCAGCTTTATCGACAAGGAGAAGCACCACGTCGAAGGATTTTCGCCGGAGCTGGCGGTGGTGACGATTGGCGGCGGCGAGAAGCTGGCGGAGCCGCTGGTCATCCGGCCGACGTCGGAAACGATCATTGGCCACATGTGGTCGAAGTGGATCCAGTCGTACCGCGACTTGCCGGTGTTGATGAACCAGTGGAACAGCGTGGTGCGCTGGGAATTGCGGACGAAGCTTTTTCTGCGCACGCTGGAGTTTTACTGGCAGGAAGGCCATACCGCGCACGCCACGCGCGAGGAAGCCGAATTCGAAACGCGGCAGATGCTCGATATTTATGCGGATTTTGCCGTGAACGATGCTGCGATACCGGTGATTGCGGGGAAGAAATCGGACGCGGAGAAATTCGCGGGCGCGGACGTAACATATTCCATCGAGGGAATGATGGGCGATGGGAAAGCGCTGCAATCCGGGACTTCGCATTTCCTGGGGCAAAATTTCTCGCAGGCGTTCGAGGTGAGGTATCTCGATCAGGGCGGGCAGTTGCAACATTGCTGGACGACGTCGTGGGGACTTTCGACGCGCGTGATTGGCGCGATCATCATGGTGCACGGCGACGATCAGGGGCTGGTGCTGCCGCCGAAGCTCGCGCCGTATCAGGCGGTGATCGTGCCGATTTACAAGACCGACGAAGAGAAGAGTTCGGTGATGGATGCGGCGCGAAAGTTGAAGGCGGAACTGGTTGCGGCGAACGTGCGAGTGACGCTGGACGAGCGCGAGGGCACGAGTCCTGGTTGGAAATTTAATGATTGGGAGATGCGCGGCGTGCCAGTGCGCGTCGAGCTGGGGCCGAAGGATGTGGCTAAGCAGGCGGCCGTGCTGGCGAGACGCGACCGCCCCGGCAGAGAAGGGAAGGTCAGTGCACCACTCGCGGGAATGCCGCAAACAATTGAGCGGCTTCTCGAGGAGATTCAGCAAGCGCTGCACGACAAGGCGCTGGCGTTTCGCAAAGCGAACACGCATGACGCGAAATCGTATGATGAGTTGAAGAAAGCCGTGGAAATGGGCTTCGCCTATTCGCACTGGTGTGGAGGCGCCGACTGCGAAGCCAAGATTAAGGAGGAAACCCGCGCCACCATGCGCAACATTCCGCTGGATCAGACCCTGGGCGAGGGAAATGCGCGGGCGAGCGGCTCCGGGACATGCGTGTATTGCGGCAAACCGGCGGCTGAGCGGGCTATTTTCGCGCGAGCTTACTGAGGGTCTGCGGGACGCAGGACTCGCCTGGGCGGGCACGGGCTGAGGCCTGTACTGCCGGCCCGTAGCATTCCGGGAACACACACTGAGGCAACATCTCGACACCCCACGCAGGCAATGCTAGCGTTATCTTAGAGAAAGCGGCTGAATCTCGCTGCGCGATGCCGCGCATTGGCCGCGGCGTTGACGCAACCCGGAGAAGACTTCCGTGTACTTTGCCAGGACACCAGAAAACATTTCGATAAGGCGCCGCCACGGGCAGCGCGGCGAAGGCAGGGGGAAAGCCATCCTATTCACCGTCATCTTCCTGATGGCGATCTACACTGCATTTAAGATTGTGCCCGCTTACGTTTCTGAATATCAGCTACATGACAAGATGCAAGAGGTGGCGCGCTTTGCAGTGGTGAATCGCTATACTCCCGAGCAGATTCGCGAAAATATATTCAAAGAGGTTGAAGACCTGGATATACCGGCGAAGCGCGAGGACATCAAAGTCATAGCCACGCCAGAAGTCGTCAAGATTTCCATGGAATATACGGTTCCAGTCAATCTGCTCGTCTATAGCACCGAACTCCACTTTTCGCCCTCGAGTGAGAATAAATCGCTTTTCTAATGATTCAGGGATTTGCCGTCGGATGGCTGGGCTCAGGCAGTCAACCGTGGCAGCTCCCGAAAGTATTCGGGCAACGTCCGGCTTGAGAAGTCCGTCTTTCTTAGTGGCAAGTGTTGCGAGACAATAGTATCTCAGCCCCGGGAGCTACCGTTTGCGCATTCGAATTCGAAGCGGATTTTTCACCTCTAAAAAAGGCTTGACGCTTCTGGGAATCGTCTTCGCCGGATTCCTCATCTCCGGGGGGATTTTCACTTATTACTACATCAAGTATTCGCGCATGATCGACGCGCGTCTTTCCGGGAAGGTCTTTCAAAACACGACACAGATTTTTTCAGCGCCGGAGTATATCTACGTCGGGCAGGCGTGGAGCGCGGAAGATCTGACTACGTATTTGACGCGCATCGGGTACCGTCCCGAGGTGGATGAGAACTCCCTGGGGGAGTTCACCGTGGAGAAGAATACGGTGGACATCCGGCCCTCGCAGCTCTCGTACTTTGGCGGTTCGAACGCGCTGGCCGTGCAATTCAGCGGAAAATCGATCCGGTCGATTCGGCCGCTCGCGGGCGGTGCAAATCTGGAGACGGCGCAGATAGAGCCGGAGCTGATTACGAATCTATTTGACAGCGCGCGCGAAAAGCGGCGGCCGGTGAGGTACGAGGATTTACCCCCGGAGCTGGTACACGCGATTCTTTCTGCGGAGGACAAGCGGTTTTTTGATCACGGCGGCTTCGACTTCATTCGAATTGCTGGCGCCGCATGGGCGGACCTACGGCATAGCTCGGCTCACTACCAGGGAGCGAGCACAATCACCATGCAGGTAGCTCGCACGTTTTTCTTTTCGAATGAGCGGACGTGGCGTCGCAAACTGGCGGAGGCGATGGTTTCGACGGAGCTCGAACAGCGTTTCAATAAGCAGCAAATCTTCGAGTTATATGCCAACGAGGTGTACCTCGGGAATCGCGGGAGCTTTGGGATTCGCGGTTTTTCGGAAGCGAGCGTTGCGTACTTCGGGAAGGACATGCGGCAGCTCTCACTCGGCGAATGCGCCTACTTGGCGGGAATCATTCGCGCGCCAAACTACTATTCTTCGGCCGACCGGCATCCGGAACGAGGGGGGCAAGCCCGCGACCGCGTGCTGACGCAAATGCTGGAGAACAAGTACATCAAGGCGGAGGAACTGGAGGATGCGAAGCACGCACCGCTCAAGATCGTGCATGCGGCGGGGTCGGGAAGCGAAGCGGCGTATTTCGTGGACATGGTGAAGGACCATCTACTCGACAAGTTCTCTGAAAGCGAGCTTCTGAGCCAGAATTTCCGGGTGTACACCACGCTCGATCCGGCGCTGCAGCGGGCCGCGGCCGCGGCGGTGGACGCGGGAGGCAAGAACGTAGATTTGCTGCTGGCCAAGAGATATGAGAAATGGCGGCGCGAAGCGGCGAAGAAGGGAAGTGACGAGCCTGTACCGCATGTACAAATCGCTATGGTGGTACTGGATCCGAGGACTGGCGAAATCAAGGCGGTGGTTGGAGGACGTGATTACGGCCAGAGCCAGCTCAATCATGCGCTGGCGCACCGGCAGCCCGGTTCTGTATTCAAACCCTTCGTGTACGCGGCGGCGTTCGACAATGCCGTGGATGGTGTGCAGCCGGTGATTACGCCAGCGACGACCGTCGATGACGAACCCACGACATTTGAATTCGACGGCAAGGAGTACACGCCCAACAATTACGGCGAGAGATTCATGGGGCATGTAACGGTGCGGGACGCGCTGACGAATTCGCTGAACGTGGCCACCGTAAAGGTCGCCGAGCTGATCGGTTACGGCCGCGTGGTGCAGATCGCGCGCCAAATGGGCCTTGGCAACAACATCCAGGCAACGCCGGCGGTTGCGCTGGGTGCTTACGAGATGACCGCGGTGGACGTGGCCGCGGGGTACACGGCGTTTGCGAACGGCGGAATGCGCGCTGAGCCTCAATTTTTGCATAGCGTTGTGAGCGCTGATGGAAGCGTACTCGAGAAATTTACGCCGCAAACACACCTTGTGCTCGATCCGCGCGTGGCGTTCCTGGTGACGAGTGTCCTCAAGGACGTATTGAATAAGGGCACAGGAGCGGGAGTTCGCGCGCGGGGCTTCACGCTGCCAGCGGCGGGAAAAACGGGGACCTCGCGCGACGGATGGATCGCGGGATACACCTCGAATCTTTTAACGGTGGTTTGGATCGGGTTTGACGACAATCGCGACCTGGGCTTAACTGGCGGCGCCACGGCCGCCCCGATTTGGGCTGATTTTATGATTCACGCCACGTCGCTCCCCGCTTACCGCGACGTGAGAGATTTCAGCTCGCCCGAGGGTGTGCAGTCGGTTCTGATCGACCCAGATTCACTGGAGCTCGCAACCCCCAACTGCCCCACGACGCGGGAGGAAGTGTATGTTGCCGGGTCAGCCCCTACGCAATTTTGCGAGTTGCACGGCGGGAGCGGCGCCGTTTCCGCAGCGGGCTCGTGGCTGTCCCATATTTTTGGCGGAGATCAACCCAAACCGCCGCAAACGGATGCCCAGGGAAAGCCCATAACCGCTTACGATCCTAACCGGCCGCCCGACGCGACGGGCCAAGGCTCTCCTCCCTCCTCGGACCCTAACGCCCAATCCGGCGAAAAGAAAAAGAACCCATTGCAGAAAATTTTTGGTATCTTTGGAGGCAAGAAGAAGGACCCCGACAAGGCCAAGCCACAGACGGATAAGCCTCAGCCGGAGAAGGGAGACTCGCCATGACTCACGTACGAGTGGCGTTTCCAGCAGGTATTCTCCTTCTAAGTCTGTCAATCCCCGCATCAGGACAAACACTCGAAAGTACACGGTCGATGGTAATGGCGCCGGGCGTGGCGCAAGTGCCTTCGCCGCAGGATCCCGTAATCGTAGTGCGCCCGGAAATCAGCGATGAGCAGATGGGCGACCTCTACATGGTCCGCAAGCAATATCGCGAGGCCGCGGAGCAGTTCAAGAAACTCTCGGACAAAAATCCGCGAAATCCCGTCTATTTGAACAAGCTGGGAATCGCGATGCACCAGCAGGAGGCGCTGGGACCGGCGCTGAAATATTATGAACGAGCGGTCAAGGTGGACCCGCGTTATGCAGACGCGGAAAACAATGTTGGGACGATTTGGTATCAGCGTAAGAAATTCCGCAAAGCCATAAAAGCCTATGAAAAGGCGATCAAGATGCGCGACGATATGGCCGTGCTGTACAGCAATCTTGGGTATGCATATTTCGGCGAGCGAAAATACGAGGAAGCGATTTCCGCGTTTCGTCAGGCATTGACACTTGATCCCCTGCTTTTCGAGCACAATGGATCGCGCAACGGGTCTGTCCTGCAAGACCGTTCGGTGGAGGACCACGGGAAATTCGACTACCTGCTGGCAAAGTCCTTCGCGCAGGCGGGCGACCTGGACCGCTGCATTCACTATCTTCGCAAGGCTAAGGACGAGGGCTACAAAGACCTCGCGGACATAAAAAAGGACCCGGCATTTGCAGCGGCGCTGAAGAGCCCGGTAGTGCAGGAACTGCTCGTTCCGAGACCGGCAGAGCCGGAGCAGCTTTAATCCATTGAAGTGCTTGCAGCGGGACCCGCGAAATCATCCACCCGTCAGAATTCTGATCCCATAAACAGGGATTAAGTTGGAACTGTGTTTCCTCCTCGAGACGCATGACTCAGCCACTCAGGATGCCGGACGTTGAAGCGCAGCGCGCGGCAATGAAGCAACTCAGCTTCCTGATTGGAAGATGGGTTGGAGAAGGGCGTATTCTGCGTGGTCCCCACGAAACTGTTGAATTGAACCAGCAGGAAGAAGCCCAGTACAAGCTGAATGGTTTAATTCTGACCATAGAGGGGATCGGATGCAGTAAGGGCGATGGAAAGACCGCACTCCAAGCCCTGGCCTTCGTTTCCTATGACGACCAATCCGGAAGATACATCATGCGCGCGTTCAACGACGGCCGTTACCTTGAGACCGAGTTAACGTTGGCCGAGGATGGCCAGGGAATCCTGTGGGGCTTCGCGCTGGGAGAAATAAAAACCAGTTCCATGCTGCGCATTAACGAGGAGGGAGACTGGACCGAACTGACGGAAATTACAATCGGCACCCAGCCGCCACGTAACTACATGGAGCTTAGAGTCAGCAGACAGAAATAGCCCCGACGGCGGACCAAGCCAGCCCGGACTGCTCATTAGCGCAAACCTTGCGTTATTGAGTGGTGTCTAAATCACCGAGAATGTAAAGCTTCTAAGGCAACGGCGCCGCGCGCCTCTGCTACAATAACACAAGCATGAAGCGGCCTGTTTTCAGCGCGCATTCGTTAGCTATTTCCTGCATAATTTTCGTATCAGGCGCGGTGGTTCTTTCTCCCGTGCTCGCGCAACAATCTAATTTGATTGCGCCCGCTTCCAGGGCAACGGGAGCATCCACGAGCGCTCGAAGTGTGTCCTCCGAGGCCTCCCCAAGCGGAATCTATCTCGTCTTCCCATTTGAGAATGCGGGAGCTTCTTCCCGGCTCGATTGGCTTGGCGAAGGGATCGAGGAACTGACCATCCAGCGGCTTTCCGCGGCTGGGCAGCAAGTCTATACGCATGCGGGGCGAACGGAAGAGTTGGATCGCTCCGGGCTTCCTCCCACGGCAAAACTGAGCCGTGCTTCGATGTTGCGCATCGCCCAGAACATGGACGCGGATTTTGTCGTTTTTGGCAGATATTTGTCCGATGGACAATCCCTCACGATCGAGTCTCAGATTCTGCGGATCAGCCCAATCCGGCTGCTTCCTGCGATTCATGAGAAAGGCTCTCTTACTTCGCTGATGGAGCTGCACCTGAAGATGCTCTGGCGATTGCTCGCCGCCAACGATCACGCTTACCCGCGAAGCCTTGAGGAATTCTCGAAAGCGCAGCGGCCGCTGCGGCTTGACGCGTTCGAGCATTACATCCGCGGTTTGCTGGCGAACGAAGATGATGCCCGGCTGCGGGAGCTTCGGGAGGCGGCGCGCCTCGAGCCACAGTGGCCCGATCCGGATTTCGCGATTGGCGATGCCTACTACTCCCGTCGCGACTGCGACTCGGCGCTGCCGTGGTTTGCCAAAGTTCCCAAATCACACGATCGCTATGTTGAAGCCGTTTTTGCGACGGGCGCTTGCCGGTTGCTGATGAATCAGCCGGACCGAGCCGAAGAGGTCTTTACGTCCTTGCAGAATGACTTGCGGGGCAACATGGTTTCCGGCGCGGACCTGCCCGAGATTCTGAATGATCTTGCACTTTCCCGGGCGCGCCAGGGAAAGGCAGCCGCAGCCATGACGGATCTTCGCCGTGCGGCGGAGCTCGATCCCGACGAGGACGATTATCCGTTCAACCTGGGATTGCTGGCGCTCGGCTCGAAAGATTTCGCTGCGGCAACGGAATATTTTCGTGACGCGGCAAGGCGCGAGCCAGACAGCGCGGAAAACCGGGCACTCATGATTTTGTCGCTCGAGCAGGCGGGCAAGAAAGCCGAAGCCGACCAGGAACGCGAAACTGCAGCGGAAACCTTTGGTCCCGATGGTCTTCCGGTGCTCCGTCTGGACGCTAAAAAAGACACCATTTCGCATTTAGAGCGCGTGCACACCGATCTGGATACCACGGCATTGCGGTTGGAAATTGCGTCGGCGGGTGATTCCGCGAACGCGCCCGCCGCAACGGCGGCTGAGGACACTCCCAGGGCGCACATACGCCGCGGGCGGCAGGAGCTTTCTGCGGGCCGCGTGGATAAGGGTGAAAGCGAGTTTCGCGCGGCACTGGCCGCCGATGCATCCAGCGCAGCTGGGCACGATGGGCTAGCTGAAGTCTATCGGCGACGCGGCCAGTTGGACGACTGCACCAAGGAGCTGCAGGCATCGCTACAAATCCGAGACTCGGCAGTGGTGCGTACCACGCTTGCGCGCGTGTATCTCGAGCAAAAGAAGCTGGACCTTGCGCGCACGGAATTGCAGCGCGCCTTGAAGCTTGCGCCCAAGTATTCCGATGCCAAGGCATTGCTGGAAAGTCTCCAGAAAGTGAAGCCTTCGGGAGGCGCGAAATGAGCGCTTATCGTCTGGTTCAACAAAATTGTCACTCAAGAGGTGTTGGCGCTTCAGCGTTCGCGCTTCTTTGCGCGATCTGCGCCGTGGCGTTCTTTGTCCTTCCACCGGCGACCGCCGTCGAGAATTCCTCCAATCCAGTCGTCTTACGGCTCGATCTTGACCGCGAAGTCGAGCCCGTGCTGGCCACGTACATTGACGAGGGAATTGCCGACGCCGCGAGCCGCCACGCCGCGCTCGTTCTGATCACCATGGATACGCCGGGTGGCCTGAGTGACTCGATGAAAGCAATTATCCAGCATATTTTGACATCGACGGTCCCCGTGGCGGTCTTTGTATCGCCTACGGGCGCGCGCGGGGCGTCGGCGGGCTTCTTCATACTTCTCTCGGCGGACGTAGCGGCCATGGCTCCGGCGACACACACCGGCGCAGCTTCCCCGGTGCTTGCGATTGGCGGATGGCAACTGCAGATTGACGAGACCATGCGTAAGAAGATCTTGAATGATGCGACGGCCTTTTTGCGCAGCTACACGGAGAAGCGCGGCCGCAATCCAACGCTTGCGGAGACGGCGGTGACGGCCGCGAAAGCGTTTACGGAAAAAGAGGCGCTCGACGGGAAGCTCATCGATCTGATCGCGTCTTCACCTGAAGACCTTTTGCACCAGCTCGACGGACGAACAATCACGCGCTTCGACGGCACGAAAACGGTGCTGTCGCTGAAGAATGCCACGTTCGCTCCCTTTGAACTTTCCGGACGGCAGAAATTTCTTGCGCGCATCGTTGAGCCGGACGTTTTCTTCGTGCTCTTGCTGGTTGGCGTGCTTGGGTTATACACGGAGTTCACGCATCCAGGGATGATTGCTCCCGGAGTGATTGGAGGCATTTGCTCGGTGCTGGCGTTATATGCGATGCACCTTTTGCCGGTGAACTTCGCGGGTGTGCTCTTGATTCTGCTGGCGCTTGCGTTATTTATCTTGGAAGCGAAATTTACGAGCCATGGTGTCCTCGCAGTGGGTGGCATTGTGGCGATGGTGCTGGGCGCAATGTTTTTGATTCGCTCGCCGCTGACCTCCGGGGGTGTGAGCCTGGGAGTCGCGCTGGCCGCTACATTGCCGTTTGCACTTATTACCATATTCCTGATGCGGCTGGTTCTGCGCTCGCGGACTTGGAAATCAACGACCGGAAGCGAAGAGTTGATTGGCGAGGAGGGAATTGCTATCTCCGGTTTGCCTGCCGGGGCCGAGGGAATGATTCGGGTGCACGGAGAATTGTGGCGAGCGATCTCCCCGCGCGCGGTGCAGGAGGGAAAACCGGTGCGAGTGCGCAGCGTGGATGGCCTGAAGCTGCACGTTGAACCGGAGGAAGCAGCGGCTACGGAAAACAAGTAGAATGCATTTGCGATCGGGAGGGTGAACATGGAGATTAGTCTTCTTGGGCTGGCTGTGATTGCCGGGATTTTTCTGATTTGGTTTTGGAATTCGCTTTACATCATCAAGGAATGGGAACGCGGTGTAGTGCTCAGGCTCGGAAGATTGTTGCCTGAGGCGAAAGGGGCGGGCCTGAGGCTGGTTTTTTGGCCGATCGAGACGCTCTATCGCATCAATCTGCGGCTGGAGACTCTGGATGTGCCGCCGCAAGACATCATTACGCGCGATAACGTGTCCGTGAAGGTGAACGCCGTTTGTTACTTCCGCGTTGTAGACGCCAATCTCGCAATGTCTCAAGTGCAGAACTATCAATACGCCACGTCGCAGCTTGCCCAAACCACGCTGCGCAGCATCGTTGGCCAGTTTGAGCTGGATGAAATTCTCTCGCAGCGCGACAAGGTGAATGCCAAGCTGCAGATTATTCTCGATCAGGACACCGAGCCGTGGGGCATCAAAGTGTCCAAGGTGGAAGTGAAGCAGGTCGACATTCCGGAACAGATGCAGCGCGCCATCGCCAAGCAAGCGGAAGCGGAACGCGAGCGGCGTGCCAAGGTCATCCACGCACAGGGCGAGTTCGAGGCATCACAAAAACTTGCCGATGCCGCGAAAGTTTTGGAGACACAGTCGTCGGCAATACAGCTGCGTTACTTGCAGACCTTGACGGAGATAGGTGTCGAGAAGAACACAACGATTGTTTTCCCGCTGCCCATCGATATCATTAATAGCTGGGTTCAAGCGTTAGGGGGACAGAAGAAGTAAGGATGGCTTCTGGAGGAAAACGGCGGGGCGGCGGGGAGCGGGTGCTCGAAGGGCGGCACGTCATCGGTTTGTTCATGCTGATGCTGCTGTTTTCGGGCCTGTTTTTTACGCTGGGTTACGTCATGGGGCGTGACCAATATGACGGCCAAGTGCGCGCTGCGACGAACCTGCGCGGCTCGCCGGACCGCGAGATTCTTCCCAAGAGCGAAGTTACCCCGAGGCCTTCGAGCAAGAAGGCTGCTCCCGAGGCGCAGACGGATGCAGTGGCACCCTCAAAATCTGATTGGGAGTTTTATCACGCCGGCGACTCTAACAAGACGGACGACCGGCTGAAGCCTGCAGTAAGCACAGCGGCGGTGCCAGCGGCGGGCAAGGGCGTTAATTCGACGAAGCAGGTCAATGCAGCCGCGAAGACGAATGTTACGGCGCCTCTTAGTGCGGGATGGAATCTGCAAGTTTCCGCGACGACGCACGAAGCGGACGCCATGGCGCTGGCGAATACTTTGCGCAGGAAGAATTTTCCAACGTTTGTGCAGCCGCCACGGGGCGACAGGTTTTACCATGTTTTGGTTGGACCTTACGCGGATCAGAAAGCCGTGGACAACGCCAGGAAAGGCCTCGAGATGGCGGGGTTCAAGAAGGCCATCGTGAAGCACTGATGCCTGGACGGCCGTGGCTCGGCTATTTTCGTCCGCATTCCGGAAGTGAAACTCCAGCTTGGATGAGACTTTTCGTCGCCGCATTCTCCGGTGCGGCGCTCTCCTTTTCCTACACTGGCTTTTACCTCGGCATCTATTCCTGGGTATGCGTTGGAGCCTTGTTGATGGCGCTCTTCGGGGCGCGGCCGCGCGTGGCCTTCCTGTGCGGATTTCTGCATGGCGTGTGCTTTGTGCTGACTTCCGTGCCATGGATTGCGGAAGTGCTCGCCGTCCATGGCGGGATCTCCCCGGCCGGCGGCTGGGGAGTCTTACTGTTGATCGCAGCAGTTTGGGCCACCGCGAACGGAGCGATCACTTGGGCCATCCAACGGCTTTCTCTTCGAAGTATCACGCTTGCGTGCGTTGGAGCGCCGTTTCTGTGGGTTTCGTTAGAGGTGTATCGCACCTGGCTGCCTGAAATCAGCTTTCCCTGGAACTTGCTTGGATATCCGGCGGCGGCAAATGTTGCGCTCGTCCAGTTGACGACGATCACTGGAATTTACGGGCTGTCGTTCCTCGTTGCCGCGTTTAATGCACTCCTCGCGTGGTGCGCTGCGGACATGACCTACTCGCCGAGAAGGCGGCTGACGATTCTGGTCGCTACGATTATCCTGCTGTTTGTGGTAATGCTCGCAGGACCGCACTTCGTGCCAAGGGCCGTGGCCAACCACACGGCGCGCGCGGTGCAGCTCAATTTTCCTGAGGTGGAAGAATATCCGGCCGACTGGTTCACGCTCCATGCCTCCGACCTGGACGAGATACAGCGACTCAGCCTTGCGCCTGCGGCCAGCCATCCCGATCTGCTGGTGTGGCCGGAAGCGCCGGCGCCTTTTACCTATCAGGATGTGCAATTTGTGCATTTAGCTTCCGGTTTGGCGTTTCGCTTGGGCCATCCATTCATTGTCGGAGTGGTCGAGTGGAAGCCGGAGGCTGTTTCCGCGGGTGGAACATCCCACACGATCATGGCGCCGTATAACAGCGCTTTGATGTTTGATGGGCAGGGGCACCGTGTGTTTTCTTACGACAAAGTGCATCTCGTTCCGTTCGGCGAATACGAGCCGTTTCCACTGATCCATCGCGTGGTGTCCAATGTCTCGAGCGAAGTCGGCGGGTTTCGCAAGGGCGCCAAACACTCTGTCGGGCGATTCTCGAACGGGTATTCGTTTAGCGTGTTCATTTGCTACGAAGCCATTTACCCAGGCGAGATTCTCCACTTCGCCGAGAATGGCGCGCAGTTGTTCGTAAACATTTCGAATGACGGATGGTTTGGGCACTCCGCCGCGGCGGAGCAACATCTGCGCATGGCGCGTGTTCGCGCAGTTGAAAACCGCCGCTGGATCGTGCGCGCAACGAACAGCGGCATCACGGCTTCGATAGACCCTTATGGCCGAATAATTCGTCCGTTGCCCCGCGACGTGCGCGCCGCGGCGGATTTGCCTTATGACTTTCGCACGGACAAAACGATCTATACGCGCTTTGGCGATTGGTTCGCCTGGCTCTGCGTGATTGTTTCCGGTATTCTATTAGTTCTAACTTTTAGAAAGGCCGTGAAGCGTCCCGGAGAAGCTTCGGGACACCGCTGAATAACTCATGATTCTTGAAGACCTCCAATACCGTTACGAAGGCCTCCGGCCACGTATTTCGCTCGTCCGGAGCTTTCTTTGACGCGCCGCAATACCGCGAACGCCTGAAATCGCTCGAAGCCCGCGTCGCTAACCCTGAATTCTGGAACAATCAGGAAGCAGCACAAGCTGTTCTCCGAGATCGCAAACGCGCGGAAGAACAGATTGCCGCGGACGACAAGCTCACTTCCATCTCCGGCGACATCGAGACGTACATTAGCCTCTCAGGTGAAGAAACCAACGCCACGCAGCGCAACGATCTTCTGAAAGACCTCGACCGCGAGCTGACGGCCGCCGAGAACTACGTCGCCGAGCTCGAAACCAGGACGCTGCTCTCCGGCGAGACCGATCACCTCAACGCCATCATGACCATCAAGCCCGGAGCCGGCGGCACAGAGTCGCAGGATTGGGCCTCGATGCTGCTGCGCATGTATCTGCGTTGGGCGGAACGCAAAGGCATGAATGCCACCGTGCTGGACGAGACTCCCGGCGAGGAAGCGGGCATCAAGTCTGCTACCATTCAATTTGCCGGAGAAAACGCTTACGGTTTGCTTTCGGGAGAGACTGGAGTGCATCGCCTGGTGCGAATCTCGCCGTTCGATCAGGCGGCCCGCCGCCATACCTCGTTTGCCTCCGTGTTTGTAATTCCAGAAATTGATGACCGCATCGAAATTAACATTCGACCGGAAGACCTGCGCGTGGATACCTTCCGCTCCGGCGGCAAGGGCGGTCAAAACGTGAACAAGGTCGAGACCGCCGTGCGCATCACCCACATACCAACTAACATCGTGGTGGGATGCCAGGCCGAGCGCAGCCAGCACAAGAACCGCGAGATCGCCATGAAGATGCTCCGCTCGCGTCTATACGACCTCGAAGTTCAAAAACGCCAGGCGCATACCGACAAGCTCGACGAGAGCAAACTGGACATCTCTTTCGGCAGCCAGATTCGCTCCTACGTCATGCAGCCCTATCGGATGATCAAAGACCACCGCACCAAATTCAGCGCCGGAGACGTGGACCGGGTGTTGGATGGCGACATTGACCCGTTCATCCGTTCTTACCTAATGGCTAAGAAGACGAAGGGGAAGCTGGATATTCAGCCGGAAGAGGACGAAGATGTCGCCTAGCGCCGCCCCCACCCGCTGCACGTAGGCACCGTTCACCCCTCGATTTCGACCGTTCGCTGCGCCTATAAGTCATTTAAGCTCAATGCGTTGATTCTTAGGCCTTCCGATGGTACTTTTGAAAGGTTAATCGAATACACTGGTGAATAGCCTTTCCCGGCCGCTGGGCCGCTGCGGTTCACGAAGGAGAATGTCTTTTGAGCGAAGCCTTACGCAACTTTCTATTCACGTCCGAGTCTGTCACTGAAGGCCACCCGGACAAGATTGCCGACCAAATTTCCGATGCGGTTCTCGACGAAGTAATCAGGCAGGATTCCAAGGGACGAGTTGCCTGCGAGACCCTGGTCACCACCGGACTCGCCGTTGTTGCGGGCGAAATCACTACAACCGCGCACATCGAATACGACAGACTGGTCCGCGACACCATCCGGGGCGTCGGCTACGACCGCGCGAAATACGGCTACGATGCTGAGACATGCGCTGTGATGTGCACCGTTAAACGCCAATCGCCGGATATCGCCATGGGCGTCGATACCGGCGGGGCGGGGGATCAGGGCCTGATGTTCGGTTTCGCTTGCGATGAAACCGAAGAACTGATGCCCATGCCTATCCAGCTCGCCCACCGTCTCACGCAGCGCCTCACGGATGTTCGCAAATCCAGCAAAGTTGATTTTCTTCGGCCCGACGGCAAGTCCCAAGTGACCATCGAATATCGCGATAGCCGCCCCGTCCGAGTCGATACCGTGGTTATTTCCTCACAGCACAGCGAAAAGGTTTCCAACGCTGATATCCGCGATGCCATCACCGAGCATGTGATCCGTCCGATCATTCCCGCGGCAATGCTGGATAGCAAGACCAAGTATCACATCAATCCCACAGGACGCTTTGTTATCGGCGGACCGATGGGCGACGCGGGCTTAACCGGCCGCAAAATCATCGTGGATACCTATGGCGGCTACAGTCGTCACGGCGGCGGGGCTTTTTCCGGCAAGGATCCTTCGAAGGTGGACCGCTCCGCTTGCTACATGGCTCGCTATATCGCCAAGAACGTCGTTGCGGCAGGACTGGCGCGCAAAGTGGAGGTTCAGCTCGCTTACGCCATCGGAGTGGCGGAGCCCGTCTCCGTGATGGCCGATACTTTCGGCACAGCGGCCGTTTCCGACGAAAAAATCACCACCCTCATCCGCGAATATTTTTCCCTGACGCCCAAGGGCATCATCGAAGCGCTCGATCTTCGCCGCCCCATCTACAAGGATACCGCCGCTTACGGGCATTTCGGACGCAGCGGACCAAGCTTCACCTGGGAGCGCACCGATCGCGCGGATGCTCTTCGCAAAGCGGCCGGGTTGGGAGCAGCAGCCCCGGTGGAAGCTGCGGCACACCGGTAGGATCGGCTAGATACGCCGATTCCCACGGCGGTATCTTTTTTCAGCGCGAAGTCCCTTCGCGGTGCAGAAATTTGATCAAGGAGAATGAGTGTGGCTACAGCGGAACTGAAAAAGGGTGATGTCAAGGATATCGGGCTGGCCGACGCCGGCAAGCGCAAGATCGAGTGGGCGCATCAGCAGATGCCCGTTCTCGAATCGATCCGGAAGCGCTTTGTGAAGGAACAGCCGCTCAAGGGATTGCGGGTTTCCGCTTGTCTGCACGTGACGAGCGAGACGGCGAATCTGATGATTGCCTTGCGAGATGGCGGCGCCGATGCGGTTCTTTGCGCTTCGAATCCGCTCTCGACGCAGGACGAAGTCGCCGCTTCGCTGAACCGCGACTACAACATTCCGACGTACGCGATCAAGGGCGAGGATAACGAGACGTATTACTCGCACTTACGCGCGGCGCTCGAGCACAAGCCGCAATTCACGATGGACGACGGCGCCGACTTGGTCACCATGCTGCTCTCCAAGCGCACCGATTTGGTGGCTAATGTAATTGCCGGCACCGAAGAAACTACCACCGGCGTCATTCGCCTGCGCGCAATGGCCAAGGACGGCACGCTAAAGTACCCGATCATCGCCGTCAACGACGCCCAGACCAAGCATTTCTTCGACAATCGCTACGGCACCGGGCAGTCCACTCTGGATGGCGTGATTCGTGCCACTAATCTGCTCATCGCCGGGCTCAAAGTCGTCATTGCAGGCTACGGCTGGTGCGGACGCGGCATCGCGATGCGCGCCAAGGGCCACGGCGCGGATGTAATTATCACGGAAATCGACCCGACCAAGGGTATCGAAGCGGTGATGGATGGATTCCGCGTCATGCCCATGGCGGAAGCTGCCAAGCAGGGCGACGTATTTATCACCGTCACGGGCAACAAAAACGTCATCCGCGGAGAGCATTTCGAAGCGATGAAGAGCGGCGCAGTGGTTTGCAACTCGGGCCACTTCAACGTGGAAATCGACATTCCGTCGCTTGAGCGCCTGTCTTCCGGCAAGCGCGAAGTGCGCCCGCTTGTGGAGGAATATCTGCTCAAGGATGGCCGCAAGGTTTATCTTCTCGGGGAAGGCCGCCTCGTCAATCTTGCTACCGCGGAAGGGCATCCGGCTGCGGTAATGGACATGAGCTTTGCCAATCAGGCCCTCTCCGCCGAATACCTGAAACAGCACTACAAAGACTTAAAGCCGCAGGTGTATGTCGTGCCTGAAAATCTCGACAAGGAAATCGCACGCCTCAAGCTCGATAGCATGGGCCACAAACTGGACAAGCTGACGGCCGAGCAGGAGCACTATCTGGCTTCCTGGCAAGAAGGCACCTAGCCCAAAGCATCACACTTGGTTTTCTCGGGGCGCTATCCCTTCGATAGCGCCCTTTTTTTTGGGTTAGCGGATTCGGCAAGCAAGGACGATTAGCGAACAGCACGCCCCCAAGATGCCGCTATTCTGCTTGTGCCAAGGAAGGCGGGATAGGATACGTGCGCGTGATAACTGCTCGCTCGGCTGCTATTGTGAGTTTTCTTGCTTGCGCTTTGCCGTGGGCGGCTTGCAACAAGTCCCAGACTTCAGCACGCCCGCCCGCGGCAACTTCGCCGCCCGCTGCGTCGCCCGCAGCGCCTCCCGGAACGCCGGATCCGAAGCCGCAAATGCCGGAGAGCGCTCAAGGGATCCGTGGCGCTAATCTAAAAGCCTTTCTTGAAAAACATCTTGCTGAGCTGAATCCTGATCTTGCGGACCTTGCAACGGATTGCGGAGAAGGCCAAGCGCCCATTCAGAGCTTGGCGCCTGTGCAGTATGGTGACTTGGATGGCGACGGGCAAGAAGAAGCCGCGCTAGAAGGATGGAGCTGCCTTTCGGGAAACGGCGGCGCGGACTTTTTTGGCGTCTTGAAACTTATGCCGGACGGCAAGGTCGCTGTGCTGCCGATTGAGCCGATGCCCAAGCTATTCAAGGGACGAAACCCGTACGAAGGGCTGCGCGGCCACGTTCGCCTGGAAATCAGCGGCGGAAAGCTGGCGGAATTGTATCCCGTCTATCCGGATGAGAAGTCTTGCAACACTTGCTCCGAGGGCGAGCGGCGCTTCCGATTTCGCTGGAATGGACAGCAATTCGTCCTTGATGACATCATAGATGTCCCGCCAGCAAAGAGCGGATCCTAAACTGTCGGAGTGATTCCCACCCGAAATGTATGACTTGGCTAGCCTGGCGTTGGAAACTGCTAAATTGCAAGGCGCGACCTACGCCGATGTTCGCGTGATGCATCTGCGGCAGCGCGACCTAACCACAAAAAACGGGCAGGTCGGAACCCTTGCGCAATCCGAATCAATCGGAATCGGCGTTCGCGCCTTGGCAAATGGCGCGTGGGGATTCGCGTCCACTGACCGGCTAACCCGTGAGGGCGTTTCCGCATGCGCCGCACAGGCTGTCTCCATTGCCAAAGCCTCCGCACTCGCGAAGCGCGGAGACGTGGAGATGGTCGAGGAAGCCGCCTTCGTGGATAGCTGGCAGAGCCCGTTTTGCAAGGATCCTTTCGAAATTCCGCTGGAAACCCAGCTAGCTCTCCTGCTCGCTGCGGATGCGGAAATGAGTCGCGTCAAGGGTGTGACGCTCACCGAAACCGGCATGCAGTTTCGCAAAATAGATTCCTGGTTCGCTTCCAGCATCGGCTCGCGCATTCATCAGCGAAAAATGATCACAGGCTGCGGCATCGCTGCGACTTCCTTCAAGGGCGATGAGATTCAGAAGCGATCCTATCCAAACAGCTTTGGCGGACAGCACTCCTTGGAGGGCTACGAGCTTGTCGAGTCGCTCGAATTGTTGAAGCATGCGGGCCGCGTGGGCGAGGAAGCTGCCGCGCTGCATTCCGCGGCGCAATGCCCGGAGAGAACGGGGACGCTGATTCTTGGCGGTAGCCAGCTCGGTCTGCAGATTCACGAGTCCGTCGGCCATCCCATCGAGCTTGACCGCGTGCTCGGCCAGGAAGCGAATTTTGCGGGCACGAGTTTTCTCACTCTCGACCAACTTAATAAATTGCGCTACGGCTCGGAGATTGTGAACGTCGTCGCCGATGCGCGGCTTGAACATGGGCCGGGCCTCGGAACGTTTGCCTATGACGATGAAGGCGTGCCCGCGCAGTGCACGGATATCATCAAGGATGGTCAGTTTCGCGGCTACCTCTCGAATCGCGAAACTGCACATTTAATCGGCTTGAAGCGTTCCTCCGGCACCATGCGCACGGAAAGCTGGAATCGCCTTCCGATCATTCGCATGACGAACATCAGCCTCAATCCTGGCTCGTGGGGCTTTGACAATTTGATCGCCGATACGGACGAAGGCATCCTCATGGAGACAAATCGCTCCTGGTCCATCGACGACCGCCGCTATCAATTTCAGTTTTCGACGGAGATCGGCTGGGAAATCAAGGGGGGCAAAAAAAGCCGCATGCTGAAAAATCCCAGCTATAGCGGGATCACCACGGAATTCTGGAATTCGTGCGATGCAATTTGCTCGCGCGCTCATTGGACTCTTTGGGGCACGCCGAATTGCGGCAAGGGGCAGCCCATGCAGACCATGGGTACCGGGCACGGGGCGGCCCCGGCGCGATTCCGCAACGTCCGGATTGGCTCGGCGTTTTCAGACCAATGAGTCCCTCGCGCAAAACTAAGAAATCACCGGCAGGGAGAAGCGCCACGCCTTCCGATCAGCTGCTTCCCGAGCGCGAGCTGCGCCGAATCATCGAAACGGTTCTGCGCCTCGCGAAATCCACGGGCGCGGACGAAACGGAAGTTCATGTCGACGAGACCGCCGACAGTCTCACGCGCTTTGCCAACAACGCCATCCACCAAAACGTCGCCGAACGCGGACTGAATGTTTCGATTCGAACCGTCGTCGACAGTCGCACCGCGCGCGCCACCACGAATCGCGTCGACGAAGATTCGCTCCGCGCCGCGATTGAAGCATCTCTTTCTCTTGCGCACAGCCAGCCCAAGGATCCGCATCTTCTTCCCTTGCCCGGCAAACAGCGCTATCGCAAGGTGAATCGATTCAGGAAGGATACCGCTGCGCTTACGCCCGAAGATCGTGCTCGCGCCGTCCGCTGCGCCTGCGATCTCGCCATTCAGCGCGGCCAGGTTGCCGCCGGCATCTTCGCAAGCGGCTTGCAGCAATCTGCTTTGGGCAATTCACGCGGATTGTTCGCGGCGCATCGCGAGACGCACGCCGAGTTCTCGATAACCATGCAAGAAAATCCCGCCGCGAGTTGGGCGAAAGCGAACGCCGCAAGTGTTAGCGACTTTGATCCGCAAAAACTAGCTCAGCGTGCCAGCGAAAAGGCGCACTTGGCGGTGGATGCGCGCGAACTCGCCCCTGGCCGCTACACCGTTATTCTCGAACCCGCCGCCGTGCTCGACCTCGTTGGATTCCTTTTTTACGACTTCGCGGCCACGGCCCTCGAAGACAAGCGTTCCTGCCTCAATGAACGCATGGGCAAACAGCTCTTCGGCAGGAATATCACCATCACCGATGACGCTTATCATCCCTTGCAGCTCGGTGCGCCCTTCGATGGCGAAGGCATGCCGCGCCAGCGCGTCCTGCTTGTGGATCGCGGCGTGCCGCAGAATCTCGTCTATGCGCGCAGCAGTGCCAAAGCCGCCGGCAAAAAACCAACAGGGCACGGATTTGCGCTTCCCAATGAATATGGCGAAGCTCCGATGAACCTGGTTTTCGCGGGCGGCGATTCCTCGCTCGAACAGATGGTGGCTACGACGGATCGCGGGCTGCTTGTAACCCGGCTCTGGTATATTCGCGAAGTCGATCCCTACGAAAAGGTCATGACGGGGATGACCCGCGACGGCCTTTTTCTGGTGGAAAAAGGCAAGACAACGTCGGCAGTGCGTAATTTCCGGTTTAATCAGTCCATCCTCGAAATGCTTCGCAACGTCGAGTTGCTGGGCCCCGCTGTTCGCGCCACTGGCGAAGAGGCATTCGAAATGGTGGTTCCCGCCATGAAGGTCCGCGATTTTCATTTCTCAGAAGTTACAAGGTTTTAATAATCCACGGCTTAGAATCTCCTGCCCCACAAAATCGATTTGATAAATGAAAATTCTGCGTTGTACATCCAGAGGCTGCTGGCTTGATAAATAAGCATGTACCGACGGTGCGTCCCTCCCCAAGTCGCGCGGCACCCGAACTGGGGCCACCCCGATCATGATGCCTGCGGCACGGGCTTTGTGGCGCGGCTCGGCGGCCCAGCCAGTTACGAGATTGTCAACATTTCGCTCACCGCCCTCGAACGCTTGACCCATCGAGGCGGCGTCGACGCCGACGGGGCCAGCGGCGACGGTGCCGGTCTACTGACCTCGCTCCCGCACGAGCTTTTTTCCGTGCCCGCGCGAAAGAGCAGGGAATTGAGCTTGCCCGAAATTTTGGTTTAGGGTTTGCGTTTCTTCCGTCTCTTCCGAGGCCGCCGCAAGAGCCGCAGTGCCATCGAAGCCGCCGCCGACACCGAGCGCCTGCGGATTCTTGGCTGGCGCCGCGTCCCGACGAACACCAACTCTCTCGGGCGCCGCGCGCTCGAAACGATGCCGGAGATTTGGCAGTTTTTCGTCGCGCCTTTTCATCAATTCGCGCGGCGCTGCCCGCTTTGAGTGGCGGCTCGCCCTCTTCGCAAGCGCGCGGAATCGCTCCTCCCGCGCGTTGTTATATCTGTTCGCTCTCCTCGCAAACGGTCGTCTACAAAGGTCTACTCACCCCCTGGCAGTTCCCTCAGTTTTACGAAGATCTGCGCGATCCTTCCTTTGCCACGACGTTTGCCATTTTCCACCAGCGCTATTCCACCAACACGCAGCCTTCCTGGCATCTGGCGCAGCCATTTCGCTACGTCGCGCATAATGGCGAAATCAACACCATCGTCTCCAACCGCCGCTGGCTCCGCGCCAAAGCGCGCCGAATTGCGCGGACGCTTAGCCGTCGGTCCGTGGTTTCACTCCTCTGGAAGAAAACGTCAGCGACTCCGCGAGTTTCGACAATGCGTTTCGAGTGAACCTGCTCGCAGGGTTCTCCTCCGGAAGAAGCCATGCTCGCGATGGTTCCTCCCGCGTTTGAAAACGATCCGCTTGCTCTCACGCGACGTGCGCGCGGCGCTTGACCGCGCTTTCCCAGCACAGCGAACCCTGGGACGGCCCCGCGGCGCTGATTTTCTCCGACGGCCAGTTCGTCGGCGCGAAGCTAGATCGCAATGGACTTCGTCCGCTGCGCTACACGCTTACGCACGACGGCCTATTGATTGCCGGTTCCGAAACCGGGCTGATCGATCTCGAAGAATCGCGAATCGCTGAACGGCAGCGGCTTGGCCCGGGCGAAATGATTCTCGCAAATCCCGCAACCGGACTTTTTCTCCGTTGGCGCGACATTCTCAAGCGGCTGGCCATGCAGCAAGTCGCGCCACGGCATTCCTGCAGACGCATGCTCGCGCGTTCCGCCTCCACGAACCACCTCTGTCAGCGCCGAGCCAAAGCGCGTCGCGGCCGCCTCCGGCTGGACTGAAGATCAATTCAAAACTCTTTTCTCTGCGCCTGACGCACGGCAAAGAAGCCGACTGGAGCATGGGCGACGACGCGCCGCCCGCTTTTCTCTCCGCGCTTCCGCGAACGCTGTGGGACTACTGCAAGCAGCGCTTCGCGCAGGTCACGAATCCGCCGATCGATCCGCTGCGCGAAACTCACGTCATGTCTCTCGACGTGCATCTTGAAGGACGGCGTCACCCTGCCGGGCCCGTTGCTCAGCCGCTGGACAGCTCGCAGAACTCTCTGAAATCTTCGGCCCGGTTCTTCGCCTCGAGATGACTTTCTCTTCCGTCCCTGGGAGTCCCGGGCGCACGCTGCAGTTTTGCTCAGCTATCTTCTACCCCTCTGAGTAGCGGCGCGACGCCCGGGCCTCCTCCTCCTTTCCGATCGCGGCATCAATGCGGAAAGCAGCGCGCTTCCCGCGCTTCTCGCCACTGCCGCAGTTTGGAAAGCGATGGTTCGCGAGGGCTTGTGGGATGTGCCGCTGATCGTCGAGTCCGCGCAAGTCTTCGACACGCATCACGTCGCGCTGCTCGTCGCGGCTGGCGCCAGCGCTGTCGTGCCCTATCTGGCCGACGACTTTGCCGAGTCCATCGAGCCCGGCGGCCAGGCCGCATGCGCACTGCAATCACTGCCGGGCTGCGCAAAGTTCTCGCCCGCATGGGCGTTTCCACGCTCGCGAGCTATCGCAACAGCCACCTCTTTGAAATCGTCGGCCTGTCCGAGGATCTCTGCGCCGAGTTTTTTGAAGATGCTGCCGATTATCCCGGCCGAAATCGCTCGATGATCTCTCTCGCGGATTATGTGCGCATGCACACTGCAGCATTTTCCACCGGATCCGATGAGCTCGGCGACGCCGGTCTTTACCGCTTCCGCAAAGGCGCGGAACTTCACGCGACTTCGCCCGAAGTTGTTCGCCGCATGCACGCCCATGTGCGCGCGCCCGAATCCGAAGCAACTATTCTGCCTTTGAAGAATTAGCCGAACTCCAAGGCGCCGTCTTTCTTCGCGATTTGCTCGAAACCGTTCCTGGCACGCCCGTTTCCATCGAAGAAGTGGAATCCGCTCAACTCGATTGTTCGCGCGCTTCAGCACGCAGGCGATGTCTCTCGGTTCGCTCGGCCCCGAAGCTCATCGCACTCTCGCTCTGGCGCATGAACCGATCGGCGGCCGCAGCAACACTGGCGAAGGCGGCGAAGATCCCAACACCTACCGCTTCGAGCCCGCTGCCGCCAACAAGATCAAGCAAGTCGCCTCGGGTCGCTTCGGCGTCACCGCGGATTATCTCGTCCACGCGGAAGAACTCGAAATCAAGATGGCCCAGGGCTCCAAGCCCGGTGAAGGCGGCCAGCTTCCCGCGCAGAAAAGTCACCGAATATATCGCACGCATTCGCCATGCGACTCCCGGCACGCCGCTGATTTCGCCGCCGCCGCATCACGACATTTACAGCATCGAGGACCTCGCGCAACTGATCCACGACCTGCGCGCCGTCAATCCCAGCGCGCGCATCGGCGTAAAACTCGTCTCCGGCGCAGGCGTTGGAATCATTGCGGCAGGCGTGGCAAAAGCTGGCGCGGACGTCATCACGATCAGCGGTCACAATGGCGGCACCGGCTCTTCGCCGCTCACTTCCATCAAAAACACCGGTCTTGCCTTGGGAAATCGGCTTGCGCGAAACTCATGATACGCTCGTTCGCGCTGGGCTGCGTTCGCGCGTCTCTCTTCGCGTTGACGGTGGCCTGAAATTCTCACGCGACATCATTGTCGCGGCTCTTTTTGGTGCCGATGAATTTGGCTTTGGCACCGCCGCGCTCCTCGCGATTGGCTGCGTCATGGCGCGCCAATGCCATCTCAACACCTGCCCCGTCGGAATCGCCACGCAGGACGAAAAACTGCGCACACGATTCGCGGGAAAGCCGGAGATGGTCGATCGCCTACTTCCGCTCCCTCGGCGAAGAAGTTCGCAATCGCCTCGCGCAGCTTGGCGCTCGTTCCCTCAGCGACCTCACCGGCTGGTACGACCGGCTCAGCGCGCGCTCCGGTATGGATCCCGCTGTTGATCGTCCCGATTTCCGAGTCCGGCCGCGTCGCTCCTCAGCAATCTCCCGCGCTGCACGCCGCCGCGCGCGAAGACTCGCTTCACTTCAACGCCTCCTTCGAGCTCCAAACCGAATCGCAGCTGATCCAAAATTCCGACCGCAGCGTTGGCGCTGGCATGAGCGGAGAACTGATGCGCAGGCGCCGCCCCGGCAGCCAGGTCCGTCCCCTCGCTCAGAATTTGACTAAGCAGTTCCACGGCTGCGCAGGACAAAGTTTTGGCGCGTTTCTCGCCGATGGAATCACCCTAATTCTTTCGGGGGAGGCAAATGACTACGTCGGCAAGGGACTCTCAGGCGGAACGATCGCAATAACTGCCAGTTCCGCCGCCTCTCGCCGCGGCGACGTGCTCGCCGGAAACACGGTTCTTTACGGCGCCACTTCGGGCCAGCTTTTCGTGGCCGGCCGTGCTGGTGAGCGTTTTGCCGTTCGCAATAGCGGCGCGCTCGCGGTCGTTGAAGGAGTTGGCCAGCACGGCTGCGAATACATGACCGGCGGTGTCGTGCTCGTCCTTGGTCCTCTCGGCCTGAATTTCGGGTCGGGCATGACTGGCGGCCTTTCCTACGTTCTGCGCGGCGAAGCCGACGAGGTAATTCATCGCGATTTCGTTACGCTTGCGGAAATCGAACAGCGCGAAGAGGTCTGGCTGCGCAGCGTGCTGGAGGAGCACCTCCAATTTACCGCCAGCCCGCGCGCCTCTCGTTTGCTTTCGCGCCGCGGAGCGCTTCCGATGTTGCGGGTACAGCCCCTGCATTTCCAGGGAACTCTCGAAGCCACCTGGGAGCCGGTGCTTGCCCGGTTGAAGCACCGCGAATTAATTTTCAGTCCGCCGCGGGACGCTGCGCTTTCTCGAGCGTCGCTGCCAGTTTGAAAAGAGCAGCTTTCCACGCATACTGGGCGGAGACATTCCGCTATAATCTTTGCCGAGCGACCTGTCTATGGACTTCGATCAACTCGCCACTTTCGTCTACGTAGCCAAGCTAAAAAGTTTCTCGCGCGCCGGACAAAAAGTTTTTCGTTCGCAATCCGCTGTCAGCGCGCAGATTCGCCAGCTCGAACAAGCATATCGCGCCCGGCTCTTGGATCGGTCCGCCAAATCCGTCGAGCTAACTCCTGCCGGCGAGGTTCTCTTCGAATACGCCGAGCGCCTTCTTCGCCTTCGCGACGAATCCATTCAGTTCGTCGCCGACCGTGGCGACGTCGTTCAGGGGCCGCTCGTTTTCGGCGCCAACGAAGCCACCTGCCTTTATCTTCTTCCGGACATTTTCGCGGAGTTTCAGCGCCGTTATCCCCAGGTGCACATCAGCATCTACCGCAATTTCAGCCACAAGATTTTGCAGCGCGTGGAAGACGGCTCGGTCGACGTCGGCATCGTGACGCTCCCCATCAAATCGCCCACTCTAAAAGTTCACCACATCTCTCGCGACCGCCTGCGTTTCATGGTCAGCAGCCGCAATCCGCTGGCCCACCGCTCCAAGATCACTCTCGAGGAAGTCGCCGGGCAGCCCCTGATTTTTCCTCGCACAGGCTTCACACGGCAAGTTCTCGACAAGTTGTTTCGCCCCTATCGTGCCCGCCTGCGCGTCGCGATGGAGCTTCCCAGCATCGGCATGATCAAGCGATTCGTCGGCGCTGACGCCGGTGTCTCCTTCATCAGCGAAAGTTTCGCGCGCGATCAGGTGAAGGCTGGCGAAGTGAAGCTGCTCAACGTCGAAGGCGTCGATCTCTGGCGTGAACTCGGCCTCGTCTATCGCCGCGACCGCAGCCTGCCTCGCGCCGCCCAGGCATTGATCGCCGTCATTCGCGAACATAAAAAATTCCCCGACCTTGCCGCTGCCGCTTCCGACTAGCACCTCAATGCTACGGTTTTCAACTGCCCATTACACGGCGCGGCCTCTTTAGCTGTTTCGTTCACGACGTCCAAATTGAATCCTTAGTTTTGCATCCAATTTGTCTCTTGAACAAACCCTCTTCAGAGCTTATCCTTTGCGATAGGAAAAACCCCAAAAAGCGGCAGCCTCGGTTGCCGCTTTTTCTTGTTAGACTGACTGGCTGCGCATTTAAAGGTGAGTCGCGGTCTAATCTGAAGCGCCAACATCCGCCCAATTTGCACAGTCCTAGTCCAATTTTAAGTTCCTTAGAATCAACACGTATCCCACGATCCACAAGTGTTGATTCTAAAGAATTTACAGAAACTCTAAGTCTTTTAGAAGCAACACTTATGAAAAACCCGGGGGGGAAGGGGGCGTCATTGCTAACTAGACCGAAATCCCTCCAGCAAGCGCGCGAGCGCTCGTTCAAGGGGGCACTAGTCACCAGTCACCAGCCACGAACTCAATGTACGTTGAAGTCCAAACTGGCAATCGATCTCGCGATCACATTTTCCTGGATCTGAATGAGGTCATTATCCGCGTACGTCATGCCGAGCACCGTCAAAACGTCCGCCCCTCGCACGATCACCACCAGCGTTCCAGACCAATCATGGTCGTCCGCCATTCCGCGGTAGTGATACTCCATCGCCGGCAACCCGCCAACCACCGTCTTGCGATGCGAGATACTCCGGTAATTGTCGTAGATCTCGCGCAGCCGTTTTTCTACCGCCACTGCCGCCGGCTCCAGAGGAAGTTTCGTCTGTTCCTGGCCGATCACCATCAGAGTCGATTGGTTGGATGTGCCCAAGGCCACAATCGCGTTTGGCAGCGCTTTGCGCGCATCTTCGATCAATGCCCAGCTCGGCGCTTTGTACATTTTGAAGCTGTGCGTGTAGTTCGTGTAGAGATTGCCTTGAATTTCTTCCCGCATCGCCGGCGGTTCCGGCTCTTTCGGCGCCGCGGGCTGGGCGGAGGATGCCGTCAGCCCTGAACCCGGCGTTGCTGCGGGTGCCGTGATGGCCGGGGCCACCGCATTTGTCGTCGTCTTCGCCGGAGCGGAAGGCTTCATTTCGGCGTCTGTGATTTTTGCAGTTTTCATTTCACGCTTGCCGGCGGCCGGGTCCACGGACTTGGCGCTGGCATTCGTCGTCGTCGGCGCTCCGCCTTCTGACGACGCTACGGCTGGCTCTGCTTTCGTGCCCGCATCGGTGCCTGGTTCCTTCTTTGCCGCAGGTGCTTTGTCGGTTTTCGGCGCCGCGCTCGCGGGTGTGGACGGAACAATCGACGCGATCTTGTCTTTCTCGACGAGAACATACCCAAATTCCGTTTTGACTTTGAACATGTTGTCTTCGTACGCCACGATCACGCCGTAAAGCTTCTTGCCGTCTTTCAGGCGAATTTCATCGGCATGCGCCGAAATGGCCGCGAGGCACAAGACCGCAGCCAACGCCGCAACGTAGAGGGAGCCGCGCACTTTGGGGACAGCCATATTTTCAGTATGCGGTCGCTGCCACAGCCCCGCAACTCTTACGCGCCTGGTGGTGTCCGCCGTGTTACCTCGGCCAGCAGCGCTCCGATCCGCCGCGCCAGGCGCTCCACTTGTTCGATGGACTCGCTCAACCGCGCGCGCAGCGGCTCCGGCAGGTTCGCGTGTGTTTGCTGCATGGCCAGCGCCTCCGCGATCATGCGCAGCTCTTTCCTATGCCGCGGATTCAGCCGCTCCCACAGCCGCCGCTTCGCGCTCCGGTTCCGGCCCAGCCACTCCTCACCGGTTCCCGCCGGCCGCCCCGTTTCCGGCTCCGCCGAGGTAGTCGCTGTCGTATCTGGTTTTCTTATCCGAAATAGCATTCTTTGCCGCCCCTCACCATCGTCTTTGAGGTTTTTGTCCGAATCAGGATTGCCAAATGTTCCGCAAACCGCTCCGTGTCGGCTCCTTGAAAAATATAGCGCGGGGCGCAGCCCCGCGGTTTTTCCCACCAGTCACGAGTCACCAGTCACGCATCATCTGTCACCAGTCACCTCTTCAACGCTTCCATCCGCTCCCCATTGATCTGCCCGCCTTCCTCCACGCGTCCCGTCACGCGCATCGCGCGCGTCTCAAACACCAGCCCGCCATAGCGGTCATAGGCATCGGGGAAAAGCACCACCTCATACAGCCCGCGCTGATCCTCCAGCGTCACGAACATCATGTTCCGGTAATTCTTCGTTCCCACGTGCCGGTAGGTCACCACCCATCCGCACAGCGTCACGCGCTTCCCGCGCAATCTATCGAGTTCGTCGCTCCACGTCTCGCCATTTCGCGGCAGAAAATCCAGCGGGTGCCCGCTCACGCATACCTCCAGAATTTCCCGCTCGTATCGCAGCCGCTGTTCCTGCGTGTACTCCGCCGCCGGCATCCCCGCCAGAGTCGCACGGATCGCCTCACCCGCGCTCGCATCAGCAAACAATGTATCCGGCCCTCCGAGCGGCGCAGCCAATCCTGGCTGTGCTCCTTTACTTCTTGCCTGCAGAAAATTCCACCGCCACAGCATCTCCGGCCGCGAAATTCCGCTCGCATCGTTACCCGCTTGATCACCCACTTCATCAAACGCCCCGCATTTGATCAGCGCCTCGATCTCATCGCGCTCTACCGGTACGCGCTGCAGAAAATCCTCGAGCGACCGAAATGCGCCGTCTTCTTCCCGCGCCCGCACAATCGCCGTCATCGTTTCCACGCGCAGCCCTTTCACCTGCATCAGCCCGACGCGCAGCGCGCGCTTTCCATCCGCAAGCAAAAGTGGGACAGACATTCCTGTCTGTCGTCTTTCCGCATTCAAAAGCGGCATCGTCCTTCCTGTCTGTTGCCTCTTCGCCTCCGCCGTGTACTGCATGCGCGAATGATTCACCGACGGCAGCCGCACCTCGATCCCCCAGCGCTTCGCCTCTTCCACATACGCCGACACGTGATAAAACCCCGCGCCCGCGCTGCACATCGCGGCCAGAAACTCCGCCGGGTGGTGCGTCTTCAAATACGCCATGCGATAGGAAATATCCGCGTACGTCGCCGCATGCGCTTTGCAGAAACCGAATCCTGCGAATTTCTCCACCATCATCCAGGTTTCTTCGCGTTCGGGACCGGAGAGTCCCATCAATTCCGCCGCTTTCAAGAATTTTCCGCGCAGCCGCTCGCGATCCCGCTGCCCCGAATATTTCGCAGCCGACCGGCGCACAATATCCGCCTCCGACAGCGGCATGTTTCCCACCGCTTGCGCGATTTGCATCACCTGCTCCTGAAAAATGCATACACCCAGCGTATCGCCCAGAATTTTCTCGAGCGCCGGATGCGCGTACGCCACCGGTTCCTGCCCGCGCAGGCGTTTCAAATACAGCTCTTTCGAACCGTACTCCGCCGCGCCCGGGCGGATCAGCGCCAGCGCCGCCGCCATCTCTTCCAGCGTTCGCGCTTTTTGCGCGTGCAACAATCCGCGCATGGCCGGCGACTCGATCTGAAATATGCCCATCGTTCTTCCCGCGGCAATTACGTCGCACGTCGCCGGGTCATTTTCCGGTATCGCGTCAAAATCAATCTCGCGCGGCTTTGGGCATGGCGTAACTCCATCCGGAGCGACGTTGTTCTTCTCCTTTACTTCCTTTACTTCTTTTGCCTCCTCTACCTCCTTTTCGATGTTATCCAGCGCCAACGACATTGTCGTGAATCCGCGCTGCCCCAGCAGGTCCATCTTGATCAACCCGAGCGCTTCGATGGCATTCATGTCGTACTGCGTCACGACAATCCCCTTCGTCGCGCGTTCCAGCGGCGTCAGCCGTGTAAGCGGCTGCGCGGAAATCACTGTCCCGCAGGGATGAATTCCCATGTGCCGCGGCGCGTCATCGAGCCGCAAGGCCACCTGCAGAACCGTTTTCCACGGTTCGTCATCCACCGGCAGATTGCGGCACTCCGGCAGGTTGCCGATGGCCTGCAAAATCTCGCGCACCGGCCGGTGCGGCAGCCGCTTCGTGAAATAGTTCACTTCGCCCGGCGGCACGCCAAAAACTTTCGCGATTTCGCGGATGGCCAGCCGCGCGTGCATGGTTACAAAGCTTCCGATCATCGCCACGTGCTCTTGGCCCCAGCGCTCGTACGCGTAGTCGAGCAGTTCATCGCGCCGTGCGCCGCAGATGTCGATGTCGATATCCGGGCAATCGCCGCGCTGCTCGTTCAGAAATCTTTCAAAATACAATCCCCAGCGCAGCGGGCACACGCAGGAAATTCCCAGACAATACGTCACCATCGAACTCGCCGCCGAGCCGCGCGCCACCGCCGGAATTCCGCGCCGCTTGGCTTCTTCCACGATGTCCCACACCAGCAAAAAATACGGCGCGAGGTGCAGCTTTTCGATCACTCCCAATTCATGCGTCAGTCGCGAGAGCACTTCGGGACGCAGGGGGCGGTAGCGCCGCTGCGCGCCCGCAAAGCACAGCTTCCACAAATACGAAAACGCGGACTCGCCTTCCGGCACGGGAAATTCCGGAAAAATCGTTTTGTTCAGCGTGAGCTCCAGATTGCAGCGATCCGCGATGTCCAGCGTCGCGCGCAGCAATTCCGGATGATCCGGGAAGAGTTTTTGCATTTCCGCCGCCGGCTTGAACCACGCTTCGCCGGTTGTGATGTCCGGGGCCGCCACCGTCGTGAGCAGCCCGCCGGTGCGCACCGCATTCACCGCGCGATGATGCAAATGCTCCTCCGGCCGCAAAAAATAAACATTGTTCGTCGCCGCCAGCGGCACACCCAGCTCGCGCCCGATCCGCTCCGCCTCGCGCAGCACGCGCCCGTCTCCTGGAGACAAATGCTGCACCTCGATCCACAGCCGGTCGCCGAAAATGCCTTTCAGTTGCGCCGTAGGGGCACGGCACGCCGTGCCCGTCTTGTGCGCCGTGCTCCATCCTGCCATGCCATTCTGCCCCGTCTCGCTCGGCGCGTCAATTTCCGGACGGGCACGGCGTGCCGTGCCCCTACGATCGTCTGCGTCGTGCGTTCGCGGTGGCAATGGGACACAACGCAATCACGCCTCTGGAATGTTCCGCCAACTCCTCCAGTGTCACCGGCCGCTCTTCGTCCTCCGCGGCTGGCCATCGTTCTCGCCGGAACTTTTGCTCTTCACCAATTCCGTCGTCCCCAAATGCCGCAGCGTCACCAACTGGCACAAATTGCTGTACCCCTCCATATCCGCCGCCAGCAGCACCACCGCCACACTCTGCGAATTTCGATCTTCGTTTTCCGATTTTCGATCTGCGAAATGCGAAATCGCGAAACTCGACGTCAATCACCACTCCCACAATGGGCTTCACGCCTGCTGTTTTCGCCGCCTGATAAAACGGCACCGCCGCATACAACCCATTCGTATCCGTCAGCGCCACGGCGGGCATCTTCTGCGCGGCCGCCGCCGCAATCATCTCTTCCGGCGGCGCCACGCCCCGCAAAAACGAATAGTGGCTGTGACAATGGAGATGGACAAACACGTGATTCGTGACTCGTAACGGGTGACTCGTGAAACGCAAGTCGCGAGAGTGGTTTTTCCATGAGTCGCGAAATGCAAGTCACGAGTCACGTCGTGCGAGGACGCGCCCCTTGTATTCAAAAAGCAGGGTAGGGAATCTGGGAGGAAAAACTTCAGCAAACTCACCGCGATAAGCAGGGCGTGGAGAGGACCAGCCCGCCGGGCTTGGTGGCGTAATGTTCGCGGAGTTCGAGGCCGTTGCCGTAGAAGACGGCGTTCCAGCCGTAGCGGCCGCGGACCGAATCGAGGCCGCGGTTTAGGTACCAGCGGCGGTTGGCGTCCGTGTCGAAGAGTTCGTGTTGGCGACGGTCGGCTTCGAGATTGGTCACGTTTACGCCGACCAGGCGCACCGCCACGCGCCGCGTGAATAATTTCGCAAAAAGTTCTTTTGCTTCCGAGAGCAGTTCGCGTTCGTCATTGGATGGCCGCGTCAATCGCACCGTCTGGTGTGCCGAAAAATGGTCTACATACCGGATGCGCAAGCCAATCGTTCGTGCTTGCCGTCCATATTCGCGCAGCGTCGAGCCGATCCGCTCGCTCAAATATTCGATGAGGCCGCCGAGAAACTCCGTGTCGATTGTGCCGCCCTCAATTGTTGTTTCGCGCGACACCGACTTCGGCGTCGACGGCATCATCACTTCGCGCCCGTCGAGTCCGCGCGCGCGCTCCCAGATTTGTCCTCCAATCACTTCGCCAAACGCTGCTTCCAGAGCGGCTCGCGGCACCAGCCGCAGTTCTCCGATGGTTGCAATCCCGCGCTCCGCCAGCATTCCCGCGTGGACATGCCCAATCCCGTGCAGCTTCTCGACCGGCAGCGGCGTCAAAAAGTCTTCTTCCGTTCCCGGCGCAATCATGCGGAAGCCGCGTGGCCGCTCCAGTCGCGACGCAATCGAGGCCACTACTTTCGTCCGCGCCGCGCCAACGCTTACGCTTAATCCGGTTTGTTCCAGCACTTCCGACTGCACGCGCCGCAGCGCCGCTTCATAATTCGGGTACAGGCGCTCCGTCCCCGCGAAATCCAGATAAAAATCGTCGAGCGCAGCCGTCTCGACCGCGGGCGTAAACGTCTCCAGAATCCGCCGCACGCGCTCCGCATAATCCGCGTAGTGCTCATATTGACCCGGCACCACCACAGCCTTCGGGCAAATGCGCAGCGCCTCGCGAAACGTCATCGCCGTTTTTACGCCGCACGCCTTCGCTTCATAGCTCGCCGACGCGACCACGCCGCGCCCCACCAGCACCGGCTTTCCGCGCAGCTTGGGGTTGAGCACCTGCTCGACCGAAGCAAAAAACGCGTCCACATCCACATGCACAATGTTCGGAATGGCCCCGTTACACGAGTTGCAGCGCGGCGCTTCGGCTCCGCGGCCTTTCTCTTCGCGCGCGTCTTCGTGAAAAGGATTGAACGGCATCGCCACTGCGGGGAATACGTTTTCAATACAGACGTCCATAACGGCTCCTATGAATGGTGGCCGCGAAGCGGCCAACATAACTGTGACCGCAAAGCGGTCAACTTAACTGTCACCGCACAGCGGTGAACACAGGGAAGCGGACCGAGTACAATCTCTTCCGGAGTCGAGGGATCTCTCTTTCGAGTCGACCCCTCACCCCGCTTAGGGCTTGGAATTTTCAACGGGCGGCGCCCAGTTCGTGAGAGCCAAAAAGGCAATGGAGCCGAACGCCGCCCGTCTCCCGTTTCCTCTACCGCCCCGCACTATAGGCGAACAAAAAGCGAAAGTCAAGAGATTTCCTTGGCTCGTTTTTGGGCCAATTTGAATTGTCCGGTACCGCGTTTATTCAGGCACCGGTAGCGAAGGGGTTGACGGTAGTAGGATTGCGCTTAACGAATTCAGTTTTCGGTTTGCCCTTCTCACCCAACGAACCGCGTACCGGTGGGCGTGCCACAGGCGGTGAAGATTACGTTACCGTTGGCATCGAGACCCTCGATTGCTGAGGTCGCTGTAAACTCATCGCCGCTTGCTCCGAGTTTCAAGGCAATCTTAGCTCTCTGTGATCCGGTGAAAACGCCGCTCGCGTCATAGCGGTAGAAGATGAAAGTGAGCGAGTAATCTTGCCAGCCGGGTTCGCGCTGCCAAACTCCGTGGCCGGAGCCACGCAGAGCCGGACTCAGACCGGGAGCACTGGCATATTCCGACATTGTCCCGCCTTCGTGAAAAGTCCATAGCCCTGGAATAGTGCGGACCACGTCGCCCGTTTGACAGTTAACCGTCGTTAGTGCCATTTGCCACACGCCTACGATTGTCCGTTCTTGGCCGTCTGACAACGCCGACGAGTGTTTAGCTGGAATGCTGTGACTGGAAACGATGGAAACTGTGATGCTCAAAGCTGTAATCACTGCCAACGCGAGGACTACTGTTTGTTTCTTGAAATTCATTTTTTTTCTCCTTATTTGAATTGCGGCAGAACAGAGCTACTACTTACCTACTGGTATTCTTATTTCTGACGGGAACTCAAACTTTCCAAGATTTTTGTTACTCGGCCAATTCGAGGTGAAGCACGGCTGGGCCGAAGGAGTCGGAACTCAGTGGCATCGGCGTCCTGCGTTGGAGAAGTGCTCATGAAACAGTCCCCAAGGCATGCACAGCCCCGACCTTTTTAGGCGAACGGCGCTAAATGCGAGGAGTGATCAATTCCGCTGAATGGAGAGCAACCGCAGAAGATTCGGCCCGGAAGGGAGTGCGGGCTGGGTACCATGAATGGGGAGAAGGCTTGGGAGCGTGACTCGCGCGGCTGTCGGGGCCGCATCTTGCCGAGGATTTGCCTCTCGGCGGGCCGTCTGCACTCTTCCAATCTTGGGCGCAGGATGGGATACGAGAAAATCGTTGGAAGTATCATCGTAGAGGCTGAGCGATTCAGGGATTTCGCTAGAAATTAGACCGAAGGCAAGCGAGAAGACCAGGAGGATGCAGAATCTTTCGAGAAATCGCATTGGCAATGAGCTGCCTTTCCTAGCCAATTCGACATTAGAACTAAAACACGATCGACCGATATAGTACTCAGCATAATTCTCTCCGTCAATAAGAACTTGAGGACGGTACCGTCAAGGATTTTGTGTAAATTTGAAAAAGGGTTTTCTTTCCCAGGAGCTGTTCAGGTGCGAGAGGACGCCGTAGATGATGCGGTCGCAGCTTTCGAGATTGGTGAAGCTGGACATGGGGCGGGTACGGCGGCGCACTTCACGGAAGGCGCGTTCGATCACGTTGGTGGTGCGCAGTTTTTTCCAATGCGCTTCCGGCAGGTCGAAAAAGTTCAACAGCACTTCCAGGTTGTGCTCGACGCAAGCCACAGCGGTGGGCCGGCGCTGCTCCCAGTGCTGTTTCCATTGGCGGAAAGCGCGTAGCGCTTCGTTCCTGCTGCTGGCGCGGTAGATGGCGGAGGCTTCGGCCACGCAGGCGCCATCCTGGCGAGCCGACTTTGCTGGCGATGTTGCGCATCTTGTGAGCCCAGCAGAGTTGCATGGGCACCCGTGGAAAAACCACCGGCAAAGCGGCGCGCAAGCCTTTGCCGCCGTCGGTGACGATCAGCCGGAGATGTTTTCCTTCCAGGCCGCGCAGGAACAGCCCTTGCAGAAACTCCAGCCAGGCGGCTTCGCTTTCGCCGTGAGCGAAGTGGTAGTCGAGAATTTCGCGCTTGCCGTTGGGGAGCACGCCGTAGGCCACTAACACCATGCGGCGGCGGACTTTAGCGGAGAGATCGCGCATTTTGAGCGACACGCCATCGAGGAAAAGGTAGAGGTAGTCGTCGCGCAGGGCGCGGCGATGGAACTGTGCGACGGCGTGGTCCAGCTGGCGGGTGATGTTGGAGATGGTCTGCGCGGAATAGCATTCTCCGAGAAAGGGTTCGAGAACTTGGCCGACCTGGCGGGTGGAGATGCCGCGCAGAAAAGCCTGGAGCACCAGTTCGTTGACGTCTTGCTGGCGGCGCTGATAGCGCGGAAGGAATTGGGAGCGAAACCCGCCGCGGGTGCGGGGAACTTTCAGACGGCAGAGCACGCCCAGCTTGGTGGTGAGATCGCGAAAGTAGTAGCCGTTGCGGTAGTCCAGACGGGCGGTGGGAGCGTGCTCGTAGTAGCCGAGGTCGAGATGGCGGTCGCGCTCGGCCAGCAAAGCCTGCTCGATCAGCCGTTTGATTGCGGAACGCACGTGCTCGGCAAGGTCCTGTTCAAAGAATTCTTGGCAGTCGGCCAGGTCCAGCTTAAGATGACCATCCACGAGGACTTCCAGTTCTCGCATTAGGGTGTACCTCCTCTGTGAGTTCGCGCTCCAAAGGAAAGTACGCCCTTTTTTTCGCTCAAAACCGGAATTTACACAAAAGACGTTACGCTACCTTGAGGACTAATGGCACATTGTAGCAGTAGACGATCCTTGCAGCCGCGGGCTAACTCGGATTACCGGAAACTGGCCCACCACCGAATGTTGAATAGCCATAGTGACTCGGATTGAAAAAATAGGCCGTTTCCCGGAATCTGCCCTCTCGAGAACCCGGTTTACGCACTTACTGGGTAGCAGCCACGCACCGGATTGCCTCAACCGTTGCCTCTCCGTGACAAACGACTCCCTGAAACGTCAGTAAAGCAGCACCAGCGGAATTGTGCCCGCTGCCGGCTGAGGGCGTCATTTAAATAGAAGTTTGCTGAAATTGGGAACCCTCAGCGGCTGACCTACGTAACCACTAAAGAGGTGTTGCATGCCAAACCTTCCCGGCAATTTTCGGTATGCCCTGCGACAGTTCCGGTTGTCGCCTGTTTTTACCGCTGCGGCGGTATTGACGCTGGCCTTGGGAATCGGCGGGACCACGGCAATATTTACGTTGATCCATGCCGTTATGCTCCGCTCGCTGCCGGTGACTGATCCCGGCCGACTGTACCGGGTCGGCGACGGCGACGATTGCTGCGTGGAAGGGGGTCCGCAAGACCGGTGGGGAATGTTTTCGTTCTCTTTGTACGAGCGCCTGAAGACAGAAACGCCGGAATTTGAAGAGGTTGCAGCTTTCCAGGCCGGTCGCTGGCGAATGAGCGTGCGGCGTCAAGGGATCGAGTCGGCTTCCAGGTCTTTGCGCTCGGAATATGTCAGCGGCAGTTATTTCGCCACGCTTGGAGTGGGGGCCTTCGGCGGCCGGGTGTTCACTCCGGAGGATGACACTCCCGCCGCTCCTCCTGTCATCGTATTGAGTCACCGCGTCTGGCAGACAACGTATGGGGCCGATCCGTCGATGGTGGGTTCGACACTGGTGGTGGAAAGCCATCCCTTCACAGTGATCGGCGTGGCGCCTCCCGGATTTTTCGGCGAGACGTTGCAGAGCGACCCTCCGGACATTTGGCTACCGTTGCAACAGGAACCCATGATGGATGGTGAAGGCGGACTATTGCGTCAGCCTGTCTCTGCGTGGCTGCGGATGATCGGGCGATTGCGGCCGGGAGCTTCGACGGCGGCAATGGCACCGCGCCTCACCGGCGTGCTGCGGCAGTGGATGCAGAACGATGCCGGATATCCCGCCAACTGGATGGCTGACGTGATCCGGATGCTTCCCAAGCAGGTGGTCAACGTCGTACCCGCCGGAGCAGGGGTGGCAGTGATGAAGGAGGAGTACGGGCGCAGCCTGCAGATTCTGCTGTCGGTGTGCGGGTTGGTGCTGCTGATCGCATGCGCGAACGTGGCGAACCTGCTGCTGGCGCGAGGAGTAGCGCGTCGCGGGCAAACGGCCATTCGGCTGGCCGTGGGCGCCACCCCTCGGCAGATCGTTGGCCAGGCGCTCACGGAAAGCGTCCTGCTTGCCATTGGCGGCGCCTTGGCTGGACTTTTGGTGGCAACGGCAGCCGCGCGGTTGCTGCTGGCGCTGGCGTTCCACAGCTCCCATTTCCTTCCCATCAGCACGACGCCGTCGCTCATCGTGCTGGGGTTCGCTTTCGGGTTGGCGCTGGTGACGGGAATCATTTTCGGGGCGGCTCCCGCGTGGATTGCGACGCGCACCGATCCGGCGGAGGCATTGCGAGGTTCGGGCCGCGGCACCCGCGACCGTTCTTCCTTCGCTCGCAAAGCGCTGCTGGTTGTGCAGGCCACCTTGTCCGTTGTGTTGGTCGCCGGTGCGACCATGCTGGCGCGAAGCCTGAACAAGCTCGAACATCAGGATTTCGGATATCAGCTGCAAGGGCGGGTGGAGGTCGATATCAACAATCTGCCAGCGAGTTATACGCAGCCCAGGTTACAGGCACTGTATCGCCAGCTTGAAGAACAACTGAATCGCATCCCGGGAGTGCAGGGATCCGGGATGGCGCTGTATAACCCGCTCACCGACAACTGGGGTGAACTGATTATGGTGGCCGGCCATCCCGCGGGAAAGTTTGACGGTGAATCGGGCGCTTCGTGGGATCGCGTGAGCGCCAACTATCTGCAGAACTGGGGCATGGCGATTCTGCGCGGCCGCGCGTTTACCGCGGCGGACAACGAAACGACGGCGCCGGTGGCCATCGTGAACGAGGCCTTCGTGAAGCGCTTCTTCAAAAGCGACGAAGACCCGCTGGCACAGCACTTCGGGCTGGACATGCCCGAATATGCCGGCACATTCAGTATCGTCGGCGTGGTGCGCGATGCGAAGTTTGCGGGCTGGGGGCTGAGCAGGCCTGCGCATCCGATGTTCTACGTGCCGCTGGCTCAGACTGTGGATTATCACGACGCTCTCATGAAGAAACTCGAGCTGCGCTCGCACTTCATCAGTGGAATCATGCTGGTGACAAATATGTCCCCCGGCGCGCTGGAGCCGCTGCTCACCAGGACGCTGGCGGAGCTCGATCCCAACCTGACGATCAACAGCATCAGGACGATGCAACAGCAAGTCGAGCTATCCTTCGATCAGGAGCGCGCCGTTGCCAGCCTGGCCGGCTTGTTTGGGATGGTGGCTCTGGTACTGGCGGCCGTTGGACTATATGGAGTCACGGCCTATACGGTTGCGCAGAGGACTAACGAAATCGGCATTCGCATGACGCTTGGAGCTGACCGTGCGAAAGTGATGCAACTCGTGCTGGCCGGGGCATTCACGCGAGTGTTGATTGGACTGCTCCTGGGATTGCCCCTGGCAGTGGGCGCCGGGAGATTGATCTCCGGCGAGCTGTACGGCGTTTCCTCGTGGGATCCGCTCGCGCTGAGCGTGGCCGCGGGGGCTCTGGCGATTTGCTCATTTTTCGCGGCCATGATTCCCGCAAACCGCGCCGCGTCTATTTCGCCCATGAACGCACTGAGAATTGAATAGCGCTGCGACGTTCAGAAAAGTTTCCGTGAGTGCAGGTCAATCAGATCGTTCACATATTTAAGGATTTGAGGAGACGGAAAGGTGCGAGAAATAAAGCAAATCCTTTGCGTCGGAGAGGCTGAGATCGTTGGAAACCGGGCGGAAATCGGAGCGCCGCTCATATTGCTCTTTACTGATGGTCTTGAAAATCACTGCACGTCCTGAAAAGTGGATGTTAATGAGGGCGGTCTTCCACTGCTGGGGGCCGACCTCCACTCGCTCAAATTCCACCGAGCCGCTGTCGATTCGCCCCAACAGCCCGTAACCGAACTCCACTCGATTCATAAGCTGCCCCGCCACCCTTGCCAGCCGCTTGTGGTCCCCATCGATCAGAACCGTTCCCGCGAGGCTGTGTATTACCCGAGCTTCGTACGTTGGCGGATTGTAGTCAGGATTGGGGCGGAACTTGACGCGCAGAAGATTTTCTTCGGCTCCATCCATTTCGTAAACGAAAGCCTGCGGCATCAAGCTCAAGAGCCTCTGGAGCTTGAGCTCATCTTCGTCCTCTGCTTGCTTCAGCTTCAACACTGGCCTGGGATCTTTCATGAGCCGGCCAATGCGTGCATCATCCTGCTGCCGCTGGCCGGCGTTAAGCGCCGCGCCGTCAATCGCCAGCAAACGGTATAAGGGCCCGTCTTTGCTCTCTACTTGCAGTTCGGTGAGGGTTTGTTTCCCAGCCCGTTTCTCGATCGTACAGATCCACTTGCGCAGCTTCTCACGGTCCGAAAGTTCATTGGCGATGACCGCATTCATAAGTTCGCCCGCAGTCGGCGCGGGACCAACGTCCGGACTTTGGCCGGCGACGGAAGCCGCTGCTCCAGAACCGGGGTCGGCGATTCGCTCTGCAATGGTGGATTTGCCACGCTGCGGCTCGTGTGAACTGCTCTGCCCGCCGGACTCTTCCGCCGCATGTCCGTACAGTGCGGGGCTGGCCTTAACCAAGAAGAGGCTGCCAACAGTCAGCACGGAGAAGAAAAGAAGTATTCGAGACTTCTTCATGGCAACAAAAGCCGGATTTTCTGAACGACGATTCTTCATAGTCGCCTGGCTTGCCGTCCAGTCCGCTGATTGAAGAGAAAAGTAATCATGAAGGTGCGAATACGACGCGCGTAGTTCTGTCCAGCGATTTAGCCGCGATTCCCGATCTCGACTTGCGCGCACCTGATGCGGGAACGCTGGCCAATCCGTATTCCTAGACAGGCTAACGCGTCGTGGGCGGAGCATCTGTATAAATAAGAACAGTATTAGTATTGTGCGTATTGGTACAGACAGGCGATGCGTGGGCTAATAGACTTGCTTGGTTATCGGCCCCAGTCTTAAGCGAAACAGCAGGTATGAATATGTGGCAGAGAAATTGTCCAGTTTGTCGGAAATTGTTGGAAAAGAAACTTCCCACCGAGACAGTACCGTGCTCTTGCGGCAAGTTCGTGTGGAAGGGCTAGCTTTGCCCAGTTGTGATTCCACCCGCTATGAATAGCCCGCGAGCTGCCGCCTGAACTAGCTCGCGGTAATCTTGACCGTCGCGACCGGTTTCCATCGCCTTTCTACTTTTATATCTTGACACCCGCAATTATCAGAGATACATCTCTCACCGCATGACCACCACCTTCGTTTTGTTTCTCGCCTTCGCGATCGGCGTCGTCTCCGGGATGCGCTCCCTGACCGCTCCCGCGGTCGCGGCTTGGGCCGCGCATCGGAACTGGCTCAACCTTGCCGGTTCTCGCCTCGCTTTCATGGGGTCAATCGCCGCGGCGGCCATCTTCACAGTGCTGGCGATTATCGAGCTCATTGCAGACAAGCTCCCTTCAACGCCGAGTCGCACCAAGCCCGTGGGCCTGATCGCCCGCATCGTCCTCGGCGCTCTCTCTGGCGCTTGCGTCGTTGTTTCGGCCGGACAGTCTCTCGTCGTATGGTGCCATCCTTGGCGCTGCTGGAGGCATTGCAGGAGCCTTTGCAGGCCATCAATGGCGCACGGGCCTCGTCAATGCGCTCAAAGTTCCCGATTTCGTCATCGCACTTGTCGAGGACGCCGTTGCGATCGGCATCGGATTATTTATCGTTACCCGGCACTAAGTCCGGAACTGCTCGCAATCCCGTCCTAGCCTTCCCGGCGTTCCGACTCCTTGCGTTTCACAGCCAGCGCGATATTGTCGTTTCTGAATAGCACGAATCATGCGAACACTTCGTGCCTCCAATCATCAGCGGGCGTAGCATCTCAGAAGACGGAGGGCATACATGAGCGCACCCAATCATTTTCAGGCCATTGTTATTGGCTCCGGACAGGCGGGGACGCCGCTTTGCCAGGCGTTGGCTAAAGCCGGCCTCCGCACCGCGCTCGTGGAACGCGCGCACGTCGGCGGCACTTGCATCAACGAGGGTTGCACTCCCACTAAAACAATGGTCGCAAGCGGCCGCGTTGCCTATCTCGCGCGCAGGGGCGCTGATTACGGCGTCCACACCGGCAATATCACTGTTGACCTGCACCGCGTCCGCGAGCGCAAGCGCGATATTGTCGCGAGTTTCCGCGACGGCAGCCAGGCCCGTATCGAAAAAACTCCTGGTCTCGATCTCCTCTTTGGAGAAGCCTCATTCACTGGCCCGCGCTCTATTCAAGTCCTCCTCCCAGACGGCTCCCAGCGCACTCTCACCTCCGACAAATTTTTCATCAACGCCGGCTGCCGCCCCTCCGTTCCGTCTCTCCCGGGTCTGCAAGATATTCCGTATCTCAACAGCACCTCCATCATGGAACTCGATGCCGTCCCCGACCGGCTCCTCGTTATCGGCGGCGGTTACATCGGACTGGAGTTCGGCCAGCTCTTCCGTCGTTTTGGGAGCCACGTTACCATTCTCCAGCAGGCTTCCCACTTGCTCCGCGGCGAAGATTCCGATGTCGCCACCGAAATCCTGAACATCCTGCAGCAGGACGGAATCGAGGTTTTTCTGAACGCTAACGTGAAGCGTGTCGCCAAGGAGGGCCCGCAAATCAAACTAGCCGTCGCCGTTGCCGGCGAAGACCGCACGTTTAGCGGCTCTCATCTGCTGGTTGCTACCGGACGCGTGCCCAACTCAGATACTCTCAACGTCTCCGCCGCAGGAATCGCCACGGACGCCCGCGGTTTCCTTCAGGTCAATGCAAAACTCGAAACGAATGTCGCTGGAATCTTCGCCCTCGGCGATATCAAGGGCGGCCCTGCGTTCACGCACATTTCTTACGATGATTTCCGCATCATCCGCGCAAATCTGATCGAAAACGGCAAAGCCAGCACCGAAGGCCGCCTCGTTCCGTATACCGTTTTTATCGATCCCCAACTCGGCCGCGTCGGACTGACAGAAACGGAAGCGCGCGCAAAAAATCTCAAGTTTCGTGTCGCCAGGATGCCCATGTCGCGCGTAGCGCGCGCCCTGGAAGTCGATGAATCCCGCGGCTTCATGAAAGCCATCGTCGATGCCGACAGCGGACAAATCCTCGGCGCCGCCGTTCTCGGTCTCGAAGGAGGTGAAGTGATGTCCATGCTTCAACTAGCCATGATGGGCAAATTGCCTTACACCGTTCTTCACAACGCAGTCTTCTCTCACCCCAATCTTTCCGAGTCCCTCAACAATCTTTTCAACGATTCCAACTTCGCATCCTAACGCCATGCGCAACGCGCAATCATCGCTGACAAGTTCCTAGCTGGCCACGCGTTCCAGTTCCTTGCGATTCCACTTCCCGAGGTCCGCTCCCGCGCCGTAGGTGCTTTGCAAAAAAGCGAGAAGCGTTTCTCTCGGCGAAGGAGACCGCCGCACGTCGTCGTACATCAAAATAAATTCCTTCAGTTGCGGATGATAAAAGGCTTTGGCAGGTCTCACCGGACTCTGCGCAAACCCCGCCGGTTCGGGCGCTGCATACGCATAGAACGCCGCCCCTTTGATGTCGCCGCCGCCCGGCCAAAACCCGGCGCTGATCACTTCGTGCGAATACGCTTCACGTGTTATAGAGTCCGCTCCCTCCCGGTCCGGCGCGCGTCTCCCCGAGAATCGCGTCACGGCCAGATCGAAGCTTCCCCAGAAAAAATGCACCGGACTTCCTTTTCCGATGAACCCGGCGCGGAACTCGGTGAAGACTGCCTCGCAGCTCGCAAGAACTCGCCAGAATCGATTCGCATATTCGGCATCGTACGATGCATGTTTTGTGTCTCGATCGAAAGGAATCGGGTCAGGAATCTCTACCGGCATCTTCCATATCTTCACCGCAATCCCCAGCGAGGCCAAAGCCGCCATGAACTCCCGGTAAAAATCGGCTACGCTGCGCGGCGCCAAGGCCATCGAGAGGATCGAGTCGCTGCTGGTTCGAATCACGAGCTGGTGATGGATGAAATCGAACTGAACCTCGAAATTTCCTCCGCCGTACGGAATGGCCGACGTCGTCAGCCCGAATGGATTCACGTAGAGCGGCACGCCCCACCAATGATTAATGTTCGGCGTCAGCGCCAGCCGCACCTTGCCCACAATTTGCGTCCACATGTGCAGCGTGCTGTAAGTCTCCTGCCAGGCTTCCAGAGGAAGCTCAGGCCACATCTCTTGCTCGGCGCGAGCCGTGCTTGCGTTCATGGATCCTCCACAGCGAAGAAACGTTCACAAATTCAGCCGTTACGCTTCCGGCCGGTTCGACGGCCAAAAGGATTATAAGCCCCCGAATCGCCCCCGTTCACTCCACAAAGGAAAACTCTCGCTGTGGTTGCACAGCTACACCTGGCTGTGCCTTCTCTCCGCTGGGGATCGTCCGGCCATAGTCCGCAATTCTCATAAAGACATGGACCGTCCGCAGGCCCAGGTTGAGGCCGGAATTCAACGGCCTGCCCAAATACGCTAACCCGAAGACCTGTCCTTATTAGTACAGACGCTCAACTCCCGATGCGTTACGCTGCTTGCGGATCCAAATTCTCCAGGATCTTCAGCCCCAGCTGGCATCGAGCAAAAAATGAAATTTCTGGCTAGGTCTCGAATCGGAACACTCCTGATTGTGGTCGCGGCTTCGTCCGCGCTCTTCGCGCAAGATAGCGGACCGGACAAACCTCCGAATCTTGCAAGCGTGCTGGACGCCCGTCAGATTGTGGGCAAATCACTTGTTGCGACGGAGCACAGTTGGCAAGCGCGTGACGAGTACATCTTCGTCGAGCGGGACGAGGATCGCCGCCTGGACTCGACGGGGAAGGTGCAATCGGAAAATGTCGACGTCACCAGAATGACCCTGGTCGACGGCGTTCGCTTCGAGCAGCTCATGGAACACAACGGTCAGCTTCCATCGGCCGAGGAACAGAGAAAACGCAACCAGGAGCTCGATAAACTGAAGCGCGAAACGCCGGCGGAGCGGGCTGCGCGCATCCAAAAGAGCCAGGAAAACAAGGATGTTCTCCGAGATTTGCTACAGGCCTTTGACTTCCGTCTCATTGGCGATGAGATCATAGCCGGCCGGCCGGCCTACGTGTTTCAAGCGACGCCGCATCCGGGCTATCACGCACACGGCCCGTATAGCAAGTTGTTCTCCAGGGTGGAAGGCAAGCTTTGGGTCGACAAGCAGGACTTCGGCTGGGTCAAAGCCGAGGGCCAGGTAACACAATCGTTCTCGATGGGACTGTTCGTGGCCCGCGTGCAGCGAGGCTCGCGCATCATTCTCGAGCAGACTTGTCTCGGTGACGCGCTATGGGTGCCGAGTCGCATCGAAATGCGTGCAAACGCCAGAATCCTTCTGCTAAAGAATCTCGATGTGTACAAGATCCTTACCTATTCGGACTACCATCCCGCAGCGGACGGCACGTATTCCGTAAAAAAATAGTGGCGTCCTACGAAGTTGTCAGGCAAACAGCCGCAACCACGAAATGCCAATGCCCTCGCGTTATGTGTAGCAATCCACACTTTGCCGTTCATCGCACCACAACGTATCTCATGATTCTGGAAGCGTGCTCCCAGAGTCTACGTATACAATTGTTCGCCCCTACTGACGTTAGAACACCCGCCCGAGTTGGAAGAACCATTTGTGATGCCCGGTGTCGCCCACGCTGCCGCCCACAAAAAGCGGCCCGATGACTGTTTCTGCCAGGACGCCGGCGGCAACGTCATTCGGGAATTTGCTTTCATTCGGCGCGCCGTACATTTTTGCGAATTCGTACGAGCCAATCACAAAAACTCTTTTCCCAACCAGCGGCGGCAGCGTCCACAGGTCATGCAAATAACCTGCCCGGAACAAGTAGTATTGATTCCCTTGAAGCTCGTTTAACCCGTAAGCGCTCAGAGTCAGCGGCCCGCCCAGAAAGAATTGCGGAATTCCCGTGTTGGCAAATCCAAAAGTCGTTCCTCCTTTGCCATCCACAAACACCGAACCAAGCGCCGAGACCGGTTGAAAATACTCGAGATTCGATTGTAGGGAAGGAAAAGCGCTAGTCGTGCCCGGACTCGTATCAAACCATCGGAACGTCGTCTCTGAGCGCACGCCCCTTCTTGGAATCACCGGACTATCCGTATGATCAAACAGGTAATGCAATTTCGCGTCGCCCACGCGCCCGCTTACAGAATTAAATACCGGGGCGCCGATCCGCAGGTTTGCATCGAGATAGCCCATCTCATAGCCGAGGCGCAGTTCGCTGAAGCGGTCGAATCCATAGCCCACGTCCACTCCCAAATTTGCCTGGCCCAGCTTGAAGTCGGCCAGCGGATTGCCCTTGTCATAAATCTTGAAGACCCGTGTGCTTGCCTCTCCGTGCGGCGCAATGAACCATTTGCTCAAGGGCGTGAACGGCCGGTATAGCTCGCTTCCCAGCCCATACGTGTTTCCAAACAAAACATCTGTCCGCCATTCGGAGCGGAATCCCGCAACATCCAAAAACGTCAGCCGCGTTCCCAGCGTAAAGCCAACTTCTTCGCTCTCCGAACCATCCACCTCAAATCCCGGCTGAATCGTGGGCGGCGCATAATTTTTTTCGCTCACCTGGATGAGCAATCCTTGCTGCCCGTCGCGTTCCATCATCCGGTAGCCAACCGTGTCATAGCGTCCCACGCCCGTGAGCCGCGTTAGTTCCCGATCCAGCTTATCCGTGTCCAGCGGCTTGCCTGTCAGCGGCGCAAGAAAATGCTCAATGTTCTGCGTCTGTTGCGCCGTGTCTGCGCCTTCCACTTTGATAAATTGTGGAACCGGCGCCAGTGTCTTTTTCCGCGCCTCGCGATCCCGCATGTATTCCTGCCATTCCGCGTCGCTGAGTGAGAACTTTTCGAGCAGCGGCGTTTTTGAAACCGCAGCCTCATAACCTTTTTGCATGATTGGGTCGTACTTTTTATAATCCGTCGAGCTGTACCTTCCCAGGGGCACGCTGACCACGGCGTCCGCGCGAGCAAGCCCGCGCAATTCGCTCTCGGCTATCACCACGCGGATGGATTGATCGAGCACATTGATCAGAGACTTGATGTCATTTGCTTCCATCGGTTGCGTGTCTAAGTGCACAGCGATCACAATGTCTGCGCCCATTTCCTTCACAACGTCGGTCGGCAGATTGTTCACCAGCCCGCCGTCCACCAGCACTCGGTCTTTGTCAAAGACCGGCTTAAAAGCGCCGGGAATCGACATCGTCGAGCGCAAGGCCTCGGCGAGCGAGCCCTGTTCGAATACGACTTGCTTGCCGGTCACCAGATCCGTTGCCACGCAGCGAAATGGTGTTGGCAGCTCTTCGAACGGCTCAGATCTAAAGTAGGGCAGCGTTATCCGGTCAATCAGCAAGCCGATTTGGTGGCCGGAATTTAAGCCGCTCGGAATCGACAGGCCCTTGCGTAGCCCCAGAACGAAAGAGTTCGGATACGCTCGTTGATCTTCCTTTCTTCGGTAGGAAAGATCTTCGAACGGCGTCGCGTCGCTGAGGATTTCATTCCAATCCACACCTTCGATCAGTTTTCTCAGTTCCGCCGGACTCATCCCCGTTGCGTAGAATCCTCCAATCAGCCCGCCCATGCTGGTTCCCGCTACGTAATCCACCGGAATATGGTGCTGTTCGAACCACTCCAGCACGCCGACATGCGCCAGCCCGAGCGCGCCGCCTCCTTCCAGCGCCACACCAATGCGCAGCCGGCCTTTTGGCTTGTCCTGCACGCTCGCTGCTGCTGGAGTTTCTTCTTTTGCGCTCTCTGAGGAAGCCGCGTTCTGTGCCCGGGCTGGAACTGCGGCGCGCGCGTTCTGTGTTTGCGCAAGCTCTGGAGACCTGGAAGTCAGCTGCCGGGCAGTAGCGGAGAAGGGAATCAGCAGCAGGAAGCAAAGGATCGCGCGGTGCATGAAGACCTCCTCGGTAAGGCTCCAGCGGAATGGAATGCTGGAAGCGATTCCGAGTTTGTCTCAGCGCGTCTGTTCGAGCAAGCAGCTATCCTTGAAAATTTCGAAAACAGGTCCACCCATTCGGACTACTTATTTTCTTCAAGAGGAACCGTGGGCTTGATGGTTCCTTTTTTGCGCGCCACTTTCAGCAACTCGGGATAGAACTGAACGAAGGTATGCTCGACGGCGGCGTGTTGATCGTGGCAATTCCAGCAGCCGTTCTTGCCGGGAGTGATGGCGCTCGCCGATTTCGCGGAACCATCAAAATTGAAGTAGGCCCACCTAACGGGAAAACGCGACTCATCCTTGATTTCGACGTCCAAGCCGACGAACGATTCTTGATAGCTCCCCTTTTGATTGATCGAACCGTGCGAAGTCGAACCGTAAATTTCCAGCACAAACATCGTTTTGTTCGGCCAAGTTCCATTGGCAAGGAAAAAATCGTAGGCCTCTGGGGCTACGAAAACGTTTGTGAAAGCAGGCGCGCCGTTTCCACCCGCGTCCGGGTTGTAGCTCATCCCAAACCCGGAGGAGACATACACCCATCTGCGATAGCCTTCTGGACGGACGAGTTTGCCGTCCGAGGTGAATTGCGCGCGGGATGCCGGGCTGACAGTGGCCGCGCTGGCAGGCCACGCGCGAGAGGCACGAAACGCAATGGCTCCGGCGAACAAGGTGACGAACATCAGAGCAATAACCTTTCGCATGGCAAGCCTCCCGAGAGACTTTAACAGGCATAACCTCCGAATGGGAAATAGCCGTTTGTCCCATATAGCATCTTTCGCCATATTATGTCGTTCGACGATATAGTAGCTAGACGCGCGGCCGCCGGCTCTGTTTCCGTTCTTTTCCGCATTGCACCGAGGGGGAACCAGCCCAAGCATGTGCATACAGCGCCGGGGCGCACCGCCCTATTCGTATCGCAGGGCGACCATTGGATCGACGCGCATGGCGCGGCGGGCGGGAATGTATCCGGCGAGCGCCGCCACGGCGGCTAGACCGACGGTAACGACGGCGAGCGTGGCGGGGTCACTGGCGGAGACGTTGAAGAGCATGTGGCCGAGCAGTCGAGAAGCAACGAGTGTGCAGGGGATTCCAAGCGCCATGCCTGCGAATGTCAGCACGAGAGTTTCGCGCAAAACCATCCGCAGAATCGAGCCGCCCGAGGCCCCAAGCGCGACGCGAATCCCGATCTCGTTTGTCCGTCGCGAGACTGAATAAGAAATTACCCCGAAAATTCCGATGGCGGAGAGTAGCAGCGCCATCGCGGCGAAGAGGCCGAGCAAGAACGTGCGAAACCGCACTTGTGCGACGGAAGCGTCGATAAGGTCCGGCATTTTTGCGATCTCTGTCACGGGCAAATCTTTATCGATTTTTTGCACTTCCTGACGAATGACGGTCGCGACGCTGGATGGACTCAAAGTGCTCTTCACGACCAGATTCGCGCCCCAAAATGGCGATTGGGCGTATGGCACGTACATTATGGGCCCGGGATCCTGTCCCAGCGCAACGTCACGCACATTACCTACGACCCCGACGATTTCGCGCGCGGCTCCGCTATCCGGAGGAAAACCAAAGGTGAGCTGCTTTCCCATGGGATTTTGATTTGGGAAGTAGAGCCGAGCCATAGCCTCGCTGATTAACGCAACCCGGGGTGCGGACATGACGTCGTGCCGGTTGAAGAGGCGTCCGGCGAGCAGAGGAATCGTCATTACGCGAAAATAGTCTGGGCTGACCGAAACATAGTTTGCGGTCCTCGATGCACTCGCGGAGGAAGACGGACTTCCGACAATATCGAATCCCAGGTTAACAAAGCCGTCGCCGATCGGCCTGGGAACAGCCACGGCGGAATTCTGCAATCCAGGCTGAGCCTGGATTCGTGCGAGCAACTCGCCGGAGAAGGCGGCCCACTGCTGCGGCGTGGAATACTGAAATCGGGGCAGGGAGATATCGGCTTGTATGACGTGCTGGGCATCAAATCCCGGGCTCACGGACATGAGCTTCGAATAGCTACGAAGCAGCAAGCCCGCGGCTACCAGCAGCACCATGGCGAGAGCAATTTCTCCAGCCGCGAGGAAACTGCGTGCGCGGCGGCGGTTGCGGCTTTCGCCCGATCGTCCCCCGCCTTCGCGGAGGCTCGACTGTAAATTGGAATTCGCAGCGAACAAGGCCGGGGCCAAACCAAACACGCAGCTTGCAACGGCGGAAAGGAGAAGCGCAAAGCCTAAGACCAGATTGTCAACACGAATGGCGTTCACTCGCGGTAAATCCGGAGGCAGGAGCGAACTCAGGACTTGAACGCCCCCGTAAGCAAGAGCGATTCCGGCCAGTCCGCCGAGCAGACCGAGCACGGCCGTCTCGTTCAGCAACTGACGAACAATGCGAGTTCGCCCGGCACCCAGCGTCGTTCGGACAGCAATTTCGCGCGCGCGCGAAGTCGCCCGCGTGAGAAGCAAGTTGGCGATATTGGCGCAGGCGATGAGCAGCACGAGGCCCACAGCGCCCAGAAGTACAAGAAGCGCGGACTTCACCTTGCCAACGATCATTTGCTGCAGCGGAACCATGCGGATCGCCCAGCCCTCGTTCTCGGCAGGAAATTCTTTGCCCAACCTCGCACTGATGGCATCGAGTTCCGTCTGAACTTGGGTCATGGAAACACCGGGCTTCACGCGTCCGGTGACTTGCAGCCAGTGTCCTCCCCTCCGATCCATCCAGCTGCTGAAGAGTGGATCCTGGACCAGGGGGATCCAAACCTGCTCGCTTTGTGAGAGAGCAGGAAAGCGAAACGCGGCAGGCATGATTCCAACTACGGCGAAAATGCGCTTGTCCAGGTTAATAGAGCTTCCGATGATGTTTGGATCGGCGCCGAATGAGCCTCGCCAGAGATTTTCGCTAAGAATGGCGACAGCTGGCGCGCCGGGTTTGCCGTCTTCTGAGAAAAACACACGTCCCATAAGAGGCTTCGCCCCGAACAGCGAGAAGAGTTCCGGGGTGATGACCGACGTGTTGACGACCGAAGGCTCGCCTCGGCCCGTCAACGTGAGGTGGTGTTGCTGGCTTCCCGCCATGTCAGTGAAAACGTGATTGTGCTCGCGCAGCTCCGCAAAGTTCGCATAGGACCAACCAGTGCCCTTGATTCCGGCTTGCGGCTGGGCCTGAAACACGTTGAAGAGCTGCTCCGGCTGAGAATAGGGTAGCGGCTTCAAGAGCACTGCATAAACGACGCTGAAAATAGCCGCGTTGGCGCCGATACCGAGAGCGAGCGTGAGCACCGCAACGGCCGTGAAGCCGGGATTCTTCCGCAGCATGCGCAATGCGTAACGCGTGTCCTGCAAGAACGTCTCGATCATGGGCAGGCCCCGGAGTTCGCGGTTGGTATCTTTGAGCTGGGTGAGGCCTCCCAATCGAAGGCGCGCAGCGCGCCGGGCTTCTTCAGGCGACATGCCTCTGCGTACGTTTTCGTCCGTCAGCATATTGAGATGGGACTCAAGCTCTTGCTCGAAGTCTTGCTCCACCTGGTTGCGAGAAAGCCAAGAACGAGTTCTGGAAGCGAGCGATTGTATCCAGGCAAACATGGGCTATCTCCTCTCCGCGATGCCGAGCACGCCGCCGGTTGCCATGGCCACTCGTCCTCCTGTGGCGTCCCCACAGGAGTATCGCCAATCCCCTGTGGGATGTCAACAGGGGAAAATTGCCCGCTGCCGCGCGTCATTCTTCAATGCACGTAGAAGCCGGTCTTGCTAAGGACGACATAGTCGCGGTTCTTTTTGCCGAAGGACGAGGAGAGGCGGACGTCGAGTTTGTGGGGCTTGCCGAGAGCGGCGGTGGCGTTGGTGTAGTAGCCGAGGGTGTAGCGAGTTTTGATTCGGTCGATGAGAGCGCGAAACACGGTGTCGAGCTGGGCGACGTCTTGAACGTTGAAGATTTCGCCGCCGGTCTGGTCCGCAACTTTACGAATGTTGACGAGGCCGGGGATCATGCTGGCGGCGAAAAGAGTTTGTGGCGGATTGTAGCCGGGAATTTTTAGGTTATACAGGACGGCATCGGCTGCGATGGCTTCGGTGACGATATCGTGTGTGCCTTGTCCTCCGGCATCGGTGCCAACGTCATCGCTGATGAGAATGATGACGCGGCGGCCCTTGGGCGGGAGCTTGAGGAGATACTGGGAAGCGAGAAAGATGCCGTCATTGATGTTTGTGGCGCCGCCGGCGCGGAAAGAATTGATCTGCTCGGCAAGTTTTGCCTTGTCTTTCGTGAAGGGGACGCGCAATTCCGCTTCGGTGGAAAAAGTGAAGAGGGCCACCTCGTCATCTGGTTTGAGGGCGGCGAGAGCCGTGGTGGCGGCGTCGCGCAAGGGGCCGAGGAATGGACCGATCGAGTCGCTCAGATCGAGTACGAGCGCAACGTTGATAGGCAATTCGTCGCGGCTGAAGACTTCAAGCTTTTGGACGACGCCGTCTTCGCGCACTTCGAAGTCGTCTTTTTTCAGATCGGCCATGATCTGGCCGGCCTTGGTCTTCAAGGTCGCGTCAAGCAGAACGAGATTCACGCCGACCCGAATGACGCCTTCACCCTGGTCCTGCGCCCGGGCGCTTATCTGGAAGAAAAATGTGAAGCAAACCAAGAGAGCCGATAAGCGCAACAGGTTTCGCGAATACTTGGACTTTGCCATTGCCCTCACAGGTCACCGCTGGCGTCTGCGCAGTTCGGTCGGCCTTGCATGCTTCTATTGTATAGGGGCTTCGCGTTGAATAGGAGCTTGGGCGGCGGGAAAGCCGCTGTGGAACATTTCCTTCCTTCGCGGAGAGGACTAGGACGGTTTGGAGGTGCGGCGATAGGCAACGCCGCATTTGTACAGCTTGTCTTTGGTGATCTCAACAACCCAGGCGATTTCCGCCGGGACAAAAATGGCGTTGCCTCCAGGCGAATAGGGAACGGCGACTTCGATATTGCTCCGCACAAAATACTGCTTGCGGCTCCTGAAACAGATTCCGCCCTTGGACATGTCTTCGCAGGTAACGACGTCGTCCGCGAAGCCAGACCGCCGGACGCAGGCTTTGTAGGTGACCTTGGTACGTGCGTATTTGCGGCGGTTGTCCAATGACGCAGCGGGTGTGGTGTTGGGTTCTTGAGGAGTAGTGAGTGTCGAAGCAGTTTGTGCGGGTGGCGCAAGTTGCTTGCTCGCAGCGGTTGTGGTTTGGGCGGAAGAGGCGATTGTCGCGTCTCGGCCGGCGGCTACCAGGACAGTAGGTTCCTCAGGTACTTCCGGGGCGCGTTTCCACAGGGTCGAATCTCCACACTGTTTGCAAAAGCGAACGATGCCCTCGTTGATGATGAGGACGTCCGATTCGACGTCGCTATGATCCACGGTCTCGCGTTGTTTGCAACTCCCACATTCGAGGAGCACGCGGCGGGCTTGTTTGTCTTTTTCGGAGACCGGAGCAAAGTCGATGCCCCAAAAGTCGATTTGGGAAGTGTCCGCAAAGGCGACGCCGTAAGTGTAGATTTCGCCCTCGGAACCGATGCGGCCGACTACTCGGACAAGGGCTTCTTTGTTGATGTCGAGGTACCGAATGATGATCTCTTGCTCGGCGGACAGCTTATAGGTGGAAATTATCCCCGCACCATGGCGGCTGAGAAGGACGGTCTTGGTCATTTCGGAAAAGCCCTTGCCATCCAAGTCGCTTCCGGTCAGAAGAATAGCGAGTTCCTTGGGGATGCGGCTGCTGCGGCGGAGATGCTCGTAGGACACGATGTGTACTCTTCGAGGGAAGCACAGCTAAAGGAAAGGTTAACCGGAAGTCTGCAAGCCTGGCACAGAAATTGAGGAAATGGTTCCACCTGCGCAAGGGGAATCTTTAAGCCGGCCCCTGGTGTATCCTTCTGCGCGCAGGATTCGGCAGAGGTGGGCGAAGGAACCATTGTGAGCGCTTGCTTCCTTCACGGGGCAGCTTTCCGCAACAGCGATTACTCGTAGCGCAGAGCGGCAAGAGGATCGATGCGCGTCGCGCGGTACGCAGGAATCCAGCACGCAAAGAGAGCAATCCCCGTAAGCAACAGGACCACTACTATAAACGTGAGCGGATCGCTGGGTTTGATGCCCAGGAAAAGGCTTCCCATCACGCGCGTGCCGGCCAGCGCAACCACCAAGCCCAGGGCCAGCCCAATTCCGACAACGCCCAGTCCTTGCCGCAAGACCATTTTCAAAATGTCGCGAGGCGCGGCGCCCATGGCCATGCGAATGCCAATCTCCTGAGTGCGCTGAACGGCAGCATAGGAAACCACGCTATAGATTCCGACGACGGCGAGGATCAGCCCAAGGAACCCCATCGTAGCGGTTAATTGCGCGCCAAATCGAAAGAAGAAAAAGCCATTCGCCCCTTGGAGAGACTCCGTCATCGTCTGAACTTGAGTGATGGGCAGATCGGGAGCAAGTTCGTGGATTTGCGATTCGATTTGCAGTGCCAGCGTTTCCGGAGGCACGGAAGTGCGGACGTGGATCGTGCGGATGGACATATAACTTTGATCGAGAGGCAGATAGAAGAATGGCTGGGGATCTTCGGCCACGTTCTGGTATTTTCCGTCCTGGACGATTCCGACAATTTCCATGAACGGCCCGTTAGCGCCCTTGGTGCTGAACCGTCTGCCGAGTGCATCCTCGTTCGGCCAGAATTTCTTGGCCATGGATTGGTTGATGATGGCCACACCCGGGGCTTTTTCGCCATCGGCCTCCCCGAATTTTCGCCCGCGAAGAAGTGGAATCTGCAAAGTGTCCAGATATCCCGATGAAACCATGTTGTAAGAGACGTCGGCCGGCTGTTGACCTGGTTCAAGAGGATGGCTCTCAATCCAGATGCGATCGCCCGAGCTGATGTAGCCGAGGGGAATCGTAAACGCCTGCGCCACGGATTCCACCCCGGGCAGAGCACGAATGCGGCTGTCGATTTCGCGGAAGAATTCGCGGCCGCGCGGTTCCTTGTATCCGATTTGTTGCACGTCCACAGACAGATTAATTACATGATCTGGGTTGAAACCGAGGTTGATCTGTTGAGCCTTTTCCAGGCTGCGGACAAACAGTCCAGCAACGACTAGCAACACCAGTGAGCCCGCCACTTGCGCCGCAACCAGCGCATTTCTCGCCAATTGGCGGCGCGGGCCCGAAGAGGAGCCACGGCCGCCTTCGTGCAGAACAGTGATTACATCTGTGCGCGCGGCTCGAAGCGCGGGCATGATCCCCACCACCACTCCGGTCAACAAGACGGCTGCGAGAGCGAACAGGTAGACGCGGGCGTCCGGGCGAAAATCGAACTGGATGGGAAGATCAGTTCCGAGGCGTAAGGAGCCGAGCAGTCCAGCGGCCCAGGAACCGAGAAGCAGACCGGCGCCTCCCCCGAGAAAGGCGAGCAAAAGACTTTCGGTGAGGTATTGACGGACAAGACGGCCATGTCCCGCGCCCAATGCCGCGCGGATGGCCATTTCGCGTTGGCGAACCGTGGCCCGGACCAGCAGGACGTTGGCGATATTGAAGCAGGCCACTAGCAGGACGAGTCCAGCCATCGCCATGAAAGCGATAGCCGCAACAGGAACAGGATTCTGAGGATCAGGCTCCGGCCGCGCCAGCTTCTCAGGGTACACCTGAACGGTGAGCCCCTTCTCCGTGTCTGGATGCGACTGTGCGATCCGTGCAGCGACTACGTTTAGAGTGGCTTCGGCATTCTTGATCGTCACCCCTGGCTTGAGTCTACCCATGAGAGTGAGCGTTCGAGACCCTCGGCTGGCCCAAATCTTTTGAACTGGATTGTCGGGATCCTCGCTGGATTCCGCGCTGAAAGGGATGTAGGCATCCATATCGAGCACGGAGTAAGTACCGTGAAATTCCTTAGGGACTACGCCGACGACGGTGAAGGGGCGGCCGTTCACTTCCACTTGCTTGCCCACGACACCGGGGTCGCCCGCAAATCGCCTGCGCCAGTAGGAGTATCCCAGAACAACAATGGGATCAGCGCCAGGCGTGAGCCCCTCCGAGGGAAGGATTAGACGTCCATACGCGGGCTGGATCCCGAGGGCTGAGAAAAAATTGTTGGAGACTCGGCTGACGATGCAGTGGTCGGCCTTTTGGTCCACGGCGACCGCGACGAGCGCCACGCGGAAGGCGAAAATATCGCTGAAGGAGTCGGTCTGAGCCCGAAAATCCTCGAAGTCTGGATAGGAGAAACGGCGAGCTCCGGGCAGGGAGGATTGCTGCAAGGAGAGCACGGTGATTTGTTCTGGGTGCGGGACGGGTAAAGGCCGGAGCAGGAAACCGTTGATCACACTGAAAAGAGTTGTGTTCACCGCCATACCCAAGGCGAGGGTGACGATGCCGATGAGGGCGAACCCGGGGTTCTTTGTCAGGGTCCGAAAGGCGTATTGGATATCTTTCCAGAGGTTCAGCATTCGGGTAGGCTCCAATCCAAGTGGCAAAGAGTGATTCGCATTCGGAATACCCGCGAGTATAAGCTTCTAAATGCTTCCATGAGTGGCATTTAGAGGGAGAGCAACCGGGTTATTCTGTTGCAAGAGTGCTCGATTCTGGGATTCTCTGTCTCAGTTGCGAACAAGACGGCTGTCAGGATTCGCTGCGCGCCCCCCTCCCCCTTTTATCGTAAATGCGGATTCTAAAGAGCTTATGTGCTAGGGTTCGCGTAAGTGTGGAATACAAAGGAGTTGCGGACGGACGATTTCGGTCAAAAACCGGCAAAACCGTGTGTTCCTTCGCAAGTGAAGATTCTAAAGGATTTAACGCCAGAAGAACTTAGGCCGAAAAAAAACGCCAGCGGGATGCTGGCGCTACGCAGAAAACTCACAATATTGACTACCTAATAGTTTAGTTGATCGGTGGGTTGGTGTCAAGAGGGAATTGGGAACGGTACCGTCAAGGATTTTGTGTAAATTTGAAAAAGGGTTTTCTTTCCCAGGAGCTGTTCAGGTGCGAGAGGACGCCGTAGATGATGCGGTCGCAGCTTTCGAGATTGGTGAAGCTGGACATGGGGCGGGTACGGCGGCGCACTTCACGGAAGGCGCGTTCGATCACGTTGGTGGTGCGCAGTTTTTTCCAGTGCGCTTCCGGCAAGTTGAAAAAATTCAATAGCGCGTCCAGGTTGTGCTCGACGCAAGCCACAGCGGTGGGCCGGCGCTGCTCCCAGTGCTGTTTCCATTGGCGGAAGGCGCGTAGCGCTTCGTTCCTGCTGCTGGCGCGGTAGATGGCGGAGGCTTCGGCTACGCAGGAGCCGTCCTGGCGGCCGACTTTGCTGGCGATGTTGCGCATCTTGTGAGCCCAGCAGAGTTGCATGGGCACCCGTGGAAAAACCACCGGCAAAGCGGCGCGCAAGCCTTTGCCGCCGTCGGTGACGATTAGCCGGAGATGTTTTCCTTCCAGGCCGCGCAGGAACAGCCCTTGCAGAAACTCCAGCCAGGCGGCTTCGCTTTCGCCGTGAGCGAAGTGGTAGTCGAGAATTTCGCGCTTGCCGTTGGGGAGCACGCCGTAGGCCACTAACACCATGCGGCGGCGGACTTTAGCGGAGAGATCGCGCATTTTGAGCGACACGCCATCGAGGAAAAGGTAGAGGTAGTCGTCGCGCAGGGCGCGGCGATGGAACTGTGCGACGGCGTGGTCCAGTTGGCGGGTGATGTTGGAGATGGTCTGCGCGGAATAGCATTCTCCGAGAAAGGGTTCGAGAACTTGGCCGACCTGGCGGGTGGAGATGCCGCGCAGAAAAGCCTGGAGCACCAGTTCGTTGACGTCTTGCTGGCGGCGCTGATAGCGCGGAAGGAATTGGGAGCGAAACCCGCCGCGGGTGCGGGGAACTTTCAGACGGCAGAGCACGCCCAGCTTGGTGGTGAGATCGCGAAAGTAGTAGCCGTTGCGGTAGTCCAGACGGGCGGTGGGAGCGTGCTCGTAGTAGCCGAGGTCGAGATGGCGGTCGCGCTCGGCCAGCAAAGCCTGCTCGATCAGCCGTTTGATTGCGGAACGCACGTGCTCGGCAAGGTCCTGTTCAAAGAATTCTTGGCAGTCGGCCAGGTCCAGCTTAAGATGACCATCCACGAGGACTTCCAGTTCTCGCATTAGGGTGTACCTCCTCTGTGAGTTCGCGCTCCAAAGGAAAGTACGCCCTTTTTTTCGCTCAAAACCGGAATTTACACAAAAGACGTTACGCTACCTTGGGAACGGGAGTTATTGATATCTAGCTGCAGCTAAACCGTAGTGGGCCTCCGGCGTGACTAAAACACTAGAGCGTCGTTTTAGAGAGTAAGTTAGGGTGTGCTGCTATCGAGTGAACTTGGCGCTTTGCTCGCGAAGCACGCGAAGGCTGCCCTCGAGGTAGTCCTTGATCAACTCAAGCTCTTTGGTTGAATAGCTGGAGGCGTGCTTGAGCGAGGCGGTGGCGAGGCCTTGGTAAAGGCGGCCGATACGCTGCAGGGCTTCCATGCGGGGGCGGACAAAGACTTTGCGGCGGTCGATGGCGTTGCGATAGCGTTCGACAAGGCCAGCTTTTTCGAGGCGGTCGAGGATGCCGGTGACGGCGCCGGTGGTCAAACCGGTGGCGCGGGCGAGGTCTCCGGCGGTGAGAGGTCCCTGCGAATAACGGGACATCAATTCAAAGCATCTGGTATCAGTAACGTTGAGCCCCAATTTACCGGCGATGGCCTGGTGAAAAAAGATGGAGGTGGTGCTGAGCTCGCGGCCAAGTTCCATCCCGACTCGAATGATCAAGGCATTGCGTTTGCGGGATGAGGAAGGCCTTGGCAGCTGTGCGGTGCAATTTATCCGGCTCATTTTATCTTGACAGCTAATTATCTCACGGACTAAGATAATTAGCGACAGAAAGAGTATACCTGAGAGCCGTTGCGCCGCAAAGCGGCGGACGACATATTCGGCCCCAAGAGCATAATCGTATGGAAATCATGGGATGCCGGCGAGTGGAACCCGGCTCAATGCAATAAAGCAGGGTAGAATGAAAAGCGGAATATTCGAGTTGGCCTGTAATCTTTCGAATTGCATCTGCGTAAATCCAAGCGTGGGACCGCTCGCGAGCGGAAAAGGGAATTGATGGCCGCGACAGAAATTCACGCAAAGGCGAATCTGGATTCGCTGCGAATCCATGACAGCCGCCGTTCGGACAGCCGGACGGGGAAGCGGCTGGGTTACGCCTCCGCGGCTCTTGGGTTAATCGTCATAATCACGGGACTGGCGTTTGCATTTCGAAATCAGACACCCGTCGTGGAAGTCGTGACGGCGCAGAAACCGGAGGCCGGAGGCCGCGAAGCGATTTTGAATGCGAGCGGATACGTGACGCCCCGCCGAAGAGCCACCATTGCAGCAAAGATCACCGGCCGGGTTACCGGCGTGTTCTTCGATGAAGGGACGCGCGTGCACCAGGGACAGTTGCTCGCCACGCTGGATGACTCAGACGTGAAGCGGGTGCTGGATTCGGCGAAGGCGGATCGGAATTCGTCGCAAGCCGCCATTGCGGATCTCCAGGTACAGCTCCGGCTGGCGGAAATTCAGCTGCGCCGCGCTCAGGAGCTCCGCTCGGCCGGCGTGCAGTCCCAGGAGCAATTGGATACTTCAAGCGCCGCCGCGGATAGCCTGAAGGCCAAAATTGAACTGGCGCGGCAGCAAGTGCAGTCCTCGGAAGCGCGGATTCGTGAAGCGCAGCAGGCCGTGGATAATTGCGTAATCACCGCGCCGTATGAGGGCATCGTCGTCTCGAAAGATGCGCAGGTGGGAGAAATGGTGTCTCCGGTCTCCGCGGGCGGCGGATTCACGCGCACGGGCATCGCCACTATAGTAGACATGAAGTCCAACGAAATTGAAGTGGACGTCAATGAGTCCTACATCGCGCGAGTGAAAGACGGACAAAAGGTCACCGCGATTCTGGATGCGTATCCCAATTGGGAGATTCCCAGCCACGTGCGAACGGTAATCCCGACCGCAGACCGCCAGAAGGCGACAGTGAAAGTGCGCATTTCGTTCGACAAACTGGATCCGCGAATTTTGCCGGATATGGGCATCAAAGTGACGTTTCTGAGTGACGAACCGGTAAAGAAAGCCGATGCAAAGGCGACCGCCGTCGCGGCATTGCTTCCGACGAATGCGCTTCGCGACGAAAGCGGCAAGAAGATTGTGTTCCTTGTGAAAAACGACCGGCTCGAGCGGCGAGCGGTGGCCGTGGGAGTCGCGCAGGGTGCTCAGACAGAAATTCTGTCCGGCCTAGTCGCGGGCGATACCGTGGTATTGAGAGGGCCTGCCAATATGCAGGACGGGCAGGCCGTCCAGATCAAGAAATAGGAGCGCCGAATATGATCCGAGTGGATGGCCAGGGAAACGGAAACAGCCTGATTCAGGTGCGCGGGCTTTCAAAGACGTACCGCCGCGGCGGAGAAGAGATCCAGGTGCTGCAGCGGCTCGAATCTGGATGTGGACAAGGGCGATTTCGTGGGATTCATGGGGCCGAGCGGCTCCGGAAAAACCACCTTGCTGAATCTGCTCGGCGGGCTGGACGTGCCGACGCATGGGAGCATCACCGTCGCCGGCGACGAAATCACGCACATGTCCGGCAGCAAGCTGACGCAGTGGCGCGCTCGCCACGTGGGATTCATCTTTCAGATGTACAACCTGATTCCGGTGCTGACGGCGTTTCAGAACGTGGAGCTGCCTCTGCTGCTGACGAAGCTCTCGAAGTCAGAGCGGCGCAAGCACGTCGAGACGGCGCTGAGCGTGGTGGGTCTGCAGGACCGGATGAATCACTACCCGCGGCAACTTTCCGGCGGACAAGAGCAGCGCGTGGCGATTGCGCGCGCGATTGTGGCCGATCCGACGTTCTTGCTTTGCGACGAGCCAACGGGCGATTTGGACCGCAAAAGCGCGGACGAAATCATGGCGCTGATTGATCGAGCTGGTGAAAGAATACGGCAAGACCGTCCTGATGGTGACGCATGACCCGGTGGTGGCAGAGCAGGCGGACACGACGCTGCATCTGGAGAAAGGACGTGCTTGTCGAAGCGGCGACAACGGCAAGAGTGGCTGGCGGGAGGTGTGGCATGAAATTCCGCGGCTGATCTTCGCCAATCTTTTTCGCAAGAAAGTGCGGTTGGTTCTGACCATTGGGTCATTCGCCGTGGCGCTGTTTCTGTTTGCGTTTTTGGCGGTGGTGAGGAGCGCATTTAGCCGCGGGGCAGATATTGGCTGGTGCGGACCGCTCTTATCACGATCAACAGGATTGGGCTGATTCAAACGACTGCCGATTTCCTACGCAGGACAGGATCGCGGCGATCCCCGGCGTGAAAGACGGTGACGCAAAACCACTGGTTCGGAGGCGTGTACCAGGACGAAAAGAATTTTTTCCCGCAGTTCGCTGATCGACCCGGACAACCATGCGCAAGGTGATGAACCTGAATTCGTTGTGCCGGACGATCAATGGGCGAACTTTCTGAAGGACCGACAAGGGGCCGTGGTTGGTGTTAAAACCGCGAGAGCGGTTTGGCTGGAAAATCGGTGATCGCATCCCCATCAAGAACTCGCTCTATGGACCGACGAAGACGTGGGAGTTCAATCTCGACGGGATTTATCACAATAGCCGTCCTGGCGGCGACGAAAATCAATTTTGGATTCAGTGGAAGCTACTTTGATGAAAACGTGCCTGCCTTTGCGAAGAGCACGGCGGGATGGTACGTCCTCAAACTGGACAATCCCGATGATGCGGCGCGGGTCGGCAAAGCCATCGACACCATGTTTGCTAACTCCTCCTCCGAAACAAAGACAGAGACGGAGTCGGCGTTTCGCGATTGGATTTGTCAAGCAATTCGGCAACATTGAGTTCTTGATTCGTGAGCATCGGGGGCGTGGTGTTCTTTACGTTGTTGCTGGTTACGGGAAACACCATGGCCATTTCCGTGCGCGAGCGGATCAGCGAACTCGGAGGTGCTCAAGGCTATAGGGTATAGCGACCGCTCGATTCTATTTTTTGTGCTGGCGGAATCTCTCGTCATAGCGCTCATGGGAGGACTTGCTAGGGCTTGCGGCTTGGCCCCTTCTGGCGGTCCCAGTCCTCGGCGCCAAATTGAACGGTTTGCTGCCGTCTCTTGTTTTGTCGCCGGCGATACTTGCGCTGGGGCTGGGAGTGGCGCTTATTGTTGGAGCCGTCAGCGGACTGTTGCCGGGTATCGGCGCGATGCGCATGCGCGTTGTGAACGCACTGCGGAGGGTGTGACATGGCTATTCCGGTCGTTTACAACTTTCGGAGCGTGAAGGCGCGGTGGACTTCGGCGATCGTCGCGGTTCTGGGAATTGCCGGGACCGTGGGAGTTTTTATTGCCATGCTTTCGCTAGCGCGGGGGTTCCGGGCGACGCTGGTTTCCTCGGGCTCCTATGACAACGCGCTTGTTTTGCGCGCGGGATCGACGTCGGAAATGACGGGCGCGGTGCCCCTGGCGAGTTCAAAGATTCTCCAAGACGCTCCGGGCGTGGCCCGCGCGGCTGGAGGTCCGCTGATCACTACAGAAGCCGTACTGGTCGCGCCGATTCCGTTGATCGCTACGGGCACGGACGCGAATGTTCAGATTCGCGGAGTGTCTCCCAATGTCTTGAGCATTCGGAACAACTTCAAGATCGCCGAGGGCCGCATGTTTCAGCCGGGGCTGTCTGAGGTGATCGTCGGCAAGAACGCGACGAAGAGCTACAAAGGGCTGGCGCTTGGGGATACGCTCAGCATGGGGGACACGCAATGGAAAGTTGTGGGCGTGTTCGATGCGGGCGGCAGCGCGTTTGATTCCGAGGTTTGGTGCGATGCACACCTTTTGAATGGTGCGTTCAAGCGGCCGGAGGATAGCTATCAGTCTGTGACGGTGCACCTCGCTTCGGCGAGTTCTTTTGAACAGTTCAAGGATTTCGTTACGGCCGACCCGCGCTTGAATGTGGATGTGACGCGAGAGATTGATTATTACTCGAAGCAATCGACGCGTATGACGCAGCTCATTACGATTCTGGGCGGCTTGGTGGCGTCGGTGATGGCGATTGGAGCGATTTTTGGGGCGTTAAATACCATGTACTCTGCGGTGGCCGAGCGGGGCCGGGAAATCGCTACGATGCGGGCGCTGGGTTTTGGCGCAGCGGCAGTCGTGTTTTCGTTTTTGATTGAGGCGCTGCTGATTTCTTTTGTGGGCGGGGCGCTTGGAGCTGTGGCGGTGCTGCCTTTAAACGGGCTGACAACCGGGGCGATGAACTGGCAGACGTTTTCGCATATGCAGTTCGCGTTCCAGATCACCCCGATATTGCTTCTTATCGGTTTGATTTTCGCACTGGTTATGGGTGTGCTCGGGGGATTGCCGCCGGCAATACGGGCCGCGCAACGGCCTGTGGCGACCGCGTTGCGGGAATTGTAAATCCTCGGTCGATTCATCCGGTTGTATAAGAAAGACATTTATACAGAGTTCGCAGCGAACACAGGAGGGCACGGAGGAGTGTGCCCCTGAAGGTCGCGAGAGATTGCGCTACAATCGGGCCGCTTGCGGGAAGGAGCTGAGGCCAGGGATGAGTGTGGACAAAAAAGATCGCGAACTGGGGATGGATCGCGCGATTACACGGCGCGATTTCTTGAACGGCGTGGCTGTCGGTGTAGGTGGGACGCTTGCCGGGAGCGCGCTTGGAAAAGAGACGCTGGTGGCGGCAGCGGCGCTCGACGAGTTCGCGCCGGAAAAAGCTCCGAATTATTATCCGCCGGCGCTAACGGGCATGCGCGGGAACCACGACGGAACCTTTACGTACGCACATCGGCTTCGCGATGGCGAGAGTTGGGATGCGAATGGGCCTGCGGCCCAGAAGGGCGAAACTTACGATCTGGTCGTGGTGGGCGGCGGTATCAGCGGACTGGCGGCAGCTTATTTCTATCGCAAGCTCGCCGGAAAAGACGCGCGGATTCTAATTCTCGACAATCACGACGACTTTGGCGGCCATGCCAAGCGCAACGAATTTCGCGCGGGAAACCGTATGGTGCTGAGCTATGGCGGAACGCAATCGATGGAGAGCCCCGGGAAGTACAGCGCCGTTGCGAAAAGCCTGATTAAAGACGTCGGAATTGAGACCGAGCGATTTTATAAGGATTACGATCAGAAACTTTACTCGAAATTGGGGACGGCTGCGTTTTTCGACAAAGAAACGTTCGGCGAGGACCGGCTAATCACGGGAATGAATTCGACACCCTGGCCGGAATTCTTGGCGAACGCCCCCCTGCCGGATTTGGCCAAGCGGGACATCGCGCGAGTTTATGCGGAAAAAGTGGACTATCTCCCCGGGCTTTCGAAAGAGGAGAAGCGCGCGAAGTTGTCGAAAATCAGCTATGCCGATTACCTGACCAAATTCTGCAAAGTCCATCCCGAGGCACTCCCGTTTTTTCAAACGCTCCCACATGATTTGTACGGCGTTGGAATCGACGCGGTTCCTGCGCTGGGGTGTTTCGAGTCGGGCGACGACTACGGCTCGTTCACCTATCCGGGCTTCGACGGCTTGGGCATCGGAGTTCACGAAAAGGAAGAACCTTATATCTTTCATTTTCCAGATGGCAATGCATCGATTGCGCGACTGCTGGTGCGCGCGCTGATTCCGGCAGCGATGCCGGGCCACTCGATGGAGGACGTGGTGACGGCGCGGGCGGATTACAGCCAGCTCGATGTTGACGGCGCGCCGTTGCGCATCAGGCTCAACAGCACAGTTGTGCATGTGCGGCATTCCGGGGCCGGAGGCGCGACCAAAACGGTAGAGATTGCCTACATGCGTGGAGAAAAGTTGCAATCGGTTCAGGGGAAGAATTGCATTTTGGCCTGTTACAACATGATGATTCCCTATATTTGCCCGGAACTTCCGCAAGAACAAAAGGAAGCGCTCTCCTATCTTGTAAAAACCCCTCTGGTTTACACACACGTCGCGTTGCGCAATTGGACATCCTTTGCAAAGCTCGGGGTGCATCACATCGTAGCACCCGGCGGATATCACACCTACACAGCGATCGATTTCCCCGTGAGCATCGGAGACTACGCTTTTCCAAGCCATCCCGAAGAGCCAATGGTGCTCTTTATGCTTCGTACTCCGTGCCGGCCAGGGCTGCCAATGCGCGATCAGTTCCGCGCTGGGCGGATGGAGCTGATGGACACGCCCTTTTCAAAGTTTGAACGCAACGTGCGCGACCAGCTTGGCAGAATGCTCGGCTCTGCAGGTTTTGATCCCGCGCGAGACATCGAAGGCATCACGGTGAATCGCTGGGCGCACGGCTACGCGTACACCCCTAACACGCTGTTCGATCCCGAATGGAAAGAGGAGGACAAACCCTGGGTGATCGGCAGGAAGCCCTTCGGGAAGATTGCCATTGCGAATTCGGATGCAGGGGCCAGCGCCTATTCGGACGTTGCCATCGATCAAGCCTGGCGCTCTGTAGGCGAAATTCTGAAAAGTTAGTGAAGGCCGAGCGGCTTTGACAGCTGCGGTTTTCAGCAAAATGAGCGTGAAGGGTTTAGCCGCCAAATGTGTTATTGTCTGTGTGTAGACTCCCGAAGTAGGGTTGCCTGAACTCCTTGAAGGGCGCGCTTTTCGGCCCTCCCTCCAGTGATTTCAGCCAATTTTAGGCCAGTGTATCGTAGTGTCTCGGAAGCGGAAGCTTGCCGAGATCCTGCACTCATGGTGCTTCGAAGAGTACAGGGAGAATCAAGATGAAGAGTTTGTTTGTCGGCAACATGAGTTTTCAGACCACGGAAAGCGAGCTGCGCGATCTGTTCGCGCCGTTCGGGCAGGTCACTCGCGTGCACATGGCGATGGACCGGGAAACCGGCCGCGCGCGAGGGTTTGCGTTCGTGGAAATGCCCAACGATGAGGAAGCGGCCAAAGCCATGGCCGGCCTCGATGGCAAGGAACTGGGCGGCCGCAATTTGAAGGTCAATGAAGCGCGGCCTAAGGGTGAAGGCGGAGCGCCACGGGGGCCGAAGAGTTATGGAAGGCCTGGCGGCGGGAGCGGCGGCGGTGGCCGAGGCAAGGGCGGAGGCGGCGGACGGGACCGTTTTTCGAACGAAGACTACCGCGAATCGGCGCGGCAGCCGCGCGAACCGCGCTGGTAGGGGAACACGATGTAGCCTGGCGGCGACGGCCTGCGCCGCGCCGTGCAACGCTTGCGAGGAGACGCAATGACAACGACATTCCAGAAGCGCCAGAAAGAAATGAAACGAATGGAAAAGCGCAAAATGAAAGAAGAAAAGCGCGTGCAGCGGAAACTGGATAAGACCGCCGAGCGAGAATCAGGAACCACAACCGAGGAAATCATGGAACCCCTGACGGGGCCCATTCCGTATGACCCAGAGCAGTAGCCGCAAATCCCAGAAGCCCGGGCCTTAGCAGCGCTTCATATCAACATAGATTCCAACGAACAAAACTTCTCGGGCGGCCGTGAGGGACGTTTTCCGCGCGGCATGAGAGTGGCCTCGCGTCAATGCATGGCCAGCGGGCCACCCCTCGTTTGCGGGCGGCGCATCAGAAAAATAAACGGAAGCATCAAGAGAAACAATCCTGCCAGAATCAGGAATATGCTGTTGTACGCCAGCATACTGGCTTGCCGCTCGACCAAGCCAAACATCGCGGCGCGCGCCTGGTGGGCCGCTGTTGCGATGTCCGATCCCCTGGACACGAACGTACCTTGAAGTGAATTCATCATATTCCTCGCGCTAGTGTTGTAAGGAGTCACGTGCGCGCCAAGCTGGTTGATGTTCCTCTGCTGAAAACGCGTCTGCATTGTACTGACGGCAGAAATCCCGATACTGCCTCCCAGATTGCGCACCAGATTGAACAAGCTGGTGGCGTTTCCCATGTTTTCTTTGCGGATGGGAGCCATGCTGATGGTAGTGAGAGGGACAAAGATCAGACCGAGCGAGAGGCCCATGAAGAATTGTGGCCAGCAGAAGTCCCAGAACCCCGCGTTGAGATTCAAGCGCGAGATTTGGAAAAGTGTGATCCCGCACACAACCATTCCCAGCATGAGCATCTTGCGCGGGTCAAACTTGGTCATGATCATGCCGACGACCGGCATGGCGATGAAGGAACCGAGCCCTCGGGGCGCCATGGCAAGGCCCGCGCGAATGGCGGGATAGCCGAGAAGCGTTTGGAGGATGAGCGGGATCAGCACAGTGGTGCCATAGAGGCCGACGCCTAACAACGACATAAGAAATACGCCGGTTGAATAAGTTCGGTTCGTGAACACACGAAGGTTGACGACGGGATCCTTGGTTCGCAGTTCGTAGAAAAGAAATACCACGAGGACCACACCAGAGATCACGGCGAGTGCGGTGATCCAATCGGTACCGAACCAATCCTTTTCCTGCCCTTTGTCGAGAACGATTTGCAGCGTCGCAATCCCGACCGCAAGCATCCCGATGCCCCAGTAGTCGATCTTCTGCGAAGCGCGTCGAATATAGGACGGATCGAAGATGAACAGCGACGTCATCAAGATCGACACGATTCCAATTGGAACGTTGATATAAAACACCCAGCGCCACGAGTAGCTGTCGGTGAGCCAGCCGCCAAGGACCGGCCCAAGCATGGGAGCGACGACGATGCCGAGCCCCCAGAAGCCCATAGCTTTGCCGCGGTCTTCCGGCGGAAACGATTCCAGCAGGATCGCTTGCGAGATGGGCTGCAAACCTCCGCCGCAGGCGCCTTGTACGATCCGGCATACAACCAGGAACGGAAGGCTGGGAGCGAGGCCGCACAAGAAGGACGCGATCGTAAAGCCGGTTACGGAGAACATCAGCATCCGCTTGCGGCCAAAGAAATTGGACAGCCAGCCGGTCAGTGGCAATATGATGGCGTTGGCGACGAGATAGGAAGTCAGCGTCCAGGTAGCTTCTTCGACCGTTGCGGAGAGGCTGCCCGCGATGTGCGGCAACGAAACATTCACGACGGTAGTGTCCAGCACTTCCATAAAAGTACTGAGCATGACCGCGACAGCGATGATCCAGGGGTTTATGTGCTTTGGGTTTTGTGTGGATTCCTCGGCCATCTAGTCCTCGAGCCGCTCGTTAAAGAACGATCAGCCCCGCCTCGCTAAAATCATACGGTCTGATCGGCATGGTAGCAAACTCGCATCCTTCGCCAGTGTCCAACCGCCAATTTTCTTCTGAGAATGCTGTCCATAGACTACCGCTTGCGGTATCTTGTCCCCATGCAAAATGAGGAAAGGAGTTTCAATGTTGACTCGCAAACCTCGCCGTGAGTTCCTCGCAAGCATGGGAGCTTTAGCAGGCGCAGCCGCTTTTCCCGAAGTTGCGCTGTCTTCTCTGGAGCTGCCTGATCCGCCGGGGGACCTCTCGCACCTTGAAGCGTCTAGCAGAAATGCCGGGGCTGAAGGTATGAGTTCCCCGTTCCGTGTTGCCGTCATCAACGATGAGGTGAGTCAGGACTTCGGCCGCGCCTGCGAAATTATCTCGGGCGAATTTGGGATGTCCTGGATCGAGTTGCGCGGCATGTGGAACAAGAATCTCCTCAAGCTCGATGCCAAGGAAATCGCCGAAGCTCGGCGCATCCTCGAGAAATACAAGTTACGAGTGACCGACATCGCCAGCCCACTCTTCAAAGTGGATTGGCCCGGAGCGCCAAAATCTGAATTCAGTCCAAAAGGCGGGCAGTTTGGCGCCGACTTTACCTTCGAGCAGCAAGACGAAATTCTCGAACGCAGCATCGAACTGGCGAAAACGTTCCAAACCGACCGCGTGCGTTGCTTTGATTTTTGGCGCCTCGAAGATCAGGCGCCGTATCGTGCGGCGATGAATGAGAAGTTGCTTGCCGCCGCGGGGGTGGCAGCAAAGAAAGGGATGATTCTTCTCCTCGAAAATGAACCCGCGTGCAATACTGCCACGGGAGCGGAAGCAGCAAAGCTTCTTGCCGAAGTGAAGTCTCCCTCTCTGATGCTGAACTGGGATCCGGAAACGCTGCGTCGCGCGGCGAGCAGGCCTACCCGGATGGATATGCATTGTTGCCCAAGGACCGCATCGGTCACTGCCACTGCAAAGACGTCGCGAAAAAACCGGATGGCAAAGGTTACGGGTGGGCCGCAATGGGCCACGGTATCGTGGATTGGACCAGCCAGTTCGCGGCGCTGAAGCGCGACGGCTACCGCTTCGCTGTCAGTTTGGAAACCCACTGGCGCGGCGCCGGCACAGCCGAGGAGTCCAGCAGGCAGAGCTGGGCCGGAATGAAGGCTGAGTTGCAGAAAGCCGGAGCGCTATAAAACGCAGCGACTCTCGAACCCGACATAAGGAATTCTTTGGAAAGCAGAGACAAACAAATACGATGAAACGCGCCCTCGCCGCTATTGTGCTTTTTCTGGGTTTAGCGAATTGTTCCTATGCGCAAGCAGCGCGTTGGACCGAGGAAACCGCGAACGACTGGTACGCCAGTCAACCGTGGCTTGTCGGCAGCAACTACATTCCGTCTACAGCCATCAATGAGCTGGAAATGTGGCAGGCCTCGACCTTTGATCCCCAGCGCATCGATGCCGAACTCGGTTGGGCGCAATCGCTCGGCCTCAACACCATGCGCGTCTTTTTGCACGACTTGCTCTGGAAGCAGGATCCGGAAGGTTTCAAGAAGCGCATCAATATTTTTCTGACCATCGCCCAAAAACACAAAATCAGGCCGCTTTTTGTCTTGTTCGATTCCTGCTGGGATGCAAATCCAAAACTAGGAAAGCAACACGCCCCGACTCCCGGAGTGCATAATTCAGGCTGGGTGCAAAGCCCTGGAGCGGCCGCGCTCAAAGATCCCAGCGAATATCCGCGTCTTGAGGCGTATGTCAAGGGTGTGGTCGGCGCGTTTGCCAATGACAAGAGGATTCTCGGCTGGGACGTCTGGAACGAACCGGACAATACCAACGACGGCAGCTATGCCAGTTCCGAACCGCGCAACAAAGTTGAACTTGTACTTGAACTTTTGCCGAGAGTTTTTGAGTGGGCGCGCGAGGCGCGCGCGTCTCAGCCGCTCACGAGCGGCGTCTGGAAAGGGGACTGGTCGGCGCTAGACAAACTTGGCCCAATGGAGAAAATTCAGCTGGCGCTCTCCGATGTAATTTCCTTTCACAGCTACGACAAACCGGAAGTGTTCGAAAAACGCGTGTTGTCCCTGCAGCAGTATCACCGGCCCATTGTTTGCACCGAATACATGGCGCGCGGTAATGGCAGCACGTTTCAGGGCACCCTGCCTCTCGCCAGGAAATACCACGTCGCCGCCATCAATTGGGGGCTAGTCGCCGGAAAAACGCAGACCTACCTGCCATGGGACTCCTGGAAAAATCCCTATACGAATCGCGAACCGGCGGTCTGGTTCCACGAAATCTTCCGCACCGATGGCCAACCCTACAGCCAGGACGAAGCCGATTTCATCCGGACGATAGTCCATAGCGCCGCCGGCAACGCACAGCCCTAACGGATCGCCATATCGGACTCTCGTGCTCTGCTGTTTGTGAATTCGCCTGGCGCTTCGTCTGAGCAGGGAATAATTTGGTTCCGGGACCTGGATTCGAACCAGGACTCTCAGCTCCAAAGGCTGATGTGCTACCGATTGCACTATCCCGGAACCGTTCCCAACAGTTTAGCAGACGTAAATGAATGTGCGAAGCCGCCTCACTCGGTCCTCCAGGCGGAGTTGCCCGATTGTGCGCGAAGCGACAGTTTCTGTTAAATTGATATGGTTGCGTCCGTCGCTGGAGAGGTGGCCGAGCGGTTTAAGGCGCACGCTTGGAAAGCGTGTGTAGGTTAACCCCTACCGTGGGTTCGAATCCCACCCTCTCCGCCAGTTGTTTTTCCCGCAAACAAATATCCTGGACAAAAGTTGCCTGGCAACGGCGCACGGCCGCTTGATTTCCGCGAAGTGAGCAAACGAATCAGAAGTGGCAGGATGCTACGCCGCGCTTCTGCAAGTATTTCTGGTGATATTCCTCAGCGCGATAAAACGTTCCAGCCGGCGTGATTTCCGTCGCGATGGGGCGCTTGAACTTGCCGCTTGCTTCCAGTGTTGCGAGCGATTTCTTTGCGATAGCCTCTTGCTCCGGAGAATGAACGAAAATCGCCGTACGGTACTGCGTGCCAAAGTCCGGTCCTTGCCGGTTCACTTGAGTCGGATCGTGCACCTTCCAAAACACGTCGAGAAGCTGCTCGAAGCTCACCTTTGCCGGATCGAACGTAACCTGAACCACTTCGGCGTGACCCGTCTCGTCCGTGCAAACCTCCTTGTAAGTCGGATCCGGCGTCTGTCCCCCGCTGTAGCCCACGGCCGTATCAACCACTCCAGGCACTTGTTGAAACGCCGCTTCAATTCCCCAGAAACAGCCCGCTCCAAACGTCGCAATCTCTGACATTTTCCTCTCCTATGCGAATTCGAATTCGGCCGCGACAGTCATAAGTCTCGGTAAGAATTCCTTCCATTGGATGCCGAAGACCTGGCCGAAGATTCCGCAGGCTCCGCGAACTGACCATCGCCCAATAAAACCCTGCAAATCCTCTCCCTGGTCCGATTTCTACTCCGCGGCAGGCGTCAATCTCAGGGCTTTTGCTTGGCTGCTGCTTCGAAGGACTTCAGTTTCGCCTGCGCCAGTCCCTTGTATGCGCTATTCACCGAGGCCGCCTGCGTGAATGCTTCCTTGGCCTCGGCATTTTTTTTCAAATTTAGCAAGGCAAAGCCGAGCCGATATTGATTGCGGCCAAAGCTCCCTTCGTCCGCCTTCAACAGCGGCGCCGCGGATTTGAAGCTCTCCGCGGCTTGAGCGTTATCCTTTTTTTGAAGGTTCACCTGCCCCAAAGCGCTGAGCGCCAGTCCTTTTTGCAGCGAGACCTGCTGTTGCCACTGTTCATCAGTCACTCCCTCCGGCTTTTGAGCGGTGCCCAGCAGCGCGATCGCTTTCTTGGCGGAGCCCTCGGCCTTGTCCAGCTGCTCTCCTTTCTCGCTGTAATAGTCGGAAAGCAAAAGCAGCATTCCTATGTTGTTGGAATCTTTGGCCAACAACCCGTTCGCCACCTCCAGCATTTTCGGGATGTTTTGCGCTTGCTGATACGAAGTGGCCGCCACGCCCAGAGCTTGATTGGCGTAGGGCGAATCCGGAAAGATCTGCGCGAAATGAGTAAACATCGCAGCCCGCTTCGAAGCATTCGTCGTTTTGTAGGCCACCATGTACATGGCCTGCTCGATGTAGGCGATGTTGTCCTTATTGCTCTCAAGAGTCGCCGCCTTTTGCCTTTGCCACCCCTCTGCTTCCGTTCCTGCCGGTGATGGAGCCGCCTTGAATCGTTGCAGAATGCCCGACGCCTTTTCGCCGTAAGCCGCGAGTTTATCGTTATCATTCTTCTCGCTGGCCGCGCGAACCATGTTCACCGCGTTTGCGAAATTATCCGGATCGAGCACAAATAGTTTGTCGCCGTACTCGAACGCCTTGTCGTAGTTTTTTTGCGCAATGTAATAATTTACATAGAGATCGTTCGCCACGATCGCCATGTCACCCTGGCCGAGACTCGATGAAAATTTATCGATGAGTGCCAGCTTTTGCGCCGGATCGGCAGTGCCGTTGATTTCCGTCAGCGCATGGTCCGCTTCGGAACCGGCTGGGATCGGCACATACTTGCCAATCTGTTGTCCGCTTGCGGGACGAATCGAGAAAACGAGAAAGGCGAGAAATCCCGATCGCGCGCATAATCCGTATCATGAAAACCTCCACCGGCAGGAAATTCGCTGCATCTTAGCGCCGCCCTGCTCCCAGCGCAAACAATCTTCTTCAGTGGGTGCTCGGCGCTTTGTCTAACCCTCATTCGCCGGGGTTTTCGATTAGAATAGCGAGGTTTCTTTTGGAGAGGAAGAAATCGTGTCAGAGCCGGTGTTGAATTTCTGCATGTCACATCGAAACTTCGTCGCTTCCGGGGCGATCGCGGCATTTCTCATTGCCGGCTCCGCACTGCGAGTCGCCGCACAGAACCCCATGAGCTCCCACTTCGATGGACATGCGCGAAGAAGTGGCTCCAGAAAAACTGCCGCTTCCGGAGAAACTCACCGGCATTGGGAACGCCCACATCCGCATCACCGCAACGCCCGAGGCGCAGATGTGGTTCGACCAGGGCTTGAATTTGCTGCACGATTTCTGGGACTACGAATCCGTCCGCGCGTTCGAACAGAGCGTTCGCGTCGACCCGCAATTGTGCGATGTGCTATTGGGGAATTTATCAGGCGGAAAAATTCCGTCACAGCAACGCCAAATACTATTCCAACCAGGCATTAGCCAAAGCCGTCAGCCTCAAAGGCCACGCCAGCAAAGCGGAACGCCTTTATATCGAAGCGAGCGCGGCAGCCGAAGCCGCCGATAAATCCGAAGGAGAAGATAAGAGCAAGGGAGAGTCCAAGGAAGTGCAACTTTACCGAAAATTGGTGAAGAGCAATCCCAAAGACATGCAGGCGCGAATTTTTCTTGCGGAAGCGCTTTCCGATGGCTACGACGATGACGATCAGCCGCGCGATGGCCAAAAAGAAGCCCTGGCGATATTGCAGACGGTGCTTAAAGAAGATCCCGACAACTCGGCCGCGAATCACTACTGGATTCACGCCGTCGAGCCGAGCCAACATCCCGAGCAGGCTCTTCACAGCGCCGAAATTCTTGGCCGCCTGGCGCCTGCCTCAGGGCACATGGTTCACATGCCGGGGCACATCTTCTATCGCACAGGCGATTATGTCTCGCGCCAAAGAATCTTTCGCAGCTTCGATGAGAGCCGATGAAACGTATATGCAGGCGCAGCACGCGCAGGTCGATGACGACTGGAATTACGTGCACAACTTCATGTACGCGGTCGCGAACTTGATGGAGCTTGGTGAATTGAATGAGGCCACCGCATTGTCCGCCAAACTTAAGGGAGCGCGCGGCGAACTTGAAAATACGCTGTATCCCTGGTCGCCGCGCGATGCCATCTCGCGTCTCGATCCTCGCCTCCCTGTGGCGCTGCGCTCCGCGGATTGGGCTTCGGTTCTCGATTTGCTGAAGACCAGCGATCCTCCCGCCATCGCTTCCGAATCTTCAATTCCTCGCGCGCCAGCTAACTCAGTTTGCGCTCGGCATGCAGGCACTCGAGGCGTCGCGATCTGTCCCGCGCGGAGGAGGCGTCGGCAGAGTTCGACGCGGAACTGTGGCGAATCTCTCAACGCTTGAAAGACGAAGAGGACGCCAAGGCCAACGAAAAAGAAAAAGACAAGAAGAAATCGGACGCCGGCCCTCCAAAGCTGCAGGTGATGCCAGACGCCATGCCCAAGCCGCTCGTGAGCAATCTATCTATCATGTCTCTGGAACTGCGTGCCGGATTGCTCGTGGCAAAAGAGCAGACAGACGAGGCGAAAAAACTCTACGTACAGGCCGCGCGGGAAGAAAAATCCCTCGGTTACCGTGAACCTCCGGCCTACATTCGGCCTGTCCTAGAAACAGAGGCGGCGGCGTACATGGCGGATTCGGACTGGACGGATGCAAAGGCAGCTTACAAAGGCGCACTCGTCGACAGGCCTTGCTCTGGCTTCCCGCTCTACGGCATCGCGATGGCAAGCGAACAAGCCGGCAACGTCGCAGCAGCCGCACATGAGTACGCGGACTTTTTGGCGGCGTGGAAATCCGCCGACTCCGATCTTCCGCAACTCGCCCACGCGCGCGCCTACCTCGCCTCCCACAACGAAGCTACAGGCAGAAAATAGCTGCGGACACTTCGATTCCCAATCAAGCGGGCAGATCCTGTTACGAGGAAGCTGACAATCTGCCAGTATTACCATGGATTTGACCCACCGCGCGATTCGCGAGACTATGGAATTTTTGAGCGAGGTGAAAATCTGGATCTGGGGCTACAGGGACGCGTAGCCATCGTTGCCGCCGCCAGTAAAGGGCTTGGCCGCGCCGTGGCGGAAGAACTCGCGCGCGAAGGCGCTAGCGTCTCCATTTGCGCGCGCAACGCACCAGAGCTCGAACAAGCGGCGGCCCTAATTCACAAATCCACCGGCCGGGAAGTCTTCCATCAAGCTGTCGATGTCACAAATGCCGCCGCCGTCTCTCAGTTTGTTGCGGCCGTCGAAACAAAGTTTGGCCGTCTCGACATTTGTGTTACCAATTCTGGTGGCCCTCCGTCTAAATTATTCGTGGACTCGAATACGGAAGACTGGCGCGCTGCGGTTGAACTTCTGCTCATGAGCACGGTTTTCTTCGCCAAGGAATCACTTCCGCGCATGCAAAAAAACAAATGGGGGCGCTTCATCACCATTACTTCCTCAGCCGTAAAGCAACCCGTTGACGGGCTCCTGCTTTCTAATTCCATACGCGCCGCCGTCACGGGCTTGGCGCGCACTCTCGCAAATGAATACGCCGCTCACGGTATTACCGTCAACAACGTTTGCCCCGGCTACACGCGTACCGCGCGCCTCGATAATCTTGCCGGCGCCATTTCCGCTCGCACGGGAGCTCAGCCGGAAGATGTCTTCGCCGATTGGACTCGCCAGATTCCCGCAGGCCGCATCGGCACGCCGCAAGAATTTGCCGCCGTCGTTGCTTTCCTTGCTTCGGAGCGGGCCAGCTACGTGAACGGCGCTTCCCTCGCGGTCGATGGCGGCATGGTCAGGGGTCTCCTGTAGCGCGATGAGTCTCTCCCTGCGCCGTTTTCAACTATCGCTTCTGCCGGAAAATTTCGCGATTATCGGACTTTCGCCCGGTGCGGACATTCCCGCGTGGGCCACGCAAGGCCCGTTTTTCTCAGTGACGCGTACCAGCGAGGAGCTCTCGATCATGGTCGAAGAGTCGCGCGTTCCCGCAGGCGTGCAGTTTCAAGGAGGCTGGCGGGTCATCAAAGTCCACGGCCCATTCATGTTGTCGGAAGTTGGCGTGTTGGCGGCGCTTGTTGGACCTCTTGCCGCCGCACGAGTTAGTGTGCTGACGATCGCAACATTCGACACCGATTACCTGCTTGTGTCCTCCGAAAGTTTGGCCGTAGCCGTCTCCGCACTCGAACGAGCCGGACATTCATTCCAAAGGAGCCAATCCAATTGAACATCCACTTGTCTGCGTGTGCTTGGAATCCGCGTCGCAAGCCGACGCTCTGCGCCCTCGCCGGCGTGCTCACTATTCTGCTCACCGCACTCCAGCTTCGCGCCGACGAGCCCTACGCCCGCAGCCGCGACTACGACTTGCAACACTCGCGCATCGCGCTCCGCTTCGATCTCGAACAGAAAAAAGTCATTGGCGACGTCACTCACACTCTCACCATCCTGCGGGACGGCACCCCGAATATCGTGTTTGACTCCGCAGGCCTCGCGATCCAAAGCGTGACCGTCAACAAATCCGCCGCCAAATTCGAGACCAAGGAAGATAAGCTCATCATCCCGCTCCCTGCCGCAGGGCACTCCGGGGAAAAATTCGAAGTCACCATTCGCTACGAAGCCAAGCCTACCAAGGGCCTCTACTTCATCCTGCCCGACAAAGATTATCCGGACCGCCCCAAGCAAGTCTGGACGCAGGGCGAATCCGAGGACACGCGTTACTACCTCCCGACCTACGACTATCCGAACGATCGCCTCACGACGGAAACCATTCTCACCGTGCCTGATTCCTGGATTACCGTAGCCAACGGGAAGCTCATCACTGTCTCTAACGCCGTCAAGGGAATGAAAACTTGGACGTGGAAAGAGTCGCAGCCCAGCTCCACCTACTTAATCACCGTGGTCGCCGGCGAATTCGACGAAGTCAAGGACTCCTGGCGCGGCATGCCCGTCAACTATTACGCGCCCAAGGGCCGCGGCGACCGCCTTTCGATTAACTACGGCCGCACTCCCCAGATGATCGATCTCTTCAGCAGAAAACTCGGCGTCGACTACCCCTGGGAAAAGTATGCGCAATCCATGGTCGATGATTTCGTCGCCGGCGGGATGGAAAACTCCAGCGCCACGACCAACACAAGCTCTTCGCTCCGGCACCCCAAACTCGTTTCTGAATTTCCTACTGGCGAGGACGACCTTATCTCTCACGAACTAGGTCATCAGTGGTTCGGCGATCTGGTCACTTGCAAGGACTGGGGCGACATCTGGCTCAACGAAGGTTTTGCCACGTTCATGGAAACAATTTGGAGTGAAGCGCACTTCGGCAAGGACCAGGCCGACTACGAACGGTGGGAGAGCGCGCGACAGTGGTTCGGGCAGAACAATCTCTACAGCAAACCCATCGTCCGCCACGACTTCAACGATTCCGGCGAGTTCGACGGCAACGCCTACACCAAGGGCGGCTGGGTGCTTTACATGCTCCGCCACCAGCTCGGCGAAGACGCATTCTATCGCGGCCTCAAGCACTACCTCGAAGTGAATCGCGGCAAAAACGTCGTCACCGCCGATCTTTCCAAAGCCATCGAAGAAGCCACGCATACCAACGTCGATCAGTTCTTCAGCCAGTGGCTGTACGGGGCCGGTGCTCCCAAGTTAGAACTGAGCTACAAGTATGATGATGTGAAACACGAAGTCGCGATCACTATTAAGCAAACGCAAAAAGTCGAAGGCCGCGTCGGCCTTTTTCGTATTCCCAGCGAAGTCGAAATCACCACGGCTTCCGGACCAAAGCTTTTCCCCATTACCGTTTCCAAGGACTCCCAAGTCTTTACGTTTGCAACGGACTCCGCGCCTCTCCTGGTTCTTTTCGATAAGGGTGGCCACGTCCTCAAATCAGCAGAATTCCACAAAGAAAAAAAGGAGTGGCTCTACCAGTTGAAGAACGCCACCGAACTCGCTGATCGCGCGGACGCCGTCGCGGCTCTCGAGAAACTCAAAGGCGAGGATGATGTCGTCGCGGCCCTCGGCGACGCACTTCGCAGCGATAAAGGTTGGGGAATACGCGCCAATGCTGCCGACGCTCTGGGCCAATTAGGCGGGTCGTCCGCCTCCAAGCAACTCCTCGACTCCCTCGGTACTGCCACGGAACCCTGGGTGCGCAGTCACATCGTCTCGGCGCTTGGCAATTTCAAGGACAATCCTGCCATCGTGGCCAAGCTGAACTCCATCGCAGGTGATGATAGTTCCTACCGGGCCCGCGCCGCCGCTTTACAAGCGCTCGGCCGCCTCAAGGCACCGGGCGCGCTGGCCACTCTCGACGCTGCCGTCGCTGCTGATTCTCCGGACGGCTTTCTACGCAACGCTGCGCTCCGTTCCATGGGGTCTCTCGAGGACGACAAAGCCGTGCCTCTGCTTCTCGAGTGGTCTGCGCTGGGCAAGCCCATCGATTCGCGCACTGCAGCTATCTCGAGCCTTGCTCATCTTCAGAAAGACAACAAAGACATCACCCGGCAACTCGCTTCTTATCTTAGCGAGCCGCATTTTCCCGTGCGCTTTGCGTCAATCTTCGCGCTCGGCACCCGCGGCGACGATTCCGCCATCCCCGCTCTCGAAGCCCTGCTCAAGAGCGACGATCTCAGCATCGAAATGGCTCCGATGATCAAACGGCAGATCGCACGTCTGAAAAAGCCCGCGAGCGGGAAGGGCGCTGCTTCCGGCGAAGAAGGTGAGGAGGGCGAAGGAGCCGCGGGAGCATCAGCCGCCGGCAATGATCAAGGCGCCGTCGCCAAGCGACTCGATAAACTGGAACAACTGATGCAGGAAATGAACGACCGCCTCAGGACCATCGAGACGCGCCTCCCGCCACCAAAGTAGAGGCGGGTTTCTCGACCAGCAGCACTAGACAATTTTCTTATAAGTTTGCGGGGCGCAATCATTCGCGGCGCTCCCGCTCTCATGCTCTACTGCTGTTGGCTGTTGGCTTTTGGCTTCTGGCTTTTGGTTTTCGGCTTTCGATCCTCACGGCTCCGCCAACAAAATGCGCAAATCCCGCAAATTGTTCCCGGTCGGCCCCGTAACAATCGTATCGCCCAGCCTCGCAAAATAGCTGTACGCGTCGCTTTCTCGGAACATGTACCTGGCGTTCAAACCAATGGCCCGCCCGCGCTCCAGCGTTTCTCCATCGGCCACCGCTCCCGCCGCCGGACTGTTGCCATCCACTCCGTCCGTCCCCGCGCTGAGCACCGCAATTCTTTTTCCCGCAATTTTTTTCACGCAAGCCAAAACAAACGCCGCGTTCCTTCCGCCAATCCCTTTTCCTGTAACCGGCGAGCTCACCTCGCCATCCGCAATCACCGCCACGCGCTGTCCGGGATTCGCCCGGCGAACATCATCAAGCTGCTGCAACAAAAATTCCGCCGCTTTTTCCACCGGCCAATCGTCCGTCGTGTTGTCACAGCACGCCAGAAAACCTTTTGCTTCCGTGGCGTGATGCGCAGGATGAAAAAGATCATCAAGGCCAAGCAGCAAAGAAAAATGCGAATTGCAGAAGGCCGCGTCGCCCTCTTTGGGTGTCTCCGGCATCTTCTGCTCGCCTAGCCACCGCAAGAGTGCCGCTGGAAGCTTCTCTTGCAAGGAATATTCCTCAATGACGCGTCGCACATCCGCAATCGTCGTTGGGTCGGGCAGCGTCGGCCCGGAAGCCAGAGCTGATTCCTTTCCAACGGGCACATCGCTCACCGCTAGGGTGAGCTTCGCCGCTTGCCCTGCGGCCACTGCCAATCTTCCGCCTTTCACCGCGGAAACATGCTTTCTGACCGCGTTCATCGCGTCGATCGGCGCGCCGCAGGTCACAAGCGCACGATGCAATTTCCGCACGTCTTCGAGGGTCTGCTGCGGATCGAGCGGCAACTCCACCAGCGCCGAGCCCCCACCCGATAACAGAAAAAACACCACGGTCTTCTCGTCGCACTCTTTCAGCGATGCCAGAATCGCTTCCGCGGCTTTCCAACTCTGTTCATCCGGCGTCGGATGGCCCCCAACGAAATATTTCATTCCTTCCGCGGCGCGTGCAGGGGGCGCCGGCGCGGAAACGATTCCTTCAAATCGAAACTCTCCGTCCAGCAAACTTTCGAAGCCCTCCACCATCGCGTGCGCCGCTTTCCCGATCGCAATCACGCGCACTTTCCTAAACGCGCGCAGATCCACCGCCGCATCGTTTAGACGCAGCACCATTCCCTCGCGCCGCAGTTTCCTCTGCATTGCCGCGGGAATATCGATCGCCGAAATGGTTTCCTGGAAAATCCGGCGGGCAAGTTGCTTCAATTCCGCCATAGGGGAGTCGCCGTGCTGCCTCAGCTCTCTTTCAATGCTTCTGGATTCAGCATATTCGGCGGCCGCTGTCCATTGAACAGCGCTACTACATTCTCCGCGGCCATGCACGCCATCTTCGTCCGGGTTTCGATTGACGCCGACGCGATGTGCGGCGCCAGCACCACGTTTGGTCTCTTCAGCCCCGGATGAATGAACGGCTCGTTCTCAAACACGTCCAGCGCTGCCCCGCCGATTTTTCCAGTTTCCAGAGCGTGCACCAGTGCCGCTTCATCCACCACCGCCCCGCGGGACGTGTTGATCAGGTACGCGGTCGGCTTCATCCTGGAAAATTTCGCAGCACCAAAAAGTCCTTGCGTTTCCGGCAGGAGCGGCACGTGCACGCTCACGAAGTCCGCTTCCGCAAGCAAACTATTCAGCTCTCGACGCTCCGCGTTCAGTTCTTTCTCTACGGCCCCGGACGCCTTTACCGCATCCGCATAAATCACTTTCATCTGAAATCCGATGGCCCGCCGCGCCATCGCTCTTCCGATTCGTCCGAATCCCACAATGCCGAGCGTCTTGCCCCACACATCCGCCCCCACAAGTTGATCCAGGTCCCATCCCTTCCAACTTCCGGAGCGCACCAGGGACTCTCCTTCCACCAGACGCCTCGCCACCGCCATCATCAGCGTCCAGGCGAAGTCCGCCGTGGTTTCATCCAGCACGCCGGGCGTATTCGTCGCCACCACACCCCGCTTCGTGCACGCCGCCACGTCGATATTATCGAACCCGACCGCCACGTTCGCTGCAATCCGCAATTTCGGCGCCGCGCTCAGCAATTCGAGATTCACTCTTTCCGTCAACAGGCACACCAATCCCTCTTTTTCCTTCACTCTTCGAAACAACTCCTGTTTCGAAATCCGTTCCGGCTTCGTCCAATAGTCCACCTCGCAGCTCGCTTTCAAAATCTCCTGCGCCGCGGGAAACAGCGGGCGCGTCGCCAGCACTTTCGGTTTCGCCATCGTTCTCCTCGTCTTGTTCTCGATAATTATCGGAAAATTACACTAACATACTCCGCCGCCATCGTCCCACCAGCTGTCCCTTGCAGGAAATGCTCGCGGCTTTTGCTCCGAAGTCTAATTCTGCGGATTCTATCCCTCCGAAAACGTTTTCCCGTCCAGTCCGTCTATCTACAAAACGGAGGCTGCTCCCGTGAAACGTTTGCTCTTGCTCTCTACGCTCGCTTTCTGCTCCCCGCTTTTTGCCCAGGACGCCATGTTTCGCGGCAATCCGCAGCATAGCGGCGTTTATCCCGGCCCCGCTGTTGGACAATTTACTAAGATTAAGTGGCAGTTTCCGACAAAAGGCCAGGTTCTTTCTTCACCCGCCATCGCGGATGGCACTCTCTACGCAGGGAGCAGCGATCATTTTCTCTACGCGCTCGACGCTTCCAATGGCACTCTCCGATGGAAGTTCAAAACCGGCGGCCGCATCACCTCTTCACCCGCCGTCTCCGCAGGCCTCGCCTATTTCGGCAGCTTCGATAGTAATTTCTACGCCGTGGACGCCGCCACCGGACAGCTGAAGTGGAAGTTTACGACCGGAGGCGAGCGCCGCTTCGCCGCCAATCATCTCCACGGCGCGGAGCCCGCTGCAGAAACCATGCCGGACCCATTCGATTTTTATCTCTCGTCTCCTGTTGTCGCAAACGGGGCTGTTTATTTCGGCAGCGGCGACACGAATATCTACGCGCTGGACGCCGCCACTGGCGCACTGAAATGGAAATTCAAAACCGGCGATGTGGTTCATTCGTCGCCGGCCATTTCCGATGGCACGCTCTTTGTCGGCAGCTGGGACAGCTATTTCTACGCGCTCGATTCCGCAACCGGACAAGAAAAATGGCGCTTCAAAACCGGGGACGACCCCAATATCCACAATCAAGTCGGCATTCAATCTTCCGCCGCCGTCGCAAACGGTGTGGTTTATTTCGGTTGCCGCGACTCCAAGTTTTACGCCGTCGACGGCGCCACGGGCAAACAACTCTGGTTCTTTCCCAATAAGGGTTCCTGGGTCATCACTTCACCGGCCGTCTTTGACGGCAAGGTTTACTTTGCGACGTCCGATTCAGGCTTATTCCACGCTCTCGACGCCAAATCCGGCGCTCCGCTTTTCTCACTCGACAACAAGCATTGGCCCATGTTTTCGTCTCCCGCGATTGCCGGGGACACGCTTTACATCGGCTCTCACGAGGGCAAGCTGCTCGCCATCGATATCAAGGGTCAGAAATTTGCTTGGACGTTCGAAACAGATGGGACCAAGGCAAACGGCTCCACGTTTACGAAGCCCGATGGCTCTCCCAAGTATGAAGCGGCCTTCTTCGACTTTTTCTACGATGATATGGTCTCAGGCGTGCAAAAAATGATGGCGGTCGGCGCGATTCTCTCCTCGCCTGCCATCGCGAACGGCACCATCTATGTCGGCAGCACCGACGGCAACATCTACGCTCTCATCTAGCGCGACAACTACTGCTGCTTGTCACCTACTCTCAGCGCCTGCCCCAGAGCCGGCTGCTTTTCTGCCGCGTCCCTGTCCATCCGTACAGTTAGCGCTTCAGAAACCTCACTCACCAGTTCCGGTATTCCACAAGTCCTCCATTCCCTAAACTTTAACTGCACTAATTTAGGAGGACCAATGCTTTTCCTCACACGCCATTGTATGGCCATTCTTGTTGCCGCCGTTTTTTTCGCCGCCCTCGCGCATTCTCAACCAAAAAAAACCGCTCTCGGGGAAGCGGAATTGCTCGCGCTCGTCGCGGGCAACGCCCTCAGCGAAAACATCGTCCATGAAATCACCTCCCGCGGCGTGTCATTCCGCCCAACGGACACTTATCTCTCGCAGCTCTCCGATGCAGGCGGCGACGCCCGCATTCTCTCAGACCTCGGCAAAGCCACGGTGACGGTGCAACCAGAATCCTCGGAAAGCAAGCCCTCTCCCGCGCTCCTCCAGCATCTCGCCGCTGCGGGCAAGCTCATGCGCGCCAAGCAATTTCAAGAAGCGGCGCAAGAGCTGGATTCCGCGCTCCAATCCGGCGGCGGCCCGGAAGCGGCCTTCGTGATGGGAGAACTCTTGCGCCACCAGGAGCAGTGGCCGATGTCCGCCGCGGTCTTTGCTCAACTCGTCAGCCAAAATCCTGACTTTCCGGAAGCTCACACGAAATACAGTTATTTGCTCTACCGGATGGGAGACTCCGAGGAAGGCCTTCGCCAGGCCAAAGCTGCTCTGGCCCGTACGCCGGACAACGCCGAAGCCCACAAAAACGCCGGATTGGCATTACAGGTTGCCCGCAAATTTGACGCCGCCGCTGCAGAGTTCCGGGAAGCACTTCGCATCAAGCCAGACTACCAACCGGTGCGTTATGACTTGGGCCTTTTGCTTTACGAAAAGGGAGACCTGGATGGCTCCATAGACGAATACAAAAAAGCCATCACACTCGACCCCAATGACGCGGCCGCCCACAATAATCTCGGGCTTGCCTACCACGATAAAGGCGACTTCGTTTCCGCCATTCGCGAGTATCGCGAAGCCAAGCGCCTAAACCCAAAGGATTTGCAAGTTCGTCAGAATCTCGGCTCTTCCCTCATTTCCGCAAATCTCAGCGCCCAAGCTGTTGTCGAACTTCGTGAACTCGAGGCCATGGCCCCTGATTCGCCGATTTGTCATTTGTGCATGGCGGGCGCACTTCACGGCACGGGAGACTTGAAAGGCGCCGTACAGGAACTCAACAAGGCTGCGGAGCTTGACCCTTCCGATCCCGCACCCCACATTCACCTCGGTGAAATACACGAGGAACAGAAGCTATTTGATGCCGCGCTCGCTGAGTACCGCCTTGCCTTACAGTTAGACGAAAATTCCGAAGAAGCGCACAGAAACTGCGGGAGAGTCCTCCTCACCTTGAAAAATCCCGGGGGTGCGGCGCAGGAGCTGAAACTTGCTGAAGATCTCAACCCCAGCGACGCGTTCACTCATGACCTCTACGGTCAGGCGCTCCTCGGCTCCGGACACCCGGACTCCGCCATCGACGAGTTCAAGCAGGCCCTCTCGCTGGATCCGACCCAGTTTCAAGTACAGCTCGAGCTCGCCTCCGTCTATGAGAAGAAAGGCGATTGGGCCACTGCCATCGTGCTTTACCGTCAGGCCGCTGCGACAGACACGACTATCAATTCTCACGGCAGTGCCGTACGCCTTGATACCCCAGAGTCGCGGGTAGAATACGAAGCCGCTCAAAATCGGCTACATGCTCATCTGGCCCACCTGAGAGCCGCGGGAAAGACTGCCGAGGCAGCCTCTCTAGAGGCAAGCATCACATCCATGCAAGCCTCGTCAGGTCTCTCGGAAAAACTGAACCTCGCCATGCAAGCAGCTTTCGAGGCCCATTCCAAGCAGCAATTTGATGAAGCCAGAAGGGATTACGCGAAAGCGGTCGACCTCGCCGAAAAGCTTCAGCCTCACGACCAGAGGCTCGCTTCAGCACTCAATTACCTCGGAATGGAGTATTTAGGACAAGACTTTACCAAAGCCGATGAAGCCTTCTCGCGCGAGTTGAAAGTCGTCGAGGAACTCTATGGTCCGCAATCTCCCAACGTTGCCGGGCCCCTCCAGTCATTGGGCGGGAGTGCTTTTACTCAAAAGAACTATGCTGCCGCGCAGAAGTATTATTTGCGTGCTTTGGAGGCCAACGAAAAGGGTTACGGAGAAATGAGTACGCAGGTCGCCTTGAGTCTCATGCCCTTGGCCCAAATGTTCTTTATGCAGAAGCAATACGACCAGGCGGAACCCTACCTTCTCCGCGCCGTAAAAATCTATGATTCGCCGCCGATGCAGGGCGACAATATGGCGATGGTCCCCGTCGACGCTCTCGCCCACCTCTACGAAACCTGGGGAAAACCTGAGAAAGCCCAACTCTTAGAGCAAAGGATGATCTCCACCATCGAAAAACTCTACGGCCCAGACAGCCGCTTTCTTGTTCCTGTGCTCACCAGGCAGGCCAATTCTCTCCGAAGTCTCGGCCGGCGCGACGACGCTGCTCAGATTGATAAACGCATCCAGACGATCCAAGCTACTGCCTCAAACTGATCGGCAACCGGGGCTAGTCCGAACTGCGCTCCGAGTTGCGCTCCGTGCTCGAAGTGCCAGCTTTGCATGTGCTAACGAAGCCAGGCGTTACAGGAAGCGTTCTCCGACCAGGTAGCGACAACCTGATGGTCCCATTTTGGCCGAATGCGCGGCCCCGGCTGGAACATCGCAGCGTGCGCCCGCGCGATATGTCTCAGACCGGCCGTCCATGGTTAACGTCATCTCCCCGCGCAAAATGATGTGTGCCGTTTCCGTGTCATGCGTATGCGTGGGATAAAATGCGTCCGGCTCATCCTGCCATACATAGGTGTGGCCAAATCCTTCTTGCTCCAGCAGCTTTACCAGTTCTTTTTCGTCCACACGCGCATTCTACATCCCCTATCCCACCGTAGACCGCCCAATTCTCGCCCTCTAGCTCCTTTACTTCCTCTACTTCCTCTAGTTCCTCTACTTCCTCTAGTTCCTCTACTTCCTTTGTCACCCGCCTCCGAACACGACAACGCCCCTCCCGCATTGATGGGGGCAGATGCGGAAAGGGCGTATCGTCTTCAGGAGAGAAGATCGTTGTTCTGCTCGCGCCTGCTAAAACTACAATTACCGGCGCAAGGTAGCGTTACTTAGTTGTTGCTGGGTGGCGGCGGAGGCGGTACCACCCCGCGGCCTCTATGGCCTCGCCCGCCTGCTTGCACCGTGTAATCCGCCGGCACTGTAAATAGCGCAGACGCAGGCTCGGTCCTCTGGATGTTCGTCACCGTATACGTTGAGGTCCCGAATCGAGGATCGCTCCGCGTGCTCTTCACCACCATCTGCAGTTCATCGGAGTACCAGCGTTCGGACACCATGACAATCGCTTTTACGTTTCCGATCTGCCCCGCCGGAATCGTGTGCGTATAGCGCGTTCCCGTGGCCGTCACACCGCTAATCGTCTGCGTGCCGAGATCCTCCTGCTTCAAGCTTCCGTCGGCCAATTCCTTCTGCAGACGGTTGTTCATTCTTTCCATGGGTCTCCCATTCAAGGAGCGCGCGGGACCAGCAAACGACATTTTCCTCGCGATCTTTCGGTCTGGATCAAGCGAATATCCCACGTTCGCCACGGGATCCTGGATCACGACGATGGACCGCGGCTGTCCCGGCTCAGCGAGAATTCCAACTGCCGAGAAGTTGACCTCCTTCCGGAACCGGCCCTGGCTGTCGCGATAGAGTGTGGTCTGCGTCTTCCGCGTAATGTTATTTCCATCGGACAGACTCTGCGTGGACTCCGAGATGGCCACGGCGCTAAACGGCGCACCCGTTACGACCTTTCCACCGTGCATGCCCTCGAAACCAAGCAATTCCATCCGCTGGCCAAATGGTCCGCCCTCGCCCGGCGCGCCTTCTTGCATCATCATCTTCATCTTTTCGGGTGGAGGCGGTGTGCCTTGCTGGGCCCAACACACTCCCGCGGCCGAGAGCAATACTCCACACAGGATCGAACTCGTCCATGCTGTACGGATCATCTTTCCTTCTCCTCTTCTCTCCCAGGCCGCGTTGTCTTGTTCACCGCGGCAATCTCGATTCAGTTCTCTTCCTGCGCCAGCCGCACGGCTTGCGGCAGCCCATCGTTTCCAACCAGCAAGTCCACCTGGATCCAGTCGCCCGCCAGCTGCTCATTCACCGGCAATCCCAGTGCGCCGAGCGACCCTCGCTGCATCCGCACGCGCAATATCGCGGCCTGTTCCGTTTCGTCCGGCAGAGTTCCCGGCAACGGCGTAAAATTTCCCAAATCATCTCCGCTCGAAAGGCCGGCAGAGAGAATGTCGGATCCTTGGTCTGGCCCCCCAGCCACCTCTCCAGCCACTTGCGTATCTGGCGCCGCCAACTGTTGCCGCGCAATCTCGGCGCGCCGCGATTGCTCCCAATTACTCAGACTCAAAGCTCCGAGAATCAATGCCGCAGCGGCCAAGGCCCAGCCCGCCATCATCGCTCCACGCCGCACTGCCATAGTGCGATGCCGGGTGCGAAACTCCTGCCGCAGCCGCATCTCTACTCGAGCGGGTGCGCCCACATCCAGCGTTTCTTCACCTAATGCACGCAGTTCTTCTTTAGCCGCGTGCCAGGATTCCTGCAACGCAGCGCAGCGGGGGCAATGGCTCAGGTGCGCTAACGCGGCAGCTCGCTCGCCAGAGTCCAGCCCGTCTTCGCGCTCGATATCGAGTACGATCGCCTCAAATCGTTCGCAATTCATTGCATTCCTTCCAAGCGATTCCAAGGTTGCTTCACCTCGCCACTTTCATGCGCCGGGGCGCATCCCGCAAAATCTCGAGCTTCGCCAGCAGCAGAGCGCGGCCGCGATGCAGCCTGGAACGTATCGTTCCAATTGGGCAACCAGTCAACTGCGCGGCCTCTTCGTAACTCATCTCTTCCAGTTCGCACATCACCACGGCCTCGCGAAATTCAGCCGGAAGATCCATCACGGCGGCTCTCACCTGGTGCATGCGCTCCCGCGTTTCCACCCACTTTGCGGGAGTAAAATTATCCCGCAAGACAATTCCTGTTCCGGTTCCGTCCTCGTTCTTCTCTTCCAGCGGAACCTCTCGAGGCATGCGTTCGAGATGTTTCATCACGCGGTTGCGTGCAATCCCAAACAGAAGCGCGCCCACGGAGCCGCGCTCGGGATCGTACTTTTGGGGTGCACGGATCAAGGTCATGAACACATCCTGCACAATCTCTTCCGCTGCCCAGGCGCTTCCCGTCATTCGCAAAGCAAACCTGTATAGTCCGCCTTGATGCCGCCGGTAGAGGAGCGCAAACGCCTCCTCATCGCCCTTCGCGGCACGCCGCAACAAAAGGACTTCGCTATCTTGTGTTGCGATCCTCGTCTCCCCTGTTACGGCGTCATTGCCTGTTCGAGGTGCGGCTTCGGCTTTCTCTCTTATTTCCTGCCCCGCCCGCAAAAAGTTCCCAAGTCGGCGGAATCTTCCAGCCCGGCCGTCATTCGGTTTCGGTTGCATAGTAGGTTGGACGTGCGCGGCGCTCGCCCCGTGTCCGCTAAGGGTATCGCCTTTCAGGAGGCAGGCTCAATGGAATCGGAATGAGGCAAAGCAGGCTTGGGCCCGTGGTAGGTCGCGATGCCGGAAATTACTCGAGAGACCTAGGACGATTGCTTGGGTCTGAACATGCGCGCCGCGACGCGCGCCACAAAGCGCCGGGGGACAAGCCTCTGCCCGAGCACTCCGAGATAATTTCCCAGCCCCGAAATCACATAACTCTTGCCGGCCGCGAGCGCGCGCAAGCCGGTTCGCGCCACTTTTTCCGCCGTCTCTCGATTCGCCTTCGTGGCAGCCACGTGCGCCTGGCCGGCCACTTCCGCAAATTCCGACTCTGTCGATCCAGGGCAAAGTGCGCAAACCCGCACACCGTAGGGCTTCATCTCTTCCGCGAGGCCTTCCGCGAATAGCAGGTCGAAGGCTTTTGTTGCGGCATACGTCGAAATGTACGGAACGCTTTGAAACGATGCGGTAGAGGCAACGATCAGCACGTAGCCGCGCCGCCGCGCCACCATTTCCGGAAGGTACAGCCGCGTCAGATGGACGACAGCGGCGCAATTCACCTGGACCATGTCCGTAAGCCTGCGCGTCTCGACCAGGGGAAGTTCGCCATACGCGCCAAATCCGGCATTGTTGATGAGCAACTCAATTTCAATTCCTTGCTCCGCAGTGAATTGAAATATTTTTGCCGGGGCGTCTCGTTCTGTCAGGTCTGCCACGCATAGTCTTGTCTGGATTTTGTGCGCTGCACCAAGCTGTTGTGCCAGCTCTTCCAATCGCTCGCGCCGCCGGGCAGTCAGAACGAGGTTTGTTCCGCCGCGAGCCAATTCCTCAGCCAGCGCTTTGCCAATTCCCGCGCTCGCTCCCGTAACCAGCGCCCATTTTCCGGACCAAGGTGTCATTGCGTACCTCTCCCGAATACACGCTCAGCCTATCACGGTGTTATCGATGAATTGATTTTCTGACGGACCCTCTAGCAGGGGAAGAAGAAATTATTGGATTGTGGGGGGCGCGCAGGAACCAGCGACCTTTGCGAGAACATTTCGGACTACTCTATCGCAGCGCAAGCCCATGAATGGAAACGCATCCTTTGCATTCGCACCCACGCGGGCAAGAAACCACGAGCGAACCATTCCGTGGCCGCGGTGCAACCGAACTTTCACATTTTCTTCGGTGAGACTCAGGGCGTCCGCGGTCTCCGCGGTGCTCAATTCTTCAACGTCTCGTAGCATCAGCACAGCGCGGTACTGTTCAGGAAGGTCAAGAATAGCCTCTTCCAATAGCTGGCGGAGTTCCGCTCGAGCGGTTATCTGTTCGGGATCAGGAGAAGTTTCAGCCATATTTAGTCCGGCTCCGCCTACAAACTTGTAATCATCCAATTGGTCGATTCGGCCTCGCTTCCGAAGTCGGAGCAAAGCCTCATGCACAGCAATTCGTGTGAGCCAGGCCGAGAACGGTGCGCGGCCGGCAAATTGTCCCAGGTGCTCGTACGCGCGGACATAGGCGGCCTGCATGACGTCCTCCGCTTCTCCGTCATCGCGCAGTATGGCACGCGCAACACGATAGAGGCGCTGGTTGTACCGCCGCAAGATAATTTCATACAAGGCAGTGTCTCCCGCCCGCACCCGGTCAACGACCTCCTCGTCGGTCCACCTTTCGGCGCCGGCCTTTTCCAGGATTCCAGTGGTTTCCATGGCTCCTACTATAGAGCAGCCGCGACGAAAAAGGTTACAACCAGTCTTCCCGAAGGAGCCGATTCAGGGCAAACAGTCGCGCCCGTATCCTGCGGTCGAGGTCGGTCTTGAGAAAGAATCTTTGTAACCGAACTTCCCCTCGAAGCTCACTTAGGCAGGGGCCAATAATGCAAAACTTCGATAGTCGCCTCAATGCCAGCTGGTGGGCGTTGAGACTCGGCGTAGGACTCGGACCAATCATCGCGGGCGTGGACAAATACTTCAACAAGTTGACTGATTGGGGGATGTATCTCAGCCCTCTCGTCACGAAAGTTGTTCCGGTCAGCGCGACAACGTTCATGCACGTGGTTGGCATTATCGAGGTCATTGCTGGCCTTGTTGTCTTGAGCCGTTGGACAAAGATTGGCAGCTACATCGTCATGCTGTGGCTGCTGGGCATTGCCGTGAATCTGATGACTACCGGAATGTTCTACGACCTTGCCGTTCGGGACGTAGAGATTGCGGTGGGGGCGTTCGCCTTGTCTCAACTCACGGCGGTGCGCGAGGCACAACTTAAGACAACGAATGGCGGTAAGCAACAAGAAGCACGCAGTTCGCTGTAGAACTGGTCGACGATCAAGAATAAGACTCACATGGAGGAAACTGTGCGAAAAATCAGCTATCTCGTAATCCTGGCCCTGTTTGCGCTGCCGGCATTGGCTGCTGCTGAAACTTACAAAAACGTTGCGGTCGTGGACGTGAATTGTTCAGCGAAAGCGGCTGCCGCTCCGGACTCGCATACACGCGCGTGCGCCCTAAAGTGCGCGGCCAGCGGTTTCGGCATCATCACCCAGGACAAGAAGTTCATTAAATTCGACGCGGAAGGCAACACGAAGATCACGGAAGCTCTCAAAGCCTCCGAGAAGAAAGACCACCTGCGAGTCGACGTCAGCGGAGACGTGGAGGGAGATACGCTGAAAGTCACTTCCATCAAGTTGTTGTAGGCTGTCCTGAAAGGGGCCGCGCACGCAGAGTGATTCTCTCACCGTGCTGCGTGCGCGGTTTGCGTCAATCCCGCATCCTCGGCGGCGACTCGTGCGATGACGGACCAATCCTTATCCTGATTACCGCGTGCCATGGCGGTGATGAAGCGATCGCGTATTACGCTCGCAATAGGCATTGGAACACTCGCGGCTTCCGCGGCTTGCAACACGAGGCGAAGATCCTTTAGTCCCAGCGGAAGCAAAAACCCGGCTGGCTCATGTTTGCCTTGAACGATCAAGTCGCCGTAGGTCTTGTAGATTGGCGCAGTGAAGAGAGTGGTCGTCAAAAACTCAAGCAGGGCGGCTGCATCCACGCCCGATTTTCGCGCGAACGTCAAAGCTTCCGCCAGAGATTCGAGCACCGTCGCAATCAGAAAATTCCCGGAGAGCTTGACTACGTTCGCCAGGGATGGACGTTCGCCAGCCACGAACAACTTCGGCCCCATTGCTTCGAAGAATGGCTTGCACATCTGGATCAGGGCGTCCGGTCCGGCCACGACCACGGCAAGCCGGCCCGCTTCTGCCGCCTCGGGGCGCCCGAAAACTGGCGCTGCCAAATAACCCTGCCCCGCTTTTGCATGCGCGGCTGCAAGCCTATCGCTCAAGGCTACGCTGATGGTGCTGAGAGAAACGTGCATCGCACCGCGCGGGAGTGACTCCAAAATTCCACCCTCGCCGAACACAAGACCTTCCAGCGCCACATCATCCGCAACCATCGTAAACAGAACTTCGTTCCGGCACGCCTCAGCCACAGTAGCCGCGACAATCGCGCCGTCCGCGCGCAGCGCCTCGGCCCGCTCCCTCGTCCGGTTGTATACCGTGACGCGGTGCCCGGCGCGCAGCAGACTCTTCGCAATTCCAGAGCCCATCCTTCCAAGACCGATCAAGCCAGCTTCCATGTGCGATGCCTCCACATTTCTTCATTCAAACCGGAGTATTTACGCGGCGGTGTTCCCATTGCCGCTTTCACGTCCCTGCGGTTTCGTTGGATCCATGGGAGTCCTTCGAGGGTGCATCTTTTGTGGGTGGCCAGACCGCGTCGCGAACGTGTTCCCCTCCCCGCTTGATGCGGTCCATGAGCCGCCGGGCCCACACGAATTCTGCCGCCAGCAAGCCCAATCCGAGAAAAATTACCACCCACCCCGGACCCGGAGTGACCAGCATCACGACGCCGATCAACAAAAGCGTGAAGCCGCCCACGATTCGGAAGAGGCGGCGGACTTGTTCTACGGTGCGAAGGATCATGGGTCTCTACGGATCCGAGCTTTTCGGGTGGAGGGAGGTCTAAGCACCGATGAGCTTCCCTTTCATGTTGAACTCTTCGCGGATTCCGCGCAAGACCGCAGTACTGTTTTGCACACTAGATTGGCTTAGCGATTACCGCGACGAGAAAAGGGCAAATGCATGCGAGGCGATGCAAGAACTGGCGGAGAGGGTGGGATTCGAACCCACGGTACGGTTCCCCGTACGCTCGCTTTCGAGGCGAGTACTTTCAACCACTCAGTCACCTCTCCGTGGCCCTTGCAATCTCAATCGTAGCAAGGGTTATGCTTTCCGGCAATGCGGCTTGACCAATGCTGCCATCGCACCGATGCCCTGCGCCGCTTTTGCAAGTAAAATCTCCCGGAGAAACTTCACGCAAATGCAATGAAACACCGGCTGGCCCTCGGGATAATCAGGCCAGCCACGCCGCCAGCCTCACCGGCGCGCCGCGAAGAAGGATTGCAGGATGGAGGCGCAGTCCTCGACGAGGACGCCGGGCATGACATCCACCTGGTGATTGAGGCTGACATTGCTCAGAACCTCGAAGCAGGAGCGGACTGCGCCACCCTTGGGGTCGTCCGCGCCGTAAACCAGCCGAGGAATGCGCGCCTGGATGATCGCTCCGGCGCACATGCTGCACGGCTCAATGGTGACGTAAAGAGTTGTGCCGGGAATCCGATAGTTGCGGAGTAAGAGCGCTGCTTCACGAATCACGAGGATTTCGGCGTGGGCAGTGGGATCGCAGTCACGGATCGTGCGATTGCCGGCGCGGGCCAGGATTTTGTCGCCGAGGACGATAAGCGCGCCAATGGGGACTTCCCCAGCCGCCGCGGCGGCGCGGGCCTCTTCCAGGGCGACTTGCATGAGTGAAACGTCAGCGTTCATGGTCATCCAGAGAATAGCACGCGAAAAGTGAAGGGAATCAACGAACCAAGCCGCGCGGGAAGTTCAGGACTCAGCACAAAAACGAACCGGATAGGGCTGCTCACAAATTTGCCCACTGGGCGCAGGCCGCCGAAAATAGTGGGAAAATGAAACCTTGGAATCGAAAGCTGATTGCTTGACAATTCTGAGAGGGAGAAACAAACTACGCAGATGCTAGAACGCTCGGTGCAAGCGTCGCAATTCGATTTTCATGATTTTCACCTCTGGGCCTGCTGCATGCCGCATGCCAGGCACGAGATTTCCTGAAGAAATCTCAATGGAACTTCGAAAAGATCCCATCACACAAAGCTGGATCATACTGGGCCACCGGGAGGTCGGCAGTGAATCCATCTCGGAGTGTCCGTTCGAACCAGAAAAGATCGAAAAGATAAAACCCATCATGAGTTGGCCGCCCGAAGGGCCGTGCCAAGTACGTGTGATCCCACATCCTGATCCGCTCTACCGTGTGGAAGTAGATCCGGGACGGCTGGCGGAAGGCATGTACGACAAAATGGGGCCGCTCGGAGCGCACGAGGTTGTCGTGGAAACCCCCAGCCATGACAAACGGATGACGCAGTTCAGCGATGAGGAAATTGAGCGTGTGTTGTGGGTGTGGGCAGCGCGCATCGCCGACTTGAAAAAAGACGCTCGATTCAAGTATGTGAGCGTGTTTAAGAATCATGGCGTAATGGCTGGAGAAGAATGGCCACACGCGCATTCCGAAGTGGCCGCAACGATTTTTGTGCCTCGGCGGATCAAATACGAGTTGCACGCCTCGCATGACTGGTTCAAAGATAAGGAACGCTGCATTTTTTGCGACGTAGTTCGGCAAGAGGAGAGGCAGGGAAAACGGATCGTGGACGCGCAAGGAGACTACTACGCGCTATGCCCCTATGCATCCCGCGTGCCCTATGAAGTTTGGGTGATGCACCGGAGGCACAACCACGTGTTCGAGCTTCCACGGCCGGGCTCCAACCGCAAGCAACTGGCAACCCTCCTCGGACGCGTCCTGCGCCGCCTGGACAAGGTGGCGTCGGCTTATCACCTGGTTGTCCACACCGCGCCGAGCACCAAGAGCAAGAAGGGCGAGTTGGCAGGCTATTGGAAGACGCTGGCTGAAGACTACCACTGGCACATCGAGATCATGCCCATCGTGGAAAAACGCAGCAAGTCTTACAGCATCAAAGAGGTCTACTTCAATGCGGAGCTGCCAGAGCAGGCAGCGGCACACTTGCGAGCGCTGGATCCGAATACATGATGGCGCGGCTATCGAGGGGAGCGCGGCAACGGCAGTGCGGCGCGACCGCTGTTTGCTTAAAGTGACGAGCTGAAAGTCACGCGAACTACTTCTCCAGGATACTCTTCGCTTGAAATATACAATTGTGCCGCGCGAACCACGCATGGAAAAACGCGCGAAAAAGTTTTCATGAAGTGTATATAATAAATAGTAAACAACGATGAAGCAGTGCAGGGCGGCAGGGTACTGCAGACGGGTAAAACTGGGCACCTTATCCAGGCCATCGCAATTCATAGTGGGTATAGCCGGACTGAAACCACAAAGTATGGTGTAGCGATTCAGGAAACACGCTAGATTTGCTACCGTCCATACTTGTTTACAGCCGCTAAGTCCTGTACTATGTTCACGCTTCTGAGTCGCGGTTCCTCCCAGCACTCGATCGGCGGCTTCGAAAATCCAATTTTCGATGTCGAGGTGTCAGATGTGGAAAAAAGAAGACGGTAAACCCCAAGGAGTGCCCGAGATTTCCACAGCACCAACGGGCGCGACGACCACGCCGAGTACAGTTTCATCCCCAGTTCGCGAGACGCCCACGACAGTATCGGTCTCTTCCAAGGCAGCTGCGTGTATCAGCCAAGGAATCAAAATAAAAGGCGAGGTCACGGGTAGCGAAGACCTTTTTGTTGACGGCCAAGTGGACGGGAAATTGAGTCTTACGAACGGAAGCCTGACGATCGGACCAAATGGCGTGGTGAAAGCAGACGTGACCGCCCGCGAAGTGATTGTTCGCGGGAAGGTGGAGGGAAAGGTTTCGGGGCGCGACAAAGTGCAGCTTTGGAGTACCGGGCAAGTGACCGGCGAGGTACAGACTGACCGCCTGGCAATTGAGGACGGTGCAATGCTCCGCGGGAAGGTCGAGGCAGGCAAGCAGCCAAGCAAGCCGGCCGAAACGCAGGCGGCAGCCGCAGCGGGTGGGTCTCCTTCCGGAGGGAAGTCGTCCAGCGCCATTTCCATGAATTCTGGAACGGCGGCGGATTGATCCATGAGCTTTCTGAATAAACTCGGCATCGGCATTGGCGCTGGAACAAGCCGCGAGGTTTCCCGTCCCATACCCCCAAATGGAAGAACGCGAAATGTGCCTCCTGCCTCTGCCGTAGGCTCGCCGCGAGCACCTGAAGCGCCGGGTTCTACTCGGATCTCGAATGGATTAAAAGAGCTATTGTGGAACCTCGACGGCCTCGGACGCGGAACACTCCTGGATCTGGGGCCGGCTTGGCAGACCACCCTAAGTTTTTTCATTGAGCGCGGTTTTCGCGTTTCGTCAGAAGATATTCTCAGGGAATGGAAGGATTTCTTGCGCGAAGAGGAAGTACGCTTAAACGATGCTGGCGTCGCTTCCGAAACTGTGGATATGACTCCTGCCGGACGCGCAGCGCGATTCCTGGAGTGCAACTTGCAGTACCCGCGTGCGTCCTTTGATGCCGTATTACTCTGGGATTTGATCGATTATTTGGAGCCCGCGCTGGCGAAACAGGCCATTACGAATTTGACCGAGTTGCTCCGCCCAGGTGGAGTCGTTTTCGCGCTCTTCCACAGCAAAAAACCCGAAGGATTTCAGCGCTACCGCATCGCGGATTCAAACTCCTTGCAGATCATTTCCGCGAACGTACTTTGTCCCGCCCAAAAGGTTTACCAGAACCGCGAAATTCAAGATTTGTTCAATCGATTCCGCACTACGAAGTCCTTCGTAAGCAGGGATCAGCTTCGAGAAACTCTTTTTATCAAGTAAAACGCCGAGGAACGAAGAAGCGAAAGCTCTGCTGTGGGATTGGTGCGTTCGCCCAAACTTCTGCAAGTGGCGTGTTTGGTCAGCCGTAATCTGGTTAACGATAATGTGTGGCCGGGGGGATCCCTGACATTTTAGACCGGGCGCATATCTGACACTTTCTGGTCCGGTTGGATGACGGGATTAGAGGGAGGCGAAGAGGACGCGTCCCCTTCGCCTCCCTCTAATTTAGCGTTCGTGAGTAGTGGCGCCACCCGGAGTTGCTGGCTGTCGAACAGGGCGATGGGATGCTGCGCGAAGTAGACCGTGAACCAGCGGTCGTCTTCCTGCAACAAGCCTATTCGTTCGCCCCACAGAACCTCACTTAAAAACACATCGTCTTTCTTCCAACGAAAATGACCTTTCCGCCGCACGCTGCGCACCAGCATATACCCGGGATACTCCGGCTCCGGCACCTGCTCAGGGAATTTTCGCACCGACGGCGCATAGACCTCCGCCGGCGTGCGCATGCCCAGCGCTTCGTGCGGGCGCACCTCATTGTATTCCTGGCGAAAGCGGTCCGAAGCGCGTTGCTGCTTGCGCCGGTTGGCGGCGGGCGGATCGGCCACCTCCTGTTTCATCGTGCGATGCATGCGTTCGTGTCGGCCATTCTGTTCCGGATGTCCGGCTTCGATGCGCTCCGGCACGATGCCTAGCTTGATCCACCACACCGCCAAGCGCGACAGTCCGGCCAGCGCACGGCTCGCAAAAGGCGCGCCGTTGTCGGTGCGGATCGCTGTGGGCATGCCGAATTCGCGGAAGGCCGCTTCAAAGATGGCCTGCACTCTGTCCGTGTCGGTCTTCTCCACGGCCTGGCAGCGCAGCAGATAGCGGCTGTGCGCGTCGGAGATGGTCAGCGGATCGATGCGCTCCCCGTCCGCGGTGCGGAACCAACCCTTGAAATCCGCGCACCACACGCGGTTGGGTCCATCCGCATGCGCCAAGGGTTCGCTGTAGGGAGTGGTGCGCCTGCGCTTCTTGCGGGGCACCACCAAGCCTTCGCGCCGCCGCAGCGCTCCGATGGTGCTGGCCGCAGGCCAGCTGCGCCCCGGCTCGTCCCGCTCCAGAATGCGCTTGAGCTTCCGCGGTCCCCAGCGCATGTGCGCCTGCCGCAGCCCCAGCACCTGCTGCTCGAGTTCCACCGGCATCTGGTTGTGATGCCGGTGCGCGGCGCGGCTCTGCTCGATCAGTCCGCCGGCGCCCGCTTCGCGGTGGCGCCGTAACCACACGTACCCGGTCTGGCGGGTGATTTCGTAGCGCGCACACAGCTCGGTCATGGTGCGTTCCCGTAACTCGTGCTCGAAGATAAATCTAAGTTTTTCTTCCATAACACTGCTCGTTTTCCATGGCATGCGCTTGTTCTACACGCAATCGCCAAATTTCCAGCAGTGTCAGGGATGCTCCCGGTCTATTCTGTCAGGGATGTGCCCGGTCTGTACCCATAACAGGCCCCCTCCCCCTCCCCCTTTTTTCGTAAGTGTTCATTCTAAAGAATTTTAAGTCCTGTGTTTTGGAAGTGCGGATTCTAAAGGGGTTAGGGGTGTGTTTTTCGTAAGTGCGGATTATAAAGGGGATAGCGCATCGGAAGGTTGGGAGGTTTGAAAGTTGGAAGGTTTGAAGGTTCGGGAAAGAGGAGAAGGAGAGACGGGGAGATTCAGCTGGCAGGACGGGGGAAAGACTAGAGGGGCGTGGGCGAAACATGGAGAATGGTAGCATCGGAGTACCGGAAGGTAAAGTGTTTTGCAGGGAATGGTCGAATTTCGGGACTGAATGGTTGTTTTGGAGGGTCCAACGGCAAAGGTCGAAGGTCGAAGATAGAACGTTGAGAGTAAAACGAAGAGAAGAATCTCCGGTGCCAAAATTAAGAGGAAGAGTGACCCACCCTTTGCAGGAAACAAAACCGCAAAGGGTAGGCCACCCCCGGAAAAAGACAAAGTCAAAACCATTTCAGCGCGTTAAGGGTCGTCCACCCGCCCGCCCGCCGGCCACCCGCCCAATAACTCATTTGTGAAGCTTAAAAACCACGTAGATCGTTGTGTCCACTTCTACCGGCCTGCCTTTCCAAACCGTTGGTTCGTACCGCCACTGACGAACTGCCTCAATCGCGGCCGGTTCCAGCCCTTTAGGGCCGGAAATGACCTCCACCTTCCCAACCGACCCATCTTTGGCGACTATCGTGTGCAATTGAATGGTCCCCTCCACGCCCTTGAGTTTGGCCTCCTTGGGGTAGACGGGTTGGACGTGATGCTTCAGCTTGGCCGCCATTACCTGACCGTCAATGCGCACAGGCAATGCGGCCTGGTCTGCTTGCGCTCTGGAAGGAGTCGCAGGCGGGATTGGCGCAGCAGCCACCACCGTCAACCATCCTTTCAAGTGATTTTGCCAAGGGCGCTTTTCGTAATGGCCCATGATGAGGAATATTGACAAGAATAAAAAGAAAGCCGAGATAAAAGTCGACCAGGGTCCCGCGTTAGCCTCGGTGGTGGCAAGTTTAAGAGCCTCTCTATGGATATCCTCTGAGTGCGCGAGGGTCATTAGTGCCCGCATCTTACGGTGGGCGAGGAGGGATCTGTTCCACGTAATAGCCAAGTTTAGTACCACAGCGCCTAAGAGCCCCTTGACTGCTACGGGGAACACGGACCAATAATAGACGAAAAGAAAGATAGCAATCGCTACAGACATCGACGCCGCAAGGGTGTTGCGGCGGAAAAAACGAGAACAGGAAAGAGGCTTTTCAAAATAGTCTGGCTCCCAGAATATGTCACCGCTTATTAATGGCTCGTTGTTTATATATGCCGGTAAACCCATTGGTCACATCCTAAGTCTAAAGATTCCCACTATACGCTTGTTTGGATCCGTCACCAATCGCAGCCGAGCCACATAAAAATGCCGATCACTGCCCCCGCCGGTCCAGTTACCTCGAAGATTTCCGGATTCGCGGTTGTCGCCACGGCCAGGCTGGCAAGCGCCCCTCCCGCCAAGCCACAAGTGACAGGAGAAAACTTGCCTTCGTATGTCAGAATGTCCGCAAAAGGAACTCGATTGTAGGCCCCGCCGAGTATGGTAATTGCGTCCGAGCTTAGCGGCACGTCGTCACTGGCTGTGACGACATCTTGAGTGTAATTCATGCATCCGGCATCGTTGCACATGGTCACCGACGCGAGCCCGCCGCATAAAACACTATTGCTGCTTGAAGGGCAGTTGTTGGTGTTGTTTGGGTCGGTACTGTTCGGATCGACGTTATTGGGCTGGCTAGGATCTGCGGTGTCGCCGTCGCAAGAAGGATCGGTGGGAGCGCAGTCGTGGCCGGAGTTGTTCGGGTCGCCCTGGTTGGGGTCGGGAGGCGCGCATTCGGCCGTGTTGTGGCACGAATCAGACGACGAGCCACAGGTCATGCCACTGTCGTCACCGGTTTCGGCGTTTTCGTAGCACGAGTCGTCGCCAGGATCGAGGCCGTTGGGGTCAACTAGCGCGAGCGGGTTGTTGCGAACGTAGGCGTAGCGTGACCTGCTCCCCAAAATCCGCGCAGAGGTGTATATGAATATCGCAGATTGCGGGGAGGAGGAGGCATGGCCAAGAGGAAGTATAGCGAAGTGGAGATGATCGGTGCGCTGAAGCAGATGGAGGCGGGGAGGAGCGCGGCGGAGGTGGGGCGGGAGTTGGGCGTGTCCAAGCACACCGTCTATGCGTGGAAGGCGAAGTACGGCGGGATGAGCGTGGGCGAAGCGCAGCGGCTGAAGCAGTTGGAGGATGAAAACCAGCGATTGAAGAAGCTGGTGGCGGATCTGAGTCTGGACAAGGACATGCTGAAAGCGGTGATTGAAAAAAACGGGTGGAGCTCGTAGAGCGGCGGAGCGAAGTGCGCTGGCTGTGGGGACATTTTCTGGTGAGCCAGCGACGGATCTGCGAGCTGATGGGAGTGGCGGAGGCGAGCCAGCGGTATGTGAGCCGGAGGAACGACGAAGTGCTGCGGACGAAGTTGGTGGAAGCGGCGCGAGAGAAGCCGCGATGGGGATACCGGCGGCTGCAGTTGAAGTTGGAAGAGAAGGGCATGCACGTGAACCACAAGAAGGTGTATCGCGTGTACCGGGAAGCCGGGCTGCTGATCCGTGGAAGAGAAGGAAGCGCTTGCTGCGGGCGGGTATTGCGCGAGCAGTGGCGACCGGAGCGAACCAAGAATGGGCATTGGATTTTGTGCACGATGCGGCGGAGAGCGGGAGGAAGTTTCGGGTGTTGAGCGTGATTGATGTGTACACGCGGGAATGTCTGGCTTTGGAAGTGGACACCAGTTTTGCGAGCCGAAGAGTGACACGGGAGTTGGAGCGGATCGTGGCGGAGCGAGGAGTTCCGGAAGCGATTCGGTGCGACAACGGACCGGAATTTACGAGCCGGCATTTTCTAGCGTGGGGGATGGAGCGGAAGATCGAGTTGGTGCATATTGAGCCGGGACGGCCGGTGCAGAACGCGTATGTGGAGAGCTTCCACGGGAAGTTGCGGGATGAGTGTCTGAACGCGAGTTGGTTCGCGAATTTGTTTGAGGCGCGGGCGAAGATCGGAGCGTGGAAGGAGGAGTACAACGAGGAACGGCCACACAGCAGTTTGGGATACTTGGGCGCCGCGAGTGTTTGCGCGGCGAGTTGCGGCGCTCCGGTCGCCTACGGCTCCCTGCGCGCCGCCACTCGAAGAACTGGCTGAGGCAAACATTATGAGTTCAGGAGATCTTGGTGTCGTATGATCCCGTGCGCGGAGCCAGGGGGCAGCTCAGCGCTTGGTGCTCTCTCCGCTTGGAGCAGGAGCACGAGTGATATACACATCGTTTTGAGCGTACAAGTAGGTACGCGAGCCACCTGAGTTGTCAGAGAGGCTAAGGGTCCGGCCTAGCGCGTCGTAAGCTGTGGCCGTAGCGGGTGCTGTTGAGTTCGTCTGGCCCGCTGTACCCACGTAGGGCAACGTGATGCGATTGAGCCGACCAGCCGGGGGCGGTGAGAAGATTGTGGTAGGCGACGGGATGCGAGGCACCGTCGGGGCCGGACCAATAGCCGGCGATTTCCGGCGAGGAGGTGTTGCGGACTTCCGTGCGCGGGCCAGAGGGCAGGGAGAGGTCAAGACGGGTGCCCGTTCCGACGAGGGCCTTGAGGACGACGGTGCCGGATTCGTCGTCGGAGCCGGCGATGCGGCGGGCAGTGCCCGAGAGGGTGACGTCGGTGATGCGCGTGGTTGGAGCGAGGGCGGCGAGGGCTTTTTGCAAGACGATGGCGCCTTCGGTTGCCGCTGCAGGAGGTGAAGTGGTGGCGGTTTGCTGAGCGCGTGCGAGACTGGAGCCAAGAGCGAACAAGAGAACGAGCACGAGGCGAGAAGGGGACATAAATGCCTCCACAGGGAATAATGGGGAAGCTTTTACGTCGCTCAATACGTGCTGTCAAGCTAAATAAAGTACTATGGCTGTGAATATTTTGTTACGGGCAGGAAGACTGGCGGGGATCACAGCGAGGGGAATGGCGAGAACTGATGAGAAGTCGAGGAAAATGAAGCTGCGATCAAGGGCAGGCAATGTCCTGCCTTTTTTTCCTTTGCAACTTCGCGGCGAATCGGAAACGGATGGACGAACAATCTTCGCTTGCAAATAACGCTGCGAGGGAGTACATGAGTGATGAGAGCTCAAGGAGCTCCGGAGGGGACATGACTCCACCGGGCTTAGAGCTGAACCAAAGCTGAGCACACCGCTCTCGCGGTGCGAGTCGCTCGCGAAACATACGTGCACTTAGCGCGCTTCCGAGACGACACAGCAAATTAGGAAAAAGGGGAAGCCTTGCGGCTTCCCCTTTTTCATTCTATCCGCTATTGCTGCGTTGAAGGGTGGTGAGGATGGTGAGGTCGATATCGATGCCTGCGATGGTGCCGGTCATGCAAAGATGCCTGATTGGAGGATGGAGCATGGTTATTAGTGGCGGTCGAGGGAGAGGTGGATTGCGCTTGCGGAGAAGGCCCCTTGGCAGACGCAAATAACGCCGGCCCAAGTGCGAGCGTAAAGATAGCCAAAGTACGCTTCAAGGTATATTCCCTATGATTGGAACTCCCTGCAAACCCATTGAATCACAAGAAAACTGGAAAGTCGCGACGGATTCTGTAGAAGTGTCTTTCGATAAACCATTCAAGCGAGCGAGGCGCAGAAGGGGGTGCCGGGCGCACTGAGGGGGGCGCGCCCGGCATTTGCAGGGGCTGGCCGAGTAAAACTATCCACCGAATTTAACAGTCTCGAGCCAGTGAATTGCTTCGCGCTGGTTGGCGATGATCTGAGCCTGCCAAAGAAGAGCAACGGACATTAGGCCCATCGAAATAACGCATAGGGTCAAAATAATTCCCATCGAGGATTCAGAGGCCGGGATGCGAAGCTTGCGAATGAGCCATGCCATAGTCTTGAGTCTCCTAGTACTCGGCCTGCTGAATTTCTCAGTGGACCGGCTGAACCAACCCAGCGGCGAGGTACACGAACACCGTCCGCACATATAAGAAAAAGCAATCAGAGGGCCACGAAGGCGAAGGAAGAGTAGATTGCTATCATACCCAAAACAAGAGATTTGGTGATTTCTTGGGAAGATATTTTGTGAATTTGAAATCAGACATGTGGAAAAAATGAGGCATAAGAGAGAGTTTGCTTCCAAAGTTCGCTATCGTCGCGCCGAAAGAGTGGCAAGAATGTGTTCCCACGCATCCGGGAATCTCCGTGGTAGTTCCAGTACGCGGCGGGAGCTGTCGGCGGCGATACCAGATTGCTTGTCAGTATCATCGGTAAGAAGAATCGTGCGATCACAGGCTGCGAAAAGGGCGGATTCTTGTCCAGGGGTGGCAATTGCTATGCTTTTCGCGTGGGAACGGAGTGCGCGGTCATAGAGTTTTGAAAGCGAGCCCATGCAGCGGTGAACGCTCGCACCGATGGCCAGGGACCACAGCGGGCCGCGCTGCCGAAACTGAATATTCTTGCTGCGCCCAAGCGCCTGGAAGTTCTCGATGTCATGCTGAGAAGCCCCGGCGAAGAAAAAAAGCTCATCAAAGTCACGCTGACGGACTAACTCGGCTTCGCGGGGAGGTAAACCTGAATTGAGCGTCAACTCGCGCGGTGGAAGGGAGCGCAGAGAGACCACAGACAAGCCGGATTCCACGGCAAGGTCCTCTAAAGCGACCGAAGCGGCCGGTTGCGGCTCTGCTATGGGCAAGCAAGTGAAGCGGCCAAGGCGGATGGTCGCGGTCCCGCTCGGGCGCGAAGCGGAGGTTTGAGGCCGCAAGTGAAAATAGTCTTCGGGAAGAAAGACGCCACAGCCGTCTTCGGCAATAAAGGGATGGGTGTGCGCTAGTTTGCGGCGTGGTCCATCCATCTGCAGGCGTGTGCGAGTGGTGAGCCACACGGCAGGAATGCCACGGTGATCCAGGGCAGCGGTGAATTCATCAAGCCCGGGGACGCTGCTGCCAGAGGCTGGTATTAGGTCGTCGACCGCGATGTATAGGACGAAGGAAGTTTGATGCAAGCGGTTCTCCGCGTAGTGCGCTTCCATCTTAGCGGAGATTGGGGAGGAACCGGCCAAGCGCTACAAGAAAGATTTAAAAAGAGGCTGAAAAAAAAGCGGGCAGGAAACCCTGCCCGCTCTCTGCCTCCTCGGCCAAGACGGCCGAGGGTTGCTGTGTATGTTTACTTTCCGGAAGTGGTGGAAGCGCTGGTCGGCTGCGAATTCGCCTTCGGGATGCTGACGTAGCCGCTGATCTGATCTTTGCCAACCTTGTTGATTACGATCTCTTGAGGCAAATGGGTGCCGGAGAGGTAAAAGAAAATGGGCTCGTTAAGGGCACGGTTCTTCTTCTCGAAGTGCTTGTCCTCGACGACCATGGCGATATTGACCTGATTCTTCTTCTGGTTGACGCCCTTGAGCTCAACGGTGACGTTGCCGACCTTCTGGGGCTTGTTCTTGCCGGCGATGGTGAATTCGATGTATTCGCGCTCGCCGAGGCGGCGGAGTTGGTCGACTTCATCATGATTGCGGGCGATGAGCGTCCCAAGCTCGCTCTTGGCCATCTTCAGGTCTTCCTTGGTGGTATTGAGGTCGGCGCCGACAGCGGTGACCTTCGTGTCAACGTTCTTGACGTCATCCGTGCCGGCCTTGGTTGCCAATTCTGTATGGACGGACGTATCGAGCGCGCTGATCTTTTGAGTGGCCGCATCATTCAACTCCGCAGCCTCTTTACGCGCCTTCTTTAGTTGACCCTGGGTGATCTTGAGCTTGTCGGTGACGACTTTCAAGTCTCCTTGCAGGTCGGTATTGGCCTTTTCATCCTGTGCAATGCGGTCTTTCAGAGACGACATGTCTTGCTGTACTGTTTGCTCCGTGGTCTTGAGCTGCGCGGTGACCGCTTGCTGCGTCGCGTCGAGCTTGGACGAGGCATTCCAGCCAAATCCGAGACCGCCAATCGCGACCAAGCCTAGTACAATGATCGCGGGCAACTGCCATGACGAACTGCTCCTTGTTTCGATGAAATGTTCTTCTGACATATAAATTCTTTTCTCCTCACCCTGATGTGGGCGAACGATTTGATTTTGTAATCGGCCCGTAATACTGAAGGAGCAAGTTATGAGCCAAATGTTTCCGGGGGAACAAGGGGCGAAGATCCCCGTAAATCGATGAATAAATGCGGGTTGCTCCCATAGGTCGGAACCACCCGTACAAGGAGGGCAGTACTAGTCCCGGCAATCTTTACGCAGCGATTTCCCATTTCGGAGTTTCTTACGCTTCCTGATAGCTCAGGAAAGATCGACCCCGAGAGTTTTGAGATCGGAGGCTAACTGAGCGGGAGACTGGAACTGAATGCCCTCCAAACCGAGGCCCTTTGCCGCCTCCACGTAAGCGGCAATGTCATCAATGTAAAGGGCTTCCTCGGCGCGGGCTTTAACGGCCCGAAGCGCTTGGCGGTAGATGAGCGGATTGGGTTTGCTGGCTCCCACGGCGCAGGAATAGATGCGGGCAGGAAAGAAGGCGAAAAAGCTGTAAGTGCTTTCTAGATGGCGGACGTGAATGGGATCTGTGTTAGAGAGCAGGGCGAGGCGGTAGCGTTTGGACAGCTTTTCAAAGAGAGCGTCGTTGTGAATCGGAGCGGGATCAAGAGCGCGGTTCCAGACTTCGGTAAATTGCTCAAAGCTGAGCTCGCCGCCAAGCCGCTGAGCCAGATGAAGATACCAATCGTGCGGCGCGATTCGGCCTTCCTGCCAGTCTGACCAGCGCGGATCCTTTTCGATAGCAGACCACAGCTCGGAAGGAGAGAGAACGCTTCCAGAAGCAAGCCCTTGCATGGCGCGGGCGACATCGACTCGAACGAGGACGCGGCCGATATCGAAGATGATGGCGCGGAGCTTCGAGGAGGGCATGGCTTATTTAGCCGGTCGGTTAAATAATATAGTATCCGATGAGTTACGCGAAGCCCTTTTGGAGCGGAGCAAGCCAATGATGGGGGGAAGCACGGAAAGGAAGATTACGACGGCAATCACATAGTGAATGTACTGGCCGATGTTGGGGATGAAATGGCCGAGCGAATAACCGCCAAGGATTGTGGCAGCAACCCAGAAGACGCCGCCAACAGTATCGAAGAGCAGATAGCGCGCATACGGCATTTTTGCAGCGCCGGCGACCGGTGGACAAAACGTTCGAATGATGGGGACGAAGCGGGCGAGAATCACGGCCCGGCCACCGTATTTTTCGTAGAAGTCATGGGCGCGCTGGAGATGGCTGCGACGGAAAAAGAAAGAATCCTTGCGGCGGTAAATGGCAGCCCCCGCGGAACGGCCAATCCAGTAACCGACCTGGTCGCCGGCGATAGCGCAAAGCATGACGGGGAGGAGAAGCCACTTGAGGGGGATAACGCCAGCGTAGGAGAAGATGCCAGCGGTGATCAGAAGCGAATCACCTGGAAGAAAAAACCCGACAAAGAAGCCGGTTTCAATAAAGACGATGATGCAAACGAGGGGAGCGCCACCTGAACGGATTAGCTCACGAAGTCCGTCGGTGGTGTAAAGTGAGTGGAGAAAGTGGAGGATGGATTCGAGCAAGCGGAACGATTCCTCGAAAAGTTCATTTGAGAAGCAGGCACTGGGACGAGCGCGCGAGTGCGCAGCATCGCAAAAGCACCCAAACCAATACGGTAACAGAAAACGACAAGATCTTCTCCGCATTCATACCAGAGAACGACGGAAGTGATTACGGCGGCGAAAAAGACAGCGAAGCGAATCATCGGGAGGCCTCGGCGAGCCAGAGATAGCCGTGGGCCTCGGCCTCGAGCCGCGCTGCGAATTCCGCAGTGGATTCCATGGCAGAGTTGAGAAGCTTCTGGATGCGAGGAAGGGCGCGGAGTGCCGCCGCGGCGCCGGCCTCGATGGCCTCGTCGGCCCGGTCGAAATCATCCCAGGCGAGAGATTGCACGTCGGGACGGAGAACGAGGTCGGCGTGACGCTCCCAAATTTCCAACTGATGTTTCTGAGCGGCGTTAACGGCCCGGCAGACGACTTGAAAAATGTTAGTTGGAGCGCCCCTGCTGCCATCTTCGACTCCGACGGCAACACCGATTACATGCGCGGCACCGAGGTCGCGGGCGGCGCGCGTCGGAACCGGCGCGACGAGGCCGCCATCCGCGAGACAGCGGGTGCCAATTTGAACGGGTTCGAAGAGCCCAGGGAAGGCACAGCTCGCGCGGATCGCATCCGACAGATTACCGTGGGTGAAAACGACAGGCTCGCCGTTGGCCAGGTCCGTTGCCACCACGGCCATAGGAATCTTGAGGTCTTCGAAGCGGCGCGATTCGAACACACGCTCGATGAGATCGCTTAGCCGGTGGTTGCTGGCGAGCCCAAGCCGGGAAACGCGCCACCGGGCGATATCACGAAAGCGGATCGTTCGGCAAGTGGCAATGATGCGCGCGAGAGGCGCGCCGCTGGCATAAGCCGCTCCGAGAATGCTGCCCACGCTCGTGCCGGCAATATAAGAGACCGGGATGTGATTTTGTTCGAGGACCCGCAGGACGCCGAGATGGGCAAAGCCGCGAGAAAATCCGCCACCCAAAGCGAGGCCCAGACCTGTCCTTCCGGGCAGGGGCGCTGGCCGAGCGTTCCGTTCGGAATAATGGGGACGCGTCATGACAGCAGGATGTCATCGACATCCTCCCCACCCAATGGGCCGGGCGTCCTTAAAAAACGGTACGAGCGTACTTCTGTTCCTAATCGGAATAAATATTGGGCTGACGAAACGACAGTACCAACTTACTAGCCTAGTACCCTCTCTGTACCATTGTCGGCGGAGGTGCGCTCAGCGATTCTGTGCTCGTCAGCGAGGCCTGAAGCATTCTGGAGGGGGAATGGACAGCGCATACGCACCGTGGATAGGGCAGCAAGTAGTGCTGCAAGTGGCGCTAGGCGAAATTAAGGTGCCGCTACGAGGAACGCTGCTGAAAGATGGCGGTGAAACGGTACGGATGAAAATTGGCGAAGGCTGGGATGTGGACATCTACAAAACGATGATCCTGGCCGTCGAGCAAGATGCTATGGCGTTACTTCCCGCGTAAGGAGGAGCGATGAATAGCCAAGTGCCAAAGTATGTGACGCAAGGACGGGCTGCGCTGCTGCTTGGAATTTCCGAAGATGAGCTCTCGCGGCTTTCGCACGAGTCTGGATTGGGACACAAAGAGTGCGCGGGAGACCAGGTGGAGACGTTTTTCACCTACGAAGAGCTTAGAAAGATTTGCATGTTGAGCGTGCAGCAAGTGAACTGAAAATTTCTCGAGTTTCCTCCGGCCCCCCTCAGCAGTAACCCCCACCCCGGGTCGCTCCCCCCGCGACCCGGGGTCTTTATTTTCCTGGTAATTTTCGGAACACGTGTGCTAGTTCAGCGCGAAATGGAGTGTGTGCGGCCTGCAGCTGGAATTTTACTCCTCGCGGAGCAGTATCATAGGATCAATGGAAACCGCGCGTTGCGCTGGAATCCACGTAGCAAGCAACCCGAGCAAACCCATGGCGAGCACAACACCAGCCAATACAAGCGGATCGCGCGGAGTTGCCTGATAGACGATGGAAGCCAGGACGCGGCTGGTGAGGATTCCCAGCACCAATCCGGACGCGGAACCAAACGCGAGCAATTTGAGCGCGCGTCCCAATGCGGCCTGTAATATTTCCTTGCGCTGCGCTCCGAGGGCCATGCGAATTCCCAGTTCCCGCAGCCTCTTGCTGACCGAGTACGCCGCCATTCCAAAAATGCCGGTGATCGATAGCATTGCGCCAAGCAGGCCGAGCACTCCCAGCGCCACCGTGGCCATCCGTGAGCCAAACAGGAAAAAATCCATCGCTTTGGGCCATGTTTGAATGAAAGCGGGTAAACCAGCATCGAGCTCCCGCAGCTTACCCCTTATGGCACGCGGCCAATTGCTGCGGCTCGCGATCGGAACGCACAACCAGGAAGCTCTCACTGGACGGTGCCTGCAGTATGGGCAAAAATATCGCCGTTTGCGGCTCTTCAGTGAGGCTCGTATATTTTCCGTCTTTTACGATGCCTACCACTTGGATGCGCGTTCCATTCGACACCTTGTAATATCGCCCCAGGGCATTCGTCGGCCGAGCCAATCACCTTCCGCGCGAACGTTTCGTTGACCACGGCCACCCGCGGCGCGTTCTTATCCTCATGCCAAGTAAACGTCCTTCCGGCCAGCAAAGGCGTCTGCGCCGCGACGAAGAACTCGGGAGATACCTGGTACGTCATAGCCGAGGCGGCAACATTGGAAGGGCCCAGATCCGAAGTTTCGTCGGTATAAACCGAAGCTCTCGAGCTGCCGCAACCCCCCAACGGAGGACAATTCGCGAGTCCCACCGAACTTACCCCCGGAATCGTCTGCACCGACTCGATCATGCGCCTTTGCATTGCAGGTACGGCATCAGCGGCGTAACCCGCCATGTCCAAATCCGTGTCCGCAAGTGTCACGTTCCACGGTTCAAAACCGAAATCGCTGTGGAGCGAGCGCACGAGCCCTCGCACGGCCACCATGGAGGACGTCACCAGCACCGCGCAAATCGCAATTTGCGCCGCAAGCAACACTTCGCGGAACGTGATGCGCCGTCCCGGCTTCGTCAACGAACCCGACTTCACGATCTCGTAGGGATCCGTGTGCAGCACCTGTTTGACGGGCACCGCCCCGAAGAGGATGCCACTGACGAAAGCGAGCAGTGCAGCCACTGCATAGACATTGCCGTCCGGATTCAAAGGCACATTGGTGGGAAATTGCGGGAAGGGATTCCACGCAACCAGCCGTCGCAGCAGGATCGCGCCGCCCAAAATTCCCAGGGTGCCTCCCGCCGTGGAAATAAGCAGAGCCTCGGTGAAGAGCTGCCGCAAAATACGCATCCGGCTGGCGCCCAGCGCGAGCCGCACCGCGACTTCGCGGGAGCGATCGGCGGCACGGGCGGCAAACAGGCTTCCCAGGTTGGCGCAAGCGGCGAGCAGAATTAACCCCGCGAGCAGCGTCAACGCCAGAACGAATGCGCGTATGGGGCGCCCAAACGTATCGCCATAAAGACCCGCGCGCGCCAGTAACACGTTCATTTTGCCGTTGTCTTTGGGATAGCTTTTTTGCAGGTAGTCGCCGATAGCACTGAGATCCGCAGCGGCCTGCACCGGAGTCACCCCGGCCTTCAGGTGTCCAATGGTCTCGAAAATCCATCGCCCACGGCGCCCGTTCAGAGCGCTCTCGTCCTCGAAGCTGACCATCGGCACATAGAAATCGGGAGAGAGGAGCAAAAACGTTCCGCGAAACTCCGGCGGGGCTACACCGATGACCGTGTACGGGCGCTTGTTCAATTTCACTGTGCGCCCCGCTACGCCAGGGTCATCCTGAAAATGACTATGCCAATAGGCATAGCTGAGCACGATATACGGAGCGCTGTTGGCGCCATGCTCATCGGAGGAGTGGAAGAAACGGCCAAGATACGGCTGCATCCGCAATACGTCGAAGTAGTTTCCGCTCACCTCATACAGCCACGCGCGCGTTGGATTTTCACCGGTGTCCAACCCTACTCGGGTCATCTGATAGACGGCTAAACCATCGAAGCTGCGGTTGCGATCCCGAAAATCCAAATAATTCGGATATGACTGCGCGCCCCGGGTTCCCTCGCCAAACTGAAGCCCGTAGAGGCTCTCCGGCTGCGGCACGTTCAGCGGGCGAAGTATGAAGCCATTCAGTGCGCTAAAGACCAGAGCGTTTGCCCCGATGGCGGTGGCTAGAGTCACGATGGCAACCGCGGTAAAGCCGGGAGACTTGCGCAACATGCGGAGACCGAAGCGCACATCGCGAAGCAAGTTCTCAATGAAGAGCAGGCCGCGCTCGGCCCGATAGTCCTGTTTCATGGCCTCCACGCCACCAAACTTCAGCATCGCCTGGCGCCGCGCCTCAACAGGTGATAGACCGCCGCGAAGATTCTCGGCAGTTTGCAGAGCAATATGTTCCGCAATCTCTTCTCGCAATCGCTCTTCCTGGTCCCGCCGTGCCGCGGAGTTGAACAGACGGGCCAAAAACCGCCTTAGAGATTTCACGACAAATCCTCCGCTTTGGCTGCGAAGAACCGACCGATGATCGCAGCTGTTTGTTCCCAATCCTGGGTCTCGACCTGCAACTGCTTGCGTCCTTCCCGTGTCAGCCGATAGAAGCGCGCCCTGCGATTATTCTCGGAGGCGCCCCATTCGGACGCGATCGCGCCTTCTTGCTCGAGCTTCAACAGCACGGGATACAGGGTTCCTTGATTCACGGCAAGCAGATCTCCGCTGATCTGCTCGATGCGCCGGGCGAGTCCATAGCCGTGAAGCGGACCCAGCACATCGAGAGTCTTGAGAACCATCAACGCCAACGTGCCCTGCAGGACGTCCGTTTTTTGTTTCATAGCACCGCCATTTTGGTTTCCAACAGGAAGGGTGCCACACTTCCTTTGGGAAAACAACAGGTAATCGTCGAGCATGCCGCTGTGCGTACAGCACTGCCACCACCATTCACGACCCTCAGATTTCCTTTGACACCAAGGTGTTGGGGAAAGAGACTTAGCGCCGCAAACTTGCGGGGGGTGTCGAGACATGCAGCGGATGCCATATCGAAGAATGGGGATAGCAGCGATTGCGACAGTTTTTGCGGGGATCGCGCTGGGTTGGGGAGTGAGGAAAGCACTCGCTGCTGACGAAGAGAAATATGATGTGGTCATTGCGAACGGGCGGGTGATGGACCCGGAATCGGGGCTGGATGCGGTGAGAAACGTGGGGATAAGCCGGGGAAAGATTCGCGCGATTTCAGCGAATCCTTTGTTGGGAAAGACAACGGTGGACGCGAAAGGACTCGTCGTCGCGCCGGGATTCATCGACATGCACGAACATGGGCAAGAGGCGAGAAACTATCAATTCCAGGCTCATGACGGAGTGACCACATCGCTTGAGCTCGAAAGGGGCACCGCTGATGTAGCCGGCTGGTACGCGCAGCGGGAAGGGAAGGCCCTGATCAATTTCGGAGTGAGCATTGGACATATACCGGTGCGCATGAAGGTGATGCACGATCCGGGCGCATTTCTGCCGACGGGCGATGCGGCCCATCGCGCGGCAACCGCGGAGGAGCTTGCAGAGATCAGCGCGGACATGGAGAAGGGATTTCGCGAGGGGGCTCTGGCCGAAGGGATGGGAGTGAATTACACGGCAGCAGCTACGCACTGGGAAATTGTGGAGATGTTTAAAATTGCGGCGCGATACCACGCATCGGTGCACGTGCACTTGCGGTATGGCGGGTTGAAGGAGCCCACGACGGGGCTGGCTGCGCTTGAGGAGGTTCTTGCCGCAGCGGCCGCGACTGGAGCTCCACTTCACGTGGTGCATATCACCAGCATGGGGCTGAAGTACACGCCGGAGCTCATCTCGATGGTGGAAGGGGCGCAACGGCATGGGCTTGACGTGACGACAGAGTGCTATCCGTACACCGCGGGAAGCACTGCGTTGGAATCGGCGATTTTCGATCCCGGTTGGCAAGAGAATATGGGAATTACCTACAAGGACTTGCAGTGGGCGGAGACGGGCGAGAGATTGACGGCCGAAACTTTTGAGAAATACCGGAAGAAGGGGGGAATCGCAATCATCCACTCGATTCCGGAAGAGGCGGCGCGAACGGCGGTGGCGAACCCCATGGTAATGATCGCCAGCGACGGAATGCCGATCACGGGCTCGAAAGTTCATCCGCGAGGACAAGGTACATTCTCGAGAGTTCTTGGGCATTACGTGAGAGAGGAGAAGGCGCTGGATTTGATGACCGCGCTTCGCAAGATGACGCTGATGCCGGCACAACGGTTGGAGAAAAGGGCGACTGCTTTCAAGGACAAGGGGCGAATTCGGGTGGGAGCCGACGCGGACATCACGGTTTTTGATCCAGAACGTGTCATGGACAAAGCAACATATGAGGACCCGCTTGAGTATTCCCAGGGAATTCAGTTTGTGTTCGTGAATGGAGTCGCGGTTTTGAAGGATGGAAAACTTGTGGAAGAGGTGTTTCCGGGACGTGCGGCGCGCGCGGCAATTTCTCAGTGAGATTCGCCGCGGGTGGATGAGCGACGTAGCGTATGTTAATATTGCTAAACCGCGCGCCCGTAGCTCAGTTGGATAGAGCGTCTGGCTACGAACCAGAAGGTCGGGAGTTCGAGTCCCCCCGGGCGCGCCACTCAATCGCGGTTTGTTTTCGATGGCTTCCGTCCATAGCCGTCAGTTCCTTTCGAGATTCAAATTACGCACTCCGCTCAGAGGCAGCCGATAGAGTATTTTCTTCTGTCTGGCAAGAGCCTTCCTCAGAAAAACGGAGCCTGCCACCAGTATTCCCGACGCATTCGCTGCCGGTGGGAATGATCCCCGCGTTTTGTGCCATGAGGACAACCGTGCGCGGACAAGCACTTGGCAGCACTGGGTTTCCCGCGACGAGGTTTCTGCTCGCGATAATTTCCGGGTACGCGCTCATTGATGAAAAAGACCGTGCGTTGGCGAACGTCGGTACATTACCTCGGCAGAGTGTGTCCACGCAGCGTCGGCTTATTCTTGAATAAGAATCGATTCGGTCGCTACTCGTACCGCAGGGCAACCATTGGGTCCACTTTAGTAGCGCGGCGCGCGGGAATGAAACAAGCCAGGAGCGCAGCCCCAACCAGGAGCAGGGTCACAGCGCCGAAGGTCAGCGGATCGGTGGCGGTGACGCCAAAGAGCAGCGACTCCACGGTGCGCGTCAGGGCCAGCGAGCCGGCAATCCCAATCGCAACCCCCATGAAGATCGTGCGCAAACCCTGGCCCAAGATCATCCTCAGGACTTCGCCGCTGGCCGCCCCGAGAGCGACGCGCACCCCAATTTCGCGCGTGCGGCGGCTAACCGAATAGGCCATCACGCCAAAAACTCCGATCGTCGCGAGCAGTAGCGCGGTGATTCCGAAGAATCCGATGAGAATGACGTTGAATCTCCGCGAGCCCAAGGAAGCGGAATAGACTTGCGAAAACGTGCGGAACCTCGTGGGAATCTCCGGGTCGAGGTCGTGGAGGATTCCTCGCGCTGCCGATGGTAACCGACTGAGTGTCGGCATCGCTCAGCATGGTTACGGTAATCGCGGAGCGCGGCCGCTGGAACAAATTGACATAGACGGTCGGACGCGGCGGCACATCGAGGCCGTAATAGCGAACGTCGCCGACGATCCCGACAATGGTCAGCAAGCGCAAGTCGCCATCCATGTTTCCGAACTCAATCGTGTGGCCGATGGGATCCTGACCGGGCCAGCGGTCGCGGGCAAGCGAATCGCTGATTACGGCCACGTGGGGAGAGTCGGCGCCGTCGCGCTCGTCGAAGATTCGACCGCGAATCAGGGGAATTCCGAGAACCTGGAAGTATCCGTCCGTGGCGACGCCGAAATCGGCGTTGCCAATGCGTTCCTTTTGCCGACTGAGAGCTTCGAAACCATCGAAGTTCTTGGGAACCTCATTCTGCGTCATGAGTAGAAACATGCCGTCGGGAAGACCGCCGCCGCCGTCCATCGGCAGGCCACTGGTCGCACCAACCTTGCGCACGCCCGGGATTTGTTTGAGGCGGTCGATCAGGTTGGAAAAGAAAATCCCCTGCGATGCCTTTGCTTTGGGATCTTCCAGCCACGGAAGCGAAACGTCCATGGTGACAATTTTATCGACGCGGAAGCCAGGATTCGACTTCGAGCACTTTCATCAGGCTGCGCCCGAGCAATCCCGCTCCAACCACGAGAACCAGCGTGATCGCGATCTGCGCAGCGACGATTACCCGGCCAATGCGCTGGCTGCCTTGCGAACCCGCTTGTCCACGTCCGCCTTCCTCGAGGCCTTTGCGAAGATCTCCGGAAGTCGCGCGCACGGCGGTGAACGCACCGAGGCCCGCGGCGACCGCGGTGGAAAGCAGGAATGCGAACGCAAGGACTGGAATACTGATCGAGACACTCTCCAGCCGCGGAAGATTTTCCGGCGCCAGCGCAACTAATCCCGCCACGCCCCAATAACGCTCCTAGTACGCCGAGGCCGCCACCGACAAGCGAAAGCAGGAACGCTTCGGTAAGAAATTGACGGATCAGGCGTCCGCGCGCCGCACCAAGCGCGCTGCGAATGGCGAGTTCACGCTCTCTCACCGACGCCTGCGCCAGGAGCAGGTTTGCGACGTTCGCGCACGCAACGAGCAGAAGAAATCCCACCGCTCCGAGCAGCACCAGCAGCGGCGAACGAGCCTTGCCGGTAATCGAGTCCCGCAGCGGGATGACGATCGCATCCTTGAGGAGATAATCGCCTTGCTCGCTCGATGTTTCGTGAATGCGGCGCGCTATCGAGCTGATGTCCTGATTCGCTTGTTCCGCAGTCACACCGTCGCGGAGGCGCCCGACCGCACTGTAGTTATGCGACGTCCTGCTTGTATTTTCGCCGTCCAGATCGGCCGGCAGCCACAAGGTCACGTCTGCCGGGAACTGAAATCCGGCCGGGAGCACGCCGATGACGGAGTAAACCGCGCCATCAATCTTCAGGTGCGACTGCGAGAGGTCCGGCGACGATCCGAGATACTGCCTCCAGTATCCATAGCTGACAAGAACGACCGGGGCGGCCCCTTTCTTGTCGTCGTCGGCGCTGAAATCGCGCCCGATGATCGGCTGAACACCGAAGACCTTGAAAAAGCCGGGGGAGACGCCCGCAACCGCCGTGCGGGTCGGCTGCGAAGCGCCTGAAACGGACACGATGTTGCTGTTGTACTTGGCAATCGCCTGGAAGCTGTGGTTTTGATCGCGAAAATCGTCGAAGTTCGGGTCCGCAAGGCGCGACGGCCTGCCCTTGGAGGTGACCTCGAAGACGGCCATGATCCGGTTCGGATTCGGGGTACGGCAGCGGCCGCAACAACACGCCGTAAACGACGCTGAAAATTGCGGTGGTCGCGCCGATACCGAGGGCGAGGGTAAGGACGGCGACGACGGTGAAGCCGGGATTCTTGCGGAGTTGTCGGACACCGTAGCGGCAATCGGAGAACACAGAGTGGAGCCAATTGCCAAGCCGTTCTTCGCGAACCTGTTCTTTCACTTGTTCGATCCCTCCAAGTTCAATTCGCGCGGCGCGTTCCGCTTCCTTCCACGACATGCCCGCACGAATGTTTTCATCGGTCAAAAGTTCGAGGTGGGAATGGACCTCCCGGTCGAGCTCCACGTCTGCACGGCGAGTGGAACGAAGGTTGCGCAGAAAACTTTGGACTTTCGCCAAGAGGGGCATGACAAATACCTCGCTATGACGTTTCCAGGGCCTGAGCGATGGCCCAGGAAATGCGGCCCCATCGCCTGGTTTCGAGTTCGAGTTGCTTCCGTCCAGGCTTGGTCAAACGGTAGTATTTCGCGCGGCGGTTGTTTTCGGAGTCTCCCCAAAAAGAGGAAATCCAACCCTCTTCCTCCATTCGATGCAATGCGGGAAAGAGCGAGCCTGGCTTAACAACAAAAGTGCCGCTGGTGATTTGCTGGATTCTGCGCGAGACACCCAAGCCGTGCATCTCGCCGGCGAGAAGCGATTTCAGGATCAGCAGGTCCAAAGTCCCTTGCAAAAGGCTGGTCTGCTCAGGGCTCAAGTTATGCCTCCTATCGGCAGTCTATAGGGATAATATGAATCTACATATAGAGTGTCAATAGGGAACCAGCGTGCCGGGGGAGGATAAACAGATTAATCAGGGATTTGGATTATCTCCGAGTGCGCCGTCGTCCGGCGGCAAAAAAGCGGACTGGGTCTGCCAAGTCACCGGTAAACACTATGCGATTTGCGTGGAGAGTTGAACAGAGGTTGTAACAAACACTATAGAATCAATTAGTTTCTCGCACGCGCCTGCGGAGTACCGATCAAATAAGTAATTGGCGCGCCGCCGGACGCTTTTGAATGCTCGCCCACTTCCCACTGGTATTCGATTCCGGAGAGCTTTGTGATGATGTCGCGGAGCTCCTGTGGCTGATAGGTACGGAGACAAGACACTATGCCGTCGAACAGCAAGACCAGGGGAATAATCGGAATCAGATACGTGTAAAGCAACCGTGACCAACGGAACGGACGGATCAACGGCGTGAAGGCAAACAACATGAGAGCCCAAGGAAACATAAGGGCGATGGCTGACGGAGCGCGCCTCGTAATTTCAAATACGCCGATGCTTTGGCCGGCGTCGACGGCATTTTGGAGTATGGCGCGAGCCTCTTCTGGGGGAAAATGATGAAACGATGTAAACATCGTTCGATACCCCGGCAAATCGCCGGGGACTTTCGTCGCATCAACCGAGTTCGAACAGAAGGCAATATGATTATCAGAAGCCACGTGGACATTTTGGAATGCCTCGAGGTTTGGGCATTTATCCGTGAGCAAAATGCGAAAGACCCGTGCATCTGGTTGGAGCCTTCGAGAAAGGTCTAACCAGGGTCCGCCGCCGCCGGAACACATATCAACAATCGATCGGCACTGTGTAGAGTCAAGCGAGCTTTGCAATAGCGGGGCGATGGGCGCGTAGGCCTTTAGGAGATTTAACCCGAACTGGAGCGCATCCGTAATTTCATGCCGAAGGGATAACGGGAACCAGGGTTGTTCATGGAGTTCGATGAGCTGTGCGCGACGCATGGCAATTTAACCTTACGAGAAGTATGAGTTAATCTGCCTGTCATCATTGCGAATAGCTAGTGAAAAACGCGGTGGTATTGATCGAACCGATCAAATTCCGGATGGTCGCTCAATCGGAGACTATACCAACGCCGCTCGGTTCCTCTTCTGAAGGCAGTGGTCACTCGGCTGTGAAGCTGGGAAATCGCCTGGTAAAGCAGCAAGGAGCCATTGCAGCAGTGGGGGGTTAGTCGCGTTGCCACAAATTTGCCACGAGAATGCGGAACCACATCAGATGCTCAAGAGTGCTGGAAACTCGAGCGGCGGCAGATTTTTAGCAAGATTGCTTGAAAAGTTTTAGAATCGTCGCTTGGGTGCGCCCTTCCACCATTTTTGTTCTCCTCCAGACCAGATTGAAGGGTACTCTCTAAGCCGAAAATGAGCGGCCAGAATAGTATCGCGGAAAAATTTCGCGCGAAGTTTGGTGTGAAACCGCATGTTTACCGCGCGCCGGGGCGGGTGAACCTGATCGGAGAGCATACAGACTATAACGATGGGTTCGTGATGCCTGCGGCCATTGGATTTTATTGCTGGGTGGCGGCTGGTCCGAGACGGGATCGGAAGCTGGTCGTTTCCTCCCAGGAGTTTCCCGAACAGATTGAAGTGGAATTGGGTGAAGAGTCGCTGCGGCCGTCCGGGACCTGGTGTGACTATTCGGTTGGGGTCGCCGCGCAACTGGAGAAAGAGGGGTTCGGGCTGAGCGGGGCAAATCTGCTGATCCACGGAGAGGTGCCGATTGGCGCCGGGCTCAGCTCATCGGCGTCGATCGAAGTGGCTACAGGCATTGCTCTTGCGGAGGAGTCTGGTCTCTCGATTGAGCGGACGCGACTTGCTCGAATTTGCCAGCAGGCGGAAAACGAGTTTGTTGGCATGCGCTGCGGGATCATGGACCAGTTTATTTCGCTGCACGGTCGCGCGAATCATGCGCTTATGCTCGATTGCCGATCATTGCAATTCGAATTAGTGCCGATACCCGAATCCGTCCGGCTGGTGATTTGCAATACGGGAGTGAAACACAAACTGGCGGGTGGAGAATACAATCGCCGCCGGGAAGAGTGCGAAGAAGCAGTGCGTTCTCTGGCAAAAGCCTTGCCGAACATCCGAGCGCTTCGGGACGTAAACAGAGAGCAGTTGGAGCAGCATCGTGGACTTCTCTCGGAGGTCGCGTACAAGCGCGCGTTGCACATCGTGACGGAAAATGAGCGAGTGTTGAATGGCATGGAGGCGCTGCGAACGGGAGACTTGCACCAATTTGGCGGATATATGGCCGAATCGCACGTGAGCCTTCGCGATATGTTTGAAGTGAGCTGCGCCGAACTCGATTTGATGGTTGAGCTGGCGAACAGGGAGCGCGGCGTGTATGGCGCGAGGATGACCGGGGGAGGGTTTGGGGGAGCAACCATCAACCTTGGTGGATGCGGGGTGCGCCGCGGGATTTGCGGAGAACGTGGCGAAGGCTTATCAGGAAAAAACGGGGATTGCTTGCGCGACGTATGTTTGTATGCCGGCCGATGGAGCCAGCCGGGTTGAGTCAGCCGAAGAGGCACGATAGGCTACGCAGATTATGAATGGGACTGATCTTCGGAGTACGCCGCACAGGCGCTGGAATCCGCTGCTGCGGGAGTGGGTGCTGGTTTCGCCGCACCGGACGCAGCGGCCGTGGCTGGGGAAGGTCGACAAGGAGGCGCCGACGCCGTCGATTGAATATGACCCGGAGTGTTATTTGTGCCCCGGGAAATGTGCGGGCGGAAGGGCACCGGAATCCGGCGTATGCGGAGACGTTTGTTTTCGACAACGACTATCCGGCGATGCTGCCGAATGTTTCTCCAAGCGAAGTGGAAAAGGAAGGGCTGATATTTGGGCGGGTAGAGAGAGGAATTTGCCGTGTGGTGTGTTTTTCTCCGCGCCACGACTTGACGATTCCGCAGATGGAACAGGAAGAGGTGCGACGGGTTGTTGAAGTGTGGACGCAACAATATCAGCAATTGGGTGACGTGGCGTGGGTAAAGCACGTGCAAATTTTCGAGAATCGCGGCGTGCTCATGGGGGCAAGCAATCCGCATCCGCATTGCCAGATTTGGGCAAACGAGGAAGTGCCCAACGTGCCGATGAGAGAGCAAGCCGCGATGAGAGAGTTCTTGGAGAGCAACGAGAAATGCTTGTTGTGCGAGTATTTGCGGCTGGAAGTCGAGGATGGCGAACGGATTGTCTGCGAGAACGAGGGATTTGTGGCGCTGGTGCCTTATTGGGCGGTTTGGCCATTCGAAACGATGATCTTGAGCCGCCGCCACCTGGCAAGCATTGCCGCATTGGAAGACACGGAGCCGAGAGATCTCGCGGACATTTTAAGAAGGTTGACTATTCGCTATGACAATTTGTTCGAAACGGCTTTCCCCTATTCGATGGGATTCCATCAAGAGCCCACGGATGGCGAGAGCCATCCGGAATTTCATTTCCACGCACATTATTTTCCCGCCGCTGCTGCGATCGGCCGCGGTGCGGAAATTCATGGTGGGCTATGAGATGCTTGCGGGCCCGCAACGCGACATCACTCCGGAGGGCGCTGCAGCGAGATTAAGAAATTTGACGGAAAAGCACTATCTTGATGGCCACTGAACCTGCGATGCGAGAAGGTCAACGCTGGAGTGACCATTGATTCGCACCAGCATTTTTGGCGGTATGATGCGGCGCGCGATGGGTGGATCACGGACTCGATGTCTGTGTTGAAACGCGATTTTCTGCCGAAAGACTTGGAAGGCGAGTGCAATGCGAATGGCATCGATGCAACTATCGCCGTACAGGCCGACCAGTCTGAAGCTGAGACGCTTTTCCTTTTGAAACTGGCGGAGGGAAGTAAGCGGATAGCGGGAGTTGTTGGGTGGGTCGACCTACGCTCGCCGAGGGTGGAGGAAAGATTGCAATTCTTTTCTCAGCGCAAGAGGCTTCGCGGATTCCGGCACATCGCGCAGGCAGAACCCGATGAGCGCTTTTTGGTAGGTCGCGATTTCCTACGAGGGATTGCGCGGCTACGGGAATTTGCTTTTACCTACGACATTCTCATTTACCCGAGGCAACTGGCCGCGGCCATCGAGTTAGTTTCGCAATTTCCCGAGCAACGATTCGTTTTAGACCACATGGCGAAGCCTGAAATCAAGGCTGGTAGCCGCGAACCCTGGGCCACACGGATGCGAACCATAGCGAAGAATTCCAATGTCTATTGCAAGCTGTCTGGACTTGTGACCGAAGCGGATTGGCATCATTGGAAGCCCGAAGATATGATTCCATACCTGGACATTGTTTTCGAAGCATTTGGTCCGAATCGCTTGATGTTCGGTTCAGATTGGCCGGTGTGCCTTTTGGCGGCAGGCTACCGGCAAGTAAAGCAACTTGTCGAGAGTTATGTGGAAGTTAACGCGGCGGAGCACAAGCATGATATTTTCGGCGGAAACGCAAAGCGGTTTTATGGTGTGAAGGCGGATATTCATGGACTTGCAGCTTAAAGACAAAGTTGTATTGATTACCGGCGGGGCCAAAGGGATCGGCGAGGCCATCAGCCGAGGCTGCGCCCGCGAGGGAGCCATTCCCGTTTTTGTGGATAAGGACATCGAGGCGGGAAAGAAATTGGATGGCGAACTGCGGAATGGCGGCGCAATGCGCCGGTTTATTTCCGCGGACATCTTGCCGGTTGAAAGTTGTCGCGAGGTGGTTGAACAAACGCTGAAGGAATTCGGACGACTGGACGTTCTTGTGAACAATGTGGGGGCAAATGACAACGTGGGGCTCGAAAACGGCAGCCCTGAAAGATACGTGAGCTCGCTGCGGCTGAATCTTTTCCATTACTACAACATGGCGCACTACGCGTTGCCGTCGTTGAAGAAGACGCAGGGGTGCATTTTGAACATCGCTTCGAAGGTTGCCGTCACGGGGCAGGGCGGCACTTCCGGGTATACGTCAGCGAAAGGCGCGATTCTTTCTTTGACGAGAGATTGGGCGGCGGAATTGCTGGGGTGCGGGATTCGTGTAAATGCTTTAGTGCCAGCCGAAGTGATCACGCCGCTTTACAAGCAGTGGGTCGGGACTTTTCCGAATCCTGAAGAAAAGCTTGCGCACATTGTCTCGAAGATACCGCTAGGAAGACGAATGACGCAGCCTCATGAGATCGCGGCGATGGTGCTGTTTCTGATCTCGCCGCAAGCTTCGCATATCACTGGCCAGCACGTTTTCGTCGACGGGGGCTATACGCATCTCGATCGCGCTTTAACCTAGGGGAGCCGATGACCCAGGCATCCGCGCCACTCACTGAGAGAAAATACCTACTGCCATTTACTTTGGTAACCAGCCTGTTTTTTCTGTGGTCCATTGGTGTCCATCTCAACGACGTGCTCATCCCACACTTCAAAAAGGTTTTCGACCTCTCTGATTTCCAATCTTCATTCATCCAGGTCGCCTTTTTCGGTGGCTATTTTCTAGCCGCTCTTCCCGCCGGCCGCCTGATGGATAGAATCGGCTATAAGCGCGGCATCCTCGTTGGCCTGCTGCTCTGCTCCGTTGGCACACTACTTTTTCTTCCCGCGGCCAGTTCACGGCAATACGCATTCTTCTTGCTCGCGCTCTTCGTTATGTCCTCCGGCCAATCGTTTCTCGAAGTCGGCGCCAATCCTTACGTTACCATTCTCGGCCCGCCCGAATCCTCCGAGCGCCGTCTCAATTTCGCGCAGTCGTTCAATGCCGTCGGTAGTTCGCTCGTCCCCACTCTGGGCGCCGCTTTTATTTTGTCAGGAGTTGACTACACAGCCGCAAAAAAAGCGGCCATGAGTGCAGGTCAGCTTCAGGCCTACATCTCTTCCGAAGCCAACATGGTCAAAGTGCCGTACCTCTTTATCACCGCAATCTTTCTCTTCGTTGCCCTTCTCATCCACCTCGCGCATCTGCCGGAAATTGTTCCGCACGACGGGAGCGATAAGAACCCATCGCCGAACACGGCCTCCGCTGATCTTTTCTCGCATCCTCATCTCATCAAAGGCGTCGTCGCCCAGTTCTTCTACGTCGGCGCGCAAGTCGGCGTTGCCGGCTTTCTCATTCGGTTTGCGAAGCAGGCCATGCCGGATTCGCTCGTCCGCATGGCCAACTGGGGCTCGCAATTTCATGCTGCGCATCAAGGCCAGACCTCCAGTTTTGTTGCCCGGCTCATTCCTGACAGCCCCGAGAAAATGGCCGCCCTATTCCTCGTCGCCCATCAAGTCGGCTTCATGATCGGCCGTTTCTCCGGCTCCTGGATGATGAAGCGCGTCAAAGCCGCGACCCTTCTCGCCATCTTCGGCATCGGCGCGCTGGCCTCCGCCCTGGTCGGTGTTAGTGCCTCCGGTCCTGTCGCCGTCCTCGCCATTGTCCTCGTCGGCTTCTTTAACTCCATCATGTTCCCCACGATTTTCGCGCTCAGCCTGAAAAATCTCGGCCCGCTTACCAAGCGTGCTTCCTCGTTCCTTGTCATGGCCATCATCGGCGGCGGGCTCATTCCTGCTGTAATGGGCAAAATTTCTGATCTCAGCAATATTCAAAAAGCGTTCATTGTCCCGCTCATCTGCTATCTGTATGTGATTTACTTCGCTGTTCGCGGCTACAAGCCGAATCCTTCGTTGAGTCTCGCCGAATCTCCCGCCATCGCCGAGGCAAAATGAATAGACGCTATTGTCTAACGCTGGACCTGAAAGACGATCCGAAACTGATCGCCGAATACAAGAGATATCACGAGAAGATCTGGCCGGAGATCACGCAAAGCGTCAAAGGCGCGGGGATCGAAGACATGGAGATCTATCTACTCGGCACGCGCATGTTCATGGTGATGGAAGTGAACGAGGGATTTTCCTTTGCGTCCAAAGCAAATGCGGATCGCCAAAATCCGAAGGTTCGCGAATGGGAAGAACTGATGTGGAAATTTCAACAGCCGCTTGCGGATGCCAAGGCGGGTGAAAAGTGGTTGCAGATGGAAAGAATTTTCAAGCTTGAAAAGTGAGCGGCAAGGGCTGATTATTCGTCCGCTAGTTTGCGAGCGTAGTTCGTTATAGGAAGTTTTCTCGAAGGAGGCGGATGCCATGGGACCAAATCGTATGCCGCGGCGCGATTGGCTGTTGGGCACGAGCGCTTCGCTAGTCACGCTCGCGGCTTCTTCGAACGCGGCTGCTGCACTGAGCCAGCCCGGGACACCACAAAATCAGCCCCAAGCTTCTTCCGACCCGGGAGAAGCCGATCGCATTCGCCGGATGAAGTGGTGGCACGAAGCCCGCTTCGGCATGTTCATTCACTGGGGCCTTTACAGCGTCTTGGGCCGGCACGAGTGGGCCATGGAGGAAGAAGGCATTCCCGTCGTCGAATACGAGCAGCTCGCCAAGCGCTTCCAGCCGGCACCCAATGCGGCGCGCGCTTGGGCAAAGCTTGCCAAGGCAGCGGGCCAGAAATATATGGTGATGACGTCCAAACACCATGAAGGCTTTTGCAATTTCGACACAAAATTCACCAACTACTGTGCTCCAAAACAAGGCCCAGGGCGCGACCTAGTTCATGAATATATCGAAGCTGCCCGCGCCGAAGGCTTGCGCTTCGGCTTCTACTACTCGCTGATGGATTGGCATCATCCCGACGGTGCGCACTGCGCCACTGATCCCGAAGCGCGGAAACGTTTCGTCGAATACACACACGGCCTCGTCCGCGAGCTCATGACCAACTACGGAAAAATCGATGTGCTCTGGTATGACGTGGACTGGCCGCTCAACGCCGACCAATGGGAGTCCGAGCGGATGAACAAAATGGTTTTCGGCCTGCAGCCGGACATCATCGTCAACAACCGAAATGGCCTCCCCGGCGATTTTTCCACACCCGAGCAGGAAATCGTCGCCGAAAAGGGAACTCGCGCATGGGAAAGCTGCATGACGCTCAACGACAGTTGGGGATACCAGCGCGCCGACGACAACTGGAAAAATCCGAAAACGGTTATTCGTAATCTCGTCTCTTGTTCGCGCGATGGTGGCAACTATCTCTTGAACATCGGTCCCAAACCTGACGGCTCAATTCCTGAGGGCTCCGTTCGTGTACTCACGGAGGTCGGCCAATGGATGACGCGCAATGGCGAGTCCATCCACACAACTGACCGCTGCCAGGTGCACGCTTCCGAGTTTGCCGGCTTCACGCGTCGCGGTAACACCCTCTATATGCACGTTCATTTCTGGCCGGGCGACACGATCGCCCTCGGAGGCCTAATGACCAAAGTAACCTCCGCCAGGCTTCTTGCTTCGGGGCAAAGCGTCAAGTTCGAGCAGGAGCGCTTTCGGGTTCGTTTCTCCGGCCTGCCAGCCGACGCACCCGATCACCCGGTCACAACGATCGCTATCGAATGCGAGTCGGAACCGCAGCAGGATACTAGGCTTGTTCGCCGCGAAAGACCACGCATCAGTGTCGGCATTTAGTTCCTTGCTTTCCGCAGAGGGAGTGCCTTATTCCGATACACGCAGCAGCACGACGCCATGTCCGGGCACGCGCATCTCATAATCGCTTGGCAATGTGCCGAGATCTTTGGCGGCCCAAATATCGCGTACTTTCACGCTGCCCTTGAAACCAAATTCATGAAAACTGATTTCAATCGTTTGGGGCCAGTCGAAGCGATTAAAAATCCCAACCGCCCTCGAACCATCCGCGAGTGGGCTCGCCCAGATCTCCTGGCTGCCTTCAGCGCACAACCGATCGGCTTGCTTGCCGAGCCGATCCTGATCGATCGCGATCACCTCGCGGTTCGTCAACATGGCGATCGTCTCGGGTTTCATCGTGCTCAAGTCATTTCCTGCAAGCAGTGGCGCGGCCAGCAAAGCCCAGAGGCTCATGTGCGTTCGATACTCCTCTGCGTTCATCTTTCCGTTGCCCACTTCGAGCATGTCCGGGTCATTCCAGTGTCCAGGACCCGCAAATCTGGCAAGGCCGGCCTGTCCAAACCCGATTTCCGTCATGCGCTCGTAACTGTCAGAGATATCTCCCGTGGTCCGCCAGGAATTTCCGCCCACGGACGCGCCCCAGCGCCACACGGCGTCGGCGCCATACTGGCAGAGGCTGAAGACCATCGGGCGTCCGGTCTTGAGGAGCGCCTTATGCATTTTCGTGTAGGCGTCGAGCATCAATTTGTGAGCGGCTTCCGGTGAACCAGCCTGCTTCCATGATTTTGTCGAAGCTGCAAAGATCGTATTTCAGATAGTCGATGCCCCATGCCGCGTAAGTTTGCGCGTCCTGCTGTTCGTGGCCAAAACTTCCTGCGAACCCGGCGCAAGTTTTAGGACCGGGCGAGGAATAGATCCCCAATTTCAACCCTTTCCCATGGACGTAATCCGCGAGTGTTTTCATGTCGGGGAACTTGCTGTTTGTATGAATTACGCCCTGCGCGTCCCGCTCGCCCTCCCATGTGTCGTCGATGTTGATGTAGACATATCCTGCGGCGCGCATTCCGCTGGAGACCATGGCATCGGCTTGCGCTCGGACGGTTGCGTCATCGATTTTTTCGGCGAAATGATTCCAACTATTCCAACCCATCGGCGGGATAGAAGCGACAGTCGCCGTCTGGGCGATGCCTCTTGGACTGAGCAATTGAGTTAAAGTGAGCGCCACGATAAGCACTCGCAGCGCTGAAGCCCTGATGCGAAAATCGGATTGCATGATCACTTCCTATTCTTGGTGTCTAGCCTGAGTACTTGATTTGCTCCGGCGACCGGTGGTTAATTTCGTCTCGACAGCGGGCTATTCTACACAATACTGCGCCAGACTGCGGCCGGCGCTTCGGCGCATCCCATTGTTCCTGCCACACACGTTCCCCCTAATCGCGACGTAGCGAAAGCTAACCTAAGTGCTCCCCCTCCGGACCAGGGCTTAGGGCTGAGGCTTGCCATTAGCTAGATAAGGTATGTAGGTATATCTACCGTATTGACGGGCCAGTATCACGGGAGTATCCGTATCGCGCCCTCAAGGAGGCTCCCCAAATGGAACGCTTCATGGTTTGTGACAACCCCGGATGTCGCTTTATCCTCGACCGTCGTATCAATGGAAAATCGCGCGACAGCGCCCAGCTAGTCCTTAAGAAATGTCCAGCGTGTGGCGGGGATTGGTCAGCCGCCTGCCCCTCTTGCAATCAACCGCTAGCCACGAAGTTGGTAGCCGGACTTCCCCACTCCGTCTGCTGCGACCGCAGCGCAAGCGGGAAATCGAGGGCTGCTTAGACTGCACTTCATCCAGTGTTCTTGAACTCGCTTCGCGGCTTCAGCTGGGCCGCCAGGCTGAGCCAGAAGAGCGCTTAGCCGCTTCCTGAGCTTGTGGACCCATTCAAAGTGTGACCGCAGGTTTTAGTTAGGATGCGCCTAAAGGGAATAGCTGGGTATTCGACGCGCAGCCGAAACTCGTGGAAGGCATCGCGGCTCGCGATGCCTCGCGATTTCAACTCCTTCAGCTCCAGAATGAGCAGCTATTCGCCCATGCCAACTTCCAAGCGGCGTCGCACGCCCAGGTGCCGGTCAGCGCCTGCGAGGGAGCATAGAATTAGGAACTCGCAAATCAAGGACCCTCCTGCATCTGCGAGTTAAAACATTGGCGGACGGTCACGGACTATCTTGCCTGGGGCTCATCAGACGGTCGCAAAAGACAAAGTAGATACCGATCTAATTTCTTGGGTTGAGAAGGTACTTACGATGAACTACCTCCTGACGTTTATGCGGGGGATGCGAGCTCTCGTACTAACTAATAAAAGAACTGATTGTTGACAGGCAATGCTTGTAGCAAGTTACAGAAATGGACTAGAATCGGGCGCGAGCGGTTCTTCCAGCGGATGGAGGGAAGTGGATCTGCACTCATCCACTTCTTGCGTCTCGCAGAATTTGTGATGACTCCATCAAGTTCCCGTGGGCGGTCGCGCGAAGCGCCCAAGGCTGACGGAAATGTATGAAGACTAAATTAGCCGGCAAAGGCAATCAACAGATGGTTATGAAGGCGCAGAACACAATCCCGCCCGGTGAGGAGAACGATACCACGATAGTAGCGATTGGCGCTTCCGCTGGGGGTATTGAAGCGCTTTCGGATCTGATAAGCCACCTAGCGTCCGATACGGGCATGGCTTTTGTTCTGATACAGCACCTTGATCCGAAACATCAAAGCATCCTCACGGAGTTGCTTGCCCGGAAAACCTCGATGAAGGTAACGGAAGTGACGGACGGATTGATTGTAAAGCCCAACGAAGTTTACGTTATCCCCCCAAATGCTCTGATGTCTATTTCCAGCAATACCTTGCATCTGAGCCCCCGGGAAGAATCCCGCGGGATGCATATGTCCGTGGACCACTTCATGCGTTCGCTTGCGGAACAAGCCGGCAATCGGGCCATCGGCGTGATTCTTTCGGGGTCGGGATCGGACGGAACGCTGGGCATGTCAGAAATCCAGGCCCACGGAGGCGTAACCTTTGCGCAGGACGAAGCGTCGGCCAAGCACGATGGAATGCCACGGAGCGCGGTCATGGCAGGCCATGCGGACTACATGCTTCCGCCCAAGGGAATTGCCAGGGAACTCGCGCGGATCGCCCGCCATCCGTACATTGCGCGCAAAATCATGTCCGGCGACTCCGAAAATGTCCCAGCACCAAACGGTCGGCTGAACTCAATCTTTCAGATCTTGCGAAGGGCCACAGGAGTGGATTTCACGCACTACCGGCAAACCACCGTTATGCGGCGGATTCAACGGCGCATGGTGGTTCACAAGATCGAGGACATAGCTGAGTACGCTAATTTCGTCCAAAGCCATCCCGCGGAGGTCAAGGCGCTGTATCACGACATGCTGATCAACGTGACCAGCTTCTTCCGCGGTCCGCGGGTGTTCGAGGCATTGAAATCTCTGGCATTTCCAACCATCCAGAAAAAGCTGCCGCAGGAGGGTGGTATTCGAATCTGGACGCCGGGATGCGCCTCTGGGGAGGAAACTTACTCTGTTGCCATCGCGCTGCTCGAATTCCTGGGCGACAGAGCATCGCAAATTCCGATTCAATTTTTTGGCACAGACGTGAGCGAGCAAAGCGTGACCAAGGCGCGCAATGGAATGTACCCGGAGAACATTCAAGGAGACGTATCGCCGGACCGGCTTAGGAGGTATTTCACCAAGGCGGAGGGCGGCTACCGCGTCAGCAAAGCCATTCGTGATATGTGTATTTTCGCACAGCACAATGTGTTGAATGATCCTCCCTTTTCCAGAATGGACCTGATTTGCTGCCGAAATCTGCTCATTTATCTCGAGCCGGTCCTCCAAAACAAAGTTATTTCGCTGTTTCATTATGCCTTGCACCCCGGGGGAATTTTGGTTTTGGGAAGTTCCGAGGGTGTTGGCGTAACAAACTTATTCACACCGGATGACCGAACTCACAAAATCTTTTCAAGAAAAGCCGGCGCCGTGCGGCCGGGGGGCGCACTTTCCATCGATTCCCAAACCGCACGGAGGGAATGTGGACCGGTCCGAATACCGGCGAAGCAGGCAGATTCCATCTGGAACTACGGGGAGGCTCAAAAGGAATTCGACCGCCGATTGCTCACGCAATACTCTCCTGCGACGGTATTCGTCAACGACGACTTGGAAATCATGCATACCCGGGGGAATGTAAACCGCTATCTCAAGATTGCGCCCGGCCGGGCAAGTCTGAGCCTCCTGAAAATGGCACACGAAGAGCTCCTCGTTGAACTGCGAAACGCGGTTCGCCGAGCCAAAAAGGAAAACGTCGTTGTCGGCAAGAAAAATCTTCGAATCAGAAATGCAAATGAAAATGGTGAAAAGGCAACGGCATCCGGTTCGACGCGATTGGTGAACTTCGAGGTAGTGCCACTCACGCTAGGAAATACCATGGAATTGTACTTCATGATTGTTTTTCAGGAAGCGCCGCTCGAGCCCTCAAGGGGAGGACCGCAGCGGCGACCCCGGCAAAGCGAAGTAACGGCTTCGACCTTGAAACGGACTGCAAAGCTCGAACAGGAATTGGCGGCAACGAAAGAATACCTCCAATCCGTCATCGAGACGCAGGAAGCCACGAATGAAGAGTTGCAGTCCGCGAACGAGGAAATTCTATCGAGCAATGAGGAATTGCAAAGCACAAACGAAGAAATGGAAACCGCCAAGGAAGAACTACAGTCCGCGAACGAAGAATTGAGTACGGTTAACGATGAACTTCGAAGCCGAAATCTGGAGATTACGCAAATCAACAATGACTTGATCAATTTGCTCTCCAGCATCGATATCGCCGTGATTATGATCGGAAGCGATCTCACGATCCGGCGATTCACGCCCAAGGCGCAGAAGTTCCTTGGCCTAATTCCTGGCGATATTGGCCGCCCGCTTTCGAATATCAATCCATCCATCGAAATCTCGGATCTTCAGTTGATGGTTGCGCAGGTAGTCTCGGATTTTCGCCCGCTGGAGAGAGAGCTTACGGACCGAATGGGTGTTCACTATCAATTCAAAATCCTGCCCTACCGGACCTTGGAAAACAAAATTGACGGCGCGGTAGTCACAATCGTCGATATTGCTCCCGATTGATGAGGGAGCACAACCTAACGTTCTGAGGCGAGATGTGCCGGCGCGAACTTCTTAGCGGGGCAAAGCCACGAGCAAATCCAAACTGGCTATCTATGCATTGCCTTCTACCATGTTATATTAGCTTTACATAGTGTTAACCGGATGAGTATACTTCCCCGACTTGTCTAGTTCGGTTGGGAATCTTTTGCCTCTCGTGCATCACGGAGAGAATGCGAGATCGGTTTGCAGTGAGCGCAATGGATTCTGGAATGGCGGCAGATTGTCCGCGCGGTGCAGAATTTGTTGATGGGACGCAACTCACCAGCGAACTGAAGAGACAAGTTGATTTCACGGCTCGAATGATTTTGGAGATATCCCTTGGCAATCGTTTGTCGGACGCGAAGCGGGGCTCACGAATTGGTGGGCGAGGGTGATTGGGGCGGAGTCGAGCCGTTTCGCAAACCACTGAGCTCATTGACCAGTCACCTCAATCATTCAACTGTGGGAATCGCCCTCTTCGACAAGAGTTTGCATTGCAGGATTCTCAACAGCACTCTTGCCAGAATGAGTGGTGTGCCCACCCAAGAGCATCTAGGTAAACGCTTGGGGCAGTTTTTCCCAGGAGTATCCCCCAAACTGGAGCCTGCATTTCGACGGGTCTTTAAGACCGGCAACTCTCTGTCGAACCTGGAACTCACGGCACGGCTGGACACCGGGTCAGAACCGCGTCGCTGGCTTCTAAGTTGCCATCCTGTACTCAACGAATTGGGGCAAGTCTTGCTGGTTGCGGCCATCTTTTCCGAAGTTACAAAGGGACGATGCGTGGAATCAACCTTGCGGCGCTTGAGAGATAAGTTTCGCTCCGAACTCAGAGTTGAACCCAATCTTCTCGCGGATGAGCGCTCCGAAATGCCGGAGCGAACTATTGAGCTAGTCAAGCGGTCGGTGGCGCTTCTCAAGAACTCCGTGCTTCTTCGTTTCTACGCCTCCAAGATGCGACTGGAGGCGGGGTTGGTGCGTCATGCGTTGTTTTTAAGCGCGAACCGCGAACAAGAGTCGAGTCTTAGTTCTACAATGCCGCGGGCGGATTCCAGCTCAGATCGGCTACATTCAGCTTTGTCACAGAATGAGACCGAATTGCCCAGTGGCTGCCCGAGTCCGAGAGAACGACAGGTCCTTCGCTTCCTGGCAGATGGCAAGTCTAGCAAAGAAATCGGCTCAATTCTGGATATCAGTACGAGAACTGTGGAGAGTTATAGAGCTCGCATCATGCTGAAACTCGACCTCCACTCGACTGCGGCGCTTGTGCGTTATGCAATCCGAACCAACATCGTGGAGGCATAAGACGCTTTTTGGCCTCCTCTCCAGAACACGCCGACGGGGCCTCAAGCTCAGTTCAAATAGAACATGTTCATTTCATATTTTAAAGTAAAGAGAAATTGTCGCGATTCAATAGCGTTGAGTTGAGGTAAGGTATTGGACGCTCTCGAAACAAACTCCGGATCAATTGCAGACAGGCCATAAAAATAATTCGATATGTGAATCCAGAAGAGAAGATTAATTATGGCAGTGAGGGGCCGGACGGCTCGCGCTACACATCCGGTTACCAGCATCGCCCTGGAGTGCGACGGCGAACCTACTCAAGACAATATCTTCGTCCGCAAGGAGAAGCCGCGCGACGGAGTCTGCTGGTTTATAGCGCGAGGAGCGTTGAAAGCTTCGGCCAAGAGGTCAAGCATGCGCAGAGGGAGAACCCTTGTTCGCAGTTTACTGGGAGTCGCGACGGCAATGTTTCTTGCGCAAGTCTGCTTTGCCAAGACGCGAGCCCGGACACAGAAGCAATCGCAGATGCAAAGACCGCGGCGCTCGCAAACGCGTTCAGACGCCAGAAATTTAGATCGTCAGCCCCAACCGGCTCCTCAAGTTCACGATCCAGACTTATGGGACTCCGGCGGCATTAGCCGGAGATGCTGCGTCGAGGACAAAGTCAGTTCAATTCACAGAGTGTTCAATAGTGCACAGACAGCCTATTTTGGATCAGCTGAGAATTGTTGCTAGGGAGATTCTAGTGACCGCCCGCGCAGGCGTTTGGAAGAGAAAACGCGAAGATCTCAAGAGTGGAAGAATACCATTGTTCAAGAGGTATGAGAAAAGTCCTCACGATCTCCGCCTCGCTCTCGAGATTAGAATCATTGACGATCAAATCGCCGAATGTACCCATCAGATTGAACAGGAGGGCCAAAAAGTGGGGCTTGTTCAGAGAATTCGACCTATACGAGAGATAAGTGGCGGTTCTTTTTGGTGCTTGCGGCTACAAATCTCTCCAGAGCTAATTGCCAGACGCAACAATTCCGTAATCTCGATCCCGAGTGAAGAAGTTGAGTTTAGAGGCAACCATGCCGCACCTCGATGGATAGTGGTTGGCTTGTGATCTTGCAGCTCGGTTCTAAACAACGTTCTGCGATATTCGGCAAAATATTTCGCTCTTATTGTGAATTCAAGTTTCTCCTCTCCGGCTCTGCGCGATTGAAAGCCGTCAGCGCAAACTCCCTCCGAAAACCGAAATTAGGTCCTGGACATTGAGAGTGTTCTTGAGTTTCTTTGGCTTGCTATTCAGATCGAAAGGCGATCTCAAAGTGCGCGTTGTCCAGCCGTATCCGCCCTCCAGGAAGAAGCCACGCGGGAGTGTATAAGAAAGGACAAGAGAGTGTACAAAAAGGGACAGCGCGAATCCTTGAAAGTACTGACAATGTGGTCTTGGTCAGTTGAGATAGAGCAATAGTTGTTCGAAGACTGGGCGGTCTGGTCACTCATCCAGGAGGATCACTGGACTTTTAGCATAACGACATACTTGCAACGGGAAGATGATCGTGGGTCTCTCAACAAGGTGGAACGGGGTGAGCATATCGGAACCGCGGAGATAACTCTCAGGAGCAAAAAGTTGTCGAAATCCGCAGGGCATAGCGGCACGGTGAAGGTTTTTATCGCCGACGGCAGTCAACTGAGCTGTCAATTGATAGCGGCTGCGGTGAGGCGGGGCCGATATCGGACCAGAGTTGTTGGCTACGCGACTGACGCGGCTGGGATTCGCGAAGGACTGGAGTCGAACGATGCGGATGTTGCGGTCATAGGTGCTCGTCTCGAGGATGAAGGACTGGCTGGTTTCGATGTGACGCGAGAAATAATGGCGTCGCACACCAAGACTAGTGTCATCATAATACTCGATTCAAATAAACCGGCGATGGTGGTCGAAGCATTCCGAGCAGGAGCCAGCGGCATATTTTCCCGGGATCAATCGTCGGAACTGTTCTGCAAGTGCATCCACGCGGTGCACAAAGGGCAAGTGTGGGCGAGCAGCAAGGAATTGCGCTTTGTGATCGAAGCGCTGGGTCCGGCTCCGGCGGTGAAATCATTCTGCCTGCGAGGAGCGAGCTTGCTTACAAAGAGGGAAGAAGGCGTAGTCCACCTGGTAGCGGAAGGAATGACCAATCGGGACATTTCCCAGGAACTGAAACTTAGTGAGCACACCGTCCGGAACTATTTATTCAGGATCTTCAATAAGGTAGGAACTTCAAATCGACTTGAGCTGGCTCTTTACGCGCTCGACCGGCGAGAAGGCCATGAACAGCAGAGTTCAATGGCTCACCAAGATGAGTCGAATACAAGCGCGAATCAAACTGTCTCCTCCTCAAGACGAGTCTGATCCGAAGGACCCCGCGCTAAATTCGTGTATCCGCCTCCACTAAATCTCATGCGACCCTCAGCACGGAATATCGTTAATGCCCGAAGGCTGTGTAAATAGTCGAAAATATCAAGCTGGATATCGTTCTGTCGAGCATCCAATCGCGTCGAGTCGAAAGCGTACGCAGGTCAGCAGCTTAGACCATCTCGAATATTTGTCCAGTCGTGCCAACGGTCAGCAGAGTCCCCTTTAGCCAGAGATTCGAGCATGGGGCCATGCGCGCACCTCCCTGTATAAAAAAGGACAGATACATTTGTACCTAATACTTACGGTCAGTGTCTCCAGACGTTGGGGGTAATATTTTGATGACTTTCCTTCTCTTGTCCGTACCCGCTGAGATAGCTAATGTGCAATTCGAGAGAGTAGTGGGGGTGCCAGTTGAATCTTGTACGGCCAGCGAGAAAGACTCTCCGGGTCCTGCTGCAAACAGCAGTCACATTCTGGTGGACGAATGGGGACGGGGAGCAGCGAGAGGGAGAAGGCCGCAGCCGTGACGTGAGTGAGCACGGCGCGTTTGTTTTTGCATCCTGTTGTCCGCCGGTTGGTGCAAATCTGACACTCAAAATTGATCTAGAAGGAATCCCCGATGAGATCGGACGCCTTCCGGTTGAGGTAGAGGGTGAAGTCCTTCGAGTCGAGCAATGCCCCGCTGAGAGGGGAATGCTAACGGGTGGCTTTGCGATTCAATATTGATGAGATCGTCCGGACTGAAATTTAGGACAGATCTCTTAAGGAATTTGGCGGCGTGAAGCCGCCAAAGATTTTGCGGGCGGCGTAAAGCAAAGCAAGGTTCTCATTGCTGAGGCCAAACGCAAACTAGTTGTGATCAGAGGCTTGCAGGATACTGGGCTGTGAGTCACAGGGCGGAGCTCTATGCTATTTCAATCAACAGCCACAGCTGGAGAGTAATCTTGTTAACGCTTCCTGGTATGCGCTCTACACTCGCCATCAGCATGAGAAAATGGTGGATCAAGTATTGACCAACAAGGGATTTAACACGTTTCTTCCGCTTTACGCAACCACCCATAATTGGAAGGACCGGACCAAAACACTCTCATTGCCCCTGTTTCCGTGTTACGTGTTCCTGAAAGGGGGCATTGACCGCCGGCTTCATATTCTAACAACGCCAGGAATATATGGCCTTGTGTCCAGTGCAGGCCAGCCAGCCGCGATTCCGGATATCGAAATCGATGCGATTCGACGAGTTGTCGAAAGCGGCGTGCGTGTGGAAGCTCATCCTTACCTAAAATGCGGAAACTGGGTGAGGGTTAAGTGCGGCCCATTGACAGGAATCGAAGGGATCCTGGTGCGCAAGAAGAATATCTCTCGACTGGTGCTATCCGTAGAGATATTGGGGACGGCGGCAGCGATCGAAGTGGCAGCATTCCAGGTTGAGCCAGTGAACGGCCCGCGACTAAAAGATTCCCGCACCGGACTCTGGCAGCCGACTTGCGGGACACCCGCGCCGGAGCCGCCAGCCTAGCTTGATCGAGCCCATCGACTGAGGGCCCAGATTGGCGAAGCCACAATGCCAAATACCAAATAGAAGTGAAGCAGATTGGGATGCAAGACTCCAAGACGAACGCGAGACTCGCAAGCGAGGATGTTATGAAAAAATGGATTGTGTGTAACGGCAGCGATATCGCTAATGTTGTTTTCGATTTCCGTGCGGGCTCAAGGACAGGCACGAAAGGACATTAAGAGCGAAAGCGCAAAGGTCCTGACTGCTGAGGATGTTGCGTCGCAGCCCACCGAAGGCAGCGACCGAAGATCCGAACTACTCCATCGCTCCGGAGGATGTCCTCACGATCGACGTGTGGAAAGAGCCAGAGATCTCCCGCACTGTCCCAGTGCGCAGAGATGGCAAGATTTCTCTGCCATTGCTAAACGACGTCCAGGCCGCGGGTTTGACGCCCACGCAGCTTGGTTCTGAGATCGTAGAAAAGCTACGCGCAACAATTGTACATCCCCAGGTAACGGTGATTGTGGCGCAGATGAGTAGCCTGCGGATTTACATTCTGGGTCAAGTAACGCGCGGAGGAGCCTATCCGTTAGTTCCCGACATGACAGTGATGCAGGCCCTCTCGATCGCCGGTGGATTCACCCCTTACGCCAATTTGAAGAAGATTTACGTAATGCGCAACGAAAATGGCGCGAACAAAATATTCCCCATGAACTACAAGGAAGTGATTAGCGGACGCAAGACCGAACAAAATATTCATCTGAAACCTGGCGATACGATTGTCGTGCCGTAGGGAAGAACATGGCAAAACTGACCCGCATTCATGGCTGGGTGCTTCTTGCCGTGTTTCTCTATGCGCCCGTAATCCAGGCACAAGAAACCGCTACCGGAAAAGCCTGATCCGCGTGAGCAACCGGTCGCACCTTATCTCAGCACCCTTGCCGGCCGGGAGCACAAGCGTCTTGGCTCTGAACTCCCCTCTGGGGGCGACAACTGAGCAAGTCCAGCTAGCGGGGAACGATCGGCCACTAAGTGGAGTGCAGGCGCCAACGCTGGGTCCTAATCTGGGCGCCGCAAATTCTCTAGTGCCGAGCTTTAGCGCAATGTCGCAGCTGGCCACGAGTTCTTCCGCGGCAGGTTTTGTTCAGCCAACAGATTTCAACTATCTGGTGGGTACGCTGGACTTGAACCACGTGACAAATCGGTCCGAGCTGCTCGTGCACTATACGGGTGGAGGGATGTTATCGTCGTATCAAAACTCGGCGATCCAAGACCTGATGTTCTCCTACAGCTACAAATGGCAACGCTGGTCCCTGCTGCTGGGCGATGATGTCAGCTTTCTCTCAGAATCGCCTTTTGGATTTGGAGGCGTCGGAGGTCTGGAATTTCTCAACGGCGGTTCTTCGTTCGGACCCGGCGAGCTTTCTGAATTCGATTTTGGGTCCCAACCAGACAATTCCAACGATTATGGTGCCCCGATTGAGTAATACGCTAGTCTCACAGATCGAATACAAGGTCAGCCCACGATCTTCGTGGACTGCTGTCCGGGTCTTACGGGACGCTGAATTTTTTGGGCGCGCCTTACATCAACAGCGCCGACGCGTTATTTCAAACGGGTTACAACTACTCCGCTCAGTCCGCAGAGCACGCATCGCGGTGATCTACACCTTTGATGACTTCCGGTATCCTGAGTTTCCCCAGACGACCGAGAACCACGTGGTGAAGCTTGGGTATGCGCGATATGTGACTGGAAGACTGAGTTTCCAACTTGCCGCCGGGCCGAGCCTGGTACTGCTGCGGGGCGTATTGACAGGTACTGCGAACAACCTCTCCTGGGCGCTCGATAGCGCGTTGAATTATAAGTGGGACCGCACGACGCTTTCATTGAGTTTTGATCGTCTCGTGACAGGAGGTAGCGGAGTGCTGGTCGGGGCGCAGACGGGGCAGGTGGAGGCGACGATAGAGCGAACACTGAGTCCGAGATGGCGAGCCTCTGCCTCGATTGGGTACGCAACCAACGCGAGCCTGATACCGATTGCCGCTCTCCTCGATCACACAAAACTACAACTCCTGGTATGCCGTGGTGCGGTTCAATCATCAAATACGGCCCACAACAAACTTTTTTGTGAGCTATGGCGCACGGCTGCAGGCCATGAACGGCACCGCTTGCACGACCCCGAATTGTGGAGGCAACTTCATTAGCCACGAAATTTCTGCGGGGTTCAATTTTGGCCTGCGCCCGATCTTATTCCGATAGCGGATCAAAGCCACAAGCCGTGACTGTTGAGCGGCAAAAGCGCGCAACGTTTTGGTTCGCCGCGATTTGTGCTGTTAGACGAAGAGTTGATCCTACGACGACAAGAAGTCTCGTCCCGTAGGCGAAACAAAATATCCAGAGAGGCTGGCAATGTCCAACAAATTGACGAAGCAGTTCCGCGCAGCTGGGAAGAGTATCTGGCCATTGTATTGCGGCGGCGCTGGTGGATATTGCTTCCCCTGTTTCTGACCTGGCTGGCGGTATGGGGAGTGAGCTGGCTCTTGCCGACCACCTACACGTCCGAGGCGCTGATCTCCGCGGAACAGGAAAAAGTGTCTGACATATATGTCATGGAGAACGTCAATGTGAATCTCCAAAATCGATTGCAAAGCACGACGCAAAAGGTTTTGAGCCATGCCAGCCTGGAGACAATCATCGACCGCTTTAAACTTTATGCAACGCCTCCTCGGCTCAGCGGTTTTTTCAAGCCCAAGGATCCAGTCGATCAAATGCGAGGCGACATCAAGATTGAGCTGGTGGGGGCGCCAGGATATCGAGGGGAGTTCTTCACCTTTAAGATTCATTACTCGGCCGATACGCCCGAGCTGGCACAGCAGGTAAATAGTGAGCTAACGTCTTTGTTCATCAACGAAAATGTGAGGGCTCAGCGACAGCTTTCCGAAAATACGACGGCCTTTCTGGACAGTGAGCTGGCGGACGCGCGCAACAAAATGGAAGAACAGGAAGCCGAAGTCTCAGCGTTTAAGGCAAAACACGCGGGAAACCTTCCGGGCCAGTTGCAGAGCAACGTTCAAATTCTGGCAGGCCTGCAAGCACAATTGGCGAGCACTCAACACGCATTGGACACTTCGAAGCAACAGAAGATCTATCTGGAATCATTGCTGCAGCAATATCAATCGGCGCAAGCGAGTCTGGGTGGAGATTCAAGCGTGATATCAACGCAGGCCTTAGATAAGGTGCTCCAGGATCTGCGCCTTCAAATCCAGAATTTGCGCACTCGCTATACGGACGGCCATCCGGACATCGTGGCGCTCGAAGACAAAATAGCCAAGACCGAAGCGCTGAGAAAGCAGAACGAAGCGGAAATCGCTTCCCATCAGCAGAGCGGAAAGTCCACAAGCTGCGATAGATTTCTCCGTTGCAGACGGAGTGCAGCGCGGCTCACCGACTACAATCATGCAGCTGCAGAGCCAGCTTAAGGCCAATCAATTGGAGATTCAGAACGAGCAACAGAACGCAAAGGATCTTGAGTTACAGACTGCCGCGTATCAAGCCCGGCTGAATTTGACCCCGGAAACGGAGCAAGAACTGTCGGTCGTATCTCGCGGATATGACGAAGCCAAATTCAATTACAACTCGCTTCTTCAGAAGCAAACGCAATCACAGCTCGCCACGAGCCTCGGACAGCAGCAGCAAGGTCAACAGTTCCACATCATCGATCCGCCAAAGCTGCCGGACAAGCCTTCGGCCCCAAATCGTTTCCTGATCAGTCTTGTTGGCTTGGGCCTGGGAACCGTTCTGGGTTTGGGTCTTGCCACTTTTCTTGAATTGACTGACGTGCGCTTCCGGCAGGAGAAGGATCTGGAAGGAATTCTTCCTGCTCGAATGCTGGTCGGAATACCCCGCTTGAGCACGCCCCAAGAGGACCGTTCTCGGGTTATCGCACGGTATTTTGAGTTTGGCGCTGTGGCGGTGGTGGCTTTATTGATTTTCACTGGCAACCTCTATACGTATTACAACGGTTGAGCAGCGGACTGATTTGAAGAGTTCACGGCCTTGATGCGATACCCTTTCCCGATGGACGCCCGAGCAATCTGCTCGCCAGCATGAGCTTGGCGTGTTCCTTGCAGGAGAAGGCAACTCAGAATCAGGAATGGAACCCAATGAGCCAGTTATTTGAAGGATTCAGCAGAGCAACAATTCGACAAAGTCAGCCGGACATTGTCCCGATTGACATGGTTCCTGCCGAACTAGTCTCACCTGAGCCCCCAGAGACGGCGGAAGTGGCGAGGCGTTGCGAAGCTCGCAAGGGGCCGGTTAGCAGGAGCAGTCGAGAGCAAAGAAAATGGCCGAGAGCGATAAGACTCGGACGGTTATGGTGCAACCTGCCTCGACATCGCGTTTAGTTGCGTGGAGTGAACCCAATAGTCTGGGCGCAGAAAAATTTCGAGCTCTTGCTGTCCGGCTAGACGTTATGCGCAGGCAACACGAGCTGAAATCTCTGCAAGTGACCAGTAGCGTGATCAACGAGGGCAAGTCATTTGTGGCCTCGAATCTAGCGGTGACGCTGGCCAAGTACTCCGGATCGAAGACGTTGCTGATTGAAGGAGACTTGCACAGACCGACGCTGGCATCGATGTTCGGCTTGAAAGACCTGCAAGGACTGAGTGACTGGTGGACCGGACGAAACCAGGACCTCGCGCACTTCCTGGTTCGGTTCACTGGGACGCCGTTATGCCTTCTCCCCGCCGGGAAGGCTTGCGACCGGCCCTCAGAAATCCTGCGTTCCGCACAACTTGCGGAAGCCTTCGCACAGCTTGGCCGGCCGATTTGATTGGATCGTCGTAGATTCCACTCCCATGCTGCCGGTTATCGATGCCAACCTGTGGTCGAGATTGGTGGACGGCACACTCCTCGTCGTTCGGGAGGGTGTGGCCCCCCTTAAGGCCCTGAAGAACGGGTTACAGTCTCTCGACCATCCGAACTTGATCGGCGTGGTAGTCAATGAGGCTTCTGAATTCGATCAGGTCGATTATCACGGGCAATATTATGGTGCCCGAAAGCACGGAGACAAGAGCTCGAAGAATGGAAAATAGCATCGAGCCGGTCGTGAGATTGATCCTTCGACCCAACAGGTCTATCCTCTCGCCGCGCAGCCGGTAGCCTCTTTCTTCGTAAACAGCCCATGATAAGGCCGGTGGTGCCGCGTTCCCACTCCCTCGCACTAGATTTGTTTAGGATTCGCTTTCGCTTGCCTTATTGGATTGAGTTAGATGGCGTACTCAATATTTCCACTTGTCAATTATCTGGTGTGGCTAGGTCTGAGAGGCCGTGTGGACTCTCTCGACGGAGAGAATGCAGCTGTCCTTCAAAGGCCTGAAGACCGGCTCGCGGCCTCTAAAAAACGCCACCTGGGAGAAAAATTCATCTGGGGAAAAAACGCAGTTGGGTTCCTGGTTTGCTGCGTTATCGCTTGCCACATTAGTGATAATCATGTATGCGCCGGTACTTATTTCGCTTGGCGCGGCAATGGTGGGACGATCCGAACTATGGTCACGGATTCTTCGTTCCCATATTTGCGGGCTATGTTTTGTGGAGCGAGCGCGACCGATGGGGGGCACTGACTCTACCGGCCGAATAATTTCGGTTTGGCGATCATGCTATTCGCCATTGTCCTGCGGGTTATTCGGGATGCTCGGCGCGGAGCTGTTCACGGCGCGGCTTTCGTTAGTGGTCTTGATAGCAGGAATCGTCCTATTTCTGGCCGGTCGTCAGGTGCTGACGGTCGATCGCATTTCCGATCGGCTACCTGCTCTTTATGATCCCCTTGCCAGCAATCGTCTATTACCAGTTGACACTTCCTCTTCAATTGTTGGCCTCACGATTGGGGGCGACCGGTCTGGTCGCGCTCGGGATTCACACTGTGCGGCAGGGGAATCTGCTCTTTCTCCCGAACTGCACGCTCAATGTGGTCGAAGCTTGCAGCGGGATTCGCTCGCTACTTTCTTTGCTGGCCGCAGTGCTCGCCTACGGGTACTTGGCAGAGCCGAGCACGTGGAAACGCGGCTTGCTGGCAGTCGCGAGCATTCCAATTGCGATTGCTGACCAACGGTCTCCGTCTCGTTGCGACGGGCGTGCTAAGTTACTACTTCGGACCGAGCGTGGATTCTGGAGCGGTCCATTTGGCACTTGGCATTGGTTTCTTCGCGCTGGCTTTTCTATCGATCCTGCTTATCCATAAAATCTCTTGGTCTACACTTGGGACATCAGAATCCCGCACGGGTCTGGTCTATGACCTATCTACGAATCTCCAGTGGCCGCGATGGTTCTGGTGGGAGGAATCTTCGCGACGCACAGCTTCAGACCGAAGGATGCCGCCGGGCTGCAAAAGCCATTGCGCGAATTCCCCTCCGCTATCGGCATTTCACATAGTGAAGATCGTCCGTTCGAGAAGCAGGTCGTGAAGGCAATCGGTGCTGATGATTATATCAATCGGGTGTATCTCGGAAGCGCCCTTCCAGTCGAACTCTACATTGGGTATTACAAAGATCAACGCTCCGGCGACAGAATTCACTCTCCCAAAAACTGCCTTCCGGGCTCCGGATGGGAGCCAGTCCATTCCACCCGTGTCCAAATTGGTTCGGCGAACGGACTTCCGGTTCTTGTGAACGGATACCTGGTGGCACAGGGAGCGAAGCGGGATATGGTCCTCTATTGGTACCAGTCACATGGACGGATCGCAGCGAGCGAATTCTTGGTTAAGTTTCTGATGATTGCCGATGGATTGAATAACAGACCCACCGATGGGGCCATGATCCGCATCTGGACTACCGCATCTGATGGAGAAGAGACCGCTCAAGCGCGCGCGGTGAGATTCGCGCACCGCGTCTACACGAAGGTCGACGAATTCCTGCCCAATTAACCGACTTGACTGGCTAGATTCAGCCGCGAGCTGACAATTCGTTTCGATTGTCCGTCAGGAAAGAATTTTCCTCCAGATGCAGGAAACGCTCAACCACCTCTCGAGGTCGGGCGGAAAGTAAAGTTCAGCCTCGATTCAAAGTCATCTGCAGAAAGATAGAAGGATGGTATGCCCATGAGAAACATAAACTGGCTATTTACTTCACATTCTCCCTTGGACCGTATCAAGACAAGGATTGAGGATGCGCACGAAGAAATGGATTCTTGGTCTTTCTCTCATTGCAGCGTTATTGAGTTTGGGCTGCCCGAAACAGGATCCACTTCAAGCTTTTAATCCCCCGGCGACACCCATTGATCCGGGGCCAGCGCCAGTTCCGGAGCCGGCCACGGCGCTGTTATTCGGGGCAGCACTGTTGATCGGAGGAGCTATTGTCCGCCGACGGCGTAACGGCGGGCACAAATAAATCATTCTGGTTAGTCCGACATGGGAGCCACGGCTCCCCATGTCCCGCATCATGTGGAGTGTGCCTTGATCCGTCTCTTAAATGCCTACATCCCCAAACGGACGCTTCTGCTCGGGATTTCAGAAGCCTGTTTGATCTCTCTCGCGCTTTTGGCGTCGGCATTGGCGCGGCTAGGCGCGGGAGAAGCCAGCTTCATGCTTACGTATCAATACGGCGCTCTGAAAATTCTATTCGTAGCGGTTGCCCTTCTGACGTGCATGTACTATTTCGACCTTTACGATTCCACGATAGTAGGCAACCGGCGCGAAGCGCCTGTCCGCCTCGTCCAAGTAATGGGAGTAGCGTACCTCGCATTAGGCGTCGTCTATTACCTCTATCCGCCGGTGAAGCTGGGGCGGGGAATTTTCCATCTCGGGTTCCTGTTTGTTGGGCTTTTACTGCTGCTCTGGCGCGGGCTTTTTTCGATCATCAATAGCACGCAGAGGCTTGCGGAGCGCGTGGTAATTTTGGGAGAGGGCTCGCTGGCTGCATCTCTCTTACATGAAATCGAATCGCGGCCCGAACTGGGGATTCGCATCGCAGGCCGTGCCGAGATGCTCGGAACTGGAAACCATCTTTACAAGCAGGAGAGCGGTGGATTGCCGATTACTCTCTCACAGACCGGTTTTTTCGAGAATCTTGCGGTCGGTCGTCCGATCCGCGGTGTGGACCGCATTGTCGTCGCGATAGAGGAACGCCGGGGGAAATTGCCGGTCGACTTGTTGCTTTCGCTGAAGAATCGCGGCGTGCAAGTTCAAGATGGAAATGATGTCTACGAGTCGATTACTGGCAAAGTTCCCATCGAATCCATCCGATTGAGCTGGCTGCTTTTCGCGCCAGGCTCTCATGCTTCACGCCTCTTCCTATTTTACAAGCGGTTGGCCTCCGTGGTGATTTCGATTATCGGATTGCTACTCACCCTGCCACTTCTACCGTTCGTCGTTCTTGCCATCAAACTTAGTTCGCGAGGGCAGGTATTGTACTCGCAGAGCCGCGTGGGACGCGATGGGGTGGTCTTTCGTTGCTACAAATTTCGCACCATGCGCGCTGACGCAGAGGCGGATACTGGACCAACCTGGGCGAAGGACGACGATCCTCGAATCACGCGAGTGGGCAAATTTCTTCGCAAGACGCGCATGGATGAAATTCCGCAATTGTGGAACGTGCTGAGGGGCGACATGAGCCTCGTCGGTCCACGTCCGGAACGGCCTGAGTTTGTCGAAGGGCTGAATCAAGAGATTCCTTACTACCATTTGCGGCACTCCGTTCGTCCGGGAATTACGGGTTGGGCTCAGATCCTCTACAAGTACGGAAGCACGGTCGAGGACGCTAAGGAAAAATTGCGTTATGACCTCTATTACATTAAGAACGCATCCGTGGGGCTGGACCTGCTGATCCTCTTTAACACGATCAAGATTGTACTTCTGGGGCGTGGCGCCAAGTGACGTCTGTTCTCACTTCACTGCCCTAGCCATTCCCGACTACCGCCGGAAACCAGGTCATAGGCCTCGCTGGCGGTCTAGCAAGACTGAACCAACCATAGAAGTTGCCGCCTCATCATGGGATTCGCACTCACCATTCTCTACATCGTGGTCACGATCATCTCACCGGAGCAATTCGGAAAGGAATGGGCCAGCTATCACGCCTTGATGTACCTTGCAGGAATTACAGTTTTAGCTTCTTTACCCAGTATGGCCGATTACAAGTTTTGGAAATCATCGGTACAGACTTTTCTGCTGCTCGGGCTTATCGGTGCAATTGCTTTGTCAGAGGTGGCTAACGGATGGCTCGGAGGGGTCCTTGAAAGTTGGCGAATTTTCCTGCCGAGCGCGGCGGTCTTTTTTTTCATCGTCGTAAACGTGACGACAATTCGAAGGCTAAAGATTGCGACACTGGCCGCAGTCGCATCCTGCCTGATTGTCGCTGTGGAGGCACTCTGCGGATATTACGCGGGCTTTCAGGGAGAGATGTTCATCTTAAGAACCAATATCTCCTCTCCGCAGGACGACGTAATTGGGCAATTGACGCGAATACGCGGCGCCGGCTTTTTGAGTGACCCGAATGATCTTGCGCAAATTCTCTTGATTGCGCTTCCGCTTCTCTTTATCGCGTGGCGGCGAGGACGCACGGTTACCAACTTCGTTGTCGTGCTCTTGCCAGCCGCCTTGCTGTTATGGACCACCTTTCTGACGCATTCCCGCGGTGGATTGCTCGCACTGGCGGCCGTCGCGCTTATGGTCGCCCGGAAAAAAATAGGAACGACCGCGTCCACGGCTCTGGCTGCGATATTCATTTTTGGCATGCTTGCTCTTGACTTCACGGGAGGCCGTGGGATCTCGGCGGCGGACGGCGCCGACCGACTGGAAGCTTGGGCCAATGGGCTGGAAATGTTCAAGAGCGCTCCGTTGTTCGGAATCGGATTCAATGGCTTCACGGACTTGTATGAGATCACCGCGCACAATTCTTTCGTCCTATGTCTTGCTGAGCTTGGATTATTGGGAAGCACTCTGTGGCTGGCTTTACTCGTGACAACTATGACCGGCTTGAATCGCATTCTTGGAATGCAAAAGGTAAAGCGGGGGAGCAGATTCTTGGGACTTCGAGAGCTTTTTGAAGCGAGTTATATCAGCCGCGCCGGGGCGCTGGCTACAGATCCATCACCTTCGCTTGGAACTATCGCTCTGCATTACACGCATGCCCGCGAAGCGCTACCCGCTATGGCTGGCGGCGGTGCCACGGGGAGCCAGACAGAGTCTGAACCCGTCCAAGCTCCGACCGTACCGCGCCACTGGATTGTGCTGATGCGACTAGCATTTGTGTCGTTCATGACGAGCGCGTGGTTCTTATCGCGCAGCTACACGACAACGATGTACTTGGTTCTGGGGCTGGCCACCGCTACGATCGCGCTGCATCGCGATACCACGAAATCAAGTGACCGCGGCCACTGGGTATTTTCCACGGTGACGCTCGAGGCGGTATTGATCTTTGTGATTTACTGCCTAGTTCGCCTCCGACACTAAGAATCCAAATCGAAATAATCCAGCGGCAGGCACCACGATGAGAATTCAGCCGCAGTTTATTTCCATAAGTTCAGTAACAAGTAAAGTCGAGCAGCTTCCATCCGCATCGCGCGCTGTTCTCACGCAGTAGCACCCTCGAAACACAAGGCGAATAAGATGAGTGGTATACATGTCCAGACTTATATCTTCTGGTGTGCTGCATTCCTTCTGCTGTACACCTACGCCGGGTATCCGCTGTGGATCTATTTACGCAGCCGCCTGCATCCGCGACCCCAGCGCCAAGGGTCGATACTGCCCACGATCAGCATCATCCTTGCCGTCCACAACGGAGCAGCGCTGTTGCGGCAGAAAGTCGCTCATCTGCTGTCGTTGGATTATCCGCAAGATCGAATGGAAATCGAGATTGTATCCGACGGGTCAACGGATGGCACGGACGACATACTCAAGGAGTTGCAGCGGCCCCCATGTTAAGTGCTTCCGATGCGCTGAGCATTCTGGCAAGGCTGCGGCGTTGAACATGGGAATGCAGAGCGCCACCGGCGAAATCCTGCTATTCCTTGACATTCGTCCCTGGATTGAGAGCGGCGCCCTGCAACTATTGATCAGCAACTTTGCCGATCCTCACGTCGGATGTGTTGCCGGTGATTTAGTGCTTCGCGAAGACGGCCACAGACGCAGGCGCCAAAGCCGTTGGAGGCCTCTATTGGCGCTACGAGCAGTGGATTCGCAATTGCGAGGCAAAAGTGGATTCGCCGCTGGGAGTTTACGGCGGGTTTTATGCAATTCGCCGCAAACTGGCAAGCGCGCTGCCGGAGGGAACTATTCTAGACGATATGCTGCAGCCTCTTAGTGTGATTCGCCAGGGCTATCGGTCAGTTTTGGACCTGCGTGCGCGAGTCTATGACATCTGGCCCAGGAATTTGCGTGGAGAATTTCATCGCAAGGTCCGAACCCTGGCGGGCAACTTCCAACTGTTACAACTAGCGCCCTGGTTGCTGTCGCGGCAGAATCGGCTACGGTTCGAGTTAATCTCTCACAAGCTAATGCGTCTGCTTGTGCCAATCCTGCTGGTATTACTGTTCGTCACCAGCACATTTTTGGCAGACCGTTCTGTGCTATACGCAGGAGCGCTTGCGGCGCAAATTGCTTTCTATGTCCTTGCCGTTCTAGGCGCCGGGCGCGGCATTCCAGCGCTGATGCGGATAGCCGGCCCAGCGAGCGCTTTCTGCATGTTGAATGCTGCCGTAGTTGTGGGCTTCTACAAGTTCTTGTTCACCCGGGGACCGCTCTGGAAAATTTGGACCTCTGGGGCCCCTGCTTCGGTTGCAACGGATGGCCCAGCAGGGAGCGGATTGGAACGCAACAATGCTCAACCTGCGATTGCAAGATCGCCTGCGAGCTCGCGGGGTGACGCGATGAGGTTGAAGGTGACAGTTGTTACGCCGATTTTCCCCATCCCGGCGCAACCGTACCGCGGGCATTCAGAATACGAGATCGTTTTGGCACTCTCAAAACGAGCCGATGTAAACGTTGTCTGCCCTTTCCCGCGCTACCCTAAATGGTTCCCGCCGCATTTCGACTATCGCCCTCCTGACTTGTCCTTTTCTCCTCCTGGCGTGGCTACACGGTACTTCGAGTATCCAGCGTTACCTGGCTTGACGAGGGGTATCAACGGTTTTGTTTGCGCAAACTACCTGGAGGCATATTTCCGGGAGTACCGGCCGGACGTGGCTTGCAACTTCTGGCTATACCCTGAAGGCTACGCCACCGTCGCCGTGGCGCGCAGGTTTGGTATTCCAGCCGTTATCGGCTCCATTGGTTCAGACTTGAATCGCTTTGTGGATCCGGCTTCCAGATGGCTGACGAGACTTGCGATGAAGCGGGCAACATTCGTGGTAACCAAAAGCGAGCATCTGCGCCAGCGAGCCATCGAGATGGGTATATCCTGCCAGTAAGGTCCGGACGATCCGGAATGGCTGCAATCCGAGTGTGTTTCACTTGAGGGACCGGAGTGCCGCGCGCGCGCAGCTAGCTGTTGACGACAAGGCCGAACTCGTGTTGTTCGTGGGGCGTTTGGATACCGCAAAAGGCATCGAGGAATTGCTCGAAGCCTTTGCCTCCCTGGCAAGCCGCCGTCCAAACCTGCGACTGGCATTTGTCGGGGATGGGCCGGGTGGCGAGCATTTGCGAAGTAAAGCCAAACATCTTGAGCTGGAAGATCGAATCACTCTGAATGGCGCCTGTTCTTCGCAGAAGGTTGCCCAGTGGCTTGCGGCCGCCAATGTGCTCGCTCTGCCCAGCTATAACGAGGGATACCCAAACGTCGTCATTGAAGCCCTCAGCTGCGGACGACCTGTGATTGCGACGAATGTGGGTGGAATCCTCGAGCTTGTCAACGAAGAATCCGGAATTTTAATTCCTCCAAGAGATTCGCGCACACTTGCCGGTGCAATTGAAAAGGCGATGGACCGGCGCTGGGATGAACGTTCCATCTCCGAACAATTTCGCCGAAGTTGGGATGAAGCTGCCGAGGAATTACTTCGTATCTGTGAGCAGGCATTGCAGCAACGAAAAGAGAAATGGCAGCTGCCGGCTAAAGCCACGACTGTCTTAAGCCGTTGATGCGGTGCGCGTCAAATTAAGCGCAAGACCATGCAATTAATCCACAATTCACAAATTTGGGGTCCTTCTTACATCAGGCAGCGGCTGCGGCAGATTACGCAGCGCACTGTGCCTGCGCTCCAGCGTATTTGGGTGACCATTGCGGACCATTACGAACCCAAGTGGCGGCGCGCTGATTTAAGCACCGCGCAGTCACGCGTCGCTCTATGGCGGTCGGGATGGCCGGCGATTGCGAGGCGATGTAAGCCCGACTCCGTTGGTAACACACCTCGATATACCTTTTTCTTTCCGGAAGAGGAATATCATCCGACCCTGATGGAACCTCTGGCGGAAATGGTTCGCGATGGAATAGCGGACGTGGAAGTCCATCTTCACCATGATGGCGAAGGCCGCCAGAACTTCATCGACCGTATAAGCAGTTTTTGCAGCGTATTGGACAGCGAGCATGGTCTGCTGCGCAAGCGCAATGGGAAGCTGACATTCGGCTTCATCCACGGCAACTGGGCGCTGGACAATTCGCGGCCGGATGGCCGCTGGTGTGGCCTCAACGATGAAATCCGGATGCTGCGAGACCTTGGTTGTTATGCCGATTTCACTATGCCGTCCGGGGATTCTCCGACCCAAGCTCGTTTGGTGAATACGATCTACTACTGCAACGGTGATCCCAATCGGCCGAAATCGTATGACGATGGGGTCCCACTCACACCTGGCGGTGGTGTCGAAGGCGACCTGCTCATGATTTCTGGGCCCATCGGAATGCGCTGGAGAGACCGTTGGCTCCCCCGGCTCGAAACGGGCGAACTTCGTTATGGCAACGTGGCAACACCGTATCGCGTAAGACGGTGGGTGGAGCTAGCGCCGCGGATTGGAACCGATAGCTTCATCAAACTATTTACGCATGGAGCTCAAGAACGGAACTCCTCGGCCTTATTGCGCGACGTACTGGAATCGGCATTCAACTTGTTGGTAGAAGAAGCAGATCGGCGCGGTGTGCTCCATTCATTTCGTTTCCGCGTGGCAGATGTACCTCGCGATTGAGGCCATCAGGCAACGCCGCGATCCCGTAGTCGCCGCGCGCACGGACAAGACTCGACCGCGCCGGCGTTGGTATCGGAATTCACTGATGCTGAATATTGGCATTGTTGGCTGCGGGAAAATCGCCGACGGCCACATCGAGGAAATTCAAAAGCTCGGGTGTGCCCGCGTGCTGGCGGTTTGCGACCTCGAGCCGATCCTGGCCGAGCAGCTTGCAGCTTCGCTACTCGGTTCCACATCGGTATACGGATTTCGATCGCATGCTTTCCGAGCATCGGCTCGATGTAATTCATATTGCCACCCCGCCGCACTCTCACTTGGCGTTGGCGCAGAAGGCGGCCGAGGCCGGTTGCCATGTTTTTCTGGAGAAACCGCTTGCCTTGAACGCAAGAGACGGGCGGCGGCTGATCGATTGCGTCCAACAAACCAATCGAAAGATGACGATCAACTATTGGTACAACTTCGAAACGCCCGCTCTGGCCCTGAAGGAATTCGTTGCAAAAGGGAACTTAGGCGACCCAGTACATATCGAAAGTTATTACGGATACGACTTGGCAGGGGGATTTGGCCAGGCGTTGCTCTCCGACGATCGGCACTGGGTGCATCAATTACCAGGCAAGTTGTTTCAAAACATCATCGATCACGCCATCAATAAAATTACTCCATTCCTTCCCGACGAACCGGTGGAAATTATCGCCCGTGCCTACCGCCGGCGGAATTCAATTGATGACCGCACGGATGGCGTTCTCGATGAACTGCGGGTGATGATTCTCGCCGGTGGCATGTCCGCGTATGTTACTTTCTGCTCGCACGCGCGGCCAGTAGGCCATTTTATGCGGGTGTATGGCACCAAGAATACAGCTCACATTGATTTTGCACCTTCGTAGCATGTTGGTGGAAGAAAAACAGACGGTTCCTAGTGCGGTCGGTCGTTTGTTGCCTTCGTTCAAGTCCAGCTGGCAGTCTCTGCGGCAAGCGACGCAAAATGTCCGCGAGTTTGCCGGATCGCGGTTTCATTTTTTTGAAGGGATGAACCGGTTATTGTCGCTTTTTTACGAAAGCATCCTGCACGACACTCCAGTGCCGATCCCCTATACGGAAATATCTGCGCGTATCGCAAATCATGGATGTGATCTCCTCACAGGTTTATCCGGTGAGACTGGCATGAGGATACTCGTTACAGGCGCCGCTGGCTTTCTGGGGAGGGCCCTGATCAAGCGCCTCTTGGCTCACGGCTATACCAATATCCGTTGCAATGTGCGCCGACAGGCAGATATTCCCAAGCTAGACGCGCTGTTGGGGCGAGGTGCGCAGACTCGTCTTGAGTATTGCGTCGGAAACCTGCGGTATCGAGAGGACGCTGCTCGAGCAGTGGATGATGTCCAACTTATTTTCCATCTCGCCGCGGGAAAGAAGGGAACTGCCGCGGATCTCTTCCTCGATTCAGTGGTCGCTTCCAGAAATCTGCTGGATGCCGTTGGAAATCGCAAGCCGCTGCGCATCGTTCTGGTGAGTTCATTCAGCGTATACGGAGTAGCAGGCCTCGGCCGTGGGGCAAAGGTGAACGAGCAGACCATGCTCGAACCACATCCCGAGTGGCGTGACCATTACTCGTTTTCCAAACTTCGTCAGGAACAACTGTTCTGGGAATACCAGCGGCGTAATGGCTTCGAACTAGTGGTTCTGCGTCCGGGCGTCATCTATGGTCCTGAGGGCGGTCATTTTTCCAACCGCGTCGGCTTGACGATTGGTAATTGGCTATTGCACTTCGGCGGAAGCAATCTGCTTCCGTTGAGTTATGTCGATAATTGCGCGGAAGCCGTGGTGTTTGCCGGTACCCATCAGCGCGCTGCGGGTCAGGTCTACAATGTGCATGATGATGACCTGCCGACGTGCCGTGAATATCTGCATGCCTACAGGAAGAATGTCGCGAAGATTCGATCGATTTCCGTACCCTACTTCGGTGTGCGGTTACTTTCTTATCTTGTCGTCGAAATACCATCGCTATTCGAAGGGCCAGTTGCCGGCAATCCTCACACCGTATAAGGCGGCAAGCCTGTGGGGCGGGAATCGCTTCGACAACTCCAAGCTACATTCTATCGGGTGGAGGCAGTCGGTACCGACGGCCGAAGGTCTGCGACGGTCGTTTGCTGCGTTCCGAATTGGATTCGACTCGGCCAGAGTGGGAAAGCCTGAGCTGCCGGCTGCACGGACGAGTCCATCAGAGGCTTCATCTGGCGAGTTGCAACGTAGCCCAGAAGAGTTTGTAGTCGGTGCCGCGCTTGGCCCGGACTCCAATGGCAGTTTCGATCACTTGCTGGCTGCATCCTCGAATCTGCGCAATACTGGCCGAGCCTACCAGGGTGATTGTCTTCGCCTCGCACGAATACGCAACAACCTGCCATTAAAGCTGCGATTCAGGAGCTTCGTCCGGACCTTCAGTGGGTGCCGAATGAATTGAATACACGCGACTCGCTCCGGAGCATGCGATGTCCTCGTTTCTCTCCAGGACGGGGTACCCCTCCTGGTGCTGCAGGCGATGTCTTCGCGCATTCCAATAATTACGACGGCTGTCCGCGTTCCAGAGGCCCTTCGCGACCAGCGGACGGTCATATTCATTCGCGATGGCGATGAGAAAGGGCTGCAGAGGCGCTGCTAAGGCTGTCTGAGCAACCGAAACAAGAGCCTGGTCTTGGTCTTGGCTCCGAGGAGAGCATCGCGAAATACTATAGCGATACCTACTTATGGCGTGAAAATGGTTCGCACAAGCGCGAACGGACACGTCGCCTAGAGGGCATGCGCTGGTTAAGCAAGCCCTGTTTAGCGCCGTTCCCGGCCGACAATTGCTTGTGCACGGGAATCGGAACAGAGCGCAGATTGCCTTAACAATCGATGACGGACCCGATCCAGTCCATACCCCACGGATACTAGACATTTTTCGCGATCAGGCGGTGAAGGCCACGTTTTTTGTAGTGGGAGGAGCCGCCGAGCAGTATCCGGAAATCGTTCTGCGGATGAAGAAAGAGGGGCACGACGTCGGTAGCCACTCCTATAGCCATCCGTACTTCCACAGGCTTTCCTGGTCTGGTGCCATTCGAGAGATAGGAATGACCGGATGGGTTTTGGATCGTATCCTGGGAGAGAAATGCAAGCTCTTCCGCCCACCCCACGGCAAATTGTCACTTCGCAGCCTCATCCCCGCTTGGGCGGTCGGCCAGCAGGTAGTGATGTGGAACGTCGATCTGAAGGACTACTGCGCTGCTTCGGGAGAAGTGGAAGCGCAGTTGGATCGAACTAGCTTCTCCTCTGGAGACATCATTCTTTATCACGGCATTAACGCGCCTGCGTTAAGAGCGCTTGCCGCGCGTAATCCAAGCCGCGCTAGACAAGAATCGCGAGGCCGTCACGATTTCCGAGCTCATGCAACACTAGGTTTTTATTGGCGAAAAGTTCTAAGTTCTCTCAAAGGTACTTCCGATGAAAACAATTCCTTATCCCCAGGCGTCAATCCGTTCGCGTTCGAGTGATTGTGGTGTCTGAACCGGTGCCGCCAAGAACCGCGAATACGTCGACGATCCCAAAGACTGTTACACGCGCTCCGCTGCTCTTAAGATTGGCGAGAACCATGACCCGTTGGGGGATCCGCGGCGGCGACCGGTTCGTGGAAATCTTTGGGCAATTGGGGATGCTCAATGTGGTCGCGCAATATCAATTGGGCCGCGCCGTAAGTTTCAGTGTGCCCCTTTTCCGTGCCGACACCTGCTGGGACAAGCGAGACGTTGAAGACTATGAAAGGCAACTCATTCATTCGTTTTGTCGCTTGCTTGAACCGTTGTTTGATGTGGTGTTATTCGACTGTGGAGCAGATATTGGGACGTTTTCAGCGCTCGTCTGTTCGCAAACTTCCCGCGTCACGCGAGTGATCGCCTTCGAGCCTAACCCTGACGTAGCAGGCTTCATGAAGCGTAATTTGTCTCAACTGCGGATTCCATCGAGAGCGATCACCAAGGCAGTAGGTTGCTTCAAGGGGACCGGCCGGCTGGAAGTTCCAGCTTATGACACCTCTGATCACGCCCGTTTTCTTGTTCCCGGCGATGGCCCGCTGGAAGTAGTCACCATCGATAGTCTTGGTGTGCGAGGTGGCGACGTAGCCATAAAGATTGACGTAGAGGGCGGTGAGCTGGACGTGCTCAAGGGTGCTGCAGAGACTATCGCGTCGGCTCGAAAGTGCGTGGTAACTGTGGAAGCTAACCCGCGAGTTGCCACGCGTACCAAGCGCGATCCGGTTGAATGTCTAAGATTTCTTCAGTCCTTGAGAGCATTTAGCTTTCTCATTGCTGAGACCGAAGAATCTCCATTGACGTCTTCTCCGATCATCAAAGAAGGCCAGAAGGCCAACTACAATGTGATCGGTTGGACACAGTAAACCATCTGCTCGCCACTCAGACGTATTTGGTAAATTTGCATTTTTACCGCAGCTCCGTTGCCGAAACCGAAGAGTCGATTTGTATCTGATCGCAACCCTGCAGCGCGGATTGTTCCCGATAGGTTTTTCGCGATGCGGAATCGCACATTTCTGCGTCTTAGCAGCCCGTAAGTACTTTGACAGCTCGATCTAATCCGGAAATTAATTTGCCGCCGCTGACCATTCACGCGACTAACACCCGCCAACAGTAATGCCAAGGTAATCGGGCGCAACTTCATTTTCATGGGCTTGGAAGTCGTGATTACGCTCGTTTGCACGCTGCTCACGACGGTCGTCATCGCGCGAGTCATCGGGCCGACCCGGCTTGGCTATTTCAATCTCGTATTCTGGCTGACTTCCATAACGTGCTCAGTCGGTTCGCTGGGCATCCCGCTTACAACTTTCAAGTACATGGGCGAATTCCTTGGCGGCGGTCAAAAGGAGCTCGCGCGCGCCGTATTCTTTTACACCCTTTGGGCCCAAACGGCGATTGCGTGCGCCCTAACGGCCATCGGCATGATCGCCGCTTTCACCATTGTTGATCCAGCGTATCGGCTCTGTTCGGCTTTGCTCGTATTGAGCATGGTGCCCAACATGATTACGTTCGTGCCCTCGCAGGCGAACTCCGCCGCCGAGGATGCCTCGCTCAATACGCGGGGCGCCTTCGTCGGAGCGATTGTCTATGTGATTGCGGTGGCTGTAAGTCTCCTCCTTGGGTGGGATCTGGTCGGCATTGCAGCAGGCGTCGTGCTCTATCGCACCGCGGAGCTGGCCGTAAAGATTCTTCCTGTGTTTAGGTCAATGAAATCTGTCCCTCGGGTCCCCCTGCCGGCCGAAATTCGCAAACGAATGTTTTCCTTCTCCGGTCTGAGCGCCGGACTGATGATTTTGCAGATCGTGATTTGGGACCGGTCCGACATCATTTTCTTAAAATTGCTGCAGACGGATATTCGTCAACTGGCTTTTTTCTCGGTTTGCTTCAGTGTGGCGGACCGGCTCATGCGAATACCTCAAACATTTGCCAATGCGCTCTCGGCCACGCAGATGGCCGAGTACGGACGCGATAAGGATCGCCTATTTAGTATGACCTCGAAGGCATCCACGTATGTCCTTCTGGGAGCACTTCCGATATTGATCGGGGTCGCCTGCATCGCCGGTCCCTTTGTGCGGGTCATGTATGGGCCGCAATACCTGGCAGCCATTCCGGTTTTTGTTGTAGTGGCACTTCTCAGCATTCCAAAAGCGATACTGACTCCCGCCCAGACGCTCCTGTATTCGGCCGAAGACCTGGGATTCATCCTGAAGTGGGGCTGTGTAGCCGCGGCGATCAACGTGCTCCTTGATCTCGCGTTGATTCCAAGTCACGGCGCACTTGGCGCAGCCTGGGCAAATGGCGTCGCCCAATCGTTTGCCGCGCTAACTATCTGGGGCCGCGTCCTGGTTCGCTATCCCGTCCGAATCGATGTGCGCGTTATGCTCAGGCTTGCTGCTGCAACTCTTGCGATGGCGATCGTTGTCCTTGGCATTGTGGCGATGCCGCTCGGCGCCGTCTTTAAGTTGAGCGTTGCTGTACCGGCAGGCGCGATAGTTTTCCTGATCACGAGCCGGATGTTCATGGTGTTACAGAAGGACGATCGCCGGCGCCTGCTGGCACTTTCTGTTTTGCTGCCGGTGGTGGTCGGTTCCTCATTTAGACGATTGGTGGATTTCCTGGTTCCGCAACCGGTGGTCGTGGAAGTCTCAAGATGACCTAGACCTTAGCTCTCGGACAAATCGCCATCGCCAGCGGCCCGGCCGAGCATCCTCCCCCTTTTTTGAAGGAGCGCTGCTGCGAGATGCCGTGTTCTTCGGGCTCCGCACAATGGAATCACAGCGAGGAAACGTATGAGAGAAACTTATAGAAGGCAATTTGTTGCATTGTTGAACGAAGGAGCGGCTGTCCAAGATATCTTTGATTCTCCTGTTGGAATGGGTTATGCGGTTCCCCATCGTGCCAGCAATCAATTTGCCCAAAGAGAACTGGCACGCGTTGATCATCATCGCAAGAATGCCTGCTGGCTTTTGGAGGAGTATGTTGGCCGAGTCGAAAGAATCCTGGACGTGGGATGTGGAACGGGCGGATTCAGTGTTGCGATGGCGTTGTCCCCTATCTTGCGCCCGATGCAAGTCGTCGGGATCGATGCTAGCCGTTTGGCTGTAGAGGCGGGACAAGTAAGAGCAGCTGGATATGATCTCCCGTCCGGGCTGGTGTCCTTTTTGGGCTGTTCACCTGGGGACCGACTACCATTCGAAGATGACTACTTCGATCTGACTGTTTGCACTTCTGTCATTGAATTCGTGACTTCCAAGCGAGCCCGCACGGAATTAATAATGGAACTAGGACGAGTAACACGGCCCAGCGGCTATGTATACATTTCGACTCCCAATCCGCTTCGACTGTATGAACATCATTCTCGAAGGTTCCTTGGCGACTATTTCCATCGAGCAGGTTACCCGTGGGCCACCCGCCCTTGGGAATTTTCCCGCCTGTTTTCTAGCTGGCAAGAAATCCCAGTTACAAAATACCACCGAAGGAAACTTGAGGAACGACTGGGGGCTCATCCGCTCATTCCAGATGAAGTGATACGAGCAATTTCGTGGATCGCACCTTGGCAGAATAGGTTATTTCACAAGCACTGTGCCTTTGCTATGGCTCCTCTCGAACGACCGATTCCGGCGGGCGCCCACGGCTCCGCGCATGGCCGGATCGCGCCAGGCCCGCAAACTGGAAGCTAGGCTGACGGAGGGACGACCTGGGCTGAACACGTTGCCCTCCGGGAGTACATGAATGTTACTAAATGAAATGGAAGCCGGCTTAGCCTGAGAAGCCACCGCGGCGCGCGATAGCCGGATGGCTCATCGAGATGGTGGTCGAGAGTGCCAGAACCAGCCTCTCGCGCTGACTCGTAGCTTCTTCGAATCGATAGACCTCATACCTTGAATATGCCGGCCAAAGCGGCAAATTTCTTTAACTCAAAAGGCCTCACTCCAATGCTTAGTATCACGGAAGCACCGAATTTCTCACCTATCCTCGACACGCCAGCAGAGCGAATCTCCCCGTTAAGAATCGCGCACGTGGGTGACAGCATGGAAATGGGCGGAGCAGAAAAGTTAACCGCCACGCTTTGCCGATTGCAACGCGATCGCGGCCACATTGCGTCCGTCCACTGCCTTTATCGGCTTGGCGTGCTTGGCGAAGAGCTCCGGGCCGAAGGTTTTGAAGTTATCCTCCACCATCCTTGCTCGTTTCTTCAGCTGGTGCGCGGCTTGTACAAGTCGTTTCGGCGCTCTCGCCCTGACGTAGTGCATTGCCACAATGCGACTGCGGCCATCATCGCCGCCTTTCCTGCCCGCCTCGCCGGAGTGAAGACGGTCATAGCAACCCGGCATGGCTTGGTTAAGCCTCCTTACCAGATACGTCGTGAGTTGAAATTTGCGCTTGCTTCCCGCTGGTGTGATTGGATCGTGGGAGTCTGCGAAGGCACGCGGACCAATTTGCTGGCGGCTCCGTTCGCCGCCCGCGACAGGATCATTCACATCTATAACGGTGCTTTGCCCGCAGATATTCGGGCAGTCCCGCAGCCCAAAAAGGGCTTTACTTTACTGTACGTTGGCCGTTTGGCGCCTCTGAAAGACCACGCCACTTTGTTGCAAGCCGTTGCACTGACGCGCACGCATCATCCTGATGTGCAGCTATGGATAGTTGGCGATGGGCCACTTGAGTTCAGTCTGCGGAAGCTCTCCTTTGATCTTGGGCTGAATGACTGCGTCACCTTTTTCGGAGAACAGGCCGATGTTTCGCCATTCATGCTGGCGGCTGATTTATTTGTGAGTTCTTCTGTAACCGAGGGACTGCCTGTATCTCTTCTGGAAGCAATGTCGGTTGGGTTGCCGGCGGTGGTCACCGATGTCGGAGGCATGAGCGAGATCGCGCGTTTGTCAGGAGCAGTCACACTCGTGCCATCGTCCGACCCTGAGGGCATGGCGGCTGCTTTGTCCGACGCGATTGCCCGGAGGCAGGAACTGCCAAAGATGGGGCAGCTGGCCAGCTACTGTTACGAGCAATATTTTCGACCGGAACGTATGCTCGATGATTACATGAGTCTTTACAATCGCTGTGTCTCTCACAATCCAGTGCTGCGCCCTGCATAGAATGACGGACCGGCCTCAACCGGTCATAAGAGAATTCGTCCCCGAGCGAGCACGCAGTTGATCCTCGAGTGTCTTCGCGTGGCACGACGCAGTCGCCGCTGGCTTTTCGGTTTTGTTTCGAGGCCTCATACTTTGCAATTCATCTACCACCATCGCACCATGGGCCGCAGTTCCCAAGCCATGCATATTCGCAGCCTGGTGGAAGCATTGAAAGCAGATGGCCACGAGGTGACCATCGTATCTCCCCCAGGTGTAGATCCGCTCAAATCCGCTGGAATTATGCCATTCTTGCGCAAAGCGGATCATGCACGTGGCCTTCAACGAGTTTGGAAATACATAAGCTGCGAGTGTCCGCAGTTCGTTTTTGAAGTATTCGAGCTTCTCTACAACTTGTTTCTCCCGTTTCGGTTGTTGCCGATTTTGTGGCGGCAACCGGAGGCCGTCCTCTATGAAAGGCACGCTTACTTCATGTTCATGGGCGTGCTGTTGGGGAAATGGTTAAAGCGGCCAGTCGTGCTCGAAGTAAATGAACTTGCAGGGTTCACGCGAGCCCGGGGCTTGATCATGGAGCGTCTCGCGCGAAGGATCGACGCATGGGTGTTCTCGCGTGCCAACCACATTCTGTGCGTGTCCCGCGTGCTTGCCGACGAAGCTTCAGCAGGCGTGGCGCAAGAAGTGAAACCGTACATGTCTTGCCCAATGCAATTGATCCAAATCGATTCCGAAGCCCAAGACCTGGGCAGTCGCTCCGGTCACGCCTTGGTCTCGAGGGTTCAATCGTCATCGGCCATGTGGGACTGTTTTATCGCTGGGATCGTCTGGACGTATTGATCGAGGCAGTGAGGGGCATTCGCGACCGGCATCCAGAGATAAAAGTATTGCTCGTAGGTGATGGCCCTGAAATGGAAAACTTAAGACAGACCGCATTTCGATTGGGAATGGAAAGAGAAGTAATTTTTCCCGGACCAGTGCCCCGCGATGACGTGCCTGCGTACATCGATGCCATGGATATTTGCGTGCTGCCCGATTCCAATGCTTTCGGATCTCCGATTGCCCTGTTTGAGTTCATGGCCATGGGCAAGCCTTGCGTAGTCCCTGACCTCGGCCCAATGCGCGACGTGATCGAAGACAATGTGACGGGAATCATGTTTCCTCACGGGGATTATGGCGCATTAGAGAAACGCGCTTCTGCGGTTTGTCGAAGATTCAGCGCTACGGATTCAAATCGGTGCTCGGGCAAAAGACGCTGTCTTTAGCCGCCACACGTGGGCTGCGAATGCTCGCTTCGTAGTTCAGTTAGCCCGCGGTGAGAGTTCGGCCAGGGCATTGGCTCAGATGGAACAACTTGATTGCGACACCCAGTAGATTCGAAAGGAAACCTGAATGCCTCCAGATACACATCTCCGGGTCGGATTGGTTGGAGCAGGCTATATTAGCGAGTTTCACGCTCGCGCCATCCAGCGGTTACCTAACGCACGGATTGTTGGAATCGCCGACGTTGTCAACTCTCGCGCTGCGAGTCTGGCTGCTCGGTTCAATGTTCCGAAAGTCTTCCCAACGATGGAAGCGATGATTAACGAGGGAGTCGACGTAATTCATATTCTGACTCCTCCCGACACTCACGCACAATTGGCGATTGCAGCGCTCAAAAACGGCTGCCACGTGTTGGTGGAAAAACCGCTGGCAATCAATGCGGAAGAGGTCGATTGCATTTCGGCCGCAGCCGCAGCCGCGCAAAAATCCGTTTGCGTAAACCATTCCATGCTGTACGACCGTTTTGTATCGAGAGCGCTGCAGCCTTGTCCGTTCGGGCGCCATCGGAGTCCCGCTTAGTTTCGATTATTTCCGCAGCAGTGAATATCCTCCTTACCGCGGAGGACCGTTGCCGATCCACTACCAGGATGGCGGTTACCCTTTTTTGGACCAGGGTGTACACGCGTTATATCTCGCCGAATCCTTCTTGGGCGCCATTGAAGACGTGAAAACTTTTTACGGCACGCACGGCGGCGACTCCAACCTGCTGTTTGACGAATGGCGCGTGGCAGCCCAATGCCAAAGTGGCACCGCGAATATCCAGATTTCATGGAATGTACGGCCTCTGCAGAATTGGTTTGTCGTTCAAGGAACGAAAGGCGTGCTCCGCGCGAATCTCTTCGCGATGTGGGTGACTCATACCAAGCAACTCCCGCTACCGAAAGCACCAGCACGCGCGATGCAAGCAATGAGCGAGGGGCTCAGCATCTGTGCTCAGGTTCCAGCAAACATCGCTCGCTTCGCGGCTAAGAAAATCGTCCAGTACGATGGACTGCATTCGTTGGTAGCTGCGTTTTATCGAGCGTTGCAAACGGGCGCACCGATGCCGGTGCCGATCGGGCAAGCGCGCTCCACTGTCTATTGGACGAACCGCGTGTCTCAAGAAGCCGATGCAGCAAAGGTCAAATTTCAGGCCCAATTCCCAAGTGTGGGACATGCGAAGGTTTTGGTGACTGGGGCAAATGGTTTGATCGGGCGACATTTGGTTCGACGACTCTTGCAAGAAGGGAACCGTGTTCGCATCTTCGTTCGACGGCAGCCTCTGGCGGAGTTCATGAACGATCGCAACATCGAAGTTTTCCTCGGTGATCTCGGAGATCCCGCCGCAGTTGACCGAGCCGTGGCGGGCACGGAAATTGTTTACCACGTGGGCGCGGCCATGAAGGGAGGCGCTCACGACCATGAACGTGGCACTGTCTGCGGCACGCAAAATATTGTTGATAGTGCGCTTCGGCACCATGTGCACGGCCTTGTCTACATTAGTTCGCTTAGTTGTCTGCACGCGGCGGTTGCGCGACGCGGCGACGTGGTAACCGAGGATTGGCCAGTGGAACCATACCCTACGAAGCGAGGTGCCTATACCCAGGCGAAGACCGCAGCCGAAAAAATAGTGCTCGATGCGGTTCGAGATCGGCATCTCCCGGCTGTGCTGCTTCGCCCGGGAAGAGTTTTCGGTCCCGGGATGACGCTACTCACTCCTGAAGTTGCCCGCAGGCTGGGAAACTTTATTGTCATCCTCGGCGATGGCACTCGCGAACTACCGTTGGTTTACGTAGAAGATGTGATCGATGCCGCAGTCCTGGCAGCTGAAACAAGCAAATTCGATGGCCGGGTCTTTCATATCGTAGATCGAACCCAAATCACACAGAATCAAGTCGTTCGTGACTACGTCTCGAAGAACGCAAAAAAAGCGACAGTTATCCACGTGCCGGTGGCCATCGTCTATGGTTTGGCGTTCGGTTTCGAACTTTTGTCCAAGGTCTTAAACCGCTCCGTCCCGCTCTCCATTTACCGCGTCAAATCCGCACTTGCTCGCATGAAGTTTGATTGCAGCCGGGCAGAAAATGAACTTGGCTGGCAACCGCGCGTTGGCGTCGCTTCCGGCCTGCAGGAAACGATGGCGGCCGAACGCGTCAACACCAGCAACAATGTGCTTGGACGTGTTCAGGAAAGTTGCGCGGCAAAGTGATAAGTCCACACTGGCTCTTCCGCAGGATTCCCGCGCCCGCTGCACTTGGGACTCTGTGCATCGTCAAGTGCCGAGTGTTGAGTCTGTGTTCATAGAGAACGCCGTAAGAGTTTGATGCCTGCAAGTGCGACGGGAGTCCAGCCCAGCGGTTCATTTCGATAGATTTTTAAAGGGGACACTATGTCAACTACGCTGAACGCTTCTCTTCATGGAGAAACTGCCAACCGCTCCGTATTGTCAGCGCAAGAGCAAGCGAGACTGGCCGACGAGGCGCGATTCGCGGATCAAGCATACGCTCGGTACGCCCATAACCTGCTTCTGAACCAGAACTTCCTTAAGAAGTACGCCGAACCACAACACAATTGGGATTGGCGGCAATATGGCGCCAAGCTTCTCGGCTCCGTTAAAGATTGCCGCGTCCTGGACTACGGATGCGGGCAGGGTGAAGAGGCTACGTATCTCGCCAAAATGGGCGCTCAAGTGACCGCGATCGACATTTCGCCTGTTGGCATTGAGCTCACGAAGGAGCGGGCCAAACTGAATGGCGTGGGCGATCGCGTCAGTGCGCTGCTGATGCGTTGTGACCCAACCGAATTTCCGTGTGAATCATTTGACGTGGTCCACGGATTCGGAATTCTTCATCATATTGGTTTGCGAACCGGATTGATGGAAATAAAACGTCTCCTCAAACCGGGAGGGCGCGGATTATTTTTCGAGCATATGGGCAACTCTAAGCTGATCGAATGGTTGCGTCCGAAGGAAAAGGATTACACGAAAGGCGAACGCCCCATAACATGGAGGGAGGTCGAGGAAATACGGCCGGAATTCTCCCGGATGGTGGCCAGACCATTCCACATTGCTTCGCGTTTGCGCAAACGCATCCAGGTACTGAACCGGCCGGTGGTTAAACGTGTCGATCACGCGATCCTTAGCGCTCTGCCCTTCATGAGGCACTTCGCAAGCGGCTTGGTCGTCTATCTGGAGAAATGATATTCCCGCTCAACTCACCAGCGGGTCGAGCCGAGCGGGAAACGGTCAAACGACTGAATCCTGACGCGGTTATTTACTGCCAGACCGGCCCGCTGTCGGTAATCGTCAGACCTTGAACTGCCGTGGCCAGTGCCTTCGTCGAGCCGGCCGCCCTGATGGTCCCGCCGGACGACGCGGTCCCCTTGTTAATTACAAGGCTATTGTTCGCATCAATTGTGATCGTAAACGTGCCGCTCGTCGGATTCCCAGGGTTCGAATCGACAATTCCCGGAGTCAACGCGCTGAATCCAGATACATCTCCAAGCTGAATCGAATAGATGTTGTAGCTGACCACGTTACCTGGATTCGCGTTGTTCGCCTCAATCCGATATTGCCAATTGGCGGCATTGGCGCCGTTCGCGTTCTCAGCGACGATAGCGATGGCGGGAGTGGCTGGAGTTAGCGCTGTGTAGAGCGCCTCCTGCGTACCGTCAATGCACGCGACCGTGGCCGCGACTACCGTCGGACTGGTCTCGCAATGGCTCACGAACGTCGTGCTTGTAGAAGAGGCATCGCTTTGCAAGCGGTCCACGATCATTAAAACGTTGATACTCCGAAAGTAGACAAGTTCCCGAACCACCGAGACTACGTGGGGATTCTGCCGAGTCGGATGCCCCGAATCGCACACATTGTTCTGGTATACGAGCGTCAGGTCGGTCACAGCGAACGCATAATTGGGCTGTGTCTCCAGTCTCTTGACGACGCCCGGGCCGTCTGAGCACCCCTGCACATTGATGGCCGCCTGACCGCCTACAAGCGGAATGTTATGCGCGAATCCTGCGAAGGTATCGGACGTTCCGACGCCGTTATATCCGGCGACGAATTCGCTATATCCCGGCGTCTCGCGAATGATATTGACGCCCTTGCGGAACACCTGGAAAGTTCCTGCGTCCCAATGCCCGTGCCCGCCGCCCCATGACTGGGTTGTACCCATGTTAGTGCCTTGCGTTATGCCCATCTGCCAGAGCATGGACGTTGCGTTCGTCGTCCAATCACTTCGGGAATACATGTACTGGGCGCCAGACGAGAAGTAATCGAGGGGCAATGTTGAGTACGCTTGTAATGATCCGCCCGGGTCAACGGCCTTGTGGATAGGGCCAATGGCGGGACTCACCGTAGAAATCCATTGACGGGCGAGTTTGCCAACTGCGATGCCGGAGAACTCGTTCGCAGCCGCCTGCATGAAGTCCCCGTAATACTGGCTGGCGGCTCCGCATCCACCGTGTCCATCTGGACCGTTATGGCTTTGGTATCCGCAATTCGCTCCGCTGACCCACTGCTCGTCGTCGGCCCAAGTGAACATATCAGTCAAGCCCCGGCCTGTGGTAGTCATCGGCATGGTGTTGTAAATGGTCTGAAGCACACCAGACTTGAAGGCCGTCGTCTCGGTCCACATATCGCGTCCCAAAACCGCGGAAGATGCGAGAGCCAGCGCGTAGTAATTGACCGAGTACCGTCCGTACTCGCCTCCACCTTCTTGATTATGCAGTGCGTAACCCTTGGCTCCGTTTTTTCCAGTCCCGGTCGGAGAGACAAAGTTGAGCAAATCATTCCAGCGATTCACAGCGCCGTAGTTTAAGTTGGCCGCGGCATTCGGGTTGTCCATGTAGCTGGCGATCCCGAAGTCAAAATCATTGCGAAACTGTCCAGCGAAATAGTTACTGGCGGGCATCCCCACGTTGCCCCAGGTTTGGATAGGATTATCCTGATTCGACTGCCAAGCGTTCCAGTTAGCATCAATTGTGGCCGCTTGTGAGCTGGTGAGACATTGTGCCTTCCCACAGCCGGGAGCTAACCAGTCACGAACCAGCATGACCCACTCGCCATTGCGCCGCATGTTGTCGTCGCCCGCTCCCCCGCCGCTTGCGCTGGAAGGGGTAAGTGCCAGTGCGTCCGAGATGACTTGGGTGCATGCCCCGGAAATATTCATGATGAAGCACGTGAAAGCCATATCTTGATCGTCAAGAGCACCGCGAGAAAATGGCGTATTCAATCCGGCATAGCCTGTGCTCTTGACCCATGCCTGGGCCGTGGCGATTCTTCCCGCGTTCCAGAACAACCTGGGGTGGCCGGTAGGAATGTTGAGCCCGGCAATCGTGTTTGTAGCAGTTGCGGAGAAGATCGCTATGGATGCTGAACCTGTCTTGGACGGATCCGCTGTACTTGTCGCTGTCACCGTTACAGTCGATGGCGAGGGAACCGCCGAAGGGGCTGTGTACAGTCCTGTGCTATCGACTGTTCCGCACGCCGAAGCGCTACATCCGGCTCCCTGCACGCTCCATGTAACAGCGGTATTCGAGGTCCCCACAACGGACGCGTTTAGCTGTTGGGTTGCCCCCGTTAAAACGGACGTGCTGGCCGGTGTTACTTTGACAACAACAACGGGCATGATGGTTACGTCTGCTGACGCTGTTTTGCTTGCGTCCGCCATGCTGGTTGCAACCACTTTAATGTTGGCTGGAGAAGGTGCCACGTCTGGCGCCGTGTATACGGCCGTTACCGAGCTTGTTGCCAGTGTCCCGCAGGAGGCGCCGCTGCACCCCGGGCCAGTCAAACTCCACGCGACCGCCGTATTTGATATTCCTGTCACGGTTGCAGTGAAGGTGTCGACGCTGGCGGTGGGGACAGAGACACTCGACGGGCTAATGCTTAGCAAAACCGCAGTTGCCGCGACAACGGCAATGCTCGCTGAAGCCGACTTGGAAGGGTCTGCCACGCTGGTCGCTCTTACGCTCAGAGTCGCAGGCGAGGGTACACTGGCCGGTGCGGTGTAAAGTCCGCCTCCCGAAATGGTACCACACGCCGCACCGTTGCAGCCCGTGCCGCTCACACTCCAAGTCACAGCCGAGTTCGAAGTGCCGGTCACCGTTGCCGCAAACTGTTGAGTCATTCCAACTGCATCTGTTGCGTTATTTGGGCTTATCTGCACTGCTATCACCAGTTGCGGCGGCAACGTTAAGAGTGGCCTTGGTGCTCGTTGTGCTACCCGCGCTATTGCTAACGACTACTGCGAAAAGGGCACGATTGTCGGAAGCTGTCGTCGGTGGAGTCGTGTACGTAGAAGAAGTCGCGCTGCTGATTGCAGTTCCATTTTTTTGCCACTGGTAGTTGAACGGGGCCGTGCCCGTCACTGCTACCGAGAAACTCGCCGTTTGCCCAGCTGTGACATCCGCGCTTATCGGTTGCGCTGTAATGGTTGGGGCCCCTGCCGCGCCATTGCCTTTGGGAGTGCCGTTCGTGCTCGTCAGAGCAGCGCATCCCGCCAGGAACAGCCCTACTGTTAGAACAAGGAGTATTAGAAATCTGAAATTTTGAGTACCTGGGGAACGATTGGCAGTGAACATTTGGCTCCGGCTTACACATAAGCTCCGTGCCAAAATGCAACACGTGCTTCCACCTACAGTAATTACAGGAGCGAGACGTCCATTACAGCTGACCAAGAGTCCCAAAAAAGGCAACTGCCCAAATCCTGTCCTTCGGTGTCCAATGTGGCTAAAAGTGCCTAAAGGTGTCCAAAGGATGGGGTTAGGAACCGGCGAGAGGACACTCGGCAGGAATGGTCCAATAGGCTGATTAAGCAGCTGTCTAACAATCTAAATGACCAAATGCTGGACTTAGCTGAAATGTGGTCAGAAGCTGATTAGCGGGCTCTGTGAGGCAAGCCACGACCTTCGCAGAAGAATCGCCTGCCCTCCCCTATCTGGAGAGTGGTGGTTCTTCGAACACGTCGCCTCTCGCAACCGGAACTCTTGGCTGAAGCCTTTCCCAGGGTCAATTAAATATGTGTGGCATCGCAGGCATGTTCAATCTAGATGGAGCGGTCGTCACTCCGGAATCCCTCCAGAGGATGATCCGGATGGTTGCGCATCGCGGGCCTGACGAGACTGGATTCCACGTGGAGAATGGCGTGGGTCTGGCGCACGCCCGGCTCAGCATCATCGATCTCGCCAGCGGCCAGCAGCCCATGTGCAACGAGGACTCTTCGCTGTGGATCACGTTCAACGGCGAGATCTTCAACTACCTGGAGCTCAGGGAGGAACTCCTAGGTAAGGGGCATCAGTTCGCAACCCGCTCCGATACCGAGGTCATTCTCCACCTCTACGAGGAAAAGGGAGAGGACTGCGTCCAATACCTGAACGGACAATGGGCTTTCGCCATCTGGGACAACCAACGTCGCCATCTATTCCTATCCCGCGACCGGCTAGGCGTAAGACCGCTCTTCCACACGCAGGTGAACAAGACATTTCTTATTCGGCTCTGAGATCAAAGCGATCTTCGCTTATCCAGGCGTCACGAGAGAAATCGATGTCCACGGGCTGGATGAGCTGTTCACTTACTGGTGCACCATTCCTCCAACCACCCTTTTCCGAACATCCACGAATTGCCGCCGGGCCATTCGATGACTGTAGACGCCGGCGGGATTGCGATTCGTCCGTACTGGGATCACCAATTCGAGGAACACCAGAGGCTGTCTCTCCCTCCCAAGAACAGGCATACGCCGACGAACTCCTCGATCTTCTGGTTAAGGCGACACAAGTCCGCCTGCGCTCCGATGTCCCAGTCGGCGCATATCTGAGCGGCGGGTTGGACTCAACAGTCACAACCGCGCTGGTTAAGAAGATTTACGAACGCCCGGCTACGCACCTTCTCGGTTTCCTTCGAAGATGCGGAGTTCGATGAAAGCTCCTTCCAGGCGGAGGCGGTGCGCTTTCTTGGACACCGAGCACCAGGAAATCCGCTGCAGCAAGAATCAGATCGGCGAAGTATTTCCGGACGTCATCTGGCACACCGAAAAACCGGTCTTGAGAACCGCGCCAGCTCCTCTTTATCTGCTTTCGCGGCTGGTGCGAAACAGCGGCTACAAGGTCGTTGTAACCGGCGAAGGGTCTGACGAAGTTCTCGGCGGCTACGACATTTTCAAGGAGAACAAGATTCGCCGTTTCTGGGAATCGCAGCCCAATTCCGGATGAGACCGGCTCTGCTTCGCCGGTTGTATCCATACTTGCAAAACATCCAGAACCAACCCGATGCCTACCGCAAAGCATTCTTCCACATCAACGTCGACCCCGATCTGCAGCCATTCTTCTCCCACATTCCCCGCTGGCAGTTGACAGCCAAGCTGAAGACATTCTTCTCCGACGCAGTCCGCGCAGAAATTGGCGAAGACAATGGTTATTCCAAAGTCCAATCGGAGCTGCCGCAGAGTTACGCGTCGTGGGACAGTTTCTGCTCAGGCCCAATATCTCGAGACGAAATACCTGTTACCCGGCTATATCTTGTCGTCTCAAGGCGACCGGATGGCAATGGCGCACTCTGTCGAAGGCCGGTTCCCATTCCTCGACCATCGCGTAGTTGAATTCGCCTCCAGACTTCCGAGTCTCTCTGAAAATGAAAGTGCTTGAATGAAAAGTACCTCTTGAAGCGCTGTGCGGCCGGGCTCATTCCTCCATCGGTGGCAAAACGGCCTAAGCAGCCCTACCGGGCGCCTGAAGCGTGCAGCTTTCTCCAGCCCGCGGCCCGCGAGTACATGGAGGAGCTACTCTCCCCCGAGCAAATACGCCGGGACGGCATTTTCGATGCGCCCGCGGTAGCAATGCTCCAGGACAAGTTTCGCAAGGGCGCCGCCATCGGCATCAAGGACAACATGGGATTGGTTGGCATCGTCTCCACGCAGCTCTTGATGCACCAGTTCATAAATCACTTTGAAAGCAGGATGACATCCCATGGCGCTTAACGATGAATTGAGACAATTCGTGATCGACAACTTCCTGTTTGGCAAGCCCTACAAAGGCTTCGCCGATGACGACTCCTTTATAGAGCATGGAATCATCGACTCCACCGCCGTAATGGAACTTATAGCCTTTCTGGAAGAGCGCTATCGGATCAAGCTGCAGGACCAGGACTTGATTCCAGAAAACTTAGATTCGATCAACGGCTTGGCCCGGTTTGTAGAAAGCCGCGTTCGGCCAAATTTCTGTGGGAGTTCCTGATGCAAGTCGAATCGTTCTTGGAATTTAGTGCCGGCACATCGCAAGTAACATCGGAGCGCAGACAATGAGCGTGGCCACTACCGTGTTCTCGGCTGACGTATTGAAGATCGATGCCGCCGCAGTCTCGGCGAGCATCGAAAACGAAATTCGCGACATCGTGCTGCAACGACTTGAACCGCAAGGGTGTCGTCGTCGCAATATCCGGGGGAATCGACAGCAGCGTCGTTGCCGCTCTGTGTCTCAGAGCGCTGGGAAGCTGCACGCGTTCTCGGCCTCATGTTGCCCGAGGCGGATTCGTCGCCGGACAGTCTTCACTTCGCGAATCTGCTTGCGCAATCACTCGGCCTTCGAACGCAAGTCGAGGACATTGCTGGCATTCTGACTGCCGCGGGCTGTTACCAGCGCCGTGACGACGCCATCCGCAAGGTCATACCGCAATACACAGAAGGCTACAAGTGCAAAATCGTCCTGCCGGACCAAGTGAACGGAAGCGCGTACCCGATTTTCTCGGTCGTCGTCGAATCGCCGAAGGGTGAACGCACCAAAGCCAGGCTGACACTGGATTCCTACCTCGGCGTGATGGCTGCGACCAATTTCAAACAGCGCACTCGCAAGATGATGGAGTATTACTACGCGGACCGCTTCAACTATGCGGTCGTAGGCACTCCGAACCGTCTCGAATATGATCAAGGCTTCTTTGTCAAGAATGGCGACGGCGCTGCCGATTTGAAACCGATCGCTCACCTCTACAAAACACAGGTCTATCAGTTGGCGGCATATCTCGGCATTCCGCAAGAGATTCAGAAGCGGCCTCCGACGACCGACACGTATTCGTTGGACCAATCGCAGGAGGAGTTTTATTTTCCCCTGCCCTACGACCGCATGGACCTGTGCCTGTATGCCAAGAACCAAGGTCTCCAGCCGCAAGAAGTCGCGCCCGTAGTCGGGCTGAACGCCGAACAGGTGGCTCGCGTCTACCGCGTGATCGATGCAACCCGCAGGGCCACAAGCTATCTCCATCGTCCGCCTGTGCTCTGTGAAAAGGTACCCGAGGTGCCAGATGATGTTAGGCGACTGAATCGCCGGCCTCGCGTCCCGTTCGCATTCTCCTGCTGGAGAGCGGCACAGGACCCGGGGGATCGGTCAATTTCATTCGGGATTTTGTCCTTCACGTGGACCACTCAAAGGCGCATGTCATCGGCTGGATTGTATTTCCCCAATCCGAGCAAGACCCTTGAGGAACTTCGAGGCCTCGGATTCCCGGTTGTCTTTTTCCAGGCACACGCGACCGGTAGCGCCGAAAACCTCTGCCGGTCTTCGCCGGCTTTTCGACACGAGTCTGAAAAGCCTGCGCAAGCTGAGAACCGCCGCCACAATTCTCTCGCGGCTCATTCGCGTTCAATTGCCGTTGACGTGGAAGGTGTGGAGATTCATCAAGCGCGAAGCGATCGATGTCGTGGTGCTGAATCAGGACGTTCACTTTCACGTCCCCGGCGTGCTCGCAGCCAAGCTGGCCGGCCGGCCCTGCATCTGCCGCAAGGCTGGAGGCATCGGTGAAGCGAGGCGTCTGAAACGGTTCTTGAATCCATGCGTGGATTTGTTTGTGAGCATTTCCAGGGCCACCGAAACCGACCAGCGAAATACTCCAGGCACAAGAAAGGTCGTCAATATTTACGAAGGTCTGGACCTGCAGCGGTTTGCATCACTCTGCCGGCAAAAGAGTGCCATGCGCGAATCGTTGGGAATCCCCGCAGCGCAAGAAGGTGGTAGCGGCGATCACGAGAGTTGTGATCGGAAGGGCTTGCCGGAATTCATCCACATGGCCGCTGTCGGTGATCCGGCGTTACGTGAATGTTATTTTCCTGATCGTCGGCGATGAAGGACCAGATGGTGGCACACTGACCCGCCAGCTCCGAGATCTCGTGCACTCCCTCGATCTGGATGAACATGTGATTTTTACCGGCTGGCGCGATGACATTCCGTCTGTCATGAAATGCGTCGATATCTTCGTGCATTGCCCGACCACGTTTATCGAAGGGTTGGCACGGACCTGCCTCGAGACGATGGCCGTTGGGATTCCAGCGGTTGTTTCGGAGAACGGTGGCATGCCGGACGCAGTGGAGAATGGAGTCACGGGATTCGTGGTTTCTCCGGGAAACATCCAAGCCATGGCCGAATCCGTTTTGACGCTCCTCGAGAATGAAGCGCAATGTCGTGAATTCGGCGAGCGCGCCAGAACGCGCATCGAGCACCTTTTCGACGCGGCGCAAAACACTCGCCAGCTTCAGGAAAAAATTCTGGAGTATGCCAGACCTGTGAAGGTTTTGGAACTACGCGGCGCGCATCTTCGCGTGTCCTGAAGAAGTCGAGCTTTGATTATGACTGAGTACACCGTGGTTTCCGCCGATCTCGAGAAAGACAGGCAGGTCATCATCGACTTGTGGCGTCAGAACCTAGCCGACACTAGCCACCTTGAGGAAAAGTATGACTGGCATTTCCTCAACAACCCCTTCGGGCCGGGACAGATTTGGATCCTGAAGGCGGACGGCCACCCAATCGGCACGACTTCTCTAGGTATGCGCCCCCTGAAACTAGGGGAGACTATCACCAATGCGGGCGTGGCCTGCGACCTCGCCGTGAACAAAGAGCATCGCTTTCTTCAACCTGCCTTATGCTTCAGCGGGCGTTGCTTTCCACGTCGCATTCCGGCGTTCGATTCGTTTATGGAGTGCCAAACTCCGGTGGCGCATCGGTCATGAAATATGTCGGATATCGTGAATTCTGTCGTGTACACCGATACGCAAAAGTCCTGCGGATATCTCACTACCTGCAGAAGTCTGGAAAGCTCGGTGCAGATAGCCTCTCTTATCGGGAGGATGGCCGACCAAGGATTCGCTGCCTTGCAGTCGTTCGGACGGCACAGATAGACGGCAGAGTTGCACAGGTTCTGCCCTGTTTCGATGAACGATTTGACGAACTCTGGAGTCGAATTGGTTCAGAGGCACTCGGCACTCACCGTTCGCGACCGGCGGTTCCTGCAGTGGCGATATTATGAATGCCCGTTGCGCCAGTATCAAACGCTAGCTTTGCTGACGGAGGATAAGTCCAGGTTGCTAGGCTACCTGATCTACTATGTTGAGGACCATTCGGCAGTTTGCGCCGACTTGCTTGCTTTGGACGGCGCGGAAAACCTTGGCTGCCTACTTTCATCCTGGGCGGCCGTGGCCAGTGGCGATGGACTCGCGTCACTCTCCCTCAGTTGTTCCGACGGCGCACTTCCCGCCAATCTGTTGCGCCACGGCTTCACGCGGCGCTCGGCTGCGCCAACAACCAAGCCCGGCCGAACGAGGCGGCACGAACGGTGTAAGACTCTCTTTACTCACGATCGGCACGCTGCCTCGGAACCTGCCGTGCCAGATCGCTGGTATTACACCGAGGGGGACTCGCCGTATTAGGTTTGTCCTGGGTCCTTCGTCTTTTCCTTTGTGCGCCCTCTATGAAAATCGTCCAGCTATTACCGAGCCTTGATCTAGGAGGAATGGAGCGGCTCGCCGTTGACCTGGCGCGCCAGCAAAAGGCCGAAGGCCATGAGCCCTCCATCTATTGCACCTCCCACGCAGGTCAATTGGCGCCAGAAGCCGAGGCCGCAAACGTGCCAGTGCATTCGTTTGGAAAAACCACCGGTTTTTCTTTACGCCTGATCCGCGACCTCGCTTCCAGACTCAGAGTGGATCGTCCTGACGTGCTTCACGCGCACAACGCGCTGGTTCTCCACTATGGCATCGCAGCCGCGCGCTTGGCCCGAGTTCCGGTCGTCATGAACACCCGTCACGGTGGAAATATGAACTGGGATCCGCACTGCGAACGGATCTGGCGCCACGCCGTGCGCTGGATTGATTCCTGTAGTATTCGTTTCGGAAGGAGTGCGGGAGTATTACGTCACCAAGGATCGCCTTTCGAGACGCAACACTTCGGTCATCTACAACGGGATCGATGTCGACAAGTTTTCAGCCAACCCCGCGCATCCGGCCGCCCATCTTCCGCGGTTTCGAGTGGGTTGCGTGGGACGCCTTGTGCCGGCCAAGGACCATGTCACTCTGATTCGATCATTTGCGATGGTCAGCGCGGCCATGCCAGAGGCGGAGTTGCACATCCTCGGCGATGGCCCTTGCCGCGCTGCAATCTCTCAAACCGCAGAATCACTTGGCATTGCGAATCGCGTGTTCCTCCACGGCGCCAGCCTCAATGTCCCCGGTTTTCTTTCCACTCTCGATCTCTTTGTGCTTTCGTCGATTGATGAAGGTCTGCCGATTTCCCTGATGGAGGCCATGGCCGCGGGCTTGCCTGTGGTTTCGACGCTCCTTCCCGGCCTCACGGAGCTGGCGCCGAGCGAGTGTGATCGCGGGGTACTGCAATCCCGGTCAGCCGGAATCCCTCGCCGAACAAATCCTCTGCGCCGCCCATCGGACGTGATCTGCCCGCCCTCGGAGAAGCCGCTCGCCGATGGGCGCAGAAGTTCGGCATCCGGGAAACCTGGCACAACTATCAAGCCGTCTTCGAGACGAGTCTCACGAAGAAGAGGTGTTTCCGCGAGGACCGCCTCGCTTCCAGACCGAACGACCTTGCAGCTATCCGCCATGGCTAATCGCACTTTCCCCTTCTTGTCTGGATTTCACGAATGATTAGGACCCAATCATGAAGCTACCCCGGCACAGTCAAATCTGGCTCCCGGGGTATATAAAGGACAGGCTCTCAACCATCGCCCGCAAGCCCGCGAAGAGGCTCAGGCTGCTCTTTGCCGATCACTTTGAGCCGCTCTGGAACGGTGCCGACGAGCAGACTGGGGCAGAGCGCGTCGCTCTGTGGGCAACCCGATGGCCAGCCATTGCAGCAAAGTTTCAAGATTCGGCAGGTCGTCCGCCTCGTTATACGTTCTTCTATCCCGAGGAAGAGTATCGGCCCCGCCTCCTGGAGCCTCTCGAGCGCATGACTTCGGATGGAATCGCCGACGTCGAGGTTCACTTGCACCATGACGGCGAAGGCCAGCAGAACTTCGTTGACCGCATCAGTCGGTTCACCGAAACACTATTCTCCCGCCATGGCCTGCTGAGAAAAGACAAGGGGATCATTACATTTGGATTCATACATGGCCTTTGGGCGCTCGACAACTCCCGTCCCGACCGCCGTTTCTGCGGCTTGAACAATGAGATCACTCTTCTGCGCGACCTCGGTTGCTATGCCGATTTCACCATGCCCTCGGGTGCTTCGCCGACGCAAGCCCGCCTGGTCAACAAGATCTACTGGGCCGTAGATGATCCCGAGAAACCGAAGTCTTATGACACTGGCGTTCCCGTGACTCCTGGCAGCACGGCCACAGGCGATTTATTGATGATTCCTGGGCCATTCGGCCTTCGGTGGGCGCAGCGCCTTAAGCCGCGAATTGAATACAGCGAACTCTGTTCCTATGATCCTTCCACCGAGTATCGCGTCCGCCGTTGGTTGGAACTCGCGCCGCGTATTGGGGATGACATCTTCCTCAAACTCTTCACTCATGGCACGCAAGAACGCCATTCGAAGTATCTGCTGGAGGGCGGGCTGGAGTTCACCCTCTCTCTCATCACGCGGGAGTGCCAGCGTGCCGGTCTCAACCTGCACTTCTCAACAGCTCGGGAAATGCGTCAGGCCGTCGATGCACTCGCTCGCGGAGACAAACGCCCAGCGCATAAACCGGATCGCGCGAATGTCCCAGAGATGGTAGTTAGCTGATTCAACAAACGCTAGTTTTCAACTTACCGGTTCGCTGGCGGCGTTCGCTGTGGCTCTGCTCCGGCACAGCGGGTTACCCATCGTTGCGATTCTCCTGATACGGCATTCCTGATTACGACCAGCCAACACTCGCGAGCGGCCATCCCCGAGTTCCGAGTCGCGGTTATTTTCAACTTTTGTGGAAATCATCTAAACCGAACACTGAAAGGATTCCTGCATGGACGAACAAACGCCGTCTCAGGTTCACCGCATTCAAGCTCATCCTGAAGATACGCATTTGGCTACCCAGGATTTGCATACACCCTCGGAATCTCCGCGCTCGAAGAGCCGCCGTAAGTTCCTTGGAAACGTCCGGGGAGTTGCCGTGGCCGTCGCAACCGTTGGTGCAATCGGTTTGAGGCCGCTCTTGGGCGCAGAGCAATCGCTTGAACATGGGGCCGACCACGATGGTGGCTTGAGGGAATCCCAGCGCGCTGAAGAATCGGCGGAAATCCGCATTGCGGCCGCGAACGCTGAGCGGAAGATCCCTACTCCGCCACACGCGACAAACGGCGACGAGCAGCGCTATGCCGACAAGTGCGGCACGTACACTAAAGGACTTTTGCAAGACGGCCCCGGCCGCGTGAATCTGAACGCCTTCGAAAGCTTCAAGACTGCGTTGCGCACCGGCAATCCTGAGGACTTCGAAGAAATCATTATGGGCGGTGGACGGAAACTGACGGATCCTCAATCCGGGCTAGCCTTGGACCTTGAGGGCACCGACTCCCAGCAGTTTGGCAGCGCTCCCTGTCCACGAAATCAGGAAACTCTAGTGATTGTTCCGCCCGCGCCTGCATTGGCCAGCGCTGCCTACGGAACGGAACTGATCGAATTGTATTGGGGCTCCCTGCTGCGGGACGTCCCATTCACCCACTACTCCTCGAATCCAATAGCGGCTGAAGCGGCACAGGAACTTACGGCTTGCCTGACTACGATGGCCCTAGAAGCGGTGGCCAAGTCATCCCCGGACTTGCTTTTCCGCGGCGCCTTCCCGGGTGAAACGGTTGGACCATATCTCTCCCAGTTCTTCATTACGCCGACGTTCCTCGGCCAACAGCCCATCAGCCAGCAGCAAATCTCCTATCAGGAGAACGTCGACTATCTGACCGACCCCGCCTCTTGGGCCCTCATCCAGAATGGCGGCAGCACTGGTTTACAAAACCAGATCGATCAGCAACTGCGCTTTGAGCATTGTGGGCGAGACCTCGCCGCATGGACTCACGTGGATATTCTCTATCAGGCGTATTTCGTAGCGTATCTCGTGCTTAACAGCATTGGCGCTCCCGTGAATCCTGGCAGCATGTACATCCATTCAAAAACCCAGGTCGGCTTCGCCACTTTTGGGGGCCCGCAGTTTGCCGGGATGCTCGGCGAAGTGGCCTATCGGGCCTTAGAACGCAGTTGGTACCAAAAGTGGTTTGTCCACCGCCGTCATCGCCCCGAATCGGGCGGCGGAATCGTCCAATTGCTCAAAACCGGGCAGGGAAGTAGCATCAACGGCCGCCTGAACAACAATGTGCTCAACTCAAAGGCCGTGCAAAGTAGCTTCAATAAATATGGGACCTACCTGCTTTCGCAGGCCTTCCCGAAGGGCTCCCCGACACACCCCTCTTACCCCACGGGCCATGGCGTAGTCGCGGGCGCATGCATTACCATTCTGAAGTTCTTCTTCGACGGTAATTTCGTGATCCCGAATCCTTTGGTGCCGACTGATGATGGGCTCTCACTTGTGCCCTACACGGGTTCGGATAGGAATCAGCTCACCGTAAATGGCGAGTTGAACAAGCTCGCTCACAACGTCAGCTTTGGTCATGGCATCCACGCGGGAATCCACTGGCGCAGTGATACCGACGTGTCCATGCTCTCGGAGAGGCCACCGCGATTAGTATCCTTCAAGACCAGGCGCAGACATTAATGAGAAGTTCACCGTTCACTTCACCAAGCTCGACGGTATGAGCCGCCACCATCTCCAACCAATAGCACTTGCTATCAGTCCGGTTCATTTTATCGGACATGGCTCAAACCAATGCGGATTTCAAAACCTCTCACAGGAATCAGCGAGTCGCAAATCATGCCGATGAATTTGATCCAAGTCCAGGCAGACGGGAAGCAGTTTACACTGCCAATAGGAGCCCGCTCGAAGGTTCCTCACTTCCCCAGGGATATGGTCCCCCTGCTCCGCTGCAACACCGATGCTGGCGAACTGGCGCTAATCGAGGAACTCCGAGCCGACGCCGATGGCCTCTTGGACGCTGTTTTACGCTGTAAAATTTGTCGGGCCGCTTTTCGCATCGAGGAAGGAATCGCGCTGTTTGTTGCCAGATCAACTTAGTTCCGAGGCCAGCACGAGATGCGCATCCGCGACACGATCGACTACGATTGTACAAACCCTAGTCCGTTCGTGCCTCCGCCCGATGGGTGGAGATCGCTACTCTCCGACTTCGCTGGAAGTTCCCGCGCACCTGGATGAACTTCAAACCGCGCCCTCAAATCTTGTTTTGGAGCTTGCCTGCGGCGACGGTCGCTTCACGACACTCATCGCTCAAACGGGCGCAAGGATTCTCGCCGTCGATTTTTCCATTAACGCCCTGCGGCTCCTTGCACACCGACTACCCCCCGGCGCCCGGTTGGACGTGTCCACGCGGACATCAACCAGCTCCATCTCGCGAGCCGCGCCTTCGATCGTGCTCTCACACTGACTCCCCTCGTTTCTCGTGATGAACGCATGAATATGTATCGCACGATCGCGCTGGCCTTGACTGACGACGGACGATACGTCGGCAGTTTTGAACATGACGACTTAAATCGCCGCCTGTTGGGCCTCCCTCTTTCACGCCGCTATTCCAAAGACGGGATTCTCATCGAGCATTTGACCACGAAGACTCTGCGCCGCGAAGCGGCACCCTATTTCTCAAAACTTCGCGTTCGCCCGATTCGGGCTCGCGTTCCGTTGGTCACGAAACTGCCGCCGGCTTTGGCGCAACCCCTCTTGCGTCTGGTAGCAGTCCTGCCGCTTCGTCCGCCATTTCGGTGAATTGCTTTTGCTCACAGCACAAAATCCCGTCCGCCTTCCTCTCGAAGGCGAACATCGTTCCGGCAGCCGCGTAGCGAAAGCCGTCTACCGCTTCTATATGGGCAAAAAGAATAAAAAGGCGTCATGGGGTGAAGAGTCGATTTGATCTAAGGGCCGCCTTAAACCCGTCCGCCGGCGGCCGGGGCAGACGCTGGATCGTGGCGCGAAGATTTCTCTGCACAACTCTTTTCCCTCATCACTCTCTGATTTAAAAGCCGTTAGGTCCAAGGTTGAGAAGTCCTACCAATTTTGTGCAACCATCTCTTATGGGGGAAAGCCACAGGCTGAATGAGGAAAAATAGAATTCTGCTGGCAGAAGACAACGCCGAGGCCCGCGTCACGTTTCAGGAGGGCTTGGAAGCCCACGGTTTTGAAGTCACACCCGCCGCCTCCGTATCTGAAGCTCTCAGTCTGATCTCTACGGAGATCTTCGACGTGCTGCTCTCCGACCTCCACATGCCCGATGCTTCCGATGGATTTACCGTGGTCAACGCCATGCGCCACGCGCAGCCCAACGCTGTGACTCTGGTCCTGAGCAACTACCCTGTTCTTCAAGCGGCCATGACCGCCATCCTCCTGCAGGCGGATCAAGTCCTGGTGAAACCTATTGGCTTTGGCGAAATCTCGGAAATTATTCTGAAGAAGCTCTCCAGCCCTTCACCCCACATCGCTGTGAAAAAAGAACGCGTCGCCGCCATTTTCGAGCGCGATCTCGACTCGACCATCCAGAGTTGGATGTCCCGCGTTCTGCACACCGACGAACTCACAGCCATCTCAACTCGACTACCATGACCGCACGGGTCATCTCCCGCTCCTGCTGAATGACCTCGTTCGCCGCCTGCGTCTTCCTCCCGACGCCAAACCTCCCATTTCCCGCGCCGCACGAGAGCATGGAATTCTCCGTCGCAAGCAAGGCTACACCGCACCCATGCTCGTGGAAGAGTCGCGTATCCTGCAGGTCAGCATCTTCAATACTTTGCAAAACAATCTAGGTAGCATAGATTTCGGTACCGTGCTACTTGACGTGATGACCATCGCAGACGAAGTGGATTCCCAATTGAAGCAGGCGATGCTCGGTTTCATGGAAACCGCGGCGGCCATGTCGGCCAGTTAGCTCGCCGAATCCTTCGGCGGGAGGTCGCACCTCAAGCAACGGCTCACCTCAAGGGATGAGCCAGGATGAAAGCAGCCCGAGTGGATATACATCGGGGGTATCGTGAGAGCAAACGGTGACAAAGTTAATTTTGTTGACGGCGAAGGTGGAAAATCTTGGGATGTATCGATCCGGAGGCTTTGAACGAGCACGTCAGTCATCATGCCGAGCGGAGTGCTCACTTGTACGAAGAGAAAGGCCAATCCACGTGATGAGTGTAACCATGCTCAAGGAGTAGCAGCCCAGCTGCAAGCTCGGTTCGAGTATTCTAACTGTCGAAACATTCGCTGTTTGCATGCAATACGGCAAGTGGCAGCGCGTACCCCGGACCTCCCGCCACCCCACCCCGTTGATGACAGGAGAGCGCAATGAAAGGTTTCGTATTAGGCATCGTGACGGTGATTGTCATTCTTGCTCTGGGACTCCTTTTTGCACTAATGGGTTTCGTCAATATGCGCGCGGACAATCCTCCGTCCAAGTTAGAAACCGCCATCGCCGGGCGAGCTATGGACGCGAGCGTCGCAGCGGCGCGCCCCGAATTAACGAATCCCGTCACGCCAGACGAAGCCAACTTGGTCGCGGGAGCTCGTCTCTACCGCGACCACTGCACACTCTGCCATGGCGATCCCGCGCATCCCAAATCTCTTCTTGCTGACTCCATGAATCCTCCCGCACCCCAGTTCGTGGATGACAAGCCCGACATGCCAGAGAACCAAAATTTTTATATCGTGCAACACGGCATACGCTGGACTGCTATGCCCGGGTGGAAAAGCGTCTTGAATGAGCATCAACTCTGGCAGCTAGTTGCCTTCCTGAGCCGCATGCACGATCTTCCACCCGCCGCCAAGCAAATCTTCTCGGAGACACCCCCGCAAACGCAGCCGCCCTCCGCCTCCCGCTGAACGCTCGAGCGCAGCTCTAGCGCCAGTTCACACGCTCGTTCGCTAGAATTGGGATATTGGGTCGGAACCGGCAAAAACGCCAAGAATCGCCACCTATAGCTTCTTAGGATTCCTTCCAGAAATCCATCTTCGCTGATGTCAAATTCCTACCAGGCATCCCCAGTTTGTGTATGCACACAATGCCGTTTCCACCAGCGACGAGCCGCAACTTACACTTGGCTATTTCCTTCGGCCTCGGAATTCTGGCTTAATCGTGCAGAACCACACTGAGGAGGGAATCATTGACGCGGATCTGGCCGTCGTAATCGATGAAGCCCAGCTTCCTGAATTTGTTCATGAAAAAGTTCACACGAGACCGCGTGGTGCCGATCATCTCCGCCAGCGTCTCTTGCGACACATTCGGTAGAATCTTTTGAGTGTGGCCCGGTAAACCATAGCGCGCAAGCAGCAGCAGCGTTCGCGCCAGTCGTTTCTCGCTGGAGTTAAACAGCTGGTCGACCAGGTCCTCCTCAACTCGGATGTTTCGCTCCAGCATATAGGCGATGAATCGGTCGGAGAACTCGTGCTCTCCGTGGAGCACCCGAATCATCTCGCTCTTTTCAATGACCAGCACGGTGGTGGGTGCAATCGCGGTCGCCGTCCCCATGCAAACGGGCTGGCCTGCAAGGCATGCTTCCCCAAAAAAATCTCCCGGTCCGAGGATGGCCACAACGGCCTCTTTGCCGACCTCGTTGACTACGCTCAGCTTTACACCACCTTCTTGAATGTAGATGACGCTCTTCGCGGGATCGCCCTGCGTGAAGATGGTTTCTCTTGCTGCATACCGGCCTACTGTTCTTCCAAGACCCGTCGAGTCGAGAAACAATTTCGCATTGAACGCGGTACTTCCTAAATGCGCTTTCTTGGGAGAGCGAAGGCCCTGGGCGGATACACGTCGAACTTGCGGTAGACACCATACGTCAGAATAGCATGGTGCGCGTTTTGCTGACTGTTCAATATTGCACAGTACTGGCCGGCCCGCGCAGCATCCTTCGACGACCGTCAAACGCGAATAAGCCCAGCCGATTGATTGGGTTACAGATCATCTTACCTTCGGAAGCTTTCGCAGCGACTGGTGCATTTCCAAACTCCCCATCGCGTCAATGTATCCCCTTTCCGGAATCGATTCATATGCGCCCAGTGAGGGCCTCCCACACAACTCTCCCTATCGGCCATTCTGGACGCCGCCGCAATCTTAAGTGGCCGGAGGCGAGACAGTTCGAGAGGAATGAATCGGGGCTGCGTTTACGCCATGGAATGAAGTTCGGCTCAGGCTCTTGGCAAGTTGACGGCGCGCGCGCCACAACCTGGCTTTTACCGTATTTACGGGCACGCTCAATATCTTCGCGGTCTCGTTGGTTGTGCACTCCCGCATAATGCGCAGGAGGAACACGGTGCGGAGAATCGGGGAAAGTTCCTCGATTGATCCTTGAACATTTCACGAATTTCTATCCGGCCAAGAAGTTGCTCGGGCGTCAGGCTTTTGGAGACCAATCGTTCCGTGAGCGGAGTTTCATTTTTGCTTTGTACTTCGCCTCCGGCCATGCCGGGCGGGACGCCATACTCCGGCGACGCATGAGAGCAGCGTTTATGACGATTCGCGTAAGCCATGTCGAGAATTGTGAGCGGCCTTCGAAGCTATCTCAGATTTCGAAAGGCCGAGAGCAGACCGTCCTGTAGGGCGTCTTCCGCATCTTCGTGGTTGCCCATGACCCGCAGCACCGAATGAAATAGAGATTGATGATGCCGGCGGAAAAGTGCGTTGAGCGCTTGAGCGTCCCCAAGCTGGCCCGCACCTACTAAACGTTCTTCGTTTATTTTTGTGGTACTAGCCACTTGCGTTGCCATCCATCTCCCCGTTTGTTTCGAAAAAGAGCCGCAAGTTTTCGGATCGCTGAGTAAAGCAGGTCCCAAGACTTGCCCGCGCGGAATCTGCCTAGCGAAATGAGTCGCGAAATGTCCATCCATGCGCGCTGCCGCTTCACGATGAGTGCACGTCACGAAATAAGTCCCTGCCTCCGAAATATCTTGTCTTCGTTTTGTATTTCTCCGCTCGCCAAGAATTCAATTCTGGTTTCTCGGCTGCCGCTAGTATGCTGCGACCGCGCGTGCGAGACTGTTCGATAAAGAACATGGGCGCAGACCGACAAAATAAGCCACTTCTTCCGAGGCGGAGGCTGCCGTCGCTGCAATGTATTTGAGTCCTGCTACGTGAAGATTGGCTATCGTGCAGCGAAGGTCACCCGCCTCCAGCTTTCCCGCTTACCTTTCATCCGGGTTTTAATCAGAACGCTTAGGTGTATAAAACGGAACAGACACATGATTTCGGTGACCGTAGGATCACTGCATAAACGGCGAGGGGAAGATGTCAGGGACCGGAAAGCAGGGCTGGGCCGAGTTCTTTTCACCTCCTCGCCGTTTAAAACTCCGTTTGGTAGAAAACGAGCCCTTCGACCGCTAGGCGCTGCCAATGGCGGGGTATCTTTTCGTCCGGACTGAGTTTCATCTCACGAGCTCCTCAATTGGGTTATTCCCCTACGATGAGGGGGCCAACGATTAGGCCGCAACGTTTGGGCCGAAAGCACCCGGCGGCTCCCTCCCCCCTCCCAAGGCATGTGGCGCTACCCTTAGTTCGGTTCAGAGTTCCCCATCTTCGGCGTATGCCTGATTTATCCAGTTGACCTCCTGTGTGGCCGGGGGGATCCCTGACATTTTAGACCGGGCGCATATCTGACACTTTCTGGTCCGGTTGGATGACGGGATTAGAGGGAGGCGAAGAGGACGCGTCCCCTTCGCCTCCCTCTAATTTAGCGTTCGTGAGTAGTGGCGCCACCCGGAGTTGCTGGCTGTCGAACAGGGCGATGGGATGCTGCGCGAAGTAGACCGTGAACCAGCGGTCGTCTTCCTGCAACAAGCCTATTCGTTCGCCCCACAGAACCTCACTTAAAAACACATCGTCTTTCTTCCAACGAAAATGACCTTTCCGCCGCACGCTGCGCACCAGCATATACCCGGGATACTCCGGCTCCGGCACCTGCTCAGGGAATTTTCGCACCGACGGCTCATAGACCTCCGCCGGCGTGCGCATGCCCAGCGCTTCGTGCGGGCGCACCTCATTGTATTCCTGGCGAAAGCGGTCCGAAGCGCGTTGCTGCTTGCGCCGGTTGGCGGCGGGCGGATCGGCCACCTCCTGTTTCATCGTGCGATGCATGCGTTCGTGTCGGCCATTCTGTTCCGGATGTCCGGCTTCGATGCGCTCCGGCACGATGCCTAGCTTGATCCACCACACCGCCAAGCGCGACAGTCCGGCCAGCGCACGGCTCGCAAAAGGCGCGCCGTTGTCGGTGCGGATCGCTGTGGGCATGCCGAATTCGCGGAAGGCCGCTTCAAAGATGGCCTGCACTCTGTCCGTGTCGGTCTTCTCCACGGCCTGGCAGCGCAGCAGATAGCGGCTGTGCGCGTCGGAGATGGTCAGCGGATCGATGCGCTCCCCGTCCGCGGTGCGGAACCAACCCTTGAAATCCGCGCACCACACGCGGTTGGGTCCATCCGCATGCGCCAAGGGTTCGCTGTAGGGAGTGGTGCGCCTGCGCTTCTTGCGGGGCACCACCAAGCCTTCGCGCCGCCGCAGCGCTCCGATGGTGCTGGCCGCAGGCCAGCTGCGCCCCGGCTCGTCCCGCTCCAGAATGCGCTTGAGCTTCCGCGGTCCCCAGCGCATGTGCGCCTGCCGCAGCCCCAGCACCTGCTGCTCGAGTTCCACCGGCATCTGGTTGTGATGCCGGTGCGCGGCGCGGCTCTGCTCGATCAGTCCGCCGGCGCCCGCTTCGCGGTGGCGCCGTAACCACACGTACCCGGTCTGGCGGGTGATTTCGTAGCGCGCACACAGCTCGGTCATGGTGCGTTCCCGTAACTCGTGCTCGAAGATAAATCTAAGTTTTTCTTCCATAACACTGCTCGTTTTCCATGGCATGCGCTTGTTCTACACGCAATCGTCAAATTTCCAGCAGTGTCAGGGATACTCCCGGTCTATTCTGTCAGGGATGTGCCCGGTCTGTACCCTCCTTCCAACTCCTTGATCCCATGACACCGAATCTGGCTCGAGTTTCCGAATGTGAGCCATATAGCACAGACTTCCTAGCTTTTATCTGCGAAATTGATCTTTGTACCGCTCGACCATCGGAAAGGCGCCCAGGAGCTGCGCGGGGCTTGGGAGTGCGCGCTCCGATTGCACAACTCCTTGTGCCAGACACCAACTCAATCGTTCGACGCCTCTCTCGGGACTTGCGCCAGGCATGTAAGAGCTCATGGAGCAATCCTAAGGTTCGTCGCCTTTTCTGGATTGCAGCTGTATTTGCAGCTTTGCCCGTGGCCTTTGCGCTGTTCGCGCTCTTCTACATCAACTTCAACCGAGCAAATTTGCCGAACTTGGATGCGTTTATACGGTTTGAGCCTCCCACCATAGGCCACGTTTACGACGCGAACGGTCAAGTGCTGATCGAACTGGCGCGGGAACGCCGGAATGTTATCCAATACAAAGACATTCCTGACGTTGTCCGCCAGGCGGTACTCTCGGCCGAAGATGAAAATTTCTTCTCGCACTCGGGAGTGGATTATTCCGTCTTCCTCCGTGTTCTGGCCAAGACAAATCTTCGCGCCATGTTCCCCCACCTCAAAAGTTCCAAGGATGCGGATACCCAGGCGCGCCTACTGGTATTTCCGCAGGGTGGCTCGACGATAACCCAGCAGCTCGTGCGCGGCTACTTCCTGCAGAAACTCGCTACCACAGAAAACACCAACACGCCGCAACACCAGGGCCTCCTCCCTCGCTTTCTGGCCTGCTTTATCGGGGTCCCCTCGACGAATAAATTCATGCGCAAAGTGGAGGAGATGCGTCTTTCTCTGTGGATCGAGAATGAGATGCGGAATCGCTACGGGTCCAAGCGTAAGGCGCAAGGAAGAGCTGTTCGCGCGCTACAGCAGTTTCATCTACCTGGGGAATGGCCGATATGGTTTCGCAGCGGCTTCGCATGTTTTATTTCGGCAAACCGATTGAGTCGTTTACAGCGGAGGACGCGGACAAGGCCGCACTTCTCGCAGGCATCACGAAATCCCCCAGGCGAATATGCTCCCAACGCAGCGGATGTTCAGAAGCCCATGCGCAGGCGAAACCAGATTTTGGCCCTCATGGCCGCGAACCACTTTCTTTCCGCAGAAACGAGCCCGGCGCTTCCAGCAAAGTCCCGATCCGCCTCGTCGTTCATGTGGCGGAACCCGTCGGAGCGCCCGCAGCAGCAGAAAATGTTCTCGAAGAACTCAAGGTCTGAGCCTCCAGCTCGGGCCCGCGGCTCGCCCCGATATCGGAATTGGCCAGCTACTGGAAGGACACATCCAGGTTTATTCCACTGTCGACGAGCGCATCCAGCGCATTGCGAACGCCGCGCTGGCGAATGGCCTAAACCTCTATGAAAAGCGGCATCCTCGAAGCGTGGGCCTGATTCAGGGTTCCGTGGTTGTTCTGCGAAACAGTGATTCCGCCATCCTCGCCGAATCGGGCGGGAGAGATGTCTTCAAAGGCCGTGACACCAGGTATAGCGACTACAACCGCGTTACGCAGTCCATTCGCCAACCGGGTTCGACCATGAAGCCCATCGTCTACCTTGCGGCTTTTCGTCAAGGCGCTCTTGATCTTGATACCCTCGTTCCCGACGAACCCATCTCGCTGGTTGCTACAAGGAATCGTCCTCTCAAGTGGATCTCCAACTTCGATGGCGAATTCAAAGGCATGATCCCGGCGCGTCAAGCCCTTGCGGAATCGAGAAACGCCGTTGCCATCTGGATTGCCAGAGAGATCGGAATGGACTCCGTTCTAAAAACCGCGCACGATCTGGGCATCCGCACTAAGCTCCAGCCCTACGTGACCACTGCTCTTGGCGCATCAGAAGTCTCTTTACTCGAACTTGCAAACGCTTATCGTGTGATGGCCAGCGGCATACTCGCGGACCCACATGTGGTGGAAAGAATCGAACGCCCAGGTGGCGAAGTTGTTTACAGCTACCAGCGACCCTGCTGCGGAGGGAGCGCCGCCAAGTTTGGATTGTCCTTGATTCAGGAAGGCCTGCGTGGTGTTGTGCGTATCCCGTCGGGCACAGCGCACGCGCTCGACTCGCGAGCCTTTCCAATCCCCGTAATGGGTAAGACCGGGACTACAAACGACTATCGTGACGCTCTTTTTGTGGGATCCACGTATGGGCCCGGCGGAATCACAGTGGCAGTGCGCATCGGCTTTGATGACAATCGAACGCTGGGCAGACAGGAAACGGGGGGCCGCGCCGCGCTTCCCGTGTTCCGGGAAATGATGCTGAAGATCTACCAGGAAAAGCTCGTAGGTCTCCCGCCGCCTTTCCCTGCGGACATGGAAAAGAATATCGACGCCTATTTGAGCGGCGAACTCCCCGGAAAAGAACAGACGCAGATTCTGAATTCTCCTGCGGGGATAGGATTAACAAACGACGCCACTGAGGCTTGTGCGTTGGCGACAACGTTCCTTCCAACAAATCCTTGCTCCTTGCCCCAGAGCCCGCGGCACCCCATCTACCGCAGCAAAAATGAACGCGGCCACGTCCTTTTTACGAACGACTGAATTCTGTTGAGTTGGTTATAACTCCCCGCCGTCGTCTCATGCAAAACGATGGAGTTCGCCCAGGTATCCTCGGTTGCCTTGCGAGTGTGCCTTGCGCCAGACTCCTAATCTGTGGAACTAGCCTTCTGATTCTTTACTTCCAGTTCATTCACTACTTGCCTTACGTTCGGCACGCCCGCCGCCATGTGCTCAACCGAGGCTCGTTTGGCCTGCGAGTTAACATTGCCCGTTAGCGTGATCACGCCGTTCTTGACGTCGTACTTGATGTCGCTATCCAGTCTGTGTTGTACCAGCACGGCGTCAAAGTTTTTCCCGATCCCCGCGTCCAGGTCCGAGTCCACCTTTTTCGCGATGCTCTCCCCGCCAGGAGGCCGCACTGCAATCTGGTCAGCAATGACTTGCCCTGCGCCGATGGAACTGGCGATGGATTCGGCCTGAGCCTTGTCCGCTTCCGATGTGGTTGTGCCGGTGAGTGTAACCACGCCTTTGTCCCGGTCCTGGCTCACGCTGACATCCTTTAGCCCCGCTTGATTGAGCGACTGCCGGATGGAGTCGGCCACATCCGCCGATTTCGTCGGTGTGCTCGAGCATCCGGAAAAAGTCCCAACAGCGAGCATTGCTATCAATGCACCTGAAATCATGGTTGCTCTCATATTTCTCCTTTTCTTTTGGATACACGCTTGAATCGACCCCAGGCGACCTGCCTCCTCTTCAAAAAATCGAAGCAGGCCACACTGCCCAAGAGTTATCGGAACGAATTGCCCGATCAAGCTAAGTAGCAGTGATCCCCGCGCTATGTCTGTACAGAATGGGACTGTCTCGCGACGTGCATGGGCGTCGGACCGGCTTGCTGCCTTTATTTATTGCTTACCAGTTGCCTTCTCGGATTTCTGATGCGCTTCTTGTGAGTGCTTAAACGCTTTCGCCGAGTGTTCCATCGCTTGTTTGGAGTGTTCGTGTCCGGTCAGGTGATCCTCTTTGCCGTGATGGGCAGCGGCTGCGCGGTGGGCGTGGGCGGCCAGTTCGTGAAGCTCGGCGGCTCTTTTCGGTGAGAATTCCTAGGCATACTATTTCCCTCTGCAAAATACCAGCTCGTCGGCCTCTATGAACATTGAAACGCCTCGAAATACTCCGGCGATTTCAGCCTTTTTTTGCCGCTTACGGTTTTCTGGTTATTTTCCCGGTTGTGCACAAGAACACCAGAAATTGCACTCTCGCTGCAGACTCAGTTCAACCAGGAATCCAACGCTTCGTTGCCAACTCGCAACCATGCGAGTTCCTCGCAAAGGCTGTTCACGCCATTGCTAACGTCAGCTTCGAGCTCCATGTCAGCTCCGCGAGCATATATAAGCTCAAATGCATCGCGGGATAAATACGCTAGTGCATCGCAGACTTCGTTCCACGTTGCCAGGTGATCCAATCGGACGGCGCTTTTCATAGCTCGGCCTCAGTGATTGCTATTCCTCGGCGACGCGATAAATTGTGGCTCGTTTCCTTTATATTCGGAGCCCGCCGAATAGGTAGACGACTAGCGCGATGATGAGCACCACTCCAACGATCCCCATGCCGCCACGATTCCCCCATCTTGAATATCCGTAATAGCCGCCACCCCCGCCGAACAACAGCAACAGCACAATAATTAGCAGTAACATTTGAGGCTCCTCTCAGTCTGCAACATCCTTAAATCTGCGCTTCGTGAGTCCTCGCGTTCCGGCCGGACGCTTTGTGGACCCAGCCGCTCCCGCGCCGGACCGCTTCGTTATTTGCCGAGAACTTTCTTGACCTGCCCGACTTTTTCTTGGACTCTCCCGCTAATCTCTTCGGCTTTGCCTTCGGCTTCGAGATCGGAATCATTCGTCAGTTGCCCCGCTTTTTTCTTCACTTGTCCTTTCAAGTCATGAAACTTGCCCTCTACTTCATCTTCTGTGCTTGGCTTCATTGGATTCCTCCCTCACAAAATCTAATCTGGTTTTCCAAAGCTGGGCGTAGCCTGCGAAGCGCAACGGGCTTTCTAATCTATTTTGCCCTTGCAACCCGGATGGCCACATTTACATTCAATGTCAGGAACCTTTTCCATTGTTTCGCACTGTACGCTGCAATACTTTCCGGCCATTGCCGTGCATGAGCAGTTTGGATGAGCGCATTTCTTTACCTTCTCAGCTACCATTTTTCCCTCCTCAGAGCAAGACCGTCCATCTCGGGCTTTCTAGCGGCGGAGCGTCTCCAAGTAGCGCGCTGTTTGAAAATCTGATCTTGGTAAAGATAGGAGATTTCGCAACCCGCGTCTGTTCAATACAGCGCAGTGTGAGTCATGCACGTACTGCTCCCCTAGAGTGCTCCCAGGTAGCGCGCCCCAATAATACTGGGCTCCTCAGCTCCGTAAGATCGGGGCTTCGAAAAAAGGATGGGTCGGCGCTAGACCCGGACGTGCTTCGAAAGGACGCCCTCTACCCAATTCTGGACAGACTAGGGATTCCGCGAAGGAAGGGCGCGTCAGGCTTTCACACGTTCAGGCACTCGGCTGCGAGTATCGTTAACGAGCAGACGGGAAACCTGAAGCTGGCGCAAAAGTTCCTCGGGCACTCCACGATCAAGATGACCGCAGACATCTACACGCACACTTCTGCAGAAGCGGAACGGGACGCTGCAATCGCTCTAGAACGGGCAATCTATGGCGATTTGTTCCCAGTTGTTCCCAATATCGAGAACAGGAACAACTTTGCGGCACTAAATTAGGCGAAGGAATTGTTACGGCTCAAGTCGTAACCGTAAATAAGAAGGGCGCTTAGAGGATTTTCCTCTTAAGCGCCCATGGTTGCGGGGGTCAGATTTGAACTGACGACCTTCGGGTTATGAGCTCGACGATCAGACTCTAAGTCCCGTTGATTCAATTGCCCTTATTTCAATGAGACCCCCGAAAACCGCGCAAAACATCTGCGTTTTGGACCCCAGTTGGACCCTGAAGGGACAGATGTCCGATTACGGCAGCGTTAATCGGTGAGTCCTTTAGCTCCTGCGAAATGTCCTTTTCCGCCGCCACTCCACCACAATCGCCGATTTGGTTGGAAACAGTTTGCGGCCCGCCAGTAATTATTTCCAGCTGAATTTGTGCCCCAAGAAGTCGAAATCGAGTTCGCGCGCCCGCAAAGCTGTGGTTGCCAGATATCCGTCGATGTTCGGAAGCACGTTTTCCGGCCCCTTGGCGATGAGGAAAACTCTCGCCGTAAATTCCCCGTTCGGGAGCTGGATATTGCGCAATGTCGCTCGCCCGGGCAGTAAGTGGCCGCCAGCTCGCGATTGTTGGGTCTCATTTTCCAGGCGGAGTTTCGGGTTGCGCTTGAAGACTCGATCCCTATAAAGAAGGATGCCCTCAATTCCGGTGTCCACTATCAGGCGGAGAGGCTTACCCTGCACGGATACGTCGACGGTCAAACAGGCCGGATCGCCCGTGGGCAGAGTCTGGGGCTCGGAAGGCGCGACGGGCGTGAACACCACCTGCCCACTGTTGTAGTTAATGCGCAAACGCTTATTCAGCCTGAGAAGATCCATCCCAATGAGCGCGTCCACGTGAACTAAATCGCCAACCATCAGCGAACCATTCTTCACCTCAATGGGTCCCACGGCGATCGATGGGAAGTCCGCCCATTCAATGGCTGCAAAATCGTCCAGATTGAATACACTTCCGGGCCGCCGCTCAACCTTGAGTGCATCGGCTATCTTGCGGTCTACGATGCTGTGCGTCGCACCTGTGTCCAGCGTAAACCGGAGATGCGTGAGAGGACCGATGCGGCCTTCGACTACGATCATGTGGTCGAGGTACAACACGAAGGGAATTTCCGTTTCGGCAGCAACCGGTTCTGATCGATCTTGAGCTTGGAGCGAAGCAAAGGGAAGAAAGCAAAAGAGGCTCAGAACGAGGCATAGCTTACCCCAACCCCAGTTGCGGTAGCGCCAAAGCTCGGAGCCAGCTTGAGCTTTGCCATCCCGAGCATACAGCCTGCCGCTGCCAGCAGATCGTGACGGCACCAAGCAGTAAGCCGGCACGGAATGGTCTGAGGCTCATGCGGGGGGCTCCTTCCCCTGGTGGGGTTGAGCCGACCGTGAGCCGCGTTCAGCAAAGTCTACATTCCGCAACGCTGTCCGGCCGAAGACATCTCGATGACCGGACCATTCCTTGCTGGAGAGCTGTTTTCGGGGAGTTCAGGACCGTTATCGAGGGTGGAGCTCCTCCGTTTCTGGTAAACTTTCTGGCAATTAGGTGTCAGTACCTTGGCAAGCCCCGTACTCCCGCGCCGCATACGCTTCGGAGATGTTGAAGCCGACCTGGTTGCTGGAGAACTGCGTAAGGACGGCTCGCCTGAGAAAATCCTGCTGCAGGACCAGCCGCTGGCGATTCTTCGCGCCTTGGTTGCCCGCCCAGGCGAAATGGTCAGCCGCGACGAACTGTTTCAGCTGCTCTGGAATGGCAACACCAACGTCGACTTCGATCCCAGCCTGAATAAAGCGATCAACCGGCTACGGGAATCATTAGGCGATTCCGCCGAAACACCCCGATATATCGAGACGCTGTCTCGCCGCGGATATCGCTTTATCGGCAAGATCGAGGTACTCGCCACACCAAATGGCGGCACGAACCCTCTCCAGGCTTGGCGCCAGTTCGCGGTATTTGCTGTCGCCGGCGCAGCCTGTGTGCTTGCAGCCGTGCTTATCTACCACAGAATCCGGCCTCCCTCAGACCCACGAGCTGTGACGCCCGTTCCGTTTACGGCCTACCCGGGGTTGGAAGTTTGCCCCACATTCTCGCCGGACGGATCGCAGATCGCCTTCGCGTGGAACGGAGATCCGGAGCCAGGATCAAAGGGCTTCGATTTATATGTGAAGGTCATCGGCAGTGAAAACCTGTTGCGCTTGACGCATCATCCGTCTGAAGTTCTTTGTCCGGCTTGGTCGCCCGACGGCGCGCAGATCGCCTTTTATCTACGGACTGGCGCAGAAACTAGCGTGCAGGTTGTCCCGGCTCTCGGTGGGCCCGAAAGGAAGCTCCTATCTGCTCACGATCCTGCGGAAATTTCCGGGCCGATCGTTTGGTCGCCCGACGGCAAGTGGATAGCATACGGTGGCTCGCTACTTCCGGCGGATAAACACTGGCTCCACCTCCTGTCCGTCGAAGTACTAGAAAGCAGAGAGATTCATCATGCGGAAGGCTGCCTCGCTGAAAACTGGCCCGCTTTCTCGCATTCGGGCAATCAGTTGGCATACCTCTGCTTGCTTAACGACGACGTTAAAGAGTTCGGCATCTATACCGTTCCATCGTCGGGCGGCCCACCGATGCTGGTCGCCCGCTTTACGACCGGCTTGGGCTGGCCGACGGGGATCGTGTGGACAGCCGATGACAAGAGGCTGATTCTTTCGCGGCCTCGCTTCGGAGCTGATTTAGAACTGGACGAGATTATGCTCGCGGACGGTTCGCTTCGGAAACTTTCATTCGGCCAAGACGGGGGTCACCCGGCGATTTCGTCCAAAGGTGACAAGCTCACTTTTGAAGTCGCTCCCTTCCACCGCATCGACATCTGGCGCAAAGATTTGGAGCACCCTGAAGCTCCCGCCGTAAAGCTGATTTCCTCAACACGCAGCCAAGATATTCCACAGTACTCTCCGGATGGGAGGCACATCGTTTTACCTCCAGTCGCGGAGGCCCCTGGGAGGTATGGATGAGTGATGCGGACGGAACTCATCTGGTGCAACTATCCGATGCCAGGAGTTCTGATGCAGTTTACCCTCGTTGGTCCCCCGATAGCCAAAAGATTGCTTTTGATTCCAGGCATTACGGTCATCCAGAGGTGTACATCGTCGACATTTCGGAACGGCTGCCCCGCAGGGTAGTCACCAATCTTCGACCATATGTCTATACCCAGCTGGTCCCATGACGGGAGGTGGCTCTACTTTCAGTCAAATACCGGCCCCATAATATGATGATAGAATCTTTCGTTGTCCAGCGAGTGGCGGAACCGCCGTCGCACTTTCCGTTGCTTCCAGCGGCTTCCCCTGGGAGTCCTTCGACGGAGAGACGCTCTATTTCGCTAGTCTGGGTGACCAAATCATCAGTGCATATGGTTTCCCTTCACCCGGCCGGGAGAGCGTCCGCGCTGGGAGGCATGCCTGCGGTACTTGACCCGAGCCAATGGACTGTTGTTCCGGGAGGCATTTATTTTGTGCCAGCCGATGCGCCGAAGGCCGTCCGGAACTTCGATTTCGCCACCAAACAAGTCCGCCACATCTTTTCAGTGGACAAGGATTTCGAAGACAGTCTGTCGGTTTCGCCCGATGGGCGCTGGATCCTCTACACGCAAGCGGACGAGGATAACGGGGATATCATGCTGGTCGAGAATTTCCACTAAGCCGTTATTCGGATAGTTCGCGATGAAGCTGATCAAAAGCTGAACTTCAGCGCAAACTGGATGATGCGTGGAGCGACGCTCGTACTTGAGATCTGCCCGAATGTGGGTGAAGTGAACTCCAAGTCCGGGATACCGAATTGCGGGTGGTTAAAGGCGTTAAAGAACTCCGAACGGAACTCAAGGAACGAATTCTCGCGCGGCCAGCCGAAGGCAAAGTTCTTGGTAAGAGACAGATCGAAATTGTTTTGCCCAGGGCCGTCGAAAATTCCGATGCCGGAGTTACCGAATCCCAGACCATTGGGATCGGCGGCGCTGAATGCAGCTGGCTCTGCAAAGCAGCTTGCGTTGATGTAGGTGTTGAGTTTCGAAGTCACCGAACCCGCTGTTAGATAATGGCCCGCCCGGCAGGCCCCGGAGAGAGAAGCGCGATCATTCCCCTGCCCAAAAACGTTTCGGCCATTCGGGTTGAAGGTGACAGGCAGCCGGTGACCCGACTGAAACGTCGTCACCCCGGCCATTCCCCAACCGCCGAGCACGCGGCCCTTGAACGACGAGAGGTTTTTCGGACTGGTGAACTGATAGGTGTAGTTTGCAATGAACCGGTGCTCGCGAACGAAATAGTCCGGCCCATAGCGCTGTTTGGGATTGTTCTGATCTCCAATACTGACGCCGCCGTTGGAAGCTACGCTCGTAAGAGGGTCCGTCGTCAAGTTTCTTGAAAACGTATACGAGACTTGTGCCAGCAGGCCGTGGCTGAACCTCTTGTTCAAGCTCACGAGCAGCGCGTTGTACCAGGAAGCACCCGCGGATTCGTACTGAACAAAGTTGGCCGGATCCCAGCCCTGAAAGGGAACCCGCAGCATCACGTTGGTGAGCGTGTTCGTCGTCTCGCCTCGAATGGGATTCGCAGGGCTGGCAATCCCCGCCTGGTTGATGGACCGGTGGCGAATGAGATGCAAGCCGCGTGCGCCCGAGTAGCCCACGTCGAGAACCATGTCACCCGGCAACTGGGCTTGGAGGCCAAGACTGTATTCCTGCATCATCGGGGGACGGAAATGTGGATCGAAGGTAGTGGGGCCGAGAGCCGTCGTCGGCGAATACGCAGGGAACGACGGTAGATGGACAGGTTCCAAGGGAAACGGAACGGCTTCGGTGGCGGACGCATTGGCACCAAATGTGAGGAACCGGAACAGCGTAAACGGCGGGGAGGACAGCAGGTCGGTGAAGGGGTCGCCCGTGTACCGCGAGTGATAGACACCGTACCCCGCACGCAGCACCATCCGGCTCGTGCGTGGGAGCTGCCACGCCAGGCCCACCCGGGGATTCCAGGTGTTCTGGCCGTCACCCTTGACGGCAAATTGGTTGTCGGATTGGGTGACGCCAGGCGGAATGGCACCGCCCGAATAGTTCGAGGGAACAACGTAACCTGCCAGGGTCCCGCTTGCCGGCGGATTCCGATCGATCAGCACGGGATCGACGGAAGCGTTGCGTCCCAGGGCGTCGGCGATATGCCCTATCCGGTCATAGCGAAGACCGAGGTTAAGTGTCAGTCGTAGGCTGACTTTGAAATCATCTTGGACATACGCATTGGTTTCCCACACACGAAATGCGCGGTCAAACAGGCCGGGCCCATCCAACGAGAAGAAGATGTTGCTGCTGTCCAGCCCGAGGGAAGCAAAGGGCGCGGTGCCGTTTCCTTCGGCGTCCAGACCCAGTAAGAAATCCGGCCAACTCAGGAAACCCTCACCAGCAAAGAGGTGAAAGCCGAAGTTTTCCTGCCCACGGGACACCCCGGCTCCAAACCGGAAGATGTGTCGTCCGGCATGGTAAGAAAGAGAGTCTTGAAAAGTGTAGGTGTTCTGAGCAATCCGGGCTCCGCGCCCGTCGCCGCCGAGCGAGAGCCCTGTCGGTGATTCAGCATCCAGTACGATCACTGGGATGGTGTTGTCGAACGGAGGGACGGTCGCGCCGATCCCGGAATAGGAAAACACCTTGGACTGATCAGAGATAGCGAGCGTGCGGTGATAGCCAACGGTGGCCTGGTTCAACAGATGCGCGTTAAAGATGTAGCTCTGCGTGAGGGTGAAATTCCGGTAGTTGTTTGTGAGCGCCACAGGAAAGCCGGGAGCCCTGCTGGGCAGCGTGAAGTCGGTATCCGCGTTGGCGAAGAAAAACCGCGCCACGAGCTTGCTTTTTGAGGAGATCGCCCAATCTCCGTTGGTCATGAACTGGTCTTCCGTGTACGGGCAGGCAAAACTATAGGTCGAGAATCCCTGCGACTCAAAGGGCCTGGACGGATCCACGGTCTGGGGCGTGGGGATGACGAACGCGCCGTTCGGCAACTTCATTTGCAGCAGCGCCAGCGCCACGGGGTTGATGTTCGAGCCGTCTGCCGCGATGGCGGGACCAATAGGGACCGGCGGATTGCCGGGTTTCGCCAGATTGCTTCCAATCAGTGTTTGAATCGCGCCGCGTTGGCCGGCGAAGAGCGCGCCCAGGGCTTCCGGCGAGCGATTGTCAGTGATCGGTGGACCATTGACCTGGCTCGAGCAACCGCCATCTACGCCATTCCGCTGCCGCGTGCCCTGATACGAAGTGAAAAAGAGTAGCTTCTCCTTCCTGATGGCCCCGCCCAGGTCAAACCCAAATTGATTCTGTTTGAGCACAGGACGCGGCTGGTTGGTCTTGTTCCGGAAAAAGCTGTTGGCATTCAAAACATCATTGCGGAAAAACTCCCACAGAGCACCGTGAAAGTCCTTTGTCCCTGACTTCGTGATTACGTCCACGTTGGCGCCGGCGTTTCGTCCGTACGAAGCGTCGTATTGGCTGCTCTGAACCTTGAATTCCTGGATTGTGTCGGGATTAGGAATCGCAATACCTCCGCTGAACTGCCCGCTGCTTTCCAGATCATTGATTCCCACACCGTTCATTTGGAAATTATTGTCCGCCGCCGTTCCGCCGTTCGAAACGAGTCCCGGACCCGCGGGCCCACTGAATCCCGGGCCGAGTGCTCCCGCATCGGTCACCTCGGCCGCGACGCCAGGATTGAGGGCAATAATTTGTGTGTAGTTCCGCGTCACAAGCGGAAGCGAGCGTACCTGTTCGCCATCCGTCACGCGGCCCAGCGTGCTGGATTCGGTCTGCAACTGCTCAGATGCCGCCTCAACGGTAATTCGGTCCGACACCGTGCCGATCTCGAGGCGCACATTCAGCGTGACAGTTTCAGCGACGACAATCCGCACATGCAGGAAGTGCGCCGTCTTGAAGCCGCTCTGCGCCACCTCCACTTCGTAGGGACCCGGGAGCAGCAGCGCGACTAGATAATTTCCATTTGCTCCGGACTTCACCGGCCGGATTTCTCCCGTCGTCTCGCTCGTCGCTTTTACTTTGGCATCCGCAACGGCCGCCCCACTCGGGTCGCTGACAGTTCCACCCAGCGCCCCCGTCCCCGCCGTTTGCGCTTGCGATGGTGCACACAAAATCGTGCAACCTAGCCCGAGCAGCGCACATAGGATTGCAATTCTTGTCAGATGGGATCGCTGCTGCTGTGGTGGACAGCTAGCCGCATGATGTGAGTGCATCGCTGCCCTCCTCTACAAATCTTACGCGAGGCTTCGCGCCGCTCCGATTTCGATAGACCTTTGTTATGGTTTAGGTAATTACTTGGAGACTAATCCGCCATCCCTTGCCTGTCAAGTTGAATCAACTGTTCCGACATATAGGGCCATTCGCGCTCTGTGGTTCGCAACCCAAGTTTGTGAGCCGAATAGCATGGCGGCTGGATTAGTTTGCAGAGCTCCCCGCTAAAACTGTACATTTCATCAAATCAGAATCAGGGCTTCCGAAGAGGGTATCTATTTTCTCGCACAGGACGCGCAATATCATGCTGGTCGAGGGATTCCGTTAGGATGCGCTTGGTTTCGCGATTCGCCCGCTGTTAGGTCTTGCCTTTGCAATCGTGGTCGTCCCCGCGTGGCGGATAATCAGCCTCGCGAAGGTGTGTCCGAAGCCCCACTCCACCAATCAGGATTGAGAGGACATCCTTGTTAAACAAAAGGGGACAGCAGGGCAACGTGTACCAGGCTCATCAGCACGACAAGTGGAATCCACGGTCGTCGGCGTACGGCCGCTTTTGGATTAATGTCCCCAGCGGGGAAAGGAAGCGTAGAACGGTTTCACTCGGCCTGTGTGCGACACAATGGGTCGCGCGCCTGCGATTGCGTGAATACATCGAGCGAGCAGGTGTCTGTTCCAAGCAAACATTTCACCAGATCCCAGTTCCCGGTACTACAGTTCGGCAGCAGGCCGAATGGTGGATGGAGTCTCTGTCTACGCGTAGACGGAGGCCGCTGAAACCCGCCACCGTCTATGGATGGCAGCATTGCCTCGAACGATGGATTCTTCCGAACCTTGGCAACAAGCTAGTGTCGGAAGTGGGGAACGGTGCCCTACGCCAATTCGTTGAGATCCTGACAGCAGCAAGGCTCGCACCGAAAACAATCGTCAACGTGGTTACTGTAGTGAAGTTCGTTGTCGCTTCAGCGGTTGACGAGGAAGGCGATCAAATCTATCCCCGGGTTTGGAACTATGAATTCATTCAACTACCGTTTGTCATCAAGGAAAAGCAAAGCCGTCCTACGGTCACTGAAGCGGAAGTCTCAGGCCTACTAAACAGCTTGAAGGAGCGCTATGCAGTTTTGGTCGCTCTGGTGGCAGGGACAGGGCTACGAATCGGCGAGGCCCTTGCATTCGCACTGAGGATTTTGACCCGGATTGCCAGGTGCTGCACGTACGGAGAAGTGTCTGGCACAGATGCGAGCAAGAGCCGAAAACTCCTAACGCGATTCGACTAGTCGATATCCCGGAGCCCTTGGCACAAGTTCTACGCCGATACATGGAAGGAAAGAATGGGTTCCTTTTCACGACGAGAGATGGACGGCTTCTTGACCAGCGCAATTCACTCAAAGCGCTGCACGGAGCAGGGAATCGAGGTGGATTCCACGCCTTTCGGCGGCTTCGCTTTGCGGTACTTCGTAAGGCAGGCGTGCCGGAGAACCTGATCAAACAGTGGATGGGCCATTCGCAGAACTTGATGGATCTCTACGCCGCGCAATTACGGCTCGACGTGGCCTATCGTCGGGAATGGTGCGAGAGAGCTGGTTTGGGATTTGAATTGGGCGAATTGGGCTACACCCTGCGTGCTCCAATTCGCCCGTCACTCGTCGCGTAAACCTATCCTGAGACAGGCTTTAGAAATGGTTGCGGGGGTCAGATTTGAACTGACGACCTTCGGGTTATGAGCCCGACGAGCTACCAGGCTGCTCCACCCCGCGTCATTGATACTACGCTACTCGGCCCTCGTCTGCAAACTGCCTAGTACCTGCCCCTTCACCGTCGCATGGAATTTACAAAACTCGTTAAAGCAGTTTGGCTACAAAGCCAAAAATCTCAGAGTTCCGTTGAATTTAGAGGTGCACTGTCTCTGATGTCGCAGTGTCATGGATGTTCCGACATCACGCCCCGACTGTAGCAGGCGTGCTGGGGTCCGTCAGATCATCGCTGGCAATGGGCGAAGTATTGCGTTCTGTTCAGTAGGAGTTCCGCGAACGGGAATGGCTGCGCTTCACGCCTAAGAATTCCTACCAGGTATTGTAGGCTGTCCCTTCGAACGGCGAAATCCGATCCGAGTTTGAGTGCACGTCCACCATTCCCGTAGTCACTTGGTCAGGACTCATCACCACGTTGTCGAATTGCGGCACCCAATCTTTGGCCCGAGTCATTGGATCGATGGGAACCGACGCCAGGTATCCGGCCTGCTGAAGATCGTCCAACGATTGCGGGGCCGCCTGCTTATCGAGCGTATACTGGTCAATCGTCTGACGCATCACCTGCAAGTTATGTTTCAGAACCGCTTCCCGCGCCTCGCTGTATGCTCTTCTCGTAACTCTGCGCCGCCATTCCTATCAGAATCAAGATAATCGTGATCACGATCATCAACTCGATCAGCGTAAAACCGTTGTTGAAGACGCCCGCACGGCGTTTTCGCGTGGCGCCGTCACAAGCCATGTGCCGCTTGACTCTATTCATCTCAACACCTCGACAGTGCTACCAGTCGCTATATTTTGTGCCATCGAGCGCCGTGCCTGTTGATTTCGTATAGACATCGAAAATGTTCTTGCCGCACCAGCTTGTCGAGTCGGGGTCATCGGACACGCAACGTAATCCCCAGTCGGCTTGTCCAGTCATTGGGTCCACGGGAATCTTGCGCAGGAAGCGCAGCTTCTTGTCGTCCCCCGCCCCAAGTTGCACTCCTTTCACCAGCGTATCCAAATCCGGCGGATAATTCTCGCTCCCGACCTCTGTTCGGAATTTATGCTGATCGGCCAGGTCTTTATAGCGGTCTATCGCATCCTTCATGGTCCGCAAATCGTAACGGAGTTCCGACTCCTTTTGCCTTATCACCGTGTAGCGGAAAACTGGCAGCGCCATGGAGGAGAGAATAAGAAGGATAGAGCAAGCAATAATCAATTCCAGAAGCGTCATTCCTGCTGTCGAGGAAAGGCGCGGCTGGCGATAGCGTGGATTGGAACGAAAGTCGCGCCGCAACATCGGTTTTCCTTTTGATTGGACTAGGGCTGAACCTGTACCGTCGCCTCACCAGTGATCAACGGAATCGGTCTCTGCTGCGAATCTTTGGCGTTTTGCTGCACAATCGATAGGTTCGAGGAGCCCGGTGCGAGCCCCTTGATCACTATTCCAAGCAATGTGCCGCTCCCGCTCACGCCCTGTGTGTTTGGCTGGCGGGTCGCCGATATGATGGCCTGGCCCTTTTTTTCATCGAGGCTTTTCACGATAGCGATTTCCTGAGTCCCGCCGGACAGGAAGCCGCCGTGCTGTCCCTCGCTCACGGCGTGCTGCACGTCCTCGATGCCGATTACGGCCGGATTGTATTGCAGGAGCATCGGTATCGAGAACAAGTCGCTCACGTTGTCCACTACCACTGCAATCGTTTTTCTCTCGCCCACTTTCAGCGTGAGGGCCTGCGGATCGAATCGCAACTTGCCCGGTTGACCTTGCGGCGGATTCACGGCTGGCGCAGCTGCACCGGGCGGTGGCACTGCCGTCCCGGGCGGCACCCCGGCCGGCGTTTGCTCCGCGGGCTTCACCGGAACCTGGACAGGTGAGCGGACCTCACTTTCGCGTTTTACTTGAATGTTTTGATCGGAGCCCGAGTAGATTCCCCGCAAATTCTGGAGTGTCCATTCTGGCAACCGGACAATGTGCGGAATCATCACGATTAACACTTCATCTTCCGCATGGTCCACGCTTTCGGTGGAAAACAAGTAACGAATGATCGGAATCCTCGCCAACCCGGGCCATCCGTTCAAAGTTTTTTCGTGTCCGTTCTCTGGATCAGCCCGCCTAGTAATATTGGCCTCGCCATCCTTCAAACGAATTTCTTCCTCGGCAACGCGCTGGCTGATGATTGGCTGGCTGATTCCACCGATTAGGGATTGGCCTGTGACAGCAGATACTTCGATCTTCGCTTTCAGACTGACTTCATGGTTTGGGTGTACGCGGGGTGTGACGGTAACATTCACGCCCACATCCTGGTATTGGAATTGTGTGTTGACCAACGGGTTCACCAGGCCAGCGCCGCCCACCGCTCCCACGCCGACGCCGGCCTGGAAGCTTCCCGTGGCAATCGGGATGCGGTCCCCGATCTTGAGTGTCGCTTGTTGGCCGTCCACCGAGCGTATTTCTGGGTTCTGAATGATCCTAGTGTTGCTATCGGTTAGAATCGCAGTAGCCGTAAAGTTCGGCAGTGTGACGCTGTAATCACTGCTGTTCAAAGTCCTCAACGTGTTAAACGTAATGTTGTTCGTCGTTGTTGGTGTTGTTGTCGTGCCGCCGGTCGTCGTTGTCGCGTTCGGGTTTATCGCGACTGACGCAGTTTGCCCTGGCAGGACTCCCAAGGTCCTCAGACGATCTGTGCGCGCCTCCAGCACCTCCACCTGAATCACTACTTCCGGCTTGGCTTTGTCGATGTCGTCGATCACCTTGCCTATCAGTGTCAGTACGTCCGGAGTCGCGCGGACAACGATCGCATTTTGCGAGTTGAGCTGCGCAATGCGCCTCAAATCGAAGAATTGACGCATTCCGGTCACGATCTCTGTCAAGTCCTGGGGTGTCACCGTGTTGGCCAGATAAAACGTCTTCACCACTTCTTCTTCATAGTCCTTCCGCTTTTGCGCCTGGTCTGGAAAGACGAGGATGATGTTCTCCGTAATCGGCTTCCACGCCGCTTTGCTCTCAAGGCTGATACAATCTCCAACGCCTGCTCCAAGGTCACGTTATTCAAATCCACTGTGATTCGCCGGGCCGGGAAGTCCGGATCGTAGATAATCGTCATTCCTGCCAGCTTCCCGATCGTGTCGAAGACGATCCTGGAGTCGTTGGACGCCTTATAGTTGATCGGCGCTTTTGAGAGTGGCTTGAGCTCCGGCGGCGCCGACATCAACTTTTCCGTGTCGTTCTCTGCAAACGGGGGCGTGCCATCGGCCGCATGGTTTTGCTCCACGATCATAGCCAAGGTCTTTTTCAGTTCCTGGCTCGCGATCGCACTCGACGGATCGATCATTTGAGCCCGCTGGAATTGGGCTGCCGCTCCTTGCAGATCGCCGTTTTCCCGTTGCTTCACGCCCTGCTTAACGTGTTGTTCTCCGGCCAGGAAGCGCGCGTGATTGGCCCTGATTTTGTAGCCGGCGTTGTTGGGGTCGGACTTCAGCGCCTTCTGGTAAAATTCCAGCGCGGCATCGTAATCCTCGAGCGTCTCCGCCTTCTGTCCTTTGCTATAATCTGTTTGGCCTTTCGGGCAGCCCGCCGCGAACAGACCGATTCCGACGCATAGAATGACAATTCGACAACTGCGCATTTATTCTCCGGGGCTCGGCTTTTGACCTTTGCAGTCTATCATCCGCTTTAGAGCACCAGCAAGACGCGGAAGGTTGGCTGTCCCACATCCGATAATACGGTTTTTTGAGGCCACGTTCTTCAAAAGCGTAGCCAAAATTTAACACTCCAGTTATGATGGAAAATCGTGCCCAAGACCGCGAAAAAAACCGAGAAGGGAACTAAATCCGGCGAGCAAATTGTTGCACAGAACCGCGCCGCCTCCTACAATTTTCACCTGCTGGACAGGTTCGAGGCTGGCCTGGTCCTCCACGGAACTGAAGTGAAGGCTCTGCGCGAAGGAAAAGCGAATATCCGCGACGCCTATGTCGATTTCAAGTCCAGCGGCGCATGGCTCGTTAACGCGCACATAGCCCAGTACATGCCCGGCGGTCCTTGGAACCACGAGCCTCTTGGTTCGCGGAAGCTCCTCCTTCATAAGAACGAAATTTACAAGCTCGCTGGCCGCACCCAATCGAAGGGCTTGACCGTTATTCCTCTGCGCATCTACTTCCGCAACGGACTCGCAAAAGTCGAAATCGCCTTGGCGCAAGGCAAGAAGTCGTGGGACCGCCGCCAGGACGAGCGCGACAAAGAAGCGCGCAGGGAAACTGAAAAAGCGATGTACAACAACCGGAGGCGATAAGAGAATCATGCAAATCACGTTAGCAACCCAGCCGTTCGCAACCATCGAAACCGAAGCGCTTGTGACCTATGTTTTTGAGGATACTGACCCCGTGCAAGGCCGCATCGCGGAGATCGACCAGGCGGCAAATGGCCTGCTCAAAAAACTGGCGAAGAGCGGCGAGCTCACGGGCAAAACGCTCGAGATGACCCTGATTCACGCGCCCGCCGGATTGAAGGCCGCGCGGATGCTGCTTGTCGGAGCAGGGAAGCGCGAGAAATTCGATTCGGCGGCGCTGCGCAAAGTTTCCGGAGCCGCGCTGCGCCATTTGAAGTCGCGGGGTGTGCACAATTTCGTTTTTGCCGCGCGAGAAAACGGCGCGACGGAGGATACTGCGCAAGCACTCGCCGAGGGCGCAATCGCCGCGGACTTTGAATCGGACAAATACAAGACCGACAAGAAAAACGACAAGGCTATCGATTCCGTCCTGCTCGCCGGGTATTCCGATGCCGAGCGCGCTGCCGGCGAGACGGGTTTGACGCGCGGGCGCATCATCGCGGAGTCGCAGAATTTTGCCCGCGATCTGATCAACGAACCTTCCAACAAACTCACACCGAAAATTCTCGCCGAAAAAGCCGAAGCCATGGCCAAGCAAGCCGGCCTCGCCGTAGAAATTCTCGACGAAAAGAAAATCGCCGACCTCAAGATGGGCGCGCTGCTGAGCGTCGCGCAAGGAGGACCGGAGCCTCCGCGCATGATCGTCATAACCTACACTCCGCCGAATCCCAAGCCAGGCGCGCCGGTGATTGGCCTGGTCGGAAAAGCGGTGACGTTTGACACCGGCGGCATTTCCATCAAGCCTTCCGAGGGCATGGAAAAAATGAAGTACGACATGGCCGGCGGCGCCACGATGATCGGCGTAATGCGAGCGCTCGCGGCGCTGAAACCAAACGTGAAAGTGATCTGCGTGGTGCCCTCCACGGAAAACATGCCGGGCGGCAAGGCTCAGAAGCCTGGCGACATTCAGACCGCCATGTCTGGCAAGACGATTGAAGTTCTGAACACGGATGCCGAAGGGCGGCTGATTCTTGCCGACGGCGTACACTACGCGAAGCAACTCGGCGCGACGCACCTTGTGGATGCAGCGACGCTTACCGGAGCGATTGTAGTGGCGCTGGCGAGCATCAACGTCGGAGTGTTCAGCGGCGCCGATCAATCGTGGACCGACAAAGTTCTCGCTTCGGCGAAGGCGGCCGGCGAAAAAATGTGGCAACTTCCGATGGACGACGAGTACCGCGAGTTCATTAAGGGCACGGTCGCCGATATTCAAAATATCGGCAGCGGCAAAGGCGGCGGCTCGATTACGGGAGCGTGGTTCATCCGCGAATTTGCGGGCGACACGCCGTGGGTGCACCTGGACATTGCGGGCACCGCCTGGAACGACGACGCCAAGCCCTGGCTCGCCAAAGGGCCGACGGGCGTTGCCTTGCGAACGCTCGTGCATCTCGCGATGTCGTATTAACTGGGTCATTTTGTCGCTGTGCGTCGACCGCGGGGCACGATGTATCGTGCCCCTACATTTTTTCTGGGGCCTCGATGCCCAACAAAGCCAGGGTTTCTACCAATCTGGCTTCCACCAATTCGCTCAAGCGCAACAGGAAGGCGCGTTTTTGTTCATCGGCTTCCGTCAGGATGTGGTGCTTGTGGTAGAAATTGTTGAAATTCTGAGCCAATTGGAACGCGTACTTCGCAACGAATGCAGGTTCCTGGGCGCCAATGGCCGCGTCTACCGCAAGATCGAGCGAACCTGCGCTGAGGAGCAATTCCCACAGGCCGTTTCCATCCGGCCCGCCAAGTAATGCGGCTACCGAATCTCGAGTAACGGCGACATTCGTTGCCCCGGCATCGGCGCCCTTCCGACGAATCCCGCGAATGCGCACCACGGCATACTGGCAATACGGCCCGGTCTCGCCCTCAAAACTTAATGCATCCTTGAAATCGAAGGCGATGATCGCATTTCGAGTAAATTTCAGCAGAAAAAAACGCAGGGCGCCGACGGCTATGGCGTGGGCGGTTTTCTTCTGCTCGGCTTCGGGCATTTCGGCGTGGCGTTGTTGGACTTCGGCGAGCGTGGCCGCCTCGAGTTTATCGATGAGGTCGTCGGCTTTGACGCCGAAGCCTTTGCGGCCACTGACTTGAATAAAGGGGAGCTTGGCTTCCTCGGGCGAGAGTTCGTAGCCCATTTCGGCGGCGCAGCGGGGCGTGAGCACGACGAAGGCATAGGACAGGTGAATGGACTTGTCGGCGGCGTCGGCGTGGCCGAGGCGACGCAAGGCCTCGGCTACGACATCTTGCACGTAAGACTGGCGCGTATCGATGACGTTGTAAACCGCACTTGCGGGCTCGGCGAAATGCGGAGCGGCCAGATCGTTCTCGATGGTGGTTGTGGCCCAAACGGTTTCGCCTTCGGGCGCGGCCGGCCATTTGCGATAGTTGAAATCCTTGCCGAGAAGGCCGAATTTCCAGAGCTGGTAGGCAATGTCTTTGCCGACGTAGGTGACGGTGCCATTGGAGCGAACGATGATTTTGTCTTGGATATTCTCTTCCTCGTCAGAGGAGGTTAAGGAGGTAGAGGAAGTAGAGGACGTAAAGGATAAAGAGGCGCCGGCGTCAGGGCCTTCAGTCTGATCCTTTACCTCCTTAACTTCCTTTGCATTCTTTACCTCTTCTTTCCAGGGCATGATCCAGCAGCCGGCCATTTTTCCGGCGCTCACGAGTTGAACGACGCCGGATTTTTTTAGCAGCTCGAAGGCGGCATCCCAGAACCTGAGGTGAAGAATTTCGCTCTCACGGGCGAGGAGTTCGTACGAAATGCCGAGGCGAGCCATGGTTTTGAGATGCAGGCTGACGATGGTGTCGGCGACGACTTGGGCGACTTCGGCCTCTTCGCCTCGGTCTTCTTCAATGGCTTTGAGGGTGCGGGCGCGAAGTTCGGCGGCGCGCGATTTGTCCTCTTCCAGGAAGTGGGTGACTTTGGCGTAGAGATCCCAACAGAAGTAATCGAAGCGCGGCTGCGTGGCGGCCATTTTCACGCTAACCGGAGTGAGGCGCTGCATATCGAGAAAGCCGATCACAACGTCGGCGACCTGGACGCCGGTGTTGTCAATGTAATTTTGGATCTGAACGGGATTTCCGGCGTGGCGAAGGACGCGCGCCATGGTATCGCCGAGGACGGCGTTGCGGAGATGGCCGATGTGCGCGGCTTTGTTGGGGTTGATGCTGGTGTGCTCGACGATGATTTTTCCGGATATTTTCGTCGAAGGAAGTGGCGAGTGACGAGTGGTAAGTGGCGAGCGGGCCGCTGTTTGCGACGACGAGATGTCACCCCAGAAAGCTGCGCGATCGAAGTAGGCATTTAAATATCCCCCGCCCGCAACCTCCACGTGCGCGATGCCTTCGACTTTGCCCAGCCCGTTTGCAATCTCTTGCGCGATGATGCGCGGAGCTTTTTTGAGGCGCTTGGCTAGCTCGAAGCAGACGGGCGAGGCGGCCTCGCCCATTTCGATTTTGGGAGGGCGATCGAGAACGATATCAAGAGAAATCGAGTAATGCTCCTGGATGTAGCGCGCGAGAGCGTCGCGGAGGCGGTTGGCAATTGTCAGATACACAGTCCCTCGTAGGAAAAAGAGAAGTGAGTATAAGTGGAGGGGAGGAATAGCGTCAAAAGGTAACGGAGAGGGGGAAGCGGGATGGGTGCAGAGTACCCCCCACCCCGGGTGTTTTTCGTAAGAGTGGCAAACAAAGGGTTTACGCGTGAAAGTTGTGCAAGAATATCAAAATAAAGGGTTTCAAAGTCCAAGGAATGAGAGAGTTGCGGTCGCCTTGTAAGAGTGGCAAATAAAGGAGTTAGAGGCGCAACTTGGGCGGGAATTCGGGATGTTCTGGTGCCACGGGGCTTAAAGGGGACCGCGTGGCGAGAGAACATGATTCGTCAGGCACGAAGAATCGTGCCGCTTAAACTTGGGAAATTATATCATAAGCATTATCTTTGTCAAGTAATTACTGGTAAGAACTTTCTTTCCAGCAAGATACCTGCGGCCGAGAGTTGCAAACCAGCGGAGGAATGCACCAAAACCCTTCAGACAGGGAGTCTAGACCAATCTAAAATTGCCGTCCCGACCGGACGGCGAATGCGGCGGGGGAGTTTGACACACTTTGGTTGCGCCGATAGTATCGATATTTAATTAAGAGCCTTCCTTGAAGGCTTTCAGCAAGGGCGCGGATTTTTGAAGTGCACGGTCCCTCCGCGAGGCGGCGTCCTGTCATGAAAATTGCGTATTTTGATTGCTTTTAGCGGAATTAGCGGAGACATGACGCTGGGCGCGCTGGTCGATGCTGGTTGCGCGGTCGAGCATCTTGCGCGAGGGATTGGGCGATTTGCAGGTTCCGGGATGGGAATTGACGGCGGAAAAGGTTTGGAAGAATGGGATGGCCGCGACGTATGTGAATGTAAAGACGGAGGATCAGTCGACACACCGGTCGCTCAACGCAATTTTGGAGATTTTGCAAAAGTCACAGCTGGCTCCAGCTGTGCGCGAGCGAGCCGCCGCGATTTTCCAGAAACTGGGGGAAGCGGAAGCGCGGGTCCACGATGTGCCACTCGAAAAGATTCATTTTCATGAGGTTGGGGCGGTGGACGCGATAGTGGATATTGTCGGAGCGTGCATCGGGTTTGAGGTGCTGGGGATCGAGAAGTTTGCATGTTCGCCGCTGAATGTGGGGGGCGGCACGGCGAAAATGGCGCATGGAGTTTTGCCGGTGCCTGCGCCTGCAACCGCCAATCTGCTTCAAGGCAAGCCAACTTATTCCAATGGCGTGCAAAAGGAGCTGGTGACACCGACGGGTGCGGCGATTGTTGCGACACTTTGCGACGCTTTTGGGCCGCAGCCAGCGATGAGCGTATCGGCGATCGGATATGGCGCGGGAACGGCGGACTTGAGGGCCAGCCGAATGTTCTGCGGATTATGGTAGGGGAGGCGGGCGGCGAGAGAAAACGCACAGGCGGTCCTTGCTCGGGCTTCGACGAAGAGATTGCCGTCATCGAGGCCAACCTCGACGACATGAACCCGCAGATTTACGGCTACTTTTTGGAAAAAGCGCTTGGTGCGGGCGCGCTGGACGTTTATACGACGCCGGTGCAGATGAAAAAGAACCGGCCGGGGACGTTGTTGACAGTTTTGTGCAAACCGCAGGACACGAATACGCTGATGTCGCTGATTTTTGCCGAGACGACCACGTTCGGCGCGCGCACCTATCGAGCACAGCGGCGAGTGCTGCCACGAGAATGGGTGAGCGTGGCGACGGAATACGGAGACGTGCGAATTAAGGTGTCGCGCGTGAACGGGCGGATCCTCCATGTTGCGCCGGAATATGAAGATTGCCGTAAACTAGCCGTCGAGAAAAATGTGCCTTTACAGCGGGTGATTGCGGAGGCCATGCGAAGTTACGAAAGGAGTTGAAGAGGAGAAAATCGAAATTCGAAAAACGAAATTGGAAATAGGGAATTCCAGGACGAAAAGCGGGGCACTGGGGAAGAGAACGGAGAAGAATGGCGGGGAAACCAAAATACTATCTGACGACGCCGATCTACTACACGAACGGCTTGCCGCACATCGGACACACCTATTCGACGATTGTGTGCGACACCATACGGCGGTACAAGCGGATGCTCGGTTACGACGTGGTGATGACTACTGGGACGGACGAGCACGGCGTAAACGTTGAGCGGTCGGCGAAGAAGGCGGGCGTTCCGGAATCCGAGTTTGTGGCGAAAATGGCGGCGCAGTGGAAGGCGCTTTGGGATGAGCTAGGAGTCCAGGGCGACGAGTTCATTCGCACGACGGACTTGAAACACGCGCACACGGTGCAATGGCTGTTCAAACTTTGCCGCGAAAATGGATTCGTTTATCCAGGGCACTACACGGGCCAATACTGCATTTACGATAACGCCTATGTGGACGTGAAGCCCGGGGAGAATTGTCCGGATTGCGGGCGTCCCACAGAAACGGTCACCGAGCCAAACTATTTTTTCAAACTATCCGCGTTTCAAAGGCCGCTTCTCGACTGGTATGCCAAGCATCCGGATTTCATTCAGCCGGAATCGCGCCGGAACGAGGTGTTGAGCTTCGTCGAAGGCGGACTTCGCGACTTAAGCATCACGCGGACGACTATTCGCTGGGGCATTCCGGTTCCTGGCGAAGAGCCACACGTGTTTTATGTGTGGTTCGACGCACTCACGGCGTATCTGAGCGCGGTGGGCGGTCCCAACTATGAGAGATCCGGTTATTGGCCCGCCGATTTGCATCTGGTCGGCAAGGAGATCATTCGCTTTCACGCAGTATATTGGCCTGCGTTTTTGATGGCCGCCGGTTTGCCGCTGCCAAAACAGATCTGGGCGCATGGCTGGCTGTTGATGGACAGCGCGAAGATGAGCAAATCGCTGGGAAATGTGGTGCGGCCGCGGCCGATTGTGCATGTCCTGGGCATGGATGCGCTTCGATATTATTTGCTGCGCGAAACGGTTTTTGGGCAGGACGGGAATTTCAGCTATGACGCGCTGGTCACGCGGTACAACAGCGATCTCGCCAATGGGCTGGGGAATCTGGCCAGCCGCACTGCGGCGATGATTGAAAAGAATTGTTCTGCCAAAATTCCAAAACCCGGTGCACTGCAGCCGCAAGACATGGCGCTCGCCAAGGAAGGTCAGGCAGCCATCGGCGAAGTCATGGAGCACTACAACAATCTGGAATTCTCACGGGCATTGGAATTGATTTGGTCGCTGATCTCCGCGGCGGACAAATATTTGACGGTGGAGAAGCCGTGGTCACTCGGCGAAACAGGCGACGATAAAGAGCGCCGGGCCTCGGTACTCTGGACAACGGCTGAGGTCTTGCGCATTGTCACGGTGCTCACGCACCCCGTTTTGCCAGAAAGCACTGCAAAAGTGTGGGCGCTGCTTGGCCAATCCGGTGCGTTAGGCGCACTTGCGTTGGAGGGTCTGCGCTGGGGACAGCTTGCGCCAGGCACCGCGCTTGGAAAATCTCAGGCATTGTTCCCAAGAATTGAGAAAGCAGAAGCAATCGAGAGGATGGAAGTCATGGAAAAAGAAGCACAGAACGCACCTTCGCCTGTTGCGGCGACAACGCCTGTAGCCGCGCCTGTTGTGGCAGGAACGGCCGCCGCTGCGGCAGCAGCTCCTGCCGCGAACGAAAAAATAGGCATCGAGGATTTCGCGAAAGTCGAAATGCGCGTGGGGCAGGTGAAGACCGCCGAGCGCATCGTCGGCGCGGACAAGTTGCTGAAGCTGACCGTTGATATCGGCACGGAGATACGGCAGATTTGCGCGGGGATCGCGCAGTTTTATGAGCCGGACAAATTGGTTGGGCGAAAGGTCGCCGTCGTCGTGAATCTCGCGCCGCGCAAGCTCCGCGGTGTGGAGTCCAACGGCATGATCGTGGCCGCCTCGGTCGGTCCGGAAGGCCGCCCGGTCCTGGTGGGCTTCCCCGATGAAGACGTTGAAATCGGAGCACGCCTCAAGTAGAGGCGGAAACAATTTTGTTTGCGCGCGAGCCGCGGGGACGGCGATGGAAGAGAACAGGCAAGATTGCCTGTGCCACAAAACCATGGAACTGATCGATTCACATGCACACATCGATTTTCCGCAGTTCGCGGAGGATCGTGATGCGATGCTGGACCGGGCTCGGGCTGCTGGCGTAACGACACTGCTGGCTATCGGGACTGGACCGGGGCCGGAGAAATTAGATGCCGCATTGCCGTTTGCGGAGCTGCACGATTGGATTTACGCGACCGTAGGGATTCATCCGCACGAAGCAAAAGAAGTGAAGCAGGCGCATCTGGATGAATTGGCTCGGCTCGCGAAACATCCAAAGGTGATCGCTTGGGGTGAAATTGGGTTGGATTATTTTTACGATTATTCGCCGCGCGATGCGCAGGAGCGCGTGTTCCGCGATCAGATGGCGCTGGCTGCACAAGCGAAGCTGCCGATTATCATTCATTGCCGCGACGCTTGGGCGGATTGCTTGCGGCTAATCGAAGAAGTTTGGCGTCCTAGTGGACTCGGCGGAATACTGCATTGCTTCACCAGCACTCTTGAAGATGCCAAGCTCGGCGTAGACATGGGCTTCCTGATTTCTTTTGCGGGCAATTCAACCTATCCGAAAACGCAGAATCTTCGAGACGTTGCGAAGGCTTTGCCGCTTGAAAACATTTTGATTGAGACGGACTCGCCGTATCTTGCGCCACAGGCGTACCGTGGAAAACGGAACGAACCGGCATACGTTGCGGAAGTAGCGCGCACGCTTGCGAGTGTGAGAGACTTACCCGCGGAAGAATTCGCCGCCAGGACAGCGGGAAATTTCCGGCGCTTCTTCCGCCTTTCCCGGCCGTCCATGTCCGCGGCTGCGGAGTCTCGACCATGAATGCAGGCCAAGGGAGGAAGGCTATCGCGCTGCTCACTGCCAAAGAGATTTTTGATCTTGTCCGCGACGACCTGGTTTTGGTTGAGGAAGAGCTCGCGCGACAGAGCGCGGACGCGTTCGAACCGGTTTCGGAGATTACTAGCTACCTTCTCGGCGGTGGAGGGAAGCGGCTGCGCCCCGCGCTTCTGCTGCTTTGCAATGCGTATACGGGGCAGCGCAGTCCGGGTGCGATCCGTCTGGCGGCGGTCGTGGAGCTGCTTCACAGCGCTACGCTGATTCACGACGACGTGATTGATAGCGCGAACACGCGGCGCGGGCGTCCTTCGGCGAATTCGCGCTGGGGCAATCATCGCAGCGTCCTTGCGGGCGATTGGCTGTACATGCAGTCATTCCAGATGGCGCTGGAAGAAAGAAATTTTCGCATTCTGGATATTCTGATTGATCTCACGCAAAAAATGGTGGAAGGCGAACTGATTCAGCTGGCAAAGATTGGGCGCATCGATGTTACCGAGGACGATGCGCTGCGGCTTGCGACGTACAAGACGGCGTGTCTCTTCAGCGGCTGCGCGCGATTAGGCGCGGTACTTGGCGGCCTGGAAGGCGCGGAGGAGGAGGCGCTGGCCGATTACGGCCGTTACGCAGGGCTGGCATTTCAGCTGGTAGACGATCTGCTGGATTTTACGGCTTCGGCGGAGCAGCTCGGGAAGCCGGTGTTGAGCGATTTGAAAGAAGGAAAGGTCACGCTGCCGCTGATCTACGCCATGGATAATGGCCATCGAGACGCGCGAGAGCTTGTGGCGCGGGTGCTCGAAGAGAAAGAATTCAACTCGGTGCGCGCGGAGACGATTGTTTCGCTGGTTCACGATTCCGGGGCGCTCAATCGGGCGCGGAATCTTGCGCATGAATATGCGCACCGGGCTAAAGCCTGTTTGGAAGGGCGCGGGGATACGGAGTATGGGCGAGCGCTGCTGACGTTGCCGGATTTTATTCTTGAGCGCGAGAACTGACGGCTGAGGTTTGCAAAGAGCGGGCACGGCGTGCCGTGCGCCTACGACGGAAGAATTGAGAGCGTAAACCACTGGAACCGCGCGCGGCATTGCTCATGTTGCCCTTCAAACTTGTTTATCACAAAGGCTACGACTTAAATCTCGGCGAACATGTTTTTCCTTCGCAGAAATTCCACCTGATTGCGGAAACGCTTGTGCGGGAGGGAATTGCGACCGGCGAGGATTTCCTTACGCCAGAGCCCGCATCGGACGAAGACATTCTCCGTGTGCACACCGCCGATTGGGTACGAAAGCTGAAGACTGGCACGCTATCCGCGAGCGAGATCATGAGACTGGAGATTCCGTATTCGCGCGAGGCAGTGGAAGCGTGCTGGCTTGCCGCCGGCGGGTCGATCCTTGCGGGACAGTCGGCGTTGCGCGACGGTTTTGGATGCAACCTCGGCGGCGGCTTTCATCACGCGTATCCAGGGCATGGCGAGGGATTTTGTGCGATCCATGATGTTGCGGTGGCCATTCGAAGGCTGCAGTACGACGGAGAAATTCGAAAAGCCATGGTTGTTGATACGGATGTGCATCAGGGCAATGGGACTGCGGCCATTTTTGCCGATGACGAATCGGTTTTCACGCTCTCGATCCACCAGGAAAATAATTATCCGGCGCACAAGCCGCCCTCGGATGTGGACCTCGAGATGGCCGACCGCGTGGAAGATGACGAGTACCTTGGCGCGTTGATTCCGGCCGTTCAGACGGCGTTGGACGAATTTCGGCCGGAGATACTTTTTTATGTCGGTGGGGCAGATCCGTTTTGCGAGGACCAGCTTGGGGGATTGTCACTGACCAAGGGCGGACTTAAAACGCGCGACCGCAGAGTGTTTGAAGAAGCGCGGCGGAGAGGGATTCCTGTTGCGACAGCCCTGGCGGGTGGATACGCACGGCGCGTCGAAGATACGATACGAATTCATGTGAATACGATTCTGGCTGCGCGGGAAGTCGCGCTGGCGTTCCCTGCGGCTTCGGCGGCGGAGCGGAAGCAGGCTAGCGCGGACGAGAGCAGCCGAAGTCATTCGGCCAAGTGAGAGGTTTTTTCATGATGCGTTTCAGATTGCGGATTATTACCTGCGTGTTAGTTTTTGGAGCCTTCTTCGTGATGGGGCTTGTTGCGGCGCGGCAAGGCTCAGCGCAGGGGCCTGCGGATGCGGCAAAAAAGCTGAAAGTATACATCTCGGTGGATATGGAGGGCGTGGCGGGCGTAGTAACCGCGGATCAGTTAGTTCCTGGTGGATTTGAATACGAACGCTTCCGGCATTTCATGACGGATGAGACGCTTGCAGCCGTTCGAGCGGCAAAAGAGGCGGGAGCGGGCGAGATTGTGGTAAGCGACTCACACGGAAACGGTGAGAATCTATTGGTTGAGGAGTTTCCGAAGGATGTGCGTATTGTACGGGCCTGGCCGCGGCACGGCGGGATGATGGCCGGGCTGGATTCCAGCTTCAACGCCGCGATATTTATCGGGTATCACGCGTCCACGACGAATCTGAACGGCGTTCGCGCGCACACGTTTTCTAGCGCGCATTACACGCGCGTAACGTTGAATGGGAACGCGGTGACAGAAGGGGAATTTAACGCCGCTTACGCAGGCGCAAAGGGCGTCCCGATTATTTTTGCTTCGGGCGATGACGCCGCTGTGGAAGAGATCAAATCGCGACTTGGAAACATCGAGACGGTGGACACGAAGAAATCGCTGAGTTTTCATTCCGCGGAGACGCTTACGCCCGCGGCATCCTGCGAAAAAATCCTTGCGGGCGTGAAATCGGCGTTAGGCCGGCTCCGCGAGTTCAAACCCTACGTAATTAGAACTCCGGTAACGCTGGAAATTACATTCAAGAACTACATGCCGGCTGAAGTGCTCAGTTATCTGCGAATCGTTCAGCGCGTGGATTCGCACACCATCCGGTTCGTGGGCAAGGACATGGACGAAGTGGACGATTTCGAGGAATTTATATCGAACTATGGCGCTGATTTGGCGCCCTGACGGAGCTTCTCAGCGCTTTCTTTTTTGGCCGTCAAGGCACGACGGATTGCACTGGACAATTCCGTTTCGACATCGCCGGGATCGAATCCCTCGGCGCGATAGGCAATCTTTCCGGTGCGATCAAGCACAACGACCGTAGGAAAGGAATTGACAGCGAGGAGCCGGTCCAGCCCGTCCGCAAAAACCACTGTTGCACGTGGTTTTTCTTCCTCGAGATAGGGCGGCACCAGGCTTTCATCTTCATCGCAATCCGCAGCAAGGAAGACAATATCCGCGACTCCGTGGAATTGCGCGGCGACGCCTTCGAAATGCGGTTCCATCGCGCGGCAGGGGCCGCACCACGTGGCCCAAAAATTCACGACTACGATTTTCCCTTTCTGTTCCGCGAGCGAATAAGGAGAACCATCCCGGGCGTTTCGCAAGGTGAACTCATAGGGTTCTTTAGCGGCGGCGTTTCGCTTTGGTTTCGGCGCATCCGAGGACGCAGAGACCTCGTCGTATGCTTGCAAGAGATAGTCGCCGAGACCCTGGTCGGAGCCATGCGCGAGGCGCCAGACATTGCCCAGCTTTTGGCGTATTTCCTTGCGAATTGCGCCACCACCGGAGGCGTCGGCCAGGGCAAACGCTCGTGCATACTCCCGGATGGCGCCTGCGAAGTCCTTATTCAGTTCGGCAATTTCGCCGAGTTTCTCTCCTGCCGCAGCACTGGGGGACAGCGCCATGGCAGCCCGAAAGTCCTTTTCGGCAGCGGCGTTCTCGTGGAGCTTGAAGGAAAGCCTTCCGCGGAGCGCGAGAATCTTCATCTTGTCGCGCTTCTCTTCAGACTCCCATTCTTCCTTCGAGATTTTGGGAGATTTGTCTTCGGCGCTGCTGCGGCCGATGTAGTCCAAGACCCGCGAGGAATAGCTAACGGCGCGGCGTAGGGCCGGTTCGTCGCCAGTTCGCTCAAGGAGCTGAATGGCGAGCACGGTCATGGAGATGTCTTCGGGTGCAAGAGCGACGATGCGCTCCGCATAATCGGCTGCACGACGCGAGTCCTGCAACTGCAGACAGGCTTCAACAAGAGCGCGGTAAATTTGAGGGCGCTTGCTCGCTTCCGGATATTTGTCGAGGAATTCCTCGAGGTTGTGGACGAGGGCCACGCGATCATTCCCGGCGCCGTCGATCGCTTGTTGCAACTGCTCGCTTTCAGAAGGAGTTTTTGTGGCAGGAGGTTGTTTGGGAGAGGAAGAGTTCGACCCTGGAGTTTGTTTCGTCTGACTTGCACTTTGCTGAGCGACAACGGAAGAGCTCAGGGGACACAATTGCACGATCGCAAATAAAGCGAGCAAAAGGGCAGAACGTTGCCACAGGAAGCTCACAAGCTAGAATTCTAGTCTGTTTGCCCGGAAAATGCCGAACTGGGTTGGAACTTTGTAGCGCTGCCTTAGGCCGGGGGCTGAAGGGCAACAGATTCAGCGCCCTGCAACTCGATGGCACCGGAGACCGTGTGAACTTCCACGCGTCCGCCGCCGTCACCCATATGCGCGCGCAATGAGTGTTTGCCCTGTTCTTCAATCACGATGGGGATCTGCGTGCGAATTTGGCCGGATACGGCGCCGGCGGAAAAATGAAAACTCGCACTGGGGGGCACGGCGATGTGCACGGAGCCTGAGACGGTCCTCAGCTCCCAATAGCTGTTGCCGCTGGGATTCCCCTGAGCCGTCAAGCTGCCGGAGGTGGAGCGGGCTTTCACGTCCGCGTTGGCCCCATGCACTTCGATCGATCCGCTGGAACTATTGGTGTCCACGCGACCACCCGGATTGCTTACCTGAACGTCCCCTGAGACGGAATGAGCTAAAACATCTCCCTTGGCGGTCGAAACGGTCACGCTCCCGGAAACACTCGTGGCGCGAACGTCATTCCCGCAATCTTCGGCGGTGACTGACCCACTGGTCGAAGATAATTTGACCTCCCGGCCAATGCCCTGCGCGCGAACCGATCCAGACACGGATTCTGCTTGCACCGGGCCGCGGACGTTTCGGACGGACTGCGATCCGGAGACACTCGATGAGCTCACTTCCGCATCGCGAGGCACTTCGATGGCATAGGCGATAGAAACATTGCGCAGGCGCGTCATTTCTTTGCCGACGCGAACGGTGTCTCCTTTAAGTTCGACGGGAGGGCTGGCAAGGATATCATCCAGGCGTGTCTGTGGGTTCCCAAAGCCAAATCCGGAGACACGGACATCGCCGTGCACATGCACTTTGCCGTCGGAACTGCCGACGATAGACACATCACCCGCGACATTCGACAATTCGAGCCGGATGGGGCCGGAAACATCCAATGAGCGGTCGAAGCTGCCGGATACGGAGGGCCCCATTTGGCAGCCTGCCAGCGCTAAAACAAAAGGGAACAATGCGATGAGTGCTTCTAACCTAAGCTGCCGCCTCATTCTTCCTCCAGCGCCAAAATTGGCGCTCCTCTGACCTTTCCCTGACATTAAGATACGCAATTGCAGGGGAATATGTTCCTGTTGCCCAGGGTGGCTGGAGCCCTCTTACCGAACCAGGCCCTCATTTAACGAACCTTGGCGGTAGCCTTCCAGATCCAGCGCAACATAAGTGAACCCAACGCTCCTTGAGGCGCGCTGAGATGGAGGCAGGCCATTTCCGGCGACATCGCGCGGGCATTTCTTCCGGAGCAATTTCCACTCGCGCCAGCTTTTCGTGCAAGCGGACGCGAAATTGCCGGAAGCCCAGTTCACGCAGAGCTGCTTCGCCGCGCTCGACGAGAGCCAACCGCTCCGGCGTCACCTCCGTCCCATAAGGGAGGCGTGAGGCAAGACACGCGGAAGCGGGACGGTCCCAGGTGGGCAGTCCTGCGCGCTGGGAAAGCAGGCGAATCTCGGGCTTGCGCAAACCTGCATCGAGAAGTGGGGCAAGGACACGGTGTTCCGTTGCGGCGCGGTGGCCGGGACGGAAATCCAAAGTGTCGTCGGCATTCACACCGTAGGCTACAGCGGCGAATCCGCGCTCCTCCGCCGTCACGTCCAACACTTTGAATAGTTCGTCTTTGCAGAAATAGCAGCGATCCGGCGCATTCGCGCGGTACTTGGGATTTTCCATTTCGTGCGTTTCCATAAATTCGTGGCGCACACCCAGCTTGCAGACAAAGTCTTCGACTGCGGCGCGGTCATGGGCAGAATAGCTGGGAGAAAGCGCGGTCACGGACAAGGCATGTTCGCCGAGCGCGCGATTCGCGGCCCAGGCGAGGTATGCGGAATCGGCGCCTCCGGAAAGCGCTACGATCAGGGAAGGGAACTCAGCCAATTGTTTTAGGAGCAAGAGCTCTTTTTCGGCGGTTGAGAGCTGCTCATGGTCCGAGACGTGGATACGCACCAGTGTATTCATTTCCATCGAGAGTATACCCTACCGCGTGGCCTATTCACTGCGCAGGCGGCGTTCGAATAAGACGCTACTTGAAATCGAGCAGCACGTCGACAAGGTGCTTGTCCGCATCCGTGCGCAGCCAGTGCCCGACAGTGTCGTAGTGAACGGGCAACTCGCCGAAAATATCAGCGGGATGGGACTGTAGTTTGGTCAGGAAATTCTCGAATAGAGTTTTGTCAAAGACGGCGCCCTGTGCGGTGGGCCACGCTTGATGAATGCGGTTCTCGCCGGCGAGCGAGAGCCCCGTCAGAACCATAGTGTTGAAGCGATACTGGACTCCTTCGACCACGGAGACGTTGTAGGACACAGTGTGTGCCTGATCATCGTAGGAGACGACGGGGTCGATCTTTGTATCGAGATAGCCCAAATGTCCGTACTCTTCCCGCGCGCGATCCCAACCAGCTTCGATCTGCATGCCGTCGGCTACATCCCCAGGTTTCAGTCCTAGTTCATTGGAAAGCGTAATGGAGGACAAAACGGAATTGCCGGACCATTGCACCGCTTTCCAATGATAGACGGCGCCAGTCACAACCGGGACAAAAACGGGAATCTGCTCAGGCAGTTTCTGATTTGGGTTGCCCGTCAGGCGCACCTCTGGAGGGCCGAGCTTAACGCGCAGGTATCCCTGCTGAAGATAATGGGGCTGCAGTTGTTCGGAGAGAAAAAGATCGATAGTCATCCGCGAGTATGGTTTTCCCAACACCTCGGAGAGTTGCTGCTGCACGGTGTGAGAGGAAGCGAGCGACGGATCACCAAAGTCCAGGCTGGCGATGTAGAGCGCCGCGCCCTGGGCGTGGAATTCCTGGACTGTGCCTTCGCCAAGAGGATTAGAGATAAGCTCGTGATCGAGCGTGGCATTTAGCTGATGCGATGCCAGCAGATCTTTGATGGCGTCGCTAGCCTGATCCACAACACCGCCGGCTTCGGGGAGAGTGCCATCGAAAGAGGGCAGTTTCTTGCGAATTGCATCGCCCAGCTCGCCGTCAGAAAACCACGGGAGATTGTCGTAATAGATCGGAACGCGCCGGGCTTCTTCCAACTGAAAAGTCAGCGTCAGTTCCTCACTGCGTGTCTGGAAAGTGTAGTTCACCTTAGAAAACATTCCGGTTTGTAACAGGCGGTCCGCGGCTGCCTGCAAGTCTGCCTTTCCAACCTGGGAGCCTTTTTCGAGCTGAGAGAGCGCGACGACTTGTGGTTCCGAGAGAGTTTTCAAGCCCTCGATGCGAATTTCATGAAGGACGGCGGCTGCCGGTGCTGGTGCCTGCGCGTGCGCGGGGGCCATTGGAAAAAACGAGGGAGAAACAAGGAGTCCCAAGCAGAACTGGAGCAGGCGCAACATGTTTTTATTTTAGCGGAAAATAGCGCGTGGGCCTATCGGCGAGAAAGAGCAGAGCAAGAAGTGCCGGAGAAGTCTAAGAAACGGTTTGTAATGCTATTCGACCGTCACTGACTTGGCGAGGTTTCTCGGCTGGTCGACGTCGCAACCGCGACGGACAGCGATATGGTAAGCGAGAAGCTGCAACGGGATGATTTCCAACAAAGGAGCAAGAATTTCCGGCGCAGGAGGCAGTTCGATGATGTGGTCGGAAGCCTCGCGCGCCAGACGGTCTTTTTCAGTCACGATGGAAATGACTATGCCATCACGGGCTTTCACTTCCTGGATATTCGAAACGCTCTTCTCATAGCGCGTGACGGATTCCGGGTCGCTGTCATCGCGCGTCGCCAAAACGACGACGGGCAGGTTTTCGTCGATGAGGGCGTTCGGCCCATGCTTCATTTCTCCGGCGGGATAGCCTTCGGCGTGAATGTAGGAAATTTCCTTCAGTTTTAGAGCGCCTTCCAGGGCAATCGGATAATGAATACCCCGGCCTAGATAGAGGAAATCGGTGTAGCGGAAAAACTGGCGGGCGAGGTTTTCGTAGAAGCCGGAGGCGTCCGCCAGCAAAATGGTTTCCATCTTGTGGGGAATACGCGTGAATTCCTGCATGAGTTTTACGGCTGCGCTGGGTTCCAGCTTTCCGCGAATCTGGCCGAGGTAGGAAGCCAGGAGGAGGAGCGCGGCTAGTTGGGCAGTGAACGCTTTTGTGGAGGCCACTCCAATCTCCGGACCAGCGTGGGTAATGACGGTTCCCGCGGCTTCGCGGGTGATCATCGAACCGATGACGTTGCAGATGGCGAGAGTGGGCGAGCCTTTGGTTTTCGCTTCGCGTTGCGCCGCCAAAGTGTCCGCGGTCTCGCCGGACTGGCTGATGCAGACTGTCAAAGTTTTTGAATCAAGAATGGGATCGCGATAACGGAATTCGCTTCCGTAGTCGACCTCCACCTGCAAGCGCGCCAACCGCTCGATCATGAACTTTCCGGCAAGGCCGGCGTGCCAACTGGTTCCGCAGGCGACGATGCGCACCTGCTGGAACTCGCGGAATTGCTGCTCGGAGATTTGCATCTCGTCCAGGAAAATCTTTCCCGAATCCTGGGAGATGCGTCCGAGCAAAGTGTCGCGCACGGCGCGAGGCTGTTCGAAAATCTCCTTTTGCATGAAGTGCTTGTAGCCGCCCTTTTCGGCCATGATGGGATCCCAGGCGACGTGGTGAGCGGGGCGATTAACCGGCCGGGCGTCGTGATCCATCACGTGGACGCCGTTTTTGGTAAGGACGGCGATATCGCCATCCGCGAGAAAGAACATCTGGCGAGTATGCTCGAGAAGCGCGGGGATGTCGCTGGCGACAAAATATTCTCCATCACCAAGCCCTATGACCGAGGGCGGGCCAATGCGCGCCGCGACAATCTTGTGCGGATCACGGGATGAGAGAAACACGAGCGAGTAGATGCCACGCAGCTCTTTGAGAGACTTGCGAACAGCCTCTTCCAGCGGCACGCCTCCCTGCGAATTCTTCTCCACGAGATGCGCCACGACTTCCGTATCCGTTTCGGTGACGAACTTGTGGCCTTCGCGCTGGAGCTGCTCTTTCAGCTCGAGATAATTCTCGATGATTCCGTTGTGGACAACCACGATTTGCCCGGTGCAGTCGCGGTGCGGGTGGGCATTTTCTTCCGTGGGGCGGCCGTGCGTAGCCCATCGGGTGTGGCCGATCCCGTAAGTGCCCTCGAGGGGCGACTTCTGAATCGCTTCTTCAAGATTGCGGAGTTTCCCCGGGGCGCGCCGGATTTCCAGCTTTCCCTCCTGGGTTACGACCGCAATGCCTGCGGAATCGTAGCCGCGGTACTCCAGCTTTCGCAGGCCTTCGATAATTACAGGCACTACTTTCTTCGGCCCTATATAACCGACAATTCCGCACATGAGCGGCGTCTCCTGAGAATGGCGCAGGCAGAGGCGTGTCGGGATGGGCCGAGGGCACGAGTACGGCGACCAATTACAGTGAGACCCGTTTACTCTACAATCTCGAAGCGAGATTCTTCAATCACTGGATTGGTGAGCACTTCTTTTGTGATGCGCTCAAGCTGTTTCACGGCTTCTTCCTGGGTCAAGCCTTCGACATTCAGGACAAAAAATTTCCCCTGCCGAACGTCCTTGACGGACTCATAGCCCAGCCCAGAGAGCGCATGTTGAATCGTTTGTCCCTGAGGATCGAGTACCGTGCGCTTCGGCATCACCCAAACGTGTGCTTTCATGCGGTAAGTATAACATCGAGGGAGAGTCGAATGGACGTGCGAGGTCGAGGCAATGGCAGCAGGAGCGTTGCAGATTCAAACATGGTGAGTTTTTCTGAGTGAGAGCTTTTCGTCTTTCGAAAGGAACGCGTGTTCAAAGCTCATCTCGACAAGTTGACTGAGTTCGCTTTCGTTGAGCCCCATTTTCGCGACATTTTCATATTCATTCAGCAGTGTCGTATGAAACATGGCGGGATCATCGGTACCGACGACGACCGGAATGCCATGGCGCCATAGTTGCGGCAACGGGTGATCTCCGATTTGTACATTGGCGGCTCGCAACTGTTTCGACAGCGCACCAGTGCAGAGATTGCTCTTCGGGCAAACCTCCAGCGGGATTCTGCGATCTACAAGCAAGTCCATCAGCGCCGGATCCTGCGCTGCTGCGATGCCGTGTCCGATGCGCTCGACGCCGAGCAATTCGACGGCTTCGCGGACTTTCTCCGGTCCTCCAACTTCTCCGGCGTGCATAAGGAGATGAAGCCCATTGTCTGCAGCTCGCTCATAGACCGGCTGAAAGTCCTTTGTTGCGACGCTCATTTCGTCGCCGCCGATCCCGAACGCCACAATTGCTTTGGAGTTGCAGCGTTTCGCCGCGTTTACGACTTCCATCGCCGCCTCGGTGCCGAATTGCCGGGCAGCATCGAAGATCCAGTTCAAGCGCAGCCCTTGCTTCTCAAACTCCTCGGTGGCCCGCAGGATAGCTTCGAAATTTTCCTCAGGCTGCTGCCTTCGAAGCTGCATCACGCCAACGGAGAGTGTGACTTCGGCATAGACAACTCCTTGGGTCAGCAAGTGCTCGCCCAGGTCTTGCGCGATGAGACCATAATCGCGCGGCTCCCGAAGAAAAGACGTGACCCACTTGAAAGCGTCTATGAAACCCGCGAAGTCGCCATACGAGTAACGCCGGCGAACTTCGTCCTCCGTGAGAAGAATGTTGTACCGCCCCGTTAACTCGCACACCGTCGCCGGTTGAATAGAGCCTTCGAGATGCAAATGCAGCTCGGCCTTTGGAAGGGAAGCAATTCGAGGTGGAAGGAGTGATGCGGTCATCCGGTAAGCGTCAATGCGGCAACGGAGGCTTGCCGGCGTTGGTCCAGGCCGTCAGCCAGTACGAGCCGATGTCGGTGGACGATTCTGAAAGTTGCCGGATTAATGTGGCGGCCGCCTGGTTGTAAAACCGGTCGTAGTATTCGTCATTGTAAGAGTAGGATTTCCCCGCCAGGTAGGCGTTGCGATCCGCTAGCAGAATTGGTTCAAGCAAGCTGTGCGAATTGAGGCAGACCTCGAATGCGTGGTCCGTCGGGTCGTTGATGAACGCCGCGTCATTTGGCCGCATGGGGAAGAACGAAGAGTAGCGATCGATCAGCGCAGTGCCGAATCGCTCGTTGACCCCCAGCTGACCGGTCAGTTTCCCGTCAAAATTATCCGACGTGCTGAACGGATCGTGCGCCGCGGCCACGTAACTGGCAAGAAATGCGGCGTCCAGCTTGGCTTCCTCCCAACGGCTTGCCTTCATGTCTTCGGTCAGTTTTTGGCTGTAGACGCCAATCTGCCAAGGAAGCACTCCGTTGGACTGGAGCTTTGATTTTCCGTACTTGTCTACGGCCGCCTTGTAATTGCGGGGAAGGAGATCGAAAGGGAAGCGGCCGTACTTGTCCAGATAAAGATGATTGTTGCGCTTTTCGGCGGGAGCTTTTGCGAGTGCGTCCAGCGGATCGGTGACATGCTGCAAGAGAAATGCACGGTTGGCTTCGAAGAAGACACGGATATCCAGCGGCAGTGTATCGATGGCTCGGTCTACAACAAGCCTGTGTGCGCTTCGTCCCCAGGCCGCCGCGTGCCGAGGGACGAGTGCAACAGCTGCAGCCAGCGCGAGCAGAACGGATGCTCGAATCGTTAATTTTCTCTGGATTCCCGCCCGCATCTTCACTTCCTCTAACCCGCGTTGGCCGCCCGGAGCGTGCTGCGTTTCCGGCCGAAGTTGTAGTAAATCACAAGGCCTATGGCCATCCACACAAAGAACCGAATCCAGTTCGTAATCGGCAGCCCGGCCATGAGCAGAAGGCACGTCAGAATGGTCACTATGGGCGCCAGCGGGCCGCCTGGTGCACGGAAGGCTCGGTGGCGGTCTGGCTCTCGGTAGCGGAGGATCAGCACGCCAGCTGCGACCAATGCAAACGCAAAGAGCGTGCCGATATTGGAAAGATCTGCAAGAGTGCCGATATCCAGCAAACCCGCAGGAATGCCAACAACAAATCCCGCCATCCAGGTGGAAAAATCGGGCGTCCGGAATGTCGGATGCACACGCGCGAAAATGCGCGGCAGGAGACCGTCGCGAGACATGGCAAACCATACGCGCGCTTGACCAAGTTGGAAGACCAGCAGAGATGAAATCATGCCCATCAGGGCGCCAATCAAAACGACAAGGCGAACGCCGCCGAAATGCAATTTCTTCATGGTGTTGACTACCGGAGCCGCATCGTCAAGCAGCGTTTGGTAGGGCACAAGCCCAGTCAGCACGACAACGACCCCAATGTAGAGAAGCGTGCAAATCACCAGTGTGGCGATGATGCCAATCGGCAAGTCACGTTGTGGATTTTTGCATTCCTCCGCCGCGGTGGAGACGGAGTCAAATCCAATGTAGGTGAAAAAAACGATCGAGCCGCCGGTCAAAATTCCCGGCCAGCCGTTCGGAGCGAAGGGATGCCAGTTGGCGGGATGAATGAAGCGCATGGCGAAAGTGATGAACACAAGGATGGCCACGATTTTCAGAAATACCATGACGTTGTTGGCTTTCGCAGACTCGCGAATTCCGCGGACCAGAATGACCGTCAGCAACATCACGATCAGGAATGCCGGCCAATTGAATCCGAAATGCCAGCCCGGCGCGTAAAGGGAGTTGCCTTGCAAGTCAGAAAGGCCGCTCGGCAGATAGGCCGGGACGATCCAGCGCGGGTTTGGATGGACGCCAAACCAGTCGAGCAGGTCCACCATGTGCGCGGAAAATCCGACGCTAACCGCCATGTTGCTTACCGCGTATTCCAAAATCAGGTCCCAGCCGATAATCCACGCGACGAGTTCGCCCATCGTCGCATACGTGTACGTATATGCGCTGCCTGCAATGGGAATCATCGCCGCGAGTTCCGCGTAGCACACGGAAGCAAATCCGCAGACGATGGCCACCAAAATAAAAGAGAGTGCGATGGCCGGCCCAGCACCCGGCCGCCCAAAAGAAGGCGAATGATAGATTAGATATTCCAGGAGAGGAGCATTCAGGATGGAGCTGGCCTGCATCTTTTGGCCGGCAATCGCGGTGCCGATGACGGTGAAAATTCCCGAACCAATCACCGCGCCAATGCCAAGCGAGGTCAGGCTCAGCCATCCGAGAGACTTCTTTAATCGCGTTTCCTGGTTTTCCGAGTCCGACAGGAGTTGGTCGATACTCTTGCAGCGCAGGAGATGTGATCCCACCCATGCTCTCCGATCGCGTCCGGGCAAGCCGGAAGCCTGGAATTACCGGATACGCCGTTCAGGAAAGATTGCCTGGCTCAATTTACCCTGAGATGCCGGCTTTCGCAACCAAGTGCGCTGCTGTCCGGGAATTGTCGGAGAGATCTTTACCTAAGTTCAGGCCGGTTCCAGCTGGGCGTAGCGCTCGACGAATTTTTTTGTGCCGCGTCCTGGGAAACTTACGGAGACGCGGCGGTCTTCCTCGTCGCCTTCTACGCCCACTATCGTGCCGACGCCGTAACTTGGATGGCGAACTTTGCGGCCAAGCATGGGATCCGCGTCCGCGCCGCGTCGGACGGCAGGCCTGCCAAAGGAGTTTCCGCTGCGAGCCGGCTTTGGGGACGCCACGGCAGGAGTCGGCTTGCCACGCACACGCCGCAGAAATTCGTCCGGCGAATAGGAGTACTCGGGATCAGGTTCGTAACGCCGCTTTTCGCCGATCTCCGCCATCGAACCACGGATTGTCTCCACCAACTCACTGGGGATCTCCGCCAAAAATCGCGAAGGCAGCGACGCGCGTAACTGTTGTTCATTGCCAAAAATACGCCTGTAGACCGCGCGCGTAAGTGTCAGGGAGGTGCGCGCCCTGCGTCATGCCCACGTAAACCAGCCGCCGCTCCTCTTCAATGCCCTTTTTCTTCATTCAAAGAGCGGCCATGCGGGCAAATGCCTTCCTCCATCCCTGTCAAGAAAACATGATCAAACTCCAGCCCCTTGGTGCTGTGCAGAGTGATCAGCGTCACGCCAGGTTTGCCCTCGAAAGAATCTGCGTCGCTCACCAGCGCCGCAGCATCCAAAAAGTCCGTAAACGTTTTCGCCCGCTTCCATGCTTTCGGCAACGGCCCGCGTCAGTTCCTCCAAATTCTCCAGTCGCGCGACATCTTCGGGGGTGTTGCGATCTTTCAGCATGTCCATGTAACCACTCTCTTCCAGGACACTGCGCAGAAACTCCGCCGGTTCCTTCGTGGCCAATGCTTCTTGAAGCTTGCGAATCAACTCTTGAAAAGAGCGCAGCGGAGTTACCGCGCGTCCGCCTGCCGGTCCGGACACGAATTTTTCAATGGCGGCCCAGAGCGAAGACGCGTCCGCACGAGCCGTTTCGCGAAGGGAGTCCACGGTTGTTTTGCCAATTCCTCGCGGAGGCACGTTCAATACGCGCAGCAGTGAAATATCGTCTTCCGGATGCATTGCCAGCCGCACGTATGCAAGCGCATCCTTAACTTCGGCGCGATGGTAAAAGCTGAACCCACCGACCAGCTTGTAGCGCAATCCCTGGCGGCGGAAGACTTCCTCGAATGCGCGCGACTGAAAATTTGTCCGGTACTCGACCGCGCAGGTTTGTGCGGAGTCATCGCTCAAAATTCGTTCCAGCTCTCCTGCCACGAATTCCGCCTCGGCTTGCGCATCGCGCGCTTCGAAATAGCGGAGATTCGCGCCGGCCACCTTTTGCCGCGTTCAGATGATTTACCGAGTCGTCTCCGGATTGTTCGCGACAACCGCGCCTGCCGCATCCAAGATATTCTGAGTGGATCGGTAGTTCCGCTCCAGCTTCACGACTCGCGCGCCGGGAAATCCCGGGAAAAACTAAGCAAAATCGAGACGTCCGCGCCTCGCCACCTGTAAATCGACTGGTCCTCATCGCCGACGACACACAAGTTTTGCTTTGGCCCCGTTAACAAGCGCAGCAGATCGTACTGCACGCGATTCGTGTCCTGATATTCATCTACGTGGATGTACTGGAAACGAGCTTGCCACTTCTCGCGAACTGTGGGCGCTTCTCGGAGCAGCCGCACGGATCGCAGCAACAGGTCGTCAAAATCCAAGGCGTTGCTTTGATGCAGCAGTTTTTCATAGGCCGCAAAGACGTCCGCGGCGCGCCGCCCGTCCTGGCCGATGGCTTCGCCTCGCATCGACTCCGGAGTCTTCCCATGGTTTTTCGCATAGCTGATGCTGCTGAGAATGTTGCGCGGAGTAAGGCTGTCGTCGTCGATGGCCAGTTTGCTCATCGCCAGCTTCACCGCAGCGAGCTGGTCGTCATCATCGTAAATCGCGAAATCTCGAGGCAAACCCGCACTTGGCGCTTCCCGTCGCAACAGCCGCGCACACAGGGAGTGAAACGTGGAAAGCCAAGGCTGCGCGGGCGGCACGCCCGAGCGCAGCAGCAGATCGGAAACACGCGTGCGCATCTCCTCCGCAGCCTTGTTGGTGAATGTGACCGCGAGAATTGCTTCGGCCGGCACGCCCGTCCGAAATCAAGTTGGCCATCCGGAAGGTAATAGCGCGTGTTTTCCCGGTTCCCGCTCCGGCAAGAATCAGCACGGGACCTTCCGTAGTTTCTACCGCCAAGCGCTGTTCCGGATTCAGTTCGTCGAGGAGATTCAACATTTACCTGCATTGGTCGAAGATGCGATGCCTTGTGATGGTAGCTGACTGTGCGGACTCGCGCAAATGACGCAGCTTTTTCTTCAGCATTTCTCAGAACAATGATCCGCAATTGATCGCAAGTTCCCTGGGCGGTCAGCTTACCTGCTAAGGTCTATTTCGAAGTACAGCAGCGGGTGATTCTTCTCCAGCGCCCGCACATCCGGAATGTAGAGATGCGCGGTGCTCAGCAGATCGAACTGTCCCTGCAAATCGAAGTAAAGCAATCCTTGTATTGCTTGATGCGGGGCGACGATGCTGCCCGGAATCGCCGCCTCGGCTGCAGCCTTCTGTATTTCCATCCACTTCTTGTCTCGGCCCACTCTTTGGCCGGTGGAAGGTATCGGAAAGGGGGCGCGGTGTTTTGCCGTCGGGTCTTTTGTACCTGTGTCGGTCATTACGTCGGCAACGTCGTCTGGCGTCAACGAGCGTAAGGCTTGCCTGTTGTCCTCAGACACTGTGACATTCAATCGGATGTGCTCAAGATCAACTTTCATGCTGTCGTCAGAGTCATTGCGGATGATCGTTTCGATGGCCACGATTCCTGCGGCAAGCGGGGACTTCTTTTGAAATTTCGCTTTGTAAGTGGCCGCATCTGTCCATGGCCGCGCGGAGATCGTCACACCCTCGTGCGCCTCGAGGGAGGCCGCTTTCATCGTGGCTTGGGGCTGCTGTGCGGCAGGTCCGTCGGAAAACAGCGTGGCGGCAAGAAAGGGAACTATAATGGCTAGGTTTCGCATCGGGTTATACTAGTCCTTTCTCATCTCGACGCCTTCGATTCCTGGGGGAAGTGCAAGGTTGCCCGCACCGAGCACCACCTGCTCGCGTCGGTGCGGAAGAAAGGCCGGAGCCACGATTAGTGCATCTCATTTATAGCCTGCTCATGGGCCTCGCGGCCCTGCTGCTCACGCCGTACTGGGTGGTGCAGGGCCTGCGCCACGGCAAATACTTTTCAAATCTTGGCCAGCGCCTCGGTTTTTCATTCCCAACGCTGAGCAAGCTACCTGAGAACCGCCCTGGTGCCATCTGGCTTCATGCTGTCTCCGTGGGCGAAGCGATTTCCGGAATCACGCTTGCCCGCCGATTGAAGCAAGCCTATCCGGACCGTCCCCTCGTCGTCTCGACAACTACTTTGACCGGCCAGGCTTTGGCGCGCGAGCGCATGCCTTTTGCCGACGCGATTTTTTATTTTCCTTTGGATTGGGCGTTCTGTGTTCGCCGGACTTTGCGCGCCGTTCGGCCTTCGATCGTTATTGTTTTGGAGACGGAAATCTGGCCCAACTTTCTTCGCGAAGCCCAACGCCGCAGCGTTCCTGTCATATTTGTCGGCGGACGGATTTCGGACCGCTCGTTCGCACGGTATCAACGCTTCCTCGGCCGTTTTTGGATTTTTCCTTCGGCCATTTCTCCGAAGTGCTCTCTGCTGGCGCCGCCGCTTTTCTCATGCAAAGCGAAAAAGACGCCGAGCGGATTCGTGCTTTGGGTGCACCGGCAGCGCGCGTGCAAGTCAGTGGGAACCTGAAGTACGATCTCGAACTTCCCGCCGCCACGCCGATCTCCAATTGGCTTGTCCGAAGCGCAGCGCCGTGGGCGCTCGCCGATCATCGTCGCAGGCAGCGTCGTTGCAACCGAGGAGCCTCATGCGCTGATTGCCTTTCGGCACGCTGCAAGGCGAATATCCCAAAGCGCTGCTTGTCCTGGCGCCGCGTAAGCCGGAATGCTTTGATTCCGCCGCCGAATTCATCGACGAATCCCACCGTAAATTCCTTCGCCGCTCCCAGTTGCCTGTTCCCGGGCCCTCGCAGAATGGCGCGCAACGCGGTGAGTTTTCCATCCCCGATGACGTAACTGTGATTCTGCTGGATAGCATCGGCGAGCTCGCCTCGCTTTACCGTGTGGCGGACGGCGCTTTTGTCGGCGGGTCGCTAGTTCCGAGCGGTGGACACAACATCCTCGAGCCGGCCGCGTTTGGAAAAATTCCAGTTTTCGGCCCGTCGATGGAAAACTTCGCGGAAATGGCAAACCGCTTCACCGCGGCCGGAGCCGCTGTTCAAGTGGAAAGCCCCGAGGATGCGGGCGTCGCCTGGATTGACCTCTTTCGCAATCCCGAGCGGGCGGCGCGCATGGGCGAGACTGCTCGCAACCTCGTCGAAAGCAGCCGCGGCGCTACAGACCGCGCCATCGCGGAGATCGCGCGGCATCTAGAAGGTGCTCCCAAAGAGAAGGAATGAATCTTCCGCTGCTGTTGCGACTTCTGCTCTGGCCGCTCTCGCTTGTGTATGGCGGGTACGTTCGAGTACGCGCCTGGCTGTATCAGAAAGGCTGGGTGAAGCAAAAGCATCTACGCGGCAAGGTGATTAGCGTTGGCAATTTGACTGTAGGCGGCACCGGGAAGACGCCAATGGTCTTGTGGCTCGCGGAACATTTTCTCGGGAAGGGAAGCGCGTTGCTATTTTGAGCCGCGGCTATCGTGGTTCTGGAGGCACAAGCGACGAAGTCGAGCTCATGAAGCATCGCCTGCAGTGCCGGGTTGCATTTGGCGTTGGCAAAAATCGCTTTGCCGAAGGCCATCGCATCGAACAGCAGCAGCCCGTCGACGTTTTCCTTCTCGATGATGGCTTTCAGCATCTCCCGCTCGCCCGCGATCTTGATATCCTCATGATCGACGGTTCGCGCAAACTGAACAATCAGTGGCTACTCCCCTCCGGAGTGCTGCGGGAGCCCATTTCCGCCTGCCGCCGCGCTGACATTCTTGTTGTGACGCGCAAGACCGAACGTCCCGGACATCGAAGCGGACGACGCTCACAAATACTCCATTTCTTACGCGCAGACCACGCTTGTTCGGCTTCCGTCATTATGGCCACGACCCCGACCTCATCCTTCGAGCGAGGTCGGACATGGTCCCTTCTTTGCTTTCTGTGGTATTGGCAATCCACAGGCATTTTTTGATGACCTGAGCCGTTGGCATATTCCTATCGCCGGGCAGAGCATCTTTCGTGATCATCATCGGTACACGGCATCAGATCTCTTAACGATTGGAAAGTCGGCTCAAAGCGCAGGCGCCATCGCGTTTGTGACCACCGAAAAAGATGCGGAAAATCTGCGTGCGGACGTAGGCAGTGTAACGACTTTGCCCATCTATGTGGCCGTGATAGATTTCGAGCTCATGGCGGAAAGCGAATTCATTGCTGCACTAGAACAGAAAGCTTCAGTCGCCTCGCGGAGCGCCGGCATGAAAATCCTGATTCGCGCAACGAACTGGGTTGGCGACGCTATCATGGCACTTCCGGCACTGCGCGCTGTGCGCTCGCGTTTTCCTGAGGCACAAATAACGATTCTTGCGCGGCCGTATGTTGCCGCCATTTACAAACATCAGCAGGTCTGTGACAACATGATGTTTGTGGATGACAAGCGCGACATGGAGGACGAACTGCGCGCTCAAAACTTCGAAGTAGCCCTGCTGCTGCAGAATGCCTTCGAGGCCGCCTGGCTTGCCTGGCGCGCAGGAATTCCGGAGCGCATCGGCTATGCGCGCGATGGGCGCAGTTTGCTCCTCACGAAAGCTGTTCCTGTTCCTAAGTCCGGCGAAATTCCACCCCATGAGCAGTATTACTATCTGGAATTGCTTCGTCGCGCCGGCTGGCTCGATTCCTTGCCAAACCAATCCTTCATCAGTTTATATGTTCCTGGGGAGAATCGGCAAAGCGCCGCGGACTTTCTCTTTTCCGCGGGTGCGCGCCAAAATAGCTTGCGTATCGCCATCGGCGCGGGCGCATCCTATGGCTCGGCCAAATGCTGGCCGCCGGATCGCTTCGCAGTGCTAGCGAATCGTCTTCAGGCGCAGAGCGAAGCGGACGTGATTCTATTTGGCACGCCCGCGGAAGCCGCAGTTTCGTCCGCGATTGCAGCTGGCATGCGTCACCCACCGATCAATCTCACCGGAAAAACCTCGATCGCCGATTTGCCCGCCCTTCTCTCACAATGCCATCTCTTCATTGGAAATGACTCAGGCGCGATGCATGTCGCCGCGGCTGTCGGTCTCCCTGTTGTGGCTATCTTTGGGCCGACCGATCCGTTCGGAACCGCACCTGTCACGCCGCGTTGCAGCATCGTTCAAGAAAAGCCATACTGCAGCCCGTGTTTTCTGCGCCGATGTCCGACCGATCATAGGTGCATGACTCGCGTGACGCCAGACGCCGTCGAAGCCGCCGCCCGTCACTGGATGTCGAGCAGGGAGGTGCGTCCTGCCTGAATACCGGCCCTCTCCGTCCCGCCGTTTTTCTTGATCGTGACGGCACCATTGCCGAAGAAGTCGGATACTTGAATCATGTCAGCCGATTTCGTATCTTGCCGCATGTCGCCGATTCGATTCGCCGGCTGAATGAAGCTGGGCTCCCTGTGATTGTTGTGACAAATCAGTCCGGTGTTGGCCGAGGCTATTTTCCGGAATCGCTTGTACACTCTGTTCACGAACTTATGGCCCAGCAACTCGCGGCCGCAGGCGCGCATCTACAAGCAATTTACTACTGCCCGCACACGTCGGCTGACGGCTGCCATTGCCGCAAGCCAAAGCTAGGTATGCTCGAGAGAGCTGCCAAGGAGCATGCCATCGACCTGCATCAGCTCGTTTGTTATCGGTGACCGCCACGGCGACGTTGAACTTGCCCATCGAGCCGGCGCGTGCAGTATTCTTGTCCGCACGGGTTACGGCGAGGGCGAATATCTCTGGAACGCCTCAAAGTGGCAGTTTCAACCTGATTTTGTCGCCGCCGACCTTGCCGATGCGGTTCACTGGATCTTGAGGCCAACGAAATGAAGCGCCCCGCAAAAAAGTATTCGCCGTCATCGTCTGTGGATCTTCTCGCACTTGCGGATTATGTCGAGCAGTTCTCTTCGAAAACGGTCGTCCTGTTTGGAGATTTCGTCGCCGATGAGTATCAGTTTGGCGAGATTTCGCGTGTCTCGCGCGAAGCCCCGGTCCTAATTCTCCGTCACCGCGAAACGCATTTTTCTCCTGGAGGCGGCGCCAATGCCGCCAATAATTTTGCCGCTCTAGGCACGCGTGTGTTTCCCGTCAGTGCTGTCGGTAACGATCCGGCCGGCGATGCGCTCATCGCCCACTTCCGAAGCAAACATGTCGATGTCTCCGGCGTCCTCCGCGTAAAAGGCTGGACGACTCCCACCAAAACCCGCTTCCTCGCCGGCTGGGCCCATACTGTCGGCCAGCAGGTTCTACGAGTCGACCGTGAGCCGCGTTCTCCAATCCCTGAGGCGGTGCGCAAGAAACTCCAGGCAAAGCTGCAAGCGAAGCTGCGTGTGGCAAACGCGTTGGCCGTTTCCGATTACGGCTTTGGGGTTGCTTCGCCTGAGCTGGTTCGCTTAGCAATCGCGCAGCGAAAGAATGCGCCACCAGCCACGCTCGACGCCCGCCACAACCTTCATGCTTATGCCAAGTCGGGCATCTCATCGGCCACTCCCAACGAAGCAGAGTTGGAAGCTCTCCATCACGTTTCCATAGGTCAGAATCTTTCCGAACTGAGGCGTTGCGGCGCCGCTACCCTTGCCGAAATGAAGCTGCAATCTCTGCTCGTTACGCGCGGCCGCGATGGCATGGCCCTTTTTGAACCCGGAAACCACCTCACGAACATATCCGTTTATGGAAGCGACCAAGCCGTTGACGTCACCGGCGCGGGCGATACCGTTCTTGCCGCCTATACGATTGCGCTAGCCTGCGGCGCTTCTCCTCTCGAAGCCGCGCACATTGCCAATATCGCAGGCGGTCTCGTGGTCATGAAACGTGGTACGGCTACCGTCAGCCGCGATGAACTGCTCACCGCCATTCGCCAGCAAGCCGGCGGGGCTGCCTCCTGACACATGCGCCACGCCGCATCCAAGATCATTTCCCGCGAGAGGCTTCGAGATAAATTGGCGGAGCATAAAGAGCACGGGCAGCGCATCGTTTTTGCCAATGGTTGTTTCGATACGCTCCACGTCGGCCACGTCCGCTATCTGGAAGGCGCACGGCGCGAAGGCGACATCCTCGTCGTGGGCGTCAATGCGGATTCGAGCGTATGCACTCTGAAAGGTCCTGGTCGTCCCATCCTCGCTGAAAACGCTCGCGCTCTCCTCGTTGCCGCGCTTCGAGCTGTCGATTACGTCGTGCTGTTTAGTGAACCGAGCGTTGAGTCTCTGCTCGAAGACCTTCGCCCACACGTTCATGCCAAGGGAACTGACTACACGGTGGAAACTGTGCCAGAACGCACCACCGCCGCGCGACTCGGCATACAGGTTGCCATCGTCGGCGATCCAAAAGATCACTCCACGCGTGATCTCCTCGAATCCGTGCGCAAGGCCCCGCATGCCTGAGCCGCGCTTTCTGGTTGTGCGCCTAGGTTCGCTTGGCGATATCGTGCATACCTTTCCTGCGCTTTCCGCGCTGCGGGAAACTTTTCCAAGCGCAGAGATTGTCTGGCTTACGCATCCGCGCTGGAAGCTACTGGTCGAGAGCAGCGGCTTGGCTTCGCAAGTGTGGGCTGCAGAGACGCGATCGATTCCTTCGCTGCGCAAGACCATCGAAGCACTGCGCCGCGAGCGCTGGGACGCAGCAATCGACTATCAAGGACTATGGAAATCCGCGGCTTTGCCTTTTTTTGGCGGCGTCAAACGAAGAATTGGTTTTTCCTCGGAAACAATTCGTGAGTTCGGAGTGCCCGTTCTCTACACGGAACGCGTGCGCTGCTCCGCAACGCACATTGCCGACCAGAACGGAGAGTTGTCCCTGCGGGCTGGAGCGCGTAACCCCGTCGCGCCTTTTACCTTGCGCGTTCCCCAAGTGGATGACTGCGGAATCCGCGATTACTTGCAGCAACTCGGCCTCGATCGCTACATCGTCCTAAGTCCTGGCGGCGGCTGGCGCTCGAAGTGCTGGCCGCCCGAACGCTTTGGTCAACTAAGTCAAGTTGATCCGAGACTCTCTCGGCTTCCGTTGCGTCGTGAATTATGGCCCCGGCGAAGACGATCTCGCTCTTGCCGTTCGCGAGTGTAGCGGTGGCGCCGACCCTGTTCCCTACAATGGTCCGCTCGGCCCATTGATGGCTTTGCTCCGCAACGCGGCATGCATCGTCGGCGGCGACACAGGGCCGCTCCATCTCGCGATTGCTCTTGGCACTCCCGCCGTGGCTATCTTCGGTCCTACGGATCCTGCAAGAAACGGCCCCTATCGCACAGACGACATCGTATTACGCGCAGCCAACGTCGTCACCACGCACAGCCGCATGCGATCAGATACACCCTTCGGTGCTGCAAATCCAGGTGGACGAAGTCTTTGACGGGCTTCGGCGACGCCTCGGAGTCCCTGCATGAATTCCGCCGGCGCTTTTTTCTCTCGCTGGCGTGTGCGTCTCAGCTATCCATGTGCCATTCTCGTTTTGTGGTTCGCACACCCGACTCCTCGCAGCATTCTCTGGGGAGCTCCCATCGGTCTACTCGGATTATTCATTCGCGCCCGCGCTGCAGGCCATCTTCACAAGCAGGAAGTCCTCACGGTTACCGGCCCCTATGCCTACACGCGCAATCCGCTCTATTTCGGCAGCGCCATCCTTACGATTGCGGCGGCCATCGCCACGCACTCCTGGATATCCGCGGTCATTCTTTGCGCTTACTTTGCGTTGTTCTACTCCATCGTAATGCGACGCGAAGAGTCGGAGCTTCGACAGCATCACGGCGCCGCGTTTGACGAATATGCGCGCGCGGTTCCTTTGTTTTTTCCGCGGCTCACTGCCGCGAAGCTCTCTTTCGCGAGCACGGGCTCCTTTTCTTTTGCACAATATAAGAAAAACCACGAGTATCAGGCAGCCGTCGGGTTTGTGCTATTGCTTGCCACCTTGCTTTTGATATGGTGGTCGCGCCTGCGCTGACGACGTTTTCGGGTCCGGCTCCGGGCATGCCACAAAGCAGCTAATCTCCAACCGCTTTCCGTCCGTCAGCACGTGCACCGCTCCGTCATGATCCGTCCGCAGAATTCTGACCCCAGCAGCCGTAAGACGCGCGAGCAACTCCGGGTTGGGATGCCCGTATGGATTGTCTTCTCCCGCGCTGATCACCGCGACACGCGGGCGTACCGCGGCCAGAAATTCAGGCGTCGTCGAATTCTTGCTGCCGTGATGACCAACCTTGAGCACATCGGCGCGAAGCGCGGTTTCGTCGTTATCCGACACGATGGTGCTCTCTGCCTGCTTCTCCGCGTCTCCGGGTAGCATCATCCCACGCTCTCCATACTCCAAATGAAGCACCAGGGAATCATTATTCTTTGCTGAAGTGCCAACCGCCTGCGGCGAGATTTCCGGCCAGAGAAGTTGTGCCTCGACGCCATCCCACGAAAAAGCTTTTCCGCGAAGTTCGTGAACGATCGGAATTTTCTTCTCACGGGCAAGATTCTCCAGTTTCGCCAGCGCTGCCGACTCAACCTCCCTACCAATCCACAGTGTCCCGACCCGGAAATTTTCCAGGATTGCAGCCAATCCGCCGATGTGGTCCTGATGGGCATGCGTTAGCGCCACAACATCCAGTTTCTGAAAACCGCGCGACCATAAGTATGGCGACACGGCTTCTTCACCGGGGTCGATTCCATTCTGTTGTTCATGCCCTGCGAACCCGATGAAGCCTCCGCCTGCATCCATCAATAGCATTCTCCCATGCGGCGACACGACAAACAGAGAGTCTCCCTGTCCGACATCCAAAACCGTCAATTCCAGTTTTCCCGCCGACCATCGCGGCGAAAACGGGAACATCCCAATTGTGAGAGCGCTCAATCCCAGCACCCCGGCCGCGCTTCGCGAGGCCCATCTGCTCCACGAATTCGAACTGCGCGCCGCCACGGCAAGAAGCACGCCAGCCGTTAGAAACGTGACTATCAGCCAAATAGGCGGCCCCGGTATCCGGTAACTCCATCTCGGAAACTGCGCGAACCACCGGACAACGTGCAGCAACAGCGTTGTCACCCATGCTAGTGGAGCGGCCATTACTTTTCCCACAGCAGGTAAAAAAAGTCCGCTGCCGAGCGTCAGAAATCCCAGCGGCACCACAATCCCCGTGATCGGAACCGCCGCCAGATTGACCACAGGCGCGCTTAGCGTTACGCGATGAAAGTCTCGCGCCATCAGAGGCAGCATCCCGATTTGCAACGCCAATGTAATTACCAACAGTTCGCATAGGCGAAGCGAAGCCGCGATTCCACGCGCCAGCATGTCTCCGGTGTAGTTCGCCACGGGTCTAGGTACACGCAAGGAAATCCAACGCGCCGTGGCGCGCAAGTCGATCCGAAATTGGGCCGCTCGAGGTTCGTGCGCCGCATCGCGTGTAACGTCGCGCCATCCGCGCAACGCCTTCACATACGGCTGAAGATTCTTCTCCAACCACGGCGCAGCAAGGCCGGCGATGCAGCCTATAGCCAAAAATGTCAGTTGAAAACTCGAATCACGAACGGCCAGGGGTTTTGCAATCAGCAAAATCAGCGCCGCCATCCCCGCGGAGTTCAGTAAATCCAAACGCCGGAAAAACAATCCGCCTATCACCACGAGCGCCGTCATCAATGCCGCGCGAAGCACCGGTGGCCTCTGTTCCACCACGGCCACGTACGCTAACAGCACCGTCAGCGTCGTGAGTGCCGTCCAAAACGGAGTCAGCCTCAATACGCGCCCAATCCAAAACAGAAACACCGCCAGAGCGCCGACATGCAATCCCGCCACCACCAGCACATGAAACACACCTGTCTTTTGAAAATCAGTCGATTCCCCCCGCTCCACGAAGCTACGGTCACCCAAGAGCATCGCGCGCAAAACTCCGTCGACTTGCGGCCTGTTCGAGAAAAGCATGTCGATGTCATCGCGCAGTCTTCGTCGAACATGCGCTAAGAGCGTGGCAGCAGTTGTCGGAGAAACCATTGTGCGTTCCATCAGCTCCGGAGCTCGCAGCGTCGCAACCAGATCGATGTTCTGCTGCTCAAGGTACGCGCGGCGATCAAACGCGCCTTCGTCTCTATAAATCTGCGGCTGCTTGGCTTCCGTCGTGACGACGAGTTCGTCTCCAGCATGAACGTCTGGCGCCGCTAGCTGGTCAGTGAGACCCTGCAAAACTGACTCGCATTCCACCTCTTGCAGGCACCAACGAGCCTTCATACTCCACTCCCGTCAATTCGATTTCATAGCCGTAGCCCCACGGCAATCGCGCAGGTTCGTCCCGCAAGCGTCCGTGCCACCGCAACGGCGTTTTCAAATTCACGCCTCCTGCCTCAACAAGTGACAGCACGTAGTTCGCCGTCCGGGGCTGATTGGCGACGCCCCCGCCCAACACGCCCAAAATTAGCCAGCTCAATGCGGAGAAAACGGCAGCAGGGAAGAGATGGCCGAATTCTGACCAAGACAATTCCGCTGCCGATAAGCAACGCCACGGAACCAAAACCAGCCAGAAGATAAGTGTGCGAGAGATCTCGATGTGTTAACCACAGTAGCCTGGCCGAGCACAACGCCGCAGGCAAATAACGCGGCGATGGCGACGGCTGGCAGCCTCATGGGACTCTTCTCAACCTCACCAGCGTTTCGATGTGGTACGTCTGCGGAAACAGATCGAACAAGTGCATCTCGCTCAACTCGTACCGCACGCTCGGCCCCGAAATTTCTTTAGGTTTCCTCGGCGAACAAGTCAGAACCGCCAAGTCTCTAGCCAGAGTGGATGGATCGCAGGAGAGGTACACAATTTCCGCTGCTCCAAGCTCCGCAAGTTTCTCCGCCGTCTCCGCTCCCAATCCCGCACGCGGCGGATCCAGTACGACGAACTCCGGCCGCTCTTTCGTCTTCTTGAGAAAATCCTCCGCATGTTCGTTGTGTGTGGTGACTGATACTCCCGCGGACTCCGCGTTGGCATAGAGATCGCGCGTAGCCGCAAGATTTGCGTCGACACTGACGACTTTCTCAAAAGCCCGCGCCAGCGCCAGCGTAAAAAATCCGACGCCCGCGTACATATCGAGCGCCAACCGCCCTTTCGCGCCCGCCGTCACCGTATTCAGTAAATCTCCGATTAAAAATCTGTTCACCTGAAAAAATGACAAGTGGCTCACGCGAAACTTGAATCCGCCCGCTTCGTGTTCCAAATATCCCGGACCTGTCAGCTCGAACTTGTCCTTTTTCTGGTCCAACAGAAGCAAACTCTCTACTTGCGGCATGCCTCTCGCAGCACCGCAGCCAGTTCCGATGCAGGTTGAGGAAATCGCTCAAAGGCCACGTTCAAGGCAATCTTCTCGTCCGCCGAATCGGCAAACGCCTCGATCTCAAGAATCCCCGTGGGCAAAGCGCCCGACCTCGCCATCTCTTGTAATCGCCCAAACGTCTGCGCCAGCCGCGGTGAAAGAACTGAGACATTCGTCAATGGGCACAATAATCGAACTCTCCGGCAAAAAGTATCCCAGCGCCCGCGGCATCCCGCTTCTGACCGCCCACTGTGCGCGATTCCTGTAACCGTAGGGCTCCGCCGTGTGCTCCTGAATCGCTCCGTCCCAGGAAATTCCGCCCAGTCGAGAAAGCGTCTCTCGCAAGATCTCTTTCTTCAGCCGAACCTGCTCATCGGCCGCGATGTGTTGGTAGTGGCAGCCGCCGCATGTCTGGAAATGCGGGCACGGTGCTGGAATCCGCTCCTTAGACGCCGACGTCACCTCCAGCAATTTCGCCCAAATCACTTTCTTCTTTTTCGATCTCTCCGACGCGCGCACCATCTTCTCCCGGCAGAACGAACGGCACAAAGACCGTATTCCCGTCGGCGTGTGCCAGCCCGTCGCCCCCATACACAAGCTTCTCAATCGATAATCGTAACTCGTCAGACATATCTGCAATGCCCCATTCTGCGATTTTTCGCGTGGAAAGAAAAGATAATTGCTTCCGGAAAGCGTGGCTCAGGAAAAGTAGTACAAGCTCAGCCGCGGCAAGCCAAACTCTTCGAGCAGCCTCTTCTGCAAGTACTGTTTTTCGACCAGCGCGATCTGCTCCGCCTTCATCTTGCGCCGGTATGCGGCGAGCTGTCCGTCCATCTCGCGCCGGACCTTCAGCATTGTTTCTTCGCTCGCATGGCTCGTCAACGTGGCCTGGAGCTTCTCATCCAGAACCGTCAGCCGCCTCTCTAAATCTTCCAAGTCCAAAGTGCCTGGCGTCTCGAGGAGAATCATCATGGCGTCCAGAGACTTCGCGATTTCCCTCAACCGCTCAACCAGGCCCGCACTCCCCGATTCTGTGCCGTTCGCGACCCCCAATATCCGCGCAACATTCTTTGCGAAGTGGGCCTGCACCTCCTCTCGCGAGAATGGTTCTTTCGTCGCCGGCGTGTCCATTCTTCGGCGCACTCCCCGCGGCAGCCTCCAACTGTTCCTCCGCCGCTTCCAAGACGGCGTCCGTGCAATACGCCAGGCTCTTCAGCGGCTTGCCCGCGCCACGTCGCGACCGCTGATAACTCTCAAAAGCGTTATCGATCCCCTTTAGCACTGCTTCCAGAGGCACGCCCGCCTTCTGCCATGTTTCCATGATCGCCCAGTCCAGAGGCGACACCAGCAAATGCGCCCCGCGCTTCTTCCAGAAATAGTTTTCAATTTCCGTGAAGTAGTTGAAGTAGTTCCAACTGTCCATGTGAATTGCCTAGGCGAAGCGGAGGACTCGAATCCGGCGTGCCTCAAGGGCGCATAGCCCTCTCAGCGTTTACCTCTATGCTTTCTTCGCTGAGACCGGGGCAGGCTTTGCAGCGCTTGCTTCGTGCGCCGCCGCTTTTCCCGTTTCGGCCGGCTGATTCTTCTCCCAAATCAATCGTAAACCCGTCAACGTCAAAAATTCATCCGTCTCCTGAATCTGCTTCGATCCCTTGGCTACCAATCTCGCCTGCCCGCCCGTCGCCACCACTTTCACATTGCCGCCGAGCTCCGCTTTCATCCTCGTAAGCATCCCGTCCACCATGTCCACCGCGCCATAGTAAAGCCCCGCCTGCATGTGCGTGACGGTATTCGTGCCGATGACTTTGCCCGGATCTTTTATCTCCACGCGTGGCAATCTCGCCGCCCTGCGCAAACAAAGCTTCTGATGCAATCCCCAGCCCCGGCGCAATCACTCCGCCCAGATACTCTCCGCGCGCGGAAATCGCATCAAACGTAATCGCCGTCCCGAAATCCACTACGATGCACGGGCCGCCGTATTTGTGGAACGCCGCGACTCCGTTCACGATGCGGTCCGCGCCCACCTCAAGCGGGTTATCGACTAAAACCGCCATTCCCGTTTTCACGCCCGCTTCTACGAACAGCGCTTTCTGTCCAAAATAAATCCGCGACATCTCCGCCAGCGTCCAATTCACCGGCGGCACAACCGAGCTGATAATCACCCCTCCAATCGCGTCGCAATCCAACCCTGCAAGCGTAAACAGATTCCGCGTGAGCACGCCGTACTCGTCGATAGTCTGCTGCTTTGCCGTCGTCAACCGCCAGTTGGCAATCAGCTCTTCCCCGCGGAAAACACCCAGCACTGTATTCGAGTTCCCGACATCGATCGTCAGCAGCATCTACCGCGCCTCCGCCACGTCCCCGGAAATCACCGTAACCAACTGCCCGTCATCGCGATTCACCTGGAGCAGTCCTTCGGGCCCGAGCCCTGCCGTCGTTCCCGCAAAACTCTCCGTAGCCGTTCGTCACCCGCACGCGTTTTCCCCGTGCGTAGCTCGAGACCGCCTCGAATTTCCGCGTCACGCCCGCCGGCCCTTCCCGCAAAAATCGATTGTAGTCGTTCTCAAACTCGCGCAACAACCGTACCAGGAGTTCCAGCCGCGAAACCCGCTTTCCCGTTTCCAGGCGGAGTGAAGTCGCCGTAGCACCCAAATCTCCTGGAAATCTCTCTTGGTTCACATTCAACCCGATTCCCACGATCACAAATCGCACCAGCGACGGCTCCGCGTGCATCTCCGTTAGGATTCCGCCCACCTTCTTCCCGCGAATCAGCAAATCATTTGGCCACTTGAGGTCCGTCGCCAGCCCCGTTTGTGCTTCGATCGCTGCGCGCGCGGAAAGTCCCGCCATCATCGTTAGTAGCGGAGCCTGCACCGGCGCCAGCCGCGGCCGCAAAAGCAGCGTCACGTAAATTCCCGCCGCGCGATCCGATTGCCACGTCCGTCCCGCGCGGCCTTTTCCGGCCGTCTGTTCTTCTGCCAGCACCACCGCGCCTTCCGGCTCGCCCGGCGTGCCCCAGCTCCGAGCGCCACGCGATTTGTCGAATCCGTCTTGAAAAAATGATAGATGTGCTTTCCGAAAAGGCTGCCCTTCAACCTTTGCCGCAGCATGTCGGGCGTTAAAATGTCCGGCACTTTCTCCAGAAAATATCCTGCTCCGCCCTTTCCCTTCACGCGCACGCCCAGCCCGCGCAATTGCCGCACCCATTGCCATACCATCGACCGCGACACGCCGATTTCCTTGGCGATCCGCGCGCCGCTAATCACAATCGTAGCGTTTTCCGCCAGCAGCGTCAGCAACGCCGCCAGCCGCTTGTCAGTCGTTCCCGGAAGAGTCTCTTGAGCCATCGAGGTTTCACCGCGAACTTCCACGCCGCCTAAGCTTACGTTTCCTCCGCGCGCGCTACAAGCAGGTTGGGGTTTGTGGCCGGTCCTGCACGAGTTCCACGAGACAGCTACGTGGAACGATCACTTTTTTCGAATTCTGCCACCCGATCCATGTGCTTTCGCAATTCCACCCGCCGTTGTTGCCAGAGTAGCTTCCATCCCTTTGATAATCTTTTCCGGTGCCCTGCTGCTAAATGTCTCATTAGCAAGTTGCGCTTCCTTCGAAGCAATATCCTTCGTCAGGCCCTCGATTTCCTTTCTTAGATCGCGCCATTTCAGCCTGCGAATCAACAATTTCAGCAAAGGGAATGCGAAAGTCAAACCGTGCCGTCGAGCGCATCACTCCGCCCACTCCAATCTTCCCATCAATCACCTGCAAGTCCGACAGGAACGCCAGTCGTAGTCATCGTGTCGAGGTTTCGTTCGACAAGTTCTCATGACCGCTGCCTCCTTGCTCGAGAACTCCGCCGCGACATCTTTTTCCTAGGTTCTAGCTTCTGTTCCGCACGGATGTTGCGCACGGAGGTGATGAGATACTGAAGCACCTCAAACTCTTCGAGCGCCCCAGAATTCCTCCAGCTCTCTTGTGCATACGGGGAACATGGTCCAGCGCAATCGACTTCACGCCCGCGGGCTGCGGCAACTGATGCCACAACTCTTCCGTCAAAAACGGCATGAAAGGATGCAAGCAGGCAGCAGCGCATCATTGAACGCCGCGAACAAATTCTTCCAAGCCACCAGTGCTCGTTCTCGATTCGCGCTCTGCAGGTCCGGCTTGACCCACTCGATGTACCAGTCGCAAAAATCGCCCCAGAAAAACTGATACACGCTCTGGGCCGCTTCGTGAAATCGGTAGTTCTTCAACGCTTCATTTACCGTCTCAATCGTGATCGCCAGCCGCGAATACAGCCATTGATCTACGAGCGGCACACTTCCATCGAATTCATAAGGTGCCTTCGCTCGCACTTCCGGCGAGGCCAGCTCCTCGATTGCCGTCCCGCCCTGCTCAAACTTATCCAAGTTCACAAACAAAAACCGCGCCGCATTCCAAATCTTGTTCGCAAAATTCCGTGAACTTTGGATCCGGTCTCCAGTCCAAACGAGGTCCGACCCCGGCGCCGCCATTACGCCAGCGTGAACCGCATCGCGTCCGTACCGTACTCTCGGTTCACGTCGATCGGATCGATGCCCGTGCCTTTGGACTTCGACATCTTCTGTCCTTCGGCGTTTTTCACGATATTGTGCAAGTAGACGTCGCGAAACGGCACCTTCCCTGTGAAATGGATGCCCATCATGGCCATCCGCGCCACCCAAAAAAACAAAATCTCATGCCCGGTGATCAACACGCTTGTTGGATAGTACCTGCGCAGGTCCTTCGTATCCGTCGGCCAGCCTAGCGTCGAAAACGGCCACAGCCCCGAGCTGAACCATGTATCCAGCACATCCTCGTCTTGCACCAAATTTTTCGATCCGCACGTCCCGCACGCCGCAGGCGCTTCCCGCGCAACCGTCACATGCCCATTTTCCCGGCAATACCACGCGGGAATCCGGTGGCCCCACCAAAGCTGCCGCGAAATCGGCCAATCGCGGATATTCCGCATCCAGTGGAAATAAACCGGCCCTGCCAGTTTTCCGGGATGATCCGTATATCTCCGCGCTCCACCGCCGCAATCGCCGGCTCTGCCAGCGGTTGCATCTTGCAGAACCATTGCGTCGAAGCCCGCGGCTCCACAATCGTCTTGCAGCGCTCGCACAACCCCAGCGGCACCGTATGCTCCGCTGTTTTCACCAGTAAAACTTGCGCTCTTCAAATCCTCCACGATTTTCTTGCGCGCATCGAAGCGGTCCAATCCCGCATATGCCCCTGCCTTCGAGTTCATATGCGCGTCGTCGGTCATCACGTTAATTTCCGCGAGGCGGTGACGCTTGCCCTAGCTTCGAAGTCGTTCGGGTCATGCGCCGGTGTAATCTTCACCGCGCCCGTCCCAAATTCCCGGTCCACCATTTCGTCCGCAATAATCGGAATCTCGCGGTTCATCAGCGGCAGCAGCGCCTTTTTGCCTACCAGGTGCTTGTACCGCTCATCCTCGGATGCACGGCGACCGCCGTGTCCCCCAGCATCGTCTCCGGCCGCGTCGTCGCAACCACGAGCGACTCGTTCGAACCCACCACGGGATACCGGATGTGCCACAGAGTTCCCGGCCGCTCCTCATGCACCACTTCCAAATCGCTCAGCGTCGTCAGGCAGCTCGGGCACCAGTTCACCATGTAGTGCCCGCGATAAATCAACCCTTCTTCGTACAGCCGCACAAATACTTCGCGCACCACCACGGGAAAGCTCCGGCGACAGCGTGAATTTCTCCCGCGACCAGTCGCAGCTCTCCCCAATCTGCCGCATCTGCCGCTGTAATCGTTCCGCCGCTTTCCTCTTTCCATTTCCAGACGCGCCGCTCAAACTCCTCGCGCCCCAGCTTCCGGTAATCGATTCCTTGCTCCGCAAGCTGCTTCACCATCACCCGTTGCGTGGAAATCCCCGCATGATCCGTTCCCGGCAGGTACAGCGTGTTGTACCCCCGCATCCGGTGCCACCGCGTCAAAATGTCGATCTCCGTGTGATCCAGCATGTGCCCGATGTGCAGCGACCCCGTCACATTCGGCGGCGGAATCACGATCGAAAACACGGGTCCCGGAGCATTCGCATCCGCCTTGAATAGCTCTTCCTTAACCCAGTATTCCGCCCAGCGCGGCTCTATCTGCTGTGGTTCGTAAGCCTTGGCAATCTCTCGTGCCATTCGATCCTCAACTCCCAGCCCTGATTTCGGACGCGCGCCTACACGTGTCCTGTTTCGAGTACAAAGTAATCTTTGACTATACGGGGGAAAAACCAGCTCCGTCAATTCAACGCCAGTCGCAGTCCTGCTCGCAATTTCAAAAATTGTGCTGGTAGAACCTCTGGCAATAGAACGCCAACCAGCCGCCAACTAGCAAAATTTCGAAATTTTTCTCGAATAAATAGTTATTGACAGGGTTATGCCCTTGATGGTATTCTTTCTCTCGGAGAATCAGACCCAATTGACCTTTGCCGCCGCCTTTCCAGGCGGCTATTTTTTTGCCTGCTCGAGCGTTAAAGCACGCCCTCAACACTCGATGGCCAGGTCTGATCTTTCCATCTGCTCTCCGGCAAGCTGTTCGAAAAAGTCCGCGATTGTCATCCCGAGCAAAGCGAGGGATCTCCTTTTTCCGGGGTTTTTTCAGCAGTCTGCAAGGCCGATGCGTTTCCCCTTTGGCTCTAACCTGAATTCCGAAATTAGCGGGTCCCGAGGAACACTATGTCGTTGCGTGCACCCCTTGCGTTTAGCGCGGTTTGCACCAGTCACAAGTCACCAGTCACCTTGCTATTTCAGCTTTAACTTAAATCCACTTCTAAGAGGCTTCCATGACGAACCAGAATTCCGGCACGAGTGTCACCACGCGTTGCCAGTTTCCATTTTCCGACGGCCGCTGCTGCCGCATGTTGCGCAGCCCCCACCATCCCTCCTTCTGTGCCTTTCACGCCCGGCAAGAACTTCAACTCCTCGAGTCCCAGCGCCTGGGCGGCGAAATTTCCGCCTCCCTCAACGGCGATTTCCTCACCGCCACAGACATCAACCACGTCCTCGGCAAACTTTTCGTCGCCGTCGCGCAGGACCGCATCCCCCCTCGCAAAGCCGCCGCTCTCGCCTACCTCAGCCAGGTCTTGCTCTCTTCTCTCCCGCACGTGAAGCAGGAGTTTCCGTTCCACTACAAATTCGAGCACTGGAACAAAGTCCTCGCCAATGCCGCCCCCCTCTCCACTCCTCCCGCCCTCACCGATTCCAAATCCTTTCCCGAATGCCTCCCGGAGCTCCCTGAACCAGACTCCCCCGAGGAAGACTAACCCTACGGACGGTTGCTGGCGGACTGCCCCGGTTCAACTTCCGGATGGCGCGTCACCCGCCCACGATCGACAGTGGGCTCCAGACTGGGATTGCAATTCGCTAAAACCGGACTCTTGGGGAGTTAGCTGGCAGCGTTAATCACGCATTGAGTCCATTGTGGGCTGGCGGGCGCGATTACACTGCTGCTGTGGCCAGTTTGAAGGACGTGATCGCGTCTTCTGTCTTGCCAAATATCTCAAACACTGTCACGAGCCTCGTAATCTGCAGCACCTCTCTTGCGTGATTGCCGAGGTTGGCGAGTTTGATGTCACCGCCGACTTTCCGAGCCGCCGCGTAGAGAGAAACGAGAGTACCCAGGCCGCCGCTATCGATGCGAGTGACACCCCCTAGGTCCAGTACGATTTGTCGGGATTCGTCCAACAAGTCCTTTACACGAATGCGCAGAGATGCTGACTCCTCGCCAAAGAGGATCGCGCCGCAGAGACGGACCACGATGACCTCATCTATCGTTCTGCTGGTGATGTTAAGGGCCATGACACCTCCCCGCCACAACTGTGCGACTGCGTGGATGCCGGCTATCGGTTGATTGATACCGGTGGGCTTGGTACGACGCCCTCCATATCGTCAGGACGAGGGGTAATCACCAGAGCCTAATTCCACTATAGGTAGTGCAAGTTCGGCCAGAAACGTATCACCCGTCAACTTGGCCAGCGCGGTTATAATCTCCGCATCATGGAAAGAGAAAAGCCCCCCTATCGTGAGAGAAATCCACTTGTACGATTAGCGCGTTTATCAGGCACTAGAACATTTTGTAATGACGATCGCGCCGTTTGCACCATCGCCGAGAGGTGTACGAAGACTGTTATTTTTGTCAGTGTGCGGGTATCAACGAAACGGCTAGTAATTGGTGGTGAACTGGTCCCCACGGCATAGGATGTTGCCGATGCCTCGGAAGCGTGCCCAGAGACATTACAAGTCAGGATCTCGGGCATTCAGGCCTTTCTTAGGGGAGATTGATCTATGCCCGCCTCGGGAATTGCAGCCGTGCCGTCGGGCCTGAAGTCACGATTTTTTGATGGATTGGCGCTGCGTGACCTTGAGACTATCCGGGCAGCCGCAAAGGAGCGGCACTACCGCGCCAGTTCCGTCATCACAAACCAAGGTAACCCTGCGGAAGAGTTGTTCCTGCTAACCAGCGGCCACGCAAGATATTTTTACCTCACGCAAGACGGTCACAAAACTCTTCTGCTTTGGCTTACGCCTGGAGATATCCTGGGTGGTGCGGCGTTTTTATCCATTCCTTCCACGTATCTCCTCAGCACGGAAGCGGTAAGAGACAGCTCGTTCTTGGTGTGGGACCGCGCCACAATTCGAAGTCTCGCGGCGAATTACCCAAGGTTGCTGGAGAATGCTCTATTTATGGGCTCCGACTACTTGGTTTGGTATCTAGCCGATCATGTAGCGCTAGTTCGCAAATCAGCGCGCGAAAGACTTGCTCAAATTCTAATTCACCTGGCGGGAGTTATTGGCCAAAAGGTTTCAGGGGGAGTTGAATTTGACGTCACAAATGAGGAGTTGGCCAGCGCGGCGAACATCACCCCGTTCACCGCAAGCCGTCTTTTGAGTGAATGGCAAACCAACCGTGCCGTCGTGAAGGGTCGAGGCAAAATACTGCTTCGCTCTCCCGAGCGCTTGCTTCTACCTGTGGTTTAATCCTCTGCTCATTCCTCCCGCCAGTGCTTCTCCAATTGCTCTTTCAGCAATTTCAAAATCGTCTTCGGGCGTCAACTCCTGGTAAGTTTGAATGTATAGGTCGAAGGAGGAGCGCTTGGTGTAGAAAAGCTGAACTCAGCGGACGCTGATTCAGAAACACCAAGGAGGCTCCCCCATGGAACCTATGTATTACATCGGGCTGGATGTTCACAAGCGGAAGATCAGTTATTGCGTGAAGGACAGCGGTGGCAAGGTTTACGCCGAAGGATCGCTCCCCGCCACGCGCCTGGACCTGGACGTTGGATGAAAACGCTGCCACAGCCGTGGAGCGCGGCGATGGAAGCGACGATGTTCACCGGCTGGATCTACGATCACCTCAAGCCGCATGCAGCCGCTCTGAAGGTGGCGCACCCGCTGATGCTGCGGGCCATCGCCGCCGCAAAAAAAAAGAACGACCGCATCGATGCCAGCAAGATTTGCGATTGTCTGCGCTGCGATTTTCTGCCGGAGTGCTACATGGCCCCGACGGCGATTCGCGAACGGCGGCGCACGCTGCGGTACCGCAACTTGCTGGTGCGGCAGATGGTGCAGATGAAAATCAAGATCAGCGCGCTGCTGATGGAAGCCGGCGTGAGCTACAACAAGCAGCGGCTGCACAAAGCCGGCTATTTCCGTGAACTGCTGGCGACCAACCCGGACATCGATGAAGGGCTGAAACCGCTGCTGCAACTGTGTCGTGAAACGGTGGTGCGCCTACAGAAAACAGAGAGTGCCATGGTGCGCTCACTGGAACGGGATTCGTTGCTGATCGATCGCGTGGAGCGGTTGATGACTATCCCTGCCGTGGGGCCGATCACGGCGCTGACCTGGGCGCTCGAAGTAGGGGATGTGCAGCGATTTTCTTCGATCAAGAAAGCCATCAGCTACTGCGGGCTGTGCGGCGCAGAGAAGAGTTCCGGCAGCACCGTGCAGCGCACGCCGTTGTCCAAGCAGCGCAACAAACATTTACAGACGACACTGATCGAAGCGGCCAAAATGGCGCCGCGCAACAGCCCGGAGCTGGCCATGCTCTACGACAAGGAGAAACAGAAAGGCAATGCCAATCGCGCCACGCTCGCCGTGGCGCGCAAGCTCGTCGCCTACTTGGTTGCCGTGGATCGCCGCCAAAAAGAGTTCCTGACAGTAGAAAGAGAAAACCGCACCGCCGCATAGCAGAGCGGCCGGAATACAAGGAGGATTTCTTCGGCGCGTGGCCTGCCAGGTCTTGCCGTTAACGCGACTGGGCGAAGGAGCGCAAGCTCTGGATGCTCCCGCTGATAAGTTTCGAGACTGGCAGGAGAACACAAACTCAATCTTCTGTTCAAGACCACTCGCTGGTCTGAGACAGCAAATGGAAGTCTGGTTCTATCTGAAATAGGAACCACGGCTGAGAGGCCAACGCACGCGGCGAAGAAACAGAAAGAATTTACACCCGCGCTCCTCCGAAGCGCGTCGGGAGAGCTTTTGCCCTCTTGACAAAGACCTATCATGGAAGTCGCGTTATCGGAAACTTGAATCCACATGTACGATAACCGCGTTTATCAAGTTTGTGTGTAGCGGGTCACCACTCTTTGTAGGGAATGCCGGTGCTGTCGATTTGACTCGAAGCCGAATGAACGTCAAAGATCCCGCTGCTAGATTGCTCTGGACTCAGCACCACGTTGTCGAATTGAGGCAGCCAGTCTTTTTTCCGCGTAAATGGGTCGGTCGGAATCTCCTTCAAGAAATGCCCGTTCACCAAGTCTTGCAGGGATTGGGGAGCTTTCTGCTTATCGAGGGTGTATTGGTCGATCGCCTGCCGCATCACCATCAAGTCATGTTTGAGTATCCGTTCTGTTCCCGCCGTGCCGAGCACCCGCCGACGAGAGCACAGGCCAAAACTATCAGGGATACGAACCGAACTCGACTTTTCATCAGAGGTCCTTCGGATACGCTTTTCTCTTATACCTTGAATCGCCCACGACCCAAGCTAAATTCCGGTGAGCCGTAGCCTCCAGGTCCGAGACTGGCGGTCAACTCCTGATTTGTCGCGTTACCGGACAATGGGATCCGGGCCGATTTCACTTGTACGGTTTCGGCGTTTACCAGGACCTAGCGCGACTTCTGCCATAACCTTCGAGTTTCCGACTAATTTACCCGATCCCCGCATTTTTGAAATTCAAACGCAGTCCATCCATAACACGAATGTTAAAAGTGGAAGACCACGCCGGTCGAACGCGCAAATTCTTTTGCGATTGCGGGGCGGGCGTTAGCTGCAGCGAGCGCGTCAAGAGGTAATCCACCTTGACGGGACGAACGGAGAAATGATTTGCCAGTTTGACGTCAAACCCGCCGCCTGCCGTCATGGCAAAGCCATTGTCCGATCTGTTTTGCCGTTAGCAGTACTCTGTGCTCACGCGTTCTGCGCCGAAGAGCACTTCGCCAAAGGGCGTGACGCGGTTCCAGTGGCGGAACAAATCCGCGGGCCAAAAAGATAGGTGGACAGCGTGAAGTCCAAGCCAGTGTTCAGAACGTTGCCGTTATGATATCCGCCGAAATGAGCGACGCCGCTCAGCCGGTTATTGACATTTTGTAAGCAACGGAAGCGCTACCGCCGTTGAGATTGAAGTTTTAGCCCCATCCCACCAATCATGGGATGACCCCGGCAAAGTTATCCACTTTGGAATGATCCTGGGCCTGGGCCACCCTGGCCGAAGAAGCACGAGAAACGCAAACAGAGACACCACGAACTTACTCTTCATTACATCCTCCTGATGGATTTGTGAACCGGCCGCAGAATCCCTGCGGCGGTGTGTGGCTGCTGGGTGCCTTAGGCAGATAGGCAGCGATCCGCAACTCACTTGTGTTTTTACTTCTGGTGAGATGCTCCCGTTGCAGATTCGGTTGGCGGGGAAGCGACAGTATAGGTAATTTTCTAGCCTTAGCGGCGCACCATCGGTGAAACGCAATGGCAGGTCAATTTGGATTGCTGCTTGAAATGTGCGGCCGGAAATTCCAAGCAGCCCATCCGTGACGTGAAACTTAGAAATGGAAAACGACGCCGGTCGAGACGCGGAGATTGTTCTGCGTTTCGCGGTTCGTTGTGGTTTCCGGGAAGCGCGTCAGAAGATATCGACCTGCGCGGGACGCCAGGGCAAACGGTGAAAGAGATTCACATCCACACCCGTCGCCGAAGGAGGCGGTGAAAGCGTTGCTGATGCTACTTGTGCCGAAGCCCCTGCCGCTTGCGTGCGCGACGCCAAAGAGCGTTTGGGGGTGACGATAACAATATGACGCGAGCGATAACAACCTTCGTGGTCGTGAACGCGAATGAAGGCTGGCGTATTTTCGTGGCCCACACGACAGAATTAGCCGTTCAAAAAACGTGAGCGGTTCCGCGACCACGCGAAATCTGCCGCGATTGGTTCAAGTGCCTGGCACGCGTTACCGGACAGTGGAAGTACCAGGACTCCACTTCTGAGGTAACCGCGTTTACTAGGACTCGGAGTAATAGCAGTGTGGCTCCTAGCCCAACCTTGCTTTGGAGCAAGGACATCCCATAGTCCGCGAGACTAGTATTCAAGCGGACTCATCGAAATCTATTGGATTTGAGTCGGTCCGTGCGGGGAGGCAATTTCTGCCAGGGCTTCAGACTCATTTGCACTGGAAAGACAGGCACGTGTATGTGGCGCAGAAATTGTTCCAGTTTGTCGGCGTCCTCTGGAAAAGAAACACCCAGCGGAGACGGTCCCGTGCCCCTGCGGTAAGTTCGTCTGGAAGGGCTAGTGCGCTGAGCTAGGTTACGACACGCCGCTGGCGTTAGGTAGCTTCGAAAGTTCTAGTTGTCCGGTTGAGCTGGCAGCGTTTATCAGGCATGTGGTTCGTCCGTCTGATTCGCAAAGAGTTTCCGAGCGTCAACGCTTTCGACACACTTGGACAAACTCTTGGATAAAATGTGCAATAACTTGCGCATCGTCGCCTGGTTTCCGTTCAATTGCGAACCTTTCTCACTGAAAAAAAAGAATATAGAAGTTCGGTTGAATTGGACCCTTGCCTGCTCAGGTTATTTGTCCCCCGGTGACATGAGATAGTAGTGGGTCCACAGCGTCGCGCTCTGCGCTGTGATCCAGCTTGCAGATTTTGCGGTCAAGTCAATAGCAATAGGCTTTGAGATTTGAGCAGCTGATTTGCACGCGGAGTGTCCAAATCTTAGAGGGTGGGGGCTGTTGTCGTCAATTCGCATTCTAATGGCCGATGATTTTGAGGGCTGGCGGCACCAAGCGCGTTCGCTGCTTCAGGCACGGCCAGAGTGGCAAGTCGTCGCCGAGGCATCAGATGGTCCAGAGGCCATCCAGAAGGCTGAGGAACTGAAGCCGGACTTGATTCTGCTGGACATCGGTCTCCCAAAACTGAATGGAATCGAAGCTGCCCGTCAGATACGACAGCTCGCCCCTAGCTCCAAGATAATCTTCCTAAGTCTGTACAATGACCACGACATTGTGCGAGCAGCTTTGGCCATAGGTGCTTTGGGTTATGTTCATAAGAAGGATGCCCGAAGTGAACTACTGCTTGCCGTGGATTCGGTTCTTCGTAGTGAGGTATTTGTCAGCAGCTCAAACGGCTTCAAGTTCACCGATACCTGAAGAGCCAAAGCGCCCTCATTCCCATGTGGTTCGATTCTGATCTGATGACGCGAAGATCCCGTTCCACGTCACCCTGTCTCAGCGGCGTCGCCTTTTGCTAGTTGGCGCAGTTCATCTTCCGGAACAGCAAATTCCGCGGTGCCACAATCCAAACAGACAATAAGCTCCGGAAATACCCAGACGACAGGCATGTCGATGTTCTTCAGTCCGGGGAAATGGATGCCCATCTCCGCAGTGAACTTGCTCTGGTTGACTGATCCGCACGACTTGCAGGGCATACCGACCCCCGACTGGGAAACGAGGCCTACCCCACTGAGACGTATTTCCTAGGGAGTTTCGTGAGAGAACACCTGCCTCACAATCGGGTGAACACCTTCGCTCCCCGCTTTTGTAGCAGTGGTGATCGATAGCCTAAAAGCGTTTCAATTGTACGGCTCTCGCGTGGTGCGTGAGCGTTCGGTAGATGTTAAGGTTGCAAGTGTCTATGCGTTTTAGAGAAGCAACCCAAGAAAGGCGGCTATTCCCTGTAGTAACCGGTGGTCAAGTCCTGATTAGTTTGAATGTATAGGTCAGAGGAGGAGCGCTTGGTGTAAAAAAGCTGAACTCAGCGACCAGCTGATTCAGAAACACCAAGGAGGCTCCCCCATGCAACCTATGTATTACATCGGCCTGGATGTTCACAAGAGGACGATCAGCTACTGCGTGAAGGACGGCAGTGGCAAGATTTACGCCGAAGGATCGATTCCCGCCACGCGCTTGGATCTGGACCGCTGGATGAAAACCCTGCCGCAACCGTGGACGGCGGCGATGGAAGCCACCGTCTTCACCGGCTGGATCTACGATCACCTGCAAGCCGCATGCCGCAGCGCTGAAAGTAGCGCATCCGCTGATGCTGCGGGCGATTGCGGCAGCAAAAAAGAAGAACGACCGCATCGACGCCAGCAAGATTTGCGACTGCCTGCGTTGTGATTTTCTGCCGGAGTGCTACATGGCTTCCACCGCGATTCGCGAACGGCGGCGCACGCTGCGCTATCGCAACCTGCTGGTGCGGCAGATGGTGCAGATGAAGAACAAGATCAGCGTGCTGCTGATGGAAGCCGGCGTGAGCTACAACAAGCAGCGACTGCACAAGGCCGGCTACTTCCGCGAACTGCTGGCGACCAACCCTGATATCGATGAAGGGCTGTGTTCACTGCTGCGCGTATGCCGCGAGACAGTGGTGCGCTTGCAGAAAACCGAAAGTGCCCTGGTGGCTCGCTGGAACGCGATTCGCTGCTGATGGATCGCGTCGAGCGGTTGATGACGATTCCCGCCGTGGGGCCGATCACGGCGCTGACCTGGGCGCTGGAAGTGGGGGACGTGCAGCGCTTTTCTTCGATCAAGAAAGCCATCAGCTACTGCGGGCTGTGCGGGGCCGAGAAGAGTTCGGCAACATCGTGCAGCGCACGCCGCTGTCGAAGCAGCGCAACAAACATTTACAGACGACGTTGATCGAGGCGCCAAAATGGCGCCGCGCTACAGCCCGGAGCTGGCCCTGCTCTACGACAAGGAAAAGCAGAAAGGCAATGCCAATCGCGCGACGCTGGCCGTGGCGCGGAAGCTGGTGGCCTATCTGATGGCCGTCGATCGCGGGCAGCAAATTTTCAGGTGATGGAGACGAGCAAACCGCACCGCTGCGTAGCGAGTGGCCGGAAGACAAGGAGAATTTCTTCGGCGCGTAGCCTGCCAGGTCTTGCCGTTAAGCCGACTGGGCGAAGGAGCGCAAGCTCCCGATGCTCCCGTTGATTAGTTTCGAGACTGGCAGGAGATCACAAACTCAATCTTCTGTGAGGCCCTCGTGGGCTGAGACAGCAAATGGAAGTCTGGTTCTATCTGAAATAGGAACCACGGCTGAGAGGCCAACACACGCGGCGAAGAATCAGAAAGAATTTACACCCGCGCTCCTCCGAAGCGCGTCAGGAGAGCTTTTGCCCTCTTGACAAAGACCTATCATGGAAGTCGCGTTACCAGACATGTGGTTTTGTGTCGATTTCACTTCTCCGGCAGGTGGTCGCGCCTTAACTCTGCGGGGGCGTACCTTTTGAATTCTTCGCAAAGGCTGGGCACTCTACGAAGTGCATCTGTTCAAAAAACGCGGCCTCAGTTCGGAGACCGCGTCGCAATACTGAGTCGGAGCAGACACCCTAACTCCTTTAGAATCCGCACTTCCAAAAACACCGCTGTAAACTCTCTGGAATGAACACTTCCAAAACATTGGACTTAAAACGGCTCTGTTTACATCCTTGGCACAAAGGCTGATTTTTCATGAGGCGAGCGAGCGGTGAGGGTGTTTTCTAATGGAGCAGGAGGTTGCGATGCCAGAAATCGGACTCCTGCCTTTTGCGCACGTGGCTATGGATGTAGCCCACGGCGATTTCTATTTTGCCGCACCTACCGGAGTCGTTATATCAGCAAACACCAATTCACCCACACCGCAGTTGCTGGCCATACTCTGCCTGATGCGTTGTACGAAGACTGGACTTTCCGCGAAGCCGAGGTCGCGACTGCGCGAGCATGCGGAGTTGCGCTGCCGTGCTGCGGCTGTCGAGCGTGCCCGACTACACCACCGTGTATCGCTTCTTGCGGCGGCTGCCTGACGATACCATCGAGAGCGCGTTGGGAGAATCGGTACGGCGACTGCGCCGCAGTTCGCGCCGCGGCCGACGCCGGGCTTGCGTGGCGGTGGACGGTACCGGGCTTGCGCAGCACGCCGTCCAGCACCTATTTCATACGCCCGCGTCGAGCAGCAGGAGGGCGGGAAGACGCGCTACCGACACTTTCTGAAGTGGCTGATCGTGGTCGATGTGGATCGCCAGATCATTCTGGCGCAACGAGCGCGACAAGGTCCGTGGTGCGACACACGGGCTTTGCCCGGCTTGGTGGACGCGGCTAGCCGCACCATGCCCATTGGTGTGGTACTGGCGGATGCGGAGTTCGACTCCGAAGCCAATCACCGCCACGTGCGCGGCACGCTGGGAGCCCACAGCGTGATCCCGCCCAATCCGCGGCGTGGCATTCCGGAAGCAGAATTCCGCCATCAGATGCACCGCGCTTTTCCGCGGCAGTTGTATGGGCCGCGCGCCAAAATAGAAACCGTCTTCTCGGTGATCAAACGCAAGCTCTCTGCCAAAGCACCAGGTCGCAGCTTGCCCATGCAGATGCGGCAAGCCCTGCTGCTCGGATTGGCCTTTAACCTCTATCGGTTGAGGCATCGCCCCGCTCCTGTAGGATGTAAACAGAGCCACTTAAAACCCTTTGGAATGAACACTTACAGAAAAAGAGGGGAGGGGCTGTACCAAACCACTAGCCCTACAAATCCGCACCGCGCAGCACGACGCGTAGCCTAATTGAAAGGGTACTTCTCGGGGGAGGGAACTGCTATTTCTTCGCGTTCAACTCTTCACGAACCATCGCTTCCACGACAGGCTTCAAGATTTCTCTCGTAACAGCTTGCAACATCTCCGGACTCATCTTGGCGAGCACCTTGGCAACCATGTCTTCCATACTTGGTTCTGGAGTCTTAGAGCTAGTATCTACAATAGGCGCCTGCTCCACCGCCGTTTCTGCCACGTGCTGCGCCTGTTCGCGAATTGCTTCGACGGTCGCCGCCGGCAACGCCACCTCTTCCACTTCGGCCATCATGTGTTCGCTGAAGATTGGCGTGAGACTATCGACTGTCGCGGCCGGATCATGCTGAGCTGTGTGTTCGTGTATCTCAGGCTGCACTACCGTCTCGGAATTCGAGTTTGCCGATGGCGAACTTGTTGCCGGAGCATCCCACGTCGTCGCAAGCTGATTTGCTTTTTGCACTTCCGCGTCCCACGGGCTGGCAACCGAGGAAAACCACGAGCTCCCGGCTTTCTTTTCGGACTCCACATGAGGCTCGGCATTCACGGGGGTGCTGACAGTAGTCTCCGCGCCGGCCTCGGGCATAATTTCTTCCTTTGGAGGCGCAGCGTTGTCCGCTTCTCCGCTTGTTGCCACCGCCGCGGTGTTGTGGCCCAGAGCGGCCGCCCACGCATCCGCCGTGAAGGGCGGCGCTGCTGGGGCTAGTTTCGTCTCTGCGATGGGCGCGTCCGTAACCATGGCGCTTACGCTCTGCTCGGCATTAGCCGCTTCTACAAAACCGGATTTCTCTTTTTGCGGCGCCCAGGAATTGTTCCTCATTCTCTGCGCGGGTGCTTCGGAAAACGCGGTCTCACGCCAATCCTTTGCTGGGCCGTCCGCCGATTCCACTTCTTCCAACGATTCATCGCCGCCGTCGCGCCGCCAGGAAGCGCTTTGCTTCTCTTCCTCGTCCTCGACAACCTCTTGCTCTTCCGTTTCCTCGGACTTCCAATCCCGCTCTAGCTCCGGCGGTGGTGCTGTTGCGTAACCAAGCACTTCTTCTTGCTCGGTTTCCGGCGAATCCAGCAGGCTGCCAAACGCCAGGGGCTGCGATTTTTCATCAATCTTCACCGGCTCAGTTATTGCTGGCAGTTCTTCGTGCACTGCCTCGCTCTCGACCGAGGGGAATTCCGGCAGCGAAGCAATCGAACCCACGTTCGGAAGCTCATGCGGAGGCGGCACGGACCGCGGCGTCAGCATTTCCGCCACTCGGATTGGTTCTTCCTTCACATGTGGCGCAGCTGGCGCTCCGCCAACTGCCACGCCCGCTCGCGCCAGCGCGGACTTCACCATGGATATCAGTGGGTCCGGCGGAACAAACGGCTTCTTCAAGACTCCGTCCGCTCCAACGCGCTGCGCCTCTTGTTCGTCCAGCGGATCAAATGCGCCTACCAGCAAGATCACCGGGATGTGCGCAAGCGAGCTGTCTGACTTTACGTATTGGCATACCTCGTATCCGTTGCGCACCGGCATAAAAACATCGGCAAGTACCAGATCTGGGCGTATATCAGAAATCTTCCGCACCGCGGCTTCGCCATTGCCCACGGCAACGACGTCGATGCCCTGATCCTTCAGGGCAAGCCCTACCATCTTCTGGATGTTGCTGTTATCGTCCGCAACGAGAATCCTGGCCACTAAACTTCCTCCGGATGTATTTCACCCGTCTCTCAAACACCGACCGCTTCGCAGCCGCACCAAACCTCATCCGCCATGCGGTCGCTACTTCAAGCCGTCTCTACAGTATTGGAGCACCCGGAATATTGCGCGTCAATCGTATCGCGGTACCTGTGTGTCGGAAGTGAATATGGCCTCGCCCACCCCTCTAGAAGCCTCTGCAGGGCAAAAAACAAGGGGTGCGGCCCTCGCCGCACCCCTCCTTCATTCCCTCGTTTCTCTGAGCCTGCAGTGGCCTACCAGGGGACTATCTTGCGCAATCCCTTCTTCTTTTTGCTGCTGGATTCCTTCTTATCCTTGTCCTTCGAGTCATTGGCATCGCCGTTCTTCGACGCGTCGCCCGTTTTCACCGCATCCGCGCCTGGTGCCGGATCCCCAGTTGCGGCTGCCGGATCGCTTTTCGCCTCTGCTCCGGCCGCTGCTTCACTGGTTGTCCCATTACTGGGAGGCGCCGGCGCAGTGCCTCCATCCTTTGGCGGATCGCTTGTCGCCGGGGAGTTCACAGCAGGGTCGGTGGCGGGCGCAGTCACATTCTCGGACCCACCCGTCGTTCCGCCCGTGCTGGTTCCTCCGGGCGACACCACGGCTACTATTCCCGTCGCAGCTCCCCCAGTTCCCCCGATCTTGGTTTGGCCTCCGCCGGTCAGTAGGTCTGCCGTGGACATAGTGTCGGACTGCGGCTGCAAATTTGGCGGTCCGTTTCTAGCGGCAGAGGACAATTCGGCAGTTGGCCCGCTCTTAATCATTCCCAGCGGTTTCAACAATAGGCTGGTGCGCGGCCTCGGTGCATTCTGCTCTGCGGTCATCCACGCTACGGAGGCAGGATCGGGCTGCGGTACTGGCGCTCCAAACGACTTCAATTTGTCCTTGGCATCTGGCACCATCCCGGAAAGCGGATAATTCTTCACGATTCGCCCGTAATACTGCGCAGCAACCTCTTTGTGCTCGCTCTTTTCCAGGATGTCGCCAAGCATCCACAGGGCCCTATCCGACCTGCTATACAGCGGATATCTCTCGGTTACACTGAGTAACCGTGCCGCCGCAGCGCGCTTATCTCCCTTTACATAATAGTAATACCCAATTCGATATTCGCCCTCCGCGAGTACTTCCTGCACTTCTCTCAAGTGCTGTTGCGCCTGGGGCGCCAGCGGGTCATTCGGATATTTTTGCAGAAAGATCTGGAACTCCTCCTCCGCTGCGATTGCATGCGTCCTGTCTCGATCCGGCTTATCCATCTGCCGGTAGTTTGCCATCGCCACCTGCATCTGCGCGTAGGTCGCTTCCGGCAGGAAAGGGAAGAACACCTCAAAGTCTTTGTAACCGGAGATTGCCAGCGCCAGGTTGGATGTCCCGCCCTCCTTGTAATAGGAGTCCGCGATCGCCAGCTTGGCCTTCGCCAAATACTCGCTGTCCGGGTATGTATTGATGAGCGTCTGCATGGTCAGCCGGCCAACCTCCTGCCGGCCATGCTTGATGTTGTCCATCGCCCTGTCGTAAAGGATCTTGTCTGGCTGCGCGTTATTCTCCGCGCTCGTCGATTTATTGATTTTCTTTTTTCTATGGAAAATCTGCGCGTCGCTCGTCGTCGCTCCCAACAAAAAAAGCGCCCCTAAGACCAAGCACGCCATACTCTTCCCAGCGACGTATTGCTTTGCGATCCTATAACTTACCGTTTGGACCAAACTTCACCTCTCTCGCGAATGTCAGGTTCCTCGCTGCAATCTACCTGCTGGCCTGCCGAAACCGGGACGTTCCCGTCCTTCAATTGACTGGAAGCCTCGATTATAGCCTGAACGAAAGGCCAGGTGGAGCAAGAACTTTGCCCCTCCGGCCAGCTTTGTCCTGTCGCCCAGGAATCCCCTCCCTCTGTGATGCGGACCTTCGTCCCCGCGGGTTGCCCCGTATCCTTCCCGCACTTCACTTTTTTCAGCGAGCCATGACCACGCCTCGACTGGCCGTAGCTAGAATTAGCCCTAGCTCTTGCATGCAATCCTCAAAATGTAGGTTATTTGGGATGATCCACGGGGCTCGCCCGCAGTTCGGCATCGCCCTGATTCTTGGCTATCGCAGAAGTGATTACCTTGAAAAATATCCGGTCTTTGACCGAACGCGAATTCCATCCCTCTTGGGCTTAATCACAATTTTCCGGAAGCTGTCGTCCTTCAGCGGGTCTTTCGGGTAATAACCCAGTTCGTACGAGGTTCTCAACTCCTCCGCAATCTGCCGGAAGTACGTGTGCGGGTCCGTCGTCTCCGCATCGATGTGCGCCCCGCCCGTCTCTCTTGCCACGCGGTCCATCACGCTAGTCCCATACTTATTCCGCGCCGTCAGCTTGCCGTGCTCCTTCTCGGTGTAACGAATCGCGTACACCAGCACGTTTTCCCGCTGCGCTGTTTCGATGGTCGTCATCATGTCGTGAGAGCTGGAGTTGTCTTCTCCATCGCTGAAAAGCAAGATGGCGCGCCGCCCGTTCTCGCGAGCCAGTTTTTCCGTCACGGAGTAAAAGATCGAGTCGTAGAATGCCGTTCCCAAATCGCGCGACTCCTGCGGTCCCAGCTCCGGGAATCTCCCGGTGGATTTTTGGTAGCTCTTCCAGTAGTCCAGCAAGTCCGCTCCGGAAGCCGAGAAATCGCTCACCAGCCGGATGTGGTTCCCGAAGCCCACCAAAAACACGCGGTCCTTCGGCCCCAGTACATCTTTGAGGAAAACTTCCAGGTCATTTTTATGCTGTTTCGAGAAATGATCCTGGCTTCCGCTCGCATCCACCACCAGCCCGAGCGTCAGCGGCACATCCACGCTTCGCGCAAAAAATGCAATCTTTTGCGGTATCGCGTCTTCGAAAACCTCCACGTCATCCTGCGATAGGTTGTCCACCAAAGCGCCGCGCGCATCTCGCGCGACGAAGGCCACGCTCACCAAGTTCACCTTTACCTGTATCTGCTGCTGCTCTTGGCCCAACGTAACGCGAAGCGTGACGCCCAGTGTCAGTATTACAAGCCCCATCGCGGCGAATACGGCCTTGCGCATACTTTGACCCTTCTCGCCCCGCAAGATCTTCAAGCCGGAGTCTTCTCTTCGTTACGCGCCTCAAGATAAACCAGGTGGAAAATGCAGCCTGTTCCGTTCGGTGTCACGCCAACAATATGCTGCTTCTCCTTCGTGCCTGCCTTGAACAGCATCCCTCCCGCATCCGGGCGGTCGTCCTGGCAGGTGATTTCGTTCGAACCGCTCTTCTTGTTCTTCTCATCCTGCCCAGGAGGATTGTTGGTGCAGTTCAAGACCTTGCCGTACTTCCCCAGCGCCTTTTGATAGAAAGCCGCCACTTTTTCCGGCGAGTCGTTCGATTCCATCTTCAGCACCACCAACTTGAACCCAAATGAGCTTCCCCACAGCCCCAATTTCGCCGCGGACGAATCGTCCTTTTCCTCTTTGTGCGGCCGAGAGCCTGGGTACAACGGCAGCCCGGCTTCCTTTGCCGTCGCCTGCGCGCTGATCACCAACCCTCCCGCATCCTTTCCATCTTTCCCCGTTACCGTCACGTTCACGCCGCTTTTGTCCTTCTCCTGCCCCACCGCTGCAAATCCCCGTCAAACTCACTACCGCCGCACCAGGCTGCGCTCACGAATACCGCTCGCCTGCCAAGTCTCCGTAACGCCGTCCAATCTCCGACTCAATTTTCCTCATACCACCCTCCTCGTAGACCGTCTTATCCAGTAGGACGACACACTCCTGCGATTGTTTCACGTGCGATTTAAGCCACTGTCCAGACATACGAATTCTTCCTACTCAAAGTTCCAGGTAAAGCTCGCAGCTCCTTTCCCCCTTTCCTCGCCGCGGAACTCCTCAAACTCATAACGCGGGAATATTTTCAGGTTCACCGCGGTATAGCTTGATGATAGGGTGTATTCGACACTAGATCCCGTATTTCATCCCCAAGGAAGGTGCGAATGAAACGTGCATTGGCTCTGCTAGTTTTGCTGGCCGCTACGCCTGTGGCTCCGCCCCTGGCGCAAGAGGTGCAAAAACCAGAAATGGCAAAGATGTCGCTGAAAGTGGGTGACATGGCACCGGACTTCACCCTGCTTAGCGATCAATGGAAGAGTGTGAAGCTCAGCGACTATCGCGGCAAGCAGAACGTCTTTCTCGCCGTCTACGTCCTGGCCTTTACCGGCGGTTGAACGAAACAACTTCAGGCGGTCCAGGCTGGAATCGCCTCGGGTAAGATCGACACCACAGATACCGCAGTCTTCGGCATTAGCATGGATAGTCCCGCTGCAAATGCTGCCTTCGCCAAGCAAATCAACATCAATTTCCCGCTGCTCAGCGACATGAACCACAAGATGCTTACCACCTACGGCATCCTCAAGGGCTACGACGTCCAAAACGAAACCTACAAGTGGGCTCTGCGGGCCAACATCGTCATCGACAAAGCGGGCATCATCCGCCTCATTGAAGCCGGCGACAGCGCCGTCGATCCCAACACCGCACTGACCGCCTGCTCCACGCTCCACAAAAAGGAGCCGTCAAAATAAGTGTCTCTTGGGCCAGCCTCGACCACGAGACCACGGTCTCGGCTCGAGGATTAGCCTCGAATTCTCCAGCTGTCCAAGCTTCCGACTTTCGCGGCACTTTTGTCTTTCTACGGTTTCTCCGCGAAATTCACGACCTCATTCTCCATCGGAATTTCGTTCCTATGTACTTCTGCTGACCCTTTCGCGTCCACTGGTTTCCAGCCCTCGCCGTGACCGACCACTTCGAACGACGCTAGCGAGTACGGCAATCCCTCCGCCCCCAGCGGCGAGCTCCCGTTCTCGATATGAAAGTGCAGATGAGGCTCCGTCGAGTTTCCCGAATTTCCTACCAGCCCGACCACCTGTCCGCGCCGGACTTTATCCCCGAGCTTCACCCGCAGCGAGCCCGGCTGCAAATGCGCATAAAACGCAAATCGCCCTCCGCCAATATCCAAAATCACGTGGTTCCCGCCCACCGTTTCCAGCGTGATCGGCACAGCCCGCGAATTTTCACCAGGAATATTCTCTGGAATCCCATCCTTCACTTCGCTCACGACACCGTCCGCCACAGCCAGCGCATCATTCCCATAGGCCAGATAATTCTTGTTGTCTTTTTCATCTCCCTGAAACGTCTTCCCATCGTCTCGCAATCTCACCCAATCAATCGCAAAGCGCTGCGCGATCGCCGCGTGCCCGTCAATCGGAATCAACGCTCGCCTGTGCCCGGAACTATTCGAAGGCCCGTTGGCGGCGAACCAATGATCACCACGAAGCGGCGCGCTGATCGCAATGGCTTGACGCCCCACCGAGATCGGCGCGGTTTCAATCGTCATCTCTTCCGGATACGTTCCCACTTTAACGGTTAATCGCTGCCGGATCGTCGCCGGCACCGCTTCCTGCGTGTCCAGCGTTGCCCACACGTAAACAACGCCCATCGTCCCCGGCGCCAGTTTCGCTTTTTCCGCCGCCCCCGGCTGCCCCGGTCGCCTCATCACCGCTTCCAATCCCGCGCCTGTATACGTCACAAGCGAACGCGCCGCCGCGTCGCCGGAAATCGCCTCCACCCGCGTCACTTGGTAGTTCCATCGATCCATGTTGTTCAGGTGTAGTTCATAAACGAGATGCCACTTCCCATCCGCCTTAAACGCCGTCGGCGCAATCGGGACGACCACGTCCACAAATGCTGAAAGGGGCTTTTCCTTCGGTCCCTCCGGCATACTCTGGGCGGTTTTCTCCTTGGCTCCAGAATCTTCCACCGAGCGCTGAAACTTCAGCGGCTGGGCCGGAACGCCGCTCTGCGTCCACGTCCCAGCAATCTCCGTACGCGGCGCGTTCCATTTGCCTTCGTAGACGCCACCCACCGCTTTCACCTCAAACCTCACGGTATCGTCCTTCAACGTTACGTTTTCCATCGGAAGACTCGCGCCCTGATCCACGCTTACCAATTCTCCAGAATATTCACCGCCAGCCAGCTTCGTAATCGTCAAAATAAGATGCAACTTTCCAGCGCCTTCGCCCAACTCCCCCTTCCACGATCCAGCAAGGTTGCTCTCCGTGTTCGGCGCCTGCCCCATCGCGCAACAGGGAATCACGGCAAGAAGCACAAGCCCTAACAAGAGCGGGATAGAAACGCGCGTATATGGCCCAGAGAATTTCGCAGCCATTCTTCTGATGATTCGATCCGATTTCCCGCCGGCCATCCGTTTGTCGCTCAAGACGTTTCTCCCTTCTTCATCCAACACATCCGCGTCACTCTGGCCTCGCATACAATACGCGATATCTTCGTGACGGCGGCTCCTCGGCGTCAAAAAAAGTCTCGAAGCTCTGTTCGGCGAGCCCGGCACGAATAAATTCTCCTAATTCAGTGCGGGTGAGCGGCCACGGCAGATCTCCCTCCGGCTCGTCTTCCTCCCGCCCGCGGACTATAGCAAGTAGCTTGCCTCCCGGCCGCACAAAGGCCGCGATTCTCTGAATCGCTTGTGCGCGGATGTTGGCAGGGAGAGCCTGCACAGTATTCGCCTCAAAAACGAAATCAAATGCGCGTTCCCATTCCGCCGGCGGCTGAAACAAATCCGCCACGCTGTACTTCACTTCACTTTTCGGAAATCTCTTATGCGCCGTCCGAATGGCCGTCTCCGAAATATCAAAAGCCGCCGTTTCGAATCCCCACGCCGCCAATTGCTCCGCGTCATCCCCCAGCCCGCAAGCGATCACCAGCGCCTTCTTTCCGACTGTTGTTTGCGGGTGCATGCTCCAGAATTCAACGAGACCTGAATTCGCCCCGCTGTCGGCCCACGGCACAATGCTCTTGCCTGCTTCTCCCTCTTTGTAAAGTTGTTCGAACCAACCGGTCGGATCACCCTTTCGGATGAATTCCGCCGCCAACTCCCGGGCTCTTGTTCGATCCTTCATTTTCGCTACCGGCTCACCGGCTATTTGCTGGCCGAAAGGAATTTGCCGATCGTTTCGTTCAAGAATTTAGCGTCCGCTGGATCAGCCGCCGCGCCCGCCGGGTGTCCCCACAACGACGGAATCGGCATCAGCGTGACCGTCTTCATAAAACCCGCCTCGTATTTCGCGTCGCTCACAGGGAAATACAAATCCGTCTCCGACGGCATGTACAAAAACGGAACCTTGATCGACCCGAGCGCCTTCTCCACGTCTCCGCCAAATCCCGGCGTGGTTCCCACGTCATGCTTCTCCCAAGTCCTCATCTGTAAAATCAAATTGTTCGCGTCCGCCCCCGGAATAAAGTTCGTCTTCAAGTCGTTCACAAAGCTCTCGAAGGTTGTGCCCGGCTTCGCTCCCTCCCGCCACATCTCTTTCCGCCACCACTCCTGCGAAAAAAGCCAGGCTGTCCAGACAATCGCAAACGCCTCGATCCCTTTCTTCGGCTGCTCCTTGTAGTCGCCGTTCGCGAATACCGGATCCGTCGTCAACGCAGTTATTTCGCTCTCCAGACGAACTATGCCATGACCATAGGTCTTCGCCGTTCCGGAAGTTGCTACGATGCGATCCGCAAAAGCCGGGTAGCTCACCGCCCACTGGAAAGCCTGCTGGGCTCCCATCGAAAATCCCACAATCGCGCGCAAGTGCGTGATCTTCAGCTCCTCGGTCAGCAGGCGGTGCACCGCTTCCACGTTGTCGCGAATGCTCGTGACCGGGAATCGCGGCCCGTGATAAGGCTCTGGCGTGTTGCTTGGCGAAGAGGAGTTGCCGTTGCCAAACAACTCCGTGGCCACAAGAAAAAGCTTCGACGAGTCGAGAGCTTTGTCCGCTCCGATCAGCCATTCATAGCCGTGGAAGTTCGCCATGTAGTGCGACGGCAACAGCACTGCGTTGTCCTTCGCCGCGTTCAATTTGCCATACGTTCCATAGACCACGCGTGCCTGCGGCAAAGTCACGCCACTCTCCGTCTTGAAATTCGCGATCACAAACTCATGGCGTTCGCCTTTGTCCGTCTTGCTCTCAGCCGCATCTTGCGCAAACAGAGTCTGAGCATTCGGCGCTTGCAAAACAAAAAGTAAAAGAATTAGTTTTTTCATGTTTAACAATTTCCTCTTTTCCGAAGACCGGCGCGATTCTCGATCGCGACTAAAACCGCATCCGCTCGCCCGCATCGGGGCAACGCTGAAACCCGCTTCCGGCGGCAGGTATCCTATCACCCTCGCAAGTTTCTAACAGCTTGCGCTGCCTCCTCGAAACGCTGCTGTTCCCCGCGAGTTGGCGGCCTGCAGTCAGCATTTAACCGGAGTTCTACTAGTAATGATTTGGGCTACTAGCCAGCAACATTTGTTCAATCCGTCGTAACATCATAGGAGAGACACATCCGTTCGGAGGCAACTCATTGGGAGCAGAACGACGTCGCACACCTAGGTATACGTTCATAGCCAGCGCCGAGCTAATTGAAGAAGCCTCGGACGTGCGCATCGCCACGCGCGTCAGCGAGTTGAGCCTTCACGGCTGCTATCTGGACATGATGAATCCGTTCCCTGTGGGAACCCTGGTCCTGGTCAAGATTTCGGCCGGGGACGCCTACTTCGAAGCCAAATCGAAAATCGTCTACTCTCAGCAAAACATGGGTGCTGGCGTTACGTTTCTAGAGACGGCCCCCCAATACGCGCCAGTTGTAGAGCGCTGGCTGGACGAAGCTCAGAAGCTCAATCAAAATCGCGTCGGCTGAATTTGTTGGGCACTCTTGCCCCTGCTCTTCACGCAAACGGCTCCGTTCCGGTGCTCTCAAACTTGTTTGTCGCGGTTCTCCTCCCGTTGCGAGACCGATGGCCGGTAATTTCCGCAAGGCCCCACATGTTTCCAGGAGGTTGTTCCGAGGCATAGTTGCGCATCATTTGTGCGAAGAACTATTCGCATCGCAGTGCGATGATCGGATCGACCCGCAGGGCGCGCCGCGCGGGGATGTAGCAGGCCGCGACGGCCACAATAATCAACAGCATGGCGACGCCGGCAAACGTCAGCGGGTCATGCGCACTGACGCCGAAGAGCTGGTTGGCCATGAGACGCGTCAGTCCCAGCGCGGCGCCGATGCCGATCGCCACGCCGATCAGCGCCATCCTTGCCCCGTGCCCGATCACCAGCCGCAACACATCGCCTGCGTTGCGCGCCCAGCGCCATACGCACTCCGATTTCGTGAGTGCGCTGGCCCGACCAGATACGAAATCACGCCGTAGATTCCGACGCACGCGAGCACCAGCGCGAGCGCCGCGAAGACGCCGAGAAGAATCATCGAGAGTCTCCGCGCAGCAAACGAATTGGAGACGACTTCGTCCATCGTTTGGACGTTGTAGACCACTTCGCGAGGATCGATTTCCTCGACCGCGCGGCGAACGGAGCCCATGACGGCGGTGGGATCGCCTTCGGTGCGCAGCACGACGGCCACAGCATCCGCCGCGAGCGGCATAAGCTTCTCGGGAAGCTGCATGAACGGATAATCAAACTGCGCCTCGATGGCCGATTTCGCATCGGCGTCCAGCCCCCACTGCTTTACGTGGCCGACCACGCCGACGATTTCGGCTTGCACGTTGAAGCCCGCGAGATTGATGTGCTTGCCGATGGGATTTTCATGGGGGAAATAGGTGCGCGCGAAAACGTCGTCGATGTCGACGACCACCGGCGCGTGCTCGTCGTCCTGCGGCGTGATGAAGCGGCCGCGCTCGAGGGTGACTCCCATGGCTTGCTGGAAGCCGGCTTCCACGAGATAAAACATCGCCTGGGGCATCTCTTGGAAGTTGGCGGGCTTTGGCTGGCCCTCGATCCAGAAAGGCAAAGAGGAATTATGGATCATCGGGCGGGAGCCGAGCGTGACGGAAACGGCTTGGACGCCGGGGATGTCATGCATTTTGTCGTCGAACTGGCGCAGACGCGCGCGCGTTTCGGCGGAGCTGGTTGTGGGGGCGGCCGGCAAGGACAAACTGAAAGTGATAGCGTGGCTGGGATTGAAGCCGGGATTGACGCGCCAAAGCGCCGTGAGACTGCGAACCATCAGTCCCGCGCCGACGAGCAAAACCAAAGCCATGGCTACTTCGACGGCGACGAAAACTCCCTGGAGCCGGTGGCGGGCGCCGCTCAAACCGCGGCCGCTCTCCTTGAGTATCTCCTGCAAATTCACACGGGAAGTTTTCAGCGCGGGAGCGAGGCCAAAAACAATTCCGGCAAACAACGACAGCGCCATCGTAAAGAGCAGGACGCGTGAGTCGAGGGCAACTTCGTTGGCGCGCGGCAAAGCGCCAGGCAAAGTGCCGAGCACCGCTTTAGTGCCCCAAAATGCGAGCAAGAGTCCCAGCGCTCCGCCCAAGCCAGCGAGCAGAATGCTTTCCGTAAGAAGCTGGCGAATCACGCGCGCGTGGCTCGCGCCCAGCGCCGCGCGAATCGCAAACTCGCGCGAGCGGCCCATCGACGCGCGCCAGAAGTAGATTGGCAACATTCGCGCAGGCGATCAGCAGCAAGAAACCAACCGCGGCGAGAAGCACGATCAGGAATGGCTGGACATTACCGACGATGTCTTCCTTCATGGAAACGAGCGTGATGCCCACGGCCTTATCGGCCTCCGGGTACGCCACGGCGAGATTTTGTGCAATGCCATCCATATCGGCTTTCGCCTGCGAGAGCGTTACGCCTGGCTTCAGGCGGCCAACCGCGTGCGCGCTCACGTCGACGCGGCGGTCGCGAAAAGAGGCATCATTCCATTGGCCGATGGGCGTGTAGACATCCCGGTCGTGGCCATAGAAGGTGAATCCCGCCGGAATCACGCCCACGATGGTGTAGGAAGTGCCATTCAGGACGATCGGTTTCCCGATGATTTCGAGCGAAGAGCCGAATTTGCGTTTCCAGAAGCCTCCGCCCAGAATCACCACCGGCGCGGCGCCCATGACGATCGTCATCGGCGCGGAAGGTGCGGCCAAGAATGGGCCTTACGCCAAGCGTCGAAAAAAAGTCCGCGGAAATCATGTAACCGCTAAGGCGTTCCGCTTCGCCCGTGCCGGTGAAGTTGTAATCCTGATTGCGGTACATGGCCATGGAGGAAAATGTTTGCGTGTCGCGTTGCCAATCGAGGAAATTCGGGTAGTTGATCGGGGCTTGATCGAATCCGGGAGTCTTTCCATAAAGCGCGACGAGCTGGCCGGATTGCGGGTAGGCCAGCGGATTGAGCAGCACGCCGTTGACTACGGAAAATAGCGCCGTATTCGCGCCAATGCCCAGCGCCAGCGTCAAAATTGCAATCGCCGTGAATCCCGGCGACTTCGCCAGCATCCGAAGCCCGTAACGCAAGTCCTGAAGAAGCGTTTCCATGCAGCCACCCGTCCTTCACCTAAAGGAAAAGTGAACCAATCGTTGCAGGCCTAGGCGCGAGGGACGATTGCTTCGACGGCATCGCAGAATCGATCGATCTCCGCGGTTGAGGTGTAAACATTGGAGCTGACCCGAATGCCGCTGAAGCTGGGTGACGAGATGGGAGTGACGAAAATGTTGTACTTGGCCAAGAGCGCATCGCCGAGCTTTCCCGGGTCCATGGTTTCGAAGTGGATGGTGCCGAAGGCGCCGGACAGATTGGGATCCAGATTGACCAGCACTCGGGCGCCAGGAACTTTAGCCAGGCGTTCGGCCCAGCGATTCTTCAAGTAACTGAGGCGCGCGAATTTTCGCTCCGCGCCTATTTGCTCGTGGAACTCCAGCGCTTGCAGAATGGCATTATGCATGGCCGCAGGGTGAGTACCGATCTCTTCGAACTTGCGAATGTTTTTGTCCATCGAGGGCGGCGCAGCCATCAGTGCCCAGTGTTTTTCGATGCGGTCCTTACGCACATACAACATGCCCGTCCCGACGGGCGCCGATAGCCACTTGTGGAGACTGGAGCCGTAGAAATCGCAGTCCACGTCGGAGAACTGGAAGGGCACGTGCGCAAAGGCGTGCGCCCCGTCCACGATGCTGATGATGCCCCGCTGGCGCGCCAGCGCACAAATTTCCTTGATGGGAACTATCTGACCGGTGAGGAATATCGCGTGCGATACATGGATGACTTTGGTCCGCGGCGTGATGGCCTGCTCGTACAGCCGCACTAAATCGCCGGGATTATTCACGGGTACGGCGAAGTCCAGTTGCTTGAGCACAATCTTTTCGCGGCGCTCACGCTGCTGCCACGTAGTGATCATTCGGGGATAGTCCTGGCTCGTGGTCAACACTTCGTCGCCGGGCGCAAGGTCGATGCCAAACTGCGCGATCTGCAGCGATTCACTGGCGTTCCGTGTGATGGCAATGCATTCCGGATCGGTGTTCCACATACTGGCAAGCTTTTTCCGCACGTCCTCGATCTTCGGCTCCAGATCGCGCCACATACGGTAACTCGGAGCCTGGTTGCTGTAACGCAGGGCTTCGATCTCGGCTTCCAGCACCGAAGTTGGCGAAGGCGCAACGCCGCCGTTGTTGAGGTTGAGGATCTGCGGGTCGCCGGTGTACGCCCCGCGGATTTTCTTCCAGTAGTCCTCGTCGGCAGCGACCGCTTCTGGAGGGACACCCGCGTAAGCCCGGTTCAGGACGGAAGCCAGCAGTACCGCCTCTGCTCCGAGGAGGAAATCACGTCGGTTCAGTTGTGTTTGCATGGACGTAAATTCGCACCAACCGCTATGAATTGCAAGAATTCATTCTGCTGGCGAGTTTCAGGCGTACAAACCCGCTGGCGAAGCAGGTACACTCGCACACTTTTCCCCGTCGGGCGGGCACGCCCATCATCGCCGTTTCTTACTTTCGATCTGTGCCACCCGCGCCTTCACCATTTTCTTAACCAGTGCAGCAGGCAGCGGTTTGTCGGTTGGGAATTGGATGGTCCCCTTCGAGATGGTGAAGCCTTTAAGTTCGTTCTTGAATTTCTCGATTACGGCCGCAGTAGGGAACAAACTGCAATGATTCGAGAACGCGGCAAACCATATCAGCACTCCGTTGTGTTTAAACGCCGGTATCCCATAGCTGATGACCTCCGTGGCCTCCGGAGGCGCGGCGGACCGAATCGTCGCGCGAACCTTGTTCAAAGTGCCGCGGGCAGGCTCCGGGACACCGGCAAGATAGTCGTCAACGCTTTTCGGAGGGCCTTTGCCTTTCGCGGCCGGGCCGCGCTTGCCAGGTTTCGCTTTTTTCATGCGCGCAATTCTACAAGTACGTCCGCGTCAGGTCCATCCCACAGAGCAGCGTGCAGGTGTTCGACAGATACAACCATTTATCATGCAAAACGCCCGATCGCAGGACGCGTTGGCCGCACCCCCAAAGCCAGGGCTCTCATTGCTCGAGATAGATGCGGAACAGGTTGGCTTTCGCCGAACGGAGCGTACTGACGAAGTAGCTTGGCGAAATGCCTGATGGTACGTCGTTCTGATCAATCAAATGCGCGCCCGGGATATGCGCGAAATCCGCTTCACTGTCGAAGCCCTTCGCAATGCTGGGAGGCGCGCCGCCGGACTTGATGGGGATCATCGCTGTCTTTGATGAGCCGAACGGCAAATACCGCAGAGATACGTACACCCATTTTCCGTCAAGACTCCACGAGAACAGCGGTGCCGAGGAGCGTGTGCTGCCGAACCCGAAGCTGCAGTGATCACATTCCGTAATTGGCGCACCGCCCTCAAGCGGCACAGCTACAACCATCACGTTCCTGTCGCCGTGCCCACCGGGGGGCGTCACGCCCGCGATAGCCCAGTGTCCGTCAGGCGAAACGCTTTGCAACTGCATGATGTCAAGATCCGAGACCGCTGCCTGGCCGCTGCCGTCTTCGTTGATACTCATGATCTTCGGCGAAGTTTGAGTGCCCTGATACACGATCTGCCCCGGGCTGCGGAAAAAAGCGCGATATTCGCCTCCGAACGTAAGTTGTCGCGGCGCCTGTGTGCCGTCAAGCCAGCCGACCCAGATCCCCGATCGAGCCTGGCCCTGTTCTGTCGCGAAGACCACTTTTTTCCCATCCCGCGATATTGAGAAATGCGTGAGCACTAAACCCGCAAAGAGGCGTTCCGCGGCTCCTGTCGCGACGTCGGAAACCCACAACTCGCCGCTGAAGTAGGAGCGCGAACCCGTAACCCGGCGCAAACAATAAACCTTCTTGCCATCCGGCGACAGAGTCGGGAAAAACGAGTAACCCTCCGAGGTGATTTGCTTTTCGCCTGTCTTTTCGTCATGCAGCCAGATTGCGGACTGTTGTGTGCCTGCGGTGGTGATAAACGATTTGCCATCAGGCATCATCGCGAGCCCTTCTTCTTCGCTCGCGCCGGATGGCGTCAGCTGTTGAGGTGCGCCGTCGGGAAAGCGCTGCCGCCAGACGTGAAAACCGGCCGTCCAAGTATCCACGGTGAAGTACATCCATTTCCCGTCGGGAGACCACTGGGCCCAGGTACACGAACCCTCCGGCCCCACTTGCCAACCAGCGGTTGAGCCGTCGAACGGCACCACCCGGCATCGTCGCCACCAAGTGCTGTCCATTTCCGCCAGCAACACCCACTTGCCATCCGGCGAGCGGGCAGACCGGTGCACCATCCCTTGAATATGGTCGGGCGGAACGTAGATGTCCCGCTCATCGGTCCGGCTGGCATTCGAGGTGGACAGCTTCATGTGTATGCCAGTCTTGATAGCGGAGAACAATACGCGATCGCTACCGATCCAGCTCAATCCCGTGGCGTTGGCCATTAACAGCCTCGGTTGCTGCTCTCCCAGCAACGGCAGTTCGTAGGTGTTCCAGGCAAACTGACTTTCTAATTGCGTGAAATACACCCGGTTGCCGTCCAGGGAGAAATTAATCGTCTGTTTTCTAAAGGCGCTATTCGTGAGTTGCAAGGGTTCGCCGTCCGGCACAGATTTGATCCAAACCTGACCAATGTTCGCAGAACTTCCGAAACTGCCTGGCCCGCGCAGAAATGCCACCAGCTTGCCGTCGCGGGAGAGCGTGGGGATTTCGGCAGCATCATTAAAGTTCGTAAGTCGCTCCCAACGCAGGGCGGGGAGCCCCGCGCTCAGGTTGCGTGTGAGACGCGGCCACGACAGCAGGGCCGCCGCGATCGAGGCGCAGACAACGGCAGCACCGATCGCTGGCACGAGCCATTGCCGAGGGCGTTTCCGCAGCGGTGGCGCGGCCGTTACGCCGCTTGACCTTGCTTCCAGCCGCCGCAGGTCTGTCGCCAGCTCCTTCGCTGACTGATATCGAAGCTCCGGGTCTTTTTCCAGGCACTTCAGCACGATGCGATCGAATTCGGTCGAGAGTTTCGGCACTAGCGCCCCAGGAGCAGGCGCCGCCTGGTGCAGAATGGCATTCGTCAGCTTCGGAACCAACGAATCGCTGAACGGCAACCGCTGTGTCGCGAGTTCGAATAAAACCACCCCGGTCGAATAGATGTCGCTGCGTTGATCGACTTCTTCTCCCAGCAACTGCTCGGGCGACATGTAAGGGAGGGTGCCGGCGATGCCGGTGGGCGCAGTGGCCATCGTTAGCGTGGTGCTCAGGCTCAGCGCCGCGTCGCGCGAAAGCGTGGCCAATCCAAAATCGAGTATTTTCAGCCGCCCGTCTGACGTCACGCGCAAATTCGCGGGTTTCAGGTCGCGGTGCAGCACGCCCGCCATATGCGCGGCAGACAAGCCTTGCGCCAACTGAAACCCCAGATGCCCGATCTCCTTCTCCGGCAGCGCGCCGGATCGCAAGCGGGCGTCAAGCGACACTCCCGGGACGAGTTCGCTTACGAGGAAATCGTGCCCGTCGAAGTTCTCAAAGTCATGGATGGTTTGAATGCACGGATGATTCAGCCGCGAAAGAGCGAGAGCTTCATTCCGAAACCGCTTGCGCGCCGCCTCGTCGTTCAGCGCGCCGGGCTTCAATACCTTGATGGCGAGCTCGCGCTCCAGCTTTTCGTCGTATGCACGATAAACGACACCCATACCGCCCGCACCAATCTCCTCCTCGATGCGATAGCGCCCGAAATTCTGGCCAACGGAAGGCATCCGCCCTCTACCTTGGGCGAGATGGTAGCACGTCAAAGTCGAGTCGTCAGCGGGACTGGGCGCCTTCGGTCCCGACGTAGACCGCGTAGAGAGACTGGCTGGCGGCCATGAAGAGGCGGTTTTTCTTCGCCCCGCCGAAGCAGAGATTCGCGCACGTTTCTGGAAGATGAATTTTGCCGATGAGCGTGCCGTCAGGAGCGAACACGTGCACGCCATTGAAGCCTTCGCCCACCCATCCGGCAGCGGACCAAACGTTGCCGTCCACATCACAACGAATCCCATCGGATGAACCCGGGGACATATTCGCAAACATGCGGCCATTCTTGAGTCGGACGCCATCCACGACGTCGTAGACGCGAATGGGTCGTGGGTCGCCCTGCGCGCTTTGGAGCCCCGCTGTCCACGATGTAGAGCAATTTCTCGTCGGGCGAGAAACACAGTCCGTTGGGCTTATCCAGGTCGCTGGCAACGACACTCATCTCGTGCGTTTTCGGATCGAGCCGGTAAACGTTTGCGGGCAACTCGAAGGCAGCTTTGTGGCCTTCGTAATTCGACATGATGCCGTAGCCGGGATCGGTGAACCAGATGGCTCCGTCGGAATGCACCACCAGATCATTCGGGGCGTTGAGCTCTTTTCCCTGATAACTATCGATCAGCACGGTGATCGTGCCGTCATGTTCGGTTCGCGTTAGGCGGCGCGTGTCGTGCTCACAGGTGAGCAGCCGGCCTTCGCGATCGCGGAAATTGCCGTTGCTGTAATTCGAGGGGCTGCGGAAGACGCTGACCTCCCCAGTGTCCTCGAGCCATCGCAGGATTCGATTGTTGGGGATGTCGCTGAAAAGCAAGTACCGGCCGTCGCCAAACCAGACGGGACCTTCCGCCCAGCGCGTCCCGGTGTACAAGCGCTCGACCGCGGCATTGTTAACCTTGTATTTTGCGAAGCGAGGGTCAACAACTTCCACTGCCGGATCGGGATAGAGAACCGGATTATTCTTTTGTTGGTCGGCAAACGTCAAAGGATTGAACGCCAATACTGTCGCGGCGCTGCCCGCTACGTTCATGAAAGCGCGTCTGTGCATCGGTCTCCTCCGGCGGGAACTCCGCCCGACGAACCTTATCACGGCTAGTTCTGTCGTGGCATCACCGTTTCCGGCATCGCTGTGCCGAATACTCGCCGACCGTTTGGTTTGACCTATTTATGTTGGATTTAGGTCATGACGGGGAGAATTGTGGCCCCCGGAGAGATGTGCGCGGGCTTGGGCCAAGATGCAGTATGCTTCGGAGCTATGACGAGTTGAGTTTCCCTAAATGCAAGGAGGCGCGGTGAATTACTCGGCTCTCTTTCGATCCGCCCTCGTGGCGCTGCTTAGGAACAAGATGCGAAGCGTGCTGACGGTCCTCGGGATCACCATCGGGATCGCGGCAGTGATCTGCGTGGTCGCAATTGGGAATGCCGGGCAGGCACGCGTGGAGCAGCAACTGAACAATCTTGGCGACAACTTCGTGTGGATTGAAGCGGGAGGACGCGCGGTCAACGGAGTACGGACGGGAACTCACGATACCAAAACGTTGGTTTATGCGGACGCCGTCGCCGTAAAGAACCAGGTGTCGCTGATCAAGAGCGTATCCCCGAATGTGGATGATCCGGTACAGGTGATCTATGGCAATCAGAATTGGCACACCTCTTACCGCGGAGTTTCGCCCGAATACTTTGAGATAAAACGCTGGTATATGGATCAGGGCGCCACATTTTCGCAGGACGACGTGGACCGGGCCGCAGACGTTTGCGTGCTGGGCCGCACCGTCAGGGATCAGTTGTTTGGTGCCGAGGACCCAGTCGGGAGGGTAATTCGAGTAAATAGCCTCCCATGCAAAGTAGTGGCGACGATGCAGCCGAAAGGACTATCGCTCTCGGGGCAAGATCAAGACGATACGATCATCATCCCCTTTACCACGGCACAGAAAAAACTGAAGGGGATCACCTGGCTCGACGACATTCTCTGCTCCGCGGTGTCGCAAGACTCCGTGAAAATGGCCGGGCAGGAAGCGACCGCAGTGTTGCGGGACCGCCATCATTTGCGTCCTGAAGAGGAGGATGACTTCAACATTCGCAATCCCGAAGACATCATCCAGGCTCAACTCGACGCCAGCAAGACCCTGACGATTTTGCTGATCGCCATCGCGTCAGTTTCTTTGATTGTCGGGGGAATCGGCATCATGAACGTGATGCTGGTTTCCGTAACCGAGCGGACGCGCGAGATCGGAGTGCGCGTCGCGGTGGGAGCCACCGAAGAAGCCATCCAGCTCCAGTTCCTTGGAGAATCCATCATGCTGAGCCTCGTGGGAGGCGCTGCGGGGGTGCTCTTTGGGGTTTTTGGATCGTATATGGTTGGACGGACGTTGCATTGGCCGATGGAGATGTCGCTTGAATCGATCGTAGTTGCGGCCGTGTTCTCAGTGGCCGTGGGCGTGTTTTTTGGATATTACCCGGCGCGGAAGGCTTCTCTGCTCGATCCCATTGAAGCGCTTCGGTACGAATGAAACACTCTCCAAATCTTAATTCCAGGGACGATAGATGAAGGTAAAAGGACGTTGGTTGATCTTGGCGGGATTCTTGGCGGCTGCTGGACTATTCGCGGCGTTCGGACTGAACCGCAGCGCGCAAGTACAAAACTTCACCGCGAAAATGGAACATGGCGAGATTGATGATGTGGTGGAAGCGACAGGCACCATCAACGCGGTAATCACCGTTCAAGTGGGATCGCAAGTTTCGGGAACGATTGCCAAGCTGAATGCGGATTTCAATTCGCGGGTGCGTAAGGGCGACGTCGTCGCACTGATCGATCCCGCGCTGTTCAAAGGAGCGCTGTTGCAGGCGACGGCGGATTTGGAAAACGCTCGAGCCAATCTCGTCGCCGCGCGCGCCAATCTCGAAAAAGCAAAGGCCGGATTGGTTCAGACCAAAGCGGATTACGATCGCGCGGTCCAGTTGACCAAAGACGGCGTGATGAGCGAGCAGCAGCTGGACCTGGCGAAATCCAATTATGACGCGGCCAACGCGACCGTAGGCGTCGCGGCGGCGAATATCACGCAGGCACAGGCCCAGGTCAGTCAAAAGCAAGCGGCAGTCGCCGTGGCGCAAACGAATTTGGATTATACGGTGATTAGATCGCCGATCGACGGTACCGTTGTCGCTCGAAATGTGGACGTCGGTCAAACCGTCGCAGCTTCGTTGCAAGCGCCGACGATTTTTACGATCGCGCAAGACCTCAAGAAAATGTGGGTTTATGCCAAGACGGATGAGTCGGATGTCGGCAACATCAAGATCGGCAAGCCGGTTACATTCAAGGTCGACGCGTTCCCAAAGGATACGTTTCACGGAGTTGTGAGCCAGGTGCGGATGAACGCGACGACAGTGCAAAGCGTCGTCACCTACGACACGATCATCGAATTCGCGAACCCGGAGTTAAAGCTGTTCCCAGGGATGACAGCGTACGTAACCATTCCCGTCGACTCCGTGAAGAACGCTTTGAAACTGCCCAACACCGCGTTGCGATATAAACCTCCGATGACCCCGGAGGAGGTTTTGGCGATTTACAAACTGCACGGCATCGAGGGCGTCGAGCGAAAAGTGGCCATCGAAGAGCCGGGCGGAACTGGCAGCGGAGCGCAAGCTGCTGCAGCCGCCCTGAATCCACCGCGCGTACCAAAGGCGGATACGGCCGTGGTGTGGAAACTCCACGCAGATAACAGCATGGAGCCGGTAAAGGTTTCGCTGGGAATCACAGACCATGCGTACACGGAAGTACGCGCGCTAGTTAAAGGAGAGCTGAAAGAGGGCGACGAAGTGATTATTCGGTCCGTTGCGCCGAAGTCACAGGTTCCAGGCGGAATTCGGCGATAGGCATTCCTATTTCGAAACGACTCCAAGGAATCGATGGCGGCGAGTAACCAAGTTCAACAGATGGCAAGCGGCGCGCCCGCGAGAGCGGTGATTTGCGTCGAAGATTTGCACAAATACTATGAACTTGGCGAAACACGAGTGCATGCGCTTCGCGGCGTAAGCCTGGATATTGGACGCGCGGAATTTGTCGCCATCATGGGGGCGAGCGGAAGCGGCAAGTCAACCTTCATGAACATCCTCGGGTGTCTCGACCGTCCCAGCTCGGGAAGATATCTGCTTGAAGGGACTGATGTTTCGAAGCACGACAAGAGAGCGCTCGCGCTGATTCGAAATCAGAAAATCGGATTTGTATTTCAGGGGTTCAACTTGCTGGCCCGAACGACAGCGCTGGAAAACACCGAGTTACCCACGCTCTACACGAAAATCGACAAAGTGGAACGGGAAAAGCGATCCACCGAAGCTTTGGCTCTGGTCGGGCTAGCGGAGCGGGCGCAACATTTTCCTTCGCAGATGTCTGGAGGGCAGCAGCAACGAGTAGCAATCGCCCGCGCGTTGGTCAACCGGCCATCCATTTTGCTGGCGGATGAGCCGACGGGCAATCTGGATAGCCGGACATCCGTCGAGATTATGGAGATCTTTCAGAACTTGAACGACAAAGGACTGACGATAGTTCTAGTGACTCACGAACACGACATCGCACAGTTCGCAAAACGGGTCCTGGTCTTCCGCGACGGAAAAATTCGCAAAGACGACCCTGTGCTTAATCGGCCGAAGGCGACTCAAGTACTCCAGAGCTTGCCAACGTTGGAGGATTAAAAAGAATCGATCTGGGATTAGTATTTGAGGAGATAGAGCGGAGCTGCCGTGCCGATTTCATGTAGCAGCGGCAGTTGCTAAATGAAAAACCGCATGCCGGCTGTCGCATCTATCTTCCAAATGATGCGGTCTTTGGTCCAAAACTCTTTGAGCCTTGTTTCCTTCAGATTTGTTCGCTCTCCACCGCCAGCGGCACGGCAGCAACCAATTTGTCGAAGTGCGCGCCGTAGGGAACTAGCGCTGACTATTGGTCAGGGAGTTTTTCTTCGAGTTCAGTGGCCAGCTTGCGGACGTCGGTGGTCTCGCTGAAACCCTGGACCTGCTGCGTTGCGGATTTCACATCGACGCCGGCGTGTTGACAGAGTTTTTGCAGCATCTGGAGCATCATCGTGAGCTCCTGTTCGGCAAGCATACCGACCTGAAGATCCAGATGAGCGCGCCTCTCCGCCTGGCGAGACATGCGATTTTGACTGATCAGCACGAAGATAGTGAGGAAAACGCTCTCCGAGGAGACAAAGAGCGCCAAGATGCCGAATGGGAAAGGGTCGAACGCTTTCACGCTGGGAATCAAGTTGAGATTCAGCACGCATCCAGACAGCCACCAAAATCACGTGCAGGAGCAGAAATTTGGGGCTGCCGATGAATCTTACGATGGCATCGCTTTCGCGCTCCGTGCGCGTCCGGCGATCTAAAGCCTCCTCTTCCAGCTTGGCAATGGCGGCAATATTGAATTGCGTGGGATTTTTGGCGATTTGGTCGATGCAGTGTTTTATCCATGAATCTCAGGCTCATCCAATTGGGTTCAACATTCACCCACCCGATCCGCGAGCGACGGAGTGCTCTGTAATCTACTTGGGATTAGCCGCGCTCGTTTGTGTTGGAGCCTCGGTGTCCGCCGGATAGACAATGATTTCGACGGTGCCCCAGCCGGAATCCGGAGTCGGCGCTCTTGCCTTTGCCGCGCCCAAGAGTTTTGAGTTGCGAATCGTCGAAGGAGAAATTGCCGACGAGGTAGTCACGCACCACCATGGCGCGAGCTTGCGTCAGCACCAAGTCCTTTTGCGCATCACCGGTCGTGCCCGAGGAAACTACGACAACCGCGACGCCAAACTCCGTGTCGGCGAGAAACTCGCCGGCCGCTCGCAACGATTTCTGGTTCTTTGGTTTGGCGGTGTCCAGCTTGTCGAAGAGCTGCTTCGAGTCGAAAGTGAACGTTTTCAGAGGCGCGGTCTCGGGAAGTTGCGGGATTTCGTTTTTCACGAGATCGGCGGAGTTTTCATAACCGCGTTTCTTGTAATATCCGCGGACCAGGAAATTCTGTCTTCATCGCTTCCATGTTTTCCTGGAAGGCAGTGACTCCCGCTTGCGCGTGGTTAACGGTGTCCCGCAAACCGGCGGTGGTTTCATCCAGTTGGGTATACACCTTCTTGTCGTTCACCAGGGCGCCGATGGTTCCTTGACCCTGGTTGATCTTGCCGCTGATGGAACCAAGTTCGCTGTCACCACGGTGACGTTGTTCAGCGCTTGCTGACTGGTGTCCAGAATCCCGTCGGCTTTCTTCATGAGGTCGGCGATAACGAGCGGCGGTTGGCTGGCGATTGTATCGTCATCCTTTACATTCAGCGACTGTGCGGAGCCAAAGGAGATCGAGACATATTCGTTCCCGAGGAGGCCTTCGGTCTCGATGGCGGCCACGGAATCTTGTTTGATGATGTCGTGCGTCGATCGCTGTAGATCCATCAACACGGTGATTTTATCGTTGGGCTTGTTGGGTAGCTGAATACCGCGCACACTGCCGGTGTGCACACCGCCTACGCGCACTTCCGCGCCCGGATCGAGGCCCACAACGGTAGAGAACTGCGCCTTCAATCGATAGGTGGGCGTGAAGAGATACTGCTTGCTCCCAATGATGAAGATTCCCGCCGCCAGAACCGCCAGCGTCGCAATGATAAATGCTCCGAGCCTCGCTGCCCTAGACATATGCGCTCCCTATGAATCCCGCTTCATGAATTCCGAGACAAATTCGTTATCGCTCTTTTCAAGCTCCTTGAAGGTGCCTTCGATCAGCACATTCCCTTCGTGCAGCAAAGCGATGCGATCCGCGATGGTTTTTGCGCTGTGCAAGTCATGCGTGACCACGATGGAGGCCATGTCGTGTTCCTCTTGCACCTTGAGAATCAACTCATTGATCTCTCCGGAGGTGATGGGATCGAGCCCCGCGGTGGGTTCGTCGAGCAAGAGGACGCCGGGCTCGAGAGCCAGAGCGCGCGCCAAGCCCGACGCGCTTTTGCATACCGCCGGAAAGTTCGCTGGGCATTTTCTTGAGATCGCCTTCCATGCCCACGCTGGCCAGCAGTTCCTTGACGCGATCGCCGCGTTCCGATTCCGTCATTTTTGTATGGCGCTTCAAAGGGAACGCAATGTTCTCCTCCACGGTCAGGGAGTCGTAGAGCGCCGCGTGCTGAAACAAGAATCCCATCTTTTTCCTGATCTCATTCATGGCATCGAGATCGAGGTGCGGTGACCTCCTGCCCCTGGACACGAATTGAGCCTGAATCCGGCATTTGCAGGCCGATGATCAGTTTGAGCAGGACGCTCTTGCCGGTGCCGCTGCGGCCGAGCACGGCCAATGTTTCGCCGCTCTCGACGGTCAGATCGATCCCATCCAAGACTGTCTGGCCGCCGAAGGATTTGCGTAAACCTCGCACGACCACAGCTGGTCCGTCCCGTTCCCGCGGGAAGTTTCTTTCGGAGCTGTGCCGCCGCGCTCCTCGACACTCAGGCAAGACTTGTTGACCAACGTTGCATCATGAAAAGAACACCAGAATTATTTTCACTAAGATGACATCGGCCAGAATGACGAAGAGCGAAGAGAGGACGACCGAACTCGTCGCCGAAAGCCCTACGCCCGCTGTGCCACCCTGCGTGCGCATTCCCTGGAAGCACCCGATCATCCCGATGATCAGGCCGAAGACGGCAGTCCTGAAGGTGGGCGCCAGAAAGTCGCTGAAGCTGGTGCCGACAAAACCCTGATTGATGAATCTATGGAAGGAAATCGGCTCGGCCAAAGTCTCCGCGAGCCAACCGAATAGCACGCCGCAGAAATCGGCGGCAAGGGTCAGTAGTGGAAGCATAAGGATACAAGCCACGATGCGCGTGAAGGCCAGGAACTTGTAAGGATTTACGCCCGAGGCCTCGATGGCATCAATCTGCTCGGTGACCTTCATGGAACCCAATTCAGCGCCGATGCCCGCGCCAACCCTGCCGCTGACAACCAGTCCTGTCACGATGGGACCCGTTTCGTGGATGATCGAGTACACCAGCGCGGCGGGAAGCATGGACTGGGCGCCGAATCGAACCAGGCTGCTGCGGCTTTCCAAGGCGAGAGCACGAATCCGATGGCGGCGCCCGCCAAAGCCACCAGAGGCAATGATTTGGAACCAATTTCGTCGAACTGTCGAATCAGTTCGCGGCCTTCAAACGGCCGCCGGACCGCGGCTGCGCAGCACCTGCCACGCAAAAAGACCGAGCTCTCCGAACCACTCGAGGAAGCCGTTGATCGGACTCCAAACGGAAGCGAGAGTAGCTGGCACCAGTGACGGAGCTTCGCGGGGCGTCCTGGCTGATCAGGCGGTGAGGAATGCTAGGGTTGTGACTCACAATTTGTGCTCAGTGTATTCAATGGTACTCGGGGAGCCGCCTGCGTCCGTTCCCGGAAATGCCGGACGATGAAGATGGCTGAAAAGTGTGTGCGGTCCGCCATAAAGGAATTCCAGGGCGACGTTTTCTCCCGCGAAAGCGAGAAGGTTGTAGTTGCCCATGCGCAGGGCGTCTTTGGGACCGAAACGATCCGGATACCACGCGTAGACTGCGGTCATCGTGCCCGCATAGGGAGCAACGAGCGCGGGAAAGGACAATCGTCGATGACCATCTTCGCCGCGGCGTGCGGTCACCGTCGAAATGAGCGCATGGCCCAACCGGCGAAACACACCTTTGCACTCGCAGCGGTAATAGACGGTGTCTTCGCGGAATGCTTCCGCCAATGCGTAACGCGTCGTGGTCGTTACGCCCGCGATGGCAAGATTGGATCCAAATCGCTGGCCGTATGCTGCCGCGCCTTGCCCCCATTCTGGCGGAGTTCGCTCACGTTGATTGACTGCCGCGATGAAAGCGGCCCCAACGATTGGATAAGGACCAAAGGCATCGAATACGTAGGTCCGAAGCTTCATTTTCTCCGTCGGCCGGCTGTAGACGAAAATCGGTGGTGCTGGTTTTGGCGGCCATGGAGGGTGCGGAATCCGTTAGGGAAGATGACACAGTCGAGTTGATGCTGGATTGTGCTCTTCCGGCGGACGCAAACGCTCCCAGAGACGTGATGGCCATCAAGAAAGGGAAAGCCGCGAAACCTCTTCATTTGAAATTCTCCTAACCCAAAATTTCCATCTTGCAATCGAGGACGGCAGTAGCAATAGGCCAGAGGAGGACCAAAATGCTTAAAGCCAGAGATATCACGTCAAGAATTCAGCTGTCTGTACCAAAGAGGACATAAAACAGCTTGTGTCTCCGCATCCGCAGGGGTCCAAGAGGCCTGCAGCAATTCAGAAAGCTCATGCGGCGTGAATAATCGTGTTCGCAACCTTGGCGTTTGCTGGCTGAGATTGTGATGCCAAATCGGCGGCCGGATTCACTCGTGGCGATTTATCTTCTATTTAGAGTCGAGGGGATAGTTTCTTCTGGAGACATGAGAGTCGAGTCTCTCCGAACAGAAACGGTGCTGGAACAATTGGAATTGAGGAAGGTCATTCCATCGCAACGGAGGTCGCATGAAGCCTCATACTTTTGGAAAGTTTGTAAGTGCTGTGATCTTGATCCTGCTGGGCGCTGGTTCGCTTTCCATGGCGGCTACGAACAGCTATCACCTGCTGAAAAAATACAGCTTCGGCGCGGCGGAGGGAAGCGATCGCGAGTACTTCGATTACATTACCGTCGATTCTGCTGCCCGCCGCGTTTATCTTTCGCACGGCACTGAAATCAAGGTGCTAGACGCCGACAGCGGCGCACTTATCGGGAATATCACCGGATTGAAGCAAGATCACGGAGTCGCCGTGGCGAGCGAGTTTGGCCGCGGCTTCATCAGTGACGGGGCTCAAGGCAAGGTTATCATTTTCGATTTGAAGACTCTCAAAGGTGACCGGTGAAGCCAAGGCCGACAAGGACGCCGACAGTGTGGTCTATGATCCCTTCTCTAAGCGCGTCTTCGTCATGGATGGAGATCCCCACAATTCGACGGTCATTGACGCAAAGAGTGGCAGCGTAGTGGGGACGATTGAACTTGGAGGCGGCCCAGAGTTCGCGGTCGCCGATGGCAAAGGAACGGTTTATATCAATTTGGAAGATAAGAGCGAACTCGTCGCCGTGGATTCCCGCTCGCTGAAGATCAAGTCGCGCTGGCCCGTCGCTCCTGCCGGCGGACCCACGGCTCTTGCCATGGATGTTCAGCACCACCGGCTCTTCAGCGCCGGCCGCGATCCCCAGATGATGGTCGTGCTCGATTCTGAGAGCGGAAAAGTCGTCCAATCATTCCCAATTTCCGCCGGAGTGGATGCCGCCGCATACGAGCCCGAGACTGGGTTGATCTTCGTGTCAACGCGCGAAGGCATGATTCACGTATTTCATGAAGATTCGCCCGACAAATTCAGCGAAACCGAAACCATCAAGACCGAACTCGGCGCAAAAACGATGGGCCTGGATACGAAGACTCACAACGTGTTCGTGGACACGGCGGACTTTGCTCCGCCGCCCGCGCCGACTGCAGAGCGCCCCCATCCCCGCGGAGCAGCAATTCCAGGAACCTTTCGCGTGCTAGTCTACGGGCGCTAAACAAGTAGGAATTTCCCTTTGAGGACGAGTACCTCTTCTCCTCGTGGCTGACGGTTTTCTTCGTTCTGGGCTGCGCCGAATTCTCTTTGGGCGTTACATTCAGCTGCGGCGGTTTGCCACTTGTCGGACGTGACTGGTTAGAAGGCTGAGGAATGCGTCCCGGAGGAAGAAGGCGGAGTGGCCTCCGCCTGGGATTGTCACGAAGAGCCTTTGCGGCGCTTGGATTTTGGCGGCGTAAGCCTCGACCTCGGCCGTGACGGTGTACGCGTCAAGGTCACCTTGGAAAAAGAACATCGGTACATCAAACGAAATGCCGAGCTGGTACGCGTCGAATGCGAAGATGTCGCCGCGCAACTTTTCGTAAGCGGCCATCGCCGTAGCCCGTGGATCCGTCTATCGCCAAGCCCGGCGCGATCCAGCTCGCGCCGGCTGGAGGAGTTCTCACGGCCGCCATAATCGTTGGGTCCAGCGCGGCAAGGTAAGCCTGTTCGGCAGCAGTCAGTGCGCCGCAGTATTTCGATTTGATCGCGTCCGTCGCGGCATCTTTGTAAGGAGGCGCGCCGATCTTTTCAAGCTCCGCAACTGCATCCTGATCACCGGCAGCTCGAGCTTGCTCAAGAACCATGGCGTAGCCAAGCTGCTCCTGACGCATCCAGTTCACGCCTTGCCCGGTTCCAACATATGCCGAAAAAAGTTCGGGCCGCTGATTAATAGTTTTGAGGCCGATGATCGAACCTCCCAGAAATGCCGAGCACCGCAATCTTCTCGGCTCGCGAGATGTTGCGTACGAACTCGGGAACAGCAATCGCGTCGGCGGTGATGCGATCCAGCGTCAAGGGGCCTGTTCCCGCTTCGCCGTTCTTGGCTTGCGTCGCGCCGGCGCCTGGCTGGTCCCACTGGACGAGCGTAAACTCTTGCTCCCAGGGCGCGAAAAAAGGGGCCATGCGGCTGAGTGCGGCCCCCGCGCCGCTAAGGATGAGCAGGGCAGGATTGCGGCAATCGCTTCCGCGAAACGTCAACCATTGCGGGATGCCGTTTATTTCGACGAACACGCCTTCATCGATAGATTGAGCCCTCTTCTCCGCGGTTCTTTTCGTGTTTTCCACAGTTCTTTCCCTTCTCGCACGCAGTCCTGCGTGCGCCATGCACTCTCGAGATAATTTTCAGTACTTGAGCGGATCAATTCGCGACGGTAAGTTCGATGGTGATCGACGTCGTGATGCGCCGGCCGGCCAGAGGAGTTTGGTCGATCACGGCGCTGTGCGGCCACTGCGGGGCGGCCACGTAGTTGACTTTGCGGCGCAGACCCGCGACATCCATGCGGTGCTGGGCCTCGTTTTCCCTGAGCCCCACGAGATGCGGCATAACGTAGGAGGTGTCGCGTGGGCCATCCGAAATGAGGACGTCGACTCGCGGTGTGGCGGCGCCGGCGCCTGGGCGCGGAGTTTGAAGAATGACTGTATCCGCCGGCTCATCGGGCAAGGTGATGCCGGAGACTTCTCCGACTTGGAGGCCGGCGCGCAGCAACTCGATTCGCGATGCCCGCAGAGAGTTTCCTTCCAAAAGAGGAATCTGCAATTGCCGCTGGCCGAGGCTAAGCACCACATGCGCTTGCTGCGAAACCTTCATGAGCATGCCTGGTGGCGGGCTTTGACGCACCACGACGTTGATGGGAAGTTCACTGTAAAGGCGGTCAGCCACACGAAGTACCAGTCCGCGCGATCGCAGCAAGCTGTTGGCTTCCGTAACATTTTTCCCCACGAGATTTGGCATGTTCACTTCACGCCCGTGAATCGCGATGCGCATGGCGGTGATGGCGCTCAAAAACGCGGCGGACGCAAGAATGAACACGAGCAGTGCCATCCGGCTTGCCCATTCCAGTCGTTCTCTGAGAGTCATAGGAGTTGGCCGTTCCAGGTCCTGTTTCAAGTGTAAAACCGCAAGCCCGCTGACGGAAAGTGTTTTTACTTGTTCAGTGGCGGAGGCGGATAGTCCGGCAACTTGTCTTTGCTGGTGTCTGCGCGCTTGACTTCCAGTTCGTCGAAGAGCAGGGACGGGCAGATCACGGTTGTAGGCACGCCGCCGGTGCGGTTGCTGACCAGCGGGTCGTTACCGACGGCGATAAGATTGCTCCGCAATGCGCGAACGTCGAGTTCATTGAAAACAGCCCCGCGGACCAATTCCACATGGCCGTCTGTGTATACGCGATACAAAAGACGCGGAGAATTACCGGCGCCGAGCGTGTCGACGCGGTAGGCGTATGGCTTGCCCTGTGCGCTGATCATTTCGATCATTTTTTTTCTGAGCGCGTCCGGCGATTGTGCTTCCGCGCTCTTTAGCAGTAGCACGCCAAGGCTCGGAGAAGGGAAGGAACCGGGCGCAGCGCGCCCGTGGCCGTTCGACGCGGGAAAATCACGAACCGGCTGACGGCCGAGCAAATAGTTATCGAGCATCCCGTTTTGAATCACGCTCACGGTCTGAGCTTTGACTCCTTCGTTGTCCACCTCATAGCTGCCGACGAGGCTGTGACCTTCAAAATCTTTCAGAGTAGGGTCGTCGATGAGGCTGAGAAATGCGGGCAACACTCGTGTTTTGTAGCTGGTCGCAAAAGCGCCGACGGTGCGGTTTGGCTTCCCGGGTTGCGGTTTGCGGCCCACAACGTTTGAACCGACGAGTGAAGCAATGACATCATCAGCTGCATCTGGGGCGAAGAGCACCGGACCGCGATATTCCTCCTCGACGATGGGAGCCTTGCGAAGAGCAACTACGGTCTCGAGAGCCTGCTTCGCGTCGCTGAGCAGTTTTTCACGCGAGGGAAGTTCTTCCGCGCGGCCGACCATCCAATAGGGATTCCGGCTGAGCCGCATTCCATCCTCTGCTTGCGCGGAGCCGTTCAATTGAAGGTTGTAGGTAGTCTTGCCGCTACGCGTCACCGTGCCCTCGGAATCGACGAAATACTCATTGACAGCAGAAAAGCGTGCCGAGGCGCTGACCGCTTGAATATCGGGATACTGTCGATAAAGATTTGTAACGTCTGCGAGCGTTTTGCCCCAGGCAGCTTCATCGACCTTGAGAGAAACGATGGGTTGGAGGGCCGTGACGACTGGTTCTTTGGAAAAATCGTTGACGGGATTGGGGTCGGCGCTGAAGCGCTTCAGTTCGGCCTGTTTTTCCGCCAGGGCCTGTCCCGCGGCTTTGTAGGCTTCATCGGTAGTCAGCCAGATCTGGTGGCGAAGCGCGATGGGATCATTGTCGAGCGGGAGAATGTTGGTTTCACCCATGCCCTGGCCAAAATAGCTGTCCTGCTTGTAGTCGCCTACGCGCACCACGACGCGAAGGATGCGTAGGTGAACACGCTGATTTTCGCGGAGCGCGCCAAAAGCGGCTTCAGCGTCAAAGTCGTCCACGTCGTTCACGCGGTATTCGATGTAGTAAGGCGCCTGTACTTGGTCGATCTTGAGCTGGGCTTTGGACCGATCCAACTCCGTGAGAAGCGCTTCGAGCAGGGCATCGCCCCCGGCCGCGGGATGTGGCAAAGCGGCGTCCGAGGCGGCCGGTTCTGGGAGAGAATTCTTCGAGGTGACAGGCTGCGACGAAGCGCGGAGGCGCGCCACACCGAAAAGCAGCGAAGCCGCCAGAAATGCCGCCGCAATGGTCCTTTGAGATTTCATGGCTTCACCTCCGGCCTTGGTTGCGCCTCTTTCGCCGCGGTTTTTGCCGGTGAAGTGTTTTCAAAACCGGGAGGAGGCAAGATGGGCGGCCGATCGTGGGAATGTTGGCGCTTCTGAACTTCCATTTCTGAGAAAAGCATGGCCGGGGCGACGGCGGAGACAGGCACCTGCCCGCTTTCCGCTCCGCAAATGCCGTTGAAGACGTGCTGCTTATCGCCCGTCAACAGGATGCGCGTCAAAGCCGCAAGTGGCGTACCGACAATGTCCACGCCGCGGACGAGTTCGTCGGGCCGGCCGTCTGCGTACACTTTAAAGACAATCACCGGAAGCACCTGGAAAGCTTGCGGGAGCGAACGAGTCGTTAGCGTGAAACCTCCCTGGATGTCGTCGAAATACAGGCCGTAAGGCTTATTTTGTTTTTTCACTTCATCGATGAGCTTTTGGCGAAGCTCCAATTCCGAAACGCCTTGCGTGGAAGTAACGATCAAATTGCCTTGGCGGCCTGTGGGCATGAGCCCTGGCTGATTGCGTCCGTGGCCGTTGGACTTGCCAAAATCCTTGATGGGCATACGAGACAGCAGGAAATTTCTCAGTACCCCGTTCTGGATGACCTCGACGCGCTGGGCAGGGACGCCTTCGTTATCAAACCCATAGGAACCTGCCAGCTTCACGCCTGCGAGTTCGTGGATGGTGGGATCGTCGGCTACGCTGAGGAATTTCGGCAAAACTTCCTGGCCCACTTTCTTCGTAAAGGTCTGGCCTTCCTCTTCGTCGCGCTGGCGGTGCCCTTCAAGCCGGTGTCCGAGCACTTCATGAAAGAAAACCGCCGCGGCGCGCCCGCTTAGCAGCGCAGGACCATCATAAGGCTCCGCCGACGGGCGCATTTTTGAGGGCCTTCAGGTCCTCGGCCATCTTGGCGATCTTGGCAGTGAGATCCGCTTCGCCGGGCAGGCCGCTCGCGGAAGGCGCCTGGAAAGTTTCTACGCGCAGCAATTCCATTCCGTCATCGGCTCGCGTCTGCGCTTCCATGATGAGCCGTGTCGAAGCACTGGGCGTTTCAATGGCGCTGCCTTCGCTGGAAACCATGCGCGAGTCGGAATTCGTCACCTGCAGAACCACGGTCGCGAAATAAACTTCGGGATACTTGCGGAACCCAGCCGACAACCGGCGGACTTCGCCTTCCCAAGCCGCGCGATCGAAGGCCCCCGGCGCTGCTTCACCGCCTGCATGGGTTTGGGGCGCTTCCTTCGAAAAGTCAGGCGACTTGTCTTCTTCTTCGGCCCGCACGGCTGTGTTGGTTCTCACGTTCAGAAAAGCGGGTGCGGCGCGCTTGTATTCGCGGTCCGTCAGGTCCCAAAGCACACGAGCGATGGCGTCCTGGTCGTCGCCGAGCGGCAAACTCCCGGAGCTCATTCCCGCTGGCAGCGGCTCTGGCCGTGCGTGTTGTCCAGTGCCGGAGTGCCCACGCGCATCGTCACATCAGCTTGGCGCCGCCGCAAAGAGGCATTGGTGAGCAAGCTGCCATAGGCGCCGACCAGTACGACGAGGTTCTGATCGTAAACCGTGTAACTCATAAAATAAGGCGGCGAATCCGTTTTCCCCAAGTCCGAAGACGCTCGGGCGAGTTCGGCCTGCATCACCTTCATGACCGGGTCGCTCACGGATTTTGCTGCGAGGCTGTCGGCGGGCCCAGGAAGAGATGTGTCGCCTCCAGCGGATGCAAGAGGCAGCCCCGCAAGTTGCGCGGCAAGCGCCCAGCAGGCGGCAACACGAATGAATTTGCTCGCGCGAACATGCAAACTTCGACGCGCTCGGGATGTTTCTGAACTGTTCATAGGATCTGAACTCCTGAGGCAGTTATCTCTTTCATGCGAGGGTCAATTTTCAAGTATGCCTGAGCGCTCCGACCACGCGCAAACTACGCTTGTCCAAATCGTTCACCAGAAAGCAATCGCGCGCCATTCACAAATTCCGCGCCGCTAACTCGCTTGCGTCCCTCAAGTTTGACGGCGAGGATGCGCAAATGGGTTGTGCCTCCGCAGCGCACCATCAACTTCATTGCGCTGAACAAACAAAGTCCCGAGTTCGCCGCTCTGAGCCCCATCCGCGCCCAGGTTCCCTCAACCCATTGGACGCCGGCTCGCCCCATATCTGGCAGCTCTGCCCCCGGAAGGAGGTGTACGCTCCGGGCCACGGCGCGAAACCGCGGATGCGATTGAAAATTTCCTGCGCGGTACGCGACCAGTTCGATGCGGCCATCTTCCTTCTTCAACATTGGCGCATTCGAAGCATGTTCGTGAGCCTGCGCGCGCGGAACGATGGAAGCGCTCGCCAGTCCCACGAAGCGTTTCCGCCATGAGCGGAGCGCCTAGCTCGGACATGCGAGCGGAGAGCTCCGGAGCCGTCTCTGAAGGGCCGATCTCCATTTCCTTCTTGCAGCAGGATTTCGCCGGTATCCATCCCCGCGTCGATACGCATCGTGGTGACGCCCGTTTTTGTTTCGCCATTAACAATCGCCCAGTTGATGGGCGCGGCCCCGCGATATTTTGGAAGCAGCGAAGCGTGCAGATTAATCCATCCCAGTTTCGGGATGGTGAGCAGACGCTCTGGGATGATTTGGCCGTATGCGATGATCACGATGACGTCCGGCACGAGCTTCTGGAACAGTTCATGAACTTCCGGCGCGCGGATTTTCTCCGGTTGATGGACGGGAATGCCCGCGCCAATCGCGGTTTCCTTCACCGGCGAAAAAGACACTTCCTGGCCGCGCCCGCGTGGACGGTCAGGCTGAGTGATTGCACCGATGATCTGAAAATCAGTTTGTGCGAGCAGGTGCTTGAGGGGGGGAACGGCAAACAGCGGCGTGCCGCAGAAAATCACTCGCATGCATACCCTCTGCAATCGTTACGACGGAGAATCGGCCGGCTTCTGAGCCTACCACTCGCCCTGTTTCTTGAGCTTCTTGATTTTGCGCCGGATGAGGTCGCGCTTAAGCATGCTGAGGTGTTGCAGGAACAGAATGCCGTTCAGGTGATCGATTTCGTGGCAGAAGGCGCGTGCCAGGAGATTTTCTCCCGCGAATTTCAAAGGATTCGCCCTTTGCGTTTTGCGCGCGCACGGTAACGAACTGCGGGCGCATCACATAGCCGCGAAAGCCAGGAATGGAAAGACAGCCTTCTTCCTCTCGAACTTCGCCTTCCGCGTGGATGATTTCCGGATTGGCAAGAACGATTTTCGCTTCCGGATTTTTTCCGGTCGTGACGTCCACGACCGCCACGCGCAGAGTCATGCCGATCTGCGGAGCCGCCAGGCCCACGCCTTGCGCCGCGTACATCGAAGCAAACATGTCCTCGGTAAGCTGCTCGAATTCGGCGTCAAACTCTTTTCACCGCGCCGGTCGGTTTTTCGAGTATCGGATCGCCGTATTTCACAATGGGATAGATTTTGCGCGCGGCGGTGGTCGCGTCTGTGGACGCCGCGGCCGGGCTCGAGGCCACTTCAGAACTGGTCGATTTGTCTGGCATAGTTGTCGAAATTCCGCCGCATCTCGGAAAGGGAGTCTCCTCCAAATTTTTGCAGAAAAGCATCGGCCAGCACAAGTGCCACCATGGCTTCGCCCGCAACCGCGCCGGCCGGGACCGACGCACCAGTCGGAACGCTCGTACGCGGCCTGCGACGGGCTCTTTGGTCACCATGTCCGCGGTGTGCAGCGCCTGGCGCAGCGTGGAAATAGGTTTCAGATATCCGCGGATAATGACGTCTTCGCCGTTTGTGATGCCGCCTTCAAGGCCGCCCGGCGCGATTGCGTTGCGGCGGAATCGTCGCGCCGATTTCTCGTAGAAGATTTCGTCCTGAACTTCGCTGCCGTAGGAACCCGCGGCGGCGACGCCCGCGCCGATTTCCACGGCTTTGACTGCCTGCACGCTCATCAGCGCCTGCGCCAGCCGGCCATCGAGCTTTTCGTCCCACTGGGCGTGGCTTCCGAGCCCGACGGGAACGTTGTGGGCCACGATTTCAAAAATGCCGCCAACCGTGTCGCCAGCCTTTAGCGCGGCATCAACTTCCGCCTTCATTTTCTCCTGCGACGGCGGCGTCGACGCAGCGCAGACGGCGAATCCAGATCCGCGCTCACGGCCTGGATTTCTTTCCAGGTTGCAGCGCGTTCCAGACGCACGTGCCCGACTTGAACGGTGTGGCTGGCAATTTCCGTCCCAAATTCGCGCAGCAGCAGCTTCGCGAAAGCGCCGGCAGCGACGCGTGCCGCTGTTTCTCGAGCCGATGCCCGCTCAAGCACATAACGCGCGTCGTGAAAATTAAATTTTTGCGACCCGGCGAGATCGGCGTGGCCGGGGCGAGGCGCGAGCAGTTTCCTTTCTTGGCCCGCGGATTCGGAAGTTCGCTTCGACTGGCAGAATCTTTTCCCAGTTGGCCCAGTCGCGGTTTTCAATCCGCAGGGCGATGGGCGCTCCGATTGTCTGCCCGTGACGCACGCCTGCAAAAATATCGGCGCGATCCTTTTCGATCTTTTGCCGCCCGCCGCGGCCGTAACCCAGCTGACGGCGGTGGAGCTCATGATTGATGAAGTTCAAATCCACGGGCATTGACGCGGGAAGGCCGGAAACAAACGCAAGTAGCGCTTGTCCGTGAGATTCCCCGGCCGTGTAAAACTTCAGCATCTGCGCGAACGCCCTCATTCATCCGGAATCTTGGAACGGTGGATAAAGCAGTGTAGCCGCCGCTAAGCACTGCGTCCAGCGCGCCGGAATTTAGATGGTGGGTCGCTTCCGATAGCTGGTAGAACCAATCTCGATCTCCGGAGTATAGGCTCAAAACCTGGTGGACGATAATTCCTGCTAGGCCCATACAGGGAGACGTTAAGCAACACTTCACTTCTCCGAGTACCGGGTGTCTCAGCCATCTAGCCGCTAGCCCATCGCAGCTCACTTGTATGTGGTTAAGAATGAAGACTTTGTAAGCTTCGCCGTGGGTGGGCCAAGCCGCAAGCAGGGGATCGCAAGCTGCTCCTGCACATGGCCCAGAAAATGGCTGGAACGAGGGTTCATCGAACAAGGAAAGCAACTAATCCCGCCAGGCGGGGTTTGAAATGGCCTACACTCAGGAAAGTTACGACAGCGCACGTGGAAAGTTGATTCAGATAGGGTTTTTCCCACGCGGAAGTGGGGCTGCAAGGGGTGACGAGATGGACGTACCCTGCCCTAGGTTCAGCAGCACCAATCTCCAGAACGTCTCTCTGGCCTGCGAAGAAGTGCTCTACGGGTGTGACAAACTTGCACAACTTCCTGGTGTTTTGCTCCGGAGCGGTGGTCCGGGTGTTCTTGTAGGAGCCTCGACAACGACGGGAACAAAACAGCCAGCGCTCACCGCGCAAAGCCGTGGGGTGGGGACATGTCGAATCCGCAGGAATACTTCAGCGCGCTCGTTGTCCTTCGAAACATTCGTCGTTCAAGTCCCCGTCGCGACTGCGGCTTCTAAAAGTTTGCTTGCTGTATGCCAGCAAGATAGTGTGGCGGGTATAACTTTTCGGGCTGAATCATGAAATTCAATCAACACGAACGACCTAGGCCCAACCTTGCTGGACTCACGTCTCCAGCGCAGCAAGCCGAAATGAAATCCCTCCTGGCCGGCAGGTGGCCGCCGCTCAAACCTTTGCCGGTATTCAAGTACGAAACAGATGAGTATCGCGCCTCGATTGAGTTCGATAAGATGCGCGGAGAGTGGGTCTGTCGCAAAACATCTTTACCGTCCAACAAGGTTCAGGAACTGCGTGGTGGATTGGCGGAACTAACTATGGCGTTACCCCGCGGCCCTGCTGAAGTGTTCGCCGAATGTGCCGCGTCAGAACAGCAAGAACAAGAATTTGAGAAGCACGCAAGTCGTCGTCTCCAGGCCATTCTTGAATGGAAAGAGAATTACCAGAACGGCGCACTCTATTCTGGCCTCCAGGCCTATCTTTCCGAAAGCCAGCAAGATGAAATCGACGACAGCATCCGGCTGACTCTTACAGCTCGGCAGCTTCAGTTCAACCCGAAGAATATTGCCTACGTCTTTGACGCTCTCTCGAAGGCAGGCGGCAAGCTGGCCACACTCATGGAAATCGCCCAGCGAAATAAGAGGGAACTGGGAGCGGACGTACCGGCAAAATCGGAAGCAGCCGCACTCGACGCCGAACGCCAGGTGCCGGTTGAGGCGATTCATCCCACGCGTGACCGCCGACTTCAGACGCGCACTACTCCCGCCTCCCGTATGTACGTCGAGCTCGGCGATACCAATAGCGCCACTGTCCTCAACATAAGTGAAGCGGGCATGGCCGTTGCCGCAGCCGACCCCCTTATCGTAGATGACTTCCTCCCACGCATTCGCTTTCAATTGCCCAGCTCCGAGCAGAGCATCGAAATCTCCGCGCAGATTGTGTGGCTAGCGGAATCGAAAAAAAGCGCAGGCATCCAATTTGTTGATCTCACCGCCGAAGCCCGCAATCAAATTTCAAATTGGATCACGTCCGAAAAGCCAGCCCCGGAATTTGAAGGCTTAACGCCGTCGCCTCTTGAGAGCCTCATCCCCGCAACCCTCGATAGCTTCCCAGAAGAGCCAATTGGGAGTGTTTTCCCTGAGCAAGACCAACCCTCCTCGCCCGAACTGATTGCGCCAACTTCGCCTCAAGCATCCACAATCGTGACGCCTGAGATTCTGGATGCGAACCCGCCATCGTTTGTCGAAGATCTTCAGGAAAAAGTGCGCCACCACGCTCCAGCCGCCAGTTTTGCACCGCAGGTTCGAACCGGCAAGTTTGCGTGGCCAGCGGCTCGCATCGACAATTCGCCCTCCCGCTCACATGTTCTTGAAATAACCGGATTTCAGGTCGCCGCGGTAGTGTTTTTGTTCGTCGTGACCAGTCTCGCCGTTGTGCTCACCGTGGGACGCGGCCCGCTCGGAAAGCGCCTCACGGATACCCAGAATTCAACGCCGGCTGTGGATGCCACCTCACCGGCACTGCTTATTCGCCCAGGCGCAACGGCTTCGCGAACTCCCACTCCGTCGGCGGAAAATACCTTCTTGACGCCTGCAGCAAATCCGCCGTCGCCGGCGACGGTGGAATCGCGCTCAGACAGCCCATCCGCTCAATCCCTCAATGCGCGACCGGAAGAATCAACCTCCCGCGAGGGCACAATCGCACCAGCTTCAGCAATAACGACCAGCTCCGTCACTCATTCCGATAATCCAGAAGTCAGTGCTGAGCGCAAGAGCCCAGCCGCGCTAATCGCGCGAAACGCGCCGCCACCCGTGAATTCCCAACCCGCACATTCACCCAAGGCTGCCGGCCCGACACGTGGCGCGCCGGCAAGGCCCGCCCCACGCAGGATAACGCCTGTGGCGCGATCAGCGCCGCGCCTGCCATCGCCTTCCACAATCCTTGTCTCCGGCCCAGGCGACGGCAGCAAACCGTTTAGGCTAATTCTCCCGGAAAAACCCATCGCCGCCTCCTCTTCGTTTGCGATGACCTCGCAGCTTTCTGTCCTTGTTTCCCCTGAGCCCGGACCTGCACCTGCTCTTAGACCCGCTCGATTGCAAGCCGGCGAGCTTGTCTCCTTCGTTTGGCCTCGTTACCCAATTCCCGGGGTTCGACATGGATCGTCGGAAACCGTAAAGGTCCGCACCACCATCGGAGAGCTCGGTCAAGTGCTGGATGTAAAGCACGTAAGCGGCTCGATCTCTCTTCTTCCGGCTGCAACGAACGCCATTCGCTTGTGGCGTTACAAGCCCACTCTCTTGAACAGAAGGCCTGTCAAAGCGCAGATGGACGTCACCATTGAATTTCGGCCTCCACAGCGTTTGCCGCGTGCGCGCACTCGGCGTCCATCGCACAACTAGCGGCGCCTGAGATGTTGGTTGTGAAATTTTAATACGTAATTTTGAAAGCTCTTGCAGTTTTGCATCGTTGAACCTGCAACGTTGCCTCGTTTGCCGATGCTTAGGGACGAAATGCGCGTGGTACATCTGTGCACGCCCTGTCGAATGATATGGCTCGATCAGATGCAATTCCGGGATTGGGCTTGCACCAGCGTCCGCAAGTTTCGCGGCAATCGGAGGAACCTCCTCCGCAGCTTCAAAGTCTGTGGTTTTCTTCCAAGTGAGTGGTAAGTCGGGCGAGCTCAATGGGTCGGCGCAACACCATCTCGAACTCTACTTAGCGGAGAAGTGAAGTCTTCCTTCACTCCTCCGCTGAGCGCTTTAGCCAGGCATTGTGCCTTCATCATCCGAGCGTGTGCAGGCCCTGTTTCGAATCAGAACTCCACGCGCAGCGAACCCTGAATCACTCGCGGTCCGCCGCCCACCACACCTGCGGTTGTACCAACTGCCGTTGCCGTGGCGCTGCCAACGGTGGCTGTGATCTTGCCGAAGTTCCCACTGCTTTGATTTGAAACAGGATTGGCAAAATTCGTATGGTTGAAGAGATTGAAGAAGTCCGCCCGGAAGCGTAGGTGGACTCTTTCCGTATGCAGCGGGAAGAGCTTTGAGGCGGCAAAATTCCAATTCTGCAAACCCGGGCCGTAAAATTGATTGCGTCCGGAGTTGCCCTGGCGCCCCGGGTGCGGATTTGTAAGCAAGCTCGAGAAATACGTCTTGTCGAAAGCCGCATCCGGATTGCTGTTGTTCTGCGCCAGTGCTCCCGTTCCGGCGACGTCGGGGCGGTCGTTGAACTGGTTAAGCCCGCTGAAGTCGGCGGAGTTGTTAAATACCGTGAAGGGAGTGCCGGACTGGATGGTGGTGTTGCCAGATACTTGCCAGCCGCCGAAAACCTGGCGATTCACGCCGCTGTCCCAGCCAAGCAGCCGGTGGCCGGGCCCGACGGGCAGATCGATCACGTAAGTAAACACGGCGCGGTGCCGGATGTCGAAAGAGGACGGTCCACGATCCGCGGCTAGATTGTTCCGGTCGTCAAGTCCAGCCCGTTCACCGGTCGAGCCAAAGAACGACGAGCCATTGTCAATGGATTTCCCGACGGTATAGGAACCTTCGAAGTAGATACCATGCCGCGTCTGATACCTGGCGATGGCCACGGCGCTGTTGTAATTGGAATTCCCGAGGTCCACCCCAGTTCCGATTGTGCCGAAGAACGGGTTCGGGAAAACCTGCGTGTTCGGAGCCTGCGTGCCGCGCAGAGTGGGATTGTTCACGACGACTGCTGGCTGATTCTCGTCGATGAACAAACCTAGCTTGTGGCCGGCCGAACCCTGGTAGTCAACTTCGAGCGAGAAGGCATTCCCAAGCTGGCGCTGAATGCCCAGGCTGTACTGATAGATGTAAGAACTACGAATGTTTTGATCCTCAGCACTCAGACTTACTAAGCCGACCTGGTTGGGCTGGCCAATGTTCTTCACAAGAGCAACGTTTTGATTGAGCCCGACCGCATAGGAGAACTTATTCCCGTTCTGGGTTGCGGTATTCTGCGTCGTGGTCAGATTGAAAGGCGCATTCAGCGCCATATTGGCAGGGATATTGTTGAAAATCTCGTCATAGCCCATTCGGAATCCGCCACGGATTACGGTCTTGTCGTTGCCAAACACGGACCTGGCAAACCTCGGGGTGTAGGCAAAACCAAGAACGGGAGCGATGTTGTTCTTGTCTGAAATTACGCCGGTATCGGAGAGTGTAAAGGGCGCCTGGTTAAAGAAGAAAGAGTCGGGGCCGCTCTTCGTAGTGTCAATCGCGAGCACCTTGTTGCTGCCCAACAGCACCGGGCCAACACCGGGAATGAAGTTGGTGGCTTGGTTGCGAACCTGGTGAATGGCCGAAGGATATTCGTAGCGGACGCCATAGTTCAACGTGAGATTGTCTTTCACTTTGAAAGTATCCTGCCAGTAGAGGTCCCAAGGATACCGCTGCCAATAAGCAAGCGTAGACCCAAAAAGTAGTGTGGCCGTGTTGACCTGAGCCACGTTTACGGTGGCAGGTGTAGTCCCGCCTTGGAAATCCGCGAAATTTGTGAAATTGAACTGGCCACGGGCAGAACCATCGAGGAAGCGGCGCGCGTCTTCGCGGCGAATGTGGGCACCCATGCGCCACGAGTGCTTGGAAGCACCGAACGGAGCGACCCAGGAAACATTGTCATACGCTTCGTAGGTGTTAGTAATACGTCCTTGCGGCAAGTTGCTCGTGCTTCCCAGAGGCGCAAAGCCACCACCGATACCGATCGTCGGCAGGCCGGAATCGAGCTGATTGGAGCTGGCATCGACGATACCGGGCAGTGGATTGCCGGCTGCATCCACAAAGATCTTGGAGGCGTCAAAACCGGAGTCCTGCACGGTGATAAAAGTCTTGTTGCGGGAGAATCCGATGCGCAGCTCATTCAGTAGCCGCGGCGAAAAGGTGTGCGTGTAATCGATTACACCTGAATCACTGGATGGTGAGTTGGAGTTGCCGCCCATGAGCGGCAGCGCACCGGGGGTGAAGACGGTGCCTCCATATTGGGCCCACCGTGCCGTCAGATGATCTTTCTCGCTGAAGTTATAATCCACCTTCGCGAGGCCGGTTTCGTCGAAGGTTGTGGCGCCGACGTTAGCGATGAAATTGTTGCTGCCCGTAGGCGCATTGGGATTGGTTGGAGCTGGCCAGAACTGCAGTAAGGACTGCGAGATGGGATCCCGTACTGCGGCGCGTTCGGTGGCGTTGGGAACGCGCGTGCTGCTGACAGTCGGAGCTATCTGGCGGAAGCCTTCATAGGACAGAAAGAAAAACATCTTATCCTTGAGGATTGGTCCACCGATCGTTCCGCCGTACTGGTTGCGGTGCAGAGGATTCTTGGTTCCTTTATTCTTGTTGGTGAAAAAATCCGCGGCGTCCAGCACTGAATTGCGCAGATACTCGAAAGCTGTCCCATGAAACTTATTGGTGCCGCTCTTTGTAACGATGTTTACCTGTCCGCCCGTGCCCCGGCCGAACTCCGCGGTGGCCACGCTGGTCTGCACCGCAAATTCCTGCACTGCGTCCGTGATCCGGAAATTGCCCAGCGCGGAGTTGATTTGCGTGTCGATGTTGCTGACACCATCCAGCAGGAAGATGTTGGACTGCGAGCGAGCACCGGATACATTGAAGCCCCCGCCTTGCGTCCCCGCCGATGACGGCAAGACACCCGGAGTTAGCAGCGCCAGGTCCAAGTACTGGCGCGCGTTCAACGGCATGTTCGAGATCACCTGGCTCTCAATTACGTTGCTTAAAGTGCTCCTATCACTCTCCAGCAATGGAGTTGCCGTGCCCGAGACTTCAATGGTCTCGGCAACGCTACCGACCTGAAGGGTAGCGTCCAGGTGCGTGATCTGGTCCACCTGGACCACGATGTCGTTCACCGCCGCTCTTTTGAAGCCGGCAGCTTCGACTTGGAGGGAGTACACGGCCGGAGCCAGCTGCAGGAACTGAAATCCCCCATTGCTGTCACTGACGGCCGCGTCTTTAGCGTTAGTAGACACGTTGATGAGCGTCAATTTCGCGCCCGAAATCACCGCACCGCTTTGATCCTTTACGGACCCCGCGATGCTTCCCGTAGGTGAAGCGGAGACTGTCGGCGCGAACATCAACACAATCGCGGAAAGGAGAGACCACAACATTGAAGCTACTCTGGGTCGTTTCATTGCTGCCTCCGTCAAGATCTTCTGAATGTGCTTTTGCTGATGGAACCCTGGATAGCTAGAAACCTTGTCAGATTTCTACAGCACGTCCAACTTGGGTTCAACTACAAAAGTCATGTTCAGGAAAATCAGGGAAAGAACCTGTTTGCAATACCCTTAGCAAACCCCATGCCAAAGTGGAATGGCTCTCCCACCGGGCCATTCGCCCCGCTAACCCACGTGTTTCTGGGAAGCCCTTTACGTCCAACCGTCCTTGCTGCCCGGAGTTAAGCCTTTATTTAGTTGATTTAGTTATGGGTTTACGTAGATCCATTTTTAAGAATTGTGCCGTTACAAGTCTTGCGGTCATGACGGCACTGGAAGCAAGGAGGAATGCGCCCCACTGGCGGTACTAGCAGTAAATATTAATATAATAGTTAATATAGATCCCGGGCCGGGCTACCGGTGCCATTCTTTATAGGCGGTTGGCAAGACCAGTGACCGCCTCCGAACCTCCGCGGACCGATTTCGGCTTTGCGTGCTAAACGGAAAGCCGTCGGGTTCGCGGTGTCCTTACGCTGACGGATGCTTCAGAATCTCCGCCAAAGCATGCAACCGTGCCGAGTCAGCCGGACTCTTCGCCATGGCGGCGCTCTTTTCCAACGACGGCGCCATGCTCTTCAATTTCGCCAGCTTGCCCTGGCTCATGTGCGAATTCTCTGCGCTTTGGATCGCCTTCTGCAGAGCTGCGATCCGGTCTGCCGGCAAAGCCTGCGACTCGCGACAACTGGTCCACATATGCCTTCGCCACGACCAACTGTGCGGGCCACTCGATCTTTTGCTGGTTCTGCACATTCAGCTCAGCCACTCGAACCGTCTTCGCCGCGTCGATTTCGTTCTGCGTCAGAAACTTCGTCGGCGTCAGTTCAAACACGTCCAGCCCGCGCGCAATCTCCGAACCGTAGATGTAGCCGTTGTACCAGTACGCCGACCAGTCGCCGCCCAGCACCAGCATCTTCGGATCAATCGGCCCGCGATCGAAGTAGGCAATCTCGAACGGGTTGCGCCGGGTCGGTGAAGTCCACGACGGAGATGCCGCCCTGATACCACGCCTGCACTTCGATGTCGCGGCCGGGAACCGGAATCAGCGAGCCGTTGTGCGCCACGCAGTTCTCCGTGTCGCCCTGCGCCGCCGGCAACTTGTAATAGCTCGCCAAGCTCAGCTTGTTGTCCTTCAGACGGAAGATCGCATCCGCGCCCCACTTGTTCGGGTCGTTCGGACGGCACCGCGCCCCCAGCCCGCCGCCCCACTCGTCGGTAAACACGACTTTGCGTCCCGTCGTTCGAGAACGAAGCCGAGTGCCAGTACGAATAGTTCGGATCGTTCACCGCATCCACGCGCTTCGGATGCACCGGGTCCTTGATGTCCAGCAGAATTCCGTTCCCGGAGCATGCGCCCGCCGCCAACCCAATCGCCGAGTACACCGTGATGTCGTGGCACTGGTTCGTGTCCGCAGGCTTCTCCTCTTTGCCGTTCTTGCCGTGAGTGCCGCCGTTGTTCAGGCCGTTCAGCGCGCCCGTTCGCGGATCGATAAACACGCGCGGGCTGGACACCACCTTCGCATCCTGCGGCGCAGCCACCGGAACCTTGATTACTTCGATGCGGAACAGCGCCGTATTCGGATCCTTTTCCGGGCTTTTCTCCCGAGCACCCAGCCAGTTCTTCCGGTTGACGCACAAACGATGTGCCCGACACGTAGATATACACATTCTCCTTGTCGTTCGGATCGACCAACAGCGTATGCGTGTGCGATCCGCGGCACGTCTGCACCGCCGCCACTTGCTTTGGATTCTTGATGTCCGAAATGTCGAAGATCCTCACGCCGCGGAAGCGGTCCTTTTGCGCGGCCGGCAGGCGACGTTTTTTCCTTTTTCCTGCTCCTGCCGGCGGCGGAGGCTCCGGCGGAAACCCCTCCATGCCGCAATCCAGCCGTCCATTCGGCATCTCCACCGACATGAACATCAGGTTCTTGTATACCGACACATCCCCCTGCCCGCCCGGACACACCAGCGACGTCAGCAATGTGGCGTTCGCCGGATTCGAAATGTCAAAGATATTCACGCCATAAAAATTCCCCTGGAACAGGTGGTTGCCCTGGAACGCCAAGTCCGAGTTCGCGAAAGCAAGCTGCGCGATCACCATCTGCATCGGCTTCGGCATCTTCTCGCGATTTGCCTATGCCGAGCTGGCCAAACGTCTTCTGCACCTTCGGATCATCCGGATCGGAAGCCCCCAGTTGAAACGCGTCCGGCTTCTTGAGCAGCAGAAGGTGCTTGATGCCCATCGCTGCTTCGCCCGCGTCATACAGTCCCGGCGTCAGTTTGGCTCGCGGATCGTTCGCGTCCGACCCCGTCATCCCCGGCGGTAGCGACGGCGCAGGCTGCGGAGCAAATGGATTCTCTTCTTCCTCCTCGGGTTCCTGCGCGGGCGGCGGGGTTTCAGGCTTCTGGGCTTGTGCCTGTGGAGAAGTTGCAGGCGTCTGCGCCTGCATCTCGCTCACACCGAAACAGAAAGCAAGCGCGGCCCCCAACATACACAGGGCAAGACTGAGCACTCGGTTCATCGTTTCTCCTCTGAAGTTTTTTTCTCCAACATCGTCTGCATGATCCTGATCTCCGCCCGCTGCCCGCTATCCACATCCGTAGCGAAGTTGAACAGCTCGGCGTCCTGCCCCGCTCCCGCGGTGTCGAACAAATCCTTCACCATGGTCAACGCGCCATTGTGGTGCTGAATCATACCTGTCAAAAACAATCGGTCGAACTCCGCGCCCTTCGCTTTCCGCAGCGCTTCCATCTGCTCCGGCGTAAGCATGCCGGGCATGAGACTCATCGCTTGGCCCGGCTTATCCATGTCCGGCATTCCCGGCATCGCCATCGAAAGCGATTCTCCGCGAGCCGCCAGCCACCGCCGCATAAACCTAATTTCGTCCGACTGCGAACTGCTGATTCGCGCCCCCAGCAAACGCAACTCATTGTTCTCCGTATGCGACGCAATCAGCGCCGTCATCTCCACCGCTTGCGCATGATGCATGATCATGCCTTGCATGAACTCCACATCCGCCTGCGACCGTGGCGGCAGCGTAGCCCTCGTCGACGGCGGTAGCGTCCTGCTCGGCTTACCCGGCGCGCCAGGCTGCACCACAACAGGCTTCGCCCCATCCGTCTGCTGTGAGCACGCAGCGGGGCAGAAGAAACCTACGAAAGCGCTCACCGCGAGCAACATGCCACACAATGCCGCGGATCCCCCTGCAGAGCGAAGCCTATAGGAAACGAGAACTCGAATGTGGGAAGCGGACCCGCAGGGATTGTGCGCAAAATCAGCGGCCCCGATTCGTTCCACAAATTCCAACGTAGGTCTTAGCCAGCTATTCCGACGTATTCCCACGAACGAGCGGTAGAAGCGGACAATTCTTTGCCAGGGTTTGCTCTTTACCTTGTACACGGTGGACTAATCCTATGTCAGATCTAGCCAAAATAAAACGGGCCTCCGCTCCCTGCCCGCTCAGGCACCGTTTACCGCGTCAGTGAGGAATCGACTGGCGGACGTGCGTATCATCGATATCATGGCTGTGAGCCGGACACACTAAGGGACTGTAAAAGTGGCTAGGGCGTGCCGCGCAAATCGTCATAGCGCGGAACTTGCAAGGTGGTATAGAGCAAGCCAGCGTTGCCGGATGCCACGTCCTTTACAGCGATGGCCAAGCCGTACCTTCCGGGTTCTAACGCTATGGTTGTTTCGCGGTTTAGAGTGGCTTGCCCTAAGTGTTCGAGTTCTTGCATTGAGGCAGCACGCTCAAAGGTTTCGACAACCCAGCCCGAAGGCTTGCTGACGCGGCCAAAGATTCCTACTCCGCCGACCGGTTTGCCGTCGCGCATTTCGGGAATAAGCCGCCCGGTGGGAATCTCAACAGCAATTCGCACCATCGTGGAGGCGTGGGTTGCTCTGGTAAATTCAATTCTATAGCTGAAATGGACTTGGTCGCGCAGGATGCGGCCTACGACCATTGCCTCCAAATCCTTGAACTTGATCTTGGGCGAAGGCATCGGGCCGACGTAGGCGACAATATGTTGAACAGACTCGGAGGTCACGTTACGATCTTGCCGGGAAACGCCAGGAAGATAGTAGGGTAGTTCCTGCGTGACTCGTATTGGCGTAGCGAGGTGGTAGTCCCCAGAGCAGCTTGCGTCTACGAATTCCAAATCAACGTTTTCGCCCAGGCCTTCCACGTACCTGTAATGCCAATATTCGCGCTCTTTGCTGCCCTCACGACACTCCTCCCGGTTGCCTTCTCCGTGTGATTCAATTTTGTCTGGAGGACCGAAGGTGATGTACACCCGCCCACGATCGGTCCCCCACCCCGAAACATTCGTCCCGAATCTCTGGTTAGCGAATACGATCCGTCGGTAATGTTCTTGCTTCAACTCGTTGTCCAGCGATTCAGGATCATAGGCTCGCCGAAGCCAGAATTGATCGACAAATTGTTCCCGTTCCTGATCACTCGCAAGGTGCAGAAAGGCGCATCGCTCTTCCGGCGCTATGATGTAAACCACGTCCTCCATCAGCCAATAACGGAAATTGTTGGGGAGGCTGGCAATCGCATCCGCTTCAGTAAGCTTACTCTGCACGACAAAACAGGGCTGCTGTGAGGAACTCGAATCGACGCTCCGCGGCTGCCCCGCCACGGAACGTGCTGGTTCCGGAGACTCGGCCTGCGTCTTCGCGAGGCATGCAGGCTTGAGTCCGACCAGCAAGATGGTGGTGAAAATCAAGGTACGCATAACTCTACAATCCCCAGATTCCAGGGGTTGCTTCAAGGTTGCTCAGAATGAATGTCAGCTCTCAACCAACAACCAATCCTATTCTTACATTCACGCACGCGGTCGCCATCAAACTGCTTCCCAAGGGCCGGAGCCTGAGATTTCCGATTAGCAGCATCGGATCACTGCCAGCACTCCGCTTCAATGAATTCGAGGCGGTTGCCCCAAGGATCGTCGGCGTAAAAGCGGCGAGCGCCGGGGAGAGAATCGTCGTCGGTGATTTTAGCGCCGTGCGCAATCAGATTTTCGCGGAGCTTGTCGAGTTCTGCCACCAAAAAAGCGGGATGAGCTTTCTTTGCGGGCCGGAAATCGGATTCCACGCCGATATGGAGTTGTTGATCCCTACACTGGAACCAGCAACCACCTCGCGCGGCGAGAGCAGCGGGCTTTTCGATTTCACGCAGCCCGAGAAGCGTGCCATAGAATTCGCGGGCCGTAGCCTCGCAGCCTTTTGGAGCCGCCAATTGAATGTGGTCAATTCTTACGATCATTGCGCTTACCTCGTGGCTAGCATACCTCCGCCGGCCAACACTTACGATTCGCGCGTTTACCAGGGACGTGGATCATTTCCGAGCGCTCTGTCATCCGCCCGGAATCGGCCGTTCAGGTCGCTGCCGTTAATAAAGTAAGGGCACCAGCGCCCACGTGTCACGCCGGTAGGCTTCGTAATTATCGCCAAAAGTCTGGGCTAGGATCTGATCTTCCAGCCGCGTTTTTCGCAGGTAAGCGACCACCAATAGCGCCAATCCTACCAGCGCGTGATACTGGCCCGAGACGATGGCGGTCCCCAGAAACATGCCCAGCATCGCCGTGTAGATGGGATGCCGTAAAAACCGATACGGGCCAGTGCATACCAATTGATGGTCCACCGCGATTCTGACTTCTGCGCTCCAGTTGCGTCCCAGATGCCGCCGCGCCCAAATCGCCAGCAGAAGAAATCCCGCTTGGATGATCGCGCCCGCGGCAACCAGAAAATGAAGCTGCGGAGGCAGAAACCAGCCGTTCAGCCCCGGCACGGGGAGTATGAGCAGAAGGAAGGCCGCGCAGAGTATGAATTGATGCAAATAGGTCGACACCCAGGATTCCGAGTTCTTGGTTGGCGCAGAGTCTAGCCCCGCAATACCCCAGTAGAGCCCGAATATCATCCATAGTACGAGAGCCGGGATTAGTCTGTTCTCGAATGACGGTAGGTGCCACCCCAAACTTGGTCATCACGAACCGCAAAGTGACGCCAATCGCAATCGTCAACGCCAATTGCTTGATAAGTTTCGTCTTCGTCGTTTCTGCCACAGCCATCCTCCCTAACTTTGCGATTCTCCGAATCTCCTGCTAATGCATCAAATCTGTATGAATCGTTTCTCAATCACCCCCTCATTTCACCCGGAATCGGAACTGGATGAGAGTATTGATCAGCCTTACCCGATGACAATATTCCGGTCGCGGCATGAGCAGACATAAAGACACACCTCTCCCGTCTCGCTTCTCATCAAGTTTCTCCGCTTCGACTTTGTCTAGAACTCGCTCGTCACTGGCCCGCCGGCAACATGACGACCATCGCAACCAAGCCGACCAAATAAGCAGCGCCGAAATGTGCGAGCGTGTTCGCCAGATTCAATGAATAACCGTGAGAGCCCTTCAGCATTAACATAGGCGCGGACGGCTGGTAGCACACCGGCCATCTAGCGATCTCGGACTGGTGAAGAAAGTCCGGCAACTTCACCGGACGCGCCCGCAACGCCAGCTTCACCAATTGCTTTCTCCTGATCTCCACCCAAACCGTAGCTGCAACGCCGATCACCAGCCAGGCTGCAAACCAGATGCTCAACAGACGATTAAGACCCGCCGCAGACGTACTAACCCTTATAGGCCAGAAAACGATCCCTGCGGATGCGACGGCGCGGTTCCAATCGCATACCCTGAAGGTAATACTTGCGAGTTTCTTCGCGGGCTTGCATGTGCTCCGCTGCCTGGACCTGCGGAATCGGAGTGCGCCACTCCACGACCACACGCTTCACGAACAACATGCCGGCCTGTATGTAAAGCAAGAAAGCAGGAACACCAAATACCAAGCGCAGATTGTGGTGCTCCGGCGCCGCGAAGTAGTAGCGCACCAGCCATGCCAGAGCAACCAAGGAGGACAGCGCCAGCGCCCACTCCACTTTGCGATCGGCGTAATCGCGCAGTCGTCGAGGCTTCAAGGACAAGGCCATGGAAGCAACCGGCTGCTCAGCCTCCGGGACCGCAAACGGCCGCGCCTGCCGCTCTGCTAGATCCACCGAGAACGAGTGATTGATGTGGATCAACGCGCACAGCACCAGAATCAGCCAGTTCAAAAGTACCAGGTGGCCGGTGAGGAAAATGGCGGTCGCCACGGGGATGTCTATCGCGAACGGAATGAACATCCGCATCCAGTAGCGATGCAGAATCTTCCTTCCCGCGCCCGTGTAGAAATCGGGCTGCACCTGAACGTTGAAAAACCATTCCGGGCCACGCAGCAGCGGCTGACGTCCTCGACGGACGCAACCGTTAATGCGGACCACCCAGAAGAAAATGTAAAAGATGACTAAATACTGGTTGAAGCTCATTTTTCTGCTTTCTGTCCCCTCAACACAAATAAACCCTTCTGGATACTCGCATCTGCTGATCGCACCGCTCGCTCAAGTCACTAGATTCTGCAGCATCTGACCGACACTACTAGCAAAAGAAGAAGGCACATGGTGTCAAGAATCGCTGGCATGAAACAACCGTTCATGCGAACCAGCCAGAACAAAACGTGGAAGATTACGACGTACTGGTCCATTTGCATTTATTTGTTTCCCTTACCCACCATGCTCAGCTCTCGCATCACCATGCTCAGAATCCTGCTCGACGACAGGCCGGCCAGGACCAACTCTGTTAACGCCGTGCGCAAGGGCTGCAGCAGCTCGTCCTGGCTGCGTTCCGTAGTCGTGCGCGATGTAACCACGGAACCCGATCCGTGCTTGATTACGATCAACCCGTCTTTCTGCAACTCGCGATAGGCAGTTGCAATGGTGTTGAGGTTGACCCCCAAGTCCGCCGCCAACTGCCGGACGGGCGGCAGTGAGGCGCCCTCCGACAGCTTCCCTCGCGCGATCAGTTCCTTAATCCCATCGGCAACCTGCTCATAGATCGGGCGCGGATCGGTTGTATCAATGGTCAGAAACATTCTAGTGTACTGCGTATGTATACTCCATACACTTTTCCTGCGTCAAGGAGAAATTCATGTGAAATTCCCGGGGATGTGTGCATGGGTTCCTGCTCGTTTACCAGGGATGTGGATCATTTCCGAATGTCCCGTCATCCGGACACTACTTCGGAAGGCGAGTGGCACCTTTCACCCTGCCACGCTACAGACGAAGGCTTCAACGTGCCTTCTTTGAGACACGCGCGACCAACTCGTCCAATCTCGAAAGCAAGAGCTTGAGGATCGGAGACTCGTTCGACTTTTTGTAGCCGAGGACCAGCTCGATAGTCGGCGCGTCTCCCTCAAGGGGACGACTCGTTACAGATGCAGGGAGAAAGTTCTGCGCGTAGGCAGGTAACAGCCCTACGCCGCCTGTCGAAGCTATTAAGGCCATTCCCATGGCGAGATGGTCCGCCTCATGAGTTGGCGTAATGCCGATTCCAGAGCGCTTAAAGTAATTGTCGATGGCCACTCGCAATACCGGAGCCGTTTTCGACACCGTCACAAATATCTCTCCTGCTAGATCTTTCGCATCGATGGATTTGAGCGCGGCGAGGCGGTGGTCACTCGGCAAAACCACCATGAAGGGCTCCTTCACGAGAAGACGGAACGCCAAGTCCGGCAACCCTTTTTCCCGCCGTAGAAAGGCAGCGTCGATTTTCCCTTTCGATAGGCCATCCGCAAGCAGCGGGGAGTATTGGCTCGATATCATCACGTCGATATTGGGTAGTTCGTCGTGCAGGATCCGCAAGGCTTCGGGCATCCACTTCAATTCGTGTCCGGTCAGAAAGCCCATCGAGAAGCATGGCTTAGCGGGGCGAGCGACGCGGCGAGCAGCTTCGGCTGCCGCTTCAACCTGCGATAGCACCGTGCGGGCATGTTCGAGAAAGGCTCGACCCGCCGGCGTCAGTTCGATACCGCGAGCGCGGCGCGTCAGGAGTTGTGCGCCTACCTCGTCCTCAAGATCTCGAATCTGCCGACTTAGGGAAGGTTGTGACGTGTGCAGTTTTCGATCTGCCGCCACGGTCAGACTTCCGGCCTCGGCGACCGCCACGAAATAGCGCAGATGTCGTAATTCCATTCTCACTCCCATGCCTGTAGAGCATTGCTCCCAGCTTAACAAAGTATGTTCTAGGACGCGACCACTGTGTAGTTCTCTAATCCAATGAAGTGATTGGAATGCCTTAGGCGAGCAACGAGATTTCGACTCATGCCTGATGAGCATACGTCTAGTTCAAGGAGAAGGACCATGTTAAAGAAATTAAAAGGGAAGATTGCACTCGTTACGGGCGGCTCGCGCGGCATCGGTGCTGCGATTGCTAAGCGTCTGGCCGCTGACGGAGCGAAGCGTGGCCATCACCTACACGAAAGGCGCGGACGCAGCCGCGTCCGTCGTTAAGGAGATTGAACGCGCTGGCGGAAAAGCGATCGCGATTCAGGCGGACGCCGCCGATGCCGACGCGGTTCAAAGCCGCGGTCGAAAAGACGTTTGCAACCTTCGGTCGACTGGATGTGCTGGTGAACAACGCCGGCACGGCCATTCCGAAACCGTTCGAGGAGGCGACGCTGGAAGAGATGGATCGCGTGCTCGACATCAACGTCCGCGGCGTATTCGTCGCGACTCAGGCGGCGCTGAAGCACATGAAGAGCGGCGGTCGCGTCATCATGATCGGTTCGGCCGTGGGTGAGCGTGTCGCGGCGCCCGGGCTTGTGCCATACGCGGGCACGAAGGGAGCCGTCAAGATGTTCACTCAGGCGCTGGCCAGAGAGATCGGGAGCCGGGGCATCACGGTCAACAACGTGCAGCCGGGTCCGATCGACACGGAATTGAATCCCGCCTCGGGTGATTGGGCGGTGCCGCAGAAGGCCGCCACAGCGCTCGACCGTTACGGGCGGGTGGATGAGATCGCCGCGATGGTGGCGTTTGTCGCCGGTCCGGAGTCCTCGTACATTACCGGCGCGAATCTTACCGTGGATGGCGGAATGAACGCCTGAACCTACGCGGGACGTTGAACAGAGCGAGGCCAGGTGATAGAAGCGTCGTTTGGAATGACGCCTGGCCCCGCCAAAGCGCATCCGGCTTGGGCTGCCTCTGAATGTTACGACCGGGACATGTCTTAGACGATCGACGCTCGCGGCTATACCGATCATCCCCCCCATTAACAGCGACCGGAGTCGCTTGCTTCCACTCTGTAATGGCGGACGACTTCTGGCCGGTTGAAAAAAATCTTGTATCCTAATTGTGCTGGTAAACATCACATATGCCGGTAGGAAATTTGATGTCCGCGACTAGCGTCCAATTCACGGTTGCTGCACACATCATGGCGGCTCTCGTCTTTTTTCGCGGCAAGGAAATCCCTTCGGCAACTGCTCGCTGAAAGTGTGAATGCAGACCCCACTTTCGTGAGGAAATCTCTCTCGAAACTCTCAAAGGCGGGCCTGATCGTCACCACGCGCGGTAAGAATGGCGCGAGCAGGCTCACGCGTTCCCCAAAGCAAGATAACCCTTTTGGACATTTATCGCGCGAGCGCTGCACCTCCGACGTTCGCGATTCACAGCTATCCAGTGGAGAAGAGATGCCCGATCAGTTGCAACATTAAGGGATGCATGTCGTCGGTGCTAAAGAAAGCTCAGGAGAGCTTCGAGAATACTCTTGGTGGAATAACGCTCGCCGATGTAGTTGGGGAAATTCGCCGAGCGAGCCGATAATTTTTTGGGTGTTATATGTGCATATTATCATCACATATTAAGAAAGGGAGAACCGAATATGAATAGCCTTAAAGACAAGGCCGCTGTCGCAAGAGACGGCATGTATGTGATTTTGGGAGCGAGCGGGAACACCGGCTCGATCATCGCCGATTTCCTGCTATCGAAGGGCGAGAAGGTGCGCGTCGTGGGGCGCGACGCAGGACGACTGCAGCGCTTTGTGCGCAAAGGCGCGGAGGCGTTCACGGCCGACGTGAGCGATGCGGCTGCGCTCACCAAAGCCTTCAGCGGCGCGCGCGCGGCATACTTGCTGTTGCCGCCGATGACCTCCCGGGAAGACCAAGAGCGAGAGAGCGATGCGATCGCGAAAGCCGTGAAGGAGTCCGGCCTGCGCTACGCGGTGCACTTGAGCAGCTACGGCGCGCATGTCCCGGAAGGCACCGGGCCAGTCGCGGGGCTGCATTCTTCGGAGCAAAAACTGAACGCGATCAGCGGTTTGAACGTTCTGCACCTGCGCGCCGCGTATTTCATGGAGAACAATCTGGCGGCGATCGGCATGATTCATGGGATGGGAATCTTCGGGCATGCGCTGCTACCCGACCTGAAGCTGCCCATGATCGCGACGCGCGACGTCGGCGACTACGCCGCGCAGCGCCTCCTGGACCTGGATTTTTCCGGCAAACAAACGCGCGAGCTGCTTGGCGAGCGCGACCTGTCGATGACGGAAGCTACCGCGGTGATTGCGCGCGGCATTGGCAAACCGGATCTGCGTTACGAGCAGTTTCCGTATGACCAGGTGCAGCAGGCGTTGACGCAATTGGGTTTTTCGCCGAAGAAAGCCGCGGTGTACATCGAGATGTTCAAGGCCATCAACGCAGGAGTCCTCGCTGCGCAGGAGCCGCGTTCGCCGGAGAACAGCACACCGACTTCGTTTGAAAAATTTGTGCAGGATGTCTTTGCGGCTGCGTATCACGGGAAGGCTCTCACCGCTTAGGCTCTCGGAGCTGGGGAGTCCCCAACTCGGCGGCAAAGGAGAAAGACAATGCCTAAAAAGCTCGAAGGCAAGATCGCCGTCATCACCGGCGGGACAGAAGGGATTGGGTTGGCTACGGCAAAGCTTTTCGTCAAAGAGGGTGCCTATGTCTTCATCACGGGCCGCCGCCAGAAGGAACTCGACGAGGCCGTGAAGGCAATCGGCACCAACGTTTCCGGAGTTCAGGGAGACGTTGCCAAACTGGCCGACCTTGATCGTCTTTACGAGACCGTCTCTAAGGTGAAGGGGCGAATCGATATTGTTTTCGCCAACGCCGGCGTTGGCGAATTTGTTCCCTTTGGGGCCGTCACCGAAGAGCATTTCGACAAACTATTCAACATCAATGTGAGGGGAACGCTGTTCACGGTGCAAAAGGCCTTACCGCTACTGAATGATGGTGGCTCCATCATTCTCAACGGCTCCGTCGCGAGTGTTAAGGGTACTGCCGCCTTCGGCGTCTACGCCGCGAGTAAGGCTGCCATCCGCTCTTTCGTGCGAACCTGGACTACGGATCTGAAGGACCGTCGTATCCGCTCAAACGTTGTTAGTCCGGGTCCGATCAATACGCCGCTGGTGAGTCGGCAATCTGCAGACGTGATTGCGCGGATTGTGTCCACCATCCCGATGGGACGCATGGGGGAACCCGAGGAAGTTGCTAAGGTGGCGTTGTTTCTCGCTTCGGATGACTCCAGTTTCGTCACGGGTATCGAACTGTTCGTTGACGGCGGCAGAGCCCAGATCTAACCGAAACGGCGGGAGACTTTTTGGGCGGGATCGTTCGGAAGGCCAAGCAACGACACTGACGTCCAAAGGAGAACGGCCATGAATGGGAGGGCCTCGAGGAAGAAAGAGTTGTCCAAGCGTGGTGAGAAATCGAGCACTTACCGGCGTGTAGTGACGGAAAACGTAAACGGCAAGTCCGTCGTTCAAAGCGACGAACAATTGCAGGCATATCACTTCAAGAGCGTACCCAACTACGAGCACACGCTTGTCTGGGTAAACCCGACAACCCCGGACCTTCGCGAGGAGCAAAGGTTTGACCGCTATCCCGACTCCGTCGTTCCCGGCCCTGGCGGCACGAGCCTGCACTTCGTGACGTTTCCGCCGAGTTCGGTTTTTGCGGACCCGTCGTTTGACGGTGAAGCTGCTCGCAGCGAGGCTTTGATTCGCCTGAGAGGGTTAGCCGACCACTTTGAAAAAGAAGATCCAGCGATGCACAAGACCAACACGGTGGACTACGCGGTTGTCTACGATGGAGAGATTTGGCTGGAGCTAGACAATAGCAAGACTCTTCATTTGAGGCGCGGCGACGTGGTCGTGCAAAATGGGACGCGGCACGCATGGCGGAATACAGGCACCAAGCCCGTCACCATGCTCTTTTTCCTGAATGGCGCAAAAGCTTAGCCTTCCAGGCTATATCCTCTAACGGGAGCAGCCAGTATGACTAAATCGATTCAAGAGCAAAACAAGACTTTAGTTTTGGAAGCATTTGACCTCCTCTTCAACAAACGCGACTATGCCGCGGCTGAAAAGTATTGGTCACCGCATTACATTCAACACAGCGCCCATATCGCCCCTGGCCGCGAGGGCCTTTTCAACCTCATCAAGAGCATTCCGCCAACGTTGAAGTACGAACCCGGAACGATCGTTGCTGAGGGAGACTTCGTGATCGTGCACGGGCGATTTAGCGGTTTCGGTGCCCCGGTGAATTGGATTGCCGCAGATATTGTCCGCATCCAAAACGGAATCCTGGTCGAGCATTGGGACGTCATTCAGGATGAAGCGACCGAAGAACAGTCGAAGAGTAAAGCCCCAATGTTCGGGCCACGTTTTCCAAAATATTCCGCCGGCGCATAGGAAATGCGTTTTGCTCGGATACTTTAGCTGAGAAGCGAAAGACCAGGTTCCGAGTGAATGGTCGCCAACTCGGAAACTATACAAGCGCCTCCCGGTTTCACTTCTGATGGTAGCGCACACTCGGCTGTACAATTAGGACTTCAACTTCAGGAAAAGTCTGAGCCATCGCAAAGAAGATGTCTTGCTATCTGAGAATTTAACCGACTGCTTACTTGACGTGTCCCTGCCACGCAGTTACGCTTCCCGCTCAGGGTTTTGCGCCGCAGGAATACAGCAGAACGGCTGACATAACAGGTACTCGTGGCAGACACACCTCTCCAGGTCGCAGCTCGCGAAGCCAAGACGGAAGAGCGCATCACCGTCGCCGGAGTATTGGTAAACGCCGCGAAAAGTGCGGTGGCCGACGTGCAGGAATACGCCATGCTCTGCGGCCGCACGCTCTACGCCATTTTCACGCCGCCCTACTACGTTCAAGACATTTTGCAGCAGATGGACAGCATCGGGGCCGGTTCGCTGCCCATCATCTTGCTCTCTGGCTTTTTTATCGGCGCGGTCATGGTCTTGCAAACGGGGTCGCAGTTTACCCGTTTGGCCAAAGTTCGTTGACCGGCGATGTGGTGGCCATCGCTCTGGTTCGGGAATTGGGGCCTCGCTAACGGGGTTACTCGTGACCGGCCGTTGTGCCACGGGAATCGCGTCGGAACTCGGGTCCATGCTGGTGACCGAGCAGGTGGATGCCATGCGCGCCATGGGTACGGATCCCATTCGCAAGCTGGTGGCGCCAAGGACTATTGCCACGCTGCTGACTCTGCCACTGTTGACGGCCATGACGGATTTTATGGGCTTACTGGGCGGATGCGTGGCTTCGATTTTTTCCCTACGGCTGGGCGTTATCGAGTTCTGGCGGCGCGCGATCGACGCCCTGGATTTTGCTGACTTGATGCAGGGATTCACAAAACCATTTTTTTTTGCTTTCATTCTTGCGACCATTGGCTGCTATAAGGGACTGACGGTGCGCGGTGGTACGCAGGGCGTCGGCCGGGCCACGACACAGGCCGCAGTCCTGTCTTCCGTAATGATCATTGTCGCAGACGCATTTCTCACCAAAGTGGCGCTGTACCTCGCCAATAAGCTCTTCTAGCTCCTGCTCCTTCCCGCATGACACGCGCCTGCGATTTGTGTTTCGGGTTCGGCGTGACTGCCGGAATTGCCGCTATAATGGCGGGCACACCCGATGCAAAGCGCCATCACATCGACCTCCGGCTCCGGTCCAGCCATTAAATTTGAGAACGTACGCATCGGCTTCGAAGAAGGCGACATCCTGCGCGGCGTCTCGTTCCAAGTGCAGGAGCGAGAGACGCTGGTGCTGCTGGGAGAAACGGGCACGGGGAAAACTTTATCGCTTAAGCTTGCGGCGGGACTCCTGCGGCCCTCCGAGGGCACTATCCAGGTGCTCGGCAAGGAACTCTCCAGTATGCCGCGAGCGGGACTTGCTTGAATTTCGCCGGCACATCGGATTTGTTTTTCAGGAGGGCGCGCTTTTCGATTCGATGACCGTAGGCGACAACGTGGCCTACCGGCTGCACGAGGACAAAGTGAAGGACGACGAGATTGAGCCGCGGGTACTCGAGGTGCTTCGATTTGTTGAGCTGGAACACACCGTTGACCTGCTCCCTTCCGAATTGTCCGGTGGAATGCGCCGGCGCGTTTCCATTGCGCGCGCTTTGATCAATCAGCCGCCTATCGTGCTGTATGATTCACCGACTGCGGGGCTTGATCCCGTTACGTCGCAAACGATCATTACGCTGATTTTGCGGCTGCGCGACGTCTACGGCGTCACGGCCCTGCTTGCCACGCAGCGGCTCCAGGATGGTTTTGCGCTGGCGAATTTTCGCTTCGACCCGGCGACGAAGCGCGTGGTGCATACGGCGTCCAACGGAAATGCGGCAGCGGGCGCGAAGTTTGCGGCGACGCGTTTCCTGGTCTTGCGCGAAGGCGGAGTTTATTTCGAGGGCGGGCAGGAAGAGCTTGCGGGCACGAAGGATGATTATCTGAAGCGGTTCCTGGTATGAGGTTTTGGTAAGCCGAGAGCGGAATCGAAACGGAGGAACGAAAAAATGGCGCAGCGCAAACAACTGACTTGGACGGAACTGCGCGTGGGATTATTTGTGCTGGTTGGCCTTTCGGTCTTGGCCGCCGGCATTTTCTACGTGACAGGCGCGGGCACGCTTGGGCCGAAGTATCGGATAGTTACTTATCTCCCGGAAGTTTCGCTGTTTGCGAATGGAGCTCCGGTACGATTGGACGGAGTGGAAGTGGGAAACGTCGAAACCATCAGGCTGGCGCCGCGGACCCCAGGCAAAGTCATGACAGGAACAGAAACATTGAAGTCGTGATGCGCGTGGGCAGTCGGTACGAGAATGACATTCTTACGGATTCCGTAGCGAGCCTGGTGACGGAAGGATTGCTCGGAAATCGGTACGTCAACATCAGCCTCGGAATCACGGGCGTGCCGTTGAAGGACGGGCAAGAAGTACCGGGGACCGAAGAAAAGGCGATGAAAGAAGTGGTCGAGCGAAGCGCAGATTGCTTGGGAATCTTAAGGCGCTATCCGAGAACGTCCAGGAACTTAATCAACGGAGTGAAGCAAGGAAAAGGATCACTCGGGAAATTGCTGACGGACGATCAGGCCTACAATCACTTGAACGGCATTCTCGCCAAGAGCGACTCCATGATGGCCAATATTGAGGCCGGCACGGAACGATTGGAAAGCTGGTTGTGTCGGACGAGATGTACAACAAAGTAGACCAGGGATTGGATAACGTAAACGTGATTTTGGCGGACGTGCGCTCACAAAAAGGAACCATCGGAAAACTCCTGTATGACCCATCACTTTATGATCAGGCAAAACAAGCGATTACCAATGGCAACGCCATGATTGGCGATGTCCGTGCCGGGAAGGGTACGCTTGGAAAATTTGCGACCGATGACACGCTTTACAACAAGCTGCGGGAAACCAGCGATAACGTGGCAAACGCTACCGCTAAACTAAACGACAACACCACGACCGTCGGCAAACTGTTTTCCGATCCTAAACTCTACGACAGCGTGACCGGCTTGACGGGAGACATGCGGCTGCTGATCGGGGACTTCCGCCAAAATCCGAAGAAATTCCTGCGCATCAAGCTGTCTGTGTTCTGAGTTAGCGTTCAGCCCGCTTTGCCAGGTAGCCGGGGGTGTGTTGTAATGCTCTTGTAACACTTCGGGATTACGCTCAGTCGCCAGATCGGTTCTCGCACAGAGCTTCATGGAAAATCAGGACATCGCTCAAAAGCAGCCTCGGACGGAACCCGGCAAATCCACACTTCCGCAGCCGGGAAAGCCGGTGCCGAGCCGCGCATATCCCGGCGCGCTCATCGTAGTGGAAGGAACGGACGGCTCGGGAAAGAGCACGCAGCTTTACCTGCTGAAGCGCTGGCTCGAGATCGGCGGATACCGGCTGCATTTTACGGAGTGGAATTCCTCGCCGCTCGTGAAATCCGCGACGCGGCGCGGAAAACAGAGGCGACTCCTTACCCCGACGACGTTTTCGCTTTTACATGCGGCGGATTTTGCGGATCGCTGCGAACGGCAAATCATGCCGCTGCTGCAGGGCGACTATCTGGTTCTGGCTGACCGCTATATTTACACTGCGTTTGCGCGCGATGCAGCACGCGGCTGCCCCGGACGCTGGCTGAGAAATCTTTACCGTTTTGCTCCGGTTCCGGATATCACCTTTTATTTTCGCGCGCCGCTGGATATTGCGGTCCACCGCATCCTCAGCGGCCGCCCAAAACTGAAGTATTACGAAGCGGGAATGGATTTGGCGCTGTCCTACGACCGCGCGGAAAGTTTCCGGTTGTTCCAGGCGCGCATCCTCGAGGAGTACGACAAGATGGTGGACTCCGATAATTTCGTCGTGCTGGATGGCACTCTGCCGGTGAACAAACTGCAGAAGCAGATGCGAGAGATAGTGGCTTCCAAAATCGATTTGAAGCGCTTTGCGCCACGCATTGAAGTTCCGGAGTAAGCATGCCCGATCAAGAAAAAGAGAAAGAAAAGCCGGGCGCGCAGGTTGTTGCAGCCGAAGCGCCGTTGGCCCGGGCAGCTCTCTGCGGCCACGGCCACCAGTCGCGGCAAAGCCAGTTGCGCCGGCGAGATGACGGCGCAGCGCAATTTTTCTATGGCGAGGCGCTGGTCGGTTTCGATCCTACCGAGATCACCGGAAACCTCATCGTCATCGAAGGCATGGATGGCTCCGGGCGATCGACGCAGATTGCGTTGCTCCAGGAATGGCTGGAATCGGAAGGGTTCGCCGTCCAGACCAGCGGATTGCGGCGCTCGAACCTAGTGGGCCGCGACATCGACGAATTGCTCGCGAAAAACGCGGTCACGCGGCTGACCCTGGCGCTGATGTACGCGACGGATTTCTTTGACCAAGTCGAGCACCGCGTCTTGCCCGCGCTGCGCTCCGGAACCGTGGTGCTCGCCGACCGCTTTATCTTCACGCTGGTGGCGCGAGGCGTGGTACGCGGCATCAACCGCGACTATTTGAACGGCTTATACGCCATGGCGCTGCGCCCGCATTTAACGTTCTGGTTGAACGTGCGCCCGGAAACGGCCTTCGCCCGCGAGTTCAAAAAAGCGCAAGCTATCAGCTATTGGGAAGCGGGCCGCGATATGTCGCTCTCGCACGATTTGTATTGGTCGTTTATTCGCTATCAGACCATGATCAAGCGCGAATTCGAGGTGATGGCCAAGCGCCACTCGTTCATCGAGCTGGATGGAGAGGCGAGCGTTTCCGCGGTCAACAAACAGTTGCGCCAGCGAATCGGCGAGCAACTGGGGATTCGCGCGACCAAGTACACGCCTTCTCCGCGCTAGCGCATCTCTGGCGTTAGTTTCCGAAATGTCTGAGCCTGTTCACATTGCCGCCATCGACGCGGGCTCCAATGCGTTGCGCCTCGCGGTGGCGCGGGCATATTCCGCGCTCGATATAGAACCGCTCGTCAATGAAAGGTATTCGCTGCGGCTGGGCGAAGGTGTCTTTCTGCGGCATCGGTTCAGCGAAGAGCTTTTCAAAAAGGGCGTCAAAGCATTTCGTCAATTCCGCGAAATCATGGAGGAGTTTGGAGTTACGCGCTACCGGGCGGTGGCAACCAGCGCGTCCCGCGAGGCACGTAACCGCGAGGCATTTGTGCGGCAAATCAAGCAGAAATCGGGAATCGCGCTGGAGGTGATCAGTTCGCCGGAGGAGTCGCGCCTTGGCCGCGTAGCGGTGCTGGCGGCGCTGGGGCCCGAATCGCCACCGCGCTGCATCGCGGATTTGGGCGGCGGAAGCCTGGAGATCAGCATGCTCCGCGACCACAACGTGGAGCAGAGCGCGCAGTTGCCGGTGGGCACGGTGCGGTTGATGACCACACTAAATATTGCCGGGGTGATCCGCCCCGTGCAGGCAGAACAGGTGCGCAAGTACGTGCGCGCACTTTTGGAATCGCGGCTGCCTTCGCGGCCGAATCTTGGCGAGCAGATCTCCGTGGCATTGGGAGGAAACGCGGAAACGCTGGCGAACATCGCGCCTGGCCCGCGGCTGCACGGTCTGCCGACGCTGGAGGTGTCCTTATTGCGCGACCGGCTGCCGGATCTCTTGAAGCGCGATGTCCGCGAGCGGATGAAAAGTTATGCAATCCGGCGGGACCGCGCGGACGTGATCGGTATAGCGGCGATTACGTTTGTAACGCTGGGCCGCTACTTGAACATCCGGAATTTCTCGATTCCCAGCGTCGGCCTGCGCGAGGGAATGATCCAGGAGATAGCGCGAGAGGCGTTTTCGAGAACCGAGCCACACCGCTATGATGCGGCGGCCCGGCAATTGCTTGTTGGAACGCGGAGTTTTGCGCGGCGTGTACAAAAGGACCAAACGCATGCCGAGCACGTGCGCGAGTTGAGTATTTTGCTCTTCGACCAGCTTCAGCCGGTGCACCATCTTCCGGCGCAATCCCGCGTGCTGCTGGAAGCCGGCGCGCTCATGCACGATGCGGGGCACATGATCAGCCATCGCGGGCATCACAAGCATGGTGAATATCTGGTGTTGAATGGGGATATTCCCGGCCTTGAGGGCCGCGACCGCGCGATTGTCGCGGCTCTGGTGCGCTATCACAATCGAAAATCGGATCCTGCAGGACATCATGTGGCCTATTCCTCGCTGAACAACACCGACAAGCGGATTACGCGGCGGCTCGCGGCGATTCTGAGGATTGCCGAGGCGCTGGATCATTCGCACCGGCAACGAGTGATGCAATTGCGCGCGGCGTTTCAACGCGGAGCCATGGGCCTGCAGGTGACCGCGCGGGGCGACGCAGCGGAAGATTTGCTCGATGCGAACCGCAGCGCGGAACTCTTCGAAAAAGAGTTTCACGTGCGGCTTTACTTCCGGCAGGCTGTTTCGTAGGCAGACGTGGCGCAGAGTTTTGCGTCGAGCTGCTTCGACATCATTTAAATTCGTGCAAGGGAGAGTGCGTCGATGGAGATATATGTCGTGCGGCACGGCATCGCGATCGACCGGGAAGATCCCAAGTGCCCGCCCGATCCGGAACGATACCTGACCGAGGAAGGCATCGAGAAGACCAAGCGGGTCGCGGCTGCTGTTGCAGCGCTCAGCGCGACACCTGACCTGTTGCTTTCGAGTCCCTATGTGCGCGCGACGCAGACGGCGGAGATTTTCGCGGCAGCGCTGGACTATCCCAAACAAAAAATCCGCCACACGGATTTGCTGCTGCCCGGCGCGGAGCCAACGCTATTTTTACGCGAACTCGCGAAAGACAAGCAAACCTCGACGCTTTTCATTTTCGGGCACGCGCCGCAACTGGATGACCTTATCGCGGCGGCGCTCGGTTCGAAGCACCACATCACCTCGCTAAAAAAGGCGGGAGTGGCATTGCTCGAACTGAAACGCGTTTCGCCGCCGAGCGGACAATTGATCTGGCTGGCGACGCCAAAGGTCCTTCGACGAGCAAGGAAGTAGCGCTGTGTTTCGTGACCCGTGTCCTGACCCAGACTCGTGGCGAGAGAGGACCTTCGTCGTTGCGCTTCTCGGGAGTGGTTTGGTGCTAGGAAATCAGACTCGCCGGTGGACCTCCTTTCTTTTGTAAGTGTTGCTGATAAAGAGCTTACGATTTGTGTATGCACTTTAGAAACTTACAGTTGCGGGAATTTGTGTAAGTGTTGATTTTGCTTGGGTTGCGAGATGGGGGAGCGGTCATCCTCAGAAGGATGACCCTACAGGATCTCAGATGAGTTTTCCGTCGGAGCGGAGGCGATAATTGTGGTCGAAGCGGACGGCGTAGGGATCGTGGGTTGGCGCGGCCGGTCGAGGTTGCGGACGTGGTGGGGCGGGCGGAGGTGGGTTGTTGGGTTGAACGGTTTGTGAAGTGGGGCGGTTGTTGGAGGAAATTGGTTGAGGTGCGTTGGCGGCGGGATTAGATTTGGGCAGGGCAGATTGTGGCCGGGTTGAGTTGGGCCGAGATCGCCGAGCATTGGCTGCGGGCTGGCTTCGCGGCGGTGTGGGTTGTTGCGGCGTTGAGGAGGCGGGTTGTAGTGCTCCGGGTTCGGAGGAGGAGGGAAGCGGTGGTCGTAGTTGGCGTTGACGCAGTTGCGGATCGATTTGCGCCAGCCTTCGGTGCCGAAGGCGTGGATGTATTCCTGCCCGGGAGATGTGGATGGCTTGCATGAGAGTTTGGACGAGGTAGGCGACGGTGCGGGCGGTTTTGGGTTTTACTTCGCCGCGGACCACGGCGGGAATGAGGCGGGAGAGGGCGGTGCTGAGATCGCAGGCGGAAAGATAGTCGCCGGAGAAGAAGCAGGCGAGATCTTTGCCGAGTTTTTCCGCGGCTTGAGCGCGGGCCTCCTTTTGGGAGTGGTAGAAGCAGAAGTGGGGATGGCTGCCGGTGCGGGGAGTGCAGCAACGGCGGCCATCGGAGAAAGTGAATAGACAGAGGGATACGCGGTCCTTTGGACTTAGCGAGGACATGGAAGTCTCCTTGGATTTAGTTTTGGGATTGTTGAACTGAAAAAGAGCACAGTCTGAAGCCCGTGCCACTGAAAACAAAAAACGCCGGCAGGATGCCGGCGCTACGACATGAGCCAAAAAAAGAAACGCCTCGCGGTTGGCGAGGCGCAGTACTGAACAAAAACAATTATACCACAGCGTTAACGAGGTTTCGAGCATCTCAAATGGGAATCTGACGGTTCGTCCTTTGACAGAGTTCGGGGCAGCGACTAGACTGGCGGCATGGAAGTAAACCTCACACCGGAGCTTCAAGCGAAGCTGGACGAGGTTGCCGCCCAACAGGGGCGGGATGCACAGTCGCTCGTGCAGGAAGCCGTGCAGCGACTGGTGGATTACGACCAGTGGTTTGTGCGCGAAGTGGAGAAGGGTTTAGCGCAAATCGAGCGAGGCGAAGTGCTGGAACACGAGGAAGTCGGCGCCCGTCTCGAAAAGCGTTTGAGCGAGAAGCAGCGCCAGACCTGATGCTGGTACGCTGGACCGCGGGGGCTGCTGACGATCTCGAACGCATCACTGAGTACCTATTCGACGAGACACCGCAGCACGCTGCACGGATCATCCGGTCACTCTATAACGCCATTTCTGCACTGAGGATGTTTCCCAACCGCGGACGTACCGGCAAGAAGCCTGGAACACGTGAACTTGTGGTTCGGCCGCTTCCTTATATCGTGGTTTACCAGGTCAGCGGAGATGTTGTCTACGTCGCGAGAATCCTGCACGGTGCACAAAAATGGCCGGATTGATCCGCGCAAGGAGGGCATCGAGCTAGGCGGAGGCGGCGGCGACTAGCGGAGGCTCGGATTTGTTTTCGATGGGCGCGGCGGATTTCTCGGGTTTGGGCACGGGTTTCAGGATGAGGGGCTTTTCCAAGACAGTTTCGAGGAGGTGTTTGGCTGCAGCCAAGCGAGCCGCGACATCCGCGGTGTCGGCCAATCCGGGAACACGCAGTACTACTGCTTCAGAGGATTTTTCACAGCGAAGGCCGACCGGGCGTTCGATGCCGCATTTCCGCAACGCGCGCGCCAAACGCAGCAATCCCGCAAGGGCTCGAACGGCGGTCTGTTGTTCCTCAGAGAGTTTCGCAAAGCCGTTCTTCTGCTTAGGTTCTGCTCCACGATGAAACCGAACTGCCCAAGCCATCAAATCCCATTCTACGGAGGTCCAGTTAGGCGGGACCGTTAATCCGAGCAGGAACTTGCGAAGGGCTTTTTGGGACAGGCGGCGATCACCGACAGCCGCGATGCCATGTAGCTTTGCGGCTGCCTCCATCATTCGGCGCATGTTTGCTTCTAGAAATACGGGCGCGGCGTGCGCGCGCCGAAGCAGATCAAACACTCGAAGCGCTATGCGCGAAACTTCGCTGGTTCGCCGTGAATGTGCAGCGGCGGCGCGGGCCGTGGCGCAAAGCCGGGCCGTTGCGGCGGCTTCCAAACGCCGGCCATGCGGCAAATTGTGCCGCCACTCGTGCCAGAGGCTGGTTTTGCCAAGAGTGAGCTGGCGGTAGGTTTCGATTCGGCCATGACGTTCGTGAGAGATTATTTCTTGCCAGAGCTTTCGGAGATGCGGCGGCTTGGGGTGTTTTCGTGTCATCCAACAATTCGGAAAGCACGTCCAAATCGTGAACATCACCGAGCAGGTCCTGAAGCCGCTTCAGATTTTCGCTCCACGCGGCATAGTGTTCCGGCAGCAAACCCTCGAGTGTGTAGCGGAATCTTTTTAAGCCGATGCGCAGGGCATGCCAGGGCTTAGGTTTTTCCGTGCGCAACGCCCTGTTGTGGAGCTCCTTGGCTTCCTCGAAGCGCTCGAGGGCCAGACACTCCGCCGCAAGACCCGCGGTCGGCACGAGGCGCGCGCGCTGGCGCAGCCGCCGCTCGAGACGCGTCCAGTGCTTCTCGTCAAATTTTGCAGCCACGCGCAGGGCGGTCTCGGAGAGGTGCTTTTCGTCGGTTTCGAGAGATGCCAGCAGCTGCGCGCGCAGCGGATCATTCTCGGGGCCGAGCTTCTTAACCCATTCCTCCATTACCTGGGTGTCGCGGAGGTCGCCGAGCGCTCGAAACACCCTGCGGGCCACTTTGCGCATTTCGGGCCACGCCGGGTCGGGGTCGACCTCCTCCATCACAGCCGCCAAGGAGCGGCAGCGGCGAATGGCAACGCGGAGGTCGTGGACGGTGTCGGGATCCGGGGAGGTTTGCAAACTCCCAAGCTCTTCCAGAACGCGATTCATCCAGTGGGAGAGACCCCGGTGTTCGGGCTGCGACCCACTTACAGGGGCAACTGCAAAGGGTGACCGGGAGCGGTCAATGAGAGGGGTGACCGCGAAGCGGTCAACGCCGTAGCCATGGAATACCTCGACATCGGAACCCGCTCGTCTGCTGAGGGAGGGTGCTGCAGTCCCTGGCGAGCGGGGGTCTATAGAGTAGCTCTCGGGCGAAGCCGAGTCCAGCCCAGGGCCTGTGGAAAAAGTTCCGGTAGCATGCGAGCCAGGACAAAGCCCATGAGCGTGGTCATGGCGGCGGCGATCAGAAAGACGCGAGAGGGATCGGGATGACCCAGGCGAAGCATCGCGTACTGCGCAAGGGGTTGCAAGGCTACGCCCACGAAGGAAAGCAGGTTTGCGACGGCGATGGCCCGGCCTTTTTCTTCGGGCCTGGGCCGTTGCTGGATGAGGGCGTTCACCGGGACGACAAAGAAGCCTCCGGCGACCCCGAGGAGAGCGAGATGAACGAGGACTGCCAGGTAGCTGATGCCCGGCCGGGAAAGCAGTGCTGCCATCAAGAGGATGCCGCCTAAACCCGGAAGGACCATGCCAGCTCGATTTTCTTTGCCGGACGCAAAGCCGGCGAGGAAGCTGCCAATTCCGATGCCAAGACTTAGAGCCGCGAGGAGATAGCTGCTGTGCGGGTCGTCCACGTGAAGAATATCCGTGGCATAGAGAACGATGTTCAGCAAGAGCAGGGAACCGAGAAACCAGAAGAAGGTGTTGGCGACAACGGCCGTCCAGAGAGTGGCGTCGGCTCTCATGCGACGAACTTCGTGAAAAAATTCGGCGGGGACGTTCCAATCGAAGCGGCGAGTGGGATCCGCTGCGGGAACTTTGCTGATGCCAAGGCTGGTGAGAAGGCCGAGCACGGTGAGAGCAAGGAAGATGACGCCAGACCAGACCTGGCGGCCGTGAAAATTCTGGGCGAGAAAGCCCCCGGCGAGAGCGGCGCTAATCGCGGCGAGGAGAGTGCCGAGTTCGATGATGCCGTTGCCCCAGCTTAGCTTGGCGAGAGGCAGCAGCTCGGGCAGCAAGCCGTATTTGGTGGGGCCGAAGATTGCGCCTTGCGTGCAGGCGAGAAACAGAGCGGCGCCGGCAATGTCCAGACGGTTGCTTGCCAGAGCGAAGGTTGCCAGGCCCATGACACCGAGCTCGAAAACTTTCGTCCACAGCGTGACGGTGCGTTTGCTGTACTTATCGGCGAAATATCCGCCCGGGATGGAGAACAGCAAGAAAGGTATGGCGAAGAGAAGCGGAACAATGAGAATAAACCAGAGATCGCGGCGCTCTTTAGATAGGGCGGAGTCAAGGACAAGAAAGCTGACGAGCCATTTGAGGGCGTTGTCGCTGAAGGCGCCTTGAAATTGGACAGCGATCAGCGCCCAAAAGCCACTCAGGCTGTCCTGTCGGGTTTGCGGCTGCGCGTTGGTTTCGCTCGATGGCGGCGTTGGCATTGGTGGGCGGAGTTTATCGGCTCGATGGGCCGTGGACAAGGGGGGACTGATCGCGGGGGAGTGGTGCGGCATTTACATTATGGCGTGTGATTTCTGCTTGCCGACGAGTGCGCAAGTAGCTCGGCTATCGGGCGCTCGCGTAGAATGAGGCAGGGGAGATCAAAACAAGGAATGCTACTGAATTTGCCACCGGGGTCATTTGGCGCGTATTTGTTTGACTGCGACGGCACGATTGCCGATTCGATGCCGCTTCACTACGTTGCATGGAAGCAGGCGCTGGAGGAATGGAATTGTACATTTGAAGAGGAACTTTTCTATGCTTGGGGCGGCAGGCCCACTGCGGAGATCATATCCACGCTGAATACAAGACATGGACTGAGCATGCCGGTGGAGACGGTGGCACGTCGAAAAGAGGATCTTTATTTCGAGCTGCTGCCGCAGCTCAAGGCGGTTCCCGAAGTTTTGGAACACATCGAAGCCCAGCACGGCCGGATACCCTTTGCCGTCGTTTCGGGTAGCGCGAGGGACTCGGTGACGGCGTCGCTGGCTTCGCTGAAGCTGCTCGACAGGTTTGAGACGTTGGTTTGTGCGCAGGAGAGTACAAGAAGAGCAAGCCCGATCCCGAAGCTTTTTTGCTTGCGGCCGCAAGGCTGGACGTGGTGCCGGACGCCTGCCTCGTGTTTGAAGACACGGAGATGGGAATTCAGGCGGCGACGGCGGCGGGGATGGCCTCGGTGAAAGTTCCCCCGCCATGGGAGAGACGCGGTTCCTAAGGCAATCGGCGGGTCGCCGGGTCCCGTTTGACTATTTTCTGGAAATCAGCAGGTGGCCTGCTTGTGGCGTGCGTAAGGCGTCTTGAGTGCGGGGCTGCGCCATGCTATTTTCAAGTACTGCCCCGGAGTGGCGGAACTGGCAGACGCGCCGGACTCAAAATCCGGTGGCCGCAAGGCCGTGTGGGTTCGACCCCCTCCTCCGGGACCATTTTTGTGACACTCGTCGTCGTAATGGACTGAAAAGTTAGCCCCGCCTGGGTTTTTCCATGGAGAATAGCTGAACGAAATTGGACTGGCTAGATGACAGTTTGCGAGATGCTAGTATTATTCTAACGCGTCGATTCGCGAAGCTTCGGGCGACTTTGCCAAAGGAATATCTTTGAAAATCTATCCAGCGTTATTTGTGGTGCTGCTGGCAGGTGTGGCAAACGCGCCGGTTCGTGGGCAGGACACGAAACTCTCCGCAGCAACGGTCCAAATCCAGGAGCGAATTCAGAAAAGCGGGGCGGATGCGAGCGTGGCGTTTCGCACGCTAGATGGCAAAACGGAATGGTATTTCCGCGCCGATGAACCGTTTCACGCGGCCAGCACGATGAAGATTCCCGTGCTGATAGAGCTGTTTCACCAGGCGCGCGAGGGCAAGTTGAAGCTGGACGATCCGCTGCCCGTCAAAAATGAATTTCACAGTCTGGTGGACGGTTCCGTGTACACGCTTGACGCCGCGGATGACTCGGAAGCGGAGCTGTACAAAGCCGTTGGACAGACGCGCACGCATCGGCAGCTTTGCGAATTGATGATCACGGTCAGCAGCAATCTTGCAACGAATCTGCTGATCGAAAAGCTCGGCGTGGAGAACATCCGCGCGACGGTTCATTCGCTGCACGCCGACGGGATGAATGTCCTGCGCGGTGTGGAGGACAACAAAGCGTACGAGAAGGGCTTGAACAACACCACGACGGCACGCGGGCTCGAGCAACTTCTCGAGGCCATCGCGCGCGGGGAAGCCGTCGATGAGGATTCTTCCCGGCAGATGATCGAAATCCTCGAGCGCCAAAAATTTAATGAAGGCATCCCCGCCGGGCTACCGTCAGGTACTCGCGTGGCGCACAAGACCGGCGAGATCACCAAGATTCATCACGACGCCGCGATCGTTTTTGCGCCGAGGCCTTTTGTGCTGGTCATTCTCGTGCGCGGAATCGCGGACATCAAGGTCAGCGCGGCGCTGATGGCCGACATCACGCGCCAGCTTTACCAAGCCACGCAGTAGAAACGCATATTGCGCAACCCGGCGTGCCGCCGCTTCATCCAAAGTAATGGGATAAGATACCAGGCCAAGTGCAAATGGGAGAGCCGGCGCGGCGAGCGGTCACTGAGTGAACGCCGGCAAGGAGAGACGACGATGAAGAGTCGAGGACGGATGATTGCTGCAGTAGTTCTTGGACTACTATTTGCCAGCGCCGCTGCGGCGGACACGCTGGAACTGAGGGACGGGCGCGTCCTGCATGGACGCTACCTAGGCGGCACGCAAGCGGTACTGCGCTTCGAGATTCGCGGTGAGGTACAAACATTTAATGTGTCGGAAGCCGTCGCGCTGACCTTTACTGGCAGCGCTAGCTCGATGAGCGCGCCTGCCCTGCGCCTGCTCCACCTCCTCGGCCTTCTGCACCCGCCCCAAGACCAAGTGAGCAAGCGCCCGACACATCGCAGGTCGCTCCACCTCCCGCCGCCAGACCTGCTTCCTTGGCGCCCCAGGCAGAGGATCCGGCCGCTAAGTATGGGGAAGTCACGATTCCGGCGGGTCAGTCACTGCTGGTGCGCATGATTGATGGCGTGGATTCCTCAAGAAACCACGTTGGAGATGTATTCCACGCCAGCCTGGAAACAGACCTCTACGCAAACAATATGCTGGTGGCGCGGAAGGGCACGGACATTTACGGACGGCTGGCGAAGGCGACAACAAGCGGGTCACCTGCCGGAAGCGCGGAACTGCAGTTGGAGCTCATCCGCATCGTCATTGACGGCCGCGACTACCCGCTGGTCAGCAGCGACTATAGCTTGAAGGGAAAGGGCCGCGGGTCGGATACGGCAAAGAAAGTGGGAGGAGGGGCCGTCGCGGGAGCCATCATCGGCGCAATCGCCGGCGGTGGAAAAGGAGCAGCGATTGGAGCGGGAGTGGGTTCCGCGGCAGGCGCGGGGGTGCAGGTGTTCACGCGCGGACAGCAAGTGAAAGTACCCAGCGAAACGCTGCTGGAGTTCCGGCTGCAGCAGCCGGCCGTGGTTACGCCCACGCAGGGCTGAAGGCTGCAATCGGCCCTGGTAAGCGCGGGCGGGGAAGCGCGGGATGACGACCAGGACGGTTTTCGCGGGTTAAAAGCGGGCATTGTCAAATTGGAAGCATCAGCCTCAAATTCCCCCTTGCTTCTCCTACTGTTAGTGACTAAGATACCCCCTCCACTGGGAGAGCCACTGTGCCAAAAGAAAAGCCACGCGTAAACATCGGAGAAGTCATCAAGTTGTATCGCAGCCAGAGGGGACTGTCGCAGGGCGATATCGAGCGCCGCACCGGACTGTTGCGCTGCTACCTCTCGCGCGTTGAAAACGGCCACACTGTGCCGTCGCTGGAAACCCTTGCCAAGATCGCGGAAGCCATGGATATCTCACTCGCGGACTTTTTCCCGGGCACAGAGACGCCGCGCGACCGCGAAACGCAAAAGATGCTGGGCGAGCTTTCGCAAGACGAAATCCGCTTCCTCGCAGAGATCAAGCGGTTCAGCACAACGCTTTCCGATGGAGACAAGCGGCTGGTGCTTGCGATGATCCGCAAGATGGCGACGTTAATTCCGCCCGCCGCAGCGAAGAAGCTTGTCATTCGCCGTCCCACGGCGTAATCAGGCAGAGGCTCCCAACAGGTTTGAGCGAAGCTTGATTTGGGCACTGGGTCAGTTTCCGATACGCGCGTTCATCACGACTTCATCTGCTGAACTTGCGCAGAATGTCTTCCATTGTAGACTGGGCCTTTTGACTTGCATTTATTCCACACATAGCCGCAGCGTAATCTGTGCGCGAGGACTGGAGAAGTCAGTGAGCGAGACCAAGGCTGCCGACCTTCCGCGCCTCAGTTGGATGCGGGTGATCGTTGGCGGAGCGCTTTGGGCTGCGGTTTACAACCTTGTCTGGGGCATGGCTTGGTTCGTTTTCATGCGCAGGGAATGGGGCGATGCATTCGCAGCCATCAAGCGTCCATTGCTTTTTACCTCGGACATCTGGATCTACTGGATAGCGCTGACCTTGCCGATCGGTGTGGCTATTGTGGCGTATGCTGCGAACCCTGCGCGCTCCGTCTCTGCGCCAAAAGCTACCGTCTACGCCGGGGTGACGTTGTGGCTGGTCATGACGGCTGGAATGGCAACCTGGTCCTGGCAGAATTCGCTCTCGATTCGCATAATCGCACTGGACTCTTTTGTGAACCCCGTCGCCATGATGGTCCCGGCGTTGTTCGCACGGCCAACTCCTGCTTAGCCGGGTTACCGGCGATGTGGTTTTTGCAGGATTTCATTTCTCCAGTAAGCGCGGCGATGAGGACTTAGGCAGCATAGTTGGGGCTTCCTCCATCTGCCGTGCTGTTACCCCGTTATAGGTTTAAGCGAGGAGCGCAAAAATACTCTTGTGCGGCGGGACCCCAGAACCTAGAATTGCCAGCCGCCGGAGCGAAGTATGTGCGTAGAACTAAACGCTTTGAAACGCGAAGCGGTCCATGTGTCCCGCGAGGTGAAGAAAATTCGCCGTTCGAAAGACGTATCATTTTACGAAGACGCGGAATTGAACGGCGAGAGACACAAGAGTATCAACGCCGTGATTAAGCACCTGCTCGTTGGACATGAGGGGAAACCCTGTCCCTCCGGGGACAGACCCATTGTGAGGCCCGACGAGTTTCACGTCTAAGCCGCGAATAGGCCATTGTTCCGACTTAAACTAATGGCAAATGGCTGTCCTCAAGAGCCATCTGAGCAAGTGCCACTTGTCTGATAACGGTTGCGAGCTCAACCGGTTGACGCAACACCATCTAATCATTCGAGCGGACAATACTTCTACTAGAGAACCGATCTGCCGGGCTGTACTCAATCAGAACTCAGTCAGGGTAGTGTTCTGTTTGAAGCAACGCTCGCGAACGATTTTAGAGGGTAAGACTCCTGCAAGTGGACTTGGAGCTTAGTATTCCGCCGACACATTGAGGCCGCCCAGTTTACCGGACATCTGGAATCGTCAGATCGGCACTTCTCCGGTTACGGCGTTTACCTGGACTTAGGCCGAATACGACGCTGATACTGTCTTGTTAACCGTGCGCATCGTAGACTAAACCATTCCAATTCCGCCCACGACCGCGGCTTGACGGGACTTACTCAGGAACATAGACTACGCCGGGCCTAGGGGTAGGCCTCTGCAGTTCGAGTGTCACTCCCAGGTAGTTAATGAGAAAGCGCCACACTCCCGGGTGCTGTCTTGTTGCTTTAATTCTTGCGCTGCTGGCCCTTGGTTCTTGCGCGCAAATGAGCGCAAAGAAGAAAGTTAGCCAGGCTGATTTATCGGGCTTCACATATCCCGTAAAAGGCTCGGCTTCGGTGCGGTGCGAAGTTATTTGGATCGGCAAAGCACGGTCAAAGCGGCCAACCGATGAAGTGGCGTGACGGTTACACGAACAAGTTTCCTCGGACAGTCTGCGGAGAGGCTGTGAAACTGACGAAAGGCGCATAACATGAAGAGACAAAAGGGCTTTAGTCTAATCGAATTGTTAATCGTCGTGGGTGTCATCCTCATCATCTCGGCCATCGCCGTCCCGAACTTGATACATTCGAAAATCGCCGCGAACGAATCATCCGCCGTGGGTTCGGTCCGCAACATTAACACGGCAGAAGTGACGTATCAGTCGAGTTGGGGCAGCGGTTTCGCGGCCGGTTTGGCGAATCTGGGCGGAGCCTCCCCTTGCACCGTCGCGACTGCGGCCGCAGCTTGCATAATCGACCCACTCTTGAGCACCGCCCCATTCACGAAGAGCGGCTATGTGTTCAATGCCGCCGGAACTATCCCAATAGGTGGCGTCAACAACGGTTTCGAAGTGAATGCCACTCCAGCGACGGTACAGACGACCGGTGTGCGTGCCTTCTGCGGGGACCAGACTGGGCTGATCCAGTTTGTGACGCCAGGTGCTGCCGCAATCGGAGTAGGTGCGGGAGCTTGCGCCGCAGTTCCGAACGTTCCCGGAACTTCGGGTCCTTTCTAAAGAGGAAGAAAAGAAGCTATCTGGCGCAAGGGCGGACACGCATGGAACGAGAGCACCTTAACAGAGCCTGTTGAATCGTCCTGAAGCTCGATGTCCATGCGTGTGAGATTGTTCCTACTGTGACCGGATGAATCTCAGACTCTGTAAGGGCAGCGTCACGAAAGTCCAGCATGTTGGACCTTTCGGCGATGGCATTTGGACTTAGCCTAGCTGCCAGCGACGAGCCACCGATTCACGAACTCCAGCATCTCAACTGGAATTGTCTCCTGGTGAAAATTCTGGCCTTCGAACCGACCACAAACCGCAATTTTTTTGGTAACACCATCGACGATCTCATCTTCGAATCTGATGATAATGGTATCTTGGCCGCCCGACTTGTGCCGAACAACATCTCCGACTCTAAAATCGGTGTTCATTGAAATGTTTCTCGATATCTGAATCTGGAGAGTTCCGTTTGGACTGCTTTGAGTTTTGACAGAAGGCCAAGTGCCTTGCCAGAGGCTACAATCGCTCCCGTCAAGTTGTGAAATGCAGGGGAATCCTCAGCGGCTTCGCGTCTCTTGATTTGGGCTTCCGCTGACAGTTCGAGTATTCGTTGTATCGCACCATCCGGACTCATGGCTGCTCTCCTGGCCTGGCGGAACAGCAGACTGGCTCGATTCGGAAGATCTGGCGCGGGCTACGGGGTCCAGTTCGATGATTTCCTTTCGGAATCAGGAGACTTGGGAGAAATGGAGATGTCCGACCACGTAGCCCGCAAGGAGTAGATGTGCATATCTGATGCCAACCAAGAAGCAAATGCTCAAGGCTTCAAGGCAGAGCTATCTCCGGGATGCGACGGCACATACGGTCGAAACCGATAGGTGATCACCTGCGATCTCTAGGGTCTGTATTTCCAGCAAGGGCAGGAGTCTGCCAAAGTTGTGCAAATCTTTTTCGTGTCCGCTACCGCCAACTCTTGAAATGTCGCCTAACCCGGAACTGAGCCAGTATCTAGAGTTGCGGGCGCCTGGGGATGCACTTCTAGCGCAAGATTCCACGTCTTCAGTTGTTTTGTCCGCGGATGAGGCGAATCGCGTCGGGAATGGCCGCGCTCGCGCGTCCGATTGAGGGAATCCCCTTGCCATCGCCGTCTTCGGAGTCGGCGGAGCTTTCGCCGGGCGCCAGGAAGAGATTGCTTTCGACCTCGTGCTGCTTCGTGTAGAGATCGTAGTAGCGGCCGCCCGCGGCGTAGAGCGACGCATGCGTGCCGCGTTCGATGATGCGGCCGCCTTCCACGACCAGGATCTGCTCGGCACGCCGGATGGTGGAGAGTCGATGGGCAATTACAAACGTTGTGCGCCCGCGCATCAGGTAACGCAGTCCTTCCTGGATGAGCGCTTCGGATTCGGAATCGAGGCTGGAAGTCGCTTCATCGAGAATCAGGATGCGCGGATCGGCAAGAATCGCGCGCGCGATGGAGACACGCTGCTTCTGCCCGCCGGAAAGCTTGACGCCGCGCTCGCCGACCAGCGTGTCGTATTTTTTTTCGAAGGATTCGGCGAACTCGTCGACGCGCGCAATGTGGCACGCGGCAAGAATTTCCTCTTCGCCGGCTTCGGGGCGGGCGAAGGCCACGTTTTCGCGGATCGTTCCGTCAAACAGAAACGTTTCTTGAAGGACGACGCCAAGCTGCGTGCGGTAGGAGTTCAAGTTCACCGTGGCGAGGTCGATTCCGTCAACAAGAACGCGCCCGCTGGACGGCACATAAAACGCGGCAATCAAGCCGATAATCGTTGATTTGCCCGCTCCAGAGGGACCTACCAAAGCTGTCACCGTCCCAGGCTGCGATTCAAAACTCACTTCGTGCAGAACTTCCTTCCCGGATTCATAGGAAAAGCTCACGTTGTCCATGACGATCTGGCCCGTGATGCGGTCCATCGTCAGCGTGCGCCGGGGATCCTCGTCCTCTTTCTTCTCATTCAGGATTTCGCGGGTACGTTCGAGGCCGGTGATGGCCTCGGTAATTTGTGTGCCGATGGCGACGATCTGGAACACAGGAGCGATCAGAAAGCCGAGGAAGAGGTTGAACGCAAACCAATCGCCCAGCGTCATGCTGCCGCTCAAAATTTTGTGGCCGCCAAGCTCAAGCATGAGTGCGCTGACAACTCCGAGAAGGGTGGCCCCGGAAAGGCTCATCAAAGAAGTCGCGGTGAGAGTTTTCAAGATATTGTCCAGCAGCCGCTGCACGCCAGTGGCAAAAATTCCCTCTTCGCGGTCCTCCGCGTGATAACCCTTTACAACGCGCACGCCGCCGAGCGATTCGGTAAGGCGACCGGTGACCTCCGCCGTAATTTTCGGCCGCGCTCGGAAAATCGGACGAATCGTCGAGAAGGCCTTGCTGATACCAAACCCAAATACCAGGAGAATTGAGAAAGCCACCGCAGTCAGCAAGACGCTGGCGTGAATCAGATACACCAATGCGAAAACCGCGGTCATCAATCCGCCGACAAATTCGACCAGGCCCGTGCCTACGAGATTGCGGACGCCTTCGACATCGCTCATGATGCGCGAAACGAGCACGCCCGTTTTATTCGAGTCGTAAAAGGAGATCGGCAACCGGCCGATGTGCGCCTGAACCTTCCGGCGCAGTTCGGTGATCATTTTTTGCGCGGACTTGGAAAGTAGTTGGGTGAGAGTGAACGAAGTCAATCCTTGAACGATTGTGGCAGCCAAGACTCCCAGAACGATGGGCGTCAAAAGATAGACTTGATGTTTGATCGCGACGTTATCCACGAAATATTTTGTGGAAGCAGGCAGCACCAGCCCGCAGACGCGGTTGATGGCCATGAGCACGAAGCCCAGGGCAAGCAAACCGCGGCGCGGTTTGATCAGCGCCCAGACGTCGGGCAGCGACTTCCACGCGTTCTTTTTCTTCTCTGACTTAGCGGGAGTGGCTGATTTCGTTTCGGATGCCATAATTTGAAGGGCGGATTGACTGACTTCCTTGGATGCTTGCGCAAGTAGGAAGAGTACATTTCATTCGAGGTTTGAACAAGGACGGCACATGCCTAATACGGAGAAGGTGACTTCCCAGGGGACACTGATTGTAACCGGCGCGGGCCGGGGCATTGGCGCGGCGGTAGCGAAGATGGCCGGGTCGCGCGGTTTTTGCGTGGCCGTGAACTACGCGAAAAATGCGCAGTCCGCGGGGGACGTGGCACGGCACATTGTTTCATCGGGTGGACGGGCCCTCCCCATGCAGGCCGATGTTTCGCGCGAGCAAGAAATTTTGAGGCTATTTGAAAGCGCCGAACGCGAATTGGGGCCGCTCGCAGGCCTTGTGAACAACGCCGGCGTCACCGGAGGCTTTGCGCGTGTCGAGGAGGTTACGAGCGCGGCGCTCGCTCAGGTGTTTGCGGTGAATGTGATCGGCGCGATGCTTTGCGGACGAGAGGCGGTGCGGCGCATGTCCACGCGGAATGGGGGACAAGGCGGGGCCATCGTGAATATCTCTTCACGCGCAGCGCAGATTGGCGGCGCGGGTGAATGGGTGCATTATGCGGCATCCAAAGGTGCGCTCGACACTTTTACGCTTGGCCTCGCTCGGGAAGTTGCGGCGGAAGGGATTCGGGTCAATGCCGTCGCTCCAGGCCACGTCCTCACGGAACTACACGCCGCCAGCGGCGACCCGGACCGCATGACACGTTTGGCTCCGACGATTCCAATGGGACGAGCCGGAACGGCGGAGGAAATCGCGGAAGCGGTTCTGTGGCTGCTCTCACCGGCGGCCTCGTATACGACAGGCGCCATTCTGGCAGTAAGCGGCGGGAGATAGCGGTGGCAGCTAGCGGTAGACGATAGATTTAATGGCGTTCAATCGGCGGCTGCGCCGCCGGGCGGAACCTGCGCAGTGGCGGGACGGTCGAGGTTGAGGACGCTGGCGATGAAATCGCTCACGGTGATTCCGAGCTGGCCCCACAGGCGGCGTTTGAGGCTGCTGTAATCCTGCGTGCCGCTGAAAAGGTCGCTCATCAATTGGCGAAACACCGCGCTGCGGTTCATGAATTGCACCATGCGGGTGGTGACGGCGGTGCCGAGGAACGACCCGCGATAGAACCGGCGCACAATACGCGCCGCGAATTCCAGTTCGGAAGAGAACGAAGCCTTGACCCACGCGGTGTATTTTTCGGGGCAGCCTTCCGCGAGCGAGCGGCCCAGCAATTCGCCGGAGCGCATGGCGTAGAAGAGGCCTTCACCGGTAAGAGGATCCACCCACGCGGCGGCGTCGCCGACCAGCGCCCAGTTCTTTCCCAAGACGGAGCGATCGGAAAGAGTGTGCTCTCTTGGAGAGGGAAGTACGTGGCTGTAAAACTTTGCATCTTCCGTCGGGATGCCGTGCTTTTCGACGAAGGCGCTCAAATGCGTCTTGAGCTCCGCACTGGTATGCGCCGCCATGCTTCCGCAAATTCCTACGGAAAGATGATCGCAGCGCGGGAAGGACCAGATGTAACCTTCGAAGTGCGGCAGGAATTTCACAGTGATGGAGTCAGCAGTCTGCGGAACGAAGTAACCCTGAGTCATTTCCAGTTCGTCGCGCTGCAGGGCCCGCGTTTCCGGCACAATCTGGTTGCGCGCACCGGCCGCGAGCACGAGAAAATCAGCACTCCGCCACTCACCGTCCACGGAGTAGCGCGGCTTTGTGGTGCTGGTGTCCACAGAAAGCACATGCGCTTGTTCTACGCGGCAGCCCGCCTCTCTAGCGCGGTCAAGCAGCATGCCGTTGAGCACTCTGCGCGAATAAATCACGATAGGGTGCGTCATTTCGAGGTTGGCACGTTGATCGTTGCTGCTGATGAGCTTTACGGAATGCACAAGCTTTTTGGGATAAGGATTATCCAGCAGGAAAGGGAAGCACTGGACGGCTTTATGAGTCAGACCACCGCCGCAGGGTTTTTCCCAGGCGAGGCGCTCATCATAAATGTGGACTTGGTGTCCCGCGCGAGCAAGCTGCTCACCGCACATCGCGCCGGAAGGTCCGCCGCCGACAATCGCAATCTCAGCCATGATCCTATCTCGCTGCTGGTATCGAGCTCCGTCGCTTAACGCGAAACGGACAGGCGGCGGGCTGGTTTGGCAACTAAATTTCAGCCGACGGTCCCCGTCAAGTGGTGGGAAAAACCACCAGGCAAAACCCGGCGAGAAGTATAGCACCGAAAAGGGCGGCGGCCGCCGCGGAGGCCGTTACTTCCCGGACAACTTTCATGCCCCAAATCTGGAGCACACAAAAGAGCGCAAAGTAGGGCGCAAGGAGAACCAGGAGGATCTCGGCGCTGTGCAGGAGCAAGATCCCCGCCACGATCGCGCCCCAAGCCACCACGCGGAGTAGCGCTGCTTTGAGCAATCGTGGCGTTCCCATGCCGGGCGATGCTGGACCGAGCAGAAGCTCTTCCGCAGCGTGATAGGGAAGCATGGCGAGGAGGAATGGAGCGAAGCGCTCCCATCGCGGCGCCGTCAGCCAGGCCTCGCTGAACGTCAAGTCAATCCAGGACGTGATGAGGACGTACAAAAGCAACGCCGCGAAAGCAGCGCCGAGCAGCGTGAGGTACACGGGCCTGGTCGCCTGCGTGTTGTTGGGACTGCCGGCAAGCAAAGTCCGCAAGGAGCTCCAGCGCAACACAAGCAGAACTGTTCCAAAAACCAGCAGAAAACTTGCGAAGTAGTCGCCTTCAAATAGCCGCAGCACGCGGAGCGGATTCCAATAAGAGAGTAGTCCCACGGCGCCGAGGCCGGCAATTCCATACTCGAGGAACGCTCGCACTTGCGGGACGGCAGCAACATTTTCGGCAGGTTGCGGCTCCTGTTTCCTGGGCTGCAAGGCTTCGCGAAGGAAAGGTCCCGCCAGCGAAGATTATGCCCGCGAATCCTGCGAAGAATCCCAGCACTCCTCGACTGGGAAGGCAAAGCGGGGTGGGATTGCAAACGCAAAACCTGAGCAGCCCACTTTTGTTCGACGGACATCGCCGTTCCGTCGAACAAAATGCTCACGTGCGTCGAGCGCGGAATCACAATGTACTGGCTCGTTCCATCACCGGGAATGGGCACCAAATCCTTGGCTGCGCTGCGGATTCTTTCCGCCTCCCAAGCGGCGCTCATCACGAGCGAGTGAGCCGGGAGCGAGACGAAATCGTGAAATGGGATCGTCTCCGGAGAGATTCCCGGCTATCGGGCGCATGGGAGCGGGAGAGATCGCAACCACGCCTGCGACCGTCACATGGGAAGCGACGCGCAACGCAACGGCTCCGCCAAGCGAATGTCCCACCAGGATCGTTTTTTCCGGATCCGAGCAGCCCGCGCGCGATCAACTCGCGAACAAGGTTTTCACTGCACTGTTCCGAACGCTCGTAGGAGAAGGGTCCGGCAGTCCGTCCATGCCCCGGCAGATCCGGCACGAAAACGCGCAGTCCCTCGGAAGCAAAGCCTGCCGTGGTGTACGACATAATCCGCTTGTTCGCAGCAAGTCCATGAAAAAGGACGACGTAACCCTGCGGCGTCTCTCCAGCGGCCGAGCCGGCGGATGGTTCCACGATATCGGTCACCAAGCGGCATCCACCGGCGTCGATGCGAAAGGTATGGGAATGGGAGGGAACTGAAAGCGCCAGCAAGAGTCCCGCACCGCAAAGCCCCGCACCAGCAACCGCGCGAATCATTTTATTGCTTTTCATCGAAGGCGCCCGGCGCAGAGGCGTTGCGCCTCCCGTGCGTGATAAACTAGCGTTTCACCAAGCGCCAAGGCTGTTAGTCGCGCGGACCTTCATGGAGTTCCTTTGAACCCGGAGATTTTGACTCTCGACGAAGCGATTCTGCGGTTTGGCCGCGAGAAACGCAACGGCCGCCGCATCGTCTTCACCAACGGCTGCTTCGATTTGCTGCATCCCGGGCATATCGGCAGCCTCGAGCAAGCGCGCGCTCTTGGCGACGCGCTGATCGTCGGCCTCAATAGCGACGCCAGCGTTCGTCAATTGAAAGGCGCCGGGCGGCCTGTCTTGCCGGAACGCGAGCGTGCGGAAATTCTCGCCGCGCTCGAATGTGTGGACGCAGTCGTCATCTTCGATGAGCTCACTCCGCGCGAGATTATCGCGCGTCTGCTTCCAGATGTGCTGGTAAAAGGCGCCGACTGGCCCGGAGATCAAATTGTCGGCCGCGAAGAAGTGGAAGCCGCCGGCGGGCGCGTCGTCTCCATTCCGGTTGTGCCAGGCTACTCCACGACGGAGATTCTTCGAAAGATCCGCGAAGGCCTTCCGGCCTCTCGCGTGGAAGCCTGACGTTCCCGCATGATTCTTCCTGCCGTTCGCGAACGATTGGATGCTGTGCTCCGCCACCCAGCGGTGGAAGGCGCGCTCGGCGCTTTGCGCGATGGCGCTCAGCACATATCGCTGTCGGGGCTGCACGACGTTGCCAAGGCCCTGATCGCTGCGTACCTGACGCATGAACTCCGGCGGCCCGCCTTTTTCATCACGGATTCCAACCGCCGCGCGGAAGCTCTCGCGGAGACGGTCCGATTTTTTTCGAATATTTTCCCCGTCGCTACCGGAGGAGTCGCCACGCTCCCGGCCTTCGACACTTTGCCCTGGGAATCGCAAAGCCCGCATCCGGACATCCTCGAACGACGGGCCGCCACTCTTTTTCGCCTGACCGACGGCCAAGTCTCCCTGGTCATCGCTCCCGTGCAAGCCGCCCTCTGGCGTTTTCAAGATGCCACAGTGTATCTGTCGCTTGCGCGCACGCTCACAAAAGACGCAGAAGTCCCTTTGCAAGAATTCATCGCACACCTGGCGGGGGTCGGCTATACGCGGACGGAAATGGTGGAGCTTCCGGGGCAATTCGCGATGCGCGGCGGAATCGTCGACGTGTTTTCCGCGGAAGCACCGCGTCCCGTGAGGATCGAGCTTTTGGGCGATACCGTCGAATCGGTGCGCGAATTCGATCCACGCACGCAGCGCTCCATCGCTCCCGTGAATCGCACGACTCTTCTGCCGCTGACGGAATGGAATGTTGCGGCGCCAGTGGGCGCATCGCGGTCGGCATCGCTATCCGCGGCGCCAGGTTGGGAACCAGCGTCTTTCTTCGGACCTTCCGAGCAGAGTGGGCAGAGTTCGCTCTTCGAATTGGCGGAAAGCTCACTCAAACCCATCGTCTTCCTGGACGAACCGCAAAACCTGCGCGATGCCGCGGAAAAGCATCTCACGCACGCCACGGAGATCTACGAGCGCCATGGCAGCGCCAGCGCTCCTTCCGCTTCGCATTTCTTTTTGGATGAAGCAGAGTTCGCCGACTCGCTGGAAAAAACTTCGCAAGCGCATCTCGAGCAACTCGCCGTCAACATCGGCTCAGCCCCGCAATTCGAACTCTCTTCGCGACCCAGCGCGCGCTTCCATGGCGATGTCGTGGCGTGCATGGGCGACGTGAAATCGCAACTCGCTTCCGGCGGAAAGGTGTTCCTCACAGCGGCAAGCACCGGCGAACTCGAGCGCCTTGCCGACATCTCCCGCGAATATGAAGTGCCTTACGTCCTCGGCGAATCGGAAAACGCCGCGGCGGGGTTCACGGCGGAAGGCGCGCTCGAAACGGCCGGCCTGCTCCTGATGCGCTCACCGTTTGCCGAAGGCGTCACGTTTCCCGAAGCCAAGCTCACGATTTTTGGCCATGCCGATCTGTTCGACGTCACTCCCACCGTCGAGCGCCCCAGCCACAAAATCCGCACTTCCGGATTCTTCACCGATTTCGCGGAGCTAAAGCCGGGCGACTTCATCGTCCACGTGGATCACGGCATCGGCCAGTTTGAAGGGCTTCGTCAAATCGAATCGGACGGACACCGCGGCGAATTCATGCTGCTGCGTTATGCCGAAGACGCGCGGCTCTATGTCCCTCTCGAGCGCATGGACCTGGTGCAAAGCTACCGCGTTGTCGAAGGTTCGCAGCCCACGCTCGACAAGCTCGGCGGCACGGGATGGAACACGCGCAAGACGCGCGTCCGCAAGTCGCTCGAAGACATGGCGGACCAGCTTCTCACCCTCTATGCCGCGCGCAAAACCGCGCAGGGTTTTGCATTTTCTGCCGACGGCAATTTCCAGCGCGAATTTGAAGACGCCTTCGAATTCGAGGAAACCGCCGACCAAAACACCGCCATCGCCGACATCAAGCGCGACATGGAGCGGCCCACGCCGATGGACCGCCTGCTCTGCGGCGACGTGGGCTATGGAAAAACCGAAGTCGCCATGCGCGCGGCCTTCAAAGCCGTGTCGGACAGCAAGCAAGTCGCTGTTCTCGCGCCCACGACCGTCCTTGCTTTCCAGCATTTTGAAACGTTCAAGCAGCGTTTCGCGGCATTTCCCGTGCGCATCGAAATGCTCAGCCGGTTTCGCACCGCCGCGGAGCAAAAGAAAATTCTCGCCGATCTCGAAGCCGGCAAAGTCGACGTCGTCATCGGCACGCACCGCCTCCTTTCGAAGGACGTAAAGTTTCAGGATCTCGGCCTGCTCGTCGTGGACGAGGAGCAACGCTTCGGCGTCGCGCACAAAGAGCGCCTGAAGGAGATGCGGCAAAACGTCGATGCGCTGGCGCTCTCTGCCACGCCGATACCTCGTACCCTGCACATGTCGCTCGTCGGCCTGCGCGATATGTCCGTGATTGAAACGCCGCCACGCGACCGCCTGGCCATTCAGACCGTCGTCGCTTCCTTCCAGGAAGAGCTGGTCCGCCGCGCCATCGAAAACGAATTGGCGCGCGACGGCCAGGTCTATTTCATCCACAACCGCGTCGAATCCATCTACTCGCTCGCCACGCTTGTTCAAAAGCTCGTGCCAAAAGCCCGCGTCGTTGTAGGCCACGGCCAGATGGGCGAGAAAGAACTCGAAAGCGTCATGCTGAAGTTCATTCGCGATGAAGCGGACGTCATAGTCGCCACCACGATCGTCGAAAACGGCCTCGACATTCCACGCGCCAACACAATTCTCATCAATCGCGCCGACCGCCTGGGCCTCGCCGAACTCTATCAACTCCGTGGCCGCGTCGGCCGCTCGCATCAACGCGCCTACGCCTATCTGCTCGTTCCCCCAGACACCGCGCTCTCTGAAATCGCCCGCAAACGCCTGTGCGCAATGAAGGAGTTCAGCGAACTCGGCGCCGGTTTCCGCATCGCCGCCCTCGACCTCGAACTTCGCGGCGCAGGCAACATGCTCGGCCGCCAGCAGCACGGCCACATCGAAGCCATCGGCTTTGACATGTATTGCCAGATGCTGGAGCGCGCCGTCTCCAAGCTGAAGGGCGAAGAATCCGTTCCCGAGCTGCGCACCACTCTCAGCCTCGGCCTCGACGTGCGCATTCCGGAGAACTACATCCCCAGCGAAAATCTCCGCCTGCGCACGTACAAGCGCATCTCCTCCATCGCTACCGAGGAGGAAAAGAAGGATGTTCACCGCGAACTCACCGACCGCTTCGGCGCTCTGCCTGCGACGGTAGAAAACCTTTTGGAGTACGCCGTCCTCAAATCCATGTGCGAGCGGCTGCGCATCTCCGCGGTCGAGCGCCAGGGCAACCGCATCGCCATTCGCTTCCATGCGGAGACACCGCTCGAGCCCGCCACGCTGGTCAAGGTCGTGCGCTCGCGAAAGGGCATCAAGCTGGACCCCAGCGGCGTGCTTTGGCTGGAGACCACGCGCGGGGAGTCGGTCCCGGGGGCTCTCAGAAACGTATTGCTCGGCCTTCAAGGGCAGGGCTAAACTCTATAGGTGAGGAACTACATGCGTAATCTTGCAATTATCGCGGCGCTATTCGCCGCACTGCCGCTCGCGGCGCAGGCAACCGACTCCGCCGCCCAAGCGCAGAAGCCTACTCTCGAGAAGCCGGACGAAGCTCCTGCAGCTCCGGCCGCCGCCGTGCCTGCGAAGCCAGCACCCGTCAAGCGGGCTGCCACCTCCTCCGAAGGCAAGGTCATCGAAGAGATCGTCGCGCGCGTCAACAACGAAGTCATCACTCGCTCCGAACTCGAACACTCCAAAGTCACCGCTGAAGAAGACGCCAAGCAGGATTGCCAGAATCGCTGCACGCCGGAGCAGTTGAAACAGATTACCGATGACAGCCAAAAAAATGCTCTCCGCAATCTGATCGACCAGTCACTGCTGGTGCAGCGCGCCAAGGACATGAGCATCAGCGTCGAGCCGGACGTCATCAAGCAGCTCGACCAAATCCGCATTGAAAACAAACTGGACAGCTTGGAAGCTCTCGAAAAGGCGGTTGAGTCCCAGCCAGGACTGAACTGGGAAGACTTCAAGAACAACATCCGCAACGGCCTGCTCACCAAGAAGGTGATCAGCAGCGAAGTCGGCTCGCACATCTCCATCCCCAAAGACGAAGTTCAAAAATATTACGAAGCGCACAAGCAGGATTTCATCCGCCCGGAGCAAGTGGCCCTGAGGTCTATCGAGATCAATACCGCCGGGAAGGATGAAGCGGAAGTCGCGGAACTAAAGAAGAAAGCGGACACGGCCCTGAAGCGCATCAAGGACGGGGAAGATTTCGGCGAAATCGCCAAGCGCTACTCCGACGGCGCCACCGCCAAGCAAGGCGGCTACTTGGGGCATTTACAAGCGGGGCGAACTCTCGAAGCAACTCGAAGACGTTGTCTTCACGATGAAAAAGAACGACCTTACGGACGTGATGGAAACGAAGCAAGGCTTTCTGATCATGCAAGTCCTGGAGCACTACGACGAAGGCCAGCAGTCGCTTGCCAAAGTCGAGAATGAAATCATGGACAAGCTATATGGCGAACGCATGGAGCCGGCCCTACGCGAATATCTCAAGACGCTGCGCGAGCAAAGCTACGTGGTGGTCAAGCCCGGCTACCAGGATGCCGCCGGCGGAAGCAACTCCGAAATTCAGGAAGTGAGCGCCACGCCCGAAGTCACCAAGACCAAGAAGGGGCCACAAGAAATACCTGCTCTTCGGCAAGCGTCCCGCGGACTCGGGCGACTGATGAAGACGGCTTTTGTCAGCGATCTCGTCGACCGAACAATCCATCACCTCTTTCTTTCTCGTTCACGAAAAAGAAATTCGCAATACCCGCGCAGGCAAATCCTTATCTCCGTCTCGAGCTCGGCGACCGCAGCGGCGCCATCGAAGCCGTCATGTGGGATCAATTTGAGGCCGCCGCAAAAGACATCAGCCGCGACGACATCGTCAAGGTTCAGGCTCGCGTCGAAATTTACCGCAACAAGCCCCAGCTCTCTCTTCAAATCTCCGCCTCGCCAAACCGGAAGAAGTCGATCTCGCCGATTTTCTCCCGCAAACCAAAGAGGACGTCGGCAAAGCTCTGGGCGCGAGCTGCTCGAGTACGCGAATTCCATCGCGAATCCCTGGCTGAAGAAATTAGTGAACGGAATCATCGACGACCCGGCAATCGCCGCGCGGTACAAGCGCGCTCCCGCCGCCAAAGTCATGCACCACGCCTATCTCGGCGGCCTGCTCGAACACGTCGTCGGCCTTTGCGGCCTGGCCAAGCAAATCGCCGCGCACTACCCCGAGCTGAATGCCGACCTTTTGATGACCGTTGCCATCCTTCACGACGTCGGCAAGCTCGATGAACTTTGCTACGACCGCGCTATCGGCTACACCACCGAAGGCCAGCTCCTCGGCCACATCGTCATGGAACTTGAAACCGTTTCGAAAGGCCATGGACGCCATCGAAGGATTTCCCGCCAATCTGAAAACCGTCGTCCAGCATCTCCTGATCAGCCATCACGGCCAATACGAATTTGGCTCGCCCAAATTGCCGATGATCCGCGAAGCCATGGTTTTCCATTATCTCGACGACATGGATTCCAAAATGGCCGCCGTCCGCGCCGCCCTCGCCGCCGATTCCGGCGAAGAAGAATGGTCCACTTTCAGCGCCGCTCTCGGCCGCCGCTTCCTGAAACTCGACGCCTTCCTCAAATCCGCCGCCATCACAATTAGTGCGAACAATTCGATTGCCGAAGCGGACTAATGCCGCCCCCGCCCGTGGGCAATCGGCAGTTCTGCGGCGCCCCTGCGATGTTATCCATCCGTGAGAAGGGATGCAGCGTAAGGCCTCTGACTTAGATCTCGCTTTTGCGGAAACGCTCGATCAGGTGATGCGCATGCGCGGACGGTGATCGCCATCATCGAAAGCGTCGGGTTCTGGCAAGCGGACGACACAAAGCTCGCCCCGTCCATCACAAACAAATTCTTCACGTCGTGCGCCTGGTTGAACGCATTGAGCACGGACTTCTTCGGATCGTTCCCCATGCGAGCCGTCCCCAATTCGTGGATGGCCATGCCCGGCATTTCGACGCCCGCCTGCACGTGGATGTCTTCTGCGCCCGCTGCTTCCAGCATTTCCGCCGCCGATGCGCCGGCATCCTCCATGAGCGCGGCTTCGTTATCGCCGTGCGTCATGCTAATGCGCAACGCAGGAATGCCCCAGGCATCTTTAAGATCGCGGTCGATCTCGATGTAATTGTCCCAGCGCGCCAGCGATTCACCGAAAGCTCCGAGCGAAATCCCGTACACGCCATCTTTCACGGCCTTCTTGAGCGACGCTCCGTAGCCTTCGGCCTTGAAGTTGAAGTCTGCGTCGGCCCCGCCCTGGTAACCATAGCCACGGATGAACCTGCGAATGTTTGGCGTTTGAAGGAGTGTTCCGGAAGCGGGGAATGTAAATCCCGTTGGGGCGTGCGGGCTCGTTCGCATTGGGAAGAGTCTTGAAATCCGGCAGACGGCCTGACGCTCCCGCCGCCCACGACGTGATCCATCAAGTAATGACCGAGCGCGCCGCTCGAATTTGCCAGTCCATTGGGATATTCCCGCGTAGAGGAGTTCAGCAGGATGCGCGTGGATTCCAACGCCTGCGCGCAAAGGATCACCGCTTTTCCGCGGACTTCCTTCACCTGCCGCGTCAAGCGATCCACGTACGTGACACCGCGCGCCTTGTTCGGCTCGGTGTCCATGTCCACATGGCTCACGACGGCGTTGGTGATGAGCGTGCAGTTCCCGGAAGCCAGCGCGTCCTTGACGGTCGTAAAGGGGCTGCTGAAATAAGAAAACGTGCTGCAACCGCGTTCGCAAGGCCCGCAATAATGGCACTGCAGCCGTCCATTATGATTTTGCGTCAGGATCGCCGTGCGGCCGATGGTCACTGTGTGCCCGAACTTCGCTTTGACGCGCTCTCTCAGCAAAACTTCTCCGCAGCTCATTTTCATCGGCGGGAGAAATTGCCCGTCGGGCAGCATTTCATTCCCCTCCGCCGCTCCGCTGATGCCCGACGTACCGCTCCACGATGTCGTAATAAGGCGCAAGGTCGGCATAGCTAATCGGCCAGTCGTCGCCATACCCGTCGCGACTCGCCGCCTTAAAATCGTTATCGCTCATGCGGTAACTCTGGCGGCCCCACACCAGCGATCGCCCTCCGAGGATGCGCAACCGCTGCCATGTAAATGGCTTGCCCGGAGGCGTGCTGTACGGATTCTCGAGATCGTTCACGAACCACTCGTAGTTGTATTCCATGCACGCGTAGCACTGCTTTTGCACCGGCCGCGTGCGCACCACCTCGGGCGAGTGATCGCGGTATTTCAGCTTGTAAGACGGCATGTGCTCGGTAAATTCTTTCGGGGTTACCGCGCGGCCTGCTTCGAGCAACGCAACTTTCAGTCCCGCCTCGGCAAGTTGTTTCGCGGCCCAGCCGCCCGTGGCTCCCGAGCCCACCACGACGGCATCGTAGGTTTGCTGCAGAGGGTCTTGCGCCACGCCAGCCATGCCAGTTATAGAAGTCCCGCTCACTTGTGATCCCCTTCCGGATGTTCGCAGCCTTGGTAGGGGCCGTGCGCAAACGCACCGTCCCACCCTAATTCTTTCTCTCCAATTTGTGAGCTGTAGTAGGCAGACATGATGCGCCCCTTCAGCGCTTCAAAATGAGCGTGTCCCGGATCGGCCACGGCACCCGTATCACCAGCCCATCCGCCCCCGACGCGGGGATATGCCAGCGCGTGCAACAGAAGATCCTGATCTTCCCGTGAGAGGTAGCGAAACGCCGCTTTGAAACGCCGCATGCTTTCGCCATCCAGATAGCCGAGCGAGTTCAAAAATGCTCGTTGTGTCTCGGGTGTCTCGGCAGCCAGCACAAGATCGATATAGCGATTCACTAACGCATCCTTCGCGCCGGGAGTGTCCGTCGCCGGAATAATCAGGTCGCTGAGCACGATGAGCGTTTCGTTCTGATGTTCATCCAAAAAAATTGGCTTCCATCCCGGCGCCGAGAGGTCCTTCGAGGCGTCAACACCCTTTTGTGCCGGCGTCAACTCGGATGTCTGCGCTGCGCTTTGCGCCCCACTTTGCGCATTGGCGAGCGCGGGGCGAAGCGCCGCCGCGAACGCACCAGCAAGAACACTGCCTCGTATCATTTCACGTCGTTTCATGGAAACTCCTCGCCCGCAGCTCACCGCTTCCAGCAGGTCTTGGGCACCGGAAAGTCTACACCAATGGGAAGCGAATGCTAGACGCTCAATGCCTGTTGCAACAAGCCAAGCCGACCGCGTAATGCGGGAGCTGCTTCACTTCCTTTCCGCGAAGCGACCTCCTCAGCGTGGACGGAATGGGCGAGGATTACTTGAAGCTGGTCGCCAGTAACGGGAGGATGGCGGGGCACTTGGAAGCAATCCACTTGCCTGGTTAATTCGGTGACCCGAAAAGTGAAGTGCTATTTCACGTTTCAGGTAATCCGAACTTATCAGGAATTGATGGAATAGTCCCGCCAGGCCTCGATTGGCCTCCGAGCCAACACTATCGTGCTCTCGCTGGGGGTCCGCTCGGGTGGCAAGTTCGTTGTGTTCAGGGCTCGACAAGTGTACGATTTATAAGCTGGAGCTTCAAATCGGAGATTGCAGCTCAGTGAGGCGAGCAGGGGTATACTTCGCGCTGATCGTCCCATCACCAAAAAATCTAATTGCAGGGAGGGTTCCATGAGTCGACGCCTATGGGCCTGCACAAAGCTAACCGCTTTCGTGCTTTTGCTGATGTCAGTTCCTGCCCGCGCGCAGGAATTTTCCGCCAAGTTCTCTGGCTTCCAAGAGGTCGGCGGTCTGGGTGCAGGTGAGACGGGAGCCATCTTGTCGGCGGGGCAAGCGACGCTCAAACTGACGCTTGACAAGACCGCTCAAACGCTCACTTACACACTAACCTATTCCGGCTTAACCAACGTCTTGCAGTCTCACATTCATTTCGGCAAAAAGCACGTGGCCGGCGGGATCATGGTGTTCTTTTGTTCGAATTTGGGTAACGGTCCCGCAGGAACCCCAACCTGCCCAGACGACACTTCAGGAGAGGTGACCGTGGCTGGAATAATCACCGCGGCAGGCGTGGTAGGGCCCGCCGCACAGAACATACTACCTGGCGATTTCGCCGGAGTAGTAGCCGCACTGGCATCCAATACCGCTTACGGGAATATCCACACGAAACAATTCCCGGCAGGCGAAATCCGCGGGCAGGTCCATGCAGAGCGTCGTCACAACGACCGCGAGGGGGACGACAGCAAGGACAACCATAACCACTAAGACGCATTGGCGGGCAGCGCAGACAAACACAGCTGATTCAATAATGCAGTGAGTGGAGTAGCTCTAACGACTGAGCAGATGTTGTGACTCATGGCGTGGACGTTCAAGGCTGATGCCTAACGAGACGCTGCACCCTTTGGGTTTTGGTTTTGCAAAGGGTGCGGGTTTTGACGCCGCATCTTCAAAGAAGTTCGATAAACTGCTCAACCGTCATTCCCGCCGCTCGGATCAACGCCCGTAGCGTTCCTGTTGAGAGCTCCTTATGCTGTGGGACCGATAAATTCGCACGCTCTCCAGACTTCGTTAGCACTACATGACTTCCCACCTGCCCCAATACTTGCCAGCCCGCTTTGCCGAAGGCCCTCACCGTTTCCTTGCCGGAAATGTTGCCGAGTCGCCCCATCCGCTCTCGCGTCAACCCGCGTCAGACCGCGACGACCACGGGAGTGCCATCAGACCCCAACGCCTTCACCGCCTTCTGATCTTCAGCCCATAACCAGGCGGTGATCGCTTCCTTAATGTTCTCCAGTGCCTCTTTCTCGTCTCGTCCTTGCGATATGCACCCTGGCAGCGCCGGACACTGGGCCACAATCCAGCCGTCTTCTGCTTTTTCGAGAGAAACATGAAAGATCATCGGGCTTCTATCCTTGACTGCGGAGTACGAACTCTGTAGGTGAAGTTTAACACGAGAAGCATGGCCGGTAGCGATGGCGTTCACCGCTGATGTCTGACGAGGTGCCTCACCCTTTGGGTTCTAGTTTTGCAAAGGGCGCGTGTTTTGACTTCACTTGATTCGATCGGTCACTTGGCGGTGGCAGACTCAAAGCATGGTGAAAACTCCGCGTGACCTGCAATCAGCTCAGTTGTCGTCCGAAAACCATTCCGAGCGTCCTCGCGGTGCACCAGCCGGCCACGCTGCTGCCGATTAGCAACAACACCACCGTGCTGGCGAGCGATCCCGTCTTCAGCATAAGCGCGTCCGCGAGGAGCGACCCGCAGGCAAGTCCTGCTCCAAGACTCAGGCTGTTGACGTAAATCCACCGCCTGCATTTGGCCACTTTGCTGCGCAGCACTAACCATTGCCCGAGTCCCACTGCCGCGCCGCCGATTAGCCCGATTGTTCCAAAACTGGCCGCGCGCGCAGCAATCCCAAGCATCCGAAAGTTAAGCGGCCCGCCGACGATCGCTCGCCCGATTTGTTCCACAAGAACCACACCCACCGTTAGTCCCACAGCCATCCCTACTGTGCTGCCAACCACCCACCACGCGGAAGAGAAGATGTGCCTGCGAACAATCGGCCATTGCGCTGTCCCCAAACCCAGGCCCACTATGCCCAGCACAATCGGTGTTCCCGCCATCGCTCCGAGCACTGCAAAAATGGGCACGCCCAGCGGCAACGCCAACGCCAGCCCGGCCGCCAGTCCCAAGACCGTCAGCACGATCCACTGAAGCCGTTCCGCTCGATTGAGATTCATCGTAATTCTCCTTCCTGCTCCCAGAACGGCCTCATTCTACGCCCATGTACAACTTGGGATCGCCCATCCTTGCGAATTTGTTTCTGGAATGGGCCGAGCCGGTTTGTGTCGTATCCTTCCGCACTCTTTTCGTAAAACACCGAGGTGGCGTACAACCTTCTTCCAACATGAAACGTTTCAAACTACAACATTCCAGCGTCACCTCGGGCCGCTCTCGTCTTGCCAGAGCCTCCCACATCGGCCTAGACTGGATGATCGAGCATATGCTTCCCGCATCTTTCCAAATTCGCGACCTGACAATTCGCCCCGCGGCGGTTCTCGCCCCTATGGCTGGCGTGACCGACACGCTCTTCCGCCGCGTCATCCGCGGCCTTGGCGGTTGCGGCCTGCTTATGACGGAGTTCACCAGTTCTGAAGGCATCACCCGCAGCGCCGCAAAGACGCTTCGTTATCTCTATTTTCAGGAAGACGAGCATCCCATAACCGCGCAACTCTTCGGCGCGAATCCGACGGTGATGGCTGAAGCCGCGCGCATGGTCGAAGATCTTGGCTATGACGCCGTGGACATCAATCTTGGCTGCCCCGCCAAAAAAATCGTCAAGTGCGGCGGTTCCGGCTTGCTGCGCGATCTGCCTCTCCTCGGAGAAATTTTCAAAACCGTGCGCGCCGCAGTAAAAATTCCGCTTACCATCAAGCTTCGGGCCGGCTGGGATGAAAACTCCATCGTCGCCGTGGAAGTCGCGAAATTGGCGGAAAGCGTCGGAGTTGAAGGCGTCGCTGTACACCCACGCACGCGTACACAGGGCTACGCGGGAGCCGCCGACTGGAGCATCATCGCCGCCGTCAAGCAAGCCGTGAAAATTCCAGTCATTGGGAATGGCGACATCAATACTCCAGAAGATGCGGATCGCATGGTCCGCGAAACCGGCTGCGACGCCGTCATGATCGGCCGCACCGCCGCAACCAATCCCTGGATTTTTTCCGCAGATGCAGCAATATGCCGCGACCGGTCGTTACGACACACCGACGGAGGACCAGCGACATCAGTTACTCTCTGGCTACTATAGGCAAATTAATGCTGCCAACCTGCCCGATGGTATAGGCAAAATGAAGCAGTTCGCTTGCTGGTTTACCCATGGCGTGGGGAACGGCAGCGAGCTTCGACGAATCGTACATGCGGCGCGAACGCCCAGTGAGGTTGTCGAGAAGGTAGAATCCTTCTTCGAGAGCCGAGCCGCCGCGGGGATCAGCCGTTCGTTGGCTGACCCAAATAGTGATCGCTCTGCGGCTGCCCAGCATGATGGCCGCGCGGCGAACGCCAGAAAAGAGGACCCAGCCCATGGTCCACTTGACGCAGACCGTCTCGAAGCAACGCTCGGAGCGTAGAATCGCCGTCCGCCTTCCGCTCAAAGTTCGGGGCCGCGATCGCCGCGGTGTCATCTTCGAAGAAGAAACTTCCAGCGAAAATCTTTGCCGCAGCGGCGCCGCGTTCGTCACGCGTTTCGACGTCGCCATCGGCTCCGATCTCGAAATCCGGATTCCTTTCTCGCACTACGCATCGCGCCGCAGCGAAGCCGACTTTTCCACTTCTGGCCGGGTCGTCCACGTCGTCGATGCTTCCACGCAAGGCGAACATCTCGTCGGCGTTCAATTCACCGGCCCCCGCTTCCAGCGAGTTTTCCGCTCCAGAAACCGCCGCTTGAATCCTGGCCTGCTACACTAGCTCGCACAACGCGCAGGGACTCCGGCACCCCTGTATCTATTTTGCATTTTTTCCCTCTTGTCATCCCTCTCGCCGGAGATAGAATGCAACCAGCACGTCAGGCATTAACCGCCCAGTAGGGGTATTGGGCATCTATCTTGGAGAAGAAACAGTCTAAGCAACTGGGGTAGTTGTAGTCCGCTTGACGAGAACTTGAGGGGGTGTGAAGTGAGAATCTTCAGAGCACTCACGGGTGTGTTTGCATCCATTCTTTTTTCGGCTGGAATCCTCTTCGCACAAGGAGTAGGGACTTCTGGCGTTATTCGTGGAACCGTGATCGATCCTACCGGGGCGAGCATTCCTAAGGCGACCATCGTCGCCGAGGACCCCGCGAAGGGCATCCGCCGAACTGCCATGTCCGACGACAGCGGTGCCTACGAATTAACAGGCCTCCCGCCGGCCAAGTATCAATTGACGGTAAAGATCAGTGGCTTTCAAACGCAAATCCATAAGGATATTGAAGTCAGTGTCGGCCAAACTGTTATCGTCGATTTTTCCATGAAGTTATCCTCCGGCTCTGAATTGGTCGAGGTGACCACCGAGCCTCCCGTTGTAGAAACGGAGAGAGGACATCTCGCTGACACTGTCAGCGAGCAATACATAAAAGAACTCCCGATTGATCGCCGCGATTACCTTACCTTCACATTGCTGATGCCCGGCGTCTCCGATTCTACGCACCTGGCCGGTGATCAAGATTTTCGCGTCAAACAAACTCCGCAAAGCGGTCTTTCGTTTTACGGAAGCAACGGCCGCGGCAACAGCGTCACGGTCGATGGCGGCGAAGCCAACGACGATTCGGGCGGTGTCCGCCTGACCCTGAGCCAGGAAGCCGTCCAGGAATTTCAGATCAACCGCAGCAACTATTCCGCGGAACTGGGTGGTGCGAGCGGCGCGGCGATCAACATCGTCTCCAAAACGGCACAAACCTGGTCCACGGAAGTATCTATGGATTTTTCCGCAACGATGCCTTGGACGCTGCCGACCCCTTTGCCAAAAGCCAAGCCCTTCAGCCCGGCGACCAATTCAATCCCGCCGCCCCGGACCTACAAGGCACAAATATCAAGAATTCACTCAGCCGGCAGCAATTCGGCGGCACGCTGGGATTGCCAATTAAGAAAGACAAGACTTTTCTTTTCGCTGCGTTCGAAGGGCTGCGGCAGGATGCGCAAAATGCAGTTCCAATACTCACAAACACGAACATCTTCCGACCGAACGCCGGTCAGGTGGCAACCATTAATGGATTGGGGGCCGAAGCGGGTAATCCGAACGTGCCCTGCCTGACTCCTCCCGGAAAACCTGTTGTGGTGCTCCCCGCTCAAACTTGTGCCTTCGCGCTTCAAAGCATTTTGACGGTCAACGGCAATCCAGGAGCGAACCCGTTTGTCAGCCCAGGACAAGCTGCTCTCAATGGTTTTATCATCGGCCAATTAGAGGCCAATGGAGGCGTCTTTCCTTACAACACCCATCGCTATCAAACCTCTGTCCGGCTCGACCATCATCTCAACGACCAAAACGAGTTTTTCCTCCGCTACAACTATTCTCACGACCTCGAGGAATCGCCGGACGTGCACTCCCTTACTGGGTTCTCGCGCGGAAGCTCTATTCATGCCTACGACAACACGATCCAGGGGGCTTGGTACCATCTTTTCAACCAGTCCATGCAAAATGCACTGCAGCTGCAGTTCAACTATTCCACGTTCGATGTGATTCCGAACGTCCCCGGCCAGGTTGGCCTCGACATCCCCGGCTACGCCAGTCTGGGAACGCAAATCTTTATACCTAGCTTAACGATCATGCGCCGCCCAGAAATTTCGGACAGCTTCACAATGATCCGTGGCCATCACACCGTGAAATTTGGCGGCGAATTCCTTTATCGCGGAAATCACAGCGAATCCCACACTTTCTTTCCGGGGCGCTTCGTTTTTGGCAATCTGCCCGGAGCCGTACTCAGCCCTTGCCTGCTTCCCTCAGCTTCCGCGTCCACGCCCAATCCTTGCGGCTTGATTTCACAAGGGGGTTTCATAAACTCTTTGCAATCAGTTTCTCTGGGAGTGCCGCAATTCTACGAACAAGGTTTCGGCAATCCCAATTACGACTATCCACGTCCGTTCACGGCGTTGTTCTGGCAAGACACCTGGAAAATCGCGCAGAACTTCACACTAAACTTCGGCGTTCGCTACGAACTCGACTCTCAATATGGGCCGCTGGGCACCGATAAAGACAACTTCGCACCGCGCCTCTCGTTTGCCTGGGATCCCTTCAAGGATCACAAGACCGTCATTCGCGGCGGCTACGGTATTTTTTATTCGCAGGTCTACGGGCAGATTGCCGACGTCATCCAAACCCTTGGCAACGTCAACAATACCCGCCAAATTGCCAATCTCCTCGCGCCCGCCAGCATCAATGCACCATGTCCACCGGCGGGCGTCAGCACTCCTACGATTCCGTTATCGGGCTGCATTTTCCAAACGCTTTTCGCCCAAGGTAAAGTCTCGTGCACGACGCCGGCCGCCGGCGCTGCTGCTTGCATTACGCCCGCTGACCTCACGCAGTTCGGCATCACCGTTTCCAACACCGGGCCGCTCCCCTTGCTCACCGTAATCTTCAGCGGCCAGCCCGGCTACCAAAATCCGTACTCCCAGCAAGCTTCCCTTGGCATTGAACGTGAAATTGCCAATGGATTTTCTGTCTCGCTGAGCGGCATCTATTCGCATACGCTGCGGCTTCCCGTGGCGATCGACATCAACGCCGTTCCGCAGCCTTTCCAACTTGTCACCGTACCGCTGGCGAGCGGAAAGACGGTGACTTATCGCGATTGGAATTCAAATCCGGCGCTTGACCCAACACACGCCGCTCCGTGCGCCGGCGCTGCTATCCTCCAATGCTTTGTGAATCCTTCGATTCTCCAAGCAGATCAATACAGCTCTCAGGCATCCGCTCTCTACGAAGGCGGCATCATCGAGGTCAAAAAGCGCTTCAGCAACAATTTCACGCTTATAGGTAATTACACCTACAGCAAGGCGTTTGACACCTCCACGGACTTCAACAGCGACTTTGGCCCGGTAGACAACACCAATCTCGGAGCCGATCGCGGTCTTTCGGACTTCGACCAGCGCCACAAATTCATTCTGGCTGCCATCCTCGATAGCCCTTGGAAAAATGCCATCCTTTCGGGCTTTGAGCTCGCACCCATCGTCCGCTATAACAGCGGACATCCCTTCAATTTGTTGGCCGGGTCCGACGTCAATGGCGACCGCCATTCCACAAACGATCGTCCCATTGGTGCGGGCCGTAACACCGGCCTCGGCCCCGATTACGCGGCCTTCGATCTGCGCATCTCGCGCCTGTTTAAGTTGGGCGAAAGGGCAAACTTGCAGTTGATTGCCGAGGGATTCAATCTCTTCAATCGAACGAACTTCGCCAGCGTGAACAATGTGGTGGGACTTGGCTATGGACTTCCAACAGCGGTTGGAGGTGCTGGAGCGACCACTTTCCACGTTTCGGGCACGAGTGCCGTCGGACCGAGCCAGCCGCTTGGTTTCACTGCGGCGCTGCCGAAGCGCGAAATCCAGTTCGGCTTGCGGCTGAGCTTCTAACCTCTCGTCGTGCAGGTTGCGCCGTCATCTCGCCGGCGGCGCTGCGCAGGCAAAATTCGCGGCGTCGTTGGTATCGCCTGTGCCCTTGTATCTCGCGACTTGAGGATACACGCAGAGCGGCCTTGTCATCATTCTTGCCCCCGGGCCATTGCCACCAGGCAGCTTCGTGGCAGTCACTGTTGAAGGCGCCTCGCCTTTTTCCACCCACTGTTCGAGCGCCAGATAAATATTGTGTTGGGCGTCATTCTGCGGGCTCATTCCAAACTGCCCGAAGGTATCCGGCCCTGGCCCTCCGCCACAATGCTGCATCCCGGGAACCATAAAGAGCCGCAAGAACGAATCGGCATCCGTCTTGCCCATTTTGGTTTGCACGCTCTCGAAATAGTTGATTGAGTTCAGAGCGGAAATCGCGGAATCGTTCCATCCATGATAAATAATCAGTTTTCCGCCGTGGGAGGCAAACGGCTTGAGGTTTGTCTCCGTTGCGTTTAATACATTCGCAAACTTTTTGTCAGCGGCAGCGACCGCTTCGTCCAGATTAGCCTTCTTGTAATCCCAGTCGGACTTGTCGTAGACCATGTTGGAAAAAAATCCACCGCCAAACGCAAACAGCAAGCTCTTGCCGGGCCCTGGTCCCGTTATCCATAGCGGCCAGCCACCTTGCCCGTCTTCGCCGCCCGGCAAGAATCCTGGAAAAATTTCTCTGCCTTTCGAGTCATGGGCGCCTTCATATAATTTTTTCAAGGCGATCACTTGCGGCTGGGTCAGGCACGAGTCCGAATCGGTCTCTTTGCAGAGCAATCTCGCCGGATCGAAATGGCACTGCCTCGGGTCATCCAACACGCCGTCGGTGACGCCGTCATTTGCATCGCATGCCGCGTTGACGGCCTTCGCAATCATTGGGATTTTGCTCGTCGGAATGTAGCTCGCCGGATCCGAAGTCGTAGTCTGCGCATCATACAAAGCGCTCGACAGCAGATGCGTCCAATAGTTCGCAGGCGCCCCCGCCAGGATCCCGTCATAATCTTCCGGATAGCGCTGCACCTCCATCAAGGCTTCGCGTCCTCCATTCGAACAGCTGGAAAAATAGGCATGTTGGGCGCCGCCGCCGTAGAACGCCTTAACCGACGCTTTGCCGACCACGGTCATCTCGTGAATCGCGCGGTATGCGAAGTCGATAATCTTCTCCGGATGTCCAAGCGCCCAACTTGCGTCGGGGGCTTCGCCTGTATGGCCCGTGTCCGTGCCTGCCGATGCATACCCTTGGGCGATCGCCAGCGCCAGCCCGCGATAGTCAATTTCACCGGCAAAACCGCCATTGCCTTGGCCGCGGAATTTACCGTTCCAGCCGCTTGCCGGCATCCACACCTCGATCTTAATGTCGGAGTCCGCGCTTGGCTTGGCCTCCGCCATGACCCTGCAAAACGCCGGCAGCAGCTTGAACATGGAGGTGTCACTCCCCGGCCCACGGCGTGCGTTTGCCGGCGGCTCAAACGCTCCCGCCGCGACAGTCTGCGCCGACGTAATTGTTGTGTTCGGCAAAGTGAGCCGAGCTAACTGCTCGCAACTCTGCTCCGCACACTGGGCGCGCGATACGAAAGCTCCACTCACCGCCAGCAACGCAACCACCGCAAATTTGCTCACTCGAAACTCCTTTCCGCGTCCGACTGGATCATTCGATCACCGCAGTTCGACCTGGACCGCCTCACCATCCGCGAGGATGCCAGCACATCCTAGCCGAAACGCGCGCTCTATCCAATCCATTGATTTAGCTTCTCTTTATATGAATTTTCTTACGCATCCATTTAGGAACTCAGGACGTGGGCAAACTCTAATCAACACTTGCCGTCAAAGCAAGTGCGGCGCGCTGTCTGCTCGCTAATTCCATGCTCGGCAGGGAACTTCTTCGCGTTTGAAGCGTCTCTTAATTGACAGAACTTAAGCGACCCCGGAGGAGGCTCAGGCATGTTCTCATTTTGGCAAGATCTCCATTATGCCGGACGAAACCTTAGGAAAAGTCCAGGCTTTACCCTCATTGCCATGATAACCCTTGCGCTCGGCATAGGCGCCTCCACCGCCATCTTCAGCGTCATTGAGAACGTTCTGATGGAACCCTTTCCGTACCCCGATGCGCAGCACTTCGTTTCCGTCCAAATCCACGACACGGAACAAAATCGGCCTGGCGGACGCGGTGGTTACAGCGGCCCCGAATATTTGGACTACGTGCAGCAAAACCATGTCTTTGACCGGGTCATCGCCAATGACGGCGGCGACGTGCTCTATACCTACGGCGAGGGCACAGACCGCTTCAGCGGCGGCTACGTCACGCCGGGCACGTTTGAATTCCTCGGCATGCCCGCGCTGGTCGGGCGAGTGATGCAGCCTGCGGATTATGAACCCGGCGCTCCCCCCGTCTTCGTCTTACGTTACAAAGTTTGGGTCAATCGTTTCAACGCCGACCCCGCCATCCTGAACAAAACCTTCGTATTGAACGGCACGGCTCGCACGCTCATCGGCATCATGCCGGCGCGATTTGGCTGGGGCGATTCGGACCTCTGGATTCCCGAGAAACCCAGCCATGCTGACACCACGCCGGCGCTCGGCTTCAATCGCTACTGGTTTTTGCTTGGCCATCTCAAGCCCGGGGTCTCGGAACGCGAAGCCCAGGCGGATTTCGCCGTAATCGCCCAGCATCTTTCCACCGTCTATCCAAAGGACTACCCAAAGCATTTCACCGTGGAGATTCAATCGCTTACGGACCTGGTTGTCGGCCGCTTCCGAACCACTCTCTTCATCGTGCTTGCGGCTGTTGGACTGCTTTTACTGATCGGCTGTGGAAACGTCGCCAACCTGCTGTTGGCGCGCGCCACCACCCGCGAAAAAGAGTTCGCCATCCGCGCGGCGCTCGGAGCCGGCCGGTGGCGGCTGGTGCGCCAACTGCTGGTCGAAAGTCTCATTCTCGCAACTGGCGGCGCAGGTTTGGCGCGCTGTTAGCCTGGGGCGGCCTCAAATCGCTAGTCGCGCTCATTCCTCAGGAAATCATTCCCTGCCGAAGCTATCGATCCGCCTCAATGTCAATGTCCTGCTCTTCACGCTTGGTGTTTCGATCGCGACCGCGCTGTCTTTGGCCTCGTCCCGGCGCTGCAATCCGCTCGCCGTGATCTCAACGATCCGCTGCGCGACAGCGGCAAAGGAGTAGGCGGAGGTTTTCGCCACGGCCGCTTGCGCGACGCCGTCGTTGTCCTCGAAGTTGCTCTCTCGCTTACGCTCCTGGTCGGCGCAGGCCTTATGATGCGCAGCTTTGTAGCTCTCCGCGAAGTTCATCTCGGTTTGCAGCCGGATCACATTCTTGTAGCCCGGCTTCCCCTTCCCAAAGACCGGTACAAGTCCGCCGATCAGGTCGCTGGCTTTTTTCGTCCCCTTCTGCTGCGGCTGAAAGCCATGCCCGGAATAGTCGAGGCCACGGAGACGAGTACTTTGCCGCCGTACGGTGGGATCCGTTCCGATATCGAGATCCCCGGCAAGACGCACTCGGAAAAATGGAACGCGCTTTATCAACTTTGCAGCGAAGGCTATTTCCCCGTGCTGAAGATTCAATTCCTGACTGGGCGGCCATTCACGGAAGCGGAAGTGAACGGGGCGAAAAAATTCGCCGTCATCAACCAGACTTTCGCGCAAAAATATCTCGGCACGGACAATCCCATCGGCCAGCGCGTTCGTCTCGCGCAGCTCGAAACTGCCCCCGATCCAGTGCATGATCCATGGTTCGAAATCATCGGCGTCGTCGCCGATGCCAAGAACCGCGGCCTTCAGGATCCACCGCGAGCCCGAAGTCTGGATTCCTTACACCGTCACCGGTTCCTTCGAGCGCGGCATTCTCGTTCGCACCGCCAAAGAGCCTCTCGCGATGCTTAACGCCGTGCGCCAGGAAATTTGGGCGACGGATCGCAGCGTCGCGCTCACGCTTACCGGCACGCTCGAGGGCTACATCAGCCAGTTTTCCTACGCGGGCCCGCGCTTTGGATTTTTCTTGCTGGGAATTTTCGCCAGTATCGGGCTGGTGCTCGTGACCATCGGCGTTTACAGTGTGCTCGCATACACTGCCGCGCGGAGAACGCACGAAATCGGCATTCGCATGGCACTCGGCGCGGAGCGCGGTGACGTCCTGAAGCTGGTCATAAACATGGGGCTGCGCCTGGTGATTTTGGGAGTCGCGATTGGGTCTGGCGGCCAGCTTGGGGGTTGCGCGCGTGATCGCCACGCAACTTTGGGGCGTCTCGGCTTACGATCCGGTCACGCTTATCGCTGTACCACTGCTTGCTGCTTATCACCGGCTTGGTCGCGTGTTGGGTACCGGCGCGCCGTGCGGCGCGCGTCGACCCGCTCGTAGCACTTCGCTACGGATGAAAACTGGACTTGATTTCCGCCGACGCTGGCTATGGCATGATGAGCGGTTTGTCTTTTGGCATGGCGTCGAGCGTTGCCTTATCCAGATTCAAATGTGCGGCGACCAGTTCCGGCGGCGTGTGCGTCAGCCATTCAGAGAGCGCAAGGTCCTGGTAGTAGCTGCTCTTGAACATCTCCAGGAATTTCAAATCGGTCGTGCCGGTATTCTCGATGTAGTGCGGCAGCGTTTTTTGGATGTAGCCGACGTCTCCCATTTCGAAGTCCATTGTTCTTGCGCGTGCGCCAGTGGCAAAGACGGTCATGCGCGCTTTCCCGCTAATGTAGAACTGCCATTCATCCGCGTTCGGGTGCCAGTGGAGTTCGCGCATGCCTCCGGGCTTCACCGTGACGACTGCGGCGGCGATCGTCGTCGAAATTTTGAAGCTGCTTGAATCGATTACGCGCACTTCGCCGTTCCTCAGCTTTGTGGGCGCGGGGTGCTGCGTGGTGCGAAAAGCAAAATCAACTGGGGACGCGCCCAGACGTCCCCGCCGCGAGACGTTGATCTTCCGCCAGGGTTCCGGGAACCTCCGCCTGAAAAATAAATTTCTCTTTCTTCGGCATTTTTGCCAAAGCCGATTGAGCGACTCCAAAATTCTTCGCCACCACGTCGAGCGGGGTGTGCGCCATCCAGTCGGTCAGGAGCACCGTTTCATATTCGGAGAAATTGCCGTCGTCGAACACCAGCATAAATTCCGCCCCGTCCGGCGCCAAGCCCCTGGATCGAATGGGGAATGCCGGGCGGGAAATACCACAGATCGCCGTTCGTTACGTCCGTCACGAAACTCTTGCCGTCCGCGTCGATGCAAGTGATCCGCGCGCTGCCGTACAGCATGTAGGCCCATTCCGCCGCGGTGTGCCAATGCAACTCCCGCACTCCCCCGGCGGTCAGCCGCATGTCCACGCCCGCGAGCGACTTCGAAACCGCCAGTTCGCGCACGGTCACTTCGCGCGACCAGCCGCCTTGCTGAAACCGCTTGTGCGCGAAAGAAAAGGGGTATTTGAACGTTTGCACCCCGCCTGCATCCGTCGGCAGGGGATGGTTGCCGGATGGATTTGCAGCGTCCAGAGCCGCATTTGTCGGCCCCGGGTCGCTTGCGCTCCTGTCTCCCTTGAGAATTTGCGCGGAACTCTGTTCCTGCCCTCCGATTCTGTCTGGTCCCAGCACGCTCGCGGCTGCCAAGCGCCGCCGAACTCGCTCCCAAAAATCCCCTGCGCGTCCACTGCTCTTTTTCGTTCACCCCGGCCATGTCCACCATCCTCGTCGATTTGACCGGGCCCGCATCGCCTTCCCAGTCGCCGATACCGTACACCGAACCTCACTGCTCCGCAACGCTCACTCCCTCGTGTTGCTGCGTGATAGTTCATTCCCCGTCCCAGGAGTGGTATCTTTTCCCCGGGGCGGCGCGATCTGCCATCTTTTCGGAGACGATTCCTTTGCCCGAGCAACTTCCTGAAAAACCACCGATTCTGAAGACGCTTTATTCTTCTAAGCAGTCTCGGCGTATTTGGCGCAATCTCCTTTGTGCCGAGCATCACCGCTTCCGCCGTCCCGCGCCCATCGATGCTTCAACTGGGGTGGTTCGTGCTCGCCGTTTCTGGGATTTGCATCGTGTCATCGTGGTTCGGCTTGCGCCTTGCCGACGCTGCTCAGCTGCCTATGCCATACTTGCGCCGTCTCGATCTGCCTTCAAAACCCTCCGGGAGAAGCGGCATCCTTCCCGCCGTTACGTTCGGCTGCCTCGTTGCCGCGGGCGCCATCTATGTTCTTCATTCTTTCCGATTAACCCAATCTTGCTGGTCCGCTCTGGTCCAGGGTTGCGAGCGTTTTCTTCGCCGCTGGCAGCCTCGAGATAGTTGTTCATCTCTTCATCATGAGTGCGGTCGTGCGCCTGGCCCGTGGCAGAGTCTGGCTGGGCATCCTGGTTTCAGCAATTTTCTTCGCGGCCTTCCATGTCGCGGGATTGCAAGGACAAAGCGCTTCGCTTATCGCCGCCAGCGCCCTGCTCAACGGAGTTTTTGGTCTGGCACTCGGCTTCTTCTACGCCCGCTACGGATTTGAATACGCGCTCCTCTCCCACGCCGTCGCCCACGTCCTCGCTGTTACTCTGGGTTGATCTATTGCCGCCGCGTTAGGCTGGTTCGAGGAACCAGCGACCGCCGTCATATTTATCAGCAAGGCGTTAAAGCGAGACTCGCATCGCTCGTTGTGTCCTGTACTGCACAGACTTAGGGACTCTTTCCGCCCATACTTGCGACAAGCCAGGATTCCAACATTGGAGTTCGCGATTTACGGAGGAGCACAACATGCACCTAGCAACGAAATATCTGAGTTTTCTATTCTTGACTGCAGCACTCACGGCTTCGGCAGCACCAAAGGCGGGACGCTGCCCAGCAAGTAGTAATCAGTGCTGGCGTCGATCACCATCGCTATTACGATCGCAATCATCGTGACTATCATGAGTGGAATGACCGCGAAGACCGTTCCTATCGCGTATACCTCGGCGAAAGGCACAGACACTATCGTGAGTTCCACCACATCAGCCGCAGCGAGCAGAATCACTACTGGCAGTGGCGCCATAACCATCCAGATCGCGACTAGCTATATCATCAACTAGCCAATCGAGTTTCCTTCCTTCATGCGCGGCAGCGTGGAGGAAGGGTTTGGTTTTTGTACAGCTTTTGGCGGGGAGCATTTCGAGTTCTCGAGCTACCGCCGCATCAGGACAGCGGAAAGGAAACAACATGTCATTCGGACTTTACGCGATTGGATTCGCGGTTCTCACCATCGGCCTCATCTATGGCGCCTACCTGGTGCACGTGCCCCGACGATGGATTGTTGTGGGTGCGATCGTACTCATAGGAGCTGGGATTCTTTCCGGAGTTAAAGCAACGCGCCAAAGAGATACGGCGGCATAACTGCCGCTTTCAGATCGGGCTCGCCCGACGCGGCTCTATGAGGGAACCAGAAGCCGGTGAAGTTTCAAGAGACGTAGAATACGAAGGTCAATAAAAAAGCCGGCTCGCGAGGAGCCGGCTTTTTCGTCTGTGGTGCGATTAGCGAGGCGTTGACGATGCGGTGACTGGCAGTACCACCAGGGAAACGATCTTCGTGCCGATCACTTCGCCCGAAACGACCAGCTCGACGCGTCGGTTTTGCTGGCGTCCGTCCGATGTATCGTTGGAAGCGATGGGCCGAGTCTTGCCAAATCCCTGGGCAGTCGTCGAGGATTCCGGCACGCCTTGCTCGGTGAGATAGGTCCTGACGCTCTTGGCGCGATTCTCCGAGAGGGTCTGGTTGAACTCTTCCGTTCCTACGCTGTCCGTGTTGCCTTCGACCGCGAGCTTGAGAGTCGGATACGCCAGCACGATCCCCGATATTTTTGCCAGCTTCTCGCGAGCCAGTGGCCGCAGTGTATATTGTCCGCTGTCAAACAGCACGTCGGACATGTTCACGACCAAACCGCGGGCCGTGTCGCGTGTCTCGAGAATCAAGTTGAACTGCTGCAGCAGCTTTGCGCGAAGCTCTTCGCGGTCGCGCACGGCATCCTGCGCTTGCAGGTCGGATGAGGCGGCTGCGGCTCGATTGCGGTCGGAATCGGCCTCGGCGGTAGCCTGAGCACTCTTGGCTTGATGAGCCTGCTGATCGGAAGCGGCGGCTGCGGCTCGATTGCGATCGGAGTCGGCCTCGGCATTGGCTTGGGCGCCCTGAGCGCGCCTGGCAGCCTCTTCGGCTTCGTGCTTCTTGCGGTCGGCGTCGTCGCGGTCGCGAACGGCACCTGCGGTGTTCGCTTCCGCTTCTCGCTTCCTGCGGTCGGCTTCGTCGCGGTCGCGAACGGCATCGGCTGTGGCGGCATTGGCGTTCGCTTCACGGCCTGCTGACGCGTTGCGCTCGTGCTCGGCACGATCCGAATCAATGCGCTTCATGGCGATTTCGCGCGCGTCTTCCGCGGTCTGCACGGTTTCACGCGAAATGGAAATCAACGATTTCCTGTTTTCGTGCCGGCTGGTGGCCATCGCATCCGCTTCGTTCATCTGGCGCATGGCATTTTCGTAGCTGGAGCTGGCATACCTCTCGGCTCCCGCCGACTTTGCGATGCGTACCGCATTGCGCGCTTCAAAGAATTCCAGCGGCAACTTGGCGTTCAAGACCACTGGGTCGAAGTTATAGCCCGTCGGGATGTATCCGCCGCGATCGATCAGTTCATATTTTGCTTCCATGGCTTCCGACGTGCCTTTGGTGTCCTGGCGAATCACGTTTTCCACGACCACCACATTGCTCGGGCGCCGCACCGCGTAATAAGGTTCCGCGGTCACGATCATCGCGAAAGCCTGAAGATCGGTCGTCACGTCCAGCTTGCTGCGGTGGTTGTCTCCCACCAATACTTCGCCGAGATTCACGGAACGCCCTTCCGGCGAAATCGCCCAAAGGACGTAGGTGAGATATTCGTTGCCGAATGCGGTTGGTCTGTCGAGGTCTGCAAATTCGACTTCAATTTCCAGCGCCCCGCGCTTGCTCTCTACTTTGGCCTCGCCCCTTGCGCTTGGCATGAGGTCGGTACCTTGAAAATCAATCTTTGTTGCTCCGCTGCGGTGTCGATAGTTAACTGCCCGCGCGGTGCGGCTGACGACGGTGACCCGGTACGTCGGTATAGGATCGCCCGGCTGTGCGGGCCTCTGCGTCTGTGCCTGGCCGTATAGCGGAAGCACCAAGCGCGATTGCCAATCCTAATGTAATTCTTGAAATCTTGTGCATGAGTCTCCTTCGAAAAATTGCGAGACCCTGAGTGTGCCTCTTCGAGCCTGTTAATACTGTCCTTAAGTGCACATAATTTCGAATTAGTCGAGCGAGGGCGCGTAATTTGCCGGCGTTTGTTCCGCCTGTGCGGGAGAGGCCGCGTTTACGTGGATTTAGCTTGGCGGGAATTCCTTCATTGCAATTTCCAAATCTTCAAACATCTTCTCTTTCCGACCCACGTTTATTGCGGAAAAAGTACGCCGCTGCGCCAATCACGATGGCGAAAAAGAGGACCACTCCAGCCAGCATCGCGAAGGCTCCTGAGTCCACCCTAGCTCCGGGCAACGCAGCATAGCGCTGCGACCAGATGGCTGCATAACCCAGGGAGTCGTGCACCCCAGAACTTCCAGCCGGCGTCGTTGTCCAGGGAGCGACGCAACAGAGAATGGCCAATCCAACCAGGAGGCTAAAGAACGTAACGCTGAAAAGAGTTTTCATAGGGGCACAGTTTACACCCGACGACTGCCCTTGAGGATAAAGACAGCTTGGTCGCAAAGTCTCGACTGCCACTGGATCGAGCAGTGGTTCGCCGGAAGGTGAGAACAGCCGTGGCTGGTGACTACTGGAAGAGAAAGAGCCGAAGCTGTTTGGAAATTTCCGCTGGGAGCGCGCGCCGCGCGGCAATTGGCGAAAAGGATTGGCCAGCCAAACGTGCTTTAGCCGATCGAGGGATGGCCGCCATCGACCCGCTTGGCGAGGGATTGTGCGCGCCGGTATCTCTCCACTTCAATGGCTTCAGCCGCGCAGAGTTTCCGGTCAACGTGTGATTCAGTTCGCGGCGCGCCTGAATGCAGAATGCAACGTTCCCCGGGGCGGACACCACATGTAGGACAAGGGACAGCGGATAACTGTTTGGGCGACAGGTCTCTCATTCGCATCCTAGATAGAATGCGACAGAAATTCAAGGAAAGCTATCCAATTTGGAACACTTTCGGCAAAAATCGAAACGCGAGGCTATCCTCTCTCGCTGAACGACAAAGGCCCGGCCAAACGCATACAGGAAAAACAAAAGGTCTGCTTGTATATCCGACGTGGAAGGCACCCGGCCTCGAGACCACAAGTTAAAAATCCCCAATTTATGGGTCGCTCTTTTCTGGCTCGCGGGCGGTGACGATTTTGTCGTAGGCTTCGCGGCGGGTGAGGCCGCGTTCTTTGGCGGCGAGTTTCAGGGCTTCTTTGCGGTCGAGTTTGGCTTGGTGGATTAATTCTTCGACGCGCTCGGCGAGGGATTGCATGGAGTTGGCGGGAGTGCGGGCGTCAGCGGGGTCTTCCGCGCCGATGAGCAGCGTGATTTCTCCTTTGGCGGGGCGTTCCTTGAGCGAGGCTAAAGAGCTCGGAGAGTTTGCCACGGCGGAACTCTTCGTGGAGCTTGGTGACTTCGCGGGCGATGCAGGCGGTGCGGTTGCCCAGAACTTCGCGGGCGTCGGCGACGCATTCCGCGATGCGGTGCGGGGCTTCATAAAGAATGATGGTGCGATCCTCGATGCGCAGGCGCTCCAGGGCGCGGCGGCGTTCGCCAGTGCGCGCGGGCAGAAAGCCGACAAAGAGAAATTCTTCGTTGGGCAGGCCGCTTGCGGCGAGCGACGCGAGAAGCGCGGATGGGCCAGGCACGGGAACAACAGGGACATGATGACGCAGGCAAAGCGTGACGAGACGATGTCCCGGATCGGAAACCAACGGCATGCCCGCGTCGCTGACGAGAGCAATCTTTGCGCCTTGTTCGAGAGAGATGAGCAACTCGGGCGCGCGCGTCAGCTCGTTATGCTCGTGGTAACTGACGAGGGGCTTGCGGATTTCGTAGTGATTCAGCAGCTTTTGCGTGTGGCGCGTGTCTTCGCACGCGATCTGGTCGACTTCTTTGAGGATGCGGAGAGCGCGGAGAGTGATGTCTTCGAGATTGCCGATGGGTGTGCCGACAAGATACAAGCAGCCAAGTGCGGTTTCGGTGTTGCTCGCGGCGGGTCCGCTCATGCATTTGAGTCTAGCACGCGCTGCGGGGACATTTTGTCACGCATGCTATACTTTTTTGTTTGGAGCTGAAACGGAGGGAGTTGCTGTGCCACTGTACGAATACAAATGCCTGAAGTGTGGGCGCCGCACCGAAAAAATCGAAAAGGTCGAAGGGCCGCACCTGAAGAAATGCCCGCATTGCGGCGGCAAAGTGGAATCGGTGATCACCGCGCCGGCGATTCAGTTCAAGGGGTCGGGCTGGTACGTCACGGACTACGCGGGAAAATCCACGGATGGGGGAAGCAAAGAGAGCAAGCCCGCCGCGGAAAGCAAAGACGGCGGCAGCAAGGACGCCGCGGCTAAAGATGGTGGTGGAAAGGAATCTGCCGGGAAAGAGTCTGCGGTAAAAGAGGCTAGCTCCAAGGAGAGTTCCTCGAAAGAAAAGAAGCCCGCGAAGAAAAAGTAAGCACGAGAGGAATCGCATGGCCGACAATCCACAACCAACTGGCGCAAGACGGAAAGTGCGCAAAGCAGTTCTTCCAGCTGCGGGACTCGGCACGCGTTTTCTGCCAGCGACCAAAGCGCAGCCCAAAGAAATGCTGACGGTGGTGGACAAGCCGCAAATCCAGTACGTGGTGGAAGAGTGCGTCGCCTCAGGAATCGAGCACATCATCATCGTGACAGGGAAGGGTAAAAATTCCATCGAGGATCACTTCGACCATGCGCCCATGCTTGAGCGCTTTCTGGAGGAAAAAGGGAAGACGGAACAAGCTGCAATGGTCCGGCGGATCAGCGACATGGTGCAGGTGAGCTACACGAGGCAAAAGGAGCCGCTCGGTCTTGGCCACGCAGTGCTGGTGGCGGAGGATCTGGTTGGTGACGAGCCATTCGCCGTTTTGCTGGGGGATGTGCTGATTCCTGGAAAGAATCCTGCCACCAAACAGCTCATTGATGTGTATGCCGCCACGGGCGTCGGCGCAATTGCCGTCGAAGAAGTGCCCAAGGAAAAGACGCATCTTTACGGAATCGTCGATGGCGAACCCGCGCCCCAGCCTCCCTTCGGCCCGCGGCTGTTGAGGATTCGCGACCTGGTAGAAAAACCGAAACCAGAAAATGCGCCATCGAACCTGGCGATCACCGGACGGTACGTTTTGCCGCCGGCGATTTTTGATTGTTTGAAGCGCACTAAGCCGGGCGCGGGAAACGAAATCCAGCTAACAGACGCGCTGCGCATCCTGGCGCAGGAAGACGGGCTGTGGGCGTACATCTACGAAGGCGTTTCGTATGATGCGGGCGACAAACTGGGATTCCTGAAGGCGACCGTGGAGATCGCTCTGCAGAACGAAGAGTTGGGCGCGCCTTTCCGCGATTACCTGAGGAGCTTGAAACTCTAATTCTTCCCGGTGTGAGTCTGAAGATGACGCGGATTTTGGGGATTGAATCATCGTGCGATGAAACGGCGGCGGCCGTGGTGGTCGATGGGCGCGAGATTTTGTCCAGCGTGGTGGCCTCGCAGATTGACATTCACCGAAAATATGGCGGCGTGGTGCCGGAGCTGGCCTCGCGCGAGCATTTGCGGCAGATCGTACCTGTGGTGCGAGAGGCGCTGGCGCAGGCGGGAATGAATTTGAGCGATGTGGATGCGATTGGCGTGACGCAGGGGCCGGGGCTTGTAGGCGCGTTGCTCGTGGGGATTACTTATGGAAAGACTTTGGCGGCGGCGCTGGAGAAGCCGCTGATCCCTGTAAACCATTTGGCGGGGCATGTGCACGCTGTTTTCTTGGAGGCTTTTAAGTCAGGACGCGTGGCGAAATTGCCGGCGGTGTGCCTGATTGTTTCGGGGGGGCACACTGTTCTTTACGAAGTGACGGCAGGAGATTCAGATGGGCAGGATTTGGGCGGACTTTTACGATATCGAAAAATCGGACAGACTCGCGATGATGCGGCCGGCGAAGCGTACGACAAAGTTGCCAAACTGTTGGGGCTGGGATATCCGGGAGGGCCGATTCTGGATCGGTTAGCGGCGGTTTCGAACCGCGCCCCGGCTCCCGTGAAATTCGGTGCGACGAAAACGCGGGGGAACCCCCTCGATTTCAGCTTCAGCGGGTTGAAGACGGCGGTCCTCTATCACGTGCGGGAGCATCCGGAATATGCCGGAGAGATTCAAACGCGAGAAGAGGCATTGCAGCGCGGGGAACGGAAGTTTGAACAGCTGCTGCCCTTGTGCTCGCCCCAAACGCTGGCGCTGGTGCGCGAGTTTCAGAACGCGGTGGTTCGCGATTTGGTGGACCGCGCGATGTTGGCCGCGGAAGAGTTGGCAGTGGAGAGCGTGATGGTTTCAGGCGGCGTGGCGGCGAACAGCCAGTTGCGCGCAACGTTTGAAGAGCGCGCGAAGAACATGGGGATTGAGGTGTTTTTCCCGAGCCGGGCGCTCTCGACGGATAACGCGGCGATGATCGCGGCGGCGGCGTTCGAGAGATTTCGCACAGGCGTTTTTGCTGACTCATCTCTCAATGCGGATCCGAGTTTGGTGCTGGCGTGATGTGTATAAAGGGACAGTTGAGAAAGGCTCGAGGAGACGACTGAGGCTGAGGCGTTGACGAAGTTCTTGTGACAGGCGCGCAACTAGATTCTGAGGTCAAGTACCAATCGAAGGCCGCCTCGAGTTCTAGACTTGCCGCCTCGTGGAACTCAACCTTCTTGTTTGCCATTGGAGAGTTTGGATGAAATCCGGCCTCGAATCTCTTCCCACGGAACGGTTTTTGCTCGTCCGGAGTCCAGATCAGAAACTCGCTGCGCGATCTCTTGCTCCCACGCACTCGTCGCGTCTTCGTCCACGGTCGCATCGAGGCTGTCAATTAATGAGCAGGCCAAATCGGCGCGCTCTGCTTCCGATAGGGCCAGGGCCTCCTGCAAGAGATGGGAAGTGTGCTCGGTCATTTCGTGAATTATACCTCCGGCTTCGTTCGCCTTGCATAGGATTTTGGTTTGGAGAATCAGACTAGAAATGGCCAGCGGGCGGAGGTGGCTTGACGGCGTGATGATGTGCTACGACAATGCGCGTGGCGGGGACGCACTTTCTGGCCGCGAACCTAATTCCTTATCTGGTGGAGTGCCATGAACTCAACGCCGCAGTTCAGTGATTCTAAATCCCGAGGCCGAGTTTGCGTTCGACGGATCATTGGAGTTGCATTCGCCTTGCTTTTCTCGTGTGCGGCGGCGAACGCGCAGGATCAGACCGTGCAACTCCTGCAGATTTTGTCTGATGCTCCTGGCCCTCCGGGATTCGAAGAGCCCGTGCGGAAGATCATGGTGGAGCGAATGACGCCGCTCGCGGATCATCTCTCGTACGACGGACTGGGATCGGTGATCGCCACGCAAGGCAGCAGCGGTCCGCGTGTGATGATCGACGCGCATATGGATGAACTTGGCGCGGTGGCGCGGCGCGTTACGCCAGACGGTTTTGTGACCATGCAGATGCTGGGCGGTTGGCTCGACGAAGCGCTGGTCGACCAGCGTTGGATCATTCTCGGAGCGAAAGGACCGGTGCGCGCGACGTCCGGAATTCGCGATGCACATCTGGCTCCAGCCGAGGAGCGCGGGAAGCTCATCAACACGCGGGACACGATCTACCTGGATATCGGAGCGAAGAGTGCTGACGAAGCGCGACGGCTGGGAGTCGAGGCGGGCGACCCCATCGTTCCCGACTCGAGCTTCACGGTCTTGAACGGGACGCAAAACTATTTGGGGAAGGCCTGGGACGACCGCGTGGGCTGTGCAATTATTTTGGAGGTGATGCGCCGGCTCGCGCACAGCGCGCATCCCAACCAGCTCTTCTATGCGGCGACGGTGCAGGAGGAGATCGGACTTCGGGGAGCGCATACTGCTGCGGACATCGTGAAACCTGACGTAGGAATCGCGCTCGAGGCCGGTGTGACCCATGACGTGCAAGGCGTGCGGCCTGACGATGCTCTTGAAATTTTGGGAGGCGGGCCGGGAATATTTCTCTTCAACAGCAGCCAGCTTCCCAACCGGAAATTTGTGGCCTTGACGAGGCGGACCGCCAAGGAGAAATCGATACCCCTGCAAGACGAGCTGATTGTCATCTATGGGGATGATGCAGCGGAAATCCAGAAGAGCAACGGCGGTGCGCCGACGATTACGCTGACCGTTCCGACGCGTTACACGCACGCGCACAACGGGATTATCAATCGCGCGGATTACGACCATACGGTCGAGCTCCTCGTGGCGTTAATTCAGCATCTGGATGCGGCCACAGTGAAACAACTTCGGGATTTTTCACCCGCACCATAGCACAACGCAATTAGCACCTCAGGCAAACGGGATCGGATAAAGGGAACAGGTCTGGGATTGGGATGACGCACTGTTATTTCCCGAATGCGCCGTGGGGTATACTTTCGGCCTCATGGGCAAATCGGGCGAGGCGCATGCGCGATTTCAGGTAGCCAGCGATCAATCGCTGCTGGTGTATTTTGATTCACCGGGAGAGAAGCGCGGGGCTCCGAGCCCGGCTGGGGCGAACTCCCTCACGCCGTTACAAAATCAAATCACAATTCAGGCGCATGAACAGGTTCGGAGACTCCTGCGGCTGATGGAGTTGGAGCCCATTCCAGGAGTGCGGAACCTGCATCCCGCGTATTGTTCGGTCCTGGTCAAATTTGATGCAATGAAGTTGCGCCCCGGCGAGCTGGAAGAAAGTTTGCGGGGCTACATCGCGCGGATGGAGAAAGCTGGCGCTGCCGGAGGCGCGTTTGGTTGAGATACCAGTGTGTTACGGCGGGGAGTATGGTCCGGACTTGAAGGATGTGGCGGAGTTGCATGGAATTACGGCTGAGCGGGTGATCGAGCTGCACGCTACAACGACCTACATAACTTACTTCTTGGGATTTGCCCCCGGCTTTGCGTACCTCGGGCAGCTGCCGGAAGCGCTCGGCCACGCCGCGATTGGGGACGCCGAGAAAGAGCGTTCCGGCAGGAAGTGTGGGGATCGCAGGAACTCAGACGGGCGTGTATCCGATTTCTACACCGGGCGGATGGAGATTGCTCGGGCGCACGCCGGTGAAGATGTTTCAGCCGGAGAGAGCCGAGATGAGTTTGCTGTCCATCGGCGATCGCGCGCGATTCCTGCCGATTTCGCGGGAGCAATTTGCGAAGCTGGAGAACGCATGAGCGTGATTGAGGTGCGAGCACCGGGAATGCTGACCACCGTGCAAGATTTGGGACGAGAGGGCTTTGGGCCGATGGGCGTTTCGGCTTCGGGGGCAGCCGATCCGGTCGCACTGCGGATTGGAAATCGGCTGGTGGACAATGCCGAAGGGGCGGCGGGGTTGGAGATGACGCTGCTCGGCGGAACATTTATTTTTCCGGAGCGCGCCGTTGTGGCACTGACGGGCGTTGATTTTGGTGCCACGCTGGACGACCAGCCTGTGGAGCTGTGGAGTTCGGCGGAAGTTCAGCCGGGGCAGACCTTGCGATTGGGGCCGACGCGAGCGGGAGCGCGGTGTTATTTGTGCGTGCGAGGCGGGATTGATGTGAAATTATTTTTGGGGAGCGCGTCGACGCATCTCTTGAGCGGACTTGGCGGAATCGAGGGCCGAGCATTGCGGAAAGGAGATGTGCTGAGAGATTGGGACGGCGGGCGGCGGTTTTCGGACTTTTCGAAAAAGAAGGGTGACGCAGGCGGGCGCTCGAGAAGCTGTCGCCGCGAAAGCTTTTGCGCGTTACCGCGGGGCCGCAAAGTGATTCGTTTTCCCCCGAGACGCAGAACATTTTTTATGGGAGCGCGTATCGCGTTGCGGAGGAATCGAACCGTATGGGACTGCGGCTGGAGGGCGCGGCAATTACAACGGCATTCGGCGGCGAGATGATTTCCGAAGGAGTTTCGCTGGGGGCGGTGCAGATTACCGCATCCGGGCTGCCGATTATTTTGTTTGTCGAGCAACAGACGACCGGTGGTTATCCCAAGATTGCGAATGTGATTTCCGCCGATTTGAGCAGCCTCGGGCAGCTTCGGCCGCGCGATGAAGTTCGATTCGAACAGGTGGAAACTGGAAACGGCGCGAATCGCTTTTGCTGGAGCAGGAAAAATTGCTGGCCTCGAAGGAGTTGATAGTGGAATGAAAAGCCTTCAGCGGAAGATTGATTTGAATTGCGACATGGGCGAGATACCCGAGGCGATCGCCGACGGCACGCAGGAATCGTTGATGCGCTCCATCACCTCGGCGAATGTGGCGTGCGGCGGACATGCGGGCGATACGGAGACGATGCGCACGACGATTGAGCAGGCGCTGCGCGCAGGAGTAGCGATCGGGGCGCATCCGGGGTATCCGGACCGCGAGAATTTCGGGCGGTTGGAGTTAAAGATGGCGGCGGAGGAAGTCGCCGACTCTGTGTTCGAGCAAGTGCGAGCGCTCGCGGAAATTGCGGAGAGTTGCGGCGCGCCATGTGGTGCACGTGAAGCCGCACGGGGCGCTCTACAACCAGGCGGTGCGAAATCGCGAGCTTGCGAAAGCGATTGCAGATGGCGTCGCGCGGTGGAGGCGCGACGTGGTGCTGGTGGGTCTGGCGGGGTCGCCGATGCTCGATGTGTTCCGGGAAGCGGGATTCGTTGTAGCGGCGGAAGCGTTTGCCGACCGGCGGTATGAGCCCGATAGAACGTTGCGCTCCAGGAAATTTGAGGATGCGCTGATCCGCGATCCCGCGGAAGCAGCTCGGCAAGCATTGGGAATAGTCGAGCGAGGAGTAGTGACGGCGAGCGACGGGAGCGAGGTTGCGGTTGCGGCGCAGACAATCTGCATTCACGGAGATACGCCTGGGGCGACTAAAATTGCCGAGGAAGTCGCACGGACATTGCGGCAAGCGGGAATTGCGCTCAGTGAGCTCGTTGGGACATAGAAGCCCGAGAAAAGAAAAAGCGGGCAACCGAAGTTGCCCGCCAGAAATAAAAACGCGCCCTGTGTGCGGCGCGTTGGCTACTCGAATTTTTCGGTCATGACAGGGAACTGAAGCTTAGCCTTCGCGAGAGACTTCACGACGATGGCTTCGGCGCTTTCCGCAGTGGTGTTGCGCGACGTGGCCATTTCACTGACCAATAGATACTTCGCGCGTTCGAGCATTTTCTTTTCGCGGAAGGAGAGGGGCTTGCTGCGGCTGAGGGAAACGAGACTCTTGAGGACGACGGCGACTTCGAGGAGGGACCCGGTGCGCATGCGCTCGGAATTTTCCTTGAAGCGGTGTTTCCAGTCGTGATGCGAATTGAGTTTGCCCTTTTCGAGGAAGCCAAGGACTTTGATGGATTCCGTGGATCGAATGACGGAACGAAGGCCAACGGTTTCTGCGTTTGATTGCGGAACCATGACACGCAAGCCGCTGGAAACGATGCGAATCATGAAGTAACGTTCGGTTCTGCCATTCAAGACACCGTAACTAATCTGTTCTACAAGTCCGACGCCGTGGTTCGGGTAAACGACCTTGTCACCAATTTTATAGTCCATGGATCGAGAAGCCCCCTGAGATACTTACGAGAGTTTAAAGGTATGTGTTGCAAGAGTCAAGATATATCCTCTGGAATCATAAGGTTAGGGAAAATTAGATGCGAATTTGGCAGTCGAATTGCTCTCGGGCTGTTGCGCCGCGATGCGTTGCCTGCAGACCGGCCAAGTCTGGCTCAGCGTAAGGCCTAAGCCGACTGAAACACCTGTTTCAGCTGCTGCCTTCCCGGTTTTAGGCCGCGGGGCCTGCCTGAAAGTGGCGCCGTACTGGGGTAGAATGCGCGCGTGATTCTACTGGCGTTGGATACCTGCGATTCGCGAGGCAGTTTAGCCGTTTTGCGGGACGACGAGGTTCTGCAGGCCATCCCGCATGAGGGCACGGAGGACTATTCGTCCTGGGTGCTGCCCAGTGTGGAAAAGGCGTTAAAGGCGTCAGGACTGTCGATACGAGATATGGACGTATTTGCGGTGGCCTCAGGACCGGGTTCCTTCACCGGAGTGCGGATGGGGTTGACGACGGTGAAAGCGTGGAGCGAGGCCTTCGGGACAAAGATAGCCAGTGTATCGAGGCTAGAAGCGATAGCCGCGCAGGCGGCGAGCTGGCGGCCAGTACGTGGCGGCATTCGTGGACGCGCACAGAGATCAGGTTTTCGGTGGATTGTATCGGAGAGAAGGGCCGGGGCTGATTCTTGTGGAAGATGAGATGCTCGCGGCGCCAGCGGAATTCTTGGATTGGGTTAAGGAACGGTCGATGAATGGGCGCGTGCGCTGGATTTCCATGGACCCGGAAAAGATGACAGCCCAGGAAGGATGGCGTGAGCGCGCAGTGGAGGATGAGAGTGTTGAGGTGAGCACGAGCGTGCTAGCGCCGTTGATCGGAAGAATCGGGCGGCAGCGCGCTCTGCAAGGGCGCTTGACGGATGCGCTGGGGTTAGACGCGCAATACCTACGGACGGCCCGATGCGGAAGTTTTCTGGAAGGGCAGAACCAGCCGTGGGAGTTGAGCGCGGAACTGAGCGCAGCCTTGTGAGCATACGCAAATTTCATCCCCGCGATGCGAATGCGCTGGTGGCGATTGTAGCGGAATCTCCGGAGGCATCGATTTGGTCGGAAGAGAGCTATGTGAAGTTGGCGGAGGAGAACGGAGTGTTGGCGCTGGTCTCTGAAACGAGCGGAGAGATAAGCGGATTTCTGGTTGGGAGGATGGTTGGAGACCAAGCGGAGGTACTAAACTTGGCAGTGAGGGCCAGGGATAGGCGGAGGGGTGGGGGTGGAGCGTTGCTGGAGGCGGCCCTGAAGGATTTCGGGCTGCGTGGAGCAAAGTGCGTCTATCTTGAGGTGCGAGAATCAAATACGGGCGCGATGGCGTTTTATGAGAAGCGCGGCTTTGCCCAGGTGGGTCGACGGAAGGGGTATTACCGGAATCCGGACGAAGCGGCCGTGACCATGGAGACAAAACTCACAGGCTAGGACTAAATTCCCACTGGTTGCCTCTTGACGCCGTAAACCAGAGTGCTATCTTCTGTTCATGTAGTCTTCACAATTCAATTCGCGCAGTCGTGAGGAGGACGCATGGCAACACCCCAGCGGGCACCTCGGGACATACTCCTCGATACAGACGCCGAGTATCAGCGTCTGGCCGAGCAGCACTCGAAATACGAAGCAGAACTTCGACGAATCTCCGTAGCTCCCTACCTCAGTTCGGAAGACCTCCTGGAAGAAATCAAGCTGAAGAAGTTGAAGCTCCACTGTAAAGATGAGATGGAGCGGATTGCCCTGCGTATCCAACGCGCGCGGGCACAGTACACGCAATAACGCCCGCGACCCCGAAAATTCTGTCGTAGAATGGCCGTGCTTGCCCGCCCGTTAACACTGCGGGCGAGAGCGATAGGGTATATTCTCTAAGGCATGGTCAAAGAGGGCTACTACTTCGGTTTGCCGCTTCTGGTGCTGGGTGGCGTGGCGTATTTGGCGGAATGGGCCGCGGCGGCGGTTGTACTGGTCTGCCTGGCCATTTTTGTCTTCTCTTTCTTCCGTGACCCAGAGCGTGTGATTCCGAAAGAAGCAGGCGCGGTGGTGTCTCCAGCGGATGGGCGGGTGCTGGTGGTCAAGGATGAGGAGGACGCGGGCCGGCCAGGGAAGCGCATCAGCATCTTCCTGGCGATCTGGAATGTACACGTGAACCGCGCGCCTGCGGACGGAGTTATCACAAGCCTGGAATACAAGCCCGGAAAGTTTCTTGCAGCGATGCGAGAACAAGCTTCGTTGGAAAACGAGCAGAACGTATTCACGCTCTCGACCGACGCGGGGGATATGGTTTTCAAACAGATCGCGGGATTGATTGCCCGGCGCGTGGTAAGTTGGAAAAAGGTCGGCGAACGCGTAGCAAGAGGCGAGAGAATCGGCCTCGTGCGATTCGGTTCGCGGGCAGATGTGTGGGTGCCGCGGGACGCCGAGATTCTCGTGAAAGTGGGTGACAACGTGAAAGGCGGGGCTAGTGTACTGGCGAGATGGCCATTCCGAAAGTGCCAGACATGCTCAGGAGTAGAAGAGCATAAGACTTCGGAGGCGGATGCAGCCGTGCCAGCCATAGCGGAAAAGGGCGTAAGCGATGGACGAGATCGAACAGCACGAAATTCCGTTTGAAGGCAAGCGTCACCGAAACCCCAAGCTGCGGCGCGGGAATTTTTCTTCTCCCGGCATGTTTACCGTCCGCAAATCTCTTCTGCGGATACTATGCGGTGGTGGCCGCGCTGATGGGCACTGGAGGATTTGATCACGTGCCGCCATAGCGATTGGGCTGGCGATCCTGTTCGATTCTCTGGATGGGCGGCTGGCGCGGATGACCGGCACCGAGTACAGAGTTCGGAGTGCAGTTTGACTCGCTGGCAGATGTTGTAAGTTTTGGAGTTGCGCCGGCGGTGATGGCCTATGCGTGGGGATTTAAGGAGTTTACCTATGCATGCGAAGGCGACCCAGGGCAGTCGGCTCGGCCATATTGCCTGGGTCAGCTGCCTGCTGTTTCTGATTTGTTGCGCATGGCGGCTGGCGCGGTTCAACGTGCAGGGAATGGCGCCGGGCGGATCGAAGTATTTTGTTGGCATGCCGACGCCGGCTGCGGCGGGCGTGATGGCCGCCATCGTCCTGGGCTTCGCTTGGACGGCATTCAAAGTGCCGCTGCATGATTGGCGCTGGTCGATTGCCTGGTTGTTGTTGGTGGGGGCGTTGGGCGGGCTCATGACCAGTACGATCCGGTATTACAGTTTCAAGGATATTCCTTGGACGCGGAAAGCAGCCCTCCTTGGCAATCGTCTTGTCTGCTTCTGTGCTGGGGTCATCTGGAAATTACTCCGAATACCTGCTCCTGATCATAGTTTCATGCTCCTACTGCGGCCGCCCATGTGGCGCTGCATCTGGTGCGCTTCTTCGGCATCGCCTGGTCCCGGACCGCGTGATTCATGCCATCGCTTGAGCGCGGGATCCAATCGAATCGTGATCGCGGGTGCCTCGTCTCTGCTGGGAGCCGAGCTTCGTGCATTGCTTGAAGAAAGCCGCTTTGCGGGCGCGGAATTTCGCCTGGTGGATGAAGAAATTGCCGCGGGGATGCTGACCGAAGCTGGTGGTGAGCCAGCCGTGATTCAGCCCGTGGAAGAAGGGACGTTTGAACGAGCGGGGAAAGTGTTCTTTACCGGTTCCGCGGACTTCACTCGTGCGAATCTGGCGGCGGCGCGAGCGGCGAGTGCGAAGGTCATCGATTTGTCCGGTGCGAGTTCGGGACAGGATGGGACCGTGAATTGGTTCCCGAAACTGGATTCGTTGCAGGGACGAAAGTTTCAAAAGGATGCCCGCGTTTATGCGATTCCTTCCGCGGCTGGGACGGCTGCTGCTTCGCTGGCGCTAGGCTTTGTCCAGGATCGGTGTATCCCGGCTGGGAGTGATCTGCTTTCAGGCGGTTTCCGAAGCCGGGCGTGCCGGCATCGAGGAGCTGGAAAGCCAGACGGGGCAACTCTTGTCATTTCAAGGGATGGGGCAACCTGTGTTCGATACACAGGTGGCATTTAATCTTCTGGACCGGTTTGGCCCCGCCAGCAAACACAAGCTGAGCGGAGTGCGGGAACGGGTACGCACGGAGACCCAGGCATGCGTGGGAAAGAAGGCGGTCTTGCCTTCCTTGCAGGTGATCCATGCTCCGGTGTTTTATGGGACGACGTTTGCTGCTTGCGCGGAGCTTGCTCTGGAAACGAAGTTCGAGGAGGTGGTCGCGGCGTGCGAGGACGCGGGATTCTTGATTCCGTCGGACGGCGAACCTGGACCGAGTAATGTGAGCATTGCAGGAGAAAAAGTGGCGCACCTGGCGAAGCCAGAGGAAGATCCAGCGCGGCCGGGAGCGTGGTGGTTCTGGGGAGCGGCAGATAATATCCGGTTGCCGGCGGCGAATGCGGTAAAGCTGGCGGAGATGCTGCCATGACTGGCATACGAATTCTATGTGCTGCGATGACGATCGCGTCGATGGTTTGCGGATGCGGATATCATGTTGCCGGTCATAGTTCGGCGTTGCCGAAAAGCATCCACGTGATTGCCGTGCCGGCGCTGGAAAACAAGACGACGAGTTACCGGCTCGAACAAAAGCTGACAGCGGCGACCGTGCACGAATTTCTGGCGAAGACATCGTACAGGATCGTGTCGAATCCGGAAGCCGGAGACGCGGTCCTGAGAGGCAAGGTCGTCAGTGTGGAGGCGCTTCCGCTGCTTTTCGATACCACTACGGGCAGAGCGACGACTATGCTTGTTACCGTGAAATGCGAAGTGACCTTCACGGAAAGCGCGACACAGAAGGTGCTCTATCGCACGGACAATTTTGTGTTCCGCAATCAGTATGAGGTCTCGACCGACCTGAAGAGTTTTTTTGAGGAGCAAGATCCAGCGCTGGACCGGCTGGCGCAGGACTTTGCGCAGCGTTTGGTGGCGGCGGTCACGGAGAATTACTAGGGGAGCGCGACGGATGGCGAGGGTTTCAGGAGAAGAATTATTGGAGCGGTTGGAAACGGGCAAGACCATTCCGGCCCTGCTGCTACTTGGCGAAGAGCCATACCTGAGGGATGCGTGCCGCAAGCAGTTGATCGAGAAATTCGTGCCGGAGGCCGCGCGAACGTGGGCGGTTTCGCGGTATTCGGCGAGCCGCGGTGAAACGCAGGCGGCGCTTGACCAGGCACAAACGATGGCCATGCTTTCGCCGCAGCAGGTGGTCTTCCTCGAAGAGGCTGAGGCCATTGAAAAATTAGGAGAGAAGAACCGGGAAGAGGCCGTCGAGCAACTCGAAGCGTATCTGAGGAATCCTGCACCGTTCACAGTGCTGGTGGTGGAAGCGACAAAGCTGGACCAGCGGATGAAATGGGGGAAGCTGCTGTTCGAGAGAACCCTGGTGGTGCAGTGCGGGCTTGGGGAAGACACGGGAGAGAGGCAGAAGGCCGCGGTTGCCTTTGCACGTACGATCGGGAAAGAAAAGGGCGTCGAGTTTGAGAAAGGCGCTGCCGAGGATCTGGCGGAGCTAGTGGCGGCCGATTTGATGCGACTGAAAACGGAGATTGAAAAGCTGGCCACTTTCGCGGGCGAGAAGAAATTTATCAACAGGAACGACGTCAGCGCGCTGGTGATTTCCGAAAAGACGACGACGGTGTGGGAGCTGGCAGACTTGCTCGCCGCCAGGAAATCGGCGAAAGCACTGGAGTTTCTGGACCGCTTGCTTCGCGACGGCGAAGAGCCCTTGCCGATGGTCGGAGCGATGGCGTGGATGTATCGCAAGTTGATCGAGGCGAGCGAATTAAAGGGAGTTACAAATGGGTGGCAAGCCTCGCGAACGCTGGGGATGAACCCGGAGAAGGCGGAACTGGCACTCCAAGCCTCACGAAAAATTCCCAAGGCGCAATTGCTCGCTGGGTTGCGTGCGCTGCAGAAAGCGGACGACCGCCTGAAAGGCGGCGCCGATGATGCGCGCGCGGTGATGGAATTCTTGGTTACCGAATTAACGATTGAGGTAGGCAAGACGAAATCAGCCTCGAGATAGAGTGATTTTCGAACAAGAAAATGGCGGGCCAAGGCCCGCCCATGCAGAAACTGCTGGCGAGAAAAAAGGCAGGCTGAAGCCTGCCCCACAGAATCCACTGATAAATTAACTGGAGACCGAAATCTTTACTTTGTGGCTTTGGCTTTGACGCTGTTGAACGCGAGGCTGAGGCGCGATTTATAGCGGTTGCCGGTGTTTTCGTGGAGCACGCCCTTGGTGATGGCCTGGTCGATCGCGGACATCGTCGGATGGAGAAGATTGCCCGCGGCCGTGGCGTCTCCGGCGGTTAACGCGGTGCGCAAGCGGCGCATCAAGGTGCGGACCCGGGTGCGGTTGGCGCGATTCACCTCGGCGCGTTGATGAGATTGCGCCGCGCGCTTCAAAACCGACTTTTTCTTCTTCTTGATTTTGGTAGCCTGACCCTGCGCCATCTATTGCTCCTTTTGGGTGTCGCTCAAACTTCTAACGTTAAACGAGGCATGGGGCTTTGTCAAACGGGTCGAAAGGGCCGTGACTGGTGACTCGTGACTGGTGGAAGAGGAAGGCTTGGTGGCGATCGTCGCTGGGGCAAATGCTCCCTGCAACGCGGGAGGCTGGGCTCTGACGGGATGCAAAGAAGGCGCCTTCGTCGGACAGCCGGAAAGATCTCTCACTCCCGATATTCGTCCCGCAGAACCATTCGGGATGCAGGAACCGCATTCGGGACAGAAGTCCTTCGTCGTATTCCTGAGTTAACCATGCCCCCTCCCGGTTTTTTCATAAGTGTTGATTGTAAGCAATTTAAGTTTTGTGTAAATCGATTAGAATCAACACTTCTGGGCGGTTTTGGAAGTGTTGATTCTAAATAACTTGTTTGCACTGATTTGCACTAAAATTGTGCAAATCTGCGGTTTGGTTCGTAAATGTTGCGAACAAAAGACTTAGGCCGAAGACGGACTCCAGAAAGCAAAAAACGCCAGCAAGACGCTGGCGCTACCAGGACAGGTATACAATGATATCCAGGTAAACTATACCCCCAAGAGTAACCTCTTGTCAAGAGAAAACAAAAAATAGAAACAAGGTGTGGAAGAAGTTGGTCGCGGGGCGTTGCGTGTGCGTCCCGGCTATTTGTGGGGAGGGAAGGAAAGCGGAAATTCGAAAATTTGATCTTCGACGAAAATTCTCAAGTTGAGCTCTTGGAGCGGTTCTTGTCGCGCTCAAACCACACGACGCCAGAGGCTTTGTCTTTCGGCGCGAGGGTCGCTCCTGGAGCACCGAGGATTGGACCTGCTGTCCTTGCTGCGACAAATAATTCGGGGTGGCGGGGACGTTCGCCGGAGCTTATAGGCGGCGTTGCTGTACTTGGCGAGGCGGGAGCGGTGGCGCTGGCGTTCGTCGAATAGATTTGCTGAGTTAACACTTTGGCGAGTTCGCGAGGATTCTGATGCGGCGAGGGAGCGGAGTCGGGGCTTCAACTCGTCCAATGTGAACCCTGCGGGATTGAAGTGGACTGGCTCGGCGCTGCCGTTGGCGATGGCGACAGCTGGCACGCAGCTTCCAGCCGGTGTCCTGCAGCGAGACCTGGACGGTAATGCCGTTCGCAGTACAGCGATTCAACGAGCGAGTCACCGCTGAAAAACTGGTCACTACCAGGGGCGCCAGACTGCCAGCGCGCGATGCCGTTATCAACGGCAGCTTCGACCGTGAGTTCAGCTATTGCAAATTTCGCTGGACCTTCGGAGAGATACATTCGCGAAACGTAGCCACTCCTGCCGTCGGCGGTGCGGATTTGCACCGTGTAATCTTCCGAGTTGGAGAGAATTGCGACTTCTTCGACGCAGGCTAACTGGGTGACGACCTGCATGGGAAGGTCTTGGCTGGCGTCCGCGGTCATGGGGACATTTTGAACCCCCGGGCAGATCACCTTGCCGCGAAGCGCCGCTGGCGCCATGGCAACACTGGAGCCGGAGTTCTCCGCGGCCCAAAGAGGCAGAGTGACTGCCAAACTCGCGAAAGTGCCCAGAATCAAGAGCTTATGTCTCATGTTGTTCTACTCACCCCTCAGAGATGAGAATCTTCAGCAACTCTTGTGCTTTAGCGTCGATTGGCATCTTCAGGGTTACCAAGGGACCAGGTCTATAGCGCGTTCGTACCAGAGGACACGTTACGAGCGGAATACAGAGAGCCAAGCTTGAAATGAGTGTGAGAACTGTTAGATGCCGAAACTCCCCGCTTGAGAGGTCTGGGAACTTGAGGCTTGTAACGAGCGAGTAACTTGACCATGGGGCGGGGGTGGGTTAGGGTGTAAGCAGTTTCTTCCTGAGTTGACCGAGGCACGGTCACCGATCGCGAGGAGGAATCCCATCGGCCACCCGGCTTCCTTAGCAGGCAGACCTTCCACTTGGATGCGACGTACCGTTCACATATCCGGAAAAATTGAACCGTTCTTCGGCACGCTCGACGAGAATGTGCGTTTGCTGGAAGACTCGCTGCACGTGCGCACGCACCTGCACGATACCCGTTTGACTATTGAAGGCGAGCAAGAGAGCGTCGACCAGGCCGTGAAAATCGTCGAGGAGTACAACCACTTGACGAGGCATGGCCGCGCGCTTTCGAGCACGGAAGTGAAGTCGCTCATGCGCGTGGCCACGGAAGAGCCGCACGAGTCGCCGCGGGGAATGTTCGAGCCGGCACGCACGCGGTCGTTCGGGAAGAAACAGGTCACGCCGAAAAACGCGAGCCAGCGGCGGTACATGGAAGAGATTGAAAAGCACGACATGATGTTCGGCATCGGTCCGGGCGGAACGGGAAAGACGTATATCGCGGTGGCCATGGCGGTGAGCGCGTTGCTGACGAAGCAAGTGAATAGAATTATTTTGGCGCGGCCGGCGGTGGAGGCGGGAGAGCGGCTGGGATTTTTGCCCGGGACGCTGCAGCAGAAGATCGATCCTTACATGCGTCCGCTGTATGACGCGCTCTACGACATGCTGGACGCGGACAAGCTGGAGAGATTTCTGGAGAAGGGAATCATCGAAGTTGCGCCGCTGGCGTTCATGCGCGGGCGCACGCTGAACGATTCCTTCGTGATTCTCGACGAAGCGCAGAATACGACCAGCGAGCAGATGAAGATGTTTTTGACGCGGCTGGGATTCAACTCGAAAGCGGTGATCACGGGGGATACGACGCAGATCGATTTGCCGCAGGGGAAAAAGTCGGGATTGATCGAGGCGCTGGAGGTCTGCGGAAAGATCGAGGGAATCGGCGTGGTGCAGTTCGGCGAAAAGGATGTCGTGAGGCACAACCTCGTGCAACAGATCATTCGAGCTTACGAGGACTATGACGTGGCGCATCCGCCACGCGGGGTGAATGCAGGGGCTGGAGCCGGGAACGGCAAGGCGGGTGAGGGAAGCGGGAAAGAATCGAGTAAAGAAAATCAGCAAGCATGATCGTGAACCAGCAGCGAAACGTGCGATTTGCGCGGAAGCCCCTTGAGACGTTTCTACAACGCGTGAAAAAAGAGTTAGGGCGTACAAGAGTTCGCAGTTACGGTTTGTTTTGTTAGCGATGTCGAAATCGCGAGGATGAATGAGCGGTTTCGAAAGAAGACGGGGCCGACGGACGTGCTGTCATTTCCAGCGGACGAGCGGCGCCGGATTTTGGCGAGCGGAAGAAAAAGAATTAACGCCGAGGGCGCAAAGGGCACAGAGAAGAGCGGAGAGGGACGGGCCGCGCCGCCGACCGACATATATTTGGGGGATATTGCCATTGCGCCGGAGACGGCACGGCGTTACGCGAAAAAGAACAGGCGCAGTTTGAGAGATGAATTGCGCGTGTTGATTCTGCATGGCGTGTTGCACTTGATGGGTTACGACCACGAAACCGACCGCGGCGAGATGAATCGCATAGAACAGAAATTGCGGCGAAGATTCAGGCTGTCATGACCACGTATAGATGGGTTTATTCTCTCGGTGTAGTCCTCCTCGGCTTTGGGCTTCCCATTTTTTCCTACCTGACGCTGATCTATCGCGAGCTCGGCCGCATGAATACCGGGCGCGTTCACGAGCATTTGGAAATTTTTGAAGCAGAAATTGAGCCGCGGCTGCGGATCAAGAGGCGCAGCGGCGGGCGGACTTTCCGTATTCTGGGCCACTTCTGGCTGGCGTTCCTCGTCCTGGAAACCACACGCGGAGTGGTTTACTTCGTGCCGGGAACGTGGGAATCGCTGCTCGAGTTTGTCGTGTTCCTGACGCTGGAAGTCGTGATCGCGATGCACTTCATCCCGGACATGCTGCTGTACCGCACGACGGGCCGCTGGCTGCTGCCTTTATTGCCATTGATCCGGGCGGCGATATGGCTGGCCTGGCCAGTAAGAGTATTCCTTGAGGGAGCTGAGTCTCTGGCGCGAATCTCCGAACATGAGCCGGAAATGACTCAGGAGCAACGAACTGAGGAGAGGATCGAAGCGCTGGTGGACGCGGCGGAGGAAGAGGGCATTATCGCCGCGGACCAAGCCGACCTCATCGAGCAAGTCGTGGAATTCAGCGACAAGCGGGTTCGCGAGGTGATGACTCCGCGGCCGGATATCGTGGCGATCGCAGCGGAGGCCACGCTCGAGGAACTGCACGCAAAATTTGTCGAGAAGAAATTCTCGAAGATGCCGGTGTATGAGAATTCGCTGGATGATATTTTCGGAGTGGTACACGCACAGGACTTGCTGCACATCGCCGACCAGGACTTGCCGAAACGCAAAGTACGCGAACTGGTGAGGCCGGTGCTTTTTATGCCCGAGACGAAGGCGGGTTCGGAACTGCTTGCGCGAAATGCGGCAGAAGGGTCAGCCGCTCGCCGTGATTATCGATGAGCATGGATCGGTGGCGGGAATCGCGACGGTCGAAGACCTCGTGGAAGAGATTGTGGGCGAGAGATGGAACGACGGGAAAGCGCCCGCACCGGACGTGGTGCGCGAAGTTGATGGAGGGCTGGTCATGCGCGGCAGCATGGCCATTCGCGACGTTGAGGAATTATTAGGCGTGAACTTCGGCAAAGACGCGGATGAGACGGTCACAACCATCGCGGGATTGCTGAGCCATGCATCGGGCAAGGTGCCCGGGCCCGGAGACAAAGTCGATTTGGAAGGGTACCGTTTCGAAGTGCTGGAAGCGAATCAGAGGAAAGTGCTACGGCTCAGGATTCGAAAACGAATTGCGGCGGCGCCGGCAAAAGCACATCCGTAGGCTTCAAAACAACATTTCATCGACCAGACTCTCCTGGCGTGGTGTAGGAATTCCGGCACCGACGCGATACCATGCGGGTGCTCGAACAGGATGGCCCGTGTTTTGGAGGAGGCGTTTTGATGAGTGGAAATAGGATTGCGCGTCGGATGATCTTGTTTGCAGCGCTTTGCGCGTGTACGCCGTCCACGCAAAGCTTGGCGCATGAGGGCGGTGCGGCGGTCACGCCAAGCCCCGACATGCGCTGGGGAGTGAAGATACCGATGCGCGATGGCGTGTCGCTGAACGCCACGGTGTTTCAGCCGCACGCGCAGAAGGATCCCCTGCCCGTCATTTTCACGCTGACGCCTTACATCGGCGACAGTTATACGGATCGGGCGATGTATTTTGCGCAGCATGGGTACGTTTACGCGCTAGTGGATGTGCGCGGGCGCGGGAATTCCGGCGGAGAGTTTGAGCCGTTTGCGAATGACGCAAAAGACGGCTATGACATTGTCGAGTGGCTTGCGAAGCAATCGTATTGCAACGGCAAAGTGACCATGTGGGGCGGCTCCTACGCCGGATTTGATCAATGGGCTACGCTCAAGGAGTTTCCTCCTCATCTGGCCACCATCGTTCCTGCCGCGGCAGCGCATCCCGGAGTAGATTTTCCCTTCCAATACAATATTTTCGGACCGTACGACGAGCAGTGGCTCACGTTTACGAGCGGAGTCACGGGCAACGAGAAGCTTTTCGGAGATGGGTCATTTTGGGGAGCGAAGGCGCGCGAATACTACGACGGACATCTTGGCGTTCAAAGATTTCGATCGCATCGTGGGGAATCCTTCGGCTGTTTTTCAGAAGTGGCTGCAGCATCCCGATACCAGACGCTTACTACGACGCTGATGGTGCCAAGCTCGGGAGCATTACAAGCACATTCAATTTCCGATCCTGACGATCACCGGCCACTACGATGGCGACCAGCCCGGCGCCTTCACGTATTACAAACGCACATGGAGTATGGGACGCCAGAGGCGAAACAAAATCATTACTTGATTATTGGTCCCGTGGGACCACGCGGGACACGCGGACTCCGCGCAGGGAAGTCGGCGGACTGAAATTCGGCGAAGCGAGCGTTTTGGACCTGAACAAACTGCATACTGAGTGGTACGACTGGGTAATGAAGAGCGGAAAGAAGCCCGAGTTTTTGAAGAAGCGCGTGGCCTACTACGTTGTGGGAGCGGGGGCGGAGAATTGGAAGTACGCGGACACTTTGGAAGGCATTTCGAATGAGAAGCGCGTGCTCTATTTGGAATCGAATGGAAAAGCGGACAGCGTGTTTCAGTCTGGGATGCTTTCGGGCAAACCAGGCACGGGCGCAACATCCGACAAATGGACCTACGATCCGCTCGATACGAGGCCGGGCGACGCGGAACAGGATGACGATGCGGGAGGCTTGATATCGCAGCGAGCGCTCATGAACACTTATGGGAATGGAGCGTTTTACCACAGTGAACCGTTTGGAGAAGCCACGGAAGTGACGGGCTTTCTGAAATTGACGGTGTGGCTGGCGATGGACGTTCCGGATACGGACTTGGAGGCGGAAGTGTATGAGATTTTGCCTGGCGGAGGTTCGGTCGCGCTGACTTCCGCGACGATGCGCGCACGGTACCGCGAGTCGTTGCGACAGGAGAAACTCGTCACTTCAGGGAAAACAGAAAAATACGTGTTCGACAATTTCACATTTTTTTCCCGGCTCGTCGCGAAAGGGAGCCGCTTGCGGCTCTTTGTACACTGCTTGAACACGACGGGGTCAGAGAAGAATTACAACAGCGGCGGAGTCGTGGCGCTGGAAACCGCGAAGGATGCGAGGACGGCGCACGTTACGCTGGTCCATGATGGCGAGCATCAGAGTACCCTGGAACTGCCGGTGGTGAAATAACGCGGCTGAAAGGGAGAAAAGAATTAACGATAGAGGACTGGGAGAGCGCGAGTTCACAGCAGAGTATGGAGAAAAGATAAGCGTGGAGAAAACGGAGACTAAGAAAAAAAGGGAGCGTTTCGCTCAGGGTTTGTGGCGATTGTAGGGCGGCCGAACGCGGGAAAGTCGACGCTGTTGAACCGCCTGGTAGGGCAGAAGGTCGCCATTGTCACTTCGAAGCCGCAGACGACGCGCAACCGCATTCAGGGGATCGTAACGCGGCCCGAGGGACAAATTGTTTTCATCGATACGCCCGGGCTGCACTCGCCGGACTCCGCGCTTGGGCGGCAGATGATGCACGAAGTCGCTGCCGCGCTGGAAGGCATCGACGTGCTGCTGCTGATGGTGGATGCAAGCCGGACGCTGCCTCATGCGGACGATTTGCTTCTTGAGCGGGCCAAGCGATTCCGCGGAAAAACGATTCTGGCGCTGAACAAAATAGACGGTCTCCCGAAATCCAAGTTGTTGCCCCTGATCGAGGCGTTCCAAAAGGCGTTCGAATTTGCGGCGATTGTTCCGATTTCCGCGCTGAAAGGCAACGGCTGCGATGAATTACTCGAGCGAGATTTTGCGATTGCTTCCCGAAGGGGAGCCTTACTTTCCCGAAGATCAGGTGACAGACCAGCCGGAACGCTTCCTGGCAGCGGAAATCGTGCGGGAAAAAGCGATACAAGCGATGTATCACGAAGTTCCGTACGCGCTGGCGGTGAAGGTTGATAAGTTTGAGGAACTGCCCAAGCTGCTTCGCATTGAAGCGACCATGAACGTCGAGCGAGACTCGCAAAAGAAGATTCTGATTGGGCGCAAGGGCGAGATGCTCAAAAAAATCGGCACGCAAGCACGCAAGGAGCTCGAAGAGTTATTCGGCACGAAGATCTATCTGGGACTGTTTGTGAAGGTTGTGGCCGGCTGGCGGGACAATCCGCAACAGGTTCGAGAGCTGGATTGGCATGCGCAGCTCGAAGCGCTTGGCGAGGACGAAGAACGCTAGCTTTAGGACGCTCTCATCCCAAGAAGATCGGAATTTGCCCGCCTGTAGGAACGCAATATCTCAGTAAGGCGTACTGGAGTGTCCGTACCCGCCGAAATTCCAGCGTACACCAACGGTTGTGTATAAGCCGTAGGGGCCGTTCGTGCGAAGGTCGGCGGGACCAAGGGTGTTCGAGTACCGCCCCAGATAATCGACCTGGTGCTGGGTCACCCGCAGATTGAGATTTTTCGGCAGCTCGATGGCAATGCCAACGGAGCGATCGAACGCGATGGGTTCCATCGAACCGAGGTAGCTGACCTGCGGGATATTTTTTCCAAACGAAAATCTCGGCTCGAAGAAAAAGAAGATGTGCTTGGCAAACGTGCGATTGAGAGGTTGGAATTCGATGTAGCCGCTGAACATATAGCGGGCGTAGGCGGTGCAGGCAGAAGCCATTCCGCCAGAACTCGCAGGCTGGGGAAACGCGCATCGCCCCAAGTCTGGCTCATTGTGGGATGGCGCCACTTCAAAATCGGTGTAGCCGCGCACCCAGTTGCGCGGAAACCAGGAAGCAGACGACGGCCGTTCATACCAGGGCTTGGTTGCTTTGACTTTCGGCGTCTCCGGAGCTGCCGCAACCACAGACGTCGTCAATTGTTGGGTTTGCGCGAACAAACCGGGAGCCGATGCACAGGAAACCACGGCCAAAATTAGAGAGAGTATTCGCACGACGGTTCTCCTTCAGACTTGCTTGCCTAGGCTTGCGAGTCGAAGCGCTCTTCGCATTGGAGAGATCCCGCGTGAGCTTGCAGCGGGGGAGCTGTTAGCGGCGGAGGAACGTGTAAAGGTTCGGCCTGAATGCCCGTCGTTAGCCTCGAGTTGGCGGGATTCTATACCAGAAGTAAGCGGTTAACTAAATGAAGTTTAAGATTTTTATGGAATCGCGATTAAAGCGGCAATGCATCGCCATTAGAGGCATGCGCCTGGAGCCTGCTCGCTGCATTCGAACGGTGGCGCTCGGGCTCAGTCCGGCGCGGCGATACCCAACGATTTCATTTTGCGGTAGAGATGACTGCGTTCGAGGCCCAGGGCGGAGGCGGTCTGCGTCATGTTCCAGCGGTGCTCCTGCAATTTCCGCAGAATGAATTCGCGTTCGTAGGCGCTGCGCGCTTCGTGCAAGGTGGAGTACGGCTGGTGAGGGCTCTCGGACACTCCGCGGAAAAGCTCCGGAGGAAGGTGGTGGGGCTCAATGCGCGCGTGCGGGCAGACAATGACGAGGCGCTCGACAAGATTGCGCAGTTCGCGCACATTCCCCGGCCATGGATAACGCACGAGAACTTCCATAGCCGTCGCGCTCAGTTCGCGAGTCTTCTTGCCGTAGGCTGAGCTGAACTCATCCAGGAAATAACGCGCCAGTGTGGGAATGTCTTCCATCCGCTCGCGAAGCGGCGGCACAAAGAATGGAATCACATTCAGGCGGTAAAAAAGATCCTGCCGGAATGCGCCGCGTGAAATCTCCTGTTCGAGATTTTTGTTTGTGGCGGCAATCACGCGCGCATCAACAGTCATCGTCTGGCTGGAACCCACAGGTTCAAAGCGCTGCTCCTCCAGCACTCGGAGCACCTTGGATTGAGTTCTGAGACTCATGTCGCCGATTTCATCGAGAAAGAGCGTGCCACCGTCCGCCTTTTGAAATTTCCCCACCTTGTCCTCTGTGGCGCCGGTGAAGCTCCCCTTGATGTGCCCGAACAACTCGGACTCGATCAGTTCTTCCGGTATGGCCGCGCAATTTACTTCCACGAACGGCCCCTTGCTGCGAAGACTTGCGGCGTGAAGAGCGTGGGCAACAAGTTCTTTACCCGTGCCGCTTTCACCGTAGATGAGAACCCGGCCGTTGGTGGGAGCCGTGACGGCAATCTGTTGCCGCAGAGCTTTCATCGGCACGCTATCGCCGATGACTTGATATCGATAGCCGAGTTCGCTCCGAAGAACCTGGTTTTCTTCCTGCAGCCTTCGCTGCTGCACGGCATTGCGGACGAGAACGATTATTTTCTCGAGCGAAAGCGGCTTCTCGATGAAATCGAAGGCGCCGAGCTTGGTGGCGCGCACAGCCGTCTCGATGGTCCCGTGACCGGAGATCATGATGACAGCCGGCGCGCGCGGAATGGCTTGAAGACGGCTGAGTGCTTCCAAACCGTCGATTCCCGGCAGCCAGACGTCCAGGAGAATGACTTCAAGGTCGCCTGAAGCGGCGCGCTGCAGCGCTTCTTCCGCGGAGGCGACGGCCTCGACGTGATAGCCCTCATCCTTGAGAATTAACGACAAAGATTCGCGAATTCCGGCTTCGTCGTCGACGACCAGCAGATGCGGCTTGGCGTTCATCGAGACGTTTCCATACCGTTTTGATCCGCTACCCCGGCAGGTGTGAGCTCCGCGGCTGGGAGCTCCACTAGAAAACGCGACCCTACAGGCTGATTGTCCTCCACGTGAATGCTGCCGCCGTGCTCTGCGACGATACGAGCGGCGATAGCCAGGCCGAGGCCGGTTCCGCGGTTCTTGGTCGAAAAATGCGGGAGGAAAAGCTTGTCTTTGTCTTGCGGAGAGATGCCGTGGCCGGTGTCGGAGACACAAATCTCGACAGTTTCGGAGTCAGGGCGGGCGCAAGTGGAGATAAGAATTTCCCGGAACGACGCGTTTTCCAGGGCTTCCGCGGCATTGTCGATCAGGTTTACAACGACACTGCGGAGCAACCCGCCATCCGCGCGAACTGCCGGGAGGTTTTCGGCCAGAGCAGTCTTCAGTGTGATGCCGTCGAGGCGCCCGGAAAAAACTTCCAGAGCCTCGTGCACGATGTTGTTGGCGTTTGTCGGCGCCAGCTTGGCGGTGGGGAAGCGCACGAATTGAGAGAACTCATTGACGAGCGCCGCGAGCGTGGCGACTTCTCGCTCGATCAAGCGCGAACACTCCTGGACCAGCTTGGTCAGCTCGACATCCTTAGGAGCTTTCGATTCAGCAGCATCGCGGCGTTCGAGAAAACGGGATAACCGCTGCGAAGAAAGCTGGATCGGTGTAAGCGGATTTTTGATTTCGTGAGCGATGCGGCGCGCGACTTCCTGCCACGCGGCCGACTTCTGAGCGCGCAGCATTTCGGTGAGCTCATCCAACACCAGAACGTATCCGGAATTGGCGCGGCGCGGCCCCAGGGAACTGGCGGTTACGGCGAGGTGCAGGATTCGCCCGGAGACGACCGTCTCGATCTCTCGGGAAACAACTCCCATGCGTAGCGAGCGCCGCATCAGCAACTGCAGGACACGGGACGCATCCGCGCCAAGAAGTTCTTCCAGGGATTGCGCGCTGTGAGCGTCGCTGCCGAACATGCGCGTCACTGCGGCGTTCGCGCGAAGGATGGCTCCGTTGGCATCCAGCGAAATAACCCCTGTTGGGATGTTCTCCAGGACCGTTTCCATCAGTTGCCGGCGCCGCTCGAGTTCCTGGACCGCCTGCTGCAAATTTCGCGTGAACTGGTCAATCTGCGAACGATTGTCTCGTAAGCTGCGTGGTCATGGCGTTAAAGGAGCGCACGAGAATTCCGAGTTCGTCCTGAGCTTGCTCGGGGACCTGATACTCAAAATTTCCCGCGGATATTTCGCGCGTGCCTTCCGCAAGAGCTTGAATGGGGACAGTGACTTGTTTCGCCAGAAAGAGGGCGACCCACATCACGGCGGAAATCAGAAGCACGGTGAACAGAAGAAGGATGAGGAGCATCTGGCGCTTGAGAGCTCGGAGATCCTGTTTCTCACGATTATATTCGCCAGTCTGGGTCTGGATTTGAGCCATTCGCACAAGAAAATCCGGCGATGCGCGATACGCCGCCACGGTGTAGCCAACGGTCTTGCCCTCCTGCAGGGCAGGAACGCGCGCTGCAAAATAATTATTGCCTCCAGCTACCCAGACCTCCATGCCGCTAGGCAATACTTCCACCATCTTGCCCAATACTCCTGGCTGTGCACATATCGGGCCGCGCCGGTCTTCCGCCTGATTTTCGCAAACCACTCCGCCTCGCGCGGCATTGCCGTCCTCATCCAGAACCCACTCCGCGTCCGCGCCCTTTGCAAGAGCGTGCTGCAGTTGGTCTTCAGCGGATTGCGCGGCGTCTTCTTGAACTCCCATTGCCAGCCGGCGAAGGGGCGGCAATTGCGAACGGCTAATATCGTTCATGAGCTCTTGGGATTCCTCGGTGGCAATTTCGAGCGGGCGTGGGAACCATCGCAGGAGCGTCCGGTTGATTAGCGAGTAGCTGACGATAAACATGAAAATGATCGGCAACAGGGAAATCGCCATTGCTCCCACAACCATTTTCGTTTTGAAGCGCGCGCCAAGCTGTTCACGGCTGCTCTCTGCCCACAAGCGAAGAATAGTGCGGCCGAGAATGAGGCTGAAGACAATCAGGGCGGCGGTCATGAAACAGGAGACCGCAAACAGTGGCATCATTGCCCGCCAGCTCTTCGGTTCAAACGGGACTTCCAGCGAACCGAAGGTAAAAACAGCGGCGAACAGCAGAGTAAGCAGGATGCCGCCGATGACCAGGCTCCAGCGCTGTTTAGAATCGAGGCGACTCATGCCGTGGCCACCTTCATTTCCGGATAAAGATAAGTCATCAAGAACGCCGTACGCTTGCTGGGAAACGAATGAGACCGTCCGACTGCCTCAATATGGGCAGGGTAATAGCTGTGCAGGGAAGGCTGGGTTTTCGATGCAGCGAATCCACCCAAAAAGCCGGCACTCTTAATTAGTTGCTCCGCACGAAGAACTGATTGTCGCACGATAGGGGGCGTAAACCTCTCTTTCGCACGATAGCCACCGCTTCAAAGCAAGTCAAGAACAGGACCCGTCCCTCGTTCGCGAAACCTGCCCGTGCGGACAGGTATTAGCCATTTCAGAACTATCTTCTAATTTCCGCACGCCTTTGCAGCCCCCATTTGCTATGTTGACCATGGGTGCAAACCGGCAGGGAGTACTGCGGATGTCCGTCCGTTTGGGCGAGATACTAATTAAAGAAAGCCTGATCACTCAGGACCAGCTCCAGAAAGCGTTGGAATTCCAGCGCGCGAATGGCGGCAAGCTGGGGAGCTGCCTGACGAAGATGGGCTTCATCACCGATGACGATATCACCGGCGTGCTTTCCCGCCAGTACGGGGTTCCCTCCATCAATTTGAAGTATTACGAAATCGATCCCAACGTCATCAAGCTCATCCCGCAAGACACGGCGCTGCGTTACCAGGTCATCCCTCTTTCGCGCGTAGGTTCCGTCTTGACCATCGCGATGACCGATCCTACGAACGTTTTCGCGATGGACGACATCAAGTTCATGACCGGTTTCAACGTGGAACCGGTGGTGGCCTCGGAGTCCGCTATCGGTGAAGCCATTTCCCGGTTCTACGGCGGTTCGGATTCAAACACGGAAGAGTTGAGCAAGATGATGAAGGACCTGGTCGACGAAGACCAGGAACTGGAGTTGGCCGCCGAAGAGGCCGAACTCGACACCGCCACTCTGGAGAAGGCCGCCGAAGAGGCGCCCATCATTAAGCTCGTTAACCTGATTCTCACGGACTCGGTCAAACGAGGCGCAAGCGATATTCACATTGAACCGTATGAGCTCGAAATGCGCGTACGGTTCCGCGTTGACGGACAGTTGCAAACCGTCATGACACCGCCGCTTCGCCTGAAGGATGCGATAACGAGCCGCTTGAAAATCATGGCCAAGCTGGACATTGCGGAAAAGCGCTTGCCGCAGGACGGCCGCATCATGATCAAGTACCGGGCCGACGGCAAAAAGAAGGAACTCGACTTCCGCGTCTCGACCGTGCCGACCCTCTATGGGGAAAAGATCGTGCTCCGGCTCCTGGACAAAGAGAACCTCCGGCTGGACATGACCAAGCTGGGCTTCGAGGTGGAGTCGCTCAAGAAATTCGAGCGCAACATTTTGAAGCCTTACGGAATGGTGCTTGTCACTGGTCCGACGGGGTCGGGCAAGACCAACACACTTTATTCGTCGGTGGCGAGGCTCAACACCGTCGACACCAACATTATGACGGCGGAGGATCCCGTCGAGTTCCAATTGGCGGGCATCAACCAGGTCCAGATGAAGGAACAGATTGGGCTGAACTTCGCGGCCGCGCTTCGCTCTTTCCTTCGGCAAGACCCCAATATCATCCTGGTCGGTGAGATTCGCGACTTTGAAACGGCTGAAATTGCGGTGAAAGCCGCCCTAACGGGACACTTGGTGCTTTCGACCCTGCACACCAACGATGCGCCTTCCACCATCAGCCGCTTGATGAACATGGGTATCGAGCCTTTCCTGGTGGCCACCTCCGTGAATCTTATTTGCGCGCAGCGGCTCGTGCGCCGCATTTGCTCCAATTGCAAGGAAGAACTGGAATTGCCGGAACAGGCTCTGATTGATGCGGGATATTCCCCCGATGAAGTTAAGACCACCAAAATCTATCACGGCAAGGGATGTAACACCTGCAACAAGGGCGGCTACAAGGGCCGCACGGGATTGTATGAAGTGATGGAAATCAACGACGAACTGCGGGAATTGATCCTCGTCGGCGCCTCCGCCTTGGAACTGAAGAAGAAAGCGATCGAGCAAGGCATGCTCACTCTTCGCCGGAGCGGATTGGCCAAGGTGGCTCTAGGTCAGACAACGATGGAAGAAGTTTTGCGCGAAACGGTTTTATAAGAAAAAGGTGAAGCGATGGCCGGGATTACCCTGAGCGAGTTGCTCAAAAAGATGATCGAGATGGGAGGCAGCGACCTCCATATAACCACGAACAGTGCGCCCCGCGTGCGTGTTCATGGACGCTTGCGCGCTCTGGATATGCCTCCGCTGACGGCGGCCGACACGAAGTCGCTTGCCTATAGCGTTCTGACCGACGCACAAAAACACCGCTTCGAGGAAAACCTGGAGCTGGACTTTTCCTTCGGACTCAAAAACCTGGCCCGATTTCGCGGCAACGTTTTCAATCAGCGCGGCGCGGTTGGCGCCGTTTTCCGTACCATTCCGTGGGAGATTAAGGGCTTTGACGCCTTGGGTTTGCCTCTCATCGTAAAAGGGCTTTGCGACAAACCGCGTGGACTCGTTTTGGTTACCGGGCCGACGGGTTCCGGAAAATCGACGACGCTCGCCGCCATGCTCGACAAGATCAACAGCGAGCGCGAAGAGCACATGATCACCATCGAGGACCCCATCGAGTTTCTGCATAACCACAAGAAATGCCTCGTGAACCAGCGAGAAATTCACGCTGATACCCACTCGTTTGCGAATTCACTCCGCGCTGCTCTCCGCGAGGACCCCGACGTTGTCCTCATCGGCGAAATGCGCGACCTCGAGACTATTGAGTCGGCGTTGCGCATTGCCGAAACCGGCCACTTGACCTTCGCCACCCTGCACACCAATTCCGCGTCCTCTACCATCAATCGTATTATCGACGTGTTTCCCTCTCACCAGCAGCCGCAGATTCGAGCGCAGCTTTCCATGGTGTTGGAAGGAATTCTTTGCCAGGCGCTTCTCCCGCGCTCTGACAATCGCGGCCGGGCCATGATCATGGAGGTTTTAATCCCCACCCCCGCGATCCGCAACCTCATTCGCGAAGACAAAATTCACCAGATCTACTCGGCGATGCAGACCGGGACCGGACAAACGGGTATGCAGACGTTCAATCAAGGTCTCGCCAACGCGTACTTTACAAAGCAGATCACGCTCGAACTGGCGCTCTCGCGCTCATCGAACCCCGATGAGCTGCAGGACATGATTAACCGCGGGGTGTCCGCGCCGGTTGCCGGCGGCTCGAAATCCCCGGTCTCTAGTAAGAGGTAAAGATTTTTCGGGGCCGCTGTGCCCCTGGCCAAAGAATTTGATAGATTGAGGAGGAAAGATTATGCCTGTCTTTACTTATCGAGGAACGAATCGTTCCGGTGGCAACGTCAGCGGGGAGCTTTCCGCGACCAGCAAGGCGGAGCTCCAGAACCTGCTTCGCCGCCAGCAGATTACTCCCACCAAGATGTCCGAGAAAGGCAAGGAATTCAACTTGCCTAGCTTCGGCTCTGGCGTCAACGCCAAGGAGCTGGCCATCTTCACGCGCCAGTTCTCGGTGATGATCGACGCCGGCTTGCCGCTCGTCCAGTGCCTCGAGATTCTTGCCAGCCAGCAGGAAAACAAGACCTTCCAAAAGGTGCTGGCGGGCACGCGCGGTTCGGTCGAGGGCGGCGCCACACTCTCTGCCGCCATGCGCGAATACCCTAAAGTTTTCGACTCCCTCTACGTCAACATGGTCGAGGCGGGCGAAACCGGCGGTATTCTCGACACGATTCTGCAGCGCCTCTCTTCGTACATCGAAAAGAACGTCAAGCTGCAGCGTGCCGTTAAGTCCGCGATGGTGTACCCGGTCGGCGTCTTGACGGTGGCGGGCGGCGTTATCATCTTGCTCTTATGGAAGGTGGTTCCGATTTTCGCCACTTTGTTCGCCGGACTTGGTGTCGATTTGCCCTTGCCTACCAAGATCGTCATCGCGCTTAGCAACCTGATTGGCAGCATCTTCGGTTTACTGGCCTTGGTAGCCTTTGCAGGCGGTATTTTCGGATTAAAAGTCTGGTACGGTACTCCACAGGGGCGGTATGCCATTGACGCGACCATCCTGCGCTTGCCGGTACTCGGCGTCCTCATGCGGAAAATTGCGGTAGCGCGTTTTACTCGCACCTTAGGAACTCTAATCGCCAGCGGCGTGCCCATCCTCGAGGGATTGGACATTACCGCCAAGACCGCCGGAAACGCCGTCGTGGAAAAGGCCCTCCGGCAAGTTCGGAAGTCTCTCGAGGAAGGCAAATCGCTTACCGAGCCTCTGAAGGATTCGGAAGTTTTCCCCGGAATGGTTACGCAGATGATCAGCGTCGGCGAACAGACCGGCGCGATGGACGCGATGTTGCAGAAGATCGCGGACTTTTACGAAGAAGAAGTTGACGCGGCTGTGAAAGACCTTCTGACCGCCTTGGAACCTATCATGATCGTCTTTCTCGGCCTCGTGGTTGGCGGTGTGGTCATTTCCATGTACCTGCCGTTGTTCTCCTTGATCGGCAAGTTGAGTAACGCGCACTAGTCGCCACAGCAAGCGGCGAGCAGTTATCCATTTGGCGAAGGGCAGGGAAGGAACTCCCACCCTTCGCCATTTCTGTCTAAACTAGAGAATGCCCGGGGGAATACTGGAGCCGGGGACACGAGCAATCTATGGAGCAAAATACGACAACCAGGGAATGGCTTGGCTGGCTGATCCGCGTCCGGCTGCTGACGATTCTCCTGATCCTGGCAGTCGACCTCATCTGGCCGCAGTATTTCCCGGCGTCCAGCGTGAACCGCGCGTTCCTGCCTCTCTTGCTTATCTGGGTCACTGTGGGCGTTCTGCACATCTCGTTGGTCCGTTGGATGCCCGGTGCGGCATGGCAAGGCGGTCTGCAGGTTGCCAGCGACGTAATCATAATCTCTGCCCTCGTTTACACCACCGGCCTCCAGGAAAGCTATTTCATCTCTCTCTACCTGCTGGTCATCATCGTGGCCAGTATATTGTTTTCGCGCCGCGTGGCGTTTGTCACCGCCGGAGTATGTCTCTCCATCCTTGGCGGGATGACTATGCTGGCATTTGCGGGAAAAATTCCGCGCACCTTCCAACTTGTGCCCACGCCCGACGGACTCCGGGTCTGGTTTCTCAGCAATCTATTTGGTTTCCTTGCTGTTGCGTACTTGGCCAGCCTTTTGGCGCAATCTCTCCGCCGCAAAGGAATCGAACTCGAAGAAAAGCGCGAAGAGTTGCTCGAACTCCAGGATTTTACGGAAGACATCATCCATTCCATGCGCGGCGGATTAGTGACCACGGACCTGGAGGGCAGGATTGTGCTCCTCAATCGCACCGGAGAAGAAATTCTGGGCTGCCGCTTCGTTGATCTCCGGGGGAGAAAGCTGCCCGAAATCGATGAAAATTTTTGGCTTCCAGGTTTGAAGGGTCCCGATGAACGGCCGGTGGTCCGGAGAGAGATCGACTTCCGCACCCCGGACGGCCAGCAAAGGTATGTGGGCATTTCCGTCTCTCCCTTGCGCACCAGGAATTCCTCGCGGAGCGGCTACGTGTTCAATTTTCAGGATCTCACCGAGCTTCGCAGGCTTGAGCAAGAGGTGGCGACCAAGGAGCGCATGGCAGCCCTGGGCAGGCTTTCTGCCGCCATCGCCCATGAAATTCGACAACCGCTGACGGCCATGGCCGGCGCGGTGAAGGAACTGGCGCGTCTCGTGCCGCTTGAGGATGACGAAAAACACCTGGTCAACATCGTTAGCCGCGAGTCAGAGCGCTTGAACCAGACCATCACGGACTTCCTGAACTACTCCCACGAGAAGACCTATGAATTTCAGGAAGCAGACGTACGCGTGCTGCTGGATGAAACGTTGACCCTGCTCGAAAAGAAACCGGAAGTGGAAAACAAGTACCAGATCGTGCGGACATTCAATGGTGCTGAGGTGCGCGCCCGCGTGGACGCAAACAGGATTAAACAGGTTTTCTGGAATCTTAGTGACAACGCTCTTCGCGCCATGCCTGACGGCGGAACCCTCACCGTTGGGATCGAGCGCATGCCCTTCTGGCTGCGCATTGCATTTCGAGACACCGGCGTCGGGCTTGATGCAAGACAGCGGGCAAAGATTTTCGAGCCTCTGCAGTCCGGATTCGAGGGCGGCACAGGTCTTGGACTCTCCATTGTGTATCAGATCGTGCAAGCGCACAGCGGAAAGATTAGCGTGATCTCCGAGAAGGATCGCGGCGCGGAGTTCATCGTGGACTTGCCGCGCACGGCGTGAGGTTTTATGCAGGCAACCAAAGCAGTAAGCCAGGACGGTCTCAAAGAGGTGATTCACATACTCGTCGTTGATGACGAGCGCTCGATCTGCGAACTTCTTGAGATAACCTTTCGCAAGGAGGGCCATCGCGTCGAGGTGGCCCACAGCGTCGAGGCCGCCAAACGAAAACTCGAATCGCAGATCTTCGACATCATCATCTCGGATGTGCGGATGCCCGGCGCTACCGGCGTCGACCTCCTGAAATTCACCAAGGAGATTTCTCCCAACACCTTTTTTCTCCTCATAACCGGCGTACCCACCGTTGAAACTGCTATCGAAGCCATCAACTCCGGCGCTGATCGCTACGTTATTAAAGACCACGCCCTGGTTGACCAGTTACGCCGGGCTGTAAAGGAAGTCGCGGAGAGCCTGAAGTGGAAAAAAGAGGCCGGGTACCTCCGCAGGGAACTGCGCCGTCTGACCGGTCTGGACGGTATCATCGGGCAGAGTCCCAAGATGCGCGCCATCTTCGACTTGATCCAGACCATTGCGCCGCAATCCAGCCGCGTCCTCATCACCGGCGAAAGCGGCACTGGAAAAGAATTGGTGGCGCGTGCCATTCATGAAAACAGTGTTCGGTCTCAGGCTCCCTTTATCACCATCAATTGCGGCGCCTTTCCAGAGACACTTCTTGAATCGGAACTCTTCGGCTATATGAAAGGCGCATTCACGGGCGCCAATGCCAATCGCGAAGGACTCTTCCAGGCGGCTCATGGCGGCACGCTCTTCATGGATGAGATCGGCAACATGAGTCTTACCATGCAGGTAAAACTCTACCGCGTGCTTCAGGAAGGCAAAGTGCGGCCCATCGGCAGCACCGAGGAAACAGATGTGGACGTTCGCATCATCGCCGCCACCAACAAGGAGTTCGAAAAGGAGATCGCCGAGGGCCGCTTCCGCGAGGATTTGTACTACCGCCTTAGCGTAATTCCCATTCACCTTCCGTCGCTTCGCGAGCGTCGCGAAGACATTCCCCTTCTTGGCGCGGCATTTTCTCGAGCGCTTCCGTAAATCCATGGAAAAGCCTATCGGGGCCATCTCACCGGAAGCCATGCGGCGGCTCGAAGCTTACGATTGGCCGGGAAACGTTCGTGAACTAGAGAACACTATGGAAAGAGCCGTAGCGCTTGAATCCGGTCCAGAGATTTCTTTGGGTGTTCTGCCCGACCGCATCGCTGGATACGCCACGGCATCCTTATCGGAGGCTATCGGAGGCGGACCATCAGCTTTTCCACCGGAAGGCATCGACTTTGAAAAGGAAATCGCGCAAGCGGAGCGGCGCTACTTGTTGGCCGCCCTTGAGAAAAGCGATGGGGTCCGCACTCGGGCTGCCGAACTTCTGAAGATCACCTACCGGTCTTTCCGGCATTACGCAAAAAAACATAACGTGTCATGACGTCGGAGATCGCAAACGGCGATTATTTCCGAAATGGGAGAGGTATTAACGAAGGTCTTAAGGTGACGGATTATGTTCACCTTTGTAGACATAAAACGTCGTCATTTTCTGTCAATCCTAGCTGAATCCATTTTGGAACTGGCGCTTTCCACGCCGCCAACACTTATGTGCCAAAGAATGTGTAATTTACACGATTGCGAACAGTATCGGGACCTTCGATTGGAGATGGGCATCCTCATGCACTATCCCATTGCATACTTCGGTACTTTAAACCGAACTCAAGGAGATTGCATGAAGAAGCAAAAGGGTTTCTCTCTTATCGAGCTTTTGATCGTCGTGGCGATCATTTTGATCATCGCGGCCATCGCCATTCCGAACTTGCTGCGTTCGAAGATTGCTGCGAACGAAGCGTCCGCTGTGGGTTCGATCCGCACGATTAACACCGCCGAAGTCACGTATTCTTCCAGTTGGGGCAGTGGTTTCGCGCCGGGGTTGGTACAACTTGGCGGAGCCTCACCCTGCGTCGCGACTGCGGCCTCAGCTTGCTTAATCGACCCGCTTTTGAGCGTCGCTCCTAACACGAAGAGCGGCTATAGGTTCAACGCTGCTGGAACTCTTCTCGTAGGCGCCGTCAACAACGGGTTCGAAGTGAATGCCACTCCCTCCACGGTGCAGACAACTGGTGTGCGTGCGTTCTGCGCGGACCAGACCGGGCTGATCCAGTTTGTGACGCCAGGTGCTGCCGCAATCGGAGTTGGTGCGGGAGCTTGCGCCGCGGTTCCGAACGTTGCCGGAACTTCCGGTCCTATCGGCAACTAATTCAAAGCTAGGTGCAGGACTCGGGGAGGAAGCTTCGCTTCCTCCCTTTTTTCTTGTAAGCCGAGTACCCCGTTGCAGTGACGAATTCTGCTCTTGGACTCCGACAAAAAAGGTCAATTTTGAGAAGATTTGCCATCTTTGGGGCGAAGAGGGCCCCGGACTAACCTAGCTATGATATGTGTTATCAATAAGATAGGAAAAAGAACGCGAAATGTTCTCTGCTTCGAGATTGGTCCCCAGCTTGCCATTGTATTAGCGTGCTCTCGCACCATACAAAAAGCTTAAGGAGATCTAGCATTATGAAGAAACAGAAGGGTTTCTCTCTTATCGAATTGCTGATCGTCGTGGCGATCATTTTGATCATCGCGGCCATCGCCATTCCGAACTTGCTGCGTTCGAAGATTGCTGCGAACGAAGCGTCCGCTGTGGGTTCGATCCGCACGATTAACACCGCCGAAGTCACGTATTCTTCGAGTTGGGGCAGCGGTTTCGCCGTTGGTCTGACACAACTTGGCGGAGCCTCACCTTGCGTCGCGACTGCGGCCTCAGCTTGCTTAATCGACCCGCTTTTGAGCGTCGCTCCTAACACGAAGAGCGGTTACGTGTTCAACGCCGCCGGAACTCTTCTGGTAGGCGCCGTCAACAACGGGTTCGAAGTGAATGCCACTCCCTCCACGGTGCAGACGACAGGTGTGCGTGCGTTCTGCGCGGACCAGACCGGGCTGATCCAGTTTGTGACGCCAGGTGCTGCCGCAATCGGAGTTGGTGCGGGAGCTTGCGCCGCGGTTCCGAACGTTGCCGGAACTTCCGGTCCTATCGGCAACTAACTCCTGAGCTAGTTTCGTAGCTTTGGATCTGGGGGAGGAAGTTTCTAGCTTCCTCCCCATTTTTTCGCCAAGACAGTTTTCGAACAGTGCATGACAGTAATCCTTATCCTTCGTTTCCCCTGCACTGTTGTCGTCGGCCTGGTTTGAGAATTGGCACCTTTCGAGGGACCTGTGAGTGAGCTTGCCCCCAGATTGCTGTGCCATTATGATGCAGCGCAGTTGACCACTGCTTGGCTCGGCTTCAAATTGAGCTCCGCATTATCGGTGCGATAAGGCGCCGGCCACTGCGGAAGTGGCCCATAAACTGCTCATTAGAATAGAGACAAAGTTTTCGCTGTATGAGATCCGAAAGGAATTATCGCAGTTCGGTAGAGTCAAAATGAAAAAACCACAGAAAGGGTTTTCCCTCATCGAACTTTTGATCGTCGTCGCGATTATTCTGATCATCGCAGCCATCGCCATTCCGAACTTGCTGCGTTCGAAGATCGCAGCGAATGAAGCATCCGCTGTAGCCTCGGTCCGCACGATCAACACTGCGGAAATGACCTATCAATCGACTTGGGGCAGCGGTTACGCAGCCGGTTTGGCGAATCTGGGCGGAGCACCCCCTTGCCTCGTCGCGACTGCGGCTGGAGCCTGCCTGATCGAACCGCTCTTGAGTGTCGCTCCGAACATTAAGAGCGGCTATGTGTTCAACGCTGTCGGAACTATCCCTGTTGCCGGTGTCAACAACGGATTCGAGATGAATGCCACTCCAACGCAGGTGCAGACGACTGGGGTGCGCGCCTTCTGCGCGGACCAGACTGGGCTGATCCAGTTTGTCACACCAGGTGCTGCGGCCATCGGCGTGGGCGCCGGCACTTGCGCCGCGGTTCCGAACGTCGCCGGAACTTCTGGTCCCGTCAACTAGAAGCCCTCTCACAAATCCCTGCTAAACTTGGTCGTATGACCTTACTGCTGTGGCTTCTGGCCCTCACCGGGAGCATCCCCGCTCTCGGCTCCCAAGTACAGGCTCTTATCCGCGTGTTCGAAGGACGCTATCGTTCCGCCCATGTGCTGGAGGCGAGATTTCTAGAGCGCTACTCCGAATCCGGACATGTCCTTCGCAGTGAATCGGGCACGGTCTACTTCCAGCGGCCGGGGAAAATGCGTTGGGAATACGAGGCGCCGGAGAAGAATCTGTTTCTGGTGGACGGCAAGACGGCTTGGTTCTACGTCCCTGCCGATCATACCGTGATGCGTGTTCCTGCAAAGCAAAGTACAGATTGGCGAACCCCTCTGGCGCTGCTTGCAGGCGAAATGAAATTGTCGCGGATTTGCTCGCGCGTCGAGCTCACCACGGTTGAAAAGCCCGATACCCCGGGCAACAGTGTGTTGTACTGCCCGCTGCGCGGGGAAGAAAGCAAACCTCAACATGCCGCGACTGTTCGCGGGGGCAAATCAAGTCAACCGGCCCCGAGCAGTCTGTGTACCTTGAGATCTCACCCGAGAACGGAGATCTTGCGCGCGTTGTAGTTCGGGAAGAGGGGGGAGTAACGATCGAGTTCAATTTCGCCGATTGGCGTTTCGACCCGCAACTTCCGGATTCTCTATTTCGATTTGAAGTCCCTGCAGGCGTCGCCATCGTAAAAGGCGAACCTCCTGCCGAATCAAGGCCTTAAGGTTAAATTCAGGTTAAATTGCTCCGACGTTTCCCCAGAGGCACAGCCAACCATCAGGCACTACACCGCATATTAGCTAGATGAGGTAAACTTGAAGTATGGGGGAATTTGTCTGCCGTGTTGCGGATGCAAACGGCCGGGTTTTCTCGCACGTCGAGGCTGCAGGTTCGTTGGCCGAGGCGCGGCAGAAGCTGGCTGACAGGGGCCTGTTTGTCTATTCCGTCGAGACTCGCAGCAGCCTGCTCAGTGCGTTCATAAAACGAAGCAGCGAGCGCCAGATTGGCGGCTCTGACTTCCTGATACTCAATCAGCAGTTTAATACTCTCATCAAAGCCGGATTGCCGATTCTCCGCGCCCTTGATCTGCTGGCCGACCGGGCCACCTCTCCAAAACTTCGTCCCGTGCTCTCCAAGATCCGTGACCGCGTTCGAGAAGGCAAGTCGCTTTCCGAGGCCATCAGCTGAGGCCGGCGTGTTTTCCAAGGTTTACTCAACGGCCATTCTCGCGGGTGAGAAGAGCGGAAACCTCTCCGGGGTATTGGACTATTACATTGCCTACCAGCGCGTCAGTACCGGAGTTAAGAAGAAGATTCTCGCAACCCTGGTATATCCAGTTCTGCTGATCACTGTCGCCTCCGATCATCGTCACCTATCTGGTGACCTTTGTGATTCCAAAATTCGCGCTCTTATATAACGATCTGCACGTGCAATTGCCGGGGCCCACTCGATTCCTCATCGCTCTCACTGGCGACTATCGCTACGTTGTGATCGGCGTCTTCGCGCTCTTATTTTTTACCGTAGTTGGCGTTTTTCTCTGGTCCAGGACGCAAGAAGGCGGCGAGGCCTTCGACCGGCTCAAGTTCCGCATACCCATTCTCGGCGACACGCTCCTCAAATTCCAAGTCGCACAATTCTCGCGCACTCTGGCCACGCTCCTTACCGGCGGCACTCCCTTGGTTGCGGGTTTGCAAACGGCCGCTGACGCTATCAGCAGCAAGCTCGTCCGCTCGACGGTCACGCAAGCCACCCAAATGGTCCGCGAAGGCGAATCGCTTCACAGCGCTTTGGCCACTCGCGGGACCATGCCGGTACTTGCCTTGGACATGATCGAGGTTGGCGAATCCAGCGGTGCATTGGCTCCCATGCTAACCAGCATTGCCGAGTTCTATGAAGAGGAAGTTAGCATCAGGCTTTCGGCGCTGGTAGCGGTCATCGAGCCCGTTATTCTTATCTTCATGGGTTTGCTGGTTGCTTTTATCCTGATTTCGCTCTATCTGCCGATTTTTTCCTTCTCCGCCACGGGCGGAGCGGTAAAGTAGAGTAAGGAAACCGTGGCTACATCTGAGCACAATTGGACCCCCGCCGATACCGCGGAAGCCGTTCCCGAGCGAGAATTCGCGCGCAAACTCGCCGCCAGATATCGCTGCGCTTTTGTCGATCTAAGCGAGCAGCACATCGACCCTGAGCTTTTCCGCACCATCCCCGCGGACTTGATGTTCCGCTACAATTTCGTGCCTCTCGAGGTGCAGAACAATTCGCTCTCGATCGCCGTCGCCGATCCCAGCCTGGTCCTGCTGAGTGACGAACTCCCCTTGTTGCTGGGAAAAAAGTTGGCCATCAAGGTGGCCACCGCTCGCCAAATTGGCGACCTCCTCAAGCGCACCGAGCAATCCCAGCGCGTCCTCGAGCAGGCTACCGAAGCTTTCACGCTCCAGGTTTCCAAGGAAGAAGAAGAAAGCGAAGAGACCATTTCCGGCGACCGCCTTACGCGAGATAGCACCGTTAGTCCGGTCGTCAGACTCGTGGAAACGATTATCTTCACCGCTTTGGAACGGCGCGCGAGTGACATCCATATCGAAGCTCGTGACACCGAAGTGGCCGTCAAGTACCGCATTGACGGAGTCCTGCAGCACGCCATGCAGCCGATTGCTAAAGAGTGGCATTCCACGGTCCTCTCCCGCATCAAAGTTCTCAGCGACCTGGATATTGCCGAGCGCCGCGTCCCGCAAGACGGCCGCTTCCGCGTGAAGTACAAAGGCCGCTTCATTGACCTTCGCGTCTCTATCATGCCCGCCAGCCACGGCGAAGACGCTGTTCTCCGCGTCCTGGATAAAGAAACGCTTTCCGAAAAATTCCAGAGCCTAAGCTTGGACGTTGTGGGTTCTCTGACTTAGAGGTCCGCCGTTTCCGGCGTTACATCCGAGAGCCTTACGGCATGGTGCTCGTAACCGGCCCCACGGGTTCGGGCAAAACCACGACCCTCTACGCCGCCATCAACGAAATCAAGACCGACGAGGACAAGATCGTCACCATCGAAGACCCGGTCGAATATCAGCTCAGCGGAATCACTCAGATTCCAGTCAACGAGAAAAAGGGTCTCACCTTCGCGCGCGGTTTGCGTTCCATCTTGCGCCACGACCCCGACAAGATCATGGTCGGCGAAATTCGCGACCAGGAAACTGCTCAGATTGCCATTCAGTCCGCTCTCACCGGGCATCTGGTCTTCACCACCGTCCACGCCAACAACGTGACCGATGTCATCGGGCGCTTTATCAACATGGGCGTTGAGCCCTATAATTTCGTCTCCGCGCTCAACTGCATCATGGCGCAACGGCTTGTGCGCGTGATCTGCACAAATTGCAAACGGCAAAAAATTTATTCGCTGGCCGAATTGAAAGAAGCTGGCCTCGATCCCGCGGTGTGGGCGTCCATCGCACTTTCCGAGGGTGCTGGCTGCCTGGAATGTTCGGGCACGGGTTATCATGGGCGCACAGCGATCTGCGAGTTACTGGATTTGACGGATCGCATCCGCGAAATGATCGTGGACCGCCGGCCTACGTCCGAAATCAAGCGCATTGCTCGCGAAGAAGGAATGATTACCCTGCGAGAAAGCGGCCTGGCCAAAATCCGCGCAGGCATCACCACGCTCAAGGAAATCAACAAGGTGACCTTCGTTGAGTAGCGCGGCGACTTTCCGCAGGGGAATTTACAAAAGCGACTTTGTCCGCCGCGTCGCGAACTGGCTGGACGCCACACCGCATCCGCCGCTGGCTATTGAAATCAGACTGGATCGTGTTGCCGGTGCCCGCTGGACGAGGACCGGAGGGCTGGACAATTTTGCCGTCGAGGTTCTTCCGCCAGGCGCCCTTGTTCCCTCCGCGGTGGAAACCAATATAGTGGATGGAGCAGCCCTGAAGACAGCTATTTCCGGCGTCTGCTCCCGTTTAAGCGCCAGGGATGAGAGCCTGGCACTGATTCTGCCAGACCCTGTCATCCGTGTCTTTGTTCAGCATTTCGACGACTTTCCTCGCTCACGGGAAGAAGCCGAGCCCATGCTGCGATGGAAGTTGAAGAAAAGCGTCCCCTTTGAAGTCGACGAAACGCTTATTTCCTACATGAGGCAAGAGGCGCGTGAAGCAGGCGTAGATGTTGTCACGGCGCTGGCTCGCTTGCGCATCATCCGCGAATATGAATCTCTCCTTGAAGCGGCGGCGTTACATCCAGGAGTCGTCCTTAGTTCTTCTTTGGCAGCGATTGGGTTGGTTGATGAGCATCGTCCCACGCTCCTCGCGCGCGTTTCCGGACCTTCTTTGACGACCGCGATCGTCCGCGAAGGCGTCCTCTTCGGCTACCGATGCACGGAATTGCCGGCGCGCGGCGCGGCTCTCACACCGCACATGCTGCTTGAAGACATCTATCCGGTCGCTGCCTATTACCAGGATACCTGGCAGGAAGGCATTCAGTCCGTGCGTGTCGCGGGCCTTGGTGCGCGTTTGCCGGAATTTGTGCGGCGCTCGAAGAGGAGTTTCATTGCGAGGTTCGCTCGCTGCTCCATACTGCCGTCTCTGATGGACGCATCCCGGCGGATGCACGCGCGCTTGCTGACCGTGAACTGGAAGGTCTTGTCGGTTGGATGTTGCTGCGCGGCTAAAATAGACTATCTCGCGTTCGAGAAGGGAAGTAACAGGAGAAGAATGAGGATTCGGCTCAATCTGGCGACAAAGCCTCTTGTGGCTCACCGGAAATTTCTGGCCGGTTCGAGTCTCTTGGGCGCCGTCGCCGTCATTGTGTTTTTGGGTTTGGGCTGGCACGTCTACCGGGCGCGCAAGGCTAACGCCGAGATGCGCTCCAAGTCCGAAAAAATCCTTCAGCAAGTGCTCGAACTTGAACAACGGCGCAGCGCTCTCGAGCGCTTTTTTGCGCTCCAGGAGAATGCCAAGCTTCACGAGCGCGCCGATTTCATCAACAAGCTCATCGATGACCGCAGTTTCAACTGGACGCTCATGTTCATGGACCTGGAGCGAGTTCTGCCCGCCGGCGTGCGCGTTGTCAGCATCTCTCCTAAGCAGGATAAGGGCCGCGTCGAAGTGGAATTTATCGTTGGCGCCACCAGCAATGAGGCCAAACTCAAGTTCTTAAAAGCATTGGAAGACTCAAAAACTTTTACGCACATTCAATTGACCGGTGAGCACAAGCCCACAGCGGCGGCGGGTGCAGACCAGATCGAACTGGCGCTCACTGCGGAGTATTCGAGGAGCTGATGCAGCGAGATTTTACATTTCAAAGGCGCGCGATACTCTCGTGCTCGGCTTGCTCCTGGCAGCGGACCTCGGTCTCGCCACCTACAGTTGGCAGTTGGCCTCCTCGCCGCACACCCCGCAAGCAGAATTCGACGCGCAAAGTTTGCAGCTCAAGGTCTTCGTGGCGACATCAAGTCAGCGCAGGACATCAAAGACAACATGCCTGCCACCCGGAAAGATTGTGAGAAGTTCGAACAGTCCCTTCCGCCGGAGACCACTGGCTCTTCTTCTATGTCCGACGAGCTCGACGAAATCGCCAAGAAATCCGGCCTCCAGATTCTGAATCGTACATACAAGCAGAAAGAAATCCCGAATCGCGGCATGGTCGAGGTGACTATCGAGGCAACCGTCAGCGGCGACTATGGCAGCGTTGTGCGATTCGTGAACGGCTTGCAGCGCTCCAAGAGCTTTTACGTCGTGGATGGATTGGCGCTCACGAGCGATACGCGGAACCAGGCAGCCACAGGTGCCATCAGCGTGGGACTCCACGTCAGAACGTATTTCCGGGATGCCGCATGAAGCAGAGCCAACAAGTGATCCTGCTGGTGGTGCTGCTCGTGATTGCAGGGATTGTGTGGGGTTTCGAACGGAACCAGCATACGCCGGCCATCCAAACCGCCAACTCCATTCAGAATTACAAGGTCCTGGCGGTAGAGAACCCGCAAATTCGCTGGCCCGAATTGGAGCGCGCACAGAAAACCGAGTACAAAAGCAACGGGCGTAACCCGTTCAGTATCATCGCTCCGCCCACGCCGGCAGAAGTGCAAAAAGCGAAAGCCGCCAGCGCGCAACCTCCGCCGCCTCCTCCACCCCCACCGCCCCCCACGGAGGCGAAGCTGCCTGCCAACCTCAAATATTTTGGCTATGGCACTGTCCCGACGGGCTCGCCTCGCCGCGCTTTCATTACCGATGGTGAAGATGTGTATATCGTAACTGAGGGAGACACATTGCTGGGCCGCTATCGCATCCTGAAAATCGGCAACGTCGATCTCGAGTTTCAGGAGATTTCCAGCGGGCTTCCCGGCAAAGCGCCGCTCGAAGAGCAGGCCGCCCCACCGTCCGCATAACACATGAGCAGAAAGCCCACAATTACGAAAGTGACTAAAAAACAGGGCGGCTACGCCTTGCTGATCGTCGTGGCCCTCACTGCCCTCATTCTCATCGCCACTATGTCGGTCGGCTTGCGCATCATTACGCAGGGCCGGCGCGAAAAAGAGCAGGACATGATCTGGCGCGGCAAACAATATAGCGTGGCATCAAGCTCTACTACATGAAGTTTGGCCGTTTCCCGAATTCCATGGACGATCTCGTCAAGCCCAAACTCGGCAACCTCCGATTCATGCGCCAGGCTTACAAAGACCCCATGAATAAGGAGGATGGCACCTGGCGGCTGATTTATGTTGGCCCTTCTGGGCAACTCATTGGGAGTCTCAAGCCGCACCAGAGTGGCATCCAGCTTCCAGTCGCGGGCCAACCTGCAGGCGTGGCCGGGGCTCCCGTTGCTTCTCCGCCGCCTCCCGGTACAGCTCCTGGCGCACCGGGCGGCAGTCCGCAGAGTGGAACCACGCCCGGTGCCACTCCGGGCGCACCCGCAAGCGGAACGGGCACAGGCACTGGCGCGCAAGGAACCGATTCGAGCGGAGCAGGAACTGACTCTCAGAATGTTCCCATGGGCGATACCCCGACAATCATCGGCGGCAACATCATTGGCGTAGGAAGTAAGATCAATCAATGCTTCTGTGATGGTTTACGAGCAGGCACATAATTATCGCCTGTTCGAGTTTATCTGGGATCCTTCAAAAGATATGGGATTTGTGAGTTCGCAAGCAGCTTCCTATCGGCACTCCAGCCGGAACGGCGGGGCAAAATCCTCCAAGCGCGCCGCCAAGCGTACCGCCGAACCCAATGAACCCGCAGCCGAATCCTCCGCTGCAGCCACCGAATCCCAATCCACCGCAACAATAGTTTCAAAATTGGATCGTGCTGAGAGTCTTCGAACCCTAGCTGGGAGAGTGCTCTTGATTTCGCGTCGCCGCTGGTGGCCTAGCCAGAGATTTCAATCCGAGAAGTCTGCGTGTGGTTTCGGTGCGCCCTTGCTCGGATTTGCGCGCGCGGCGCGAGGTTCTCTGTTGGCGGGTGGATCCTGGCGCAACATTAAGCGAACCACCTTTTTTGCTTTTCTCGTAGGCGCGCTTCACTCTGCGAACGTAGGAAACCGTCTCGCCATACGGCGGAACTCGTCCGTACTGCTGAACCCGCTCCGGCCCCGCATTGTACGCAGCCAAGGCCAACGCCAGGTCGTTGTTATACCTCTGGAGCAGGTCGCGCAGATAATGCGTGCCTGCGTCGATGTTTTCTTGCGGATCGAAAATGTTTTTTACACCGAAGCGCGCCGCCGTCTCCGGAAGCAGTTGCATCAGCCCGCGCGCATTCTTTTTCGAGATGGCCTTCGGATCGAAATTCGATTCCGCGGCAATCACGCTGGAGATCAGATCCGCATCCAGACTGTAACGCGCCGCCGCAGCCTTCACAATTTCTCGAAATGGCGCCGTCGCAGACGCCTCGGGAGGCAGTGGCGCAAACCTATCTTCCGCTTCGATGGTAACGACCTCGTCCACCGGGACTTCCACCACCCCGCCCGCCAATTGCAGCCGGTATTTCTCGCCAATAAGCTGATAACCCGTCACATGGAGCTGCTGGCCATTCCGCAGATTGACGTGCTCGGCTCGCAAGGACGGCGCTGCCGCGAAGAGAAACGCGCAAGGCAGCAAAGCTCGCATCAGGCGCACGGGGCCGCCTCTCGCAACGCAAAATGCTCGATGGCCGCCGCCACGCCGCCTTCGTCATTGCTTGCGGTTTCGTGCCAGCCGAATCCTTTCAATTCCTCCACGCCGTTTCCCATCACCACGGGAATGCCGGCGAACGTGAGCATCTCCAGGTCGTTATGATTATCGCCGATGGCCAGCACATCTTCGCGCGCCACGCCCCGCAGCGCGGCCCATTCCGCCAGTGCCGCGCCCTTGGAACAAACCGGATTGATGACGTCGAGCATCGAAAAGTTTCGAGTTTCGTAGACGGTCACGGCGAGCGCGAACTCCGCCGCAAACGCGGCGCCGCGAAGCGCAGCCTCGGCTTCGCGCATGCGCGCAACGTCTCCGCTCAGCATCACTTGGATGGGGTCTTCCGTAAGGCAGCTTTCGAGGGGGTTGCCACTCCCAGGAACTCGCGATTGCGCGTGTAGTAGGCGGCGCGGATGGGGTCATCGGAATTCATGGATTCGATCATGATTTGATTTTCGCGCCGGCGGTCGAAAACGACTCCCGTCGAATCTCGCCAGGGGCGAGTAAGTTCCAGAACACGCTCGGCGGTGTCCTTAGCGAGCAGGTGTCGCAGGTGGGTCTCCCCGTCTTGCGTGCGAATCACCGCGCCATTGCTGACGATCATGGTCAACGGCGCATCGATCTGGCGGGCAATGGGCAGGGCAAAGTCGTAGCGCCGGCCCGTAACCAGAGCGACTTCGATGCCTCGCCGGGTAGCCGCAGCGATAGCCGCGCGGTTGGCCTCGGGAAGCTGCCAGCGGCTGTCCAGAAGCGTGCCGTCGATATCCAAGGCGATTAGCCTGACGCTCATCTGCCTATTGTATCGTGGCATGGGCGCGGGCTTAGGGGAATTGTGATTGAGCATAAGCCGGTTAATCAGGGGGACCCCCACCCCGGGTGTTTTTTGTAAGAGTGGCAAACACTGGACTTATACTTGACGCGGCTCGTAAGAGTGGCAAATGCGAGACTTAAAGTGGCTGGATTTTCAGCGATTTGGGAAAGGCCTATATAAGTGCTAGGGAAAGGGGTTGCGAGAAAGCGGTTCAAAGTTGAGAGTTTAAACTTAAAGGGGAAGTTTATAGCCGAGAGCTCACAGCCGACAGCCGGAAAGAAAGACGGAGATGACGCGCCGAGCAGTTGGGCTGGCAAATGCGTGGGTAGAGACGATCGGGATGAGAAAGATGCAGACACGGATAACGCGGAGACGTTGAGTACGGGTAGAGGACGGGTTCCAAAATGGGACGCGCGATCGGGTTGGAGGCCAAAGTTCACGGTGTATGTTACCGCAGTTTGTGATGACTTGTCAAGTTATTTCTTATATAGTAATGATTCGAATCGCATGCTCGTGCGGCGCAAGTTGCTAATAGGATTGGGGATGCGCGGGAATTGGCGCTCGAAAATGGTACTTTGTGCGAGGTTCGCCTAAGGCTGTAGTTTCCGACGGAAGTCAAGTCAAGACCCGCACCCTGAAAAGCGCACGGATGCGGCAGCAGGGAACCGGTCCAGACCTGATTAACCCGGTTGCGGGTCATTGTTCTCAGTGTGCTGTTACGCGACTTCCGGGAGTTAGCCGTTCGGATTCACTCGTGGGTGTCGAACGTTACTTCGTGCTTTCTCTTATGAGAGAAGTTGAAGTTTCAGCAACAAAAGGCTGCGGGCTATCCGCGGCTTTAAAAGCTAAAGTCGAGAGCCGATGTCGCATCATCTTGGATTCATTGGGCATGAAGAACATGGCTCCTTCAGATATTCTCCGCAATTCTCCACCAGCCCATCGTCCGGCCATGATCCCACTGATCAAATGGGAATTCGATTGCAACAACAGGTGGCCGATCTCATGCGCGAGTACATGGCCCAAAAGTGCGGATGTGAGTCTCCTCGCATCCGCCAATTGTTGAATCTGGTCGTAAAAGGCATACCCATAGAAACCCACCCCTTTGTCATCCAGCGCAGCCTTTGTTGGGAACACCGACGTAGTCGTAGACAGAGATGTGGATCTCGGGAATCAAAGCCCTCGTAGAGGGTCCCTCTTGGGCAAGGCAGGAAGAAGATAAAAACATGAAAATCAGAAGTACACAATTACGGAATTGACTGTTCATAGTGTCACCCCAGGGGCGACACTGCTTCCCGTAAACAGGTACCTCAATGCGACGGGGGGCGACAAGTTAGACATCAGCAGATAGCGAGCTAAACTATCTCCCAACTGTGACTTACAGGGGAAAGTGACGAGCTTTCTCGAAGGGTGTAAACTTCAAATCTGCCGAGGCACGATGTCCCTACCGTCCAAACTTCCGCAAATTCTCCGATTCGGTGTCTTCCAGATAGACCTTCGGGCAGGTGAGTTACACAAGAATGGAGTCAAGCTGAAGCTCCAGGAGCAGCCCTTTCAATTGTTGGTCGCCCTGCTGGAACGGCCGGGTGAGCTCGTCACACGGGAAGAATTGCACAAGAAGCTCTGGCCCGCGGATACCTTCGTCGATTTTGATCATGGTCTCAATGCGGCCATCAAAAGGTTGCGCGATGTGTTGGGCGAATCGGCGGAAACACCGGTGTTCATCGAGACGCTTGCTCGGCGTGGCTATCGCTTTATAGCTCCGGTCGAAGGAGGCTTCGCGCCAGACGGAATCGGAACCGTGCCCGCTCCGGGGCAGAGGAAATCGTCTTTCTTGCGCCCCTGGGTTGCCATCGCCTTCCTTTCACCCATTGTGATTGCCGCCCTGGCGTGGGCCGTGTGGCGGCATCCATCGCGGCCAACGGAGGTCATCGAGCGTAAGCTGACCTCGAATTCATCAGAAAATAGCGTGAGCAGCGCGGCGGTCTCTCCGGACGGCAAGTATCTCGCCTACGCGGACAATACAGGTATCTACCTGAAGATAATTCGCACGGGTGAAACCCACCCGGTACCCTTGCCGCCAAACTTCTCTGCGCACGTGGACGACTGGTTTCCAGATGGCTCGCACTTACTAGTCTCTCGCAAGGACCAGCCAGGGAAGGCAAGTTTGTGGAGCATCTCGCTGTTCGGAGGGTCGCCCCGTCAATTGACAGATGACGGCTCAGGAGGATCGGTGTCCCCGGATGGAGCCCACATTGCGTTCTGCCGCGTTGATCTGACTTACAAACCTCAGCTCGCTCGAGAAGTGTGGATCATGCGTTCCGACGGAACAGATCCGATTAAGGTTGCACCCGATAAGGGTTCGCGGGTGGGAACGCCGACGTGGTCCCCCGACGGCAAACGAATCGCATACATCAGAACAGCATTGGCGTACGACGCGCCGACGCGTTCGGTTGAGGTGAATGAATGGCAGAAGACACGCGCCGAGACCCTTTTTTCAGACACCGGCTTAACCCCTGTGCTGCATTGGCTGCCGGATGGCCGCTTGACCTACGCCGTTGACACCCAGCAAACCCCAGGCCGGCGAGATTCAAGCGTTTGGATGCTATCACTGTCGCAAGCGGGAAAGATTTCCCAGCCCCCGAAACGCGTCACGCAAGGATACGGCTCGATTAAGCAAATTACCGGAAGCGCCGATGGAAAAGCACTTGTCTTCACAAGAGAAAATTTGTTGCCTAGTATTTACATCGGTACGCTGGCAGCGGACGGCACACAGTTGCTGGCGCACAGGCGGCTGACGCTCGATGAGAGTGTAAGCGTTCCGACTTCCTGGACACCGGATAGCACGGCAGTCCTGTTTTATTCGAATCGAAACGGTACTTTAGAGATTTTCAAGCAGGCTACCGATCAGCCATTGGCGGAGAGTCTGGTAACTGCCGCAGAGCAGCTCTCACAACCCAGAGTGACGCCCGACGGTTCAGAGATCTTGTATGTTTCGACTCCTAAATCCCCCAACCCTGAAACTCCCTCATCCATTTTCGCTATTCCGGTACGCGGCGGAGTTCCTCGCCTGGTCCTCAAAGACGTCGCCATCTTCGCCGTGGAGTGTGCGCGCTCGCCATCGACAATCTGCCTGTACAGCATCTCAAAGGGAAATACTCGGGAGACCTTCCTGTTCGATGTGCGGAGCGGCAAAAGTAAAGGCCCCCCGCAAATCGATCCCGAGGCCTTTTGGAGCTTGTCCCCCGACGGTTCGCAACGAGCCATCGTCCCTGTCGGTTCCAACCAAGGAACGATCCAACTCCGGTCCACATCCTCGGGCAAAACGCGTGATCTGGTTGTCAAAGGATGGAACGGATTGATGCACATAGACTGGTCCGCAGATGGAAGGAGCCTCCTCGTTGGATGGCATGGTCATGAAGGGGATAGTGCATTACTGAAGGTCACACTCGATGGCAAAGTTTCAGTCCTGCTCCGTTCTAGCAACTTCATCGGGTATGCAATCCCATCTCCCGACGGGCAATTGCTGGCCATATTGGAGGCCAGCCCCACCAAGAATGTGTGGCAGATAGAAAATTTCTGAGATCCCGCCCAAATCTGCCGCCTGCTTCTCAGGTGGATTTCATTGAATCGCCAGATGACGATCCTAAGAGAACTTGTCTAACAACCTCGTCGTATTCATTGCGATGAATCCCCCGCTGATCTGCCTCGCGGGAAGATAATAATTCGCAACTCTCTGTGTGTTGCCAAGGAGCGAAGCAATGTCGATATGCTCTGCCTATTACCCAGCAAGAGTCTGCCCACTCGGCCCGTTCTGAGGTAAGTCCCTATTAACGCTGCCAGCTCAACCGGTCGATGCAACACTTTCTAATAGCCTGATCCAACCGCACTTCCCAAGAGAACTGATCTGTCGGGCTGTACTCAATCAGAACCTAGCCAGGGCAGTGTTCCGTTTGATTCAACACTTGTAAGCGATTTTAGCCTTTGAGATTCAAGCAGTTAGACTTTGAGTTTAGTGTTGCGTCGACCCATTGAGACCGCCGCCGAAACCGGACAAGTGGAATTGCCCCCAGGGAGCCAGCGGCACTTGATTGCATAACAATGTCGGCTCCTCGACCCGAGTAAACTTTGGTTGCTCAACGACCATAGGCTCGGGAGAAAGGAGCCGAACATGATGATTATAGGCGTAGATTACCACCCGAGCTTTCAGGCGATTGCATTTTTTGTAGAAGAGACTGCTGAGTGTGGTGAACAGGAACTGAACCACAGTGATGGGCAAGCAGAGAAATTCTATCGAGACCTGAAGCAGCGAGGAATCAGCGTGCGGGTAGGCATGGAGGCTACCGGATATTCACGCTGGTTCGAGCGGCTACTCGCTGAATTAGGTTTTGAGCTGTGGATCGGGGATCCCGCGGAGATCAAAACCAGATCATTTTCCTTGATTCGTCTGACTGTCGATTTTGACAGTCCCGTGCCCACCCCACCGGCGCGCACAATGAATTTGCGCATGGGCGGATCAAGAATATCTGAAGGAAATGATGTTCCGGTGTAGAAGGGCCTCCAAAGGTTTTAGGATAGGGATACTGGGAGCGATTATTTATTCCAGAATTCCTTATTGCACTGATTGTGCCTGCCTGGGCTGACGACAAGTCGAAAGATGAAGAGACTCTGCGACGGGCTCATTCCAAGGAGCTGCGGAAGTGTTTTCTCGAGTAGGCTCGGTGGTTTCGCTCGGACGACGATGGGTGGTACTCGCTCCGCTGCTGTTCGCGGTCGCCTGCAGCCAACCGACAGTTCCCTCTCCGGGAATTCCATCCACAGGCGAGTGGCGCACTTTCGAAGGTACTTGGTCCGCCTCAGGTACGCGACAGACGCTCAACCTCGGACTTGAATCACCGCGCCTCCATCTTCGATCTAACCGGGTCGCTGCTTCTCATCGGGGATCGTGGGCTAGGAGTCGGGTTCCGGGCGCAGGCTATAGGCTTTACCGACAGTCTCACCGGCATGCAGGGCCGGTGTGTCTGGACTGACGAGCGCGGCGATAAGGTTTATAGCGAATTGAAGGGTGAATTCGTGGCAACCGGGAACCGCATCGTGGGCACGTTCCTGGGAGGGACGGGCCGTTACGCCGGGGTGACCGGGGAGTACTCCTTTCAATGGCAGTACGTCGTTGAGTCCGAGGATGGCACCGTTAGCGGGCGGGCCGTCGACCTTAAGGGCCGGGCGCGGTTAGGCTCGGCGGCTGCCGCGCCTGGCGGAGAACACGGCCAATGAGCGCGGCCACGACCACCAGCAGCTTCCGCAGTCTGCTCAAACAAGCCCTGTCCTTCGCCCTGGCGTTCGGCATTTGGTTCTCGCCGATACCAGCCGGGCTGACGAAAGAGGCTTGGCATCTCTTTGCCATATTTGCGGCCGCTATCTTCGCTGTCATTCTGAACTCATTTCCACTCTTGACGGCCTCGCTGCTGGCGGTATCGGCTGCGGTGCTTACTCGCACGGTCGATCCCGGTAAGGCCTTTGCTGGGTTCGCCAACGCGAGCGTGCTCCTCGTTGTCGTCGCCTTCCTCGTCGCCAACGCGGTCGTGAAATCGGGACTCGGACGGCGCATCAGCCTACTTGTTGTGAGTGTATTCGGGCGATCCACGCTCGGGTTGGGCTACAGCATTTTTCTCACCGATGCCATGATCGCACCGGCGTTTCCGAGCAATACGGCGCGCGGTGGCGTGCTCTACCCCATTATTCTTTCGCTGGCCCAAAATTCCGGCTCCATGCCGGACGACGAGAAGAACCGCCGGATGGGTGGCTACCTCATGTTCTGCGGGATGGCCAGCCTCAGCGTCTCGTCAGCCCTGTGGCTCACCGCCACTTCCGGCAATCCAATCGCGGTCTCGTTGGCAGAGCACTATGGCGTGAAGATCAACTTCGGCTCGTGGATCGTTGCGGCGTCGATTCCGGTGTTGACGATGATCGCGTTGCTTCCCCTGATCCTTTACAAATTGTTTCCACCCGGCGTGACCAAGACCCCCGATGCGCCGAAGGCCGCACGCGACGCCCTGCGCACCATGGGACCGCTCACGCGGGACGAGTGGATCGTTGCGGTGGCTTTTGCATTCATGGTGACAGGATGGGTGATGGCGGGGACACTGAACTTGAGCCTCGCTGCCGTGGCCTTCGCCGGCCTGGGCGCGCTCCTTGCAACCAATGTCCTCACGCTCGACGACATCAACCTGCAGGGAGGTACCCTGGTCACCTTTATCTGGCTCGCGGTGCTCTTTGCGTTGAGCGGCCAGTTGAACGAGCTCGGCTTCATGGGCTACGTCGGAGGGCGGCTGACGTCCCTGCTCGGAGGCATCACCTGGCCCATTGCTTACGTTGTTCTGCTGGTGCTCTACGTATTGATGCACTACATGTTCGTCAGCCAGACGGCGCAGATATTGGCTCTCTTCGACGTTTTCCTGGGAGTCGGCGTGAAGACCGGCGTTCCCGCACCCTTAATGGCTTTTGCCCTGCTCTTTGCCAGCAGCTACTTCTCGACGATCACCCCGCAGGGCGGGAGCCAAAACGTCATCTTCGTCGGGAGCGGCTACCTCACTCAGGGTGAGCTCTACCGACTTGGCCTGCTGACCACGGTTTTCTGTCTGCTCGTGTTCCTGGTGATCGGAACGCCATGGTTGCTTTTCGTCGCGCGGTGACGCGGCGTTCAAGAGGAATCTGCCGGAAGCCGCACAACCACTTAAGCAATGGCATTCTAGGACTACGCAAGCCTGGCAGACGGGGTTGGAAATAGCGCGGATTGGGACACAGCTTCTTGAGACAGACTGCGAAGCCGGTCCATCAGCCGTATAAGGTTTGGACGATCTGCCTCTTTTATCGCTGTGAATTTCAGTCCCAGTCCACGCCCCGGGGCGACGTGCCGCACTATACCTTCGGTCCTGATCTGTCCTTCTGGGACACAAAAATGAATCTCGGCCCTCGAATCGATGGGCCTTGTCTTTGGAGTGTTAAGGAACACACCCCCAAGGCTCAAGTTCTGGACTGGTGATAGGTCGGAACGCCCATCACATAGCCAGTAGACCCAGATGCCTGGGGGTGTCTCGACCCGTGAGCTAAGCCGCCGTGAAGGGCAAACAACATGTTCCAACATGAGGTACCTCCTCTAAGTCGTTTCGTAGATAGCCGAGGTGGGACGGCAAACAATGCTGCGACTTAGTAAGGTACGAAACTGTCAATTTATACAGGCCCCCTTCCGCTTGCCGGTTGGACATCAAGCGCTACTGCCATATGCGCTATGCATAGGACCAAAGCAACAAGCGAGTGGGTCATCGAAAACGGTTTGTTTTTTGCCGGCAGACATTTGGTCGAGAGCGATTCGCCAAGCCTCACGCATCCTTGAAAAGATAGACGAACGCTGGCCTATGGAGGAGCAAAAGGCCCTAGATAAGTAGAAAGACAAGCAGAGATGAAAGAAGCAAGCAGACCATCATTCCAAGCAACAGGGACGAACGGCTGCAATTAACGACAACCGCTGGTCGAACGTGCAGCATGGCTGACCTCCACGGGTACCGCCGCATAAACGGGTGTAGATTCCCCTCTCCTGCCTCTTCAACGCCTTCTTTTAGTCGCGCGCCATTTTCTGGACCATGTACATCAGGAGTTTCCGGTGCTCGTCGTCTGACTTGGCTAACAGTCTGCGAAGCTTGCTCAGATACCGCGAATCCTTGCCCGAACTACCCCATGAGGTTTCGCCCGACGACTGGCGCTTGGTGAGATTAGGTAGTTTGGGCGGCTCCTCACCATCGTAAAAAATCTGGTACATGGGAACTTCGAACGCTCTAGCCATCTTTTCCAGCGTTTCGATGGCGGGAACAGTATGACCGTTCTCGACGCGGGAAATGTAGCACCGAAGTAGGCCGGTGCGCTTTTCAACGTCCCCCTGTGAGAGCTTTTTAGACTCACGTAATTCTCTTAGGCGGTCACCGATAATCATTGATGTTCTCCTCCAGAGGGCTGTGCCGGGCGAGGCTGTACCATAAAAACGTGCCGTGCAAGGCAAGGGCATCTCGCGTGGTAGTTTCCCCTTCTCCTGCCTCTACGCAATCACAATGCGAAGCGGAAGTAGTGACTTGTCGTGCCGCGCGCGCACACGATTCGCACTTGAAACAACCTTACCTATGACAAACCTAAGCTGTCGTTGCTCTAGGGCAACGAGGGAAGTGGCCCGCTACTGTTCCAGATTGATGACCTGGAGTTATCTCCAAAACGGCCTTTGCGTGGCAAAGTCCTGGTTAACGCCGTAACCGGAGAAGTGAAATCGACGCAAAACCACATGTCCGGTAACGCGACCTATGGGGACTTGACCGAATTGGCAGCACGGATGAATCGTCAAGCCGTCGCCAATTCGTACAACGCAGTTTCAGTGAGCGGATAAAAGTGTGGTCCTCTGACGACAGTTGTGAATGGCCCATCCACTGCTCCGCCACTCTCATCAATCACGTCTAAAGATTCAGTTTGTGCTGAATTTGATTAGAGTGCGGCGTTGCCTTCTCTCCGATCGATAGCGTAAAGGGCTAGCTCCAGTCGATTCGAAGCTCCCACTTTGTTGAAGATCCTGAACAAACAGTTCCGGACGGTGTGCTCGCTCAGTTTCAGTTCTTGGGAAATGTCACGATTGGTCATACCTTCGGCAACCAGGTGGACGACGCCTTCTTCCCTCTTTGTAAGCAGGCTCCTTCCTCGCAGCGAAACTGTTTTGGCGGGCAGAGACTGGCCTAAGGCATCGATCACGAAGCGCCATTCCTTGCTGCTAGCCCACACTTGCCCCTCGTGCACCGCGTGAATGCACTTGCACAGCAACTCTGATGATTGATCCGTGGAAAATATTCCGCTCGCGCCGGCTCGAAATGCTTCCACGACCATCGTCGGTTTGTTCGAATCGAGTATTATGATGATATTGGGTTTGGAGGAGTGCGACGCCAGTATCTCTCGCGTGACGTTGAAGCACGCCTGGCCTTGCTCTTCGAGACGGGCACCGATGACTGCAACGTCTACTTTGTTCTCCTCGAGCCCTTCACGAATTCCGACCGCATCTGTCGCGAAGCCAACAACCCGGGTCCGATAGCGGCCCCGGCGTACCGCCGCCGCTATCAATTCACAGCTCAGTTGACTGCCGTCGGCGATGAATACCTTTACTGCTTCTGCGCCTACTGAGGAGTTCGGCAACGTTTTCCTCTTGCGAGTTAGGCCTGCCGTCCCGAGATACTCACCCAGTTCCACCGGGTCAAAAAGTAAACTTCGTTCTTGCTCATTGCTCAGTACCACATTCTTGGCACTTTCGAGAGTGCGCGCGGTCCCCCTTTGTACAACCTTATGTGTTATTCCTTTTTGTACATTCATCCGAGGCTCCTAGGCGATACCCACCGTGCACGAATCTGGCACATGGTTCCGTTTTGGCAATCTCACTCTCGTACATTGAAACTCGGCTAGGAGCCATGAGTTTGTCGGCGTGGGCTAAAAGAGGGAACTGTCAAAAGTAACAAGTAGCGCGGTCGGCCAAAGCGTTTCAGGCCAGATTCTAACTCGGCTAGTTGAGTCAGCGCCTGGTTAACGCGCTTTCCGAAGAAGTGGGCTGCCGGCAAGCGAGATATGTGTTACCTCAGGTTGTTAGGGGAGGAGGACCCAGTTGACTAAGTGAAGAATTGGGCCTTGAAATGCCCTTATTCCGGGGTGTGGTGTCGGGTTCCGGGTCCTCATGTGTGTCCTACATAGCGCCAGCCCGCTTCGCCGGAAACTGTCAAAGGTAACAGTTCTCCACGCGAGAATAGGAACTGGGCCGAATCGATTAGAAGAGGACGAATTGAGAGAAGGATTGGAATCAGGAGCTCACGGCAGCTAAAAACGGACGTAGCGCTTGATAAACGCTGCTAACCGTATAAGTGATTTGCAAGGATCGTCGTTTTCAATAATGAGAATTTTGCCGCCATTGTCCTGGTAGTCTTTTCTTTGAACCTCAAAAGATATCATCTGGGGCAAGCGGGGTGCGTGAATGCCAACAGAAGGAGAGATCGCGGCAGCGAGGGTTAGCGTGGTAGCGATGGAGGCGAACGACGACGTTCTGACGGTTGTTGCCATCAGCCTTGTGGCGCAGATAGTTGCCGATGTGCTGCACGAAGGGTTGGGGCATGCTGCGGTGGCTTTGCTGGCCGGCGCGAAATCGGGTGTGTTGTCGACCGTGGCGTGGTCCAGCGAGGGTGATTCGCGGCTGGTTGCCGCGGGGGGAACGCTAGCGAACCTGGCGGCCGCTCTGGTCTTTTGGATTGTGCTGGGCAGGGTGACGCGCGGATCGGTTCGATTGCGCTTTTTTCTGCTCATAAGTCTTGCGCTCAACCTATTTTCTGGCACCGGGTATTTTTTCTTCTCTGGCGTCACGAATTTCGGGGATTGGGCGGCCGTGATTGATGGCTTGCCCGCGCATTGGCTGTGGCGGGCGCTTCTCGTGGTCGTCGGGATAGCTTCGTATTACGGCGCGGTATTGGTGGTGGGCAAAGGCCTGGTTCGGTACGTGGGAGTTCCGAGGAACGACCTGCGTCGGCTGCGGAAACTCACGTGGATTCCTTACTTCTCGGCGGTGGCGGTGTTGAGTGTGGCTGGACTCTTGAATCCGATCGGAATTCAATTGATGTGGCAATCCGCATTGCCAGCAGCGGCGGGCGCGCACTCGGGGCTGCTGTGGTTGATGTACTACATTCCGAGAGGGACGGTTGCTGAGAGAGGATCAGAGGGCATTGGCAGGAGCTATACGTGGATCGTCGTGGCGGTGGGCTTGTCGCTGGTTTTCATTTTTGTGTTGGGGCGGGGGATTACGGTGCATTTGTAGAGACCACTTGCAACACTTCGACTGAACTCTGAGCACTTATGTGTTGAGGAGAATTATGTTTAGCAGGAGTTGAAGAGTCGCAGATGTGGCGTCTTGTTCCGAGCAGTTACATCACATAAATAGATCACGGAGCAGATAGACATGGACCCTCGATGCAGGAGGAGTTCATGTTCAAAGTTTGATTTCGTTGAATTCGGATCAGCGAACGATGAATACTGTGCGATGTATGAATTAGGGGTAATGATCCTTCCCCTACCGGACGCCACGCGTGAGCCCTCTCAAAGTCCCCAGTCTCCAGCAGCTTCGCCGCTACATGATCGCGCGCAGCCTTTTCAAGCCCACCAGCCTGCTGCGGGCCATTGCGCGCCTGGGCTTTGTCCAGGCCGACCCGATTCGCGCGCCCGCTCGCGCCCAGGATCTGATCCTCGCGCACCGCGTTAAAGACTATCGCGTCGGCGAGCTGGAGCGCCGCTATCCGCGCCTGGCGATCGAAGAGGCCTTCTTCATCAACTACGGTTTCCTGCCTCGCGAGACCCTGTCCCTGCTGCATCCGCGCGGGGCGCCACGCGCCTGGGACGCATGGGACGCTAAGATGCAGGCGCGCGCCCAGGAGGTGCTGGCCTTTGTGCGCCAGCATGGTCCCACCTACCCCAAGGACGTGCAGGCGCATTTCGACCATGGCCGAATTAAGCGCTGGGGCGCCGACCTGAATGCTCAGCAATCATCTACTGGAGGGCCTGCACTATCGCGGGCTGCTGCGCGTGGCGCGGCGCGAGGGCGGCACCCGGGTGTACCAGACGGTCGAGCACCCGCCGCGCGACGACAGCCCCGAGGCGCGGCTCGTGCGCGCCGGCCATTTGCTGGATATGGTGGTGCAACTCTACGCGCCGCTTCCTGCGGCCAGCCTGGTCTATGTGTGCAGACTGCTAAGCTATGGAGTCCCGCACCTGGCCGCCGAGGTGCGGCAGCTCCAGGATCACGCCAAATCTCGCTATGCCCATGCCCAGGTCGACGGCCGGCTGTGGTTCTGGCCGCAGGGCGAGAACCCCGGGGCCGTCCGGCACCAGGTCGACGACAGGCTGCGCTTCCTCGCGCCCTTCGACCCCGTGGTCTGGGACCGACGGCGCTTCCAGTTGTTCTGGAGCTGGGAGTACAAGCTGGAGGCCTATGTGCCAGCGCACAAGCGCCGCCTGGGCCATTACGCTATGCCCATGCTATGGGGCGAGCAAATGCTGGGCTGGGCCAATCTGAAGGTTGTCGATGGACGGCTGAAGCACGAACTGGGCTTTGCCGGTCCACGGCCCCGCGGCAGCGCTTTTCGGCGGGCGCTGGACGAGGCGTTGCAGCAGATGCGGGAGTTTCTGGAACTCTAGCACGCGCAGTTACTTCATATAAATAGACGACGGAGCGGTTAGACATGGGCCCTCGATGCAGGAGGAGTCCATGTTCAAAGTTTATATCGTTGCAATCGGACCAGCAACACACCGTAGCCATGCAAAGGTTTCAAGGATACGGCTTTGAGAATCAGCATGTCCAGCGTACCGGGGAGCAAGTCCGCGGTTTTTGCTAAAGTGGTGGCCTCCTAGCCAGGCTAGGAGTGTACGCGATGCTCTCTTAGTGTGACAACGGGAAAGCACGGCGACCTTATTTTTTCGAAAGTCGAAGCTAGGGGAAGGAGAATACGCTAGAGAGTTTTGGAGAAGAGGGGCTTGGCGTTGAGGTGCTGCTTTTCGAGGTAGGGATCGAAGATCATGGCCAGGTTGCGGATGAAGATGCGGCCGAGCCAGGTGGTGCGGATTTCGTCGGGGTCGAGGAGGACCAGGCCGTCTTCGCGGAAGGGTTCGAGGCGGCGGAGTTCGTCGGCGAAGTAACTGTCGAAGTCGATGCCGAATTCGCGGGAGATTTCGTCTTTGAGGACGATGGTGTGGCAGAGCAGGCGGCTGATTACCGCGCGGCGAAGGCGGTCGTCCTCGGAAAGGTGATAGCCGCGCATGGTGGCGATGCCGCGTTCGGCGACGGCTTTTTCCCAGCTCGGGATGTCGCGGTAATTTTGCGCGTAGGCGTTCTGGATGCCGCTGATGGCGGTGATGCCCATGCCGTAGAGGTCGGCGCCGGCCTTGGTGGTGTAGCCCTGAAAATTGCGGTGCAGCGTGCGATTTTGCTGGGAGACGGCGAGTTCGTCGCCGGGCTTCGCGAAGTGGTCCATGCCGATGTAGAGATAGCCGGCTTCGAGAAATTTCAGGAGGCCGGTGCGAAAGATTTCGAATTTTTCCATGCCTTCGGGGAGATGGCCGGCGAAGGAGCCCTGCTGCTTTTTCAGCCAGGGGACGTGGGCGTAGCTGAAGAGGGCGACGCGGTCTGGAGCGAGCTCGAGGATTTGATCGACGGTGTGGGCGAAAGTTTCGGCGGTCTGGTAGGGAAGGCCGTAAATGAGATCGACGTTGATGCTTTCGAAGCCGAGTTCGCGCGCGGACTGAATCAGGTCGCGGGTCATTTCGAACGGCTGAATGCGGTGGATGGTTTTTTGGACGTCGAGGATGAAAATCCTGGATGCCCATGCTGAGGCGATTGAAACCGAGTTTGCGTAGAGTTTCGAGATGTTCGCGAGTGGTGACGCGCGGGTCGACTTCGATGCCGATTTCGGCGTCGGGAGCGAAAGTGAAGTGCTCGCGGGTGAAACCGAAGAGGTCTTCGATCTGCGCGGGCGTCAAATAAGTGGGCGTGCCGCCGCCCCAATGGAACTGCACGACGGGGCGATCGCTGGAGACGCTGCGGCTGACGCGAGTCATTTCGCGTTTCAAGATTTCCAGGTAAGGCGGAGCGACGCGCTTGTCTTTTTGGATGATGACGTTGCAGGCGCAGAAAAGGCACAGGCTTTCGCAGAAAGGAATGTGCATGTAGAGCGAGACGGGCGATTTAGCGCGCTCGGCTTCTTCGTGGACTTTTTCGAGGTCGGCGGGGCCGAAGGCATCGTTCCAGACAGGCGCGGTGGGATAGCTGGTGTAGCGCGGGCCGGGACGGTTGTAGCGGGCGAGAAATTCCTCGCTGACGCGAAGCTCTTCGCGCATGCTTTGCAGGCTTGGATTCGCGATGGTCACGACAAAAGTCCCCTAACGCAAACTTGCCGCGGGTTTGGCTTCCTGAAGCAAGGATTGCTGGCCCGTTTCGATAAAGAGCTTGGCATTTTCGACGGGAGTGTGCTGCAAAATTCCGTGGCCGAGATTGAGAATGTGGCCTTCCCGCCAAGCGCGGCATAGCTTCCTGCGTGGCACGGCGAATTTCGTCCGGCGGGCCGTAGAGCACTGCGGGATCGACATTTCCCTGCAGGGCAATTTGTGGGCCGAGCTTGTCGCGAAGCTCGCGCAGATCCACGCGCCAATCGACGCTTAGAACATTGGCGCCGGAGCGCGCCACGGCAGGCAGCAAATGGTGAGAGGCTTTCGTGTAATAAATTACGGGAGCAGAGCCGCCCAGGCCGGAGATGATCTCTTGCGTTGCAGGCAGAGCGAACTCTTCGTAGTCCCGCAGAGACAGCTCGCCACACCAGGTGTCGAACAATTGAACGGCAGCCGCACCAGCGGCGATTTGAGCTTTTAAGTAGGGGATGGTCGCCTGCGCGATGCGATGCAACAGATTGCGAAACGTCGCCGGCTCGTGGAGCAGAAAACTCTTTACCGTGGCGAAACCTTCTTTGCGTGCGGCCTTCGACCATGTAGCAGGCCAATGTCCATGGAGCGGCTGCAAATCCCAAGACGGGAACCGTCGGTCCAATTTCGCGGACGATACGGCGAATGGCTTCCGGCAGAAATCCCGTTTCGATCTCCGGGTCGAAGAGCTGCAGCTTGTCGACATCGCGTTTGGAGCGAACGGGCTCCGGTAAATTGGGCCCCGCATCGCCAAGTTCAAGCTTCAGGCCCATGGCCTCAGCAGGGATTAGAATGTCCGAGAAAACGATGACCGCATCGACGCCGAGAAGGCGAAAGGGCTGCAGCGAGACCTCGACGGCCAGATCGGGCGTCTTGCAGACTTCCAGGAATGCGTGATTTGCCCGGATGGCGCGATATTCGGGAAGATAGCGGCCGGCCTGGCGCATCATCCAGACGGGCAGGCGCGGGAGCGTTTCGCCGCGGCAAGCGCGGAGGAATAAATCCTTTCGATTGAGCTGAGCCGAGGTGGTAGTCATGTTGCGCCTGACGAAGAGGATAGCAAATCCGGGAAGCGCTTGCAGAGAGGGGCAATCCAGTTAGCGGGTACTTTGTGGGTGGGCTATACTCTGAGTATCGTTGCTGAAACTGAGCTTAGCATCGGGGCGGTTGCAGGTTGCCCGGCGCGAGGACGGCGGGAGAATTAGGCTCCGCAGATCTAATGAAAAACTTGTTTTTCATTTTGACGGTTCTCGCGTACGCCGGAAGTTTGAGTTGCTATCTCCGATTCTTGAGTACGGGAAAGGAGATTACCGGGCGGCTGGGGACGCTATTCCTCGGACTCGGGCTCATCGCGCACTATTTTGCGCTGCTGGAGCGTTCGCGCGGATTACATACGGTTCCGTACCATGATCTTTATGGCTCGATGTCACTGTTTGGCTGGCTGCTGGCTCTGACCTATCTGGGCTTGGAGCTGTTTCACCGGCAGCGTTCCGTGGGAGCGTTTGTTTTGCCGTTTATCCTGGTGTTTTTTCTTGCGGCGCATCTCGCACCGGCGGACCGGTTGTCGCCCACGACCTGCGCACGGCGTTGCGTTTGCATTTCACGTCACGCTGAGCATCCTGGCGTATGCGGCGTTCGCGCTCTCGTTTGTTTTCAGCCTGATTTTTCTGGGCGAAGAGCGGCTATTGCGCAGCCGCAATCTTGGCGACATTGTGTGGCGACTGCCGCCGCTGGAATTGCTGGAGCGCATGAGCCGCTCCAGCGTGCTGGTGGGACTGGTTTCCATCGCGATAGGAACGGCGCTCGGATTTGTCTGGGTGGACCGGCTGCAAGGGCAATTCTGGTACTTCGATCCGAAGTACGTGATCACTCTGCTGGTGCTGCTTCTGTACGTGGTTTACTTCCATTTGGCAAGGACGGCGGCATGGCGCGGAGCGCGGGCTTCAAAGCTGTGCATTTTTAATTTTTTTGTTGTGGTGATGAGTTTTACGGTGGTGAACTTGTATTTCTCGCATAGTCACCGCTATTTTTAGGAGCGCGTGACGCGAAGCATGGAAATCGTTCTCGTCGGATTGAATCACCGCACGGCGCCCGTGGAGGTGCGCGAGCGGGTGTCCTTCACGGCGGAACAGTCGCGCAGGGCCGCGGAAGAGTTGCGCGCGCGAGGAATCCTGGAAGAGACGCTGGTGCTTTCGACGTGCAACCGCAGCGAAATGTATGGCGTGCCGCCGGAGAGTTCGCGTGAATGCGCGCCGGGGCTGTCCTCGTTTCTAAGCGAGTTTCATTCCGTGCGTCCGGATGTGCTCGGCATGTCGCTCTATCATCACTACGATCAGCGAGGCGGTGCAGCATCTTTTTCGCGTTGCTGCGGGGCTGGACTCCATGCTTCTTGGGCGAAGCGGAAATTCTGGGGCAGGTGCGCGAAGCGTATCGCTATGCGCATGAGTATGGAGCCACGGGGCCGGTGCTGAACCGGCTGTTTCAAGGAGCGCTCGAAGTAGGAAAGCGCGTGCGGTCGGAAACGGAGCTTGGCACGCGGCCGATGTCAGTGGCGTCGGCGGGCGTGAAGCTCGCGGAGCGAATTTTCGGAAAAATGGACGCGCGTAGCGCCTTGGTGCTGGGCGCTGGAACGATCAGCGAACAGGTAGTCAATCAATTGAGGGACCGCGGCATTGCGCAGTCTATTCGTGATGAACCGTTCGCGGGAGCGCGCCGATGAGTTGGCGCTGCGGTTCGGCGGAAAAGTTGTTGGCTGGGGCGAATGGGAAACGGCGCTGAAGTTGCCGGACGTGGTGGTGTCCTCCGTCGCTTCGGAAGAGCCGGTTCTTACGGCGGGAGATTCTGCAGGCGGCCATGTCGGCGCGCGGCAATCGCGCGCTTTTCCTGATGGATTTGGGAATGCCACGCAATATCGAAGCCTCTGTCGCGGAGCTTTACAACGTCTATCTCTATAACCTGGATGACCTCACGGAGATTGTGGAGCAGAACCGGCACGCGCGCGAGAGCGAAATCCCGCGGGCCGAAACGATCGTGGACGAACATGTGGGAAAGTTTCTTTCCTGGCAAGCGAGCGTGGAATTGGTCGGGCTGGTGGACGCGCTGCGGGCGCGATTGCGCGAGGAAAGGGCAGCCTTTATTCATGCGCGCATGGATTCCATGAACCATCTCGGCGCGGCAGAGCGCGAGCGCGTGGAAACCATGATGGACGAATTGCTGGAGAAACTGCTTTTGAGGCCGGCGGAGCGTCTCCGCGGAGAGAAAGAGCTCCGCCGCAAGATCCAAAACGTGGAAGCGTTGCGCGATCTCTTCCTTTCGAACCGGGAGAAACCTTGAGACACCTGCGCATCGGCACGCGGGGAAGTTTGCTTGCGAAATGGCAGGCGGAGTCCGTTCGCAAACAGCTTTTCGCCGGGACGGGAGTGGAAGCGGAAATCGTGATTATTAAAACGTCCGGCGACAAGTTGCAACAGTCGCCGCTGGCGCAAATCGGCGGGAAGGGAATTTTCATCAAGGAGCTGGAAGAAGCGCTGCTGGAAGAATCCATTGACCTTGCGGTGCACAGCGTGAAGGACGTGCCGACGGACACACCTTCGCGGCTGATGTTTCCGGCTGTTTGCCGGCGCGATGATGTTCGAGATTGCCTGGTCGGAGCGAACGGTGCGACGCTTGGCACCTTGCGACACGGCGCGCGAGTCGGCACCGGCAGCCTCCGGCGGCAGGCGCAATTGCGGCACATCCGGCCCGATCTGGACGTCCGCGATCTGCGCGGGAACGTGGATACGCGGCTGCGAAAAGTAGAAAGCGGAGAGTATGAAGCGGTGATGCTGGCGAAGGCGGGACTGGACCGCTTGGGTTGGAGCGCTCGCATCACGGAGACGCTTTCTCCCGAGGTCTTTTTGCCCGCGGTGGGACAGGGGGCGATTGCCGTGGAGTGCCGGCTGAAAGACACGGAAGCGGCGGAGGTGGCAGGGAGCCTTGACGACGCCGAAACGCGCACGGCAATTATCGCCGAGCGGGCGCTGCTCGGCGCGTTGCATGGTGGATGCCAGGTGCCGCTTGGTGCATGGGCGCGGATTGAGCGCGGCGAATTAGTGCTCGAAGCGTGCGTTTGTTCCGTGGACGGCCTTCAATATGTAAAGCAACGTGCGACGGCGGCGCCTGAGCAGGCGGCGGAGCTCGGCGGACACATGGCCAATCTGCTGATGGAAGCCGGGGCACAGAATATTCTCGAAGAAGTGAGCCGGCAGCGTGGCTGAGGCCGTCCCATCACCGCTGGCTGGAAAGACGGTCGTGGTCACTCGTGCCGCTGCGCAGAGCGGCAAGCTGCTCGAAGAACTGACCGCGCGACAAGCCAAAGTCAAACTACTTCCGCTAGTCTCGTTTGCGCCGCCAGAGGATTTCGCAGCGGTGGATGCCGCTTTGACGCGCATGGATTCGTTCGATTGGATCATTTTCACCAGCGCGAACGCGGTTCAGGCCGTCGAGCGGCGCAGACAACAGCTAGCTCGTGATCTCACCTTGCCGCCAGGACAACCGCGTGCCGCCGCGGTGGGTCCGGCCACAGCCGAAGAGGCGGAACATGCGGGATTTTCAGTAGACTATGTGGCGACGAACCACAGCGGCGTAGGGCTGGCCGCGGAACTGAAGGATGAGCTGGCAGGCCAAAACGTACTTCTCCCGCGTAGCGACCGCGCGAATCCTGATTTGCCTGCGGCGCTACGGCGATGCGGCGCGGTAGTGACTGAAGTGGTTGCCTACAGAACACTGCCGCCAAGCGACGCTGATCGCGAGAGTGTGAAGGAGAGTCTCAAAGAGGGAGTGGACGGCATTCTCTTTTTCAGCCCGAGCGCTGTGCATAATTTCATGGAGTTACTTGGCCGAGAACGATGGGAGGCCATGCAAGGAAGAACGGTGATGGTGGCGATAGGGCCAACTACGGCAAGGGCGTTGAGCGCAGCAGGGGTTCAAAGGATTGCACGGGCGGCGGATACGACCGCGCTGTCGGTGGTCGAGGCGTTAGAGGGACATCTTGCCCGGACGCGTCGTCGGTCCACTGCCGGAGTGGAGCAAGGATGAGCTTTCCCACCCATCGTCCGAGGCGATTGCGGCGAACCGAAGCGCTTCGCGGATTGGTGCGCGAGACGCGGCTGAGCGCCGCGGGACTGATCTATCCGATGTTTGTGTGCCCCGGAACGAACATGCGAAAAGAAGTCGGCTCAATGCCGGGGGTGTATCAACAGTCCGTCGACAAGATTGTGGAGGAATGCCGCGAGGTCGAAGGCGCTGGGCCTTCCCGGCGTGATTCTTTTTGGGCTGCCGGAATCGAAAGATGCGCGCGGATCGAGTTCGACTTCGGCGCACGGCGTAGTACAAAAGGCCATTGAAGCGATTCGAAAGTCGAAGCTGAACTTGCTGGTGATTACGGACGTGTGCTTGTGCGAGTACACGGATCACGGGCATTGCGGCGTGATCGAGAATGGAGACGTCGCGAATGACGCGACGCTGCCAATCCTTGCGGCGCAGGCGCTCTCTCATGCCCGCGCCGGCGCGGACATCGTTGCGCCTTCGGACATGATGGACGGACGGGTAGCGGCGATTCGCGAGGCACTCGACGAGCACAAGTTCCAGGACATCGCCATTCTGTCCTACGCGGCGAAGTATTGTTCGGGCTTCTATGGACCGTTTCGCGAGGCAGCGGACTCGGCGCCGCAGTTCGGCGACCGCCGCAGCTACCAGATGGATCCGGCGAACGCGCGGGAAGCATTGAAAGAAGTGGCGCTGGATATCGAAGAAGGCGCGGACATGGTCATGGTGAAGCCCGCGCTGCCCTATCTCGACGTGATTCGGCGCGTTCGCGAAGAGGTTGACGTGCCTGTTGGAGCGTATAACGTGAGCGGGGAGTATGCGATGGTCAAAGCGGCCGCTCAGAAGGGCTGGCTGGATGAGAAGCGCGTGACACTGGAAATCTTGACGGGAATCCAGCGCGCCGGCGCAGACTTTATTTTGACGTATCACGCCAAAGATGCAGCTCAGTGGCTGAAGCCGTAAACTTTCCCAGCGGAAATGGCATGAGTGCGACACCCACAAAATCGAGGATCGACCGGCGGCATTCGCGGGAGATTTTTGAGCGCGCGGAAAAGATTCTCGTCGGCGGCGTGAATAGTCCCGTGCGGGCATTTCGTTCCGTGGGAGGCGAGCCGCTGATTATCGAGAGCGGCAGCGGCCAATTTCTTTACGATGCGGACGGAAATGAATTGCTCGACTACGTGTGTTCGTGGGGAGCGATGCTGCTGGGGCATGCTCATCGGGCGGTTACCGAAGCGATTGCAGACCAGGCGCGGCGGGGAACGAGCTACGGCGCAACGACGGAGCTTGAAGTTGAGCTGGCCACATTAATTACGGGAGCCATACCGTCGATCGAAAAGATTCGATTTGTCTCGAGCGGCACGGAAGCAACGATGAGCGCCGTGCGGCTGGCCCGCGGAATAACCAAGCGCGATTTCATCGTGAAGTTTGAAGGCTGTTATCACGGGCATGCGGACAGTTTTCTCTCCCAAGCAGGATCAGGACTTGCCACGTTAGGAATCGCCGAGTGTCCAGGTGTTCCCCAAGCCCTGGCTGAACTGACCTTGAACGCACCTTACAACGATTTGAATTCCGTCGAACGTCTATTTGCTCAACACAAGGATAAGATCGCGGCAATCATCGTTGAGCCGATTGCCGCTAATATGGGTGTGGTTCTGACGGATCCGGGATTTCTGGCTGGGTTGCGCGAAATTACCACGAGGAACGGCGCCCTGCTCATCGTCGATGAAGTGATTACCGGATTCCGGATGCACTTTGGGGCGGCGCAACAACTTGCTGGAGTGCGAGCCGATCTGACTACGCTTGGCAAAATTATTGGCGGAGGCCTGCCGGTCGCGGCATATGGCGGAAGCGCGGAACTCATGAACCATGTCGCGCCGCTGGGGCCTGTCTATCAAGCCGGAACGCTTGCGGGAAATCCTCTGGCGATGCGCGCCGGAATCGCGACCCTCAAGGAACTTTTGCGGCCGGGCGTTTACGAGGGATTCAGGGAGCAGGCTCACCGGCTCGCTGGAAGGGCTGCAGCAAGCGCTCGCCGAAGCTAGGATCGACCGGGAAAATCAACGCAACGGAATCTCTGGCCACACTTTTTTTCTGGCGAGCCTGTGAAGAGCTACAGTGACGCAAAGAGGTCCGACACGAAGCGCTATGCGACGGTTCTTCCGTGAAATGTTGGAGCGCGGGATATTCCTTGCGCCGTCCCAGTTTGAGGCGGCGTTTGTTTCTGCGGCACATACGCACGAATGACATTAAGCGGACGATCGCGGCCGCGAGCGATTCTTTAAAGGCTATTGCGGCTAGAACCGATGCCTGAGAAAAGCCTAATTTCATAGAGTCCAAAGGAGAATCTGATCCATGCCTGAAGGTATCGAACTGCCGGAAGGGCACGAGGAGCACGGCGACAACCCGTTTCTTATTTCCGTTTCCGTCACAATCGCTATACTTGCCGTGCTTGTGGCGGCGGACACGCTTCTTGGTCATCGCGCTCACACGGAAGAGCTGCTATTGCAGTCGCAAGCCACCGATCAATGGGCCTACTATCAGGCGAAGAACATACGCTTACACGAAATGCAGAGCGTCGCGGATCTGCTTGGCGCGCTGGCTCCGCAGGACAAGGAAAAAACTGAAGCATTGCACGAGAAATATAAGAAGGAAGTGGAGCGGTACGAAGGGGACAAAGACGACATCGGCGAGAAAGCGAAAGAACTGGAAAAGGAGCGAGACCTCGTCAGCCGGCGTGCTGATCGCTTTGACGGAGGAGAGGCTCTCATCGAAGTCGGCCTGGTGATTTGTTCGATGACTTTACTTACCAAGCGGCGAGGATATTGGATCGCGGGCATGCTGATTGCAGCGGGCGGCGTTGCGTTTGCGGTCACCGCTTTTATTTGCACTAGCAAAGGATTCCTCTGGCTCGCATAGGCTAAGCACGGGCCGGTGGCTGCGAGCCCCTCAGCCGCACAATTTCTTCCATCAGCTTTTCCATCCGGGCGAGCAGTTCTTGATGGCGGACTTCTTCGGAAGCAGGCTTTTTCCCAGTGAAGGAGAGCGTTCCGCTTGGCTCAAGGATGCATTTGTCGACTTCCGAGAGCGAGTCAAAGCCCTGTTTTCTTGCCGCTGCTTCCAGTTGAGACGCAGTGATCAACTCTTTCTTCAATCGCGCGCCTCGCACTTTCCCATTGTCGATCAGCACATCGGAATCACCCTCGACAATCTGCTCGAGTTTATGGTGACCATATAGAAAGCGCACAACGAGATAATTGATAATCAGCAGGGAAGTGGCCCCGATCACGCCACCGGACACGCTGTTATCGTCACCGATGATGGCGTTTTGCACGGTGTTTGAAAGTGTCAGCAGAACCACGAGGTCGAACGGATTGAGCTGAACTAGTTCGCGTTTTCCGGAAAGCCTGAGGCTCACGACCAAGAATGCGTACACGATGATTGGCCGGAGAATCTTCTCCAGCAGGGGGAGTCCGAGGACGAACATGTCTTTCCAAATGTCATGCGTTGGCACATTTCCTCCTACGAGCATGGGCTTATTCTTGAGAAGCTGGCGCACCAAGATTTGTTCAGGAACGGAATGGAGCGTAGCATGCTCTCTCTATGGTGGAAAGTGGGCCGGCTTGAGCCGTCAGACCCTGTACCTCCGGACAGTCATGTTTTCGCAACACTCGCCTGTCCGGCGTCTTCGCCAGGCCTCGTGAATCCGCTATAATCAAACGCTTCGCTAATCCACAGCCCGTAAGGTCCTTCTAGAACGCGATCGTAAGGCGGAGGAGTTTGTATCCACCGCGGTCCCTTGGGGTACGAAAACGTTTTCGCTAGCTGCGACCTATGTCACAACTCCCTTTTCTTGAGCCAAGCGCAACAACCGGCCCAGAGCAACTTGCCACATTGCTCGATTGTGCTCGCGAGCTATTGGCCGTTCTCAGTACAGACGGAATTATTCTTCATGTGAACGGAGGTCCGCTCGGGTCCTCGGCTGGCTTCCAGACGAACTCGTTGGGAGGGCGCTCACGGATTTCACTGCACCCGGATGACATAAGTGAAATGCGGGATCGTCTTTGCGGACTCGCTGAGATTCCCTAAAGGTAGTCGAAAAGGCCGCTGCCGCCTGCGGAGCAAGACGGGAGAGTGGCGCTGGGTTGAGGTGGCGATTACCAATTGCCTGAGCAATCCGGCTGTCGAAGGCCTGGTCGCAAGTTTTCTCGATGTAACTGCGCTGCATCGCATGGAGGCGGAACGCCAGGTTATTTCGGAAGTGGTTCATGCTTTAAATCAGACCGCAAATCTGGATCAGTTGCTTGCACGGCATCCATCAAGCACTAAAAAAGTTCTTTACGCGGAGAATTGTTTCGTTGCGCTCCATGACCCAACCCAGGATGCATTCTATTTTCCATTTTTTGTGGATCAGCTTGATGCTGCTCCTCCGCCCCAGAAAGTCGGACGCAGTTGCACCGCCTTTGTGTTTCGCACCGGCAGCGCGATGCTCATTCCCCAATCCGAGTTTGACCGCCTTGCGCAGCAGGGAGAGGTCGAACTGGTGGGCTCACCGTCTCCGGCTTGGCTCGGCGTGCCATTAAAAACACCGACGGCGACCATCGGCGTTCTGGTTGTACAGAACTATCAGAATGAAAGCGCTTATGACATGAGGGACCTCGAGTTCCTCGATTCCGTCGGAGGCCATATCGCTCTGGCAATTGAGAGGCGGCGCTCCGAGGAAGCACTTCGCAAAAGCGAATCTGTATTTCGGCTTCTCTTTTCGCGCAATCCATTGCCGACCTGGGTGATGGAGGACGATACTCTGCAATTTATTCAGGTGAATGACGCAGCTGTTCGGCAGTATGGCTTTACGCCGGAAGAATTTCGCCGGATGAGTATGTTCGACCTTTGGCCCGAAGAACAGCAGAGTTCCCTCGAAGCGCCTGCCCGGAAAGATTGCGCCGCCGCACGGTACGAAGGGCTCTGTAAACACCGCAAGAAAGACGGGAAGGTTCTTGAAGTGGAGATAATTTCGCACCAGTTCGACTACTCGGAGCGGAAGGTGCGCCTCGTTGTGGCGCAGGATATCGGCGAGAGGCATCTACTCGAACAGCAGCTCCGTCAAGCCCAGAAGATGGAAGCGGTAGGGCGGCTGGCGGGTGGCGTGGCGCACGACTTCAATAACCTTTTGATGGTCATCAAGGGCCATACCGAGCTCTTGATGAATGCATTGCCTCCCGCGGATCGCATGTCGAGAAAAATTTCCCAAATAGATCGCGCGGCAGACCGCGCGGCGGCTTTGACGAAGCAGCTGCTCGCTTTCAGCCGCATGCAGGTGTTGCAGCCACGCGTGATGAATGTGAACGGCGTCGTCGAAGACATGGGCAAACTGCTGCCTCGGCTAATCGGCGAAGACGTTGAGTTGAGGATTCGCACTGCACCGGACTTGGGTTCAATTCGCGCGGACGCCAGCCAGATGGAACAAATCATAATGAATTTGGCGGTGAACGCGCGGGACGCCATGCCCACGGGCGGTCATCTGATGATCGAAACATCGAACGCCGATCTGGATCGCACGTATAACTCGACGCATCCGATCGTGAAGCCAGGGCGATACGTTCTGCTCGCGGTCTCCGATACCGGCACGGGAATGGACGCGGAGACGCAGACGCATATTTTTGAGCCGTTTTTTACGACCAAGGAGGCGGGCAAGGGAACTGGGCTAGGCCTCGCGACTGTTTATGGCGTCGTGAAGCAGAGCGGCGGTTTCATCTGGGTGTACAGCGAAGTCGGCAAGGGCACGTCCTTCAAGATTTATCTTCCTCGCGTCGAGCAGCCCGAAGACAAAGCGAGCATGCCTCTGGCGTTTGCCGAAGCGCCCCGCGGCATGGAAACCATCTTACTTGCGGAAGACGAACAGGACGTGCGCGAAGTGGCTCGTGAATTTTTGGAATCTGGAGGCTACACGGTGATTGAAGCGGTCAACGGAGCTGACGCGTTGCGCTTGGCAGCGCAGCACGAGGCAACCATAGACCTCCTCGTCACGGATATGGTCATGCCTGGCATGACCGGCAGGGAGTTAGCGGGGCGATTACAGCAGCAGCATTCCGGGATTGGTGCCGTCTACATGTCCGGCTACAGCGAACAGGCGGCGGCCGAAACGGCGCAAGCTGACATCAATATGCGACTCCTCACAAAACCCTTCAGCCGCGGCGGCATTTTGCGAGCGGTGCGAGAGGCCCTAAATACGCGTTCCAACGCCTAGAGTTCGCGTCCCACCCAAATCATTCACATCGACTCAAACTATTCTTGGATGTTTCCGGTGCCACTCGGTGTGAAGCTGGAATGTTCGCGCCGCCTGAATCACGGTGAAATCGTCTCCAGCCTTCCCCACGAATTGCAATCCCACGGGAAGATTTTTCTCCGTAAAGCCGCAGAGAACGGAAAGAGCTGGCAGCCCGCATAGGTTCCCGATGGCTCCGAGCGGATCAGGAAAGGCAAGATCGGTTTCCAGGTTGGCTTCTAGCGGAGATGCGGGAACGGGCTGAGCGGCTGCGACTAGCACATCAAAAGAATCAAACAGCTCTTCCATCTTTTTCTGCAGGATCTCTCGGACGCTCAGCGCGCGCAAATAATCCGCAGCCGTGTATTGTTCTTTGACGTAGCCCGCGATCTGGCCCAGTGGATCCCTCAATTCACTGACGTGGCCGGAACGAATCAGCGCGCGAAAAGAAGCCGCAGACTCCGCCGCAACAATAATATTCCCCGCATCTTCAAACGGTCCTTCAGGGAGCCCGGCTCCCTTTATGCTCGCGAATTGTTTCCGTACGATTTTCTCCGCTGCAAGAATGGCCTTTGCCACTCCCGCGTCCAATGATTTCCAGGCGTTCGTGAGCCAGCCGACCTTGAGAGGTCGCGTTTTTAACTCCAACGAAGGCGAATACGTGAATGCCCCTTTGTCAATCGGCAGGGTGCTGCGGTCTTTCGGATCGTGGCCGGCAATCGCGGCGAAGACTCGCGCACAATCTTCCGCCGTGCGTGCCAGCGGACCGATCTTGTCCATCGAAGGCGCAAGCGCCATTGCTCCATAACGGCTCACGCGCCCGTAAGTGGGCCGAAAACCGCTTACACCGCAAAAAGCCGAAGGACAGATGATCGAACCCCATGTTTCAGTCCCAATCGCAAACGCCGCTAGACCCGCAGCCACAATGGCGCCGGAGCCAGACGAAGACCCGCAAGTCCAGCACTTTGTGTTCCAAGGATTTCTAGTTGCGTCTTGCAGCGATGCAGATGCAAATCGGTAGCCCATTCCGCCAGCCAGCTCGACCATTGCCGATTTGCCGATTAAAACCGCGCCCACTCGGTTCAAGTGTTCAATGACGGTTGCATCGTAGTGAAAAACCTGATCCGCATACGGCTTCGCACCCCACGTAGTCGGGACGCCTTTTACGGACAGCAAATCCTTCGCCGCATACGGAATTCCGTGCAAAGGCCCGCGGTAATGGCCGCGCTGAATTTCTTTCTCTGCCGTTTTAGCCTGTTCCAGCGCAATTTCCGGCGTTAAACGCGCATAGGCGTTGAAACGGGGACCGAATTTCGTGCTACGGTCCAGATAGATCTGCGTCAACTCGACGGGCGATAGCTTCTTGCTCTCGATCTGCTTGGCGAGCTCACTTAACGGAAGGTAGAAAAGTTCTTCGGTTGGCATAGCGGACTTTCCTCAGGGCTTCTTCGCACTTTGGCCAGCTACACGAGGAATAGCAGCGGGCCCGGACTTCTTCTCCCGCTCCACCAGCGGTTTCAAATACAACGCCGGGCCGTCGCCATTTTCGAGTGTGAACTTACGCAGATTGTCGAGGGGCAATTGAGCCGAAAAGCATAGCCGCCGTAGATCAGCTTTTTGCGGCTCCGCGAAACGAGCGCCGTAGACGCCGAGAATTGACTGATAGCGCGCTTCCGCTTCCGCCTGGCTTTCAGGCGATAGCCATGGCGTGTTCGTTGTTTGTTGTTCGGCGAATTCTGAAAGCATTGGCCGTCCCGACAGAGTCGTTGCGGGAGCCACCGCGACTGCGGAAGCGATGGCAGCGCGCCGCGCGAACTCGCGCCGCGAGATGGTAGAACCGCGCTTTCCATTCATAAAAGCCCCCAGCTCAGAGAATGGCCGCTCAGAAAACAATGAACGAAACTAGCGAATTAGACTGCGAGCGTCAACTTTACGTAACGAGCAGTCAAACGAAAGAGTAACTTTGGCGCGGTCGGCTAATCGATCCGCGTAAGCGCTTGTATCTGGAGTTCGAGCGCCTGCGTGTATTGCCGCTCAATCTGCATTTCCGTTTGCAGTTTCTTGACGAGCAGGTCAAGCCGGGCGATTTCAGCGCGCAACTTTTGGAGGTCTGCCGCGGTCGGCCCCGGCCGTGCAGGCAACTGTTCCCGGCTGCTGCATATTCTGTTGAACCATTGCGGCGTCACCAGGGCGGGGTGTTATGAAAGCCTCGGCGAGAGCTCTCGGCCAGATGGATTCTGGGGTCCTCTGATCGGCAACGGGGGGCGGCGTGAGGGGCCGCAGAGCCGGCGGCGGCGGAGGTGCGAATAGGTTATTGAGGGCGCTTGTAGTGGCCGGGCGTTCCGCGACGCGTACATCCGGTGCGTGCTTCGGCTCCAGCAGACTTTTCACGCGTCCAATCAGCTCCTGCGGCTGAAATGGCTTGCGAATCAACTCGTCCGCTTTCACCGCCACCGCCTTGTCCGCCACGCTTTTATTTACGACGCCGGACATCAGCACGACAGGAGTCCCGCCGTACTCGGGGTGTTGTTTGATTTGGCTACAAACGGAGTAACCGTCCTGATCCGGCATGATCACGTCGGTAATAACCACGTCGGGCTTGTTCTGTTCAAACTGGGCGAGCGCAGACGCCGCATCCGCGCAGGTGATCACGTTGATGCTCTCGCGGCGGAACGCGATCTTGATCACTTCACGCATGGTTGCGCTGTCATCGATAAAATACACTGTCGGCGTTCGCTTCTCTTCCGTTTGGTTCAGCGGTGGAACAATCATCGCCTCGCTCATAGCGCTTCCTTATCCGCCATGTCGCGCGCTCCTTCGTCGTACTCGCGCATGGCATCGAGCATTAGATCGGTCGCCGATCGCAGCACGGTGCGCTGCGGTGAACTCGCCCCATATGCAAATTTGTAGACCCCGGTGCCGCCCTGCACACAGCTCTTCAGTATGTGAATTACCGCTTCGTCTCCGAAGAGGCTGCCGCATTCCGCGTGGGCAATCTCTCCCGCGTCAAAGAAAAGCACCCCGTCGGTTTCGCCGGCATTGATATGCAGCGCGCCGGTTTGGTGAGCATGGCCGAGCATTTGCATCACACCTGTAAGGTCGTGGTGTGTAAGACTGCCGCTGAGGCTGGTATCCGACTGCGTAAGCATTTGCGTTGGCTGAAATCCCTGCGCCTTGCTGACGATGATACTTTTAATGTGCGAAGCGATGGCCGCAGGGGCGGTTTGGCGGTCAATGTAATCGTCGCAGCCGGCCTGAAAAGCATCCATGAGCGCGCGTTGGCTGCCGTCCCCGAGAGCGATGATTTGAAGCGAGCCGTTTTTCGGATCCGCGTGAATAATTTTCGCAATCTCGAGAGCGCCCATCTCGCGCATGTTAGTGGAGCACAAGATTGCGGACGGCGCGTCGTATTCGAGAGTCGTTAGCGCATAGGCCGCTTGCGTGCTCGAAACAACCTCGAAGCCTTCCCGTTTCAAGGCATCGCCAAGCCGTTTCGCGAAGTAGACGTTGCTGTCTATCAACAAAATCTTGGGCCCGCGTCCCGGAGGCGTCACGGTCTGGCCTCCAGAAGAACGGCAGGGGTAGCGCTGGTTGACAATGCCATTTCGCCGGGCGTGAGCGCATCCAAATTCAAAACTTCGATGACTTCACCATTGTGCGAAATCCAACCAGCAACGTGGGGCGCATCCGCATCTCCAGAGCCCGTCATTTCCGCCGTGATTAGTTCGCAATCGCCCGTCACGGGCAGCGCTATCCACTCGGACTTGTTCCCATAGTGCCGGACAGCAATCAAATAGAATCTTCGCGAGGACAAGCCTTTGCCGAGGAGAGTCTCCGCGACATCGCAGACGGGCACTATTCGCCCGCGTCGCAGAATTACGCCTTCGAGATTTGCCGTGTGATGCGGAAACCGGAAGATGCGGCTCGGGGACACGAGTTCTGAGATTTGTGTGGCAGCCACCGCAAACCGGCGCTCACCCAGCCGCAGCAGGACGAACGATTGCGTCGCGAGCTCACCCGTCTGAGTCATTGCGGCAACTCCGTGATGCCGTTCGCCGGTTCTTCTGACGCTTCGAGTGGAGGCAGCGAGGCGTCAAGCAGAGCAAACTCTTCGGCGGTCAAGAACCCTTCTGGGTTCACCACCGGTATCACGTTCTGATCCAAAGCCGTCAATCCTCGATACCAGTTCCGCTCTTCGTGGCAATACGCAAGGCGGCAGGGCCTGCAATCTGCTCATGGTCGCCATTTTGTCCATGCCATCGACCAGCAACGCGGTTCTCGTTTTTCGCAGAACAAAAACAAGACTCGCCGAAGCCGCAGGCAGTCCAAAATGCGCCGATGCGCTGACAACGTAGAGCGCTTTATCGCCTCGCCTCAGGACGTGCCGCACTTTTCGGAGTGTGGGCTGATTGATTTCCGTTGCAGCGCCCGATAGGCTGTCCACGCTGCGGACTTCCTGCACCGAAGCGGATGAAACGGCGAAAACTTGGCCAGACACGCGGAAAAGGATGATCTGCTCCGTGCGGGCGACGTGAGATTTCGCTGGTGGAGCGGCCACTCGCATTAACGCACTCCCACTGGCGTGGAACGGGAAATCCCGATCACTCGCTTTTCAATCGCGGAATAAATGTCATCAATCCCCAGAACTTCATGCACCGCTCCGGCTTTGATTGCTTCCGCGGGCATGCCAAATATCACGCACGTCGCTTCATCCTGGGCCAATACCAGGCCGCCCGCTGCTTTGATAGCCTTCGCGCCGTTGGCGCCGTCGTTGCCCATGCCCGTGAGAATGGCGCCGATGCTCATCGCGCCCGCAAAAGCGGCGACGGACTCCATCGTGGCATCGATATTTGGCAGGTATCCGTTGATTCGTCCGCTGGAGCTGTCGAGCTGGATGCGTCCCGCTGAAGTCACACGCAAGTGGTGGCCACCCGGGACAAATGTAGAGCGTACCCGGTTGCAAGGTCTCGTTAGGCTCTGCCTCTTTGACGCGGATGCCTGTAAACTCGCAGAGTTGCGTGGCGTATTGTGTGGTGAAAGCCGCAGGCATGTGCTGAACCAAAATTACTGCCGCGGGAAAATCGCGCGTGAAACCAGGTGCCAGGCGCATGACCGTCGCGGGTCCTCCCGTCGATGCAGCCAACACGACAACCGGGAATCGCAGATCGGGAGCAGATCTCGGCGCAGGCCGTGGCGCAACGGGTGCGGGTGCCGTCTGCACGGCGCCGTTCGATTTCTGCAGCGCTGAGGCCAGCGTCGAAGCCGTGCGCACGACCCGTACCTTTGCTGCCATTCGCACCTTGCGCAGCAAGTCTTCCTTCACGCTTTGCATGTCGAGATCGATGCCGCTGGAAGGCTTGGCAACAAACTCGATCGCGCCCAGTTCGAGCGCTTTCAATGTACTCGCCGCGCCATCTTTTGATTCCGAACTGACGATCACGATCGGCCGGGGATTCTTGGTCATGATCTCCGCCGTGGCCTGTAAGCCGTCCACGTGCGGCATGTTGATATCCATGGTGATAACGTCGGGCTTGAGGGACTCGGCGAGCGCTACGGCTTCGCGTCCGTCTTTTGCGTGACCCGCTACCTGCAATTGATCGTCGGCGTTGAAAATCGTTTCGAGGACCTTGCGCATGAAGGCAGAGTCGTCGACGATGAGCACTCGGAATTTCTTGTTTGTGCTGATGGCCATCTCGTTTACGCGACCGGTACGACTGGCCGCGCCTCCGCTCCCATGAGTTGTTCCACTGCGGCGATCAGCTGATCTTCCTGCACAGGCTTCGTCAGGAAGGCGGCCGCGCCTTCTTTCATGGCACGATCGCGGTGCTTCGCGCCTGCGCGTGAGGTCACCACCATCACGGGAATGCGCCGCGTCGTCGGACTCTGCCGCAGCTGCACCATCAATTCGTAGCCGGTCATGCGCGGCATCTCAAGGTCTGTGATCACCAGGTGGCATCCGTGCTGCGTCACGAGCTCCGCCGCTTCCATGCCGTCGGCAGCAAGCTTCACACGGTAGCCGTTCTTTTCCAGCATGCGCCCGACAAACTTGCGCACGCTGATGGAGTCGTCCGCGACCACGATGAGGCGCTCTTGCTCAACGCGGTCTATCGCCTCCGCGGGAATCGTGCCTCGAGCCACGGCGGCCGAGCCCGGCGCAAAAATACGGGCTGCGCTGGCGCTGGCTTGCAGTGGCCTGCGTTCCGAAGGCTCATTCGCGACCATTCGGTTCAAGTCGATCAGCAGGATGAGGCTGCCGTCCGGCGCGATAGTCGTACCAGGGAAAAGTTTCACGCGCCGCAGATATTCGCCGAGATTCTTGATAACGATTTCGTCCTTGCCCAGTACTTCTTCCACGACCAGGCCAATCTGCCGATTTCCGGCATTGGCAACCACCATTCGGAAGTACCCGTTGACCGGTTCAAGGGCCGGCAAACCCAGATACGTGTCCAGCCGGACGACTTCCGTCACGACATCGCGCACCTTAGTCAGCAGCTTTCCGCCCACATCCTCAATTTCGTCAGCGCGCAGCCGCCGGATTTCTTCCACCACGGCTAGCGGCAACGCGAAGTGGGTCATTCCGCAGCGCACAAAGAGCGCCGGCGAAATAATCAAAGTCAGAGGAACTTTCAGAGTAAATTTTGTTCCTTGCCCATTGACGCTCTGAATGTCGATTTCACCGTTCAGCGCATTCAGGTTTGCGCGGACTACGTCCAGCCCAACGCCTCGCCCGGCAAGTTCTGTCTTGACGGGAGCCGTGGTGAACCCGGGATGGAACAACATTTCGCGGAGGTCGCGCTCGGTGAGGCGATCCGCCGTTTCCGGTGAGACAAGCCCGCGTTCGATGGCGCTCTGCTTCACGCGCTCGTAATCGATGCCGCGACCGTCGTCTTCCACTTCGATGTAAATGTGATTGCCTCGGTGATAGGCGCGCAGGGAGACTTTGCCCAGTTCCGGCTTGCCCGCAGTGATGCGAGCTTCGGGCCGCTCGACTCCATGTGCCACCGAATTCCTTACCAAGTGCACCAGGGGATCGGAAATCTGCTGGATGATGTTGTTATCCAACTCCGTCTCGCTGCCGGAAAGATCGAGGTCCACCTGCTTGCCCGCGGATTTTGCCGCATCGCGCACCGCTCTCGACAGTCTCGAATAAAGCGTTCCAATGGGAACCATGCGGGCCGCGGTGATTTCGTCCTGGAGGTGATGGGCGAGTTTTGTGAACTCGTCGATATCGCCCTCGACCCGCCCGATAAATCCCTCGAGCTGAGAGAGCACTTCGTTCACGTCCGCCGAGATTTCCGCCATGGACCGCGAGAGAATATTGAAATCATCGTAACGGTCCATCTCGAGTTCGCTGAATTCCGACCAGAACGATGTATCTCCTGACGCTGCGCTGGTGAGCGCCTGCCGCGCCGTGGACGGGCTCCATGGCCCTGCCTGGCGTGAAGAGCTGATGCGGTTGAACTCGTACTTCTCCTGGAACTCTCCGACTTTTCCTTGCAGACGTTCCTTTGAAAAGCTGAGCGTATCGACGAGCTTTTCCAGTTCCGCTACGCGACCGACCATCCGGGTACGGTTGATCACCAATTCTCCAACCGTGTTCATCATCCGGTCAAGTCGCGAGAGGGCGATGCGCACCGATTTTGCCGCTGCGGCAGGGGAGCCAGCAGCTTTGGCCAGTTTCTTGGCGGGCGTGGAAGTCTGCGGGGCTTCTTGCAATCCATCCGCGGGAATTTCCTCAGCGCCGGCGGTAGCGGCAGAGCTTTCCGAGTCCTCCATTTCGACGGGCGCAAACTCCGCGATTCTCCCGAGTAGAGAATCCACCCCGGCACGCATGCTCGCTTCGTCGGCCCACTGCCGGTGCAGCGTTTTCTTCAGCACATCCACGGATTCGAGGCAAATATCCACGACGGCAGGAGACGGATCGAGTTCGCCGTCGCGCAAGCGCCCGATCAGGTCTTCCACGCGGTGAGCTATCGCTCCAAGGCGCTTCAGTCCCACTTGCGCCGCGGATCCCTTCACGGTATGAATCGCGCGAAACAGCTTGTTGATCTCTTCTGGATTGTTATTGCCCTCGAGCGAAATCAGGCAATCACTGACAACCTGCAAGTGTTCCTCAGCTTCGGGCTGAAAGAATTCCAGAATCTCGTCAGCCACTTCGTCATCGCCAGGCAGTGCGTCGAAGTAAGAGCCGGTTGCGGCAGCCACGACAGTTTCTTGGGCCCGCGAATTATCCAGCTCCGCGTGTGTCTGCGGCTGGGGATAATTCAATGGCGGCGGTTCGGTCGGAAACGCAAAGCGATAGCGTTCCTTAAAGGCGGCGATGTCATCCAGGATTTCTTTGCCGGTATCGCTGATCTCCAAGAGATCTGTTTCCAGCAGGGAAATGCCGTCCGAGAGAAATTCCGTCAGCGGGCCGTGCAAATCATCGCCGAGAGGCGCGTTCAACGCGTACTGGAAAACATGCGCAAGCTTTCGCCGCAATTTCCGAGAACCGCGGGAATCCATAGCTGGCTGAAGTTCCGCTTAGTGTATGCGCCGAAATGTACAGCCGCTCAAGATCCTCCCGGCGGGGCGAAATCTCCTGCAGCACGCTCACGTACTCCCGCAAATACTGCAGGTGTTCGGAGGCTTCCTGGAGGAACATTTCGACGGCTTCGCGGTCCGGCATACTCACGCGCGTCCCTCCGTCACCAGTTCCGGCTTTTGCATTTCTTCCGGCGTCGGCTTGCGGTACAGGATGCAGTCGTTCAATACGATGGCCTGAAACTTTACCGGCATCTTCGAGATCGATTCCGAATGGCCAAGAAACAAATAGCCCCCTGGCTCGAGCGTGTCGAAAAAGCGCTGCACCATGCGCGCGCCGGCGTTCCTCCGAAAAATAGATCAGCACGTTCATGCAGAAAATCATGTCCATTCTGCCGACGTAAACCGCTGACGCCAGATTCATCTGCGCGAACGTGACGAGTTTGCGCAGTCTGGGTTTTACTTGATGCCCGCCCTGAACTGGCGTGAAGTGCGCCGCCAATCTTTCCGGGCTGACGCTGCCGAGGCTTCGTCCCGTATAAACGCCGCGCTCTGCTTGCTTCAGCGCGTGCCGTCCCACGTCAGTGGCAAGAATCTCGACGTTCCAGGATTCGGTAAAAGAAAGCGAATCGGCAATCGTGATGGCAATCGAATACGGCTCTTCCCCGGTCGAGCATCCTGCGCTCCAAATCCGTAGAGTTCGGGGATTCTTCCAAAACTTCTTGACGTGCAACTCCGGCAGCACGCGCTTCTCAAACGCCTCATACACACTCGGATACCGGAAGAAGCTCGTTTCCTGAGTCAGCAGGCCCTCGAGCAAGGCTTCGTACTCGACGTTCGATTTCTGCATTGCCCGCAACAGATCCGTGCCGCGTTCGCAGCCCCTTGGCGCGCAAGTGTTCCTTCACGCGCGTCGAGAAGAACCGCGCCCGCGATTCATCGAAGCAAATGCCCGTCCGCTCTTCGATCAGCATGCGGATCTCGCTCAATTCATGTTCACTAAGACCGTGCGCTCGGTCCCTGCCGTTCGCTCATTCCCGTCCCGCTTTCGCTCTGGCCTCTTGCCCGAGCGCAAAATCACTGCTTACCGCAGAGCGCCGGCTGGGACAGGCCGCTCGGAATCTTCCAAAGCATTGCCGGACTTCGACGTCGCGCGGAACTGTGCCAGCGCTTCGTTCAATTGATCGGACAGTTTCACCAGTTGGCTGACTGTCGCGACCGTTCCACGCGTGCCTTGAGACGTCTGACGCGTAATGCTCGAAATAATCTGCATCGCGTGCGCCACGCCTTCCGTCCCGCGCACCTGTTGTTTGGAAGCCAGCGAAATTTCCTGAACGAGTTCCGCCGACTGGCGAACCACGTTCGAAATGGCGTCCAGCGCTCGTCCGGCCTGATCGGCCAGCGTTGCGCCGCTTTCCACTTCCTTGGTGCCTTCTTCCATGACCACCACGGCTTCGTTCGTCTCCGCCTGAATGGCCTTGATGAGGGCCGCGATGTCCTTAGTGGCGCTTCGGCTGTGTTCCGCCAGCTTGCGAACCTCGTCCGCGACTACTGCGAAACCGCGTCCTGCTTCACCAGCGCGTGCCGCCTCGATGGCCGCGTTCAACGCCAGCAAGTTGGTCTGTTCCGTGATGTCGTTGATGACGTTAATGATTTCCGAAATTTCCAGGGAGCGGTCGCCCAGCGACTTGATCTTCTTCGCCGTGGCCTGCACGGATGCCCGAATGCGCTGCATGCCTTCCAACGTGTCTCGCACCGCGCGGTTGCCCTGTTCGGCTGCGTCCAGCGCGCGGCGCGCAGCTTCCGCGCTTGCTTCCGCGTTGTTGGACACCTGCTTCATCGAGACCGTAAGCTCTTCCACGGCGCTCGATGTATTCGTGATTTCCTGGTCTTGCTGCGTAGCGCCGGCTTGCATTTCGTCCGCCGCCACGAGAATGTTGTTCGAGCAGGCCGTGACTTCCATGGCCGCTTTGCGCACGCGCTCGAGAACCTTGGTGAAGTTGTCGAGCATGTAGTTGATCGAGTCCGCGACGTTGCCCAGCGCGTCGTTGGTCACCTTTCCTCGCAGCGTTAAGTCGCCGCGCGCAACCTGGTTGATGACCGTCAGCAATTCCGTGATGCTGCGCTGCAAGGCGTCGTTCGCATCCTGATTGCTGGTCGCTTTGGAAACCTTTGCAACCGCGCGATTCAAATTCTCAGCGATATAGCCGAGCTCGTCGCTTGTGCTGACCTCCGCACGCGCGCGCGGATCACCGGCGGCCATGCGCTCGGAAAACTGTGCGAGGTCCTGCACCGGCGTCAACAGCCGGCTCCCAAGGCGCCACGCCAGGAAAGCGGCCATCCCGATGGCCAGCAACAACGCCAGCATCACCGAACCGCTTGCCCCGCTCGGCAGCGATCCAAAGTCGAAGATCGATACATCTCCGGCTTTCTTCCCGGCGCTGAACCCCAGTCCGAGAACGACAAAAAGTATTAATCCGTTCATCAGGACCAGCGTCCAGATTGTGGAACTCAGTCGCGATTTCATGCCTTCCTCCAAATCTCTACTGCGGTCCCCTTGGCCGCACGCGGCAGGGTCCGCGGAAACTCACTCGGGCAAACTCAAATGCTGGGTCCCGGAAACACCTCGAGCATTCTTCTAAGGTCGATAACCAGCGCCAGCCGGTCGTCGTGCCGGAGCATCCCAATGCAATGCGGCACGTTTTCCGGAGCTTGTTCCAGCAAATCCTCGGTATTCACTGAATACGTCCCGATGACTTCGTCCGCCGCAATTCCGATCCGCAAATCGTCGTGCGCACCTTCGCCCCGGAGAGATGCCACCACCACATGCTTTGGCAGCAGCCCCGGCCTGCGCCCTTCCGTGATGGCGATGTCGATGAGCGGCACGATCGCACCGCGCAAATTGAAAATACCCGCGAGATACGCCGGACCCAGCGGCAGCTTCGTCAGCAACGGCCAGTCCAGAACTTCCTCGACATCCAGCACCGGCAGGCAAAACCGTTCCCGCCCGCTTCGGAAAACGCAGTACTGCGACTCCGGCAGACGCTCTTCCATCGGCCCGAGCGCTTCGAGCAGATCGTCCGCATCTGCGGGAAGCGGCACCAGGTGAAAGTCTTCATTCATTGCCGAATCGTCCTCACCAATTCTTCTATGCGAATCTCCGTACGGCCCGCAGCAACTCTTCCCGCGTGAACGGCTTCGTCACATATCCGTCCGCACCTTGCTGCTGGCCCCAATACTTGTCGCTTTCGGTGTTCTTCGATGTCACCAAAATCACCGGTATGGCGTTGTAGTCCGAGTGATTCTTCAGTTCCCGGCAAACCTGAAAGCCATTTCGCTTGGGCATCACCACGTCCAGCAAAATGACGCAGGGCCGCTCAATGGCAATCGCTTCTTCCACTCGTTCCGGGTCGTTTAAGCCGACTGGCCTGTAGCCTTCGTGCTCAAGAAAGCCCTGGATCAGCTTGACCTGCGCGGGCGAGTCATCGACGATTAGGACCTTTTTCAGCAGCATCGACCTCTCCCCAGAATACTCCGCAGACCAGAGGTGCACGTCAGCAGCCAGGCTGCAGGTTCGATCGGAATCAATGTCTAGTTTGTATAAGAGCTTATTTATGAGTGGCGTACGCGACTAGCCTGCCCGCTCAGCGGCGCGCCGTGGAGGACGCGGGCTCTGCTTCCGTCTCAGCTTGAGAAGCATTCTCAGCTTCCCGCATCTCGCTTGCCAGCGATGAGAATCTCTGCATTATTTCGTTTATCCGCAGCGCCATACTGTGAATCGTCTTGATCTGCGCGAGCGACTGCGAAGACAGCTGACCCGGCTCCAGAAGCAGCAGCTCTGCGTTGCCTAGCATCGATGTCAGCGCGTTGTTCACGCTATGCTTCATGTCCATCATGTACCGGCCCAGCGTCGCATGATTCTCGTTCTTTGCCGCGCGGCCTTCCGCCTGTTTGGCTAGCCGGAGGGCCTCCGCCCTGCGCAAGGATTCTCCCGCAACCAGCAACAGCGTTTGCGCCCAGTCTTCCCGCAAGGGAATGTGGACCAGCCGCGGATACCGCGAACGCAATTGCCCAAGTTCCCGGGAATCCGCCGGCACGCAAAGAATTACCGCGGCTGCGGGTTCCAAAGACCGCAACACGCCGGGCAGTTTGCCTTCCAGCATCGGGCCAACCACGACAAGATCATGCGGCGCCGCTTCGTGATTGTTCCAAAGTTCGCTGCTGAGCACGGTAATTCTCGGAGCCTGCCGTTCAGCTTGCCAGCAGGCGGTAAGGAGGCGTGCGAATTCCGGTTCGTCGGACAGGATTAATACGCTGGCGTTTCGCACAGAGGGCCCGCTCCCAGGGTGATTGCCCGGCAAGGCCGGGGAAGAATCTGACCGCTTAAATCTTTTCAGCTTCGTCCAAGGCCGAAAGTAATCGTTTCGTGCTTATTCCCAAATTCACTGCCGCTTCCGTGTCTTTGGCTTGCTTGGCTATGTCCACTCGTTCCTGGAGTCGCGAGACTTCGATTCGCGCGATCGAGAGCGCCTTGTCCATCGAGGTCGCGTTTCCCGTTTCCTTTGCAGACTCAACGGCTGCCGTCACCATGGCCCGAGCGACTACCGCTCGCCGCAAATCCTCCGCCGATGGTCCATCCTCGCTCACGAATGCGGTCACTTCCCAGGACGACATCAGGATGCGCGCCGCCCCGATCTTGACGGTGGTCATGGAACGCCCGCGCGTCGGCGGTGTAGCGATCAACTGTTCCCAGATTTTCTCCAGGCAAGCCTCAAAATCGAGCCCCTGGGGAACATCTGCCTTGCACGCGTCTGGAGCTGTTTTCGCCGCGCCTTTCGCGCTTGCCTCCGGGATTCCCGCCTTGCGACTGGCGTTGGTGGACATCTCCGGGCTGCGAACGCTTGGACTCTCTACGGTAGGGGCCGCGGTTTCAGGCGCTTTCGGGGCGATTTTTTCCAGCGCACGCTCCACGTCCGCGCGAAGACCGAGCAGCTTTTCAAAGGTCTGATTCACCGAACGTTCTGTGTAGTCCTTCTGAAATGGCTGCTTCCATTCATCGGCAGCCTCGCGGATCTTGGCAAGAGGCTCCGAGGCCGAAAGCCCGAAGTGTTGGCAGTCTATTGTCTTTACCGCAGCCGTTTCGAGTTGGGCCAGGCCCGATCGAATCGCAATCAGGTCGGCATGCATCAGCTCGATAAAGGTCCGGCGCAGCAGAAAATTGAACCGAATGAATGCCAGCAAAGCTGCAGGATCGTAGAACATCCCGCCCGCGGTCTCTTTCACTTTGCGGCCTTGCTCGATGAAGTTTGTCTTCAGGATTTCGCGCAGGCTGCGGAATGCCCGCAACTTCTCGATCATCTGCTCGAGCGGTTCGCACCATGACAGCGTTGTGCCGTCCACCTCGCCTAGCACTGGCTGCATGACCTGCGCGACATCGCCAGGCTCGATCTGCTTGTGATAGATCTTCGCCGGAGCGCAAAGGGCGAAGTATTGCACCAGCAAAAAGTCGATCTTGTCGCGATCCACATTCGATTTCGAAGTTTTCTTGAGATGGCGGTGGATCAGGGCGCCCAAACTGCTTTCGTTTGCGTTCAGCGTCGTCGTCTGCAACAGCTTGCGAAGTTCATGCACGGCGACTCGCTGGTCCATCTCATCCAGCCAGGTCTCCACCTCGTCGAACAGTTCCAGATCTGGCTTCTCCGGCAGATTCCGCTTTTCTAGCGGAAACGGAATCTCCAGTTCGAGCTGCTTCGCCAGAGCAAGATAGATCGGGAAAACCGAGCGATCCTCAACCCACTTTGCCTGCCGGGAGTTCGCCGGCTTTGACGGAGTTGGGATGTTGAGCGTTGAAGTCGGCTTGTTCACGGCTGTGTCACCCACGCGCAGGGCCCCTGTAAGAACCGGACGGCCACCGCCTTACGTCCTTCGTGATATTGCACTGCAATAACAGTCGCATCGGCAGTGCAACCCTTCCGATCGCGTTCTATTCGTACCCGGTCGTCAAACTCCAGCGGCAAACTCGAAAGAAAAATGGCGTGCTCCGATCCGCCATACTCGACCACGGTTGCTTCCCGCAGTCGTACGCTTCCTGCCCGCAATGCGGTGATTTGCACTGGCACGCGAACTGGATTGGCGCTCGGAAAGAATCGAGCCAATCGCTCCGCGCACCCTTGCTCGTTCGCTGTGAGGGTCACCTCGTCGGTTCGTCTCAAGTCGCCTCTCAACTTGCCGTCGCTCGGGGATCGTGCTTCCGCTGCGGTCTGACACAACTGCCTCCGCAAATGGACACAACGTCCCCGCGATAGAGATGCACGCTGCACGCCAAAGGAGGAGAAATGCGAGTAGCTTTGAAATTGAACAAACGGAAAGACTTAGAATTTTCCCATGAGTTTAGGCTGGCTCACGCGTCTCACGCTGAAACGCCCCTGTCTCAGCCCGTTGCTGCTTTCGCATCTCGCTGCAGGGTTTGAGACGTCATTCCACCTGATGTGCGGTTTCCTCCGAGGCATCTTCCGGTTCGCCAGGTCCGGACCTGAGAGGGATCCTGTAGCGCTTAAGTTTACGATATAGCGTCGCACGGCTGATTCCGAGCATTCGCCCGCGAGCGCCTTGTCTCCATTGGCCTGCTCAAATACGCGCAGAATCGTCATCTTTTCCATTTCCGCGAGGGCCGTTGTAGAAAGCGACGCCGAATCTTGAATAGTGCCGCCTGAAGAATCAGTTTGCTCGCTGCGGATAGCCGGCGGAAGGTCGATCACGTCGATTACTCGCCGGTCACCTAATGTAATCGCTCGAGCGATACAGTTCTCCAATTCACGGATATTCCCAGGCCACTCGTAATTCAGCAGACTATTCATCGCTGCGGTCGTTACCTGCAGGTGCGTTTCCGGTGCATATCGGTCCAGAAAGTGATGGACCAGCATGGGGATGTCCGACCGGCGGTCGCGCAATGCTGGCAAGTGCACGGTCACCACATTTAGCCGGAAATAAAGATCCTTGCGAAACGTCCCTCCACGATAGGCCGCTTCGAGGTCGCGATTCGTCGCTGCGATCACGCGCACGTCCACATGCACCTTCTCATTGCTTCCGACGGGCCGGACCTCCTTTTCCTGCAGCACTCTCAAGAGTTTGGCTTGCATCTCTAGAGGCAATTCGCCGATTTCGTCCAGGAAAATGGTTCCCCCGTTGGCCGCCTGGAACAGGCCTGCTTTGGATTTTATCGCTCCCGTGAACGCGCCCTTTTCGTATCCGAAAAGTTCACTCTCCATCAGCGTGGGCACCAGAGACCCGCAATCCACAGCGACAAACGGGGTCTGCGCCAGCGCCCCGCGAAAATGAATCGCTCGCGCCACAAGTTCCTTGCCCGTGCCGCTTTCGCCGGAAATCAATACCGGTGTGCGCGTGTCCTTCAGGCGCGAGACCATCCGCAAAACATCCTGGATGTTTGCGGAAGTGCCGATGATTCCATCAAGATTAGCTTCCGTACTGACGCGCTCGCGCAAAAACTCGTTATCCGTGACCAGCCTGACTTTTTCGGCCATCCGCTGTAGCAAAAGCCGCATCTTTTCCACGCGGAAGGGCTTCTCGATATAGTCGTACGCGCCTAACTTCATCGCATCCACTGCGGATTCGATCGACCCATGCCCAGTCATAATCGCGATTTCCGCGCGTGGCAGAATCAATTTTGCTTGCTTCAAGAGTTCCACGCCGGAGAGCGTGGGGAGCTTCAAATCCGTCAGAATTAGATCCGGAACTTCGGCGTCCAATTTCGTCAGTGCTGCTTCGGCGCTTTCCGCCTCCATGCAGGAATACCCCAGTGTATTGCCGATGGTCATGCAGAGTTTGCGGATGCTCTGTTCATCATCCACGACCAGCAGCCGTATTTTTAAGTCTTCACTCATGGCTTCCCAAACGTCTTCTCCACGGCCGACATCAATTGGTGTACACGGAACGGCTTCTCGATGCAAGGCGTCCCGCTGCGCGCCAGCAGCGCCTGCGTCTCGCTGTTTGCCGTGTCTCCGCTTATTAGAATTATTTTTGAGCTAAGCTCGGGGCGGTTTTTCTGGATCCAGTCATGTACCTCCGCTCCATTCACCGCTCCCGGCATTCGAATATCGGAAATCACTCCGGCATACCGGCCGCTGGCCAGACGTTCCAATCCCTCCGCGCCCGAGGCAGCATTCACTACGGAATATCCCTTCCGTTCCAGCGCCGCCCGAAGAAAGGCAATCACGGAGGGCTCGTCTTCAATCAGAAGAATTGGCGCAGTTTGACTCACGGCCGCTTGGGATGTCATCGGCCAGCTTCTTTCGCGGCCATCGCCGGCTGTTCTGCGGCGATTGGAATCCGCACGACAAACGTGCTCCCGCCGCCTTCGCTGTTGTTCCAGCACAAAATCTCGCCGCCGTGAGCGCGCACAATCCCGTAGCAAATACTGAGTCCCAGCCCCGTGCCCTTGCCCGGCTGTTTCGTCGTGTAGAACGGGTCAAATATATGCTGCGGATCAGCGATACCCGTGCCGTTATCGGTCACCACCACTTGCACGCTGTTCCCGCTCCGCTCGGTGCGAATCGCAATCCGCCCGCGCCGTCCTGACTCTTGCACCGCGTCGTATGCATTATTGAGAATATTCAAAAAGACCTGTTGAAGTTGCTGCGCGTCGCCCAGAGCGGGCGCAAGCGTCTCGTCGAACTCCTCGGTCACTTCGACGCCGTGGCTCGCAAAATCATAACTCCGCAACTTAATGGTTTGACGCAGCACCGTGTTCACCTGCACAGGCTCGCGCTGTACCGGCCGCTGTCTGGCAAAGCTCAGCAAATCCTGCACAATGTCTTTCGTCCTTTGCGTCTCTTGCAAAATGATCTTCAAATCCTCGCGCGCGGCAGCTGGTACCTCCGGGTTTTCCAAGAGTAGGTCAGTGAACCCCAGAATCGCCGCGAGAGGATTGTTCACCTCGTGCGCCACTCCCGAAACCAGCCGCCCGATCGTCGCCATTCTTTCCGAATGGGAAAGCTTCGCTTGCAGCAGGACCGCGTCTGTAATGTCCGTCATTACCACCACAACGTTGTTCACCGCGCTGTGCTCGTCGCGCATCGGGCTCAGACTGATCGAAAAGTGCCCCATCGATCCGTCGCTCCGCCTCACCTGCAATTCGAGATTCTCCACCTGCTGCCCGTTCGCAGTGGTCTCGAGTGCCGCCTCGAAATCTTTCCGATGCGAGGGCTCGACCCAGTCGACCAGCCGGTGCCCGATCAATTCGTCTTCCCGGTAACCTGCTTCATAACAGCGCCGGTTGGCGTAGCTGATGAGGCCCGCGGTATCCAGCACTAAAATCATGCTCTGCGTGGTATTAAGGATTTTCTGGTTGAAGTCGCGTTCCCGCTGCAGCTGGGTTTGAAACGACTTTTGCTCCGTCACGTCCAGCATTAATCCGCGAATTTGCGCGATCCGTCCCTGCGCGTCGCGCACCGCCGTAATGTTTTGCAGCGTATGCAGCAGCGCGCCATCCTTTCGTCGCAATGTCTCTTCATAATTTCGCAAGACGCCGCGCTCGGACAGCGCCTGCAAAAATCTTTCGCGCGCCGCCGGCGCCGGATACAGATGCGGGCTGACATCCGCGCGCAGCATTTCCTCCCGCGAGTCGTACCCCAGCATCCGGACCATGGCGTCGTTCACATCGAGAAATCGTCCGTCTGGTGTGGCGAAGAACAGTCCTTCTTGGATGCTGTCAAACAGCTCTCTGTATTTCCGCTCCGCTTCCCGGCGGTCCGTAATGTCTTTCAGCACATGGATCGTTCGCGTGTCGTCTTCGGCCACGCCTGGCGCTCTCGATGTCGATACGAGAAAAATGCGTTCTGCCGACGCCGCCACGTACTCCTCGCGGGGCCGCTGTGTATCCCGACAAAAAGGGCAGGGAAGAGCGCTGCCGGTTTCCGCAATCTGCCGGAGCCCGCTCATCGCTTCGCCCACCAGCGCAACAGGCGGCACGCCCAGATGTGACGCCAGCGAGCGGTTCGTGCGCAGAATCTTCCACGCTCTGTCGTGCACGACGATATAGTCGCTGATCGCGTCTATATCTTCGACCCACTGCCGCTTGGACTTTTCGAGCTGTGAAAATCGCCGAAAATTTTCAAGCGATAAGGCCGCGTGACTTGCCAAAGCATGTAGCAGCTTCTTCTCTTTGGCATCCAAACTCTTTCGCCGTCGCAAGAGGCACATCATACCGAGACGCTCGCCGTCGCTTGCGTTTATTGGCACGAAGACTGCGCTCGTCGAGTCTTCGTCATCCCCTGGCGTCCTTGTCTCTCCGGCGGGAACTGCCCGTATGGCAGTAGTCAACCGGTTCTCCCGAGCCGAGGAAATGATCCAGGACTTGAGAGCCGCGCTTCTGGCCTTTTCGTTCTGGCCCCCCGCGTAGAGGTCGGTTTCACGTCCTCGAAATACGGCAACGCCGCCCCACGCGGCATTTAGCATCCGTGCCGCGCGCCCGGCGAACCGTTGCAGAAATTCGGGAAGTTGGCGCGACTGCGCCGCATCAACAGCCAATTCCATCAGCTCTTCCGCTTGTTTTGCAGAGGGAGACATAGGGGCGGGCTTATTTAACCGAGCGGTTAAACGGGGACTGCGGCTAAATTTGGTATTTCGCATCACGGGTTGGGGGTGGACGCGTGTCTCAAGTTGAACTCTGCCGTCACTAACACCCTAGCGACTCATCTCATTCTGAGTCAACCAGCGTTCTCAGCTGCGTTGCTGAATCGTCCACTCTTCAGGGGCTGACTTCGCGTGCATCGTCTCAGGCTGAGACCCGGCCTCAGAAAGAGCAGAGCTACTGAGACGCGCGGCCTCACCACACTGAGTGTTCGAGTCACCGGTGTCACCGTCTAACTTCTCATTCTACGCCACTTGCAGCACTCTCCACTCCGCCGATGCCCCTGTAGCAAGCGTGGCCAGGCATGGCCCCCGACGTGCCTTTCCTACAGCGGGGTTTTCCCATTCTTAGGAGGGGTGCAGTCGATGAGAACCGGATGGAGAAGGATTATCCGCGCAATTGCGACAACGACGTTCGGGCTTTGCTTCGCAGCCTACTTGTTTGGGCAGTCAGCGTCCACGGATGAGGCGAAGCGCAAAATCAAATCCAAAGTCGCTCCCGCCTATCCTGAACTTGCCAAGCGCATGAATGTTGCCGGCAAGGTGAAAATCGAAGTCGTAATTACACCGGAAGGCCGCGTCAAGAGCACGCGAGTGATTGGTGGTCATCCGTTGCTCGTTCAGGCGTGCCAGGATGCGGTCAAGGAATGGAGATTTGCGCCCGCGCCCGAGGAGACCACGCAGATCGTTGAATTTGAGTTCTCGGCGGGGAGCTAGGGAAATCGCGGCAGACGGCAGGAGCGGTTTAAAGCAAACCGCAACGCCGGGGTGAGTGGAGGCATTTTGCAATGACGATCGGGAAAAGGCTTTACTTGGGTTTTGGCGTGATTCTGGGGATTCTGGGCTTATTGTTCCTCGTCAACATCATCGCTGGCTTGAGGAACTCGACCGCACGCAATGACGCCAAAGTGGCGCTCGATAACAAAGGCACCATTGAGTCAGTGCGCTACCAGATCATGTTGAACCGCCACAACATGGACAATTTTCTCTTGAGCGGTGATCCGCGCGACGAGGAAAAGGTCAACAAAGGCTTCACGGATATCAATGACCTGATCAAGCGCGGCGAGTCGCAAACGACTAACGACAGTGTCAAAACTGCCCTGATCCAGGTCGAAAGCACCGAAGCAAGCTGGGCCGACAATTTTGCCAAGCCTCTTCTCGCCAAGCGCCATCAGGTGGATTCCGGCGACGCCACCGTGTCTGACCTCCAGATTTTCTATTTGCAGAAAGATCCGGCTTCCTGGTTGACAAAATCATCCGTCGTTTTGGACCAAACTAGCACCGACATTACTAAATCTCATGACGCAAGCGACGCCTCGGCGACACGCGCCAGTTACATCAGTACCGGCGTGACCACCTTGGGCACGCTTATCGCGCTGTTATTTGGAATCGGCGCGGCCTACAAGACAGCCAAGTCCATCTCCGAGCCTCTCAATCACCTCATTACCGTCGCCCGCGAAATCGGAGATTCCGGCGATCTCGATCAGAACATTGATATTCACCGCAACGACGAAATCGGCGCTCTGGCAACGACATTTAACAACATGGTGGCCTATTTGAAGGAGATGGCCAACGTTTCCATGTCGGTCGCGGAAGGCGATCTGACCGTGGAAGTTGTCCCTCGCTCCAAGCGCGACACTCTCGGTAATGCTTTCCTTCGCATGTCGCATGGACTGCAGGAACTGGTGCGGACCACTCGCGATTCCGCCGGCCAGGTGTCTGCCGGTTCGAATCAAGTCGCCGGGGCCGCGGACGAGTCGGCCAAAGTCAGCGTGCAGGCTTCCTCTGCGATTGAGGAAGTTACCAGCACGATGCACGAGATGAGCATCAACGTACAAAACGTTGTGAAGAATACGCAGGTTCAGGCTTCCAGCGTGGCGGAAACTTCCGCCTCTATCGATCAGATGGTCACTTCCATCCAGCGCGTCGCGGACACCGCCAAGGTCCTTCTCGATATCGCCAACCGTTCGCGCGAAGAAGTGGTCACCGGCATCCAGACGATGGAAAAAGCCACCGATGGCCTCAACCGCACCAACAAAGCCATTCAATCCTCAGCGGAAATCATCAACATTCTGGGCCATCGTGCCGATGACATCGGCAAAATCATCGAAGTGATTGATGACCTTGCGGAGCAAACCAACCTTCTCGCGTTGAACGCGGCCATTGAAGCGGCACGCGCCGGGGAGCACGGATTGGGATTCGCGGTCGTCGCGGACGAAGTTCGCAAACTCGCGGAAAAGTCGACGCAATCCACAAAGGAAATCGCCGACCTCATTCAGAGTATTCAACGCGAGGCACGGCAGGCCGTCGAAAACATGGAGCGCAGCACGCGCATCGTGGAAGAAGGTCTGAGCCTCGGCAACGAGCTGGGCACCGCCCTGCACAAGATTTCCAACGTGGTTACCGAAGTCTACAAGTTCTCACAGGAGATCGGTGCGGCCACCAATGAACAGTCCGTGGGTTCCTCGCAAATTGCCAAGGCCACCAGCCGTCTGACTGAAATCACGCAGGAGATCAATTCGGCCGTCGAAGAGCAGGCCTCCGGCGCGCAAGCCGTCGTTCGCGCCATGGACAAGATGCGCGAACTCGTGCAGCAATCCGCCTCGAGCTCCACGGAGCTCTCCGCAGCCGCCGAACAAATGCTCAAACTTTCCCGCAACTTGCTGGACAGCATGGATCGTTTTGTCCTGGATCGTTCCGCGCAACCGCGCACCCGTCACGCAGAGCCCGGCGGCCCGCGCCGCGGCCAGCAAGGTTCCGGACGTGATCGCGAGTTTGAATATGCCGAACTTGCGCGTTCCTGAGGTAGCGGAGATCGCTTGATGGAAAAGGAACTACAGATCGTCGGTTTCCGCATCGGAAATGAAACGTATGGCGTGCGCATCGGCGCCGTGCGCGAAATTGTCCGTGTTCCCGAAATCACCGCGGTCCCCAGCGCGCCCGACACCGTCGAAGGCGTGATCAATTTGCGGGGAAAGATTATTCCGGTGATGGATCTGCGCAAACGTTTTGGCCAACTGGAAATCAAGCCGGACAAGAAAAACCGGATTTTGGTTGTGGAACTCGAAAACAAATTGCTCGGCCTTATCGTCAACTCCGCTTCGGAAGTCTTGAAGATTGCTCCATCGGAAATTGAAGCCCCCGGCTCCGTCTTTGCCGATGGTGAGTCCGGATACGTCACGGGAGTCGGCAAACTCAGCGGCCGTCTCATCATTTTGCTGGATATTTCCAAGCTTTTGCATCGGCCGGAACTCAAACGACTCGAGGAGGCCGCGGACACCGTCCTCACCGCAAAGTAACGCTGGCCATTCTTATCGGGCTTGCCGAACTGCCGGATCGCCGCTCATTTCATGGGAACATTGACCGCCCAGGTGCAACTCACCGAAGCCGAACTCAAACTTTTGCAGACGCTCGTTTACCAGGAGTGCGGCATGTTTTTCGATGAGCGCCGCTCTCACTTTCTGAAGGACCGCCTTCAGCGACGGCTCAAAGTTTGTCAGCTCGATTCTTTTTACAGCTACTACCGATTGCTCACGAGCCGCGAAGGACGCGCCGAGCTTGCACTGCTGCTCGAAAATCTCACCGTCAACGAGACAAGTTTTTTCCGCAACAAGCCCCAGCTCGATCTCTTGCAGAAGCGTGTTCTGGAAGACTTGCTGCGCAAGAAGCAGGAACGCCGCGACTGGAATCTTCGCGTATGGAGCGCCGGCTGTTCCAGCGGCCAGGAACCTTACTCCGTCGCCATTTTAATCTGCGACGCGCTGGCCTACTACTATCTGCGCAATCCCCTTCCGTTCGAAATGCCATCTCCCAAGCCTTTGATTCCTCCGCCGTGGAAGCTGGAAATCGTCGCTTCGGATATCAGCTATGCAAGCCTTCGTGTCGGGCAGGAGGGCGTGTACACCGAGCAGCAAATGGAGCCGGTCGATTACACCTGCCGGTTGCGCTATTTTGAAAAGTCCGGCGACAAGTACGCCATTAAGCCGCTGTTAAAACAGCTCGTTCAGTTCGACTTCCACAATCTCAAAACCGAATTTCTTCCCCGCCGCAACGACATCATTCTTTGCCGCAACGTCATGATCTATTTCGACGAAGCAGAGCAGAAGCGCCTCATCGAAAAGTTTTGGCACTGCTTGAATCCCGGCGGCTATCTCTTTGTCGGACATGCGGAGAGCCTATTCGGCCTCACGCAAAAATTCCGCATGGTCCATGAAAACAACGGAACCGCCTATCAGCGCGTGGAGGCGAATTCTTGAGCAAGGCTCCCGAAGACCGCAACCCGGAGCTTCGCGCCATCTTCTTTGAAAGCGCGAATGAGCTGCTGCAATCTCTGAACGAGGCGGGGCTCGAACTCGAGGCGCATCCAGCAGATGAGGAAGTCATTCGCCGCGTTCGGCGCGCCGTGCACACGCTCAAGGGCGACTCGGCCGCCTGTGGCTTTCAGAAGTTGAGCGAGCTTGCCCACGAACTGGAAGACATTCTGACGCCCCAAGTAGCTCAGAAACACGGCTCTCGATTTGCAGAGGTCGTGCTCGCCGCTGCCGATTCCTTCGAGGCCATGCTCACCTCGTATCAGCGAGGAAAGAAACTTCCATCGCTGGAGACACTGCACGGCTTGATCCGAGACCTCTTGGTGGATGCAGCCGCTCCCATATCGACTCCGCAATCACCGGAGAGTGTGCCTGCTAGTTTTGCGTGGACGGAATACGAGCAGCTCATGATCTCGGAGGCCGTTCATCGCGGAGAAACCGTCTACAACGTCGCGCTGCGCATCGACCCGGACAGCCTTATGCGCGCCGCTGCATTTCAGCTTATCCGGAACGTGCTTCACGGTTGCGGCACGCTCATCGCACTCCGCCCGGAGGACAATCTGGCCGCCGCCAGCGTTGAAATCGTGGAAGCCGCTGTTGCCAGCGTCCAGCCGTTTGACGTCATCAAGAAACGCTGCTGCATTCCCGCTATCGTTTCTGACCTTCGCGTCGAGCGCGCAGCAACCGTCGAGACCCCGGAGCACGAACTGCTCGGCGAGCTTCTTGAAGCCCAGGCTGCCAAGTCTGCAGCCAGCGCCGCGGATCTTAGCGATGGTGCCGACGTGGCCAAGTCTGGCGAAGCAGGTTCAGCGGTCGCCGCCGTCGCAGAAAGTTCGCTCCGCGTCGACGCGAACCGGATTGATGCGGTCATGAATCTTGTAGGCGAGCTTATTATCGGCAAGTCCATGCTGCATCGCGCGCTCACCGAGTTTGATCAGCGGCATGCACGCGACCCCGCTCGCGCCAAGCTGGCCGACGCGCTCGGATTTCAATCCCGCGTCCTCGACGAACTTCATAAGTGCGTCCTGAAAATTCGCATGGTGCCCGTTGAGCAGCTCTTCCGCCGCTTTCCGCGCGTCGTGCGCGACGTGGCCAAGCAGTGCGGCAAGGACGTTGCGCTGGACATTTCAGGGCAGCACACGGATCTGGACAAAAGTATTCTCGATGCCCTCGGCGAGCCGCTGATGCATCTTGTGCGCAATGCCGTCGATCACGGCATCGAGCCTGCCGACGAACGGCTGACGGCCGCGAAGCCTGCGCGGGGCACGGTTTATCTAAACGCTTATCATCAAGGAACGCAGGTGGTCATCGAAGTACGGGATGACGGCCGGGGCATTGACCCGTCGCACGTGCGCCAGCAAGCCGTCAAGCGGGGAATTATCAAGGCGGAGGAAGCCGCCCGCCTCTCGGATCAAGAGGCGGTCAATCTCATATTCGAATCGGGTTTCAGCACCGCCTCCGAGATTACGGAAGTTTCTGGCCGCGGCGTTGGCATGGACGTAGTTCGCAGCGTGCTCGACAAATTAAAGGGCACCGTGCATATCTCGACGCAAAGAGCGCGCGGAACCACTTTTCAACTGCGGGCCCCGCTGACCCTCGCGAGCATCCAGACTTTGCTCTTCCGCGTGGGAGGCCGTCTATTTGCCGTTCCGCTTTCGTCCGTTGTTGAAATCTCTCGGATCAACGATCAGGAGATCCATCGCGTGGATCAGCGCGAGGTTTTGCGTTTGCGCGATCAAATTCTCACTCTCGTGCGCCTCGAGCATTTGAGCCGCCTTCGCGCAATCGAGAGTGAGCCCAAAAAGAAGAAACACTTTGTCATTGTGATCGGCTCCGCCGAGAGACGTTTTGGCCTCGTCGTGGACAGCATGGTCGGGGAAGAAGAGCTGGTCATCAAAGCCCTTCCAAGTGACATCGTCTCGAGCGACCTTGTGAGCGGCGCTTCCATTCTTGGCGATGGCACCGTCGTGCTCATTCTCAATGTGCCGGCCGTTCTCTCGCGCCTCTCTCGCGCCGTACCGCTGGGAGCGATCGCATGAGCGCCCGGATTAAAGTTCTCGTCGTCGATGATTCCGCCCTCATGCGGAAACTCATTCCAGGGATTCTTTCTCGCGACGCCTCCATCGAAGTCGTGGGCACGGCGATGGACGGCGCTTTCGCCCTGAAGAAAATTGAAGAGCTGCATCCGGACGTCGTAACTCTCGACCTCGAAATGCCGCGCATGGACGGCATGGAAACTCTCCGTCTGATCATGCGCCGTGCTCCCATGCCCGTCGTACTTTTCAGCACTCATTCCAAGGAGGGCGCCTACGCAACTCTCAAGGCCCTCGCTCTCGGCGCCATCGACTTTGTCCCCAAGCCCGAGAACGCCGCTGCGGGGCATCTCGATTCCATCGCGGAATTGCTGATCGAAAAAATCAAGGTAGCCAAGCGCGCGGCAGGCCGCAAATTGCCAGCTGCGGTCGTTTCCGATGATCCCCCTCTGCGCAAGAAGAAGCCGTCTCGGGCCGCGCTGGCCCCGAATCGCATTGTTGCCATCGGAATTTCCACCGGCGGCCCCAACGCGCTTCAGTACGTTCTGTCTCAGATTCCCGCGGACTTTCCCGCGAGCATTCTCGTCGTCCAGCACATGCCCGAAGGTTTCACGGAAATGTTCGCGAAGCGGCTCGATGAATGCTGTGCTCTCGAAGTTCAAGAAGCGCGCTCCGGGGATCTGCTCCTGGCGGGCCGCGTGCTCATCTGTCCTGGCAATCGCCACATTATGGTTCGGCGCATGCCGCGCGGTGATATGGCCGTTTTGTCCGATGGCCCTCCCGTCAATGGTCACCGCCCTTCGGCCGATGTTCTGTTCCATTCCGTCGCCCAACAGTTCGGTATCACGGCTGTCGGCCTCCTGATGACCGGCATGGGTGAAGACGGCGCGGAAGGTCTCGGAGCGCTCAAAGCCGCCGGAGGCATGACCATCGCTCAGAGCGAAGACACTTGCGTGGTCAGCGGCATGCCCCGCGCCGCCATTTCCAAAGGATACGCAAACAAAGTTATTCCGCTGGACGGTCTGCCTGCCTTCCTGGTGCAAAACTACGGCGGGGATCGCGCCAGCTCCGAAAAAGTCGAGAAGAACGACAAGAACGAGAAACCGGAAAGGACACCCGTTTCTTCCCATCGCACTTAACACCGTGCCGGGAGAAGGAGAAGGCCATGCAACAATTCGCCGCTCTGTTACGGAAAGACAATCAACCCGTTCGCTATCTGGTGGTGGACGACTCCGTCTTCGCTCGCAAGAACATCATCAAGATGATTGAAATGTTCGGCGGTGAAGTCGCGGGGGAGGCCGGCGACGGCCTCACCGCCATCGCGGAGTTCAATCGCACCAAGCCGGACATCGTGCTCATGGACATCACCATGCCGCAGATGGAAGGCATCGAGGCCGTCGAGCGCATCGTTCGCCAGCATGGCGACGCGCGCATTGTTATGGTCTCCTCGGTGGGCTACCAGGAAAACATTCTGGCCGCTCTGCAGAAGGGAGCGAAGCACTTCGTGCAGAAGCCGGTCAAGCCAGAAGTGCTCTACGAAATTCTCCGTTACGTTCTCAGTGACGATCCCAATGCCGCTGGCGCGCCCGTCGCCTTCGCGGGGGAGCACCGCTCATGAGAATGGAACTCATCCAGCCGTTTATCAACGCCGCCGACGCCGTGTTCGCCGAATCGCTTCAGGCGCCGACGAAGATTCTCGACCTCACGATGGACGAAGACACCTATCGGCGAAAAGGGGTGGCCGCGCTCATTGCCATCAAAGGTGACATTGAAGGCCGCGTCATTCTGGACCTCTCGCCCGAAGTTGCCATGAAGGTCGCCAGCCATCTTGCAGGTTCGGAAGTTCCGGCAAGCGACCAGGTTGTCCGCGAGACCGTTTGCGAGCTCGCGAATATGGTCATCGGCAATTCTGTCACTCTTCTCAATGACCAGGGTTTCCGTTTCAAAGTGTTTCCGCCGGAAATTCACATGAATGAAGAAGGTCTGGCAGGCAGCGCCGACACGGAATCCATGGTCATCGCCATCGAAACTCCATGCGGCCAGGCGTATCTCAACATTTCCATGCACTACCTGCGGCGCCGCCGCAACGAGCGCAACGCCGCCATTGCCAGCGTCGACTAAAACCACCACCGAAAGACTCAAGTGGAATACATGAGCCTCAGCCAAAGGCTGGTGGCCTTTTGTTTTGCTTATGATGGTGGTGACTTGTTCGCTCGACGCCCGACACTGCCCGTGAGCTGGCCGGCCTATGTATCGAGTGGCGGCCGTATATACGCCGCCCCGTGCCGGTACAAACCTGCCGTCGGGATCGCCTGCGAAAACACAATCCGAATCGGAACAAAGATCGCGCCGCTCCCCGGCGTGAAGGGCACCGCCACTTCCACGCGAGACCCTTCTTCGTATTTGTTCCGGCTGCGAAAACTCAGTCCGCCCTTCGACAAATCCTCGCACACCGCCACTTCTTCCTGAAAACCGCGCCGGCGAATGCATGCGAGCACCCGCGCCTTGACTCGCGTCCTGTTTCGCCGGGGGATCACCCGGTCTTCAACCGGCTGCGGATGTGCCGCGCCCTTCTCCGGAGTCTTCATTTCCGACAGCGCCTCGATCCAAATCGACGGCGAGTCGCAATGTTTGCACAGCCTCGCCACGCATTTACGCACTTCGAAGGACTTCAACTCCAGCTCACTCAAGTACACCACTTCGCGCCTCTGGCAGAAACCGCACTCCATCAGCAGTCTGGCAAGAGCTTCTTCTGCCTTGTGCGGAGCGGGGAAGTCGATGTCCCAGAAATCCGCTCGCGGCTCTGTGATGTGAATGGCGTATAAGAACCCGTCCGGCTCTTGATCGATTTCCGCTACCACGCGGGCCCGCGCTGTTTTTACCAGATCGCCTTCAGACCTTCGCAACGTGATCTCTTGTCCTGCCGTCAGTTTCTGGTCCAGCCGTAAGACGCCTCCATTGCGGCTCACCAACAGCGTCTCCGCGATGTGCTTCGTGGGCGCTCCAGCGGCGGCAATCCAGGATACCTCCACGGGCATGCGGAAACTCACACGGTCGCTTTGCCGGAGTCCGTCGCTTGTTATCGTTTCGTTTGTCATGAGGGAAGACTTCCATTTCAGACTAGCACCCTCATCCCCCCGCTTGCTTCTTTGCATCCTTGCATTTTGTCGTACCAACTAATAGTTCATGCTTCTCTCGCCAACGCCCTGGGACGCCTCGCGATGTTGCCTCTTTCGCCCTCCTGTCCCTCACAATTCCACCATTTTTGGCCTTCTCTGGCAGTCTTAATAGATAGAGGGGAACGCTCTTCCGGTTCGTCCTGATTCGCTATTCCCCGGTCTAATTGACAGTGGGCAACGTTATCACCATGAACGACCGAACCGCCGATGGCGCATCGCACAAGGTAACCCTTCGCGACCGCCGCTACGCTATCCGTTATCCATTCGCCGCTGACGCAGAAGTTCTCGATCTTGAATCCGGCGCCCGCTCGGAGGGCGTCACCTCGGACCTCTCTCTTGGCGGCTGCTTCGTCTGTACCAGCAAGCCGCTGGTCGTGAGGTCCCGCACCCGGGTCACTTTGACGCGCAAAAACGAAAGCGTCGAAGCGCTCGCCATGGTCCGCATCGTAAAGCCGAAGATCGGCATGGGTCTCGAATTCATCGATCTCGAGTCGGCCTCTGTCTCGATCCTCACTCGGTGGCTCGGACAACTCCGCCGCGACCGCTAGCCATCCCACTTTTCTTCTACTTCCCTTGCGCCTGGCGCTATGTCGCCGTGGTCGACGGAAAGCTTACGCACTACGCTCGCACCAAGTCGTGATAGGTTGTAATACATCTGACGCATTTGGCGCATATGGAGCAGCGCTACCGCGGGCTCGCCCCGGATCGGAATCCGTCTCCCTGGAAACGATGGCCCGTCGCAATCAAACGGCTTGGCTGCTATTTGTTGCGCTTGCTCTTGCCGTGCTGTGGTATTGGCGTCACCAGCCCGCCGCTCCGCGCGTTACGCCTCAACCGGCCTTCGAAACTTACAACGGCTGCGGCATGGAGGGAGACGCCACTAGCCCCACTGTGCGCGAATTAAATCTCCTTAAAAATCGATACACCTCGCCGGAGCTCCAGCAGTTCGACCCGCGCGCATCCCTTGCCGCGATGTTGGAACCCGGCGATGACCGCGGCCGCTGGGACGATCGCCGCGCTTCGGAAATCACCGGCTATGTCTGGGATGTAAAGGTCGGCGGCGTCGAAACCGTCAATTGCCGCGCCACGGATCCGCCCGACCGCGACACGCACATCGAGCTTGTGCTCGACCCCATGAACAGTTCGGAAGATCGTCGGGTCATCGTGGAAGTGACTCCTCGCGGTCGCGCCCTTGCGGAGCAGCGCGGCCAAGACTGGTCCACCCGCGCTCTCCGCGACCATTTCCAAGGACGCTGGGTCCGCGTCCGCGGCTGGCTCCTTTTCGATTCCGAGCACGAATCTCAGTCCGTCAACACCGCCCCAAACCGTCCCCGCGACTGGCGCGCCACCGCTTGGGAAATTCACCCGGTTACTTCCCTCGAAGTCGTCGACCGCCCCCGCTAATCCGCACTTCGTGAAAGATCCGCCGCGCATCCCCAGTCGGTTCTCCTCCACCAGTCACAAGTTACCAGTCACTATCCGCCCGTCACGACCTGGTCCAGCAACTGCCCAATTGCCCGGTACGCCTCCAGGATGGAATAGCGATGATCCATCGCTCCCGCAAGGTCGGTATTCGCAAACGCGATTCGTCCGAACGGTGCGGCTCGCAAAACGTCACGCGGCGCAGGCTTGCCATTTTTCCCAAAGAAAAATCCCGGCTGGGGATTCAGATACGCATGCCCCCACCGGTTCAGCACGATTCCCGCGATGTCGCGCTGGGCATCAAAGCCGGCGCCCGCAAACATATCCGCAAACTGCTGCCGAATTCGGCGCTCATATTCGCGGAACGATGTGGTGAGCATCTCGCCGCGCCCGCGGTGCCCTTGGTCTTCCGTCGAGTAGCCCGGATAGGAGTCGAGAACCTTCAGCGTTAGCACTATCGGCTCGTCAGGGCTTATTGTCGGCGCGACACCGCCGCACACTGCCAAACTTCGCACGTCAAAATAATTTCCAACGCCATCAAACCAGCGGCATCCCGTAATTCCCATCTTTTGCAAAAAGCGCCAGTTGCGTACCGCAACATTCGCCATCATGCAGGGCGACCGATAGAACTGTGCATACGCATTCCGCTGAGCCTCCGGCAAATCCTTGATGATGTGCTTCGACGTCCAGCTCCCTCCGGCCATCACCGCAGAACGCGCCTTCACGCGAAAGACTTTCCCGTCCTTCGCGTAGGCAATCGAAAGGGAACTGGACTTCGCCGCATCACCGTCGTGTTTCACGGAGACCGCCGTGGATGAAAGCCGCAACCGTGCCTTTGCAGCCGCCACATCCAGCGACGCTAAATTCACCGAGCCCCGGCTCACTCCCTCGACTGTTCCTGGTCCTTCAATCGACCTTGGGATCAGCGCCTTGGCCATCAACCGCGCAATCGTCGTGTTCCCGCCAGGAAACATTTGCACCGGTTCTCCCGATCCGTCGTCCCATGGATGCAGCAAATCCGCTGCATACTCGCAGAACGCGGACAACGCATCCGGCCCGAGTCCCGAACCTCCCCCTTCAACCGGCGAAAGAAACGTCCGGATCGTTTCCCGGCTCAGTCCATATCGCTCCATGATGTGCTCTTCGAGGGTGACGGCGTCCAGCTTGCGCGATATTTCATCGCCCTCGTACTTCGGCGGATCGAATCTCGATTCGTCCGCGGCCGCTCCGGAGAACCACCGGTGCAAATCTCGCAGCGCCTCGGGAGAAACCGGCGCTCCCTCCATTCTTTTCCCAACCGGATCAATCAGCCACATCCCCGGCTTCTGCCCGAACTTTGCGCCAAACCAGAAACCATACTGCCCGCGGCTCAATCCCGCCGAATCATACGGAGTGCGGCTTAGCGCCATTGCGGGGCCAGAACCGGCCCATCTCTGGTAGGTCAGCTTTGGTGTGTGCAGTCCGATGGAATCGTAAAAACGCCCGATGAAACTGTATGGATAGGGAACCAGGTAAATCGCCGAACCCTGATGTGCGACGAGCCGCTTGCCGTCCACCTCGAATTCATTTTGTTTTGCTTCGCCGCCAAAAATCGGATGGTTCTCAAGAATGAGGCACGTCTTGTCGGGTCCCGCTTGCCGCTGAAAGAAAAGTGCAGCAGCCAGCCCGCTGATGCCCCCGCCGACGATTACGCAGTCATACGTTTCTCCCGTGTCAATCGTATCAGCGGGCAACGGGTCATACTCACCATCGCGCATTTTGTGACCGGCCATCATGACTTCGTACGTGTTTCCATTCGAGCGGCTATAGTCGCCGACTCCTCCATAGCTGGTCCAATCGTCTTTCACATCGGTTGGGGCGGAATGGTCCGCCATCGCGAGAAGCTGCGCTGGATTCAATCCATTGAGCAGACCCGCGCCGGATGCAAGCAGCGTTGAACCAAGAAAATCGCGTCGAGTGATGGAGGCCTGCATTCCAATCGCGCGATCCTCGAGGTCCTCTTTGTTTTTTTTCATCATCGTGGCTGCAAGCAGATCACTGGGGCGTATCGAGAGGATGTTTGCTCTTCTCGTAGAATTCGTTTTGAATTTTCAGGCTCTGGTCGTCGGCCTTCGCCGCGCGAAGGGCTTCGACGATGGCATCGATCCAATTCTTCATGTTCCATTCGCCGAGCGCCTTCGTCGCGACCGAGCCGTCGCCTGAGTAGTGATCCGGGAATCGCGCGTACCACCAGATTCCCGTGTACACGTCTTCCGGCAAATTTGCTCGTTTCTGATCCGCGCCCGATTCGCTCTTCGCGCGGTCAATGTGCACGAGATCGGGATGCGACACCATCGTGTTCGACGTCTCATTTTCTCCTGCATGATAATCAATCCCGGTGGATTTCTTCCCCGGGCCGCCCGGTTTGCTGCGCTCACCGTCAAGAACGTAGACCACATAGTCGTGCGGATGGTCCATCTGCGACTGCGCGAAAAAAGGCAGCAGGTGCTCGTTTCCGCCGTGACCATTCACGATTAGAATTTTCTTGCACCCATTGCGCGCCATTTCATCGGTCGTTTCCTGCAGCAGCTTCAGCTGCAGTTCCATGCTGTAAGCAATGGTTCCAGGCTCGTGTTTTGCCTCGAAGATTTGCCCGAAATAATATTCCGGAAAAACGACAGCGTACTCCTGCGCCACCGCTTGCAGCGAGGCGTAGCGTACGTTCAGCAAGTCCGTTCCGAGCGGCAAGTGCGGGCCATGTTTTTCCAGGATGCCAAAGGGCAGCAAGCAAGTTCCCTTCGATTGCTGAATCCCGGCGCGAAAGTCGGCCGCGGTCAACTCTTCCCACTTCGGCGAAAGCTTTCCCTGCGCGGGAGCGCCCATCGCGCCAAGCCACAGGCTCGCTCCGAATAAACAACTTGCGATTGCTAACATGCGTCGACAATTCATTTCTCACCCCTCCTCGTCGTCGCGAAGTTTACAGCCGCGCGGTCAAAAGCGCATCATTAAACCGATTTCATGAAGTGAATGTGCGTGAGCGATCGAGGGTGGATGACTCTAAAATGGTATGTTAACGGAATATTCATAATCGAGAGGAATGCAACGAATGTTGCGATAAGCTATAATGCACGGCGGACCTTGGAGCGCAGGACTAGGATCAAAGGTTCCTGGCTCAATTTCCTAGCAGACGCAACAACGCATCGGGAAGTGCAACGTGCGTTGCGATAGTGATAGTGAGGCCGCGGCAAGAAAATAAGGGCGGCGAAGCTGAGCACATCGCGCTTTGACCGAATGCCCGATACGCTGTAATTGCATCACCGGTGTTCTGGAGTTCTATGAAGATTGAGTCCATCACTCTGCGGGAGGTTCAAATGGCCCTCAAGGCGCCGTTTGAAACCAGTTTTGGCGTTTCGCATCACCGTAGGATCCTTCTGGTCGAAGTAGTGGCGGACGGAGCGAGTGGCTGGGGAGAGGTCACGGCCAGCGAAACGCCGGGCTACAACTCGGAAACCACGGACACTGCGTGGCATGTGATTTCTGATTTCATCGCGCCATCGCTCATTGGGAAAAATATTGCTACCGCTTCGGAATGTTGCGGGAAGCTGGCTGCGATCCGCGGACATGAGATGGCGAAGAGCGGCGTCGAAAATGCGCTCTGGGACGCGGAGTCCCGGCTCAAAGGCGTGCCCCTTTCCAAGCTTTTAGGCGGAACGTTGGACGAGATTGCAAGCGGCGTGTCTCTCGGCATTCGCGAAAGTCCTCAATCCCTTGTGAGAAAAGTCGAAGAAGAACTGCGCTGTGGATATCAGCGCATCAAGCTAAAAATTAAGCCAGGGAAGGATCTCGATTATGTCGCCGCCGTGCGGAAAGCATTCCCAGAGATTCGTCTATCTGTGGACGCCAATTCCGCCTACCGGCTCGAGGATGCGGAACATTTGCGGAAGCTCGATGAATTTAAGCTGTTGATGATAGAGCAGCCGCTGAGTTGGGACGACATTTACTCGCATTCGAAGCTTCAGGCCCAGTTTCAGACCGCGATCTGTCTCGATGAATGCATTAATAATGCGAGGCACGCTTTATCCGCGATTGAGCTGAACGCCTGCCGGATCATTAATATCAAGCTGGGGCGCGTCGGCGGCCACAGCGAGGCGCGGCGTGTCGAGCAAGTTTGCAGGACGCATTCCATCCCTGTGTGGTGCGGCGGAATGCTGGAAACCGGCATTGGTAGGGCGCACAACATCGCCATGTCGACGCTCGCGGGGTTCACGCTTCCGGGAGACGTCTCAGCGAGCAAACGTTACTGGAAAGAAGATATCATCGAACCGGAGGTTGAGGTCTCCTCAAGGGGCACAATACTGGTTCCGAAAACGCCCGGCATCGGTTTTTCCGTGCGGCGCGACAGGATCGAGCAGTTGACGGTTCGCACGAATAATTGGAGCGACCGGCACCCGGTTGCGCAAGCACCCGCCGCCCGGATCTAAGTCGCTTGCGCCGTAACAAATCGTAAATGTAAATCAGAGGAATTGCCTGCTATCCTCTTACATCACATGAGGGCGAGTCTGCGCCGAAGCCGGGGCGGAGCTTCGCTTGGATGAAGAATGAAAGAATCGTCCAGTTGTGTTCGTAGTTCTTGCCTGATGCCGCGGGCTCTTACTGCAAATTCGAAGGGGAAATCTATGAAGCGTGTCGTTGTGTTGGCGCTGTGGAGTCTATTTGCATGTGCGGGGATCATCGCACAAAGGCTGCCAGATAACGTTGTGCCGGACTCTTACGACCTGAAATTTGAACCCGATCTTGCCTCCGCCACATTCACGGGCGATGAGACCATTCACGTTCATTTGCAAAAGCCTGCCACGGCCATTGTCTTGAATGCCGCGGAGTTGGAATTTAAAGAGGCCTGGATCGGGTCCGCGGATTTCAAACAGGCTGCCGCGGTGACCACGGATGAGAAAAATGAAACCGTGACTGTAACGGTGCCGGCGGTCGTGCCGGCGGGGGCTGCGGAGATTCATATTCGCTTCACCGGGATTTTGAACGACAAGCTGCGCGGGTTTTATTTGAGCCAGACCGCACGGCGCAGGTACGCCGTGACGCAGTTTGAGGCCACGGATGCGCGCCGTGCCTTCCCATCCTTCGATGAGCCTGCTTACAAAGCGGTCTTTCAGATCACGCTCGTTGTAGACAAGGGCGATACCGCCATCTCCAACGGCAAAATCATTTCCGATACGCCCGGCCCCGGAAGCGGCAAACATACCTTGCAATTCTCCGACTCTCCTAAAATGTCGACGTACCTGGTGGCGATGATGGTCGGCGATTTTGCCTGCTTAACAGGCGGAGCGGATGGCATTCCGATTCGCGTTTGTGCAGTTCCGGAGAAAAAAGACTTGTTGTCCTTCGCGCTGCTCTCCGCGGAAAACATTCTCAAGTTTTATGACACGTACTACCAGACGAAGTATCCGTTTCAAAAACTCGACATCATCGCGTTTCCCGATTTCTCCGCGGGAGCAATGGAGAATACAGCGGCGATTACGTATCGCGAAACGCTGCTGACGATCGACGACAAAAATGCATCCGTGGACGCACACCAAGCCGTGGTAAGTGTACTTGCGCACGAGATGGCCCACATGTGGTTCGGTGATTTAGTAACCATGAAGTGGTGGGATGATATCTGGCTGAACGAGGGATTTGCGACGTGGATGTCATTTAAACCTATCGAGGCGTGGAAACCGGAGTGGCACGCGGAACGCGGCGAGATTCAGCAGACAGGCGGGTCGCTTTCAACGGATTCGATTGCTTCGGTGCGTGCGATCCGGGCGAAGGCAGAGACACCGGCGGAGATTGCGACGCTCTTCGACGGGATTGCCTATGGCAAGGCTGCATCCGTTCTGCGAATGGTGGAAGCCTACGTGGGCCCGGAAGTTTTCCGAAAGGGCACGAACGCTTATCTGGAAAAGCATGCCTATGGAAACGCGACGGCTGAGGACTTTTGGAACCAAATGGCGGCCACATCGGAAAAACCGGTCGACCAGGTCATGGCCAGCTTTACGCAGCAGTCGGGCGCGCCTCTGATTACGGTGAAATCCGCATGTGCCGGCGGCGGAAGCACCGGTGGCTTCCTTAAGAAAAAGAAGATCAAGGAGACCACGAAAGTGACGCTTTCGCAGGAGCGTTATTTCGCCGATGCGGCAAAACTCGGTTCCGGTTCGCAGGAGATTTGGCAGATCCCGGTTAGTCTTCGCCCGGCAGGCTCCAAGGAAACTACGTACGTTTTGCTGGCTCAGCGTCAGCAGACCTTTGAACTTCCCGGTTGTTCGCCGTGGGTCTACGCCAATGCGGGAGGGCGTGGCTACTATCGCAGCGATTACGATGCAGCCACGCTCGCAAAGATGAGTGCGGAGTTGGAAAGCAGTTTTTCTCCGGAAGAGCGCATCCATTTTCTCGGAGATGAGTGGGCCATGGTGCGCGTCGGCCGGTTGAGCCTTGGGGACTACCTCGACACGCTTGAAAAAATGAAGGGTGAACGCACCCGGGCGCTGGTAGGCGTAATGACCGGCCGATTTGGAGAAATTCACGACACCATCGTGGCCGCCGCCGATAGGCCGGCATTCGAAAAATGGGTGCGCGATTTCCTTGGGCCGATTGCGGCGGAACTAGGAGCAACGCCCACCCCGGGCGAATCCGACGACAGGCGGGGGCTGCGCTCTGACGTGTTCGCGACGCTCGCAACATACGGGCGCGATCCGCAACTGCTGGCCATGTCACGCGCACTCGTGGAGCAGTACATGAAGGATCCGAATTCGGTGGAAGCCGCGCTTGCCGGGAATGCACTCTCGGTGTCCGCGCTGGAAGGGGATGCGGCGCTTTACGACAAGTACGTGGAGCACATGAAGACGGCGAAGACTCCCGAGGAGTATTACAACTATTTCGGAGCACTGGGTCAATTCCCTAGTGCCGCATTAGCGAAGCGCACCATCGAATTCGCCTTAAGTCCTGAGGTGAAAAATCAGGATCTATTTTATGTTTCAGGCTTGCTGACCAACGTCGACACTCAGGCCGCGGCGTGGGAGCTGTTCAAGAGCAACTTTCCCGCAATCAAGGAGAAAGCCGGGGAATCGCTTTCCGGCGGATTTCCAACGCTCGCTGGAGTTTTTTGTGATGCAAAACTTAGGGATGATTCGCAGGAGTTTTTTGCCTCCCAGAATCTTCCCGGAAGCGAACGCCCGCTCCAGAACGCCAAGGATGAGGTCAACGCTTGTATCGAGTTACGGTCTCTCCAACAGGCGAATTTGTCAGGCTATTTGAAGAAGTTACCATCAAAAGACGCGGCGAGCGCGAGCCACTGAGCGGACCAGGACGTTAGCGCCTTGATACTCGAAAGATTCGACATCGCGGAACTTGAGGACCGTCAGGCTGGCCCCAGCAAAGGGCTTGACAATCGGGCCTTTGCTACTTAGTCTCCCCCACACAAGAATGCAACAAATGTTTCAGGCGTGTACGGGTCCACGATGTGGCTTATAGCGTCCCCGTTTGAACATGCTCAGCTCGGGGACGAGCGGGAGGAAATATGGTGAACAAATTGGCGCGTCCACGGCTTTTGTTGCTGGCGTGCGCTGCGGTGTTCGGTGGCGTCGTCCTTTTTGCGCAGGCACCCAAGTCTGCCGACACCGCGGTAGCTCCCCCTGCCGCAAAAGCATCTGCTTCCGAGGGTGCAGCGCCGAAGGCGCATGATCTGAATGCGGACGATCTCGGAGCCTTTCTCGACGGACTCATGCCGCTCGAGATCGAAAATGCGGACATCGCCGGAGCGGTTGTTGCCGTGGTCAAGGATGGCAAGCTGGTGTTGGCAAAGGGCTACGGTTTTGCCGACGTGCAAAAGAAGGAGCCGGTTTCTCCGGAGACTACACTCTTCCGTCCGGGATCGATTTCGAAGCTGTTCACCTGGACGGCCGTGATGCAGCAGGTCGAACAGGGCAGGCTGGACCTGGATCGCGACGTGAACGATTATCTCGATTTTAGGGTTCCCCCGGCGTTTGGCAAGCCCATCACCCTGCGCAACATCATGACGCACAGCACGGGCTTCGAGGAGACGGTCAAGGATTTGTTCGTCGGCTCGGCAGAGGATTTGCGCCCCATTCCCGAGTACTTGCGCGTGCACATGCCCGCAAGGATTTTCCCGCCAGGAATGACGCCCGCTTATTCGAACTATGCAACTACGATGGCCGCGTACGTCGTCGAGCGTGTTTCGGGTCAAAAGTTTGACGACTATGTTGAGGAGCATTTCTTCAAGCCGCTGAATATGACCCACGCAACCTTTCGCCAGCCTCTGCCGGAGGCCCTCAAGCCGTTCATGTCACAGGGATACGCTCTCGGATCTGGCGAGGCCAAGCCATTTGAACACGTTCAGGTTGCGCCCGCCGGTTCGCTTTCGGCGTCGGCAGTGGACATGACGCACTTCATGATCATGCATTTGCAGAATGGGAAGTATGCCGACGCGCAAATCCTAAAACCCGAGACTGCTGTCGAGATGCACTCGCGGCAGCAAGGATGGCCGGCGGCGGTGAACGCGATGTGCCTGGGCTTTTATGAGGAGTCGCAAAACGGCCACCGCATTATTGGGCATGGCGGAGACACAGTTTATTTCCACAGTGATTTGCACCTAATTTTGGATTCGAACGTCGGCTTCTTCGTCTCCTACAACAGCGCGGGGCGAGGTGAGTTCAATGCGCGTGGCGTGCTATTCGATAAGTTCATTCAGCGCTATTTTCCTGTGGCTCCGGCGAACGAGCCGGTGCTCGCGACGGCTGCCCAGGATGCACGCAGCGTCGCCGGTGTTTACGAAATCAGCCGGCGCTTTGAAACGAATGTATTGGCGGTAACTACGGTGATCGGCGAGACGAAAGTCACGGCCGACCCGAAAGACAACACCATCTCAGTGGCTGGCTTTAAGGGACTCAACCAGCAGCCGCTGCATTTTCGAGAGATTGCGCCGATGGTGTTCCGGGACGTGAATGGGCATTCGAAAATTGCTTTCGTCAAGGATGCCACGGGCCGGCGCGTGGCGTATATCGACTACCCGTTCATGGTATTTCAACAGGTGGACAATACGTTTGATAAGCAGATTGTGAACTACGTGATCATTGGATTCAGCTTGTCCGTAATAGTTCTGACGTTGCTGATGTGGCCGATCGGGGCAATGATTCGAAAGCATTATGGAAAGCCGCTCACATTGGATCCCGGAGGAAAGCGGCTGCGAATGCTGGTGCGTGTGGTTTGTATTGGTGTCGTGCTCTACGCGGTCTGCCTGCTGATCTTTGTCAGCAAGCTCAGCAACCCTTCGGGATTGTCAGAGCGGAGCGATCCGTGGTTGCACCTATTGCAGGTAATCGGGCTGTTAGCCGGATTGGGCTCGCTCGTGGCCATCTACAACAGCCTGAAGTCTTGGGGCGATGGCCAGCAATGGTTCTGGAATAAGATCTGGAACACGTTTCTTGCTACTCGGCTGCGTGGGATTCTTCTGGTTTATCTATCACTGGCACCTGCTGAATTTCCATTTGAACTACTAGGTGTGTGGACCACGCAGAGCATTCATGGAGAATTGTGCGGTTCGGGAACTTCCGCGGAGTAATCGTTGATTCACTGGCCAAACGCTGGAAGAGTCTCGAGAAGAGCTTTGGCGCCGTTCCAGAGAATTTGCACGCCGATGCAGACAAGTAGAAACGACGAGAGGCGCATGATCACGGACATCGCCGTGGGTCCCAGGGCTCGCGCCAGTCGATCGGAAAACCCATAGCAGAGAAAGATGCTCGCAGCGATGATTGCGGAGCCGATCAGTACAGCGAGAATTCCGAGAATATTCCATCCATGGTGCCGCGGAAGGTTTGCGCCAAGTGTAATCGCTACAGAGATGGAACCGGGGCCGACGGTCAGAGGCATGGTCAGCGGATAAAAGGCGCTTCTGAATTCATCCTGAGGCGAAACATCTTTCTGAACTCCGCCATTGCGGCTGCCTCGCTCTTCTTCCGTGCGATTCAACATGGCCCAGCCGGTGGAAATCACGATAAGGCCTCCGCCAACCTGAACGACCGGCAGCGAAATCCCAAAAAAAGTAAGAATGTGAGTTCCCACCAGGCAAGAACAGACGAGAAGGAAAAAACAGTATATGGCGACCCGCCGCGAAAGGGCACGGCGAGCGGAGGCGGAATAGTCCGCGGTCAGAGTGAGAAAGATAGGGCTGCCGCCTAGCGGATTGACGATCGGGAAAAGCGCGCTGAGGATCAAGAGTGTGCTTTTTGCGGCTTCTAGCAAACGGGCCTCCGGGGCTTGGAGTATAGCTGAGCGGGGTTTTGGCGTCACAGTACGCCTAACACGATTGCAGTAGCCGCGCCTGAAGCGTAGCCCAGAGCATTGCGCGAACTCATCCGTGAGCCTCGACGTCAATTTGGTGAGCGAGTATTGTTCGCGGGCCTTGCTCACCAAGTAGGACGTGAGCTAGAGTCGCGGTTCCGGTTTGGGGCAACCAATGGCACCGAGGAAAAGCAAAACACGATACACAGAGTGGACTCCGGGCGAAAAGGTGCGGATTCTGATTCCGCGGAGCCGGATTCAACGGCGCATTCTCGAGATGGCGGAAACAATTCGGCGGGACTTCCCGGATGAGCCGCTGCACTTGGTCGGAGTACTGAAGGGCGCGGTGTTTTTTTTATCCGACCTCGCGCGGGGAATTCCTGGCGAGGTTTCGTTTGATTTCATTGCGGTCTCGAGCTATGGCAAAAATACGCGGTCGTCCGGGCAGGTTCGGCTGACGAAAGACCTCGATGCGAGCATCGAAGGAAAGACGGTCATTGTAGTGGAAGATATTTTGGACACCGGAATGACGTTGCAATATTTATTGCGCGTCTTTGAACAGCGCAAGCCGAAGCGGTTGCGCGTGGCGGTTTTGCTGGACAAACCGGAACGGCGGATTGCCGCGGTGCACGCGGATTATGTGGGTTTCACCATCCCCAACGAATTCGTGGTGGGCTTTGGGCTGGACTATGCGGAGCGATACCGCAACCTGCCGGGCGTCGGAGTGCTCTCGGTAAAAGCGCCGGCCAAGCCGGAAAACCTTTCAAAATGATTGCGCTGCGGGAGGGAGCGTGGCGTTTCCTCAATGCGGTGCCCTGCAGACGGTAACACCGAATAAATGCTCTCCCAGAAACACCATCCACAGTCGCTCCGCAACTGCCTGCTATAATGAAATGAGTTCATGAATCCCACCAACGAACAGACAGAAGCCGCGGCTACTGACACGACGGCAACAACGGCGATTCCCGCCGAAGTTCTGAATACACTCGCCGAGATCGGCGAGGAGGTTAATTCCTCGCTTGATTTGGACGAGGTGCTGGCGCGCACCGCGGCCCTCATTAAACGTCATATTGACTACGAAATTTTTGGTGTCCTGATGCTCGAAGGTGACGGTACGTACCTAAAGCACAGATTTTCCATCGGATATCCCCGAGAGCTTGTGGAAAGCCTGCGGATTCCGATTGGGGAGGGAATTACCGGAACCGCGGCGGCCACGGGGCACTCGGTGCGCGTGAGCGATACTTCGAAGCACGATCGATACATTAACGCCATTGAGAGTGTGCGCTCCGAACTCGCTGTTCCACTGATGCTTCAGGGGAAATGTGTGGGCGTGCTCGATATTCAAAGCAGGCACCTGGACTACTTTACGCCCGACCAGCAGAGCATTCTAACGCTGCTCGCGAGCCGGCTTACCGTGGCCATCGAAAATGCACGCCTGTTTCAACGCGTGCGAGCGCAGGCGGAGACATTACTCCTGCTGAATGAAGTTGGGCGCGAGACGAGTTCAATCTTGGACGTCGAAGAATTATTGCGGCGCGCCGCCGAACAAACCAAGCGGGTCATCGACTACCAGATACTGAGCATCATGCTTTACGACGAGGATCAGAAGGTGTTCCGCCACCGCGTGGACGTAAAACACGGGCAGCGCGTACAGGGAAAGATGCGCGTGGCCGCAAGCGAAGGGATTGTGGGCGCCGCGGCGGAGTTGAAAGAGCCGGTGCTCGTGCCGGATGTGACGGTCGATCCGCGCTATTTGATGGTGAATCCGGAGACGCGCTCGGAATTGGCGATTCCGATGATGCACAAGGGTAAAGTTATCGGCGTGCTGGACCTCGAGAGTCCGCAACTAAATTATTTTACCGACGACCACGTGCAGACGCTTTCGATTCTGGCGGCGAATCTCGCCGTGTCTCTTGAAAACGCGCGTTTGTACGAGCAAGTGGCGCGTGACGAAGCGCGTCTCGAACGCGATCTGCAAGCGGCAAAGCGCATTCAAGGGGCCTTGCTGCGGCCCGTTCCGACAGAGGACTTCGGGCTGGACATGGCAGCCAGATACCTGTCGGCTAGAGAGGTGTGTGGAGACCTGTACGAATTCCTGCGTTACGGGCCGCAGCAACTTGGGATCGCGCTTGGCGACGTAAGCGGAAAGGGAACTGCAGCCGCGTTGTATGGCGCCGTAGCGATCGGCATTATGAGGAGCCTCGCTCCACAGAAATTGCAGCCCGCGGAAATGCTCAAGCAGATGAACCAAATCGTCGGCGAGAGGCGCATCGAGGGGCGGTTCATGACCGCGTGTTTCGCGACGTGGCAGAGAGGCCGAAGCAAATTGCGCGTGGCGAACGCAGGGCAATCTCAGCCGCTGCTCTATAAGGACGGGCGTTGCGACAAGATTGAGCTGACGGGATTTCCACTTGGGATTTTTGAAGACGTCAGCTACGACGAATGGGGAGTTTCGCTGGAGCCCGGCGATATTCTGGTTTTTCACTCCGACGGAATCACAGAGACGATCAACAGCGAAGGCCAGTTCTTTGGAACGGAGAAGCTGCGCCAGCTGATCGAGCAGCACCACGAAGTCAGCGCCACGGAGCTCGCCGACCGGATTTTGCGCGAGGTGGATTGGTTTGCGCAGAACGCGCCGCTGGCGGATGACCGGACACTCGTCGTACTAAAGGTGCGATGAGCGCGCGGGCAGCCAATTCGCATAAGAAGTTGGCGTACATCGATCCAGCGGAGTTCACGCCGCAGTTTTCCTGGAAAAAGTCATCACGAGAGAAGGGCGTCGAGCACGTTTTTTGCGAGAGCGTGGATCTCACGAATCTTGCGAGTTCGTTTGGAACGCCGACGTACGTTTATAGCCGCGCGGCCATCGGCGAGGCTTACGGCGAGTTCGACGACGGGCTTGGCAAAATTCCGCACACGATTTGTTTTGCGGTGAAGTCCAACGGAAATCTTTCTATTTTGAATGACCTTGCGAAGCGGAGAAGCGGTTTTGACATTGTTTCCGGAGGCGAGCTGGAGCATCTTGGGCACCTCGGAGTTCGCGGCGACCGGATTGTGTTCTCGGGTGTTGGAAAAACGCGCCACGAGATTCGCGAGGCGCTGCAATATTCGGCCGGAGTGGGAGGACACCACGCGAAACGGTCCCACGGCGGAATACTTTTGTTCAACGTGGAGTCGGAAGCGGAACTTGAAGTTCTGCTCGAAGAGTCCGGGCGGCACATGAAGCTTGGCGGAAGAATTCCGTCGGTGGCGGTTCGCGTGAATCCGGACGTAGCGGCAGGCGGGCATCCTCACATCGCCACCGGAAGCCACACTCACAAGTTCGGGCTCGATTGGCCGGAGGCACGGCGGCTTTATCTGGGGCACAAGGATTCCAAGTATTTTCGCTGGAAGGGAATCAGCGCGCACATCGGTTCGCAGATTATTTCGCTCGAGCCATTTCGGCGCGCGTTTCGACGGATCGCCGGATTTGTGAGCGAGCTGCGCAGAGCGGGAATCGAGCTGGAATATCTCGATATCGGCGGCGGGCTCGGCGTGCGGTACACGACGGAGAAGATCTCCTCGCGAGTTGAATATGCGCAGATGGTGGCGAACCTGGTTCGGCCACTTGGGTTACACCTCCTGCTGGAGCCAGGACGTTCGATCATTGCGGCTTCGAGCGTGCTTTTGACGCGCGTGATTTACACGAAGCGCAACCGCGGCAAAACGTTTGTCGTGGTGGACGCAGCGATGAACGATTTGCTGCGGCCGGCGCTCTATGGGGCGGTGCATCCCATCACGAAAATCTCGCGGGTAGCGAAGGCGCGGAGTTCGCCAACGCAGCGAGTGGATATTGTTGGGCCCGTTTGCGAAACGGGCGACTGCTTATTGCATGATTGGCCTCTCGGCGAAGTTGCGCCGGGCGACGTGCTGGCGATTTGGGCGGCCGGAGCCTACGGGATGACGCAGGCCTCGAACTACAATGCGCGGACGCGACCGAGCGAGGTGCTGATCGATGGCACTCGAACGAAACTCATCCGGCGGCGGGAAACGCAGGATGACTTGCTGCGGACGGATGTCCTCGCGCCTAGGAAGCGTGATCGGTGATTCGTGACTAGAACTTATCTCATAAATAGCTTCGGAGCTGCCCAAATCCTTGAAAAGACGGCAATTCGGACACGGCCAAACCATTTATGAGATGGCTTCTAGTGACTAGTGACGAATGACTGCTGATTCATGACTGGCCACGACCCTCAAGGCACCCCCCTGTTTTTTCTAAGTGTTGCAATTAAAGGGCTTAGCGACTCCGTAAGTGCTTTATAATCAATACTTATGAGCTGACTTGTAAGTGTTGATTCTAAATGAGTTGTGGCGGGGGAAGCAGAAGCGGGGGCCTTCGGAAATGGTCAAACAACACAAGGATGTGCAAACGTTCTGATACGCGGCCGCAGAGCGGCCAGCTAGACTGAGAAAGGGCATAGTTGTCTCTAAAAGTTGAATTTTGGATTGGCAACGGGATGAGCCCTGGGGACTCAAGGTAAACCGGCAGGATGCCTTCCAGAGGCAGACAGACCGGCGGTACAGAATAAAAAAGCCTCGCGGAGGCGAGGCGGATTACTCAACGAAAAGATTATACTGCAGCGATACTTAGATCGTCAATTGATATTTGGTTCCGACCTCAGCGAAGAAGGGCCCAGCTTTTCAAAAGGTAAGTCGAAAAGGCAGGCCGCCTCGCAAAAAAATCAAAGTCAAGATCGTCTAGGTTGTTAAGGGCGATCCACTCGCCGTGGTGGTCTTGCGATAGCACAGTTACTCACTTTCTGTTGTTCCATTTCGAACACCCGGCATGTGGTCAATTTTGCTCATCTAGACGGGTTGGCCGTATGTATCTACCATTGGTTATCGCCGGACGAGTTTCCTGAGTTGATTGAAGGAGCAGACCAGAATGCCGAGTAAGCGTAGTTTCGGTGTCAGTCACCGATTTCTCCGCAAAAGGTTCCGTACTAGGATGACTTTTCGGAACTACCGAGACAAGGAGGTAGTTTTTTCGCAAGGAGATCCAGCGGATTCTGTTTTCTACGTCGACAGCGGAACGGTGAAGCTCACAGCGGTCACGACGCGTAAGAAGGCCATAATCGCCATCCTACAGCGAGGGAGCTTTTTTGGCGAAGGCTGTCTAGCAGGGCAGTCTCGGCGGATTTGCACGGCGAGATCAATTGGACAATCGAATGTCATTCGACTGCAAAAGGAGAGGACGGTTCGCACGCTCAATAGGGACCCGCATTTTGCAGCGCTTTTCGTTGGGTATTTACTTTCACGGGTTGTTCGAATCGAGGAAGACCTGATAGATCAATTCTTCAATTTCAGCGAAAGGCGGCTGGCGCGTGTTCTGTTGTTGTTTGGAGAAATAACCAAGGAATCGAAGTCGGACTCCGCCCTGAAGGTGAGCCAATCAACCCTGGCGGAGATGGTTGGTACTACGCGCCCAAGGGTGAGCAAATTCATGAACGAGTTTAAGAGGAAGGGCTTGGTCACTTACAACGGGGGCTTGAAAATAAACAAAGCACTGGTAACCGCGTTCCTGGAAAATCGCCCGATGTCCGTCAAGAAAGGGTAGGCCCAGGAAGATGGCCCCGGCTTTCGGCACGGCGACCGCCGAACCGCGACGCAGCGGAGGCAAGAAATGAAAACAAGACCAACACAAAGACAACAGTCTTCCGTCGCCTGTCCTAGGTGCGGTGTCGGGGCCGGGAAGCAGTGCGTTCTGGCTGCAGGCGGTACACGAAACGAGCTGCGCGCAGACCGGAGGCTCTTGACTGCCGAGGCCCCGGAAAAGAACCAAGTAGCGATAATCGAAGGCCCCGTAAACGTGCCCAAAAAGAGAGAAAACAACTCGTCCGCGGCAATACTGGCGCGCTTGAGGAAGGAACTTGCCAGGCCCCATTTTACGAAGTCAGTAAGAGAGAAGGCGACGAAGAAACAGATTGCATCATGGAGCGCAGGTTAGTTGAACTTCGACGCGGGCCTGGAATTGGAAGGCTGGGCAGAATTGACGGGTATGGATAACCGGGGAATAGAAGCGAAGACGTAGCCACAGAAACCGAGACTGGGGCGCCCGCCGCGGTATTGGCGTTGTTTCAGACCGTATAGCCATTTCTTGAGATTCATTGGGAAGATACCTCAACTCCTCTTCCTGGCGGTGTGCTCGGAAATTGTTCCCCCAAAACTTCAAAGATCATTTTGTAAAGTTTTGTTAGCAGGCGCCGTAACGACGGTGAGGCGAAGGCTTGCGGGGCGTCTCCGACAAGCAGACTCATCAGGCACGACTTCGAAAAAAGTGGATTAAGCGAGCTTGTTTCGCTAAGGTGGGCGAAAGGAGGGACGCCATGCCTAGGGTCAAAGTTAATAACATCACGATGAATTATGAACAGCAGGGAAGCGGTGAGCCTTTGATTCTGATTCCTTATTTGACGGCCGATCACGCGTGTTATGCCTTTCAGGTAGCGGAGTACGAGAAGCACTTCACGTGCATTTCGATCGATCTGCGAGGGACGGGGGAGACGGACAAACCTGAGGGCGCCTATACGACGGAAGTTCTGGCGGACGACGTTGCGGCGTTCATGGAGGCTGCGGGGATTAAGAGGGCGCATGTTTCCGGATTATCGCTGGGGGCGGCGATCGGGATGTGGCTGGCGGCAAAGTATCCGCAGAAGGTCAAGTCGCTTTCGCTGCACAGCGGTTGGACGAAGACGGACCCTTTCATAAAGACGGTGCTCGAAGGGTGGCAGGTGATGGCGACAGCGTTGAACAGCGTGCCTGAGATGGTCATTCAAGGAATTTTTCCGTGGTGCTTTACGCCGGAGCTGTATGCGGCCAAGCCGGACTACATCGAGTACTTGGCAGGGTTTGTGCGGAGCCGTCCGGCACAATCTGTTGCAGCGTTCCTGGAGCAATCGAAGACGGTCATCTCGCATGACGTGACGGCGCAGCTTGGGCGGATTGTGGCGCCGACGCAGATAACATTCGGAGCCAAAGACCAGCTGACTTCGACGCGTTTTGCGAATGCGATGAAGGGCGGGATTCGCGGCGCGGAGTTGGTGGTGTTTGAAGGGTGCGCGCACGCGCAGATCTATGAAAAGGTTGAGGAGTTTAATCAGAAGACGCTGCAGTTTTTGCAGCGGCAGACGGGAACGGCGAAGGGTGCGGGATCGGCATGAGGGGCAGAATTGGGTGATTGCGGTTAGTTGGCTGAAGATTGGTAGACAATATTGCCGTTGGTGATAGTGAATCGGACGGAGGCGTCCTTTATTTTTTCTGGAGGGATGGAGAAGAGATTGGAGTCGAGGACAACAATGTCGGCGAGTTTGCCGGGAGTCAGGGAACCTTTTTCGGTTTCTCGAAATTCAGCGTAGGCAGAGCCCATGGTATAGGCCTCGATGGCTTCGGGCAGGGTGATTTTTTGTTCGGGGAACCAGCCGCCGGGATTCTTGCCGTCGAGAGTGGCGCGGGTGACGGCGGCGTAGAGGCCGAGGAGAGGATTTAGAGGAGCGACAGTCCAGTCGCTGCCGAAGGCGAGTTTGACGCCGTTGTCGAGAAGAGTGCGGAAGGCGTAGGTGGTTTTGCAGCGTTCGTGGCCGATACGTTTTTCCGCCCAGCGACCGTCGTCGATGGCGTGATAGGGCTGGACGCTGGCGATGACGCCGAGTTGCGCGAAGCGGGCGAAATCTTCGGGGCGCAGATGCTGGGCATGTTCGATGCGCCAGCGACGGCCGGGCCGCGAGCCGTTTTCTTTCACAACTTCCGAGTAAATATCGAGCATGATTTGATTGGCTTTGTCGCCGATGGCGTGGACGGCGATTTGCAGGCCGGCTTTATCGGCGCCGAGAACCATTTTGAGCATGTTGCCTTCCGGAAGCATCATGGCGTTTGGCAAGCCTGAAGTTTCCGGAGCGTCGTTGTAAGGCTTTTCGAAAAGCGCGGTAGTGGAGCCGAGGGAGCCATCGGCAAAACCTTTCAGAGCGCCGAGATGGATCCAGTCATTTCCGAATCCCGCGCGCACGCCGGTCGTCGCCGGCGCCTGCCATTGTGGAAGTGGAGCGATGCAGTAGATGCGCGAGGTCAGCTCGCGGCGAGCAGCGAGAATTTGGTAGGCGCGAACGTCCTCGGCGTTGCTGATGTCGTGCAGACTGGTGACGCCGAAGCGGCGGGCCTCGGCCAAGCCCGCGCGAATGTTGCGGAGAAGCTGCTCTTCCGAAGGATCAGGAATCACCTTATCGACGAGACCCATGGCAGCGTCTTTCATGAGGCCTGTGGGATTACCTTTGGCGTCGCGGACGATGGTGCCGCCAGGAGGATCTGGAGTTTCGCGCGTGACATTGGCGAGGCGGAGTGCAAGCGCGTTGGCGAGGGCCATGTGGCCGTCATAGCGAGTGACAAATACGGGCGTGTCCGGCGTCCCTGCGTCGATCCAATCGTGCGAAGGGAGAGGCGTGCCGCCCCAGAGTTCGTGGTCCCAGGTGCCGCCTGTCATCCATTCGCCTTTCGGAAGAGTCCTGGCGTGTTCCGCGATACGGCGGGCGAATTCCTTGGCGGTAGCGGCATCGCGCAAATGCACGCCGCTGATTTCCGAGCCGCCGCTGCTGAAATGGACATGGGCGTCGATGAAGCCGGGGAGGACAGAATTGTTTTGTGCATCGATTTGTCTGGTGGCGGGGCCGATCCATTTCTTGATTTCATCGTCGGAGCCGACGGCGGCGATGCGATTGCCGGAAATGGCGAGGGCTTGCGCGGCGGGGTGAGCGTGGTCGACGGTCCAGACGTGAGCGTGGAGGATCACAAGATCGGCAGGAGCCTGTTGCTGGGCACGTAGTGGAGCCCACGAAACCAGGAAGGCACACGTCAAAAGAAAAAAGCGTTTCATTGGACTCTCCAGGAGCAATCCAGTGGCGAAGGTGAAGCTACACTTCGCCCCACTTCAACTTGCTGCGCAGAATCTCGAAATAGGATTTCTTGGGTGGTTGGATCAGTTTGAGACATTGGGGGGAACGTGTGATTCGGATGCGGTCGGCGGATTGCATGGGGATGCCTTTTTGTCCGTCGAGGGTTAGAAAGACGGACTCGGCGTTTTCGGTCAAGATGACTTCGATGCAGGAGGAATCACGGACGACGACAGGACGATCGGTGAGTGTGTGCGGGCAGATTGGCGTGATGATGAAGGCTTCCACGGAAGGGTGGACGATGGGACCACCGGCGGATAGCGAATACGCGGTCGAGCCGGTGGGCGTGGCCACGACGAGACCGTCGGCGCGATAGCGGCAGACAAAATCGTCATCGATGGTCAGCTCCAGTTCGATCATGCGGGCCAGCGCGCTTTTGTTGACGACCGCATCATTCAGCACGTGTTGAAGGTCGAGTACGGTTCCGCCACGCAGGAGTTCCACCTGGAGCATGACGCGCTCGCTCATCGAGGACCTTCCCGCAAGCGTTTCCTCGAGGGCGGGGTAGAGTTCTTCGACGGTGAAGCTCGTCAGAAAGCCGAGGCTTCCCATGTTGATGGGCAGAATGGGAATGCAACGCGAGGCGGCCACGCGTGCCGCCGCGAGGAGGGTGCCGTCTCCACCGAGCACGAGAAGAATCTGGGATTGGTCGGCGAGCTGCTCGCGGGTATGCCCTTTGGACGGATTTGGAAGCGCGGAGGCAGTTTCTTCGTCGTAGAGAACGCGCAGCCCTCGAGCTTCCAGCCACTGGAGCAGCGGCGGCACCATAGCGAAAAGATTGGAGCGGCGGGGGCGCGAGATGACGCCGATGGTCTTGAAGATTGGACCTGGCTGCATTCTGGCTTGCGATTCTACTTCAGGAGACCTTTGCGAGCGTGCAGAAAATATTCCTGATTGCCTTCCGCGCCGGTCAAGCGGCTCGCGGTTACTTTTACGCAAGTCAGACCTGCGGTTTCTGAACACTTTCGTACAGCTCGCGATGGCTTTTTCATGCAGGCGAACGTCTTTGACGATGGCGCCGGGTCCGACATCGTCACGCGGCAGTTCGAACTGGGGTTTGACGAGAATCAGGAAATTCGCACCCGGTTTCGCGCAGGCCGAAGCAGGTCCAAGTATTTTGCAAACGGAGATGAAGGATACGTCAGTGACGACGAGGTCGATCTGCACGGGAACGTCTTCCGGGGAAAGGTTGCGCGCATTGCGTTCGATGGCTGTAACGCGCGGATCTTGTTGGAGCTTCCAGGCGAGTTGAGCGATGTTTACATCGACGGCGTAGACTCGTGCCGCGCCGAGTTGCAGCAAGCAATCCGTGAAGCCGCCGGTGGAAGAGCCAACGTCGAGACAAACGAGCCCCTCGGGATTTATTCCAAAGTCTTGCAGAGCGCCCTCGATTTTCAAGCCGCCGCGGCTGGCATACTTCAAGTGGCGGCTTTTCACTTCGATTTTGGCATCGCTTGCGATTGACGTTCCGGCTTTGAGGACGGCGACGCCGTTGATCGAAACTTCGCCCGCAAGGATCATGGCTTGCGCTTTTTGCTGGGATTCGGCGAGGCCGCGGTCGACGAGGAGAATGTCGAGCCGTTTGCGGCTGGTTTTGGATTTCATGGTGCGTGGGCTGCGTCAAGCGCGGCGTTGGAGGAGATATTCGGTAATTTCGCGGAGGCGGGAGGCGCGCTGGGAGTACGGTACGAGTTCGGCGATGGCTTTTGCAGCGAGGTCGCTGGCGATTTGATGCGAGCGTTCGAGACCGTGGACGGCGGGATAAGTGGCTTTTTGCTGGGCGACGTCTTTTCCGGCGGTTTTACCGAGAGCGGCGGAGGACTCTTCCACGTCGAGAATGTCGTCCGTAACTTGAAAGAGAAGTCCGAGGGAGTCGCCAAATGTGCGGAGGCGAACAACATCTTCCGGCAAAGCTCCCGCGCAGATGGCGCCGGAGGTGATGGCAGCGCGAATAAGAGCGGCAGTTTTTGAGCGGTGAATGTATTCGAGCATTTCCGGCTGGATGCGCTTGCCTTCTGCTTCAAGGTCGGCGACTTGGCCGCCGACCATGCCGTTTATGGTTCCAGCGGCGCTGGAGATTTCCGCGAGCATGGCGACACGGCGTGTGGCGTCGACGGGGGTGGCGGCAATCGTTTCGAATGCCAGGGTGAGGAGAGCATCGCCGGCGAGAATGGCAGCGGCTTCGCCGAATTTCTTGTGGCAAGTAGGCTTGCCGCGGCGTAGGTCGTCATTGTCGAGCGCGGGCAGATCGTCGTGAATCAGCGAGTAGGTATGGATGAACTCGATGGCGCAAGCAGGATAGTGAGCGGACGCCACGTTCGAATCGAAGATGCGAGCGGTCTCGAGGCAGAGGATGGGGCGGATGCGTTTTCCGCCAGCGAAGACGCTGTATCGCATGGCCTGATGGATGGACGGCGGAGGCGCGGTTTCCGCGGGCATCAAGACGGTCGAGCGAGGCATCGACCGCAATGCGGTCTTCTTCGAAGAAGGCAGGGAGATTCATTGTTGAGGGAATTGGATGCAGCGGAGAAAAGCCGGGGCGCACGCCAATCGGGAGCTTGGCGTTCCCGGGGGGCACAGGGAGGTCACGATTCGGTCTCGCCTTCCGGATCGAACGGCTCGGCGGCGAGCTTACCGTCGGCTTTTTTCAGCAGAATTTCGACGCGGCCTTCGGCTTCTTCGAGTTGCTTCTGGCATTCACGGGAGAGCGCCACCCCTTCTTCGAAGAGCTTCATGGCATCGTCGAGAGAGAGTTGGGGGCTTTCGAGCCGGCGGACGACTTCCTCGAGGCGGGCGAGGGAGCGCTCAAAATCCGGCTTCTTGGGCGGCTCGGCTTTTTTGGTGGCGGGTTGATTCACAGGGTTAATTTGTGTCCTCGAAATGTCGCAGAAGCTCTGAGCATTCTAAGGCACGCGCGTGAAGGGAAACAAGGAGCGAAATGGCGGCGGCTGAATATCCTGTGCGTGGTGTTGTCAGGAGTTGGTTGCTGAGCCAGTACTCGTTGTTGAGGGCTTTTTGCCCAGGACACAAATCCAAGTCTTTTTGTGCTCCTCGATGATCTGAACATCCGTATATCCGGCGTTTGCGAAGAGTCCGCGATGCTCGTTGGCAGTCAGGAGCGTCATACCGGTTCGTTGGGAGTATTTTTCGGCAAGTCTGGAAACCATGGTGTTCCCGCCTTTATAGACTTCGGCGATGATGATGAGTGTGCCGCCGGGCTTGAGGACGCGGAAGATTTCGCGCATGTCCGAGGGCAAGTTGGGCCACCAGAAGTGTGTTTCGACGGCGGTGATGAGATCGAACATGCTGTCCGGAAAGGGCAACTGGGACACAGAGCCTTGCCGGATCTCAACGCGGTCCGTATCTATCCATCGTGAGTTTGTTTTTTTGCTTACGGCGACGCTGTCTGCGGAAAAGTCGATGCCGTAAACTTTGCCTTGCGTGGCGAGCGCGGCTAGCTTACTGACGGTTCTGCCGCCGCCGCAGCCTACGTCCAGGATTGTATGGTGCTTCTCTACGGGAATGTGTGCTAAGCCCCAGTCTGTCAGCCTCGAATGGGAGGCATTCATGCGCCATAAAGTGAAGCGGCCCAGCCAGCCTGTCGGCTTTTGGCATTGAGTTACCGGTGCGTTCCTGGTGGCCACGGCTGTTCTCCTCGGACAGACACAGTTCGGACAGACACAGTTATCAATTACCTATACGAAGCCCGACTGCTCCATGTAACAGGATTAATGATTGGCGGGCGTAAGGGTGAGGGTGTGTTTGCGGGATTTGGATTCGGCGGGGTCGGTGAAGGGGGTGACGATGGGCTTGCCTTCGTACCAATAGGAGAACTGGTCGGTGTAGTGGCCGCTGCCGAGCTGGCCGGATTCGCCAGCGGGGATGAGCATGATGGAATCGTCCCAATTGGCGAGATTGGCGATGAAACGCATCGACGGGCCGTGGCGTTTTGTCGCGGCGCGCACACTGTAAGCGGTGCCGGATTGCGGTTTGCCGGTGATGCTGAGCAATCGTTTGAGGAAGCCTTCGCGGCCGAGGGGATGGAGCATGTCGAGCGAATCGAGATCTTTCCACTGCCAGTCCGCGATGCGTTCACTTTTTGTTTCTGCCGCAAGCATAGAGACAGCCCGGTCGGCGATAGCAGCCAGCAATTCGTCGTAGTTTTTGTACGCAGGCGCCAGCCAGTTCGCGGGGCGATCGGTCAGCACCTTCTGGAGAAAGGCGGTGCTGCGCCATTTGTAGAGGTTCGTATCATTGCCAAGATACGGCTCGAGGATCAGCGCTAACGCTGCGTGGCGCGCCATCTCGAGGAATGACACAAGTGGAGAGTCCGCATCCGCGATTCCATTCCAGTCTTTCAAGTCATCTACTAGCTTTCTGGCTCGAGGATCTGTTGGCTGCGCATTTTTCGCGGCAGCGGACAATTGGTCTGCCAGGAACACGTGCGGGTAGCTATACGTGTCGGTTTCGACCTTCAGCATGTCCACAGGGCGGAGGCCCGTTTTGTCGTGCAGAAGATCGTAAATGCGGGCGGTGCGATAGGGCTCTTCCCAGCGGTCGGTCAAATACGGTTTGTATTTGGGCCCGACGACGCGAGCATTGGCGGTGACAATCAAGCCGCTGGGCGGATTCAGGGCTTGCGGAAGCTGGTCAAAGGGAATGTAGCCGGTCCACTCATATTCGTCGGTATCGCCGGGAACGGGAACTTCGCCATGGGCTTTCTTTCGAATGGGGACGCGCGCGGCCATGATGTATCCGATGTTGCCGTCCACATCGGCGTACACGGCGTTTTGTCCTGGGCCCCAAACATTTTTCATGACTGCTAGAAACTCTTGCCAATTTTCCGCCCTTGAAAGCCAGCTATAGGTGTTTTTAAGGCCGCCAGGTTCGAGGGCGGTCCAGCGAAGGGCGTAGGCTTTGTCGCCCTCGCGATGCACGATGGGGCCGTGTCGCGTGACGACCAGTTTCAGATGTTCGTCAGATTGTCCTCTGACGTGGATTACTTCGTCGAAAACTTGGGCCTTTTGCCACGCGCCATTCACGCGATATTCATCAGGCGCGGCGGGATTAAGCGTCTCGATGTACAGGTCCTGCACGTCGGCGCCGTTATTGGTAAAGCCCCAGGCGATGCGGTCATTGTGACCAATGACGATCAGCGGCGCGCCGGGGAGAGTGAATCCCTTGGCGTTGAAACCGGGGGCGCTGAGATGGATTTCATACCAGATGGGAGGGACGGATAGCTCGAGATGTGTGTCGTTCGCCAGAAGGGGCTTGCCAGTGGCGGTGTGCGCACCACTGACTACCCAATTGTTGCTCCCGAGGCCCTTGCGAATCTCGCTTTGTGTTTGTTCGAGGTAGCTTTGCATCGAGGGCCAAAGCGCGGAAATAATATCTGCAAAACTCTCCGGCGTGGGAGCGCTGCCAGCGCCGCGCTCCGAAGCTTTGAGAATGGTGTCGGTCGGCATATCGTCGTCATCGTCCTCATCGCGCTTCACGCGGGACGCCTGCGAAGCGTCATCGAGGGCGTTGGGATCGCCGATGACAAAGTGATCCATCGGCGAATCATCAGCGAATAGGTACTTGGAGCGATCCGCGCCCACGCGCTCCTCGACTTTGGCGCGGTCCAATTCGCGCTCCCAGGTGTCGGTCAGGGTCTGGTACATGTAGCCGGCGATGACAAGAGAGTCCGTGGGCTGCCAGGGTTGTGGCTTGTAGTTGAGCAGAGAAAATTCCAGCGGCAAGCTTTTTTGATGTTGGTCAATAAAGTAATTTACGCCGCGAGCGTAGGCTTCCATCAAGGCCCGGGAATCCTGGTCCATCGCGGCGAAGTCGCGTTCCGCGGCACGGGAAAAACCGAATATGCGAAACTGTCTGTCGGATTTCAGCGCGAGCGGACCGACAATTTCCGAGAGCTGACCGCGAGAAGCGCGCCGCAGCAGATCGAGTTGCCAGAGGCGGTCCTGGGCCATCACATAGCCTTGGGTTTCGACGGCATCCGCGAGGGAAGCGGCGCGGATGTGGGGCACACCCCAATTGTCGCGCTCGACTGTGACTTCTTTTTGCAGGCCGGGAAGGGAAATCGAGCCGTCCAGCTGCGGGAGCGGCCGGTAGATGAACCACCAAGCCGCGGCACAAGCAGCGACGAGAATTATTGTAAATGTCCAGAAAAGAAGACGAAGGATAGTCCGCAAGCAGTCTCCGGGCCGCTGAGAGTGAAACTTTAGTGTAGTGGAGAGCATGGGTGGGTGCAACCGGGCCGAGGCCAGTTTAGTGGCTAAGAGCCGACTGGAAGCCGTCGCTATGGAGCGGGATGGGGCGGTTTGCAGCATGGAGCGTTTTGTGGACGGTGCGGTAAAGCGCGATTGCTGACTGATATCGCCGATGATATGATATGAGTATTGCGATGCGAATTGTCGCGGACACGGACGTCATCGTAGCGGCAATGCGCAGCCCAACCGGTGCTTCGGCAGCGATTCTCCGTGCAGCACGTCAGGGCAAGGTAAGTTTGTTGGCCAGCGTCTCGTTGGCGATGGAATATGAGGCCGTTTGTTCCGAGGCGGAACACCAGTTGGCGGCAGGCCTGAACGCAGCGCAGGCTACTATTTTTGTCGATGCGGTGGTGGCTCTCGCTGAGCCGGTGAGAACACACTTTCTCTGGCGTCCGCAGCTACGGGACGCTGGTGACGAGATGGTGTTGGAAGCGGCAGTTAATGGCCGAGCGGACGCTTTGGTGACTTTTAACGTCCGTGATTTTGGAGTGGTGCCAAGGCGCTTCGGAATTGAAGTGCTGCTGCCACGAGATGCGCTGAAAAGGATACGACGATGAGACGAGCAAAGACCTATCCCTTACGGCTGCCGCGCTCGCTGAAAAGGGCGGTAGAACTGCAGAGTAGGGAAGATGGCACGAGCATCAATCAGTTCGTGGCGACCGCGGTGGCAGAAAAGATTTCTGCGCTGCAAACGGCGGAGTTTTTTTCCAGCCGCAGGGCGCGCGCCGATTTCAAGGCATTCGACAAGCTGATGAAACGGCGCCGGGGCACGCCGCCGCGCGAGGGCGACGAGATATAAGGCTCTGTGCTGACCAGCGCCGGCCTCACGCCGGAGGCAGTTCTGCCGACACTACCGGCAGTCCGGAAGTGAGTGTTCGCGCAGCATTACAAAAGAGGTCATGCGGCGAGGAAGAGCTCACGCCGAGACTTCGGCAGCCGGGAACGGGAGAAGTAAACGGCGAAGTCCCGTGCCAGTTCTTCTTTCCGCCATGGGCAGCAAGCCGGACTGGTTACTGACATAATGCGAAACATTTTACCTCGGCGGTCGCAAAGCGAACTGGGCTTCGTATCGCTTCGCCGGCAGAGTTCTTCAGGACACTCTCGTCTTTGCTGTGGTAACGATGGGAAGCGTGAGTGCCCAACTGAGAAAACGAGGGATGGTTCGCAAGCAGTTTCCCTGCTGAAGGAGGTGAGACTTGAGTGTTGTGGAGAGGTTTGGAACGCGCAAGCGGGAGGGAAGGGGCCGAGCTCATGACCGACGGGCGAGTCATCCAATGCAGGTTCTATTCATTGTCGCGAAGGCGCTCGGCCATAATTTCCTTAACGCGTTCCGCACTTATGCCTTCGTGGTATTCCCGCGAGAGTGGATGATCTGTTTTTTCTAACCTAAAATGCGGACGAAGACCCACTTCTTGAATAAGAGCGTACATTTTCAGGTTAAGAGTCTCTGGGTATTCGGAAATCTGAGTACTTAGCCAGGAAAACATAGGTGGCAATTCGCCGCGGTTTGGATCCTCGTGTTTCTTCAATAAGGTTTCAAAATGTTCTCGACTCAAAGATCCCCAGACGCCCCAGCGGAAAGTTTCGGCAGCACCAATTATTGGTAGATGGATGATTCCTCGCACGAAGAAATCGTCATCGTTGATTGCACAATAATCCTCGTCTAAGAAGGTCTTCCTACGATTCTTGCTCCATATTGGCAGGAGGTTGGAGCGAGAGCTCGCCTTTTCGTGCTCTTGGCTCCAGTAATAGGGCGAGTCATAACTAAAATCGAGGCAGGGCCCGGAGTGCCATTCATCGCAAGTGCCGCACTTCCATCGAAGGCCGCGCAGATCATCAAGTGTGAATGAGGTTCGCGTGTTGCGTAGACGGGCACGCTCGTAACAGCCCGAACAGAGAAGCGAAATCTTAGCAAGCTTCTCTGATTGCTCATTCCACCCGTCGTGCGCGGCCCGGATTATTTCGCAATTGTCACACCAAGCGTCGGGGAACGGGTTGTCAGTGGTAGGGTCATCTCGATTGAATCCGAGGCCTGAAGTCTCTCCGAGAAGATGAGTGCAGACGAAAGTTTTCTGACACTCGCCATGAGTCGCGCACTGGGTTTTGTTCGACACTTGTCAATCGTCGTGGGGGTGCGGCGCTGTGTCAAGTGGTCTTGTTCTTCCGAGCGCGGGCGTGTTTGCGGGCTGTGATAATCTAACTGGATACGACTATGAGCATGTACAAACCAGTGCCGAGAGTGCCGGATTTTCCTGCGATGGAGCGAGAGATTTTGCGCTTCTGGGAGGAGAATCGGATTTTTCAGAAGCTGCGCGAGCAGACGGCCAATGGGCCTCGGTGGTCGTTTCTTGATGGACCGATCACGGCAAATAATCCCATGGGCGTGCATCACGCCTGGGGCCGCTCGCTGAAAGACATGTACCAGCGCTACCACGCGATGAGCGGGTGCGCCTTGCGCTACCAGAACGGATTCGATTGCCAGGGATTGTGGGTGGAGGTCGAAGTCGAGAAGAGCCTGGGGCTGCAGACCAAGCGCGAAATTCGCGATTTCGGCATCGAGAACTTTGTGCGCGCCTGCAAAGAGCGCGTGCTGACGTATGCGGCGCGGCAGACGGAACAATCCATCCGCTTGGGCTATTGGTGCGATTGGGACGATCCCAAGGTGCTGATCGCCTTGCGCGACGCGTTGGCGGACGGCGACCAGGTGGTCACCGTGAAGCTGCCTAGCGGGCTCACGGAAACCGCGCGCGCCAGCGAAATCGTGCGGAAACTGGGTTCGGCCGAGTACGGCGGCAGCTACTTCACTTTTTCCGACGAGAACAATTACACCATCTGGGCTTTTTTGAAGAAGTGCCACGACGGAAGGATTCATCTACCGCGGGCACGACGTGATGCCGTGGTGCGGACGTTGCGGAACGGGTCTTTCGCAGATGGAAGTGGCCGAAGGGCGGCGCATCACGACGCACACTTCCGTCTTTGTGCGCTTCCCGATTAAGGGCCAGGAGCGAACCGCGCTGCTGGTTTGGACGACGACGCCCTGGACGCTGACGTCGAACGTCGCCGTGGCCGTGAACCCCGAGATGACGTATCTGAAGGTCAAGCACGGCGACTGGTTCTACTACGTTGCGAAAGGCAACTTCGAGCACGATCGCGTGCAAGATTTGCAAGTGGAAGGCAAGCACGAGACGCACAAGCTGCCATCGATCCGGACCATTCTGAAAGGCAGCGGCGGGGTCGAAGTGATCGAGGAACTTCCGGGCAAGGATCTGTTGGGCCTTACGTATCACGGGCCCTTTCGACGAACTGCCGGCGCAGAAAACGCCGGGCGGCGTTTTTCCGTATGGCGAGACGGGCGGCGGAAAAACCGCGGCGGAATCTCATCGCGTGATTGCCTGGAAGGAAATCAGCGAGGCCGAAGGCACGGGACTGGTCCACATCGCGCCGGGCTGCGGCGCGGAGGACCAGCAGCTCGGCAAGGAGAACGGAATTCCCTTCATCGCGCCGCTGGATGACAGCTCCGTTTTCCTGGATGGGTTCGGCCAATTCACCGAACGCAATGCGAACGAAGTGGCGGACGACGTGGTTGCCGCGCTCAAGGCGAGCGGCATGCTGGTGGCGCGAGAAAAGTATCCGCACGTTTATCCGCACTGCTGGCGCTGCAAGGAAGAGCTGGTCTTCCGCCCGGTGGACGAGTGGTTCATCCGCATGGATTGGCGCGACCGCATCCAGAGCGTGGTGCCCGAGCATCAAGTGGATTCCGCCCGAAGGCGAAGCGCGCGAGCTGGACTGGCTGCGCAACATGAGCGACTGGATGATCTCGAAGAAGCGCTTCTGGGGACTGGCGCTGCCGATCTGGGTGTGCGGGGATTGCGAGCACTTCGCTGTGATCGGCAGCCGCGAAGAGCTGAAGGAAAAAGCGGTCGAAGGCTGGGAAGCCTTCGAGGGCAATTCGCCGCACCGGCCGTACATCGACGCCGTGAAGATCCGCTGCGAGAAGTGCGGCGGCGTGGCGCAGCGCATTGAGGACGTCGGCAATCCGTGGCTGGACGCGGGCATCGTGCCGTTCAGCACCATGCGCTATCTCGACCGATCGCGCGTATTGGGAGAAGTGGTTCCCGGCCGACCTGGTGCTCGAAAGTTTTCCCGGCCAGTTCCGCAACTGGTTTTATTCGATGCTGGCGATGAGCGCGATGATGGACGGCCGCGCGCCGTTCAAGGCGCTGCTGGGCCACGCGCTGGTGCGCGATGCGCGCGGCGAGGAGATGCACAAGTCGAAGGGCAACTCGATCGCCTTCGACGAAGCGGCCGAGGTGCTCGGCGCCGAAGTGATGCGCTACATCTACGCCGAGCAGAAGACCGCGCAGCATCTGAACTTTCCCGATCTGCATCCAGCCGCAAACACCGGCCAGACGATCGATGGCGATGCGCGGCGCAAGCTGCTCGACTTTCTGGAACTGCTACAGCTTTTTCGTGATGTATGCGGGGGCCGACGGGTGGAAGCCGGGCGGCGCCGTTCTGCCAGTGACCAACGAACTGGACCGCTGGGTTCTGAGCCGGCTGCAGCGGCTGGTGGCGGAGGCGAACGGCGCTTTCCAGAATTACGAGCACTACAGGGTGATCGAAGCGTTCCAGGAATTCGACGAAGAGTTCTCGAACTGGTATTTGCGCCGCTCGCGCCGACGCTTCTGGAAGAGCGAAGCGGATGCCTATCAAACGCTTTATGAGGTGCTGACGACCGTCACTCGCGTCATGGCGCCTGCGCTGCCTTTCTTAACGGAAGAGATTTACCAAAATCTGGTGTCGCTCGGTGGATTCCTCTGCGCCGGAGTCGGTTCACCTGACGGCTTATCCGCAAGTGGACGCTTCGCTGATCGACGAAGCTCTGGAGCAGAACATTGAAGCCGTGATCCGAATCAAGAATCTCGCGCTGAGTCTGCGCACGCAGAGCAAGGTGAAGATCCGGCAGCCGCTGAGCACGCTGTACGTGCGCCCCAAAGACGCGGCCGACCGGCGTGTTCTGGAAAACTCCGAGTACGTCGCGCAGATTCTGGAAGAAGCCAATCTGAAGCATCTCGTTTTGATTGATGACGAAAAGGCGCTGGTGAAAGTGCGTCTCAAGCCGGACGCCAAGAAGATTGGCCCGCGCGCGGGAAGATATCTGAAAGCGATCGGAGAAGCGCTGGAAAATGCCGATCCCGCTGAAGTGCTCAAGGGCGGGCCGTATGCGCTTCAGGCCGCCGATCAAGCCTTTGAAATCGCGCCCGAAGAAATCGTCATTTTTTTCGAAGGGCCGGAGAATCTCAAGTGCATCCTGGAGCAAGGCACGTTCCTGGCACTCGACACCGCTCTGACGCCGGAACTTTTGCAAGAAGGTCTTGCGAGAGACTTCAACCGCATGCTTCAAGATCAGCGCAAAGCGCTGAACCTCGATATTTCGGACCGCATCGTCGTGAGCTATTCCGCTTCGCCTCGCATTGCGGAAGCCATTAACGCCCACGAAGGATTCCTGCGCAACGAACTTCTCGCAGAGCGGCTGGAATTGTGCCCGGCCCAAAACGGCGGCGTTAAACTGGCGCTGAGCGGAGAAGACATCTTCGTCACCATCACGCGTGTGTAGAGAAGGCACCGGCGTCCCGCGCTTCGATTGAGTACTGCTACAATGCCGCTAGAGGACAACTGAGAAGCAATGTTCGCCGTGCGGCTGATCGGTGTGCTGGCGCTCGTCGCTCTAAACGGCTTTTTCGCCGCCGCGGAGTTCTCCCTCGTTGCCGTCCGGCTGTCCCGCATTCGCCAACTGGTCGCCAAAGGCGACATCCGAGCGCGCGTAGTCGAACGATTGCTGGCAGATCTACACCGCGTCGTGTCCGGCGTCCAGGTCGGCATCACGCTGTCGAGTCTGGCCATCGGCGCGCTCGGGGAAGCCACACTTGCCGAGGCGTTGCAGCAAATCTGGCACGGGACGCAAGGGACGCGTACGGTGTTTTTCGCGCACGCCGTAGCTTTGGCTTGCGCCTTCGCTTTGCTGAGCGCGATGCACGTCGTGCTTGGGGAGTTGGTGCCAAAAACCGTGAGCCTCGCGCGGGCGGAACGCGTCGCCCTCCTTATCGCGCTGCCGTTCCAGTGGTTTCTGCATACCTTTCGCTGGGCCATCGACCTGCTTGATGGAATGTCCAGAGTCATCGTGAAAGCCATGGGAGTTTCGTCGCCGCAAGACTATGGCTCGGCGCACTCCACGGAGGAGCTCCAGATCCAGATCCAGCAGGCGCGAGAACGCGGTTTACTCGCACCCGGCGAAGAAAAATTCATTGTGAGCGCCATCGAACTCGGACAAGTCCGCGTGCGCGAGATCATGGTGCCCCGCCCGGACATGCACACTCTTCCTGTGGAAGCGAGCTTGGACGACGCTATGCGTGTGTTCGCCACTTCGCAGCGTTCGCGCATCCCCGTCTATCGCGGCTCGGGCGATCACGTCCTCGGCTTCGTTCACATCAAGGACATGCTTTGGATTCTGCTGGACCGTGAGCGGCGGATAGAAGAAAACTTACCGCCTCCCCCGTTCGACCTGCGCCGCGTACTTCGGGAAGTGATGATTGTTCCAGAGACGAAACCTGCGAGCGAGTTGCTTCAGGAACTTCGTACGCGACACATCGGCATGGCGATGGTGGTGGATGAATTTGGGAGCATTCTTGGCCTGGTCACACTCGAAGACATCCTTGAACAAGTCGTCGGGGAAATTCACGACGAGTTCGACGTCGTCGAGCGCCCGCTGACGCTGGCCGACGGCGCCATAATTTTTGATGCGGCGCTGAATGTCCGCGATCTGGATGCCCAGTACAACATCACCTTACCGGAAGATTCCGCGTACGCGACCGTCGGCGGATTCGTTCTCGCTCAGCTCGGCTTCATCCCGCGCGGCGGAGAGAGCTTCGAGTACGGCCAGTTTCGGTTCACTGTAGTGGAAATGGACGGCCGCCGCGTCGCCAGGGTGAAAATTCAGCGCGTGCGTCCGGCGCCTGAGGAGGAGCGAGCAGTGGAATCCAACGAAAGCGCTGAGAAAGCGGTGAAGAGCACGAAAGCCGCGGCGGCGGAACAGTAGCAAACCGGCGAGAGTGCCAGCATGGACAACGTTCGGCGGTATGAACGTTGAGTTTCGTGAGGCCTCCAATAGACAATGAACGCGTGAGTCCCCAAAAGCACCGGATCGCGGATTATCTGCGGCCTAAAACGGTGGCGATGTTGCTGCTGGGGTTTTCCTCAGGCCTTCCCTTTTATCTGGTCGGCAATACGTTCGGCTACTGGCTGCGCGATGAACACACCTCGCTGACCGCGATTGGGTTTCTTTCCTGGGTGGGCATCGCCTATTCGCTGAAGTTTCTGTGGGCGCCCTTGATGGATCGCGTCGACTTGCCGTTGTTTAAGCGGCTTGGCCATCGGCGCGGATGGATGATGTTTTCCCAGATCGTCGTCGGTCTTGCGCTTTGCGCCATGGGCGCAACTGGCACGAGAGTGGGACTCGGCCGGCTTGGCGCTTGTGCGCTCATCGTCGCGTTTGCCTCATCGACACAAGACATTGTGGTCGATGCTTGGCGAATTGAATCAGCAGACGACGGAGATGAACAAGGGCTCCTCGCGTCTGCCTATCAGCTCAGCTACCGCCTGGCGCTCCTGTGTGCGGATTCCGTTATCCTCATCGTAGCTGGGGCCGTGGGCTGGCGCATGTCCTACGGTATCTACGGTGCGTGTATGGCCATTGGAATGATCGCGACCTGGTTTGCGAAGGAACCGGGGCGCGCGAGTGTAGTGCTGGATGAAAAGCGCGAAGCGCCGCTTTGGCGCCGTTTCTTTGACGCCGTTGTGGGACCGTTCACCGCTTTCTTCCGCACGCACGGTTGGCTCGCGCTTGTAATGTTAGCGGCAATCAGCCTCTACCGGTTGCCGGACTTCATGATGGGCCCGATGGCGAATCCCTACTATCACGACCTCGGCCTTACGAAGCAAACGGTCGGAGCGGTGCGCGGCTCCATCGGGCTAATCGCAACGTTTGCAGGCATCGCCGCGGGCGGATTCTGCTCGCTTAAGCTTGGCTACATGCGCGCCCTCATCATCGGGGGTATTTTGCAGGCAGCTGCGACTGCCGCATTTGCGACTCTCGCGTTCGCGGGCTTGAGCATTCGTCTCTTCGCCATCGTCATGGCGGGTGACAATTTCAGTCTCAGCTTCGCCGCTGTTGCGCTTGTAGCGTACATGTCGAGCCTCACCAATCTGGGATACACGGCTACGCAGTATGCACTCTTGAGTTCAACCTATGCCTGGCTGGGAAAGATCTTAAAGGGATTTTCCGGCGCTGCGGTCGAAAGGCTGAGCACCACGCACGGCCTCATTCACGCCTACGGCATTTTCTTTATCGCTTGCGGACTGACCGGCGTGCCTGCCGTCCTTCTGTTCGCGGCTTTGGGTTACTGGCATAAGTGGAAGCAACCGACCCCAGCCGCGGCCTAGGGCCGCCTTCACTCGTAACGCAAATCGACTGTCCGGTCGGCGCGCGCGGTTCGCTTTTTGTTGCGATTTCCGTTGTCCTTGGTGCGGTCTGAAAGGTCTTGCGATCGGATTGCCCGCAGGTTTTCTTGGTGGTTGGTCTGATCGGTTCGTAAATCTCCTGCTGATCAACGCGTTTTTGTCGTTTCCCGGCATCCTGCTGGCTATCGCGTTTGCGGCTTTCTTCGGCCCGGGCATCGGAAAGGTCATCCTTGCGCTGATTATCGCAGGGTGGGCCGGCTACGCTCGTCTGGCGCGCGCCCAGGTCTTGAAAGTGAAGGAGCTTGAATTCATCCTGGCTGTCCGCTCTCTGGGAGCTTCCAATCTCCGGATCATGTTGCGCCATCTGCTTCCCAATATTCTTCAGCCTATCCTTATCCAGGCCACCATCGGCATGGCGGGAGCAATACTCGCCGAATCGACGCTCAGCTTTCTCGGTCTCGGCGTACTTGCGCCTGTGCCGAGCTGGGGCTCGATGTTGAATGACGCGCGCCGCCATTTCTTCGACGCTCCTCACCTGGTCATTTTCCCGGCGTTGGCGGTCATGAGCGCTGTACTTGCCTTTAATCTTCTCGGGGATGCCTGGCGCGATTGGCTCGATCCACGCACGCGCTCGCAGTTGGCCGCGCTGGAACACAGCCGCTGAGCAACGCGACGTGCGAACGTTTTCCCTTTGACTCTGTCTTAGAGTGTGGAGAAGGGAACTACTTTTCGGAGAGAACGATTGGCGCACCACGGCCGACACTTAATGTCCGCGAAGCATTTCCCTTGTTGATGGCAATTTCCAAGTAACCACTGGACCCGATGTAGGCAACCGGTTCGCCCGCTTTGCCGAGTGCAAAGGTATCTACCAGCCGGCTCACCGCATTGGTTCCCACTTGCAATTTCAAGCCGCCGCCGTTTTGCGCCTCGCCCGGCAAATCCTCGATGCGGAAATTCGTCACGAGATTTCCAAAGGAATCGATTCGCAGCACGACTCCCTTGAGGACACCGTCTCCCGGTTTCGGACGGGGAAGCGCGAAGCGCTTGTAATCCTGAATCTCGTCTCCCATGCTCGCGGTTTGCCAGCCCTTCGAGAGCCACGCCGCCACCGGCGCAAATACATCGCGTCCATGGAAGGTCTTGCTCAGCGGCTGCAAGAAGTAGTGCTCCGCATTCGCGTGCCGCACCACCATGTTGCTTTGTTCGCGTTCGTAAATGACGCGAGAGCACGCCGTTGTCTGGCGCGATGAAATACTGATTCTGCCCGCTGACGAGCAGCGGCCGACGTTCCGTTCCCACGCCAGGATCGACGATCACGACGTGAATGGTCTTGGGATGGAAAGTAGGAATACGCCGCGCCGATGGCCAAGCGCTCCATCGAGCAAATCGAAGGGCGTCACATGATGCGTGATGTCCACGAGGGTCACTTCGGGATTGATTTTGAGAATAACTCCCTTTAGCGTCCCGACCAGATGGTCGTCGGTACCGTAATCCGTTGTCAATGTGATGATGGCGTTGGCCACTTGGTTCTCCCGCCCTGGATGTTCTGCGCGCAGCACGCGCACGAAGTGGGAAGCCACTCCGCACCTATCGACGCTAACGGAGGCTTGCATCGCGCCGTCAAGAAATCGCGCGACAGCCTGCTGTGCAATCGCCAACTCCCCGCTCAGTATGCGTGGAGAAAAGACTCAGCCCGCGCCTTGATCGGGAGCGCATGGATGCCAGTCCGGGTCCGTGAAATGAATCCTGCAAAACCAAAGGCCGCACTGCGTACAACGCCGTTGCGCAGGGGCTTCGCAAGTTACTTCCTGTTGCGAAACTCCCTTGCACAGGCGCTTCTTCGTTTTTTTTCCAGGTTTGACCAAGGCGACCTCCCTGAGTTGAGAAGTCAGGAGTTCAATGGCCCAATGATATCGCACGCCAAAGATATACTGATAACGTCCACATCGCTGCCACTGGTCATCTCGTCTAACCGCTATACGAAAATCCAATTCTTGAGTACAATTCAGATCATCGAGCGGGCGTCGTACAATGGCAGTATAGAAGCTTCCCAAGCTTCGGACGTGGGTTCGATTCCCATCGCCCGCTCCATAAAGCCTGGGTCCGGCCCGGGCACATAGGTTACAGATCGTACCGGACACATAGGTTACACTTTTGGGCCAAAAGGGTTTTCAAGAGGCTGCAAAGTTTTTTCCTCCAGATCGACGTAGCCAAGATCGTAATTCATAAAGCTGACCAGCCAAATACCTTCTTCGACTTCTTTGATACCGACAGCTTGACCAGCAAAGACCGTGCTGAGATTGATTTTCTTGCGGTGAAGACAGATACGTCCGCAGCACGTGACGTGGATGGTTTTGTCGTGGCGCCACTTTCAGCTTCGTTCAGATTTGAGATCTGTTCATGCCACGAAATGATTGCTGATTTCGGCCTGCGTGACGATAGAATGCCTTTCCAGGAACGGCTAAAACCGGTTGACGGATTGAGGCTGCGCACCGATTACTTTGGGAAGCTACGGGAGCATAAACTTGAAAACAATTCAGGGTCCCGGGATATTTCTTGCACAGTTCGCTTCGGACACCCCGCCGTTTAACACATTCGATTCGATCTGTGCTTGGGCCGCGAGTCTCGATTACGTAGCCGTGCAGATTCCCTCGTGGGACGCGCGCCTTTTCGATTTGAAGCGCGCTGCCGAGAGCAAAGCGTATTGCGAGGAATTTCGCGGCGTGGCTGCTCGGCACAACCTTATTATCTCGGAACTTTCGACCCATCTCCAGGGACAGCTCGTCGCTTCTCATCCCGCATATGATGAGATGTTCGCAGGGTTTGCGCCGGCGAAGCTGCGCGGTTATCGGAATGCCCGGCAAGCGTGGGCGGTTGAGCAATTGAATTACGCGGCGCGCGCTTCGGCGAACCTTGGCTTGAAATCGCACGTGACGTTCTCAGGCGCATTAGCCTGGCCCTACATTTATCCTTGGCCGCAGCGTCCTGCAGGCCTTGTCGAAACCGCCTTCGAAGAGCTCGCCAAGCGCTGGCTTCCCATTCTCGACGCCTTCGACAACGCCGGAGTGGATCTTTGTTTTGAAATTCATCCCGGGGAAGATCTTCACGATGGAGTGACGTTTGAAATGTTCCTGGACCGCGTCCGCCAACACCCCCGTTGCAACATTCTGTACGATCCAAGCCACTTCATCCTGCAACAGCTCGATTACCTCCAATTTATAGATTTCTATCACTCGCGCATCAAGATGTTCCATGTCAAAGACGCGGAGTTCCATTCCACAGGCAGGCAAGGCGTCTACAGCGGCTACCAGCCATGGCTGAATCGCGCCGGACGATTTCGTTCCACCGGCGATGGCCAGGTTAACTTTCCGGCTGTCTTTTCAAAACTTACGCAGTACGATTTTCCCGGATGGGCGATTCTCGAATGGGAATGCTGTATTAAAAGCAGCGAGCAAGGCGCAAGAGAGGGAGCGCCTTTCATCCGCCGCCATATCATCGAGGCGGCAAAGACTTCATTTGACGACTTCGCCAGCGCGGGCGCCGATCAATCAGCACTACGCGAGATTCTCGGCCTCACCAGAGAGTAGACTTGAGAAGAATGTAGTTCGAGCCAGCAGAAGAGTCACCGGGCTTTTTCATTTTTTCTATCCCACATTTCCCAAAAAAGCTTAATTGTCGCAGGACCATGACCAGCGTAATGGTTGTTCGCAAACGCAAAGATTTTCATATTTCTCGCGATAAATTCTCTAAACAGTTCCACCCAATGCGCCATTTCCGGCCGCCGGTCGACAATCGTCTTTTCCCAGGTTTTTGTCTGCTCCTCGATTCCCTTGCGGTCGCCCAGCCAGCGAACATAGGTAAAATCCGCAGTGATCAGATCGAACTTCGCATTCATTTCCCACGGCCTCGGCACCCAGGATTGATCGATCAGCGCGAGCGCCACGCCGTTTTCCCGAAGTGTGTCTGCAAATCGCGCGTCCAGCCAGTACTTATTCCGAATCTCCACCGCGAATTTGTAATTCTTCGGCAGCCTCTTTAAAAAGGGCGTTAGCCGCGCCATAAATTCCTTCCCGCTTTTGAACATCGTTTTGTTGAAGTATCCAAACTGAAAGAGCAGCGGACCAAGCTTTTCCGAAGCGCGTCCATTGTCTTCAGGAAATGCTTCAAGTCCTCTTCGCAAGTCGACCAGCACTTTTTCATGGGTGATCACCTGCGGCACTTTTGCAGCGAACACAAATCCTGGGGAGTCTTCGCGTACCATCCTTGCACCGTCGAGAGTGCCGGGCGTGCCATAGAACGTGCTGTCCACCTCGACCGTGTCGAACTTTGTGGCATAGTAGCTCAAATATTCTGACGGCTTCATTCCGGCAGGGTAGAAGCTTCCTTCCCAGCCCGCTGCGGTAAACGCCGAGGTGCCCACCCGGATTTGTCCCTTCTCCGCCATCGCGTCCCGGATTCTACACCAGGCCCAGACATCGGGGTATTCCGTCGGCCGCCGCCACGTGGCGACCTTCCGGTTCGCTCGAATTCTGATCCTGCACTCGGAAAAGCAACGATACACGTTGACACCTCCATCGGTGGCAGGCACGATTTCAATGTTGGGACAATCCCTCCTCTGCCCTAGCCCGGGTTGGATTCACATCCGATTGTTATCTGATGGCCGACTATGAACAAAAAGATGCGTCACGCATTTTTTCTGCTGTTCTCCAGTTTTCTGCTTCCCGTTTCTGCACTCGCACAGTGCAAGGACCAGCTCTGTCAGAATCTGCAAAACATTCTCTACGCGGCGGTGACTGACTTTAGGGAATATCGAACGAACATCGCGGCTGCTCCCGATCTCTCCATCGAGGGAGCGAAAATCCCCTGCCAAATGTCGGTGTGGGCAAACAACGTGCCGATGTACATCTGTTACTCCCAAGTTCCGTTTCCGTCCGCAGAAAACTGGTACACCAGCATCCTCGCCGACCTGCGGATTCTTCAGCCAGCGTGGCAATTTAAGATCAACTCGCCGGTTTCCGACCATTTTGTCGACGCAGGTTTGCCGAATTGCGAAGTCCCGGCTACCGAGGGGCCGAACCGTGGCCATTGTTCCCTCCATCTGCAGATCACAAAAGAGACCGATGGAACGGCGAAAGTCTATCTTTGGATGAGTTCGCTCTCATCGCCTTACTTGGTGAACCGCCCGCCTGGCCCCACGAAGAAAACCGCGCCGGTCCCCGTTGCCGGCGGTTGCGACGAGACGTGCCAGAGCCTAAAGAAGGCCTTTGAGGCTCGCGTGAACTACTTTGATGATTTGCGCGTTGCCAAAGGAAAGGACGCGATGTCAGATGCCACGATCAAACTCGTGGGGGCAGGGGAGTGCGCTGTCAACGCAACATCGAGACCTCGTACAACCGACGTTGGTGCGCAGTACGTCTGCTACTGGTCGGAGACTTCCACCTCGGCAGCCGACGCAAGATTTGGCGATCTCATTTCGCGGTTTCAAATCTTGGCGCCTTCGAATTGGTCGATCCGGCAAGACGAGCAATCGGAGGAACTCACAGGCGCCAAAGTCAACGCATGGTGTGCCGTCGAACCGACCGGCAAACAAGAAATGTGTGTCTACATCTCCGGCGAATCCGTAGGACTCCACATCAAGTCGTGGAAATAACTTCGTATCGTCAATGTGGGCGAAGCCGAAGAGTGAGCACGTCAAGCTGGATACAGCGCTGTGAAACGTTTGTTGCACGAAGTAAAGGCTAGTTACGCTTCTGATGTAAGAGGCGATGCTTGACGGAAGCCATCCTGCCAAGTAGACTTCTTGACATCTCGCATGGCCCTCCCTATAGTCCTGCACAACGCAGGGCGATCCGGCGGAGCGCGCATCATTTGTTGCGTCTCCGGGATAGCTGTATAAGTCTGTTGTGCAACAATTAGATCAGCACACGTCGAGGTCGAGTTCGGGCGGTGATCTTTTGTGGGGTCAGGCAGGATGCGGGCCCTATGAATGTGGTCAAAACGGATTGCGCTGGAATCCGTCAAACCGCTGTGAGGTCGGACAGTGCCTGCTGTTTTGCGATGGCTTTCCGGGTGCCGATTGTCAACTATCCGGCTCTTGCCCCATTCCCAGGGCCTAGGCCAGTGATTGAAGCCGTTGTCGTAGATCTGCAGGTTTCGAGGAGGGCGCCATGACACGATCAACAGTAACCATCGCGAGAATATTCCGCCTCCGGCCCATTCCATTACTGTGTTTCGCGCTTTACGTTGTGCTTGGTTTACTAGGTGCGCCGCTCCTCTCGGCGCAGACCACGTCCACGATTCAGGGCACGGTAACGGACAAGCAGGGTCTCGCTATCAGTGGGGCGGAGCTGCGCCTCTCCGGCGACACGATTGGAACTAGTCGAACGATGACTTCAGACTCGGCCGGGGCCTATGCTTTTCAAAATCTCCCCGCCGGTCTTTACACGCTCAGCGTTTCTCACGCCGGGTTTTCCACTCGCGCCTTCCAGGATCTGGACGTGACGCTTAACCGCAGCTGACGTTCAACGTTCTTCTTGAAGTCGGTCGAGTCGATGAAGTCGTAAAAGTCTCCGCCGATTTGCCTTTGCTCGAAACGAATTCGTCGTCCACGGGCTCAACGATTCTCCCGCAAGACATCGGCAACATGCCCATTAACGGCCGCAACTATCTTGATCTCCTTCAACTCGTTCCCGGGGTCGGCATCATCGGCAAGCGATGCCACAGGACAACGCCACTCCCATTCTCGGTGAACGCGCCAACAACACGGGTTTTCTTATCGATGGCCTTCCTAATGAAAACGAACTGGCGGGCGGCGCCGCAGCGCAGTTCAATCAAGACACCATTGCAGAATTCCAGGTTATTACCACAGGTTGTAGCCGAGTTCGGCCATTCTTCGGGCGGAGTCGTCAACGTCATCACTAAGTCCGGCGGCAACGATTTACATGGACTCGCATCCGTCTACCATCGCAACAATGCCTTCGATAGCTCCGACATTCCCGGCCAGAGCGATGCGCCGTACCTCTTGCGTTGGGACTACGACGCCGCTGCCGGCGGAGCCATCGTCAAAGACAGGGCCTTCTGGTTCGCGTCTGCCGAAGGGATTCACGAAAACCGGCAGCTAAATTTTACTACGCCGCCAAATCTCCCGCAGTTCCTACTCAATAATGAGGAGGCGTTCAACGAACCGACCACCGATCGAGAGGTGCGCGCATTCGCCAAATTCGACCAGGTTTTAGGCAACCACCACCTCACTGAGCAGATGAACTACACCAACGTCCACGTCAATAGCACCAACCCGTTGTCGCTTTCGACCTCACTTCCCTCCACGCGCACCAATCTAGGCGATCGCAACTTGCTTCTCGGGTTCAGCGACGTTGTAACTTTTGGGAATTCCGGAAGCCCTTTCATCCTTAATCTTCGCGGGCAATATCGAGATGAGCCAACCTTAACCAGCCCTGCACATCCTCAGGCCGGGCCCAATACCAGATTCAACATCTTCAGCAGCTTCACGACCGGAGGCATTTTTGGCGACCTGGGCACGCCCAACTACGGTGCCACGTTCACGCCGTCGACGATTCATCAAAAGTATGGGACCTTTGGCGCTAGCCTTGCCAAAACGATCAATCGCCACAGCCTGAAATTCGGTTGGGATTTCGAGCGAACGCAGGTCGATGGCGTCGAAGCTAACGCCCAACAAGATCAACTCTTCGCGACCCAGGCCGACTATCTGCAGTTCGGCCCTATCGATGCCGGATTCTTCTTGCTCTTGACCACCGGTGGTCTCACCCCCAGGCCAACGACATCAAGTTGCGCAATAACTACGACGGCCTCTGGATTCAGGACGACTGGAAACTGCGGCACAATCTCACGCTGAACGCCGGTGTCCGATGGGACTACGATTCCGCGTTCCAGAAAACCACCAATTTCTCTCCTCGCATCGGCTTTGCGTGGTCCGTCAATTCCAAGACAGTCGTCCGGGGCAGTTTTGGTCTCTTTTACGACCACTTTCGCCTCGGCCTTGTCCGTGACATTCCCGGATTCGGCGGTGCTGATATTCGCTTGACGCAGCCGCTTTCTTTTCCATGCCTGCTCTACGGGGTACCTACAATTGCTCCGGACCTCTTCGGCGTTTGTCAATCAACCTTCCAAACAGATGCGCAGATCGCTGCGGCCGGCGCCACTTGCCCGTTCGCTGGCGTTATCCCTGGAGACACTTCCACGCTCTATGGAATCGACCACCTCAGTAATCTGGGACCCACTCCAATTCCTGCAAATTCAGCAGTGAATATCGGCAACGTTCAACAACTGTCCGGTCTGACTCCAGACCAGTTCCTTACAGCCGCCGACGCGGCCATCAGCAAGCCCGGCAATTTCTGGTTCTGGGGTCCCTTCGGCACCCTCTCATTCAACGTCATTACGCCGGGAAGCTTTCCGGTAACTATTGATCCAAGCTTCGCCACTCCCTACACCCGCAGCTACACGATTGGCGTTCAGCGTCAACTCAGCGATGATTGGGTAATATCCGCGGACTACTACCACAAAGGAATCGAGAATATTCTTGGCGCGCGTCAGACAAATCTTCCCTTTGATGCGCGCATCACCGGCATACCACCTGCGAGCCAGGTTAACGGGTTCGGTCCTTGGTACTCAGGCATCTATGATGCCGGAATCGTATCCTTTGAGAAGCGCATGCGGCACCGGTTCACACTCGGCGGCAGCTATGCTTACGTTTCAGAGCACGACGACGCTCTTAGCTCCAATCTCGGTACCGGCGCGATTGGCGGTGGAAATGGGTTTCCAGATGATAGCTTCCGCGGAAACATCCCGCTTGTTACCGACCCCGGCTCCGCCACGTGCCCGGGTCAGACAAACGCGAGTGCCTCATTCACGGCCTGCAACGGCGCATTCGTGCCGAAAGAGGGCACCTTCTACGACGGTGCCAAAATCGATAGCGGTCCTTCCGATTTTGCGCTCCGTCATACCTTCGAGGTGCATGGCCTCGTGGAATTGCCCTGGAGGATCCAGTTCAGCAGCCTGTTCCGGGCACAGAGCGGTTTCCGGTATACCGCTGTTGCAAAACAGCCGATTGATCTGGACGCCAATGGTACGTTTACTGGCCGCGACCTGAAGACCGGCCGCAATGCGTTCAACGCTCCGCCCTTTGTAAATATGGATTTTCGCGTCGCGAAAACCTGGGTGATTCGCGAGCACTTCCGCGTGCAAGGCCTATTTGAGTTCTTCAACCTGTTCAACAACGGCAACGCGGCAGCGATTCAGAATCAGCAGGCTCAATCGACGACATTTGGCACGGTCTCCCAGCGCCTGCCCGGGCGCGAAGGCCAAGTCGGCCTGAAATTAGAATTCTAAGTCGCAAGCATTTCAGCTGCGGCAGAGCGCGGCGGCGCCGGCTATCCCGGCATCTGCATCCGTACTTTGCTAGGACCATCGGCATTTCCGCAAAACGCTGATTCACGCACCATCTCGCAACTGCTCGCGGATGCGCCCGAAAAAACCGCTCATCAGCTGCGCAACGCCTCCGCCAAAAATAATCACGTCGGGTTCGAGCAGATCAATGATGTTTCCAGCCCAAATCGCCAGGAAGTCAGCCGTCTCCCGCAGCACGTCGACGGCAAACGGTCGCCCTGGCGAAACGCTTCCGCTAAAATTTCGGCAGTCACGTCGTCCACGTTGCCACCAGCCAAGGCAAGCATTTTCGATCCGCTCCCAGGCGATCCAGTTCGCTGCGATTCAACAAGTCGTTCTCTTCGCGCGTCGCGCAATCGCCGGGCCGGAGCACAACGCCTCGATGCAGCCGCGCTTTCCGCAGCCGCACTTTCGGGCCGTTGTAGTCGATGGTTACGTGGCCGCCCTCGGCGGCGCTCCCCGTTCGTCCGTGATAAATCTTGCGATCGAAAACGATCCCAGTTCCGATGCCCGTGCCCAGGGTCGCGTAAAAGACGTTCCGGTAACCGACTCCCGCGCCCCAGATGGCTTCGGCCAACGCGGCAGCGTTTCCGTCATTGTCCACCCGCGCGGAAAATCCAAAGACGCGCTGCACTTCCTCGGCCAGCGGAAAATTTCGCCAGCAAGGCACGTTGGGCGGATTGAGTATCACTCCGCTGACAGGATCGAGCGGACCCGGCGCGCAAATTCCGATTCCGGTTAGGCTTGACCGCGCCTCGGGATGAGCGGCAAAAACGGCCTCGATGGCGGATTGCACGGCGGCAAATCCCTCGGCCGCGCTTCCCCGCGCTGGCATCGGCACACGAGTGTGAAAAAGTATCCTGCCCTCGGCGTCGACCAGCCCAGCGGCCACCTTCGTACCGCCGATGTCCACACCAAGCGAGAATTTGCAAGCGGCTTCCAATGTCTGGGCCCTATGTGTTTCAGCAAGTGAGTCACTCAATTCCCAATCGGTGCTGCATCTCCTCAAGAGAATGTCCCTTGGTCTCTGGATAGAAGGAGAGCACAACGAAGAATTGCACCACCATCATCGCTCCGAAGAACACAAATGGATAAGCGCCGGAAGATTTCGCGAGTTGCGGAAACGTATACGCAATGATGGCGTTCATTATCCAGTGCGAAGAGCTTCCGACGCTTTGCCCCTTCGCGCGGACGCGATTAGGAAATACTTCGCCGATGTACACCCAGATCACTGCGCCCTGCGAAATTGCGAAAAACGCGATGTAAGCGATGAGAAACCAAAGAAGATCGCCTTGATGGCTATGCGTGAAGAACACCCAAGAAACACCAAAAAGGCATGCAGCTGTTCCGACGGAGCCGATCAGCAATAGTGTCTTGCGCCCGAGCTTGTCGATCACGGACATTCCCAGCAGCGTCGCCAGCAGATTCATCCCGCCGACGGCCACCGCTTGCAAGTCGCCGGACAGCTTGCTGAACCCTGCCGCGGCAAAGATGTCATTCAGATAGTAGAGAATGGCGTTGATGCCCGAGAGCTGGTTGAACATACCGATGGTAATGGCCAGAAAAAGAGGGAATCGGTACTTCCGGGAAAAAAGAGGTTCGGCAGTTTGCAAGCGTTCGAGGTGAATGGAATCGACGATTTCGCGCAATTCGCCTTCTGGATTTTCCGCGCCCATCATATTGAGAACGGTGCGCGCTTCGTCTACGCGTTTCTGGGTAACCAGCCAGCGCGAGCTGGGCGGAATGCCGAAGAGCAACACGAGAAAAAGTGCCGCCGGAATCGCTGCGATGCCAAGCTGCCATCGCCATTCGGCCGCACCCAGTCCCAGCCGTCCGATGCAGTAGTTGGAAAAATACGCGAGCAGGATGCCGATCACTATATTGATTTGGAAGGTCCCGACCAGCCGGCCTCGCGTTTTTGCCGGCGCCAGCTCCGCGATGTAGACGGGCCCGAGTACCGAGGATCCGCCGATACCAAGTCCTCCAATGAAGCGCGCGACAAGAAGCGCATCCCAGTTCCATGCGAACGCGCAGCCCAGTGCCGAGATCACATAGAAAACCGCGAGAACGCGCAGCGTCTCGCGGCCTCCCCATTTTTGGCCGGGCATTCCTGCCGACATCGCGCCGATCACGGTGCCGACAAGCGCCATGGCCACCGTGATGCCCAACTCTCGCGGCGACAATCCATACGCAATCGTCAGCGAGTGTGTAGTACCGGAAATAACGGCAGTGTCGAAGCCGAAGAGCAAGCCGCCCAGCGCGCCGACCGCAGTTGCTTTTGCAAGATTGGCGTTCATGGCAGCCAGCCGGAAAAGGCAAGAGTCATTTGGTTTTCTCCCAGTAATCGCCCGGTATCATTGCGCGAAAAAGGCGTCCATGGTCCGATAAAAATTCCACACATCCACCTTCGAGGACATCTCGAACGGAGAATGCATCGAGAGCAACGGCACGCCGAAATCAATCACTTCCATATCCTCGCGCGACATGAATCCGCCGATGGTGCCGCCGCCGCCGAAGTCTACTTTATAGGTGTGCGTCTGCCACGGTATGCCATTCCGGTCCAGAAGCCCGCGCATCTTCGCGACATATTCTGAAGGAGCGTCGAAACCCTTCGCCGTAAAGCTTGATAGTCACACCATAGCCGAGTCGCGCCGCGTTTGTAGCTTCGGAGGTGGAGGGAAAAATCGGATTGATGCTGTCATTGGCATCGGCGGAAATAACTTGAGAATTGTGAAGCGCGCGCCGCAAGTCCAAATCGTTATAAGCCGAGCCGCGTTGCGCGCCGATGAGCCGCGCAATCGTGGAATTCAAAAACTGCGAGCCTGCGCCTGTGTTATTCACCGAGCCGACTTCCTCGAAGTTGGAAAGATAAGCAAGCGCCGTGAATTTCGGCGTGCCCTTTGAGGTCGATGATGGAGCGCGCCGCGCAAAAAGAAGAAACGCGGTCGTCCTGTCCATACGCGCCAATGAGTCCGCGGTCGAACCCGACGTCCTCGGGATGCGCCGCGGGCACAAGCGAAAGCTCCGCGCTCACAAGATCCTCTTCCTTGATCTTGTAAGTGGACATCAAAAGTTGCGTGACCTCGACGGCGACGGAAGATTTCTCGCCAGGGATGCTGCCGATCACGGGATCAAGCTCTTCGCCCTGCAGCACATTGGTATAGGTGCGGCTTCGCAATTCGGTATCCGAATGCGGCGCGGCATCGGGAATCACGAAAACCGGTTCGCCGGGATTCAGGCCGATGGATATATCCACTGTACGTCCGTCGGTTGTATCGATACGCCCGACCAGCGCGAGGGGAAGATTGGACCATTGGTATTTCTTGATGCCGCCGTAATATTTCGTCTTGAAAAGTGCAAAGCCTCCCGCCGGGTAAATTGGACGGGCCTTCAGTTCGATATGCGGACTGTCCTGATGCGTGCCGACGACGCGCGAACCATCCACGATGGGATCTGTGCCAACCACGGCGAGAATCAGACTGCGATCGCGATTCGGAATGAGCAAGCGCGCGCCGGGTTTTACTTGCTCAGGTTTGGTAAATTCGGTAAAGCCGGCGGCGCGGGCGCGGCGGATCACCTCGCGCGTCGAGCCGAGCGCCGATCTTGCGACGTTCAAGTAATTTTTGTAATCCTCGGAAAAATCCTGAACCTTCGGTGCGCTCTGCTGGAGGAGAGCAGCAGCCAGGAAGATTTTTTCTTGGCCCAGGCATCGCCCTCGTCCTGCGCGGAAATCTTCGCGGAAAAACTGGCGGAGATTGTAAGCAAAACGGCCAGGGACAAAAGGCGGCGGTGATTTCTCAGCATAACAGTGCGGCCTCCAGCGTTCGAGTCTTCGAGTTCCACAGGGAGGGAGATGGTACATCAAAACGGGGTCGCGCGAACGCGGCGCGCCGAGTACGGCGGCGAATTGCTTTCGCGCTTCGTGTTAAAGAAACGCACGACGAACAGAATGAAGGCCTGAAACTTTTGGACGCTCATGCCTATTCAACTGGGGACAGACTGCAAGATGCAAAAAGGAGGGAAAAAGAGATAACGTAGCAACCATGTCTTCCGATTCGAATGTGTACGACAGCGTGCCGTATCCAAGTTTGGCGTTTCTGCAAACACATCCAGACCGGCTCGCGGTTATGGGCACTCTGTTCGGTATGCGGTCCTCCCCCGGTCGAGCATTGCCGGGTGCTCGAGATTGGCTGCGGAAATGGCAGCAACGTGATTCCGATGGCCTACGGGCTCCCAGGGAGTGAATTTGTGGGTGTGGACCTGGCTGCGAAACCGGTGGAGGTTGCGCAAGCGGAGAATTAGCAGGCTAGGACTCAAAAACATTCGCATCGCAGGCCATGGACTTGCTGGAGATCGCACCGGAGTTCGGCAAGTTTGATTACATCATCGCGCATGGTGTTTTTGCTTGGGTGCCGGAACATGTGCAGGAAAAGATCCTCGCGATTTGCAGCGCGAATCTCAGTGCGAATGGTGTCGCCTTCGTCAGTTACAACACAAATCCAGGAGGCCTCGTTCGCAAGACATTGCGCGAAATGGTGCAGTTCCACGAAGGGCGAACCGGGCGAGTTTCGGCCAGATCAGGGGACCGCGTAAAGGCGGTGAGAGGGTTTCTTGAATCGCTTCTCAAAGCGACAGATGCGAAGTCCCCGTGGAAAGCGCTGTTGCAAGAAGAACTGAAACTCACATTCAGCCGTGATGAAAACGTGGTGTATCACGATGATCTGGCGGAATATTACTTGCCGGTATCGTTCGCGCGAATTCGCGAGACGCGCGGGAAATTATGGATTGCAATTTTTGAGCGAAGCGCAAGTCAATGACGTGCTCGCGCCTGAACTGAGCGAGGAAGGGCTTGCGGCGCTCAACCGACTCGCGGACGGCGATCTAATCGCCTTTCAACAATATCTCGACTTCGCCAGGTATCGAAAATTCCGGCAAACCTTGTTGTGCCATGCTGAAGTGCCTTTGCGGCACGAGGGGGTGTTCGAGAGATTGGGAGGATTGCTAGTAGCTTCTCCGATGAAAATGTCGGTGGAGAAAGTCGGATGGAAGCGTGGAATTTATCAACAGCCGGGGCGCAGGCACGATCGAGACAAATAACCCCGCGATCATCGCCATCCTTCGTCGCCTGCGAAGAAATTTGGCCGCGGGCCGAAAGATTCGAGGATCTGATAAGCAAAACGTCGCCTCGCAGTTCCAGAAGCGCAGCGAAGAGAAGCCGTGGAAGGCCTCGCGCAGGTCGTTCTGAAACTGGCTGCGAGCATGTTGGCTGATGTGCGAACCTACCGGCTACCGCTTGCAGATGGTGTAGGCGAGAAACCGAGAGCAAGCATGCTGGCGCGGCTGATGGTGGAGGAAGGCGGAATGGTGACGACGCTGCTTCACACTCACGTCAACATTGAGGATGAGCAGGGAAGAAAGTTTCTTCAATTGCTGGATGGGACTCGCGACCGCCAAGCCTCTGACCGGCACGCTTTGGCGGAGGACTCTGCCGAATGTTTCTCGCGATACAATTCTGAGGCAGGTGGACGGAAATCTGATCAATTTCTATCGAATGGGATTGCTGGTTGCATAGCCAGAGGAATGACTGGCATTAGCCCTTCAGCTTCGCCCAGGAGAAATAAGGCCGGCCCTACAAGCTCGTCTTGGTCGGACAGATTTGGGAAGTGGCCGCGGTTTCTGTATGATTTCATGCCGTGAATATTGTCCTGAGTGATGTGGAAGCGCGAGTACTGGGTTGCTTGGTGGAGAAGGAAATCACCACGCCGGAATACTATCCGCTTTCGTTGAATGCGCTGCTGCATGCCTGCAACCAGAAATCGAATCGCGTATCCGCTCGTTGAATCTGGACGAAGACGCCGTGCGGCACGCCTTGCGCGGGCTGGGCGAACATGCTCTCGCCAGATCGGCAAGCGGAGACAGCCGCGTCGCGAAATACGAGCACCGGCTAGCGGAAATGTTCAACTTCACGCGGCCGGAGACAGCAATTCTCTGTGAGTTGCTGTTGCGCGGGACCGCAAACGCCAGGCGAGTTGCGCAGCCGCGCAGAGCGCATGCATCCGTTCGAAGATTTGAGCGTGGTGCACACCACGTTGAAGCATTTGATGGAGCGCGAGCCGCCGTTGGTGACCCTGCTGCCGCGGCAAGCGGGAACGAAGGAAGCGCGTTATGCGCATTTGCTTTCGGGAAATGTGGAAGTGCGGGAAGCGCCGCGCAGTACAACCAGAAAGGGTGAACGCGATCCACAACTCGCGGATGGCGAACGTGGCCAGCTGGAAAATGAAGTCGCGGACTTGAAAGAGAGAAATTGCGGATTTGAAGCGGCAGTTTGCGGAGTTTCGAAACAGTTTGAGTAGGACCAATGCCCATCGGAACAAGCAAGAGGCGGAGTCTGCCCTCGGATCGAAATCCGCTATGAGCTTTGCTTTGGAGACGTTGGGCAAATACGATCGGACCGGCGGCCGCATCATAATCCTTGCCGGAAAAGTTTCGAAACCGGCCCGCGAATCGACACGTCTAAGGCGATGTCGAGGCGACTGAATTCGGGAGAGATCTATTTCAGATATCATTAATTTCGCGAAGGAAGGGTTGACAGAGGCCCGTCGCGAGTTCATAACATGAGGCTTCGCAATTGAAGTTTTGAATCTGCTTGGGGCGGTTCAAAACGTTGTGCATCTCGCAGCAAGAAACAAAAATTTATGATCACAGTTAAAGAGCTTACGAAGAGGTACGCGCGCAACACGGCTGTCGACCACATCTCCTTTGACATACAAAAAGGCCAGATTGTCGGCTTTTTGGGACCGAATGGCGCCGGCAAAACCACCACGATGCGGATGTTGACGTGTTTTATGCCGCCGACGGCGGGCACCGCGACTGTGGCAGGCTTCGACGTGCTCGAAGAGCCCATGGAAGTGAAGAAGCGCATTGGCTATCTGCCGGAAACGCCGCCTCTCTATCCGGAAATGCGCACGGGAGAATATCTGGAGTTCGTCGGCAGCTTAAAAGGGCTGCGAAAGCCGGAACTCGGCAAGCGAGTGGACTATGTTTGCGAGCGCTGCGCCGTGGCCGACGTGCGAGACAAACTCATCAGCAAACTTTCCAAAGGCTACCGCCAGCGCGTGGGCCTGGCGCAGGCCATCATTCACAATCCGGACGTGCTGATTCTGGACGAGCCCACGGCTGGTCTCGACCCCAAGCAAATCAATGAGACGCGCGATTTGATCAAGAGCCTCGCCGGAGATCACACGATTATTTTGAGCACGCACATCTTGCCGGAAGTGGAACAGACCTGCGAGCAAGTGATCATCATCAACAAGGGCAAGGTGATCGCGACGGACTCCGTGAACAATTTGCAGAACCGGGCGCGCGGAGCGGAATCCGTGATTGTGGAAGTGGCCGGCCGCAACGGCGCCGTCGATTCCGCGGCAATACAGAGCCGGTTGGAGAAAGTTTCCGGCGTTAGCAAGGTGCTCTTCAAGGAAAAGCGGGAAGCACGGAATGTGTTCGAAGTCGAGAGCGGAAAAGGGCGGGTGGTGCGCGGTGACCTGGCGCGCGCGATAGTGGAAGCGGGGTGGGACCTGAATGAGTTGCGTCCCTCGGCGATGAGCCTCGAAGAGGTTTTCTTGCAGCTGACCGGGGACAATACCGGCGAACGCGCCACGGCTCCCAAGGAAGATTTGGCGGCGAAGGGAGCGGGCAAGTGAGAAACGTATTCATCATCTGGCGCAAGGAGATGCGCAGCTACTTTGTTTCGCCGGTTGCCTACTTGTTGTTGGCCATGTTCGCGGTGATTTTCGGGTTTTTCTTTTGGAATATTCTGGGCTACTTCGTGTTCACGGGAATGGAATCGCAGATGCGCGGCGAGATGTTTCCGATGAACCTGAACGAACAGGTGATTCGGCCTTTGCTCTCGAACGTCGGCGTAATCGGATTGTTTTTCATTCCCATGATCACCATGCGATTGTTCTCCGAGGAAAAACGCAGCGGCACGATTGAGTTGCTGGTGACCTCCCCGATCCGCGACGGGGAAATTATCCTCGGAAAATGGCTGGCGGCGCTTACGCTTTACGGAGTCCTTTTGCTGCTTACGGCGCTCAACTTCATTTTTCTCTTCAAGTATGGGAATCCAGACTGGAAGCCGCTGGCGATCGGTTATTTGGGCTTGCTGCTGCAAGCCGGCGCGCTGCTTGCCATCGGCATGTTTATTTCGACGCTGACGAAGAATCAGATTATTGCCGGCGCGGCGACGTTCGGAGTTTGCCTGCTGCTGTGGGTCCTGGAATGGGTGAGCGGGTACGAGACGTCGACTTGGGCGAGCGTGTTGTCGTACATGTCCGTCGTCACCCACGCCGGCTCGTTCTCGAAGGGCCTGCTGGATTCGAAGGACGCGGTTTATTACGTGACGCTCACATTTCTCGGGATTTTTTTCACAGCGCGCTCGCTTGAATCGCTCCGGTGGAGGTCGTAGGTGAATACCGAGTTGTTGAAGGCCAGACAAACGAAGTACGCCGCTTACGCGACGCTCTACATTGTGGTGACGCTGGCGGTGGTGACGGTGGCCAACGTGCTCGCGAACCGCTACGACAAGTCGTACGACGCGACCTCCAACAAGCGGTATAGCCTCTCCGAACAGACGGTGAAGGTTGTGAAGGGCCTGAAGCAGGACGCGCACATCACTTATTTCGATCAGGGAACCCGCTTCCAGCAAGCAAAAGACAAGCTGGACCTTTACGCGAATCTTTCGCCGAAGGTTCGTGTCGAATACGTGGACCCGGATAAGAAGCCCGAGGTGGCGCGCGAGGCTGGGATCAAGAGCTACGGCACGACGATCGTGCAGATTGGTGCGAACAAGAACGAAGCCAAGGGTACGAGTGAAGAGGACATTACGGGCGCTATTATTCGCGACCTGAAACATACCGCGCGGATGGTATGTTTTGTGACCGGAAGCGGGGAACATCAGATTGACGACACGGCTCGCAGCGGGTATTCGGGATTCAAGGACTTGCTCGGCAAAGACGATTACCAAGCGAAATCGATCAATCTTCTGGAGAAGGCGGAAGTGCCGGCAGATTGCACGGTGGTGGTCGTGGGAGGACCGAGCGGCGATTACCAACAGCCCGAAGTTGATGCGCTTAAGAAATATGTGGAAGACGGCGGGCGGGCGATGTTCCTGCTCGATCCGCCGCTGAAAGATGGGACGGGAAGACATCGCAGATAACGACGCTGCTGTCTGGCCTGCTCTCGAGCTGGGGCGTGACCCCGAACAAGGATTTGATCCTGGATATGAACCCGATTGGACAGCTTGCCGGATTGGGGCCGCAAGTGGCGCTGGTGACAAAGTATGCGTCGCAGCCCATCGTGAATGAAATGAAGGGCTCCGCGACGGGCTTTCCCCTGTCTCGTTCGCTGGACACAAAAAACGGCGACAAGACCACGGTCGAGAAGCTATTTGATACTTCGGAGACTAGCTTGGCGACGACGAAATTGAATTCGCCAAGTGTCGATCCCAACGACCCGAAAAACAAGAAAGGCCCGCTGACGCTCGCGGCTGCGGGATCGTACAAGACGGGCAAAGAGAATTCTCAGGGACGATTTGTCGTGGTGGGCAGTTCGCAGTGGGCCGCCAACTCGTTTCTGCGGTTCAACGGAAATCGCGACCTTGCGCTGAACGCCATGAACTGGCTGTCGTCGGATGAAGACTTGATCTCGATACGCCCGAAAGAGCCTGAAGACCGCCGGATTACGATGACTAAGGCACAAATGAATTGGGTACGCATAACGAGCCAGTTCCTGTTTCCGCTCGTGGTGGTGATCGCCGGATTTTCGGTCTGGTGGCGGAGAAGGTAGGCGCCTTGCCAGAAACGCTTAGAGCAGTTCACAAAAATGCCGGGGCAATTCCAATGAAAATGAATAGCTTGCTTGTTGCCGCCATAATCCTGGCGGCACTTTCTGGAGTTTTGTATTGGTCGAATCACAAAAAGACCGGCCGCGAGCGACGTAAAAGTCTCCTCGGATACTCCGCCGAAAATTCTGACGCTGTCTCAGGCGGACATTACCAAAGTTGAGATCAAGAAAAGAAGCGGAGATGACTTCTCACTCGCAAAGAACGAAGCGGGAAAATGGGAGATTCTGACTCCGAAGCCGCTGCGAGCAGACCAGAACGAGGTTTCGAGCATGCTGTCGACGTTGTCGTCGCTGAGCTCCGAGCGCCTGATCGATGAGAAGGCGGGCAACCTTGCGGAATATGGGCTCGCGCAGCCCGCGATCGAAGTGGATGTAACGGAAAAAGACAATAAGTCCCAGAAGTTGCTGATTGGGGACAGCACGCCGACGGGGAATGCCGCCTACGTTGCGCTCGCGGGCGATCCGCGTGTGTTTACGCTTGCGAGCTACAACAAGACAAGCCTGGACAAAAGCGCCAAGGATTTGCGGGACAAGCGGCTGCTGGTGTTCGAACAGGACAAACTCAGCCGTGTCGAATTGTCATGCGAAGAAGCAGGAGATCGAGTTCGGACGGACCAAGGACCAGTGGCAGATTGTGAAGCCCAAGCCATTGCGCGCGGATGATTCGAACGTGCAAGAACTGATTCGCAAACTGGCGGACGCGAAGATGGACCTGAGCGCATCAGACGAGGACCAGAAGAAGGCAGCGGCGGCGTTTGCTTCCGGGAAAATCGTGGGAGTTGCGAAAGTTACGGACGCTTCGGGCACGGCGGAGTTGCAAGTACGGAAAAATAAGGACGATTACTACGCGAAATCGAGCGCGGTCGATGGCGTGTACAAAGTGGGGAGCGATTTGGGAACGGCGTTGGACAAAGGCGTGGATGACTTCCGGAGCAAAAAGCTGTTTGATTTTGGATTTACCGATCCGGACAAAATTGAGCTGCACGATGGCGCGAAAGCATATTACCTGACGAAGGGCGGAACGCTGATTGGTGGTCGGGCGACGGGAAGAAGGCAGAAGCGATCGGCGCGGAGTCGTTCGAAGAGAAAGTACGCGACTTGTCGGCGAGTAAATTTGTGGATACGGGATTCACCACGCCGGCGATCGAAGTGACGGCTACTTCGAATGGCGGGAAGAACGTGGAGAAGGTGATAATTTCGAAGAACGGCGATCGGTATATCGCGAAACGAGACAACGAGCCATCTTTATATGAATTGGATGCCAGCGCGGTAACGAGTTTGCAGAAAGCCGCGGGGGATTTAAAGCCCGTGGTGGAACCTAAGCCTGCGGCGACGGGAAGAAAAAGTAGTCGGGCTAGGAATTTCTAGCGCCGCGGCGCATGGCGCGGTCGAGGGAGAGTTTTTCTTCGGGCGTGAGTGCGCGGACCGCCGATTTTGGCAAGTCGCCGAGCGCGAGCGGACCGATCGCGACGCGAATCAGGCGAAGAACTTCGATGCCTAGCGCTTCCATCATTCGGCGAATGTGGCGGTTTTTGCCTTCATCGAGAATAATTTCCAGCCAGGAATTGCGCTCTCCTTGACGCAGCAGGGAAGCGTCTTTCACGCGCAGTAAATCCCCATCTTTAGTACGAATTCCGTTCTTGACAGTTTCGATCAGTGCGGCATCGGCGATTTTTGCAATTTGCACGTGGTAGGTCTTGTCGAGATGCGTTTCCGGCGCGGTGATCCGGGCGGCCCACTCGGAGTCGTTGGTGAGAAGGAGCAGGCCTTCGCTGGCTTTGTCGAGCCTGCCGACGGGGGCGACCCAGGGAAGATCGGCGCCGAGAAATTTGTAGACCGTGTCGCGGCCTTTCTCATCAGAGGCGGTAGTGACGATGCCGCGCGGCTTGTTGAGCAACGAGATAGATTTGCTTGGACGCGGCAACGGCTGGCCGTCGATTTCGATGCGGTCTTTGCCGAGCCGGACGGAAGTTTCAGGATCGCGGCGAAGGCACACCATTGACGCGAACCTTTCCCGCGCGAATGAGCTGCGCGGCTTGCCCTCTTGAGCAGAAGCCAAGTTTGGAAAGACGCGCGCGCCAAGCCCACTCTTTTTGAGTGGGAGTCGGACAGCTGTGGGTTGTTTGCTCTGCGCAATTAGTTTGGCGACCTCAGCGACGCGACCGGCGTAGCTGACGAGGGCGAATCGTGCTTGACGGAGCCGTAGCGGGCGGCGAGCCAGGCGCGGACTTCGTCGGGGTTGTAGTTGAACGGGCCCATGCCGCCGCGATACGCAATGTGGCCGGATTCGTCGATGATGTAGAAGCGTTCGGGCCATGCCGAATAGGCGTCGTTTGCGGCGTTGCTGATGTCATCGATGCCGAAAGCGATGGGATAGTTGAAGCGCTTGATGAAATCGTTGGCGATGGCGACGCGCTGGGCGAGTGTTTTTGGCTGGGCGTAACAGACGTCGTCCTTCACGTTGGACTTCATTTGCCATTCGTCGGTGGGTGGGCTTCCCGGACATAGACCGTCAAAAAGTCGGCGTGATCCTTGTAATCGTTGTAAATCTGCACCACGTCACCGACGTGGCGGCGGAAGGGCGGTCAAGTGTAACTGCCGAAGATGATGACGAGAGGGCGAGCGCCGGTGCGTTCGCGAATATGGAAATGATCTGACCCGTCGAGAGCCACGAGGCGAGCGTCAGGAGCGTCGTCGCCAACCTTCAGGCTGCCGCGATGCATGTGGGGCAAGGCGTAGCGCACCATGAAGTATACGTCTCTGGGGCTGCCCGCCATTTTGCATAGAACAAGAAAGACCGCAAGCAAAAGTACCAGGAAAACGGCAATCGTCCATTTCCAGAAGTGAATCATCGTGAATTGTTCCACCCGCTCAAGAGCGTTAGTTCCCAGGATTAGTCATGAACCTAAATCTACTACCTTTATACACCCGAGGAGGCTAAATAATACGGCGAGGAAACGTAGCAACCTAGCTCTGAGCGATGAATAGTATTTTTGCATTAGTGCGCGCTTTGTGATCCTGCGTGGGCATCCTTGGCCAGCAGGTGGTCGCGCTCGGCTTTGTAGCGCGCGAGGGAGCGTTCTATGACCGTGAGGGCAGCGTACGCGGGGCGGATTTCTTCCACCTCGACCTTTTTGCCTTCGAGGAGCTTGTAGTCCTGAAAGAAGCGGCGGAGCACCAGCAAGCGGTGCGGAGGGAGATCGCGAGCCTCCAGGTAGCTGTTGAATTCTGGGTCGCCGGTGGCTACCGCAATGATTTTATCGTCACTGGCACCGGAATCGATCATGGACATCAGCCCGATGGCACGCGCCTTGATTAAGGCCAGAGGCTGGACGGGCTCTTGGCACAGGACCAGAACATCGAGGGGATCGTTATCCTCGGCGTAAGTCTGGGGAATGAATCCGTAGTTCGCCGGGTAGAAAACGGCGGAGTGAATGATGCGGTCGACCTTGAGCAGGCCGCTGGGTTTATCCAGCTCGTACTTCACATTCGAGCCGAGCGGGATTTCGATGACCGCCTGAAAATCGCGAGGAAGTTCATTTCCTGGTGAAACGCCATGCCAGGCGTGAAGCATCAGTGCACGTCCTTCGCTTTCCTGAGATGTGTAATTCCATTATCTCTTGGAAACACTCCCCGGCCAACAGAGTGAGCGATTGTGACTTTGAGTGAAGCGGCTAGCTGAAGTGAAAGCACTGCATTATTGAGCTGGCAATTCTCGCCGCTTACTCCAGAAGTAGATAGCGAAAGCGATGGCAACCAGCGGCAGGACGCAGCCAAATTCGTCGATGAACCACGCTGTTTTCCCGGTGTTCTGCGTGATCGGCGTAGAAGATTCCTTGGATATAGAGATTGTGGCTGCCGTGCAGGATTGCGCCGGTCCACAGGCTGCCGGATTTTAAGCGCATCCAGGCGAAAACGAAACTCATGGAAATGACCATTACGGTGAAGCACGTCAGACCGTACCAGGTCGGCGTGCCCGCGTTATAGTCGCCATAAATCAGGATGGGATAATGCCAGAGGGACCAGACGATACCGCTGATGAGCGACGTCACGGTGAATGAAGTCGTCTTAGATAGCTCGGGCACCAAAAATCCGCGCCAGCCGATCTCTTCGCCAAGTGCGCTGGAGACGCTCGAATCAAACCGTAGGTGCCAGTCAGCACGATTCCCAGCACGATGGAAATCCAAGGAGGTCCGCCAATGTGCATCGCCTTCGTCGAGCGAATCGTAAAAATCTGGATTGCCGAACGCGCCGAGGTGAAAAGTCCACACGATGGCATAGGCGATGGAGGCGTACAACAGCGGAATATACCAACTGCGAAGCTGGTATTTGGTTTCGCCCCACTTCCAGCCCAGTTCTGAAATGCTGCGGCCATTCAGACGCAGGGTGAGCATTCCTGCGAGAGCGGGGCACCACATAAGGCCCAAGACATACATGCCTCTGCCGTTTCCCAAGCTGCCGGAATGAAGAATGAGGAAGTAGAAGAACGAGCTGAACGCAAAAACGATGATGAGATAGGTAAGCACTTGCATGCGAGAACGCGCGGGCTGGGCCATGGATGCCTCCCTTACGAGGCAGGACCATATAACGCGAGGAGTTTCGAGACAAGGGCGGTGCGGGCTTAGGCGCGTGCCTTCTCAATCATTTCATCCCAGATTCCTTTGGATTTTAGGATGAGCTCGATGGCTTCGCGAATGGCGCCCTTCCCGGCAACCGCTCTGGTGACGTAGTGTGCCGCCAGTTTTACTTCGAGCACCGCGTCGCCGACGGCGATGGCCAGTCCGATGCGGCGCATGACCGGCAAGTCCGGCAGATCGTCACCGACATAAGGCGACGGCCGACTCCGGAACTCCAGTTTTCTTCAAAATTTCTTCCAGTGCGGGAATTTTCGTCGGCTGCTTTTGATAGACGAATTCCATTTTCATTTCATTGGCACGCCGCAGGAGGGCGGGGCTTTCGCGTCCGGTGATGACGCCCGTGCGGAGGCCCGCGGTGTGCGCGAGGGTCAGCCCCTGACCGTCGTGAGCGTCAAAGGATTTGATTTCGAGGGCCGTGCCATCGGGCTGTGAGAGAAGTGTGACGGAGCCGTCGGTCATGGTGCCGTCCACGTCCATGAGGAGCACTTGGATTTGTTTTGCGCGCTTCGCGATGCCTGCGGGGATTTTGATCATGCCTTTTGGCAAGGTTTGCTCCTTGAAGAGAGATGGAAAAAAATCACGGATCTAAAGATCCGCCACTACAAAATCGCGGCCACGAAGCTGCACCGTTACATAAGCTCCAGGGTCCACAAGTCGTGGAGATGCACTACGCCGAGAACCTTTTTGGTTTCGTCGACGACAACTACCGAGGTAATTTTGCGCTTTTCCATTTGGTTGAGTGCTTCGCTGGCCAGAACGTGCGGGCCGATGGTTTGCGGATTGCGCGTCATGGCCGCGCCTGCAGTCATTTCCAGCGTTGCGCCGCGATGCTTTTCCATCAAGCGGCGGAGGTCGCCGTCGGTAAGAATCCCCGCGAGGCGGCCATCGGAATCGAGAACGGTGGTCATGCCGAGACCCTTGCTGCTCATTTCGTGGATGACCTCGGGCATCGGGGTATCAACAGCAACGCGCGGGAGGGCATTGCCTGCATGCATCTTATTTTCGACGCGCAGAAGTTTCGTTCCAAGGCGGCCAGCCGGATGAAGTTCGGCGAAGTCCTCCGGCTGGAAGCCGCGGCGCTCGAGCAGCGAGACGGCCAACGCATCACCGACGGCCATGGCAACGGTGGTGCTTGCAGTCGGGGCGAGGTTCAGCGAGCAAGCCTCTTCTCGCACGCTGACGTCGAGCGAAACGTCACTGGCCTTGGCAAGAGTCGATTGCATCTTGCCAGTAAGGGTGACAAGCGGCGATTCGAGACGCTTCAACGTTTCGAGCAAGTGAACGATTTCTTCCGTTTCGCCGCCATAAGAAACGGCCAGTATGGCATCGCCGCGCGCGAGCATACCGAGATCGCCGTGCAAAGCATCGGCTGGATGAAGGAAGAACGACGGAGTGCCGGTGCTGGAGAGGGTAGCGGAGATTTTGCGTGCGATGAGGCCAGACTTGCCCATGCCGGTGACGACGACACGGCCTTTGCAGGCGAAAAGAATGTCCACGGCGCGTTCAAAGCTGTGGTCGAGGCGCGCGAAAACGTCTTGAATGGCTTGCGCTTCAATTTTCAGGACGCGGCGGGCGGTGTCCAGACTCAAAGGGCACCCTCGTGGTATTTTGTAAGTGTTGCATCTAAAGGACTTACGATATCCGTAAGTCCTTTATTTGCAATAGTCGCAGCAAGGTCCGTAAGTATTGCTTCTAAAGGGTTTAAGTTCACTGTGGGGGTCCGCTTGCGGCGCGGGAGGGGCAGGCGGGCACGGGGGGCGGCGCGGGTGTTCATTGGACGCTCCATCGGCGGACGAGTGTGGAGAGTTCTTTGAGACGTTTTAGGAGGGCGGGAAGTTGCGAAAGCGGAAGAGCGTTGGCGCCGTCGGAGAGCGCTTCGGAGGGGTTGTCGTGGGTTTCGAGGAAGATTCCGTCTGCGCCTGCGGCTACTCCGGCGCGGGCTAGGGGTTCGATGAATTCGGGTTGGCCGCCGCTCGCATGGCCTTGGCCTCCGGGGAGCTGGACGGAATGCGTTACGTCGAAAACGACGGGATAGCCTAGCTTTTGCAGTATGGGGAACGAGCGCATGTCGACCACGAGATTTTGGTAGCCGAAGGACGCGCCGCGCTCTGTGATGACGATATCGGTGTTGCCGGTGCTGGCGATTTTTTCGACGACGTTGGCCATGTCCCAAGGCGAGAGAAATTGCGCTTTCTTGACGTTGACGATACGGCCAGTCTTGCCCGCCGCAATGAGCAGATCCGTTTGGCGCGCGAGAAACGCCGGGATTTGGAGCACGTCGCATACCTCGGCGGCAGGCTGTGCGTGAGATGGCTCGTGAATGTCGGTGAGGATCGGGCAGCTTCAATTCGGATTTGATTTTGCCGAGAATGCGTAACCCTTCTTTGAGGCCCGGTCCTCGGAAGGCTTTCACGGAGGAGCGATTGGCCTTGTCGTAGGAGGCTTTGAAGATGTAGGGCACGCCGCAGTCGGCGGCAATTTTCGCCACTTTCTCCGCAATTTTTCGTGCGTGTGCCTCGCTTTCGATCACGCACGGCCCTGCGATGAGAAAAAGCGGGTTGCCGCCACCGAGGCGGAGCGGGCCAAGGGAAATGTTGTGAGCGGGGTTCATCGGAGTCATCGAAGATAGCATACGCGCGGCTTTGGTTTGGAGAATTGCTCGATTGCAGTATGGTTCGGTTTCCGGGTTATCCGACTTAGTCATTCAAACATATCAGAAGTTAGCACCACGGTCCGACGATAAGTTCCGAGTAGCCGACAATCCGTCCACTATCCGGGTGCGTCACTTCAACGAGTATCGCGTTACGCGTCCTAGTGACTAGGGAAGGTCTACGCTGGCATCACACGACCGCGACCTTGACGTTGTGGATCGGCGGCAGCGAATCGAACAGGCAGTCCCACTTCTCGCCGCCCTCCCTCCCGATCCAGAGCTGACCGGTCGTCGTGCCGAAGTAGAGCGCGGGTGCCTTGAGCCGGTCGATGTCCATCGCGTCGCGCAGGACGGTGAAGTAGCTCTGCTTCTTCGGCAGCCCACGCGCGAGCCGGCTCCACGAGTCGCCGCCATTCTCGCTGCGCCACACCGCGGGCGCGCCGCCGGGACAGGTGCGCGTCGCCGGCTCGAGCGGCATGACGTAGACCGTGTCGGCGTCGTGCGGGTGGACGACGATCGGAAATCCGAAGTCCGACGGCAGTCCCTTGGCGATCGATCGCCACGAGTGGCCGTAGTCGTCGCTGCGCAGCACGCCGATGTCCGGCCGCGGCCCGCCAGGCCCGGTCCAATCGGCCCAGCCGCCGTGGTTCTGCATGTAGAGCCGGCCGGGCGCGTCGTCGTGCCGCGCGATCTTGTGCACGCACTGACCGAACTCGGGATAGGGATCGGGCGCGAAGCCGGCGCCGACGCCTTGATTGGACGCCCTGAACGTTTCGCCGCCGTCCTCGCTCAGATAGTGGCCGCCGGTCGAGATGCCGAGGTGCACGCGATTCCCGTCGCGAATGATCGTGTGCATGCAGAGCCCGCCGTTGCCGGGCTGCCACTTGCGCGCGTGCTCGTGGTTGCTGATGCCGGGCACCATCTCCCACGAATCGCCGCCGTCGTGGCTCCTGAACAGCGACGCCGGCTCCACGCCGCACCACAGGTCCTTCTTGCCGCCGCCGGCCTCGAGCGACCAGATGTTGGCGAGCGCGCGGCCGTCGTCCTTGGGGAACGCCGGCGCCGACTTCGTCTCCTTGAAGCTCTTCCCCATGTCGGTCGAGCGCAGCACCTTCATGCCGAAGAACGGATTGCAGCTCGAGGCGTAGAGGCGCGGTGTGCCGCGCGTGTCGATCAGCGTCGAGTACACGGGGACGCCGGGACCGAAGGGCCCGCGCAGCGCGAAGCTGCGCCTCGGCTTCGCGGCATCGGCGACGAACACGCCCTTCTTGGTGCCGATGGTGAGAATGACTCGATCCGCCATCTTCAACCTCCTGAGACCGCCGGCAGGATCGTGACCACGTCCCCCGGCGTCAGCGTCGTGTCGACCCCGTCGAGGTCGCGCACATTGTCCGAGTTCACGAACACGTTCAGGTGCCGGCGCACCGTGCCCGTTTCGTCACAGACATTGCGATACAAAGCGGACTGGCTCCGCTCGAGGTCCTCGAGTGCGGCGCGCACGGTGTGCGCCGAGATCGAGAGCTGCGCTGCGCCCGCACAGTACGTGCGCAGCGGGCCCGGGACATGGATCGTGATGGTCGGCGCCGGACCCATAGTTTGAAAGCTTATCACTGGCGGTTGGGACGATGCAAGCAACGCGATTGCAGACTGGAATCTGGCTCTGCTGCCGGTGTTCCGTAGACGTGAATCAAGTCGCCATCCGCTGGCGGTTAAGTCCTGAGTTAAGCTAACCGGAAGTAACCGAATTGCTTCCTGTTTGCCGACCATCCACAAAGGAAACGATCAAAGCAGTCTGTCGTGAGTGTAATGGCGATATTTCGCCAACAATCCTTATTGAGATACCGCCAACTCCGCAGCTTTCATTGACTTGCCTGTTTCACATGTTGCTCAGCAAGCGTTCCGGGAACAAGCTTAGTCATTCTTGGTTGAGTGCCCAAAAGCCGGCCTTGGTGGCACGGCTGAAGCCGTACCCTTTCACCAGAGTCGCTCAACCCAAACCCTACGCCACTCCCTCAACAATCGAATCCCCGGCCGCCGTGGGAATGATCCGCGAGAGTTTCCATCCCGCCGCTTCCAACAATTTGCGGAATTCTGGTTCAGTGCGTTCGCGTCCGCTGGGGAAAATCAGCATTTGCAAATCCAGGAATTTTCCGGGAGAGAAGCCGTTGCCCGGCTGAATCACGCAATCTACCACCACCAACTTTCCGCCGGGACTTACGCCTTGCCGGCAGGCTTTTAGAATTTTGACGCAGGCATCATCCGGCCAATCATGAATGATGTGTTTCATAATGTAGGCATCGGCGCCTGCAGGGACCGATGAGAACATATCGCCGGAGGCCAGCGTACACCGGTCCAAATATGGCTTGAGGGCACCTGTTTTAGCTCCCTCCAGCACATGGGGTACCTCGTAGAGCGTGCCTTTCAAGTGCGGATTCCGCCCGAGCAGCGTGGCCAGCAGAAGGCCGTGGCCGCCGGCGACATCGACAATGTTTTGTATGCTGGCAAAGTTGTAGGCATCGGCCACAGCGGGGCCATCAATGCTGGAAAGCGCGGTCATGGCATTGTCAAAAATCCGCGATTCCTCGGGATTGTGCTTCAGATACTCGAAGATAGTCATGCCGTAAATCTCGTCGAGTGCCTGTTTTCCGGTGCGCACGCAATATTCCAGCCTGGACCATCCCCGCTCGTGCCATTCCCGGCCGGTCATGATGGCGAGCCCTCGTAGGCTGGGGTGCGCGTTGGTGCGCAGAACGGCCGACATGGGCGTCTGTGAGAATTTCTTGTCCGACCCTTCCGCTAGGACTCCAACGCAAGCGGTGGCGCGCATGAGGCGGTAGAGCGCGTCCGGTTGAGCGCCGGTTTGGGCAGCTAATTCCTCAGCTGATTTCGCCCCGTTTTCGAGCAAGTCGGGGATTCCAAGCTGCGCCAGGCACGACACCGCGCCGGCAACATACGCACCGTTCACGATCTGCAGGATGCTACAGTGGGCTGGAGGATCTTGGTTCGGTGTAGTCGGGTTCTGAGTCATCAACCGGAATCTCCTTTTTGAATTCAAGAGCGGCGAGATTGTACACCCATCCTGCCTGGTCGCACTCTCTCAGGCGAGCCTGATCGGCGGCCTTTAGACAGATGATGAAGAAGAGCGTCCAATTCGCAGTTGACGTAATCAGGCGATTAGACTCATAGTGCCGACCGGCCCTGTTTTGGGCGTATCACGGGCTATGCGGAAGTTATCCCGGTAAACCCAACCACGCTATTACTTCCGGCTTGCCGACAATACGTCCGGAATGTGAACTCGGCTTGGGGTACATGTACTCCAGCCCCTCTGCCTGCTCCTCGGCGCTCCACACATTTCAAGCCTTTGGGAATTCTGAAAAGCCCCCACGCAACAACGGCTTGCGGGGCGCCCTCGCGATCGAGCGACCTCAACGGTCAGGGTCGCCCGCCCTTGCAAGGGGGAGAAGGATTAAACGTCGTATAATCTCGTGCGCGCAACGGGGGAGCAGAACATATGAACGTACAAGAACAAATCGAGAAGTATATTACCAGCCAACCGGAGCCAAAACGCAGTGACATGCGAGAGTTGCATCGGCTCACACTTCAAGTGTCACCAGAATGCAAAATATGGTTCTTCGATGGCAATGACAGCAAAAATCATACTGTTTCCAACCCTACGATTGGATATGGATTTCACAGAATAAAATATGCCAATGGAAAGAGTAGAGAGTTTTTTCAAATTGGTGTGAGCGGAAACAAAACCGGAATCTCTGTCTATATTCTTGGTCTCAAAGATAAGAAGTACTTAGCCAAAACGTATGGAAAAAAACTAGGCAAGGCGAGCGTGACCGGATATTGCATTCGGTTTAAAGCTCTAAAGGATATAAACATCGATACGCTTGAAGCGGCAATACGATATGGGCTTGCAGCTCAGAATGAAAAAGGCAAGCTGACGAAATAATTCCACTGTTAAAGGCAAGCAGTTATCGATGTAAAGGCGCTCCAGTATACGACCCCTACAGCCCTGACCTGCGCCACAAAGCCATTCTCTATAAAACGGGGCTCCCGCAATAGTCGTGCGGCTCTCTGTCAGCGTTACTTGCCTTTCTCTGTTTGCCGTTGCCCACTGCGGAAGTATCACGGGCAAACCGGAAGTAATCGACATGTCTAATTAACGCATTATAGAGAGGCATCCCTGGAGTAGGTTTTGATCGATCGCATCATCACCTACAAGGAGCACCTTAATGGATACGCCGCTATGGGAAGCTGAGCCATGACCCTGATCGATGGTTCGCATGCAGGATAGAGGCACGGCGGGCGCCGCGCTTCGGAGTTCAGGGCAAACCCTCCGGAGCTCAGAGTAAATAGCACTGGGGGGCGCGATGAATCGTGCCTCTACGAGGGCAAGGCGTTAGCGTGAGGCGCGACGCCGACGGTTTGGGCGCGCTGCGATTCGCTGGCTGGGCGAGCCAGGATTTTCTTGTGCTCGAGCGCGGCGCCGATGAAGGCGGCGAAGAGCGGATGCGGTTCGAGAGGTTTGGACTTGAACTCCGGGTGAAACTGGCAGCCGAGGAACCAGGGATGCTCGGGGGCTTCGATGATCTCGACATAATTTTCGTCGGGAGTGCGGCCTGTAATGCGAAGTCCAGCGTCGGTCAGAGTTTTCTCGTAGTCGCGGTTGAATTCATAGCGATGGCGATGGCGTTCACTGATTTCGGTCTTGCCGTAGGCTTTGGCGGCAAAGGAGCCAGGTTCGAGATTGCAGGGCCAGGCTCCGAGGCGCATGGTGCCGCCCATTTCGTCGACGCCGAGGAGTTCACGCAGTTTATAGATGACGCGGTGCGGCGTTTGCGGATCGAACTCGGTGCTGTCGGCCTGCTTTAAGCCGGCGACGTCGCGGGCGTATTCGATCGTCGCGCACTGCATGCCTAGGCAGATGCCGAAGAACGGAATCTTGTTCTCACGGGCGTATTGAATGGTGTGAACCATTCCCGCGATGCCGCGCTTGCCAAAGCCGCCGGGCACGAGGATGCCATCGTATCCCCACAGTCGGGCGGCGGCGATCTCCGGCGAGGTGATTTCTTCTGCCTCAATCCATTCGAGAACTGTTTTGTGATTGTGGGCCAAGCCGCCGTGAAGCAGAGCTTCGCGCAGGCTCTTGTAAGCGTCTTCGAGCTGAACGTACTTTCCGACAACCGCGATGCGGATTTCGCCGGCGGGATTGTGGAGCCGGTAGACGAGATCGAGCCACGGGCGCATGTCCGAAGGCCGATCTTGGAGCTTCAAATGGCGGAGAATTTGAGCGTCGAGTCCCTCGCGGCTGAGTTCGACGGGCACGGCGTAAATGGTGTCCACATCTTCCATGGATATGACACAGGCTTCCGCCACGTTGCAGAAGAGCGCGATTTTTTTCTTGAGCTCGCCGGGGATGTGGCGGTCGCTGCGGCAAAGCAAAATGTCTGGCTGGATCCCGATGCCGAGCATTTCCTTAACGCTGTGCTGCGTGGGCTTGGTCTTTAGTTCGCCGGCCGCGGCGATGAAAGGGACAAGTGTGACGTGGACGAAAAGAGTGTTTTCCGCGCCGAGTTCGAGGCGCATCTGCCGGATGGCTTCGAGGAAGGGAAGCGATTCAATGTCGCCGACGGTGCCGCCGATCTCGACGATGACCACGTCCACGTCGTCGGAGACTTTCCTGATGGTGGCTTTGATCTCGTCGGTGACGTGCGGGATGACCTGCACGGTCTTGCCGAGGTAGTCGCCGCGGCGTTCCTTGGTCAAAATGGTTTCGTAGATGCGGCCGGTGGTCCAATTATTGTCGCGGGAGAGTTTGGCGTGAGTAAAGCGCTCGTAATGGCCGAGGTCGAGGTCGGTCTCGGCGCCATCCTCGGTGACGAAGACTTCGCCGTGCTGAAACGGGCTCATCGTGCCGGGATCGACGTTCAGATAAGGGTCACATTTTTGAAGGGTGACTTTAAAACCGCGACTTTCGAGGAGACAACCGATGGAGGAAGCTGCAACTCCCTTTCCAAGTGAGGAAACAACACCGCCGGTAACAAAAATATATTTTGGCGCCATCCATGCAGCCCGCGTCCGGAGTTCCCAGTTCGCCGGGCTTATCAGCCCTCCACAGGAGTGACGTACGCATAATTATCATCGGAATGCGTGCGAGTGTCAAATCGCAGTATTCATTTAAGAAATCTGGAAATTAGGATTGAGAAACTTGAGATATGGGCGAAGCGCATGCCGGAGATAAAAATGAGCATATTCCGAAACTTCTCCGAGCGAAGCGGGTTAGATCCACGCGGGTTTGGCACGTCTGTTTAAAGGTGCCTGGGAGAGAGTTACTCGTTTGAACAAATATTTTTTAACCATGGAAACCGTTTCGAGTGCTGTTCACATCCAAGCAATGGAGCATCAGCGCGGGCTCACGGGCCAAACACGAATGATGCTATTCCGGGGGATTCTTCGAAGGTCTCTCGAACCTGGGGAAAGATAATGAAGCCGAACATACGATTCTGGTTGGGCAGTGCAGTATTTGCAGGCGCAATTCTATTCGTATCCAATGTTGGCGCTCAGCAAACGCAGCAAAAAGTGCAGTCAGGAACCACGGATATGCATGCGTATGAGATGGCCCGGGAGAGGGTGTTGGAAGGCACAGTCACTCAATACATTGCGTCCTCCACTGTCCCGCCACTGGGCGCGCGCGTGATCCTGCAAACTTCGAGCGGATCGGTGAGCGTCCATGTAGGCAGCGACAAGTTTCTTGAGATAAACAAATTGACACTTTCCAGCGGCGCCGCGATTCGCATTGTGGGGGAAGAGCTGGCCTCCGGTGACGGCACTATGTTCGTGGCGCGCATCATTCAAAAAGGCGGGCAATCTCTGGCGATACGATCCGTCCGGGGCTTTCCTCTTTGGCGTGGAGCGACAAAGGCGGCGAGCTTGAAGACGCAAGCGCCTGTGGGAGGTGTTCTGTGAGGCGGCTCATCGTCCTGGCGGCAGCGGGGATTGCCGCTGTCGTGGCGGGGGCGGGATGCAGCGGCGGTGGCTCCGTCACGCCGCCACCACCTACGGGCGGATTCAGTAACAGCAGTTTGAAAGGTCAGTACGCCTTCTCGATGGTTGGTCAAGACCTTAGCGGAGCGTTCCTGGCACGAGTAGGCAGCTTCACTGCCGACGGCAACGGAAATATCACGGCGGCGACTGAAGACTTGGGCAGTGCAGGCCGGATCCCATTTACGGGGGGAAGCTACAGCATTCAATCGAACGGCAGAGGGATTTTGACACTCACGCAAAACGCCACAGCCGGGATCGGCTTCAGCATCACGCTTACTTCCGCCAACGCGGGTCTGATGGTGCAGACCGACTTGAACGCCACATCGAGCGGCTCCTTCCACTTGCAATCGCCGGGGAGTTTTTCTGTGAGCGGAATCCACAACAATTATGTGTTCAGCACAGCAGGAGTGGAGGGGACAGTTTTCGCACCTCTCGCCCTTATGGGCCAGATGACGACAGACGGCGGAGGTACGGTGACGAGCGGGGTCATAGACATCAATGATGGAGCGCTGGCAGATGTGACACCGCCTGCGGCGATTCCCAGCGGAGGCACATATGGACAGGATTCTGCGAATCTGAACGACCTCGCGAGTTTTGGCCGAGGGGTGATTACTTTCGATGGGTTTACTTTCGTTTTTTACATCGTCGACAGCACGCATCTGCTCCTCCTTGAGGAGGACGGTGCCAATGTTACGAGCGGAGACGCGTTTCAGCAGAGCGGCGCGATTCCAACGCAGACTTCAAATTTTAGTGCGGGAAGTTTCGTTTACCTCATTGGGGGCGCGGCGGTGACGGGGAACTTCGGCCCCATCGCGCGGGCTGCCCGGTTCACGACGGACGGAAGCGGCAATCTAAGCAACATCTTCCTCGACGACAACAATGACGGCAACTTACATTCGATCGCAAATAGTAGCGGCGTCACTCAGTCCACGTACGCCATTGACACCAGCGCGATTGCGGTGAACAGAGGCCGGGGCACCTTCACGTTTAAGCAGAGCAGCCTGGGCACCTTCAACCTGGTTTTCTATCTGATGTCGCCTACGCAAGCCGTTTTGCAGGATCAAAGTGTCGGGCTGATCAGCAGTGGCACGATGCTTGGACAGTCCGGAACGATCTCAAACTCGTCGCTCGCCGGAAACTATGCATTTAACTGGAGCGGCGTGGCGCTCAATGCTGGTTTTGAGGAGGACTTTGTGGGCCAATATGCGCAAACAAATTCGAACTCAAACAACATCAGCGGAGCCGTAGATTTCATCGAACTTGGAGCGGCGAGCAACAAGGTGCAGTTTTTGAACAGCGTTGTGGCGGGAACTTTCAACCCCAGCGGCGATGGGACGGCCAGCAATAATTATCAAGTGACCATTTCATCGTCCGGCGCCCCTGCGACGACATTCAACTACAAAGCATACGTCGCGAGTGGGAATACCATCTTCCTGGTCAGCTCCGATAACACTCGAGTGACGGCGGGCGCCGTGTCACCACAACAGTAACTGGCGGAAAGCCGAATCTAATTCCAACAAAACGCCGCCTGGCTAGAGTTAGCCGGGCGGTTTTATTTTTGGATGAGTTTTTCCACGCGAGCAACGTCTTCTGGGACGTCCACGCTTACCGCGTCGTGTTCGACTTCGGCCACTCGGATCTTCCAACCGTTCTCGAGCCAGCGGAGTTGTTCGAGCTGTTCGATGCGTTCGAGTTCTCCCTGTGGCAAGGTAGGGTACTCGAGAAGGGCGGCGCGCTGGAAGACGTACAAGCCCAAGTGTTTGAGGTGACGCACCTGTATTTTGCTGCCGGTATCGCGGACCCAGGGGATCGGCGCTCGAGAAAAATAAATTCCATTGCTATCGAAATCGAGGACCGTCTTGACGACGTTCGGGTCCATGATGTCCGCAGGTGCCTTGATCGGCGTAGCTACCGTGGCGATAGCCGCGGCGGGCTCTTCCAGCAGGGCATTCACGGCCGTATCGACTGCCACGGGGTCCAACAAGGGCTCGTCTCCCTGCACATTCACAAACACATCGCCAGCTTCATGAGCCGCGACTTCCGCGACGCGCTCCGTTCCGGTGCGGTGGTCCGGTCGCGTCATTCGGGCCGCGCCACCAAAAGTTTCCACGGCTTTTACGATGCGTTCATCGTCCGTCGCGACAATCACGCGGTCGGCTTGGCCCGCCATCTTGGCCCGTTCGTAAACATGTTGGATCATCGGTTTGCCAGCCAGCAAAACGAGCGGCTTGCCTGGAAGACGCGTCGAGCCGAAGCGTGCGGGGATGACAATGACGACATGAAGTTTGTTCGAACTCATGCCACTGAGTCTCCCACATTCGGGAATATTTAGGCACTCCCCGCGGTCATTGTCCTATAGTCGGGACCGGCCGACTGCTCGAGCTGTTCATCGTGCATGGGTACCTGTAGGAACTTACAGTTGAACTTACAGTGTGGAATCTGTCGAATGATCGCGGGTACCAGCGGAGGTCTAGTACGGGAATTGCCTTGTCTTCGCTTGGGCGAATGGTAGAATCACAAATAGTCCGAGCCGCGCGGCCGTTCTGGGTTACCGGGACGATGGGGGTGCCGTGAAACGCGATAGACATGGGTTTCGCGTTTTAAGTTTTTCCGTTGTAGTCCTGTTATTTGCCTGCCTGGTCGCTTTTCGCACCACAATTTTTGCGGCACCGCAATCGCAGTCTCCCGCCGAGGAAAACAAGCAGGATCCGAAAAAGCAAAAAGACGACGTAAGAAAGAACACGCCAGGCCAGGTGATCCGACCCGGACAGGCGCTGAAAATGGACGTGGACCTGGCGCTGGTGAACGTGACGGTCACCGATCCTTACAATCGCCTGGTCACGGGCCTGGATATGGAAAACTTTCGCGTTTTTGAGGATAACGCCGAACAGGAAGTAGTGACCTTCTCCGCAGAGGATGTGCCCATCTCCATCGGTGTGGTTTTCGATTTCAGCGGCAGCATGTCCAACAAAGTGGGTAAAGCCCGCGAAGCAGCGGTTCAATTCTTCAAGACAGCCAACCCTCAGGATGAATTCTTTCTGGTGAGCTTCAACGAGCGCGCGGAGCTGATCAGTTCGTTCACCAACAGTGTCGAAGAACTGCAGAGCAGCCTTATGCTGACCTCGGCAAAGGGGCGCACCGCGCTGCTCGACGCAATTTATCTAGGGCTGAGCCAGATGAGGGGTGCACGCAACGGCAAACGTGCCTTGCTCATCCTATCCGATGGGGGAGATAATCATAGTCGTTACAACGAGGGCGATATCAAGCGTTTGGTGAAGGAAGCTGACACCCAGCTCTATGCAATCGGCATCTACGACGCGCTTGGATATCGCAATCGGACTCCGGAAGAGTTGAACGGTCCGTCGTTGCTTTCTGAAATCACGGAAATGACGGGGGGCCGGGTATTTTCCGTCGAGAAGTTGGAAGACCTTCCGGACATCGCCTCAAAAATCAGCATGGAGCTGCGAAATCAATATGTCCTGGGATATAGGCCAAGCAACAAAGCCCACGATGCACGGTGGCGAAAGATCAAGATCAAACTGCGCGCCCCAAGAGGGTTGCCGCCACTCAATGTTTACGCAAAGACCGGGTATTACGCGCCCAGTCATTGAGTTTGCGTCTCGGAGCAGTCACGGTTTTTTCCGTCTCATTCTATCTTTCTGCGTGATGGCTCTCTTTCTATCGCCTTGCCTTGCGCAGATTCCCATTCCCAATGCGCAGCCGCTCCCACCAGGACAAGATCCCAATGCCGGGAAGCAAGGCTCGACCATCAAGGTCGATGTCGGCCTGGTGGTGCTGCATACCACCGTGCTGGACGACCGAGGAAAGTTCGCAGACGGCCTGAAAGTTGAAAATTTTCGCGTGTTCGAAGACAAGGTCGAGCAAAAGCTCTCCACGTTTAAACGCGAAGACGTTCCCGTCAGCATGGGCCTGGTGATCGACAATAGCGGCAGCATGCGCGACAAACGGCCCCGCGTGAATGAAGCAGCGCTCACGCTCGTCGAGGCCAGCAACAACCAGGACGAAGCTTTCGTCGTCAACTTCAACGACGATTTTTATCTCGACCTCGACAAGGATTTCACGAGCAGCATTCCGCGAACTGAAGGAAGCGCTCGAGCGCATCGATTCCCGCGGCAGCACGGCGCTCTTCGATGCCATCATCGGGTCGCTTGACCACTTGAAGAAAGCCAACAAGGACAAGAGAGTCCTGCTTGTCGTGACGGACGGCGAGGACAATTCCAGCCGTAATTCCCTCGAAAAAACTCTTCGCGAAATCCAGAAGACCAATACCGTGATTTACACCATCGGCCTGCTTGGCGATGAAAAACGGAAAGAGAAGAACAACGCCATGAGAGCGCTGAAGCACATCGCCGAAGCTTCGGGCGGCCTGGCGTTTTTCCCGGAAAGCGTGGACGACGTACACAGCATCTGCCAGCAGGTTGCGCACGACATTCGCAACCAGTACACGCTGGCCTACTATCCTTCGAACACAAATAAGGACGGCACCTTCCGCGCGGTCAGCGTGCAGGTGATTCCCCCTCACGGCCGCGGCAAGCTGCTGGCGCGCACACGCAACGGCTACTACGCGCCGGGCGGTCCTGCCTCTGCGTCGGCAGGGAACTAGTCTTGATTTAGTAATTTTGCGTTGTTCTTATTTGTTCGACGCCGCCAGCTTCGCGGCCGGTCCCGCTCCTGCGGCAACTCCGGGACCTCTGATATAACGATCCGCAAATTTCAGAAAGGTAGGCCAGTTCGGCGCGGGAGTGTGCCCGCCGGTGTGCTGGCGGTAAGCCAGGTCGCCGTCGATTAGCGGAGTCTCAATCGGAGGAAATTCCGGCCGTTCCCAAATCTTTTTTCCCGAGCAGCCGATACACTGGCCCCGCGCCGACCGCGGCCATGAACATTCCCCGCGGGTCCACCCAGCCATCGCCTTGGACTGCGCCAGCGCCGATGAACACGGGCCGCGGCGCGCACAGCGCGATCAGCTCATGCGCATCCACGGGCAAATCATTCGGTGTAAGCGGTCCCGCATATTTCAGGAAATTTCCGGCCATCCAGTGATATTCGCCGGTGCCGGCCACGTTGCCGATCTGTTCGCCGAAATTGCGCCGATAGAGGGCGGCTCCGCCCGCTCCGGAAGAACTTATGTAGCCGATGGCAAAGCGCGGATCGTATGCCATCGTAACGAGCGACGCTTTTCCGTAGCGAGAATGGCCCTCGATTCCGACTTGGTTGCGCGTCCACGGACTTGTCGGTCTCGAAATAGTCCATCGCGCGGCTGGCGCCCCAGGCCCAGGCGCGCAGCGCGCCCCAGTCGTCTAATTTTCGGGGCTGCCCTTTGTTGACGAGGCCGATGATCCCCTCCGTCAGCCCTTCGCCTTTGTCGGCTTGCACGCTGGTCGGAATCAGCACCGCATAGCCCCAGCCTTTCGCCAAGACTTGCTGCTGCCATGTTGGACCTTTTTGCCCGGCGGCAGTCATTTCTGGAAAACGCTTCGCGATCGCGGCCATAAATTCCGGGCTGAAGCTCAATTCCATCATCACGGGCACAGGCCCCAGGCGTTTGCCGGCGTTGTCAACGTTAGTTGAATATCGACTTTTATCGATGGATATGCTGAATTGTCGACGTGCCCCACGAGCTTCTTCGTGATTACTGGCACGTCCGCCATTCATTTCGTGGGCGGTGCTCGTCACTTCCCAATTCACCTTTGGCGTATCTTTCGGCTCACGGCCGTAAATTTCGCGGTCAAAATCCTCGACAATCTCTGGCCGCCGCTTCTCCCACCACACTTTTGCTGTCTTCACCTCTTTCCCGTTCTTCAACCTCAGCGGGTCAGGCAGCTTGGGATATGGATTCGCCTTCGCCTCGTCGTAATTCGCGGCATTAGGCGACTTCGGATCGCCGTCCGCTCCGCGACGCAGGGAAGTGATGTGCAAGCAACTCCATGAGCCGCTGATGATCCTGCTCCGCGGTCAAATGGACGGCTGGTGGCAGCGCCACTCGTGTCCTGCCGCCCTGCTCCCTCGCCGCTCAGGACAAGCTGGAGCCACAATACCAACACTACGACGCCAGCAAACCAACGGATCGACTTTAGATTTGTCACGGCAGCTTCCTTCAGTTTAGACAGTCGGATACGAAACGAAGCGCCGTTAACGTTAACGTCTAGACTTGGCTCATTCAAGTCCATTCTGGGGTTGGCGGTCACAGTGGTGGGATATCCGTGAATGGGTAGCGCGCAGGGAATAGGCGGCGTTCGGGGCGAGCTGGGAGGAGGTCGCAGCTGTCTGCTAGCCTCCCGAATGTTAGCCTGCGGTCGCCGAAAACTCGGACTTGCGCTGATCTGCTGTAGAAAACTTTTTCCGTGCGGGATTTCTCCGCCGAAGTTTTCGGCCAAGGTCTGGCCCATGTCCGCCAGCGTCGATCGCACGCCAAGGTTCACTCCCGCGCCGCTTCCCGGGGAATACGCCAGGATCGGCACGTACTCGCGCGAGTGGTCGGTCGTCGGCCAGCGCGGATCGGGGTCGCACCCGTGATCCGCAGTGATTATCAGCAGGTCAGAAGCGCGGAGAAGCGCCAGAAATGGTTCGAGCAGCCGGTCAAACTCCTCCAGCGATTGAGCGAAGCCTTCGACGTCTTTGCGATGTCCGAAGAGCATATCGAAGTCCACGAGGTTGCAGAAAATCAATCCGGTTTTTCGTTCGCTCAATGCGACGGTGAGTTTCGCCATTCCGTCGGCGTTGCCCGTTGTGGTGACATACTTCTCCACTCCGCGACCATTGTAGATGTCATGGATCTTGCCGATTCCAAACACTGGCACCCCGCGATCCGCGAGCACGTCGAGCAACATCGGCTTGGGCGGATCAACCGCGTAATCATGCCGGCGCGTCGTGCGTTCGAAGTGTCCTGGTGAACCGGCGAATGGCCGCGCAATCACGCGGCCAACGCGGTTCGGGCCATCGAGTAGCTTGCGTGCAATCTCGCACATGCGATAGAGCTCCGCGATGGGGATCACAGCTTCATGCGCGGCAATCTGAAATACGCTGTCGCCCGAAGTGTAAACAATTGGCTTGCCCGTGCGGAAGTGTTCTTCACCAAGTTCCTTGATGATCTCCGTCCCTGATGCGGGCTTGTTGCCGAGCGTTCCTCGGCCAATCTGCTTTTCAAATTCCGCAATTAGTTCGCGGGGGAATCCGTGCGGATAGACCGGGAACGCCTGATCGAGCCAAACTCCTGCCATCTCCCAGTGGCCCGTAGTCGTATCTTTTCCGGGCGAGCGAGTTGCGCCCTTGCCGTAGGCGCCAATCGGCGACGCGGCAGGGATTCAGGTGCGCAAGCGGCGCTATATTTGCAAGCCCGAGTCGAACCAAATTCGGCAGAGCCAGAGGCCGCGATTCCGCAATGTGTCCGAGAGTATTCCTTCCCACGTCGCCATAATCTGCTGCGTCGGGCAACTCGCCAATGCCCACGCTATCCAGCACAATCCAGATGACTCGTTCAAAAATCGCCATCGCTAAACCTCGGTATCGCCCCTCGCGTGCACTCCTTACTTCCCGCGCGCACTGCGTACCCTTCGCCGCACTGTAGCACAAACGGGAGAATGCGCCCGTGCCTGCAGGGCCGTTGACCAGCTTCAAAAGGGCCAGTATTCTGTTGAAAGAACGCTTATTCGCCTATTCCTGAACTTTCTTGCGTGTTTGTGCGTATTAAAGAGTGAAGAGGTGTGTGATGGCTCAAGACGGCACTCCCCGGCGCAGTTCGCTGGTCTTTCCGGTCCTACTCATCGCCCTCGGCGCGATCTTTCTCTACGGCAATTGGCATCCATCCTTCGATCCCTGGCCCATTCTTTGGACTTACTGGCCTCTCATCCTCATCTTTATCGGCCTCGGGACGATTTGGGACCATTGGCGGCGTCGCCAGAATCCTGATGCGGCCAGGGGTTCCTCCATGGGTGCGAGCCTCGGCACGATTGCCTTCGTGATTATTCTGGTCCTTCTCTTCTGGCACGGCCGAAACACTAACCACTGGCGCGGCAGTTCCGTCTACGCGATGCAGCATCTATCGCGGACCGTCGAACGAGAGAACGCCAAGTCTGTGCGCGTCAATTTGGAGATGGGTGCCGGCGACCTAAACTTGAACGGGGGCTCCAGCCATCTTTTTGAGGGTGATTTTGACTATCGCTCTACTTCTGGCGCCCCCAGGGTAGACTACTCTGTCTCCGGAACACAGGGAGACCTTCACGTTTCCCAGGACGACTCGGGTAGTCATATTCGCACGACTTCCGACAACAATTGGACTCTTCACTTCGCCAATGACATTCCTCTCGAAATCAAGATCGACATGGGGGCTGGCCACGGCAACCTGCGCCTGCGAGACATTGACGTCACTCGCCTTACCCTGGACATCGGCGCCGGCCAGGTGGATGTCGATCTCAGCGGCGACCGCAAGTCGAATCTCACCGCCGACATCGAAGGCGGCGTCGGCGAAGCCAACATTCGCCTGCCCAAAAATATCGGCGTAATTGTCAACGCGTCCGGCGGAATCGGCTCCATCGATGCACACGGTCTGAAGCACGATGGCGACGAGTACACGAACGACGCCTACGGCAAGTCTCCTGTAACGATCCACCTCAAAGTCGAAGGCGGGGTTGGCAGGATCAACCTCACGCAGGAGCCCTAGTTTTCGAAAGGTTGCCGCGAAAAAATCCGGAGAGACGCCACACAGACCTTCATTTGCGCCCGTTTTCCGCTAGTCGTATACTTTAAAGTTTAGGCTGCGCTCTCGAACCGCGCTGTCTGGGCTTCTCCTTGGCAACCAAAGAACTCACACCCGCGCTCGGCGAACAAGAAGCTATTCGCGTCCGAGGCGCCCGCGTTCACAATCTGCGCAACATCTCCGTCGAAATCCCGCACAACGCGATCACCGTCGTCACCGGTGTCAGCGGTTCAGGCAAGTCCTCCCTCGCTTTTGACACCATCTATGCGGAAGGCCAGCGCCGCTACGTCGAGTCTCTTTCCGCTTACGCCCGCCAGTTCCTCGAACGGATGGAAAAGCCCGACGTCGACGAAATCTCCGGCATCGCTCCAGCCGTCGCCATTCGACAGAAGAATTCCACGCGCAACCCGCGCTCCACGGTCGCCACCTCCACCGAAATTTACGACTATCTGCGTCTTCTCTTCGCGCGCTGCGGCCAGACTTTTTGTATCAAGTGCGGCGCCGAAGTTCGCCGCGACAGCCCCGACGAGATTGCTTCGCGTGTCCTCTCGCTCACTCCCGGCCGCCGCTTCTACATCCTTTATCCCCTCAGCATTGCGCAGCCGCAAGCCACCGGCGGAGCCCGCCGCATGCCCAAGAAGAAATCCCCGCCGCCTCCGCAAGAAGCGCTCAAGCAAGCTCTTGGCGACATCCAAAAGCGCGGCTTCAATCGTCTTTATCAAGGCGGCCGCGTCCACGAATTCTCCTCACCCGAATCGCTGCTCGACGTGGATTTCTCAAAGCCTGTCTACGTTCTCGTCGATCGCCTCTCCGTGAATCCCGAATCCCGCTCGCGCCTCACGGACTCCATCGAGATTTGCTACCGCGAGGGTCACGGCGAAGCCATCTTGCAATTTATCGGCGAGTCTGACGGCAATACTGCCGAACGCCTTTCGTTCAACGAACGATTCGAATGCAAGAACGATGGCGCGCTTTACCAGGAGCCGGAGCCCCGCCTTTTTTCCTTCAACAATCCTTACGGCGCGTGCCCACGCTGCCAGGGTTTCGGCAATACCATCGATTTCGACCTCAATCTTGTCGTGCCCGACTCCAGCAAATCGCTGGATGAGGGCGCGATTGAGCCCTGGACCAAACCACGCTACCGCGCTCTTCTGCAGGACGTGAAAAAATGGGCGCGCGGCCGCGGCATCCCGCTCAATGTCCCCTGGCGCCAGCTTACTCCGGAGCAGCGCCGTCTTGTCCTCGAAGGCGACGCTGAAAACAATTTCGAAGGGGTAAAAGGTTTTTTCAATTGGCTGGAGCGCAAAAAGTACAAGTTACACGTGCGCGTTTTTCTCAGCCGCTATCGTGGTTACGCCACGTGCCCGGAGTGCGGCGGCACACGTCTTCGCCCTGAAGCGCGCGCCGTTCGCGTTGTAGGCCGCTCGATCACCGAACTCTGCAAGCTCACAGTAAAAGAAGCTCGCGCTTTCTTTGCCACGCTGGTTCTTTCCGCCGCGCAAGCAACAGTCGCCGAGAAAATCCTCGAAGAAATCCGCGCGCGCCTGCAATTTCTCGATGAAGTCGGCCTCGATTACCTCACCCTCGACCGGCTTACTTCCACTCTTTCTGGCGGAGAATCGCAGCGCATTCAGCTTGCCACCTCGCTCGGATCGCATTTAGTCGGCGCGCTCTATGTTCTGGACGAACCCTCGATTGGCCTCCATCCCGCGCGACACGCAGCGGCTCATCGACATCCTCAAGTCCCTCCGCGATCTCGGCAACACCGTCCTCGTCGTCGAGCACGATCCAGACACCATTCGCGCCGCCGACCACGTCATTGATCTCGGCCCCGGCGCCGGCGAACTCGGAGGCAAACTTCTATTCGCCGGCAGCTACGAGGGCATGCTCGCGGACCAAAAATCTCTAACGGGACGTTATCTCAGCGGCGAGCTTGCAATTCCCGTTCCCAACAATCGGCACAAGCCAAATGGGAAATTTCTTCGCCTCTACGGCGCAACGCTCCACAACCTGCAAAATATTGACCTGATGATCCCTCTCGGGACTCTCACCGTCGTGACCGGTGTCAGTGGCTCCGGCAAATCCACGGTCGTCCACGACGTGCTTTACCGCGCGCTCGCCGCAAAACGGACCGGCGGTAGCGTCAAGGAATTTTGCGATCGTCTCGAAGGCGACGCCAACGTCCGCGAAGTCGTCATCGTCGACCAGTCGCCCATCGGCCGCACGCCTCGTTCAAATCCCGCAACCTATCTCAAAGCCTTTGATTCCATTCGCGAAGTCTTTGCCGCCTCGCCCGACGCCAAGCGCCGAGGCTTCACCGCGGGCCATTTTTCGTTCAACGTTCCAGGGGGCCGCTGCGAAACTTGCCAGGGCGATGGCACGGTCACCGTCGAGATGCAATTCCTGGCCGATGTCGAGCTCGTCTGCGAAGAATGCCGCGGCACGCGCTTCAAAAGCAGCGTTCTCGATGTTCGCTATCGCGGCAAGAACGTCCACGACGTTCTGCAGCTTACCGCACGCGAAGCGCTTGCCTTTTTCAATGGCGTACCCAAGGTTGTCTCAAAGCTCCGCATTCTAAACGAAATCGGTCTCGGTTATCTTCGCCTCGGTCAGTCCGCTACCACCCTGTCCGGCGGAGAAGCCCAGCGCTTGAAACTGGCAGCGCATCTCGCGCGCACGGAAAACCAAGGCGTCCTCTATATCCTCGACGAGCCCACCACCGGTCTTCATTTCGATGACATCGCGAAACTTCTCTCCGCCTTCCGCAAACTGCTCGAATCCGGCGCCTCGCTTCTCGTCATCGAGCACAATCTGGATGTGATCAAATCCGCCGATTGGCTGGTCGATCTCGGTCCCGAAGGCGGCGACCAAGGCGGAAAAATTGTCGCCACCGGAACGCCGGAGCAGGTCGCCCGGAATCAGCATTCCCATACCGGCCGTTTTCTCAGCCGCGTTCTTAATGGCGACGGCCAGGCAAAGCGCTCGTCCAACGGAGCATCCAAGTCCTGCAGTGCCTTCGGGTACAATCGCCAACGGAGCAGGGAATCCCCCCGCCGAACCATGACGCGTTTCCATTGGATTTTGTCGCGGCCTTTCCCCTCCGCATCGTAATCATCGCAGCACTCCTGGTGGAGCACGATGCATCGCGCCTCTCCCGTCCGCCGCGTCGACTCTCTTCCCGCAATCCTCCCCCAAACAGTCCTCCCAAACTCGAACTCAAAAAGTCGCCAATCCTCTTAACGATCTCCTCGACGAAGCGCAGCACGACATTGACAACAATCAATTCGAAGCCGCTGTCACTGCTCTTAAAAAGGTTGTTGCTGAAAAACCCGATATTGCCTGGGCCCACTTCCAACTCGGCTACGCCTACACCGCCCTCAAGCGGACCGGCGAGGCTCGCGCCGAATACGAACGTGCCACCGTGCTGGATCCTAAAATGTCCGAGGCTTTCCTCAATCTGGGCATCCTGTTGTCGGAAAAAGATCCCGCGGCAGCCGTGCCGCCTCTGCGTCGAGCCGTCGATCTGCTCCCTTCGCAAAGCAGACCGCGTTTTCTGCTTGGCCATGCTCTCGAGCGTTCCGGCAACATTTCTGGTTCGGTCGAGGCCTACGAAGCCGCGCTTCGACTCGATCCCCGCGACCTCGAAACGGTCCTTCACCTCGGCCATCTCTATCTGGGCCTGAAACGCAATCCCGAGGCCGAAAGCCAAGTTCCGCGCGGCACTTGAACTTCAGCCAAAATCTCTGCCAGCATTGCTCGGCCTCGCACAAGCTCTCGATGCGCAGAAGAAGCCTGAAGCGGCGGCCGCTTTTCGCGACTATCTCGCCGTGCAGCCCGACGAGCCCGCCGCGCGCTCTCGCCTGATCCATTTGCTTCTCCAGCAAAAGCAGTACGATGCCGCCCTCGCCGAGCTGGATCGCGCCGATGCCGGCAAGGCTCCAACTCTTGATTCGCTCCGCTCGCGCGCCGACATTCAGATCGCCCAGAAAAAATGGGACGATTCCATCGTCAGCATTCGCAAAGCGCTCGCGCTTGCTCCGGGCGATGCGCAGCTGCACGGGGGATTGGGCCGCGTCTATATGCAAAAACGCGATTTCGCTTCCGCCGAAAAGGAAATCAAGGCGGCCCTGCAGATCGATGGCAATAACATTGCCTACTGGAAGGATCTCAGTTCCACTTACTACTTAGGGCGCAATTATCCGGCCACGCTCGCTGCGCTTGACGTAGATTGCCAAAACGGAAACTCCAGGCGCCGGTGAGTGGTTTATTCGCGCTCTCTGCTACGATAATCTAAACCAGCCTAAGCCTGCACTTGAGGCGTACCAGAAGTTTCTCGAGCTCGACCAGAACAAGAACGCCGACCAGGTCTGGCAGGCGCAGCAGCGCAGCAAGGTCTTACGCCGCATGCTGGATCAGAAAAGGTAGATGCATGGGCCCGCGCGTGGCGCAGCGCATGATAATGACGGTTCTCGCGGCCACGTTGTGCGGCGTCGTGGCGGGTGCGGACAAGCTCAGCGAGCTTCAATCGCGTTTCGATAGCGAAACGAATGCCGTGCGTAAGGCAAAAATGATGCAGAAACTTGGCGACGCCCAATTTGATGAAGCAGGCCGCGCGGAGCAAGCCGGCGACTACACCGCCATGGGCCTGATGATGGAGAAATACCGGGACAATGTTCGAGCGGCCGCGCAAGCCCTCGAAAAGGAAAACCCGGATGCCGAGCGGCATCCGAACGGATACAAACAGCTCGAAATGCATGTTCAGAAAGGCTTGCGCGAACTGGATGAGTTCCTGCTCGAGGCCCCGGAAGCATTCAAGCCCCCGCTTCAACTGGTTCGCAAGGATTTGCTCAAAGTGGACGATATACTTCTGCGCCGTCTCTTTCCGGCGCATCACAAAGGAACGCAGGAATCTACTCCGCCACCGGGTCCGCCCAAATCGGGAGCGCAACCATGAAACTTTCTGCGTTTGTTGTGATTCTCGCCATGCTGTCTTTTTTCGGCGCGGGAATCGCGCGGGCCTCCTTGCCGAGGCAAAAGGATTATCTTTCCTCTATTGAGGCCGATAAGATCCGCAATGCGGAGTCGCCCGATGAGCGAATCAAACTTTTCCTGTCTTTCGCCGATGACCGCCTGAAAAAGCTTCAGTATGAACTCGAGCATCCTTCGCAGACCAGGCATGTCGAGATGCTCAATTCTCTGTTGAACGCTTACGTCGGTTGTGTCGATGACGCTGCAGACGTCATCCATCTCGGCATTGAGAAACAGCAGAATATTCGTAAAGGGATCGACCTGATGGCTGAGAAGACCAAGGAATATCTCGTCATCTTGCAAAAGATTCCGACCGATTCTCCGGACGCCGAAATGTACAAGGAAAATCTGGAGGACGCCAAGGAAGGCACGCAGGATGCTTCCAAAGAGGCCGAAGCCGCCAAGAGAAAGGTTGCGCCGCCCCCGGTTCGGCGGAAAAAATGACCCCGCGGAATGCAATGGACGATCATGCGCCGCGAGAGTCGCTTGGTCCCCGGAGGCAGTCCTCTTTTTCAACGCGTGTTCACGCGGCTGAACTGCGATGGCCGTCCCCCTCGTTTCCGTGTCGAGTTTTATCCCTACTCGAGCCTGGTCCTCACGATCCGCCGCCGCGAAGACGTCGTTTATGTGCGCTTTTCGGATTTATTGCGGCGCGCGCCGCTCCCTGTCCTCGAAGGTGCGGCGGCCTTGCTCCTCTCGCGCGTCTATCGCCGTAGAGCTCCTCGCGCATTGGTCGAGCCCTACTTGAACTACGCGCGTTCCGATCGCACCCGCGCCCGCATCAGCCACATGCGCCGCGGCCGCGTGCGTCTGGCCTCGACGGGTCCACAGGGCCGACACTTCGATCTAGAGAAAATGTTCGAAGAGCTTAAACGAACAATATTTTGCCGGCAGTTTGCAGCGACCCGCACATCGGCTGGAGCACGCGAAGTTGGCGCCGCCAATTCGGCTGTTACGACCCCGGACCCGAATCAAATCCTGTTGAATCGCAGAATGGATCATCCAGCCGTCCCCAAAGTTGCCGTCGAGTACGTCCTCTATCACGAAATGCTCCACGTAAAACACCCCACGCGCCGCTCCGGCTGCAGCCTTGTTTCCCATTCGAGTGAATTTCGTGGCGAAGAAAAGCGCTTCGCCGATTTCGACCGCGCCCGGCGTATTCTCGATCAGTTGGCCCGCTGACGTTTTTCTTTTTGTACGTCCTGGTAAAGCTTGTCGATCTTCTTCTGGATTTTCTCTTTGTCTTCCGCGTGTGGGTACAAATCCAGATATCGCGTGTACGATTTGATCGCCTGCTTCTTCAACCCCTTTTTCTCCTGCGCCTCTCCCAAGCGCAGGAAGGGAAGCGCGTACCCTGGTTTCGCGGTCGTGGCATCCTGGAAGCGGTCGATGGCCGCGTCGAGGTCGCCTTTGCGCATGTAGTACGTGCCCACTTGCATGTCTTTTTCCGCTCGCAGTGGGTCCCATGTCGGTTGGTCCGGCGCATTCTGTGTCGCACTGTCGGTATTCGGTTTCGCCGGTTTCGCATCCGGCTTCTTCTGCGGTGCGGGAGGCGGGTCTGGCGGATTGGGAGGAGGATTCTGCGCAAAATCACGCACAGGCGCTACGGCTATCAGCAAAGCGGCCAGCATAATGTACAGCGGAATGCGCGATCCTCTTCGTCTGCTTTTCATTCTGCGTATTAGATGCGGCCATGTGCGTGCCATGTTGCAAGGTCCCCTCTTCCAACAGTCACGTCCACAATCCTCGCGTCACAATTCTAGTATCATGGAAGCTGTCGGTTAAGTCTAAATTCCGCGCAGCCTCCCATGGAACCCCGAGAAATAGCCGCGCTTCTTCCCGAAAGTCCTGGCGTTTACCTGTTCAAAGACGCCGGTGGAGACATTCTCTATGTCGGCAAGGCGGCGTCGCTACGCAGCCGCGTGCGCTCCTATTTTCTCGAATCAAGCTGGGTTAACGCCAAAACTGGCTCCCTCGCGCGCGAAATCGCCGACCTCGAAACCATCCTCGTCGGCAACGAGCGCGAAGCCCTCGCTCTCGAGCACAATCTCATCAAGCAATACCGTCCGAAGTTCAACGTCATGCTTCGTGACGATAAGACTTATCCCTACATCAAGTTCACCGCCGCTGAAAAATATCCCCGCGTGTATTTTACGCGCCGCATTAAAAAAGACGGCTCGCTCTATTTTGGCCCCTATTTTCCCGCTGGACTTGCCCGGCGTATTCTTCATTTTGTCCACAAACGTTTTCTCGTCCCGAGTTGCACCGTCGACCTCACGCGCAGCCATCCGCGCCCTTGCTTGCAGTATTACATCAAGCGCTGCCTCGGCCCTTGCGTTACGGGCCTAACTACCGACGAGCGCTACGGCGAAGCCGCTCGTGATGTGCGCTTCTTTCTCGAAGGCCGCCGCCACGACCTCATCAAAAGTCTCGAAGCCCGCATGATGGCCGCCTCCGAAAAAGAGCAATTCGAACAAGCCGCCGCGTATCGGGATCTTCTCCGCACTCTTGAAGACATCGAAGAGCGCCAGCGTATCGCCGCCGCGCAAGGCGACGACACCGACGTGCTCGCCTATTACGCCGAACCCCCGCTTGTCGCCGCAAATCTCTTCCACCTGCGGGGCGGACGCGTCGTCGACCGCCGCGAATTTTATTGGGAAGACCTCGACGAATTCGATCCCCGGGAATTTGTCCCTTCGTTGCTCAAGCAGCTTTATCTAGAAGCGGAATATTTGCCAAAAGCCATTCATGTGCCCATCGATTTTGAAGATCGCGAACTGTTGGAAGAAGCGCTCGCTGAGCGTGCCGGCCACAAAGTAGACATCTTCACTCCGCAGCGTGGCAACAAACGTTCATTTCTCGATCTCGTCGAAAGCAACGCCAAGCATTCTTTCGAGCAGCGCTTCCGCGTCCTGAAGCCCACTTCGAAAGCTATCGGCGAAGCCCTGCAAAACGCTCTGAATCTTGTCGAAGAACCGAAACGCATCGAAAGTTTCGATATTTCGCACATTCAGGGAACCGATACGGTTGCCTCCATGGTCGTGTGGGAAAACGGCCGCATGAAAAAATCCGACTATCGCAAATTCATCATTCGGGGAGTAGAAGGGCGCGGCGAGCATTCGAACAACCCATTGCCGATCGCCCCATTGCCAAGCTCGGCATTGCCAATATCCAGGAACGACGATTTTGCAAGCATGCGGGAAGCCGTCGTGCGACGGTATCGCCGCCTGCAAGAAGAAAAAAAACCGCTCCCCAGCTTGATTCTCATCGACGGCGGGATCGGCCAGCTCCACGCCGCTGCGCAAGCGCTGGATTCGCTGCAAATTATCAATCAACCGCTGGCCAGCATCGCCAAAAAAGAAGAAATTCTCTACGTCTTCGGCCAAGAGGACGAGCCCATTGTCCTTGAGCACCATTCGCCCGTTCTTCATCTCATTCAGCAAATTCGCGACGAGACGCATCGCTTTGCCGTAACGTTTCACCGCCAGCGCCGCGCCGCGCGCCAGACAAAATCCGCACTGGATGGTATTCCCGGCATTGGTCCGCGCACCGCGCAAAAGCTCCTGCGCGAATTTGGCAGCGTTTCGAACATCCGCCGTGCCGGCCTCGAAAAATTGAGCCAGGTCATCCCTCGAAAAACCGCCGAAAAATTGTTCGAACAGTTCGGCGTTCTGCAATCCGTCGAAAACCAGCCCAATAACCAGAATGATTAGCTCAGAGCGGTTAGCCTGTATTGCGCACGACATGCCGCTATGTTACGGTTTTTACGGAGGCCGTTATGGCGGACAATGTAGGTTCCAAGGTTACATATTTCCTGGTGGGTCTGGGTGTCGGGGCGTTGGTCGGCATTCTTTTTGCGCCGAAGTCCGGAGAAGACACGCGCGAGTATCTCTCGAAAAAAGCCGATGAGGGCCGCGACTTTGCGCAGCGCAAAGCAAAAGAGCTCCGCGAGCGCGCCGACGATTTGATCGAGCGCAGCAAGGATGCCGCCTCGAGAGGCAAGGATTCGATCTCCGCGGCTGTAGAAGGCGCGCGCGAGGCCTATCGTCGCGAGGCTTCGAAGTCCTGAAACGGCGAAGACCTAAGAGTTTGAAGTGCTGGATTGGTGAAGTGCGACACGGCATGATTCCGTCCTCTGCAGAGGACGTGTGGGGCGCGTATGCAAACCTGGCTCATGATTTTCAGCATTGTCGCTGCGATTGCTCTCGTCGTTCAGGGAGCGATGTTGATTGCGTTGTTTTTTGAAATTCGCCAGACCAACAGAAAAGTCAACGGACTGGTCACCGATTTGCACGCGCGCGTGGGACCCATTCTGACTCGCGCGCAAATTCTGCTTGATGATACCCAGCCGAAAATTTCCAACATGGTCGCGGATGCGGCGCACATCGTTTATCTGACCCGCGGCCAGGCGCAGAAAATGGACCGCGTGGTCACCGATGCGACGGACCGTCTGCGCGGACAATTGAATCACGCGGACCGCATTTTGACCGGCGCGCTCGAAGCGGTGGAAGATGCCGGGTCGCAATTCCGAACACGGTTTGGCGGCCGATGCAAAAGGCTTCCGCGTTAGTGCAGGGAATCAAAGTTGGGCTAGATCTGTTGCGTTCGCGGCGCGACCGCCGGCGTCCCGACGAGCCGCTCGAACAGGAAGAAGAGCTGTTTATCTAAACGTTCTGCTTTTCTCGTCGTCTGAAATTTTCTCATACCGCTTCTCTAAAATGTTCCGTCCAATTCTTTCTCAGCGGATCCAGGCGCCGCCGAGGACGCTGTCTCCGTCGTAGAACACGGCACCCTGGCCGGGCGTGATGGCGCGTTGTGGGGCGTCGAAAGTAATTCGCGCGGTTGTGGAATCGAGGGGCTCAACCGTCGCGTCCGCCGGGTTCGTGCTTGTGGCGGATTTTGACGCGGGCGCGCAGCGGTTTTTCCGGGAGTTCGCAGGAAACCCAATTCACGTCGCTGACCTCAAAGGACGAGTTGCGCGCAGGGAATCGTCATCGCCAACCATGACGCGATTCTTTTCCGGATCGATGGAAAGTACATAAAGCGGCTTGCCCGCGGCAAAGCCCAGACCCTTGCGCTGGCCGACAGTGAAGTTGTGAACGCCGTTGTGATGGCCCGACGACGGCGCCATCTTCCGTGACGATTTCGCCTTCGCCCTGCGTCAAAGAAATTCCTGCATCGCGTGAATAGGCCTGGATGAACTGAACATAATTGCCGTTGGGAACAAAACAGAGTTCCATGCTTTCGGGCTTTTCCGCGACGGGAAGATTAGTGCGGCGCGCGAGCGCGCGAACTTCTTCCTTGGTCAATTCGCCGAGCGGAAATTCGCTGCGCGAAAGCTGTTCCTGCGAAAGTCCCCAGAGAAAATAGGATTGATCTTTGCTGTCATCGCGAGCGCGCAAAAGTTCCCAGCGGCCCGTTTGCTCGTTCTTGCGAATGCGGGCGTAATGGCCGGTGGCCAAACGCTCCGCGCCGATCTGGCGCGCCATGCGCAGAAGAGGCTCGAACTTTACGTCCGTGTTGCAGTTGGTGCAGGCAATGGGCGTGCGGCCGGCGAGATATTGGTCGACGAATGGGCGCACGACGCGTTGCTCGAACTGCTCCTCGAAATTCACGACGTAGTGCGGAAAGTTGAGGTGTTGTGCTACTCGTTTGGCGTCGTAGACATCATCGAGCGAGCAGCAGCGATGCTGCTTGGGACCATCGCCTTGCAGCTCCGGCAAGCGGCGCTGATTCCAGAGTTGCATCGTGAGACCGACGATAGGGTGGCCCTGTTCCTGGAGAACCGCGGCGACAGTGGACGAGTCGACACCGCCGGACATGGCGATGGCGATCAGGCCGCGCTGCGTTTCCTCGCGCGTTGGCAGGGTGTCGAATTGTGTCGCTGTGGTCATGGACATTTCATGATACCGCAAAAGGCGGGCACGGCATGCCGTGCCCCTACCGGGCGGTGGCCTCCTTACGGTAGGTCGGAGAGAGCGCGCGGAGTTGGGCTACAGCGGCGGGGATAATTTCGAGTGCGAAATCAATTTCGGATTCGGCGGTGTGACGGCCTAGGCTGAAGCGCAGGCTGGACTTGGCTTCTTCTTGGGACAGGCCGATGGCGGTCAGAACGTGCGACGGCTCGACGGCTCCGGAAGAACAGGCTGCACCGACGGAGCAGGCCAAACCCTTCAGATCGAGTGCGATTACCAAGGCCTCGCCTTCGATGCCACTGAACATTATGTTGGTGGTGTTCGGAGTGCGCGTGGCGAGACCGCCGTTTAAGCGGACATGGGGGACACGCTCGAGCAGCTCCCGCTCGAGTTTGTCACGAAGCGAGGAAATTCGCTTCGCGTCGCTGGCCAGGGCGGCTTGTGCAATCTCGGCAGCTTTGCCGAGACCTACGATTCCGGCGACGTTTTCGGTGCCAGGGCGGAACCCGCGCTGATGGTGGCCGCCATAGAGAAGCTGGCGTAAGCGAGTTCCGGTGCGAACATACAAAGCGCCGACGCCTTTGGGGGCGTAGAGTTTGTGGCCGGAGAGAGAAAGCAGATCCACGTGAAGCTCGTTGACGTCGATGGGAATTTTTCCGGCGGACTGCACGGCATCCGTGTGGAAATAAACTTTGTGCTCCTTGGCGATGCGGCCGATTTCTTCGAGCGGTTGGACGGTGCCGAGCTCGTTGTTCGCGTGCATCACGGTGATGAGAACGGTTTCGGGCCTGATGGCGCGGCGGAGGGATTCTAGATCGACGAGGCCTTCGCGATCGACGCTTAAGAAGGTGACGTTTATGCCTTGCTGTTCAAGCGCTTGGCAGGCGTTTAGGACGGCTTCGTGCTCGATCGTGCTCGTGATGATGTGCGGCAAGGAAGTAGATGAGGTAGAGGAGGTTAAGGAAGTAAAGGAGGGGGAGAGGACGCCGAAGATGCCGTGGTTGTCGGATTCGGTGCCGCCGCTCGTGAAGATGATTTCTTGCGGACGGGCACCGATGAGTGCGGCAACTTGTTCACGGGCGGTTTCGACGGCGGCGCGAGCACGCTGGCCGGGAGTATGGATGGAAGAGGCGTTGGCGAAGTCGGCGGAGAAATAGGGAAGCATGGCGTCGAGCACTTGCGGTTCGACGGGCGTCGTGGCGTTGTAATCGAGGTAGACGCGGTTCATGGGGCTGTTCTCAGGATACTACTAGAGGCTCGAAGATGAACGACAGAGCAATGTGGGAGGGGAGCGGGCACCCCCACCCCACCCCGGATTTTTCCATAAGTGCGGATTCTAAAGGACTTTAAGTGCTGCGTTTTGGAAGTGCGGATTCTGAAGGGGTTACGGGACAATTTTTCGGAAGTGCGGATTACAAAGGAGTTAGGCGTGGGAGGTTGAAGGAAGCGAGAAAGGATTTCGATGCAAAGGAGTACACCCCCAGTGTTTTTCAAAAGAGTGCGGAAGTCATAGATTGTAGAAGAGTTGGCGAAACACTCTTTCTTGAAGAGTGCGCAAGAATATGAAAATACAGGATTTATTCTTTCGCTGTTTTTGCAAAAGAGCAAAAGAGTTAAGCAGGAAGGAGAGCTAACCGAACAGACGGTGAGTACACGGAAGGAATAGGAACGGGGCGAGCAGAAGGGTGGCAGGCTGGTCAGCGAGAAAAACATAGGCAATGGTAGCAGGGTGTTGACGGATTGTCAATAACACTTTGAGGTTACTGAGTGCTTATTCGAATGGAGGGCGCTGGTTCGAACGAGTGTGAGGGAAGTCGAGCGAATGGAAGTAGTTGGCGGGGGTTGATTGGGTTGATACGGCTGTGGAAAAGTGTGGAAAATGCGGAAAGTCAGCCGCAAAAACCGGGAATGGGATGGTTAGTCTGTCATTCTTGCCAGTTTTCGACTCGCGGCCTTCGGGCCCCTCTTTTTTGGGGGGGCCCTTGGGCTCTTGGTGAAACAGCGCAAATTCACTCACTCATAGGCCGCTTAAGAGATCCCGACATCGTTGCAATTCTTAGCGACTTGGGCGTCCTACTGTCAAAAGTGACAGTGCACTTCGTAGAGCCTCACTCACTAGGATTGCCGTTGCCGGATAGGACGATAGTCAATGCAGTTAGAAGTGTGATGGCCTTCTGGAAGGATTCGCAAGATAAAAGGAGGGCTGGATCGATGATATCGACGTGCTCAAATCCTTGCTGTTCAGCTACTTTTATTCATCGCCAAGGGCGGCTGTTTCGACTTCCCAAACGTCCTATGGAAGATGGCCGCCCGGCGAACACGCATTCCGTGCAGCATTTCTGGCTCTGTGCAGATTGCTGTGAGACGTATTCGTTGGAGTACGACGAAAGCCTCGGAGTTGCCATCACTCTCCGTCTTCAAGGGGTCCCTGCTCCTAGATTGCGTCAGATTATTGCGAAAGCATGAATGCGAGGATTCCACTTGTCCGACAAGCGCAGCGTTAATCAGGCATAGGAGAGTCAATTGAAAAACCCTTTTGCCGACGCTTACGAGGAGAAGAGCTCCAACAGCGTACGACATTTCTACTGCACCGAATGAGGGGCGAGTAGACCTGTACTGCGACCATGCTCGGTGGGCCATTCCTTACGTCGGTAGGTTTCGCCATGCTGATATGGTTATCGAAGCTGTCAGACTCTGCGCATAGAGATGGAAATCCAATGCGCCTGAGAGTCTTTCCCCTATTACTTCTCGCCTTCTTCCCGGCAAGCATTGCTTGGGCGCAAGAGGTTCCCCGAACGCTCCTCGAAACTTCGCATCCGGTTCCGCTTGGACAAACAGCAGCCACTAAAGCGCAAGGCCCTACAACAAAGAGTCAGACGCTTGAAGACGAACATCCTCGTCTTTTCTTGATTTTTCCTACCTACACCGTGGTCCACAACAAGTCACCTTCTCCACTCACAGCCCGTGGGAAGTGGCGACTGTTCGTCAAGGGTGAAACCGATCCCTTCACCTTTGGTTGGGTAGCGTTCGAAGCCGGTATCGCGCAGGCCAACAATGATTTTCCCGGATACGGCCAAGGCGCTGCCGGGTACGGCAAGCGGTTCGGAGTCGGATTGGCGGATGAAACAGCGGGCGGTTTCTTTGGAACATTTCTGTTTCCTTGCGTCTTGCATGAAGATCCGCGCTTCTACCGCGTAGGCAGCGGGCCATTCAAAAAACGTCTTGGACATGCCCTAATTCGGCCCGTATTAACGCATAAAGATTCAGGTGGACGCGCCTTCAATTGGTCTGGGACCCTGGGCAGCATCGCCGCCAGCAGCCTTTCAAATGCCTATCATCCTGAAGGAAATCGCGGCGTCGGTGCCACATTCTCCCGGGTCGCGATGTCTCTTCCATTCAGCATGATCGATGAACTCATCAACGAGTTCGGACCGGATATCCAGAAGAAGATCTCTGGAATAAAAATAAAGCCCCCGTCATAGTCCAGAGCTTTAATCGGTTCTTAACGACACGCTGCGCGATTACCAACCCATTTGGCGCATCCGCTCCTGGATGAGTCCGCTATAGCGATTCATGTGGTCGGGCCGTCGCTTCAGAGGCAACGGAAGAATGGCGGCGAGCCGGGCCGCTTGTTCCCGGTCAATACCCAGGGCTGAGGTACGGTAGAAGGAACTGCATGCCGCCTCCGCCCCATAAACTCCAGGGCCCCATTCGACCACGTTGAGATAGAGTTCTAGAATGCGCCGCTTGCCGAGGACCAATTCGGCCACCGGGACAAGAGTGAACTCGGCGCCCTTGCGAAGAATGGAGCGACCGGTTCCGAAGAACAGATTTTTTACCAGTTGCTGCGTAAGCGTGGACCCTCCGCGAATGCGGCCGCCTTCCATATCGTCTTCAGCAGCGATTTGCATCGCGTGCCAATCGAATCCATGGTGCTGGTAGAAGCGCATATCTTCCGCGGCGATGACCGCATGCTGGAAATCACGCGAAATTTGACTGAGCGGAACGAATTCGTATCGTTCGAGATACGGCTTGTGCTGAATCCATGCCTGCAAGCGGCGCTCCTTGTGCACCGCGGTGGTCGGCGGGTCGATCCACCGGGCCGCCACAAGGATAAGGACAGCAATGGACCAAAGAAGCGCCACTCCGATGAGAAACCACTTGAGGAAGGATCGGAGAGAGCCTTTCCGATGAGGAGTCTCGGGGGTGGTATCTGGATTTTCAGTCACACTTCAGCATAATCGTTTTGGCTGAATTGACAATAGCGCCAGAGTGGCCGGGTAGCCGGAAACTTCAAAAATCCACTTCTCCGGTAAGCGCGTTAATCGTCCAACTGGACGGGCGGCGCGCGGCCCAACTTCCTATAACCCTTTTATCGGGCATTGGCTGCTGCGCTCTTGCCAAGGGGAACGATAGCGCGAATGGCGGTGCCACGTTGGGGTTGCGAGTCGATCGAAATCCGTCCTCCCACGAGCTTCATCCGCTCCGTCATACTTATGAGGCCAAGACCACGTGTTTTCAGCGCGTCATCGCGGTCAAAACCGGATCCCGAATCGCGCACGGAGAGATTGATTGCATCGGACGCGTAACGCAGCTCCACATCGAATCGCCTCACGCCGCTGTGCTTGACTGCGTTTTGCAGGGCCTCCTGTAAGACGCGGAAAAGGCAAAGTGCAATGTCTTTTGGCACCGTTGATGGAACGTCATCGTGGGAAAAGACAATCTCTACATTGTGTTGCCTGGACTGCTCATGGCAGAGTGATCTCATAGCCGGCGCCATGCCCAGATATTCCAGTTTTGACGAATGCAATTCGTGGGACAAGGATTGAACATCAGAGGCTATCTCGGCAGATCGGTTTTTTAGTTCGTCGATACGGCTACGGGCTTCAGGAGACAAATCACGCGAGGCCTCTAGGAGCCGCTCCAACTCGATGGTCAGAAGTGCGAGACGTTGACTGAGGTCATCGTGAAGCTCCCGGGCGATCCGGGTGCGCTCCTGCTCTTGTGCCTCAATTAACCTCTGACCCACGCTCGCAAGAGCCGCTTCCGCCGCCTTTCGCTCCGTGATATCGATAAACGCGACCACGGCGCCGACAATCTCTTGCCCCCTTCGCTGCTGATGGGACCAATATTCCACAGGAAAACTTGTTCCATTGGCCCGCCACAACACTTGGTCGTCAGCGTGGACTGCTTCTCCGGTTCGCAATGCTCGAAGAATTACACACTCTTCCTCGGGGAAGAGCGTGCCGTCATGATGCGAGTGATGAATCAGTTGATGCATATTCTTCCCAATGAGTGCGTTTGAGTCGTGATAACCCAAAGCGCGAAGACAGGCCGCATTGCAAAATGTGCACCGATGTTCGAGATCAATTCCATAGATGGCTTCCGCGGTCGAGTCGAGAAGGAGACGGAGTTTGTTTTCACTTTCGCGAAGGGCTTCTGCCGCAAGCTTCTGCTCGGTGATGTCCATGCCGACAGCAAGCACGCATTGCTCGCCGTCTAGCTCGATCATCTCTGCACCAACTAAGCCGGTGCGAATAGTGCCGTCTCGCATGTGAAAACGGCTCTCGAAGAGACGGAGACTGTCTTCGTTCTGAACATACGCGATGAGTTCATCCCTATCCTGCGGATCCACCCAAAGGCCGATGTCGAAGGGCGTGCGACCGATGAGGTCTTCGCGACGCCATCCGGCAAACCGTTCAAAGGAATTGTTCACATCGATGTAGCGATGGTCGTTGGCGCTCGTTATAGTGAGTGCCATGGGGCTTTGCCGGAATGCCTTCGAAAACTTCTCCTCTGACTTACGCAGCGATTCTTCCGCCCGCTTGCGCTCCGTTATTTCACTCACCATCGCCAGCGCCCCGTCAAACTCTCCGTTGTCCTTGAAGACCGGGATTGCTGCCATTTGTACCCACAATTCCGAACCGTCCCTTCGCCGAAGCCGCTCTTCAAACAGCTCGCGCACCCCTTGCTGTCTGCGCTCTAGGATTCTCTTTTTGCGCTCAACATCGGTGGGAAAGTAAGAATCGTATACACTCCGCCCAACCATCTCAGCCGGTTCGTATCCCAGCATCTCCGCCATCTGCCGATTCACGTAGGAAGTGTTGAGATTCGAATCGAGGAGCCAGACTCCTTCGTTTGTGGTCTCTACGATTCTGCGATACCGCTTTTCGGTTTCCCTGACTGCGTCTTCCGCCTGCCTGCGCTCGGTGATATCCGCCACCATGCCTACGATTCTTACCAACTTGCCCCGTTCGTCAAAGTGCCCTCGACTATTCCTCTCCACCCAGATCACAGTACCGTCGGAACGTACTATGCGATGGCTGATCCTAAGTTCGGGCTTCTCAGGGCTAAGTGCAGCAGCCGCGGCCGTAAATTGCTCTCGATCCTCCGTGTGGACTAGACTTAACATTTGATGACCAGTGAGGGCAGTAGCGTGATCAATCCCAAGAATCTCGGAGCTTTCTGGTGAGTGTACGAACACATCGGTGGTCGCATCCCAGTCGCACGCGAACATCCTTCCGGCCTCGACAGCGAGATGTAACCTCTCTTCGCTTTTCCGAAGTTCCTCCTGCCTGAGCTTTCGGTCGGTGATGTCCACCGCCATGCCCAGCATGCGCTCGGGCTCGCCCTTCGGTGAATAATCAAATTCCCCCTTTGCTGAGACCCAGCGCAGAGTGCCATCAGGCCAAACCACCCGGAACTCTGCGGCGTACGGCGTATGAGTTTTCCTTGCATCGGCTACGGCATTCGTGACTTGCTGGCGGTCCTCCGGGTGAACGTAACGATGAAAGTCTTCTGGGCGGCCGACATACGATTCTGCAGGGATTCCGAACATCGATTTTAGGTCGCCGAACCAAGAATCTAGTCCGGTCTTGAGGTTCCACTCCCATCCCACGGCTTTGCCAGATTCCATCGCCGAGCGCAAACGCTCTTCGCTTTTGCGGAGCTCAGCTTGCCCAAATTTGCGTTCTTCCACGAGGACCGCCAGGACCATAAAAGGCATGGAAGTGAAGAACAAGAAGAGCTGTAGGAACAAGACTCTGCTGATGAGGTCCGTTTCGGTGAACGGACCGCGTCCGTGGACCGCACCCCAAATGGACGTGAGTGCAACTATGGTGGCCGACGTGCCGACCCCGGCAGACCCAAAACGCAAAGCGGACCAGATTAGGAATGGCACTAGAGAATAAAGCAGTGCCGGCGGATCGCTCATCCCGGGGGCTACGAACAGGAAACAACTTAAGGAAATCAACGCAGTGATCAACACGGCTGCTTCCAGATAATACGATCGAGAGGTTCTTAACGACGGCAGGCCTCGGCCGGACAGACCGAGAATAGCTGGGGCTATGGTTAGGAAGGCCAGTGCTTCGGAGAGAAAACTGAACCTCCAGTTGACCCAATCGTCTCCGCTCAAGCCATTGATTCCGATGGAAGCGACGATAATGGACGCGAGGAACACAAAGAATGAATACTTTGCAAGAGCCTTCAGGCTGTTCAAACGAGGCAGGCCCTTGAGGGCATTGCTAACACCCCAAGCAGCTACGAGAATTTCAATCGTATCGGCCAGGATGAGCCAAGCGATGTCGGGTAAGGACACTCCCGCTTGGAGGTCATAGATCACAAAACCTGCCAGGCCCGCGGTGAGCAGCACAGGCCATATCTTTCGGGGGACGAGCAGCAGGACGGCGGTTAAGACCGCACACCCGGGCCAAAGGGGCCAAACCATTTGGGGGATCCTCATAACTAAAGCCCCACCCAGTTTCGCAGACAGGTAGGACAGAATAGCCACCAGGAAGGCCAGGAGGGGTACGTTGAATGAAGAAGTCAGATTCCCCAGTTCCAATGAGCGGTTGCGACCTGTTTCCAAAGGCGACCTCCCGAGCTACGGGAACGACAAGGACCGGACCCACTTGTAGACTGAGCTGGCGACACAGCCATAGCAGCATGCGCGGACGGGGTAAGTATAGTACAACCCGTTTGGAGACGTTTGGGCAAGGCGATGTGGAGAGAGCCAGGAGGCAGGGATGTTGGCCTTTTTTCTCATAGCCGGTCTCCTTTTCCTTGCGCCTCGAGCGCGTCGATTCTTGGGAGCTTAGCGCATCCTGTGGAGACCGGCTTTCTCATCCCTTCTGGTAAGCCCTAACTGCGTCTTCGGCGCGTCGCTAGTGCCAGGAACTTCCTCGAGGACGATTTCTTGATTTGAAAGGACTTACTGACAAGTTCCTGGAGAGTCGCCTTACCGGACATTGAGGATCGACCCGATTTCACTTGTACGGTAAGCGCGTTTATCAGGCATGTGCCCAAATGTGGAATGTTTGATGATGGAGCAGCGGCTGCCGTATTCTCTATCCCCGCGTCTAATAATCGGCTAGACAAAGTGAGGTTACATGTTCAGTGCTACTCGAATTCCCGCCCGACGCAATCATTTCTCGTTTATTCATTCTATTCGGAAGCTCATGCTTTTCTGCCTGCTTGGCCTTGGACTTTGCGCTTGTCTTTGTTCACAGGCCGCCGCTCAGCAAGCCATCCAACCATCCGATGCGCAGGCTCTGGTGCAGCGTGCATGGGAAGTGATGGGCGGCGGGCAAACCGTCGGAATGGTTGTCCACTATCACGCTTCTGCATCTCTTTCACAGAACTATCAATCCGACCGCATGTATCCGCCCTTTCTCGATTTTTTCCAGGAGCAGGAATCTTGGTTCAATCCGCGAACTGCCGTGGAGCGTTCGACCATCCAGTCCTCATATCCATTAGCGAAATCTCAAAATTCCGTCCTGCTCACCGACGCCGAGCGCGCATTTTCCGCTGTGCAGAATGGACTGCAAAGTTTGTCCCGCTCCGACATGCAACGGCGCTACCTGAATCCGTGGCTGGTGATCAACGACTGGACAAAGGCAGGCGGAGCGCGCGTCAGCGGCACCGAACGATACCGCGATTTCGCCCGTACGGTGCTTGCCCGGCAAACGGCGCAAGGCGAGCAGCGTCTCTTTCTCGATCCCAAATCCGGCTTTCCCGTAAAACTGGAGTTGACTGCCAAGCATTATTTGTGGGGGCAGCGCCATATCGAATATGTCTACACGACTTGGGTCAGCGAAAAGGGTGTCGCTTTCCCCGGTGCCAGCTATCTGCTCGCTGACGGCACAACGGAAATCTCTCAGACCATTGGAGAGTTCGAGTTGATCGCCGCAGCCGGCGCCCCCTCACTCTCACTTCCGCAAGAACCGCAGCGCTCCGAAGATACGCTTCCCCGGTTCCTGCAGCCGCTGCCACTCCAGGTTACGCAGGTCGGTCCGGCAACGTACATCCTGCAAAATCCCGGCTACCGCGAAGTTGTCACAAGAATCGGTGATGAGGTTTTTCTGCTCGACGCGACCCAGGGTGAGCAGCGAGCGCGTGAAGACGAGGAACAGATCGCCAAACTCTTTCCTGGCAGGCACAAGATCACTGTAGTCGTGACCGATCTGGCCTGGCCGCACGTCTCCGGACTTCGTTACTGGGTCGCGTCGGGAGCCACCGTCGTCGCACATGCAACAGCGCATGATTTTCTGCAAAGCGTGATTGACCGCAGGTGGACACTCGCGCCCGATTTTCTGGAGCAGCACCGGAAGAATGCCAAGTTCAAATTTACAGGTGTGGACAGCCGCTATGACCTGGCCAACGGCGCGCTTACCCTCCACCCCATCGACGGCATCGGCAGCGAAGGGGCACTCATGGCTTTCCTTCCGTCCGATCGCTTCCTTTGGGCTTCGGATTTCATTCAAACGGTCGACGAGCCCAGCCAATACGCCTCGGAAGTGTGGAAAGCCGCACAGCGCGACAATCTTCACCCCGGGCGCACCGCTGCTGAGCACCTGAACCTGACGCCGTGGTCAAAAATCGAGGAACTGCAAAAACAGCAGCAAACCGAGCGCTAGCTTCGCCATTTGGGCAAGATGCCCGCTTACCGTACGAAACTGTCCCCTTTTTGCGCACTTGTAGTGCAAGAACGCGTGCCCGTTCGCGCTATGAAAATTCACTTGTCTGGTAATATCCTTGGTGCTTGGGGCGACGCGATGGAATCGAAGAATCTTCCTGCAACTCTTTCAATGCCATGAAACGCCCCTTTTCCGTCGGCTTCCTGGGCTGTTTGTTTATCGGTGTGGGGCTGGTAAGTCTCGGCTATCACCTTCTAAGAGATCGCCTCGATTACTGGACCATTCCGATTTCGCTCATAGGGATTCTCGCTATCGTGGGCGGAGTCTTCTTGCTCAAGGGTCGCAATTGGGCTCGCTGGCTGGTGCTGGCTTGGCTCGCCTTTCACGTCGCCGTAAGTGCGTTGAACTCGGTGTCGGGCTCCGTAGCGCACATGGTGTTCATGGTCGCCGTTGGCTATTTCCTGCTCACTCCGCCCGATTCGGGATATTTTAATTCCGCTCCGTCTAAGTAACCAGGACTTTGCCACGCAAAGGCCGTTTTGGAGATAACTCCAGGTCATCACTCTGGAACAGTAGCGGGCCACTTCCCTCGTTGCCCTGAAGCAACGACAGCCTAGGTTTGTCATAGGTAAGGTTGTTTCAAGTGCGAGTCGTGTGCGAAAGCAGCACGACCAGGGAATCGGTGAAGGAATAGGGGAAAGTCTTCGCAGATTCCCTGGAGTCACTACTTCCACTTCGCGTTGGGATCGCGTAGAGGCAGGAATGGGGAGCCTACACCAGTTATGCGGCGGTACCCATGGAGGTCAGCCGAATGCAGTAAGAGGCGGGAGAGGGGATTCTACACCCTACCGGCTGGGAAGCAGTTGGTCAGTTGTCCGGTTTGCGCGTTAATCAGGACCCACATATTATTTTCGTGGGCCAACGTCAAGGCGTACAATTCCGCTTGTGAACAGGCGCTTCCCCGGTCACTATACCTTTTTCACGGCCTACTTGCACTAACATGACACAGAGATTGGGAATTGAAACTAGGGAATTTAAGAATTTTGTCGCCAACTCGCGAACACGGATAGAACAGGTGCTACTTGATGAAACTCAACGTGTGGAAGCCAACGCAGACCTGTCAACAATAGAAGTCCAAATAGAATCTCCAGACTCCAAAACCAATGTAATACGCGCGTGTATGGTTTCACTGCAAACTATTTTGGACAATGTGCCCGGTAACCCATTTAAAAACGCAACGCTCTCCTCATTAGTTACTGGCTACATAATCATCCACTTTGATTGGTCTGCCTAAACTTACCTAAACTTATATCGATAGTGGCTAAGTGCCTGGTTAGCACGGATAACCGGACATTGAGAATCGGGCATTGAGGATCGGGCCGATTTCGCTTCTCCGGTAACGGCGTTAGTCAGGAGTGCCCTAATTGCCGCTGATAAACGACTCTCCCGACAGGACGCCTTCCACAGCTGCGAGCAACTCGGTTGCAGCACTCGCTTTCACAACGTAGCCGCGTGCGCACATCCTGGCGACCCGCGCCACCTCAGCAGAAGACTCTTGAGTTAAAAAGATGACCTTAGATTCCGGGACAAGTTTGCGAATTTGTCGAGCGGCCTCCAAGCCATTTAACCTTGGGAGATGCATGTCCATTAGAATTAAATCCGGTTTCAGCTGCAGCGCTTTCTGAACAGCTTCTTGTCCATCACATGCTTCGCCGACGACCTGCAATTCCGGTTTTTTGCGGAGCAGCGAATAAGCAAAACGACGCCAAGGTTCGAAATCATCCACCATGAGAATACGGACTGGCGAAGTTTGCAAATAGCCTCCTCGTGTTCAGCCTCATAGCTGAAAGGCAGTGGTCAGCTATACCGAGCTAAACCGAGGAAGGTTACTAGCTTAGAGTGGTTCTGTCGTTGCTCGGAGACAACTTCGTGCTTGCCCAGGGGCAATCTGGAACGGGTACAGCGTCTACCAAGCTGATGGGGTTTTGACAAAGGTTCACGGCGCAACTTGGAGGAGTCGCCTAACCGGACATTGAGATTCCGGGCCGATTTCACATGTACGGTAACCGCGATAATCAGGAATTATCTAGGCTGAAGACAGATGTGAGAATGACTCCAGTCGAATGAGACCATGGCTCTACGAGAGTCCGCCTTGAACTCTTTGCCCTTGAACTGTCTCTTCCCCCCGCACTGCGATGCCCAGCCATGCCTAAAATTGCAAAACCCGCGAAAGCCTCTACCGCCCCACTAGACTCCGTCTACAAAGCCGTCGAAAAACTCATGCTCAGCTATTCCCCACCTTTCCGCACTGACATCTCATGCATGACTCGCGGCAAAAAGTCCCTCCAGTTGACAGTTCCCAAACCCGTCGCCGTTCCTGGCGCATATGGCGGAAAGGCTACCAATCTGATGATGTCCGGACTCATCCGGCAGAAAGACTTCGTCGGCTTCTACCTCATGTGCATCTATATGAATGATGTGGTGAAGAAAAAACTCTCGCCACGACTCCTCAAACTCCTCAAGGGCAAGACCTGTTTCCACCTCAAATGCATCGACGACGATCTTCTCCTCGAGATCCAACATGCCCTCGATCTCAGCGTCACTGCCTTCCGCCAAAAAGGTTGTGACTCCACATGTCCGGTTAGCGCGTTAATCGGGACTCGGGTGTTCAGATCAAAGTGACTTTGCCGGTAGCGAGGTCATAAACTCCGGCTTCTACCTTAAGTTTGCCAGCCTTAACAGCATCGCGGATGACAGTTGAGGAAGTGCGCAGCAATTCGGCCTGAATCTTCGCATTGGCTTCAATGGCTTTGGCGAAATTCCCGTCAGATTGTTCCACCGCCTGCCGAAGGTGCTGGTACAACGTGCTGATTTGTCCGGGGACAGTGTCGGCTTTCATTGCCGCCTTTACTGCTCCACAGCTACTATGGCCAAGTACGACAAGGGTTTTGACTCCGAGGACAGCAACACCATATTCGAGGCTGGCAATAATCTCTGGGGTCACAATATTCCCGGCCACCCGTGTGACAAAGACGTGGCCAATCGTCTGGTCGAAAACCAGTTCCACAGGTACGCGAGAATCGGCACAGGCGAGGACCGCCGCAAAGGGCTCTTGTTTTTCAACGGTATGAGCTTTCAGGACGGTGAGATCGTGCTCAACCGATGTCAGCTGATTTGCGGCGAAACGCTGGTTGCCTGCGAGCAATTGTTGCAGCGCGGCATCGGGACTCAGATTGGTTTGAGCGCTAAGCTTTTCAGCAGAAGCTAATTCGATTCCAGTTTGCGCCGTAAATCCGATGACTGCACTTGAAAGAACAGCCTGAAGAAATTGTCTCCTGCCGGAATCTGTGTGAACGCGCGCATTGTCTAGCATTGTGCTATGACCTCCTTAGCCCTGATACGGGCCTGGGCGCTTCATAATGGGTCATTTTTGTGTGTCAGATGACATTTGGATGCGGCTCACACTCCGAAAGTTCAGCGATGCTTTGCTAAGGCTTGATACGTCGGGTTGACAATCCGACGCACTACTAACAATCTATGTCGCTATCCCCAGCGCGCCACTGTCAAAATTGCCAGCACGGGTTCTCAGTCCTGACCCACCTGCCCGACTCCACGCTAGCCGTTTTTGCAAGCCAGGATATGACTTCTGTCCGTAGAAGGCTCTCGGACCATCCCAACCCTATTGGAAGTGCGGTCAACTCCTGGTAAGTCTGGTTCTATCGTAAATAGGAACCACGGCTGAGAGGCGAACATACGCGGCGAAGAATCAGAAAGGATTTACACCCGCGCTCCTCCGAAGCGCGTCGGGAGAGCTTTTGCCCTCTTGACAAAGACCTATCATGGAAGTCGCGTTACCGGACATTGAGAATCGGGCCGATTTCACTTGTACGATTACGGCGTTGATCAGGCATGTGGATTACCTCCGGAGCGCCATCCGTCCCCGACAGGCTCACTTCCGCATGTTTTCGTCCAGAAAAGCGAACACGTCGGGCTCCCAAATGTTCACGCCGAGATGGAGGAAGTCGTGCCCATCGTCTACCGTGTGGCCGATGGGCGGATAGATCTTCAGTCGATGCGGCTTACCGATCTGCTCGCGGCGGGCGTCCAGCACCTTGCCCGACGAGAGGGAGTAATCGTTCTCGGCGTGAATGAAGAAGACCGGCGCCGCGATGTGGTCAACGGCGGCGAGGAGCCGCGTTCGCAACTCCGGAGAGCGATCAAAGCTATAGCCGGCTCCGGAGAAGACTACGACCGCTCGCAGGTTCGGTTCACGTTCGGCCAATAGCACCGTGAGCGAACCTCCAAACGAGTGGCCGATCGCGGCGACATCCTTCGCATCCACGTAAGGGAGCGCCCGCAGGAATTTGAGTGCGGACAGGGCGTCGTCCATTTCCCTGTTTTCCAGCAATTGCAACTGCAGCGCGTTGCGTGCCTCTTGCCCGTGTGCGGCGGATTCGCTGTTCATCAGGTCGACGGCGTTAGCGCCCTGGTCCGTGGAAAGCCCGACGCCGCGTCTGAACAAGTATAGGAATACATAGCCATGGCGGGCGAATACCGGACCGAGTTTTTCGGCATTCTGTTCGTACGGTCCGAGGCGTTCCAGATCTTCGCGGGTACGGCCGCTGCCGTGATTCAGCAGGATGGCGGGGAACGGTCCGCGGCCCTGCGGGCGCCAAAGCATCGCGTGCAGGGTAGCCGACCCACTGTGGACGACTACGGTTTCAGGCCCGCCAGACGTCTGGCCCCAGGACGTCGCGACCGTGAGCGTTAGAACGAGCGGCGCCAGCACGAACGCGTACAGCTTTGTCATTCGGCACTCCCCAGTTAATGGATAGCACGGACGCGACCGACGCTGTCGGAATTGGCAGAGTATATCTGAAGTTGAGACCGCAGGAGACTCTACCGGCCAACTCCTGGTCGCATAACCGGACATGTTGCCTCACTGCTTCTTGCGTTTCGGGCCGGGGATTAGGAGCGACACCGAAAATATCACAACCACAACGATCGCAAATGTCGCCAGTCGTGGTAGCCCGAAGTGATGTGCACCAATGCCCAGCAAAACTGCGGCGGCCACGGCAATGAAGAAGTGACCAAGACATCCGGTTGAAAACTCTCTGACAAATTCCTTAAATGTCATGTCCTACACAATCTATCGCGGGGAAGGGCGCGGAACATAGCTTAGAGCAAGCCGCGATAGCGGGATCGGCAATGCGTGCGGCACGGGCCCGAATCTCTCAGTGCAAAGCTGGATGTGTTGCGCACGCTCGCCGTGTCACGGCTAACAAATCTCCGTAAACTGATTTCCCACCCGGAGAGCGTCGACGAGGCGCGCGCTGCGCTTGCTGAACATTTCGGGAAGTTCACTTTAGAACCGGTCACTGGAACGGGAGAGCAGAGCTGTGTTGCTCACGGCGAAGTAGATTTCTTTGGCGAGGATGCGATGGCGCGAACGGGTGGTGCCGGGGGCCAGAATCGAACTGGCTACGCCCGCCTTTTCAGGGCGGCGCTCTACCACTGAGCTACCCCGGCACATGCGATTTAGAAATTGTAGGGGGTGCAACGCGATTGTGTCAATTCGCGCGCTCTAGTGCGCCGGAGACTGCCGAAAAACCATGTCAGCAACTTGAATGAAATCAAGCCGAAGCGCTAACTCGGCCAGCTGGATCATCACTGCGCTGACTCGTCGAACTCCTTCATCCAGCTCTTGCCCTTGAGCACTTCGCGCGGCCGCGTCCCGTCGGGTGGGCCGACGATGCCATCTTTCTCCATGATGTCGATCAAATGCGCGGCCCGGCCGTAGCCAATGCGCAACCGCCGCTGCAATGTGGACGTCGAGGCGCGACCCATCTCGCAAACAACGCGGACGGCGTCCTGGTAAAGTTCGTCGTCCACATCCTCGCCGCCGCCCTCCGCGGCATCTCCGGCGGCTCCTTCCACTTTGCCGTTTTCATCCTTTGGCGTTTCGAGAAGTTGCTCGTTGTATTTCGCCTGCGCCTGCTCGCGCCAGAAATCGCAAACCGAAGTGATCTCATCTTCTGAGACCAGCGGCCCATGAATACGGTGCAGCCTCGCCGACCCCGCAGGCAAGTACAGCATGTCGCCCTTGCCCAGCAGCGATTCCGAGCCGTTCGAGTCCAGAATCGTTCGCGAATCGACTTTGCTGGCCACGCGGAACGAAATTCGCGCCGGGAAATTCGCCTTGATCAATCCCGTAATCACGTCGACCGACGGCCTTTGCGTCGCCAGAATCAGGTGTATTCCCACGGCGCGCGCCATCTGCGCCAGCCGCGTAATGGACTCCTCTACATTGTTTGTGTCCACCATCATCAGGTCGGCCAGCTCGTCGATCACGATCACCAGGTAGGGAAGTGGCTTGTGTTCGCCCTCCTCGACGTTGTCGAAGAGCGACAGCGATTGCGCTTTCTGAAATGTTCGATTGTACTGGTCAATATTTCGCACGCCGCGCTGCGCCAGCAGCTTCAGGCGCTTCTCCATCTCTTTCGTCGCATTGCGCAGCACGTTCGACGCGATTTTCGGATCGGTCACCACCGGCGCAATCAAGTGCGGAATATTCTCGTAAAGATTCAGCTCGAGCCGCTTTGGATCCACCAGCACCAATTTCACGTCGTCCGGGCTCGCCTTATACAGAATCGACATCATCAGCGAGTTGATGAAAACGCTCTTGCCGGTGCCCGTCGACCCGGCGATCAGCAAGTGCGGCATCGCAGCGAGGTCGGTCACGCGAATCCGCCCGTGCAAATCGCGCCCCATCGCCAAAGTCAGCTTGCTCGAAGAATTGGTGAACTCCTGGCGCCTCAATAATCTCCCGCAGTGCAATCGTCTGCCGGGTGATATTCGGCACTTCAATGCCAATGGTCGACTTCCCGGGGATGCGCTCGATTAAAATCGATTCCGCCTGCAGCGCCAGGCACAAATCTTCCGTCAATCCGATAATCCGGCTGTATTTGATCCCCGCCTCGGGCTTGAATTCAAACGTGGTGACGACCGGCCCAGGATTGATCTGCGTCACGCGCCCTTGAATGTCGAATTCGAGACATTTGGCTTCGATCGCCCTAGCCCGATCCTTTAATTCGTCTTCGTCAAGTTTTTGGCTTCGCTCGCCTTCTCGCAGCAGCGAAGGAGAAGGCAGCTTGTAGTTCGGATTGCCTTTTGCGATCTTGGGTTCGGAAGTTTTCTTCGCAACGGTTTTTTCCGGGCCGACGAAGTACGATCGGTTCTTTACGCCACGGCGATTTTACTTTTTCTGCCCGTTCCTCTTTTTCCGCTTCAAATACTTCGCTCTCATCCGCCAACGCAATCGACTTGAGCGGCTCATTCACCGCCGGACCGTTGCCAAAAGATTGCGGCGAAACCGGCTTGCGCCCGGAAATCCGAGTTTCTTCAACACGCCGCCGCATGCGCTCCTGTTCGCGCTCTTCTCTCCACGAATGCCACCGCGCCGCCGCCTTTCTGCAGGATTCCCAGTCTTTCGACTCTGCCAATTGGCCCATTCGGACCGCTCGCCCAGGCGTGGGCACCCGAAAAAGAAAATCGAGTCGTCATGAAAATCGCAACCACCAGCAGGGCTGGAGCAACAAGGTAAGCCCCGCGATTCAGGCTTGCCAGCAGGCCGCTGGAAACCAGCGCTCCCACAAATCCGCCCGCAGGGATGGCTCCCCGAATGGAGGGAACAAAGGAAAGCAGGGAAATCAGAGCGGGAAGAGAAAGTAGCAGCAAAGCGAATCCGATAGGCGTCGCCACTTGCGAATCGATCGCACGGCTGCGGAACCAGCGCCAACCCAAAACAAGAATCGCCGCAGGCAACAGAAACGCTGCAAAACCGAAAATCTGGAACAAGAGATCAGCGCCATAGGCCCCGGCGGGACCAATCCAATTTCTCGCGGGACTACCATCGGGGGGCGCAGCGCTCACATTGAAGGCCGCGTCCTTTGGGGAATACGAAAGCAGTGCCAGCGCGATGAGAAGCGCCACTGTAATACACAAAAACCCGATCAGCTCATTGAGCCGCTTATTCTCGGTCGGAGTCAGCAATCGCACGGAATTCTCCTCAGCTTTTGGGGAAGGCTGAGTGTCGCGACGGGCACGTTGGCGCTAGCGCGCGCCCGCCTGGAGAAACGCCAAAGCAGCATTCAATATAACAAACTTTTCGTCGCGAGCCGCAATCTGTTTTTTCGCTTGTGTGCCCAGAATCCGTCATCCGCACTAATCCTGACGCCCACAGCAACACCGCCGCCCCCACGATAATTCGATAAATGGCGAACGGCACAAATCCATGTTTCTTTACCCACGCCAAAAACCACGCAACGGAACCGTACGCAACTATGAAGGACACCGCGAATCCGATTGCCAGCACGACCCACTGATGCGGAGAGATTTGCGAGACTCCGATCGGATTTTCGCCCTTCCCCAACACCGATTTGTACAAGGTGTATAAGGTCGCAGCGGCCATCGTCGGCATCGAAAGAAAAAAAGAAAACTCGAGCGCCGACGCTCGTCGACATCCCCGCAAGCTGACCGCCAGCAATTGTCGACATCGAGCGCGATGTTCCCGGGAACACTCCCGAAAAAATCTGACAGAAACCGATCCAGGCGGCCTGCCCCAGACTCATGTCTTCCATCTTCCAGGTATGAATTCGCCCGCCCGCGCCGGAAGGTCCCGCCGCTTCAGACTTGGCGTTCATTGCGTCGACGATCCACATCACACCCCGCCGATCACTAGAGACCACCCTATGATCAAGAGGCTTCTCCAGGTTTTTACCGATCACCTTCGTCAGCAGGAACGACGGAATCGCCGTAATCACAAACGCCACAGCCGTTAGCCCCAGCGGATGAGTAAGCGGCGTCCGGTCTCCGCGCTCGCCTTTTGGATACGTCGAGAGAAACGCCCCAATGCGGCTCCAGAAATAAACCGGCAAGCAGGCGATCGCGCCGAGTTGAATCACAATCGAGTACATCTTCCAGTAGCCACTGGCAAGATCGATGTGCAGCAGCGCCTCGCTCAGCGCAAATGGGCCGTCGAACTTACCGGCAAAAACTCCGTCAATCCTTCCACAATTCCCAACAGAACAGACAGAAGGTAATCGTTCAACAGGCTTCTCCTGACTTCTTATCCGAATTTTCTAAAGTCATTCGGCAGGATTTTCCGCATCTCGAAGGCGTCGAGCCGGCCCAAGTAGTAGCGCTTCAGACACTGCCTCGATACGATAGCCGTGCCTTTTCCAGAAGGCAACAGCAGCTTCATTTTCGATTGCCGTTTCCAGCAGGATGGATCTGCACGCCGCGCAGCGTCAGATTCTTCTCGCTCTCCGCGAGCAGCGCCGAACCAACTCCATGCCGCCGGTGTGCTTCCGCGACGTCCAGTGTAATCACGTGCGCCAGCGGCGGATTTTCCTCCGTCAAAATGAAACCCCGCGATCTGCTTACCGTCCGCCGCCACGATGCAATCAGCGCTCGGAATCGTAAGGAAATAGTGCAATGTTGTCTTCGAATAGGAAATCCCGGCAGGGAAGCAGGCTTGATCCAGCCGGTGCAAAGCAGCGAAGTCGTGCGGTTCGTAGGCCCGAAGCGTAACCGCCATCCCGCGATTCTACGCCACCAGCTACAAAAACGTAGGGGCACGGCATACCGGGCCCGTTCCAGAACGGGTTCGCGTCCATGTCGTGCCCAAAATCAGAAGTTGATGCGCTCTGTTACAGCTTTACGGTAACGGTCTTTATTTCCGTGTAGTTCGACAACGAGTATTCGCCCAGTTCGCGCCCGATTCCCGACTGCTTGAATCCTCCAAACGGCGCTCCAGCGTCGAACACGTCGTAGCAATTCACCCACACCGTTCCCGCCCTTACGCTGTCCGCGATGGCGTGCGCCTTGCTGATGTCCTTGGTCCACACCGCCGCCGCCAAGCCCGTAAGCGGTCTTATTCGCCCGCGCCGCCACCTCATCGACAGTTTTGAACTTCAGGATCGACATCACCGGCCCGAAGATCTCTTCCTGCGCGATGGTCATGTTGTCGGTCACGTCCGCAAACACAGTCGGCTCGATGAAGTATCCCTTGTCGCCGACCCGTCCCCCGCCTGTCAGCATCTTGGCGTTTTCCTTTTTGCCCTTGTCGATGTAGCCCATCACCTTGTTGAACTGGTCCTGGTCCACTTGCGGCCCTTGCTCGGTGTTCGTATCAAACGGATTGCCCACCGTGCGCTTCTTGGCGCGCGCCACGCTTCTCTCCACGAACTCGTCGTAGCACTTCTCCTCGACGAACAGCCGTGAGCCCGCGCAGCAGCACTGTCCTTGATTGAAGAACAACGCAAAGTGCGCGCCCTCAATCGCCTCGTCCATGTCCGCATCCGCAAACACTATGTTCGGGCTCTTTCCGCCCAGTTCCAGCGTCACTCGCTTCAGGTTCGTATCCGCGGCAGCGCGCATAATCAAGTGGCCCACTTCCGTCGAGCCAGTGAACGCCACCTTATCCACGTCCATGTGCCGCGCAATCGCCGCGCCGGCCGTCGGGCCGTATCCCGGCAGAATGTTTACGACACCCTCTGGGAATCCTGCCTCAAGGATCAATTCGCCCACGCGCAACGCCGAAAGCGGCGTCTGTTCCGCGGGTTTCAGCACCACCGTGCAGCCTGTCGCCAGCGCCGGCCCCAGCTTCCATGCCTGCATCAGCAACGGGAAGTTCCACGGAATAATCTGCCCCACGACGCCCACGGGCTCATGCTTCGTGTAACAAAAATAATTGCCATTGACGGGAATCGTCTTCCCTTGAATTTTGTCCGCCCATCCCGCGTAATAGCGGTAGCACGCGATGGTCAGCGGCAAGTCTGCGGCCCGCGCCACGTGATACGGTTTGCCGTTGTCCAGCGATTCAAGCTGCGCCAATTCGTCCGCGTGTTTCTCGATCAAGTCGGCGAGCCTGTTAATCATCGCGCCGCGCTGCGAAGCCGTCATCTGCCTCCGCCAGGCGCCCGTTTCGAACGCCGCCCGCGCCGCGATTACTGCCCTGTCGACGTCCACCGCATCGGCTTCCGCAATCTGAGTAATCACTTCTCCCGTCGATGGATTGATTGTCGGAAACGTCTTCCCCGAAGCGCTGTTCACCCACTTTCCGTTAATCAACAGCTTGTTTGCACTGATCTTCACGCTTGGTTCAATTGCAGTCGTTGCTGTTGCCATGAAATCCTCCCTATCGGAATCGTCGAGGAGCAGCAAGTCACAACGGAAATTGTGCCCGCTCCTTCGAGATATTGATCTCGTTAGCCGCCGTTTGGCGGCTTAGGCAGCCCGTTCGCGCATAGAAAAGGAAGGCAGGGCGGAACCCCTTCAGCCCTGTGGTTGCGCAATCGTGCCACCAGGGCAAGAAGCCTATACCCATGTGTGACGCGAGGCAAGATGGGACGGAACCTGGGAAGGCCGATGGAGGCACGTCCGCGAAAGCGCGGAAGGACTTAGAAACAGAGCGGCGTTCCACGGCTCGACGCGTGGAGCACCCTCGCTGCACTTACTGATGGATGGGACTAGATTAGTTCTTGCTTGCTGCTTGGGCCGGAGCGTCCTGTCGCGGCGTCATCGATACCACGACGTATTCTCGCTCTTTGCCGTCCGCTTCGGGAACGCGCAGGATCAACTTGTCCTTATGAATACGAAATTGCGCAGTCTCTCCGATGGGCAGTAGCGTTGGGTGCTTGTCGTCCTTGGGCCGGATGCGGTACGTAAGCTTATCCGTTTGCAGAATGTATTCTTGGCACAAAACTTCTTGCGTCTTTTTGTTTTGCGCATCTGTGCCTAGCAGCTCACCAGCCACGGTTTTCGAGCCCTTCTCTTGCATCCCGCAGGAAGTCGAATCCATTCGAACTAAGGTTCCCTTTTCGTAGTCGTGCTCCTTCGCCGCGCAGACGCCGGCAAAGATCAGACACACAGCTAAAGTACACGCTTTATTCATGCCTTTGGTCCTCCTCCGTTCATAATCGGCGATCATGTCCAAACTATGGCTGCTTGGGACTATAGAGGAATAGGACCAAGGTACTTTGTGCCCAGTTCGTAAAGGACTAACGGCTTGGAATAGCTCCGATTCACGCGATGTGGAAAGCGCTACCTACTGGGTCTCCCCCAAATCCTAATGAATTTGCAGTGGCCTGTCAGGGCCGCAGCAGATGCCTGTGGCCCAATCCGGGCGGAACAGCGGCGAGGAAGTCCTCTAACTTCCAATCTTCACCTCCGTAACCTTTTTCATCCCTCGGCAGTTACTATATCCAGAGCCATGATGGCTGTCCGACGTCCGGCACAAAAGCCTTCACCGAAAGGCCTCGACGAGCATCTTCTCGTGCGAGCCGCTCAAGGCGACCCCGCGAAGTTCGACGCCCTCTACGAACTCTATTTCAATCGTGTCTACTATTTCCTCTCCGCCCGCGTCCGCGACCGTGCCACCGCCGAAGATCTCACTTCAGAAGTCTTTCACAAAGCCCTCGCCAATCTTCCCAACTACGAATGGCGTGGCGCACCCTTCGCCGCGTGGCTCTTCCGCATTGCCTCCAACGCCCTCGCCGATCAGTACAAGCGGTCCTCTCGCGAGCATTCTTTGCCTGACGATCCGCCAGAAATCTCCGCCCACTCAGAGCTGTCGTCGGGCGACCTCGAAGCTATCGACCATCAGGTGCAGCTCTTTGGGTTGGTCAACAAACTTCCCGCCGCACAACGCCGCGTCATTTACGAGCGTTTCGTCGACCAACGCACCATCCGCGAAATCGCCGATCGCCTTAAAAAGTCCGAAGGAGCCATCAAACAGTTGCAATTCCGCGCGCTGCAAACTCTTCGCGCGCAGATGGAGGGTGGCCATGCCTAAGCGCTCTCCCGCCGAACAACTCGATCTCGCCATCAGCGCATTGCTCGCGCGGCCACGGCAGCGCTCCATGCCGCGAACGAGCCCGAGCATCGCCAAGATCGTGACCCTGGCGCGTTCGCTCCGCGATTTACCGCGCCCCGAATTTAGATCTGCGTTAAAGGCTGATTTGCAAAGGAGAACTTCCATGAAAGAAGCAGCAGCTCCATCCCCGGCGCCTAAGAAGCTTGCGCAGTTCCGTCGCCCTGACTTCCCGAACATCGCACCCTATTTCCTTGTCAACGGTGCTCCGAAATTCATCGAATTCCTTGTCTCCGCATTCGAAGGCGCCGAGCGCATCCGCGTCCCGCGCCCTGACGGTGCCATCATGCACGCCGAAGTCTCCATCGGCAATTCTGTCATCGAGCTCGGCGATGCCAACGAAGAATATCCGCAGCGTTCCATGACCACTCACTTGTATGTCCCGGATGCCGATGCCACTTATGCCCGCGCCCTTTATGCAGGCGCAACTCCTATCTATGCGCCCACGGACGACCATCCTTCTGGCGATCGCTGGGGCGAGGCCAAGGATCCCTTCGGCAACACTTGGTACATCGCTACTCGCAAGAGTTCGGTCTCTGGCGCCGAAGGTTTTCTCACCGTTCAGCCTTATCTTCATCTTCGCGACGCTCACAATATGATTCCATTCATCGAAGCCTCTTTTGGCGCCCAAGCTACTGGCATTCACAAATCCCCCGACGGCCTGGTCCGCCACGCCACCATCGAAATTGCCGGGGCTACTTTCGAAATCGACGAAGCTCAGGGCGAAATTCAGCCCACGCAGTCCTATCTGCACGTCTATGTCCCCGACACCGACGCCGTCTACGCGCAAGCCGTGCGTGCTGGCGCCACCGCCGTTACTCCTCCTAGCAACGCCCCTTACGGTGACCGCGCCGCTGCCGTCAAAGATCCATTCGGCAACACTTGGTTCCTGGCCACATACCTTGGCACCGGCCGTCCATAACAATGACTTTGCGAAACAACAACGATCCGGGACGTCATTTCCGCGTGACTCTCCACGAGTCCCGACAAGATTTGCACCTCTAATTTCCCCGCGGGTTGCGCTACGATGGTGCGTTGCTGGGATAAGCATGCTTAGATCCTGGCAACGGTGGGGAAGCGCATGGCCATCCAAACACTGCGGCAACTCGGTGATCCTGTATTGCGCGAGATTGCGCGGCCCGTGTCGGATCCCGCGACGCCGGGAATTGGGGCGCTCGTCGAAGACCTCGCCGATACTTTGGCGTTTTGGAAAGAGACAACGGGTTATGGGCGGGCGATTTCGGCCCCTCAGATTGGGGCGCTCCTGCGAGTCATTTTTCTGCAATTGCCCGGAGCTGATCCCTGGCCGCTTGTTAATCCTGAAATCACCGAACGCAGCGGAGATAAAATCGTGGTCTGGGACGCTTGCTTGAGCTTTCTCTCCATTTTTATGCAAGTGGAGCGGCATCGCGAAATTGTAGTGCGTTATCAGGATTTGGGCGGCGAGTGGCGAGAAGTCCGGGCGGGCGAAGAACGGAATCTCTCCGAATTATTACAGCACGAAATCGATCATCTCGATGGAATACTCGCCGTGGACCGCATCACGGACATTCGTACCATGTGCACACGCGAAGAATTCGAGAAAAGGTACCGCGCTCAAAGTCCGTATGCCGCGGCAAAGCCAAGTGGGAAAGCAGCGCAGTGAAAAAAGATAAAGTGGGTACTCTCTCTTACACCACAATGAAAAGTCCCATCGGGCCGCTTTTGCTTGCGGGGGATGCGAGCGGTCTGCGTCTGGTGCATTTCGCAACCGGCCGCCGGCCCAAGTCCGCTCGACGAGATTGGGTAGAGGATGCAGCTTCGTTCAAAGAGGTGATCTGCCAGCTTCAAGCCTACTTTGAAGGAAAGCTAAGAGAGTTCGATCTGCCGCTCGTCCTTGAGGGTACGGAGTTTCAACTCCTTGTTTGGCGCAACCTCCGCAAGATTCCATACGGAGAGACCGTCAGCTACGGCCAGCTGGCCCACCGCATTGGCAGCCCTGAAGCAGCCCGCGCGGTCGGTCTGGCGAACGGCTCCAACCCCATACCCATCATCATTCCGTGCCATCGCGTCATCGGCAGCAATGGCGACTTAACCGGCTTTGGCGGCGGTCTTCCAGTCAAGAAGAAACTCCTCGCTCTGGAAAGCGGACAATTGAGCCTTCTCTAAGCGTCACCATGCGCATTTCTCTCTCCGCTGCACCCGACTCACTCAAGACAATTGCACCGATGCGCCTCGGGATTGCTACTGGCAGTCTAGAACGAGCAAGGTCATGTCATCTTCTTGCGATTGATTGGAAGAGCGGGCGGCTCCAGCGTCGGATCTCATTGAGTAGCTCCGTCCGCGACCGCCCCCGCCGCAAGATTGGGATTTGCGTCGAGAAATTGTTTGCAGCGGATAAGGCTGAACTCCTCGCCTTTCACGTTCTTGGATTCCGGCAGGCCGTCGGTGTAGAGCACGTATCGGTCGCCAGCATCATTGGGAACTCGATCGAGGAATAAACGGCTTCTGGAAACATGCCCAGGAAGAACCCGTTCTGTTCGATGGATTGTGCCAGTCCGTTTGAGCGGCTGCTTACAAGCAGCGGAGGATGTCCCGCCCCAGCGTAGCGGATGGTTCTTGCATCAAGATCAGCGTAAAGATAAGCCGCGGTCACGAAGTGCTCTTCGAATTTTCCGCAGAGAGCCTTATTCAACCCGCTCAGGACGCGAGCAGGATCCTGTGCGTGAGGCGCCTGGCTCGTAAAAGCGACTTTGAGCATGGACGCGATGAGCGCTGCAGGAACGCCATGTCCGGTCACATCCGCGATGAGAATGCCGAGTTGGTTGGGTTTGGGCGCGAGGAAATCATAAAAATCTCCGGCGACGGCGCTCATAGGCAAATAGCGTGCGGCGATGTCAAAGCCGGGGAGCCGAGGGACCTCGCGCGGAAGGATCGATGTTTGAATCTGCTGGGCGATTTGGAGTTCCTTCTGGATGGAGAGGAGACTCTCTTCCTTGCGAAAATTCGGTGAGCTACGAGATACCCCAGGCTGCACACAAAAATCATAAATCCCAGGGCTCAATGTCGCCTCCTGGGAACAGTGAAAACCTGCGAGATTCGCGTGAATAACGAAATATGCATAACACGGCTAGCCCAACCGCAAAAACCTTGAGTTCACGAGGCATCCGGCCCGGCTGATCGAAGTAAAAACAAAAAAACAATGAGGAGAACCCAGGAGGTAAGGACGAGCAGATTGTTAGCGACGTCGGCTGCGCTTCCGCGCGATCACCGAAGCGCCTCGGAAATAAGGGCGAGAACGGTGAAAGCTACCTGAGCTGCGAGCACCCATTGGAAAACCGTGCTCCAGCGCGCCTGGACGATCTTCGAGGATGAAAACAAAGCAGGCAAGCCAATGGTAAAGTGATCGTGCGAACGATGTGACGAGCGACGCCCGGAGGAATCGCGAAAACGGAAAGAATCGCGTGCTTGCCGAGAATCATCACGGACGGCGTAAAGAACCACGAATATGCCGAAATAGAGAAGAGTACGGTCCGTTGCACGATGCCGAAAAAGGAAAATTCCCAGAGCCATCAATCCGATGGTCAAGAGAATTGAACGCCGATGCCGATAGAAAAAATCGTCCAGCGCCAGTCGGCAACAGAGAGGGTGATTGGGATCTGCGAGGTTCGTCAGGAAAGCCGTCCGGAGCATGGCAATTCTTATACGCGGTCGACGGCGTTATGACAAATCGTGCCAGAGCACGCGTATTTGGCCGTTGCCGCGATGCGTGATACAAGGGGGAATTGCGGAGAGCAGCGATGGGCCACAAAAAAGTGAAGTGGGGCGTGCTCAGCACAGCGGCGATCGGCGTTCGCAAAGTAATTCCCGCCATGCAACTCGGCGACTGGACTGACATCGTCGCTATCGCCTCCCGCGACGGAAAAAAGCCGAAAGCGTAGCGCGCAAGCTGCGCATACCCAAAGCCTACTGGTCCTACGAAGAGCTGCTTGCCGATCCCGGAGATCGAAGCCATCTACAATCCCTTGCCCAATCATCTGCACGTCCCGTGGTCGATCAAAGCCGCGGAAGCGGGAAAGCACGTGCTTTGCGAGAAGCCAATCAGCCTGACTGTTGACGAAGCCAAAGTGCTCCTCGATGCGCGCAACCGCGCCAATGTAAAAATTGGCGAAGCATTTATGGTTCGCACGCACCCTCAATGGCTGCGGACACGAGATCTAATTCGTTCCGGCCGAATCGGAGACTTGCGCTCGATTGTGGGAGTCTTTAGCTATTTCAATCGCGACGCGGCGAATATCCGAAACGTCCTCGATTGGGGCGGCGGAGGCATGTACGACATCGGCTGCTATCCCATCACTACTTCGCGCTTTATCTTCGGCGAAGAACCATCGCGAGTCATTGGGCTCGTGGAACGCGACCCCGAATTCAATACCGATCGCCTGGCTTCCGTCATTCTCGATTTCCCCTCGGGCCAGTCCGTCTTCACGTGCAGCACCCAGCTCGTTCCCTACCAGCGAATGCAGTTCCTCGGCACGAAAGGCCGCATCGAAATCGAAATACCCTTCAACGCACCAAACGACCGCCCTTGCCGCATTTTCATCGACGACGGCCGCGATGTCTTCGGCGGCGGCGTCAGCACGGAATCTTTCCCAACATGCGATCAGTACACCATTCAGGGCGACGTTTTTTCGCGCGCCGTCCGCGGAGATGGCGAAGTTCCGGTCTCCATCGAGGACGCTATTGGCAACATGGCCGTGATAGAAGCGGTCTTCCGTTCCGCCGAAACTGGGAGATGGCAGAGACCGTAGCGCGAGCGTCCGTTTCTCAGTCTGGCTGAGGCATCGGGAGCAGTGACGAATCTCTTCGACTCCCACTGCACCGGCTCAACCGGCCCGACGACAAATGCCCACGACATCGCCCCTCCCAGCAAGACGACCGCCGTCGCAGCAAATGCCCAGAAAAAATGCCCCGTCCGCTGCACAACAAATCCGGTCAGCGCCGGCGAAACCATCCCGGCAAAATTGCCCAGCGAAATTTTGCAGCCCGGTCCATTTACCCGCCGCCAACGGCCCTGCAAGCGTCTGCGTGATCGCCCAAAGATTGGAAGTACAAAGCCCTGCCGCGGCGCAAGTCGGAACAGAAAAAAGCATTGCGAGGCGCGAATCGAAAGCAAACGCAACCACGGCGATACAGAAAGCGAGCTTAATGCCAGCCCAGAGGCCGTAAAAGTCTTGCGCACGCGAGTCGGTTTGCCGCCTCCCGCGATCCAGAATCGGAAATCCAACCCGAAATCAATGCGGAAGAAGCCAGGATGAGATAAGCCTCCCCGCCAATCTCTGCCCATTTTTTGCATCGAGAAATGGCTTCGTGAACAAGATAATCGGGAGCCAGGTCAGCAGGAAATAGGAAAGATAATTGTAAGAAAAGAGCCCGCCAAACGTACCCCAGGCGGAGCGCTGTTTGAGAATTTCCGCCATGCCGGGAGTTTGGCGCCGTGAGGGGAAACTGGCAATCCCGGGCCCGCTGGCATCCACATCGTCCACGGGAAGCAGCCACAAGAGGCTGAGGAGGCCCAGTCCGATAAAGAATCGGCCGCCAGCCATACCGCGCAATGAGCATCGCACCGAAAAATGTTCCGAACGCAGGTCCCGCGGCGATGCCCGCCGCGATCGATGGCATTGGCGCGTCCTCGCATCGTCCTCGGGAAATGCTTGGCGAGAATTTTGCTGTACGAAGGGAAAGCCACGGACTCCCCATTGCCCAGAAGAGTCGCATGGCCAAAATCGTCAGGAAATCCGTGCAAGAGACTAGTCGCTGCCGTGGCGACCGACCAAATAAAAAATCCTCCTGGCAAGACCCAATTCACGTTGAAACGGTCGACCATCCACCCGGAAACGATCTGAAAACCGGCGTAGGTCCAGAAAAATGCCGACAGCAAAAGCCAAGTTGGCATGGCGAGAGATGAAGCTCATCCTTCAGCGCGGGCGAGGCGATTGACAGGCTGCCCCGATCGATGTAGTTGATGAAGACGGAGATCGCCAACAGCGCGAGCTACTGGAGAAAGAGCTGTCGAAAGCTCGCGGTCACGTGGCGCGCTTCGAGATTCGCTTGCCGAATCCGGCATTGTTTACGATCTCCAATCGATCAGGGTCGTATTTACGAATGCGTGGATGCCGCGAATCTGCTGCGGACTCTACACACGGTTTGCACGCACGTCTACTCGGAATGCGGATTTCAAATACTTTGCGGGTTTGTCTTAGTTTGTGAGCGCGAGCGATGCCGGTGTGGAACCCCTAGTGTGGCCCTAGATAGCCAAGCTGGAGACTATCTTAACGATCTCGCAGTCCAGCGATGAAGGAAGTCACTGCTCGCGCTGGTGCGTAGAAAGCGAGAAGCACCAGGGAAGCAGCACCGTAAATGGCTAATCGTAGCCTCATGGTGGTAAAACACTTTTCCGCAGACAAATGTTGCGGTGCCCCTTTCTAGATAGTGACGCCAGGGAGGGCTATTGCAGTGTCAAGTCGCCAGCCCCGACATGGGCATGCAGGTGGTATCTTCCGTTGCCTTCTTTGTGAAAAGAGCGAAAAAGTCCTCCATGGGACTCGCCAAACGGGCTCGCCTCCAGCCCGCCGGAATAAACCGAGGCATCCACGCGCGAATAATCGGCAGACGTCGCCGACATCGATGATGATCTCGCCTGCGTGCAGTTCCGCATCCTTATCCCCGACCACGTGCCGAAGTTCCAGATTTCCCGCAGGCATACGGACGAAAAGTCCGGTCTTCCTCGGCACCTCGATGGTGACCTCTAGATCGTTTTTGGGCCCGCCACTGATGGTCAAGTTCGCAGCATTGCTTGATCCTTCGAGCTGAACCCTCATGTCGCTGGCTTTGAAGCGTTTCCGCCCCGTGATTCGGACAGTGATTTTGTTCTCCGTCTCCGCCCATGATGCGGAAGTCCCCAGAACGCAGGTACATCCGAAGCTTTCCGCCGGAATTGAAATCCGCTGTAAACGGATGATCCTGAATGTCTTTTACGTCGAGTTTGGTCTGGGCCGCGCCCGAAGCAGCACTGAGCGCTAGCATGGTCGCCAACAGGAATGGAGTCCGCATGGACATACCTCCGAGGGTTCTGGACTAAGTAACGAAGATTCCCTCGGAAATGTTTCCTGCCAGACCCAACTAATTAGGATTGCCTGAAAGTGACGCCATCCATTTGGGCGACTTCGTAGTGCCGCACCCGCCGGTCGTAGTCCGTCAAGAGGGCAGCAGCCTCGCTGGCCACAACAGCCGTCTCTCGATCGGTCCCTGCAAAAGCATCTATCGCCTTATAGGACTGCCAGAAGGTTGTGACCAGTATTTCGACCAAGTCTCGATAGGTCCTTACAAGGACGCTAGCGGCGACGTACCCATCGAACTTTACGGAGTGAGGGCACCACGCTCTGCCAAAAATGTTCCAGGTATCGAGTGGACTGCGCTGTCGTTGTACGAGCGGACCACAAGCGGGCGATCATTCCAGCCAGGCTCCTATTGGTTTCCGACCACTACGGTCCACGGGCGAATTTCCCATCTCTTCACCAGGCCGTTGAGAACGTAAGGATCTTTGCGGACAAATTCCTGGACTGGCGTAGGGTCGCTCGCCTGGAACACCAGCAGCGCTCCATCTGGTGGATCAGCCAGTGCGCCGGCAAGCACCAGCTCACCCCGCGCGTGCGCCTCTCTAGCCAGTCCCAAATGCTCTTCACGATAAGCGGTTCGCTTCTCGATAAAGTCTGGAACCACTTCCCGATAAAAAAGCGCGTAGTAACTCATGGGCCGCTCCGGCACCTTAGCATGATAGCTGAGTTCGAACGGATTGAAAGCCCGGCGGGACGTAACCCGGCTGTACCACCAAATATTTTAGCGGTGCCCTGGGGACCTTGGCCGGATTCGTCTAGCCCCCCGCGATGGATGGAACCAGCAAGACGCGATCTCCCTCTTTCAGCGAACAGCCCTTCGCCGCCAAGAAAGCGAATATCCTCTTCATTCAAATAGACGTTGAGAAATTGGCGAATCTGTCCCTCTTCGTCGCGAACATGCCGAGAAAGGGCAGGAAAGCGCGTGGTCAAATCGTTCAGCGCTTCGGCAATCGTCGGCGCACTACAGTCAATCTTTGGCGTGCCGTCCGTAAAGCGGCGGAACGCTGTCGGAATTTCAATGGTAACTGGCATGTTTGCTGCGTCTCCTTACTTTGCCCCGGCACTAGCCGCGGCGACGGTAAATTGGTTCTCAAGGTAGGCTTCGAATGCATCAATCCGTGGCTCGATAGCTTCCGTAACCGGAAATTCCGCGGCGATGGCGTCGGTCGTCTTCAGTCCGTTTCCCGTGATGCATACGACGGTAGTCTCATCGGCCCCAATTCGTCCTTGTCGGATAAGTTTTTGCGTCACGCTCGTCGTCACGCCGCCCGCGGTCTCCGTAAAAATGCCTTCCGTCTCCGCGAGCAGTTTTATAGCCTCGACGATTTCAGGATCGGAGACGTCTTCCGCCCAGCCTCCGCTCTCGCGAATGAGCTTGATCGCAAACGACCCGTCCGCCGGATTTCCGATTGCCAGCGACCGCGCAATCGTATTGGGTTTTTGAGGTTCAAAGCGCGCGAGGTTGCGCTTCACGCCATCGGCAATGGGCGAACATCCGGTCGCCTGCGCACCAAAGAATTTCACGGGCTTTTCTTCCACCCATCCCAGCGTCACCAGCTCTTTGAAGGCCTTGGCGATCTTTGTAATCAGCGACCCGCCTGCCATGGGCACCACTACGTTGTCCGGCAAGTGCCAGCCAAGCTGCTCCGCGATTTCGTAACCGTGCGTTTTCGAACCTTCCGAATAGTAGGGGCGAAGATTTACGTTTACCAGCCCCCACTGAAAGCGGTCCGCCACCTGCGCGCAAAGCCGGTTCACGTGGTCGTAGTTTCCGTTGATTCGAACGATACGCGCTCCGTACACCGCAGTATTTAGAACCTTGGCAGGCTCGAGATCGGCGGGAATGAACACGCACGCGTCAAATCCCTGTTGCGCCGCCTGCGCTGCAACCGCATTCGCCAAATTTCCAGTGGAAGAGCACCCTACAGTTTCAAAACCAAACCGCCTCGCGGCTACCAGAGCCGTTCCCACCACGCGGTCTTTAAACGACAGGGAAGGGAAGCAGACTGCATCGTTCTTGAAATACACATTCTTGATGCCCCAGAGCGACGCAAGTTTCCGCGAGGCAACCAAAGGTGTCCCGCCAACCGCGCTGACTGGCGTAAAGTCTTCCGGCAGGGGCAAAAGCTCCGCGTAACGCCACATATTGAATGTGCGGCCAGCCAGGTTTTCGCGTCGAGTCTTTTTCTTCAGAGAATCGTAGTCGTAGGTGACTTCCAGAGGCGAGAAGCATTCTTCGCAGAAGGAACGCGGCGCATTTCCCGAGGTTTTCCCGCAAGCCTTACATCGCAATTCAAATAGTTCGGACATTCCTGCACCCTATTCAATATTCAGATACACGGTAAATTCGATTAGGGCAGCAGGGAGGCAAAACGAAAAACCCTCCGTGCCAAAGTGCTCGGAGGGTCTCAGAAATTCTTCTGGGATACTCTACAGCTCTTTAGCAGTTTTTTACGTGGAGCAAGTTGCCCTAAATCGCCACGTGTCGCCGCAACCGCAGCTTTTATATTTATCCTAGATACGCAAGTATTTGTCAAGAGCTAGCGCCACAGGAAGTTGGGGGCTTTTCATCGATCCGTTTGCCATACGGCAGAGAATGGACCCGTTGTCGCTAAAGTGCCAGCGGAACACGTCTGGGTTTTTTCAGAAAGTAGTGAACCATAATTCGCGCCGATCGATCGCAGGAGGCACGAGACACTGCTGTCGCACTCACAGGAACCTGACGAAACACGCCCTGACGCTTCTCAAAAACCGGCCGCGGTCCTCCGCATGACCTGATAATTGGGGTTTCGAAACACTTCCTGGTACTCCGTGTTCAGGCGCTGTTCAATCTCGCGATAGATCACCGGACTCTTCTCCCGCAATTCCACCAGATGATCGGTATAGTCCGGTTCGAGCACGATGTACTGGGCGCGCCGGCCGGAGAGAGCGCCGAGATTTGCATCGTCCCGAAGGCAGGTCCGGCACTGCAGCCCGAAGTAAAACTCCGAACGCGCAAATACCACATCCTCTGGCCGCACGTTGGCATTAAGAAAAGCAACCGTTGGCTGGTAGAGCCGTTGGAGATTTCGGTTGCTGGCAGTATAGACAAGGCTCGCGACTCCGAGCAGAACGATAAGCGCCTGCGCAGCAGCAATCGTCCGCGCCATGCTGTTCCCGCTCTCCCACAAGCGATTCGCGGAAATCGCCAGGAACGCGCAGAACAAGGGACTCAGGTTGACCAAATACCAGCCCTGCTTTCCACCTTCCAAAAAGACGAGCGTGAGCGAGACGGCGACAAACATCATGAGCAAGATCCCCGATCGACGGCGGAGTTCCTTAGAGAATGCACAGAACGCAATCGCAGATAGGTAGGACACCGGAAGGAGATACCGCACCAGCCTTACGCCACGCGCATTCTCCAGGCCAAAAGCAGACACATACCTGCGTCACCTCGCCCTTGATCATCCGAGTCAATGTGATTGGGCCTACAAACCGACTTGCCACATTTCCGAAAAACTGCGCCACGAATAGATCCGGAGCTTTAGCGATGTACAACCCCCAGCCCAGACCCAGGACTCCGTAACAGGCCGCAACGACAGCTAAATGTCTCCATCGCAGCCGCGTTCGGTCCAGGTACAAAGTCAAAACCACCAACGATGCCAGCGCCGCGATGCCGCCATTGGGATGAACCATCCCGCTCAATGCGCAAGCAGCATTCGCCACGGCAAGTGCCAGCACGAGGGACCGCTCCCGCCAATGCATGTATCCCGCCAACGCGGCCATCGCGAAAAAAAGACTGATCATATCCGCTCTCCCCCGGGACGACAGCGAGAGAAAGACAAAATCCATAGAAAGTAAAACCGCCGCCAGGGCCGCAACCCGCTCCGCAACAAGGCGCCGCAAAGCCAAATACCAAAACAGCACCGCACCCAAACCACAAACGACAGACAATTCGCGCTGAACCAAAAGTCCGAAACCAAACACCTTAAATGCTCCCGCCTGCAGCACGATACCCATCGGCGCCGTCCAGTAGAAGGTTCGGTCGATACCGCGCAGGTAGCTGACCCCGGCGGACTCCAGGACCGGATTCCTCATAGCGCCCGTGACGCTTAATACGTGCGCCGGTACGCCATAGAAACCCTCATCGCAAAGTGGGAGGTGCGTCCACGCCAACGTGGTTCCTAGCACGAGTTGCAACACGCAAGCAGACAGGACCATGCCCCAACTCACACGGTCGGGCATGACGACGCCATTGTTCATCCGGAATATCCCTTTTGGCTGGTCTGCGATCCGCACCAGTGCAGCCCGAAATTGCCCTCCGCTAAATTCTGATCGGCGGCGTACTGATTACTTACGATGACCAGCCATCTCTTGCTCCCCGCTTACCCTACTTGTTGGAGTGCACCAAAACCAAGCGCGGAGTGCCCAGCCACGATTTGGGCGTTGGCAATACCACTGATGTCAGGTAATCCGACTACACGGCCCAGTGAACTTAGTCAGGCCTGCTTCGGCGGTCATGTGACAAGCTAGCTTGTTCGGATTTCTGCTCAGGTCCGAACGGCCTGGTTCCAGTGACGGCCTGCTCTGAGCATTGACCTCGAGATTTGGTCAACTGATGTAATATCGGGGTGGTCACCAGCGTCGTCACGAGGGCCATTAAAACGAACATCGTAAATAACACTGGCGAAAGGACGCCCAAGTCCAAACCAATATTGAGCACGATAAGCTCCATTAACCCGCGAGTGTTCATTAAAACGCCTAGCGAAGCAGCTTCACGCCAATCCGACCCGGTCCATCGAGCAGCGAGAAAACTGCCCCCGAATTTGCCGAGCGACGCCACGCCGATTATCAGAATACAGGCCATCCAATCGCGAGTTCCGTGCACCAGACCGATCTGAGTTCGCATGCCTGTAAAGGCGAAAAACACCGGCAACAGGAGCACCACTACCAGGTCTTCACACCTCGCCCGAATATCGCGCGCCAACACAGAATTATGCGGAATCACGGTTCCTAAAAGGAAAGCACCGAAAAGCGCATGAATTCCGATTCGCTCTGTCACCAATGCCGATAGCAGTAAGGCAGCGCAGACTATGGCGAACATGTCCTGTGTTGTTCGGCCTCTCGCGGTCTGCCGCCGCACGAGCCACAAAGCACCTCGCTTCGCAATCAGCAACACGAAGAAGATGAACCCAATCGTCGTAATCAAAGTGAACAGAAGGCTTCCGGTCTGCGCATGCGCGACGCTGATAGCGAAGGCAAGCAGGCACCATGCGGTGACGTCATCGATCGCGGCGCACGCTAGCGCAAGCACTCCCAGGCGCGTCTTCTGCATGCCTCGATCGGTAAGGATGCGTGCTAACACCGGGAACGCGGTTATGGACATTGCTACCCCGATGAAAAGTGCGAATGTGGTGAAGGAGAATACACCAGTCGAATACAGGGGATATAACCAGAGCGCGAATGCAGCTCCTAGCAAAAAGGGCAAGACGATACTGGCGTGAGAGATGGCAACGGCAGCTTGGGTGCGCTTTTGCAAGAGATCAGTATCCAGATCGAGACCGACCAGGAACATGTAGAGCACCACGCCGACCTGAGCGATCACCGCAAGATACGGCGCGGTATTCACAGGAAGGACTTGAGAAGCAACCCCCGGCGCAATCCAACCAAGAAAGGATGGTCCCAGAAGAATCCCGGCGACCACTTCTCCCATTACCTGAGGTTGATTCAGCCTGCGAAACATTGCGCCAAGTAGACGTGCTACGACAAGAACGACAACTAGCGCGAGTAATATATGAAGCAAGATGCCAGGCGTCTCGGTTGTCGGGGGTCTGACGGGCGCTTGCGGTCCGGTGGCTACGAGGGCGGCGCCGAAGGATCGAATCAAGAAAAAGGTACCGATGCTTACTCCGAGGGTGGCCGCATAGATGAGTGCGCTGCGTGAACTTCGGATCATGGTCAAGTGTTTTTGAAAGAATCGGAGGGACGAGGGGACTCGAAGCTGCGGCCTCCGCCGTGATAGTTAGCTGGACCACTGTAAATGCGAGCACATGCAAATGCACGCACGGCACTGCAAGTTCTTACAAATACGTCGTAGCCTACGCTCTTGTATGTCGTGATGTGGACCACGGAGCTGACCCTCCAACTAGTCTCTGCCTCGATACGATCTGGCAGCACTTTGTGGGCAGTACTCTAGTTTAGATTCACCCGGTTCGCTACCAGGAATCGGATACAGAAAAATGCTCTGCAGCCCTTCCGGTCCATCACCACGTTGTAAGAGAGGCTCTCCGCTACAGGAAGTTGCCGGGCATTGATAGCAAGTTGCAAAGCAGCACCGCTGTTAAGCAAGTGTTCTGTTCCAGCGCACGGCCACGGCAACTGAGAGCCGATAATAACTTTGGCGCGGCGACGACAATCCATGCGTCGTGTTGTGAGTTTGTATTTGAGTTAAACGCCCGGGCAGGAAGAGTCTCACCTATGGAAAGAGAACGTAAATCGGAAGGCCCGATGTATGATCGGGCCTTCCGATTCATCGACGAAGTCTAGTCGGCTACCTAGCGGGGGCGGAAGCGGCGGCGGCTTTGGCTTTTCCGAGTTCAGGGACAACACCGAGCTGTTGCATGAGACCCAAAGCGTCCCAGTTGATGTAGCCTTCGAACATTTTGCCGTTCGAAAAGCGGGCAATGCTTATGCCGGTGATGTTGAATTGCTTCCCAGTTGGCGCAATACCGTTGAGTTCGCCCTTATGGGTACCGCGGCAAGACCAGCGAGCCACAACTGTTTCGCCTTCGGCAAGCATGTCCTCGATCGTGAGTCGAATGTCGGGGAAGGCATTGCGGTAAAGAGTCACTCTCTTTTTCTCACTCTCAGGGCCTCGCCCCAAATCGGGCGTTGAGCTGTCGTGATGAGTGTATGTGGGTGCGAACAGTTCGTCTGCCACTTGCACGTGGCCCTTGTTCCAAACTTCTTCGAACAAACGACGGATGTTAGTTTTATTTTGTTCAGACATGGTGAATCTCCTTTTTGAAAACACGAATTTCCTACTCGCATGTAGCGAGCCGGGCTTGAGCGATCTAACTTGAAACCGCTGGCGTCTGGATGTGTAAACCTGCACGTCGAACAGGAGGTAGGGCCCCGCGTGAGGGAATAAAAAGAACCCAGTTGGTTCTGCCCTGTTGGCGCTCGATGCGGAGCTTGTCCTTTTAAAGAAACCGCGAATGGACTGAGAAGCGGGAGTTTCGCCTCAAACAACGAAACCACGAACTGATACTGTTCCTTACGAGTGCGGGTGTCAACAAGAATCGAAAACTTTATTTGAGCAAATGGAGTGGCTGCGGTTCTTATTCAGGCTTTGATCGTCACCTCAAACGCAGATGATCAGCAGAGACTTCTGCATAGTGGTGTCCTGACTTCCAATTCGCGAATCCGTCCGTAGATTGTCGGGTCGAGCCTAGTTTCCGCTTTCCCGGCACATCCAAGTGAAGGTAGAAATGAATCCGAACGGCGGTTACACTTTCACACTGATCCCCTCAGGAATCGAGGTGACCATGCCAGATATTTTTCATGACTTTCCAATCAAGGTGTCCACTGATCGCGCGTTCGAGGCCATAAGCACTCCCCGCGGGCTAGATGCCTGGTGGACGAAGAAATCGTCTGGACGGCCGGCGGAAGCAGAGGAGTATAAACTTTGGTTCGGACCTCAGTTCGACTGGCGTGCGCTGGTGACCAAGTGCATCGCGCCTTCGGAATTCGAACTCCAAATCCTGCACGCGAACCCAGACTGGAATGGTACGCGTGTCGGCTTTCGTCTCCACGACGGGCAAACAACGAACGTGTGCTTTTATCATACCGGCTGGCCCTTGGCCAATGAGCACTGGCGAATCTCATGCTACTGCTGGGCCATGTATCTGCGCATCCTTCGACGCTATCTCGAGCATGGTGAGTCTGTGCCTTATGAGCACCGACTCGATGCATAGAACTGAGCTCGCCCGGGCTAATCAGAAACGGACCCATTACCCTACACGGTAAGATGGAGTACCACCGCGACCCAAGGGCAAGCCTACAATCCCTTGACAACAAAATCATGGGTTCCTGCGTCTAACCTTACTGAGACAATGAGACACCTGGCCACAAAGCATCTTTTGAGACCCCGTCCTCTGGGACAGTGATGCTTCCGGTGCATCGCTTTTCCATGGCAACTCTCCTGTATTCGCGGTGTTATACTTACTGTGAGGATTGCTGTGCGTGGAATCGTTGAACTGTCGGCATGGCGGGGCAAACTTGTGCGGCCAAGAAAGTTAGGTGCAGGGACATGGGAGAGCAAGTGAAAGAGATTTTCAATTGGGCGCGGCGCCGCAAATATCTGGCGTCGTTTTTTGTAGCGTTCACTCTCGTTCTCGGAATCATGATTGGCTCGGTCATTTCGGGCCGCGTTTCCGCAATGAAATCGTTCGGCGGTACGGACGCCGCGAGGCTCGCCGTACCGGATCCCATTCCCTCCACTAGCTCCTTTTCCGGAATTGTGAATCGCGTCGAGCCTGCGGTGGTGAACATCGCGACTACGCAAGTTCTCGAGCGTAAGTCCGGCGGTAAGAAACGCCGTGCTCATCCGGCTAATCCCGGTGAGGACGACGACCCCATGCAGGACTTTTTCGATCGCTTCTTCGACGGCCGTCAGGACGCTCCTCCTCAGGCGGAACGCAGCCTCGGCTCCGGCGTCATCGTTGATAAGCGCGGCTACATTCTCACCAACAATCACGTCATCGAAAACGCCACGAAAATTCAAGTCCAGCTCAACAACGACACCGCACGCTACACCGCGAAGGTTGTCGGCGCCGACGACGACACGGATTTGGCCGTTATCAAGATTGATGTGAACAAGGAACTTCCCATTGCCAAGCTTGGCAATTCGGACGGCGTGCAAGTCGGCGACTGGGTTCTTGCCATCGGTAGTCCTTTTGGTCTGCAAGCCACGGTCACCGCCGGAATCATTAGCGCGAAAGACCGCGGCGGCCTCGGCCTTGCCAAACAATTTCAGCGCTTCCTACAGACGGACGCGGCTATCAATCCCGGCAACTCCGGCGGCCCGCTCGTCGATCTAGCGGGACAGGTCATCGGTATCAACACCGCTATCATCACAGGCAGCCGCGGCTATGAAGGCGTTGGCTTCGCGCTGCCCTCCAATACCGCGATCAGTATCTACAACCAACTCATTGCCAACGGTAAAGTGACTCGCGGCTCGATTGGTGTGAGCTTCCAGGAAGATCTTGGCACCAATCCCATCACCTTGAAATCTTTGGGCGCGCCGTATGGCGTGGTAATCGCGGGCGTCGAGCCCGGCAGCCCCGCGGAAAAGGCCGGCCTCAAGGGCGGTGACGTTATCACCAGTGTGAACGGCCAGCCCGTAAAGACCGGCAATGACCTCGTCAATCCCATCGCTCAAGCTACCATCGGGAGCAAGGTAAAGCTCTCCTATGTCCGCGATCGCGCTCAGAAAGATACCACTGCCACCGTTGAGGACCGCACGCACGTCTTCCCGAACACGGCGGGGCGCATGGGCGACCAGCCCGGTGAAGTTGCGCCGAGCGAATTCGGCCTCCATGTTGACAATCTCAGTAAAGATCGCGCTCAGCGTTTCGGCATGGAAGGCGCAAAGGGCGTCATCGTGACCGATGTGGATCCCGCCAGCTTTGCCTCTGATGATCTAAATTTCGGCCGCGGCGATGTGATTGCCGAAATCAACCATGAACCGATTTCCTCTCTGGACGACTACCGGGCGGCTGTTAAGAAGCTGAAACCCGGCGATAACGTTGTTTTCAAAGTCTTGCGCCGCCAGGACAGCGACCGCATCTTGACCGAGTATCTCTCCGGCGTGGTTCCGGCGACGGAGAACTAGCAGCTATAAGTTTGGGGGAGACGCAAGCGTCTCCCTTTCTGCGCTTTAAGCGAAGACCTATGCGAATGCGAACAGCAATACCCCTGGCTCTGACGCTGCTCGTTGCAGCGGATATGAGTGTGGCTGGTGCCGTAGCAGCCGCGCAGACCACAAAATCCTCGAAGTCGTCCGCGGTCAAAAGCGGAACCAAGATGCGGCACGGGAAAACATCCAAGAAATCGATTCGCCGAGTGCGAGGTCAGAAAGAGCCGACTTCCGACCGGATTTCAGAAATTCAAACGGCTCTTGGCAAAGATGGTTCGTTTAGTGGCGCGCCCAATGGTAAGTGGGACTCCGCGACCGTTGACGCCATGAAGAAATTTCAAGAGTCACACGGCCTGAACCCCTCAGGGAAGCTCGACGCCAAGACTTTGCAGAAGCTGGGGCTCGGTTCCCAAACCGCCGGACTCGCGCCGCCCATGCCCTCGGTCAACTCCTCTTCTCTAACTACTAGCCCATCAACCACCGTTCCACGACCGCAGTAATCTACCTACTTCAGGTCAATACTCAAATTGAGAGGCTGTTGAGGAGGAGGAGAAGTGTGTGCTTCTGCGCAAACTACGTCGTTGTGAAAGCACCGAAAATAGGACTATGGCGCCGAGTGGGGAATTTCATGCCAGCGGGGGTAGAAAGGGTATTCGCAGACAGCGGCGAACTCTCCCAAATACCTCGGTAACTCGCGCGCGAACCAACCCAATTGGGTGCTCCGAGCCGGTTCGCGCGCTCCAGGAGAAACATCGGTTATTGCAGAGACTCTCCAGCCACGAAAAATATTCCCGAGCACGCAAGGCGCACAAAAAGCAGACTTTAAATGACGAGGAGCGGAACCCTTCGGCCCGCTCCTCGAATCCACGTACTTAACCATCCGATTAAATACGACTTAACTCTCTATATGTCCCTGGAGCACCTCTCCCGGCAGGGCAATCATCGTTGGCCTGACGGTGGGCTTGACCGCGCCTCGATTCTGCGGGACGGCGGATTCCGTCCGGAACTGGGGACGATCATGCATCTTTCCTGAATTGCTATGGAGTGCGGAATTAGCATCAGCTGCCAGCCGCTCGATGCGAATGCCAAGCGTCCGCTCCAGCTGAAACAGCTCCGAGCGCTGTTCTCTGGAGAAAAGAGTGGTCGCAACTCCGTGTCCGCCGGCTCGACCGGTTCGGCCGACGCGATGAATGAAATTTTCCGCCACTTCCGGTAAATCGTAGTTGATGACGTGCACGATGTCCTGCACGTGAATCCCGCGCGAAGCCAGATCGGTGGCCACCAGCACGCGATACCGCCCTTGCTGGAAGCCCGCCAGTGCTGCGGTGCGCTGGGACTGCGAGCGGTCACCATGAATCATGGCCGCGGAAAAGCCGTCGCGGTTAAGACTCTTCGTAATGCGCTCGGTCCCGCGCTTGGTGCGAGAGAAGACCAGGCATCGCCCGGTTTCTTTGGCAAGCAAACGCTGCAGCATTTCCTGCTTGCGGTCGACGGATACTTCGAACGCTTGCATCCGCACATTCTCGGCGGGCTTAAGCGTCGAGCCGAACGCAAGACGCGCCGGATTTCGCAGATAGTCTTTTACGAGGTGTGCGACGGATGCTTCCATCGTCGCGGAAAAGCACATCGTTTGGCGGTCTTTCGGGAGTATCGCCGCGATGCGCTTGATGGCCGGGAGAAATCCCATGTCCAGCATGCGGTCCGCTTCGTCGAGGACCAGGATGCGCAGCGAGTTGAAATTGAAAAGCTTGCGATCCAGGTAATCCTCCAAGCGGCCAGGAGTAGCGACAACTACCCGGGCTCCCTTGCGGATGGCGTTGAGTTGCGCGCCCTCCGCCAATCCTCCAACCACGAGCCCAGCGGGCACAAGCTGCGTGCCGCGCAATGCGTTGAACTGCGCCACCACTTGCATGGCCAATTCACGCGTTGGCACCAGGACCAGCGCTGCGATTCCAGTAGTTTTGCTCTTGAGCAGTTGCTCGATCACCGGGATCAGAAACGCCAGCGTCTTGCCGGTTCCGGTTTGCGCGGTTGCGAGCACGTCCTTGCCCTCGAGCGCTTGCGGAATGGCCGCAGCTTGCACGGGGGTCGGCGTCGAAAATCGCGCGTGTGCCAATCTCTCTTTCATATAGGCGGAGATCGGTAATTCTGTAAAACTTTGCATTCGTCTTGCTTTCTTGCTGGCTGGAGCGATCGCGGCGCGCACACAACTTCGGCGCAAGCGCGGCAATTCGCATTGCCAGTCTTGTTTTAGATTACGCTGAAGACGTACGGAGAAAACTGCAGGCGGGCAATCTCAGATCAACAACTCAACTCGAGGGACCGCACAACACAACCGAGGTATTAAGCGCAAAAAAAGTGTAGCACGTTCGCGGCTGGAATGCGAACTTATTGTAGTGTGTGTAACGGCGGTTTTCAAAATGTCAGCTTACTCAGAGGTTGGGCGGCCGCGAGTGATCAGCCTAACGGGGGGCTTTTGTGCCTCTCGGGTGCTCGGCACAGACATGAGCACTGAACTCCTTTTCGCGCTGGCGTTCGTAGTGCATCTTCATCTCGTCGATGGATTCACCGATGGGCAACCCGTCAGGCTTGAACGCCCATGCGCATCCGGAGCAACCCCAGCCTTGAAAATTCTGGCTTTCGACCCATACGAGTTTGCGACTCATCGCCACCTGAACCTCTCGAGACTTGTTGCGGTTACGGCTCTTCGAAAAGCGGCCTGACGCTGGTCTTCAACGACACGACGACGGGAATAGCAAGTCTTTCATTGCCTGGAACGCGGTTCCGCGCAGGTCAGCGCTTTTTGAACTCGCATCAAAACGGAAATGATCACGCAAGGCGAAAAGAGTAGCGAGAGATGGGGTCGCTGTCTGTGGGGTATCCAACACTAAAAAGAATTGTTATCTCAGTCCGAGTTCATCCTCGAGCTGTTGAATGACGCTGTAGCACTCACATGCGGATTTCTCCAGTTTCCGGCGGTTCACAATCTTCACTGCACCTCGGACGTAATCTATGATTCCGTCTTTTTGCATCACGGAAGCTGCCAAGCTCACGGTGGATCGGTCAGTACCCATCATCGTCGCAATGAAATCATGGGTGATCGGAAGCAGTCCGGCTTCCACCCTGTCCTGAGTCATCAGCAGCCACCTCGAGAGGCGCTGCTGTATATCGTGCAGTCGATTGCACGCCGCGGTCTGCGCGACTTGCATTCCTTGAAGGCCGGTATGCCTGCTCAGTATCACCTGCAATTGTGGCGCCGACTGGAGAATGCGTTGAAGCGCATTCCCTTTCATTCGGAAGCCATCGCCGGCAATTTGGATTATTTCCCGCACGGAACTTCTGCTCACGCCGGCTGCCAATCCTGCCCCGACGTAGCCCTCTTTGCCCACCACACCCACTTCCACAGTTCGCCCGTCTTTGGTCACTACAACTTGAGAAACCATTCCGCGGTTCGGGAAATAAACGAACTCGATATTTTGTGTCGGCTCATGAAGGCTGAGATGACTTGGCAGGTCGATATACGTCAAGTCAGCACGCATCAACTCATATTCATTATCGGGCACGGCCAACAACACTTTGTTTAGTACTTGCTTCCCCTCGGCATTGGTCCGTTGGTCTGCCGGGACGTCTCGCAGGTTTTTCCCGCTCATGTTAGTCCTGAATGACACCGGAGTGTCTTGGTTCCTTGGGATGAAGCCTCGTGGGCTCTGAGTTTTCATGTCATTTTGGCCATAAGAGGGGCTAACAATCTGTGCGAAATGGGACAATTCTCAAAACCGAGGGAGCCCGATTTGACGGTATCTGCAACGAACGGTAGAATTTAGATTCCGCGCGATGGTGCCCCCGTGTTGAATCCCGCAGGCACAACGAGACTTTCAGACTGGAATCTTAGGGCAACGGAGGAAAGAGTATGGCTACGGCAGTAGCGCCTCGAGTTTTCAAGAATTTTATTAATGGCGAGTGGGTGGAGTCGCGCAGTGGGAAAGCCTACGAGAACCGCAATCCCGCGAACACGGATGAGTTGGTCGGAATGTTTGTCTCCTCGACTTCGGAAGACGTTGATGCGGCTGTGGACGCCGCCAAAGCCGCGTACAAAAAGTGGCGGCTGGTCCCGGCTCCGAAGCGCGCCGAGATTCTCTTTCGTGCTGCCGAGCTTCTTGTGCAGCGCAAAGAGGAGTATTCGAAGGACATGACTCGGGAGATGGGCAAAGTCTTGGCCGAAACTCGTGGCGACGTCCAGGAAGCCATCGACATGACGTACTACATGGCGGGCGAAGGGCGCCGGCTGTTTGGCCAGACGACTCCTTCGGAGCTGCCTAATAAATTTGCTATGAGCGTGCGGCAATCGATTGGCGTGTGCGCAATGATCACGCCTTGGAATTTCCCGATGGCCATTCCTTCGTGGAAAATGACGCCCGCGCTCATCAGCGGGAACACGGTCGTGCTCAAGCCCGCCGAGGATACGCCGCTGTCGTCCTATCACCTTGTGCAGGTCCTTACCGAAGCTGGAATTCCACCAGGCGTTGTGAACATCGTTAGCGGCGATGGACCGGGTGCGGGCGCGCCATTAGCGGCAAGCGAAGACGTGCCGGTGGTCAGCTTCACGGGCTCAACGGCAGTAGGTCGGCTCATTGCGGAAGCATGCGCGCCATCTTTCAAGCACTGCAGTCTCGAGATGGGCGGCAAGAACATCATCGTCGTCATGGATGATGCCAATCTGGATCTCGCGGTGGACGGCGCGGTCTGGGGCGGGTTCGGCACAACCGGGCAGCGGTGCACCGCTGCCAGCCGCGTCGCGGTACACAAGAGCATTTACCATGAGTTCGTGACGCGGTTCGTCGATCGCGTGAAAGCGTTGCGCGTCGGCAACGGGCTCGATTCTGCTGTGGACATGGGCCCCTGTATCAACGAACAGCAACTAAAGACCGTGATGAGCTACGTCGAAATTGGCAAAAACGAAGGAGCCAAGCTGTTAACTGGAGGAAATCGTCTGGACAGCGGCATTCATGCAAAGGGCTGGTTCCACGCGCCAACGCTGTTTGGCGATTGCTCGCCGCAAATGCGCATAGCCCAGGAAGAAATTTTTGGCCCCGTGGTGTCCGTGATTCCTATCGACAGCTTCGAGCAGGGAATTGAAGTCGCCAACGGCGTCCCGTATGGCTTGTCGGCTTCGATCTACACTCGCAATGTAAATCAAGCATTCCAGGCCACGCGCGATCTCTACACGGGAATCGTCTACGTAAACGCTCCGACTATCGGCGCCGAAACGCACTTGCCTTTCGGCGGCACCAAGCAGACCGGAAACGGCCACCGCGAAGCCGCGATCGCCGCCATCGATTTCTTCTCCGAATGGAAGACCATTTACATCGACTATTCCGACAAGCTGCAACGCGCCCAAATCGACAACAATTAAGTGGATAGAATCCAGTCCCCGCGAAACTGGCGGACAACCTGCATTGACGCTGCTTGACACGCTTTCTACAATAGAGCTAGCGCTCTTTAGCACTTAGCGTAGAGTGCTGCTATGAGGAATCCAGCCTTACAGGAGCGGCGGAACCGTCAGATTCTCGCGGATCTCGTGCGGACGTATATCGAGACCGGCGAGCCGGTGTCTTCGCGCGCGATTTCCAAGAGGTATGAAGAGACCTTGAGCACCGCGACGATTCGCAACGTCATGGCCGATCTCGAAGACGGCGGCTTCCTTTACCAGCCGCATACTTCCGCAGGCCGCGTCCCCACCTCCGCCGCCTACCGCTTCTTCGCGCAGGAGATCGCCTCGCAGGCCACGTTGACTCTCGACGATCGCAATTGGATTCAACGCGAAATGGGCGGTGCGAAAACGGCTTCGGAAATTACCGAGCGCGCCGGCCACGTCCTCGCGGAAGTATCGAACGGCCTCGGAATCATTGTTTCACCGCCGCTCGGCAAGACGGTACTGGAGCACGCCCGCATGTGGCTGCTTCCCGACGGCCGCGTGGTTGTTGTCCTGATTTCCCCCGGCGGAAATACGCGCGACAAAATTCTTCGCCCGATTCGGCCGTTCGCACAAAGCGAATTGGACGCTACCGCGGAGTTCTTGAACCGCCACTATTCCGGTTGGACTCTGGAGGCCATTCGCGGCGACCTTCTCCAAAAACTGGCCACGGATCGCGAGCAGTACGAGGGGATTATCGGTAGCGCTCTCACGCTATGGGATCCGGCCATGCTTGGCGAAGGCCAATCGAGCCAGGTCCACGTGGAAGGTACGGCCCAGATCGTAGGCACCGCGGAGTTCACAAATCAAGCCCAGCTCCGCGAGCTGCTCGCCGCGATTGAAGAGAAGCATCGCCTGGTAACCGTTCTCAACGCGTGTATCGAGACGCCGGAACCGGTGCATGTGCAAATTGGCGTCAAGGAAATTTCGCCAGCAGGCGAAAATCTGGCCATCATCAGCGCGCCGTACACCCGCAACGACCTGGTGCAAGGCTCGCTCGGCGTGCTCGGCCCCACACGCATGCATTATGAGCGCGCCATGACCGCGGTCGCTTACGTTGCGCAGCTGTTCAGCGAAGCCTTGAGCAAAGTTTGAAACACTTCTTTCATAGGAGGGGCAGCAAAGTGCCCGACAAGGACTCACCTTTCAACACAGAAGCTACCGCGCAAAGCGCCGCCGCGGAACAATCCGAAGAGGCCAAGCTAGCCGCGGATTCCGTCGCGGCCGATGCGGAGGTCGCCAAGCTCGCCAGCGACCTGAACGAATTGCGTCAGACCCTGATGCGCCGCCAGGCCGACTTCGACAATTACCGCAAGCGCATCGAAAAAGAACGCGCCGAGGATGCCAAGCGCCACACGGCGCGGGTCATCGAAAGCATGATTCCTATCATTGACGGTTTCGAGCATGCCCTCGCCGCTCATCGCGAAGCCGAATACGAAAATTATCGCAAGGGTTTCGAGCTCATTTACAAGCAATTGGTGGACAACGTCACGCGCCTTGGCGTTGAGCGCATCGATCCGCTCGGCAAGCAATTTGACCCGCATCTCGCATCAAGCCATGGACCGCACCGAAACCGTCCAGCACGAAGACGGCACGATTCTGCAAGTTTTTCAGCCCGGCTACATTTTTCACGGGCGCGTGCTGCGTCCCGCCATGGTGCGCGTAGCCGTTCATCCGGGTGGCGCATCGAAAGAAGCTGCGAACTAGTGCGAAGCGGCAAAAACTAATTCCAATTGAGGGGATTGCATGGCAAAGGGAAACCAAAAAGATTTTTACGAGGTGCTGGGCGTTTCGCGCACTGCCTCCGTCGAGGAAATTAAATCCTCCTATCGCAAAGCCGCGCTGAAGTGGCACCCGGACCGCAATCCGGAAAACAAAGAAGAAGCCGAAGTGAAATTCCGCGAGTGCTCGGAAGCCTACAGCGTCTTGAGCGACCAGCAAAAGCGCGAAGTCTATGACGCTTACGGCCACGCAGGCCTTTCCGGCGCAGGCGGCGGCGTGGACTTCAACAGCACCGTCTTTCGCGACTTCCACGACATTCTCGGCGACTTCTTCGGCTTCGAGGATCTTTTCTCGGGCGGCGGAGGCCGCAGCCGGCGGCGCCAGCAACGCGGCGCCGATCTGCGTTATGACATGACGCTCACGTTCGAAGAAGCGTCCACCGGCGTAACCACCAAAATAAAACTTCCCCGCCAGGAATACTGCGAATCGTGCAACGGAACCGGCGCGAAGAAGGGAACTGGCATTGTCGCCTGCCAGACCTGCGGCGGACGCGGCCAGCTTGCCTATCAGCAGGGCTTCTTCACTATTTCGCGCACTTGCCCCGCTTGCCAGGGCGCAGGACAAATCGTGCGCGAGCGGTGCCCGGATTGCCGCGGCCAAGGCCGCATCGAGCGCGAAAAAACGATCGAGCTGCGCATTCCGCCTGGCGTCGATTCCGGAACCCGCATGCGCGTCACCGGCGAAGGCGAACCTGCGCCCAATGGCGGCGCGCCCGGTGATCTCTACGTCGTCCTCGACGTGAAAGAGCATGCCTTCTTCGAGCGCCGCGGCGCGGACCTCTACTGCACGATTCCGCTCAGCGTCACGCAAGCGGCCCTCGGCACGGAGCTCCAGGTTCCCGGGCTGAGCGGCGAGGAAAAACTAAAAATTCCCGAAGGGACGCAAAGCGGCGCGGTCTTTCGCATCAAGGGCAAAGGCCTTGCCGATCCGCGGGGCGGCGGCAAGGGCGACCTCTATTATCACGTCCGCGTGCTTACGCCCTCGAAGCTTACGCGCGAGCAGCGCAAGCTCCTCGAACAACTCGGGGCTACTCTAAAAGTGGAAAACAAACCTGCGGACCGCAATTCCACAATCTTCGACAAAGTGAAAGACATCTTCGGCTAGTTTGGCGCTCCTGCGATAGAATCCACGCGTGCGCCGCCGATTCTTTGTCCAACAATTCAACGGAAACGCCGCGGTTATCGAAGGCGACGCGGCGCATCATCTGGGCCACGTTCTCCGGGCGCAGCCGGGCCAGCTCTATGAATTGAGCGACGGGACTAGCGCGTGGCTGGCTCGCATTGAAACGGTCGCGCGAAATCGCGTCGAGTTTGCCCTGCTAGAGCAACTTGCAGCCCCTCAGCCCATGGCGTCGAAACCTCGCTGCTGCTCTCCATCGTCAAGTTTGACGCATTCGAATGGGCCATCGAAAAAGCCACCGAGCTTGGCGTTAGCCGAATCGTTCCGCTTGCCGCCGATCGCTCCGAAAAAGGTTTGCTCGCCGCCGCAACGAAGCGGTCGCAGCGCTGGCGAAAAATCCTTCTTGAATCCTCGCAACAATCCCGCCGCCTGCGGGTGCCGCTCCTCGATCACTCCGCCAAGCCCGCCCAAGCCTTTGCGGCTCAATCCGCGAAAGTTCGCCTGCTGCTCTCTGAGCGCAGCGACGCACCCTCCATCCGTACGGTCTTAGGGAGAGCGAGCGCCGCATCGAGCGCCAATCCGGCCACGGCGGCCCTCGCCATCGGCCCTGAAGGCGGCTGGACGGACGACGAACTCGCCTCAGCGCGTTCCTGCGGATTCCAGGAGGCCTCCCTCGGCCAACTCATCCTTCGCACAGAAACTGCCGTCATCGCGGCGCTCTCCAGTCCTGAACTTTGTCCTCTCTCCCGACTAAGGAAGCAGGCCGCTCGGCACTCTGTAGAGCCTTGCAGGCAACGCCCGCGCATCTCTGGTGAATATCATTGATTTGCCCCGGCGAAATCGGCAATCAGTTAACGCCCCGCGCAATTGCAATCTAGCGCGGCCCGCACTCCGCATGTTATAAATAGAAGGCAGCATAAAAATGCAAAGCACCGACCAGAACCAACCTCTAGCCCCTTCGGTTCCGGAAATTTCAGCGCCGGCGCCAACGACAGCCCATTCCCTGCGAACTGAGATTCGTGTTTGGACGCGCGATCTGCTCATCGCCATCGGCCTCGCGCTTGTCATCATTGTTTTCCTGTACCAGCCGGTAAAAGTGGAAGGCACGAGCATGGCTCCGCTGCTCTCTGATCAGGAGCGCATTTTTATCAACAAGTTTGTTTATCGCTTCGAGCCCATCCAGCGGCGCGACGTTGTTGTTTTCTGGTATCCTCTCGACCGCTCGAAATCTTTCATCAAACGGATCATCGGTTTGCCTGGCGAGAGAGGTTGAAATCCGCCAGGGCATCGTCTACGTCAATAGCCACGCCATCGACGAGCCGTACGTGCCCGCTCAGTACGAGGACTTGAGCGACTTTGGCCCCGTCCGGGTTCCCAGGGACAGCTACTTTGTGATGGGCGATCACCGAATCAGTTCCAACGACTCGCGTGTGTTTGGCTCCGTGGCCAGCAAATTCATTTATGGCCGCGCCGTTTTTGCGTACTGGCCGGTCGACCATTTCGGCTCGCTTTCCACTACGGAAGCCAGTTCCACAGACTCGAAGTGACTGGCATTGTTCATGACCACACTGGGAGGACCAACTGACCGAAGTTCAGCACCGACCCGCCACACTCGCCCTCGAAGACGGGCGGATTTTTAACGGCCGCGCCGCGGGCGCAATCACGCGCCGCGGCGGCGAAGTTGTTTTCAATACCAGCCTCACCGGTTACCAGGAAGTTTTCACCGACCCCAGCTATGCGGGCCAAATCGTCTGCCTGACCTATCCGCACATAGGAAATGTCGGGGCTAATCTCGACGACGAAGAATCGTCCCGGCCTTACATCGAATCCCTGATCGTGCGGGAGTTTTCGCAAGTCTCTTCGAACTGGCGGTCGGCCGAAACCGCTCAGCTCTATTTGAATCGCCACAAAATTCCCGCTATCTGGGATATCGACACGCGCGCGCTGGTACGCCACATCCGCAACGTCGGGGCCCTCCGTGGCGTGGTCGCCACCGATGGCACGCCCTGCCGAGCAATTGATTTTCGAAGCCAAGCAATTGCCCGCCATGGCCGGGCAGGAACTTGCCAGTCGCGTCTCCTGCCAAAAAGCGTATGGCTGGGAGAAAAGCTCCATCGAACTCACCATTCCGCCGTGGTCGGAATCCATGGGCGAGTCAGGAAGAGTTTCGGATTCGCGCAAATTTCGCGTGGCGGCCTACGATTTTGGCATCAAGCAAAATATTCTCCGGCTACTCGTCGATCACCACTGCGATGTGTGGGTTGTCCCGTCGCAAACGTCTGCCGAGGACGTTATGGATCTCAAGCCGGACGGTGTTTTCCTTTCGAATGGTCCCGGCGATCCGGAGCCAGTCGGCTACGCCGTCGAAAACATTCGAAAGCTGATCGGCCGCGTGCCCGTTCTTTGGCATCTGCCTCGGTCATCAACTTTGCGGACTGGCGCTGGGCGGGCAAGACTTTAAATTGAAGTTCGGGCATCATGGTTCCAATCATCCCGTGCAGAACTTGGCCACCAAGAAAGTCGAAATCACCGCGCAAAACCACGGATTCTGCGTCGATCCCGAATCGCTTCCCTCCAGCGATGTGGAAATCACGCACGTCAATCTCAACGACCACACCAACGAAGGCATGCGCCACAAAAAACTGCCGCTCTTTAGCGTTCAATACCACCCTGAAGCCTCTCCCGGTCCTCATGACTCGCACTATCTCTTCACCCAGTTTACCGACATGATGAAAGAACACGCCGCATGCTGGGGGCGCACGTCGATGAAACTCTCGCGACCGACGCTCGTTGCCTGCTTGCTTACCGCTTGCCCGGCTTTTCCCCGGGCAGTGTCGAGGTTCTGGAAATCCAACCGTCGCCGCAGAAGCCGCTCATCACTGTGTTGAAAGACGGCGCGCCACAGTCAGGGCGCAACGGTGGCGGTCTTCACGAACGATGGCAAGGAAAACTTATCGTGACGACAGATTCTCGCGGCATAGCGAAGCTGCCGCACCTTCATCCCGGGAATTTATTGCGATACCGCCTCCACTTCGCCAACGCTCCGAGGTGCTCTTTGTCTGCAATTCTCAGCTGCTCACCAAAAGAAACCGAGCGCGTTCACTATAGGAACTCCGGGTGCAACCTCCGCCACTACCTACTTTTGAAGAAATGCTGGCCGCCGCGGCAGCGCTCCCCGTTAGCGTTTTCAGCCGCACCTTTTCCGGCACGGTTTTCGATCCATCGGGAACCGGTATTCCTCGCGTTTTTATCTCCATTTACAAGCTGTCATCTGGTCCTGCCGGGCACCCTCGCAAGATTCGGTCGGACGAGCATGGCCGCTTCTCGGCCACTCCATCGCCAGGACGCTATACTGCCGTCTTTAGCGCCCCAGGTTTTGCGATTCAGTTCTTAACCTTTGAAATTGCGCGCGGCGCAGCCCAGAACCCCGTTAGCGTGAAGCTGAACTTAGGCGTCGGCGCAGTCACTGAAAGCGTGGCCGTCGCCGCGAAAACGAAAATCACTAGATTGGAGCTGGCTACGCTACTCTGACTCACGATGCCCAAACGCAATGACATCAAGAAAATCCTGATCATCGGCTCCGGCCCCATCGTCATCGGCCAAGCCTGCGAATTCGACTATTCTGGCGCACAGGCTTGCAAAGCGCTGCGCGCCGAGGGCTACGAAGTCGTCCTCGTCAATTCGAATCCAGCGACGATCATGACCGATCCTGAATTGGCTCACCGCACGTACATCGAGCCGCTGACCAAGGAATATCTGAAAGAAATTCTTGCGCGCGAAAAACCCGACGCGCTTCTGCCCACCGTTGGTGGACAAACTGCCCTCAATCTTGCCGTCGAGCTCGCCGAAAGCGGCATTCTTGAAAAATACAAAGTCGAAATGATTGGCGCGTCGCTCCGCGCCATCAAAGTCGCCGAGGACCGCCTCTGGTTCAAGGATGCCTGCCGCAAAATCGGTCTCGAGGTTCCGGCCTCCGCGCTTGTAAATAACGCGCAAGACGCTCTGCGTTTGTGCGATCAGCTGGGTTTTCCGCTCGTCATCCGTCCCTCGTTCACGCTCGGCGGCACCGGCGGGTCCATCGCTTACAACAAGGAAGAATTTGGCGAAGCCATCGCTCACGCGCTGGATATGAGCCCCGTCCACGAGGCGCTCGTCGAGGAATCCGTTCTCGGATGGAAAGAATACGAGCTCGAAGTTATGCGCGATTTTCGCGACAACTTCGTGGTCATCTGCACCATCGAAAATTTCGACCCCATGGGCGTGCACACCGGCGATTCCATCACCGTGGCCCCGGCGCAGACTTTGACCGACAAGGAATACCAGCGCATGCGCGACGCGGCCGCCGCGATCGTCCGCGAAGTCGGTGTCGAGACGGGCGGTTCGAACGTGCAGTTCGCCGTCAATCCGGAAAACGGCCGCATGGTCGTCATCGAAATGAATCCGCGGGTTTCGCGGAGTTCCGCGCTCGCCAGTAAAGCGACGGGTTTCCCAATTGCCAAAATCGCCGCGCGCCTTGCCGTCGGCATGACCCTCGACGAAATTCCCAACGACATCACCAAGAAAACGCCTGCCTGCTTCGAACCGACCATCGATTACGTCGTCGTGAAAATTCCCAAATGGCAATTTGAAAAATTTCCCGGCTCGGACAGCACTCTAGGAACGCAGATGAAGTCGGTTGGCGAAGTCATGGCCATCGGCCGAACGTTCAAAGAAGCTCTGCAAAAGGGAATCCGCTCGCTGGAGCCGCACGCGCCCTGGCGCGCGCCCCGCCGAAACGCCAGATTCTCTTCTGCGCGAAAAACTCGCTACGCCGCGCCCCGACCGCATTCATTGGCTCTTGACTGCTGTCGACAAAGGCTTGCCCGCCGAAGAAATTTGCGAACTCACTAAGATCGATCCCTGGTTCATTCACCAGATTGAAGAACTCACAGCCATGAACCGCCGTGCTGCGGGCGTCACAGTGGAGACGGCTTCGAAAGACCTGCTTCGCGAAGTGAAACGGCATGGCACGAGCGACGAACAACTTGCTCAAATCTGGAAAAGCACTCCTGCTTCGGTCCGCCTCCAGCGCGCGCGCTACGGCGTCGCTCCGGTTTTCAAACGTGTGGATACATGCGCGGCCGAATTCGAATCGTACACTCCCTATCTCTATTCCACGTACGAGGATGAAGACGAATCCGACGCGCAGCAGCGCCCCAAAATCATGATTCTGGGCAGCGGCCCCAACCGCATCGGGCAGGGAATCGAGTTCGATTACTGTTGCTGTCATGCAGCGTATGCGCTGCGGGAAGATGGCTTCGAAACCATCATGGTGAATTGCAATCCGGAGACGGTCTCGACCGACTACGATACGTCCGACCGCCTCTATTTCGAACCGCTCACGCTCGAAGACGTCCTGGCGATTGTCGACCGCGAAAAACCGCAGGGTGTCATCGTTCAGTTTGGCGGCCAAACGCCTCTCAACTTAGCTCAAGAGCTGAAACGTAACGGGGTGCCTATCATTGGCACAGCGCCCGAGTCGATTGACTTGGCGGAAGACCGCCGCCGATTTGGCGGCTTGCTCGATAAACTGAAAATTCCCCAACCTCGCAATGGCACGGCGCTTATTCCGGAAGAAGCAGCCCGAGTGGCGGGCGAAATCGGAATGCCCGTGCTCGTGCGGCCGAGTTATGTCCTCGGCGGACGCGCCATGGTCATCGCCTACGACGTGAACACCGTTCAAGATTACGTCGCGCAGGCCGCCTTGATGGGTCCAGCCCGGCCCGTTCTTATTGACCAGTTCCTCGAAGAAGCCACGGAAGTAGACGTGGACGCTCTCGCCGACGGAACCGATGTCGTCATCGGCGGCATCATGGAGCACATCGAGGAAGCGGGTGTGCACTCCGGCGACTCTTCTTGTGTATTGCCTCCAGTGAGTTTGTCGCCCGCGATTCTCGAGCACATCCGCGAGTATACGAAACGCCTTGCCTTGGCGCTGAAAGTGATTGGCCTCATGAACGTGCAGTACGCCATCCAGCGCGATACCGTCTATGTTCTTGAAGTCAATCCGCGGGCTTCGCGCACGGTTCCCTACGTCAGCAAGGCCACTGGCGTGCCCCTCGCGAAAGTGGCGGCGCGCTTAATGGCCGGCAAAAAGCTGGCGGACATGAATCTGCCGCTGGTAAAGCACAACGGCATCTCGGAAATCGCCGTGCACGAATTCTATTCCGTGAAGTCGCCGGTGTTTCCATTCAACAAATTTCGCGGTGTGGACACCATCCTCGGTCCGGAAATGCGCTCCACCGGCGAAGTCATGGGAATTTCCACTTCGTACGGACTGGCCTTCGCGAAAGCGCAGCTCGCGGCTGGGCAGCGGCTTCCGCGCAAAGGCACTATTTTTCTTAGCGTGAATGATCGCGATAAAAAGCACATCGCCTCTCTCGGAAAAGAACTCCATGATCTCGGCTTCCGCTTGCTCGCCACGCGTGGCACCGCTGCCGCCCTCGAAGCCGCGGGAATCGAAGCCGAATCCGTTTTTAAGGTAAACGAAGGCCGGCCCAACATCGTCGACCTCGTGAAAACTGGAAAGATCGATCTGGTCATCAACACCCCGCTGGGCCGCGAATCGTTCTACGACGAAAAATCGATTCGCCGTGCAGCAATTCGCTATAACATTCCGTGTATCACGACGCTCGCCGCGGCGCATGCGGCGGCCCGCGGAATTCGCGCGCTGCTGGATCAGGGCACTGAAGTCGCAGCTCTGCAGGATTTGCATCGTGGCCAGGTGGCTGCCTCGGGCAGCGCCGGCTCAGGAGACTGAATCATGAATTTATCCGGTGTATTTCCGGCGCTCACCACCCCGTACGCGGTCTGACGGCTCCGTTTCCGTGCAGGACATCAAGCACAACATTGGAAAGTACAACGCCACGGGCATTGCCGGTTACGTCGCGAATGGCTCCACCGGGGAATCCGTGCTGCTTTCCCGCAAAGAGGTCGAGACAGTCCTCATCGCGGTAAAGGAATCGGCAGCCCCGGGGAAGCTGCTCATCGCGGGTACGGGAGCCGAATCCACCGCGGAGACAATTGAACGCACCAAGCGCGCCGCCGAACTTGGATACCACGTGGCCCTGGTCAAGACGCCTTACTACTACAAGCCGTTTTATAAACCCGAAGTGTACATCGCGCATTTCCGCCGGGTTGCCGATGCTTCGCCGATTCCGGTCATGCTGTATTCCGTTCCGCAATTCACGGGTATCGCTCTGGAAGCTCCGGAAGTCGGAGTGCTCTCGCAGCATCCGAATATCATCGGCATCAAGGAAAGTTCCGGGGTCGTGCAGCGTGCAGCAGAAATGCTCGGAGCCGTCCCTTCCTCGTTTCAGATCCTGGTGGGCTCGGCAAGCATGATGTTTCCGTCGATGGTCCTTGGCGCCGTGGGCGCGATCCTTGCTCTGGGGAGCGCGCTGCCAGAACAATGCGTTGCTCTTTTTGAGGCGGTTCGAACGAGCAACTTTGAGAGGGCACGGAAGTTGCAAACTTTGATTGTCCCGGCATCAAAGCTGATCGTTTCGCAGTGCGGCATCCCTGGCGTGAAGTATGCCATGGACGAAGCCGGCCTCCGCGGCGGCCTCCCGCGTCTGCCGTTGCTGCCCCTGCACGATGACCAAAAGCAAGCCATTCGAACCCTGATGGCCAAAATGGACGCAAGTCAGCCGGCACGCCTTTCCGGCGCCGTCTCCGTCTAACCCAGGGACCTATTGAGCATCTTAATAGCTGGCCAGAATTCCGGGCTCGCGGCGAAACAGATGCGTGCACATTTGCTGTGACGAAAGGCCGTGGGTATCATCTAATCCGCGATGGACTGTCGAGCCCTGCCGTTTCGCCAACTGCCCCATCAGTCGAAACTATTTATTCAATTCGTCGATGATTTTCCCTCCGTCAAACAGTTCTACGAGCACCCTCCAACGATTCAAGCGGTAAAGAAAGCAGCGCGGTCCCTCGATTATCCGCGCGAGCGAAGAGCGGAGGTGGCGGGGATTCTCGGCGAGCAGAACGCGGCGTTTGGGGCGGGGGAGGCGACGCGGAAAAATTTAGAGCGTTTTTCGAAGGGCGCCGCCGCCGTGGTCAGCGGTCAGCAAGTGGGGCTCTTCAGCGGGCCGGCGTACGCCATTTATAAAGCGGTGACGGCGATACAAATCGCGCACGAATTGACGCGAGCGGGAGTGGATGCGGTACCGATTTTCTGGATGGCCACGGAAGATCACGATCTCGACGAAGTACGAAGCTCGACCTGGTTTCATCGAAGGGAAGCTGAAGCGATTTGAGCTTCCAGGAAATGGCGACGCGGGGCTTCCCGTCGGGCGGATCGAACTTGGAGCGCAAGTCCAGGAAATGGCGGACGAAGCCGCCGGAATTTTGACGGCCGCGGGCGGAGAATTTGTCGCGGCAATTTTCCGTGAAAGTTACAGCGCTCGAGAAACATACGGAAGCTCCTTCGGAAAATTATTCGCGCGATTGTTTGCGGAGCAGGGACTCATCCTGCTCGATCCGCTGGATGAGAGATTGCACCGCGTGGCGGGGGAGGTTCTGCGCAAAGCGGTGGAGGAGCGAGAGGGACTGAACGAGGCGCTGCTGGCGCGAGGCAAGGAGTTGGACAAAGCGGGTTTTGCGGCGCAAGTGAAAGTGACGGCGCGAAGCACGTTGATTTTCAGCATGGGACAAGGCACGCGTGGGGGCACGCGTGGGGGCACGCGGCAGCCGATTACGGCGAGCGGCGGAAAATTTGTCGGCGGCGAACAGAGCTGGAGCAAGGAAGAATTGATCCGCGCGGTTGAAGCCGAGCCGGAAAAGTTTAGTCCCAACGCGCTCCTCCGTCCCGTGTTGCAAGATTATCTTTTGCCGACGGCGGCGTACATCGCGGGCCCCGCGGAGATTGCCTACTATGCGCAGGCGGAAGTGATTTACAAAAAATTGCTGGGCCACATGCCGGTGATATTGCCGCGCGCGGCGTACACCATTCTGGATGCAAAAGCGGAGAAACTGTTGCGGCGCTATGGGTTGAAGGTTGAGGACGTGTGGCGGGGCTCGCAAGAGGTTCGGAGCAAGATGGAGACGGCCAGCGTGCCGCCCGCGCTGGGGAAGAATTTCGACAAGACGGTGAAAGAAAGCCAGCGCATGCTTGCGCAACTGAAAAAGCAGATTGTGCGGCTGGACCCGACACTGGGCGGCGCGGTCGAGACGGCGCAGAAAAAGATGGCCTTCCAGCTGGAGAAATTGAGGCGCAAGGCAGGCAAGGCACAGGCGCTGAAAGCGGGATTGATTGCCGCGCATCAGGAGTTTCTCGAATCGCTCCTCTATCCCCATAAACTGCTGCAATCGCGCGAGCTGTGCTTCTTGCCGTTCCTGGCAAGCTGGGGCATGGGCGGATTGAAAGAGCTGCAGAAGTTGTCCGGAAGCGCGAAGCTGAAAGAGCACAAGATCCTGCGGATTCCATAAAAGGAAGTGGGTAGTGGGTAGTGAATAGTGAGTAGTGGGGGAGCGGTGTCGGCGGTGGGTCCCCCCCCCCGGTTTTTTTGTAAGTGTTCATTCTAAAGGGTTTTAAGTCCTGTGTTTTGGAAGTGTTGATTCCAATGGGGTTACGGGATGTGTTTTTCGTAAGTGCGGATTCTAAAGGAGTTAGTGGCTAGTGGTGAGTGCCTAGTGGGGAGATTTCGGCCAAAAAGATCTGACCGGGAGGATCTTTGGCTTGAAGGATGCTCACTCCCGGGTGTTTTTTGTAAGAGTGGCAAACACTGGACTTATGCTTGACCCGGCGCGTAAGAGTGGCAACTACTCGACTTAAAGCGGCTGGATTTTCAATGAGTTGCGATTTCCCTCTAAGAGTGGCAGGGAAAGGAGTTAGAGGAGCAGTGGCGAGTGATGAGTGGCTAGTGGCGAGATCTGAGGCGGAGAATCTTTGGAAGGAGCGTGGTGGGTTGTTCTGTGAACGGAACATGGGGAATGATAGCAGGGAACTGGATTACTGTCAAGGTACAGTACCTGGGTACTTATCATTCGAATGAGACGCGGGGAAGTCGAGGGGATAGAAGGAGTTGGCGGGAATTTTGTAGTTTGGTGAGACAGTGAGACGGGGGTTTGAGCGAAGAGAACGTAGACTTCCGAAGAGAAAGTCAAAACCCGCACCCAGAAAACCGCAAGGATTGAGAATCTTCATTTCCCGAAGCGAGCCAAGAGAAGGGTCTTAGCTTCTTCCAACGCGGCGACGGCTTGCTCGCGGGCTACTCCAGGGTATTGTTTCAGGAATTCATCCAGCGTTTCTCCGCCCTCCAAATAATCAAGCAGCGTCTGGAAAGGCACGCGAGTGCCCCGGAAGACGGGTTCTCCACTGTGGATGTCCGGGAACTTGAACAATTACGCTTTGAGAGACGGTAGCCATCGGGCGCCTCCTGGTCGAAGGTTAATTATCTCACTCAGCCGGAAAAAGTGCTCCGAAAAGTGCAATCGCTCGAAACTCGTTTGACTCTAAACCCGCACACACAGAACCGGTGGATGCGGATCCAAGAATCGTCTTAGAATTTATCGTCTGTGCCACCCGCCAAGGAAAAACAGATTTTTGAATCTATCGCGCAGCCAAAACGCGGCTCGTTGAATCCGGCCCTTTACTCTCGACTCCTAATAGCGTCGCTGCGAAGCCCGTCACCCGCCAGAAAACGTCCCGTCTGTCCCCAGTCCCGGTTCCCCGGTTCCTCCGGTTCCTCGCTGCTCTACCACTCAGCTACGCCCCGCCCACCCACCAAAGTCAACCGAGTGGCTTAGCGCCCGGGAGTGGGTTGCGATTATGCAAAAGAATATGCAACACTTTTTGCATGATTCGAGCCACGGCGAATGCGGATAGTCTTACGTTCCATGCCAGCGTCAGCGGCCCTGTGGTGTCACTCGACAATTGGGCATTCATCAACCTCGCCAAAGGTGCGCTGTCGCGCCGGGAGAGGTTTCTCGGCGCCATCCACTCCGGTGTCGACCTCTTGTTCTCAGTGACAAATGCGGCGGAACTGTCTGGGCCCCAGGGGCGGTCAGCTGGCGTTGTGAGAGCCTTCCTCGACGAGATTGGGCCGCGCTGGTTTCCTGCGAAGCACGATGCAACTGAGGCCATTAAGTTAGAAATAGAGGGCAAGAGTCCGGACGCCGTCTGTATCGACGACGACTTCCTAAAGTCTTATGTTGCCGACCTGTTGCGCCCATATACGCTGGGTTGTGGGAAAATCATCGGTTTGTCCGCTGATTTTTTTTGCCTTAGGCCCCTTACTGGACCGGCTCGGTCCCCAACGAGGATCGATTTGCGAATCGTCAGCGAGCTTTGACGAACTCTGAAGAATAAAATGAGCGCGGTTTGCGCACTGTCGAAACGTGATCCGCTCCTCTTGGACAAAAAGTTTCCGTGGATACCGTTCAACTCAGCGCGGCCGGCCTGTTTCGCTTATTTCAATCTGTTGAGGGTCATGGCTGTCGAGGCCAATTCCCTGAAGAAGGGCGATGGGATGGACTTCTGTCATACCGTTATGGCCAGCGCGTTTGCGAGCTTTGCAACGCTGGACAAACACTGGAAGCGGCGAGTGGAGAGTTTGCCAAAGCCGAACCGGCTTGCGCGCATATACGGCCCTTCGGAACTCGACCAGATGGTTACGGACATGGAGTTGTCGCTGATACATCGCGCCGCGTCTTAGTCAGCGCAGCTCTTTTTGGGCGTCTTTGTTTCTTTCGGGGACACACGTGGACAATATGCATCGCCTTTGGTGGGAATGAGCCGCCAAAAAGGCGCGCCGCATAGTTCCGGATGTCTGCTACAGCATCGGGAAGAGCTGATTGACAGACTCAGCCGTGAATTGAACTGACAATGTGGCTTTGTAGAGACGTGGGAATCTACCGGCGGGTCAAGTCGAACCTCCTCATACTTTGCCCGAAGCATCGTGATGAGGTTTGCTCCGTCTGCAATTTGTTTAAGATCCTCCACGTCAATTACGACAACAACCATACCCCTGTCCTGAAATAGTTTGAGCTGCTCGCGTGCTGCATCGGTGCTTCTTGCGGTTCCGGTGATTTCTTCCCTGGAGAAGAGGATTCCGAAGCGGCATTTTGCTGAGTCGAGTACGCGGCAGAACTTAGCGAAAGCAGAGAAATCGGCAGGGTTCCCCCAGTCTTTGCACTCACATAGGAAGTACCTTCCGAGAGCGGAGCGGAAATCAAGGTCAACTCCCTCCATGCCGCAGACCACGTCATAATCAGTGGATGCGCTGCGCCTTCGCATGTATGCTCGACACCCTGGTATCGCGCTCAGAACATAGTGAGCAAGCCTTTCTAGGGCCAAACCATCGCCCGCGCCCAGCTTGTCGAGCAGCGAGCGACGTAAGTCCGCGTGACTGTGTAATATGAAGATTCTTGCGAAGATGGGTATTCAGTCATCCAGTCTTGGTCTATCTCCTGAACGATCCATTCAGGAAACATCGCTTCGGCAGGGTGCTCTTGGAAAAGTTTCCAGATTCTTTGCGCGTAGGCGCTGACTTCCGGGTGCCGAAGACCATGGAACCAAACGATCCTGAAATAAAGACCTGTCGTTTCTGAGGAAATCTCACCTTTATCACGAATTGCATCCTCGCAGGTTGTGAGTATCAGATATCGCTTTGCGAGGACGGGGCAGCCCAATCGGGTAAAACAATCACTCATCCAAACCAGGGGCATTCCTTTGTGCACGTACTCCCCTGTTTCCTGTTGATGCTTGAGCATGTGCTCGTAGAGGGACTGGAAGATTGGAAGGGCCTCATGCCACCGCCTCTGATTGAAGAAATAAAGCCCGCATAGTTCCCATGCTCGCTGTAAGTCTGATGGGACCGCCACGTCCTGTGGCCTAATCTTGCAGGGCAGCTCTGAAATTAGTCCAGCTGCGCCGTCGCGACGGTCCAGAAATGGGAGCAAGCCTGCTGGAACTTTGGCTTGAAGTTCACTTATGAAGGGATCCGCATCCAAGATAGACCTCTCAACTTTCAGTGACGCATATCCGTTATCGGGCGAGGAGTCTAGCAGATAACTGTAGAAGCAAATAGTTGCGATTCCGGAGAGGGCAGCGTCAGGACGTCAGCGAGATGGTTTCCATTGTCGTTTCAGTTTACGGCGCCGATTTACGAATGGCGAAGGACGGGTGACGGTAAGCGGCAAAGCGAGATTTCATCGCTCACAAATGACATGGGCGATTATGCAGCGATTCTCTCGTCTGCCACAGAGACAGGAGGCAGAGATATTTCATCGCACAAAGTGCGTACGATGGGGCAGCTGTTCTCTCTACGTAGTCCGACGCTTTCACAGGAGCGAAAGCGAAGAAAAAAGCGTCGGGCTGCTCCGTTCGAAATGACGGGCGGGGTGAAGTGGCGACCCGCCGCTCGAATTATTTTGCGGGGAAGGATTGGTTAATCCAGAGGCGGGCTTGGGGGTGGAGTGAGGAGTAGGCCTCCCAGGTGGAGCGGGCCCAGCGGTCGATGGCTTGGGCGATGGGGAAGGGATTTTGCTCGGTTTGGGCTGGGGCGGCTTGAACTTCCGCTTGGACTTCCGCTTGTTGAACTTTTGCTTGAACTTTTGCTTCGACTTGCGCTTGGACTTCCGCACGAACTACGGCGATGGTGAGGGCGCCGCGAAAAGCGGGGAGCTCGGGCTTGGTGAGAGAAGGATTGCCGCTGAGCCAGCGGTTGACGGCGTTGAGGACGGAGGGATGAGATTTGTGCTCGAAGGCGGCGCAGAGGCCGGTGAGATGCGCGGCGAAGGACTTCGCGGAGGCGCAAAACTGATCGGGATGCTGGAGGCAGTAGGTGTCCACGAACATGCGATGGTAGCGATAGGAGATGGGATTGTTCCACTCGCGGGCGATGTAGGCGTCGAAAATGGCGCGGCAGGCGGGTGTGCCGCCGGGAACGGCGAGGCCGCAGCCTGAGCAAGTGGTTTCCATGGCGCGATCCATTTTCGCAGATAAGGCAAAGAGAGAGAAAAGAGCCAGTCTCCGAGTTGAATTACACCTGAAACGGCCCCACTGATAATTTGCGCGAACATGGGACGATATCCTCTCTTTCTATTGAAAAAAGCCGGAGAATGTGATATAATTAGTAAAGGGAATTTGTTAGGTACTGACAAATTTCGACGCTGTGGTGTGTGACTTGTCTAAGTTCGGCTGGAAGGGAGGGGTGCATGAAGCATGGCGTGGTGTATGCGAAGACCGAGGACGGGGTGGAGCTGCCGGTGATTGACGTGACCAATCCGGCGTTTGCGGTGAGCGCGACGGACGGGGAACTGGCGGCCATGACGAAGCAGTATATTCGCGAGTCGGAGGAGCGGAAGGAGATCCCTCCAGAGATTCGTGAGGCGTTGCAGAAATCGATGCTGGGAAAGGCGTTGATGGCGGCATCGGGAACGTTTTTGGATGGGATGAGCACGTATGTTTTGAAGCTGGGGCCGGAGAATTTGGGCGCAAAGGCTAGCCCGATCGACAGGAGGATCGCCGCGTCGTTTCCGGCGTTTACGGCGAGGCTTCGGCTAGCGGATATGGCCAAGCTGCTTGCCGATGGGCTGGCGGCCAGGCTTGCCGGAGCGCCGCTACGAAATGTGTGCCTTGTGAATATTGGAGGTGGCGCGGGAGCGGACAGTTGGAACGCACTGATTCATGTGCAGAGAGAACACGCAGAGCTTCTGGCGGGGCGGAAGGTTGGTATTACAGTGATGGATGTGGATCCACGCGGGGCTGGGTTTGGAGTGCGGGCGATCGAGGCCTTGCGCGGACCCTCGGCGGCGTTGAGCGGAGTGGAGATCGGCTTCCAGTACCTGAGTTACGAATGGTCTGAGACGGAGCGGTTGCAAGCGGCTCTTGAGGAGCTGGGAGCCAGGGATGCGGTGTGCGGAGTGTCGTCGGAAGGGGGACTGTTTGAGTACGGGTCAGACGAAGAGATTGTTGCGAATTTGAAGGCGCTGTGCGGAGGGACGGCGGAAGATGCGTTTGTGGTGGGGTCGGTAACTCGGGAGGGGGAAGCGGTGCGGGCTTCGCAAGGCGCTCACCGGGTGGCCACGCGGCCGCGGACTTTGGAGGCGTTTCGGTCCCTTGCTGAGCGGGGCGGATGGAAGGTGCAAGAGATTGTGGAGCGGCCGTTCAGCTTTCACGTGAGGCTGGTGAAAGGGTGAGTGAGGCCCGCAGCGCGGAGACGACGACTGCGCTAGGCGGGGGGTTGAACGAGGTTGATGAGGTTGCCGCAGGTGTCTTCGAAAATGACGGAAGTGATGGGGCCCATGCTTTTTGGTTCGCCACGAAAGACGACACCGAGAGATTTCAGGCGGCTGAACTCGGAGGCGATGTCGCTGGTGAGGAAGGCCGTGGCGGGAATGCCGGCGGCGAAGAGAGCTTTTTGAAAGGTTTGCGCCGGCGGGAAACCCATGGGCTCGAGGACTAGTTCGACGCCTTCGGCGCCCTCGGGGGAAGTGACGGTCAGCCAACGGAAGGTTGGACCCATGGGGATGTCCTTGCTTTTAACGAAGCCTAGCTTGGTGGTGTAGAAGAGGAGAGCGGTGTCCTGGTTTTCGACCATGATGCTGGCAAGGCGGATTTGCATGGAGGCCTCCTGCGTGATGTGGCGCAAAGCGCTGGTGGCAGATGGTGGACATTGTAACCGGAATTAGGTAACCGGAATCGGCGATTTGGGGGAGCGGGAGAGGAGGGCGAAGGAATCAGGAGAGAAGCGCGGAACTAGATTGCTGGATTGCTAGGAGGTCCTTTGGCGGCCGATTCCCGTGAGGACGCGAAGCTCGCCCAGAATCAGGATATTGACGTTCACGTGTTCGTCGTTGCGCACCAGATGAGCGTCGCGAGTGGGGCCTGTGGAGTAGCCTTCGATGTGAAGAATGACGTCTTTCTCGTGTTCGAGGCGGCCAGCGTTTTTCAGCGTGATCGAGAGTTTTCTGGAATCGTAATGAACGGTCATCTGCTTGGATCTGGAAGGGCACCAAATTCTAAGATCTCCGAGCGGAGTCTCCTTGCAGGTAAGGGTTTCTTCCTGCGTGACGGTATTCCATTCGCGGCATTGCTCGAAGATGGCGTCTCGAAAACTTTTCCAAACGAGGAGGGAGCGCGCGACGGCGGTTTCTCGATTGAGCTTATCTTCGCGCTGCTGTCCTTCTTCCGCCAGTTTTGCGGCCAAGTATTCCTGCGCAGCTTGCTTGGTGCTCTCATCCCTCATGGCCCGTCTCCCGGAGAATTAGTTTACACGAGGTCAATTGGCCAGCAGGGGTATTTGCGCAACAAGTACTGGACGCACTTACGAAGCTTGCGGCGTCCATTTGGGCGAGGATTGCGGCGCGGCGAGAGTTGGCGGACTTTGTTTGGGAGAGAATCGGGTAGGTGGCGGAGTGCCGGTAGCGGTGAGGTAGGGGAATGGTCCAGAGAGACGGAGCCAGAGGGTCGCGAGAGGAGAGAGCTATCGGTCGCGTTGGAGAGGGCGGAAGGTGTGAGTTGAGGGCGGCGTGGGCACGGAGCGGAGCCTGGCCATAAGAGCTTTCAGGCGGGGGCGATCGTCGTCGCCGACAGCCAGGAATTTCATGCCGAGGCCATTGCCACGATTCACGTGACGGACGATGGCGTCCGCTCTGATACGGCCCTCCTGAACGAGAAAGTCGAGCTTGGCGGGCATGCCTTCTTTGACGGCGAGATGCGGAGTTTGGATGAACATGCCATCGATGTTGATATCCAGGACGCGAGAGATGTCTTCACGGCCGTTGCAGCGCCAGCAGACCCAGATGTCCTCTGAGGCTGTTAGGCGCGATAAGGCGCGACGGGAATAGGAATAGTTATTGCCCAAGTTAGACTCCCCCCGAAGCGCGCGAGAGGGTCAGAGGCTGGCTACCTGTGCCTTTGACCGAAGCGTGGCGCTGGCGATCTTCTGCACTCCACAGTTAACAATTCCGAGAACTTCGTATACCTCTTGCCCGGTCCCACGATCCAAGGCCTGCGATGCACTCCTGGAGCGGGGGAGACGTGCACCGGATGTAGTGCTCGATGGGACGAAAACGTTTCAGCGTGGCTGGCATGGCTAGGCCGCTTTCTGATCTTCGCGGGTGACAATGGCCATGTTGCCGGCGGTGGCCAGGTTGCTCACACTGGCGATGGTCATAACGGGTTGGCGGAGAGCTAGCCAGGCGGGCGACGGCCAGCTCGCAGGATTTCTGGAGCATGTAAAGCGTCACAACCAGGAAGGCAATTACCGCAAACCCGATGGCGAAAATCGCGAAAGCGGCGAGCAGCTCGCGAACGAAGTAGAGTTGTGACAAAACCAGCACGACGAGAAATGCCCACAGCCAGACGCGGCGGTTGTCGTTCGAGCTAGCTTGCGTGGCGATGTTCGTTTGCACGACTGCCTCCTGATTATTTAGCGGCGGCCCCGGCCTGGGATGAGGACCAGGACCGCCGTTCTGCTTTCTTGGTGGACAACCAAGAAAGGTTGTCTTAGATGACGCTGTGCACTTTCTCGCGTTTGGTGCGGAGGAACAATGCACGGCGGATGAACTGTGGGTGAACCGGAGGTGAAGCGAGCGCATGGCGGAGCGGTTGGAAATGCCAATGATAGAATCTGTGAGCTCCAGGAGGAGGGAAGATGGAAGTCTTGCGGGTCAAGACGGCACGAAGGACGCAGCTGGTGGACGTCACGGAGGAGGTGGAGAGGGCGGTGGGTAAAGTGGGTATATCGTCGGGGGTGTGCTACGTGTATGTGCCACACACAACGGCCGGGGTGACGGTCAACGAACATTTTGATCCGGACGTGGCAACGGATTTGGAGGGGGTGTTTGAACGATTGGTGCCGCGGTCGGGGCCATACAGGCATAGCGAAGGGAATTCGGATTCGCATGCGAAGGCGACGATGACTGGGACGAGCGCAATGATCTTTGTGGAAGACGGGAAGCTGGCGCTGGGAAGATGGCAGGGAGTGTTTTTCTGCGAATTTGATGGGCCGAGGGAGAGGAAGATCTGGGTGAAGGTGGTGGGAGACGCGAGTTGAGGGTGGAGTACGGCCGTGGGCGGCGTATGCGGTGCATACTTTCCGCGTGAGCGCACGTCTGTAGAGTGCGAGGAGGCGACTATGGCGAGGATGCGGTGGGCCGTGATTCTGTTGGCTGTGTTGGTCGGAGGAGGGATTTGCTTTGGGCAAGAGGGGAGCGGAAAGGAAGAGGGTGCGGAGGTTCGGGAGAAGATTGCGGGGGTGTGGCGAGGGAATTCGGTATGCCTGGACAAGAATAGCCCTTGTCATGACGAGGTGAATGTTTATCGGTTTACGAAGATTGCGGGGAGGGCGGATGCATTTTTGGTGACGGCAAGCAAGGTGGTGGAAGGGAAGGAAATCGAGATGGGAAGCGGGGAGTGGAAGTACGACGAGAAAAAGCAGGTGGTGGAATCTAGAGAGCCGCGGATTCGGCTAAGTATTCAGGGAGGCAGAATGCAAGGGTTGCTGACGCTGCCTGACGGCACGGAGTACCGGAGGATTTATTTGAAGAAGGCGAGCTGAGTTGGACCGGCGGGGGAATAATTGTCGGGCGGTGTCGATTTTGCGGGATGCGGGGTAGGGTTCGCCGACTAACGGAATTGAGGAGGTTCTGGAATTGTTTTTGGGGGCGATATTTTTTGCGTGTCGTCGACGGAGAAGAGCAGGTAGTTAGAAAAGTCCATCCGCTGGTGAATCCGTTTTCCTTTCAGGTCGCTGAACACTTCGGCCGAATGTGGAACCCACATGTCCAAACCGCGGCTGCGTGAAATGAACAGGGCCATACTCGATCGAGGTGTGATCCACGGTGAGGCGAATGTCAGGAAGGGGAGCGATCAGATCCGTCTCCAGGCCCGCAATTTGATAGCTGTCTTCAAGAAACCAGGCCCGCCCTTGGAGAGCCACCGGGTGAGGTGGGCTATTCCAGCCGATTCTGATAAGAGCGAATTCTGTTCGGTTTGTCCTCACGCTGACGGAAGTGGACCTGCCAGACGCGGACGCCTTTCCAAGTTGCGAGTCCTTCGCAGCTCATCGAAAAATCGTCCGAATAGTACGGGTGAAAAATCAACACAAGCGCAGGCAAGCCTTTCGAGGTGACCCCTCCCAAAGAATCGGCAGGAGCGGGTCCGCTGCCGAGATATTCGTCCACGCCGAGAATTCCCGGCCGCATTTCCTCAATCGAAACCATGTAGTCGTATTTCTTATTTTGTCGTTCGGAACTTTTCCTGAGCTGTTGACGGATTCATGGAGAAGGGACTCAGCAGCCGTAAATCGTTGGACGTTGCTTACGAATTCCTGGACTCGCTGCCCGGCTTTTTGCAGCACCTCCTCCAGATTACACGGTAAGGAAGACATCGACAGGCAAAACATCGTCGTCGACGTCAGGCGGGAGCCAGCGAGAGCGGGTGCGATGGAACAGCGCGGTGGGATGCGGCGGCAACCGGTTCTCTCACCGCGACATCACTATTGACCTCCCTAGACGAAGGGAGTCCGGAGGAGTTGTGCAAAGCATTCAATTGTTTCTTTGCGGCAAAATCGTCCGGATGATCCGTCAGGTATCCTCGCAATACTTCGCTGGCTTGTGCCACTAACGCACGGGCTAAAAGGGGTGAGACGCTCGACGGCTTCGTCGTGGCCCAATTCCAAAGCTCGTCGAGCGTGATTAACGGCTTCGGATGTTGCGCCCGTCCGCCAAGCGACTTCCGCCAGAATTGCCTGCTGTCCGCCAGTACGCCGGATCGATTTTTGCCGCTCGATCAAGATACACCCTGGCCTCTGAAATCTGATTTTCGTTAAGCAGTGCCTCACCCATCGAGACGATTGCCGGGACATAATTTGGGTCAAGGACCAGGGCTTTTGTCCAGTAAGAGGTGGCCATGGTCCAGTTACCCAATCGCGATGCGTAGACACCAAAAACCTGGTTTACCTCTGGGATCATCGGAAACGGGGGGAAAGGATTTATCGGTTCCCGTTTGAGGCCGCAGATTGACGGAAACATTTAAGTCGCCCGCTCCGCGGGCATCGATCTGTTGGATAGCGCGCTCAAACCCTGGAACGACAACCTGGATTCTATATTGCATGGGAGGCAAATCCGTCCAGCGGTGGTGGGAAGTTTGCGTCGTGCCCTGCTTGTAGAGTTCCCCAGTCGATGTAAATAAGATCAGAGCTGCGGGTTGCTCCAAAGGAGTGCTGTTTGGTCCGCGCAGAGTAATATCGAGGTTCACTGTAGGGCCGATTTGACTGGATTTGGACAAGTCAGGGGATGCAGCAAGATCAGTCCGAGAATTTGATTCCGGTTGTTGTCCACACGCGGGTTCAAGTAGCAGCAGGCCGCAAAGAGTGAACTGCACGAAAACGAAATGGGCTAGAGTACGCCTCATCACAGTCTTGACTTGTCAGCAGGATAGGGCCAGAAATCGGGAGAATATTACACTTCCCGCGGCGCCAAGGCAAAAAAACAAACTCCCAATGTATGCTCTGTCGGAACCGTCTCCTTCGCAAGTGATCCGTGGCGTCAAAGAGTAGGGAGCGCGCGGAGCAGATAAACTGCGGTTACTGCGAGGGCAGCCCAGGTGGGGGTGTGTTAGAGTTTTTGGTTATGACGCGGTTGGGGATATACATACAGGTTCCGTTTTGCCAGACGAAGTGCACGTATTGCAATTTTCATACGGGCGTGGTGTCTGCAGCGCGGTTTGCGCCTTATGCGGAGGGGGTGTGCCGGGAGATTCGTGGACACCGCGAGCTGTATCGAGCCTCGGGGGTGGAGTTGCCGGAAGGATTCGAGAAAGCAGTGGTGGATACGGTTTATTTTGGAGGCGGGACGCCTAGTTTGCTGGAACCCGAGTTGTTGCAGGGCATGATGGATGCAATTCGGAGGACGTTTGCAGACAGAATTGAGCGAGGTGACGCTGGAGGCTGATCCGGAGACGGTTGAAGCGGAGAAAGCGGCGGCGTGGGTGCGGGCGGGAATTAACCGGGTTAGCTTTGGGTTGCAGTCGTTTTCGGATAAGGAATTGGTGGCGGCGGGGCGGATGCATCGGCGGGCGGATATTTACAGGCGCGGTGCAGATTCTGCGAGAGGCGGGGATTCAGAATATTAGTTTCGATTTGATTGCGGGATTGGCGTTTCAGACTAAGGAGAGTTGGATAGAATCGCTCGAGGAGTTAGGAAAGCTCGGGCCGGAGCATGTTTCGGTGTATTTGCTGGAAGTGGATGAAGGTAGCCGGCTAGGGAAGGAATTGTTGGCGGGCGGGGCTAGATACTCCGCCGGAGCAGTACCTAGCGATGACCTGATGGCGGATTTTTATGAGATGGCGTGCGAATTCCTGGAGGCTGCGGGGTATCACCATTACGAAATTTCAAATTGGGCGAAGCCGGGATTTGAGTCGAAGCACAATTTGAAGTATTGGAGGAGGGAGCCGTATCTGGGATTTGGGGCTGGGGCGCATTCGTTTTCTGGGACGCAGAGATGGGCGAATGCGCATGACGCGGCGGAGTATGTGGGAGCGATCCAGGCGGGGCGATTGCCAGCGGAGCAACGGGAAATCGGTGACGCGGGAGAGCGCGTTGGAAGAAGAATTATTTTTGGGATTGCGGCAGTTGGATGGGATTGATGTGGGGCGGATTGAGAGGGAATACGGGGTTGCGCTGGGGACGAGATTTGGGCCGTTGGAATCGGCTGGATTGGTGATGAGAGACGGGGATGTGGTGCGGCTTGCGCCGGCGAGGTTGAGTGTTTCGAATGAGGTGTTTGTGGAGTTGATGAGGTGAGGGCGCTTCGTCGGATAGACCTAGTTGAATCTGAAGTGGGATTTTCATACAGAGTTTACAGAGACGCACAGAGGACACGGAGAAGAAGGGGAATGGAGATGGCCATCGTGAGCGGAACGATTGCGAAGAGTGGGATGCGGAGTGATCCGGACGAAGTGACGCCGCTGGAAAATATTGTGGACTTGCGGAGCGACACCGTGACGCGGCCGACGGCGGAGATGCGGCGGGCGATGGCGGAGGCGGAGGTCGGGGACGACGTGTACGGGGAAGACCCGACGGTGAACCGGCTGGAAAAGCGGGCGGCGGAGATTTTTGGGAAAGAGGCGGCGCTGTTTGTGCCGACCGGATGCATGGGGAATTTGATTGCGATTAAGACGTGGACGCATCACGGCGATGAAGTGATTTGCGACGAGAAGAGTCATGTGAATTTGTATGAGCTGGCGTCGATGGCGGCGATTGCGGGGTGCATGCCGCGGATTGCGCGGGGCGAGGACGGGATTCTTTCGTGGAAGCAGATCGAGGCAGTGATTCGTCCTAAGATTTATTACGATTCGCAGACGGCGCTGTTTGTATTGAAAATACGCACAATATGGCGGGTGGAACGTTACATCCGACGGCCTCGGTGGATGAGATTTGCGAGCACGCGCACGAAGCGAAATTGAAAGTACATATGGATGGGGCAAGGATTTTTAATGCGGCGACGGCGTTGGGCGAGAGCGTTGCGCAGATGACGAAGAAAGTGGATTCGGTGATGTTTTGTCTGTCGAAGGGGCTGGCGAGCGCCGGTGGGTTCGATGATCGTGGGGTCGGGGGCGTTTATTGAGAAGGCGAGGATTTACCGGAAGATGTTTGGGGGAGGGATGCGGCAGGCGGGGGTAATTGCGGCGGCGGGATTGATCGCGCTGGAAAAATCGCCGGAGAGATTGCACGTCGATCATGAAAATGCGCGGCGGTTGGCGGAAGGAATATGCGCAACTTCCGGGATTGAAGATTGATCCGGCGAGAGTGCGGAGCAATATCGTGATCTTTGATTGCGAGAAGACGGGGAAGACGGCGGTAGAGCTTTGCGATGCGTTGCGGGAAAAAGACATTTGGGCGCTGGATACGGAGAAGTATTCGGTGCGGTTTGTGACGCACTGCGATGTGGATGGAGCGGGAGTGGAACGTGCGTTGGCGGCGCTGGGACAGATTGTGGCGCAGCCGCAGAGAGCGCGGGCGTGAACGGAGAGTTCATGCCTGTCGGCGGTAACGATATCGGAGAACGGTTTGTGAAAGCAGACGAAATAGAACAAGTTAGCAAGGCCAATCTCGATCGGACGGTCTCTGTCGTCTATACAGACGGTGGAACGGAAAAATTATTCGTTCACACAGTGGACGAGGAAGGGTTTGTATGCGACATCGTCGCCGAAATAACCCAACCGCCCGCGTATGCTTATTGGGTCCGTTTTCGGGATATCCGCGATGTTCGTCCTTCGGAATGACAGGCAATATCCGTCCAGCTTGATACATTCACCAAAATGGATGCGGAGATATGGACTAAGCGTGCGCGGGGTTGTGTAAAATAGATCATAAGTAGAACTTTGGTTGAGTATAGTCGGGCGAATAGCCGCGGGGAGACAACGTGGACTTCACTTTTAGCGAGGAACAGCAGCAGTTGCGGCGGAGCGTGCGGGAGTTTGCGGAGGGCGAAATTGTGCCGCACGTGATGGAGTGGGACGAGGCTTCGCATTTTCCGATGGAGATTATGCCGAAGCTGGGGGAGATGGGGTTGCTGGGCGTTATTTTCCCGGAGGAGTATGGCGGAGCGGGGCTGGGGTACATCGAGTACGTCATCGCGATTGAAGAATTGGCGCGAGTGGATGGGTCGGTGGGATTGATCGTTGCGGCGCACAATTCGCTGTGCAGCAATCACATTTTTAAGTTTGGGACGGAGGCGCAGAAGAAGAAATATCTGGCGCCTTTGGCGTCGGGGAAGAAGATTGGGGCGTGGTCGTTGACGGAGCCGGAGGCGGGGTCGGATGCGGGCGGGACGCGGACTACGGCGCGGCGCGATGGAAATTTTTGGGTGTTGAATGGGGCGAAGACGTTTACGACAAACGGGCACTACGCGGATTTTTGCGTGGCGATGGCGGTGACGGATAAGGCGAAGGGCTCGCATGGAATCAGCGCGTTTATTTTGGAAAAGGGAATGGCGGGATTTAAGCCGGGAAAGAAAGAGAACAAGCTGGGGATGCGTGCCAGCGATACTTCGGAAGTGATTTTTTCGGATTGCCGCGTGCCAGCGGAGAATTTATTGGGGCCGGAGGGCGAGGGGTTTACGGGAAGTTTGAAGATTCTGGATGGGGGGCGGATTTCGATTGCGGCGCTGGCGCTGGGTATGGCGCAGGGTGCGCTTGAGGCGGCGGTGAGTTACGCGAAGCAGCGGAAGCAGTTTGGGCAGGCCATCAGCGAGTTTCAGGCGATTCAGTTCAAGCTGGCAGACATGGCGACGGAAGTGGAAGCGGCGCGGCTTCTGGTGTATCAGGCGGCGTGGCTGGCGGATCGAAAGGACGTGCGGTTCACGCGAGAATCGAGCATGGCGAAATTGTTTGCGAGCGAAGTAGCGGTGAGCGTGGCGAACGAGTGCGTGCAGGTGCATGGCGGCTACGGATTTATTAAGGACTATCCGGCGGAGAAGTATTATCGCGATGTGAAGCTGTGCACGATTGGCGAGGGAACGAGCGAAATTCAGAGGTTGGTGATTGCGCGGCAGCTGCTTGGGAAAAAGTGACTCGCGATGTAGTGAGTATCGTGAGTGGAAGGAGCCCTCCTGGCGCGGAAGCTTCTGTCAAGACGCATCCTTGCGTTTTGGAGTGCATGTAGAAGGGAAAAATCAGGATAATAGGCGGGTGCGCTCGCTTCGTCCGTGATAGATCCAAAGGAAAAATATGACGCTGGCCGTTGAGAATTGGGCGGAACAGGTGCGCGCGGGGGATGTGCGCGCGATTTCGCGCGCGATTACGGCGATTGAGAATCATCAGCCGGAAGCGGAAGAGCTGTTGCAGCGGCTTTTCGCGCAGACGGGACGCGCGTATCTGACTGGAGTAACGGGCGCGCCGGGGACGGGGAAGAGCACGCTGGTGGACCGGCTGGCGGCTTACTACCGGAAACATGACGAGCAAGTTGGCGTGATTGCGGTGGACCCGACGAGTCCGTATACGGGCGGGGCGATTCTGGGGGACCGTATCCGCATGCAGAGCCATGCGAGCGATCACGGGATGTTTATTCGGTCGATGGCGACGCGGGGATTTATGGGCGGGCTGGCGCGGGCGACGGCGGAAGTGGCGTTGCTGCTCGATGCAGCGGGGAAGCAGGAGGTCCTGATCGAGACGGTTGGCGTGGGGCAAGATGAAATCGACATTGTGCGGCTGGCGGATTGCGTTCTGGTGGTGATGGTGCCGGGGATGGGCGACGACATTCAAAACATGAAGGCCGGATTGATGGAGATTGGAGACATTTTTGTTTTGAATAAGGCGGATCGCGAGGGAGCGGACCGGCTGGAGCAGCAACTGCTGGCGATGCTGTCGCTAGTGATGCCGCGAGATGGGTGGCATCCGCCGGTGGTGCGGACGGTGGCGACCGAGAGCAAGGGGATTGAGGGGCTGGCGGAGACGATTGGAAAGTTTCGGAAACATTTTGAAGCGAGCGGGGAACGAGAGCGGAAACATGTGGAACATTGGAAGAAGCGCCTGCTGGGGTTGATTGAGTCGCGGCTGGTGGAGCGAGTGCTCGGGGGAGTTGGCGGGGAAGCGCGGCTGGCGGAGATGGCGAAGGCAGTGGCGGAGCGGAAGAAGGATCCGTTCACGGCGGTGAATGAGATGCTGGCGAAGAGCGGAGTCGGTGCTTAAGGCGAGCGCGAATGCATTTTGGCGAGATTGAAGTTCTGCACATAAATGGCGGGCTTTTTTGGCTGGATGGCGGGTCCATGTTCGGCGTGGTGCCGAAGCCGCTATGGGAGAAGAAGATGCCTGCGGATGAGCGGAACCGGATTCCGCTGGCAGCCAATTCGCTCCTGGTGCGAGCTGGCGGGAAAAATATTTTGGTGGAAACGGGAAACGGGACGAAGTGGGATGCGAAGCTGCGCAATATTTATGGGTTTACGGAGGGCGATCCTTACGGCAGATTCGCTGGCAGAAGCCGGGGTGAAGCCGGAAGAGATCGATGTGGTGATTAATACGCATTTGCATTTTGATCATGCTGGCGGGAATACGCGGTTGGTGGATGGACGGCTAACGCCTACATTTCCGAATGCGAAGTATGTGGTGCAGCGGGCGGAATTGGAACACGCCATGCGGCCTACGGAGCGGGACCGGGCGAGCTATTACGCGCATGATTTTGTGCCGATCACGGAAGCGGGGCAATGGCAGTTTGTGGATGGCGACTGCGAGATTTTGCCGGGAATTAGAGTGGTGAAGATTCCGGGGCATAATTTGCAGATTCAGGGTGTACAGATTAACGGCGGGGGGAAAGACCTTGATGTTCGTGGCAGACTTGATTCCGACGCGGCACCATTTGCCGCTGCCGTGGATCATTGCGTACGATCTATACCCGTTGACGACTCTGGAGACGAAACGAAAGTGGATCGGCGAGATTATGCGGAACGAGTGGATTGTGGCATTTGGACATGACCCTGATTTCCCAGCAGGGACATTGCATGAGGTGGACGGGAAAGTCGTTTGCGAGCCGGTAGACCTGAATCGTTAATTTCACGGAGAAAAGAAAATGGCAGGCGCTAAATCAGAGAAGGCGAAGCGTGCAAACGCGCAGGCGGAGATTGGAATTATAGGCGGAAGCGGGCTGTATTCGATGAGTGGTTTGACGAAGACGCGTGAAGTTCATGTGAAGACGCCGTTTGGGAAGCCGTCGGATGCGATTGTGCTAGGACTGCTGGAGGGAAAGCGGGTGGCGTTTCTCGCGCGGCATGGGCGAGGACACCGGATTTTGCCGAGCGAGATCAACTTTCGCGCGAATGTTTATGCGATGAAACTGCTCGGCGTGGAGAGAATTATTTCGGTAAGCGCGGTGGGCTCGTTGATGGAGGATCTGCAACCCGGGGAGTTTTTGGTGCCGGACCAGTTTGTTGATCGGACGAAGAACCGAGTTTCAACTTTTTTTGGAGATGGACTGGTGGCGCACGTGGGATTTGATAAGCCGACGTGCGGGCAGGTCTCCGGAGTGCTGGCGGATGCGAGCGTGCACTGCGGAGTGAAGGTGCATCGGCGGGGAACGTACGTGTGCATCGAGGGGCCGCAGTTTTCGACGCTGGCGGAAGCAAACATGCACCGGCAATTGCACTTCGAAGTGATCGGCATGACGAACGTGACGGAAGCGAAGCTGGCGCGCGAAGCGGAGATTTGTTACGCGACAATTGCGATGATTACGGATTTTGACTGCTGGCACCCACAGCATGAGTCAGTAACAGCAGCGCAGATCATAGCGACGCTGGTGCAGAATGCAGAGAACGCGCAGCGGGTGTTGCGCGAAGCAGTGCGGGCGATGCCGGAGGAGCAGAATTGCAAATGCGGAGCGGCATTGAAACACGCGCTGGTAACGGACATGAAGCTGGTGCCCAAAAGCTACGAAGAAGAAGCTCGAAGCAATCATCGGCAAATACATTTCCTAGGAGAAACCTGTGTCTTTACTCGTGGTGGGATCGGTGGCGTTTGACGCGCTAGAAAGTCCGTATGGAAAAGTGGACCGGACCGTGGGTGGGGCGGCGACGTATTTCGCGGTGGCGGCGAGTTTTTTTGCGCCGGTGAGTCTCGTGGCCATTGTAGGAGAGGATTTTACCGAGAGAGGATGAGGCCATTTTTCGCGGACGGCATATCGATACGGATGGGTTGGAACGAGCGGCGGGAAAGACATTTTTTTGGGCCGGGCGGTACTCGGAAAATCTGAATGAGCGGGTAACGCTGGCGACGGACTTGAACGTGTTCGCTGGTTTCAAACCGCGGCTGCCGGAGAAATACAAAACGTCAAAGTACGTTTTTCTGGCGAACATCGCGCCGGATTTGCAGCGGGACGTTTTGAAACAAGTGAAGGGAAGGCCGAAGCTTGCCGCGCTTGACACGATGAATTATTGGATTGAGCGCACACCCAGCGAACTGCGGGAGACGCTACGGCACGTGGATATTCTGATGATCAATGATTCCGAAACGCGGCAGCTTTCGAACGAACACAATCTGTTGCGCGCGGCGAAGCACATTTTCAAGATGGGGCCTTCGACGCTGGTGGTAAAGCGCGGGGAATACGGGGCGATGATGGTGGACAAGCGCGGCGTGTTCTGCGTGCCGGCGTTTCCGCTCGAAGAGCCGCATGACCCCACCGGCGCGGGCGATAGTTTTGCGGGCGGTTTCATGGGGTATTTGGCTGGAGCGAAAGATTTGAGCGACGCGACGCTTCGCCGGGCCATGATTTACGGCTCTGTGCTGGGGAGTTTCACTGTGGAGCGGTTCGGTTTGGACCGGCTGAGGGTTCTGAAGCGGAGCGAGATACACGCCAGGGCACGGCACTTCGCGAAATTGACGCAATTCAAATTGTAGTCTGTAGAATCCTGCGATAGCCTCGAACTGCAGGAGAACATGCTGCCCTTAAGCACTATCATCGCGCGGCTGGCGTGGGCCGCTTTGCTCGGCGCGATCATCGGCATCGAACGCAATATTCGCAGGCGACCCTCCGGGATGCGGACGGGGGTTTGCGTTTCTTTGGGCGCTGCGCTCTTCACGATCGTTTCCATAGAAATTGCGCGACGTACCGGCGACAGCAAGCACAACTCGAATTGCCTCGAATATCGTGCAGGGCATTGGATTTCTGGGGGCCGGCGTCATCCTACGAGAGCGCGGCAGCGTGACTGGACTGACGACCGCCGCCACGATTTTCGCAGTCGCGGCGATGGGCATGGCGGCTGGCGGAGGGCTCGTATGCAGTTTCCGGCATTGCCTGCGCGTTGAGTGTTGTTCGCCTTGGTTTTTCTGTTCTACGTCGAGGACTGGCTGAACCTAAAACCGCGCTACATGTTGTTCCGCATCTCCGTGGATCGCGCCGAAAACATGGTCACGGATGTGCACCGCATTTTTGCGGAGCTTAAAGTAGGAATTGACAATTTTCAGGTGTCACTGTCCGGCGAAAAAAATCTGATCCAGTTCGATGCGGAAGTCAGCACCCACCAACAGGAAAAGATTCTTAAGGCGCTGTGCAAGCCGGGCGATGAGCTGCGAAATGATGCCCGTGGAACGGCAAAACGGATGAGGTCCCGAGGGATAAGCACGCGGGGCGGTGGGGTTCAGGCCGCCGGCGATGGGCGCGGAAGTGCGAAAGCCGCGAGCGCTTAATTCGCGAAGTGTGTTTATGCCGTTTGCACCGGCGTCTCCCGCGGAGTTTTCGAAAGTCCTGGCGGGGGCGGAGGAGCTGCGGCAATTTGGATTTCAAGTCGCGGATGCGACACCGCTGATGTCGGACGGATATTTTGCCGGAACGGTCTGCCGGGGCGGCGGAATGAATTCTTGAGCGAATTGGAGCGCGAGGATGTGGATGCGCTGGTGGCGATTCGCGGAGGCTATGGTTCGAACTACCTGCTCGACGATCTGGAAGTCGAGCCTGACCGATAAGCCGAAAGTGATTCTTGGTTACAGCGATTTGACTTCGCTGCAGACATATTCTGTGGAAACGTTACAGGCTGGATTGGATTTTATGGGCCGATGTTGGTGGGGGGATTTGATGCGGGCGATGGCCAGCCAAAAGGGTACGACAGGGAATCGCTCCTGGCCGCGGTTGGAAAAACGGACGGCGGCTGGACTTTGAAGTTGCAAGGGCAGGTGCTCGCGAGCGGCGAAGCGGAAGGCCGAGTTCTCGGCGGTTGCATGACGTTGGTGGAGACAACGCTCGGGACGCCGTGGGAATTGGAGACGGGCGAGGCGATTCTACTGCTTGAAGACCGGGGAATGAAGCCGTGGCAAGTGGATCGAGCGCTGATGCATTTGAAGCAGGCGGGAAAATTTGAAGGAATTCGAGGGCTCATCCTGGGCGAATTCCCGGAATGCGATGCGCCCGCGACCGGAAGCGCAGACGGTGCGCGACGTGTGCGCGCGGATTCTTGGAGCGCTGGGGGTGCCGATTGTTTATGGCGCGGCGGTCGGACACACGCCGCGGCCGATGCTGACGGTGCCGTTGGGAGTGAGGGCGCGTCTAAAAGCGGTAGGCGAAGGGGAGCTGGAAATACTCGAGCCGGCGGTTGTGCCATGAGTGATGCGAAGCACATTCACGTGATTGGGATTGGCGGTTCGGCGATGGCGCCGCTTGCCGGAATGCTTGCGCGAGCATGGGTACCGCGTGACGGGATCGGATTCGGGTGTATATCCGCCTGCGTCCACGCTTGCTCGAGAAGCTAGGGATTTCGTTTTTTCATACGTTTGATGCGGCGCACATGCAGCCGGCGCCGGATTTGGTGGTGGTTGGAAACATTATTGCGCGCGGGAATCCCGAGTTGGAAGAGGTGCTGGACCGGAGAATTCCGTATCGCTCGATGCCGGAGATTCTGGAAGAAGTGTTTCTGCCGGGGCGCCACTCGATTGTGGTCAGCGGGACGCATGGCAAAACGACGACGACGGCGATGCTGGCGTGGATATTTCACACGGCGGGCAAGCAGCCGAATTTTCTGGTGGGCGGCGTCGCTGAGAATTTTGGGAAGAGCTACGGGTCTGGGCGGCGGCGAAGAATTTATTCTGGAAGGGGATGAGTACGAGACGGCGTTCTGGGATCGCGGGCCGAAGTTTTTTCACTACCATCCGGATGATTTGATTGTTACTTCGCTGGAGTACGACCACGCGGACATTTACCGGGATTTTGAGACGTATGAGCTGGCGTTTCGCAGGCTGGTGAATCTCGTTCCTCGGCGCGGAAGAATTGTGATTTGGGGAGATACGGATGATTCAGGGCCGGCTTTGCGGCGGGCGGCTGAAAAGGCGTTTTGCCCGGTTGAAACATACGGATTTTCCGCGGGAAGTGATTGGATGGCGAGTGAGCTAACGGTTGAGGGTGGCGGAATGCGGTTCCGCGTTACGCACGCAGGCAAACCGTTCGGCGAGTTTACGCTGGCGGCGAGCGGGCGGCACAACGTGCTGAATGCGATGGCGGCGATGGCGGTGTCGCACGGACGCGGGATTGGCGCGGATGTTCTGGGAAAAGCGCTTGCGACGTTTCGAAGCGTCAAGCGGCGAATGGATGTGAAAGGGGAAGTGCGCGGAGTGCTGGTGGTGGACGATTTTGCGCATCATCCGACAGCGGTGCGCGCTACGATTGAGGCTTCGCGGGCGCGCTGGCCGGGTCGGCGGCTATGGGCGATTCTTGAGCCTCGTTCGAATTCGATGCGGAGGAAAGTGTTTGAGGAAACGCTGCCCGTGGCGCTGGCATTGGCTGATCGCGTGGTTTTGGGAGGAGTGTTTCGCGCGCAACAGCTAGGGGATGAGAATCGACTCGAGCCTGAGACTGTGGCGGAGAGCGTGCGCGCGTTAGGAAAGAACGCGCGGGTATTTCCGAGCGCAGATGCAATTGCGGAGCAACTTGGCAAGGAAACGGAATCCGGTGATGTACTTTTGGTGATGTCGAACGGCAGCTTCGACGGGCTTTGCGAAAAACTGCTGGCCAAGCTCGGCAAGCCGGTGCAGGTTTCTTCTGAGGCAAATATCAGGTGAAAGGTAAATCGTGGCGAAGCCGGGCTAGGTTCCCGGCGATTGCGTTTCTGGTGTGCGCGTCGAGTTGGGCGGGTCAATGCTGTGCGACGATCCGGTACGAAGTGTCGATAAACCGTCCAGAGCAACATCTTTTCCATGTAACGATGACCATTCCGGACGTTAACGGCGAAGTCTCGGTGCAGATACCCGCATGGAATGCGCTCTATCAGATTCGGGATTTTGCCAGCCACATTCAGCGGGTGGAGGCCTTTGCAGACTCCGCAAAGGCGCCGATGGAAAAAGTGGACAAGCAAACATGGCGCATTACCGGCCATGGAACTATTACGGTTCGCTATGCGAGCTATTGGGATGAAGTTGGGCCGTTTGCGACCCAATTGAACGCCGATCACGCTTTCATAAATCCAGCGATGATTCTCTTCTATGTGCCCGATCGCCGAAGCGAGGATGTTCATCTTGGTTTTCCCGATGTCCCCGGTGCCTGGAATGCAGCCGGTTCTGGGAATACCGGTTTGGAGTCCATGGGAGGAGCGCGAGTTTTCTTCTTCGATGCGAAAAGTTACGACGCGCTTGCGGATACGCCCATTGAAGTGGGGAATTTCAAGGAATTCAGTGTGCCTGGAGTTTCAGCGGACATCCGGGTAGTGGTCCATGGGGACAATTGGAGCGAGAAGAAGATTGAAGGCGACTTGAGCCGCATCTGCAGTTACGAGCTGAAGTTGATGGACGGAGCGCCGTTCGAACACTACTTGTTCATTCTGCACATCGGGAAGGGAGCGGGCGGCGGCGGGATGGAGCATGCAAATTCGACGGCGATTGGAATTCCGTCGGATGAGTATTTAGCCGGGGTGGCGGCACACGAGTTCTTTCATTTGTGGAACGTGAAACGGATCCGGCCGGCGTCGCTGGAGCCGGTGGATTTCACGAAAGAGCAGTACACGCGGGCGCTGTGGTTCGCGGAAGGTGTAACGAGCACCTACGGCGCCTACACCCTGGTGCGAAGCGGGATTTGGAGCAAGGAGCGGTTTTACGAAGACCTGGGGGAGCAGATCACCGAGTTGGAATCGCGGCCGCAAACCGCTGGCAGAGCGCGGAAGAGTCGAGCCTGGATGCGTGGCTGGAGAAATATTCGCTTTATGCTGGGCCAGACTACAGCGTTTCGTATTACACCAAGGGGCAGTTGTTGGGAGACTTGCTGGACATATTGATTCGCGACCGCACGGACAATCAACGAAGCCTCGACGACGTGCTGCGGGGGATGAATAGCGAATTTGCGAAGCAGGGGAAGACGTACCGGGACAGTCTGGATATTCGACTTGAGGCGGAAAAAGTGGCGGGCGGGTCATTTGAAGAATTTTTTCGGGAGCACGTTGCGGGGGCGGCGCCTCTGCCGTATCAGCAAGTGTTAGCGCTTGCCGGGCTCGATTTGCGGACGATGGAGCATAGGCGAGCCACTGCTGGGATTCTCTCCGGAGCGCGAATCCGGCGGGACGATAAAGGTGCGTGCGGTGGACGATGGAAGTCCCGCAAGTGGGGCGGGCTTGCGACCGGGTGATGTGATTGTGAATTGGAACGGCGGAGACGTGCCGCGTTCTCTGGCGCGGTGGGTGCGCGAACGACAGCCCGGAGAGGCTGTGAAGGTGCGCGTGCGCAGGGACGAAAAAGAGCAGACGCTCGAGTTCAAGCTGGGTGAGCAGAAAGAACTGCTTTACCAAATCACGGAAGACTCTCACGCGGGAGAAAAGGCCCGGCGTATCCGCGAGGGATTGCTCCACGGACTCACGCAGACAGTTGCGGTGCATTGAAGTCTGAATGACTCGTAGGTTTCGTTTGACCGGCAGGGCCGGATTCGAGAGAGTTCCGCTTATTGCATGCTCAGAATGGTGTTCATCTCTGTTTTCCTTTCGCTGTACATCCTGATACTCGGGCCTCCGCTGCTGCTCTATACTCTGGTCACGCGGCACATCGATCCGCTCTATTGGGCAGGGCTCAAGGGAGTGATGTTTTTTGTTAGGGCGGCAGGGGTGCGGGTTCGCGTAGTGGGCCGGGAGAAGATTCCTCGCGGAGTTTGCCTGTTTGTGGCAAATCACACGAGTTCCGCGGATGCGCCGGCCGTGGTTGGAGCGATTCCTCGACGTATCGCGGTGCTGCTGAAGGAATCTCTCTTTAAATGGCCGATCGTGGGCCAGGCGTTCGCGCTGGCGCGCTTTATTCCGGTAAATAGAGGCGACCGGGAGTCGGCAATCGCCAGCGTGGAAAAGGCCGCAGAGGCCATGCGGGAGGGTCAGTCATTTCTGATTTATCCGGAAGGCACGCGGAGCCCGGATGGGCGGCTGCAGGAATTCAAGAAGGGCGCCGTCGTCCTGGGCATTAAAGCGAGAGTTCCGATCGTTCCAGTGCTCTGTTCCGGAGCGCAGCGAGTGATGGCAAAACGCTCGATGGTGATCCATCCCGGAGAGATTCTCGTGGAGTTTCTCGAGCCGATCGACGCCGCGAAATATACGTGGGAGGAGCGCGACGTTCTGAACCAGGTCGTGCACGACGCAATGGCAGCGGGGCTGCCCTCGGATCAACGTCCGAATTGGATTTCCCGGCGCTGCGTAAGAGTCAGTGCGAATTGGAAGTGCGCGGGCGTCCCCCGAGGCGTTCCAGTTCGGCCTCCAGTTCGCGCACGCGCTTCTGAAGTTCGGGCAAGCGATTGAGGGCGGCGACGGTCTTGAGCCACTGGCGATTGTCGACTGCGGGATAGCCGGAAAACATTGACCGGGGCGGGACATCGTTGGGGACGCCGCTCTTTGCGGTGACAACGGAGCCGTCGCCGATCGAGAGATGGCCGGCAGTGCCTACCTGACCGGCGAGAATGCAGCCGTCGCCGACCTTTGTCGAGCCCGCGAGGCCCACCTGGCCGCAAAGCATGGTGTTGGCGCCGACGCGGGAAGCGTGGCCGACGATGACGAGGTCGTCGAGCTTGGTGCCGCGTCCGATGCGCGTTTCTCCGACAGTGGCACGGTCAACGCAGGCATTTGCTTGGACTTCGACGTCGTCCTCGAGAACGGCCGGGCCGGACTGCTGCATCTTGTACCAAGTTCCGTCTTTTTGCTTGGCAAAACCAAGGCCGTCTCCGCCGATGATGGCACCGTTCTGCAGAATGACACGATTTCCGATGCGGCAAAATTCGCGAACCACAGCGTGCGAGTGCGCGAAGAAATCATCGCCGATTTGAACGCCTTGATAGATGTTGACGAAACTGTGCAGAACGGCGTTTCGACCGATTTGGACATCTTCGCCGACAACGCAATAAGGTCCGATATGGGCACCTGCGCCGATTTTTGCCGATTTGGCAATGAGGGCCGTAGGGTGGAATCCCGGCTCGTAACGAGGAGGTTGATAGAAAAGCTCGATGGCGTGGGCGAACGCGAGGTAAGGATTTGCAGTGCGCAGTGCCGCGAGGACGGGCATGGTGGCGTCGCGTTCGATGTGGATGCCCTCCTCAACCAGGACGGCCGAAGCGCGGGTCGTCTTGAGAAGAGGGAAGTAGCGCCTGTTGGCGAGAAAAGTGATTTGGCCCGGTTCGGCGAGTTCGATCCCGGAGATTCCTTGGATGGAAGCTTCTCCGGGTCCCTCGAGACGGCAACCGAGTTTCTGGGCAATGTCGGAAAGTTTCATGGACATAAAGTCAGCTCCTTACGCTTGCGTGCGAGTCTCGCACAGCGGGAAGCGGGAAGTACAGCCGAGCTGAGCTATTCGTTGAATAACCGTGGTTGTGATGCGGCCGCTGCGGCGAGGGGTTTCCGCCGGGCAACACCGACGACGCCGAGTACGGTCAATTCGGAAAGTGCGGAGCGTGGGATAAAGATACGGTCCGTGTTGGAATTAAGATCGGGAGGAGTGATTTGGATGCCGTTATCAAGCAGGGAGAGGAGGTCGTTTGGTACGACGCCTTCTATGGTTTCGCCATCGCTATAACGAAGGCGAACCCAGAGTCCGTCGAGTTTGGGCCGGCTGAGGAAGGCCTTGCGCTCGGGTTCAAAGTCGTCGGAGAAGTCACGAACAAAATAAATAGAACGAATTCTGTCGAGGGGAAGCTCCTCGTGCTCGCCGTCAGGGGTGAGGAGGTCGATGGGATCGGCTTGGCCAAGCCGGGACGGATTCAGATAGCCGCGGAGGGGCTTCTTGTCGGCGAGGACAATGACGACCTTCTTATGAGTAGAGGCTGGGGCGCGGTTTTTCAAAGAAATCAGTTTGCAAAAGACCGAAAAAGCCGAAATTTGCGATTAATCAAGATGTATGTTATGTTAAGCGCGTTTTTCCTGTCAACCTATTGTTTTCATTAGGGTTAGGCCCCGGAGCGCCGGCCGTTGACCGATAAAAAGCATATCCTCAAATCGGCCTCGATCATCTCCCTGATAACCGTGGTTAGCCGTGTTCTCGGCTACGTGCGCGACCAGCGTATCACCCTCCTTCTAGGAACATCCCCAGCGGCGGACGCCTACGTACTAGCGTACCGAATTCCGAACCTTTTCCGGCGATTGGTAGCGGAAGGCTCGATGACGGCCTCGTTCATCCCGGTATTTACAACGTACATGAGCGAGAAGTCAAAAGAAGAGGTGTGGGAGTTTGCGAACCGGCTGTTCTGGACACTGGCACTGGTGGTCGCAGTAATTACAGTTCTTGGGATGGTTTTCTCTCCCCAGGTCGTACATCTGTTTGCCGGGACTAACATAGCCGGTACGCAGGCGATCGAACTGAACCGAATCGTATTTCCGTATCTGTTTTTCATCTCCCTGGCCGCCCTGGCGATGGGAATTTTGAACTGCTTTCATCTCTTTGGGCTGCCCGCCGCGACTCCCGTCGTCCTGAATATCGCGACGATTCTCTTTACGTTCGCGGTTGTTCGAAATCACTTTAAGGACCCCGCTACGGCAATTGTGGTGGGAATCCTCGTGGGCGGGGTTCTGCAATTCCTAATACAGGTGCCGTTACTGGTGCAGAAGGGGATGAAATTCACGTTTGGGATTTCGTTCTCGCACCCTGCCATAAAGAACGTGGCGCGTCTGATGATACCGCGGCTTTTTGGCATCGGCATCGGTCAGATTAATCTTTTTGTTGACACGCGATTTGCGACCGCCAGCCTCATGCCGGAAGGGAGCCTCGCGGCACTGTACGTCGCGGACCGCGTGATGGAGTTAGTCCTGGGAGGGTACGCGATTGCTGTGGCGACGGCGATCCTGCCCATGATGTCACACCAGGCGGCGGCCAAGGATTATGAATCGCTGAAGAAAACGCTCGCATTTTCCGTGCGCATTGTAGCCTTCATTACCGTGCCGGCGGCCCTGGGGCTGATGATTCTGCGCGAACCGATTATTCGTGTGCTGTTCCAACACGGGCAGTTCGTGGCGGCATCGACGCGATTGACCGCCAGAGCGCTGCTTTATTACGCCATCGGCTTGCCGGCGCTGGCAACCGTAAAACTGGTGGTGCCAGCATTCTATTCGACATCGGACACCAAGACGCCGGTCATAGTCGCTTCCATCTCGCTGATGATCAACATTATTTTGAATATTGTGTTTCTGGAGTTCTTTTTCAAGCGCGTGCAGAACGGAGGCCCGGCGCTGGCGACCGCGATCGCCAGTTTTTTTGATTTTTTCGCACTTTTTATTATTTTTCGCCTTCGGCACGGGGCGATGGGTACCCTGGAGATATTCCGATCCTTCGGCAAGATTTCCCTGTGTGCGAGCATCATGGGAGTCGCGTGCTGGTTAGGAAATCGCTATACGGCGTTTACGGTGCAATCGCGCTTCCTCGTGCAGCTTTTGGTCTTTTCGGGACTCATCGCCGGAGCGACGGCCCTTTATTTGGGCCTTGCCTGGCTTTTCCGTTGTCATGAGATTCGCGAGGTTTACGGCATTGCCACTCGGCGGACAGCGGGTGGCGGAGACGGTTTCGCAGAGCCATGATGGATATCGCGCCAACCATATCGCTTTTCCTGACGCACGTGAAAGTTGAGAAGGGGCTTTCCATCAATACCGTTGCGGCGTACCAGCGTGACCTGGCCAAGTTCCTTGGGTTCGCCCAAAAGCGCAAGTTGACTCTTGGACAGGTGAGCCGGGACGATTTGGTGGATTTTCTTGCTGGACTGTACCGGGGAAATCTGGAGAGCCGGACCGTTGCGCGGCAATTGGTCACGCTGCGGAATTTTTTCCGCTTTGCGCAGATTCAGGAGTTCATAGGCACAGATCCGTCGCTGAATCTCGAGTCACCCAAGATCCGGCGTACTTTGCCAGGTTATTTGAGGCTTGAAGAAGTGGAGCGCTTGTTGCAACAGCCCGATGCCAAGACTGCAATTGGTTTGCGGGATCTTGCCATGCTGGAAGTGCTCTATTCGACGGGGTTGCGCGTGTCCGAGCTAATCGGGCTTCGTGTGACGGACCTTGACTCGAAAGTGGGCTGCATTCGCTGCATCGGCAAAGGGGATAAGGAGCGAATTGTTCCTGCGGGGCGCAAGGCACTGGGCATGGTGGAAAAGTATCTTCGCGATGCGCGACCAAAGCTCTTGGGAAAAGGTGCCCCTAGTCAGGCATTGTTTGTAAACCGCCGTGGCGGATCGCTCAGCAGAGTGGGCGTGTGGAAAATTCTTTCAGCCTATGGGAGGCGCGCGGGTTTGCGCGTAGCTCTGACGCCGCACATGCTGCGCCACAGCTTTGCGACGCATTTGTTGGAACGCGGCGCGGACTTGCGGTCGGTGCAGCTCATGCTGGGACACGCCGACATTTCCACGACGCAGATTTACACGCATGTGGTGGAAGAGCGGTTGAAACAGATTTACAAAGCGCATCACCCGCGCGCCTGATGCGCGGCGGCCCTGGGTCCTGATTGCGGTTGCCTCCGCGGCGGTCAGCGCGGGCATCCAGAACGTGAAGGAGTGCGATGCCAGATTATATGTTTTTGCTGGAAAGCCGGCTGTCACCGGAGCAGAGGGCGGCCATGATGCGCGTGCAGGAGCTTTCTGCCGCGCTGGGATTTAACGTGTATTTGACGGGCGGAACGGTGCGGGACCTCGTAACGGGCGCATCGCTGCGGGACCTTGATTTCAGCGTCGAGGGAAACCCTTCGAAGATCGCCCGTGAACTGGAAAAAGGCGGCGCAAAAATCCTTTCCGAGGACGAAAAGCTCCGCCAAGTAGAAATTCTTTTTGCAGGAGACTGTGACGGCAGCATTTCTGCGGCGCGCGACGACCACTACGTGCGCCCGGGAACGCGGCCGGAAATCCGCTGGTCCACGATCATGGAGGATTTGCGGCGTCGTGACTTTTCCTTGAACGCTATTGCCATTTCGCTGAACCCGGCTTCACGAGGATTGCTTCTCGACCCGACTAACGGACTTTCCGACATCGAACGCGCCGAAGTGCGCGCGCTTACCATCCATAGCTTTACGAATCAGCCTGTGCGGCTTCTTCGCGTTTTGCGCTTTGCCGCTCGGATGGGGTTCAAGATCGAGGCTCGAACACAGGAATGGTTCGACCTGGCCATCGAGCGCGAACTGCAGCACACCATATCGCCCGAAGATGCGGGTGGGGAACTGCGGGCTGTCGCTCGAGAAGAACGCCCAGCCGTTGTCCTAAAGGCGTGGGAGGAGCACGATTTGCTCGAAGCAGTTCATCCGGGGCTGGCAAAGCGCCACCCGGATTACGATGCGATCGCGCGCTTGATGAAGGTGCGCGAGGATTTGTTCACGGCGGGGGTTAGGCCAAAGCTCGCGACGCCGATGATGCTGGCAATTCTTGGCCGGCTGAAAGACCGGGAACAGAGCAACGTGCTCTCGAAAGCTGGGTTCCGGGCAGCGGAAGCTGACGCCATATTGAGCTTCGAGAAAGAAGTGCTCGCGGATCAGAAGGAATTAATTGGGCGCAAGTTGAACGCACCGGGGGATGCATACAAGTTTCTTGAAAAGCTTCCCGTGGACCGGATTGCGTACTTGCTCGCAGAATCGCGCAATTCGGCGGCGCTTTCAAAAATCCGCGCGTATCTCCACAAGTGGCGTCCAATCCGCAGCGCGCTGCCGATAGTCGGGAACGAGCTGGAATCCCTGGGCTATGCGCGAGGGCCGAAGTTCGACGCTATAGTCGAGCAAGTTTTCGGAATGCAACTGACGGGGCGTGGCAAGACGCCCGAAGAACGCGTAAAGATCCTTCGTAAATTGTCTGGTATCAAGGAGCAGCCGAAAAAGAAAGAAAAGGAAAAGAAAGCCACAAAGAGTGGAGAGAAACATCCTGCTGTGACTGGAACCGCGGCCCCAACGGAGAAAGGCGCTCCAGCGAAAGCCGGGCAAGGGCAGTCGCACAAGAATCATCCAGTGATGCTGAAGCAGGCCGCAAAGCATAAAGCAGCCCGAGAGCAAGCCAAGCACGCCCGGGCCGGCAAGAAGAGCAGCGGGCGAAAGTAGAATCAGGAACGGGAAGGGAAGTGCCGCCTGTGAAAATGTTGAGAATGCGATTCGCAATTCTCGCGCCAGAGTTCTAGAATCGAGATCCATGGGTCAGCCGCAGTTTGTTCATCTTCACGTTCATACGGATTTCAGTCTGCTCGACGGGGCGTGCGAAACGTCCGAGCTGCTCGACGAAGCGTCGCGGCAGAAGATGCCCGCGGTAGCCGTTACGGACCACGGAAATCTTTTCGCCGCGGCCAATTTCTTTAATGAAGCCAGCAAACGCGACGTCAAGCCTATTATTGGATGCGAAGTTTACGTGGCCAAAGGCAGCCGCCACGACCGCGGCGAGAAAACGAACGGAACGAGTGGGCAAGACCGCGGCGAGACAGAACCGGGCATGCGCGGGAGCAACCATCTGGTGCTCCTCTGCGAATCGCTCGAGGGCTACCACAATCTAATCAAGCTGGTTTCCTCAGGATTTCTTGAGGGTTTCTACTACAAGCCGAGAATCGACTACGACCTTCTCGCGAAGCACAATAAGGGGCTGATTGCCCTGTCCGCGTGTTTGCGAGGCGCGGTGACGGAAGCGGTGGTGGATGAGAAGTATGACCAGGCCCGCGAAAACGCCTACCGGCTGCGGGACGTTTTCGGCAAGGGCAATTTCTTCCTGGAAATTCAGGATCAGGGCCTGGAAATCGAGCAAGGCGTGAATCGCGAGCTAGTCCGTCTTTCCAAAGAAACCGGCATCCCGCTTGTCGCCACGAATGACTGCCACTATCTGCATCACGGCGACGCCCATGCTCAGGAAGTCCTGCTGTGCATCCAAACCGGAAAAACGATGAGCGACACGCATCGCATGAAGTTTGCCACCGACCAGTTCTACTTCAAGACGGCGGCGGAGATGGCCCAGGTGTTTGGCGAGTTGCCAGATGCGCTCAGCCGCACGGTGGATATCGCCGCGCGATGCAACGTCAAAATCGAGCGCATTCCGAATCCGTTTCCGGAATTTAAGGTTCCCGAAGGCCACACGGCGGGGAGTTATTTTGAGAAGGTGGTGCGCGAAGGGTTTGCCACGCGTGTGCCGTACTTGGAGCGACTGCGGCAAAAAAGCCTTTTGAACAATCCGCTGGCAGACTATGAGCGGCGGCTCACGTCCGAAATCGAAATGATCAAGAAGATGCGATACGAGGGCTATTTCTTGATCGTTTGGGATTTCATCCACTATGCACGCGCGCAGGACGTACCCGTGGGGCCGGGGCGAGGATCCGCGGCGGGCAGCCTGGTCAGCTATGCGATGCGCATCACGGATGTGGATCCCTTGCAGTACAACCTGCTATTCGAACGTTTCCTGAACCCGGAGCGAGTTTCCTTGCCGGATATCGACATCGATTTCTGTATGCGGCGGCGCGGTGAAGTGATCGAGTACGTCACGCAGAAATACGGGCGGGAAAATGTCGCGCAGATCATCACATTCGGCACCATGGCGGCGAAAGCGGCAGTCAAGGACGTTGGCCGCGCGATGGATATCCCTTACGGGGAAGTCGACCGGCTGGCAAAGCTGATCCCTACGACTCTCGGTATCGACTTGGAAACCGCTCTCGCGGAGGCGCCCCAGCTCAAGGCGGCGATAAACAGCGACGAAAAATTGAAGGATTTGATGAGCGTGGCTCTGCGGCTTGAGGGTCTGGCGCGTCATGCTTCTACACATGCAGCCGGAGTAGTTATCTCTCCGCGACCGCTGATGGATGTCGTGCCGGTTTACAAAACGAACCGGGATGAAATCACGACGCAATACGACATGAACGCGCTCGAGCGTGTCGGCTTGTTGAAGATGGATTTCCTCGGGCTGACGACTCTTACGGTTCTGCAAGACACGGTGCGAATGATAGAAAAGAATCGCGGCCTGAAGGTCGACATCGACAATTTGACCCTGGACGACTCCGAAACTTACAAACTTTTCGCTCGGGGCGATACGACGGCTATTTTCCAGTTTGAATCGCATGGAATGCGCGACATCTTGCGCCGTTACCAGCCATCGCGCATCGAAGATCTCACCGCGCTGAATGCGCTGTATCGCCCTGGGCCGATTCAAGGCGGAATGATCGACGATTTCATCAACCGCAAGACGGGAAAGACAAAAGTCAGTTACGAACTTCCGCAGCTCAAGGGCATTCTCGAGGAAACGTACGGCGTCATCCTGTACCAGGAGCAGGTTATGCAGATCGCGAACCTGCTGGCGAGCTTTTCGCTCGGCGAAGCAGACATCCTGCGCCGCGCTATGGGCAAGAAGAAGAAAGAGGAAATGGCGGCGCAGCGCGCAAAATTCATGGCGGGATGCCTGGCGAACAAAGTCCCGGAGAAAAAGGCCGAGCGAATTTTCAATTTGATGGAAGAGTTTGCGGGGTACGGCTTTAACAAATCCCATTCCTGCGCTTATGCGCTACTGGCGTACCAGACCGCCTATTTGAAGACACACTATCCGGTGGAATTCATGGCCGCGCTGCTGACTTCGGAAACGGGCAATGCGGAAAAAGCGGTTAAGTACATTAATGAAGCGCGAGGCTTGAGCATTTCCATCCTGCCGCCGGATGTCAATGAGAGCGATCTCTACTTCACGCCGGTTGGAGAATCCATTCGCTTCGGCCTGGCTGCGATCAAGAATGTCGGAGAAAACACGGCAAAGGCCATCCGCGATTCGCGGTTGGGCGCGGGTGAATTCACCTCGCTGTATGATCTGTGCGAGCGCATAGAAGCGCGGTTTCTGAACAAGCGCGTCTTTGAGAGCTTGATCAAATGCGGAGCACTGGATTCTCTCGGGCCTCGAGAGTCCATGCTGGCGTCGGTTGACGATGCGCTGGCGGCGGTGCAGCGAGCTTCGCGCACTCGAGAATCGGGACAGCACGGTTTATTCGGGACGGCCGCGGCTCCGGCTCCGATGCCCTTTGAATTGCACGATGCCGAACCCTGGAGCGAGGCGGAACGCCTGGCGAGCGAATACGCGATGCTTGGTTTCTACGTGTCCGGACATCCCCTTGCTAAGTTTGCTTCTCGATTGCAGGAGCTAAAGTGCGTTACGCTCGATCAGGTCGAAGGCCAGCGCAATGGCAAGGAAATCACGGTGGCGGCGCTAGTTGTGGGACACGCCCCATGCGCTCCAAGAAAGGCGCTCGTTGGGCCATCTACACAATTCAAGACATGACCGGGGTTCAGGAATTGCTCGCATTTCCAGAGAGCTTTGCGCGGCTCGAGCAGATCCTGAAAGCAGGAACGCCCCTGCTGCTGAAGGTGCGCGTGCAAGTTGAGGAAGCGGGCACCCGGCTGTCGTTGCAGGAGGCGGCGCGCTTGGGCGATCTCGCCGAGCGGCCAAACTCTGGCTTGCGTATCCGCATAAGGCTCGAGGAACTAAACGATGAATTGCTCGACCGCCTGGAGGAGATACTGGCTTCCTATCGAGGCTCGAGCCCGCTGTCCCTGGATCTCTCTTCGCCGGAGGGAGCCACGGCAACGCTGCAGGTTGAACAGCGAGTCAGAGCCTGCCCGGAACTGATCGCCGCGGTCCGGGAATCATTTGGCGAGCAGTCGATCGACCTGGTGATGTGATGAAGACCAAGGACAAGACAAAGAACACGGCGGCCCAGGTGAATCGTCAGAGCGAGATCGAGCGCCTGGAGAAAGACGTCGAGGAACTACGACGGCTCGCTGGCGACCAAGAGGCTGACGCGGAACTTGAACGCATCCGCCAGCAAGTCGCTGAGCTGCGCAAGGAGTTCTACAGCCATCTTGGACCGTGGCAGCGTGCGCAAATTGCGCGGCACACGCAGCGGCCCTACCCGCTGGACTACTTTGGGATGCTCTTCACGGATTTTGTGGAGTTGCACGGCGACCGGGGATTTGGCGACGACAAAGCCTTAATCACCGGACTCGCGAAGTTCCACGGGCGTCCGATAGCGGTCATCGGCCATCAGAAAGGGCGGGACACAAAGCAGCGGCTGCTGCGCAATTTCGGGCAGCCCAAACCGGAGGGCTACCGCAAAGCGCTCCGCATTATGCAACTGGCGGCCAAGTTTGGCCGGCCGGTTTTCACGTTCATTGACACCCCTGGCGCATACCCGGGCATTGATGCCGAGGAGCGGGGTCAGGCCGAAGCGATCGCGCGGAACCTGCGCGAAATGGCGCGCCTTCCTGTTCCGATCATCGTTACCGTGACCGGGGAGGGCGGTTCCGGCGGAGCTCTGGCGATTGCCGTCGGGGACCGCGTCAACATTCTGGAGAACAGCTTTTATTCCGTGATTTCGCCGGAAGGTTGTGCGGCAATCATGTGGCGAGACGCGACAAAAGCGGAGACCGCGGCTGCCGCCCTGAAAATTACGGCGAAGGATCTGATGGAACTTGGCATCGTCGACGAAATTGTGCCGGAGCCCGAGGGAGGGGCGCATGTCGACGCGGAGGGCGCCGCACAACTGCTCGGCGAGGTACTGGACCGGGAGCTGGTGGCCCTGACGCAGCAGCCTACGAAGGATTTGCTCGAAGCCCGCTATGAAAAGTTCCGCAAAATGGGGCAATTCTTCGATTTTGGCAATTAAGTGCGGACTTTGTGGTTTCGTGAGTTCTGGGCCCACCCCGTGGCATATTCGCAACCTTCCCGACACCAATCGTTGTCGCTCCCGCCGACGCGGTCTACTCTGAATAAGCAAATATCAGAGTGATCCGTCTCGGGACAACCTCAGCTCGCACACGGCGGCCCGTCCACGGAGGACAGGACTCATTATGTCGGAACCGTTTCGCCCCTATGAAAAGCTCGTGGACATTACTGTCTTGGGCAAGAAGTTCCAGGTGCCCGAGCGCAACTCGTTGCTACGATGCTTCCAGTTTATTAGCCCGGAAACGATACCCTACGGGAGATTCTGCTGGAACCAGGAATGCCAGTATTGCCGTGTTTCGTGCCAGTTGCCGGATGAGGATGAGCCGCGGGAAATGCTGAGCTGCAAATTCATTGTCATGCCGGGAATGGAAATTACTGAGTTGAGCCAGGAGCTTAAGTGGTGCCTCAGGTCCAAACTGCCAGCCGACGCCACCGTATCCTCATGAAAGGCCAAGTCCAGAGGCAAAACAAATTGATGTAGTGCAACTTTTACCCTCGCCGAGGGTTTGTTGATGCAAGCACACATATTTGCACTCCCTCTTCCTCTGGACTACGATTCTTGCTTGCAATCAGCACCCACAACTTTCTTGGCTTGCGACGGCTGCGGGCAATCCGCATCCCCCGAACACATCGCCAGACGGCTCCGGCGCCTTGAATGGACCACGCGTTACCGGCCCATTCACATCGGCACGCTTCTCTTAGGCGGGGTTTCTCCCGAAGCTGAGGAGGACTTTTTGTATGCCGGAAAGTTTGCGGGCGAGGCTGGCCAGCTGCTTGCGTCCCTTGGAATCTCTACGGCAGGGAAGCCGCCGGAGGTTGTCCTGGGCGAGTTTCAGCGAGGCGGATTCTTTTTCACGCATGTGCTGGAATGTCCGCTCGAGACCACCCAGACCGGAAGCACCATCCTCGAATCGCGGCTGAGCCAGCAGGTTGCGCACGTAACGACGCGTGTTCGCAGGTCCCTTAGACCTAAGCGGGTCGTTTTTATTTCCGAATTGCTGGCGCCGCTAGCTTCAAGGCTGTCCGGTGCCGAACTGGGTTGCCCCGTGATCTTAGACGGCGGAAAGCCTTTCAACTTGAACTCTTCCGCCTCATCAATGGGAGCTGAGCATCTACGCGAGGCACTTACCGCCGCTGCCGGTGGGATGTGACGCAGCGCACAGCATCCGGGGTCCCGATAGGAGAGGCTTAAAGTGTCACAAGGTCGGAGTGCGAATCTCCCGGCTGTGGTAGAATTTGAAACTTGGAGAGCGCAGGGCCGGAGTAGGAGTTAGGGCGTGAAAAAGCAAGCAAAGTTTGGTATCGGAATTGGAATCATTGTCATTTCTTTGGCCTCCTTGGCGTGGCTAGGTTATGGAGAGAGCAAGACTTACTACCACACCATCGCGGAACTCCAAACTCTTCATGGCGCTGATCGATCCCACCGCATTCGCGTTGGGGGAACCGTTGCTCCTGGCAGCATCCACCGTATGACCGGGCGCGTGGATTTTGTCCTGGAGGGGGAAGGAAAATCACTCCCCGTGAGTTACGTGGGCAATGACCCGCTGCCGGACACTTTTGTGGATAAGGCGCAAGCCTTGGTGGAGGGCAGACCGGCGGCGGATGGGCGCTTTGTTGCCGAGGTCGTGCAGGCGAAGTGCGCGTCGAAGTACGAGGCAGCTCCAGGGGGAACTGCAACCTCCTCCACTGAGACACAGAAAAGCAACATGTAAGCGGCCCGGCTCGGCCGGGGGATAGGCGGAGTCTCCGTGGATGTATTTGGTTCGTTCGCTCTAATCCTGGCTTTTATCTGTGCGGTGTATGCATTTGGGGGCGGAATCGCCGCGATCCTCACGCGCCATCCCCTCCTGGTCAAGAGCACGAGACAAGCGGGTATCGCGACCTGCTGCCTCATTTTTCTCGCCACCTTCAGTCTCGAATATCTCTTCTTCAGTGATAATTTCTCCATCGCATACGTCGTCGCGCACAGCAATCGCACGCTGTCGACGTTTTACAAATTTGCCGCGCTCTGGTCCGGGCAGGAAGGCTCGCTGCTCTTCTGGAGCTTCCTGCTTTCGATCTACGTTTTCTCAGTCTCTCTTCACCTACCGGAACAAGCATCCGGAACTGATGCCGTATGTGGGAGTGGTTCTCGCCGGCGTGCAGATCTTCTTCCTGACTCTGAACAATTTCGTCGCCAGCCCGTTTCAAAGTGCTGGCTGTGCCGCGGCGCCAATGGCGTCGATGCATCTCGTCGCGCGTGCCGACGGCAACGGTCTGAATCCGCTGCTGCAATATCCGGAGATGGTCATCCATCCGCCGATTCTTTATTCCGGCTACACGGGATTCACGATTCCGTTTGCGTTTGCGCTTGGCCGCGCTGCTGGGCACGCTATCCCGGGGAGAAGTGGATTCACCTCACGCGCCGTGGACGATGATCGCGTGGGCTTTCAAACCGCGGGGATTCTGCTGGGCGCGCACTGGGCTTACGCGGTGCTCGGCTGGGGCGGCTACTGGGGCTGGGACCCGGTGGAAAATGCGTCGCTGCTGCCGTGGCTGACGGGCACGGCCTTTCTGCATTCGGTGATGATGCAGGAAAAGCGCGGCATGATGAAAGTGTGGAACGTCTGGCTGGTCTTCTCGACGTTCTTGCTGTGCATCTTCGGCACGTTTCTGACGCGCAGCGGAGTCGTTAGCTCAGTGCATGCGTTTGCGCAATCCAGCATCGGCCAGCTGGTTCGTGGGCTTTCTTCGTGGTCATCTTCGCTGTTTGCTTCGTGGCGTATCTGCAAGAACCGCGACTATCTTGCAGCAGTGACAACCAACTTGATTCCTTGGTTTCGCGCGAATCCAGCTTCCTCTTCAACAATTTGATTCTCTGGTTGCTGCGTCGCCGTGCTTTCCGGCACGCTCTTCCCGGTGTTTCGGAATGGCTTCCGGGATCCAAGATCAGCGTGGGCGCGCCGTTCTTCAATAAGGTCAATATCCCCATCGGCTTGCTGCTGCTGTTTCTTACCGGCGTTGGGCCGCTGCTGGCCTGGCGAAAGACGTCCGTGGAAAGCCTGAAGAGAAATTTTGCCTGGCCATTGATCATCGGCCTTCTAGATGGCACGATTATTTTTGCGCTGGGCTACCGGGAATTCTACTCGCTCATCTGTTTCAGCCTGTGCATCTTCGTTGCCGCAACGATCCTCATGGAATTTTACCGCGGGGCAAAGGTCATTCGGACCAGATCCGATGCGTCCTTTCTGACGTCCGCCATCGAGCTGACCATGCGCAATACGCGACGCTATGGCGGCTACATCGTGCACATGGGAATGGTTCTCGTCTTTATAGGTTTGGCTGGAGCGGCCTTTAACCAAAACGTCCAAAAGGAAATGCCGCCCGGCTCATCCATGCAAATAGGGAAGTACACGCTGGTGATGCAGAATTTTGACACGAAGCCGGAAGCGAACTACACCGGATACCGGCTCATCGTCGAAGTCCTCGTCGGTGGCAAGCCATTGATGATGCTTTATCCAGAGAAGCGCGTATTCGACACCAATGGAGAGACCGGCACGATGGTGGCGATTTATTCGACGCTCCGGGAAGACTTGTATGTTGTTTATGCCGGGCAAAGTCCGGACAGCAAGTTGCCGGTGATTCACGCCTACTTGAATCCGCTGGTAAAATGGATCTGGTTCGGGGGCGTAATCGTCGTGTTTGGCACGCTCGTGGCGCTTATGCCAAACCGGCGCGCCGTGCTGGTTCTGTCGGCTGCGAAGCAGCCTGCGGCAGAACCGCTTGCGCATGGATTGGCGCCGTCCGCGACGTACCGGGAACGCCATGAGTAAAATGCAAGAGATTAGACGGCCCGGTCTACTGATTTTGCCGGTCCTTTTGTGTTTTGCTGGCGCTCTGCCGATTTTGTCCGCTTTCGGAGATGTGCAGCAGGCCGATCATACTCACCTGGTCGGAATGAAAGTGCGGTGCATGTGCGGCGGCTGCAACGATTCCGCAGGTGGTTGCTATCATGTCGGTGGCGCGTTCTCGGGTCCCTGCGACACGGCACTGGCGATGTTAAAGAAGATTGATGCGCGCATAGCCAAAGGCGATTCAGACGATTTGATCGTGCAGTCGTTCGTCCAGGAATATGGTCAGGCTGTGCTCACCGAACCGCCGCACAGCGGTTTTGGCCGCGTGGCTTGGTGGATTCCGGCGCTTGCATTGATAGGTGGATTCGCGCTGGTCTTGGGCGTGATTTCCAAATGGCGGAAGCGCTTATCCCCTGAACCCGCGTTGGCTGGAGCGGGTAACGCGCGACCAATCTCAGCAGAGCTCCTTGAGCGCGCACGTAAACAGGCTGCAAGCGATACTGAGGATTGATTTTGACTGGGTTTACGATCATCGCTACTTATCTGATCACTTCCGCGGATTGGGCCGTTCTCGGCGCTTGCCTGGCCCTTGCCTTTGCTACCGGCCTCTTTATTTTTTACATTCAGCCAGACGCTTCCGACCTCGCTCCCCGCCGCTCGAAGCTCGATCAATTGCTCGAGCGGCGCGACACGCTGTACGACAACTTGCGCGATTTGCGATTTGAGTTTCGTTCCGGGAAGTATGCGGAGAATGACTACGAAGCGATGAAGACTTCACTCGAGAATGAAGCCGCACTTGTGCTTGCGGAAATCGATCAAATCACGGAATCCCAGGTACGCCGTCCACGCGGGGTCAAGCCCGTTGCCCCGGAGCGAGGCGCGCGATGAGAACCCGATTGATTGCGTGTTTGGTTCTTGGAGTCTGCTTACTGCCGCCGTTCTCATTTGTTTATGGCGCGACTGCCCACGGCACGGTAAAGAATGGCACGACGGGAAAACCCGCGGCTGATGTCGAGGTAATCCTCATCCAATTGCAGGGAGGAATGCAGCCCGTCCTCAACACTAAAACCGACGCGCAGGGCCAATTCACGTTTGACCATCCCTCAATCGGCACGCAGCCCATGCTGGTGCGTGCGGTCTATCGAGGCATTAATTTTCATCAGCCTTTGCCTCCCGGCCAAAATGAGGTGCACGTGGAGGTCTTCGAGCCTTCGCGCGACCCGAAGACCATCAGTGTGGATTCGCATTTCGTAATTTTTCAGCCGAATGGCTCGACGCTGGTTGTAGGTGAGGAATATTCCATCAAGAACGCGTCGCAGCCTGCGCAGGCTTATTTCCGCCCCGACGGTAATTTTGACTTTTCGCTTCCCGCTGGCGCTACTCTGAAACAAATCGCCGCCCAGGGACCTTCGGGCATGCCCGTGGTGCAGGCGCCCATCGACCGCGGCAAAGACAGGTACAGTATTGCGTACGCGTTTCGGCCCGGCGACAACGGAGTTCGCTTCTCCTATGAGTTGCCTTACGCCGGGAATTCCGCTTCCGTGAAACTGCCCACCGTTTATCCCGGCGCGCGGCTCGTTGTCGTTGCGGCTCCGAGCGTGCAGATTACCGGAGATGGCTTGCAAGCAGGCGGGCAAGAGCAGGGCATGAACCTTTACAGCCGGGACAGTCTTGCCGCCAATTCAACGCTGACCGTGAGCGTTGCTGGGACAGCGCCTCCGCCTGGTAACAATGATTCGGGCGCAGATGCCGGGCCGCAGAACCGCGAGGCGCAGCAAGGCGGCGATCCAGCCTCGGGCGTGGCCATTCAGGCGGTCCCAGGCCGTCTCGATGTTTTGAAATGGCCCATTGTAGGAGGCTTTCTCTGCGTGTTCGTGCTGCTGGCGTTTTTGCTCGCACGCAGGCCTGTCGTGGCCGTAGCAGGTGGTCCTTCTGACGAGGACACGGAAACACCTGCAAAGGCTGCCAGTAAGACGATCTCATCTTCGGGGGCTGCGCAAGCGTCGGCGCCTTACAGCGGAAAATTGGCCGAGGTCGATGCGGCGGTTGGCACGAGCCTTGATGGCTTGAAAGACACGCTTTTTCGCCTGGAGCTGCGCCGCCAGGCCGGAACGATTTCTGAAGCAGAGTACAATCAGGAACGGGCCCGCGCGGAAAAGGTCTTGCGCGATCTTGTGAGAGGTTGAAGGATGACGCCGCGCGCTGATCGGCGCTCTCGCGAGGTTCATCTGTGACGCCAGCGGCATTTTCTCCTGCTGGTCTTCGCTTTGAAAACATCGAAAAACGATATGGCGGACTCTACGCATTGCGCCGAGTCTCGCTCTCCATCGCTCCGGGAGAATGCGTGGTGTTCGCGGGGCGCAACGGTTCGGGTAAGACAACGCTGCTACGCGTTGCCGCACGCTTGGTGCGGCCGTCCAAGGGTACGCTGGAATTTTCCGGAGAGTCAGGCGATGGCGAAGCGAATTCTGTTCGTCTGGGATTCGTCGCTCACGCAACGATGGTTTATGATGAGCTGACCGCGGAAGAAAACCTTTTGCTATTTGCGCAGCTCCAGGGAACGGCTCAACCGGAGAAGCGCGTTGAAACGCTATTGAAGGAAGTTGGCTTGTCCGATCGCCGGGCTTCGCTGGTACGCACGTTCTCTCGGGGGATGCGCCAGCGCGTGGCGATTGCCCGCGCCTTGCTGCATGAACCTTCCGTTCTTCTGCTTGACGAGCCTGCTACAGGCCTGGATCCGCATGGAGTCACTTGGCTCGCGGAGACCATTCGCCGTTTGCGCGACTCGGGCCGCACGATTCTGATGAGTCTTCACGGCGAATCGGAAATCTCTTCGCTCGGGACGCGCGCCATACGCCTGGATGCAGGCTCGATTGCTGCGGATACGCGCACCGGTGCAACTTTTCGCTCCATTCTCACCTTCGCCGGCGCCTGAATGAGTCTGCTTTCCAACACGGGCGTGCTGCTCGGCAAGGAACTTCGCACGGAGTTCCGCTCGCGGGAATTGCTGACAACCACATTTGTTTTTATCCTCATTGTCATCGTCCTGTTCAGCTTCACGTTTGATCCAACTTCCGACGAATCGCGGCGGTTTGCTCCCGGGCTTATCTGGCTGGCGTTCCTCTTTGCGTCTTCATTAATGCTGCAGCCTTGTTTTCTGCGCGAGCAGCACAACGATACCCTCAGTGCTTTGCGGCTTTCGGTGAGCGATCCTTTCGCTATCTTCCTTGCCAAGCTCGCCGCAAACACATTGTTCCTTTTACTGACCGAACTGCTTCTACTCCCATTTTTCGCCACGATGTACAACGTTCCGGTCCTGGGCGTGTTGCACTGGCTGGTGATGGTCTTTTTTCTTGCGAGCCTGGGCATTTCCATTGCAGGCACGGCGCTCTCGGCCATCTCCGCGCAAGCCCGCATGCGCGAACTGTTGTTACCTTTGCTCATGCTGCCGCTTTTGACGCCCATTCTCGTAGCCAGCACGGAAGTCACGAAAGCCCTTTTCGACCGTACGCCCTTCGTTCAGTGGAAGGGAATCGGCTTTCTGGCGGTATTCGACGTGGTTTTTTTGACGGCGCTATGGCTTTTCGGCGAATATCTTCTGGAGGAATGAAGCATCATGTGGAAACGTGCGATTGGCGTGGCCGTCGTTTTCTTGCTCGTCGGAGCCGCCGCCTATGCGTCTTTCTATATCGCCCCAGAAGAAAGGACCATGCGCCTCATTCAGCGGATTTTCTATTTCCATGCAGCGAGCGCTTGGGCCGGAATGACGGCGTTTTTCGTATGTTTCACCGCTAACCTCCTCTATGTTTGGCGCCGCGACCCGCAGTGGGACGCGCTCGGCGTTTCTTCCGCTGAGGTCGGTCTGGCTTTTATTACCGTCGTGCTCATCACTGGGCCCATTTGGGCCAAGCCGGCGTGGGGAATCTACTGGACTTGGGATGCCCGGCTGACCTCCACGTTTGTCCTTTGGCTTCTCTACATCTGCTATCTGCTTCTGCGCACGTTGATCGAGGAGCCGGATCGAAGAGCGCTTCTCAGCGCGCTCTTCGGGATATTTGCGTTCATCGATGTGCCCATCGTCTTTGGAGCGATTCGCTGGTGGCGCACGCAGCATCCCGCGCCCGTCATCATGGGCGGGCCCGGTTCCGGGCTCGAGCCCACAATGCGGAAGGTGTTTTTTTTCAGCGTGTTTGCGCTCCATTCCTTGATGGTATTTCTGCTCGTGGAACGCTATCGGCTGGAAAAGTTGCGTGGAGATTTTGAAGTGGTGCGCCGCGAGCTGGAGGCTCAATGAAAAACCTGGACAGCGTATTCGCAGCTTACATTATTGGCTGGGCCGTCTTTTTTGTTTTTTACCTCAGCGTGGCGAAGCGTACCTCATCTCTGCGCCAGGAGGTTGAACGCTTGAAGGGCACCTTGAACCGAGGCAAATAATTGGCCGGGAAGAAAAAGGTTGGGATCGTGATGTTCCAGCTCGGCGGGCCGGATTCGCTTGAAGCCGTCGAGCCATTTCTGCTGAATTTATTTCTCGACCCGGACATCATTCCCATGGGGCCGCTCGGGTTCTTGCGCCGCCCGCTAGCGAAGCTGATTTCGTCGCGGCGCTCGATTCCTGTGCGGGGCAAATATGGCGAGATTGGCGGCCGCTCGCCGATTGGAACTCTTACCGAGCGGCAGCGCGGCGCGCTCGTCGAGTCCCTATCCAGCGAGATTGATCCTGTTGCTGTAGTCGCGATGCGCTATTGGCACCCTCTCACCGTCGAAGCCGTTGAGCTACTGCGGAAAGCCGGGCCAGTGGATGAAATCGTGCTTCTGCCGCTTTATCCGCATTTTTCCTACGCCACCACCTTGAGCAGCCTAAAGGAATGGCGCCGCGTCTACGGCGAGCCGGAAAGTGGGCCTCCACAGCGAACCGTCAGCCAGTTTTATGATCACCCGCTCTACATTCAAGCGCTCGTGCAGCGCATTGGCTCCGTTTTGAGACAATTTGAAGATAGCTCTCGAATCCACTTGGTTTTCAGCGCGCACGGCTTGCCCATGAGTCTCGTCGAAAAAGGCGATCCCTACCCGGGTCAGGTTGAATCCACGCTTCGCATGATCTGCGAAAAGGGAAGAAAGCAGTTTCCCGGCTGGCCGCAAACGCACTTGCTTTGTTACCAGAGCAGGGTCGGACCGGCAAAATGGCTCCAGCCACCGCTGACAGGCACGATTGAACGCCTCGGGACGGCAGGGGTCAAGGAGATGCTCGTCGTCCCAATTTCGTTTGTGACCGAGCACATCGAGACGCTCCACGAAATCAACATCGAGGCGCGCGCCGAAGCCAAAAAAGTCGGCGTGGAAGTTTTCCGGATGATGCCTGCGGTTGGCGATTCGCCTTTATTCATCGCGGCGCTGAAAGATCTTGTGCTTCGAGCTGTTGGCCTCACGGGAGATCCGCAAGCAGTGCAGGCCTCGTCGACGGTTTCACACTGAAGGCACGCGCACGGCTGGCGTAGCGCGCACTCGTGGAGCTGGCTTTTGCAGCGAAGCTAATCAAACCGAACGAAGAGCATGAAATTCGCCAGTGCGGTATAATTTCGCGCTGCAACGACAATGACAAAGTCCTTTTATCATCCAGGCGTCCACCGATTCGCGGTCTTGACCGCGTGCTGGACGGTGCTCCTCTTGATTGCAGGAGCGCTGGTGACGTCCAACGATGCCGCTCTATCGGTGACGGATTGGCCCAAATCTCATGGGGTATGGATCCCCTCGCCGTTGGTGGGCGGCGATGTGTATGAATACTCGCATCGGGTCCTCGCGGCGGGTTTGGGTGTTCTAACTCTGATTCTTGCCGTTCTGATTTGGATGAAAGAAGAGCGTCGCTGGCTGCGCTGGTTCGCTGTGATTGCCGTGGCCGGCATCGTCGCGCAGGCGATTCTTGGCGGCCAAGTCGTGATCCGGCTGTTGCACTACTGGCTGCCGGTCATGCACGCGTGCTTTGCACAAATTATGTTTGGCGCGATTCTGAGTATCGCCGTATTTACGAGCAAATGGTGGGTATCAGACCAGCCGCGACTCCAAGATCGCGGCTCACCTTCGATTCAATTTCCGCTGGCTATCTGAATGCAGTTGTGATATTTCTTCAGGTATTCCTCGGTGCGGGATTCCGCCATAACGATATTCCGATCTGGCCGCATGCCGCAGGATCATTGGTGGTGCTTGGCACAATATTTGGACGGCCGTTGTGCTGCGCAAGCGCTTCGAGAAATTGCGCGAGCTCACTGATTTGAGGATTCTGCTTCATTCGCGTGTTTGGCTTGCAGTTTCTGCTGGGCATTGGGGCGTACTGGTCGCGCATCACGACCGCTGATGCGCCGCAGCCGATGCGTGTGATGGTTGTGCTGACCGTGACTCACACCGTCGTTGGCGCGCTACTGTTTGCGGTTTCCATCCTGACGTTCTGTTTTGCTATCGATTGGTGCCACGAGACGGAGCCGTAGCGTTTCCTCCGAGAAACAGGTAACGGTCCGATGAGCACGGCTGCGAACGACGGAAATGACGCTGTCCTCGCGGGCGAACGCCTACGTTACACTGACGAAGCCGGATGTCTCCTTTCTCGTGCTGATGACGACGGCCGCGGGATATTACATGGGCGCGCGCGGGCCAGTGGATTGGCTGCATCTGATTCAAACTGTTTTTGGCACGCTGTTGATTGCCGCGGGCACGGCGACACTGAACCACTATATCGAACGCGACTCGGACCGCTATATGCGGCGCACGGCCTCTCGGCCGCTGCCCAGCGGCTAGTTGCAGCCACGGGAAGCATTGTGTTTTGGCGTGATTCTTTGCGATTGCGGGCGCGCTGGACCTTTATTTCACCGCTGGTTTTCTTGCGTCCGGCGCTTGGGATGCTTACCTGTCTGAGTTATTTGCTGGCGTACACGCCCGCTGAAAAAGCGCACCGTTTGGGCAACGTTTGTCGGAGCGTTTCCAGGAGCCATCCCGCCGATGATTGGGTGGGCGGCCGCGACGGGCTCGCTGGATCGCGGCGCTTGGCTGCTGTTTGCAATTCTGTTTTTGTGGCAATTTCCACATTTCCACGCGATTGCTTGGATGTACCGTGAAGATTATGCGCGCGCGGGAATTCTTGATGTTGCCAGTGGTGGACAGCGAAGGCACGCGGACGTTTCGCCAGATTATTCTTACCGCGATTGCGCTCGTCGGAGTCAGCTTGTTGCCTGCGATGCTTGGATTGGCTGGCGTGCTCTATTTCTTTGGCGCGCTGGTCGTCAGCACGGCGCTCGTTCAGGTTTGTCTGTGGGCCGCCAGTTCGAAGACCAACGTGCGCGCCAAGTGGCTGATGCACGCGACGGTGATGCACATTCCGCTTCTGCTGGGCTTGATGATCTACGACAAGATCCCGCGCTGATTTTGTTCTGCCAGGAAGGACACTCGCCGATCCATGTTTTCACAGGCCGCGCTCAATGCCTCTCTGAATGGCACCAGCGCGATTTTGCTGGCCTGCGGTTATGCGGCCATCCGAGAACGGAAAGTGAAGGTTCATAAGGCGTTCATGATTTCCGCGTTTGCTGTTTCTACCGTGTTTCTGATTTCCTACCTGATTTACCATTACCGTGTTGGGCATGTTGTTTTCCAGGGTCAGGGCTGGATTCGCCCGGTCTACTTCGCCCTGCTGCTCTCGCACACGGTTCTGGCCATCGTCATCGTTCCGCTGATTTTGATTACGCTGCGCAGGGCGTGGCTGGAGAAATTCGACAGACACAGGTTGATCGCGCGCTGGACGCTGCCACTCTGGTTCTATGTCTCGGTCACGGGCGTGATCGTTTATATCCTTCTTTACCAGGTCTATGCGCCACGCGTGAGTTAGAAATGCGGCTACAGCCCCGGTTCATTTGGAAGCAGAGAGGCGTCCGGCGGGAGAATAGGGTCCGGTTGGAGAGTAGCTCGCTACGCTTGCGGAGGGATGTTAATTCTTTTTTCCGGAGGCACAAGGCGATCCGGTCTGCGAAGAGCGGACAGCTTGTCGGGTGCCGGCCTTGGGGAAAACCACATGCCAGAAATCATTTTTCGGGACCGCGAACCCGACGCCGATGAACCTCCGCTCTTGCTTCTCGCGGACAGAGGTCACGAAACACTCCACCGATTCGGAAGTCATTTCGTTGAAAACGCGGACCATTTGGCCGGGCAAGAGGGGAGCATCCATCATGATGAGTGCCCCATGGGCGCTAACATGCTGCGTAAACGCCTTCAAGTCAATGGCTTCGCCTTCCGGCATCTGACAACGAACTTTCAATGGTATCTGAAGCGTTATGCGGACTGTGCGACGGCGTTCTGGATGTCTCGACCGATGATGCATTCATTCGCCTTAGAGGGGGGACCGACCCACAGAGCTTGCCACGGTTGCGCAAGAAAAACAAGGGTTTACGGTCGCTTGTGCCGCTAGTCTGAATTTATCCGAATAAGGGAATTAGCTTGGCCGAAGCGCGGACATGACGGCTTCGGTGAATTCCGCGGTGCCTGCTTTGCCGCCCACGTCCTGCGTGGTGTGCTTCCCCTCGCGGTGAACTTCGTCCAGCGCGTTTTCAATTCGGCGTGCGGCGGTCCTTTCGCCGAGGTGAAGCAGCATCATGATGCTGCTTAGAATCAGCGCCGTCGGGTTGGCCAATCCCTTTCCGGCGATGTCCGGGGCGGTTCCGTGGACGGCCTCAAACATGGCCGCCGCATCGCCGATATTGGCACTGCCGACTACCCCAAGCCCGCCAACCAGCCCGGCGGCGAGGTCGCTCATCACATCGCCATAAAGATTCGGCAGCAGCAGCATGTCAAACTGCTGGGGATTGAGCACCATTTGCATGCAGGCATTGTCGACGATTAGTTCTTTGTACTCGATATCAGGATATTGCGGGGCGACATTACGGATGGACTTCAGAAAAAGGCCGTCTGAAAGCTTCATGATGTTGGCCTTGTGGATGGCATGAATTTTTTTTCGGCCTTCGCGCTTGGCGTACTTGAACGCGAAGTGGGCGATTTGCGTGGAAGCTTTTTCCGTGATGATCTTCAAGCTTTCGACAACGCCGGGGACGACTTCGTGCTCGAGACCGGAATAGAGATCTTCCGTGTTTTCGCGAATCAAAACGACGTCCACATTTTCAAACCGCGATTTCACTCCAGGAAGATTCTTAACGGGACGGACATTCGCGTAAAGGTCCAGCCTTTTCCGCAAGCGCGACGTTGATGCTGGGAGCGCCGCCTGCAATGGCGGTTCCCATGGGGCCTTTTAGGGCCACACGATTGCGCCGGACGGACTCTACCGCTTTCTCTGTGACGAACTGGCCCGTTTCCGAGGCGCGGTCGGCACGCGCCTCGACCTCTTCCCAGTCGATTTGGACGCCTGCGGCTTCCAGAATGGCTCGCGTGGCGGCCGCGACTTCAGGACCTATGCCTTCTCCTGGGATCAACGTTACTTTGTGTCTCATGGGTGCATCTTATTGTATGCGAAGGTTATAGGGTTGTCGAAACACGCCCTTGTGCGGGGTTTCCAGAGAAGAAATCGAGCCATTAACCGCGGTGTGCAGTTGTGGAAGAGGTTTGCTATACTGTAATGGAGGGATGCATCGCGGGCTTGCCTGCGAGCGGAGGCCAAAGGAACTTATGATTAGTCTGACTCCCACTGCGAGCACTAAGGTTAAGGAAATCATGGGCATGCAGAATCCTGTCCCGGTGGCGTTGCGCGTTGCCGTCGTCGGCGGAGGCTGCTCCGGATTTCAGTACCACATGGCATTTGAAAACCAGACCAATGAGACCGACCAAGTCGTGGATTTTAACGGGCTTAAGGTCGCGGTCGACCAGATGAGCTCGATGTATCTGGATGGAGTTGAGATCGATTATATCGAAACCCTGGAAGGCGCCGGCTTTAAGTTCAACAACCCGAATGTGAAGAGCACTTGCGGTTGCGGCAGCTCCTTCAGCGTTTAACCCGGCGGCGTTTATATCTATCTGTCACAGAATGACAGAGTGAATGAAACAAATATCGCCACCTGATGCGACTTGTGATTCGAGTTCAGGGCCCTTGAACACACCGTTCGAGGGCTTTTTTATGCCCGCTAACGTAACTGAATGGGACGCCCGGCACCGCGATGCGGCGCAAAACCCGCCTTTGGAAGCCGCAGGCATCGTTTCGGAATGGCTGCCACTTCTACCTCGTGGACCGGCGCTGGATCTTGCTTGCGGAACGGGGCGCCATGCTCTCTTGCTCGCGGCGCTTGGGATAGCAGTAACGGCAGTCGATTGGTCAGGAACAGCGCTCGATATTCTTGAGAATCGTGCACGCAGAGCAAAACTTCCGGTGAGCCGGGCGGACGCCGCTTCCATGGCCGAGTCGGGCTCGCGGGGCATCCGCCTTATCCAGGCAAATCTTGAGGAGTTAAATCTTCCAGACCATTCATTTTCCCTAATCCTGTGCTTTCACTACTTGCAGCGTTCTCTCTTCCCACAAATCGTTGGTACGCTTCGGCCCGGCGGCTTACTGCTGTTTGAAACGTATACGCGCGCGCAACTGAATTACTCGGAAGGTCCTCGCAATCCTGCGCACCTTCTTGAAATTGGAGAGTTACGCACGGCATTTCCCGGATTGCACGCGCTCTTTTATCGTGAGCTCAACGCCGGGCAGGGAATTGCCAGCCTGGTTGCTCAGAGGCCGCAACACAAAGGTTAGCGAGCATCAGCGATGAACCAGACACATCGTAAAGCGCCGGTGTTTGCAATCTCGGGCGTGCATCCGTATTCTAAAGTGCCGGCATGAAGATAGCGCTTGCGCAGTTCAATCCCACGGTAGGCGATTTCGCTGGAAATTCTGCTCGCATCTTAATCCTGGCGGAGAAAGCCAGGCAGCGAGGGGCCGACCTCGCCGTTTTCTCCGAACTTTGCCTGTGTGGTTACCTTCCTCAAGATCTCCTGGAACGGCCTTCCTTTATCGATCGCAATCATGTTGAATTAAAGGACCTCGCATCCAAGCTTCCGCTGCCTGCCATCGTTGGATATGCCGGGCGAGTAAAAAATGGGACGGGTAAGTCTATTGCCAACAAGGCTGCTCTGATTTGCAGCGGCCGGGTCGTCTTCGAGCAGAGCAAAATGCTTCTGCCAACCTACGACGTGTTTGACGAATCGCGGTATTTCCAGCCTGCCAGTAAACAGTTTGCTTATGGATTTGGCAGAGAGCAGCTGGGCATTACAATTTGCGAAGATGTTTGGAACGATAAAACTTTTTGGGCCGAGTGCCGGTATGACCGCGACCCCGTAACCGAACTCATCGGGCAGGGAATTACCGTGCTTCTCAATATTTCCGCCTCTCCTTATACGATCGACAAGCGCGCGCTCCGATTGGAGATGCTCCAGTCGATTGCTGTGAATCAGCACCGGCCCGTGGTTTACGTGAACCAGGTGGGCGGCGACGATAGCTTGATTTTCGACGGGGCCAGCATGGCACTAACTGCAGACGGAAAGGTCGCGGCGCAGGCGTTGGCTTTTGAGGAAGACCTGGTTTTCTTCGATACCGTTACGGGAGTTGGCGAGATTCACGAGCAGCCGCACGAAGAGTTAGCTTATGCCTACCAGGCGCTTGTAACGGGTACACGAGATTACGTTCGCAAGTGCGGCTTCAAGAAAGCGCTGATTGGCCTTAGCGGAGGGATCGATTCCGCTGTTGTGGCGGCCATCGCAGCAAATGCACTCGGCGCCAGCAACGTTCTTGGTGTGTCTATGCCGGGACCGTACTCTTCGGAAGGGAGCAAGGCCGATGCGAAAGCACTGGCTGACAGCCTGGGGATTGAATTGATCACTCTTCCGATTGGTGATGTGTTTGATGCCTATCGAAAGGCGCTGGCCCCGGCGTTTGGCGCGCGGCCGATAGACGTCACCGAGGAAAATATTCAAGCGCGCATTCGCGGAAATTATCTGATGGCACTTTCCAACAAATACGGGTCCATGGTCTTGAGCACCGGCAACAAATCCGAAATGGCCGTAGGATACTGCACGCTGTACGGCGACATGGCCGGAGGGCTCGCGGTAATTTCCGATGTGCCAAAACTCATGGTTTACGAGCTGGCGCGCTGGATCAACCGGGAAAGGGAACTCATCCCTGTTTCGAGCATCGATAAGATGCCTTCCGCAGAACTCCGGCCCAATCAGAAGGATGAAGACAGCTTGCCACCCTACGATGTCCTGGACCGCATCCTAAAAGCATATATTGAGGACTTGCACAGCCCACAGGAGATCGCGGACCACTATGGATTTGATCTGCAACTCGTACGAGACATTGCCCTGCTGGTGGACAAGAACGAATATAAGCGCAAGCAAGCTCCGCCAGGGCTCAAAATCACATCTCGGGCGTTCGGATTTGGCAGGCCGTTTCCGATTGCCCAGAAATTTATTCCGTAAAAAATGAGGTCCACTGTGAAAACACCAGTCACTCTGACAGCCATCCTCTCCCTGTGCTTTGCAGTTCCAGCCGCTCGCGCCCAGCAGAAGCCAGCCGCGCCTAGCGCACCCGCCGCAGTTGGGCAATCGCCCATCCAGAAGACCGTGGAGGCGTACTTACGCAATCTCTATGCGTTTGGGTCCGATACAAGTCTCAAGGTTTCCCCGCCAAAAGATATCGGCGTCGAAGGTCTGCTGGAAGTAGAGGTCGAAGTAAAGATTGGGGAGAACCATCAGACCGGCAAGGTGTACGTCACCAAGGACGGAAAATATATGTTCCGGGGTGAATTGTCCGAGCTCTCGAAAGACCCCACGGCCGAGGCCCGAGCGCAGCTGCAGACAAAGGACAGCCCTTCGCTGGGTCCCGCGAATGCTTCCGTCACCTTGGTGGAGTTCTCGGACTTCGAGTGCCCGGTCTGCCGAAGCCTACATGATGCACTGCGCGGGCTGCTGCCGAATTACCCTCAAGTGCGGGTGGTGTTCAAGGACTACCCGCTCGAGCAGATACATCCCTGGGCGCGAACAGCTGCCCTCGCCGGCCGGTGCGCCTACCAGCAAGACCCCAAGGCCTTCTGGAAGATGTATGACCTGATTTACGACAACCAGGACATCATCTCCGCCGAAAACGCCTGGAGCAAAATGACGGACTTTGCCAGCCAATCCGAACTGAACGCGGATAGTTTCAAGGCGTGCATGGCCAGCCCAGAGGCCGGAGCTGCCGTCGATGCGAGCCGCGCGAACGGCGTGTTGCTCGAAGTCGGGAGCACTCCGACAATCTTCGTCAATGGACGGCGGCTAGTTGGAGCCGATCCTCATCTTCTCGAACAGTACATCAAATACGAATTGGACCAACACAAGACACAGAAAGTAGCCAGCAAGAATTAGATAGTGGAAGAGGCAGGAGGGGAGAAGCTTCCGTAGGGAGGGTTCTAGGCTGCGCCTCAGAGGGGCTGGGCCGGGCGCATTTCGTAGTTAACATAATATAACTTATGGGACGCGGTGTCAAGAGGAATCTTCAGGTATTTTGGGGTTTTCCACCGCTTTATGGCTGTGCCCTCCCATCGATTATGGGCTCCTTTTAAGAGGAGGGCCGGCTGGCGCGGGGGGTGCGCCAGCCGGACGGCGTTGCGGTGGTTCTAGCGGATTGAAGGTGAGGCATTTGGAAGATTTTGCAGCGCGATGTTTGTGCATACTGCGAACGCTAGATCGTTCCAAGTGCCATGCGGACCCGAGGTGCTCCAGCATGTTTCTTCAGTGAACGGCCCTGGCAGCGATCGCACCGGCGGCGGCTCCCAGGACGAACCATTTTGCAGCGCGGGCGATTCGGCGCAGGGCACTTCCCCCTTTGGCCGTGCGAACGGCGGCGTCACGCTCTTTGGTCAACGCGGCCGTCTTGGTTTTCTCGTCCTTTAGGTCGTTCTGGGCGGCAGCGAGCTTTGCCTGGCAAGCTTTGCAGTCCAGGGCGAAGTCGTAGAGGGGCTTGAGGTCGGCTGCGGGGAGGATCGCATCCGCGCCCTGGCCGGAGTTTGGAATTGGGGTGCTTGGTAGCCGGGTGCTCCCGGTAGATTCCGTTGTGGGACTGATGACGCTGGCAGTCGGTTCCGCGCTCGCGCCCTCCGTAATGGGTTGTGGGGTATGACTCGGCGGCGCAGTTGTCGGGTGAGCTTGGCTCTGGATCGTGATGGGGGCGGGCAGTGGAAGCGCGACTTGGAGATCCTTGAGAATCTGGGCCGGAGTTATGACAGCTTTTTTCTGCGCCTGTATCTGGGCCAGAGTCTGGTTGAGAAGGGTGTCGCGGTCGTGCTGGCTTGCAGACGCTTGGGCGATGGTTTTCTGAGCGGCGGCCAGTTGATTGGCGAGCTGGGCGCGGTCGCGCCGGTCCGCTTGCCACGCCACGAGTAGGGTGATGGCCAAGAGGGCGGGTACGAGGATTTCTGCGAGGCGTAACCAGATTCGTGAAAGCATAGATGACTCCGGGATTATGTCGTAGTAGGCTTTGCGCGAGGCGTTCACTCTCGTGAACTTCCGTGAATTCTTCCTGGAGAATTTTGCAAGCGACCTCGAGTACCACCCGCGTCGCGCCGCGGTCTATGTAGTCCTCGCCGCAGGGGCAGGCTGCTTCTGGATATTCTCGCCCGCCGAAATCAAGTTCACGGCGGTCCCACTGGTCTTTGCTCTAGGCAGCCTGACGCTGCTAGGCAAGGGACTCTTCCTGCTCCGGCCCTCGTCAGAAGGAATCGGTCTCTCCGACGCGGAACTGACTGAGCTTGCGACCACTTCACAACGCAAAGACCTTCCGTCAATTCCGGCTCAAGCAGCTCAGATCGTACAGGACTTTGGTGCGGGGGGCCTTTTGTTGTGGCCGCTGCTGAATCTGGGCAAAGACATTGATCAGACTTGGAGTTCTCCACCGCGTTTGACCGTGCTTGCTATTGGCGCCTTCTTCTTTTGTCTTGGATGGCTCATTCGCCGCTTCGCAATTGGAGACAATACTCAAGGCTGATTGAGACCTGGAGTTAGAGAAAATGTGCCCGGCGCGCAAGGACTTGCCCTGGGTAGGCGGGATTGCCGCCTCCGTTCCAGGCGAGCAGGCCGCGCGTCGTGTCTCCATCCATGGCGTCGAGTTTTTTTCGCAGCAATTTGCAGCCAATAGCGAGACCTTGTTCGGGATCGCAGAGCGCCGAAAGAAACGTTCCGTCGAAACCCATTTCTCGAGCGACCTGACCCATCACCTGCATCAGTCCCCAGGAGAATCCGCGGGCGTAAGCCTCTGACGCGGTGACCTTGTTATTCGTGTAGAGATGCGCGACGTACTTGGCGAAGAACGCGGGTTCATAGCGCATCGCCCATGTGTTCCAGGAAGACTCCTGCTCGATGACGGCGCAAACGAGCGCCGGGTCGAGCGATTGCGCGGCGGCGGCTTTGCGCGCCAGCGCGACGAGTTGCGGCGGGGAAGGCATCGATTTAAGTGCGCGATTTAAGTGTGCGATCTACCTGGATGAAACCTGAACAGTGCTCAATCGTGGCGCCGATGAGCTTGGAATTCGACGAAGCGGACCAGTGGCGGTTCGTGCAGCACAATTCCCTGCTGTTGCGCAATGTCGCGGAGCGCCGAATAGATATGCGGCAAATGGTTTGTGGCGATATCGCGCACGAAGGCGCGGACGATTTCGTCGTTGCGCATGCGGCGGTGAAGCCAGCGCAAAAACAGAACGAACTGCACGAGTACGGGCACAAGTGTAGCTAGAACACTCTGTAGCGACATTTGCATGGAAAGCAGTTGAATGGGATTCCTGAAACTGTTGCGGATCGGAGCTTATTGTTCTCTCTTGGTGCGGTCGACGATCAGAGCCACTTCAGCCAACCGGCTAGCGAGCCATTCTGCCCGGTCCGGGTCCAGCTCCTTGTCAGGAAGGCCCTGAATGTTGGCATGGTGCAGTTCGTCTGCAATAACCAAGAGTTCCAAAGCTGTTACGCCTCCAACTGGGAGGGTAGCAACCCCAAACGACCGATTCAGACCGGATATGGCCACAGCCTCCGCTGGAGTGCAGTCGAAACACACGGAGAGTCCTGTCGCCGTCTCATTACTTCGTAAAATGAACGCTTCGTGCAGGTCGGCCAACCATTTGTGCTTGGCCAAAACACGCAACAGCAAATCGTCAGGTGTAAGCGGCCGGATCGCTTCCGGTGGGTTGTTGCCTACTTCTCCGTCAGCCAAGCGAGCCTTCCTGCGAGGTGCTGCACGTCTAGTTGCTCGACCGCGTGTTGTACGTCGGACTCAAAGTAAATATAGCTTCGCAATTGGGCATTAGCCCCAAAATTTGCCCGTACTTGCTTTGGTCCAAGGCGCCAGGCAAGCCTGATCCCCCCTACATCATCGGTTGTGACTAAGGCTTCCGGAACAATCTCGGGTACGCTTTCGCGCAGTTTAATTTGCCCGTAGGCGGACTCCACTAGCGAGCGAGCTGTACTGTATGCATAATCGCTAGGTTTAATCTCATCCTCGTGACCTGCAATTAGTCCATCAATTTCTGCGACAACCGCGGACGAATTTCGGACGAAGGATGTAAGGACATTAGCTCCTGGTTGTATCATAGTCTCAGATATGGACTGTGGGGCTGACAGGCGCGGCAAAGCTCCTACCGTGGGGCGAGCCGTGGACACAGCGGCGCTTGGCTGCTCCAAGGACTGCTGGGTTCGAGCAAGCGAACGAGAAGGCCGGCGGCTTGTAGCCGTCTCTGCTTCCCCATAGTACCCAAGTGGGAGTGGTTGTGCTGCCATAAGCTTTGAGCTCCTACTGTGACGAATCTGGGAGCCTGAGCCCTAATTCGCCCAGAACCTCTGCGAAATACGACCGTCCTTCCACCAACAATGAGTCGTAGTTCACTGGCCCCGTTTCAATTCTAATTGACAACCCGATGAACAACGACCCTGGAATGTATTGGGACCTGTCTAACGTCAGCTGCGTGACCCATTTCTTCTCCGGGACTGAGCGATGAAATATAGCGCCGGTGCCCAAGTCGAAACCGGTCGATTTTAGCGGCTTCGGGCTTGTGGCTTTCAAGAATTCGTCTACGGACCCCTCTTTTAGAAACGAGTGCGAGAAGTACTGAATCTGGTGGGAGCTGAACTGAAAATCGGGCACGGCCTTGCCCAGCCAAATGGTGGAAGCCTGCAGGAACTTAGGTATGGCCTGAAATTCCTCCTCACTGAAGCCGGTGAAAGTGACATCGATTTTCTCGAACGAAAGTTTTAGAACGGTGCTTCCGACTTGGACTGTCAGTACCGTATCCGCCGCACTTGACAGGGCGGCAGCCAACTTAAAGTTCTGCAAGCTGACTTTATAAGGTGATAGTGCCTCATAAATCTGCCTGACAATTATTCCCCCCGCGCCCCAGAGTTCAAAAGTCGGGCGCGCGAAATTGCCCGTATACCCCAGGCCTTCGTGGCGGAGATCGAGAGTGGCTGGCATTAGGCGCCCTAGGATACAACAACACAAGTATATACAACACTGTGCTGGGACGCCGAGATACTGTCCGAATGCCTATGTCCAAATTGAGACTGGGTGTCCGCGAATTATTGTCTTTTTGGTGCGACTCAGAACAGCGCGCTCGGCAATGCACCGAGTGTGGAGCCGAGTCCGGAGCCCAGCGACGAGAAGAATCCCGCGCCTGGCCGCGACACACTTGCGCGGACGTTCAACAACTGGGAAGGGATGCCGAGCGTGCGGCCGAGGAGGTTAGAGTCCACGCCAAAGAGGCCGGAAAGCCCTTGAAGGGCAGACATCTGCCGCTGGAAGGCGGTGTTGGTGAAGGCCAGTTGATTCTGCTGGGCCTGATTCCCTTCCGCAATTCCCTTCTGGCGGGCAAGCTCGTCCGTCAGCGCGCTGAAACCGGCCGAGTTGCCGGTGCGGGCCACGCGATTCGCCGCCGACTGTTGCAGCGAATCGAAGGCGCTGGCGACCGCGCCCTGGGATTGCCCGGTGACAGCGGCTTTGTCCGCGGCGCTGAGGCCGGGGTTGTTCAGGATGCTTTGAAATTGAGAATTGAGCAGATTGCCGGTCTGCTGCTGCTGATTCAAGAATTGTTGGTTCTGTGCATTGATGCTGGCGAGCTGCTGGTCGGTCATATTCTGCGTTTGTGTTTGTGCGCGTCCCATGAAGGCCTCCAGATTCGGTTGTTGCTAAGACTTGATCGCTGCTTTACGGATGAAGCCTCTTACAGTACGGCGTCCAGGCGTCGTCGCGGTTCCAGCCGAGCTGGGTGATGCGTTTGCCGAACTTGCGCGCGATCGGCGGCGGCAGCCAGGCGTGGACGTCTTCGAGGCCGCGTTGCCAGGCCTCGCGCTCCGTTGCTGCGTGAAGCTGGAGCAGCCATTGCCAGCGCTCGAGCGGCGTGCCTGCTTTCGGATCGAGGAGCAGGTACGCTTCGGCAGTCAGGCGCAACAGCGCGGCTCCGATGATTTTTTCTTGCTGCGGTTCGCCCTCGAGCGATTCGTTTTCCTTGTTCGCTTTCGAGAGAATTAGTTTTGTTACGAAGAGCGGGTTGCTTAGGTCCGGGAGCGGATAGGCGAAGCCCTGGGCCGCGTGAATTGCGTGCAATTCTGCAAGGTCCGATTCCTGATATTCGCGAATCTGCATGGAATGAACTCGATCCATGTGGCGGCAACCCCAAGGGCACGATATATCGTGCCCCTACGAGTGCGACAACGTCGCTCGACCTTCTAGCTCGAAGTTTCTTCAGAGAATCGTTTGGCGCGTGATGCGTGAGCCGGGGTTGGTGCCGAACCCGTTTCCCCCGCGAACCTGACCGTTTGGGAGCACGCCGCTTCCGCTGGAAGGCAGAGGAGCCGGGCCGGCCGTGCCGCCGCCTGTCACTGGTGTTGGCGGCGAACCAAACGTAATGGGAGCTGACGGCAGTGAACCGACATACTGCGAATACGCCCGCCAATAGAGCGTCTGATTGCCGAGCTGCAGATACAAGTTGCGCGATGCGCCCATGAAGTAGACGCGCGGAGAACTGAACGCCGGCGTGGTGTCCGATTCGGCAAAATAAAAAAGCCCCGGGCGCGCATCCGATGGGTCGGCGACGGAGATGTCGAACCAGCCGTTGGAAGCTTGGACGTTGATCGAGGCGACCGCCGTCGGTGCGGGGGCGGGCGTGCTGGGATCAACCCCTGCGCGCTGGCTTGCGGCGTTCACGGACGCGACAATCTTCGTGAGCGTCTCGTAGAGGTACGGATCGCGGTCTTTGATCGGTGCGAGTTGGGCGACGGTCAGCATAACAATGCTCAAGATTGTGAATACGCGGCAACCGTGAGGGCACGATATATCGTGCCCCTACATGTGCAATCGGTTTGCCGCGGTTAATTCAATCCGCGGACGGGGGCCCAGGGATCGACGCGGAGTGAAGGCGTAAATTTCTGGAGCTTGAACCACGCGCCGGGCTGATTGGTGCTCACTTGGAACGCCACGCGCTCGCCCAGGACGTTGATTGGCAGCTCGAGATCCTTCAAGGATGGCGAGCTGAGCGGGAGCGGCTGCTGGGCCTGCGAGGCGTTTGCGGAATCGGTGAAAGTCGTCAGGGACAAGTTCCCTGCCCCTTCGACAAACATCGTGAGATAGCTGAAAAGTTTGCGGTGCGCGCCGAGATTGAGCGATTGTTCGACGGCGCGTTCGGGGAAAAAGTGCGTCATGTAGTAGCTCGGGATGGCGCTGCCGTCGTCGGAGAGTTGTGTGTCACTGAGTTGATAGACTTTGCCAGTGGCGCCGCCTCCTCCCACACCGGGCAGTCCCCCGCCGACGGCGACGATCGCTGTGCCATTTGTGCGCTCGATCAACGCGCAGGAATTGGCCGCGATGGTCCACGGGGACCATTTGCGGGCGTTGTCTGTGGCGGCTTTGCGGCCGGTAACCGTGACGTTTACTGGCGGCCGTGAGGCAATATCATCGGCGTCATCGAGGTCGTGATAGTCGAGCATCAAAATCGTGTTGGGAGTCGTTGCGCTGCCTAGAGGAGCGCCAACCAAAATGCGGCGCTCTTTTGTGTCCACAGTCACCCAAAGAGTGTGTCCGTACTGCCAGTTGATCTGGTTCCAGGTGGGCTGAATTTCTTGCGAAATTTTGATCGGCTCGCCGCCGCTGAAGATGTACAAGCCGGTGCGGTGAGCGATGACCACCCAGTCTTCGCCGATGCCCACGCCGCGCACAGAAGGCGTGCCGAGGCGTCGCGACACTTCCGCAATGGACCAAAGCGATGGCTCGTTGGTGCCGTCGTCCTGGGTGACGTGAAGAGAATGTTCCTTAACAAAGTAGAGGCGCTCGCGGAGTTTGAAGGCCGCGCGAATGGCTTGGCCGTTGTTTTCCGCGACGCTCAGAATGCCGTCGATGCCGTCGTAACTTTCGGGATCCTCGGCGCGGCTGGCGCGCACGAGCGATGCGTTCACGGGAGTCGACGTGGGAAAGATTTCGATGCTGTCGATGTAGAACTGGCCGCCGGTGTTTGGAGTGCCGTCGGCATAGATGCGCAGCACGAGATCGCTGGGAATCGTAGCGAGCGGCGCAGTCAGCTGCGCGGAATATTCGACGTAGCTGGTGGTGAGCTGCGCGGCGGTCAGCTGCAAGCCGGTGGTGTTGATGCCGGCGCTTTGGCTGAAGAGATGCAAGTGGAGCGTACCTTGCGAGAGCGTGGCGTTGGCCGCGCAGTGAGCGCGGATGGTGTAGTCGGTATTCGCCTGGACCAGCGGAGCGCCGAGGGAATCCTGCACGGCGCCTTGTGTCATGAGTCCGCGCGTCGGCGTCGAGCCATTGCCGACAATGGAATAGGCCGCGCCCCAAACGACGAAGCTCTCCTCATCCGTGCCGCCGGGCGCGAAAACGACGTCGGGAGTCCACCCGAGAGGATAATGCGGAAGCGTCGGACCCGTGAACCCGCCATCGAAGCCGAGGTTCACCCAGTTGTTCATTTTGTTGCGTTCGCCCCACCAGAAAAGCCGCTCGGAGTATTCGGTTACGCCGGCGCCATCGCCGAGCTCGACGAGGCGGAAGAGATTGTCGACATTCGTGCCAGCGAGAAGAATGGCGTCGGAAAAATCCACGGAGACGGAGGTCGTGGTGTTGTCGGCGATGACCATGTTTCCGCTGAAGAGAGCGGAGCCGTTGGCGGTGTAGAAAAAGCTGGCTCCGCCCGCGCCCGAGAAGCACAAGATGCGGCCGGTGACATTTGATGGACCTATGGGAATGTTCGTGACGATGGCGCGTTTGCCGCCGCTGGCGGTCCAGCTTGTAGCAGGGCCTGGTTTGGTGAGGTAGCCCTGGCGAGTCTGAAAAATCACGCAGACCTGGTGCACGCCCGCATCGACGCTGCCAGCCGCGGCTGCGGTGCCTCCGCCGGACCCGGCCAGGCCACCGGTGCCCGCGGTGAAGGTGAAATGCGTGGCATCGGGCACGGAACTGATGGGGAAAGTGCCGTTGTAGCCCGCTACGCCGATGCCAGACGTGGTAACGAGTTGGCCAACGACGAGGCCATGAGCTGCCGCTGTTTGGATGGTGGCGGTCGCGGAGGCCGCAGTCCCACCGCCAGAAGCGGCGAGCCCGCTCGCGCCGGCGATGTACGTGAATTGCGTGCCGCTCGGTACCGAGACGACGGGAAACGTGCCGTTGTAGCCCGCAATTCCTACACCGGCGATCGTGACTGACTGCCCGGCGGAAAGACCGTGCGCCGCGGTGGTCGTGATGGTGACGAGAAAACCATTTTCGGTGGCTCCGCTGGGGCTGGCGGCAATCGTCACCGCGGCGGGCTGCGTTGCGCCGGTCGGGCTGGCGGCAACGGATACGATTACATTTTCTTCGACGACCGTTGGCCCCGCGCCGGGGCCGCTCTGACTGACGCGGTCGAAGTTCGTGTCGTCGTATTGCCGCGGCAAATCGTTTCCTGTCTTGCCGTCACTGAGCGCGAGATATTCGCGCCCGAAAATGGTTGTGGAGTTTGCGTAAGCGTTCGGGGCGAGACCGCTGGCGATGCTCGCGAGAGTGCCGGGCGTGGTTTCTTTGTAGAGCACGCCATTCGAGTCCAGGACCATTGTGCGCAGCGTGGCATTCAGCGTTTCATAGGTCTTGATGTAGTTGATGGTCGGATTGCCGGCGAGCGGTCCGAAGAGCGCCTGCAACCCGGGCCGCGTCAGCACGCCTCCGTTGCCGAAGACCACGTCCTGGCAATCGGGCGAGACTCCGTGCGGCAGATCGGCGGGAGACATGTCTGTCACCAGTCCGCCGAAGATTTCGATGGGTGCGTCTAATGATCCGATGGTCGACATTTCTTGTACTGTTAGCTACCTGTATGATATACACGCTAATGCAGGCGTGCTTCGGAGAGTGCTCCCAGTGGGGGTACTGGGCGCGCTTGACACGCGCTGAGGGTTGCTCTGCAGCCCCAGGAGTTCGAGTCTCCCACTCTCCGCACTAGCTCTCGGCGCGGCTGTTGACAAGGGAATAATCAGTGCTATGCTGTGGTTGCGTGTCAGGCGTGCCCAATGTTTATCAGTTCTCGGGCGGCGAGAAATCGCCGCCCTTTTTCTTTTTGTACTGAGTTTGTTCTGCTCCGTCGTTGACTCGGCCTACTTCCCTGCTTCGTGAGGATGATTCCCTGCCCTGACTTGGGTTGCTGAACCGTCTCTGCGGGCCTTCTCTGGCGCAACGAGGCCATACTGCGCGGCTTTTTCGCGGTCGAGGATCGCGCCGCAGGAGCGGCACACAGCCACGCCATGCTTGATCTTTTCCGCGCAGACGGGGCACTCCGCCAGCGGCTTGGAATCGTAGAGCCACGGTTTTTCGAGGCCGAGTTGCCGGGCTGCCCGGCGCTCCAGATCCGTGATGAACATGGGATTGTGCGTGCGCTCCCATTCGAGGTCAGCGGCCGCGACCAGACGGCGGTGAAACTCCTCCAAACGGCGGCGGGCGTCAGCGAGTTCCCCTTCCGTGGGCATTTCGCCGGCGGCGACAAAAACGCCGTGGAAACTTCCCTCTCCGGAATCGCCGTTGATCTCGCGCGCGATGTCTTCGGCGACTTCCCGCGCGGTGATGCGATACTCCATGATGCGTTTATCGCCGAGGTCCACTACGCCGTTGCAGCCGCGAATCGGGGTAATCGCAAACGCTTCGCCGGATTCCGGCGAGCCGATCTGCAGCGAGCCGAAGTAGGTGCGATGGCGCGGGGGCCATTTCTCCATCGAGATATTGACGAGCGAGACCGTACTGCTTTCTGTTGCAGTTGCCATCGAAATGCCTTTCGACAAATAGGAAATGTTTTGAAAATGCAGGAAGAGCCTTATTGCATGCGGTATTGAACGACAACGTTTGCGTCCGCCGGGCTGGTGGTGCAGCCGGCCGCGGCGGTTTGCACGCTGATGGTCAACGGGGCTGCGGCCGCGTAGTTCTGTGTGATCGGCCCGGAATCGTTTGCCGCGGCAGAAATAGTCAAGCTGACCAGGCTGGTGCCGTCGGTCAGGCGAACTATAGCGTTGGTGGTGCAGCCAGCCGGAGCTGTCTTGGCCTGCACCTGCACGCGAGTAATGGTGACAGCCTTATCGAGCGTCCAGGTCGACCCCGTCCACGTGGAGGTTAGCGCCCCGGGCAAGAAAACGTTTTGCTCGCCGCGGGGACTCGCCGTGAAAGCTTCCGCGCCAAACGCCACGCCTTGCGTAAAGTGCTGCGTCTTCGTCCAATCCTGTTCGACGTCGAGATGCCCCAAGGGATGCAAGTTGCCGCCAGACCAGTTCTTCAGCGTGGCCACATTGCCGGAAATTATCAACCCCGGCGAGCCGGCGGTGATTTGCGTGTCGGTGAAGGTTAACGCCACCACACCATTTTTGTAGCAAGTGAGCACGCCGCCGGGGGCAATCTCCAGGCGCAGAATGTCGCCCGGTACTCCGGTGGATGAGGCGCTAGTGAGGTTTGCGGAGCCGGCGTTCACGACGCGTTGAATGAAAATGTTGGTGGTGTTTTCCAGGCAGTCGTAATACGTCGAGCTGCTTCCCGTTCCGCTGGCCAGCACGCTCACGCCGGGAAAGTCCGTAGTTCCGTTCAGCGTGGTGACTGTAGCCTCGGCGAATTGTACGTTGGAAAAGGAATTTATGTTCCAGAACGCAGCGTTCGACCCCGTCGAAGTGCCCTGAATTTGGTTCGAGGCGATGTTGACGCCATTCTGCTCGACGGTCCAATTCGAGCCGATTGCGCCATTGGCACGCGTGGCGTTATCGTAGGCGCTGTTTAAATAGCTCGTGACTGGCACCACGCCGGTCACGTCGGGCAGTATCTGCGTGCGGTTTGCTGTGAGCGGAGCCGGTAACAAGGTATTCGTAAAATTATTGGCCAGCTTGAGTTGATAGCTGAGCAAGCCATTTGAGCTAAGGCTGGACGAACTGGCCTGACTGCTCTGTGGCACGGATGCCCCGCATCCGAAACCGAAGGTATCCACAAACGGAGCGTTTCCAACGATGTACGAGCATCCTGGGATGTTCACCATCGCTCCTTGGCGGTAAGGAACCCAACCCACTGCTCCTGTTGGCAGCGCCGGCGGCGTTACGGTAACGGTTTGATTCCCGCTGGTCGTCACGGCGCTCCTCGCCGGGCCGACAATCGTCTGATTACCGTTGGCATCCACGGCGGTGATTGCATAAGAAATGGTTCCGACGGGGACGCTGCCGCCCGAGCTAACGACCGTCGAAGGAGGCCCGGGAAGCGGCATCTGGTAGGAAAGCTGTCCGTTTGCGCCGCTGGAGGAGACGGACGTACCCGCAAAAAGGTTTTGATTAGCGATATAAGATTGCAGGCCGACGAGGCCGCAAGTCCCGAAGCCTGTGGATACCACGATCCCCGTGTAACTGCTGGCAGCGCTGCCTACCTGAAACATCGGCTGGTTACCATTCCCGCAGCCTGGCCACTGCAAAACGAAGCCGCTCACCTGGGCACTAGTGAAGTCCAGAAGCGGAGTTGCACTCCCGCCGAGGAAGTCGGCGTAGGTCGGGTCGAACATGTAAATGCCTGCGATGACGTTGTTGTGCAGCTTGGCGCGGATCATCGGGCCGTAGGAAGACTCCGCGAGCAACTCCTTCAACTCCATGTGGCCGACACCCACGCTGGTCAGGGGAGAATTGCCCGCATCGTCCAGGAGAATTCCTCCGAAGACGTACGTCTTATCGGTGTACAGAATGCCTGGGAGCTGGCTATTGGCCGGTTTGCCCAGGCCATAGTTGCCTTTGAACCATGCGGCCGGCGGATTAGCGAAACTGGCCAAGCCTCCTGAACTCCAGCCGCCGCGTTCCCAGAAGAATCCGAAGCCGCCGCCTGCGATATAGGCCGGAGCCAGGGTGGCGTTTACGTGGACATTTCTGTACGAAATGCTTGCGACGTTGTTTCCGCTGCCATCCTGGTCCTGGACGATATCAGCTTGATATGGGCGAAACGCCCGGAGTATGAGATCTTCCATGCTCCAGTTGCTCGAGGTGCCGGGCAGCGCATAAATGAACGGGTAGGCATTCCCCGACCAGTCGCTCGTCGGCTCCATCGCGTAAAAATTTGTAATGTGCCCGAAGTTGGTGACTCCCTTCAGCTTGAATGCGCCGCGAGGAATGAGGGAGCCATTCGCAGAGATGGTAGCTGTCACCTGCATCTCGAGTTGGCCGCCGCCCGCGGGACAGGCCGTCGAAAGATTTAGCGTGGAATTGATCGGGAAGACCGCGCCTTCGTTGGGAATGTAGAGAATTCCTCCAGCCGAGGTCGAAGCCATGGCCGCGCAAGCCGCCGCGATATTCGGAACGTTGTCGTGAAATGTTTTCGCGCTGGAGACGGCCGTGGTGGCTGAGTTTCCGAGCGTGAGGCCTGTTGTGCCTCCGCCTGCGGAGATTTTGGTGCTTAACCATTGCGCGGAAGGCGCGGTCGGAGCAGTGGCCGCAACATCGCCATTTCCTATGTTCGAGGCCGTCACGGCAAACCCATAGTCGACAAATCCCCCATCCATGCCTTGCGTTACGCCCGCCAGCGTATAGTTCGCGGCATTCGCGGGCAGCGCGCAAGTCGTGGTGCAGCGATAGATGTAGGAGCGCATCACCGTGTAGTCCACTTCCGTCCACTGTACGAGGTTTTGCGCGACGGTTCGGAGCGTGCCTTGCGTGATTCCCACGGGGTCGTCGTACAAACCAAACTGGTCGTACGTGAACGTCGAACCGCTTGCTGTGACCAGGGTCGCCGTTCCTTCATAAGCCGAGAAGCCGCCCGTCGTCCCTGCTTGAATTTCGACGAACGAGCCAGGAGACAGATGATGCGCCGCGGTCGTAGTGCAGGTGACCACGCCAGATGTGCGCGTACACGAGGCAATGGTCCCCGCCGTGAATAGCCCTAGAGAAGACGCTCCCGTCGTTGTGCTCGCCGCAGAGCTGCACGCCGTGCGTCCGTTCGCAAAGTCTTCGGCGACCACACAATAGTTGTAGGTCGTGGAGCCGTTTACGTTAACAGGACTGACAGCAACTCCGGTTGGTGTCGAAAGCGCGGTAGCCGGTCCCGCGCCGATAACCAGGATGCCTTGCCCGTTGGCAAAATCTTGCGCCGAGGCGAGCGTCAGTGAGGTCGAACCTGCTCCGATCGTGCCCGTGGTGCTCGGCTGCGTGCCCGTGTACTCGTATCCGCCGAATCGCATGATGTCGTAAGACGGATTCGGGCCTTTGGTGTGGAAATCTGCATCGATATTTTGCGCGGCGGTAAAAGTGTTGGAGACGTTGGTCTGCGCGCCGTTGCCCGGACCCAGGGGACCAATTTCGGATCCGGTTTCGTCTTGATAGTAGAGACGCTTATCAGTGGTTTTTGTGTAGAGGTTTACCGTCCCGGCGCCAGGCGCGCCCGGGGGCGTGCCTTGATTGTTGAGAGTTAGTGTGCCGCTGGCGAGAGAGCCGAGCACAGTGGTGTTGCCGGAGACCGTGAGGTTGCCGCCGAGGCTCAGCGAGAAGGCGCTGACCGCGCCGCTGAATGTTGGCGAAGCGGGATCGTTGGGCAGGACCACGTTGGGAAGCTGTTTAGTCGTGATGCCCGGCCCGGAGATTTCGATTTCGTATTTTCCCGGCGCCGCGTAGAAGGAATAGTTTCCGAGGCCGTCTGTCGTTGTGGGATTGGAGAGCGCTTGTGTAAGACCAACATCGGAGTAAATAAGAGCTAGCGGCGCGCAAGGCTGCCCGGAAGCGGGCATGGCGCAGACCCGCACCGTTGCTCCGGCAAGCGGGATGCCGCGCGTATTGAAGACGATGTCGTCCTTGCGCGTTCCCTGCGCGTGCGCTGGCCCGACTGCTCCAGGAACGACATGCAGCGCAAGCGCCAGCAATGCCCAGAAAAACGTCATCGTTGTAGCGCGCTCAAAGCGCGGCGCGATTTTTGATCGTATCATGCGGCTGCCTCAGCGAAAGCGTGGATTAAGTGGCTGCAAAACCAGCTACTGCAGCTTACGGGCGGTGATGGTGAGTTGGACGAAATCGGTGGTGACGCTGGCGGGATACGCGCCAGCCGTGAGCTCGGTGCCGCCGCCGGTGAAGGCTTTGAGTTTCCAATTATTAAGCGCGGTTCCCTGCACCGGCACGTAATAGCCGGCATTGCCGTTTTGGCTGTCGGCAAAAACCTGGATGATTTGCGTGCTGGGCAACTTGTCCGCGACCGTAGTGAAGTCCAGCGTGTCGCCACCGGTCGGGTAGCTGCCTGAAAACGTCAGCGCCCCGATGGCGTAGAACAAGTTGCTGCCTGAGCCGTCTTCGTTGCTCGGCAAAAGCGTGATGGTGATTGGCATGATTGGCTCCAAGTAGAATTCGAGATCGAGGCTGCGGAGGTAAAGGAAGTAAAGGAGGCAAAGGAAAATGCTCTCGACGCTGGCCTCTGCGCCGATGACGAATCTCCTTTACGTCATTTACCTCCTGAACTTCCTTTACTTCCGTGTTTAGAATGGCGTGTAGCCGCTGCGCGAAGAAAACGGCCGGCGGCGGCGCGCGGATTGTTGCTCGCGGCGGACAGCTTCGCTGACGAGATCCTCGATCGCGTCCGCTGCGGCGTCGTCCCATTTTTCGGCGAGCGGGCTGCCTCGCGCCCAGCCGGCGAGCGCCGCGGTCGCGTAGGCAATGGCTTCCTGCGCGTTGCGCACCAGGACCGGCGAACTGGCGTCCGTAAAGTCGGGATACGCTTTCGCGTAGCGCAGGCGAATCTGTGTGTCTTGTGTTGCGCCGAGGAAATAAATTCCGTCGGCACGCCACTCCCAGACGCTCAATGTAACGTCCTGCGCGCGCGAAGGCAGGCCGCCGTGCTGCGTGAGGTCCACCATCTCGAGAAAATCGTCCGTCGAGCCGTTGGGCCGCTCCCAGATTTTTATCGGGACGAGGAGATCCGTGGGCAATTGGTTTGGCGGCGCGGTGGCATCGGTGACGGAAACTTGCAGCGACGTGTCCGCCTGCGCGACGGCTGGAACAACCAGCAACGCGTCATCCTGGATAAATCCGCCGCCGCCCGCGTTGCCCAGCGCGCGCTGCAGTTTGCGATAGGCCGAATTTGCATACGGGAGGAGCACTGTGTCCGTGAACAGGTTCCCTTGCGCGTCGTTCAATAGAGAACGCACGAGCGAAGTAATCTGACCGGCAGTGTTGTATGCGCTTGATCCTACGACTGGCATGGCCTATTCCTTCGCTTCTCGACAAGGACGTCTAAGAGACGAGTAATCCGCGATTCATCGTCGCTGCGGAGAATTTGATGAACTCTTCTTTGCCCGATTTTTTGGATTGCCTTCGGCAGTATGGCTACGGACCTTTTCTTTGGCTGTGCTTTCATCTCTCCAACTCCAATTGAGTTCATGTGCAGTCTATTCTTCAGGCAAAGGCGACTTCTGCAGATACGCCGCAACGCCGATGACGGAATTAATTAGCGCGGCGGCTGCGGCGATTCGCAGCGTCGCCGCCGTCCCTGTCTGTAGATTGAAATGTTGTGGATCGATCCCCACAGCCGCGAATCCCGTGAGCACACCGCCTGCACCACCGCTAATCGCCGCGGCCAGAACACCCTTCAGCCAAAGCTCAAATCGTTTCATGGATTAGGCCACCGTCACAAACGGCTGCTTGTGGAATGCCGGAACGGCGTTATCGAGCTGGTCGTAAGCCCACGCATCGTAGGCGCGATCGTCGCGTTGCTCGCGGTCGTCAATGGAACGGTGCTTCAAGGAACGCGGCGCATGCCTTGAAAACTCGATCGCTCGGGCAACATGTTCTGCCACCGTCGGCGTTAGCTGGATGAATTCGCGGCGCGGCCCTTCGAGCGTGAAGCAGTGCTCGTACTCTCCGCGCGATGGATACGGTCCCAGCGCGGGAATGCTGACGACGTTTTCGCGTTCGATCGTTTGCGCGTACCACGCGCGGGGCGAGCCGTAGACTTCCGGCGCGACCCATCGCTCGATATGCCAGCGATTGACCGCGGGATACCTGGGTTCTTGTCTCAGCTCGACGACTTCGCGGAGAAGCGAACCCGTTGCAGGATCGCGCTCCTCGAATTTTCCGCCAATCCACGCTAATCGATTCCATCCCCAAATAGCGCGATAATTCGGTTCCCCGAAACGATTGATGCCGCCCGCACGTTCGAGACGTTGCGCCACGTTTTCCGGGGTCTCGTGTTGCTCGCGGAGTATTAAAATCATGTAGTATTTAGCGCGTGCCTTATAAGGATCCTGCCCAGCGGCGCGCTCGTCAGAAACAGAGGCGACAGGACCCCGCCTATCGAGCAAAGATCAACGAGTATTTCCGAGACTACACAAAGAAATGGCGACGCAAACACGCAGAGCGCCTCCGCAAGTACCAGCGCGAATGGAAGGCCCGCTGGCGCGTCAAGAACCGACCGCTAGAGCGGGAGCAACAACGCGCGTGGCGACAGCGCAATATCGCCAAAGTGCGTAAGGGCAACCAGAAGTGGTACGCGCAACATGGAAAAGAGTGGTACTGGCGAAACAAAGTAAAACGGCGCCAGCAGGCGAGACAAACGTATCTTCGAGAGCGGGCGACGAAGCTCAAGCAGCAACTAGCCCGCAGACGAAGACATTATTGGAAAAACCGCGAGCGTATTCGCAGGCGGATCAAGGAACTACGACAGACCCATCCGGCGCGTTTCCGAGCCATTGATCATGCCCGCTACTGGCGGAATCCCGAGAAAAGAAAACACCAATCAAGGATTGCCCGAGCCAAACGAAGTGGCGTGTCTTGTTATCTAACGCTAGACGAATGGAAAGGCCTACTTCGCCAATTTTGTTTTCGCTGCGCCTACTGCTCCGCAAGACTGACAAAAAAGAACCGCAGCCTCGACCATAAACTGCCGCTGCTGCGCGGAGGCACGAACGATATAACGAATCTCGTCCCTGCATGCCTCCGCTGCAACCAACGCAAGCACCTGCAAACGGCCGAAGAGTTCCGAAAATCAATAACCCTGCGGCCTACTTAGAGTGTCAATGTAAGCGCCAGTTCGCGGACTGTCGTCCCAAACTTGAAAGGCTGTGTCGAAGTAGAAGATGTAGCTGGCTGCAAGCCCGCCGCTGGCGCCGTAAATCGGAAACACCGTGTTGCCATTGACTTCATAGAAGTCGATGTCCTTGAGCACGGCGCGTCCCCAGTGCGAGAGGTCGAGAAAATCCACGCGCGTCTGGTCGGCGTTCACGCTGGACTTGATCGGCACTCCGCTCATCGTCTTGCGGCCGCTGAAAAGCAGATCGAGATCGTTGCCGCCGCTTCCGCCGCCTTCCTTAATGATCTGGCTGACGGTGATGCCCAGATTTTCCCAGGCGTGCTCCTGTTCCACCGCCATGTAGGCAATGAGCTTGCTGAGATGATTGATGCCCAGCGCTTTGCGAACTTTGTTGATGGCCAGGCGGACGTTGGAGGGCGTAAGAGCCGCGTTGCCGGCGTTCACGCGAGGTGTGGCGAGCTGCACCGGATACGTTGCACGGTTCAAATTCAGCCACGTTCCCGTGGTCGCGTTGTTCTGGTGATATTTAATTCCGAAAAGTGAAACGGGGCTCGCGCCGCTCAATCCGTCGTGCACGATGACGTCCCCGTTGGTCAAACCGCCGGGATTCACGTCGACGGTAATCGTCTGCGTGGGCTGATGGGATCGGCGGCCACAACGTTGCGCCGTGCCGCGATTGGTGGTCAGCGTGGAGTCGTAGACCTGAATTGTCTGGCCGACGTAAACGAGCGCCGCGCCCGGAGGCGTGGCCATGGTCCAGGTAGTGCTGGCGAAAGAACTGATCGTGCCGAGCACGCCGTTGCCCGCGGTCTGCATCAACTTGTCGAGAAACGCGCGGAACTGTTTCATTCCGTTGGCGACTTCGCGCTTGGTGGCGTTTTCGATGGCGCGTTCGCGCCCGGTCGTTGCGTATTCCACCAGCTTCGTGATTTCAATCGCGAAGCGGAAGAAAATCGGCGAAACCTGCGCGACGTCGTAGGCGGTGCCCGAGCCGCGGCCCAGGTCGCCGCCGTCGGCGTTGTACGAGCCGGCCTTGCCGCCGGGATTCACCTGCAAAGGCAGGCGCATGTTGCGGCTGGAAACTTTCTCCACGTCCCCGCGCTGCTGGATCATGGTGAGCAAAATGTCGTCGCGTTCGTAGAGCAGGGGCACTTTGTCGCGCACCTTCTCGAGTTGCAACGCGACAACGTTCGCGTTTGCTTGTGCTGGCATCTGTTGTTCTCCTTATTTCCAGGTGGCCGCGAAGCGGCCAACAGGTTTGCTGCGTTCCCGGTAGCCGCAGCTTCGCGGCAGAGAATCGCGCAGGCGTCTCTTGAGAAGGCGCCGAAGATCGATTGGGTGTACTTATTGAATGGCTCGCTGCAACTCCCGATTGCGCGTTGGAGCGCGGTTCGCTTCAATGGAAGCTAGAGAACTGACCTCGGTCAGATTTCAAATGAAAATTTCTGAAGTCGCCCTTTCCCTTGTGTTGATCGGCTTCGGCATCTACCTGCTCCGGTTTTGCTCAAGCCGGTTCATGATGCTTCGCCGATCGAGATCCTTCACGCCGTATCTGTACGGGATCGGCGGCATTCTCTCGCTCATGCTGATCACTTTTGCAGCCATCGTCGCGTTTCTGGTCCTGCTTGGGCCGATGCACTAGTGTCAATTCCCCGTGTCACAAATCGAGGATCTGTTCATCGCTGAGTCTGCCGTAATTGAGGCGCCCTTTTGAGGGCTCTCTGGCCTCGATCCGGGCCGAGCGTGCTGCATCTTTGCCCTGTGCGTTTTGTTCTTGTGAGATGCGCGGCGCTGGCGCTGCGGGCGCCACTTCCCTTCTTGCGGAGGCCGCATCGACTTGGGCATTTTTGCCGCGATGCGCGGCCAAAGTTGTTTGCGTCCAATCTTTTAGAGCGCGCTTTGTCGCGCCGGGAACCAGTTGCTGTGCGCGTTCTCCGATCAGCCGGACCACCGTCGCGCGAGTTTCGTCATCGAGGCGGCGGCCTGAAAGGATTTGAGAGACTTGTTCGCCGAGCTGCCGGTCGCCCTGCAGTGCTTTCTCGACGTCCTGCCGGATCGCGGCTGCCATGCGGCCTTTTAGAGCCGCGCCATCTGCCCCTCTCGCTGTGGGCAACGCCTGCTCCAGTGTGTGCTCGATCGCGCTTCCTACGCTGCGCTCCAAATCCTCATTGGCTGCCTTTTCAAATGCAGCGTAAGCCGCGAGCTGCGCCTGCTGCGCAGAATCGCCATTCTGCGGTCCGCCGTGGTTTGCCTGCGCTGCCGGTTGTGCCGCGTTGCCATGCGCCGTGGGCGAGCCAAGAGTCGCCCCTACAGCCGACGCAACGCTCCGCCCATTTCCCGGTTGCTGTGCGGCTTCCAGGGCGCGCAATGCCTCGAACACCATCTCGCGAAACGCGGCGGGATCTTCCCGCATCATCATTGCCGCGAGCTGCGCCCGTTGCGTTGCATCTCCCGCGAAATACGCGCGGTCTATGTCATCGAGCACTCGCGCGCGCTGCGACGCGGCACGCGCCTCTTCCGGCTTTGCAAACACTTCACGATACGAGGCCGCTTCCCTTTCTGCGCGTTGCGCGCCTTCCCATAGCGCGCGCGCCTCGGCGCCCCGCTGCGGATCGTTCATCGTCTCGGCCAACCACGCCGGCGGCTCGGGTAGCACAGGCAATCTTGCCTGCGCGTTTTGAGATTGTGGCTCCGCCTGGTTGGACCCGGTTGCCTCGTTCTCGTTTGCGCCCCGCGATTCGTTCATCGCGAGCGGCATCGAGCTGGCGGCAGCTTTTTGGTTGGCGACCTGTGCACGGCTAGACAACGCCCTGGGGCTTTCGCGCTGCGCTAGATCTTCGCTTACCGTGACGTCTTGGGTTTCCGGCCCGATCTCAAGAATCTGCTCGTCGGTCAAAATAAAAAGGTCGTTCAGTGTGCTGTGTCCGTTCGCGCCGGACGCGGGCGTTGTTTGTTGGTTCATGTTCGTTCCAAAATGAAAGGCTCCGATTTGTCGGGGTTGGTGCGGGAAGACTTAGGCATCACTTCTTACGCCGGATCTCCGCGGTGGGATCGCACAGCATCACAACAGCCGCGCTGACTTCAACATTGGTCGGTAACTGCAGGACAATCGATTTTTTTTCCACGCTCTCGCATTTACATTGCGAATCGCACTTGACGTCCAACAGTCGATAGCGAAATGTGGTCTCGAAAGTCGTCGGCGGGTGCGGCTCGAATTGCCAGGTGTTCAGGTTCTCCATAGCTGCTTTCACTAGCAGACGATGACCGTTTTCGGGTTCGACGGCCGAAACCTTCTTGCCGTCCGTGGAAACTCGCAGTGTGACAACCCCTTGAATGCGCGTCTGCTGTGCGAGAGGTGGGTAAAAAGGCACCGAAGCATTCACAACCTTTGGCAAATTCGTTTTGCTGTCTGCTGGCTTGTCTTGCGCGGCGGAGTACGCCGAGAGTAGTAGAAGCGACAAGATCAAGCTATAGCTCCGCTGCCTCCGCATTTAGCACCCTTTTAGGAAGTCTTTCAGCTTCATCGACTTTTCTATTACCCCGGAGTTATCATAAAAATACGCCTTTTTGTCCCGGGCGCCTATGACAATGTTGATGCCGAGTCCAGCCTGTTTTATATCTTTGTCTGAGGGCGGCTGACCAAAATTTTTCATCTTCCTAAGGTTTCCGACCTGCTCTACCAGTTCCCCTGACGGGTGTGCATGCCAGGTTCCACCCAAAGCGACGATGTTGTCTTTGAGGCTAGGGTTAACGGCGTCGCTAGGGTCGATATGAACGCCACCCTGCTGGATGGTTGGGTTGGCTGGCCCTGGTTTCGCGTGAACCGGGATGACTTTCCCATCGGCAGCGACGACCCACTGGCCTCCTTCTTCGTGGAATCCTCCTTTTTTGTCGTCTTCCGTGGGCGAATTGCTTGCTTTAATTGAGGCCGCTAAGCGGCCTTTACATGACAGGGAATTTGAGCGGCAAGGCTTCGTGGATTTTGCTCCTTGTGCTTTTCTTCGGCTTCATGGATCAAGACATGGTTACCGTCGATGGTAATCTAATGATCGCCCGGACTGTCCCGGTCCGCTTCTCCGTGCGGAGAGGATTCCTTCGGAGCCAGCCGGACTGCGGCATGGCTCGACGTTTGCAATTCGTTTGACCTTGCCGGACGGTGGACCGGGGAGATATGTCCCGTCTGGGTTGGGCCGACATGGCTCAGGGCGGATGTTCCGATGCTCATGGCTCGGAGGTGCGCCTCGGTATGCGCGCGGACGTTGGCAAAGCCGGCGGGATTGGTCATCTTCGCGGATTGGCCCGCTTCGGAGTTTGCCCAGCGTTTGCATTCCTCGAATTCGACGGCGTGGTCATCGAGGAGCTGATCGACCGGCACGGAAGGCAGCACGAGAACTGGTGACTGGTGACTCGAGGCTGGTGACTCACGGACACCTGCGCCATCGGACGATGTAGAGGCGGGGCTCGCCCCGCCTGTTGACACCTCGCCACCACTTTCACCCGGCGACCCGAGGGCCGCCCCTACGACAGGTTTTGCGGGAGCATCTTCGAGCGATCCTGCGTGCGCCACACCGGACGGATGCATCGAAATGACGATTGGTGCGCTGGCCAGCAGTTGCTGAATCTCGCGCAACTGCTTGTTGCGCGAATCTTCGCCGGGCACGACCAGTTCGCTCAGTCCGAGCACGCTCTTGATGAAGCCGATGTTCGCCGGCTCGCGCAGCGCCTCCTGGATCAGCGGATCGTTAGCGCTGATCAATTGCTGCAGCACGGCGCGCTGCTGCGATTTCAGCCGCGGAAATGTTTCGTCCGCTTCGGGATGCACGCTGATGTTGCCCTTCAAATCGGCGGGGCGAATCGATGCGCGCCTCGAACACGCCGCCCGGCCCGAGAAACGGAATCTCCGCGTCTTCGGGCCGATTTTTGCGGAAGCAATCGACGGACAGCAGCATCACGTCGGCATAAAATTGTTTCATGCCGCCGCCACACGAGGCCCAGGCGGCCCAGCGCCTGGTCGCGCGCCATGGCGTAGCCTGACGCCGTCTTCACATCTTCCATTCCCCGCCGAACACCGCGGGAAACAGCCCGGTCAAAAATTGCGCGACCGGCCGATCAAATCCTGCTGATGCCGCATCATGTCCGGCGGCACTTGCGCCGGGCGCCGGCTGGAAAAATCCGTCGGCCAGCGGCTGCCCGGGACGCGCGCGCGCCGGATAATGCGCCGCAGGCTCGGCGGTCTGATTCGCCAGCGCGTCGAAATCCAGCACTTGCGGATCGGCGTAAATCGGCGGAATGCCGTACTCGTACGTTTCCGCCTGAATGTTGGAGAGCGTGTTGTAGCGCTCCTGCACCTGCACCAGCGAATCGCCGACGCTCGGACGGTTCTGCCCGTCGCCGGGCAGCGCGTGCATCACGCGCCAGCGATCGTCCATGGATTCGTTGCGCGATTCGCAGTACGTGTCGCCCGCAAACGCCACGTAGCAGCCATCGGGAAACAGCGCAAGCAGTGCGTCGCGCACCGCTTCGTCTTCGATCGCAGTAAAACGCCCACGGCCGGATCCACGTGCGTCGAAAACGTGATCAAATTGAACAGCGCGTCGCCCGGATGCATCGACGGCAAGCCCTGCGCGACGCTCAGCGCGCGAGGCGCGCGCGTACACATCGTCGGGGCCTTGCGATGGCGCGGATTCGATCTTGTCTGCCGCGTGCGGATACGCGGCCTTCAGCTTTGCGCGATGCACTTCCATCTGCCATTGCAGGTACGGATACTCGTGCTTCTCGTTGGCCCACACCGGCGTGTTCAGCTCCAGCCCGCCGACGATGGAGATGACTTCCTGCCCGTTGGGCACGCGCCGCGTGCCAACGACGCGCGGCACCGTGACGCGCTCGGCTTTGCGCAAATTTGCTTCTGTCAGTTCCGCGCCACAGCCCGGACATGAAACATGACTCGTCGACGGTGACTTGTGATTCGTGGCAGCTGAAAACCGCTTCGGCGGCGTCCTCTTCGCGAGTCACGGACGGCGAGTCATCCAGTCACATCGGTCGCTGATGTTTCTTTTCCGCACTTTGGGCAAACGTACACGTCCTCGCCAAGCGGAATTTCCAGCGCCTCGAGCAATTGTTCTTCGTGAAAACCGAAGCGCTGGCCGTCGGCGACGTAGCGCACGTAGCGCGCCAATTTTTCCGTCGGTCCAGAGAAAATAGCCGATCGAGGTCAGAAGATTTTCGACTTCGATTGTTCTGCTCGATCAGTTCGGCCACGTCGCTGGCGGCGCGTGCCGCGCCGATATCTTCAAGCGACTGCGCCGATTGCGGGTAAAAGCGCACGCTCGGCACATCCTGCGAAAGCACGGCGATGAACGACAACCCGAATCCCTGATAGAAATTTGTGACGAACTGATAGCGCGGCATCTCCTCGAGCTCGCGGTCGTCATTGAAGCGCTGCTCGAACGGCAGATGCCAGTTCATGTCATTCGGATTCCACCAGGCGTATTGCAGCCCTTGCCAGAAAAGCCGCGCCTGGCGAATTCGCCGAATTTCGTGCCGCCGCGCGACGATGCCTTCCTGCCGATATTGCCGCACCAGTTCGCGCAGCGCGTTGACCAGCTCCGGCTTCAGCTCTTCCAGCCGTTCGTTGTTTGGCCCGAGATCAAGCGGCGCATCGGTAGCGCCAGCATCCTGCTGGCGGTCATCGTAGTCCTTCGCAGCATTATCCAAATTTGCCGGCGAGGACGCCGGCGCTACACTTGCGGAGTAGTTTCCGTCCGCCGGGGCGATTGATCCGGGTGTCCCGGCATAAGTCTCAGCTGTGGGGTACAGGTCCATTCGTCCTCGCATCGGCTGCGCCGTCAAAATCAGCGGCCGCATCGCGTGCCGCTCCCGTTTCGCGCCAGGCTTGAATCTGGTGCCACGAGCGTTTCCTCAATCGCGGCAGCGCCTGCGGCTTCGGCGCCTCGGGAAACTCCACCGGCGGAAATCCCGCCGTTCCCAGCAGCGAATTCATCAGGGCGCGATTCTCCGCCCGCAAGCGCGCTACGTCTTCTTCGAGCAGCCCGACGTACCGCCCTCGCATTAGTCGTTGGATGAAATCTCTCAATGGCTAACCTCTGCGCTACACCATAGATACAGACCTGCGCTAGAAAATCCGACCATGAACAAATCATTGGACAGGGGAAAATCGCCTAAAAAGAAGACCAGCAAAAGACAATTGCGTCGGCGACGCCTCGCGAAAGCAATCGCTTCTTACTATGCCTCATTGTCTGGTGAACCACTGCGCCAAAAGCAAACCCTGGAAAGAGCGGTAGCCTTCGAATTTTCTCTGATCGAGTTTGACGAATAATTCCTAGGGTTTCGGGGCCGCTGATGTGGCACTTCCCTTACGGGCCGCGAGTTTCGCGGGCATTACATATACATGGTGCAGGTATTCTCTAGTGAATTCGATGATATCGTCCGCATCTTTCAGCGTTACGTTCTCCAGGCCATCGGCATCCGGGTGAGCGCCGTCATTTCCTTCGAGTCTGACTTCATGCGCAAAATCCTTTAGCGGCCCCGTAATGACACCTTTTGCCGCCAGTTCGTCGATCTGATGCACGAGTTTCTTTTTTTTGTCGGCACCCTGGGCCAGGCAGCTGGCCTGAATTGATCGTCGGCAGAGCGTTACGGTAGCTTTGTGTGCCTCCACGAATCTACAGCGCAGCGCCTCACGAAAGTCTTCAGCGATTTCCTTCGGTACAGCCGGATCGACCCTGTCATCTGGTCGCCCGAGCGGATGAAAACTCTTTAGATTGAATGGAACATTAGAGCCCACCGCCGTATTGCGTTCTCCCACCACAAGGACAAACTGCTTGCACGCTTCACACTGTGCGGCGTTGCACAGCGTCTGGAAGGATCCATGAAGTTCGCGGTGAGAATTCGTGACCGGCTTGAAATAGCATTTGCTGTTGCAGTGAGGACAATTCCCCGATGCGCCAATCATCTGGAAGCTATGTTCTGGAAAATTAACTATTTGCACGGTCGCATTGTAACACGGCCAGAATGTTGATAGTGATTGCTCCAGCGCTTGGGTCAGACACTTCACTACCTATCCCCCTCTTTGCTAATGCCGGCGCGGAAACTTTTTTGGCCGGAAGTGCTTGCGGGCTTCGGTTTCGAGGCGCTGATAATGAATTGCCTGCGACGTCGGATCCGTGGCGCTTACATGGCGCGCGATTTGTTCGCCGAGCGGCATGCCCGTGACGAAATGCGCGCCGCTTCCCGGCGGATGTAGGGGCGGGGGTTGCCCCGCCCTGGACGGCGCGAACGCCGTCGCAACACCGGCGATTCTTCCGCCGGAGACCAATCCATAACGCGCTGAATCTGCGGGATCATCGCCATCCATTTTGCGAATGTCCTCTTGCCGAACGTTGTCGCGCACGAGCGCCGGCATGCACTCAATCAACTTGCCGCAATTTTCCGTGATGATCCACGCGTTGGACTCCAGCAGTTGATACATGAACTGCCAGCCCCCGATGCGGTCATCGTCGGCGGGCGCGGGCCGCGGCAAGCCGTTCGCTGTCAGCACGTCGCCGAGTTGCTCCGCGATCGAAGCTTCGGCGGTACGATGCGCAAACGCATCAGGCGAGAGAAACACTTCGCTGATATTTTCGCCGCCGCTGCGCTCCGCAATTCCCTGCGCGAGCATGCGCGGCGAGAGGCCGTTCTGCACGAATTCACGATACGTGACAATGCGCGAGTTGAAAGTCGAAAGTTGAGAGTTAAACGAAGACCCTCGCGAGGCCGGGTCGCTTTTGCTTTCGACTTTTAACTTTCGACTGTCGACCGGTACCGCGCAATGCCAGTACACCGCACTGGGATGCTGAAAGCCCCAGTCGATGGAAATCCAGCGCGGCCACCACGCTTCGAGCCGGGTTTCCTCGGGCCGCGCAGTGTGCCGCCCATGGTCGAAAATATCGAAGTACTGTCCCGCGAAAACGTTCCAGTCGCCGTCGAGAAACGCCTTGCGCAGATGTTCGGGCAGCGCTTCAAGCGTGCGACGGTATTCCGCATCGTTGGCGTAAATCGGATTGTCGTCGAGCCGCGCGCGAATAAATTCGTAATCGCGTGGATCGTACAGATCCGGCCGATCGAACCCTGCCGGGGGCTTGCGGTCGAGCCACAGCGATTTCACCCAGGCGTGTCCGATATTCCCGGGATTCGTCGCTCCCGCCATGTTGCAGAAACTTCCAGGCACGGGACAGCGGTTGCGCGAAGTCAGAAAGTGCCATTGCTTGAACGTGAAATGTGTCAGCTCATCGAGCCCGATGAACAGGAACTCCGCGCCCTGGTATTGGTAGATGTCGTTTTCATTGCGGCAGTAGCCGAATCGGGTCGTCGAGCCGTTGTGCCAAGTAACGACGTGCTTCGACTCGTTGTACTTCTTGTAGAGCTCGCGCGGCACGTCGCGCCGGAAATACGCGAGCAACGACGATTCCAGCTCCGGATAAGTGCGCCGCAGCAGCAGCGTATCCGCGCCAGGTAACTTCTTGCGCCTGAGAGATTGCCTCCCATAGCAGCGCCTTGGTTTTGCCCGGTCCCGCCGCGCCGCCGAACAGTCGATACTTCGCCTTGGACTCGTGGAACTGCTGCTGTCTCGCGAAAGGTCCGTAGAAATAGTAATGGCTGAGGGTCCCGCTTGACCTCTCTTCGGCGAGTTTTCGAGCTCGCCCACAGTGATCCGTTTTCAAGGCCTTGGTATCCTGCGACAGAACGAGCATCCACATTCTTACGCCGCGCCCAGCTTCTTGCCGATCAACGTAGGTACACCGCCGCCGAATCAGCGCCACAGCCGCGGGCCAGTGATGCAGGCTTCAGCACTACGCCGGCTACTATGGAACGCCAGCGATTTCGTACGATCTTTCAATGAATTCGAGATGCGCATTGTTTGCGCTAGTCGCATTAATCGCCAGGTTCTTCCCCCTAAAACGCTTTCAGTTTGATCCTTCCGCTGCGCTCGACAAATTCTCTGTGCGAGCTACTCAATCACGAATCGGCCGCGGAGCATCGAAAATAATCTGCGGCGTTTGGCCGTAACGGCCGCCGGGGCCTTGGTATATGACATTTCGAGCAGCCGTTCGACCATGCGCTGAGAGATCTTCTGGATCTCTCGATTTCACGAGCCTTGCGCAAGCTAGATAGATATCCACTTGTTCGTGCATGGCGTCCACAAATCCCAGACCGTCTTCCGGCAGAGGCTCCGAACCAGGCGGAATATGCACCATATCTTCTGTGTCCTTCGCGCCGCTCATGTTCTCGTTTTCGTTCGTGTCGTTGTTCTTGCCGTTGCTTGTCTCTTTGTCGCTTGGGGCGCGCGACGTTCCCGGGCCAGCCTTTGTCTTGCTTTTCTTGGGCCGGCTATGCTTTTCACCTTCCGGAGCCTGAGCCACCTCAGCGCACGCATCGCGTTCCTTACCGGCCGCGGCGGAGGACGCGGCGGCCGCAGTGGGAAAATCGCGTGCATCGTCAGACGCAGCCCTGCCCTGTTCCAGCGGCGCTTCCATTTCCTGCACCGTGCGAGAAGGTGAAGCTTGACCATGACCGTTCACTCTTGCTGCGCTCGTATCATGGCCGTTGCTTTTCATTTTCGGAGTTTCGCTCCGTTTTGCCGGGGTGGCGCCGCGCGTCCGGCGAACCTTTTCCCGCGAACCGGGGTCGAGCGTCGATTCAGAGCGCTTCGCGCGCTCCGGCGACTTCTCGATAGTCAATTCAGAGTTCACGGGCTGTTTCGTTCCAGCTGGACTGAGCCTCGATGCGGGCACGCAGTTTGTTGTTGGCGGCAGTTGTTGACTGCCGGCTCGCGAATCGTCCGCGACGCGAATTCGTACCGCCTAAACCAGGAGTTTTGCGGTAAGGCCGCTGCCGCCGGTCGACGACGTAAACTTGATGCGCAGAAATTTCGCCTGCACGGCGGTCACGGTACGCGCCTCGCCCGCGGTGTTCGTCGTGGAGTCGATGGTCTGATATTCGGAGTCGATGTCAGCCATCGCGCCTTGCAACGCGATACTGACGGCCGTCGGGGCGGTCCCAAAAATTGTCTGCCAGCGCACCGATGTGCCGCCGTCAGGCAGGCCAGTGAAGCTTGGAATGGCGAACTGGCTGCCCGCCTGGGCGCTGCCTGGAAAAGTCTCGTTGTTGAAGCTAAAGCCCACGTCGCCGGAGAAAAGCGAAAGCGGTGGAGTCACATTCTGATAGCTCGGCATCTTGGCTCCTTCTTGTGCAACACGTTGTTGCGCGGCATCGCTCGGAAACTGCCCGGATCTCGCTCGCGCGAAGACACTTCGGCGCCTGCGTCGTTGCGGCGCGAACCTGCTCGCCGAAAACCAAATTGCGGGATTTTTTTACGCTCGACGCTTGGAGAGGGCGCTAAAAGACAGCCCTAAAAAGCAAAACGCCCCGGCATCGCCGAGGCGTACTTTTCTACGAGAGAAAGTGTACCACATTCTAATTTTTTGTCAAGAGAAATCTTAAAATTTTTTCAACTTTTCTTGACTCCCTTTGTTTTCAAGAGCATAGTCGCTTCGTTACCTCGGAATTTTCCCGCCTGGAAGTCAAGGAGGTCCATCATGCCGCATTATTGCCACCAAGTCAGCTACACCAAGGAAGCCTGGGCTAGCCTTATGGCCGATCCCCAGGACCGGCTCGATATCGTCCGCATCCCCATCGAAAAGCTTGGCGGAAAACTGCATTCGGCGTTTTTCGCGTTTGGCCCGTTCGATGTCATCGCCATCACCGAGATGCCCGACAACATTTCCGCTGCGGCTATCGCCATCGCCTTCGCTGCCGGCGGTGCGGTTGCCAACATCCAAACCACGCCGCTGATGAGCGCAGCACAAGCGATCGAAGCGATGCGCAAAGCCGCTACCTGTGGCTACAAGTCCGTGGTTGCGAGGACTGGAGCCGCTGCTAAGGCCTGATTGCCCGGGAACGGCGCTCGGAAGCAAATCCACTGGATTGAACGCACTCCGAGTCCCTCCGTTCGGGTGCCAGAGCCAATTCCGTGCCTCGACTCTTCCCGGTGCTAGACATTCCCGCAAGAGGGGCCTTCCGTTGGCACTCGTTCCGGATGCTTCCCTTCCTCGCAGCAGCGCTCGGCACCGCCATCGGAGTGGCGCGGATCCTTGCGCGGTTTTCCACAGGCGTGCGCAACGTAATCTCCTCGACTTAAATCGATTCGATAGTTTATAGTCCAGTCATTCCGCCTTGCACCCAGCCAGGAGGCCGGAGCACTGTTGGTTAGGAGCTACGGATGATCAACGGCGAAAGATTGCGCGTCCTGCGCGAAGGAAAAAAACTATCCCAAGGTGACATAGAAAAACGAACCGGCCTGCTGCGCTGCTACCTCTCTCGCGTGGAGAATGGCCACACCGTGCCTGCTATTGAAACACTCGAAAAACTTGCGCGAGCACTGGAAATGCCGCTCTACCAGCTTCTCTACGATGGTGACCAACCACCCCGGCCGGATGTACCCGCCGCCTGGACCGAGTCCAACGGAAATGCCTGGGGCAGTTCGGGCAAAGACTTGCGCTTCATGAGGAAGCTACGGTTATTGCTGAGCAAGATGGACCAACACGATCGCTCTCTGCTGCTCTTCACGGTCCAGCAAATGGCGAAGAGGAAGAAAGCGCCTGAGTTGGCTGCAGCCGCTTCAGCGGACTAAATTTGCTGCTCGATCCTGGCACCACAAAATTCACGGTAGGAATTTCTTCGCTTTTCTTTCCTTAGCGTGATCGCGCTCCGCGACTAAACAGAGGATCTCCTCCGGAAGCAGCGTCGGCGTTTGGACGCGGAATCGGTCCTGCTCGTCCAGGCCCGGCCGCGCATCTGGTGCGCAGCGCTCTGCTAGACTCTGTGTGTGCTATCCCAGAAACTAACTCCGTGCCTTGCCCATATCCGCCTGCACCCGATTAAGGCGCTGGATCCTGTCTCAGTTAACGAAGCCCGCATAGGCCCCAATGGCGGCTTGGAACTCGATCGCGTCTGGGCTCTCTACTCCGCCGATGGCCGCTGGGTCAATGGCAAGCGCACCGCCGCCATGCATCTCATTCGCGCCGGGTATGCGCCGGATATCAGTTCCGTTACGCTGACCGTTCCCGGAGATCGGCGCAATATCCCCATGATGACGTTCGCTTTCCCGGGCGACACCGACGGCGCCGCGGAATGGTTCAGCATGTACTTTGAGCAGATGATTCAGGTCCGCTATACGCGCGAAGGTTTTCCCGACGATGGCCTCGCCGCCGGCCCTACGATTGTTTCAACGGCCTCGCTTGAAGCTGTCTGCGAGTGGTTCCCTGGGATGACGCTCGACGAAGCCCGCCGGCGTTTCCGCACCACGCTCGAGATAGAAAGCGTGCCCGCGTTTTGGGAAGATCAACTCTTCGCGGAGAGCGAAAGTAGCGTCGTGCGCTTCAAGATCGGCGACGTCGCCTTCGAGGGCAGCAACCCCTGCGCCCGCTGCCCAGTTCCCTCTCGTGATTCGCACACCGGCGCCGCGGACGGCACTTTCCAGAAGCGCTTCAGCGAACTGCGCCGGGCGCAGCTCCCTCGCTGGGCACCCGCCGACCGCTTCGATCACTTCTACCGCCTCGCCGTCAACACCCGCGTCCCCAGCACCGAATCCGGCAAACTGCTCCGCCTCGGCGACTCTCTTACGGTTTAACGCGATCAGGCAGGTCGAGAGCGATCATGAGTGTGGTGTCGATCAGAGACATTCTCTGCGAGCTCACTTGCCCAATTCTCTTAGACAAACGATTCTTTGAAATCGCGCGCACTTGCTCACAAAGCGCAACGGAATCTTTTGACAAAGCCGCTTCCCCTGCGGGGAGTTCGACATGCGTTGGATAGAGACGCCTCTTGTTCTCGCGACTCGTGAGGGGAACGACGATGACAATGGGAGCGTTGGCGTTGAGCGCGTCGCGGCTCACGATTAGCACTGGCCGCGTCCCGCCCTGCTCGGAGCCGGAAATGGGGTCCAAGTTTGCTTGGTATACCTCTCCGCGAAACATTCAGGTCCCAATCAAGTCCCGCTCGGAAAGCTCGATCACTTCGGCGTCGCTCGCTGCGAACTGTTCCGCGAGCCGCAAGGCCTCACGCTGATATTGCGTATCGTTAGCCATGCCAGAGAACGCGTCGTCGATAGCCTTCCGCTCCACGGCCCGAACGTACGCTGCCAGTGCGTTTACAATGAAATCGTTCACGCTGCCCGTCTGTTTTCGTTCGACGTGGCGCTTGACCCGTTCGTAAAGATGTCTCGGCAGCCGCAATGTCGTCTGCATATTCCGAGCGGTCTTTGGTGCGCGAGCGCGCATCGCAGTCCGCTCCACTTTATGCTTTCTCATGTAGCTATCATATTTGGTGTCACATGATGAAAGCAAGAGCTGTGGCTAATGTTTGCCTGGAGGGCCAAACCGTCGGGCTATTCTTTCTAGATTCGACTCAGGATTCATTGCGAAAGTATTTCCTCGGCGGAAACATCCCCCGCCGCAGCAGTTCTTTCCCGCAGCGGTTCCGCACTTCTTCCGTCCAGTTCACCCAGCTGCGCTCGCTTAGGCCGAGAAAATGCCGTGCATTCTCGTAAGGCGCGAGACCGAGGTAATACAGCCGGAACAGCACCATGCGCGAAGCGCAATCCGGCCCTTCGAGCGCTTTCTGCCCTGCCAGCGCAAAGTCCGCGACCCATTCGTTGAGCCGCGGACGAAAATCCGGCCGCCACAGAAATTTCCCGGTATCTTTCCAATTTAGCGCCGAAACGCCGCGCTTCGTTTCCAGCACTTCGCGCGCGCCTCGATACACTTCCCAGCAAACGTCAAACGCCAACTCCGGCTTTACGCTCATGGCTCCTCCGCCACCGCGCACTCGGCGTGCGCTCTCCCGCATCAACCACCCTTCGCCAGCACTGCTGCCGCCCCATTTACAAAATTCAGCAACTCACGGCTCGCAGCGCCATTCGCGCTTTACGCCTTCTGCTGCGCACTCTCCGAACCGGCACGCGCCGCTCTTGCAACACCGAGTACTCCCACACCGTGCCGAAGCCTTCCGCGCGCATGGCTTTATTCACCGTTCTGCACCGCTTCACCACCTCGTACGCCCCGAAACGTGGCTTCCGCATGTGCCGTAGTTGCGCGGAAATGCTGGCGGGCGGGTAATGCGTCAGCTTCGCCAGTTCATCGAGCGTCAACCACGTGGCGCATTGCCCCGCGCTTAGCATCACGTCGCGAATCACTTCGCGTTGTTTCCGCAGCTGCGCCGGCTTTGCCTCTCTACGATTCGTCCTCCGCATCGTTGTTGCCTCCCCTCCTGCTGGTCATCCTTCAACGGCAGGAAACTCGTCGTTGCGCTCGCCCTCTTCGTCAGGCCCTCCCAGGCTTCGGTCTGGGGTTCCATCCCGTAATCGCTCTTCGTTTTCCTCCGCGTCGGGAGTCCACGCCGTCCGGTCGGGATCTTCGTAATCGCCTGCGCAGGAGCTGCAGGCATCCTGAGACGGCAGCGAAACCTCCACTCCGCTGTAGAAGCTGCGATGGCGCGGGCCTCTTTCCGCGGCTCCGGCAACCCCGATCCCGGAGAAGTTTTCCACCGATTTCCACAGGCCGTAACGCATAAGTATTCTTGACATGTCTTACTTATCTGCTATTATGCGCGTCGTTCCTTAACGGAGGCCCTATGCCCAGCCGCTCGACTCAGCCGCCTTGGGAGTTCCTTCTCTCGGCTTCGCGCAACTCCCTCCAGAGTTTTGAACTTTCGCGATTGGCTCACGCCGCGAATCTCCGCAAGGAAATTACCGCGCTGATCGACCAGTGGCTGGAGGAAAACGCCGCCGCTATGCTTGCCCGCTGGCTTCTCGAGCAGCGGGAACGCTCCGCGCGGGCGCCGGACATGCTTTCGAGCCCCCCACCGCGGAGCAATGGGGCGCATTCTGTGTCCGATAATTTTCTTGCGGATCGAGCCGCTTCGCAGCCCGAAAATGGCGGCCCATCCTGAGGTTTTGTTTGCTTTTTGCAGTATCTTGACCGTTTTTGAACTGAAAGTGCCGCGAATGCCCAGCTTCGCCTTGCTGCCCAATGGTGTGCTCTGCGGACGCCGCGCAAATACGAATTTACCCCGCGCCGGATAACCCACCGCCGCAGCTTCCCACCACTGCGCCTCGCCATTCTGTTCGTTCTTCATCGCGCCATCTCCCAACTCAAACCAAAGCCAGACTTACGTCTTGACTGCGTTATATGAGTTATAGGACATGGTTTCTGGAAAACGGGCGCGCGGGTGCCAGGCGTGTGGCGACAAAAGTAGCAAATGCTTTCAAATGAGCTGAGCTACGGAACCTGAAGCATTTTTGAATTAACGCCCGGCAGTGGAAGCAGCGGGTTGTTTTTCGAGGAGTTGCTCTTTCCGGTAAACCAAAGAATTGATGTCGTAGGTAGCGAGCTCAAATCCGTGCCCGTGGGTGATGGCGTCCGTTGGACATGCTTCGACGCAGTATCCACAGAAAATGCAGCGCGAATAATCGATGTTGTAAACGCTGGCGTAGCGTTCCCCTGCGGAGATACGCTCGGCATCAGTGTTTTCAGCAGCTTCAATATAAATGCAATTCGCCGGGCAGGCCGCGGAGCAAAGAAAGCATCCAACGCACTTTTCCAAGCCGGATTCGTCGCGGTGCAACACGTGGATCCCACGATAGCGGGGCTGAAAGTGCACCGGTTCGAAGGGATAATTCTCCGTGACCGTTTTACGAAACATATTCCGGAAGGTCACGCTGAATCCCTGAACCAGCGTGCTAAAGGTCTCGCCGACTTCTCGAAGGATGGATGCCATGAGTCACAAGTCTAGCAAACGCCTAGTGCACCGGCAAATAGCTATATACAAGCTGGTGAGAGTATCGCTCAGGTTTTCAGCGACTCGATAATCTGTTTTCCGTGGAAACCGGCCGTTTTCAATGAATATCTCGCTCGTGTGACGGCCGCCGATCACCACACCGGCCAGATGGATACCCGGGACGTTGCTTTCCAGCGTGTTGGGGTCGAGTGCGGGCTTTCGCGTTTCCCGATCGAGATGTACACCGAGGCTTTCTATAAAAGTAAAATCGGGGTGGTATCCGGTGAGAGCGAACACCTGGCGAGCACGCAGCCCTCGCTTCCCCGCCCCGTTCTCAACCACCACGTGATCCGGCTCAATTTGCACCACGCGTGTTTCGAAGAGAGCATGTACTTCGTTTGCCTTGATGCGATTTTCGATGTCCGGCTTTACCCAATACTTGATGGATTGTCCCAGAATGGCTTGCCGATGCACGAGTGTTACCCGCGCGCCGTTTCGAAAAAGATCTAAAGCAGCTTCCGCCGCGGAATTCTTCCCTCCGATTACGACCACGTCCTGGTTCCAGAATTCGTAGGGCTCCGTGTAGTAGTGGGAAACGTGGGGCAAGTCCTCGCCCGGAATGCCCATCTTGTTCGGAAGATCGTAGTACCCCGTCGCCACGCAAATCTTTTTCGATGTATATTTTTCTTCCGTTCCCTTGTCCGTTCTCGTCACGACCGTAAACTTGCCATCTTGACCGTCCACGCGCACTACCTGCTCGAACAGCCGTAACTCCAAACCAAAATGCTCCGCCGCCTTGCGGTAATACTTCAGCGCCTCGGTGCGCACAGGCTTCTCCGCCGCACTTACCAGCGGCAAATCGCCGATTTCGAGGAGTTCCGGAGTCGTGAAAAACCCCATGTTGACGGGATAGTGGTAAATCGAATTGCACAAACACCCTTTGTCGATCACCAAAGGTTTCATTCCAGCGCGCCGCGCCTCGATGGCGCAAGCCAGCCCGGTGGGTCCTGCGCCAATGCAGATAATGTCGTAAGTTGCCATGAGATTTTCAGTTTGCCGGGAGTCCGGACGAATTGCAAATTCGTTTGGAATTACTGGGTTTGTGGCATATCCAGAATGTCAGTGAGTTCCCGCCGAAAGGATTCCAATTCTTGTAGACGCTCCGGGGTGGCAGGCAACTCGGTCTTTTTCCAGACGAAGACTTCCGCAAGGCCACGCTTTAGCCGCACGCTTAGATTGCCGGCCACCATGTACGACGGACTTGCCAGCAATTTCAATCCGCCGCTCGCAACGGGCGACAACACCGCCGCACACTCGCCGCGCCTCATGCACAACGCACTTTCATAGGGCGGAATGGCAATGGGCTGAAACCCCGCCTCGAACAACCGTTCCAGTGTTTGCAGCTGCGGCGGTGTAAGTTCAACCATGCACGTGGGTGGGACAGACTTCAGTCTGTCTACCGTGATGTCATCCTCAAAATGATTAAGCCGCCGTGGAATCCGCTTCCGACGACGATCCCTCGAGCTGCGAAAGAATCTCCCGCAACGTCACAATCAGCTCATCCCGCGAGACATGGCTCCTCTTGAACTGAATGCGGAACTTGAAGCTCTCGTTTTCCGGCTCGAAATGAAAGATGAACGGCTGCGGCCGCTGAGGACCGCCTTGCTCATCGCGCCGTTCGCGTCGCGCTTCGTCGCGTGTCAGCCCGCCTTGCAGGATGCGGTGCATCATCTCCATCATCTTCTTTTCAGTCGGCTGGCGGGCAATTTGCAGAAGCAGCGACTTCGAGATGATTCCGTGCTCGACGCATTTCCTGCGCAGCGATTCGGGAATATTTCGCAGCGAGAGCGTCTCCGTTACCGAGGAACGTGCCCGCCCGATTTTCTTGGCAACGTCTTCGTGCGTGTATTCGAACTGTGTAGCGAGACGGTGCAAGCCATCGGCTTCTTCAAACGGCGTGAGATCTTTTCGCTGAATGTTTTCGATCAGCGCGATTTCCAGTGTCTCCGCGTCGTCAGCCATTTTTTCGATGCAAGGAACTTCGCGCAGGCCCGCCGCCCGCGATGCGTGATAGCGGCGCTCGCCGGAAATAATGTAGTAGCAGTCTTCGCGCGGTACAAACCGCACCAGGAGCGGCTCGAGCACTCCTTTCTCGCGGATAGACTCCGAAAGTTCGCGCAAATCTCCTAGCGCCTTGCGCGGTTGGTCCGGATTGGGCCGGATCTGATCCACGGGGATCATCCTGCCCACCGCCGCCCCGCTGTAACTTGTCAGTGATTCGACGTAGTGCGCGTCATGCCGCATCTTCAGCGTGACGGGTAACCCGATCCTCTTCGACACGTTGGATAACCTCCGCTGCCAGTTTCTTGTACTCGATAGCGCCGGGTGATTTCGGTGCATACGTTAAAATCGTCTCTTTGTAAGCAGGGCTTTCTTCGAGCCGCACGTTCTTGCTGATTTTGGTTTTGAATAGCACTCCGCCGAACACCGTGCGAATCTGCCCGTGCGTGTCGCGCGAAATATTCGTCCGCTTGTCAAACAGGGTGATGACCACTCCCAGCACTTTCAGACTGGGATTGGGCCGCGCGCGAATTCGTTCGTACGTTTCGAGGAGATCGTCCGTTCCTTCGATGGCGAAGTAGGCCGCCTGGATCGGCACGAGCAAATGCGTGGAAGCCACCAGTGCGTTCACCGTAAGAATTCCCAGCGATGGCGGTGTGTCCAACACAATGTAATCATAATCCTTCAAGACTGCCGCCAGCGCGTCTTTTAGCCGGTAAGGAGCATCGAACTGTCCCGCAAGTACTTGTTCGAGCTTGGCCAGCGCCAGCCGTCCGGGACCCAAAAAAAGCATGGGATCTTTCGTCGTCTTGATCACCGCCGCCATCGTCGTACGGCTCTCGCTCAAAACGTCAAACATCGATGCGGCGATCTCGCCCGATTCGTAGAAGGCGATCGTGGAATTCGCTTGCGGATCCAAATCAATTAAGAGCGTGCGCTTGCCGCGGTTCGCCAACGCGGCAGACAAATTAATCGCCGTCGTCGTTTTCCCTACCCCGCCTTTTTGATTCGCAACCGTGATGATGGCAGTCATACTCTTCTGCCTCCGCCTATGCGCATGACAATTCGCGCCGACGCGATCCAGCAACCAGGTCCCTATATGTGGGTGCAGCTCGCAGAAAGCCCCCTAGGCCTAGGCCCACTCTACGTTCGTAACCCATTCTAGTGCAAGGGAAAAGTGGAAATTTCCGGCTGGGCCAGTGGAAATCTTAGTCGTTCTGTTTTGGAACGGGTACTGCAAGTTGCGAATCGAGCACTACGGGAAAGTGTGACGGATGAACACGAAAACTCTGAGGTGTCGAGCTTGCGGATCCTCGCACCTGGCGCCCCGTGCTAGAGTTCCAAGTCCCAGAAGTCCATCGAAGCGTCCTGGAGTTCAAGGCCGAGTTCCCATCCCGTCCGGCCTTCGTGCCCTCGCCAAATCAAAACCGCTTCGCAAGTATTCTTGTTGCCGAGATTAATGAGAAGCAGGCGCTGCCCGACTGCAAATTCCTGGGGAATGACCGCCAAACACCCCTTCGTACTGGCGTCAACAGTGTATCCCTCGGCGCGCATCGCACGGCCTGATTCAGCCCATTCGACCGCCACGGGAACGCGCGAATTTACTCGCACCCCGGCTCGGAGAGTCTGCGTTCGCGCTTCAAAACTGGATATGTTCCCAAAGGCCACGGTCGTCTCCTGGGTTTGCCGGGTCGAAAACCGCCCCGACAGTTTGCCGGCATCTGCTGAGAATGAAGTTAGATCAAACCGCCTGTCGCAAAACGCGCAACAGCAGCTCCATTGGCAGCCTAAGTTCACCCTCAGAGCTGGTCAATGGAACTTCAGCTCCAAAGCACCCTCGGAGTTACCCACCTGCAACCGCCCCGGCCTTCCCATTTCTTGTCGAGACCGATTCCCTTTCCGGTCTGTTTGCGCCTTTTCCACTGCCCCACGTACACTCGTTGCTCTGATTTTCCAACAATGATTCGAATCAAGACAATTCGTGCCGAGCTTGGCCCAACTCTGCGGCTTGCGCTCCCACTCGTTCTTGCTGAATTGGGCTGGATGTCCATGGCCATCGTGGACACCATGATGGTCGGCCGTCTTCCCAACAGCGCGACGGCCATGGGCGCGGTCAGCTTGGGTTCAAATCTCTTCACCGCGATTGCGCTCTTTGGCGGCGGCCTCCTTATGGGCTTGGATACCCTTGTCTCCCAGGCTTTCGGTGCGGGCCGCCGAGAAGATTGCCATCGCTCGCTCGTGAACAGCGTTTATCTAAGCATTGCCCTCACGCCGCTCCTGGCGATTCCCGTCTGGATTCTGCCCGCGCTCCTTCGCGCGATGCGAGTCGACGCCGGAGTGCTAGCTCTCGCTATTCCGTACACAAAAGCCCTGCTCGCGGGGCTGTTTCCGCTTCTCCTCTACTTCGCCGTGCGCCGCTGCATCCAGGCGATGAACATGGCCAAGCCCGTGGCTTTCGCTCTCGTCACGGCGAACATCGTCAACGCGCTCGGCAACTGGACCCTGATTTACGGCAAATTTGGAATGCCCGCAATGGGCGCGATCGGTTCCGGCTGGTCTACTTCCATTTCTCGGACCTACATGGCGCTTGTCCTTGTCGGCTATTTGTTTTGGTACGACTTCCGCCACCGCACGGAACTTCTCAAGACTCCGATCGAGCCGGATTTTCGGCGCATCCGCCGTCTCATTGCGCTTGGCTTTCCTGCGGCCATGCAGTTTACGTTCGAGAGCGGTGTCTTTGCGCTTGCGACTGTTTTGATCGCCCGCCTGGGTGCCGTGCCCCTCGCTGCACATCAAATCGCGCTGAACACGGTCGCCTTCACCTACATGGTGCCCCTGGGCATCGCCTCCGCCGCCGCGGTTCGCGTTGGCCATGCGATAGGTCGCAAAAACCCCCAAGGAGCGGGTGACGCGGGCGGCACGGCCATCTTTCTCGGCGCTGCTTTTATGACCTGCATGAGCATTGCCCTGCTGGTCATTCCGCGATGGATTGCTCGCGCTTACACGCCGGATGAAGCCATCATCCGCAGCACGATTTTTCTGCTCGCTGCCGGCGCCGCCTTTCAGCTTTTCGACGGAATCCAAACGGTTGCCACTGGCGCCTTGCGCGGCCTGGGAGACACTCGCACGCCGATGCTCTGCCACTTCACCGCATATTGGATTATCGGTCTGCCGCTCGGCGCTTGGCTGTGCTTCCGCCGCGGCTGGGGCGCCTTCGGCCTCTGGTCCGGCCTAAGTCTCGCCCTCATCCTTATAGGAATCGTCCTGCTCCTCGTATGGCGTCAGAGAGTTCGTCAACTAACACTCTCTTTCCCGCAAGGATGAGAGCACACCAGAGTCCGTCAGCGGGGAGCGGTCGGAGGAATAACTCGGAGTGGAGACTGACAGCAAAGCTGCTTACATCTTGTAGCGGCCGAGGTCGTCGTCGGAGAGACCTTCGAGCCAGTTGCGTAGTTGTTCGTTGGTGCTGCGCTCCGTAATCGCGCTGGAGACTTTCGAATTTTTCAGTACTTCTTCATCCACAAAAATCGGGCAATCCACTCGCAGCGCCAGCGCCAGCGCATCGCTCGGCCGGGAATCGATGGTCATCATCTGTCCGTCGCGCTCCACCCAGATCAGCGCGTAAAACGTATCGTCCTTGAGGTCGTTCACCACGATCTTGTGAACTTGCACGTCGAGGCCCAGCAGAACATTTTTCAGCAGGTCGTGCGTCATCGGGCGCGGAGTCTGCACTTTTTCAATCTCCAGGGCAATGGCGTTGGCTTCGTAAACGCCCACCCAGATGGGAAGTATGGCCTGCCCCTGCACATCCTTCAGTACGACGATGGGCATGTTGGTCACGGGATCCATCATCAGGCCGCGGATTTTCATCTCCACTTCCATGTGACCTCCCGGGTAACACAGACTTTAGTCTGTGCCGTCAAAGTGTCCTCGCACGCGAGCGTTGCGAGCGCAAAACTTTCGTCCTAAGGAGCCTGCTCCCCCACCAAACAATTCGGCGTCGCTCCCGTCACCCGAACCTGCACGTACTTTCCCAGAAGCGCTGGCTCTTGGGAAGAGAAATTTATGACCCGATGACACGAAGTATGTCCCGACCACTGCTTTTCGCGCCGAGATTTCCCGCCCACCAGAAGTTCAAACGTCTCTCCCACCAGCGCCGCAGTGCTTTTTTGTCTGAATCTCGCGCTGTTTTTCCTGCAGCACAGCCAGCCGCCGGCTCTTCTCCTCTTCCGGGATGGCGTCGCTCATCGCCAGCGACGGCGTGTGCGGCCTTGGCGAATACTTGAACGAAAACATTCCGTCATACTGAACCGCATCCAGCAGGCTCAGCGTTTCCCGCGAGGTCTTCCTCCGTCTCTCCAGGAAAGCCAACAATGATGTCCGTCGTAATGCTGATCGGCCGCTTCGCGCCGCGGATCAACGCAATCTTCTCAAGGTACTCTTCGCGGCTGTACGTCCTCTGCATCGCTCGCAACACTCTCGTCGAGCCCGATTGCACCGGCAGGTGCACGTGGTTGCACAGCTTCGTCTGCGCATCAATCGCATCCACGATGTCTCGCGTGAAGTCGCTTGGATGAGACGTCGTAAACCGCACCCGGCGAATCCCCGGCTCGTCCGCGACCGCCAGCAGCAACTCAGAAAAGCGCATCCCGCGCGCCGTCGGATCTTTATAGGAATTGACTGTCTGCCCCAGCAGTTGCACTTCGGAGTAGCCGAGCTCCGCAAGCTGCCGCACTTCCCGCAAAATCGCGTCGCTCGCCCGGCTCCGCTCCGGCCCGCGCGTGTAAGGAACCACGCAGTACGAGCAAGCCTTGTCGCAGCCCTCGATAATCGTCAGATACGCGCGCCACGGGTTATCGCGCCGCGTCATCTCCGTCTCGAACGTCTCATCCGTGTCGGTGTCCAGCCCGGTCACGCGCTGATTCCCTGCTTCTACCTGTGCCAGTAGCTCCGGCAACTTTCGGTAGCTCGCCGAGCCGCACACCAGGCTGACCCACGGCGCGCGCTCGAAAATATCTTCGCCTTCCTGCTGCGCCACGCAACCCAGTACGCCGATAATTCGGCCCTCGTTCTGTTTTACGCGGAACTCCCCGAGCCGCGAGAAAACCTTTTGCGCCGCTTTTTCCCGAATGCTGCATGTATTGTAAAGGACTAGCGAGGCCGACTCCGGCGACTCCACTTGCCGGTAGCCGCGCGATAGCAGAACGCCCGCGACTTTCTCCGAGTCGTGGTCGTTCATCTGGCAACCGAACGTTTCCAGAAAGAACGTGCCCCGCAACGTGTCAGGGACCGCTGCCTCGGCTCCATCGCCCGCATACTTCATGCTCACGGAATTGCCCATGGAAATCCCGGCAGCGCCCGTCAGTTTTTCCAGCCCGATGTCGAACGATTTATTCATTCCCAAATCGCAGTTTAACACACCTGTTCGCTTCTGAATCTGAGCTCCCCGGCCCAAATTACTGCGATAGCCGCCTCCAACAGCCGTTTTAGCCTGTATCCAAAAAGGCAGCACATTCTTTATCTTCGGCATCTCATTTGTTTGACCACCCTGTAGGCGTGTGCTACGTTCCTGAAGTAGGGAAAATTTAATTTTGACTGAGGGGTTGCATCATTCATTCTGTTCGCTGCGGTTTTTATCGCCGATCTCGGTAACATCCTTGGACAAACGGGCTGGGTTGCCCGCGGCATTTTGGTCTTGCTCGGGATTTTCTCCATTGTCTCCTGGGCCATGATCTTTCAGAAGCTGGGCCTCTTCGGCCGCGTTCGCCGTCAAAGCGACCAGTTCCTTCGCATCTTTCGCGCCACAAAGGGCGTCGCCAATCCGCAAGCCCTCGCTTCCGCGGGCTCGCCATTTTCGTTTGTGTATGCCGCCGGCTATCGCGAACTCTTAAGCCAGGTAGGCACCGGCAACCCCCAGCCCACCGGAAAACTCAAGAGCCTTCAGGCCGTCACCGTCAGCATGCAGCTCGCCTCCGCGGAAGAAGTTCGCCGCGTCGAAAAGGGCATGTCCTGGCTGGCCACCACCGGTTCCGTAACCCCCTTCATCGGTCTCTTCGGCACAGTTTGGGGCATCATTGACGCCTTCTCGGGTCTCGGGAACGCCGGCGCCGCCAGCCTCCGCGCCGTTGCTCCGGGCATTGCGGAAGCGCTCATCACCACGGCCGCGGGCCTCTTCGTCGCCATCCCAGCGGTCATTTTCTATAACCATTTTTTGCAAAACATCCGCGACCTGGCCCAGCGCCTCGATACTTTTGCTCTTGAAGTCGGAGCCCAGATCGAAAAGACTTTTACCTAGGCTTGTGCGGCGGCTAGCCCACGGCCGCCATTGAAAACTATGCCGCAACTCTCCAAAACCACGCAGAGCACGCTCTCCGAGATCAACATGGTCCCGTTCATCGACGTAGTTCTCGTGCTCCTCATTATTTTCATGATCACCGCCCCCATCCTCCAGTCCGGCATCGAAGTCGACGTCCCCAAAACGACCACCGTCAAAGAAATCAACGAGCAGCGCCTCGTCATCTCCATCGACAAGAACCAACTGATTTATCTCGGCGACACTCCCATCAACATCCACCAGCTTGGCTCAAGGGTGAAAGCCCAGCTCAAAAAACCTCAGGACTCCGTATTTCTTCGCGCCGATGAGAGCATTCCCTTCGGTACGTTCGCCAAAGTCATCGACACTCTGCGCCAATCCGGCGTCGCCAATATTAGTATTGTCACGGAGCCCCTGACGGAACGCGCCCGTACGCGCTGACCATGACCACCGCAGTCGCCAATTCGGCTGGCAACTACCCGGGCACATCGGCCGAAGAGCTCGGCCTCCGAAAATTTCTCGTCTATTCCCTGATTTTTCACGTATTCCTCGTCCTTTGGATTGCGGTCTCAATTTATCTCCAGATGCACGGCCCCGAGTGGGGCGGCATTGGCGGCGCGGAAGGCAGCGTCAACGTAAAGCTGGTCGGCCCGGCGGCCGGAATTCCGATGCCTTCGCAACCCTCGGTTACGGAGAGCAAAGCCGTCGACCCGACTAAAGGCCTGTACAAAGAAGATCCCAAGCCCAAGCCGCCCGAGCCTAAGACGCCCGTTGAAAAAATTCCTACTTTCAAGAATGAAAAACCCAAGCCGATCACACATCCCTCCAAAATCGACCCACCCAAACTTCCGCCCCCACCCAACGCCGTCGATTATGGCAAGGGCGGCTCGCCCAATCTTCCAACTAGCTATGCCACGACTCCTGGCAGCGGTTCCGGCCCAGTTACCGTGAATAGTGGCCAGGGCGGCGGCGACTTTGCCTCGCGATACGCTTGGTACATCGAATCCGTACGACCGCAGCGTCGGCCAGAATTGGCTCCAAACCACCATCGATCCAGCCGTTCGCGCCGCCCGCCAAGCCAAGTGCGTAATGACGTTTCGCATCAATCGTGACGGCAGCGTTACGAATATCCAGCTATTGCAAACCAGCGGCAATCTCTCGATGGACAATTCAGCCCGGCGCGCGTTGGATGGCATCCGCTTCGGTCCGTTGCCGAATGACTACAGCGGAAGCGGCGTCAACGTTACCTTTGACTTCGATCTGTCTTTGACACACTAAAGCCGCTCTTTTGTCGGCGTCGTCCGCGGCTAAATAAACAGGAGGTGAAGGTGCTCGGGAAGCTCAAACACTTGGATTGGCTCATCGCTCTGGCAGTTCTCTGTGTTGCGGGCACTCCCGTCAGCGCTCAGCAAGGACAGGAAGCCTGGTTCCGCACGGGCACCGGCCTTGGCGTCGAAAAGATTCGCCTTGCCGTGGCCGACTTCGGCCCCCGCGCCGACAACGCAAAAACTCATTCCGCTCAATTTACGCAAGTCGTCCGCGACGATCTGCAGTTCAGCGGCATCCTCGATCTCGTCAGTCCCAGCTTTTATCCCGCCCAGGCACCCACCATGCCTGCCGAACTCCAGTACGCCGCCTGGACCGATCCTAATGTCAAAGCTCACTACGTCGCCTTCGGCAATCTGTCGGAAACCACTTCCGAGGTGGCCATTCAAGCCTGGCTCTATGATGTGACGAACCCTTCCTCCCCAGCCGTTGTCGGCAAAATCTATCGCGGCGCTCCCACCGACGCCCAAGTCCGCAAATTCGCTCACCAGTTCGCTGACGAAATCATCAGCAAGCTCTCCGGCGGCCTGCCCGGCGTCGCTTCCACGCAAATCGCCTTCATCAGTTCACGCACGGGCTTCAAGGAAGTCTGGCTCATGGATTACGACGGCGCCAACCAGCATGCCCTGACCTCCCTCCGGACCATCTCCCTCATGCCCCGCTGGTCACCCGACGCCTCGCGCATCGCTTTCACTTGCTATCAGCCCTTGAACGGCGTCGTAAACGCGCAAATCTGCATGTATTCGGTGGATGCTGGCAAGGTCGTCTCCTTCCCCCGCTTCCGTGGCACCAACAGCGCTCCCGCATGGTCTCCCGACGGCACGCAGCTCATGTTCTCCTCTTCCATGCAAGGCACTCCTGATCTCTACGTCACCGACTCGAACGGCAGCAAACCAAAACGCCTCACTTTTTCAGGAAACGGCGGTGCCACTTCGCCCACCTGGAACCCCAAGACCGGTCAAAGCGTCGTCTTCGTCAGCGATCGCGGCGGCATCCCCAAGCTCTACATGATGAACGCCGACGGCACCAACCTCGCCGCTCTGGATCTCCCCGACAAGGGCTATCTCATCGACCCCGCTTGGTCTCCCAACGGCCAAATTCTCGCTTTCAGTTGGCGCCGCCCCGACGGGAACTACGATATCTACGTCATGGAGCCAACTTCGCAGCACATCATCAATCTCACGCCTGACTCAGGTTCTCGCAATGAACGTCCCAGCTGGGCTCCCGATGGCCGCCACATCGTTTTTGAATCCACGCGCGCTGGCACTCGGCAAATCTGGACCATGCTAGCCGATGGCTCCCAGGCCCGCCAGCTCACCACCGCCGGCCACAACGAGTCGCCCAATTGGTCGTCCAGGTAAAAAATTGGCGCCGAGAAGAAACTACGAAACCTGCGGTCTGCGGCGTGCATCTCAGGTTTTGGTTGCTCTTTTTTTCCTAATCCTTGGTGCGCAACATTGCTTATTGGAGATTTTTGGTAAAAATCGTGTGTGCGCGATGTATAACATATCGTGATACGATGTATTTGCTTTTATCCAGCCCGCTAGTGATAGGATGTTGGCGGAAGGTGGGACCAACAAGGGATTCTTACGCTGAGGAGGATTCGAATGATTCGGGTTTCTAGCTCTTTGTACCGCGGGGCCATTCTCACCGCAATTTTCGCTCTTGCTTTTGTCGCGGGTTGCGCAAAAAAGCCGGCAGCAGCACCGCCGCCACCGCCAGCTCCGCCGCCGCCGGCCGCGAAGCCGAGTGTTTCGCTGCAAGCCAACCCGACCTCCATCAACAAGGGCGATTCCTCGACCCTCAGCTGGACTTCCACCGACGCCACGACGCTCACCATTTCGCCGGAAGTTGGCGCCGTGACCGCTCAAGGCTCGACCAAAGTCACGCCGTCTGATTCCACGACCTACACGATCACCGCCAGCGGGCCCGGCGGCTCGGCGGACTCCAGCGTTCGCGTAACCGTTGCTGCGCCTCCTCCACCTCCGCCGCCGCAGCAAGAGGCACCTGACACCGGTGCGCTCTTCCTCCAGGAAGTGAAGGACGCCTACTTCGACTTCAACAAGGCGGACATCCGCGCCGATGCCCGCGAGGCTCTGGCAAAGACCGCCGACTTCCTCCGCAAATACCCTGAGATCAAGGCCACCATCGAGGGCCACTGCGACGAACGTGGCTCCACCGAATACAACCTGGTCCTCGGCGATCGTCGCGCGGCGGCCGTCAAGAGCTACCTTGTTCAGCTTGGCATTTCCGCCGACCGCTTGAACACCGTCAGCTATGGCAAGGAAAAGCCGTTCTGCACGGAGAGCAACGAGGCATGCTGGCAGACAAATCGCCGCGGCCACTTCGTTAAAGCGAACTAATCCGCGGAGAACCTCGTAACTGTTCGATGACCAGCAGAGCCGCGCGGCCGAGCAATCTCTTGCTCGCGCGCGGCTCTGCCGTTAAAGTGAGAGAAGAGCAACGCGGCTGATGTCTCGCCGCACCGCTCGTCAGTTGGAATGTAGTGCGTGCTTCCCTGGCCCGAACATTCGTCCGAGAGGTAGACGCATCTGAGGAGGTTTTTTCATGCGAATCCGCAACATCTTCATTTTCGCCGCCGCTATTTTTGCCGGGGCACTCGGCGGCAGCATCATCGGGCCGCGCCCCGCTGAGGCCGTCGCTCGCGAAATCATCGACTTGCAGCGAGACGTCACCGCTCTTCTCCAGGGTCAAAAGGACATGTCCACGCAGATCACGCAGGACCACACCGTCCTCAAAACTCTGGTCGAGCAAGCCAGTGATAACGTCGGCAAACTCAACGCCACCATGGGCAGCGTCCAGAAATCCGTTCAGGATGTCCAGGCCAACTCTGGGGCTCGCCTGGACACCATGTCCACGCAGGTCCAGGGTCTTTCCGATAATCTGGAAGAAATCAAATCGCGCCTCGGAAAACTCAATCAGCAGCTCGTCGATCTGCAGAGCGCCGTCCAAAGCATGGACTCCAAAGTCTCTGGTTCGGCACCCTCCAGCACCTCGCCAAGTACTGCCACGCCCACCAGTTCAGGTATAGGCGCAGCGCCATCCGCCGGAGCTGGCGCGTCTCCCGCTCCATCCGCCGACATGCTCTACTCCAACGGCCTGCGCGATATCACCAGCGGCAAGTACGATCTCGCTCGTCAGGAGTTTCAAGATTACCTGAAGTATTACAGCGACACCGATCTAGCCTCAAATGCGCAGTTTTATCTCGGAGAAATTGCCTATTCTCAGAAGCGATATCAGGAAGCGGTCTCGGAATATGACAAGGTGCTCACCGTCTACCCCAAGAGCTTCAAGCTCGCTCCCGCCCGCCTCAAGAAAGGCATGGCGCTCCTCGAACTCGGGCAGAAAACTTCCGGCGTCCGCGAACTCCGCGAAGTGGTCCGCCGCTACCCCGGCACGGAAGAAGAACGCCGCGCTCGCGCCCGCCTAAAGGAACTCGGTGCAGCCGTTACCGTCGGCGACTAAGTCAAATCGCTTCCTCCGGCCCGCTCCTCAATCCCCCCGCCCACCTCGTGAGCAGTGCGCTGCGTCTCACGCTTAAGTCACGCCGACCAGTAGTCGGTCGATCCGCCGGCTAACGTCCCTCAAGTACGCTTCGTCCCCTCCATCCAGCTCTGCGATTGCACTACCCGCATAACCAACGTCCGCAAACGCCTGCCGCACCGCCGCCCAATCCACATCCCCGTCCCCCAAATTCACCCAAGCGTACCCACCCTCTTTCCTCTTGAAATCTTTCAAATGCACTTTGCAGGTCCGCTTGTCCAGCGTCCGAATCCAATCCTGCGGATACCCATACAGCACCACATTCCCCACATCAAACCATGTCTTCACCCACGGGCTCTGAAATTCATCGATATACGCCACCATCTCCAGCGGGCTCAGCAAAAATTTATTCCACACTTCCTCAATCGCAATCACCACCTTCAACTCTTCCGCCATCGGCAGCAACTCGTGAATCCGCGCCTGCGACCGCGTCCACGCATCCGCATAACTCGTTTGCGCATTCACCACCGCCGGCACCAAAAGCACCGCATCCGATCCCCACAACTTCGCATTGTGCAAAGAAGTCTTCATCCCCTCCATGCACTTCGCCGCCACCGCCGCATCCCCCGACGAAAGCGGATATTTCCAATGATCCATATTCATCACCGAGTCGATGCGAATATTCGCCGTATCCGCCGCCTTCTTCATCTCCTCCGCCACATGCATGTCCGCGGTAGTAGGCGCCTGCACCACCGCAAATCCCGCATCCCGCGCCAGCTTAAACCGCTCCGTATAACTCAGCTTGTTCGGCAGCATGTCCAATACAAGCCCCTTCTTGATCGGCAGCGCCCCACTAACTCCCGCGTTCATCCCGCGAACCAACGCACCGTCATCAATCCCCGCCATGCACGCCGCCGCAACTCCCGCCCTAACAAACTCCCGCCGCGTACTTCGCCGCATCATCACTCCTTTTCACTTTTCGCGAAGCCGAAACCCTGCCTGCCCGCCGAACTCTAAAAACCGTCATTTCGACCGAAGCAGGCCGACGCTTTTTCCTCACGTTCGCTTCCTGCGAACGTGTCGGCCTGCGCAGTGGAGAAACCTCTCTTCGTTCCTCATCCCAACTTATTCAGATCAATCTTCGAATCCCACACCTCGTCCGATTTCATCTGCTCATCCCACGTCACTTCCCGCCCCGTGTATGCCGCCGTCCTCGCCATCATGCACGAAACCGCGGACTCCACACCCTTCGCCGCCTGGTTGTGAAACTTCCCGCTCGTGATACTCTCCACAAACGCCTTTTTCTTCTCCGCATCCGCAAATTCAAGATTCGAAGTGAACTTCCCCGTTGCCGAAAATCCCTGCGAATCCTTCTCCGGCGTCAACGGCGTTTGCCATGGCTCGTCCCCCCAAATTCCCAGCGGCCCCGAGTACGGCGACTGCGACGTGCCCTTCGTCCCAAAGAATCGTTCCGTCACGTCCCACCAACCCTTCGCAAATTGCGTCGAGCTGAACGTCACGTCCACTCCGTCCGGGTAAGTAAACACCACATTGTAATTTCCAAACACATCCCCATCCACTGGCCGCCCCGACCGCCCCCCTGTCCCCGAGCACTTCACCGGATGCGCCTTCAAGATCCAGTTGCAGATATCAATCACGTGAATGTTCTGTTCCACGATGATGTCCCCGGACAAAACCCGGTCATACACCCAGTTGCGCAGCCGCCGCTCCGTCGGTGACGCGCCCTCCCACTTCGGGCGGTCCAAATATCCCGACAAGTAGTGCGCCTCTCCGCAAACAATATTCCCCAGCGCTCCGCCATGAATCCGCTTCACCAACTCCACAAACGGGGGGCAATCGCGTATCTGAAATCCCACATCCAAGCTCAGCTTCCCTTCCGCACGCTTGCCGATTTCCAACACTTTTTTCGCCCCTGGCACGTCCACCGCCACCGGCTTCTCGCAATAAACGTGCTTCCCCGCCGCCACCACCGCCTCCAGATGCTGCGGATGGTAATAAGGCGGCGACGCAATCACGATCGCGTCCACTTCCTTCGATGCCGCAATTCTCTCGAATGCCTTCGGCCCAACAAATAGTTGCGACGCATCAATCGCCGCAAATCCTTTCCCCGTCTGCAGTTGGTCAAACGTCGCCTTGCGCCTTATCCAACTGATCCTGGAACATATCGGCCAGCGCCACCACGCGCGCTCCGCCCGTCTCAAACATATTCGTTGCATCTTCCGTCCCGCGCCCGCCGCAACCCAGCAACCCCACCCGCACCGCCGAATTCGCCGCCGTTCCACGCACCAGCCCCGGCTTGATGAACATCACCCCCGCCGCCGCCGCAGCCGCCCCAATAAATTTTCTTCGCCCGATCTCATCCTTCTGTCTCCCATCACTCGCCATCTCATTCCTCCTCACACTCTTTCATTCCCAAACCGGCGTGCCCCACACTCGTTTTTGAAGGTTCGTATTTATTTTCGACAAAATTCCTGCACCTAAACCGTCAACTCTTTAACTTCTCGCTCCCCTCACCCAATCAACTTTTCCAAATACTCCTTTGCCCCCCTCACATCCTCCATCTGCTGCGCCCCAGAAATCTCCCGCTCAATCGTCACCGCCCCCGGATACTTCAGCTCCTTCAACCGCGCAATAATCCTCGGAAAATCCACCTTCCCCTTCCCAATTGCCACTTCCTCTCCCAAATCCTTGGGGTTCGTCGGCCAAAGTCCATCCTTCGCGTGAATTCCCTGCACGTACGGCCCAAGAATCTCAATCGCATCCACCGGATTCGCCTTCCCATACAAAATCAAATTCGCCAAATCAAAATTGACTCCCTGATTGTCCAGCCCCACATCCCGAATCGCCCGCACCAAGGTAATCGGGGTCTCCTGTCCAGTTTCATACCGAAAATTCTGTCCGTTCCTCTTACAGTATTCCGCAACCTCTCGCATTGCAGCGATGGTCTCTTTGTACAACACCTCATTCGGATTCTCCGGAATAAACCCGCAATGCGTCTGCACCGCCGCCACGCCGCACTCCTTTGCAAACTCCGAAGCCCTCTTGATATGCGCCACCCGCGCCGCCCGCGTCTCCCGCGGCACCAGCCCAATCGTCAGCGGCCCCTCATAAAAATCCCACACTTCCTTCCCCGGCCCGCCCACCACAATCGACGTCGCCTCAATCGCATACTTCCCCAGCGCCGCCGTCAACTTCTTCGCCAGCCCCGGCGCAAACTCCTCGCAGTACGCCTGACAAGTGGGCAATCCCAAGTCATGCACCTTTGCCAACGCCGCATCCGGATCGTTCCCAATCCCAATAATCAATCCCAGCCGCAACGGCTTCTTCCCCTCATTCCCAAACGCTTTCTGCGCGCTATACGCCGCGCGGAACTCTGGCCTAAAAGGCCTAAGAGTCTCGAAATTCTCACCGCTCATAATCGCCTCTCGCCCCGGCTCAAGTCCCGCCGCCAAGGCCACCACCGAACTCTGCAAAAATCGCCTGCGGCTCTGTTTCGTCATTTTGCTTTTCTCGATTCCACCAGCATTCTCCGCGTCATCTCCTCAATCGGTGCCCGGTCATCCGTAAATATCACCGCTCCGGCCTGCGGTTCAAACTCGACCATCTCCTTCGCCGCCTTCTGCGTCAGGTCCTGCACCCATTGCGGCCCCGCGCCCTCCTTCAATCTCGCCACCGTGTCTGTCAGCGTATGTTTCTCCGCAAACGCAAAAACAATGTGATTGCCGTCCGCTCTCGATAACTTCTCCAGCGACGGAAACACCTGCCGCATCGTCGCTCCCATGGCCTGCAACAACTCTTTCCGCGAGCTCGAATCAAACACATTTACCATCAGTACGCCGCCATCCGTCATCCGGGATCGCACCAGTCGAAAAAATTCCACCGTGGTCAAATAAAATGGCACATACGGACCGCCTTGAAACAAATCAATATGCACCAAATCGCTCTTCGCTTCATGCGCCGCCAGCCACGGCCGCGCATCCGCTATGTGTACTCGCAATTTCGGATCATTCTGCGGCAGTCCAAAAAACTCTCCTGCCACGCGCACCACTACCGGGTCGATTTCCACCGCGTCAATCTCAATCTCCGGCGCAACCGCCCGTGTTGCCTGAATCGATCCCGCCGCTCCCATGCCGAGCACCAGCAAATTCTTCGCCGGCACAATCACCGGCCCCAGAGCAAATTCATCCTGATAATGTCCCGAATTTGCGCTCCCCACCTTTTCATACGTCTGCGCGAATCGCGAATCGTTCAGCACCAGCCACCGCAGTCCGTTGCTCTCGAAAACAAGAATCCGGTTGTACGCGGACTCCCCGTTCCAAATTAACGTCGGCGGCGGTTTTGGAATCGGCACAGCGAAAAGAATTCCCACCGGCAATGCCAAAAAAACAGCCGCCTTCCGCCGCATCATTAGTCCTGCCGCTCCAATCACAATCGACGCTCCGCAAAGTATTTCCATCGTCACCCGCGTCCCAAGTCTCGGCACCAAATAAAAGCTTGTTCCCAGCACTCCCGCAATGCTCCCCGCGGTCGACAGCGCAAACACCCGCCCCACCATGCTCCCAACGTGCCCCGCGCGCACCAGCAGCCGGATTACAAACGGCGACGTCATCGCCAGCGCCGTCATCGGCGGCACAAAAATAATCACTGTCGCCAGCGCCGGCCCGCCAAAATCCCCCATGTTAAAGAGCATCAGCAGCACCGGCCGCACGACAAACACGATCGCCAGCTGATATATGCCGCTGCCCAAAACAACGAGGAACAGCACCGTCTCAGTAGGCTTTCGATCCGCAATCCACCCGCCCAAGCTATATCCCGCCGCCAGCGCCAGCATGACCACCGAAATCATGCTGCCCCAAACATAGATCGAATTGCCGAAGTACGGCGCATACAACCGGAACGCCGTCAGCTCCATCGCCATCACTATGGCGCCAGTCGCCGTCGCCGTCCCAATCCACGAAAATGCCCTGCCGCTGCTCGGCGGAGCAGCGCACAAGAGCCTGTCATTTTGTTCTGAAGTAGACGAGGAGGTGGTTGGCACGGCCCCTGTATATTCCACGCGAGCCTTTAAGCCGTCAATGAAAACAATCCTCGCCCAGCCATGCGCTGTCAAATGCTAAGCCTGCTGGCCCTCCGCGCACTAAACTGGAATCTCCAAATTGATTCGCGGGCAAAATAATTCGGAGAGGCCGGCCTTTAGACCGGCAACTTTTGATTTTCGTCCTCCGGTTTTGCCGCCGCTGCCTCTCTAATTTGCGCTCGCTCGCGTCCTGCAATCAGTGGCAGGACCCGTCATCCACAAACTGCCCACTCGCGGCCATCGCCGCCAGAGACCGCGCGCAGTTCAAAATTTTCTGATCCAACGGATCACTCTCTAATGCGTCCAGCGACGTGTAATTCCTCGCTGTGTTCGCGTCCACAAATCGGTCGCTCAACTTTTTCATATTGTCAAACTCATTCGAAAGCAATTGATGTGCTTTTCGGTCAGAGTCGGTGGACGCCGCCACCGATGCCATTCTTAGGGCCTTAGTTGCTGGACTCTGGTAGTAGGCGATCCAATCATTGGTCACGGCATACCCTTTTTGCACGGCGTTAACAAGCGCGGTTCGCCACTCCCGAATCACCGTCATTTCTTCGATGCCTGCCCGCAAGAACTCTCTTGAAAACTCGGACTTTTCCTCGGCAATGGTCGTGGCGGTCGCGCCGGAACTCGGCAACGTCAACGTTACCTGGTTTCCACTAAAGCTCAGCGAGCCATGCGTCAACCGCGCCAGCGCCTCCAGCTCCACGTAAGACTTGCCTTGCATCCGCACAACTGGCGCCTCTCCCGCCTGGCCATGTATGACCAAGGTCCGGCTCTCCTCCACGCCCTGCGATAAAACCATCCCCGGCACAACCACCAGCCCCGCTACCGCCCCCGCCGCCCCAAGTATCGCCCATTCCCGCCATAATCTTTTTCGCATAAGTCCGCTCCCCATTCGGCAAGTTCACCAATTCAGCTTGCCACACTGCTTTATTCTGGGCTGCAAAATAATAACCGGCCTGAGACGCTCAAAGCGGCGACCGCTTGATTTCCGGCAGCCACCGGAGAGACTGCCTTGCCGCTCCGCTCCTCTTAAAATCTCGTTATTGATTCAGAGCAGTGGAGCCGCATTCCTCCAATGTCTGCAAGACACTCTGCTCAATAAAAAAGCGCCCCGAACGAATCGGGGCGCCATGGAATACACTTCTTTAGCCGCTTAACTCTTGTGGATTAGTGATCGTGGTCGTCCCGGCCACGGTCGTGGTCATGATCGTCCCAGTCCCGGTCGGTGTGCCAGCGACGGCCATCTTCATCCCACCATTTGTGGAACTTGCTCCAGCAATACTCGCGCGCCTCACGCAGTTGGTGTCGCGCACGCTCCGCTTGTGGACTGTTCCAGCCATGATGCTCAGCCGCTTGGTGAAGCTTGTGGTCGGCGTTGACAAGGCGATGCCGGCAAGCATCGTCGTCCGCAACAGCACGCGGAGCTGCGCCAAGAAGCAGGATTCCACCTAGTGCGGCCGCGGCCAGTACAAGTTTCCCGATCAGCCTGGTCCCTCTAGTCAGAAACGTCTTCATCAGTCAATCCCTCCTTTGTCCGCTCAGGGATTGGGGTTGGCGGATTGTCCGCCAGCCTAACACAGCCCGCCGCCCGAACTGTTCAATTTTACACACTTGCCCCCTGCCTCCACTTCCAGACCCGCCTTGTGGATCACCCCACACCGTCATTTCGACCGAAGCAGGCCGACTCTTTTCTTCCACGTTCGCTCTTGCGAACGTGTCGGCCTGCGATGGGAGAACCTCAGCCCCATCGCGCGCTTTTCGCGAGATGAAATCTCTCTTCAGATGGACGCGCAATTAAGGCAGTAACGAAGGGATATTTCTAGCTCGATGCAGAATGCGGATGATTTGTAGAGATTTTGATTCGAGATCGTAGACGACGAAGTGGTTGGGATGTGGTGTCAAAAGGCAGACCGATGACCCGTCACGCCTTGCGTTTGTCAGCGAGCCAAGCGCGTTTTCTCTCGCCCATCGATTGGCGAACCTCTTCCGAATCGATCAGCTCGCCGCGCTTCGCGGCACCATAACCTTCGCCAATTTTTGCGCCGATCTCCGCGCTATTCTCCGCCAGCCAGCTCTCCCGTTCGTGGAGCAACACCACCGCCCGCTCCACAAACTCATCAGCCGACTGGTACGGCCCGCGCTGAACGTCTTCCTCTACAAGTTTTTCCAGCTCCGGCCTAAGGCGAATGTTCATGGTGGTAGTCTACGTCAACTTCGGCGTCACGCTTGTAAGCGGATCAGTTTTACTCGAGTCCAAGACACTTTCATCGAAGACGCGCGGAGATACTTCATCAAATAACCTGTCCCCTGCTAGCCCGGAGGCTGGCCCACCCGAGTTCCGCGAATCCAGGCGTCAAAAGAGGTGAGGGCGCGAAATCGGCTCGGGGTTCCTGTTCTTCGGGCGGGTGTGCTTTTTTGCATCCAGTAATTTTCCTCTCTGCCTATTCAGGATTCGCAAATACGGAGGAAGCATGCGGAGTAGTAAGGCTTCGATATCGTGCCGTCGCTTGGGGTCACGAATGACGTACCAACTAAAATGATCCCACGACTGTCCTCGTCGCTTACTGCGCCGGGCAACTCTAATCCGCCACTGAATATTTCCCTTTCCTTCGTAAACAGGGGTTGAGCCGTCGTAAAGGATGTAGACTCCTTTCCCTCCCTCCTTACTGCTTGGAACTGCTTTGATACTCTCGTCATTTCTTGCCCACATCTCCCCGCGTGCTGAGATTAGTGCCACGATGGTTCGCCTCCTTATTTCGCTTCTCGTCGAGCTACTGACCGGGGCCCGGGCGCTTGGGGGTGAGTCAAATGGAAATGAGTTTTGGGGTCGAAGGTCCTGCCATCCGCCGTCATTTTACTTCTCAATCTTCACCGTCGTGACCTGAGTTATCTTAACGGCGTGGTCGTCCTTCGACTGCACCCCTAACACAATTTTCGTGTCCGGAGGGAACGGATTGGGAACAATGAACTCGAAGACCCCAACGTCAGGGCGATTGGGTATCGACGCGTAGTTTACTTGACTCGCACCTGGCGGCGGCTCATGCCAAACCGCGTCACATGGTCGGTCACAGACGACTGCGAATTTGGCACTCTCGATCGAGTGGTCTAGGGCCAGCTCAACGTAGGTACGGGGGAATTTTGCGCCTTCTGACGACACCCGTGTGACTGTCGACCATCGAATGATCGCCGGCGGCGGACCGTAATTGTTCACGGTCGGGTTGGTCACCGTCCCTCCACTGATTGCAATCCCGCCAGGCGCGTTATTGACGATAGCACCGCGGGAGTTCTCTTTGCCCGAGACGTTGCCTTGCGCCCTAACTGGGCGCGGGACTCTCTGGTTTCCAGGCCCAGGTTCTTTCTCGGTCGCTGACTTATTGGACTGCTGTGTCATGGGTTCCGCAGAATTGGTGGCGGGGATTGCTTCTTCGGCATTTGGTTTTGTCGACGTAGATGGAGCAGCTTTTTCCAAGCCGATTTTTCTTCGAATCTCAGGAGTAGCTATTGCGACCACAATTGCTATCGCGGCAAGAATGCCAAGGACGAGAGCGATTTTTTGGTCTCTGGTCCACGGCTTCTTAACGGTTGCCTCTGTTCCCAGCGCGCTATTTGCACTCTCGGGCCTTCGTGGAGACACGTCAGCCAACGCCTTCGTCACAATTGTAGGTTTTGCTGCTTCCACTGGGCGAGCAGGGGGTATGGGAAGTGTCTTGACTGCAAGCTCTCGCTTTGTTCCGCTAAGTTCCAGCCGAATGGGCTCGAGTACTAGTTGATTGTTGGAATCAAGAAGGCTGAGCTCACATACACGCGGGAGCTTCTCCAGGTCATCAAACTCATCCTTAATCGCCTCTCCCCATGACGTATTTGCCCGGTGCTTTGATGGAACCGTGATTTTTTGGTCGCTTGCAAGGATGACGACGACGCATCCACTCCCACCACCCGGTATGAGATCAAATAAATCCAACTTCTCCTCTAGCCACAATGCCCGTGAGAAACCAGTTCCTACTTCACTTCCTTCGGAATCGAAGAACTTAAGATGCGCTCGAGCACTGCGAACCGGCTTGATCGTTTCTCCATAAACCGCTTCGTTGCGAAAGCAGGCAACAATCCCTACAACATCGGTCTTTTCAGTTCTCTCGTGAAAGCTCGCCCCTTGATACCCGTCGAAACTGAGATTGACTGGTTTAGCACCTAAAAACACTACGTTGTGCCTGGTCTCTTTTGGGCCGGTCGACATTGCCCTCCCTTATTCATCCGAGGCATGAGGATGAAGGTTGATCCATCTGTTTGCTAGCCCAGCTAGCATGGTAGCCGCGAAGTGAGCTTGTTTGTCAATAACCGTGCTGTGCAAGGAGTCGGAGACGTGTGCAAACCATGCGCGAGACGCCCTCGCAATGAGCAGGCAGGCTGGTGGGCACGCCTTAACTCTTGCGTGCCTTATTCCTTGCGATCACTCTACCGGATGGCATTGACCAGCTCCCATATTCGCGCGAGATGATGATCGTCGTGTTCCGCAACAAAATACAAATGGTCCACAAGCCGCATCGGCGTCTCCAAACGCGGATGCATAATGGCTCGAGCAAATAGGGATGCGTCCAATTCGTCCACACGTTTCAGCAATCTTCCTCTTGCAGCGCGAAACTCCGCCAGAATCTGCTCCAGCGGCCGCGCGTTGTAGTCCGCTTCGTCTGTTTTTCGATTCCTCAAGTCTGCCACGGTAAGTTGATCGCTGGCCGCCACGTAGTCTTCCACGCGCGCCAGCCACAGCGCCTCAAGGTCCAGCAAATGACCGGCGTGTTCCTGAGCGGACCACTTCCCTTGCGCTTTCTTGATCAGGATTTCGCGAGAGCGTCCACGAAGCGCCTCTTCCAGTCTTGCCGGAGTCCCCCGCAACCGCGCGCACAGATTCGGCCATACCTCTACCGGAAACGAAAACTGAAACTTGCGTTCAAACCAAGCTGGCACCTGACTCATAGTGTCCACCGCCCACAGTTGGCAATCTCTACTCCCATCACGCCACTCTACTTCAGAATTCCGCAGACTCGCCACAGGCCAGTGTCTTTTGCCTCTCTCCCGCCTTTCTGCTATTGTCACGGCGCAGGGAGAAAACATTTATGTCAGTGAATAAAGTGATTCTCGTGGGCCGCTTGGGCCGCGATCCAGAAACCCGCTACACCGGCGGCGGCCAAGCCGTAGCCAATTTTTCCGTCGCCACCGACGAAACCTACAAAGACCGCAACGGCGAAAAACAGAAACGCACCGAGTGGCACAAAATCGTCGTCTGGGGCAAGCAAGCCGAAATCGCCCAGCAATATCTGAAGAAGGGCTCGCTCGTCTTTATCGAGGGCCGCATCCAGTCCCGCGAGTGGCAGGACAAGGAAGGCCAGAAGCGCACCAGCTTTGAAATTGTCGCCAGCAATTTCCGCATGCTCGGGGGCCGCAGCGACGCCGCCGCAGCCGGCGCCGGTGGTGGACGATCTGGTGGAGATGACGTGGAGGCCCACGCCGCTCCGACGGAGGAATCCTACGGCGGCAGCCAAGCCCCCAGCGGACCGGAAATCTCCGACGAGGACATTCCCTTCTAGGAGATTATCGGTGCCCATCCCGCTCGTAATTCCGAACGAAGTGAGGAATCTCTCCTCGCTTTTGCTTCTTGCTTTCTCTCGCGATTGGAGCGAATCGCCTAGATGCCTACCAATCGTCAACTTCGTTTGAAGGCGCGGCCCAAAGGCTTGCTCGCGCCCGGCGATCTCCTGCTCTCTGAATCGCCGGTCCCCGAGCTGCAAGACGGCCAAGCGCTGGCCAAAGTGAAATACCTATCGGTCGATCCGACCATGCGCGTCTGGATGGCCGTTGACAGCTATCTCCCGGCCGTAGGCATTGGTGACGTGATGCGCGCGGGCGGGCTAGCGGAAGTGATTGAATCGCGCCACGCGCAATTCAAAAAGGGCGACAAGCTCGTGGGCCTCACAGGTCTTCAGGAATACGTGGTCATCGAGGCGCAATCGAAATTCCCCTTCCAGAAAGTGCCGTCGATTCCGTTCCTCTCCGACACCGCGTTCCTCGGCGTGCTCGGGATGACTGGTCTAACCGCCTATTTCGGCATGACGGAAATCGCCAAGCCGAAAAAAGGCGAGACGCTGGTCGTATCCGCTGCCGCCGGCGCGACCGGAAGCGTCGCCGGCCAAATCGGTAAAATTCACGGTTGCCGCGTGGTCGGCATTGCGGGCACAGACGAAAAATGTAAATGGCTCACCGACGAGCTCGGCTTCGACGCCGCCATAAACTACAAACATCCCGATTGGAAAGAAAAACTGGCCGCCGCCACCCCCAACGGCGTCGACATCGATTACGAAAACGTCGGCGGCGAAATCATGGAAGAAGTCATCAACCGCATGAATCTGCACGGCCGCGTCGTTCTCTGTGGCCTCATTTCCGCCTATACGAAGGAATCCTCTGGGCCGGGCAACCTTGGGATCCTGATCGTCAAGCGGTTAAAAGTAGAAGGCTTTCTTGTGCTGGACTACGCTTCCCGCTTCACCGAAGCCGCCATGGAGCTCGGCAAGTGGAAAATGATGGGCAAACTGAAAGACCGCCAAACAATCGTCGAGGGCCTCGAAAAAGCGCCTGACGCCATCAACATGCTCTTCACCGGCGGCAACACCGGCAAGCTCATCGTAAAGGTGTGAGCGAACGCTATTCCAGAGCGTTTGCTTGAACCGTGCTGCTTCAGGATTTCGTTGCCGAGGCGCTATTTGGTGAGCAGATTAGAATATTCGCGAATTTCGCGCTAACGCGGCGGTGGAGCAGGCGTGTTTCGTTTTCTTTCTTCGTCCATCCGCTTCAGGAATTCCTCGAACTTGGGCTTCTGTTCCGGAGTGAGGATCGCGCGGATTTGATCGCGCCCTTTCTGCCGTGTCTGTTTCAGCTGCGAATCGGACTCGTCGTGGATGGTTTTATATTCCGCATGCAACTGCGAAAGGATAGTGTCCAGTTGCTGGCTCTGAGCGCTGGTCAGGCTCAAATCCTGGGTCAGTTGCTCGACCCGCTTGGCGCGCCGGGCGGGTTCGCTTAGCGGAGGATTTGCCGCGGACACGGTGCTCCGATGGCCATAAAAATAGCCGAACACGACGCCAAGCGCCGCGCCGAGAATAAACACCACAGCAACCCACAAGGCAGCTCTCTGCTTCGCGGAGTTTTCGTTCATTGTGGTTGCTCAGACAGGCTAACGAGCACTTCGTCGTTGTTGGACGGCATGGCGCTTTCCCTCAAGGGTTCACCGGTTATGTCCGTAACCACGGACTTAGCCGTAACTGGGGTGGATACTGGCCTTTGATAGAGCCAGCCGCTTGCCAACAGCAACGCGATCGTGGAAGCCCACGTGAGACGGGCCGCAAGCTTGGGGAGAAAAGTCCATGTGTCTGTCGCGCGGCCAAGTTCGGCCGTGCGCGCAGCAATCGCGGCCATCACGCGAGGCGCAAACCACGGCCCTCCCATGGCGGCATGGGACGGCATTTCCGCCATGAGCGCGCGCGCTGCAAGGAGGTTTTCGGCAGCGGCGCGGCAGTCCACGCACTCCGCCGCGTGTCCTCTCATGGCACCGGGCACCACGGCTAGCAGCTCCGCTAACTTTTTCGCACGTGGCGCGCTGCCTGCCGCATCTTCGAGTCCCATCTGAAAATCGCGGCATTCCGCTCCGCGTTTATTCAGCAAGAATTTCATTTGAGATTCCTCCAGCAACTTTCACATTGCATCCGGCTTTTCTATCCGGCTAGTTCAACTCTGGGCCCAGGAATAAATCGCATCGAGTAATCCCATTTCGCGATCGGCTGCCCGCTCATTCTCCGCGCTTGCGGGCCTTGTTCACGATTCTGCGCCGCGCCCGGAACAGCCTCACCTTCACGGTGTTGGCATTTAGTTCCAGCACTTCCGCAATCTCTTCGACCGCAAAGCCCTCGACTTCCTTCAGAATCAGCATCAGCCGGTCGCGCTCGTCGAGCCCGTCCAAGAGACGTTCGACGCGCTCGCGCGCTTCCAGCCTGTCGCTGATGTCCGGCCCGCCGCCACCCTTTTCCTCGGCGGAGATTACTTGCCGGGCTTGTTCCTCGCTCAAGTCCGACTCGTAAACGAGGGGCCGCACTTTTTTCTTTCGCAACAGGTCCCAGCACTCGTTCACCGTAATCTTATACAGCCAAGTGCTGAAGGCCGCCCGCTGATCGAAGCGCTTCAGCGAAAAATATGCCTTTCACAAAAACCTGCTGCGCAATATCTTCCACATCCTCCCGGCGCCGTAAGATCCCGCCAGCGACGGCGAAAACGCGGTGCTGATGGCGCCGCACTAGTTCTTCAAAAGCCTCCTGGTCTTCCTGCTGCGCCCGCCGGACGAGTTCCCGGTCATCCACAGCACCAGGCGCTTTCGCGCCCGACGGCTTCGCGCCCCCCGGACTAGCGGGGGGGCTCAGGGGCTCTACTTTTGGGACGCGTGCCATGTCAATCCGGTTACGTTTAATGTAGCTTGCTTTCCACTGCCTGTGTAGTTTGGTTTCCCCGGCCTGCATCAAGTGTTTCAATTCGGGGGTAACAAGTTTCCACTTGCTTGGATTTTATCTACATGGAATAATGCCGCCATGATTATAGGCGACCGTCTTCGCGCACTCCGCGAAGAAAAGAAACTCTCCCAGGGCGACATCGAAAAGCGAACAGGTCTACTTCGTTGTTACATTTCCCGCGTAGAAAATGGCCATACAGTGCCGGCCATCGAAACGCTGGAGAAACTTGCACGCGCGCTCGAGTGCCCACTCTATCAACTCTTTTATGACGGCGAAGAGCCGCCGCAGTTGCCGAATCTCCCCAAGCGGAAGTCTTCGGATGACATCGCGTGGGGCAGTGTCGGAAAAGATGCACGCTTTCTCAACAAGCTTCGCCGCTTGCTGGGCAAAGTGGAAGACGGAGACCGCAAGCTCATTCTGTACATGGCGCAGAAAATGGCTAACCGCTAGTTCTGCAGCCTTTTGTTTAGAGCTTGATGTCGAACTAATGGGCACTCCTGGATAGGCCGCGACTGGTCCCTGCGCGGCCTATGCTAGTATAGTTGCTGCTACTTATCGCAATCAGTTACAGCCTCTCCTCGCTGACTTGTTTCCGATTACCGCATGCAAGCGTCCCCGACAGAAACTTCATTCCCATTCGATGGTGCTCGGCGGTTTCGAACTGATGTCGTAGACCACGCGCGTCACTCCGCGAACCTCGTTCACGATGCGTGTGGAAATGCGCTCCAGAACTTCCCCCGGCAAGCGAACCCAGTCGGCAGTCATAGCGTCCTCGGACTCCACCACGCGCACTGCAATGGTTAGCCCATAAGTCCGGTAGTCGCCCATAACCCCGACGCTGCGGACAGGCAACAAAACGGCGAAGGCCTGCCAAACCTGGCTATAGAGCCCGGCTCGACGTATCTCCTCAACAACGATAGCGTCCGACTCCTGCAGGGTAAGGAGGCGTTCGCGGGTAATCTCGCCCAAGAGCCTTACTGCCAATCCTGGACCCGGAAACGGATGTTTCAGAAGAATCTCTTCCGGAAGGCCCAAGTCTTTGCCAATGCGGCGCACCTCGTCCTTGAAAAGGTCGCGAAGGGGCTCGATAAGGGCAAACGGCATGTTTTCCGGCAAGCCGCCGACGTTGTGGTGCGTCTTGATCGTCGCGGAGGGGCCCTTGACGGACACGGACTCGATGACGTCCGGATACAGCGTTCCCTGGACGAGCCAGGCGATCGCGCCGTGAGCTTCGCCGCGCTGCAACTTTTGGGCTTCCTCGGCAAAGACGGCGATGAATTCCCTGCCGATGATCTTTCGCTTTTGCTCAGGATCCGTAACGCCAACGAGCTTATCGAGGAAGCGGTCTGCGGCGTCCACGCCAATGACGCGGAGGCCCAGGCGGTTTCGCAGCATTTCCAACGTGTCCGCAAACTCATTCTTCCGCAGCATGCCGGTATTCAACGAAGATGTTTGTGAGGCGGTCGCCCATGGCGCGGTGAACCAAAACGGCCGCAACCGTCGAATCCACTCCCCCGCTCAGAGCGCAGATGGCGCGGTTTTGCCCAACCTTCGTTCGAATGGCTTCGGTCGTCTCCTCGATAAAGGCGGAACCGCTCCATTTGGTTTCCGCCTGACAGACGCGGAACAGGAAATTGCGCAGCAGTTCCGTGCCGCGTTCGGTGTGATTCACTTCCACATGAAACTGCACGGCGTAGATTTTTCGCTGAGGATCCTCGAGAGCAGCGATGGCGTTATCTGTGTGACCCGTGGCGTGAAATCCCGGAGGCACTTCGCGCACATGATCGCCGTGGCTATTCCAAATGCGCAGAGATTCCGGGACGCCCACAAAGAGCTGTGATGGGTTTGCACCGCTGCCACCGCTCACTTTCAGCTGCGCGCGGCCGTACTCGCGGCGTTCGGCTTTTTCGACTTTGCCCCCGAGCGCGTGCGTGATCCACTGCATGCCGTAACAGATGCCGAGAACCGGCAACCCCATGGCAAGAATAGCGGGATCGCATTTGGGAGCGTCCGTGTCGTAAACGGAGCTAGGGCCCCCGGAGAGGACTAAACCTGCGGGCGCAAACTGGCGAATTTCTTCTAGCGAGGCGGTGCACGGCAGGATGGCGGAGAAAACCTGCTGTTCGCGGATGCGACGGGCGATCAGCTGCGTGTACTGGCCACCAAAATCCAGGACTACTACGCCGCCGAGCTCGGATTTTGGCTTCTGTGGTTGTTCCGTCATTGCGGCTCCTGTTGCCATTGTGCCCCCTTGGATGCGGCTTACCTTATGACCGGGTATTCCACAATTGCGAATGCGCTAGAGCGGGCACAGCATGCTGTGCCCCTACGAAGAAAAGGCCGCGGGATCATTGAACCACCAGATTTAGGAGTTTGTTGGGGACGAAGATGACTTTGATGATGCGCTTGCCATCGATGTGACGCGCTACCGCGGGATCGGCTTTGGCTTTGGCGACGAGTTCGGCTTCGCTTAGGCCTACGGGGACTCTTAGAGTGGTGCGGACCCGACCGTTGACCTGGACCGGGATTTCGACTTCGTCGTCTTTCGCCAGCTTCAATTGTTCCTCGATCAGAATCGGCCAGGTAGCATTCCAAAGGCCGTCGGTATTGCCGAGCATTTCCCACATCTCTTCCGCGATATGAGGGGTCATGGGCGCGAGCAATAACGTCAAGATCTGCAAGACTTCTTTGCGTATCTCCGGGCGAACACCGTTTTCAAGCGGCTCGGCCAGATAGATTTCGTTGGTCAATTCCATAATCTGGGCGATCGCGGAGTTGAAGTGCCAGCGTTTCTCGAAGTCCTGCGTCACCCTAAGCATCGTTTGGTAGGTGATCCTGATTAGATCGCGTTCCTTGTCGGACATTCCCTCTGGATCGAAATTCCAGTTCTGCGTGCCGCGAATGGCTCCGGCATGCTTGTCCACCAGGCGGAAGACGCGGTTCAAGAAGCGCCAGGAGCCTTCGATGCTCTCTTCGCTCCACTCGAGGTCTTTCTCGGGAGGAGCGGCAAAAAGCGTGTAAAGGCGGCCAGTGTCCGCGCCATATTTTTCGGCCATGTCGATGGCGCCGACTACGTTGCCCCGCGATTTGGACATGGTGACGCCACCCTTTTGGATCATGCCCTGGGTGAAGAGCCTGGAGATGGGCTCGTCGTGTTTGACGAGACCGATATCGCGCATGACCTTGCACCAAAAGCGCGAGTACAGGAGATGCAGTATGGCGTGGGTGATGCCGCCGATGTATTGGTCGATGGGAAACCAGTAGCCGACTTTCGCGGAATCGAATGGAGCTTTGTCGTTGTGCGGGTCGCAATAGCGATAAAAATACCAGGACGAGTCGACGAAGGTGTCCATCGTGTCGGTTTCGCGGCGCGCGGGGCCACCGCATTTCGGGCAGGTGGCGTTGACGAATTCCGGAGTCGCGGCGAGCGGCGATTCGCCTTCGCCGGTAAGTTTGGGATTGGGCGGCAGCAGGACAGGCAGATCTTTGTCAGGCACGGGTTGCAGGCCATGCTCGGGACAATAAACGACTGGAATCGGAGTACCCCAATAGCGCTGGCGAGAAATGCCCCAGTCGCGGAGCCGGAAGACGACTTCGCCCTTCCCGAAACCTTTTTGCTTGGCGAAGGCCGTCATTTTGACGATGGCTTCGTCGGGAGAGAGGCCGTTGAATGAGCCGGAATTGACGAGCTTGCCGTTTTGGTGCTCGTCGAAGGCGACGGTCATTTTTTCTTCGACGAGAGGTTCTCCTGCGGTCGGCTGGATGACGATTCGAACGGGAAGTCCATATTTGCGGCAGAATTCGAAGTCGCGCTGGTCGTGGGCGGGCACGGCCATGATGGCTCCGGTACCGTATTCCATGAGCACGAAATTGCCGACCCAGATAGGGATTTTTTCGCCGCTGAAGGGATTGGTGGCGTGGCGGGACGTGAAGAAGCCGACTTTTTCGGCGGTGGCGAGGTCTTCCGTTTTGACGGAAGTCTGACGCATGCGCGCTAAGTGCGACTCCGCTTCTGCGCGGTTTGGCGAGCCATCGAGCAGTTTTGCTACAAGCGGGTGAGTCGGTGCGAGGATGATGGCGGTCGCGCCGTAAATTGTGTCGATGCGCGTGGTGAAAATCTCGATGGGCGGCGCGCCCTGCACATCAGCGACCGCAAATTTTACTCTCGCGCCTTGCGAGCGGCCAATCCAGTTGCGCTGCATGGTGACGACGCGCTCAGGCCACGTGCTTTCGAGTTGTTTTAAATCATCGACGAGTTGGTCGGCGTAAGCGGTGGTCTTGAGGAACCATTGCTCGAGTTCACGAGCCTCAACGAGCGTATCTTCGTGGCGCCAGCAGACGCCGCCGGGCAATACCTGCTCGTTGGCGAGGACGGTGCAGCACTTGGGACACCAGTTGACGCGGCTCTTTTTGCGGTAAGCCAGGCCGCGCTCGAGCATGCGCAGGAAAAACCACTGGTTCCAGCGGTAATACTCGGGCTCGCAGGTGGAAATTTCGCGGCGCCAGTCGTAACTGAAGCCGAAGCGGCGCAGGGTACGTTGGAATTCGGCGATGTTGTTGTTGGTCCACTCGCGCGGATGAGTGTTGTTCTTGATTGCGGCGTTTTCGGCGGGGAGACCGAAGGCGTCCCAGCCCATGGGATGTAAGACGTTAAATCCGCGCATGCGCTTGACGCGGGCGACAACGTCGCCGATAGCGTAATTGCGCATGTGGCCCATGTGCATCGTGCCGGAGGGATACGGCAGCATTTCCAGGACGTAGTATTTTGGTTTTGCCGGATCAGCTTCGGTTTCGAACACGCGCGCTTCGGCCCAGCGCTTTTGCCACTTGGCTTCGATTTCTTGTGGGTTGTAGTCCGCCACGCCTCGCTATCCCCTCTTGGTCTTGCGTGATTTTTTGGACTTGCTTGCTGATGCTTTTGCCTTGATAGCTACTTTCGTTTTCTTCGCGGCGGCTTTCTCGGCTTTGGCCGTTTTTGTTTGAATTTTTTTGATGGCCGCCGTCAGCATCGAGAAGCCTTTTTCTGCCGGCGGGGCTTGCTCGCTCAAGCCGGCAAGTTCCCATAGCTTGGCTACGTTGCGGCGGTCGTCGCCGGGTTGATCGATGGGCGTTTCGAGCAGAAAGGCACGCCCGGTCAAACCCTCGGGGGGCGCCGCGCCGAGCTTTGGGTGGGTCAGGATGCGGTGAAAGGCATCGGCGCCGATTTTGCCCTCGCCGATGTTCTCGTGGCGATCCACGCGGCCGCCGAGGGGGATTTTGGAATCGTTTGCGTGGAAAACGGGCACGCGATCGAGGCCTACTGTCGAGTCGATCAGATCGATCATGGATGTCAGGCCAGTTTCGCTCTTGATGTCGTAGCCTGCGGCGAAAAGATGTGCAGTGTCTAGACACGCCGCGGCAGGAACATCTCTAAGGCCTGCAAGGATTTCAGCAAGCTCTTCGAGCCGCGCGCCAACGGCGCTTCCCATGCCCGCTGTATTTTCAATGAGTATGCGCAGATTCCCGAGAGGGACGCGCTTGGACCCTTGCTTGACGGATTCGACCACGGTACGGACAGCTTGTTCGGGCGTGGCGTCTCCGCGCGAGCCGGGGTGAACGACTAGAAAATCCGCGCCGAGAGCCACCCCGCGCACCAGCTCATCCTGGAAGGCTTGAATCGAGCGGGTTTGCAGCATTGGCTGAACCGCGGCCAGATTGATCAGATAGTTCGCATGAATGACCAGCGGACCGAGGCCCAGTTCGGCGCGGCGGGCGCGAAATGCAGCGGCATCTGCTTCAGGGATGCGCGCAGGACCTCCCTGCCACATGCGCGGGCTCGAGGAGAAAATTTGCAGAGCGTTGCAGCCGAGCTTGCGCGCGGATTCGAGCGCGTTCAGGTAGCTTCCGGCAATGGAAGCATGGATACCTATACGGAGGCTGCCGTCCATCCAGGTAGGAGGCAGCGGTTCAGGCTCAGGTTCCGGGCGGTATTCGTCTTCAGGGTCGAATTCGGAGACGCGAGTGAGAGGTTGTTCTGGCATTCCCATCGAAAAAATCGGCCTATCCTTAAACCAGTTATTCTACCACACGCGGCAAAATGAGCCGTTCGCTGGGGGTAGGGAGAGATTTGCGGGGTTGCAACGGCATGCCGTAGACTACTTGGCTACTCAGACTTTACCGAGAGCGCAGGGGAGTCGCCGATGCTGATTGTCATGCAATCGCACGCCACAGAGGAGCAGATCCGTGGTGTGTGCAAACGCATCGAAAGCCTGGGGCTGAAGGCCCATCCGATTCCGGGGACGATTCGAACGGCGATTGGGATCACCGGGAATAAGGGGGCGATCGATCTCGGAGTGTTGGAATCGCTGCCGGGAGTAGTGGAGTGCATACCGGTCAGCAAGCCGTACAAATTGGTGAGCCGCGACGCGAAGGAGGAGGACAGCGTACTGCGGATTCCGACTCCGGCGGGAGACGTGCTCGTTGGCGGAAAGAAGATCGCTTTGGTGGCGGGGCCGTGCGCGGTGGAGACCGAAGAGCAGTGCCTGGCGATTGCGGAACGCGTGAAGGGCTCAGGCGTAAAGCTGTTTCGCGGCGGTGCCTACAAACCAAGGACCTCGCCGTACAGTTTTCAAGGGCTGGGCGAGCCGGGATTGAAGATTTTGGCGAAAGTGCGGGAGACGTACGGGTTCGGAATCATTACGGAGGCCATCGACAACGAAAGCCTTGACCTGGTCGAGGAATATGCGGACGTGATTCAGATTGGCGCGCGAAACATGCAGAATTTTTCGCTGCTGAAGCGGGCGGGACGGGCGAAGAAACCGGTTCTTTTAAAGCGAGGGATGTCGGCGACGCTGGACGAGTTTTTAATGGCCGCGGAGTATATCTTGTCCGAGGGAAACTACAACGTCATGCTGTGCGAGCGCGGCGTGCGGACGTTTTCTGATTTTTCGCGGAATACGCTGGACCTTGCGGTGGTGCCGGCGGTGAAGAAGCGCAGCCATTTGCCGATCTTGGTGGACCCATCACACGGCACCGGAAAACGGCACAAGGTGCTGCCGCTATCGCGCGCGGCGATTGCCGTGGGCGCGGACGGGCTGCTCGTCGAAGTGCACCACGAGCCCGACAAGGCGCTTTCCGATGGCATGCAGTCGATCTTGCCGGAAGAGTTCGCCGAGTTGGTCGAAGAGGTTCGGCAAATTGCCGCGGTTTTGCATCGCGAAGTAAATTGAGCGCATGTTGTCCAATTCTTGTGAGCTGTTCCTTTCGACTGATGAGCGCACTCCTGGCTAATTCTCCGGCTTGTGGCTAAGTTCGCACGCGACATGTAACAATCCATCCGACCTATGAATCGGCCGCGCAACTTCCGTGTGTTTTTCCTGCTGGGAGTCCTGCTCATTGCGGGCATTGTTCAACTTTTGCGCGAGCACCGTCCCTCCTTTTTGCGGCCCGGTTTGCGACTGTGCGCGTACGTTTCGACGGCCGATGGCAGCGTAACCGTCCTCGATCTCGTGAAGCTGGCGGCCGTCGCGCGGATCAACATTGGAAAGGGCTTGTCCGGAATGCGCGAGCATCCGACCCGAGCAGAAGTTTGGGGCGTGAGTTCAGCGGACGGCTTCGTTTGGGTCATCAATACGCGGGTGAATCAGGTGACAGCTCGCATCCCCGTGGGGCCGCTTCCCTATACGATCGATTTTTCGCCGGACGGCAGCCGCTTGTACACGACCTCGGCAGGATCAGACACTCTAGTGGCGATTGATTGCCAGTCGAGAAATGTGCTCGGGCGGACGCGGACCGGAGGCGAACCTGTCCTCGCTCAGGTGACACCTGACGGAAAGAGCGTCCTGGTGCTCAATCATCGCGATGCCACGCTGGGGATTCATGACGCCTCCACGCTGGCTCTGCGCAGCACGGTTGGGATCGTTAAGCAGCCGGAAAAAATCGCCATCCTTCCGGATAGCCGTATCGCGTTTGTTCTGAGCCGGACCGAGCACCGGCTCTCCGTCGTTGATCTGCGGAGAAGCGTTCTTCTTTCGAACCTCGAGCTGGAGGGGAATCCCTCCGACATGTTGCTAAAACCAGACGGCGGCGAGCTGTACGTGATTTCTCCGGACGCGCACGGCTTGCAGGTCATCAACACGTGGACGCACGAGGTGGGTGACTATATGGTGCTTGGGTCAGCGCCCACGCGCGGCGTCCTAAGCGCGGATGCCAGCACTCTCTATGTTTCCGATAGCGCGGCGGGCCGCATCGTTCCCGTAGACATTTCGAACCGCCGCATCGTTCGCGACCCCGGTACTGGCAGGGAGTTTCCAATTCAGGCGGGTCAATCCCCGGGAGTGCTTCGATTTGATCCCAATGAAAATTTGCTCATCGCCGTAAACCAGGGCTCGGGGGATGTGGCCGTGATTCGCGTGCGCACGAACAGTCTGCTGACGATGATTCCCGTTGGAGAGGGGCCGCAAGATTTGGCCGTGAAGTTGTTCTAGGAACTTTGTTTCGAATGCGTCGAGTCGCGTTGGGCGGCTGAGCCGAGAAAATGGCACGAGGTTGGAGATATTTGGCCTACGCTACATGGCTACTCATAGCGGAGGGCGACGATGGGATCGACGCGAGTGGCGCGTCGAGCGGGGAGATAGCCCGCGATCAAAGCGACCACAAATAAAATGAGCGACACCGCGGCAAATGTGATTGCGTCGGTAGGGCGGACGCCATAAAGCAACGTAGAGAGCAAGCGCGTAGCCGCCAACGCGCCGGCAAGCCCGATAGCCAGTCCAATGCCTGCTAAGCGGACTCCAAAACCGAGAACGTCCCAAACAATCTGTCCTCGCGACGCGCCGAGGGCCATGCGAATGCCGATGTCTCTTGTGCGCTGAGCGACCATGTACGACAGAACTCCGTAAATTCCGACCGACGAAAGCAGCAGCGCCGTTGCGGCAAAAATTGCGAGCAGAAAAGTGTCGAAGTGCGAGCGCTCGAGCGTGCTGGAGATTTTCTGCTGCATGCTCGAGAGCCGGTAAATCGGCACGGCGGGAGCGACGGACGCGACCGTGCTCTGCAATTCACGAACGGGGACCGCGCCTCCACGAGTCCGCACCACCAAGTCCATCGTGCGGCCAATCCAGTCCCACGCGCTCGGCGGCATTTGCGCGATGGGAATGTAAAACGTCGGTTGTGGTTGGCGGTCAAGTCCTTGAGCGCGGACATCAGCGATCACACCAACAATTTCGTGCCAGACAGGATCCATGCGGCTCTTCGGTCCAGGCTCACAACACGCGAAGCGCTTGCCGATGGGGTTTTCGCCGGGCCACATGGTGCGAGCGAGCGTTTCGTTGACGATGGAGACGAGAGTGCGCTCGCGCGTGTCTTGCGGAGTGAAGTCGCGACCCGATTTTAGGGGAACACGGGCCGTCGAGAGATAACTGGGCGAGACGATCTGTAGTTGCGAGTTCACAAGATTCGCGAGGTCAAGCGGCTTGCCTTCGGCGAGGAGGCCGTTGCTGCTGCCGCCGCCGGCTAGCGGAGCGCGAGAGACAACAGCGGCCGACTCGACGCCGGGCAGAGCTGCGGCGGCGGCGATCATGCGTTCAAACGTTTGGCGAGCAACGACCGGATCACGATATCCGGCATAGGGCAGACCGACGCGCCCGACCACAACGTTGGAAGTATCAAAACCAGGATCTACATGCGAAACGAGCAGCGCGCTCCGGATCAACAGGCCGGCGCCCGCCATGAGAATCAGCGCAAGGGCAACTTCTCCGACAACCAAAAGACTTCGTACACGATCGCGGCTGCCACCCACAATGCCGGAAGCCGACTTGAAGGCTTCGTTGAGTCGCGTCGAAGCGGAGCGAAGCGCGGGAGCCAATCCAAATAAAAAGCTGGAAAGAAGTGCAATAACGCAAGCGAACGCAAGGGTACTGGCGTCAATGCGGGATTGATCCAACCGGGGCATTTCGGCAGGACCATGGCTGACGATCCACGAAACGGCCCAGTACGCGAGCAATACGCCGACAACGCCGCCCGCAAGACCAAGCACGGCATTTTCCGCTAGCAGTTGCCGCACGATACGGTTCGGCGAAGCGCCAAGCGCCGCGCGTAACGCGATTTCCTTCTGGCGCGTGCGCGAACGCGCCAGCTGCAAATTTGCGATATTCGCGCACGCAATCAATAGCAGAAATCCAACTGCGGCAAGCATCATGCGCAGGCTCAGGCGCTGGTCGCCCAGGAGGGCGCTCGCGAGCTGCTGAATACGGAAGCCGCGATCGGCGTCATCGAGCGGGTATTGCTGCTGTAGCCGCTGCGCAATTACATCGAGCTCGGATTGCCCCTGCGCCATGACGACTCCGGGCTTTAGACGGGCCATGACGTTCAGATAGTGGTCGTCGTGGTCCGCAAGCTGCTCCGAAGTGAATGCCGAAGGAAGCCAAAGATTGCTGCTGCTCAGCAGCGGATCAAAGCTTTTCGGCATGACACCGACAACGGTAGTCGGCAGGCCGTTTACGCGAATGGGCTTGCCGATGACGGCTGGATCAGCATGAAGACTGGTGCGCCAGAACCGCTCGCTGATGACAACAACCGGCGCGTGACCAGGCTTGTCCTCATCGGCGGTGAAGACACGTCCGGCTATGGGCTGCACGCCAAATGTCGCAAAGTAATTGAAGGTTGCAATTTCTCCGTCCACCCGTTCGGGAATACCCTGCGTTTCCAGATTAAAACTCGCACCGTTCGAGCAGCTGATCTCCGCATACGAGCTACTTTGCTTTTTGATGTCGTTGAAATTGCCAACGGAGACATCCCCAGCCGAGCCTTTCCACTGTTCCTGCAGAAGCACCACATGCGCGGAATCTTCGATGGCCAGCGGCCGCAGAAGGACAGCATTGACGACGCTGAAAATTGCCGTGGTTGCGCCAATGCCGAGGGCCAGCGTAAGCACGGCGACAACCGCAAACCCCGGACTCTTGCGCAGAACGCGCTGTCCATGCCGAAGATCCTGGAAGAGTTCATCGAGGAAGCTGACGCCCCGTGCTTCGCGCCCCTCCTCTTTGACGCGCTCGATTCCCCCAAACTCCATGCGTGCGCGCCGCATCGCTTCCTCACGGGAAACGCCGCCGCGCATCAAGTCCTCCGCGTACGCCTCGATGTGGAAACGGATCTCCGCGTCCATCTCGCTTTCCATGCGAGCGCGCCGCAGCGTAACGCTCCACCAGGAACGAAACCGGCTCCAGAGCGTCATACTTCCTCCGGCTTGGCGCCCAGAATTCCTGCGATGACGTCGGCCATGCTGTTCCAGTTTTCCGTTTCGGCCTGCAGTCTGCGCTTCCCTGCCGCCGTCAGGCGGTAGAATTTTGCTTTGCGTTTGTTTTCCGACTCGCCCCATTCGCTTGTAATCCAGCCCTGATGCTCGAGGCGGTACAGCGCGGGATAGAGTGAACCTTGTTGAATCTCGAGGCGATCCTTCGAGATTTGCTGGATGCGCAGAAGGATGCCGTACCCGTGCAACGGCCCGAGCGACGCTGCTTTGAGGATGAGCATGTCCAGGGTTCCCTGCAGAAGTTCGAGTTGTTTGTCCATCGGCGCGGCCTCTCCTAGATAAACTAGGAATCTAGCGGGAGTCTCCTAGACTGTCAAGGAGAAAAGAATCAAGGAGTCTCAGCGAGTTCGGAGCGAGTCTGGACATAGCGCGCACATGACCTTGACTAAAACGCGGGCGGGCCAGCGCAAAGCTGGTGGAAATGGAGCGACAAAGTGCGCGGACTAAGGCTTGTCTTCGGGCGGCCAAGCGAAGTGCTCGTCGCCGAGATTTACCTCGAGGAATCCCTCAGCGGGCAAAACGTCCACGGGCAGACCTCCGTGCCAAAGGGCGACACCTAGCCTCAGCTTCGTTTGGCCTTTCAAGTTGAGTTCGCTGCGCTCGATGGCGACCTCGAGGATGCGCTCATACGCGGCTTCGGCCACGCTCTTGGGGTTCAGAAGGCACAAGCGCCCTTTTTCTACCGCGAACTCCTGCAAGTGACCGCGCACAAGCTTCACAACGATCGCTGTCTCTTCGGCTCCGCCGATCGTGATGCGGAATTCCGAATCTTCAAGTTCTCCTAGAAGATCCAGAAAGGGGTCCACGCGGACGCAGAACCGTCCGGCTTCAAATCCATAGCGAAGTTCATGCAGATAAAACGTCCGACCGTGCATGGCGCCGCCGCGACGTTCCGGCGAGTAGAGACCCGCTCCCAGCCATTCGAAATAGGAACTGTCACGACCATCCACGGAGATTTTAAGAAATCCGGTGGGAGCAAGTTGCAAAGCATGCTCCGGCTTCCGCTTGATGGGTTTGGCCAGTTCTTGCGGGGCCAGCTCGCCCAAGCGCAAGATAGACGGCCGTCAAATGCTTGCGATAGAGCGCGTCGAATTCCGCGTCGTTCGCCGTGCTGTGTTCCGGACCAAACCACCAGCACCAGTCGCTTCCTTCCGCAGCCAGCAACGATTCTTGCGCCTCTCGCAACGCGGTTTGGTCCGGGGCGCCATCGCGCCCCTGTTCTCGAGCCTGTACCGCTTGCCCATACGCTTCGCGCGCGTCCCAGAGCAGTTCCCATGCGGCCACGTCTTCGCTGTGGCCAATCCAAACATCGAAATTCGCGTTAATCCAGGAAGCGGGGAAAATCCCCGCGTTGGATGGAATGTCGCCCGCCGCGGCAATCGCCTCGGTCGCAGTGAGCGCCCGGAAATCCTGATCTCCCTGGATGCGCCCGTAAAATTCGCGCAAAAACTCGCGGCCATTCCCCGGATAGTATTCCCAGGCATTTTCGCCATCGAGAAACAGGCACACCGTGAGGGGTTGAGCGGTCTGCACGTGTTCTCCAAGCGCTCGAAGCCTGCCATGCAAATCCGCGGCGGCATCCTTGCCATTCATGCGGCTATAAACGAAACCGATGAGATCGGAAAGGTGGTGATCGCGAAAAAGTCCCGTGATCGGTTTCCCCCCGAGCTGCACGCGCAATGGTTTGTACAGACGTTCCGCATTCGCCGGAATCCCCTTGGTATCACGAAAGAATCCAGCGTTCAGCGTTCTGCCGAGAACACCTTCATCCGTGCCAAACCACTGAAATCCTTCTTCAGCGGCGATGGTCAGCGCCTGATCCGAAACCGAGCCTTCGGACGGCCAGAGCCCCGCGGGCTTCGTTCCAAACACGCGCTCGTGAAATTCGCCGGGCGCGCTGCAATTGCTCGCGGGCATCCTCGGGATGGCGATAAGCGCGCCGCGGGAGCGGCGTGCCAGGGTTGGCCACGCGGGCGATATCCGAATCGCAAATCAGCGGAAGAATAGGATGATAAAAGGGTGTGGTGCTGAGTTCCACCTGGCCCGTCTGCGCCGCTTCCCGGTATATCGGCAAAACCAAGCCGAGCAACTCGAGCTGCTTGGCCTTCAACGCGGCTTTGTCATTTTCGGTGAACTCTTTTCCTTTGCTGGCAAGAGCGCTGACAACCGAGTCTTTCTCGAGCCAGGATTCCTCCATCCACGCCAGCTGCGAGAGCACCTGCACGTCTCGCCAGTCGCGCGCCGTAAAAGATACTTGCGCCTGCGCTCCCCCAGCGGGCTGCGCCCATTCATGCAACTCCACAAAGCGCGGCCATCGCGACATCAGATGGTCGTGATTTACTTGAAACGCGCGCGCCAAAATCTCTGCTTTGTCCTCTCGCGTCAGCTGTTCTGTGGGCTTGAAGGCCAAAGCAAACCAGGGCTCATCAAATTTTCCGCTCGCATATTCCTCCAGCTGTATGCCCAGCGAAGGCACGACGTTGAAAGTGGCGTGGAATTTTGGAAAGTCCTTCAACATCGCCACCATGCCCCAATAGTCCTTGAGCGCGTGGAGCCGCGTCCACGGCAAGCACGTATCGCCCCGTCTCCGGGTCCCGGTATTGCGGCTGATGCATGTGCCACAACAACACCAAATGCACGCGATTCATCGCGGCTCTCTTTCCCTTGCCCGCTGCGATGCCGTGTTACACTCACGGTTCGCGTCATGCGCATCCTGGACCGCTATATCGTTCGTGAAGTTTTTCGTCACGCACTCCTCGGACTCGCCGTATTTACTTTCGTTTTCTTCGTGCCCCAGCTTGTCCGCTTGATGGAGCTGTTTGTTCGACACAGCGGCTCGGGCGCTCAAATTCTGGAACTTTTCCTTTGCATTTTTCCGACTGTCTTCACGTTTACGCTGCCCATGGCCGTATTGATCGGCGTGCTCCTCGGCCTCGGCCGCATGTCCGCGGACAGCGAGATTATCGCACTCACGGCATTGGGGATTGGCCGCCGGAGGATTCTTCTGCCCGTGGGCGTGCTCGCGATGGCGGGCGCCGTCGTCACGCTCGGCATGACGCTGTGGCTCGGCCCGATGGCCGTTCATAAATACCGTACTCTCGAGACCGACCTGATCGCTTCACAAATTTCTTTTGCCGTGCAGCCCCGAGTCTTCGACGAACGGTTCCCCAAATATGTCCTCTACGTCAACGACGTATCTGCCAGCGGCACACGATGGCACGGCGTATTCCTCGCTCAGGCTGGCGGTGAGAGCGGCTCGCAACTCACACTAGCTGAGGACGCGATTGTAATTGCCGAACCCAAAGAGGGCAAGCTGGAGCTTCATCTAAAGGGTGGAACAACCCACGAATTCTCGCGCGAAGATCCAGATCGGTACTCCGTTACGGCTTTTGGACAGAGTGACTGGCCGATTGAAGTGAATGGCCTGGCTGCCGCGCAACCCAGGCAATTGAGCAATCCGGAACGCTCGCTGCGAGACCTAGCCGCCACGAACGATGCGGGCTGGCGCGAGGCGCGCGTGGAACTGCATCGCCGCTTGGCGTTTCCGGCCGCATGCCTGGTCTTCGCTTCGTCGCGGTGCCCCTGGGCGCACAGCCTCGCCGAGGCGGACGCGCAGCAGGCTCGCTGATCGCGGTCATCATTATCGCTTCCTATTACCTGCTTACGGTGATTGGAGCAGGACTGGCCCGGCAAGGCACGCTGTCCTCCGGCAGCAGGAATCTGGGGCGCAAATATTCTGCTGGCGATTCTGGGAGCCGCGCTCCTTCCCCGCATGGAACAATTCCGCGGCGAAAGCCGCTGGCTCAGGCCCAAGGTCCGGATTCCGGACTTGGGCCAGGTTGCTTCGACGCAGGAAATCGCGCGCACGCGCAGCGGCTGCCGCTATCACTGTTCCCAATGGAACAGGAGAGCCGCATGAGAACGGCGTGCAATCAAGCGGCAGTTTCCCTCGATTGATGGATATCTACATCTTGCGACGTTTCTTTTTTTATTTCGCGTCGCTGATGGCCGCCTTCATTTTCCTGTTTCGAAACTTTCACCTTTTTCGAGCTGCTCGATGACATCGCCCGGCACCGCGTGCCATTTCTCATCGTCGTGGATTATTTCCGCTATCTGACTCCCTATCTGCTTTATAACCTCGCGCCGCTTGGCGCGCTGGTCGCCGTGCTTGTCACGCTGGGCGTGATGAGCAAGAACAACGAAATCGTGGCCTGCAAAGCGAGCGGAATCAGCCTCTATCGCCTCGCCGTGCCGCTGCTTTTCGCCGGACTGGCCCTTGCCGCCAGCATGATCGCGCTGGACGAAACGTATCTTCCATACGCAAACCAGCGTCAGGACGCCTTGCGCAACCAGATCAAAGGCCGCCCTCCCCAGACCTATGCCCGCCCGCAGCGCTGGATTTTCGGCGAATAACGCTAGAAGATTTATAACTACGACCTCTTCGACCCGGCGCAAAATCTTTTTGGAGGTCTGAGCGTCGTCGAACTCGACCCCGCGACGTTCCAGATGAGGCGGCGCGTATTCGCTTCGCGCGCACAGTGGTCCGATTCGCAGAAAGTATGGGTTCTGGAGGGCGGCTGGGTGCGTGATTTCTCGGGTGGCACCATCGTTCGCTACGAACGGTTCCCGGTCACGTCGCTGCCGGAACTCTCGGAACCACCGAGCTATTTCAATCGCGAGGTTCGCCAGGCTTCCCAAATGAGCTGGGGAGCACTGAGGCGCTACATTGACGGGCTTACACAAGGCCGGATTTGATGTCGCCAACCTGACCGTACAGTGGCACGTGAAACTGGCCTTTCCGCTCATCGCTCCGATCAGCATTTTGCTGGCAATTCCCTTCGCTTTGCTGGTCGGGACCCGCGGCGCGCTCGGTGGCGTCGCGCTTGGTGTCGGAATCGGAATCGTTTATTGGACGGCAGCGCGCCTGCTGGAAGCGATGGGCGGCGTTGGGCAGCTCCCGCCGTTTCTCGCGGCTTGGTCCACGGACATCACTTTCTTTTTCTTGGGACTCTACTTTTTCTTCAAGATGCCGACCTGAGAAAATATAAGCCGCCGAATGGAGACATCGCTTGAGATGCCATGCGCGCCGACGACTTCAAGTATTGCTTTATGTTTATGTTGAGCGACTTAATTTGCTACTTCGCCCTTCTTTTTCTTGGATTGCTCTTCTTCAACTACTGCTTGAGCTGCGGCAAGGCGCGCGACTGGCACACGGAACGGCGAGCAACTCACATATGACAAGCCGGCACGATGGCAGAACTTGACGCTATCCGGGTCTCCACCGTGTTCGCCGCAGATGCCTAATTTGATGCCGGGACGAGTTTTGTTCCCCTTCGCCACAGCCATCTCGATTAGTTGGCCGACACCCGCCTGGTCGATAGTCGCGAATGGATTCTTTTTGACGATCTCCAATTCCTGGTAAGGGCCGAGGAAGGAGCCGGAATCGTCTCGGCTCATGCCGAGGCAGGTTTGCGTCAAGTCATTGGTGCCAAAACTGAAGAACTCGGCCGTTTGCGCGATCTCATCGGCTGTGAGTGCGCCGCGAGGAACCTCGATCATCGTGCCAACCAGGTAATTCAGCTTCACACCCTTTTCCTTCATGACTTCGCTTGCGATGCGATGGACGACCTCGACCTGCAGGTCCAGTTCTTTTTTAAATCCAACGAGCGGAATCATGACTTCGGGGTGCACCTTTATGCCCGCCTTCTGAACTTCCGCCGCGGCTTCGAACACGGCGCGCGACTGCATCTCGGAAATCTCGGAATAGACAATTCCCAGGCGGCAACCTCGGAAGCCGAGCATGGGATTAAATTCATGTAATTCTTTAACCCTCTGTTTGATTCTTTTCAACCGGCACTCCCATTTTCTTTGCCAGAGTCGCTCTGCGCGGATCCTTCATGGGGCAGGAACTCATGCAACGGGGGGTCAAGGAACCGGATCGTCGCTGGATATCCCTTCAATTCCTTGAACATCCCGATGAAATCTTCCCTCTGATAGGGCAGGATCTTCGCCAGGGCCGCTTTCCTGTGTTCCTTGGTGTCCGCCAAAATCATCTCGCGCATGGCGTCGATGCGATTGCCTTCAAAGAACATGTGCTCGGTGCGGCAGAGGCCGATGCCGACGGCGCCGAAAGCGATGGCATGAGCAGTCTGTTCGGGCGTGTCGGCGTTAGTGCGGACCTCCAGCCGCGTAGACCTTGGCGCACCAGTCCATAAGTTTCTTGAAGTTTTGATAAGTCTGGCTCTTGTTGGCGTCGAGGGATTTCTCAATAAGCACTTGAACGATTTCGGACGCGGCAGTGGGGATTTGGCCTGGATAGACTTCGCCAGCGGTGCCGTTGATGGAAAGAAAGTCCCCTTCCTTATACAGTTGCGCCATCGACGGTCATGGTCTTGGCAGCGTAATCGATCTGGAGCGCCGCAGCGCCGCAGACACAGACCTTACCCATCTGGCGAGCGACGAGAGCTGCGTGCGAACTGACGCCGCCCTTTGCCGTGAGAATGCCTTCGGCGGCGATCATGCCGCGCAAATCTTCGGGCGAAGTTTCATTGCGGACCAGCAGGACCTTTTCTCCGCGTTCCGCAGCCGCAGCGGCACGATCCGCATTCAAATACATCCTGCCGGCAGCTGCACCGGCCCGGCAGGCAATCCCTTCGCAATAACCTTGGCAGCCTGTACCGCCTTGCGATTAAACACGGGGGCCAGCACCTGGTCGAGCTGATCCGCCGGGACTCGTCGGATGGCGGTCTTCCAGTCAATGAGCTTCTCTTTCTCCATTTCAACCGCGAAGCGAACGGCGGCCAGTCCTGTTCGTTTGCCATTGCGCGTCTGGAGCATGAAGACCTTGCCATCTTGAATGGTGAACTCGAAGTCCTGGACGTCCTTGAAGTGTTTCTCTAAGGTTTGTCGGATCTTCTCCAATTCGTGGAAGGCTTTCGGCAAGTAGTTCTTGAGTTGTGCGACGGGCTCCGGCGTGCGCACGCCGGCCACCACGTCTTCGCCTTGCGCATTGATGAGGAACTCGCCGTAGAAAACTTTCTCTCCGGTAGCCGGATCGCGCGTAAAGGCCACGCCCGATCCCGATTTGTCGCCTGTATTGCCATAGACCATCGCCTGTACGTTTACGGCGGTTCCCCATTCGGACGGGATGTTGTACTTGCGGCGATAGACGACGGCGCGATCATTCATCCAGGAACCAAACACGGCGCCGACCGCGCCCCAGAGCTGTTTCCAGGCGTCCTGCGGGAACTCCATCCCGGTGCGCTCCTTGATGAGCTTCTTGAAGCGAACGACCAGCTCCTGAAGATCGTTCACCGTCAGTTTCGGGTCGTCGACGTCGGCGTGATGTCGTTCGTGCTTGAGGTTGTGAATGACGACCTCAAACGGTTCGTGGTCCTCGTGCGGGCGTTTTTGCACGTTCATGACGACGTCGCCATACATCTGAATGAACCGGCGATAGCAGTCCCAGGCGAACCGTTCATTCTTGGTGGCCTTGGCCAGTGTGAGTACGGTTTCATCATTCAGGCCGAGGTTCAAAATCGTGTCCATCATGCCCGGGCATCGAATCGCGAGCGCCCGAGCGTACGGATACCAGCATGGGCATGGCGGTTTTGTCGCCGAACTTCGTGCCCATTATCTTTTCTACGCGTGCGACGGCTCCTTTAACTTCCGGCTCGAGGACCTTCGGGTAGGTCTTCTTGTTCCCGTAATAGTAGGTGCAAACTTCAGTTGTGATGGTGAAGCCGGGAGGCACTGGCAGGCCGATCCGGCTCATCTCCGCAAGACCGGCGCCCTTGCCACCCAAAAGCGCGCGCTGAGTCCCGTCACCTTCCGCTTTGCCTGCACCGAAAAAATAGACCCATTTAGTCACTGTGTTCCTCGCTTGTCGTTTTTTTGAATTTTGAAAACCGTACTAGCGACTACCCATCTGTACGGCGATCGGGAAAATCTTGTCGGCACGCCGACTTCACTTACTTTCGACACTTAAAGCAAAACTTTATCTTCCTAACTTCGTTCCTCCCCGCCGAGTTCTGCGAAATCCGCAATGGTTGTGAACTCTCGAAGAATTTCAGAGAGCAACGCCAGCCGGTTTTTCCGCACGGCTTCGTTCTTCCGCCATCACCATTACCTGCTCGAAGAAATTGTCGACCGCTTTGCGAAGCCCGGCAATAACTTCAAGTGCTTCTTGATATTTACCCGCACGCTTCTCTGCCTGCACTTTAGACGCAGCCGATCGCACTGCGGAAAACAATTCGCGTTCCGCCGCGTTCTCGAACAAATCGGTTTTAATTCCCGGCGCTTCCTCCTTCTTGAAATTGGACTTTTCCAGGATGTTGCGGATGCGCTTGAAAGACACAGCGAGCGGCTCGAAGTTTTTCGACTTGCGGATGGCCTTGAGAGCGATGAGGCGTTTATGCGCGTCCACCAAGTCTTCGACCCCGGCGCGGAACACGGCGTTCACTTCGTCGTAGCTGAACTTCTCACGTTCGCGAAGCACAAACTTTGCGCGATCCAGGAGGAACTCGAGTACTTGCGCCTCTTGCTCCGGAGTAACTCCTCGCTTGGGCGGATTGGTGAGCAGGGCTTTGGCAGCGGCACCAACGGCCAGGGAGATCGAGACCGGGAGCTTCCGTTCAAGAATGATTTTTACAACGCCCAATGCGGCGCGACGCAAAGCGTAAGGATCGCTGGAACCCGTGGGGATCAAGCCCACGGCGAAGCAGCCGACGATGGAGTCAAGCTTGTCCGCCAGGGCGACGGCGCAGCCGGTCAGATTTCTCGGGATGGGGTCTTCGAGGCCCGACGGGACGGTAGTGATCGTAAATCGCATCGGCAACGTCATCCGACTCGCCTTGCGCCCGCGCATACAGTCCGCCGACGATTCCCTGTAATTCGGTGAATTCCCGGACCATCTCTGTGGCAAGGTCGCACTTCGAGAGTTCCGCGGCGCGGTCAGCTTCGGCGACATGCGCTTGCATGAGTCCGCTGTTGAACCATTGCTCGGTGAGCCAGCGGGCAATCGCGCGAACGCGTTCGACCTTGTCGCGATAACTTCCCAGCCGGGATTCGTAGGTGACGCGTTCGAGCTTCGGCAAATAGTCGGCGAGCCGACATTTCTGATCCGACTCCCAAAAAAATTGAGCGTCCGCCAGTCGCGCCCGCAAAACCCGTTCGTGTCCGGCGCGCACCAATCCCTTGGGATCTTTTGGAAGATTGATGACCGCAAGAAAATGCGGCGCGACTTCCCCGCTGCGCTTCTCTACGGCGAAATACTTTTGATGGCCGCGCATGACGGTGATCAGGATTTCATCCGGCAGCGCGAGGAACGCAGGATCGAATTCTCCCTCGAGAACGCTCGGGCATTCATTCAAGTAGGTGACCAGCTTCAACAGTTCGGCGTCCTCGTGGATGCGATACCCTGCCCTCTTTGCATGCGCCGCCAGCTCTTTCGAGATCTTCTCGCGCCGCTCCGCAGGCCGAACGATTACGCCATTCGCTCTCAGTTTCTTTTCGTAGTCTGCAAAGTCCTTGACCTTCAGTGGGCCTTTGCCGAGAAACCGATGACCGAGCGTAATATCTCCTGCGGTTACTCCGGCAAAGGAAAACTTCAGCGGCTTGCCGTTCACTACCGCAACAATCCAGCGGATGGGGCGAATGAATCGTGCGCCATCGAGGCCGGTCCAGGTCATGGACCGCGGCCAAGCCAGGTCATGAATCACGCGTGGCAGTATTTCGTTCAGAATCTGCTCGGCGGTTCGGCCGCGCTTCGTTTGCTTTGCGGCCAAGATACTCACCCTTCGGCGTTTTGACGACATAGAGATCCTTGAGTGCAAGACCCTGCTTTTCGGCGAAGCTGTGGGCCGCGCGCGTCGGCTCGCCGACAGCGTCATAAGCCACGGACTTCGGAGGACCGGTCACTTCGTTCACGACGTCGGATTGTTTTTCGAGCAAGCCGCCCACATGGGCGACAAGCCGGCGCGGCGCGCTGAAGGTCTCGACCGTCACGCCATCCGAAAGATTCTCGGCAGTCAGAAGTTTTTCGAGATTTGCCCGGAGATCCTCTTCGGCTTTCGGCAGCATCCCTGCTGGAATTTCTTCGCTGCCAACTTCAAGCAATACTTCAACTCTCTTCTCGGTGTACTTTTCGTCTGACCGGCTCATGCGCGCACCTCGCGGCGCACAGTTGGTCCGCCAATTTGCTCGAGGTAAGCAGCGGCCCCGCGGCACGCAAGCGTGCGCACACGCGCCATCAAGGCGGCGCGTTCGGTCGTGGAGATAACGCCTCGAGCATCCATCAGGTTAAATAGGTTCGAGCACTTGAGGCAGTGATCGTAGGCCGGGAGAATCGGATACCTTTCGCGTTGCTTCCCCGCTGTGGCGAGAAATCCGTCGAGAAGTTCCTTGGCTTGCTTCTCATGCAAATCGAACTCGGCGCGGATGGCCTTGGCATCGCTGCGATTAAAGCTGTACTCGGAGAACTGTTGCTCCTCGGCGAGGCGAATGTCGCCATACGTCTTATCAGCGGACCAGCGGAGATCGTAGACGCTGGCCACATTCTGCAGAAAGGCGCAGATGCGCTCGAGACCATAAGTCAGCTCAACGGAGATCGGATCGAGGTCGATTCCGCCGCTCTGCTGAAAGTAGGTGAACTGGGTGATCTCCAAACCATCCAGCAGCACTTGCCAGCCGATGCCCCAGGCGCCAAGCGTTGGCGATTCCCAATTGTCTTCTTCGAATCGAATATCGTGCTCCTTCAAGGCGATGCCGATAGCAGCCAGGCTCTGGAGGTAAAGATTCTGAACGTCCGCAGGAGAGGGTTTAAGAATGACTTGAAATTGTGTGTGTTTGTAAAGGCGGTTGGGATTCTCGCCATATCTTCCGTCGGCGGGCCGACGGCTGGGCTGGACATAAGCAACGCGGTATGCGGCTGGCCCGAGCACGCGCAGAAAAGTTTCCGGATGCATGGTGCCGGCGCCAACCTCGACGTCATAGGGCTGCTGCAGCACGCATCCCTGCTTCACCCAGAAATGGGAGAGTTTCAAAACTAAATCTTGAAAGGTGAGGCCGGTCTGTTTTTTCTCAAGTTTTACTTTAGCTATCAAGTGGGCTCCAAGAGTTTTCGCGTAGCCAACGGTTTCTCGGTGTGATGCTCTATCCAGTTCAGTGACGCCTCTCGCAACTCTGCCGCAGGCTGCTGCAGCGCTGGCAGGAATTCAATCTTGTCGAGTTTCTCCCCCGCAAACCGCTCCGCAAGTTGCCGGCCCTTCGTCGTGTAACGGCCGCATTCCGCTGCGCCGGCATTTTTCGCAGAAGAGCCCCGCTTCCCAAGGTGCGTGGAAGGCGGCCGCCGTACCGAAGACGGCGCCGCAAGAGCCGCATCGATCAAACTGCGGCAAGTACCCGCCGAGTCGCACCGTCCAGAACGCGAAATAGCTCAAGGGCAGTTGCCATGCGCCCGTGCGTTCGATTTCGCGAACGGTGAGCAAGAGCAGCCGGAACATGGACTCGGCCGTTTCATGCTCCGGGAGAACTTGCTCCGAGACTTCGCTGACGACCGCCAGCCCGGTGCTCAGGGCGTAATCGCTTTGAGACCTGTGAAACGATTCGAGCAGTTCACACTGCTGGATGCGGACCAGGTCTCGGGTCTCTTTCTCGATGTACCAGACCTGGACGTGCGACAGGATCTCCAAAGTTGAGCCGTAGCGATTCTTTATTCTGCGCGCTCCGGCAGCCACACCTCGCATGCGTCCCGAACTCCGTCCGAAAAAACTCACCAGGCGGTCGGCCTCACCCAGCGAAAAGGTCTTCAAAATAATTGCTTCCGTTTCCCTGGCAGGCATGAGGTGTCGGCGCGCCGACGCTTCGCCGGACACATTCGAGAGCCACGTCCGATTCGCGCACACGCAGGACTAATTTAATTACCACACACGGTTCCGCCGCGCAATGTTTACGTAATCCCGAAAAGAAAAATCTTCGGGAAAACTGAGCGCACGTAACGGAGAACCGTCATTTGAAGTGACACTTAAGATAGGGAAATTCCATCGATTTAGGCACCGCCAACCACCCTTCTGGATTCTGTTAACCAAGCTCCCATGACGATCGAACATTATCGGACGCAGTAATTCCATTCATCGCTCTTTGCATTTGTCACCGCTTCCGATACTCTGCACCACTAAACTTATGCGCAAACCACGTTTCGACATCTTGGGGATCGGGGAGAACGCCACGGACACGGTGATGCATCTCTCTCAATTCCCCGCTCTGGGCTCGAAGACAGAAATGCTTAGCGCACAAATCATGCCGGGAGGCCAAGTGGCAACCGCATTGATCGCCTGCCAGCTGTGGGGGCTGCGAACCCACTATGTCGGTACCGTCGGTGACGACTCTGCCGCGGAACTCCATCGGCGCGAACTCCGGCGCGCCGGCGTCCACTCGGACTTGGTTGCCGTCCCGCGCACCATGAGCCAGATGTCGTTCATCCTTCTCGATACCGAGTCCGGGGAGCGCACCATCGTGTGGAAGCGCGATCCGCGACTTGGCGTACCGACAACCTTTCTGCAAAGGGGCTGGGTGACTTCTTCCCGGCTCTTGCACGTTGACGGGCACGATCCAGCAACAACAAGCATCGCCGCCTCGTGGGCCCGTGCCTCTGGAATCCCCGTCGTGGCCGACTTGGATCACATGGCTCCGGGGCTGACGCGCCTTCTTCCCTTTGTCGATTATCCTGTCACATCGAAAGAATTCCCCGTCGCTGCCACCGAAGAAAAAAATCTCCTCAAGGCGCTCCCCGTGCTTCAGCAGAAATATGGATTTCGCGCCATTTGCGCGACGCTGGGCGTAAATGGCGCGCTAGCTTGGGATGGGCGCCGCTTCTGGTATGCTCCTTCCTTCAAAGTGCCCGTCACGGACACCACGGGAGCTGGCGATCTGTTTCACGCTGCGTTTTCTTACGGGATTCTCCATGGATGGGACTTGCAGAAAATTCTGGATTTCGCTTGCGCGGCTGCCGGGCTGAATTGCGAGAGTTTAGGGGCGCGAGGGGGAATCAGTAGGCTGCCCAAAGTGCGGGAACTGCAGCGCAGCGGTAACCGCAATCGAAGCCTTTTCTCCAAGGCACAACTCCATAGGGCTGCCGTTCATGCCTTGAGGAAGCACTCCCCGTGAGTTTCCGGATGCGAGGCGCCAACTCTCGATATGGAGCTTTGAAGCAACCAAACTAGCGAATGTTCATCCCTCTCAAAGACCTGAACCCCCGCCGGACCTATCCCGTCGTCAATACTCTCCTTATTTTGACGAACGTCATCGTATTTCTTTTTCAGCTGACGCTGCCGCCCTCTCAATACAAGGCTTTTGTGATGTCCAATGCCACGATTCCCTCGCACATCAACGGCTTTCTCGCCGGTCATATCAGCTTTGCGGCGGCGTTCCTTCCCCTAGTCACCAGCATGTTCCTTCACAGCGGCCTTTTGCACATTGCAGGAAACATGCTCTTCCTTTGGATATTTGGGGACAATGTGGAAGACTATTTCGGGCATTTCCCTTACCTCCTGTTTTATCTCTTTTGTGGTGTGGGTTCGGGTCTGACGCACATCATTGCAAATTTCCATTCTTCACTGCCCGCTTTGGGAGCCAGCGGCGCTATCTCCGCTGTAATGGGGGCTTACATCATTCTTTTTCCCCGGGCTCGAGTGCTAACCCTCGTCGTAGTTTTCTTCCTCCCAATTCCTGCTTTCATCATTTTGGGCTACTGGTTCCTGTTGCAGTTTGTGGCAGGGATTAGTTCCGTCGGTGGGGCGGCCACGGGAGGGGTAGCTTGGTGGGCGCACATCGGAGGATTTTTGATTGGCATGCTTGTAACACTCCTGAGTCTTAGAGACCGGAGATAAAGGTAGGGGAGAATTGCACCTAACGAGGGCGCGCGGCAATACTAAAGTTATGCTTTAAGTTCTCTTGGCGGCCAGATTAGAGAAATTTGCGAGCCAGTCACCGACTTCAACCGTTTGTTTAACTCCTCCGAGATCAGGCGTTACAAAATTTTCTCGAAGGGCCGCTTTTACAGCTTCGCGCAATACTTGAGCTTCCGGCTTCCAGCCTAGGAATTCGAGCATCATTGCCGAAGCCAGGACCGAGCCGAACGGATTTGAAATGCCCTTCCCGGCAATGTTCGGGGCCGAGCCGTGGACCGGCTCGAAGAGCGAAGTTCTGCCCGGATGAATATTGCCTGAGGGAGCGAGTCCCAGGCCGCCGGCAAGTTGTGCTCCGAGGTCACTGATAATGTCCCCGAATAGGTTGCAGGTCACGATCACATCAAACTGTGCCGGGTCGCGAACTATTTCCATGGCCAGGGTGTCGATATAGAGGTGCCGTGACTCAATCTTCGGGTACTCCTGCCGGACTTCCTTGAAGACGCGCTGCCAGAGGTCATGGGCAAACGTCATGGCGTTGGATTTGTCGCTCATGCACACGCGCTTCAGTTTGTTCTCTCGGGCATAGTCGTAGGCGTAGCGGATGATGCGCTCGACGCCTTTACGTGAGTTGACGTCTTCCTGGATAGCAATTTCGTCGGCGGTCCCCTTCTTAAAGAATCCTCCCACGCCGACGTACAGCCCTTCCGTGTTTTCGCGGAAGACCATTAGGCGGATGTCTTTTTCAGTACGATCGCGGAGGGGGGTCAAACGGTCGTGGAGAAGCTCGACGGGCCGCGCATTCGCGTAGAGGTCCAGCTTGAAGCGGAGGCCCAACAGGATGTCGGCGGCGTGTTGGTTGGAAGGAACTCGCGGGTCGCCAAGAGCCCCAAAGAGGATAGCGTCGAACTCGTCCCGAAGCATCTCGACCGCACCCGCGGGCAACGTCACGCCCTCCTTCAGGTATTTGTCGGCGCCCCAGTCAAATTCGACGAATTCCAGTGGACGTTTTGCTGGGGCCGTAACAGCACGGAGGACCTTGACCGCTTCCGGCGTTACTTCCTTGCCGATGCCATCGCCTGGAATCACGGCAATTCGGGCGGATTTCCCGCCCCACCGCATGGGCATTCTGCCAGCCGGATTTGTAGGTTTAGTTGTCATGCCGAAACACGGCCTCGAAGCGCGGGGCTGGCTGAAGTGCCCGGCGCATTCTTTGTCAGGGAGACTCGGCAAGCTAACATGCCCCATCGAGCAGGTCAACGCGAACGGCCGACGCTTGGCCGCTGGCTCAATAGTCCAGGGAATGCGTATGTGGAGTCTATAAAGGGCTTATTGGGAAGTTCTGCCGGATTCGGTCCAATACACGCCTCCGAGGGCAAGTGCGCCGCCCAAGATTTCTGTCCAAGAGCCCTTCTCCCCGAGCGCCAGGATGCCAAGTATCGAAGCAAGGACAGGCAAAAGATAAGTGAAGGCGCTCAGCTGCGATGCTTCGAGATAGCGCAGCAGCCAGTAATACAGGAGATACGCGACAGCAGATCCAAATAGTCCCATGTATAAAATGGCTGCCCACCCCTGCCACGGAAAGGCTCGCGAATTCCCTGCTGCACGCAGTATCCATGCCTGATGCACCGCCAGCGGAAGCACCACCAGCGCTCCTGCGAAGTGGTTGTAAGCGGTCATCGTCAGCGCGTCGTAATCGTGAGCCACGCGTTTACCCAGAACGGCGTACATAGCGAACCCAAGCGAACCGGTCATGGTGATGGCATCGCCGAGCAAAGAGGGCGAATTTGTCGAGATACCTTGTTCGGAAGCGAGCACGGCGATTCCTGTGAAGGCAATGCCCATGCCCAGGGCTTTATGCCACGTGGCTCTTTCCATGCGCAGAAGCACTGCAAGGATCAGCGTGTAAATCGGCCCCATCCCGACGATGATCGCGGAATGACTCACAGCGGTGTAGTGCAGCCCCAGAGTGAAACAGAATTGATTTACGCTGACTCCGAAAAAGCCCAAGTATAGAAATGTCCATGCATCCTGTCTGGTGAATCCCCGCTTCCGGCCCGCAGCGGATTGGACAAAGAAACGCAGCCGACGCAAGCAAAGGTAAAAAGGAATCATCACCACGCCCGCGCCACATACGCGAAAGGAAGCCATGGTAAGCGGAGGGAAGTATCGCAGCCCAATCTTCGCGGCGATAAAGTTGACGGCCCAAATCACCACGATAAGACCGATTAGCGACGCGATGACGGGACGGCTGGGCGCGCGCCCTTCGGAAGACTCAACCAGCACTTGTCTAGACCAGCCGTTCTTTTCGCACCGTGAGTTTTTCGATGCGATCGCGGCGCGGCTCGAAGCCGATGCCCGGCCCGGTTGGCACGCGAATCGTGCCCTGCGCGGAGACCGTCACTTCAGGCTCGATGATGTCTTCCTCCCAGTAGCGTTTGCTGGCGGTAACATCGCCGGGCAGCGTGAAATTGGGAAGCGTCGCGAGAGCAATGTTGTGTGCTCGCCCGATTCCCGACTCCAGCATTCCTCCGCACCACACCGGCACACCATTCTGCTGGCACAGATCATGAATACGCCGCGCAACTGTATACCCGCCAACTCGCCCGAGCTTGATGTTAATGATCTTGCAAGCACCCAGAAGGATTGCCGCTCGCGCCTGCTCTTCGGTATGGATACATTCGTCCAAGCAGATGGGCGTGGCGAGCTTCTTCTGCAGCTCCACATGGGAATACAAATCGTCCCAGCCAAGCGGTTGCTCAATCATCATTAGATAGAAGCCTTCCAATTGTTTCAGCAGCGGCCAATCCTCCATGCGATAGGCGGAGTTGGCGTCCACCATCAGCTTGATGCCGGGAAACTCCTCGCGGAGCCGCTTGACCTGCGTCAGCTCTTTTCCCGGCTTGATCTTGATTTTGATTCGCTGATAGCCGGCGGCAAGTTCGCTCCTAACCGCAGCTGCGAGCTCGTCGAGCGAATCTTTAATGCCAATTGATACCCCGCTTGAAATCTCATTCTGCGTTCCCCCAAGCAGCTTCGAGAGCGGCACGCCTTTCTGTTTGGCTTCCGCGTCCCAGATTGCCGCTTCGAGTGTGGCCTTGGCCATGTTGTGGCCCCGAACAGGTTCCATCAAGAGCCATGCGTCCGCGGCAGTCGCGATTTCCCTTCCTTTTACCATCGGCCAGAGGAAATCGCGCATGACCATCCATGCGGTATCGGTCGTCTCCGGGCTGTAGAACGGCCTTTCTCCTGCGACACATTCTCCCCAGCCAATCACTCCGTCCATAAGAACTTCGGCCAGGATGATGCGCCGCTCCTCCGTTCGCTCCGAACTGGTCTCGAAGGGCGCGACCAGCTTCATTCGTAATTCTCTCAACGTTACTTCTCGTATGCGCATGGATCCTTCTCTCATTCCGCGGCTTCAAGATCTGTTCGTTCGCGCAACGCTCCGAAGCTACTGACACTTTTTACAGGAATTCAATTGCTAGAAATCGCTCCAGGGAGCCAACAGATACGCCACGCCTGTGGCCGACTTCTTCACACCCACGGCTGCGTACCCACGCGCGAACCACGACGTGAATTCTTCGCGAATGCGCGCTTGCTCTTTCGCCACTCGGGACGTGTCGCTCTGCTTCCAAGTTTCGAGTTCCCCCGGCAATTCAATTTTCGCCGGAGTGGCGTCCGGCTCCGGCAACAAATCCGAGATCGCTGCCACCGCACGCGCGGAATCAAGCTGCCACTCCGCCCAAAGGCGGTCGGTGGGAAGCCCTCGGTGCAACGGGCTGGTGGTCACTCCATAGAGATCGGGCAGATATTTCCGCGCAATCGCGCCAAGCCGGTTCAAGTTGAAATGCGCGTTTCGCGTTTCCAGGGGATCGAAGGTCCAAACGACCAGTCGAATTCCCCGCCCCAGAGCTTCCTCGCGCTGAAAAAGTTTCAGCGCTCGCCCGACTCCCCGGTCGCGGTAGTCCCCGTGAACTCCAGTCATGTGGGAATGAAGAAACACCGTCCCGTTCGTGAACCCAACAACCGCCAGCGTGTATCCCACGAGCCGCTCCCCGTCGAACGCTCCCAGCACTTGGCCGCCGGTTTCCGATGCCACTACGAAGAGCGTGGCGGGCTCGACTTCGAGATCTTCTTCGCCCCAAATTTCTTTTTGCAAGGAAACGCATCGGTGAAATTCTTCGATAGCGTGGCATTTTCGGACGACGATCCCTTCGCTCATCACGCTTTGCGTGCCTCCTTCGAAGCCAGCGCGCCGCCTTTCTCAGCGCGCTTTGCGGTATCCCAAAGTTTTTCCATTTCTACCCGCGGAACATCGGCCAATGCCTTTCCACTTTTTGCGGCCAGTTCTTCCATCCTCCGGAAGCGCATGGAAAATTTTGCGTTTGCCTTCTTCAGTGCAATTTCGGGATCAATGTGCAGATAACGCGCCAAGTTGACCGCCGCAAAGAGCAGGTCGCCCATCTCTTCCTCTGCTTTGTGGACATCTTTAGCGCCCAACGCCTGACGAAGTTCGCCAGCTTCTTCGTTCATTTTTTCGAACACGCCTTCGACGTTTTCCCAATCAAACCCGATTCGCGCTGCGCGCCGCGTAAGCTGAAATCCTTCCAGGGCAGCCGGCAAGGCCTTCGACACGCCGTCCAGCAAGGAAGCGTTCTTTGCTTCCTCCCTGGAGCCGCTGCCGTTCTTCCGGCCCGCGGCGGCCCGTTCTTCTTTCTTGAGCTGCTCCCAATTCTTCAGCACCTCGGCAGAATCCTTCGCGCGTTTTTCGCCAAATACGTGCGGATGCCGCCGCACCATCTTGTCGTGAATTTCGCGAATCACGTCGGAAACCGAGAACCGGCCTTCCTCCTTAGCGATTTGCGAATGAAACACGATTTGCAGCAGCAGATCCCCCATTTCTTCGGCGAACTTGGCGTCGTCCCCACTCTCCATGGCTTCGAGAACCTCGTAGGCCTCCTCAATCAGGTAGGTGCGCAAAGACGCGTGAGTCTGCTCGCGATCCCACGGGCAGCCGTCCGGAGCCCGCAAGCCGCGCCTGGACCGCCGCAAGCTCTTCGAACCACTCGCCCGCCGTCAATCCTGGCGTTTTCGCAACAGTTCTGACGCGCTACGCCTGCACCCTTCGTTGTTTTTCTCGTCTTTTTCTTTTTGCTTGCCATCGCCCCGCCAACTAAACGCGCAACGCAACAAACGTTACACTGTACGGCGCGCCGCAGACTTTGACAAGCATGCTGGATCGTGCACTTTGCGCGTCGGCAGGCAGTGGATCAGTTCCCGATGGTCCGATTTAGCAGGAGTTAGCTGGTCGTGATTCAGCTTTCGATATCGAAGGCTACTCTCTGTTTCCTATTCCGGGCAAAGCAGAAGTCTCAACAACAAAGGGACGTTGGCTGCCACCCGGCCTAAGAGCCAAAGTCAAAAGCCGATCCCGCATCATTCTGGATTCTAGTGGAGTAAATAACAGGACTCCTTCAGAAATTTTCCGCGATTCTTCACCTGTCCATCGTCCGGACATAATCCCGCTGAGCGGATGAGAGTTCGATCGCAGCAGCAAGTGACCGATTTCATGGGCAAGTACATGGCCCAAAAGTGTAGGCGCGAGTCTCCGCTCATCAGCCATTCGTTGAATCTGATCGTAGAAGGCGTACGCGTAATAGCCCACCCCTTTCTCATCCAACAAAGCCATACCGAGCACATCAGCACGATCCCGCATTTCCCCGCTCATCGCATGAGGAAGGACCTTCAGCAGGACATAATTGGAACCTACGGAGTGGCAACCCGCGGGTTGCGTTTTCACTCCCTTTTCGGAGCAGTTCCGCCAAAGTGTTCCCACTCCAGCCCTGTGAAAAATCCTATGCACTTCCGCCTCTGCGGCGGCCATCAGTTCGATGGGGACCCCGGCGTTGTCGTAGACAGAAATATGAAGCTCCGGGCTCAAAGCCTTCGTGGCCGGTGCGTCTTGGGCAATAGATGCGGAAGACAAAAACAAAAACGCTGAAAATATACGAACACCGAATCGCCTGTTCATGGTGTCACCCCAAGGGCGACACTGCTTTCCGTAAACAGGTACCTCAATGCTCTGGAGGCAACGAGTTAGACATCAACGGATGACGAGCTAAACCCTTCCCCAGCAGGGACCTACAGCGGGAAGTGACGAGCTTTCTCGAAGGGTGTAAACTTTAAACCCGCCGACGCACGATGTCCTCACCGTCCAAACTTCCGCAAATCCTTCGCTTCGGTGTCTTCCAAATAGACATTCGGGCAGGTGAGTTACATAAGAATGGAGTCAAGCTAAAGCTCCAGGAGCAACCCTTCCAGGTTCTATGTCTGCTCTTGGAGCATCCCGGGGAGTTGGTTTCGCGAGAAGAAATTCGCAACCGGCTCTGGCCGGCGGACACCTTTGTCGATTTTGATCATAGTCTCAATGCTGCGATCAAGAGGTTGCGCGATGCGCTCGGTGAATCGGCGGACGCCCCAGTTTTCATCGAGACACTCTCTCGGCGTGGATATCGGTTCATTGCGCCGGTCAATGACTCCTCGCACACAGGCGGAATCGCTGCTCTTCCGCAACAGGGCAAATCATCTTTTTTCTTACGTCATCGGATTGCTACCGTCTGCGTTTCACTAATCATGATGGCTGTTTTAGTGTGGGCAGCTTGGCGGCTTCCTTCCCGGCGCACGGAGGTCATCGAACGTAGGCTAACCTCGAATTCATCAGAAAATAGCGTGAGCAGCGCGGCCATCTCTCCTGACGGCAAGTACCTGGCCTACGCGGACAATACGGGTATCTATCTGAAGCTGATTCGCACAGGTGAAGCTCACTCTGTGCCCTTGCCGCCAAACTTCTTTGCCCGTGTGGACGACTGGTTTCCCGATGGATCTCATTTACTTCTCTCGCGCGAGGAACAACCTAATAAGGCCAGCCTCTGGAGTATCTCGATATTCGGAGGCTCGCCCCGCCAACTGGCAACTGACGCTTCGGGAGGATCGGTATCACCGAATGGATCTCACATTGCGTTCCGGCGACGTGACTTAACTTACGAAGGTCTCTTTGGTCGCGAAGTATGGGTAATGCGCTCCGACGGGACAGATCAGGTCAACGTTGCGGCGGATAAGTCGGATGGCTCGGAGGTGGGAATGCCGACGTGGTCTCCCGATGGCAAACGAATCGCTTACCTTAGGTCAAGTTGGGCCTACAACATGTCGACGAATTCCGTTGAGGTCAATGAATGGCAAAACGCCAGAGCTGAGACCCTCATTGCAGACAGTCGCTTATTTGTTGCTCTGCGCTGGCTGCCCGATGGTCGCCTCATCTACGCCCTTGCCGGGGACCGCTCAAGCCTGTGGACGGTGAGGTTGCAGCAATCTGGAAAAGTTCCCGAGCCCCCCAGACGCATTGCCACCACAGGGCATGGTTTGATTTCCCGAATTACCAGTAGCGCCGACGGGAAAGCACTCACCTTCCTAAGAGCGGGTTCGTCGCCTAATGTTTACATCGGTACGCTGGCCGAGGACGGTACACGCTTGCTCGCGCACAGACGGTTGACGCTCGATGAGAGTGCAAGCATCGTCTGGTCCTGGACACCCGATAGTAAGGAAGTCCTCTTTTATTCCGATCGAAACGGTATTCCAGAGATGTTCAAACAGGACATCGATCAGCCCTTGGCGGAAAGTCTGATGGTTAGGGGAGAGCAGTTCTCAGAATCCAGAGTGACGCCCGACGGCTCGGAGATCTTGTATATTTCGACTCCTAAGTCCGCCAGTCCCGAAACTTCTTCCGCCGTTTACGCCATTCCAATACACGGCGGAACTCCACGATTGATCCTCAAAGACTTCCGCATCTGGAACGTGCAGTGTGCGCGCTTGCCATCAAAACTCTGCCTCTACAGCGTCAACAAGGGTAATAGTGAGGAAACGTACCTGTTCGATGTGAAGACCGGAAAAAGTACAGATCCCCCGCAAATCGATCCCCCGATCAGTTGGAGCTTGTCCCCGGATGGTTCACAGCTAGCGGTCATCGTTCGACGTCCCAACCAAGGCACGATCCAACTCCGGTCGACATCCACGCGCAAAACCCGTGATGTGGTTGTAAAAGGATGGAGCGGACTAGTGAACGTAGATTGGTCCGGGGATGGAAGGAGTCTCTTCATTACTTCGCATAGTCGCGAAGAGGATAGTGTATTGCTGAATGTCACGCTCGATGGCAAAGCTTCTGTGCTGCTGCATTCCTCAAATGACATTTGGTCTGCAATCCCGTCACCGAACGGGCGATTGCTGGCCATAACGGAAGTCAACGGCACCAAGAATGTGTGGCAGATAGAGGATTTCTGATTGTCCTTTGCAAAGTACGCCTCAGAGCCGATTTGACCTAGCACTTGCGGAGGTAAGTTCCTGAAGAGAGCGCTACCGGTCAAGTGAATCGCCATAACACCTCGACAGTTGGCTTGCCGGAACTTGTGCCTCCTATGAGTAGACTTCGAGCTAGTGTTGCGTCGACCCATTGAGACCGCCGCAGTAATCGGAAACAGCCTCGCTACTCGTCGGAACCGTGGCGCTTCCGAAAGCTCCCACCCGTGCTAAACTTATCTGGAGAATTATTGCCGAGGATTGTCCCCTTGACCGATCACAAGCACGAAGACTCATTCCGCGTTATCGACCGCCGTCCCTTCACCGCCGAAGGTGAACTCCGCAAGGAGGCGATGGAGGAGAAGGAACGCGAGGCCAAGCGCGAGGAACGCCTGCATCCCGTCGCCGAAGCTCCCAAGCCAGCCGCGCCGCTGCCTGCCGCGGAGGTACCAAAACGCTCGCCAGCATTTGAGAATCTCGTTCGCATGATAGGCAGCAATGCCGCCATGGTCTTGGGCGCCTACGCCGATCCGCGTACCGGCCAGCCGGTGATCGATCCCGAAGCCGCGCATGAATTGATCGACATGCTCGACGCCCTGCACGAGAAGACCAAAGGAAACCTTGCTCCGGAAGACGATAACCTTTTGCTCGATCTTCTGGGCAAATTGAAGATGACCTATTTGGAAGTAAATCAGGCGGTTGCGGCGCAGGCCGCCACGCAGGCAAAAGTTAAGACGCGGCCCTAGTCAGTATTGCGTCTGCAAGTTCGCCCGGCTTTAACGACAGGCTCAGCTTTCTCAGCATGCCAACGGTTCCGCTAAAAATAACCGTACTCGGTTCGGGCACGTCCATGGGCGTTCCGACGCTCGCCTGCCACTGCCGGGTGTGCACTTCAGCCGACCCGCACGACAACCGGCTCCGCCCTTCCCTGCTGCTCTCGCGCAATGGCCAGAACGTCGTAATCGACACAACTCCTGATTTTCGACAGCAAGGTTTGCGCGCCGGGCTCGAACGGCTGGACGCCGTTCTGCTAACGCACGGCCACGCGGATCACGTCATGGGTTTCGACGACATCCGCCCTTACAATCTTCGCCAGCAAACCGCGCTTTCAATTTACTCCAACGAAGAAACCTTCCAGATCTTACGCCGGGCATTCGCCTACATTTTCGATGGCAAACCGAAGCTCAGTTCCATTCCGAGCGTCACTCTTCATGAAGTCAAGGAGCCCTTTGAGCTCCTGGGAATCACGTTCACTCCCATTCCACTCCTGCATGGCGACATGGAAGTGCTGGGCTTCCGCTTCGGGCGTGCCGCCTACTTGACGGACTTCAGCTCGATCCCTGATTCCTCACTCGCGCTATTGAACGATCTCGATGAACTGATCATCGACGCCTTGCGCGACATTCCTCATCCCATGCATCAGACCGTCGAGCAAGCACTTGCCCTCATCAAGAAGCTAAATCCCCGTCGCGCTTGGTTTACGCACATTGCCCACGATTTGTCCCACGCAGAAACCAATGAACGCCTTCGCAAGCTAGGACATTCGAATGTGCAGCTTGCCTACGACGGCCTCGAAATCGTAGTGAACGTAGACGAAGTGGACGAAAGAGCGGCATCTCGCAAATCCGCAGTCCGGTCTTCTCCGCTTGAGCTCTATTCGTCTTCCCAGGCTTGGGCCGCTCGACACTCGGCTTCGGGCGTGCGGCAGCACCCTTGCCATCGGCAATTTTGACGGCATCCATCTGGGTCACCAGGCCATCTTGCGCGCCACCATCGCTCGCGCGCGCGAGCATAAAGCAATGGCCACGGCTTTAACGTTTGATCCCCTGCCGCAAAAAGTTCTGCGGCCGGAGTCCGCGCCGTTGCGCGTTTCCACCAACGAACAACGTCTGACGTGTTTCGCCGCCATGGGCATGGACGCAGCTGTCGTTCTGCCGTTCACCCACGACCTTGCGAAATTGTCACCACAGGAATTTGTTGATCAAATTCTTGTGCGAGACCTTCAAGTCCGCGCTGTTTTTGTCGGAGAGAATTTTCGCTTTGGCCACAAACAAACCGGCGACGCGCGGCTTCTGCTCCAGCTAGGCGCTGAACGCGGCTTTGAAGTGGTCGTCATTCCGCACGTTGTTCACAAAGGCGAAGTCGTCTCCAGCACCATCATCCGGCGCGAAATTGCCGCCGGGGACGTCGCCCACGCCGGGCGCCTTCTTGGCCGTCCCTTCGTGCTAACGGGGAAAGTCGTTCCAGGAACCGGCACGGGCCGCCGCTTCACATTTCCGACTTTGAATCTCGCGCCGGAACAAGAGCTTCTCCCCGCGCGAGGAGTTTACGTGACACGCACACGCATCGAGAGCGAATCGCGCACTCGCCGCTCAGTGACAAACATTGGCGTACGGCCAACGTTCAACGGTTCGGCCCTCAGCGTTGAGACCCATGTCCTCGAGCCGCTGGACGAAGTACCGCCCGGCCGCATCGAGGTCCATTTCTGGAAGCGTCTCCGTGAGGAAAAGAAATTCAGCGGCCCCGAAGAACTCCGCGCCCAAATCGCCAAAGACATCGCCACCGCCAACAAATTCTTCTCCCGCCTGCGTGCTCTCCGTTCGAACGATCGAGCCGTGTCCACCCGCAACAGCTAACCGCAGCCCGCCATCCGCTGATAGATCGGAGAAATGCGCACAGCCAGGATTGGCTGTGCCACGTAGGACACAAAGTATTGCGCCGCTGCTCAAAGCGGGGCTTGAAATCGAAGAGAGAATCTACAAAACAGCTAACCGCAGCCCGAGTAGCTGTTTTGTAGGCGCCGGGCTTCAGCCGGCCTAACGACAAGATCAGCGAGCAATTGCATCATCAGAACCCCGCGGGCCGCAGCCTGCCCGCCGCAAGGTCTTTCAAGGCGAGCAGTCGCCCGTCGAGTTCGGCGGCGGTGAGGCGGCCCTTACGGTAGAGAATGCGCAGAAAATCGGGGGCGGGCATGTCGCCTTTAAGTGTGTTGCATTCGATGCAACAGGAAACCAGGTTGCGGTAGGAATTGCGTCCAAAGCGCGCGCGAGGCACGACATGGTCAAGGCAGCGGACGTGGGCAGGAGTGCGGCGAAGGCAGTGAAAGCAGGCGCCGCGATCGCGATCGTGAATGGCCTTGCGGAGCGCCCAGGTGCTCATGAAATCGGTGGCCTCGAGTTTGGAGGATGGGCGAACTGCGGCGGCGGTCAAGACGGCGGGCGGGCCATCGGCTTCACGAATCGCACGGATGTGTTCGGGGAGGCGCATTTCGACGAGATGGCCGGTTTTGCTTCGTTCGAGCAAGCGCAAAGCGCCCAGCTCATCGAGGCGGCGTACGGCTTGGCGCACCGGGCCATTGGAGAGACGCAGGTTGTGGGCCACGGACATCACCGCGAAGTGCAGGCGACGCTTGCCGATGAGAAGAGAATGGCGGAGGAGATAGGAGTAGACCGCGCGGTCCCAAACGGTTAGGCCGAGACGCGGCACAAGAACATCTTCAAACTGGATCCAGAGGAGCTTCGGGTTGAGTTTTTTGTTTGGCATAATTAGCATCCTGAAAAAAGATTCCTGAGAGAGAGGAAGGGGCATTTGTAGGGCCGGCCTTCAGGCCGGCCCTCTTACGCGGATTTTGTTTTTTTGTGCGGGTTTTCCTTGACGATAGACTGCTGTTGAGACTATCCGAGTCACTACTCGAGATCAGTTGTCAACAATTGACAATCTTTGCCAACGACGCTAATCTTGGAATTATCAAACTCGTCTGAGGTTTCCCTATGCCCATGAACATCAGCCTTACTCCCCACCTTGAGGAGATGATCCGCGAGAAAATCGCCTCGGGGTCTTATAACTCTGCCAGCGAAGTCGTCCGCGAAGCTCTTCGCCTCATGGAGGAAGAAGATCAGTTGCGGTCTCTGAAGCTGCAAAAGCTCCGCCAAGAATTACAGGCGGGTTTGGACAGCGGACCTGCCGTCGTGTTCGACCCACGAGAGATCAAGCGCATTGCGAGTGAAAAGAAATCTCAGAGGCGTAGGAAGTAAGTGGCCCACCTCCGCATCAGCCCCAGGGCGACCGAGGATCTACTCGATATTTGGAGCTACATTGCTGATGACAGCGAGGCGAATGCGGATGGATTTATCGACAAAATCTACGAGACCATGGAATTGCTGGCCCGTCAGCCCGGCTTGGGGCGCCACCGAAAAGAGCTGGTTCCGGGGATTCAGAGTTTTGCGGTTGGCCGGTACGTCGTTTTCTATCGAGTAGTCACCGGCGCAATGGAAGTTGTCCGTGTTTTGCACGGCGCACGGGATATCGAGAATATTCTCGAGGACTAAGAGAAGTATTCCGGTCCGACCCTAGTGAGTTTCCCACCGAAGAACCCTAATTGGACTTGCCCCGGTGAATTTCGAACGGGGAACAGTCCCTAAACAATAGAACCAGCGAAGCAGGATTTAACACTTAGCGAATCTCGGGAGGAAGTCCAAAAAAGGCCGGGCTGAAGCCGGCACCTACACAAGCGGAGAACAAGCGAGCCGGTGAGGCCCAAAAACAAAAACGCCCCGACCGGAGTCGGGGCGTAAATTTCTACAGGGAAAGTGTACTACAATAGCAGTCCATTGTCAAGGAAAATGCGCAGAAAAAAACAGAATCGGCGTAAGCCGCTGAATTGCTGGGAGATAACCGAGGCAACTCTGGATTTCTCGTTTTCGAAAGAGAAAGTCTAGACGCAAGACCGCCCTCAAAAACCGAGGACGGGGCACCCACGCGCAAGTGAGTAGTGAATAGTGGGTAGTGAATAGATAGGACAGAACCGGAGAAGAGTGACCCACCGTTTGCATGAAACAGGGCGCAAACAGTAGGCCACCCAGGAATAAAGGCTTTGCCACCCTCTATGAAGGCGTCGGCTCTGTCAAGAGACACCTCGGGTTTACGAGCCGCGAGGGTTCGTCTTTCTCTTCATTTATAAGGATCTTTTCTCTTTCTTTTTCCTGCATTTCGACCAAGGCTCCCTTCGTGAATCTAGCGGTGGAATCTGGTTCCACCAACCATCTATTCGGTCACCGACTTCCGACCATGATTCTTTCTTCAGACACCGCGATCGCTCGCGGGAGCAAGGCGCCCAATCAGCCTAACGATGGACTCGCGTCCACCAGGGTGGCAGCCGGGCTGCCTTGCCTGCGAACCAGCTGCGCGTAAGCTGCCCCACTTCGCAGCATCCAGTACATACGCACAGCCAACTTGCGCGCGATAGCCACTTTGGCCACCGCGTGTCCTCTACGGAATTTCAACCGCTGATAGTCCTGCCGCAGTGCGGGATCGAAACGAACCGCGGGATTTACAGCTTCGATCAGCAGCCAGCGCACCATGGTGTTGCCCTGTTTGCTGATGGCTCCCAGCCGCCGCTTTCCGCCGCTGGAGGCCTCGCTCGGATTCAGCCCCAGATAACTCGCGATCTTTTTGCTGCGGTGAAACCGAGTGATCGGACCGATGGCCAGCACGAACGCCAGTGACGTGACCGGCCCAATGCCCGGATGGGTCATCAGGAGAACGGCATCGTCACGACGTTTTGCTTCTTCTAGAACCGCACGGTCTAGCTCTGCGATGGGAGGATCGAGTTGGCCGAGCAGCTTGAGAAGTTCTTCGCGCCGGCGGCTGGCCCATGGACCAAGTGGAAGACCGCCGAGTTCCGCGCGGCCCTTCTTGGTGAACAGCTTCTTCTTCCGGCACAAGCCCTGGCTCATGGCGAGAAAGTGGAGCTGGTTAGTCAGCATGGTGCGTAGACACACCAGCTTGTGACGATGCCAGAGCAGCTGCCGGAGATCGCGTTCGGCCGGTGTGGGGACCCAGATTTTCGGAAAACGCTTTGCCAGCATCAGATCGAGAATGAGCCGGGCGTCGCGTTCGTCGGTCTTCTGTTTGCGCACTTCGCTGGCGCGAATCTTCGCCGAGTCGCCGATCCACAGTTCGTGGCCGAGTTCCGCAAGCAACTGCTCGAACCAGTGAATCGGGCCGGTGGCTTCGATGCCCACGCGCACCGGCTCGTGCAAATCCTGCAAACTCCGGTAGAACGCGTGAGCTTCGCCGCTTGCGTGGTCCAATCGGCGCTCAACGAGCGACTCGCTGGTCTCTGCTCTGGCCATGGCAATCTGCTGATAGCGTGTATGAAAATCGCATCCTATAATAAGCATCGCTCGGCTCCTTTCTTCCGAGCCCTGGTCGTTTGCGCAACCAAGTTTACTCGGAGCTAGGAGCCGACGCCTTCATCTAATCAGCCGCAAAACCGTGGAAGGGTGAAGGGCCGGGAGTTCTGGAGGTGGTGGAGGACTATCGCGGTGGCACTTATCGGGCGGTCTATACGGTTAGATTTGCGGAGGCCATTTATGTGTTGCACGTCTTCCAAAAGAAATCGCCAAGCGGCATACGCACGTCTCAGGGGGATATCCGGCTAATTACGCAAAGGATGCGAGCAGCCCGCGCGGATTATGAGGCACACTATGGCAAAGGGAAAAAGTAAAATTCCGATCTTTAAAAGCTCGGGCAACGTTTTCGCCGATCTGGGCCTTGCGAACCCCGAGGAGAAACAGACTAAGGTGCGGCTCGCCGTGGCCATTAACCAGATCCTTGCGGAGCGCCGTCTTTCCCAAGCGCGCGCTGCGCGAGAACTCGGAATCAACCAGCCCAAAATATCGGCGCTTTCGCGCTATCGGCTTGATGGCTTCTCTGTCGAGCGACTGATGCACTTTCTCGGGCGGCTGGGATGCGAGATCGAAATCGTCGTTCGTCTTCGCGCTAAGTCGAACTCCAGGAGACCTGCTCGCATCCTCGTCTCCGCTGCTTAGGCATTCGCTCAGCGTGGCCCACCCTTTGCAGAAACTGCAAAGGATGGGCCACGCGGGAAAAGTGGAGGTCAAAATGGTCTCGGCGCGCTAAGGGTCGCCCACCCGCCAGGCAGTAAGAAGTAATTCAGGCTCGTGGGTTTGGAGAAGCGCAGCGCGGTAGGTGCCACTGCTGAAAGTCGCGAACAGAAACTCGGGAAACTTGGGCAAACTTGGGGACAGACGGAACGTTTCCTGTAATTTCTGGTTCGTGCGAAGAGAAACATGAGAAAACTTCCCGTCTGTCCCCATATTTCGTCCCCATATTTCCATATTTAGAAAAACGTATCCGTTCAAACGAGAACCATCACAATGTTATTGATAAGGCTGGAAATTGTGTCTTCGGCCTCAGGCGCTCCTATAACCAGCAGGGACGGATGGGCTGCCAAATTGCGCTTCGTCAGCTGAATTTCGAGAATCTTCTTTGTGTTGTCGGACTTGAACAGCGCCGCCGTTCCACAAATGTCTATAGTTTCGGACTCCTTGAGGTCCTCAAAATCTTCACGGATGGTAATTTTGATAGTCGCGGCCTTCTTGGGCCCAACGCGGCCCGCCACGTTCGCATTGAATGCGGAAAGCCGACTTGCATCCGCGAGAATCCAATTCAGCAAGTGGTCGTAAGAGAGATTCCAAGTCATCACGATGGCTGCGCGGAAAGCGCGATGGTGGTAACAAGTGATGGCCTCCGACAGAAAGTGCTTTTCGGCTTCGTTAGAAATCTTGCCAGGCAGATCGCTCAATAACTTTGATAAGGCAATCGTGGTTTCGTGCTGACCGTATTTCTTGTCGAGCGCCTCGCGCTGGCTGTGCTCAAGGTAGTACCCGTCCGCGTCTAGCAACAATACTTTCGGCTTTTTCGCGATGAGCCGGCTGAACTGCCCACTCAGGTTGGGCTCATCCATGTGCAAGTCTTTGTAGCAGCCACGGATTTCCGCCTGACTGAAATGGTTTTTGCCTTTGTGAGTATGAAGATACCAGCCGAAGTGAAGGATACGATCAGGATGGCCGAGTTTGGCGAAGTTCGGCACCGCGCCGACAAACTCACGCAGGTCCATCGGCTCCGACCTAGTCGATTCCCTTCGTTACCGCGTCTTCACCAAGAGGATTAATTGCAAATTCCCCGGACCCTACCTTGCGAAGATGCTCGGAATGTACAAGGTTATGAAAGGTCTGGTTCCAATCATTAAAGCCGGTCGACCAGCCTGCGGTCTTGAAGCAAGTGTAAATCTTGTTCGCGTTAACAGTGGGACTATCGCCGTGCTCTTTGAGCCAGTAAGTTGCGACAAGGTACTTCTTCTTCTTACTGGAGGGCGCCTTTTCGGCGGCGAATTCCTTGAAAGCCTTACCCTTCTCACCAGCTACGAGTTCGGGAAGATATTCCGGAACCTTGAAGGTCTTCTTCTGCGCAGGTTTTGAGTCGTCCGGCAGGTCTCCGTTGGCCGGCTCCTCCACCACAACTTCGTCAAGCTCTTCCTCTTCAGTATCTTGCGCGCCGTTAGGCGCGGGAGGGAGGGTTGGGGTCGCGGTTCGAGTAATCTGCCGAACGGGGGCAACGCTGGGCCGCAGTGCGCTTGTAATGGCTTGTGTCAGTTCCGAAAGGTTTCCGTCGCTGATGTCTGCCTCGACAAGCACAAAACGGATCTTGTTGGAGCGATTCAAGGTTTCGCCTTGTTTCTTAGGTGCCATGTACGGATTGTACTATAGAATGAGATTGCAACAAGAAACGGCGGCCCAAAACTACCGAAACTTGGGAAACTTGGGGACAGACGGAACGTTTCCTGTAATTTTTGATTCGTGCGAAGAGAAACACGAGGAAACTTCCCGTCTGTCCCCATATTTAATGTTGAATGGCGGCGGCTCGTATTGCCTGAAACGAGAGCACAGGATGGGGCCGTCAAGTTCAACCACCACTCTAAATTTCATGCTGGTAATCTATCGCAATTGCGGAAGTACAACACGACCTTTCAGCGGGAGTCGTTGGTCAAGTCTGGCAACGTGCTAGCCCCGCCCCGGCGAGGTTAAGGCGGAGAAGGCGCAGTGATCGTTACATGGAAAGCAGCAATCGGGCGGCTAGCGACTTGAGGGACGTGCTCGGGTATTCGATTCGCTAGGGTCGGGTGTGGAAGTCGAAGCCGAAGAATCAGAGGCCTGATGAGGCCACTCCCTGGTAAACAAGGAATCCATAGGGAGAAAAACATCTGATGACTTCCAAAGGTTGGGGCCTAGACCGTCCTCTTTTACGGAAAAGAACCACACCCAGACCAGTTTTCCCAAGGATTTAACCCGATTCACCAACGCACAGTAATCCGCATCACCTCCAACCAATATCGCAGCATCAAAATGGTTTTGAAAAGCATGAGTGAGCATGTCCGTTGTCAAAGCAATGTCAACGCCTTTTGACTTCCTGTTCTTGTCTTCTTTTTTGAAAACCTTAGGAGCGAAACCAATCTTGCGTAGGGATATCTCCGCTTCATTCAGGGCAGGATAGTCGCCCACGAAACTCGTGTAGTAATACCCGCGAATGCCATCAGGTTCTAGAGTCTCAATCTCTCCGGTATTACAATCAGGTCGTTTCAGTGGACGCTGATTCGGCATCCAAAGGAAACTATCCTTTTTCCAGTAATTTCCTGCTTTGAGGGTGAGCTTGTTGTCCGAGGCAAACTCCTGCCCGCGAATCGTCAGATTCTCGCCGTCAACGAACAACATCCAACGCCTAAGCATAGTGAGACGACTTTCTACTTTGGGAATGCCGCACAGAGAGCGGTTTGTACCAAGGTCACACCCATTTTGTTTCTTTGTTCGGGATGCGTCTTCAAAAATGCGAAAACCACGTCCACATACTGGCTTAACCGCACGTTCTTCCCGGGGTTGAATTCTCCGCCTACGGGCGTGCCATCCACGATTCCTTCGATATAAGACCAACAACTTGCAGCACTCATTACAGCAGCTTGAGAGGAGCCGGAATGAATGCTAACGGAGTTATCACTTTCGACCCTAAGTGTATCGTCAGCGTGTTGGCACCAAGCATACAATTCGTTTCCGTCCACTAGGGACACCCGTTGCCCGGTTTCCTTTATCGGCCCCACTAACGGTGTTTCCTTCTGAGCGATTGCCGGAGTCATTAGGAACATCAACGACGTAACTATCGCGAAGATAATTTTCCTCATGGTTGTCCCTCAATCACGGATTACAAGACTTCAACTTCGGACCCTGTTTGTTTCCGCATCTTATCGTACTTTGCCTGCGCTCGGACTGATTGGATGACGTTGTCGGCTCCTTCAACCGAGTAAACTTGGCAGCTGTAGACGACCAAGGCTCGGAAAAAGGAGCCGACAACGTCATCCAATCATGCGGTTTTTGAAATTGGGAACGCCAAAATTCACACTTGACAACGACAGATAATTCACTACCATATGGTTGTGGATAAGTTAGATACAACATTTACGGCTCTGTCTGATGCAACCCGCCGGGCGATGATCGAACGACTCTCCCATGGGCCTGCCTCTGTGCATGGATTGACGGAGCCGTTTGCACTCTCGCAGCAGATGATTTCAAAACATATTGCCTACCTGGTGCGGGCGCGGATTGTGATCAAGATGAAGCGTGGAAGAGAGAGCGTGTGCACGCTTAGGCCAGAAGCGATAAAGACAGTCAGCGACTGGGCGATTAGCTATCGGCGATTCTGGGAAGAGAGTTTCGACAAGTTGGATGTGGTTGTGAATCAAATGAAAAAAGAGGAGGTCAGAGATGACAAAAAACACGGTTAACGAGGCAGAGCGGATGGTTGTCACTAGAGTGTTTGATGCCCCACGCGCATTGGTTTGGAAGGCGTGGACAGACCCGAAATATGTGATGCAGTGGTGGGGGCCGAAGGGTTTTACTGCGCCGGTTTGCGAGATGGATTTTCGCGTTGGGGGAAAATTCCTCTGCTGCATGAAGTCGCCGGATGGGCAGGAGTTCTGGAATGCGGTTGAATACCACGAGATTGTTCCGCACGAGAAGATCGTTTCCTTGATGTACTTTTCGGACTCGAAGGGAAACAAGATTGATCCTGCGCAGCTAGGAATAGAACATGAGGCCATAGAGGGTGCGTATGACGTGACCATCTTTGAGGATCTAGGAAACGGCCAGACAAAACTCACCTTCATTGGAAATGAACCCATGGAGAGCGCGAAAAATAGCGGTCAACTAGAGGGCTGGATTGAGATACTCGATAAACTTGCCGCAGTTGTTGCGGGGCTAGCGCAGGCGAAATAAGAAGTTGCAAGTGAGTAGTGAATAGTGGTCGGTGAGTAGATAGGACAGAACCGGAGAAGAGTGACCCACCGTTTGCGTCAGACAAGGGCGCAAACGGTAGGCCACCCAGGAATAAAGGCGCTGCCACACGCGAGGAAACTTCCCGTCTGTCCCCATATTCCCTGTCCCCATATTCCCCATGAATGCCATTGGCTTTTCGCGTGATTAAGAGGAATAGGCAATAAGTAGGCAGGATCGGGCTAGCAGTTGACGGCCCTTTAACCATAAAATCGAGGACGCAAGGGAAACAAAATGAGGACGCGCACCTTGGAGTGAGCCATGAAAACCTTAACCCTAATTATGGGTCTATTTCTATCAACGATGATTGCGCAACCGCTCTACGCGCAGCAGTCGTCACAGCCGCCAACGGAAACGATTAAAACTGCCGCAAGTCATACACCCGAGCAACAAGAAGTCATCAACCTCTCAAACAGGAAATGGGATTGGATGGCAGACAAGAAGGTCGATTCCTTGGAGGCACTATTCGATGACAAAGCTATGTTCACTCACATGGGAGGGACATGGGGAAAAACCCAGGAACTAGCTACCATTAAAAGCGGTGGCATCTGGTACAAAAAAGCTGCAGTTTACGCAGTTGATGTCCGCATATTTGGTAACACCGCCATCCTGCTAGAGGACATTGATTTGCAGGCAGTAGTCGGTGAGCACGAAGTCACCAATCCTTTTATGGTGACTGAGGTGTATACCAAGGAAAACGGCAAGTGGAAGCTCGCCCAACTCACGTTCTCGCATCTGCTTAGGCCAGTCAAAGTGAATAACAATAATAAGTAACCACACAGGTAGAGAGAGCCGGGAGTGCCACAAAATTCGGCGCTCTTGTAAAGCAGGAAACTTGGGGAAACTTGGGGACAGACGAAACGTTTCCTGCAATTTTTGATTCGTGCGGAGAGAAAGACGAGGAAACTTCCCGTCTCTCCCCATATTTCCGATCACTGCGCGTGTCTGTTTAATCCCAGCTTGAGCGAATCGCGGCTTCAAACTACTGCCACATACTCCGCAAATCCCAAGTGGTTCCCGAACTTGGGCTTGCATGTTGTGGCGCAGGCGGCTGCATGATGGAACAGACATATTGGTCAACGAAAGGCCAGAGTGCCAGCGCCACAAGCAACGACAGGATCAGTCTTCGCCGTGCCCGCATGGTTCCGGGTAGTTCAAGTAGAAGGTTCATACAGATTTAGACACCAGGCGCGGCGGCGATGTTTCCCGGTCTAGTAAAAATAAAATAACTTAGGAAGGATTCTTGGCCAGGCAATCTTCGCAGTACCCGCCGACTTCGGTTCGGGAAACCGTCACCTTCATCTTGAAATCGCGCGCAATCTGCTGCTTCAGTTGCTCGTAGAGGCGGCTCTCGAACTCGCGGACTTTGCCACAACGAAGACAAGCCACGTGAATATGATCGCGAGGACCGTGGCTCTCGTAATAGTGGCGGTCGCCCCGCAAATGCAGAAGGTCAAGCTCGTCAATAAGCCCAAGCTTTTTCAGGAGATCGATGGTGCGATAGACCGTGACAAGATGGACGCCGGCATCAATTTTCTGCGCGCGCTCCAGAATCTGATCCACGTCCAGGTGCTGCTCGGCGGCATCCATAACTTCGAGGATGACGCGCCTCTGCCGAGTGAGCCGGATGCGGCGCTCGCGAATGGCCTTCTGCAGTTTTCCCGTTGTCTCTGAGGTATTGAGGCGCTCGCCCGTCGATACCCGGTGGGCCGGCGATACAGCCATGAGTCGCCCTCCTGAAGCGCGGCGCACTCCGGGCTAGGAATGACTCGCAATCCGCCGCAAAATGTCATTGTACATCACGATGGCGAAGATGACTAAAAGGAACACGAGTCCAACCTGAACGAAGCGCTCCTTGAAGCGCAGGCTCAAATCGCGCCGCATGATTCCCTCAACCCCCAAAAGCAGAATATTTCCCCCGTCCAGGATGGGGATCGGCAAGAGATTCAAGATCCCCAGGTTGATGCTGATCAGCACCATGAGAGAAATTACGTCCAGCGGCCCGCGGCGCACCGCCTGTCCCGCCATGCTAGAGATCCCCACCGGTCCTTGAAGCTGCTTGATGGAGACCCGTCCGCTGAAAAGCTTGCCGACCACGTCCACGGTTCGTCCGATGGTGTCCACGGTTTCCGCGCCGGCGAACTTCACGCTCTCGCTAAAAGTTACGTGCTTGTACGCGCTGTCGTCTCGAGGAAGAACCCCAATCTGATAGGCATTTTCGCCGGTGTTCGCTGCGTCTCTTTTGGGAGTTACGACGATGTGGATGGCCTGCCCCTTGCGGTTGACGTCCAGCGTCATGGACTGGCCATTCGACGACTGCGTAGCCGCTCGGAACTGCTCCCAGAACTCAATCTTGTTTCCGTTCACTGCCGTAATCGCATCGCCTTCCCGCAATCCAGCGCGATCCGCTGGTGTGCCCGGAGCGACCTGATCGATGATCGGACGGATGGGCGCGTATCCGAGGATCCGGCTCGGATCGGATGCAGCTTTCGCAGGAACCTCGACCGTCCGGCGGGTGCCCGAATCGTCGACTTCCAGTTTTATCGTCGTCCCCTGCCCGGCCTGCTTGAGCGCCAGCAATGCCTGTTCCCAGTTGGGAGTCGCCGTCCCATTGATTGAAAGAACGGTGTCGCCCAACTTTAGTGGACTTGGCGCTGCGTCAGAGGTCGGTGGAGGCAGGGCCGTTACATGGACTGGAGCATTGAGGTAAGCGGGATACGGCACTCCCACCATGGTGAATAGGCCGGTTAGGAGAAATATTGGGAAAATCAGGTTCACGGCAGGACCCGCAAACGAGATCAGCGCCCGCTGCCATCGCGGCTTGCTCATCAACTCGTCGGGCGCGCCGGTGGGCGGTTTGTCGCCAGAGTCAACCTCGGAGAGGTCTTGCCCAGCCATGCGGACATATCCGCCGAGCGGCAGCGCACTCACGCGGTAGTCCGTTGGCCCTTTCTTCCATCCAAAGAGCCGCGGACCAAAACCGATAGAAAATACGTCCACGCGCACGCCGCACATGCGGGCGACGATGAAGTGTCCCCATTCGTGAATGAGGACCATTACGCCGAGCACCAGGCCGATGCCAACTAGTAGGTAAACCGCTACCATATCTCCGTCTTTCCCTTCTTACGAACCTTCGGAAACCGCCACTGCCGTTGCCGTCAAACGGTGCACTTCTTCTTTTGCCGTACGTCGCGCTTCGGCGTCGGCTGCCAGCACGTCGTCCATATTTTCAAATCGTACGCGCGGCGTGCGCGCCAGCACGCGCTCGATCACTTCCGCGATCCCTTGGAACGGCAGCCGCCGCTCCAGAAACGCCGCTACGGCAACCTCATCCGCGGCATTCAGCGCACAAGGCAGCGCCCCGCCCTTCTTCATCGCTTCACGCGCCAGACGAAGGCAGGGGAAACGCCGCGTGGAAACTTTCTGGAAATCCAACCGCCGCAGCTTGCGCCAATCCAGGGCTACTTGATTAGACGCTGCTCTCTCCGGATAGGTTAACGCATATTGGATGGGCATCCGCATATCCGTTGGACCCAGTTGCGCCAAGAATCGAACCATCCACGAACTCGACCATGGAATGAATGGTGGACTGCGGGTGAATCAGGACGTCAATCTGATCAGGCCGCACGCCGAAGAGCCAGCGCGCCTCGATGACCTCGAAACCCTTGTTCATCATGGTCGCGGAATCGATCGTAATGCGATTGCCCATCTTCCAATTTGGATGCGCGAGCGCTTGCTCTGGCGACACATTCTCGAGCTCAGCAAGCGGCGTCTTTCGAAAAGGTCCGCCGCTCGCCGTCAGCACGATCCGCTTCACTTCGGCGCGGGTCCCGCCGCGCAGGCATTGGTGAACGGCATTATGCTCGCTGTCCACGGGCAACAATTCTCGGCCGGCCTGCTTCGCCGCGGCCATGACCAATTCTCCCGCGGCTACCAAAACTTCCTTGTTCGAGAGCGCTACGGTCTTTCCTCGTTTGACCGCTTCGTAGGTGGCTTCCAGGCCGACGACGCCAACGGCAGCAGATACCACAATGTCCGCGCTAGAGTGTGTCCCGACAGCCAGCATCCCTTCGCGTCCATGATGGATGGCGGGCAGCGGAGCGATTCCCTTGGCGCGCAGCGCCGCAGGCTAGTTCATCCGCTTTCTTTTGCATCGCCTACGGAAACCAGTTCGGGCCGATGCCGTTCAATCTGGCCGGTCAATTCCTCGAGGTTGCCGCCCGCGGCCAGCGCAACGACGCCAAACCGCTCCGGCAGCGACTCCACGACGGAAAGGCACTGCCGTCCAATCGAACCTGTTGAACCCAAAATGGATAGCCGCTTCAAGGACGAATCTTTTCTCCGTTTAGTGCCGAATCTGCCGGGACAGACATTCTTGTCTGTCTCCCGCCCCTGGGTGGAAGGACCTGTGGACCTACCGGTTGGGCGCGTAGATCCAAATCCAATAGTACCAGACAACCGGGATTGCCAGAATCAGCGCATCGATCCGGTCAAGTATGCCGCCATGCCCTGGCAGCAGTGTACCAGAATCTTTAACGCCCGCGCTCCGCTTGTAAGCAGATTCGAGCAGATCTCCTGCTTGACCCGCTATATTCCCTACTGCAGCCATGCCCAGCAGATGAGGAAACGGCACGCTGAGCCATCTCGAAAAAACAACGGCGACGAATAGCGCTCCAAGAATGCTTGCGATTGTCCCTTCCCAAGTTTTTTTTGGGCTCAGCACAGGAGCCAGCAGGTGCTTGCCAATCGCGCGGCCGACAAAGTAGGCCGCGGTGTCCCCGGCCCAAGTAATGACCAGTGCAAACAAAAGTAATTTTGGTCCGTCCGCTCTTACTCCGTGCAGGCGAATTGCGTACGTCAGCGGAAATGCCACCAGGATGAGCCCGCTGGAACTAATTCCCGCGGCTGGCAGGCCTTCCACAATCGGACGCTTCGTCCAAAGCGTCAGCGCAGCAATCCCGAGCACAAAAACAAAAAATACATCCTGAACGGTTGGAATTACCCCTAAAATTCGGCCGACCTCGCGATGAAAGGTAAGCCCACCGACGAGTTCATACGATGGCGCGATAGCCGCCAGCCATTGCACATAGACAAGCGCGAGAGCGCACGTCGCAGTCCAGAATCGATAGGCGCGATGGCCGATGGCATCGCCAAGGGCGAAAATACTCGAACAGAGCAAGCACAATCACCAGCGCAAGTGCCTGATGCGCGACGACTGCGGTCGAGCCCCACAACACCAGGCCGACCACACACGGAATAAGAACGACGGCGGTCGCCACGCGCTTCCAAGTCATAGAAATGGGATCCCCTGAAGAATTGCTGGCTCCATCTCATCACATCAAGGGAAATAAATCACGAGGGAGAATCAGAAAAAACCGAAGTGTTGTCTTCCAGGTGAAAAATTCTTCACTTGCCCACGACGCGCGCGGAGTTCTCCGGGGCGGTCTGACCCTCGCGTATTCCGCCGTAGCGGCGTTCGCGTTTTTGATATTCGAGGAGCGCCTCGAGCAGACGAGCGCGATTGAAATCGGGCCAAAGCGTTTCCGTCACGAAAATCTCCGCATAGGCGATCTGCCACAGCAAAAAATTGCTGACGCGCAACTCGCCGCTGGTGCGAATGAGCAGATCGGGGTCTGGCAATCCACTCGTGTACATGTGCCGGGTGAGGGTCTCTTCCGTAATCGGCGCGCAGCCGGCATGCCCGTTCTGCTCGGCCAAAATCGCGTTCATGGCGTCCACAATTTCCGCGCGGCCCCCATAGTTCAGCGCCACGCAGAGCACCATGCCCTTGTTCCCTGCCGTTCGTTCCATCGCGTCGCGGACATCGTCCTGCACGCCTTTCGGCAGTTCGTCCGTGCGGCCCAAAAATCGCATGCGGATATTGTTTTTTTGCAGCAGCGGCATTTCCTTACGCAAATACTCGCGCAGCAATTGCATGAGGAAGTCTATTTCCGCTTTCGGACGCCGCCAGTTTTCCACGGAAAACGCATAAAGGGTAAGCGCCTCGATCTTCAGCCGCGCACAGGTCTCAATCGTCGAACGCGCGGTCTTGGTGCCCGAGCGGTGGCCTGCCACTCGCGGCAGGTGCCGCTGCTGTGCCCACCGCCCATTTCCATCCATGATCACGGCCACGTGTCGCGGCAGGCGCTCCAGATCCAGCTTTTCGAGGAGCCGCGCCTCTTCGGGGGTAACCGGCCCCAGCGCGCCGGAGGCGGAAACTTGCAGCGTCTTGTGTGATTGAGTATGCGGCACGGCGTTCCCAGGCGTTTCTTCTTTACGCCGCAAAGTTAACATACGATTTGGCAGTGGCGCAATGCCCGGTTGCCGTCTTGTGCATCATTTATTCAAGCACTCCAGTGCTTGGCGTCAGCCCACCGGGAGGCGAGGCAGTCTGGAACAGCGATGTATAGACCAGAACCAGCGTCAGGATAATCATCGCAACCGCCGTGACCCACGCGACGATATTGAATGTCAGAGTGTTCACATGCTCGCCCATCAGATCCCTGCGGTTTACGAGCAGCAGGATGAATATGATCACGATGGGCAGCCAAATACCGTTCCCGACCTGTGAAAAAATGAAAATCTTCCAGAGAGGAACGTGCGGAATCAGGATGATGCCCGCTCCGACCACAATCAGGAGCGTGTAAAGGCAGTAAAATATTCTTGCATCCTTGAACTTGTGGTCGATGCCAGCCTCGAATCCCAGGCCCTCGCAAATGACGTGCGCCGTCGAGAGCGGCAAAATTGTGGCCGCAAAAAGCGAAGCATTCAACAAACCGAAAGCAAACGTAAATCCTGCCCACTTGCCCGCCAGAGGAATCAGCGCTCTGGCCGCCTGGACCGCATCGGTGATGTTGCGCTGGCCGGAAGCGATACAGTGTCGCCGCCGTGGCCACGATGATGAAAAACACGATCACCATGCAACTGATGCTGCCAACAAGAACGTCGGCGCGCGCTTGCGGATACTGCCTCGGCCCGACCTTTTTCTCGACGAAGCCTGCCTGCAAGTAGAAAAACTGCCACGGCGCGATCGTCGTGCCCACCAGCGCCGTTAACGTCAGCAAATAGCCCGAATTGAACTGCAGGTTCGGAATGACGACGTGCTGGGCCGCTTCCAACCAGTTCGGTTTGGCCAGCAAACGCCGAAACGATGTACGTAACATAAAATCCGCATGCAACAAGGAAAATGACCTCGACCTGGCGGTACGTTCCGCGTAACACCAGAACCCAAACGAGGATCGCGGCAATAGGCACCGCAATGTATCTGCTGACGTGAAACATCTCCATGGCCGCGGCCACGCCGGCAAATTCGGCGACGACGTTTGCCAAATCCACGAAGAACCCCGTGACCATCACAAAAAATGTCGGGCGGAAGCCGAACTCCTCGCGAATCAGATCGGACAAGCCTTTGCCGGTGATCACGCCCATGCGCGCGCACATCTCTTCGGTGACGTACAGCGCGATGGTCATGGGAATCAGCGACCACAGCAGCGCATAGCCATACTGCGCGCCCGCCTGCGAATATGTCGCAATGCCGCCGGCATCGTTGTCCACGTTGGAGGTGATCAGCCCCGGACCGACCACCGCAAGCAGCAGCGTCAAGCGGCGGCGCAGGCCGCGAATCTTCTGCTGCAAGTCCGTGCCGCGCGTCTGCAGACCTTCAAAACTCGATTTGATAATGTCCCAGTTCATCCGCCGCTTCCAATTTCCCTTCTTACTTCTTCACCAGCCGCGAAACCACGTCGTCCACGGTAACCGTCCCGATGGGACGCTTCTCCTCATCCACCACGGTCAGCATGCGCAGATTGTATTTGTCGAACAACTCAAACACTTCCTTTTCATCCGCGTCGGCTGCGATACTGAGACAGCGGCTCGCTTCGCAAATCCGGACATCATCTGTTCCGGAGCAGCCATGCAGCAGATCGCGCCACGGAAACCGTGCCGGAATACTCCGCTCGCCTCATCCAGCAACACAATCGTGTCGAGCTGATCGAGATTCAACTCCAGGCCGCGAATCCAAGCGAGCACCTCTTCCCGTCTGCGATCGTTCTCCCACGAAAACAAATTCCGTGTTCATCATTCCGCCCGCCGTGGAAGGATCGAACGCCAGCAGTTCGCGCACTTCATCGGCTTCCTGCCCGGGCATCTCTTCCAACAATTCCTCCGAAGTCTCTCTGGGCAGGTCGGCCAGCAGGTCGGCGGCAGCATCCGGCGCCATCTCTTCGAGAATGTCGGCGGCCCTTTCCGGGTCCATCTTCTCGACGATCTGCGTCGTCAGCCGCTCATCCAGTTCGGCCAGAACGGCAGCGGCCGTCTCTTCATCCAGCGAAGCGATAATTCCCTGCCGCTCCGCCGCCGACAGGTCTTCCATGATCTCGGCCAGGTCCGCGGGGTGCAGGTCTTCCAGCTTTTCGTGGGTGATGCGCAGCTTCACGCGCCGCAGAGGATCCGACTCGATCAAGTTCACGAACTCCCAGCGAATGGCGCTTTGCGGCAATTTGCTCTGCAGCTTGCGAATCACACCGGGCGATACCACTCCTTGCAGAAGCCGGCGCACCGCGCCCGGCAGTCCCACATCCACCTGCGTGACGCGCAGCTCCACGTTTCCATTGGTGCGCAGCTCCGTCAGATCCACATCATTCACGCGAACGACCTTGCGCCCCCGCGTGTCAATGATCTGCTGGTCCATCAAATCCTTGCGCACCGCCAGCAACGACTCGTTCGGTTCGTATAGTTGCAGCGCCCGCTCGCTGACGCTCAGCCTCATCTTCCCGGGAGCTACCGTGGCAACCTGGTCATGCCGGGCAATCAGCGGCTGGAATCGGCCGCGCGACAACAGGAAATGCGACAAGCGGTTTGTCGCTTGCGCGGGCTCGATAAAAAATTCGCGCACGCGCCCAACGAAATTCCCCTGCGCGTCGTACGCTTGCGCGCCCATTAGTTCTGTCGCGTATAGTTCCATGGTGTTGCCTCTTACTCCGAACGTGGCTCGCTTATGTTCGCGGAACGGTCCCATCTTCACGCCACTCGCCCAGAAACAAAAAAGCCCGCAGACCGAAATGACCTCGGCTGCGGGCAAGTGCCTCAGAAAAATGGACTTACCGTTAGCCCTGTGAACCCTCCCCACCCTACCGCCTGCGGGAGACCTTGCGCCTCGCGCGACGTTGCCCAATCGCCCTTCCCAAGCCCGCCCCCGCCAGACCGGTTCGCGGTCCAGCTACTAGGGCCAGGTTCGAGTTCGTTGGACGCGCTCATCGGATGAGAATCCACTCCTGCGTGCTAGCCGTTTCAAGGCTAAACAGCGTCAATTGCCAAACGGGAGCAATTGCAGCACCATTTGGCAGTCGCACGTGCAGTCTTAAGCTGCGCGCGTATCAATGTCAAGAAAAGAATGACTTTGCGGGCGATTTTTTTTGATTTTTTTTCTGCGCGTCGGCTATTTGGGGGCTGCGAAGACCATGTCCTTGGGTTCTGTCCCCGCCGCCGGCATTCTTCCAGGTACAGCACGAGGTAGTTCTTTAAGACGTAGTCCCGCCTGGAGTAGCCAAGTTCCTGTGCGGCCCGATCAATCGCCGCCCCCGGTCCTTCCAGTTCGACAAATATCTCCGATGGGAGTTTCATCCACCTCAATGAATAACCCCTTCGCCCAACTCGCGCTCCGGGCAAGCGAAACGTCGTGCGGTACTTTTCGTAGCGGAACCATCCGCTTCAGTCCTAGCCCTTCAAATATTTTCGTGAGGACGCCGGCATCCGCCACTTCGACTTCAAACTCTTCGCGCACTTTATGGCGATGGTTCTCTTTTGCGTTGCCCGGAGTGGCCGATCCCGCAACAAGAGGCCTCTTGAACGTGAGCATTGCGCGCTGACCGGGCCTTGGCTTTTCCTTTTTTGATTTGGCAGCCGGCGTTTCCATCCGAATCCGAAGCAGTTGTCCATGCTTGGCCAGCCCGCCCTGCGGGTGTATCAAAAATGACGTTCCATTCATGTACGCGGCTTGTTCCAGCGCTCGCGGGACGCGCACCCAGCCGTTTCAAAGCACGCCTTAAGACCTTTGCGTCGCTGATCCGCAGTTTGATTTCAACTTCCTGCGCCATCTGAATCCTTGCCGTTCCGCGCCCCGGCTTTCTCCCGCCGCTGACTTCCGCTAGTATAGCGGACGAACCTGTTTCATCCTTGCTCAGCGTGACCCCGGCTAAATCCGGCGCGACGCCCGGCGCCCACCCCGCCGTGCGAATCAGATCAAGAGACGCATGAACCCAGACGCCAAAACAGAAGCGCCAGTTCTTTCGAACGAGAAGGCCGTCACCCTACGGTTATCGCCGCCGCTCGCGAGCCGCGAGCCGGTAGAAACCGTTTTGCATGGTGATCGCCGCGTGGACCATTACGCTTGGCTCCGCCAAAAAGAAAACCCGGAGGTCATCTCCTATCTCGAGGCGGAAAACGCGTATACCGATGCGGCCCTGAGGCCCACCGAACCTTTTCAAGAAGCGCTCTACCAGGAAATGCTCGGACGCATTCTTCAGACGGACTTGTCTGTTCCCTATCGACTCCGCGGCTATCTCTATTTCATATGCACCGAGCAAGGCAAGCAGTATCCGATGCACTGCCGCCGAACCGACGCGAGCGGCTCGCTTGACGAGATGCTTTTGGACCTGAATCACCTGGCGGAAGGCCACTCTTTTCTGGGCCTTGGCGCTCTCGACGTTAGCAATGACAACCAGCTACTTGCCTACGCGCTGGATACCACGGGATTCCGGCAATACACGCTGCACATCAGGAATATGGGGAGCGGCGAACTCTTCCCTGAGGCCATCGAACGAGTCACCAGCGCAGCTTGGGCGGCGGACAATCGCACACTTTTCTACACCGTCGAAGACGCAACTACAAAACGCGCACACCGGCTCTATCGTCATACAGCGGGTTCGGCAGAGCCGGACGCGCTGATCTATGAAGAAGCCGACGAGCGCTTTCGCATCGAGATCGATCGCACCCGCAGCGGCGCATTTCTTCTGCTCGTCATTGCCAGCCACACGACGAGTGAAGTGCGGTTTCTACCCGCAGCACAACCAAGCGGCGAGTTTCGCGTGATAGCTCCGCGCATAGCAGACCATGAGTATTACGTGGACCATCATCCGAATCCGCTCACTCGCGAGGCACGCGGCGCGAATTCTCGCGACACCGGCGGCTACTTTTTCATCCGCACCAACTCTGGCGGCCGGACGTTCCGGCTGGCCAGCGCGCCCGTCGCGAGTCCACAGCGTGACAAATGGCACGAGATCGTGCCCAATCGTCCGGACGTGATGCTCGCCGGCCTCGAGGTGTTTCGTTCTCACTTGGTGCTGTTCGAACGGGAAGGCGGGCTGCCCTATCTTCGCGTCGTGAACCTCAGCATCGAGGCTCCCGATGCGCTCTCCGCCTCGCACCGCATCGAGTTTACGGAGCCTGCCTACAACGCGTCGCTGGGAGACAATCCCGAGTTTGACGCAACTTTCGTGCGTTTCCAGTACGAATCCTTCGTCACCCCTCGCTCCATCTTCGACTACGATGTGCGCACGCGCGAACGTGTGCTTCGCAAAGAGCAGCCCGTCCTCGGCGGCTACGATTCCTCGCAATATGTCAGCGAGCGGCTGCACGCCACGGCGCAAGACGGCGCGCGCATTCCCGTTTCGCTCGTCTATCATCGTGATACGCCGCGTGACGGCTCCGCTCCGCTGCTGCTCTACGGCTATGGAAGCTACGGCCATTCGATCGCTGTGAATTTCAATTCGAACCGTGTCAGTCTGCTTGATCGGGGTGTGATCTATGCCGTTGCTCACATCCGAGGCGGCGGTGAACTTGGCAAGCCCTGGCACGACGCGGGCCGCTTGCGCCAGAAGGGCAACACGTTTACGGATTTTATTGCCACGGCGGAACACCTGATTGCCCAGCGCTATTCCGCATCGCAGAATCTCATCATCGAAGGCGGCAGCGCCGGAGGTCTTCTGATGGGAGCGGTTGCGAACATGCGGCCCGATCTCTTCCGCATGGTCATCAACCATGTGCCTTTCCTCGATGTGCTCAACACGATGCTCGACGCTTCATTGCCGCTCACCGTCGGCGAGTATGAGGAATGGGGCGACCCGCGCGTTCCCGAGGACTATTTCTACATGAAAGGTTATTGTCCCTACACGAACCTCGCTGCAATAGCTTATCCCACGATGCTGGTGAAGACCGGACTGAACGACAGCCAAGTGATGTATTGGGAGCCGGCGAAATATGTGGCCAAGTTGCGCACGCTGAAAACCGATGCAAATCAACTTCTCTTGAAAACAAACATGGGGGCGGGACACGGCGGGGCCTCCGGCCGCTACGATTATTTGCGTGAAATTGCGCTCGATTATGCTTTTATTTTGTCCGAGCTGGGAATCCGCGAATGAGCAGCACGTTTCATTCGAAACTGGCTGCGACCTTGGTTGTGGGGGCACGGCCTGCTGTGTCCCTGCCATTCAGGCGCGAAAGTGGCCGTGTAGTCGGGTTTCCAAAAGCTGAGTTATGAGCGAGCCCACCTCACCTCTGATGCAGCAGTATAACGCGATCAAGACGCGCTACCCGCATGCGCTGCTGCTCTTCCGCCTCGGCGATTTCTACGAACTCTTCTACGAAGACGCCATTCTGGCCGCGCGCGAACTGCAAATTACTTTGACTTCCCGGAACCGCGAAAAGGGCCAACCGATACCGATGTGCGGCGTTCCATATCATGCGGCGGACGGATATATCGCCCGGCTTATCCGTGGCGGCTTCAAAGTCGCCATTTGCGACCAGATGGAACTGCCTGGCCCTGGAAAGAAGCTGGTGCGCCGGGAAGTCGTCCGCGTTATCACGCCGGGCACGGCCACCGACGGCTCGGTTCTCGATGCTCGCGAAAACAATTATCTGGCCGCCGTTGCGAAACATTCCTCTGGATCGCCCGTTGGCCTGGCTTTTGTGGACCTCTCGACCGGGGAATTTCAGTCCACGGAATTTTCCGGGCCCGATGCCGACGAGGCCCTGCGCGAAGAGCTGCAGCTCCTCCACCCGAGCGAAACGCTTCTGCCTCGCCCGCAACAACTTTTCGAAACCGCGAAGACTTCGCTGCTCGAGGGTGCTGGCGGCGTCGAAAGTTGCCTTGAAGACTGGATCTTTCATCGCGACTACGCCGAGCGAATCTTGCGTGAACAGTTTGGCGTTGCGGAGCTCACCGGCTTCGGTCTCGACGACCATCCGCAAGCGCTCGCCGCGGCCGGCGCTATTGTTCACTACTTGCGCGAAAACGCCGCTCGCGGCGCTGATAATTCCATTGGCTCCACGAGCACACAGCCATCGACCGTTGAAGCGCTGCAACATCTCGACCGCGTGCGCTACTACGAGCAACATGACAACCTGGTCCTCGATCCTGTTTCCGTCCGAAACCTCGAGCTCCTCGCGCCAATCTTTACCGAGGAGACTTCGCGAAGCGGGCCAGTGACTCTCGTCGCCGCTCTTGACGCGACCGTCACTGGCATGGGCGCGCGTCTCTTGCGCTCCTGGATTCTTCGGCCCCTCCTAGATCGCAGCGCCATCGAGGCGCGCCTTGAGTCCGTTGCCCACCTCCTCCAGCAGACCGTGGTTCGCGGCGAGATTCGAAAGGAGCTGCGCGGGATCCAGGATCTCGAACGTCTCACAAGCCGCGTCACTCTGGGGCTGGCCTCGCCTCGGGAACTCGTCGCGCTCCGCAAATCGCTTGTTCAGCTTCCTGTGCTGAAGAACTTTCTGACGCCCCCTCCGATAGGCGGCAGCGCGCTGCTCCGTCAACTTCACGGCGAGCTTGACGAACTTACCGATATTCGCGAGCGCCTCGAACGCGCCATCGCCGACGAACCTCCCGCGCTCGCCACCGAGCCGGGCATGATTCGCAGCGGTTACCATGGGGAACTCGACGAGCTCCGCGACCTCAGCCAGCACAGCAAACAGATCATCGCCGCGATGGAAGAGCGCGAGCGCAAACGCACCGGCATCGCTTCGCTGAAGATTCGCTTCAACCAGATCTTTGGCTACTACATGGAGATTTCGAAGCCCAATCTCCATCTTGCGCCCGCGGACTACGAGCGCAAGCAAACCCTCGTGAATGCGGAACGTTTCACTTCGCCCGAGCTAAAAGACTACGAACGCAAAATTCTGGCCGCGGACGAACGCATTCTGGAAATCGAGCGCCAGCTTTTCGTCGAAATTCGCTCCAGCATCGCGGCGCAGGCTACGCGTCTTCGCCGCACGGCTGCCGCAGTCGCACAGCTTGATGTCCTCGCGTCTTTCGCAAAGCTGGCCGCCGACCGTGGGTACACGCGACCTGAATTCAACGCTACCGGCGAGCTGTTCATCGTCGGGGGCCGTCACCCCGTCATCGAAGAACTTCTCCGCCAGCGCGGCGAGCGTTTTGTTCCCAACGATCTTTGCTTCGATCCCGCCCGCCAGCAGCTTTTGCTCATCACCGGCCCGAACATGGGCGGCAAGTCCACTTACCTTCGCCAAGCCGCGCTGATAGTGCTGATGGCGCAGATGGGCTCGTTCGTTCCGGCGCGCCAGGCCAAGCTTCCCGTCACCGACCGCATCTTTACGCGCATAGGCGCCAGCGACAACCTCGCGCGCGGCCGCTCCACATTTCTCGTCGAGATGAGCGAGGTCGCCGCCATCCTGCATCACGCCACGCCGTCGAGTCTCGTTCTCCTTGATGAAGTCGGCCGCGGCACTGCGACGTTTGACGGCCTCTCCATCGCGTGGGCTGTCGTCGAGCATCTGCAGAAGCACACACGCGCGCGCACGCTCTTCGCCACGCACTACCACGAACTCACCGAGCTCGCCGATCTCCTCACCGGCGTGCAAAACGTTCACGTCTCCGTCAAGGAAACGCCCAACGAAATTATTTTTCTGCGCCGCGTCGAGCCCGGCAGTGCCGATAAAAGCTATGGCATCGAAGTCGCCCGCCTGGCCGGGCTTCCCCGCAGTGTCATCGAGCGCGCACGTGAAGTTCTGAAAAGACACGAGCAAAGCGAGCACGAGCTAAGCGAAACACTCTCTCCAGGCGCTGTCGATGATCTATCGACAAGCGCGGCTGGCACCTCGACAGGTACCGCCGCCTCTTCCCCGCACCGCCGCAATGGCCACCAGGAAGTCCTCTTCACCGCACTAGATCGCGCCGTTCTCGACAAGCTCCGCGACGCCGACCTCGACCAGCTCAAGCCCCTCGACGCCCTCAACCTCCTCGCTGAGCTCAAAAAACAAATCTCCTGAACTTCGTGGCACAGCCAATCCTGGCTGTGCTGCTGGCAACTCCGCACTCGCGTTCGGCCGAGTTCACTCTTTATCTCCGTCCGGCGCTGTCCGCGCTGTGTTCTCTGTGTCCTCTGTGTTTAAATCCATCACAGGCGATGGCACCCAAACCCATGCTCGTCCTCGGCCTTATGTCCGGCACTTCCGCCGACGGCATTGACGTCGCGCTCGCCCGCATCTCTGGCGCGCCCCCGCATCTCGACGCAAAACTTCTCGGACACACCTCGAGCAACTTTCCACTCTGCGCTGCGCAAAGAAATTCTTCGCGTCGCCGAGCAACATCCCATCACCGCCGGCGAGCTTAGTCCAGCTGAATTTTCGCCTCGGAGAAGTTTTCGCCGAAGCCGCTCTCGCCGCTTGCCGCAAGTTTCACGTTTCACCAAAACGCGTCGCGCTGATCGGCAGCCACGGCCAGACTATCTTTCATCAGGGAAAGCCCGCGCCCTATCTCGGCCACCCCACGGCCTCGACGCTACAAATCGGCGAGCCCTCCGTCATCGCCGCGCGCACCGGCATCACCACGTCGGCGATTTTCGCCCCGCCGACATAGCACTCGGCGGCCAGGGCGCGCCGCTAGTCCCTTACGCCGACTATCTTCTCTATCGCCACAAAAAACTCGGCCGCGTCTCCCTGAACCTCGGCGGCATCGCCAACATCACCGTCATTCCCCCCGGGGCAAAGCCAGACCAAATCCTCGCCTTTGATACCGGCCCCGCCAACATGCTCATCGACGCCCTCGTCGCTCACTTCACCCGCGGCCGCCAGCGCTTCGACAAAGACGCTCGCCTCGCCCGGAGCGGCCGATCCATCCCCGCGTTACTCGACGAAATGATGCGTGACCCCTATCTCAAGCTCGCTCCTCCCAAATCCACAGGCCGCGAATATTACGGCCACGCCTATCTGAAAAAGATTCTCGCTCTCGGCAAAAAACATAGCGCCAAACCCGCCGATCTCATCCGCGCGGCCACAATTTTTGCCGCGCTCTCTGTCGTCGACGCCCTAAACCGCTTCGTCCTCCCCAAAACAAAAATCCATCAACTTGTCGTCTCAGGAGGCGGCGCAAAAAATCCGCTCGTCGTTGCGCAACTCTCAGCCGCTCTCGGCAGGATCGAAATCATTCCATCTTCCCGCTTGGGCATCCCGGAAGACGCCAAAGAAGCCTTCGCGTTCGCCTTGCTCGCCTACGAAACCTTCCATCACCGACCCAGTAATCTCCCCAGCGCCACCGGCGCGCACGCCCCCGCCATTCTCGGTAAAATCTCCTATGCCCCGCCCCGTTAGCGCCTCAGCTTCTACGCGCTCTCTGCGTCTCGTCTGTGCCTTCTCTCCGACGCGGCAAGAGGCAATTTTCAGCTCACCTATTCGCGTTGGGTCGGCGCCAACAACGATCCCGACGTCTTCGAATTTGTTTTTTCCTCGAAGCGCTTTCCGCCCGACGGCGCCAAGCGCGGACACTACCGCAATCCGCGCATCGACGCGCTGGTCGATCAGATTCGCACCGAAATGGATCGCGAAAAAAGGAAGGTTCTCTGCAGCGAAGTTCAAAAAATCCTTGCGGACGAAGTTCCCTGCCTGCTGCTCTGGTTCACCGACGTCGTCTCCGTACATCGCCGCTCGCTGGGCGAACTCCAACTCTCCCTCACCGGCGACTTCGACTTCCTCGCAACACTCCCCGCTCTCCGGTGAGTGCTTTAGCGCCTCCCTTACTTCAGCGCCTTCTCAATCTCCGCCAAGGGAATCGCGCCCTCGCGGATAATCTTCCACGCCCCGCCACGAACTTCGACAATGGTCGATCCGAGCACGGCCCCGGTTTCTCCACTGTCCAAAATCAGCGGCAGCCGCCCTCCAAGCTGTTTCATCACTTGCTCCGCGCACGAGCAGGACGGAAATCCTGAAATGTTCGCGCTCGTTCCCGTAATCGGCCCGTCAAACTCTTCGATCAATCTTCGGGCCACATCGCTCTTCGGCCAGCGCAGCGCCACTTTTCCCGTATTCGCCGTCACCTTCAGCGGCAAGCGGTTCGCCGCATCCACGACCAGCGTCAACGCTCCCGGCCAAAACTCCTGCGCGAGCCGCAAAAAATTCTCCGGCACCTCGCGCGCCATCTGCATAGCCTGCTCGAGCGAACGCACCAAAATGGGAAGCGCCCGCGTTTCCGGACGCCCCTTCACTCTGTAGATTTCATCCACCGCGGCGAGGTTAAACGGGTCGGCAGCCAGCCCGTAAAACGTGTCAGTAGGAATTCCAATGACACTTCCCCGTGAGAGAAAGTCCGCTGCGTAACGCAGCACTTCCGTTTCCGGGTTTTGCGCATTCACGCGCAACAGTTCTGCCGGCAACTTTTTGGCCTTTGGCGAAGACATAAGCCCGCATTTCGCGCTTCGCTCGCAATTTCACTCAATCGGGCGACGCTACCATACCCCCCGTTCCCTTGCAATGGCCGTCCATACTTTGGCATCTCCGCAAATGACTGTTATTAGGCCCCTTCCTCGCGTTTCGCTTAGGACCATTACCCCTTCGCGGGTAAATTTGTTACCCTGCCTGCAATGGCCACCCCCGGCAAACCCGCTCGTACCGCAGCGAGCACAGCCGTGCCCGGAGTCCTCACCAGCCGCGACAATCGCTGGCTCAAAGAATTCCGCATGGCGCTCCGCGGCGGTCTTCCCACGGAATCCGGCTCAGTCGGCGTTGAAGGCGTCCGCCTCGTCGAAGAAGCGCTTCGCTCCGGCTGCCGCATCGAAGCAGTCCTCCTCAGCGAGTCCGGCGAACGCCATCACGAACGTCTGGCTCCTCTTATAAGCAGGCCCGAAATGGCTTTTCCCGCTCTACGCACCACTGACCGCTTATTCGAGGGCCTCGCCGATACGGAGCATCCACAAGGCGTAGCCGCCCTGGTCCAGCCGCGCACGGCTTCTCTAGATGAGTTGCTCCAAGCCCCCGCCTCGGCCTGTGCTCCGCTTCTCGTGGTGCTCGCTGGTGTTCAAGACCCTGGAAATGTCGGCACCATCCTGCGCACCGCCGCAGCCTTCGGAGCAACAGGCGCGGTCACCGCCGCTTCCGGCCAATCCGGCACCGCCAGCCCCTTTTCGCCGAAAGCCCTGCGCGCCTCGGCCGGTGCTTCGCTTCATCTCCCGATACTGCCCGGAATGTCGCTGCCCATTCTTCTTACGCAACTGAAAATCGCCAATGTTCGCACGCTCGCATCCAGCGTGCATGAACCGCACGAAGGCGAACCGCGCGTCCTATCCCCCTGGGAAGTGGACTGGTGCGAGCCGGTGGCTCTCCTCGTCGGCAACGAAGGCGCCGGCCTCCCTGAAGAAGTCGAACGCAGCGCCGATGCCCGCATCCGCATCCCCATGGCCAGCGGCATCGAGTCTCTAAACGCCGCCGCCGCTGCCGCAGTCCTGTTCTACGAAGCCGCACGCCAGCGCCATCCCCATCCGTAGGGGCAGGGCCTGTTTACCCTGAGCTTCGAAGGGCCGTGCCCGTCTTCGATGCTAAACTCTTCCTGTCCATGAGCCTCTTCTCCAAGCTCCCCCAACCCGCCGTTGAAGACTCGGCTCACCAGCCGCTCGCCGAGCGCATGCGCCCGCGCACGCTCGATGAATTCATCGGCCAGGAAAAACTCCTCGGTCCCGGCAAACCGCTTCGCCAGCAAATCGAAAATGACGAAATCACCTCGATGCTGCTTTGGGGACCGCCAGGCTGCGGCAAAACCACGCTCGCGCGCCTGATTGCCCGCCTCACGCGCTCGGAGTTTGTGGCCTTCAGCGCCGTCCTCGCCGGCATCAAGGAAATCAAGGAAGTTATGGCCGCCGCAGAACACAAATCCCACGCTGGCCTGCGCACCATCGTCTTCGTCGACGAAGTCCATCGCTTCAACAAAGCGCAGCAGGACGCTTTTCTTCCCTACGTCGAAGCCGGCCACATCACGTTCATTGGTGCGACTACCGAAAATCCCTCGTTCGAAGTCATCTCGCCGCTTCTCTCACGTACCAAGGTCTATGTCCTCGACCCGCTCACCACACCGCAAATCGTGGACCTCCTCAAGCGCGCCATCACCGACAAAGAACGCGGCCTGGGCAACGAAAACGTCGAAGCCAGCGACGACGTGCTCTTTCGCATCGCATCGTTCGCCAACGGCGATGCCCGCTCCGCCTACAACACGCTCGAACTGGCCGCTCGCAGCGCCAAACCCGGCGCGGGCGGCGCGCGCACGATCACCCGCGAACTTCTCGAAGACGTCCTCCAGCGCAAACTCCTTCGCTACGACAAAGCCGGCGAGGAGCACTACAATCTCATCTCCGCGCTGCACAAATCCGTGCGCAATTCCGACCCTGACGCCGCTCTATACTGGCTCGCGCGCATGCTCGAATCCGGCGAAGACCCGCTCTACCTCGCCCGACGCATGGTCCGCATGGCCAGCGAAGACATCGGCCTCGCTGAACCCGGCGCGCTCGCCGTCACGCTCGCCGCCAAAGATGCCTTCGATTTTCTCGGCGCACCCGAAGGCCATCTCGCGCTCGCCCAAGCCGCCGTCTATCTTGCGCTCGCGCCCAAATCCAATGCCGTTTACACTGCCTATGGCGAAGTCCTCGACGACGTGCACAAAACCGAAGCCGACCCCGTCCCGCTGCATCTCCGCAACGCCGTCACCGGCCTCATGAAAAATGTCGGCTACGGCCAAGGCTACAAATACGCCCACAATTTCGACGAAAAAGTCACCGACATGACCTGCCTCCCCGGCAACCTCGCCAGCCGCAACTATTACAAGCCCACCGACCAAGGCTTCGAACAGCGCCTTCGCGCTCGCCTCGACGAGATTCGCAAGCTAAAATCTCGCTCGACATCCAATTCATGAGGTGTACATGAACTGGACCACCAAGACTTTAGCGCTGCTGCTGAGCGTCCTTCTCCGCTTGCCGTTGCGCATTCCCTCTATGCGGCCAGCGCTCCGAAGCGTCCTCGCATCTCGCACATCGCTCAGGTCACCATCTGTCTTCAACGGACATTCCCGCCGCCCGGCAGCTTTTTTACGCAAACTTCTCGGCCTCGACGTACCTAGACTGACTGCCATGGCGGCACGTGATCGCAATTGTTGGGAACGCTGTCAACTCCACAGCTTTATGGTGAATCGGGAACAGACCTTGGCATTCATGGCTGCGCCGACCCCCGCTCCATCAATTTGCTCGGTGAAGTCACTTCGTACTGATGACCTGAAGGCGCACTTCGCAAGGTATCTGACGGCCCAGAAGATCAAGTTCACGCCCAGATTGATTAGCGGAATCAACGCCGGGACTGATCGGACTAGGATACTTCAGCCTTGTCCGTGTCGATCCTGAGGGTCACCGCATCAGCTTCATCGGAAAGTCGGCAAATCCCCTCCACCTCCGGACCACCCATCGACGCCGATGCCTTCGAGGACGCGCGCATCATCCACGCCGGCTTCATCGTCCACGACCGCGCCGCCACCGAACACTTCTACAAAGACATCCTCGGTTTCCGTCCCTACTGGCACGGAGGCATGAAAGACGACGAAACCGACTGGGTCTCCATGCAAGTCCCCGACGGCACCGACTGGCTCGAATTCATGGTCAACATCTCCCCCGACGCCGATCAAAGCTCCTCGGCATCATGAATCACATCGCCATCGGCGTCACCGACATCCACGCCACCGAACAGCGCGCTCCGCAACGACGGCCTCAAGCTCACCGAAGAACCCAAGATCGGCCGCGACGGCAAATGGCAGCTCAACCTCTACGATCCCGACGACACCCGCGTCGAATTCATGGAATTCAAGCCCGTCCAAAAACCCTGCTGCTCCGAGTTCACTGGGCCGCACCCCGGACCAAAGCAGTGAGGCATTTCCCAAACAGTCGCGCCCCATGTCAAAATTCTTCGGGCATCCATTGAACCGAGTAGGCGTAAAATCTCTGAGGTCATAGCATGAAAAAGTTCGCAGTGCTGCTCGCGAGTTTGCTCCTCTGTTTCGGCGCTGTTGCGAAGCGCAAACCGCCGAAGCGCCCGCGCATTCTGGGGATCGCCGGCGCCACCGTCCTTGTCTACGAATATCCCCGAGGCTCACAAGTTCTATCAGACACTCTTTGATCCGAACCATTCTTGCCAGTACTGCGAGAATGTTCCGACGCGATTCTTGCTTCTCCCCAGCGGGCAGCGCATCACGCTCGAAAAAGTGCCCGCTCCTCCTCCTTCAAATCTTCTCGCCGAAGTATCTTTTCTGACCGACGAGATGGAGGGATTCAAAAAATTCTTCAAAGCTAACAAAATCTATTTTGACGAGGTCAGGAAGAAGCGCGGCGGCGAACTCATCCGTATTCTGTTCCAGGATCCCGAAGGGCATCACCTTTCGATCACGGATTCCTATCACTTAGGACATTCCGAGGATCTGAACGCCGGTCTGCCGCCCTCGACTCCCTCCAATCCAGTTCGCATCATTCATGCGGGCTTCGTTGTCAAGGACCGTGCCGCCACCGATCATTTCTACAAAGATCTCCTCGGCTTCCGGCCGTACTGGCACGGCGGCATGAAAGATGACGAGACCAACTGGGTAGCCATGCAAGTCCCCGACGGCACCGATTGGGTCGAGTACATGCTCCAATCTCCCCCACCGCCGATAAGCACACTCTGGGAGTCATGAACCACATCTCTCTCGGCGTTCCAGACATTCACGCCATCTCCAGCCAAATCGTCAAAGCCGGCATCAAGCCTTCCGAAGCCTCCCAAAATCGGCCGCGACGGCAAGTGGCAGCTTAATCTCTACGACGCCGACGACACCCGCGTCGAGTTCATGGAATTCACCCCTGTTCAAAAACCCTGCTGCTCCGAATTCACCGGCCCCCACCCCGTGCCGCAAACTCCATCGAAGGCGCCCTTCCAACCATGATTCGTCTTCTCTTCCCCGCCAGACTTCTCCGGCCTTCCTATCTTTGTTCTCTGATCCTTTTCTTTGTAATCAGTTATTTTGTTCCGCATGCACGCGCCCAGGATCTCGACAAGCCCCTCCAAAATATCGACGACGAAATCACCGCCTTCTCTTTCGCGCCCGACGGCCGCATCGTCTATTCCGTCCGCCGCAACATCAAAACCAAAAAATACGATCTTCAACACGACGATATCTGGATTCAGGAACTCAACGGCAAGCGCCGCCGTCTTCTCCAAGGCGACAAATTCAATCGCGGCGATCAGCTTTTTTCCTACATCGGCGACGCTTTCCATTGGTCTCCCAACGGCCGCCTCATCCTTGCCCAGCTCTTCACCACCACCGTCGTCGACGAATCCGGCCGCACCGAAGACTCCTTCATGACCCTCGCGCTCGAAGACAACGGCAAAGAAATCCGCCTCGGCAAAGGCGAAAGCACCATCCAGGACTGCTTCGACGCCACCTGGCTGCAGGACAACGCCACCATCGTCTACCTCACCGAAGCCGTTAAGCCGCGCATGCTTTTCTCCTTCCGCTACACGAACATCGCCACAGGCCCGGCGGGCCCCGCCTTCGAGGGCCGCACCTTCATCGACTCCGATCGCATCCCCGGCACCAATGCCGCTATCGCCGTTGAACGCAACCGCGCGCTAACCGGCCCTCCCCGACTCCAGCGTCTTGAACTCCTCGCACAAGACGACAAAGAAGTCGCCACGCTCGACGGCTATGAAGGCGGCCTCTCCGTTTCACCCAGTGGCGAAAAAGTCGCCTATTTCATCGACCGCGAAATCCTCGAAGTGCGCAATCTCGCCGTTCCTGATCATTTTGTCCGACTCCGCGTGGGTCTCGGCGTTTTCCACTGGGCCCCCGACGAAAATCGCATCCTGCTCAAGCGCGCCACCGAACGAAAGTCCGGCGACATTGTCTGGATTAATATTCCTCCGCTCCTCCCACACCAACCCGGCAAAGAAGTCCCCATCCTCCAACCAACCCCGCAGCCAATCCTCCACGGCCTCACGTTTCGCGATTTCGCCATCTCCCCTGACGGCCGCTTTCTCGGCGTCGTCTTACCCGGCAAACGCAATCTTATGGTCTTCCCTCTCCCCGGCTGATACCGTCGTCCCTTGCCCGTACCTGTTAACGTGTAGAACGCATCCTTTGCGTTGCGACCCATCTCGGCGATGCATACCTTGTAGCTTCGCTTTCTTGCTCAAAACAAAAACCCGCGCAACAAGTCTGCGCGGGCCTGATCTCTTCAGCTGCGTCAACTTAAATCAACCCAACTGGTTCACTCTCTTCCGATGCTCCACAAAAATGCACGCATCCTCAACCACGATCAATCCCGCCGCCCTCGCCCGCTCCGCCGCTTCTGCATTTTCAATCCCCAACTGCATCCACACTACTTTCGCCCCAACCCGCATCGCGCTTTCCACCACCGGCGGCACATCCTCCGCTCGCCGAAACACGTCCACGATCTCAATCTTCTCCGGCACATCCTCCAGCCGCGCGTAACTCTTCTCTCCCAGCACTTCCTTCTCGTTTGGATTCACGGGAATTATCCTGTATCCCGCGCTCTGCATGTACTCCGTCACTTCATAGCTCGGCCGCGCCGGATTCGAAGACAATCCCACCACCGCGATCGTCTTGTATTTTTTCAGGATTTCGAGGATGGGATCAGCCGCAGCGCTCGCGCCTTCCGGCAACAACACTCTCATCGCGCGGCCAACTCGCCTTTTCCTGCGCGCTTCGTCAAGAATCTGCCCCATCGCCGCCAGACACTTGTCATTTTCTTCCGCCGTCCCCACCGACACGCGGATCGCTTCCGGAAATCCCATCCATCCCAAAGGCCGCACGATCACTCCCAGGTGCAGCAGCTCGTCGCAAATGTTCTTTCGCTTCCGGTCCCACTTCCATAAAAATAAAATTTGTCTCGCTCGGCACCGGCCGTAATCCCAGCTTCGCCAAGCCCTCGCTCAATCGTTTTCGCTCGCTAGCGTTCGTCGCAATGCACCGCTCGACGTGCTCCCGGTCATCCAGCGCCGCCAGCGCCGCCGCCTGCGCCACTCCCGAAGTATTGAAGGGCGTCCTCAGTTTATTCATCGCGGAAAGCAGCTCCGGCCGCCCGATCGCGAACCCTATGCGCATTCCCGCCAGCCCGTACACTTTCGAAAACGTCCGCAGGATCAGCAAATTCTTTCGCTTGCGATACACTCCTCCGAATGCCTGCAGATTCAAGCTCGCCGCGTAATGAATATACGCTTCATCCAGCACCACCAGCACGCCATCCGGCACGCTCGCCAAGAAACTCCGCGAATTCCTCCGCGCTGAACGCCGTTCCCGTTGGATTGTTCGGATTCGCCAGATAGATCACGCGCCGTCTTCGGCGTGATCGCCTTCGCCATCGCTTTCAAATCAAACGCAAAATGCTTCTGCGGCACCAGCACCAGCTCCGCCCCGCTCGCGCGAATCGCCACCGAAAACGGCGCATAGCTTCCATACGACGTCAGCCCTTGCAGCCCAGCCCGCAAAAGCACGCGCGACGCCAGATCGATAATCTCGCTCGACCCCAGCCCCACGAAAATCTCTTCCGGCGAAACTCCCGCCCGCGAAGCCAGCGCTTCGCGCAGCAGATGCGTCCCTCCATCTGGATAACGGTTGCGAATTCGCCAAGCGCTTTCTTGCGCCGCTTCCACCGCCTTCGGCGACGGCCCCAGCGGATTTTCATTCGACGCCAGCTTCACCGCATGAATCTTCAGCTCGCGTTCCACTTCCTCAATCGGCCGCCCCGGCACATACACCGGCAGCCCGCGAATATAATCCGGTATCAAGTCTTCAATCGTCCGTGTCATGGAATCCCATCCGCCAGTTCCTCACCATTGTCGCATCTTCGCAAATTCCCCGCGCAATTCCGTCCCGCCTGGCGTGTCGAAGCTCCCAATTTTCCGCTCGGTCTTCTTCATCCTTTACTTCCTTTACTTCCTTTACTTCCTCTACCTCCTTCCCCACTCGCCGCTTTCTTCAACTGCTCGATCTCCTTCCCCGTCAACGCCCGAAATCTCCCCGGCTCCAAATCCAGGACCAAAGGCCCCATCTGCACTCGCCGAATCTTTTCCACCAAATGCCCCACCTTCTCAAACATCCGTCCGAATCTGCCGATTCCTCCCCTCAATCAAAACCACTTCGTACCACGGATTCTCCCCATCCTCGAACAGCCGTATCTTCGCCGGCGAAGTTTTCACTCGCCGTCCCATCCTCCAGCTCAATCATAATCCCTGCCCGCAAACGCTCAATCCTCTTCTCGTCCGGCTTTCCGCTCACCTTCACCAGATACGTCTTCGGCATGTGCGAACCCGGCCTTCATCATTTCTGCGCCAGCGCTCCATCATTCGTCATCAAAAGCAATCCCTCGCTCGCATAGTCCAGCCGCCCCACCGGATAAACCCGCCCCACGCTCTTCCCAAAATATCCATCACCGTCGGCCGCCCCTCCGGATCGCTCACGGTCGTCACATAGCCCTTCGGCTTGTTCAACATGAAATAAAGCAGCTTCTCCGCGCTTTCTCGATCGGCGTCCCATCCACGCAAATGACATCTGTTTCCGGATCAGCCTTAGTCCCCTGCTCACGCACCACTACGCCATTCAGCGTCACTCGTCCCGCCGCAATTATCTCCTCCGCCTTGCGCCGCGACGCAATCCCGCAAGCCGCCATTATTTTCTGTAATCTTTCGAGTGCCATCGCAAGAACGTGTAGGGACGCCTCGCTTGCGCCGTGGCAGGCACGCGCCGCTCCAAATTTGTAGTGGCCGGTCTTTAGACCGGCGCTTTTCTCTCTCTTCTGTGTGACCTCGGCGTCCTCTGTGAACTCTGTGTTGAAAGCTCCGCTTTCGTTTCTTCACTTCGCGGCTCGTCTTTCTTCCCCGCCGCTTCCCGCCGCAACTCCTCCACTTCCTTCGGCCCCAGCAACCGATATCTCCCGCGCGGCAATCCCTCCACCGAAAGCGTCCCCAACCCAATCCGCATCAACTTCTCCACCGGATGCATCTCTTTCATCAACACGCGCCGCAACTCTTCCTTCTTCGAATCCCGCATCCGCACTTCGTACCAGAAATTCGCCGCGCGCCCGCGCGTAGCGTCCGGCTGCCGCACCGTCTTCATTTCAATCCAATTTCTTTTCCGATGCCGCTCCAGATCCGCCAGCGTCAGCATCCCCTTCACCTTGACGTGATACACCTGCTCGATATGCGCCCAGTTCTTCAACATCTCCGCCGCCAAATCGCCGTCATTCGTCAAAAACACCAGCCCCGACGCCGCATACTCCAGATTCCCCACCGGAAACACCCGCTCCGGCAATCCCCGCAAACAATTCCGCAAAGTCTTCCGCCCCTCGGGATCGGCCATCGTCGAAACCACTTCCGGCGGCTTGTGCAGCGCTAGATAAACATTCCTCTGCGCCACCGTTCCAACCGTTCGCCCCGCCGCCTCAATCTTGTCCTTCGCCGGATCCGCCTTAGTCCCCAGCTCCCGCACCACCACGCCGTTCACGCGCACCTGTCCGCTTAGAATCAGCTGCTCCGCATGCCTCCGCGAAGCAATCCCCGCCCGCCCAATAATCTTCTGCAATCTCTCTTGCATTCAGTTTTGTCTCGTAGGGGCACGGCATGTTCTTCGTAGGAGCCGATTTACGTCTTCACGACGTATCCCCGTGCCTAATCTTTCGGTGGGAAATCTACTCTCCAGCAACTGTCGACTTTCACAACAGGCGGTGGCGGGTCTTCATCCAATTGCCCCGAAGGCATTCCCTCGGATGTCGCCAGAGCTTCGTGTTCGCGAAACGCTTCCGCCTCCGCAAGATCCATCTCGCACGTGCGCGATCGCTTCGGCTGCGCTGTCATGCGTGTGCATCATCCGAACCCGCTCCCTCGGACGCTGCGTCCCCGCCAGCCTCGGTTGTACCCGCTCCTTCGCTCGCCACTCGCCACTCGTCACTCGCCACTTCCTCACCCGAAGGCGCCACTCCCTCATCGCTCCCCAACGCCTCTCGAGCCAGCGCCTCAAACTCCTTCAAGCTCGGCAACTCTTCCAAATCGCTCAACCCAAACCGCATCAAAAATTCCTTCGACGTCTTATAAAGAATCGGCCGCCCAATCACTTCCTTCCGCCCCGCCGTAGTAATCAACCGCTTGTCCAAAAGCGTGCTGATCACTCCCGAAGTATTCACCCCGCGAATTTCCGAAATCTCCGGCGAAGTCACCGGCTGCTTGTAAGCAATCACCGCCAAAGTCTCCAGCGCCGGCATCGTCAACCGCAGCGGCGGCCGCAAACTCTTGATAAATCTCCGCACCACATCATGCTGCTGCGGCTTCGTATAAAGCTTGTACCCGCCCGCCACCGCCCGAATCTCGATCCCGCGCTCCTCCGAGCCATAGCTTCGCCACCAACTCATCCAGCGCTGCCTGCACCACAAGCTTCTCCTCGCCCAGCGCCTTCGCCAACTGCTCAATCGTCGCCGGCTCATCCGCCGCATAAATAATCGCTTCCAGTGCCGCTTTTCTCTCTTCGTTTGTCATGAACAAACCCCTGTGAATGCTCACGAAGTAAAGGACGTAAAGGAGGTCATTCAGGTAGCAAAGGAAATCTCTTCTCGCCGCAAAGCCTCTCGCGCTCTCTCGAGCATTCTAGCGCTGGACTCCGACTCTCTCTACTTCCTCTACCTCATCTACTTCCTCTACCTCACTATCTGTATTCCTCATCAATCTGCTTTATCCCGCCCCGCTCATCAAAAATCACATCAAACGCCTTCCCCTTCCTCACCACAATCTCCCCAAACTGCTTCTCCTGCGCCAATCCCACCGCCTGCAATTTCACCATCTCCAACACCGCCAAAAACGCCACAATCATCGCGTGCCGCGAAGGACAAGCCTCAAAAAACTGAATCAAATTCACCATGCTGTCCGCGCTCGCCAGAATCTGCGCCCGCAACGCCGCAATCATCTGCGCCACGGTAAACTGCTCGTGCTGCAACTCGATCCGCGAAACTTCCTTTCGCCGCTCCAGAACCTGCTGAAACACCTTCACCAAATCCACAAGCGAAACGACCAGCTCGCCCTCAGTCCCCTCGTCGTTGTAAAGCGACTTGTCCGGCTTCGACCAAACGTTCTCTTCAATCTGCTGCTTCTGATACAAAAGCTGCGCCGCATTCTTGAATTTCTCGTGCTCCACCAGCCGCTGCACCAACTCCGCCCGCGGATCGCCCTCCGGCCCCTTCCTCCGCACCCAAAGGATCCGGCGGCAAAAGCATCTTCGACTTGATGTAAATCAACGTCGCCGCCATATAAATAAAATCCGCCGACACATCCACATTCAACTCTTCCAGCTTGTGCAAATATTCCAAGTATTGCGCCGTAATCAGCGAAATCTGAATGTCATGAATATTCATCTCCTGCTTCTTGATCAAATCAAGCAAGAGGTCCAGCGGCCCCTCATACAAAGGTATATGCACCTTGTAAGCCGCATCCCGCGTCAACTTGTTCCCCGGCGTCGCCATTCTTCCCTTTCCCTTTGCCGCCCAGCGCAACTAACGTCATTTCGACCAAAGCCAGAAATCCCCCTTCTGTTTTTTCACCGTTTCGTCACTCGTCATCTTCTTCTCGGCATTCGTCGCCTGCTCCAACTGTTGTCTTTGTCGGTGCCGTTCTTCAGACCGGCGCTTTTTCTCTTCCGTCTTTGGTGGCACAGCCAATTCTGGCTGTGCTCTTCGTCTATCCTCTGTCGCCCAACCCAGCTACTGTCATTTCGAACGGAGCGACCGACTTTTCGCTTCCCGTTTCGCTCCTGCGAAACGGTCGGCTCGCGAAGTGAGAAATCTCTCTTCGATTTTTCCTGTCATCTCGTTACACTCCACTCGCCAGCTCTTTCCTCTTCTCCTCCCACGCAAAACCGCTTCTCTCACCCGCTCCATCGTCTTCTTCGCCTCCACCCGCGCCCGCTTCGACCCCTCATCAATATTTCCAAACACGCGCCTCGGATCGTTCTCCCACTCCACCCGCCGTTCCCGCACTGGCGCAATCCACTTGATCAAATTCTCCGCCATCGCCGCCTTACACTCAATGCACCCAATCCCCGCCGTAGTGCACCCCTGCCGCACCCACTCCAACCGCCCCGGCTCCCCCGCCGAGAACAGTTTATGCCAGTCGTACACCGGACACACGTCCGGATTTCCCGGATCCGTCCGCCTCTTCCGCGCCGGGTCCGTCACCATCACCTTCGTCTTCTTCCGTATCTCCTCATCCGTCTCGCTCAACGTAATCGCATTCCCATAACTCTTCGACATCTTCCGCCCATCCAACCCAGGTATCCTCGGCGTCTTCGTCAGCATCACTTCCGGCTCATTCAGAACCTCGCGCATGTCGAAACGAACTTCGCTGTCTTCTCGCGTCTTCGCTTAACAAAATTGACTAGCTGCCGATGCTTTTCGATCGCTTTGGGAGCAGCTCTTTTGTTGCCGCCGAGTCAGTTTTCTGGCATCATCACGGTCAGCCTGGCTCGAACTTTCGCTCCGATGAAGAGCCGATGTCAAGTTCCGGCCGAAGTCTCTTCGCTCGGATTCCAGTGGTCCTCAAGTCGATCGAGAAACCCATAAAATGAAATTGAACCTTCGACAATCTCGCGGCTCAGTCTCCACGTGCGAAACCTGATCCTCCCCCACCGGCACATATAAGCCCGCGTCTCCGGCTTCGCTGTAAATCACAATGTCCGCCGTCTGCAACACGGATACCCCAGGAACCCGTAATTGTGCAGGTCCTTATCCTTAACGTTCTCCAACGCCTCTTTATACGTCGGCACCCGCTCCAGCCAACCTCAACGGCGTCACCATCGACAACAACAAATGCAACTCCGCATGTTCCGGCACCAAAGACTGCAGAAAAATCACCGACTTAGCCGGATCCAAGTCCCGCCGCCAAATAATCCGTCATAATCTCAATCGTGTTCTGCGCCACCCCCGACGTATCCGCATAGTCGCTCGTCAAAGCATGCCAATCCGCAATAAAGTAAAAACACTCATACCCCGGGTCATTCTGTAACCGCACCCAATTCTCCAGCGCCCCAAAGTAATGCCCAATATGCAGCCTCCCCGTAGGCCGCATCCCGCTGATCACCCGCTTCCTCTTCTTCCCCGCAGCCCCTGTCGTCACCCGCTTCTGCCTTCAGTGCCGTTCGGTCAAGACCTCTTCCGACCACCGGTTTTTCTGTAAGTGTTCGCTTCTAAAGGGGTCGTGCCTGTGCAGTAGAGTCCTTTAGATGCAGCTTGTCTGCACGACGCTTTGCTAAGTGTTGCGTCTAAACGACTTAGTTGAGGCTCGAAATCTTGGCGAGGATACGAGGACTATTTATTGGGTTGTCTCGGCGTTTAGCCGGAATACCAGCTGATTTTTCTAGACTGGACGTAATAACTACCATAATAGTTAACAATTGTCAAAGGAGAATTTCGAGATGTGACGCCTCGCGAAGCCAGCTCCAATCCTTTAGGTCGTGTGCCTCATCTGGACTTCCCCAGGAGTTCCCGAGCAATGATCGTCCTCTGTATCTCGCTAGTCCCCTCATAAATCGTAATCACCCGCGCGTCCCGGTACATCCGCTCGACATCCGTCTCCCGCGAATATCCCGAGCTCCCATGAATCTGCACCGCCTTCGCCACCACCCGGTTCACCATCTCGCTGGCATACAGCTTCGCCTTGGACGCCGCCGCCCCCAGCTTCCCCGGGTGCGTATCCTTAAGCCACGCCGCATGATAGACCAGCCCGCGCGCCGCCTCGATCTCCGTCTGCATGTCCGCCAGCATCCACTGAATCGCCTGGAACTCGCCAATCGTTTTCCCAAACGCGCGCCGCTGCTTGGCATACTTCACCGACTCGTCCAGCGCACCCTGCGCCAGCCCCAGAGCCAGCGCCGCAATCCCGATCCGCCCGCCGTCCAGCGTGCTCAGCGCAATCTTCAGCCCCTGCCCTTCTTCGCCCAGCCGGTTCTCGCGCGGCACTTCGCAGTCGTTCAGCAAAATCTCGACCGTCGGCGAACTGCGCTGGCCCATCTTGTCCTCGTGCCGCCCAACCTTGAACCCCGTAAAGCCCGGCTCGACCAGAAATGCCGTAACGCCTTTGCCGCCCGCTTCGGGGTCAGTCTTGGCAAACACAATAAACAGCCCAGCGACGTGCCCGTTCGAGACCCACGTCTTCGTGCCGTTCAGCCGATAAATATCGCCGCTCGGCGTTCCGAGCGGCGCCCCGCCCCAGGCGCCTGCGCGGGGCCAGTCCCGGCGCCGGCGACCATCTTGTCTCCGAGCCCCGAACCAACTCGCGCAGTCGGCTACCGCGCGCGCTTGAATTCCCGCGGCATCCGAGCCGGCCGCCGGCTCCGTCAGGCAGAACGCGCCGAGAATTTCTCCCGTGGCCAAGCGGCGCAAATATTTTTTCTTCTGTTCTTCCGTGCCGAATTTCAGCAGCGGCACTTGCACCGCCGAATTCGTCACGCCGAGCGACGTAGCCATCCCTGCATCGACGCGCGCCACTTCCTCCAGCATCAGCACATACGAAAGCGTATCGAGCCCCGGCCCGCCCCATTCTTCGGGCATCAACATCCCGCAGCAGCCCAGTTCCGCCAGTTTTTTGATTTCTTCGGCGGGAAAACGCTCTTCGCGGTCGCGCTGCTTCACCGAAGGCCGCACCTCCGCCTCCATGAATTGGCGAACCGTATCCCGTATCAGTTTTTGGTGGTCGTTAAGCGAAAAATCCATCGTGAAGCTGGTGGCACAGCCGGAATCGTGGTATGCTCGCGATTGCGTACACATTTCAGCTCGTTGGATTCAGCGCAGAAGTGTACGGGGAATGCTAACACAGCTTGGCATCGCCTTAACTTCACTGGCGTGGTTGAAAACTACAGTTTGAAAAGTTCGCGGAGGCGGCGGGCCTGGACGCGGCTTACGGGGACTTCGGTGGTTTTCTTGTCGTTCATTTTCAGGATGAAGGTGGAGTTGAACCACGGCACGACTTCCTTGATGTGTTGCGTGTTGACGAGAAACGAGCGGTGCGGCCGCCAGAAGGAATCGGAATCGAGAGTGGCGTTCAGTTCTTCGAGCGTGCGGTAGTTCGAGGAACCCTCGACATCTCGCGTCACAACGACAATTGCAGCGCCATCCGTCGTGGCGAAAATTATGTCCTCCCCGTTCACCAGCAGCAGCCGCTGCTGAGAATTTACCAGCACCTTCACTTTTTGCGGCGCGCTTTTCGTCGCACCGAGCTGGCTGACGAGCTGCTCGAGCCGCTCCGTCGTCGACGTATGCGTGTCCAGCATTTTTCGCGCGCGCTGAATGGCTTTCGCGATGCGCGCCTTGTCAAACGGCTTCAGCACGTAGTCCACGGCGTTCACCTCGAACGCCTGCACCGCGTATTGATCGAAGGCCGTCGCAAACACCACGTGCGGCATCTTCATTTTCCGCTCGACCAATTTTTTCAGCACTCCAAATCCGTCGAGTCCCGGCATCTGCACGTCGAGAAAAACGAGATCGGGCGCGTGCTCCTTGATCAGCGCCACGGCTTCCACGCCGTTCTTCCCTTGCCCGATCACATTGACTTCGGGAAACGCTTTCAACAAAAACGCGAGCTCTTCACGCGCCGGTTTCTCGTCATCCACGATGATGGTATTGATCGCCATGCTCTTGTGATTTCGAAGTGCCGGGCTAAAGCCCGGCTTCTACAGTGTATGATAACGCCGGAGAAACCGTACGAACTATGCCACCAAAAGAAGCCAGCCGCACAACCGCCAAGATTCTTCGCAGCAAAATAATTTACAAGGGCCCCATCTTCGGCATTCGCCGCGATGAAGTGATCGAGCCCGGCGGTTTTCGCACCACTCGCGAAGTGATTACGCATCCCGGCTCCGTCGTCGTGCTCCCCGCATTGCCCGACGGCCGCATTCTCCTGATTCGCCAATATCGTCACGCGACGCGGCAATTCCTCTGGGAGCTCGTCGCCGGGCGCATCGACAACGGGGAGAATCCGCGCAAAGCTGCCGCCCGCGAACTGATCGAGGAAACCGGTTACCGCGCCAAGCGTTTTCACGTTTTCCTCGACATTTTTCCCACACCGGGTTTTCTCGAAGAGCGCATGTACATTCTTCTCGCCGAAGATTTGACTCCCGGCAAAGCCGAGCCGGAGGAAGATGAGAAAATTACGTTTAAGGCTTTCACGCACGGCGAACTGGAAATGATGATTCGCCGAAACAAAATCCGCGACGCAAAATCCATTGCGGGAATTCTGTATTATCTGCGCTTCCTGCTACGGTCATAATGACTTGCCAAGGACGCAAAACGCGATGCCGGCTTTTCTTCTTTACCACGCGTTGAGCCGCTGAAGCCGAGATTGTGCCGACGACTCCTGCAGTTCCCAATCAGAGCGGATTAGAAAGCAGTGTTGCCAACGCGGCAATCCGGTGGATCCTGGGGTTATTTTCCGTTGAGACTTCGATCGCGAAACAAATGTTTCACAAACCCTGTGTTCACTTGAGGTTGCAGGACTAGCCGCGGCCTGACACAGGCGGGCGAAAGAGGGCGGAATCCTATTCATTCGATTTTATAGACGAATATCCGTTCATTTTCGTGTGACAGCAGACGCGATTGCTCTCTTGACTGAATGCGTCATTCTGTTACACTCCGCGCAAATTGTGTCGTTGGCGGCTGCATGTGTCCCGATTTAGCCGGCCACGAGAAACATCCAGGTCTCCACCAGGAGGAGAAGATAAGTGCAAGGAACCGTGAAATGGTTTAATAACTCGAAAGGATATGGCTTCATCGGGCGCGAAGATGGTCCAGATGTTTTTGTTCATTATTCCGCTATCGTAGGGGATGGCTACCGCACTTTGCAGGAAGGGGATACGGTAGAGTTCGAGATTGTCCAGGGACCGAAAGGCCCCCAGGCAGCGAACGTGGCAAAGCCAGCTTAATTAAACCAGGAAACATTCGGCCGGCAGAGAGCGCCCCTCTGCCGGTCATTTTTTTTAGGGAAGTAAATGAAGCAGAGGAGGTAAAGAAAGTAGAGGAACAGAAAACCCTCGCACGGCGATTGAGGAGAGCGAGTGCTACCGGCTACGGAGCGACTAGGCGGCCGATTAAGAGATGGAAGAAAGCATCGGAATCGGAGTGCATGCAGACTTGGGCGTTGGGAGCGCCCGGCTCAGGACGAGTGAAGCCTTTGTCGTCGACGCGGATGTGCATGGGCTCGACGGGGCAAATTTGGGGATTCAGGATGTACGCGAGGGTCATGGGATCGAAGAGAGTCGGGGTTTGCTGGCCCCACTCGTGATAGAGCAGGGTTAAAGCGTCAGTGAGCGGCGTTGCCTGGCGGAATAAGAAGGCGCGTTTGACTTCGTCAAACTTTAGTTGCGTCGAATCGAGAGGCATGACGTAGAGCGGAACGCCAGAGAGAAAGAGCTTCTTGGCCGACGGGATGTCGTTGATGATGTTCCACTCCGCATCGGGGCCGTGAGCGGTGCAAAACCAAATCTCGCCGTAGCCGCATTTAATCGAACCGCCCATGATTACCACGCGTTTGAGCTTGAGAAAAGTTTGCGGGTCTTTGTCGATGAGCGCGCCCACGTTCATCTAGCGGACCGATGGCGATTAGCGTGATTTGGCCGGGATAACGGCGAATGTTTTCCAGAATGAAGTCCACGGCGTTGGGATGAGAGGATTTTGCGAAATGGCCGCCTTCGCCGAAACGGCGTTGGGTCATCGGAGCCTTACTCGCTTTGGGGGCGCCGGCCAGGACGGCAATATCCGCGCGGCCGGCTTCGCCGAGCATGCGATCCACGATTTTGGCGCGACTTTCGGTATCTCCGAAGGTGGTGGAGATGCCGAGAATTTCAAGCTCGGGGCTCTTGAGGGCAAGGGCAAGCGCGAAGGCATCGTCGATGTCGTCGCCGATGTCGGTGTCGATGATCACTTTCTCGGGCGCGCCTGATACGTGCGCAGGCTTTTGTGTTTGCGCCGAGGAAACAGGGCCGATGAGCGATGGAGGATAGAATTGCTACGATTAAGGAACGCACTCTGCCCTCCAACGAATGAATCTGGACGACACTGATTGCGATGCGAGCAATTTGTGCACCGCTTCCTAAAAAGAGTCTATCGCACAGCGAGCGTTGGCAATCCTTGATTCTGGGACCTCTCCATTCCGGATGTGCGGACTTGAGTTTTCGATTATCCAAATGGTTTGTACCGATGGGCCTAAGATCAATTTCAGGCAACTGGCAAACGGTGGAGAATAAATAATACGAAAAACACAGAAAATTCGTATTGCCGTAGACAATAAAAACTAGTAGTTTCTTCTGCCATGCCATCTCCCCAGACGCCGTGAATCCTCGTCGTCGATGACAGCGCTGCGGTGCGCGGCGCCATCTGCAACTTCATCGATAGGGCCACTCCTTTCAAGGCCTGCTGCCAGGCTGAGGATGGCGTCGCTGCCATCGAGAAAGCCAAGGAGCGCACACCCGCCCTGGTGATTCTGGACCTGAGCATGCCGAGGATGGATGGAGTAGAGGCGGCATCGGTCCTGCGCGGCATACTGCCCGGCACGAAGATCGTCGGCTTCACGACGTTCGGCCAAGAGTTCTGTAGGTCCCTGCTCGCAGCCACTGCCTTCGACATAATCCTATCCAAGCATGAGGGACTCGCGAAGCTGGGGGAGGCGATCAAGGCGCTGCTGCCCGCCCCCGACCCCTTAATTCTTTGAGGATATAGACTGGCTCCTTGCGAGACATGATTCAGTGCCCCGATACCAGCTCGCCGCAGAAGCTCAAGCGCCTCCATGCCTGATAAACGCTAATCGGAAACTGAGAATCCACTGCTCGGACTGCACGCGCGTGTTTTTCGCCGGCTTATAGCTTTATAATCTGCCCATGGACAACAAACAGATCGCACGGATACTGCGCGAGACGGCGCAGCTTTTGGAAATTGATGGGGCCATTATTGGCCGTTACCGCAGTTATGAAAAGGCTGCGGAGTTGATCGATGGACTACCGGAATCGATCGAGCAGCTCGTCACGCAGCCGGAGAAGCTGGAAGAACTGCCGGGAATCGGCGAGCGGATGGTGGAGCATCTTCAGGAGATCGTTAAGACGGGCGATTATGCGCTGCGGAAGAAGCTGTTGAAGAAATATCCCGCGACGATTCTTGAATTACTGCAATTGCAATCGCTGGGGCCGAAGAAGGTGGCGTTTCTGTGGTCCAACTTCAAGGCGGGGACTGTTGCTGATGTGGAGAAAATCGCGAAGGAAGGTAAACTCCGCGACCTGCCGGGTTTTGGCGAGAAGAGCGAACAGAACATTCTGAAAGCCATCGAGGTGTTCAAGAAATCCACGGGGCGATTCCACATCGATGCGGCGGAAGCAGCGGCCACGGCGATCATCACGCACATCAAGAAAGCGGGGAAGGCCGTGGAAAGCGTGACTCCGGCGGGGTCGCTGCGGCGGGGTAAGGAGACAGTGGGAGATTTGGATTTGCTGCTGACGCTTGGGGATGGGCATACTTCGCAAAAACATGTGGATGCGCTGGCGAAGCATATTCTCGAGTTTCCCGGGATCGACCAAACTTTGGCGCACGGGGAGAACAAAGTCAGCTTCACGCTGGAAAACGGCTTGCAGGTGGATGTTCGGCTGCTTGAAAAAGAAAGCTTTGGGGCGGCGCTGCTCTACTTCACGGGATCGAAAGAACACAACGTGGCGCTGCGCGGGCGCGCCAACGACATGGGGCTCACGCTGAACGAGTATGCGCTGGCGACGCTCAAAGGTGAAAAGCCGGTGGCGCGGCGCACGGAGGAAGAGATTTACGCGAAGCTGAAGCTTGACTATATTCCGCCAGAGCTTCGCGAGAACACGGGCGAAATCGCCGCCGCCGAAGCGCATAAGCTGCCGCACCTGATTGAGTTGAAGGACATGAAGGGCGATTTGCAGATGCACACGACGGCCAGCGATGGGAAAAATTCCATCGAGGAAATGGCCGAGGCCGCGCGGAAGCTCGGCCACCAGTACATCGCCATCACGGACCACTCGAAAGCGGTTACGGTTGCCAATGGGCTGGATGAAAAGCGGATGGCGGCGCACATCAAGAAGATTCATGAAACGAGCGACAAGGGGCTGGGAATCCGGGTGCTGGCGGGAGCGGAGGTCGATATTTTGAAGGATGGTTCGCTGGATTATTCCGACGAGTTGCTGGCGCAACTGGATGTGGTGGTGTGCTCGATTCACTCTTATTTCAACTTGGACCGTACGGCGATGACGGGGCGGATGCTGGCGGCGATTGAAAACCCCTATACGCAGATCATCGCGCATCCGACGGGGCGGCTGCTTCTGCGGCGCGATCCGATCAACTACGACATGGAGAAGATCCTGGAGGCTTGCGCCAAGCATGGCGTGGCCATGGAGTGTAATTCGTATCCCGACCGGCTGGACTTGAAGGACGTGTACTTGCGGATGTGCAAAGAGCGAGGCGTGAAGGTGGTCATTTCGACGGACTCGCACAATGCGGGGAATCTGTCGTTTATTCGCTACGGGGTGATGATGGCGCGGCGGGGGTGGCTCGAGAAGGGCGACGTCATCAATGCGTTGCCTACGGAGCAGTTTCTGGCGGCCCTGCGGGCCAAACCGGGCGCGGCGAAGCGTCTATCGACGACTCCTAAGAAGGCCGCTGCCCGGCGCTGAGCGTTCTTGCAACTTCGCCTTTTCGCCTATTTCTTGAATTTTCGTTATACGCCTCTGCTGCTCCTGTTCGGAGAATTGCTTCAACGAGGCATAGAGAATCTCCGCTATTTCTTTGGCGGCCTTCTTTTGCTTTGAGTGGGTGCTCATAGCTCTATGAAGCTCAAGTTAGCAGCAAGCGAGCGTCTTGCTCAACCCTTGTTGGTTTGGCCCGGCCCCAAGGGTAAGCGCGCTGACCATAGACGGGGGCAAGGCCCTATCAGACGATTAGGACCTGAGTATCGTCTATTGGAGCCGTAAGGCGCTGGGTTGAGTGGTGCGCCGCTTCAGGGAACATTTTGACCCGGGGTGTCGTACCTACTGTCAGAACGCTATGCTTCGGAGGTTTTGAGCCATGAACTTGCTTTCTAGCCGCACTACGGCTGTCCGGTTGGGGATCGCCTGTGCTGCCTTGCTCGCTGGGGTGGCGTTGGTGCCGCGCGCTAATGCTGCGGACGTGACCAAGAACTACACCATTACGGGCCGCGCCAACGTGCATATCGACACGAATGATGGCAGCGTGCGCATCAGCACGAGCGATTCAAAGACCGTTCAATTCCGTGTCGAATATGAAGGCTATGAACTGGATAAAAACCTGCACATCGAATCTAAGCAGGATGGGGACAGGGTGGAGCTGATTGCCCGCGTCACGGGCCATTGGGGATGGTCCTGGGGCCACAACACAAGGAAGCTGCACATCGAAGTGCAGATGCCCAGAGACGGAGATGTGGACGCGCACACGGGGGATGGCTCGGTGAATGCGAGTGCTATCAACGGAAACGTCAGCGTAAACACCGGAGATGGTTCGATAAAGGCAAGTTCGTTGACGGGCACTATCGTGCTCCATACCAACGACGGCAGCATCAACGCGGATACGCTGAAGGGCGACCTGCGGATACACACGGGGGACGGCTCGATTGAGGCCCGGGATTTGGACGGCAAGCTGGACGCAGACACCGGAGATGGCCACATGCGGATCGGCGGGCGATTTGACGCGCTGAATATTCGGACCGGGGATGGAAGCGTGAATACTCTCGTTCTTCCGGGCTCGAAGATGTCGAGTAGCTGGAGCATCCGGACAGGCGATGGCAGCGTGGACCTGTCTTTACCAGGGGATTTCCAGGCGAATATTGATGCCAGTACGGGCGATGGTCATATCAGCGTGGGCTTGCCGGTGACGGTCGAGGGCACGTTCAGCAATTCGCAGCTCCACGGAAAGATGAATGGCGGTGGACAGCCTCTGACGATTCACACGGGGGATGGGTCGATCAGACTTAGTAAGGCTTAGGGCTTAGGCGGTATCGAGAAGGTATTCGGGCTTCGTTCCGGACTTTTCATTCTAGTACTATTACTGGTAAATTTGTCGCTTCTGAGTGACACATGCATCCCTCTAGTGACAGAATTTCCCCGTTAATCTCCGTATCTTGATGAAAACAGGTAGATTGGATTTGGCAGCCTAACTGCCCTTCCCATTTCTGTCTTGGAAGGGAGAATATTGTGGTGGTCTTCATTCTGTCTTTCGCGATGGTGGCGTTGCTGGCGCTCACGATTGCCAGCTCGATTTTCACGGGTAACCGTCACCGCGGCTCCTGATTCAGCCTGCTGCTGGCAGGCTTGCCTGGATTTACTTTCGAAGTCGCGATTGGTCCCCTGAGTCGTCATCACGGTCACTTAGTCGAGTCTCCACTCGAACTCTTGGTTGTGCTTCCCCTCCTTCTTTCCTTCCGATGCACGCCTACTTTGGCGCATAATCGAGCGCTCAAGTACGATCTCATGGCCAGTCACTCACCTTCGAATCGAGAGCCGAGTTTGCCGCGCGAAACACAGCAGACCGGAATGCTGGGTCTTACGCGAGCACAGGGATGGGCGACTCTTTTTCTTGTCTACACAGCCCTCTTTGTTCTGATATTCGGCTACCGTTACCTGGACGATCTTTCAAGGGAACGCGCGGGAACGTTTGGCGTGCGATTTCTGGAAGAGTGCACGGGGGTCTACTCGGCATTCATCCTGCTGCCGCTGGTCTTTCGCGCAGCACGTTCTTACGTACTTGTGCACAAGGGATGGCTGCGCCTCATTGGCTTACACTTGGCGGGCGCGGTGGCGTATTCCTTTCTGCACACCACGCTTATGGCCGTAAGCCGGTGGCTGATCTCGCCGCTGGTTGGATTGGGGAGCTACGACTACGGCGTCATGCTATTCCGATACCCGATGGAGTTTTCAAACGATTTGTTGGGGTATACGGTGATTGTAGCTGGTGTATTACTTTTTGGAACGGCTGCGGATCGCGCAGGCGCAGCAACTGGCAGCCGCCGAATTGCAGGCCAAACTAGCACAGGCGCAACTCGAGAATCTGAGGTTGCAACTGCAACCGCATTTTTTGTTCAACACGCTGAATACGATCTCTTCGGTGATGTATGAGGACGTGCATTCGGCCGATGCCATGCTTACGCAACTGAGCGATTTGCTGCGGCTGACTTTGCGGACCGCCAATTCCCACGAAATTCCCCTGGCGCAGGAGCTCGAGATTACACGGCTGTACCTGCAGATTATGCAAAAACGGTTTGAGGAGAATTTGCGGGTGACGTACTCGGTGGACACGGCGCTGGAGAATTCGCTTGTTCCCGCAGCTGATCCTGCAACCGCTGGTGGAAAATTCTCTGCGTCATGGACTGAAGGATGGCGGCGCGGGGATAGATATCTCCATTGCGGCGCGGCGCGAGAATGGCTCGTTGATTTTGAAGGTTGCGGATACGGGCGCGGGCCTCGGAACGCAGCGCGCCGAGACGGTGATGAATCGCGGAGTAGGACTGGCGAATATTCGTGGCCGCTTGGAGCAGCTTTATGGAACCGAGCAAGAATTTGCGATTGCGAACCGCCCATCCGGCGGCGCTGAAGTGACACTGCGAGTCCCTCTTCATCAAGCGGAGCAAGAGGCTTGATTGATCGCTTGGCCGGGCAAATGGTCTCCTCAAGCACAATCCAGGTTTTGGTTGTCGATGATGAAGCGCCCGCGCGGCGAAAGATTCTGCGGCTGCTGCGCGGGGAGCCGGACGTCCAGGTGGTGGCGGAAGCGGGCGGCGCGGAATCGGCGATCGTCGCCATTGAAAAGCACCATCCCGATCTGGTTTTTTTGGATGTGCAGATGCCCGGGACGGACGGATTCGGAGTCGTTCAGGCGATCCCGGCGAAAGAGATGCCGCGAATTGTTTTTGTGACCGCACATGATCAGTACGCTTTGCGGGCATTCGAGGTTCATGCATTTGATTATCTACTGAAGCCCTTCGGCGAAGAGCGGTTCCGCGAAGTGTTGCGACGAGCGCGGGAGCAGCAGGCACAATCGAGCGATGGTTTTGCGGCAAGCCTTCAGGGTCTGCTGAGTCAATTGCAGCGCGAGCGCTCTTTTCCTGACCGTTTGCTGGTGCACGAAAATGGGCGGGCGCATTTTGTGTCCGTGCGGGAAATATCCTGGATCGAAGCCGATCGAAATTATCTGATCGTGCATTGCGGAGGTAAGACGCACACGCTGCGGGGAACGCTGGAATCTCTGGCAGGCACGCTTGATCCCAAGGTGTTTGCGCGGATTAACCGGGGAAACCTGGTTCGGCTGGACGCGATCCGCGAGATGCAGCCGTGGTTTCACGGAGAGTACAAGGTGATGCTGAAGGATTCGACTGAACTGCGCTGGAGCCGACGATACGTTAAACAGCGTCCTGAGCTGCTGAAATTGCGCTGAACTCAGTTGCTGCGCCCAGCGATAGGCCCACTTAGCCCTGAAATGAGCCCGTTTGTCCCAAGTCCTTTGCTGCTGAAAGCTTGTCGCGATAATCGTTCCACTATGAAATACCAAAATCGTTTTTGCTTTGCTGCGTGGACTTCCCTGCTTAGCTTGTTGCTTCTGTTTCCAGTGATTTTGCAGTCGCAATCCGTACCCGATGCCGGATGGCCGACCTACGGCAATAACCCTGGTGGGACGAGGTACTCGCCGGCGAAGCAGATTGGCCGCGGCAATGTGGCTCAACTGAAAGTGGCGTGGACGTACCGGACGGGGGCGTTGCCGCATGACGAGGAACTCGACAAAAAAGCGGCGTTTGAGGCCACACCGATTCTGGTCGATGGAAAACTTTTCTTGAGCACACCGTACGATCACGTGATTGCACTGAACGCCGCAAGTGGTGCGAAAGTCTGGGAGTTCGATCCGAAGCTGGAATTGCCGTATGGGTCGTCGGAAGTGACTTCACGCGGAGTTTCAGCCTGGCGTGACTCGACTGCAAAATCCGGAAGAGCGTGCGCCTTGCGTATTTTTATCGGGACGCTGGACGCACGACTAATTGCTCTTGATGGTGCTACCGGCAAGCCATGCGCTGATTTTGGGAGCGGCGGCGAGATCGACCTGACGAACGAAGTGAAGCTGCGCGATCCGGGCGATTATCAAGTCACTTCAGCCCCTGCGGTCTATAAGGACTTGGTTATTACGGGCTCTTCGGAGGGAGACAATCGCGCGGTGACTTTGGAGCGCGGGATTGTGCGAGCGTACGACGCGCGAAGCGGCAAACTGCGCTGGACGTGGGATCCAATTGCGCCGTGGGCTTATCAGACTACGCCGCGGACGGGGGCGGGCAACGCGTGGTCGACCATTTCTGTCGATGAAGAGCATGGTCTCGTGTTTATTCCCACAGGGAGCGCCAGCCCGGACTATTACGGCGGCTTCCGCAAGGGCGACAACAAGTGGGCCAACTCTGTGGTGGCGCTGAGGGCGTCGACGGGCGAATTTGTGTGGGGATTCCAGGTAGTGCACCACGATCTTTGGGATTACGACGTGGCGTCGCAGCCGGCGCTGTTCGCGTGGAAAAACGGTACGCCCGCGATCGCCATCACAACAAAGATGGGGCGCGTTTTCGTGCTGAACAGGTTGAATGGTGAGCCACTGCTACCGGTGGAAGAACGCCAGGTGATGAAGAGCGATATTCCGGGGAAGAATCCTGGCCGACACAGCCTGCCTCGACAATCTCGCTCGTGCTGGAGAAACTCGTGGTGGAGGATGCATGGGGCAAAGATGAGAAGGAGAAGCAGTGGTGCGCGGAGAAAATCAAGGCGGCTCGATTTGGAGAGATTTTCACGCCGCCGAGTTTGCAGGGGACACTGGTGTTTCCAAGCAACGTGGGAGGCGTGAACTGGGGAAGCGCGGCGTACGACCCAGAACGGCATCTGCTGTTCGTGGACACGAACCGACTGCCAATTTTCGTGAAGCTGATTCCGCGAGCGGAACTCGAAGCGGCGCGGAAGAATGCGACCGACGCTGACCGGTTGCACGGCGAGTTCGCAAGGCAGACAGGCGCACCCTATGCGATGTTTCGCACGCCGTTGCTTTCGCCGAGCGGGGTACCTTGCAACGCACCGCCGTGGGGGACGGTGGCCGCGGTGGATTTGTTCGAAGGGAAAAAAGTGTGGGACGTTCCGCTGGGAAGCTTCCTTCCGGGGATGAAAACCGGAACGATTACTTTGGGCGGGCCGATGGCGACCGCGGGAGGAGTGGTTTTTACCGGAGCCGCGATGGATGGATTCTTGCGCGCTTTCGATTCTGAAACGGGAAAAGAAATCTGGAAATACCAGCTTCCGGCAGGCGGGCAGGCCACGCCGATGACGTATAGTCTCGGCGGCAAACAGTATGTGGTGATCGCGGCAGGCGGACACGGCAAGTTGGGAACGAAGCAGGGGGATTACGTCATTGCGTTCACGCTACCCTAGGAGAGTTGAAACCACTATGGGCCTCAGCAAAACGCATCCACGGCAGAGTGGCCGATGACAGAGACTTCGCTTCCCGCGCCCACCAGCGGATCTAAAGATCAATCCTTTCTGGCAAGCGGGATGCTGATCGTCGTCGCCATCGCGCTGGCGAAGCTTGCATTCCATTGTTACTTCAACAACCGATACGATTACTTCCGCGACGAATTCGATTACATGGCCTGCGGCAATCACCCGGCTTGGGGCTACGTGGACCAGCCTCCGTTGATTCCGTTCCTGATTCACATCTGGAGGGCCATCGGGGGAGACTCGCTGCGCAGTATTCGCTTCATTCCGGCGCTAGCTTCTTCCCTTTTGGTGGTGCAAACCGCCGTCCTTGCGCGTGAATTCGGTGGACGGCGGTTCGCGCTGCTGCTGAGTGCCATCACCGTCGTCGTTGCGCCGCAGTATCTCTCGAACGGAAGCCTGCTTGGCACGAATTGCCTCGAACCCAACCTGTGGATGGGCTGCGCCTACTTCGCCGTACTCGCCATCAAGCGAAATGATCCGCGTTATTGGCTGTGGTTCGGCGTGGTCGCAGGTCTCGGCCTGGAGGAGAAGTATTCGATCGCTGTGTTCGGCTTGGGTATTGTGATCGGTCTATTGCTTGACCGCGCAACGCCGCGTTTTTCTCAATACGTGGATTTGGGTTGGCGGGCTCGCGGCCTTTCTTGTTTTTCTGCCAAACCTGCTCTGGAACATTCACTACCACTGGCCTTTCGTCGAATTGATGCGCAATATTCGCGCCGAAGGTCGCGATGTCATCCTCCCTCTGTCGCAATATTTCTTTCAGCAGACGCTTCTGGTTCACCCGTTCACCGCGCCGATCTGGATCACGGGCCTGCTCGCATTCTTCGTCTCGCCACGTTTGAAGGCGTACCGTGCGCTCGGCTGGTGCTACCTGACTTGCTTCACAGTTTTCTTCGTTCTCCATGGAAAGAATTACTATCTCGCGCCCATTTATCCGATGCTGCTGGCTGCGGGTGCGGTCGTGATTGAATCCGCAATCGAAGGCAGGAAAATTGATAGTCCAGAGACCGCGGGTCTTGAAGCTGGCCGCCATCGTCGCGCATGGCTGAAGCCCGCCATCATCATCGTTCTGCTCGCTGCCGGGGCGCATCTCGCTCCCGTGGTGGTCCCGGTGCTTTCCCCGGACAAGTTCATTGCCTATATGAAATATCTGCCGATGAAGCTGCCGGTTATGGAGCACAGCCATGCCCGGGCGGTGCTGCCGCAGTGGTACTCCGATCAATTTGGGTGGGAAGAGATTGTGGCTGAGACGGCGAAGGCCTATAACCAGCTCTCGCCCACAGAACGGACAGGCTGCGGGATTTTTGCGCAAGACTACGGGCAAGCGGGAGCGATTGATTTTTATCGGCCCGCGGTACGGATTGCCACCGGCGCTGAGCGGGCACCAGACTTACTGGCTTTGGGGCCACCGCGGATATTCCGGAAACTGTCTGATTGTGCTTGATGATACTCGGGAAAAACTAGAGGAACTGTTCGACAGCGTGGAATTCGTTGGAATTTCAGCGGACAATCCGTACGCGTTGGAGCAAAGGATCCCGGTCTTTATTTGCAGGGGCGCAAAGTTTGGCACCCTGGATAAAGTTTGGCCGGAATTGAAGAAGTGGCGCTGATATTGAGCTGCAGCGCTGTTCGTGAACGCAATGGGAATCGCAAACTTGAAATTCCGGCCACATGCCTGCGTGAAGAGTTTTGCGGTCCACGCGAGGGGCGTCTGCGCGTGCGACTGCGTTGCGTTCGACCACCACCGCGAAGCTAAACTGCCCGCATTATGAAACGCACAGTTACAATTTTTGTCTTTGCATTGGCCTGCATTCTCCTTGTCACCTCTCGGGCGGGCGCAGCAGCCAAAGTCTCTCTTTTACATGACGCGCGAGCCGAAGTCGGTTCGGTCGTTCCTCGCGCATGCGGACAAAATCGACATCCTCGTACCGGCATGGTACGGAGTTGATGCGGACGGGTTGGTTTCCGGCGGGCCGAATCCCATGGTGCTGGAAACGGCGCGGCAACATCACGTTCCGGTGATGCCGCTCGTCGCGAATGGCGATTTTGCGCAAGAGGAGTTTCACAAACTGTTGAAGAATCCCGTCCGCGAGGGAGAGCATGATCCGCGCGCTCCTTCGCGACTGCAAAGAGAATGGTTACACAGGTTTTCAATTTGATTTTGAAAACGTGCATTGGACGGACCGCGACGCGCTTTCCGATCTGGTTCGCGAAGCTGCGGCGGCTTTTCACCGAGAAGGATTACAACTTACGATCGCCACGGTGCCCAACGCGCCGGGGGAGCCGGGCGAAGGCGGCTTTTCTGCGTGGATTTATGAAAATTGGCGCGGAGCTTATGACCTGAAGGCCCTCTCCGCAATCCGTCGATCTGATTTGCCTGATGACCTATGACCAGCACACTCGGTGGACTGCACCGGGGCCGGTGGCGGGGTGGGCGTGGACAACCGGCAATCTGGAGTACGCGTTGAAATTCGTGCCAGCGCAAAAACTATCGCTGGGAATACCGCTTTACGGCTACCACTGGTTCGCGGGCACGCCCGTCAAATCAGATGATAAATCGAGCGATAAACCCAATCCTTCGGCGGAATATATCGGGACCGATGACGCGCTGGACCTGGCTAAAGCTTACGGCGGGCACATCGAATGGGATCCGACGGACAGGACGGCGTGGTTTTATTTTTATCGCGCGGACATGCGAGAGTGGATTTTCTTTACAGATGCTCACACTTTTCGGGAGCGCTACACGCTGGTGAAAGAACGCGGGCTCCAGGGATTTTGTTCCTGGGTGTTGGGCACGGAAGATCCAGCGCATTTGGGATTTGTTGCCGGCACACAAGTAATCGTCGGCTCTGCAACAGCCGCGTTGATTTATCCGCATAACAGCTTACAAACGACGCATGACACCAGCCAGCCCGTTCCAGGTGTAGAATTAGGTCAGAGGGATGTCTTCCTCTTGGGGTCCTGTCCTAAGTTAGCTTCTCACCGCCTTGTGAGACTGTCCGCCGGTAAGGTGCCCCATTTTGCAAACCTGGGTGGCCCCAGCTCCGCCTCGAAGACGTCGGCCAAAGACGACAAAGGGGGAAATGTGAAACTCCATAAATCAATCGGTTGCCGCTGCTGTTTCTTTGCCTTTCTTCTAGTTCTATCCGCGCATGACACGACTGCCGCACCTCATAGGACGCTGGTAGTGAGCAACGGTCCCACTCCATGTCCGCGCGCGCAATTCACGCTCATCCAGGATGCGATTAACGCCGCATCGCCAGGTGATGAGATTGACATTTGCAATGGCATCTACGCGGAGCAGCTTTTGATCAACAAGTCGCTGGATATCGAGGCCGATTTCGGCGCATTCCTGGTGCCGGCCTCGTATTCCACAGAACGCGACTAGTTTGGCCACGGGGGATGGAATTGCCGCGGCCGTGTTCGTGAGCGGCGCGACGAATGTTTCGATCTCTGGTCTGACCGTCGATGGGATCAACAACGGAATCACGGGCTGCGCGCCGCGTTTGATCGGAGTTTACTTTCAGAACTCCTCGGGAAGCCTTCGGCATGCCGCGGTTCGCAACTTTAGGCTTGTGGCGGCTTTGAATGCATGCCAGAGCGGAACAGGCGTTTTTGTGGAGAGCGGCGGCGGCCAAAGCTCGGACGTGGAGATCGCGGACTGTTCCATTCATGATTTTCAGAAGAACGGCATCACAGCGAATGAATCAGGAACAAATGTGAGAATCCACAACAACGTTGTCACCGGAATCGGGCCGACCACGGGAGCCGCGCAAAACGGCATTCAAATCGGGTTTTCCGCGGAGGGCGCTATTCGCGAGAACATTGTGACGAATAATGTTTGGTCGCCCTGCATGGTTGTCGCGACGTGCCAAGCGGTAGCTACAAATATTTTAGTGACACTGTCGGACAATGTGCGCGTCTCGGATAACACCGTGGGAATAAGTCAGGTGGGGATATTTATAGACGGAAATGACGCGGAGGTTGCGAGGCAACACGGCGTTTTCAGCAAGCGTTTTCGAAAACATTCGCATACAGGGCAACGGCAGCCGCGTTCAGGAAAATAAAGTGTTCAACGGCGGCGAAGCGGACATTTATTTGCAGGGCAACAACAATTCCGTGGTGCGCAATTCGATTTCGGAAGCGCCGATTGGAATCCTTGAAGCTCAGGATTCCACCGGCAATCACATCGCCGCGAACGCATTTTTTAACGTAGGCGTCACGATTCAGGACCCGGCGGCCAACAACCTGAGCAAACGAGTCGTGCCCGACCGGTAGTTCCAGCAGCAGGCAGGGACGTCGCGCTATGCCTTCGGAAGACGCGTATCTCCCATGGTGATGAGGCCTTGACTGAGCCGTGTACAATCCGATAGAGCTCAGCCGGCCAAATGCCAAAGGGCAAATCCCACTCGCGCGGCCTGATGTTGATCGCGGCCTTCAAGCTTTTGAAGGGGCTAGCGCTGCTCGCTGTCGCGCATTGGGGCGCTGCGATTGCTGCACAGAGACGTGGCGGCCTTGGCGGACCACTGGATTAACGCGTTTCGCGTGGATCCACACAATCGCTATCTTCTTTGGTTGCTTGCGAAATTGCCCATGGTTGATGACCGGAAGCTGAAGGAGCTCAGTGTGGGCACCTTCCTATACTCGGCGGTTTTTCTAACCGAGGGCATTGGGCTGGCGCTGAGAAAACGGTGGGCGGAATATTTTACGATTATCACGACGGCTTCGTTTCTTCCGCTGGAGCTGTATGAACTCTTCCATCGCGCAACTATCCCGAAGGGAGTCGCGCTGGTTCTCAATATCGCTGTCGTCGTTTATTTGGTGAGAGAGCTTCGCCGGTATCGGAAGGCCTGACCGCGGGAAACGTTGCCGCGCAGGAACTAAATCGGGAGATCACAAAGCTCGTCCTGCAGCGGCACCCGAAGCCCAGGCCCATTGAAAATTGAAACCGCCCAAGTGGCCAGTGACGTCGACGACTTCGCCGATGAAGAACAGTCCGCGAACTTTTCGGCTTTCCATGGTCTTGCTCGAAAGCTCATCGGTATCGACGCCGCCTGCTGTGACTTCGGCTTTTTCGTAACCTTCGGTTTCTGCAGGCCGAATGGTCCATTCGTGCACCTGTCGCTCGAGCTTTTCCAAATCCGGATTGGTCCAAGTTTGCGGCACATGCAAGTCAAGCCAGCACTCGGCAAAACGCTTGGGCAAAACGCCGAGGAAAGCGGCGCGGGCAGCAGCCAGATTTCTTGTGCTGGATTCGCGGAGTGATGAGGTGACGTCGCGATTGGGAGCGAGATCGATGCGAAGGGGTTTGCCCTTTTCCCAATAGGAGGAAATTTGAAGGATGGCGGGGCCGCTGAGGCCGCGGTGGGTGAAAAGCATACTCTCCCGGAACGATTGATGATCGGTTGAAACCGCGACCGCTGCGGAGACACCGGCCAGATCGCAGTAGTGACGCTGATCGTTTTTGGCGAGCACCAGCGGAACGAGCGCAGGCCTGGTGTTCACGATTTTCAGGCCGAATTGTCGCGCGAGATCGTAGCCGAGAGACGTGGCACCAATTTTTGGGATGGAAAGCCCGCCAGTCGCTACTACCAGCACTGGAGCGCGAAATTCGTCCGAGCCGGTTCGCACCACGAATTCGGTGGTGTGCTGAACTTCCTGGATTTTCGCGTTCAGAAAGATTTGGACGCCGGCATCGCGGCACTCAGACTCCGAGCATATTCGTGATGTCTTGCGCGGAGCGGTCGCAGAAAAGCTGGCCGAGAGTTTTCTCGTGGTAGGGAATGCGATGCTTTTCTACCAGGGCGATGAAGTCGGAGGGCGTGTACCGGGCGAGCGCGGATTTGGCGAAGTGTTCGTTGGCGCTGATGAAATTCTCCGGGCGACAGTGGATGTTCGTGAAGTTGCAGCGGCCTCCACCGGAGATGAGAATTTTCTTGCCGATGCGGTCGGCAAGTTCAAGGACCGCGACGCGCCGTCCGCGTCTTCCAGCTTCCGCCGCGCAAAGGAGCCCTGCGGCGCCAGCGCCGAGGATGAGAGCATCAAATGTGCGCGTCAAATCAATTAGCCTTCCGAGGCAGCTTCGCGGGTGGAAACTGTCGCTGCCTGCGTTCCTCAGGGTAAACTAAGAGCGGGAGAAGACCGAGAAATTTGCCTCCGCTCATCAGCGCCCAGGGACTATCGAAAAGATACGGGGCCGCTCCGCTATTCAAGAATATCTCGTTCACCGTGTCCGAAGGGGACCGCATCGGCGTGATTGGCCCAAATGGATCGGGCAAATCGACGCTGCTCGAGATGTTATGCGGGAAAACTAAACCCGACAGCGGCGAAATCGCCGTACGCAAAGGCACGAGACTTAGTTACGTTAAGCAAATCTCCGCATTTTCTCCGGGCATAACCATTCAGGCAGTAGTCGAGAACGCGCTGGAGCGAGCATCGGTAGCGAAATCGGAAAGAGCCGCGCGCCTGGCGGAGACGCTTGGGCGGGCGGGGTTCGAAGATTTGGGGATTCCAGCGGCGACATTGTCCGGCGGATGGCGAAAGCGGTTGGCCATAGCGGAGGCGCTGGTACAGAACCCGGACATTCTGCTGCTTGACGAGCCAACCAATCATCTGGATCTCGCGGGGATTGAATGGTTGGAACGGCTTTTGCAGAAGGCTAATTTCGCCTGCGTAGTGGTGAGCCACGACCGGTATTTTCTGGAGAACGTTGCAAACGAGGTGGTCGAGATCGACCGCGCGTATGAGGACGGCGTGCTGCGGGTCAATGGTAACTACAGCACCTTTCTGGAGGCCAAAGAAGAACATCTCCACGCGCAACGAAACAGGCAGGAAGCCCTCGAAAACCGGGTCCATACGGAGATCGAATGGCTGCGGCGTGGCCCCAAAGCGCGCGCGACCAAGGCCAAAGCGCGCATCGACAAGGCGCATAAGATGATTGGTGAACTTGCCGAGATGAAGGCCAGAAGCAGCGCAAGTACAGCTCAAATCGATTTTTCTGCCACGAACCGCCAGACCAAGCAACTGATCGAACTCCGCGGAGTGACATGCCAGATTGGCGATCGCGTGCTGTTTGAGAAGCTTGATTTCACGGTGACTTCGGGGATGCGAGTTGGGCTGGTGGGGCCGAACGGCAGCGGGAAAACCAGTCTGCTTCGTCTGCTGCGTGGCGAGCTTACGTCTGTGGCCGGCAAGATCAAAAAAGCGGAGCCGCTTCGCATTGTCTATTTCGATCAGAACCGCGAGCTAGACGCGGACCTGCTTCTGCGGCGAGCGCTGGCGCCGGATAGCGATGCAGTGATTTATCAGGACCAAGTGATTCATGTGGCGTCATGGGCGGCGAGATTTCTGTTCAACGGGGAAGATTTGAACCGGCGAGTAGGGCAACTGTCTGGCGGGGAACGCGCTCGCGTTTTAATTGCTCAGCTCATGTTGCAGCCGGCAGACGTTTTGTTACTGGACGAGCCGACGAACGACTTGGATATTCCGACGCTGGAAATTCTGGAAGAGAGCTTGCTGGAATTTAAGGGGGCGCTGGTGATGGTGACCCACGATCGGTACATGCTGGACCGTGTTTCGACGATTGTATTGGGTTTTGATGGGTTGGGAGGGCTCGAGCGCTTTGCGGATTATTCACAGTGGGAGGTTTGGCAGGAATCGCAGCAAGCGAGTAAAGACGGCGCCCCATTCCCTGAACCCATTACACGCCGGCGAACGACCGTCGCTACAGAATCGCCAAATACGGCGAAGAAGAAACTCTCTTACAAAGAGGCCCGGGAACTGGAGGGCATCGAGGGGCGCATCGCAGTCGCCGAACAAGAGGTTCACAGCAGACAAGCAGCGCTGCAGGATTCCAAAATCACGAGCGATGGCCAGAAGCTTCACAGCGCATCTCTACAGCTCGACGACGCAAGGAAAGTCGTCGAGCAGCTTTATGCCAGGTGGGCCGAACTGGAACAAAAGAAGGGCTGATGGAAGAGTGGTTGTCGAATTAGCATCGCATTAGCCACGACGGCGAATTAAGCATATCTTCCGGCTAAGATAGAGTTGTGCAACGAAAGGTCTTTTGGCTCACATTCGGGGGATTGGGTTTAGTGGCGGATTTGGTGCTGCCGTTCTGGTGGGCCATCTTTGCAACCATACCCCTCGCGTACGCGAGTTGGTGGGTGGCGTACCGCAGCGACTGGTTCTGAGTGATCGCGCACACACCTGCGCATGTGGTTGAGGACCTTGGCCCCGGCTCGAACTTGTGGACGCTTTACGGAATGACGAGACGATTCCCTTCCCGCACAGCCGTGGCTTGTTCTTCTCCGCGGTATCGGTAGATGACGATCAACACTTTGTCCGCACCTATGGCGGGATCTCCTCCCAGATTGGCGTTGTTGACGTACACCGCCAGGACGCCATCGCGCACCATCGCCTGCAGACGTTCCGTGACGTTCGCAGTACTTCCCTGCACGCCGTAGTAACCGCGGATGACTGCCAGGCCGCGCGAGTCACGGCGCTCGCGGTCGTCACGGTCATGATCGCCACGGCCAGGACCGCGATCGTCAAAATCGTCGCGACGGACGGCGAACATACCGACATCAACAAAGCCACCTTCCCTGAAGTCGAACTCGCGTTCCTCGTTTCGCCTGTTCCGCGCGAAGATGCGAAGAGACTTGTCTCTGCCAACAGCCGGGTCACCGCCCATAGTTTGATTGTTCACGGCAACGCGGCCGTTCACGCCACCGCGAGCAATCAAATCCCGCAAAATATCCGTGACATCGGTGCGCTGATTCCTGAACCCATAGTCGGCGCGCATAATCCGCCAGCCTTCATCCTGGGCGGCGATGCGGGCGGTAAAAAGTGTGATTCCCAGGGAGCAAACAAACAGCCAGACTAGAAGTTTCCAAGAATGGTGAGTTGCTTTCATGTAGGGCTCCTCCGTTGCGGCGACCGGCCGCCATTGGGCCCACTTTACCGCAATCATAGGATTCCGAAAGGCCGCAATTGTGGAGAATTGACCAAAACATCCACAGGGCAAAGCGTTTCTTCGGATAAGCGCAAAGTTGCCTGTGCGATGGAGTTTTTGCATAGGCTGGAAAGTTTGCAAGGGGTGCCGTCGATTGCGAGGGCCAGGACACGGACGGGTCGTCTCAGCCGGAGCACGCTGCGGAGCAACCCGAAGGAGTTGGCAAGTAGGACGTAAACGCGGGAGATTAGCGATTAGTTCCCGAAAATCATTTGATATACTTAAGCTCCCCTTTTTATTTCCAAACTGCGCCGCCCCACCCCTTGGTGCGTGGAGACTACAATGAAAATATCCAGCCAAGACCGACGAGTGTCGCGTCGACTGAGTTTCAAGATCCCCCTGCGGGTGCGTATTTGGAAATCCACCGCACCCGAACAGAGAGGTGAATCGCTCAATCTCTCGCAGGACGGAGTATTCTTCGCGACGAACTCGCCCATACGCGAAGGTGAAACAGTAGAAATTCTTCTCAAGATGCCGGAGGAGGTCACCGCCGAGCCGACCACAGAATGGCGATGTACGGGTCACGTCGTGCGCGTCGAGCGAGTCGATTCGTCGCGCGAGAGGATGCGCGTGGGCGTGCAGTTTGATTGCTACGAAGTTTCGCGCGCTAAGTTAGACCCTGCAAACTGACGCTCCGTACCCGGAAGCGAAAAAAGCCATCTTGGCGCGCAGCCTTCCGACTACAAATGGCGACCGCGCGGCAGGACCAGGAGAGCGAGAGACTGCAGGAAATTCTCTTGACCATGATTTCCCGCGATTAGTCCGAGCTCTTACCGTCGGCATCGGGCCTTCCTCCACCCGCCTTGCACGCCATTTCGCCTGAGTAGTTCAGTATCCGATATGCGCGTCCGTGTTGAACGGTCTGAGCCCGTTTTGGGAATTGCACCGATCTGATTTGCAAATCCCCTTCTCTTCGCTCATCATTACTGGTTTGTTTGGGCAACCTCTCAGCATTTGTAGCCGCTTTTACTGCCCACAAATCTCTGTGATCGAGGAGTTGCATGGAAAAGCCTGGGAAAATCGCGCCGCCGAAGGGGAAACTTGGGATATTAACTCCTGGCATGGGCGCTGTCAGCACCACGTTCATGGCGGGAGTTGAACTGGTACGGAAGGGAAAGGCGCAGCCGATCGGGTCGCTTACGCAACTCGGGACAATTCGACTGGGGAAACGCACCGACGGCCGCTCTCCGCTGATCAAAAAGTTTGTGCCGCTCGGCGATCTCAACGACATCGTTTTCGGGGGCTGGGATATTTTCCGTGACAACGCTTATGAATCCGCCGCAAACGCGGGCGTCCTAAATCCGCAAGACCTCGAAAAGGTAAAGACATTTCTTTCCGGAATCAAGCCGATGAAGGCGGCCTTTGACCCTGAGTACGTGAAGAAGCTCGACGGACCGAACGTCAAAAAAGGCAAAAATAAATACGAACTCGCGCTCAAGATCAAGGAAGACATGGAGAATTTCCGCAAGACGAAGCGGGTTTCGCGCATCGTCACGTGTTGGTGCGGCTCGACAGAGGTTTTTGTGAAGCCGGAGGAGGTGCACTCCACGCCGGAAAAATTCGTCGAAGCCATGAAGTCGAATCATCCGGCCATTGCGCCCTCGATGCTCTATGCCTGGGCTTCTGTGACCAGCGGCATTCCTTTCGCCAATGGAGCGCCAAATCTCACCGTGGATATTCCGGCCATCCAGCAGCTCGCACTGGAACACGGCGTCCCTATTTGCGGCAAGGATTTCAAGACCGGCCAGACGCTGATGAAGACCATCCTGGCGCCAGGTTTTAAAGCCCGCATGCTGGGGCTCGACGGCTGGTTCTCCACGAATATTCTCGGCAACCGCGACGGGGAGGTGCTTGAAGATCCAGGCTCCTTCAAGACCAAGGAAGAGTCCAAGCTTAGCGTCCTCGAATACATTCTTCAGCCGAAGCTTTACCCGATGCTTTACGGCAAGATGTGCCACAAGGTGCGCATCAACTACTACCCGCCGCGCGGCGACAACAAGGAAGGCTGGGACAATATCGACATTTTTGGCTGGCTGGGTTACCAGATGCAGATCAAGGTGGACTTTCTCTGCCGCGATTCCATCCTTGCGGCGCCAATCGTTCTGGACCTGGTTCTGTTCCTGGACCTTGCCCAGCGCGCCGGGATGAAAGGCATCCAGGAGTGGCTCAGCTTCTACTTCAAGTCACCGATGACCGCTCCGGGCCTCTATCCGGAGCACGACCTGTTTATTCAGTCCATGAAGCTGAAAAATACGCTCCGCTGGATGATGGGCGAGGACCTGATTACGCACCTTGGGCAGGAATATTACGACTAGCGAAATTTTCCGTCCTGCAACGGGACAAATTGTCCGGCTCGCCATTCAATTTTTCGATGGGGCAAAATGATTTTTCGATTTGACGCTCGCGCGACCGGCGCGATAACCTACGAGCCGATGGTCAGCGCAGGGATACCCCACATTTTATCGCAATACTCCATCTCATCTTATTTCGAGGAGATTCATGTCGAACGAACTGCGTAATTTCCTTGCTCTAACTTATGACGAACTCGAAGAGCAAAACCTGAAGGCCAAAGAGCAGCGCAAGAACCGTGTTGCCCCGCACAAAGTCCAGGAGGACCGGGTCAAGTACCTCACGGACGAAAAGCGCATCAAGGCCGTGACCGTGCTTTTCAGCGACCTCGAAGGCCGCTTGCACATGCTGGACTACGACAAGAAGTTCCTGATCAAGAGCTGGGACAACTTGACGTTCGATGGCTCCTCGATTCGTGGCTTTACAGCGCAACGAGAGAGCGACCTGCGGCTGGCGATGGATTGGGGCGCGTTTTACTGGGGACCCGCGGATGTGTTTGGCTCCGGCAAGGTGCTGGTCTTCGGCCACGTAATCGACAAGGATGGCTCGCCCGTACATTGGTGACATTCGCGGTGTGCTGAAAGGCTACGCCGACCAGCTTCATGCAAAGAAAGGCTACACGCTAAACGCCGCAAACGAGATCGAGGGCTTCCTCTTCAAGGGAGAAAACGCGGAACGGCATTACCACGAGACGGGAAAGTTCGAGTACGTCAACACGGGCGGCTATTATCATTCCCTTCCCGGCGACCCGCTGCGAACCTTTATCGACACAACGGCGGAAGTGCAGCGCTCGATGGGTTTCCAGAACGAGAAGGATCACCCGGAAGTGGCCCCATCGCAGTTCGAGATCAATTATGGTTACGGCGAAGTGGTGCAGGCCGCGGACCAAATTCAGCTTTACAAACTGATCTGCCGGCAGGTGGCGACGAACCTGGGATTCACGGCGTGCTTCCTGCCGAAACCCGTGGTGGGCGTCAACGGCAACGGCATGCACACCAACGTTTCGATCAGCAAGGACGGCAAAAACCTGTTTTGGGATCCGAAGGGTGAGGAGCAACTGAGCAAGATGGGCTGGGAGTTCGTGGATCGCATTCTTACCCACGGAAATGATATCTGCATGCTGCTCAATTCGAGTGTCAATGCTTACCGGCGTCTGGACCCGCACTTCGAAGCGCCCAACCAGTTCAAGGCTTCTCCAACCGATCGCGGGGCCATGGTGCGCATCCCCATCGGCAATGAACGCAGTATGCGCACGGAGGTGCGTGCCGTCGCTCCTGATGCAAATCCGTACATGGTCATGTATTCGATCTTCAAGACGGGATTGGATGGCGAGACCGCGAAAATCAAGAATCTGCGGTCCGCGGAACGCTACCTGCCGGATAATGTGTACACCGCACTTGAAAACTTCGAGAAGGCGGAGTGGACCACAAAACTTTTCGGCGCCGACGTGAAGGGCCGCTACGCTGACCTAAAACGGGCTGCTGCCGATCGCTGCCCCCGGGCTCTCGGCACGTTTGTGAAGGCGCCGGAAGTGCAGTACCACCACGAAGTATATAACCAGTACCTCTGGAACATGTTTTAGGGCGGATTCGCGCAGCGCCAACAGAGCGCTTCGAGCAGGCGATTCGACGGGCGCAGTGAGATGACGGCCGCATGCCGCAAGACGCTGCGCACTTCCTTTTGCCGGTGTGCTTCTTTTCCTTCTCCTGCGGCGACCTGTTTCAAGAAGGCACAGCCACGTCCTGATCGATTTACTGAAATTCCAGACTTCGGTTGCTCATTTCGGAGTTCGCGTGCGTTGTGATATGTTTTGTGGTTCGCGAGTATGTGCATAATTCAGTGGACTCCGCGAAAGACCGCTTGGCATTTCAACAGGAACCAGCTAGGGCTCGAAAATCCAGGGAGGTAGTGCATTCATGAAGAGTTCGTACAACGGGCAGGCGATTCCTGTTGGAGGCAAGGCCATCGGCTACAGTGGGGGCGAACTGCAGGTTCCTGACACCCCGATTATTCCATTCATTGAAGGCGACGGCACGGGCCGTGACATTTGGAAGGCTTCGCGGAGGGTGTTTGACGCGGCAGTGGAGCATGCCTACGGCGGAAAGCGAAGCGTCGCGTGGTTTGAGGTCTTTGCGGGAGAAAAGGCCTTCAATACATACAAGGAATGGTTGCCGGATGAGACTGTCGATGCCATTCGCGATTTTCGCGTGGCCATTAAAGGGCCGCTGACCACGCCTGTGGGCGGTGGGATTCGCTCGCTGAACGTGGCGCTACGCCAACTTCTGGATTTGTATTCTTGCGAGCGGCCGGTGCGCTACTACGCAGGAGTTCCCTCCCCCGTGAAACAGCCGGAAAAAATGGACATCGTGATCTTCCGCGAAAACACAGAAGACGTCTACATCGGGATCGAGTGGAAATCCGGCACGCCGGAAGTAAAGAAACTGCTCGAGTTTCTGAATCACGAAATGCTGAAGGATGGAAAGAAGCAGATTCGCTGGGATTCGGGCGTGGGAATCAAGCCGATCTCGCCGACGGGCACGAAGCGGCTGGTTCGCCGGGCGATTAAATACGCGCTGGCGCATGGCAGGAAAAGCGTGACGCTCGTGCATAAGGGAAACATTCAGAAATTCACGGAGGGCGCATTTCGAGATTGGGGTTATGACTTGGCGCGCGAAGAATTCCGGGCAGAGACGGTCACGGAGCGGGAGAGCTGGATCCTCGACAACCTGGACAAGAATCCGGGGCTGACCGTCGAGCAGAATGCGGCGATGATTGAGCCAGGACTCGAACAGGCGACCGAAGCATTTACGAAAGCCATTTGCGACGAAGTTAAACAGACGCTCGATTCCATTGGGGCCACTCACGGCAAAGGACAATGGAAGAAAAAGCTGATGATTAACGACCGCATCGCGGATTCTGTTTTTCAGCAAGTGCTGTTGCGCGCGGATGAATACAGCGTGCTGGCCACGCCTAATCTCAATGGTGATTATCTTTCGGATGCGTGCGCGGCCCAGGTGGGCGGGCTCGGGATGGCGCCTGGTTCGAACATTGGCGATGGCTTCGGCGTGTTCGAAGCTACACACGGCACTGCTCCGAAATACGCGGACAAGGACGTGATCAACCCGAGCTCCGTGATGCTGTCCGGCGCGATGATGTTTGAATTCCTCGGGTGGAAGGAAGCCGCTGAGCTGATCGAAAACGGAATTGCGCGGACGATTCAGCAGAAGTGCGTGACTTATGATCTCGAGCGACTCATGCCGGGCGCGACGAAAGTGGGTACCTCAGCATTTGCGACGGCGATTATTGAAAATATGCAGGCTGCGGCAGTAGCGAGGTAGAGGACGTAAAGGAGACAAACGGAGTAAAGGAAAAAGATCTAGTGGGTTGTCGCTGCCTGGCTCGGAGCAATTTGTCGAGCGGTCTTTCATCCTTATACCTCATCCGCCTCCTTTACTTCATCAACTTCGTTCATATCCAGAGAGGACGCAAATCGAGCAATGAGCAGAAAAAAAGTGACAGTTGTGGGCGGCGGTTTTGTGGGATCGACTACGGCGCAGCGCATTGTTGATCTGGAGCTGGCCGATGTAGTGCTTACGGATATTCTGGACGGGCCGCCGGCGGGAAAAGCATTGGATATGCTGGAATCGGGGCCGATTACGCGGACGGATTCGCGCGCGGCGGGCATTTCCACGGCGGCGGGCGACTACAGCGCTACGGCGGACAGCGACATCGTGGTGATCACAGCGGGATTTCCACGCAAGCCGGGGATGAGCCGCGACGACCTGCTGAAGGCCAACTATGACGTGGTGAAAGCGGTCGTCGAACAGATCGTCAAGCACTCTCCGAAATGCATCATCATCGTGGTGACAAATCCGCTGGATGCCATGGCGCAAGCGGCGTTCAAGGTGAGCGGGTTCCCGAAGAATCGCGTGCTGGGAATGGCGGGAGTGCTGGACTCAGCTCGCATGAGCTCTTTTGTTGCGGCCGAATGCAAAGTTAGTGTAGAGAACGTGCACTCGTTCGTGCTCGGGGGGCACGGCGACGACATGGTGCCGCTGCCGCGCTATTCGACCGTAGCGGGAATTCCGTTGCCCGATTTGCTTCCGAAAGAACGGATCGACGCGATCGTGGAACGCACTCGCAAGGGAGGCGCGGAAATCGTTAACCTGCTGAAGACTGGCTCGGCGTACTATGCGCCTTCGGCCGCGGCGGTTGAGATGGTCGAAGCGATCTTGAAGGACAAGAAAAAGATATTGCCTTGTGCGGCGTACCTGGATGGGGAGTATGGAATCAAGGGGCTCTTCGTAGGCGTCCCGGTGAAGCTGGGTTCGGGCGGGGCCGAGGAGATTATCCAGATCAAGCTGACGGCGGAAGAGAATGCCGCGCTACAGAAGTCCTCGGCGTCCGTGCGGGAACTGGTGAACGTTCTCGGCTTGTAAACAGTGGAAGAGAAAATCTAGGGCGCGGAAGCTATTCGGCTAGCCGAATGACTATCTGCCCTTGTTTGTCTTGTGTTCTAATCGATCAGAACCCGAAGAGCTTTTCGGCTCCAACCTCGAAACCCGGCGTAAATGCGGCGATCACGACGGCCCAGCTTTGCAACGACAGACGCCGGGGCTTTTTCACTTGCCGTCCATTTTCTTCGGCAGCTATTTGGTTTAATCCAAAGCAAATTAGAACTAACTTATCGAAACTCTTTGCGGCGGCAACTCCGTGCTCCGTCCGTGTAAGAACGCATCGCCAATCTCTTGAATCTGGTTTGCAACGACACGTCCAACGATCATCAGCGCCGGAGCGGGTAACTTTTCTTCCAAGGAAAGCGCATCGACGTTGGTCCAACGAACTTGCTGCTGAGCACCTGAAGCGCCCGAAACAATGACGCAAGGCAAATCCGGCGGAAGACCGGCTGCCGCAAGGCGCCGTGCAACCTCCGAATAATCCGGCCCCGGCATATAGAGAACCAGCGTGGTGGCAGGAGTGAGGCAGCCCCAATCCATTGCATTCGCATCCGGCGCCCGCGAAAAAGTCGAAAACAATACTTGCGAGGCGACTCGTCGGTCCGTAAGCGAAATGCCTGCCGCAGCTGCAGCCCCCAAACCGGCGGTCACTCCGGGAACGCTTTCAAAGTCCACGTTGGCTTCGCGCAGCGCTTGAAGCTCCTCGCCGGCACGGCCGAAGAGCGAAGGATCTCCGCCCTTTAACCTCACGACGATTTCATGAGAAGCCGCATAGCCTACCAGCAGCTTGTTAATCTCTTCCTGGGTCAGCAACTTCCTTCCGCAGCGCTTGCCAACGTCGATGACTTCGGCGTCTGACGAGACTCTCGCCAACACTTCTCGGCTCACGAGCGAGTCGTGTAGCACGATGTCAGCCTGCGCCAGAAGCTGCGCAGCTTTCAGCGTCAATAGTTCCGGATCGCCGGGCCCCGCACCGACCAGATAAACCTTTCCCTTCACGTCGTACCTCGCTGCCCCGGATGCCGTTTGGCTTCTCGAACAAATTGCTCGAACATCGGGCGGGTCGCCAGTTCATGCAACAATTTCTTCGCCGTATCCGAGCTGGGACTGCTCGCGCGCAAAGCCTCGCGCGCCGCACCGAGCCATTCGAGCCACACTTCATATTCCGGGCCGAATTGCGCTTCGAATTCCTTCCGAAGGCGCTGCGCGAGCGAGGGACTTTTGCCATTCGTGGAGATTGCGATTTGCAAATCGCCGCGCTGAACGACAGCTCCGTAATAAAAGTGGCAATGCTCGATATCGTCGACAGCGTTGCACAAAATTCCGCGCGTTTCCGCCTCGCGAAAGACGACTTCGTTCACGCCTGGGGCGGAAGTCGCCGCTATTACCAGAAATGCGCCGTCCAAATCCGCCGCCTCAAATTCTTTGGGGAGCCAATCGATTTTTCCAAATCGAACCCATTCGGCAATTTGTGGTGTGATCGAAGGCGCGACGAGCCGGATTCTTGCCCCAGCGGACAACAGCCCGGGAATCTTAGCTTCCGCAACATGCCCGCCGCCAATAACGACAACCAGCCGCCCTTCCAGCTTCACAAAAATGGGAAAGAGGCTCATGTTTCAGCCCTCCACTCCCTGCGGGACCGAGCCCAGCGCCAGATCGCGGTCCACAGGCGCGACTAAATCTCCAGCGAGCATCGCCCGAAGGTCCTCATTCGAATGCCGCGCGAGAAACTGCCGCAGATTTTCGCCAGACTCGCCGCGCTCACTGAAGCCGGCAAGAAGACGCTCGATGGCCTCTGGCACATCCGAGGCAGCGCAACGATAACCAACCGGCCGGGCAATCGAAGCAAACTGTCCGACGCTTCCTCCGATGCAGAAGTAATAGGCGTCGACCATCCGGCCATCCACTTTGATTTTCTTGCCCTCGATGCCGATATCCGCGACCCAATGCTGCCCGCAACTATTGGGGCAGCCAGTTATGTTCAGCCGAAGCTGTTCCTGAAAATTGGGGAGCCGCTCCTCGAGCTCGTGGGTAAGCCAGCGAGCGAATCCCTTGGTTTCGGTTAGCGCTAGCTTGCAAAATTCAGAGCCCGTGCAGGCCACGGTTCCGCGTGCGAACACCGAGGCCTGCACCGGCAGGGCAGCAACTTCCAGCTCGTGGGCGACTTTGGCCGCGTCGCGCCGCGGCACGTTGACGATCAGCAGATTTTGCTTGGTTGTAGTCCGAAGGTAGCCGTCGGCGTGGCGATCGGCCAAGTTCGCTGTAGTGCGCAGCTGCTGTGGAGTGATTCGTCCGCGCAGCACCGACGCACCCACGTAGACAAGTCCGTCTTGTTTTTGCGCATGAATTCCGACGTGATCGCGATGAATGTCTGCGGGAACGTCTTCCGGCTCGGCAGGGTCGAGCGAAAATCCGATCTGCCTTTCCAACTCTTCGAGAAAACTCTCTGCCGTCCAGCCTTGCTGTAGAAACAGAAATTTGAGGCGGGCCTTTTCCCTACTCTGCCGAAGTATTTGGCTCGCGCGAAAGATTTCCGCTACCCCTCGCGCTACGGGCACGACTTGATCCCACTGAACAAAAGCGTTCAGCCGCAAAGCGATGTGCGGATCGGTTGAGAGCCCGCCGCCAACTCCGGAGCGAAAATCCTGTTTCGATTGCGCCACGCCGCTTTCGCGTCGAAGCCGTCAAGGCGACATCGTTAATCTCCGGATACGAGCACCAGCTTTTGCAGCCCGTGATGGAGATTTTGAATTTGCGCGGTAAATTGTAAAATTCCGCGACGCCCCCTAATTCCCGGTCGATGGCCAGCGCGAGCGGCGAGGCATCGACAATTTCTTGCGCGTCCAGTCCGGCAACGGGGCATCCCGTAATGTTGCGCGCGACGTCTCCGCAGGCTCCGGTCGTGGTCAAACCCGCGTGCCAAAGCGATTCCAGCACCTCGGGGAGCGATTCCAGGGTCACCCAATGCAATTGAAAGTTTTGCCGGACAGTAATATCCACGACGCCTCGCGCGTGCCGCTCCGCAATATCCGCGACCGCGCGAACCTGGTCGCTGCGCAGCAATCCGTTCGGAATTCGAATGCGCACCATGAAGTAAGGCGTGGCTTTGCCTTCGCCGCCGGTACCGCCGACGACTCCCGCGCCATCTCCCTGCGTGTACACGCCCCAGGAGCGGAAATAAGTGCCTGAACCACTCCGGCGGAATCGAAGCGTAGCCCTTGCGCGCAAACTCACGGATTTCGTCGAAATGCTCCCAAGCATTCTTCTCCTGTTTTAGTCGCTCGACTCGCTGCGCTTTGGTCTCTGTGACTTCGCCCATTGATCAGTCCCCTGTCCGAAAAACAAGCCCCAAAAACAAAAAACCCACGTGGCCTGAACCTCTGGCAACGTGGGCTTCGGAACTTTGAATCTTAAATTTCTGCTAAGTCCGGAAACTCCCCTGGCCAGAGATGGGTGTCATGCGACACGCAGCCTTGCGCGCGCAGAAACAACACATCATCTGGCAAGAAGTCATCATGAAACCCGAGAATACCTCGTGGCCTCCTCCATGTCAAAAGAAGACCATCACAATCTTTAGATGCGTAACATTCAAAAAAGTAATCAAGAAAAAAAGCCGCCCTCGCTAGGGCTTCTGCGCTGCCGGTGCGGGCGACTTCTTTGGCGAAGTGGGCGCCTTCTGCAGGAGTTGCTCCCTCCGGAAGAATCAGCGTTGTGGTCTTGATGGAATCGAGCTGCGGGAAACCCTTGTCCAGATAGGGCTTCCCAAGTTTCTCGATGGTGTCTTGCACAGGTCCCTTCCCGTCGGGTGCACCTTCCCCATAGACTGAATACAAGGCCTCGACCACGTCCATCCCCTGCGTAACCTGGCCAAACGCGGAAAATCCCATGCCGTCGAGCCGTTTGTTGTCAACCAGGTTGATGAATACTTGCGTTGTTCGCGTGTTTGGTCCGCCCATCGCGTAAGTGATATACCCGCGAAGATTGCTCTCCACGACAGGATCATCCTTTATAGGAGCGTGCGACCACGCGGCGGAAACCGGCGGGTATGCGCTGATGCCCCATTGCACGACGAACCCCTTGAGCACGCGAAAGAAACTCGTATTGTCATAAAAATGGTGGCGTACAAGATTGTAGAAGCGGTCCGCGCCCAGCGGCGCCCACGCACGCGTCACTTTGATCACGAAATCGCCTTTTGTCGTCGTGAATTTCACCTCGTAGGAAGCTGGCGCTTTCGCGGTAAGAAGCGCTGGCCGGAGCAGTACCCGGTCATAGGGGCGCGCGGCGGGAGCCGATTTCTGGGCCGCAGAAGTTCCGGCTGCCGATTTCGGCTTAGACGGAGTCTGCGCCTGCGCCGCTTCTGCACCCGCCTTGTTGCAGGGAGCCACGACAAAAAGCAGCAGTCCCGCAATCATCATCGATCCAGATTTATGCATCGCTCTTCTCTCTCCTAGCTAAGTTCATCAGATTGGCACCGCATTACGGCACCAATTCACTTCGCGGTATTCAGTTCATGGCTGACGCGCTCGACCTGCGCCATCACCCTCAGAGTATTCTCGCCGAGAATCTTCTTTACGTCACCTTCGGAATAGCCTTTTCCTAGCAACGCTTGCGTAATCTTCGGCAGCTTACTTGCGTCTTCCATTCCGAAGGGCATGTTCGCGCCGTCGAAATCGGAGCCAAGCCCAACGTGGTCGATGCCCGCAATTTTAACCGCATGGTCGATATGATCGATAATCTTCGTCCACTCAACCCGCGGAAGATCGCCGCGCATTACGTATTCCCGCGTGATGCGGTCGCCTTCGATCAACTGGCAGCCTTCTCTTTCCCCGCATCGCCTCTTAACCTCCAGCGCGATTGCTTTGTTCCATTCCGGATGAGCTTTCTCCGCGTTCCGAAACTCCTGGCTCAAGAAGCCCACGTGGTAGTTGATCTGGATCACGCCGCCTTTGGCGCCAAGCGCACGGATCATGTCGTCGCTCATGTTACGCGGCGCATCGCAAATAGCGCGGCAATCGGAATGGGAAGCGAAAACCGGCGCTTTACTGATCTCCAATACGTCCGCAAAGGTTTTATCACTGACGTGCGAGATGTCCACAATCATTCCTAGCCGGTTCATCTCTCGCACGACGTCTTTGCCAAACTCTGTTAGGCCGTTGTGCTCAGGCTTGGCTGTCGAAGAATCGGCCCACTCGGCGTTCCCGCTGTGCGTCAGAGTCATGTAACGCGCCCCAAGCGCCGCGTAAACGCGCAGAACGCGCAGGTCACTGGCGATCATGTGGCCGCCTTCGATGCCGATCAGCGCCGCGATTTTGTCCTGCTTATGAGCTTCTTGAATTCCCTCTACTGTCGTCACCAATACTAAATCATTCGAATGTTTTCGAACCTGCTCGCGAACGGCGTCGATCTGGTCCAGGGCGCGCTTCACAGCCTCCGGGCCAGTAATCTTACTGGGCATCCAAATCGAAAAGAAGATCGCTCCTAGACCGCCTTCCCTCATGCGCGGGATATCGATGCTCCCAAGCGGATTTCGCGCGCCCAAATCGAACCCGCCATCCAAAAAGCGTTGCGTCGTATCGTCGTGGGTATCAATCACAAGAGAAGAAAAATGCAGCCGCTTCGCACGTTCTGAAATTCCGTCCCCGTCGCCGCCATCGCCCCCGCCAGCACCATTCCCGCTAGAAGCCACGCCCCTGCCCTAAGACGTGTCTTCGACACTTCCTCCGTCTCATTTTCGTTATTGCGCGGCCCGCATCTCGTCGGCTCACGCGTTCGGTTTGCTTCCATCACGCGCAGCAAGTTTCCGCCCAGGATTTTGCGGATGTCGTCGTCGCTGTAGCCCTTGCGCATCAGAGCCTCGGTAATCTGCGGCAGATGCGTGCAGTCTTCCATGCCTTCGGGCATATTCGCGCCATCGAAATCCGAGCCCAGGCCGACGTGATCCGCGCCGACAAGCTTTACGGCATGATCGATGTGGTCGATGATCCGTTCCCAGCTTACATGCGGCAGCTTTCCTTCGGCAGTACGGCCTTGTCCTCCATCTCTGTCATCTTCTTGCTCAAGCATTCCTCGATCGTCGCCACACTCTTTCTTGATCTGTGTCCATCATGGCTACCACGCCGCCGGAGAACTTGTCTCCGACGCATCCTTGTAAGCCTGATCGATAAAGCTCTTTTCATAGTTGATCTGGATGACGCCGCCCTTTGCGGCCAGCGCCTTGATCATGTCGTCGGACATGTCGCGCGACATGATTGCAAAGCGCGCGGCAAGAAGAATGCGAAGCGATCAGCGGCGCCTTGCTCACTTCCAGCGCATCGTAAAAGGTTTTGTCGGACACGTGCGAAATGTCCACCATGATTCCCTGCCGGTTCATTTCGCGCACGATCTCCTTGCCGAAATCCGTGAGGCCGTTGTGGACGGGCTTGTCGGTCGAGGAATCCGCCCATTCATCGTTATAAAAATGGGAAAGCGTCATGTAGCGCACGCCGAGATCGCCGAACATGCGCAGCACGCGAATGTCGTTGCCGATCATGTGGCCGCCCTCGACGCCGATCAGCGCGGCAATCTTTCCTTGCGCGTGCGCGCGCCGGACTTCTTCCGCGGTTCGGCAAAACACCATGTCTTTCGAATACTTGTTTACGTTTTCATGCACCGCATCAATCTGATCCAGCGCTTTTTGCACCGCGGGCGGACCCATGATGCGGCCGTCAATCCAGATGGAAAAGAAAATCGCGTTCATCCCGCCTTCGCGCATGCGCGGGATGTCAATGTGCTCCATCGGGATTGCGCTTGCCGATATCGAAGTTCTTGGAGAAAAAGCGCTGCGTGGTATCGTCGTGCGTATCCAGGACGATCGAGGAAAAATGCAGCTTGTGCGCGCGGTCGGCGATGTCGTCGCCCGTGGCAACCTGACTCAATAAAAATCCGGCAACAACCAGACAGGCAAACAGCGAGACTCGGACCTGACGCATGTAATCCTCCAAGTGAAGGTGCGGCGAGATTCTACCCTATTAACCAGCCAACGAGCGCTTGTTTCCAGGCCTGCCGGTTCATTTCCGCGATGGATTCGGTCAAGGGAATGTCTTTAGGGCAAGCTTTCACGCAGTTTTGGGCGTTCGCACAGTCCTGAATGCCGCCCGGTTCCATCAGCGCGTGGATCCGCTCTTTCGCATGCATAGCACCGGTGGGGTGCATGTTGAAGAGCCGGACCTGGCTGATAATCGCTGCCCCGATGAATTTGTTGTTGTCATTCACCTGCGGACAAACTTCCAGGCAGCTTCCGCAAGAAATGCAGCGTGACAACGGATAAGCCTTCTCCTGTGTCTCGGGCGCCATGCGTGGCCCTTCGCCGAGATCGTAGGTTCCGTCGATGGGAATCCAGCCTTTGACGCGCTTCAGACTTTCGAACATGAATTGCCGGTCAACCGCGAGGTCGCGAACCACCGGAAACTTCGAAAATGGTTCAAGCCGGATCGGCTGTTCGAGCTTATCGACCAGCGCGGAGCACGCCATCCGCGCCCTGCCGTTGATGAGCATGGCGCAAGAGCCGCAAACCTCTTCGAGACAATTCGAATCGTAGCTGATCGGTGTGGTCTTCTTGCCATCGCGCGTCATCGGATTTTCCGCGATGTCCCGCAAGCAAATGATTACGTTCATTGCGGGACGCCACGGCAGCGCAAATTCCTCCCAATACGGAGCACCCTTGGGACTGACCTGCCGTTTTACGCGAACAATCACCTGTTTGTCGTCAGGCATGAATCCCTCGGCAATTCTTACAACTGCTCCCCGGCGTCAAATATAGAGTCCAGCGCATCAACACACGCTACTTTGCAGCGTCATAGCGCCTCGCGCGCGGCGGAATCTGCGAAATGTCGACCGGTTCATAGCTGAGATGGATTTCGCCATTCACCCACTTTGCCCGCGTGGTCTTGAGCCAGTTCGCGTCGTCGCGCTCTGGAAAATCCGGTTTGTAGTGCGCTCCGCGCGATTCATTGCGCTGCAGCGCGCCAAGCGTGATCACCCGGGCGAGCACCAGCATGTTGCCCAGCTCCCGCGCAAAATTCAGCGTTTGATTCGACCAGCGCGTCCGGTCGCTCAAATTAATTCTTCCGTACCGCTCCTGCAATTCACGAATCTTGGCATCCGCCGTCTGCAGGCCTTTATTGACCCGCGTCACGGTCACATGCTCGGTCATCACCTCGCCGAGTTCCCGCCAAATGGCCATTGGATTCTCAGTGCCGTCCGGCGAAATCAGCGCCTGATTCTTTTCCTCCTGCCGCTTGCGTTCGCTCTCATAGACGCTCGAGCCGACTGCCTCGCAGCCGCTCGCCAGATTTCGCGCGTACTTCACCGCTGCTGGCCCCGCCAGTCCTCCGCCAAAAATACAAGACACCAGCGAGTTCGCCCCCAGCCGGTTCGCCCCGTGATACTGGTATTCGCATTCGCCGGCCGCGAATATCCCCGGAATATTCGTCGCCTGGTCTTCCGCATTCACCCAGATGCCGCCCATCGTGTAATGCATCGCCGGAAATACCTTCATTGGCTCTTCGCGTGGGTTCACGCCAATAAACTTCTCATAAATCTCCAGGATGCCTTCCAGCTTCCGATCCAGAATCTCCCGGGGAATTTGCGTGACGTCCAGATAGACCGCCGCCTGTCCACGGATGCCCAGCTTTTCTTGATAAACAATGCGATGAATCGCGCGTGTGGCGATGTCGCGGGGCACCAGATTTCCGTACTTTGGATACCATTCCTCGAGAAAATAGAAGCGTTCTACTTCCGGAATGCTCCGCGCTGGGCGCGTATCCGCAGGATTTTTCGGCACCCACACGCGCCCGCCTTCTCCGCGCGCGGATTCGCTCATCAGCCGCAGCTTGTCCTCGCCGGGGATCGCCGTAGGGTGCACCTGGATAAACTCGCCGTTTGCGTAGTCGACTCCCTGCTGAAAGAGCGCGGATTGCGCTGAGCCCGTGCACACCACGGAATTGGTCGAGCGCCCAAAAATCGCGCCAATTCCGCCTGTGCAGAAAATTACGGCATCCGCCGGATACGTTTTCACTTCCATGGACCGCAAGTCCATGGCGCAAATCCCCCGGCACACTCCGCCCTCGTCGATCACCGCCGACAAAAATGTTTGCCCTTCGTATTTCTTGACCTTGTCCTCGGCTTCGTGACGCCGCACCTGCTCATCTAGCGCATACAGTAGCTGTTGCCCCGTCGTCGCGCCCGCGAAAGCAGTCCGGTTATAAAGCGTGCCGCCGAACCTCCGGTAATCGAGCAATCCCTCCGAGGTGCGATTGAACATCACGCCCATGCGATCCAGCAGATCAATAATCCCTGGCGCTGCCTCGCACATCCGCTTTACCAGCGGCTGATTCGCAAGAAAATCTCCGCCATAGATGGTGTCGTCGAAATGCTTCCAGGTGGTGTCCCCTTCGCCCTTCTGATTCTTCGCCGCATTGATACCGCCCTGGGCGCAAACGGAATGCGATCGCTTGACCGGGACAATCGAAAACAGGTCCACAGGCACGCCCGCCTCTGCAACGCGAATCGTCGCCATCAGGCCGGCCAGACCACCGCCCACTACAATGATTTTCGGCTGTCTCATTTCAAATAGAAGTCAAACGGGTGCCAGTTCAACCAAAAGCTAACCACAATCAGTACACCGACCAGGCTAAAAGTAAATCCTACAGCCGCTCCAAGCGCTCCTGCCGCCCGCTGCGCCTTTACCGTGGCCGCCAAGCCCCATTTGCACAGGAAATTCCAGATGCCCACTCCGAGGTGAAAGGACGACGCCAGCACCCCAACCAACATGAACGCCAGCGCAAAGGGATTCTGCAACAAGGTCTCGACGTCGGCGTACGTCGACCTTCCATGCGTCAGCCAGCGCTCCGTATACAAATGCCACCCGATGTAAGCGAAGGCAATTAGCCCGGTATACCGCTGCGTCGTATACAGCCAGTTCCCTACCCACGGGTAAGCCGACACATTGGACTTCCCCCGCAGCCAAATGTAAATCCCATATCCGCCGTGATAGAGCATCGGCAAGAAAATGAACAACCATTCCACCGCCAAACGGAACGGAATTGTCTGCAGCTCCAGCGATTTCGCGTCGTACTGCGATCGGCTAACCAACGCGTAGCTATTCGACCAGAAGTGTTCCGCCAGGAATGCGCCAACAGGAATAATACCGGTTAAGGAATGCAGCTTGCGAAGAAAATAGTCGGATTCAGGCCGGGTTGCCGTTGCGGACATGCCCTCTCCGCCGCATGAGGCGCTGAATGGCGCTAAAGTCTTGCGGCCTCTTCAGTATAGGCAGATGAAAACACCGATGCAAGCCAGCCTGTTCGCTTCTCGGACACGCGCCGGCTTAAAAATCGTTGCGCCATCCACGCATTCTCGTTTAAATGAGAAATACAACGGATAGTACCCGCCCGGGCCCTCCCGCCTGGCAACTTCTCCGTTCTCAACCGATATCCCATGACCACGACCCACAACCTTGCTTCGGAACTGGAGCGCATCGCAACCGCCATCGAATCCGACGCTACCGCCACGTCCCAGATCTCTCTCTCCAGCATTGCGGAACGTATCGCGAAAAATCTCGGCGTAAAAGCCGACGAAGTTGCCATCATGGGCGTTTCCAATCGCTGGCGTCACCTGCACTTCCTTGTCCCGGAATCGCTGAAGCAGGTCGGTTTCATCCCCCTTTCGAGCAACTCTTCCATCGCCGCGCGCACGGCCCGCGAAAGCCGTCCCGATATCATCAATAACTTTGCGAGCGTCCGCCATGCCACCGTTTTTGAGGGCGTGAAAATCAGCGGCGAGAGCTCCGAACTCATACAGAAGATCGTCAGCGCGCCGATACTTTCCGGCGACAAAGTTGTCGGCGTTATCCAGGTCAGCCGCAAAGGAGCCAGCGCCAAGACTGCCGGCCCGGACTTCGGCGCTGATGAGTTGGGCAAGATTCTTGCGCTCTGCAAACCCCTCGGCAAGCTGCTTCAGCGCATTTCCCGCGAAGATTGAGCGCCTCCTGGATTCTGTCATAATTCATTCATCTTTCTGCCCCGTCGCGTCCAAATAGCCCCGAATTCGTTTGACACTGCAATACCTTCTTGTTATTTTTCCACAGCAGAAATTTTCTGGCTCTTACCCAACTCACGGAGGCACCACAACCCGGCACCATGGCGTTCGTCGCGAAGAAGATCTTCCTCACCAAAGGCGTCGGTAAACATCGCGAAAGACTTTCGAGCTTTGAGCTCGCTCTGCGCAATGCAGGCATCGCTGCCTGCAACATCGTGCGCGTCTCTTCGATTTTCCCGCCCAATTGCAAATTGATTTCCCGGAGCGAAGGTTTGAAGCACATCAAGCCGGGCCAGGTGGCCTTCACCGTCATTAGCGAAAATTCCACTAAAGAAGCCCACCGCCTCATTGCCGCCAGCATCGGCCTCGCGCTTCCCAGCGATAAATTGATGTACGGCTATCTCTCCGAGCATCATTCCTTCGGCGAAACCGAGGAAGTCGCAGGAGAGTATGCCGAAGAGCTCGCCGCGGAAATGCTTGCCACCACTCTCAACGTGGAATTTGATCCCGGATTTGAGCTTCGACGAGAAAAAAGAGGTCTACCGCATCTCCAACAAGATCGTCCGAACCATGAACGTCACGCAATCCGCTGTCGGCGACAAGCGTGGCCTCTGGACTACCGTTCTCGGCGCCGCCATCTTAATCGGCGAAGACGACTAACTCACTTCCCATCCAACTCATACGCCGTTTTCAACCACTTCTTCACTTCCCCATCAATCTCATCCATCATTTCGATCGGAATTCGGTGCGTAATCCGATCCTTCTTTGCCAACCCGCCAGTATCGACCAGCCGTTTCGGCAATTTCCCCTTGTAATGCGCCAGCGCAAGCCCCAAATCAATCCTCGTATTCGTCGTGGGCTTAATCTGTGCAAACACATGTTCCCGATACAGCGGCACCATCGTTTTGCAGGGGCATGCCTTCACATCTGCACCCATCGATTTCCCCAGCCGCAGCAACTCCTCATAAACCGGCCGCAACTTCTCCTTCGTCCCCGCATACTGCTCTTCCACGTACACCACTGCCGTCTTCAGATACTCCTCCGGCGAGTCCTCCTCCGCGCCCTTCCCATCCACACGCTCGGAAATCCACCACGCGCTGTTAGTTCCCAGCTTATGTTTCGTCTTTAACCATTCGCGCCGCGCCTTATCCTCTTTCGGTCCTTCCTTCTTCGCCAGCGCAATCCATTCCTCCAGCGACCGCCCCGTTTTCTGCTTTCATTTCCGCAATCCACTTCTGCACCATCGCCACGCCAGGGTGTACGCCATACAAAGATTTGCTCATCGCTTCCTTCGCCGTCGCCATTTTCTCCCCTCCGTTCTGCTGTTTCTTATTCACCGGCGCTTCGGGCCCTTGTCACTGTTCCAGATTGGAACGCTTGAGAGCGTGCTGTGAGTACCTATCTCGTACCTCTTGTCTATTAGTGAACAGAAGGCCAAACCCTCTAATTGCATTCTGTCCAGATGTTAAGCACTGACCTTCCGCGACTCCGATTGGATGCGGCAGCCTCTGCGACCAGCGTATTAAGCTATGTTTTCCACGCCGCCGCAACCATGACCTTGCCCTGCCGAAGGATCGAAGGCCAATTGACTTCTCCGAAACGGAAGACACACGCAATGGCCCTTCGACCTGGGCTTGCACCGGCAGAGGACATCGTGCAGCCATGAAAACTTCTGAACGTCGCTACTCACATCGCTACGGATTAAAGGTTCCATTGGTGTTTTGTTCCGTGCACTCTCTGCTGACAACGGTCATTTAGCGGAATCCATCAACTTATCCTCACGAGGAGTCTACTTTGTCACGCGCCATCCAGTATTTGTAGGGCTGCCTGTTCGTGTATTTATTCACATGCCCAAACGCGTCTCGGGAGAACAAGCAGCCGATAAAGTCTTCACAGGACGGGTCTCACACATCGAATTCGAAAGCGGTCCTGAATGGAAGTTCGGGAGTTGGCGTCGAATTTTTCTATGGAGAAACTCATTAGAAGACATTTAACTGGATCATGCGCAACTAAGCATGGAAGAAAGGGATTACGATGAGCTTTCAAACGTTTCAAACCGCAGCCCGGCAATGCGGATTCGTTGAGGTCAACAATCCGAAGAAGGGACTGTCCTGTGGCTCAGAAAAAAAGCACCGGATACGGACAGGGAGACCTATCAGCGAATGTGCATCGACAGCCTGACAAATAGTGCAACTGTCTACTGGATGACCGTTCCAGGAAAGGTGAGTTCGAAGACGTTTCGCGGCGTCCCTGCTCTGCAAGAATGGTTCCATCTAAAACTTGAAACTATTGTGCAGCGCTGAGGAATGAACCGGCCGCCAACGCTAAATGCTGGCTGGCACCGACTGTTCACTATTGAACAGTCGGCAATGACGTGCTATTTTGTCCTATCGTGTCCTCCAGAGTTCGACGTGATTCTGTCCGGGATCCGCGCTCGCCTCAAAAAGCGAAATCAAGAAGCTCTTCGTTTGATCTGAAATCGTTTCTGGATTCGGCGGGTCTAGGTAGGAAAGTCACCAGGTTTGCGGCAAAAGAAACCATCTTCGCCCAGGGCGATCCCGCGAAGCATGTCATCTACATTCAAGAAGGAGGTGTGAAGCTTACGGTCTCGTCAGCGAAGTGGGCAAAGAAGCCGTCGTGGCCATTTTGGGTCCGGGTGATTTTTTTGGGGAAGGCTGCCTCGCGGGTCAATCCACTTGCATGGCCTCGGCGACCGCGGTTGCACTCACCACCGTCCTGGTCATTGAGAAAGCCGTGATGACTCGCGCGCTCCACGAGGAACACGAGTTCTCCGACCGCTTCATCGCTTATATGCTCGAACGCAACCTTCGAGTTGAGGCCGACCTGATTGACCAGCTTTTCAACTCCAGCGAGAAACGCCTGGCTCGCACTCTCCTACTGCTCGCGCGCTACGGCTCGCCAGGCCAGCCTGAAACCGTGCTTCCCAAGCTGTCGCAGGAAATGCTGGCGGAGATGATTGGCACAACGCGGTCCCGCGTGAATTTCTTCATGAACAAATTCAGAAGACTCGGCTTCATTCAGTACGACTCCAATCACGACCTTCGCATAATCATTCCCTTCTGAGTGTTGTCCTGCACGATTGATTGAACTTTTGCGCGGTCCATGCGGTATGTTCGAGGCTGCCGATGGCGGCCCATAATCGACCATGTGAGTTCTACCGTTGTGGTTTTCGCAGGTTTCTAGGAGTGTGCTAGGCTACGCGCGAACCTTAATGTGGGCCGATCACTGAATGAATCTCTTACTCGTGTGATTCTTTATCCGCCAATCAGGAAGGTCTAATCATGAGCAACGCCGCCGGCACTCATCCCGTTCATCAGGCGCTCGCTAGTCATACCGATCCCGCGAATCTGCCCTGGGTTCCCTGGGCCGAGGGACATTTCATCAAGCTGATCAAGCTTAATCCCATCACCGGCCAAATCATTCTGTTCATCCGCTCCCATCCCGGCGCCGCTCTCCAAATGCATTTCCATCCGGGAACCGTAGTCGTCTACACAGTGCAGGGTGCCTGGACCTACGATGAGGGCTGGGTCTCGGAAGCAGGCGATGTGGTGTTCGAAGTCGCCGGTTCCACACATTCCCCGCGAATGGTCGGCAAGGAAGAAACCATCGTATTTGCCGTCATTGAAGGCGCGCTCGACTTTGTCGACGATGCGGGCAACACCATCGCCACCGAAAACTGGCAAACCTTCCTCAAGCGCTACCAGGACCACTGCGCTAAGAATGGTCTCACACCAGTGGACATCACTAAATTCTGAGGGTCGCGCTCTCAGCGATCTGTTGCTCCCAAGCGCGGGCTTCAGACGGCCAGGCTGTTTTATGCCCGCGTTTCAGGGAGAATTCATGCCCGCGCGAGTGCTGACGGCTAACTTCGCCGCCTCCCATGCCGCCATCCCGCCTGCAATCTCCCCTACTTGTTTGAATCCTTCCTTTTGCAAAAGACTCGCAGCAATCGAGGATCGATAGCCCCCTGCGCAGTGCACCAGCACGGCCCGATTCCTTGGCAATTCCTGCATGCGCTCCGAAAGATGATTCAGAGGGATGGCTCAAACTGCCATCAATATGTTTCTGTTCACGCTCTCGCGGTGTCCGGACGTCGATCAAGACCGGCGGCTGACTCGATGACAGCAGTTCCGCAGCGAATGGCGCGCTGAGCCGCTCGGTGAAAACGATCAGGTCCGGCCGGGATTCGAGGCTTTGCAATCCGTTCTGCAAGTATCCGGCCACATGATCGAAACCGATGCGTCCCAGCCGGACGGCCGATTCGTTCTCCCGCCCAGGGTCCGCGATAATCACGATCGGATGCGCGCGATCGAGCATGGTTCCGGCCCAGGTTGCGTATTGCCCGCTCAGCCCGATATTGATGCTGCCTGTGAGATGCGCCGCCGCGAATTCGTCCGGCTCGCGCGTGTCCAGGATCTGCGCACCATCCGCCTGCAGTGCCAGCACGCGATCTAGCTCCAGCGGTTTCAGCTCGCGCTCCAGCGCTTTATCGAGCGTCGGCCGCTCTTTGCTATTCAGCACTGCATCATAAACAAAATACGGCGGAGCCTCGGGTTGGTCGGCGGTTACCAGTTCAATGAACGCTTGTTTGCTCATCGGCTGCAACGCGTAATTCAACCGCCGCTGCTCGCCGATCGTCGATACCGTCTCCTTGCTGATGGCCTTTCCGCAAAGCGACCCGGCACCGTGCGCCGGATAAACCAGACTCGCGTCCGGCAACGGCAGCAATTTGGATTGCAAGGAATCGAACAGCAAAGCGCCAAGATCCGTGGCAGACCAGCCCAGCGCCGCACGAAGATCCGGGCCGTCCGACATCGCCAATGAACAGTGTGTCGCCGGTCAGGACGGCATATGGTTCGTTCGCGCTCTTATCGAGGTCGTAGACAAGCAAGGAGATGGACTCTGGCGTGTGCCCTGGCGTTTCGAGCGCCTTCAGGCGAACCCGCCCGAATTCGACCACGCTGCCGTCGCCAAGCGGCGTAAATCGGTATTCTGCCTGCGCTTTGGCGCCGAGATAAATCGTTGCGCCCACGCGGTCGCGCAGCTCCAAATGTCCGGCCACAAAGTCGGCATGCAGGTGAGTCAAAATCACGTGCTTGATTTGCAGCCCGTGCTCGGCCGCAAACTCGAGATACCGTTCGATGTCGCGTTGCGGATCGACGACGGCGGCTGTGCCCGTTTTCTCGTCGCCAATAAGATACGAGGCATGCGCCAGGCAATTCAGATAGAACTGCTTGAAGATCACGCTTGCACCGCCCTCGCTTTCGACCGCTACTTCGGCTGGGGAACGATTCGCAGATACGGCCGGGGGGCCTTCCACCCGCCTGGATACTTCTGTTTGGCCTCTTCCTCGGAAACCGACGGCAGGATGATTACGTCGTCGCCCTGTTTCCAGTTCACCGGCGTGGCCACTTTGTGTTTCGCTGTCAGTTGCATCGAATCCAGCACGCGCAGCACTTCATCGAAGTTGCGGCCCGTGCTCATCGGGTAGCTCAGCATCAGCTTGATCTTCTTGTCCGGTCCCACCACGAATACGGTGCGCACCGTGGCGTTGTTTGCCGCCGTGCGTCCCTCGCAAGTGTTTCCCGCTGTCCGCCGGCAGCATGTCGTACAGCTTGGCCACTTTCAGTTCCGGGTCCCCGATCATCGGGTAGTTCACCTTGTGGCCCTGCGTCTCTTCGATGTCCGCGGCCCACTTGCTGTGGCTGCTCACCGGGTCCACGCTCAAGCCCGATAATCTTGCAATTGCGCTTCTCGAATTCCGGCTGCAGCCCGGCCATGTAACCAAGTTCCGTCGTGCACACCGGCGTAAAGTCCTTCGGGTGCGAGAACAGGATGGCCCACCCGTCCCCGATCCATTCGTGGAAGTTGATCGTTCCCTTCGAAGTTTCAGCGGTGAAATTCGGTGCTTCGTCATTTATGCGCAACACGGTATGTCTCCTGGTCTAGTGCTCATCTGATCGGGGCGCCGGGGGAGCTTCATTTCGGTCTTCCAAATTGCGGACACTGCATCGAACCTGGGTTTCGATTAGGTACCTCCGCTATTTGAATCGTACTTTTCTCCTATACGTTCGAGTCAACCAAGTTGCCGCCGATCATATATTTACAAGCGAGATCGCAGGTTCCTTCTCACAATCTAACAACTTGTCTTGCGCGTCGCTATTTGCCGCTCTTAAAATACCCGATGCGATCCAGCACCGCACCCACTACCAGCGGCAACGCCACCGTCGCGTCATCAAACACTTCCGCGAACTTCCCGCCTTCTTCCGGCGGCACAAATTTCCCCCACGACACCGCTTCCGTGTACGTGCTCCCGCTCAGCCCGCCCCAGTGCACCGGCTCCGGACAAATCCGCACACCGTAGTTGTATCGCTTCAGCGAAATTTTCTTGTAGCCCCGCCGCGCCAGCAATTCCGCGTACACTCCGAACTGCTGCGTCCAATTCCGCGGCACCCCGCCGCCGACCGTGAATATCCCCATCCGTTTTGTGGCCAGCATCATGTCCGCGAATTTCTCGAAATCGGCGAACATGTCGAATTGCAGCAGTGGGCGCTTGTCTCTCAAACGGGTTATCTTGTGCAACGCGAAATCAATCCCTAGCTCGGAGTCGCTGAACGCGGGCACAAAAACGGGCACATTATGCTCGTAGGCGGACTTTAGTATTCCCCGGCCCGCTGCCTGCTTGTGCAGCGCTTCGCCGATCCGATGGTGAAGCTTCCAGCTGCTCACAATTTCCTCGGCATCCCATTCGTCAAGAATGTGGTCCATCATTTCTTCCACGGCATCGAGATTCACTTCCGGCTCGAGCGAATCGTAGACACGGTTGTATCCCGCATGGAACAGCGTGTTGTCGTCCATTTTGCTGGGGTCATAGCGGAAATGAGAGTGCCCGGTGGCCTCCACGAGACCATGGGCCATCAGCGCGCCCGTTGAAACAATGGCTTTTACAATCCCGCTTTCAATCAGATCGCAAAAAATCAGGCCCATCTTGGCGACCGTCAGCGCGCCCGGAGAGCGTCAGCACGCAAAAACAATCTTTGTCTCGCGCCATCATTTCCAGAACATCGGCGGCGTCTCCGATCTGCCGCCCCGTGAATGCGGTGTCGCCCATGGCGCGGACCAGTTCGTCGATCAGTCCGGCATTTCGACAGATCAATCGGAAACATCGGGCGCAGCTTATCCTTCACCGGATCGTGCAGTACGCGCCCCGTGACCGTCTTTTTTCGCCGCTTTGCCATCTCTTCTCCCCGCACTTTGTTGCGAATTCGTTACCGCAGTTCACACCACGTCTTGCATATCGAATTTAGTAACGATTGATATTACAAATGCGCCCCGAAGGAAAGAACAAAACGCAACTGCGAATTCTTTTCTACGAGCATGATAAACTAAATTTCATGGCAAACAAATTCACAATTGGCCTGCTGCAGATGCGCAGCACCGCGGACCCCGAAGAGAATCTTTCGCGCGCCATCGCGAAAATCCGCGAAGCCTCCGCGCTCGGCGCGCAAATCATCTGCATGGATGAGCTCTTTCGCGGCGAATATTTTTGCCGCACGGAAGACCCTGATCTTTTTAATCTCGCTGAACCTGTTCCCGGCCCCGCCACGGACGCACTTTCAAAAATCGCAAAAGAACAGAAGGTTGTCCTGGTCGTTTCCCTGTTCGAACGGCGCGCCGCCGGCGTTTACCACAACACCTGCGCCGTCCTGGACGCCGATGGCTCGTTTCTCGGCAAATACCGCAAGATGCACATCCCCGATGATCCTCTGTATTACGAAAAGTTTTATTTCACGCCCGGCGATCTGGGATTCCCGAATTTCGACACCGCCTATGGCCGCATCGGCGTTCAGATCTGCTGGGATCAGTGGTATCCAGAGGGCTCGCGCCTCACCGCGCTGCAAGGCGCTCAGGTGATTTTTTATCCCACCAGCATCGGCTGGCATCCCCGACGAAAAAGCGCAGTTCGGCGCGGCGCAGCTCGACGCTTGGCGTACCATCCAGCGCGCTCACGCTATCGCCAATGGCGTTTACGTCGCCGTGGTCAATCGCGTCGGCTACGAAGGCAAACCGGAAAAGGGCGACGCCGGCCTCGAGTTCTGGGGAAATTCCTTTGTTGCCGATCCGTTCGGCCGTATTCTCTCCGAAGCCTCGAACGACAAAGAAGAAATTCTCGTCGTCGAATGTGATCCCGCCCAAAGCGAAGAAACCCGCCGCAACTGGCCCTTCCTCCGCGACCGCCGCATCGACGCCTACCAACCCATCTTGAACCGCTGGCTCGGCGAATGACTTCTTCGTCTTTGTCCTCTCTGTGACCTCTGTGTTAAAACAAAGCGCATCCAGGCGCCCGCCCATGCCAACGCCACATAACAACTCCACGCCGCGCTCGGAAGGTTTCCAGATGCCCGCCGAATGGCATCCGCATGAGGCCACCTGGCTAGGTTGGCCACACGAGCTCACCGACTGGCCCGGCAAATTTGCCCCGATCCCGTGGGCCTTCGCTGAAATTGTCCGCCATCTCTCCCAAGTCGAGCGCGTCTATCTACTCGTCGAAAATCGGGAAGCCGAATCCCGCGTCCGTAACATCCTGAAGAAATCTGGCGCGAATCTTTCCGACGTCGATTTTTTCCGCATACCCACCGATCGCGGTTGGATGCGCGACTCCGGCCCCATCTGCGTCAAGCATTCTTCTGGCGAAGTCGCTTACACCCACTGGCGTTTCAACGGCTGGGCCAAGTACGACAATCACAGGAAAGATGCCGTCGTCGTTTCCCAGGCAAACAAAAAATTAAAGCGCCGTGTCTGGCAACCCATGCACAAAGGACACCGCGTCGTCCTCGAGGGTGGGAGCATTGACGTCAATGGCCGCGGCACTCTGCTCACAACCGAAGAATGCCTCCTCAGCAAAACGCAGGAGCGCAATCCAGGATTCGCACGCGAAGATTACGCCGAAGTCTTCAAAAACTATCTTGGCGTCACCAATGTTCTCTGGCTAAAAAATGGCATCGCCGGCGACGACACCCACGGCCACGTCGACGACCTGGCAAGATTTGTCGATCCAACAACTGTAGTTACCGTCGTCGAAAACGATTCGAACGATGCCAACTACGCCCCGCTTCAGGAAAATCTCACTCTTCTAAAGAGCATGAGAGATCAAGACGGTCGCCCGCTCCGCGTGGAAACGCTTCCCCTGCCCGCGCCGGTATATTTCGCCGGTCAGCGACTACCCGCAAGCTATGCAAATTTTTACATCGCCAACAAAATCGTCCTCGTCCCCACTTTCAACGATTCGAACGATCGCGCCGCCCTAAATACCCTCGCCAAACTTTTCCCCGGCCGCGAAGTAGTCGGCATCGCCTGCCGCGACCTCGTCCTCGGCCTGGGCACCCTGCACTGCATGACCCAGCAGCAACCACTCTGCTAGACTTCTTGCTATGCCTAGCCAGTTGGGTACGAGTAATTTCATGGAGGCTGAATGTCCGTCCTTTTGATGGGCTCTCTGTACGAGACGCGCAGTTTTTGGATCGCACTCCCCAGCGGATTCTGGGGCTGGATCGTCATCGGTTTGATCGCCGGATGGCTCGCCGGAAAAATCTCTCGCGGTCGCGGCTTCGGCTGCATCACGGACATTATTCTCGGAATTGTCGGCTCCTTCATCGGCGGATGGGTATTCATGAAGCTTGGCATCTTCGGCGGGGGCTTTCTCTATTCCCTCGCAGCCGCTACCGTCGGTGCCGTTCTGCTCGTTTTGATAGCGCACCTTTTCAGCGGCGGTGATCGCTAGTCGCGCGCCTCGAATAGCATCGTGCCGCCGCAGCCTGCGGCGCGGTCAAGGTGTGCAAAAGAACACAGCAGCGTCCTTCGAGCGCAACGCGCGCTCATCATTCCACTGTGATACGATTCAGATGCACACCATGGAGATGAGTTATTGAGCAAGACGGAGATAAACTTTTTTGAGTAACACCGCGCAGTCCCTCACGGCAATCCCCCTAGGCGGTCTCGGCGAATTTGGAATGAACATGATGGTGCTTCGTCTCGGTGACGACATTATCGTTATCGACGCGGGCATGATGTTCCCTGAATCCGAACTCCTCGGCGTGGATCTCGTCATCCCCGACATCACCTATCTAAAACAGAATCGCCAACATGTTCGCGCCATTGTCTTGACTCACGGCCACGAAGATCACATTGGCGCGCTCGCTTACATTTTGCGCGATTTGAATGTGCCCGTTTACGGGACGCGTTTCACTCTCGCGCTGGTAAAAAAACGCCTCGAAGAAGCTGGACTTCTCGACTCCACCACGCTCCGCGAAGTCATGCCAGGGCGGCTGGTCGAAATCGGGCCGTTTGAAATCGAGTTCATTACCGTCACTCACAGCACCATCGATTGCGTCGCGCTCGCGGTGCGCACGCCTCTCGGCGTCATCATTCACACGGGCGATTTCAAGATCGATCAAACACCGGTGGACGGCGCGCCCTTTGATCTCCACACCTTCGCGCGCTACGGCAGCGAAGGCGTCCTTGCACTTTTCAGCGACTCCACCAACGTCGAGCGCCCGGGCTTCACGCCATCGGAGCGAGCCATCGTTCCGCGCATCGAAGAACTCTGCCGCTCGGCCCCGCGCCGCGTCATACTTTCGTGTTTTGCGTCGTCGATTCACCGCATTCAGCAAGTGATCGATATCGCCGGCCGCGTTGGACGCAAAGTCGCCTTCGTGGGCCGCAGCATGGTCGATAACGTCGAGATCGCCCACTCCATGGATTACTTGCGCATTCCGGACGGCATGGTCGTGCGTCCGCAGGACATTCGCAATTTCGATCCTAAGCGCATAGTTATTCTTGCCAGCGGCAGTCAAGCCGAGCCGATGTCTTCTCTTTCGCGCATCGCCGTGGACAATCACCGCTTCGTAAGCGTGGACGAAAACGACAGCGTGATACTTTCCGCGCGCATCATTCCCGGAAATGAAAAGTCCATTTTCCGCATGCTGGACCACATGTTCCGCCGCCGCGCGCTGGTTTACTACGACAATTCCGCGGGCACGATTCACGTTTCCGGGCACGCAAGCCAGGAAGAACAAAAACTGGTTTTGCAGCTCGTAAAACCGCGCTACTTCATTCCCGTCCACGGCGAGTACCGGCACCTTTTCCGGCACGCCGCGCTCGCCCATCAACTCGGTTGCGTTTCTGGAGAAATCCTGCTTCTTGAAGACGGCAAGTCCATTGAATTTACTCAGGATGGTGTCCACAGGCGCGACCCTGTGACCGCGGGCCGCGTGTGCGTGGATTCCGGCTCGCTCGAAGAGATCGAAGAAGTGGTCATCCGCGACCGCAAACATCTTTCCGAAGACGGCATCGTCGTGCCCATCATTGCCATCGATAAGCACACCGGCAAAATGGAATCGCAGCCGGAAATCGTTACACGCGGAATGTTCAGCGACAACGGCCAGGAATTAATCGCCGGCGCCCGCGAAGTCATCATGAAAACATTCGAGCAATCCAACGCCGAAGAAAAATCCGACTGGGGCGTCATCAAGGAAAAGATTCGCGTGGACCTCAAGCGGTACATCAACAAGCAAACTTCCAAGCGTCCGTTGATCCTGCCGGTCATTCTTGAAATTTAATTTCGCGGAGTTATGCATGGCGGCACGCACTTCGCCATGCATGAGCTAAATTGCGAGTGTGGCCTTCGGGGCCTTACTCGCTCTCCCGCTGAAGAGCCGCAGGACAACTCCGGCGGAAACCCAGTAGTTGTTCTGATAAGATTCTGTGCCGAATGCAGTCCTGTAATAATCCACATCGATCAACGGATTTCCCATCGACGGGACGGATGAATATCCAATCCTCCGCCGACTTTATACGAAATGCAGTTTGCCGAGAGACGTGTAACCGCCGACCCCGCTGATGGTGGTTTCCGCGCTTGATCCTCCCACCAGCCCTTCAACAAACGGCGTTATCCCCCATCTATTTCGCCGCGGTAGAAATAGCGGGGCCCGAAATGATTTCCATAGATCACATTTCTTGATGTTCCGCCGTCGTATGAAGCTGTAGCTGGTGTCTGCGACGATCTGCAGCCACGGTTTGGGTTCCAGCAAACGAACCTAGTGCGCCATTCATGTTGTTCGAGCTCCGCCGCCGGCCATAACGCGCATAAATGCGTAGCCACCATAGAGTTCGATTAAAGGCGCGGCGCGAACGCTGGGCGGGGTTTCTCCCAGCTGTCCTCGTGTCCGCAGGTCGGATGGCTGGCGCCGCCGGCTGCGCAGGCGCTGGCGTTGGCTCCGCTGCTGCCGGAGCAGCAGGCTGCGCATCTGTCTCAGTCGTTTCCGCCGCAGGGTGGCAGGGCGGAAGCACCGGAAGCCGATGAGGGAGTCTCGGGCGCTTGTACATTGGGCTGTGCAATGGTGCGCGGCCGCTTCCGCGCATTGCTAGTGATGCCGGGATTGTGGTCGCTGGCGTTGTGAGTCCCGCCGGTGACGTAGTGCCAGGTTGTACTGGCTGCGGGTTGATCCTCTACAGCTACAGCCGCAGGCGATTAGCCTCGTCTTGGTTTGACCGTTTCCGCACATTCGGCGTGGACGCGGGCGAACTCGTTGGCGAGCGCGGGTGTTGCCGTCACTGCCGCCGCCGCTGGCTCGCTAAGCCGGCTGAGCCGCGGCAGTCTGAATCTTTGCTGCTGTCCCGGCGTCTGAGCATGCGCGTCGGCCGCTCTCGCTCGCTAGGAATCTTTGTTTTCTCCGCAGCCGTTTAAGGAGCGTCCGGCGCTTCTGCGGCGCCGCAGCCGCGGCACGATCGATCGCGATCACGCTCGAATAAACGTAACCTACTTGGCCGTCTTTAGTTTGGATCCTGGAGAAAAAGAACCCATATACAAGGACCGTGAAGCGCTCTCCGCAAGGCACGGAGGCGACCACATCGGGACTCTTCCTGGGCTTCGCGAAAACTTGCGTGCCATCTGCGTTTTTGGAGCAGTCGACGTACCCCACGTCGTCCGCCCAAGCCGCTGAGGCTGCAAGAAAACATAGTCCCAGCAAAATTAGAAATCGATTGCGAAACATCGCCCCCTCCTCGGCCCGAGGAGACCCCGAGCCCCAAGTAAGCGTATCGAGAGAGGAGTTGTGCTCGTCAGATGTACTGAGGGCCAGTAGGTCCAAAACGGCACTGGCCGAAAAGCCGGGTGGGTGCCGCTCCCGCAGCGAATGGCAGAGCGAGAGGAAATTCTCGTGGAGGGGATGTACACCCCGGTGTTTTTTGTAAGAGTGGCAAACACAAGGCTTATGGTTGACGGCGTCTGTAAGAGTGGCAAGCAAAGGACTTGCAGGAGCGTGTTTTTGCGAATCGGTGCAAGGATCGGGCGTGGATAGGAGTTGCGGGGTACCCCACCCCGCGTGTTTTTGCGAAAGAGTGCGTAACCGTTTGAAAAGGAAGGGGTTGGCATTTTTGCCGTGGCAAAAGAGTGCGGAAGAGTGTGAAAACGGGGGAGTTATTTTTTCGCACTTTGCACAGAAGTGTGAAAGGAGCGGGGGGCGAAGCGCAGGTTGGCAAGTTTGAAGGTCAAAAGATTCGAAAGTTTGGAAAACGGATGCTGGCAGGGTGTGTCGCAAGCGAAACATGGGACATGGTAGCAGCACGTTGGCGATAGAGTATAGTATTTTCCATGGAAGGTACCGTCAAGGATTTTGTGTAAATTTGAAAAAGGGTTTTCTTTCCCAGGAGCTGTTCAGGTGCGAGAGGACGCCGTAGATGATGCGGTCGCAGCTTTCGAGATTGGTGAAGCTGGACATGGGGCGGGTACGGCGGCGCACTTCACGGAAGGCGCGTTCGATCACGTTGGTGGTGCGCAGTTTTTTCCAGTGCGCTTCCGGCAAGTTGAAAAAATTCAATAGCGCGTCCAGGTTGTGCTCGACGCAGGCCACAGCGGTGGGCCGGCGCTGCTCCCAGTGCTGTTTCCATTGGCGGAAGGCGCGTAGCGCTTCCTTCCTGCTGTTAGCGCGGTAGATGGCGGAGGCTTCGGCCACGCAGGCGCCATCGTGGCGACCGACTTTGCTGGCGATGTTGCGCATCTTGTGAGCCCAGCAGAGTTGCATGGGCACCCGTGGAAAAACCACCGGCAGAGCGGCGCGCAGGCCTTTGCCGCCGTCGGTAACGATTAGCCGGAGATGTTTTCCTTCCAGGCCGCGCAGGAACAGCCCTTGCAGAAACTCCAGCCAGGCGGCTTCGCTTTCCCCGTGAGCGAAGTGGTAGTCGAGAATTTCGCGCTTGCCGTTGGGGAGCACGCCGTAGGCCACTAACACCATGCGGCGGCGGACTTTAGCGGAGAGATCGCGCATTTTGAGCGACACGCCATCGAGGAAAAGGTAGAGGTAGTCGTCGCGCAGGGCGCGGCGATGGAACTGCGCGACGGCGTGGTCCAGCTGGCGGGTGATGTTGGAGATGGTCTGCGCGGAATAGCATTCTCCGAGAAAGGGTTCGAGAACTTGGCCGACCTGGCGGGTGGAGATGCCGCGCAGAAAAGCCTGGAGCACCAGTTCGTTGACGTCTTGCTGGCGGCGCTGATAGCGCGGAAGGAATTGGGAGCGAAACCCGCCGCGGGTGCGGGGAACTTTCAGACGGCAGAGCACGCCCAGCTTGGTGGTGAGATCGCGGAAGTAGTAGCCGTTGCGGTAGTCGAGACGGGTGGTGGGGGCATGCTCGTAGTAGCCGAGGTCGAGATGGCGGTCGCGCTCGGCCAGCAGAGCCTGCTCGATCAGCCGTTTGATTGCGGAACGCACGTGCTCGGCAAGGTCCTGTTCAAAGAATTCTTGGCAGTCGGCCAGGTCCAGCTTAAGATGGCCATCAACGAGGACTTCCAGTTCTCGCATTAGGGTGTACCTCCTCTGTGAGTTCGCGCTCCAAAGGAAAGTACGCCCTTTTTTTCGCTCAAAACCGGAATTTACACAAAAGACGTTACGCTACCCCATGGAATGGTAGAATTCGAGGGTTGAACGGTAGTTTTGGCGAGTTGAACGGCGGGAGCTAGATTAAGCGAGGAAAAGTCAAAACCCGCACCCTTTGCAAAACCAAAACCCAAAGGGTGCGGCACCCGATTGGGTGTCAGCGTTGAACGTGTGTGCCGCCCGCCCACCCTGGAAAAACCAAGATCGCCTTGGCACGCTAAGGCTGTCCCAGCCGCCCGCCAACAACCAACACCGCAAACGGTAGGCCACCTAGAGATTTAGGCGCTGCCACCCCCAAGTCTTAGTTACCCGCGGACAGCAACTTCTTTCTATGGCTGGGGTTCAGGCCTAGTGGGGCAGAGTAAAGACGAAGGGCGTCGACCAGTCGAAATGGCGGGCTGGGTCGTCTTTTCTGGTCTCCTTCAGAGGGCCGCTGTGCCGATTCGTGGCCCCTGCGGCCCAGAGCCATCAGATCCACAGGTCAAGCACAAAAGCAATTCTTGAATCCGATCTAGGCCAAATCATCGTCCGTCCGTATCGCTGCGTGGACTGCGATTGCTGAGTCTGTGGGGTTGCCCACAGACAAACGAGACACCCATGTTTCAAAACATAGCTTGGCATCGCACCGGGTTGCCGGCAACTGCAACCTGGCGCCGATAGAACTGCAGTTCGGCCATGCGTCCATCTCGTCCACGTTGCTCAACACGGGGACGAGCGGTCAGCAGCGGTCCGAGGTTGCCAGCGCCGTTCCCATGGCGAAGTACTGAGGCGAACAGATGAGAAAAGAACTCTCGGAAAAAGAGACGTGGGAATGGATCGCGGCACAGATTCGAAAGCAAGGGCTACCGAAACGCGGACGCCCCAAGAAAAGCCCTGCGGATCCCGATTTCGACAGGCTGGCCGATGCGCTACTCCTACGAGCCGAACGCGCGATAGCGAAGCTTAAACTTAACGACCGGCAACGCCGCTACCTCATCCGCGTCATGCGCTCGCGGCTGCGAAGTATGGTCACGCTCGCCGATCAACGCGCATCGCCCCGGAAGCCATAACCCAACACTTCACGCGAACCGTTGCGTTCTCGCCGCGCCGCTCTCCGCAGACAAAAGCTTTACCCGATTGGGCACCAGCGTTGAGCGTCTTCTCCACCCGCCACCCGACTGGGCATCGGCGTTAAGCGTCAGCGCCATGCGTCCTGTCAAACGCACTAGTTCTGCTTTGAAGGTTTCACTGGGTAGCGCGGAAGGCATTCGTGATGCTACTCCATGCGCTGTTCCATCGCAGCTTGAAAGAAGTGCCTGAATCGCTTGAGATTCGCGTTTTCCGCTGTCACCGGGAAAACGGCTTCGTGCCACAACTTGTCATAGCGTTGCTCAAATCCCTGAACTTTTGTCCTTTTTGAGTAAGGCTCGGGAACTTTGAAGAACAGCGCGTAGGATAGAGTGCCTAACCATTTCACACCAAAGACAAGGGAATTTCCAACCTTGCAACCGAAATAATGCTTGTTCAACTTGGCCTCCACTGGCCAATTGTTTCTAGCTGCGAAGTTCTGAACATCTTTGTATACGGAAAGAAAGCCTGGCACGCTCTTTGGGTTGCGCACGCTTTCATAGGAAGCTTTATCGTATGTCTTTAAGCCCGTCACTGGTTTGACGCGCTTGTCTGAAATCGCCTCCAGTTTATTTACCAACAGCCATGATTTTTTCCCCTGCGACCATCGGGCAATTTCGATTAAATCAACCGGGTAGGTAATTTTATTTACATGCTCAAGGGTGCTCCTGTCTATCGAAGGAGCGATTACCAGAATTCGCACTGAATAGTCTTCCCAGTTGACTTCCAACCCTTCTGGCCGATTTGTTGCTTCAAGCCATAGTGACTTGATTGAGTCTGGGTTTGTCCCAGCCCAGATGGCGTACTTGAGCACCTGTGGAATCACGTTCGCGTCCACGTGGGTATTCTTCATTTCTATGACGCAAACTGTGCCGTCAGAATCGATACCAACAATGTCAGGAATGCCGGGCTTTGAACCACCCCTAATTTGGCGCTTAAGCGGATAGATGTCACCAAGAACTGCCGGGGTTTCAAAGACTGTTTGCTCAAATTCTTGCTCTGATTTGAAAGGACTGGCGTTAATCGGAACAACTCTCTTACCCTTGTGCCAGTAAAGCAGCGGAATATTCGCCATGTTTGGACAATTCTCCTTCAGAAGCGTGGCTTCCTGTATAGCATTCATCGTATGCAGCATTTGAATGATGTTGGGTTATAGTAGCCTTCTGGTAAAGCTCATGAACACCAACTACCACATTGAATCCTTCGAACAACTGCAAGCGTAACCTGGAGCGGCGGTTGTTCAGGATGACCAACGATGGGCATAGAATAATTGGAAAGGGCTGGCACTTGCAGGGATCGAGTCTGGTGCTCCGTTCGAGGCGGGGCCCTCTTACTGGCAAGAGAAGCATCGCCAGCTGGACGAACGTCTCGGGGCGAAAGGCGAGGCGAGCTAGTGGCCGACAGTTTATGGTCCACAGTTGAGAATTAAGGGTAACGCCGTAAAGAACGTCAACGAGTTGTGAGGACGGAAGTTGGAAAGGATGGAATGATCGAGGTCGGAAAAGTCAAAACCCGCACCCTTTGCAAAACCAAAACCCAAAGGGTGCGGCACGCGATTGGGCATCAGCGTTGAGCGTCAGCGCCACGCGTCCCTTCCCGATATTCTCGTTCTTTCTGTTTTTTCTTCATATTTTTCATTATGAACCGAATAGTCTTTGCAAAAGAAGGGAGAAGAAAAATTGACCAATGGCGAGAGAGAGGAGCGCGGCGAGCCACTGGAGTATGATGAGCATGGGATTCCCATTCTCAATGTTCGAGCCAGACTTAGCGAAGTAGAGCGCAAGGCCACCGAAGCCGAGACCAGAGATCAAAATTACAAGACCCGACAGGAATCGATAAATCGTCGGCTCATGATCTTCACGGGCCTGCTTGTCCTTACGTCGCTTATTAGCGGAGGTATCGCCATCTGGCAAGCTCGCATAGCTAACCGAAGCGCCAAAGCGGCTGAAAGCGCAGCGAAAACTGCGGCTAGCACTCTGGAGGATACCGAGAAGCCTACTTCCGATGTCCACATATCGGCACTCGCTGCCAAAAATGCCGCAGACACTGCCGCTCAAGCGCTGTTGTCCTCTCAGGCTCTCGCCCAAGCGGATCGCCGACCTTACGTCGTTGTTGAAGAGAATAGTCCGCAGTTTGATGAAGTCTCCCCCTCCTTCCGAAGACCGATTTTTGTGAACATCAACTTCAAGAACATTGGCAAAACCCCTGCCATTAATCTCATTAGTCAAGAGCACTTTTTCCCAGAGCATCCCAAACTGCTGGCCGAACTCACCCTGCAGCAGCAAAAGGATGAGAGTCGTAGGTGGGTAAATATGCTGGAACAAAAATTCTCGGATATGCGTACCAAAGACGAGCGCCTCCGAATTGCGTTCAACTCCCTCGTCAAATTTTCTGCGGGCAGAGACTTGTCCCCTGGCCAGCAAATGCTCGTAACTCCAGAAGAATCTTTTGATCTGAAGGAAACTGACGTGCCACTACTTGTTTCTCAACGACTCGAACTCATCGCCATTGGTTACATAAGCTATACCGACACTAGCGGGAAAATCTACTCCACCGATTTCTGTTATCAGTTTGTCGGACCATACTGGAAAATTTGGCACATTTGCGATTCGCACAACAAAATAAAGTAACCCTGTCATGGCAATTAGAAACGGTAACAAAAATATTGATGTGTGCACAGTATAGTCAAACACAAGGATTATCGTTGAAGGCGTCTGTAAGGGTGGCAAGCAAAGGACTTGCAGGAGCGTGTTTTTGCGAGTCAGTGCAAGAATCGGGCGTGGATAGCAGTTGCGGTGTACCCCACCCCGCGTGTTTTTGCGAAAGATTGCGAAACCCAATTGGGTACCGGCGTTGAACGACTTCGCCACCCTCTATGATGGCGTAAGGTAAAGCATGGAGTGCGGGAGAAGCTGAGCCCACTCCTGCACTCCAGAAACTAGGCGTTTGGCGCGCCGAGCGGATGAAATACTGCCTGGAACTTGGGCTTGCGCGCCGAATACAGCGCGTATCCCGCTCCCACCAAACCAAAGAGCAGAGAGAGCACGCCGCTTCCCTGAACTTCAATTTCCCAGAGGTGCAGCACGACGGCATTCAACAATCTGCCGGAAAACGCAACATGCTCCTGCTTCATGATAATCAGCGTGTAGAAGATAGCATCGCCAAAAAGCACGCTGGCAATGGTCAGCACCGGGATGATGATCTGTCCGAAGCGCGTTACTTTGCCGGTGCCCCGCAAGACGGCAGCCGCGACGAGGTACCCGATGAGGATCGCTCCGTACAGAAAAATGTAGTTTAGGCCGTAAGCCACCAGGCCCCAGGCAAGGCCTCCTAGCGCCGCTGCTCCCAGGCCCAACGCCAGCCCGTTCGGATAATTCGGCGTGATCATTTCATATTTCTCGGCGGCCTGGTTCAGTTCATGGCGCACTTTTTCCTGGCAGGTCGCGCAGATAAACATGGGCATGCCGTTCAGCAGCGTGAGCGACTGCGTGGATGTCGAAGCGCATTGCTCGCAGCGCCCGTCGAACGGCGTCGTCACCGGTTTGATTGCCGTTCGCAGATCCTCGACCAGCTTGGCCACTTCTTCGGCTTTTGGTTTGGTGAAGGAGTACTTCCATTCCCAGCGCACGAAATCATTTCCGACCGCGCCTAGTTTGCCCTTCTTGATCGCGGCGCTCTTCAGCGCGGATTTCACCGGTTCGGGCTGCTCCAGCTTTTTGAAACGCAAGAGGATCACCAGGCTGGCACCTTGGCGGTTATGGCTGAATCCGATGGCCGTGACGTAGTTATCGCGCGTGCCCACGGCGCTACCCGATTTCTTGCTCCATGGGCCTTGCTGTGGATAATGCCGCAAACCCGCCAGGTTCGCGACCTGCTGCAAGTAGTCATTCTCTTTCATGGTGCTGGCCTCCTCCGACCCGCGCACAATCACGCACGTGCGATGGGATCGCCTTCAATGAGAATTACGGACAATGAAAACCAAAGGTGCTGTACCTCCATGCTCGCAAAAGGGATTTCATAATAGGAATAGGACCAAAGGACAGGTGTGACGAATTCACACTGTCCCTCAGCCGGACCGCGGCAGGTTTATCGTGAATGTGAACGGTGGCCGGTTGGTACACGGTAAGTTTTTCCGTGTAGAGCCTTTAAATACCGCGTGCCGCACGTTTTAGTTTTTGTTTTTAACTGTGGTAGCTGTCTACCACATTTGTGGTATACTATTACCACATGCTTGAACTACGCTCCAAGGCGAGGCGGAAGCTGTTGGCGTATTACTTCGCGAACCCCGCAGCGCGCCACCATTTGCGGGACCTGGCCGAGCGGTTGAAGGTCGATCCCTCGAATTTGTCGAAGGAGCTGGGCCGGCTGGAGCGCGAGGGGCTCTTCCGGGCGGAAGTGAGCGGGCGGCAAAAGTATTTTCAGCTGAACCGGGCCTATCCCCTGTTCAAAGAGGTGTGCGGTATCGTTGCGAAAACGATTGGGGCTGTGCCGCTGATTGCGGAGTCGCTCAAGAAAATCGATGGAATCGACGAAGCGTATTTGTATGGTTCCTTTGCGCGCGGCCGCCAGGACGCGGCCAGCGACATCGATGTGCTCGTGATTGGGACTCCTCGCGGTAAAGTTTTAGCGAAGGCGGTGCGGAAGCTCGAGCGGCAGCTTGGGCGCGAAATTAACTATACGGTCCTGGCGGTGAAGGAGTTTAAGTCGCGGCGGATCGCGAAAGAACGCCTTTCTAGCAAGTGTCTGGCGCAACAAACGCGTTTGCTTGATTGGGCCGGATGAAAAAGGCTAGCGGACTAGAGATTGACGCGGAGGAAAATTAGATGTGGCGATTGGCGGATGGGTTCGTTCGCTTGTCTACGCGCTAGCCCTTGACACTTGCTCTGCGTCTACCTAGTCTAAGGAATCATGGAAGTGCATCTGCCTCCCGAGTTGCAAGCGAAAGTGGACCGAGCCGCCGCTGAGAACAACAGCGGCGCGGAGGAATACGTCAAGCAGCTTGTGGAACACTACCTGGAGCACGACGCGTGGTTCCGGCAGCAAGTGAAGAAGGGCCTGGACCAGCTCGACCGGGGCGAGTTTCTGACTCATGAAGAAATTGGAGCCCGGATCGATACAGATGTTTCGCTCGTAAATGCAAGTTCGATGGTCACCCGCCGCCGCAGAAGACCTTTTCCGTATCATTGAATATATCCGGCAAGAGAATCCTCCTGCCGCTCAACGCATCGCCAGGACGATCTACGAAAATGCTGGTTCGCTGAAGTCTTTCCCACACAAAGGCAGGACTGGCCGCGTGGAGGGTACGCGCGAGTTGCCCTTGCCGCCGCTTCCCTTCGTAGTGGTTTACCGGGTCCTGACGGATATCGTGGAAATCGCCAACGTAATACACGGTGCACAAAGATGGCCGCCCGAGGATTGAAGCAGGCGGGCTGGACCGTCGCGACGACCGCAGCGGGCGGCATCTCAAAATGCCTAGGAAAGAACCCCAGACATAATCATTTCCCGGATATTTCCTCCGTGATGAAACATTTCGGAGGCTCTACTCGTTTCTCATGTAGATGTCCGCGGGGGGAACCTTGGACAATTTCTGGAAAGATCTGCGCTACGCGTTCCGCATGCTCTTCAAGAGCCCGGCTTTACGCTGGTGGCCGTCCTGGCGCTTGGACTTGGCATCGGCGCAAACACCGCCATCTTCAGCGTTTTCAATGGCATGCTCTGGCGGCCGCTGCCCGTTAAGAATGCCAAGCAGCTCGTCGTTGTCGCGTCCAAGACTCGAGATTTCCAGTTTCCGATCAATCTGTCCTATGCCGATTTTCAGGACTACCGCGAACTCAAGAACGTTTTCTCTGATCTGGTGGTCTACGCGCCGTCTCCTGTAAATTTTGGCGCCGAAGGCCGCCCTGAGCGCGCCTGGGCCGATTTAGTCAGCGGCAATTACTTTTCCGCTCTCGGCATCGAACCTGCCCTCGGCCGCACCTTCGCCCCCGATGAAGGCTGGGTACAAAACAAGGACCCGCTTATCGTACTCAGCTATAAATACTGGCAAAAACGCTTCGGCGGTGCGCCCAACATCGCAGGACAAACGGTCCAGGTGAACAATCACGCCTTCACGATCATTGGCGTTGCTCCGGAAAAATACATCGGGGCCTACTACTTCATCGAACCCGACTTCTATCTTCCCATTTCCACAATAGGCCTCCTCGATCCCAGTCAGACGGATGTGCTTACGCGGCGTAGCGCGAGCTTTCTTCGTGTTTTGGGCTATCTCGCGCCAGGTGTGACGCCAGCACAAGCTATGGCCGCCGCGCAACCCATCGACCAGCGCTTGGCGCAGGACTTTCCGGACTCGCACAAGGGCTTGTCTCTACTCGTGTTGCCGGAACTGAGCGCCCGTCCCGAGCCGGGTTTGGGCGGGTTCATGTCCACTGCTGTTATCGTATTCATGCTCCTTGTCGGACTCGTGCTGTTGATTGCCTGCGCGAATGTCGCAAACCTCATTCTTGCTCGCGCGAATGGCCGTAGAAAAGAATTCGCGACGCGTGTGGCCCTCGGGGCCAGCCGATGGCGTATGGCTCGCCAGCTCTTGACGGAGACCGTTCTGCTCTCCGCATTTGGCGGCATTCTCGGCATGGTTTTTGCGCGCTGGGCAGGCATGGCGCTCACCTCGATTCACATCCCTTCCGACATCCCCCTGCGCCTGTTTGACTTGCGTCTGGACTGGCGAATTTTTGGATTCGCTTTTCTTGCCGCTCTCCTGACGGGTGTCGTCGCCGGCTTGATTCCCTCGCTGCAAGCTTCGCGCACTGATTTAGCGGACACGCTGAAAGCCGGCGGCCGCTCAGGCGGTTCCTCCGCGAGTCACCATCGATTCCGCAACGCTCTCGTTGTTTCGCAAGTCGCGGTGTCCTTGCTGCTTCTTGCTTGCGCCGGATTCTTTATTCGCAGCTTGCAAAACTCCGCTCACGTCGACATGGGATTCCGCGTCGATCACACCTTGATGATGTCCGTGGATCTCGGACTACAAGGCTATAACGAGGAGCGAGGTCAGCAGTTTTTCAAGCAGCTTACCGAACGTGTCCGCTCGGTGGCTGGCGTTCGCGATGCCGCGGTATCCGCCTACATACCCATGGGCTATGACAACTCAGGCGTCAACGTTTTCCCCGAGGGACAAGTCATCGACGACAAAACAAACACGCAGGTCGTCTTTGCCAACATGGTTCAGCCTAGTTATTTCCGTACCGCCGGCGTTCCGGTGATCAAAGGACGTGAATTCACCGACGCCGACAGCGCTTCGGCGTCCCTGGTCGCCATTATCAACGACACATTCGCACAAAAAATCTGGCCCGGCCAGGATTCCATCGGCAAAATCTTCCGCACCAAAAAAGACGGCCCACCCATCCAAGTAGTCGGCCTTACCCGCACCGGCAAATATCTCTTTCTCTATGAAACCCCGCAACTTTACGCCTACTTCCCGCTCGCGCAGCGCTATTCCGTCTGGCGCAAATTTGTTTGTTTATTCCGAAGGCGATCCGCAGCAGCTTGTATCGGCGGTCCGCGAGCAGATCCGTCAACTTGACGCCAGTCTCCCCGTCTTTGCCGTCACGACCATGGAGGCTCACGTCCGGTATGGCAAACCGCTACTGCCCGCGCGTCTTGGCGCCATGCTCGTCGGCGCCTTCGGCGTTCTTCGGCTTGGTGCTTGCCTCCGTCGGCGTTTATGGGGTGGTGTCCTACTCCGTCAGCCAGCGCACGCAGGAAATCGGCATCCGCACCGCGCTCGGCGCCCAGCGCTCTAATGTCCTGGGAATGATTCTGAAGCAAGGAATGAGAATGGCGCTCATCGGAACCGGTATTGGAATTGTCCTGTCGTTCTTGCTGTTCCGGGGCTTGCGCACGGTCCTCTACGGAGTGAAGTCCACCGATTTCGTTACACTGGCCGCTGTCTCCGGCATGCTTCTGACGATCGCGTTCTTGGCCAGCTATGTTCCGGCGCTTCGTGCCACTCGCGTCGATCCAGTGGTCGCTCTCCGCGAGCAATAAGGCGCGAGAGCTACTTCACAGCCACATCATCCTTCACTTTCTCGTAGGCCGCTGCGGTCAAAATTTTCTTGCTCACAAGGTCATGCTTGTCGTGGTACGGCCGCCCAGCCATGATTCGCTTGGCCTCGTGCTTTCCGATGCCTGGCAATCCAGTCAAATCCTCTTCGCTGGCGGAATTCAGGTCGACAGGCTTTTTCCCGCCCTTTTCCCAGCCTTCCTTTGCGCCTTCAACGGCCGCCTTCACAGCCCTGCCCGCCTCTTCGACCGCGGGCTTGGCCTGCGCTGCGGCCTTAGCCGCTTGATCATGAATCTCTTTCTCGCGCTGCGCGGAATCACCTTCGCAACCCACCGCTCCGAATCCGGCGAGCACCAGCGCCAACGCCAGCCCCGATATCCCCTGCCATCGCCACATACTCATCACCTCGTCTGCTGCTCTCCACTATCCTCTACGTCTTTCCCTGCGTCCCGTCTATCCTCAATTTCCGCGGTTTCTCGCCGAGCTTCTTAATTTTGCTATGTCCTTCATTTTTCTTTCTTCAAGAAACGTCCCCTGCTCCAATTCCTTAAACGCCTGCTGCAACTGCTCCTGCGTGTTCATCACAATTGGCCCGTACCACGCCACCGGTTCCTCAAGCGGCTTCCCTGACACCAGCAGAAATCGTATTCCTTCCTCGCCCGCCTGCACGACCACTTCATCCCCTCGGTCAAACAGCACCAGCGAGCGGTTATCCGCTGCCACGGGAGGCGTGGTGTCCAGCCAACCTACTGACTCCGTCGGCACCGCCAGCGGCTCTGACGCGTTGCAAAACTTTCCCGACCCCGCAAACACGTAGGCAAACGCGTGCCGCGTCGTCCCCACCGGCAGCGTCTTTCTGCGCCCCGGCGCCACGGATACATCCAGATAAGTCGGTTCCGCCGCAATCCCGTCCACCGGCCCGCTCTTTCCCCAGAAATTTCCGCACACCACGCGCACGTGCGTGCCGTCGTCGTCCTTAATCTCCGGAATCTCCCCCGCCTTTACTTCCTGATAGCGCGGCGTCGTCATCTTCAGCGACGCCGGCAGATTCGCCCACAACTGAAACCCGTGCATCCGCCCGGCCTGATCTCCCTTGGGCATCTCCTGGTGAATGATCCCGCTTCCCGCCGTCATCCATTGCACGTCGCCGGACGCAATCTCTCCGTGATTTCCCATGCTGTCGCCATGCTCCACGGTTCCCGCCAGAACATAGGTAATCGTCTCGATCCCGCGATGCGGATGCCAGGGAAAGCCCGCCAGATAATCCTCGGGCACATCATTGCGAAAATCGTCCAGCAACAAGAACGGATCGAAGTCGGTGGTATTGCCGAATCCAAACGCCCGCCGAAGATGCACTCCCGCGCCTTCCACTGTCGGCTTAGCCTTGATAAGTTTTTTCACTGGCCGTATTGACATGTGTCCGCCTCGCTAGGGGCACGATAGATCGTGCCCCTACATCCCTTCTCCGGGTTCTGGTTCCGAGCCCGTCAACTGTCTCCGTAAACGGGAACGCTGGCGCCCTGAATCAATTTCGCGTCGTCGCTGCACAAAAACAAAATCACTCGCGCAATCTCCTCCGGCTTCGGCCAACTTGCAAAGTTCGCCTTGGGCATGGCCTTCCGATTCGCCGGGGTATCGATGATGCTCGGCAGAATCGAGTTCGCGCGCACTCCGGTGCCTTTCAAGTCCGCCGCCAGACAATCGATCATCGCCACCGCAGCGGCCTTCGACGCGGCATACGCCGCTGCTCCAGCCGCGTGATCCACCGCGGCCTTCGACGCCACATTCACAATCGCCCCACTTCCCTGCTTCACCATTACGCGCGCCGCTGCCCGCGCCAAAACAAATCCCGCGCGCAAATTCAGCGCAAGCTGCTGCTCAAAAACTTTCGTCTCCATCTCCCACAACTTCACTCCGCCGGCATACCCTCCCACCGCGTTCACCAAGCAATCTAAACGTCCATGCCGCTCCACAATTCCGTCAATCAATCTGCCCACCGCCGCTTCATCCGTGACGTCCACGGCATTCCCATCCAGCGACGCGCCGTCCGCCGCAACTAGCTTCGCGCTGGCGGCCTTCTTCAAGCTCGTCCAAATCCCCCGGCCTCTGAAATGTAACAATCACCCGCGCGCCCGCTTCCACGAACGCCAAACTCACAGCACGCCCCAAACCGCCGGTCCCGCCCGCCACCAAAACTACTTTGCCAGCCATGGTGCTCTCCAATCTCATCCAACCCTCGCATCTTGTCATAGCCACACTGCACGCTCAACTGCGGTTCTTCGGCAATGCGAGATGGCGCTGCTCGATGGCCTGTGTGGCCGGGGGGATCCCTGACATTTTAGACCGGGCGCATATCTGACACTTTCTGGTCCGGTTGGATGACGGGATTAGAGGGAGGCGAAGGGGACGCGTCCCCTTCGCCTCCCTCTAATTTAGCGTTCGTGAGTAGTGGCGCCACCCGGAGTTGCTGGCTGTCGAACAGGGCGATGGGATGCTGCGCGAAGTAGACCGTGAACCAGCGGTCGTCTTCCTGCAACAAGCCTATTCGTTCGCCCCACAGAACCTCACTTAAAAACACATCGTCTTTCTTCCAACGAAAATGACCTTTCCGCCGCACGCTGCGCACCAGCATATACCCGGGATACTCCGGCTCCGGCACCTGCTCAGGGAATTTTCGCACCGACGGCGCATAGACCTCCGCCGGCGTGCGCATGCCCAGCGCTTCGTGCGGGCGCACCTCATTGTATTCCTGGCGAAAGCGGTCCGAAGCGCGTTGCTGCTTGCGCCGGTTGGCGGCGGGCGGATCGGCCACCTCCTGTTTCATCGTGCGATGCATGCGTTCGTGTCGGCCATTCTGTTCCGGATGTCCGGCTTCGATGCGCTCCGGCACGATGCCTAGCTTGATCCACCACACCGCCAAGCGCGACAGTCCGGCCAGCGCACGGCTCGCAAAAGGCGCGCCGTTGTCGGTGCGGATCGCTGTGGGCATGCCGAATTCGCGGAAGGCCGCTTCAAAGATGGCCTGCACTCTGTCCGTGTCGGTCTTCTCCACGGCCTGGCAGCGCAGCAGATAGCGGCTGTGCGCGTCGGAGATGGTCAGCGGATCGATGCGCTCCCCGTCCGCGGTGCGGAACCAACCCTTGAAATCCGCGCACCACACGCGGTTGGGTCCATCCGCATGCGCCAAGGGTTCGCTGTAGGGAGTGGTGCGCCTGCGCTTCTTGCGGGGCACCACCAAGCCTTCGCGCCGCCGCAGCGCTCCGATGGTGCTGGCCGCAGGCCAGCTGCGCCCCGGCTCGTCCCGCTCCAGAATGCGCTTGAGCTTCCGCGGTCCCCAGCGCATGTGCGCCTGCCGCAGCCCCAGCACCTGCTGCTCGAGTTCCACCGGCATCTGGTTGTGATGCCGGTGCGCGGCGCGGCTCTGCTCGATCAGTCCGCCGGCGCCCGCTTCGCGGTGGCGCCGTAACCACACGTACCCGGTCTGGCGGGTGATTTCGTAGCGCGCACACAGCTCGGTCATGGTGCGTTCCCGTAACTCGTGCTCGAAGATAAATCTAAGTTTTTCTTCCATAACACTGCTCGTTTTCCATGGCATGCGCTTGTTCTACACGCAATCGCCAAATTTCCAGCAGTGTCAGGGATGCTCCCGGTCTATTCTGTCAGGGATGTGCCCGGTCTGTACCGCCGACGGGGCCCTCCCCCTCCCCCTTTTTTTGTAAGTGCGGATTCTAAAGGGTTTTAAGTCCTGTGTTTTGGACGTGCGGATTCTAAACGAGTTATGGGGGCATTTCGCGGAAGTGCGGATTATAGAGGACTTAGTGATTTGTGACTGGTTACTTGTGACTAGTGGAAGAGGGAGCTGCTTCCGTCGCGGGATTGACCTTGTGTGGGCGCGGAAGGTTGCAGGAATAAGAGAAATGCGCGGACCAGGAGGTCCACTCCTACAAATGCAGTATAGAGTCGAGTGCGGGTGGCGTGGGCGAAACCGTTCGGGGCTCAGCGTAAACATGGGAAATGGTAGCATCCGAGTACCGGAAGGTAAAGTATTTTACAAGGAATGGTCGAATTTCGAGGTTGAACGGTCGTTTTGAGAGGTCGATTGTTGGCGTCCGAGGCTCGGCAGAAAAATGCCGGAGGTGCGGAGGACGCCAGCCCCGCCGTTGCAAGAGCCGCAAGGATGGGGCACTCGGCGAGGGAACAGTGGAAGAATCGCCGTCAGCGTGTCGCGTAACGGATGAAGTGGATTACTTCCGGATAGCCGACAATCCTGGAGTTGAGCGACTGCTCCGACCCGTTGGGCGCGCCCTCGCAATCTGACTGGATTGCTTCAACCTCGACCAGAAAGCTATAAGATCTCATGGCACCTTTCATCGTTCTTGTCACTCTATTCGCATTGCTCAGTGTTCTGGGTCATTTTCAGATTCCTGTCGCGTTTGGTTGGTGGACATCATTGCGTCTTGCGCTCGCGGGCATGTTCTTGCTTACGGCCTCGGCACACTGGGGCAATCGTCGTCCAGATCTTATTCGGATGGTTCCGACTTCTTTTCCCGACCGGATCTTCTTGTCACGGTGACTGGAGTTCTGGAAATTCTGGACGCGATTGGGCTCATGCTGTCGAGAGTGGCGCCTTACGCCGCATTGGGATTAACGTTAATGCTACTGGCAGTCTTCCCGGCAAACGTCCATGCAGCGCGACAACGCCTGACGATTGCAGGTCGGCCGGTGGAGGCTCTGCTTCCTCGATCACTCCTGCAAATCGTGTTCTTGGCGGCGACAATCGCGGTTTTTGTTGCTGGTAAGTGAGACTGGTGCGGGCTTACTTCTATGGGCTTCTTGATAGTGTGCTCCTCCTCCATGTACGCTGAGGACTGTGGGGCATGGGCGAACCGACCATTGCGTTTATGCCAATGAGCAATCGAAGGCGCACGGTATTGCTATCCCCAGTGGCGGTTCTCGTGCTTGGCAATGCAGTGGCACGCATCAGCGGGCATCTGTGGGGTGTCTGGTCGTGGATTCCGGTAATACTGGTCTACTGGATCACCCTCGCGCTCATAATGGCATTCGCGGGTGGCTGGAGTGAATATCGTCGACGGCTGCAACCGTCAGACGGCGCGTGGGGCTGGCGCCTTCTGTCATTCGCTCCGACTGCACTTTTCATTCCAGTGTTTCTCCTCAACTTCCACTCCCTCAATCAACCGTGGGTAATCTATCATGGCTTGCCGTTGCCATTATCGATCCTTGGCTTGAAGAGGGCTATTGGCGGGGGGCTGCTCATAGACTCGGCAAGCGGATGGCCCGGCTGGCTGATAGTCACGTACACAACCTTCTGGTTCGGCCTTAGCCACCCGTTATTGCTGGGTGTCAACGTAAAGGCGATGTCTGGCTTTCCCGGCTTTCTCGGGACGGTCTTCACAGGTGCGATTTGGTCAACAGTGTATTTTAAAACTCACAGCCTGCGTTGGCCGTTTCTCACCCATTTCATGGCCGATCTGTTGAGTGTCAGCGTTATTGTTTTCTTGAATCGTGCCATTTTGGCCAGATGAGTCCCACGTGGGTGGCTTCGGCCTGAAACAACATCGGTAGCCATCGTCTGATGGTCACCAACTGTGAAATGCGATAATAGTGCGCAGCTTGAGTTATGAGTCCACGAGGCCCGCGTCCCTGGATTACTTCCGGCTTGCGGACGATACACCGTGGGCCAACGGTCCAGGGCTTCAATGGTTATGTTTCTTAGAAGGACTGACCCCCATAGGAAGCGGCCATTTGCTAAAATCGAGCGATGACATCGAAAAATACGACAGGGCACAACACGGGTGATCCAGGTTCGGTTGAATCGTGGCTGGTCTCGGCAGGACGGGACCGGCGCCCGGGCTCGCCGCTAAACGTGCCGCCATACCCGGCGTCGAACTTCGTGCTGGGCGAGCGCCGTGCGTACTCTCGCGACGACGGCACGCCGGGCTGGGAGGCACTGGAAGAGATCGTCGGCGGCCTCGAAGGTGGCTCTTCGGTCTCCTTCGCCTCCGGCATGGCGGGGATCGCGGCGATTTTCGATCAACTCCCCACGGGCTCGGTCGTGGCCCTGCCGGACGACTGCTACCAGGGTGTCGCGGGACTCGCCAAAGCTGGCCAAAGCCGCGGCCGGTGGACCGTGCATCGCGTCGCCGTGGCCGACACCGCAGCGCTGGATCGAGATGTGCGGCGTGGCCGACTTGATTTGGCTGGAGTCGCCTTCGAACCCGCTGCTGACGGTGGCTGACCTGGACGCCATCTGCGCCGCACCGCGGAAGCGTGGCGCGATCCTAGGCGTGGACAACACCTTCGCTACGCCGCTCAATCAGCGTCCACTGGCGCTCGGGGCCGACGTGGCCGTGCAATCGGTGACGAAGTTCATCGGTGGACACTCGGACCTGCTCGGCGGCGTCGTCACCGTGCGCGACGCGAACCTGCTGGCGGCGCTGCGGCAGGCCCGGGAGCTCGCGGGTGCAACACCCGGCACCCTCGAAACGTTTCTCGCGGTCCGCGGGGCCAGGACGCTGGCACTGCGGCTGGAGCGGGCGCAGCGCAACGCGATGACACTGGCCGAGCGCCTCGCGCGCCATCCAAACGTCACTCTGACGCGCTATCCCGGCCTGGCGAGCCACCCAACTCACGAGGCCGCGCGACGCCAACTCAAGGGCTTCGGCACGATTATCTCGTTCGACGTGCGTGGCGACGCCTCCGCCGCCGACGCCGTGTGCGCCGGACTGCAGCTCATCCAACACGCCACCAGCCTGGGCGCGGTCGAGTCCACCATCGAACGGCGGGCCAGCATTCCTGGGCAGGAGCACCTGCCTCCGGCGCTGCTGCGGCTGAGCGTGGGTATCGAGGCCGTCGAGGACCTTTGGACCGATCTGGATCGAGCGCTGCGCAACGTGGCCGGGTGACGGGCAATACAGAAGTAATTCCAAGAGGCCCGATTCGCGCCATTACTTCCGGCTTGCCGACAATTCGGGAGTTGGTGGCGATAAACGCGTTTACGAGGACCTATGCTGTTGTCCCTTTGCAAACCCTCGATCAGCGCAGTGGCGGGCCACTGAATTGTGGGTAGGGGAAGCCCGAGTGCAGTTGTGTCGAGCCACTCCGTTTTGCTAGTTTGGCGTAGATGCCGCCGCCTGTGCCCGAACAACTCAGCAAGACCATTGAGACTCTTTACCGATCGGAATCGGGCCGCGTTTTGGCGACGCTCGTGCGCCTCCTCGGAGATCTGGATCTCGCCGAAGAGGCCATGCATGAGGCGTTCGCCGCCGCTCTGGAGTCTTGGCCTCAGACTGGTGTTCCGGACAAGCCGCGCCCCTGGCTGATTTCAATGGCACGATTCAAGGCCATAGATAGGATGCGCCGGCGCGCGCGCTTCGACGGCGAGACGCAGAAAGATTTTGCGCTCTATAAGGAAGCGCGCATCAACGAAGCACCCCTGCATCACGAAGAGATCGATGACGAAGAGATCGAAGATGATCGCCTCCGTCTGATCTTCACCTGCTGCCATCCCGCTCTGCCTCCAGAAGGACAGGTCGCGCTCACCCTGCGCGAAATCTGCGGCCTGACCACGGAGGAGATTGCCCGTGCGTTTCTCGTTTTGCCGGCGACGCTGGCGCAACGGATCGTGCGCGCGAAAGCGATCATCCGTGACAGGGCGATCCCTTACCAGGTGCCTGTGTCACAGGAATTATCGGAACGGTTGGGAGCCGTCCTCCTCGTTGTATATCTGATCTTCAACGAGGGGTACTCAGCTGAAACGACAGGCACCGAACTCAGCCGCGAGGCGATCCGTCTGGGCAGACTTCTGCTCGGCCTGCTTCCGGAACCCGAAGTGATGGGCTTGTTGGGGCTCATGCTGCTGCAGGAATCGCGCCGCGCCGCGAGGACGTCGAGCGACGGAGACTTGATTCTACTGGAGCAGCAGGATCGGTCACTGTGGAACAGGGAGCAGATCGCCGAAGGCATCTCACTCACCGAAAGCGCTCTTCGATCGCGCCGCTTCGGTGCGTACACTCTGCAGGCGGCGATTGCGGCCGTTCACGCCGAGAGTTCCTCCGTGGCATCCACGGACTGGCGCCAGATTACGCTGCTATATGACCAGTTGCTTCGGATTCAGCCATCCCCGGTTGTCGAACTAAACCGCGCCGTGGCCATTGCCATGTGGGAAGGTTTGGAGCGGGGTCTTGCTCTTATCGATGACTTGCTGGCGCGCGAGCAGCTTTCCCACTATCACCTGGCGCACTCGGCCCGGGCGGATCTGTGCCGCAGGCTAGGGCGGATTCCGGAGGCCCGTGCTTCATACGAGAAGGCACTTGCCCTGGCGTCGCAGGAACCGGACCGCCGTTTTCTCGCCCGGCGGCTTGCAGAATTGAAATAAGACTCGTCAGAAAAAATTGTGGGTTAATACCGGCTGGTAAAACGTCAGGTCTGCCCCCAGTTTTTCGCCGGGATCAACGCGCCAGGAAAACCGCTCTACCGCATCAACTTCTTCATCGCTTCCCCTCACCCGCTGCCGAGAAAAAACAACTAGTGGAAGCCTACGGCTCCCGCGACGGCTTCGGCTAGTTTCTTGGGGTCGTAGGCTATGCCGTCTTTGAAGACTAGCTCAACATTTTCTATGTCTTCGATTTTGCGGCTGGGATCACCTTTGAGCACGACTATGTCGGCGCGGCGGCCAGATTTCAGGGTGCCGATGCGATCGGATTCGCCGAGGAAGTCAGCACCGTTTTGCGTGGCGATGTGAATGGCTTCGAGTGGACTGAAGCCAGCTTCGACGAGGAGCTCGACTTGGCGCTGGTCGCCGTAGCCGGCGAGTACGCCGCCGTAACCGGTGGGATCTTCTCCGGAGAGGAGCACGCCGCCGGCTTTGACGAAAGCGTACTCGAACTGCATTTCTTTTTTGAGGAGATTAACGGAGGGCGGTGGGCCTTCAGCGATTTGCGTGCGTACGGCGAGATAGTCCACGCGCGAGGGTTGCGACAGGGCTCGCAGGACGCGCTGCTGTAGCGGCGGCCGATTTGGCTGGAAGGTCTCGAAGATGACCAGCGTCGACGTGATGGCTACGTGGTGGTCGACCAATTTGCGGATCATGGCTTGGACTGGCGCACTCTCGATATCAACATTCTCTGTTGCCGGATCGCCGGCGTCTGGCGGGCACTGATCGAGTTGCTTGTGCGGATTGAACTCCTGGTCGACGATGATGCCGTGCTCAAGATTGTCGATGCCGAGATCGGCGGCTTCGGTGAAACCTACGGAGCACAGATGACCGGTGACTTTGATGCCGCGCGCGTGAGCGGCTTTGATGGCGGCGACGAGTTCGGCCCGCGTGATGTGCATGAAGGCTTTGAACGAAGTGACGCCGGTGTCGGCCCAATAATTGACCATGCGAGTGGCTTCTTCGGGGCCGGAGAGTTCGTGAAACTGCGGAACGAAAGAGCCCAGGCCTTCAAGGTACGGGCCGGTGATGTGCATCTTAGGGCCGGGTTGCTCACCCGAGTCGATTAATTTCTTTAGGGCGAGATCGGTGTACGGCTCGATACTGCCTGCGGTACGGATGGTAGTTACGCCACCGGCGAGATACAAGCGCGGAAAACTGAAACCCATTTCGTTGAGGAGTGCGGGAGCGCCGGGAACCGGTCCGCTGCCGGAGGCTGCGGGATAATACATGTGTTCATGCATGCCGACGAGACCGGGGATAACGGAGCGGCCGGAAAGGTCGACAATTCTTGCGCCTTCGGGGATCTTGACCGACGCATCGGGGCCGATTTCGCGGATGTTGCCCTGGCCGATGAGGACGGTTTGGTTTTCGGCGGCAGGCGCTCCAGTACCGTCAATGACTCGGACGTGCTGGAGAGCGATTACCGGCGCATCGATAGCGACGAAGGATTTTGTGACCCCCGAGAGCGCGGACTTTTCCTGCGCTGAGAGAGCGGCGGCGAGACTTGCGACAAGAAGAATTGCGGCTGAGAGTTGGCGCATGCGTTTTCCTTTGACGGCGGATGTTATGTTGGACGGGGCACCAAGAATTGCGTTTGCTTTGGAAATTCGAAGGTCGGGCCAACCCGCCACCTGGGCGCCTTGTGGAATTGAAATAAAAAAGTTTGCCTAGGCTGTCGATTTTTTCCCTGCGCGACGACTATAGAATGAAGATGCAGTGCGCAAAGCAGTGCTGCTTGCCCGAAGACCATTATAGGAGAAGACATGGCGCAATATTTGGTGGCGATTCATCTGCCGGACGACTTTGACCCGTCCGCCCAGGACAAAGGGATGGAACGCGATATCGACGTGCTCAACGAGGAGATGGAGGCTAAGCGTATCCGGCTCTTCGCTGGCGGGCTGCGCCCGGCGAGGGAGGCGAAGTCGCTGCGAACGCGGCCCGATGGCAAGGTGCTTATGACCGACGGGCCGTTCCTGGAGACCAAGGAGCACGTGGGCGGTTTTTGGATACTGGAAGCCGCTGACATGGACGAAGCACTGGGCTGGGGACGCAAGGCCGTCGTCGCGTGCCGGGCGCCGGTTGAGGTGCGCGCTCTTTTTCCTAGCGACCTTACTGCGCTGCTGGCCCGAAAGCCGTTAAAGGAAGGAATGACGCAGTATCTGGCTGCGGGTCACCTGCCGGAGAACTTTGACCCGTCCGAGCGTGACCGAAGCGATGATGCGCGATATGGAGGCGCTCAACCAGGAGATGGAAGCTAAGGGCGTCACGATCTTCGCGGCCGGGTTGCACCCGGCGAGCGAAGCGAAGTCGCTGCGAGCACAGCCCGGCGGTAAGGTGCTCATCACCGATGGGCCATATCTGGAGACTAAGGAGCACGTGGGCGGTCTTTCGATACTGCTAGCCACTGGCATGGACGAGGCACTGGCATGGGCACGTAAGGGCGCCGTCGCCGGCCGGGGGTCGTGCGAGGTGCGCGCGTTTTTTCGGTCGAACGTCCCATCGGAATAGTGTTTACCGCGCCTGTCGCGGGCGCTTCAACCCGGTGCTAAAGGAGACGTCGTGAGAAAGCTCAGGATCATGGAACATATCTCGCTGGACGGCGTGATTCAGCACTCCGCCGATGATGGCGATTTCCCCTACGGCGACTGGACCGCGCCCTATCGGACCCCCGCTGGCAGAGATGCAATCCTCGCTGCGTATGGCGGGAGCTTCGATCTGCTGCTTGGCCGTCGCACCTACGATATCTGGTCGGGCTTCTGGCCAAAGGCGGCGAGCAGTCCGATGGCGGACGGCCTCAATGCGGCAAAAAAATATGTTGCTACCCACCGTCCGGAGAGTCTTGCATGGGGCCCGTTCGAGGGCCTTGGGCCGGACATCGTCGAGGGCATTCGCCGCATCAAGGCGCAGGACGGCTCGGGCCTTATCCTTTCGGGTAGCTCCACGCTGACATCGCCACTGCTCGAGCATGGGCTTGCGGATGAAGTGCTGCTGGTCGTCTATCCGGTCCTGCTGGGCACGGGGAAGCGCATCTTTGCGGAGGGAACCCCGCCACGCTCATTCGAGCGCGTCAGCACGAAAGCTCTGGCATCGGGCGTCATCATCAACATGTGCCAGCCTAATGGGCCTTTGCGGACCGGGACCATGGGCAGGTAGGCGTGAGCCGACGTCAGAGAGCATAGGAAAAAGAGAGGACTCAAATGAGAAAGCTAATCTTCGCGATCAACACGACCCTGGACGGCTGCGTCGACCACACCAAACAATTTGTCGATGAGGAACCGCTTGAATATAATGCGCACCTCTTGCAAGGTGCTGACCTGCTCGTGTTTGGGCGTAAAACCTATCAATTGATGGTTCCCTATTGGCCTGAAGTCCTCAAAAACCAGTCTGAGGCAAAAGCAGAACACGAATTTGCTCGAGCATTCGACTCCATTAACAAACTTGTTTTTTCACGGTCATTAGATGGCGCTGAAGATCGAAATACGAGGATTGCTCGCACGAACCTTCGCGACGAAATGCTTAAATTGAAACAAGAACAAGGGAAAAATATTTTGGTCGGTGGTGTAGATATTCCTTCACAGCTTATAGAGCTTGGCCTGGTCGATGAATATCGTTTTGTCGTTGGGCCAATAATTGCAGGAGCAGGGAGACGGCTGCTTGAAGGTATTAGCCTGCAGGAGAAATTGCAGTTAAAACTTGTTGATTCGAAGTTTTTTAAATCGGGATGCGTTGCGCTTCATTACTCGAAACAGTGACAGAAAAAATCCACGACACCTGTGCTGCTGGCTATCCACCACTAGGAGAAGAACCATGAAATACATCTGTTTGGGCTACTACGACAAGAGCAAACACGACGCCATGACCGAGGCCGAGAAAGACGCGATGTTCGATGCCTGCTTCACCTACGACGACCATCTTCGCGCCAACGGCCACTGGGCCGTTGGCGAAGCCCTCCAGCCCGCCGAAACCGCCCTGACCGTCTATTGGAAAAACGGCAAAGTCGCCACGACGGACGGTCCCTACGTCGAAACCAAGGAACAGCTTGGCGGCATCGGCATCCTCGAAGCACGCGACATGAATCACGCCCACCAGATCGTGTCCCAGCATCCGTCCCTGAAATACGGCAGCGTTTGGGAGATTCGCCCAGTCGGCGACCTAAGCGAAATACGAAAAGCCAGCGAGCACCGCCGCCAGAAATCTGCGCGCTAAAGACGGCCTGACAGAAAAAAGATCGGTTTTGTGGCCTCGCTAGCTTGGCGGCAATGCTTTTCTCGACTGCGTTAACAAGGCGTTCAATCTCATGAGGTAGCGCATTTTTGCTTTAAGGGAGATTGTCGAAAAAGAGATAGAGCGAAGCAATGCGACCGTTCCGGGCGACGATAAAATCGGTTCCCGCGTAAGCTGGTGGTTTGCCGGGAGCGCCCGATACCCATCGAACCCGTCCGGCATCACCTAATTCCTCGGGAGGGAAGAGGGGCTGATATTTGAAATCTGGATGTGTTGCTTTTATCACACCAGCAATACGATCAATCTCGTCTCGGCCACGAAATATGCCGCCTTTGGGGTCATAGAATACTGCATCTTCATGAAAGAGCTCGTCGATTGCAGCGCGACGACGCACGGGGTCATTTTCGCCAAATACGTCGCTCAGATTACGAAGCAGCAAGGTCGATATGCTGTTGGACATCGTGTTCTCCGTTTCAGATCGTAGGCCGCGAGGCATGCGACCTTGGCTAATTTCTCCATTTTCGGCGAAAGGCACATTCCTGCCTAGTCGAGTTTGGCTTTGTCTTTTCCGAGGTGGCCTACGCTCGCGGGTTTGGGTTCGTACTCTCTTGTTATTCTGACGTGAGAACTAATTTGCTTGAAGACAAAAGATTTATAATGATAGAGTTTGCGAATCCGAGCGGATTTAGGCGCATGTCGAGCAGCGTTTGCAGGAGCAGCGACCGACAGCTTTGTAGAAGTTAGTCTCAGCTTATGGCAGCCGAGCCAGAAGTCCTCAAGACCGCAGAAGTGATTCCCGTCGAGCAGAAGCAGGAGCCGCGCTCGAAAGGGATTACCACGCCGCGCAAGAAAAAACCGAAGGAACTTGCCGTCATCACGGAGTGCTGCACGGGCTGCGCGGGCTCTCCTGCCTGTGTGGAGTACTGCCCCGTTGAGGATTGCATGTTCTGGGTGCCGGATGAAGATAATCCACCGTTCGGGCGCATCCAGGTGGACTCCGTTTTGTGCATCGGGTGCAAGAAATGCACCAGCAAGGGTCCCGATGGCGCGTTCCTGGATGGATGTCCCTGGGACGCAATCGTGATGCTGGATATCGCGGAAGTTGAAAAAGTAGTCGGCCCAATGCCCTTCTAGAAGATGGCCGCGGCCGGAAATTTATGGCTGATGCGCTGCTCTATCCCGAATCGCCTGCTCTGAAAGTACCGCCTGCTGCTTGACTCGATCGGGCATTTCCGGCAAATCGCGTTCGTAGAGACGAATAGCTGGCAAGTCCTCCAACTGGCCCACGATGTAGAGCGCTCGCAATGCCTCCCAAACCTGTTCCGCACCGGGATCAACAGTTGCGAGTTCCGCGCCGGAAGAGACTTCCGCACCTGGCGCTACGAAAAGCGTGCGGATACGCCCGCTGATGGGAGAGCGCACTTCCGTGACCTGCTGCCCACTCTGAAGTTTTGCTATAAGCCCACCCTGATGGATGGCGGTTCCGACGTGGTCGGAGTCGATGACGCGCCCAGCGACGGGGGCGACAATCCTGACCGGCTGCAACAATGCGACGATTTGCGGGCGGCCCGTGGCATCGCCAAAGCGAACCAGGGAAAGAGCGGCGTTACCTTGCACCACCGGAGAGGGATCGCCGAGCATTCTTAGAAGGGCTGCGTGGAAGTCGGGTTGCGTGGTGTCCTGCCCCATGACCCAGGCATCGGTGTTGCGAACTTCTTCGACGGGATAGGAGGCAAGCCGAACCAGGTCCGGATACCACTGCGCCGCGCCTCCGTCGTGCGCGGCCAGCCGCTCGCCTAATTGCACGAGCGCATGCTGGATATGCCTCGGATGCTTCTGGTCGTTGAGGAACTCGGTTAGCTGTTTGTCCGAAAGGTGGCGGCCGAACCAGGTGTTCCACCAAAACAGGAAGGGCATCAGAACGATCAACCAGGCGGTGGCGAAGAAGAGAAGCCGATTTCGCGTGGACATGCGGTGGCGCACAGGCGCAGGCTGTCCGGACGAATCAGCTTAGAGCACTCGCTTATTGGATTAACGGGTAGCACGGAGGGAAGTTGACTGGCCGCCATTTATTCTATTGGACCCTAGCCCGCCTTGGCCGCAGGCGGCTCCTTAGACGCAAGCGGCTTCTTCTTTTGCAAAAAAGCCAGCCACCCGCGTGCTTGCGCTTCCAACACAACGTTCAGGAAGAAAACGCCCGAGAGCGTCAAGAGAATAAGGCTCATGAACAACCCGTCCACGGACGTGAGCGACCTGGTGATGACAATCCATGCAATCCCCGCGAGAGGGATGAGCGCAAGCAAGATCGAAAGCAGGAGTATCACGGGGAGCAAGGCACCTCCTTGAATATTTCGAGAGCGGGCCGGACACCAGCGGGCGGGCCCGCTCCTTGGTCATCTCTTCGGCCGAGTTAGGGCTTGAAACTCACATCCACGGTCTTGCTGTCTTTCGCAGCTACCGTGACCTTCTGATCCTGTTCGGCGAACTTTTCATGGACAAAAGCAATTGTGTAATCGCCGGGCGGCAGACCTTTAATCTCAAACTTGCCGTCCGATCCGCTGACCGCGTAGAAGGGATTCTTCACCACGTTGACGAACATCCTCATCCACGGGTGTTGATTGCACTTCACCGGCAGCATGACCTCTTCTCGCGCGAAGCTCTTTTCAATCGGCGGAGCCTTTGTAGCTTGGGACTCGTTCCACTCGCGATTGTCCTTGGGAGTCGGGTGAATGTTGTGAGTGGTGGGGTCGCCATTGACAATGCTAATCGTCTGCCCGGCCATCACGCCCAGCACGTGCGGTTTGTACTTGCAGCCCACCTGGGTGAGCGTCACGGCGTCCTTAGGAACGTCGAATGTCCGATTGCCGAGGCCTTCTTTTACGTACACAAACACGTTGGCGAGCTTGCCGTCGTTGACAACGACGTTTTCCGCCGTATTCGAACCCGCGCAATTCGGGTCCTGGCTCATGTCGATCTTGGCCGCTTTCGGGGCGGGTCCATCGAACTTCACCGTGCCACTGATCGTGGCCGCCGTGGCGGGATCGATCGGAGTGGCTGCTGGGGCGGGGGTTGCGGCGGCAGGAGCCGCCGGCTGCTCCTCCGCTGATTCTTTCTTGCCGCATCCCGCCAACAATGCAAGGCCGGGCAAAATACAAAGGGCAATCCATTTTTTGGTTTTCATGTTGTTGCTACACCTCATTTGTAATTTAAAAACTCAGTCAAATATTACTCGCGTCCGTGGCCGCCGGATGCATTCCCCACAGCTGCCGCACCGCCGGTGGCAGCGCGTGCACGTCCCATTGATGCGCTGACTCGCCGCTGCTCTTCCGCGGTGAGCTGGAAGATGTAGTCCACCAGCAGCTTCGTATGGTCCTTATCATAACCCTGGAAAGAGGGCGGTGTCGGTCCCGGAGAAAACCCACTGGTTGTTCTTGCGTACAAAAAGCCCGGAAGGCATGGAGGTGCCAGGGCTGATAGCCTGCGGATCAATGATCCAGCGTTCGACCCAATCCGCCTTCAAGCGGCCTTTGGACAGAAGAAAGTTTGGAGCCGTGGCCGTGCGGTCGTGGGCGGATCACCCGTCGCGTGGCACTTCAGGCACGGCGCGGCGGGGCTGCTGAAAAGGCTGCGGGCCATGTCTGTTTCCTTGGCTGTGAGCAGCGGCACTTCGTCCGGAATGTAGGGGAACGGCTGGCGAGAAAGCGCCTGGAAGAAACGCACGAGTTTGCCCAACTCGTTTTCGGAGAACGAGAAGGTCGGCATGCGCAACTGGAGATAGAACCGAACACCGTTGCGGTTCGTGTCGGTTTCGCTGAGTGAGGGATTTCGAAGAAAGCGCAGCAACCATTCGGGATCGACGCGGGCGCCTTCGGTCAATAGCTTGGGTGGGAGCTGCTCCTGGACATCCTGGTATCGCGCCAAAGTCATTAACGAAGTCTTCTGCCCAGCTATGAACTGGTGGCATCCCATGCAGTTATATTTGCGAACGACCCACCAGCCCTCCTGAATGTCGCGGCGGTAGTCCAGCGGGCGGTACTGATAGCTGGCGGGAAGGCCGCTTTCCTGGCTGCCCATCAAGAAATGTGGTGAGCGACTGAACCTGCTCTTTGGTCAGGTGCAGATTCGGCATGCGCAACTTCTCTGTTTCCGGCTTGATTTTGCCGAGGTCCCAAATATTAGGCTCCGCAAGTTTGTGTTCGAAGAACCCCTTATGGTCGTACCAGGGGACTTTGGCGGGCCTTCGGGAAGGCGCGCGAGATCGTCGGCATCGGTGATGGGTTCGTGGCCGCCACGTTGCGCGGTCTCCGTGAGAAGCGCGAAGTCCAGCCGTTCGATTGGCTTGCTGCCCTCCGTGGTGAGCTCCGTGCCGATGCGGCCTTCCTCTTCGAGTCCAGAAATTTCATGGCAGCCGGAACAGCCAAAGAGGCGAACCCACTTCTTGCCCTCTTCCTTGAGTTTGGGATCGTCCATGAAGGCGGCATCGGGATAGGACGAGGGATCTTTCGTTTTTCAGCGTGATTAGATAGCTGGCCACATCCTCCGCATCTTGTGGAGACAGCCGCAAGCTGGGCATGACCGTCATGTTCTGCACTTGAAGCTCGTGCCCGTCGTTTGGACACCGGCTATGGTCCAAATCAAAAACGTAAGGGAGTCCCTTCTTCGCGTAATCCTCGGGGCCGATGTCCTTCTTTTCGTACATGCAATAGGGGCGAGTGCGTTCGCGAGCGTTGTGAACCCAACGGACGAGATAGTCGTAGTTGTCCTTTTCGCCGACGCGGGTGAGATTCGCGGCGAAAGTCCCCCCTTGCAACTGCGCGCCTTCTCCGATGGAGTGGCACGCGAGACAGCCGCGCGTCTCAACGAGTTCTTTTCCGTGCGCCGCGTTTCCGGGCTTGCGTTTGGGCAAGGAATCGGTCAAGCCCGATTGCCAGATGTAGGCGGAAATCGCTTGAACCTGCGCGTCATTCAGGCGGAAGTTCGGCATCTTGGTGGTGGGGCGGAAATCGGTGGGCTTCTTCAGCCAGACGGGAATCCAATTTCTTGTTCAGCTTCAGGCGGACGTCCTTAAGATTTGGACCCACCTTTTTCAAGTCTTGCAGAAGGCTCTTGGAAGTGCGGTCCAGCTGCACGATTCGAAGATCGGACTTGCTGTTTTCGACCTTGAGAGCAACAGCCTGGTCGTTCAAATGATTGGCTTCCTCGTTGCTCGCGGCGGCATCCGCCTGTTTCATCAAGTCGGCTGATTGCTTCAGGTTTTCTTTCTTCTCCTGCTCGAGCTGCTTGACCTGTTGCGCGATCGAAAGCAAATCCTCCGGTTCCTTGTCGTAGCCTTCGTAGCGATGACAGCCCACGCAACCGCGCTGTCGGAACATGTCTTTCCCTTCGCTCAGTGTCCAGCCGATGTCGTTGATCACCAGCATCATGTCCGCGGCATGGCAGGTCTGGCAGCCCGCTTCGACATTTCCCTTCGGAAATAACGGCCAGAGCCAATGCTCGTAGGTGCCGTGCGCTTTCTCGATGCTTGTGGTCGCGCGGCCATTGCCTTGATGGCAGGGCGTGCAGCCGAATTTTTCGGGATCGTGGGTCTTGAAAAGTTCAGGATCGCCATGGCTTGTAAAGGCCCGCGCATACTCGTCCGGCTTCTTGCCCTTCAGCGACATCGAAGCCACGGTCAATTTGACCGGTTCACGAGTACCCATGTGGCACGACTCGCAGCGGTCCACGATGTTGGCTTCGGGCACGTTGAGCTGCATGATCTTCGGCGCCCAAGCTTCCGTCTTGTTCTCCAAGCCAGCGAGTTGCGGCGGCGTGAGATTGACCATGTGATCGGTCACGTAGGCATCCATTAATTCTTTCTTCTCATTCACCGGCTTGATCAATTCGCCGAGTTCCGCGCTCAGCGCGGTTCGCTCATTTCTCAACTCGTTGTAGGTTTCTTCGAGATGCGGATAGTCATAGGTTTTCTTGCTGCCGTCCGGATAATTGACGGTGGTTACTTGCTTTTCGTATTCGGCGAGGTCTCTTTGCCTGCCCTGCTTTGAAGAAGAACTTGTCTCAGTTTCGATGGCGTAGGTCGAGGCGCTCACGTAGGCCCGGCGGTCCGTGAAAGTATTCTGCACGGCCAGAATTTGCGCGCCGAGTTCGCGCAGTTTATCGTTGATTTCTTTTATGCGAGGTGCCGCTTCCTTGCTGGCGCTTTCGTAATCCTGCTTGAGCGCCTGATAATCGGGATTGCTCTCGACAGTCTTTGCGGAGGTGCTCGATTGAGACTGGGCACTCTTCAAGAATTCCGAATAGCGGACCTTCCATTCATTCTGAAAGGCCTTCCACGGACGCTGCCCAAAATCTTCGTCCCACAGCGCCCAAAATAGCGTGACCACCAGGACGAGCATGGCCACGAGATAGTGCGGAGCAAGAGACTTGCTGACTATCGGATCGTCTTCGGGGATGGGCTTCTCAGGCACCACTTCCTCCTAAACGTTGAACCACGGCGTGATCCACACATACTTGATGTGGAACGCCAGCCGCAACAGCATCTTGATGGGCAACCCAATCATGGTGATGAAAAAAACCATCAGGATGGAGTACTGCAGCAAACTCATCCGCTTGTAATTTTTGGGGTTGTAACGCCGGAACAGGGCGTGCACGGCCAATCCGCCCACAGACGAAAAATCCTCCAACTACGACCGCGCCAAAAATGCCCTTGGCCCAGTTCGAGGTAATCCCGAAGAGGTCGGGCAAGTCGCGATTCACTTCATAGATGAGGCGGTTGTGGTCCCACGTCTGTCCGGGCCAGAACCACTGCCATCCGGGTCCTCGAATGAAGGTCCCGATGGTGATCATGGAGACCCACAAGACAATGAACCCGAATAAGAAATGTGCCGATGGCAAACTTGCGCTGCTTCCAGGTGTAATAGCCCGCTCCGAGCGGGTTCGTATCAATATAAGGAATGACCATCAGACCAAAGATGATGAGCGTCGGCATGACCACGCCGGCAATCCACGGATCGAAGTACACCAGCATTTCCTGCAGCCCGAGGAAGTACCAGGGGGCTTTTGCCGGGTTCATAGTCAGGTTGGGATTGGCCGGTTCTTCCAAGCGGCGCATTCAGCGTGATGGACCAGACCATCAGAATAATAGTGACGATGATCGCGGCCAGGAATTCCACGCGCAGGAGAAACGGCCAGACGTGCACTTCTCTCTGCCACCCAGGTTTGAACGGCCATGCCTTGCGGTGATGCGTTTTGGCAAGCGCGGGGTCGGCTTCCAGTTGCTCGATCAGCGAGTCATTTGCCTTCGCCTGCCGCCAGGCAAGATAAATATAAAAAGCCAGCAGCGGAATCATGGCCACGATCGGCACATTGTCAGGCGCGGAAATAATTTCCCAAAGTTGTCGCCAATCCATAGTTTATTCCGCGGGGCTATTTCCGCGCCTCCTTAACCTCAGAGTCGAGGATCACCTGTGCAGGCCCGGAGATGCCGCCATCTTTCCGCACTCGCCAGAAGTGAAGAACCATGAAAATGGAAGCGATGATGGGAATGCCGATGCAGTGCCAGATGTAGGAGCGCAAGAGCGCATTGGCATCCACGATCGAACCGCCGAGCAAGCCAAAGCGCACGTCGTTGTAAGGAGTCATGTTCAGCTGGCGCCGAAGGGCCCTTCGTGGCCGAGAAGCGGCGTGGCTCGCGCCATGTTTGTGCCCACAGTCACAGCCCAGAAGCCGAGCTGATCGTCGGGCAACAAGTAGCCGGTGAAGGAGAGCAGCAGTGTCAGCACCAGTAGAATTACGCCAACGTTCCAATTAAACTCGCGCGGCTTCTTGTAGGAACCGGTGAGAAAGACGCGGAACATGTGCAGCTCGACGGCGATCACCATGAGGTGCGCGGCCCAGCGGTGCATGTTGCGAAGCAGTTTGCCAAACGGAACGTCGTGCTCGAGGTAAAGCACGTCGCGGAACGCCTGCACTTTGCTCGGATGGTAGTAGAACATCAGCAAGGTGCCGGTGAACGTGAGCACCAAGAACAAATAAAAAGTGATGCCGCCCATCCCCCAGGTATAGCTGTAGCGCACCGAATCGCGATTGATTTTCGCCGGATGCAAATGCAGAAAGACGTTGGAAAGAACGCCCAATGCGCGATTTCGCGGGGTGTCGTCGTGCTTGTGGCGGAAGATCGAAGTGTAGACTTGCGTCTTGGTCGGATTCTTGAGCGTTTCCAGCGATTCTTTTGCCTTGGCGGGAAGATCGGTTTTCAGAGACTCGAGATCTTCTTTAACACCTGTTTTGATTGCATCAACCAGGCCGACGGACTTGCCATTTTTGCCGTTCGAGTTTTTCTCATCAGGCATTTCTTGTGCTCCCGTTTCTTTTTCCGCTCGAAACGTCCTCTTTGCTTCCCGCGACACCTTACCGCGCGGCGCGTTGCCGCATTGCTGGTTACACCTGCAAGAACGCACCTGGATCGTTGAAGTGAGTCGGCTGGCCCTTTGGCCATTCGAATAGTTGCGATACGTCCACTACGATCTGCCCGTCGGGCGCCAGTTCTAATCGCGCGCGGTCCATCGGACGCGGCGCCGGTCCTTCAAAGTTGATCCCTTCGCTGTCGTAGCCGCTGCCGTGGCAGGGACACTTGAATTTGTTCTCGCTGGCTTTCCAATCAGGGGTACAGCCAAGATGCGTGCAACGCGCGTAGATGACAAAAAGCCGGTCGGGTGTGCGGTCCACCCAGATGCGGTATTTTTGCTGCCATTTCGTATCGACGCCGAGAGCGTAGTCAGAGGGAAAACCGATTTTGAAAACGGTAGGAGGTTCAAAAAGTGTACGCGGAAGGAAAAAACGCAAGAAGGCAATAAACCATGCTCCCAAAAAGCCCACCACCGCGCACCAGACCAAACTGCGCCGCCGCTCATTGATTCCACCAGCGGATGGGCCAACTGTAGGTACGCCGGCAGCAGGCGCAGCTTTAGAGGTTCCGATGGCAGGCGTGCCTACAAACTTTGCAGCTTCGCCGCCGCCAGCAGCAGGCGTCTTCGCTGCATCCGGTTTCGGATTGGCCGAATTAGATTCCGGGGCCGCCATGCATTACCTCCTGGGTTGCCAGTCGTCGAACTATTCGGCGGCCGCGAACGATGCCGCCACTTCCCTCCCCTGAGTGTGAGCCCAATTGCCTTCAAATAAAATGAGATGGCGCAAAGATTTCTCACCGCTTCTGGCTGAATTTATTTTGTGGCAAGGACGGCGTAAGATGAAGGCGGAGAAATAATTGTTACACGCGGGCCAAGCTTTGCATACCAAGAAGCCTGAATTACTCGTTGGAACGCACCGGCACGGCGAGGCCTGTGGAAGCGTCTTTGGCCCGCCGAATTTGGAGAGCGTAGCTGCGATACATCGCGAGGCCCCTAACATTCCACCGGACCCCCCAGGGAAACGGGCCGGATATTACTCAAATAAAAAAAATTCGTCAACACAAGTCTAAAATATTCTGCAACGGTGGGCAAGCCGGATTCATGAGAGACGCGAAACTATACGACATTGCTCCGCAACGAATCTCTGCTAAAATAAAAAAAGCCTCGCAAGAACCGCTTGCGCTCCGAATGACCTGTGATAGACTCCCCCCGGTTTGCGGGCTTTGAGGCTCCAGATTCCAGAGGTTGGATGACCGCATCAGTCGCAGCGGACGGTAATTCAACTTGGGAGGTCAGGGTACATGGGCCTAGTTTTGCTCGTTGTTATTTGGCTGATCACCTTCATTAGCGCGTACTTCTTCATCGCCAAGACATGGTGGTTGCCTGCCGGAGCTTCCGTTGCAGCTGCCGGGATCGATCATCATTTCTCGACCACCTACATTCTGATGGGCGCTGTGTTCGTGGCAGCTCAAGTCATCCTTGGCTACTTCGCCTGGCAATACCGCGATCGCGGATCAGCCTCTCGCCAAGCGGAGTACTCTCACGGCAACAACACGCTCGAAATCACCTGGACGGTGCTGACTCTAATATCTGTTTGTCGGGCTGAACTTCATGAGCAGTTCGATCTGGGCCTCCGAGCGCTTCCGCCCGGCGGCGCCTGGCGCAGTCCAAGTAGAAGTCACGGGCATGCAGTTCGCCTGGTATTTTCGCTATCCCGGAGCTGACGGAAAATTTGGCGCGACCAAGCCTGAGTTGCAGGACGCTTCCGCGGGCGGCGAAGGAGCCATTGGCCTCGATACCACCGACCCAGCATCCAAAGATGATGTTGTTACGGGAACGATGTATGTCCCAGTGAACCGCGAAGTGGAAGTGACCCTTCGCGCGGCAGACGTGATCCACAGCTTTTTCATTCCCGCCATGCGCTTCAAGCAGGACGCCGTGCCTGGTATCGCCATCCACATGCACTTTACGCCGATCACGGTGGGCGACTACGAAATCGCGTGCTCACAACTTTGCGGGCTGGGGCATTACAAAATGCACGGAATATTGAAAGTTGTGAACCAGGAAGATTACGACAAGTGGATGGCGGCGCGCGAAGCGGAGAAACAATAACATGGCAACCGGCGAATTCGCTGCTCACGCTGAACATGCCCATGCGGCCCCGACGAGTTGGATCCGCAAATATGTTTTCAGCCTAGATCACAAAGTTATCGGCATTCAGTATTATTTTCTCGCGCTGACAGCCGTGTTCGTCGGCATGATTCTCTCTTTGTTGATGCGCATCCATTTGATCTGGCCCACCGCCACTTTGCCGTTTTTGGGAGAGATCAAACCCGAGACGTACCTCAGCCTGTTGACGATGCACGGCACGATCATGGTTTTCTTCGTTCTCACCACCGCCCCGCAGGGCGGTTTCGGCAATTACTTCCTGCCCATTCAAATCGGCGCGCCAGACATGGCCTTCCCTGTTCTCAACATGCTTTCCTTTTGGGTGACCGCACTCGCATTTATCGTGATGCTCGCGGCCTTCTTTGTTGTCGGAGGCGCGCCGCTCCATGGTTGGACCGGCTATCCCCCGCTCAGCGCTCTGCAATCGGCTGGACCTGGAGAGGGCTTGGGCGCGGATTTATGGGTCATCAGCATCGCGCTCTTCTGCCTTGGGGCGCTGATGAGCGCCTTGAACTTCATCACCACAACGCTGGACATGCGCGCTAAGGGTATGACCATGATGCGCATGCCGCTCACGTGCTGGTCCTGGTTTATCACCGCCATTCTGGGGCTGCTGGCGTTCGGCGTTTTGCTGTCCGCCGGCATTCTTTTGCTTCTGGACCGCAACGCTGGCACGAGCTTTTTCGTGCCGCTGGTTACAATCAACGGCCAACTCGCAGGCCACAAGGGAGGATCGCCGCTCCTGTGGCAACATTTGTTCTGGTTCTTTGGCCATCCGGAGGTGTACATCGCCATTTTGCCGGCGATGGGTTTGTGCTCGCAGTTGCTCTCCGTTTTCTCGCGCAAACCGATTTTCGGATACAAGGCCATGGTCTACGCCATGTTGTCCATTGGTTTTCTGGGCTTCATGGTATGGGGCCATCACATGTTCATGAGCGGGATGAGCCCATATACCGCCTTTGCCTTTTCCGTGATGACCATGGCCATAGGCGTGCCTTCCGCCATAAAAACTTTCAACTGGCTCGGCACGATTTGGCGAGGCCGACTTCGTTTCACATCCCCTATGTTGTTCGCCCTTGGTTTTGTCTCTCTCTTCGTTTCCGGCGGCATCAGCGGCCCGTTTCTTGCTCAACCCGTCCTTGATATTCAATTGCACGACACTTATTTCGTCGTCGGTCACTTTCACCTAATCATGGGCGTGGCTTCCATCTTCGGAATCTTTGCCGCCACGTATTATTGGTTCCCAAAAATGTTCGGCCGCATGATGAATGAGAGCCTGGCGCGCTGGCATTTCTTTATCAGTTTGATCGGGACGTACGCCATCTTCATGCCCATGCACTATCTTGGCATGGCAGGACATCTGCGCCGCTATTCGCAGCTCACCGAGCTGAATTATCTTCACGGCCTGGTTCCGTTGCAGACATTCATGACCTACGCTGCCTTTGTCACGATAGCCGGCCAGTTCATCTTCCTATTCAATCTCTTCTGGAGCATGAAGTTCGGCAAAAAAGCGAGCGATAATCCGTGGGAAGCGACGACCATCGAGTGGACCACGTCGACTCCACCTCCCCACGACAATTTCGGCGGGCACATGCCAGTGGTTAACAACGGTCCGTATGAATACAGCGTTCCCGGCGCGCCACGCGATTACGTAATGCAAACGGACCCACCATTGGCGAAGGCCCATTAGGCAGCGCATGGATTTGATCACCACCACGGCCACGGTAGACGCAGCTGGAGTCCTCCTGGGGGACCACAGCAGTCCGGATCAGTTGTCCGCGGATTTTTCCGCGCGTCTACGACGTGCCCGACTGGGCCTCATCGTGGCCTTAACCGGCGTCGTGATGATATTCGTGTCCTTTTCCAGCGCTTATGTCGTGCGCAAGGGACTTCCCACGCTCGATCCACAGAGCGGCACCCTGGTGCACGACTGGCTCCCTTTGCAATTACCGAGCTTTTTGTTGGTCAATACGCTCGTCTTACTCGTCAGCACGCTCACGATGGAATTGGCGCGCCGCCAAGCCGCCCGTGAAGCTCTCGCCACTGAGATCAGTAGAAGCGCCGTTGCTACCACATCTACCTCTCATAAGGAAGCACAGGGGATGCCGTGGCTCGCACTAACAGCCGTCTTGGGTCTCAGCTTCCTGGCGGGACAGTGGCTGGTGTGGCGCGAACTGGCCGCGAGCGGCTTCTATGTTTCGACAAACCCGAGCAGCTCTTTTTTTTACTTATTAACGGCTACGCACGGAATCCACCTGCTAGGCGGGATCCTGACCTTGATTGCGGCAAGCGCCGCTTATTTTTGGCGGCGACTCGCCGAATCACGCGCCGTGGTGGTTGACATCACCGCCTGGTATTGGCATTTCATGACTTTTTTGTGGGTCTATATATTATGTTTGCTCGAGGTCGCCCACTAATCGAACGGTATTCCCGACTAGGCTGCGGCCGCACGTCACAAGGAGGACATGCGCATGTCTGAAGCGACGTTACCGCACGAGATGCCTACGGTTTACGAACCGTCGCTCTTTGGGACGTACTCGAAGAAAATCGGGATGTGGCTGTTTCTCATGTCAGACTCGCTGACTTTTGGCGCTCTGCTCTACGCCTACAGTTACGGCCGGATTTCGACGCCCAATTGGCCGACGCCGTTCCATTCCGAGAGTATCGTCAATGCCACCATCATGACGGCGTTTTTGCTAACTAGCTCCCTGACTATGGTGCTCGCCGTGCGCGCGTCCGCCGAAGGCAACGCAAAATCGCAGCGGCTCTGGCTGCTTGCCACGATGGCTTGTGGCGCGGGCTTCATCCTTCTGCACGGCCGAGAATGGAGCAAACTAATCGCCGAGGGCTTGACGCTCCCGGTATTTCCCCATCCACCAGGACATGAGGCAGCGGGAGAATTTGCAAATGTCGCGAAGAATGTGCCGCAGTTCCCTGCAACGTTTTTCGGCCTCACCGGCATGCACATGCTCCACGTGACGCTCGGGGTCGTCTACCTCGGCATTGTCGCCCTCCGGCGCTACTTCATTCCTATCCTGTTGGCTCTTTGGCTGGCCGCCTGGCTGGGCACGCCCGCTTACAGTCCCTTCCACTATGGAGCACACGTGTTGCTCGCGGCCGCGGTTGTTTGCTCGATTATCTTGTGGCTCAAACCCAAGGTATACGATTCGTCCGATGTCGAAGTGGCGGGCCTTTACTGGCACTTCGTTGATCTCGTCTGGATGTTCATTTTCCCGTTGGTTTATTTGATGTCCGCCAAGATTCTCTAGGAGCACTCGAGCATGGAAGCTGATCAAATCGCCATCGCCTTGCGGGTCGCCGAAGAGCAACGCCACCACGGAAAAGGGCAATTCTTCTGGGTCTGGGGAGCGCTCCTGGTCATGACGGCCATCGAAGTCTACCTGACCTACCAGAACATGCAGCCCGTCCGGATGCTCACCATTCTGATGGGCCTCTCCCTCGTTAAAGCTGGACTCATCATCGGCTACTTCATGCACATGAAGTTCGAAATTTCTCGCATGAAATGGCTCACCATGGCATCCCTGGTGGTATGCTTAGCACTGATGATGATTTTCTTCCCCGACGCGCTTCGCATTCTGTCGCTGGGAGTGAAATGAAACTTCGCGCCAGCCTTGTCGTAGCCCTTCTCGCCGCGTATCTACTGCTGTCGGCCGGCCCGGCCTTTAGCCAGGGCTGCTCGATGTGCTACAGCACGGCCAAGGCAAGTTCCAAGGAAGGCCAGCGCGCGATCAGCAGAGGCGTTCTCGTGCTCCTGGTGCCACCCCTTGGCTTCATGACCCTTGGCATTGCGCTAGCCCTCCGCTACGGAAAGAAACGGGACCTCGAACAAGATTTATGACCGTAGGAAGGTATCATCCGGAAGGTCCATCAGTCCTATAATTGAACTCTGGAAGCGTTCGCAGGAGTGACGCGCCAACAATTTGTAGCTTGCGAGCTAGTTTTACAAACTTACTGTCGGACATCTCGGCCCTTTTCTGCTCCCCGATTCGTAAATCTATATCGAAATCTTTTCATTGCGTAGGTAGCGTAACGTCTTTTGTGTAAATTCCGGTTTTGAGCGAAAAAAAGGGCGTACTTTCCTTTGGAGCGCGAACTCACAGAGGAGGTACACCCTAATGCGAGAACTGGAAGTCCTCGTGGATGGTCATCTTAAGCTGGACCTGGCCGACTGCCAAGAATTCTTTGAACAGGACCTTGCCGAGCACGTGCGTTCCGCAATCAAACGGCTGATCGAGCAGGCTTTGCTGGCCGAGCGCGACCGCCATCTCGACCTCGGCTACTACGAGCACGCTCCCACCGCCCGTCTGGACTACCGCAACGGCTACTACTTTCGCGATCTCACCACCAAGCTGGGCGTGCTCTGCCGTCTGAAAGTTCCCCGCACCCGCGGCGGGTTTCGCTCCCAATTCCTTCCGCGCTATCAGCGCCGCCAGCAAGACGTCAACGAACTGGTGCTCCAGGCTTTTCTGCGCGGCATCTCCACCCGCCAGGTCGGCCAAGTTCTCGAACCCTTTCTCGGAGAATGCTATTCCGCGCAGACCATCTCCAACATCACCCGCCAACTGGACCACGCCGTCGCACAGTTCCATCGCCGCGCCCTGCGCGACGACTACCTCTACCTTTTCCTCGATGGCGTGTCGCTCAAAATGCGCGATCTCTCCGCTAAAGTCCGCCGCCGCATGGTGTTAGTGGCCTACGGCGTGCTCCCCAACGGCAAGCGCGAAATTCTCGACTACCACTTCGCTCACGGCGAAAGCGAAGCCGCCTGGCTGGAGTTTCTGCAAGGGCTGTTCCTGCGCGGCCTGGAAGGAAAACATCTCCGGCTAATCGTCACCGACGGCGGCAAAGGCTTGCGCGCCGCTTTGCCGGTGGTTTTTCCACGGGTGCCCATGCAACTCTGCTGGGCTCACAAGATGCGCAACATCGCCAGCAAAGTCGGCCGCCAGGACGGCTCCTGCGTAGCCGAAGCCTCCGCCATCTACCGCGCCAGCAGCAGGAACGAAGCGCTACGCGCCTTCCGCCAATGGAAACAGCACTGGGAGCAGCGCCGGCCCACCGCTGTGGCTTGCGTCGAGCACAACCTGGACGCGCTATTGAATTTTTTCAACTTGCCGGAAGCGCACTGGAAAAAACTGCGCACCACCAACGTGATCGAACGCGCCTTCCGTGAAGTGCGCCGCCGTACCCGCCCCATGTCCAGCTTCACCAATCTCGAAAGCTGCGACCGCATCATCTACGGCGTCCTCTCGCACCTGAACAGCTCCTGGGAAAGAAAACCCTTTTTCAAATTTACACAAAATCCTTGACGGTACCATTGCGTATCGATGCTTGACGCGGATTAGGAATGCTAGTAATCTGCACGGCAGATGTTACCGGGCTTCTCCCCAAGTCCGTAAGGAGCTCAAACCCAGTTCTGAGTGCGGCCGGTGCTGTTCCATCGTAGGTCCCATCCTCAGTGTCGGTTCCCAGAAATGGAATTTGTCGAATATTAGTTAGGCTGAGGCGGTCAGCCGTGCCCCCGTGCTTGACATTTACTTCTTAGGCCGTCCTAGGCGCCGAAGTAAGCATCGACAGCGCCGTCCAACTATTTGTGGTAAGAGAGGCTGATTATGCGGAATAGAATTCCGGCACAAGGTCTAATTTCTCGGGGTCTTCGACCCTGGTATGCGGCGGCATCGGCGTTACTTTTGATGTTCGGGTTTGCGCAAACAATGCAAGCGCAAACTAATCCGCTTAACATATTCCAGAACTATTTTGTCACCGGGGACTACGTTGTCGCCGGCTGGGTGGAAGGAGCGCCGGACGGAAGCAGTTACGCTCCAGGATTAATAAGTATTCCCGATACTCGGCAGCCCTCCCAGAACGGCGTGCCTGCTACGGTGCCTACTGGAGCCGACATTGTTGCCGCGTATCTCTATTGGGCGACGGTCGAAGGTAATCAGTCATCGTTTGCGGGGCAGAACGGATTTTTTAATAATTACCCAATCGCCGGAACCGTGCTCGGAAACCCCAATGCTCCGACATCCTGGAGTGCAGGCGGCTGTTCGGGTGGAGCGCAAGGTTCAAAAACTATGCGGACGTACAGGGCGGACGTGCGCCCGTATCTGCCCCTCGATACGAATTCCGCGTCGCCAACCTTTGGAACGCTACTAGCCAGCGGAAGTATTCCCGTGCGGCTGGCCGACAGTGGAAGCAATGGCAACACGGCCCCAAATGCCCTGGGCGCAACGCTGGTGATCATATACCGGGTCCTGGCGCCAGTGGTTCCCCTGAATTCCATCGTACTCTACGACGGCGCCTTTGCCCCGAACAACTCCTCGTCAAGCATGAGCCAGCCGATCGTTGGTTTTTATCAGGCTGCTCAAGTCCCGATAGCTAAGATCACCCACATCGTGGCCAATGGCCAGCCTAATAAATCCGAAACAGTAATGCTGAACAACGTGAACCTCCCCTCTCTCTACGGAGCCTTACCTCCCTTCCCCGGAGTCTACGGCGCTTGGGATAATCCTACTTGGCTCGCCAACAAGTACGGGGCAGCCGTGATTGCCAACGATTCTGCGGAGACTGCTTCGGTTCTTCCAGCCGCCACCAATAGTGGCTGCGTCTCTTGGGGCGCAGTGATCTTCAGCAGCACGGTTCAGGACACCGATGGAGATGGCCTGCTGGATGTTTGGGAAACCAATCAAGGGTACACGGATGCAGTTAGCGGTCAATTGGTAGCACTGCCAGGAGCGAACAAAAATGTCAAAGACATCTTTGTGGAAGTCGACTACCTGCAGAATCTCGCTGGACAAGCCGGCAACTATCTACATTCGCATCTACCTAAGCAAGCGGCTCTGGATATCGTGGGTAATGCACTTGCCGTGCGAAACATCAAAGTGCATTTCGATCTTGGACAAAATATCTACCCTGGTGACCTGTATGTCGTAAGCTCTGGCACGGGTGGGAACGCTATCTCTGAAGGCGACCCCCTCGTGCTGTGCACAGATGGGTCCGCGCTTTGTCCGTTTCCAGGCCAACCTGCTGTTGGGTGGAAGGGAGGCTTCGCATTACTCCAGAACACGCCTACCTTGGGGAACTTCCAGCCTGGGCGAGCAAAGAGTTACCATTACGTGCTTTTTGGCCACTCGTTGGGAGCACCAGAGTCGCTCTGGAGCACCGCGGGCACTGCGCTGGCGGATCCTACGGTTCCCCAGCTAGTTTCGATCGTAAACTCCGGGACTACCGCGACTGTTAAAATCCAATCCCCTCAGGGCGTCGTTAAGCCCGGGGATTGTCCAAACGCCGCGCTTGCTGCATGTAGTGGCAGCAACAACAGCCGTGTGACTGTCGATGGCGCGCTCGGGGACCGCCCGCAACTCGCCGCGCAAACTCTCGCGCCAAGTCCCAAACTGCTTGTCCGTTCCTCGTTGTACTCCTCCTTCCAGCTCCGATCTGGCCCGCGCCTCAACAAATCGCGAACCAGCTCGCGTTCAACACTCACCCGCAACTCCCGTGGAAGCTCTCCACATACGCGTTCTGCACCGCCGTCCCGCTCATTGCACCAACTCGATCTCCGTTCCTCCCCCACGCTATCCGCTCTATTCCTCCGTTTCGCACCATCGCTTCCACTCCTCGCTCCCCACTCCGCTCCACTCCCTTCACTCTTCGCTCGCACTTTCCACTTCCAGCCAACATTCCCCTTACACGTCATCACGCCACACCCCTTCCTCCCGCTCTCCCCCTCTGCACATCCTGCCCTTCTTTTCGCTCCTCCCACTGCTCCGCTACCCGCCCGCAGCCGCTTCCTTCTCTTCCCACGATCAGCAGCCCGCTTCCCTACACGCGTACACCTCTTGTTTCACTGCTGCCCTTCTCTTCCCTTCTCTGCGCCGCCTATCCCCTCGCGCTTCTCGCGCCGCTTCCACCACTTCGTCCGCGCACTTCGTCGTTCCTCCGCTCACTACCGCTGCTCGCCTCCGCCACTCCCTCAGCTCGCGATCCGTCGCTGCTCACCGTTCCCCCACAGCCAGCGCCCTTCGCTCCGCCGCTCTACGAGCTCCACCCGTTTTTTTCTCACCGCTTTCAGCTGTCCTTGTCCCTCATATCCGCCACCAGCTTCTTCATCGCTGTTTTCATCCTCCAGCTGCTTCGCCGCTGCGCTTCGCTCACACCCATCCCGCCGTACTTCGCCTTCCACGCGTAGATCGTGTGCTTCGACACGCCCACTTCCCGCGCCACATCCTCCGCTTTCCCCCCGCCTCCAGCTGCTTGAGCGCTCCGATCATCTGCGCTTCGCAACCGTTTCTGAATGGGACATATTTTTTCAACAACCCCAGTTCGAGTACGAGCAACAACGTCACCACCACCACTTTCACCATAACTACCGCGAGCGTAGCAAGCGGTACATACACTTTCAATAACGAGCCGCAACTCAATGTCAGCTATCTCGGGCCAACGAGTACCTCCGGGCATTCCGACTTTGGTGGCGGTGGAGACTCGGCGGTGACACTTGGCTTATGGGCAGCCGACGATCCATCAAACTGCCAAGGGGACCCATCGCAGCCGCTCACATCAGGCCAAGTCTATTGCAACAATCAGATGGGTAGCGTGCCTGTGCAGGCAGGTACCCTGTTGCATGAGCTAGGTCACGCGCTGACGCTAACCCACGGTGGCACGTACTACGACGATCCTTCCCATCCAAGCTTGGCAGCGTATGATCTCAACTGTAAACCCAACTACATGAGCGTGATGAATTACTTGTTTCAGATCCGAGGCTTCGTCGATGGAGGATTCGATCTTTCCGGACAGAGTATTGCGCTGAATGAAACGCAACTCAACGAAACGCTAGGCTTGGGGCTAGATTCCTTGGGAAACTCCGCCGCACATCTTACACGGTGGTATTCGAGCCCAAATCAACTCGATACCAAACTTCAGAACACGACGGGTGGGCGGTACGCAACCAGACACTGTGATGGCACGCCGCTTGGACCGAATGACGTGGCGGCTGTCCGCGTTGATGGCGCGGTCGTGCCAGGCGGCACCTTTTCTGGTCCGCTTGACTGGAACAATGACCTCGTGGTCCCGGACGCGGTCAGCGCGCCAGGAGTGGACGTCAACTACAACGGCATAACTGGTGACTCGTCATTTTTGGGATTCAATGACTGGCAGATTATCAACCCCGCAAACGGCACGGGATCCGCCATGGATCAGATGGGCGCCCGGGCCGGTGCGTTCGGATTCTCCGGGGCCGGCGGGATAAGAACCGTAGGTGGCGGGATCCGAACTGTTGGCGGCGGCACCGACGCAGGCGGCGGAATCAGAACCGTAGGCGGCGGTATCAGAACCGTGGGTGGCGGAATCAGAACTGTGGGCGGCGGCACCGAGCAGGACGAGAATGAGGCCAACTCCACTGCCGACGCTCCGAGCGGTTTGACGTGCACAAATTGTGTCGTCTCATCAGGAACTCTGGTGACGAACGGTAAGACCGTCTCCCTGGCATGGACACCTCCGGGATTCGGCCAGATTCGCAAGTATTCTATCTGGCGTGCGGTGGGCAGCTTCCCCACGGCCGTCTCAGTAGTTGCGAATATCAATTTGTTCTCCAACATTCAAACACTAACAGGCGCCCCACCGTCTCCGACGTTCACGGACAACAGCAAGCTCAAGAACGGCACTACCTATACATACTTCGTGACGGATGGGAACAAGCAGGGGGCTCAGAGCGGTCCGTCCGCACCGGTCGCCGTAACGGTAAAATTCTAGGGAACGGGCCCGAACTTGAGGCAGTAGGCTGTTTGAAAAAGGCCCACTGCCTTTGCGATGGACACAGGGCCGGAAGCCGGCCTCACGCCCGTGCATCGGCACTAGCGTGTGTGCGCTTCAGGTGTCGCCCACAAAGGGGTTCCCATCGCTTACGAATACGTCTACCGCAACCGTCCCGATGGTGTTATTGGTGCTCATTCTTGTAGCACCAGGCAACGATTCGCACCGCGAGCTTCTGCGGCCGGGAGAGTTTCTGATTCGCTCTCACTTCTTGCGGGTCAGCTCGGCTAAGCGTTTTTTGGCGTCCTCAAAGAGCGCACCGCCGTCCCCTTTTTCCTGGATGGACATGAATTTCGAATAGTAATTGGCAGCCCCAGAACTGCCCATCCCTTCCTCCGCACGACCCAAATAGTAATACACAGATGCGACGTAGCTGTACGTAGGCATGTCGTCCGTGAACAGTTCCATGGCTTCGCCCCGTCGCTCGAGACAACGTTGAAATTCGGCCTCTGCTTCCACAAATAGGCCCGCATCCAGGTAGGCGCGACCCAGGTCGAGGTGAACAATCCAAAGATCGACCAGGTTTTTAGCCTCCACCAACAACTGGAGCGCCTCCTTGGAGTCGTGCGCTCCCAAAGCAGCTCCGCCCAGAATTAATTTGGCGTAGGCCTGTGGCTCAGCCTGGAGCTCAGAGGAGAGTGTCGCGGCCACTTTTTGCGCCTTGGCAGTTTCTCCTGCATCTAAGAAAGTTCGAGCCGCCAGGAATCTGATTTTTGCGGACTGGCTGTTGGCCAGAGCCTGCGCCGCGGCCGCAAGTGCCGGCGGCTTGTCTCCTCGCAAAAGCTCCGCGTATGCAAGCATTGCAAATTTATCCGCGGCGGGGTCGGGTTGCTTTGCGGCGAGATCGGCGGCTGCGCCTCTTTCAAGAATTTGCTGCGCTTGCCGGTAGCTCCCTTCATAAAGTGCGAGGTTGGCCAGGCCGGCAGAAGCGAGAGATGCGCCCCTCGCACCGAGCCTCTGCAGCCCGTGATAGGTCTCGGTGGCTTGCGGCAACTGGCCCTGCCCGAGCTGAGCGTACGCCAGAATCAAGGAACCATCTTCGGAGGAAGGATTTAGTTTTTGCACTTCACGGGCCTCGCGCTCGCAAGTCTGGAAGTCTCCTGCGTAACACGCGTAGAGTGAGAAATTAATGCGTGCCACCAGGTCCTTAGGCGCGATTTGCACGGCCCGACGAGCCTCCTCCATAGCTCTTGGCATGTCATGCAAGCCGCCGAAGCAGGCCGCGAGATTATCCTGTGCGATGTTGTCTGCTGGATACTTCTTCAAGAGCTCGCTGTACTCTTCGACGCACTTCTGCCAGTTCTCTGTTTGGATGTAATACTGGCCGCGGATGCGGTAGCGTTCGCGATCCGTCATGCGGTCCACATGTGCCATGGCCAGTTTGGCGTACTTCTCGGCGTCCTGAAGTTGCCCCAGGTTCCCAGCCACGGCAGCCTCGCCTGCATAGGCGCGCGCGAAGTTCGGGTCCAGTTCCACGGCCTTGGAAAAGGACTGCAAAGCGCCCTGCATATTTCCGGCGAACTGCTGCTTCATCGCAATGCCATATTCGTGCACAACTTCCAACGAGGAAGCGGTAAACGCTCCTGCTGAAGCCTGCAGTTGGACCGATTCCGGCGTGGTGTCGCCCAATGCCTTGCGGATGGGAGCCGCCAGCTTTGGTATTGTGAGGAGAACTTCGTCTTTATCTCGCGGCGGTTAACTCCGTCTTGGCGATCACGTTGCCGCTTACTGCATCCAGCGCCGTGGCTGAAAGGCTGTACTTGTCGCCGCGACGGCTAAGCTCGCCGGTGATAACCGCGCCAATCCCTTGGCTAACCGCGACTAGCCGAGCGGGCTGCTCGTCGAGCTTGTTTGTGGGGGGAGTAAGTTGCCCAGCGAGCTTGCGGGCCTTTCCGCGATTGAAGGCATTAATGAAACTGGCTCCTTCTAGCGCGAAGTTGAACATCGGCTCGAGTGTGTCGTCGAATATGGGGTCGCCCGTATGGTTTGTGAAGTCACCTACAAGAACGCGCACAGGGGCGTGCGCGGCTTTCGGCTTTGCCGGACCTATCATTCGAAATGCAATCACCGTCGCTACAAGTAATACGCCGAGAGCCGCCGATGCCCACTTCCAGTAGGCCGCAGTTCGTGGGGCGGGCAGAACAACCGCTGAGCTGCCCGCGGAAGGTCCCAACCACACCTCCAACCGTTGGGCCATTTCTTGAGCACTGGAGAGTCGATTATCCGGTTCGATCTCCAGCGCGCTCATAACGATATCGTTGAGTGGCTTGGGTACGGACGCATCGATTTCCGCAGGAGGTTTCGGTTTTTCCTGCAGACGTTTCCACAAGGTTCCTAACGGCGCGTCAGCGGGGTAAGGTGACTTGCCCGTGAGAAGCTCGTAGAAAATGACTCCTAGCGAGAAAAGATCGGAACGCGCGGTGAGCTTCTCGCCGCGAGCCTGTTCCGGCGACATGTATTCCGGGGTCCCAATGAGCGCTCCCGTTTGCGTCATCCCAGGCAGGTGTGCGGAACGCGCGATGCCGAAGTCCATCACATAAACCCGTCCGTCTGGAGCCACCATGATGTTTTGTGGTTTCAGGTCACGATGAATCACGCCCTCGGAGTGGGCCGCCTCCAGAGCATGGCAAATCTGCAACATGACGCGCGCCGCTTGCTCGGGAGGAAATTTGCCTCGTTCGACCAACAGTACACGGAGGTCTTGACCCTCCACGAAATCCATAGTGATGAACTTGATCCCGCCGGATTGCCCGAGATCGAAAATACGGATGACGTTCTTGTGCGTGACCTGCCGGGCGAGAATGAGTTCCTGCTTGAACCGCCGCAGGATCTCTGGGTTTCTGGCAAGTTCCGGCCGGATGAGTTTGAGAGCCACGATGCGGTCGAGCTCGGTGTCGCGCGCTTTGTAAACCGCGCCCATGCCGCCACGCCCAAGCAATTGGAGAATTTCGTATCGGTCGGCTAGAACCGTTCCTATCTCTAGCTCATCAATTACGCCTGCAATTCCGGCAGGCCGTGGAGTGGCCGCGACGGACCAGGCTTCGGGCACTCCACCTTCATTGAGGGTTTCCTGTGGTGATGCACCGGGAAGTGGTGTATGGCATTTTCCACAGTGCGAGGCCTCGCTTGGATTCTTAGCCGCGCAGACAGGACATTCCATGGATGGGTGGGCCAACCTCCAATTAACTTACATTATGGTCTCAGATAGCGCCAAAGCAAAGAGTTACGAGCTAGGCAGTTCGTATACCGGTATTCCTCGAGCACCGCCATAGCCAACCAAATTTATCCGAACGAAGTCGATTCCAAGATGCCGAACTTTACGGGTCCGCACATGGCTGGCCGCGGCGTAAGCAAATTCAACCAATGAGAGCATGGCGGATGCGGGTTTGAGTTGAACCCAAAGCTTCAACTCGAAACTCACGGCGAATGATGACGTTGCAGCTTCCGCCAAGTTCCAATTGGAGACGTACGCAATATGTTCGTCGCGCTGTTGGCATGCCATTTTCCGGCGCAGCGTGCGACGCTCGTGGATCCGAAGATGGCGCTGAGATACGAATAATAATCTCCGAACGATGCTCGACTTGCGTTTTCCTCGAATGATGTAGCTGCGAATTGCGGCATTGCATGACCGCGCTCCGATGGCGAATCTAGAGCGAAAGTTAGTCATCGGTTCCGTTGGATTGTGCCCGAAAGGTAACCTTTCGTTACACGCCCTGCTGGTTTAGGGTGTGGCAATTTCATTCCTGTCCGTTGAAAACAAATGACTTGCAACATGTAACGGCGTGGCGAGGCAATTGCGGCTATTTCACTGCGGCAGTCCCCTGAAGTACGCCATATCGCACGTCAAGTTGGCGCAGCGAAACTGAAACGTGAAAAGCGTCAAGGAGGACTCAATGACCCAGCCTGGCAGGATTCTTAGAATGACCAGGATAGTTCGGATGACAGCGTTGACTGCAGTTCTTTTGCTGATGTCCGGCGGAGCACGAGCAGACGGAGGGCACGGTAGGTTAAGAGTGAATTCGTTTCCGACAGCCGCCCACGTTTCTGTGGACGGGGCGGACACCGGTAAAGTCACGCCCATGAGCATCAGTCTTCCTGTGGGCAAGCACACGGTGGCGGTTTCCATGCCGAACTCGGGCTGGAACTCGGACACGCGAACTGTGGATGTGGATGAAGGAAACAACGACCTCAACGTGACGTTATTGCCCAACATGGCCGCCGGCGCGATCGGCCCGCGGGGGCCAGCTGGTCCCGCTGGCCCACAAGGACCCAAAGGCGACACTGGTGCAACTGGCCCTGTTGGACCTCAAGGTTCCACGGGTCCACAAGGACCTAAAGGTGACACCGGTGCCACTGGTCCTACTGGAGCTACGGGCGCAACTGGTGCTGTGGGGCCTGCCGGCCCTGCTGGACCTCAGGGTGCCACCGGTGCCCAAGGACCTAAAGGAGACACAGGTGCAACCGGCCCTGTTGGAGCTACGGGCGCAACTGGTCCGGCGGGACCTACCGGCCCAACTGGCCCGACTGGGGCGCAAGGGCCTGCGGGACCTGCTGGACTGACCGGAGGCCTTAGCGGCAGACAGGAATTTCAAAGTAGCGGCACTTTCTTGGTCCCGGCTGGAGTCAGCCGCCTGAGCATAGAGCTGTATGGTGCCGGAGGAGGCGGTACGGTTTTGCGATGCAATAACGGAGGCGGTGGAGGTGGCGGCGCTTATACGAGCACGATCTTGACAGTCCAGGCGGGACAAACGCTCTCGATTACTGTGGGTATAGGAGGTTCTGCTGGGACATCATCTATGTCTGGAGGCAATGGAGGCGATACCGAAATCTTAGACGCTAGTAGCACGATGCTTGCCGTCGCCCACGGCGGCAGCGGAGGTCTACCCGACACTCAGCCATGTAGCCCGCCGCCTACCAATGGCGCTGCCGGTGGTGCATCCGACTCAAACGCCATGATCAGCCATAGTGGGCCTTCCGCCCCAGGGTTCTCGCCGCAAAACAGTGGAGCAACGGGCTATCTGGTCACCGGCTTTGCCTTCCAAACCAATGGGCAATTTGGTGGCGGTGGCGCCGGGGCGATTTTTTCTCCCCCCGCCCATCCTGGCCAGGGAGGTTATGCTTTGCTCACGTGGTGAGCGGGCCGCACATCGGCGTAGACCGATAGAAAGCCCTCTCCGAAGAGGAATAAGCAGGGGATGCGACGAGGATGCCCTCCTCGGCTTGATCGCATCCCCTTCTTTAATTTCAGTGCTATTAGGAATCCATGCCGAGGTTGTGCGTACTACATTGGTGTCCCAGCAAGGCAATACGATGCCCACGTGGGTACGGGCTCCTCAAGTTGCGGAATCAGAAATTGCAAATCCAGATGTACGGTAACGGTCTGCTGGGCGCTGGTTCTGTCTGGCGTGAAGCGATCGCAGCGAAAGGAAAGCTCCGACAACGATCATAAGGATGGAGATCAGTTGCGTGCCGCTCATGGCGCCGCCAAAGACGGAGCCGCGCCCCGGGTCGTCCCGAAGATATTCTAGGCAGTAACGCGCCACGCCATATAAGAACAAATATGCGCCAATCACTTGCCCGTGGGATTTTTGATGACGCGCGAGCCGCATCAAGAAGAGGAAGTTCGCAAATTCAACTACCGATTCCAAAAGTTGGGTGGGCACCAGTGGTGTTCCGAGCGGCGCACCAGTCCATGCATGGGCTAAGGGATGAGTGAACGTCGTGCCCCAAAACGAGTCAGTCGGCTTCCCCCAGCAACAACCTGCCGCAACGCAGCCGATACGTCCGACGGCGTGGCCCAAGGCGATTCCGGGCGCAAACGCGTCGCACATCGCCAGGGCGGGCATAGAGTTCTTGCGGACGTACCAGGCGGCCGCTAAAACCGCGGCGATCAATCCGCCCAGAAATACGCCGCCGGACCGCAGCGCGGCAATCGTGAAAATTTCCCTCGGGTGAGCAACGAAAAAGCTCCAATCATTGACAACCGAAAGGACCTTGGCGCCGATGAGGCCAGACAGAACGACGAGCGTGCCCAGAGTTCGGGCCTTCTCGGCATCCATTCCCTGGCGTTCGGAATTGCGCGCGCTCACCCACAGACCCAGGATGATTCCTACAGAGACCAAAACGCCGTAGGTGGGCATGCTGAAATCACCGAGTTGGAAGAGCCTGGGAAACATGTTGACTCTATGGCTACGGTCACAGCTGTCGCACTAGTTCGGTGGACAGGCCGTCTGGCCATTGGGATTCACGCTCACAAGGAAATCGTGCAGGTCCTTGCGCGCCTGAGGATCAACGTCCAGCCACAATCCTATCCCCTGCTGGCTCAGGTTCGTGTTGGTTTGAGGCCCGAAGGGAACTTCCATGTGGGGCATATCCCCGTTTCCGCAAACATAAGCCTCGATCAAGCCGGCATCCCCGGCAAAATTGTCGAAGGTCGCAAAGTCCCGGCTCTGAGCGAGGTGGCACATGCGGCAATAAGTTCTCACGTTCGACGCATAAAGCGCAGCCCGGGTGTTGTCCGATTTCCAGGTATCGGGGACGAAGTCATAAATATTCGTTTTGGTGACGTCCTGAGTGAAGGGCGCACCCACCCCTCCCAGATCCTTATAGGTGCCATTTACGAAGTCGAGAATGGCCTGATTCGGTTTGGTCGCAAGCACGAAAGCATTAAGATCCAAGAACGCCTGTTGCTGAGAATTGCTGGCTTCCAGTCCGAATGAAACTACGTCGAATGGCAGAAATTGGGCCCCATTGACCGCCGCAGTATGAGTTACATCAGCTTGAGTGTAGGAGCCACCGTGACAGCCCATACACATCCGTGGAACTGTTTTGCCGCCTTCGTTGTCGAGCGCCGCCTCCAATACCAAAGGAACGGTTGCCGGATCAAAAGGATTGGAGGCCTTCTCGTGGTTGAACACATAAAAGGAAACCTGATTACCCGCGTTCGCGGGGTTATACAGCATCGCGACCGTTGCAAAAGGAGGATGAGTGTGGTTGAAGGCGTCGTCAAGCGCCTGAGCGCGATTGGGCCAGGTCGGATTGGCGGGCGGCGGACCGTAGTTGGTCACGTAACAAGCGATGGTTTGCCCGTTTTGCCAGCAGTTCATGTCTCGGCCGAACTGCAGGTCGAGTTTATTGAAATAAACCCCGCGAACAACTTTTGACGCGGTGGCGAACCCGGTGAAGTTTAGCCAGTCCTGTAGCGTGTAGTTACATACCTGCTCGGTTACGCCAGGACAGAGGAGATTGGCGGAGGTGCGGTCGAGGACGCCGGGGGCGAGGTAATAGGCAAACGCCTGCACGTCGTCCTTCAGACCGCAGGTTTCGTTCTGATAGCTGCCGCAACCAGGGGCTCCGTTCGGACTTTGAAATTTGAAGCTGAGCCAAGAGTCTTGCTGCTTTGGGGCTGAAGGAACCGGAGTCGGAATTGGAGATATAATGTTGCCGACGCAGCTAGTCAGCAGGGGCGCAAGAGCAAGCCAGGCAAAACTCGCCAGGAACCTCTTGAACCTATCGGCATTCTTCGATTGACCTGTGCCTACATTCGTTTTCTTTTCTCGTGAGGTCATCGCGTTTCTCCTCCCTACTTGGTTCCCATGTCAACGGTGTGGACCGTTCCATCATCGAGCCGCGCCTGCAACTGCCAAGTCCCCGTGGAGAGTGGCTTGGTGCTCCAATTGAAGATGTACTGCGTGCCATTGAAGCGGAACAGATCGCCGACATCCGCGTTGCCGGGCGCCGTGGCATCGATCGGCGTTCCGAGCAGCGTATTGCCCGAAATCATCTGGATGGTCAGGTGAGCTACCGCCGTGGAGATGAGCGTGCCCTTCGCGTCGGTGAGTTGGAACTTCACTGGCACAGTGCTCCCAAGTTTGAAGAGGCCGGTGCCGTCGTTGGGAATCGGCGGCAGGAAGCCTATGAAATTGTAGACCACGGCGAAGGTGGCGGTTTGCGTAGCCGTGTTTCCGGCGACGTCAGTCGCGGTCAGGGTGAAGGTGTTGGTGGCCAAGTGCGTGAGCGTCAAAGTGGTTCCGCTGCTGATGGGTGTCCCGTTGAACGTGGCTTGCATGTTCGCGACGCCGGAAAGTGCGTCCGTGGCGCCGAAGGTGAACGTCAGAGAAGAGTTGAGCAGGTAGCTCGGTGCGAGTACCGGCATTGTCAAGACAGGAGGAGTTTTGTCGAGATTGATGGCGCGATAAGTTGTGGCCGTGTTTCCGGCTTTATCCGTGGCGATGCCGGTGATGACCTGGCCGGCGCCTTCGGTGCTCACTACGATGGGGGCTGTACAGTTATCCACCCCCGAGAGCGCGTCGCTGCAGGAAAAAGTCACTGTGACGTTGCTGTTGTTCCAGCCCGCGGAGTTTGGCTGTGGATTCTGAGAAGAACTGATCTTGGGCGGCGTAAGGTCAATCTGGACGGTGAGATTGTGGGTTGTCTCGACGTTGCCGGCATTGTCCACTGCGAAGTAGCTCAACGAGAAGACGCCTTCTGTAGTGAAACCTACTGTGGCGGATGACCCAGGCACGACGTCCGGGGAGCTGCCTGCGACCGTGTAGTGGATTTCCTTCACGCCGGAGGCATTGGTGCCGCTATCCGTGGACGAGAGCGTTACGTTGACGCTGGTATTGTTCCAGCCATTGCCGTTGGGTGGGGGAATTGCTGTAGCGGTGGTTACTGGCGAGATGGTATCGGTGTTGTTCAGGAGAATGGAGACGGTGTTGTCGACAATGTTGACCACGGCGACGTCCGCCGCATGGTCACCGTTGAAATCTCCCGCCGCCACGAAGAGCGGCTTATTCCCGGTTGAGAAGTGTTTAGCGACCGCGAAGGTGCCGTCGCCGTTCCCCGAGAGCACCGAGACAACGTCGCTAAAGCGGTTGACTACGGCAATGTCTGTTTTTCCGTCGCCATTGAAGTCCCCAAGGGAGATGGACGATGGATATCGTCCTACGGGGTAGCTGACCGGCGCTCCAAACGAGCCGGTTCCGTCTCCCAGCAGAACGGAAACTGTGCTGCTGAGAAGATTGGCGACCGCAAGGTCGGATTTTCCGTCCCCATTGAAATCTCCGACGGCTACGGAAGCCGGCCGAACGCCCACAGCAAAGTTTGTGGCTGCGCCAAACGAGCCGTCGCCGTTCCCGAGGAAGACGCTGATGGTGCTGTCGTTCGTATTCGTGACCACCAGATCGGGTATGCCATCTCCGTTGAGGTCGCCGGCGGCCACTGAGGATGGACTTGTTCCCACGGGAATCGAGGTCTTGCCGCTAAAATTGCCCCCACCGTCTCCCAGGAGGATTTCGACGTTGTTGCTGTTGAGATTCACGATGGCCAGGTCCAACTTTGGGTTGTGATTGTTGTCGAAATCGTTGTTGAAATTCGCCACCGCGATTGAGACCGGCAAGTGGCCGCCAGAGTCAAACTGATTGGAATCCTGAAAGGTGCCGTCACCGTTGCCGAGAAGGATTGCGACGGACGAACAAACGCTTCCGAAAAGCGCCGAGATGCTACATCCCGAATTGATCGGAATATTGGTTACCGCAAGATCCGGCTTGCCATCATTGTTAAAATCGGCCACGGCAACCGCGATCGGCACGCTGCTGCAGGTCGGGACACAAACAGTAGGAAACGGATTTCTATTTACCTTGAAGGCGCCAGAGGAAGTGAAAGTCCCGTCGCCCTGACCCAGAAAGACAGAGACCGTATTGTCGTTGGCGTTGGCCACCGCGAAATCGAGTTTTCCGTCGCGGTTAAAATCGCCCGTTGCTACGGAGGTGGGGCCGGATCCGACTCCGATCGGTGACCCCGTGGCGGGTTTTAGAGAGACGTTTTGCGCCGGGGCAATCGGGGCTATTGCCAGGGCTGTCAGCACCGCACCAAGGAACGCGAGCCGCAGATGTGACCTTCCAGTCCGTAAATGGTTCATCGCAATGTCCTTTCTTGCGTTGCACCCCAACCCTGGAGTTTCCAGGTGGACATATAGAAACTCCCGCTACCCTATAAATCGTAAAAAGGAGTCAAACTGGCTCACGATTAGTCAGAGACCGTCTGGGACTCTTCGCCACTCGCTCGAAATTGTGATGGACTCGGCATGACCGCGACACGCCAAGTTGAGGGGAAAGACTTCCCAACTTAGGTAGTTTCAAGGTATTGATGTTCTCGTAGAATTTGGCTATTCTTCACGGAACTTTCCCTCACTTAGCCGTGACGCGTCGGGAGTGCGAAATGGACCCAGCCTCTTCCAAGCAAGTCAGCGAAATCCTCCTCAAATGGGGAAATGGGGAACGCGAGGCGCTTGAGGTACTTTTGCCCCAAGTTTATAACGAGTTGCGCCGACTGGCTCGCTCTCATCTGCGCGAGCAGCGGCCAAATCACACTTTGCAGACGACCGCGCTCGTTCATGAGGCTTATCTTCGGTTAGCCCGGGAGAAATCACTCCACGCAGAGGACCGCAATCACTTTCTCGGCATCGCCGCGCAGCTCATGCGCTGGATTCTCGTGGATTACGAGCGCAACCGTCACGCCGCCAAGCGCGGGGCCGGCCTTACCCGGGTTACCCTTGATTCCGGCGCTATTCCGCAGCGTTCAGAGTGCCTCGACGTAGACTTGTTGGCGCTTGACGAGGCTCTCGACCGGCTCGCCAAGCTAGATCGCCAGCAGAGCCAGATTATCGAGCTGCGCTATTTCGGCGGTTTCTCCATTGAGGACACTTCGCAATTTCTAGGAATTTCGCCAGCGACGGCGAAAAGGAGTTGGGCTTCGGCCCGGGCCTGGTTGCTGCGCGAAATGCGTCGAGGGGAAGCGCGCGCATGACCCCTGAAGTATGGCAGCGCATCCGGCCAATCCTTGAGTCCGCTCTGGAACTCGATCCTGTCGGGCGCTCGTCCTTTCTGGACGGCGCTTGCGCGAATCCGAACTTGCGGCGGGAAGTGGAATCGCTGATTGCTTCCCACGACCAGGCGGGAACAAACGCGCTGGGGATTGGTTCCTCACTTGAATTCAATGCCAGTGAAGAAATTCACTTCCGTTTGCCCCCGGGCAAACGCATCGGCGTTTACGAGGTTGTTGAAGAAATTGCCGTGGGTGGCATGGGAGCCGTTTATCGCGCGATTCGCGCCGACGGTCAATATCAGCAGCAAGTTGCTCTGAAAATCGTGCGCTCGGAATTGGGCGCGGAATCCACAGCCATCCGGTTCCGCAACGAACGGCAAATTCTGGCTAGCCTCGACCATCCCAACATCGCAAAAATCCTGGACGGCGGTACCACACCTGATGGTCTTCCCTACTTTGTCATGGAACTCATCGACGGCAAGCCAATTACCGATTATTGCGATCGACACAAGTTAACCGTCGATGATCGCTTGAAAATCTTCCGGACTGTTTGCTCCGCTGTTCACTACGCGCATCAGCGCCTCGTAGTCCACCGCGACATCAAGCCATCCAATATCCTGATTACTTCGAATGGCGTTCCTAAACTACTGGATTTTGGCATCGCCAAGATCCTTGATCCCACCCTGCTCGTTGAAAACGCAACAGCTACGGCGCCAGGCCTGTGGATAATGACACCGGAATACGCCAGTCCAGAGCAGTTGCGTGGTGAACCCATCACCACCTCTACCGATGTATACTCGCTCGGCTTGGTACTTTATGAATTGCTCGCAGGCCAACGCGCCCATCGTTTCCCTAGTCACCTGCCGCATGAAGTTGCTCGCGTCATTTTGGAGACCGATCCAGGAAAACCCAGTGCTGCAATCCCGCGGAAGAACCAGGTTGCGCGGCAGGTGGTAAACGAAGCTGTTCCGGCCCCCGAACTCATCTGCGGGCATCGCGCCGAGTCACCCGAAAAACTGCAACACCGTATCGCCGGGGATCTGGACAATGTCGTACTGAAAGCGATTCGCAAAGATCCGCGCGAACGCTATAACTCCGCTGACCAGCTTTCCGAGGATATTCGTAAGCATCTCGAACACATGCCGATCTTAGCCCGCAAGAGCACGGTCGCTTACCGGTGTCGGAAATATTTCTTCCGTCACAAAATCGGAGTATGCACTGCCGTGCTAGTATTCCTTTCTCTGCTCACAGGAATGGGCCTGACGCTTCGCGAAGCTCGCGTCGCTCGTGCAAACGAACTCCGCGCTGAGCGCCGCTTCGGTGATGTGCGCGCCCTCGCGAATTCCCTCCTTTTTGAGATCCACGACGGCATTCGCAATCTTCCAGGGTCGACGTCGGTACGCGAGCTGCTAGTAAACAAAGCTCTTCGTTACCTCGATAGCCTGTCGCAGGAAGCCGGGGGAGATTTGTCTTTGCAACACGAATTGGCGGCTGCCTATGACCGCGTTGGCGACCTGCAGTACAGTACGGATTATGCTAATCAAGGCGACACCGCGGGAGCATTGGGGAGCTATCGTAAAGCGTTAGCCATTCGAGAATCGTTGGCGAGGTTAAACCCAAAAGATTCGACGATACAGCTTGAGCTCGCAGATGAATATTTCAGGCTAGCCGACACTACCGAGGCTACCGGTAACTTTCCTGCCGCTTTGGACTTATTTCGCAAAATACCTTTGATTACCCAAAGAGTCCGCGGCACAACGCCTAGCTCCGACATTCTCGATCGCGAGGCGGGCAGCTATTACTATATGGGCCGCGTTCTTGGGGAGATGGGCGACTCGGCCGGTGCCCTCGAAAACCATCGGAAGGCACTGGCAATCCGGACATCAGGAAAAGCGGCCGATCCGCAGGAATCAATCCGTTTGAGAACGCATTTGGCCGGAGACTACGCCGGGATTGCCGAAGCAATGATGTCAGCGGGCCAACTCGACGGCGGGATTCGAATGCAGGAGGAAGCCATTCAAATCCTCGAAGCGCTGTCCAAGTCTGACCCGAATAGCGCGCCCCTTCGCCACTTTCTAGGAAATTGCTATGGTCTGTTGGGCACGATGTGGGAAAAGCAGGGTGATGCGGCCAAGGCTTTGCAGTATCGCAGGCGCGGACACAAAGTCTTCGAGCAATTGACTGCCTCTGACCCTCAGAATACATTGGCGAGAAAGAATTTTGCTTTCAGCGACGAAAGTCTTGGCCGGTCTCTTATCGCAGTTGGTAAGACGCGGGAAGGTTTGCAGCATCTCCGTGAAGGTCTCGCTGTGTTCGACACTATGAATGCGAATGCGTCGAACGACCGCTATGTCTCCTCTGGACTTGCCGAATCTTACTTCCAACTGGGCATGGCCTATTCTCGTCTTGCGACCCGCGCAGGCGCGATCAGCGATCAGCGCAGAAAGGACTGGTATGAGGCTAGGAGCTGGTTCCAGAAAAGCTCTGACCTCTTGGCGGCAAAGAAGGCACAAGGCACGCTGGACAACGGCGAGCACAAAAAGGAAGAAACAGTGTTCCGAGAAATTGCCAGATGCAATGCGAAACTAACTGCGTTGGCTGGCAGTGTGATGGGCCGTGTGCCATAGTCTCGTCCTTCTTACTCGTCTCAGTACATCCCTCATATTGACCTCCGCAGTCGCCTGATTATTTATTTGAAATTTCGCCACCTAGAATTGACCGCTAACATCACTATAAATACGTTTGCAAGAGGAGTCTGCAGTTAAGTTTGGGTGCAGGAGTGAGTCCAACTTAAGAAGAGAAACTATCTCCGAATTTCTTGTAAGCGACACCAGTTTGGACACTTCGATTTTTGACCTCCTCGGCTGTCGGGCATTCCCTCGACGAAACTCCGTCTCTGTCGGTGAACATTTGAGGTCAAGTTGAGGCCAAAACCCTGTCGAAGTAAGAGCGTTTTCAGCTTACAGCGCCGTAAGGGCAATCGAATCATCAGCAAGTTGGCGGAAGCGTGTGGGAGTCGAACCCAAACATTCAACTCCCAACTCACGGCGAATGATGAGGTTGCAGCTTCCGCCAAGTATCAATTGGAGTCAATTGGAGTCAGCCTCCCGTGCTACTAGGTGACCCAGTGGCGACGAATCGAACTTAAAGTTTAGAAGTTGGTGGAAGGGATTATGAGTGGGGGAAAGCTGGCAACTCCGCAAGAACATAGGGGCGGGAGAGGGAGAGAGGCATGCCATCGAAGTACAGACCGGAGTCTCGTAGTTATCCGTATGATGCATCGATGCAAAACCTCCGAAAGGCGTGTGCGCGCCGGAAAGAACTGGGTGCGTATCCACGGCCATGGCGCAGCAAGGAAGAAGGGCTAATGATCCGACGACTGGTAGTGTGGTGGTTTACATGCGTTGACAGCAACAGACCATCGGGGCGCGCTTGGGCCCGGCAGCTTGGCATTAGCCATACCTGGCTCCAGAGGTTGATTCGAGAACTCAAGAAAGATCCGAGCGAAATGCGCCGCCTACAGTCCTATGGCGATCCCAAGCCCGAGCAACTCGCTCGAGCCCAGGAGTACACCCGGCAGATGAAAGGGCGAGGGCAGTTGCGTTCGTCGCATCGAGTGGTTAAAAGCTCGGTTGGGCCGTCGGGGAGGTGCGGCCACTTCTCCGGTAACCGCTGCGTTTATCAGGCATGTGGATTACTTCCGAATCCCAATTCTTGCCGGAGGTGATTAGTCTTCGCTCGTCACGTGTCCAGTCGGAGCCGCCTAATCCGCTGTCGACCCGGCATGGCAGATCAACTCCAGCACGTTCTGCTCGGGGTCGTCGAAAAAGAGGGCTCGTGCGGCCATGGCCGGAAACGTGGCCGGGCGAGGATGGAGGCCGAAGGCTTCGAGTCGTTTTTTATGGGCGTCGTAGCTCTCGGGAGGGATCTCGAAGGCCAGGTGATTCAGTGTCGATCGGATTGGCTCGTGCCCGTCGAACCTCCCCTTGGCAAAGACGTGTCGCCGGAAGTCGATCAGCGCTAACAGCTGTGGATGACCATGCCTGCCAAGCGGCGTATCGACCCCTTTGATAGTCAAGAATGCAATGGTGGGGTCCCCATCAGCATCTGGCTCAGGGCCGGTCTCGTGGCAAGCCTCACTCAGCAGCTTGAAGCCGAGAACGTCTTTATAGAAATCGCGCATTTTCGGTAGATCGCGAACATTGAGAACAATCTCGGTGGAAGAAAAAACTGTTCAGCGAACAAGGGCGAGCGCAGTTAGAGAAGCTCTCGTTGGCTCCTTGGGCCAGTCGACGGCGACAAGAGTTGTTGGAACTGCTGGACCGCATGAATCCGACGATTGAGGAACTAACCACAGCCGTCGAACGGGAAGCCAAGAAGCGACCCGAGGTGCTGCGATTGATGACGCATCCTGGCGTTGGGCCGCTCACGGCCCTCGCCTATGTGGCGAAATGGTTGTGAGTATTCGCCGTCGTTAGAGTTCGGTTCGTACGCGGGACAGCTCGGTACCGGACATGGCGCGAAGTAGAACGCCGCGGACTTGATTGGGCATCCCGCTCCCTGAAAAGGGAGTTTGAACGAGTAATCATGGTCGAAGTTACGGATCGAAGAGATGTTTGGGTCGGACTGAAACCGACCGTTAGATTACAAACGAGCCGTGGTCGTCGATGCAGGGAAAAGAAGAAAAGGAAAGAAAACGAAAGAGAAAAACTCTTTTAGGTGAAAAGAAAGAAGTGTCTTTAAAAGAGTTTGACAGGGCCGACATTGTTAGAGATGTACGGTAACGGCGTTTACCAGGACGCCCGGAACGAGTTACTCCCCCTCAAACGTCACATGCACTTCCTTAATTTCCTTGATTTCCGTGATGACAATCGCGTGCGTCCCGTTGCGCTCAAACACGATTCCGCTCACTCGCACATATTTGCCCACGAAGGGCATCAGCTTTTGCCTCTGGTCGTAATCCGGCATTTTGTTAGAGATAGGCAGATACAGGTCGCCATCTTTAGTCAGAATAGCGACCGGCGAACCGGCCCTCACGCATGCCAGCGCGCACTTCATGCTCAAGTGAGTCGCGTTTCCATCGAGGTTCTGAATGGGGCATGCAATATCTCGAACCAAGCCCTCAATCGTGGCTTTTGACCTATTTGCGCGGGAACCTTCCATCGACGTTTTCTGTGGAGGCTGGGGCACTGCCCTCATCGACGCAACACCGCAACCCGCCAATAAGCAGAAACGCAAAATTCGCTTCATCCGCCCTCCTTTTCATCAGGGGTCGTCGACTATCGGTATCAGCAGCATGACAATGAGTACATCAACAAAGGACACTCTCTCGTCCCCTTGTAGCAGAGCATACAACGACTCGCATTGCTGCGTAGTTCAAACTTCGGACATCGGACAACTCCTGGTAAGTTTAAATGTATAGGTCGGAGGAGGAGCGCTTGGTGTACAAAAAGCTGAACTCAGCGCCTGCTGATTCAGAGACACCAAGGAGGCTCCCCCATGGAACCTATGTATTACATCGGCCTGGATGTACACAAGCGGAAGATCAGCTATTGCGTGAAAGACAGCAGTGGCAAGGTTTTCGCCGAAGGATCGCTTCCCGCCACACGCATGGACCTGGACCATTGGATGAAAGCATTGCCGCAACCGTGGAGTGCGGCGATGGAAGCCACGATGTTCACCGGCTGGATCTACGATCATCTCAAACCACATGCTGCTGTGTTGAAGGTGGCGCACCCGCTGATGCTGCGGGCTATTGCGGCGGCTAAAAAGAAAAACGACCGCATCGATGCCAGCAAGATTTGCGACTGCCTGCGGTGCGATTTTCTGCCGGAGTGCTACATGGCCTCTACCGCCATTCGCGAACGGCGGCGCACCCTGCGCTATCGCAACTTGCTGGTCCGGCAGATGGTGCAGATGAAGATCAAGATCAGCGCACTACTGATGGAAGCAGGCGTGAGCTACAACAAACAGCGCTTGCACAAAGCCGGCTATTTCCGCGAACTGCTGGCGACCAACCCGGACATCAATGAAGGGCTGAAACCGCTGCTGCAACTGTGTCGTGAAACGGTGGTGCGCCTACAGAAAATGGAGAGTGCCATGGTGCGCTCGCTCGAAAGTGATTCGTTGTTGGTGGATCGCGTGGAGCGATTGATGACCATCCCTGCCGTGGGGCCGATCACGGCGCTGACCTGGGCGCTCGAAGTAGGGGATGTGCAGCGATTTTCTTCGATTAAGAAAGCCATCAGCTACTGCGGGCTGTGCGGCGCAGAGAAGAGTTCCGGCTCCACCGTGCAGCGCACGCCGTTGTCAAAGCAGCGCAACAAACATTTACAGACGACCTTGATCGAAGCGGCGAAAATGGCACCCCGCAACAGCCCGGAGCTGGCTATGCTCTACGACCAGGAGAAACAGAAAGGCCATGCCAATCGCGCCACTCTCGCCGTGGCGCGCAAGCTCGTGGCCTACTTGGTTGCCGTGGATCGCCGGCAAAAAGAGTTCCTTACAGTAGAAAGAGAAAACCGCACCGCCGCGTAGCAGAGCGGCCGGAATACAAGGAGGATTTCTTCGGCGCGTAGCCTGCCAGGTCTTGCCGTTAACGCGACTGGGCGAAGGAGCGCAAGCTCTGGATGCTCCCATTGATTAGTTTCGAGACTGGCAGGAGAGCACAAACTCAATCTTCTGTACAAGACCACTCGCTGGTCTGGGACAGCAAATGGAAGTCTGGTTCTATCTGAAATAGGAACCACGGCTGAGAGGCCAACACACGCGGCGAAGAATCAGAAAGAATTTACACCCGCGCTCCTCCGAAGCGCGTCGGGAGAGCTTTTGCCCCCTTGACAAAGACCTATCATGGAAGTCGCGTTACCGGACATGTGCCCAAAAACAACTTTTTGTGGGCATCCAAAACGGGGAATTTAGGGCACATGGAATCAGTCACTTGCGACCCGGGTAGAACTGGGGTTTTTGGGCAGCCTCCGGCCGGTAGCGATGTTTACAATGCGCATGTTCAACTTCCTCAAAGCGGACTTTCTGGCGTGTCAGCTAGATTCCACTTTTCCGGTGTCGGAATCCTGCTTGCGATTTTGGTGGTAAGGCTAAGGAGAGCTTCCAAACGTCCAAAAAGGTGGATGCCTGACATCCGGCGGGTATGTTAGACCGAAAGTTTTGGCGCCGTAGAATTTATGTGGTCGGCTTGGCGGCAGATTCCTGCTAGTACCCATGTTTCCGGTAACCGCTGCCAGGCGTTGAGGAGTCCGTCTGGAGAGGGCGCCAGCTCCGAACGGCAGCGGGCGACACTCGCAACGAAGGACTTCATTCGAGTCCAAGGCGACCCCTGCCGCATCCCATGAGCTAAACCTACTTAAGCTGACGTACTGCCTCCGCCATCAGGAGCCTAGCGAAATGATCCTGTTTCTGCTGTTCCAACGCCGTATCCTCTTCCATAGTTGGCTTCGCTGCGGGTTTAACCCTTGGTTTGCGAAGATCCCTTTCGAAACGTGCTGCGATATCAGATTTTAGCTGTTCAAGATAGCCCGATTTCATGGTCTCCCCCTAAGTAAAATCGGCGCCTTAATCTTTGCATATAGACATTTGCAGCATCGATTTTCCAAACGGACGGATGTGTCCGATCCGGTACCGGACTTTAGTCCAGCTCTTCGGCGTATCTTCATTGTGGCGTGCGCGACGCCAAGCGCAGCCCATCGCTCGTTGTGTTCTCCCTCAAGGTAAGACTGTGTCTGCAGGCCTGCCGCTGCGAATTCTCCGCGGCGTTCCATGACGGCCAAACGAACGGGTCCTTCTGGTACCCTGGCTCCCCGTTCTAATTCCGCTCCTAAGAACAGTTTACAGCGTCGTGCAATTCCGCAATCCTTTCACCAATGCGTGGGGGGCATTTGCACGCATCCAGCTCCGTGTAAGTGTTCCATAACACAAGGGGTGAATTCGATGCGTTTGCATTCACTTCGCACTGCGGTCTTGTTCGGTTTGGTCGTGCTTGCGCTGATGGCCAACGGGAAAAAGCCTGTTGCCGCTGCGCAAACGGCGCCGCCAGCGTCCCCGAGCGTCGCTCTGAGCGCCTCGCCGACTTCCGCCCAAGCTGGCCAACCGGTCACGCTCAGGTGGTCGTCGACGAACGCCACGTCCATCACTTTGGAGCCCTCGGTGGGCCCCGTCGCGGCGAACGGCTCTACGACGGTGAAGCCTTCTCAATCGACCACTTATACCGTCACCACTACGGGTCCGGGCGGCTCGGCCCACGCCAGCGCCCAAGTCATTATCACACCTGCGCCTCCTCCGGCTGCGGTCCAGAAGCCTTCCCAAGAAGACATCTCTTCCGACCAACGGGAGATGAGGGGCCTCGACGAACAGGTCCAGGAGATCAAGTCAGACGTCCTCCGCATTGCGGCAGAGCTGAGCCAGCTGGAGGAGAAACTGCTGTACCCGTCAGGGACGCAGGTCGCGATCTTCGTCGCGCTGGCCAAGGGCGACCAGATGCGCCTCGACGCCGTGCGGCTCCAGATCGACGGCCAGCTCGTTGCGCACTACATCTACAGCTTCAAAGAGCTCGAGGCCCTGCGCAAGGGCGGCGTGCAACGGATCTACGTCGGCAACGTGGCGACCGGGGATCACAAGCTCGAGGTGCTTGTCGACGGCAAGCTTGAGGGCGGCGCGGACTTCAGCCGCACGGAACAGCTTTACCTTCCGCAAGGAAGTGAAGCCAAAGCTGGTCGGACTGACGCTGGCCGGACCGCGTTCCGGCAACACTCCGATCACGCTTGGGGAATGGTAATCGATGCGAGCGACACGCCGGCTCATCGGACTCGGCCTGGCCCTGGGACTTGCCGCTCGTCCGGCCACGGGCGGCGACTTGAAGGACCTCTATTTCGGCGAGGCGCTCTATCACGCCTACCAGGGACAGTATTTCGATGCACTCCAGCGGCTCGACACCGAGCTCGCCCAGTACCACGGTCTCGACGAGCCCGAACTCGATACGCTTCACTATCACATCAACGACGCCGAATTCTCGGTCGGCGACTTCGAGCTCAACTACCGCATGCACCAGCGCGCAGGGCGCGCCATCAAGGCGGTGCTCGAAGGCGCCGTCGATGAAGCCGTACGAAACGAGGCCGCGTTCAGGCTCGCCCGCATCCACTTCCAGAAGGGTCAGCTCGACGATGCGCTGCAGGCGCTGGCGCGGATCAAGGGTACGGTGCCCGAGGAGATCAGGGACGACGTCGAGTTCCTGCGGGCGAACGTCTATATGGCGACAGGCCGGCCGGGCGAGGCCGTCAAGGTGCTCGCAGCAGCTGCAGAGCGATGAGAGCCTGGCCGGGTTTGTTGCCTACAACCTCGGCATCGCGCTGTTGCAGGACGGTCGACCACAGGAAGCGATCGAGCAACTGGACAAGGCCGGGCAGCTGCCGGCCGGCGATCCCGCCGGTCTCGCGATCCGCGACAAGTCCAACCTGGTGCTGGGCACCATGCTGTTCGAATCGGGCAACTTCGAGCGGGCCAAGCAGTCACTGGACCGCGTCCGCCTCGAGGGACCGTTCTCGAACCAGGCTCTGCTGCGGGCAGGCTGGGCCGAGGCCTCGGCCCAGCAGTATGACCGCGCGCTCGTTCCGTGGAACATCCTGGTGGATCGTGAGCCGACGGATGCCGCGGTTCAGGAAGCCATGCTTGCCGTGCCGCATGCGTACGCCAGCCTGAACCTGCACGGCCGCGCCGCGATCATGTACGGGCGCGCGCTCGAGCTGTTCAGCAACCAGATCGAGAGAGTCGACGCATCGATCGGCAGCATCAGGGAAGGGCGGTTTCTCAATGCGCTGATCCGCGAGGAGAGCCGGGAGGACGAAACCTGGGTCATCCGCCTGCGCAGCCTGCCCGATGCGCCGGAAACCTACTACCTGATGGAGTTGATGGCGTCTCACGACTTCCAGACCGCGCTGCACAACTACCTCGACCTCGAGGACCTGCGGTCGAGGCTCATGGCCTGGAAGACCAGCCTCGATGCTTTCGACGATATCATCCGGCTGCGCGGACAGAACTACGAGCCGCTGCTGCCGGAGGTCGACGCGCAGTTCCGGGAGCTGGATTCGCGGATGCGCCTGCGCCTCGAGCAGCGCAAGCACCTCGCCGAGCGCCTGCAGGCGATGCTGACCGCGCCGCGGCCGGATTATCTGGCGACCGCGGAGGAGCGGATCGCCGGCGAGCGCATCGCACTCATCGAGAAGCAGCTCGGCGACTCTGACAACCCCGAATCGCTCGCGCTTCGGCAACGCGCGGCCCGCCTGCGCGGCGCGCTCACTTGGCGGCTGGAAACCGAGTACCACGAGCGGCTGACCGCGGCACATGTGCACCTGAACGAATTGAATGCGCCTGTCGACGCTCTCACTCGGCAGTACGACGCCTTCGTCAGGACGAGGCAGGCGGCGACGCACAGCTACGTCGGATACGACGTCCAGATTGCACGGCTCCGCGAGCGCGTCGGCGACGCACTGCAGCGTGTCGACAGCTTGATGGCCCGGCAGGGACACATGATCGAGACCGTCGCCATCAACCAGCTCGAGGCCCGCCGGGAACGCCTGGTGGCCCAGCAGACCGAGGCGCGCTACGGCGTCGCCGATAGCTACGATCGAGCCGCGCGCGCCCAGTCCGACGCGGAGGGACACTGATGCGTCGCCTCGCCATTCCGATAGTGCTCGCGCTGGCTTTCATCGCCGGCTGCGCCGCGCGTCCCATCAAGCCAGTGGGGACGGCGGGGACGCTGGCGGAGCTGCGGAACGTGCGCCCGGACGTGCAGGAGGTGAAGGTCGAGCAGGGCCTCGATCAGGCCATGCAGCACTACCGGCGCTTCCTCGAGGAGGCACCGGAGACCGCGATGACTCCGGAGGCGATGCGGCGTCTCGCGGACCTGCAACTCGAGAAGCAGTTCGGGATACGCACGGGCGACGCCAAGCCGCGGGAAATGGCCGCTCCGCAGCCCGCCCAGGCACTCGCGGGCGCGCGAGCCGGCAGGCCCAATCCGGCCGCGGCGGCTGCCGGCGCCGGCTTGCGGGAATCCGATCAGGATTTCGAGCGGCGCACGACCGCGGAGGCCGGAATCCTGGCGGGCAGTAACGCCGGCGCCTCGCCGGCGGACGCGGTGCGCGCTGGCGCAGATCCCGAGGGTCCACTCGAGGCGATCGCTCTCTATGATCGGCTGCTCACCGAGTACCCGAGTTACGAGAACAGCGACCAGGTCCTCTATCAGATGGCGCGGGCGTACGACGAGCTCGGCCGCACCGAAGAGGCCATCGAGACCATGGAGCGCCTGATCCGCGCGAATCCGCATTCCGCGCACTTCGACGAAGTGCAGTTCAGGCGGGGCGAGTACTTCTTCACGCGCAGACGCTACCGCGACGCCGAGAACGCCTATTCAGGCGATCATCAGCCTGGGCACCGCCTCCGAGTACTACGAGCTCGCTCTCTACAAGCTCGGGTGGACGTTCTACAAGCAGGAGTTCTACGAGGAGGCTCTGCAAAAGTACATGGCCCTGCTCGACTACAAGGTATCGATCGGTTACGACTTCGATCAGACGCACGATGAGGACGACGATCGCCGCGTCGCCGATACCTTTCGAGTCATCAGCCTGAGCTTCAGCAACCTCGGCGGGCCGGAGACCGTCCAGGAGTACTTCTCCAAGTTCGGGAATCGCTCCTACGAGGACCGCATTTACACCAATCTTGGCGAGCACTACCTCGGCAAGCTGCGCTACGACGACGCGGCGAAGACGTACAAGGCTTTCGTGGCGCTTTATCCGTTCCACCGCGCCGCGCCGCGTTTCAGCATGCGCGTCGTGGAGACTTTCACCCAGGGCGGGTTCCCCAAGCTCGTGCTGGAGTCGAAGCGGGAGTTCGCGTCCAAGTACGGCCTGAAGGCCGAATACTGGCGACACTTCAAACCGGAAGAGTCGCCGGAAGTGCTGGCCTACCTGAAGACGAACCTGAAGGACCTCGCGACGCATTATCACGCCCAGTATCAGAACGCGAGCGAAGCGGACGAGAAGCTCGCGAATTATCGCGAGGCACGCCAATGGTACGGCGCCTACCTCGAGTCCTTCCCGACGGAGGCCGATTCGCCGTCCGTCAACTACCAGCTTGCGGACCTGCTCCTGGAGAACAAGGATTTCGGCGAGGCGGCCAAACAGTATGAGCGCACGGCTTACGGATACGCGCCGCATCCGCAGTCGGCAGCCGCGGGCTACGCCGCGATCTACGCATACCGCGAGCAGCTGAAGGTCGCCGACAAGGAGCAGCAGGACGCCGTCAAGCGCGATACGGTCGCAAGCTCGCTCAAATTTGCCGACGCATTCCCGCAGGACGAACACGCCGCGGCGGTCCTCGGAGCGGCCGCCGATGACATGTACGAGATGAAGGACTACCGCGCCGCCATCGAGGCCGACCAGCGCGTCATCGATAAGTATCCGGGCGCGGACGCGGCGCATCCGGCGTTCCGCGTGGATTGTCGTTGCGCACGGCTCGTTCGAGCTCGCCGAGTACCCGCAGGCCGAGCACGCCTACGCCCAGGTGCTGGCGGTCACGCCGGAGGGCGACGAGTCGCGCGCCGCGTTCGTCGACAACCTCGCCGCCTCGATCTACAAGCAGGGTGAGCTCGCAAACGAGGCGCAGGACTATCGCGCGGCCGCCGACCACTTCCTGAGGATTCGCACGGCCGCGCCTACGTCATCTATCCGTGCGACGGCCGAGTACGACGCAGGCGCCGCGCTGATCCGGCTGCAGGACTGGAAGGCGGCGGTGGATGTGCTCGAAGCGTTTCGCAGCTACCTTCCCGGAGAACAAGCTGCAGCTCGAGGCCACCAAGCAGATCGCCTACGCCTACCGGCAGAGCGGCCAGTTGTCGCACGCCGCCGGCGAATACGACCGCATCGCATCCCAGTCCGACGATCCGGCGTTACGCAGCGAGGCGCTGCTCGACGCGGGAGACCTCTACGCGCAATCCAATTCCCGAGATCGCGCGTTGGATGCGTACAACCGCTACGTCAAAGAGTTTCCCAAGCCGGTAGAGACGGCCATCGAGACCCGGTTCAAGATCGCCGAGATGTACAAGGCGGCGCACGACGAGTCGCTCTATCACAAGCAGCTGGAGGAAATCGTAAGCGCCGACGCGGACGCCGGATCGGAAAGGACCGGCCGGACCCGGACGCTTGCGGCGCGTTCGGCGCTGGTCCTCGCGGAGCAGCTCTACGAGGATTTCGTGGTCGTGAAGCTGCGGCAACCCTTCGAGACCAGCCTGCAGGATAAGAAGCAGCGCATGGATGCCACGATCGCGGCCATGGGCCGGCTGGTGGATTACGAAATCGACGAGGTGACGGCGGCAGCGACGTATTACATGGCCGAGACCTACTCCAATTTCAGTCGCTCACTGCTCGAGTCGGAGCGGCCGGACGACCTGAAGCCCGAGGATCTGGAGGAGTTCAAGAACAACCTCGATGAGGCAGCGTTTCCGTTCGAGGAGAAAGCCATCAACGTACACGAGAAGAACATGGAATTGTTGCACGCCGGCGTCTTCAACTCGTGGACCGAGAAGAGTCTCAGCAGGCTCACCGAGCTGATGCCGGGCCGCTACGCGAAACACGAAACGAGCAGCGGCTTCCTCGGCGCGATCGACAGTCATGTGGCCGGATCGCCGGTGGCGCAGGTCTCCGACCCCTCGAAATCGCCCAGTGCGATCACCCAAGGCGTGGGCGTCACCGATGAAATGCGCGCCGACTACGAGTCGGCAGTGCGCATGCTGAAGGAGGAGCAGTACGAACCGGGCATTGCCTTGCTGCTCAAAGTGACCGAACAGGCGCCCGCATTGACGGCAGCGCACATCGATCTCGGCATCGCATACGCGCGCACCGGCGACCTGGACCGCGCCGAGGCCAGCCTGAACAAGGCGCTGGAATCGGATCCAAAACAGCCTGCCGCCTATAACGAGCTCGGTATGGTGCAGCGGCGCAAGGGACAGTTTGCGAAAGCGCGCACGAGTTATGAGGCGGCCCTGGCACAGTCCGCCGACTTCCAATATGCGCACAGGAACCTTGCCATTCTGTGCGACCTGTATCTCGGGGATTACACGTGCGCGCTGGAGCATTACGAGGCGTACAGCCGGATCGTTCCGGACGACGCCGAGGTCGTCAAGTGGATTGCCGACCTTCGCAATCGCGCAAAAAAACAGGAGGAGCGATGAGGAAGACTAGCGTTCACTGGATTTTGCTTGGGGTCCTTGCCTTGATGCCCGCGGCTGTACTGGCGCAGCAAGCAGCGCAGCCAAAGACGAAACCAGCACAGGGAAAGACCGAAAAGCCGCAGCCAAAGACAGAAGAGGCAAAGAAAGGCAAAGAGGCAAGGATGACGAGGCAATGAACTGAATGAAGAGCCGCAGCAAAAGACGGAAGAAGACGGGAAGTTGACGTCCGTCCCCGGAGGAAAGGCGCTCGGCATGTCCATTCTGGGCAATCAGGAAGCGCCTAAAGCGCTGGTCATCGTTCCCTGGAAGAGCTCGGAACTCGGCAATGGCCCCGGCGTCTCGACGTTGCTCGACGACTCGAGGCTGCCCATGGACAAAGAGGTTTTCATGCGAATGCTCAGTTACTACGAAATCAGGTCGGAAACGGCGCGCCCCAGCGGTGCGACGACCGGATGGGAATGCGGCAGCGCCCGCCAATGCGGCGCAAAGGAGGAAGCCATGAGTTTCACTGAACTGTTAGGACACGTCGGTATATTCGGAGGCGCGGTGATGCGTTTGCCTCGCCCTGCTTTCCGTCTTTTCGGTGGGGATGATCGTAGACAAGCACCGCCGCTTCCGCTCGGCCTCGCGCCAGTCGCAAAAGTTCAAGCCCGAGTTCAAGAAGTTCCTTCACGGGGGAGAAGTCCAGGATCTGATCGAAGCCGGGCGGCTGCACCAGAATTCCTACGTGGCGCAGGTGGTCTCGGCGGGCATCATCGAGTACGACGGCGTGCGCCAGAGCGGAGGCGATCCGGCCGCTTCGCTCGAGCTCGTCACGAGCGCACTCAGGGACTCCATGTCCGAAACGCTGATCCAGTTGAAGCGGGGTCTCGGGTTCCTGGCCACGATCGGCTCCACGGCCCCGTTCATCGGTCTTTTCGGCACCGTGGTCGGAATCATTAACGCTTTCCGGAGCATCGCGGCCACGGGGTCCGGCGGAATGTCTGTGGTTTCGGGCGGCATCGCTGAGGCCCTGGTCTCGACGGCCCTGGGTATCTTCGTCGCGATCCCGGCCGTCGTCGCCTTCAACCACTTCACGGGCAAGATCGAGACTTTCCATGTCGAGATGAACCGGGCTTCGTCCCAGCTCGTGAACTGCCTGTTCAAAGTACCGGAGCTCAAGGGGCTTGACGTCGAAGTGGCGGAAGTCAAGGCGCCGATGGTCAAGAAGGGAGGGCCGGCCTATGCGGCTCGGTGAACCGGCCAAGATGCAGGCGACCATCAACATCACGCCGCTCGTCGACGTGGTGCTGGTGCTGCTGATCATCTTCATGGTGATGGCGCCGCAGATGCGGAAGGGACCGGACGTCAACCTGCCGAACACGACGAAGCCGAACGAGCAGGGCGACGAGAGAGGCCGGATCCTGGTCTCCATCGACGAGGCTGGCGGGCTGTGGATCAACGATCAGCCCGTCGCAGCCGAGCATTTCGGCGAAGCCCTCAGCGCTGCGGTGGGCGCCGAGCCGAACCCCAAGGTCGTGATCCGGGGCGACGCAAAGCTCAACTTCCGCGAGGTCCGGGAGGCCATGGTCGCGATCGAGCAGGCCGGCTTCCGCGGCGTGGGGCTGATCGCCAAGCGCGCCGGCGCAGAAGGAAAGTGACATCATGCAGTTCAACAGCAACGATTCCGGCTCCAGTCTGCAGTCCGAAATCAACATCACGCCGCTCGTCGACGTGGTGCTCGTGCTGCTGATCATCTTCATGGTCGTCGTGCCACTCCTGATGGAGGGCTACGACGTCGATATCCCTCGAGCCTCCGCCGATACGTCGGCGCAGGTCGCCGAATCGCAGTTGATCCTGAGCATCGGGTCCGCGGCGTGCCCCATCCTCGCGCCGCCGGCAGGGGAGGGGATCCCGAAGGACTGTCAGGTGACCCTGGCGGATCAAAAGATCCCTGCAGCCGAATTGCCCGCGCGCGTGGCGGAGATCCTGGGCGGCCGGCCCGCGGAACAGCGCGCGCTGTTCCTGGCCGTCGACGACCGCCTGAACTACGAGGGGGTTCTGCGCATCATCGATCTCGCGAAGTCGGGCGTTGAGGATTTGAAGATCGAATTTATCGCGGCCAATTGAGGTGGTTGCTTGGTGACAACCATGGAAGCGAAGAGCATTTTCAAAACATCCGGGGCTCCGACGGCCCGCAGCATGGCGACGAGCCTGGCGATCCATGTCTTCGTGCTGGCCGTGGTGATGCTCATACCGGCGCAAGCGCTGCTTCGCAGCGAGCCCCCCAACAAAGAACTCGACATCGTCTTCTATCGTCCACCGGAGATCGCGGTCAACGCGCGAGCCGTTCCGCTTCCGCTGCCGCACGGGACGAGTGCGGCCGGGTCCCCACCGGGGGCGCCTGCACCCGCGCTGAAACCGAAGCCGAACGCCCCGGCAGGTCCAGACCTGCCTGGCAAAGCGGAACTGCCACCAGGTCCGGAGGTGGGCTTTCCAGTGGAGCCAAAGCCGGAGCCGAAGGTGGGAAAGGCCGGCATCCTGGCATTCAAGGACAAGTTCGCGAGCCTGGCACAGGACACGGTCGTGCCGCCTCTCGGAGCCGATGCGCGTCACGTTGCCGCCGATGACGTGGGCCGGCCCTCGTCACGCTCTATGTTGACGAGCAATACGCCGGGATCGAGCGGTGGCATCAACGTCGCCTCGCTGAGCCGCAGTGTGGGAGGCGGTGGCGGAGGAGGCGGCAACGGCGGTGGCGGTGTGGGTGGCCGCGGCACTGGCGCTGGCGGTGGCGGAGGAGGCGGGATTGGTGGTGTGGGGGTAGGCCGCGCAGTCAGCCCGATCGCCCCGATCACCGGCGCCGACCGACCGAAGGCGCGCGGCGGGCCGGGTCCTGCCCGCACCGACGAAGAAATACAGATCGTGTTCGACCGCTACAAGGCGTCGTTCTACCGGCTGTACAACCGGGAGCTGCGCAATAACCCAGCGCTGAAAGGCCAGATGGTGCTGCGCCTGACGATCGAGCCGGACGGCAGCGTGTCGATGTGCGTGCTGCAGTCGACTGACATGGATGCGCCGGATCTCGCCACGCAGGTCGTGGGCCGCGTCCGGACGATCAATTTCGGCGCGAAGGAGGTGTGCCGGCCGTGACGATCGTGTACCCGATCGACTTCCTGCCGGCGGCGTGAAGCCGGCGACCGAAGCGGAATGGCACGGACACCAGGAGGTTTGGAGAAGCTGCGAATCTGATCAGTTAAGTTCGACGCGATTTTGACAAAGGCAAAGCCATCGAAAGATGGCGACGCAAAGTCACCGGTCTAACGGGCGCTGGGGCCCCACGACGGCGGGACCGCCGGAATCCAGTCCACAGCGTGGACTGCCTCGGTCCCTCCTGATGACGAATCGCTTGGTGAGTGGGACGAGGGCGTAGATGACTTCTAGCGACACGAACAATGCGAGGCCGCGCGGCAGCTGGATCAAAATCCTGCTGTTCGCCTTCGGCCTGTTGTTGCTGAGCGCCGTCCCGGCACGGGCGCAGTCCGTTGGCGGTTGTGTCGCCAATTTCGGTGGCGTGATCGATGGCTTTGTCAACCCTGTTCCCCCCTCGCAGATCAATATCGACGGAAATTGCACGATCCGGAACTTCCCAGCGTCCAACCCACTGACCTCCAACATCAGTTTCGCCGGCACCGGAAGGGGCTGGCTGGTCATCTTCGACAACGTCGATTTCACCGGCAACCTCTCCTGCGACAAGTCGCACGGGAATTTCATCTGGTTCGTGAATGGCTCGATCACCCGTGCGCATGTCTTGACGTGCGCGAACCTCTTCGTACCGGTCGACAAGATCGACAAAGAGAATCCGCCGGGGCCGCCCTTCGTCTCGATCGGGGTGCCCTTTACCTACACGCTCACCTTCCCACAACTGGTCAGTGCGACGACCGGCGCTGTGGTCAATCCCAACGGGTCGAACGTCGAAGTCGACCAGGTCGCGGTCACTGACAACCTTAATGCGACTGGGGTGTCGCTCAACTACGTGAATAGCAGCGCCGCCTGGAAGGGCAGCGGCGCTCCGGTGCCTTTCGCGGTCACGAACGCGAGCGGGCTGCTCACCTTCAGCGGTTTCCCCCCGATCCCAGCCGGGCAGCAGATCGTGCTGAGCGTCACTGTGGTGCTCAACAACGCCGTGCCGCCGAACTCGCCCGGCACGCAGTTCTCCAACACGGCCAACTGGTCGTTAGGAACGACCATAGGCGGAGCCTTCCATTATCCGCTGACAGGACAGCAGGGGGTCTCGTCGCCCCCGCTGACGATCGCGGCGCCCGGCCTGGTGATGACCAAGGGCGGCCCGGCGACGATGAACCCTGGTCAGCTGGGCCAGTTCACCCTCAACGTGCAGAACACCGGCAATAGCGACGCGTGGAACGCGACCATCGTGGACAAGCTGCCGATGGGGCCGACGGGCGGCATGTGCAACATGACGCCTCAGGTGCTCAGTGCTCGGGTCTTCCAGGCGGACGGCGTCACGCCGGTCCCGGCAAGGGCCCGCTGACGGCCGGCACGGACTACACGCTCAGCTATGCGGGAGCGCCCGCGTGCACGCTGACACTCAACATGCTGAGCGCCGCGGCGGTAATCGGTCCGACGCAGCGCCTCATCGTCACCTACCAGACGCAGCTCGATGCGAATACACAGAACGGTGCCACGCTCACCAACGTGGCCGGTACGACGCTGTGGTACAACGGCCCGAGCAGCGCCGCCGGCCGCCAGATCTACACCTGCACGCTGACCAACGGTACGCCCGGCGTGCTGGACTGTCAGGACGCCCACACGGTGACGGTCGCTATCCCGGCGGTGACCATCACCAAGCAGGTGACGGTGGGGGGGGCGGCCCGGCGGTGCCGGGCGCGACGCTCGACTACCTGGTGCACGTGACGAACACCTCCGCGAACCCCGTAAACCCGGTGGTGATCACGGACAACCTGAACGCAGCGGGGGCGGGGGCGCTCACCTACGTGGCTGGCAGGCGACCATGAACGGCTCGCCCAACGGTGTCAACGTTGCCGGCAACGTCATCACCGCGAACTACTCGGCGACCTACGGACCGCTGGCACCCGGAGGGACGATCGATCTGCGCTTTCGCGCCACGCTCGGCAGCACGCTCGCTGCCGGCACGATCGTCACCAACACCGGCGTCGTAACCTGGAACATCCCCTCGCAGACAGCAAGCGCCAGCGTCACGATCACTGTCGGAGGAATCGTCGGTGCACCCAATCTCGTGTTCACTAAGTCCGGGCCGGCGACGATGAGCGTAGGGCAGTGGGGACAGTTCGGCTTCAACGTCCAGAATACCGGGACGAGCGATGCGTGGAACGCCACGCTGCTCGATCGGCTCCCCAGCGGCGCAACGGGCGGCATGTGCAACATGACACCTCAGGTGCTCACTGCCCAGGTCTTCCAGGCGGACGGCGTCACGCCGGTAGCGGGCAAAGGCCCACTGGTTCCAGGCACGGACTTCTCGATCAGCTACGTTGGTGCGACCCACCTGCAGGCTCACGCTGACCATGCTTACTGGCGCGACCACGATCAGCCCGACTCAGCGTCTGATCATTACCTACCGGACCCAACTCGACGCCAACAGCCAGAATGGCGCCCAGCTCACCAACATAGCGGGCGCAGTCCAGTGGTTCGATGCCGACAGCAGCGTCACGACTCGCCAAACATTCACTCGCACGTTGACCGACGGCACGCCGGGCATCCTCGATTTCCAGGACGCCCACACCGTCACAGTAGTGATCATCACGATCGCCATCACGAAGCAAGTCAGCGTCGTAGGCGGCGGCGCTGCGATGCCGGGCGGGCAACTTGACTACCTGGTGCACGTGACCAATGCCTCGACGAACCCGGCCGCCTCGGTCGTGATCACGGACGATCTCAGCACCGCGGGGGCAGGCCGCCTCACGTTCGTGAATCCACCGGCAACGATGAACGGCTCCACAACGGGTATCAGCATCGCGGGCTCCGTGCTGACTGCAAACTACTCCGCTGTGAACGGTCCGTTGCAGCCCGGACAATCCATCGACGTGCGATTCCGCGTGCAGATTGCTTCGGGACTTCCCGCCGGCACGACGCTCACGAACACCGGCGTCGTAACCTGGAACAATCCCCCGCAGACGGCGAGCGCCAGCGTCTCGATCGATATCGGAGGAGTCCCCGGCTGCCGGCACTTTGAACGGCACGGTGTGGCACGACGCCAACTTCAACAAGATAGCCGACGCCGGCGAGCCGCTGCTGCAGGGCTGGACGGTTGGGCTGTATCTCAACGGCGTGCTGGTGCAGGCCGTTCTCACGGATGTCAACGGCGTCTATCGGTTCAGTAGCGTGCCGCCGACCGACGGGACGGCAAACCGGTACGAGCTGCGGTTCCGCGCGCCGGGCGCGGGCCCGAACACCGCGATGCTCGGCAGCGGCGACTCGCCGTTCACCAACGGGCTGCAGCGGATCACCGACATCGTCGTGCCGTCCGGCGGCAACCTGCAGAACCTGAACCTGCCGATCGATCCGAACGGCGTCGTCTACAACTCGATGACGCGCGCTCCGGTTGCGGGGGCGACCCTCACGCTGCTGGCGCGGCACGCGCGCCCTTGCCGGCGAGCTGCTTCGACGATCCGGCCCAGCAGGGCCAGATCACGCTCGCGGACGGCTATTACAAGTTCGACGTCAACTTCAGCGACCCGGCCTGCCCGAGCGGCGGTAACTACCTCATCGTGGTGACCGCCCCGGACGCGAACTACGTGGCGGGCTAGTCGCAGATCATCCCGCCGACGTCCGACGCTTCGACCGCGGCGTTCTCGGTGCCGGCCTGTCCGGACGGATCGCGATGCCTTCCGGCCGTCCCATTCTGCGAAGTGCAGCCTTCGGAGTTCGCGCCGGCGGCCTCGGTGGCCGCGCGCAGCGCTGGCACGAAGTACTACCTGAATCTTGCCCTGGACGGCAGCCAGATGCCCGGCTCGAGCCAGATCTTCAACAACCACATCCCGCTCGATCCGCAGCTCGCGGGTCGCATCGCGATCACCAAGACGACGCCGCTGGTCAACGTGACCCGCGGGCAGCTGGTTCCGTACGCGATCACCGTCAACAACCGTCAGGCGCATCTGCTCACGGATGTGAGCATCGTGGATCGCTTGCCTGCGGGATTCAGCTACGTCCAGGGCTCCGCGCTTCTCGACGGCGTGCCGACCGAGCCGTCGGTCGACCGGCCTCGAACTCGCGTGGAACGGCCTCACTTCGCGCAGCTCCAGGCGCGCACGGTGAAACTGCTGCTCGCCGTGGGCGCCGGCGTCAGCGAGGGCGAATTCGTGAACCGCGCGCAGGTCATCGAACGGTCGTGACCGGCAACGCCGCTGTCCGGTGAAGCGACCGCCACCGTGCGCGTCATGCCCGATCCGACGTTCGATTGCACCGACGTGATCGGCAAGGTCTTCAACGACGCCAATCGCAACGGACGTGCAGGACGACGGCGAAGATGGCCTGCCCGGCGTGCGTGTGGTGACGGCAACGGGGTCTGGAAGCGACGACGGATCAGTACGGGCGGTACCACATCACCTGCGCGATCACGCCAAATGAGAGCCGCGGCAGCAATTTCGTGCTGAAGCTCGACGACAGGACGCTGCCGAGCGGCTTCCGGATGTCGACGGACCAGGTGCAGATCAAGCGCGCCACGCGCGGCAAGGCCCTGCAATTCAATTTCGGTGCGTCGATTCACCGGGTGGTCGCCATCGACCTCTCCGATGCGGCGTTCGAGCCGGGTACGACCGAAATCCGCGTCCAGTGGCGGCCGCGCCTCGACCTACTCCTCGAGGAACTGCGCAAAGCGCCGGCGGTGCTGCGCCTGTCCTACGTCGCCGACACGGAGGATGCGGCACTGGTCGAACGGCGCGTGGAAGCGATCAAGCGGCAGTTGACCGAAGCGTGGGATGCGGCGAACGACAGCTATGCGCTCACCATCGAGCCTGAAGTCTTCTGGCGCCGTGGTGGCCCGCCCAAACGGCTCGACGTGCGTGTGCCGGGGAGCAGGTGAACGCATATGAGCAAGCAGCGCCATCTACCTGACTGATCTGTCGGATTCCTGCTGATGACCGCCTCCGCGGCGCGCACGGCCCAGGTCAACACGGCCAAGCCGGGCGAGCCGGTCGAGCGGCATCTGTCCAGCGACCAGACCTTTCGGGAATGGTCGCATGACTCGAAGCCGACCGGCGATGACATCAAGCGCATCAAGGTCTGCCGGGTGGAGACCGTCTGCAAGATGCGATACAAGGAAGGCCAAACGCCGCGGACGCGCGTCAGGAACCTCGTCGTGCCACTGCGGTACGAGGACGAGACCACTCCCATTTCCGAAGCCTTCACCAAACAGGTCCGGCAGGCGCTCGACAACCTGCGGGACAAGCAGGGCGTGACGGTCCGGTTCATCGGCTACACCGACGACGCGCCGCTGACCGGCCGCGACGAGAGCACTTACGGAAACCACCTGTCGTTGTCGAAGGCAAGGGCGCACCGCGTCGCGCTGGCCATGCAGGAAGCCCTGGGATTGCCGACCTCGGCGATCGAAAGCGACGGTCGCGGCGCCTCACACCCGCTTGCCTCCAACGAAACGGTGCAGGGACGGACGCTGAATCGTCGCGTCGAGGTGGAATTCTGGTACGACGATCCTCTCCAGGAGTTGCCGGACGAGCCGCAACTCTGTCCCGGACGATGTCGAGGAAATGGTGACCAGGGTTTACGATCCCCCCTGGGGCAGCATCCCGACGCTCGAGCTCGAGAACGGCCAGCCGATCATTCCGCCCGGCTACGCGGCGAACCTGCGTCGCGCGCTGACGGACATCGCGGATCGGACCAACGCGCGACTGCGGTTCATCGGTTACACGAAGAACGAGCGCCTCGACCGCCGCACCGCGTCCGTGTACGGCGACGACATCGGCCTTTCCGCGGCGCGGGCGCGCCGCGCCATGGACATCGTCATGCAGGATCCGCTGCTGTCGGGCGCCCGGTCCGAGCACGAGGGACGCGGCTACGTCCAGTCCGACGACGTCGTGAACGCCGGCTTCATCCAGGGCGAAGAGTCGTTCGTGCGCGTGCAGGTCGTGTATGACGAACCGGCTGCCGCTGGACAACTACGAGGGCGTGGACATCACGCGTCTGACCCAGGAGCTTCGTCCGAAGAGCCCGTACGAGCTGAACGTGATGCGCATCACCGTGGACGGCAAGCCGATCGACGACCCGGGCCGCAGCTCTTCCGACATCCAGCGCTGCACCGACGTCGCGCTCGACAACGCCAAGATCCAGTTCCGCTTCGACAATCTCGAGTCGCGGCCGCGGCTCGGCGTCGCGGCGCATCCAGTCGCCGTGGCGGTGAGCGACGCTGGACGGCGATCCTGCCGCATCGGTCGTGCGTTTCCGGATGTACAACAACTATGCGAGCTTCATCGAGCGCGCCGAAATCCGAATCTTCGAGCAGCAGCAGTCGCTGCAGGCCGCGCCGCTCGAAATCATCGCGGTCGACGACGCGGGCCTCGCGGAATGGCAGCCGGCGGCAGAAATTCTCGCGGGCCCGGCACGCGAACTCAAGTACCTGCTGCGCGCCTATGACGCGAAGGGCAATTTCGACGAAACGGACGCGCGGCCGCTGTGGCTGTACCGCGAGCCGTCGCCTGGAAAGCGTCGCGACGTCCGACGGGCCGTCAGCCGCGCGAGCTGCTGGCCGCCTACGGCGAGAACGACCTGGCGCGCCAGCAGATTCCGCTCGGCAGCGGCACGGTGAAGGTGCAGGGCAGCGGCATACCGGCCGGCCACACGGTCTGGGTGGCGGGCCGCCAGGTTCCGGTCGACCCGCAGGGCAACTTCGCCGCGGAGGAGATCCTTCCGGCCGGCGCGCATACGGTCGAAGTCGCGGTGCTCGACGATGCGGGCAACGGCTCGCTGTATCTTCGCGACCTGGAGTTCAAGCGCACGAGACCTGTTCTACGTCGGCGTCGCCGACCTCACGGTGTCCGAAGAACCGCGCGAGCGGGCCGGTCAGATCTGCTGCAGGGCGAGAATGCTCCGCAGCCCTACGATTCGTCGCTGGATGGCCGGCTGGCGTTCTACGTGAACGGCAAGGTCAGCGAGAACTGGCGATTGACGGCGAGCGCGGATACCCGCGAAGGCCCGGTGAAGGACCTGTTCAGCAACTTCCTCGACAAGTCGCCCGATTCGTTATTCCGGCGCATCGATCCCGACTACTCATTACCCGACGTTCGGCGACGACGGTGTCGTGGAAGAAATGGCGCCGACCCTGGGCAAGTTCTACGTCAAAGCGAGCCATGGCGAGAATTACGGGATGTGGGGCAACTTCAAGGTCGGCTACCTGGGCAACGAGCTGGCCCACGTCGATCGCGGCCTGTACGGAGCCAACGCGCACTACGGGTCCGAAGCCACCACCAGCTTCGGCGAGCGACGGCTCGCGCGTGGACGGATTCGCCGCCGCAACCGGGAACGATGCCGAGCTATGAGGAATTCCGCGGAACGGGCGGGTCGCTCTACTTCCTGCACCACCAGGACATCCTGACGGGCTCCGAGCGCGTGCGCATCGAAATCCGCGACAAGGACTCGCGGCATCGTCACGGGGGTGGTCAACCTGCGGCCCGGCGTGGACTACGACATCGACTACCTGCAGGGCCGGCTGCTGCTTTCCGAGCCGCTCTCGTCGACCGCCGACGACAACCTGCTGGTGCGCAGCAGCGGCTTGAGCGGCGACGAGGCCTACCTGGTGGTGCGTTACGAGTACACGCCAGGTTTCGACAAGCTGGACGCGAGTCGCCGTCGGCGGCCAGGGCCATTACTGGTTCAACGACCACGTGCGGCTCGGCCTGACCGCCAACTCCAACGAGGAGGGGACGCCGACAGCAACCTCGGCGCCGCGGACCTGACCTTGCGGAAGAGCGCCGATTCCTGGTTCAAGGTGCAGGCGGGCCGGAGCGAGGGTCTCGTCTCCAGCTCGCTGCGGTCCGATGATGGCGGATTCGGGTTCCATGGCCCTGACGACCTGTCGTTCACCGACGCGAAGGCCGGGCGCCTACCGCGCCGACCTGAGCGTCGGGCTCGGCGACTTCTTCAAGGGCCGCGACGGTCGCTTCACCTTCTATAAGCAGAACCTCGACGCCGGCTATTCGGCGCCGGGACAGGCGACGATCAAGGACACCGAGCAATACGGCGGCACGTTCAGGATGCCCGTGACGAGCCGCCTGAGCCTGGCGGCCAAGGGCGATCAGAGGATCGAGGACCAGGGGCTCGAGACCCGGGCGATCGAATTGGACGTGGGCTATCAAGCTGACCGACAAGTGGAGCGTCAGCACCGGCGTGCGCAACGATCTGCGCAAGGACCATTCGCCGGTTGTTCCGCTGACCCAGGAGCAGGGCGAGCGCACGGACGCGGTCGCGCAGGTGATGTTCGATCCCGGCGCCTCCTGGCGCGCCTATGGCTTCGTCCAGGACACGGTCGCGGCAAGCGGCGGCCGTGAAGACAACGGTCGCATCGGCGCGGGCGGCTCCTATCGCCTGACGAAACGCTTCCGGATCGACGGGGAGGCTTCCGACGGAGACCTCGGGCCCGGCGGCAAGCTCGGCACCAGCTTCCTCGTATTCCGAGCGGACCAGTCTCTACCTGAACTATTCGCTGGAAAACGAGCGGACGGACAACGGCCTGCAGGTCCGCCAGGGCAACCTGGTCTCGGGCGTGAAGACGAGGCTCTCCGACAGCTCCAGCGTCTACCTCGAGGAGCGTTACCAGAACGGCGGGTCGCTGACCGGCCTCACGCACGCCACCGGAATCAACCTCGTGGCGAAAGAACGCTGGAATCTCGGCGCCAGCGCGGAGTTCGGCACGCTGCGCGACTCGCAGACCGGCGCCGAGACCGATCGCAAGGCGGCCGGAGTCCGCATGGGCTACGGCCGTGGATAAGATGCAGTTCTCGAGCGCGATCGAGTATCGCCGGGATGACGCGGAACAACTCGACACGACGCATACCGAAAGGACCGCGTGGCTGTTCCGCAACAACTTCAAGTTCCAACTGACGCCCGACTGGCGCATGATCGGCAAGCTGGACCACTCGGTCAGTGACAGCTCGCTCGGCGAGTTCTATGACGGCGGCTACACCGAGGCCGTGGTCGGCTACGCGTACCGTCCGGTGCGGCACGACCGGCTGAACGCCCTGGCCAAGTACACGTACTTCTATAACGTCCCGACCACGGACCAGGTGGGATTGCAGAACACCGCGGCCGAGTTCCTTCAGAAGAGCCACATCGCGGCGCTCGATCTGACCTACGACCTCACGGCCAACTGGTCCATCGGCGGCAAGTACGCCTACCGCCTGGGACAGGTGAGCCTGGATCGCGTGCAGCCGAAGTTCTTCGACAACGCCGCGCAGCTCGCGGTGTTGCGCGTGGACTGGCGGTTCCTCAAGGACTGGGAGAGCCTGGCCGAGGTGCGAATGCTCGACCTCCCGGATGTCAGTCAACGCCGCCGCGGCGCGCTGGCCGCGATCTATCGTTACATCGGCAAGCAACCTGAAGGTCGGCGTCGGCTACAACTTCACCGACTTCTCCGACGACCTGACCGACCTGAGCTACAACCACAAAGGCGTATTCGTCAATCTCGTCGGGACCATGTGACGCCCGCGTGGCTTCCTCGCTGCTTCAAGTCTCGATAGAATTTCTCTGCTTGTCCATCACTGTGGTTCCATTGCCGTTCATCACACTCACCAGTCTCTTCCACAAAAAATGTCATCTGCTGAAAGCTCGGGTGATAATCTACGCCTATCAACATCATGTTCGGCTCCTTTCTCCAGAGCCTGCGGTCGTCAGACAACCACAGTCTACTCGGGTCAAGGAGCCGACATTGTTATGCAATCAAGTGCAAAACTCCCGAATCGTCGCGTCCAACAAGCCCGTTGAGGCCGGAATCCGCGTCCAACTGCGTCCAAAACTAACGGTCTTGAGCGGTTTGTGAGGGTGGGAAGCCCGTAAAGCCTACTGCATAACAGTGAGCGGCCTGACACATGGGTGACAGTTTGTACCGGACACATAGGTGACACTTCCTCCCCCCTAGGGGAGGAAGCGATGCCTTGGAAGGAGTGTTCGGTTATGGATGAACGTGTTCGGTTTGTCGCCCGTTTGCTGGAGGGCGAGAAGATGGTGGCCCTATGTCGGGAGTTCGCTATCTCTCGCAAGACCGGCTACAAGATCTTTGACCGCTACAAAGAATCCGGTCTGGAAGCCCTGACGGACCGTTCGCGCAGACCCTGGCATTACGGCAACCAGCTGCCTCAGCAGGTGGAGACCGCCATCGTCAACCTTAAACAGGAGAAGCCGTACTGGGGCGCTCGCAAAATCCGTGAACGCTTGCTGCGCCGCTTTTCTTGTGAGGTTAAGGTTCCTGCCCGCAGCACCATCCACGCCGTGCTCGATCGACATGGTCTGGTGCGACGCAGAGGACCTAAACGCAACCGCGCTACGGGCACGCCTTTGTCTTTGGGACAAAAACCCAATGAACTATGGTGCACCGATTACAAAGGCGAGTTCCTGTTGGGCAATAAGAAATATTGCTACCCGCTGACCGTCACCGATCACGCCTCGCGCTATCTTCTCCTCTGTGAAGCTCTGGAATCCACCTGTGAATCCCTTGCTTTTACCGCCTTTCAGCGGTTGTTCCAGGAACGCGGCCTGCCGCACGCCATCCGTTCGGACAATGGGGTTCCCTTCGCCTCCGCCAACTCTTTGTTCAACCTCTCCAAACTCTCTGTCTGGTGGTTGCGTCTGGGCATCACCATCGAACGCATCCAACCTGGTCATCCGCAACAGAACGGTCGGCATGAGCGCATGCATCTCACACTCAAAAACGAAACCACTCGCCCCGCAGGCATGAACAGTTTGCAACAGCAAACCAAGTTCGACGATTTTCTCGAGGAATTCAACAACGAGCGACCTCATCAAGCTCTCGAAATGAAGTGCCCCGCGGAAGTCTATACCCCCTCCACCCGTCCCTATCGCGGCCTGCCGCAACTGGACTATCCTTTCCACGACAAAACCATCCACGTCACCTGCTGCGGACGTATCTGTCTTCACCGCAAGAAAATCAATCTCAGCACGGTCTTTGCTGGTCAAGCTGTCGGTATCAAAGAAGTCGAAGAAGGTATTTGGCTGGTCAGCTTTATGAATTACGATCTTGGCTACGTCGATCTGGAGGAAAAAACTTTGCAGCCTCTTGAAAACCCTTTTGGCCCAAAAGTGTAACCTATGTGTCCGGTACGATCTGTAACCTATGTGCCCGGGCCGGACCTCAGGCTTTATGGAGCGGGCGATGGGAATCGAACACACGTCCGAACATTGGGAAATTTAGGCCCCGAATACTAACAAGACTTGGGTCCATTTGGGGTCCAAAACCCCTTGTTTATAGGCTCTTTTTCAGCTTCTGACTCCCACAAAAGCAATGGAATCATCAGCAATATGGCGGAAGCGTGTGGGAGTCGAACCCACCATTCGACCCGCGAAGGACCGAATCGCCGGCTTTGAAGGCCGGGAAGATCACCGGACCCCTTTCGCCTCCGCTGCAAGTATAGGGGTTAAACGCGGGCGGTTTCAATTGCTGCGGCTGCGGACTTCGTACGAATTAACGCCGCGACCAAATCGTAGAGCTTTGGGCTGGTACAAACTTCGTAGTAGGGATGCGAGGAAGCTGCGCCAATCTTGCCATCCGGCAGAAGTTCGCGGGCCAGGCTCTTGCGCAGCACAAGCAATTCCACAGATTCGCCCATCGGCACTTCGCCGTAGTGCAACCTCACGTTTTCTTTGCCCCACGGCATTTCCAGCCTTGCATCCACGACGTCGAGCGAAATCTCCTCAGACAATTTCTGAAATCCTTCTTCATTCAACTCGATGCCGTTCATGTTGAACCGCACGAGGAATTCGTCCAACTCCTCCGCCGATGCCCCTTCCATCGCCGTTAGGAATTGATAGACGCAAAAGTGAGATTTCTGTCCAGCAAGCTTGCGCTTCGCGAGTTTCGCGCAACCAGAGAGACGGTCTGAGAGGTTCAGCGCTTTGGAAATCATGATCTTCGAGTCCCCGTCCGTCCAATACGTGGGGGCCGACCCTTGAAACGCAACGCCCACACCGAGCTCGAGCGTGGGGAGATCACTCGTCGCGGCGCGGTCGTTATAGGAATTGCAAACCGCGAGGATCTGGCGCGACAGAATACAGGCCTTCGCTACTGCCCGGGCATACGTGCGGGTTGACTCAGTTTCGAAAATTGCCAGGATCACTGCATCGCCCTCGATGAATACTTTCTTTGCGCCAAAGCGATCCAGGAGCTTCTTAACCGGCTCGTGCAAGTTCAAGCTGAAGTGCGAGGCCGGGCTCAACCCTCGCGCCAGAAGGTCTTGTGTCATTCTTGTTGAACCGCGCACATCGGCCTTGATGATCACGTGAGAGACAACTTGATCCTCTCGAGTCTTGGCTTCTTCCTGCAAGACGCACTCGTATAGCCGGTTGTTTAGGCGGGAAAGTTCCCGCGCCTGCTCCGTGGTCACCAGATGAATGCGTTCCATGCACGTAGTCAAGTGCTCCGCGTCGCGAAGATCCCGGCGCAATCTCAAAAAGTCCGTCGCAAAACGCAGTACCAATCCCTGCATTTCCTCTCTCGAATAACGACGGATTTTTCGCGAGAGTTCCTCTATGGGTTTCAGCGACAACTGTTTAGCAGGAACATGTTTCAGCACCTGCTCGACTTGCTTCATCTCGTCTTTGGAGACCAGCGCTTTGCGAAGCTGTTGTAAGTGGACGGGCGGACAATACTCCTTGGCGATCGGCCGGATTTCATAACTTGCCAGCACATGGTACAGAACATCCTGCTGCTCCAGGCGATCAACAAGTTGCGCAAGCAGGCTCGCCCTCTCGCCGGCTTCCGTGCTTGCGGCCGACGCATCGAAGAGCCGCTTGGCGTTTTCCGGATCATTCAGGTAGTCACCGAGCCGGCCCTTGTAGTCCTTGTTGAAAAAGTCGAGCTTCTGCTTTGCCGCATCGATCTCTGGCCCCATCTCCTCGAGCTTCACTTCCTGATGCTTTAAACGCATCTCCACGTCGCTCAGCGAGGCCTTCAAATTCGACGGATCGGTGGAATTGAGAAATTTGTTTAAGAAACTTTCTCCGCGTTCCAGTCGCTTGCGCGTGCTCTCCCGTTGTTCTTCAAGGCTGGCAATTTCGGACCGCATTGCCGCTGCTTGCTCGAGCAAGGCGTTGTGCGCCTGGTTAGCTTCGGTGAATGCGGGATCCTGACCGACCGTGAGTCCCGCCTCGCAGAGAAATTCCTGGAAGAGTGCATCCATAGCCTCGAAACGGTCCGGGTCTCGCGCGTAATTTCCCAGCAGTATGTAATGCTCCAAAAAGTAAACGTCGTCTTTTCCACCGTCGAGAAAAATCAGCCGATTCTTCAGGAGTTCGTAGAGTGGCGCAAAATCCTCGCCGAAGAGCGCCTTGCGCGTCTTGGCAATTACGTTCTCCTCGATGTCGACGAGCATCTGCGCAACTTGCTGTCCGACGCCGCGAATTATTTTCCGCCGGGCCGATTGCAACTCGGACAGCCGTGCTTTGATCACATGCGCCTGCTGGCTGCGCTCAAAATACTCGCCCCGCTGCCGAACCCATTCCTTCCCTTCCAGGATCAGGTTGGCGAATTGATTGGTGAGCTCCTGGGTGAGGAATTTCAGAAGGGCGAGACGAAAAACAAGGTCAATCTCGATATTTTTGTAATACTTCGCTTGTGTGAGGGCGCTTTGCAGGAGATCCGTCAGCAGCTTGCGGAACGCGGTATTGTCCAAACTTTTGACGGTTCGTAGTTCGATGCCGGAAAAATACGTGGCGCTGGTGGTCTGCCGAATCAGGTCAAACAAATAGTCGCGCGCCGCCTGGACAAACTTCGGGCTAAGAAACACATCGTGGTGGATATTGTCCACCCCGATGGACAGCGATCCCATGGGGATCGTGACGTTATAGCTCTTAAGTTCGATCCGGGCCGCTTCTGCAACGCCAAGTGTGAGAATCTCGTCCGCCATGCACACTCCACCAGAAGGGGCTTTAACCAACCTAGCAGCGCACGCGTGGCCCCGCAACAGAACTGGGCGGTTTGGTAACGAGATGGTAAGGACCGGGCCGTAAGATTAGACAAACAGAGGGGTTACCAGAGGAGATTGCCTGCCCGAATTACGTGACGCGGATGCGCCGGGCGTCCCCGCCTTGGTGTTCAAGTCGAATGCGGACCTGAGGCCACGGCGACTGCAGTGGAAAACGCTCCGACCATTCCAGAATTACGACCGCTGGCTTGGCGAAGATGTCTTCCAAACCAAGCGTCTCGAAATCGTGGAAGCTCTCGATACGATACAAATCGGCGTGGTAAACCTTGGCGGGCTTTCCGTAAACATGAACGAGGGTAAACGTGGGACTGGTGACTTCCTCTTCGCGCGCCGCTCCCAAGCCCGCGACGATGCCCTTGGTCAAGGTTGTCTTCCCGCTCCCCAGCTCGCCCGTTAACAAGACAAGAACCGGGGCCGTAAGTCGCTTCGCAAATTCCCGTCCCCAGTTCGCCGTCTCTTCCGCGGAATGCGTGATGATCTCCTCAGCCACCGAACTGAATCTCCCGAAGGAGGGATTCCCTGGCTTTCGGAATAAATTGAGCAACTTCATGCGCGAGAACGCCGGAAGGGTCTCCCTCCAAACCCCGCATATCCGCCGCGATTCCGTGCAAATAAACGCCCAACGCCAACACGCGCAGCCAGTCCTCCGTTCCAAATTGAGCTGTTAACGCAGCGAGTACGCCCGTCAGCACGTCTCCGCTCCCGCCTTTCGCAAGGCTGGGACTACCTGCGGTCGCGACCCAAGCCCGGCCGTCTGGCGCAGCCAGGATGGTATGAAATCCCTTGAGCACAACGTGCGCATTCCATTTTCGCGCCGCATCCGTCGCTGCGGCAAGCCTGTCCTCCTGAACCACCTTTGTCGAAACGTCAAGCAGCCGCGCCATTTCACCCGGATGCGGCGTGACGCACAAATACTTTGCTGTCCGCTTCTTGAGCTTCGCGCCATCTCCAGCAAACGCGTTTAATCCATCGGCGTCCAGGACAACCGGTAATTCCGTGTGCGCCACGAGGGCCCGAACAAATTCCTGAGTCTGTTTGTGGGTCCCAAGCCCGGGGCCAATCGCCAGCACACTTTTCCCTTCTTCCAATTCGGCGAACGTGCCATCCAAGAGGCTCCGCGTGGCCAGCGCGCCAGATTTTGTTGCCGCCAGAGGCTCTGTCATATACTCCGGATGGGCCGCCGCAATTACCGGTAGAACTACGTCCGGGCATGCAATCGTCGTCAGCCCCGCTCCGGCTTCGCAAGGAAGCATATCCAGCAAGAATCGCAGCACCCGATTTCCCCAATGAGCCTGCCAACAACAAAGCGTGACCGAAGGTACCTTTGTGCGAATCCGCCGCTCGAACCAGCGGCAGTGATGCGAATTCCTCCGGCCCAACCCATCGCAAGGTCTGTTTTCCCGTTTCCTCGACCAAGGCTGCCGGCGAACCAATTCCAACAACTTGCAAAATTCCGCAGGCTTCTGCCCTTGCTGAAACCAATTGGCCAACTTTTGGCGCGGTGAAGGTGACGGTTCTATGAGCAATCAGCACGGGTCCGGCGGGCGATTCTCCATCCGATGGCAACCCGGACGGAGTGTCCACGGCAAGAATTAGTGCTGGCCAAGCCGACGTGCCATTTCGCGAATGCTGGTTGACGTCCTTGATCGCGCGAGCGATGGCGCCCGATGCCCCTGCACGCAACCCCGTTCCGAGCATCGCGTCGACAATGACGTTGGAACTACGAACATTCGGCCAAATCTTCTCCCAGTCCGTCTCTTCCAAGATGATCTCTGCTTTGTTCCCCCCGTCCAGCCACTTCGCGAGATTAGCCGCCGCGTCGCCACGCACCTCTTCCGGTTTGCCGAAAAGTACCACAAGCGTCTCGAGCTTCCACTCTTTCAAATAGCGTGCTACTACGAATCCATCGCCGCCGTTATTTCCTTTCCCGCAGAGAACGCACACTCGGACTTGTTCGCGGCCTGCAACGGGTACCACACGGCATCCGCCGCTTTCTTGCCGGCAGATTCCATCAATTGCAGGCTGGGGATGCCAAATCGCTCGGTAGTGAGGCGGTCGACCTCGCGCATCTCGGTTGCAGTCAGGGCTTTCATGCGAAGAAATTCACGCCACGCTCAGAGCATCCATCCGCCGCTCACGTTCACAACTTGGCCGGTCACGTACTCCGCATCGTCGGACACAAAGTACGCCACGGCAGCGGCCACATCCTCGACCGTGGGAGGGCGGCCGATCGGAAATCGCGCATCGCGAATTCGTCGCGCTTCGTTCAAGCTCAGTTCTTTTTCATCGATGCTCGATGGATTCACGACGTTCACCGTGATACCGTTCTTTGCCTCTTCCAGCGCCAGCGAACGCGAAAGCGCCACGACCGCGGCTTTGGCCGCCGCATACGCGGAAATCTTCGCCTGGCCAAACGCTCGTTCCGCTCCCACGGCCCCGAGGTTGACGATTCGCCCCCAGCGTCCGCGCCGCATGTGAGGCAACGTCGCCCTGCTTACATAGACCACGCTCGAAAGATTCGACGTAAATATGCTTTGCCACTCCTCGAGAGAAGATTCCGCCAGCGTGCCCCAGCGAAATCCGCCAACATTATTGACAAGTATGTCTATCCGGCCATAGCGGTCCGCCACGGTTTCGACCAGTTGCTCTGCGCTCGCCGCGTTCGTGACGTCCGTCTCCACGGCGACGCAATCCGCGCCGCTCGCCTGCAATTGGCGGAGCGCCTGCTGCGCGGCCATTTTGTTCGAGCGATAGGAGATCGCGATCCGCGCTCCCTCTTGCGCCAGCCGAACGGCGATGCCTCTTCCGATCCCCCTGCTTCCTCCGGTAATCAGCGCCACCCGATTAACAAGCGTCATTCTTCTCCTTGAAGACTTCTTCTCGAAAACTTGTCAGTATAGCCCACCCCTGAAACGCGGACTACCTCAGACGGGCGACGATCACAGTCATGTCATCCGCCTGCTCCGGCGTGCCGGCCCACTCCTCCGCGGCCGTCATGAGCGCATGCCCGACCACCCTGGGGGATGAACCCTGCAACCGGATCCCCGCCTCTTGCAACCTGCGGACACCAAACTCCTCTCCGTAAACATTTTCCGGCTCGACCAATCCGTCGCTGTATTGCACAAGCAGCGCATTGGGCGGCACAGATACAGAATCCTCCTCATAAACATAATCTTCCATGACGCCGAGAACCATTCCACCTTTGTCGAGATGCTTAACGGTGCCATTCCAGATTAGGAAACCAGGGAGATGCCCCGCATTAGTGTAGCGAAGCCTGCGCGTCGCGCTGTCATACACGGCGACGAAAAAAGTGGCAAATCGGTCGTCCGCGGTATTGCGTACCATGTGCATGTTCAGCCGCGCGACAAGTTCCGCGGTGCTCATCAGTTCGCTTCCTGGCGACAAAAGCTGGCTCCTGAGCGCAGCCTGCAAGCTGGCCATCAAAAGAGCTGCGGAGATTCCCTTGCCGGAGATATCCGCAAGGGCAATGGCCAGGTGAGTGGGGCTGAGCTGAATGAAATCGTAATAGTCGCCACTGACCGTGCGAGCAGCTTTGCAAATCGCATCGAGCTCGACGCCTGCCATGGATGGCACGCTCTGCGGGAAAAGCTGGTTCTGCACTTCGCTGGCGATGGAAATCTCATTTTCAAGCCGCTGCCGCTTTTTGGACTCTTCCAACAAACCGCTGATCGAGCCGGTCATGTCGTTGAACGATTCGCCCAGAACGCCCAGCTGATCTCTGCGTTCGATGCGCACCCTATGCGTCCAATCGCCGGTCTTCACGTACTGCGTCGCATGATACAAATCGCTCACGGCTTTGGTGATTCGTCGAGTCATAACGACACCAGTAAACAGTGCAGCCAGTTCAAGCAGTAGAAAGATCGCGGATACAACGGTGAAGCCGATCACATACAGCCGTCCCAATTCGCCAACGGAAGAGAATATCCGCGCATTCAGACGCGAGGGCCGGGCACTAAACCTGGCAATCACCGGCCATGACCTTCCAACGCTACCATCCGCTTTCAGATGGATGGCTTCAAACTTCGTAATTCCGTTAACCACTGGATCCAGCCAACGTTCCGCTTTCTGAGTGAATCTATTCCACGCCGAGATGCTGTACAGCGCCTCATACTCGCCGTCACTTAGTGGGTAAATAACGCTCTTGCGCGGGCCGCCTCCGTAGCGTTCCAGAATATCCACGTGAATGGCGCCCAAGCCCGACGCGAGCGTGGCGAGAAACACCGGAGTGACTGGGACGCGCAAAGTCACCATGCGGGTCCCACGGGAGGTCTCGACGGCGCGAAGTCCATACAGCGAAAGTTTACCGTCTTGCTGAATGAGACCGGCAAAATGGCCGTGAGGAGAGCCGGAAACGTTCTGCAAGAGGCTCGCATCGTTCGAAAACTCGACTTTCAAACCCGGGAGAGCTTGATCGTAAACCTTTTTCTCCTGGTCGGCGACCATCCCCTCGACAGCGTCAGTACGCATTTTTGGAGATATGCTTGCCAGCGCTGCCGCAATTTGATCGGTGCCGTCGGACAGCATTTGGATGCGCTGCTGCATGTCCTCATAGAGAAGGTAGCCGCCTAGTTGCGTGTACAGAATCATGCCTGAGATGATCGCTAGAGTAAGGAGTAAGAGGACTGGCACGACCGCGATGAAAAGATACGCAACGATCAGACGATTGCGCAGGCTCCAAAGCAACCGCGTTCGCCACCATCCCACCAGGCGGAAGAGCAGATAGGTGGCCGCAAGAACCGCGAGAAATCTCAGAAAGCTTGCAAGGCCATTGCTGAGTCCCAGAATCGCACAGACGGCGCCCGCAATCAGAAATACGAAGGCCGCTAGGTCAATCCGCGAGAGGCGGCGCCACACGTTTCGAAGGTTCGCAGGCAGAGCAGTCATCGGGCGATCGAAAGAAATACTACTTTACCTGAAGAACTCTCGCGCGCGGAGGACAAACGCGCCGCTGGAACCAGGGCTAGCCTTGTCAGCCCAGAGTCGTTGAAGCCTACTTCGTTGCGTTGCGAACGCGGCTGTGTTTCACGCTGTACGTAAAATAAACCACCATGCCGATGACGAGCCAGACGATCAAGCGTATCCAAGTCACGGCTTTCAGGCCGGCCATCAGCCCGAGCGACACAATCATGCCCAGGATCGGCACCAGGGGCACCAAGGGAGTCTTGAATGGCCGGACAAGTTCCGGGCGGCGCACGCGCAGAATCCACACGCCGGCGCAAACAATCACGAAGGCGAGCAGCGTGCCGATGCTCACGAGCTGACCGAGATCACCGATTGGAACCAGCGCGCCGACAAACGCAACACAAATTCCAACAATCGCCGTCGACTTCCATGGCGTGCGAAAGCGCGGATGGATATCACCTGCCCACTTCCAGAGCAGGCCATCATTGGCCATCGAGTAGAACACTCGCGACTGACCCAGCATCATCACAAGCATGACTGTGCTCAGCCCCGCCAGCGCGCCGGCGTTCACCACGTAGCTTCCCCACTGTACTCCGGTTTCACGCATCGCAAGCGAAACGGGAGCGCCGATGTTCAAGCGCGAATAGTGCACCACCGCTGTCAGAAGCCCGGAGACGAGGAGATATAAAATTGTGCAAATCACCAGCGAGCCAAGAATGCCTATAGGCATGTCCTTCTGGGGATTTTTTGCCTCTTGTGCCGCGGTCGACACCGCGTCAAAACCGATGTAAGCGAAAAAAACTACACCCGCACCTCTCAAGATTCCCGACCAGCCAAAGGCGCCAAACGTCCCGGCATTGGGGGGGATGAAAACCTTCCAATTCGCGTGCGCAATGTCCGGATGCTTGAGTACGAAAGCTGCCGCGACTGCGATAAATACCAGGACCGCCGTCAACTTTACGAAAACCACTCCGGTATTGAAGTTAGCCGACTCCTTGATGCCGATGATGAGAAGCGTCGTAACCGCAAGCATCGCCACGAATGCGATCAAATTAAATTTGGCCGTCGCCATCGGCAGTCCTACAAGCTGGTCGGCGCTCAATGTCAGAGTGTTCAGGGGCATCCACCGCCCGTGGTACATCACCCATTGCGCGCCAGGAACGTCGCAGATTTGCGGAGGCAAGCTAATGCCGTAGTCCTGCAGGAAAGCCACCAGCGTGCTGCTCCACCCGCTGGCCACGGTCGCGGCGCCGAATGCGTACTCCAAAATCAAATCCCAGCCGATGATCCAAGCAACAATTTCGCCCAGCGTGGCGTAACCGTAGGTGTACGCGGACCCTGCGATTGGAATCATTGACGCAAACTCCGCGTAGCAAAGTCCAGCGAACACGCATCCGATCCCGGCGACTACGTAAGACAGCATAATAGCGGGCCCGGCGTAGAGCGATGCCGCCGATCCGGTCATTACAAAGATGCCGGCACCGATTATGGCTCCGATGCCGAGCGTGACCAGGTTTACGGGCCCGAGAGCTCGCTTTAGGCTATGCTCTCCCGTCGCGCCGGCCTCCTGCATAAGCGTGGTCATTGACTTCGTCGCGAACAAGGGGTTGCCCATGCAACTCCTCCTTTAGGCGGCGTGCGCCTGAGATCCTCTACCAGCTACGTACGGCCAAATTGGACTTGCACATTGTAGGCGTGGAAAGTGCTGAGCCCTACAACAAAATTGCTACGACGAACCGCGTGCTCTCGCCAGCCACATTAGTCGCAGCCCATAAACGGGAATGCCGGCGACCACGATGCCGACGCCCCAGCCTGCCGTCTGCGTCTGGTAAAGCACCAGCACAAGAACGATTCCGAGCGCACCCAAAACATATAACGCCGGTAAGATCGGGTACCCGAACGCTTTATACGGTCGGTCTGCCTCGGGCCGCTTTGCGCGTAGCACGAAAATTCCAGCAATGGTCAGCGCGTAAAAGAGCAGCACGGAGGCGACCACATAATTGAGCAGGTCGTTGTAAAGATTTCCGTAGCCGCCACTAGGATTCCGCGTGCGCAGAAGGATCAGGATAACAACCCAGATCCCCTGAAGAATCAGCGCCGTGCCGGGCACGCCTTTGGAATTCAGGCGTCCCGTTGAGCGGAAGAAAAGTCCGTCTTTCGCCATGGCATAACTTACACGCGAACCCGCCAAAATCAGCCCATTATTGCAGCCGAATGTCGAGATGATAATTGCGACAGCCATAAAGATTGCGCCGCCATGTCCGAAAATCGCGCTCAACGCCGCAGTGGCTACGCGGTCGTCGGGAGCCGTCTGAATCTGAACGAGCGGAAGGACAAACAGATACGCGAGGTTTGCCAGGCAATAAAGCGTAATGACAATGCACGTGCCGAAAGCCATGGAAAGCGCCACGTCGCGCTTGGGGTTTTTCACTTCAGCCGCGGTGAAGCCGATATTGTTCCAGGCGTCAGCGGAGAAGAGCGAGCCGGTTTGCGCGACGCCATACGCGACAATCATGCCGAAGAATCCGCTCGCTGCAGTAACCGTAGGAATCCAGCCTCGCAGAAAGCTCGCACCCGGCTCGATGGGTACCTCGCCGCGAATGGACCAGAAATGGGAGAAATTCTCGGAAATTGCGCCAGCGTTTCTGCCCACAAAAATCCCCAGCACAATCAATCCGGCCAGCGCTAGCGTTTTCGCCGAGGTGAAAACATTTTGAATTAGTTTGCCAAGGCGGATGCCAAGCGTGTTCAAAAATGTCAGCAAAACAATCATCAGGACGGCGGCAAGCTGCTGCACGCTCAGGCTGATCGCATATTTCGACCCGAGATTTATGGGGTGAACGATCCAGGACTCCGGCGAAATCGATGGGAAAAGCACTCCGAGAAACCTCGCAAACCCGATGGCCACCGCGGCGATGGTCCCGGTCTGAATGACGAGAAACAGCGTCCAGCCGTACAAGAAGCCCCAGAGAGGCGAATAGGCTTCGCGCAAATAAACGTACTGGCCGCCGGCGTGAGGAAACATCGCGGCAAGCTCGCCATAGGAAAGCGCCGCGGATACCGTAAGCAGTCCCGTTAGCACCCAGGTGAGCAGCAACCCGCCCGGCGAACCCGTCTGCCGCGAAATGTCCGCCGCGACGATAAATATGCCGGAGCCAATCATCGACCCGACCACGATCATCGTGCCGTCGAACAGACCGATGGCGCGTACAAACCCGGGTTCATCTGCTTGCTTTGTTCTGGGAAAGTGGGTGTGTAGTCTCGGCCATTCCGGTTTGCCTTAGACCGCCGCCGCGAACTTCGCGGATTCGAGCGTCTTGATGTACTGCCTTGCGCGCCGGCCCGGATCAGGCGCGGTCAAAATTCCGCTGATTACTGCCACGGAATCAGCCCCTGCCTCAATCACTGCCGCGGCTCGCTCCGGCGTGATTCCGCCAATGGCGACAATCGGCTTGTCAGTCAGAGGCCGAACTCGTCGCAGGAAATCCACACCAACGACTGGGTCCGGATTGGCCTTGGTGGACGTGGTGTAAACCGGGCCCACCGCGATATAGTCCGCCGAACTGGCCATTGCCCGTTCGAACTGTTCCAAGTTATGTGTCGAGACGCCAACAAGCTTGTCAGGCCCAGCCACTCGCCGCGCCTGTTCGACATCCAAGTCTTCCTGCCCGACATGCACGCCCTTCGCCCCAGCCAGGAACCGCTACATCCGGACGGTCATTCACAATAAACGACACCCCGCGTGGGCCCAAGCAATTCCGCTAATTGGCGGGAAGAATCGAGATACTGCCGCGCCGGCGCACGCTTGTCCCGGTACTGAAGCAGACGAACCCCAGCTTCAGCTAGACTCAATGCACAAGCTCCTTCGGGAGAAGTAATCAACGCAGCGTCTAATATCACATACAGCCGGGGGAGGACAAGGCGCATAGGACTTATTTTCCGCCTGAATCCGAGCAGTCTTTCGATAAAGTGCGTATCAAAGCGGCCCTCGGCGAAACTCCGGATCGGCTAAGAATTCGTCGGTGCAGCGGGATGGATGTCTTGATCCCCTCGATGACGAACATCTCGAGCGCCCGCTTCATTCGCCCAATGGCTTCTGCACGGTCCCGGCCCTTCACGATCAGTTTCGCAATCATGGAATCGTAGTAAGGCGGTATTACGGCGTCTGCATAAGCGGCGGAATCCACGCGAACCCCAGTCCCGCCCGGCGCTTGAAATGTTGTGATGCGTCCCGGCAGAGGGAACAAATGTCTCCGGATCCTCGGCATTAATGCGGCACTCGATGGCGTGCCCCGAGAAATTCAGTTCTCCCGACTGCGTCATCCATATCTTCGCCGGCGGCGATGCGGATCTGCGCCTTGATCAGGTCCACGCCGGTCACCAGTTCAGTCACCGGATGCTCCACCTGAATGCGCGCATTCATCTCAATGAAATAGATCGAACCGTCCTGGTCCATCAGGAATTCGACTGTACCTGCGTTCGTGTATCCAACTTTTTCGAGCGCGCGCACCACCTTCGGCCCAGTTCCTTCGCTCGCTTGGCATCCATCACGGGCGAGGGCGATTCCTCGACCAACTTCTGATGCCGGCGCTGGATGCTGCACTCGCGCTCGCCAAGATGAATCACTTTGCCGTGCTGGTCTCCAAGAACTTGAAATTCGATATGCCGGGGATGCTCGATGAAACTTCTCAGCGTAGACGTCCGGCGTGCCGAATGCCTGCTGGGCCTCGCTGCGAGCCGTCTCGTAAGCATTCAGAAGCTCTTCCTGCTTATGGACCACCCGCATCCCGCGCCCGCCTCCGCCTGCGGAGGCCTTGATGATCAGCGGAAAGCCAATTTTCTTGGCCTCTCTGGCAAGTTGCTCTTCCCCTTCCACTACGCCATCGCTTCCCGGAACCGTCGGAACTCCTAGCGCCTTCATTTCCCGCCGCGCACGGTCTTTTTCTCCCATCATCTCGATCACTTCGGGAGTCGGGCCAATGAAAGTAATCTCCGACGCTTCGCACACCTTTGCAAAGTTGGCGTTTTCCGAAAGGAACCCGTAGCCCGGATGGATGGCATCCACGTTGGTGATTTCCGCTGCGCTGATCACCTGCGGAATGTTCAGATAGCTTTCGCTGCTGCGCGGCGGCCCGATGCACACCGCCTCGTCCGCAAACCGGACGTGCAGCGAATTGCGGTCCGCCTCTGAATAGACCGCGACGGTGGAAATCCCCAGTTCCTTGCAGGCACAGATGACCCGCAGCGCGATTTCCCCGCGATTGGCTACTAGGATTTTCTGGAACATGGCCTAGGGCGCCGGCTACCTCTTCCGGCTAGGACGGATGCCGAAGAGCGGCTGGCCGTATTCCACGGGCTGCCCGTTCTCGACAAAAATGCGAACCAGTTCGCCGCTTTCGTCCGACTCAATTTCATTCATGAGCTTCATGGCTTCGACGATGCAGAGCGTTTGCCCGGACTCGACGTGCCCACCAATCTTCACAAATGCCTCTGCGCCGGGGCTCGGAGCCTCGTAAAACGTCCCAACAATCGGAGACTTGACCAAATGCAGGTCCTCCTTAGGTCGCGGTTCTGGAGCCGCGGAAGTGCTCGAAGCGGAGCCGGCTGCCGTTCAGAGGCCCCAGGTACGATAATCTCGGGAACTCCCATGGACCGCGGGTACATCGGCACGCCCGCGGACGGCTTCTTCAGCCGTATCCGCAGAGTCCCCTCTCGAATACTCGAACTCCTCAAGGTTGTGCTCGGTCATGAAACGGAGGAGTTGCTCGATTTGCTGGACTTCGGGACTTGCTATAGAAGAGCTTTCGCTTGCTTTCGAGGGCTGTTTGCGTTTCATGCCTTTGTCAAAGCTCGATGAGATCCCGCGGTATGCGGGTCAATACTTCCGTATTACCGGGATGCACGGCGACGTCATCTTCAATTCGAATTCCCCCGACCCCTGCCATGTAAACCCCGGGTTCTATTGTGACTACATATCCAGATTCTAGTCGAGCTTTTTGACCACGCGCCAGCCGAGGACTCTCATGCACTTCCAAGCCAAGCCCGTGACCCGTGCTATGCGTGAAATACCGGTCCAATTTGTACCCGGCCAGAACCTGCCGCGCCGCTGCGTCCACTTCCCCGCATCTGACTCCCAGCTCTTACGGTCGCAATCGCCGCACCTGCGCTTCCAGAACGGCCATGTACCATGTTTTTATTCGCGCAGGCGCCCGCCCAACGTACACCGTCCGTGTTATGTCGCTGCAATAGTGCGCGAGTATAGCACCCAGGTCTAGTACCACCAACTCATTTTTCCTCAATCGCTTGGCGGTTGGCCTCGCATGCGGCAATGCCGAACGATCCCCGAATGCCACGATCGACTCGAATGCTGCCCCGGAAGCTCCGCCCTTCCGCATCTGGTATTCAATCTCACCGGCAATGTCGTTTTCGGTTACTCCCGGCTTCAGCATCCTCATTGCGCCACTCAGGACATCGCCTGCCAGAATGGCCGCCTGCCGCATCCGGCCAGCTCGGCGGGTTCTTTTCGGATTCGGAGGCCTTCCACCAAACCGGGAGCAGAAATCCACTAGATTCGGGCCCCGGCGGCCTTTCGAAGCAGCCGCATTTGAGACACAGAAACCTGAGAGGGGTCAAACCCTACCCGTCTTTACGGGCTTCCCACGCAGAAACCTCCCTGCGGAGTCCATTAGGTTGCCCTTCTGCTCCAGGAATCGAACGGAAGACGTTTCCTCGTGCGCTTGGGTTGTGAACCGACCGTCGGAAATCAGCGTTGTTTTGCCCTGGCCGACGATAAGCACTCCAGCATCTCCGGTGAAGCCAGTCAAGTAATACCAATTAGCTGCATGACTGACCACCAAAGCGTCCAAACTTTGCCTTTGAAATCAGCTGGCGGAGGGCCTTCCGCCGGCTATTGAAGGGTGCAGCTCATATCAAAAAATTGAACGAGGAGACCGGAGTCTCCTCGTTCCCTCCTTATTCTAATGTGTTTTCGGCTCGAACTACCCCGGAATAATCCGTGGGGTCAGGAAGAACAGCAATTCCTGCGACTGGATCGAGACCTTCGTCCGTTTGAAGAGGTTTCCGATCAGCGGCAAGCTGCCGACAATGGGAACTTCCTGGATGTTTTTATTCTGCGTCGACACGATGATTCCGCCGATGACCACGGTTCCGCCGTCCGCAACTAGCACCTTGGTCTGCGCCGACTGCGTATCCAACGCCGGGATACCTTGCACCCGTGGAATACCTTGATCGATCTGGGTGTTTTCCACGAGCACGTCCATGAAGATCGTGCCTTCTGCCGTAATCTGTGGCGTCACTTCCAGTTTCAACACCGCATCGATGAATTGCACCGAAATCGTGTTGTTGATAGTCGTCTGGATCGGCAACTTGACACCTTGCTGGACCATCGCCTTTTCGTTATTTTGCGTCACGATGCGCGGCTTGGAGAGAAGTTTACCCACTCCCTTGGACTTCCGCAGCAGTGATGAAGAAGTCGACCGCGAAATTTGGTGAACGGTGCGAGAAGCCAAAGCCGCTCGTAGGCACGCCAGCAGCAAAGGCTCGTATTCAGCGGAGTACCTGATGTGATGCCGTTGCCGCTGGCGTTCCTGTAGCGCACGTGAAGGGAGAGGCGGGCACTCCGCCTGTGACGCCGCTGCAGCCCACCGCCGGGTCGCCCCCGAAGAGGCTGCGGCCGCCGTCGTGGTTCCCGCAAATCCAAGCTCCGTACCCAATTCCTGCGCAAAGGAGCGCGACGCCGAAATCACGCGGGCTTCGATCTCCACCTGCTGCGACTTACGGTCGAGTTGATGGATGAGATTGTCGATGGTCGGAATCACCGAGGGGATATCACGGATAATAAGCTGATTTGAGCGGTCATCGGAAAGAATATCTCCTCGGGCGCTCAGGAATTTCTTTAGCGTATCCTTCATCGTCGATGCTTTTGCGTAACTGAGTACGCGGGTCCACGTCACAGGAGCAATCGCCTCCGATTGCGCCTTTTCCAGGTCCCGTTGGGTCTCCGCTTCCCTCTTCAAAGTGTCGCGTGTGGCTATCCGCAAGACATTCCCGTTGAGCTGTTTGTCCAGGCCGTTGTTCTGAAGAACGATGTCCAGAGCCTGATCCCAGGGGACTTCATCCAGTACGATCGTCAGTGACCCTTTCACCGCCGGATCTAGGACCACGTTCAACCCGCTGATCTCATGGATCAGCCGGAAAAAGTCCCGCAAATCAACTTCTTTCAAATTTACGGAAATTGGCTCGCCTGTGTACTTTCCGGTGGGGCGTTGATGCGGCCGTTGCCGGTAGCCTGGCTCCTGGCCCGATGATGCCGCAAGCGTACTCGCAGCCGCACTCGACTGTTGTGCCGCTTGCTGGGCCGCCTCCTGCACCTTTGCCGGTCTCGCTGGTTCATTCTTCCCGCCAAACGAGGCCAGGAAGACTGAGGGCTGGGTCAGTTCGCCAGGCAAGCAAAGCGAGGAGCTGGAATCCGCGAAGCACTTGAGGGCCGCGTATTTGGCGTGGAATCGCCGCGCTATAGTCAAATCCGACGACGCGTCTTTCTTTCGTTCGCCGAAGCCACCCTCTGCGAATCCGCCGGCGCAGCGCTTGGGCCTTCCGGCTGTGCGTCAAACAACACCACCACCGCCGTCCCCTCATGGGAAATCTGGTACGGCGACACGCTCGTAAGGTCCACCACGACGCGTGCAACATTTGCGCGGTACTGGCCCAGCCGCACGTCGCGGACCGGTTCCGACACGCCCGGAATGACCGTCTTATTGACCGCCATTCGCGCGCCGGAGAAATCCAGCACCAACCGCTCCGGATTCTGCATACGCGAGGCATGGACGTCGAGTCGCCCCTCGCCCTCCACTCGCACACTGGCGCGTTGTGGCGCTTGCGTTATCGCCACGCTCGAGATTACCGCGGATGTCGCGGTCGCGCCGGCAGGCTCCTGCATCTGAGCGAGCAACGGGCTTGCGCCAGCTACCGCGCTCGAAAGAATCAGGCAGCCACACCGAAAGGCGGGCCAATTCGTCTTCATTGCTGTTCTCCTGCACTGGAGTAAATTCTCTTGTTTACTTGGCGTTCCACGGGTTTGCCAAACGCATCTTTTCCTATTTCGTGGAACGAAACGCCGTCCATCGCAATCTTCTCCACACGTCCGTCATACAATTGGTCGCCTTCGCGGAGAAAATAAGTCCGCGCTTGCGGGTTCGTCACCACTGCGATCATGCCGTTCGGCGCCTTTACGATTCCGTCCAGCCTTAGCGTGCTCACTTGCAGCCCCGCTTTGCCTGGCGGAAGATTCTTCCCCGCATTCGATTGCGCCTGCTGGCGAGCTACCAGGGACTCAAACGGATCGCGGCGCCCAGACCTCTCTTCGCCTTCCTTCGGCGCGTCGGGGTTCAACGCTGTCTCGACAGGCTTGGCTGGCTTGGGAGCCTTCGCCACTTTAGTTCTTGTGGGTTTTGCTGCGCGCTTCGCCGCTGCTGGTGCTGCAGGTTTTCCTGTCTGCGGCGCAGCCTTGCTAGCGGCCGGTGGCGCGGGCTTCGCGCCAGCCGGAGCCGCCGGTTTGGCTTGCGCACGCAGCCCAGGGGCGGCTGCCGCGAGCAAAATCCCTAGTACGAGAGTTATTGCTGAACGCATAGATCGCTCATTCCCGCTCAGGGTTTCCCAGCCGGCTTTACCGCGGACTTCGCTCCAGTTGCAGAGGTCGGTCCTACGTCAGCTGGCTTGGTAAAGAAAGTCGTTGCTGTAAATATTCCGGAAACCGTCGTCCCCGGCCGTATCGGATACTTCGTCCCTTTGGTTTTGTCCGGATCAGCGAACTCCAGATCCCCTACGTTGATGATGCGCGACAACCGGCCCAAACGTCCGAAAAAGTCCATCAAATTGAAGTATGGCCCGTCCGCTTGCACCTCGAACGGCATCTCATAGTGGAATTCCCGGGGCACGATTGCCTGTGCCGTCAGTCGTCGAATCTGCACGTTTGACGAACTCGCCGCTCCCTGCAACAGCCGGATGAACTCATCCGTCTCTTTTTCTTCCGGGACGATTGTCTTCAGCGTATCCAGCTGCTTCGAAAGAGCATCCATTTGCTGTTTCAGTTCGCCGTAGCGCTGCCTGTAAACCGAGAGTTGCTGCACTTCCTGACTCAGCCTGTTGCGGTCCTGAACGGCCTTATCCACCGCATCACGCTCTTGCGCAACCGGAGAAAGTGGAATGTAAACTCCCAGGAGAAGAATCAACGACCGCGATGGCCACTGCCACCAGGCCCTGCATGAACACCGACATGTCTCGAAACGGATTGGCCATGGTGGTCCCTTACCCTTTCTTGGCCGGTGCCGTGGAAGGCGCGGCTTTCGCCGGCGTGTTCGCCGGCTTCGCTTGCGCTGGCGTTGTTACCCCTGCCTGTGGCGGAGTAATTTCTGCCGACAACTGGAAATTAAACGTCTGAACGCCTGTACTCTTGTCGTCCTGCTTGGTTTCCTTGATTTCTACCTTCTGGAAGTAACCCGAACGCTTTAAAGCTGTGATGAAATTAGCTACCGCGTTGATCGAGGCCGACGAACCTTCAATCGCAAGGTTGGTCCCCTTCCTGGTCATCGTCGTCAACCAGAGATTCTCCGTCCTCGATACTGTGTTCGCCACCATGTCCAGCAAATCTTGCCCGCCCGTCCGGTCGCGCTGCAATTGTTCGATGGTTGCAACTCTCTGCTGGAGAACCTGTTTCTGCTTATCAAATGACTTCGACTTGCTGCTTGATGTTTTCGAGGTCGGTCTTCTGCGCCTGCAGCACTTTAATCCGGCTGTTCTCCGCATTCAGCTGTCTCTGCCATGAAAAGTAGAGGAAACCAAGCACGAGTACGCCGAGAACGACGCCCGCTCCGACGAAAAGCGCGGGTAGCGCCGCTCCAGTATCGACCGGCCGGCGGCTCGCTTTAGGCCGTATTTGTCCGAGAAGGTTTATGCGGATCATGGTTAGTCAAAGCTCCTCAGTGCCAGACCCACGGCAATGGCCAGCCGCGGAGACATCTCACGGATCTGGTCATCACTGTGCCGGCTGGGATTGATGAGCACTTTCCGGAACGGATTCAATTCTTCCACAGGCATTGCGAACTCTTCCCGCAGCAAATCCACCAACCCTGGTACGCGCGCTGTTCCGCCGGCCACGACTATGCGTTGGATATTCTCCCCGCTGGCCGTCGCCCGGAAGAAGTCGAAAGTTTTTTGTATTTCGAGAGTCAGAATGTCCGATACGCTTCGCAGAATTTGCTGTTTTTGCTCATCCGTCACGCTCGGAAGAGAATCCCCTTTTTTCAGCCGTTCCGCGTCCTCGAAGCTCAAGTCCAATTCCTTCTGCAGCGCGTCCGTGTACTGGTTCCCGCCCACGCTGACGTCGCGGGTAAATAGCGGAATCCCGCCGCGCACAATATTGATATTCATCACACTCGCGCCAATGTTCAGCAGCGCCACCGTCTGGCCCGCATCAGGTTCGTAATTGACCTCGAAGCAGTTCTGCAGCCCGAACGCGTCGATGTCCACTACCACTGGCGTTTTGCCCGCCTGCGCCAGCACGTTCGTGTGGTTCAGAATCTTGTCCTTCTTCACAGCCACCAGCAGAACATCCATTTGCGAGTCCATCGACTCCAGCAACTGATAGCTGAGGTTAACGTCGGCGATGTCGAACGGAATGTGCTGGCTGGCTTCTGATGGAATCCGATCATAGAGCTCTTCTTCCGTCATCAACGGCAGCGGCACTCTCTTCACAATCACCGAATGCCCAGAAACCGACGTCGCCACGTTCTTCGTCTTGATTCGCTGCGCATCGAATATCTTGCTGATGGCATTCGCCACTTGCGGCGCATCCATAATCGCGCCGTCCACCACGGTGTCCTGCGCCAGCGGTTCCATCCCAAAACTAACGAGCTCGTAGCCGGCCTTTGTCGACCTCAGCTCCACTGCCTTGATCGAGCTTGAGCCGATGTCCAGCCCTACTAGCTGCCTTGATTTTTTGCCCATTCCCAACATATCTCGGCCTCTTTCGCCTTTACACTCGGCAAACTATCGGCGCCTCGCATGCGCCTGGCTCATCTTGCGTTCCATCCAACGGTCCAGAATCGTCTTACGCAGTTTCCAACGATTACCGAGTTTAAATGCGGGAATTTCGCCCTCGGTGATGTAACGGTACAGGGTATCCGGAGATATCCCCAGATACTGCGACGCCTGTCTCACATTCATCACTTCACGCGATTCATTCACGAGGAACGTCACCCCGGCGCTCGAACTCACGCCAAACCCAGCCACCATCCACTGCACCCCTCCTTGCGCTGCGGATTGCTTCGAGGTGCAGCCCGTGCAAGGTTTATCCCATTGAAAAGCTCAGAGCGTCAAGGGTTTCTCTACCGGAGTTGCCTTAAAACTACCCCTATTCGTAGGTAGTCTCTAGGGTATTCGGGGCAGTACTCACCAGATAATGTGATCCCGTGTTTGCGAGCACCACAATTAGTTGTGTTTCCCCTGCCTCCCTCCCTGTCCGCTAGGGACGGTTATGTTTTGTAGTCAGTCGGTCACTTCCAATTTCTCTTCCTGCAGTTTCATAATTGCAGAGTCTTCCAAATTGCCGCCACTCGCGCCTTGGTTCCTTCATCCATTAGTATTTCGTCCGGCCACGGCCGCTCGAAGCCTTCGCTCTTCCATTTTCGCGTTGCATCAATGCCCATCTTCGAACCGTAGTCTTGCATCCTGGCCGCGTGATCCAGAGTATCCATCGGCCCAAATGAAAACTGAACATCGCGCTCCGGGTCCAACGCGCATAATGTCTTCCACACAACTTCGTTGTAGTTGTGCACGTCCACGTCGTGATCCACAACCACAATCACCTTCGTAAACATCGCCTGCCCCAGCGACCATATCGCATTCATGATTTTCCGCGCGTGCCCCGGGTACGATTTCCGGATCGCTACGATCATCAAATTATGAAAGATTCCCTCGGCAGGCATGGCGACATCCGTGATTTCCGGATATTGCATCTTCATCACTGGCAGGAAAACGCGTTCTACCGCGTACCCCATGTAATAGTCTTCTTGCGGTGGTGGCCCCACGACCGTCGTCAAATAGATCGGGTCTTTGCGATGCGTCAGGCACTCCACGTGAAAAACTGGATAGTCCCCTTCCAATGAATAAAATCCGGTGTGGTCCCCGAACGGACCTTCCGTCCTCATCTCGTTCAAGTTCACATATCCTTCGAGCACGATTTCCGCGTTCGCCGGCACTTCGAGATCATTCGTCTCGCACGTCACCATCTCTACTGGTTCGCGTCGCAAGAATCCCGCGAACATCATTTCATCCAGGTCCGGCGGAATCGGCAACATCCCGGCCAGGGCCGTAGCCGGATCCGACTCCAATCGCCACGCTAACCGGAATCCGTCCTTCTGGACTTTTCGCCTTAGCTCTTCGGAAATGTTCCGCGCCGTGCTTTTGCGTCTGCCAATGCATGCCCGTAGTTCGCTCGTCGTAAACCTGCATCCGGTACATCCCGACATTCCGCTTCCCCGTCTCCGGATTCTTCGTGAACACCAGCGGAAACGTTATGAACCTCCCGCCATCCTGTGGCCAGCACTTCAATATCGGAAAATCCAGAAGATTCACGTCTTTGCCGTGGCGCGCCACTTCCTTGCATGGGCCCGTCTTCACGTTCTTCGGGAAAAAAGATCCCAGCTCCGCCAGCTTCGGCAACATCTTAATTTTGTCGAACAGTCCCTGAGGAGTCTCCATGGCCAGGAAACCCTCGAATCCGTCGCAGCTACCTCGTCCAACGCTCTTACCTCGAACGCCATCGCCATCCGGCGCACGCTTCCGAATGTATTCACCAGCAGCGGCACCCGCGACCCCTTCGGCTTTTCGAAAAGCAACGCCGGCCCCACACTTTCCGGCAGGCGGTTCTTGTCTCGCGCCACGCGCTGGGTGATTTCAGTGATTTCAAGAATGGGGTCAACCTCCGCGCGAATCCGCTTCAGTTCCCCTTCCTTCTCCAATTTCTGGACAAACTCCCGCAAATCCTGATACGCCACCTATCCCTCCCTGGCATTTCTTACTCAAGACATCTGGCAGACCGCACCTTACCATGAACGTCAGCTTTACTCGCTCACCTCCCGGCGGGCAAATATAATGCCTCGGTACACGAACCTCACCCGATGCATCTCGGTCTATTCACTGAACTATGTGCATCAAACGCGCCCGTCTCCACTTGCCCCGCTCGTTTGATCTGTACAAAAATCCTGTACTCTGCCAGCCTTGGGAAAACCGTACGGAAAGCTCACTTCCGGCTCCATCTGTCCGGATGGCCATCGGCATCCCCATTGCGCTCGGCATACTCGCATCCATTGCAACGGCGCCGACAGTCCCACCTGCGCTCGCCATTTCCAGCGCAGCCATCGAAACCGATCCCGCCGGATGGATGTGGGCAAACACGCTCCAATCCGAACTCACCATTTCCGCGTGACCTGCCATGCCCATGTACGGCTCAAGATCCTTCGCGGGTTTCCCGTCCTGATCCTCAATCTTGAACTTGAGTTTCATCGCAGTATTCGCAGTCAGTTGCCCGCTCCACGCTCCCAGATCATTCGACCCCCGTCCGTCAGTGGCGCGACGACCTCAGCCCGCGCCCGCAGAAAGCGGCGTTCCCGTCCACGTCGAGTCGTCTCCCACAAGTGGTTTCCCGCTAATCAACGGCAGCTCCACTTGCCCCACCAGCGTCCACGGAAACCCGCGCTTATCCACGATATCCGCATAAATCTCGTAGTGTCCCGCAGGCATGTTCGGCAAATCCTCGACGAATACCTCGCCCGCCCGGCTCGGATGCAGGTGCCACATGCGCTCCATTCCTGGATTGCTAATCACGAACAGATGCATCAAATGATTGTGGTCCGGAATTAAATCTTCCATCTTCACGTCGTCCGCCCATTCAGGGTCCTGCCCCTTCGCATGAATCACTAGCCGGTTTCCGTTTTCAAGAGTTGTCTCCGCGGCCGGTGGCTTAAAAAAATTCACGTCTCTTCTGTAATTCGCGGCTTCCGCTCCCCACCATGCTTTCCCGAGATAAAGTATGCCCATCACCACCACTGCCGTAGCTGCCATCACGATCTTTGCCCGGCGCTTCCTTGCCGCTGAAGGCGATTCTCCCGGCTCAAGGTTCCCTTCGCGCGCCGCTGCGCCAGCGATAAACACCAGCCCGACCGCCAGGAACACCATCAGAAATCCCAGCAATCCTCCCAGCGATCTCTGCATCGGAAGATTTCGCTGCGCGAAGGCCGGCACCGGCACTGAGAGCTCCCCTTTTCCTTTGCTGCCCTCTGCCGTCACGCGCACCTTCAATGCGCCAAACTCCATCAACCATAAGCTCCCGCTTAAAAAATTGCGCATCCTGTCTCGACTGTTCCGCCACGTCCGGCGTCGGCGGCAAGTTCGACCCCGGCCCGCTCAGCCTCATCGGCACAATCTCGATCCTGCTGCACATCGCTCGACGCACTTCGCACCTGAATCTCGGCGATTCCAGGAATCACCTGAGGCACGCGCACCGTCACGTAAAGGTGGTACGGCCCCGCGTCTCCCTCCAAATACACATCCGGACTACCCGACGTGCGCGCTCATCGAGAGCGACACTAGCAACACAACTCCCACACCCACGCTCGTCCGTAATCTCATGAACCTCCCTCTGGAAATTCGCATGCCTCGCCCGGCTCAACCGCGCAATCTCACAAAACGTTTTCCACGACGGCTCGCATTTTCGCTGCCTTGCCGCGAGTCTACACCCCGCCGCTCTCTTCTGAAAACATTCTTCCGGTCTATCCGCGTCCAGCATTAGCTCCCCAAAAGCGCTGTCATCCTCGCTCTCTCTCCCGGCTAAAGTTCTTGGAACATCCGCATCTCCTCTGCGTACTACTGAGTGGGGGTTCTGCCGTGCGCTGGTTCTCCAGTGGCAAAACCTCACGAGGCCGCGCGATGTCATCGTTCCTGATCAACCTGAAGCAAGTCTTCCGCCGTCTCAGCCGCGCCCCGCTCTTCACCGCCATCACGCTCATCACCCTCGCCGCCGGCGTTGGCGGCAATACTGTCGTGTTCAGCGTTCTCGAAGGCGTCCTCCTCAAGCCTCTTCCCTATCCGAACTCCAGCGAATTGATCGGCGTCTGGCACACCGCTCCCGGCATCAACATCGCTGACCTCAACATGGCGCCCTCCAACTACTTCATCTATCGCGAACAAAATCAATCTTTTCAGGACATCGGTGTCTACCAGCGGGATGCGTGTCAGCGTTACCGGCCTAGCCGAACCTGAACGGGTTGATGGTCTTGATGTTACCGACGGCATCCTTCCGCTGCTCGGCATCCCGCCCATGTTGGGCCGCTCCTTCACTCGGCAGGATGATTCTCCCGGTGCGCCCGACACCGTCATCCTAACTTACGGTTATTGGAAGAAGAAATTTGGTGGCTCAACCTCCGTCATCGGGCAATCCATCACCCTGGACGGCAAGTCGCGCGAAATCATCGGCGTCCTCCCTCAGCGCTTTCATTTTCTCGATTGGAACGATCCCGCTGTAATCCTTCCCTTCAAATGGGATCGCAACAAGATAAATCTCGGCAATTTCAGTTACGAAGGCATCGCCCGCCTCAAACCCGGCGTCACGATGGAACAAGCCAGCGCCGACATCGCCCGCATGCTTCCCATCGTCTCGCGATCCTTTCCCGCCCCTCCCGGATTCAGCGCCAAAATTTTTGATGACGCCCGCATCGGCCCCAATCTCCGGCCCCTGAAAACCGACGTCATCGGCGATGTTGGCAGCACGCTTTGGGTGCTCATGGGCTCCATCGGCCTCGTGCCTCTCATCGCTTGCGCAAACGTCGCAAATCTACTCCTCGTCCGCGTCGAAGGCCGCCGCCAGGAACTCGCCGTTCGCTCCGCTCTCGGCGCGAGCCCTTTCGCATCGCTGGAGAACTTCTCCTGGAAAGCATCACCCTTGGTTTCCTCGGCAGCGCGATCGGATTGGGACTTGCATACGCAGCCTTACGCGTCCTGGTCCTCGATTGCTCCCGATGGCCTGCCGCGCATCAACGAAATCGGCATTGATGGCCCCGTCCTGCTCTTCACTTTTGCCATTTCCATTCTCGCCAGCGTGCTCTTCGGCTCCATTCCCATCTTCAAATACGCAGGTGTTCGCCTCAGCACGGGCATCCGCGAAGGCGGCCGCGCGAACAGCGGAAGCCGCGAGCAACACCGCGCGCGCAGCGTTCTCGTCGTCGTGCAAGTCGCTCTCGCTCTCGTTCTTCTCATCTGCTCGGGCCTTATGATCCGCACCTTCCGTGCGCTCACCCACGTCAATCCCGGCTTCACCCAACCCGCGCAATTGCAAACTTTCCGCATCGGCATTCCGGATAATCAAGTCAAAGACGACGAAAGCGTCGTCCGCTCGTTTGAAGAGATGCGAAGTAAAATCGTCACGATTCCTGGTGTTTCCGCTGTCACCATCTCCACCGTATTCCCGATGGACGGCAACTCTAACAATGATCTCGTCTTCGCTCAGGATCACCCTTACACCGAGGGCAAATTCCTCCCGATCCGCCGCTTCGCTTTTGTCATTCCGGGCTTCTTTGCAACACGATGGCACCCCCCTTGGTTGCCGGACGCGATTTTACCTGGACGGACATCTACCAGAAACTTCCTGTCACCATCATCTCTGAAAATTTCGCTCGCGAATACTGGGATTCGCCCGGCCAACGCCATCGGCAAACGTATTCGTGTCGCTTCCACTGACGACTGGCGCGAAATCATCGGCGTCGCTGCCAACGTTTATGGTGACGGCGTCAGCAAAAATCCGCCTTCCATGGTCTATTGGCCCATCATGCGGGCTCGCTTCGAAGGCCAGGCGCACGACGTCGCGAATTACGCCGCTTTCGGGATTCGCAGCCCGCGCGCCGGCTCCGAAGCCTTTCTAAAGGAAGTCCGCGAAGCCGTCTGGTCCGTGAATCCCAATCTTCCGCTCTCGCGGATAAATACGCTCCAGTATTACTACACGCGTTCCATGGCGCGCACTTCGTTCACGCTCATCATGCTCGCCGTCGCCGGTGGCATGGCCCTTCTTCTCGGCGTCGTCGGCATCTACGGCGTCATCGCCTGCTCCGTTTCGCAGCGCGTCCGCGAAATCGGCATTCGCATGGCTCTCGGCGCTCAGCTACAATCCGTCACGGGAATATTTCATCCGCCACGGTCTCATCCTCACCGGCATTGGCATCGCCTTTGGCCTCGTCGCCGCGCTGATCGTCATGCGGCTCATGTCCTCTCTCCTCTTCCACGTCAATCCCATTGACCCCATCACCTACATCGCCGTCACGCTAGGCCTTCTCCTGACAGCCTTCATAGCCAGTTATCTCCCCTCGCGCCGCGCCGCCACCGTCGACCCCGTCGAAGCCCTCCGCGCCGAATGACAAATATCTTGTACTCCAATAATTGCGAGGGCCCGCCGTAGGGGCGGGGCCTGCCCCGCCCACCCTCACGCCACCGCTTTAGATTGCGGGACTTTGCAGCGGTCTTGTTACTTGAGGAGTGGCTCTCAAAGTCGTTTCCCACGCCCTCGCCTGCGCGATGCATATTACGTGAAGCATGAAGAAGAGCGGCACAAGGAAAGTAGGAATAAGGCTGAGTGGCATCACCGTCATGGCCACCATCGAAGGACCGTGAGGCATTAGCAAACCTGCCGTCGTGCCCAAGCTCACGGCCGTGATAAGGTCCAATATTCCAAGCACCTGCCAAAGAATGAAACTGCCTCGATGAGCGGGCTCCACCAGCTTCCAGGCCACGAAAGCAGCTGTGGCTCCAATAGTCATATCTCCGTATCCCGCCGGCCAGGCAAAGACGCTCGGGAGCACGTTCCGCGCTTCAAGCAGTACGAACGTGAATCCCACAATTCTCCAGGCCTGTATAGAGGTCAAAATTCCCGGGTTTAAGGATAATGCGAAGCGCCGAAATTCTCCCGACCCCGCGAACCACAACGCAAACACAACCATCGGCGTCAGCGAGGCCACAGCAACTCCAAGTCCGAACCGGCCCGATCCATTCTTGAATAGATCTAAAGCCGACGCGGTCAGAGCCGCCACGAACCAAACGACGATTAGCCCGGCAATGATCTTTCCATACTTGTTCATAGCGATCCTCCTTCTGTTTTGACTAGCTCTGTTACTTGATGCGTGAGTTCCAATAGGCTCCTCCAAGCCTTCTGCCCCAGCTTCCGCTGGAGTCGCGATTGAACTTTCTCCCACACCGGCACCACCTGCTTGAGCTTTAGTTCTCCGGCACCGGACAGCCATAGTCCGGCGTTCTCGCCGGTCTTCGCCACGGTGTTCGGTAATCCAACCCTTTCGGCTCATGATTGCCAACGTCCGAGTTAGGCTGGTGCTGTCCATCGCAAGCATCTCGCCGAGCTGCCCCTGGGACACTTCTCCCGCCAGCGACAAAGCTTGCAGGATGGTGAATTGCGTCGCTCGCAGGCCCAAGGGGCGAAGCTCTTCCTCATAAAATTGCGTCAGTGCCCTCGACGTACGGCGGAAGTTCCCGCACATGCACGGCAGTTCCGGCAGGAGTGTTTGGCTCATAGCGAGATAGATGCATATACATCTATCGTGGTTATAAGGATTTTTTTCTCTAGCTGGCGAGTGCCATTCCGTCGACTAAGGAGGTCAGCCTAATTTCCCCAAAGCTGCGCTGTTTTATGGGACTAAAATCCCCTCGTCCGGTTACGGCTGCGGGCACTTTGGCGGGAGTAATGATGAACCTCGCAAATTGAGAAAGAAGCAGTTTTAGTTCACTCAAGTCTTACTACCTTTGAGGGTGATCGTTTTCGTGGGACTACTGATCAGCCGATGATTCCCGCCGCTACGCTTCGCGCGGCATGGCGCCCGCGAGCAGAAGAATGGTGCCGCAAAACATCAGTGTATCCCCCAAGTAATTAAGGCCATTGGCGAGGCTGGCGCGTTCTACTACGGCGATCGGCACGTAGACGACCAACACCACGAAGAGCACGGTCAAGCCCAGCCACGTCGCTGCTGCTCGGGTCTTCTTGCCAATAAGCAACAGGATTCCCGCGATTGCGTAAACCACGGCCGCCACGTAGGTCCAAATGGCGTGTCCGTAGACGTACTGAGGAGTCAGCGGTTCCAGCGGAACGCCGGGAACGTGATCGCCGCGCAGGAATTGCTCGAAGCTGTAAAACAGCACGGGAATAGCAACGAAGTATCGCGCAATCGTCGTAAGGACGTGCTTGCCGCGTTCGCGCCACTGCGCAGTGAAGCTGGCTGCCAGCGCCAGCGGGCCGCCGCTGAAAGATAATTCCCGAAGCGTCAGCGTCAGCGCAATCCGATTTCGCGGATTGTGCGCCCAGGCCGGAGCGTCCATCAGGACCACGAAAAGGAAAAACGTCAAGGCCAGCAAGCTCGCGGAGAGTCGCGCCTGAATCCCGGTCACCAGGCTCAGCGCGGCGGCGATAAAGCAAGCGCCGACGAAATACGCCCAAAACAGATGCCAGGGAATCCACTTCGGTACGATCGAGGCGATGGCCGCCGTCAACGTGAAATGTTCGGTGCCGAAGGCCGCGATGGGTGCCGCGTAAAAGAGCGGCCCGAACAGAATCAGCTTGTCGAGTCCTCGAGCCTTTTGCCAATCGCCGCGAAGAAAAATCGTGACCAGCCCGATGGCAAGAACCACCCCACCGACAGAGTAGGACCAAATCACCGTGCTGGGAATGGCGAGCAGAACCATGGCTGCCGACCACTTCACTAAGTTGTCGCTCACGGCGATTCCTTTCCGCCCCGTCGCGCCCTAAACCACTACCTCGATTTTGTTCTGTGTACGCATCGGCGGAGTCTATCACGGAGGACTTTATTCCAGTCTTGCCACATCTGTACACGCGTAAATGCGTAGCAGGCCGGATAACCGGATGAGTGCCGTCCATGACTGCAGTTGTCCGGTAACGGCTGCGTTTATCAGACCTGATTCCCAATCACTTGGGTCAGTCTCCAGTCGCAAGTTCGTGGGGGCGTTGGGTCACCAGGTGTTGTACGCGCTGCCGCTGCTGCCCACTTGAGTCGAATTTGAATGCACGTCCGCGAGTCCAGTCATCGTTTGGCCGGGAGACAAAACGGTGTCACCAATGTACGGTACCCAGTCTTTTTTCAGCGTAAACGGGTCCGTCGGAATCTCCTTCAAATAATGCCCGTTCACCAGGTCTTGCAGGGATTGGGGTGCTTGCTGCTTATCGAGCGTGTATTGGTCGATGGCCTGCCGCATCACAAGCAGGTCCTGTTTGAGTGTTGCTTCTCGTTCCCACCGTGCCGAGCACCCGCTGGCGAGAGCAAATGCCAAGACTATGAGTGATACGAACCGAACTCGACGTCTCATCAGTGGTCCTTCGGGGTAGGCCTTTTCACTTATACCTCGAATCGCCCACGACCTTAGCTAAATTCTTGCGAGCCGTAGCCTCCAGGCCCGAGACTGGTGCTCAACTCCGGGCAACGTGCGCTTTGGTAACCTCCGAAAAGTTGGATTGTTCAGGGAAACCAAATTGTCGATTCTGAACTGCGTTAAACGACGATAAGATAGGGAGGGTTCGGCCCCGCGGAAGTCGCGAAGGTCCAGCGTGGTGTGAAGGCGGGGCGAAACCGAGACTGGAAACTGCGTGCACCGCGGTTCAGGAACACCATTGCAAGGAAAAGGAGAAAGCATCATGGGATCAAAACCGACGCATGAACAAGCGCAACTTCACCTTCAAGTGTTCGACCTGCGGAGGGAAGCCAAATTACGCCAGGCACGTGACTGGTTCGGCAAAAACTACATCGTGAATAATATCGACGACGTTATGCGGATCGCGCCGATGGGAAGCGAAACCGGAGCGTATGTTGGAATGGTGATCGGCTACTGGGAGCAAGCCTGCGCGTTGCTCAACTACGGACTACTGCACGAGGATCTTTTCTTTGAGACCAGCGGCGAGTTCTTCGGAGTGTGGGAGGCACTTAAACCTGTCGTTCCGACGTTTCGCGAGCGTTTTGTCAACAAGCAGGTCCTTGTCCACCTCGAAGAGGCGGCCAAGCGCTATGAGGCGTGGTCGGAACACCGCAACCCGGGTCATATCGCCGCGATGCGGCAATTCATGCAACAGATGCGCGGTCAGGCAGCATCAGCGGCCAAAGCCTGATTCGAGCGGCGATTCGAATTGATGTACGGGCGGGACGCGCCGGGTAGCCGGGGCCGTCCCGCCTTTTTTGCAGCGGGGGGCACTTGTCTGGCAGCGTTTATCAGGCAAGTGGCGGAGGCGTCGCAAAAAAGGCGCGAATCGTCTAGTCTGTTGTTTCAAATGGCCTTTCGAAATACCTCCGCCCTCTGCTACTTGGCTGTTTCCGTATTCTGGGAACAATTCAGCCTGTTGGTTATCGCGGCCTCGGGTGTCGCCTTCCTGCTCCGCAAGCGTCTGAAGAAGCGCGCTGCCGAAGATCCGCCCGTGAAGTTCTATCGCCCGCGCTTCAATCAGCGCTCAGGAACGGCTTTTGCCGAATTGCGACCCAACCCGGTGCTGCGCTACGCGTCGTGCCAGTGCTTCGATCCGCAGTACGAGGCCGACGAAAAGGAGCATTCTGGAGAAGAGAACGTTCGCCCCGCGTGGCACGAGCTCTTGTTTCATCCGGAAGTTCAGGACACAGATTCTGAGGCCTGGAAATCTCTGGAAGCGTACATCGCGAAGGTTCGCGAGGAAGGGTCCGATGAACTTAATCCGCGGTCGGGAATCGGTTCGGAGCAGTGGGAGCAGATTGTCACGTTGCCCAAATCGATTGGGACGCTGAAGTCAGTCAAAGTTTTGAGCCTGTATGGCAGCCACCTTGTCAGGATCCCTCCGGAAATAGGCGACATGAGGAATTTGGAAGAATTCGATCCGTACACCTCGCGTTGCCTGCATTGGTTTCCCTATGAGATCACGAAGTGCAAGCATCTGAAGCGAAGTCGGGTCAGCACGCGGTGTCTCTATGGCAATTACAAATACAGATCTCCCTTCCCAAGATTGCCGCAGATTTCGCCCGCGCTCACCCCGGCAACTTGCAGTGTTTGCGGCGGATCGTTCTCGCGAGAGCAAATACATCAGGCGTGGATTTCGCTGCGAGTTGCGACGGACGTGCTTCCGTTGTTGGTGCACGCGTGCTCCGAAGAGTGCATCGAAAGCCTGCCAAAGCCCGCCTTCGGCTACGTGCAGCGGCCGCATCTCGGTGGATTGGAACTCGAACAGCCGCCAGCTGATTTCTGAGAACCGCGTTAATCCCGTCTTAGGACATTCAACCCCTGATTAGTCGCCTTGCCGGACATGTGGTTTTGGATCAGTTTTCCGGTTGAGCTGGCAGCCTTGATCGGACATGTGGAACGAAATCGGCGGGACCATGTGCTCAACCTGTACAGCCGACGTAACCGGGCAACCCTGCGGCGTCCAGAACGGATCACGCCTGTCAGGCGCCGACGGCGATGTGTCCTACCGGATTTCGCCATGCATGCAGGCCCGCTCGCTGGAGCACGGACACAGCCCGGTCGGCGAACTCCGCCTCGATCTCACGCGCGATCTCATGGTAAACCGGAAGCGCCCGCGCCGCGTCGATGGGCTCGGGCGGCTCGGCGAGACGTCCGTTCTCATCGCGAACGGCCATCTTGTTTTCTGCCAACAGAGCGTCCAACCGGGCGTCGTAATCGCGCAGAAACTCCCGATCAGACCGCAGGATTCCCAGCAGTTCCGCAAGCCGCCAGGTTTCCCGCTCGCCATCGTGCAGGGCAAACCACACGGAATGGCGGACTGTTTCCACGCCGAACGCAAATTCCTTCTCCACTAGCCGGCCGCCTTCGTTGCGGTACACCGAATAGTGAGCATTTAGCGATTCCGAGTCGTCCCGGCCGCAAACGAACAGTCCTCCCGGGCGCAGAACCTGCGCTACCCATTCTTCCGCCTCACGGCGAAAATCCGCGTCGTAGTAGATGAGCACGTTGAAACTGCGCACGACTCCCGCTTCCGGCAAGCCGCTTGATCCAAATCCCCCCTGAACGAATGTGAGGTTGGATCGCTCGTAGGCACTCATAGGATGGCGGACCAGACGCCTGCCGTCGTGTTCCGCAGTGGATAGTGTTCCCTCATCGGCGGGAAGACTGGGGAGCAGTTGCGCGAACGCCTGCGAAAAATGCTGAATCGTGGCGTCTCGATCGGAGTACAAGCGGAGAAACTCTTCCGGGCGGCTGGCTTGAAAATACCGCACTCTTCCCGTCCGGTCGAGACATGCATAGTTCTCACGTTCGTCGTACAGGAGATATTGTTCAAAAGTCGGATCCGCGCCAACGATTCGCCATTCCGGAAACGCCTCCGCCGCTTCAATGGAAGTCTGAGGAGGAAACCCGCATCCCACATCCAACAAGACCGTCCCTGGCTCGAACTTCGCCCATTCATTCGAGCGCAAATAGGCATCGATTTTCCTATGCCGCCCCGGGAGCGTGAAGGGCGGCACGATTCCTCCCCAGGCCCCAGGCAAAATGCCCGGCGCGATCACTGTGAAGAAGCGTGCCACGAAGGGTGAAAAATCGCGCGGATCGAACTTCGAGAGTGCCATGAGCCGAAACGCGCGCTCCACGAAATCGCGCACTTCCGGCCGTTGCTGTTCTGCGTTCCTGAGCACTTGAAGTGCGGCTTCGGATGGGCGCCCGCCCAGGTAGCGGTCGCATAACTCTTCTACGGTGTTCCATCGTTCCCGCTCCTCAGTTCCGGTTCCACCTGATGCTTGCATCGAAGTCCCCCGTGTTCTCGTCGATTTGCATTGCCTGATCAGCCCGAGCGCTGCGCAACGTCAGCCGCTGTGTGCCCTGCCCGGTGCGCGGGGACGCAGGATCACGATGCCACGCAAAAACTAAGGTTCTCGTAGCTTTGAAGGAGGCAAAACAAGGAACCTCCAATATATATTTCTGCAAGCTTATGTCAACGAACCGATTGTCTCGATGTCAAAGTACTTTAGGAATGTCCCCGGTTCCGACAAATCCTGATAGTATCCCCGGTTAACTCCTTGTAAGTCGGATTACCGGACATTGAGGATCGGGCCAATTTCACTTGTACGATAAGCACGACTTATCGGGACTTGAGCCCAGAAATGAGCGACTTGTACAACACTTTTGGTTCTCTTTGCTTGGTTTCTTGCTACCTAAACGTCTAGCTTCATTGCGGATGCAGGGACTCGGCGAGGCGCTGTAGATTCTGCGGCCACACGCGGATGACCCCGCCACGCGGGCTATCAATGTCTGCTATAAGAAAAAGTGATATCGAAAGAGCGATAGGCAGGATTAGAAAGAGGAAAGTGCTTTTCCCGTGTGCGGCATATCCGACCAATAGATTGCAGAAGATGGAAATCGCAATCAGGAGGCTCCATGCCGCAATTGGGAGGCGGTTCCACCAGGCGGCCTGGGTGTATCCCTCCGAGTTAAATACATCATTCATGCCGGCAGCAGAGAGAGCCATCACAGGCGTTGGCTGCGCAGCAGCGGGTATAGCGACCGCGGACCACATCTCGGTCTGCAGCCGAGCGATCTCGGCGCTGATTTGCCGAAGCTCTTGCTTGTCTCGGGCTTTGTAATAGAGCATGCGCTGATCGAGATAGCTCTTCAGCAACACGCGCACCTTCGCTGCATCAGCGGTAGGCAAAAAGTCTGCTCGGACATATTCCGTTCCGATAGCGTTGGCTTCTTGCTCTTCAAGGTTCTTGCGCTGATCATACCTGGAAACGGCCATCGAGAAGGTGAATCCGATGATAAGGCCTAGCAATGTCAGGGCAGCGCCGAGAACGAACGCGAAATCGTCACGGCTGTCTTCCCTCAGGTTCGGCTGCCTCGAGCGGAGTGAGGAACCGATCCACGCTGAGATCCAAAATGTGAGCAAAGAAACCACAAGAATAAGAAATGGGTAGTCGAACGGATTGAACATTTGCTGCAACCTCGTTTGTCATCGCGTTGAGTCTATAACAGGCCGCGATAAAATGCGGGACAAGTCCTGATTAACGCGCGCTACACGCTTGCAAATCTCATTTTCCGTAGAATCAGCTCCGTTACAGTTCGTTGTCCCCGAGCAACGACAGCGTCCCGTCATGTCACAGATACTCCGAACGAGTCTGAAGATATTTTCTTTTGTGGGAAAACTTAACGGCGGTAGTGGAGACGAAGGATGTCGACAAAACGTGGAATTTGGGCGGTCGGCTTGCCGCTCTCAGTGGTGCTGGACTGGTGCAAAAGGACTGTAGGTAGATATGGGCGGGTTGCGGGCAGAATTGCGGATCAATCACGGTGGGTCGGGAAAGAAAATCAATTTGAAGCTGCGCGAGTTATGAATCTCAGCCATCCGTTACATCCAGATTTAGCCGAGGAGTGCGTAGAACTCAAGGAATTTACCAAGATATTGAGTGTTGGCGACCGCATCCGTGTGCTTTGCGATGACGGAGTGCTTGTGGCGGAGAAAATTTCTGAGACGCAATTCAAAGTAATTCATGCTGAAATGATGGCAGAGTTAGTCCATTGATTGTGGCTGCGAATCTTGACCGGAATCGACCTATCAAAATGACCCCGCGTTTGCTGACTAGAGATACACAGAATTAGACATCATTGTCGAGATTTCGGCCCAATTGCTTTACCCACACTGGGTAACTCCTGATTAACGCGCTTACCGGAGAGGTGGATTTGCCCCCCAGATCGGTTGGGCAGATGTCCCGTAACGCGACCTACGGGAAGTTATCTTGAAACGGCTCCTGCCCGTGAGGATTTGCGTGAGGGGACGCGGACCCCAGACCTCTACCGTGTGAACCCACCACGACTAGAAAGAGTAACAACTTACACGAACTAAAAGAGAAGTTCTTGAAGGCGGTTTTACCCATAACATAGGCAAGAATCACCGGTAGGAAAGGCAGCGCTACAGGAGTCAAGCTACAAAAATAGCCCCAACTGCTGAAGTCGCATTGCCGTTGTGCCAGTTTTGGCACAGCTGAAGCTGTGCCCGGACCAGAAACATGCCATGTTGGGCGAAACTTCTGGGCCGGTTGTGCGTAGATGTTGGTTGAGGGGGTGTATATGAAAACATTACTGAGTGTAGTGGTATTGGGCCTTGCGGTGCCGGCTGGGGTGATGTTCGCCCAGGACAAGGCGGCGCAGGAGAAACCGATGGCGAGCCCGCAGAACCGGCTGAGCACGTGGAACAAATTCGCCTACGCCCGGGTGAAGGACGTGCTGCTGAAGTCGGCGGAGAAGATGCCGGAGGAAAATTACAGTTTCAAACCTGTGGACACGGTGCGCAGCTACGGACAGATCGTGGGACACGTGGCCGATGCGCAGTACGCGTTCTGCTCAATCGCACTGGGGGAGAAAAATCCGGCGCTGGACATCGAGCACACGAAAACATCCAAGGCGGATCTGATTGCCGCGCTGAATACGGCGTTTGCGTACTGCGATAAGGCGTATGACGGGCTGACCGATGCCACGGCGGTGCAAACGGTCAAGCTGTTTGGGAATGACGCGCCGCGGCTGAGCGCGCTGACGGTCAACAACATGCATGACCTAGAGCACTACGGAAACCTGGTCACGTATATGCGGTTGAAGAACATCGTGCCACCCAGCAGCGAGCAGCAGGTTCCGGCGCAGCCAGCCAAGAAGTAACTGGTGACTGGGAATTATCTCGTAAGTAGAAAATCCCAAGTTCTACGGGCCGAAATCCATTTGCCAAAGAATTTCGCTATTGTGCCGTTACCGGAAAAGTGGAGGCTAGTACCCAAGTTACCGGTAATCCGACCTACCAAGCACCACCGGGTTGGGTCTGCCAGCGGGCTATTGGTGTGACGTTCGATGGTCCGATTGCAACGATATAAAACTTTGAACATGGACTCCTCCTGCATCGAGGGTCCAAGTCTAACCGCTCCGTCGTCTATTTATATGAAGTAACTGCGCGTGCTAGAGTTCCAGAAACTCCTGCATCTGCTGCAACGCCTCGTCCAGCGCCCGCCGAAAGGCGCTGCTGCGGCGTGGCCGTAGACCGGCAAAGCCCAGTTCGTGCTGCAGCAGTTAACGCGGCGCACGAGGATCAGATCCTGGGCCCGAGCGGGCGCGCGAATCGGGTCGGCCTGGACAAAGCCCAGGCGCGCAATGGCCCGCAGCAGGCTGGTGGGCTTGAAAAGGCTGCGCGCAATCATGTAGCGGCGAAGCTGCTGGAGACTGGGGACTTTGACGGATGGAGATGGCATCTACGATTTGACCACGCGAGTCCCTAAAGACACGAGAGTGCTGCAAACGGCGGATGCGGCGCTTGGACCGCAGATGTCCAAGCAGCTCTTTTTTCAGCACTCCCCGCGCTTGGATGAACAGGCTACGGTAAATGGTCTCGTGGGACACGCGCAGGCTCTCGTCATGGGGATACTGGGTCTTCAGCCAACCGGAGATCTGTTCCGGCGACCAGTCCAACAGCAGTTTACTCGCAACGATCTCCTGCAGCTTCTCGTGGATAGCAAGAAGGCAGGGTTTCGGCCGCAAAGCCGACTTCCAAGCTTGGGCATCCGCTTCATTGGCTCGATATTCAGGACGGCCATCATGACGTACCACTTCCCGGCTCACCGTCGACGCGGCTCGCTCCAGAAGCTGGGCTATCTTACGAATCGACGAACCGCAAGCAATCCCTCGAGAGATGTCCTCTCGCTCAGGCAGTGTGAGTGCCAGCAGCGAGCGTCGACGGGTTACCGGAACAATCCCCCCGCGAAGCGACACGACACAGCGAATGGATGAATGACTCTTGCCGAACGCACGCCCAATCTCATGCAGCGACTGTCCCGCCTTCCAACGCCTCCACAGGTCGCTCTTCTGCATTGCAGAAAGCCCAAACCGCTTCCCTTCGGCCATGAACACCATCCTTGAAAGAAAATCTATACCAGATGGTGTTGCATCGACCTGTTGAGACCGCCGCCGTTACCGTACAAGTGAAATCTGGCTGGCTGTCCCTGAGATCCGTTCCGGGAAGTCCTCTGCCTGCCGTTCTTCAATTGCCCTGCAGTATCAAAGGGTGCCAGCCAGAGGCAGTCTATCTATTTGATTCTTCGATCTCCTGACGCACAGAAAAAAGGTGTATCCAAAAGAGGTGTCTTGGTACGCGGGGACGAGCGTTGACTCGGCTGCCCTCGAGCTAATGAGGTAAGACGTTTCCCGTTTCCTGCATTGCCCAAAACAGACGGTCTTGAAGTAGGGAGTGATTTAGCCATTGGGTTATTTTAAAAAATAGCGAACGGTTGCACCTGCTTTCGGCGAAATCTCTAAGGGATGCGGGCGTGGTTTGATCTGCAGAGGTCGTTCTGATGTTCTTGGTCTCATTCGTTTTCACCATTAATCAACCAAAACTGCTTGATGTCTGACCCTTGTGCAGATTAGTGAAGATCCACTTGCCCACACCTGGCAGACCAGTCCGATCTTCGAGGAATACTATGGGGATATTGGTGCTGTTCCAGTGTAGCGCTTGAGCTGCGAATGCCAATTAGGCCTACAATGAGACTATTAAATCCATCAAACGCTGTCCGACCTTCATCCCTTCCTCGTTAGGATCTTCAAAGCGCTCCATCGTCAAGACCTGCCCAGAGGACGACCACGGAGCGGGGCCCCGCTCGATACGTGTGGTCAGGAACCGTGGGTGCTTCTTGCCAGGGAACGATGTCTTGGGGTGCGTCTAGGAAACTGTCGATCCAGCGCCTCCAGTAACCTTCCTCGCTTTTCTCTGGCCGCGGCAGTTCAAACTCGAGAGGCTCCCAGTAAGCGTTGAAGATGAAGTAGACGAGCAGACCCTCCCCTTTTAACTCGGCACTGAAGGCAACACTGTGCGATTGATCGCTCCAGTCAGGTTGATTGAGTTTCATCCCATGCCAGTTCTTAGTCGCCCCGCTGATCAACTGAGTCAAAGTCATCCGCCCGCGCTCGGGGCCGGTATCTCGCAACAGTCGTCTCGCGATGAGTAATTTCACAAACCGATGCACATCCGCGTGCTTCGCGACCAGCGACCAATCGAACCAATTGGATTCGTTGTCCTGGCAGTAGGCATTGTTATTGCCATGCTGGGTTCGTCGGACTTCATCGCCCATCAGGAACATGGGCAAACCAAGAGAGAGCATTGTAACGGTGAAGAAATTCTTCACCTGACGGTTTCGTAGTCCCTCAATTGCAGGATCATTGGTAGGACCTTCGATACCACAGTTCCAGCTTCGATTGTCTGCCGTCCCGTCACGGTTGTCTTCGCCGTTGGTCTCGTTGTGTTTCTCGTTGTAAGAGACTAGGTCGTTGAGTGTGAATCCGTCGTGACATGTTACAAAGTTTACGCTCTGTTCTGCCTCGCGCTGTTCATGGCGATAGATTTCGTGGCTGCCAAGAAGTCTGTCTGCAAAACGCTGCAATGAGCCCGTCGTCCCCGCGAAAAAAACTCCTCACATCATCACGAAAGTGTCCATTCCATTCCTTCCAGCTGTCTCCAACAAAGTTGCCGACCTGGTACAGTCCGGCGGCATCCCAAGCTTCAGCGATCATCTTTGTCCCTGCGAGATCTGGATCCGTTTCGATATCCAAGAGGACAGGGGGATTAGGCATCACCTGGCCGCTGGAATCGCGCGCGAGGATCGAAGCGAGATCAAAACGGAAACCATCCACATGCATCTCTTTCACCCAATAGCGGATGCTATCCAGGACCATCCGGCGAACGACGGGATGATTGGCATTGAGGGTGTTTCCGGTACCGCTGTAGTTGGCATAGCGCCAGCGGTCCTGTTCCAAGATGTAGTAAGCGTTGTTATCGAGTCCGCGAAAACTCAACGTTGGCCCAGAGTGATTGCCTTCCGCTGTGTGATTGAAGACAACGTCAAGGATTACCTCGATCCCCGCTCGATGCAGAGCCTTGACCATGTCGCGAAACTCGTTCACCGGGCCCAGGGAATCTTGTCGAGAGCTGTACGCTTGGTGCGGCGCGAAAAACGAGATCGGCGCGTAACCCCAGTAGTTAACACGATCTGGCGGGCAATCCTGGGGATCAAACTGGAATACGGGAAGAAGTTCGACAGCCGAGATGCCTAGGTCCTTGAGGTAGGGAATCTTCTCGATGAGTCCGCGAAAAGTGCCGCGTGTCTCCGCTGAGACGCCCGAGCTCGGATGCCGCGTAAATCCTCTAACGTGCATTTCGTACACGATCGACTGAGACGATGGTCGGTCAAGCGGTGTGTCGCCTTCCCAGTCGTAGGTGCGTAGATCCACAATCACGCTCTTCATCGCTGTCGCGGCGTTATCGCCTTTTTCTTCGGCCGCCTTACGAGAGTAGTTTTTAGGGACAACGACGCCGCGACCATATGGATCGAGCAAGACTTTATCAGCGTCAAAGCGCATCCCTTTGATGGGATCGAACGCCCCATGAACCCGATATCCATAGAGCTGGCCTGCCTGCACGCCAGGAACGAAGACATGCCAGTAGTGGTAAGTGCGGTGGACGGCTGGATCCAAAGCGATCACACGGGCGGGCCGCCCGTCGTCTTCACGATCGAAAAACAACAGTTCGATCGCCGAAGCATCACGCGAGTACAAACTGAAATTCACTCCGCTGCAGCCGACTGTTGCGCCGAGAGGAGCGCTTCGGCCTATATTCGGGGCTAGAGCCCTAACCGCCTGGTGGATTCGTTGCACGGCACTTGTTTGTCATCCTTTCCTCGGTGGCCGATCATTCACTCAGACGAATCAACCAACGGCTGCCTTAAGCACAGCCTTGGAGCTAATCTGACTCATCAGCTCATCCCACGACTTCACGAACGACTTGGCTCCTTCCTCCTGGAGCTGAGCAGCCAGGGTATCGACGTTGACACCAGCGTTCAGCGAGCCGCGACAGCACCACTTCACAGTCGCCGCCATCAGCTGGCAGAATCGATCCGAGTTCTTTGTGATTGGCGAGCGCTTTCAAGGTTGCCTCGGGCATTGTGTTTACCGTGAACGGTGCCGCGAGCGCTTTGACGTACAGAATGTCGGATGCCGTGGGGTCCTTTGTCCCCGTGCTGGCCCACAACAGTCGCTGTGGATAGGCGCCAGCGTTGTAGATACGGTGCCAGCGTGGCGAGCTGAGCAAGTCGCGCGCTGCCTTATACGTTCGCATTGCGATAGCAATCCCAAGCTTATGATTCAATGCTCTGGGGACTTTTCCCGTGACAGCGGCGTCCCAGCGGCTGACAAAGACCGATGCCACCGAGCCGACATTGGGCTTGAGCCCAGCTTTTATGCGCCGCTCGATTCCCCGAAGGAACGCTTCGGCCGTCGCCAGATAGTGATCGCTCGAAAATAAGAGTGTGACGTTGATAGGAATTCCGGCGAAGATTGCCTCCTCGATCGCAGGTAGTCCTTCCTTGGTGCCAGGGATTTTGATGAGAAGGTTCGGGCGGGCCGCGCGCGCGTGCAGTTCTTTCGCAGCCGCCAAAGTCTTGGCTGTATCGTAGGCAAGCAACGGCGACACTTCAAGCGATACCCATCCGTCCACACCATTTGTTCGGTCGAAGATCGGGCGAAGCAGGTCAGCGGCGCGGGTCAGGTCTTCCAACGCCAGCTCAAAAAAGAGCGCCTCACCGGATTTGCCTTCGGCGAACTTCCTGCGAATAGCTGCAGCCGTAAGCCGAGCTATTTTTGATGGCATGATTGAAAATCGTGGGATTCGAGGTGAGTCCTGTCACCGACAGTTCATCGATGTAGCGCTTGAGCGTGCCGCTGTCGAGTAAATCGCGCGTGATATTATCGAGCCAGATGCTCTGGCCTAAATTGTGTAGTAATTGTGTCGCTTTCATTTATCCCTCCATAAGACTGGCGAAGAGTTCGACTGTGGCTCTTACGATGCAGCTTTCACCATCTTCGCAGTAGGCAAAGTTTGCGACAGGCGCAAACGACTGGAAGATGCCGTCAGATCCCTGAGTTGTTGCAAAACCGGGGTGTTCAGCATGTCCTCCGTCAAGCGCCAACACCAGTTTGCTTCCGCTGAACCAGGCAAATTCATCCGAGCCTCGGAACCCAAACTGAGTAAGTCTTGCAAGGGAGCGATAGCGAGCCCCGCGACAGAACACCACGCTATGTGGAGTAATTCTGCGAGCGACTTCGCTGCTATCGCAGTGGGCTCGATTCAGATAGCTCCGGATTTTTCCCCGTTCCGCCTCGGTATGGGCTTCGAACCATCCGCGAGTTGTATCGTTATCATGCGTTCCCGTATACACCACGGTGTTGGTCGGATAGTTCGCGGGGAGATGAGGGTTATCCGGACTTCCATCAAAGGCGAACTGAAGCACTCTTGTTCCGGGAATATGGAACTCATCGCGCAGCGCGCAAACATCAGGCGTGATCAGACCGAGATCCTCAGCGATAAATGGCAGCGCGTCTAGTTCCTTTCGGACCGCATGAAAAAACTCTGCACCTGGGCCCGGCATCCACTCCCCTGTCCGTGCCGTCTGTGCATTGGCAGGGTACGTGCCATGCCGCAACGAATGCACGGAAATGATCCAATCGAATCACATCCACGTGAGCAAGGAGAGCGCGCAAACGATCTATAAAAAAAAGGAAGCCGGTACGGCGGAGGGCACCCCAATCATAGACGGGGTTGCCCCACAGTTGTCCGTTCTCACTGAAATAGTCAGGGGGCACCCCGGCGACAAATCGCGGACGGAATCCTTCGTCAAGCAGGAACAGTTCAGGGTGCGCCCACACATCGCTTGAATCCGGCGAAACGAAGAACGGAAGATCGCCGATCAATCCGACTCCACGAGAGTGTGCATACTCCTTGAGCTGCTGCGCCTGCCGAAATATCAAGAATTGGGCGAAACGGACCTTATCAATCAGCTTTGACAATTCTCGCCGAGCATTTGTTATAGCCGCAGGAACTCGCTGAACTAATTCCGCCGGCCAATCAAGGTAAGAAATGCCCTGGTACTTCTCTTTTAGAGCGCGGAAGAGTGCATAATCTTCCAGCCAGTGCGCCTGCAGGTGGCAAAACCGCTCGTAAGGAGCACGCAGGTCTCTTCGGATGCCAGCGCTGAAGTTATCCCATACCTGGTCGAGCAATCGGTGCTTGAACTGAATTACCGCGCCATAATCGACAACCCCTGACGGAAATGACGAATCTTCGCATGCGTTCTCATGGAGCAATCCATCCTTGAGCAGGAGTTCCGGGCTGATCGAGCAAACCGTTGCTGGCAAAGGATGAAAGCGCTTGGTAGGGAGAGTCGCCATATCCAGTCGGACCAAATGGCAAGGCTTGCCACCAGCTCTGCCCGGCTTCTTGCAGTCGGTCAATCCACGCAAACGCTGCCGGTCCCATATCGCCAATTCCGTAGGGTGATGGGAGGGACGTGACGTGCAGTAGCACACCAGAAGCCCGATAATCCTGCAGGAAGGGCGGAAGATTTATCGGCTGGGCTTGGTTCGCTCATAACTTTGTTTTCTCTCTGCCAACAACATCTATTACAACAATGCGTTATCCACGATTTGTTGCGCCTCGTTCACAAGTGTGTCCAGGTGGCGCTGGTCCCTAAAGCTCTCTGCGTAGATTTTGTAAATGTTCTCTGTGCCGGAAGGCCGGGCGGCAAACCATCCACTGGATGTAACGACCTTTAAGCCTCCGATAGGGGCATTGTTTCCTGGGGCCCGGGTAAGCTTACCGAGGATCGGCTCCCCTGCGAGTTCCGACTCTCTTTACATCTTCGGGCGACAATTTCTGCAACTTCGCCTTCTGTCGCGGCGTGGCTGGCGCATCAATGCGCGTATAGAACGGCATGCCAAATTCCGCGGTTAATTCGCGGATAGTGCTCACTTGGATCCTCTGCCTGTGCGAGCGGTAATCTCAGCGGCAAGCAGGTCCATGATGAGGCCATCCTTGTCAGTCGTCCAAACTGAACCATCCAACCGCAAGAAACTCGCCCCGGCACTCTCCTCGCCGCCGAAACAATACGAGCCGTCAAATAGACCTTCCGTAAACCATTTGAACCCCACCGGAACCTCAGACAATTGGCGGTTGAGCTTTTTCACGACGCGATCGATCATGCTGCTGCTGACCAGTGTCTTTCCGACAGCAGCTTCAACGGACCAGAGTGGCCTGTGCGTGAGCAAGTAGTGGATCGCCACGGCCAGATAGTGATTGGGATTCATTAGTCCCGAGGTAGGTGTGACAATTCCGTGCCGGTCCGCGTCCGGATCGTTGCCGAAAGCAAGGCGATACTCGTCCTTGAGGTCAACTAGGCGCGCCATCGCATACGGACTTGAGCAGTCCATCCGGATCACTCCGTCGTGATCGACTGTCATGAATGAAAAGGTCGGGTCGATCACTGGATTCGCTACCGTCGATGTTCAGTCCGATAGACAGGAATTGATAGGCTCCCAATAAGGTCTCGATGCGCCGCCGAGCGGATCCACGCCCAGCTTGACACCGGCGGCGCGAATTACTTCCATATCCACTACATTCCGCAAATCGTTCACGTATGGCAGGACGAAATCTTGCTCGTGAATGGTCGCTGCCTTGATGGCCGCTGGAGAACGGCACGCGATTTACCCCTGCATTGCCCTTTCGCAACAGCTCGTTTGCCCGTGTCTCGACCCACTGCGTCACCTCCGTGTCGGCGGGACCCCCGTTGGGTGGGTTGTACTTGAAGCCGCCGTCCCGCGGTGGGTTATGCGAGGGCGTAATGACAATGCCATCCGCAAGATGCTCTTTGCGGCGCTCGGTTGTACACGAGGATGGCCCGGGAGATGACAGGCGTTGGCGTCACGCCGTCATCTTCCTGGATGAAAGTTTCCACGCTATTGCCGGCCAGGACTTCGAGCGCAGTGCGCTGTGCAGGTCCGGAGAGCGCGTGCGTGTCTTTACCCATGTACAGAGGCCCGTCCACTCCGTGACTTCGTCCGGTAGTCGCAAATGGCCTGGGTGATGGCCAGGATGTGCGCTTCGGTGAATGTACCGTCCAGCGGCGAGCCTCGATGGCCGCTCGTTCCAAAGCTGACCAATTGGTTCGGGTCTGCAGTGTCGGGCCGCCTCTCAAAGTATTCCCGTTCGAGACGCGCCACATCCACCAACATCTCTTTCGGCGCCAACTTTCCAGCGAGAGCTGAGATCGCCCTTTTTCTCTTCAGTTCACCGATTAATGATTTCGCACTTACGGTACCGGACATGGTTCCGCCTTCCATATGTCGGTCGCGTACTCCTTGATCGTCCGGTCGCTCGAAAACTTTCCCGAATTCGCAACATTCAAAATGGCTTTGCGAGCCCACGCATGCGGATTGGCATACAACTCGCACAACCGTCTGGTCCGCTTCGAGATAGGACCTGAGGTCCGCCAGGTGCATGTAGTAGTCTCCGCCCGTCAACAGCGTTTCGCGCAGCGGTTCGAAGACACCGGGCTCATTGCGGCTGAAATGGTCGGAGAAAATCAAATCCAGCGCCGCACGCGTCTCCGGTTCATTTTCGTAGTGCCAGTGCGGGTTGTACCAGCCACGGCTGTCCGCCACTTGCTCGGCTGTCAGGCCGAACAGGAAGAAATTCTCCTCGCCTCCTTCTTCCGCCATCTCGATGGTCGCGCCGTCCCTCGTGCCGATCGTCAGCGCGCCGTTCATCATGAATTTCATGTTGCTCGTGCCGCTGGCTTCGTAACCGGCAGTGGAAATCTGATTCGAAACATCGCTGGCAGGAATCAATCGCTCGGCGAGGGAAACGCAGTAATCGGGCAGAAAGAGTACCTTTAGACGGCCGCGCACCGCCGGGTCACTATCAATGGTGGCAGCCAAGATTGTTGATGAATTTTATGATCAGCTTGGCCAGCCGGTAGGCGGGTGCCGCCTTGCCGGCGAAGAAGAAAGTACGAGGCGCCATCTCCAGGTTCGGGTTTTCCCTCAGCCGGTTGTAGAGCACGACGACTCGCAGGGCGTTGAGCAGCTGCCGCTTATACTCGTGAATGCGCTTGACCTGACAATCAATGATTGTGTCCGGGTCCACGGCCTGTCGCGTCGTCACCTTGAGCCAATCAGCAAACTGTACTTTGGCTTTGCGCTTCGCTTGACGGAATGCGTCGCGAAAGCCGTGGTCGTCCGCAAGTCGCTTGAGTTTGCTCAGTTGAGTGAGATCAGTGATCCACCCATCGCCTATGACTTCGGTGATTGTGGCAGCGAGCGAGGGATTAGCGAGAAGTAACCAGCGGCGCGGCGTCACACCGTTCGTCTTGTTGTTGAAACGCTCAGGAAACATCTCAGCCAGTTCCTTGACGGTTGTCGCGCGCAGCAATCCGGAGTGAATCGCAGCGACGCCGTTGGTGCTGTGCGAGCCGACGATCGCCAGATTAGCCATGCGAACGTTGCGCTGTGGGCCTTCTTCTATCAGACTCATGCGTGCGACGCGCCCTTCGTCGCCGGGAAAGCGGCCGCGGACTGAATCAAGGAAGCGACGATTAATCTCGTAAATGATTTCCAGGTGACGCGGCAGCATGGTCTCGAACCATGCGACAGGCCACTTCTCAAGAGCTTCAGGGAGTAGCGTGTGGTTCGTGTAAGCGAGCGTCTGCTGCGTGAGATCCCATGCCTGGCCCCATTCAAGGTGTGCTTCATCCAGTAGGATGCGCATCAGTTCCGGGATCGCCAGGGTCGGGTGGGTGTCATTCAGCTGGATGGCGACTTTTTCAGGCAATGCGCTCCAATCTGAGTTGCTGCGGCGGAAACGCCGCACGAGGTCTGCGAGCGAACATGCCACGAGGAGGTACTGCTGGACTAGGCGCAAGGCACGGCCCATGCTCGTGCTGTCATCGGGATAGAGCACTCGCGTTAGACTGTCCGCGGCGAGAGTCTCGGTAAGAGCAGCAACAAAGTCGCCGCTGCTAAACCTCTGGAAATCAAAATAATCTGGGCTGGCCGCGGCCCACAGTCGGAGCGTGTTGACGGTCCTACCAGCATAGCCCACGACAGGACGATCGAAAGGGACACCGTACAACATGGACGGCTTGCCGGGAACCGCGCGCAAAGTCCCCCCATGCACCTCGAAGGAACAGTTCAGCTTGATTTCCACTTTCTCCTGTGGACGAACGACCTCCCACGGATCCGGCTGCCGCAGCCAGTTATCCGGCTGCTCGTATTGCCAGCCGTCCTGGATAAGCTGCTTAAAAATGCCATATTCGTATCGCAGGCCGTAGCCCATGGCTGGAAGCTGAATCGTAGCCATGGAATCAAGGAAGCATGCTGCCAGCCGTCCCAGTCCTCCGTTTCCCAACCCAGCGTCGGGTTCTTGCTCCAGCAAGGCGAGCAAATCAACGTCCTGCTGTTTCGCTGTTTGCGTTACGAGCGGATCAAGCAGAAGGTTGGTGACGTTATTGGCCAACGAGCGGCCGAGGAGAAACTCCATGGAAAGGTAGTAGACGCGCTTAGGATTTCTTTGTTCATAAGTTTTCTCGGTGAGCACCCATCGCTGCGAAAGGACATCTCGGATGGATCGCGCAACTGCTTCAAAGCGTGCTCGCGGGCCAATCAATTTTTCGTCGATGACATTGTCGAAGTGAAGATGCCGTTCGTACAGCCCATCAGTTCCCATAAACTGAATGGGGCCGCACCCATATTGTTTGAGAAGTTTGGATGGATCTTCTTGCGCTGCTTTTGCCCGGCTTGCCGCGATACCCTTTGTACTCATCGGAGTCTTCCTCTCTGAAGTTGAGCTGCTATTTACACTGGATTCCTTTGAGGCGCGATCCTCACGGACTCGCGTGCGTCGCTACTTCGGGCTCATCCACGTGGCGAGTGTCGTTCCAGAATCGAATCACCGGCCGGGAAAGATCGTTTTCATAGCCCAAGGCACTGAGGCTTGCCGTGCTCAACATGAAATATCTGCTGTTAGCCGTCAGTTCGAGCCCGAGCCAGCGCGACGCCAATACCCGCATGAAATGTCCGCTTGTGAAAAGTAGTACGTCTCCCAGAATCGCGCGCGCCCGGCTGACGACTCGGTCCGCGCGGGCGCTGACTTGCTGAGGCGTTTCGCCTCCAGGGCAGCCGTCGCGGAACAAGTTCCAGTCTGGGCGCTCCGCGCGGATTTCAGTACCGCGCCGACCTTCATATTTCCCATAGTCCCACTCGACGAGGTCAGGGTCGATCTCGGCGACGGAGCCAAACCCCGCCAGTTCGCATGTCCGGCGTGCACGCTGCAACGGACTCGTGAACACCTTCGCGAAAGTCAGCCCTTGCAGACGTTCACCGAGTCGCCGAGCGGTGCGCTCGCCATGTTCGGTCAGTGGGAGGTCGGTAAGCCCGGTGTGCTGGCCCGACAAGGTCCATGCGGTTTCACCGTGTCTCGCCAGATAGACTATGGGAAGTTTCATCGCTTTTCCACACGCTGCATCGTCCTCCCAGCGCCGGAGTTCATGCCGGCGGCTGCCGCTTCTCGAGTGGTTTTCCAGGTTGCATGGGCCCAAAATGCATCGCACGGTATCGCGTGCGATCAGGAGCTCTTCGTCCGTCGGAATCACGAATGCATGCAAGCTGGAATCATCACTACTGATCTGGTCTTCTAATCCGACCGTCTGCTTATTCCTGTTGTCGTCCAGCCTCAATCCTGCCCATTCGAGGCCTTCGCAAATGCGAGCACGGATGTCGGGCGAGTTTTCTCCGATCCCTCCTGTGAAAACAATCGCATCCGCGCCGCCCATGCAGGCAAGAAATGCGCCAATGTATTTTCTTGCGCGATAACAAAAGATCTCAATGGCAAGGCGAACCCGGCGGTCATCTTGATCTCTTTAGTTCCTTCAACAACACACGCATATCGTTCGTCAGCCCGGAGATGCCCAGCAATCCGGACTGGGTGTTGAGAAGAGCATCCACTTCATGTGTGGACAGGCCTTCTTTCGTGGCGATGAGGTTTACGATGGCTGGATCGATATCGCCAGAGCGGGTCCCCATAACCAGGCCCTCCAGGGGCGTCATGCCCATCGAAGTGTCCACGGAGCGGCCACCGCGAATGGCCGTAGCAGAGCAGCCATTGCCCAGGTGGAGCGTGATTACATGAGTCTGTTCTTTGGTTAACGCACGCAAGGCCCTGTATCGGTCAGCCACATATCGGTGTGACGTGCCATGAAATCCGTAACGACGAATGTGGTGGCGTCTATACAAGTGATAGGGCACGGCGTAGAGGTATGCATGCTCTGGGATGGAATGATGGAAGGACGTGTCAAAAACCGCGACCTGAGGCAGTTTTGGACCGAATACTTGCCGCGACGCCAAAATACCCTTGATGTTGTTGGGGTTGTGCAGGGGAGCCAAATCGATGCATTCCTCAATTCCCTTTAACACCTCGTCAGTGATCACCGTGGATTCGGTAAACAATTCGCCCCCGTGAACCACGCGATGTCCGACGGCATGGATATCGGACGGAGATCCGACTTCCGTTATTCCTGATTCGTCTGACGCGATCCACCGCACCAGGTATTCCAAGGACCCCGAAATATCCGAAAGTGAAGCTGTAAACTTCTGCTCGGAGACCTTTACGCGTCTGGACCGAGATGATCGCTTCTCCTCCGATCCGCTCGATCAGCCCGCGGCACAAGCGCTCATCATTGTTCTGCGTAATCCGGCCAAGATCAGTAGCGATCAGCTGGAACTTCAGACTGGAGCTTCCCGAGTTGAGTACGAGAACGTTCATCGGCACTTTACCGATCGGCCGTGCTCGCGGAGCGCCATGAAATTTGGCTTTAATTCGGCACGACCAGGCTCGACCACGAGGTCTGTGTATCTATTGCGGCCACTTCCAGCCGGCAACGTCTGGCTTGTCAGTGCCGTGCTCGTAGGCATAGTTCCGGCACGCAATCTGCTCGTTGCGGAATTTTTCCATGGCGTGGGCCCCGATTCGCTGCAGTCTCGGAACGCGCTTAATGACGTCCATCGCCAGACTGAAACGATCGATCTCATTCTCGATCGCCAACTCCAAAGGAGTATTGATGTTGCCTTGTTCCTTGTACCCGCGGACGTGCATGTTGTCATGATTTGTGCGACGGTATGCCAATCGATGGATGAGCCATGGATATCCGTGGAAATTGAAAATAATCGGCTTATCGACTGTGAAGAGCGAATCAAAGTCCCGGTCGGACAAACCGTGAGGATGCTCCGTGCTCGGCTGCAATCTGAATAGATCAACCACATTGATGTAACGAATCTTGAGATCGGGAAATTCCTCTCGCAACAGCACAATGGCCGCCAGAGTTTCCTGCGTAGGGATATCCCCGGCAGAAGCCATCACCACATCCGGCTCGCTGCCTTGATCGTTGCACGCCCGATCCCACATGCCAATTCCCTTTGTGCAGTGCGTGATCGCCGCGTCCATGTCCATATATTGAAGGTGCATCTGCTTGTCGCAGACGATCACGTTGACGTAGTTCTCGCTCTTCAGGCAGTGGTTCGCGACCGAAAGCAGGGAATTGACGTCGGGAGGCAAGTAGATTCGCGTGACGGCGGAGCTCTTGTTGACGACCACGTCCAGAAAACCGGGATCCTGATGCGTAAAACCATTGTGGTCCTGGCCGCCACACCGTGGAAGTGACCAGGATGTTCAGTGACGCGATCTTTTCGCGCCATGAAAGATGATTGCAGATGGAAAGCCACTTGGCGTGTTGGTTGAACATCGAGTCGATGACATGGATAAACGCCTCGTAGGACGAAATGAAGCCATGGCGTCCCGTAAGCAGATAGCCTTCAAGCATGCCTTCGACAGTATGCTCACTGAGCATCTCCATGACTCGACCGTCAGGAGCCAGCTCTCCGCCATCCGCGTCTTCCGGGAAATAGTCCGCAATCCAGAACTTCTTGCTGACTGCGTAGATGTCGTTCAGCTTGTTGGAAGTATTTTCGTCGGGACCGAAGACGCGAAAGTTGTTCATATTCAGTTTCATTACGTCGCGGAGGAACGCGCCCAACGGACGGGTGTTTTCTGCTCGATCAGCTCCCAGGTTTGTCGACTTTCAAGGCGTACTGTCTGGAAGTCCGGAAGGCGCAGAGCTTTCTTCAGGCGTCCTCCGTTGGCGTGAGGATTGGCGCCCATGCGCCGCCCGCCAGTCGGTGCGAGTTCTTTCAGTTCCGGGATCAGCTTCCCGCTTTGATCGAAGAGCTCTTCTGGTTTGTAAGCGCGCATCCAGCTTTCCAGTTGACGAAGGCGTTCTGGATTTTTTTTGACGTCCGCCATCGGAACCTGATGCGCCCGCCAGAATCCTTCCAGCCTGTGGCCATCAACCTCTTTCGGAGCAGTCCACCCCTTTGGAGTCCGCAACACAATCATGGGCCAACGAGGACGCTCCGGCACCCCTGTCTTGCGAGCTTCTGCTGATGCTTCTTGATTTCGGCAGATGCAATGCTCCATCGTGGCCGCCATTGCTTGGTGCATGCTCTCCGGATCAGAACCCTCCACAAAGTACGGCGTCCAGCCGTAGCCCCGGAATATGCTTTCCAGCTCTTCGTGGCTAATGCGCGCAAGCAGTGTGGGATTATTGATTTTGTAGCCGTTGAGATGCAGAATCGGCAGGACCGCGCCGTCGCGAATAGGATTAAGGAATTTGTTGATGTGCCAGGAAGTCGCCAGAGGCCCAGTTTCCGCTTCGCCGTCACCGACTACCGCCGCAACAATCAGATCGGGATTATCGAAAGCGGCGCCGCAGGCATGCGAGAGCACGTATCCAAGCTCGCCCCCTTCGTGGATCGAGCCGGGCGTTTCCGGTGTGCAGTGACTCCCAATGCCGCCCGGAAAGGAAAACTGCTTGAAGAACTCCCGCAGGCCCTCTTCGTCTTCGCTCTTGTCCGTATAGATTTCCGAATAGGCTCCTTCCAGGTAAACAGGCGCCAGAACTCCAGGAGCGCCATGGCCCGGGCCCGCCAAGAAGATCATGTCCAAGTCATATTTTTTGATGAGGCGGTTCAGATGGATGTAAGTAAACGCCAAGCCAGGACTTGCGCCCCAGTGTCCTAGAAGCCGATTCTTGATGTGCTCCGCCTTCAGAGGGTCTTTCAGGAGAGGATTGTCCTGCAGGTAGATCATCCCAAGCATCAGATAGTTGCAGGCCCGCCAGTAAGCATGGGTCTTGCGCAAATCTTCGGCGTTGAGAGGTGTTCCTGCAACGGTTGTTCTCGCTGTGCCGTACGCGCTTATGGAATGCGTTGCCCTCTCGGCCGCTGTTACAGGTGTCATGTCACACTCCTTCGCCAAAGTCACAGATGCGTAAGTCTAGGATCGGCCTAGCACCTTCGTCGTCTGGTAGAACTGACAGTCCCGTTGCACAATACGTTGAGGTTACCTGCTAACGGTGGATTGCCGACTTGAGTTTGGTTCACAACCTGCGAGGAGGTTTCACGGGAAAGGAGGCTAATCGAATGACTCAGTAACGACGCCAGCATCAGCCCTCTACGGGGAGGATGCCCCGCGTTTAGTTGAAAGTTGATAACAAGAAGCAGCAAGGACGCGCAACTTCTGCTCCGGCAGATGCGGGAAGACAACTCTCCGCGGATCTGGGTGCCGAGTCCGGAGAACCGGGATCTGCGGCAACTGTTGTGGCATCGCCATCGGCTGGTGCAGATGCGTACGCGGATCATGAATCAACTGCAGGCGTTGGCTCACGTTGGCTCCGTGGGCCAGCCGGCGACGGTCCTCGCTCGGAATCATCCCCATGTACGTGCCGACCTGCTTGCCACAATGGAAAGTGGGTCCCGGTACCGACAGGCTTCCAGTCACGCGATCACGATCAGACGTATCAAAACAAATGTTTGCACACCTTCTCGGCCCTAGCCCTTCACGCTGCCAGCGAAAGGCTGAACGAGTACGGGCGAACGGTGCGAACCGGTCCCCCGGCACCATCCGAACGCCCGCCGAGCGGGTTCCAATCTACCGCGATTCTGAAACTTGAACCTTCCGTCGTGAGCGTTATGGCTGTGCAGTACTCCGAAACTTCAGCTTTGGCCCGTGGCAAGTCGGCGAACAGTAGACTGCCTCCGCCTGGTGCCTCTCCCGCTTACTCCGCATTTCCGGTAATCCGACTGATCGGGATTTCTCTGCGTGGTCTGACAATAGGCTCCGAGCAGTCGACTATCCAGAAGAGCATCGCGTGCTGGCTCGAATCGAATCACAGAATGCAACCACTTCTACCTCTGGCACGTCACACGACAACTAGCCACATATTTGACGTTTAGCTGCAAACCGCCCGATGTCGCCGACAGGACTTAGTGTAGAATCGCTGCGAAGGAGCTCACCGCCCTCTCGCGAGTGCCATGGCACAGTTGAAGAAGGACTGGACTCCAAATCCCGAGGCATTCCGTCAATTCCTCAGCTGGCTTGATGAAGGCGTTGACTCCAATGGCGAAAGATATCTCGAGATGCGCCGCAGGCTGGCGCGTTACTTCGACCGGCGGAATTGTTCCTCACCCGACGATCTGGCCGACGAAACACTCAATCGGGTTGCCCGCAAGCTCGAGGAAAAGGGCGAAATCGTAGGGGCCTCGCCCGCCCACTATTGCTATATCGTCGCCAAGTTTGTTTTCCTGGAATTTGGTCGCCGAAGCGAACAAAATCAAACAAGTCTCGATGCAGCACAGAGTTCTGGCCGGGTGATAGCCAGTTTGGCCGTGCCTTTCCTCCCAAGTGTGAACGCTATGGCGAAAGAAAAACTCTTTGACTGCCTCGAACGATGCCTGAGCAAGATGCAGCCAGAGAATCGAGAGCTGATCCTCGATTACTATCGCGGTGAGCAGCGAGCAAAGATCGAACATCGCTCCGAGTTGGCTACCCGCCTTGGCCTTACGATGAACGCGCTGAGCATCCGGGCTTGCCGCATCCGCAGCAAACTCGAAACCTGCGTCAGGACATGCGCCAAGCAAACATGAATGATTTTTCCAGATTAGGTCTTATATAAGAGGGATGATGACTTCCGCAGAACAGAAACGATTCGACGACCAGGTCCTGGTCCGGTATCTACTCGGCTCTCTGCCCGAGGAAGAGGCCGAGCGCCTGGACGTGTTGAGCATCGCGGATGATGCCTTTGTGTGGCACTTGAGCGCGGTCGAAAACGACCTCGTGGATGCCTACGTGCGAGGCGAACTTTCCGGCCCGGATTTGGCGCAATTCCGGCAATCCTATTTATCCTCACCCAATCGACTTCAAAAAGTGGATTTCGCCGAGGCGCTACGCTCCTTTGACGCCAAGTCGGCAAGAGCCGCAGCCCAAGCAGCGCCCACAAAGGCGGTGCCAAGCTCCACGCCAAAGGATGAATCGTCGAAAGACTCGTCTCCGTGGCCCTGGTTTTCTGTCCCGCGTTTGGCGCTCCAATGGGGTTTCGTGGGTGGCGCGCTGGCGCTGCTGTTCGCCGCCGGCTACCTGCTCCTGATGAACGCCAGGCTTCGCAAGCAAACGACCGAAGCACAAGGATCGCAGGCGACTTTCGAACAGCGCGAACAAGAACTTCAACGACAACTTAACGCGCAGCGCATCGCAAATGCTGAAATGGCCAAGCAATTGGACGGGCTTCGCGAGTCGCGGCCCAACCTCGATCAGCTCAAGACTCTTTCTGCCCTCTTGCTGCCGCCCACCAGAGGCGGCGGGATCGCGACGGTTTCCGTACCACGCGGTACCGACCTTGTCATTTTGCTCCTTGCACTGGAGTCCGATGACTTCCCCTTCTATCGCGTCGGGCTGAAGGACTCGGCCACGAATCAGACGGTGTGGCACAGCTCAAATCTGAAGGCCGCCGCTAGCAGCGCCACCATAACTGTTTCCATCAGCCTCCCGGCCAATTTGCTCAAGCAGCAGATCTACGAGCTGGAACTTTCCGGTGTTCCTTCCAGCGGCCGCGGCGAATTCATCAGCGGATATCCCATTAGCGTCGTGATAAAATGACTCATCCCCGCAGAGAACGGAATTCGAAGCCTCACGGCTGAGGTGGCTCGATGACTTGCGGCGCATGTTCCTATTGTTTCCTGATTCGTGTTGTGACTATCCTGTGCGCACTCCTGTGTACGGTCTGCACCGTTCCAGCGAATGCGAGAAGCACAGGTCCTCATCGCTACACGCTGCCTATTGTGCCCCAACAGACTTCGCCACAAAATCAACAAGAAATCATTCCGCTTGAACCTGACAAGCCGATCGAGCGTGATTTGGCGGGTGGAGAGAAGCACTGTTACCAAATTGCGTTGTCTAAGGGCCAGCACGCCAGCGTAGTTGTTGAACCTCGTAGCGAAGACGTGTCCGTGCGTCTGCTCGGCGCAGAAGGAAAAATCGAACTCGAAATGGATGCCGAAACCTGGGAAGGTCGGAAAGTCCTAGAGCTAGCAAGCGAAAACACTGTTGCTTACCAGATTGAGGTTCAACCCAAGTACCCGAAGGCCCGAGCTGGCAAATATGAGATACGAATAACAGACCTTCGTTCAGCGACCGAGAGAGACCATCTGCTTTATGAAGCGCTGCGACTAACTTCGCAGTCCGCACGCCTGTACAAAGCCGGCGCATACGAAAGCGCTCAACCATTAACCGAGCACGCGCTTAAGATTCGTGAACAAGTGTTTGGACCTTCTCACCCGGAAGTGGCGCTCTCTCTGAACTCCCTTGGCCTGCTCTGCGACGCCATGTCGCAGTTGGACAAGGCTGGGCATTTGTACCAGCGGTCGCTGGAGATCAATGAGAAGTTTTTTGGGAAAGATCATCCTGGCGTGGCGGAAGTGACCGACAATCTGGCAAAGAACTTTAACACCAAAGCCAACTACGCAGAAGCTGAACGCCTCGCCAGGCAGGCACTGAGCATCAGAGAAAAAGCCTTGGGACCCGAGCACTTCCTCGTCGCCGCCTCACTCGGAACTCTCGGCCAGATTTATCTTTCGAAAATCGATTATGCAAATGCTCAAATCTTTTCTGAGCGGGCGCTTCAGGTCGCAGGAAAATCATATGGCCCTGACGAACTGCCTTACTCTGATTTTGCGAGCCAGTTAGGCCGCGTCGAGGTATCTCTGGGCAACTATTCCGGTGCTCAAGAACTTTTCTCGCAGGCTTTACATGCCAGGGAGACCATTGCAGGCAAGGATAGTCTGCAAGCTGCCGATTCGCTCTACGATCTGGCGTTCGTCTATCTAAAAAAGTCGACAACATCAAATGCGAACAGTTATATCTGCGCGCCCTGGCCATCAAAGAGAAGATCCTTGGACCCGATCACCTTCAAGTAGGCCTCATTCTTCAGAACTTGGGACTAATCTATTACCGAAGGGGCGATTACAGCAGCGCGATTGAAATGTACCTTCGAGCAAATGTGATTAAGGAGAAGGCCCTCGGACCGGATCATCCACTTGTCGCACAAACGTTGAATAATTTGGGTCTCGTTTATTGGAAAGAGAGCGACTATCCCAAGGCGAAGGAGTTCTTTCAGCGAACATTGATTATCGAGGAAAAATTCTTTGGTCCGGACAGCGTCGACGTCACCTACCCCTTAAGCAATCTCGGGATCATCGCCAAGGAGACGGGCGATTATGTCCATGGGGAGGCTTATTACAAGCGTGCTCTGACGATTCGGGAAAATACCCTTGGAAAGCAGCATCCGGACGTCAGTATGTTAGTTGAGAGCTTGGGAATTCTTTATCGCGACGAAGGCGACTACGGCAAGGCAGAACCCATGTTTCTTCGCGCGCTTGCGATAACAGAGGCAACGCTGGGCCCAGATCATCCCAATACTGCCAGACTGTTTCGAAACCTGGAGCAACTCTATTCTGCGGAGGGCGACCTGGGAAACGCCTTGAAGTGCCTCCAGCGGAGCCGTGCTATCGAGGAGAAAAATCTTCCCCTGAACCTGGCCATCGGCTCGGAACGGCAAAAACTGGCGTATTTCGCAGGATTCTTTCAAACTCTCGATCGAGCGATCAGTTTCCAGTTTCGCCAGGAGGCCGGCAATCCGGAATCACGCGACTTGGCTGCCACAATTCTTCTGCAGAGAAAAGGCCGCGTTTTTGACGCCATGGCCGACGGCCTCGGCGCTCTTCGGCAACATTTCAACTCGGACGATAAGGTGCTCCTGGATCGCCTGAATGACGTAACGTCGCAGCTTGCCACCGTGGTGCTGAATGGGCCGCAAAAAACATCACTCGCCGAACACCAGCAGCGCATCAGGGCGCTAACACAAGAAAGGGAGAAACTCGAAAACGAAGTAGGCCGCCGCAGCGCGGGCTACTACGAAGAGTCGGACACCGTGACGCTGTCCGCGGTTAGGGCTGCCGTCCCCGCGGATGCCGCGCTGATTGAATTCGTCGTCTATGAGCCCTATGACCCAAAGGTCCCGTCCGGGCCTGGCATGGTTAAAGCAGATTCACGCTACGCCGCATGTGTTATCTCCAAGGCGGGAGAGGTCCAATGGCGGGACCTCGGTGCGGCGAAGGAAATTGATGCGGCGGTAGACGCCTTGCTTCAGGCCCTGCGCGACCCGAAACGAAACGACGTCACACGACTCGCGCGAGCCGTGGATGACAAGGTTTTGCAACCGCTCCGCGGAATGATCGGTGATGCCACCCACTTACTGCTCTCGCCAGACGGAGAACTCGATCTCTTCCCGTTCGAAGCGCTGGTCGACGAGTAGGACCGTTATGCGCTCGAACGCTACTCGATCAGCTACCTGACCACCGGGCGCGATTTGTTGCGAATGCAGGTGGCACGGTCAAGCAAGAGCGGACCCGTGGTAATTGCCGACCCATTATTCGGCGAACCGGGCGCTACGCTTCTAGCCAGCGCGGATCAGCCAAAGCCGAAGAATGTATCATCACGTACCGAGCGCCGGAGCATCACGACGGGGGAAGATCTCTCCAGCGTCTACTTCGCCCCGCTCGGCGGCACCGCACTGGAAGCCCGCAGCATACGATCCCTTTTCCCAGATGCACAAGTCCTGACCGGAAAGGAAGCAACCAAAGTGGCGCTCAAGCGAGTCGAGGCGCCTCGGATTCTGCACATTGCGACGCATGGGTTTTTCCTTCAGGACGCTGCCTCAGACAAGGCCTCGGCGCCCAAGGACGCTGGTGCGAGCGGCACGCGGTCCGTCACGGCCAGCGCTAAAATTGAGAACCCCCTGCTGCGTTCCGGTCTGGCTCTTAGCGGCGCCAATCTAAGCAAAGATGGCAGCGATGACGGCGTTCTAACAGCCTTGGAGGCCTCCAGCCTGAATCTTTGGGGAACCAAACTTGTGGTGCTCTCCGCCTGTGACACCGGCGTAGGTGAAGTGAGGACAGGTGAAGGTGTTTATGGACTGCGGCGGGCATTTTTCCTGGCCGGAACGGAAAGCCTGGTGATGAGCCTGTGGCCCGTCAGTGACTACGTCACGCGCGAGCTTATGACCGAATACTATGCCGGGCTGAAGAAGGGCCTTGGCCGCGGCGAAGCCCTGCGCCGGGCGCAGCTGGCGATGTTAAAGCGTAACGGCCGACAGCATCCCTTCTACTGGGCCAGCTTCATTCAAGCTGGTGAGTGGGCCAATCTCGACGGCCGGCGGTGAACCCCCGCAAGTTTGCGCTATTCTGTCTTTCAAACACAGTTCAGCCCGGTTTCCCCGAAAACAAGGCCGTGCGGCGCTTCCCCATGTGAAATGTTTTCGCATTCTTCTCTTATGTGAATAAGGGCCTCAGCGGTAAGGAGGCTCGGGGCAGGTTGCCCGAGGGGCAGCGCGTATCCCGAGACGCCATTGAACCCGCCCGAGGCGGCCAGAAACTCTGCCGAACCGTTGACGCCATGCGCTGAAACGGCACTCGGAACCAACCGTCCCCACGATTGCTAGTTAAGGAGATCTCTGTGCGATTAATGCGCGGGAAGATCGAACGCTCACTCTCTAACTTTTCTGAATTTATGGTCAAGAGCGCTCGCAGCCGGGTCGCGA
>CAVOPQ010000011.1:0-256411 GCA_963698145.1 uncultured Acidobacteriota bacterium | reverse complement strand
CCCAGATATCGATTTCGTGCTTACCCGAAATCTTCGCTTCGATCACCTTCGGCAGATCGCAGCGGGAGCCTTCCGCGGCCGCCATCCCAAGTGCCCCAAGGTCCGTAGACGTTATGAAAACGCGCCACCCGTGTATACAGCCAAAATCCTCGCGAAAGTGCCGGCACATACGCTCGGAAAACAATTTCTCCCATCCATAACCATCCTCCGCCAGCGCCGGATACGCATCCTCTTCCCTGAGTGACGGCGCCTCGTACGTCTTCTGCTCGTCTCCGTTGTATACACACGCCGACGACGAATAAAAAAATCTCTGTGCGCCGAATTTCACCGCTGCCTGCAGCATGTGTGTATTGATCAACACTGAAGTATGCACAGCGCTTTGTTGTCGCTCGATAAAACCCATCCCACCCATGTTGGCCGCGAGACTATGGAGATCTCGCTGGCGCCTCGTGCCGCTTCTTCGCAGTTCTCCCTGAGGTTCAAGTCGAGGGAAAGGTTTTCAACGTCGCCTTTGAAACGCTGGTACCAATCAACAAGAGGCTTAATGTCACTGCCCTGATTCGCTGTTGCCCCGCGCGCGAAGATCCGCGACAAGATTCCACCAATGAATCCACCCGTCCCAGTAACAAGAACCAAATCCAGATGATCGCTCATTAAAATTCTCCCTCCTCACTAGATCGTTCCAAACGTATCACCAACGTCGCCGATAACGCGAACGTGCATCGTCGCTGCGTCGCTACCCCGCGCCGCGCTATCTGGATCGCAGTACACGTCAGGCGGCAACTCCCGAATGGGACGTCCGCCTCAGGTTGTCGGCCTTCGTCCGAAAATCCAAAAAGCTTTAGAGCCTGTAGAATCAACAGTAAGTAGGCCGGATTCAGAAGCAAATACCTTTTCCACAACCGTCGTGGCTCGGTGCCCAGCCGGAATAGCCATTCGAGTCCTGCATCCTGCATCCACAAGGGTGCCTGTGAAAGCTGTCCGGCATGGAACGCGAACGCTTGCCCAACGGCCAAGACGGGCATCGAAACGAAGCGCGCAAACCCATAAGTCCACCCTCTGGCCGTGGACAACCGAGCCCGACAAAGACAATATCGGCCCCAGAACCTTCGATTCGCCGCACCGTTTCTTCTTTTTCTGCCGACGACAGCCTCCGAAATTTCGAAGGTGCCGTTCCCGCTATAATCAGACCAGGGAACGTCCGTTGCAAATTCGCACTCAGACTCCCGATAACTTCCGGCGTGCTGCCGTAGAAATATACAGCAAGGCCTTCCTGGGCGGCGGCCCGACACACCTCAAGGGTCAGTCGCGGGCCATAGACACGGTCCCGTAGCTTGGTGCCGTACAATAAGCGTATCGCCCAGCGCACTGGCTGACCATCTGGCAGAAAAGTAACAATCGAAATGATTCAGACGGTATCGGTGCTTACGATTCAGAACCCCAGTCATAACACCGTGGACGGCAAGCGCAATACCTGAAAATGCCTGGCCCCGTGTGCCGACCGTAGAATCGCTTCCACGGCGCCTTCTTTATAATCTACTGCGTCGATTAGCACGCCTAGGACGTTGCGCTTGCCGTCTTTTTGCATTCTCTTTCCCAACGAGTCGCTTTTCTGTCCGTGGATCTCTTTCAGAATTCTCGGTATGTCGTAGACTTGCTTCCACTCCGGATAGTGCGACATGAAGCGCGATACATCGCTTATCCACCAGATATGGTCCCCTCGCCGGCTTCCTTCCTGGATATGACCAATCTGAGATTTCGGCCTGACGATTTCCTCGCAGAGCGCAATCGCCTCCAGCATCGAGCAGTTGCTGAAACGCCCGCCTCCGATATTGTAAATTTCTGCGACACGCGGCCGCTGGTAGAAGACATCGAATGCACTAATCAGGTCAGAGCTGTGGATATTGTCACGCACCTGCTTGGCCTTGTAGCCGTAGACGGTGTATGGCCGTCCGGTAAAGGCGCACTTCATCAGATAGCCTAAAAACCCGTGCAATTCTGCTGCCGAATGGTTTGGCCCGGTAAGGCACCGCACACGGAAACACAGTTCTCAATCCGAAATAACGGCCGTACTCCTGAACTAGGACATCCGCGGCCACTTTCGATGCGCCAAAGAGGCTGTGAAGCGACTGATCAATGGAAAAAGTTTCGGGAATACCATTCTGGTAGGCATGTCCCGGCGCAATCTCCCAGCGGCTCTCCATTTCTACAAGCGGCAGCCGGTTGGGCAGATCCTCCGTAGACTTTGTTGCGAAGTAAAGAGAAATACGGCGTCTGGCGATGTTTCGCGCCGCGGGCTTCCAGCAGATCGAGCGTGCCGTTCGCGTTCACGCTGAAATCCGTCCGGGGATCGCGTGCGGCCCAGTCGTGCGAAGGTTGCGCGGCTGCATGGATGACAAGCGTATTTCCCGACCGTATCGCGCAAAAAGCTGTTTGATCGCTCTCTCATCGCGGATGTCTAAATCAGAGTGGGTGTAACTTGAAAGTTCCCGAACGAGCCGATCTCGCATCCATGCCGTGGAAGCTTCCGGCCCAAAGAATACCCTGCGCATATCGTTGTCTATGCCGCAGATCTCCAATCCTATTTCGGCAAAATGCCGTACAGCCTCTGATCCGATCAGTCCCGCGGCACCTGTGATCACCGCCACGCTCATTTGTTTCCTCCCCTTATCCGAAGTTGGTGCTCCTCCATTCGCTCCACCACCTCCGGTACCTGCCCCGCGTCCACTCGCACTCCCAGCACTCGAAACGACGGCCGGCCAGCGCCCCGCTTCACCGTTTCGCATGGAAGAAAAAGTTTCGTCGCCATCACCCTAGCTCGCCGCCGTCAGCTCCACCGTATCGGAAACCGGCTTGGCCATCGCCATTTCGTAAATCTCCATCAGCCTTCTATAGTTCGTCGCGCTCGTATACTTTTCCTCGAATTCGCGCCGCGCCGCGCGCCCATCTCCTCCATTTCCTCCGCGTGCGTCCATGCCCATTCCACCTTCGCGGCCAAATCGACCTCATCTCCTGCAGTAAAATGCAGGCCCGTCTTTCTATCCGTAACGATTTCCGCCATCGATCCCAGCCGCGAGGCAATCACCGGCAGGCCACAGGCGAACGCTTCAACGATAGCCATACCGAAGGTCTCAAAACATTCACTGGGGAAAACCAGGAACCTCGCGCCCAGCATTAGCGAGCGCACTTCCTCAGGAGATCGCCACCCGGCCAGCTCAATCTGGAGGAGAGACGAATCTTTAATTTCGCGCGAAACACTCTCCATGAGCGGCCCACCGCCCACCATGCGCAGGGGAATCCTCTCGCGCATGTTGCGCCACGCGGAAGACAGCAGCTGCGGCCCTTTCTCCACTGACAAACGTCCAACGAACAGCGCATAATTTCCTGACTGCGTCTTTGGCACAAACTCACAGGCGACAAAGTTGGACTTCACGACAATCCTTTTGGCAGGGAGCCCGCCTTCGATGAACTTGCGGCGCGCAAACTCGGACAGTGCAATATAGACGTCCACCTTTTCTCGCCACGTTTCAATCGCGCGATGCACGGTCAGCATTGCCGCCACCGCCGCCGTGGCCGCCCTGCTTCCGCGATAACATCCGTGGACTACTCCCGGCCAGGGCACGCTCCGTCCCAGGCACGCCTCACAAACTTTCCCGTCGCGCAGAAACGTGGCCGCCGGACAAAGCAATCTGTAGTTGTGCAGTGTCTGTACCACGGGTACTCCCGCCTTCGCGCAGGCGTAGTACGCGGACGGCGAGATGAGAGGGAGCGTGTTGTGAAAATGCGCCACTTCGGGTCTATACCATTTCAGCAAATCTCCGATATCTCTCTTGCTATCCCACGCCCATACTGTCCGAAGACCAAGCGTTGCTTTGTTCCAGACACCGTAATCACGAATTTCATCATTGCTACGGACATATTCCACAACCTCATGCCCATTGGATCGCAGCAAGTCTCCCTCTTTGGCGAAAACCCCGCCCTCTCCACCGTGCTGCCGGTATAAATTATGAACTAATAAAATCCTCATTCGGCTAAGCCTATTGACGCTTGAAGAATATCCATCAACCTGGAGAAGTCGGCCGCTGCGATTGTCAACAAAACCGGGGATCAATGCCCACAGGTCGAACTGCGATTCGCGGAGAAATTCCAGCATTGGCTGAAAAAGTGTTTCGCCCTCATAAAGCGGAGTGAGGGAAAGCTCAAGTTGCAGCCCTACGGCGCGTTTCAGAAGCATCGGCGCGCCATCCAGAACTTTTTTTTCGAATCCCTGGACATCGATCTTTATAAAAATGAATTCTCCGTTCTTCAAGCACTGGCATCCAACGCTGTCCAGTCGTGCCATAGGCACAGTTTGGGAATCGTTGAATCCCGAACCGGGATCGGCCGCGAGATGCGAGTCGAGCATGGGCAATAGCGAACTGGAGGCTAGGTTCGCTGCTACGTGAATTTCCGCTCCTCCGTCTCGGTCACCAATGGCCATCCGTTCAGCTATGGTCCACAATGGATCATTGCGAGCAGCCGTGCAAAGTTGTTTGTGAGCTTCCAAGACCGGCTCGAACGAGACGATCTGTCCACTGAAACCAGCGTCGCGCAGATTTTTTGCATACTGCCCTGGTATTTTTGCTCCCACATCGAGCACTGCGCTCACGCCGTGCGCAGACAGCATGCGCGCCAGCCGTGCCCACTCCGATGATTCGGGCCGAAGCGTGTCAGCTCCCAGCCCATTTTCCTAAGGTTCTTGCGAATCATCCGCTTCATCGGGCAGGCGCGCCTGCCATTCTTCGCGCAAAGAAAGGAATTTGCCCGAGATAATAGCCGCGGACGAGCTTTTCCGAATAACGAAGCCCGGCGGCCGCAAACCGTAGCGCCGAAAGCACCAGCTTTCTGGTTGCGTCGTTTCTCAGTCTGCGCAGCACTTTGGAATAGCTCCCCGCGATAGCGTCGTGTTCCGCAAGCATCTTCTCGGGATATGCGCAGCTCTTGCTTTTCGAATGCCACCGAAAATCCGCCAATAGAAACGGCACGGCTTGAACCTATACCCTTTCTGGGCGAGTCTCAGAAAATACTCGTAGTCCATTGCATAGTCATACTGTATCCAGGAAATTTCCCTCGTCGAAGATCCGCCGGCGAAAGAAAGTCGCAGTCGAGGGGATATACAGCACGCGATGGTAGGAAAGGACGAATTGGCTGAACTCAATCTCTCGACGGATCTTCAAAACACGCCCGCTTTCATCAATCCACGTGTAGTCGCCATATAAGACGTCAACGCCAGGATTCCTCTCAAACGCCTCAACAACAGCTCGGAAACACCCCGGCCGATAACGGTCGTCGGAATTCAGCCACCCGACGATCTCTCCAGTTGCCATCCGAAACCCTTTGTTCAGCGCATCGCTCTGCCCCTGATCATGTTCGAGACCTCCACTGTAAATGTCCATCAGCCAAGCTCTCCGGAATAGCGCCGGAGTATCTCAACCTGCCATCGGTTGAAGCTCCATCCATTACAATGTGCTCGACGCCAGCATAGTCCTGGCACTGAACACTCTCGAGGCACTCCTCGAGGAACTGTGCCTGTTCGAAGGAGGGCGTAACGATCGAAATCCTCTGTGTTTCTTTCATGCCGGTCGTTGACCTCTTGATTCCATGCTCACTTTTCCTTGTTTCCTCATAGTACGCGCCGCACAGGACACTGTCTACTTCGAGTTGATTGTCATGCCGAGGAGGCCGACCGAGTGCTACCGGCTTCACCCTTGCCGGGGAGCGAGAATGACTTATGCACCCGTGAACAATGGGCAGCATCGCACACAGACTCCAGAAGGTGATACCCAAAGGACCATACCCAATATCGGCTCCGATGGACCCAAACATTAGGGTCGCCGCGAACATCATAGATACAGTAAAGGCTATCTGACTCTCGCGGTAATGCAGCAATCTGACTGCGTAAATCCCAGTCACGATAGATAACAATACGAGAGCAACCAAGGCCAACACCCCACCCCCTACGAAAGCTTCGAAGAACATGGAATGTGCTGTGCCGAGGTCTTTATTGTATTCATGCCGTAGACCCGCGAGGCCGAATAATATCCTAAGCCTATCCATGGAGATTTTTGGAGTGTGACGGCTGTAAGATAACCCCATAAACCGAGTCTATCACTCAGAGTGAAAATACCTTCCGGATTGCGATACTCACCGAGATAGGGCACAATATCAAAAAGTAAAAGAATCAATAAAATGGCTGCTGCTGAATATGTGTAAAATTTCTTCTTCAGCTTCCATAAGTAGAGCGCGAAAAAAATGGCAAGGATTATATAAGCAGTACGAGAGAGGAAAAAGCCACGAGAATTCCAAAAAACGCAAGGGAGAACAAGAACCAGATATTCGACGGTTTTTTTGGCTTTGCCAGCAAGAGAATAAGGGCAAACACGGCAACAATCTCGGTAGGAGCGATCAACTCGCCCCGCAGTCGACTAGCTCCCGTCTCCGAGGGAAACAACACCAGATCGGGGGCCACGAACGCGCAAACCGCGATTGCCAGGCACAGAATTGTGCTAGCCAGATAAATCTTGTTCAAGCACTCTTCGATTCCATAGATTTCAACGAAAGCCGCAGTAAAAGACAGCGACACCAGCATTTCGCAAACTTTGAAGGTGCTCAAAGCCGGCGCTGTTGAGACCAATACCGACAAAAAGAGACACGCAACTACCACTAATCCCAGCGTCTGCGGAAGCCGCAATTTAAATGGCAGCTTTCCCCGCCCCTCTCGGAATCGCTTGCGCCATTGATAGAGCACCCAAAATCCCCCCGCCATAAGTACTAGCAGACGAAGAATTACAACATAGTCAACCGCGCCTTCGAGTGATGCTTCGGGATCCCGGATTCGAAACATCGGCGGACCAGAAAAAAGCAACATAAAGAGCGCCACACTCGCGAGACCTGGCCTCGCGGGTTTGGTCGGATCTGCTAGCTGTCTTCGTGCGCTTCCAATCATCTGCATCTCTTAGCGACCGTTATCCATTGTTCTTGCGTAAACTTGACGGCCTTTGGTATTGCAATCCGCCCTACGGAGTCCTCAGCTCACTCTTTCTCGGTAGGAACTCCCTGACAAGCTCCATAACGATGGACCTATTGCCCTTCATGCAAGTTGAAAGGGCAATATAGAGAGCTACGGAAAGGAAAGTAAGGGCACTTAGCCCCACGAGAGAGCTCACAGGGATAACCTGTGCTCCCACAAATACGCATCCCGCGAATATGGCTGGGGCTGCAAACGTAAGACTTCCCTTCTGTCCCAACGTCTCCCTGCCGCTCATCGGGCATACCGCCAAAAAGCTCCAAAGCACGTAGATGGCGGCGAGAAAGAGTCCTGCGAGTTCACTCAAGACCGCACCATAAAGGCCAAGATGTGGAATCAGCAGGCATGAGCCAATCGCGCAAATAGAACCCTGCAGTAAGGCACAGATCATCGCCGATCGCGGATGATTCAAACCTTGGACGAACAAATACGCTGGAATTGTCAGTACATTGAACAACCAGCCCACTGAAAGCAGCGCCATGGCGATCGCAGCGAGTGGAATATCCTTGCCGAGCCAGACGCGCATGATCGGCGTCGCTAACCCAGCGAGCGCTAAAAACGTCGGTACCGCCGACACCCAGAGCAGCTTCATTGATCGTGCAAATAGCCTCCGTATCGACTGCATGTCAGTCATAAGTAGCGATGCAGCGGGAAGAAGTGGAGACGTGACGTTTGCGAAGAGAGTCCTGACTTGAAGAGGGATTCTAGACGCCAGCTCGAAATAGGACACCAGCCCCAGATTTCCATACCGCGTTAATAAGGCCTTCACGCTGGGCTCCATCAGCAATGAAGAAAGCGCTGCGATATACAGGAAAGAACCAAAACTCAAAAGGGACCGTACTGAATTCCAATTTGTCCGTGGCCAAGCCGTCAAACGAATCCGGATTACTGAGCGCGTAAGGAGAAATGCTATCAGCCAAGTCACAAAAGCAGCGGCCGCGTTGCTGATCAAGAATGCCGCAAAGCCTCCCCGCAGCTTAATCGCCAGAACGATTCCGATGGCGTTTATAACAGAGCTTCCAATCTGGATAGCGTGGACCCAGTCCATGCGGTGCAAACCACTCAGCAGTGCCGTATTCACACTTGCCAAGAGTGAAATCCAAATAACAGCTGCCATTCCTACCAACAGGATTCGGGCGTCGGGAACCAATTGGGCGTCGATGCGCAGCCACCGCATTATTTGATTTTGCGAAACGAAAACTGTGATCGTCAGTGCCCCTCCCAATAACGAGAAGATGATCGTCGCCGCCCCGGTTAGATGCACTAGACGCTTCAGGTCTCGCCCAGGCTGGCACTCTGACGCTAGCTTGATCAGTGCGTTGGAGATTCCCAAATCGCCGAGTGCCAGGTATTGACTAGGAATGCAGAGCAATGCCCACAGCCCAAATTTGGCTGGGCCCAAGGATCGAAGCAGGAAAGGGTATATAAAGAGGTATATAGCAGACACTATTCCAAATCGGACGATACCCATCAGCGAATTCGCCAGCAACCGCCGCTTTACAAAGCTCTTTACCTCCATCGAGGTGCCGTTTGATTCCATGATTAGCCTACGAACTCCGACGCCGAGCACGGACGAGCATATGATCGGATGTGGCTGGTAGACTCGCTTGAATCCGAAACTCGGCCGCCTTCCCAAGCTTTTCCACAGACCACGCAGCGCCAAACTTTACCGCACACTTCGTATAATCCACGGCCGTGACTTTGTGGTGGGTTGCCGGCTCAATTTGAACGTCTTCGAAATCCGTTGCTAACCACATCCGAGCCGCAGTTGCTGTTAGGAAAGAAACATGTTCCGCATAATGCAGGTAATACCAGCGACGTCCCAAGATCCGAGCCGCCCAACTTTCCAGATTCCCTGTCATGAAGATGAAGTCTCCGCCCGGCCTAAGCACGGCTGCGATCTTGCGTCCCCACCCGGGCAGGTCCCTCATGTGCTCGGCTAAATCAATTGCGGTTACGGCATCGAACAAACGCGAGAAGCCGCTCTTGTCCAAATCGTTTTCACATAAGATTTCGACTCCTCTCTTCTGAGCTGCTTCCCTTGCGGCAGCGGAAAGTTCGATTCCATATTTCCTCATGTTGTCCGGCAAGATAGAAAGGAATTTTCCCGTGCCACAGCCCCAATCGAGCACGCGATGGACCTCCGCACGGTCAAGTATGGATGCGATGGTCCGATATCTTGATGTGTCCGTATCGTGCTGGGAGTGGTATAACCCATTGAGTTTACTATAATACGTCGAATATAGGCCCACCTCGAAGGGCTCGACAAAAAGAAAACCGCACTCACTGCACCGGAAGAAGGAGCGCATGGTATTCCTATTGTCATTTGCATAGGGCCCGTCAAACACCGGCAAGGCAAATGCCAGCTCAGGCGTCCCTTTACGACACAAGGCACATTCTGGAAGCACATCTCCAAGTGGAGTGCCAGCCTCTCCCATATTCAAACTTTGTCTCATTCTGTGCTCCGCCGCCATCCATCGTGCCTCTTCATTGCAACCCCATTGGAATCAATTTCTTGCGTGCTCCTCGCAATAAGGCCGGGAATGGGGGGCTGCTCACACTCGGTCTTCAAATACAACTTTAACTCCCGTCCGCCCGCATCAGCGCCGGGATCGTTTTCAATAGGATCCCCAGGTCCTTGCGAAGGCTCCAGTTTTCGATGTAGTCCAGATCCAGTGTCATCGTCGTGTCGAATGACGGATCGCGCCGCGCCTGCACCTGCCACTGACCGGTCACGCCCGGTTTCACATCCAGTCGTCGCAAATGCTCAAGCGTGTAGCGTTCGTAGTCGTCTACTGGATGCGGCCGTGGCCCCACCAGGCTCATCTCCCCCCTTAAGACGTTCACCAGTTGCGGCAATTCGTCGATGCTGTACTTCCTCGTCCACCGTCCGCACCGGGTTACCCTTGGGTCGTTCTCCATCTTGAAGAACGGCCCGTTGCGCTCATTTTTCGCGCGCAGTCTCTCTTTTTGCGCGTCCGCCGCTTCCACCATCGTCCGCATTTTGTAACACTGGAATTTTCTTCCCTTCTTGCCCACCCTCAGCGCCGAATAAAGAACCGGCCCCGGCGAATCCAACCGTATCCAAACAGCCGCAACCGCCAGCAGAGGTGCCGCAAGGATAAGCCCGGCGGTAGCAACCACAACATCAAGTGATCGTTTGACAGCGAGCCCGAACGCAGGAATCGGTTGCCCGTGCAATTCAATAATCGGAAAACCACCGATCGCTCTTATCGGGGCGCGCCACCCCAGTCCGTCGTAGATGTCCGGTACAACAATAAGTGTGAGGCGCAAACGCCGCGCTTCGACCCAAATCTCCTTGACCATCTCGCGATCCGCAGGTAGTGTCACGAACAATTGGTCAACGAACTGCTCGAGAGCGACTTTTTTTAAGATCGTGGATTGATCCCAATACCCGTGCATCGCCGTTGGGATGTACATCCAAAAATCCACAGACTGAGTAACCCAATTGGCGGTTATTCTCGAGCCAGAGAGCCAGTGACTGCCCTACAGTTCCCGCCCCGATGATCAGGGCACGTGATACTCCTTCACCGCGCCGCGCGCGTTTCAGAACATAGAGTCGCTTGGCATAACGCCAGCCTGCCAAAGTACCGATGTTTGCGACCCCAGCGGAAGCAACGACCAACCGGGAGATCTCCTTGTTGTTAGAGGAAGATGAAAAGTACCAGCAACACGGTGGCAAATCCGACTGCTTTGGCCACCTTGAAGCTTTCCGCTAAGGCTCTAATTTCTCTAGGGGTGCGGTAGAGGTGTTGGCTCATACAAGCCATCACGATCAACGCAACGTAAAGAAGCAGAAATGCAGGATAGGCTTGAGTATATGCTTGGTAAATCAGCTGGCGAACAGAAATGATCTCTACTCCAACACTGTGCCGGAAACCAAAGCGTGCCCCATATGCGACGATAGCGCCGAGACAAACGAAGCTAATGTCTATCGCGACATAAGACGCCTGGCGGAAATATCCAATGCGTCTGTATGCCGATCTTGGTCGAAGTGAGAGATTGTCTTCGCCATCAAGCCAGGCATCGGCCGCGAATTGGTCGGCCGGACTCGAACCCGCCACTGGCAACGCTGGTGATTGACGTGCGGCTGTGCCGTTCATAGCCTAAGACCGACCCTTCTCTCTCGAAATCGCGTACTTGAGAACAGTTCCTCTAATTTTGGTTCTCGCATCGTCAAACCGCGCTGGACTGTGAAACAAGATGAAAGGAACTTCCCATCTCTCATGACTCCTCTTCCGCCGCCGAGCACTTCGGCCCGTTGCTTGCAAAGCCTTTGTGACATACCGAATTCAAAATCATTACCCACTGTCGAAGTGGGGAGTTAATCTGGCGCTTGGTCATTTTTCCCGTCCCGCCTGGTCCAATTCCACGATTTGCCGATGCCAGGATGGCCGCCGGATCCGTTTTGCGCGAACTTTTGGGATATTCGCCTTCATTGTTGTGAAAACTTCCTGTGCAAAAGCTTTCGTCGGATCGTTCGAATCCGTTTGGTCCCAAGCCATTCTTCCAAACACCCAAGTTGTCGCCAAGCCAAAGGCAATCGCCGTTCCCAAGAGCATGATCACGAGGCGCGGGGGAAACGATTTCTTATCTGGAATGTTTGGAGAATCAAGCACCTTCACGGTGGGGATTTCTTTGACTTCCTGTACCTTAGCTAGCTCGTATTCCTTGGTCAGGGATTCGAAAACCGCTTCCTGCACCCGCGTCCGGCGATAGAGGTCCGCGTAAGCAACGCCCAGCAGCGGGAGCTTGCGGATCGATGGGTAGAGTGAGTCCTGTTGTTGCCCCAGAGGCACCGAGGCATCTTCACCTTTACCGCCGATCTTTTCGAGTTGGTGCTTTAGTTCGTTAATCCGCGCTTGCACGGAGCGGACACGGACATTGTTGTCGGTATAAATCTGCTTGAGACCTTCGGCTTCTGACTCCGCGGCGATGAGTTGCCCCTGAAGTGTCGCCGCCGCCTCGACCATAGCCTTGCCTTGCTCTTTGATGTCGATCGCCGAGTTCTTACTAGAGAACTGGCTGAACTCTTTCTCCGCTGCTTCCAGATCCGAACTTACAGCCTGCAGACGTCCTTCCAAAAAGATGCGCTCCCGGCGAGCAGAAGACGTGCTCAATTCGGCGACAAGGCGGTTGAGCTCTTCCACGTATGCCTGGCCCATGGCGGCGGCGCGCTTTGCGTCGTGGTCCGTTACGGTGATCGTGATGATTTGACTCTTGCGGTCCACGGAAATGTCAGTGTGCTCGGCTAAGTCCTTGCGGGCATCTTCCATGCGACGGTCTCCGTAGAGCTTCTTTAGGTCGAACTGTTGGATCAGTTTGTCCTGGACCGTGCGGCTCGTGAGAATGCCGACAAAAATGTCGCTGCTACTCTTAAGTCCAAGCATATCGGTGGCGATGCCGCCCAAGCCTCCGGCACCGCCGGATAATGCAGCAGCTGCCATGGCGAGCCCCCCAGACTGGTTGTTATCAGGGGGCATCAGGCGCGCCGTGGATTTGAACCGCACTGGAATGAGAAATGCCAAGAGTGTACTGGCAAGAAGCCCGTAGAGGACAACGCGGCGAAGCAATTTGCGGTGCTCCCAGAGAAGTCGCATGTAGGCGACCGAGCTTCCGCTACTCTGCAACGTCTCCTCCGGCCCAGCCGCGACAGGAAGGTCGTGTTCCGGCAGCTCGGGTACGGGCTGGCGAACTGGAGCGCTGCTCGAGAAATTCACGGCCGATCTCCGTTCCCGGACGTGCTTCCCATTCCATTCGTGCTAGTGCGCTGGAACAGTTTTTGCGGCTCAAACTTAATTTGCACCGAAGCCGTCACGTTTCTTTCAGCGTTTGGCTGAATCACAGGAAAGAGCCACCGTTCATATTGCAGAGAAGCGGAGAGACTTAGATTCGAGCGCACCAAATAATCGCCTTGAGCGCCCACGTCTGTCAGCGTGCCCCCACCCGGAATGAACTCCTGGCTGACCTTTTGGTGCCGGAAATTCAATTGGAGCGAGCTTCGCGGACTGAAGTGATATGTCGTCCATGCCTGAGCTCCCTGACTCTCACGACCAATCCAACTTCCTAACAGATTACCATTATTTATATAACCACTATGGTAACGGACGTTATAGTAGAAGAATCCGTGACTGAGGAGTCCTCCCGCCGGAAGATCTGTATAGGCGCCCTCGACACGGAGGTCGAGCTTGGAAACTTTCGGAAGATGCGAAAGATAGATTCCTGCAGTCCATGCAGAGCGATCCCAATAGGCCACCGGGGTGAATTGGTCGTCCGCAAATCCATCGGCATAAAACGTCACCCAATTGCGGAGCTTGGGCAGGCGGTAGGAAAGATCAAAACCTGAGCGGCGATCTCCAGGATCTTGTGCGGAACCGGGATCTCCATTACTGAATGAGAAGACGCTCTTAAGGAAGGTATGCGTGGTAAAAGGAACACCAGCTCCGGCAAAGAGAGTCGTCAGCGAAAAACCAAATTCCAGGTTGGAAGTTGGTTTAAAACTGAAGCGCTCGCCTTGAATCATGGGCTGGCGCGGGAAAGGAGCGGTCCAACTTCCAACCAGTCCCGTATTCACGCCGAAAATAAAGTTCTGGCCTGTGAGCTGACCAAGAAAAAACTCGACACGCATTGGCCCAAACCAGCCCAGAATGCTCGGCAGCTTGAACGGAGAGACCCGATCGATGCGAAACATGTCGATGGGCTCTGCGTTATTACTCAGCATCATCGAGCCGCCGTTTCCCGGCCCCCACCAGAGACTTTGTCGTCCGAATGTGACCTGCCAATTGGCAAACGTCATACCGACATATGCGTCGAGTAGGCGGAAACGGCTCTCCACGCCTATGGGAAACGCGGGTGGCACCGACACGTCTTGGCTCGTAGAGATAAACTGGCGAACTGCTTGGGGTAAACCCGGGGCCGAAGGTGCGTACTGAAATTCTCCCCTGACGTAGCCCGAGAAGGTTCCTCCCGATGCCCATCCGGAAAACCCAGTTACATTGTTGAAGCCTTCCTCATAAGGACGCCCAAAATCGTTGATGAGCGTCTGGCCGAAGTCATACTGATAACCCTGGGACAAGGGCTTGCCAGAAATGCCCGTAAAACGCGTGTAGACAGATTCAACTCGTGCCCGCTCGTTTTTGCCACCTCCCAGCAGTTCGATGTCCTGGGAAAACTCCGTTCTCAGCACATCATAATTCTGCGCTGCTTCAGAAGCAGGAGCGCCTTCTTCCTCAATCCCCGCCCCTGCTTCGGTAATGAGTCTGGCGCACTCGAATCGCGTCCAGGGGCGCATCGCCAGAAATGCAGAGTTGATGTAACCCAAAGAGACAAGGCGCTCAAGGGCGGGATACACCCAGCTATCGAGAGGCACGTACGGCGAACCCATATTCGCCGAAGAGTGATTTCCATCACTTCGAACGTATTGGCTGATCGATTTCCAGGCCTCACCGCCCAATCCTGGATCGTGATGGCGGCTGTAGATATTCTGCGCGATGAGATTGCCCATGATGCTGCCAACGAAGACGTCCGAAGGGAAATGCTGGCGCGATCGCATGCGTGAGTAGTCCACAAGAGTCGCTAGGCCGTACGCCATGACTTTCACGAATGGGCTGGGATACTCGTGCGCGATGACCCCTGCAACAGACCAGGCCGCAGCCGCGTGTTCCGAGGGAAAAGAAGTTCCTCCGCTCTGAAAAAATGGCCCGGTTCCGTCGCCTTGATAAGGCCGCTCGCGGCGCATTGAGTATTTGAATGCTTCGACCGCCACCAAACTATTGATGGCCGCCTCACCTGCAAGAAAACCGGTCTCGCTCCAGTGCTCATTGTGCCGAACATGGCCAAGCAGCCACATTCCGCCTGCTCCGCCAATCAGTGCTCCCACTCCAGCGTTTGAAAGGGTTTTGTAATGACTGATCGTCGTAGGATTCTGAGAGATGTGCCTACTGTAATCGCTGTCCGTCACGAAAAGCCCGGCCGTGATACCGCTCAAAGGCACGAGCCATTGCGTATCCGAAAAGCGGAGTTTGGCAGGACTGGTCCAAATTTGTTTCTGGTCTAGCAAGAATTCCTTCCCTAGGCCTACTTATGCTCCGGGGTAGTGGCGCATTCGATTCCGACTCAGGATCGTCCTCGATTTTCTTCTTCGTGGGCTTTTCCTTTACCTCTGCCTCCGACTTGCTTTGTTTCGCGACCACCGAGCGTTGGTCCTCAGACTGTGGAAGCGCAGCCCGAGACGCGACCGCTGTCACGGTCAGACTTGACGCCGCCCAGCTAAACGCCATCACAATAAGACTCCTCCGCCTCAAGAGCATCGTTCGTCACGGGTGGATATACGCCACTGCCAAAGCTAGGGACGAAGCCATTTGCACAGATTGCATGATCACCGCCCAGTTTCGACCGCCGATCTTCGGCGCTTTCTCGGGCACAACGACCGTGTCCCCCGCTCGCAAGGTCGCGCTCATCGGATCGCCTCCCCACCAACCACTACTGTTGTTTTTTGCGGAGATCACGGAGCCGTCCGCGCGGATCACGAACACGGCCTTCTTATCCGCAATTTGTGTCACACCGCCAGCTTGGCTGAGATACCACTTGGCGCTGTGGCCCGGCCGATAACTGATGGCTGTTGGATTGAACACTTGGCCGTTCACCATTACGTAGCCAGCTTTCTTGGGAACAAAAAGAACGTCGCCATCGCGAACCTGCACGTCTGCCGCCGTGTTCTGCCAGGCCTTCAGGTCTGGCGAGATATGGATCACAACACGACCGATCGGGGCGCTCGCTTGTAGTTGAGTGAGAGCTGCTTCCGTCTGACCGATTGCGGTCAGCTTCGCGTTTTTCTGATCAGCATCGGATTCGGGCAGCGCTTTGAGAGTTACCTCTTCCGTTTTCACCCTCTGTACAAGCTCCATATGGGACTTCAATTCTAGGTCGCGCACTTCGCGCCTCATCAACACTGCCCCGTATGAATAGGCTTCCGAATCAAATCCTCCGCTCCTCGCCAGAACAGAACTTAGTCTTTCTCCAGGCTCGATACCGTACGTGCCCGGGTGAAGGACTTCGCCGCGCACCGTGATGGAAGCACCAATGTCGGTCCAGCGCGGAAGTTGGCGAATCGTGAGAATGTCTCCGTCACGCAACGGCACATCGTTTTTCTCATCTCCGCCCATGGCGGCCATAAGATTGACTTGCAGGCGATCGCTCGGATTCGTTCGCGAGGCATTCGGGTCAAAGCGCGAAAGATCCGCGCTTTCCGTATAGGCGCTCCTCTTCAATCCACCTGCTACTTGAACCAAATCTTCGACATGCATGTTGGCGGTGAGTGGATAACGGCCGGGCTTGGCGACCTCACCGTTGATGTAGACCGTCGGAGGCTCAACACGCGCCGGATTGCGGTGAACAAGCAGGCGATCGCGCGGTTGAATCAAGATGTTGTTCAATGGATTCCCGGCCAGGGCCTCGTGCAGATCGACACTCAGAATTTTCATCGTGCCGTCGGGCTCTGTGCGGAATAGCTGCGCAGTGTCAAGTGAGGCATCCTGCGTGACCCCGCCTGCCAGATAGATAGCGTCCCTCAAGTGAGCTTGTCCGGAGGTGCGGTACTTCCCCGGCTCCCGAACCTCCCCGCCAATCCAAACTTCCGGAGCTGGCTCAAAATCGTAGCGGCTGAATACGCGAACGGTATCCAGCGGCTGGAGTTTCGGCGCGGAGGCGGGATTTCCCAGAGCACCTGCTAGATCGAAGCTTTCCACGCTTGGGTGGAAGTCCGGTGGATTTAATCTGACGATCTCCGCGTAATGTGGTGCGGGCTCGGGCAACAAATCTTTGTAGGAAGCAATCAGGTCCGACAAGGTCATCCCTTGTTTGTAGGAATACCGCCCAGGCCGCAGCGCATGCCCCTGCAGGTAGATTGCATCTTCGTTGTAGGGAGCAATCGGGAAGATATGAATTTCATCGCCATCGCTGACTTTGAATCCATCGAGTTTTTTCTTTGCGGAATCGGGGTCCTCGGTAGGCGAAAGATCAAGCGTGAGCATCGTACGCCTCTCGTGAGCTTCAAGGCGTTGAACCTCAATGTGCCGAAGCGTCGCCGCGGGCAGGATGCCGCCGGCAAGATCCAGCACGTCCGCAAGCGAGCTCTCACCGTGCAGCTCGTAGATCGCCGGCCGCCGCACCATTCCATCTACGGTCACCTGAGGTCCGAGGGAAGGGACCAAGAGCGTGTCGCCATTCTCAAGCCGGTTCATATCGGAGCGAACTCCGTGCAAGAGCAAATCGTAAGCGTCGACTTCTTCCACGAGCTGCTTGCCGCGATAGTGTTTGAGAGCGCGCAACGAGCCGCGAGGCGTGACCCCTCCCGCAACAAACAACGCGTTGAGGGGAGTCGAGAGGGAGCTGATGTCGTAAGCGCCAGGTTGGGAAACGTCTCCGACCACATATACGCGAACCGTTCTCAACTTGGAAAGAGAAACATCGGCCGAAACGTCGCGATACTGGGTTCTCAGAGCGCGTTGCACGGCCTCCTGCACATCGCCCAGATTTCGGCCGCTGACAAGCAGGGGTCCCGCTTCGGGCAGTGAAACGCGCCCCGCTCGGTCGACGACGCGAAACATACGTTGCGAAACGCCGCCCCAAAGGTCAATTTCAAGGCTGTCGCCTGGACCGAGCACATAGTCGGGTCCGACGGGAAGGTCCATAGGTATGGCTTGCGGGTCGTTCGAAGTGTTGCGAAAAATATCCTGACCGAACCGCTCGGCCGGCCGCTGGTGCGCCGAGGCTTGGACGTACATGTCGAAAAGTGATGGGATATCCGCGTAAGGATTCGGGCGATGAACCATCCGTACTGGCGTTATATCTTCTTCGTTAGTTCTTGCCCATGGAGTCCTAGCGCCCGAAGTCCGCTGCGTTCCGACATTTCCAGGCACTAGATCGGTGGTGCTCCTGCGATCAATCGGCATCGAGGGCAAGTTCTGACCGGACGGCAAGTTATCAATCGCTCCCTGACCCAGGGATTGCGAGCCCACCGGAGGACTCGTGTCCCGCTTGACCGAACCGGAGGTCAATTGGAATGTCGGGGACAAACCGTCCGCACTAGAACCGTTCAGCGGATCCACATCTTGCGGTAATCCGTCGGCTCGCAAGATTCGCGAAGGGCTCTGCGATGGTAGTTGCTCGGGTACCGCCGGAGGGTTCGTCCCGGGGGCGGACATCCCGTTGGGAGTGCGCGTATTTTGGCGGCCTGCCGGCGCCTGCTGGCTACAATCTTCCTCGCGGCGCGGATCGCAGGTGGAGGTGCGCTCGAGATCCCGATCGCTTCTTTGAGGCTTAAGCGACTCTGTATCTTCCTGTGCTTCAATCTGAACGAGCCGCCGAGCCCGTTCCTGGAGGACTAATTGTTTTTCTTTGGCAAAGTCCGAATCCGGGTTCGGCGTAGGCATCAGGTATCCATACCGCTGCAATAGCCGGGTGGCCAAGGATCGAAATGCAACGTCCCGTTCCAAGCGTTCGAAAATTGCTTGATCCGTCAGCTTCGAATCCTCGACAACCTGGCCGTTATCCGTAGCCTCCTTTGCTACCCAGCGCTTTAGTTCCACGAGCAGGCCCTCATCTTTAAGCAGCACTGTTCGAATCTGAGTTGCCGAAGCCGCCACGCGGCCCAGGTTTTCCTGGCTCAAGTCGGGAGTTTGTTCGACTCCATACTCATTCCGGCCTTGCCCGCTAATCTTGCGCTGCGTGTCGGCTTGCTGCTGGGCCAAGGCTGGCGAGCAAAACCAGAACGCAAAGCCAAAAACTGAGAGAATGATCTTCGATTTCTTGAAGTTCATCATAATTTCACCGTAAGTGCCTGGCCTGAACTGCTTCAATTGGTTCCATTCGCAACCAGCTTCTTTCTCATAGCACTCAAGATTCCTTCTTCGGACGCTTCGATATTGTTGGAATGAATCTCGAACGAAGCCCAGTAGTAAACGATGTAGTTGCTCTCCGGTGCGACGGCGATTACGTGCACGTCCGGATGCTCGCGGAGCAATACATCACAGATTTGTGGTCTCCGGCCGGGCTGATCGAGCGCGATAACCACGAAATTTGGAAGGGTCTTCCTCACGCTATCGGAGATTTCCGACTCGTCTGCGACCTCTCCGACAATTTCTATGTCTGGCTGGTCGGCAAAAGTTGTGAGGACAATTTCCCGCATCAGGCGGGGATGGTTCGCCACGAGGACCCGAATGGATTTATCCATGGCACACTCCGTGGGGCAGAAGTCTGAGCCCTCGAACAGGTTGAAGTAAGAATCAAAAAAGGCTTACTGGAATGACCTAGTGCATTTAGATATTTAGCACTATTGGTTCCTAGGGACGTACCAACGATGACCTAACGGAGGCGGGCGTCGCTTAGCTCTGGAGATGCCAGCAAAAGGCGACACAGCCGCTGGAAATCTTGACATTTCAGTCCATCAGGAGCGTTCTGCTCTTTGCATTAGTCCGTGCCTTCCGTCTTGCTCTAACGAGCCTTGGAGGCACCATTCCCCAAAAGGCACTAAACGAATGTGCTGACCTCCCCGGCATGGGAACGACTCTCTGCAAACAAGGCATCATCGGCACCCCTCGAGTTGGGATTGCATCAAAAACTCTGACTATGCGTGGGGCCTATGATCAGGTAAGTTGTTAAACATGAATGACTTAGATAAAAAATAAGGAAACCTCGCCCAAATATCTTGCCGAGGAGGACGCCTCGGGCAGTTGTAGGTCGTAAGACGGATAGCGGCAAGACGCGACATGATGAATTTGCACCCCATATGTCGTTCCTTGCCGCTTGCGCTTGCTCAATCGGACTCGTAGCCTTTAGCTCGGCAGAATGGCCTAGACAGTGCTCAGGACAATACTGTCATGAGGTAGAGAATTCAAAAAGGGGGGAGAGCCTGAAATTCAGGATTCCACTGGGATGGATGCTTTGTGCTTCTTGCCGCCGCGGCATTGGGGCTAACGTCAGCAAGCACAAACCCAGGGTGGCCTCCAACTGCTAGGTATCCAGTACGTCTTGTGCTTAGGTTTAATGTATTTAAACTATTCATTATTGACATTTACGAGAGTAAGAGTTTACCCTCGTCGAGCACGGTCAACGGGCAAGGGTCCGCTTTATTGGCCCTTTCGATCAAACTGAACAGGAACAGGCACTAAACTAAGGTTATCGATGAGCGATTGCGCCCCCGTATCGTCCATACATGCCTTTCTGCTGATTGAGAATCGCCTTTTGCGCGAAGCCTTAGTGCGCCTCTTACGTAAGAGGCCCGACATTGTAGTTGCAGGCCAGAGTTCCCCCTCCGAAGAAACATCTGTAGGCATACTCGATACCCAGTGCGACGTCCTGGTGAGCGATTCTTTCGTTCCCGGCCTTCTACCGGCAAGTCTGTCTACCAAGATTGGGACGCACGCAGGTTTTAAGATCATCCTCATTGGGATGAATTCGGACGAAGAACGGTTCATCGCCGCTGTGCGTTGGGGCGCGACCGGCTATTTGCTGCAGGATGCATCGGCATCGGACGTCGTTACCGCCGTGCGCGCCGTCTTCCGCGGCGAGGCCGTGTGCCCTCCCGAGCTTTGCTCTGCTCTGTTCAAGATTGTCGCTCAGACGGCCAGCGACATATCTCTTCAGAATTCAGCGTCAAAGCCCGATCTTACTTTGCGTCAGCAGCAACTGGTCACTCTGGTGGCCAAAGGTCTTACAAACAAAGAGATCGCTGCTCGCTTGAATCTTTCCGAGTTTACAGTGAGGAATCACATTCATCGAATCTTGAAACAGGTGGACGCCGGGAGCCGGAGTGAAGCGGTGGAAACAATTCGCGGGTATGGCTACACGATTAGTCCATGAGAATCCCCTGCACCTAACGTTCGAGCCGGACTGGGTTATGATCCCGCAGGCTTGCCTGATTGAGATTGCCATGGAGTTTTGAGGAGCCGAGTTGCAGATTGCAATTACTGCTGTGCTGCTTTTGGCGCTTCTGCCCTTCTTTTACTACCTTCTTTCACTTTGCTGCGTGATTGGGTACTTCCGTGGCACGCGGAAAGCTTCGGATGGCAGAATTCCGTTCATGCCCCCGGCGAGCATTTTAAAACCAGTGCGCGGCCTGGACCATGAAGCGTACGAAAATTTCGCCAGCTTTTGCAGGCTGGACTATCCGGAATACGAAGCTATTGTTTGCGGTGTCGGATAACGACGATCAGGTTTGCACCATCATCGAAAAGTTGCGCGCTGATTTCCCATCCTGCTCCATCCGCATAATTACTAAGATCCCGCGACTCGGCACCAACGACAAAGTAAACAAACTATGCCAGCTCGTTCAGAAGGCGAATTACGATTTCATCGTCATGAGCGACAGTGACGTGCGCGTGGAACCTGACTATCTCAAGGAAGTGATCGCTCCCTTCGCTAATCCCGAAGTGGGCGCTGTGACTGCGTTCTACAAGAGTCTCAGCGCTGGGAATCTGATGTCGAACCTGGATGCTTTGGGAATGTACATGGATTCGGTCCCAGCCGCTCTCGTCGCGAAGAACATCGAAGGCAAAATGCGGTTTCGCGTTCGGATGGACGATGGCTACATCTAAAAGCAAATCTCGCGCAAATTGGCGGCTGGGAAGGAATGGCCAACTATCATTCGGACGACTTCGAATTGGGCAAGCGCATCGCAGAACGGGGCTACCGCGTCGAGCTGATGAAAAAACCCGTCTCGATGGTTTTTCCAAAGGAGACGCTATCGCAGCATTTCCATCGTGAGCTGCGCTGGTCGATTGGATTAAGGAGTGTACGGCCCTTGGGATACTGGGGACTGCTCTTTACCCACGGCTTGCCGTGGGCGCTGATGGCCGCAGCGGCTGCCCTTTCGATCGGCTCGATGTCGATGGGCGTCTCCTATTTGGCCGCCTATCTAATTCTTCGAATCGGCTTGACTTGGACGACTGGTAAGGTGGGGAATCGGCGATCGGCAACTTGCAAAAATCTTGTGGTTGGTTCCGGTACGCGACGCAATTAGCTTCATCATCTGGATTATGGGTTTCTTCTCGGACAAGATCTTCTGGAGAGGGATAAACTACCACGTAAGACATGGCGAGCTCATCCCGATTCCAGTCAGTTCACACAATCCTGCGCCACGGCCAGAATCCATCTCGCCGGTCGCCGGCTGATTACAGGCGTTCGATATACTCCGCCACCTAAGTAGCATCATTCTGTGCCAGTATTGTGCGGAGCGCTGAACACCATCTGGGACAGCTATCTATTCGGGGATCACTTCTATCGCGCTTACAGAGGGGTAGTTCACGGCAGGAGTGAAGTAGATCTCGATTTTGCCCTGCGGCGTGGGCTCGATATGCTCGAAGGACTTCACCAACGGCCCAAAGCCGGCCTCCTTGAAAATATCAAATCCTTTCAACAGAGTAGACCCGTTGCAGTAGACATCAAACACCCGGCTGCCTACGCCTCCGATCCCGCCATTCTGAATGCCAAACCAATGCTCGAGAAAGTAGAGCTTCAAAGTATATTTGCCACCTGGAGCGACAGGAACCACGTAGTGGAAGTGCCCAAATCGATGCCATTCATAAAGGGCGCCATCAGGGACTTTCGAGAGATCGCCGACAAACCGGCTCAGTCGGCCGCCGAAGAAGTAGCGATCGGGCATCCAAACATTCCCGCGGGAGTCATGGTAGGAAGAGTATCCGACGACGATTCTAATTGGTAGGGCGCCATGCGCAATGCCAGGGAGAATCTCAACTGCGTTCACGAACGCGTCGGGAGTGCTGAAGTCCAGGTGAATCGTTCCGTCATTCTCCGGCTCGACATCCGTAACTACTTTCGTGGTGGAGATGTCATTTCCGCCGGCGTCGTCCACCAAATCCAAGGCCGTCTGCGGCCGCCCATTGATGGAGAATCCGACAAAGCGGCTGTTCTCCTGAAACCCTGCTGTTTCGGCGAATAACAGATGAACTTCATACGTGCCCGGAGGAACCGGATAGTTGCAATGAAAAATGCCGCGCCGCCCGCCGGTAAAAAGCGGTGCGTCTGCTGTGCCTTGGATCACGTGATCGGTAACCGAGAATGAGCTTCCTCCGGAACAAAAACGATCACTTGTCCAAGCTGAACCGGCGCGATCGATGTATGGCGCACGGTCACTGCCAACCAGGGCACGCAGTGTCCTCTCGGGAATGTTCACCAGAGGGGCGGCGGTCAGAGCCTGAACAGAGCTGTTGGAGCCGCCCGGCCGTCTCCACTTTTGCCAAGCAAACACAGATGCCACAGATGCGAAGAGCAGGATGATGGCGGCGATCTTCAAGATTTCCATGCGAATCTTGAACCTTCCAGCAGCCGCGTCGCCGGTCTGATGCCGGGATTCGCTGGTCGGCGCGGGTTTTCGGGGTGTTAGAGAAGAATTGCTTGGTTGAGCTTCTGGAGCGCCATTCCCTTGAGACGGAGATCCATTAGAGGGTTGGCTTCCATGCCTTTCGTTGAGACCCAGCTCGACTTTTTCTCCTACTAATTCGCTCTCATGAATGAACTTGGGAACATAGTGGCCTGACGGCAAACAAATGCGCACCTGGTGTTTTGCCCCTGCCGTTCGGTAGTACTCTTCGAGCCGCTTTCGCAGGGCATGAGCGGTCACCCTGACGATGGTATCCACCTGCGGGTCAAAATCCTCCGAACGTCCCAAGACTTGCACGGCGATGCTGTATTCCTTGATGTCGTCGACCGCGCCTTCGAAGTACTTTGCACAAACGAAAGTCAGAAATCGAACCAGATTGTTGGTCCGGCCGAGCATCCCGGACGCCAAAACGGCGTCCAATTCCGCCCTCTCAGCCACGAGCCTGTTTACCGCTGATTGCAAAGCGTCAACCCCTGAAAAATGGCTTTTCGAGTGAGTGTGATTTTTCCTGCACGGGAAGTATAACCCAATTCTCGGAAGGCGACGTCGAGTGAAAACATTGAGTTCTCATAGACTTAGGCGGAAAACTGGTTCGGAAAATGCTGCATTCGGACGCTCTTGAGGATCGCCCCATCCTCTACCCACAGAGGGAGACGAAGGAAACCGGGGGCTGCGCGTAGTTTCCTGAACGGAATGACGCGAAGATATTCACTGTGAATTAACGGTGAGCTAACTTCTCAGACGAACACCAACCCTGCTAAATGCATCCATCGCTTATTCAGATTCACCCCATTCATGGTGCGACTTCCTGAACCGCTCTATTGGCGGCCGGTCAGAGGAGTAGACAGTTATAGAACGATGGTGCCGCCCAAGGAGTGCCCAAAATGACTTTGGCCCAATTGGAAAAACATTCTCGCACCATGAGGCGTGGAATGACAGCGTGGGTAAGCTTGCTGGCGCTGAGTATTCTGCTTGTCACTGCTCGTCCCGCAATGGGCCAGGCGGTCAATGCTACTTTGCTTGGAACGGTGACGGACTCGTCCGGCGCCGCGGTGGCCAGCGCTAAGGTCACGATCACGGAAACGAACACCGGGATTAGCCGTACCTCTCAAACGAACGACAGCGGCAACTACGTGTTTCCCGATTTGCCGCCGGGGACGTACACCGTCACGGCGGAGCAGCCGGGATTCAAACGGGCGTCCAGAGCCAGCATCGATGTAATCGTAAACACGACCCAGCGCGTAGACTTGGACCTTCAACCGGGGGACGTTTCGCAGACTGTCACCGTGGAGGCGGAAACTCCCATCCTTCAGACCGAGCGGGCGGACACGGGGCGCAAACTCGAAACTGTGTTGACACAAAATCTACCGCTTGGGACCAATCGTAATTTCCAAAACCTTTTGAACATCGTGCCCGGCACGACTCGCGCCACGTTCCAGCACTCGCAGTTCTTCAACGCCAGTAGCTCGCTGCAGACGGAAGTCAACGGGCAACTGCGCGCAGGGCAACAACTACCAGATCGAGGGAATTGACGACAACGAACGCACCGGACTTTTGCAGATCCTGGTGCCGCCGCTCGAAGCCATCCAGACAGTGGACGTTTCGACGAGCAATTACGACGCGGAACTCGGCCGTGCAAGCGGCGCCGTTGTAAACGTTATCTTAAAGTCTGGCACTAACAATTTCCACGGCGCTGCCTACGAATTCGTCAGGAACAATTATTTCAACGCCCGCAACTTTTTTGATTCATCCGTGGGACATCTTGCTTACAACTACTTTGGCGGTAATATTGGCGGTCCGATCAAGAAGAATAAGCTCTTTTTCTTTGCCGACTATCTGAAAGTCTACGACCACGAGGCGAACACAAACCGGGTCACCATCCCCACCATGGCTTTCCGCTCGGGAGATTTGAGCTCTTCAACAACAGTAATCTACAATCCCTTCACCGGTAATCCCGACGGTACGGGCCGACAGCCGTTCGTAGCCAGGTCCGTCTGCCGGCCAGGCTACGGTACAGGGCCCTAACGGACTGGTGGATGCTTTTAATCCGGCGTGCACTAATGCGGCTGGTTGCCCCAATATCATACCGTCGGCCTTGATTGATCCCATCTCCGCTAAGCTCATGGCGTTTCTGCCGCCTCCGAATTCCGCGGGCACTTCAAACAACTACTTTGCTCTGTTACCGTTCCACAAAGATACGGATTTCGTGGATGCCAAAGTGGACGCCAACCTAACCGATAAAGATCGCTTGAGCGCGCGATTCAGCTATCAACGCCCATCCGTTCTGCAGGCTCCAATATTCGGGATCGCGGGCGGACCAGCACAAGGGAATTTTGAAGGATCTGGCCTTCAGAACACCTATAGCACCGGTCTGAACTACAATCGTTTTTTCTCGAGTACATTGGTTGCGGAGTTCCGAGTTGGAGTAGCGTGGTATCACAACGAGGCTCACAACACGGATTTCGGTACGAATACTTCAGAATCGCTGGGGATTCCTGGCGTTAACCTCGACAAGACCATAACCAGCGGAATCGTGGGCATTACGATTAACGGCGGCTTTTCCAATCCCTTGATTGGCTTCTCGGCGAGCCTGCCCTGGGTCCGCTCAGAAACGAATATTGACTTTGCGAACACCTGGACCAAGATTCTCGGCAATCATACGGTCAAGTTTGGCGTCGACCTTCGCCGGGTTCGAGATGCTCTGCTCCAGGAGCAGACGTTCAGCCCACGCGGTCTTTATACTTTCAATGATGGTCAAACGGCACTTAATACCGGTGCTGGCTCTTCTAAAACAAGCTTCACAAACAATTTTGCGAGCTTTCTGGTGGACGTGCCAGGTCAAGCGGGCCGCGATCTGGCGACCTTCTTCCCCAACTATCGAGCCACGCAATTCTTCGCGTTCGTGCAAGATAAGTGGCTGGTCACTCCCAAACTCTCCGCGGATATTGGAGTGAGATGGGAGTTCTATCCGCCCGCCACGCCCGCTGCCACTGGGGGCTTTTCAAATTACAACCCCACGAACAATACGCTTGTCGTAAGCGGGATAGGAGGCAATCCGAACGATCTGGGGATCGCAACACATTACAAATACTTTGCGCCTCGACTGGGGCTGGCTTACCGTCTGACGGAATCGACGGTGCTTCGCGCTGGATTCGGTATCAGCTATACGCCGTTTCCCGACAACAGCTATGCTTACAATTTCCCCGTGCGGGCCAACAACGAATTTGATCCGACAGTCACAACCTTTGGTCCGGCAGTCCTTCCCAGCGGGCAGCCTGCGACTTTTGAGAATGGTTTCCCCGCCCTCATTCAGCCTACGATTCCATCGAACGGAATCATCACCAATCCAACTGTGGCAGCGACCTACTTTGTGGTTAATCAGAGCTTCAAAAACCCGTATGTGGAATCGTGGAACGCGGTGATCCAGCACTCGCTTCCTTGGCGGCTTGTTCTTGATTTAGCTTACGTCGGCAGTCACAGCGTTGACACCGTTGTTAATTACAACCTGAACGCTGCTACAGTAGTTGGCCAAGGGAAAAATGGGCAGCCCGAGTTTCCGACTTTCGGGCGAACGGCGAATACGAATCTCCTCTTTGCCGGATATTCATCCAGCTACAACGCTTTGCAGGTGAAGTTTGACCGGAAGTTCTCGGGAGGTCTCGCGGCCACGACGGCCTACACATTCGGTAAAGGCATGGGCTTTCAACAGGGCGACGATGGCGGCCTCACATTTTACATCAATCAACGCCGGAATTACGCCCGGAACGACTTCGATCGCACGCACACTTTTGTGCAGAGTATTGTGTACGATCTGCCGTTTGGAAATGGCAGGCGCTGGGTCACTTCTGGAGTTGGCGCCGCAATTGTGGGCGGCTGGCGCGTTTCCAGCTTTCTCACGCTCATGTCCGGGCTTCCGCTTTTCTTTACTGCTAGTTCCGGCTCGCTTCTGGCACCGGGCAACACCCAAACGCCGAATTTGGTTTCGCCGGTGCAGATCCTTCACGGCATCGGCCCCGCTAATCCTTGGTTCACCACGTGCGAGCTTTGCTGCGCCGGCGGGGACTGCATTCGGCAATGTGGGACGGAACTATCTCAGCGGGCCCGGCTTTTTCAACCTGGATGCTTCCTTGTCCAAGTCGATCCGATTTACGGAGCGCTACAATCTGGACCTTCGTCTGGAGGCATTTGGCGTGACAAATACGCCGCAGTTCTTCTTCGCTTCTAACGGTGGCGGCGCGTCAGGGCTGACTCTGGGCAGCAGTAGCTTCGGCCAGATCACGAGCGCCAGCGGCGGCCGCACCCTTCAGCTCGGCGTAAAGTTCAACTTCTGATGCGGCTGAACACGACGGCATAATGGTGTCGTCCAAATGGGTCGAGTCCCGGTTGAGCTCGCCACTCGACCCTTTCTCGGAGATCGCGAATTTTTTTGTAACTCAAAATCTTCAAGTCTTGTATTAGCACCCCGCAGAAGGAGCCTCCATGACATCTCATGTCTCACGACGTGAATTTCTCGATGGACTTGCCGTGGGCGCAGCTGGGCTGGCCGTCGGAGCTACAGCAAAGAGCTATGGCCAGATCCTCGGTTCCAATGATCGTCTGAACTTTGCCGTGATCGGGCTGCATGGGCGCGGGTACGCTCATCTCTCGTCGCTCAAGGCGAACCGCAGCGCTGCCCGCATCTCGCATGTTTGCGATGTGGACAGCAACACTCTGAAAAAGTTCACCGACGCCGTGCAGCGCGAGACGGGCGAGTCCCCGGCGAGCGACAAAGACTTTCGCGCGATCCTCGAGCGGAAGGAAGTGGACGCCATCACGATTGCCACTCCCGACCATTGGCATACGCCGATGGCCATCGCCGGGTTGCAGGCGGGCAAGCACGTCTACGTGGAAAAGCCATGCAGCCACAATCCTGCTGAGGGAGCGATGCTGATCGAGGCGCAGCAGAAGTATGGAAAGCTTGTACAGATGGGCACGCAGCAGCGCTCTTCGCCACACAGCATCGAGATCGTCGAAAAGATTCACGGGGGCGTTATAGGCAGGCCCTACTTCGCGAAAGCCTGGTACAGCAATGTGAGGAAATCGATTGGCAAGGGCAAAGAGGCGCCCGTGCCCGCGCAATTGGATTGGGACCTGTGGCAGGGGCCGGCGCCACGGCGTCCTTATCGGGATAACGTGCAACCCTACAACTGGCACTGGTTTAGAATCTACGGCACCGGCGAGACGCTTAATAATGGAACGCACGAAGTGGATGTGTGCCGCTGGGCGCTGGGCGTCGACTATCCGCAACGGGTCACTTCGTCGGGCGGAAGATACCAATTCAAAGACGACTGGCAGTTTTACGACACGTTGGTCACCAGCTTCGAATACGAAGACAAATTGCTCACTTGGGAGAGCACGAGCTGCCAGGGAATGAAGTGTTACGGCCGTGATCGCGGCTCGGCCATCATGGGAACGACGGGCACCGTGGTCGTGGATCGCGATGGCTATGAGATCTACGATCTCAAAGGGAATAAGACCAGCGAGCACAAGGCCGGCAGCACCACGGCATCTTCTGATCTCGTGGGCGCCGATTCCATGACCGATCTGCACTTCGCCAACTTCATCGCGGGAATCCGCAAAGGCGAAAAGCTCAACGCTCCGATCTCCGTGGGCAACATCGCCGTTACGATGCTGCAGCTTTCCAACATCGCGTGGGAAGTCAACCGGGAGTTGCATCTCGACACGAAAGACGGAAAGATCCAGGGCGACCCCGAGGCCATGAAGATGTGGGGGCGAGAGTATGAGAAGGGGTGGGCACCGCATGTCTAAGATGCAGCAGCGGCTGCCGTCAGCAGAGATGCCCATGAAAATCATTTTTTCGCGCCGCAATTTCGTTCGCACCGGTGCGCTGGTTGCGGCGGCGATCGCTGCTTCGGAGGAAGTCTTCGCGGCGGCCTCGGAACGAGTACCGGCGGACGAAGGATCGGGCATTCGTTTGGGGCTGGCCAGCTATACGTTTCGTAATTTCAGCCGGGCGCAAATGATCGGCTTCCTAAAGCAGCTCAACGTGTTGGCGCTAAACGCCAAGGACGTCAAAGATCACCTCCCAATGGATCCCCAGCAAGAGGCGGCGGCGCTGGCAGATTACACTGCCGCGGGCATCAAGCTTCATGCTGCCGGAACCATTTATTTTGCGAAAGATGAAGACGCGGACATCCGGAGCAAATTTGAATACTGCAAACGGGCAGGGATTGGCGTGATTGTTGCGGGCGATCCCACGCCGGAAACTCTGCCGCGGATTGAGAAGTTCGTAAAGGAATACGACATCCGTATCGCGATCCACAATCACGGGCCCGAAGATAAGTTGTGGCATTCGCCGCTGGACGTCTTGAAGGCAGTAAAGGGAATGGATCCGCGCATCGGGTGCTGTATTGATGTCGGACATACCGCTCGCGCGGGGACAGATGTGGTTCAGGCGATCCACGAGGTGGGCGCGCGGGTATTTAATCTTCATATAAAGGACCTGACGAACTTCCAGAACAAAGAGAGCCAGGTGGCGGTGGGAGAAGGCATCATGCCGGTGAAGAAGATTTTTGAAGCTCTAAACGCGATCAAGTATAAGGGGTTCGTCGATCTCGAGTATGAGATTCATCCCGACGATCCGATGCCCGGCGTTATCGAGAGCATTGCCTATATGCGAGGCGTGCTAGCCGGTATGGGGTGACAGAGCCAATCTTGTTGCGCGACTTTCTTATCTGACGATTTCCATTGTTTTCCGGGAACAATTGCGAATTGAACTCCGCCGAATTTCTGGCGTGCGCCGCGCGGCTTGTTGTGAACAACTTGAAGCAGCAGTTTCTGGTCAACGTGCGATCTCGGATTTTCCAACATGAATTTTGACATGGCAGGCTACCACGGCTTAGTTGAGAGCTTTCATGTCGTGGCACGGCGTGGCTCCAGAACAACGTCCGCTGTAAGCCCAAACTAGGACTGTCGGACTCCCCCAGTCACCTGTCCCAAACCTGTCCGTTCGACCGTTGATTTCTGCGTCTTTTTCGATTATTACTCTTGCATACATCGCGGCCCCTGGAGCCTTCCTATCCTGGGAATTGGGTGGCGCATGGCGCCAGCAGTCCTCAGTGATAAGAACGTTTACCCCCGTTTTCGGACGAACAGCCTAGCAGGCAATTCATAGGCCGCGGTCATTAGTCCCCCCGCCCCGCTTTGGGGCCAAGTCTTTCTTGCTGAAAGGATGCCCATGCCCCGTAAAATGGGATTCTTCTCCTTCTTTCTGGGTGTCGTCGGGCTCGCGTGCAGTTCCCTCCCCGCGCATGCACAAAGGATTGATTCAGGGCGGCATTCCCGGGCCCTTGTCACGCAGAAAATTGACGAAAATAAACGAGTTCTGCTTTCCGGCAACAAGCGTCCCGAAGCAAACGCTGGGAATGATCGCGGCGCCGTCGCAGAAGATTTTACCGTGGACCACATGCTGCTGCAATTGAAGCGGCCAGCCGAGCAAGAGCAAGCGCTCCAAGAGTTCATAAACGAGCAACAGACAGAAGGTTCCCCAAACTTCCACCGCTGGATCACTGCACAAGAGTTTGGAGAGAGATTTGGTTTAGCAAAACAGGATCTCGATGCGATTACCAACTGGTTGCAGTCGCACGGCTTCAAAGTCAACGTCGTATATTCCAGCGGAATGGTTATCGATTTTTCGGGAACGGCCAGGCAGGTGCGCGAAACGTTCCAAACGGAGATCCATCATCTTGAAGTAAAAGGCGAGAAGCACATCGCCAACATGAACGATCCGCAGATTCCCGCCGCGTTTGCGCCCGCGGTCTCCGGCATCGTCTCATTGCACGACTTCCGACCCCGCGCCATGTACAAGATGCATCAGCCAAAAGGCCAGTACACGTTTCCGGACGGTTTTGGGGGCAACAGCTATGCGGTCGTTCCCGCCGACCTGGCCACCATCTACAACCTGAATCCGCTATTCAGTGCGGGCTACTCGGGGCAGGGCCAGACGATTGTCGTTATCGAAGACACAAACGTGTTCAGCGCTTCTGACTGGAATACTTTTCGCTCGACACTCGGCCTTTCCGGCTACACGTCGGGCTCTTTTACGACGGTGCACCCGGCCCCTCCGAGCGGAGCCAACAACTGCGCCTCTCCCGGCGTCATCGCTCCCAATGACGCGGAGGCAATTTTGGATGCGGAATGGGCCAGCGCCTCCGCGCCGAGCGCGGCTATCGTGATGGCGACTTGCGCAGACTCTGGCGCGACATTCGGCGGCTTGATCGCCGTACAAAACCTGATTAACGCCAGCAGTCAACCGCCAGCCATCATGAGCATAAGCTACGGCCAATGCGAAACGGTGAACGGAGCAGCCGCCAACGCGGCGTACAGCTCGGCGTATCAACAAGCCGTCGCGGAGGGCGTTTCTGTTTTCGTAGCCGCGGGCGATAGCGGCGCCGCGGGCTGCGACAACAGCGCTTCAGAAGCAACGCACGGCATCGGCGTCAACGCATTTGCGTCCACACCGTACAACGTGGCCGTCGGCGGCACGGATTTCAGCGACACCTATTCCGGCACCAACGATACGTTTTGGAATTCGAGCAACACTCCAGCTTTCGGCTCCGCGATTTCTTACATTCCGGAAACTCCGTGGAACAACTCGTGCGCAGGTGAGCTGCTCTCGAACTACCTGGGTTATAGCCCGACATACGGTTCGAACAGCCTGTGCAATGATCCGACTTTTGGCTCCCTTCTCCGGAGCACGGTTGCCGGCGGTGGCGGCCCGAGCGGCTGCGCGACCGGATCTCCTTCACCATCGAATAGCAGTATCGTGAGTGGGACCTGTCAAGGATGGCCCAAGCCCTCGTGGCAGTCACTCCTCGGCAATCCAAACGACAGCGTTCGCGACACTCCGGACGTCTCGCTGTTTGCCGCGGACGGCCTGTGGGGCCACTTTTACGTTTTTTGCTGGTCCGACACAGCGAACGGCGGAGCCGCATGCACAGGTGCACCCAGCGGCTGGTCCGGTGCCGGCGGGACTTCTTTCTCGTCGCCGATCATGGCCGGGATTCAGGCGCTGGTAAACCAGAAGGCGGGCGGGCCTCAGGGCAATCCCAACCCCGTCTACTACCAGCTTGCCACGAATGAATTTGGTTCGAGTGGCAGCAGTTCCTGCGACTCGTCGAATGGCAATAGCGTCGGCGGCAGCTGCATCTTCTACGACGTAACCCTCGGCGATATGGATGTGAACTGCGTTGGCAGCGCCAATTGCTACTTTGCCGACGGCTCCGTGGGCGTACTTTCCACATCCAACAACTCGTTCAATCCCGCATACGGCACCACAACTGGCTGGGACTTCGCCACGGGAATTGGAACTGTGAACGCCGCCAATCTGGTGAACAATTGGCCAACCTCGGGACCAAATTTTGCACTCTCGGCCTCGCCGAGCAGCATGACTCTCATACAGGGAGCCAACGGCACAAGTACCATCACCATCACTCCAGAAAATAGTTTCAACGGAAATGTCAGCTTGTCGATATCCGGTCTGCCAGGCGGCGTCACGGCGTCATTTAACCCAAGCAGCACCGCGAGCACGAGCACATTAACGCTCACTTCAATCGCCACAGCCACTGTCGGCACATTTACCCTGACCGTGACAGGTTCGTCCGGCACATTGACGAACCAAACTAACTTAACCCTCACCGTGAACCCGACGGGGAGCTACATCCTTTCCGCGTCACCCGGCAGCGTGAGCATCCTTCAGGGAGCGAACGGCACGAGCACAATTAACGTCACTCCACAGGGCGGTTTCAATGGCAGCGTCAGTCTGTCGGCTTCCGGTCTGCCCACTGGCGTAACGGCGTTATTCAATCCCGGCAACACAGTAAGCACCAGCACGTTGACGCTGACGGCCAGCAGCACTGCGGCCATTGGTACGGTCACGGTAACCATCATAGGCACGTCCGGCAACTTGTCGAATGCCGCTACTCTTTCGCTTACCATCGCCGCTCCACCGAATTTCACACTTTCCGCATCGCCGAGCAGCTTGACGGTCGCGCAGGGAGCCAGCGGCACGGGCACCATGACGGTCACTCCTCAAAATGGCTTCAATGCCAGCGTCAGCCTGTCGGCTTCCGGTCTGCCCAGTGGAGTCACTGCATCGTTCAACCCCAGCAGCGCCACTAGCACCAGCACGCTCACGCTGACAGCAAGCGGCACCGCGACAACTGGAACATTTGCGGTGACCATCACGGGCACCTCGGGCAGCTTGACGAAAACCACCACCCTTTCCCTCACCGTCCGCTCCATTCCTACGCTTCCTTCGATTTGGACCGACGGGGATATCGGCTCGACTGGCCTGGCGGGAAATGCCAGCTACGCGAATGGCGTGTTCACCGTGGCGGGAGCGGGACAAGGAACTTTTTCCACCAGTTCTGACGGATTCCATTTTGTCTACCAGCCGCTCGCAGGGGACGGGACGATGGTTGCCCGGCTGGTGAGCCTGCAGGGTAGTAGCGCAGCGCAGGCCGGCATCATGATCCGGGAGACGCTCAACGCAGGCGCAAGTCATGTCTACCTGTTCGACTATTCCTCGTCCGCCTGGATGACGCAGCGCACCAGCACGGGAGCCAGTAGTTCCTACCAGTCTTTGGGAAGTCTGACCCTGCCGTATTGGATCAAACTGGCAAGAAGCGGGAACGTGTTCACCCTATACGGTTCCGCAGATGGCGTGAACTGGGTGCAACTGGGGTCGAACCAGACGGTGAGCATGGCGCAGAACGTATACGTTGGCCTGGCCGTGAGCAGCCGCAGCACCGCTTCGTTGGCCACCGCCACCTTCGATAGCGTGTCGGTCAGTTCAGCGGCAGCGCCGGCACCGGTGATTACCGCCGTCTCTGCCACCACGGGCTCCATCGGCAGCCAGGTGGTGATTTCCGGTTCTGGATTTGGAGCCACGCAAGGAGGCAGCGCGGTTCTGCTGAATGGCGCAGCAGTGACGATCAACACCTGGAGCGACACGTCCATTACCATTACGATTCCGCCGGGAGCGACCTCCGGGCCTTTGCTGGTTTCCGTCGCCCCGACGATGAATGACAGCAATGCGGTTCGCTTCACGGTGACCTCGCAGCCGCTGCCAGTTTCTTGGTTGGACCAGGACGTAGGCTCGGTAGGGTTAGCGGGGAGTGCCAGTTACGCAAACGGGACGTTCACGGTGGCGGGAGCAGGACAAGGAACTTTCTTCACCAGTTCTGACGGATTGCATTTTGTCTACCAGCCGCTCGCTGGGGACGGGACGATGGTCGCCCGGGTGGTGAGCCTGCAGGGTAGCAGCGCAGCGCAGGCCGGCATCATGATCCGGGAGACGCTCAGCGCAAGCGCGAGCCATGTCTACCTGTTCGACTATTCCTCGTCCGTCTGGATGACGCAGCGCACCAGCACGGGAGCCGGCAGTTCCTACCAGTCTTTGGGCAGTCTGACCCTGCCGTACTGGATAAAACTGGTTAGAAGCGGGAACGTGTTCACCCTGTACGGTTCCGCAGATGGCGCGAACTGGGTGCAACTGGGTTCGAACCAGACGGTGAACATGGCGCAGAGCGTGTACGTTGGCCTGGCAGTGAGCAGCCGAAGCACCGCTGCTTTGGCCACCGCCACCTTCGACAACATCTCGCTCACCACGCCTCCGCCCCCACCGCCGGGTTTCTCTCTCTCGATATCGCCAAGCAGCTTGACGGTCGTGCAGGGTGCCAGCGGCGCGAGCACCATCACGGTCACTCCACAGGGTGGTTTCAATGGCAGCGTCAGTTTGTCGGCTTCCGGTCTGCCTAGCGGAGTGACAGCATCTTTCAACCCGAGCAGCACGGCGAACACGAGCACTTTCACACTGACGGCCAGCAGCACGGCGGCCATAGGTACGGTCACGATAACCGTCGCGGGTTCATCGGGCAGCTTGATGAACACCACGTCGTTTTCTCTCACAGTGAACCCCCCGGGGACTTTCATACTTTCGGCATCGCCGAGCAGCTTGACGGTCGCGCAAGGAGCCAGCGGCACGGGCACCATGACGGTTACTCCTCAAAATGGCTTCAATGCCAGCGTCAGCCTGTCGGCTTCCGGTCTGCCCAGTGGAGTCACTGCATCGTTCAACCCCAGCAACACCACTAGCACCAGCACGCTCACGCTGACAGCAAGCGGCACCGCGACAACTGGAACATTTGCGGTGACCATCACGGGCACCTCGGGCAGCTTGACGAAAACCACCACCCTTTCCCTCACCGTCCGCTCCATTCCTACGCTTCCTTCGATTTGGACCGACGGGGATATCGGCTCGACTGGCCTGGCGGGAAATGCCAGCTACGCGAATGGCGTGTTCACCGTGGCGGGAGCGGGACAAGGAACTTTTTCCACCAGTTCTGACGGATTCCATTTTGTCTACCAGCCGCTCGCAGGGGACGGGACGATGGTTGCCCGGCTGGTGAGCCTGCAGGGTAGTAGCGCAGCGCAGGCCGGCATCATGATCCGGGAGACGCTCAACGCAGGCGCAAGTCATGTCTACCTGTTCGACTATTCCTCGTCCGCCTGGATGACGCAGCGCACCAGCACGGGAGCCAGTAGTTCCTACCAGTCTTTGGGCAGTCTGACCCTGCCGTACTGGATAAAACTGGCGAGAAGCGGGAACGTGTTCACCCTGTATGGTTCCGCAGATGGCGTGAACTGGGTGCAGCTGGGATCGAACCAGACGGTGAGCATGGCGCAGAACGTATACGTTGGCCTGGCCGTGAGCAGCCGCAGCACCGCTTCGTTGGCCACCGCCACCTTCGATAGCGTGTCGGTCAGTTCAGCGGCAGCGCCGGCACCAGTGATTACCGCCGTCTCTGCCACCACGGGCTCCATCGGCAGCCAGGTAGTGATTTCCGGTTCTGGATTTGGAGCCACGCAAGGAGGCAGCGCGGTTCTGCTGAATGGCGCAGCAGTGACGATCAACACCTGGAGCGACACGTCCATTACCATTACGATTCCGCCGGGAGCGACCTCCGGGCCTTTGCTGGTTTCCGTCGCCCCGACGATGAATGACAGCAATGCGGTTCGCTTCACGGTGACCTCGCAGCCGCTGCCAGTTTCTTGGTTGGACCAGGACGTAGGCTCGGTAGGGCTAGCGGGGAGTGCCAGTTACGCAAACGGGACGTTCACGGTGGCGGGAGCGGGACAAGGAACTTTCTTCACCAGCTCTGACGGATTGCATTTTGTCTACCAGCCGCTAGCAGGGGACGGGACGATGGTCGCCCGGGTGGTGAGCCTGCAAGGCAGCAGCGCAGCGCAGGCCGGCATCATGATTCGGGAGACGCTCAGCGCAGGCGCGAGCCATGTCTACCTGTTCGACTATTCCTCGTCCGTCTGGATGACGCAGCGCACCAGCACGGGAGCCAGCAGTTCGTATCAATCGCTGGGAAGTCTGACGCTGCCGTATTGGATCAAACTGGCAAGAAGCGGGAACGTGTTCACGCTGTACGGTTCCGCAGATGGCGCGAACTGGGTGCAACTGGGTTCGAACCAGACGGTGAACATGGCGCAGAGCGTGTACGTTGGGTTGGCCGTGAGCAGCCGAAGCACCGCTGCTTTGGCCACCGCCACCTTCGACAACGTCTCGCTCACCAAACCGTAGGCGACGGCGAACACACCGCCGACTAGCCACAGCCTGATTGGTTATGTAGCCACGCGCAATAGAAATCGAGCGCACGCCTCACACCACGGCTAAGCGATCACCAATCAATTTTGTCTGGGAAGAATTCTGAGACAAGTTCCTCGTAATAAGGAAGAATCTCTTGTATCTTCGGGCGCTCGCGGCCCTTCGAGTACAGATCGTACGCATTGAACTTCCGAACCCACTCAAACATGCGCTCGTCGTCTTCGTTCATCAGATGACGATAAGCGCCATGCCGGTGCGCGGCATAGAAGGAATGATACCGCAGCATGTACTGCGCCTCTCCCGGTAGATACTCGCGCGTTGCCTGATAGATGTATTCGTCATGTCCAAACGAAAGGTGGACCTTATCAAGCCCGCAGCCCGGCTCGTAAATGCCATATTCGGTTTGGTACACCGGAATCTTGGTGTCAGGGTTGGCGGCAAAGAATTCGGGGAAAACGACTTGGTCCGAGTAGGCGCAGCCGACGGGAAAGGTGTCGCCCACCACTGCCCACTGAGGCTCCCCATAGAGGCAAAGCACTTTTCCAAGATCGTGCAAAAAGCCCGTCAGAATAAACCACCGTGGATGGCCATCCTTGCGAATCGCTTCGGCGGTTTGAAGTAAATGCTCGATCTGCGTCAAATCGGTGTCGGGATCGCTGTCGTCCACCAGCGTATTCAGATACTCGGCCATCTCCCAGATGCTCTTCTTGCCCCGGCTCAATCCGCAGTATTGGGCCTTTTTTTGTAGCACGAAGTCAAACGTCTGCCCCGCGTGGTTTTGGCGATAGAACTCCGTAACGCGAGGGTTGGCTTCGGCTTTGTAGTTCCGGAACTCCTCTTCGGGTTTGCCCTGTCGATAGCGGGTGGCGACAAAATCGTCCCACTCGTCGATCTGCTTCAAAGGCGCGTTATCTGTGACTTGTTTCATGCCAATAGCTTGATTATGAACTCGTGGGAATTGCAGGACAACAGCGATTTTTCTCCTACGATTCTTCCTCTGCCGTGTCGTCGAGGAAATTGCTCAAGCGGGAAAACCAACTGATCGCAATAGCAGAACATAGAAATTAGTTGGTGGGCCCGCCAGGATTTGAACCTGGGACCAACGGATTATCTAGGACTACGCCGCCTTCGTCTCTTCCAGTGGGGTTGCCGCGCTGTTAGTGGCGTGATCACGTCGGGTAAAGGCTCGTAGCGCGTCCCAAGGTATCCTGACGGCTCTGCCTACCCGTACCACACGCAGCCGTTTCAAACCGATTAGCGTATCCACCGTCCGAACGGAGAGCGAGAGTTCTTCTGCCGCCTCTGCTCTGGAATAGAGCAATTTTGTTATACGCGCCGTGCTTTCTTGGTTTTGGTCTACTGGGATTGATTGCATCGTCTAGCTGCTTTCTGCGGTGGGCTGAGTGTGATTGCGCCGCGCTACATCCACCTTAGAAACCGAACGACGCACGAAACACTGGCCGGGAGCACAATTATGAGACAGGTGGGTACATAGAGACCTTCATTGCCCTGAGGTGCAACAATTCACGCCAAAATACTGATTCTAAAAGAGGCAATGCTTGCGAGTGAATGGACAGTATCAGGCATCTCAAGGCTTGAACGATGTCACCGCTTTTTTGCATACGTGTGCAGCTATTTTTTGAAAACGCTCATTATTCCCTTGGATTCGTTCAACTTGCATTTTCTAGGTGTCCCGTTTCTAGTCTCCGATGATTTGCAGGCCGGAAGTCCCTGCCCCTCGACCACACTATTCCATGGTAAGCAGGGGAATATGCTCTTTCATTGACATTTTGACTTGCCTTCAACAGCGTGGCACACGTCGCCGTGCCTACCTATTGTCATGTATTCGCGTTCTGACTCCCTGTGTACGGGTCACTAGTAGCGTCTAGCAGGTCCGTAGCGCGATTCTTTTGGCGTCCTGGTCTCCAAGTTCAAGCCGGAAAGTCTACTAGTTTTAATTGACTCTCTGGCGGTCTTAGGGAGGGCGGTTGGCCGTGGGAATCTAGAGTTTTACTAAAATAAGACTTGACACAGGAGGACAAAGTGTTGTACTATATATACTGGACTCGCGGAACCTGGCTCCAATGAGGTTTAGAAAGGAACTATTTGAGCCATGCCGGGTTTAATTAAGTAGCTCTATTCAGTTGGATTCAACCGTAGTAAGTCATAACCGCCCCTTATCGGTTCTCACCTTCCTCGAAAGAATCCCAAAACTCAGTTCTTGGAGAATATGCATGTCAGAACAGATTCAGAACGACCTTATGGACGGCGCTGAACTCACAGCAATGGTGAAACTCAGCCCGTGGACTATAGCCAAGTGGGCAACCCGTAAGAAGAACCCCCTACCCAGTGTCAAGCTGGGATGGCGTACTCGACGTTACAGCCGTGCTGCTGTTTTGGCTTGGATTGCAGCACAGAACGCGAAGGAGTCGTAGCCGTGTCCCGCGCCGATGCCGAACGCCGCACATGGATACCAGACCAGAAAACCGTTTTAGCTGACCGTCTGCGCCAGCAACACCCCGAAATCTTCCCACTCCAAGCCGGGTATCGTTGGGAACACCAGGGAGCCTGCAACGGACAAAAATACTTCACGAAATGTCTCTGCCAACCGACGTTGATTTTGGCGGACGGTCGCCGGTTCAACTAGAAAGAAAGGTTCACATGAAAAAACCAGCAGCAATCAAGAAGCACGCCAAGCCGAAAGAAGATAAATCGGCGGCAACCATTCGAGCTTTCAGTCGCGGTCTAGTATTCCGTTTCAAGAGCACGTCACCGAAGAAAGGTGCAAAGTAATGGTCGATCCAATAGCAGCAAAACGAAGTCAGAAGTACACCCGCCAAGAACTAGACGGATTTTTCAAAGGTCCGGGCAGAATTGTTCAAGAAGTTAAGGAAAAAAACCCTGCGCTCTACGCAGAATATCGCGCCGCTTACTTTGAGATGGGAGGGATTCGGCAAGAGCCTGCAACCGAATCCCGCGCCGAACGTCCCATACAAACCGCCAACTAGAACTTACACGGCTGAGGAACTAGTGGCTCGCGGTCAGTACTCGGAAACGGAAATAAGAAACTTCTTCAACTCGAAAGAGGCCAACGAGGTGTTCACCTCCGACCGAAACGAGTATGAGCGCAAGCGCGAAGCTGGAGTCAGCTACGGTTTGTTTAAGGCGCGTGAAGTCCCTTATGTGCCGACGAAACCACCCGGAGCCGGAGTACCTTCAGCGAATCAGCGACGAGCTTGCAGATGAAAGCGGTCTTCCGCGAGGTACGGCTGTTCCGTGGGGCCAGTTCGAGCAACTATGTTCGCAAAAGGTTCAGCGTGCTCGGAAGGTTCAAGAGGATGCTGCCGCGAAACTAGAAGCAGACAGGCAGGCGGAACTTGCGCAGCTAACCAAAGCACAACAGCTTGAGCAGGCTGCTCGTGATCGGCACCAAGCCGACCTTGACCGATTGGTGGAACTGACCGTACCAAAACCAAGCATCGTCCCTGAGCCAGCGCAACTGGCAACTGCGCGTGTCATTGCTCAGGAAAAGGCGAAGGCCGCGTCGTAACGATGTCCAGCCGGGAGAATGGGGGCGGACAACCGTCCCCCTGTCCCTTGGGGCAGTGCAGGGTTGTATAAACACACCTGACCATTTTTTCGCTCGATGGTCAGTTTTCAGCGTATAGAGTCGGTGACTACTGTGGTTAGGGGCACAAAATTTCCAGCTTTTCCGGCCCGTGTCCCCCTCATCGAGTGTGAACGTTTGAGACCACTTTCTGCGGGAAATCGTATGAGAGCGGGAAATCGAGGAAAAGGAAAATGATGCTTGTAAGTGTATGAGGGGAGAAAGAGTTAAGAACCTTCCCTTTATTTCCCTTTAAGGGAAATCGAACGTTCGATTTCCTTTTTCCCAGCATCCCGCCGCAGAGGGGGTCGGCAAAATAAAAAGTATCAAGCAAGGTAGAGAAACACGACGCGGAAATCTACGAAATAGGACAAGAAAAAATGGAAAATGAAACGAAGAACAAAGCACCAAAAGACAAGCCACGGATTACGCCCTTCGCTATGAAGAACGGCTACGAACTGGCAAGTACGGCCCCACCAACAATCCCATCGTTAGTGGACGGCCTGCTCATCGAAGTCGGTACATCACTGCTTAGCGCAGACCCAAAATGCGGAAAGAGCAGTTTCGCACGGCAGTTAATTGTGGATGTAGTGGAGGACCGAGACTTTCTCGGAATGCCCACACTCTGCGGAGATGCCATTTATGCATATCTTGAGGGGCCGATTGGAGTGGTACAGCAGCACTTCCAGAAACTCGGTCACACTGGTCGGCGCGGGCAGATTCACGTCATTGATGAGCGTATGGCAGCACACCCAGACTTTAGTTTGCGGAGACTTACGGAGTCTATCAAGAAGACCACCAACCTCAGGTTGCTTGTCATTGACCCACTATCGAAACTCTTGCACTTGAAGGATTCCAGTTCACAGGATGAAGTCGTTCCCGCTATGGAACTTCTGGAGAAATTCGCCAAAGAGCACGGCATTCACGTTATGGCCCTAGTGCATGAGAAAAAACGAAAAAACGAACAGGACCGCCACCAAAACTCTTTGGGAAGCGTGGCGTTTCGTGGAGCCTCTGACACGAACCTCTGTCTAACCAAGCATGGCAAAGAGCGAATCCTCTCGACGGAACAGCGATGGGGCGTCGAGTTAGAGTCTACATTTTTAAAGTGGGACGAAGTTCGATTGATGACCAGTCTTGCCAAGACTGTGGCTACCGTCGAGGAAGAACAACGCGGAAAGAAAGACGCCAAGACTTTGGAGCGCATTACAAAAGAAATCAAATATGCGCTTAGGGATAAAGATTTGGTGACTGGCGAAATAGTTGAAGCGGTCACAGGAAAGAGCGCGACGATTCTCGACGTGCTTGAGCAGATGGCGAAAAGCGGACAGGTCATCGCCGCGATAGAAGGCAAGGCTCACCGCTATAGCCTCGCGCCACTTCCAAGCATTCACCTAGTCGCCCCACAGAACTTCCAACCAACCGGAATGAAAGCAGAGGTAGCAGCGTGAACGCCGAACAGTTGATAAAGCAGACCGAACAGCGGGATAAAGACGCCCAAGCAATTCGCAGACTTTGCGTGTCCTTGCTCAGTGCGGGGAGTGCGACTATAGAGCCTCCCAGTACAGTGCAACTTCATCTGTGGCTGCGCTTGTTCTCGCTGGACGTAATCTCCTACGGCGTGCATGAACTAGCGGGAAAGTGGAAACGGATGAATTATTCGATGACCGATGACCACGCTATCCGTCACGCGAGTGCTTGTATGCACAGTCACAAGAAATTGCTGACGCCGCTCGCTCCATCTTATGACAACGTGAGGACACTGTGAGCACTGTACAACTTACCCAAGAAGAAAGATTCGAAGCCAAACGCTGGAGAAAATATCTCCGTGCTAGAAAAAAAGAACTGATGGTTCCTCTGCCTAAGAGTCTGGCTCACACGTTAGGAGACATCAAACCGCACACGATGGTGACGATACGAGAGTGGGCGATATGCTGTGAACGCGCTTCTCTCATTGAGGCTGGTGTCATAAAGAGACCGAATCCAGAAACCCAAGCCAACGAAGTAAGCAGCGGGACGGCCTAGCGATGTCTATTAGAACTATTGGTTAAAAAATTTCGGGTTTGGCTTGAGTCCCAACATCGGCAACACCCAAATGTAGACCGCCAGAAGGGTGACTAGCCATACGATGATGCCCACTGTTTCGTGATTACGCTCGATCCAGACTGAGCGTGAGCGCATTAGCCAAAAGAGTAAGAGCGGTATGCAGACGAGCGCGAGTACCAAAATATTCAGAAGAATCAGCTTAATCATGCCGCTCCCGTGTCACGGCTACCAGTCTTGTGTTTCACTTGGCGTAGTTCGCGCCTTCAAAAGCCGGGAAAACAGCCAATTGTTGTAGAGAAATCGGAGTTTCCCTTGTGTTGATAGGAGCGGCGTTGCCCAGAGCGTTGGTAGTGCGTACATATATAACTTTTGCCGTTTGGTAGATTGCCTTTTCGTCGAAAGTCGAGCCATACGCTACACAAACAATAACGGTAGGCTTAACCATGCCATCCTCAGGAATGTTGGGTTTGTCGATATGAACTATCCACTGTTGAGGAAAGTTTGGCTCGTGGACCGCACTGTCTGGAAAGAGAGTGTCGGCGAGGTCGGGGTTTTTTCTTCCTATATCAGTTGCTGTTTGACATACTTTTTCTCTTTCCATTCCGACGTTCTTAGGTTGGGAGGGAAGCAAATCCGCCCATGTACGCAATTTACCGGCAGGGCTATGTCCAGTATTTCTCAAACCTACCTGCACCGTGAGACGGACATCGGTGCTGGTTCAACAAAAGGACTGACGAATTCAATGTCGAGGGCTACCCAAGGTCTCTCAGATACCTCAAGTTGTCTCTCCGCAGTTTTCCATTGATTGCAGCTAACGAAGGTGTAAGTGGTGACGACCACAAGCGTCAGGACCGCAATAACAAATGTCCCGTATTTCAGGTATTTGTCCCGCTTTTTTTCGATTTTCTCTTCCTCCGTTGGGAGGCAGGGAGGCGGAACAGACTCTACTATAACTCTGACGAGCGTTGGGGTTACTTTCTGCGCCTAGAATGCGTTCGCCAGCAGTGAAGCCGTGTGGTACAGCATTGATTGCGTCCTTACGTTGCGAGCGAAACTTTGAGAGCAGCCAGATCAAAAAGCCATAAGTCCCTGCCAGAACATAAGGAAGGCTGCGAGGCTCTTGAGATTCGTGAGAAAACGATGACGGCTCTTTTTCAGTTGCCAAGGTCTAGCTCCCAAAAGAAACCAAAAGACAGACTAGGCGGCTTTTGGTCTCCAGCGGCATATATAGTCGCATAGAACAACCATCTAGGAAATATAGCATCTTGGTACCACAACACGTCTTATCGAAGCTGGAGGGTGTGGCATTCTGAGTGTGAGAAGGAGAAAACCTATGCGGTGGTTCCGTATTAGAAAAGCTGAGATAGACCCTGAGCTTCGTGAGACCTTCGAGCGCTACGCACAGTCACCATGCAGACGTTGTTAGCAACAAACGCCACCTCGTACCACCACAAGGGAATGCTAGCCACCGTTGAACTCTACTTGAAGCCCTTGCTAGCTTGGCTCACCAAAGCAATACGACAAAGCGAAAGAAAAGAAACGTCGTCTCTTTCGATGAAGGTTGCAATCACTATTTTTGTTGCTGCCGAATTAGTGCTTCTGATAGTCGGTGGAAATTCAAGTAGCCCCTACCGAATGCGTAAAAGTGTGCTCACGGACTTTAGGGGCCACGAAAAAATAAAAAATCCTCGGCCCACGACTGGTCTCGAATTTTCCGCAACCATGCCTAAAATCCCATCGATTGCACACTTTTACTTCGAGTTTAGCGAGCACAATGCTTTTATGAGGGGTACGTGAGAGAAGCAAAACGATAAGCGCCATACCATCAAACACTTCGACGGTCTGGTGCTCGCAGCGGTGCTAGTTGGGTTTGCAGTGGGGCATCTTTCCTTGCAGCACAGCGCAGCTAGGAATGAAGAACAGCCAATTAATATGCGGTGATTGCGATTGCTCAACTTTCTGTGCAACTGGTTACAACTTGTTGTGCGGATTATGAGTCCGCTGCTCTAACCGCTGAGCTACGGGCCCTGCCTTAGTTCAACATCGTACCTTGAAAAGGCTTAGCGCGCAGCACCCTCGTAAGAGGGAATCCCTGCAAGCGCTCGCGGCGCCAAGATATGACTCAATAGGTAGTGAGGAAACTACTCAGCAGACTTGCCCGCCCAGTTTTCCTGCCGATTCACTTCTAACTCCAGATGTCAGATTGCGCCGCACAGAAACCGGCGCAATTCAAACCCGGAAAGTGCGTGTGACGTCATGGAATTCTCACGAAAATTTGGCCCTGCAAAGAACCATCGGAAGGCGCGTCTGGCACTCTCTCCATGCTGAACATTGCACGATCCGAGCGCCCGCAACTTACTCCATGCACAGGACTTAGCTAATACATGCACTTATCCTTGCTGCGTGAACGCTCGAAGCCTTTTGGACCCCCCGGAGTGGTTGCTCCCGCAGGAACAACCGACTATGCTTCTAGTGCCGCATCGGGCGCCGCCGAGGGCGTTTTGCGGGGTGCTGACCTCATGCAAAAACTAAAGAAATTTTGTGTCTGTTTGCTCTGCGTTCACTTGTTGAACGCTGTTCCCTCTTTTGCTGGAGCAGGTATCGAAACCCGAAGAGAAGCGCGCTGGACCAAATTCGCGCTTATATTTCGACGGGATGGGATTCGCTCACTCGTTCGCAAAACGATTGCGCCACCGTGGTGGACACAAAACTCACCGCCGCTTCCGTTCTTTATCTTCCCGCCGATTTTGCGGAACCTGCATCGGTACAGCAGCTTCAGAAACAATGCGATGTGCAAGTCCAGCATCTGCCTGCAGTCATTCACCACATCGGAGAAATGGATCCCGGCAAAATCGATCCAGCCGGGCTTCTCTATCTCGAGAATCGCTATGTCGTGCCGGGCGGAAGATTCAATGAAATGTACGGCTGGGACAGCTACTTCATCATTCGCGGATTGGTGCGCGACGGCCGGATCGATCTCGCAAAAGGCATGGTCGAGAATTTCTTTTTTGAAATCGAACATTACGGCGGAGTGCTAAACGCCAACCGCACGTATTATTTGACTCGCTCCCAGCCTCCGTTCCTTACCTCCATGATTCTCGCCGTCTACGATGCACAAAAAGCCAGCGGGCACACGAACGACGAGTGGCTCGCGAAAGCCTACGACTACGCCGTCAAGGATCACGAATTGTGGACCAGTGAGCCGCATCGTGCAGGATCGACGGGGCTCTCTCGCTATTTTGACTTCGGCAACGGTCCGGCGGCGGAAAGCGTGAAGGACGAAACCGGCCACTATCGTCAGGTGGCGGCTCTACTTCCTGGGCCAAGCGGACCTCGGCCGGAATTACGTTGTGGAATCGAGTGCGGCAAAGCCGTCGCCGCTTGCGGCAGGCCCGCTGTTTGCGCTTCAGATTTGCGATGTCGCGAAAACCATGGCGCAGCCGGGATGCGATCCTGCGGGAACAGTTGCGTTAACCGCGGACTACTACAAAGGTGATCGAGCGATGCGCGAATCCGGTTTCGACATCTCGTTTCGCTTCGGCCCTTACGGCGCAGCGACACACCATTTCGCTCCGGTATGCCTCAACAGTCTGCTTTACAAAACCGAGAAGGACCTCGAACAAATGAGCGCAACGCTGGGCCGGAAGGAGGAATCTGAAAAGTGGCGTCAGCGGGCTGAGGAACGAAAAGCTAATATTCAGAAATATCTCTGGGATAGCGAGCGAGGCCTGTTCTTCGACTACGATTTCGAAAAGCAAGCACGATCCACGTATGACTACGTAACCACATTTTATCCGCTGTGGGCCGGCGTTGCGACGCCCGAGCAGGCGCGATCAGTTGTGAAACACATTGGCACCTTCGAACGGCCCGGCGGCCTGGTGATGAGCCCATACGAAACCGGCGGACAGTGGGACTTTCCGTATGCGTGGGCCCCGAACCAATTGATGGCCGACGAAGGCATGCGCCGCTACAAATTCAATGAGGATGCTGACAGAGTTTCTTACGAATTCCTTTCCACGGTTATGGAGAATTTTCGGCGCGACGGCAACATTCGCGAGAAATACGACGCGGTGAAGCGCTCCTCAGAAACGCAGGTTACCGCCGGCTATCACATGAACATCGTCGGTTTTGGATGGACCAACGGCGTCTTTTTGGCGCTCTTGCACGAACTGCCGCAAAGCGAAGTCGCGAGGCTGGCCAAGGAACAGGCTCAGGCCCCTGTCGCAACGCACTAGAATTCGTTATTGATTTGTTAAAGCTCGGCAGATCGGATTCGCTCCAGCCGTGATTCATCTCGAGTGGGAGTGGCCCCGGTCTGGCTCGCCACCCACGATCCCATTCCATTTGCCGCCTCATTCATGGTTGCAAGAGACTCCGCGCCGCAGATAGTGATAGACGAGCGCAGCCGTGAATGCGTCGCCGGAGCCTACCGTGTCCGCCACTCTGCACTGGAATGCCGGGATGTTCATGTTTGGCGTACTCGCTTACCAGCAGACTTCCTCCCGCGCCGCGCGTAATGCAGACAAGCTTCGTGTGAAATGTATGGCGCAGCCACTGCGCCGCGGACTCTTCGTCGTGAAACGGAAAACCAAGCAGCCGTACCACTGTCGGCAGTTCATCGTGGTTTAATTTGATGATGTCGGCTTGTTTCGCGGAATCAGCCAAGATCTGCGCGGAATAATAAGACTGGCGAAGATTGACGTCGAAAATGCGCGTGGTTTCCAGCCGAATTGTTTTCAAAAAAGAGTGGATGGTCTGGCGGGATTGCGGGGACCGCTGCGCCAGAGAACCGAAGCACACTGCGTCCGCCTTTTGCGCCAGCGCCTGCCACGCGGCCGTCCATTCGAAAGAATCCCATGCCGCCGGCTCCGCGATTTGAAATGTCGGCTGTCCTTTTGCATCAACTTCCACCTGCACGATCCCCGTGCGGTAAGTTGGATCGAGCTGGATGTAGGATGTGCTGAGACCGAGGCGTTCCAGTCGGTGCTTGGCGTCTGCGCCCAGCTCATCGTTTCCGACGCGGCTGGCGACGATCCCTTCATCACCGAGCAAACTCGTCATGTAAGCGAAATTCGCGGGCGCGCCGCCAAGCTGGCGGCCGTCCGGGAAAATATCCCAGAGAAGTTCTCCGAGCCCCACCGTCGTGAACTTTTTCATGGACGACCCGCGTTTCTCCAGCAAGAAAGTGCCTTCGCGCGGAACTCTAACATGCCTCGTCGCACGCAGCTAGACGTCGCATGATCCCAAGCACTACCGCCATACCGAGCCGAGTTTCCAGATCGAGAGCGAAAGCACTTTGCCATGCCCGCCGTCCGAATACAGCTCAATTCCGTCGCTTCCGGATGAGGGGTAGATTCGATCTGTCAAGACCACCTCGCCATCGTTGACGAACACTTCCACGCTCGAGCGGTCCAGAAAAATATGGAGCTTGACTCGCGAATTCTGCCGCACAGCTGCCTTGTGGCGCCCAGGAAATTCAGGGCGCAAAGGAAACTTCTCCTGACCGAGTCCGCTCGATGAACACTTCCCACTTTTTCGGGACTAAACCCAAGAGCGTCTCTTCAGCGCCGCCTTTGCGAAGCCGGAACCCCATCTCCTTACATCCTCGGAAGCGAACTCCGCTTCGATCTCCAGGAGTCTCCACTCACCTTCGCCGTGTGCATCGCTTGGATTGCCTGCGGGACGGAAAGATTTGAGACTTGCAGCAACTTCTGCTGGCGCAACCCTTTCGCTTCGGCGATAGGTTTTTGCACCAACCGAAGTCCGTCTGGAAATTGCGCCAGACTCAGCTCCGAGGCAACGACTGAGCCCCGCGCCAAGCCAACGTTGGCTCGCGGTTCGCGTACTGCCAATTGCTAATCCACCCGATCCAACATCCTGCGTCCATCCTTTGGAGGAATATCAGAAAACGAATTCGTTGCGTAGAAATCTTTGCCGTAATCGGCCCAAAGTTCCTGCGCGGCCGAGTCTTCATTCACGAAGTGCTCTCCGTCGAAGCTACCCACAAAATATTCCACGCCCGTGCCGCCCGCGGGCGCGCCGGGATTGCGATTCACGACGAGAACCCATTTCTTGTTTCTCGGGATTTCCACCCATCGGCAGTTCGAAGAAGTCAGGACACTCCCACTGCCCTTTCTGATTTCCCGCTGCTTCAAAGGATCCGCGAAGCACCCAACTCTTCAAATCCCGCGAGTCAAGAAACACGGCTTTTCTCTCGTCTGCGAGGACCGCCACCATCACCCACTTTCGTTGAGGCCCGTACCAAAATACTTTGGGATCCCGAAAATCCGGGCTGCTGTAAATCTGCGATGGGGTTTCCTGAATAACTTGCCCAGGTGCGGCCGCGGTCGTTGCTAAAAGCGAGATTTTGTTTCTGCGAGTTGGTTCCGGCCGCGGTATAGATCGCAATCAGGCAGGACGGATTCCGAGAATCGGCGCCGTTGCAAAGCCCGCTCGAATTATGCCAGTCCACAACTGCGCTGCCCGAATAAATCATGTATTTCCCCGGCTCTTCGGGAATCGCGACGGGCAAATTTTTCCAATGCAACATATCGGCGCTGACCGCGTGGCCCCAGCTCATGTGGCCCCATTCCGTTCCTTGCGGGTTGTACTGGTAAAACAAGATGGTATTCGCCTTTGTAATAGATGAGGCCGTTCGGATCATTCATGAAGTTTTTCGGCGGTGTATAGTGAAATTGCGGCCGCCACGGCTCGTTGTATGTTTTTTGCGGCAGCACTAAGAACGCGGTTGCCAAAAAGAAGGATGCTGCAAACGTCCCGCGAACGCAGGTTATTGGAAGAGCTCATCTGTTCGGTCGTCAACTTCAAGGTTTCGCATTCTGCTTGTCTTCCAATTGGCCGGCCACCTTGAGTTCACGATCCGCGTCTTCGTTTCTGCCCAAATCGCGGTAAGCCTGGCCCAAAAGGTGGTGCGGAATGGGATTGTTGGGATCCATCGACAACGCGCGCTGCAGCGCTCGAACGGCAAGCTGCGTCTCGCCTTTCTTCTCTAATACTTTGCCGAGCAGTATGTACGGCCCCGTCGAAGTGGAGTCCAGCCAAATCGAGCGTTGCAGAAGCCGTTCCGCCTCATCGTATTTCTGCACGCGCGAATAGCTGTCCGCCAGTTTGTAATACGCCGGAGCATGCCCGGGATTGAGCGCGAGCTCCTTCTGAAACTCCGCGATGGCTTCTTCGATTTGCGAATGATAAAGGTACAGTTCCCCAAGCAGTTCGTGGGCCAGGGGAAGCTTCGGATCAAGTGCAGCCGCTTTATGCGCATACTCTTCAGCTACGGGCCCGAAATCCTGCCGCAGCAGCATTCGCGCCGTGAACAAATAGCTGGCCGCGGACTCGGCTGGCACATCGAACATTTTTGCGAAGGCTTTCCGCGCGTTGGGATAGTCCTTCGTCTGGATGTAGCAAATCCCCAGGATGTAGGACGCATCCACGTTCGCGCTGGGATACCACGTCTGCACCTTTTCGAGAGCCGGAATTGCCTCCGCAGGCCGCCCAGCGAGGTAATACGAAAGGCCCAGCAGTTGTTCCGCCTCGTTGTCTCTCGGATTTTCCTCCAGCGCTTTTTTAAGGATGCGATCGCGTTCATATAATCGTTTTTCTTGTAATACGCAGCTCCCAGTTCATGGGAAAGCCCTTTCATACCCGGATGTGTTGACTCTAGCTGTTGCAGCGCGCTAATCGCGTCGTCGTATTTGCCCTGCTGCAAGAGGCGTCTCGCCTCATCAAATTCGTTCCCAGACGGCTGAACCTGAGCGGAGCCGGAAGACTGGGTAGACGAGGAAATTTGTGACACGTGTCCGTGCCAGGCCCCAAAACTTGGCCAGCTGGCAATAAAGCCCCCGCTAGAACGAACCAAAACCGATGATCCCTAGGCATGTGGTCCGGTCCAGAACATAAAAACAAATTAGAACATAAAAAACGGGGAGCCCGTGAGGGCTCCCCGTTGGTTTGGGGTGTTGTTTGTCTTCTTTGTTAGAAGGTGAATCTCACGCCGAATTGCAGTTGACGCATGCCAGATCGGAGACCCCGGCGAATTGTTGTTTTCGATGTCGGTGATCTGGCCAGCATTGCCGCCGCAATCTATGCATGTGTTACCCTGATTGCGCTGAAGGCAAGGACGGGATGATTGAATACGTTGTAAGCGTCAAAGCGGAACTGCGCCTTGTAGCGCTCAGTAATATTGAACGTCTTGGCAAGCGCCATGTCGGAGTAGAACCCATGTGGACCGCGGTACGTATTCCGTCCCACATTGCCGATCTGGCCGCAACGCCGGCAGACGAAAACCCTCCGGACGTTGGCCGGGCAACCAAGCATTGGTCATTTTGACCAGTGATGTCCGTCGCGGAGTTTTTGATTTCTGGAAGTGACTGGCTCAGAGCTCCACTTGCCAGCGGCGTGAACCAGAAGCAGGTTGCCGGCGGCATCACGGCGATGTTCCAGTCTTAAGCGTGACCAGTCGCGTTGGGACGGCATGGCCCGGCATCGGAAATCTGGCCGCACTCCCCAACGCTTGGTGTCCAAGGCAGACCGCCGCTGTAGTTCAAAGTGTTGGTGACCTGCCAGCCTCCGATAAGCAGATCCGTGACGCGACCCGCGTCACTCATGAACTTCTTGCCCCTGCCTACCGGCAATTCGTAAACTGTGTTTACCACGAACACATGATTGCGGTTGAAGTCGTCCGGACCCCATGCGAATTTCTTGTTCACGGAGAAATAGCCGGCGTCGTAGACATAGGCCTTGGAGTAGGTGTAGTGTGCTAGGAATTGCAGACCGCTGCTGACTCGCTTCTCTACCTTAACCTGCAAGGCGTTGTATTTGTTGTCTGCATCGTTTCCGAAGTAGTCTCCCGGACTATCCGAGCAACACGTCACTCCCGGAAAATTCGGATACGTGAAAGCGGGTACTCCGTTCAGGAAAAGCCGGCGCCGGAATGCTTGCGGACTAAACGGCTTGAAGCTCTGTTTGCAATCAAACGTCGTTGCGGGCGCCGGGTTAGGAGTACAACCGTATGCAAAAGTACCACCACCGATTGCCGCTTCGTTGGTGTTGTAGGACGGTCCGTTGCCCGCAAACACGTGCGTGCCCTTATTGCCCACGTAAGCTACGGAAATGTTCAGCGTCGGAGTGAGTTGCCGTTGGAGTGTGGCGTTCCACTGATCAATGGTCGGAAGCCGCTGAGTCGTTGGCCGGATTCTCGGGCTCACATTCCCCTGGGGTCCCCTGAGCGGCAATGTGCCGTCCGAGCCAATCTGACTGAGAAGCGGGGAAAAACTGAAGGCCGGCGGGCCTTGCGCAAGCGTAAACACCGCGCTTCGATCGTTCGTCGCACCCGGGCCACACGTCGGCTGTTGCGAGCAGTTCGTGTCCGTAAGACTCTGGTTCGCGAGAACCGGCAAGTTTTGTGTCACCACATGGCCAAAGTTGGAGCCGAACACGCCGATATCAAAGCCTCGGCCGTAACCGATGCGAAGCACGGTTTTCGGATCGAACTGGTAGGCAAAGCTGAGACGCGGCGCAAAGGCCTTCAATGTATTGTTGATATTGCCGTCTAAACCTATTGGGCCGTTGCCGGCGACGCGAATCACGCCCTGGTCCAGATTTGCAAATCCACCGTTATTCTTTGCCATTTACGGACTCCGGGAAGTAAATTTCCCAGCGTAGGCCGTAGGTCATCGTGAATCTGGGGGAAATGCGCCAGGAATCCTGCCCGTAGAAGAACCATCGCTTCTGGCGTTCGGCAGCGGTCAAGCTGGTGCTGACGAACCGTCTCAAAGGAAGTCACGTCGCCCAGAAGGAACGTGGCGAAGCTGAGGCCACCTGCGCCACTATTGAGCCGTGTCTCCTGAGTTGATGTGCAACAATACCGGTGCGGCTTGCATCGCTCGGCACGCGCAGGTTCATGGCGTAGCGGATGTCGGCGCCGAACTTGATCGAGTGGTTGCCTTGCGATCCTTGTCCAGTTGTTTACGAACTGGAATTGCTGTTCGCTTTCGGTCAGCGGGCAGTTGCAGCGGCCGATATTCAAGCCGTCGCCGAACGGAGTAAAGCCCCCGGTTCCGCCAAAATCGAAGCCGGCCAGGCCCCCGGTTGTAGGTGGACCGACAATTCCCTGGGCGCAACTTGTGCCCGCGGCACTGCTGTTGCTATTCAGGCCGGGAACCCCAAATCCGTCCATCGGCGACGCGCTGGCGTCAGAATACGCAGTTTGCGGATTGTACTTGAAATATCCGAAGCGAAAGTCCGTCAACCATTTGCGTTCCGATGGGCTTGGTGAATCCGGTCGCCAGGCTGTAATTGTGAACATTGGAACTGCCGTTCAAGCCGCCAGGACCGAAGCCAAGTCCGCCTAGCGCGCCCAATCCGCCTTTGCCGGAGAAGGAGAAATAATCAAGGCTGAAGCGCCCGAAAACCTGAAAGTTGCGTGGAGCGCTGTAATCAATGCGAGTGTCAAACGATTTCTGATCGAAGGGGCCCGAACCTGTCGTGACCAGGTTGTTTGTCACGCCACCGGCGGTAGGTGCCGGGAACAAGGCAAGCATCGCTGTGGCCTGTGGCGAAATCCTTGTGTTCGGAATCTGATTGTTCGTGAACGGCGTCCGGCCGGTTCCCGTCTGTCGGTTGCCGGTTAACGGGTCATAGATTTGGCCATTGACAGGTCCACCGGCCGTCAGGTATTCGCTGAGGTCGCAGTTGCCCGGTTTTCCGAATCCGCAGGTGCTGAGAACCTTGGCGGTTGGAATCGTGTATTGGTTCGTGATGCCCTGCTGCTGCTTGGTGCCCTGGTAATCGCCAAAGAAGAACAGCTTGTTCTTAATGATAGGGCCGCCGACAGATCCGCCAAATTGCTTCCAGGTTGCGGCCGCGAGAGACACGCCGGGCTTATTGGTGAACGGATCGCGGGCCTGCTGATCGCTGTTGCGATAGTAATAAAAGCCGCTGCCATGGAAGTCGTTTGAACCCGACTTCGTCTGCACCTTGACGATGCCTGCGGTAGCCTTGCCGGACTCCGCATCATAGTCCTGCAAAGAGACTTTGGCTTCGCCGATGGCATCAAGATTGGGATTAACGACGATAATGCCCAGGATCGGGTCTTGGTTGTCGGTGCCATCGAGTTCGAAGTTCGTACCAGAGAAGTGCTGCCCGTTCGCGAATATCTGGCCGCTGCCCTGAGGATTCTCGGTAGCTGCATGGCTCCAGCCCACCAGCTTCTGCGTTCCTGGGGAGAGTAGCTCGAAATTCGTGAAATTCCGATTGAGCACAGGCAACTCTTGGACGTAGGTCTGGCTAAATGAAATGTCGACGTCGGCGCGGTCCGTATTGAGTTGGGGATCTTCACCGGTCACTTCGACAGATTGCGTCACTGACCCGACTTGCAGGGCCGCGTCCACGCGTGCCGAAGAGTCAGCAGAAACGGAAACGCTCGGTATTTCGTACTATCTTGAATCCGGTCGCCTCGACGTGAACCTTGATAAGTGTCGGGAATTAAGTGACTCACGGAGTAATTCCCGCTCTCATTTGTGACAGTATCAAATATGAAGCTTTTTGTTAGCGAGGTAACCGTAACCTTGGCCCCCACAACAGCATTGCCTTGTGGGTCCGTTACGGTTCCAATGATGTTCCCAAACACCGCCTGCCCAAGTGACGTGCTCGCACTAAACCCAAGTGCGAGACAGAAAACCAGAAGCCATCCCACCACCGCTTGCTTCTTCATCCCACCCCTCCTTGCAGATCCGTTTCCGTTATCTCTGAGATCCTGAACTCAATCGTCAAAAGCCAAGCCCTTAACCGGGCTAACAACAGCCCTGCCAAGCTTTCGTGCACTTTCGTTTTAGTTGAATGATTCTAAGGAAGGCTGCGCCAAAACTCGCGTAAGATCGAGCTAGGCTCAACCAGTAAAGGCACCCCCACAGAGTAATCAAGCGCACCCGACTTGCGCCTCGCACTAAAGCACCCAGCTGAAAAGGCCACCGCTATCCCGCCTCAAACGCAACCTACACGTCGGCACCATAACAGAGACGGCTAATGCGGCAATATTGATGCGTACTATTCATTTTTTGACTTTCCGATAGAAGTTTCAATGCGTCTGATACGGTTACATTAATTAACTCTCCGTCTTGCAGAGAGATGCGCGACTTGTTACACTCCTGTTACTCCGACGTATCAAGGAATACTGTGGGCGAACAGGAGCTTCTTCTCGGGCAGATTGACCGGCTCGTCGGCAGCCATGCTCTGCATGGCTCGGAGTCCCTCTGCAAATTGCTCCGCTATTTGGCTAAGCATGCCGTGGATCATCCTGGCACCCCAATTAAGGAGTTCCAAATTGCAACTGAAGTGTTTGGCCGATCCGGCGATTTCGATCCTCAGCTCGATTCCATGGTCCGTGTCCAGGCAGGGCGCCTCCGCGCCAAGATCGCCGAGTATTACAACTCCCACGGGCTCAGCGACCCCATTGTGGTGGAGCTCCCGAAGGGAACTTATTTGCTTTCCTTCCATCACCGCAACTCCTCCGCCTCAAAATCCCCAACGGGCACGCTAAACGGCATTGGCCGAGCGGAGTCCTTGGAAAAGAGCACAGAACGCAGGTGGGGAACCGAGGTCATTTCTCTTTCTATCTTCTTGGCTGCGGCCATCTTGGTGATTGTGTGGCTTCTGGCCACCCGCAACTCTCCTCCGGTGAGTCTTGCCAGCCAAAGCGAACCAGTCCCGGCCGCATTCCGAGTCTTCTGGAAGGGTTTTACCTCCGGCCCTGATGAGCCGTGGGTCGTCTTTAGCAACGCGGCCTTCGTCGGCCGTCCCGAGACTGGCATGCGTTACCGGGACGCCTCTCGTGACGCGGGCGTACCCATCTTGGATCACTACACTGGGGTCGGCGAGGTCCTGGCTGTACACCAACTCGATGGGGTCTTTGCCCTTTTGCATCACCGCATCCGCGTCAAACGCGGAAGCCTCTTCTCTCTGGACGACGGCAAGAACAACAATCTGATATTCATAGGTTCGCCTTCGGAAAATCTCTCTCTGCTGGAAATGCCCGGCACTCAGGAATTCGTTTTCCGAAGATTGACCTCCGGCCCACGCAAGGGTGATCAAGCCATAATCAATGTGCATCCGCTCCCCGACGAAGCGAAGGAATTCCTGGCCACTCCCTCTGGTTTGCCCCTCACCGAGGACTACGCTGTGCTCGGCCTGTTGCGGGGAATGAGCCAAGGACAATATGTGCTTATCCTCGCTGGAACCACGACGATCGGCACACAATCTGCCGTCGAGTACGTTTGCCGGCAGAGCTCCGTTGAGGAGTTGCTATTGCGACTTTCCGTTTCGCAGGACGGCGAACTGAAGCCCTTCGAAGCCGTCATTCGTGTGAAGGTAGCCCGAGGCGTGCCAGTGGAAACTGAGTTGGTGGCCATTCGCAAGACTGCTCCCTAAAGGAGCGGCGAGATATCCTTCCGGTCGCCTTATTGGACCGGGGCCTTCAGATGAGGGTCCAGTTCCGTCGCCTTCTGAAATTCCTTCGAAGCCTCTCCCTTGTTTCCCTTTCGCTCCAACGCTAATGCTAGCTGGTAATGCGCTTGAGCGTATGCAGGCAACGATTGAATCGCCGAGCGGAATTGGGCAATGGCACCGTCAAGATCCCCTGCGTTCAAGAGTCTCCGTCCGGAGTTCGTGGCGAAAGTCGCCGCCTGCTCGCTCGACTTTTGCTTCAAGAGCTCCATGCCCTTGCGGCTCTCGGTAGCCGCTCCCTCAGCATCACCGAGCTGCCGCAGAACGGCTGCGAGATTCGTGTGCGCCCCCGCAAAATCTGGCTGCAATCGAATAGCTTCCCGCAAAGCATCCGCCGCCGGCTGCAAGTCCCCCTTCTGTTTCAGCACCGAGCCCAGGGTGTAGTAAGCCTCCGCATAATCCGGCTTTGTCCTGGATCGCCGCGCGCAGTTCTTCAGTCGCTCGCCGGAAAATCCCCTTGCTGCCACAATGTCACACCGAGCGTGTAGTGAGCATCCGCCAGCTCCGGGTCCAACTGGGTTGCTTTTCTGAATTCCGCGATGGCTTGGGGCAATTGATCTTTCATTTTGAGCGCCAAGCGCGAGATCGTAATGAAAAGTCGCATCCTGCGGGCGCAATCTTCAACGCGGCTTGAAAACTACAGCAATGCCGAGTCAAAATCCGTCTTCTGCAAATAAGCGGCGCCCAAATTGCCTGTATAACCGGCGTCGTTGGGTTTCAGTTTCAGCGCTTCCTCGAAATTCCCGAATGCTGCTTTGCGCATCGCCTATTTGTAGCAGCGCAAGTCCCAGATCGTTGTGCGCATCTGGACTTTCAGGCCGCAGCTTGGCCACTCTCCTGAACGCAGCTACGGCGCCGTCCCCATTGCCGGATCGCTGGAGCAGAGTCCCTAATTGTTTCTGAGCGTCCGCATTGCCGGGATCGAGTTTCGCCGCTTCCTGAAATTCCTGCAGCTGCCTCATCAGCCGCCCCTTTCGATTCCAACGCCTGCCCCAGGTAGTAATGCGCCAGCGCATTGCCGGGCTCCAGCCCGCTGGCGGCACGCAACTCAGACTCCGCCTTCTCGATGTCTTTCTGCTTGCAGCCGCAAAACACCAAGATGCAAATGAGCTTGCGCGAATTGCGGCTGAAGCTTCAACGCTTCGGTAAACTCGGCGGCCGCTTCTTCCATCTTCGACTGCTGAACCAAAACCGAGCCGAGATCGTCATGCAGCTCCGGCCTGCTCGGTTCCAGCTCGATCGCACTCCTCAATTCCTGCGCCGCCCCGCCCACATCGCCGCAAATTGGAAAGCGCTCGCCCCAACATGTGATGCGTCTCCGAATCCTTCGGTGCCAGCCGCACCGCTTCCCGCGATTCGCGCACCGCGCCCTGCTGGTCTCCCTTTTGCAGCAGCGCGCTTGAGAGATTCATGTATGCTTGTGCAAAATCCGGTTTTAGTCTCACAGCGGTCTTGAACTCCGCAATGGCGGCGTCCGTTTCTCCCTGCGCCATCAACACCCATCCGAGCGAATTGTGCGGCTCCGGACTCCGCGGAACCAACTTGATCTGTCTTTTCAAACGCTGCGCGTGCGCCGCTCAAATCACGCCGCTGTAGCGCGAGCATCCCTTGGCTGTAAAGCGAATTTGCCATCCGCATCTTCGAACTCGCGCCTTTGCGTTCTCGCGCTTGTGCGTATGCGCACTTGCACATACCGGCAGAACCGCCACTACAAGGGCGCCAATTCTCAACCTCATCCTCCATCCGCGATTAAAGTCAGATAAACGCAAGTCAATTCCCGTGGAAAACTCCAAAGAAAAACGTCTGCATAAAAAACCGACATCCCATTTTGCCAGACGACGCTTTGCCGAGCCCTCCACCTTGACCCTGCCTCACCCTCACCTTAGTATGCCAAGAGTTCATGATTTCCGGTCCGACCCATCGTTCGCGCTTCCGTTTCCATCGCTCCTGGATTTTTCTTGCTCTGCTTCCGCCTTTTTCGTTGCTCTTTTGTGCGGCCAGCTCCCAAAAAACATTTCCAAACCCATCGCTCATTTCACGGATATCGCCAAGAAAGCAGGTCTCACGGCCACGGAAGTCTTTGGCGGCGTGAACACCAAAAAATACATCATCGAGACCACCGGAACCGGCGTCGCCATCTTCGACTATGACAACGACGGCTGGCCGGACATCTTCATCGTGAACGGCACCACTCTCGATGCGCCGCCCTCTGGCAATCTCCCGACCAGTCATCTCTACCATAACAATCACGACGGCACTTTCACCGATGTCACGCGCAAAGCCGGCTTGACCCACACCGGTTGGGGCCAGGGCGTCTGCGTCGGCGATTATGACAATGACGGCTGGGAAGATCTCTACGTCACCTACTACGGAAAAAACGTCCTCTATCGCAACAATGGCGACGGAACTTTCTCCGATGTTAGCGAAAAAGCAGGCGTCGCCGGCTCCGGCAAATCCTGGGGCAATGGCTGCGCCTTCGTCGACTACGACCGCGACGGCCATCTCGATCTGATGGTCGCCAACTACGTCGACTTCGATCTCTCCACCGCGCCCGCTCCCGGAGAGCGCGCCTCCTGCATCTGGAAAGGCGTTCCCGTGATGTGCGGCCCGCGCGGCCTCACTCCCGCAAAAAATATTCTTTACCACAATCGCGGCGACGGCACCTTTGAAGACGTCTCCACCAAAGCCCACATCGACAAGGCCGACGGCCATTACTCCCTGAGCGTCTCCACCCTCGACTATGACGACGATGGCTGGCCCGACATTTTCGTTGCCTGCGACAGCACCGCCAGCATTCTCTATCACAACAATCGCGACGGCACTTTCACCGATGTCGCCATCACCGCAGGCGCCGCTTTCAACGATGACGGCCGCGCGCAAGCCGGCATGGGCTCAACCGTCGCCGACTACAACGGTGACGGCCACCTCGACATCTTCAAAACCAATTTCTCCGACGACACCTCCACGCTCTACCGCAACAACGGCAACGGCACTTTCGACGACGTCACCTATCCCGCCGGTCTCGGTCTCAACACCAAGTACCTCGGTTGGGGCACCATGTTCTTCGACTTCGACAACGACGGCTGGCCCGATCTCCTCCTCGCCAACGGCCACGTCTATCCCGAAGTCGACAGCCAGCATCTCGGCAGCACCTTCCAGGAACCCCGCATCCTCTATCACAACAACGGCAACGGCACCTTCACCGACATTTCCGCTGACGCTGGCCCCGGCATCACCACGCCCAATTCTTCGCGCGGCCTCGCCATCGGCGATCTCTGGAACGACGGCCGCCTCTCCGCCGTCATCAGCAACATGAACGCCCCGCCCAGCCTCCTCGTCAACGACGTTCACACCACCACCCACTGGATCGCCTTCCATCTCATCGGCGCGTATCCTGCTGCCTCAAAAAGCCCCAATTCGCCGGCGCCACCTCATCCAGCCACTCCCACGACGCAGCGTGCTCCTCCATCCCTTACTTCCTTTACTTCCTCTACTTCCCTTGCTTCCTCTCGCGACGCCATCGGCGCTCGCATCACCATGAAAGCCGGCTTCCGCCTCTTCGTCGACGAAGTCCGCAGCGGCTCCAGCTACGATTCGAACAACGACATGCGCCTCCACTTCGGCCTCGGCTCCGCCGCCAAGCTCGATTCCGTCCAAATCCGCTGGCCAAGCGGTCTCCTCGAGAAATTCGATAACCTCACCGTCGATAAAATCCACACCCTTAAAGAAGGCTCCGGCATCTCCGCCAAACCTGAGCCGCAAAAGTAACTCGCTCCTTTTCGCCGCTCATACTAAAATCCCGCAAGTTCTCCGCGGCGCCAAAATGAAACCGAAATCCAAACCAAAACTCAAACCCGTCACAAAACTCGTCAAAAAATCCTTCGAGGCCACTCTCGAGCGGCTGCGATCCAATCTCGGCTGGATCATTGTGTGGATTCCGTTTGACGTCCACAAAGTTTGGGGCAGCCGCGGCCGACTCAAGGTCCGAGGCGAAATCAACGGCTTCGCCTTCCGTACTTCCCTCTTCCCCACTCGCAAAGGCGACCACTTCCTGCTCGTAAACAAAAAAATGCAAGCTGGGCGCCGGCGCCAAGGAAGGCTCCAACGCGGAATTTCTTCTCGAGCCCGACACCGAAGAACGCGTCATCGCCACCCCCGCCGAACTCAAGCGCATCCTCGCCGAGGATCGCTCCTTCCGCCGCTGGTTTGACGCTCTGAACTATTCCATTCGCAAGTGGCTCGCCGATTGGATCACCCAGCCCAAGAGCGCCGATGCCCGCGTCCGCCGCGCCGAGCAAGTCGCCGAACAGCTCCTCTCCACCATGGAAGCCGAGCGCGAACTCCCGCCCGCACTGAAACTGGCTTTCACGCGCGATCCCCGCGCCCTCGAAGGATGGAACCTCATGTCGCCGTCGCATCGCCGCGCGCAACTCATCGCCATCTTCTACTATCGCTCGCCCGATGCTCGCGCTCGCCGTGTCGACAAAGTAGTCGAAGAAGCCATCGCCCTCGCAGAAAAAAATTCTACGAAATAAAGTCTGCCCTGGGCTCCGCTCGCTCCAAAATTTCCTTCCAATTCCAAACCTCTGCTACAATCCCCTCCATGAAACGACGCACATTGCTCCAATCCCTTCCCGCAGCAGCTCTTTTCCCAACCGCAGCCTGGGCCGCCTCTGCCGCCCACAACTCCGGACCGGAAAAAAATCCCGCACCGCCCCAAACCTCCACCGCCGTCTACGAACTCCGCGTCTACCACACTTACGAAGGCAAGCTCGACGACCTCCTCCGCCGTTTCCGCGAGCACACCATGCAGCTCTTCGAAAAGCATGGCATCAAGAACGTCGCCTACTGGACTTCCCACCGACGATCCGCTAAAAGGCAAAACTCTCTTCTACCTCCTCGCCCACCCCAGCCGCGAAGCCGCCACCGCCAACTGGAAATCCTTCCGCGACGATCCTGATTGGATCAGCGTCAGGGACAAATCCGAAGCCAACGGCAAACTCGTCGAAAAAGTCGACTCCACTTTCCTCGCCCTCACCGACTTCTCTCCTCCACTCCGCTAACAGCCTGCAACCTTACCTGCTTTTCTAGTTGCGCTGGCCCAGCCCCGCATCTCGCCCGGGTAATTTCTCCGTCGTCGAGTGTTACACTTCGGCCAGTCAAATCCAAACCGGCCCAAGGCAGGCCGCTCGACACAAGTCAAAGATCGGGAGACTCGCATGTCAACGAACACCGTAGCCGCACGAAATCCGCGCGCAAACTCCAGCACCCTGGGCTCACTCTGGATCGTCTACGCCATCCTCCGTCTGGTTGCAGTAATCCTGCTCGTCCTTTACACCGGCACAGCCACGGTAATGTTTGGCGCGCTCCTAACCCGCGTCGCCGATCCGTACACCCTAATGACCTTCTTCCACATCCTGTACATCGCCGCCATCATCGTCACCGCCCTCTCCGGCCTTTTCGGACTATTCGCGGGCTTGGCTCTCCTCGCCGGAAAGTCTTCCGCCCGCGGGCTCTCTCTCGTCGCCGCCTTCCTTTCGCTCTCCGACCCACCCCTCGGCACTGCTCTCGGAATTTATACCCTGATCATTTTTCTCCCCTGACCCCCTTACACGGCTGAACCTCGAGACGCTAGGCTTGGCGCGCTTCCCTCCAGCGGGCAAAAATGCGATAACCAGAGCACAGCTGGTTACGGAGATTCGCTCTGAAGAGTCTGAAGAGAATGACGCAGGCTCTCTTGCTCGTCGTGGTCGCGTCCCTAGTCGCGTTGCTGCTAACGGCATGGCTACGCTACCCGGGTAAGCCTCCTCTGAAATTGCCGGCAGAGTCCTGCGACGCCGCACTCTGGAAACATGTCTACAGCCCGGAGCGGCTCCGCGTCATCGAACCGTGCACTGCCGTCGAGGGCCGCGTTGTCTCGGTCCAACCACATTCAGATGGCGACGTCCATATCGCGCTCGATCCCGACCAAAAATCAGTCTTGAATCTCGTGAACAAAATCCACGCGCGAGGCCACCTCATCGTGGAAGCCGTCTGCAATCACGAACCCGCACGCGAGGCCGATCGAACCGCATGTCTGGGATTCGTGCAGCAGCTCACCATTCCGAATATTGGCGATCGTATCCGCGTCACAGGCTCCTACGTCACCGACCGCGAAAATGGCTGGAACGAGGTGCATCCCGTCACCCGCATCGAAATTCTGCGCTAGCTTGTGGCACTCAAGGCTGCTGGTTTTGACATTGTGGCTGGTGCTTCGCTAACCCCATTCTTTTTTTCTCCGCCACTCGTCAATCGCTACTCGTCACTTCCCCTGCCCCCAAAAAAAGAATTGTCATCCCGAACGAAGTGAGGGATCCGCTCCTCTCCCTCCCAACTTTCAACCTTCAACTCTCTTCACCCCCGCCTTCAAATCCCCCAACAATGGGCCTCCCAACTCAAAAGCGTCGAACTCGGCACCCACGCCCCCTGGTCCAAACTCAGCGACCACGTCCCCCTCTGCCTCGACGTCACCGTGCACGCCTTTTAAGCCACGCAAGCACTCAGCATTCGCTTTCTAACCGATCTGGACGTTCCGCTCTGCTCCGAAAGGACCAGCGGCTCGCTGCATTCCCTCCAGCACCGCCTGTGCGGGCCGCTGAGAGGCAGGTGGCGAAACCTTAGCAGTAGTTCTTGACTTGGGGGTGCCGGGCGGGTGCCCGACAGGTGGATGGTTGAAACGGTTTTGGGTGCCGCATCCTTCACGGTTTTTGTGAAGGGTGCGATTTTTGACTTTTCCGGTTAACATCGAAACGAAATGATCGGCTTTTTCCGCCAACTCCTCGCCGCAATTCTTTCCTTAGCAGTCTGCCTCCCCACTTATGGGTCCGCAGTTGGCAATCGCAAGCAGATCACCTCGACGCTGGCGCCGGTTCCGGCGGGGCTGTGGAACTACGATGCCAACGACCGCTTCACGGCGGGCGACAGCTACGACGCGAACGGTAACACCGCAAACTCCGGGGGCATCGCCAACGTGTACGACTTCGAGAACCACCTCATCCAAAAAGCTGGAGTGAGCATCGTTTACGACGGCCGGGGTTCGGGGTTTGTACTTACAAACCCCGAACTGAAAATTAGCAACCGCGTGCAAAAAACGGTTGCTGGAGTGACGACGAAGTATCTGGTGGACACGCAGAATCCCACGGGCTACGCGCAGGTGGTGTACGAGACGATTACAGGGAACACCACGCAGCCATTTGACTCCGCCCGGACGTACGTGTATGGGCTGGAGCTGATCAGCAAGTACCGGCAATTCGTGGCGAACAATCAGGGCCAGACGCAGATCAGCTATTACGTCTACGACGGGCATGGCTCGGTGCGTGCGCTGACGAGTCCGACAGGCGCGGTGACGGACACCTACGACTACGACGCCTTCGGCAACTTGATTCACAGCACGGGCACCACGCCTAACAACTATCTTTTCGCTGGCGAACAGTTCGACCCCGACCTCAACCTCTACTACAACCGCGCTCGCTACCTCAACGTTTCCACCGGCCGCTTCTGGAGCATGGACACAGATGGGGGCGACGCCGGCTCTCCAATTTCCCTACACAAATATCTATATACGGGCAATGACCCAATCGATCGATCTGATCCCTCGGGCCAGGACTTCGGCGTCGCCGATGCTGCCATCGCGGGCGCCATCTCGAATACTCTCGATTCGATCACGGCCAACGTTGGGTTTTCGATTATTCAGGGTCTACAGTGCGAACAACAAGGCACGTGCAAGAACGGCACTGTCGGTGCGCTATTTGACCTTGCCTTCACGGCGTTCGCTGCTACGGTAGCTATCGAAGCAATAGAGATTGCAGGAAGAGTTGGCAAGCAGTTGCCCCTACGCTTTAGCCAAAACGAGGCCAGCGTGTTCTTCCAGAAGGGTGGCCCATTTGAAGGACAGACAATCGGCGCGGTTGCGGCTCAGTTAAGAACTCATCAGATTACACCAACCTCTTTACCTGTTCGTTATATAATTAGAGGTGGAAATCGACTCATTGTCAATACTCGTTCTAGTTTGGCGCTTCTTCGTGCAGGGATTCCCGAATCTGCCTGGGAACTTATTGACGTAACGGGAAATCTGAAGGCCGAGGCTGATTTGACAGATCGACTCGCCCATAACGCTTTGACGGATGAAGGCACAGAAGTTCTGAGAATCACCGGTTTAGGTCAAACGGCAAGTAATCTTCAGTAGACGAGAATGCTAGGACCAAAGGAGAGAACAGAGATGCCACTAGGAGAAAAGGTTGCGCTGCCTTGGCAATTGCCTGTCCCTTCCACATCCTTTGTAGCCGGGCCGGATTTACAAGATGGTCGAACCAGTATTCTCAGTTGGACATATGAAGGTGACTCTGGATATACGAAGCCTTCGAGAGAGGGAATCTTCAGACAAGAACTAACCTTCGAAGGTGTAGTCGCTTACAAATGTACCTACAACCTTTTTTGTTCAGTGGAGATCATTAAACTTGCCTACGATAAGGTCGTGGATTTAGGTGATACCGAATGGCTCTCAGTCCTGAAAACTGGGGTTCGGGGACTTCCTGAAGAACAAGCTTCCTTACGGCACCTCGCGATTTTTTTCGACGAAGGACCCTGCTATGAATTCATCTGTGAAACTGTGTGGGTTTCGGAAGTGCGCGAGTGAATGATTTATCATTGAGCGGCACCCCGTTTTCTGACGGCGGGTGGCCGACAGGTTCGGGCGTGGAACGACTTTGGGTGCCGGGCGGGTGGCGGAGAGGCAGGTGGGGTGCCGCATCCCTTGTTGTTTTCAGGGGTGCGGGTTTTGATTTTTCCGGTTAACATCGAAACGAAATGATCGGCTTTTTCCGCCAGCTCCTTGCTGCAATTCTTTCCTTAGCAGTCTGCATCCCCACTTATGGGTCCGCGGTGGGCAATCGCAAGCAGATCACCTCGACGCTGGCGCCAGTTCCCGCAGGGCTGTGGAACTACGACGCCAACGACCGCTTCACGGCGAGCGACACCTACGATGCGAACGGCAACGCGGCCAGCTCCGGGGCATCGCCAACGTGTACGACTTCGAGAATCACCTCATCCAAAAAGCCGGAGTGAGCATCGTTTACGACGGCGACGGGAACCGCGTGCAGAAGACGGTTGCCGAAGTGACGACGAAGTATCTGGTGGACACGCAGAATCCCACGGGCTACGCGCAGGTGGTGTACGAGACGATTACAGGAAACACCACGCAGCCCTTTGACTCCGCCCGGACGTACGTGTATGGGCTGGAGCTGATCAGCAAGTACCGGCAATTCGTGGCGAACAATCAGGGCCAGACGCAGATCAGCTATTACGTCTACGACGGGCATGGCTCGGTGCGTGCGCTGACGAGTCCAACCGGTGCGGTGACCGACACCTACGACTACGACGCCTTCGGCAACTTAATCCACTCCACCGGCACAACGCCCAACAACTACCTCTTCGCTGGCGAACAGTTCGACCCCGACCTCAACCTCTACTACAACCGCGCCAGGGAAACCCGGGGACAGACGGGACGTATTCTGATATTGTCCTCCATGATGGCTCGTCTGGCCCGTGTCGCCGTTGTTAATGTTCCGCACCATGTCACGCAGCGTGGCAACGCCCGGCAGTTCCTCCTCGCTTCCGACACCGAGCGCCTCGTCTACCTAGAACTCCTGCGCCACTACGCGGCGCTCCACGAACTGTCTGTGCTCGGATACTGCCTCATGTCCAACCATGTACACCTGGTGACCGTCCCGCAGCGCGCCGAATCTCTGGCTCTGACCCTGAAAAACACTCACGGGCGGTATGCTGCCTATTGGAACGCCTCGCATCAATCGACTGGACACGCCTGGCAAGGGCGGTTCTTCTCCTGTCCGCTGGACAACGCGCATCTCTGGATCGCTCTCCGATACGCCGAGCTGAATCCGGTACGGGCGCGAATAGTCGCCACTGCGGAATGCTGGAATTGGTCCAGCGCCGCTGCCCACTGCGGCCTCACGCAGCCCGATGCTTGCCTCGACACAGAGCCGTGGGCCAAGCGCTGGTCCAGCGAAAGTTGGCGGGAGTATCTGGCTTCGGGCGAAAGCCAATCGGATGTCCTAGCTATTCGCAAGTGCACCCATACCGGACGACCGTTGGGCACTCGGGCGTTCGTGCGTTCCCTTGAACAAGCTACCTCTCGCCGCTTGGAGCCGGAAAAAGGTGGTCGCCCGCGAACTTCGCCGTATCCTCGAGAGCAAAAGGAGCTCGCCTTTGGCAAGTAATCTTAATCCCGATTCGCAAGCTAAACTGCTCGGAAAACGTCCCGTCTGTCCCCAGGTTTCTCCGCTACAAACAGAGTAACCACATACAAGGAGACAGCCCCATGAACTTCATAAAAATTGGACTACTAGCTCTACTCGCATGCTCTGTCACGATTATGGCGTTCAGCCGAGAACAACATCGGGTCCAGGGAGAAGCCGGGTTTGTGCCCGACGAGATCACGGCCACTCGTGTTGCTGAGGCAATCCTCATACCGATCTACGGTCAGTCGCAAGTAGAGTCTGAGCGCCCCTTTACAGCCAAGTTAACTGGAAATATTTGGAAAGTAATCGGCCATTTTGCCAGCCGGAGTGGACGGCGGGGTTGCCGAAGTGTGGATTGACAAACGCGACAGCCGGATTTTGCGTGTAACCCACGGTAAATGACCTGGCACAAGGCGGGTGGGACACCCTAAACTCGCCGAGACGATTTTGACTTTGTCTTTTTCCGGGTCGCGGGCGGGTGGGACATCCTTAACTCGCCGAGACGTCTTTGACTTTGTCTTTTTCCGGAGGGTGGCCTACCTTTTCGTATTTGGTTTGTGAAAAGGTGGGTCCCCTCTTTTCTGGCCGTGTCTCTTGTCTGCCTGATTAGATGACGGCGGCGGCTCCTGCTCCCGAGTAGACTTGGCGGGCGGCGGAGAGGCAGGTGGGGTGCCGCATCCCTTGCGGTTTTCAAGGGTGCGGGTTTTGACTTTGCGGCTGTAGCTTTGCGCACGTTCGCTTCGCCAACCCTCACCAAACAAAGAGCTTATCATTTATCCCTTGACAATTATGACCAATATGTTATAATCGTGTCGTAAATTGAGGGACGGATCCTTTCCGGCCTTCCGCAAGTTATGCACGCCCGTTTGGCGGTTCTTAAAACTCCTCCCGAAATCTTCAGTCTCGTCCCTATTACCACTTTATAAGAACCGCGCTCTCCTAACCCATCCAGAATCAACACTTCTACAAGTGTTGATTCCACTCCACTTCAACTCCCCCACAATCAACACTTACAAAAAAACCCAGGGGGGAGCCCCCTCTCGAAACCCCAAAGTTCTTGCAACTCGTTACCCCTGCCCCTCGACCGCTCCGGCCACCTCGCACGCCTCATGCCCCTCTCGCCACTCACCACTCGTCACTCGCCACTATCCCCTTTAGAATCACATCTTTTGCAGACCCCCACCTCTTAACCCCCAGCGAATCACATCTTTACAAAAAACCGGGGAGGGGTGGTATCAGGCATTTCTGTCCCACCCAAATCCTTCCTATGTTTTCCACCGCGGGTGCCGGTCTTCCTAACCTCTTCTCAACCTGCAAACCTTCCAACCTTCAAACGCTACTTCGTTATTTCCTCCCGCCTCGGCCACTCCCACAAATTTGTCCGCACCGCCGTAGTAAAACAAAAACTTACCGCCCTGCTTCACCATGCCCTCGACAAACACCACGTTCGGAACCTGCCCAACCTTCTCCCATTCCTTTTCCGGCGCGAAGATGGGCTCATCGGTTCGCGAAATCACTTTCCGCGGATCGGCTCGGTCGAAGACCGCGACTCCCGTGCGATACACCAGCTTGTCGTCCGCGCCGTTGTACACCAGCACGATTCCCGCAGGCGTCAGAATCGGCGGCGGGCCTGGCTCGACCACGCGCGAATCAAATTTTCCCGGCCGCCGCGGCAGCACCGGAGTTTTCGTCGCTTCCGTCCAGTGAATCAAATCGTCCGAATAGGAAAGTCCCATCTGGTCGGTCTTGTCGGCCGTGGTTCCCAGCCAGTACATCCAATATTTCCCGTCGATTTTTTCCGGCACGATCGCGCCGGACTTCGTCCACGCCACGTTCCAATTGCCCTTGTACGCGGGCAGAATCACTCCTTTGCGCTCCCAATGAATCAGGTCCTTCGACGTGGCCAGGCAAAGCTGCGCATCCTTTTTGTTGTAGCCCGTGTACGTCAGGTAGTACGTGTCGCCGAATTTCTGCAGCCGCGGATCCTCCACTCCGCCGTCTTTTTCATACTCCGTTTCCGGAGAAAGCACCGGCTCCGCTCGCCGAGTAAAATGAATCCCATCCTCGCTCTCGGCATATCCCAGCCGCGAAGTTCCCTTAGCATCTTGCGCGCGGTACAACATCACAAATTTATCTTCAGCGGTCTTCACGACCGCTGGATTAAATGTTCCGGCGGATTCCCAGCCCGCGCCCTGCGGAGAAATAACCGGAGTTTCCGAAGCGCGCCGCCACGCGCCGAAGGGCAACTTCGCCGCTGGTGCCGCAAAGACCAGCGACGCAGCGCAGAGCGACAGCGTCAGAAATATCTTGTGCTTGTGAAAATACATTCTCGGCAACTCCTTACTTCTCCGATTTCGCTGGCTTGGCAGGCGCGTTCGGCTTGGCGGGCTTGCGCCGCTCGAACTGCGCCGAACGCACAATTCCTTCGCCTTCTTTTACGACGATCATTTGATTCGGCTTCACGTCCTTCAGTGTGTCAACCGCGCCGCTGGGCCAGCGAATCTCGAGCAGTTCGACCTTCTCCGCTTTTCCGATGCCGAAATGCACGCGCAAATCATTTTGCGAAATGTAGCTGCCGCCGCTGCGCACTTCGTCGATTTGCTGGTGCGGCTTCGCTTCTCCGGGAGGACGCGTCACGCAGCGCAAACGCGCGCCGATTCCGCTGCGGTTCGATTTTGTGCCGATGGTTTTTATTTTCAGCCAGTTGTTCTCCAGCCGCGAATCGCAGCGCAGCAGCTGGGGAAAATCATTGACCGTGTTCACGACCACGTCGATGTCGCCATCGTTGTCGAAATCGCCGAACGCCGCGCCGCGCGACGCGACGGGAACCATGATGCCGGGGCCGCCTTGCGACGAAACATCTTCAAAATGGCCGTTGCGCAAATTCCGATAGAGAATTTTCTGCTGCGGATAACCGGCTTCGGTGCGCAGTTGCTCGACCTCGGGATAGACGTGGCCGTTGCAAATTAAAATGTCCGGCCAGCCGTCGTTGTCCATGTCGAAAAAGCCGCAGCCCCAGCCGAGATATTGCGTGTGCTTGCCGAGGCCGGCGGGAAACGTGGCGTCCTCGAAATTGCCGCCGCCGATGTTGTGGTACAGCGAGGGCGTGTCGCCCGCAAAATTCGTTTTGACGATGTCGAGATTTCCATCGAGATCGTAATCGGCGGCGGAAACGCCCATGCCGGCCTGGGGTTTGCCGTCCGCGCTGAGCGCGCACCCGGCTTCCATGGCCACGTCGGAGAAGGTGCCGTTTTTCTTGTTTTGATAAAGCGCGCTGGCCGTCGAGTCGTTCGCGACATAAATATCCGGCCAGCCGTCGTTGTTGAAATCGGCGGTGAGCACGCCGAGCCCGTAGGTTCCATTGGCCTGAAAAATTCCGGCGCGCTCGGAAACATCGGAAAATGTGCCGTCGCCGTTGTTGTGAAACAAAATATTTTTTCCGCCAAGAAGTCCCGGCGGCCCGCACGCAACCAGCACGCCTTTGTACTCGCACGGACCTGACTCAGGTACGGGCGCGGTCGCCAAATCGAGATCGATGTAGTTCGCGACGAAAAGATCGAGGCGGCCGTCGCGATCGTAATCGACAAAAGCGCAGCCGGTGTTCCAGCGCTTGCCGTTGGTGGCGACGCCGGCTTTTTCGCGTGACGTCCGTGAATGTGCCGTTTCCGTTGTTGTGATACAAAACGTTCTTGCCGAAAGAGGTGATGAAAATATCGTCGAAGCCGTCGTTGTCGTAATCGCCGACGCAAACGCCTTGTCCCCAGCCGTAATGGATCAGACCGGATTTTGTGGTGACGTCGGTGAAGGTGCCGTCGCGATTATTTTTGAAAAGATGCGAAATTGGTTCCTGGCCCTTGGGAAATCCTTCGAGGCGCCAGCCGTTCACCAGGAAAATATCCAGCCAGTCGTCGTTGTCGTAATCGTAGAAAGCGACGCCGCAGCCGGTTGTTTCGAGCAAATATTTGTTTTTGTGTTCGCCGCCGAAGATAGTTTTGGCGTTGAGGCCGGATTCGCGGGCGACGTTGATGAAGCTGACGCCGATATCGTTTCGGTGGTGGCGGATATTGATTCGAATCGATTCAAGAGACGAGCGGGGCGCTTGATTCGAATGAAGCGGACGCGCTAGAGCGAAGACGCTTTCGAGCGGCAAGACAAGCGCGGAACGGCTTAGAGATTTAAGAAAAGCGCGACGTGAGGAAAACAAATGGAATGGTACCTTCCCAGGTTTGGCTCATGCTAAGATTTGCCGCTGCTGTTTATTGTAAGGCCAAAGTGGCAATTCGAACTGAGGGGCGCGAGAGAATCAGGGGATTACCTGCGCGGCGGACCTTCCTACCGTGATCAACAAAAAAGACAAAATTCGACGAACGCTATTATTTAGCACTGCCTTGTGCGGCACGGCTCTGTTCGTATTTGCGGCGGCAGCGACGGCACAGACGCAAGATTCTGCCCGAGCGCAAGAATTGGCGAAAACGCGGACATCAGCACGCCGACAGGAACCCCGGCAGGCAGAAAAATCCGGCGCGTTCGCTGGAACTGACACGACCGGTCCGGCCGTGGGAATTCCTATCGGCAGTAGGAACGCGAGCGGGGCTGCTCGGGAACGAATCTGGGCGGATGGAAGCGTGGGTTTATCCGCTGAAGATTTTTCGTGATTTTCATTTGAAGTTTCATGTGGATGGCAGGACGCTGCCCGCAGATTCGCTAGCGAGGACGCTGATTACGCGGCCGGAATCGAGCACGATTGTTTACACCGGCGATACATTTTCGGTGCGAGAGACTTTGTTTGTTCCGGTGCGGGAACCAGGCGCGGTGATCTTGCTGGAAGTGGAGACGGAGAGCCCGCTTGAGGTCGAAGCGATTTTTCACCGAGATTTTCAACTGGAATGGCCCGCGGCGCTGGGAGCCACGTTTGAAAGCTGGGATGCGAAAATGCGCGCTTTCGCGCTCGGCGAAGAGACAAAGAAATTCGAGGCGATTGTAGGGTCCCCCAGCGCGGAAGACGCGAGAGAAGAATTTCAGACGAATTATTCCGAATCGCAGGAGAGTTCCTTCCGGCTGGGAGTGATACCGAAAGGAAAAGAAGCCAAACTGATCGTGATCGCGGGATCGACGACAGGCCTGGCCGATGCGGAGACAACGTACCGGCATCTTTCGTCAGATTATGGCGAGCTGCTGCGAGAATCGGCGGACTACTACCAGAACTATCTGAACCAAACGGTAAGCGTGGAACTTCCTGACAAAGAGATTCAGCGAGCGTACGACTGGTCGCGAATCAGTCTGTTGCAGGGCGATGGTGACCAATCCTTTTCTCGGCACGGGATTGGTGGCGGGATACAGGACTTCGGGAGAGAGCCAGAGGCCGGGGTTTGCCTGGTATTTCGGGCGAGATTCGTTTTGGAGTTCGCTGGCGCTAAATGCCGAGGGAGATTTTGCGAACACGAAAACGGCGCTGGAGTTTGTGAGCAAGTTTCAGCGGGATGACGGAAAGATTCCGCACGAGATTTCGCAGGGCGCGAGTTTCGTGGACTGGTTCAAAGGTTACCCGTATCCATACGCATCGGCGGATGCGACGCCGCTGTACATCATCGCGGCAAACGATTACGTGACGCAGAGCGGGGACGCAGCGTTTGCGAAAGAAAAGTGGGACAGTTTGTGGAAAGCGTATCAGTTTTTGAAGTCGACGTATGACGCGAGGGGGTTGCCGCAAAACCAAGGAGTGGGACACGGATGGGTGGAAGGCGGGCCGCTGCTGCCGGTGAAGACTGAATTTTATCAGAGCGGGTTGGGCGCAGAAGCGCTGCGAGCGCTTTCGAATCTCGCGCGGCTCGCGGGGCGTGAGGATGCGGCGAACACATTAGCGAAAGAATTTGAGAAGCAGCGGCCGCTGGTGAATGACAGTTTTTGGATCGCGGACAAGAAGCGATTCGCATTTGCGCTGGACAAGAATGATAAGCAGGTGGATGAGCCGACGGTGTTGGCGACGGTGCCGATGTGGTTTGGGCTCCCTGAGCGAAGCGCAGGCTGTCTCTACGATTCAGCAGATTTCGGATGCCGATATCCAAACCGACTGGGGAATGAGGATTATTTCAAACCGGTCGGCGGTTTTCAGTGGAGGCGGGTACCACTATGGGTCCGTGTGGCCGCTTGTTCACAGGCTGGGCATCCGTTGCCGAGTACCGATATCACCAGGAGTTTCCCGCGTATGAGAACCTGCGAGCGAATGCGCTGCTGGCGCTCGACGGGTCGCTGGGACACGTGACGGAAGTGCTTTCCGGCGACTACTACCAGCCGCTCTCGACGAGTTCGCCGCACCAGATCTGGTCGGCGGCGATGGTGGTGAGCCCGCTGCTGAAAGGAATGTTCGGGCTTGAGAAGGACGCGACGAAGAAAACGCTAACTTTTGTGCCGCACGTCCCGGAGGATTGGACAAATTTCAAGATCAACAATGTGCGGGTGGGCGACAGCGTGATCAACCTGAGTTACCAGAAGACGCTGGGAGAAATCACGCTGGAAGTAACGCGCTCGGGCGGAGAATGCGCACTCGATTTCGAGCCTGCGGTAGCGAACTCAGTCTTAGCCGCTCGGGTGGAAGTGAATGGCCGTCCACAGAGCTTCGACCAGCAGATTGCTTCTGGGCATCATCACATGAAAATAAAATTTGTTCTGAAGCCGGAAAAAACGTTGTTCGCGTAGGGATACCGAACGATTTTGGCGTGTCCTATGCGTTCCGGCTGCCGGAGCTTGGAAGCGAGAGTTCGGATTTGCACATCCTTTCCGAAGAGGCGGGTGATGCGACATCGCGGATGGAATTGGTGATGGCTGGACGAGCGGGAGCAACTTACGATTTAGCAGTGTGGAACCCAGGGTTGATCGAATCGGTGCAAGGGGCGCAACTAGTAAAGGATGCGGCAGGCGGAGCGAAACTGCGGATTCACGTTGAAGCGAAGGCGGATGAAGAGTATTTGCACCAGCGGGTAGTGATCTATTTTCATCCGCCCAAGGTACCGAAGAGGCGGCTGAAAGAATAATTGAACTAGAAGTGCGGCCCACCTCAGAAGGTGGGCCCTACAACTGCGAGGAGACGGGCGAGATGTTTGCGAGAAATCTGGCATGACCTCTCGCGGAAACAATCGGGGAGACAGCGCGGGACGGAGAATATGATGGGCAAAGATTTCATCAAAAAGCTTCTTGCGGTGACAAACTTTCCGGCGGTGATGCTGCTTGGGCTTTTGGTGGGAGCACGTTGGGCGGGGGCACAGCAGAAAGGCGTGGATGCCGAAGGGCACGCGTGGTGGCAGCACGCGGTGTTTTATGAGGTGTATCCGCGGAGTTTTGCGGACAGCAACAACGATGGGATTGGCGATCTGAAGGGCATCACGTCGAAATTGGATTATTTGAAAGAGCTCGGAGTGAATGCGATCTGGATTACGCCGTGTTTTCCATCTCCGCAGGTGGATTTCGGATATGACGTTTCGGACTACGAAGCGATCGATCCGATGTACGGAACAATGGCGGACTTTGACAAGCTAGTGGCGGAAGGAAAGAAGCGGGATATACGGGTGATTCTGGATTTCGTGGTGAACCATACTTCGGACAAGCACAAATGGTTTTTGGATTCGGAATCGTCGAAGACATCGGACAAGCGCGACTGGTACATCTGGCGGGACGGGAAAGGCCCGGGACAGCCGCCGAACAATTGGCTCTCGACGTTTGGACTGTCGGCGTGGAAGTTCGATCCGAAGACCAACCAGTATTACTACCACTATTTTTATCCCGAACAGCCGGACCTGAACTGGCGGAATCCCGCGGTGGAGAAGGCGATGCTGGACGTGACGCGATTCTGGTACAAGCGCGGCGTGGCGGGATTCCGTTTGGATGCAGTGGATACGCTCTACGAAGATCCGAAACTTACGGACAACCCGGTGCTGCCGGGCACAGACAAGTTCGGGCGGCCGAATATGGATGAGAAGTACGACAAGAAGCTGCCGGAAGTACACGACGCGATGCGAAAGTTGCGGACGGTGGCCGATGAATATGGGTCGGTGCTGATTGGAGAAACGTGGACGAGCAATGTCGAGCAGCTGAAGGACTACTACGGAGCAAAGAACGACGAATTGCAGATGCCAATGGATTTGATGATGACCGGCTTCAAGGGACTTTCCGCCGATGAGTATCGGAAGCACATTGCGGCAGTGAACGCGGCGGGGCACTGGCCGGTTTATGTGATTACAAATCACGACATCATGAGGTCGTACACGCGCTACAGCGATGGAAAGCACAACGACGACATCGCGAAGATGATGGCGGCGCTTTATCTGACGCTGCGAGGGTCGGCGATCATGTACTACGGCGAAGAGATCGGGATGGAGAACAACGATCCGAAGAGAAAAGAGGATGTGCAGGACCCGATCGGGAAACTTGGATGGCCTCTCGAGAAGGGACGCGATGGAGAGCGAACGCCGATGCAGTGGAATCACGAGGCGAATGCGGGCTTCAGCGTGGCGAAGCCGTGGTTGCCTGTGCCGGCTAGCGCAAATACGCATAACGTGGCGGACGAGATGCAGGACCCCGGCTCCGTTCTCAGTTTTTACCGGAAACTTCTAGCGCTGCGGCATACGGAGGCGGCGCTTTTGGATGGGGACTATGTTTCGGTGAACGAGGATAAGCCGAACGTGTTGACGTATCTTCGGCGATATAAGGGTGAAGCGGTTTTGGTTATTCTGAATATGTCGGCAGAGGAACAGAGGGTGCCGTTTGATCTTTCCGCAACGGGATTTTCGGCGCCGAAGCTGGAGGTTTTGTTGACAAGTTTTCACAAACAGGTGAAGGGGATGTTTGCGGTGTTGCCGATGGAGCCGTACTCGGTTTTCATTGCGAAGATTACGAAGTAGGAGCGTGGGGGATTTTAAGGCAGTGGACACAGCGAAGAAGAGGAGAAAAGCAGATTCCTCGTTTCGCTCGGAATGACAATCGACAAAGCCAGCTGACATTCAATGAGGCTGGTGCAGGTTGACGAAACGCTAAGTCTGGATTTGCGGCTTGGCGTTTGGCGCTGGAGCGGGTTCCGCGCCGGAAAGGGTTTGCCAGCCGCGGCGCGAGAGACTCCAGTAGATGAAATAGCCGGAGAGCGCGGCGGCGATGAGCAGGAGAATGCCCATTAGCCATTCGTGCAAGGCTAACTCACCGATCGAAAACATCGTGCAGTAGACGAGCGCGCAACCCATGACCCAATCGAAAGTATTGGCTGTGAAGTCGCGGACGGGTGTGACTTCTGGAGCGAGGGCGGCGATATGTTTCCATCCGTGGATGGTGGGGCGGACGCGGCGGTAGAACTGGACCAGCTTGGCTTCGGGTTCCGGCTTGGTGATTAGCGTGGTGACCAGCCAGACGATGGTCGTGGCGGCGGTGGTAATCAACGCGGTTTTAGCAAAGACGACCGAGCTGTTGCCGGAGAACTGAATGCGAGTGAGAGACATGGAAACGACGAACGCGGCGATCATGGAGGAGATTTCGCTCCACGCGTTGATGCGCCACCAATACCAGCGAAGCACGAGGACGGAGCCGGTGCCAGCGCCCATGCCGAGAAGCAATTGCCAGGCGGATTGGATGCTGGTGATGTTCGCGGCGGCGTAACCGCTGAGAATCACGAGCAGGACGATGATGAGCTTGCTGACAAGAACGTAGTGCTTTTCGCCAGCTTTGCGAACGAGGAAGCGGCGATAGAAATCGTTGATGAGATAGGACGTGCCCCAGTTCAATTGCGTGCCGACGGTGGACATGAAGGCGGCGAGGAAGGCGGCGATCATCAAGCCGCGCAAGGCGGGCGGAAGAAAATCGCGCAGGACCATGACGTAACCTTTTTCGGGTTCGGCGGCAAATTCGGCGCTGGGATGAAGGCCGCCGTGCGGAGAATAAACGGCGACGGCGACGAGACCGGTGACGATCCAAGGCCAGGAACGCATGGCGTAATGCGCGATGTTGAACCAGAGAGTTGCGCCGAGAGAATTTTTCTCGTCCCTGGCGCTGAACATGCGCTGCGCGACATAGCCGCCGCCGCCGGGCTCGGCGCCGGGATACCAGCTGGCCCACCACTGGACGGCAAGGTAGAGGGCGAAGGTGATGACGGGGAGGGTCCAGAGCGCGTCGGTGGTCCATCCCAAATGAAAAGATGGAAAGAAGGAAAGAATGGAGCCGGTGGAGTCACCCGACTGGCGAGCGACAGCGTCGACGTGAGAGAGCTGAACTTTGAGCACGGCCATGCCGCCGATTTTTGCAACGGCGATCCAGGCGAGGACGATGATCATGGACATTTTCAAGGCGAACTGGAAAAGGTCGGTGACGAGGACGCCCCAGAGACCGCCGATGAAGGTGTAGATTCCAGTGAAGGGGACTAGGAGCAGGACGCAGATGAGGAGGGCGGTGTGCTCTGGTGCGCCGAGCGTGTAATGCAGAAGCTGGTGGCCGCCAAGAGAGAGTTGCGCGACGCGGCCTTGCGCGATGGCGTCGCCGAGGAGGACGGTGGTGATGCTGATCATGGCTTTAATGACCCAGCCGAGGATGAGGCAATTCATCAGCGCACCGAGATAGATGGCGCGAAAGCCGCGAAGGAAGGCGGCGGGTTTGCCCTGGTAGCGGAGCTCGACGAATTCGACGTCGGTGAGGATTTCGGAACGGCGCCAGTAGCGAGCGAAGAAAAAGACCGTCATCATGCCGCAGAGGCATTGCGACCACCAGAGCCAGTTGCCGGAAATGCCGTTGCGTGCAACGAGGCCAGTGACGAGGAGCGGAGTGTCGGCGGCGAAGGTCGTGGCGACCATGGAGGTGCCGGCGAGCCACCAAGAGACATTGCGGCCGGAGACGAAAAACTCCTCGGTGCTGCCGGAAGAGCGGCGGCGGTAGTACAGACTGATAAGGAGATTGAGGAGCAGGTAGGCGGCGACGACGATCCAATCGGTGGCGGTGAGGACCATTTTTCGTTTTACTCCGCGAGAAGCGCGTTCTCTTGGTGCGTATAGCGGCCTAATATACTGCTATATAGCTCTAAAGCGTTAGGGAAAATTGGATTGGCCATTCTACTCCAGAAGCTGAGATTTTCGGCTGTTTTTTGGAAAGCATTTTCGAAATGCGAAGACATGGTATATATAGCACTGACTGAGATGGGGTTGTCGTTGGCCGCATCTGAAAGGACAGCGGCGAGAGCGCGGCAGGAGGAGCCATTCTGTTGATTATTCTACACGGAGTTTGCAGCGACGGCGGAAAAACGGAGCGGGGATGCTTGTCCATCTGAATCCAAGCTACGAAGAGCTTAGCCGTGAGGCGGCGCGGATTGTTGCGAGCGCGGTCCGAAGTCAACCGAGCGTCACGCTGGGGCTGGCGACGGGGAGCACGACGCTGGGGATGTACGGGGAGCTTGTGAGGCTGCACAAAGAAGAAGGGCTGGATTTCTCGAAGGTGGTGACGTTTAACCTGGACGAATATTTGGGGCTGGCGGCGGAGCATCCGCAGAGTTTTCATTGTTTCATGCGGACGAATTTTTTTGAGCACGTGAATGTTAAGCCGGAGAACATACATATTCCGGATGGGATGATTGGCGGGGACTATGAGGAATATTGCGATTCGTACGAGCGTGCGATTCGCGAGGCTGGGGGAATCGATCTGCAAATTCTGGGCATCGGGCGGAATGGGCACATCGGATTTAATGAGCCGACGTCGAGTTTTGGGTCGAGGACGCGGCTGAAAGTTTTGACCAGCGAGACGATCGAAGATAACCGGAAGTTTTTTGGCGCGGGAGAAGAGATGCCGGAGTGCGCGATAACGATGGGGATCGGGACGATTCTCGAAGCGAAGAAAATTTTACTGCTGGCGACTGGTGAAGCGAAGGCGGAGACGGTTGCGGAGGCGATTGAGGGACCGATTACGGCGTCGGTGACGGCTTCGTGCTTGCAGCTGCATCCGGACGTGACTTTTGTGATCGACGAAGCGGCAGGGGGGCGATTGAAACAGAGGGATTATTATCGCCGAGTGATGGAGATGACGGCGCGGTTCACACCGAACCGGCTGAGCTGAAGTCAGGTAAACTATTTCTGTGGTGAAACATTTGTATGGAGAGGACAACGCGATGGGCAACCGAGATGTGAGAAGCAGAGAGAAGAAGAAGCCGAAGAAGAAGGAAGTCAAGGTGACGTATCAGCCGGCGAGGCCAGCGACGGTTTACAAGCCGACGCCGCCGTCCCCGCAACCGCAGCCGACTGAACCGGCGAAGTCCTAAGATCGCGTATCGATTCTTGATAGGTCGTTACACCAAGATCCGCAGGCGATCGAGGAAGCAGGCGTTTATTCGAACGAGGCCGGCGGCCTCTGCGACTTTCATCGCGCAGTCGCAGCTAGGTTTCGCGGTTCGAACTCCGGACTCCGAACTGAAGCAAGCCGTTACCAGACGCGGCAGACTTTTTCCGGCGGGTTGACCATGGGTTGGCCCGCTTTGCAGGCGAAGGCCTTGGCGAATTCCGGCATGTTGATCACAACTCCATTGATGCGGTACTGCGCGGGCGAGTGCGGATCGACTTGCGCGCGCATGCGCATATCTTCGGGGCGCTCGTTGGCGCAGTCCCACTGGGCGTAGCCGATGAAGAAGCGCTGCTCTGGAGTCAGGCCGTCGATGGGCTGGAGATTTTTGTCCTTGGTCGCGCCTTGCCAGGCGATATAGGCGAGAATCTCGCCGCCGAGGTCCGCGACGTCTTCACCCATGGTGAGGCGGCCATTGATGTGCACATCATCCACAACCACATATTTTGAATACTGATCGCTGACGCATTTCGTTCGCTCATCGAATTTTTCGCGGTCCTCTTTGGTCCACCAATTCTTGAGATTGCCGATGGCGTCGAACTGGCTGCCCTCATCATCGAAGCCGTGTGTTAGCTCGTGGCCGATCGTACCGCCGGTATCGCCGTAATTGGGAGCGTCGTCTATTCTGGGATCATAGAGCGGGGGCTGCAGTACGCCTGCCGGAAAATTGATGTCGTTCATTTGCGGGTTGTAGTAGGCGTCTACCGTGGTGGGGCTGATTTCCCACTCACCGTGGTCCACCGGCTTTCCGATTTTGGCGATTTGGCGGCGATGTTCGAACTCGGCGAGGCGCTGCACGTCACCAAGAAAATCACCCGGCGAGATTTTGACGGAGCTGTAATCGCGCCATTTGTCTGGATAGCCAATTTTGTTGCGGATGCCGTGTAGTTTGACGAGCGCTTGCTGTTTGGTTTCCGGGCTCATCCAGTCCAGGGCGCGAATGCGCTGTTCCATCGCGGCTTCGATGCGCAACACCATGTCCAGTGTGCTTTTCTTGAGTTCCGGAGAGAAGACCCGGCGCACGTAGGCCTGGCCCAGGGCTTCCCCCAGATTGTGATCGGTGTACTGTACGCAGCGCTTCCAGCGCGGCTGGATCTCTTTGGCGCCACGCAAGTACCTGCGATAAAAGTCAAAGTTTTCGTCAACGAACGGGGAGGATAGATACGGAGAAGAAGCATCGGTGATATGAAACCGCAGATAGTTCTTCCAGTTCTCGAGGGGCTCGGCCTCCAACTCCTGGTTCAGTTCCTTGAAGAACCCTGGAGGTGCGACATTGAGGACTTCAAACTTCGGATACTGCGACTGGGTGTAGTAGGTTTGCCAATCGAAATTCGGGGCCAGTTTGCGCAGCGCAGCAAGGTCGATTTTGTTTTTCAGTTTGTAGGGATCCCTCATCTCCACGCGCGTGAGCGAAGCCTTGGCTAGCGCGGTTTCCATACGCATCAAGGATTCAGCGATATTCTTCGCGGCCTCCGTGCCGTCACCGAGGAGTTCAAAAATCTTTTGCACATGCTGGACGTAGCGCTCGCGAATCTCTTTCGATTTCGCGTCATCCTTGGTGTAGTAATCGCGGTCGGGCAAACCGAGCCCGCCCTGGCCGAGTACGGCAATGACCTGTGAGGAATTGTCCGGGTCCTGGTCGGAGCCCGCGCCAAACAGAAGCGATCTGTAGCCACCGACATAAAGCTGCAGCGTAGCAACGAGCGGGGCCAGTTCGCGCACGGAATTCAGGCGCGAAATAGCGTCCAATTGCGGCTTGAGGGCGCTGACGCCGCGTCGATCCGCTTCCGACTCGTCGATGCAGGCCGCATAAAAGTCGCCAATTTCCTGGGTGACGGTGTCACGCGCAGCGCTGCTCTTTGCCGCCTGGTCCAAGATTCCGCGGAGGAAGTTCAGATTGTCCTGGTAGAGCTTGCCGTAAACGCTCCACGAGGTTTGATCAGAAGGGATGGGATTGTCCTTCTGCCAGCGGCCGCACGCGTACTGATAGAAATTCACGCAGGGATCGACGGACTTGTCGATGGAGCTGAGGTTCAAGCTCGGCGAATAAGGAAGCGCAGGCTCCGCCTACTCTGAGCGGCGGCGGGCACGGCCAACACCAACCATAACATGGCACGGACAGATGAATCGCGATCTTCATGTTCAGCCTCGGCGGGATATTTTTGCGAATTACAAGCGCGGCATCATAGTAATAGCCGCGGCAGGCATTTTCCTATCGTAAAAATTAGTCCAGCGAGCCAAGCACACCGGCAATTGGGCGTTTGCATCCAACTTTCGCGAGACACATCATACCATTCGGAGAACCTTCCCGTCTGGGAAAGAGTTCGGCGTCCTGCAATACCTGCTCACTCATTGAATGGCGGGGCGTCTATGGCAACAAAGGGTGAGAAGGCGAAGCGGAGCTTTGCTTTGGCCTATCTAGCTCGTTTTAGAACGATGGAGGTGTGTGCTCATGTGCAATAAATTCAGATTTCTTCTTAGGTCTCGCGATTGGTATTAGCTGCCTGGCGGGGACAGCGAACGCTCAATTCAAAAACGGGAGCCAACCGACGGAGTTGAACATTCCGCGCGTGAGCCAGCGTGGGACGGTGTCGCAAAGGATCGGACTGACGGATATCACGATTGCCTATCACCGGCCGGAGGTAGGCGGGCGGGAGATCTGGGGCAAGACGGTGCCTTACGGGAAAGTATGGCGCGCGGGGGCTAACGAAAATACGACCATCACTTTTTCCGACGATGTCACTGTCGAAGGGAAGCCACTATCGGCCGGGACGTATGGACTGCACACCATTCCGGACAAAGATCAATGGACAATCATTTTTTCAAAAAACTCGACTTCGTGGGGCAGCTTCAGCTACGACGAGAAAGAAGATGCGCTGCGCGTGACGACCAAGCCGCAGGTGGCGGATTTCCGTGAGGCGCTGACGTACACTTTCGAGGAGGTCAAGCCGGATTCGGCGGCGGCAACACTGAGGTGGGAGAAACTGGCAGTTCCCTTTCATATCTCGGTGGACGTGAAGGCCGTTGTATTGCGAAGCGTAAAGAACGAGCTGCGAAATGTAGGCGGATTCACATGGGCCGGATACGACGAGGCGGCGCAATGGTGCCTGGATAACAATTACAACCTGGAAGAAGCGCTGAAGTGGGAAGAAACGTCGATTCAAAATGAACAGCGTTTTGAAAATTGGGAGACTAAATCGCGGATCCTCGATGCCATGGGGCGAAAAGAAGAATCGGCCAAGGCGCTTTCCACGGCGCTCGAAAAAGCCAACGCGATTCAACTGTATTCGTATGCCCGCGGGCTACAACGCCAGGGGAATGCCAAGCGAGCCTTCGAGCTGTATCCGTTGGTCCCGAAGAAGGACGCGAACCACTGGATCAGCCACCTTGCGCTAGCACGGGTTGATTCGAATTCTGGTGATTTTCCGGCCGCCACCAAAGAGATGACGGAAGCAATCAGCGGTGCACCGGAGGCGACGAAACCCTTTCTTCAGCCGTTGCTGAAGCGGCTGGAAGCGAAGGATGACATCAACAAGTAGAAGCGTTCCGCACCGAGGACGATCTTTGAGAGTCTAAGCGGTGATGCCGCCGAAGCAGAGATATTTAATTTCGACGAATTCCTCCATGCCGTATTTGGAGCCTTCGCGGCCCAAGCCGGATTCCTTGACGCCGCCGAAAGGCGCAACCTCCGTGGAAATAATTCCGGTGTTGATGCCGACGATGCCGTATTCGAGCGCTTCGGCGACGCGCCAGACACGGGCAATGTCGCGGCCATAGAAATAAGCGGCGAGGCCGAACTCCGTGTCGTTTGCCAAGGCGATGGCGTCCGCTTCTGTTTTGAAGCGGAACAGCGGTGCGACGGGACCGAAAGTTTCTTCGCGCGCGACCGCCATTTGCGGCGTGACGTCGATGAGAATCGTCGGTTCGAAAAAGCGGCCGCCCAGAGCGTGGCGATGTCCGCCGACAAGTATCTTCGCACCTTTGGACTGCGCGTCGCGGATGTGGCTTTCCACTTTTTCAACGGCGGCATCGTCAATCAGCGGGCCTTGTGTGGAACCTGGCTTCCAATCCCGGGGCTGGCTTGAGTTTCTTTACGGCGGCGGCTAGCTTTTCGGAAAATACATCGTAAACGGAGTCTTGCACCAGAAGGCGGTTGGTGCAAACGCAAGTTTGTCCGGTGTTGCGATACTTGGAGGCGATCGCGCCTTCGACGGCGGCATCCAGATCCGCATCCTCGAAAACGATGAACGGCGCGTTGCCTCCAAGTTCAAGGGAGAGCTTTTTGACCGTGCCCGCGCATTGGGCCATCAGAATCTTGCCGATTTCCGTGGAGCCCGTGAAGGAGAGCTTTCGCACAATGGGATTGGAAGTCAGCTCGGCGCCGATCTCCGTTGCCGAACCGGTCACGATATTCAACACGCCTTTTGGAACGCCAGCGCGTTCGGCAAGTTCGGCAAGAGCAAGCGCGGAAAACGGAGTTTGCGAGGCCGGCTTCAGGACCACGGTGCAGCCGGAGCCGATCGCGGGTCCGGCTTTGCGCGTAATCATGGCGAGCGGAAAATTCCACGGAGTGATGCAGGCCACGACGCCGATGGGCTGCTTGATAACGACAATTCTTTTGTCGGCCTGATGCTGGGGAATGGTGTCGCCGTAAACGCGCTTGGCTTCCTCGCCAAACCATTCGAGAAAGGCGGCGGCGTACGCGACTTCTCCGCGCGATTCGGTGAGAGGCTTACCTTGCTCGAGGGTCATGAGCCGCGCGAGATCTTCCTGGTTGGCCATCATCAGGTCGAACCAGCGGCGCAGAACGGCGGCGCGCTCTTTCGCGGTTTTCTTGCTCCACGCGGGAAAAGCGCTGTTTGCGGCTTCGATGGCGAGGCGAGTCTCAGCGCCGCTCAACTTCGGCACATTGCCGATAATTTCCTTGGTGGCCGGATTATCCACTTTGATCGTCTGGCCTGAGCTTGCCTGGATCCACTGTCCATCAACGTAGCAAGCTTCGCGGAAAAGCCGCGGATCTTTTAGCTCCGCAGCAGTGCTCGCGGATTTTGTCATCGTGTCTGGCATATCGAACTCCTAGAACCTTCCATTCGTTAGATGCGGCCGGCCGCGCAAAGACGCTTCGCGAGACTACTTAGCAAACTCTTGAGAGCAGCCTGTCATAAAGTTACGCGTGAGAAAGCGCAGCTTGCTTGCGTTCCGCGACGTCCGCCAGGGCAGCTTCGAGCACATCCAGTCCTTCTTTGAACTGCTCGTCGGTAACGACGAGCGGCACGAGAATGCGAATGACATTGTTGAACGTGCCGGCGGTGATCAGGATGAGACCGTGCTCGTAGCAATATTTGGCGATTTCTTTTGTTTCCGTATCCGCGGGCTCGCGAGTCTCTGCGTTGCGTACCAATTCCATGGCGCACATTCCGCCCAAACCGCGAACGTCGCCGACCAAGGGCCATTTTTTCTGCCAAGCGCGAGCGCGTTTTTCGAAATGTTCTGCCAATGGCTGTGGAACGCGCGAGCAAGCCATCTTTTTCGATGGTTTCGATGGCGGCGAGCGCCGCGGCGCAAGAAGCGGGGTGTCCGCAATAGGTGCCGCCGAGAGACCCGGGGCCGGGAGCGTCCATGATTTCGGCGCGGCCCGTCACAGCAGCGATGGGCATGCCACCCCCAAGCGATTTCGCCGTGGTGATCAAATCGGGCTCGATGCCGAAATGCTCGGAAGCGAACCATTTGCCGGTGCGCGCGAATCCGGACTGGATTTCGTCGGCGATGAAGAGGATTCCATGCTCGCGGCAAATGTTTTGGAGAAGCTTGAAGTAATCGCGAGGCGGAACAACGAATCCGCCTTCGCCGAGAACGGGTTCGGCAATCACAGCAGCGACGGATTCCGGCGCGACAGAACGCTTGAAGGCATCTTCGAGATGATGCGCAAAATCCTCCGATGTCGCGCCGGATGCATTGCGGTACGGATAGGCGAACGGGATGCGGTAGATGTCGCTTGCGAACGGCTGGAAACCCGCTTTGTAAGGATGTGTCTTGCTGGTCAGCGACATGGTGAGCAGAGTGCGGCCATGGAAAGCATCTTCGAAGCAAATAACGGCGGGACGTTTTGTATAGGCGCGAGCGATTTTGACGGAATTTTCGATGGCCTCTGCGCCGGAATTTACAAGAATGGTTTTCTTCGCAAAATTGCCGGGGGCCAGCGAGTTCAGTTTTTCAGCGACGGCGACGTAGCCTTCGTACGGGGTAACCGCAAAACACAGGTGCAGATATTTTTCAAGTTGTTCGCGGATCGCGGAAATGACGCGCGGAGAGCGATGGCCGACATTGAGGCAGCCGATTCCTCCCGCAAAATCGATATAACGGTTGCCATCGACGTCTTCGATGGCAGCGCCATCCGCACGCGCTGCGAAAATGGGCGTGGCGTTGGCGGGCCCGCGGGGGATGGCGGCCTCGCGGCGGGCCATGAGAGCGCGCGACCGCGGCCCGGGAATTTCCGTTCGAATTTGAATCGTAGCCATTTTCTCTTCCCTTTCGCGCCGCCCAGGGAGCGGCCTGCATGATGAACTCTAGTACCAGCCGATGGGCGTTTCGTCGAGATTGACGAAAACCTGCTTCGTTTCGAGATATTCCTCGAGACCCCAAGGGCCGAGTTCGCGGCCGAAGCCGGACTGCTTGTAGCCGCCCCAGGGCGCTTCAACATAAGTCGGCTGCATGTGATTGACCCACACAATGCCGGCGCGAAGAGATTTCACTACGCGGAAGGCTTTGTAGATGTCGCGCGTCCAGACGGCAGCGGCAAGCCCATAAGGAGTGTCGTTGGCTATCCGGATGGCGTCGGCTTCGCCGTCGAAGGGGATGACGGATGCGACCGGCCCGAAAATTTCTTCGCGAGCAATGCGGGCACTGTTTTCCACGTCGTAAAAAATTGTTGGCTCAACGTAATAGCCTTTGCCGAACTGCTTCGGGCGGCCACCGCCAATCGCGACCTTTGCTTCTTTCTTGCCGATTTCGAGATACGCATTTACGCGATCATATTGTTCTTTGCTGACGAGCGGGCCCATTTTGGTTTCTCGCTCGAGGGGCGCTCCAAGTTTGATGCGTTTGGCTTTTTCGGTCATAGCCTCGACGAATTTGGAATAGATTTTCTTTTCGACAAGGATGCGGCTGCCCGCGGAACAGACTTCGCCCTGATTGATGAAGACGCCGAAGAGCGCGCCGTCGATGGACGCTTCCCAATCAGCGTCGGCGAAGAAAATGTTGGGAGATTTGCCACCGAGCTCAAGCGTGACTCGTTTGAGCGTGTCTGCCGCGCTCTTGACGATGATCTTGCCGACAGCGGCGCTGCCAGTGAACGCGATTTTGTCGACGGCCGGGTGTGCGACGAGCGCGGCGCCCGTGGTTTCGCCGAAACCGTTGACGATATTCACGACGCCGGGCGGCAGTCCTACTTCCGCGAACCAGTTCGCGATTTCGAGCACGGTCAGCGGCGTTTGCTCGGCGGGTTTGAGAACGCAAGCGCAGCCGGCGGCAAGCGCAGGCGCGAGTTTCCACGCGGCCATCAGCAATGGATAGTTCCACGGGATAATTTGGCCGGCGACGCCGACGGGTTCGCGCAGCGTGAAGCTGAGCGCATTGGCGGGCACAGGATTCACGCTGCCGAGAACTTTGTTGGCGAGGCCGCCGTAGTATTCGAAACAAGTTGCGACGTCCGCGATGTCGTATTCGGCTTCGACGATCGGCTTGCCGGTATTGCGGCATTCGATTTCCGCAAGAAAGGCGGTGTTTTGACGGATTTTTTCGGCGAGCTTGAAAAGGATGCGGCCGCGGTCTTGCGCGGAGGTCGTGGCCCAAGGCCCGGAATCGAACGCGGCGCGCGCAGCTTTCACCGCGCGGTCGACGTCGGCCGCACCAGCGGCGGCAACCTGCGCGATGACCTCTTCGGTCGAGGGATCGTAAACGGGAAACGTTTCTCCGGAAGCGCTGCCAACCCATTCGCCGTTAACGTAATTCTTGTACGTTCGAACTCCCGCTGTCGCACTGCTGGACATCTCAACCTCCCAAACTCGCCATAGCCCCAGCCCTCGGAACGGGCGCGCGGCTCGTTCAAACAGTTTGCACTGCATCAGCGAGTTTTCTCGCCGCTTTACGCCGTCCGTAAACAAAAAAGAAAAACGCGGCCAGCCCGATGAAAAAGAGCGTACCGCCAAACATCCAAACTTCGTAAGAAAGAATGGAGGTCACCTGTTGCGCGGGGAAAAAGGCCAGCGCGATTCCCAGCGATGTGGTGACAAGCCCACTGGCGCCGGATAGAAGCAATGTCGTTTTGCCATAGCACCCTTTCGCAAAAGAATGGCTGAATGCGATCTTCAACAGCGCGCCAAACATATAGAGAAAGGGAATCAATTGAAGAACCACGGCAAGTGAGAGCAGCTTCTGGAACGTTTCCTGCACGCCGGTTGGGCTGGCGGTTAGGTTTGACACGACAAACCCGAACGCTCGCAACATGTTTCCCACGAACGCTAAACCAATAATACTGTTCCAGAGCCACCAGCCGCCGAAATTCAGCACGACGAGCACCATGGAGACTGCAGCGTGAACGATCAGCGCGGCATAGGGCGTGCAGTAGCGTGGATGCACTTTCCCCAGCCAAGCAGGCATGTAGGAATCGAGTCCGGCGACGAATGGAATTCGAGCCGAGCCACCAAGCCAGGCGGAGGCGATGCCGGCGATCGAAAGGCTCAGCAGAAATGCAAATGGCGCGACGATCCAAGCGACTCCTACACGGCCGGCCATGTGGACGACGGCCTGGACGATGCCTTGCAGAACATTGATGTCGCCCTTGCTGACGGCGATGAGCAGCGTGAGCGTTGCGCCGATATAGAGCGCGCCGGACAAAACGCCGCCCCAGGCAACGGCCCCGGGCAGAGTCTTTTGCGGATTTTCAATTTCATCGCCCATCACTGAGGCGAGCTCGAGGCCCACCAATCCGAAGCAAATCACGCCAAAAGAATTCAGGACGAATCTTGGATTTGCCGGGATTCGAAAGTCAGCCCAGCTCACGCTTGTGCCGAATCGCAACCAAACAACGATGCCCAAACCGATCAGAACGGCGGCGGCAATTCCGGTGCCGATGGCGCCGAGGTTGTTGATCCACTTCCCGACACCGAGGCCGACGATGTTTAAAACGACGAGGACAATCAGCAGTAGAAGCGAAGCGGTCAGCGCGAATTTTTTATTGTCGCCCAAGGCCTCGTGTCCGGGCCCAGAGCAAAAACGGAAACGCCGACGAAGTAGAGCATCACCGTCGGAACATACATCATGTTGTTCGTCCAGTAGCACCAGCCGGAGAGAAAACCGTGGAAATCTCCGAAGACTTCCTTGGCCCAGAGGTAGACGCCGCCTTCGCCGGGATATCGGTGCGCAAGCTCGATGACCGCAATGCCCTGCGGCCAGAAAAATAGCGCAAGCGAAATAATCCAGAGCCAGACGGTGACGCCGCCATTGGCGGCAATCGAGGGAACGACATTTAGATTGAATACGGCGACGACGAAAAGCAGAACGAGGTCCATGCGTCCCAACACGCGCCGCAGGTGAGGCGTGCCTTGAACAACCGGCGCGGCGGATGCGATGACGGCCTCGTTCTGCAATGAAGCGTTCTCCTGAAATTAATGGCCCGCGGCACCGACAAACGCCGCGCCGCGCTCCCGCTGCGCTTTTGCGAGAGCGGGCGCAACTTCATCGAAGACCGCGAGATGCTTTTCGATGTCGGCTTCGGTGTGCTGGACGGAGATGGTCCACTGCTCGTCCCACCAATAGGGCTGAGGCAGGACGCCGCGGTTGACCATGGCGAACCAGTAGTGGCGCCACAAATCGATATCGATTTTCGTCCAGTCGCGATAGTTGAGAATTTCCTTTGGGTAAAGCATCAGGGCGCCATTGACGCCGGCGCTTGCGACGTAAGCCTGCAGACCGGTTCTCTTGACGATGGCGCGATAGCCTTCCGTAAGTTTCTTGCTGAGCTTATCGACGTGCGCGTAGTTTTCACGCGAAAGAACTTCGCGAAACGTGGCGAGGCCCGCGGCCATGGCCGCGCGATTCGTGTTGTACGTGCCGCCGTGAAAGACTTTGTGCTGAGCGATCAGATCCATCACGGCCCGGCTCGCGCCAAACGCGGCTAGCGGCAGGCCGCCGCCGATGGATTTCGCCAGGCAAATCATGTCCGGCTTAACGCCGAAGTATTCGCTGGCGCCGCCCCACGCCAGTTTCGCTCCGGTTTTCACTTCGTCGAAGATAAGCAGCGCGCCGTTTTTCGTGGCGATCTCGCGCAAGCCTTGCAGGAAACCGGGCTGCGGCATGCAGAGCCCGACGTTCATCAAAATGGGTTCCAGAATAATTGCGGCAATTTGTCCCGGATTCTCACGGAAGCGGTGCTCGACGCTGGGGAGGTTATTGAACGCTGCGACGACCACGTTGGCAAGCGACGCTTTTGGCACGCCGCCTCCGCCGGGGACGGAATTGGGCGCGTCGGGATCTCCGTATTCCTCGGCCTTCGGCTTAACGCTGACCAGAGCCGTGTCATGCAATCCGTGGTAGGCGCCTTCGAACTTCAGAATCTTATCGCGGCCCGTGGCGGCGCGCGCGATGCGGCAAGCGTGCATCGTGGCTTCCGTCCCGCTTGAGCCGAAACGCACCATCTCGACGGGATAGCGCTTGCAAATTTCTTCCGCAAGCTCCCATTCCATGTCGTGCGGCATACCGAATGTCGTGCCTTCGTGCAGCTTTTGCTCGACCGCCTTGACCACGGCGGGATGACAGTGGCCAGCCATCAGCGCGCCAAAGCACAGGTTGTGATCGATGTATTCATTTCCGTCGAGGTCGTGAATCTTGCTGCCCTTTCCGTCCTTCACAAACAGCGGATAAGGCTCGTAGTGGCGGTAATTGCTGGCAACGCCGAGCGGAATTCGTTGCAAAGCGCGCTTGTGCGCGTCCGCGGATTTCGGGGTGCGCTTCTCGTAGGCTGCGATTTCTTTCTGTAGTGCTTCGTGCATTTGCTTATTCCATGTTCCGTGTGGCCAAAAGCGGCCAACGCTGGCAGGTCTGTTCCCTGCAGTCAGTATGTGCTCACAAAACTCTCGATGGCGAGCATCTTCTCTTTATTTCTCGAACGTGCGAAGGCGCCCCGAACGAGACGGGGCGCCTCAGGAAGCTTCGTCAATCCGCCAGTCTACGCTAGAAGTGAAACTTCAGCGCGAACTGCAACAGGCGGGGATCGCGGACATGCAGTACCTGGCCAAACGTCCCGCCTTGATTCGATATGTTGCCATCCACGGTGTAGAACTGGGCGTGGTTCCAGATGTTGAAGACGTCGGCCCGGAACTCCATCCGCCACCTTTCTCCAAACCATGGTCTGTTTGGAGAAGCTCATGTCCCAATTGTTGATACCCGGCCCGCAGCAGATCGAGCGCGGAGCGTTGCCGATAGTTCCCGGCGTAACCGTCGCGTTCGTGAACAGATTGGGATCAAAGGCATAGCCGGAAACAGGCTGGCAATCGGGAGCAGTGGGATCGACGGCCTGCGCCAGCGGACCGGTGAATGCCGCGCAGACCGTGCTCCGCGGGTTGACTTGTCTTGAAGGTACCGACGATGTTTGGCTGGCCGGGCGCCTCGAAGTCAAATGTAGTGTCGAGTAGCTCAACGTCGTCCTGCGAAGTGATGCGAACCGGGAAGCCGCTCTGGAAACTCAGAATCCCCGAAACTTCCCAGCCATCCAGCAGCTTGCCTTTAAAGCCATCATATTTCGGCACGGGCAAGTCCCAGACGTAATTGAAAACGAAGCGGTTCCGTGCATCGTAATTAGACAAACCATAAGTCGCGTTGAAGTCGAGAGGATTCAAGGCGCTCTCAAAGCTCGAGGCGTTGTCCAGAGATTTGCTGAATGTATAGGACGCCTGAAATTGCAGGCCATGAGAGAAGCGCTTCTCAAAAAGCGCCTGCAGTGAGTTGTAGTTCGAGTGTGCAATCGTGTCCTCGCTGAATATCCCGGAGAAAACCGGAGCGCCACTCGCCGGGCAGCCTGCGCCCGTCAAAGGATCGCAGAGGGGAGAAGAGTATGGGCGGGTTCCCACGAGGGTAATCGGAGTGCCCCCTGCGGCACCGGTGATGATACACGCAGGCGGCAGGTTTCAGGATTGAGCAGGGAATGTTCTGTCCGTTTGGCCCCCCACCGATGTAAGGGAAGTGGAAAGTCTGCCCCTGCGGAAGCGTCGAACGAATACGGACTGTCTTCGCCGAAAGGGCCGCAGCCCTGCCCAAGCGCAGCCAGGTCAAGACAGGTCTGCGGGTTGCCCGGGTTCACCTCATAGGTGGCGAGCAAGCCTGTGGCCCTGCGACCCAACATAGGCCACCTGAAGAAGCATATTACCGGGAAGCTCTCGCTTGATGGTCAAGTTGTATTGGTCCTGATATTGAGGCCGCATGTTCGCAGGAAATTGTCCAAAATAAACGCTGCTCGCAAAGTTGGACCAATCGAGGGCCTGTCCCCGCTTTGGATTGAGAATCCCGGTAAAGGGATTGGCAAAGACGGCGCCGGTCTGATCCACGTAAGGATCTGAAGGAACGAGGAGCCGATGAAGTTGCTGCCGCCGAAAGGTGGCTCGGCGCTGAACTGTTCGAGGACCAGTTGCTCGATCGGATTATAGAACATTCCGAAGCCCATGCTGACGCTGGTCCTGCTGGGTCCTCCGGTCAACTTGGCCAGCAGCACCGTCATGCCAGCCCGGGCTCCAGTTGAGACCGAGACGCGGAGCAAATCCTTTGTAGTACGTGTTGGTCAAACCATTGGGCACGCCTTTGTCACCAGGAAAAACCAGGCCGATGGGTGTGACTCCCGCGGCATCGCATCCGGCCTCTCCGGCCCCGAACTGGTTGCATAGGTCGCTTCCCGCGTGCGAGCGCGCATGGATAGATAGTCGAGCGCTGCCCCGGCCGGAACGTCTGAACTTTCTGGCCGATGTCGGAGAGCGGCGTGTTCATTTCCCAACGCACGCCGTAATTCAACGTCAGGTTCGGTCTTATCTTCCAGCTGTCCTGCGCAAAGAGATAGGCGGACTTACTTCGCACCAGTTCATGCTGCGCAGAGCCTTGAATGTAGCTGTTCGCCAACCCAAGGAAATAATTGGGATAGACGCTGTCGGAACCAACGTCATCTCCAGTTGGCCCGGCAGTCGTGGAATTGAAGGTCATCCAGCCGTTGACGTCGAAGTACAGGAGTTGGTCGAATTTCTGGTAGCGCACATCGCCGCCAAACTTGAAATTATGATTTCCGATGATTTTGCTGAAGTTATCGCTGAACTGGAACGTATTGCCGACCTGCGGCAATTGGCCCCCAGCGTTGTTTCCGATGGAGAATCCGCCGTTCAATTGAATGAAGGGCACGCCTTCTATCTTGGGCCCTAGCCCGGAATGAATGCCGCAATCCGCCGTGTTTGCTCGCTCCGGCGGCGCAGGCAGCGTTCAGGGTCGCGGAATCGCTTAAGCCTGTAAAGCAGAACTTTGAGGCTGTTCCAGTCCCGCAAGAAGCCTGAATGGCATTCGTCTTCGTCGGCGTATCAAACTTCATTTGGCCTTCCCGGAAAAAAGTAAAGCGGACCTCGTTGACGGACGTCGGGCCGATGGTCGAGGTGTGGCTTACGTTTATTTGCTGCGTGCGCGTTGCATAAACGCCGGGGAAATTTCCCAGCGGAGCCCCTTCCGCCTGAAATTTCGCGAATGGATCGAGCGTGTTGTCGTCATCAAAATAGTAGTAGATCGAAGTTTTCTGATTGTTGTTAAAAGCATGGTCGATCTTGATTTGAAACTGATCGCCCCGGACTCTCTTATCCGGAACTGTGACGACCTGGGAGGAGCTTCCCCCAGCTCCGGGCACGTACTGAAGCAGGCTAAGTGCCACCGGATCAAAACATCCCGTGGGAATTTGATTCTCCGGGGAAAATGCTGCTGTAAGGAGCTGGGTTGCCACCCCCGACTACTCCGGCAACTAGAGCCTGCGCCGCGGGCGACAGTCGTTGATTCGCGGGAAGCGAAGAACCACTCCCGCACCGGTCCTGCAAAACACCAGCAACCGTAGCATCCGTAAGCGATCCTGTGAAATGTAGTCCCGCCCGAGAAGTCGCCATTGACGTCCGCTGCGGTGGGCACTGTGACCGGTTGAGACACAATCCCCTGCACAATTCGCCGGCCCTCGTAGGAGGCAAAAAAGAAGGTCTTGTCTTTCTTGATCGGCCCTCCGAGTGTGCCGCCAAACTGGTTTTGTTTGAAGGCCGGCTTTGGTGAAGGACTGAATGAAAAGGGATGCGTGTTCAGGACGTCGTTGCGGAAAAATTCGTAAAAGCTGCCGTGGAAATCGTTCGTGCCAGACTTGGTGACCACGTTGACGACCGCGCCCGAGTTCCGGCCGTATTCCGCATCGAACGAATTGGAGATGACGCGAAACTCCTCGATGCTGTCCGGCGAAGGTTCCACGGCGGGCAGGTTGGCGAAGAGATCGTTGCCGTCGCCGCCGTTCACCGTATAATTGTTCGAGCGGCCGCGGCCACCATTCACCGTGACCACTCCGGCCCTATCCGATCCGTAGAACAAGTCATTGCCAAGTTGCGATTGAACGCCAGGCTGCAGCTGAAGCAATTGATAGACATCGCGTTGGTTTAGCGGCAGTTGCGTGGAAGAGCGTTCGTTGACGACGGCACCAAGCTGCGTCGAACTTGTATCCACAACCGGCGGTGCGCCCGTGACCTCCACGCTTTCCGCCGCGCAGCCAAGCTGCAGCGTGATATCGACACTGATGACCTGGTTCAAGTCCAGCGCGATTCCCTTTCGCACATATTTCTTGAACCCCGCCTGGGTAACATCGATTTCATAGCTGCCGACTGGCACTTCGATAAAGACATATTCGCCGCTCGCGCCGCTTTGCACGTCGCGGGTAGCGTGTGTCGCCTCATTGATAAGCGTAACAGTGGCGGCGGTCACCGAGGCGCCGCTGGGATCGCTGATCGTGCCGCGAATGCGGCCGCCGGTGCTCTGCGCGCCGGCAAACGGCGCAGCCAGCAGAACAGTTAGTGCGAGAAAAAGCGGAGAGAGAATGTTGCGGCGGCAGCGCACACGGCTCTGCCAAAATCCTGCAGACGATTTCATGAACTCACCCCTTGTCTCGAAGAATTTTTCTAACAGACGGAATCTTCGAGGTTGCTGTGCCCCTGAAACCTTACTATAATCCAGCAAACTTAGAGAAAGCCGGGACCGGTGTCAAGCGGAAAGAATTTCTCCAAGCCATCAGCAATTCGAGCGGGGCATCGCTTGCTGCGCATCAGCGAGGTGGCGCGCCGCGTGGGGATTTCCTCTTCCGCTCTGCGCGCCTGGGAAGCGCTGGGCCTCGTCTCTCCGCAGCGCACGAAAAGCCGCTACCGTATGTACGCCGAGGCCGATGTGCGACTGCTGCAGCGCGCAGTTTTTTTGCGTCGCGCCCGCGGACTGAATCCTACCGGCCATCGTTCACGTCTTGAAGCGTCAGGGCGTCGTCTCCGCGCCGGCGGAGAGCGCCCCCCTACCCGGACGGCGCTTTCGCCGGTTACGCCTGGGGCGCGGACTCTCGCTCGCTCAAGTGGCGCGCGCCACGAAGGTGTCCGTCGGCTTCCTCAGCGCGCTCGAACGCGGCCAAATGCGCTCCTCCGTTTCCACGCTGCGGCGTATCGCGCGTTTTTACCGCACAAATATTCTTTCTCTCTTCGAAACCGCGGCGGAAAATCCACGGCTCGTGCGGCCCGGCCAGCGAAAAGTCCTCGAGACCACTCCCGGCGTGCGCATGGAGCTTCTCGCCTGGGGCCAAACGGCGATGGAGCCGCATCTTTTCCGCATCAAACCCGGCGGCGGCAGCGGCGAATCCTATTCGCACGAAGGCGAAGAGTTCTTGCACATTCTGCGCGGTGAATTCGAAATTTGGCTGAACAGCAATGAACATTACCGGCTCAAACCCGGAGACAGCCTCTATTTCGAAAGCTCGACGCCGCACCGGTGGAAGAATCCCGGACGTTCCGAAGCTTGGCTGCTGTGGGTGAATACGCCGCCGACGTTCTGAGAAGAAGTGACTCGTGAATTGTGACTGGTGACTCGTGAACCTCGCAAAAAATCAGCTCTGGAGCTGTGAATGATCACATCGCGCAAATTCGTGATCGCCTTGGCGCTTGCCTTTGTCTGCGCTTTGGGCATCTCTAAAGCAAGCGTCGCTCAGAATGCAGGCTCCAGCCCGCGGACACGATCTACGTCAACGGCAAAGGTCTACACCGATAAACGCGCAAGCAGTCCTGGGCGCACGCTGTGGCGATTCGCGGCGAAAAGATCGTCGCCGTCGGTGACTGACGCCGAAATCGAAAAGCTGCGCGGGCCGGCACGAAAGTCATCGACGCCGAAGGAAAGCTGGTCCTGCCCGGCTTCGTGGATTGCCACATTCATTTTCTCGAAGGCTCCATCAGCCTCGGTCAAGCGAATCTGGAAGGCGCCAAAAATCCTGCGCGACATCCAGACGCATCTTGCGCGAATACGCGGAGAAACATCCCGGGCGACGGCTGGATCCTCGGCGGCGGCTGGAACTACGCGATGTTCGGCGAGGAAAATCTGCCTGACAAAAAATATCTCGACGAACTATTCCCGGATCGCCCGGTTTTTCTGGTTGGCTACGACGGGCACACTTCCTGGGCTAATTCGAAAGCGCTCGCGCTGGCGGGAATCAACAAGGACACGCCGGATCCCCCCAATGGGGCGATTGTGCGTGACCCGAAGACCGGCGAAGCAACGGGAGCTCTGAAAGAATCAGCGGGCAGTCTTGTCGGCAAACTCGTGCCGAAACCTACGCGCGAGGAAAAACTCGCGGCTCTTCGTGCCGGAATGCGTTGGGCCAACGAAAATGGATTGACGCGCGTGCATAGCGCGGGCGGCGATTTCGAATCGTTCGAACTGTACGATGAGCTCCGCCGCCAGGGCGATCTGACCTTGCGCATGTACATCGCCTACTTTCTGGACCCGCCGGAACTGCGTCCCAAGGATCTCGCCGCGATCGAAGCCGCGCGGAAAAAATACACCGGCGACTGGCTCTCGGCAGGCGTCGTGAAAATTATGATCGATGGCGTGGTGGAATCGCACACCGCAGCGATGCTCGAGCCCTACACGGACGATCCCTCCACAAAGGGCAAATTGTTTTGGGACCCGGACAAATACAAAGCGGCTGTCGCGGAGCTCGACAAGCGCGGTTTGCAACTCTTCACGCATGCCATCGGCGACTACGCCGTGCGCACGGCCCTCGACGCCTACGAGAACGCCGAACAAATGAACCACACGCTAGACCGGCGGCCGCGCATCGAGCACATCGAAACGGTTACCGCTGCGGACATCCCTCGCTTCGGAAAACTCGGCGTGATCGCCAGCATGCAGCCTCTGCACGCTTACCCCGACGAAGACACTCTGCGAGTCTGGGCAGGCAATACCGGACCGGACCGGGCCTCGCGCGCCTGGTCCTGGAATAGCATCGCAAAAGCCGGCGGGCATCTGGCCTTCGGCAGCGATTGGAATGTGGTGACTCTGAATCCCTGGGAAGGCCTGCAGATGGCTGTGACGCGGCAAACGACGGAGGGCAAGCCCGAGGGCGGATGGCTTGCCGCAGCAGCGCGTCACGCTCGCGCAAGCCGTCGAGGGCTTACACGCTCGGCGCGGCCTATGCTGGCCGCCGCGAAAAAACGGAAGGCTCGATCGAGCCGGGCAAACTGGCTGATATGATCATCGTTTCGCAGAATATTTTCGAGATCGATCCGCACGAGATTGCGAAAACAAAAGTCGTCGAGACTATCGTGGGCGGAAGAGTGGTCTTTCAGGCGAAAACGAAATAGGCAAAATGTTCGGCGCCATTCGTATGAGCAGAGAAAATCCGGGCGCAGTGAGAATTCACATGCTACGGAAGCGAGAGACATCATGAATAGGCGCGCAATCGTCCTCGGAATCCTGGCGCTCGCCACGATTTGCGGCGCTTGCAACAAAAAGGAAGCAACGCTCAGCTTGCTCGTTTGGGAGGGTTACGCGGATCCTTCCTTCGTGCGCCCGTTCGAAGAAGCGCACCATTGCAAAATCGTTGCGTCCTACATGGGTTCGAGCGACGAGCTCGTCGCCAAACTGCGTGGCGGCAGCGCTTCTAACTATGACGTGATCTCGCCTTCGAGCGATGTCGCCACCTCGATCGCGCGCGCGAGCCTCGCCGCGCCGCTCGACCTCTCCAAGTTTCCTTCCTACAATCAGCTCTCCGCCGGGCTGCGCAACTCTCCGCTCGTTAAAATCAACGGACAAACCTATGGTGTCCCGTTTGTGTGGGGGCCCAATCCCCTGCTCTATGACACGACAGCCTTCAAGCAACCGCCGGATTCCTGGAGTATTCTCTGGGATCCGCAAATACAAAGGGAAAATCTCCCTGTGGGATGAGCTTTCCAGCGTCTACATGGCGGCGCAAGTGCTCGGATACGACAAGCCCGATCCCTACCAGATCTACAATCTGAGCGACGACCAGCTCGAAGCGGTAAAGAAAAAACTGATCGAGCTCAAACCGAATATTCGCAAGTATTGGTCCACCGGAGGCGAGCTGACGAATCTCTTCCAAAACCACGAAATCATCGCGGCCATGGGCTGGCCTCTGATGACCAATCAGCTTCGCAAGCTCGGATTCCCGATCGGAGAAACCATCCCGAAGGAAAATACCACGGGTTGGATCGATCACCTGATGATCACCGCAGCAGCCGCAGAAAGAACTGGCGGCGCAGTTCCTGGAATACATGATCGAAGCGAAAACGCAGAAATTGGTGACCGACGTGACCGGCTACTCCCCCGCGAATCCCTTATCCGCCAATTTTATGAGCCAGAGCGAAACGAAAAATCTGCACATGGACGATCCGGACGCCTACATGCGGCGAATTTATTTCTGGCAGGACGTGCCGCGCCGCGCCAAATACAATGAAATCTGGAACGAGGTGAAAGCCGCGCAGTGAGTTCTGCCGCCATTCCGCAGCCCGCTTCCGTGGACGAACATGCCCCCCTGCTCGAAGTGCGCGAGGTGGCCAAACGCTTCGGCGCACGAGACGTCCTGAAGAGCATTTCGCTGAACATCGCTGCAGGAGAATTTCTGACATTACTCGGCGAGAGCGGCTCCGGCAAAACCACGCTCCTGCGCCTCATCGCCGGTTTCGAACAGCCCACGGCAGGTGAAATCTGGATGTCCGGCGAGCGGCTGGACACGCTGCCGCCTTACAAACGCCGCGTAAACACCGTTTTTCAGAACTACGCTCTCTTCCCGCATTTGAGCGTGCGAGACAACGTCGCGTACGGCTTGCGTGTGCAAGGAGCTCCTAAAAACGAAATCCCCGGGCGTGTAGCAGAAGCTTTGAACATGGTGAAAATGGCGGCGTTCGCGGCTGCGCGCCCTTCCCGTTTGAGCGGCGGGCAACAGCAGCGCGTGGCTCTGGCCCGCGCGCTGGTGAACCGGCCGCAACTCCTGCTCCTCGATGAACCGCTCTCGGCGCTGGACGCCAATCTACGCAAAGAGATGCAGAGCGAATTGAAAGCCTTGCAGCGCGAAATCGGCATCACTTTCCTCTTCGTCACGCACGACCAGGAAGAAGCCATGGCCCTCTCCGACCGCATCGCGCTGCTTCGCGATGGCGCGCTCGAACAAGTCGCTTCGCCGCGCGAAATCTACGCGCGTCCCGCCACGGCCTACACAGCGCAGTTCATCGGCCAAACCAATTTGCTTCAAGGAGAAATCCGCCGCAGCATCGCGACTTGCGGTGTTTTGCGCTGGCCCGTGGAGGACACGGACGGTCCCGCGGTTTTCTCGCTCCGGCCGGAAGCGATTCGCTTGAGCCCGGACGGCAAGCGGCAAACGCACGAAGTAAAGTTTCGCGGTTCCGTTCGCCAGCAAATCTATGGCGGAGCCAGCGAACTGCTCGAAGTGGATTGCGGGGCAGGTCAGTTGTTGCGCGTGCGGCTTCCCGCGTGCGGCCCGCTCAATGGCGAGCGCGATTTTGTTTTCTCGATTGCGGACGCAATCCGCGTCACGGACTGACTTCGGCCATGTACTCGCGCGCATACAAGACGCTCGTCTCCGCTCCGCCGCTTCTCTGGGTCGGGCTCTTCCTCCTGCTGCCTTACGCGCTGATGTTTGCGCACAGCTTCTGGGCCGTGCAAGATGGCATTCTTGTCCATCACTGGAATCTCGCCAACTATCAAAAACTGTTCTCGAATTCCCTCTACGCCGAAGTCCTCTTCCGCACCATGCGCATCGCCGCCTCCGTGATGCTGTGTTCTCTTCTCCTCGGCTACCCGCTCGCCTATTACCTCTCGTTTCATTCCGGCGCGCGCAAGGAATTGCTCTATCAACTCGTCATCGTGCCGCTGTGGGTCAGCTACCTAGTGCGCGGGTATGCGTGGAAAACAATTCTCGGCAGCGAGGGCGTGCTGAACGGGTTCCTGCAATACTTCCATATCACTCACGAGCCCGTCAGCTTTCTCCTTTACAGCCCCTTTGCCGTCGTGCTCGTGCTCACTCATATCTACACACCGTTTGTCTTCCTTCCCATCTACGCGTCGCTCGAGCACATCCCCCGCCCGCTCGTCGAAGCCTCGCAGGATCTCGGCGCTGCTCCTATTTCTACTTTCTTCCGCGTGATTCTTCCGCTCTCGATGCCCGGCCTCCTGGCGGGCGCAACGTTTGCGTTCGTGCTCTCGCTGGGTGATTTCCTCGCTCCGCTCCTCGTCGGCGGCTCTTCCGGCACTATGATCGCCAACATCGTGCAAACTCTGTTCGGCGCAACTTATGATTGGCCGCTCGGCGCCGCGATCTCCGTCTGCATCCTGCTCATTACGCTTTCGCTGCTCTTCTTTGACCGAACGCCTCGAAAAGCGCTGGTCATTCAAATGAGCCGCAAATCTCCAACTCGCCGCTCTCCCTTGCTTGCCCTTTACGCAGCGCTCGTCTTTGCTTTTATTTATCTGCCCATTGTCGTGCTCATTCTTTATTCCTTCAATCGCGATGGCGTCGGCGGATTTCCGCCGCGTCATCTCACGCTCGATTGGTACAGCCAACTTTTCGCCGACGGCGCCATTTGGGATTCTGTGGTCAACAGTCTCCTCGTCGCCTCGGGCGCCGTCGCGCTTTCGCTCATCCTGGGCTTGCTCGCCGCGCTCGCTCTCGATCGCGCCAGCTTCCCCGGTAAAGCCCTTTTCCGCAGGCTCGTGCTTCTCCCGCTCATTCTTCCCGGCATCATCACGGGCCTTTCCTTGGAGATGCTTGCTGTCTTTGCCGGCATGCACCTCAGCTTGCTCACGGTTTTTCTCGGTCACGGCACGGCCCTCATTTCTGTTGCCACCACCGAACTTTTCGCCGGCCTTCAAAAAATCGATCGCGAGCAGGAAGAAGCCTCGCTCGATCTCGGCGCGACGCCTTGGCAAACTTTCTGGCGTATCACGCTGCCAAATCTCAAGATCTCGCTCATCGCCGCGGGACTGCTTATCTTCACGCTCTCGATGGACGAAATCGCTGTCACCTTTTTTCTGACCGGCCGCGACAACACGCTCCCGCTCGAAATCTGGGGTCGCTTGCGCCGCGGCATCACGCCGGAAATCAACGCCGTCTCCACCATTATTTTTGCCGTTTCCGTCGCGCTCATCATCATCTGGTATCGCATCCGCATGCGCAGCGTCGGCACGGAAGCGCAGCAACTGCTCGAAAGGCCCTAGGAGGGTAAATGTCTCACTCGCGCCGTGAATTCATCAAATTTGTAGTGGCGGGCTCGGTCGCCTCGGGCTGTCCGGTTGACTACCGCTCTGATCCCCGCGCTGGATTCCAAGCCCGACTAGCGCGCCGCGCGTCGATGGCGAACATTTCGAAATCTGCCACCAGGTCCGCGATGGCCACCATTTCGAACGCCCTGACGCCACCTCGAAAGCCGACATCGTGATTGTTGGCGGAGGCGTTGCGGGTCTTTCCGCCGCCTATTTCCTGCGCGGCAAAGATTGGCTCCTGCTCGAAAAAGAAGACCACTTCGGCGGCAACGCCTACCAGGAAGAATTCGACAGCCCAGCCTTTCTCCACCGGCGCTGCTTATGCCTATCGCGGTGATGAAGGCGACCAGCTCGCCACCGAGCTCGGCCTGAAACTCCCGCTCGTCAACATGCCCGATCCCACTCTCGTAAATAAAACTTACGTCCCTGACACCTGGAAAACCGGCATCACCCAGCTTCCTTACTCCAAAGGAAGTCGTGGCCAGCTTCCTGAAATTTCGCGAAGACATTTTGAAAATGAAAATTAAGGAGCGCATGGACGAACTGGACGCCCTGCCCCTCTCGAAATTTACTGCCGGCTACGCGCCGGAGGTCCAGCAGTGGTGGGACATGTTTGGCCCGTCCAACTGGGGCGCCACCACTCCAGACACTTCCGCGTATGTCGGCCTTTACAACGCCCAGGATCTCTTCATCGGCGGCGACGGCAAGCGCGCCATCTTGCCCGGAGGTCTTGGCTGCATCACGCACAAGCTCGTCGAAGTCCTGCTTCCAAAATACAAGGAGCGCATGTTGGGCGACGCCGCAGTCATCGCCGTCGTCCAGAACAAAAGCGCGGTTAACGTCACTTATCTGCGCGAAGGAAAGCTCACGACCGTGTCCGCGAAAGCCGTTTTGATGTGCACTCCCAAGCACATCACTTCGCGCATTGTCCTGGACTTGCCGCCGAGCAGAAAACCGCCATGCGCCGTACGCGTTACGCGCCCTATCCTGTCGTCAACCTCATCTTCGACAAGCCCGTCTACAATCGCGGCTACGACAATTGGTGCCCTGGCAATTCCTTCACCGACTTCATCGTCGCCGACTGGACTGTCCGCAACAATCCCGGCTACAAGCAAAAAAACAACATTCTTACTTTTTACACTCCGCTGCGTGAGGAGCAGCGTTCCACTCTCCTCGACGAGGCCGATTGCAAAACGCTCGCCGCCCGCGTTCTCACCGATTTTCAGAAACTTCTTCCGGAGTTCAACGTCGATCCCGTCGAAGTCCGCATCTATCGCCGTGGCCATCCCATGTTCTTGGCCACGCCCGGTCAATACACAAAAAACCGCATTGCGGCCGCCCACCCGATGGATCGCATCTATTTTGGCAATACCGATTCCGGCGGACCGGAGTCGCTTACCAGCGAGGCCGTTCGCTTGTCGCAAGTCGGGGTGGAATGGGCAAATCTTGTTCTGGCTGGCAAGCCCGGCGCAAAAGAGCTGGCGGAGAAGGCTCTCGCGGCAGTAGCGCAGTAGCGATTTCTCGTGTTTTCTTCCCTCTTCCCTCTTTGCTCTTCGTTGGTATATAGGTGGGGCGTGAAACGAAGCCCCTTGGACTTTTTTCGAGGAACATCGATGTTTTGCATCTCCCAGCTCAAATCTATTCTCTTGCTTTTCGCTATCGCCTTCGCCTGTGGCTTGGCCAGCTCGCAGGAAAAATCAGTTTCCACGGTCATCATTAACGGCCAGGTCGCCGACGGCACCGGTGCACCTCTTGCGCAAAGTCAATGTCCGCATCTCCGGCGACCGCATCGTCAATGTGGGCGACTTCAAACCAAAAAAAGACGAGCCCGTCATCGACGCAAAGGGCCTAGTCCTCGCTCCAGGCTTCATCGACATTCACAACCATTCCACCCAGGGCCTCGACAAGGATCCCCTCGCCGAAACTCAAATCGGGCAAGGCATTACCACTGTAATCCTTGGCGCCGACGGTATTCGCCTTGGCCGATCGCAGCATGGCTGGATATGCGCCGCAAGAACCCGGTCTCGCTAAATCTCGCTGTCCTCGTCGGCCACGCCACTGTTCGCGAACAAGTTCTCGGCAAGGATTACCAACGCGCCTCAACACCGGCGGAAATCGAAAAAATGGCGCTGCTCGTCGATCAAGGTATGCGCGAAGGCGCCATCGGCCTTTCCAGCGGTCTCGAATACGACTTGGGCAGCTACAGCACCACTGAAGAAGTCGTCGCTCTCGCATCTGCCGCGGCCAAGTTCCATGGCTTTTACATGACGCACATCCGCGACGAAGCTGACCTCTCGTTTAAAGCTCTGGAGGAAGAGATCGCTATCGGCGAGCGCGCCCACATCCCCGTCGAGCATTCGCACATCAAGCTCGGCACCGTCAGCGTTTGGGGCAAAGCGCCGCAGTACATCCGCGTGATCGAGGCGGCGCGCAAGCGCAGCCTTGATTTTCTTGCGGACTGCTATCCCTACGACGCCTGGCATTCGAACATTAAAGTCCTCGTGCCAGATAAGCAATACGAAGACCCGCAGAGCGTCGCGAAAGCGCTCTGCCGACGTCGGCGGACCTATCACGTCACGATCGATGGAATTCCCGCCGAACACCGCCTATCGAAACCCGCACGATCGAGGACCTTGCCACCCAGCACGGCATTTCTCCCGTCGAGATGTATATCCGCATCATTCGCGAGGGCGATGCAGCAAACACCGAAGCCGCGGTCATCGGCCAATCCATGGTCGAGCGCGACATTCAAGCTTTTTACGAACAGCCCTGGGTCATGGTCGCCAGCGACGGTGGAATTGGCTCGCGCCATCCGCGCGGCGCCGGCACCTTTCCGCGCGTGCTCGGTCTTTACGTCCGCGAAAAAAAATGGCTCACGCTGCCTGAAGCCATCCGCAAAATGACTTCTCTCCCCGCCCGGCGCCTCGGCTGGAAAGATCGCGGAGTGCTTCGCGAAGGAGCCTTCGCTGACCTCGTTCTCTTCAATCCAGCCACGGTCATTGACCGCTCAACGTTTCAAAAGCCCTTGGAACTTCCCTCAGGCATCGAAAAAGTCTTCGTGAATGGCTCTCTCGTTTGGGACGCCGGCAAACCCTCCGGCGCCCGCCCCGGCCGCGTCCTGCCGAACTAATTCATCGATTTGGTTCATAATATGCCCTCGGCACTTCCGGAGGAATCATGGCGGACCGCCTCGAAGATTTTCAAAAATTTCGCGCCGACTTAAACGAGGAAATTCTCGATTGCGGCCATCTCGGCATGAAGCGTTTCTTCGCCCTGGATCATCAAGCGTATGAGCCCGGCGCCCTCGGCACCAAAACGAAGGAGCTCCTTGGCCTCGTCGCCTCCGCCGTTCTCCGCTGCGACGACTGCATCACTTATCATTTAGTTCGTTGCGGCGAAGAAGGCTGGAACCGCGAAGAGGTAATCGACGCGCTGAACGTTGCACTAATCGTCGGCGGCTCCATCACTATTCCTCACGTGCGCCGGGCGTTTGCCCGCATGCGCGAAATCGGTTCGTTGAAACCGTGAAGTCCACCGTCACAGTCTTACTAAGTAACCGAAGGAAACAGTATGAGCTCGGCGCCAACCACTGCTGCAACGCAACGCGAAGGAACCGGCTCGCGTCTCCGCTACGTGTTCATCGGCGCTTTGTTTGCTCTCGTACTCCTGATTCCCAAACTCCTCCGCATCCGCAGCAATGCTCAATCCTGGATGGCCTTCCGCATCATCCTGGCCTTTTCAGGCGCGGCGCTCGTCATCCTGCCGCTCGGTCTTTGGAACAGCTGGCTTGCCGCGCTCGCCGGTCTTGCGATGTTTCTCACGGCAATCTTATTGCCACCTGCCAGACCTCATACGACTCCTGACAACAAAGCGCGCGCACTCGGCTCTCTCGTTATAGTGAATGGCGGAAAATATCAGCCAGGCAATTCTGCTCCTGCGCCCGTTCAGCTTTACGTTGGCGCGGAGCAAATCTGGGCGCTGGATTTGCGCTTTCAACCGCTGCTTGTGATTCCTGCCGCCGAGATCACTTCGGCAAATGCTTCGCAAGGAAAAGACCGTTGGCTTTTGCAGATTCGCTGGGCGGATAGCTCCGCCGAATTCACTTATCAAGGCTTCTTTGCTGAGCACCTTGCTCGCGTCGCGGAGAGCACCCTCGCCAGCGTGAAGCATTCTCCGCTCACCGTTTTGCCCAGAAGCCGCGCTGCCAGCGCCTAGCGAGTTAGAATATCCAACTCGCTCCCGCCGGCTAGGAGAAAATCTTTTGAGCGCGCCGCCAAACTCCCCAACAGAATATACCGCTCTCGTGGGAGCCACGATCTACATCAGCCCTACAGAAGATCCAATCCGCGACGGCGTCGTCCTCATTCAAGACGAAAAGATCGTTGCCGTGGGCAGCCGCGCGCAAATGCAGTTTCCGGAAACCGCCCGAGTCCTCGATTGCTTCGGTCTCACGGTCGTCGCCGGCCTCTGGAACAGCCACGTCCATTTCTTCGAACGCAAGTGGGCAAACGTATCAGACATTCCCGCTCTCGAGCTTTCCCGCCAACTTCAGGACATGCTCACACGGTTCGGCTTCACCAGCGTGTTTGACGTCGGCTCCATGTGGGAGAACACTCGCCGCCTTCGCGACCGCATCGATTCCGCCGAAGTGCCCGGCCCTAAAATTCGCTCGACAGGCGCGGGACTCGTTCCTCCGGGCGCTCTTCCGTCGGATCAAGTTCTCAGCCTCATGGGATTTATGAAATTCCCCGCTCCAGAAGTAGCAGACGCGGCGCAAGCCGCTGCCGCTGCCAGGCAGCTCCTCGATGAAGGCGTCGATGGCATAAAACTGTTCGCCTCTTCTCCTCGCAGCACCCCGCTTCCACAAAGCGCCTTTCAAGCTGCCGCGGACGAAGCTCATCGCGCTGGCAAACTCGTCTTCGTTCATCCAAACAGCGCCACGGACGTTCTCACCGCCGTGCGCGGCGGTGTCGATATCATCGCTCACACAACTCCTCATTCCGGACCTTGGGACGATTCCCTCCTCGCCGCGATGAAGGACCGCCGCGTTGCCCTGACGCCCACTCTCACTCTCTGGAAGTACTACATGCGCCACGACCGCTTTTCAGCGCAGGAAAAAGTCACCAACACCGAAGTCGGCCAGCTGCGCGCGTGGAATGCTGCGGGTGGCACGGTTCTTTTCGGCACGGATCTCGGCGCCGTCGAATACGATCCCAGTGAGGAATACGCTCTGATGGCCGAGGCAGGAATGACCTTTCGCCAGATTCTTGCATCGCTAACCACCGCTCCTGCCGATCGATTCGGCGGCGGAAACAAACTCGGACGCATCGCTGCAGGCCTTCCGGCCGACCTGGTCGTCCTCAATCAAGACCCAGCCAAGAACATTCGCGCGCTGACGTCTGTTCAGTACACGCTGCGCGCAGGAAAGCTCATCTACCGCGCTGAGGGATAACGTCGGCTTGGCCGCGCCGCGGCAAAATCCATTCTTCAACTTTCTCTCTCATAATCGCCGCTACTGCCCCGAAATGTGTCAAAATATTGATATGGCTCGAGGATGGGAAAGCAAAGACGTAGAAGCACAGGTGGAATCCGGCCAGGCACCCAAGGGGCACTACGGCAATAACGCCAAGAGCGCGGAACAGATCAGCCGCGAACAGGAACGCAAAGGTTTGCAGTTATCGCGCACCCGCATCGCGCACGACCTCGATTCCGCTACAAACCCGAACCATCGTAAGTCTCTCGAAGCCGCTCTCGCTCACCTTGACAAGAAAATCTCCGACCTCGAGTAGAAACTTGCAATTGGGAAGTTGACCTCGACAGGGCCGCTACTGGATGAAATCGCCTGCCAGTCCCCAAAAATCATTCACGTAGTAATGCGACAGAACGTTTCCGAACAAATAGCAGATTCCCTGGCACGGCGGAATATCCCCGTACATCTTCTTCCCGCGCGCGAAGATCTTTCTCAACGATCCATCCTTCAATAAATTCCCCGCGACTTTACGCAACGGCTCGCAAGGATAGAACACGTCTCCATTCGGATACACGCGCGGAAACATCGTCGGATAACACTGAAAATCCCGGAACCGCAGAAGCGTTTCGATCGTCCGCGGCGTCCCGTTGATCGGTTGTGCCCCGTTCCGTCGCCGCTCGATGATCTTGTCCACTAGCGCCTGATAGTTCGGATTCTGCAGTAGCTTCAGATTCGGCATCTTCTCCATCTGCGCCGCAAACACAAACCCTTCCTCACCGCACCAGTCCATCAATTTCTCCACTTCCCTGATGTTCCATTCTTCAATCACTGTGCTGATCGTAATCCGCCGCGGGCTTCCCAGAATTTCTTTCGCCAGCGCCAGATTTTGCATTACTCTCGGCAGCGCCGCCGGTTTTGAAAGTGGATTCGACGGATCAGCCGCCAGCGCGTCCAGGCTAACCACCAGTCCGGTCACAGCGCTCAAAATCGCCTGCTTGCGATCCAGCAAAGTTCCATTGGTAATCAGCAGCACCGACCGGAACTTACAATAATATCTGGCCGCATCCACTAGCTCCTCAATGTCCGCGCGCAGCGTCGGCTCGCCGCCCGTAATCACGATCGAATCCGTCTCTCTGCGAATCCGCCTCAACAGCCGAATTGTCTCTCCCGTGTTTAGCTCCTCGCTGAACACGTCCGGTTCCTTCTGCGTGCAATACGAACACGCCAAATTGCATTTGTGTGTCACATAAAACGTCACCGCATACGGCGCTACAACATTCATGCCAAGAATGTTCCGTCGCCACGAGTTTCGAAAATATAGCCGGAAATTTTTCGCCACAAACGGCGCTTGCCGCACCAATCCGCGAATCAACGCGACCTTCGACGGCCGTCTCTTATCGAGTACACTCGCAGGAACAAAATCGGCTGTTCGCGAACCCGGCGTGGACATGAGGCCATGATTGTAGCGCAGTGTGGTCTCCGCGGCCCCGTCTTGAAAAATGCGCAGGTTTCCTGGCATCAAGTTTTGTGGAAGAACAACTCTATGCTGATTGGAAACTAATCCGTGAAAACCACTCCCACCGCGCTGTGCCCCTTCTCCGCACCTGCATCAATCCGCACCACGTAACCCCTTAATCTCATCGACGATTGCGATCCATCCTCACCCGGCGTCTCCATCGTCACTTGCAATTCCGATTGCAGCCGCGGCATGTGTTTGCAGCGAAATCAGCGCACCCTGCAACGAAATATCGCGCACCATTGTCTCTTCCTCAAATTCTTTCCCGCCTTCCGTCACTCCGCGAAACCTTGCGCGGAATTGCGCTTCGCGCCGCAACGCCGTCCGCGTTCCCGGCATGTGCGCCTGCACGCTGTCTCCCGTGGAGCCCCAGCGTGATCACCATTCCTTCGCTCGCCGCAAACACGGAATCAAATTCTTCCCGCGCCTGCCGCAAAATCGAATCCACCATGCGGTCCGTCGAATCCGGATCGTGATGAAATAGCACCAGCGTTTTCGCGCCCGCTTCGCGCGCCACCTTTCACGCCTTCCAGCCACGACGAATGCCCCCAGCCCTTTCGCGTCGTCGCCAGTTGCTCCGGCGTAAATTGCGCATCGTTAATAAAAATGTCCGCGCCCGCCGCCAGTTCCCGCAGACTCTCATCCAGTTTCGCGATCGCCCGGCTCGTTGTCCGTCGCGTACGACCACCGTCCCCGCCGGCGTCTCGATTCGAAATCCCAGGCATCCTTGCGGATGATTCAGCCACCGCGCCGTGATTTTGTTTTCGCCGAACCGTAAACGAATCGCCGCCGTCCACTTCCTTGAACTTCCTCTTGGCGTTCATCGCCGACATATCCACCGGAAAATAAGGCAGCGCCATCTGCGTTTCAAACACCTGCTTCAAGCTGTCGCGCCCCAGAAATTTCGAGCGAAAACTATAAAAATGAAATTCGTTGTTCTCCGCATAAAGCGGAGAAAAAAACGGAATCCCTTGAATGTGATCCCAGTGATAGTGCGTCACAAGAATATGCGTCTCGGGATTTCCGCCGCCGTTTGGCGCCGCCCCAGCGGCTCCCAGCATGCGCAATCCTGTCCCGCAATCCAGAATGAATTGCGTGCCGTCCGGCGCAATCAGTTCGAGGCAAGGCGTGTTTCCGCCGTAACGCCAGGTGGCAGGATCCACCGTCGGCGTCGAACCGCGCACACCCCAGAAACTCAGTTTGGCGATGGGAACCGTCATTCCTCTGCGCACAGCTCCTGTGCACAGGCCACCATTCCCGCAGGCCATGCTGCGTCAACACGCGCGAAACGGGAAGCTATTTCGATGTTCGCAGTCGCCGGAGAAATGCGTCAATCAATTCGCAACGGGGAGTGTCAAACTTCCTAATAAGCTAGGAAGGCGCTGCGCAAGCCGCCCCAGAGTGCGTAAAATGGAGTGATGGACTGACGCATTCCCATCCGCGATCACAGCCAGCTGCACCATAGCCATGCCACGTCATTCGCATTCCATGGCATGCGCACTCACCATGACGCACGTGCACCACTCACGGGCACGCTCACCATGGCCACGCCCATCCCCCGCTAGCGCCCTCGGTTCTCGGCTGGGCCATGGTCGCCACGCTCGGCTTGGTTGTCGCTGAGATTTTTGGCGGCATTCTTGGCAGTAGCGTCGCCCTGCTGAACGACGCTGTCCACAATCTTTCCGACGTTCCCGCCCTCGGCATTTCCTAGCTCGCCATGCGCTGGGCCCAGCGTCCCGCCGACAGCGAAAAAACCTATGGCTATCACCGCGCGGGCACGCTCGCGGCGTTCACCAATGCCTTCTGTGCTCGTCTTGCTTTCCCTCTGGCTTGGCTATGAAGCTTTCGAACGCTTTCGCTCCCCCGTCGCGTGGTCGAAAGCTGGATGATCTGGACCTCCCTCGCGGCGCTCGCCGTCAATGGCGGCATCACTCTCGCTCTCGTCCGCGGACACGGTGACCTAAATCTGCGCAGCATCCTCGTTCACAATTTTGGCGACGCGCTCTCGAACATCGCCATCATCGTCGGCGCTGTCGCCATCCACATGACTGGCGCGCGTGGATCGATCCGCTGCTCGGCATCGCCATCGGCCTGCTGGTGCTGTGGTCCAGCATCGGCATTCTGCGCGAGTCGTCGCACATTCTTCTCGAAGGCCGCCCGCGGGATATGCAGCGTCGAAGAAGTCGCGCGCGCCATCCTCGACGTTGAAGGCGTGCTGGAAGTTCACGATGTGCATATCTGGTCGCTCGGCGGCGGCCACAACGCCCTGAGCCTGCATGCGCGCATTCCTGATATGCACCTCGACGAATGCGAACGCCTGCTTGCTGCAATTCAGGAGAAAGCCGCAAAGGAATTCAGGATTGATCACACCACCGTTCAGTTGGAGAGCGCCGGATTGCCGGCGCGCTCCGGCTACGTTATGCCGGAGCCGGTGAAAAAATAAATTTTTGCTGGTATTCGGACCTGAGATAATTTCTTGCCGCAGTCGAAGTTCGAGCGCCACACGGCCGGCAGGCCCGCTTCAGTGAATCGCCCGTGTAGGCATACAATCACGGGCTAGTGCAGGTTGCATGAGTCACCAGTCGCGAATCACTAGTCGGGGCACCTCAGGCGGGCAGGCGGAAATTCAGGCCGCGTTGTTCATTGAATTGCTGGGTGGCGTCCAGATCAAGTTTATCCGCGGTGACAGTGTGGCGTATTCCCTCGCCGGTAATGTAGCGCAAAGTGCCGTTTTCCCACGCGTAGGCAACCGCAAAAAATAATGTTCCATCGCGACGAACAAAAACATACTGATCCGATTCTTGCTGGGGCGCAGGCTGCGGCGCGGTTGCGTAGCTCTGCCGCGGCTCCACAACCCGCTCGCTCCGGGGCGCCGGCGCGGCTGGTGCCTCCTCGTTATTTATCTGTTGCGCCTCGGCGGCCGGGGCTTCCTCTACATCTTCGGGAAAGAGCGGCATGTAATAGCCGCCGCCGCCAAAGAGCGGAATGAACGCGCCGGGCAAACCGCTGATTCCGGTCCCTATCATGACTCCCCTGCGGATGCGTTGCCGCAAAGTGTGGGTAATCGAATCCCAGCCCTGGCACATCTTGAGAAAGGATCGTTCCGCTCGAGCCACTATTCCGCACCCGGCCATTTACGTGCTGCGCGGGCCGAAGGACGACGGCTCCCGAGCGCGTGCGGACTAGACGCATCCCAGTCACCGTGCGGGTTCCGGCGGTCGTGTGAATTCCAACGCTAGAAGGGGCATGCGTGGCGACGTGCGGGCCGGCCATCGCGGGTCGAGCCATACTGGAAATCGTTCCTCGGCCCATGCCGCGGCCTTGTGCGGAAGTTATCGCGGGAAGAATCGCGAGAAAAGCTGCGAAGTTCAGGAAGCGGCGCATGGTCAGTACCTGGGTTCCCGGGCCGCCGGGCCTTTCCTACATCTACATACATAAGGATGCGCGCTTGTGGGCCTAGGTTTCAAGTGGTAGCGCGTGGCTATTGGAACGGAGGCGGGGCTCGCTGGATGGCACGTGGGTCAGCCACGCGAGCTGGTCGCTCTTCGGCCCCGCTCAGGGCAACTTTATGATCCTTCGAGTACGCTCCAGCTGACGAGATCCCGATGCTCGGGCAAGCAGCAGACTGCTCACCTTGACATTCTACTGGAAGGGGTGTAGCGTCGCCTAGAATGTCTACTAAAGAACAGCGCGAACGCATCGAGTTGCTGCAAGGCACCCTCGATTTGCTAATCCTCCGCACGCTTCTGCTGGGGCCGCGACACGGCCACGCTATCGCCAAAGCCATCGAACTCAATTCCGAGGATGTGTTGCAGGTCGAGCAGGGCTCGCTCTACCCGGCGCTGCATCGGCTCATCAAGCGCGGATGGATTTCGGTCGAAGAAGGCACCTCGGAGAACAATCGCCGAGCCAAGTTTTACAAACTAACGCCCAATGGCCGGCGGCAATTGGCTCTCGAGACGCGCAAGTGGGACAAGTTGGCGGGTGCCATCGCTCGGATTCTGCGGCCGGGCGGACAGGAGGGGGAGTCATGAATCAACGCAAGCGCATGCTCGAAGAGCTCGACGCGGATATCCGCGAGCACATCGAGCGGGAGACGCAGGACAACATCGAGCGCGGCATGTCACCCGAGGAAGCGCGCTACGCCGCTATGCGTAAGTTCGGCAACGTGACGCGCGTCAAGGAAGAAACGCGGATGGTCTGGAGCTTTGTTTGGCTTGAACAGCTGTTCGAGGACATCCGCTTCGGCCTGCGCCTCCTGCGCAAAAATCCCGGTTTCACCGCCGTCGCCATGCTTACCCTGGCTCTCGGCATCGGCGCGAACACCGCCGTCTTCTCGGTAGTCTATGCTGTTCTCCTGCGGCCATTGCCGTACAAAGACCCCTCGAGTCTAATCGTCCTGAACGAAACGACGCCGATGGTTGGAACTGTCAGCGTGTCGTATCCAAACTTCCTCGATTGGCGCAGCCAGAGCCGCACATTTTCGGAGATGGCTGCCATTCGCGGAGTCGGTTTCAATCTCGCGGGCGTGACGCAGCCCGAGAATATCAGCGGCGATGCGGTGTCGCCGAATTTTCTTTCCATGATGGGCGTTCGCCCTTTCCTCGGCCGGGATTTTGACGCATCGGAAGAGAATGCCGGAACGCCCCCAGTGCTTCTGCTGAGTTACTCGCTTTGGCAATCCCATTTCGGAGGCGATCCGAACATTGTTGGTAGAACGATCAAACTGGACGACCGCAGTTTCACAATCGTTGGTGTGCTGCCTCCAAACTATCGTTCGCTCGACAAAACGGACGTGATGTTGCCCATCGGTGTGTGGGCCACTGATAATCCCGAAGATGCCAAGGAACGTGGAGCGCGCGGCGAGTTGGTTGTGATTGGAAGACTGGCGACGGGCGTCAGCCTCCCGAAGGCGCGCGCGGAAATGGAAGGCATTGCGGCACGGCTGGCAACGGAATATCCGGCGAGCAACGATCGGTTTGGCGTGGCGCTCCAGCCCATTCGAGACGCATTCGTCAGCGACATAAGGCCCGCGATCCTGGTGCTTTTTGGTGCGGTCATGTTCGTGCTCCTGATTGCGTGCGCGAATGTCGCGAACCTGTTTCTTGTTCGCGGGGCGGGCCGCACAAAGGAAGTTGCGCTGCGCATGGCCCTTGGTGCCAGCAGCGGCCGCATCATCTGCCAAATGCTGACAGAGAGTTTTGTTCTGTCGCTGCTGGGAGGCGTTCTTGGCGTGGGCCTGGCGATTGCCGGGAATCGAGCGTTGGCGCAACTTATTTCAGCGGACATGCTGTCAGGCGCCACTGTGGAGCTAAACGGCGCTGTGCTTCTGTTTGTGGCTGCTGTGGTCGTCCTGGCCGCTTTCGTTTTCGGTTTGACGCCTGCCATGCATTCGACCAAGCCCGATGTGCAATCGGAATTGAAGGAGGGCGGGCGAACGACGAGTGGAGGTGCCGCGCAAAATCGACTGCGTGGTGCTCTGGCGATTGCGGAAATCTCGCTCGCGCTCATTCTTCTGGTGGGCGCGGGGTTGATGATGAAAAGCCTCTCCCGCTTGCTGCAAGTCGATCCCGGCTTTCGGCCCGATCGTGTGCTGAAAATGGGAATGGACTTGAGGACCCAGCAGTATTCGAAAGATCCAGCCGTGCTGAATTTTTGGCAGCAGGTGCTCGATCGCGTGCGAGTGCTCCCCGGAGTAGAAAGCGCCGCGGTGGGAACGGTGATTCCCCTGGCCGACGATCACAGCCGCTCAGACGTTACAATTGAGGGAATGGCTCTGCCGGCCCGGGGAATTACCCCCATCCCGATGTACACATCGTCAGTCCGGAATACCTCACGACGCTTGGAATCCCTCTGTTGCGCGGCCGTAGCTTCACTGAGGAAGACAACGAGAACGCGCCGCTCGCAGGGCTGATTAGCGCGATGGTCGCGCGGCGTTTTTTCCCGAATGAGGATCCCATCGGCAAACGCTTCATGTTTGGCCATCCCTCACCCACCAAAGCATCCAAGTGGTACACCATCGTGGGTGTTGTCGGCGACACGAAGCTTTATGGTCTGGCTAATCCAGCGCGGCTCGAAGTGTATGTCTCGTATCGGCAGAAACCCGCGAACGCGATGGGTTTGCTCGTGAAATCGGGGATGGATCCAGCCGCGCTGACTTCGTCGATTCGTGAGGCGGTTCATTCGATTGATAAAGATCAGCCCATCTTTGCAATCGTGACGATGAAAGAGTTGGTGAACGATTCGGTGGCGACGCGGAGGATGACATTGGTGCTGCTTGGCTTGTTTAGCGGGCTGGCGCTGATTCTCGGGGCCATCGGGATTTACGGCGTGATTTCATACTCGGTGGCGCAGCGCACTCACGAGATCGGCATTCGCGTGGCGCTCGGCGCACCCCGTGGCGACGTGTTCCGATTGGTCGTCGGCCAGGGCCTGAAACTCGCGGGCATTGGAATTGCCATCGGCATTGTGGCGGCGTTCGGTCTCGCGCGCCTGATGTCCAGCCTTCTTTATGGAGTTAGTGCCACCGATTTCGAAACGTTTGCTGGCGTCGCCATTTTACTCGCGCTTGTAGCCCTGCTGGCCTGCTACGTCCCGGCCCGGCGGGCGATGCGCGTGGACCCGATCGTGGCGTTGAGATACGAATAGTGCGGCACACCCGTGGAGGTGAAGCCCATCCTTAGATCAGCTCCTATCCAATTCGCCGTGATCCGTGCAGGCACAACCTGCGTTCGAATGCAGGAGCTGACGCGCCGATCGTCGAGATAGGCGATCAGACTCCAAAGTGTTTAACTCTTTGCGTTTCTTTTCTTCTTGCTTACGCGAATGACGAAGTAAGCCAGAATACCCGCGACAATCAACCCAACAACTGCCGCCAGCACCAGGTGAGCGTGATCCAGTAGCAAAGGCAGCATTTTTCGTCCATACCGCCCGGCTAGATACGCCAAAATCATGTACCTAACAATCCGTCCCAGCGTCATCGCTACTAGGAATTTTTTCACGGAATATTGCATGGCCCCCGCAGCCAGCAGAAATGGCACAAAAGGCACCGGGGGCGGCAACACCGCGGGAATTGCGATGGCGGCAAATCCCCATCGCTCGAATATCGCGTAAACCCTCTTTAACGTCTTGGCCGAAAATCTGCGCGAGAGCGATTCCTTTCCTCCCTTGCGCGCCAGCCTGTAGGTGACGAACCCTCCGATCACCGAACCAATCGTCGCCATCACCGCGTAGTACAGCCACAAGTCTGGGTGCCGCGCCGCCAGGACAATCGTCAACACATCCATGCTGCCCGGTAAGGGAATGACGGAACTGTCGATCAGTCCAAGGGGAATGAATCCCAATCCGCCAAGATGGTATATCCAGCGCCTCAAGCTACGCGCTACAGTCGGCGCCACGGCAGCGATAAGCAGGCGAGTGTGCATTCTCTTCGAAAGTCAGCGCCCATTCTCGCATGCAGTTAACCTGTATTTCTAAACTGTTTTCTTTTTCCCTGGCGATCGAAAAATGCGAATCAAGAAAGATATTGACGATGAGGACGAATCTTCGGCCTGCGAAGTTGCTCTATCACTTCACGACGTAATCAGCATCCCCGCCGCTGCCGCTGTCATTACCGCGAACGTAGCCCAACCCAAATACTTCAGCATCCGCGAATTCACGTGCTTCCCCATCACTTCGCGGCTGCTGGTCAAAAGGATCACCAGCAAAATAAGCGGCGGTGCCAATAATCCGTTGATCACCGCCGACCAGAACAACATTTTCACCGCATTCAATCCCATATAGTTCAGCGCGAAGCCCAGCCCCATCGCCACCGCCATCACGCCGTAGAACGCCCGCGCCCTTTTGGGGCGGTCGGCCATCGAGCCCCGCCAGTTCGCTCCCTCCGCCACCGCGTACGCGGACGATCCCACCAGTACAGGAACCCCCAGCATTCCGGTGCCGATGAGCCCCAGCGTGAAGAGCAGGTAGGCGCCATTCCCCGCCAGTGGACGCAGCGCTTCCGCCGCCTCCCGCGCAGTTGCAATCTGAGTGTGTCCATGAGCGTGCAAAGTGGCGGCAGTGGTTAAAATGATGAAATACATGATGAAGTTCGAGAAAAACATTCCGGCGACCGTGTCCGCGCGCGCATCTTTTAATTCTTTTATCGTCGCGCCCTTGCGCTGCGCAACCGTCGTCCGGCCCTTGGCCCGGTCTTCTTCCACCTCCTCTGCCGCTTGCCAGAAAAAAAGATAAGGAGAAATCGTCGTCCCCAGAATTCCTACTAGCACTGCCAGGAACCCGCGTGACCATTCCAGATGCGGCACCAGCGTCACCACCAGCGCCTGTTTCCAATCCACGTGCGCGAAAAACGATGTCAGCACATATGCAAAGAGCACCAGCGTCATCCACTTGAAAACGCGCGCAATCAGTTTGTAGGAAGTCCAAATCAGCAGCCCAAGGATGAGCACAGCATAGATCGGAATCCAGAGAAACGGCCGGATCCCGGTGATAAGCTGCGTCGCTTCTGCCATGCCGCCGAGATCGGCTCCGATATTGATGACGTTCGCCACTACAAGGATCGAGCATGCTCCCCACAGCACCCAGCGCGGATAGTTGCTGCGCACTGCGGCGGCCAGTCCCTGCCCGGTAACAATGCCCAGCCGCGCGCACATGAGCTGCACCGCGGCCATGAGCGGAAACGTGAGCAGCGTGATCCACAGCGTGGCATATCCATAGGCCGCTCCAGCCACCGAATACGTCGAAATTCCGGAGGGATCATCGTCGGCAGCCCCCGTGATCACCCCCGGCCCCAAAACCACAAGAGTCCTGCGCAAAAAGCCCGGTCTCTTGGCGCCTATGGCCTCTCTATCGGGTGAGTCATTCGGTGATTTGGCAGGCAGTTTTGTTCTCGCCATCAGTTCATCACCATCCGTGCTCTCGAAGAATTTCCTCTTCAAAGAATCGCGCCCTGCGGACCTAGGAGGCAAGTCCGCAGTAGGATGTCCGAGAATAACCAACCTTGCAAGCGCACCGGCTCCGCTCCCAGTGCCGGCCACCGCACCTGTGGACCTTGGTTTTTCAAGTATTCGGCATCTGCGTCTCCGCTTTCTCTATTCTCATAGCCGGGCACGCTCCCATGCCAACGGTTGACATTGCATTCATTCTCGTTGCAAATGGACAGGCCGAAAATACGCCCAGAATCACGCCGGACTGTCCATGAATATCCTCGACTTACTCGTTGGCAAGCCTATCAAGACCATCGACGAACGCGCCGAACAGATCGGCCCTGCTCGCGGCGTTCCCATTTTTGGCTTGGACGGGCTGAGTTCGGCGGCGTACGGGCCCGAAGCGGCGCTCAGCTTGCTTATTCCGCTGGGCCTTCTTGGCGTGCAGTACATCGTTCCCATCAGTGCAGCCATCATCACCTTGCTGATCATTGTTTATTTTTCTTACCGGCAGACCATCGCTGCTTATCCTTCGGGCGGCGGTTCGTACACCGTGGCGCGCTACAATCTTGGGGCGTTTCCGAGCCTGTTGGCGGCGGCTGCTTTGCTCACGGATTACATTCTTACGGCTGCGGTCGGCATCTCCGCGGGTGTTGGGGCGCTGGTTTCCGCAGTGCCTTCGTTTCTGCCGCACACCGTTGCGATCTGCCTCGGCATTCTCTTCATCATCACGGTCATCAACCTTCGGGGCGTCCGCGAGGCCGGAGTCGTTTTCATGGTGCCGACGTACTTCTTCGTCGGGACTCTCTTGATCACTATTAGCGGGGGTTTGGTGCGGGCGCTGCTTAGCGGCGGCCACCCTTTGCCAGTCGCCGCGTTGCCACCGCCTCCGGCGATGACCCAAGCCGTTAGCTTCTGGCTGCTCTTGAAAGTTTTCTCGAGCGGCTGCACGGCGCTTACCGGGGTCGAGGCGGTCAGCAATGGTGTGAAAGCGTTTCGTGAACCGGGGGTTAAGAACGCGCAGCGCACTCTCACGATTATTATTTTTCTCCTGGCGCTATTGCTCGCCGGAATCTCTTACCTCGTAAAAGTTTATGCCATCGCGGCGACCGATCCAGGCAAGCCCGGCTACCAGAGCCTGCTCTCCATGCTGATCGCCGCCGTGTTTGGCAAAGGAATTTTCTATTACCTGACGATGGCCGCCATTCTGCTCGTGCTGTCTCTCTCCGCGAATACAGCCTTCGCCGACTTTCCCAGGCTTTGCCGCGCCATCGCCTCGAACAACTATTTGCCGCACGCGTTCGGTTATCGCGGCCGGCGACTCGTCTACACCTATGGAATTGTGGTTTTGGCTGTTTTGACCGCGATATTGCTTATTCTTTTCGAAGGCATCACAGACAGACTGATCCCGCTCTATGCCGTGGGGGCGTTTCTGGCGTTCACGTTGTCGCAATTCGGCATGGTAGTGCACTGGCGGAAAAACCGCGGCCCGCACTCGGTGAAAAGCGCGATGGTCAACGGGCTGGGCGGGTTGGTCACGGGCATCACCGTCGTTGTGGTGCTTGTTGCGAAATTCGCCGAAGGCGCCTGGATCACGCTGCTGTTCATCCCCCTGTTGATGCTTTTCTTCCGGACCGTACGACGGCACTATCACGCGGTCGTGGTTGCTACCACGACGAGCGCGGCGGTCGTTCCCGCGGAGCACGGCCAGCCACCTATCGTGGTCTTGCCCGTTGATCGCTGGAGCCGTATCCTCAAGCAGGCGCTGGAATTCGCTTCGCGGCTCTCGCCGGAAATCATTGCTATCCACGTTGAGCCAGGAGAGCATTCCGAGCTTTTGCGCGAGGACTGGGAGCGCTACGTGGAGCGGCCGTTCCGCGAGGCTGGCGCCCAACCGCCTAAGTTCGCGGTCCTTCCATCACCGTATCGGTTCATCATCGTTCCGCTTGTGCAGTACATCTTGGATCTTTCGGAAAAACATCCGGACCGGCGTATTGTCGTCGTCATTCCCGAACTGGTCGAAGATCATTGGTACGAATATTTTCTTCACAACCAGCGCGGCCGGCTGCTCGAGTGGACTTTGCTTGTCCGCGGAAACGAGCGCATATTTACGGTGTCGTCGCCTTATTACATTTCTGAAAATGCATGGTCTGCCAAAGGCTCGGATGCGAATGAAAGCCGATAGGTCTGACCCACTGCCGCAACTCGTCCGCAGCCATCCGTTGAGCCAGAGCTGCCTTGGATAAGAAAGTTATCTAAATGCTGCGAACTCAGCCCCTCTGATTTCTAACTCGAAAGAATTCCAGAAACATTTGAGAAGACATCTGCCGGAAGTTCTCGTCTTTCCGTTAGCCCCGGTAAACGATCGAATCGTTTGTGCAGCTCAATCGAGTTGGTGGCCACCCGAGGAAGCTCCCCTGCAAACGGCCTTCGGTCGTTGTGCAAACCGGGCAGGGGAGGAAGCGATGGTGGCCCCATATCGGAGTTCGCGGACTGTTTGCCTATTTCTGGCTATCTGTTCGATTGGCAGCACATCTACTTATCCGCAAAGCTCTGTTTTGTTCAGCAGTTCGAAGATTCCCAACAACCGAACGAATTCAGGAGCCTGGCCGGCGAAATGCGAAGCGTCTTCGACAAACACATTCGCCGCCTTGCGTCTTAGCTTCGGAAGGGAATGGCCGGCAATCGCGGAAGGGGCCGCCGGCGATTCGAACGTGTCTGCCACCCCGGACGCATCTTGTGTGGAACCAGCTTATTCTCCGCCGCCCAGGGCCCGGGTTGACAATCCTTGCGGCCAGAATGTCACAAGGTTTCCAGGTGTCTCCGGCTCTTTCCCCTGCAACGAGCTCGCGGATACGGTTCCGGCGGAACTGTTGGCACTCGGCAAAGCGGGCCTGATAATCGAGCGAGCTCGCGAAGAAGTTCTGGAGATTCTGCGTTCCGAAAATGCATGCACGGAATGGTTCGAAGCAAAGGACACAAGCCCTGCAGCTACTTTCCTGTCGCTTGATTTTTCGCTCGATCGGAATGGTCAGCATGACATATTCGAGTCGAAGGAGAGTGAGTCGCGCTTCATTTTGCGGGAGCCATACGTCGCGCGGGCGACGCAGAACGGGGGAGCGCATACGGCGATTATGATCAATGCGTATGGTGCGTTCTACCGCCCACAGGGGCAGGTACAAAAAATAAGTCAGGAAGGCCGTCCCCTGCAACTGGATGGGACGCGCGTGCTGAGAGTAGGTTCTTACAGCGGCAACACACTGCCCGCGCAGGCGGTCACGCTGCTCCACGAGTTTGGACACATCATCGATCTGCTCCCCGAAGATGCGGATAATCTGGACGGCAAATCGGTTCGCAACACGGACGAAGTGCTGCGCCACTGCCGCGCCGAGGTGGACGCGCGTGCGAAACGAACCAGACAGACGGTTGCACGATGAGCTGAGCACTTGAAGCGAACGCGCTATCTGCTACGGTCGGGAGATTGATTTCAAGGCAACGACTCTCGTGTTGATTGGGTCGTTTCATGGCGATTTTCCGTTGACGCTGTTTTCCACGCCCACGCAGAGCTAGCCAAGCATCTTCGCAGGCTCATTAGCTCCATTTCTGAGAGCGCCCTCGTTACTGGGGCGATCGCTAAGGGTGTGAGCGGCGGCAATCCATGAGATAGGTGGGAATAACAAAGATCGCAGACCAGATTATGGTGGGCCAGGTTCCGAGCAGGCCGCCATGCGTCCGGAGTGTGCGGCGCCGGAACGCCGCTTCCGCGTTAATCTAACTCTTGAATTGGAAATAAAGCAGAGTTCGCACTTCGTTTTGTACTGCTCGACCTCCGGGAGTGGCCAGACTCGCGGTGTCTCTAAGTGAACAGACATTTCTTTTTGAGAGGCGCAAGTTAGGTCTGCAAGAGGCTACCACGAATTTTAACTTGGGCGCTGCGCTCGACCATTGAGAAGGCTCAGGTTCCCGCGCAGATTTAAGGAGATGAAATTATGTTAGGGATCATCGCAGCTATTCTGATCATTGCCTGGTTGCTTGGGCTTTTCGCATTTCACGTATCCACGGGTTTATTCCACATTCTGCTTGTCATCGGCCTGATTCTTCTCGTCTTGCATTTCGTGTCAGGGAGAAGGGTCTCCGTCTAGACTGCGCGAACTGCGCTCTGGATGCACTCCCAGGTGTTCTGCGTTCATTGGCGGAGCACCTCCTCGTTGTGTGTGAGGAGTCGCACAATTCCGTCCTTGGCTAATGGGTTTGGCCAAAATGAAAAGGAGGCGATGGATATGAATACGATCGCGTTAGTCGTCGTTTTCAGCGTGATATTCTTCATTGTTGTGGGCATCGCAGCGATGATTCTTCTCGGCAAGCGCAAGACAGGAAGACTGCGCACACGATTCGGACCTGAATATGCGCGCGCCGTCGAGGAAGGCGGAGGCCGGCGAAAGGCGGAGGCCGGGCTCCTGGAACGAGAAAAACGCGTCGAGGGTTTTGCCATCCGTCCGCTCGCGCCAAGCGACCGGGCACGCTATATCGCGTCCTGGCGCAAGGTTCAGGCGGATTTCGTTGACAACCCCCAAAGTTCAGTTACCCAAGCCGACCAGTTGCTCGCCGACGTGATGTCCACACGCGGTTATTCCGTAGGTGACTTCGAACAACGTTCTGCGGATATCTCCGTGGACCATCCGCTGGTTGTCGAAAATTACCGGGCTGCCCATGAAATCGCGGTCCGCCATGCGGCTGGCAAAGCCAGCACGGAAGATTTACGGCAAGCCATGATTCATTACCGTACGCTTTTTGATGACCTTGTCGGCGAGCCGGAAATGGCTAGCGCAAAGGCCGCAGCATCCTAGTCTTCGGCTGATAAACAGGTTCGGAAGCGAGAAAGCGCGTTAGGTCGTGGATAGCGCGAGACAGAAAGAGGAGTCAATCCAATGGACGAGGTAAAAAAAATGAGAGACGAAGATACGGACGTGGGCCTGACAACGGCGACTCTGGCTGGTGCTGCCGCACGGCCTGAGGTGGGAGGTGTTGTTCCACCAGGCTTCAGCGTTGTCGGCGGTTCCTCCGCAGGAGCTGCGACTGCCCCGGCTATGGACAAACAGGTGGTGCCGCTTCTTTCGGCAGACGAAGCGAAAGATTTTCGCGCCCGCTGGGACGCAACCCAGGCGAATTTTGTTGACGAGCCTCGACGCGCCGTGCAGCAGGCAGACAGGCTTGTTGCGGCGGCGATGAAGCGCTTGGCCGAAATGTTCGCGGGTGAAAGAGCGAGACTCGAGAGCCAATGGGATCGCGGCGATGACGTCTCGACCGAGGATCTCCGTCTGGCACTGCAGCGTTACAGGTCGTTCTTCGGCCGCATTCTCTCGGTGTAACCAGGCTGCGAGAGCTACACGCATTCGCTGGCGGCGCGGAGTTCCTAGCTGGTTGGGGAACGGCGGCGATCGACAAGATAGGCGAGCAGGGAAAAAATCGCGAAGTAAAACATGGCATTGACGCCGATGGCGATGCGGAGAAACCAGCCGAACGTCCAGGCAAGCGATTCGTGCGCGGCTGGCATGATCGAGCTCGGCAACTTTCAGACCGGGCGAAAAAAGGGAGACTACCGGCACGGGGATTGTGGATTCGCTTGGCACCGCGAAGGCCAGGGCAAGAAATCCCACCACCAAACCGATTATTGCGGGCAAAACCAAACGGAAGAATGGGCGCTGCGGCATTAGCGCTGATTCTATCAAACTGCGCGCTGCGTAACGCCCACGGCATCCACCAGCGTGCGAACGTGTAAATCCCCCAAACGCCCAGTTAAATCTTTTGTTAAGCAAGGGAAACCGCCGGTCTACGAAGGCTGTCCCTGCACCTCTTCGTGATGCTCCGCCTGAAACGTTTCCGCCGCATTTCGCACTACGCAGGTAGTCAGGCCCATCCCAATTCAAATGCCTCCGTTCTAACCAATGGGGTACCGTTGATTCCAGGTGCCAGTCGTGGGGGGTAATTGGTCGGGAGATGCGCAGGGGAGCGCTTCCGGGAGAGTTGTGCTCCCCTCGTGTTCTAGGAACGTACCGAAGCGCAAGTCGCACTTCGCGCAGTGAAAATCAAAGACATCTACGAGTTCAACGGATACGAGTGCTATTTCCACTGGCTGGAAACGCGAGATGAACATTTTGAGTAATATTAGACGCGAAGGCATTTCCAGAGCGAGAGCAGATATTGCTGAGCGCCAGGACACGAAGATCCGGAGGAGGAGCGATGGCCGCTAAAAGTGGCAAGGACAAGAAGGCGAAGAACAATTCGTATGTGCGGGACGACAATCTTGCATTGCAGAAGGTCGTGCGCGGATTGCGAAGCCTGGTGAAAGCTGCCGAGCCCGGAGCAACAATAACCGTGAATTCGTGGGGAATTCCAACGTTTGAAGCGAAAGATCCGTTTTGCTTTTATATGGTGGGGAAAAATCATGTCACGTTTGGATTTCACTATGGTACTTCGTTGAATGATCCCGAGGGATTGCTTAAGGGCACGGGAAAAAACATTCGGCACGTGAAATTGCGCACGGTGCAGGACCTGGAGCAAAAGGGCTTGAAAAATTTGGTGCTTTCAGCCGCGCGGCTGGAAGGAAAACCGCCGATGAAGGGGATGAGCGGGAAACGAAAGCACGGATAGAGGAAACAAGAACTGAACATGGGTTCGATGCCAAGCCACGTAAATATTTTCTAAACGCTCCGACGCTAAAACCAAGTGGAGGCTTTGTAGCGGCGATACTCGTCGCCGAAATGCTCTTCGAGGACGCGTGATTCGGCGCGGGCACGAGTGATCTGCAGGATTACCACCGGCACAAGAAGAAGGAGAAAATAAGGGCGCTCGAGGAAGAGAAAAAGTCCCGCGAAGACGAAGGTGCCGAAAAAATAGATTGGATTGCGAATTCGGGAGTAGATGCCGTGGGTGACGAGTTTTTTTGCCTGGGGCGAGACAGAGAAGGAATTGCCGAGCTGGAAGCGGGATACCGTGAGAAGGATGAGGGCTGGAAACATGAGGACCAGTCCGGCAAGGCGCATGGGGCTCCAGGGTGGGTGCGCGAACTCGTAAATCAGAACCGCGATCGCAACAAGCGGGACAAAAATGACAAGGATAACGCTGCGGTTCAGGGTCATTGGTTAATTCCGCGAGAGCGTTCCGCCGTCGGCGAGTGAGGCGCTTCGGCGCTTTTCACTTCTACGAGGACGTAGACCAGAGTGGTTGTGCCGACGTTTTCGGCGGTGTGGGGAGCTTTGGTTTGCAGCCAGCCGCCTTCGCCTTCTTTGGCTTCCCAGGTTGCCACTTTGCCGTCCGCAAAAACGATCTTCATGGTTCCGGGCTTGGTGACGTAATACCAGCCTGAGGCATGCGTGTGCATGGCGTCTTTTTGGCCCGGGGCGAGAGTGTTCTCGATGACGCGAACATCGGCATTCTCAAGGATGATTTTGTTGTGTTCCGGAGCGACTTTGACGACGTCCTGGGCGCCGCCGGTCCCGGCTAAGGAGAATAGACATAGGATGGCGATAGAAAGGGAAAGTCTCCGCATAGCAAGTCTCCGTTTTTCCCGGTTATCGTATCATGCGAGGCGAAAGGGCCCACCGCTGGCGACATAGCGGAGAGATCCCTCGTCACAATGGCCCTCGGGATGGATATGCTTCATCGCGTGTCTGGTGCTCCCCTCCCCTCCCCCTTTTCTTTGTAAGTGCGGATTCTAAAGGACTTTAAGTCCTGCGTTTTGCAAGTGCAGATTCTAAACGAGTTATGGGCACTTTTTTCAGAAGTGCGGATTCTAAAGGACTTAGTGACTGGCGCAGGGTTCTGAAAGCAAAAACGCCGGCGAGAGTGCCGGCGTTACGGGATAAGACGCAATGTTATCCAGCAATTACTATACGCGGGGAGTAACCGTTTGTCAAGGAAAAAGCGAAAAGGTGGCGGGATGGCGACGGATCAGTGAGCCTAGGGAAACTTGAGGGAAGGTCAAAACACGCACCCTTAGATAAGCCAAACCCAAAAGGGAAGCGACACTCACGGCGGTCTAATCGCGTTAGGGGTGCTCCACCCGCCATCTATCGGTCTTCGGCCCAAAATCTTTCTAATATCTGTCGCCCTATTGTTTTCTCGCCTTCTTTCAGTTCAGGAAAGAACTCGCAAGTCTCATACGGTTGAGGAAGCCACGTACAAATCTGAAGGCAATCATCGGGCATTCCACGGCGATGCCAAATTCGCCGAAGAAAACCTTTAACCCTTCCGGGCCACTTTCTCCGTTCCGGGTTAGTTTGGCTTGACATGCTGTTTCCTGATACCGGCGCGGACCGGCTGCGCGGCTCAATTTTCATCTCTGGCTTCATCACTATCTTCATCTTCATATCATCCGACGAATGTTCTTTAATGGTACAGGCAGGCTAGTACTGCGCTCTTCGTGGATCGTATTACTGAGTGAACCGTGCGAGGCCGGGCTAATAGAGGTCTGGCGCAGCGCCTTGTTAAGTGTCCTTGTTACGGTCAACGGTTATTACGACTTTTCCGCGAGCGTGACCTTCTTCCAGGTAGCGGATAGCCTCAGGGACCTCAGGCAAGTTGTAACTCCTGTCGATGACCGGGGTTACCTTTCCGGCCTTCAAGAGGTCGTGCATGATGGTGAGGTCCTCTTTGCTCGGTTTCGCCAGAACCATGACCTGCTTCTGGCTGACGAACCATGACAACACCAGCGCCTTGATCGCACGAGTCAGAAGACCGATCATCCAGTTATCGGCCGTTCCTCCCGCCCCGACGTATATGCCGCTGGGATTCAAGACTCGCCTGCATTCCGAGAACGAATGGTTCCCCACGCAGTCGAGAATTGCGTCGTAACGCCGCGCACTCTTGGTGAAATCCTCCTGGGTGTAATCAACCACGTGATCCGCGCCGATGGATCGCACCATCTCCACATTTCTCGTACTGCATACACCTGTCACTTCTGCGCCGAACGACTTGGCGATCTGGACGGCGAACGTACCCACGCCTCCTGCCGCGCCGTTAATCAAGACCTTCTGTCCCGGCTGAATCTTCCCCTTGTCACGAAGGCCCTGCAATGCGGTGAATGCCGCAATCGGTACGGAAGCCGCTTGCTCAAACGTCACGTTGTCCGGCTTCATGACCAATGCGGACTCGGCAGCACATGCATACTCCGCAAATGCCCCTTTGCACGAGCCGAACACACCATCCCCTGGTTTGAACTGCGTTACGTTCTTGCCAACGGTTTCAATCTCGCCGGCCACATCGGCGCCGAGTCGTGAATCCTTTGGTTTACGCAGCCCTCCGGCCACTATTCGAACGAAGTACGGCTCGCCTCTCATGAAGTGCCAGTCATAAGGATTGACGGCCGCCGCGCGAACTTTTATCAAAACTTCATCGACCGCGGGGGCGGGTTTTGCAGTCTCCCCACACTTGAGGACATCGGGTGAACCATAGCGGTCATAAGAAATGGCATTCATGGATTCCTTTCAGAAGCGCCTTGAATCGATCGATCCGGGCAGGATAGCGCCATTGCTTTGGGCGCTATGGAGATGGCTTCATTGCTCTTTGGGTTCGCTGGTTGGCGCTGCAAAGCCGCCGCAACGCGCGCGCCAACTCTGGCGGTACTTCTCGCGCTCCTCTGGCGTCATCTTCTGCCAGCGCTCGTCCATGCGCTCGTTGATTCGCCGTCGAATATTGGAGCGAGGAGAGACACGCATACCCAGGTCACCGAACAGAATCCGGCACAGAGCGAATAGTCCGATGGCCTGCCAGAAGGTAATTTCCCGCCATCCGAACACCGCCGGCAGGTTCCAGTTCCACAAATGCATCACCACTTCGCCGCCGATCCAGATGAAAACCGCCATCGCTACTCCCGCCAACGGGGCTATAAACAAATCCTTTTCGCTTTCATGTTGTGTTCCTCATTTCTTCGTATCATTTCTTCGTAAATTCGTCGTAAATGCTTTGCAATCGTTCGCGCAAATGAAGCACCGCATAGCGTTTGCGCGAGAGCAGGGTATTCACGCTCACGCCGAGTTCGGCGGCCATCTCTTTGAAGCTGTGCCCTTCCAGTTCGTGGGCGACGAATACTTCACGCTGCTCGTCGGACAGTTCGTCGAGCGCAAATTCCAGCTCATCCAGAAGCACGTTGCGGAAGTAGAGCGCTTCCGGCCCGGCATCGGGCGATGGCAACAGATCTTCGATGCGCAGCGGAGCGCCGTCTTCGTCCGCGACTGCTATGTCGCTGAAGGTCACGGGTTTTTTCTTGCGGAAAAGGTCCGTGATGCGATTACGCGCGACGCGAAAAAGCCAGCCAGTCACGTGCTCGATGGGCATCAGCAGACGATTGGCTTCTACCAGTTCATAGAAGACTTCCTGCACGATGTCCTCGGCGTCAGAGGGATCGGGCACACGCCGACGGATGAAGTTACGCAGCCGGGAGCGCTGTTCCACGACGACTTCGGAGATTTGACGGTCTTGCTCGGTCATGGAGATGACGCTCAACGGCTCATCCATCCATAGCTGTAGACGAATGAGGGCCGCGGATATTGTAGAGGTTGAGTGGGTGAAACGGGTGTAGGCTAATCGCGTTAAGGGTGCTTCACACCCCTGGCCAATTTTGATTGGTTCGGAGAACGTGCGCGTCGCAGGTCACATGGACGAGTGATCTCGGACACAGCGATTTGGGCGAGTTGAGCGGAAACATAGACGGCACAACGGAAGATCTGCTTCCTGCAGAAGCAACCTTGGCCATTGCTCAGAAAGAGGTAAGAAAATGCGACGACTCGTTTTCGTGGGCGCGACAGCGGCAGCCGCGCTTCTCGGTTTATTTTTCGTGAGCAGTACGGTTTATGCGGCTGAACCCACAGTTACCGTGATGACCCAGAACATGGATGCCGGAACCGATCTGGGGTTCGCGCTGGCGTATCTCAACACCAGTACCCCGACCGTCGGCATCGATCTCACCTACCAGGAACTCCTGCAAAATAACTTCGCTGGCCGCGCGGCGATTCTCGCGCAAGAGATCGCCACCGCCAAGCCCCACATGGTATCGCTTCAAGAGGCGACTCTCTGGAGCACGGGTCCCGATCCTGCTCACCAGACCGCCCTTTTCGATCAATTGCAGCTTCTGCTTGGCGCCCTCGCAGCAGTTGGCGAAAACTATTCGGTGGTAGAGGTGAACACACTCACCAACATCGCGCTGCCGATGAGCAGCGGCGTTTGGCTCGGGTTTTTGGATCGCGACGCTGTGCTGATGCGCAACAATGAGGGCCTTGGTATCGCCAATGTCCGCAAGGGCCTCTATAATGCCAAGCTAATAATCCCCAGTCCTCTTGGGAATATAGAGTCTCCAAGGGGTTGGATTGCCGCAGACGTAACATTCGATGGCAACACGTTTACCTTCGTCGACACACACCTGGAGAGCACGTTTCCCGGTCAGCCTCAGGTAAGTCTGCTTCAGGCAGCGCAGGCCCAGGAACTGGCCCTTCTCTTTAGCAGCACCCCTCGAGTGGTTATCGCAGGTGATTTCAACTCAAACGCAACGCATACGCCACCCGAACAGACGCAGTCGGTAATGGTCATGCTGTCATCCGGCTTGGCGGATGCCTGGCCCGCCGTAAATCATGGAAACCCTGGCTTCACGTGGCCCCTCTACGTTGAGGATCCGCTGGCCGCGCATCCAAGAGGTCCATTCGAGCGAATTGATTTCATCTTCGAAGGCGGCCTTGCGATTCAGTCTGTGGACCGCATTGGTTGGAAGGCTCCCCACGCATCCGATCATGCCGGAGTGGTCGCCGCCCTGGGCTTCTGAGTTTTCGGGGACGCTCGCGCGAGAAATGCAGGCGTGATCCCGGCGGGCTAGAGGAGCGCGAGGAAAAGTCAAAACACGCATCCTTTGATGAAGCAAACCCCAAAGGAGCGGTACCCAAAGCGATCTAATCGCATTCATTAAGGGTGCCCCACCCGCCTGCAGACAAATGAGGGCCGCGGATATTGTAGCGATCTGAGTCGGCGAAACGGAGGGCACTTCACCGGCCCGCTACGAACCTGCGCTCGAGACCATTCGGGATGGTGGCGTAGGCGAATAGGGGGCGTTACAAATGCGATTTGCACAGAAAACCACAGGGAGGGCAAAAATAATTATCGGGGGGACTTGACGGAATCAGAAAAGCGGGTATACTTACAAATGGCTCGGGGGTAGCTGGGCCAGCAGGGCATCACGGTCGGGTCGAAGAAGCGTCTTCCAGGGTAAAAGCGAAGGCCAGCAGTAGATCCTATAGTGAGGTTCTTTACGAGCACAGGCTAGAACGAAGTCGAGCATCGCGTGGAATCACTCAAATACGGGTGATTGTACCCGGCGCTCGACGCCGGGTTTTTTATTTTGTGGAAGTGCGTAGTGGATAGTGAGTAGTGGGTAGGCGAAGAAGCAGAAGAGCCATCCTGCGGTCACGATTCATCTAACACGGAAGCAAAAGCAGAGCTGGAAGGCAAGATCGCGGAACGCGATTGAGTAAGACCCGCCAGACAAGCCCTAATGCGATTAGGGCATTCCGATAGACTCGGAATAAAACGCTCTTTGACAACAGAAAGGCTGGCAAGTCCACGCCGATAACTTGGCAGGGATTACGGTTCCTGCTGGGGCAATGGTGTGGATTATTTACAAGTTTGCTCGAGAATCGAGCAATACTGTGGAAGAAAAGGCGGCTTATTCAAAGGGGTGTAGAGGTTGAAAGTGAGAACTCAAAAGCTCGCAGCCAACAGCTGACAACTGGTTTCGAGACTCAGAGTCGAAAGCCTGCAACGGATACCTGAAGTGATTTTAAAAAAATCATAAGACTTCTTCGTGGCTCATGCCCGGGTTGCGTGAAGATCGGTTGCGAGGATATATGGAGCTGCGGGAATCGGAGCGTCGATAGCGGATTTAAAATGCACGGACTAAGCACCGTGTGAATCGCGCCGGATGAAAGTCCGGAGCGGAGTCTGGCAGAAGACGGATTGAGTAAGTTTTATGATTAAGCTACTAAGGGCGTACGGTGAATGCCTTGGCGCCAGAAGGCGATGAAGGACGTGGCTAGCTGCGATAAGCCTCGGGGAGCCGCAAGCAGGCTTTGATCCGAGGATCTCCGAATGGGGAAACCCGACGGGATGAACTCCCGTTACAGCCCGCTGAATACATAGGCGGGTATGAGCTAACCCAGGGAAGTGAACCATCTCAGTACCTGGAGGAAAATAAATCACAGAGATTCCGAAAGTAGCGGCGAGCGAAATCGGAACAGCCCAAACCCAAGTGCTTACACTTTGGGGGTTGTAGGACCGCATAAGTAGAGTTACCAAACCGACGGCTAGATGAACCTGCTGGAAAGCGGGGCCATAGAAGGTGAGAGCCATGTAATCGAAAGCTGATCGGACTCGAAGCGGCATCCTGAGTACCACGGGACACGTGTAATCTGGTGGGAAACTGGGGAGACCACTCTCCAAGGCTAAATACTCTCTGGCGACCGATAGTGAACCAGTACCGTGAGGGAAAGGCGAAAAGAACCCCTGCGAGGGGAGTGAAATAGAACCTGAAACCGTATGCCTACAAGCAGTCGGAGGGCCATGCATGGACTTCGGTCCGTGAAAGCCTGACGGCGTGCCTCTTGCTTAATGAGCCGGCTAGTTATTCTGACGTGCAAGGTTAAGCGCAAGCGAGCCGTAGCGAAAGCGAGTCCGAATAGGGCGACAAGTACGTCGGAATAGACGCGAAGCGGGATGATCTACCCTTGGCCAGGATGAAGGTCGCTTAACCGCGACTGGAGGACCGAACAGGTGTGAGTTGAAAATCGCTCTGATGAGCTGAGGGTAGGGGTGAAAGGCTAATCAAATTCCGTGATAGCTCGTTCTCCCCGAAATGTCTTTAGGGACAGCCTCATGTGAATTACCACGGTGGTAGAGCTCTGAATGGACTAGGGACCAACTCAGGTTACCGAATCCAATCAAACTACGAATGCCGTGGATAAATGCATGGGAGTGAGACTACGAGGGATAAGCTTCGTGGTCAAAAGGGAAACAGCCCAGATCGCCAGCTAAGGTCCCTAACTGTATGCTAAGTGGGAAAGGAAGTGTATTCGCTCGGACAGCCAGGAGGTTGGCTTAGAAGCAGCCATCCTTTAAAGAAAGCGTAACAGCTCACTGGTCAAGCGGATATGCACCAACAATCCAACGGGGCTCAAGCATACGACCGAAGCTGCGAAATGGTTATTTCTTCGGAAATAATCTTTGGTAGGGGAGCATTGCGTGGAGTCTGAAGGTAGACCGAGAGGACTACTGAACACTACACAAGAGACCCTGCCGGCATAAGTAGCGATAAACACGATGAGAACTCGTGTCGCCGAAAGTCTAAGGTTTCCTGAGGAAGGTTAATCCGCTCAGGGTTAGGCGGGTCCTAAGGTGAGGCCGAAAGGCGTAGCTGATGGACAACAGGTCAACATTCCTGTCCCGCCTGGCGACGTTATCACGATGGGGTGACGCAGAAGGATAAGAGAGTCAGGTGATGGATGTCCTGATTGGCCACTGCAAGCCGGATCCCGGAGGCAAATCCCCGGGGTCATTCAACGGTGAGAGTGGTGACGAGGTCACACGACCGCAAAGTCTCTGATTTCACGCTGCCGGGAAAATCCCCTAAGGAGTCGTCCAGGTGCCCGTACCACAAACCGACACAGGTAGACGAGGTGAATATCCACAGGCGCTCGAGAGAACGCTCGCTCAGGAACTAGGCACATTAGTCCCGTAACTTCGGGAGAAGGGACGCCGCAGTAGGGTTTATAGCCCGAAGCGGTCGCAGCGAATCGCGCTCTGCAACTGTTTAACAAAAACACAGCTCTCTGCAAAGTCGAATACGACGTATAGGGGGTGACACCTGCCCGGTGCCGGAAGGTTAAAGCAAGGGCTCAGCCCGCAAGGGCGAAGGCTTGAACTGAAGCCCCGGTGAACGGCGGCCGTAACTATAACGGTCCTAAGGTAGCGAAATTCCTTGTCGGGTAAGTTCCGACCTGCACGAATGGTGGAATGATAGAGCGACTGTCTTGGCGAGTGGCTCGGCGAATTTGTGGTTCCGGTGAAGACGCCGGATGCCCGCATCTAGACGGAAAGACCCCGTGCACCTTAACTGCACTCTGGTCATGAGTAACGGACCGATCTGCGTAGCATAGGCAGGAGCCTGTGAACCTTGGTTTCGGCTGAGGGGAGGCAACAGTGAAATACTGCCCTGATTGATCTGTCGCTCTAACCTACCACCCGTGACGGGTGGGGAGACACGGCCAGACGGGTAGTTTGACTGGGGCGGTCGCCTCCTAAATTGTAACGGAGGCGCCCAAAGATCGGCTCAGGTGGATTGGAAACCCGCTGTGGAGTGCAAGAGCATAAGCCGGTTTGACTGTGAGACTTACAAGTCGAGCAGGAACGAAAGTTGGATCTAGTGATCCGGTGGTCCCGCGTGGAAGGGCCATCGCTCAACGGATAAAAGGTACGCCGGGGATAACAGGCTGATCTAAGCCAAGAGTTCACATCGACGCTTAGGTTTGGCACCTCGATGTCGGCTCATCGCATCCTGGGGCTGTAGAAGGTCCCAAGGGTTAGGCTGTTCGCCTATTAAAGCGGTACGTGAGCTGGGTTCAGAACGTCGCGAGACAGTTCGGTCCCTATCTGGTGTGGGCGCAGGAGAATTGAGGGGAGTTGTCCCTAGTACGAGAGGACCGGGATGAACAGACCTCTTGTGTACGAGCTGTCACGCCAGTGGCATCGCTCGGTAGCGAAGTCTGGAAGAGATAATTGCTGAATGCATCTAAGCAAGAAGCTCGCCCTAAGATAAGTTCTCCCAAGGCTTAAGCCTATGAAGGACAGTCGAAGACTACGACTTTGATAGGCTGGAGGTGGAAGCGCAGCAATGCGTGAAGCTGACCAGTACTAATCGCCCGTTCGGCTTAATCATAAAACTTTCTCAAACCGTCTTTGAGGAGAGAGCAGACTGGCTCGAAGAGTACAGAGAACAACGCCATTCTGCACAGTATTGTTCGACAGCGAGTCGAACTTGTAAATGCCAGCCAATTATCTGTCGGTCGTTCATGCGATGCACAATTTCTGTTGTCGCACTCGCGATCCCTCGCTCGGGATGAGCTCTGGAATTCTGTTCGCGAGTGTTCCAGTTTCCTGGTGGTCATACCGCGAGGGTCACACCCGTTCCCATCCCGAACACGGAAGTTAAGCCTCGCCGGGCCGATGATACTGCACGGGCAACTGTGTGGGAACGTAGGTCGTCGCCGGGATTAAATTAAAAAGGCCGTTCTGAGCAATCAGAACGGCCTTTTTGTTTTCCTGCCAACGTTGCTTCAGTGTTGCTCCCAAGCTCCTAGTGTGTCATCCCGACCGCAGCGTCAGCGGTTTTTGCTGACGCGCAGTGGAGGGACCTCTCTTCTTTCTCGATCCGTCATCCCGACCGTAGTGGAGGGACCTCTCTTCTCTTTCCTCTTTCCTCTTTCCTCTTTCCTCTTTCCTCTTTCCTCTCTTCTCGTATATAATCCCTCAGCTATCCTTCCCATGGTTTACCACATCTATATCATGGCCAGCGCCTCCGGCGTCCTCTACACCGGCGTCACCAGCCATCTCGAATCCCGCGTCGCGCAGCACAAACAGAAACTCTTCGCCGGCTTCAGCGCCAAATACAACACCACCAAGCTCGTCTACTTCGAGCCTTTCTCCGACGTTCGCAACGCCATCGCCCGCGAAAAACAGTTCAAACGCTGGCGCCGCGAGAAAAAAGTCTTTCTGATCGAACGCGCCAACCCCACCTGGCGCGACCTCAGCGCCGACTTCCCCCGCTGATAAGAGAGGTCCCTCGACTACGCTCGGGATGACAGATGGGGGTCGGGATGACAAACTTTAGCTTCACCCGAAACTGTCTCGCGACGTTATGAATCGTAACCGTCAGCGCTTCTTCCTCTTCCTCTTCCTCTTCCTCTTCCTCTTCCTCTTCCTCTCTCTTCCTCTTTTCCTCTTCCTCTTATCCTGTCATCCCGACCGGAGCGTCAGCGCCTTCTGCTGACGCGCAGTGGAGGGACCTCTCTTCTCTTCCCTCCAATCTGTCATCCCGACCGCAGTGGAGGGACCTCTCTTCCCTCCGATCTGTCATCCCGACCGCAGTGGAGGGACCTCTCTTTCTTATTCTGCTGTAGTCGAGGGACCTCTCTTCCCTCCAATCTGTCATCCCGAGCGTAGTCGAGGGACCTCTCTTCCTCTCTTCTCCCTCCGTCACTTCGAGCGCAGCGCCCGCTTCAGCATGGACGCCCCCATCGCCAAACTTTTCTCCAGCGAAATGGCCACTCGCGTGACCCACAAAGCCATCCAAATCCGCGGCGGCAACGGCTACTCTCCCGAATACCCCGTCGAGCGCAACTACCGCGACGCCCGCATCACCGAAATCTACGAAGGCACCAGCGAAATCCAGCGCCTCGTCATCTCCTCCTGGGTCCTTCACCTATAACCGTACCGACACCCTTCCAAGCGATGGGCCGGACTCTGGGAGATAACTGTCCTTTTGCAACTTCTTTTCATGCTGCATATCAAGATGATATCCTCAGCACGAACTTGACGCGTTAACGATTACCGTCGAATGAAGACTCCACCATGCAAATCCCCGAAACCCCAAAGACCCTTCGAGAACTCGAACTTATGCAGCGGCTGGCGAGCTATTCAGAAGGTAAAGATGCATGGGACCCCGAGATCAAGGTCGGGCCGGACACCCAAGCCGCTTGCCAAGCCTTATACGCAAACACCACAGCTCTTATTGATAAGGCGCTGGCGCCCATCTTAGACCGCGTAGGGGCACGGGAAATGGGCACCTTTACCATGCACGACAAGACGCATGGACTTAAAGTTGCCCACCTCATGTGGCAAATCCTGGACCCGGCCAGGCGTCTACGTCTGACACCACCGGAGATCGCGCTACTAATTCTTGCGGCATACCTCCACGATGTCGGCATGGCGCTCACCCAAGAGGAGCGAACTGAGCGGCTGGGCCCTTCCTCCGATCTTTGGGAAAAACTCGATGTCGACCCGAGAGCGAAGGACCGAATGGAAAAGTTGCGAAGCGAAATCGCAGGTTCAAACACCGCGATAAGCAGGTTGGCCCAACTTGAACTCAGCCAGATGGAAGAGGCCCTACTCTCCCAAGATACACGAGAGCGGCACGCAATAGCTGAACGCTACGAGCAGGTAATCTCCAGCCTCCGAGATTTCCACGCGCGCAATCCCGAAAGCATACCGGGCATCGACGAGTGTCTCTCCTTCGACGGAAATTCATTCCGAGACAAGCTCGTAGACATCTGTGTGTCTCACAACGAAGATTCCGAAGCCCTGCTCCGACGCGACTCCGTGAATCCGGCTCGTCCACGTTTCCCGACCAGCTTTCCAGTAGGTTCGTGCACAGCCGACCTCCATATGATTGCCGCGGCACTTCGCCTATCTGACATCCTAGACTTTGATCGCGAACGAACACCTAACGTCCTTTATTACTACCTCATCCCCACCGAAATCCCACCCGACCAGGACCGGTCAGTACTGGAGTGGGGCAAGCATATGGCAATTTCGCACTGGCATATCGACGACGCGGTGGTCTTCCGCGGGCGCTGCAAGGACCACATCATTCATCACGCGGTTGTCCTCTTCTGTGCCGCCATACAGGAGGAAATACAGTCCACACGCGCAACCTTCTCCCCGCTTAACGACCAAGCTTCTTGGCCCGTCAGACTCCCCGCATCCGTTAAGTCTGAAATTCACGAAGAGGGCTACCACTACGTTCCGTATCGATTCGAGTTGGATGACCAGCGGATCTACAGCTTGCTCATGGGAGGCGCAATCTACGACAACCCCCTTGTGGCAGTGCGTGAGCTAGTCCAGAACGCAGTCGACGCGTGCAAGCTGAGGGACGCCCTCACTCAATCGTATGAGCCATATACTCCAGTTACCATGAATCGAATCTTAGTCACATACGAAGAACCAAACGCGGACCACAATTTGCCATCGCTAAGCGTCTTCGATACCGGGACCGGAATGGATGCGTTCATCCTCGAAACGTACTTCCTCAAGGTTGGGCAGTCCTATTACAACTCCCAGGAGTTCAAGCGTGACCGAGCCGAACTTCGTAAGAACAATCTTGACTTCGCCCCTATCTCCGAGTTCGGCATTGGATTTCTATCTTGCTTTTTATTAGCCGACCGGGTGGAAGTTGAGACTGCAATGTGGGAATCATCCAGAGGCGACACTCGGAAGCGCACGCTACTGATAGATGGACCTACAAGGCTCATTCGCCTCAAGGATGAACCAAATGAAGGATCTAGGCGTTTCAAGGGTACGCGGGTTACCCTCCATCTGCGCCAACCGGCGAGCCAAACAAAACATCGTCCCCAGGAGTGGAAAGACATCCGTAATTATCTTGAGAGTGTCTGCCGCGAACTCCCTTATCGACTTCATTTACGCCATTCCACACCAGCTGGCGTCTCGGAGAGTTATATTGATCCAAGTCCATTAAAAATCGATGTGCCGACGTATCTCGAACCTGCAATTCTTCGAATCCCAGTTAAGGACGAAGAGTTCGGACTCGAGGGCGAAATCGGACTGACGAACCTCCCTGAGGCCCAGGAACTAGAGCGCGGGTTCTTCAAAAACACCTCCCTCGCACTTGCAACCGAAGCAGAAGTTGAGTCCGAGCGCCAAGCGCGCTACCACTACGAGAGCCTGGCACACGGAGCTGCGAAGGGGAGGGTTCAAGATTGGCACTGTGCCGGGAGTACCTCGAAGCTACCTCGAATTTGTCATGTCTCGCGCGGAATTACGACTGACTTGGCAACCAATGAAGGAGCGCCGTTACGCTAAGCCAAACCTCGCACGAAATGGCACGGCAGATGACCGGCTGCTGGAGCAAAGTGTCTTTCGTGCATGGCTATCATACCTACTAACGCATCGGGACAAACTAAAGCCCAGCCAACTCCACCGTTTAGATACCCCCAGGCCGATCTTGCGTGACGCTCGCTGGTTGGAGAATTTTAGCGCTTACGACGTTTACTCCCTAGCTAAAATTGAATGGATTTACAGCTTCAAAGGAACGAAATGGGAATCAGAGGTCGAGCGCTGGGAGGGAGGAGAAATAGATTTTATTTGGTTAGGTGATCGGTACGATCTCAGCTCGGACCTTCTCGAACTAGTCCTTCCAAGAATCTCCAGGCTACTTCTCGGCCCAAACGGTACAAAGTACGCGTCCCGACCAACAACAGGATGGCCCGAAGCACTCGAGGGGTGGCGGGAATTTGTTACCAAACCAGTTAGATGGCCATATTTTGTCGAGTTCTCGAAGGGAATCGGAGAGCTTCTTTCTTTTATCAGTACCCTGGCTGTAACTTTTTTAACGCCAAGTATAAAGACCGGACACAACAGCTGGGAGACGACCGCCTCGAAGTCCTTGCCGACGTCCTATACGAAGTCATACGAGCACACGATGACCAACGCCTACTCAAACTTGGCCGGAAAGAAGCCGAGGTGCTCAGGGCGGCGATTGAAATCGGGGCGATCTACCCGTCGGCTATCGCGTGGCTCATGGCCGTTACGAAAATTTGCCCTCGCCCAGGGCCAAGATCGCTTGACGGGGACGGACACAGACGGGACGTAATTCGTCTCACCAAACTACAAAATTCCCGCCAACCCCTTCCATCCATTCCACTTCCCCGCTCTCACGTTCGAATGATAAACTTACAGTACTGTACCTTGACAGTAATTTAATTCCGCACTATCATGTCCTATGTTTCGCCCCCGCCCAACCTTCCCGCGCCCGACGCTTTCATTCCCCTGCGCAGCTCCTCGCCTAAGTCCTTTCCCTGCCACTCTTACCAATACCCTTCAAACCACTGAAAAACAACCACTTTAAGTCCTGCATTTGCCACTCTTACGAGCCGCGTCAAGCATAAGCCTTGTGTTTGCCACTCTTACAAAAAACACCCGGGGTCACATCCTTCAAGCCAAATCTTCTCTTTCCGTAGGCTAGCCACTCGTCACTCACTACTCTCTACTATCTCCTTCATAATCCGCACTTGCGAAAAACCCGCCTCTAACCGTTTTAGAATGAATACTTCTAAAACACAGGACTTAAAACTCTTTAGAATGAACACTTACGAAAAAACCGGGGAGGGGGTCCCCCCTGTCTCCAGACGCGGGATTAGCAGAAAGACGCGACAATTCGAGGGCACGACCAGCCGCCGCTCGGCTCTTTTAGCTCAGGCGTGGGCAGCTGGGATGACGAGACCGTCGAGATGAAGAGTGGAAAGCGAGGTACGGGCTGCAGAGTGCTCACGGCGGCGCCGGACATGACGCGCTGGAAGGCTTCCTGGAAGCGCTCCATTTCGGGTTGTGTGCCGACGGTAATGCGGACGTGCGTGGGCCATACGGGCCAGGGGCGACCGATGAAAACATTTTGGGCGGCCATGGCGGCGATGACTTCTTTTGCAGGGACGCTTGGCGTCCAGCATGAAGCAATTGGACTGCGACGGAACAAAGGAATAGCCGTTCTTGGAGAGCCATTCGAACGTGGCTTCACGGATCGTCGTGTTGATGTGCTTGCGATCGGGAACGAGCCGTGGATCTTTCAAGCTGGCCATCGCTGCCGCGACAGCCGTGATGGGCATGGCGCTCCAGCCGGAGAACGCGCCCATTTTTTCGATTAGCTCCGGCCGGCCGATGGCAAAGCCGCAGCGCAGTCCAGCCATGCCGTAGATTTTTGAGAAGGTACGCAGGACAATCAAGTCCTTGTCGGCTTTTACGAGATCGAGCGCTGAAGATGCGTCGGAGAAATGGATGTAGGCCTCGTCCACCAAGAGAACGGAATCCTTCGGTTTATTGGCGAGCAAGAACTCGATGTCTGAGTGGCTGGTGAGCGTGCCGGTGGGATTGTTCGGCGAGCAGATATAAAAGATGCCTGCGTCGGGTGCTGCCGCCAACATAGCTTTCACGTCGTGGGAGTGGGTCTTGGTCAGCGGAACTTTCACCACCCGCGCACCAGAAACCTTTGCGGCGTGCGCACCGGCTTCATAACCGGGATCGGCAGTGACATAGCTTTTCGCGGGAGAGGTGAAGGCCAACACGGAGTAGTGCAAGGGACCGCTCGAACCCGGGAATGCGTGGACATACTCGGGCTTCAAGCCTTCCGCCGCTGCAAATGTCTTTATGAGATCGGTGGTCATCCAGTCTGAGTAGCGTCCGCCTTGAGAAGCGATGCTATTGACGGCGTCGCAAGCTACTCCGCACGGGCCAAGAGGATTCTCATTGGCATTGATGAGCACCGCATCTTTGGGATAGGGATGTGACTCGGCATGGGCGAGCATCGGCTCGGTGACGATACGAAATCCAGCCACCGCCGCTGCGGCGGCTGCGGAGACTTGCAGAAAAGAGCGACGGGAACGACAGGCGGGGTTCTCTTCGGATGGCATGATCTTACCTCCAAAATAGCGCCCGCACAGCGCGAAGCGCCACACACAAATTATCACGTTCCTCGACTCCCGCGCTTTCTATTTGCAGGCATTTTCTTGCTAGCCGGGATTTGCGTCAGGATGCAGCGCTTCTATCGTTGCATAGCCTTGACAGAGAAGAAAAGGTGAAGTGAGAAGATGGGAGTTATTCATGAAAAGCTAAGAGCTTTACCTTCAGCTACGTGGGGGAAGTCTCCCGAAGTTAAATGCTGGATAGGGGATCCCATTTTGAAGGTAGCTGCAATCTTAGGGGGCCAGGAAATCAAGAAATAAGGGGAAAGTACTATTGACTGGCCCTGTTGGGAGCAATACCCTTGATGTTTGCTGAACCCGGCAGAGTATCAACCCACATGCTGTGAGGTCAGGCATGACCACCGATACCGCAGTAAACACCGTTGTCCTCCCATCCGGCAAGGCACTTGAGGAAAGATGGGAGAAATTGCGTACCCACCGGCGAATCGTTTCTCGCGTGAAATTCCAAGTCGAATGGGAAGAGGGCTCCGAACGGCAGCGCGCCAATGGCGTGACTGTGGACGTAAGCAAGTCCGGGTGTCTGGCCGTAGTAGGGGCCGGGCTTCCACTGCACAAACACGTCCGGCTGATCAATGCCACGAGCGGGCGCACCGCGGAGGCGCAGGTTGTTTGGCGCGATCACGAAGCTTGGGACGTGGGCCTTGAACTGGTTAAGCCGGACGCTTCCTTCTGGGGTGTGAAGTTTTAATTTGTGGCTCGCCAGTACGGTTGGCAAACGAATAGGAAGACGCGGCGTTTTCTTCACAGCCTGACTGGCTATTGAAAGCGGGTAACTCCCTTCTGCTCTTGGCCCGGCTTCAATTTGGCCATTTATCTCTGGGCAAGCTTTTCTGAATGGTATCGAGATTTTGAAAGCCGTCTTTGATCACGGTTTGCTTCACGTTGTCCTTGGTGACTACCAGGGGGCTTAGAAGCAGGGCCTGGACAGTCCTGGTTCCGTTGGCAATTGAAACAGTATTCTTGACGGGAGTGCCGCTTGCCAAACTCACGGCAGCCTCCGCGGCCAATCTCGCCTGCCTAGCAATGGGTTTATAAACTGTCATGGTTTGCGTGCCATCCAATATCCGGATGATGGCGGCGAGATCCGCATCTTGACCGGACACCAGCACTTTGCCGGCGAGATTGTGCTCCTGTAAAGCCTGAATCGCACCTCCCGCGGTTCCGTCATTGGAAGCGACCACCGCGATAACATCGCCCTTCGTGGAATCAATCGCCATCGACATGATGGCGTAAGCTTCAGCCGGATTCCAATCTTTTGCCCAGGCGTCGCTTACGATTTTGATGTCGCCGTGATCTACTAATGGTTGCAAAACGCGCAGCTGTCCTTCGCGCAAGACTTTGGCATTGTTGTCAGACGAAGAGCCACCGATCAAAACGTAGTTCCCTTTCGGAGCGAGACGCGCGAGTGTGGAGGCCTGCAGCTCGCCAATCACTTCAGCGTTGGTGCCAACAAATAAATCGGCATCGCTATTGCGGACCAGGCGTTCGTAGCAAAGCACGGGGACGTGCCGGGCTTTGGCAGCGCTGACGATGCGTGCCGCCTTGTCGGTATCGTGGGGGACGAGCACGAGAACTTTGACGCCGGAATCCATTAGCTTTTGGGATTGTTGCAGTTGCAAGTCATCGTCGTCCTCAGCAGTTTCCACCAGCACGTCAGCGCCCAGCTCTTTTGCTCTTTTTTGGAAAATGTCCACGTCGGTTTGCCAGCGCTCGATTTTAAGAGAGTCCATCAGGTAACCGATTTTAAACGGGGCGATTTGCGCTGAACTGGTTTGCCCTTTTGCGAGGCAAATGGGCGAGGCCAAGAACGCGATCATCGAGAGGTAGAGAAAGAGCCGGTGCGACAAACGCTGCATGATGTTTCACCACCGAATAACTAAGACCGTAACACTGGCGAGCCAGGGTCACAATCTGATAAGCGCTGTGCGAGGACCAAGAGTAAAGGGGAAAGAGGATGGCTGACCGCTTTTGCGACAGCTGGTCCCGGAAGCGGACAGGCGCAGAAGGCTGAGAAGGGGACATGCCCAGCTAAGACCTTGCGAAGCAAGGGCTTAACCAGTTTCCGCGCTTGGCCTTTCGTTTGCTTGGTCCATGGGAGTAGACATCCTACATGCAGTGGGTGTAGATCATCTACAGCCTGAGGTGAACATGGCTCCACGCTATCAGAACCGCATCGAGCTGCTCCAGGGAACGCTTGATCTGCTTATTCTGCAAACCTTGCGCTGGGGGCCACAGCACGGATACGGCATCAGCCAGGCCATACGCACCAACTCGGGAGACATTCTTCAAGTGGATACAGGTTCACTTTATCCGGCGCTGCACCGGCTGGAACGGCAGAAATGGATCCTCGCAGATTGGAAGGTTTCTGAAAATAAGCAACGCGTCCGGGTCTACCGGCTGACGGCCAGGGGCAGGAAGCAATTGGAATCCGAACGCTCGCGCTGGGCGCAAATCTCGGACGCTATCGCGGGCGTGCTTGAGCCAGCAAAGAAAGAGAGTGAAGCGTGACATTTTCCTTCTGGCATCGTCAAAAACGTGAAAGTGAACTGGATGAGGAGCTGCAAAGCCATTTGCAGATGGCAGTGCAGGACCGCACAGAGCGCGGTGAAACGGCAGAGCAGGCGCGTGGCGCAGCGCGCCGAGAGCTGGGCAACGTGGGCCTGATCAAGGAGGTCACGCGGGAGATGTGGGGCTGGGCTTCGGTCGAACGGCTGATGCAAGATCTGCGCTACGGATTGCGGATGCTGGCGAAGTCGCCGGGATTCACAGTGGTGGCCATTCTGACGCTGGCGCTGGGAATCGGCGCAAACACGGCGCTGTTTTCTGTCGTAAACGGCGTTCTACTCAAGCCACTGCCCTACCCGCAGCCTGAGCAACTCGTATGGCTCGCCGAGAGCAAACCGAATTTTTCCAGCGGCTCCATTTCGTGGCCGAATTTCAAGGACTGGCAGAGAGAGAACCGCACATTTTCCGGAATGGGTTTGTATCGCGGCTATAACTTCAATCTTACTGGGCATGGCGAGGCCGAGCAGTTGCAGGCAAGATTTCTAACGTCGGATTTTTTGAACGTGGTTGGCGTGAAGCCGTTGATCGGCCGTACATTCGCGCCCGGTGAAGACGAAATTGGCGCGACGCCCATTGCGATCATCAGTGAAGGGCTTTGGAACAGGAAGCTCAACTCTTCTCCGGATGTTCTCGGCAAGAGTCTGGACCTCGACGGCAAGAGTTTTTTGATTATTGGTGTGCTTCCGTCGAGCTTCGATCTTTCCGGCAGTTTCCGCGGTGTGGATATTTACGCACCGGTGGGGCAGTGGGAAAATTCGTTTCTTCCAAAGCGCACCGCGGGACTCGGTTTCCACGGCGTGGGGCGGCTGAAGCCCGGAGTCAGCATCGAGCAAGCAAGGGCGGACTTGACTCGAATTTCGAGCGACCTTGCCGCGGCTTACCCGGACACGAACACAGGCATAGGCGCTTTCCTGCGGCCGCTGAAACAAACGATGGTTGGGCGTGTCAGCGTGCTGCTATTCGTGTTGCTGGCCGCGGTTGGTTTCGTGCTGCTGATTGCTTGCGTTAATGTAGCGAACCTGATGCTTGCGCGAGCCGCAGCGCGGACGCGCGAATTCGCGATTCGCGCTGCGTTGGGGGCGGGGCGGGCCCGGCTCGTGCGCCAACTGCTAACCGAAAGTCTTTTGCTTGCACTGGTTGGCGGGGGACTCGGATTGCTACTGGCAGGCTGGGGCACGCAGGCGGCGCTGCGCCTTCTGGCTGACGGGTTGCCGAGAGCGAGCGAGGTAAAGCTGGACGCGCGCGCTCTGATCTTTACCGTGGCCATTTCCCTGGGTTGCGGGATTTTCTTCGGCCTGGTGCCCGCGTTGAAAACCGGAGCGCGTAACTTGCACGACACCCTGAAAGAAGGAGGGCGAGGTGGAAGTGGATCACGGCACCGGGCCCAGGGAATCTTGGTTGTCGTGGAAATGGCGCTCGCTCTGGTGCTGTTAGTTTCCGCGGGGCTGATGGTTCGCAGCCTCACGGCGCTTTGGCACGTCGATCCAGGATTTGATCCACACAATGTTCTGACGTTTGGCGTGGCTCTGCCGCCTTCGATGCGCAATGCGAACATTGCGGGAATTCGTGCCGCCCTTCGCGTCGTGGATGAACAGTTGAAAGCGGCTCCCGGTGTAAAAGCGGTGTCCCTTTCCTGGGCCTCCGTGCCTTTGGCCGGCGACGATGAAGATACATTTTGGATCGAGGGAAAACCGAAACCCGAAACTGATAATGATCTGAATTGGTCGCTCAGCTACGTAGTGGAGGAAGACTATCTGAAGGTCATGGGCATGCCGTTGGAAAGAGGAAGATTCTTCACGGCGCAGGATAATGAGAACTCCTCGCATGTTGTTGTCGTAGATGAGGTCTTCGCGCAGAAGTATTTTCCGGAGAAGGATCCGATAGGACAGCATATTTTTCTAACAGCCAAAGGCGGGCGGGCGGAGATCGTGGGCATTGTGCCGCATGTGAAGCAGTGGGGACTCGACTCCGACGACAAAGAGTCGCTTCGATCGGAACTCTATTTTCCGTACATGCAACTTCCAGACCAGGCCATGAAGCTATCGTGGAATGGAACCGGGGTTATGGTGCGTTCCGATCCAAAGATTGCGGCGATAGGCGATTCGCTGAGGGCGGCTCTCAAAGGGATCAGCGGCGAGCATGTGATGTCAAAAACGCAAACGATGGATAACATCATTTCCGATTCACTTGCGTCGCAACGATTTTCCATGGCCGTGCTGGGAATTTTTGCCACGCTCGCGCTGGTACTTGCTTCTGTTGGTATCTACGGCGTCATTTCCTATCTCGTAGGGCAGCGAACGCAGGAGATCGGCATTCGCGTTGCGCTGGGTGCAAACCGTTCCGATGTGATGCGGATGGTGCTTGGCGACGGAATGAAAATGACGCTGATCGGCGTAGCAATCGGTCTAGCCGCGGCAGTAGGGCTCACGCGGCTTATGGCCAGCCTTCTATTTGGCGTCAGCGCGACGGATCCGCTTACTTTCGCTGCGGTGGCTATCCTGCTCTCGATCGTCGCGCTCGCGGCGTGCTACATTCCGGCACGGCGCGCCATGCGCGTCGATCCCATGGTCGCACTGCGGTATGAATGAATAGCCGAAAACCCCTGATGTGCGAGGGAGCCTACTGAGCTGGAGACAGCCTGGCGTCCAGCCGGGGCGACAGCTTAGTGCAAATCTGTGCAACGCAGAGAGCCGCGAGGAGTCCAGTAAAAACGTCCATGGTGTAGTGCGCGCGCAGGATGAGGACGGCGGCAATCTCAAATAAAACGATTCCTACAGCAATGGCGGTGAGCCAGCGCTTGCCGAGCCGAGCCAGTTCGATTCCACCAAAAACAGCGATAGCCGTGTGACCCGAAAAGAAAAAATCGTTGCCGACATTGTAGGTGACCAACAGCGAAGGGAAACCCGGATAATGCCAGATCATATTCGGGGGCGCTGGGAGCGCACAGAGGGCTTGCATGAGTTGGCGCAGGCCGAGCAGGAGCACAAGCCCCAGAAACGGGCGCACGCTTGGGCCGAAAAGCCAGCGCCCGAGGAGAAAGATGCCCAGTCCATCGATTAAGGCGGAACTGAGAATCAGAAGCGCGTTGGCGGCGGAAGGCGAACTGTAGAAGTAGGCATTGAGACCAGCAGTGAGTGTATGAAGCGCGTCGCCAACGCCGGAAGTTGGAACGTCTCGGCGCGCGATTAGCGATTGGGTCCAGAACCAGATGACCAAAGCAATGGCAGTCAGCGTAAATCGTAAGATGACTCCACGCCACGTATGCGAGCTGTCGGCGTTCGTCATTTGAGGGGAATCCCCGCTTTGGCAAGCATGAGTTGCGTTGAGAGTTTCATGCTTGCTTGGCGACTTCCGACGCGAGTTCGCGCGCCTTTCGCAAATCGAGCTTGCCTGTGCCGAGATAAGGCAATTTCTCTACATGCACAAATTGATCTGGGCGGGGTCTCCAAAGCGCCGGCAAGTCACACTTGGCGAGCAACTCCAAAGATTCCTTCAGCTTATCTTCAGGGAGCGTGTGCAAGACCATCAGACGTTCGCCTTTTCTTTCGTCGGGAACAGCAGTCACTACAAACACTTGCTCTGTTGCGGCTGCCAGTTCGTGCAGCTTATCTTCTACCTTGATGTGTGGAACCATTTCGCCGCCGATTTTGCTGAAACGGCTCAAGCGATCGGTGACGCGCAGAAATCCGTCTTCATCGAGCATCGCGATGTCCCCGGTGTTGTACCAGCCGTCGCGCAATACGGCCGCCGTCTTTTCCGGCTGATTCAAGTAGCCCTGCATCACGTTGGGTCCGCGCACGAGCAGCAAGCCTGGTTGATTGACTGCGAGAGTTTGCAGGGTTTCGGGATCGATGATCTTGACGGTCATCCCCGGCAGCGGGTGGCCGATGCTGCCGCGTTTTGCGCCCACCTGGCGGAAAGATGCCGCGCGAAAATCAATCGTATTCACTGTCACAGCCGGCGAGCACTCCGTGCAGCCGTATCCCTCGAGCGGGCGAATGCCGAAGCGGTCCTCAAATGCCTGGGCAATGCGTTCTGGCAACTTTTCTGCGCCGGCCATCACAAAGCGTAGGCTGCCAAATTGTTCTGGCTCGCAGCGGCGCGTGTAGGCATTGAGAAAAGTCGGCGTGGCAAGAAGCATGGTGACCGCATATTTGTTGACGAGGGCGCCGATAACGCGAGAATCCAGCGGATTCGGATGAAACACGACGCCGATTCCGGTCGCGGCCGGGAGGCACAGTGTACCCGTGAAGCCGAAGGAGTGAAAGAACGGGAGAATTCCCATGATGCGATCGTTGGAGTGCAGGAGAAAAACCTGGTTGAGCTGCTCGACGTTTGCAGCCACGTTGTAATGGGTCAGGACGACGCCTTTGGGCTCGCCTGTGGAGCCGCTGGAAAAAATAATCGTGGCGATGTCTTCGAGTTGCGTCTTGCGCTCAGCGCCGGCATATTTTTGAATGCTTCGCGCCGGGAGCAAACACGCCAGCGCAGCGCCGAGACGCTCGCTGAACCCAGGCTTTTGCGCCACGTCTTCGAGGAATACGGTCTCGGCAGGCGGCTGCACGTACACGCGCTCGAGAAAAGCGCGGGCCGTAATCACCGTTTTCAGGTTGCACTGCTTGGCGCAGGATTCCAGCGTTTCGTTGGAAGCCGTGTAATTCAGATTGACCGGCACTTTTCCCATTAGCATTGCTGCGAGATTCACCAGCGCGCCGGCAATCGAAGGAGGCAACAGCACACCGACCATTTCCTGTCCTTGCCACGTTTTTCGCAAGCGCCGCGCCAGGAACAGGGTTCTTGCCAGCATGGCGAAAAAGGTGAGCTTAGGCGTTTGTCCGTCGGCCATGGCGAATCGAAACGGATGGCGCCGCGCCGTGTAGAGGAATGTTCGCGGCAGGGGACGCATGTGACCTTTGCGGCGGCCAAACGCTTCCGCGCTCAGGTCTTGCACAGCCTGTCGCGCCTCCTGCGATGTTGCCGTCGAAGGAAGAGGGACACCAAAAGTTACTCGCACTGGATACGGCAACTGGCGAGGAAATTTCCAAAGAAAGCGGCCGCCCGCAAAGCTGAAAATCGAGCCCCATACGCCGTCAAGATTCACAGGAATGATGGGAACGTCAACGCCTTTGATGATGCGTTCCATGCCGCGGCGGAAGGGAAGCATTTGTCCGATGCGCGTCATTTGTCCCTCGGGGAAAATGCAGACCAGTTCGCCCTCCTGCAGGGCCTGCGTGGCGCGGCGTAGGGAATGGATCATTTCGCGCGGGCCTTGATCGGAAGAAATCGGGATAACGCCCAAGATCTTTGCGAAAGGTTTAACGAAGGGATGTTCGTAAGAGCCTTTGAACATTAAAAAGCGCACCGGACGGTCGAGCGCCGCGAGAAGGAGCACGGCGTCGGCCATGGAAACGTGGTTCGGAACGAGTAGCGCGCCGCCCCGTGCCGGCACGCGTTCACGACCGGCCACATCAAGCCGGTATAGCGTGTGCGTGAGCATCCATAGAAGCAGACGGAGCAGCGAGTCCGGCAACAGCCAGAGAACATAAGCGGTCGCCGCGAGCGACATCACCGCCGTCCAAATGAAGAAGGACTCCAATCCGACGTGCAAATAATGCGTAAACCCGGAATAGATTGCGGAAGCAGCGATGACTCCAACGAAGGACAGGAAATTTGCGAACGCAATGACACTTCCCTTCCTGTCTTCGTCGGGCCGGTGCTGGATTAATGCATTGATTGGAACGATGAAGAATCCGCCAGAGAATCCGAGGGCGGCCAGCAGCAAGATCACCTGGAGAAATGTCAATCCGTGCAAGGAGATCGCGAAAGCAAACAACGACATGCCGACGGCGCCCAGAGGAATGAGGCCATACTCGATCTTTCCCGCAGAAAGCAGGCCCGCAGCATAGCTGCCGAGGCCTATGCCAATGGCAAGAGCGGCCTGCAAGTAGCCGCCGTGCGTTTCATCGATATGCAAAATCTCGCGTCCGTAAAAGACGATCACGAACTGAAGCAGCGCGCCGAGGAACCAGAAGTAAGTATTGCCTACGACGGCAAGGTGCAAGGTCCGGTCCGGCCGGACGATTCGAACTTGCTTTAGGAGATCGCCAAAAATGTTGAAGCTGAATTTCCGGGAAGGGTCGGCGGCAGGAACATGCGAAATTGCGAAGCTCGTCGTCAGTCCGAGTAAAGTGCAGGCTCCAAAGATAATCCCTGCAAGAACCTCTCGTCCGTGAAACCTCTGGGCCAGCAGCGGGCCGGCCACGGCTCCCGCGATAATCGCAATGAAAGTTGTGAGCTCGAGGATGCCGTTGCCCCAGGATAACAACTGGTCCGGAAGCACTTCGGGAAGCAGGCCGTATTTCGCGGGGCCGAAAAATGCGGCTTGCGTGCTGGCAAGAAAAATCACCACAAAAGCCATGCGCGTGTTGCCCTGCGCGAAGGCGTAGATTGCGAACATCATCGCGAAGATTTCGAAGATTTTTGTGCCGATCGCTACACTCCGTTTGCTGAAACGATCCGCCAGATAGCCACCGGCCATTGAAAAAAGAAGGAATGGAACAGCAAACAAATTTCCCACGTAGAAGACCAGGAGATCCTTCTGTGAGTCTGTTGGATTAGTTCCGAGGATGAGGAAAATCACAAAGAATTTCAGGCCGTTATCATTGAACGCACCCTGAAATTGCGTGGCGATTAGGCTCCAAAACCCAAGGCGCCACTTCCTGTCAGGTTCTCGATTCGAAGGACTGCCGTCGTCTGACATGCGGGCACACCCACGCGTTCCAGTGGAAGCTACAAAGATAGAACGATCTTAGCAGCCCTTCTTGCACGCATGTCCGCGGTGGCAGCCCGCTGTGCCGAAAACGAGACGCTAGGATGTAATGTGCGCGCCTATGGTTTTGTCGCCGTGGACGGGGCCTTTGCAGCGGCTGGGGCAGGTGTCTTCCGCCCGGCGTTCAAATGGTCAAAATTCAAAGCCGCGTTGAGCAGAAGCATGAACTCTCCCTGCGTCTCCTGCCGCCACATAGGGTTAGTGGCGAACAAAATGACGTGCCCACGGCCCACTGGCACGTCGACGACTGCAGGCGCTTCAGCCAGCTCGGAGCTACCCGCGAGCATCCCGCTGATCCACAACTCCTTTTCCGGGGCGAAGCGCAGCACGACACGCGGGTAAAGGGAAGGCGGCGGAAGAAATGAACTCAAATCCGCCCTCAACTCCGGGTTGACGTAGAGTTCCTCTTCCGCCTTGCTCCGATGCACCGGAGGCTCCGGCGCGGTCCACGGCCGACCCTGCGGAATATCCGGATCGGTCATCGAGCCACGGCCGCTTGGGCGCGAGCCGCCGCCGTCGCCGCCAAAAAATCTGCCAAATCTGCCGGCCACGGAAACGTTGAACACCGGCCCTTGATTGAAATAAATGCCAACAGAATCGTCATAGCCATAAGTGATGGGGCTGGCCTTGTCCTCGACGGTTGCGCGAGCAATCATCCCGCGCGCTTGCAGTTGATGCGTATCGCTGACCATCACCGTATCGGTGATTCCGAGGTCGATCGGCAGATGCGCGCTCGGGCCAATGGGAATGAAGAGGCCTCCGTCGTCAATGAATTTCTTGAGATGAGCGACGCCATCGAATCCCAGACCACCGCGAATGTCCGCAGCCTGGTCGACGCCGCCGAAGTTCGGTGTCGTGGAAGTGCTCTCCCAAGGAATCGGCCCACCGGCTTCAGTGCCGTCCGCCTCCGTGCGCGCCGGTATGCCGTTGATAATTTGCTGGAGCCCAAAAAACGTCGGAGGGAACAGAATTACATCGTACTTATCGCGCAAGTTCGCCGTGTTGCGAACAGTGATGTCGGAAATGTAGGCATAAGGCACATGAGTCTCTTCCAGCGCGAGCCGGAACCACCCTTCATTTTGCGTGTCCGTCCAGTTGTGCATCAGGGCGATGCGAGGGACGCCGACGGCATGACGCGCTACATCCGGCACGGACTCGGCGCTTGTCACTCGCACTCCCAGTTCGCGTGCAGCGGCGTTTAGCCGCATGTCCAAATCGGCCGGATTGCCTTCGAGCGGAAGAATGAAAGTGCCAGGGACGAATTTCTGTCCCGCCGCCTCGAAGCCATCCTCCGCGGCAAAGAATTTTACGTCGTTCAGCCGAAAGCGCAGGGTAGCGAGGTTGGGCTCGGCGGTAGCGTTGATCACGTAAAATTTCGCCGCTGCCGCCGCTCTTCCTTTTTCCGAGTGCGGAGGAATCACGCCTCCGCCGTCGAACTTCGCGCTCGCGTCCACAAGCGTCATCGGAGCTTTGAGGATCGCCGTGTCCGTGACGCGCACGGTCTTGACGTTGCGCAAGGGCCCGAGCGTCCAGCCCGTGTCGTCGTAAGGACGCGGGTCATTCGTCGAGTAATACTGCGTATCGAGCAGCATGTCCGCCATGCGGCTGTAAGGCTGGTCCATGCGAATGATGTAGCTCCCGAGAGGAAGCTTCGTGGCTTTCGCTTCCTCGGTTTTCTTCGCGCTTGCTTCTTCCTTGGGCTTTTCCGATTTCTCCGCCTTCTTTTTGTCGCCGACTTTGCTTTCCGGCTTGGCCTCGGTCTTCCCTTCAGCCGGCTTCGCTGCGGGAGGCGGCGTCTCCTTAGCTTCAAAATCCTGCTCGAGCTTTTGCACTTCGACGCCCTGTTTCTGCAGCAAATTGGCCAGCTGCGCCGCGAGCGCCGGGCGCCTGCCGTCATTCACGATGGCCCAAGCCGCAGGCCCCTCCGTCGTCGCTTTTGCCACGGAGCGTTTGCTCTTCTCGTAGAAATCCTTCAGGAGTTCCTGCCCGTGCTGCGCGGTGTAGTCCAGCGCAAGGAGCACCCCGCTTTCCTCCATGTTGGTGTTGTTGCGCAGCGACCACATCACTTTGGGCAGAGGCGGGTTCGGCCGGAACCACGTGCGGCTCGTGGAGCTCGGCGGCAATTCGGCTTCCTTCGTTTCGGGAGTGCTATTGCCATACGTTTCGTAGAAGCGCCCGATCGAGTTGTGGCCATTCGCGACGTAAAACATATAGTTGGGCGCCCATCCGTCGTAAAAGCCGTGTGTCCACACACCGACAACGCCGCGCTCGGTCAGTCCTTGTATGTCGTTGTACGCAAACTTTTGCCACTCGTTGATCACGATTGGGTCGAGCCACGCGTTATACGGTCCCGTGCCTGTCGAAACGTATAGATATGGAACTGACTCGTGCAGATCGTGCAGCACCTGCGGGTGCCAATAGAAAAAGGTCTGCATCATCATTTGCGAAAGCTTGAGGGCCATCGCAATGCCGTCGCGATTGTTGTCGTGCTGGACGTAGTGTCCCCAGTACACGAGATCTGGCTGCGCCTTGTCGGGGTTGGACTTCTTATAATTCCAGGAGTCCACAACACGGTCATGACCGTCCACCTCTACGATCGGAGTAATCAGAAAAATAGCGTTCTTGCGAATGTTCTGAATGAACGGCGAGTCTTCCGCGGCCAGGCGGTAGGCCAACTCCATCAGCATTTCCGGCGAGCCCGTCTCGGGAGAGTGAATCGAACCGGACGCCCAGTAAAACGGCTTACCCACGGAAATCAGCTGCTTCGCGTCGGTCTCGGTGAGTTTGCGGGGATCGGCAAGCCTTGCGGTGATGTCGCGCAAATGGTCAAGCTGCGCGATGTTGGTTTCGTCGCTCACGGCGACGAGCAGAAAGTCTCGCCCTTCTTCGGATTTGCCCACATGGTAGACCTTCACGCGCGGGCTGGCTTTCGCAAGCTCGTCGTAATACCGGTAGATGTCCTTCGAATAAGTAAGAAAGCCCGGCGCACCAACGATGTGGCCAAGAATTTTGTCTGGCGAGGGCAGAGTTGCGGAAGCCGGGAGGTGATCGACAAGGTCGGTGAGGAAGAACGGCTCCGTCGTAAACTCGTGTATCTTCTTCCCGTACTCTTCATCGTTCGCTGGATTTGTCTGTGCGCCTGCAAGCGATGCCGAGAGGCTGCTGAAAAGGAGAGCTGCAACGACCGGCAACCAAGCCCTACGCGGCAAATTGCGATCTGCCGAGACAGTTCCGCACAAATTTCCACGCCGAATTCTCATCATCGCCTCACTTTGGAATTTTTCCTGGCACCTAGCCGGCCGCTGCATCATGTGACGGGCGGTTCGCAACAAACGTTTCAGTCGTTTCGCGCGATAGCCGCGGCACAGGAGCCGGGGTAGCATAATGCTTCCTTGGATTATAAGGAAGTTGGAGGGGGGCAATGACGAACAGGGCAGCGCTCCAAGAGACCGTGCTGATCACCGGCGCAACGGACGGCTTAGGCAGAGCCGCGGCGCTTTTGCTTGCGCAGCGCGGCTATCGGGTATTCGCGGCGGGACGTTCGGCCGAAAAACGGGCCCAGCTCGATACGCAGGCTCGCGAGAAAAAGCTGCCTCTTGAAACGCTCGAACTGGACGTCTGCGATGGCGCATCCGTCCAACGAGCTGTGACTGGCATCCTTGAAAAAGCGGGCGCCATCGACTTCCTCATCAATAATGCCGGCGTGAACTTCAGCGCTGCTGTCGAAGACTTGCGAATGGAGGACTGGCGGCGCCAGTTCGAGACGAATTTTTTCGGTGTCCTACGCGTAACTCAAGCCGTTGTGCCGCACATGCGCGAACGAAAGCGCGGCCGCATCGTGATGATGAGTTCCGTCTCCGGTTTCGTGACCGCGCCGACGCAAGGCGCTTACAGCAGCAGCAAGTTCGCCCTCGAAGCCATGAGCAACGCGTTGCGCCTCGAGCTGTACCCCTTCGGCGTGCAAGTGGTCCTGATCGAACCGGGCTACATCGTGACGGGCATCCAGCAAGCAGCCTTGGAACTTTCGAAACCTTACCTGGATAAAATGAATAACGGTCCTTACGCCCCTTTGTACGCGCGATTCCTCGCCAGTGTCACAGGCGCTCGCGCCAAATCAAAAACCACACCTGAGGATTGCGCGCGGACCATCCTGCAAGCGATGGAAGCACCAAATCCGAAAACTCGCTACCTCGTCACCGGGCTAGCTATCATTGCAAAATGGTGCAAAAGGTTGCTGTCAGACAGAGCGGTAGACGCCATTTTCCGGCGCAGATTCGGAATTGTCCGCGAGAACTGAGCAGCGGCGAGGACGACAAAGACAGACGCCGGCCGTTTAAGTTCTACGGATTCGAAATCTGGAAGGAAAGGCTGTTCTCTCGCAACTCCTGCCACTTTTTGGACCAGGCTTCATGGACGGGGCTCTCGGAATAGTCGGCGGCAGCTTCGGCGCTCGTGAATTCGATTGCGTACACCCCGCTGAAGTCCTTGATTTGGTTGCGTTCTGTTTTGAGCCACACATTCTTGATGCCCGGAATTTTCGCGGCCATCTCCTTTATCCCGTTGATGGCGTTGTCTCGGTCATTATTGGAAGTGGCGTCTTTAAACTTGTAAATCACCACATGCAAGACAGTTTTCGGCTGCCCGAATCGGTTCTGTACAGCGGCGCTCCGGGCATGCAGCGAACCCGCTGCGATTCCCGCGACAAACAGAACCGTCCCGAAAGCGATTTGCGCCATGCGTTTTTTGGTTGATGTCACGTTATCCTCCCGTTGTTGGTGCTCAGCCAGTCTATGAAATGCGCGATGGCGAGGCAACTTGACGCAAGAGTCCTTCGCGCGTCTGCATTCCAAACTGTTTGACGGACGAGTGTGACGACCGTTACGCTGCCAAGCGCGTTTATCGAGGATGGGATGGACGAATCTCCGGACGGCGTATCATCAACACAGATGCATCCCGGAAAGCTGCCGCCTCTCCCGCAGCTTTGGGTTGGCTATCTCCTGGGCTTTGCCACAATCGTTGCGGAATTCGTGGCGGCCACACTCCACCCGGAGATGGCCAAAGCCGAATTCCCCATTCCTCCCTTGTATTTGTTTCTCGTGATGTTCGTCGGCGGCGTATATTGGCTTGTATGCGTTTATCGCTATCACGTGGTGATGCAGCACGTGCCCGGTTGGAAGCACCCGATTTCGCCGACCCGGGCCGTTGGCTTCCATTTCATTCCCATCTACAACCTCTATTGGGTTTTCAAGTGGCCGCAAGAGATTGCCCGGTTCGTGAACTGGAGATTCGCTCAGCCATTGATGAAGCCTCAAATGGTTGGCCTCATGGTTTTTGCTGCCTTTGTTCTACGTTTCTTTTTTGACCCGGGCTTGGGACTGGTTCTGCTTTTTCTGTCTGCCTCCTACGTCTCCGGATGTCTTCGCAGGGCACTTGCGTTGCCACCAGTGCCCACGGAGAGAGCGCCCCATTCGCCGGAATGAATTTGCACAAGGAGCAAGGAATGCCACGAAGTAAACAATGGATGATGCTGTGCTGCACGCTCATGCTCCATGCCCCCTTTGCAATTGCGCAAGGCCAGGAGGATACCAAGCAACAATCACGCGAAATCTTCAAGCAGCTCATCGAAATCAACACCACGGATTCCGTCGGCAACGTGACGACCGCCGCGGAGGCAATGGCCAAGCGGCTGCGCGACGCAGGCTTCCCCGAGGAAGACGTCATCGTTGCCGGCCCCAACGAGCGCAAGAAGAATCTCGTCGTGCGCCTGCACGGAACGCGACAGCAGAAACCAATTCTGTTTCTAGCCCATTTGGATGTCGTGGAGGCTCGCCGCGAAGACTGGACCACGGATCCTTTTCAATTTGTCGAAAAGGACGGCTATTTCTACGGGCGCGGCACCGTGGACATCAAAGACGGGGCTGCCATCCTGGTGGAGAATTTTATTCGCATGAAAAAATTGGGTGGATCTCCCAACCGCGATCTCATCCTGGCGCTCACCGCGGACGAAGAAGGCGGCAACTTCAACGGAGTTGAGTGGCTCCTCAAGCATCACCGCGACTGGATAGACGCGGAATTCTGCGTGAATCTGGATGGCGGAGATTTTATGAGCGTCAAAGGAAAGAAGAACTATGGCGCGGTGCAAGCGAGCGAAAAGGTGTATGTCGATTTTCAGTTTGAAGTAAAAAACCCCGGTGGCCATAGCTCCCGGCCAACGCGCAACAATGCCATCTATCATCTGGCCGAAGGGCTGACCAGACTGGCTAACTACAATTTTCCAGCAGAGCTGAATGAAATTACGCGCTCTATGCTCGAAAAGAGCGCTGCCATCGAGGGCGGTCCGCTCGCGTCAGAAATGCAGGCGGCGGCAAAGATTCCCCCGGATGGCGCAGCCATCGCGCGGCTCTCGGAAAACCCTTTCTACAACGCAATTCTTCGCACCACTTGCGTGGCCACTATGCTTTCCGGCGGGCATGCTCCGAACGCCTTGCCGCAAACCGCGCACGCCAACGTGAATTGCCGCATCTTGCCGGGCGAAGATCCCAACAAGATAAAGGAAGCTTTAATTAAGGTCGTGGAAGATCCCCAGATCAAGGTGGGCTTCGTCGAGCAGCGCGACGCCGACGGCAATCTTATTCTGCCGGAGCGTGTGCCGCCGTCTCCCCTGCGGCCGGATCTGATGAATGCTGTTGAAACCGCGGCCAGCGGCGTTTGGGGACCGCTTCCCATCATGCCGGTGATGGACACGGGAGCCTCAGACGGGCGCTTCTTGCGCATGGCGGGCATTCCCACCTACGGGGTCGCCGGCGTGTTCCTCGATATCGACAACCGCAGGGCGCACGGGCAGGACGAACGCGTCCGAGTCCAGGATTTCTACGACGGCGTGGAGTTCAATTATAAGTTGATGCAAACACTGGCGCCTGGGAAGTAGATTTTCCATCCAAAAGAAAAAAGGCCCGGCGAAGAGGCTTCACCGGGCCAAATTCTTCAACTCTCAAATCTATTGGTTGGGTTTTTGGAGTGCCTCGCCGGGCTTCGCGTCACCCTGAGTGGTAGCGCTCGCCGCGATCGGCTTGCCTGACTCACTCCCGAAACGCGTCAGGTAAGGCATGAACGGTGTCAATTCGAACGGCATCTTTTCACGCTCGGCGATGGTGCCCACCGGCTTGCTCTTGATCAATTCCAGTTTGTCGTTCCAGGGATCCATCTTCACGCGTCCGCCAATTGGCAGCGCCGCAATCATCTGGGGGTTCTGCTTGGGATCCGCAGGAGCAGTCGATTTCAGATCGGCGAGTGACGGCACGCGATCTCCGAGGTGCGCGCTGATCAGGTTGGGGATTTCCTTCTGGCGGGTTTGGAGCGCCGTCAGAAAGAGCCCTGCGTTGCCAAGCTGATCCTTGTACGGCGACTTGCCCAGCAATTCGATTGCTTTGGCGTTGGCGGCCTTTTCCTCATCTGGCGTGCGCGCAAAACCGAAGTGGCGGAATGTGTCCTTCTCATCGAACAGCAAGCGATCGAAGAAGGCATACTGGCAGTCGATGCGGTGGCCGAGAACGACGTGGCCCATCTCGTGGGCGACCATTGTCGCCAGGCTGGCTTCGTCCGGCAGCACGTCGATCAATCCGCGGCTGAACACGATGGTATGGCCGATGGTGAACGATTCCAGCGTCGAAGTCAGCAGCACGCGGCAGCGGATTTCGGGCTGGATGTCCAGGTTGTTGGTCACTTCGAGGTTGTTCACGACGGTTTCGAGAACCTTGTCCACTTCGCCTTGCGGTGCGAGCAAGCCGAGGCGCTCCAGCCGGTCGACGACGTTATCTTCCGCCTGGCGGTCCCAATTGCGCTGCGCCATCACGGGGTTAAATCGTTCGCGGTTGTGGTCTGATCCTTGACCGGCGTTTGCGACCAGGATCTTGCTGAGTTCCTGCTCCTGCGCGCAGTGGCCGAGGTTGTATCCCCACAGCCGCGTCTGCGCCTTGAAGGAGAGCCGCTTGGACAGGGCAAAGTTCAGGTCCGACTCTTCGCTGTAGATGAACGCCGGCAGCCACAGGTTCGGGCCGCACGTTGGTGCGCCAGCTGTCAAAATGGAAGTAGTAGTTCGTGTGCGCGCTGCCGCTGTACGCGCCGTTGAATCGGACGATGTGGAAATCCTGGTCCTCGACCCAGATGCGCCCGAGGAACCGTCCCTTGCCGGACTTGGCCAGCGGCGTCACGTCGAACACCAGGGTGCGGACTTCGCCGAGGAATTCGCGGCGAACGTAGTCAAATTTGTAGTGCTGCTTGTCGAAGCCGTTCGTGTCCAGGTAAATCATCTGCAGGAAGCCGTCGGGAAGGAACTGCATCGCGAACGAGAAGAAATTACCGATCGACCCGATGATCTTCTTTCCCTTGCCGCTCGTTTCGCTCAATGGCACCAGTGCAACGCCTTTCGAGAAATCGGCGCGTCCCAGAAAATACTTGTCGCCGGCCGGAACGGAGCCGAGTTCCTTGTCGGGCTTCAAATTCTGAATGTAAGTCTCCACCAGCGGTGAGTACTGCCGAATTTGCTGGTTCAGACGGTTTTCGTTCGTGACGACCCGGTCGATCACCTGGTCCATCGTCCGCGCCTGTTGCGGTTCTGGCGCCGCAGCGCTGGCGATGGCCCCGGACCCACCCAAGACGAATCCGAGGACAACTGTGCCTAACTTGCGCATTTCTCTCTCCCCTCAGTAGGCCATACGGAATTCAATCCGCACGCGGGCCGGAAAATCGACCGGCTGGCCTTCGCGTTTTGCTGGTTTGAACTTGATTTGTTGGGCCGCTCGGACCGCGGCCTCATCGAGGCCGTGGCCCAATCCACTGACGACGCGATTTATCTGCATGGTGCCGTTTGAGAGGAACACCACGTCGATAACCACGTCTCCTTCTAGCTTAAGACTACGCCCTTCGGCAGTGTATTGAGGTTTCGGCTTGTCCAGGATGTTAACAGGAGTGTCGATCGGTCCTTCGGCTGATGCCGCCTTTTTCTTCGGTGCGTCCGCTACGGTCTGATCTCCAAAGCCCGAAGACTGCACTTTTCCTTGTTTGCCTCCGCTCGGAGGAGGATTTGCGATACCATTCCCAAAACCAGTGCTCGCCACAGTACCGCGGATGCCCTTGTCGCCGCCGGTTCCGTTGCCATAGCCTGGCCCGCCCGGTAGTGCAGGTGATCCTAGGCGGTTCACAGTTGTAGCGTGCTTGGGATCGCCTTTGCCCGGCATTCCATTCGGATCGCCGAATCCGCCCGTTTGCACTTTTTCAATCGGCGCTTTGACGGTCGCCGGCGCGGCACTCCCCGAACCAATATTGTTCAGCTTCACGTCTTCTCTGGGGCGCTTAGGTTGATTTGTCGCCGTGTCGATCTTCGCCGCTTCGAGATGCGCTTGCATCTCCGGCGCCAGGGCTTCTACTTTTTGCACTTTCGGAACCACGGCCTTCGGTATTTCAAAAATGTGCGGTTTCACCGGATCCAGCTTCACGGGCTCCACCACTTTCGGTTTCGGAGGTGGCGGCGTTTTCGCTTTCACCACTTTTGGTGGCGGCGGTGGCGGTGGTGCCACGGGAATCATCGTTTCCGGCTGCGCTATCTGAACCATCTGATAGTGCAGTGCTGTTCGGATCTGCTCGGGATATATCAGCGGAATCAGTACACAAAAAATCAGCAAGGCAAGTTGGACCCCTGCGCTGATGCCCATTCGGTCCCAGCGGGGCTTAGAATCCGGCAGTAAGACGAGACGAGCGGGTACCGGCCTGCTGCCAATGGCCGTTTTCCACGCATCTGCATTCGGCAAGCGCCGCCTGTCAGCGTCCAATCCGACGCCCAACCGCGTCGCACTTCTTGGTGGATCTGCAATCATGGTTATCATCCGCGTGCCGCCTCAGGAATTTTGTATCTGGGGAACCTCGGACTTCCAGGAAGGCCGAACGATCCCACATTCGCCAGTTTTTCAAAGCGTGCGCTTTTCCAGTACTAGGTTACTGACGGGGCTGAGGGCGTCCGAATAGGACTTTCGTACTAGCGTCGCGAAGTCGCTAATGGTTCCGCGTTCGCACGGTTCGCTCCCAATCTGCTAACCCAGCGAGGCGGTTCCAGTTGCGGGGTGGGATGCGCAACCCCTATAGGATACCGCAATCCAGCCCCTTGGGGTTCGAACTTTTGCATACTTGCCCTCCCATGCTGGATTAAGCTCTTAGGATGCCGGAGATACCTTTGGCGTTGGATGGTCTGCGATACTGTAAACGTGTGAATCGTCCATGAAGGAAGATGCCCCAAACAGCTCGCGAAGCAGCAAGTCCGCAGGCCGTCCCTTGCTCGCGCAAATGGGGGCAGCGTCTTCGGGCAAGATCGAGGGGCTCTATGCACAATCGAACGCCGGGCGGTGGGGCCTGTCGCGGGACAGCTTCACAATTGCGCTAAACCGCAGCGCGGAGAAACGGCTTTCCAGCGGAAGCCTGGCGCCGGATAAAGTCGAGGAATATTTTTCGTCCCTGCATCTCGAGGACTTGGCCCTGGCCACCGCTTGCCTCGAAAATTGCGAAGCGGCGTGGGAGCATTTCGTCGGCGCCTATCGCAGTTATTTGCGCTCCGCAGCCGCGGCGGTTCTCCGGTGCAGCTCGAGTTTGCCAGCGGCATGCGAACTCGCCGATTCCCTTTTTGCCGAGCTCTATGGCCTCACCGAGGGCGCCCGCCGCGAGAGTTCTCTTTTCCGTTACTTTCACGGCCGCAGCTCGCTGAAAACCTGGCTGCGCGCTGTCCTTGCCCAGCGCCACATCGACGCTATCCGCGCGGGGCGGCGTTTCGAATCCCTCGAGGACGACGAGTCGAATAGCCACTCTCCTCGGTATCCAGCGCGAGTGTCCGGGCAGACTCATGACCCTAATCGCGAGCGCTACATCACGCTTTTCGTCCGCGCGTTGCAGGCGGCTCTGGCCGCCCTCGATCCCCGCGATGAACAGCGCTTGCGCTTGTACTATGCCAAGGAGCAAACGCTCGCCGAAATCGGCAGACAACTCGGCGAGCATGAGTCCAGCGTCTCGCGGAATCTAGATCGCATTCGCCTCGCGCTGCGTCGCGCGGTCGAAGAAACCCTTCGCAATGGCTTCCCGGCTGCCAACGGCTCCGCTGGCGAGCTTGGTCTCAGCGACGCACAAATCGCTTTATGTCTTGAGTACGCCTCCGCGGATGCTTCCTTCGATCTCGAAAAACTTCTCCAGCACCGAAGCCGCTCGAGCCCCTCGGCCGGGAGGCCTGACCCATGAAACTGCGAACCCGGACGCCACACTGCATAAAGGATGGATGCAAGAACCCGGCCAAGCCTCGTTCTAAGGAAGGGGAAGACCATGGCGCATGACGACCGCGAATTGAACTTTGAAAAAGCGCTCGCCCGCCATCTGCGCTCCTCCGCGTCCTCCGGGGTAAATACAAACGCACTTGGCGCAGCGCAGAGCATGTCTTGCCCCGATCCTGAGACCCTGGCGGCTTATCACGATGGGTCGCTCTCGTCCGAGGAACGGAATTCATGGAAGCAGCATGTCGTGAGCTGTGACAACTGCCAGCTTGTGCTGGCGCATCTTGAAACGCGGCTCGAAATCCCGGCCGCTCTGGAAACTGACGAACGAGTATCCGCCATCCACACAGCAGCGGCCACGAAAGTCATCTCACTCGATGCCCCGCACTCCGGCCGTGCGAAACGCCCACCGAGTTCGCGCTGGCTCTGGCTTGTTCCCGCGGGCGCAATCGCCGCCGGTCTGATCGCTTTTATTTCCTTGCGAGAACCGAAGCCCTCGCATGTCGCGCCGGGATCACCCATTGAAATTGCGGAGAATCGGCAGCCTTCGGCGGTCAACCCTCCCACGCAACCCCAGCGCGTCGTGCCTAGCGAGCGAAAAGAAAAAGATCAGCGCGCCGATCAATCTGTTGGAGGAATCGCCGGCGCCGTCTTGTCTGACCGCGATGCCGCGGCCAACGAATTGCACAAGCAAGCGCAACCGGCGCAACAAGCTCCGTATGCCGACGCCGCGAAGAGCGCTTCCGGACCGTCCTTGAACAGGCAAAAGCAAGAACAGCAACAACAAGCCTCGCGAATTGCTCCGGCTGCCGGAGCAGCACTCGATCAAAAAAAGTTTGACGCGCAGACTGCGCCCAAACTCCCGGCAAACGGTAAGCTGACAGCCTCGCCACAACCTCCGCCTCCTCCACCGGCTTCGCTACCCAGCTTCCTTGACGGTGGAGCCATTTCGGCGCCCTCTCCGGAGAAGGCGACGCCGCCCGCGCCTGCATCGAATCTCCCCTTGCCGAAAGCAAAGGTTACAAACGCCGATTCTATTTCAGCAACTGCGGAGTCGGTCGAAATTTCCGCTGAACCCCAATCCCGCGCTCAAGCCAAAGCCATGTTGCGCGCCGCCGCGCTTCAAAATCCCCATGTCTTTGTTGCACCGGATGGAAAGCACCTCTGGCGAGTGGGCCCGTCCGGCTCTCTCGAACATTCATCGGACAGAGGCCTCAAGTGGACGCTGCAAACCAGCGGCGTGAGCACGGATTTGTTGGCCGGTTCCGCTCCGTCCGCAAAAATCTGCTGGGTCGTCGGCAATGCGGGCACCATCCTGCGCACTGCCGATGGCGGCGCGCACTGGACCAAGCTGGACTCGCCGGTCTCAAATGACCTCACTGGCGTTCGCGCCGCCGACGCCATGCATGCGTGGATTTGGTTTATACCGGACCAGCAAACCGGTCTCATCAAAACGTATCAAACCTCGGATGGCGGATCGACCTGGTTTTCGGTTCCCACAGAGTAGTGCACGACAAGCATTCGCCCGCACCTCTTGCAAGGAATTCTCCTCCCGTCGTTCTAAGCTTGAAGCGCAATCTTGAATGAGGTGAACGCAATGGAAAACCACAGATCAAAATGGCAGCGCCGCTTGCCCTGGATTCTTTCGGGCACTGCCGCTCTGCTCGTCGCTGCTGCTTTCTTCTATCCTGCTTCCCGCAGACAGCACGTCTTTGCCGCGCAGGAAAAGGAAGCCCCTCGCGCCACCGCCCCGGATCAGTCCACCAGCCTGAACGACCAGAGCGATCTCAACGTCACCGTCTACAATTCGAACATCGCTCTCGTTCGCGATGTCCGCAATCTCAATTTGCCTGATGGCATGTTCCGCCTGAAATTTATGGACATCGCTGCCACTGTCAATCCCGCCACGGTCCATTTCCGCTCGCTCACCGAACCCGATAAGCTCGGCGTCATCGAGCAGAACTACGAATACGATCTCCTCGAACCCGCCAAGCTTCTTCACAAATACGTCGGCAAAGAGGTTACGCTCGTCCGCTCCTACATGGACAACGGTACGACTAAGCGCGAAGAGATCAGGGCGGTCTTGCTCTCGGACAACAACGGCCCCGTCTGGAAGATTGGCAACGATATCGTTACCGGCGGGTATGCGGAAAGCTATCGCTTTCCAGAGGTTCCGGCCAATCTATATGACCGGCCTACGCTCCTCATGTCTCTCGAAAATTCCGGACCGCGCAAGCAGCAGATCGAAGCGTCTTATCTCGCCACGAACTTGTCCTGGAATTCCGATTACGTCTTGACGGTTGCCCGCGACGACAGAGCCGCCGACCTCGACGGCTGGGTCACTCTCGTCAACAACAGCGGCACCGCCTTCCACAACGCACGGCTCCAACTCGTCGCCGGCGATTTGAACCGTATTGCCGCACAGGGTGGATTGAGAGCCGACATGGCGGCAAGGGAAATGGTCATGAGCAAGGCGGCGGCGCCTCAGTTCCAGCAGGAAAATTTCTCCGAATACCACCTCTACACGCTCGGCCGCCGCACCTCCGTCGAGGACAAAGAAACGAAACAAATCAGCCTTCTCCAGGGCTCCGCCGTCCCCGTCGAGAAAATCTTCGTGGTAAACGGCCTAAACTACTATTACCGCAACGCGCAAGCTCCCGGCTCGCCCCTGAAAGATGCCGTCATGGTCTTTTATAAATTCCGGAATGAAGAGAAAGCCGGACTGGGCATGCCGCTGCCTGCCGGCAATGTCCGCGTCTACCAGAAAGATTCGAAGGGCGGGATCCTCTTCGTCGGCGAAGACCGCATCGACCACACCCCCAAAGACGAAAACGTCACCGTGCACATCGGCAATGCTTTCGACGTCGTCGCGGAGCGCAAGCAGACCGACTACAAGCGCATCGACACGCACACCTGGGAAATGGAATTCGAAATCACCCTTCGCAACCACAAGGACACGCCCATCACCGTGGAAGTCAACGAGCCCATCGGCGGCGACTGGCAAATGCTCAATTCCACCTACAAGTACACCAAAACTGCGGCCTTCGCCGCCCAATTCCACGTCCCCGTGGCTAAGGACGGCACATCCGTTCTCAGGTATCGCATCCGCGCCAGCTGGTAGTTCCTGAGCGATTCTTCGTGGGGGCACGGCACGCCGTGCTCCCTTCACTCTTACTTCGCCTCCGCCACAAAAATCATCTCCGGCGAGGTATCCACCAGCGGCGACCGATCGAAATCCCCATACACGGCGCTAACCCGAAACCCGCACCGCGCCAGCAAATGCTCCACCTCATACCGGAAGAAATAGCGCAGCGTCCATGCAAACACCAGCCGCTCTTCTTTTCCTAGTGCATCCGTCACGTAAAAAATCATTTCCACGTCATTCCGCTGCTCGGCCCGGTGAAACGCCGCCACGCGTTCCGCGATTCGCACTCTCCGGCCGTCCGGCGTCGAATACTCCGTCACTGGGCCTTCCTTCTGATACTCCGGATCGTGCATGCGTTCCGCGTCCGTCTGAAAAACATCAAGAATCAGCCGCCCGCTCTTTTTTCCAAATCGCAGGCCTGCCGCCTGCAGGTGTCTGCGAACGGATTCGAGACACGAAACTTGCGCGTCAATCTCAAGAAGATGCTGCATCGGTCGAAAGGGAATGATCACCACGCGGAATTTTTCGTCGAGATCGAACCGCGTCATGTCCCCTTGCACCAGATGCACGCGCTCGCGCGTCTCCGTCGGCAATCCCGCCCGCTTCTGGGTACAGCGCTCCAGCATCCGCTCGGAAATATCAAGCCCGGTCACACGGTGCCCCGCTTCCGCCAGCGCCAGCGTAATCCGCCCCGTCCCGCAACCCAGTTCCAGCACAGGGTCGCCAAACTCATGCACGACGTCGCGATAGAACGCCACATCCCGCGTCCGCCCCCGCACCATCGGCGACTCGTCGTAATAATCCGCAATAAATCCGTCGTAAAGCGCCATGCTCATGTAATTCTCTCAAACGTCAAAAGGGCCGCGTCCTCTTCCTCTACTTCCTCTGCCTCACTCCAAAATCGCATCCGCCTCGATCTCCACCAGCATCTCCGGTGAAATCAGCTTGCTAACTTCCACCATGCTCGTTGCCGGACGTATTGCCCCGAAAAACTCGCCGTGCGCCCTCCCAATCAATTCCCAGTCTGCAATGTTCGTCACGAAAATCCGCGTCCGTACCACATCCTTCAATCCTGCTCCCGCCTTCACCAGTGCCGCCTCGATGTTTCGAATCGTCTGCTGGGTTTGCGCGTATGCGTCGCCGACTCCCACAATCTTTCCGTCCGGCCCCGTCGCCGTTGTTCCCGAAACTGCTATCAGGTTCCCAATCCGTACTGTCCTCGAGTACCCCACAATCGGCTCCCAAAGCGTTCCGCTCGAAATATTCTCCCGTGCCAAATGCGTCTCCTTCGCCTCACCTTTCTGTGTCATCGAGAGGCTGCATGCTAAACTGAACGAATTATGGCACAGGCCAAGCTCGCTATCCTCGCCGGACTGTACGCGAGAAGATCTCATGCTATGTAACAACATCCTCGAAGCCATTGGCCGAACGCCGCTCGTGCGCCTCAATCGCATCAATCAAGGCCTAAAGCCGCAGATCTACGTCAAGGCCGACTACACCAATCCCGGCGGCTCGGTAAAAGACCGCATCGGCATCACCATGATTGACGACGCTGAAAAGCGCGGCCTGCTCAAGCCCGGGGGCACCATCATCGAAGGCACGAGCGGCAACACCGGCATGGGGCTCGCGCTCGTTGCCGCTGTGCGCGGCTATAAAATGGTCTTCACCATCACCGACAAGCAATCCAAGGAAAAAGTCGATCTCCTGAAAGCGCTCGGCGCGGAAGTGATCGTCTGTCCCACCGCCGTCGAACCCGACGATCCCCGAAGCTACTATTCCGTCGCCAAAAAACTCGCGCGAGAGTTTCCCAATTCGTTTTATCCCAATCAGTATGACAATCCCATGAATCCCGAGGCTCATTATCTCTCGACCGGCCCGGAAATCTGGGAAGACAGTCAGGGCAAAATCACCCATTTCGTCTGCGGCATGGGTACCGGGGGCACCGTCAGCGGTGTCGGAAAATATCTCAAGGAAAAGAACCCAAACGTCAAAATTATCGGCGTCGACCCCTTCGGCTCGCTTTACTACGATTTCTTCAAACGCGGCGAGACCATCAAGCCCAAAACCTACGTCGTCGAAGGCATCGGCGAAGACTTTTTTCCCACCACCATGAACATGAAGATTCTCGATGACGTCATTCAAGTCAACGATGAGGAGTGTTTCGTCGTAGCGCGACGCCTCGTCAAGCTCGAAGGCATTTTCACCGGCGGATCAGGCGGCGGTTGCATTTCCGCCACCCTCCGCCTCGCCAAAGATCTTGGTCCCGAAGCTTTCGTCGTTGCTTTTTTGCCGGACACTGGCATGCGCTATCTCAGCAAGGTCTATAACGACGAGTGGATGCGCGAGCGCGGCTATGTGGAGGCTGCTGTGCACATCACCGCCGCTGAAGTCGTCAATGCCAAGCACAAGTCCGGCAAAGTCCGCGAGCTCGTCATCGCTCGTCCATACCAGACTGTCTTCCATGCTCTGAAGACCATGCAGGAGCAGGACATCTCGCAAATTCCGGTCTTCGAGGAGAACATTCCCATCGGCACCATCTATGAAGATCAAATTCTCACGATGGCGCTTCAGGGCAAGGACTTGCGCAAACTCGTGGTCCGCGAAGTCATGAGCAAGCCGCTCCCGCGCATTCCCGGCACTTCGCCCGTCGAGCGCGTCACCTATATTCTCAGCCACGAAAATCCCGCCGTCTTCGTAGAAATGGACGGCGCAAAATTCGAAATCCTCACCAAGTATGATCTGATGAGCACCGTCGCCAGCCTCATGGAACAGAAGCGTTAGGTGTCGGGGCGACGCAATCCAAAAGAGTAGGGCGGAATACGTTTGAAGATATTTGACTTCAACGAACGGTTGAAAGACTCGATCCTCATCGCCGATGGCGCGATGGGCTCGATGCTGCACGAAGCCGTCGGCACGCAGCGGTGTTTCGATGAGCTCAACGCTACCGAACCCGAAGCCGTATTTCGTGTCCATCTGGCTTACATCGAAGCCGGCGCGCAAATTATCGAGACCAACACCTTTGGCGCCAATCGCTTTAAGCTCGCCCCGCTCGGCCTCGCTGACGCAGTTCAGCGCCTCAACAGCCGTGGCGTCAAGATCGCTCGCGAAGCCCGCGAATCTGCTCCCCGCGAAGTCCTCATCGCAGGTTCCATCGGCCCGCTCGGCCTCGGCGTGCAATCCCGGCATCCTTCGCCCGACGAAATTCAGGATGTCTTTCACGAGCAGGCGCTCGCTCTCGAAGAGCGCGGCGTCGATTTCTATATCCTCGAAACTTTTTCCTACATCGAAGAAATTCTTCTCGCCGTTGACGTCATCCGCTCCTTCTCTGGGTTGCCCATCGTCGCCCAGCTCACCTACTCCGAAGAAGGAACTACCTTCGGCGACCTCCGCCCCGCCGATGCCGCCGCTCAACTCAAGGGAAAAAACGTTCAGGTCGTAGGTGCAAACTGCACTCTCGGCCCGCAAGCTTTGCTCAGCATTTTGCGTGAGCTGACTGAAATCGACGACCTACGTGTCAGCGGCATGCCCAACGCCGGCTTCCCCAAGCGCGAAGGCGACCGCATTGTCTATCCCAAATCTTCGCCCGAATATTTCGCACTTTTTGCCCGCGAAGCCGCCGCTCTCGGCGTCCGCATTCTTGGCGGCTGCTGCGGCACCACGCCCGCGCACATCCGCGCCATGGCCGAAGCCGTTAAGTCGCTGCATCCCTCAAAAGCCACTGCAGCGCATCACTCCGTCGAAGCCATCGCGAAACCCGCTCCTGTCTTGCAACGCGAGCCAGAAAGCCGCTTCTGGAAAAAACTCCAGGCCAAGGAGTTCACCGTCTGCGTCGAGATTGATCCGCCGAAAGGCCTCTCGCTCGACCGCATCTTCGAGCAAGTCGACAAAATCATGGCCTCGAAAAAAGTCGACGCCATCGACATCAACAGCGGGGCGATGGCTCGCGTAGGCATGGACGCGCTCATCACGGCCGGCGCTCTCGAAGCACGCGGCGTCGAAACAGTTCCGCATCTCACCACGCGCGACTTCAACATCATCGGTTTGCAAGCCATCTTGCTCGGTGCTTGGACCGTCGGCGGCGTTCGCAATGTCCTGGCCATCACAGGCGATCCGCCTGCCGTCGGCGACTATCCGGAAACCAGCGGCGTCTATGAAGTCGATTCCGTAGGCCTCGTCAAAGTGCTCAGCCGCCTCAATCAGGGCACCGACTGGGCCGGCAAAACTCTCGGCGGCGCCACGAACTTCGCCATCGGCGTGGCCGTCAATCCTGTCGCCGACGATCTCGACGGCGAAATCGAACGCTTCCACGCCAAGATCGAAGCCGGCGCGCACTTCGCCATGACCCAGCCGATTTTCGATCCCGAGCACTGGCACGCTTTTGTAAAGAAACTAGGCGGCAAACCCGCCATCCCCGTGCTCGTCGGCATCTGGCCGCTGAACAGTTACAAGCAGGCGCTGCGCCTCAACAACGAAGTCCCCGGCATCGTGATTCCCCAGCAGGTTCTCGCTTCGCTCGAATCCGCCGGCACGAATGCCCGCGAACGCGGTTTCGACGTCGCCCGCCAAATGCTAGCCTGGTCCCGCAGCGAGCTTGCCGGCGCGTATCTCATTCCGCCGTTCAAGCGCTACGAAGAAGTCCTCGACATTCTGTAGCGTGTCTCTTCTTGCTGTAGTGGGACAGACTTCAGTCTGTAGCCCTTTCGTTTTGCATCGCTCCCGCCGCGCGCCGCAAGAGCGGCGCAAGAATCAGATACGCTAATGCCACGAAAATTGGTGCGATCAAGCACCACGCCACCACCGCGTGCCAGATCGTCATCCATAAAAATCGGGTGGCGCCCCAGAAACTGGCGCGCACCATCGTCAAAATTTGAGTTTCTGAAAGCGGCAAATGCGGTGAACCGAATAATTTTTCTCCCATCCGGAAGAACGGAATCAGCATCGCAATCTGCAGCGGATAGACAAAATAGTTCACGATCTGAATCGCCGGCAAGTTCAGCCGCAACATCAGGGCGGCCAGCGCACAGAGCGCCGTCGTCGTCCCCAATAGGGGAAACACACCGAGAGCGACGCCGAGCGCGATGCTCAGTGCCATCTTTTCCGGCGTCACTCCCTGCCGCAGCAGCTCCAGGATCGGCCGCGCAATCCGCCGGCGAACAAATCCTTCTTTCACTCCTCGATCCGGCTCCACGCAATGCGCCCTCGCCTCCATCATATTCGGAAACATCACTTTCTTTGCCGTTCTTGTTCTCTGTGTCCGCCGGGCGATGGGGCTTGCAGAGTCTGTGCTAGCGACCTATGCTCCCTCGGGACTTGGTGTGTGCAATTGGGGAGGAGCGAGGCGATGACGAATAGCTACCGCTGGATTGTGGCAGGGACGGCGCTGATCCTGTTGTTTGTGGCGGGAGTACGAACGGGGAGACAGACGAAGGCCGCAGAGGGTCGTGAAGCTGACCGAGCGACGATAACGGCGGCGTTGAATGCACAGCAAGCGGCCTGGAATCGCGGGGATGTGGACGCGTTCCTGGTGGGCTACTGGCATTCATCGGAGCTGACGTTTTCCGGGAGCAGCGGAGTCTCGCGCGGGTGGGACGGTGTGATGGCGCGATACAAAAAGAACTACCCGGATCGGGCAGCGATGGGACAGCTTGATTTTTCCGGTTTGGAATTCCGGTTCCTCGGGCCGGATGCCGCCCTTGTGCTGGGCCGGTGGCATCTGAAACGAGACAAAGGAGATATCGGCGGCGTATTCTCGCTAGTCTGGCTGCGGTTCCCGGAGGGCTGGAAAATTGTTCATGACCATACCAGCACTGTGGACCAGCCCGTGAATCCAAGTCATTGATTATAAAGTGTTTAGACAAAAACACCTGGCGTCCTATGGCCGTGGTACTTCGGGCCTATTGGAGCGGCACAGTATCCCCGGCACAATGCGAGTAGAGGCTACTGAGGGATGTTCGCCGCTATGCTACTTGCGATCTCCATCGTTGCGCTTTCCCAATTCGCCCTCTACTACTGGCGGGCGATTTTAGCGGGAGTGGCAGCGCAACCGGTTTCAGACCGGGTGCTGGCTGCAGCTCATCTAGAGGCCGGGCGCATGACGGGCCAGGACTTCGAGACGCTGGCCGGATTGCACGAATTGACCCCCGACTTGGGTCTCAACAGCGGCGGACTGACACTGGTGCGGGCTTATTACCGGATGATCGAAGGGCTTGGAGTGCTCTCCACCACGCGTATGCCGTCGCTGGCCTCGTGGTGCGAGCGCGAGCGCGTGATTTGTGCGCGTTACGCCGCGGTCCGGATCAGCCTGCGCCTGAAGGCCAACCTCGAGCTAGCCGCCGCTCTGCGTTCCTGCTAACGTAGAAATCGAAATCTCCTCATACTAATTCCCGTTCGTCTGCGTTTCCCGGAACTTCCCTTCTTCGCTCTTAATCGCTCGTTCCCGCACCTCGAATCCCGCACCCCCAAATACGAAACTACTCGCGATCTTGCAAGGGTTGCGGTCCGCTTACGGGTAGGATGCGGGTGTAACCTTTTCTCCGCCGGGCGGTATTCACCTTATGAAAGAGCAAGAACGGGCCGATACGGAAAATGACCAGACTATGAAGTTGGCTCCGGACGAGGATCTCATGCTCGAAGTGCGCAATGGCGCAGGCGAAACGCTGGGTGTGTTGTTCGACCGCTACCACACGCCTCTGTACAACTTTTATTCGAAGCTGACCGGCGATCGGACGCTCAGCGAAGACCTGGTGCAGGAAGTTTTTCTGCGAATTCTGAAATACCGGCAGAGTTATCAACCAGGGACGCCGTTTCGCGCGTGGATCTATCAAATTGCCAGGAATGCAAGAGTGGATCATTACAGAAAAACGCCGAAGCACATCACGTTCGAACCGGAAATGGCTCCTGCGGTGATGCTGAAGGATTCGGCGCAGCATTCGGAAGAGGCGGAACTTTTGCACCGCGCGCTGATGCAGATGCCGGAAGAAAAAAGAGAGATTCTGATTTTGAGCCGGTTTCAAGAATTGAGGTACGACGAAATAGCGCGGCTGCTGGGATGCGAACTTGGAACCGTAAAAACGCGAATTCACCGCGCGATCCAGGAACTACGGCAGACCTTTCGCCAGCTCGAGAGCGGCATGATCAACAAGGACAAAAACTCTGGAGTCACGAAGTTTGTACCTCCCCGGAGGGCCGGAAATGAAGTGTGAACAAATTGGAGAACTCCTGCCGGATTATCTGCAGGAGAGTTTGAACGAAGAAGAAAACGAAATCGTGGAGCTGCACATGGCGCAGTGCGCCGATTGCCGCGACGAAGTGGCGATTTGGAAAAAGCTGGGACTGCTGCCGGTGGAGCAGCCGAGCGCGGCGTCAAGGGCGCGGTTCGAAGCGGTGCTGCATGCCTACCAGACGGGGCGTAGCGACAGAGTGAGCGCGCGATTCGGGCGTGCTGGCCGCGCAGCGGGGTCAAACATTTGGCAATGGCTGCGCACGCCTGTCGGCGCCGTGGCGTGGAGCGCCGCGCTGCTCGTGATCGGGATTTTTGCCGGCAACTATTTCGGCAACAGGCCAACTCATTCGATTGCCAAGCAAGACGAAATAGCAGCGATGCACACCGAACTGACAAACATGCGGCAATTGGTGGTGCTCTCGATGCTGCAGCAACAATCCGCGAGTGAACGTCTGCAGGGAGTGAGCTGGAGCCAGCAGGAAGAGCACCTCGACCCGCAGGTGATGTCTGCGCTGCTGCATACGTTGCGCTTCGACGGAAGCGTAGACGTGCGGCTGGCAGCGCTCAATGCGCTCAGCCGGCACGCTGGCCAGCCGCAGGTGCATAAAGGTGTGCTTGACGCGCTGCAAGAGCAGCAATCGCCCCTGGTGCAGGTGGCGTTGATCGACCTCTTGACGGAATGGCGCGATCCGGACGCGACACAGCGGTTGCGTAATTTTGAGCAAACACCGAATTTGAACCCCACGGTGAAGCAACGCGCGGAATGGGCCGTCAGGAAATTGAATTGAGGAGGAAAGCGTGCGCAGAAAATCCCTAATCTCGATTTTGATCGTGTACGCCGCGGCGGCGCTGCTGCTCCCGATCTTACCCGCGAAGAGTTCAGTGAGCGGGCGGCACTTGAGTGTATTGAGTTTTGTAAGCGCGGCCCTGGGGCCCGAAGCCGTCTCCGCAAAGACCAGAGACGACGACGATGCTCAATACTCGGTCCGCGATCAGGAAAACGTACAGAAATCCTTTCCCATGCCTGCAACCGGGCAGCGGTCCCTCGAGATCGACAACGTGTGGGGCTCGATCGAGGTATCCGCCGATAGTTCGGACAAGGTGGAGCTGACCGTTCAGAGAACGACGCGGGCGGAATCTAAGGAGAAGCTTGAAAAGGCAAAGAAGGAAGTGACGCTGGACATATCGCAGCAGGAGGGCGCACTGAAGCTGTATGTCAACGGACCGTTCCGGTGCCAATGCGATGACTGCCGGCACTCCCGAGATGAGGATGGGTACGTCGTGAAGATGGATTTTCAGGTGAAAGTGCCGCGCGACATCGACCTCAAAGTGAAGACCGTAAATGGCGGGCGCGTGGTAGTACGGGGCACAAACGGAAGTTTTCTCGTGCGAAACGTGAACGGCGACATCGAAATGGACAACGTGTCTGGCTCCGGAACAGCGCGAACCGTCAATGGGCCGGTGAAAGTATCGTTCCGCCAGAACCCGCGTGAGAATTCCGAATTCAAGACCATCAACGGAAACGTGGACCTGCACTTTGCCCATGATCTGTCCGCGGATTTCCGGTTCAAGACATTCAACGGCGGCATCTATAGCGATTTTCCCGTCACAGCGCTGCCGGTGCACTCGATTCAGCAGGAACGGCGCGGCGGGAAAGTAGTTTACCGTGCCGACCGCTTCACCGGAGCTCGCGTGAATGCCGGCGGGCCAGAGATTCAGATTGAAAATCTAAATGGAGATATTCGTATTCTTGAAAATCATGAATAACCATACATTTCGTTTCAACCATGTCCTCGCAGTTGCAGTGTTGGCTGGGGCGGCTTTGATCCCGCCCGTCGCACAGGCACAAACTCAGTCCGGCGGTGACCGCATCGGAGTCAATCTGGACGATCCGGCGCGTCCGGCGTTTGTGAAGGCGAGCCTGGTGAACGGCAGCATTACCGTAAAGGCTTACGACGGCAAGGAGGTTATCGTGGAGGCGCGCGGTCGGAATCAAGAAAGCGAAAAGTCTTCCGGCGGCCCGAAGCGCTTGAACATATCAACTACCGGGTTGTCGGTCGAAGAAGAGAACAACGAAGTGCGCATCAGCACAGAATCTTACGCGCGGACAATTGACCTCACCATTTCCGTCCCCGTGCACACCTCGCTAAAGCTGCGGGCGGTGAACGATGGAGACATTGCGGTCACGGGAGTGGACGGCGACCTGGATGTGGATGACATAAACGGTGCTGTCACCCTAAACAATGTGTCCGGCAGTGCCGTGGCCCATGCGTTGAACGGCCATGTGCACGCTAATTTCGTGAAGGTGAATGCGCAAAAGCCGATGGCCTTCAGTTCGCTGAATGGTGATATCGACGTGACGTTTCCCGCGGATGTGAAAGCGAATGTGAGTATTAAGTCCGACCGCGGCGATGTGTTCAGCGATTTTGACGTGCAGCTCCAGTCCTCCGCGCCGCAACAGGTAGTCGAAGATGGACGCGCAAAAGGTGGCAAGTACCGCGTGAGAATCGACAAGACTGTTCATGGAACGATTAACGGCGGCGGCCCGGAATATCAATTCACAAATTTCCAGGGACAGATATACATCCGTAGGGCCGGCAGCGCGCGCTGAAAGGCACCAATGTGTTGTCATCGGGCCGCTTGGAGCGCTTTTTGGCGAGCAACCACCGAATTCCGAATTCGGGCGCGCTCTGAATCAGAAAAGCTTAGCTCTCCGAGGTCGGCAGCAAGGAGTTCTTTCCTCGACCATCGGGCGCACATTAAACCCGTCCTCGAATGGGAATTTGCACCCAACAGCAAATGTCCCAGCTCGTGGGCAATCACACTCCCCAGAAGTTGTGGCAGACTCAGTCCTGTAGATGCCGCTGCCACTCTTATTTGATCGTAGAAGACCCACGCGTCGCAGGCGAACTCTCCCGCTCCCCCTTCAACCGCTAGGCCGAGGGCATCGCTGTTTTTGCTGAGGCGCTCTTTTTTGGAGCCTGGAACGATATGCAGGGTGATTTTCAATGGCCCGGCAAGATTCGCACAGCCAGCATTCCTGGGTGACGATTCATCCGCTGAACAAGAAAGCCAAGCAATGTAAACTCCGGCGTTCTGCAGCATCCCGTCGGTGACACTTTCGGCCCTAGGCAAAACCTCCGAACCAGCTTGCGCGTAATCGTAAACTCCGATCGTGATTTTTTGATCTTCATCAGAAGAACTGGCAGCAGAAGATTTCCTAGCCAGAACAGAACTCACTGCCAAAAGAGACCATAGAACCAAGCCAACTGCCAGTCTCGTTTTCATTGCCCTCAACTCCGCGATTTGCGGTGCGAGGGCGAGCGTTGGCCGAGGGCGTCAGTACCTCAATGGAATGGGGATTAGATGGAAGCGAAACGCCGGTGATATCGGAAACGCCTGAATTCATGGGATTTATCGTTGCAAGGCAAATAGGTATTGCCGAATGGTGCAGGGCGCGAGAGGATTAACCAAACAGTTGCACCGGGGCCGATGTGAGGGGCGCTTCCTTATCTTCGCGGGTCTTTCGGTTCGGGGCTTTTGAATTCGACCCGGTTGCGGGCGAACTGCGCAAGCAAGGGATGAAGATCAAGTTGCAGGGGCAACCTCTGGACATCCTCGCTCTTCTCCTCGATCATCCGGGCAAGATCGTGACTCGGGAGGCACTCCAGAAAGAACTCTGGCCGGCGGACACCTTTGTTGATTTCGAACACAGCCTGAACGCTGCGATCAAACGCCTTCGTGACGCTCTAGACGATTCCGCCGACACGCCTCGCTACGTTGAAACCCTCCCGCGCCGGGGGTATCGCTACATCGGACCCATCGCCAATGCGGTTTCAACGAACGGTCGAGGAACGCACTGGGGGAAGATCGTGCCCCCTGTCATCGCGGCTGTGACGCTTGTCGCGGGTGGGTACTTCTATTTCCACCGAACGCCGAAACTCACTGACAAGGACACCATCGTCCTCGCAGATTTCAGGAACTCGACCGGCGACACAGTGTTCGACGACACACTCCGGCAGGGACTTTCGGTGCAGCTAGAGCAATCGCCATTTCTGAACCTGCTTTCCGATGACCGAATATCCCAGATGCTGGCGATGATGGCCCAGCCGAAGGATGCGCGGCTGACGCAGGCGCTGGCGCGTGAGGTTTGCCAGCGCACAGCCAGCGCGGCAACCATCGAAGGTTCCATTTCGACGTTAGGAAGCCAATACGTGCTAGGGCTGAAGGCGGTCAACTGCCGCACTGGCGATCCGCTGGCTAATGAGCAGGTGACGGCAAGCAGAAAAGAGCTGGTGCTCCGCGCACTAGGCGATGCGGCTACTAAGATGCGCGAAAAGTTGGGCGAATCGCTTAGCTCGGTGCAGAAATATGCCACGCCGTTGGAGGAAGCAACCACGCCGTCGCTCGATGCACTGAAAGCCTACAGCCTGGGATTTAAGATGAGCTTTGCGAAAGGGGACACTGCCGCACTGCCCTTTTTCAAACGAGCAGTAGAACTCGACCCAAATTTTGCCAGGGCCTACGCCTCGCTGTCGATTAACTACGGGAACCTTAACGAAGTGGGCCGGGCCGGGGAGTACGCCCGCAAGGCGTACGAGCTACGCGAGAAGGTGAGCGAACGGGAACGATTCTCAATCGAGTCGCTTTACTACGTGAATACGACAGGAGACTTGGAGAAGGCAGCGCAGATCTTCGAACTGTGGCAGCAGATCTATCCGCGAGACTATCAGCCTCCCGGTAACCTGGGAGAAATTTCCAGCGCGCTGGGAAACTTCGAAAAGGCGTTGCAGGAATTCCGCGAGACGCTGCGTCTGGCGCCAGATAAAAAGATCATCTATCTCGGTATTGGCGCCGCCTGCAGGGACCTCAACCGGCTGGATGAGGCAGAGGCCGTATACAAGCAGGCGGAACAGAGCAAGCTAGAAAGCGAGTTCCTGCTCTCGCGGCGCTACGCGTTGGCGTTTCTGAAGGGCGATGCAGCACAGATGGCGCAGTTGCTCTCAGCCGCTATGGGAAAGCCGGGTACCGAAGACGTGTTGTTAGGCGACCAAGCGGAGACCGAAGGCTGGTACGGGAAGTTGAAGAACGCTCATGAACTGACGCGGCGCGCGATGGAATCCGCTCAGCATAATGACGCCAAAGAGACGGCCGCCTCCTATCAGGCTGAAGCGGCGTTGCGGGAGGTGGAATCAGGCAACCGGGAGAAAGCACGCTCTGAAGCGAATGCCGCGATGAAGCTCGCCCCGAACCGCGATGTGCGGGCCATGACGGGCTTGGCCTTGGCGCGGGCAGGCGATACAGCTCGGGCGGAAAAGCTGGCTGCCGAACTCGACAGAACATTCCCTCGGGACACGCTGGTCCACCGGTATTGGCTCCCCACGATTCGGGCAGCCGTTTCTTTGGAGCGCAAAGACCCGAACAGGGCCATCGAACTATTGACGGAAGTGAGCCCAATCGAACTTGGCACACCCAACAAATTTGTGGTACTGGTTCCGGTCTATGTGCGCGGGGAAGCTTATCTCGCGCTGCACGACGGCAATCGAGCGGCGGCGGAATTTCAGAAGTTCATTGATCACCCGGGACTTGTGGTGAACCTTCCTTGGGGCTCAGTAGCCCGGTTAGGCCTTGCCCGCGCTTACGCCATGCAAGGCGACACTGTGAAAGCGCGTGCCGCCTATCAAAATTTCCTAATCCTCTGGAAAGACGCCGACGCTGACATACCCATTCTCATCGCTGCCAAGTCCGAGTACGCGAAGATTCGGTAGATCTAGTTGCCACACGAGATCCGTCGCTGAGCGTTCCGCCTATCTTCGGCTACGGCGGCAGTCAATACCCAGCAATCGCAATCAATAAGCCCATCGGAGCAGCACACCACCCGTGGTGTACCCTGCGCCGACGGTAACGATGAGCACGAGGTCGCCCTTGTGAAGGCGTCCTTGCTTGACCGCATCGCACAATCCCAAAGGAATCGTGCCCGCGGTGGTGTTGGCGTAGCGGTCGATATTGACGAGAACTTTCGAATCGTCAACGCCCAGCCGTTCTTGCGCCGCGCGAATGATGCGGAGGTTGGCCTGGTGCGGGACCAGCAGCGCCAAATCATCCTTCGAAAATCCGTTGCGCTCAAGGAGCCTGGCGGACATCTCTGCCATACGGCGAGCGGCATACTTGAAGACTTGCGAGCCTTCCTGGTGCACGAAATGCATTTTCTTTTCGACGGTCTCAGCCGTGGCAGGATGAAGTGAGCCGCCACCCGGCATGTAGAGAAATTGCCCGCCAGAGCCATCGACATCATGTTCGAAATCCACAATGCCTTCGCCTTCGTTTGCCGGTTCAAGGAGCACCGCGCCTGCGCCATCGCCAAACAAAATACAGGTGGCGCGGTCGGTGTAGTCCAGGATGGAACTCATCTTGTCGCTGCCGATAACCAGGACCTTCTTGTGAGCACCTGAGCCGACGAATTGCGCTCCGACCGTGAGCGCATAAGCAAAACCAGAACACGCCGCGGAAAGATCGAAGCCCCAGGCTTTTTTCGCGCCGATGCGGTCTTGCACGAGGCAAGCCGTCGCGGGAAACATCATGTCCGGTGTGACGCTGGCGACAATGATCATGTCAATATCGGCGGGGTCGGTCTTGGTTTGAGCGAGGAGCGCTTTGGCGGCTTCGGTGGCTAGATGCGAACTGGCGGTGCCATTTTCAGCGATGTGGCGCTCCCGGATGCCGGTGCGAGTGCGAATCCATTCGTCGTTGGTCGCGACCATTTTCTCGAGGTCGGCGTTGGTAAGCACCTTAGGGGGAACATAGCCTGCGACACCCGTGATTTTTGCCGCCATGCGGTGAGACATGTATCTCCTTGGGAGTTTCAGCAAAGCAAGCGAATCCGAAATTCTAAGCGATGCCGATGCGAGGTTACAAGCCGAGAGCGAAAGATACAAGGAAATGCGGCGATTTTGGGCGGGTGGACAGCTAGTGAGGCGAATTAGGCCTGAAGAATCATTCCGCCGACGGAAGGACTTCGTGGCGCCACGTGAGCGTGGCGGTTTTCTGGAGCATGGCGGAAACCGAGCAGTATTTTTGCTCGCTGAGCTCAATAGCGTGTTTCACGGCGGCTTCGTCGAGCGAGCCGCGCAGTCGATAGAGAATTTCTAGTCTTTTCCAGACGGTGGGCGCCTCGGAGGCGCGTTCGCCGGAACAGATGACTTCCAGGCCTTCGAGTTTTTGGCGTTTTTTCTGCAAGATACTGACGACATCGGTGGCGGTGCACGCGCCGAGCGCCATCAGGACAAGTTCCATCGGACCAGGTGCTTTGTTCGACGTGCGGTCGGAATCAATTGTGATGGCGTGGCCGGATGGGCTGGTAGCCACAAATTTTTCTTCGCCAATCCACTTTATCGATGCTGTTTGCACTTTGCCTCCCGAAGACACGCCTGCATCGCAAAATCAAAGGATAGCAGGGGTGAAGCAAATGGTGGAGGGGGAGGCCGGAGGGTGACGAGGCAATTTTGAGGACGGCGTGTTGAGTGTCTCAAGGAGTTCAAATGAGGTTAGGATAGCTGGCTACGCAGGGATACTAGACGGAGGAGACGTATGCGAACCATAGATAAGCAAGTCGTGAGGTGGGCGGGAATCGCTGTACTTGTTCTGACGGCAATGCTAGGTGCAGTGCACTACAGGGTGAAAGCGGCACAAAGGGCGGTGGAAAGCGACGGAAGCGCGGAACCCTTTGTCATCGAGTACTACTACAAGGCGAAATGGGGACACGCTGACGAGTTCCTCGCGCTGTTCAAGAAGAACCACTACCCGGTGCTGAAGAAAGAGATGGAACTGGAACGCATCTTGAAAGTAAGCATGACATCGCCCCGGTATCACACAACGGAGGATGGCCGGTGGGACTACCGGGTGACCATCGTGTTCAAGAACGCGGCAATTGCGAATGATAATTTCGACAGTACCACGCTGATCAAGCAGCTTTATCCGGACCAGGAAACGTACAAGAAAGAAGAGCAGCGGCGATTCGAAATTCTCGATGCGCACTGGGATTTGCCAATCAAAGACGTCGATCTCGCGGCGCGCTGAGGCCTTGAAGGCGAGCCAAGGAAGAACGATAGAAGCTTCCTATGGGGCGAGGTCCGCTGCTAAGCGTTGCGCGGGCCCGTGGCCGCGACTTCGATGATGGGGTTCGGAAGTTGGCGCATCGTGCGGACGAAGATTTGGACGATTGCGGCATCAAACTGGGCGTTGGCGCACCGTTCCAGCTCCGCCAGGGCTTCCGGAGAACTCCGGCCTTTTTTGTATGTGCGGTCGCTGGTGATGGTGTCGTAGGCGTCGGCCACGGCGATGATCCGCGCCCCCAGTGGAATACCTTCGCCCGTAAGCGCGTCGGGATAGCCGGAGCCATCGAAAAATTCGTGATGATGCAAAACCATCTCGCGAATGCGGGCCAGCGGCGTGAGCGGGTCCAGTATCTTGGCGCCAAATCTCACGTGAGCTTTCATGGTTTCCCATTCCTCGGGATTGAGCGGGCCGCTCTTGTTCAAAATGTTTTCCGGGATGGCGACCTTGCCGATGTCGTGGAGCACGCCGCCGAGGCGGATCTCCTCAATCTCCGTGTCAGTCATGTTGAGAGCCTCGGCAATGAGCGCGGCGTACGCGGAAACTTTTTGCGAATGCCCCTGCGTGTAGTGGTCTTTTGCGTCAATCGCGAAAGCGAGCGAGGTAACGGTGTCCAGGACGGCTTGCGGAAGACCTTCTGGACCCTGCGAAGAAGTCGGCACGGTGGGTTTACCGCCCGGCGTCTCGGTTGTTGCAAGAGACTCCGTGAATTGCTTGAGGCGCGAATAGATTTCTTCAAAGGCTTCCGGCCCCGTCGCAAACAGCCGCTTTAGGGTGACCCCGAGATAAGCCTCGAGGACGTCGCGCTTCCACTTTTTTGCTTCGTTGGGATCGAAGTGGTCGGCCGTGGAGACCGCATTCCCACCCTGGTGCTTGGACAAATACATGGAAGCGTCGGCCACTTGTATGAGCTCTTGCGGCGAGGAGCCGTGGAGCGGATAGCAGGCGATACCAAAGCTGGCGCTGATGTTCTTCTCGCGCAGAAGCGGGTCCGCGGATACCCAGCCTCGAAGCTTGGTTGCAAGCTGGCGGGCATGCTCCATGTTGGTTTCCGGCATAAGAATGACGAACTCGTCCCCACCGTACCTTGCGACGACATCGGAGCGGCGGCAATTCGTTTCAAGAATGTGGCCGACGCGCTGGAGAACGAGATCGCCCTCGAGATGCCCGTAGAAATCATTGACGAACTTGAACCGGTCGAGGTCCATGAGTACAAGCGCGAAAGCCCGGCCGGCGCGCGTGGAGCGCTTCCACTCAGCGGAAAGTGCTTCCATGAAGAAGCGATGCGTCTTGACGCCGGTGAGGCCATCTGTGATGGCCTGCTCCTGGGCCTTCTGAAAGGAGAGGGCATTGTGAAGGGCGCCGGCGATGAGGTCAGCCAGGGTACGGAGAAGTAAAATCTCCTCCTCGGAGAACTCGACGGGCGACGAAGTTTCGACGTACAACACTCCGTGGAGCTGTTCCGCGTAGAACACAGGAAGGGCGATGGCAGCGCTGGAATCTGGCAAGAGCGGTTTGTGGGGAGAGTCTCCTGAAGTAGAAATATGATAGTCGGCCAGCTGGCCGCTGCGCGCGACGTGACCGATGAGGCCGTTGCCAAGCGGGATGCGCCGTCCGAGCGCCCCCCGGCGCGCGCCGGCTTCGGCCTGGACGATAAGTTCGCGCGTCGAGTATTCGAGCACGCTGATGCCGATATGGTCGTAAGTAAGTCCAGCTTCTAGCTGCTCCGCTATCTTGGCCAGCATTTCGTCGGGGTTCAGCGTGGCAATGGCGTTGCGCGAAATGGTGTTGAGCAGCGACAGATGACGCGCCTTGGTCCGCTCCTCGTGGAACAGCCGCGCGTTTTCGATGGCGATACTCGCTTCGCTCGCGAGGACGCGCATGAGTTCGAGATGCCCCTCATCAAACGTCCGCTCATTATCGGAAAAAACGGCCATCGCGCCGATCGCGTGGTCGTAAGCGACCAGTGGCACCCCGCAGTAGCAGCCGCGGTCACGAAGAGGGTCTACGCCAAGCTTCTTAACTTCCGTGACGTAGTTGTCGCGGATGAGCACAGGCTGGCGCGTTCGAACGATGTATTCCGTGATGTAGTTGCCGGCGGGACGGCTGCGCGGAGGCTTGGGCGTGCCGCCGATCACTTCCAAATCAAAGTTCATCACATCGCGAAGCGGGTCAAGCGAGGCAATGTAAAAATTTTCCACGTCAAAAAGGCGGCGCAGCTCTTCCCAGACTTTGCGCAACAGCTCATCTTTGTTAAGCGTGGAACTCAGGGCGCGGCCAATCTCGTTCAGGACGTGCAGCTCTTCCGAGCGACGCGAAGTTTGCTGGATGAGGTAGCTGTTTTCGACGGCCATGCCGATCTGGTGGCCCAGGGCAAGAAGCAGGCGGTATTCCGCTGGTGTAAAGCGGCGGCTGTCCGGGGTGCCCAACAGCAGCACGCCGAAGGCGTGCTCCTTGGCTTGAAGGCTGATGGCCACGATGCTGCGAAGACCCTGCGCGAGTGCGAGCTGGCGGAAACGGCGAATGGGCTCCTCGCGCTCAAGCGCTGCGACGGTGTCGTCGTTGCGCAAATCTCGGAATCCGAGAAGGCCGCCGAGACGCGAGACGAGTCCGACCAGATAGTCATCCAGCCCTTGTTCTTGCGCTGTTCGGCAAAAGTTATCGCTCAAGCCTACGGCGACCACGGAGGTCGGACCTTGCGGGTCGCCATGATGAAGGAATAGCGCGCCCGCAGGAAGTCTTATTACACCGAGGACACGATCGAGGGCCTGTGAAAGCATGCGCTGAATTTCGCCGCCGACAAAACTCGAGGTGGCGAGATTGAGGTTGGATAGAGCCAGCATGTTGCGTTCGACGCGCCGTTTTTCTTCCTCGTACAGAGCCATAACCATAAGCATGGCGACGAATGCGGATGGCACGGCTGCCGCTGTCTGAAAACTGATGTCCCGGAAAAACGATGCGTTTTGGATAAAAGAGAATAACAGCCCAATGGCGGCCCACACGGCAAAGGAAATCGCGAGAAGCCAGTCGGCCAAAGTTTCCTGGCGGCGGCTTTCTTGCCAGAAAACATAGGTAACTGCCAGGAAGATCGCGCTGGTTGGCAGGATCAACGGAATGTAGAACCAACCGAGAGAATATGCCCCACCCCAAAACACCAGCACTCCCCCGGCAATTGCGGCCGGTATGGTCCAGAGTTGGCGCTGCGCATAAAGCTGCGCTCCGAGAAAGAAAAAGATTCCCGCAGCTGCATACAGCAACTGATCGAGCGCGGTCTGCAACGGCCACGATTGTTCACCGTGGGAGAGAACTGGTCCGAGATAGCTGAGCGCTACAATCGCCCATCCGATAGTCCAATACAGCAGATAGGGTCGGCGCTTGAGGTCGTAAAGGTAAGCGAAGAAGCCGGCCACCAAAGAGGTAGCCGCCGACAATGCCAGTGCGATGAAGCTCTGGTTGGTCAAGGCCTCGGTCAATTCTCCGTCCCATCCGCGGACGGCTACTTTACACCGTTCAATGACGGTCGAGCGATTTGTGTTACAAGGTGAAGCTATAGCCTCGCCGGCCGCTCGCGGAGACAACCGTGCGACGGCGCGAGGGACCCACCTCGATGCACAAAACAAAGTACTTGTGATTATGGATGATGGAATTTTCAGGAAGCAAGCGTACCGGGGTACCGGTTGCGAAAAAGGCAGCAGCGAGGGGGTAACGGTTTCCATACACACCAGCTGTCAGTCCGGCAGAGGCGGCGTTTGGGTTGGGTTCAGCGAGGCGGGCCGGATGGCGGATTGGACGCAATTTCGGGGTTTCGCTAAACTGAACGGTTAAATTCGCATTGCAGGATTTGCCACACGCATGGGTGAAATGACTAACAAAACGCAGGATGCCATTCGAGTACGGTTTGCGCCTTCACCGACAGGCTATCTACACGTGGGTGGAGCCCGGACCGCGCTGTTTAACTGGCTGTTTGCGCGGCGGCAACACGGCACCATGATCCTGCGCATTGAAGACACCGACGCGGAGCGCAACAAGCCGGAGCTGGTCACCGGAATTCTGGATGGCCTGAAATGGCTCGGCGTTGCGTGGGATGAAGGCCCATTTTACCAGTCGCAGCGAACGGAGCTCTACCGCGCGGCAGCCAAAAAGTGCCTTGCGAATGGCAGCGCTTTTTTGTGCTACTGCCCTGCGGAAAAGTACGCAGGCGGAGACTACGCGGAGCCCGCCCAAGATGAGGAGCCGAAAGGCGGCGGAGCGCGGCGCGTGACGAGATGCACTTGCCGCGAGGGCAAGCCGTCAACTCCTGGCGCCAAGCCGGCCGTGCGTTTCAAAGTGCCCTTGGGGGGAACGACGAAATTTACCGATGTAGTCTTTGGAGACACGGAATTTTCGAACGAGGAAATCGAGGATTTCGTGCTGCTGCGTTCTGGGAAGGGTGACGAGGAATTCGGGCAGTCGATGTATCAGCTGGGAGTCGTGGTGGACGACATCGACATGCGCATTACGCACGTGATTCGCGGCGCGGACCATATTTCCAATACGCCGAAACAGGTGCTTCTCTACCGCGCGCTTGGCGCGGAATTGCCGCTCTTCGCGCATGTCCCGCTAATCCTCGGAGCGGACAAGAAGCGTCTCTCAAAGCGGCACGGGGCCACGGACGTCAACATGTACCGCGCCGACGGATTCTTGCCCGAGGCGTTCCGCAATTTTCTAGCGCTGCTGGGCTGGTCGCCCGGGAACGATGACGAGTATCTGCGGACGAAAGAATTGATCGAGAGATTTTCGCTGGAAGGCGTCAGCCGCACGAATGGAGTGTTTGACCGCGCCAAGCTCGAATGGTTCAACACGCAATATTTACAAAAGCTCCCGATCGAAGAATTGCTGCCGGAAGTGGAAGCGGAATTGAAGCGCAGCAAATTGTGGAACGAGGAGTGGGCCTCGGGCGCCCCTGCAGGCGCGGATGGCAGAGACCACGCATGGTTTTCGCGGACCGTGGATTTGCTCCGTCCACGAATTCGGCTGCTACCCGACTTTTCCTCGTGGTCACGAGCTTTCTTCAGCGACCAATTCCCCATCGACCAGGCAGCCAAAGACAAGTTCTGGAAAGATCCCAAAGTGCCCGAGTTGCTCGCGAAATTGGCGGACGCTCTAGCAGCTCTGCCGGAGTGGAACCACGACGCCTGCGATCATGCCACGAGGGCAGTGGCGGAGGCGGCGGGAGTGAAGGCCGGGTTGCTGATCAACGCAACGCGCGTCGCCATCGTTGGCCAGGCTGTCGCGCCGCCGCTGTTCGATACGATGGTGTCGTTGGGCCAAGCGCGAGTCGTAAGCCGTTTGCGCAAGGCATTCGCAGAGAGCTGATCAAGGCTGGTGTCGCCGTCTCCCGCTAGTGTCGTGCTGGGAAGAGGAAACCGGCCAGTTGAACACACGCTGCCTCGCGCCAAGGCTGTGACACCCGCCAACAAAAAATCACAGTAATTTGGAGAACTCTTCGACGGTCAGACCAGCGTCTCGTAAAATGCTCTTCAGAACTTTGGGATGGAGAATCTTCGCGGCATGAAACGGCACCGTAGCACGTCTGCCTTAGGCGTTTTTATAGATGATGTGGCTGCCGCTCTGGCGCGCGATGGAAAAGCCAAGTTTTTCCAAGACAGAACAGATCTCGCGGGCGCTTAGGCGCGGGAGTTTGGTCATCAGACAGCGATTTCAACCGTGGAGAGACTCACAGAAACCTGAGGGATCTCTTCACCATCGGCAATGCGGTCTTCAATATGCAGCCGAACGGCGTCCTTGATGTTTTCGACCGCTTCTTCGTAGGTGTCGCCTTGGCTGTAGCAGCCTTGGAGGGCCGGACAAGAAACAAAGAACCCGTCGGCATCACTCTCGATAACAATCGGAAGCGTAATGTTTTTCATATGTAAGATGATTATAGGTCGCTAAGCAGCGATGGCAAAACAGAATTTAGGGGAGCTATTCGTCGCGCAAGGCCACGACCGGATCGACTCGCGCCGCGCGCTGCGCCGGGATCACGCATGCGGCGAGCGCCACGATGATCAACGTTGCAGCCGTTCCGGCGTAAATTAGCGGAGCCGCGGGCGTCACGCCAAATAGCAAGGTCCGCAACAGAATTCCAAGTGCTCCAGCCAGCACCGCCCCGGTGACGAGCCCGATGGCGCTCAGCTTCAATCCGCGGCCCAGAATCATGCTGGTAACGTCGAGCGGCCTGGCACCTAGCGCCATGCGCACGCCGATCTCGCGTGTTCGCTGCGCCACGGAGTAAGCCAGCACGCCGTAGACGCCGAGGCACGCCAAGACCAGTGCGAGCCCGGCAAAAATGCCAAGCAGAGTCATGGGCCGCTCGCGATCAGCAACATTCTCCTCCATGAGCTGATCCATCGTGCGAATGAAGGCCACAGGGCGGTCCGCATCCACGGCCCACACCGCGCTGCGCAACGCGTTTACCATGCTGGCGGGGTCTTGCGCGGTTCTCACAATCAGGTAGTCCGCTCCCGGGCGATCCACCTGATTCACCGGAACGTACACGGCCGGTTTCATGTCCAGCAGGAGACCGCGTTCGCGAATATCTTTCACCACGCCCACCACGGTTCGCCACGGCTCCTTCGAGCCGGAGAGTTTTAATCGTTTCCCGACTGGATCCTGGCCGGGCCAGTGCCGTTTCGCGAAGAATTCGTTGATGACCACCACCGGCTGGCCGGACTCGATGTCGCGATCCTCCAACAGGCGCCCTGCCTCGAGCGTCCCGCCGATGGTTTCGAGATAGCCTGCGGTCACTTCGCGGTAGAGGGCGTCGTTGTCCTGGCCGGGTAACAGCGGCGGTGCGCCTTCAATCACGTAGCCCTCTGTATCGCCGATCGAGGTGAACGGAGCGTCCGAGCCAAAGCCGACATTCTTCACGCCGGGAAGTGTCCGCGTCCGGTCCAGGACGTCTCGATAGAATGCGCGCAGCTTTTCGTTGCTGTTGTATTTCGTGTTGGGCAGCGGGATACCCATGGTCAGCAAATGATCAGGGCGAAAGCCCAGATCGACACGGCGCAGATTCCACAGAGTCTCGATCATCAGAGCTGCTCCCACCAGAAGCGCAAAAGCCATGGCGAATTGCGCGACCACCAAAGTGTCCCGCAGCCGCATGCCCCCGCGAGATTCGCCCGTGCGTTCACCTTCCTTCAGCGATTCCTGGAGAGAAACATCTGTAGACCGTAGCGCCGGCACTAATCCGAAGATCACGCCAGCCAGGATGGAGACCGTCGCGGTGAACAGCAGAACTGGAGCGTTCAGAGAAAAACCGTTGCCGGCGATCTGCGAAGGAACAAGGTTCTCGAACACGCTCCAGCACAGACGCCCGACAAGGAGACCCGACATGCCGCCCCCAACGGAAAGAAGAAGGCTCTCCGAAAGCAGTTGCGCGCCAATCTGTCTGCGTGTCGCACCCAGCGCGATGCGCACGGCAATTTCCCGGCGGCGTCCAGCCGCGCGGGCCAGAAGTAGATTCGCAAGGTTCGAGCAAGCAATCAGCAGCACCAAAACCGCCGCAATTTGCAAGACCCACAATCCGGTGGCGGTGTCGCCGGCAAATTCTTTGCGAATAGCAACGACCACGGCGCCGACATTCGTGTTGGACGCCGGATACTGTTGCTGCAGGCGCTTGGCGATAACGTCCATGTCGTGCTGCGCGCGAGCAACGGTCACACCGGGCTTCATGCGCGCGATGACTTCCAAATTGTGGCGCGTGCGCCGCGCGAGGTCCTCGGGAGTGAAGGAGGCTGGCTCCCAGTAATCCGTCTGATGGTCTGGAAAAAAGAAGCCGCGAGGCATGACCCCCACGACCGTTGTGGCCTCGCCGTCCATCAAGACAGAACGCCCGACGATGGAGGAGTTGCCTCCAAATCGCCGCTGCCAGAATGCATAGCCGAGAACCACAACCTTGCGCTTGGCAGCATCCTCCTCGGCGGTGAAGGGTCGCCCGATCGCGGGCTGAACTCCGAGGACATCGAAAAAGTTGGGAGTGACGCGGCGCCCGAGCGCTTCCTCCGGCGCCTGATCGCCCGTGAACGCCGCGTTCGAGTAACGTAGCGCCACCATGTCTGTAAAGACCTGGTTTTGAGCCCGCCAATCCACATAATTGGCAGCGGCAGGCGTATTGTGCGAAAACCCTACATAAGATGCGTCTTCCCAAACCATCACGAGCCGGCCTGGATCGGCATAGGGCAGCGGATGGAGAAGCACGCCCTCTACGGCGCTGAAAATAGCCGTGTTGGCGCCGATTCCCAGCGCCAGGGCCGCCAGCGCCACGGCAAAAAAACCTGGATTGCGCTTCATTTGGCGGAACGCGGAGTTAAGGTAGGCGTAGAGGTTCATACCGTAGAAGACGGTGTAGGCACGAAAATGTTCCTCGGTCTCCACGCAGCTGATGAAGCCCCTGATAGGCCCTCGCCGGACCTCAAGCAAGCTGGTCACAAGTTGACTCAGTCGAGGATGAGGGACAGCTATTGGGGAGGGAAAAGCTTGGGGTAGACGGGCTTAGAGTCAGAAACTGAGGCCGCGACGTTTAAGGCCGCGTCCAACGCGAGAGTGACAGGGGGCAGGCAAATTTCCGTGCTGCAAGCCTGATAGCGAAGTTTGAGCGGGATGTGTTGTGCTCCGAGAGGAGCGTTCGCGAGCGCGGTGGCCGGGAGGCGGAGCGTGATCGTGCCCTCATAAACGTTGAGCGGCTTTTTGGAAAAGGTGAAAGAGTGCAGAGCGCCTTTGGGATAGGAAACATCGCCCAATTGAAAGCCCGCGGGGGCATCGGCGCGGAGATCGGTGGCGATCAGATACTCTTCGGATTTTTCGCGGGCGTTGATGTGAAAGCCAGAGCGGATTTTCAGAACCACGGCAATTTGGAACTGGCTGCCTCGGCCTACAGGGTCTAGCGAAACATAGGTTGTGGGAGCGACGACATCCTTCGGAGAAGGAACCTGCTGCGGCGCGGAAGGCAGTGCAACGACCGCAATCAAAACCAGTACGCCGGCGAAAATGGCTGCAACCAATTTCATAACTTCACCTGCGTGCCAAGCTGCTGAGAAACGACGCGGTTCATCACTTCGAAAAGATCTTCGCCCGTTTTTTCGAGCACGAAAGCGTTCTTCGCTTCCGACCAGCCGAGCTTGAAGGAAGTGGAGAGCGCGGAGATCCAGACTTCGCGGATCGGAGTGTTTGGTGAAACGACAAACTTCACTTCCTCGGGCTCCTCAAAAATTACTTCGAGTTTCCCGCTCTCGCCTTCGACATCGAAGTCATGCTCATCCGCAAGAACAAGCAGGCGCTTCTTGAGCTCTCCGAACGCGGCGTCAGCTTTTCTCTGGAAATCTTTTTCGTCAAGCATATTCGTCGGCAGTGAGTAGTGAATAGTGAGTAGTGGGTAGCTACAAGCCAAACTCTCACTTCGAAAGTTTATCACGGAGCGCAAAAATCATTTTGCTGATCTCTTTTTGTTATTTGCATCGATGCTTCGATGTCCTTCACTTGAATCAGGCCAAGCCTGACCGCCACCAGAAGGTGAGTTTCGAGTTCCTTGACCGAACCATTTGCGATGAGCAAGAACCGTAGGAATTCCTTGGCATGCCAGCGCCCGAATCCCTCGGCAACGTTGGCCGGAATAGACACGGCGGCGCGGCGAAGTTGCGAAGATAAGCCATATTGTTCATTGAGCGGCAGCTTGCCGACGATTTTATAGATTATTGTGACTAAATCCATCGACTTCTGCCACACCAACAGGTCTTGATAGCTCTCAATCTTCTTTTTAGGTGGAACCGATGACAAGGCGTTCGTCCTGTGCGCGAAGCGCTCGACGCTACTCACTGCTCACTATTCTCTACTCACTGTCTTCTCAGAGCTGGGACTCGATGGCTTTGTTCATTTCGTCTTCACTGATGATGCCGGTGACGCGCTTGATCTGCTTGCCGTCGCGGGAGATGAGGATGCTCGTGGGATATCCGAAGAGGCCGCCGAATTTATCGGCGGCTTCGTCATTGCCGATGAGGATTTTGTAGCTCATGGGCTCTTTCGTGCCGTTCACGTCGAAGCGCTCCTTCGCAACGAAAGGAGCAACGACACTCTTGCCTTCCTCGTCCAGTGCGATACCGAGGATCACAAAGCCCTTGGGTCCGTATTTTTGCTGCATTTCGATGAGCCAGGGAATCTCGACGCGGCAAGGGTCGCACCAGGTGGCCCAAAAATTTACCAGGATAACCTTGCCTTTATATTCGCTGAGGGAAACGTCGGTTCCGTCGAGATCTTTGAGCGTGAGCTCAGGCACGGGCAAATCGGTGCCCGGATTATCCGCCTTCATGACAGTGTTATTGGTTTTTACTTTGACGCGCGTCGCCTTGTCCGCAAAATACGTTCCGAGAATTAGGGCCAAAACGGTGGCGATAACCAAAAGCATTTTCTTCATTTCGTTCCTCAATCTTAATTATACGCGAAGACGAATTCCGTGAGCTTGCCGGGACGTTGCACCGAGCTTCCTATTTCCCGCCCGTCAGCGATTTTTCCAGCCACAAAACGGCGCTGTTCAAAAAGCTGAGCTTGCCTACCAGCCAGGTCAGCTTGTTCACGAAAACAAGACCGCCCACGAAGAGCAGCAAAGCGCCGCTAAGGAGTTCGACGGCGTGGAGATACTTTCGGAAGCGTTGATAGAAGCTGAGAAATTGTCCGATGCCGACAGCCGTCAGCAGAAAAGGCACAGCCAACCCGGCGGAGTAAACAGCAAGAAGCAATATCCCGCGCGCAATGGTGTCGCTGGCAGCGGCGAGGGCAAGTACGGTAGCGAGAATGGGCCCGATGCAGGGCGTCCAGCCAAAAGCAAACGCGAAGCCCAGGAAGAAGCCGCTGAAGACACCGGGCTTCGTGCTGGTGCTCCGAAGATGTACATCTCGGTTGAGCCACTTTGCGAGGGCCGGGCCAAAAAACCCGATGATCGAGAGCGAGAAAAAGTGCAGCCAGCCAAGGCCGAAGAAGAGCGGCCCGTGATGGATAAGGGAAGCCACGCCCAACAGCACAAGCAGAGAACCCAGAATCATACCGGAGCGGAAGGTAAAGCTTCACCAGGGCGCCGACAAGGTGCAAGCCGAAAAGCAGAATCAACGCACCAGCAACGGGCGCGAGCAGCGTGCGGTTTTGCCGAAGAAAAGTGCCGACGGCGCTCGCCGAAGCGCCAAACGAAATGAACACGACGGAAAAACCAACTACAAAGGAGAGCGCGGAAGCGAAAAGCCCGCCGCGCGGCTGCTGGCCCTGGCGCAATTGCTCCATACCGATGCCGGAGAGCATCGAGATATAGCCCGGTACGAGAGGAAGTACGCAGGGCGAGAGAAATGAAACCAGCCCGGCGATGAAAGCAGCTGACAGCGGAACGTCGATCATTTTTATATTTTCACAAGACTAAACACGGTCTCATCACTAGGCCAGATGAGGCTGCTCGCGGTTCGAGGGGTGGCGCAAAAGGGCGCTCGGCCAATTTGCGCGAGGCGACCTGCGTTTTCCTGGAACAGCAATATTCTCCCACAAAGACGGAGAAATATCCCCAACCGCTAACAGCACTTGGCAGTCGGCACTCGTGTTAGACGCGGCCGAGAGCCGTTTTATTCCCGCGGCAGTGAAATGGCGACAGATGAAGTGTTTGTCCGGCGTGGCGAGGAATCCAAGTCTGCGAATACGCTCATAAGTGATGGGAAGCGAAGGCTTTGTGGGTTCGACCGTTGGCATGGTGGTTGCGATGGGTGTGGTGGGACGTATTAGTGGCGCCCGGCAGGTGGGTATGCAGTGGACTCCGAACAGAGTGACCGCTCTGCGTGTGGGGGTGGGATTTGCGGCGGTGAGTTTATTTGGGCGAGGGCCGTGGGCGAATCTTGCAGCGGTTGGACTGACGGTGGCGACGATTGCGCTGGATGCGTTGGATGGACACATCGCCCGGCGGAAAAATCTGGCGACGCCGGTCGGTGCGCAGCTCGACATTCTCGGGGATCGCATGATCGAAAATGTGTACTTCACCTACTTCGCGGTGGTGGGGATGGTATCGCTGTGGCTGCCCGTATTCTTTTTCGTGCGGGGAGCGGCGACGGATTTTCTGCGCGGGCTGGCCATGCGCGCGGGCCACTCAGGCTGGGGCGCGAATGCGATGCTGCAAACTTGGTGGGGACGCGCGCTGGTGGCATCGCGCTGGAGCCGTGGTTTGTATGCGGCGATGAAGTGCCTGTGCTTTTGCTACCTCGGACTGGAGCTGGCGCTGACGCGAGGGCCCGTGGCGCTGCTGGGAAGAATGACCGCGGATTCGCACGCACTGGTTCGCATTGGCGCACTTGCCCTGACTTGGATGACGGCGGGATTTTGTTTGCTGCGTGGATTGCCGGTGTTGGCGGAGGGATGGCGCTATGTTCGGGGCGGGGAAGGTGCGCGCCGCGAAGAGAGTTGCGCAGGGGGCGATGTGATGGAGAGGAAGAGGGGAGGCAGAGGAAGTAAAGGAAGTAAAGGAAGTAAAGGAGTCAGGACGCGCGTGTTGCGGCGTTTTTTGATTTGGATGGGACGCATCTGGCAAGGCCATCGATGGAGAAGAGATTTTTTCAGATGTCGCTATCGGAGGTTCGTGGGGTTCAGGGGTTATTTTTGGTGGCTTCTGGAAGCGGTGCGGCTGCCCACGGGGAGTCAATCAAATCGATGCACGCGAACAAGATGTATTTGCGGGGTGTCCGTGTAACGAGGCATTTTGTGGGACGGACATTCGCGCACGTCTCGGCGCGAAGAATGAAGCAGGAAAAAATGGAGAACGAGAGACAGGCAAGAATGCCTGTCCCACCATTTTATCCGGAGGCGATCGAGCGACGTGATGTGGCATGCGGAACGCGGCCACTGGATTGTCCTTGTTAGCGGAACGCTGGAGCCGCTAGCGAAGCAAGCGGCTTTCGATCTAGAAGAGGAGTTGGCGGGTCGCGGGAATCGATAGCATCGATTGAAGTTTGCGCGACTCGGCTCGAGACTGCCGAGGGTAAGTGGACGGGACGAATTATTGGAGAGGCGATGTTCGGAGAAGAGAAAGCGCGCGCGATTCGGCGATTCGCGGCGGCAAGCGAGATTGAGCTTTCGAGATGTTTTGCATACGGGGACAGCACAAATGACCAGTGGATGCTGGAAGCGGTTGGGCGGCCCACGGCGGTGAATCCTTCGAGCGATTTGGCACGGATCGCCGCTCGAAATGGATGGCCGGTTTTGCTATGGAATGGCGGCAGAATTTCCATGCCGAGTTCAGAATGCTCACAGAAAACACCGAATGCAAAAGCGATCCGGAAGGAAGTGGAGACTTCGACCGCGAGACCAGGATATTGGTCATGAACGGCCTGACCAGAGACCGGTACCGCAAGCCGGGTTATGCGATTGTGGCAAGCGAAAATGTTCTTACGAGAAGGGCTGTCGCGGCTGAGATTGAAATCAGCAGAGCTAGATTTCGCGACTTGGCACGACAGGAGTTCGCGGCGACGTGGGCCGCGTGCGGGACATTTGAGGGCGTAGCGCTGGGGTATTTGGGGGTTTCGGGGGCGTTGATCCTTTTTTTTGCGGAGAATTTGGCACATCCTGCGCAGCTGATCGGAATACAGATTTTGGTGGCGGCGGCGATTCTGGTCTTGTGCCGCGTGGAGGCTTGGTTTGCGGGGCGCCAGGAGTTTGGTGGGAAAGGAGGAAGAGAGACAGACAAGAAGGCGTGTCTTACTTGGAGAGAACCAGGACCGGAGACAGACAGGAGTGTCTGTCCTACTTTGGCGCAGAGATTTTGGCATTTTTGGCGGCACTGGTATCCGCATTTGTTTTTTTTGTTTTGCTTTGAAGAGCTGGGGCGGTTGGTTCATCTGGTGCAGCCAGGATGGCAGGATGCGAAGCTGATTGCATTCGATCATTGGCTGACCGGCGTGCACCCCACGGTGTGGCTCGAGCAATTCGCGACGCCAGCGCGGAACGACCTCATGCAGTTCGTTTATTTAACGTATTTCACTTACCTGCTGGTGGTCGGCGGCGTTTTGTATTACCGGCGGGATTGGCGCGGATACTGGTCGGTGATGACGTACTCGGCGGTGGGGTACGCAATCGGGTATGTTATTGCGATTTTCTTTCCCATCGAGAGCCCCTGGTTTTCGATGACAGGAAGCTGGCACGGCGAGTTGCGCGGCGGGGCGGCGACTTCCTTGATCAATTTTATCGAGCACTATGGGCGAGTGCGCGGGGCGGCGTTTCCGTCGGAGCATGTGGCGGGGGCGGTTGCGGCGACGTGGGGTGCGTGGCGGCATCGGAGATGGCTGTTCTGGGTGATGTTGCCCCTCGTGCTGTGCATGTGCGTTTCGACGGTTTGGGGACGGTATCATTACGTGGCCGATGTCTTCGGCGGGCTGATCACGGGTACTCTTGGTTATGCCATTGGCAGTTGGTTGATGGAGCGCCGCTTGCCAGCACAGGAGAGCACAACTCGGACAGCGCAGACTGAGGTCTGTGGCACCAAATTTTGTGGTTAACCGTAATACCCTCCCCCCTCCCGGTTTTTTTGTAAGTGTTGATTCTAAATAGCTTAGAATTTCTGCAAGTTGTTTAGAATCAACACTTGTGGGCGTTTGTGCAAGTGCTGATTCTAAAGGTTTTAAAACTGCACCAAGATTGTGCAATTCTGCGAACGATTGGGCTTCTCTGTGGGTCTCTCAGAAAAGCTGACGGTCGGCAGAAAAAGGCCTGGAAAAGGAAAGAGCGGCAGACTGGCTGCCGCTCTTTGGAAATTCGGGTTTGTTCCGATAAACAGGATACGCAATGTTAGCTTGAAAGTCAAGGTAAATTGCAAATATTTTTGAGGATTGGCTTGGAATCGTAGAAAGGTTGTGTTTTGAAGTGTTTGCGCGATGGGATAGTTGAGCGTTCGAGAGAGCCAGAGGAAAAACAAGGAGGGCACGATGTATCGTGCCCCTACAAATCCGAGGGGCGACGCTGCGGGGGGTGGGCGCGCTCGAAGGCGTGGGCGATTTGCAGGAGGAGATGTTCGTGGGAGCCGGCGCCGATGAGTTGGAGGCCAACAGGGAGGTTTTCGGGTGTGAATCCGCAGGGGATGGAAATTGCGGGTACGCCGGCGAGGTTCGCGGGGCGATTCGGGCGGAGTAACAAGGCGCGGGTGGAGTGATCTATGTCGCCGAGGTGGATGGCTTCCTGGCCGATGAGAGGCGCAGTGATTGGAGTTGTTGGGACGGCCAAAGCGTCAACGCCTGCATTTTGCAATGCCAGATGGAATTGCTGGATGAACTTTTCGCGAAAATCGAGGGCGGACAGATAGACAGTTGCGGAGACTTTAGTTCCCATCTCCAGGCGAGAGCGAACGTCATCACCGTAATCGGCGGCGCGAAGCGGAAACCATCCGGCCTGCTGGTGATAGTGAGTAGCTTCGGCCCAAGCGATTTGGTTTCCGGCGTCTTCGGTTTCTTTTAGCAGCGAGACAGAGATTTCCTTAAGCCGGGCACCTTGCTTTTTCAGGATGCGGATCGCTTGGTCGAAGACGGAGTAGACATCCTGCGAAACCACGTCGAGAAAAAATTGCTTGGGTACGCCGAGAGTGAATTTGCGGGGCTTGGCGGGAGATTTTTCCAAAGTGCGCGGACTGGGTTCGCCTTTGACGCGCTGGAGGATGGGTTCGAGGAGAAGAGCTGCATCGTGCACGGAGCGGGCGAGTGGGCCTACGCAATCTAATTTGGGAGAAAGCGGGATGACGCCCTCAACGCTGACGCGGCCAAGAGTTGACTTGAGGCCGACTACGCCGCAGAGAGAAGCAGGAATGCGAATGGAGCCGCCTGTGTCGCTGCCGATGCTGCCGTAGCAGAGGCCCGCGGCTACTGCAGCCGCGGAACCGCCACTGGAACCGCCTGGGATTCGGAAGAGGTCCCAGGGATTGTGGACGGGGCCGAAGTGCGGGTTGTTGCTGGTGACGCCGTAGGCGAACTCATGCATGTTGGTTTTGCCGAGGATGACGGCGCCTGCATTTTTGAGTTGTCCAACTACGGCGGCGTCTTCCGTGGGGATGAAATCGTTCAAAATTTTTGAGCCTGCCGTGGTGCGAATGCCAGCGGTGCAAATGTTGTCTTTCAACGAGATGGGAACGCCGTGGAGAGGGCCGCGGTCGCGGCCGCGCGGGGCGAAGAGTTCGGCTTCGGCCCGGATGGCTTGCTCCATGGCGAGTTCGGGAGTGACGGTGAGGAAGGAGTTGAGCTTCGGGTCAAGCTTCCCGATGCGTACGAGGAGCTGGGAGGTGAGCTCAACGGGGGAGAGTTTGCGCTTGCGAAAGAGGCGAGCGACTTCTTCGATGGAAGCGAAGGCTAGATCGGTGTCGTTCATTGGTGGCATGGGAGCAGGTGCGAGTGGGGAATTTAACACACCTCATCGAGGGCGGAGCCATTGAACTCGATTTTCACAAAATGAGTCAGAACTGAATCGACATGGCGTGCCGCCGACCGGACTTGGTAGTAGACAGAGGTCCGGTAACCGCGTTGATCAGGAGTTACGCGGTCGCGGACGGACCCAGGTCTTGGGTGCAGCAGCATTCGTGCAAATCCCGGCGCACCGAGCTTGGCTCCGCGGGCTAAACGGAAAGCCGCCGGGTTCGCGACGTCATTACGTTGACGGATGCTTCAGAATCTCCGCCAAAGCAAGCAGCCGTGTCGAGTCAGCCGGACTTTTCGCCATCGCGGCGCTCTTTTCCAATGACGGCGCCATGCGCTTCAACTTCGCCAGCTTGCCCTTGGCTCATGTGCGAGCTCTCTGCGCTTCGGATCGCGTTCTGCAGAGCTGCGATTCGGGCTGCAGGCAACGCTTGCGACCGCGACAACTGGTCCACGTAAGCCTTCGCCACGACCAACTTTGCGGGCCACTCGATCTTTTGCTGGTTCTGCACATTCAGTTCGGCCACCCGAACAGCCTTCGCTGCGTCGATTTCGTTCTGCGTCAGGAACTTGGTCGGCGTTAATTCAAAGACGTCCAGACCGCGGGCAATCTCCGAACCGTAAATGTAGCCGTTGTACCAATAGGCTGACCAGTCGCCGCCCAGCACGAGCATGTTCGGATCAATCGGCCCGCGGTCGAAATAGGCAATTTCGAACGGGTGCGCGGCGTCGGTGAAGTCCACAATGGAAATGCCGCCCTGATACCAAGCCTGCACTTCGATGTCGCGGCCGGGAACGGGAATCAGCGAGCCGTTGTGCGCCACGCAATTCTCCGAGTCGCCCTGGGCGGCCGGCATCTTGTAATAGCTCGCGAAACTCAGCTTGTCGTCCTTCAGACGGAAGATCGCATCCGCGCCCCACTTGTTCGGATCGTTCGGCACGGCAGCGCGCGCCCAGTCCGCCGCCCCACTCGTCGGTAAACACGACTTTGCTCCCATCGTTTGAGAACGAAGCCGAGTGCCAGTAGGAATAGTTCGGATCGTTTACTGCATCCACGACGCTTCGGATGTACGGGGTCCTTGATGTCGAGCACAATTCCATTTCCGGAGCACGCGCCCGCCGCCAGCCCAATCGCAGAGTACACCGTGATGTCATGGCATTGGTTAGTGTCCGCAGGCTTTCTCGCTGCCCTTCTTGCCATGAGTGCCGCCGTTGTTCAGGCCGTTCAGCGCGCCGGTTCGCGGATCGATGAAAACGCGAGGGCTGGAGACCACCTTGGCGTCCTGCGGCGCAGCCACCGGAACCTTGATCACGTCGATACGAAACAGCGCCGTATTCGGGTCCTTGTCCGGGCTTTTTTCACCGGAGCAACCAGCCAGTTCTTCCGTTTGACGCACAAAAGATGTGCCCGACACGTAGATATAAACGTTGTCCTTGTCGTTCGGATCCACGACCAGAGTATGCGTGTGCGATCCGCGGCACGTCTGCACTGCCGCGACCTGCTTGGGGTTCTTGATGTCTGAAATGTCGAAGATCCTCACGCCGCGGAAACGGTCCTTTTGCGCTGCAGGCGGACGGCGCTTTTTTTCTTTTTCCTCGCTTGCGGGCGGCGGAGGCTCCGGCGGAAATCCTTGCACGCCGCAATCCAGGCGTCCATTCGGCATCTCCACCGACATGAACAGCAGGTTTTTGTACACCGACACATCGCCCTGCCCGCCGGGGCACACCAGCGAAGTCAGCAAGGCGGTCTTCGCCGGATTGGAGATGTCAAAGATATTCACGCCATAAAAATTTCCCTGGAACAGGTGGTTGCCCTGGAACGCCAAGTCCGAGTTCGCGAAAGCAAGCTGCGCGATCACCAACTGCATGCGGCTTCGGCATCTTTGAAGTGTTGCCCATGCCGAGCTGGCCAAGCGTCTTCTGCACCTTCGGATCATCGGGATCAGTGAGCCCGAGTTGAAACGCGTCAGGCTTCTTGAGCAGCAAGAGGTGCTTGATGCCCATCGCCGCTTCGCCCGCGTCATACAGTCCCGGCGTCAGCTTGGCGCGCGGATCGTTCGCGTCCGACCCCGTCATCCCCGGCGGCAGCGCGGGCGCAGGTTGCGGAGCAAATGGATTCTCGTCTCTGCTCCTCCTTTCTGCGCGGGCGGCGCGGCTTCGGCTTCGGAGCCTGTGCCTGGCGAGGAGTTGGAGGCGTCTGCGCCTGCATCCCGCTCACACTGAAACAGAAAATTAGCACGGCCCCCAGCACACGAAGGCAAGACTGGACACTCGGTTCATCGTTTCTCCTCTAAAGATATTTTCTCCAACATTGTCTGCATAATCCTGATCTCGGCGCGTTGCGCGCTGTCCACATCCGTCGCGAAGTTGAACAGCTCGGCATCCTGCCCCGCGCCTGCGGTGTCGAACAAATCCTTCACCATGGTCAGCGCGCCGTCGTGGTGCTGAATCATCCCTGTTAGAAATAAGCGGTCGAACTCGGCGCCCTTCGCCTTCCGCAGGGCTTCCATCTGCTCCGGCGTAAGCATCCCGGGCATCAGGGCCATCGTGTGGCCTGCGACATATCCATGCCCGGCATCCCTGGCATTGCCATGGAAAGTCGGTTCTCCCCGCGCCGCCAGCCACCGCTTCATAAACTTGATTTCGTCCGACTGCGAGCTGCTGATGCGCGCTCCCAGCGAACGCAACTCCTTGTTCTCCGTATGCGACGCTATCAGCGCCGTCATCTCCACCGCTTGCGAATGATGCATGATCATGCCCTGCATGAACTCCACATCCGCCTGCGACCGCGGCGGCAGCGTGGCCCTCGTCGACGGCGGCAGCGTCCTGCTCGGCTGGCCCGGCGCACCAGGCTGCACCACAACAGGCGTCGCCGGAACAGTCTGCTGTGCGCCGGCAGGGGAGTAGAAGAAACCTGCAGACGCGCTCGAGGCGAGCAACATGCCACATAGCACTGCAGATCCTCTTGCAGAGCGAAGCTTGCACATACGACGAAAACGATGACGCTCCCAGATTGGTGCAAAGCTAAACATCTGGAGCGCTCTCACGCCAAAAGTAAGCAGCAAAACCCAAGACGGAGAAATGCGGCTCACACCTACAGAATCTCCGGGAATCTTTGCCGATTCCTGGCAGGCGGGCGTAGCTCGAGTAGCCACACGTGACAGCGCACTGAACATCATTTGCCGCCTCTTTGGCCGATACCATTCGATCCGCGTTGATTGTGGAGTAAGTGCCAATCCGACGCTCGGATATAGATACGACGTGGAACCAGGCCGGACGGAGCAGGCGCGAGTTCAGCTTGCGCGTTTTCTCCGGGCCTTCGCGTTTTAGTCAAACTCGACAGGCGGCCAAGAAACCACGCCCACGATCACGCCGAGGCCGCAGCATAGACCAAGACTGCGGGCGATAGCAATGCTTAACGGATGGGTCGTGATGCCGGAAACTTAGTTGGGGAAGGGACAGGGGACGAACAACAGAAAGAGAGATGCAAGACGCAAAGCGCTAGAAGATGCGTTCCTGGCGGCGGAGGTTACCGAAGGAGCCGATGTTGGCGATGATGAAGGTGGCGGAAAAACGGTTTTCCGTGCGAACCTGGCCGAGGTTGATGCGGCGGTACTCGAGGGCGAGGCCGCAGCATCCGCCGTTGTAGCTGATCTGGACAAGCTGGTTTTGCAGGGTCTGGTTGGTGAAGTCGTAGCTGACGCCGGTGGTGAAATTGAAACCCTTGCGCGTCAAGTTACCGTAGCCGAGGAGGGCGCGAACCTGGTTGGAGAGGGGCTGCTGAAAGGGCACAAATCCTGGTGGCGGCGAGGGAGGGAGATCGGCTGCCACGGGATTGTCATTCAAGCGGAAGTAGGCGGTCGTCGCGAAGAATTCACGGTAGGGCTTTATTTTGAGGAGCGTGCCGATGGTGACGAGGCGTTGGATTTGAGGATCGTACTGGAGAATCTGTTCGAGATCGTACTGGCCCCCAGGGGTGATCTTGAAATCGCTGACGATGGGGGACCAGTTGCGCGGACCGAACGCAAAGGCAAAGGGCGAGATGGAGTCGAGTGGTTGCAAAACATTTCGTTCGCCATCCAGGATGGCGCCTCCGAAAGTGGGGTCAAAGTAATGCTTTTGAAAAATGCTCCAGGAGAGAAGCTCCTGGGGCTGGTCGTCGCCCGTTTTGGAGAAGAGGCGCTGGGTGACGCCGTATTCGACTTCGTTGGTATCGGTCAGGGTGGCATCGGAGTCGAAGCGAATGAAATCCGCGAAATTATTCACGCCGGTGACGTAGTGGTAGGTGACAGCGGGCTCGATGGTGTGTTTGAACCGCTTGCGAGGAATGTCTTTGCTGAGAGAGGAACGGTCGAAAAAACGCTCGAGTACGGGCGGGCGCAGCTCAACGGTAAGCTCGCCGGAGTTGCGCACGGCTGATTGGGGGCTTAATTGGCCTGCCGAATCGTAGGAATCGCCATAGTAGGCGGTGCGAAAGGTCGCGGAGGTGGTGACGCCCAGCCAGTCACCCAAGTGGAGCGGCACAGTCACCTTGGGGGCAAATTCAGTACGTGGCACAAATCCGGGCGTATTCAGAGGAGTGTCATCCTGGCGGTGCAGCGCATCGACGAAGGCATCGAAAGAAAAATAGACGGGAAGATTCCGCCAGGGGGATTGTTCGACGGAGGCGAAGCGAAGTTGTGGGGCGTCACGCAGCGAAACGCTGACGGCGGGAGTGATTACGCCGGTGGTAGCGGAAGTGATCGGAATGCTAAGAAAGGTCTTATCGGCTAAGGCAGCGAAGTTCAGACTGAATCCGCGGAAGTTGTTGGTCAGGAAAGTAGCGCTGCGAACTTCGGAAGTGATGGCGTCCCCAAAGGAGTCAGCAAAAGCCAGGCGAAAAGTCAGAGAAGAAAGTTCGTTGACATCGGCGACGAAGCGCCAGCCGCCTGGGAGGAGAGACTGAACTTCCAGTTGCTGCTGATGGCCGCCTTGCTTTTCGAGGATGGTGGCGCCGTTCGCGGCGGGGAGCAGCAGACCTCGGTCGATCACGCCAAAGTAGGTGTACTGGATAGAAGTATTCTCGAAGGGCCGGGCTCGAAATTCGGCGCGCTCAGCGGAGCCGCGCTTCGAGAGTAGCTCGGCGCCTAGCGTCGCGTCCAGCCAAGGTTTCGGAGCCAAGTAAAGCGAATCCCCCAAAACAAATCCTTTGGTATTGCTCTGGCTAATTACGGGGAGAAGGATTCCGGACTGACGGATTTTTTCACCGGCGGGAGCGGTGGCGTAGGGGAGCCAAACGAGGGGTACGCGGTAGAGCCGGAAGTTAGCGTTGACCAGGGCGACGCTCTTATTGAGCCGGATGCGGGCGTGTGGAGCATAAAACTGCCAGGTGGGATGCTGGGGATCGCAAATCGTGATCCATCCGCGGCGGACAAGGTAGACGTCGCCGGGGAAGCGTTCGACCTCTTGCGCCTGAAAATAGAGGGGGTTCTGAGAAACCAGAATCAAGGGGTTGGCGCGGCGCTCGATTTTGACGGTGCCGCGAACATTGGTGAAGCTGCCATGGCCGGTACTTACGTTGTAGCGGGCTTGCTCGGCTTCAAGGTGCTCCTGGTTGTAATCGAAACGGACGTGGCCGCGAGCGAAGGATTCGGAAGTTTTCTCGTTGTATTCAATGTGGTCGGCCTGGAGGCGTTCGTCTCCATAATGGATGTCCACATCACCGTCAGCGATGAAGAGGTCGCCGCGTTTTTGTTGCGGGCCGCGAGACCAGATTTCGACGTCAGCCCCCTTTGTTTGAGTGCAAACGGACCTGCTGAGCAAAGCAAACGGGCAGAGCCAAACTACCGAGAGAAGAAAGAAGTGTGACGAGGTAGAAAAAGAACCGGAGCACGGACATAGACCGGGCATGGGAGTGACCATTCACGCGGAACATTTTGCCGATGAAAACAGTGGAATAGCCTAGCATGCGGTCGCGGGGATGTGTAGCCGGGCCGAAAAACGCGGACGAGGGCAGGGCGCGAGGCGGCGTTACGACGCTGAAGAGACGGGAACGAAACGCAGAATCAGTGTGGCGCGTCTCTCTCAACACGGGTTGCTTTGCCTTTCCAGAAACAATTGATGCACGTCGTGGCACTCAGGAGGTATGATGCCCGGCCTCGCACACTAGGGGGAAGAAAATGCGTCGAGCTTTGTCTGCTTTGAGGATCGTTCTGACCGCAGGGATATTTTGTGTGGGATTGGCGACGGACACGCCGGGTGGAGCGGCGGCACAGTCAAGCGCCACCGACAAGCTGAAGAATCTTGAGTTTCGAGAGATTGGGCCGGCAGTGATGGGCGGGCGCATCGACGATTTCGCCGTCGTCGAGAGCAATCCGAACATCGTGTATGTGGGGACGGCGTCGGGCGGAGTGTGGAAGACGACGAATAACGGCACGACCTGGGAACCCGTGTTTGATAAGGAAGGCGTGTCGACGATCGGGGACATTGCAATTGCTCCCTCCGATCCCGGAGTGGTATGGGTCGGGTCGGGAGAGCCCAACAACCGGCAGAGCTCATCGTGGGGAGACGGAATTTATAAGTCGCTGGACGCCGGCAAAACGTGGCAGAGGATGGGGCTGACGGCGACGCACCATATCGGCCGTATTGTGATTCATCCGAGAAATCCGGAGGTGGTTTATGCGGCGGCACTAGGGCATCTTTGGGGACCGAATCCCGAGCGTGGCGTTTATAAAACGATGGACGGCGGGAAAACGTGGAATCAGGTGCTGAAAATCAATGACGATACTGGTGTGAGCGATATCGCCATGGATTCGGAGAGCCCGGACACGCTGTATGCCGCGGCGTATGAGCGCCGGCGCACGCCATTTGGATTCAACGGAGGCGGGCCCGGCAGTGCGATTTATAAAACGACGGACGGCGGAGCGACGTGGAAGAAATTGACGAAAGGACTGCCGTATGAGAACGGCGGCGATACCGGGCGAATTGGACTGGAAATTTACCGCAAGGATTCGAACATCGTTTATGCGATCGTGCAGCATGAAAAAGGCGGCACGTATCGAAGCGAAGACAAAGGCGAAACATGGAAGAAGATGGGCGACACTAATCCGCGGCCTTCCTATTACAGCCAAATTCGCATCGATCCCAACAACGATCTGCGAATCTGGGAACTTGGGGCGCAGATGTATTATTCGGAGGATGGAGGCAAGACATTCTCGACGCAGCGGATAAAGGGCATTCACGGGGATTTTCACGCGATGTGGATCGATCCCGCAGATTCGAACCACGTCATCACGGGGTGTGACGGAGGAGTTCACTGGAGCTACGACAACGGGCGGACGTGGGATTTCCTGAACACGATTGCCATCGGACAGTATTACGAAATCGGGCTGGATAACGAAAAACCCTACCAAATCTGCGGCGGATTGCAGGACAACGGGAGTTGGTGCGGGCCGAGCATGTCATTGGCACGCGACGGGATCACGAATGAAGACTGGACGCTGATGCCGGGCGGCGACGGGTTTTATGCGGAGATCGATAACGTCGAGCCGTGGATCGTCTACACGGAATCGCAGGACGGACATATTTCGAGGCGCGACGCGCACACCGGGCAGCAACGGGAAATCATGCCGGAAGCGAAGGCGGGCGAGCCGCACTACCGTTTTCAGTGGAATTCGCCAATGGCGGTTTCGGTGCACGATCACAAGACGATCTACTACGGAGGAAATTATCTGTTTAAGTCGACGGACCGGGGAGATTCGTGGGCGCGGCTGGGCGGCGACTTGACCACGGGAGTAGACCGCAACAAGCTGCAAATCTTCGGCAAGGTGCCGGACAAGAATACGCTGTCACGTCATGACGGTGTCGAGGAATACCCGACGATCACGACTTTGAGTGAATCGCCGGTGAAAGCAGACGTACTCTGGGTGGGAACGGACGACGGGAATTTGCAGGTGACGCGCGACGGGGGGAAGACGTGGAAGAATGCGGCGTCGCGAGTGCCGGGGGTGCCTAAAGGAACTTATGTGAGCCGCGTGATGGCGTCGAAGCATGGCGAGGGCACGGCGTATGCGACGTTCGATGGACACCGAAGCGACGACTACAACGTGTACATTTTTCTGACGACGGACTATGGAGAGAGCTGGAAGGCGATCCGCAACGGAATACCTGATTCGGCAGGGACCGTGCACGTGGTGCGCGAACACCCCAGAGACGCGAATCTGCTCTTTGCGGGAACGGAATTTGGACTATGGGTGTCCTGGGATCGCGGCGGCAATTGGACGGCATTGAAGAATAATCTTCCGACCGTGCCGGTGGATGATATCGAGATTCAAGCGGCGCAGAACGACCTGGTGCTGGCGACGCACGGGCGGTCGATCTGGATTTTTGATGACATTACGCCGATCGAGAAGTTCGATGCCAGCGTGGCGAGTTCCGACCTGACATTTTTCAGTCCGCGGACGGCGACGCTGTGGGATTTGCGGCAGCGAAGGTGGAGTGCGGGGCAGAAGATGTTCACCGCGAAGAATCCGCCATACGGCGCGATTTTGAATTACTACCTTAAAGAGGCGGTGCCGCCGGAGCCGCTAAAGACAGCCAAAGACGAAAAAGATAAAGACAAGGAAAAGAAAGAAACTGCCGCCGCGGACCAAGAAGCGAAAACCGAAGAGACTGCGAAGAAAGAGGGCAAGGTAAAGATCAGCGTATATGACAAGGACAAAAGCTGGTGCGGGAGCTTGATGGGCCAGGCAAGGCCGGAGTAAACCGAACGAACTGGGATTTGCGGTGGAATCCGCCGGCAGTTCCGACACCGGAACAGCTGGAGGCTGCTGCGGCCGGTTTTGATTTTGGGCCGCGGGGACCGCTCGTTGAGGCTGGCGAATACACCATCAAGATCAAGGCGGGGAGCAAAGAAAAGACGCAGAAGGTCGTTGTGGAAGATGATCCGCGAATGCAGATGTCTGCAGCGGACCGTGCGGCGCGGCGCGACGCCATCGAGAAGCTTTATGCGATGGCCAAGACCGCGGACAAGGACCGAAAAACAATCGAGGGAATCAAGGGAGGGTTGAAGGCGGCGAGGGATCAATGGAAGAAAGATGCCGACAAGCCGGAGATGCCAAAGATTCCAGAGGAAATACAAAAGGCCGCCGAGGAGCTGCAGAAAAAAGTGGATGCGGTCGCGGAGAAGTATGTGCGCGAACGCGAAGGACTCGGGAATGCGGGGCCACCGTTCGTGTGGAAGCCCGAACCACTGCCACAGCAGGTCCAGGGATTGCTAAGAGACCTGGATGGGTTCTGGGCAGCACCGGGAGGGCAACAGAAGGAGAAGCTGGCGGAAGTGACCCCACTCGTCAGCGATGCTTCGGCGCAAGTGAAGAAAATTGCTGATGAAGACCTGCCTGCACTGAATAAGAAAATGAATGAGGCCGGAATACCGCATATTGTGCCCGTAACAGCGCCGCCGACTGGCAGGCGAGGCGGTGAAGTAGAAGACGAACCATAGGAGAGTCAGGAACCGCGCGCTTGGGGCGGATCAACTGCGTTTCGCGGAAGGCAGAACTACGTGTTCTCCGCTGCCACAGTTTCTTACCGAGCGAAAACGCAGTGACGCGCTGTTTGTTTGCGGCGAAACGGTCCGAACGGGCTTGCGTCTAAGGGTGCAGAACAGACTAGCAATCGGGGCGACCGCGTGCCCGCGGCCGGCCAAGTACATAGACGAACTAATCGGACGATCTAAAGAAACGACGGAGGAAAGAGCATGAACGCGAAGCAGCTCAGCCTGCGCGGTCTGGCCGCGTGGTTTGTGGTGTTGACTGTGATTCTCGGTGGATTTTGGCGAACCGCCCAAGCGAAGCCGCAAGAAGCCGCGGCCCAAGAGAAGTCACGATAAGAAGGAAGAAAAGAAGGATGAAAAGAAAGGGCTGCCTCTGAAGCCCACGCGAAAAATTGAGTTCACTACGGATGAAGGCACGTGGCTGTCGCTGGATGTTTCGCCGGATGGCAAAACGATTGTGTTCGAGTTACTCGGCGACATTTACACGCTGCCGATCGAGGGCGGGCCAGCGAAGCTGATTGACGGCGGGATGGCATTCGACAGCCAGCCCAAGTTTTCCCCGGATGGAAAGTGGATCGCGTTCATTTCCGACCGCGAAGGCAGCGAAAACGTCTGGATCATGCACCCAGACGGAAGCGGCGTGAAGCAAGTTTCGAAAGATCCGATAACGGCGATTTGCTTCGCCGAGCTGGGCGCCGGACGGGAAATACATTTTTGTTTCGAAAGCGGGCTTCGGCATCGGGACCTTTGAAATCTGGATGTACCACGTGGATGGCGGCTCGGGAGTGCAAATCACGAAATCAAAGCCAGCGCCGACGACGCCACGGAAGGAGCGCGCGAAACGCCGATCGGTGTGGTGGCTTCTCCGGACGGCAAATATCTCTACTACGCCAAACGCACTGGGCGGCGTTCGCTACAACGCGCAGTTTCCGCTGTGGCAAATCGCGCGGAAGGACCGCAAGACGGGCGACGAAGACGATATTATTCAGCAAGCCGAGAGCGCTTTCGGCCGGTGCTTTCGCCGGATGGGAAACAGCTCCTCTATGTGACGCGCTATGAAACGGAGACCGGTTTGCGTTTGCGCAACCTGGAGACGGGCGAAGACCGCTGGGTGAGATATCCGATCACGCGCGACGACCAGGAATCACGCTTCACGCGCGATCGTTTTTCCCGGGATATGCGTTCCTCCCCGGCGGGAAAGAAATCATCTACAACCAGGATGGAAAGATCTCGCCGCCTGAACTTCGCCACGGGAACGGAGAGCGTGATTCCGTTCACCGCGCAGGTTTCGCAGGAACTGGGACCGAAGCTGGATTTTCCGCAGAGCGTGGAACAAGGCCCGGTGAAAGTCCGCCTGATCCAGGATCCGATCGAATCGCCGGACGGCAAGAAGACTGGCTTTTTCCGCGATGACCCACCTCTACACGCTGGATTTGCCCGAGCGGTAAGCCGCAGCGACTGACGAGCGGAAACGCGCACGAATTTCAGCCCGCCTGGTCGCCGGATGGGAAGTCCCTTGCCTACGTGACTTGGTCGAGCGAAGGCGGACAGCTCTGGAAAATTTCTGCAGCCGGCGGAACACCGGTGCAAGTTTCGAAATCCCTGGCGGTCTACAGCAATCCAGCCTGGTCGCCGGATGGCACGAGAATCGTGACTGCTACGCGGCAATGCCTATGACCGCGAGAACAGCGCGTTCGATGGCGGACAGACCGGAACGCCGATCTCATCTGGATTCCCGCGGATGGCGGAGACGCCAATCTCATTCTTGCCGGCGCGTGGAGCCGGTGGTCCGCATTTCACAACGAGAAGGACCGCATCTACGTTTACACGCCGCAGGGACTTGTCTCATTGCGTTTTGACGGCACGGATCGCCGCACGCACATCATCGTGAAGGGCAGGGATTGTACTTTGCCGAAGAGCCGGTCTCCGCGGATGACCTTCAGGCCGAGCCCCGATGGCCAGTGGGTGCTCGCGCATGTGATGAACCAGCTCTATCTGATTGCCATGCCGGTGGTTGGCGGAGAGACGCCAACTGTTAATGTGAGCGCACCTGCCGTTCCTGTGAAGCGGCTCACGGACATCGGCGCGGATTATTTCAATTGGGCCGATGACGGGAAAACGATCACGTGGGCCGTAGGAGCGAGCCTTTTCCGCGAACCGCTGAGCGCCATCTCGTTCGAACCGCCGAAAGAGAAAGAAGGCGAAAAGAAAGAGGCCGACAAGAAAGAAGCGCAAGAAAAAGGACGCCAGGAGCGCAGAATCGGCGGACGCGAGAAGAAAGATGAAAAGAAGGAAGAGAAAAAAGAAGAAAAGAAACTGAAAGAACAAGAAAAGAATGTCACAGGAAATTGCGGTTGACCTGGAAGTTCCGCGCAAGACTCCAAAGGGCACGATTGTGCTGCGCGGCGCGACCGTGGTGACGATGAAAGGCGATGAAGTCCTGAAGAATGCCGATATCGTCGATCGAGGACAACCGCATCAAGAGCGTCGGAGCAAAAGGCAGCGTGCCGGCGGGCGCAAAAGTCTTTGATGTGACCGGCAAGACGATTGTGCCGGGATTCGTTGACACGCACGCGCACTGGTCGGAAATCCGGCGCGGCATCCTGGACACGCAGAACTGGGCATTCCTGGCCAACCTGGCGTATGGAGTGACCGCGGGGCTGGATGTGCAGACCAGCACGAACGACATGTTCGCCTATCAGGATCTGGTGGACAGCGGCGACATCCTTGGCTTGCGCGCGTTTTCGACGGGTCCAGGAGTTTTTTCCGACAACAATTTCCAGTCCATGGAAGAAGTGAAAGGCGTGCTGACGAAGTACAGAAAATACTACGGCACGCACAACATCAAGAGCTACGTCGTCGGTAATCGCAAACAGCGGCAGTTCATGGTGCAGGCGTCGAAAGAACTGGAGATGATGCCGACGACGGAGGGCGCGCTCGACCTGAAACTTAACTTGACGCACGTCATCGACGGCTTCCACGGCAACGAGCACACTCTGCCCATCACGCCGCTCTACAAGGACGTGATGCAGATGTTTGCGCAAGTCCGGAATCGCGGAGACGCCGACGCTCATCGTGAATTATGGCGGCCCGTTTGGCGAAGAATATTGGTTTGAAAACAGCGAAGTGCACGATAACGCAAAGCTCAATCACTTCACGCCGCATAACCTGGTTCGATGAAAAGACCAACCGGCGGCCAGGATGGTTCCGCAAAGACGAGTACGAGTTTCCGAAACTTGCCGCGCAAATGGCGAAACTTTCGAAGCGCAGGCGGGCTCGTCGGCGTGGGCAGCCACGGACAGTTGCAGGGTCTCGGCTATCACTGGGAAATGTGGATGCTCGCGAGCGGCGGAATGACGCCGCTTGAAGTGCTGCGATGCGCGACCGTGAATGGTTCGAAGATCATCGGCCGCCCGCAGACCTCGGTTCCATCGAGCCGGGCAAGCTGGCGGACTTGGTCATCTTGGACAAGAACCCGCTCGATGACATTCACAACACGAATACGATTCACTGGGTGATGAAAAACGGCGAACTGTTTGAAGGCGACACGCTGAATCAAGTCTGGCCGGAACAGAAGAAGCTGGAGCCGCTCTGCTTCTGGAATTTTGACATGCCCGAAGGCGGGGGACCCGCTGAGCTACGGCAAGACGGTAAATCCGCTAAAGCATAGCATGCTCAACCAATAATTGCACGGGGCGGAGCGGGCTTGACCCAGCAAGCCCAGACGTCTTGCTACATTTTCAAGCAGCCGCTTCACTCTTTGTTGGTTTTCGCTTCTGCCTTGGTTTGCGTGCGTAGCGGTACCACTCGAATGTGCGGGCCAGTCCTTCTTCGAAACTGACCTGCGGATCATAGCCCAGAAATTCGCGTGCCTGGGTGATATCCGCTTGCGAATCGCGAATGTCGCCATCGCGCGGCGGCTCGTACTTTGCCTCCAGCTTCTTGCCGGAAATTTTCGCCAGGAGCTCGCGAAGTCTTCATTCAGCGTAAAACGCGTCCAGCCGGTTCCCACGTTGAACACCTTGCCGGAAACGTTGGGAGCTTCGCAAGCAAGCAGATTCGCCTGCACGGCGTTTTCGACATAGGTGAAGTCGCGGGACTGCTCGCCATCGCCGAAAATCGACGGGCTGAGTCTCTTCCAGAAAAGACAGTGCAGAATTTTGCCAGGACGCCGGAATACGGCGAACCGGGATCCTGCCGCGGGCCAAAAATGTTGAAGTAACGCAGAGAAACATTTTCGAGGCCGTAACAACGGCCAAACGTCTGCGCGTAGAGCTCGCCAACGATATTTGGTGACGCCATAGGGCGAAATGGGGGCTGGGCTGCATGGTCTCGACTTTCGGCAACGTCGGAGTCTCGCCATAAGCGGAAGAAGAAGCCGCAAAAACCACGCGCTTGACCTTAGCGTCGCGCGCAGCGACCAGGACGTTCAAGGTTCCATCAATGTTGATTTTGTTCGTTTCGATGGGGTCCTTCACCGAGCGCGGGACGGAAGTTCGGGCGGCCAGGTGCAACACGTATTCGGCCTCATGCATCGCCTTGCGGACCATTTCAATGTCCGTGATGCTGCCCTTGATGAAAGTGATTTTGTTGCGAATCTTCGGCGAGGTTATCTTCTTTGCCGGACGAGAGGTCGTCCAGCACGACCACGCTGTGGCCGCGGCGGACGAGTTCGTCCACCGTGTTCGAGCCGATAAAACCGGCGCCGCCCGTAACGAGGTAGCGCATTCAGGAATTCCTCCTAGATTCGAGTCCGTGATCGGCGGAGTGCCGTCCGCGGTCAATGACTGCGTGCGCCGGCAAAGACGCGGGCCCCGCGTTTTGGTAACCTCAGAGTTCGCGGGCGGTATCCGGCGAATTTTGCCGGACTAGTCGCGAACGAATTTGTATTGTACGACGGAAGCGCAAAAGGCGAAGAGACTGTTTCCCAGGCAGGTCACAGAAAGAGCATGAGCTACCGGAAAGTTATTGGCGTCGCTGCGCTAGTGGTTATTGGGATGTGCGGCGCGGGCACTACTACTGTGCGGGAACGAAGCGCAGGCGTCGTGCGCGAAATATCGAGGTCAACGCTCCGGGCCTCCGAACCGATGAGCGCCCCCGGCACAAAACTCGCCCCCGGCCGCGCGACTCATCGCTCGCCAGCCTGGCGGCGAACAAGAAGAGCCGCGCCGACAGTGGACGCCGGACTATCGCCTTGCGGGCGGGAGAAGTGTTGGAATATTACGGCGAATGTCTCGAACCTGAACGACGTGGCCAATACTAAAATTGCAGGTGGGAGAACAGAAGGATTTTTTCGGGGAAGAACGCATGGCATTTGCAAGCGTTTGCGCACACGGAAAATCCGCTACGCATGGTCTTCGTGCTGGACGATCAATTCGATTCCTACAGCGATGCCGCGAGTCATGACGAGTCTGCAGTACGAAATGCATTTGAATGAGCGGGGACAGAAAGTGGACTCCATCCAGCGCATGACGGCGACGGGAAAAGAGCCTGCTCCTCCACATGTCGCCGGAACTCGGGTGCTTCCCGGAACGCGCGATCCGCTCGGGATGCTGCAATATTTGCGGAGTGTGGATTGGACGAAGACGGCGGAAGTACGCTGTCCCGTCTACGATGGGCACAAACTTTACGATGTACGCGCGAAGCTTGTTGGAGCGGGCGAGGCGGTAACCGTTCCCGCCGGAAGCTATAAGACTTCGAAGATCGAAATGCGCGTTTTTGATAATGGCGAGGAGATGAAGGACGCCCATTTCACGATCTATTTGGCGAACAATGTGGCGCGCACGCCGGTCTGCTGGAAGCGATCATGCCGTTTGCGACGGCACGAGTGGAGTTGCTGAAAGCAAAGTAGAAGGGTGCCCTCGCCAGGCCGGGCTGCAGCCTTTTTCCAAAATCATCGCGGGAAGGCAAGAACTCGCCGGGCTATTTGCGCGGGACGCTAGGCAATCGCCAACTGTCTATCAATGCACAAGCGATGTGGCCAATGGTGATGTGCGCTTCCTGGATTCGTCTGAGGCTCTTGCGAAGGCACGTTGAGTAGAAGATCGCACTTTGCTGGCGAGCGCGCCGCCGGTTTCGCCGGTGAATGCAACGAGAAATGCACCGCGGGCCCGGCCAGCTTCCACTCCACGCAACGATATTGGGGCTGGTGCCGCTGGTCGAAAGCGCCACCAGAATATCCTGAGGAGCGACGAGTGATTCGATTTGCCGGGAAAAAATTTGGTCGAATCCATAATCGTTGCCGGCTGCGGTGAGCACGGATGGATTAGTTGTTAAAGCCAGCGCCGCGAGACCACGGCGCTCGGAGCGCAGCCTCACGATAAGTTCTGCCGCGAGATGCAACGCATCGGCCGCACTTCCACCATTTCCGAAGAAGACGATTTTTCCGCCGCCGCGCAGCGACGCCGCACTCTTTTCAGCAAATTGTCCGATGCGCCCGACGAGCTCGTCGGAAAAGCTTTGCTTTACGCGAGCGCTTTCCTCGAGCTGGCGTCGGATTTCTTCGGCGTAGGAGGCCATCAGAGCCTAGCAGAGAACGATCTTGCTCGCGATGACGCATGACTCGGCGCGTGGCGTTGCGAGTGTCCACAACAAGCTTGGCGGCGTCCACGATCGCCACGTAATCGTAGCTGGAATGGTCGGTGGCAATGATGACCGCGTCAAAACTTGCCAGAGTTTGCGGGTTCAGCGGGACGGACTTCATATTTTCGTAGTTGTAGTGGCGCATCTTGTGAAGTTGCGGGAAGTAAGGATCGTTGTATTCGATGTGCGCTCCGCGCTGCCGCAGAAGTTGCATGATTTTCAGAGTAGGCGATTCGCGCAGGTCATCGACGTCCTTTTTGTATGCCACGCCAAGAACCAGGAGCTTCGCTCCCTTGAGACTCTTTTTGTGCTCGTTGAGAGCAGCGCCGACGGCGTCCACGACGTGATACGGCATGGCGGTATTGACTTCGCCGGCCAGTTCGATGAAGCGGGTGGAGAAATCAAACTCGCGCGCCTTCCAGGAAAGATAATAGGGATCGACCGGAATGCAGTGGCCCCCGAGTCCCGGACCCGGATAGAAGGGCATGAAACCGAATGGCTTTGTCGCTGCCGCGTCAATCACTTCCCAAATGTCGATGCCCATGCGCAAGCTGAGCATCTTCAGTTCATTGACAAGGGCGATGTTGACGCAACGGAAAATGTTTTCGAGGAGCTTGGCCATTTCGGCGGCCCGCGTGGAGCTAACGGGCACGACGCGTGCGACGACTTGAGCGTAAATCGCCACGGCGGCGCGGCCGCTCGGCGGATTCACGCCACCGACGACCTTGGGAATCTGCGCCAGCCCGAACTGCTTGTTGCCGGGATCTTCGCGCTCAGGAGAGAAGGCAAGAAAAAAATCGCAGGCGATATTTTCGTTTTCCGGACCGGCGGCGATGGGGCAGTGCAGGCCGCTCTTCTCGAGGATAGGTAGCACGAGTTCTTCGGTAGTGCCTGGATAGGTTGTGGATTCGAGGACAACCAGCTGGCCCTTTTGGAGATGAGGCTGAATGGAAATTGCAGTCTGCTCGACGTAAGACAGGTCCGGATCGCGGCGTTCATCCAGCGGCGTTGGCACGCAGATGATGATCGCGTCCGCTTCTTTGAGGCGGGTAAAATCGGTGGTCGCGCTAAAGTGCTTGGAGTTGACGAACTGCTGGATTTTGGTCTGGGGGATATGCTCGATGTAAGACTTGCCGGCGTTGAGCATCGACACTTTGTTCGGATCGGTGTCAAATCCAGTGACTTTGTGGCCAGCCTCGGCGAAACGCAGGGCCAGCGGCAGTCCAACGTATCCGCAGCCTATGATGGCGACTTTCAATTGGGCGCCTTTGAAGAATTCGGGTTTGCGGTCTATGGGCATGAGTTACGTCGCTCTCCTCGTCATTTTTGGGGATCAGCCCGGCCATTCGGCTGATTGGATAAAGACAGAACAATATAACAGGTTCTGGGCGAACAAAAAAACGCGGTGGATCGGAATGTTACCGCTTGTTCAAGAGTGGTTGCGGGTTGCGACCAGACGCGGGAAGATAAGAGCGATGATGTTGTCGACGAGAAAGCGCGACCGAAGCACAACCACGATTCAGTGATGAGTCTCATCGTCCTACTGCTCGGGCTCAGCGTGGGAGTGCTTGTGGGTTTGCTGGGAATCGGCGGCGGCGTGGTGCTGGTGCCGGCGATGGTTTATCTGCTGCACATGGACCAGCATTTGGCTCAGGGCACTTCGCTATTGATCCTCCTTCCGCCCCTGGGACTCGGTGCTCTGCGCGAATATTGGACGCAAGAGCAAGTTGATTTGCGCGCGGGAATCCTATGCGCTTTGGGGATATTCGTTGGTGGATACCTTGGCGCGTGGATTGCGGTCCCAATCGCTTCTCACCAGCTCAAGGGGCTCTTCGGTTGCTTTCTGATGCTGGCAGCGGCGTTGCTCTGGAGAAAACCGCAACCTCAGAACCAAAGGGCGGCCTCAGCGGGTGAGGAGCCAGCCCGTGGCTGACAACTCGCTGCGTAGCGCAGGCATTTTTGCGGCGGCGAGCGTGTGCGGCGTAGCGTCCGGACTCTTCGGGATCGGGGGCGGAGTTCTGTTGGTGCCGTTTCTCGCCCTGTTTTTTGCGTTCGGGCAGCATCGCGCGCAAGGCACGAGTTTGATTGCGCTGATACCGCCAACAGGCCTGCTCGCATTTATTGCGTATGCCAGAGCGGGTTACGTATCCTGGCAAGCCGGTTTGCTGCTGATTCCCGGTGTTTTCGTGGGCGGAATCTTGGGCAGCTGGCTTGCCAAACGGCTTAAGCCGCGGCGTATGCGGCACGTTTTCGCAGGACTGATGTTTGCGCTGGGAGCATGGCAGGCGATTACTGCTTGGTGGAAGTAGGGAGATTGCGAAGAGCATGGTCGATGTTCACTGTCATATCCTGCCTGGACTAGACGACGGCCCCGATAGACATGGAGACTTCGGTGGCCATGGTGGAGATCCGCGATTGCGGACGGAATTACCCATGTAGTCGCGACGCCGCACTCAAGCAATCGGTATCATTTCGACTATGCGCGCGTGCGTGAACTTCGAGAGGAGCTTCAAGCAAAAATTGGCAGACGTTTAATTCTGGCGACTGGCTGCGATTTTCATCTGAATCCTGAAAATCTAGAAGCGCTGCGCGCGGATGGCTCACGATTTTGCATTAATCAGCGTGACTACCTGCTTGTGGAATTCAATGAATTTTCGATTCCGCCGAGCATGGACCAGACGCTGCATGAAATTCAACTCTTAGGTTTTAGGCCGGTGATCACTCATCCAGAGCGTAATGCGATCCTGCGGTTGCAGACGGCGCGGCTTGCGAAATGGGTTCGCCTCGGTTGCTTCGTGCAAGTCACGGCAGGCTCCCTGACCGGGGTATTTGGCCCAGGCGCGCAAAAGGATGCCTTGCGCTGGCTCGCCGACGGATTGGTTCATCTTGTGGCCAGCGACGCGCATAATACGCGAGGCCGCCCGCTTAAGCTCCAGCCTGCATTTAAGCTAGTTGTGAACAGTTTGGCGAAGAAAAGGCCCGCGCGCTTTTCCTGGATAATCCGATGGCGGCATTCGAAGGACGAGATTTGCCGCATGTTCCTGAGTCTGCCTGACGAAATTAGCGCCCCCGCGCCGCAAAAGATTTTTCTTTTTCTGAATTACTAATTCGCAGGATGCAGCGGTGTTCCCGCCCAGGCATTCAAGATGCCGAGAAATTCGCGAACGACGTCGAGTGCATCGCCTGTAGTGCGCCACCATCGCCCAGGTTCGAAAGGATCGTCCGAGGCGGCTCGTACGATCGCTTGTCCACGGCCACGGGGCAATCCGCTGCCATAGGATTCGCACGCGGCGCGTATGCACTTTACTTGTAACGATGATTACCCTACTGTGCCGTTCCTCTCCAAGTGCTGCGGAAACTGCCGAGAGCTCATCCGCCGTGTTGAGGATGGGAGGCTGGAGCACGCGAATGGCGTCTTCAGGCACACCTTGGTGCATAAGTACACGCGAGTTGTAAAAATCTTCGCCGACGTAAGGGATTCCCATCGCCTCGAGTGCTGCGCCAGGCTCAGTGGGACGTGTCAACCATACTTCTGGCGCGTAACCATTCCGATATAATTTTGCTGCTTCCATGGCACGCAGGGGCATACGCCCGCTAAGGACTACAATGGCCTGAGCTTTTTCGAGGGGGTCTTCTTTGACAAGCCAGCGACCTAAGCAAAGAAGAAACACCGTGGCACCCAACAGAGCCCAATCCGGCAAGGCCAAACAAAATCCGGCGTGTTCGCGGATGCTTAGTCGGGGCGGAATCAGCTTTGCTTTGTGGCTCCATGGAACCGCGATTCCTTACCGGTGGGGCGCATCGTATCCTTCGCCAGTGATGTGGTCAATTGGGCAAGCGCACGCTAAACTATTCGCTGCAATTTTCGGGAGGAATGCATGAGGGCGGTAGTGACGGGAGGAGCCGGATTTCTGGGTTCGCATTTTGCGACCGCCTGATTGACGAAGGTTGGGACGTGTTGGCGTTAGACAATCTCGTTACCGGAGTCGACTCAAACGTCGAGCATCTTCTCAAGCATCCGAATTTTCGCATCGCAAGGTGCGACGTTTCAAAATACATCGACGTGCCAGGGCCGGTGGACTACGTGCTGCACTTCGCCTCGCCAGCCAGTCCCGTGGATTACCTGAAGCTTCCCATCCAGACGCTCAAGGTCGGTGCGCTCGGAACGCACAATGCGCTGGGGCTGGCGCTTGCAAAGAAAGCCAAATTTTTCCTGGCTTCGACGAGCGAATGCTATGGCGACCCGGAAATTTCGCCGCAGCATGAAGAGTATTGGGGCCACGTGAATCCGATCGGGCCGCGCGGCGTTTATGATGAAGCCAAGCGGTTTGCGGAAGCCATGACCATGGCCTACCACCGGTATCACGGCGTGGACACGCACATCGTGCGCATCTTCAATACTTACGGTCCGCGCATGCGCCTCAACGATGGCCGTGCGCTGCCAAATTTCGTGCATCAGGCGCTAACCGGGAAGCCGACTAACCGTCTATGGCGATGGCAAGCAGACGCGAAGTTTTTGCTATGTTTCCGACCTGATCGAAGGGATTTACCGCTTGATGCAGTCGGACGAACACTTGCCCATGAATATAGGAAATCCGCAAGAAATCACGATTCTGGAATTTGCGGAGCGGGTTCGCGCGCATTTCGATAATGCCCCGGCCATCGTCTATGAGCCGCTTCCGCAGGATGATCCAAAGCGGCGCTGCCCGGATATCACGAAGGCGAAGCGCATGCTAAAGTGGGAACCGAAGGTTGGGTTGGAAGAGGGTTTGCGGACTTACGCTCGATTATTTCAAGCAAAGATTCGCATGCAAGCGAATCCGCTTAGCTGCTGCGCAGATCGACCCTGATGTCGGAGTAAGAGCGATGGCTCGCTCAATACCCTGCGTTTCACATACTGTTAAGCTCTACCGAAAGAATAGTATTCGAATCCAAGTTCCCGCATTTGCTTGGGCGAATAGAGATTCCTGCCGTCCACGACGAGAGCGCGGGCCATCAGGGATCTGGCACGCTTCCAGTCCAGATTGCGGAACACGTCCCACTCCGTGCAGTACCAGTGCGGCATCCGCGCCGCGCAAGGCCTCGTAGGGATCCTCGTGATAGGTCACCTTGGGAAGAAGAACCTTTGTTCTGCGATATGGCTTCCGGATCGGTGGCGTGCACAATTGCGCCTTCTTCGAGCAGTCGCTTAACGACTTCGAGCGCCGGCGCGAAGCGAATGTCGTCCGTATTGGCTTTGAAGGCCAAGCCGAGCACGGCAACATGTTTGCCCTTTACCACCCAAAGCGCCTTGTGGACTTTTTCAAGAAAACGGTCGATACGCTGCTTGTTGACGCGCTCCGTGGCTTTCAGGATATCGAAATCGACTCCCACGGAGGCCGCGAGATGGATGAAGGCCTGCACATCCTTGGGAAAGCAAAAGCCGCCAAACCCAAGCCTGCACTCAGAAATTGCCCGCCAATGCGGGGATCCAAACCCATGGCGTGAGTCACTTCCTTGACGTCCGCGCCGATTCTTTCACAAAGATCGGCGATCACGTTGGCGTAGCTGATCTTCAGAGCGAGGAAAGAGTTCGAGGCGTGCTTGATGAGCTCGGCGCTGTTGATGGTGGTGACGAGAAATGCCGCTTGATGGCCGGACGGGCAAATGCCTTTGTGCACCGGGCAATGGAAACGGCGCTCAAGGATCGGACGATAGATTTCGCGCAAATCGGCAGCGGCGGTTTCGTCCTCCACGCCGACCACGATGCGATCCGGATGGAAAAAATCCCCCACCGCGGTGCCTTCGCGCAAGAATTCAGGATTCGAGGCAACGCGGAAATTGGATTTGCCTCCGCCACTATAAGCGGCGAGCGCGCGCTGCAGTTCGAGGCCGGTTCGTGCCGGCACGGTGCTCTTTTCGATCACCAGCTTGGGCGAACGAGCGTGCTCGGCAATCTGCCTTGCGACTTGGTCAATCGCGGAAAGATCCGCCTCACCGTTTTCTCTCGGCGGCGTGCCGACGCAAATAAAAATCGCGTCGCCCGCGCGAACTGCTTCGCCTGCATCCGCTGTATAGGAGATACGGCCCGCCTTTCCCGCGGACGCCAGGATTTCCTCGAGGTGGCGCTCATAAATTGGCACTTCGCCAGCTTGCAGAAGGTGAATGCGATCAGCATCAATATCCGTGCAGGTCACTTCATGCCCCGCCGCAGCAAGGCACGCCCCCGTCACCAAGCCTACGTAACCACATCCAATCACCGAGAGACGCAAGTCAGAATCTCCTTAGGAGCGAAGGAGCAAGTAACCCAACGCTTCTACGAATTCATTGCGAACAATTTATTTTGACCGAACGGCAATGCTGAGGAAAAAACATCATTACCAGGCGTTGGCCGTCCCGCACGATCGGTACCATAATTCTTTCTGAGGGCTAACGAACTCGCGGCGCCTCAAAGCCGCGACGTTTAACCCTTCAATCCTCGTCCCATCAGCAGTCCGCGCAATCCGATCAGCACAAGCCGAGGCTTGCGGCGCACGACGTTCCAAAGCAGGCGTGTGGATTCATCGCGGTTGATCTCACCGAGAGACGCACGTGTCGAGGCATCCAGCAGGTCCACCAGCTGCGAATAGTCTTTTTGTTGAAAATGATGCAGCGCCCGCCGAATCAACCAGTGCGTGCCAAGTTCCCGGCGCAACGCCGTAAGTTCTTTGCTCCCGCCTTTCCGCAAAATGGATTGCCCGACTCCGAGCGCTCCACGCAGACCCGTCACGATTCCGCCGACGGTCGACACTTTTACTTGCGCAGCCGCATCACCTACCAGATAAACCTCGCCGTTCCCGATGCGCCGTCGCACGGGCACCCAGCCTCTGATAAACCGGTATGCGCGCCCCTTGCCATTCGAGGGGCTCCATCTGTTTCTTCTCGAGGAAGCGCGCAAGACACCTCTTGGTGTCGCGGCCATCCTCGCCAATGATGCCCAGCGCGCCTTGCACTGCAGGATTTAGGGATCAGCCAATAAAAGTATGGCGTATCATCCGGCACGAACCAAACGCGTGTCGTGTCCGGAGGATGATCTTTCGGCAAGCGAACTATGGCTTGCACCAGCGGGACTGTCTCGATTGGAGGCCAACCGGCGCTCAGCTACCCGGCTGGAAGCGCCATCCGCTCCCACAACGCTTTCCGCGTGCAGCTCTTCGCGCTGCCCCGCGGAATCGACTTACACACGAAGCCCGTGGCCATTTGCGGCCAATCCAAGAAATCGTGTATCAAAGGAAAGCGTAGCTCCTGCTTGTTGCGCTTTCCGGGCCAAGGCAGGGATCAGGCGCGATCGTCTCGATGATGAGATCGGGCCGCGCTCAGCGCTACCTGCGCCGACCGGCCATCGGTGAACAATTCGAATCGCCGGATTTCGTTGACGATGCTTTCGGATGCCGACGGCCCCAAGCTGGCTGCGGAATTGATCCGTAACGATCAACGAGCGCGCGGCGGGCTCGAAGCCGCGCCTTGATTCCAGTACACGCACGTGACGCCCGCCCTCAGCCACCGTAGCAGCAGTGAACAGTCCCGCTGCGGAGCCTCCCACGACGATGACCTCACCGCTCCTCCCGACCCGGCCGAGATGTTTTGCTTAGTGCTTGGCACGATTTCGCTTTCCCAAGTCGCGCATACACCCGGAACCTCGATCGGCCGGGTATTTACGCTCAAACAGTCTCAAGAATATTGACTGTTTTCCGCTCGACGCGAAGGGATGATGCATTGAAAATCGGTGAGACGGCAACCCGGTAAGTATAGCGAATCTACTTGCGCGGGCAAACTTACCGCTGGTACACCTCGCAGACGACCTAGGCAGACCACTCAAGTGCCAGATCGGCATCAGGAGAAAGAGCAGCAGGCTTTTGGCGCTTGGCGCTCATAGGGAGCCCGTTCGAGAAATATCGACTCCGAGCCAGCACGATGGCAAACGCAAGGAGTGCCAACCAGAATTGAGGCGAGAACGGCGAAGTAGCTGACGAGCACGGCAGCTCGCTCCGCATGAGCAGTCCCAAGAAATACAAGCTGACGACAGCACCGCGGTGTCCGAGCCCAAGATTTGCCAGGCGGTGAGCGGCGTGGTCTTTTCCCGGCGTGGCAAAAGGCAGCAGGCCACGGCGCGAACGCGAAATCGTGACCAGCGTGGTGTCAAAAATTGTCACTCCCAAAATCAGCAGCGGAGCCAGCCAAGCAGAAATGTGGTTGGCGTGTTCGAGGCGCAGTTTCAGATCCAAGGTAGCCATCAGGAAACCGAGAAACATGGCGCCGCCGTCGCCCATAAAAATCTTGGCGGGCTTGAAATTCCAGCGCAGAAAACCCGCTGCCGCCCCAAGCACGGCAGCCGCCAGAGTAGTGACCAGCGTCTGGCCGTTCAAATACGCAAGCAGAGCGAAGAAAATGGAGGCCGTTGCGGCCACGCCAGCGCAAAGACCGTCCATGTGGTCCAGGATGCTGAAGGAGGCAGTAATCCCTACGACGAAGAAAACGGTAAGAATCGCGTCCAGAATATAACCCGTTCGTCCGCCAAAGAGAAATTCAAATACCTGTGCATGAATTCCAGTGATCAACAAGATGCACGCGGCAAGCGGCATACCCAGGAAAAGCTTGACTTGATGGTGCAGCAAGCCTCGGTCATCGAGAATCCCCACCGCTGCCACGACAGTCGCGCCAGTCAGGATTCCTACGATCTGGGCGCGCGCTGCTCCGGTAAATGTAAACAGGACCGCGAGCACCACGGCCCCGTACATCGCCAGCCCCCCCAGCAGTGGGATCGGGCGTAAGTGCACCTTGCGCGGTCCCGGAAGATCGACCATCCCCACGCGCAACGCCAGTGCGCGAACGGGCACCGTCAGCATTAGAGATGCGAATAGAGCTATCAGAAACGCCAGCAGACCTGCGGGCATGTTGCCTCGTTTTTTTGAAGATCCTGACCGGGACGGTGCGGCCAGTGCCTCAATCGTGTTCTGCCGGGTTGGGGGTCCGGCTCCCAAGAAATAAATGGCTGCCCCACGCAGCCTTAACACGATACTTTGAAAATTGTTTCGCTTCAATCAGGATTGTTTGGCAAGTAATTAGCCCGCGAAACAGGTGGACACAATAGCGAACGCAGCCGTATTGGGGTGTGCAAAAACGCACACTAGCGCCTTTTCGCGCCTCTAATGGCTGCCTTTGCTTCTGAGCCCTTGCTCTATGCCACTATCGTTCGGTGAGCATGCGGCCAAACGTGCGTTTCACTTCTTCGCGGTTCTTGGTTGCGTAATACCAGTCGATGGTGCGCTTCAGACCATCGCGAAAAGGACTTTCGGTTCCCATCCCGAGCAATTTCTTCGCGAGAGAATTGTCTGCAACGCGATTGAGGGGGCCAGTCGGCATGTCGGGCCGCAGCTTTATTTCGGCTTTATGGCCTGTGAGGTCGCAAACCATTTTCGCCGCATCGATGACCTTAATGCGCTCCATCGTTCCCGAGATTAATGGGTGTGCCATCATTGATTTTTTCACCGGCGAGAATTGTCCCCTCGACTATGTCCTCAATGTAAGTCCAGTTGCGGATTTGCGTTCCGTCGCCCCACACTTCGAATGGATTCTGCCCGAGAAAAGCGCGCGCAATCATGGCGATGACCGCGTGATTCTCGACGCCACGCGGTCCGTAGACCGTGAAGTAGCGGCAAGAGGCCGCGCCCATACCGTGTTCCTTTGCGTACGCGCTGCAGCGTAAACTCGCCCATCAATTTGGCCCAGCCGTAGGTGTTGTCGGCGTCGTTCGGACCTTTGTCAGATCTTCTGTGAGGTAGAGTTCTTTCTTGACGTCGGACTGCAGGAAGTTTGGATACACGCAGCCGGAAGAAGCGAAGACCACCTTTTTTACTTTCGCGCGCAGAGCTTCGGCGAAAACAAGGCCGTCCAGAAAAAAATTGGAGGCCGGTCCGGCCTGGTGGAGATCCACATAGCCGCGGCCGCCATGATCCGCTGCCAGGTGAAAAACGGTGTCCACCCCTTGCATCGCTGAGCGGGTAACGCCTGGTTCACGCAGGTCGGCATGAATGAAATCGATCTTTCCGCTGGCCACATGCTCGCGAATATTGTCAAGATGCCCGCTGGTCAGATCATCGACGATGCGAATTTTCGCGCCGCGCACGAGAAGTGATCCGTGAGCGTCGAGCCGATGAAGGAAGCGCCTCCCGTCACCAACACAAGTTTCCCGGTCCAAAATGTCTCCGAAGACGTCACGCGTTCGCACGCCTCCTCGATGATCTTCACAAATTTTTGCAATTCTTTGACTCTATCATAGTCGGGTGCAACAGCCCGTGCCGCACGCCCCATGCTTTGCAATTTGGCTCTCTCCACAACAAGTGAACGAATGGCGGCGGCTACCTTTTCAGGGCTGTCCGGATCGGCGGACACCGCGAAGCCGAATTTTGCGCCCAGCGAAGCCGCATCTGTCTCTTTTGGCGCAACGGCTATGATTGGTTTTCCGGCGGCGAGGATCCCATACATCTTGCTGGGCACGACGACACCTTCGAGGCCATGCTTCACCGTGATGACATGCGCATCGGCAGCAGCCAGCACGGAGGGAATTCTGTTCGCCGGGAAGAACGGAAGAAAACGCACATTTTTTGCCCCGCCCGCGAGCGTTTCCATGCGCTTGCGCTTTGCCCCTTCGCCAACGAAGACGAGCCCCACGCCATCCTCCTCCAAACTGCGAACCGCCGTGATTAACGTCTCCCACGCACCATAGAAACCAAGATTTCCTGCATGAACGAGGACGAATTTGTGGTCGCCGCGAATCGTTCGAATAACCTCGTGATCGAATGGCGTATGCGGCGCATCGGGCGGGGGAATGTCCGCGCCATCGCGGACGATTTCGATTCCAGCCGAATCAACTCCCTTTGGCAATGATGCGTGCGCGCATGTCTTCGCCGAGCACTATCACGCGCGTGGCGCGGCGCAAAGCCCAGCGATGCAGCCCTTCCCAAATGCGCGCCAGAAGGCCGGGCTCAACAATAGCCCCGCCCAACGGCCATGTCCGGATACATGTCGCGAATGTTGTAAACATATGGCTTGCTCTTTAGCAACGCAACGATGGCGCCCACGATTCCTTCGAATGGCGGGTCGGTCATCGCCAGGACGACATCACATGCGCACGAAAAGCGCCCGCGGAATCGCCAGCGCAACATAACTCAAATAATTCAGCACTCGCCGCTTCATCGCGAAACGCGGGTAGTCCGTCGAGCCCACGCGCGTGATTCTCACGATTGCCCTGTCAATTCTGTTTGCCAAAGCCGCCAGGGCCGCCGTTCGATTGGGTCATATGAGGGCCTCCCGCAAAGCACGGTAACGTGGTGCCGCGCGGAGAGTGCTTCCGCTACTGTCGCTGCCATCTTCGCCGTTGCTGAAGTGTCTGGCGGATAATAGAGATTCAAGAGCAGGATTCTCATTTGAATTGTGCTCGAGGGGATCGATTCACGATCTCGTGATTAGGAAGTCGCCGAGGACCAGCGCATCCATTTGCGTGCGCTGGAAACAATCGAGCGCTTCCTCGGGTCGACAGACAATCGGCTCGTTGTCGTTGAAAGAAGTATTCAGAACGACGGGCACGCCGGTGAGTTGCTCAAACGCTTTGATCAGGCTCCAATAGCGCGGGTTCGCTTCGCGCGTCACGGTTTGCAGCCGGCCCGTGCCGTCCACGTGTGTTGGTGCGGGAATTATGTCGCGCTTCTCGGGCCGCACCGAGTACGCCAGCGTCATGAAGGGCGAGGGATACGATTTGTCGAACCACGCACCTGTGGATTCGGCGAGGATCGATGGAGCAAACGGCCGGAATATTTCGCGGTGCTTGATGCGCTGGTTCAATATCTCTTTCATCTCGCGACGGCGCGGGTCCGCGACGATGCTGCGGTTGCCGAGCGCGCGCGGCCCCCATTCCGCGCGGCCTTGAAACCACCCGAGAATTTTTCCATCAGCTACAATCGCGGCCGTGCGTTGCATCAAATTGTCCCCAGCAAGTTCTTCGACCCGGCAGCCGCTCATCCGCAATCCCTTTGCCTCAATCGCGCGCCGGATCTCATCGCGCGTATATCCCGGCCCCCAATAAGCATGATCCATCACGAACGAACGCGGCTTTCCAAGAATCTGATGCCATACAAAATACGCAGCCCCGACGGCCAGCCCTCCATCGCCTGCCGCTGGCTGAACGTATACCTGCTCGAAGCCAGTAGTATCGAAGATTTTCCCATTTGCTACGCAATTGAACGCCACTCCGCCTGCGAGGCACACCGCCGTCAATCCAGTCCGCTCGCCAAGCTTTTTCAGCATGCCGAGATAGACTTCCTCGAGCCGCGTTTGCAAAGCAGACGCGAGGTTGCGGTGTCTTTGTTCGAGTGGTTCTTCGGGATTGCGCTTGGGGCCAAGCCGCCGTTCCATCGCTTCCGAAAACAGCTTGCCGAGAGTCGGTGTCTTGTCCGCCTCAGCCCAGCTCATCTCCGGACCGGTGCGGTGATGCGTAAAATATTCCAGCCCCAACCGGAAACCGTTCCCATTTGTGCGCACGATGTCGCGAAGAGCGTCGAGTTGTGCCGCCTCGCCATACGCCGCCAGGCCCATGACCTTGTACTCGTCGCCGAATTTCAGGAATCCCAGGTACTGTGTGACGGCGCTGTAAAAAAGCCCAAGGGAATGAGGAAACGCAATCGCGCCGTCTATCTTCATCCGATTTCCGTCGCCGCTGCCCCACATGGTGCTCGCGAAGTCGCCCAGACCCATCTGCCGAAAGTAGCGCCGCCCTTTCAAACGGTGATACGAAGAATGCGCTTGCGAGATGCGCTTGGTGGTGTTCCACGCGGTGAAATTTTAGGGCAAGTTTAGCCGGATCCGTATCGAAGACCTGCGCCAGCGCTTGCGGTATTCCCGTGAATTTCGCCAGTACCTTCAGGCGTTCGCGCGCGAACGACGGCATGCGCATTGCGTAGAAAAGTTTCGTGCCTAGGCGCGCATATGGGTTGCGGGGCACGGCCACGTGGTCGATATCCTTGAGTTCCAGCCCCGCCTCGCGCAAACAATAACGAATGGCCTGCGCCGGGAAGCCAGCGGCGTATTTCACGCGGTTGAAGCGCTCTTCTTCCACAGCAGCTACAAGCCGGCCATCGCAGACAATGGCTGCCGACGCGTTGCCATGATAGGCATTGATCCCAAGAATGTTCATCGCGAGAAGATTCAGTCTACCTCAGGAGCGCGGATCATGCCGCGAGGTGACGCTTGCACCACTCGTTGAGGACGAACAATGCCCACGGACGCGACCACGAAGTTCTGCCCTGGAGAAACGCAGCCCAAACGCCGCGTACTCCCTCCGCACGGAGTAGCGGCGAAAGTGAAGGCGCGATGTCTGCAAAACTAGTTTCGAGTCGCGGTCGTAAAGCCCCGCGCAGCCATTCCTCCCACGGCAATGTAAATGTCTTTTTCCGCTGCCCAAGAATCTCCAACGGCAGCAGCCCGCTCAAAGCTTCCACCAGGAGCGCCTTCTGGGTGCCAGGGCGGTCGCGTGCTGCATCGGGAAGCGCATTTACAAATTCGACGAGCGGCGTATCGAGCAGAGGCACGCGCACCTCAAGCGAGCGAGCCATGCTCACCGAATCGGTATCGCGCAACAAGGTGCTCGCCATGTAGCAGCGCATTTCCAGCCAGGCCGTCGCAGCGACAGGCTCCAATTTTCCCGCTTCGCCCGCTGTGCGGTCCAGCCATCCGAGCCAGGTTGGTTCGAGAGTAACTCCGTCGGCGCCTACCGTGCTCGGTCGGAAGCGCGGTTCGACCAGCCGCTCCAGTTGGCCGGGGGGAAAAAGCGCGCGCGCATAGAAGTAAGGATGGGGGAGTATGTCGGGATCTCGCCACGCGGCTACGGCTTTGCCTGCGGCGTCGCGCGACAGGCGCGCCGCGAGAATCCTGGCAAGCAGCGGCGCCGCAGCGCGGCGCAACGGCTTGGGTACGAACCATGCCAGGCGAATGAGTCGTTGGAGCAGCGCTGTGTTGGCGAAGCTTGCGTAACCCGCGAAAAGCTCATCGCCCCCCAGCCCGGAGAGCGCCACTTTAAGTCCTACTTCGCGAGCCGCCCAGGACACGTAGTACGTATTGATGCCATCCATCGTCGGCTGATCGAGACCCGCGATGGCCTCGTCGATGCGCGCGAGTATGGCCGAGCCATCGAGCGGGACTTCTGTGTGCTGGGTGCCGCATCGTTCGGCGACTCTGCGGGCCAGTGGAGCTTCGTCGTATGTTGTTCCCGGGAACGACAGCGTGAAGCTGCGAATTCCCGCCTGCGCGCGGACCGCAAGTGCGGCGATGGCACCGGAATCAAGGCCGCCAGAAAGAAATAGCCCTACCGGCACGTCTGCAATCAAATGCGCGCGCACGGCATCTTCCAGCAATGGACGCAGCCGCTTCGCGGCTGAATGCATGTCTTTGGGTATGCGCGTGTCGCGAGCGGCGGAACTTGCTTGCGGATCCCACCACGGTCGCGCTCGCGGTACCCGCCGCCGCTCTGGAACGTACAGCAGCATGCGATGGCCTGGCGGAAGAGAAAAAACTCCCTCCAGCAGTGTAACGGGCTCCGAAGCGCTGCCGAAAAGCAGGTAAGAGGTGAGCGCATCCTGGGAAATTTGCATTGGCACGGTGCCAGTGGCCAGCAAAGCGCGTACTTCCGAGGCAAACGCAAAGCCCTCCGCCGTCTGCGTGTAATAAAGCGGCTTGATTCCCAGGGGATCTCGCGCAAGGAAGAGCAAAGGAGCCGTCGCAAATCGTCCCCGCAAATCGAGCAACGCAAACGCAAACATGCCACGGAGCTCCGTCAGACACTCTTCGCCCCATTCCTCCCAGGCGTGCACCAGAATTTCCGTATCGGATTGGGTTGCGAATCGATGTCCGAGCAGCATCAGTCGTTCACGGAGTTCGCGGTAGTTGTACAGCTCGCCGTTGTAGATGACCGCGACATCCCGCGTTTCGTTCCAGACAGGCTGATGGCCTCCGGCTAAATCGATGATGCTCAGCCTGCGAATACCCAGGGCCAGCCCCGGAGCACGCGGCTCTCCTGTCAGAAATCCTTCTTCGTCCGGCCCGCGATGCCGCATTGCGGCCGCCATCGCACGCACGCGCAACTCGGCATCCTTGCTGCGCGAAGCAAACGCGACGCCACAAATACCGCACACGCTATTGTTTGATCTCCGGGGTCGAAAAGAAGGCGGCTCCAGCGCGCCAGGCGTGCTTGCGCAGGTGGAAGCGGGGAATTCGCAATCGGTTGTCCGCATACCACGCGAGCAGCACCCGCATTAGTAATAAGGAGAGCATTGCCGTCACGCTCAGCACCAGATAAAAGAAAGACTCTCGCTCGAGGAGCAGGCTCCAATCGACAGCTTCCTCCCAGCCGGGAGCGATTGCGCTCATCAGTCTCCGGAGGCGATATCCAACGAACGGCACCCGCGACAATCGCACGTGAGCAATATGTTCGTACGTGTAATTAGGAGGATAATTCGGAACGGCGCTGACCGCCTGGGCAAAAACACCTGGATTCTGCATGTCCTTGAGCGTCAAATAGTGCCCCACCTCATCTCTTCATGATGACGCGATAGGTTGGATCGACGATGATCCACCGCTCGCCTATCAAGACTTCGGCAACGACGTGCTTGGTATTGCGGTCTGGAGACAGCAGGAGCAGGCGGCGCGCTCGAATATCTGAGCTTCGCGCCAGATTCAAGAATGCGTTTGTAGCCGTGCCACAGACGTTCAACAGTTGGCGGTATGTGAGTGTCATCTCTGGATCGCGCTTCGCGAGTGCGTCCGGATTCGCCGCGATGGCACGCGATGGTTCGGCCCGCATCCAGTCCAAGATGGCTTGGAGCCTTTGTTCCTCGGGCAAGCTGTTGGGCACGATGGCGTCCGAGAAGCCGTCGAGATATCGGCGGACAGAGTATTCCCTGACTCCCGCATACATCGAAGACACCACTGCGGCGGCAAGCAACAAGTTAACTGCCCACCACACCACACGGAAGATAAGCGGCCTCTTCATCAGCAATCCAATCATTTCACTGCTTCGAATTTTGCACTGCTGCGTCCGACTATTGCAAGCTTGTTATAGAGAATTTCCATCTCACCAACAGGTTCTTCCCAACCCAGTCGCGCCGTCGCCTCGCTGCACCCTGCCGCCAGCCGTGAGTGCAATTCTGGATCGCAAATCACAGACTTGATCGCCGCAGCCAACGCCCCTGCTTCATGCGGCACCACCAGCCCTGCCACGTTCGCCAAAAACGGTGCGATGCCACACTGCTCTGTCACGACAACCGGCGTGCCCGCCGCCGCGGACTCCGCTGCGGTATTCCCAAAATTCTCATTCTGCGACGGCAGTACGAACACATCGGCATCCCGATACGCGGCCCATTTCGCTTCGTCGAAAATGGGCCCGGCGAATCGCACCTGCGCAATTAATCCAAGTTGCTCCGCCATCTGCGTGAGCCGCACCTTCATGGCGCCTTCGTCAGGTCCCGCAAACACCAGCCGCAACATCTTCCCTCCCTCCTCCTTTGACAGCGTAGCAAATGCCTCTAGCAGCAAATCCGGGCTCTTCTTTTTCGAAAGCCTCCCAAGATAAAGAATCACTTTCGAGTCCTCGGAAAGCCCGAGCCCCTTGCGAAAAATCCCCCGCTCAGGCCAAGACGCAGGCGCTTCGACTCCGTTCCGGCGCAACTCGATCTTTCTCTCGAGCCACGCCTCCGTTCACCAGTTCCTCAACCTCCTGCTCGGAAGTCGCGATGATTGCGCTCGCGCCCTCGAACAATCGCCGCCCGAACAAAGCGTGATAAATCCGTTTCAACCGAATACTCCTTACTATCGGCACGAACATGCCGATCGGCTCCAGCACGTACGGAATCCTTCGCCCCTGACAAGCGGCCGCGACCGCCGGCCCTAGAAAGTCGTAGAGCCCGTAGATGTGGACCACATCAAAGTCCTGCAGCCGAGTCCGGCAGAAGTGCTTCACCGCGGGATTCCACGCTAACCGACCGGTATCGCAGCCACGTCGGCAGATAAACCGCCTGTCACGCCGTTCATCATCCCGCGTCCATCCAAAGGGACTCCGACCCGCGCGGGCCGTCTCCGCCACGCTCATGCGCGCTTCCAGGCCCCAGTCCGCCGTCAGCACTGTTACCTGATGTCCATGCCGGGCAAGTCCCTCAGCCAGCGCACGCACCTTTACTGGCGGGCCGCCGAATTCCTGGAAGGGCGAGTAGGTTTCTGTGACGCTCAGGATTCGCATTGTTCGCGGAGAATTTTCTTCAGGGACTTGGCGAAAACGCTGAATCGGAATTCGCGCTCCACACGCTGCCTTCCCCGCGCGCCCATTTTTTGCGCCATTGTAGGGTCCGAAAGCAGCGTCTCGATGGACGTCGCCAGTTGCACCGCGTCGCCGTGCGCCACCAGGTATCCGGTCACCCCATCTTCAATCACTTCCGGCGCACCGCCATGCGCCCCGCCGATCACCGGTTTTCCGCGGGCCATCGCTTCCAGATAGACAAGTCCGAAACCCTCGCCACGGCTTGGCAAGGCAAACATCTCGCACGCCTCGTAGCACGCCTCAAGTTCCTCGAAGCTCAGCCCGCTAAGAAAATGCACGTGACGATTCACGCCGTTCTTCTCCGCCAGGTCTTCCAGCCAGGCTCGGTCATTGCCTTCGCCGACAGCAAGCAACTGCAGCTCCGGCCAACGTGTCAGTAGCCGCGGCAGCGCCGTAATCAGCGTGTCCATCCCCTTGTACCGCTCGTTTGCCAGCCACCGGCCCACCGTCAGGATGACCCGCCCCTGAGGATACCCGTGAGGCAGTTTTCCCTGCGGCGCCTTCGCGGGAATCGCTTCAAATTCCGGATCGAGCGCCCACGGCAGAACTCGAATCCGCTCGCGCCGCACTTGCTGCTCGGCCACGTGATTAGCCGTGTCCTTGCTTGGTGCGAGCACCACATCGGCCCGGCACAGCGCCAGCCGTCGCAGCGTAGAAAGCGGTTCCCACACCTCCACGCCGTGCGTGCAAACGATGGTCCTGAGCCGAGGCGCAACAATTCGCATCGTCTGCGCCACCGGTCCCAGGTTCGGGTGTCCCGCCAGAACCACCTTCCCGTGGCGGCTCGCCGCCCGTACTGCGGTGGCGGTGAACCGCGCTTTGCTTCGCTCACAGCCGGTAAAGACGAATTCCTTGCCGCCCACAGCCATCCGGTGCAGCACCGGCGTGTCGTTCAGGCTCAGCAGGCGACACTCCATGTGGCGGCTCGCCGCGAATTCGCTCAGCACCGCCGCAAGATGCCGGCTGGCCCGCTGCACCCCACCGGTCCCCTCCAGTTCTGTAAACAGTCCAATCAGCACGCGCCGAGTCTGCCTTGTGGCGCAGCGTAAGGCAAGTGCTCATGGAGTTTCGCTAAGCGATTCGTGCCTGGAATTGTCGCCCCACCCAGCCCGTGTTAGATTCGTTACGATTACCCACCTTTGAGTTCAGCTCCGTCCGTCGCGCTTTCCTCATGTGCAGAGTCTTCCACAGCGCTTGGGCCGAATCGGATGAAGAATCGGTCTTACACTCGTGGGCTATGTCAGGTGCCCGAGGAGTCCTGGCCGTAAAATAAACCTTATTCTTCTGCTTCCACTAGAACCTATCTCATAAATGCTTCGGGGCAGCCAAAGTCCTTGAAAAACCAGCCATTTAGACAGGGCCAAACCATTTATGAGATGGCTTGCAACTTCTTCGGTCGCTACTCGTGCCGCCAACGTACTGAAAGACAACTTACGCGAGCAGGCCGACCTCACAATTGGCCAGGCCACGGTCTCACTGCAAGACCCATCGGGGAGCCGCAACTACTAGACCAAGTAGGCCAGGTGCTCCCATTTATGCCGGCAGACTCAAGTCGTTAGTCAGTGCCACTTCTTGGAGTTTGCTGCGAAGGTCGCCATCTTGACGACATGGGGATCGCCTGATGCTTTCCCCCTTGCGATGCCGGCTGCTGTGATCGGAGAGTCCGACTTCTTGCCCAGCCACTTGTAGAAGTTTCCCTTGCGGACGTGTATCGAGGCCCGGAACGAAGACTTTCGATGTCCTTTGAACATTCGTTAATTCCCTAAGCGAATCGCCCTTATCCTTGCTCTATCAATCTAATTCCAAATGCGAACCAGCCCAGCGCAATCACAGGAAAACTGTTCTCTAATGCGCAGTGTCGGAGGAGAATTCGCGCGCGCTACCAATGGCAGACCACGCGATGCGTTCCGTTTCAGCGGAATCAGGCGGGCATGCGATGTAATCGAATGCTCCGGCATGGAGGGCGGCGAGGTAATAATCCCATTCGGCGAAACGCGATAGCACGACGACTGGCGTGGGTCTCGCCGCCGAGACCACGCCCCGGAAATCACCGTCCGGCAGGGTGTCATGGCAGAAAACCACGCCAAATTTGTGGGTGGTCATGAACACTCGTGCTTCGTCGAATTTCTTGCAGCAGATTGAGCTCAAACCACATTTGTTCATCGCGGCGTTAATCTTTTCTTGATCTTCTTTTTCGGGAGAGACCACCAACACCTGGTTGACGCTGATCATTTCTGCTTCCTTTCTTCCGGACGCTTCGACGAGAATAGCCACCCGCCGTGAGGCTCCGAGCCCTCTCGTTCCAATTTGCTCTACGACTACCGCCCGGAAGCGGCTCCGTACTAAACGCTAATCTCCACGGACCCTTCGAGGGCTGCTCGGTTGGGGAGCAACAAACTATCAGGCGCATCTCTACAAGACTGTATAAAATTGAACAGCGCATTCTTGAGAGTCCTTAGAGTATCCGGCAGTGCGGCGAGATGGAGCGACATTGACCTCGAACCAGGGCTGGACCGGGCGATATCCCTCTTCTTGCCGTTCTCCTAATCGAGCCCATGGAAAACGCCCGTGCATTTCAAACTGAGCGAGATATAGGTATCTTTGAATCCGTAACAAAAAGCCCACGTGTCTCGCGATTCGCAGCCGCTTCTTCATCATGATCCTCGATGCCGCCGAGTGCGGATGTCTCCTCATAAGGATTCCGGCTAAAGCTTGTGGTAAACTCTGTGGACCCCTTCCACACAGTAGTGAACGCCAGTGCTTTTATCCATGAGGACCATTTTCAACACACTATTTTGTTTTGCGCTGTGCGGTACTCCCGCTTCGGCGCAATCGCCAGTGGCGGCTGCAAGGGGCAGAGCTATTGACGCGAGTCTGGGATTCTCTTATGTGAATCGTCCAGGGGGTTTTTCCAACCAGGTTGGCTTGCACGGCGCGGATGCCAGCTTCACAATCGGTTACTCCCGCCTGGGTCTAAGAGCTGATTTGGGCTATGCGCGGGGCTCCAATTTTGCGGGCACTGGGCGTCACACGGATGTCCTTACCTACATGGCCGGTCCCGTATTCCACCCTACGCTGCGTCGTAATTTTGCCACTTACATTCACGCCCTGGGCGGGGCCGCCAGGGTCAGTGGTCCAGTTCCCCTTACGGGAGGGGGATTCCTTCTCGGAGGATGGGCTACGGACTTTGCCTGGATGGTAGGCGGCGGAGTTGATTATTCGATGACGAATTCGATATCCATGCGCACTGGTGTGGACTATATCAGAACTTCCTATTTCGACCCTTTGTTGAGTCTCCGCGGCCAAAGCAATTTCAGGACAACCGCGACAGTGGTCTATTATTTCGCAAAGCCGTCGCGGTCGCGCTTGCTGCGATGAATCCCACGAACAGAGATCCGCCCGCAAAATTCGCAAGTGTCCGAAATGGGACTGCACGGCTTTCACTTCGATGAAATAATGGAAGCATGTTGCATAAGAAATCCAAAAGGCACAAGAAGGCTAAGAAGACCAAGAAGACAAAGAGAGAACTGGGCGACTCGACACGTGCCAGCGTCAAGAAGGAAATGGCGAAGCCGCGCATGTCCAAGTCCGCAAGAATAGCGGAACGCAACCTAGATACTTCGCGAATTCCAGAAAAGCCAAACACCATATTGACCGGAAGTGTCGACGAGATCATCCCGTCTCGGCGTCCGAACCACCCGGAACAAGCACAGATCGCTGTTGACGGGGCCTCCCACAGGCATCGAGAGCTGCGAATTGAAAATTCATTAAGTGACGAGCATAGCGATGAAGTGAAGCTCAAAAAGGGTGCTCACGTTGAGGTGACCATCGCAGCTGAAGGGAAGACGTCAACCGTGAAAATTATGAAAGAGAGCTAAGCGGCCTGGCGTGAGAGAACCAGACTGGGCTCTAGTGGTTTAGTGGCTGGAATTGATAGGGGCTTCATCGGTGCGTCTCTAAATGGGGAGAATCATTGAAGTGGCGGTCCACATGGCTTTTTGCGGCTGGGCCTGAGTAGCGCAAACCCAGAAGCATTCCATTGACGGTAGAGCGCCTCAAGCGAACATCACCAGTTGCCCGACTTCTGATTCGTGATGCATGACACCATACCACGTATACTAGTGATCCTTGGGCCTCGCCTGCGGAGCCACACCAATGCCTGACGAACAATGGATTAAGACACTTGCCGATGGTAGAAAAGTGAAATTCATCTACCAAGAACTGCCCGAAGATGGGGCGTTTCTCACCGCCCAGCTTGCAGGGAATAAAGTCGTCTATTCGGTCGTACTGGCGAAGGCAGGAAATCCGCTTGGCCGGGAAGATGTGGAAAGTCACTTCAAGGGTGAGCTTGCAAAGAAGTAATGACATGCCATTTGCGACACCATTGGCAAGCCAATCGCTTCCATACGGACCGCCATTAACACCGCAAAAAACTTCTTGACTGGAATGACATGGTTACGGTAAACATAAGCCTGTGGTGTCTATATGCGGACATCCCCAACAGGCAAGAAAAGCAAGTCCACTCTAAAACCCAAGCAGAACCTCTCTTTCGACGCCCAAGCTTTTCTCGATTCCGCCGGTGTGGCGAGAAAAGTTAGGGAGTTCAAAAGGGCCGAGATAGTCTACACTCAAGGTGATGTCGCTGGGAGCGTGATCTACTTACAAAGCGGCGGTGTGAAGCTCACCGTCGTCAATGAAGTCGGCAAAGAGGCGGTCGTGGCGATTCTGGGGCCAGGCGACTTCTTTGGCGAGGGCTGTCTGGCAAGTCAGGCGGTTCGCATGGGAACAGCCACCGCGATTACGCCTAGCACCGTGCTCGTCATTGAGAAGAGTGAAATGTTCAAGGTGCTTCACGAGGAGCATGGCCTCTCCGACCGGTTCATCAAGTTCATGCTGGCGCGGAACATTCGTATCGAGGAGGATTTGATCGATCAGCTGTTCAACTCGAGCGAGAAGCGGCTCGCCCGCACTCTTTTGTTGCTTGCCCGTTACGGCAAGGAGGACCAGCCCCACGGATTACTCCCCAAAGTGTCGCAAGAAACGCTGGCGGAGATGGTCGGCACAACGCGCTCACGGGTCAATTTCTTCATGAACAAGTTCAGGAAATTGGGCTTCATCAAGTACAACGGCGGGCTACAGATCAACACTTCTCTCCTCAACGTCGTGCTGCACGAGTAAGCACCAACATTCGCCCTGATCGGAAATCCGGCTTCTCGGGACTCCGTTTGTGCAGTCAATTCAACTTCAATCGCTAATGGACCATCCCTTCCGGCATGCCAGCCCTAAACAACTCCACGGCCTGCTCGGCCTCAACCGGACGGCTGAAATAATAGCCTTGTCCCTCGCTGCATCCATGCCGCTGTAGGAAATTCAGCTGCTCGCGAGTTTCCACTCCCTCCGCAATTACCCGCTGTTTCAGGCTCCTGCCAATATTAATCATGGCGCTCACAATCTTGGCGTCTCCCGGGTCCGCCGTAATCTCCTGGACGAATGATTGATGGAGTTTCAGCGCATCCGATGGGAAACGCCGCAGATAGGTAAAACTGGAATAACCGGTGCCAAAGTCGTCGATGGCAAGCTGCACGCCCATGGCTTTCAGCTTAACCAGCGTGACTACAGCAGCCTCCGCGTCACGCATCAACACGCTCTCGGTCAGCTCCAGCTCTAGATTCTGAGGAGCCACTCCCGTTGCAATCAACACCGCCCGGACTCCTGAGAGAAAATCTTTGGCTCCGAATTCGGCCGCGGACACGTTTACCGCCATAGGCACAACTCCCAGTCCCGCATCGCTCCACGCCCGCGCCTGTTTGCATGCTTCCAGCAGCACCCACTGTCCGATAGGCAAAATCAGCCCGCACTCTTCCGCGACGGGCACGAACTGCGCGGGATACACCATTCCACGCTGCGGGTGTAGCCAGCGTAGCAGCGCTTCCGCCCCTGTGATCTCACCTGTCTGAAGATTGATCTTAGGCTGGTAGTGGAGCAAAAATTCGTTTCGTCCCAGCGCACAGCGCAAATCCGCTTCGAGCGATTGCCGTTCCGCGAGCCGCGCGTGCATTTCGCGACGGAAGAACTGATAGTTATTCCGGCCGTGTTGCTTGGCTTCGTACATGGCGTTGTCCGCTCTATTTATCAAGCCTTCCGCATCTTGCCCGTCGCTGGGGTAGGTACTGACCCCGATACTCACGTTGATATCAAGATTTTTATTATCGATACTATGCGGCGCCGTTAACGCCCTGAGGATTTTTCGCGCACTGAAGGCGGCGTCTTCCGCATGCTCGACTTGGGAGAGAAGTACCACGAATTCGTCCCCGCCTAACCGGCTTACTGTGTCCGACCGCCGGATACAGGCCATCAAACGCCCCGCTACGGACTGCAGCAGCTTGTCGCCAACATCGTGGCCCAGGGAGTCGTTGATCATTTTGAAGTGATCCAAATCGACAAACATCACCGCAAGTTGCTTACCTTGGCGTTCCGCCAGGCTAATCGCTTGCGTCAGCCGGTCGTTGAACAGCACCCGGTTTGGCAAATCGGTCAGGACGTCGTGTTGCGCTGAGTGCGACATTTCGAGCGCCTTGGCGCGGGCCTCGCTCACGTCGTGGAAAGCCACAACTGCCCCGGTTATGTTCCCATCCTGGTCACGGATAAGCGTCACTTTACTTTCAATTCCAAATTCGATTCCGTCCCGTCGAACCAGTATGCAGTTTTTACAGGTGGCCGTTGCTTTCGCGGTCTCAGCTTCTTGCATTGCGATCCCCACGGCATTGTCCATCGTTGCGCCGGTGACGCCATCGATGAATCGGAGAACGTCCGCAACGGGACGGCCTTGAGCTTCGTCCCGCTTCCACCCGGTCAGCTCTTCCGCGATTCGATTTAAGTATGTGACGTTGCCTTGCAGATCCGTACGCAGTACCGCCTCTTCGATCGAATCGAGTGTCACGTTGGCGGCTGCATTTTCCAACATCATTGCTTCTGCCGCGCGGCCATCCATCATTGTGCGCACCTCTGCCTTATCCGGCAGCCGCCGGCGTAATAGTCGACCAGGTAGTTTCGGGCCTCGCCCTGTATAGCTTGCGGGGCCATTTCTTCTGTATCGACCCCGCTCAGGATCAAGTGCGGCACGCGGGGCGCCGCCTCAAAAAACTTTTCGAACGTCTCGACGCCGTGGCTATCGGGTAATGTCAGGTCAAGCAACACGGCCCCGACCCCGCCTCGACGCGACCTCTCCATCCCGCCGGAAACTACGGTCACCCACTCCACGCGGAATCGTTTGTTCGTTGCCGAACCCAATTCTTCTAAGATTCTCGTCGCATCGTTTGGCGCAGCTTCGCTTCGCAAAACGCACTCGTCCCTATCCTTGATTTTCGCCGGTTTCGCAGTTCTAAGCTCCAGGCTTGGCATGGGGATTAATCGACTCAAAACACGTGTTACTTGCCCTTGGCCGACTTCGCGGTATCCGCCGCCATGAAGCGCAGCATCTGCTCCTTCAACTGCGCATCCACCTCGTCCGCAATCGTCACTACGTCGGGAAGCAGTGCGCTGAATTCCAAATTCTTCACGTTTTTGTGCAGTGTCGAAAAAATGGTGACCTGCAGTAGACGAGACTCTTCCACCGCCATCGCTACCGTGTAGCCTTGTTTACGCCGCAAATCCCCGTGTTCGGCCGCAGCCTTCGAAATCGGAGCTTTCGTCCCTGCGTCCAGACGCAACCGCGCAATCACATCATGTAGAAGATGAGGAAGATGGCCGGTGCGTTGTTCAAAGTTCAACCGGATACAAGTTAGGTCCGGCTCCAGCTCGACTCGAGCAAGCCAATCAACAATTACAGCTTGGACTTCACGTTCGAGAATGTCCGCCACACTCTCAATCGAGGCAGTATCCCCATTCTCTCTGGGGCCCGTCACAAACTCTGCAGCTTTGCTCATTACATCCTCCCTTGGTCACTACTCTGGTTTATCTATCTTGCTGACCGGTGTAGCTGACCATCTCGGCTGCAAAATTTGTCGGATTGTGTCGCTGTCAATTCCACTGATCGATGGTCCACTGAGACAATCCGCAAGACTGTGCAAAACGGGTCGTCCGGCCCTCTATTAGGATTTTTTGATGTCCCAAGAGTAATGACCTATTAGGACAGTGAGAGGAAGCCGGAGTAGTTCTCTTGGATATTCCACGCCCAGACCGATTCGGTATCAACATTCGAGGAGCCAGGAGGGCAATGCAAAAGATCGCTGTTCCGGTTTCCGTTGAACGTAGGGCCAGCTAATCGGAAATCTGCCGTTCGCGGCGAAACTTGAGGTTGTGGGACGCGGAGGCTGATGTTCCGGTCGAAAAGTCGGCAAAGTTGAACCGATTTGGAAACGGCGCTCTGGAAAGTTGGAAAACCAAGAGCCAGCTTCTCTTGGCCGAAAACGCGCTGCTTCCAAAATGGACCTAACACCTATGGCCTCGATGCGGCGTTTCTGCCAAAAGGTCTTGTTTTATGTTCGGCGGAGTGGCAAGGGCGCATGAAGCCTAATCGGAAATTGTCCCCCTACCCAGAAGCGTCACGAGTTCACCAAAGTGGTCCAGATAAATATCCGCGGGGTAGGCGCGCCGGTCATGCACTCCAAATCCGTAATTTACCGCCGCAGCCAGCGTCCCGGCGTTGCGCGCAGTTTGCACGTCTACCTCGGAATCGCCTATCAGAAGCGTTTCCCGCGGCTCGGCGTCCAGATCTCTTAGAATCCTCGTTGCGCCCTGCGGATCGGGCTTCTTCGTTTCGAAACTGTTTCCCCCGTAGATCACTCGAAAATACTTCGAAAGTCCCATTTGCTCCAAAATCCGCACGCTGATTCGCACCGGCTTGTTCGTCAAAACCGCCATCGGCATGCGCTCCAATTGTTCCAGTGTCTCCCCGACGCCCGGGTACGCCTGCGTCGTGTCCATTTTGTGATGCTCGTAGTAGCTTAGGAAAAATTGCAGCGCGTGTTGCCTTTCTTCCTCACTGCACCCATCCCCAAGCGCCCTCGCGACGAGCTGCGGCGCGCCATGTCCGATGTAGCCGGAAATCGTCGCCGCTGCCAGCTGTTTGCGGCCTAACTCGCTCAGCATTGCGTTGACGGAATGAATCAAATCCTGTTTCGAATCGATCAGCGTGCCGTCCAGGTCAAAAATTAAGGCGCGTACCGAGCTCAACTGCGAGTCAGCCATGAATCTCCCATCTTACCTATGTTTGCCGCTGGTCTAAGCGTTGCTTGGGCAACTTTTAACCCATTATGAATTCCGGATCACAGAGAAATAAAGAGTTCTAACCTTTTTCAGAATCGCCTTCACTTCACGTAAAATAGAGGGCTTGTCGCCCAGCACAAAACACAACCGGAGACCATATGGCCCAGGTTCACCCCTTCCAGGCGTTTCGCTACAATCCTCAGCGTGTTGCCTTCGAACGTGTCTTGACCCAGCCTTACGACAAAATCTCTCCCGCTATGCGGGACAATTACTATGCGGCCGATCCGCATAGCCTGATCTCCGTCGAAAAAGGACGCACCTATCCGGACGATTCCCCGCAGAACAATGTCTACACACGCGCAGCCACGGCACTCGAGAGCTGGATTCGCGAAAACGTCGTTGTACAAGACCCCGTTCCTTCTTTTTACGCCTACTCCCAGCAATACAATATGCCCGGGATCGGCGAACAGCGAGTCCGCCGCGGTTTCATTGGCGCCGGTAAACTCGAAGATTACTCCGCCGGGGTCGTCTTTCGCCACGAGCACACACTCTCAGGGCCCAAGGCCGATCGCCTCGAGCTTCTCCGCCGCACGCGTACCCACACCGGCCAGCTTTTCATGCTGTACTCGGATCCTCAGCTATGCATCGACGGGATCCTGAAGGAAGCGGAATCCGCAGTTCCCACGACGGAACTGCGCGATGAATACGGCGTCGTGCACCGCCTGTGGGTAATCGCTGATCCAGGCCGCACCGCCGCTATCAAGAAGGCGATGGAAGGACGGAAGCTCGTCATCGCCGACGGCCATCATCGGTACGAAACCGCGCTGACCTACCGCAATGAGCGCCGTCTCCACGCGGGTGGCCTCCATCCTTCGGCGCCATATGCGCAGGCCCCCTACGATTTCGCAATGATGACATTCGTAAACACCTGCGGCGAGGGCCTCACAATTCTCCCAACGCACCGGCTAGCCGCAAATCTTCACGATTTTTCTTGGAGCGAGGCGCGCCGCTATCTCGAGCCTTGGTTCGAAGCCAATGTATTTCCCTTTGCTGACGACGGGCAAAAAGCCGAAGCCCAAAATAAATTCTTAGCCCATCTTCGGCAAGCACGCCCACAGAGAGCCATTGGCATCTACCCAGCCGCGGAACCCGGCAAACGCGCTTTCTATGTCTTAACGCCGCGGCGCGGCGTCGACCTCTCTCAACTCCTGCATGGCGTTTCGCCTCTTCAACGAGAGTTGGACGTTGTCCTTCTCCACGATGGGATCCTCGAGCCGGCGTTCGGCATCACCCTGCAAGCCGTCACCGCTGAAAGAAACCTCGTTTACGAGCGGGAAGCTTCAGCCGCCGTCGATGCCGTTGATCGCGGCTCCGCGCAAATCGCGTTTCTTCTCAATCCGGTGGATGTCGATCAAGTGATGCGCATAGCCACCGCCGGAGAAGTCATGCCGCAAAAATCCACGGACTTTTATCCCAAACTGCTGAGCGGCATCACGATGTACCGAGTAGAGGCGTGAGGGAAATCTGAAAGGACAAGAAACAGAACACTGCCCAACTGCCGATCTCCCAAATTAAAAGGGCACGCAGACGCATGCCCTTTTATAAGAAACCATTCTTCGTACCGCAGTCCAGCTTACTTTGCGAAGCTGGACACTGCTTCCGCCTCGGTGTTGTACACGTCAAACACCGTCAGCAGTTTGGTGATCTGTAGCACTTCCTGAAACTTGGCGCCCAGGTGAGCCAGCTTCAGCGCCGCGCCTTGGGACTTGGCGCTGTGATGCGCCGCCACCAGCGTGCCCAGGCCCGCGCTGTCGATGAACGTAATGTTCGCCATGTTCAGCACGACTTTTTTCTTTCCTTCGGCGATCAGGCTTTTCACTTTTTCACGCAGCGCGTTGCTCTCTTCGCCGAGCACGATGCGGCCGTCCAGCGCCACCACGGCTACGCCATCCACTTCGCGGTTCGTCATCTTCAAGGCCACTTTGTTTTCCTCCTCATCGGATAGCAGTTCCGGCGGCAACCCGGGCCGGGACCACAAAGCTTATCAATAATAGTCCGCACACGACATGTAATATCCGCAGACCGGGCAGATCAACTTGCAACGCCGCGATTCCAGCCGCTGCGAGCACACCGGACAAAAGCGCCAAGCATCTTCCCCCGCGACCCCTACGGACCTTTCAACTTTCGCTAGCGAGGTCTCCTGCAACGAAACCACTGCCCGCTCCCGCTGAACCGGGGCAAGTTCCTGTTTCGCGGCATCTTTCACGGCTCGACGTTTATAGCACATCCCCATGCAACAATGGTAGCGCCAGCCCTGCCCCGTCCTTCCGGCCTCCCCGGTGTCTGCTGCATTTTGTTATTCTCTTCTCTCGAACCTCATCTCCTCCAATGCCTTCAACCACTCCGGATGTCCGCGGCATGAATCTCGATCCTCAAACCCGCTGCGTTCATTACCATTCTCCGCTCGACATCATCGCTATCAAAATGAAATGCTGCAGCCTCTACTACGCCTGCAAGGACTGCCACGAGGCCCTAGCCGGCCACCCCATCGAACCCTGGCCCCAATCCGAATGGCATCACCAAGCCATCCTATGCGGCTCCTGCCACACCGAACTTACGATCTCGGCCTACCTGCAATCGAACTCCCGATGTCCCCGCTGCCATTCTCCTTTCAACCCCGCCTGCCGCAATCACTACCATTTCTATTTCGAGGTCCCTTCACAATTCCCCGGCTAAATCCAACGCGGACACCTCCGCCCGCCAGCCCTCACTTGACACGTGGTCGCGCCTTAATTCTTGGATAGCCTGCCAACTGCAATCTTGTTTTCATGCGAGTCGAAGGGGGCCTTGACAGTCGCGGGAAGTGGGCCTAGGCTGCGCTGTTTGTCGCGCCTTACGAAATTTGCAGCAAACGGGAGAGCGCATGATGAGAGCGCAGAATTTGGCAGCAGTGATAGCTTCGATGATTGCCTTGACGTCGGCCGGGGCGGCGCGGGCAGACGAGCACTATGAAGTTGTGGTCGAGCGCAACGTGACGGCGAAGATGCGCGACGGCGTGACGTTGCGGGCGGACATCTACCGGCCGAAGGCGGAAGGAAAATTTCCGGTGCTGCTGGTACGCACGCCTTACGACAAAGCGGGGGAGACGAGTTTTGGAATGAAGGGAGCGGCGCGGGGATATATAGTGATCGCGCAGGACGTACGTGGGCGGTTCACGTCTGATGGCGAGTGGTACACCTTTAAGAACGAATCGCAGGATGGCTACGACACGGTGGAATGGGCCGCGGCGCTTCCGTATGCAAATGGAAAAGTGGGAATGTTCGGTGGATCGTACGTCGGTGCGACCCAATATCTGGCAGCGATTGCGAAGCCGCCGCACCTTGCAGGGATTTGCCCGACGGTGACTGCGTCCAATTATCACGACGGATGGACCTATCAAGGCGGGGCGTTCGAGCAGTGGTTCAACGAATCGTGGAGCACGGGACTTGCGATGAACACGATGAGGCGGCGCGTGGAGGAGAGCCACGCACTTGAGGGGACAAAAACTTTGCCGCTGACGGACTATGCCGTGCTCGAAGCAGTTTCCCCGGCCGGGATTGCGCCGTACTTCAAGGATTGGCTGGCGCATCCGAATTACGACGCGTACTGGAAGCAGTGGTCAATCGAGGATCACTACGGGGATATTCAGGTCCCTGTGCTGAGTTTTGGGGCGTGGTACGACATATTTCTCGGCGGGACACTGCGAAATTACGTGCGACTGAAGACGGAAGCGGGAACCGAAGTTGCGAAACACGGACAGCGGCTTGTGGTTTACGTGGGCGGACATGCGGGTGGGTCGAACAACAGGAAAGTGGGGGGGATGGATTTCGGAGGGAAGTTGCCGATTGATCAGGATGAGATGACGCTGCAGTGGTACGACTCGCTCTTGAAGAGGCAGGCGAACGGCGTGGAGCATGAGAAGCCAGTGAAGATTTTCGTGATGGGGAAGAACGAGTGGCGCGAGGAAGACGACTGGCCATTGGAGCGCGCGAAGAATACGCACTTCTACCTGCACTCAGCTGGAGGGGCCAATGGGGTGTCAGGCAACGGGACGCTGAGCACTACTGGTCCCGGAGAGGAAAAAGCTGACCAATATGCTTACGACCCGAACGATCCAGTCCCCACGATCGGCGGGCCACTTTGCTGCGGAGCGCTGCCGACGGGAGTCGGACCGGAAGATCAGAGACCAGCGGAGGCGCGAGCCGATGTGCTGGTATTTAGCACGCCGGCGTTTGCGAAAGATACGGAAGTGACCGGCCCGGTGGCCCTAGATTTGTTCGTGAGCAGCTCGGCGGTGGACACGGATTTCACGGGAATGTTGGTCGATGTCTGGCCAAACGGATTTGCGCAAAATTTGACGAGCGGGATTCTGCGGCTGCGATACCGGAATTCGCAGGAAAAGCCCGAGCTTGCGAATCCGGGGGAGACGTATCACGTGACGGTGGATCTATGGGCAACGAGCAATGTTTTTCTTGCGGGGCACAAATTGCGGCTCGAAGTTTCCAGCAGCAACTTCCCGCGGTTCGACCGGAACCTGAACACCGGCGAAATTCAGGCACGCGGAACGCGAATGATCAAGGCGACGAACGTGATTTACCACGACAAAGCGCATCCTTCGGCGGTGATTCTGCCCATAGTGCCGTAGGCGGGCCACGCAGGATGCAAGTATCGTGGAAAGAGAAACTCCCGGCAGGGGGAGCCGGTTAGAAGAGCCCTGTTATGATGACCTAAGCGGCGAGTCTGTCGCGTCCGTCCGTGGGACGGAATGGATGATCAGAGTCGCAAATTCACAGTTACCGATCCCATTCTTTACCCCAATCCACGCCCTCCGGCCGAAACTCCAACCCGACACTGAAATTTCCATTCCGCAAAGTTTCGCAGTAAACCACCCTGGCTTCAACTTGAGAGTGGGTGGACGGCGTCGCGACAAATGCTAACTCCCCGGGCTTGCACCTACGTCTGATAGTTAAACGAGCGCCATGAGGGCTCACATCCTCGGTGGTGGCTTGTTCGGCGATGAACCAGTCTTCGCCGAACATCAGGCAGACCGGCACTGCCTTCGTGATGCGCCTCTCAGTTCTTCCCTCCAATCGCCTAATAGAAGGTCTTCCCATGGGACATGTCTTTCAGAAACCGCGCCAGTCTTGATTTCTTATACCTTGCTGGTGCAAACGAGCTGATGTTTTCGTTTTCGCTCGTACATGGCTTTATCCGCCTGGACCATCAGTTCGCTTAAAGTCACCGGGCGTTTTGGATCGAACCTTGCTACACCAACGCTTAAGGAAAGCTCGTATCCGCACCCCACGCCGTTGGACTTCTTCAAACACTTCTCCAGTCGCTGGAGAAATGCTACCTGGGATTGATCGTGCGTCTCCAAAGCCAGGACGACGAATTCATCCCCGCTCAGACGTGCCAGGACGTCGGAACTCCGGAAAGTCCGCTCCAGGGCATCCGCGGTTCGTATCAGGGCCATATCCCCTTCCCGATGCCCGAAGGTGTCATTGATTTTTTTCAGATTGTCGACGTCGCAGAATAGCAGCAACAAACTTTGGGAGTTGCGCCGCGCCAACTTTAGCTGGTGCGTCGCCGCGGCAAGAAATCCGCGCCGGTTGTACAAGCAAGTGAGATCGTCAGTGAGGGCCAGATAACGCAACTCTCTGTCTAAGAGGGCCTGCCTCACCGCAGACCAGACCGCCGGGTGACCGGCGACAAGCAAGGTATCGGTATCGGGGTCCGGCGATTTCAATATGTTCGAAATCTGATCGACCTCGTGCAAAATCTGCCCTAATTCATTGTCCGCAGCCTGCAAAGCGGACGTCAGACTCTCTTCGAGCCCTTTCTCAGAACAACCGTTCTTCAGGTCCATGAATACGACTCTGCGATTCGAGGCCGGGTTCGAGGGCCCGGTCTTAACTCTGCACTCATGAGTTATATTACATTTTGTTACTTCGCGCAATCCCATTAGACCTCCAGGCCATCCACGCAACTGCTGCCACTTGCTATCGACGCATCGTCCTACCTAAACGGCCCCCCGACAAGCGGGTAAGGCCCTCCTTCTGGGTGCAGGTAATTCCATTAGTACCCGGGACGGCGGGAAGCTAGCGGAGGCACCCAAAGCCTCAAGTTCAAGGAGGAGCCGTGGTTCCCTCAGATACTCACCTGAGGCTGCCACCCGGGTGTTTCCCGATTGAGGCGCAAGGTAAGTCATGCTATCCGTCATCGCGATTCGTCAACTTGACACCCTGAAAGAGCAGGTCTACACTACGGAGTTTTTAGATGGCCCCGGAAGCAGACAGAGGGGCGGGACTCCCATGGACAAGAAAAGGCTCGATTACTATAGAAAAAAACTGGTGACGCGGCGCGAGGAGTTGATGAAGACGATCGCTCGCACGCAAGAGGAGGGACGGACCGCGGACGAAGATCCGACGGTGGACCTCGCGGACAAGGCAGCGAACTCCTACACGAAGGAGTTCCTCTTTGGCATGACCAATACGGACCGCACGATCCTGAACATGATCGATGCGGCGCTTAAGCGCATTCAGACCGATGAATACGGAGTCTGCGCAAACTGTCAGGAAGAGATGCAGCAGAAACGGCTCGAAGCAGTACCCTGGGCCAAGCACTGCCTCTCCTGCCAGGAGAAGATGGAGCAAGGACTGCTGTAACGCCGATGGTTACAGGCAGGATGAGCGGCCGGCCTGAGAAGGCTGGCCCTATGCGTTTAAATCGTGACCCGTCCTGAAATTACCTTAGCGTACATTCTCTCTTTCCTTATAAAACTAAGAAGAGTAGATTTTTCCCTGCGTGACGAGAGATCTATCTTACATGCAACCGGCTTGGAGTGTGCGGATGGGTGTGCGCGGATGGTTGGCAGAAGTCAGCGATGCGATCGTGAGCGTGTTTTTTCCTGCGGGGTGCCGGATCTGCGACAAACTGCTAACGCGAGCGAGCCGGGTGCCAATTTGCGAGGAGTGCCTAGCGTCATTCGAAGCGCCTCCGGAGAAAAATTGTGGGCTATGCGGGCAGCCGCTAGCGGGGATGACAGCAGCGGAGGCAGAACCGGTCGTTTGCCGCGCGTGCCAACAGAAAACCTATGCGTTCGAACGGGCGAGAAGCTTTGGCATATATGACGGACCGCTAGCGCGGGCAATCCTTTTGTTGAAGTGGGAGCGGATCGAACCGCTGGGGTCGTGGTTCGCGCAAAGATTGGCGGAGATAGCACGACGGGAAGCGGAGCTGCTGACCGGCGACGTCGTGGTGCCAGTACCGCTCCACCGGGACCGCGAGCAGGAGCGGGGATATAACCAGGCCAGGCTGGTTTCCAAGCCACTGGCCCGAAAGCTGGCCCTTCCCCATCAGTCTGTGCTGCTTATGAGAACTAGGCCTCGTCCGAACAAGCAGGTCCTCAGTTTCGAGGAGCGCTGGGAGTCCGTTCGTGGCGCTTTTGCCACACGTCCGGGCAGCCAGGTTGACAATAAGCGCGTCTTACTGGTAGATGATGTAATGACCACAGGGGCTACGCTTGATGCGTGTGCACGGGCGCTGCTGGAGTCGGGGGCAAAGTCGGTTATAGGACTTACGGTAGCCCGAGCTGCGAGAAATCCCCTGCCAGCCCCGGGAAATGGTAACCTGTAACTCAAGGTAGCGCGATGAGCGCAAACCGGCCAAAGTCGGTCGATTTCCGAGGGCGGTATGCCCCCGAGGCGGGCGTTGCCGCTGCGCCCGGGTCCGCGGATCCCGCGGACAGTAGATCCCACAACCCGATACTGCTGAGGCGTGCATCGTTAATGCATGAACCTGTGCTTGTATTGAATGCGACCTACGAGCCCATCAACGTAACGGCCGTGCGCCGCGCAATGGTGCTGCTCCTCAAGGGCGTAGCGCAGGCCGAGGAGATGCATAGCGCGGAAGTACACTCGGCGGCGCATGCCCACAAAGTACCGTCGGTGATTCGGCTGCTGGCGTACCGGCACATTCCGCAGCAAAGCCGGGCGCTCTCACGGAAGAACATTTTGCTGAGAGACCGGAACACCTGCCAATTCTGCGGAAGAATTTTCCCCAGTTCGGAATTGACGCTGGACCATGTTGTGCCCAGGTCGCGTGGCGGACGATCTTCATGGGAAAATCTGGTGGCATGCTGCTACCGCTGCAATAACAGCAAAGGCGACCGAACACCGGAAGAGGCCGGACTAAAACTGGCGCGGAGGCCGCGGCCGTTCACGCTCCATACCTCACGGCAGTTGATGCGGCTCATCGGTCACCGCGACGAACGGTGGCGTAAGTATCTGTTTTACTAAGCGTTTTCGGCGAAATCGGGAACAGCGAAATATTTTGAAATCGTGGAAACCTTTTTCGCAGCCATGCATCTAAAGTATTAACTAACCACTTCGAGGACACACCCCGGGAAGCAGCTAAGGCTCAACGCCTTAGCTGCTTCTCTCCTTTTGGGCGTCGATTTTTCGCTAGTATTTTTCTATTAGCTGTTTCCAGGTGATTTTGCGGGACCGGCCCCGGAGAAACTTTGCAATGCGGCCTCTTCGTCAGGAAACTCCGGGAACACCTGATAAAGCTGGGTGACTTTCAGAACTTCCTCGACGCTGCGGGATAGTCCGACGACTTTTATTTCGCCACCGCCCTTAAGCACCATCACGTAAATGCGTGCCAGTTCGCCAATTCCGGAGCTGTCGAGATAGTGCAGTTCGCTTAGGTTGAGGACGATATGCTTGCGGCCTTCACCTAGAAGGCGAGAGACATTTTCGCGGAGAACGCCGACTTCGAAAAACGTGAGTCTGCCGCGAAGATCAATTAGAGAGGCATGGGCCGAATGCCGAATGGTCGCAGAAAAATCCAATATGCGCTCCTGATAGCTGGTACGGATTATTCTACGTTGCCGCGGCGATCCGGAACAGGGCATTTCGCCACAGAGAAAATAGCGCGAATGACTGCGGGAGTACGAAGAGTTGTTGACCGAGGACAGAAGTTGCTGTCTATTGCCGCATGACGACGCGTAAGCCGAGGCGCCAGCTTTCCGCCAGGCCGACGCGCGTGCTTTCCAGTTCGGGCGAAAGAAAACGCAAAAGGATATCAGTGGCCGGGTGGAATCGAAGCGCCGGAGCGACGAGATAAAGGAGCGGCGGAGCCGTTTGAAGTTCAATCCCCGGGAAATATCCATAGCGAGTAAAATCACGTTGTTCCAAATGATGGCGAATACGAGTCCAATAGCCGCCGGCTTGCAGCGGGAGATGAATGTGCTCGCTGGCTTTTAGTTCGAGAATGGCAAGACGACCGGAGCGAGTGACGGTAAGCACATCGAGAATACCGTGCTCGCCGCCGGCGTGCGCGAAGACTTGCGAATAAACAAAACGCGGATCGAGAGCCGCATCGATTCGTGTGACGTCTTCGCGGACCAGAGCTTCGAGCCAGCGTTCCGGCTGCGCGCGATAAAAAGCGTGATGCGCCTCTCTGGCGAGCGAGTGACGATAAAGGTCGAGTTGCTGAAGCAGCGCTTTGAGGGCGGGTAGCGAGGAATGTGTAAGTTCCTCGCGGGAATCGGGACAGCCGAAGAAAATGCGCCCATCGTCCCAGCGCGCAAAAGCCAAGCCTCGAAAACGCAATACGACTTCGCGCGATTGCGCGACAGGATGTACGGTAACGGCGCGCGGCGACAGAGCAACGACAGGACCGAGTGCGGAATGAGAACGATCGAGGAGCGCTTGCGATTCGCGATGGGGAACCAGCCAAGTCTCTTGATTCCCCGCGCGGCTCGGATCGATCTTTTCGAGCGTCTCGCGAACGGGATCCCGCTCGTAGAGTTCCAAGGATAAATCTGGCTTCAGAACGGCGACACGAGGTATCAGATGACGCGCCTCTCCTTTCGGCAGAATAAGACGAAGCGCGATGACGGTGCCGCGCCGGCAGGAGTCACTTGCGTGACACAGCCAGAGCAGTCCGAAGGTCAGGCTGCTTTGCACAGTATCGGCGGACTCTCCGTCTGGAACAGCCAGGACGGCGACATGGGAAGAGCCTCGGCGGAGAAGTCCGCGCACATAGTTGCCAGAAATGGAGTGTTCGAGGTCGGGCGCTGACGTTAGAGACTCGATAGATTCATCGGGAAAGCGTTCCGCCAAGAGATGGCCAAGACCGGCGCAAAACTCTTCGCGAGAACGGTCGCGAGGGCTGCGCTCGAATTCCATGCGTATAAATTCGAGACGGCCGGGCTTTGGGTGGCCGAACCGTTCGACGGCAAGCGCTAACCGCTGGCCGGAGTGGTCTGTGATGGCAAGCACGCGGCGCGTTAGATTGTGGTGATCGGACCACAGATGTAAGAGAGGTTTCTCCGCCGCGCCGCGCACTTCCCACGAAAGCCCGGAGAATGGCGCAACCCGCCCGCCATTCTCGCGAATCTCGATGGCGCCGTCGGCGGAGAATTCCTTGAGACATACGAGCAGTTCGGCGGAGAGGTCCACGCCGTAAATTATAAATGAAATACTTAGCTCTTGAACTATTCTTTGCTGGAAGCAAAGAGAATTCCCGATACGCGAACCACCGGCTGTTGGATGTTCCAGGAGGAGGGAATGTGCTCGAAGGAAACTTCAAAGTCGTGGCGCTCGCCTGGAGCAAATCGAGCCGCCTGCGACGGAAATACGGCGCGGGATTCGCGCAGAACGACTTGGCCAAGCTCATCTGAGAATTCGACGGTGAGCTCGACGTTTGAGAGTGTCAAGTTGCCTCCATTTGTCAGGCGGCCCGCGAGCATCGTGACCTCCTGATTCAGAAAATTTTCAGCGCGGCTGAGTGCCAGGTCTGCTATCTGAATCCTCGGCGCATAAGCTTGTTCAGAAGCGCCAAACGGGAGGTGCGATTCGCGCGTGAGGGAAGAGGACCGTCGCTCCTCGCCGGGCCACATCACAATGCCGAGGGCGATAGCGATCGTTGCCGCCCCCATCCACAGAATCCAGGAGCGGCCGCTGGTTGGTTGCGGCTGATGCGGAGTTTCGATCTGAAGAGATTCAGGCAAGTGTTGTACTCAAAGAATGATGCTGGCCCGGATGCTGTCGCGCGTCAAGGGGGCACGAAAGAAAAGTGAGCTTGCATACCACCCTATGCTCACCGGCTCGCGATTAGCGATTAGCGACCGACGACGAGCCGATGAATCAGAGGTTCCGGAAGCCCTGCAGTGCGCATCCGTTCCTGTACCGCGGAAATCTCATAAGGAACGCGCCAAAATTCGACGATTTGGTGCTCGATGTCTGCAATAGCGAAGCCCGCGCGGGGATCACCGTCGCGCGGTTGGCCAATGGAACCTGGATTTAGCAAATAGCGTCGGGGCTGTTCGATGCGGAGAGCGGCGAACGATTCCGATGGACGCGGTCGAATCTGCAGCACTTCAAGGTTGGAGTCCTGATAGGAGAATCCGCCTTGATGATGAGTATGTCCGAAAAAAGTGACCTCGGCGGTAGAATCGAGTAAACCATCAAGAGCTTGTGCGGGAGTGAAGACATATTCGTCCTCGTCTTGAAACGCACCATGGACCAAAACAATTCCGTCAGTGGCGAGCGGTCCCTGAGGGAGGCCGGAAAGCCAGGAGAGATCTTCCGCGTTTAGCCGCGAACGAGTCCAATCCACGGCGGTTTTCGCAACAGGATTGAAATCTGTGGTGTCCATTAGGCCTGTGACTGCTTTGTCGTGATTGCCGCGAATGGTTTCCGTCCCAAGTTCGCGCAGCCGAGCGACGACTTCATGCGGGTCCGGCCCGTAGCCGACGACATCGCCGAGACACACGGACACGTCCCAACGCCCCGCGGCCATATCGAGCGCAGCGGCGAGGGCCGTAGCGTTCGCGTGAAGATCGCTTAAAACTAGAATGCGCATTCACACCATCCGCAAAATGCCCTTGAGTATAGATGAAGCCGGGAGCCGATGCACCATGCACCATAGGTCAGAAGCAAGAAATAGGACGCGACGCCCGAGAAATGAGAAAGTCTCGAAGAAAATTTCGAATATTTATAAGTAGTTTAGAAAATAGCATCGCAAAGCCAGACCGGGAAAGGAACTAGTATCAAATAATGAAGAGAATTAAACAAAAAAATCCGATGGCCGGCGAAACATTCGCAATGGCCGGCTCGTCTATATGTGTGCAGCCGGAAGAGCTGCGCAGGTGAGCCAGAGGAATCAAAAGAAAAACCCCGCGGTGGCAGCCGCGGGGCGATGACACGCAGTCTTTCCGGCCGTTAGTCCAGGAAGAACGAGGTGTCTTGCGGGTGAGACTACTCGCCCAGAGCACGCGTGTCAACTCTCTGTTCAGCTTGCGGCGGCAGAAATGCGGCTGACTCGATCCTGAAGGAAAGGAAGTTGACACGCATGAAATTCAATTCGATTCTCCGCAGTGCAGCATTGGTCGCGGCGCTCGCTTGCACCGTACCACTCCTCGCAAAACCCTTCAGCAAGACCATCAACATCACACAATCGGCAAAGATCGGCAAAGCTGATCTGCGAGCAGGTGAATATCGCCTGCTGATCGACGGAAACAAGGCAACCGTCCAAAAGGGAAACCAGGTACTGGCGGAAACCGAAGGGCGCTGGGAAGACCGCGCCACGAAGTCTTCGAATGATTCCGTGCTCATCGGCGAAAACGGCCAAGTGAAGGAAGTCCGTTTTTCTGGAAAAACTCGCGTTTTTGTTTTTAGTGAGTAGGCGAGGAGTTTTCGTGACTCCTTTCGAATGGACGAGAGGGAGGCTGCGCGCGATGGCAACCTCCCTGCTTGTAATTTCCTCGATACAGATCCTGAAATGGCTGGAGCCGCTTGCAGCTATTGTTGAGAGCAAGTTACTACCCCGGAAGCGTATTGTAGCTCGCGTTAAGATTTTCTCTCCTCCCGAAATATCCTTTGACGGCCGTTAGCGAATCAACATGCAATCTCCATAGCTGTAAAAGCGGTAACCGGCATTGAACGGCATGGCGATAAGCAGTGAGTACATTTTCGCGCTCGGAAAAGCGCAGACGAGCGCGAGCAGAGTCGAGCGCGGCAAGTGGAAATTCGTGAGGAGGGCGTCCACCACGCGAAATGTGAAATCCCGGATAGATAAATATTCGCGCCTCGGCTTTTCCCGAGAGTAACAGTTCCGCGGAGCCGGATTCTGCTGCGCGTAGTGCTGCGGCTTCAAGAGCGCGGACGACTGTGGTGCCGACCGCGAGAATCGGACGCCCTGCGGCTCGCGCTTCCATAATTCGCTGTGCTGTTTCAACAGGAATTTCATAGGACTCGGCGTGCATCACGTGATCTTCCAGCGTTTCGCTGTGAACCGGCTGGAACGTGCCGAGGCCAACGTCCAGAGTCAGCTCGCAGATCTCCACTACCGCGCCCGCGAATATTTTCCAGAATTTCTGGAGTAAATGCAAGCCGGCGGTGGGAGCGGCAATGGCGCCGGGTCGTTTGGCAAATATCGTCTGATATCGCTCGCGGTCGAAGTCTTCATCGGTGCGATGGATGTAGGGCGGCAAGGGAACGTGACCGAGGCGTTCGAGATGTTCCGAGACGCCGCCTGTGTCACGTGAAACAAAGCGCAGCGTGCGCAACCCCAGTTCGCCGCGCGAGACAACCTCGGCTTCCAGTTCCCCCTCCCCAAACAAGACTCGTTCACCCGTTTGTATCTTGCGGCCGGGGCCGGACGAGCGCTTCCCACTTCTGAGGGTCCAGTTGGCGGGTGAGAAAGACTTCCACCTCACCGGTGAGATGTTCTTGGCGCGTGGACCGCGAAGGAGGCTGGGCGTGAACTCCAGCCCGGCGGCCAAAGAGGCGGGCGGGAATCACGCGGGTGTTGTTGAGAACGACTAGTTCATCGCCACGGAGCAGATCGGGCAGATCCACAAAAAGACGATCGTCCAGGTTGCCTTCGGTGCGAGAGAGGACGAGGAGACGAGAAGATCGCGACGGTCGAGAGGCCGCTGGGCGATTTGGCTCGGGGCGTAGGTTGTAATCGAGCTCGTCGAGACGCATCGACAAGCAGTCTAGCAGCATCTTGAGTTAAGAGATGAACGGAAAGGCAGGCAGGGGTCGCACTCATGAGTGAGGGGATTTGGAGTAGATAATGGCGAGGAAGGGAGATTTTTCTGTATAATATTGAAATAATAACACTTATATTGCATTTCGTGAAGGTCAAATAGTAGTTGACAATGATACGCTCATATTATATTATTCTGATGCAGTAAATTATGAAGGAGAACGAAATATGAGATCTACATTGAACCGTTGGGAGCCATTCCGCGGGGCTGCTACCCTGCAGGAGCAAGTAAATCGTCTATTCGGCAATGTGCTGGAGCATTCGGCTGAGGAATCAAACCTCTCGAGCTGGGCGCCAGCTGTCGACATCTACGAGACCGAGCATGAGCTGGTCGTCAAGGCCGATTTGCCGGAAGTGGACTCAAAGGATCTAGATATTCGGGTGGAGAATAACATTCTGACGATTCGCGGTGAGCGCAAGTTCGAGAAGAAAGTAAACGAAGAGAATTATCTGCGCGTGGAGCGCGCATATGGCGCGTTCAGCCGGAGCTTCTCGCTGGCCAATACCGTGAACTCAGAAGCGATCAAGGCGGATTATCAGAACGGGGTGCTGACGCTGACGATTCCGAAGCGTGAGGAAGCGAAGCCGAAGCAGATCAAGGTAAATGTGGGTACGCCGGCAGTGGCTATGGCTGCTGGGGCAAAGTAAGCCAGCATCAAGGATGTGAACATGAGAGAGGGGCTGGCCGGTGCGGCAGCCCCTTTTTGTCAACCGATGGGTCGAGAAGCGAGGTAGGACATGCTGCGATTTGACAAGATGACGGTGAAAGCGCAAGAAGCGCTGCAACACGCGAATGACGTGGCGGCGCACCACGAGAATCAGCAGATTGAACCCGTGCATTTGCTAGAGGCATTGGTTTCGCAGACGGACGGTGTTGTGCCTCCCCTACTGGCAAGACTGGGCATTCGCAACGAGGCTTTTAGCAGGAAATTGAGCGCGAGATCGGCGCGGCTGCCGAAAGTGCAAGGCTTTGCGCAGCAACACATGGGCAAGCAGTTGAACAACGTTCTCGAGCGGGCATTTGACGAAGCGGAGAGATTCAAGGATGAGTACGTTTCGACAGAGCACCTTTTCCTCGCACTTGCCGGCGAGGAGCGCGACCCGGCGGGACAGTTGCTGAAGCGGCAGGGCGCTTCGCACGAGACGATACTGCACGCCCTGACTGGCGTGCGCGGAACGCAGCGTGTGACGTCGCAGAATCCGGAGGCGACATACGCTTCGCTGGAAAAATACGCGCGGGACCTGACGGATTTGGCTCGGCGCGGAAAGCTCGACCCGGTGATTGGTCGGGATGAAGAGATTCGCAGGGTGATGCAAATTCTGGCACGGCGCACGAAGAACAATCCTGTACTGATCGGCGAGCCGGGTGTAGGAAAAACTGCCATCGTCGAAGGCCTGGCGCAGCGCATCGTTTCCGGAGACGTGCCGGACGTGCTGAAGACCAAGCGGCTTGTAGCGCTGGATTTGGCAGCACTGGTGGCCGGTGCGAAATTCCGCGGAGAATTTGAAGACCGCTTGAAAGCGGTGTTGAAGGAAATTACGGAAGCGGAAGGCCAGATCATTCTGTTCATCGACGAGCTGCACACCCTGGTGGGGGCTGGTGCAGCGGAAGGCGCGATGGACGCTTCCAACATGTTGAAGCCGGCGTTGGCGCGCGGTGAGTTGCGCGCGATTGGCGCGACTACGCTGAATGAATACAAGAAGTACATCGAGAAAGATCCGGCTCTGGAGCGTCGATTCCAGCCGGTGCTGGTAAGTGAGCCGACGGTGGAAGACACGATTGCGATCCTGCGCGGATTGAAAGAGCGCTACGAAGTTCATCACGGCGTACGAATCAAGGACGCAGCCATCTTGGCAGCCGCAACGTTTCGCACCGCTACATTTCCGACCGTTTTCTGCCGGACAAAGCGATCGACTTGATCGACGAGTCAGCGGCGAGCCTGCGCATGCAGATCGATTCTCTGCCCGTGGAGATTGACGAGATCGAGCGGCGCATCCTGCAACTGGAGATCGAGACGGCAGTCGCTGTTGAAAGAAACAGACGCGCATTCGAAAGAACGGCGCAAGCAAATCGAAAAAGAACTCGCGAAACTGAAAGAAGACTCGAGCGGACGAAAAACGCGTTGGCAAGCAGAAAAAGAAGCCATCGGAAAAATCCGCAAGCTGAAAGAACAAATCGAGCAGCTCAAAGCTGAGGAACAGAAATACGAGCGCGCGGGCGAACTGGCCAAAGTCGCGGAAATTCGCTACGGCAAGATCGCCGCGGCAGAGCAGCGAATTGAGGAAAGCGGAGGAACGGTTTGCGTCGGTGCAAAAAGATTCGCCGATGCTGAAGGAAGAAGTAGACGAAGAAGACATCGCCAAGACTGGTGAGCAAATGGACCGGGATTCCGGCGGGACGTCTGCTGGAAGGCGAAGCGCAAAAGCTGGTGCACATGGAAGAACGGCTGCGGCAGCGCGTGATTGGTCAGGACGAAGCGCTCGGGCGCGTCGCGAACGCTGTGCGCCGCAGCCGCGCAGGACTTTCCGACGCGAAGCGGCCGATCGGCTCGTTCATTTTCCTCGGACCCACGGGCGTAGGCAAAACGGAACTGGCGCGGGCGCTGGCGGAATTTCTCTTCGATGACGAAAAGCTGATGATTCGCATTGACATGAGCGAGTACATGGAGAAGCACAGCGTCTCGCGGCTGATTGGCGCGCCTCCGGGCTATGTCGGCTATGAAGAAGGCGGACAGCTCACGGAGCAAGTGCGCCGGCACCCTTACTCGGTGATTTTGTTCGACGAAATCGAAAAGGCGCACCCGGATGTGTTCAACATGCTGCTGCAAATTCTCGAAGACGGCCGCCTGACCGACGGCAAGGGCCGCACCGTGGATTTCCGCAACACCGTTATGGTGATGACCAGCAACGTTGGCTCAACGGCGATCTTCGAACTTTCAAACAAAGATCCGGAACGTGCGCGAAAAGAAGCGATGGAAGCATTGCGCGCATCGTTCCGCCCGGAATTCATCAACCGCATCGATGAAATTGTGATCTTCAATCCGCTCGGCAAGGAACAGTTGGCGAGCATCGTCGGACTTGCTGCTGAAGAGCGTCGAGAAGCTCCTGGCCGAACGGCAAATCACACTGGAGCTAACACCGGCAGCGGAAGACCTGCTGCTGCGCGAAGGCTACGATCCGGCTTATGGGGCGCGGCCTCTGCGCCGAACGATCCAGCGGCTGATTCAGGATCCTCTGGCGATGCAAATTCTCGAAGGCAAGGTGCTGCCAGGCGATCACATTCGTGTGGATCGCGACGGACAGAAAGACGCGATGCGGTTCGAACGCGCGAAAGCGAAACAACCCGCAGCCGCCGCAGGAATCTAATAGTAGAGTGGAGAAACGCCTGGAGAATCGGCTTCCTCTCTCAACGTATTTCCGTAAGCCGATAAGTCTTGGCCTTTTCTGCGTATATATGTAGTGCAAGAAGCGCATGAGAGTTCTTCGAACTACATTTCTGCTAGCAGTGCTGACGCTCTTCTTGATGATTGTCGGCGCAGTATTTCGGCGGGCGAAATGGGATGACCATTGGCTTGGGAATCGCGATCTGCACCAATGTGTTCGCCTATTTCTTTTCCGACAAGATTGCTCTGCGCTCCAGCGGCGCGCAGCCCGTTTCGCGCGAACAATTGCCGCGACTCTATGCCGTGATGGAGCGTCTCGCGGCGAAAGCGAATCTCCCTGTGCCGAAGCTGTACGTGATTCCAGAGGCCGCGCCGAACGCTTTCGCGACGGGCAGAAATCCACGCCACGCTTCCGTGGCGGTGACGGAAGGCCTGCTGCGAATTGATGAATGATGACGAGCTGGAAGGCGTCATTGCTCACGAGCTTTCGCATGTGCGCAACTACGACATTTTGATCAGTTCCATCGCTGCAACGCTCGCGGGAGCCATCACTTGGATCGCGCATTGGGGCCCTGGTTCGGTGGCGGCAACCGCGATGATCGGGATCGGGCGGCGGCGTATTCTTGGACTTCGCTTATTTTTTCTCGCACCTCTGGGGGCGATGCTGCTGCAACTCGGTCTTTCGCGCCAACGAGAGTTTGCCGCCGACGAAACCGGCGCGCGCATGGTCGGCAACCACTACGGACTTATGAGCGCGCTTGCAAAAGCTCGGCACTTACAACAATCGCATCCCTACGACGTCGATTTCGCCCAGTCCACGTCGTCTCTGTGCATTGTCAAACCGTTCTTTGGCAGGGGCACGCGTCTCTTCCCTCTTTAGCACCCATCCACCGCTCGAGAACCGGATCGCACGCGCTCAAGAAATGACTGTAGTTCCCAAGCGCTGACCGTCCCGACGGAGATTCTTCGTCACTCGCACAAATCCGTAATCGCTGAGTAATCTTTCCCTGAATGCTTTAAACCGTTTCAGTGCGGGCTTTCGGTTAGCCCTCGTAAATTATTGATATTCAAGCAATTAGAATTTTGGCCGTTCTCCAGGTTTGGTGAACCAAATGCACTACATATGTGCGGGCCGGACATCGGCGCGCGGGGCCACGGGGGGACCGCAGTCATGAGTTGTCGTGATACTATCCATCTGATTTGTTGGTACTTAGAGGGAAGACTCTCGCCGCCTGTGGCAAATGAGATCAAGCGGCACCTCGACTCTTGCTCCGATTGTC
>CAVOPQ010000010.1:0-28235 GCA_963698145.1 uncultured Acidobacteriota bacterium | reverse complement strand
TTCAACACCGGCGGAGATCGAAAAAATGGCGCTGCTCGTCGATCAAGGTATGCGCGAAGGCGCCATCGGCCTTTCCAGCGGTCTCGAATACGACATGGGCAGCTACAGCACCACTGAAGAAGTCGTCGCTCTCGCAACTGCCGCGGCCAAGTTCCATGGCTTTTACATGACGCACATCCGCGACGAAGCTGACCTCTCGTTTAAAGCCTTGGAGGAAGAGATCGCTATCGGCGAGCGCGCCCACATCCCCGTCGAGCATTCGCACATCAAGCTCGGCACCGTCAGCGTTTGGGGCAAGGCGCCGCAGTACATCCGCGTGATCGAGGCGGCGCGCAAGCGCGGTCTTGATTTTCTCGCGGACTGCTATCCCTACGACGCCTGGGCTTCGACCATCAAAGTACTCGTGCCAAATAAGCAGTACGAAGATCCGCAAAGCGTCACCAAAGCCCTGGCCGACGTCGGCGGGCCTAGTCACGTCACGATCGATGAGTTTCCGCCGAACACCGCCTATCAGACCCACACGATAGAGGACCTTGCCAAACAGCGCGGCATTTCTCCCGTCGAGATGTATATCCGCATCATCCGCGAAGGCGATGCCGCCGGCACGGAAGCCTCCGTCATTGGGCAATCCATGGTCGAACGCGACATCAAGGCGTTTTACCTGCAACCTTGGGTCATGGTTGCAAGCGATGGAGGTATCGGCTTAGGGCATCCGCGAAGTGCAGGTACATTTCCCCGCGTACTCGGTCTTTACGTCCGGGAGAAAAAATGGCTCACGCTGCCAGAAGCAATCCGTAAGATGACCTACTTGCCCGCGAAGCGGCTCGGCTGGAAAGATCGCGGCGTGCTTCGCGCAGGAGCCTTCGCCGATATCGTTCTCTTCAATCCAGCCACGGTCATTGACCGCTCAACGTTCCAAAAGCCCTTCGAACTTCCCTCCGGCATGGAAAAAGTCTTCGTAAATGGCTCTCTCGTTTGGGACGCCGGCAAACCCTCCGGCGCTCGTCCCGGCCGCGTCCTGCCGAACTAAATTTATCGGTTTTGGTCCATAATAACCGCGGCATTTCCGGAGGACGCATGGCGGATCGCCTCGAAGATTTTCAGAAATTTCGCGCCGACTTAAACGAGGAAATTCTCGGTTGCGGCCATCTCGGCATGAAGCGCTTCTTCGCCCTGGATCATCAAGCGTATGAGCCCGGCGCCCTCGGCACCAAAACGAAAGAGCTCTTGGGCCTCGTCGCTTCTGCCGTCCTCCGCTGCGACGACTGCATCACTTATCATTTAGTTCGCTGCGGCGAAGAAGGCTGGAACCGCGAAGAGGTCATTGACGCGCTGAACGTTGCTCTGATCGTCGGCGGTTCCATCACGATTCCTCACGTACGCCGTGCGTTTGCTCGCATGCGCGAAATCAGTTCGTTGAAACCCTGATGCGCGCAGCGTCCTGTTTACTAGGTAAACGAAAGAAACAGAATGAGCACGGCTCCAACCACTGCAACATCGCAACACGAAGGAACCGGCTCGCGTCTACGCCACGTGTTGATCGGCGCTTTGTTTGCTCTCGTGTTGCTGATTCCCAAACTCCTCCGCATCCGCAGCAATGCTCAGTCCTGGATGGCATTCCGCATTATTCTGGCCTTGGCCGGCGCGGCGCTCGTCATCCTGCCGCTCAGCCTTTGGAACAGCTGGCTCGCCTCCATTGCCGGTCTTGCCATGTTTCTCGCTGCAATCCTTTTGCCCCCTGCCAAACCTCGTACGACTCCTGACGACAAAGCGCGCGAACTCGGCTCTCTCGTCATCGTAAATGGCGGGAAATATCAGCCAGGCAGTTCCGCTCCGGCGTCCGTTCAGCTTTACGTTGGCGCGGAACAAATCTGGGCGCTCGATTCACGCTTTCGCCCGCTGCTTGTGATTCCTGCTGCCGAGATAACTTCCGCAAGCGCTTTGCAAGAAAGAGACCGCTGGATTTTGCAGGTTCGCTGGCCAGATAACTCCGCCGAATTCACTTATCAAGGCATCTTTGCTGAGCATCTTGCTCGCGTCGCGGAGAGCACCCTCGCCAGCGTGAAGCGTTCTCCGCTCACCGTTTTGCCCAGAAGCCGCGCCGCCAGCGCCTAGCAAGTTAGAATATCCAACTCGCTCCCGCAGGCCAGGAGAAGATCTTTTGAGCGCGCCACCAAACTCCCCAACCGAATACTCCGCTCTCGTCGGAGCCACGATCTACATCAGCCCGACAGAAGATCCCATCCGCGACGGCGTCGTCCTCATCCAAGGCGAAAAGATCGTTGCCGTGGGTAGCCGCGCGCAAATGCAGTTTCCGGAAAGCGCCCGCGTCATCGATTGTTTCGGCCTTTCGGTCATCGCCGGCTTCTGGAACAGCCACGTCCACTTCTTCGAACGTAAGTGGGCCAACGTCGCAGACATTCCCGCTCTCGAACTTTCCGGCCAACTTCAGGACATGCTCACACGGTTTGGCTTCACCAGCGTGTTCGACATCGGCTCCATGTGGGAGAACACCCGCCGCCTTCGCGACCGCATCGACTCCGGCGAAGTGCCCGGTCCAAAAATTCGCTCGACAGGCGCGGGCCTCGTTCCTCCTGGCGCTCTCCCGTCGGATCAAGTTCTCAGCCTCATGGGTTTTATGAAATTCCCCGCTCCGGAGGTAGCGGACCCCGCGCAAGCTGCTGCCGCTGCCAGAAAGCTTCTCGACGAAGGCGTCGACGGCATAAAGCTCTTCGCCTCTTCACCCCGCAGCAACCCGCTTTCACAAAGCACATTTCAAGCTGCCGCGGACGAAGCTCATCGCGCGGGCAAACCCGTCTTCGTTCATCCAATTAGCGGCGCTGACGTGCTCACCGCAGTTCGCGGCGGCGTCGATATCGTCGCTCACACAACTCCCCATTCCGGCCCTTGGGACGACACCATCCTCGCCGCGATGAAGGATCGTCGCGTAGCCCTCACGCCCACTCTCACTCTTTGGAAGTACTACATGCGCCACGACCGCTTTTCAGCTCAGGAAAAAGTCACCAACACGGAAGTCGGGCAGTTGCGCGCGTGGAGTGCTGCGGGTGGCACGGTTCTTTTCGGCACGGATCTCGGCGCCGTCGAATACGACCCCAGCGAGGAATACGCTCTGATGGCCCAGGCGGGAATGACCTTTCGCCAGATTCTTGCTTCGCTAACCACCGCTCCCGCCGAACAGTTTGGCAGCGCAAACAAACTCGGACGCATCGCCGCCGGCCATCAGGCCGACCTGGTCGTCATCAATCAGGATCCATCCAAGAACATTCGCGCGCTGACTTCCGTTCAGTACACCCTGCGCGCCGGAAAAGTCATCTATCGCGCAAGTGAATAACGTCGGCTTGGCCGCGCCGCGCCGAGCCGCAGCAGAATTCATCCTCCAAGTTTCTCTCTCATAATCGCCCGCTACTGCCCCGAACTGTGTCAAAATATTGGTATGGCAAGAGGATGGGAAAGCAAAGACGTAGAAGCACAGGTGGAATCCGGTCAGGCACCCAAGGGGCACTACGGCAATAACACCAAGAGCCCGGAACAGATCAGCCGGGAACAGGAACGCAAAGATTTGCAGTTATCGCGCACGCGCATCGCGCACGACCTCGAGTCCGCTACGCACCCGAATCATCGCAAGTCTCTCGAAGCTGCACTCGCTCATCTTGACAAGAAAATCTCCGACCTCGAGTAGAAACCTGTAAGAGGGCGGTTGGCCTCGACGAAGCCGCTACCGGATGAAGCCAACTTCCGGTACCGCGTTAGTCGGGACTTGGCTATGCCAGCCATCGATTTAGTAGCCAGAAGAACGCGAGAACCAGTACACCAATGAAGACAAGGGCTGCGGCTAAGCGGGATTTATATCGGCAAACAAGCGCAGACACTGCGACTAAAAGCGACAGGGCCGACATCGTTCTTGATATGCGGAGGCGAAACGAAAAGTAGGGATAGTATACGTCTATCAGCAATACAGTAGACACGACAGCAGCGACTGCAAGGGGAAGCACTCGAGTGAGACTTTGCAGACTTCCACGGTCCCGCTGGTACTCAAGCATCCCCGCCGAGACAAAACTAAGAAGCGGAACGCTAAAAAGAGCGAAAACAGTTATTTCACTCATCGTTTTTGCTTTTTCCTGACCCGGTCTCAGTAAACTTGGGCGGCCGCTATTCTGAGGCAATGTTGCCCGTTACTCAACCGCCTAGCCCGGCAAGTCCGGAGAGCCTTGAGCCTGTAAGGATGCTGCTGTCTGGGTAGGTCAACTCCTGGTAGGTCGTACGGGCTCGATGGGTCGCCGCAACACTAGTCCGCTATATAAGACCCAGAGTCTTCCAGAATTCATACAAGGGCATTTCTGCCACAGGATTCAAGCAGAAAACAATTAGCCTTGTCCTGACCTCAACCTAATCGGTAAAAACCACGCCCACCGCGCTGTGCCCCTTCTCCGCACCTTCATCGATGCGCACCACATACCCCCTCAACCGCATCGACGATTGCGAACCGTCTTTGCCTGGCGTTTCCATCGTCACCTGCAATTCCGATTGCAGCCGAGGCATGTTTTGCAGCGAAATCAGCGCGCCTTGCAGTGAAATGTCGCGCACCACCGTCTCTTCCTGGAACTCTTTCCCGCCTTCCGTCACTCCCGTAACTTTCGCGCGGAATTGTGCTTCGCGCCGTAAAGAGGTCCGCGTTCCCGGCAAGTGTGCCTGCACGCTGTCTCCCGTGGAACCCAGCGTGATCACCATGCCTTCGCTCGCCGCAAACACGGAATCAAACTCTTCCCGCGCCTGCCGCAGAATCGAATCCACCATGCGGTCCGTCGAGTCCGGATCGTGATGAAAGAGCACCAAAGTTTTCGCGCCAACATCCCGCGCCAGCTTCACTCCTTCCTTCCACGACGAATGTCCCCACCCCTTCCTCGTCGTCGCCAATTGCTCTGGAGTGAATTGCGCATCGTTAATCAAGATGTCCGCGCCAGCGGCCAATTCCCGCAAACTCTCATCCAGTTTCGGATCGCCAGGCTCATTGTCCGTCGCGTAGACCACCGTTCCTGCCGGAGTCTCGATGCGAAATCCGAGGCATCCCTGCGGATGATTCAGCCACCGCGCCGTGATTTTATTATCTCGAATCGTGAACGTGTCTCCGCCTTCCACCTCCTTGAATTTCCTTTTCGCGTTCATCGCGGACATGTCCACGGGGAAATACGGCAGCGCCATCTGCGCTTCGAACACTTGCTTCAAACTATCGCGCCCCAAAAACTTTGACCGGAAACTATAGAAATGAAATTCGTTATTCTCCGCATAAAGCGGCGAAAAAAACGGAATCCCCTGAATGTGATCCCAGTGGTAATGCGTCACGAAAATATGCGTCTCGGGATTGCCGCCGCCGTTCGGTGTTCCCCAGCGGCTGCCCAGCATGCGCAGCCCTGTCCCGCAATCCAGGATGAATTGCGTGCCGTCGGGCGCGCACAACTCGAGGCACGGCGTGTTACCGCCGTACCGCCACGTGGCAGGGTCCACCGTCGGTGTCGATCCTCGAACACCCCAGAAGCTCAATTTTGCAATGGGAACCGTCATTTCCCTCAGCGCGCAGTCCTGTGCGTAGGCCATTCCCGCCGCCCTGCAGGCGGAAATGGAGGATAGTTCGATGTTGGCAGCCGCCGGGAAATGCGTCAATGAAATCACGCCGGGGACGTGTCAAACTTCCCACTAAGCTCGATGGGGCTGCGCGTTGCCCTGCAGGTGCGTAAAATGGAGCCGATGGACCAGCATTCCCACGATCACGGCCCTGGCCATGACCACGATTCCGAGCATGGCCATCACGATAGCCACGTGCACCATCCGCACGATTCTCATGGTCACGCCCACCCTCCGTTGCGGCCTGCGGTGCTGGGCTGGGCCATGGTCGCCACTCTTGGTTTGGTCGTCGCCGAAATTTTTGGCGGCCTCCTCGGCAGGTCGGTCGCCCTCCTAAATGATGCGGTGCACAATCTCTCCGACGTGCCTGCGCTCGGAATTTCCTGGCTCGCCATGCGCTGGGCCGAACGTCCCGCGGATAGTGAAAAAACCTACGGCTATCACCGCGCAGGTATCCTTGCTGCGTTTACCAACGCTATCTTGCTCGTTCTGCTCTCGCTCTGGTTGGGCTACGAGGCGTTCGAACGCTTCCGCTCTCCCGTCCGCGTTGTCGAGAGCTGGATGATCTGGACCTCCCTTGCGGCTCTCGCCGTGAACGGCGGCATAACATTCGCGCTCGTTCGCGGGCGCGGCGACCTGAACCTGCGCAGCATCTTGGTTCACAATTTCGGCGATGCTCTTTCAAATATCGCCATCATTGTTGGCGCAATCGCTATTCGAATGACCGGCGCCCTCTGGATCGATCCACTCCTCGGCATCGCCATCGGCCTGCTCGTACTCTGGTCCAGCATCGGCATTCTCCGAGAATCCGCGCACATTCTTCTCGAGGGCCGTCCGCGCGAGATGCGCGTCGAAGAAGTCGCCCGCGCCATCCTCACCGTGAAAGGTGTGCAGGAGGTGCACGACGTGCACATCTGGTCGCTCGGCGGCGGCCACAACGCTCTGAGCTTGCACGCGCGCATTCCGGACATGCACCTCGATCAATGCGAACGCCTGCTTGCTGCGATTCAGGAGAAAGCCGCCAAGGAATTCAGCATCGATCACACCACCGTGCAGCTAGAGAGAGCGGGTCTGCCGGCGCGCTCGGGCTACGTCATGCCCGAACCCGTGAAGAAATAACTTTTTGCTGGTTTTGCGTCTAGAGAAAAATCTTCCCCGAAGTTGAAGTTCGTGCTCCACTCCGCCGGCCGCTACAAGGCCCACAATCGTCGGCGTCGGCGTTCAAGCCCGCGCTAGCGCAGGCTGCACGAGTCATCAGTCACGGCACTTCAAGCGGGCAGGCGGAAATTCAACCCACGTTGTTCGTTGAACTGTTGCGTGGCATCCAGATCGAGCTTGTCCGTGGTGACGGTGTGGCGTATTCCCTCGCCGGTAATGTAGCGCAGCGTGCCGTTTTCCCACGCGTAGGCAACCGCAAAAAATAACGTTCCATCGCGGCGAACAAAAACATACTGGTCGGATTCTTGCTGGGGTACAGGCTGCGGCGCTGCCGCGTAGCTCTGTGGCGGTTCCACAACCTGCTCTCTTCGAGGCGCCCGCGCGGCTGGTGCCTCCTCGGTATCTACGTGTTGCGCCTCACCAGCTGGGGCTTCCTCAACATCCTCGGGAAAGAGCGGCATGTAAAATCCGCCGCCGCCAAAGAACGGAATGAACGCGCCGCCGAGTTGCCGATCGCGGAAACGGTCGTGAACTCTTCCCGGGTGTGTCGCCGCAAAGTGTGGGAAATCGAATCCCAGCCCTGGCACATCTTGCGAAAGGATCGCCCCGCTCGAGCCACTATTCCGCACCCGGCCGTTTACGTGCTGCGCGGGCTGAAGGACTACGGCTCCCGAGCGCGGGCGGACGAGACGCATGCCAGTCACAGTGCGGGTTCCCGCGGTCGTATGAATTCCAACAGTGGAAGGGCCACGCATGGCGACGTTCTGGCCAGCCGTGGCGGGACGAGCCATGCCGGAAATCGTTCCTCGGCCCATGCCTCGGCCTTGTGCGGAAGCTATTGTGGGAAGAACCGCGAGAGAAGCTGCGAAGATCAGGAAGCGGCGCATGATCAGTACCTGGTTCCCGGGCCGCCGGGCCTTTCCTACATCTACATACATAATGATGCACGCTCGGGGGCATAGGTTTCAAGTGCTAGCGCCTGTCTAGTGAAACGTAAGCGGCGATCGCAGCATGGGACGTGCCTCAGCGACGCGACGTGGTAGCCCTTCGGCTCCGCTCTAGGCAAGTTTGTGATCCTTCGAGTCCGCTCCTGGTGACGAAATCCCGAGGCGAAGGCACGCAGCAGACTGCTCACCTTGACATTCTACTGGAAGGGGTATAGCGTCACCTAGAATGTCTACTAAAGAACAGCGCGAACGCATCGAATTGCTGCAGGGCACCCTGGACTTGCTGATTCTCCGCACCCTCCTGCTGGGGCCGAGACACGGCCACGCTATCGCCAAGGCCATCGAATTCAATTCCGAGGATGTCTTGCAAGTCGAGCAGGGATCGCTCTACCCGGCGCTGCATCGGCTCATCAAGCGCGGATGGATTTCCGTCGAAGAAGGCACGTCGGAGAACAATCGCCGGGCCAAGTTTTACCGGCTGACGCCCAACGGCCGGCGGCAACTGGCGCTCGAGACGCGCAAGTGGGACAAGCTGGCGGGAGCCATCGCAAGAATTCTGCGGCCGGCGGAGCAGGAGGGTGAACCATGAGGCAACGCAAGCGCATGCTCGAACAGCTCGACGCGGACATTCGCGAGCACATCGAGCGGGAGACGCAGGACAACATCGAGCGCGGCATGTCACCTGGGGAAGCGCGCCACGCCGCTCACCGCAAGTTCGGCAATGTGACGCGAGTGAAGGAAGAAACGCGAATGGTCTGGAGCGTCGTTTGGCTTGAACAGCTGTTCGAGGACATCCGCTTCGGCTTGCGACTGCTGCGCAAAAATCCTGGTTTCACCGCCGTTGCCATGCTTACTCTGGCTCTCGGCATCGGCGCGAACACCGCCGTCTTCTCGGTAGTCTATGCTGTTCTCCTGCGGCCATTGCCGTACAAAGACCCCTCGAGTCTAATCGTCCTGAACGAGACGACGCCCATGGTTGGAACCGTCAGTGTGTCGTATCTAAACTTCCTTGATTGGCGCAACCAGAGCCGCACATTTTCGGAGATGGCCGCCGTTCGCGGGGTCGGCTTCAATCTCGCGGGCGTCACGCAGCCCGAGAATATCAGCGGCGATGCCGTGTCGCCGAATTTTCTTTCCATGATGGGCGCTCGCCCGTTCCTTGGCCGGGATTTTGACGCATCGGAAGAGAAAGCCGGCACGCCGCCAGTGATTCTGCTGAGTTACTCGCTTTGGCAATCCCATTTCGGAGGCGATCCGAACATTGTTGCTAGGACGATCAAACTGGACGACCGCAGTTTCACAATCGTTGGTGTGCTGCCTCCAAACTACCGTTCGCTCGACAAAACGGACGTCATGCTGCCCATCGGTGTGTGGACCACAGATAATCCCGAAGATGCCAAGGAACGTGGAGCTCGCGGCGACCTGGTTGTGATTGGAAGACTGGCGACGGGCGTCAGCCTCCCGAAGGCCCGCGCGGAAATGGAAGGCATTGCGGCACGGCTGGCAACGGAATATCCGGCGAGCAACGATCGGTTTGGCGTGGCGCTCCAACCCATTCGAGACGCATTCGTCAGCGGCATAAGGCCCGCGATCCTGGTGCTTTTTGGTGCGGTCATGTTCGTGCTCCTGATTGCCTGCGCGAATGTGGCGAACCTGTTTCTTGTTCGCGGGGCCGGCCGCACAAAGGAAGTTGCGCTGCGCATGGCCCTTGGTGCCAGTAGCGGCCGTATCATCTGCCAAATGCTGACAGAGAGTTTTGTTCTGTCGCTGCTGGGAGGCGTTCTTGGCGTGGGGCTGGCGATTGCCGGGAATCGAGCGTTGGCACAACTGATTTCGGCGGACATGCTGTCCGGCGCCACGGTGGAGCTGAATAGCGCGGTGCTTCTGTTTGTGACGGGCGTGGTGGTCCTCGCCGCTTTTATTTTCGGTTTGATGCCTGCCATGCATTCGACCAAGCCCGATGTTCAAGCGGAATTGAAAGAGGGCGGGCGAACAACGAGTGGAGGCGCGGCGCAAAATCGAATCCGTGGTGCACTGGCGATTGCGGAAATTTCGCTTGCCCTCATTCTTCTGGTGGGCGCGGGGTTGATGATGAAAAGCCTCTCCCGCTTGCTGCAAGTCGATCCCGGGTTTCGGCCCAATCGCGTGCTGAAAATTGGAATGGACTTGAGGACCCAGCAGTATTCGAAAGATCCAGCCGTCCTGAATTATTGGCAGCAGGTGCTCGATCGCGTGCGAGTGCTCCCCGGAGTGGAAAGCGCCGCGGTGGGAACGGTGATTCCTCTGACGGACGATCACAACCGCTCAGACGTTACAATCGAGGGAATGGCTCTGCCGGCCCCGGGAAATTATCCCCATCCCGATGTCCACATCGTCAGTCCGGAATACCTAACCACCCTTGGGATCCCCCTGTTGCGCGGCCGTGGCTTCACCGACGAAGACAACGAGAACGCGCCGCTCGCAGGGATGATTAGCGCGATGGTCGCGCGCCGTTTTTTCCCGAATGAGGATCCCATCGGCAAACGCTTCATGTTTGGCCATCCCTCACCCACCAATGCATCCAAGTGGTACACCATCGTCGGTGTTGTCGGCGACACAAAGCTTTATGGTCTGGCTAACCCAGCGCGGCTCGAAATCTATGTCTCGTATCGACAGAAACCCGCGAACGCGATGGGTTTGCTCGTGAAATCGGGGGCTGATCCAGCCGCGCTGACTTCCGCGATTCGTGAGGCGGTGCATTCGATTGATAAAGATCAGCCCATCTTCGCCATCGTGACGATGAAACAATTGGTGAGCGATTCGGTGGCAACTCGGCGGATGACTTTGGTGCTGCTCGGCCTGTTTAGCGGCCTGGCGCTAATTCTTGGGGCAATCGGGATTTACGGCGTGATTTCGTACTCCGTGGCGCAGCGCACTCACGAGATTGGCATTCGCATGGCGCTCGGCGCTCCCCGTGGCGACGTGTTCAGATTGGTCGTCGGCCAAGGCCTGAAACTCGCGGGCATCGGGATTGCCATCGGCATTGTGGCGGCGTTCGGTCTCGCGCGCCTGATGTCCAGCCTGCTTTATGGAGTTAGCGCCACCGATTTCGAAACGTTTGCAGGCGTCGCCATTTTACTCGTGCTTGTAGCCTTGCTGGCTTGCTACGTCCCTGCCCGGCGCGCGATGCGCGTGGATCCGATCGTGGCGTTGAGATACGAATAGTGCGGCGCACCCGTGACCGGGACAGCCCATCCTTAGATCAGCTCGTTTTGAATTCGCCTTGATCCGTGAACACGCAACCTGCGTTCGAGTGCAGCGACTGACGCGCCGAATCAGCGCGGCGGGATTCATTCATCGGCGACGGTCGGCAAGATAGGGATCAGTCTCCAAAATGTTCAACTCTTTGCTCCCTTTTTCTTCTTGCTTGCGCGAATGACGAGGTAAGCCAGAACAACCGCGACAATCAACCCAATGACAGCCACCAGCACCGGGTGGGCTTGATGCAATAGCAATGGCAGCATTTTTCGTCCATACCGCCCGGCCAGATACGCCAGAATCATGTACCTTACGATCCGTCCCAGCGTCATCGCTGCCAGGAATTTCTTCACGGAATATTGCATGGCTCCCGCTGCCAGCAAAAATGGCACAAACGGCATCGGGGGCGGCAACACTGCGGGAATGGCGATGGCGGCAAATCCCCATCGCTCGAAAATCTCGTAAACCCTCTTCAACGTCTTGGCAGAAAATCTGCGCGACAGCGATTCCTTCCCTCCCTTGCGCGCCAGCCTGTAGGTGACGAACCCTCCGATCACCGAACCAATCGTCGCCATCACCGCGTAGTACAGCCACAACTCTGGGTGCCGCCCCGCCAGCACAATCGTCAGCACATCCATGCTGCCCGGAAGCGGAATTACAGAGCTGTCGATCAATCCAAGGGGAATGAATCCCAAGCCGCCAAGATGGTATATCCAGCGCCTCAAGCTACGTGCTACAGTCGGCGCCGCGGCAGCGATGAGCAGGCGAGTGAGCATTCTCTTTAAGAGTCGGCGCCCATTCTCGCATGCAGTTAACGTGGATTTCTAAACTGTTTTCTTTTTTCCAGGAAAAGCAGGACCGTTGCCGAAGCAACCGGAGGAAAAAATTGTTTGCGACGACGAGCAACCCGGCCCGCACGGTCGCCGTATTGTTTTTGCGCATTGCTTAGCCATCTTACTTCGCCGAACTACTTCACGACGCGATGAGCATCCCCGCTGCTGCCGCTGTCATTACCGCGAACGTAGCCCAACCCAAATATCGCAGCAGCGCCGAATTCACGCGCTCCCCCATCACTTTGCGGCTGCTGGTTAAAAGAATCACCAGCAAAATAAGCGGAGGTGCCAATAATCCGTTGATCACCGCGGACCAGAACAGCATTTTCACCGCGTTTAATCCCATATAGTTCAGCCCGAAGCCCAACCCCATGGCCACCGCCATCACGCCGTAGAATGCGCGTGCTCTTCTGGGGCGGTCGGCCATCGAGCCACGCCAGTTCGCTCCCTCCGCAACCGCGTACGCGGACGATCCCACCAGCACCGGAACCCCGAGCATTCCGGTGCCGATGAGTCCTAGCGTGAAGAGCAGGTACGCGCCTTTTCCAGCGAGTGGACGTAGCGCTTCCGCCGCCTCCCGAGCGGTTGCAATGTTGGTGTGTCCATGGGCGTGTAAAGTGGCGGCAGTGGTCAAGATGATGAAGTACATGATGAAGTTCGAGAAAAACATTCCGGCGACCGTGTCCGCGCGCGCATCCTTTAATTCTTTTGTCGTCGCGCCTTTGCGCTGCGCAACCGTGGTTCGGCCCTTGGCCCGGTCTTCTTCCACCTCCTCCGCCGCTTGCCAGAAAAAAAGATAAGGGGAAATCGTCGTCCCCAAGATTCCTACAAGCACTGCCAGGAACCCGCGTGACCATTCCAGATGCGGCACCAGCGTCAACACCAGCGCCCGTCTCCAATCCACGTGCGCGAAAAACGCTGTCAGCACGTATGCGAAGAGCACCAGCGTCATCCACTTGAAAACGCGCGCAATCAATTTGTAGGAAGTCCAAATCAGCAAACCAAGGATGAGCAGGGCATAGATCGGAATCCAGAGGAGCGGCCGAATCCCCGTGATAAGCTGCGTCGCTTCTGCCATGCCGCCGAGATCGGCTCCGATGTTAATAACATTCGCCACTACAAGGATCGAGCATGCTCCCCACAGCACCCAGCGCGGATAGTTGCTGCGCACTGCAGCGGCCAGTCCCTGTCCGGTAACAATGCCCAGCCGCGCGCACATGAGCTGTACCGCGGCCATGAGCGGAAACGTGAGCAGTGCGATCCACAAAGTGGCATATCCGTAGGCCGCGCCAGCCACCGAATACGTCGATATTCCGGAGGGATCATCGTCGGCCGCCCCCGTGATAACCCCCGGCCCCAAAACCGCAAAGGTCCTGCCCAAAGCGCTCGGTCTCTTGCCGCTTTTGGCTCCTCTTTCGGTTCGCTCATCCAGTAGTTTGTCAGGCAGTTTTGTTCTCGCCATCCGTTCACCACAATCCCTGCTCTCGAGGAATTCACGCTTCACAGAATCGTGCTCTGTGGGCCTCTGAAGCAAGTCCGCTGTAGGATGTCCGAGAACAACTTACCTTGCAAGCGCCCCGGCTCCGTTCCCACTAATCGCTCCCTACGGCTGCGCTCCGTGCCAGCGGAATAGACGATTCCAGCGACGTTGAGTTCTTGGTCCTCGCCCGGAAGCAAGAAACGCGGATGCGGGGGATCGAGGCAACCGTGTTAGGCGCCGGATGCGAAAGAAAACAAAGGGATCTCACCCACAGCTGCATCTTTGTAGGGGCTAGTTCATTTCCCCTTGAGTGAAAGTAAATGGGCTTTAGGAACAGCATCCAACCTGGTAACCGCTGGTTCATACGGATACCTTCGTATCTCATTGTAAAACAAGAACTAAGGATGTTTTTCAGTCCTCATCTGCTCCCGGCCATGGCCCCGTGATTGCTCTTGCTATCCCGACCGCGTCCCCGGTCCGCAACCATGTTCCCCAGAGAGGGCCAACCACATTGAAACGCTTAATTCTCTTAATTTCCGTGACCGTATTGTTTACTCCATGCCTTGCAGGCGCTCGCCCCGGGAAAGGCGACGACCAGAAGGCTAAGCATCGAAAGATCAGTGCAGACGAACTAACCGTGGCCGGCGTTGGCCTTGCGGCGGTGCTGGGCGCGGCGGGGTTTCTCGTTTTGCGTCGGCGCAAGACCGCATAAAGTGCGGCTGTTTAGTTCTTCGTATTCCGTGCAACGATGGTCTGAAAACGAAACCCACGAGTGTCTCTCACTCTCACACCCGATTCGAAACTTCGCTCCTCAATTTCGCTTCACGTGGCTAATCTTACAGTTCCCCAGTTCTCCTTTCTCACCCTCCTGATCACACTGGGAGCGGTCGCTCTGGATCAATTCGCCGCGCCCACGCTTTACAGCTCATCGCCGCTTTGGGCCGCTGCTGCGTGCATGGCGCTCGTGTGGCGAAGGGGCGAAGTTGAATCTGAACCGGAAACTGGAGCGCGCAAATTTGGTTTTTCTTTCCGACGGAACATAGGATCGGCAAGCTATGGTTTTTCGCTCGCTCGCATCGCTTTGTTCGCCGGAGCGCACGTTGTGCTCGTCTCCGCAGTGCGCCTTCTTAACGGCACGCTGGAGCCGGTCGTGGGAACTGTTTCGTTTGCGGGGTGGTTTACCGCTGCGATGAAATTGTCGGTGCTCGTGCCGACGCTGCTTCTTTTGCCGCTAAAGCGCTGGTATATTCTGGCGCGGACCTATGCCGCAGAAGGCGTTGCCGCTCTTGTCGTGCTCTTTACTTTCTTTCCCGGTCGGATTCTCGCAACGCTCTGGCCATGGTATGGCCAGGTGCTTGGCAGAGTTGTTTTCTTTTTCGCAGGGCTCTTCGTGCCCGGGCTCAGTTACGTGAGCGCCTTCACTCCCACGCTGGACGGCCCGGACCTCGACGTCACCATCCTTCAAGCGTGTTCGGGCATCAGCGGAATCGAGCTTTTTGATTGTCTGTTTGCGTTCGTGGCCCTTCTTGACTGGAATCGTCTGCGCAAGGGCCGCACTTTGGTTGCGTATTTCGGAGGAATCGTAGCGATGTTCCTTGGCAATGCGCTGCGAATCTCCGCTTTGGTCATTCTCGGCAATCGCGGGTTCGCCGATGTTGTCGCGCGTTTTCACATTTCTGCGGGCTGGATCTTTTTCTCCGCGGTGTTTGTCCTATACCTTTCACTGACCTATCGCAAACTTCTCGTCACCATCAGTTAAAACTTCCGCAGGCTCCGTTCATATACCATCCATAAGCTGAAAGAGCAGCCTTAGTTAAGAAAAATTATGTAAATGCTATAAACCCCGTCTCTCTGATTTCTAACTTGCAAGAATTCCAGAAACATTTGATGAGACATTCGTTCGAAGTTCCCGTTTCTCCCAATAGCCCCGGCAAATGATTGAACCGTTTGCTCAGCTCTATCGGGTTGGTGGCCACCCGAGGAAGCTCCCCGGCAAACGGACTGTGGTGGTTGTGCAGCCAGGGCAGGGGAGGAAGAGATGCTGGCCGCAGGCACGAGTTCACGGATTCTTTTTCTTGCTTTGGCTTTCTGTATTATTGACAGCACATCCACTTATCCACAAGAAGCTGCCTTTTTTAGCGGTTCGAAGATACATAACCACCGAACGAATTCAGGAACCTGGCCGGCGAAATGCGAACGGTCTTCCACGAACACGTTCGCCGCCTCGGGTCTTAACTACGGAAGGGAATGGCCGGCGATCGCGGACGGGGTAGCCGGCGACTCGAACGTCACTACCCCGGACGCATCATGTGTGGAACCGGCTTTTTCTGCGACGCCCAGGGCCCGGGCTGACAATCCTTGCAGTCAGAATGTCACAAGGTTTCCAGATGTCTCCGGCTCTTTCCCTTGCAACGAACTTCCGAATACGGTTCCTGCGGAACTATCGGCGCTCGGTAAAGCGGGCCTGAAAATCGAGCGAGCTCGCGAAAAAGTTCTGGAGATTCTGCGTTCCGAAAATGCCTGCACGGAATGGTTCGAAGCAAAGGACGCAAGCCCTGCAGTTACTTTCCATTCGCTTAATTTCTCGCTAGATCAGAATGGTCAGCACAACATATTCGAGTCGAAGGAGAGCGCGTCGCGCTTCATGCTGCGGCAGCCATACGTTGCGCGGGCGACGCAAGATGGGGGAGCTCACACGGCGATTACGATCAATGCTTATGGTGCGTTCTACCGCTCCCAAGGGCAGGTACGAAAAATAGGTCAAGAAGGCCTTCCGCTGCAACTGGATGGGACGCGTGTGCTGACAGTGGGGTCTTACAGCGGCAACACACTGTCCGCACAGATGGTCACCCTGCTGCACGAGTTTGGACACATCATCGATCTGCTCCCCGAAGATGCCGATAATCTGGACGGCAAATCGGGGCGCAACACGGACGAAGTGCTGCGCCACTGCCGCGCCGAGGTGGAAGTCCGTGCGAATCGAACCGGACAGCCGGTTGCACGATGAGATGAGCACTTGAAGAAAGCGGCGTGTGCCGCGGTCGGGTGGATTGAATTCAACACCATGACTTTCGTGTGGATCCATTCGTTTCAGGGTGATTTTCCGTTGACGCTGTTTAGCGCGGCCACGCTCGTAGTGTGCCTTAGTGTACAGACATTAGATTGTGAGAGGTGCAAGTTAGATCTGCAAGAGGTCACACCGAATTTGAACTTGGGTGCTGCGCGCGATTTTGGAGAGGGCTCAGTTTCTCGCGCAGATAGAAGGAGACAAAATTATGTTAGGAATGATTGCAGCTATTTTGATAATTGCCTGGTTGCTTGGGCTTTTCGCATTTCACGTATCCACCGGTTTATTCCACGTCTTGCTTGTGATCGGCCTGATTCTTCTCGTTTTGCATTTCGTGTCAGGGAGAAGGGTCTCCGTCTAATCGGCGGGTTCTGCACGCTGAGCGCGCTATCAGGTGTTTCGCGTTCATTGGCGGATCACCTCCTCGTTGTGTGTGCGGATTCATGCAATTCCGCACTCGATTAAGGGATTTGGCCGAGAAGAAAAAGAGGCGATTGATATGAGCACAATGGCATTAGTCATTATTTCCGGTCTGATTCTCCTTGCAGTACTGGGCATCGCTGTGGCGATGTCTCTCAAAAAGCGTAAAACAAAAAGACTGCGCACTCGATTCGGACCTGAATATGCCCGCGCCGTCGAGGAAGGCGGAGGCCGGCGAAAGGCGGAAGCCGGGCTCCAGGAACGAGAAAAACGCGTCGAGGGTTTTGCAATCCGTCCCCTTGCGCCGAGCGACCGGGAGCGCTATATCGCGGCATGGCACAAGGTTCAGGCGGATTTCGTTGACAACCCCGAAAATTCTGTTAGCCAAGCCGACCAACTCCTCGGCAGAGTGATGTCCACTCGCGGTTATTCCGTAGGTGACTTTGAACAACGTTCGGCGGATATCTCCGTGGACCATCCACTGGTTGTCGAAAATTACCGGGCCGCCCATGCAATCGCGGTCCGCCATGTCGCTGGCCAAGCCAGCACGGAAGATTTACGGCTAGCCATGATTCATTACCGCACGCTTTTTGATGACCTTGTCGGCGAGCCGGAATTGGCTCGCGCAAAAGCAGCTGCGTCATAGACTTCGACTGATAATCAGGTTCAGAAGCGGGAAGGCGTGTTAGGTCGTGAGGAGTGCAGGACTGAAAGAGGAGTCAATCCAATGGACGAGGTAAAAAAAATGAGAGACGAAGATACGGACGTGGGGCTGACAACGGCGGCTCTGGCTGGTGCCCCCGCACGCCCGGAGGTGCGAGCTGTTGTTCCGCCAAGCTCCGGAGTTGCTGGCGCATCCTCCGCAGGAGCTGCGACCGCCCCGGCCGTGGACAAACAGGTGGTGCCGCTTCTATCGATCGACGAAGCGAAAGATTTTCGCGCCCGCTGGGACGCAACCCAGGCGAATTTTGTTGACGAGCCTCGACGCGCGGTGCAGCAGGCCGATAGGCTTGTCGCGGCCGCGATGAAGCGCCTGGCCGAAATGTTCGCGGGTGAACGAGCGAGACTCGAGAGCCAATGGGATCGCGGCGATGACGTCTCGACCGAGGATCTCCGTCTGGCACTGCAGCGCTACAGGTCGTTTTTCGGCCGCATTCTTTCCGTGTAACAAGGCTGGCTGCCTGGATTCGCGGGGAGCGCAGCGTTACTAATTTCGTTGCAAGCGGCGGCGGTCGGCGAGAAAGGCAAGCAAGGCAAAAATCGCAAAGTAAAAGATGGCATTGACCCCGATGGCGATGCGGAGAAACCAGCCGAACGTCCAGGCAAGGGATTCGTGCGCGGCTGGCATGACGAGTTCCGCAAGCTTCAGACCGGGCGAAAAAAGGGATACAAGCGAGGCCGGGAGAGTGGATTCGCTTGGCACTGCGAAGGCCAGCGCCAGAAATCCAGCCAGCAAGCCGACTATCGCGGGCAAAACCCAGCGGAAAACTATGCGCTGCGGCATCAGCACTGATTCTATCAAACTGCGTCCTGTGTAACCCCCTCAACTTCCACTAAAGTGCGAACGTGTAAATCCCACAGTGTCCAATTAGATATTTTGTTAGTCATGGGAAACGGTCGGTCTAAGAAGGCTGGCCCTACACCTCTTTTTGATGCTACGCATGAAACGATTTCGCCGCGTCGCGCACTACTCAGGTAGTCAGGCCAATCCCAATTCAAATGCCTCCGTTCTAACCAATGGGGGCACCGTTGTTCCAGGTGCCAGTCGTGGGGGTAATTGGTCGGGAGACGCGTGGGGGAGCGCTTCAGGGAGAGTTGTGCTCCCCTCGTGTTCGACCGACCGTGCACAACCGCCTGCCCCTCGTGGCGAAAACCAACCCGTCATCGTTCCCCTCCGCCTTGCACAAAGCCAGAAAAAGCTAAGTGAGTAGACTCGCGCCGTCCTGTGGGAAGATAAGCCGGACGTTCGATCACCAGAGGCGGATGATGAAATCCTGGCGCACTGTTGGATTCCTAGTGGCGATACTTGCTGTGGCGAGTTTTCTGTTTGCGTGGCCACATGGAGCGGCGACACGGCTCGAGCCCTCCCCGCGGCAGAATTCGCTAAAAGAGCATACCCCGACGATTGAGGAATACCAGCCGAAGTCCACGCTCGTTACCAAGGAACACAAGGTTGACAGAGCGAAGTATCCATTTATCGATATTCACAGCCATCACTGGAACCCCACACCCGAGCACGTGGAGGATCTAATCAAAGGAATGGATTCGATCAACCTTCGAATTTTGGTGAACTTGAGCGGGGGAACCGGCGAGCAGTTGAGGCAAACCGTGGCGACCATGAACGGCCGCTACCCGGACCGGTTCGTGGTTTTCGCGAACATGAGTTACGACGACTTGAACATTCCGGGATTCGGTAAGCGCGCAGCAACACGGCTCGAGCAGGACGTGAAGAACGGCGCTCAAGGGCTGAAGATTTTCAAGGACTTTGGAATGGAGCTGACGTACTCGAACGGGCGGCGCGTGCATGTGGACGATCCGGAATTCGATCCAGTGTTCGAGAAGTGCGCGGAGTTAAAGATTCCCGTGTTGATTCACGTGGCGGAGCCGTCGGCGTTTTTTGATCCGTGGGACTATTCCAACGAACGCTGGCTGGAACTAAAACAGTTTCCGCGACGCGCGCGGCCGCCTTCGGAGTACCCGGCCTTTGAAACGCTTATGACGGAGCGCAATCACTTGTTCGCGCGGCATCCGAAGACGAATTTCATCGCGGCGCATCTGGCGTTTCATGGAAACGACCTGGAGCGTCTTGGCAAGCTGTTTGATGCCTACCCAAATGTGAACGTGGATATTGCCGCGGTGTTGGCCGAACTGGGGCGGCAGCCGTACTCGGCTCACGATTTCTTGATCAAGTATCAGGACCGGGTTTTGATGGGCAAAGACATTTACGAGGTCAATGAATATAAGTGGTATTTCCGGTGCCTCGAGACGCGCGACGAGTATTTCGAGTATTACCGGACCCGGCACGCGTTCTGGAGGATTTATGGATTCGAAGTACCGGACGAAGTGTTGAAAAAAGTGTATTACAAGAATGCCTTGAGGCTGGTACCGGGAATGGATGCCAAGGCGTTTCCAAAGTGAGTGCTGGTCTCGCCGAGAGGTTGGCATAGAATCGCCTTGGAGGAAAAATGGCAGCGAACACAAACAAAAGCCAACCCCAGACGGAGAAGATTGTCGAGGGCCGTGTGGCTAAAACCAGGTTGAGACTTTGTAGCGGCGATACTCGTCGCCGAAATGCTCTTCGAGCACGCGTGACTCGGCGCGGGCGCGAGTGATCTGCAGGATTGCCACCGGCACTATGAGCAAGAGGAAAAGGGGCCGCTCGAGAAAGAGAAAGAGGCCCGCGAAAACAAAGGTGCCGAAAAAATAGATTGGATTGCGAATGCGGGAGTAGATGCCATGGGTGATGAGTTTTTTTGCCTGGGGGGAGACGGAGAAGGAATTTCCGAGCTGGAAGCGGGCTACTGTGAGAAGGATCAGGGCTGGACACATCAGAACCAGTCCGGCGATGCGCATGGGGCTCCAGGGTGGGCGCGCGAACTCGTAAATCAGAACCGCGATTCCGACGAGCGGGACGAAAATGACAAGGATAACGCTGCGGTTCAGACTCATTGGTGAACTCCCTGAGATCGTTCCGCCGTCGGCGAGTGGGGCGCTTCGGCGCTTTTCACTTCGACGAGGACATAGACCAGAGTGGTTTTACCGACGTTTTCGGCGGTGTGGAGAGCTTTGGTTTGCAGCCAGCCGCCTTCGCCTTCTTTGGCTTCCCAGGTGGCCACTTTGCCGTCTGCGAAAACGATCTTCATCGTTCCGGGATTTTTCACGTAATACCAGCCGGAGGGATGGGTGTGCATGGCGTCTTTCTCGCCCGGAGCAAGAGTGTTTTCAATGACGCGCACATCGGCGTTTTCCAGGATGATTATGTTGTGCTCGGGAGCGGCTTTGACGACGTCCTGGGCGCGGCCGCTCCCGGCAAGTGGGAATAGGCAGAGAGCAGCGATGGTTGGGCAGAGTTTCCGCACGGCGATCCTCCGTTTTCCTTGGCATCGTACCACGCACGGTGAGACAGATTACTGCTTAAGCGATGCCCAAGGCGGTCCAATCGCGTTAAGGGTGCTCTACCCCGCCTCGAGCAATAACATTTCGATAGGCGCGGCGTCCAATCGGATCGGGATGCATGCCGATGGGTTGCAACTCACGAGGGTCTAAGGGCTTGACTCGAAGCATGACAATCAATCATCCGGTGTGAGAGATGTTAAGGCTAAATCCTCCGTTCAGATTGTTGCTTGCGTTGCTTGTGCTGGGTTCTCCTTGCCTTGGCGCTCAGTCTCCGCCATCGGGCACCACTGCATTGATCCTTGAAGACAATCGAATTTACGCCGAGTTGGCGTTCGTGCGCCCGGATGGAACGCTGCACAAAACGTTCGCTTTTGTCGATTTGGGAAGCCCATCCATGATCGTTTCGGAAGCGCTATTCAAGGAATTGCAAGTCGGCGAGAAGACACCGCTAACATTCCGGATTGGAGAGATGCCCGTGCGTGTCGATTCCAGCATGGTTACGAAAGACGCCTGGCTGCCCTTTCCCATTGGAGACAATCGGAAAGTAGAGGCTCTTTTGCCCGCAGGCGTGATGCAGAGATTTCAGGTGGTAATCGATTACGCAAAACGTTCGCTTACGCTGGCTGAGCCCGGAGCTTTGAAACCCGAAGGCGTTCCTGTGCCGTTCCGCGTCAACCAGGAGACGGGACTCATTGCAGTTGACGCTGCCATAGATGGGCAGTCGTATGCGGTGACCATCGATTGTGGATCGACCTATACGTGGATTAGAAAGACGTCCGCGCAGCGTTGGCTTACGGCGCATCCGGAGTGGGAGCGAGGAATCGGGGCAGTCGGGGCAAGCAATATGAGAATGGCGGATGATGGGATCGAGGCGACAGGGACGTTGTTGCGGATACCAGAAATCCGATTGGGCGAGTTGCGGATCCGGCAGATTGGAGCGTTGGCAATCGGACCAAGCAAAACCGAATGGGATTTCATCGATTGGTATTCAAAGAAAAACGCGGGCCCTGTGATTGGCTGGCTGGGAGGCAATGTGCTTCAGGCCTTTCGCATCACCATCGACTATCCAGATCGCACGAGTTATTGGTTGCGGGAAGCCGAGCTAGATCCTCACGACCTTGAGCAAGTCGGCCTCACATTGAAATCGCAACAAGGCGAGTATTTGGTGAGCGCGATTGTCACGCAAGAGGGAAAGCCGACCGTAGAGGGCGTTGAGGTTGGGGACAAATTGCTGCGAATTGGCGGGCTGCAAACAAGGACGGCAACTTGGGGAGCGATTTTTGAGGCGATGCATGGAAAACCGGGCGAATTGCGCACGCTGGTTCTAGAGCGAGATGGGAAGCAGTTCACGGTTCACGCGAGAGTGATGACTTTCTAGACTGGGATGTCAGGAGCGGGATTGATGGTTTTGTGATAGATGGCGCGGCATTCTCTGGAAGAGAGTCCGGGAAGAACACAGCCAGGAGTGGCTGTGCTACAGGGATTGCGGCGGATGAGGAAAAGTCAAAGCTTGTACCGTTTGATAAAGCAAACCCCAAAGGGTGCAGCACCCAGGGCGCTTCCATCGCGTTTAGAGTGCTCCACCAGCCGTTACGGGTGCTCTGCCCGCCAAGCAGGGTCTTCTCATATTTGCGCCGCCTGTGCATTTCGTTCGCATTTCGGGACGCGGGTGCGCGGCGGTAGAAATCGTCTTCTGTTGCGCGTAACGGGAACATCGACAAATCGCTGCGCGTTGTCAGTTGCGCCGGCTCGCGGCGCGCTCAGAGCTTTGTCTGCACCGAGAACGGAGAGGGAGAGTATGAAAATCGCGGTTAGCGGTGCAGCCGTTTGATGAAACTCATCAACGAGGTTTGTCATTCCGGCTCCCGCCTCTCCAGCCATGAAGATCACCTGTCGCTGAGCATTCAGGGCTTGGCCGAGATAGCCGCCCAGTTGGTCCAGGGCGGCTCCGCGCCCGACCATTACTTGCGCGACGGTGGCGCCCAAGTCTGAGGGCGTACCGGCGCCTAGTTCACTTACCGGGGCTACGAACCGATACCCCCGTCGCGGAACCGTTTTTATGAATTCCGGTTTGTCGCGACGATCCCCTAAGACCTTTCGGATTACCAAAATATATTTCTTGATGACCTCGGGGTTTACATAGGTTTCTGGCCAAAGAGCCTCGAGTATCTCATCCTGCGTTACGAGCCTATCGGCGTGCTCGACGAGGTAGCGCAGCATGTCGAAAGCCTTTGGAGTGAGAGATATACGATCTTCCCCCTGCCACAAACAATGGTTCACCGTGTCAAGCCGGAAGGAACGAAATTGCTTCATAGTTCTTTCTATCCTTTTCGCAGATACCTGGCCGATCGCAGCCTATTCGATTGAATGTATGCACATGTCTACGGTAAAATACATACGTATAGACGCAGGAGTTCGCGCATTTGTTAGCACCGAGAACGGAGGAATAGGTTGTCAGCCAGCAGGCAGTATTGAGCGCCGTCGAGCCTGCATGTACATTGGGGTACACGCGAATGTACAACGCGGAAAGGATGCGAGAGTGATGGAAAACTCCAGGACGCGCTCCAGGAGAGGCGAAGGGAAACGCACAAGGCGCGCAGCATCTGAATCGGACAACAAAGCCGTCCGACCGTTGTGGGGCGCAGACAATTCCGACCGCATCGGCACGTTTCCGCAAGAGGTTCCCGATGATGCGAGCAGCAAAGGGTCTCGCGGCGCCATAGCCTATCAACTTCTCCGAGAGGCAATTGCCACGGGCAGACTGAAACCTGGGGCCAGAGTTATGGAGAGCGAGTTAGCGACCCTTCTCGGAATGAGCCGTACTCCGATACGAGAGGCGATCGCGACGCTCGAAGCCGACGGCTTGGTTTCGATAGACGGCGCGCGGGGGCGGGTCGTCACGAAGCTCGACTATCAGGCCGTAATGGAACTTTACGCGGTGCGCGAGGTTCTCGAATCGACGGCCGCCGGACTGGCAGCACGCAATGCTTCCGACATGGAAATTGTTGCTTTGCGCGATATGGTCGAGCTCGAAGAACAGGTTCTCGATGATGCCGGCAAGCTAGCGGACCACAATCGACGGTTTCACGAAGCGATTTATTACTGCTCTCATAATCGCTACATCTTGAAGATGCTTGAGTACATCCAGACCGCCATGCTGCTTCTTCAACCGGCAGGCCGGACGGGGAACGAGCGCCGCGAAACCGCTCTGTTGGAGCACCGCGCGATAGTTGACGCGATTGAAGCGCGTGATCCCGCTGCGTCCGAGGCGGCGATTCGGAACCACGTCCGGCGTGCCCAGCAAGCACGCATCAAACTTCTGCTGCAGAATGCGTGAATCAAGCCCTACCAGTTGCGACGCGCAAATGCGGTGCAGTCCAACGCAAGATTCAGCCGTGAGCACAAGGAGGCGCCTGCCATCGCGAACCGCCAGCGCGGCGCTATCAGGCAGACTCCTTAGTTCCGCTCGCCGGGGTTTCGCTGGTGGGCGCTGCGAAGCCGCCGCAGCGTGCGCGCCAACTCTGGCGAAACTTCTCGCGTTCCTCGGGAGTCATCTTCTCCCAGCGCTCGTCCATTCGTTGGCGCATGCGCTCATCCATTCGTCGCCGCATATTGGAGCGAGGGCCATGACCACCACTCCAGCCTCCGAACAGAATCCGGCAGAGAGCCAGCAGTCCGATGGCCTGCCAGAAGGTGATTTGCCGCCATCCGAACAGCGTCGGCGCCAGCCAGTTCCACAGTTGCATCACCAGTTCGCCGCCAATCCAGATGAAAAGCGCGATGGCCAGTGGGGCCAGGATAGCAATCCCTATCCGTTTCTGAATCCTATTCATATCGTGCTCCTTATTTGCTCGTATCATTTCTTCGCTTCATTTCTTCATAAACTCATCGTGAATGCTCTGCAATCGTTCGCGCAAATGAAGCACCGCGTAGCGCTTGCGCGAGAGTAGCGTGTTGACGCTGACGCCGCTTTCCGCAGACAACTCTTTGAAGCTGCGCCCCTCGAGTTCGTGAGCGACAAATACCTCACGCTGCTCGCGGGGCAGTTCGCCGAGCGCGAATTCCAGCTCATCCAGAAGCACGTTGCGGAAGTAGAGCGCTTCCGGCCCGGCATCGGGTGATGGCAAGAGATCTTCGATCCGCAGCAGTTCGCCGTCTTCGTCCTCGAGCGCGGCGCCGCTGAAGGTCTCCGGCTTCTTCTTGCGGAAAAGGTCCGTGATGCGATTGCGAGCGACGCGAAAAAGCCAGCCGGTCACGTGCTCAATCGGCATCAGCAGGCGATTGGCTTCCACCAGTTCGTAGAAGACTTCCTGGACGATGTCCTCGGCGTCGGAGGGATCGGGCACACGCCGGCGAATGAAGTTGCGCAGCCGGGAGCGCTGTTCCACGACGACTTCGGAGATTTGACGGTCTTGCTCGGTCATGGAGATGACGCTCAACGGCTGATCCATCCACTGTTGTAGACGAATGAGGGCCGCGGATATTGTAAAGGTTGAGCCGCGAATCAGAGGTGGGCTAAGCGCATGAAGAGTGCTTCACCCTGCGAGCAACGGGACAGGTGTAATATCGGCAACGGGCTTGATGTCAAAAAGAGATTCCGAATCATAGGAGCCGCAATGAACGTCACTTCCATACCTCGGGCCAAATCGCCGCTATTCCCCTGGTCGCGCCGCGCCGCCATGGCGTTCCTGGCCTTCGCCACCATCCTTGCACCGACTTTTTCCCCCACCCCCACGACGGCTGCCCAAGCCTCGACTATCGTAACCCTCGCCAAAATCCGCGAAGTCTGGGTCCAAGACCTTCGCAGCAAACAGCTCGAACCCATCCTGAAGTTCTATGCTCCAAACGCCGTCTTCCTCCAACCAACCGGCGAACGTATCACAGGCTCCGCCGCCCTCCGCACACTCTTCCAAACTATAATGGCCACCTTCAACAGCGACCTTACCCTCCACAACCAGAACCTCGAAATATCCTGCGATCTTGCCTACGACAGCGGCGACTTCCAGGAAACCCTAACAACCATCGCCACCGGCGCCAGAATCACCAGCAAAGGCAGCTATATCATCATCTTCAAACATCAGCCAAACGGCAGTTGGCAAATCGTTCAGCAAGTCTGGACGGGCATACCGCCCGCTGGGACATAGGCTGGCTGCCAAAGTTCGATTTGCGGGCGAATTGCAGATTATCGGCGAATCATCTAGACTAATCATCTAGGTCAATCATCTAGGTTGTTCGAGAGGAGTTTGGCGATGCGGACTGTCGGGATATTTGAAGCGAAGCAGAAGCTTTCGGAATTGGTGGAGCGGGCCTCGCGCGGGGAACGGATCAGGATTACGCGGCGGGGCAAGGTGGCGGCGGAGATTGGGCCGGCGCAGGAACTGGTCGACCTCAAAGAGCTGTTCGCCAAGATGGACGAAATCCGAAAGCGTGCCAAGCCCCTTCCACGCGGTGTGACCATAAAGGATCTGATTGAAGAAGGCAGAATGTGAGCCGCTTCGTACTGGATGCATCTTTAACAGCCGCATGGTTTATCCCGGATCCCGGGACGGATTACGCCTTGAATGTCAGAAGCAGATTGGCAGCAGGCTTGACTGCTATCGTTCCGTCCATTTGGGCCATTGAAATGGCCAACACGTTCGTGAAGTCAGTGCGCCGCGGAACGCTTACTGAGGAGGCAGTCGAATACGGGCTGCAGCAGCTCGACATTTTGGTCATATCGGGTTCCCGAATCTCGGTTGATTCAAATTTGAAATCGGTCCGCGAAGCATATGCGGTGGCTCGACGGTATCAAGTGTCTGCTTACGATGGTTTCTATTTGCAGCTCGCCATCGAACGCGGGGCTTCCCTTGGCGACGCTGGATAAGGGATTGCGGGCGGCGGCGGTGAAGGCGGGCGTGGCACTGCTGAAGTGAACGACAAAGTCAAAAATCCTACACGCAAAATCGGCGTGTGAGGCACGCGCCAGTTCCACGTGCCTCTTGACGTTCGTTTTCGAGCAAGGCGTCCCAGATGCGCACAGGAACCGCCGCGCGTGGGCGAATAAGTTGTTTCGATTCAGCAGCGGGGTTTGGAGTCATAGCTGCGCGCAGCATTCGGATGAGCCTACTGAAGCGTTGGTTGAATTGCAGCGCAGTAACAATCTTGGCGGCCAGTGGCCTGTTTGGACAGACACCGGCGCGCGTGCAAACCTTTCCTCTTCGCGATGCGACCGGCCTGATTGCGCCGAAGGTGAAGGCGGAAGCGATGAAATATCTGGGACGCGAATCCGTCCGGATCACCCTGGAAGGGGAGGACCACGAAGGCCTCGCGCTGCTGCCGGGAACCGACTTCCAGGATGGACTGATCGAGGCCGATATCGCGCTGAAGACCACCGTGCCTCCGGGTGTCAGGTATCCGGGCTTTGTCGGGATTGCATTCCGCGTCAGGCCCGATGCATCGCATTATGAGTTGTTCTACCTGAGGCCGGGAAACTCGGAGGCCCCGGATCAATTGATGCGGAACCATGCCGTTCAATATGTCGCGGAGCCGGACTTCGGATGGTATCGCCTCCGCCGGGAATGGCCGTCCGTTTATGAGTCTCATGCGGAGCTGGCGATGGAGACTTGGACAAAAGTGCGGATCGAGGTCGCCGGCCGCGCCGCGAAACTCTATCTAAACGGATCGGCCAAGCCGAGCCTGGTGGTGGATGGCATGAAGGGCGAAGATTTGCACGGCGCCGTGGGGCTGTGGAGCTTCACGGACGAAGAGGCCTATTTTTCCAATCTGCGGATCACGCCGGCCGCGCCTCAGAACCTGAAAAACGGATCCGACATCTCGGGCTCGTGGGAGATGCGGTATTCAAGCGACGCAGGCGGAATGGGAGCGTCAATGGAATTGCACCGTGACGGAAACAAGGTAACCGGAACATGGTCCGGTCCGCTGGGAGAGGGCCGCGCGATTACAGGCACTTGGCGGAACGGCTACGTGGAGCTTTCGTTCGCGGGTGAGTGGCCGAAGGAAAGCGGACAAGGAGCTCCGGGTCACGTCAATGCGTTCCTGGCCGGCTGGATTGACGGCGATTCCGGCAGGGGACGGATGCGCGTGGAAGGACGTTCCGACGGCGCATGGGTAGCGAAGCGGAAGGGGTGAAGGGCTACTCGACAATCAGATTGAGGAAATACGCGGAAAAGTCAAAACACGCACCCTTTGATAAACCAAAACCCAAAGGGATGCGGCACCCAATGGAAATGCGTGCCGACATAGAGACTCCAAGCGGTGCTTCAGGGCGCCAATTCTGAGGCTGAAGAAGCCGAAAAAATGTAGGCTGAGCTGAATGTTTTTGGAGATTAGCTTTTGCA
>CAVOPQ010000009.1:0-30088 GCA_963698145.1 uncultured Acidobacteriota bacterium | reverse complement strand
TCGTGGACGACGACCGATTCAAAATTTTCTCGGGAACTGCGAATCTGCCGCTGGCAGAGAGCATTTGCCGCCATCTGGAAGTGCCGCTGGGAAGGCAAAGCTGGGGCGCTTCAGCGACGGCGAGATCTATTTTCAGATTCTCGAAAATGTGCGCGGCGCCGACGTATTTGTCGTTCAGCCTGCGCGACCCCGTGGACGACCACCTGCTCGAGTTGCTGCTGATGATTGACGCCTTCAAGCGCGCCTCGGCCTGGCGCGTTACTGCGGTGATCCCTTATTACGCTATGCCCGGCAGGACCGCAAGGACAAGCCCCGCGTCCCGATATCCGCCAAACTCGTCGCCGACCTTCTCGAGACCGCCGGCGCAAGCCGCGCATTGACGCTTGACCTGCACGCGCCGCAGATTCAGGGCTACTTCGATGTTCCGGTGGATCACCTGTACGGGTCGCCCGTGCTGGTCGAGTATTTCCGGCATCTCAATCTGACGAATCTGACGGTCGTCTCGCCGGATGCTGGCGGCGTCGAACGCGCCCGCTTCTTTGCAAAGAGCTGGATGCCCCGCTGGCCATCGTGGATAAGCGCCGCGTCGATGTGGATGTCAGCGAAGTCATGCACCTCATCGGCGATGTCCGCGGCCGCAGCACCCTGATCGTGGACGACATTATTGATACCGCGGGACTCTGGTGAAAACCGCCGAGGCCCTGATCCGATGAAGGCGCAACGCAAGTTTATGCTGCGTGCACCCATGCGGTGCTTTCCGGCCCGGCCATTGAGCGCATCGCGAACTCACAGATCAAAGAAGTGGTCGCGACGGATTCTGTTCCGCTCGCTGAAGCAGCAAAGGAATCGGCAAGATCAAGATTTTAAGCGTCGCGGACTTCTGGCTCGCGGTATTCGTTCGATTCACGAGGAGACTTCCATCAGCGAGCTGTTTATTTAGATTTTGCTGGGACCGGCTTCAATCTGTCGCCTTGTTGAAATGAGCAGTGACCGAACTTAAGAAGTAGCCAAATGGGACTTTTAGTTCCACATGATTTCACGGAAGGAATGAAAGTATGGCTGAAACACAAATCATCGTAGAAGGAGCGCCCCGCTCCAATCGGGGCAAGAACGAGGCTCGCCGCCTGCGTCGACCGGCAAAGTGCCGGCCGTGTTGTACGGCGGCAAAGGCGATGCCATCGCGCTCGCCTTGAACGCCAAGCAGATTGGAGCGATTCTGCGCTCCGCCAGCGGCCACAACACCCTTTTCCAGGTGGACCTCGCCGGCAAACACGAGCCCGCCATCTTGAAAGATTGGCAAGTCGATCCTCGTGAGCGGCAACTTGCTCCACGTGGACTTCTGCGCGTGGCCATGGACGTCCGCATGCGCGTCAAGGTGCCTGTGCACACCTTCGGCGAGCCTGCCGGCGTCAAGCAGCAAGGCGGCGTCTTCGAAGTCGTCACGCGCGAAGTGGAAATCGAATGCTTGCCTTCCGATATTCCGACGGAGTTTAAGGTGGATGTCAGCGAGCTGATGCTCGGCAATCAGCTTCGTGCCAGTGAGCTGGCGATCGACGGGCCAAGATGAAGCTGATCACCGATCCCGAACGCGTTCTGGCCCACGTCGTCGCTCTCAAGGTCGAAGAGGAGAAACCGGCCGAGGTCGTCGCCACGGAAGCCGCAACGCCTGCCGAGCCTGAAGTCATCAAGAAGGGCAAGAAGGAAGTCGAGGGCGAAGAAGCCGCCGAAGCCGAAGCCAAGCCGGAAAAGGCCGAAAAGGGCGAAAAGAAAAAGTAATGCGGCAAGTTGCGAAGCGCGGCGCCTGGCGGCAAGCAGGCTGCTGGATAGAGGCCTATGCGGCTCATCGTCGGACTTGGCAATCCTGATCCGGAGTACCAATGGACGCCGCATAATCTCGGATTTATGGCCGTTGACGAACTGGCGAATCGCGGTTCGATTCGCGTCGAACGGCCCGAAGGCAAGGCTCTTGTCGGCCGCGGAAAGCTCGCGGGAGAAGATGTGCTTCTGGCCAAGCCCCAGACGTACATGAATCTCAGCGGCATCTCGGTTCGTGAGCTGCTCGCAAAGTACGAGCTGGGTCCTGGCGATCTTTTGGTTCTGTGGGATGAAGTGCAGCTGCCCTTCGGAACGATTCGCATCGACCGCAAAGGCAGCGGCGGAAGTCACAACGGCGCAAATTCCGTGATCAGCGCCGTGGGCACACAGGACTTCTTCGCGCCTTCGATTGGGTTGTGGGCCGGACATCCGCTGAGCAGCCGCAAAGAATTCGTTCTTCGGCCCATGAAAAAGGCCGAGCTCGAAGTCGCGGCGGAGATGGTGGATGAAGCCGGCGATGCCGTCGAAATGATTCTCGCGACGGGCATCGACGCGGCGATGAACAAATTCAACCGGCGAAAACCCCCGGAAGGGGATGAGCCGGAAACAGAGTGAAACAGTTTTTCGCTCTAGTACCGGGAATGGATTTTGCATTGCCGCCGAGTACATCGGCGCAAAGAGGAAAGAGGTCATCATGGAAGAACGTTTGTACGATCTGATTTTCATCGCGCGGCCGGCCACGCCGGAGGACGAAATCAAGAAGGTGATTTCCGGCATCGAGCACACCTGCGCGGAAAAGGGCGGAAAGATCGAGAAGACCGAGCACTGTGGCACGCGCAAGCTCGCCTATCGCGTGGCCAAGCATCGTGAGGGCATTTACGTTTACCAGCAGATTCGCACCAATCACGGCGAGCTCATCGCCGAGCTCGAGCGCCGCCTCCGCGTTCAGGACGTGGTCATCAAATATTTGACCGTGCGCCTCGACGAAGATCTGAAGCGTCAGAAGAAGCTCGGCGGAAAGCGCGAACAGCGCGCCGCGCGGCGCCCCCGCCGCAGCGCGCCTGCTCCCGCGCCGGCCGCACCCACTGAACATGCCGCGGCCAGTTGATTTTCGTCTTTCGATTTTCGATTTTTGTTTTCTTGGTTTTTAGAGAGAAAGGCAGGATGGTATGGCAGAGGAACCGAAACAAGCACAGTCTCACAGTGGACCCCCGCGCCGCGAAGGCGGAGGCGGCCATCGCAGCATTGGTCCCCGCCGCGAAGGCGGACCGGGCGGCGGTGGTCCGGGCGGCCCCGGCGGACGGCCGCGCGGCAAGCGCCAATATTTCCGCAAGAAAAAAGTCTGCAAGTTTTGCGTCGAGAAGATGGACTTCATCGACTATAAGCGCGCGGACATCCTCTCGCAGTTTGTCCAGGAACGCGGCAAAATCCTCCCCCGCCGCATGACCGGTGTTTGCTCGCGTCACCAGCGCTGGCTGGGCGTGGCCATTAAGCGCGCGCGCAACATCGCCATTCTGCCCTTTGCGGGCAGCGCCGCGGGCTCGCAGGCGTTGCGTGCCGTTGCGCCGCACGTCGCTCATGCAGCGCCCGCCACACCCGCAGCCGCACCAGCACCAGCAGCCACACCTGCCGCTGCAGCCGAGGCCCCGAAGGCGTAAGCCTGCTCGGGTCAATGGAAACAGGAGCATAGAGAGACAACATGCAAATCATTCTTCAGGAAGATATCGATAAGCTCGGTCATCGCGGCGACATCGTCACCGTCAAGCCCGGCTACGCCCGCAATTTCCTCTTGCCGCGCAAGCTCGCCATTGAAGCCAGCACCGGCAACATGAAAGCGCTCGAACGCATCCGCACTTCGCTTGCGAAAAAGACCGCCAATGAGCTGGACGCCGCGCAGAAACAAGCGGCGCTGCTCAATGGTGTGTCTCTAAACTTCACCCGCAAGACCGGAGAGAACGACCAGATGTTCGGCTCCGTCACCACCGCCGACATCGCCGAAGGTCTCGCCGTGCAAAAATTCAAGATCGACAAGCGCCAGGTCCAGCTCGCCGATCCCATCAAAGCCCTCGGCGAATATCCCGTCACCATCAAAGTCTTCCGCGACGTCACCGCTCAAGTAATCGTCCACGTCGCCAAGGAAGAATAATTTCATCTCGTTCGCCGCTTTGAAAGTTCAGTCGTAGGGGCACGGCATACCGTGCCCTTTTTTTTGTGCGCGTACAATTCGAGCCGCGGTGAAAAAAACTTTTCCACGTTTTCCGAAACCATTCACAGCTCGTCGGTTGACGCCTCACCCTCTTCCGCGCACAATGCGGCACCAGCTTGAATGTAATTTGAATTTCATCTGAACCACGAAGCACTTGATTTTGCAGTCAGAAACTCCGCGCTTGCCCTCCCGCGGAGAACGTGGTACAAAAGCGAAGAAAAGGCGAATAGTGAAGATCGTCTATGCCCGTTGATGCCACACTCGAAAAGCCGCTTCCGAACAATCTCGACGCCGAGCGCTCCGTTCTCGGCGCCATTCTCCTTGACAACAACGCCCTCAACGCGGCCATCGAGAATCTCCGCCCCGAAGACTTCTTTCTCGATCATCACCGCCGCATCTTTACCCAGATGATCTCTCTTGGCGAGGCCCAGCAGGCCATTGACCTCATCACGCTGACCGAAGAGATGCATCGCCGTGGCGATTTGGAAGCCGCCGGTGGCGCGCCCTACCTCGCGGCTCTCGCCGACGGCATGCCCAAGGTCTCGAACATCGAGCACTACGCCCGCATCGTCAAGGAAAAGGCGTTGCTCCGCAATCTCATTCACACCACGCACAACATCCAGCAGCGCGCCTTCGAGGGCGAGGACGGCGCGGACACCATCCTCGACAACGCGGAATCTTCCATCTTCTCGCTCGCAGAAGACCGCGTAAAAGCCGGCTTGATTTCCGTCAAGGACATCGTCCGCGACAATTTCGAGCGCCTCGAAAAGATCTTCCGCGAAGGAAAGAGCATCACCGGCGTGCCGACAGGCTACGTGGAGCTGGACAAGCTCACGTCCGGCCTCCAGTCCTCCGAACTGCTCATCCTTGCCGCGCGGCCTTCGCAGGGAAAAACCGCGCTGGCTCTAAACCTCGCCGAAAACATCGGCATTCGCGGCGGCCAGCCAGTGGCCATCTTCAGCTTGGAAATGTCCAAGGAATCGCTCCTTCAGCGCCTCGTCGCTTCCGTCGCGCAGATCGATGCGCACAAGTTCCGCACCGGCCACCTCAGCCGTGAAGACTGGCGCCGCATGACCGAAGCCCTGGGAACGATCTCTTCCGCTCCGCTCTGGATTGATGACGCCGGCTCCATCAGCGTCCTCGAAATTGGCGCGAAAGGCCCGCCGCCTCAAGCGCGACAAAGGCCTCTCGCTCCTGATCGTCGATTACCTGCAGTTGATCACCGCGCGCGGCCGCTTCGGCAACCGCAATGAGGAAGTCTCCAGCATTTCCCGCAGCTTGAAGGGCCTCGCCAAGGAGCTGAAAATCCCCGTCCTGGTTCTCAGCCAGCTCACGCGCGCTCCGGAGCGCGAAGAACGCGGCCCGCAGCTCTCCGATCTTCGCGAATCCGGCGCCATCGAGCAGGACGCCGACGTGGTCATGTTCATTTACCGCCCGCACTTCTTCAAGCACGACGCCGAGCCCGACGAACGCGAGCAAACCGAACTCATCATCGCTAAGCAGCGCAACGGCCCCACCGACAAGGTCCGCTTCGTCTTCCGCAGCCGCCTAACGCGCTTCGAAGAAGCCGCCCCCGACGCCTTCTCCCAATTCTCCCCCGATGATTTGTAGCGCAGTGTTGAGTCTGCGTAGCCCCGCAGGCAGCGGAAATTGCAAGCACCAGTAGCAGCCGGCTTTGAGAAGGATTTTTTCTCCTCGACTCCTGGCAAAGACTGGGCTCTAATTCCCCTTGTGCAGACCCTGAACTTATCTGACTCGATGCCGCGGAGCGAAGGCCGCATCAAGAGCCTGCTCTGGCCTTCCATTCAGAGTAACAGTGACGTTGATTACCTGGGGGCGCAAGGTTACTGGGTGTGCGTCGCGGTCGCCGTTCTTTCCCTTGTTGTCTTGATTATCGCGGACCAACCAGTCACGGGGACGTTTGTTTTGCTTTTTTACTATTTAGGCGGTGTCGGGGTACGTGAGCGCAGCCGGTACGCGGCGGGGTGCGTGTCAGTAGCGTACCTTACGGACATTCTGGCTTCAGGGCCAAGCATCGTGAGAATTGTTCTCGCGGCGCTCCTGCTTTCCAATTTCCGCGCGACCTGGATCGCTGCACGCTGGAAGCCCGACTCCGAAGAAGCCGCCCCCATCCCGCGCTGGAGCGAGACATGGACGGACAAGTTTGCTGACAAGCTCCCACCCTTCCTTTCGCCTAAGGTGCGAATTCTCTACTATATTCTCTCTGCTTGTTATCTGATTCTTGCTTTTGTAGGTCTTATTATTATAACTCGCCGACGCATTGGCTAAACCAAAGATGCCAAGCCTGCTCGGTGGTGCGAGAGCTGAGGCGGCCCCCGACACCTTCTCCAATTCTCCCCCGATGACCTCTAACCGTAGGGTCAGCCTGTAGAGTCAGCCTTCTGAGGCTGACCGCTTTCCTCTACCAATTCACCCTAGGCGACACGTAACCCCATGCCTTCGTAGCCCCGCCATCTTGGCGGCACTCCGCCGGCTGGAACCCGGCGGAGGACGCGAAACCAACCCGCCACTCATTGGGGTGATGGTAAGCATTCGGTCACCGCGTTCATAGAGACTTACCACTGATGCGTCAAATGAAGTGAACGGACAACACCAGAATGAATGCCCGCCAGTATGTCAAATTCCGCCGAGTTTCACTTCTGAAATGACGAAGTTCTGTTTCTCGCAGTCGTAGCGAAATTCGACACTGCTCCAATCCGAAACCGCGAGCACGAGTCTATTTTTCTTATAGGTAAGGTAAGAGACGGAGACGATGATTTTCAGTCGTGAGCCTTCGTTCCTCAAGGGATGAATCTTGAGGATAGAGAATTGTTTCCGCAATTTTTTGTATCTATCAATCTGCGTTTGTTTATCCAGATACTCGACGCGATAGTCCCCAAATTGTGATGGCAAGCTCTCCGTAATTTCAGCGTCCTTTTCTACCAGCATGCGGCGATAGTCTGTCCGTATTCCACTGCCGCCCTCACTGTCATCGATGTGGCCCCAAGATTTCTCCATCTCAGTCAGGCTGGCGAGCAATGCCATGGAATACACGTTGTCTTGCCTCGCAGGCGTCCCTCCGGTTTGCGGGAAGCCAGAAAGCGAAAAGAGAATAGGAACCAAGCTAAGCAGGACTAACCGCTTGATTGCGCACACGAGGTGTCTCCCTGTTAAGTCTAAGCGACGAAAATGTTCAAGACGGGTTTTTCATCGGCCACGCGATCTGCCCACCGCGGCGGTAAGCCATGTTGGCGATGTGCCCCGCGCGAGCCGCGCTAACTCCCGTTTCGACCGGCGCGTTTGGCTCTTTGCGACTCCTTATACAGTCGAAGAAATTCTCCATGTGCGAAATCGTTCCGTCCTGAAAACTCTCCGCCCTCATAACCGGATTCACTCTTTCCGTTACGCCTTCATGATAGACGCCAAATCCGTTGCGGTTGAGCTTCAACGTCCCCTCGGTCCCGCGAAACTCCAGCCCGCCGTCGTCAATCGAGGACGCCATCATGCCCTCATACACGACATCAAATCCCGGATAACGGACCGCCGCCTGAACTGTGTCCGGACAGTCCCACTGCTCGAAGACATATTTATCGCCAAGCATCTGCGCGTCTTTCGGCGTGTCCGATTTCATCGCCCAATGCACCACGTCAATCCAGTGCGTGAAGAGATCGGTCATCGCGCCGCCCCCAAAATTCCAATACCAGCGCCAGCGATAAAACTTTTCTTCGCTGAACGCCTGATCGGGAGCGCCGCCGAGCCATTGTTTCCAATCAAGCGCCTGCGTATCGAAGGGCTTGCGCACCCCGTGCGCCAGATAGTTCTGCCACCAATACGTCCTGACCTGTAGGACGCGCCCGAGGCTGCCTCCCTGAATGAGATCGACCGCATCGCGAAAGTGGCTCCAGCTCCGCTGCTGCATCCCGCATTGCAGGATCTGTTTGCTGGAGCGGACCGCCTTCGTCAGTATCGCCCCTTCCTCCAGCGTATGCGTGACCGGCTTCTCGAGATAAACGTCTTTGCCGGCTGCGATGGCATCGACAGCCATGCGCACATGCCAATGGTCCGGTGCGGCGATCAACACAGCGTCGAGTTGCTGCTCGAGTACTTCGTGATAGTTAGCGTGCGTAGTCACCGCACCGCCGCTGGGGCGTTGTTTGACGGCGTCCCGATGCGGCCCATACACATCACTCACGGCCACGAGTTGGTAGCCGCCGACTTTGTCAGCGCATTCGATCAGGTAATTCATGCGCCCGCCGACGCCGATCGCGCCGACGCGGATAGTGTCGTTCGCCCCGAGGACTCGGGTTGCCGCGAGCGCCGTCATGCCGGTGGTAACGATGAAACTGCGACGATTTAGTTGGCTTGTCATGGCCAGCATCTTAGCGACTGCCCTTCACTTTCGCTATACCATTTGGTAGAATCAGGGTCGGGTAAATCCCTGATCTTTCTAAGAGCGGCAGCCATCCTGCCGCTCTTTCTTTTTCGGAGTGGAGATTCGGCTCGCTGGCTCAGTCCACGAGCCTCCGCATTCTCAGTGAACTCTGAGCTCTCTGTGACCTCTGTGTAAGAATCCCCACGCTCCGTCCTTCGAGCTCCCTCAAGGAACGGCTCACTAGCCCGAAGCACCCGTATTTGCCCGAATTTTGGAGCGGTTCTAAGCCTTTTAGAATCAACACGTATCAGGTCGTCCGCAAGTGTTGATTATAAAGAACTTACGGAATGCCTAAGTCTTTTAGAAGCAACACTTACAAAAAACAGGGGGGAGGCTCCTCCGCGCTTCCTCGCCGTGGAACAGGCCTTCCGCTTGCAACACAAGCGACTGTTGTCATTCTCGCGGCAGGTGACCGCAGGGCCGGTCCGCTAGCCGCGACCGGATGGCGTAAACTTAATTCTTTCTGGTAGGGCCATGGCACAAGCTGACAAGAGTCTCCGCAATTTGAAGAGCCGCCCGATCTGGGCCGAAATTTCCCTGTCCACGCTGGCGGAGAATTTCCGTTCCATCCGCAAGTTCGTGAATCCACCGGAAGAGAAGCGCAAAACGCCGCGAAAAATTCTCTGCATCGTCAAAGGCAATGGCTACGGCCACGGCGGCCCGCAGGTCGCCAAAGCTCTCGAAAAAGCCGGCTCGGATTGGTTCGGCGTCACGTGCACCGAAGAGGGCATCGCCGTGCGCAAAGCCGGCGTTCGTAAGCCCGTTCTTGTTCTTACCAGCTTTTGGCCTGGCGAGGAGTCGCGCCTCCTCGAATACGATCTAACGGCGGCCATTCATCGCTGCGAGCAGCTCAAGCAACTCGATCGCGCAGCGGGCCGCATCATTGCCAAAAGGCAAGAAAGGCCACAAAAAAGTTTCGTTCCACCTGAAAATGGACACCGGCATGAACCGCCTGGGCATCGCGCCCGAGCGATGTCGAATGTTTTGCGCGCCAACTCGCCAAGTGCAAGCATCTGGAACTAGGCGGAGTCTTCACGCATTTTGCTTCTTCCGAAGTTCTCACCAATACGCGCACCGGCGAACAAACGCGCCATCAAGAAGAGCGTTTCTACGCCGCACTCGACCGTCTTCGCGCGCTGGGCATTGATCCCGGCATCGTGCATCTCGCCAACAGCGCCGCCATCGTCGCTCGTCCTGAGACCTGGGCCGACATGGTCCGTCCCGGCGCCATTTTGTACGGCTATCATCCTGGCTACGATCCGATGGAACAACGTCCGGAAATCGAAGCGCGTCTGCCGCTGAAGCCGGTCATGAGCCTGCGCACGCGCATCATCAACATCCGCAACATCCCCGTGGGCGCCGGCGTCGGCTACAACGAAGCCTTCATCGCCAAACGCCCTTCGCGCATCGCCGTCCTTGCCGCTGGCTATGGCGACGGCATTCACCGCTCGCTGGGCAACCGCGGCAGCGTCCTGGTTCGCGGCTCACTCGCGCCAATGGTTGGAATCGTCTCCATGGACGTCACTATGATTGACGTCACCGACGTACCGGGAGTCGAGGTCGGTGACGTGGTCACCGTCCACGGCACCGACGGCGACCGCGTCCTTCCCGCCAATGTCATTGCCCGCAGCATCGGTACAGTGACTTCCGACCTGCTCTGCGCCGTGAGCCAGCGCGTCCCGCGCCTCTATTTTCAGTAATGGATAGCTCGAGATTCTTTTAATCTTTCCACCGTCTGCATTCCGCATTCCGCGATTTCGCCTGACACCCCGGCTTGAGGTACACTCTGAAGTTTGCGGCCCCATCGTTACTCCTGTCCGGCGGGTCGCGCTTAAAATGAGCCGAATTGCCGCCATTCTTCCAGCCGCAGGTCTCGGCACTCGCATGGGTGCCGAGACGCCGAAGCAATTTCTCGAACTGGAAGGCACTCCGCTGGTCATTCACAGCGTGCGGCGCATCGCTTCCTGCCCGCTCGTCACCGACATCATCGTCGCCACGCGCGCCGACGTCGTCGACTCGCTCGAAGAACGCATCCGCGGCGAACGATTCATGCAGTCCGTGCGGGTAGTCCGCGGCGGAGATTCCCGCCAGGACTCGGTCGCGCTGGCGCTCAAGGAAGTTTCGGACGACACGGAAATCGTGCTGGTGCACGACGCCGTCCGCCCTTTCGTTACTCGCGAACAAATCGTCCGCGTCATCGAGGAAGCCCGCCGCTGCCAGGCCGCGATTCTAGGCATTCCCGCCATGGACACGGTTAAGGAAGTAAAGCGCGCCAGCTTGCCTGAAGATGTTGCGCTGATTATCGGAACCATTCCCCGCGAACGCGTCGTGCTGGCGCAGACGCCGCAAGCGTTTTCAACGAAACTGATCAAGGAAGCATTCGCGCGAGCGCAAGCCGATGGCGTCAACGCTTCCGACGAAGCCGGTCTCGTCGAGCGCATCGGCCACGACGTCCACGTCGTCCTCGGCTCGGAGCGCAACATCAAAATCACCAAGCCCGCCGACATGGACCTCGCCCGCTTCTACCTCGAACAAGAACGCCAAAAAACATGAGCGTGCGCTGCGGCATTGGTTACGATCTTCATCGGCTCGCGGAAGGGCGCAAGCTGATCGTCGGCGGAATCGAACTTCCGTTCGACAAAGGCTCCGTCGGACACTCCGACGGCGACGTTCTGGCGCATGCGCTCTGTGACGCGCTGCTCGGCGCCGCTGGTCTTGGCGATATCGGCACGCATTTTCCGGACTCCGATCCAAAATGGAAAGGCGCGAACAGTCTGCTCTTTCTGGAGCACGCGCGAAAGACTGCTCGACGAAAAACACTTCGCGATCGAGCACGTCGATGCCGTCGTCATCACCGAAAAACCAAAGCTGGGCCCGCACTTTCCGAAAATGCGCGAAGCCCTCGCCCGCGCTCTCGGCGTCTCCGCCGATCACATTCATCTCAAAGCCAAAACCAACGAAGGCGTTGACGCTATCGGCCGCGGCGAAGCCATTGCCGCGCATGTCGTCGCAACACTCTCGCAACGCTAATCATGCCCTTTGCGCCAAGTCATTTTGCTGATGTGCGTCTAAGATTTCTCCGATGCCTCCGCAAGAAAATCCGAATTCCGCTCCGTCCGCTGGCACAAATGCTTACACAGCTCGCGACGTGGCCGAAATTCTCCGCGAAAAAAACTGGCTCCTAGGCGAGGCCTCTCCTCGAGCAACTCGCCTGGTGCGAACGCGCCGCCGCACTGCTCGGCCCGCACGCTGTCGGACCGCCGCTCGCTCGCCGATCTGTTGCAGCTCGTCTTTCATTACGACGCACACGAACTCCTTTCCAAAGTTGAGACTCACGCCGTCCTCTGCTCGTTATGCCGCCCGCGACGTCCTCCGCCATCTCGCTCTGCTCTTGCTCGATGGCGCACCTCTCACCACGGACCGTTTCAAGGAAATCATCACGGCATTGAAAGACCGCGTGGGCCTGGGAAGCCGCGAGATCTTTCATCCCGTACGCCTGGCGCTCGCAGGCCGCGCAGGCGCAGGCGAACTCGATCGCATAATCTTGCTTCTCGATGAAGCCGCGCGCTCTTCCGTTCGCCGGCACACGTCAAATCAGCCCGCGAGCGCATCCTCGAATTCTGCGCCGCCCTCGATTGAGAGCGCCGGCGGTTTCTGTTGTAGGGGCACGATTCATCGTGCCCTACGTGCTGTAGACTATGGCTCCGATGGACAAACTTACCGGCATTCACGCCGTACGCGAAGCGCTCGACGCCGGCCGCCCCTTCGATCGCATCCTGATCGCGCGCGGCCGCCAGGACACGCGCGTCGAGGAAATTGTCCAGCTAGCCCGCGCGCGAGACATTCCCGTGCGCTTTGAAGACCGCGGCCAGCTCGATCGTCTCGCCAATTCGAAAGATCACCAAGGTGTCGTCGCTCTGGCCGCAGCCCGCGCTCCGGCTACTCTCGAGAGCATTCTCGCCGCCGCGAATAAGGGCCCCGATCACGGACGCAAAGGACTAATCGTCCTGCTTGATGGCGTCGAAGATCCCCATAATCTCGGCGCCGTGATTCGGACGGCCCTCGCCGCAGGCGCGCATGGCGTGATCATTCCAGAGCGCCGCGCAGTCGGGCTCACGGACACGGTCGCGCGCGCTTCCGCAGGCGCGCTCTCGCATCTGCCCGTCGCAAAGGTGACCAACCTCGCGCAAACGATGGAAGAATTGAAGGAAGCAGGCTACTGGCTCATCGGTCTGGACGAGCGCGCCGACAAAAGTTACACCGAAGCCGACTACACGTCTCCGGTTGGCATCGTCCTCGGCGGCGAAGGCAAAGGTCTCCACGACCTAACTCGCAAACGCTGCGACTTTGTAGTTTCGTTGCCCACGACCGGCCCCGTGAAGTCGCTCAACGTCTCCGTCGCCGCCGGCGTCGTCCTATTCGAAGCCCTCCGCCAGCGCCGTGGCAGTTCACGCCCCGTCTGAGATAAGAATGGCTACCTTTAGGGCAGAGGTCGCGTGCCGGGCCCAGTGGCCGCGAAAAGCAAAGCGCCAGTCAAAGTAAATATCGTCTAAACTTGCGCCACTTGTCTGAATCTTTAGTGCGTCATGCAAATCCAAATAGATCTCAGCGATGTCTTGGGACAGGGAACTAGAGATCGCTTCTTCCTTCTGTGTTGGATCGAAGACCTCTCAGTATACGTCCAGGTTGCCCAGCTGTTCGCGGAGTCGCTTCGAAAGTCGCTGCGCTTCGTTCGCGTGTATAGCAATCGATTCAGCCGAAAAATCTGTCCCTTCGGTCGAGGGGCTTACCCACGGCAGTCGAGCGGCAACCTCACAGAGCCTTGCTAAGAGCACGGAGACATCTTGGATTAGAATCTTGCGCTCGTAAGCGCCGCAATCGTCGATAAATCTGCAGAATTCCTCCGCGACGGCAGGGAATTCTACAATCGCATCCTTCTCGGACTGTGTCATCTTGTCGGCCATCTCGGGCGCTCAGGCCTCAGTCTCCTACTTGTCGTATTGGATCAGAGAAAAAACATCCACGCCGTTTAGTTTCGAGCGGCCGTTGAGAAACGTCAGTTCCACTGCAAACGCGGCGCCTTCGATTATTCCGCCGAGTTTCTCGACAAGCTTGGTCGTGGCCGCAGCGGTGCCGCCTGTGGCGAGCAGATCGTCGCAGATGATTACGCGCTGACCCGGTATTACAGCGTCTTCGTGAATTTCGAGCGTGTCCGTTCCGTATTCGAGGGCATAGGAAATGCTGACCGTTTTCGCGGGCAATTTTTTTGGCTTTCGAACTGGCACGAAGCCCGCCCCCAGCCGGTACGCCAGCGCCGGAGCAAAAATAAATCCGCGCGCTTCGATTCCCGCGACGACATCGATGGTGTGCCCTTTGTAGTGATCGCAGAGCCGGTCGATGAGCGTATGGAAACCATCCTTGTCCTTCAGCAGCGTAGTCAGGTCATAAAAAAGAATTCCCGGCTTCGGATAATCCGGCACTTCGCGAATCAGCTTCTTCAGGTCATCCATTCGAACGGCTCCTCTTCGTCATGGTGTTCTCAAGCGTCCGGCTCGATCACAAATCTCTTTGCATACCGCGGGCTGTCCTTGGCTTCCTCTTCCCGCACCTCGCTCACGCTCGAAAATCGCGGCCCGCGTTCGAGCGCGCTCTTCAGCTCATCCAGTTGTGCCGGTGAGCCGGCGGCAAGCACTTCGACTCGGCCGTCGAACAGGTTCCTCGCGTAACCGACAATCTCCAGCTTCTCCGCCACCCGCTGCACGAAGAACCGGAATCCCACGCCCTGCACGGTTCCCGAGACAAAATACCGCCTGGTTTGTTTCTCGTCGCTCACAAACTTCGAAATTGTAGCAGAGAGCCCTCGTATTATGCCGAACTCCCACGCGCCGAATCGCGCCGCGCCGTCATTCGATGAAGCACACCGGACGATCTCCTGAAAGTGCGGTAAACTCAATCAGGTTTGCGCGCATGTCCGAAGCTGCTCTTCGGTGACCTCCGCGCATCTTATCTGCTATGAACTCGCCCACTCCCCATCGCCGCGGCAGCCGCTTCCGCTTCCTTTTGCATGCAGCTCTTCTCGTATACGTACTCTTTTTCGCGCACGTAGAGTGTCGTGCCCAGGCTGCTCAGCAGGGCCCAGTTACACCTCCGCCGGAACACGACGTCCGCCGCGTCGGGACGGAACCCGTGCCGCCAGCTCCGCCTTCGATTCCGCCCGAGGAAATCATCAAGCGTTTTTCCCAAAAAGAGGACGAATACATCGTCGCCCGCGCCGGATTCACTTACAAGAAAACAGTGCGCCTCGAAGAGTTCGGCCCAGACGGCAAGCCCTCCGGACAACTCCTGCTGGTGCTCGAAGGAAAGCTCGGCCCCGACGGCAAGATCTATGAGAAAACCGCCGAGCGGCCGCAATCCACGCTGCACTATCTGGAGATGGGCCCGGAAGATTTCCAAGCTCTCGCGCGGATGCCAGCTTACCCGCTCACAACACCGCAGCTGGCGAAATACGATCTAAAGTATTTGGGCAAGGAACTCGTCGACGAAATTGAGTGCTACATCTTCCAGGTGAAGCCAAAAGCGGTCGAGCGCGCGCATTACTATTTCGAGGGCATCGTGTGGGTCGACGCCGTCTACTTCGATCTAGTGAAAACGTACGGAAAATGGGTCAACGATCTCGGCGACATGCGCTCGGCCACTATGCCGTTCTCAATATTTGAAACGTATCGTGAAAATGTCGACGGCAAGTTTTGGATACCCAACTACATGCGTTCCGACGGCACGCTGAACCTGAAGGATCAGAACGTGCCCGTCCGATTGGTGGTCAAGTGGACGGACTTCAAACCGGTTTCCGCCGCCGCTCCAGCGCCTGCCGCCACACCGCCAGCTGCCGCACCGAAACCCGCATCTTGAAACTTGTCCGTTCGAATGTCAGCCACAAATTCTCTCCAAGACTTCCGGAAGTTCCCGAATCGATTCCAGCAGAAAATGCGGCCGGGCCGCACGCAAGCGCTTTTCCGTGGGAAAAGGTCCGAGTACGGCGATCGCCCGCACTCCCGCGCGCTTCGCCATTTGCAAATCCTCCGGAGAATCGCCGACGTACACGCACGCGGCCGGTTCCAGATGCAGTTTCTGCAACGCGAGCCGCAATGGCGCCGGATGCGGCTTTTTTTCTGGTGTGTCTCCGCTGCACACGCGCGCTCGAAAAAGCTGCGTCAATCGGAAGGCCCGCAACTGCCGTGTCACGCGGTCCCGATCTCCGCTCGTGACTAAGCCCAAGTGATGCACCCGGCCCAGTCGAACGAGCACTTGCCGGGCTCCCGCGATGAGTTGCGGCGAATGCTTCGCATACTGCGCGCGCCACGCGCGGTCCGCATCGTCCCAGCGCGCACGCGGCAATTTTGCAGCTCGATAGACGCGGTACCAATTCGGCGAGTAATGCCGGTCCAGCTCTTCCAGTCCCCAGGGAATCCCCATCTCACGAAACATCGCCAGATAGGCCGCCGAATCTGCTTCATACGAATCGACCAGAGTGCCGTCCCAATCAAACAGCACTCCTTGCAAACTTTTATTTTTTGGGCGAGCCATGAGCGCTTAGAGTAGCAAACCCCAAGCCCTAACAGGTCACCGAAATCTTCCACCAAAGTCATTGCTACGGCCGCCAGAAATTTCCTTGTTGAAAACGCGGCGAAGCAGCAGGCGGCCAGAGAATGCCCTGCTGGGTCAGTTTCCGGTAACGCTTATCGGGAGTTGACCAATACAAAGCGGGCTGATTGAGATGCTGATTTGCCTGAAATCAAACTTTCTAGCACGCGGAACATCGCAAATAACGCTAATTCGCGGTATGGATGGAAGATAGTGCTCCCGAAAATTCATCGCGGAAAGTTCATGCGCTTGACCAACTCCGCAAAACGCGGGTCGGAGCGCAATGGGTCAAACATAGGATCCACTCCTAATTTAGGTAGCCAATACTCGTGTTCCTTGTAAGCAGTTTCGAGCCATTCGAAGGCGTGATCCTTATCACCCATTCCGCTGTAGACGACAGCAATAATCGTCGGCCAAAGGTACTTGTTCTTGCGCTTCTCGAGCAGGAAATTCAGTACTTCGCGAGCTTCCCGCATCTTTCCCGATTTCCCATAAGCATCTCCTAACATCCAATTGGTGTTTGCAGTGGGAACTTTACGGCTTAGAAATACCTGGATCGCTTCGTCGTACTTGCGCATGGCTGTCAGAGTTGTGCCCAATTGCCATTTTGCAAAAACAGACTCTGGTGAGAATGCAAGCGCTTTGTGGCATTCGGAGACGGACTCGTCATAGCGACGCGCATCGTAGAAGTACATGGCGCGTTGAACAGTAATGCCCACGGACACAGGATCCAGTTGCTGTGCAATTCGGCTTTGCTCCAGAGACTCGTCATACTTCCCTTGTATGTTCAGAACCCACGCTAGAGTGTTGTGAGTGATGGAAGAACCGGGCGACAATTGAAGGGCTTCCCGTGCATCCGCTTCCGCCCCCGTCCAGTCCCAATCACAATAGAGCTTCGCCCACGCGCGCATCGAAAGCGCATCGCCGAGCATTGTATCGAGGGCAATGGCCCTTTCCCCGACTGCTCGAAACTCCGGGCACACCTCGAGCATGGGCTTATATCCGGCTCCGGCGATTTCGAAGTTAAGGGAGGAAAGCGCTGCGTACGCCGGCGCAGAATTTGGATCTAGTTTGATGGCCTGCTGCAAAAAAACTTCGGCCTTTTCCAAACTCTCTACGTTGGTGCCCTCTGCGGCCAAATACTTCGCCTTCAAAACGAGTTCGTGGGCTTCAGGGTTTACCACGCCACCATTCGCCAACCGAAGTTGCTCTTCCCGAGTCACCGCGACTTGAATCTTTCGGGCAATCGAACTCGCAACTTCCCCTTGTAACGACAAAACGTTGTGCATCTCCCTCTGAAAATTATCTGCCCAAATATGCTGGTCGGTGGTTCCGTCGATCAGCTGAACATTGATGCGCGCCTGATTGCCATCGCGGATCACGGAGCCTTCGATGATGCCGTCGACGTTGAGTTCTCTGGCGATTTGGGGCAATGGTTTCTTTGTGCCCTTGTACTGCATCACCGACGTGCGCGAGATGACCTTAAGCGCCTTGATTTTGGCGAGCTCAGCGATAAGCGCTTCGGTCATACCGTCGGAGAAATATTCCTGCTCGGGGTCGTGGGAAAAGTTTTCCAGTGGCAGGACGGCAATGGAACGAATCGGCGGAGATGGACGCCCGGTCGTTCGTCCGCGAATTCCACCCAGATCAAAAGTGAGTGCGATGGCCAGGAACAACATGAGAGCCACACCGGCGCCCACCGGTGCCCACCACTTCCACTTGTTCTTACCGACAGGGATAGCCGAGGAAACGCTCGTCATGGTGGGGGCTAGGAGCCGACGAAGATCAACGTCGACTTCTTTAGCCGACTGGTAACGTTCTCCGGGATCTTTCTCCAGGCACTTCAGTATGATTCGCTCCATCTCCGGTGAGATCCGCGGATTCAGAGCCCGCGGCGGCACCGCCGGCTGGTGCAGAATCGAATCAAAGAGTCTCGGCATGGAATCTTCACGGAATGGGCGCTGATGCGTGGCCATTTCATACAACACGACACCGAGCGCATAGATGTCCGTACACGCATCCATGCGTTCGCCGCTGACCTGCTCAGGGGCCATGTACGGTAGTGTTCCTACTAGGTGCGGATCATCCACGCTTTGCGTCAGGGTTTCTGCCTTCAACCCACGTCGTGACGGATCGAACAGCTTGGCCAAACCGAAGTCCAGCACCTTCACTTGGCCCTTGGGCGTAACGGCGATGTTTGCGGGGTTCAAATCCCGGTGAATGATCCCGTATTCGTGCGCCTCTTCCAGCGCTTGGGCAATCTGAATCCCGAGTCCAGCAACTTCTTTCTCGCTGAGCGCCGGACCGGCGATCTGCCGCGACAGCGTTCCTCCGCTTACGTACTCCATCACCAAAAAGTCCACGCCTGCTTGCGTGTCGAAATCGTAGATCTGTCCGATATTGGAGTGATTCAGTTTGGCAAGGGTAAGCGCTTCGTTGCGGAACCGTTTCCGGTCGTCCTCATTCGCCAGTGTTCCGACGGATAAAACCTTCAGCGCTACGTCCCGGTCCAGCCGCTCGTCATGCGCCAGATAGACCGTGCCCCATCCGCCTTCACTCAGTTTTTCGACGATCCGGTAGTGACCTAGACTCTCCGGAGTCATGGGCAGGAACCCTGTCTCTCATGCGCGATGTTAGGCCCCCGCTGCCCACGAAGTCAATTCATTGTCGCCACCCGTTACCGGTCACCTCGGGCCCTTCACCTCTCTAGAGTGGCAAGGCAATCAACTAGGTGTCTAACTCCTGATTGACGCGCTAAGCGGAAACTGACTCTCCGCCGAGAATGCCTGTCGAATTCAATTGTGGGAAAACAGCTTTTAAGGACGGAGGAATCGGGAAGGCACGCCATCATCGCGGTCGAAATGCACGTCGTCGAACGAGGCCGCAACTCCGTACCAGCCGGGCATCGCAGCAGGCTCGATGCGGCGCACTTGAGCCGCACTAACGATGACGACGCTCCCGTGCCCCAAGGGACGGCTTACCAGCACGATTTCCAGCTCAACCAGGGCGCCCACGGCAATCTGTTTTGGGCACAGGAAAAAGACGCCCGTCGAGCTGATATCACGGGTTACGAGCGTCACGGGGAATTCTTCAGCAACGTCGTCCACTTTGCGCAATCGAAGCGGAAGTTTCAGACTGGCGCGCGGATACTCGCGCTGTTCACGGTTCACACCCACGGCATGAGTCGGGACACGAACGAAGCGCCTTGGACTTCCCGGCGAAAGCAGAGGCGTCACTCGAAGCGCAGGAAGGCGCACAGCTTCCGCTGCCGCTGACTTTTGCAACGGCATCAGCGTCGCCACTTTGGTGCTGACGGCTTCTTCCTCATCCAACTGAATGGGTAATACGCGGTTCGTCGCGCTCATCTCACCCTCAGAGATGCCACTTCGTCGCTGCCAAAACTGGCCCAACTGCACTTGCTCTTGATCTTGCCCCGGGGTCCCCGATGTTGCTGAGTGGGTGGATAAAATGCCATCTATGGGCGCGGACGTCAACCTGTGGAAATCTTTTGAAGTGTCCTAACTTGAAACACTTGGTAATGGTACCGGGTCCTCTTCGCGGTTCTCTCCATGCGCTGTGGATAAATTCATCCAAAATGGTGCTCGACAGCCCGTTGTTCTGCCTCTACCTTCATTTGTTTAGGCTTCGCAGAATGTCGGCCTCCACCGTCGGTCAAACTTCTAACAACGCAGCTTCCGCGCTCACGCCCCAAGCCCATGAGAAGCGCGAGGCAATTCTTCTCGTCCTGGCGTTCGCCGCGGTCTATGTTATTTGGGGTTCGACCTACCTCGCCATCGCTGTTGGGATCGAGTCCTTTCCCCCGCTCCTTCTTGCCGCTTTGCGCCATTTGATCGCAGGTCTTGTACTCTACCCGCTGCTCGCTGGAAAACCGGAATTCGGCCAACGCCTACCCAGTGGCGCACCGCCATCATCACTGGTCTCCTTCTGCTCCTTATTGGTAACGGCGGAGTGTGTTTGTCCGAGCGGACCGTCCCTTCCGGGGTAGCTGCCTTGCTCGTGGCGCTCGTCTCTTTCTGGATGGTACTTCTCGATTGGCTTCGCCCAGGCGGTCTCCGGCCCGCTCCCAGGTCATTGCCAGCCTCATCTTGGGTTTCGGCGGCTTGGTTCTCCTAGTAGGTCCGGCGCATCTGGGTGGCTCGGAGCGCGTCGATCCGACCGGCGCCGGAATTCTGATCATTGCCTCCTTCGCGTGGGCTTGGGGGTCCATCTATTCGAAGCACAACGACCTTCCGAGCTCACCCATGCTTGGGGTGGCGATGCAGAGCCTCGCGGGTGGCACAGGGCTCTGGATTGCCGGCTTGGCTTCGGGCGAAGGCCGCCAACTGCACCTCGCGGCAGTTTCGTCCCGTTCCTGGATGGCTGTTGGCTATCTCCTCGTTTCGGTTCGGGCATCGGCTTTACGGCTTACGTCTACCTGCTGAAGAAGAGTTCCGCAGCGCGCGTGGGGACTTACGCGTTCGTCAATCCCGTGGTAGCCCTATTTCTCGGCTGGCTTGGAGCCGGCGAAATCACGCTGCGACGGCCCTCGCTGCTGCTGTCATTCTCACCGCCGTTCTTCTCGTGATTACAGCGCCGCATAAGAATGCCGTCGAGGCCGCTGAAGTGCTGCCCAACCCTGGCGAAGCTTAGGCAAGGCTCAAACAGCTTTCCGCGCGCTTGCTGAGCCGCGGTCATTAAATCCACTTTGGCGCGCCTTTCCGGATAGATTTGATTTGCCACCCTGCGCTATTTTCATACCATGGAGACAATGCACAATTCGAACGCAGAAGAAACCAGGCAAGTCTCGCCGCGTAAGGCCGCCCAATACTGGCGCGCGACGCTGGAACGCGACGCGCGCGCCGACGGCACATTCGTGCTGGCCGTGCGCACGACATACATTTATTGCCGGCCATCCTGCCCGGCCCGCCGTCCGTTGCGGCGCAACGTCATTTTCTTTCGCACGCGCGAAGAAGCGGAAAAACAAGGTTATCGCGCTGCCTTCGTTGCCGCCCAAATGAAACGGCTGCTCGGCAGCGCTGGTAGCGCGCGCGTCCAAGATTCTTGCGCAATCCCACGAAGAGGTCGTGCGACCTTCGGAGCTTGCGCGGAAGCTCCATTCGAATGCCGGAACACTCGCCGCGCCTTCCGCGAAGTTACTGGTCTGCGCCCGCGAACTGCCGAAGCTTTGCGTGTGAAGCGCTTCAAGAATTTGCTTCGTGCGGGGAAGAACATCACGGACGCGCTGTACGAAACCGGTTACCGATGACCAGCCGCGTCTATGAAAGAAGCAACGCGCGAACCGGGAATGACCATGCAACTTATCGAAAAGCAGGAAAGGCATGAAAATGGAAGACACGATCGCGAAGTCACCACTCGGAAAGCTTCTGGTTGCCGCCACGGAATGCGGGGCGTCCGGGTCTATCTGGGGGACGCGCAAAATAAACTCGTTGCGGAATTGCGCGAGGAATACCCGCGCGCGGAAATTGCGCCTGCTGCTGGCAGCGCGCAGCGCTGGTCCGTGAAATTGTCCAGCGCATGGAAGGCAAGCCGCGCAGGTGGAGCTTCCGCTAGATCTGCAAGCCACGGCCTTTCAACGCCGCGTGTGGCAAGAACCGCACGTATTCCGCGTGGCGCTACTCGCATGCATCGCAGGTGGCCGCGCGCTCTCGGAGTCGAAAGGCCTTTCGCGCCGTGGCTCGCGCCTGTGCAAGCAACCCGGTTTCGGTCGTGGTTCCCTGCCACAGGGTTATCCGTGAGGATGAAGCCTCGCAGGTCATCGCTGGGGTCTTTCGCGCAAAGGACAACTGCTCGCGACCAAACTAGCTTCAGCCCAATGAAGGGGACCATTAGGCGCTAGCTGTTTGCGTGGAGACTGAATTTGCGCTTGGGGATTAACCCAACCCTAGTGCGCGTTTTCACCAGCTACGAATTGCCAGCCACGTTTAGGCGTGCGGCTTTTCTGGCTAGCGTCTCTGGCCAATCCTGCTTGAACTTTGTCCGCCGATCTTGAGATTCTTCATACGTTGGTGTAGTGGAATAAATGTAGTCGCCGGCTCCGGTCTCGATAGTATTTTTGCTGAATCGGTAGCGAGGAAGCCTGGTCTATCGACTCTGAATGCGCGTACTCTGGTGCGAACATGATCGGATTCTGGGGTGAGCTTTACAACAACCGCTTTCTTGTGGTCCATATCTTGTCGCTGGTAACGGTTACCAGGTAGATTTTTTCAAGTCGTCACTCTTGGACCGAAACCGAGCCATAGTACTGATCCACCATCGCGCGATTCTTGCCGAGGTCGTATTCTTCCACGCGATCATCTCGGGGTTGTAGAGGAACAAGGAGTCGCCCGGGCGCAGAATCGTTCGTGGCTCGGGCTGGCAACGTCGATTCGCATTTCTGATCGTGCCGGACGAAATCTGGCGCGTTTCCGTCGATGTGTCGTTCACCGACGGCCGGATTTCACGTTCTCAATATCCACGGTGAGGCTGTGAAATCCTTCGCGGACTCGTCGATCATCGCGAGGACACCCTCGGTAGTCCACTTCGCGCCAATTCGCGCGGTACCCGTACCTACCGTGGAAGCGCTCGCGGGAATCCCAGTATCAGTAGAACAAGACGCCTATACATCAAGAGAGCCCCTGGTGTCCGAATGGTGCGGCAGGCTGAGTTCTTCGAAAACTAAGTATATACATAGAGATGTGCGAATGATGGCAAAGTTACCCCGTGGCCCTTACTTGCGCCCTGCGGGTTGGCTCCTAGCGGTGGATATCCACGTTGTAGGCGATCACCGTGCCTTGCTCGTCGTGCTCCGCCTCGACCTCGGCGACCGTGAAGCGCGCGTTACGAAGTTCAGGGAGGGACTCCTCTGAGCGTTGCGCAGTTCATCCTCCAGAGCCGGGGCCCGTTCGGGAGGCGCGCAGAATCCGCGCATCGACGCGGCAGGTCCTCCTCTCGCCCTCGACTTTGAAGAGGGACCACTTGCCCGGGGCATTGGCCGGGTGGCCCACGCGGCTGGTCGGGCAACCAGCCCCGTGGCGCCGCGAAAACAAAACCAGGATGAGGATCACAGCGGCGTCGTATTGCCACGTGCCGCGCTCGTAGGCCCAGAAAAAGTCTTCGACAGAATCTGCGCAAGACTCGCCACTTCAGTCCGCCGGTCCCCCGTTAAAAATCACGACATCGCGCAGACGCACCATGCGGTCGAAACACGCCGTGGCTTCAGGATTATGCGTGATCATGACGACAGTCTGTTTGAAGTCTGTCCAGCTGCCGAAGCATTTGCAGGACGAATTCGGAATTTTTTGGTTCGAGGCCGCCGGTTGGCTTGTCGGCGAGCAGAACTTTGGTTCATTGATAATCGATCGAACGATCGCTATGCGCTGTTGCTCGCCGCTGGAAGTTCCGATGGCTTATGCTGCAGGCGCCCGGTGAGCCCGGCAGGTCGTGACGACGTCGAAACGGTGAGGGTGAAATCCGTCGCCGCGAATGATTGCCGATCGCGATACCGCCTTTCGCGGTCAGGGTCGGCAGGAATCGAACCGCTGGAAAACAAACCGATCTTGCTCCGCCGCAATTTGGTGCGTTCGGCGTCGTGATGCCGTTAACTCGTTGCCGTCCACGAGACGCTGCCCTTGGACGCTTTCGCCAGTCCGCCAATTATGTAGAGCAGAGAAGATTTCCCGTACCTGACGGCCCGATTATGGCAACGGATTCACCGTGCGCGACTGCGAAGTTCATGCTGTGAAGAGCGGGAACGTCTATTTTCCCAGCGCGGTAGAGTTTCCACAAATTTTCTGTTTTAAGCATCGGCTCGAAGGCTTTTTTCCCGAGACAATCAGCTCTTCGGAAGGTGTCTGTATTGTAGCCGCGATTCCCATCTCTGCCTAGCCGTGAAGTCAGCCCGTGGGGTTTCGCTCTGAGCCATCGCTCTCTTCGTTCGTCTTTACGTAGTCCAACGTAGTCATGCTGTTCTCAATGGGAGGATAGTGCTTCGACCGCGTCCTTGCGGCTAGCCATCCACGCTGGATAGCTGGCGCCGAGAATCGCTCCGACTAGCGCAATACCCGCGGCACGAAGAATCCATACTGGTGTTATGAGAATGGACAAAGTAGGGAACCCCACGAGAAATGCGGCGCGCACCGCATAGCTCAGACCGACCCCCGCCACAATTCCCATCAAGCAAAGACCCGCGGACTCCGTCAGGAGCGCCCGCACGATGAACACGCGGCCCCCTCCGAGCGATTTCAAAACGCCGATGTCGCGCGTCCGCTCGATCACCGTGGTGTACATCGTCAAGAAAATCACGAGCAACCCAATCGCAACGGCCAAAGGAATATCATCGCGTTGATGAACGACTGCAATCCGGGAATGTTTGTCGAGGTCATCAACGACAACATCGCACTCACTGGACGGACCGTGTAGCCCGGCAAGAGGTGCCGAATCTCGTCCATAACATCTTCCGTGTGCTCGGGGCGTGCGCACTTTCAACCAAAAAATAGAGGCTTTATCGGGCGCGCCGACCAGATCCTGAAGCGTTGCCAGAGGAACGAATAATCGCGCGCCTTTTCCGTGCTCGATAATCGCAGCCACATGCCAGTCGTGGTTCAAGAGTTTATAGGTATCGCCGACTTTGATGTGTTTCGCGGCAGCCGCCAGATTGTCGACCAGCAGGTCATCCGCACCCTCCATGTCATGTCCTTGCAGAAATACAAAACCTCCGGACACCGCGCGGAAGCTTTCCGCATCGATCCCATAAACCACGTCCACGCCGCCCTGGGAGCTGAACTGCAAAAGAGTGGGCGCGACGGCCTGGACGGTATCCCAGTTCCGCCAATTTATTCGGCGATTTTGATGGGCATGGGCGCGCCGGTCATTCCGATGAAGACGGAAGCGGCGGGCGGTTGCAGCATGACGTCCGCTCCGATGCCTTCTATGCGCTTCGCCGTCTCTGTCAGCAAGCCGGATGTCAATCCAGGAATTAACACCACCAGGGCCACTTCGACCGCGACGGCGATGGACACCTATCAAGGTGCGCAGCGGCCGGTGCAGCAGATTGCGGACAATCAATTCACTCATCATGGCCGCTTCTCCATTGCATCCTCGCCCACGCGAACCAGTTCCGAACCCGCGGGCTCGTCCTCGAGTTTGAAGCGATCCTGGTGGAATCGCTTCGTTCAGCTGCAGTTTGGTCATTTGCAGGTCCAGGCGGTAATCATCATGCGGCCTGTCGATTCGAATTACGCGCGGGAAAGACGTAATTCCGGACGGCGTGGCCGACGAGTGCTGCTGGTCCAAAGTTACAGGCTCCCAATTGGAATAGCGCACGTCGGAAAGCAAAATGCCCTTCGGTCCAAACTCTTCTAGCCGCGCGACCTGCAGATCCGCGCGGTCAAACCAGATCTTGCGCAAGACTTCCGTTCGATATCCACCGCGCACGACGGTCAAGACATAATACCGTGCGCGCTCGTCATTAAACTCTTCAAACAGCACGGCCTCTTCCTTGCGAATCTCGGTCGAGAGCAGCGCATCCAGCAGATGCTGTGGGCGCAGGTTTTCAATCGGCTTGCTGCTGGTGCGCTCCATCGCCACGGCGCCGACAAGATACTTATTTTTCGAGGGGATCGACACCTGGAAGGACTCCGCGTCGCTGGCCATGTCGAAGACCGTCTTGCCGATCACCGGCGCTTGCCCAATCATTCGAACGTACGCCGGCCGCTGCGCCAGCAGAAACGCCTTCACCTCGTGATACTCCTCGATCACTCCGCTATTTTTGAGCCCGTCGTCGGCGTCAGTTCGACGGTCGCGTTCACGCTGTTCACGCCTTTGGCGATAAGGTTGTATTTCCAGAGCAGCTCCTCGCGCGTGGCATCCTTTGCGACGACGATCTGCGCGGCGGGGACGTTATGCTGCTTACTGACCGCACCGCCGCAACTGTAAGAAACCGCCGCCACTGTCACCCATACCGTGCATGCCAACACTCGCCGGATCAATCTCTTCCGCCTCCCCCTGCACAAATGAAGCAATCGAACAACCCCGCTGACAAAGCGCGTCAACCAAGCGCCACCCTTTATTATGAACGAGTGCGGCCGGAAAGCGCGACCCGCACATTGGGTTTGGTGTTCGCATTGGGCAGGGCGTGCCGAGCCGGGCCATTAGCAGATCGATCTTTGGAGCGAGAGGTAGGGTTCAAAGGGGTTCTTGATAAGAGGGGGATCCTACCCCGGTATTTGTGTATGCACGGCAAGCTCTAATTGGAGCTTGGAGTTCCCAGAACGGGACTTCAGGGGAGTCAGCGAGATTTCAGTCGTCCGATAGCGGCGTGGACCAGGCACTACCCAAGTCGCTGGCACTCAACAAGCCACAAAATACTTGCGTCGAATGTATACTGGCGCGCATCGGAGCCAGTTCCTTCCGCAAGATGTTGAAGTAAAACGGCGCCGGAAAGTCTGAGGAGGTTATGCGCATGTTCCGATGGACGGCGGCTTTGTTCACTCTGATGCTGACGAGCATTTGTTTGGCGGATGAAAATCCGCCGCTGCTTTTGCATCACCCGACGCTTAACTCGACGCAAATCGTATTGAGTATGCGGGAGATTTGTGGAGCGTTCCGCGCGCCGGGGGAGTGGCCCTGCGTCTGACCGCGGGGAATGGCGCCGCATCTGACCTGATTTTCTCGCCCGATGGTCGTGAAATCGCGTTCACCGGAAGTTACGACGGAAATTCTGACCGAGATGTAATTCCCGCAACAGGAGGCACTCCGCGGCGCCTCACCTACCATCCTTCCCCGCAGACCTGGTAATTGGCTGGACGCGCGATGGTCAGCGAGTGCTTTTTCAGGTCGGCCCGCGAGAGCGCCAACAGGTCTTCCCAGCTCTTCACGGTCTCGCGCGATGGCGGATTCCCAACAGAGTTGCCCCTGCCAATCGCCGCCGAAGGCTCAGATCGCACCTCGGAAAGGAACTCGCCTACGTTTCGCTGGACCACGCCTTCGAGATCTGGAAGCGCTACCGTGGCGGCCGAACCTCGCCTATTTTGATCGCCAGGCTATCGGATTCCAGCGTGACCCCGGTTCCGCGCGACAATTCCAACGACTTCAACCCGATGTGGGTAGATCACCGTGTTTTCTTCCTCTCTGACCGCAACGGTCCAATGTCTCTCTTGAGTTACGACACGCAGTCGAAAGCCGGTCCGTGGCGCTGAAAAACGACGGGCTCGATTTCAAGTATGCCAGCGCCGGGCCGGACGCGATTGTCATCGAGCAGTTCGGCGCCATCTGGCTCTACGATTTCGAAAATCTGGCACGGCGCACAAAGTAGAGATCCGCATCTCTGGCGAGCTGCCGCACTTGCGGACGCGCTTCTTGAATGTGGCCAACAGAATCTCGAGCGCCGACATTTCGCCAACCGGTTTACGCGCCGTATTTGGAGCTCGCGGTGAAATACTGACTGTCCCCGCGGAAAAGGGCGATATTCGGAACCTGACCAATTCGCCTGGCATTGATGAACGTTCTCCCGCGTGGTCCCCCGACGGGACCAAAATTGCCTATTTTTCCGATGAATCGGGCGAGTACGCACTGCACATCAAGAATCAAAATGGCCAGGGCGAACCGGAAAAGATCGGGCTGGGCACGCCGGGTTCGTATTTCTACTTTCCAACCTGGTCGCCCGACAGCAAGAAGATTGCTTATACCGACAAGCGCCTGAACTTGTGGTACGTGGATCTCGAAAAGAAAACGCCCGTGAAAGTGTTTCATGACCGCTTCACCGGGCCGCAGCAAATTTTCCAGGCTGCGTGGTCGCCGGACTGCAAGTGGCTAGCCTACACGCAGCAAGAAGTGAGTCACATGCGCTCTGTTTTTCTGTATTCCCTGGAAACTGGCCAGAGCCAGCGGGTGACGGATGGAATGAGCGAATCGTTCTCGCCGACGTTTGACAGGAGTGGCAAGTATCTTTATTTCCTGGCGAGCACCGACGCGGGTCCGACGTTGGACACTTCCATGCTGAGCTTCAGCCGGCCAGTGACCACCAGTGTCTACATGGTGGTCTTGCGCAAGGATCTGCCTTCTCCACTTGCGCCGGAAAGCGATGAAGAAGGGCAAGCCGAAGCCCGACGCCAAATCCGAATCGTCCAAGCCGGACGAAACGAAATCAGATTCTTCGAAACCGCAAACCCAGGAGAAGCCCAAGCCCCCGGAGCCCGTGAAGGTGGATTTTGAAAAGATCGGCCAGCGTATCCTGGCGTTGCCGGTCCCGGCAAAAAACTACACGGAAATAATCCCCGGAAAAGAAGGTGTGTTTTTCGTCCGTAGAAGGGCCGTTAGTCGAACCTCTGAGCGGACCAAGCACACTCATGGCTCATCGCTTTGAGCTTAAGACGCGAAAGATTGACAAACTGCTCGACAACATTCTCGAATTCCACGTTTCGGCGAACGGCGAGAAGATTCTATACCGCCAGCCTAACACCCCCCAGGCTGGCGGAAACACCCTGCCATCGCAAATCTGGGTCATTGCGCCGCTTCCTCCCGCACCAGGTCCAGGTAGCCCAAGTTCAGGCGTATCGCGGAGGCGGCCTTTCGAACGCAAAACCATTGAATCTCAGTTCCATGGAAGTGCGCGTCGAGCCCGTTATGGAATGGAAGGAGATGTATCACGAGGCGTTCCGGTTCGAGCGCGATTTCTTCGATGACCCGGGCTTCCATGGTCTCGACCTGGCAGCAACTGAGAAAAAGTATGCAGCTTATCTTCCTGGAGTCGCCTCGCGCTCCGACTTGAACTACATATTTCAAGAAGCCATGGGTGAGCTTACGGTAGGGCACCTGTTCGTTTCCGGCGGCGACGGCCCGGAAGTGAAGCGCATCCCCGTGGGGCTACTCGGAGCTGACTACAAGATTGAGAACGGCCGCTATCGGTTTTCACGCATCTATGATGGCGCAGAATTGGAACCCGCAATTACACGCGCCGTTGACGCAGCCCGGCGTAAACGTCACGCAGGGCGAGTACTTGCTGGCGGTGAATGGGCGTGAGCTCCGCAGCACCGATGAGGTCTATAGTTTTTTTGAAGCAACGGCGGGCAAATCCGTGATTCTGCGTGTCGGACTGAATCCCGATGGCACAGGTTCACGCGAAGTGACGGTCGTTCCCGTCGAGAATGAAGGGGGACTCAGACAACTGGCGTGGGTGGAGGACAACCGCCGAAAGGTGGAGCAGCTCAGCGCTGGAAAACTCGCTTACGTCTATTTGCCCGACACTGCCTCAGGGGGATACACATTCTTCAATCGTTACTTCTTCTCCCAGGCGGGAAAGCAGGGAGCTGTGGTGGATGAGCGTTTCAACCGCGGCGGGACGAACACGGATTACATTTTGGATTATCTGCGCCGCACACTCATGAACTATCGCGCCACGCGCGACGGCGAGGACATGACCACTCCCGTTAGCCTCATCCGCGGGCCGAAGGTGATGATCATCAATGAATATGCAGGCTCGGGTGGTGATGCCATGCCCTGGCATTTCCGCCAGGCAAAAGTTGGCCTCCTGGTTGGGAAGCGAACCTGGGGAGGCCTCGTGGGATTCTTCGGCCCCGGCGAGGAACTCATGGACGGAGGCGTCGTAACCGCGCCGAGCCGCGGGTTCTGGACTCCGAACAACAAATGGGAAGTCGAAAACCAAGGGATCGCGCCAGACGTCGAAGTGGAACTCGATCCCCAAGCCGTGCGCGAGGGGCACGACCCGCAACTCGAGAGGGCCGTTCAGTTACTCCTCTCGGATCTGGAGAAGAATCCCCTTCCCACATACAAGAAGCCGCCCTATCCCAACTACCATCGCAACTCGGCGGCGCCTGCAGCCCATCCGGACAACTGAGGCATTCTGCCCGAACTGACGCGGCCGAACAGGCGGGGATCGAAGTCTATTGGACGCACTGGTTGACTCCCTAGAGTTGCTTTACCGGACATCTGCCGTCCCTGTGCTCCACAAGCCCGCCGCGTAATCGGTCGAATTGAAT
>CAVOPQ010000008.1:0-155622 GCA_963698145.1 uncultured Acidobacteriota bacterium | reverse complement strand
CCGGCGCCCGGCCCTCCGGGAGGAGCGTTCTCGCTGTAGAAGCCGTACTGGTCGTACATCTGGCGTTTTTTCGAATCGGAGAGAACGTCGTAGGCTTCCTGCAACTGCTTGAATTTTTCTTCGGAGGATTTGTCGCCGGGATTCAGGTCGGGATGGTATTTCCGCGCCAGCTTGCGAAAGGCGGTGCGAATGTCTTTGATGCTCGCTTTCGCGGCACACCGAGCAGTTCGTAATAATCCGGTTTTGTGGTCGTTGCATGGATTGCGTAGTACCAGTCAAGAGAGATTGTAGGGGCCGCGTGACGAGAAATCGCGCACCTCCGTTCCCTAAACCCGACTTAGTTCGGACGCTTCGATTCGTCCACGTCCACGTATTCGGCGTCCATCACGTCTTCGGGCTTTTTGTCTTACCGCTGCCCTGCGCGCCCTTGCGCCGCACCACCTGGCGCTCCGGCGCCCGCGCCTGCCGCGCGTGCCTGCCGAGCCCCGCGCCTCATTCGTCTTGTAGAGCGTCTCGGCCAGCTTGTGCAGGGCCCGCTCGACTTTTCCGTCGCTGAACGCAACCGCGCCGTGCCGCCTTCGGCGATCGCCTTCTTCGCTTCCTCGATAGCTTCCTCGGCCGCCTTTACGTCCGTTTCCGGAAGCTTTTCGCGGTTTTCGCTTAATCATCTTTTCGGCCTGGTAGAGCGATGCCGTCGAGCCGGTTGCGCGATTCGACTTCTTCCATGCGGCGGCGATCCTCTTCGGCGTGCGATTCGGCCTCCGCGCGCATCTTCTCGGCTTCTTCCTTGGTCAAGCCGGTGGAAGAGTGATGGTGATTTTCTGTTCCTTCTTCGTTGCCTTGTCCTTTGCGGAGACGTTCAAGATGCCGTTCGCGTCGATGTCAAATGTGACTTCGATTTGCGGCATGCCTCGCGGCGCGGGCGGAATCCCGTCCAGCTGGAACTTGCCGAGCGTGCGGTTGTCCTTGGCGAACTTGCGTTCGCCTTGCAGCACGTGAATTTCCACGGCGGTCTGATTGTCCGCAGCGGTCGAGAAGGTTTCCGACTTGCGCGTCGGAATCGTGGTGTTGCGCGGGATCAGGATGGTCATCACGCCGCCGAGCGTTTCAACGCCCAGCGAAAGCGGCGTCACGTCCAGCAACAGGATGTCTTTCACTTCGCCCGCAAGCACGCGCCCTGCATCGCAGCGCCAACCGCCACGACTTCGTCCGGGTTCACGCCCTTGTGCGGCTCTTTCCCGCCGAAGAATTTGTGACCATCGACAGCACTTTCGGGAATACGAGTGGAACCGCCGACGAGCACGACTTCTTGAATGTCGCTCGGCGACATCTTCGCGTCTTCTAGCGCTTGCTGCACCGGCTCCATCGAACGGTCAAGCAAATCATTCCATCAATTGTTCGAGTCGTGTGCGCGTCAGTTTTTCCTGCAAGTGAATCGGACCGCTCGCGTCGGCCGTGATGAACGGCAGATTGATTTCGGTCTCCATCATTTGCGAAAGCTCTATCTTGGCTTTTTCCGCGGCTTCCTTCAGGCGCTGCAAGGCCATGCGGTCTTTGCTCAAGTCAATGCTGTTGCTCTTTCTTGAATCCGTCGATCAGCCAGTCCACGATTCGCTGGTCAATGTCGTCGCCGCCCAGGTGCGTGTCACCGTTGGTGGACTTCACTTCGACTACGCCTCTCGCCGACTTCGAGAACGGAGATATCAAACGTGCCGCCGCCGAGGTCGTAGACGGCGATCGTTTCGTCACTCTTCTTGTCGAGGCCGTAGGCAAGCGCAGCAGCCGTAGGCTCATTGATGATGCGGACTACTTCAAGGCCCGCGATTTCGCCGGCTTGTTTGGTGGCCTGGCGCTGCGCGTCATTGAAGTATGCCGGAACGGTGATGACGGCTTTGATGACCTTTTCGCCGAGGAAGTCTTCCGCGGCAGTCTTCAGCTTTCGCAGAATCATCGCCGAAATTTTCGGGGGGCTGTACACCTTGCCGGAAATTTCCACGCGAGCATCGTCGTGCTGCCCCTTCACCACTTTGTAGGGAACGCGCCGGCTCTCTTCGCCAATTTCGTCATAGCGACGGCCCATGAAGCGCTTGATCGAATACACTGTGTTTTCCGGATTGGTCACCGCTTGGCGCTTCGCCACCTGGCCGACCAGACGCTCTCCGCCTTTCGTGATGGCGACCACCGACGGCGTCGTCCGCGCACCTTCCTGGTTCGGGATCACCACCGGTTCGCCGCCCTGCATTACTGCGACGACTGAATTGGTCGTACCCAGGTCAATTCCAATAATCTTGCTCATCGTGGTTCCTCCTTTCCTTTCCCTTTTTAGCCATACCAACCGGATCCGTCTATATCATTGGCCGCCTGTAAGGGCCTCAAGGTCACGGCACGGACCGAGGCTCAATGGCGTGCTCCTGGTGTAATGCGAGGAACAGTGTACAATTGAGTGTGTTGTTGTCAAGTTTTCTTATAATCATTATAAGAGTATTATTTTCAATGTCTTACGTGTGAAGATCTCCTGGGGTGTCCGCTCGGGTTTCCCAGGTCAAACAATCCCATTTTTTGCTTATCTTTGCATCCGTGCCCGGGCATGGCCAGACTAAACAGAAGAAACCTGTGATTATCTGAACGGAAGGGCAGCTCACCATTTGAAGGTAATTGCTGCGAGGCTTTCATGAGTCGTCGAATCGCGCTTGCAGCACCACTATGTCCTCGCTTTCATAGGCGTAAGTAGTTTAACCAGCCGGAGCTTGCACCCCTGTTTCGTGAGCGGGCAACGGATTCAAGCGGGAGTGCTCCCCCATCACTCGAGGTGAGGCTCGCTGCGGCCGCCACCGAGTTAAGCCTCGCTGGGGCGGCGTGCCCACTAGTGCTAATGCAGCGTACCGGCAACTCCGAGAACATCCGAGAGTGCACCCGACCCGCGTCGCGTTGCAACTCCACCAGCCACAGTGATCCGTATCCTGGCTGACGACATGGATCCACACAAAGCTTTTGGTTCCAGAGTCCGCGCCAGTAGTATTGGAGATCTTCAGCGATTTTCAATGTCCAGCTTGCAAGTCAATCTTCCTGACGACCAACCGGCAGTTAATGGACAATTATGTGAACACGGGCAAGGTCTTTCTGATTCATCGCGATTTTCCCCTGCCGATGCACGCGTATTCTCGAGTGGCGGCGCGATACGCGCGAGCTGCCGCCGAGATCGGCAAGATTGAGAAGTAGAGAAGCTCTGTTCGAAAATCAGGAAAAATGGGATCAAACCGGTGATATGGACGGCACTGTCGCCTCTGTGCTGACTTCCGCGGAGATGTCAAAGGTGCGCGCGCTAGTCAAGGGCGGAAGCTCGAGCCCTGATCGACAAGGACTATTCGCTCGGACAAATGTACCGGGTAAACCAGACGCCTACTTCGGTTTTCCACTCGAATGGACAGACTTATCCTTATTCTGGCGGGATGACTACGAAATCCTGCGGCAGTTTCTGGACCAGCTGATGAGCCAGAAGTAATTAGCTGTCTCAACCCTTAGATGAAAATTATTGCATGATGCAATCCATCCCCTCAATTTCCGCCGCGCTCATTTGGCTTGGCCGTCTCGTTCTCGGTGGCATCTTCATTTACGCAGGCTATTCTAAGGTGTTTCTGCCGAACAGGAACCTGTGGCCGTTTTTCATTCCGACACTTTCCGTATCCATGAACTCTCGATCTTCGCCCTCCAAGTGGCAGCGTTCAAGATGCTGCCAGTCTGGGGCGTACAATTCGTCGCCTATGCGCTGCCCTTTACGGAAATATCCTCGGGCTTTTGCTTTTGATCGGCTGGCGACTTCGCATCTGGGCCTCGCTGTTTACGCTCCTTATGCTCGGTTTTTTCGTCGGTGTTTTTCGCGCTTATGTTCTGCACATGGATATTAATTGCGGCTGCTTTGCGACCCCCGAAAAGATGAATCTCATGAAGGTTTTGGAGGACGGCGCGCTCTCAGTACTCGCGCTGGTCATGACCATTTTCGCCTTTATGGAAGCCCGTCAGCCTCACCCGTGGTCCGCCGCCGACAATTCCTAGTCGCATCGCGCGCAAGGACTGGTAGACTGGGAAATTGCACCCATCATGAAGACACTTTCCGAATATCTGGAGTCGGCGGAGGTCGCGCACGGGCATTTATGCGCAGGGCAAGTGCTGGGCGTGCGGCTGGCGATGCTCGGTTTGCGCGAGTTGGGGATAGAAGACCCGATTGCCGAGCGAAAGCGCATTGTCACGTATGTCGAGATCGATCGTTGTGTCACTGACGCTGTCGCGCTGGTGGCCAATTGCAGGCTTGGAAAGCGCGCGCTGAAATTCCGCGACTGGGGAAAAGTTGCCGCAACGTTCGTTGATTTTCAGACGGGCCGCGCGATCCGCATCGCCGCAAAGGAATCCTCGAAGCAAGCTGCCCGAGATATGTTTCCGGAGATGGCCAAGGACGCGGGGCAGCAAAAAGCCTACGCCGCCCTCTCCGATGACGTGCTCTTTGACAAGCAGTGGGTAAAAGTCGAGGTACAACCGGAAGACTTGCCCGGCTTTAAGGGGCCGCGCGTGATGTGCGCCGAATGCGGCGAAGGCATCAATTTCAAGCGCGAAGTCCTCGTCAACGGCCGGACCCTCTGCCGCGCGTGCGCCGGCGAGCGCTACTATGAGCCGGCCTCTGATTCCTGAAAGGCGACTTATTTCTTGCGAAATCCATTCCTGGAAATCGTTCTGCGATAGAATTGTATTTCGATGCTGAGTCTTCCTCCGATTACTTTTCGACTGCGCGGCTGGAAACTGATTGACCGCGTCGCGCTCGCGTTTCTTCTGCTTTGTTCGATTGCGCTGGGAGCGGCCTGTGGCTTGCTGTTTGTTTACGCGAGCGACTTGCCGGAAATTCGCGCGCTCGAAACCTATCGACCTAATGTCGTCACCGAAGTCTATGCCGACGATGGGCAACTCGTTGGCAGCTTCGCGCTGCAGCGGCGCATCTTGATGACCTACGAGCAGTGCCCCAAGGTTCTCTACAACGCGGTGACGGCCATCGAGGATCAACACTTTGAAGAGCATTGGGGCATCGACTTTCCGCGCATCGCCGGAGCCGCGTGGCGCAAGATTTTGCATGGCGGTAAGGCGCAAGGCGCCAGCACCATCACGATGCAGCTTGCCGGCAACCTTTTCCTCGACCGCAGCGAAATCAGCTTCCGCCGCAAAATTCAGGAGATTCTGCTGGCGCTGCAAATCGAGCGGCGCTACACGAAACCGCAAATTTTCACGATGTATGCCAACCAAGTATATCTGGCGCACGGCAACTATGGTTTCGCTGCCGCTGCGCAATTTTATTTTGGAAAGTCCGTCACCGACCTGAATCTGCAGGAAGCCGCGCTGCTCGCGGGGATGATCCGCGGGCCGATCTACTCGCCTTTGGCGGATCCCGCAGCGCGCCCTGGCACGGCGCAATCTGGTTATCCACCGCATGGAAGAAGAAGGCAAAATCACCCCTGCGGAAGAGGAAGCCGCCAAGAAAACGCCTCTTGGCCTGCACTTGCAATATCCGCGTAACGATCTTGCGCCTTATTTCTTCGAGGAAATTCGCAAATACCTGGAATCGACCTACGGCACGGAAGCGGTGCATGAACGCGGCCTGCGCGTTTATACGACGCTAAACGTCAAAATGCAGCGAGCCGCGAATCAAGCCTTGCGCGATGGTCTACACGGCTACGATCGACGCCACGGCTGGCGCGGCGATCCCCCGAATATCCTGCGCGACAATCTCGGCAAGCTGGATACCTACGAAGATGAGGACTGGCGGCACGCGATCGAGAAAGGCTCGTATGTTACCGGGCTCGTGCTTTCCGTGGACGACAACTTCGCCACGATTAAGATCGGCTCGTATCGCGCGATTCTTTCGCCGCCGGATTTCGCATGGACCGGCCGCAAGAAGCCTAGCGAACTTCTGAAAGTCGGCGACCTCGCTCAATTTTCCATTCAAGAGCTTCACGAAGCCACGGCGCGCGTGCAGCTCGAACAACAGCCCGCCCCGCAAGCCGCGATCTTGGCCATTGACAATTCTACGGGCGAAATCAAAGCCATGGTTGGCGGCTATAGCTTTGAAGACTCGAAATTCAATCGCGCCACGCAGGCCTACCGGCAGGTAGGCAGCTCGTTCAAGGTGTATCTCTATGCCGACGCCATCGAAAAAGGCGCGTCGCCGTTCGACACCATCGTCGATACGCCGTTTACAACGATCAGCGGCGGCCAGCCATATTCGCCGCGCAACTACGATGAGAAATTCGAAGGCACGATCACGCTGCGCCGCGCGCTGGCCGGCTCGCGCAACGTGCCCGCGGTAAAGCTCGCGGAAAAAGTGGGCATTAATTCCGTTGTTGATATGACGCGGCGATTCGGCATCACCACTCCGCTTCCGCCCTATCTTCCGCTCGTGCTTGGTGCCGCAGATATGAAGCTCGTCGAGCACGTCTCCGCTTTCACGGTCTTTCCGAATGACGGCATCCGCATCGACCCGCACATGATTCGCCGCGTAACAACCTACGACGGCGCGCTGCTCGAGGAAGCGCATCCCGAAGTACACGAAGTTATTTCGCCCGAAGTCGCGCGAACGATGACGGCCATGCTGGAGGAAGTCATTCAGTTCGGAACCGGAGTTCAAGCAAAGGCCCTTGGCCGCCCTGCTGGGGGAAAAACCGGCACGACGCAGGACTACACCGACGCCTGGTTCATGGGCTTCACGCCGCAGCTCACGTGCGGAGTGTTGGGTGGGCTTCGATGACAAGCAGATTTCGCTGGGGAAAAAGGAAACTGGCGCGCGCGCGGCGCTCCCGATCTGGCTGGAGTTCATGAAAGCCGCGCTCGAAGGCCAGCCAGCGCTTGATTTCGCCAACGTTGTCCCGCTTGAGCAGCAGGCGCTCGAACATCAAGTCAACGTGGATACTCCCGACACCGCGCCGACGGAAGACGAGCCCGCTGCGCCCAAAGTGAAACCTCCCGTTCCAACGCCACCAATCAAAACATCGACGGCGCCATCCACCTCCGGCGTTTCACCGCGGTTATAGCCCCGGCGGTGTGGTGTGTCCTGCTTCGCTACATTTTTTGAACGACTACGTTGAGCGACGAGCTCTGCACCCCGCCGAGATTCACCAGGGCGGGATTCATCCCCACACTCATCTGCCATAGGACATGTCCGGCGGTATCCGTCAAACTCAGGTTCACTTGGAATTGCGCGCTAATTCCCATGGCGCTGGGGTTCGCAAAAAGTTCGGACTGTGCGGTGCCGTTTACGAGCTCCTGGCTCCCTTGGAAGCTCAGGAGGGAAGACGAAACAGTGTAGTTAAGAGCGCCCACCACGGGCGTCCCGTCCGCGTAGGTGAAGTTCAACTTCATAAGCGGACCGGTCGTCACGCCACTGGCAGGCAGGATCTCAATCGCGCTAATTTCGGGATCGAGCCCGGCAACCCGAGTGAAGCCGATCGTGAGTGTTCCATTCGCAACGGAAACGTTAGCCGACTTGATGAGGGCAGCATTTGCGCCAGCAGCGGCAAAAATATCCACTTCAGCAAGAACCACGTTTCCTTGGACGCTTACGTTAAAAACGCGTCCACTAATTTTCTCAGCTCTAGGATTCGCTTCATCGAAATACAGGTTCAATTGATACTGTCCATTGGGAACTTGGAAGGAGTAGCTCGCGGGATTCCTCCGAAAGTCTTCGTAGAGGACAGGCTCGGACGTTCCGGCGACTGCGCTTGTTACTGACGCCGCGGTGCCTCCGCTAAAGCCGAAGTCCGCATGCCAGACTTGACCTTTGCTATCGGTGTAGCTAGTACCGCCGCAATTCACTCGAATGGGCGTTTGCGCCGCTGCCGGCAAACACGCTGCCAACGTCAGGGCCAAAAGACAGAAAAATTTCTTCACGGTTTCTCCTCACGACTGGTTTGAAAAACTTTTTGCAAGCCAAGCGAGGAGGGCCGGGAGAAGCAGGGGTCCCGCTTACATTTCGAGCGTCAAGGTAGAAGGTTTATGACTTCGTGGCAATTGTTCGAAGGAACGGAATTGGGTCAGCAAAAGAGACAGGTTTTTATGTGGCCAGGGGACAGCACCTTTCCGAGCCAATCGAAAGCTCCCTCGACCACAGCTTCTTGACCATCATCAAAGGATGTCATAAACAGCTGCGCGAGGGGAACCGTTCCTCATCGAGGATCTTGGAAAGGATCCCAGCCCCGGTTTTCCAGCGGCAAACTGTGGCCAGCCTTATCGATGAGTCGCAAAGTTCGTTCGTATGTGATTTCGCCAATCTCTGTGATGGAGATTCCATGGAAAGAATGCGGAATGTCCTTCAGCCTCTTTCGGGGCACGGTGAACAGCAACTCATAGTCGTCGCCGCCATGCAGTGCCAATGTCAGGGGATTCCCGCCACCGCCTCCCCGGCGGCTTGGGACTCGAACCGCCGGAATCCGCTCTGCTTGGACGTGCGCCCCGACTCCGCTTGCAGCGCATAGCCGCGGTAGATCCGCAGAAAGGCCGTCGGAGAGATCCATCATAGCCGAGGCTAGGCCATTTTCGGACAGCCAGCGGCCCAACGCCAGCCGCGGTTCCGGGTAGAGATGCTTCCGAAGGAACGGATCGCGGCAGTCGAGTCGCCGTTTGTTCCTGCGGATCAGCCGGAGGCCCAGCTCCGCCTCGCCGAGCCGCCCGCTCACAAATAAAATGTCCCCCGGCCGCGCTCCCGAGCGCAAAACCGCCTTGCCCGTCTGTACTTCACCCACCACCATCACATTGACGAGGATGTCTCGCCTTCGGGTCGTGTCGCCGCCCGCAAGCACGCACTTGAACTTCTTGGCCGCCCGCAGCAGCCCACCAAGAAATTTCTCAAGCCAGGATCCCGTGAGCGTGCCGGGCAAGGCCAGGCTCAACAGAAAGCAACGCGGCACGCCCCCCATCGCCACAATATCGCTCACGGCCCGCGCAAGGCATTTCCACCCCACGGCATCGGCCGAATGCTTATCCCGCAGAAAGTGCGTGCCTTCGAGGAACCAGTCGCAAGTCAGAATCGTCTCGTATCCTCTTGTCGGGCTCCACAATGCCGCGTCGTCGCCAATACCCATCCGTAAACCGGCTTGGCCAAGCTCCGCCCGAGCGGCCGACCTTTCTACTCGCTCCAGAATGGCGGCCTCCCCCCGTGCGAGCTGCCTGGCAGATTTGCGCTTTGCCTTCCTCATGGTTGGAGTTGAGTATAGCTCCCGGTTCTCGTTTGGAGGCCATACCTGTCGCAAACTGTGAGCCCGCAATTTGGTTTCTTAGAAAAGGAGGTTGGCGACCTGTACTTTTGGACAGGTGGACGGTTTTTCACACCTGTTCTTTGAACTGCAAAATACAGGGTTGACGGGCAAGGCTACTGAATTTAGTATGGCCTAGGTCGCGGACCGAGGCTTACGGTTCAGATTTGAAGTTCGAAATGGTTTTCTCGCGCGGGCGTCAGGGTGCAAAGCCCGCTTTTGTCCAGCTCGAAGGCCTGAGGGGCCAAGCAAGTGATTACGAGCAAGAACTATACGTTCTATATCGCGACGACGCCGGGTAAGCTCAAAAAGCTTATCGTGCCTGCGTACGTCCTCCATGGAGTCGCTGTTCTCGCGCTGATCGGCGCGATCACCGTCACTGTCGCCCTTGGCTCGTACTCCCGGATGCTCTGGAAGGTCGGCAACTACAACGCTCTCCGCCACGATCAGGAAACTCTTAAGAAGCAGTATCAGCAGCTCCAAAGCACCGTTACGGACACCAACCAGCGCCTCGATTCTCTCCAGTCTCTTGCGACCGAAGTAGCCATGACGTACGGCGTGCTTCGTTATCACCCCGCGGCCTTTGATACGACAGATAGCGAAGCGACACCTGAAGATGTGTTCGATCGCTCCATTGAGCAGTATACGTTTCTTGAAGAGAAACGCGGCCGTGATTGCCGTCTCCTCAGGCGGCTTGCGTTTGATGCCTGCAATGAGCTTTGCAGACTCCAGCTATACACCCGCGATCTGGCCGGTGATGGGACACATCACGGACAGTTTCGGAGAGCGGCTGGATCCATTCAGCGGTGAGGGCGCGTTCCATACCGGCGTCGATGTGGCCTCGGACTACGGCGCGCCGGTGCACGCTACGGCGGACGGTATCGTAACGATTGCTGAGAACCACGCGGGCTACGGGCGTCTGGTGGTGCTCGATCATGGTTTCGGCATTACCACCTGGTATGCGCACCTTTCCTCCTTCTCGGCGGTGCCTGGCACGCGAATCAAGCGAGGCGAGGTCATCGGCTACACGGGCATCAGTGGCCGCTCCACAGGCCCGCATGTGCATTACGAAGTACGCGTCAACAATGCGCCCGTCAATCCTTGGCGCTACATGAAGGGGAGTACCGTAGGCGACTAATCCGACCCTTATCTTGCTTAATCCCACGTGCCCCACTTTTTTCGGGGCATTTTTTATTGCGCTAAATTAATTTCGGATGGTGCTCTTGTTAGGGAAAGGCTTCGTCTGAGGAACCGTGGGCGCGACCGGCATCGCCGTGCGCGCTGCTTCGAGAAACTTTGGCGTAAGGTCAAAGATCAGCCGGACTGATTTTGTTTCGCCGCGGTCAATTTGCGAGACATCCGCACTTTTTAATATTTCCAGGTAGGCCTCACGCACATCGGGTTGGAGTTGTTCCCGCATCTTTTGATCGCTAAGACCTGCCTGCGCCAGCATCAGCAGGCCGTTGATTACGTCGGACAGTTGCCGCGTGGGCGTCTCCGCGCCGCCCTCTCCCTCCAATACGACGCGAAGCCGGTCGCCTTCCGGTTTTCCCGCGACGGTGATCCACTGGAGTTGATCGATCAGCGCCGACAGTTGTCGTGATTGCAATCCTTTGGGGGCTTGCGAGCTTAGCGCCGCGCCGGCACCGGCGTCCTGCCGCACCACGGCAAATACTGGCGAACCGGCGAGCCGGCGGAATCGCTCGCGCCATGCTTGCGCGTCCGAATCGGCGGGTCGCTGAGACAACGACTCTTCGAGATTCGTGCCGTTTGTGAGCGCGATGCGGTCGTTGCGCAAAAACGTGAAAGTAATGTGGCGAGTGCCGCCACTAAGCGGCACGGAGAAAATCTCTCTGCCGCCGTGGTTTTCGCGCGTTCCCGTTTGCGATGCGTAAGCGGAGATCTTTTTTCGATCGAACCGGCCATCGGCCACTGCAAACAGAGTAGTGGCTTCCCCGTGCTTTAAGAATGCGATGCTCACGCGGTAGAGGTCGGATTCGTAATTGAATCCCGTGGATTGCAGGAATTGCGCGTAATCCGCGTCCGCCTTGGCTTGCGGCGCCCACTTGTAGAGTTCGGCGAGAAACGGTGATTGCCTCAGTCCATCCAAGTCGATATACAAAACGGCGCTGGACTCCGCGGGCATCTGTGCGAGCACATCGTTCCGCGGGTCGTACCCTGAACCTCTCCACCGCTCGAAGCCGAACACGAGAGCCATCCCAACCACAACTGCTGCCACGATTGTTCCCGCGAGCCTGCGGTTCTTCATCTGCTACACACCTATTTCCGAGACTTCCGGTCTATTAACTCCAGCTGGCTTTCTTATCAGGCAAAACCGAACCCCTGAACCGCCAAATATTAGCGAGAAAATGCCGCTCCTGAAGCTGCGTCCTGAGTCCCTCAACGGGAAACCCGCGTTTCATGCTAAACTATAGAAGAATTGAAAGATAGAGCCGCTAGGAGTGCGACACAGGGAAACCGCTTTTCCACAGACCTGGCCCCCGACGTGCTCCGAATTAGATTCTTCCTCTTGCAATTTCCATGCCCCTTCTGCTATTCTTACCCGGTTTGAGCGACGCTGGCGTAGCTCAGCTGGTAGAGCATCTGATTTGTAATCAGAGGGTCGGGGGTTCAATTCCCTCCGCCAGCTCCACCAGGAATTAGCAGGGGGAGTGAGGCGGAGCAAATCCTTGCTGGAAAAATAAACGGGCTGGTGTCTTTTGACACGAGTCCTTTTTGTGTTTTTGTCTGTGCAGCGAGGATATGCACCGAAAAGTTTTTGGGGGACAAGCAGTTAGCGTCCTTTTCGTTTTCGCGGGACGGGTGGGTGAGTGGCTAAAACCAGCAGACTGTAAATCTGCCGCTCCTTGCGGGCTACGAAGGTTCGAATCCTTCCCCGTCCACCAGTCGCTCGCTGTTCGATTCGGCCGGTCACGCGGTGGTCGTCCGTGTATCAGGTAACCGCAGGGCAATCGCATCTAGCGATGTTCGAGCGCGGTCCAATTCGCGGCAAAGGCGCTGCTCAGGAAAGGTGCGCCAAGAACGGCTGAGTTTTTGGGGGGAACGGTTAGGCCTGGGTAGCTCAGTTGGTAGAGCGCGTCCTTGGTAAGGACGAGGTCACCGGTTCAATCCCGGTCCCAGGCTCCAGGATTAGAAAGTCGCAGTGGGCGGAAAATTTGCAGGAAAGGGCGGGGGTAACTCAACGGTAGAGTCTCACTCTTCCAAGGTGATGGTTGCGGGTTCAAATCCCGTCCCCCGCTCCAGATTCTAGAAGTAGCGTGTGAATGGGCCGGATTTGCGCAGAAGATGAAGACTTGACGCAGAGGGCAAAGGAAAATGGCGAAGGAGAAATTCGAGCGCAGCAAGCCGCATTGCAACATTGGGACGATTGGTCACATTGACCATGGCAAGACGACGCTGACGGCGGCGATTACCAAAGTGCTTGTCGAAGCACAACCCGAAAGTGCAGTTCCGGGCGTTTGATTCGATTGACAACGCTCCGGAAGAGCGCGAGCGGGGCATCACCATTGCCGTTTCGCACGTGGAGTACGAGACGCCGAACCGGCACTACGCGCACATGGATTGTCCCGGTCATGCGGACTACATCAAGAACATGATCACCGGCGCGGCGCAGATGGACGGCGCGATTCTGGTTGTGGCGGCGACGGATGGACCGATGCCGCAAACGCGCGAGCACATTTTGCTGGCTCGGCAGGTGGGCGTGCCGGCGATTGTGGTGTTTTTGAACAAGTGCGACATGGTGGAAGACGCGGAGCTGCTGGAGCTGGTGGAACTGGAAGTTCGCGAGTTGCTGAAGAGCTACCAGTTTCCGGGCGACACGATTGCGGTGGTGAAGGGTTCGGCGTTGCAAGCGCTGAACGGCGACGCGAAGTGGGAGAAGTCCATCGATGAGTTGATGGAAGCGGTGGACAAGAACGTGCCGCAGCCGGTGCGCGAGATTGATAAGCCGTTCGCGATGCCGATTGAAGATATTTTTTCGATTTCTGGACGCGGAACGGTGGTTACGGGCCGAGTCGAGCGCGGCAAAGTGAAGGTTGGCGAAGAAATCGAGATTGTGGGATTCCGTCCAACGCAGAAGAAAGTTGTGACGGGCGTGGAGATGTTCCGCAAGTTGCTGGATGAAGGGCTTGCGGGCGACAACGTAGGTTTGCTGCTTGCGCGGCACGGAAAAAGATGATGTCGAGCGCGGGCAAGTGGTTTGCAAGCCGGGGTCGATCACGCCGCACACGAAGTTCAAAGCGGAAGCGTATGTGTTGACGAAGGAAGAAGGCGGGCGGCACACGCCGTTTTTCACGGGGTATAGGCCGCAGTTTTATTTCCGCACGACGGACGTGACTGGCGATGTGAAGCTGCCGACAGGCGTCGAGATGGTGATGCCGGGCGACAACGTAAGCTGCGAAGTGACGCTGATCACGCCGGTAGCCCTGGAAAAGGGATTGCGATTCGCGATTCGCGAAGGCGGCCACACCGTCGGAGCCGGCGCGGTAACGGAAATCATCGAGTAATGATTTTCCCCTCGCAAATCGAGGGCTGGGCAAGAGAAGGAAATTAGACCATGCGAGAAATCATCACGTTGCAGTGCGGCGATTGCAAAAACCGCAACTACACGACGACCAAAAACAAGAAGAAGCACTCCGAACGTGTGGAGACCAGGAAGTTTTGCAATACGTGCCGCAAGCACACCGGGCACAAGGAAGTTAAGTAAGTTTCCGTTTTTGGAGCAGGCATCGGGCGGTGCGGTTTTGGGTTTTTAGGGGAGTCGTCCAACGGTTAGGACTCCGGTCTCCAAAACCGGGTATGGGGGTTCGAGTCCCTCCTCCCCTGCCAAAGATGAGTAACAGGCGGCAGCGCCTGTTTTGTAAAGAGGACGAATGGCCACGCAGGCGGTAAAAGTGAAGAACGACGAAGTCGCAAGGCAACGCAATCACTGGGGCAGCGCGGCAACTCGGCGGAAAAATCACCGGCACGGTGCAGGACACGCGCCAGTTTTTGCACGACGTTCGCGTGGAGATGAAGCAGGTCACCTGGCCGACCCGCGACGATGTGATTTCGACGACCGGCGTGGTGATTGCCACGGTTTTTTTCTTCGGCGTCTTTCTGGCGGCCGTGGATTGGCTGGTGCAGCTGGGTGTTAAGCGCATCTTCAAAATTTTCGGCATCTGAAGGGGATCACAGCTTGACGGCAATGCAGTGGTACATCATCCATACGTACTCGGGCTTTGAAAAGAAAGTCAAGGAAAGCCTGGAGAGCCGCGTGTCCGCATTCAGTTTGCAGGACAAGATCGGCCGCGTGCTGATCCCCATGGAAGACGTCGTGGAAGTGCGCGGCGGCAAAAAAGTGGTTTCCTCGCGGATGACCTATCCGGGTTACGTGCTTGTGGAAATGGATCTCGACGAAAACACCTGGCACATCGTGCGCTCGACGCCGCGGGTGACCGGCTTTGTCGGCTCGGCCACGGCGCCGTCGCCGCTTTCCGACGCGGAAGTCGACGCCATCATCAACCGTGTCCATGTTCCGACGGACCGCCCGAAGCCCAAAGTCGTCTTCGAGCGCAACGAGCAAGTGCGCATCGTGGATGGACCGTTTGCGAATTTTAACGGCACGGTCGAAGAAATCGATAACGATCACAGCCGGCTGAAGGTTTCCGTCACGATTTTTGGCCGTTCGACGCCGGTGGAACTGGATTTCGCGAGCGTGGAAAAGCTGGGCTGAGCCGCGGCACGGAAACAGAGTACGTAAAAAGAGATTGAGGCAGGGACATGGCTAAGAAAGTACAGACGACCATCAAACTGCAGTTGCCCGCGGGCAAAGCGACTCCGGCGCCCCCGGTTGGCACGGCCCTTGGTCCGCATGGCTTGAACATCATGGATTTTTGCAAACAGTTCAACGCCAAAACGGCCAAGGAACCGGACGGAATGATTTTCCCCGTGCTCGTGACGGTTTACACCGACCGCACCTTCACGTTCATTCTGAAAACGCCGCCGGCTTCGATCCTGCTGCTTCGCGCGGCGGGCATCGTCAAGGGATCGGCCGAACCGAATCGCAACAAAGTCGGCAAGGTCACGAAAAAGCAGGTTCAAGAGATTGCGAAGATCAAGCTTGTCGATCTCAACACCACCAATCTGGATTCCGCGGTGCGCACCGTGATGGGTACGGCGCGCAACATGGGCCTGGAAGTCGTGGAAGCCTAGAAGTTCAGGCGCTACGAGGTCGAAGAGGTAAGAGCAATGACGAAGCTGGCAGGCAAACACGTCGAGAATGCGCGCAAGAAGGTCGAAGCGCGCCCGTACAAGCTCGCGGAAGCAAGCGAACTGATTAAGAAGACGCATCACACGAAGTTCAACGAAACGGTCGAGCTGGCCATCAATCTGGGCGTCGACCCCAAGCATTCCGACCAGGTCGTTCGCGGCACGGTGGTACTTCCGCACGGTCTCGGCAAGTCCGTCCGCGTCTTGGTCATCGCGAGCGGCGAAAAAGTTCGCGAAGCGCAGGACGCAGGCGCGGACTTTGTTGGCGGCGACGACATGGTGCGAAAATCATGGGAGGCTGGACGGATTACGACGCCGTGATCGCCACGCCGGACATGATGAAGTCCGCCGGCAAACTCGGCAAAGTGCTCGGTCCTCGCGGCCTGATGCCGAACCCGAAGACTGGCACGGTCACGTTCGATGTGGCCAAAGCGATCAAGGAAACCAAGGCCGGCAAAGTTGAGTTCCGCGTCGACAAAGCCGGAATCGTCCATTGCGCCATCGGCAAAGATCCAGTTTGACGCCGCGCATATCGCCGAAAACGCTCACGCGGTAATCGGCGCGGTGATCAAAGCCAAGCCGGCGGCAGCCAAGGGCAAGTACGTGAAAAAAATCACGCTGACCTCGACGATGGGCCCGGGCATTCCGATCGACCTGGTCGAATCGGAAACCTTGGCGGCGCAGCAGCCTAAACGAAGAGTTCAAGGAAACGGGATCATGAAAAAGCGCAGTGAAAAACAGCAGGATCTAGACAAGCTGAAAACCGGAACTGGCCAAAGTCTCGACCGTGATTCTCACGACCTTCCAGGGCATCACTGTCGAAGCCGACACCAAGCTCCGCCGCGCCGTGCAGGCCGCGGGCGGCAAATACCAGGTCGTGAAAAACTCTCTCGCGGAGCGCGCCGGAGCCGGCACCCCCGCGGAAAATTTGCTCAAGAACCTGAGCGGCACGAATTCCATTGCCTACACGCAGACCGACGCGGTAGCGCTCGCCAAGGCGCTCACCAAGGTGGCCAAAGACGTTCCGGCGTTTCAGTTCAAGTCCGGCCTGGTCGAAGGCCGCGTCATTTCCATCGCCGAGATTCAGCAGCTTGCGAATCTCCCTTCGAAGGAAGAGCTGCTCAGCAAGATCATGTTCCTGCTGAACGCGCCGGCGCAGCGCATCGCCATGGCTTTGAACGGCCTGCCGCGCAATCTCGCGGTCACCGTCAGCGAAGCGATCAAAGCCAACAAGTTTGGGTCCCGGCGGGGCGAGTTCCGAGCCGGTTTCCTGCACCAAGCCCTGAAGCGGCCCAGTAAGTTTAATTCCAAGTCTTGAGAGGAGAAGAAAGAGTCATGGCGAAAGTGGATACGATCCTGGAAGAAATCAAGGGGCTGACGCTGCTGGAAGCGTCTGACCTTGTGAAGAAGATGGAAGAAACCTTCGGCGTTTCGGCGGCTGCGGCTACGGTTGTGGCGGCTGGCGGCGGAGCGGCGGCGGGGCGCGGCACCGGCGGAAGAGAAGACGGAATTCACCGTCGTTCTCACCGACGTCGGCGGCAACAAGATCAACGTCATCAAGGCGGTTCGCGAAGTCACGAGCCTCGGCTTGAAAGAAGCCAAGGACCTCGTTGACGGCGCTCCCAAGACCGTTAAAGAAGGCGTCAACAAAGAAGAAGCCGCGACCATCAAGAAGAAGTTCGAAGACGCTGGCGCCAAGGTCGAAATCAAGTAGTTTTTGTTTTACGGGCTTCGAGAGGGGGCGCGGCTGCTTGGATCGGCCAGATTTACCGGGCTGGCACAAGCATGAGCCGCCGCGCCAAAGGAACTCACGTACGCAAGTCGAGGCTGGTTATTCCTGCAACTCCATTGGTCCTTTTTGGACCCAATGCAGCCGTGTGCTCGCTGACTTCGGGCCGGAAGCGCGCTACACCGACTGCATGTTTTTCTCCGGTTTTTCCGCTATTCGCCCGAAAGGGAAGAGGTAGACCAAGCAATGCCAAATAGTCACCAGCACGTCAGGGAACGCGAGCGTCTCGATTTCGCGAAAATCCAGGGCTCGATTCAGATTCCGAATCTGATCGAAGTCCAGATGAAGTCCTATCAGCGATTTTCTGCAGATGGACCTCCTGCCGAGCGAGCGCGATGACGGCGGTCTGCAGTCCGTCTTCACGTCCGTGTTTCCGATCAAGGATTTCCGCGAGATGTCGCAGCTCGAGTTCGTGGACTACTCGATCGGCAACTGGGAGTGCAAGTGCGGCAACCTGAAGGGCCTGCACCACCTGCGCGCCACTTGCCGCAATTGCGGCGCGTCCGTTGTCACCAATCCGTATCAGACCGGCGACGTCATCTGCCACAAGTGCGGCACGTTCAACAAGAACACGCCGACGTTCTGCAACAAGTGCGGCGATCCCGTCGCCATGCAGCTGAAGTACGACGTGAACGAGTGCCAGGAGCGCGGCATGACGTATTCCGCGCCTCTGAAAGTCACCATCCGTCTGACCATTTACGACAAGGATCCCGACACCGGCGCGAAGACCATTCGCGACATCAAGGAACAGGAAGTTTTCTACGGCGACATTCCGCTGATGACCGAGAACGGCACGTTCATCATCAACGGCACGGAGCGCGTCATCGTCAGCCAGTTGCACCGCTCTCCGGGCGTCTTCTTTGAAAGCGCCAACAACCGCTCCTACTTCCTCGGCAAGATCATTCCTTACCGCGGATCGTGGGTGGAATTCGAATACGACACCAAGAATATTCTTTACGTGCGCATCGACCGCAAGCGCAAATTCCTCGGCTCGATTTTCCTGCGCGCGCTGGGCATGAAGTCCAACGAAGAAATCCTGCGCACCTTCTATCAGGTCGAGCGCATCTCGCTCCGCGAGAAGGATCTTTTCTGGAACGTTTCGCCCGGCATCGTGGACCGCAAGCTGGCCCACGAAATCCGCAACCCGCGCTCCGAGGAAGTGATCGTCGGCGCGCACAAGCGCATCACCGAAAATCTCTTCAAGGAACTGATCAAGGCGAAAATCTCGCAGGTTCGCGCTGCTTTGGCGGATCTCGAAGGCGCGTATAGCGTCGCCGACGTCGTCAACCGCCAGACCGGCGAAGTTTTGCTCGAAGCCAACAAGCCTTTGACGCCCGAACTCTGGCAAGCGTTTGCCGAGGGCGGCATCACCGAAGTCGACGTCTTCTTCCCGGAGCGCGACGACATCGGCCTGGTGCTCTCGCGCACGCTGGATAAAGACGCCATCCGTTCTTCGAAGGAAGCGCTCATCGAAATCTACCGCAAGCTGCGTCCCGGAGATCCTCCGACGCTTGAAACGGCCACCAATCTATTCCGCGGCATGTTCTTCGATCCGCGCAAGTACGATTTCAGCCGCGTCGGCCGCCTGAAGTTCAACATCAAGATGGGGCTCGACACTCCTCTGGATAACCGCACGCTCGATACGCCGGACTTCGTTTCGGCGATCAAGTACCTCTTCAAGCTGCGCAAGAACATCGGCGTCGTCGACGACATCGACCATCTCGGCAACCGCCGCGTCCGCGCGGTCGGCGAACTGCTCGAAAACCAGTTCCGCATCGGCCTCGTCCGCATGGAACGCGCCATCAAGGAAAAGATGAGCGTGTACCAGGAAATGTCCACGGCCATGCCGCACGACCTGGTCAACGCCAAGCCGGTTATGGCGGCGATTCGCGAATTCTTCGGCTCCTCGCAGCTCAGCCAGTTCATGGATCAGACCAATCCGCTCAGCGAAATCACCCACAAGCGCCGTCTTTCGGCTCTTGGGCCCGGCGGTCTCTCTCGTGAACGCGCGGGATTCGAAGTGCGCGACGTTCACCCGACGCACTACGGCCGCATTTGCCCCATTGAAACGCCGGAAGGTCCGAACATCGGTTTGATCAGCTCGCTCTCGTGCTTTGCGCGCATCAACGACTACGGCTTTATCGAGTCGCCGTATCGCCGCGTAAAGGGCGGGCGCATCATCGACTACGTCCAGATCGTCAACGCCGGAGACAGCGAATTCAAAGCCGGCGAAATCGTCGAGAAGGACAAAGTCGAGGAGCTCAACGAAGAGCTGAAGCGCCGCAAAGTCGTCTACGAACCGTACTGCTTCTACCTGTCAGCCTGGGAAGAAGACAAGTACGTCGTGGCGCAGGCCAACGTTTCGCTCGATGAACGCTTGAAGATCACCACCGAGCTCGTCAACTGCCGCCAAGCCGGCAACTTCGTGCTCAAGAGCCGCGACGAAGTCGATTACGTCGACGTTTCGCCGAAGCAGCTCGTCTCCGTGGCCGCCAGCCTCATCCCGTTCCTCGAGAACGACGACGCCAACCGCGCGCTCATGGGTTCCAACATGCAGCGCCAGGCTGTGCCGCTCATTCGCGGGGAAGCGCCGCTCGTCGGCACCGGCATGGAGCGCGTCACTGCGCGCGATTCCGGCGCGGTCGTGCTTTGCAAGCGCGAAGGCATCGTGGACCAGGTCGACTCCGAGCGCATCATCGTGCGCGTCGAATCCGATCACTCCGGCGTGCTCAGCCGCGAAGTGGGCGCGGACATCTATCAGCTCATTAAGTTCAAGCGCTCCAACCAGAACACATGCATCAGCCAGAAGCCGTTCGTTCGCGTCGGCGATCGCGTGAAGAAGGGCCAGGTCCTAGCGGACGGTCCTTGCACCGAACGCGGCGAACTTGCTCTCGGCCGCAACGTGCTCGTGGCCTTTCTTCCCTGGCGCGGTTACAACTTTGAAGACGCCATCCTCGTCAGCGAAAAGCTGGTGAAGGACGATTACTACACTTCGATTCACATCGAGGAGTACGAAATCGAAGCGCGCGATACCAAACTCGGACCCGAGGAAGTCACTCGCGACATTCCGAACATCAGCGAATCTTTCCTTCGCAACCTGGATGAAAGCGGCGTCATTCGCATCGGCGCGGTCATCAAGCCAGGCGACATTCTGGTCGGCAAGGTCACGCCCAAGGGCGAAACCACGCTCACGCCGGAAGAAAAGCTCCTTCGCGCCATCTTCGGCGAAAAGGCCGGCGATGTTCGCGACGCTTCCCTCTACTGCCCGCCGGGCATCGAGGGCACCATCGTGGACGTCAAGATCTTCACCCGCAAGGGCGGAGAAAAGGACGAGCGCCACAAGGCCATCGAAGCCACGCAAGTCTTCAAGCTCGAGAAGAACCTCGCCGACGAAATCCGCATCCTTACGGATGAGCGCCTCAAGCGCCTCTCGGATTTGCTCGGCGGAAAAATTCTGCAGGCTGACCTGCACGACGAAAAGACTAACAAGCGTCTCTTGACCAAGGGCGTCGAACTGACGCGCGACCTGATCGAAAAGATTTCGACGCGCAACCTCAAGCGCCTCAAGCTCAACGAGAAGGATCCTCTCCTCATCGAGAAAATCGAAGAAATCGAGGAGATGACTTCGCGTCAGATCGACGTCCTCCGCAAGATCACCGAGGAGCGCAAGGAAAAGCTCAAGAAGGGTGACGAACTGCCTCCCGGCGTCATCAAGCTGGTCAAGGTCTATATCGCCATGAAGCGCAAGCTCTCCATCGGCGATAAAATGGCCGGACGCCACGGCAACAAGGGCGTCATCGCCCGCATCGTGCCGCAGGAAGACATGCCGTATCTTCCCGATGGCACGCCCGTCGAGATCGTTCTCAATCCTCTCGGCGTTCCTTCGCGTATGAACGTCGGACAGGTTCTCGAGACGCACCTTGGCTGGGCTTCCAAGGAGCTAGGCAACAGCCTCAAGCGTTTGCTGAGCAAGGAAGTGAAAGCGGAAGCTTTGCGCCGCTGGTTCCGCGAAGTATTCAGCGACACGACCATCTGGAAGACGCTCGCGAAGCTCAGCGACGAAGAGTTGCTCGATTACGCCGAAGGATTCAAGGACGGCATTCCCTTCGCCACGCCGGTTTTTGACGGCGCTCGCGAACCGGAAATCCGCCACTTGCTCGAAGTCGCTGGCTTGCCGCACGCCGGCAAGATCAACCTCTTCGACGGCATGACCGGCGACCAGTTCGACCAGCCGGTCACGGTCGGCTACATCTACATGCTCAAGCTCTCGCATCTCGTCGACGACAAGATTCACGCGCGCTCCATCGGTCCGTACTCGCTCATCACCCAGCAGCCGCTGGGCGGCAAAGCGCAGTTCGGCGGACAGCGCTTCGGCGAAATGGAAGTGTGGGCGCTCGAAGCTTACGGCGCCGCGCACATCCTGCAGGAGCTGCTCACGGCGAAGTCCGACGACGTCTATGGCCGCGCGAAAATCTACGAGGCCATCGTCAAGGGCGAGCCGGGTATCGAACCCGGCGTGCCCGAGTCGTTCAACGTCCTCGTCCGCGAGTTGCAGTCGCTCTGTCTCGACGTCGAATTGATGAAGCGGCAAAAGCCGCCGACAGACAAAGCCGCCGATTAACCGTAGGGGCACGATATATCGTGCCCCTGCAAGCAACACTTCGTGAGTTAGTAAGTTTTCGGTTTTTGGGTTCTCAGCCGGTCCGGTGCAAAACATCGGACCGCGGCCCCTCGGCGAAAGCCGGGGAGGGAGGAAACAACCTTGTATCGCAGCAGCCCTTATGATCGCGCCAGTTTGATCGCCGATTTCGATTCCATTCGCATCAGTTTGGCGAGTCCGGAAAAAATCCGTTCGTGGTCCCACGGCGAAGTCACCAAGCCGGAGACCATCAACTACCGCACCTTCAAGCCCGAGCGCGACGGCCTTTTCTGCGCCAAGATTTTTGGCCCCGTCACCGATTGGGAATGCCTGTGCGGCAAATACAAGCGCATGAAGCATCGCGGCGTCATCTGCGATAAGTGCGGCGTCGAAGTCACTCTCAGTAAAGTCCGCCGCGAGCGCCTCGGCCACATCGAGCTGGCTTCGCCCTGCTCGCACGTCTGGTTCTTCAAGGGCCTGCCCAGCCGCATCGGCTACTTGCTGGACATTTCCATGCGCGACCTCGAGCGCATTCTTTACTTCGAAGCCTTCGTGGTCGTGGATCGCCGGCGAAGTCGCCGTTCTTCGCGAGCGCGAAGTTCTGCTCGAAGACAAATACCGCGAACTGCAGAAGGAATATCCCGGCCAGTTCACCGCCAAGATGGGCGCCGAAGCCATCAAGGAGCTTCTCCGCCGCGTCGAAGTGGATAAGCTCTCCGAGGAACTCCGCGAGAAGATGAAGACCGATCCTTCTCTTCAGAAGCGCATCAAGTTCGCCAAGCGCCTGAAAGTTCTCGAAGCTTTCCGCAAGAGCGGCAACAAGCCGGAGTGGATGATTCTGGACGTTGTCCCGGTCCTTCCGCCGGAGTTGCGCCCGCTTGTGCCTCTGGACGGCGGCCGCTTCGCCACTTCCGATCTCAACGACCTCTATCGCCGCGTCATCAACCGCAACAACCGCCTCAAGAAGCTCATGGAGCTTCGCGCCCCGGACGTCATCGTCCGCAACGAAAAGCGCATGCTCCAGGAAGCCGTTGACGCGCTCTTTGACAACGGCCGCCGTGGCCGCGTTCTGCGCGGCACCAACAATCGCCCGCTCAAGTCCCTCAGCGATACGCTCAAGGGCAAGCAGGGCCGCTTCCGTCAGAACCTTCTCGGCAAGCGCGTGGACTATTCCGGCCGCTCCGTCATCGTCGTCGGCCCGGAGCTAAAACTCAACCAGTGCGGTCTGCCCAAGAAAATGGCGCTCGAGCTCTTCAAGCCCTTCATCTATCACAAGCTCGAAGCCCAGGGCCACTGCACCACCATCAAGCAAGCCAAGGAAATGGTCGAGCAGCAAGAGCCGGTCGTTTGGGACATTCTCGAGGACGTCATCCGCGAGCATCCCGTGCTTCTCAACCGCGCTCCCACGCTTCACCGCCTCGGCATTCAGGCGTTCGAACCGGTCCTCGTCGAAGGCAAAGCCATCCGCATTCACCCGCTCGTCTGCACCGCGTTCAACGCGGACTTTGACGGCGACCAGATGGCCGTGCACATTCCGCTTTCGCCGGAATCCCAGGTCGAAGCGTCCGTGCTCATGCTCAGCTCGCGCAACATCCTGTCTCCCGCGCACGGTCTGCCTCTGGCCGTTCCGTCGCAGGACATGGTCCTCGGCATCTATTATTTGACCAAGTCCAAGCCCGGCGCCAAGGGCGAAGGCCGCGTCTTCGGTCAGTCCGACGAAGTCGTCCTCGCGCTCGAAGCCGGTGAAGTCGAGCTGCTCACTCCGATCCGCCTCCGTTATAGCGGCGAAGTGATCGACCTCACTACCGCCTACGACGATCAGGACGTGCCGCACACCGAGCCCGTCAAGATGGAGCGCCAGTTCATCCAGACTACCGTCGGCCGCGTCATTTTCAATTCGCACTTGCCGGCGAAATTTCCCTACGTGAACGGCCTTCTCAAAAAGAAGGGCGTTCAGCAGCTCGTCTATTACGCCTACTTGCGCTACGGACTGGACGGACACCGTCGTCCTGCTCGATCACCTGAAGGAGCTGGGCTTCACGTACGCCACCAAGTCCGGCATCTCCATCGGCATCGACGACATGCTCATCCCCAGCGACAAGTACAAGCTGGTCGAAAACGCCGAAAAGGAAGTCGTCAAGGTTCAGCAGCAGTACCTCGACGGCGCCATCACCAACGGCGAGCGCTACAACAAGGTCATCGCCATCTGGGGCGACGTCACCGAAAAAGTCGCTGACGAAATGTTCAAAGCTCTCGAGAATCAGGACAAAGAGGGCAACATCAACCCCGTGTACGTCATGGCGGACTCCGGAGCTCGCGGTTCGAAACAGCAGATCCGCCAGCTTTCCGGTATGCGCGGTTTGATGGCCAAGCCCTCCGGCGAAGTCATCGAAACGCCCATCACCTCCAACTTCCGCGAAGGCCTCACCGTGCTGCAGTACTTCATCTCGACCCACGGTGCGCGTAAAGGCTTGGCCGATACGGCGCTCAAGACCGCCGATTCCGGCTACCTCACCCGCCGTCTCGTTGACGTGGCTCAAGACGTCATCATCAACGAGCGCGATTGCGGCACCACGGACGGCATCTACGTCGAACCCATCGTCGAAGCCGGCGTCGAAGTCGAGCCGCTGCGCGACCGCATCGTCGGCCGCGTTTCCCTCGACAAGATCAAGGACTTCGAGGGCACCGTCATCGTCGACATCAACCAGGAAATCACCGAAGACCTCGCCAACCAGGTGCAAGCAGCGGGTATCGAGCGCGTGCGCATCCGCTCCGTGCTCACTTGCGAATCCCGCCGCGGAGTTTGCGCTCTCTGCTACGGCCGCAACCTCGCCTCCGGCCGCATGGTTGAGCTTGGCGAAGCCGTCGGCGTCATCGCCGCGCAATCCATCGGCGAACCCGGCACGCAGTTGACCATGCGTACCTTCCACATCGGCGGAACCGCCACCCGCGTTTCCGAGCGTTCCACGCTCGAAGCGCGCAACAACGGCGTCGTCAAGTTCGTGGACCTCAAGTTCGTCGAGGGCCGCGGCGGCACTTCCATCGCCATGAACCGCGCCGGCCTCATCGCCATCGTGGATGAAAAAGACCGCGAGAAGGAGCGCTACCACGTTGTTTACGGCGCGCGCCTCCGCGTTGTCAGACGGCGAACATGTCACCCACGGCCAGATTCTTGCCGAATGGGATCCGTTCACCTTCTCGATCCTCACCGAAACCGCCGGCTCCGTGAAGTTTGACGACCTGCAAGACCGGCGTGACCATTGAAGAGCAAGTGGACGAAGTGACCGGCCTCTCGCAGGACGTCGTCACTCTGCCTCCCGGCGATGAGAAGCATCAGCCCGCGATTCTTGTCCGCGACTCTTCGGGCAAGGTCCGCAAAAAGTACCTCATGCCTTCTCGCGCCCACTTGATGGTCAAGGACGGCGACGAAGTGCAAGCCGGAGACGTGCTCGCGAAAATCCCGCGCGAAACCACCAAGACGAAGGACATCACCGGTGGTCTCCCGCGCGTCGTCGAGCTCTTCGAAACCCGCAAGCCCAAGGATCCCGCCGTCATCAGCGAAGTCGACGGCGTCGTCCGTTACGGCGATATCGCCAAGGGCATGCGCAAGGTCTACGTCGAAAGCGAAGATGGCAAGACCACCAAGGAATATTCCATCCCGCGCGGCGTGCACATCAACGTTCAGGAAGGCGATCACGTCAAGGCCGGCGAAGCCCTCATTGATGGTCCGCTCAACTTGCACGACTTGCTCGCCGTCCTCGGCGAAAAGTTCACGCAAGCCTATCTTGTCAACGCCATTCAAGAGGTCTACCGCCTCCAGGGCGTCAACATCAACGACAAGCACATCGAGACCATCTCGCGTCAGATGATGCGCTGGGTCAAGGTCGAAGACGTTGGCGACACCAGTTCCTCCTCGAAGAGCAGGTGGACAAGTTCCGCTTCCGCGAGGAAAACGACCGCGTCATCGCCGACGGTGGCCGTCCCGCAACTGGGCGTCCGTTGCTCCTCGGCATCACCAAGGCCTCGCTCTCGACCGATTCTTTCATCTCGGCCGCGAGCTTCCAGGAGACCACGCGCGTGCTCACCGAAGCCGCTGTTGCCGGCAAGGTGGACTACCTCCGCGGCCTCAAGGAAAACGTCATCATGGGCCGCCTCATTCCTGCTGGAACGGGCCTCGAGCACTACCGCAGCATTCAGTTGCTGACGGAAATGCCCGCCCCCGCTCCCGTCGAGGAAATTCCGGAAGCCGCCGAGCTCACCGCAGAAGAAGCCGCGGCTCTCGACTTCCTCCAAAAGGACACCGAAGCCGACGCTGCCACGGAAGGCTAACCTGCTTGAACGGCGGAGTTTCCCTCCTCCTACATAACTGAATCCAATAAAGCGTCCCGGTTCACCCCGGGACGCTTTATTTTTAAGTCACTCTGAACAGGTAACGTTCAGGCACCGCCTGCCGTCCCCGTCATTGCCCGTTCTTCGCAGCTTTTCTACAATAACTTGTGCACTTAATCGGGTGGTTCCTGGCCGCTCTCGCCAGCTCGCCGCCCGCGTCTCTCATGCCCAAACACGACGAGTTCTCTTCAGGTTCCGCGAAGGGTTCTCCGTCTGGCGGTTCCAGCCGCCCCACGGTTGCGTCTCGCTTCGAGCAGTTCGAGAAACGCCAGAGCGAACTCTGGCGGCTCACCTTTATTCTCTTCTCCTGATCCTTTCGATCGTCTTTGCCTTCACCTCATGGAGCACCATTCGTTCTCTGGCTCTCCGTTTCGAAGCCCTGCCGATTGGCCTCGTCGTCCTCGTCGTTCTTTTTGGTGCTCTATGCCTGGAAGCGCACGCAGGAAATCTCCGAGCTGCGCGGCCTGGTCCGCGGCCTTGAGCACCACGATGCCGCTCCTCCCAGCGACAAGCAGATGGACCAGCTTCTTGCCGTCATCTCGCGCTCCCAGCAAGGCTATCGCGACCTCATCGATTCCTTCGACGACATCCTTCTCGCCGTCTCACTCGAAGGCGAAATCCGCGCCGTCAATCACAGCTTTGCCGATCTTGTTGGCGCCAGCTATCAGCAGATCATCGGCACGCCAGGTTACGGATTTCCTCGAAGAGGGCAGCGGCGAGGGCGCCGAATTAATCCGCCGCGCCATGCCCCGTTTTCTCGAACGCCGCCACTGGTCCGGCATCATCCAGGTCCGCCTCAAGAAGCAGAATTCCGTTTGCTATTTCGATTGCGTCGCTCACGCCATGACGCGCGACAACCAAGTCCATGGCCTCACCGTTCTCGGCCGCGACATCACCGCGCTCCGCAAAAACGAAGCTCGCTTCACCGAACTCTTCGAAACTCTCCAGGAAGGCATCTACATCACTATCGCCCGACGGCACCATTCTCGACGCCAATCCCGCGCTCTCGTCCGCATGCTCGGCTATGATTCCAAGGAAGAATTGCTCCTCAAACATGTCCAGGAGATCTTCGCCGGACCGTGCCGAGAGAAAATCGCTCGTGGAAGAAGTCGAGCGCCAATCCAGTCCCCAGGGCCGCGAGATTACTTTATTCGCAAGGACGGCACCCCCGTCGTTTGCCTGAATACCGCCGCCGCCGTTCGCGACACCTCCGGCCGCGTCATTCGTTATCAGGGTTCCGTCATGGACATCACCGCCCGCCGCCAGATGGAGCGCCAGCTCCACAAGGAGCAGGAATTCGCGCGCCGCCTCGTGGACAGCTTCCCGGATCTCATTCTCGTCGTGGATACCAATTCGCATTACACGTTTGTTAGCCCGCGCTGCAAGGAAGTTCTCGGTTATGAAATCTCCGAAACCGCGGAAATGCAGTTCGGCGGACGTACCCATGCCGAAGATCTTCCCATCCTCCTGGCGCTCTTCGCGGATATTCTCGCTGGACGTCAGACTTACGCTTCTCTCGAGGTTCGCGTTCGCCACAAGCTGGGCGAATGGCGCCGCATCCGCTTCAATTTCAGCCCTCTTGCCGATGAAACCGGAAAAATCGAAGGCGTGGTTCTTTCCGGCCGCGATGTCACGGAACTCAAACGGCTTGAAGAGCAGCTCATCCAGGCGGAAAAGCTTGCTGCCATGGGCCAGATGCTCGCGGGCGTCGCGCACGAGCTCAACAACCCGCTCACTGCCATCCTCGGCGTCACCGAATTATTGCGCGAACGCCCGAATGAGGACCGAGAGCCACCAAGCGCCAGCTCGAATTGACGCATCGCCAGGCTCGCCGCGCCGCGCGCATCGTTCAGAATCTTCTCGAATTCTCCCGGCCCGCCTCGCCGCAGAAAAAGCCCGTTGATCTCAACAGCATCATCGATCGCACTCTGCAGTTGCACGAACATTCTCTCCGCAGAAACAACGTCGAGCTTGATTTCCGCCCTCAGCCGGACTTGCCCGGCGTTATTGGCGACGCCAATCAGCTCATTCAAGTCTTTCTCAATCTCGTCACCAACGCCGAGCAGGCCATTCGCGAGGTCCGTGAATCGGGTCGTATTCAGATTCGCTTTGCCCGTCATCGGTTCTCGCATTTCCGTCACTTTCCAGGACGATGGTATTGGCCTTCGGCCTGAATCCATCCCTCGGCTCTTCGACCCCTTCTACACCACCAAACGTCCCGGCGGCGGCACTGGCCTTGGTCTCAGCATCTGCCTCTCTATCATTCGCGAACACGGCGGCACCATTGAAGCGGAAGCCCTTCCTGCCGGTGGCTCCGCATTCACGGTTTATCTCCCGGCCTCCCTCGAGCAAGCGTCCCCTTTCCCGAGTCTTGCAACCCCTGCTCCCATAGGCACGGTGTCGCCTGCCTCGCTCGGCCTCTTAAGCGGTCGTTCCATTCTTATTCTTGACGACGAGGAAAGTCTCCGCAGCCTGCTCTTCGAGGGTCTCGTCACCCGCGAATTGCGCGTGGACTGCGCCGGAACCCTGGAGGAAGCCCTTGCCCTCGTCGCCAAACATCCCCATGACGCACTGCTTTGTGACTTGAACCTCTCTCAAGACGGCAACTATCTCAGTGGCAAGGCGGCAGCCCAGCAAATCCTCGCGGCCGCGGGTCCGCGCAAACCGGCGGTAATCTTTATGACCGGAGATCTCATGGAATCATCTCAATTGGAGGGAGGCCCCGGCCGAGCCCCGCTTCTTGCAGAAACCCTTCCGCATTTCCGACGTCCTGGCCATTCTCCAGGAAGTCTTCGCCGCCGCCCCGCCTGATACCGCGCCAGAATGATGCCTTCACAAAGAATTTGGGTGCCCCACACGTCGGTTTTACGTGTGGGGCTTTTGACTTTGTCAGTTTGTTTCTGTTCACTTCCTCTCCATAAGGCTTTTCAATCCGTGAAATCGATTGGCACCACTCCTCCCTTTGCCTTTTCGTAAGACAGGAAACTGCTCCACACCCACTCAGCCGGACTTCTCACCAGTCCCCGCTTCACTGGATTGGCGTGGCAAGCAGGTCGCGAAGCCATAGCAGTAGTCTTTGACTTGGGGGTGCGTGTGCCCCACGTATCGTTCTTATACGTGGGGGTTTGTCCTTTTCACACTTTCCTGCAATCTCACAGAGGGGGTGGGGGTGCCCCACACGTCGGTTTTACGTGTGGGGCTTTTGACTTTGTCAGTTTGTTTCTGTTCACTTCCTCTTCATAAGGCTTTTCAATCCGCGAAATCGATTGGCGCCACTCCTCCCTCTCCCTTTTCGTAAGACAGGAAACTGCTCCACACCCACTCAGCCGGATTTCTCACCAGTCCCCGCTTCACTGGATTGGCGTGCATGTACTCTAGCTTCTCTCGCTTCTTCTTGGCGCTATACAGGTTAAAGTCGTAGAATCGCGGCTGCCAAAATCGCGGCAACTCCGCTTCGCCTTCATGAAAAGCCAGGCTCATCTGCTCCCTCGGCGCGCGGCGTCTCTGTTTTCTCAAATCGCGTGAAACGCGCTGCTTCAATACTTTCAGCACCAGCGATGGCGTGCATTTCGGAGTCTCGCTGATGAGCAGGTGAACATGCTCGGGCATCACGACATAGCCAATCAGCAGAAAGTGATAGCGTTCGCGAATTTTTGCCAGCGCCGAGACGAATACATTCCTGGCCCGCGCTGTTCCTAGGAGTGGCAGCCGCCGGTAGCAGCTAAACGTCAGAAAATGGAGATGGCCCCGTCCGTAGTAGCGCTTGAGTCGTTTCGGCATCGCACCACTCCAAAATCCCCACACGTAACACCGACGTGTGGGGCACCCCAACAGCAACATTCTAACCCTCCCTTCAACTACGAATATGGTATATTCGCCGTCATGATCTCAGTCCACGCGAAAAACAGATCATGTAGATCCGCCCGGGCCACCCGCCGGTTTTGGGTTCGTTTGGGTACCCGGCGCCTGCGTCACTGCGGCCGGTGTGCAGACCTGCGACATTGGGTACTGGCGCGCCGTCTTCTAAAATCGAACGCACGGTGCTTAGGCAGAATTTCCTGAAGGTCTAGCCCTGCCGTGCACCGACAATCGAGTTGTTCTTAGCTCGGCGAACTGTTGAGTTGTGCTATCTTCTCCTATGGACCCAACCTGGAAATGCAAGCAGAGCGATGGCTGAACCTGAAAAGAATTTAATGGGAGTAGCAGTGAGTTCGGATATTACGCGCAGCGTCGTTATCGTAGGAGCTTTCTTAGCGGTCCCTGTGCTTAGCATTCTAGCCTATATTGGCTGGGATTCTAAGTTAAGACGAAGTTTGCCGAGATGGCGTAGCCTTCTAGGTTTGCTCTCTCTCATAATCACATGCGATCTCTGGCTTTTCCTTGTGGGGGTGACAGTGGTTTTTTGGTTGGGCTTAAGAACTCGGCCAATAACCCGAGAATTGGTGGAAATCTTGCCGTTTGCGGCCCTCTCTGGAGTGGGCTTGTCAGGTTTTCTCAAGGGTAGGCCGCGCCTTCAGGCTATTGCAGCGAGTCTCCTTATGGGACTGTCTTTGTTTGCTTCAGCAGTTTCATGATACTCGAGGACAGAGGAGGACAGAGGGACAGACGGGACGTTTTCCAATGCCCCGGCGCTAATTCCTCCTAGCCAGCCTCGCCGTTCAACCTCCCAAAATTGCCATCCAAGCCCCAATTTCGACCATTCCCTGCAAAACACTTTACCTTTCGATACTCCGATGCTACCATTCCCTATGTTTCGCCTACGCCACTCCCGCCCGCACTCCCAACTTCCATCCGCTTCTGTCCAATATCTGTCTGGGCCTGCAACCTGTGCGCGGCACCTGCCCCGATCCGCCGGGTATGGCTCCACTGGTGACGTAGCTTCCATTCTTCCCCCAGTCACCAGTCACGCGTCACCAATCACTAACTCTTTTAGAATCCGCACTTCCGAAAAACCCGCCCGTAACCCCTTTGGAATCCGCACTTCCAAAACACAGGACTTAAAACCCTTTAGAATGAACACTTCCAAAAAAACCGGGGAGGGGGATAGGCGCACACCTCGTCGGCCAAAGGATCTCTCTTCCTTCTACTTCCAACTTTCGACTTTCAACTGGCGAGTGGCCCACCCTCGTTTTTTGGGGCTGGGTCTTTCTCTATTTCGCGCAATCGGGGTTCGGAATCAGTGCGGAGCGGCCTTGGATGTGGGAGCGGCATCCACGCCAAAGTCCCATACGTACAAGTTCAATCCATCTTGCAGGATTTCCGCCAGCGCATACTCGCCTGGAGGCAGCGGGGCGCTCAGCGTAAATCTGTATATGTCCGGCGCCACTTCCCAACGCTGGATCGCTATTTCAACTCGGTCCTGCGACAACTCCTGCCCAAAAAGACTTCGGATGGACTCAAGCATTCGTTTGTTCCCCTTGACCTTTGCTCGTACGAGGGCGACATCCGGTCCATCCGCGCCTTGCCGGCTGCTTCTGAGCACCGTCGAATCTTGGTCCGGGTTGGAAGTCGGCTCTCGCAGATAGAACTCCGGCACCGCGTACGTGAGCCGCACGGCAGCTCGTGCTCCCGGAATTTCAATATTCCGTTTGCTCGGGACGATAGGAATAGGCGAAAGGATCTGTTTGAGAACTGTCTTCTTGTCAGTTTTCGCTTGCGAGCCAGCCTGCTCAAGGTGTTTCACGGACTTGCCCTCAATCGCAAACATTCCCTCTCCGTCAGGCAAGAACACTCCAGGGGCAACCATCAAACTCGCGTCCACGTCCACCGGCGTTTCGGCCTTCGACGCGGCCTCTTGAATCCGAGCTTTTTCCAGCAGCGCCGAGGTCGTTTTCTCGTCGTCTGCTTCCGCTTTTTTCGTGGCCTCCCAATCCACCATCGACGCGGGAATCTCTTCCCAGGCGCCTCTTTCCACGCTGTAGTAGCGCACGCGCTCGCCGTTCTTTTCATAGTTACGGACAAGCTGGTAGGTTCCGTCCTTGAGCACCAGCTTTTTGCCCCGAGGATGCCTTGTTACTTCTTCCGCTGTAGGCGCCTGTTTGGCAGCGGGCTTCTTGGCACTCTGGGCTTCTTGCCGCGTGGGGGAATCAACCGCCGATGCGCTTTGCCAGGTGTATCCTCCCCAGCACAACAGGCACGCTTGAAGGATCAAAAGGAGGGTAGGAGTCAGATTCATGGCGGTTTCTAGGCTATCAGATGCCGGCTGGCTGGAGCGGTTTGCCCTCTCGGGAGCATACCCCGGTACCCACTGTCCCGCAACTGCCCCAAAAAGCAAAAGGCTCCTTCCGGCGTAGCGGAAAGAGCCTCTCTCAAATCGAAGCTGAGGGGGTTACCCTAGTGCGTGCATCGAGGAAACAGAGTAACCAGCACCATCAAGTCTGACAGCGTAAAAAGCCACTGGTCCGCCTGCTTGCCAGCTGCTTCCGCGGCCCGCGCGATAAATCCCAAATGGCGGCTTTTCGCGAAATTGCGGATGTGATCGACACAAATGCCTGTCAGGTTTGCGATTTCCGTATCGGTAAAAATCTTTTGGCTCGATTTGACGGTAACCATGGCCTTGTTCCTTGTACTCTTTTGCACTCTGTCCTGCCAATGTCCTCTTACAAACTCTTCGATGCTTTTTGTAGCGTACTCGATACCCATTTTCTAGAGCAATAGTAGTTCCGTTCTCACAAGCTGAAACGAAGTGGCTAGTACTTTTGTTCCAAGCCCCTGTGTAAAAAGACGTTACTCTTTTTCCTTTAAATCACAGGGCGCTGGTACCAAGGAGGGAAAATGGGAAATGTGCGGGAAAAAATGTCCTACTTTTGCAAACTCTCTATGACTTTCGGTAGACTCGCTTCAATTTCCCGCATCTGTTTTGTGTGCCGAACTTCGTGGGCTGCGAGGAACTGGATCCATTGATAGGTATTCAAAGTTCCGAGCGCTGGATGAGGCCAATAATATTTCCCTAAATCGCGGCCTCTATTTTCTTCCAAGAACGCTAGTGAGCGTTCTCGTACGTCCCGCAGCTCAGCGAGCATCACTTCTTTACCCTGAAGCATGGCCGTGTCTATGGGGACGGGCGATTTGCGCCGAATCAAGCGAGACTCCACGAGCGCCATCGGGAGGTGGATCCGCTTAAATAATGGAACGTGCTTCGGCGGCTTCCGCGCCACCCGGTCGGCCTTCCCGATGACCGCGCGTTCCACCATCATCAAATGCGCGACTAATTCCGCAGCCGACCATTTCCCTTCGCTGGGGCGAGTCCTCCACTCCTTAGCCGAAACCGCATCGGCCGCGCGCAAAAATCCTGCCTGGGTATTGGTCATGCTAGCTATGAGGGAATCGAGTTTCGGCGGCACCGCGACCTCCACCTCCACTAGCTAAGGGGTTAAACCGCTCCGCCGCCGGCTTGCTCGAAGGCATGAGCCAATTGCAGAACGCGGGCTTCGCCGAAAGCAGGTCCGAAAATTTGCAACCCCACAGGCAGCTTTCCGCAGATTTTTCCACAAGGGACCGAGATGCCAGGCACCCCTGCAAGTGACCCCGTAACCGTATATATATCAGCAAGATACATTTGTAGCGGGTCGTTCGTGCGCTCTCCCAGCTTAAAGGCAGGGACCGGCGACGTGGGCGTCACAATCGCATCGACCTTCGTAAATGCATCGCGAAAATCCCGTGCAATCAGCGCGCGAACTTTCTGGCCCTTGAGGTAATACGCATCATAGTAGCCCGCCGACAATACATAAGTCCCGAGCACGATGCGCCGTTTTACTTCGGCTCCAAATCCCGCGCCTCTCGTCTTACGGTACATCGCGAGGAGCGAATCGTCTTCCACCCGAAGGCCATACCTCACTCCGTCATACCGTGCCAAGTTCGAACTGGCTTCGGCCGTCGCGATAATGTAATAGGTCGCGATCGCATAGTCCGTATGAGCCATGTGAATTTCCTGGAGCTGGCACCCAAGCTTTTTGAATACTTCAATTCCAGCTTCAATCTTTTTTCGAACCTCGTCGTCCATCCCTTCGCCGAAATATTCCTTCGGGATGCCGATACGCATTCCTTTGACGGGTTTTTCCATCACGGCCCGATAATCCGGAACGGGCGCAGTTGTCGAGGTAGAATCGTTCGCATCGCGCCCTGCGATGACTTTCAAGATGGCAGCCACGTCCCGAGAATTGGTAGCAAATGGGCCGATCCGGTCTAGGGAAGATGCAAATGCGATTAGCCCGTAGCGCGACACACGGCCGTAGCTTCCCATCATCGCGGGAATTCCGCAGAACGAGCCCGGCTGCCGGATAGATCCGCCCGTATCCGTTCCCAGCGAGGCCACGGCTAGCCCGGCCGCCACCGCCGCTGCCGACCCTCCGCTGGAACCTCCCGGCACCCGGTCCATCGCTTCCGGGTTTCGCACAGGTCCATACGCTGAGTTTTCGTTCGAACTGCCCATGGCAAACTCGTCGCAATTGGTCTTGCCGAGTATTACTGCTCCTGCCGCTTCTAATCTTTCCACCGCAGTGGCGTCGTAAGGCGGGACGTAATGTTCGAGGATCTTCGATCCGCAAGTCGTGCGCACTCCGCGCGTGCTGATGACATCTTTGATGGCCACGGGTACGCCCGCCAGCGGAGGAAGCGGTTTCCCCGCGGCAATCATAGAATCCACGCGGTCGGCTTGCGCGTAGGCGCGCTCTTCGGAAAGCGTCAGGTAAGCATTCAGCTCTGAGTCGCGTTCCCGAATCCGCGCATAAAAGTCCGCAGCCAGCTCTCGCGCCGAAAGCTTCTTCGCCGTCAGAGCTTCTTTCACTCCGTCAATCGTCCAATTCGCACTCACATCGCGTCCCGTGGACAGGCATTTTTGCCCGTCCTTTTTTTGCAGTTCTTCGGTTCCTTACAAACTCGGACACACAGGAGTGTCCGTCCTACTCATCGTTCAATCACTTTCGGAACCCGAAAGTACGGCGCCTCGGGATCCGGTGCTTGCTTCAGGATATCTCCGGCCACGCTACACGGCACTACAACGTCCTCCCGCAATGTCGCGTCGGCGCTTTGGTCGTCAGCCAAGACTTGCGCCATAGGCTCGACTCGGGAAGTGTCCAGTTCATCCAGCTTCCCGATGTACTCGAGGATGTCGTCAAGTTGGTTGCGATAGTTTTCGAGTTCGGCCTCGCTCAAGTCCAGATAGGCAAGTTCCGCAACTCTTTCCACATCTTCCCGGCTAATTTTCATGGAACCCTTCAGCGTACCGCCGGAGCCACTGCTTCCGCGGTCTTGCGAGGATATTTCTTGGCGATGTAATTGTCGACGAGTGTCTGGAACGCAGACGCCAGTTCGTCGTATGTTCCCTCGAGGGTGACATCTTTCTTTCCATCAATATAGATCGGGCAGCGCGGCGTTTCTCCGGTCCCTGGCAAGCTAATGCCGATATTTGCGGCCTTCGATTCGCCCGGGCCGTTTACGATGCAGCCCATCACCGCCAGAGTCATGGTTTCCACGCCTTCGTATTGCGTCTTCCAGATGGGCATGCTTTCACGGATGTAGTCCTGGACTCGTTCCGCCAACTCCTGGAAAGTTGTGCTGGTCGTGCGTCCGCATCCAGGGCAAGCCGTCACGCTCGGAGAGAACGAACGCAGCCCGAGCGCTTGAAGCAGCTCGCAGGCCGCGTAAACCTCTTCGCGACGGTCGCCACCGGGCTTTGGCGTGAGCGAAATCCGAATCGTGTCGCCAATACCTTCATAAAGCAAAACCCCCAGCGAGGCGGCTGACCAAATCTGGCCTTTCATCCCCATGCCCGCTTCGGTCAAGCCGAGATGCAGCGGCTGTTGAGTCTTGCTGGACAAATCGCGATAGACCGTAATCAAATCCCGCGGCCGCGAAGTTTTGCACGAAATAATAATTTGATCCTGCCGCAGGCCGCACTCCAGCGCCAATTCCGTCGACTGAAGCGCCGAGAGCACCATGCAATCATTAATAATCTCTTCGGACTCCTTACCCAGATTCTTGTCCGTGTTCTCCTGCATTTTGAGCATGACGAGCTCTTGATTCAGCGAGCCGCCATTTACGCCGATCCTCACAGGCTTTCCATTATCCCGGGCAATTTTGCAAATCGTGGAAAACTGCTCGTCGCGCCGCTGGCCCGCGCCGACGTTGCCCGGATTGATTCGATACTTGTCCAGCGCCTTGGCGCACTCCGGATACTTCGCGAGCAGCACGTGTCCGTTGTAGTGAAAATCTCCGATGATTGGCGCAGTGCATCCGGCGTCCAGCAACCGCTTCTTGATCTCCGGAACGGCGGCGGCGGCTTCCGGCACATTCACCGTCCAGCGCACGATCTCGGATCCGGCTTCCGCAAGCTCGATCGACTGCTTGAACGTTGTCGCCACGTCCGCAGTATCCGTGTTGGTCATGGACTGCACGACGATTGGCGCACCGCCGCCCACCAGGACGTGCCCAACGCGCACGCCGTAGGTCTTGCGTCGCGGACGGCCGCTTACCGCTGTGTCAGTTCCTTTTATTTGCGTAAACATTACTTACAATTCTAGCGTGATTTCGGCTTTCCGGGAACCATGACTCGTGTCGAGTGGAACGAGATATGGTAAACAGTAGAATCCCGAACGGTCCGTGGAAACAATGGAAGAAATCACGTTCTCGGGATGGCAATTTTGCACCAGAGAAGTGCAGGCCAGACCGGCCTGCCCGTCGTTTACGTCGCCCCGCATACGACGGAGAGACTTTCAAGTTCCTCAGATCGACCGAGCGAGAGCCTTCACTACTTCATATCGTGAACTCGTCGAGCACTGTTAATTCAAAAAAGTCCAGGCGGCGCTCTTTTTTCTACAATTTTTCAGAAGCGGTCTCTTGGAAATACAATTTTCCGGAAACAAGAATCGCTTTAGATTTATTTCAGAATACTTTTTGAGTTCCAGAGTAACCATTCTCCGATTTGCGGGCGTCTGATGCCTTTGAACAACACTTCTTCGTTAGAGAGGTGTGGGTTCCGGGGTGGTTGGGTGGTACGGGGTAGTCTGGGGCTGTTGCGGGTCTTTCTCTCTTAATAGGAATGTGGTGATTCTTGTTATGAGATTGCTGTAAGTACTTTTGTGGACCCATTCTGCTTCCTTCCTTACCTGATGCCCTACTCGTTTGGGGAAAGGGGTGTCTTTGTGAGAAAGGTTAGCCTTTGCTTTGCCATCTGCACGTTCTTGATCGCGGTCGCATGCACGCTTCCGGCCGTTAGTTGGGCGCAAACCGCGACAACAGGAACCGTAGTCGGAACGATTTCTGATCCGAGCGGTGCCGCAGTTTCCGACGCTACAGTAGTTCTTCGCAATCGAGCTACAAATAACCAGGTAACTCAGACCAGCAATGGAGCCGGACAATATACGTTCGTCAATGTTGCTCCCGGAGAGTACGAGGTCACGGTTAAGAAGGAGGGATTCCGATCCTCTACGGTCACTTCCTTGACCGTGGACGTTACGAAAAACTACACCGTGGACGTTAAGCTCGATCTCGGTCAGGTCACCGAGACCGTCACAGTTTCGACGGAGGCCAGAGTGGAACTGCAAACCACGGACGCCCAGGTCGGCGACGTCATTGGCGGCACCACGCTTTCGCGGTTGCCAACGCTGACGCGTGACGCCTCGGAACTGCTAACACTCCAGCCGGGAACGACTCCGTATGACACGCCAGCCAACGGCGGTTTTGGAAATAACGGCGGAACGGTGGCCGGCGCGCGCAGCGACCAAAACGCGATCACAATGGATGGCATCGACATTACTGACAACACCGTCGGTGGCGGCGCAACGGCTGTCAACTTCATTCCCACCGGCGTGGAAAGCCTGGAAGAATTCCGGGTAGGCGTGACCAATTCCAACATCGATTTCAGCCGATCCTCTGGCGGCAACATTACTCTGATCAGCAAGAGCGGCGGCAACACGATTCATGGAGACGGCTACTGGTTCCATCAGAGCGATGGATACAATGCCAATTCCTGGGACTTAAACCACACGCCGGACGCAGCAACTGGAAATTCTTTCACGAGGAAAACTCCTTTCAAGGACAACCGCGAAGGGGTCAGCGTCGGTGGACCGATCATCAAGAATAAGACTTTCTTTTTCAGCAACTACGAGGTTCGCCGTTTCCCATCCGCATCCCAGGTGAGCCACATTGTTCCGACAACTAACCTGCAGAATGGCATCCTGTCGTTCCAGGACGCCAGTGGAGTGGTAAGGCAATATAACCTGGCGACGTCCACCGCCTGCGGGCCCTCCGGAAACCTTCCGTGCGATCCTCGTGGCATAGGCATTAGTCCGACGATCGAAACTCTTTACAAGCTCAACCCAGCCGGCAACGATCCCAGCCTTCCCGGAGTGGATGGAAACAACACGACCGGCTTTGTCGCCTCGGCCTCAACACCAGTTAAGGATGACTACGTTACCTTCCGGCTTGACCACAACTTCACGGACAAAATGCACTTTTATGGCCGCTATATCTATTCACGGTCGCTCAACGTAACCCCTAATCAGATTGACACGCTTGGGAACAAGACCATCGCCACGAGCGGTAACGACCTTCGCGGTGATGGAGCTATCGGCGCGCTCGACTATGCATTTAACTCATTCACGAGCAACACCATTCGCTATGGATGGATTCGCAGCCGTAATTTCATCCCTGGTGTGTCCCCCAGCGCTTCCGCGGCGACCTTGGCCCTTGCGGGCACAAATACCTCGGCTGGGTTCGTCGCTCTCGCTCCCGGACTTGCTGCGACGGGACTCATCGACGTACCGATTGACGTGGACACGCAACGCGCCCGCACGCAAGGCAATTTCCAGCGGAACAAACAACTTGTGGATAACTTCACGCACATCAAAGGTCACCACACCATAACGGCCGGTGGCGACGTTCGCTGGTTGCCGCTCATCGCCCAGCGCAACGATAAAGTCGTCGGCTCCCTGGCCTCTCTCGTTGCCACGGAAGATGCCGACGTCTTCGGTACCAACCAGACCATTCCAGCAATCAACCGGCCGCCATCCTGCAGTTCCACTCTCACAACGTTTTGCCTGCAACCGACCGACGTTCTTCGGTGGGACCGTTTGTATGCCGCAACCCTCGGCATCGTAGACAATATAAACGTGCTGGCCGTCCGCGACGGAAGCCTCTCGCCTCAGCCGTTTGGCACGCCTTTGATTGCCAACACCAATCAGCAAGCGTACAACTTTTATGCTCAGGATACCTGGCGCATAAAGTCTACATTGACCCTCACCTACGGCCTCGGCTACGGCTGGCAAACACCGCCGACAGAAGCCCATGACCAGCAAACCTTTGAAATTGATAACGGCACTGGTCAGATCCTGACGGCTACCGGGTACATCCAGGCTAAGAACCAGGCCGCCTTGAGCGGTCAGGTATTCAACCCAACGATCGGCTACCTGCCCATCAAGGACTCTGGCCGCAGCCGCATTTGGAACACAGACTATGGCAATATCGCACCGCGTCTTTCCGTCGCCTGGAATCCTTCTTATAAGGATGGACTGCTAGGCAACGTCTTCGGTCAGGGCAAAACCGTGGTACGCGCGGGCTTTGGCATCTACTACGACCGCATTAACAATGTGCAGAGCGTGGAAATTCCGCAACTCGGAGTTGGATTTGCACAAACATTGGTCCTGGCCACGCCCGCTTGCAACCTGAATACCGGTGCTACCGGTCCGGGCTGCAACGCGGCTGCGGGTGCCAGCAATATCGGCGCGTCTGGATTCCGTGTCGGCGTGGATGGCGACCTTCCCGTTCCGCAAGTGCCGGCAGTCTCCTCCCCGATCGTCCCGGCTCTCGGCGGAGAGAATCTGTCCTTCGCCGTGGATCCCAACTTCAAAGTCGGCAAGAGCTACAGCATAGACTTCACCGTTCAGCGTGAATTACCTGGCAATATGCTGCTTGAAGTGGGCTACATCGGGCGTATTGCTCGCGATCTCCCCAACAGCGTTGATTTTGACTCATCTCCTTATCAGTTTGTGGATACAAGCCTCCGGGCAGACATTTGCTCAAGCATTCGACGTGGTCGCCCACGAACTTGCCGCCGGAAAGCCCGTGACCGATCAGCCGTGGTTCAACAATCAGTTGGCAGGCCTGACCGGCGCCGGTTGCAGCAGCCCAACCACCTGTTTGGCCAGCGAGGCCTCAGCCGCATTTATCGGCCAGTCCGTCGGAAACGTATTTGGTCAAATCGATGCCGACCGGGCGGCTCTTGGATTGCCCACTTTCAACAATCATCAGATTAATTTCGCGCTCTTCATGCGCACTCACAACGATCTCTCCAACTATCATGCTGCCACGGTGACTCTCCGCAAGCGGCCGTCACATGGGTTGCAATTTGACATGAATTACACCTTCTCGAAGTCGCTGGACCAAGTCGGCACCGTGCAGAACAACGCCGGCACCTACGCGACCAGCTTTAACCCGAACTTCCAATATGGGCCGTCGCTCTTCGACCATACCCATATCTTCAACGCCATCTTCAACTATGACTTGCCGGCTGGAAATGGCCATAAGTTCGGCTTCAACAACAACATCATCAATAAAATCATCGGGGGGTGGTACGTTTCGGGGTGTTCCGCGCCGCTAGCGGCCCTCCGCTCACGGTCACGGATGGTGATTTGGGCGGCGGTTTCTTTGGCAACACTCTGAACGCCATTCCTCTCGTGGCCACCAACCTCGGTGCCACAACTCACGGCAGCGTGTGCAGCGGGAGCCTTGGCTTCGGCTCCAACGGGGACGGGCCCAATTGCGGATCAGGATTGTCAGGAACCGGGCTCAACCTCTTCGCCAACCCCGATGCAGTCGCCGGCGATTTCCGCGCAGTCAACATCAGCACCGACGGGCGGGACGGCACAGGCAACGCGCTTCGCGGCCTCGGATTCTGGAACTTCGACTCGCGCCTTGGAAAATCAACTTCCTTCCATGAGCGCTACAAGGTTGAATTCTCGGCAGACTTCTTCAACCTCTTCAACCACGTCAATTTCTTCCAGCCATCGCTGAATCTTCAAAATCCGGCAACATTCGGTGTCATCAGCCAGGAATTGATTCCGGCCGATCGCACACAGGGGAGCCGATGGATTCAGCTGGGGCTGCGCGTTTCCTTCTAGTTTGTGTTTTCTAACTTCGGCCAGGAGGCGGGATTTGTACCGCCTCCTTTTTGTTTGCGGATTTCCCTCCGGAAAAGTCTTCACCAACTGTTTCTTCGTTGGTCTCCAGCAAGCCCAGCTCGAATTACGCTTCGATCTTCGTCTTCCAGACCATCCTTTAGAAGCCACAATCAGGCACGTCCCACCGGAAGCAACAGACGTTTCATTTTTTTGCTCGTTTGAATCAACCGTTGACACCCCCCGAGTTTTTGGTGTAAGCAGTGCCTCATCTTTAGTGGTGGGGGACCCTGCGAGTGGTCAGCCATCGTTTCTCATCTCAGGCGTTTGTGTATCTTTGCCTTGCATAAGGTGAGTGCCCATTTCTATCCAGGTAGAAGGGCATGATTGCCGCATGACGGGTACTGCCGCCCGTCGGCGTCGTGAGATGTTTTACGAAGGTCCATTCCGCGGTTGATCAGCCAGCTAAAGCGGGGGGATTATGAAGCTCTTCGTTCGTTTCCTTTTTGCTGCAGTTTTGGTTCTCGGAGTGCTATCACTCGGAATCGCCGCTGAGGCGCAAACGTCGAACTCAGCCATCATCCTAGGCACCATTAGCGATAAGGCTGGCGCGGTCGTTCCGGATGCCGCTGTTGAATTGGTGAATTCCGCGACCAACGACACAAAGACCACCACCACAGGTGGGTCCGGGCAATATGTTTTCCCGAATGTCTCAGCCGGCACCTATACTCTCAAGATCTCGAAAGCTGGATTTGCCACATCCACGTTCTCCAATATTAAGGTCGACGTCACCAAAAGCTACACGTACGACGCCACGCTGGAGGTCAGCTCCACCAAGGAGATCATTGAAGTTTCCGCCGGAGCCAGCGCGGAGTTGCAAACCACTGATGCCGTGATGGGTAACGTCGTCGGCGGTACCATGATGACGCGACTCCCTACGTTGGGCCGTGACGCCAGCGAGTTACTCACGCTTCAGCCCGGCTCTACGCCGTATGACAGCAACCAGACCGGGTTCGGAAACAGCGGCGGGACCATCGCGGGTGCGCGCAGCGACCAGAACAGCATCGTAATGGATGGCATCGATATATCAGACAACGTTATCGCCGGCGGGGGCGCCGAGAAACCCATCATACCTATTGGTGTCGAAAGCATCGATGAGTTCCGCGCGGAGATTACCAACGAAAATGTGACATTTTTGCGCTCTTCGGGCGGCCAGGTCGCACTCATCAGCAAGAGCGGCACAAATACTTTCCACGGCTCCGTATACTGGTTTCATCAAAACTCTGCGCTAAATGCCAACTCCTGGGACAACAACCGCAACGGCATCAAGAAGCCGCCCACGCACGACAACCGCGGCGGACTCTGGATTGGCGGCCCGCTTCGCAAAAACAAGACCTTTTTCTTTGCCAATTACGAAATTCGCCGGTTTCCGCAGTCGCTCCAGGACACGCGCATCATGCCCAGCGACCTCCTGCGCCAGGGAATTCTTCAGTTCAAGGACGCTTCGGGAAACCTTGTTCAGTACAACCTCAAGACCTCCACGCTTTGCGGTCCAAACGGAAATGCTGCTTGCGACCCACGTGGTGTAGGAATCAGCCCCACGATCGCACAACTCTGGGGATTGATGCCCGAAGGAACGGACACTTCCATCGGAGACGGCGCCAACACTCTTGGCGATCGTTTGAATCTGGCTGCTCCTCTGAAGACCGACTTCATCTCTTTCCGACTCGACCACAAGTTCACGGATAAGGTCCAGTTTTTCGGCCGTTACATGTATTCGCGGAATGTTGCCCCAGACGACTTCCAGGTGGACCTGCGAGGAAGCACACCAATCACACCAAGCAATCAAAATCTGCGCGGTGACGGCGAGTACGCCGGCCTGGACTGGCAGATTCACCCCAACCTGACAAATAGTTTCCGTGCGGGCTGGATTCGCGCCCGTCAGGACTACACTGTGGTTCGCCCTCGGGATTCCGCCACCCAACTGGCTCTCCCCGGAACAAATACACCGGACGGTTTTATCGCGCTTGCCCCTGGCCTGGCCGCAACCGGCTTCATCGACACCGTTGTTGACGTGGATACCCAGCGCGCTCGTCACCAGGCCATTTACGATAGCAACAAGCAGTACAACGACATGCTGACTTGGACTAAAGGCAAGCACACCGTCTCCACGGGTGCTGATATCCGTTGGCTGCCTACCATTCACGACCGCGATGACAAAGTAGTAGGTTCACTCAACTCGCTCGTCGCAGCGATGGATAGCGACGTGAACTTTCTGAGTGGATCTGCCGCGAACCGCCCGCCCACTTGCACGACCACCCTCCTAACAAATTGCCTGCTCTCCACAGACCTGCAGCGCTGGGACCGCCTCTATGCCGCTTCCCTCGGTTTAATCGACAACGTTGGTATTCTTGCCGCCCGCGACGGTAATCTGAATCCCAAGCCACTCGGCACCTCCCTCATCGCAAAGACAACTTTGCGGATGTATGAATTTTTTGTTCAGGATACGTGGCGTTTGACGCCCTCTCTCACATTGACCTACGGTCTCGGCTATGGCTGGCAGACAACCCCGCAGGAACTCAATGGTCAACAAACCCTGGTTGCCAATCACGACGCGGGCGATGCTATCCTTGACACGACCGCTTACTTCAAGGCCAAAGCAGCAGCAGCCAGTGCCGGGGAGTTCTACAATCCCACCCTTTCTTACATCCCGGTTAGGAAGTCCGGCCGCAACGACGTATTCAACGTGGATTATGGCAACGTAGCCCCGCGTGTTTCGTTGGCTTGGAATCCTGGATTCAACAGCGGCCCGCTTGGCCATTTCTTCGGGAGCAAGAAGACGGTGATAAGAGCCGGCTACGGCATCGCCTACGACCGCGTAAATACGGTCCAAAGTGTCATCATCCCTATGCTGGGCGTCGGCTTTGCGCAAACCATCAACGTTGTGACGCCTCTTTGTAACGCGACAGGCCCCGGAGGGGCGGGTTGTAACGCGGGTGCGGGTTTGGGCAACCCCGGCCTTGCTAGCTTTCGTGTAGGTGTGGATGGTCAGATTCCGATCCCTCCAAACCCCGCGGCAGTTTCCTCCCCGATCGTTCCCGGTATTCCATACAGCGAAACCCTTAGTTTTCAAAACGACCCGGACTTCAAAGTTGGCCGTAGCCACATGATTGACTTCACGCTCCAGCGCGAATTGCCGGGCCAAAACATCCTTGAGATCGGCTATGTCGGTCGTCTGGGGCGCAATCTGGCGGGCAGCTTCAACCTCAACTCGTCTCCTTATTTTTTCAAGGACAATACCAGTGGTCAGACCTTTGCCCAGGCTTTCGATGCCGTCGCAACAGCCGTTCGTACCAACTCTCCAGTTGTCACGCAGCCTTGGTTCGAGGATTTGCTTCCTGGATACGCCTCATTTTTCTGCGGTGGCGGAACGGCTACGGCATGTATCGCTGCCGGAAACACAACTGCGTTTCAGAACGGGAATGTCACGAACCTGTTTATCGGCATGGATGTCTACCGCAAGTTCCAGAGCGGACTGAATCTACCGACCTTCAACAACCTGCAGGTCTTCGATCTCTTCATGCGTTCGCACAAAGACTATTCGAACTACCACGCTCTGGTCGTCACACTCCGAAACCGGCCCTGGCATGGCGTGCTTTACGACATGAATTACACCTTCTCCAAGTCGCTGGATACTGTCGGAGCAGTGCAGAATTCCGCAAGTTATTACGCCACGAGCTTTGACCCCGGCATCGAATATGGAAATTCTTTCTTTGACCGCACCCACGTGTTCAACGCTACATTTGACTACGACCTGCCACTTGGCCGCGGGCACCGTCTCGGCAGCAGTCACGAAGCCATAAACAAAGTCATCGGCGGGTGGTATGTTGCGGGCGTGCTTCGCCTCAGCAGCGGCGTCCCGCTACTCGTGCAGGAAAGTAACCAGGTCTTCGGTGGCGGAGCCATCTTCGCTTTCGCGACCGGGGAGATCCCTCTCGTCAAGCCCGGTTCCTTGAACGGCGGCGTCCACACCGGCGTCACCGGGTCTAACGGCGTCGGCACCAACAGCAATCCCGCCACCGGTGGCTCGGGAATCAACTACTTCGGCGATCCGTCGGCGGCACTAAAGGACTTCCGGCCGATCCTGCTCTCTTCCGACACCAGTACCGGACGCAGCCAGCCGCTTCGCGGCTTCTGGTTCAAGAACCTCGATCTGCGCATCGGGAAGATCACCAAGTTTCGCGAGAATGTTGGCCTTGAATATTCGTTTGATTTCTTCAATGCCTTCAACCACCCGACGTTCCTTGACCCCGTTCTCGATACCACTAACCTGGCGAACTTTGGTGTCGTCAACACCCAATACATTCCTGCCAACCGCAACACCGGCTCACGCTGGATTCAATTCGGCCTGCGCTTCGAATTCTAAATAGCGTTTCGTTATCCGGAAATGGGGAGAGGCTTTTGGCCTCTCCCCATTTTTGATTCTGCCGCTCATCGGTCACCTGACTCGGGATCACTTCCTCCCCTTGCGTTGCGCCGTCAATTCCCAATCGGCGTCTTTTATTGTCATCACCATTTCGCCGGCAGTTTCCTCAAATCGGATGCGCACCGCCTCCGCACCCAACGGATGAAATTCCCGTTTCCCGAGATGGAATAGCGGCCGTCCCATGGTGCCTTTGCGCGTCCAGATAACCTGCCCTCGCTCCACCGTAACTTCAATCTGTTGGCTTGCACCGATACCGAAGTTATAGGTACCTGTGTATGTGGATGCTTCTTCCTCTGGGAGGGGAACTTGCGGCTCGGCGTCGGCACCGCCAAGTGTTTGCAGGTATTCGAATACCGGACGCGCCCGTTCACCGCCCGCCTTGGCATGCGCCAGCAAACTGATGCTGTGCGGTCCGCGAATGCGCTGGACATCGGGCTGGGCGGTGACGAATGCCTTCACGACTTCGAGTTGCCCAAGCATCGCCGCTGAAAACAGCGACGGGCGTGCCCCCTTGGAAATCAGGTACTCGGCAATGGCTCTGTTTCCCATGTGCGAGGCCCCACCCAAAGCACTTTCCCAGTCGCCAAAACCCCAATCCCAGGCCGCGCGTGCCAGCGAGGGGCGAGCTTCAACCAGCTCCTTCACGCGGTTTAGATCGAAGTGCGCAACCGTGACCATCTCTCGCGCCAGTTCCGGCGGTTGGGTCGGAAAAAGGTCAGACACGGGCTGGTGGTTGCCACTCGGATCGCCAGGTAGCTTCGCCCCAAACAGATTCCGTCCGCGTAACGAGGCCATCAGCGGAAGTGCAAACGTGGAAATCCGTAACAGATTTCGGCGCGACCAGGGGCTTGGCATGGGGTGACGCTCCTTTGTGCAGGCTCTCGACAGGAGAATGCACTGCCAGACCCCGATGCGCAAATCAAATGGAGTGAATCGCGTCTTAGAAAAAGGTGAGGCGCTAACTAGCGAAGATTCATTGCCTTGGGGCTTCCGGTAAGGCGCTCCCACTCGCGTCTTTTGCCACCCTTGGCGAGAACTCGGCGGCAACCTGCTGTGCAACCTCGGATTCGAGCTGCAGCGGATCAACGAGTAGCCGGTCCACGCGCACGACCCAAATGTGTGTCTGGTCAGACAGGCGAATCAAGTGAGCGAGAATGCGCGTCTGGCTGCCGCTGCGTTGCACCTGGCCTAGGACGACATACCCGGCTCCCAATGTTGATGCAATAGACTTCAAATCGCGCTCCTCCCGGGGACGTCGCAAGATCTGTGCGTTGCCAATCACCTTGAATTGCCCCTGGCTCAAAGACGTGAGCCGCTCGACGACGCTGTCGGTCAGCCCATCGCTAAAACTGGTCATGTCTGGATTTGCGGTCTCATTGTCGAAACGCACGACGGCCACAACGGGCAGCTTGTTCCAAGCTTGTTGCGTTCTCAATCGATATCCGGCGGCAAAGGTAATTCCCAAAAGCATAATCGAAACGAAGACGCCCGCAATAAGTAAGGCAGGCGAAATCTTGCGTCCGCCTGTGACAACTTCCGCCGATTCCGCGGTCATCGTGGCCACCAATTCGACCGGAGCCACGAACTGATAGCCGCGTTTCGGTATCGTGCGAATGAATCGTGGAGCTGCGGGATCGTCGTCCAGCACCGACCGAATCTGCGCCAGGCAGAAATTCAATCCGTGATCAAAGTCGACAAATGTGCTTTCTCCCCACACTTCTCGTTGCAGTTCTTCGCGAGAGACTATTTGCCCTGCATGTTGAAGAAGACATCCCAAAACGCGAGCGGGCTGGGACTGCAAACGCACTAACGCACCATCGCGCCGTAGCTCGCGGTTTGACAGGCAGAATTCGAAGAGCCCGAAACGAAATCGATCAGAATCCATTTCCCGCCGATTATCGCATTAACGGCAGCCTGCAACGAAAGAGAAGCGTGAACGAAATCAGGCCGCTGATTCGTGTCGCTTCCGTCGTGTCGTTTGCCGGCGTGACGATTCTCCTGGCCGCGGTCGCTCTGCTGGCCTGCTACGTTCCCGCTCGCCGCGCCACGCGCGTTGATCCGCTCATCGCAAAATATTCTCCTTCCATTCAGGAAGAAGCCGCTTGTGCGCCGATGCTGCCCCGGAGACCGAGGGCGTCGGCTTGCTCGCGCATGGCGGCGATGCAAAAGCCGATGTGCTCTTCGAGCGGGATGCCAAGTTCTTCCGCGCCTTTGCGGACGTCTTCGCGGCTGACGCCTTTGGCGAAGGCTTTGTCCTTCAGTCGCCGCTTCACGGAGTCCACCTCGAGATCGAGGATGCTCTTCGAAGGGCGGACGTAAGCGCACGCGGTGAGAAAGCCGGCGAGCTCGTCGCATGCGAAAAGCGTGTGCTCGAGGGGCGATTGGCGCGCGACGCCGGAATAATCCGCGTGCGAGAGGATGCCGCGAACAATTTCTTCGGAGTAGCCGCGCTCGCGCAGAATTTTCGCGCCTTCCGCGGGATGCCCCGCGTCGGCAGCGTGTTCGTTGTTGGGCCAGCGCTCGTAATCGAAGTCATGGAGCAGCGCCGCGATGCTCCAAACCTCTTCATCAGCGCTTTGCTTGCGTGCGTATGCACGGACGCAGGCTTCGACGGCCAGCATGTGCTTGCGCAGGCTCTCCGATTCGGTGAATTCGCACAGCAGCTTCCAGGCATCGTCGCGTGTGGGCATGCATTTCTCCAGGTTGAGGAGCCAGTAGTGTAACGCAGGAGGATGAGAGTAGTGGATAGTGAAAAAAGCTGCTGTAAGAGAGGATCCCTCACTTGGTATGTTGGGATGGCGTCCGGGCCGGGTGTGTCGGGGTTTGCGGAATCCAGAGAGATGCGGGACACGTATACGACAGTTAGTTGTAACCGCGCAGGCAACGCGCTGTTGCGGTGCGAGCATCGCAACAGCTAACGCAGGGACACGACAACGCAGGGACGGGGTTCCCCGGCAGGAAAGTTGCGCGACAAAATCCTGAACTGTGAGGGTGTGTTTCGGCTGAATAATTCCCCGAAGGATACTGCTGTGACTGGAAGCAAAGGAGAAAAGCCGTGAAATGTATGACATTGATTCGAGCGTGCGCCATGACGATGGCGTTTGGAGTGTGGACGACCGCGTTACTGGCGCAGATTAAGCCGGCGAATGGCGGAGAGGCGGGAGCGAAAGTTGCGGCGATCAATATGCGCGCGGCGATTGCGAACACGTTGGAAGGGAAACAGGCCGCGGCCCAGTTGGAGACGGAGTTTCTGGCGCGGCGAAAGGAATTGGAGGATCTGAACAAGAAGATTAACGATCTGCAACAGCCGCTAACCGCGGGGGCGAACACGCTCAGCGACGAAGAGAAACAGAAGTTGACGTTGGACGGCCAACGGCTCACGCGTCAGCTGGAGCGCAGACAAAATGAATTCCAAGAGGACCTGAACGAAGCGCAAAGCGAGGTGGTTTCTCACATCGGCCGAAGACTGGTCGAGGTCGTCGGACGGTACGCTCCGAACAAGGGGTACGGTGCGGTGTTGGACAATTCGTCCCAGAGCACACCGGTGATGTACGCCTCGACGGATATTACGCAGGATATAGTGAAGTTGTACGACCAGACGTATCCGGTGAAGAGCGCGGCTGGCGCGGTGGATGGAACAACAGTGACAAAGCCGTTGGGAAACCGTCGGGACACTAGAAGGATACAGTGTGGTTGATCGAGGCACTGTCAAGAAAAGAGGGGCTCGTCACCCGGCAGACCGTCCTTTTCGCAGGAGCGAAAGGGAAAGGAAAAGGACAAGGAAGGCGTCGTCTTGCCCCGCTCGGAAGTGGGGCAATAGTTGGTTTCGTTCGAGGCGTAGCGGATGCGCTGGATTTTGGAGTTGCAGCGCGGGCAGGGAAGTCTGTAGCGTCCATGGACGGCCATGCCTTCGCGGAAGGCGGTAACTTTTTCTGGAAATTTCCCGAAGCCTTCGGCGCGGAGACGATCGGTCCAGTGCGTGAGGTTGGCGCGGATAGCTTCGTAGAGTCGCTTGATTTCGGATACTGAGAGCTTTTGCGTGAGCGCGAGAGGCGAAAGCTTGGCTTCGAACAGAATTTCATCGGAGTAGGCATTGCCGATGCCGCTGAAGCGGCGAGGGTCGGTGAGGGCGCGCTTGAGAGTGTGGTTGGCGGAGAGAAGCGCGGCGGCAAACTGCTCGAGAGTGGCGTCAAGGACTTCGAGGCCGCCGGGATCGAGCGTGCGGAGGCCGTCTTCGCCAAGGACGACGTGGAGAGAAGCGCGCTTTTGTGAGCCGGCCTCGGTCCAGAGCAGAGAGCCGGAGGGAAAATCGAAAGCGGCGAGTCCGCGCGGCCGCGAGATCTTGACTCCACAGGAGCGCCAGTGAAGGCGGCCGGCGATCATTAGATGGAGAACGAGCCAGAGGTCGTCTTCGAGGCCGATGCAGATGCGTTTGCCAAGTCGGCGGAGGTGGATGACTCTTTTGCCAGAGGCGCCTGGGAGAGGCGGAGTTGCGGTTCGGAGAAGAAAAGGGCTGACGATGCGGACGGCATCGAGGGTTTGGCCGAGAATGCGTGATTCGAGCGCTTCGATGTAAACGACGATGTCGGGCAGCTCCGGCATGCGTTCTCCAAACAGGTGCTCCAAACTGGAGCAGTGACCATCGTACACCGACGGGAGATTCTTGTGGCAAGAGCGGCACAAGTGGAGTGGTGGTTTGGGGAGGCATCCACAAGGGGTTGTGGAGCTGGGAAAAATAGGGAAGGGGTTGGCCGGAGGGACAGGCGAAAATTATTCGTAGAGATGCCGTGAAAAGATTGCATATGCAAAAATAGTTCAAAAATACTCTTGACAGAAAATGGCTGCCACACGATACTCCCATCGCGCCAGTAACTGCCTTCCCCCGAAGAACGCTCCGACGTTCCTTCCTATTCCGCACGCCGGAATAAAAAAAGACAAGTCAACGAGGAGTGCCGGTGTCCGCACAAATAGAGATAAAGAAGACTGTGAATTCGTTGGAAATGGATCGGGAAGTCATTCGCTGCAAGACCTGCGGCCTTGTCCAATATCGTACGCGCACCGGCAATTGCCGGAGGTGTGTGCGGGCGCTGCCACAGCGAATGGAATATCTGATTCCGCCACGGAGCTCCCGCAGGAAGAAGCGGCGCCCGAAGCGACTTCACGAAGTTTGCGAACCAGGAGACGGTGGAGAACATCGGCCAACGGATTCGCCAACTGCGGGAATCGCGCGGCATGACGCAGAGCCAGCTGCAGTCGAGCTCGAAGGTCAGCCGCTCCTACCTCTCGCGGATTGAGAGCGGGCAGATGACGCCGAGCCTCGGCACGCTGGAGAAGATCTCCGAAGCGCTGAACGTCGGGCTGAACCGGTTCTTCATTCCGGAATCGGACGGCGAGGCGCTGCTGGAAGATCCGTTCATCCAGGGATTGCGGCCGTTCTTGCGGCAACTGGACTGGGAACAGTGGCAGTCGATCTTGAAGCGGTTGCAGGCGATCAGCGATCACGTGAATGCTGCGCCGATCACACTCCGCCCTATCGGTAACCCGGCACGGCTGCCGCAGCCCGCGCCGGCGAATGGCAATGGGCAGCACGGGCATATTGGACATGCCAGCCATTCGAATGGGCTGATCCCCGCGCAAGCCCATGGTCAGCCGCAGGGGTATCCGCTGCGGCGGCCAGGGATGCCGGTGTTTCAGAGGCCATTGGCGAGGTAAGGAAATTCGGTACAGAGTTAGAACGGCGCACGAAACCGGGGCGCGTTGTGAAGGAATGAAGTAAAGAGGTAATGAAACAATGAAATAAAGAGAAGAAGACTCACGCAGAGGCGCAGAGGGCGCAGAGAATTGGACGCAGAGCTGGGAGCGGCCGCCTCGGAAGGCAGGCCCTACAAAGGCGCAAAGGCTATTCGCGGATGACGGACGACTTTGGAGGCGGGGACTTCGAGGCGGATTAGTCTGTGGTTGGGGTCGAGGAAGAGGTGGATTTCGAGGTCGGGGGTGGTGACTTTGAGGACTTCGTAATTTTGCCGTCGACGGGGGCGGAGCCGGCGGATTCGACGGTGATGGTGCCGGGCGTGAGTTCCTGGGGGATGAGGACGGGGAAAGTTTGCGGGCCGCGCTTGTTCCAGTCGTAGACGTGGGCGAGGACTTCGTACTGGTGGTAGAGATTGTTGTCGAGGACGGCGATGAGCGGGGAGCCGAAGGAATTTTCCTGTTGATAAGGATGCGCGCCCTGAACTTGCAGGGTGATTTTGGCGACGCCGTTGACGAAGGTGATGCTCGCGGAATTGGATTTGTCGGTTTGCGAGGACCAGTCGTAGCTGATGGGAATGCCGTCGGGTTGCAGGGAAAGATTGCCGGTGACTTGCTGGCGGGCCTTCGCGGGGGCTTGATCTCGGTGGTGCCTTTGGCGATCCAGCCGGAGCCGGAGGGCTGCGATTTCGAATTCTTCGTGGCCGATGGATTGGCCGTCGAGGACGATATTGAATTTGCCTTTGTCGTGAGACGAAGACGGAGCGCCGGATGGCGCGCCATTCTTTTTCTGATCGGCGAGCGGACACGACAAGCACGCCGGGCGACAGGCAGAAGATCGCCGAAAGGGCCGCATTTGAAAGGGAATCTCGGTTCGAATGATTCACAAGCGTGCATTTTCGGAGAAGTCCCCGCGCCTTTCTAGTGCTCAGCGGTTGCGGTTTCTCAACCCGAGATGTGATTCGATGTCGCGGCCGGAACGCGGCGATGCCGCGGCGAAGAATTTCCGCGACGACTTGGCGGCGTTCACCGGAGCTGTCCACGCGAAAATCGGCGAGTTGGTAGGAGGCGATGCGCTGGGCGTGCAGGGCGCGGAAGCTGGCTTCGTCGCGGAAGAGCGGGCGGCCGGTCATCGTCATGCAGCGGGAGAGCAGAACTTCGATGCGGGCGATCAAGCCAGATGACGGGAACGCCGGCACTTGCGGAGAAATTCGGGAGCGCCGGGCTGGGCGTAGGTGCCGCCGCCGAGAGCGAGGATGGTGGGTTCTTTGTGCTCGGCGGCGCGGCCGAGAGCGGCGCGGAGTTGATCGGCTTCGAGCTGGCGGAATGCGGGTTCGCCGTGGCGTTCGAAAATTTGCGGGATGGTGATGCCGGCGGATTGCTTCGATGCGGTCATCGAGATCTACGAAGCGCCAGCGCGAGTTGCTGCGCGAGGAGCGTACCGACGGTGGTCTTGCCGGAACCCATGAAGCCGGCGAGGAGAGATGAGTGCGCGAAAGGTCATGGAAATTGCGGAGAAGATGCTGAGGCGCCGGCGAAAAGAAGAAGGTTGAGTCACGGATTGTGGCTTAGATCGCAGGCCACTAAAACCAAGGGTGGGGCCTTCAAGGTTTGTTGATCGTTGGCGCTAGAATGGACTAATCGCGCTTCAGGATGCGGATTGTGCCGCTGTAGGAGGAGAGTTCGACTTTGGCGAGGCCCTGGCCGACGGTGCCGAAGAGGCTGTGGGCGTAACTGGAAGCGGTGTGCGGCTGGATGCCGTGGTCCGGCTTGAGAATTGCGGCGGCCTGATTGTCCACAGTGCCGAGATTCGGTTTGCGCGTTGAGATCGAAGGAATCGTTGCCGGAGAAGCGGACTTCGACGAGGCCTTTGCCGCTCTTCATGGAATAGATGCCAGTGCGGACGAAATCGCCATCATAGAGAATGTTGCCGGAAGTGGTCATCAGGCTGACGTTGGTGAGCGAAGGCTGAAGCACCTGCGCGCCGCCGCTGATGGTGGTGAATTCGAGTTTGCCGGAGCACTGGGTGCAGACCAGCGAGCCGCCCGTGGTCTTGACGATGATGTAGCCGGAAACTTCCTTGAGATGAACATCGCCGGCAACACTTTCGAGTTTCATGTCGCCCGTGACCTGCTCGACGTAGATCATGCCGGTCTGGGTTTTGAGCTGAAGTTCGGTTTCTTCCGGAACGGTGAGCTGTAAATTGGCTTCGAGTTCCTAGGGCGTGAGCCGAAGCATCCAGGAAGCTGGCATTGATGTCGATGCGATCGCCGACTTGCTCGATATCAAAGCCGATTTTGTCGGAAGGCTGTGTGCGACGACGTCGACTTCCTCGATTCTTCCAGGACTTCACCTCGATGCGGCCGTTGGCGACGTTGTGAATGATGACGACGGGATGGCCGGTGACGGTGAAATGTTTCTCTACGTGTTGTCGGCAGCAGCGGCGATGAGCGGGCCGGGCCGCAGAGAAAAGCCCGGCGCTAGTACCGGCAGAATGCTGCGCTTCGTGAATGGCCCGGACTGGGCCGGGGTCATACCCATCAGTTGAATTTCCATGTTAGTGGATGCTCCTTCCGCGATCCATCATCGCGGACAATAATTCGGCTTTTTGCTGATAGGCTGCGGAGAGATATTCGCGCGTCAACGCATCCTGCGGCTGTTCCTTTAGGCGGCGCTGGCAATCAGCAATAAATTCGTTCACTTTTTTCAGATTGTCGCGCAAGGAATCGTCCACGCGGGGAACTGCTGGCGACAATCATGCCAGTGGCTACCGGCTCTTGATCGTCGAGGGCCCGCGCCGCGCGGTCGAACCCCTCGGATGGTTCTGGGACAGGTGCTTTCTGAACGTCGGAGGAGCGGACTCGGCCGTGGCCGTTTGCGCGGGCGGCGCAACAGGTGCTGTTCTACTACGGCGAACTTGGAAAACAGTGGCAGCAACGATGAGGATGCCAACCATGGCAGTGGCAAGTGCGCGGCTGCGGAAGAAGTCGCTGATCGATTCCCAGAAGGAGCAGACTCGGCTCGGGACGCCTCCGCGCGGGATCTTAATAATGCCTTCTTCCACCAATTGAGCTCGAAGGGAAATCCAAACGCGATCGGGGGGAGTGATTTCAGACGGCAGCTTCCTTGCCACGTCAACTAGGCTGGTGAGATCCGCGACGTAACTGCGGCAGTCGCGGCATTCCGCCAGATGTGCGCGAGCCTCTTCAGGAAGCGGCTCGAGACCTTCCTGCTCCAGAACGAGTTCGATGTCTTTACACTGCATGGCACTTCACTCCGCGGCTAAAGGCCCTGGGTAGCCTCCCCGCTCGACTGCCCTTACCTGTTGCTATATATGTCGCTCCCCCGGCTCTAGCAGTTGGCTACATTCTAGCTCAATCCGCCAGCCCGGCTTGCGTTTTTGCCGCGTGGCGTTCTGCTCGAGCCTGGTCGCGCAAATCTTCCTGAAGCAACTCGCGCAGACGCGTCCGCGCTTTGTGCAACTGCGACTTCGAATTTCCTACCGAACATCCCATGATGCCCGCGATCTCGTTGTGCTCGTACCCTTGGACATCGTGCAGCACAAAAACCGTCCGATAGCCCGGCGGAAGCTTCTCGATGGAGCGTTCGAGATTGACGCGGTCCACGGCGCCGCTGAGGCGCAAATCGGGCGCGCCAATGTCCTTTCTTGGGCCGCCAGTTTCTTCATCGGGTTCCGTCGTTTCTTCCAGAGAAGCCGCTGGGAGCGACTTCTTACGCAAACGCATCAGGACCACATTGACCGTCATGCGGTGCAACCAAGTCGAAAATGCCGACTCGCCACGGAAGGTCCCAATCTTGCGGAAGAGTTGCAGAAAAGCTTCCTGCATGAGGTCTTCCGCATCGGAAGGGTTACCAACCATCCGCAAGCACAAGGCGTAGACGCGACGGCTATGGAGCTGATACAGAAACTCGAAAGCCGCGGCATCTCCCGGCCTGAGCCAGGCGGATGGCTTCCGCTTCAGTCGCCGACTTAGGTGACTGAGAGCTTTCACCCTATTGCCGGCTGTAGAGCAGTCGGCACACTGGGCTCGCTTGGTCGGTTCCGGGCCAACGGTCCAATTGCGGCGCATCCATCGCTTCGGATGCACCGAATACCTCCTTGAGTTGTCCTGGCAAAGTTTGCGCTCATTCTCAATCAGACAAGCGAGGGTACGCTCTATTCCCCGGCAGCTTAACCGAGTGCCGGCCTTCAGGCTGGATGGTCTATTCTCCCCCGATCGGGGCCATTCGTCTATGGCGGACAAAGCGCTGGCTAAACGTCAGTTTCTTGGGCTGGAAGCACCGATCTGCGTACAGACGGTCGCCTGAAATGGTTCAATCTCGTCTTCGGGAAGCGCCATCAGGAAGGATTTCAATAGAACTATGGATTCTCGCAGGCAGGTATTCAGGTCGTAATGTGCCGCGTCCACCGCTTGCCACTCGGCGTCGGACTCGATTGGGACGCCATTGACAATCTCTGTGGCGGCCGCACAGAAATCCTGATTGAGATCTTCCACCATTTCGCCCAGGGTGCTTATCTTGTAGAGAAACTGTGAGCGTTCGCTGAGCAGGATGCGGCAGAGCAAACTGCTTAGGCGTGCTGCGCGCTGCCCCCTCGGCCCCGGAAATTGGCGGGTCGAGAGGAGCGGCGTTGGGAACGGTGCCATGATGTTTGGCGTGCTCGCTAAGCGACCAGAGCAGGGCCGCCAAAGGTGAGCGAAGCGTTGCAGAGATCATGCGTGACGCAGACTGCCTGGCTGGCCTTACCCAGAAGTCCACTCTGCCGAAGTTCGAGCGCTTCATCCAGGGAAATGCTCAACATATTATAAGGAATTTCTAGCTGACGGACGTGCGAGCGAAACACCTGATCCTTTGGTTCGGCAACCAGGCGCGCCAGTCATCTTTTACGGACATACCGCGGGCTGAGAGGGCGCGCGGACGGTGTTTCACGGGGTATCTCCCAGGACAAGGCGGCAGTATAGCAAATTCTAATTGCCAGAGAGTGCTTTTCTTGGAGGGGCGCATCTCCCTCTGGATCGCGGCCAACTGGGTGAGAATGAGCCTGATTTGCAGGCTGTTGCCCGAACGTGGCAGTGACCGCTATACTCGCCTGCGTTTGCTGCGAAAGGATCTCCTTTGCAATTTGAGCCACGCGAACAATTTGAGCAGCGTCAGAAAAAACTCGAACAGATTCAGGCCTTGGGGTATGAGCCGTTTCCACGCGAATTTCGCTGGACAGATACGCCAGCAGCCCTTGTGGATAAGTATGGCGAAACCTTAGCCGCGGACCTGGAAGCTGGCAAGCATGAAATCCGCGTAGCCGGGAGGCTGGTTTCCCTCCGCTTGATGGGCAAAGCCGGGTTCGCGCATATGCAAGGCTCCGGCAAGCGCATTCAGATTTACGTAAGGAAGGACGTTGTGGGCGAGCGGGGCTTTGCAGCTGTTTCACTTGCTGGATCTGGGCGATTTGATTGGCGTTCGCGGACACCTGTTCCGGACGAAGACCGAATGAGCTCTCGATCTGGGTTGAGGAGCTGGTGTTTCTTGCGAAGGCCCTCCTGCCGCTTCCGGAAAAGTGGCATGGGCTGACGGACGTGGAGCTGCGCTACCGGCAGCGCTACCTGGATCTGATTGCCAACGAGAAATCGCGGCAGGTGTTTGTTGACGCGCGCCCGCATCATTCAAGAGATGCGGCGGTTTTTTGATGCGCGCGGATATATTGAAGTGGAAACGCCGATGATGCATCCCATCGCGGGAGGCGCGGCGGCGCGGCCGTTTGTCACGCACCACAACACGCTGGACATCGACCTTTATCTGCGGATTGCGCCGGAGCTTTATTTGAAGCGGCTGACGGTGGGCGGGTTCGACCGGGTGTACGAAATCAACCGCAATTTCCGGAACGAAGGAATCTCGACGCAGCACAATCCGGAATTCACGATGCTGGAGTTCTACGAGGCGTACAGCAATTACCGGGACTTGATGGATTTGAATGAAGAGCTGTTCGCGCTGTTGGCGAAGACGATTACGGGTTCGACGACGGTGAAGTACGGCGAGCATAGAGCTGGACTTCTCAAGAATGCAGCGGCTGTCGATGCGCGAAGCGATCGTGAAGTATTGGCCCGAAGGCGCGGGAGCTGCGCCGACACTTGCCGAACTTGCGGCAGCCGGGCGGCGCGCAAGCAGCGACGGAGCGCTACAACGCTTGGGCAAAAACGCGCCGGCGCGGCTTACGCCGCCGCAAAGGGCACTCTGGCGGACGGGGAATGGACGGGCTTGCTGTTTGAAGCCATGGCGGAAGATAAACTCGTTCAGCCGACGATCCTCTACGATTTTCCGACGGACATTTCGCCGCTTTCGAAGCAGAAGCCGGAAGATCCGTCGCTGACGGAACGATTTGAGATTTACGTAGCGGGCATGGAAGTGGCCAACGGTTTTTCGGAACTGAATGATCCCGCAGAACAGGAGCGGCGATTCCTCGCGCAGATCGCGCAAGGCGGCGAAGAAGTGCCGAAGCAGCTCGACGTGGACTACATTCGCGCGCTTGCCACGGCATGCCACCGACGGCGGGCGAGGGCATCGGCATCGACCGCATGACGATGCTGCTGACGGATTCGCATTCGATCCGCGACGTGATTCTATTCCCGCTGCTGCGGCCGGAAGTTCAGCCAAGACTCTGCCGCCGAAGCCGATAGCGCGTAACGTATTCTGTCGCCAATGCGATTCCACATCCAATTTGAATGGTTTGTGGCGCAGCGGTATTTGCGGTCGCCTAACCGGCCGGCAGTATTGCGGCTGGTCACATTGTTTTCCATTCTTGGCGTGGCGGCTGGCGTCGCCACGCTGGTGATCGCGCTGGCAATGAACACGGGATTTCGCGAGACGTTGCAGCATCATTGCTCAGCGTGACTGCGCACGTTTCGCTGACCCGCCCGGGATCCGAGATCCACGACTACGAAGCGCTGGCCACGAAGCTGGCAGCGATACCGGGCGTGCGCTCGGTGACGCCCGCCGTTTATCAAACGGTGCTGCTGTCGTTTGGCGGCCAGGCGCGTGGCGTTGTGGCGAAAGGCGTCGAACCCGAAAGGGAGCGGCGAGGAGACGAAGCGCTGCAGAAGATAGTTGCGGGGAAGCTGGATTTTTCCCCGGATGCCGACGGCATCGAGGCACTGCTGGTCGGCAAGCAACTGGCCGACGACTGGAAGATCGAGCCAGGCGACTACGTGACGCTGACGAGTCCTCAGGGACGGCTGACGCCGTTTGGATTGATGCCGCGGACGCGGCGATTTCGCGTGGCGGGGATTTTCGATTCCGGCTTTTACGATTACGACGAAAATTGGTGTTTCATGACGCTGCAAGCAGCGCAAGCCCTGGCCGGCTCGAGCGACATTGTCAACGCCCTTGAATTCCGGCTGAACAATCCGGAGCGCGCCGCGAGAAGTTGCGCGAACGGCGGAGCGAATCGCAGGGCAGGGCTTTTTGGCTACCACCTGGATGGAACAAAACTTCGCGCTGTTCCGTGCACTGCGCTTGGAAAAACTGGTTACTGCCATTTTCATCGGGCTGATAACGTTTGTTGCAGGATTGAACATTCTTGTGGTGCTCTCCATGATGGTGACGGATAAAGCGCGGGACATCGCCGTATTGATGTCCATGGGAACGCGGCGCGAGCAGATTCGCAAAATATTTTTGTGGCAGGGAATTGCCATCGGATTTACCGGGACGCTGATTGGGCTCACCGTTGGATATGCGTTCGCGTTGATTGCAGGAACGCATCATTTGATTCCGCTCGATCCGCAAGTCTACGCAGTTTCTTATGTGCCGTTCCATCCAAGCGTGCTGGATGGCGTTTGGATCACCCTGGCGGCTATGGGTATATCCGTTGGCGCGACGATCCTTCCGGCAAGGGCGGCTGCGCGGCTTTTGCCAGTCGAGATTCTCCGCTATGAATAGGCTGGAAGGGTGAGGACCGAATCTACGGGCCAGTTCGTACAGATTTGGCGCATGGTTTGCTACTAGAAGTGTGCAGAGCAAGCGGGCAGGATTGGGGTGTCGCCCTCACCATCCCAAATCGTAATAGCCCGCTACAAGCTATTGAAAAAACATAGCTTAGAGATGTTTCAAAGTTGCCGTCCAGATGGCCGTTTTGGGACAGGCAGCCGTTTGGATGAAAAAGGAAACTGTTGGGCAATTTCCAAGGGCACATCACACGCCCAGCGGTCACGGCTACAGCGCGAATAGCATCTAAGTAAAGAGAGAGAAATACAGCAACCCGGCCGATAGAGGATTAGCTTTGAGATCAGAATGACCCAGCCGCAAGACAACGCGAGTCAGGCAGTTCGGACAAGCGGTCCAAGTGCGCCAGGCATTGCTTCCGTGGTCATGGAAGCGCGTAATTTGAAAAAAATCTACGGGAGCGGCGAGAAGCGTCTCTCGGTTTTGTCGGATGCCAACCTGACTTTGCAGCAAGGAGAGATGGTTGCTATCGTCGCGCCATCCGGCGCGGGCAAAAGCACTCTCTTGCATTTGCTTGCCGCGCTAGACACGCCAACAAGCGGTACAGTATACTTCGCAAATAAAGCCATTGAAACGAATGATGACACGGCGCTCGCGGCATTTCGAAACCGCGCGGTGGGCTTTCTCTGGCAGCGCCATCAGTTGTTGCCTGACTTTACGGCTGCGGAAAATGTAGCCATGCCGCTGTTGTTGCGCGGCGAGAATTTCGCCTCCGCGCTGGAGACGGCGCGGAAGTGGATCGCGGAGGTTGGCCTGGAAAACCGGGCGGATCACCGCGCAGGGGAACTCTCCGGAGGGGAACAGCAGCGCGTCGCGATAGCCCGGGCGCTCGTCACTGGGCCGAGCGTGCTGCTGGCGGATGAACCTACCGGGGATTTGGACGAGCAGAATGCTTGGGCCGTGTTTGAGCTACTGGAACGGCTGCACCGCACGCACGGGTTGACGTCGCTAATCGCGACCCACAATCTGGCGCTCGCTGCGCGATGCGACCGGATACTCGGACTTGAACATGGCGTTCTGCAAACTCGCGGGGCTGCGGCTCTCAGCGAGCGGGGCCCCCGGGGGAGAAGCGAGCTAACGTGTTCGAACGCTACACAGAAAAAGCGCGTCGCGTCATATTTTTCGCACGATACGAAGCCAGCCAGTATGGCAGCCCGTACATCGAGACCGAACATTTGCTGCTCGGATTGATGCGCGAGGACAAGGCGCTGGCCAACCGTTTCTTGCGGCAGCAAGGTTCCATCGAATCGATCCGCAAAGAGATTGAAGCGCGCATCACGATTCGCGAGCGCATCTCCACCTCCGTCGAAGTGCCGCTGAGCGCGGAGTGCAAGCGCATCCTGAACATGTCGGCGGAAGAAGCCGAACGGTTGGGGCACAAGCACGTCGGGACGGAGCATCTGCTGCTCGGAATTCTGCGGGAAGAAAAGTGCTTTGGCGCGGAGATTTTGATGGAGCGCGGGCTTCGTCTCTCCACGTTGCGCGAAGAATTGGCGCGGACTTCCGGCGAAAAGACCACCGCTTCTCGGCCCAAAGAAACTTCCTTGCTGGCGGAGTTTAGCCGCGACTTGACTCAGGCTGCGGGCGAAGGCTCACTCGACCCTCTGGTTGGCCGCGAAAACGAAGTCGAGCGCGTCATCCAGATTCTCTGCCGCCGGACAAAAAACAATCCAGTTTTGATTGGTGAGCCAGGCGTCGGAAAGACGGCCATTGTGGAAGGACTCGCGCAGCGCATCTCGGACGGCGACGTTCCGCCCTTCCTTGCAGACAAACGCATCCTTTCGCTCGATCTCTCGTTGATTGTCGCTGGCACAAAATACCGCGGACAATTCGAAGAGCGGCTTAAGACCATCATGAAAGAATTGATGGAGAGCCAGAACTCGATCGTGTTTATCGACGAGCTGCACACACTGGTGGGTGCGGGCTCCGCGGAAGGCTCGCTGGATGCCGCGAACATTTTGAAGCCTGCACTCTCGCGCGGAGAGATTCAGTGCATCGGCGCAACGACCCCCGGCGAGTACCGCAAATCCGTGGAAAAAGACCGGTCGCTCGAGCGGCGCTTCCAGGCCGTAAAAGTTCCCGCACCCAATGAAGAAGAAGCGGTTCAGGTAATCCAGGGCGTGCGCGAACGCTACGAAAAGTTTCATGCCGTCAGCTATACGGATGAAGCGCTGCGCTACTCCGTTTATCTTTCGAATCGCTACATTCCTGACCGTTTCCTTCCCGATAAAGCGATCGACCTGATTGACGAAGCCGGCGCGCGCGTCAAGCTTCGTCAGGCCACCGTCCCAGAAGAAGTCGGCGAAGTCCAGAAGCGCGTGAAGTTCATCACTCACCGCATGGAAACGGCCATTGCCAATCACGAATTCGAAAAGGCGCGTTTCTATTCCGAGGAAGAGCGCAAGGAAAAAGAAAACCTGCGCGTGCTTCGCGAGCGCTACAAGCTGGATGATGCCTCCACCGGTATCGTTTCGCGCGAAGATATCGAGGAAGTGGTCTCGCGCTGGACCGGAATCGGCGTCACCTCCATTAAAGAGGACGAGCAGCAGAAACTCCTGCGCATCGAGCCCGAACTGCACAAGCGCGTCATCAGCCAGGACAAAGCCATTACCGCTCTGGCTCGTGCCATTCGCCGCAGCCGGGCGGGCCTCAAGTCTCCGCTGCGCCCAGTGGGCTGCTTCTTCTTCCTTGGGCCAACGGGCGTCGGAAAAACCGAAGTCGCGCGGCGGCTCGCCGAATTCCTGTTTGGTTCGGAGAAATCGTTGGTTCGCTTCGATATGTCGGAGTTCATGGAGAAACACTCCGTTTCGAAACTTATCGGCGCGCCTCCGGGGTACGTAGGCTACGAAGAAGGCGGGCAGTTGACGGAGCGGGTCCGCCGGACTCCTTACTCGGTCATCCTGCTGGATGAAATCGAGAAGGCGCACCCGGACGTGTTCAACATCTTGCTCCAAGTGTTTGAAGACGGGCAGTTGACGGATGGTCTCGGCAACACCGTGGATTTCAGGAACACCATCATCATCATGACTTCCAATCTTGGTGCGCGGCATTTGCAGAGGCGCACCTCCATAGGGTTCCAGTCTGGCGCTGATGAAGCGAGCCAGAAGTCCATCGAAGAGATGGTGATGAACGAAGTAAAACGGGCGTTCAATCCGGAGTTTCTCAACCGGCTGGACGAAGTCATCATATTCAACGCACTCGGCGACGAAGATCTGCTCCGCATCATCGATTTGCTGGTGGGCCAGCTGAACGACACGCTGATTCACCGGCAGGTGCAGGTCGTGCTGTCGCCGGAAGCACGCCAGTGGATCCTCGAGAAAACGTGTGCGGACCGTAACTATGGGGCACGGCCGCTCCGGCGGGCTCTTCAGAAATATGTCGAAGATCCGCTCTCGGAGGCGCTCATCCAGGGGGGCATCCAGAGGCCGGCGACGCTGCAAATTTATGTCGCTGGAGAAGCCTTGGCATTCCGTCCTGTCGTTGAGGCAACCCCGGTTATCCACTAGCGAATCTGACACAACGCAAGGGAGACCTCGGCCAGGTCGGGGTCAGCGAACTACCGGCCCACACCGGGTCCGGCGGGAGAATAGCAAATTGTGTTTCGGGGGCGCGGCCTTGAAGACCTCATCGGCCGCTTATAGCAGAGTCTGTTTGCCATTTGGAGTTTTCGCGTCGCGGGTCACCTGGATCGCAGCGGTTCTTCTCTTTTTTCGCGGCCAGTTCGCCTGCGGCAACGCGTAAAAATCTCCTTGCGGACGCGTCTGCGTCCGCGGCTCTCGGACTATCTTCATTTTCCTCCGATTCTTCGAGCGACGATTCCGCCGCCACAGCCGAGGCTCAATCTTCCCAACAAACCCCCAACAGCCAGCCGCAATTCGTAATCGAGCGCATCGAATTTATTGGCAACCGGAGAATCCGCAGCGACACCCTCAAGGCCCGCGTTTTCAGCCGCGAAAGCGATCCGTACAACGAAGAAACCTTGCGCCGCGATTTCCAGGCTCTCTGGAACACGCAGTTCTTTGAGGACGTAAAGCTGCGTGTCGAAGATTCTCCCGATCGCGCCGACGCCAAAATTATTATTTTCGAGGTAAAGGAACGCCCGCAAATTCGGCGCATCCGTTACGAGGGCATTCATTCGGTCACGGAATCGGACATTCTCGACCGATTTAAGGAGCGCAAGGTCGGCCTCTCCGTGGAAAGCCCGTTCGATCCCACGAAAATCAAGAAGGCCGAAGTGGTACTGAAGGAGTTGCTTGGAGAGCACGGCCGCCAGTTCGCGAAAGTGACCCCGCAATACGAGCGCATCGCCTCCAGTAATGCTGTGATTCTGGTCTTCAAGATTGTAGAGGGCCCCAAGGTTAAAGTCGGCAAGATCAAGTTCGTCGGAAACCACGCGTTCAGCGACCGCAAACTGATCCGGGCCATGAGACATGACCGCCCCTACGGAATTCCGCTGTACTTTATGGACATCCCTGTTATGTCCAAGACCTATGACCGCGAAAAGCTAAACGAAGACCTGGAAGTCGGCGTTCGCGGTCTGTACCAGGACAATGGTTATTTTCGCGTGGTGGTGGCTCCCAACGGCCCAATTTTGGAAAACAAAGACACTGTGCACCGCGGTGTTTCGGTTCCCGGACTTCGGCCGCACACCGGCAAAGCGGTCGATATCACCATTAAGATCGAAGAAGGCGAGCGCTACCGGATGGGAACGCTCAAGATCGTCAGTTCGGACCCGGACAAAGCGCTATCACTCAAGGTAGAACCACTGAAGGAGCTTTTCCCCCTGAAGGAAGGCGACATCCTCAGTGTGGACAAACTCCGCAAGGCTCTCAAGAACTATACGGATGCCTATGGACAGTACGGCTTCATTGATTTCACCGCCGAACCGGATTTTGACATTGATGATGTGGCGAAAAAGATCAACCTTACCCTGCGCTTTGACGAGCAAAAGCAATACTACGTCCACCGTATCAATTTCAGCGGCAACACCACCACGCGCGACAAGGTAATTCGCCGTGAGCTGCTGATCGACGAAGGCCAGCTCTTCAACAAACGCTATTGGGACATCAGCATCCTCCGCCTCAACCAGCTCAACTATTTCGACAAAATTGATGCCGATAAAGCCGTGGCGCTGCAGAAGAACACCAAAGACGGCACCGTCGATATTAATTTGAAGCTTAAAGAAAAAGGAAAACAGTCCATCGGCCTGCAGGGTGGCGTCAGCGGCTTGGCCGGCGGCTTTATCGGCCTCACCTATCAGACCAACAACTTCCTCGGGTTAGGCGAAACGCTCACTTTTTCCGCCCAATTTGGTGAAATACAGCGCGTCCTCCAATTCGGCTTCACGGAACCTTACCTTTTCGACCGTCCCATCTCCACCGGCTTCACGGTCTTTTCCAGCAAGTACAACTTTAACCAAGCCAAGCAGGAAGCCCTCCTTTACGGCCAGCAGGTCAGCGTCAACCCGCAATTCGTCCAGAACTATGATCAGAATAGTACCGGGTTCACCGCCTTCGCCAGCTACCCCATGAAGCGATTTTCTTTCGCCAGGTTTGGCCTTTCCTACGGTCTCTCGCGCACGAATATCACTTCGTTCAATCAGGCTTCTTCCCTGTTATTCGAGCAATTGCAATTCCGCGCCATCGCCGGCCCAAGTGCGCTGAATGGTATCATCTCGAGCTCGATCACGCCCTCCATCAGTTACAACACCATCGATAATCCGATCAACGCCACCAAGGGCAAAAGTATCTATTATTCGCTGACCTTCCAGGGCGGACCGTTGGGCGGCAATGTGAACGCTTTCTCCAACGTGTTCGACATCAAGTACTTCCACCCCATCAACAAGCGCCGCAATGCCATCGGCCTGCACTTCACCGCCGCTTATATCACCGGATATGGAGGCAAGGAAGTGCCTCCATTCAACCGGTACTATATGGGCGGCGAAAGCGATCTTCGCGGATTCGATATTCGGTCGATCTCTCCGGTGGTATTCATTCCGACCGTGACTGCGCAAACACTTTTCTATCACGATCCTCTTTCCGCGGGAGCGTTGCGATCCTTCAGTCTTCCTGTCCTGGTGTACACCGCCACCTTGCCGGGCGGAGACTTTCAAACCTACGGCAACATCGAATATCGCATCCCCATCGCCGGTCCCGTCAGCATGTCTCTCTTCGTCGACGCGGGCACGGATGGAATTCTCCGTACCGATGCCTTGCATCTCGATCCCACGGGCATCTCGAACATTACGTCTAACTTTCCGACTGCCCCGCTTACCAAGACTCTGGCGATTGCCTCCGGAACAAATTTCCTGCTAAGAGATTCGGCTGGCATCGAATTTGGCGTGAATCTTCCGATCGTGCAGGCGCCCTTCCGGATTTATTACGCTTATAACCTAAACAGATTGTATTCGCAGATTTCAGCCCCAAATCCGTTCGTGAATCAGAGCACGCTCAATTCTTGGAGAGACACTTTGAATGGGCTGAGTCCGAATCTCTGGGAGAACCAAATTGTGCCTCAACTGGGGTTCTTGAACAATCCCGGGCGGCTGAACTACTTCGAGCCCAAGACAACTTTTCGTTTCACCGTGGGAAAGACGTTTTAGCCGCCCGGAACGGCGGAGAACTTGGAGCAGTCTGGGGAATTTGACCGGTTGCCCGCGGCAATTGCGGCGCGGGTTAATTTGGGGAGGCTAGGGAAATGAAGTTGTGGAAGATTTCGAGCTGCATGACGCTGGGGTTTTTGGCCCCCTGCTTGTTTCTTAGCGGTTGCAGTAGCAGTAATTCGGGAGCCACAGTGACTACCGTATCCGTCACCTCGTCCGTTGCGGGAGGAGTCCTCATTCTGAGTCAGTCGACCACTCTGACCGCGACGGTTGTCGGCCCGACAGACACAACTGTCAAGTGGGTTGGCTGCACCTATACGACGAGCACCACGGATTCCACAGGCAAAGTAACAACGAAGCCGGCCGTCGCTTGTCCCACGGACGGCACTCTCGGCACTCTCTCCAACGAGCAAGCCACCGGGACCGCCACATTCACTGCCCCGTCAACACTCCCTGACCCAACCACGTTTCCCGGACTGACGGTCATCATCACCGTGCAAGCCGTTGCGGACTCAAGTAAGCACGGCACCGGCACTATCAACCTATTCGTCGACTCCGGCATCACCGTCACGCTCACTCCCAGCAGCGCTGCCGTCCCCACAAATGAACAGCAGCCGTTCTTTGCCGTCCTCACCAATGACCTTAAAACCCAGGGTGTAACCTGGCTTGTCACACAATCAAGTCCCACTGCGGCTGCATCTGCCTCGGATCCCAATCCGTATAAGTCTCTCGCTACTTGCACCGTGAGTGGCAACGCCACGGGATGCGGCTCCATAGACGCGAATGGCGTATACACCGCTCCAGCCGTCGTTCCCACAGCTAGCACTCCCTCTGGCGCGAGTACCACGCCCACGATCGTCACCGTAGTCGCTACTTCTGTGACAGACCCTACGCGCTTTGCACTTGCGACGATCACCATCACCCCGGGTGGGCCAATCACCTTTAACGGAATCTCCCCGACCATCGCTCCTCAGGGCGCCGCCTATTGGGACATCTACCTCGACGCCCCGAACATCTCTTCGGCCTCGATCATCACGTTGACCGACGCGAACAACGGCCAGAAGACACTCACATCGGCATCTGGCCAGGTCAAAGTACTGTTTCCTATCCCTACGGCAACCGTCCCCAGTCCGCCCTCGACTGGTGCCCGCGTCCGCCTGTTGGCAGCAGATCTAGCGAGGGCGGACGCCAACCCAGTCACTGTCTCCGTCACCGATCCTGGCCAGCCAGTTACAACAACTCCCGGAGGGACGTTTGCGTACAATCTTATTCCCGTCCGCCCAACAGCCTTGGATTCCGCCCCGAGCGACATTATCCAGGGATCCGTGTCTTCCGGGAATATTGGTCTGACGATTGACGGCGGCTATTTTGGCCCGAGTGGCCAGTTGGCCAATGTATTTTTTCAGGGCACCACCATCCCCGGCGCGACGAACGGTCAGGGGCAGCCGCTGTCCTTTTCGAGGCAACTGCAAGTGCAATTCCCCAGCGGTCCGATTAATACGGGGAACCCTGGACTCTATTCTCTCTCCGTAGCGCGTACAACGCCTCCGCTCCCCTTTGAAAACAACCCCGCTGTTACGAATCTAGCTGTTTTTCCCAACTATTCGACGAATCCACCCACGGTCGGAGCAACTCTCGTGGCCGCGGGCGCTAATCCCAGCGCAATTGATATTGATCCCACTCTTGGAGTCCTTGCCGTCGCTGAAGTCGGTTCTGACGTTACTCAGCCTGGCGCTGTGCAGTTCTACAGCATCGGAAGTGGCACCTTGACTCCTGTTGGAAGTCCTGTGCCTGTGGGCAAGGTTCCCACTGGGCTTTCAGTGAACCGCAACAACCACACGGTTGCCGTGGTCAACTACATGGATCAAAGCGTAACGGTTCTGCCGATTCCCGGGGCTCCTGCACAGGCCCCAGGGACGCCTTTCACCGTCGATCTCTCCAACGCCCTGCAAGGCCAGGCTTCGCCACAACCGTTTCCGTACTCGATTGGTGTCGACCCTGATACGAACATGGCGCTGGTTGCGTATTCTTCGACGTCGGCTTCTTCCGTCGCGAACCTTGGGTTCCTCGTAAATTTGAATACGGGAACCAATCCTTTTGGCTGTATCACCTCGTCACTAACGGCCCCCTGTGAATTCGCCCAGGTCACGCTAAATACAGGTGCTTATCCGCAGATTGCCATGGAGCCTCACGGCCATCTGGCGCTGGTAACGCCCGGAGGCTCTGGCGTTGTTCGCGGCGTTGATGTGACCAAGGCTTCCACTTCCGCCTTCATTAAGTCGCTCACCCTTGCCGCTGGAATCGTAACCGTTACTACCACGGCTTCCAATGGTCTGGTGCCTGGCAATTCCGGGACAGTTCTAATTATGGGCGTGCCCGGACCTGGAACCTCTGGCAATAGCACCACCGCGAATTTTAATGGCGTCTTCAACGTCGCCGCTGCAAGCGACACTACTTTCACGTACATCTTGAACTCCACCTCCAGCGGCACGGTAACTCTTACTCCTGACGCCAACGGAGTAACTCCCGCCCAGGTCTTTTATAGCACCCCGAATTTGATCTTTGGCGGCCTGTCTCAGACGACTCAAGGTATTGCCATCAACCCCGTTACCAACACAGCCGCGCTTGCCGATGCCAACGCCACCGGCTCAAATGGTCCACAAATAAACTTGCTCAATGCTCTGGACCAGACCATCAGCTCGATATCCTTCTTTGCTACCTGCACTTTTTATTCGACCACGTGCGCCAACGGCCCTGAATTGCTGGGTACCACAGTGGTAGCCTGGCAGCCGTATACAAACGCCATCGTCTCTTACAATCCCGGGCAGAATCAGGTTTCTGTTTCCGATCCTGTTACCGCGAAGCGCTATGCTCTGATCGGCGTACCCGGAACGGGCAAAGCCACGTTGTCGGTCCAGAACGGCACGACCAACTCTCTGACGCTTTGGGGAGGCATCGCCGTCGATCCGGCAACCAACCAGGCCTTCGTGGTGATGTCCGGAAGTGGAAACATCGGCATTGTAAATCTTGGGCCGACGCCAGCGAACGCCCTAAAAGCAGCGCAGATTTCGGAAATTGTCGTTCCCAGTCCTAATCCCGGATTGGGCGTCGTTGGCGGCATTCCTAATGCCACCGTCCCTCAGGGTACGCTTACCTCCGCTACGGACTTGGCCGGCGTGCAAGTTTTCGGCTCGGGCTTTGATGCCGCAACCCAGGTTCGGTTGGATGGCACTGCCATTCCCGCGAGCAACGTTCAATTTGTGAGCAGCAGGCAACTCACGGTTACTGTCCCGGCTTCGAACTTATCGTTCCCCCACCGGTATGCGCTCGACGCGGTTAACGGAAACGGTGTTCAGTCTAACGCTACGGACTTTTTCGTGATCCAAGCCGTGGATATGACCCCCGCCTGCACTCCCACCACGCCAAACACCCAACACCCCAGCTCCGTGGCCATCGCCGACCAGTTGATGAACGGGCCCTTCTCGCCCATCGCCGTGGTCAGCAACAGCGGTTGCAACAACATTTCCGTGGTGGATATCAATCCAACCGTGACCGTCGGTGGTCAAACGGTCCAAAATCCCAACTTTGGCAACATTCTCAGCACCATTGCCGTGGGCGCGATACCGCAGGGCGTGGCCCTGAGCCAGCATTTCGGATTGGCTGTCGTCGCCAACAATGGCGATGGCACGGCCTCCATCGTCAACCTGCTTACAAACTCGCTCGCCGTTCCTTCCGTCGCCACTGGCACGGGCCCGGCAGGAGTGGCCATCAACGATGCATCGGGTGCGGCGATTATCGCAAACACCGGTTCAAATACCGTCTCTGAAATTAATCTTGATTTGCTCTTCGGAACCACTCCAGCCACTTCGCTAACCGCCATCAGCATTGGCGGTTTCCAACAGCCTACGGCGGTGGCCATCGATCCGGACCGCGGCACCAACAATCAGGGAATAGCTGTTGTCACATCATTGCAACTCGTCACCGGATCTGCTCCCCAAGGGTCCCTCCAGGTGGTGGACATTGGCTCCAGCACCCCGATTCTCAGCACCACTGCAGCGACTGGCTTTGTCACCGCCCCGTCGACCGGTCTCGTTTTTGACCCCACGGTCTCAACCGGCACGGCCAACAACGGCGTGTTCTATGCCAGTTCCAGCGGCGGCAACGTAATTTCGTCGTTTAACCCGGATTCCGGCCAGGCTATCACCGTAAATGTTGGCATTAATCCGACTGCGCTGGCAATCAATCCACAGACGGGGGCGATCCTGACCAGTAACCTCGCCGGCAAAACCGCATCCCTCGTCGATACGAACTCAAGACCGTTGAAGACCGTTCAGACGATTGGGCTTCCGGGGTCGGGGCAATTTGGTGTTGCCATTGATCAGTTTACGAATCTTGCCGTCATCGTCGATCAAGCCAATAATCGGCTGCTGATCTTCCCGATGCCGAACTAAGAAGTGCCGTTGCAAGGGAGGAGTGGGAATTCAATACGCTTGAGTCTCGGAAGCTTTCTGATTGCAGCAGGACGAGGGCCTCGGCTATACTCCAAAGTTTGCGCGGTGCCCGCGGATTGCGCTGGCAGGCGAAACACTTTCAAGCCAATGAAGAAATTGGTTCCGGTTGATCTCGATTTCATCGGGATCATCCACAACAAGGAGAATAAAGTGAATTTGAGAATTGTTTTGAGATCCGCAGCTCTGGCTGCAGCATGCTTCATTAGCACAGGTGCGGCCTGGGCCCAGGCATCCCCCGCGGCTGGCGCTGCAGGAGCTGCCAAGCTGGTGGGCATCATCAATCTGCGCGGTGCCATTGGGACTACAGCCGAAGGCAAGCAGGCCTCCGCGGAACTGCAATCGCAGTTTGCGCCGCGTTCTGCTGAAATCGACGGTTTGACCAAGCAGATCAATGATCTGCAGCAAAAGCTCCAGGCAGGCCAGGGCAAGCTCAGCCAGGAAGAAGAAGCGCGTCTGACGGCGGAAGGGCAGAAACTCACGCAGCGCCTTGACCGCAGACGAACCGATTTTCAGGAAGACGCGAACACTGCCCAGCAAGAAGTTCTCGAGCGCATTGGGCGCAAGATGGTCGACGTTTTGGACCGCTACGCTCGCGAGAATGGCTACAGCGTGGTTCTGGACACCTCCGGCCAGAATTCACCGATTCTCTACGCTTCCAATCAGATCGATGTCACCCAGGAAATCGTCCGCCTCTACGATCAAGCCTATCCGGTGAAGGCGGGAGCGGCTCCAGCAGCTCCGAAGCCGGCTGCACCCAAACCGGCCACTCCGACGCCAACGAAGCCACCTCAGCAGTAACCGTCTGAATAGCTTCAACGACTTGCTATGTCAAAACGCCCTCGGCTATGACGGGGGCGTTTTCTTTTGGCGGAAGATACGAGATCCCAATGCCATAGTCTGCTGGAGAGTGCACGGCTGAAATTCCGCGGCTGAAATTTCGCGAAATTGTTGCAAAACTTGCCGCTATTTCTGCTCTTGCTCGGGAGCTTGCTTCGGCTTTGCGATGGTATTACCGGTGTCCACCGAAAATAGCATGTAGTTGCGCAGCGTGTGAGTATGATGGTACCGCTTGCCGTGTAACTCCATAAACATCTCCGCGTTCCACGGCAGCCAAAGTGTAGTTCCGCCGCTCTCAAACTTTACGGGGCCGTAGTCGATCAGCAAATGATCGCGCGTCAGTTCCAATTCCTTCACCGGTTCTCGGAGATCCGTCTCGACATGGAGTACATCGTAGCTGCTCGCCGAAATCCACACTCGGCCTTTCAATGGGATAGCGTAAGTGCCCCGGCTGTTTCTCCAGTTTCGAATGCGCGACGGCAGATCTTTCCGCTGTTCGAAGCGCAGCCGCCAGACTGCCTGTCCGCGCCATGCACCCAGCCCCTCGCACTTATAGATGAGATCTCCTTCATAATTGGGGTCGAACACGCTCACCGCCAGCGCGGCCAGTCCCTGAGTCGCCAGCGAGGTCGGGAAGGCGCCGAGATTCTCCCCGCCATCGCGGGACTCTTCCAGAAAGGACATGCCCGGCTTGGGGTGTTTGACAAAAACAAGATAGTTGAAGTCCTTCTCGCGCACAGCGCCCGGTATTCCGTGCGCGTCTATTTCTTGATGCTCGATGTGTTCGGTCGCCAGAAATCTCTCAAAATTTCCCAGTTGACGCATGAGCTTGAGCTGCGCCCGGTGAACCAAATCGCTCTCCGAGCACTGCACATCTTGAACGGCCGGATACCCCTTGCTGTCGATGTCTGGAGGCGCCCAGGGACGCACGGCTAGGGGAGGCGGTTGCGGAACTGGAGGAGGCGGAGGCACGGGTTTGGAGGCTTCTGCAACCGCTGGTTTTTCGAGCGCGGCGAGCCGTTTTCTTGCTTCAGGAACGGCGGGATCGTTCGGAAAACTCCGGACTACGGTTTCAAAAGCCTTCTTCGCCTCTTCGCGTCTCGCCTCTTGGACCATGATTTCGCCCACAAGCATCCAAGCGGGTGCCGCATGGTCTTTTCCGAGCTCCGCAGAACGCGTCGCATGCGGCAAAGCTTTCTCGTAATTCTTCAGCTGAATGTAAGCATTAGCGAGCAATAAATGACTTCGCCAGTCCGCTCCATTCAATTGGTAGGCTTTCTCCAAGGTTTGCGCTGCCGACGCGGCGTCCTCAGTACGAAGCTGAAGTTCGCCGAGCGCAAGCAGCGAATGCTCATGAGAAGGATAAATGGACAACGCTGCTTGAAACTTCGCGCGAGCGGCATCGAAATGTTCTTGCGTGTATTCCACCATGCCGAGCAGGTATTGGATGTCCGGATTGGCAGGCGCCCTTTTCGCGGCCTTCTCGAACTGCGCGCGGGCGGCGTCATACTGATGCCGGCGCAGCTTGTCCAGGCCTTTGTCAATTTCTTCTTGCAGCCGCGGCGTCATTACGGGCGCCTTTGGCGCCCCGTTCGATGGCACTGTTTCGTTTTCAGAGTGCAGATAAACGAAAACGGTGTAACTTGCGCCCGCGGCAAATACGGAAGCATGTTCTTTTGCAGTTTTATAACCGCTGGCGGTTACTTCAATCTCATACTCGCCAGACAGGACCTTCGAGAAAGTGGCCGTTGAAGCGTCTTGCGTGGAAGCAGTTCGATAATCTCCTCTCTCCGAGTACATCTTGACGATGGCATAACCGCCCAGCGGCATGCCGGATGGTTCGCGCACGCTCACCAGCACGTCGACCGGAATCTCTGACGCCGTCGGGATTGAGCTGGCGCCCCCTCGCTGCGGAATCCCTGGCGGTCCGCCGGGGGGACGCTGAGCGCAAACGGGGAGCGCAAGAATAAGCGCCGCGCAGGAGGCTAAAATACCTGGGGAAAAGCGTGCCATCGGAATGGGCCGAGGAAACATGCAAGCTAACGGATTCTACTTGATTACCGAACTCTAGAAACAATAACCAAGAGGGCCGCGGCGGGTCAAGCAGATCGTTGCGCGGATGAACCGGCGCTGGCGGCTTGTTGTAAGAGCAGGTGCGACGGTTCCGCCGAAAACGGGAGAAACGATCATCACGGTTGCTTGGAATTCGATATAGTAAGCCAATTAGAGTAAGGAGGACTTTATGCCCGAAGTAAAAACGCGAATGGAACGAGTACCACGCCCGCCGGTTTTCGCAACTCCCGCTGAGGAGCGGCGCCACCGGAAAGAACGGCTTGCGGGAGCGTTCCGCCTGTTTTCGAAATGCGGATTCGATGAGGGCGTGACGGGACACATCACGGCGCGCGATCCCGAACGGCTGGACCATTTCTGGGTGAATCCTTTTGGAATGCACTTCAGCCAGATTCGCGCATCGGATCTTTTGCTGGTGAATGATCATGGCGAAGTCGTGGAAGGCGAGCGGGAAGTCAATCTCGCCGCGTTTGCGATTCATTCGCGGGTTCACAAAGCGCGTCCCGATGTGATTGCCGCTGCGCATGCGCACTCGCTGAACGGAAAGGCGTGGTCCTCGCTCGGGCGGTTGCTCGATCCGCTCACGCAGGATGCCTGCGCGTTTTATGAAGATCATGTCGTGTTTGACGATTACAGCGGCGTGGTCTACGAGACCGAAGAAGGCGATCGCATCGCCAAGACTCTGGGGAACAAAAAAGCCGGCATCTTGTGCAATCACGGCCTACTGACCGTGGGGCAAACCGTGGACGAAGCGGCGTGGTGGTTCATCACCATGGACCGTTCCTGCCAGGCGCAAATGCTTGCGGAAGCCGCGGGCGAGCCGCGCAAAATTCCGCACGAAACGGCGAAGCTCGCATACTCGCAGGTCGGATCGCCGCTGGTGGGATGGTTCCAATTCCAGCCGCTTTGGGATCGTATCTCGCGGGAGCAGCCGGATTTGTTTGAGTGAGTGGCGGTGAGCCGAGTCTAGTGTTCCGTGACCCGTGATGAGTGACCTGTGGTTCGTGACTGGTGACTCGTGAATTGTGGAAGAGCATCGCCAAGAATGGCTGTGCCACGGGGAGAGGTTCCTCGCTTTCGATCGTCTTTCGGGATAGAAATTCTTCATCGGATGGGCGGAGAGATCCCTCGTCGCGATGCTCCTCGGGACAGCTATCCTCATCGGACAGCTGGTTAACAATAAGACCCCCTCCCCCCGCCTTATTTCGTAAGTGCGGATTCTAAAGTACTTTAAGTCCTGTGTTTTGGAAGTGCGGATTCTACGGGACTTACAGGCGGTTTTTTCGCAAGTGCGGATTCTTCGCGCCAAAACAGCGCGAAGGCGCAGAGTTGTAAAAGACTTAGTGCTTGATGACTGGTCGCTGGTGACTGGCGGCAATCGAAGTGACCCCCACCCCGGGTGTTTTCTATAAAAGTGGCAAACAGAGGGGTTAGCCTGGACATGGCGCGTAAGAGTGGCAAGGAAAAGACTTACGGGACAGAACTCGAAAAACGGAGCGGCCAGGCGCGAATTTTTGCTGACAAACACAAGGAATGATAGCATGGTTTAGAATTACTGTCAAGGTACAGTACCTGAGTACTAATCATTCGAATGAGACGCAGGGAAATCGAGGCGTTAGAAGGAGTTGGCCGGAATTTTGCAGTTTGGTGAGACGGGAACTGGAAGTGAGCAGCGGGTAGTGGATAGTGAGCATATCTGGCTTCGGGGGCGATGCGAACTGACAGTCAAGAGGCTAACGGCTGGCAGTCGACAGCTCACAGTTGGGGGAGAAACAGGATTCCCGCCCGCCTGAGCTTAGTGTTGCGTTTCGAGGGTGGAAAAGCGCGACGGACTCGAATAGGCGTCGCGCTTTTCGGGGATATAAAGGGGTGCATCTGATACTGGCGAATCCTGCCTGGCGTTAGCTACCAGAGCGCGCCGAGAGGGTTCAGGGAGACAAGAAGCACGTGCAAGGATTCTCTCGCAGAGTTCTTGTGGAGCGCAGTTCAATACAGTACAGAATCGCCCTGGCAAGCAGCGAATTGAGCGAAGTCTCGCGACAATTCGGGGTCAGGCGGTGCACCCGGCGGGTGATTAAGCCATTGAAGTGAGGGAAACAGCAGCCGTAAAGTCAACACACGCACCCTTGAAAAGCACAAGGGATGTGGCACCCAAAGGCCAAGAACAATTGCTAAAGCTTTGCCACCCGGCCCCTTCAACGAGTCTAGCTGGAAGAGTCAAAAACCGTACAAAAATCGTGAAGGATGCGGCACCCGATCCCTGCCAAGCGGCGGGGTTGCCACCCGCCATCGCTCGGCTCCTTTCTTCCGAGCCCTGGTCGTTTGCGCAACCAAGTTTACTCGGAGTAGGAGCCGACGCCTTCATCTAATCAGCCTGTCGAAGTCGCCTCTCTTAGGAGTCAAGAAGCGAGAAAAAGAGGCTCGTCCCCCCTTGGAGGTCCACCCCTCCTAGAACCCCGTCGAGCTTCTTTTCGTACATCTTAGCCCCGACGATCAGCGCGGGGTAGGCCAGGACACTGCGCTCACGAGTCGATAGCAACAAGCTTTGGAAAGCAGGCCAAGTCCGATGCGATTCGATTTTCAGATCAGATAGTAGTAGGGCGAAAGCCGACAGTTCGCGATCGCCCCGGAAGTCTTGTAGTCGTGGATCAACTGAATGGTTCTCTAGGATATATTCCGCCAACTCTCTGGCGTCCGACCGACGCTCATAGTTGGCAATCGTCGGACCGATGACATTGAGCAATAACACGATATCCCAAAAGCTCAGGTTGCCGCGGCCAAAATCGGGCCTCTTCCACTCGTTTAGAAGGACGTCAATTTCCTGAAGGTATTTGACTCCAACTTGTGTGTAAACATCGTCGCCGGTCAGAACCCCTTCGTAGCCAGTTGCGACCATGTAGCGATGAATGTAGTAAGTGATCGGACGGGCGCTGGGCCCCAAGTAGGCTTGAACCCGACGGTTCTTATTGATCAAGCCGTGCTTCTGCTTCCACAAAAACACGTCCAGAAACGCGCACTTATCCTCCGGGGCTCCGGCACGAGCCGCATGAGCAGTCAGCTCCTCGGCATCCCAAGAGAGGATTTGGTCATACCATTTAGCTTCCCTCTCGGCCTCATCCCTGCGCGACAGCTCATTAAGCAGAATTCCTCCCGCGCCAGCAGAAAGCATATAGAGGATCTCCTGCATGACGAAGTTGGCGAAACTGATCCAGTTTCCTCGATTTTGTTTCATTTGCCTCCAAATCACAGTGGTTCATGGTTGACGTTAATTGGTGCCTGACCCGTCTGGCCATAGCCATATCTAAGGTGCGGTCCATAAGATGGGGAAATGATTGGAAATCGAGATAATCGAGTCTGAAAATAAAATATCCCCGACCAAGCGTTGCGTTGCCTCCGATTCCGTATTCGATCTGAAAGACTCGTCCCGGTCCGCCACCTTCATAAACATCAAAACTGAACTTAAAGGATGTGCCGGGAATTGGAACACTCACGGATGCCAACGTGACTACGGGACTCGCTGTTGATCCGGTGGGCAAACCGAATTTCACATTGTGGTTGCCTTGGCGATTGAAGTCAGGGTCTTGCTGCCACTTACGGAAGTGATAGAGAAACTGAACAAGCCCCTGGGCTACGACGTATTCATAGGGCACAAATCGATCTTTGTACTTCTCGAACGCATCGTTTATGTATGGAGCGGATACGTATCCGACCGTAAGAGACGCCACTGCTCCCAGCACCCTAATGTAGTTCAAAGCAGCGGCGGACTGGATTGTAATGCTTGCTCCTTCATACAGTGCAGCGCTCGCAAGATCCCCGTCGTGCCCACTTCTGTCAATACAGTCTGGGCCATCCCCAAAGCAATAGACATACTTGTGTAAACTTAGAGGATCCGATAGAGCCCCTTCAAAACTGTCCATGGACCAGAAGCGGCCGGTGGAGACGTTGAGGTAGCGAGCGCGGTTGTAGTAGAGGTTGAGGTCGGGGTCGAACTGTTCGCCGGCGAAGAGGTAGTTGTTGGGCGTGGTGCCGGTGGAGTGGATCAGGTTGCCGAAGGCGTCGTAGTCGTAGGTGTCCGTCACCGCGCCTGTTGTGCTCGTCAGCGCACGCACCGAGCCGTGGCCGTCGTACACGTAATAGCTGATCTGCGTCTGGCCCTGATTGTTGGCCACGAATTGCCGGTACTTGCTGATCAGTTCCAGCCCATATACGTACGTCCGGGCGGAGTCAAAGGGCTGCGTGGTGTTTCCCGTAATCGTCTCGAACAGCACCTGCGCGTAGCCCGTGGGATTTTGCGTGTCCACCAGATATTTGGTCGTCACTCCGGCAACCGTCTTCTGCACGCGGTTCCCGTCGCCGTCGTAAACGATGCTCACTCCGGCTTTTTGGATGAGGTGGTTCTCGAAGTCGTACCCGTTGGCGATGCCGCCGGAGATAACCGTGTTGCCGTTGTCGTCGTAGGTGTCGCCCGCCGTGAAGCGGTCGTTGGCGTCGTAGTTCCACAGCCCTGCTGGGACCGGCGCAAGAGTCGAGGTGATCTGCTTACGGTTGCCAACCGCGTCGTAGGTGGATGCGCACATCGGAGCAGCAAGAACGAAGGAGAGGATGGCGGCGAGGAGTTGGCGGAAGAGGCAACGCATTTCGTTTCGATGTTAACCGGAAAAGTCAAAAACCGCACCCTTCACAAAAACCGTGAAGGATGCGGCACCCAAAGTCGCTCAACCGATAATCGTGGTGGCCACCCGCCACTTGTGCGTAGCCGGTGGGGTTAAGCGTGTCGACCAGGTAGGTGGTGGTCACGCCTGCCGCCGTTTTGCTGACGCGGTTGCCGTCGCCGTCGTAAACGATGCTCACTCCGCCTTTCTGGATGAGGTGGTTCTCGAAGTCGTACGTGTTGGCGACGCCGCCGGAGCTGACGGTGTTTCCGTTCGCGTCGTACGTGTCGCCCGCCGTGAAGCGGTCGTTGGCGTCGTAGTTCCAGAGGCCTGCGGGAACGGGCGCGAGGGTTGAGGTCATCTGCTTGCGGTTGCCCACTTCAGGATAGGCGTAGGTGGTCGCGCCGACCGCGAAAGCTAGAATTGCGCAAAGGAGTTGGCGGAACATTTTCGTGCTGATGTTAAACGGAAAAGTCAAAAACCGCACCCTTCACAAGAACCGTGAAGGATGCGGCACCCGATCCGTGCCAAGCGGTTAGGGGCTGCCACCCGCCGCGAAGAGCGGCACCCGCGAGTGCTAAGGCCAACACTCTGCTGGCCACCCGCCGATGATTTCGCCGGTGAGGTGGTAGAGATTATCGTAAGCGTAGTTCATCGTGTGCCCAAAAAGTGCTCAGAATCGATCGAAAAGTAATCAGATCGCACATTCAGTTTCCCGGGTAGACGGTAACGCTGTAGCACAATGCCTCGGAGTCAGGCTCAGTCTTGTTTTTTAAGACAACTGAAATGTCTTCCCGCTTATCATCCATAAATGCAGATTGAACTGTGTAACCAGACTCAGCAATATGGTCGGCACCCAAGCGGTGCCCTGAAATGCTGTCAAAGATTGAGACCGCACCAGTTTTCTCAATAACGCAGACATATTCATCGTTGAGCAGAAAGCAATGCGGGCTCTTGGAAGTCGAGATTTCGACGAGTTTGCACTGCTCAATCAGGCATGAATAAACTGAATAGACATCTCGGAATAGATATAAGCGTCCGTTCGAACTCCACATTTTGTGCGTAACAAGAGATTCAAAATCCCACGCGGCTAATGGCACCTGTCGCGAGACATCAAAAATATTCAGCCTCGCTATTTTTGTTCCGGCCGCTGGACGGGTACTCAAAAGCTCCAACAGGGCCACGCTCAATGATGTCGGACTCCAGGGGCTTGCCCAATTCGACGAATCGTTTCCGTATCCAACATAGGAAAAGAACCGTCTGGCACCAAAATCGAGGGCGAGTTTCCCTTCACCGCCATAAATCGCCGCACTATAGAATGCGGGACCAAACCGGATTTCCGAATCTTTCTGAAGCTGCAACAAGCATGAACCATCATTCGAAAGATACTCCTCCCTATCGGGCTTACTGATATGGCCTAGAGGCCTCTTTACGGACGAGGTGCGCGAGAGCTTGAGTCTAATGATTCTGTTCAAAGTACTCACTCCATTAAGGCGGTCGCTATCAATGTTTGACCATAGGCGTAGATTTGAAACGCACCTCCTGATAGGGAGCCCTGGCTTGCAGCATATCCCATTATCAGTTGCGCATTCTTCGGTATCACCCCAAACACGATCTCTTCTGCCGTATTGCCCCATTGAGGATTCAGTGCCAAGGCATTGATTGCATCCTGAGCAGAATTGAACACTTGAGTACCCCACCAGATGCCGTCTGCTTCAGCCTCAGTAGCAACATAGCGGATAGCGAAGAGTTCGTCTTGCAGTTCAACGATAATGCCTTCGTTCTCTTCGAACGCAGTCGCAACCTGCTGGAAAACCGGCAAACTAGAGGCTGTACCAATGATGGTGAATGTGGCTCCCCTGCTTGTTAGAGTGCTGGCGACCCGCAGCGCAAGCGAATCCGCCTCCGCCGCTGAGGCATCCTCTACAGCCGAGATTCCGCCAGCTACCGCTAACTCGGCAATGTCGTCATGGCCAGTGCGGTCCCTACGATTCACAGGGTTCGCGTTTGCGTAAAGGTACTTGTGAAGAGAGAGCGGAGCCTGATCTCTGCCCTCGTCCGTGTCCATCGACCAAAATCTTCCGGTGCTGATATTCAAGTATCGAGCGCGGTTGTAGTAGAGGTTAAGGTCGGGGTCGAACTGTTCGCCGGCGAAGAGGTAGTTGTTCGGCGTCGAGCCGGTTTGGTGGATGAGGTTGCCGAAGGCGTCGTAGTCGTAGGTGTCCGTCACCGCGCCTGTCGGACTCGTGAGCGCGCGCACCGAGCCGTGGCCGTCGTACACGTAATAGCTGATCTGCGTCTGGCCCTGATTGTTGGCCACGAATTGCCGATACTTGCTGATCAGCTCCAGCCCATACACGTACGTCCGGGCGGAGTCAAAGGGCTGGGTGGTGTTTCCCGTAATCGTCTCGTACACTACCTGCGCGTAGCCCGTGGGATTCTGCGTGTCCACCAGATACTTCGTCGTCACTCCGGCAACCGTCTTCTGCACGCGGTTGCTAATTTTAGTTCGGGGTTTGTAAGTACAAACCCCGAACCCCGGCCGTCGTAAACGAGGTTCACTCCGGCTTTTTGGATGAGGTGGTTCTCGAAGTCGTACACGTTGGCGATGCCGCCGGAGCTGGCGGTGTTGCCGTTCGCATCGTAGGTGTCACCCGCCGTGAAGCGGTCGTTGGCGTCGTAGCTCCACAGCCCCGCTGGAACCGGCGCCAGCGTCGAGGTGAGCTGCTTGCGGTTGCCCACCGCGGACCCGTGAGTGGGGATGCAGACTGCTAAGGAGAGAATTGCGGCGAGGAGTTGGCGGAAAAAGCTGATCATTTCGTTTCGATGTTAACCGGAAAAGTCAAAAACCGCACCCTTCACAAAAATCGTGAAGGATGCGGCACCCGATCCGCGCCAAGCGGTTAGGGGCCGCCACCCGCCGGGAAAGTCGAGCGGTTAGAAGGAGTTGGCTGGAATTTTGCAGTTTAGTGAGACGGGAACGGGAAGTGAGTGGTGGGTAGTGGATAGTGAGTCGGGAGGAAAAACGGATCCCTCGCTTTCGCTTGGGATGACAATTAGGAGGAAGTGGCGAGTAAGGAGTGGAGAGTGATGAGTTTTTGCCGTAGAATGGCGGAAGAGTAAAGCAATGGCGAATACTTCCATCACGATTCCGCTGGACCCGCAATCGGCGCGGGCTTACGACTCCGCTGGGCCAGAGCAGAAACGGAAGATTCAGGCATTGCTTAGCCTTTGGCTTCGAGAGCTGGCAGCCGGGGAGTATCCCTCGCTGCAGAAAGTGCTAGATGACGCCGGTCGGAAAGCGAAAGACCGCGGGCTAACGCCGGAAATTCTGGATTCTCTCCTCAAGGGCACGTAGTTGCGCTGCGTCTTCGATTCAAACGTTCTGGTTAGTGCGTTGCTCCTGCCCGATTCAAAGCCTCGACATGCGCTCGAACTGGCTCTCCAAAAAGGAAGAGTCCTGCTCTCTTTTGCGACGCTCGCCGAGCTCTACGAAGTCCTCGGCCGGAAAAAATTCCTTAGATACATAGATGAGGAAGATATTCGAAACTTTCTGGCGGCCTTGACGCGCGAGGCGGAATGGGTTGAGGTTGATGTGCGAATTGTAGCTTGCCGCGATCCGAAGGACGATAAGTTCCTGGAACTCGCGGTGAGCGGGCACGCGACGCATATTGTCACGGGCGACTCCGACCTTCTCGCGTTGAATCCTTTCCAGGGAATCGAGATTCTTCCTCCGCATCGATTTTTGTGATTGCCACCTGCCTGCTGGCCTTGGCGTAGTGGTACGTTTCGAGGGTGGAAAAGCGCGACGGACTCAAAAAGGCGTCGCGCTTTTCGCGGATATAAAAGAGTGCATCTGATACTGGCGAATCCTGCCTGGCGTTAGCTACCAGAGCGCGCCGAGAGGGTTCCGGGAGACAAGAAGCACGTGCAAGGATTCTCTCGCAGAGTTCATGTGGAGCGCAGTTCAATACAGCACAGAATCGCTCTGGCAAGCAGCGAATTGAGCGAAATCTCACGACAATTCGGGGGCAGGCGGTGCACCCGGCGGGTGATGAAGCCATTGAAGTGAGGGAAACAGCAGCCGTAAAGTCAAAACACGCACCCTTGAAAGGCACAAGGGAGGAGATTCGCGCGAATGGCCGCAAATCTGGGCGTATCTTGCATTTGACGTGAGGGCAGAATATACTGTCGTTTCGCTCTGAAGCGGGTCGCACGGATGGGTGGGCGCAAGCCCACTTTTTTGTTGGGCCGGTTGGAGTGCACCAGATACCGGCATTGGCCGGGGAGTCTTTAGTTGGATTTTGAAAAAATTCGAGAAGCCGCCGAGCGAGTTGCACGGTCGGAAGGGCTGGAAATCTTTGATGTGGAGTGGAAAGTAGGGAAGCAGCGCTTCCTGAGGGTCACTATCGACAGGCTGCCGAAAGCTTCGGCGGCGATGAGCGATGGGGCTGGGCAGATTTTGCCGCCCAGTGAATTGAGTGGAGCAGCCGGCGGCGAACCAGGGATCAGCCACGCAGACTGCCAGAGGGTGAGCCAGCAGTTGAGCGTGATTTTGGATGTTGAAGAGCTGATTCCGGGACCCGCGGGGTACATCCTGGAGGTGAGTTCGCCGGGGATGGACCGGCCGCTGAGGAAGCCGGCAGAGTACGAGCGCTTCCGGGGACGGATGGCAAAGATTTCGACGGCCGAGCCGGTGGGAGAGCTGAAATATTTCGAGGGGCGGCTGGCGGGAATTGCGGACGGGAAAGTGCGATTGGAGTTGAAAGGAAAAGTGGCGCGGACCGTGGAGTTGCCGCTCGAGAAGATACGGAAGGCGAATTTAATGGTGGAGTTTTGAGGGGAAGTGAGCAGGGAAGAGTGAGTAGATCAGACCGCGCAGGGGCCGAGGCGAGCGGCGGCAAACGGCGGGACAAAAGAGAGAAATCTTAGGCGGAAGAGATTTAGAGGCGAAAGAGATTTCAGGGATTTAAGGACGAAGATCAGGAAAGATACATGGCGAATCTGCTCTTTCAACAAATCGAGATGTTGAGCCGCGAGAAGCACATCGAGACGACGGTCGTGGTGTCCGCGATTGAAGACGCGATGGTGGTAGCGGCGCGGAAATATTACAAGACGGAAGAGGACCTGCGCGCGAAGTTCAATGCGGAAACAGGGCAAGTGGACGTGTACTCGGTGCATACGGTCGTCGAGGAAGTGACCGACCCGAAAAAAGAAGTGAGCCTGGCGGAGGCGAAGAAAAAGAATCCCGCAGCTGAGATAGGCACGGAAATAATTGCGGCGAAACCGACGGATGTGCTTGGACGAATCGCGGCGCAGACGGCGAAGCAGGTGATTCTGCAAAAAGTGCGGGAGGCGGAGCGCGACACGATTTACAACGAGTATCACACGCGCGTAGGCGAACTGGTGACAGTGATCGTAAAGCGCGCCGAAGGCCCGGATTTGATCGTGGACATGGGGCGCACAGAGGCACGTCTGCCAAAGCGCGAACAGTCGAAGCTCGAGACGTACAACATTGGAGAGCGATTGCGCGTGGTGATCAAGATGGTGGACCGCGCGGCGAAAGGGCCGCAAGTGATCGTTTCACGCGCGGACGCGAGCCTGGTGCAGCGGCTTTTCGAGATGGAAGTGCCGGAAATTTATGATGGCACGGTGCAGATTCGTTTTGCGGCGCGAGAAGCAGGCGAGCGGACGAAAGTGGCGGTGGCCAGCCGGGACAAGGATGTTGATCCGGTGGGCGCATGCGTGGGGATGAAAGGCATGCGCGTGCAGTCGATCATTCGCGAACTGCGCGGCGAGAAAATTGACATCATCCCATACAGCGAAGAGACCGTGGCGTTTGCGCAGAAAGCGCTGAGCCCGGCGAAAGTGACGCGGGTACAGATCACCGATCCGGAAAACAAGAAGCTCGAGGTGATTGTCGAGGATTCGCAGCTTTCGCTGGCGATTGGCAAAAAAGGCCAAAACGTCCGGCTGGCGAGCAAGCTGATCGGCTGGGACATCGACATCAAGAGCGAGGAAGAGAAGCGGCAAGAGATTGAAGAGCAGATGACGGCCCTGACGGCCCCGGCCACGCCGCTGACGGCGCTAGCCGGTGTGGGTCCCAAGACGATTGAAAAAATCGAAGCCGCTGGGATTGCCAACGTCGAGAAACTCGCGGCGATGACCCCGGAGCAGTTGATGGAGATTCCGGGAATCGGCGAGAAGATGGTCGACAAGATCTATCAGGCGGTGAACCGGTTCTACGAAGGCGGCGCGGAGGCGGCTGCTGCTGCGCCGGCCGGTGAAAATACGGACGACATGGCGGCGGAAGGCGAAGCGGCGACTGCGGAAGTTGAAGCGGCTGCTGAAAGCACGGAAGCGACTGCCGAGTCCGCAGAGACCGCGCCGGTAGCCGAGGAAACTCCAGAGACCACTGAAAGCCGCAGCGAGGCGGAGGCCGCAGTCCCAGAAGGACAAATAGAGACCGCGACTGAAAATTCCGAAGAAGGCAAGGAAGAAGCCAAGAAGGCAGAGGAAGAGCCACGACCATAATCAACAATTGGCCTCGGCGAGGCTGGGGCAAATGGAAAGTTTGACCGAAGAACGGTCCATAGGACGCATGAGCGACGCAAACCAAGTCCGAATTAACGAACTGGCCCGCGAACTCGAGGTCAAGGCCAAGGCAATCATTGACCTTTTGCCCGGGTACGGCGTCACGGAGAAGAAGACGCACTCGAGCTCGATCCCCGTGGATGTCGCCGAAAAGGTTCGCAAAAACATTTTGGGACAGGCCGAGGCTGAGGCCGCGGCGGAAGCCTCCGCTAAAGCGGATAAGGAAGCGAAGGAAGCAGCGGCGAAGGCGGCGCGGATGCGGCCAGTGGCTGTTCCAGCGCCGGTAGCGGTCGCGCCAAGTGTGGCGGTGAAGCCTGCGGTGCCAAGCGCCGCGCCTGTTGCGGCACCGGTGGCGCCAGCTGCGAGACCTGCCGCTCCCGCAGCCCCGATTGCTCCGGCGGCGTCGGCCACGCCGGCGGCTGTGCCCGCTGTTCCGAAGGCGCCGGTATCGGCTCCTGCAGGGACGCCAGCCATTGTTTCGCCGGTGGCAAAGCCAGCTTCACCTGCTGCCCCGGCTACCAAAGCTCCGGCGCCGACACCAATCCGTCCCCCATCCCCATTAGGTCAGCCGACTGCGACACCGGCTGCCTCACGGCCAACAGTTCAGCCTGGAACGAAAGCTCCCGTGCGTCCTGCGGCTGCGGCACCTGGTGCTGCCGGGGCACGTCCAACAACTCCTTCTCGTCCGATGCCAACGGGCAATCGCGGACCGGTTCCTGGAACAACACCCGGAAGCGGGCAGCGCACGGGTGGGCCGCGTCCCGGCCAGCCAATGCGTCCCATGCAGCCGGCCGGTCAAGGAAGACAATACACGCCGCGGCCTGGAGGCCCGGGAGGAACGGGGAGTTCGCCCGCGAATCGACCTTTTGAGCAGCGGCGCGGAGCGATGCCCACAGGCACGCGTCCGGGGCCGCGCATGCCGGGACGTCCCGGGATGCTACCGGCGCTGCCACCAGACAAAGTGCCGCCAAAGGCGGAGCCTGGCAAGCCGCTCTATACGCGTAAACCGCCGCAGAGGCAGCGGCCCGTCATGGACAAACGGGAGCAGGAGGGCGAGCGCAAGCTGCACCCGACTCGCCAGCGTCCGGGAGCAGGAGACCGCCGCTCTGCTGCAGCGGTTATTGCGCCGCCGGAGCCAAGGCCGCCGCGCGACGTCACGATTACCGAAGGCATCACGATACGAGAACTCGCGGAAAAGCTCGATGTGCGCGCGAAAGATCTTTTGAAGACGCTCCTGGATCGAGGAGTATTCGCCAGCATCAACCAGGCGCTGGATGTGCCTACGGCGACGACACTCGCGGAAGCCTTCAGCGGAGTTGTGAACGTTGTTTCGCTTGAAGAAGAGATGGTGCTGGAAGTCGCCAAGGAAGAGACCAAGGAGAGTTTGAAGCCGCGGCCCCCAGTGGTTACGGTCATGGGGCACGTGGACCACGGTAAAACGAGCTTGCTCGATGCGATTCGAGAAGCGGACGTAGCCGGCGGGGAAGCCGGCGGGATTACGCAGCATATTGGCGCGTACAAGGTGGTGGTGAACGACCGGAGCGTGGTGTTTGTGGATACGCCGGGCCACGAAGCGTTCACGCGAATGCGCGCGCGAGGCGCGAAAGTGACGGACATCGTGGTGCTCGTGGTGGCCGCTGATGACGGCGTCATGCCGCAGACGAGAGAAGCGATCGATCACGCGAAGGCCGCGAAAGTGCCGATCATCGTGGCCATCAACAAGATCGACAAACCGGAAGCGCAACCAGAGCGCGTCAAGCGCCAGCTTTCCGACGTGAACCTGGTCCCTGCCGAATGGGGCGGCGATACGGAGTTTGTGGAAGTATCCGCGAAACAGAAAAAAGGCATTGATAAGCTGCTGGAGACGATTTTGCTGGTCGCCGACTTGCGCGAATTGAAGGCGAATCCTGAAGCACCTGCAACCGGCACGGTTCTCGAGTCTCGTGTGGACAGAGGGCGCGGTCCGGTGGCCACGGTGCTCGTGCAAAACGGAACGCTAAACTCGGGCGACTTCTTCATCTGCGGCTCGGTATTTGGCAAAGTCCGCGCGATGTTTGATGATCGCGGGCGAACCATCAAGGACGCGCCGCCATCGACGCCGGTGGAAGTGCTCGGTTTGCAGGGCGTGCCCGAAGCTGGCGACCATTTCCAGGTGACTGAAGAAGCCAAGGCGCGGCACATTGTCGAATACAGGCAAGGGAAACAACGCGACGCGGCGATGGCGCGGACGAGCGGAGCGCGTATCACGCTCGACCAGCTTCACGAACAGCTCAAGGCTGGAGACGTCAAGGAACTGGGCATCGTCATCAAGGCGGACGTGCAGGGCTCGGTGGAAGTGCTCAGCGAAATGCTGCCGAAGCTCTCGACCGACCAGGTGAAGCTGAAGATTATCGGCTCAGGAGTGGGCGCGGTCACGGAGAACGACGTCCTGCTGGCTTCGGCTTCCGGAGCGATCGTTATCGCGTTCGGCATCCGGCCGGACCGCAAAGCGATGGAACTCGCGCAACAGGAACATGTGGACATCCGCTCGCACACGATCATTTACGAAGTGTCCGACGAACTTAAGAAAGCCATGGAAGGCTTGCTGGAGCCGGTCATCCAGGAAACGTATCTGGGCCGCGCGGAAGTGCGGAACACTTTCCGTGTCAAGGGCGCGGGCACCGTTGCGGGATGTTATGTGGTGGAGGGCGTGCTGAAGCGCGACGCGCAAATCCGCGTAGTGCGCGACGGCGCGGTCATCTACACCTCGAAACTCAGCTCGCTGAAGCGCTTCAAGGACGACGCGAGCGAGGTGCGCACTGGATTTGAATGCGGAGCGGGAATTGCAAATTTCAACGACGTGAAAGTCGGCGACATTTTGGAATGCTTCAGCGTGCAGAAGCTCAGCGCCGCGGAAGCGGCGGGCCAAAGCGTCGGGACCGCCGGCCGCAAGTAGCAGAGAATTAGTCCCCCGGAGCGCTCATGCCGGTTGGCCTGCTTACCCTTGAGCTGCACATCCCAGACGCGCAATCGTTGAAGGACAAGCGGCAAGTGCTGCGCAGCTTGAAGGATAAGCTGCGGAGGCAGTTTAATGTCGCGGTGGCGGAGTTGGACCATCAGGACGTGTGGCAGAGGTCGGTGGTTGGCGTTGTGACACTTTCGAACGAAGAGAAGCACGTCAACGAAGTACTGCAAAAAGTCCTGGATGAAGCGGACCGCATCCTGGGTTCGATTTTGATCAACCAGGCGATCGAAATTATTTAGAAAGTTTCGCGGGGACGGAAATGAGTCCAGCCAATCACCGGCATGAACGGGTGGGCGAGGAGATCGCCCACGAAATCAACGCCATGCTCGCCGGAGAGCTGAAAGATCCACGCCTCGAGGGCATGGTGGTGGCCAGCGAAGTGCGCGTGCAGCCGGACATGAAACACGCGCGCGTCTTCATCAACATGCAGGGCTCCGCAAAAGAACAGCGCGACGCGATCAAGGCGCTGGAACATGCTGCCGGATTCATCCGGCGCGAACTGATCGAGCGGCTGCAGCTCCGCCGGTTGCCGGAGCTTCATTTCACGCTGGACCACTCGCAGGAATATACCGAGCGAATCGATCAGCTCTTGAAAGAGATGAAGAAGGACAAGCCGGCCGCGTCTTAGCGTGAATTTGGAAGTTAATGAACCCAAGGTGAAAAGTGACTGGTGACTCGTGACTGGTGACTCGCGCAAACCCCGGCAAACGCAAGAAGCGTGGCCCAATGCCGCTACTTTTGTCTGCGCACAACCGCCCGACTATTTTGGGATTCTGGCATAAAGAGACTCCCTACTTAAACAAAATTTGAATAGCGACCGCCCATCCCATGCCACGACAACCTCAGCCGGCCCCGTTCGACGGGGCGCTCGTCATCGATAAGCCGCGGGGAAAAACTTCCCACGACGTCGTTGATGCCGTGCGGCATCTCGCGGGATTTCGCCAAATAGGGCATCTCGGCACGCTCGATCCACTGGCGACAGGCGTTCTGGTGCTACTGCTCGGACGCGCGACGAGGCTGGTGCAGTTTTACAACGGGCGCAGAAAACGCTACTCCGCGGCGTTCCGTTTTGGTTTTGCCACGGATACTTATGATTCGGACGGAGAAGCGCAAGGCCCGGACAGTTCCCCAGCTCTCGACGCAACGATTCTCGAAAAGCTCGCCGCGGAAAAGGTGTGCCGGTTCGAGCAAATGCCGCCTGCATTCTCCGCAAAAAAAGTGAAAGGCCGCCCAGCGTACGAACTGGCGCGCAAAAAGCAGCCCGTCGAGTTGAAACCGGTCGAAGTCGAACTTTTCGAATATAAACTGACGGGCATCGAAGGAAGCGTGGCGCGTTTTGTCATCGAGTGCTCGTCCGGCACTTACATCCGCTCCCTGGCGCACGACATGGGTCAAAGACTCGGCTGCGGAGCACACCTGACGGAGATAACGCGGACCGCGGTCGGGGAATTTTTCCTCGAGCAGGCCATCAAGCTGGAGGAACTCGCGGAGGCTGCGCGAGTGGGGAAGTTTGCCGATTGCATGATCCGTCTGGAAAACCTGCTGCCGAATTTTCCGCGGGTCAACGTGTTGCCGGTCATCGAGAAACGCGTCCGGCACGGTACGAAATTCAATATTCAGATCGCGCAGATTCAGCCCGGCCGGGTGGAGCTGCCTCCAGGTGCCACAGCGCAGCTCGATGGGGGAGAGATCAAGCCGCCGCGTTTGCGTGTTTTCAGCCAGCAAGACAAGCTTGTCGCCATCGCGGAAGCCCTGGTGCCGCGCACCTATCAACCCATCGTCGTTTTCGACCCACTGCCATAAATAAAAGAAATCGCCCGAAAGGCCAATGCGGCAGTTGTCTGCCATCTCGGTTAAGGCTGCGGAGGCGGTTGCGGCTGCGGAGGCGGTTGCGGAGGCGCTGGCACGGGCGCGGAACCGCGGCCAATATTTGTGTCGTGCCCGGCATAGATGGAGCGTGAGACGCGGTCCCTGAGCCGCAATTTGTACGGAGTGATCACAATCAGCATCTCGGTATCCTGAGAGGTAGTGTTCCTTTGCCCGAAGAGATAGCCCAATCCGCCGGGAAGATTTGCGAATCCTGGGAGGCCCGTCAGAGTGCGAGTTTCTTGATTGTCGAGCAAGCCGGCGATGATAGTGGGCTCGCCCTCTTTGATTCGCACGGTTTGGGAAAGCGTGCGGTTGGTAAGAATCGGTATGCCGTTAATGGATGATCCGGAGAGAGCGCGAATTTCGAACTCCAACTGCAGTGTTACTTCGTCGTTCGGATGAATGGTCGGCGTGGCCTTCACCTTGACGCCCAGATCTTCATATTGCGCGCCGGGATAGGGTTGTTGCGCCACTCCTGCTCCTGCGTTTGAAAACAGACTGGCGGGACTCAGGATGACGGTGACTTGACCCGTCACGCCAGACGGATTGTCCGTGATGGCTACGTCAGGCAACGAGGTGCCGCTAAGGCTGGCTGCCAGTATGGCCGTGGGATTCGAGCCCACGGGAAGCTCAAACGCAGGCGCGAATAATCCCTGGCTCAGGCCGAGGAATACAGACACGCTGTCCGTTAGTGGGTCGGTCACGGCGATGTCTAGATTGCCATCGGCGTTGAAGTCCGCGATGGTGACCGCCGATGGTGTCTGCCCTGTAGCAAGCGGTGAGTTAATCGCGGCGGTGAACGTACCGTCGCCATTGCCCAGCAACACGCTAACGGAATTGTCCGTTTGGTTGACCACCGCCAGGTCGGAGTGTGAATCGTTGTTCAAGTCGCCTGAAGCGATGGCCACCGGCAATCGGCCGACGGCAATGGGAGAGCCAGTCGCCTGGGTGAACGTGCCATCCCCGTTGCCGAGAAGAATGGAAACATCGTTTGTCGTTTGATTCACGATCGCCAAATCCAGATTTCCATCCGAGTTAAAGTCACTCGCCGTCATCGCGATGGGGCCCGCCACCGCGCTGGGAAGAGAAAAGGGCGAGCCGGTGGCTTGCTTAAACGTTCCATCTCCATTGCCGAGAAACAGAGAAAAAGTGTTGTCCGTGAAATTCGCAACCACAAAATCTTGATTGCCATCGCCGTTGAAATCGCCGGTGACGATGGCGCTGGGTTGTTGGCCGACTGAGATGGGCGATCCTGTGGCCGCCTTGAATGTGTCGTCGCCGTTGCTGAGCAGAACTTGCACTGTGTTTGCGACGGTATCGGTGACCAGCAAGTCGTGAAAGCCGCTGGTGGTCAGGACCAGGGTGGCGATGGACGGAGCTACAGCGGGCGTAGTCGCTCGGCTAGCTCCCAGCGAGATGGGGGAGCCCGCTGCCTGGACAAAACTACCATTGCCCTGATTCGCCAAAATCGTGAGCGTGTTGTCGATTTCGTTGACCACCGCGAGATCCAGCTGACCGACGTTCCGGAAGTCCGCCGCGGTAAGCGCGACCGGCCCAACGCCCACGTTATAGGAAGTGCTTGGCAAAATGCTGTTGGTCGGTCCCGGAATCGACGTTGCGGCAGTAGTGGCTCCGAGGCTGGCAGAAAGCAGCGAAAGTGTGATTGGAAACCGGTCGCCTACAAAAAAGGAGGAAGGTTTGCCGTCCTGAGCGCGCAGTAGGACTTGGCGCCCGCTGTGCACGAGAGTCAGCGCATCGGAAAATTGCGCCGCGATCGCGGGAACTGTCAGGAGAAACGTCGTCTTCCCGCCTCCCACGACGGTCAGCGGGGGAATAAGGGAACTGAGATTGAGGGAGCCTCCGGCAGCTGAGCTTGTGCCACTTCCGAAAATACTCGCCAGCAGCGTAATCAGGGTGCTGAGGTCCTTGGACTGTTGTAATTGAGTGAGGACGTTTGGAGTCAGCGAAATAAGCTTAACCGAGGATGGCGGTATCAGCCCCAAGGTACGCGCCTTGTTGCGGTCGACTTCGAGGATCTCGATCTCCAGCAGCACTTCACCGCGGGCTCTTTCTGCCTGATGGATGATCTCTCCTGAGAGCGCTAGTCTTTCCGGAGTATCGCGAATGGTGATCGACCGGCTGTGGGCATTGAGCGCCACCCTTCTGGCCCCCGTCATCTCGCGCAGTACGCGAACCATATCCGTCATTTCGTCCGTCCCCACAGAAGACGGCAAGATAAACGTTTGCTCCGCTTGCGCGCCATATTGGCTTTGCTTCTCCGGTGTATCCGCCGCCACGAACAATAGCGTGGAAGTCAGGGGCCGAATGAATGTGCCGGTCTGCACGCTGAGGACTTTCAAGGCGGTGTTGAAATCGACATCATTTATACTTAGCCGGACGGCTCGGGGCGCCAAGTCCGGATCGAACGTAACTTTTACCCCGAACAACTGCGCCAATTGCTCGTAAACCGTTCGAGTGTCTCCGCGCAGGTTGAGGTTTTGCTTTCCTGAGCGCGGTTTCAATTCTGGCAGACCTTCGATTTTTGATTGGGACCTGGGGGCCGGGCCATCATCCATCGCCTGCATCTGTTTCATGCGTTCCGTAACAATCGTGTTCCCTGGATCGATAAGCAGAGCTTTGGCCAGTTCCTCGGTAGCCACGTCCGCGTGACCGGCGAGGGCGTCACGCTCCGCGGCTTCCACATGGTCGCGAACGAGCTTCGAGCGCATGGACGCGACGCGCTCGATGAGGGCAGCGTCCTGCGGGGCGTACCGCGCGGCTTGCTGGTAGTAGTTGAGCGCTTCATCAAAACGCCCATCGGCGAGTTCTTTGTCTCCGAGTTCAGACGAGTTTCTTCGCGTATTTCGGATTGGGACGCGGCGCCATTTGGAGCTGCGCTTCATTGGGAACAGTTTGGGGCGGGGAGGCCTGTGTTTGCGCGGAAGATTGGCTACAAGAAAGAAGAATAGCCAGCAGGACAGAGGCGGCTTGGCGGATGTGGACGAGGATCATGGTTGAATTGACCGGCCGCCTATTCTACCGTGTCTCCCATGAGGAAATCGGACTGGATTGGTCCGGTTGACGGAAATCCATAGAAAAGGTAGACTTAGAACGTAGTTGCAAATGAATTACAACTGGAGAATTCTTGCTCTCGGCTTTTCTCATCGCTCTCCGTGAAGGTGTCGAGGCCTCCCTCGTCGTCGGCATCATCCTAGTTTATCTCGCGCGCACTGGCCGCTCGCAACTGGCGCGTTTTGTTTGGTATGGCGTCGCTGCTGCCGCTGCGCTCAGCCTGGCGTGTTGCGGTCGCTCCTGGAGCGCTGGCGGATCAGCGAAGACGGGTTCGAAGGCGTCATGTACCTGGTCGCGGCAGCGTTCGTTATTACGATGATCCTATGGATGAATCGCGTTGCGCGCCACCTGAAAAAGGAGATCGAACAGAAGATCGAGACTTATGTTGGACGCGCAGGAGCCGCGGCGGGTTGGGGCATCTTCTTTTTTGTTTTTTTGATGGTTCTGCGCGAAGGGGCGGAGCTGGCCATCATTCTGCGAGCGGTGGAGCTTTCCACCGAAGGGTTGCAAATCTGGATTGGGACGCTTGTGGGAATTGGCGCAGCCGTAGCCGTAGGCGTGTTCTTTTTCAAGGGCACGCTGCGTGTTCCGCTGCACCGGTTTTTTGCCGTCACCAGCGTCATTTTGATCCTTGTGGCCTTTCAACTTGCGCTGACCGGCCTGCACGAGTTGAGCGAAGCGCAGTGGCTGCCGTCCAGCAAGGCGGAGATGGCGGTCATTGGGCCCGTGGTGCGGAATGAGCTGTTTTTCTTTGTGCTGATCTTTGGCGCCGCCACGCTGCTTGTGTTGCGCGAGTGGCAATCGGCCTCCCACGCGAAAGCGGCCAAAGAAGCTTCTGGTGAGGCGGAGAAGCGGCTGCTCGAAGCGCAAAATCGCCGCCAGCGCCGCTGGATAATTGCCGCGGCGACGGCCTGTTTGTCGGTGATTCTCGTGCTGACGGCGGACTTTGTTTACACGCGCGCAAATTCCGCGCCGCCTTCGGCGCAGGCCATCGCTGCCGTGGGCAACGAAGTGCGCATTCCTGTGAGCGAAGTGCAGGATGGCAAAATGCATTTGTTCACGATCAGCGTCTGGAGCGCAATCGTTGCGTTTCATGATCATCAAAAAGCCGAATGGCTATGGCACGGCGCTGGACGCTTGCCGCATCTGCGGAGCCGAGGGTTATCGCCAGGATGGGCAGAACGTCGTTTGCAGGCATTGCGGCTCGGCGATTTATATACCGACGGTTGGGGAAGCAGGGGGCTGCAATCCGATTGGCGTGCCGTCGCATCTGGACGGCGCTGATCTCGTGCTGGACGTTTCTTCGCTGATGCAAGCGACCAAGGAGATTCCCCAGTAGGGGCACGATAGTTCGTGCCCCTACGAGTGCAACATCGATCCCATGTTCCTGCGTCTCGTTGCCGATTCGTTTACACGCCGTCCGCGCCGCAAGGTGCTGACCGCCGCGGCGTTGTCGTTGGGCATGGCCGTGGTGACGGCGGCGCTGAGTGTTTCGCTCGACGTGGGCGACCGCCTGGCGAGCGAGTTCCGTAGCCTCGGCGCGAATTTGCTCGTTACGCCGCAAGCCGACTCGCTGCCGCTCGAAATTGGAGGCGTGGACTACCGGCCCGTCAACGCCGGCGCGTATCTTCCCGAAGCCGACCTTCCCAAAATCAAGACGGTCTTCTGGCACAACAATATCATCGCGTTTGCTCCGATTCTGCGAAGTCACGGCGATTGCGAATCGGGAATCCCGCTCGCGCTCCTGAAGTCTCTTGAGATATCGACCTGAGGCACACGATGATCCGGTTCCTGGGCACTTGGGCGCATCACGCTGTTCGTTCTCCAGATGGTGGCGTACTTCCATAACGGGAATTGCATCGACTAACCCATGGTGGCGTGTGAACGGGCGCTGGTTCTGACGAGGGCAAGCGCGAAATGTGTGGTTGGGGCAAATACCAGCCAAGCCTCTAGGTGTATCGAGCCGGAAACTAGCCTGATGATTTTGCACCAGATAGCTGGCGGCGTAGAGTCATCGGATGGACTTTCAGTAGTCGGCCTAGTCGAATACCGGAGGCCCGGAAGACGACAAGATCATTGGACCGCTCTCGATCGCTCAATCACATTTCGGATAAGCCAGGCACAATACCGCACGCTCTATGTCAGTGCGCTGACCAAGCCGGAAGACGAATTTGGACGCCGCGATCCCAGCACGATGAACGCAACCGACCTCGAGCGCTGGATGTGCACGCGCGTATGTTTCTTCGATTGCGAAATCCATCGAAGAGGTTTTGCCGGGAGCGGATGTGCGTGTGATTCGGCGGGTGGCCGAAGGCGAAGGCACCATCCTCACCCGGGTTCGCGCACTGCTCTGGATGGTGACGCTCGCGGGCTTGCTGGCTGCGGCGCTGGCCGTCGGCGCTTCTGCGGCGGCTTCGGTGATCGAACGCCGCACGGAAATTGGATTGATGAAAGCTTTGGGAGCCGGCTCCGGCACGGTTGGTTTCCTCTTGGCCGCGGAACAGCTTGTGCTCGCTTTCGTCGGCGGTGGCATCGGCTATTCGCTCGGGATCATTCTTGCGCGCCTCGTCGGGCAAAAAATCTTCGGTGTTGCACCTGCTCCGTCACTGCTTGTTCTGGTTGCCGTTCTTGCGCTCGCTGCGGGAGTCACGATCTTAGGCAGCGCCATCCCCCTGCGCCGCGCGTCGCGCTACGAACCGGCGCCGATCCTGCGAGGCGAGTGATGACGGCGCTTCGTTCGCAGAATCGGCAGATGTTCTGGCGGATCGTTCGCCGACTGCTTGGCGCCAATCGCGGCCGTCTGTTTGTCATTCTGCTCGCTCTCGGTGCAGGCGCCGCCGTCACCGCCGCCCTCCTCAATCTCCAGGTAGACGCCAAGCGCCGCCTTACCACAGAATTCCGCGCCTTTGGCCCGAACGTTATCATCGCACCTAGAGTTGATCCCGAGTCTGCGGGCCAGCCCGTCTTCCTCACCGATTCGGTTCTCGAAGAGACTGAAGCGAGCGAAGGTAAGTCACTCCGCTGGCTTTGCGGCGTTTCTCTATGGAATCGTTGATCTCACTCCCATCGGCGAAACAAACCGCCAAACCCCGAAGGGAGAGAGGGCAATTGTCCGGCTACTTTCATGAGCCGTCCGGTGCTTCCAGCGTGATTCCAGCGGCGATTACGGAGGCGGAGGAAAAAACACAGCTCAACGGACTCCCGCCGATGTGGAGTTGGCCAGAAGCTAGCAGAGAAATTGCAGCTTCATAGCGAAGATCGAATCTCATCTCGTGAGTGGAAAACGAAAGAGATTCTTGCGGAGCCTTGATCCTTGCGGCCACCTTGGTGGTCCGGAGGACACACAAGTTTTTCTGAGAAATGCCTGCTGCACGCGTGCTGCTCGAGCAGCCTGGGCATATAAGTCTAATTCAACTTCGTGTCTCAGGCACACCGGAACAGATTCAGAGCCAGATTAGCGACTCTTGCAGAAGCGTTTGCGAGACTCTGATGTCCACCCCATCCGGCAATTTACCGAGGGCGAAGCGAAGATCTATAGCCGCATCAGCGGTTTGTTGACGGCAACTGTCGCGGTGGTTTTGCTGCTGACGAGCCTGTGCGTAATGGCGGCGATGACCAACGTCGCGATGGAGCGCAGGAACGACGTCGGCCTGATGAAGGCCATCGGCGGCGCAACGCGGCGTGTCCTGCGACTTTTCCTAGTGGAAGCCGCGCTGCTCGGATTTGCTGGCGGCGTGATTGGCGCGGCAGCTGGAATTTTTCTTTCGATTTGGCTGGGGAAGCAGGTCTTTGGCGTAGCGGCGCAGCCGCGGCTGATTGTGTATCCTATAGCCGTGGCACTTACCACCATCGTTGCAATTCTCAGCGCGTTTCCGCTCCGGCGGCTGGCCAGCGTGCGCCCCGCTTCGGTCTTTCGAGGTGAAGCGTGAGTGCTCCTGTCCATACTCTGCCGGAACAAAAGACCGCAGCGCCGCAGGTCGCCATCGAAAATCTCGTCAAGAAATACGGCGCGCTGCGCGCCCTCGATGACCTCAGCTTCAACGTAGCGGCCGCGGAATGGGTGGCGCTCATGGGCCCCTCCGGCTCGGGCAAAACCACGCTCATCAATATTCTTGGCGGGCTCGATACGCTCAACTCCGGCCGTGTCATTGTGGACGGCATTGACCTCTCGAAGCTCAGCGAGAATGAGATGGTCCGCTACCGCGCCGAAAAAGTCGGCTTCGTTTTCCAGCAATTTCATCTCGTTCCTTATCTCAATGCACTCGAAAACGTCATGCTCGCGCAATATTTTCACAGCGTGACGGATGAAAAGCAGGCGGAAGAAGCGTTGCGCCGCGTGGGCATGGGCGACCGCATGACGCACCTTCCGGCGCAACTCTCCGGCGGCGAACAGCAGCGCGTGGCCATCGCGCGCGCGCTGATCAACCAGCCGAAAATCATCCTGGCCGACGAGCCCACCGGCAATCTCGATGAAGCGAACGAAGAGATCGTCCTGAAGATTTTCCGCGAGTTGCACCACGCAGGCCACACGATTTTGATGGTCACGCACGATCCGGACATCGCGCGGCAAGCTGACCGCCGCATCGAACTCGCCCACGGCCGCCTCCACTTTGACACCGCACAGCACGGCCCCGGCCACCCACTCGAGTGCCCGCTCGCCAACACCGCCGATTGCTGCACCTCCGTTTCCACCGGGGTTTCGGCCGACGACGAGATCCGCTTCGATCATCTCCTCGAGCAAATTTGGATTTGCGGCGAGGAAGGGAAGCCGGCGCAGGTAAGCTTGCTGCATGCCAGCGGGCCTGCCGGAAGCCTCGCGGTCCTTCCCGAGGAGCCAGCCGCGAAAGTCCTCGGCCGCATGTCCGAACTCAGTCTGGTCGAGCTGCAGAATGGCGAAGCGCAGCTCACCGCCGTGGGGAGCCAGCGCGCGCGCGACGTCGTCCGCCGCCATCGGCTTGCGGAGCGCCTGTTTAAGGACACATTCTCCATCGACGACTCCGAAGCGCACACGCAAGCCTGCAAGTTCGAGCACATCATCAGCCCCGAACTGGATCAGCGCATCTGCACGTTCCTCGGCCATCCGAAGACTTGCCCGCACGGCAATCCCATTCCGCCAGGCGATTGCTGCGACGGAAGATTCAAAAGCTAACTCCGTACCCTCGAATGCCCATTCCACTCGATCCGCGAAAAAAGCCGACCGACGTGAAGATCCACGTGAAGAGCGGCGCTGGAGTCGACATCATCATGGGCCGACGGCCACGCGAGCCATTACGACTTTGCCTATCTGCGCGAAGAGTGCCCCTGCGCCACGTGCAACGATGAGCGCGGGAAAAAGGAAGCCTTCGCCACCGCAGCGCCCGGGGGCACGTCTTTTCCTTCGCTGCCGATGTTCAAACCCAAGCCCCGCGCGCAAGCCGCCACGGTCGTCGGCAACTACGCCGTGCAAATCAGCTTCTCCGATGGCCACGCCACCGGCATCTACAGCTACGACCACCTGCGCAGCATCTGCCCCTGCGCCGAGTGCGCCAAGGCTTTCCGCACCGCCCCCTCTTAAGTCGTTTCTGCCTCAGCAAAATCGTTTCAGCCACAACAAAAAGGACCGTTCGGCTAGACTTCGCGGCGGAAAAGTGCGAGCATTTTAATCCGCTGATCGAGATCACCCGTACATGAGCAGCACTCCAAACAGCCCTGCTGCCGCAGGCAGCCGGGGCAACGGAATTCCGCGCGTCATCGTCGCCACGACGGCGCTTCTCACGTTCATCTCCTTTTGGCGGGCCGCGGCGATCGTTTTGAACGATCTGGCCTCCTCGGCCTATTACGCAGGCGGCGAAGCGGAAGGCTACATCGGCAAGACCGCGCCGTGGTTCATCCTGGCCATCATGCTGTTCTCGTACGCGGTCCGCGCCGTGTACGTCGAGAGCTGCAGCATGTTCGTGCGCGGCGGCGTCTACCGCGCAGTGAAACAGTCCCTCGGCGGAACCCTCGCGAAATTCAGCGTTTCCGCGCTGATGTTTGACTACATCCTGACGGGCCCGATCAGCGGTGTCGCTGCCGGGCAGTATCTCGCCGGCCTGATCAGCGAGCTGCTGCAGTACTCGCACCTCGGCAACCGCGCTCACGCCGAACGAGGTGAGCTTCATCGCAGCCAGCTTTGCAATATCTTGTCACGGTTTATTTCTGGTGGGAGAACACCAAGGGCATCCCGGAGTCCAGCGACAAAGCGCTGATCATCATGAAACTCGTGACCGTGATGGTCGTGCTGTTGATCGCCTGGTGCATCTACACGGCGGTCCTGAGGCATTCCGCACTCCCGCCGTGGCCACACCCGCGCAATCTCCGATTGGATACCAGCGCGCTCGGCTGGCTTGCGGGCAGTCCTCTTCCACACATGTTCGGAATCATCGCGATCTTCATCGCGCTGGGGCATTCGGTGCTGGCCATGAGCGGAGAGGAATCGCTGGCGCAGGTTTACCGCGAGATTGAAAGTCCCAAACTGCCGAACCTGAAAAAGGCCGGACTGGTCATCTTCATCTACAGCTCTGGTCTTCACGTCCCTGGTTTCTTTCTTTGCCGTGATGATCATTCCCGACAGCGTCCGGCAGAACTACCTCGAAAACCTGATCGGCGGCCTGGCGATGAGCTTGCACGGGCCGCTCATTGTGCGGCTGGTCTTTCACGCATTCGTCGTCGTCGTGGGCACACTGATTCTGGCCGGAGCGGTCAACACCGCCATCGTCGGCTCGAATGGCGTGCTGAACCGCGTCTCCGAAGATGGCGTTCTCAGCTCTTGGTTCCGGCAGCCGCATCCGAGATTCGGCACCAGCTACCGCATCATTAACATCGTCGTTGCTCTGCAGATCATCACCATTTTTATCAGCCGCGGCGACGTGACTTTTCTTGCGAACCTCTACGCTTTCGGCGTCATCTGGAGTTTCACGATGAACGGCCTGGCGGTGCTCGTCCTGCGTTACACCAGTCCGGGTCATCGTGACTTCCAGGTGCCTTTTAACTTGCACATTCGCGGCGTGCAGATTCCCGTCGGCCTCGGCTTGATTACGCTCACGCTCTTTCTCATCGCCGTCGTCAATCTATTCACCAAGCCGGTAGCCACCATGGCGGGAGGCACTTTCTCCGTTCTGCTCTTCATTGTCTTCACGATCTCTGAACATCGCGCCCAGCAGAGGAGGTGCGGGCCATGTAGAGATGGACCAGTTCAACCTGGAACTGGAGGCTGAACTGACTCCGGAATCCGTTGGCGCGAGGCCCGGCAATATCCTCGTGCCCGTAAGCAACCACTTCAATCTCTATCACTTGGGAAACGTTCTCGACCGCATCAAGCCCGGGCGACGCGATGTGGTGATCTTGCACGTCCGGCTGTTGCGCCGTTCCGCTTCCGGCGAAAACGAACTGGATGCCGATCAGCTGTTCGGCAGCATCGAGCAGCATCTGTTTTCGCAAGCCCTTTCCATGGCCGAAAAGCGGGGGAAGTCGATCCGGCTTGCGGTGGTTGCGTCCAATGACCTGTGGGAAGGCATCCTGCGCGCCGGCGCTTCGCTTCAATCCAGCACGATCGTCATTGGACGCTCGGCGAAGGACAACACCGAAGAGCAAGCCCGGCAAATTGGCGATGCGTGGGAAAAACTCGGGCGACATCAAACCGCAATTCAATCTCGAAATTCATTTGCCGAACGGCGACAAAATCTACAAGGTCCTTGGCCCGCACGCGCCGAACCTGACCGCCAACGAAGTCAATCTGTTGCACCGGTTGTGGCTGCGATTTAGCGACATGCTGGCTCCGCAGGAACTGCATCATCACGATGTCGTGCATTTCGCGCTTGAAGAGGTGCAGAAAGAAATCGAGGATGGGCAGGAAGAAGCCGTTCTCAAGCGGCTGCGCGCTCACCTGGAAGCAAACCAAACAAAAAAGAAGCCACAGTCTTCTTGAACTGCCTTCCGTCCACAGGAAGTTTCAATTTACCGTTGAACTTCGGCTCTATGCCAGCTGCGTCGTGCAGTGGCCGCAGCGCTTAGCCTGGATCGGAATGCTCATCGCGCACTGCGGACAATCCTTTGTCGTAGGCGCCGCGGGTGGCGCCGGCTTTGTGGTCCAGCGATTCACCATGCGCACGAGAAGAAACACAGCGAACGCGACGATGAGAAAGTTGATGACGTTGTTTATGAACATGCCGTAGTTCAATGTCGCCACTTTTGCCTTTTTCGCGAGTTCAATTGTGTCGTAGTGTGCGGCCGAGAGGCTGATGAACCGACTCGAGAAATCGACGGGGCCCACGAGCTTCCCTAGCGGCGGCATCATGACGTCCTCAACGAATGACGTAACGATTTTTCCGAATGCCGCGCCGATGATGATGCCGACAGCCATGTCCAGCACGTTGCCGCGCATCGCAAATTCTTTGAATTCCTTCAGCATGGTAAGTCTCCTTTTTTCTTGTGGCGTGGGCCAAACGATCGCCTCTGCGCGATTGCAGAAGCAGAGAGGGCCGTTCGTTGCGCAGAGTATATCCAATGCGGGGAGAAAAATAGGATAAGAAAGCAGGAGTAGGGAATTAACGCGGCCGGAAAACCAGAACCGCACCGATGATTCCGCGCAATGCCATCAAGATCCCGGCGGCGGCCAGCAGCGGCCCGACCCACTCAAAAGGCACTCGCGAAATGGCCAGCATTACCGCGCCAAGAAGAGTCAGCGAAAGCCCGCGCGTCCAGTTCTCCCAGCGCGCCCACCATTTGTTGGGTCCATAGAGCGCACGCAATCCCCAAAGGATTAGCGCCCCACTAAGGATCAGCCAGGACAGCCTGTGTCGTTCTACAAGAATCCGCCCCGTGAGTGCCAGCCAAATGACAAGCACGCCCAGCAGCACAAAAATTACTTCGATCGTGAGCCGCAGAGCTCGCTGGGGTGTCAGCAGTGTCATACCGCTTGTTTAGGGAACGCGCTCGATGCGCACTTTCTGCATGACTACGGGTGTTTTTGGACGGTCGTTTGAATCGCGCGGCAAGCTGGAAATCTTGTCCGCCACGTCTTGCCCTTCGACGACTTCCCCAAAGATTGTGTGCTTGTTATCGAGCCATGGAGTCGCCGCCACGGTGATAAAAAATTGGCTGCCGTTTGTGCTCGGTCCGGCGTTGGCCATGGATAGCTTGCCGGCTTTGGAATGATTCAAGGAAGGAGTGGAATTCGTCCGCAAACTTGTATCCTGGGCCGCCCCGGCCAGTGCCCTGTGGGCAGCCGCCTTGAATCATGAATTTCGGAATCACCCTGTGAAATACGAGCCCGTCGTAATAATTCTTCTTCTGTTTCTTGCCGGTGCTTTCGTCGGTAAATTCCTTGGTGCCTTCGACCAGTCCTACGAAATTCTCGACGGTTTTCGGCGCTTCCTTTTCGAGAAGTTTTACCACGATGTTGCCCTGCGAAGTCTCGAAAATCGGCGTACGTCCCTGATGGTCGGCTCATGCACTCTCCTCGTGTATCCATTCATCCTACACGAGCCGCCTCCGCCCGCGCCACTCGCCCTCCTACCAGCCTTTCTGTTTCCGCAATTCGGTAATGTGCGCCGTGTGGTGCTTGCCATGCCATTCATAGAGAAAGACCAGCCAGTCCACCGTGCGTTCGCCATGCTCCGGATGAACCAGAGCGCGGGCGAAATGCTCCGGCTTTAAAGACCGCCACAAACGGTCCCAGCGCGCGTGCACGGAATCGAGAAGTGTCTGCGAACTCTCGATGGGCGCCGACTTTGAATCCGCGAGTTCGGCCCAGGCGGCCTCGTTATACGGCTTAATCGTCGGTTTGTCCTCCGTGAGAGCAAGTTTCAACCGAACAAAAGCGTTCAGATGGCTGTCTGGAACGTGGTGGACGACCTGGCGCACCGTCCATCCGCCCTCGCGATACGGCGTGTCCAGCTGCGCATCATTCAACCCTTTCACTGCGGCGCGCATTTTCGCTGGCGTAGCGGCAATCTCTTCGATGGCCTCTTGCCGGCTTTCGGGAGTTACCTGAGCGGGCATTGCGAATTTTCCAATGGGATAACGGGGATCCATCTGATTCTCTCCTCGGGAAACCACGATATTTCCCTCTCCGACGATTGTGAATATAGCTTTCACACGCTAGTGGGGGTCAACGCACCAGGACAAAATTGCCACTCCAATTTGGATGCTTCGCAGTCCGATTCGCGAGGTCGGGGGAGTGCTACAATACTCGGATTTCGCCGTAGGTCCGATACTTGTATCGCAGAGGCACGCTGCCGAATCTAATAACCGGAGACAATAAGAATGCACAACGTCGTGATCATCGGCAGTGGCTGCGCCGGCCTCACCGCGGCGATCTACGCGGCACGCGCCAATCTGAAGCCGTTGGTGATTGACGGCCACGAACAGGGCGGCCAGCTCTCGCTTACCACGCACGTCGAGAATTATCCGGGTTTCCCCGACGGCATCCTGGGGCCGGAACTCATCGAAAACATGCGCAAGCAGGCCCAGCGATTCGGCGCGGAATTCAAAGCCGGGGCCGTGAACGAAGTGGATCTTACTCAGCGGCCGTTCAAGATTACGGCGGGCAAAGACTCCTATGAAACGAAAACGCTGATCGTTGCTGCCGGGGCTTCGGCGCGCTTATTGGGCCTGCCGGGCGAGCGGAAACTGATCGGCCACGGCGTCTCCACCTGCGCGACTTGCGACGGCTATTTCTTCCGCGGCAAGGCCATTGCGGTCGTCGGCGGCGGCGATTCCGCGATGGAAGAGGCCAACTTTCTCACACGTTACGCAAGCAAAGTGTACCTGATCCACCGCCGCAACGAATTTCGCGCCTCCAAAATCATGATTGATCGCGCCAAGGCCAATGAGAAAGTGGAATTTGTCACGCCGTTTGCGGTCGAGGAGATTCTCGCTCCCAAAGGCGACGTGGAAGGCGCGCGCGTGCGCAACTCTGCAGACGAAAGAACTCCGCGAACTTGCAGTCGAAGGCGTCTTCGTCGCCATCGGCCACGACCCGAACTCCACCGTCTTCAAGGGCAAGCTGGAGATGGACAGCAACGGCTATCTCATCGCCAAGCACGGCAGCCTGACGTCCGTTCCCGGCGTTTTTGTCGCTGGTGACGTGCAGGACCATCGCTACCGCCAGGCCGTCACTGCCGCGGGCTCCGGTTGCATGGCCGCCCTCGATGCGGAAAAGTTCCTGGAAGAGCACAAGGACTAGTCGCTGAGGATTTACACGGGCATAATCATACTCCATGCTCCGTGCGACGCTTCTCAAGCTCTCCGAGAGTCCCCGCTTCGCCAAATGGGTCACCACCAACGGCACCACTCGCCGGATGGCGCGCCGCTTCGTTGCCGGCGAAACCCTTGATGAAGCCATCGAAGCCGCTCGCGCCTGCAATAACGCGGGCATGATGGTCAGTCTCGATTATCTTGGCGAGAATTGCGCAACGACGGCGGATGCGCAGCGCGCTCGCGACGCCTACCTGGAAGTTTTTGAGCGCATCCACCAGGAAAACCTCCATGCCAATGTCTCCTGCAAACTGACGCAGCTCGGGCTGGATATCAATGCCGATTTCTGCCAGGGCCTGGTGGTGTCCATCGTGGAGTTAGCCGCGCGGTATGACAATTTTCTCCGCGTTGACATGGAGGGCTCGAATTATACGCAGCGAACTCTCGACATCGTAAAACGCGTGCGCGCTCGGAATCCCGCCGTCGGTACGGTCATCCAGGCTTACCTTTTTCGCAGTGAAACGGACGTGCAGGATTTGCTGTCGTGTGGCTGTCGAATCCGGCTTTGCAAAGGGGCTTACAAGGAGCCGCCGGAGGTCGCGTACCGGGGCAAGAGAGACGTCGACTTCAATTACGTTCGACTCATGAAGATTTTGCTGCCCAGCGGCTTCTACCACGGAATCGCCACGCACGATCCGCGGATGATTGCAGAGACGATTCGCTGGGCCGCCGCCAAGCAAATTTCCAAGGATGATTTCGAGTTTCAAATGCTCTATGGCATACGCACTGACTTGCAGCGCCGCCTCGTGAAGGACGGCTATCGCCTGCGGGTTTACATTCCCTACGGCAACGACTGGTTCCCCTATTTCATGCGCCGCCTCGCCGAGCGCCCTGCCAACCTCGGCTTCTTAATACGCAATTTCTTGCGCTCTTAGCTTCTCACTTGCTTTACTGCTTTCTGCAGACTGTCACCCCGTCGCGCAGGGGGATCAATACAGGGTAAAGTTCCTTCGAGGCGTACACCAGACGGTTGAACTCCTGCACGCCCAGTGTCGCAGCGTCGTCCGGAGCCGCAGGCCGCGCGGCCTTGCCCGACCACAGCGTGTTGTCCGTAATGAACAGCCCGCCTTTCTTCAGCTTGGGCAGTGCCACCTTCAATGCCGCCGGATATTGATGCTTGTCCACATCGTTGAAAATCAAATCAAACTTTCCCGGTGCTTTCTTGAGCAGTTCGAGCGCGTCGCCCACCCCCACATGGATCCGTTTCGCCACGCCCGCCTTGCGGAAGTATTCTCGTGCACGCTCTGCATTCGCGGGATCACCGTCAGTGTAGTGCACTTTCCCCTTCGGTCCCGCCGCTCGCGCCAGCCATATTGTCGAATAGCCGATCGCTGAACCCATTTCGAAGATGCGTTTCGCTCCGGAAACTTGCGCGAACAACGCCAGCAGGCGCGCCACCGCCGGCCCGATGATCGGCACGCGGTGCTCTTCGGCGTACTTCTCCATCTCGCCGAGGACGGCGTCCCGGTCCGGCAGTAATTCGTAAAGATACTGCTCGACGTCGTCTTGGATGTAGCCACTGCGCAAGTTCTCGCTTCGAATCACAGCTTTTCTCCCGGCTTGAGCGCATGAATCTGCAGCCCCGCAATGTCCCGCGTTTCCTGCCGCAATCCTTCCACAGTCCCGGTCAAAAACGGAAACGTCGCATAGTGCATGGGGATAACGTGCTTCACTCCCAGCAGCCGGATCGCATATGCCGCTTCACGCGGCCCCATCGTGTAGCGGTCGCCGATCGGCAGCATGGCCAGATCCGGCTTGTAAAGTTCGCCAATCAATTTCATATCTCCAAACAGCGCGGTATCTCCCGCGTGATAAATGGTGAATCCTCCCGGCATTTGAATTACGTAACCCGCCGGCTCCCCTCCATAATGCCGCACGCCATCATCATCGATCGAGTTCGAATGGAACGCATGGGTCATCGTCACTTCAAACTCGCCGACCTTCTGCGATCCGCCCTTTCCCATCGGATTCGTCTCATTCACGAACCCTTTCCCCTCGATCCAGAGGCAGGTTTCGAAGATCGCCACTATTTTTGGCTTGTGCTTCTTCGCGAGCGCAAGAAGGTCACCCAAGTGGTCCGAGTGCCCATGCGTAAGGAAAATCACATCCAGTCGCGCCACATTTTTCAATGCGGCTGGGCACACCGGATTCGTCATCACCCATGGGTCGATCAGCGCCACCTGCTCTGACGGCGTTGTCACTGAAAACGTACTGTGTCCAAAATATGTAATTCGATTGCCCTTCGTATCGAGCACCGTCAGCTCCCTGCTATTCGTTTAGTTTTGACGCGAGCTGCTACTTGTCCGGCGATGGTGTGCCGGCTCCGCCAGCGAGCAGTCCTCGAATCGCCTCTTCGTATTTCTCCCGGCTTTTCTCTCCCAAGAAATGGCTGACTTGTCGTCCGTCTTTCGCATAAAAGATCGATACAGGCATCGTTCCAGTCCATCCTGGAAGGACGGATTCTCTGAACGCAGCCTCAGCCCCCGCCGTCTTGCGGTAGTTCGGAAAAATCGGTTTGTACCGTGCCAGAAACCGGCGCATCAGTATCAAGTCGCCGTCATCATCCATGCTTACGCCGACGACCTGCAGTCCTTTCGGCGCGTACTGTTTCGCCAGCTCGTTGAGCATGGGGTATTCATCGCGGCAAGGCTCGCACCACGTCGCCCAAAAATTCACCAGCAATGCTTTTCCACGGTGTTCTTGCAACGATTTTTTGAAACCCTTGCGCATCGATCATTTTGGGATCGCTCGGAGCCTTGGATTGCGGCGCCGCAAGCATGGCATCGTGGTCCCGGCGATAAGCATTAGCAGTGCGGCGATGGCAGTCCGGATTTTCATCTGTGTCCCTTCCCGAACCATTCTAGCCGCATGTGCGCGGGTTGAGAATCCTCTCCTCGCACAGTACAATCATATCCAGTTGCTTGTTGGCCCCGGCACAGGCGTGGTATAAGAAAATTCCGCCTGGCGCTTCCTTTCCCCGGAAGCGCTCTCGGCCCGCTGTTCGAGCAAAGGAGATTTGAATGGCTTACGTAATCGCTGAGCCCTGCATCGGCACAAAAGACACCGCGTGCGTGGACGTCTGTCCCGTCGATTGCATTCATCCCCGCAAGGATGAGCCCGAACATGAGAAGGTCACGCAACTCTACATCAATCCGACGGAATGCATCGACTGTGGCGCCTGCGTTCCGGTCTGCCCGGTGACCGCCATCTTCGCTCTGGAAGACCTTCCCGAAAAGTGGCAGAGCTACACGCCGGTGAACGCGGAGTTTTACACCGCAAAGTAACACGACTTCCTTTATTTGATCGGGAGTTTTGCGATTACTTCGGCACGCTTCGGCGTGCCGTTTTGTTTGCCTCAGCTTTCGAGGCGCGCCGTTTCCGTCGGCCGTACTCCGCCGCTCAGGGTCCTTCTACGCACTTCTTCGAACGTCGTCGCGAACAGGATTTTCTCGACCGCTCCCTGGACATCCTTCCAAATCTGTTTCAGTCCGCAGCTATCGCCCTCCACGCATACTCCGCCCAGCGACTCGTTATGCACGCAACTGGATTCCGCGAAAGCCCCGTCCACAACTCGCAACACCGCCCCCACGGAAATCTCCTCGGGTGATCGCGCCAGCGTGTAGCCCCCGCGCACGCCCCGCCGGCTCTCCAATATCCCGCCACGCTTCAATTCCAGCAGGATTTGTTCCAGATACTTCAGCGGTATGTGGTGCCTTTGCGCGATCTCGTGGATGGTCACCACTTCCGGATACTGCAGGCTCAGGTGCAGCACCGCCTGCGTTGCATATTCGCCTTTGGCTGTCACTCGCATCGTGTACTCTATTCCTTGGTTAGCCTTTCATACACGCGAACGAGTGTCAATCTCCTGAGCCCTCGGCGTCGCGCAAGCCGGCCTATGGCCTCAAAAGTTAGACGGCCACGTGCGCCTCTCGCGCACCTTTTTCATCTCATGAATCCGGAATGTCACGTTGCACGGTATGATGTTTGAGAGAAAAATTGTCCCCATGCCTGATCGCTTTCAACTCGTCCTTCTGATTCACGCGCACCAGCCTTGTGGCAATTTCGGCCATGTGCTCGAAAAGGCCTACAAAGACTCGTATCTGCCGTTCATCGAACTCCTCGAGAAACATCCGGTCGTCCATGCGGGCTTGCATTATTCCGGGCCGTTGCTGGCCTGGATCGAAGAAAATCGCCCTGAATATTTCGCCCGCCTGAAAGCCCTCGTCAGCGCTGGACAAGTAGAGTTGATCGGCGGCGGCTTTTACGAACCGATCCTGGTCTCCATCCCGCCCGCGGATCAGCTCGAGCAGACCACTACGCCTCGCCGCCTATCTCGAAAAACACTTCGGGCATCGTCCGACCGGCGCCTGGATCGCGGAGCGCGTCTGGGAGCCGCAGCTTCCCTCGGCGCTTGCCTCGGCCGGCGTCAGCTACACCCTCGTCGACGACATCCATTTTCTCGCTGCCGGATTTGAGCCCGAAGAACTCTTTGGCACTTACATTGCCGAAGACCGCGGCCAGAGCATCTGGCTCTTCCCGGGCCAACAGTCGCTTCGTTATTTAATTCCGTTCCGAAAGGTCGAGGAGGTCATCACCCTGCTCCGCGACAGTGCGGCCCTGCATCCTGGCGGCATGGCGGCGATGGGCGATGATCTGGAAAAATTCGGTGTCTGGCCCGGGACCAACGTCCACTGTTACAAAGACGGCTGGCTTGAAAAATTCTTCACCGCCCTCGAGGAAAATTCTTCCTGGCTTCGCGTCTCGACCCCCGGAGAATACCTCGTAGATCACTCGCCGCTGGGTCGCGCCGATCTTCCCACAGCTTCCTACAGCGAAATGATGGAGTGGGTTCTGCCCACGCGTGTCCGCCAGCGCTACCACGCTGTGCAGAAAGAGTTCAGCGCGCGCCCCGAGGTGCTTTCCTTCCTCCGCGGCGGCTCCTGGCGCGGCTTTTTCCGCAAGTACTCCGAATCAAATTTGCTCCACAAGAAAATGCTGCGAGTCTCCGCGCGCATCGCGGCGGTTCCCGCGCGGCACACCAAGACGAAGGCTTCCGACGAGCTTGCGCAAGCCCGCGACCTGCTTTTTCGCGCGCAATGCAATGACGCGTACTGGCACGGCATCTTCGGCGGCCTTTATGCTCCCCATCTCCGCACCGAACTCTGGCGCAATTTGATTCGTGCCGAACTCATTGCCGACCGCCTGACTGCCGGCGCGCTAGTCCCTCGCGTCGAATTGCTCGACTTCGACGCGGACGGTGCGCACGAACACCTCTTCACCGCCCCCGAATATCAAGCATTGCTCAAACCCACGGACGGAGGAACGCTTGCCTCTTTCGATTTTCGGCCCGCTGCCGCAACCCTCATCAATTCCATCCAGCGGCGGCCAGAGGCCTACCACGCGCGTCTGCGCGAAGCCGGCAATCCTACCGTGCAGGGCAACGTCGCATCCATTCACGAACAAACTCTCGTCAAGGAGCCTGGCCTAGAGCGTTTTCTCCGCTACGATCGCTGGCCTCGTCATGCGTTCCGTGTTTTGCTCTTCGATTCCGCCAGGACGCAGGGGGAATATGAGCGTTTGGAATTGCAAGAGGATCCCGGTTTCGCCAGCGGCGCCTTTGACGTCAAATCTTCATCCGCCAATGATGTTCAACTGATTCGTGAAGACGAACTAAAGTCCGCTGCGAAAGGTGAAGGCGCCGCGCCGAGACTCTCCCTGGCGAAACGCTTTACTTTTGGCCCCTCCCCGAGTGGCTGCGAAATCGGCTGCGAAATCGGCCTGAAACTCAAACAGTCTCTCCCGAAGCCCATCTCAGTTGGTATCGAATCCATAATCAATTTCCTGGCTCCCGCCGAGTCTGACCGCTTTTTTGAAACGCCGAAGGGTCAGCAAAATCTGCGCTTCAGCGGCGTTTTGCCTGGCCCCTTGCTCCGCATGGAAGACGGCTGGCAGCGCGTCCGCATCGCGATTCACGCGCCGGGCGCAAAGGAGTTTTGGATCGCTCCGATTGAGACGGTTTCCGAATCCGAGGAAGGTTTCGAACGCGTCTACCAGGGTTCTCAAATACTCGCCGTCTGGAATCCGCCTCTAGTGCCGGAGGAACCCTGGTTCGCTCGCCTCGTTTGGCGCATCGAATCCTTTTAGAATTCGTGCTGCGAGTAACTAACTTCTGGGCGTCGTGGCATTCCAGGAATTTGTGTTATCGTTGGCCCGTCGCTGGTGAGACTGGAAATGTTTTATCGCATCCGCGGCATACCGAGAAAAATCCTCCCTCCAATCATCTGCGTTCTGTTTTGTCTAACCGCCGGATGCTCATCCAATCCCGCGGGCGCGAAGGCTTTCCCGGCTTTTCCTGCTGCGGAACAGATCACCACCGCCGCCACATACGCTTATCCGCTAAAGGTTTCGGAAGACCGCCGTTATCTCGTCGATCAGAACAACAAGCCTTTTCGCATTCAGGGTGACTCCGCTCAGTCCTTGATCGCCAATCTCACGTATGCCGAGGCACAGCTCTATTTTTCCGATAGGCAGGCCAAGGGGTTCAACACCATCAATATCAATCTCCTCGAGCATAAATTTGCCGTCCACGCGCCCGCCAACCGCAACGGAGATCAGCCGTTCACCTCGCCCGGCGATTTCTCGAAACCTAATGAAGCCTATTTCGCGTTCGCGGACTCTATCGTCGATTTGGCCGCCTCAAAGGGCATGCTCGTCAGCTTGGCAGTCATGTATCTCGGATACAACGGTGGGGATGAGGGATGGTGGAGCGTTTTAACGAACGCGACCAACACGCAATCTGTTTGCTACAAATTTGGCCTCTACATTGGAAATCGCTATAAGAATCGCAGAAATGTTCTTTGGGTCATCGGCGGCGATTATATGCCTCCACCAGGATCGGAGGGAGAGTCGCGGCTCTACAAGTTTCTGGAGGGTATTAAATCGGCTGGGGCAACCCAGTTGTGGGCCGGCGATTGGGAACCCAACTCCATCTCGACGGATGAGCTTGCTTTCGCATCCTCCATGGACCTTAACGCCGTCTATACCTATGGAATCAAGCGAGAATCTGGCGCAACCTACGTGGAAGCCCGAACTGCCTTCACCTCTGCGCCATCTCTCCCTGCCTATCTAAAGGAAACTGGCTATGAGGAGGAACACGGAGACCAAGGAGACCCCGCATCCGTTCGTAAATACGAATATCGAGCCGTTCTCGGAGGCTGTACTGCCGGCGCATTTTTCGGCCATCGCGACATTTGGGAATTCGCGACCAACAGGTGGTGGTCCGGTTTTGGCTTTGGCCACGCTCCTTGGCAGAAGGCTCTCAACTCTCCTGGCGCGTTTGACATGGTGCGCCTCGGCCAACTGTTGGACACCGTGCCCTGGTTCGATTTGATTCCATCCGGCCTTGCGGGGACGAAGAACATCATTACGCAAGGTGGAGGAAACTATGGTGAGGCCGATTACATTACCACTGCCGCCACCGGCGACGGCAAGGTCCTGCTCGCTTATGTTCCCCCCACAAGCAAGTCTTCGACAACAATCGCGATTGACCTCGCAAAATTAGGCGGTTCCGCGGGGGCTCGGTGGTTTGATCCGGCTTCCGGGAAATACACCGAGATTGCAGGCAGTCCTCTCCCCAATCGCGGGGCAATGCTCTTCACGACTCCTGGAAGAAACGGCGGCGGTGCGACAGACTGGGTTCTCGTCCTCCAGGTCGTCCCTCAGCAAAAAGGGAGTGGACCGCTCAAATAACTCTGCCTCCCCTTCTTTTCGAATCGCTGCCTTTTCACCGCACGATCAATAAATTTTGCGCGAAGGGCCACTCTTCGTCCACCCATTGGCCTTCACATCGGAACCCCGTTCGCTCCGCCATTTCGGCTGCTTCCCCGATTCGGTATTTGTGGGAACTTTCCGTCCAGATCGTTTCATCCTCATCCAGAGATACGCGTAGTCCCGCCGCGGGAATCTCAACGCGCTGTCGGCAGGTCGATCGCAAATGCATCTCAATGCGCCGCTCCGTCGCATTCCAGCGCGCTTCGTGGCGGAAGCAAGCCAGATCGAAGTCGCCCCGCAGTTCCCGATTGATCCTCGCCAGCAAATTCAAATTGAACGCCGCCGTCACGCCCGCGGGATCGTCATAGGCCAGCAATTGATCCTCGACGCTTTTCTCCAGGTCCGTGCCCAGCAGCAGTGCATCGCCTTCGCGCAAGATGCTCGCGCATCTCCGCAGAAACTCTTCTCCTGCCTCGCGATCGAAATTGCCAATCGTGCTTCCCAGAAACAGCACCAGCAAATGATCCCCGTCGGCGCGTCCATCGGCCACTGTCCGCAAACCCTCCAGATACGGCTGCTCGTACCCTACGATGCTCACCAGATCGATCTGCCCCAGCTCCTTCTCGCACGCCGCCAGCGCCGATGGAGAAATCTCGATGGGGAAATAATAGGTTTTCTGCCGCCGCGAAAGCGCTTCCAGAATCCAGCGCGTCTTTTTTCCGCTTCCGCTTCCCAGTTCCGCGACGTGCACCGGCGATGGCAGCCGCCCGACGATCTCCCGTGCATGTTTCTCCAGCAGGCGCGCGTCTGCGCGCGTCAGCCCGTACTCCGGAAGGACGCAAATCGCCTCGAACAGCGCTGAGCCAACTTCGTCATACAGATATTTTGAAGGCAGTTCTCTTTGTCCGCTCTTCGTCAAACCTTCGCGCACATCAGCCGCGAATTCGGACACATGTCTCAGCGGAAGGGTTTGCATCAGGCATGTCGGCTCCCAAGTACCGGGTTTCTCTTGCTAGTGCTATTCCTCTACGCAACGGAATGTCGCGTAGACGTACGGATAATGAGGCTGGAACCAGTTCCGGAAGGATCGCCGCAACATGCATGCAGCCGTGCGCGGCGACCCGCCCTTCATCACGTAGTGCTTCCCATCGAAAAAATTCGCGGAATAGCCGGGGTAAAAGGGCATTGGCGCGAATCCAGGAAATGGCGCGAACGGCGTTCGGGTCCATTCCCAGCCGTTGCCTACCAGGTCGTGAACCCCGAAGGCGCTCGCTCCTTCTGGATACGATCCCACCGGCGCAGGATCCCATTGATGAAAATCAAAATTGCCGTGCCGCGCGCTCGGCGGATCTCTTCTCCCCAGGGATAGCTCCGTTCGCTCCGGCCCTCGCGCGTTCCATAAGCGGCGCGATGAAATTGCGCTTCGCTCGGCAGCGCTCGCCCAAGCCACTTCGCGTAGGCCGTTGCTTCCGCGTGGCTCACGTACACGGGCCACTCCAGCGGCAGTCGAATTTCGCCGAACATCGCGCGGTAGATCCACAAATTTCCATCGCGCCTCCAAAATGCCGGATGCTGAACGCCTTCCTTTTCCTTCCACGCCCACGCCTCGTCACTCCATAGCGCACGGTTTTCATATCCGTCTGCCTGAATAAAACGCAAAAAATCCCGATTCGTTACATTGCCGCTATCGATCGCAAATCCCGCAACCTCAACCGTTTGTGCATCCAATTCGTTGTCCCAGCCGAACTCATCGCCCGTCTTCTGGGATAGCCCCAGCGTGGCCCGCCCTGCAGGTATCTCAACCAGGCGAGACTTGGAGCGTGGCGAACCGGGCCTCAGCGCAATCGGCCCCTCGAATTTTTCTCTCCGTTGGCAGTCGGTGCAGCATGTACGCCAGCGTCTCCGCGTGCATCAATCGGTGTTCGATGGCCACTTCCAGCATCGAAATGAGGTGCGGATGCCCTTCTTTAGGCCGCGCCAGAGCATGCTCAATGGCCTGATCCAGTTCACTTCGCAGTCGCTGGTTATAGCGTTCCACTTCTTCGCGCTTCGGCCAATCGCTTGGCTCGTCGGTCGGCAATCCCCCTCCTACGGGGTCAATTCCGAACGCAAATAGCTCATCAAAGGTTCGCTGGACAGGACTTAATCCAAACGCGCGTTGCGCCAGCAAGTTCCAATCGAACGCCTCCACATGTCCCATGTAGAAAATAATCCGGTGCCGCTCCGGAATCGGCCGGTCGTAAATCGCTTCGTCGCGCACGATGCGAAACAACTCATCCGTGTTTGCGCGCGCGCTTCTAACAGGCGGGTGTGCAGGTCGTGCCGGATGCGGACAGCTGTTGCGGTGGCTCCCATGGCGTCTTCCCCTTTGTTTGGATGCCGCTTCCGCGAGAAGGATGCGCCGAAATTCGGCGCTGGGGAGGCTGAGTGGGTTACGATGTTCCCCCTGTGGCGTGAGGCTGTCAATCGAAATGAATGCGAAAACTCGCACCCCCTTCGGACTCGTCGATCGAATTTCGCGACGTGAGCTACCACATAAACGATATTCCTGGCCGCGCCATCGTTTCTAATATCTCCCTAACCATCTCGCAGCGGCGAAACCCTAGTTCTCCTCGGCCGCAGCGGCAGCGGCAAAACCACCCTTCTAAGGCTCATCAATCGCATGCTCGTACCCTCGCAGGGCCAAGTCCTTGTCCAAGGCCGCGCCACCACCGACTACGACCCTATCCGTCTCCGCCGTTCTATTGGATACGTTATTCAAGAGGCGGGCCTTTTTCCGCATTTCACAGTGGCTGAAAACGTCGGCCTTGTCCCAACTCTCGAAAATTGGGACGCCTCCCGCATCGCCGCCCGCGTGGAAGAATTATTGCTCCTCGTGGGTCTCGACCCTGCCGAATTTGCGACCCGCCGTCCCCGTGAACTCTCCGGCGGCCAGCGCCAGCGCGTCGGCGTCGCACGTGCTCTCGCCGCCGATCCGCCAATTCTCCTTATGGACGAGCCCTTCGGCGCTCTCGATCCCGTCACCCGTGCCGAACTTCAGCGCGAATTCAGCGCCCTCGCCCGCCGTCTCAACAAAACCATCGTCTTCGTCACTCACGACGTTCGCGAAGCTCTTCTTCTCGCTTCCCGCATCGCTCTTCTCCACGCAGGCCACCTCGTCGCCCTCGCGCCCCCTCAGGATTTTCTGCGCCTCGATCATCCCGAAGTTCACGCCTTCACCGCATCTCTCGCCGTATCCAACGGAGTCTCTCCAATGAGTCCCTGGAATTTCTTCCTCGACCATCGCTCCGAAATCTTCAGCGCCACGCTCGACCACCTGACTCTCGTCGTCATTGCCATGGCCTTCGCTATCGCCATCGCCGTCCCGCTCGGCATGCTCATCGTGCAGCATCGCCCCTCCGCGCCATCGCGTTAGGCGTCGCCAGCGTTTTTCAAACCATTCCCAGCCTCGCGCTTTTCGGTTTCTTAATACCTATCCCCTTCATCGGTGGCATCGGCCGCCGCACCGCCATTGTCGCCCTCGTTCTGTACGCCTTCTCCCCATTCTTCGCAACACCTACGTCGGCCTCACCGGCATTGACCCCGCCATCCTCGAAGCCGCCGAAGCCATGGGCATGACCAGCACACAAATCCTGCTTCGTGTCCGCCTTCCCCTCGCGCTCAGCGTCATCCTCGCGGGCATTCGCACCGCCACCGTCATCACCATTGGCGTCGCCACGATCGCTGCCGCCATCGGCGCCGGCGGTCTTGGCACCTTCATCTTCCGCGGCGTCGCTATGGTCAACGACTCCGTCATCCTCGCCGGCGCCATTCCCGCCGCCCTCCTAGCCATCTTTGCCGACCTCCTCCTCGGCCTCCTCGAACGCCGCCTCAAGGTGGCCTAAAAATGCGCCGCGCTCTTTTCCGGTTCCTTTACTTCCTTTATTTCCTTAACCTCCTTTACTTCACTTCCGCCTGCCGCAAGCCCTCACAACCCCACCTAACCATCGGCTCAAAATTTTTCACCGAGCAAGTCATCCTCGCCGAACTCCTCGCCCAGCACATCGAAGCACGCACCGGCATCCCCGTCGTCCGCAAAACCAATCTCGGCGGCACTCTCCTCGTCCACAAAGCCCTCCTCTCCGGCGATCTCGATCTCTACGTCGAGTACACCGGCACCGCCCTAACCGCCGTCCTTAACGAATCTCCCAACTCCGACAATTCCGCCGCCATCTACAATCGCGTCAAACAGCAATATTCCCAGCGCTTCCATCTCGAACTTACCGACCCTCTCGGCTTTGAAAACACCTTCGCCATGGTCGTTCGCGGCGACGACGCACAAAACCTCCACCTCCGCACCATGTCCGACCTCGCCCCCATCGCCCCCAAGTGGCGCGCCGGCGTCGGCTACGAATTCCTCGAGCGCCCCGACGGTTTCCGCGGCTGGAGCGGCCGCTACGCTCTCCACTTCGCCGCACCGCCAAATGTAATGGACCTCGGCCTCCTCTACCGCGCTCTCGTCGATCATCAAGTCGATATCGTCGCCGGCAATTCCACTGACGGCCTCATCGACTCGCTTCACCTTGTCGCTCTCGAAGACAATCTCCACTATTTCCCGCCCTACGACGCCGTTCCCATCGTTCGCCGCGACGCGCTCGAGAAATTCCCGCAGCTCCGCGCCGCGCTTGCCGACCTCGCCGGCAAACTCACTGCCGCCGAAATGCGCCATCTCAACGCACAAGTCGACGCCGACCAGCGCGACGTCGCCGCCGTCGTCCGCGCCTTTCGCGCCTCAAAAAATTTATAGACCGAAACCTTTTGCCCCTCCACCAAGCGTCTAATTACCAGCTTTGCATCACCACGGCCCGAGTATCATGACTTTCAGAAAAGCAATGTTTCTTTGGCACCTGGGTTTTATTAGTTGTAAGCAACAAAGAGCCGGCCGGCAAGAAGCAGAAAAAATCCCGGCTCCAGTTTTGCGGAAACACAAAACCGTTATGGAGGCTCGCATGAAATCACTTCTAAGCGTTCTTGTACTGTTCTTGATCTGTTCTGTTCCTGCTCTCTCGCAAGAAAAAGAAAAACACCGAGACGCTCCGCCGCCTCGCCCTCCGGCCCACGGTCCTGCGCCTGCCAGGGCCAACGTTCATCCCGCACCAACACCCAAATACGACGACAAAGCCGGCCATCCCAACGCGCCTCACGTTCATTCAAATGGCAAATGGATAGGCCATAACACCGGCCGCAACGATGCGCACTATCATCTCGATCATCCTTGGGCGCATGGACGCTTCACTGGCGGCTTCGGTCCCAGCCACGTGTGGCGCATCGAAGGCGGCAATCGTGAACGCTTCTGGTTCGGCGGTTTCGCTTTTAGCATTGCCGCTGCTGACTACGGCTTCTGCGACGATTGGAATTGGGGCACCGACCAGATCGTTGTCTACGAAGATCCCGACCACGACGGCTTCTACCTGGCCTACAACACGCGCCTCGGCACCTACTGTCACGTCGAGTACCTCGGCGGAGTGTAGTCCGCTTCCCACTCGCATCTTCGGCAACAAAAAAGGGCACGGCTCTCCGTGCCCTTTTTGGCGCCCTCTCACCTGACGAGCGCTTCTAATTTTGAATAATCATTCGAGCGGACCGTTCGAATATCAAATGAGGAATTATCCGCCCTATCGGGGCGGCCTGAAACGCACTCAGCGGCAGCCGCGGCCGCTTCCTACTGCTGGCTTTGCAGCAGCGTGCAATTGGCCACGCACTTCGCCGCCAGCATTTCAACCTCTGCTTTCTTGCGATGCGGCACTTTCGCGCCTGGTTCCGGCACGACGACCAGCGACTGCGGTCCATCTCCGAGATTGAACGTGCACTCGAACGTCTGAGTCTGCACTCCGCGCTGCTGGCAGTTGTTCCTCTCCAGCGCGGCCTCCAGCGCATCCGGCCTCGCATGCAACTGGTTGGCAACCTCCGATGGCAGCATCGCCACAACCATCGGCACGGGAGACTTGATACATATGCTCACTTGCTCCCCGTCGTGATCCGGCGCAAACCCGCCATAAACCTTCAGGAACGACGTCAGCTCGTACTTCTCCTTCACTTGGCTGCGTCCATTGGTACTCCGGCTGGATGCAATTCTCCACGCAATCCCATCGGTAGTATTGGATATGCACGTCGTTCGGCGATTTAAATTGCCGCTTGGACGACTCATGGGCAGCCAGCACTGCTGCAATCCCAACGCCTACCGCGCGTTCCACCTGGTTATTCGGATCCAGCACTGCGCCGAGTCCGGCAAATACGCTTGCATCCGGGCTGTACCTGTCATCCCGAATGACCAATGTCATCGGCTCGACCGGCATCTCGCAAACATAGCGTCATCTCCACCACATGCTCTCGCAGGCACACTTGCCGTAGCCTGCCGATATTCTCGGGATGCTGCAGCGCCCCGTTCCAGTCTCCCTCCGGCGTCATGAAGATAGTGACCGGCTTTTCCGACTTGATATCCACGTGATTGTTTTGCCCGGGCGCGTTCGGACGGTACGTCCGCGCCGTATGATAATTTCCCGGGTCCAGCCGCACGCTTTCGTCATTCGCCGGCAGCCAATTGAACACTCGATCCTGCGCCGACGCCTGCACGCAAGAAAACGCTCCGGCCATCAAAAACGCCCCGCACAAAATGCGAATACGACCTGGCCCGCTCTGTTTTTCTCGATATTTCGAGTGTTTCTCATAGTACTTCTATTGGAGCGCCGCTCATCTGCGCTGACAAGTACCCACCACGAACCTGTCGCTTTCCAGTATCCTGTCCGGTCGTACAGTCGCCTTCGCCTCGGCCGCGTCGGCTTTCCGTCCGTTCGGAAGATCTTCACGACCGCGACTTCGCCGAATATTTCCTCATCGGCTCCCTGGCCAGCGTCCTCGTCGCGCTCTGTGCAGGCCTCCTCATGCGTTTTGCGCTCTCCGCCCTGTGGCCCGAACTCCTATCCCTTCACATCCAGTGAGCACCCCAGTATCCTCGCCGTTTTCTACGTCTAAATTCGGATAGTGGATCGGTTTCCGATGATGCGACTCATCAGGCCCAACTGGACAGCTGCTCCTGAAGTTTGGCTGAAGTTTGGAATTCGCAAACGCATCCGAATTGTAAGGAATACGGTCTATTCGAGGTCGGGCGGGGTCACCTTGGCAATCCAGGAGTCATAGTCGGACGTGAACCCCGCTTTTTGCTGCAGGGTATGAACTTGGCGCTCCACCTCCGCCATCTGGTCGTCTGAAAGCTGTGGGATTACTGCAATCTGCTTCCCAATCGCGTCCATGGCACTCGCGACTTGCTGTTCAGCACTGCCCGCTCCAGCGCCGGCGTTTCCATCCTCGCTCTTCATGCAATCCATCACGCGCTTGGTCACTTTCTGGCTGTGCACCAGCGACACGCGGATGTTGCCCTGTCCCGTAACGACGTTGCCGACCCCGAATACGCGGTCCATCGCGGTGTACCGCGGCAGCTCTTCGCCAGAGAATGTGTAGTATTCGCCCTTCATGGTGACCCCGGAAAGTTTCTCCGGCACCGAGCCGATCGAAGAAATGACCAGCGGCGCGCGCAGTTCCTGCTCCGAGCCGGGAATCGGCTCAGCCTTGCGGCCCTCGACTTTCGTTTCAACCACCTTCAGCCCGACCAGCCGTCCATTTTCCACGATGATCCCGGTCGTCAGCCTGCGGTCCTGGAAGCGGAACAGGAATTTTTCGCGCGCCAGGCGCAGCACTTTCTGGCGAACCTTTTCGGTTTTGGCGATCTGCTCGGGCGTCGCGTTGTCGGGTGGCTGCGCCAGCGGCATGTCCTGTTCGCGGCGGCGATAGATCAGCAGGCAGCCCTTCACGCCAAGCTCTTCCGGCTCGATGCCGTGCGCTTTGCAGACCTGCCGGAATGCCCTTTTTCCAGTTCATGCATGTCTGGTCTGAATGCCGCGAGCCTTGAGAGCGCGTTCGTAATTTTCGAGCTGCAGCACCTTGACCACGTCGATCGAGGCCAGCCCGCCGCCGACCACCACGGCTTCGTCGGGCGTTTCGTAGCGCGGTCCGGATAGATCTTTTCGTTCTTGTGGTTGTACCAGTAGATGAAGGGATTCTGGTAAATCAGGCCCTTGTCGACGTACTTGTCCGCGCCGGGAACGCCCAAATCGCGGTCGCGCCAGGCGCCATTGGCCAGGATCACCGCGGAAAAGCCCCACTTGTTGCAGAACTCGTGGAAGTCGAATTCCTCGCCGACCTTGGTCGAGGGCACGAAATACACGTCCGGCTTTTTCATGCGCGCGTCGATGCGGGCGTATTCCTGTTTGCGCTGCTCGACGTGCCAGCGCGGCAGGCCGTCTTCGATCTTGCCGTAAGGCCGTGTGTTCTGCTCGATCACCGCGACGCGGATTCCGTGATCCGCCAGAATCTCCGCCGCCACCGAGCCTGAAACCGCACCGCCAATTACCGCAACGAAATGATGCCCAGGATTCGACATTTAACTGCCACCCCCGCGCTTCGGAGCGCGATTGTACAACGCAAATCGTGCAAAGTCTTCCCAACCACCGAGCGTTTCTATGACTGTTTGCGAATCTCATGCCTGGTAGACGAATGGAGGATTATGGTCTGTCCGACCGCAAATTGACCGATGCGAGTGACCGCGCCGTAGATTCCCGCGTTGTTCTGGTTCGCACGAACGACCGCCTTCAGCACTTCTGGGCCCCTAGGTGCCAAAGGAGCTGCCCGCCAAAGGCCTCCTTGTAGAGTTCGATCGCACCACTTCCGTCACTGACGGCCAACATGGGAGCGATTTGAGTCATCTTCACTTCACTCCAAGCATCAAGAATATTAGCAGGCTGCTGGAGAAACTTTGGAAGCTAAACGGCGTAACCGGACCAGTGAAGTAAAGGTCCGGTAAGGGATAGAAGGCAGGAGCGTAGACCCGCGACACACGTGCAGACCACGGCGTCAAATCCTTGACTGATGGCTCAAGGACGCTTCTCTACGGGAAGAACGATCCGTTCCGTTCGTGGCCGATTTCGGCAAATGAACTGGAAGAAGTCGCAATGGGATCCGAAACAAACGTGTAATCCCCCACTGCGGCGCTCCACTCCATCTGCGCGCTGTTGCGGATGAATTCGCCTGCGAAGCCGCCGTACACCGGGTCGGTGTTCTTGATATTCAGCCTCTCGTCCACTCCACTCCAGACCACCTTAAACGACACCGTCCCTGGCGTGGGCGCCGGCCCGCCGCCGAACAATGCGTTCGGGATATTTCCGTAATCGAGGATCGCTACATCGGACGCTTGGAGTGATGCGCTTCCTTTTCCCAGTTGCACGTCGACCCCAGCAATTGGTATTTCGGTGGTCCAGAACAGTCCGACGGGAGGAAATGTGCTCGGATTGAGGTCATGAACCTGATTGCCCGGACCGGGCAAAAAGACATCGACTCAAACAAAGGCAAAAGCGCCTTGGTGAACTTTCCCATCCGTGCCACGGAACACGCCTTGCATGAATCTCATGTCCGAATTGACGAACGGCAAACGCACCACCTCGCCAGTTTTGGTGTTGGTTTGCGTCACCATGCCGCTGACGTACGCCAGTCCGACAGCGGCATTAAGATTTGTGATTGTGACGGGTTCTGCATCGATGGGATCGAACGCTGCCGGACCAAACACGTGGTACGCTCCGCCGAGCGCCGGCGAGCCACCCGGGATCGGAACCGGAGCAAATGACGCCGCTTCCATCGGGCTCGGGGTCCATAACCTGGAGCCAACAGCGGCAGCGAACGCGCCTCCCGCTGCTGTGCGTGCGAACTGACGCCGAGAGAGAGGGACTGGGAGCCGGCGCGCAGGAATGTCATGGTGAGTTGAATCAGGGACGCTGGTTAAGCTGGCAGCTTTCCAGCCTGGAAGAGCGCGGAAATTCATGGTCTTTCTCCTTTCTGAATACCACGCAAGAAAAGTTGTTCTGGGTACCTAGAGAGGGGGAATCTGACGCACATGATACATCCGCTCAACGCCGCCAACAACAGCCATTTTTTTCGTGTCCGTATCAAAAGCTCGAAAAGAAACGTTTGGCGTGACCGCCCCGCAGATTGCCACGGCTGGCGCAGTGCCAGATTAACGCTGCCGGACAAGTGTTTTGCGGAGCCAAATCTCAAGCGGGAAGCTTCAGCAGCGTTGAATCGCTGCTAAGATCCCGCTTAAAAACGCCTCTGTCCGCCGCAGCGAGCTGAAACTTTTAGGCCAATTTCTTCAAGAGTTGAGCGAGCCGCGCACGGTCTGCATAGCCCATCTCTACGAACGAGACAGCCATACCTTTCCCTGCTTTCACATTCTTCACGATCGCTCGCGCCCGCACTTCGCCGCCGGGAACGTCAAAGACGATTTTTATCAACGTGCCAATGTTTGGAGGGTCGCAGGTGGAAATAAACAATCCACCGAGCCCCAGCGTCGCTACGCGAGAGACGGAACGGCCGCCATTGTGCTCCCAGGCGACCAGCATGCCCTTGGGCAGCGCCACCCGCGGGAATCTCCTTTTCACGGCATGTGAATCTTGCGGCATGGGCGAACCTTGGTCGGCGAAATGATGGATGCTTCATTCTGATTGCCGCATTGCCGGGTGACAATTCTTCTTCGATTCAAACTGAGCTAAGTCGCCAACATCACTATCAGCTCAGCCCCCTGCACTGAACTTGCAGCACGTATTTTGGATTTGATTGACGAGAACTGGTCCAGCAGGATCACTTGATTGCATAACAATGTCGGCTCCTCGACCCGAGTAAACTTTGCTTGCTCAACGACCATAGGCTCGGGAGAAAGGAGCCGACATTGTTATGCAATCAGGTAAAATTGTCCCAAGAACCACTTGTTGCGCAATCCGACTTACTAGGACCGAGCTCACGTTGGCCCATTCTCCCGAATCGTCTCCTTGGCAAACTCTGCGTGAGCGCTGCTAATACCAAAAATTCAATCGTGCCCCTACTGTGAATCAGGAAAGCGGGGCATTGACGAATTTGAGTTTGCCGTTTTCTGTACGGAGAAACGTGTAGCCAGAGCGGCTTGAGAAACATACGCAATTGTTTCCGAGTTCTTCAGCTGGAACGTAGAGCCCATATGCATTACCAGTGGACAAGCTGAGCACAAGGAACTGAATATGTATCAAACCTTCTTTGTCATTTTTCTTGAATTCGATTGAAATGAGGTCGCCTGCTATGGCGATAACGCTGGCGCGGGCATCGTCGTCGGGCTTCGATATGGGAATTCTCTTTACGAAATCGCCGTACGCGGACAGTACGAGTACCACATGGCCGCTGACAAAATAAAAATTTCCATCCGGGCCGACCGTGCCAGCACCATCATGATATTTGGTATGCACAGTACCGAGGTCCACTGGGCTAGGACCCTCTTTGCTGAAGTCCTTTAGGATTCTGCCGGACGGTTGCAGCAAGGCTAGGAAGGTTTTGCCCTGCATGTCCTTCGGAGCTTGCTCATCGTAATAGCCTTCCACGAGAATAGTCCCTGCTTCGGAGGCGACAAAGTCGGTAAGCCAAAGGTGGTCGGGAACCTGCAGGTGAGTATCGTCAATGTCATCTGTATCCGAGTCAAAGCTAACCACATGGTATTGACCGTCTGTTTTTTCTTCTAACGAGCGTGTTTTTCCCAAAGGTGTCACATTGAATTCGAAAAAAGCCATATCCTTCGCTAGATCAGTGGGGAGCTTAAAAAGATGAGGCTTCCAGGAGCCGCGTTCAAGGCGCATAAGTGTGCCCGCGCTATAATTGTTGCTGCCAGTGTCGAGATGGAAGTATAAATTCCCATTCGTGTCGCATTGTATTGGAGGAAATGCGCCGAAGGTCGGAACGTCCGTGACAGAACTGGAATACGCGGAAAGTATTTTTACGGGCGTTTTCGGCAAGTCTGGATGCTGAGTTTGACTGGAAGCAAATCCCGCACCCAGACAGCCAAGGCACAGTCCCAGATAAAAAAGAAGCCTGGCACTAGCGATTCTCATCTTACTTGCCTCTTGTCAGATTTTTATTGAGCCACGAGTCAAATACAGCCTGTGTTTTCTGGGCTGCGGCTCGCATACTGCGACTCAGTTACAAAATGGCGAATTCCAGACCTGTTCTTTCGAATCCCGCCAAATGTAGTTTCCGGAGCGGTCGATGATGCCGTGCTTGCCCTCATATCGTTGGGTGTGACAGACGCTTGAATCAACCCCTATTGGATGGAGACTCTCGACCTGAGCAACACCAGCGCAGAACGGCATGGCGGAATCGTAAACGGGAGATAGAGCAAACGCTCCGTTTTTGTCAATGTATCCCCACTTCCCGCTATCACTCAGTTGCACTGACGCCACCCCTTCAGCGAACATGTGGGCAATTCGATATTGCAGCGGGACCACCAGGTCGCCTTTCTTGTCGATATAGCCCCACTTGCCTCCGGAGGTCACAGGCGCTAGGCCTTCCCAGAACGGATATGCATCGTCATAGGAGGGCTTCACGATAATCGAACCAGTGGTGTCCATGAAGCCGACCTTACCTTCGATGCGGACCGCAACCAATCCCTCAGAAAAGTCAATGCCACTGGCTCCTTGATGGATCGGGGGCAAGGCAATCGTCCCGTCTCGCCGAATGTATCCGATCTTATGATCGACCTCGACAGCGGCCAGGTCTCCACTAAAATCGAACGCTCCATCGAACTCGGGTGTGATTCTTTCCCCCTTGCGGTTGATGAAAAAGTACTTACCGCCCTGGCTCACTCGCGCCAAGCCGTTCTCGAAATTACCAGCGTAGTTGAAACGCAAAGGAAGTACGACATTCCCAGAGACATCCGCATAGCCCCATTTGCCATCCTTCGTCACCGCGCCAAGGCAAGCGTCGCAATCGCCAATGAGCCTAGAAGTAGCCAGCATTTCATCCGGTCGTTTGTCCTCTCGCCAATTGTGCATTGTACCATTTGAGACAAAAAACTTCTCTAAGTGAACATTCAAATAGGCTTATGTCCTGATTAACGATTAGGTGACTTACCGGGCACTGGCAAGTTTTGTAGCCGCAGTTTCTCAAGCAATTTTTGCAGTCTGGCCCAGGTGCCTCACACTCGTTTCTTAAGGCTGGGGCTTTTCACTTTTCCACACTTTTCCACAGCCGTATCAAACCATAAACATCCCTCCAACTCCTTCCAATCCCTCAACTTCCGCCACCCTCATTCGAACCAGCCCTCTCCGTTCGAATGACCATGCAGTACATGAAACAAATGTATTGACAACTAGTAACTATCCCGCTACCATGCCTTGTGAATTCGACGCGCTGTCCCTTTCCGACGATCCCATCGTCTCAGCGCCACCTCTCTGCCAGCACCTCACATTAGCCTTACCTTCTTCCAACTCCTTCGCTTCGCCCGCAACCGGTCATTCCCTAACTCCTTTCCCTGCCGCTCTTACGAGCCTCCACAAACCACTGAAAAACCAGAAACTTTAAGTCTTGTATTTGCCACTCTTACGCGCCATATCACCCCTAACTCCTTTGTTTGCCACTCTTACAAAAACCACCGGGGGTGGCATTATCCGCCACTCCCAATTCACGAAAGATGAGGAATGATTATGAACGTCCTATCCGCTAACACCTGCTTCACCGACGACTTCGCTCGTTGCCAGCATCGCACTCCCTCCGGCCGCCGTTGCAAGAGCACCGCCTCCGCACCGAACGCTTCGCTCTGTTACACCCATGCCCAATCCCAGCAGAAGGCAAAACAAGCTGGCGACCTGTCTTACGTGCTGCTGCAAAATTATCAGAATTTTCAAACCGCCCAGGGTGTCAACTTCGCCCTCGCCAATATCTATCGCCTCCTTGCCGCCAACCGCATCTCCCCTCGCCGCGCTTCCGTTCTGGCTTACATCAACAGCTTGCTGCTCAGGACTCTTCCCGCCATTGACGCCGACTTCGAGAACGGACATCACCGATCCCACCGCTCCCAAGAAGGACGAAACCGAATCTGCCTCGTCCCGACGAATGACGAAGATGCCACGGCACAACCACCGCTTCACCATCGCATCCCTGTACGAACGCCGCGCAGGTCTGGCACATCCCTACGAACCTCGACCCCACGAAGAAACCCTCATGACCATCACCACCCAAAGTCGCATCGCCCGTAGGGGCACGGCATACCGTGCCCCTCTTGCGCTCCTGCCCGTCTTCGCTTTCAACTGCAGTCACCGTCGACTCACCAATCACCCTCCTTTGACTCTGCCGCCGCGCCAACATACAATCCCGCCGGTTCGCGGATTCAACGCGATCCAATTCGCAGCTGGGGATCACTCAATGAAAAAGATTTTGTGGATTATTTGCGGCAGGACTTTTTTGATCTGTTCGGCCAAACCGCGCCCCTAGCTCGGCGCAAGCGCCAGAGCGAGCGGAAGGCCACGCGCCCGAAGCCAAAGCGCCGGACAAGTGCGACGCCGCAACAACTAAGGAAGATTCTTCCGTAACCGATCACACCATCAAGCTCGGCAGCCAAACCATTCCCTACAAAGCCACCGCCAGCACCACGCTCCTCAAGAACGACAAGGGCGACGCCCACGGGACTGATGTACTCCGTCGCCTACACGCGCAGCGACGTGAAAGACCTCAGCACACGCCCGATTTCCTTCCTCTACAACGGCGGACCCGGCTCCGCCACGATGTGGCTGCACATGGGCGCTTTCGGCCCGCGCCGCGCTTGGACCGTCGACGGCACCTTCACCCCGCCCGCGCCCTACAAGCTCGTCGACAACGCCGAAAGCCTTGCTCGACAAGACCGATCTCGTCTTCATCGACGCCATGGGCACCGGCTACAGCCACGTTGTCGGCAAAGCGCAGGAAAAAGATTTCTACGGCATCGATGAAGACGTGGACTCCTTCGCGCAATTCATCAACACCTACTCAGCCGCAACGACCGCTGGAACTCGCCCAAGTTCCTGATTGGCGAGAGCTACGGCACCTTCCGCTCCGCGGCGCTCGGGAAATTATCTGCAGAACCGCTACACCATTCACCTGAACGGCATCGTCCTGATCTCTTCGGTGCTCGATCTCTCCACCATCACGTTTCCCTCCGGCGATGACCGCTCCTACGTCTACTATCTCCCAAGCTACGCCGCCGTCGCGTGGTACCACAAAGTTTTGAAGGACCGGCCCGCCGACTTGCCCGGCTTCGTCGAAGAAGCGCGGAAGTACGCGCAGGGCGATTATGCCTCCGCGCTTTTCAAAGGAGCCCAACTCTCCGCCGGTGAAAAGGCCGCTGTGGCGAAAAAACTCTCCTACTTCACCGGCCTCAGCGAGGACTATCTCAACAAAGCCGACCTGCGCGTAAACCTCGGGCAATTCATGGCCGAGCTCCAGCGCAGCCGCGGCCTCACCACCGGACGAATCGACGCTCGCTTCACCGGCTACACCTTCAATCTGCTCGCGGAAAATGCCCAAGGCGATCCCGAAGGCCCCGCCGTCGGCGGCGCGTTCACCGCGCTCATCAACTCCTACAATCACGACGAGCTGAAATTCGGAAAAGACAGGATCTATCACAACACCAGCGGCGGCGGTGGCAGCTGGAACTGGACTCGCCAATCCAGAGGAGGACGCGGTGGCTTTTTCCCCAGCGGCCCCAACGTCCAGGGCGATCTCGCGCAAGCGATGATCACCAACCCCAAGCTGCAAGTTCAGGTAGAAAACGGTTACTACGATATGGCCACGCCGTTCTTCGCCACGGAATTTACGATGGAGCATCTCGGCTTGCCGCCCGATCTGCAGAAGAACGTAAAGCTGGATTACTACAACGCCGGCCACATGATGTACCTCCACGACGAGGATCGCGTCAGCCTGCACAACCAAATCTCCAGCTTCATCGACCGCGCCACCAAGCAGTAGTAGCACAGACTTCAGTCTGTGCTCCGATTGCCGCGCCGAACATTAGGAGGAAATAGAGAGAGCGAGAGAAAAAACAGAAGATATCTGAAAAGACCGGCTACGAAGCCTTCGCTTCGGCGTAGGCGACGAATTCTTCGTACGGGCCTTTAAAGTCTTCGATCTTGCCCTCGTGGAAATGCCAGATGCGCGTGGCGACTTCGTCGATCACGTCGTGATCGTGCGTGACGAGCAGCACCGTTCCGTCATACCGCTGCAACGCGATGTTCAGTGCATTGATGGATTCCAGGTCAAGATGGTTGGTCGGCTCGTCGAGCACCAGAAAATTTGGTTTCTGCAGCATAAGCCTGCAGAAAATCAGACGCGCCGATTCGCCGCCGGAAAGCGCGCGTGTGGGCTTCAGCGCATCTTCGCCGCTGAAAAGCATCTGGCCCATTAGCCCGCGCAATTCCTGCTGAGACGCGGAGGGATCGAACTGCCAAAGCCAGTCGATGGCCGTCATTCCCTTGGTGATGGATTCGCCGTGGTCCTGCGCGAAGTAACCCACCGCCACTTCGTGGCCCCATTTCACTTCGCCGCCATTGATTTTGAAATGACGGTCGTCGTCTTCGATGAAGCCGGGCGCGTTGAGGACCAGCGATTTCAGCAGCGTGGTTTTTCCGGTTCCGTTGCGGCCCATCAGCGCGATTTTTTCTCCGCGCATCACCGCCGCGGAAAAGCGCGGAATCACTTTCAGGTCGTCGTAGGATTTTTCGACGCTGCGGATTTCCAGCGGATGCTTCCCGGAGTTCCGCTTCATGTCGAATTTGATGTATGGCCGCTGGATGTTCGAGCGCGCCAGTTCGGTCGTTTGCAGCCGCTCGACTTCTTTTTTGCGCGAAGTCGCCTGCGCGGAACGCGTGCCCGCGGAAAATCGCGCGATGAATTCGTTCAATTGCGCGATTTTCTTTTCGCGATGCGCATTTTCCGTTTCGATGCGCGAGCGAATCTGCGTCTTCGCCACGACCATGTCGTCGTAGCCGCCGACGTACATGATGATCGTTTCGTAGTCGATGTCCGCGGTGTGCGTGCAGACGCTGTTCAGAAAATGGCGGTCGTGCGAAATTACGATTAGCACGCCTTCGTAGTCGCACAGATATTTTTGCAGCCAGTGAACGGAATCGAGGTCCAGGTTGTTGGTAGGCTCGTCGAGCAGCAGCGCAGTCGGGATTTCCAAAAAGCGCTTGCGCGAGCAGCACGCGAACTTTCTGGCCGCCTTGCAATTCGCCCATCTTGCGTTCGTGCAGCGAACTCTCGATGCCAAGGCCATCGAGAAGCGTTCCAGCGTCGGATTCGGCGGTGTAGCCGCCTTCTTCGCCGACGATTCCTTCGAGTTCGCCGAGACGCATGCCGTCCGCGTCGGTTAGTTCTTCGTGCGGCTTGGCGTAAAGCGCGTCGCGCTCCACAAGCGCTTTCCACAGCGACGCATTTCCCATGATGACGGTATCGATCACGCGAAACTGATCGAACGCAAACTGGTCCTGCCGCAGGACGCCCATTTTTTTCGGGCGCGAGATCGAGCCTTTGGTAGGTTCGAGTTCGCCAGTGAGGATTTTCATGAACGTGGATTTGCCGGCGCCATTCGGGCCGGTGACGGCGTAGCGGCGCCCGGCCATAAAGGTGCAGGTCACGTCTTCGAACAGGACGCGGGGGCCGAAGCGCATAGAGATGTTATTGACCGTGAGCATAACCCTCCCATTGTAGCGTGAAATTGTCGCGCGCGCTTGCCACAGTTTGTCGCACTCAGTACATTGTTCGCGGAATGAAAAGGTCGATTCGACAGCGATTCGAACGGCGAGAAAAGGCGATTCGAACGGAAGGGCAAAGAAGGCGCAAAAACGGCTTGTCGAAACGAGATGAAAAAAGGCGATTCGAACGGCATGAAACAGACGATTCGAAAGGCGGCAACGTCGCTGGCGCTCATCGTGATTGTGGCGATGGGTGCGCGAATTGCGTTTGCTTGGGACCAGGCGCGGAAAATTCCGCCGGGAGTGCTTGGGGATAGTTCCGTTTCAGCAGGAGACGGGAAACATTGCATATGCCTTGGCGCAGGGCAAGGGATTCAGCGACGTGTTTCGAACGGATACGGGCCCGACGGCGTGGCTGGCGCCTGTGTATCCACTGCTAGTAGCGGCAATGTTCAAATTGTTTGGAGTTTTCACGGACGCGGCGTTTTTTGCGTGCGTTGCGCTGAACATTCTATTTTCTTCAGCGGCTTGCGTGCCGATTTTTCATGCGGGAAAGCGAATTTGGGGGCTGGGCGTGGCGAGCGGAGCGGCGTGGCTATGGGCGTTTTTTCCGAATGCCGTGATGATGCCGTTCGAATGGATTTGGGATACGTCGTTGTCGGCGCTGTTGGCTGCGATGCTGTTGTGGGCGACGATGGCGCTTGCGGAATCGGAACGGCTTCGGGACTGGTGTGGCTACGGACTGTTGTGGGGCTTGCCGTGATGACGAATCCTGCGCTGGGCGTGCTGCTGCCGTTCCTGCTGGGATGGGCGGCGATGCAAGCGGGCGCGACTGCGAAGGACGCCGGTTTGCGTGGAAACGAGTCGCTCTGGCAGCGGGAATCGCAGCTCTATGTTGCGTGCCGTGGACGATTCGAAACTACGCTGCTTTTCACCGATTGTTCCGTTGCGATCGAATTTGCCGTTTGAATTTGGCTGGGGAACAACGACATTTTTGATGAGCACGCGGGGAATGGGAGAAAGTCGATCACGCGAACAGAGGAAGCGAGAACGTATACGAGACTCGGAGAGACGGCTTACATGCAGGAGAAATGGCAGCTCGCGACTGCTTTTATGCGGTCGCATCCGGGTTTGGAATTGCGATTGACGGGAAAAAGGTTTGTGGAGTTTTGGATGGGGACGGAATCGCCGGTTAAGAATTTCCGCGAGACGGACTCGAGCTTGATAAGAGGGAATTTTGCTAACCAGTTTTTTGACCGCGATCGGCGCATTGTTTGGGATCATGGCCTTGTGCCGAAAGGCAGGCCGCGAAAGCCTTCCAGTTCGCTGTGTTTCCCGTCATTTTCCCGTGTTTGTACTATGTGACACACGCTGACCTGCGTTACCGCCATCCCGTTGATCCTGTTGTTTGTTTATTGGCAGCGCTGGCCGTGGCAGCAATACTTGATTTTACGAGCGCGCGATGGAGCCTACGAATCGTTAGCCCGAAGTTTTCATCCGCGGCCGGGCGAGATTCCTGTGAGAAATGCGGTCCGACACTGACCCCGGGACAGCCGCTCAAAACGCGAGAAAACTCGCCGGCACAGGCTATCGTGTCCGGGGAAGTTCGTGCTTCTCAACCTTCTCTTGCGCGGCCATTACGCGGATGATCTCCCGTTCAATGGCTTGGGAGCTGACGGGTTTGGCGATATAGCCATCCATTCCGGCGTTCTGGCAACGCTGGCGGTCCTCTTCGAACGCATTCGCGGTCATGGCCACGATGGGCAGGTGCCTGCCGGTTGTTTTCTCACCGGCGCGAATCTTCTCCGTGGTCTCGAGCCCATCCATGATGGGCATTTGCATGTCCATGGCAACCAAGTCGAATTCCTGTTCGGACAAGATTTGCAGAGCGATCTGGCCGTTTTCTGCAATAGTGACGATGTGTCCCATTTTCTCGAGGAGCCGCGCGGTCAAACGCTGATTGACGAGATTGTCCTCGACGAGCAAGATCCGGAAAGTCACGCGAGGGTGGTCCGCGGGCTTCGATTGCCGCAAGGATTTTGGTCTCGATCACTTCTCCATGGCAGGCTTGCAACGCGTCACGCAGAGCGGAGCGCCGAAACGGTTTGAGGATGGTTTGCGCAACGCCCAACTGCTGGCAACGATCCCTATCCGCCGGATCGAGAGGCCGCGAAAGAGCCAGAATCACGGGCACATCGCGCGCCGCAGATGCGCGTACAGCGGCGAGCAGGGCAAACGCTCCGGGGCTGGGCAGATCCTTCTCGATTAGAAGCGCGGAGAAGTCCCGGCCCAGGCGGACCGCTTCCTTGAGCAGCGCCTTAGCGTCTTCTGCGCTTGCCGCAGGCACAGCTGTCATGTTCCAACGAGGGAGCAAGCGCACGAGCAGTTCCCGATTCACGGGATTGACGTCGACGACGAGAACGCGCCGCACCAACTGCTGCGAGCTTGACTGTGACTCTCCGCTATCCGTCGTGCCAAGTTTTTCCGAGACGGGCTCGCTTATGACCTTTATGGTGAAATGGAACTCGCTGCCGCGGCCTTCTTCACTTTCCACCCAGATGCGCCCGCCCATCAAATGCACAAGGCGCTCACAAATGGAAAGGCCGAGTCCTGTGCCGCCGTAGCGCCGAGAGGTGGACATATCGGCCTGGGCGAAGGGTTCAAAGATTGTTTTTCGTTTTGCCTCCGGGATTCCGATGCCGGTGTCAGAGACCGTGAATTCCAGCATCAATCCATCTTCGGTGGTCCCGGCGTGCCGGCCAAAAATTGCCACTTGTCCTTTGTTGGTGAATTTCAGAGCGTTTCCGGCCATATTGATGAGCACTTGCCGTAAGCGTGTGGAATCCCCGCGCACCACGTCCGGAATATCTTTGCCAATACTCCACACGAGTGCCAAGCCCTTCTGCTGCGCGCTTGGCGCTAGCGGCTCGAGGGCCTCCTCGATGCAGTTTTCAACAGACATGTCCGCGATCTCGAGGTCCAGTTTGCCGGCCTCGATCTTGGACAAATCCAGAATGTCGTTGAGGAGAGTAAGCAGGGATTCTCCGGAACTCTTTACCATGGTCAGAAAGTCGCGCTGTTCGGCGTCGAGGTTGGTTTCGAGAGCGAGGGTGGTCATTCCGAGGATTCCGTTCATGGGGGTGCGAATCTCGTGGCTCATGTTGGCCAGAAAATCGCTTTTCGCGCGGTTGGCGGCTTCCGCATCTTCTTTGGCCTGCCGCAGAGATTCCTGCCCTTTCTTCCGTTCCGTAATGTCAACAAAAGTGACGACGGCGCCGGTCATTTTGCCTTCTTGGAGCAACGGGTGACACCATATCTCGGCATCGAAGCTGGAGCCGTCGGAGCGCCACAGCAATTCGTCCGCCTGGTGGAATCTTCTGCCGCCCAGGAAATCTTTCTGCAATGAACATTCGTCACGCGGATACGGCGTGCCGTCCCTGCGCGTGTGATGTATCACGTCGTGGATATTTCGCCCCAGCACGTCGGCCTGCGAACCGAAGCGCAAGAGCCGCAGCATGGCATGATTGCAGAAAGTGCATTCGCCGTTGTTGTCCACTCCATAGATGGCTTCCCCCGTGGATTCCAGCAGGAGCCGCATGCGCGCTTCTTCTTGCGACAAGCGCTGCTCGCCCTCGTCCCGTTCGCTGATCAATGCGCCCAAGACCAGCCCGGCGAGCGAGAGAATCAACATTAGAAATTGCAGCAGAGTAAGTTCGCTGGCGTTACGCGGATAAATCCGGAGGGCCACGATCATTCCGGTATCCAGCGCCAGAATCGCGGCCGTCGCGCCCCGCAATCCCCGGCGCACGGCCACCCAGATCAGCGGCGGAAAGAGCAGGTAAAACATCTCGTTGCCGCGAGCAAACTTCCCGCTGAGCGCGGCCCACAGCACGGCCACCAGGCTCGCCGCAAACAACACCGATTCCAGTGCCCGGCGGAATCCGTGGAGTTCATGTCCGCCCGTTGTGTATATGGCGTGCTCTGCAGTCGCGCCACTATCCGAGTAGCCCGCGAAACGCCGCACGCCGGGCAAAACATAAATGAGGCAAAACGGCACGATCGAGCCGATGGCGACGGCATCGCCAACCCACCAGTTCATAGTGGCCTGCAAATATCCCCGCGCGGGAATCAAGTGGTCCAGCGTCAAGAACCAAGCGCCAAGGAATGCAGTGATGGAGGCCCCGCAATTGCCTAACAAAAGCAGCCAGATCACATCCCTCACCGATCGAAGACGCATATCGAGCTTGATGAAGCGCCGCAAGACCAGGGCTGCCGCGGTATATACGGCCATGAACTCGATGTTTCCCACCCAAAAAATGTACGAGTATACCGGCTGGTGATAATTGAGGATCGACGAGATGTACTCCGCGATAAGAATGACGGGCGCATAGCTCGCCCCGAAAGCCAATGAGCGCTGCGAAGGCCAGACCCGTGGGCGGGTACCACGCGCTGATCTCGGTCCAAATCTGAAAAGAAATGGTGGAACGATCGAGAAGCACGTACACCACAACAAAGCACACCCCGACCAGAGGCCGTCGTAGCTTCCATCGCTTGCCTGGGGCCAATCAACCCTCCGAGCGGCTTATCGTGCGTGTCATCTCCGGCACAGGGTTTAGCGGCACCACTCATCGCCACAAACCTTGGACGGCGAGCCATCGGGCCCAAACGTGTTCCGAAATGAGAATGTGGCCTGAAAAAGCTCTGCAAATGCTGCTTGCCTGGGGGCGCTGACGATTGGTGGAATGGACGCTAATCCCAGGGGAATCAGCAGTTTTGCTGAGTTTTTATAGGATGTCGCAGGTGGCACAAGCCAGGGCCTCCCATGGGGCTACACAGCGCTCGGAGTGCCAAATCCGCAGGGTTGTGGTGCAGAGAGAAATGAGAACATTCTAATCGGAACGCATGGTCGCTTGCCGCGGTTTGCGGGCCACCTAAGTTCAATTGCTCTCTTTGGAGGCGCTTTGATACAGTGACCGTTCGCGCTGAAATGATGATTTGAGCTTGGAATGGAGATGCGCATGGGGATTTCGCAAGAGTTGCTGGAGATTCTGGTTTGTCCGATTTGCAAGACACCCGTCAAACTTACGGCGGACAATTGCGGGTTGAAGTGCGAGACGTGCCGACGGGTTTATCCGGTGCGGGATGATATTCCGGTGATGTTGCCGGAAGAAGCGAAAGTGGAAGAGGCGAAGTGAGTAGTGGGTAGTGAATAGTGAGTAGTCCGAGAAAAATGCTCGACGGTTATGAAGCCAATGCGGAGAAACCGCACGCGGAAATCTTGAACGATCAGACTCGAAACTAGAAAGCTACTGGGCGCATGCTGACGAATCCTGCTGAATATCTTCCAAGTTTGAAGCGATTGATCCCGAAATTGCGCGGGAAGCGCATGGGCGTGCTGGGCGATTTGATGCTGGACCGGTATTTGTGGGGGACGGCTACGCGGCTTTCGCCGGAGGCCGCGGTACCGGTGGTGGATTTTGTTTCGCAGAGCGAGTGTCTGGGCGGCGCAGGGAATGTGGCGGTGAATCTGGCGGCGCTGGGAGCGCATGTCGAGACATTTGGCGCGATTGGCACGGACGAGGCTGGGCGGGCTTTGCAGAAATGTTTGCGGAACGAAAAGATCATTGAAAAAGGAGTGATCCCCGATCCCAAGCGAGTGACGACAGTGAAAACGCGGATTATTGCGCGGCACCAGCAGGTGGTGCGCGTGGATCAGGAACGGCGGGAGCCGCTTGCGGCCGGAGACAGAAAAGAAGCTGCTCGGGGTTCTGTTTCATGCGCTGAAGAGTCTGGATGCGCTGGTGCTTTCGGACTACGACAAGGGGTTGATTACGGATGATTTTGCCGATCGCGTTTTGAGTGCGGCACACCAATTGAAGGTGCCGGTTTTTGTGAAGCCGAAAACTTCGCGTTTGTATGCGTATCGCGGGGCGCGGGCGATTGTTTGCAATGCGAAGGAGGCGGGATTTTTTGTGACGCGATCGCTGGGGGACGAAAAATCGGTGGAAGAGGCGGGGCGGGCGCTGCTGGCGCATTTTGGGTGCAGCGCGGTGGTGATTACGCTGGGGGAAAAGGGGATGAGCGTATTCGAGGAGTCTTCGCCGAGGCATTTGCAGATTCCGGCGACGAGTTTTGAGGTGACTTACGCGCGGGTGGGGCAGAGCGGGGTGGAGCGCGGAGCGACAGGGCGGCAAGTGTTTGACGTGACGGGGGCGGGAGATACGGTTTTGAGCGTGCTTTCGCTGGCGGTGGCGGCGGGGGCGTCGTTGCCGGATGCGGCGGTGCTGGCGAATACGGCGGCGGGCGTGGTGGTGGGGAAATTGGGGACGGCGAGCGTTAGTCCGCAGGAGTTGGAGCACGCGCTGGAAGATATTCGGCGTTGAGTTAAAGCAGGAGCGTCATCCTCAGAAGGCGACCCTACAACCGCAAGAAAGAAACAGCAGATTCTCCTCGCACAAAACGCTCGGAGGCGCAGAGGTCCTCGCTGCGCTCGGACTGACACTGCGCTAGTTTTTTAGCTAATGTTTGGGCAATCAAGACAGCCTATGGCGGGAAGCTGAAGGATTTGTCTTTGGAGTCGATCCAGACGGAGACGACTTTTGTTTTTTGGGATTTTTCGGGGTCGTTGTGGCGTTGGGCATGGGGGAGAAGGGGCTGATGGCCACGCGGATTTCGACGCTGGTGGTCGAGCCTGTGGGAGATTTGGCTTTCATGATTTCGTAGCTTTTGACGGGGCCGTAGTAGCCGGTGGGGCCCCAATCGGCGACAAAGTCCTGCAATTTGTAGCTGGAGCCGGGCTTCCAAATCTGGTAGGCGGGGTTCATGTCTCCGGCTACGACGGCGTTGAAGAATTCTCCCGCGGCCTTTTTCTCCGGATAAAAACGAAGCCACGAACCAAACGGCGATGATGGCGATGATGAAGCACGCCGTCACTGGTGAAATATCATGGCGCGAGATTTTTTTTGAGTATCGGCAGGCGGTTCGAGAAGTGACATTCAGTGGTCTCCTGCCCTGCGAGCGTCGGGATCGAGAGTGAAGCGAGCTGAAAAAATCCCTGCGTATTTTGAGCAACACTGAAACCTTACATAAAATTTGAACGCGAGTAAATGGCTTGGAACAAAGGAGCTTCACTTCGCTCTTGCAGAACCGTTTTCGTGTGTGAAGCGTCGGCGGAGGGCGCGGTATCCCTGCTGAAGCATGAAGAAAAGGGATAGAAAGGTCGATACACCCAGTAAGAATATCAAAGAGTTGGAAACCCAATCGGGGATGTGAGGGATTCTAAGGGAAGCTAGGACCACTACGAAAACTAAGAGAGTGATGCTAGCGCTCTCCAGGAATTTGTCGCCGGGATTCCTTTTAAAGATGCGCCAGGCATACAACCCGTACGCCAGGATTAGACCTACGCCGCCAATGATTCCGGGAACGATGTTTGCGTCTGGCGCCGGCATTTGCCCGCAAGCTTATCTTAAACGTAAATAAATATGGGGGAAATCGCGTCCGGACGAGTATGCGTTTTGACTGCGGCTGGCAAGTTGCTGACTAGCCTAGATTCTCGAGGGTTAGCCTTCGAGGGCGCCGCGCGGAGCCTGCGGGGAGTTCGATGGCGTATTTGGTACGGGCTTTTTCGGCGTGTTGTTCTAGGGCTAGCTCGATGAGTTTGTCGATGAGTTGGGGGAAGGGAATGCCGCTGGCTTCCCAGAGTTTGGGGTACATGCTGATGGAAGTGAAGCCGGGGATGGTGTTCACTTCGTTGAGATAGATTTTTCCGCTGACTTTTTCCAGGAAGAAATCCACGCGAGCCATGCCGCTTAGTTCGAGGGCGCGAAACGCCAGAACCGCGAAGTGTTGGAATTTTTTTACTTGCGGGGGCTTCAGATCCGCGGGAATGAGGAGTTGCGTGCCTTCTTCGAGATATTTCGCGGCGTAATCGTAGAATTCGCGGTGGGGGACGATTTCGCCGGGGACGGAGGCCCGGGGATCGTGATTGCCGAGGACGGAGACTTCGATTTCGCGAGCGTTGACGGCGCGCTCGACGAGAATTTTCATGGCGAATTCGGCGGCGAGATTCAGCGCGGGAGCAAGCTCCTGGCGGGAGTGGACTTTGGTCATGCCGACGCTCGAGCCGAGCGTTGCGGGTTTCACGAAGACGGGATACGGAAATTCCTTTTCGATTTGATGCGCGACTACGTTTTCGTGGTGTTCCCATTCGTCGCGGCGAACGGAGACCCAGGGCACGACGGGGATTTTGGCGGCGCGGAGAAGTTTTTTGGCGACGTCTTTATCCATGGCGATAGCGGAGCCGAGGACGCCGGCGCCGACGAAGGGGAGACCGGCGAGGTCGAGCAGGCCTTGAATGGTGCCGTCTTCGCCAAAGGTGCCGTGCATGACGGGGAAGACGACGTCGATGCGCTGGCCGCTGCCGCTGCCGTCGAGGCGGACGAGTGCGGCATCGGTGGGATCGGCGGTCATGGTGACGCGCTGACCGGTGCGGAGGACTTCGGGGAGCATTTTTTGCGCGCTGGTGCCGATGAGCCAGTGGCCTTCTTTGGTGATGCCGATGGGCACGGCTTCGTATTTGTCCGGGTCGAGGCCGCGAATCACGGAGGCGGCGGAGGCGAGGGAGACTTCGTGTTCGCCGGAGCGGCCGCCGAAAAGAACGCCAACACGCAATCGTTTTTTGTCAGGAGTCATGGAGATAGCCGGTTTTGGAGTGTTCGAATGCCAGTTTCTAGTTATAGGGCAAAGGGGAGGAGTTGTCGCGGGGGAAGTCGAGGCGTGGTGCGGGAGAGACAACGGAGATTTGGCTGGCAAGGGTAAGAACCGGGCGGGGAAAGCACCGCCCCTACAGCGTTGGAGGAGGCGATTTTTCTACGGGGAATTTGAAAGCGGGCGACGGAACCTTTTCCGGTTTCCATCGTCTACCGAGATGCGGGAATAGCGCAGGAGGGTCCGTGTCTTCACAAATTTCCTGAAATGTCCTCCGGGGCGTCATCTCAAAGTGGGAATGGTGGAACGCCGTTTTTCGAGAATTTTGTGCGGGATTTGCGCTACGCGATTCGGACGATGCGGCGGGATGATGGATTTGCGATGTTTCGCGATTTTGATTGTGGGACTGGGCGTTGGGGCGAGCTGCACGGTTTTCAGCGTGGTGAATACGCTATTGATTCGGCCGCTGCCATTTCGCGATCCGGGGAGACTGGTGTGGATGGCGAACCACAAGGACGATACGAACGACATGTCCGGGAAGACGGTGCAGGTGAATTATCTGCTGGATACTGCGCGAGAAAAACCAGTCGTTTGAAGATTTGGCGGCGTACTTTGCGTTTTATGGAGCGGGAGACTGGAAGCTGATCGGAGATGGACAGCCGGAGCGGTTGACGAGCGTGCCGGTGACGCAGAATTTTTTTCCGCTGCTGGGGGTAAAGCCGCAGCTTGGCCGGCAGTTTACGGCGGAAGAGTGCAAATGGAACGGGCCCGCGAGTGATGATGATCAGCGGATGGGCTGTGGAGGCGGAAATTCGCGGCGGATCCGAATATTGTGGGGCGAGCGCTGCCGTTTGATGGCGGGCCGATGACGGTGGTGGGAGTGCTGCCGGCTTCGTTTGACTTTGCGACGGTTTTTACGCCGGGAAGCCGCGTGGATATGTATCGAACCGTTTCCACTCTCGCCAGAGACGAATCGGCGGGGGAATACGATCGCGATCATTGGACGGCTGAAGCCGGGCGTGAGCGTGCAAAGCGGACAGGCGGAAGCGGCCGTGCTGGGGAAGCAGTTGCAGCAGGAGCATAAAGAAAGAAATGACTTTGAGCCAAAGCTTTCGATGCTCGCGGAACATGTGAGCGGGAGGCTGCGGCCTGCGTTGCTGGTGCTGGCGTGGGCGGTGGGCGTGGTGATGCTGATTGTGTGCGCGAACCTTTCGAATCTGCTGCTGGCGCGAGGAGCGGGGCGGCAAAAAGGAAATTGCGATTCGCACGGCGCTGGGAGCGGGGAAGCGGGCGGCTGATCGGGCAGATGCTGACGGAGAGCTTGGTGCTTTCGTGCTGCGGCGCGGCGCTGGGATTGGTGCTGGCGCTTGTGGGGACGCGGGCATTGGCGCATTTGACGTCGGTGAGCATCCCGTTGCTGGCGATGTGCGGATTGATGGGAGCGTGCTGGCGATTTACGCTGGTGACGGCGCTGGTGACGGGATTGCTGTTTGGGTTGGTGCCGGCGCTGCAGGTGCAGGATCCGAAGCTGCACGACACGCTGAAGGATTCGAATCGCGGATCGAGCCAGGGGCGCGGACATGCGTGGATTCGCGGAGCGCTGGTGGTGTCGGAGATTGGGCTGGCGTGCGTGCTGCTGGTGGGCGCGGGACTGTTGATTCGGAGTTTCCTGCGCGTGCTGGATGTGAACATGGGATTCCGGCCGGAGCGGGCTGCGGCTTTGCGGATCGATCCGAACTCGACGTACAAAACGCAGGAGTCAGCAGAACGCGTACTACACGGAGGCTTTGCATCGCGTGATGGATGTTCCTGGAGTTGAGGGAGCGGGGCTTTCGGACTCGCTGCCGCTGGGACACAACCGGAGCTGGGGCATTGCGGCGAAGGGCGTGCAGTATACGCCGGGGAATTATCCAAACGGGTTTCCGAGGATTATCAGTGACGGATATTTTCATGCGATGGGGATTCCGCTGCAGGCGGGACGCGATTTCACGGAGCGGGATACGAAGGGGGCGTTGAACGTGATTATTCTGAACGAAACGCTGGCGCGCAGATTTGTGGCCGGGCGAGGATCCGATTGGGAAGATTGTGCGCGCGGATAATCCGGAGCGGACGGTGGTGGGCGTCGTGGGCGACGTGCGATCACATGGCGCTGGAGGAAGGATCGGGCAATGAGTTTTACATTCCGATGCGGCAGACGCAGGACTATGGGACGGTGGATTTGGTGGTGAGGACGTTCGCTGCCAACGGCGGAACTGGCGTCGCGGCTGCGCGAGGCGCTGCGGCCGATCGAGCCGGATTTGCCGACGGCGAACTATGCGAACGCTGCAAACGCTGGTGGATCGCGCGGTTTCGCCGCGGCGATTTGTGGTGATGCTGCTGGGCGGGTTTGCGGCGTTTGCGCTGGTGCTGGCTTCGCTGGGGATTTACGCGGTGATTTCGTATTCGGTGAGCCAGCGGACGCAGGAGATCGGGATTCGCATGGCGCTGGGGGCTTCGGCGGAGACGCTGCAGAGAAGCATCTTGTTGCAGACGCTGGGGCTGGCGGGGATTGGGATGATTGTGGGAGTGGCAGCTTCGTGGGCGCTGGCGCGGACGCTGAGCGGGCTTTTGTTTGGAGTAAAGTCGAGCGATCCGGTGACGTTTCTTGGGATGCTGGTGGTTCTTACGGCAGTGGCGGCGATTGCGGGATACTTGCCGGCGCGGCGGGCTTCGCAGATTGATCCGATGGCGGCGCTGCGGATGAGTTGAGATTGTGGGCGAGCGGACCGCCTCAAAAGGCGGTCCCTACAACAGCAAACAACAACTAGAGGATTTTTTTGCCGAGGGCGGAGAGGACCAGCTCGACGCCGAGCAGCGCGGTGCGGTTGTGTTCGTCGATGATGGGATTAATTTCGACGACTTCGAGAGAGACCATGGCTTCGGAATCGGCGATCATTTCCATGGCGAGATGGGCTTCGCGATAGGTGACGCCGCCGCGGACGGGCGTGCCGACGCCCGGAGCGTCGCTGGGATCGACGAAGTCCATGTCGAGGCTGACGGCGACGCCTGCGGTGTCGTCCATGGCGTATTTGAGTGCGTCGGACATGACTTCGCGCATGCCGCGTTCGTCAATGTCGCGCATGGTGAAGACGTGGATGCCGGATTTCTTGACGATTTTGCGTTCCTGTGCGTCGAGATCGCGCGCGCCGACGATGACGATATTGCCTGGTTCGGCTTTGGGCTTGAAGCCGAGCAGGTCGACTAGTTCGGGCGCGCCGTAACCCATGATGGCGGCGAGCGGCATCCCGTGGACGTTGCCTGAAGGCGAGGACTCGGGCGTGTTCATGTCGCCGTGAGCGTCGAGCCAGAGGTAGCCGATTTCTTTTTTGTCTTTGCGATAGTGAGAGGCAACGCCAGCAGCGACGCCCGCGGCGATGGAATGGTCGCCGCCAAGAACGAGCGGGAGAAACCCTTCGCCAAGAGATTTTTCGACGGTGGTGGCGAGATCTTTGCAAGTTTCCGCGATTTCCTGAAGATACTTGGCGCGTTTTTCGCCGACTTGCATTTCTTCGGGCTGCTTGACTTCGAGGTTGCCGATGTCTTCGACGGTAAGGCCGAGCTGCTTGATGCGCGCCTGAAGGCCGGCGCCGCGAAGGGCGGAGGGGCCCATGTCCACGCCGCGGCGGCTTTGGCCGAGGTCCATGGGTACGCCGATGATTCTGACTTTTTGCGCCATAGAAAGGCTCCGTGACTGGTGACTCGTGACTGGTGACATGCGTGCAGAAATCCGAGCGAGTGCCGCACGAGGCGAACCTGCCAAAAACCCAAGCCAGTCCTAACTCAATCAAAAATGCGGGAACACCGGGAAAACTACTGAACTACCCCGCACTAAGGATAAACCCGGTAAATCATGCGCGGGAAGGGAATCACTTCGCGGATGTGCTCGGTTCCGCAAATCCATGCGACGGTGCGCTCGAGGCCGAGGCCAAAGCCGGAGTGGGGGACGCTGCCGTAGCGGCGCAGGTCGAGATACCACTGAAAAGCATTCTTCGGGCAAGTTGTGTTCGTGCAGGCGCTTGAGAAGCAAGTCGTAATCGTGGATGCGCTGGCTGCCGCCGATGATTTCGCCGTAGCCTTCTGGGGCGATCATGTCGAAAGCAAGGGCGAGTTCCGGACGCTGGGCGTCTGGCTGCATGTAAAAGGCTTTGATGGCGGAAGGGTAGTGGTGAATGAGCACCGGACGATCGAAGGAACTGGAAATGATGGTTTCTTCGTCGCCGCCGAAGTCATCGCCGAATTTGGCGGGATTGCCGCTCTTGTTCAGCACGGCAACGGCATCTTCGTAGCTAATGCGCGGGAACGGCGGCTTGATGTTTTCGAGCTTGGTGGTATCGCGCTTGAGCGTTTCGAGTTCGCGCGATTTGTTCTTGAGGACGCCTTGCACGATGGCGCTGACGAGGCCCTCGCCGAGTGTCATGATTTCGTCGAACTCGACATAGGCCGCCTCGGGCTCGAGCATCCAGAATTCCGTGAGGTGGCGGCGGGTCTTGGATTTTTCCGCGCGGAAAGTGGGGCCGAAAGTGTAGACCTTGCCGAAGAGCCATGGCGATGGCTTCGGCATAGAGCTGGCCGCTCTGCGTCAGATAAGCTTTTTGATCGTCGATGTAATTCACTTCGAAAAGCGTGGAGGTGCCTTCGCAAGCGGCGGGAGTGAACATGGGCGCGTCGGCGAGCGTGTAGCCCTGGCCGTCCATGAATTCGCGCGCCGCGCGGATGGCTTCGGCGCGAATGCGAAGAATGGAGGCCTGGCGGGGCGTGCGAATCCAGAGATGGCGCTGATCGAGCAGAAAATCGACGCCGTGTTCTTTAAGCTGGATGGGAAAGGGCGTGGCGTCGGGAACTTTCTGGACGATTTGGATTTTGGCGACGCCCATTTCGAAGCCGCCGGGGGCGCGTTGCTCGGCGCGGATTTTTCCAGTGACGATGACGCTGGATTCCTGCGTGAGACCTTTCAGCGCTTCAAAGGCTTCGGGATTTTCCTTGAGCGCGCAGACGCCCTGGATGATTCCCGTACCGTCGCGAAAAATCGGGAACATCAGTTTGCCGGATTCGCGGAGATTGTAGAGCCAGCCGCGAATCGTTACTTCCTGCCCGTCGTACTTGCCTGCCTGTTCGATAGTGATGATAGTCATGGTCAGCTATTTGAGTGAGTCTTGAAAACTTCAGTTTAGCAGAGAAGCGCCTAGCGGCAGATAGTAGCCACGGCGTCAAGGAGGCCGGCCTAGCAAGATTTGCAGTGCTGAATCACCTCCATTCGCGTTCGAAGCGGTCGAGGGATTCGCTAGCGGCTGCTAACAACTCGGCGGTAGATGGGGTTTCGTTGGCCGATTTTTCCTTCAGCTCGAGAGTAAGCGGGAGCTCGCCTCTGGAGCAGACTTCAGAGTTTTGACGGCGGATTCCCAATCGATGCAGCCCTCGTAAGGCGGAAGATGTTCGTCTTTTCGCCGTGATTGTCGTGGATGTGCGCGGAGACCACCAGTTCGCGAAGAGGCTCAAAGGCTTTTCCGACACGTTCCGCTTCCGGCCCATCGGCAAGATGGGCGTGGCCGATATCGAAGTTGAATCGCAGGCCAGTCAAACGCGTCTCGTCCACAAATGTGCGCAGGTACGCGGGATCGCCCATCTCGCTAGTGGTGTTCTCGACGGCGATGGTCACGCCGGCATGATGAGCGTGCAAGACGAGGTGTTCGAGCGAACTGAAGGCGGCATCGCGCTTGCGCGGGTCGGCTGTTTCGCGCGGGCCGCCCATGTGCAGAATCAGCCGGGAATAAGGCAAGTCCTCGGCCACGTCGATCACGCGTTTCAACTCGTCCATGGCTTCGATGCGCCGCACGCGTTCCACTTCGCAGATGGAGAGCGGCGCACCGCCTTCGCGTGTCGCGCTGAGGTCGCGGCTCGTGGGCGCATGAAGCGACGCAAGGGCGAGGCGATGCTGCGAGAGAAAGCTGCCATCGCCTGCACTTCTTGCCTGGAGGTGTAATCGAAGTGGCTTCGCGTGGTGAAAATCTCGAGAGCCTCGAATCCGGCCTTGGCAATCTGCCCGAGAAGTTCCGTGGTCAATTTTCGCGACACGAACAAGTAGGTGGATAGGATTCTTCTCATGGTCTCGTTTACTGCGCAGCTTGAATAAATACTTCCCGCCGTCCTCCGACTAGCTGCGGAACAAAAGCCGAGAGGGCGATGGAAAAACTTTTCAGTAACCGACGGCAGCACCGTTGTCGCGCGGGTCCGCCGCGCCGAGGCGCTCGCCGGTTTTCGGATCGACCCCAATCGCGTTCACCAAGCCGATGTGGCCGCGGCGCTGCGTTTGGTAGCCCTCGGCGTTCAATGCAGCCTCGAAGCCCGCGGGAAAATCCTTTTCCAACAGGATCACGTCCGGCAGCCACTGGTGATGAAACCGAGGCGCGTTGATGGCCGCCTGCGCGTCCATTCCCAAGCGCATCCAGTTTAGAACGCTTAGCAATGTGACCGAAATAATCGTCGGGCCACCGGGCGAACCAGTTACGAAGCTCAATTTGCCGTCGCGGACGAGAATTGTGGGAGTCATGGAGCTGAGCGGGCGGTGGCCGGGAGCGATGGCGTTAGCGTCGGATTGGATCAGACCGAAGAGAGCATTGGGAACGCCGGGCTGCGTCGTGAAGTCGTCCATCTCGTCATTCAAAAGAAAGCCTGCTGACGAAGTGACGTGAGAGCCGTAGCTGTTGTTGAGCGTGTAGGTGCTGGCAACGGCGTTGCCGTCAGAATCGACGACTGAAAAGTGCGTGGTATTCGGACCATCGTTAAGGCTGACGATGTTTTGCGGTGCAGCGTCGTTGGAAGCAGAAACTCCGCAGACGTGCGGAGTGCCCGCTTTGACCAATTTGCTGGATGAGGCGTGCTGCGGATCGATGGTCGCCTCCAGTTCCTTGGCGTAGCAATCGCTGGTGAGGCCGTCGACGGGGACACTGGAAAAATCAGGATCCGCGAGGTATGCGGCGCGGTCGGCAAAAACCCGCCGCATGGTTTCCACCACCATGTGCACACTCTCGAGATCGTCCCAGCCTTTAAGCGGGACGTCGCGCAACATGTTCATCGCTTCGATGATGGCGACGCCGCCCGAACTCGGCGGAGGCGAGGTAATAACGTCCCACTTGTGACCTTCGAGCTCGTAATTGGCTTGCAACGCCTGGCGCATCTTCGGCTGGTATTGCGCGAGATCCTCGAGGGTGATGAGGCCGCCCATTCGCTTCATGTCATTGACGATCAGCCGGGCGGTTTCGCCTCGGTAAAATTCGGCGGCACCATTTTTCGCGATCCGCTTGAGAGTCGCGGCCAGTTCGGGCTGGCGGAACGTGTCGCCGACATGGAACATTTTTCCGTCGTTCAGGAAAATGCGCCGGCTCACGCTGAATTGCTGAAGATATTGCCGATGGTCTTCGAGTTGCCGTGCAAGTTTTTCGCTGACGGGGAAACCGTATTCCGCAAGATGAATGGCGGGAGCCATCACTTCGGCAAGCTTCAATTTGCCGTAGGTTCTCAGCGCGATTTCGAGGCCGGCAACGGTGCCTGGCACCGCGACGGATTTATAACCGAGGACAGAAAGCTGTTTGTCGAGTGTGCCGTCGGGTTTGATATACATGTCGCGTGAGGCTTTGCCAGGTGCGACTTCGCGGTAGTCAAAGAAAGTGGTGCGTCCATCTGCAAGACGGACGAGCATAAAGCCGCCGCCGCCGATGTTTCCGGCGGTAGGCTCGACGACCGCCAACGCAAAGGCCACCGCAACCGCGGCATCCACGGCATTTCCGCCACGCTTGAGAATGTCAACACCGGCCTGAGAGCCCAACTCTTCGTCCGTGGCAACCATGCCGTGGGCTGCACGGACCCCCTGTTGGGGCCAAGACGACGGGGCCTGCGTCTGATCATGATATTCGGCAGCCGACTGGCCCTGCGCCAAGGGAGCCAACAGCGCCAGTGTCCCCGCCACAATGAACAAGGCACGCAAACGTGTTTTCATCAAGACTCCATCGCAAGCAAAAGACACTAAGTGATTCAACGGAAGGCGTCAAGGAAGACAAAACTGCATTTGAGGGCTTCCTTCGGCGCCATTTGTGGTTTAATCCTGTCGCGATCGAGAAGGAAGCATGGGGGAGCCATGAAGAGATTGAACGCGTCACGCTGCGCTGCGATGGTGGTTGTGCTGCTTTGGGGTGCTACGTCATACGCGCAGAGTGGCCCGCCTGCGGACCTTGATGCGTATGTCGCGCGTGACATGAAGACATTCGATGTGCCCGGGATTGCATTGGCCATCGTGAAGGATGGCAAGGTCGTGTTTGCGAAAGGCTATGGCGTTCGAAAGCTAGGAGACGCCGCGCCGGTGGACGAGAACACACTTTTTGGGATCGGTTCGAACACGAAGGCGTTTACCGCCGCGGCGCTGGCAACGCTGGTGGACGAGGGGAAGATTTCCTGGGACGACAAAGTGTACGAGCGCTTGAAGGGTTTCCAGATGTACGACCCGTACGTTTCGCATGAGATGACCATTCGCGATCTGCTTACGCACCGCAGCGGCATGGGCCTCGGCGAAGGCGACCTGCTTTTCTGGCCACACACGACGTACACGCGCGACGACATCATTTATCGACTGCGATTCATGAAGCCGGCGTCGAGTTTCCGCAGCCACTACGCCTACGACAATCTTATGTACATCGCCGCCGGGCAAATCATTCCGGCGGTCACGGGGAAATCCTGGGAGGAGTATATTCGCGAAAAGATTCTCCAGCCGCTGGGGATGAAGACAACGAACTTGAGCACGACTGCATTCAAGCCAGGAGACGATTACGCTTGGCCGCACTCGAAGGTCGAAGGAAAGCTCCAGACCATTCCGTTTCAGGATTTGGACAATGCCGGACCGGCGGGTGTGATCAATTCATCGGTGGCGGAAATGGCTAAATGGATTACGCTGCAGCTTAACCACGGCAAATTTCCTGGCCGCGAAGAGCGGCTTTTCAGTGAAGCGCAATCCCATGAGATGTGGACCGCTCAGACTCTTACACCGATTTCTACGGCAGACTCGCCACTCGCGGCTTTACGCCCGAAATTTTCCGCCTACGCGCTTGGTTGGGGGATACGGGACTATCACGGACGCAAGCTGGTTGGACATTCCGGAGGCGTCTCTGGCTTCGTTACACGCGTGCTGCTGGTGCCAGAAGAGAACCTGGGAATGGTGATCCTCACCAATGCTGAAGAAGGCGGCGCGTTCGAGTCCATCGTGTATCACGTGTTGGACTCTTATTTTGGTTTGCCGCCGACGGAATGGACCACGGCGTTCAAGGCCGCAGAGGAGCGAGGAAGAAAAAACGGCCAAGCAGGCAATGATGGAGAGCGACAGAGGGCCGGGCCGCGAATTCAAAGCCGTCGTTGCCCCTGGAAAAGTACGCGGGAGTTTATAACGATGCCTGGTATGGACCGGTCACGATCAAGCAGGAGAGCTCGGGGCTCGTCTTCAGTCTTGATCACACGCCGAAAGCCGTCGCGGATCTGCAGCACTGGCAGTACGACACGTTCAAAGCGCATTGGCGCGACCGAACAATCGAAGATGCGTTTGTGACGTTCACGCTCAAACCCGATGGCAGCATCGACCATTTCACGATGGCCGCAGTTTCGCCGCTAGCCGATTTCAGCTTTGACTACCAAGACCTCTGGTTCACGCCAGGACAGCCGCACGCTCACTGATTGAGCGGACAAGCCGGCCAGGACGCTTAGCGGGATTTTGTTAAGCTTTTTATTTTGTTACTGTTGACTGAGGAATTCGACGTCCGGCGGACCGGGGAGCAAGCCTGCTGCAGTTCCGCGCTCGATTAAGGCTCGGACCGCTTGCTTGCCGCGCTCGCCGTAGCCGAGGGTCCAGCGGTTGACGTACATGCCCACAAACTTGTCAGCGATTTCAGTTTCCATGTCGCGGGCAAACTGCATGGCGTAGTTCAGTGCTTCTTCGCGGTGCTCGAGACCATACTCGACGCTATCCTTGATGGTCTTGGCAATTTGCAGGCCCATCGCGGGACCCAGTGCTCGCCGAACGGCGTTTCCACCAAGCGGAAGCGGAAGGCCAGTCTGCTCATGCCACCAAACGCCCAAGTCCACGACGCGGTGCATGCCGAGCTGAGGGAAGAGGAGCTGACCTTCGTGAATCAGGAGGCCGGCCTCAACGACTTCGTTCTTGACGGCGTCCAGAATTTTGTCGAAGGCCATCACAACTGGCTCAAAGTTTGGTTCAAAAAGCTTCAGGGTGAGGTAGGCGGTTGTTTTCAGGCCCGGGACGGCAATCCGCTTGCCAGCTAATTCCTCTCGCCTCATGGACTTGGAGGCAACGACGATGGGGCCGTAGTTCTCTCCGAAGCTGGCTCCGCAATCGAGCAGAACATATTTATCGCGCATGTAGGATAAGCAGCGAAGCTTAGTGCGGTGACGTCGTAGGTTTCCGTCAGGGCGGCGTCGTTCAGTGTTTGAATGTCGGAAAGGACGTGGGTGTATTTGTAACCAGGTGTAACAAGTTTGTGGGTCGCCAGCGCGTAAAACATAAAGGCATCGTCGGAATCCGGCGAATGCGCGAGCTTGATTTCGACGGTCTCCTTTTCAGTCTTTGAGGCTGTCTGTGTACCGGACATGGGCTTATCCAGTTCCTTTGACTGTGCGGCTCCGCGGGAGCCAGTTATCGAATCGCCCGAGCCGTCTGGTTTCTCCGGAGAGAGTTTTGCCCCTTCGGGAAGCTCTGCTGAGGAACAGTAAGGAGAGAACGTTCGCGACGCTGGGACTTGCGCGGCGCATGGCCAAGCTTGTTTTCGCACCGCAAAGCCTAGCACAACCGCCAGTCCCGGACAAACGGTACCATAACTTTGATTCACAACTCGCGTTCGTGTCTCAAAACTTAGATTCACAACCCGCGTTCGTGGAGCAGGAAGCTCTACAGTGCGGAGACCATGCGGGCGATGGCATCGTCAAACGTGGACTTGCTGTCGAGGTAAGGCTGCCAGAAGCGTATGAGAAGCTGGTAGTAGTCGTTCCAACCTCGCTGATAGAGTCCCTCACGGATAGCATAGGGTGTATAGGCTTCCCGCGCGGGAGCAGGAGCGCCATTGGCGCTGGATTTGCCGGTGCCGCGCTGGTTCTGCAGTTCTTCAGCGGCTGACGTTAACAAGGGTTTGATCACCTCGCCGGTGGTGTAAAAGATGAGCGCATGCCAGAGGTCGCGCGGAATGGCCTTTCCGCGCTGCCTGCATTCGCGAACGATCGCATCCTGCACGGCTTCGGCGATGCCGTGCGAGGCTTCGTGAAAGAGAACTTCGAAGGCTTCGTCACCCTGGTTGCGAGAATCCGTACTGGAGATGGTCACGCGCAGAGGGTCGAGGGTGGTGTACGCGCCAGCCCAATTCGCGAAACCCGTCACGTCCACGCGAATCTTTTGCTTGGGCCATTTGGTCTGATAGATGTCCGCAAGCCGCTGGGAAATTCCAACACCTTGCTCTTCCACGAGAGGGGCGACGCGCGCGATCCAGCGGCGGTTGGCGCGGTCCTGATCCGCCCATAAATGGGCGCGATAGACTGGCGACGCGGCGTCCAGGATCGGCGTCACGTTTCCTGGGAGGCCCGCATCACAAGTTTTCTTTCGGGCACCGGAAAGATCGTCGCAATCCTCAAAATCTTCGAGTTGGTTCTTCAACAGCATGAGGTCGATGTTGAAGAGCAGATCTTTATTCGCAAAATTCGCCGCGTAATAGGCTACAGCGCTGTCCCAGCGGCTCTGCTCCGCCGGGGTGAGGGCCGTAGCGGAATCTTTCATTGTTTTCAATTTTAGCTGCGGTGCCGGACTGCCCCTTTGCGGGGAACTGGACGCAGCTCTGCGCTGCTTGGCTTCGTAGTAAAGCGTGTGGTGAAGATTGATCCAGAATCCACTGTGGAGTTCGAATACAGGAAGCGGCCCATAGCCAGAGTTGAACTCTTGGGCCATCGCCGCAGCCGGCCTCAAAATTGCCAAGGCCAAAAGCGGCAAAAGGATTCGGACGGAAGCCAGGCGCATGTTGAATCGCACGATAGTAGCGCCAACTCGTCAGTGGCACAAATAGGGGATTCTTTCTTTCCCATTTCGCAATACCCGATGTAATATGCCCGCTCATTTTGCTGGCGGGAGACACTGATGAAGAAACTTTGCGCATTGCGTTTTTTTGTGACGGCTTTGTTCCTGCCCTGTGGACTGCTTGCGCAGCAGTCGCCGCAACTCCCCGAGCTAAAGCAGGAAGCGGTTGAGGAAGTGGATAAGCTCCAGACGCTTACGCAGCAGATGGTGGACGAAATTTTCAGTTTCAGCGAACTTGGATTTCAGGAATTTGAGACTTCGCGCTACGTCACGGGCATCCTTGGAAAAAATGGGTTTCATGTCGAGCAGGGCGTCGCAGGCGTTCCCACCGCGTGGGTAGCCACCTATGGGAGCGGCAAACCCGTCATCGCGTTCATTACCGATATCGACTGTATTCCTCGCGCTTCGCAGAAACCTGGAGTGGCTTATCACGATCCGATCGTTGAAGGCGCGCCGGGACACGGAGAAGGCCATAACTCGGGGATGGCGGTCAACGTCACCGCGGCGCTGGTGCTGAAAAAACTGATGGACGAACACCACATCGCCGGCACGATCAAACTTGTTCCCGGCGTTGCGGAAGAATTGCTTGGCACAAAAGCGTTTTATGTTCGGGCAGGGCTCTTCAAGGATGTGGATTTAGTGCTTGGCGCACACGTGGAATCGGAATTTTCGACATCGTACGGGACGGGCAACGGGGAGTGGAGCGGACTTGTTTCCGTGCAATATTTTTTCCACGGCAAGGCGGCGCACGCCGCCGCGGCGCCTTGGGAAGGGCGCAGCGCGCTGGATGCCGTCGAGCTGATGGACACCGGCTGGGACTTTCGCCGCGAACACCTGCGTCCCGCGCAACGCTCTCATCGCGTCATCATCAATGGCGGAGATCAGCCCAATGTTGTTCCGTCGGAAGCGGCGGTTTGGTACTACTTCCGCGAGCTGGACTATCCGCACATCAAGGATCTATACGACCTGGGAAATACGATTGCGGATTCCGCGACGAAAATGACGGGAACGACCGTTGATCACAAGCTGGTGGGATCCGCATGGCCGCCGTTTTTGAACAAAGTTATCGCGGAGACGCAGCAGAAGAACATCGAGGCCGTCGGCATGCCGAAGTGGAGCGATGCGGATCAAACGTTAGCGAAGGCGCTGCAAAAAGAAATCGGCGCGAAGGTGGAGGGCCTCAAGGAAAAAATCGAGCCGCTCACGGAACCGGTGAAGAAACCCGCCGGCGGCGGGTCCGATGACATCGGCGATATTTCCTGGAACGTTCCCATGGTGTACCTGATGTACCCGGCAAATATTCCGAATCTGCCCGGGCATAGTTGGGTCAATGGCGTGGCCATGGCTACGCCGATTGCGCACAAAGGATCGACGGCGGGCGCCAAAGTGCAAGCGATGACCGCTCTGGACTTTTTCCTTCAGCCGCAGCTTGTGCAGCAAGCTTGGGATTATTTTCGGAATGTCCAAACAAAAGATGTCCATTACGAGACGTTCCTAAGTCCCGACGACAAACCTGCCATTGAAATGAACAAGGAAAAAATGGAGAAGTTCGCGCCGCAATTGAAAAAATATTATTACGACCCCGCGCATTATAAGACTTACCTGGAACAACTGGGGATTCAATATCCAACCGTGAAGGCCAAGCCCTAGGATTGCGCGGCCTGCGTGACGGGCATGGCCGCTTCAGCCGCGAGGCTGTTCGAATGGCGAGTGGCAAGGCCAAGCAGACGCTGCGAGGCTGCCTGCAGTTGATCTGCCTGAGTGCAACGAGAACCTTGTGCTACGGCAACTTCGGATCAGACGCGGAGCCCACCGCGCCTTTATGGTCCGCGCCCGCGAAGAGTCCAGCTTGCATCGCGGAAAAAGGAGCGGTGTCCCGTGCGGCCGTACATGAGCGGCGTTGCGGCGAGTTCATACTTCGCCGGCGCGCCCAATCCGCTGGCACCGACAATGACGTACCGGAAGGAATAGCCATTTTTCATGCCGGTGGACATTTCGGAATCCACGAGACCCGCGGCTTCCGCATTCGCCGCGCCATGCAGAGGTGGCCCCAGACTCGAGAGAGTGGCGGGCAGCCGGGTGTACTTGCGGCGGTAAGTTTCGACCGCTTCGGCAAGATCCTTTAGCGACTCGATGGCGGCTTGCTCATTCTTGTCTGCTTCCGCGGAATCCCATTCCAATTCCAAGGACGGCAAATCGAGGAGTACCAATCCAAGCGAGAGAATCTTCCACTCACCATTTTCGCGCACCAGGCCCATGTTTACCTGAATGGCGTCGGCGCCGGTTGTATCCGTCGCATCGCGCAACTTCACGGGGAGAAACGAAACGTTGTCATGGGTGTCGGCGCCGCCAATCTGAATCTCCGCCGCGCCCGCGGGCGTTTCACAGCGCACGGTAGGGCGGCCCGACTGGGTTTGTGGTAACGGAGGGTTTGCCTGGCTCGTTGAGCAGCACGAAGCGCTTCATGAATGCGACGCGAGCGGCCGGCGTCATGTGCGTAAACGATTCCTTGTTTCGCGCGGTCAAGAGTCGCTCGAAGTCGCTCTGGCTTTGCGAACAAGCCGCTGTCAGGAGATCGCGAAGGGCGGCGATTGGCCCGTTCGGCGAGGTGGCTTGGGCTGCGGGATTTGAACTGGATTCCTGCGCTGAGATACCGCCAGTGAACAACAGAAACAGAGAAGTCAAAACCAGGCCGGAGCCGTTGGATAATTTTTTCGAAAATTCACATCAGTCCTTTGCACGGCTCAGGATGGCGGCCAGATTCTGCGTAAATGCCGAGCGTGGCATCACTTCGTTGCAGCCTGCCGCTTCCGCCTGCGCGGCCAGGTCGCGCTGCACGTGAGAGAGAAAGCCAATAACCCGCAGATCTTTTTTGGCCGCACGCAAGCGCTCGATGGCGGCGAGCGGCTGGCTGCGTGCGTTCAAATCCACGATGACGAGGTTTGGCGCGGGTTCCAGTAGGCTCAAAAGCGCGTCACCGTTCGTGGCGACTTTTAACTCCAGGCCAAGATGCTTTGCCGTCTCCGCGACTTTCATTTGAAAAAACAGGTCGTCCATCAGCGCCACGACTCTACCCATGCCAGCCTCTCCTCCACACGTGTTACTCATTATGCGCCAGTTCAACTTTTCCTTGCCTTTTCAAGTAAGATGCATTCATCGCTTGGGAGGTGCCGCATGCAGCAAGGTGTAGCTCGATCCACCGAGCCGGGCGTCACTCGATCCATCCAGCCTGCGCTATTGCTTCTTGAAAAGACGCCGATTCTGCTCGAAACGATGCTTCGCGATTTGCCGGAAGATCTCCTGCGGTGGAAGCCGGCGCCGGAACGCTGGTCAATTGCGGAAGTGCTCGGCCATCTTGCAGACCTGGAAATGGTGTACGCGGACCGCACGCGGCGCATCGTCACGGAAGACACTCCGACTCTCCAGAAATATGATCCGACTGGAACCGTCGTTATTGGCGACTATGTGCGCGGGTCGGCCACCGAAAATTTGGCGTTTTTCATCAAGACGCGGCGCTCCACGGTTATTTTGCTGAGGAGCATCCCGGCTGACGCCGGAGAGCGCGAGGCGACGCACACTGAGCTCGGTAACATCACCCTGCATCAAATGCTCAGCGAGTGGGCTTCGCACGACCTCGGACATCTCCGGCAGATTGCGGAGCTCTACCGCGCGCGCGCATTTCACCCCTATTCCGGCCCGTTCCAAAAATATTCCAATCCGAAACCGTGACGGAGCATCCGGAGGACGCGCGCCTGGCCGCGGCGGGCCCGCGCGAGGTGACTCTCTATACAAGGCCGGGTTGCCACCTGTGTGAAGATGCTAAGGAAGCGATCCTGCCGCTCTTGCACGAGTTCGGCGCAGAGCTGCGTGAAGTAAATATTGAGAATGATGCCGTTCTTGAAGGACGTTACGGGCTGGACATTCCGGTGATCTTATTGGCGCGCGCAAAGCCGCGAAGCATCGCGTCGACATTAAGCAATTCCGGCGTCAGCTTCAGGAGAGCAGATTGGGTTAGGAAAAATCCGGAGATGGTGCGCGTTGTTTAATGCCCGCCAGCTGGCTCGTGTGCGCCCACTGTTTTATCTGGAACATCGCCTTTGCGGCCTTTTACGCGGTCGTAGACGCTGATTTGGCTCACGGAACCGAGCGCTTCGTTGTAGAACGTCGGGACACCGAGCGCGGTGCGTAATTCCTCATTGAACCTTCGCAGGTTGGAAAGGTGCTCCGCCAGCGCGGGCAGCTTTAAGCCTTCGTCGGTCAGCAGAAATTTTTGGTAGCCGGCGTCCCAAAGCCTGGTGAACCGCCCCTTCAGCATGATCGTCGGCACAACCGTCATCTGGTAGAGAGTCGTCCGTCCCCTTGCGGAATTCCGCTCCGCTGCCATATTTTTCCACGCGGACAACACCGCGGGTGCTGCCGACGGCAAAGCCCAACGCCGCCAGGCTTTCAATTTGCTTTGGTGTAAACCGCTCTTCGACATTCCACATGGTGCTCTTAGCGTAGTAAATGCCGAGAGTTCTGTAAAGCGGACTGCATTGCTGCAAAGAGATCAGTAGCTCAGAGCATGGACACGGAGGAGCTCTCAACAAAACTGGGCAAGAACGATTTCATCGTTCCTGCCCAGTTCCTTCGGAAGATGGCCTTCTCGAGGTTGTGAGACGAGCATTGGTGCAGTTATGAGCTGCTCTTACTGATTTACTTTGGTGCCCTTCGAGAACAACTCGGCGACGGTCATTCCGCCATCGCCCATGAAGTGGCTTTTAAGGTTCTGGGCCAGCATCAGATCGTCTTTAGCTCCTGCCGTGGCTCTTAGGACGTGCTGCTGATGATCCGCTTGCTGGCCCTCAAGAGTAATCAGTGCGGCGGCGAATTCCATCTCGGGATCCTGACCGCGCAAGCTGATTGCCTCTCTTCACCAACGCATAGCCGTCGAGATTTGCGCCAGGATTGGGATCCATTGGCAAGTTGTCCGTCATGTGTGGCAGGTTCTTTCCGATCCATTGCTTGTAGCACTCGGCGAGATACCCGGCATCGAACAAGGCCAAAGCGTCCGCGTGCCCTGCGTTTTCGGAGGTCTTTGTGCGAGCAAAAAGCTTGGTCAGCAATTCTCTGGCGATTTGCGGATCGTATCGGGCGTAGAGTGTGGCCCGGCGCAGCGTTTCCATGCGAACGAGGAC
>CAVOPQ010000007.1:0-97049 GCA_963698145.1 uncultured Acidobacteriota bacterium | reverse complement strand
TCAGCAGGTCGGCCACTGGCCTACTTCCGGGGTACTGATCCGCACGGTGCCCATCTTGGATTACTTCCGTATAGCCGACCATCCGCCCGGAATCAGTGTGAGCTTAGAGGTCGAACACAAACAATTCATTGGAAATGGGCATCTCATCGGCTCATCGCTTAGGTGAACCGCATACTTCTTCGCCTTGATATGCAATCGGACGGGTCACCGCATTTTCTAAGAGTGCCACAGGAAAGACCGATGTATCATTCGACATCTAGCCCGCGTACGTCACGTTCACCGTGCGAGGAATTATCGGGACCGAGGCGCGGACCTTCCGAGATTGGGTCACCCACAAGTACACGAAATCCCATGGCAGATTGGCAAATGCGAACAAAGCGGCCGCTCCGAGAACCGGTGCGCGAGGAAGCGGGGCCGACGCTCAAAAACTACATCACGCCCGCCGGGTTGCAGCGGCTGAAAGACGAGCATCGGTTCCTACTGAGTCGCGAGCGGCCCGCGGTGGTGGAGGTCGTAGCGTGGGCTGCCAGTAACGGGGACCGCAGTGAAAACGCCGACTACCTCTACGGCAAGCGACGGTTACGCCAGATCGATTCGCGGATTCGCTTTCTCACGAAACGCATTGACGCGGCCGTGGTCGTCGATCCCGCCGCTCCGCGGCCGGGGTCAGCCGCTACGCGCGTCTTCTTCGGCGCAACCGTGACCTACAAGGACGCCGCCGGCCTCGAACACGTCGTCTCGATCGTCGGCATCGACGAGGTGGACCTCGACCGCGGCTACATCAGCTGGCGCTCGCCTCTCGCCAATGCGCTGATGAAGGCGAGCCCCGGCGACCGCGTGGACCTGCGCGCGCCAGCGAAGACGGAGCATCTCGAGATCATCGACGTCGAGTACGCGCCGATTCCGATGGATCCTTTCCGCGAACCGCTAGGAGCTCAGTCGACGCCCAAGGTCGAAGGCTCCTAGACCAAGCCGCCCGACTCTGAGCGTTCCGCCGATCTTTTTCGTTTTTGCACATTGTGTCGTCCGGAGATGGACAGCGAAACGTTTACAGTAACTGCTCGGCGATTCCAACAGTCAAATTAGCTTACGTCCGGCGATTCTGAGCGAATCACGGGCCACTCGGAAGTTGCGGGTACTTCGTCGGATCAGTACCGACAAACGCGCATCTCGTCAGTGCTTGATTTCCTGATGAGCTGCCGGCTTATGAGGAGTGTCCGGAGCGCAGCGGAGGCAGAGCGCCACTAGCGGAGAAAGAGCGCGGGGAAAGCGGCGGCAGCCCTTGTCCCCGCCTCGACGCTGAAGCAGCCCGGAGCGCGCAGCGCTCTGAACCGCACCCGCCAAAACGCCTCGGACGGCGCATCCCCGCACGCCGACTGAAAGCGTTGCCAGCGGCCCGGCGTAAATATACCTTGACACGTATATGCCCCGTGGAGTATATCAAGAGCATGGAATCTTTCGAAATCATTGCGGAGCCCAACCGCCGCGCGATACTGAGCCTGCTGGTCTCGTCACAACAGTCGGTTGGAGAGATCGAGCGTCAGCTTCGTATGACGCAGCCGACCGTGTCAAAGCACCTGCGAGTGCTGCGCGAAGCCGGTTTCGTGGAGTCCACCGTGGACGCACAGCGCCGTCTCTACCGACTGAAACCAGAACCGTTTCAGGAGCTGGATGCCTGGCTGGCTCGGTTCCGCCGGTTCTGGTCCGAGCACGTGGATGCTCTCGAACGGCACCTCGACCGGATGGATCCTTCTACACCAACGAGGGCAACACCAACGATGGCAACACCAACGATGGCAGCACCAACGAAAAGGAAGACAAGGAGAAGACGACGCGGCCCAAACCGCGAACGTGACAAAGGAGAAAAAAATGAAAATCAAAGTGACCAGCATACACGTGGACGACCAGGACAAGGCCCTGCGCTTCTATACGGAGGTACTGGGCTTTGCCAAGAAGACCGATTTCAGCCAGGGCCCATATCGCTGGCTGACCGTGGCCTCGCCCGAGGAGCCGGACGGCACTGAGCTGCAGCTGGCGCTGAACGACAACCCCGCAGCCAAAGCGTATCAGCAGGCGATCTTTCAACAGGGCCAGCCCGCGGCTATGTTCTTCACCGAGGACGTCAAGGGCGACTACGAGCGCATCAAGTCGCGCGGCGCCGAGTTCACAATGCCGCCTACCGACGTGACCGGCTCGACCATTGCGATGCTGAAGGACACCTGCGGCAATCTCATTCAACTCACCCAGCTGGCGCGCTATTAAAGCTAAGGAGAATAAAGTGACCAATCTCGAGCAGTACACACCGGGTCCGGCTAGCGGGGCGCAGATACGAAAGGACGGCGAGAAGTGGACGCTCATTCTCGTCAGAGAACTGCGCCACTCGCCGGAAAAAGTCTGGCAGGCGCTTACCGACCCGGCGCATCTGCGCGAGTGGGCGCCTTTCGACGCTGACGGGAGCCTGGCTACGGTTGGAACCACGGTGAAGCTCACCACCGTGGGTGCGCCCGCGCTGCACGTCACCGAAACAACCGTGACGCGAGCCGACGCTCCTGAGGTGCTTGAGTACAAGTGGGGTGGCTTCGATATGCGGTGGGAACTCGAAGGCTTGGGCGGCGGCACGCGCCTGACGCTGTGGACCAACATCGGTCACCGCTTCATCGCCATGGGTGCCGCCGGGTGGCACATCTGTTTCGATGTGCTGGATCGCCTTCTCAGCGGAAAGCCGATTGGACGCATGGTTGGCCCCGAGGCCATGAAGTTCGGCGGCTGGCAGCGGCTGAACGCGGAGTACGCCAAGCAGTTCGGTATTGAAACGCCCAAGTGGCCGCCTCAGGCGGCTCAAAAACCATAAATCGAGGTAGACACATCATGAACCAAGGCACCATACGTTTAATTTTTCGCTGGATTCACATCGTCTTTAGCATTCCGATACTCGGTTATATTTATAGTCCGTTTGACCAAATTCCAAACTACGCCCCCGCTACTCGGTTTGTCTTCGTGCCTGTAATTGTCCTTTCGGGATTATGGATGTGGAAAGGCCATGTACTTCGACGGCTTATTTCAAAGAGATCGGCCTACTCGCAGGAAAACGGAGGCATAAAAGTCCAATGAATCCATCGGAACGTATTGACCAACTGATCGAAGGACTCACAGACTGGCGCGGCAAAACGCTCGCCGGCATCCGTAAGAGTATCCTTGAGGCCGACCGGGAGATCATCGAGGAATGGAAGTGGATGGGCAGCCCAGTGTGGTCTCGCGACGGAATCATCGCGGTCGGCAACGCCCACAAAGATAAGGTGAAGCTTACCTTTTCCCACGGGGCCAGCCTCCCGGATCCTGACAAGCTCTTCAACGCGGGCCTCGGAGGCAACGCCTGGCGAGCGATCGATCTTTTTGAGGGCGATAAGATTAATGAGCGTGCTCTAAAAAATCTCGTCCGTGCCGCCGTTGATTACAATCAGATCAAATTGAAGAGGAAAGCGCCTGCGGGCACTCGAGCGAAAGTACATAAAAGTAAAAAGTGATGAAACGACGACTTTTTCTCACTAATTCTCTTTGCGGGACTGCCTGACAAATCGGGGTGGATCGCAAAACAATGCACCAACCACGCTCGCGGAAACGACCGAAATTCAATTCCGTTGAGGAATATTTAGCCTCACTGGACCCTACGAAAGAAAGTACCCTCAGGTCTGTAATTGATTTGATTCTTACCCAATTTCCGGAACTAGAGTCCAAAATTTCCTGGAACGTACCTACCATCCACCGGAAAGGGAAGTATGTAGTTGGCGTTTGTGCCTACAAGCATCATCTAACATTTTCACCCTGGAGTCCTCGTGTAATCGAAGACTTTAAGGTGAGGTTAGGGGAATTTGTCGTCTTTAAGAACTGCTTTCAAATCCCTGTCGATTGGAAAATTGATAGAAAATTAGTGAAGGGTTTGGTCCGGGCCAGACTAGCCGAGCTGGATTAAGAATATCTTTGGCAGATACACGCTGGCATTGTCTGCGTTCTTTTTTTACCTGGAAGACTCTCGGAGCGATCGCGATTCTTCCCCTGTGTTTTCCTCTTCCCGGCCCGTGCAGCGGCCGAATTACGGTGCTAGGCGAATCTGCGACGCTGACTTAGCTCCCTTCCAACCCTCGGCTGCCATTTCCTGTTCTGGCCGTGGAAGCCGACAAACCGGCGTTAGGTCCTTCGCCGGGTGAGTAGGCCTGAACTCCCATCGAGTCAAAACTGCCCGCTTGAGCCAGCGGCCCCGAGAGGGCTTTGTCCTATGTGGATGGCGGCGGGCAAATGAAGAAAAGAAAGTGCTTGACACCTGCACTAGTGTTATAGTTAGCTATAACACTAGAGGACGAGGGCTTCGTTGAAGTAGATTGATCGCAAGTGACTGAGCCAGCGAATAACCCCGACCTGAAATCAAGAAGAAATGAATTTCTTAAGGAGAATGAAACATGAAATCGCTACGTTTTGTATGGTCCGTTGTTCTGATGTCGCTCGCCACCGTAGCTTTCGCGCAATCCGACGCGCATAAGATGGACGCGTCCAAGACCCCCGTCCCGAAGTCGGAGGCGCAGACTTCCTTCGACGCAATGAAAACCCTCGCTGGGGATTGGGAAGGCCCCGTGAAGACCGACATGCCGGTAGAAGCGAAAGTGGACATTAAGCCGCTGCACATCTCGATGCGCGTGACCTCGCGGGGAAACGTCCTCGTGCACGAGATGCAGGAGGCAGGAACGCCGCTGGACCCGGCAAAATACGACCATCCCGTAACTATGGTGTATGTTGACGCCGACGCAGACCGGCTTACGCTCGTCCACTACTGCGACGCGGGAAACCGGCCGCGCATGACCGGCAAAATATCGCCGGACGGAAAGACTATGGAATTCGATTTTGCCGACCTTTCTGGTAGCAACAAGTACGGACACATGTACCACTCGGTCTTCACTATCATCGACGCCAACCATCACACCGAGGACTGGACCTACATGATGCCGGGGGACAAGCCGGTGCACGCGCACTTCGACCTGCAGCGGGCAAAATAACGCAGACGTGTCTCCAGCAAGGGGTAACAGGAAAACCTGATGGACCGTGAGTGGAATGACAGTCAGCCGATTTACCGACAACTTCGCGACCGCGTCGTCGCGATGATTCTCGACGGCGTGCTCAAGGAAGGCGATCCGCTGCCGTCGGTCCGCAATGTCGCGGCCGAATATCGTGTCAATCCGCTCACGGTTCTGAAGGGCTATCAACAATTAGTGGATGAGGGACTGGTAGAAAGCAAGCGAGGCCTCGGCATGTTCATCAATACGGGCGCACGCAATCTGTTGCTGCAGGGCGAACGGCAGAAGTTTCTTGCCGAAGAATGGCCTCGGGTCCACGCAACCATTCAGCGGCTCGGCCTGACACCCGAAGAACTAGTTGCTGCCGCAAAACGCAAGTCGTTATCAGATGGCGCACAGTCGAAAACCGCCGAATCGAAGCCCCGCAAAGAGGAGCGCTAAAGCCATGCCATGCATAGAAGCACGTGGTCTCCGGAAGGCATTCGGAACAACGGTCGCGGTTGACGGTATCGATTTGCGTGTCGAAGAGGGCCGCATCCTCGGACTTATTGGTCCCAACGGGGCGGGCAAGACCACCGCGCTCAATGCGATTCTAGGCCTCACCTCATATCAGGGTCAGCTGAGGGTGCTCGGCCGAGACCCCTGGACGGAGCGCGAAAAGCTCATGCGCGATGCCTGTTTCATTGCCGATGTCGCCGTGCTGCCGCGCTGGATGAGGGTTTGGCAGGCTCTCGATTACTTCGCCGGCGTGCACCCGCGATTCGACCGCGCGAAGGCGGAAGGCTTTCTTGCGAAGACCACCATCGGGCGCGCCAGCAAGGTCCGGGAATTGTCGAAGGGCATGGTGGCGCAACTGCATCTCGCCCTGGTCATGGCCATTGACGCGAAATTGCTGGTGCTGGACGAGCCGACGCTTGGCCTGGATATTTTGTATCGCAAGCAGTTCTACGATTCGCTGCTGAATGACTACTTCGATCGAAGCCGCACCATCGTGGTGACCACCCATCAAGTGGAAGAGATTCAGGACGTCCTGACCGATGTCATGTTCATTAACCGCGGCCGCATCGTCTTCGATTGCAGCATGGAAGAATTCGAGTCGCGCTATCTGGAAGTGATGGTGAATCCCGAGCAGATCGCCGCGGCGCGGGCGCTGAAGCCGATTCACGAACGCCAAGTGTTCGGGCGCAGCATCCTGCTGTTCGATCGTGTCGAACGCCAGCAACTCGCCGCGCTTGGCGAGGTGCGAACGCCGAGCATCGCCGACCTGTTTGTTGCTGTGCTCAGTAATCAAAGCGGCGCGGCTCAAGGAGGGGCTCGATGAGTACTTCATCAAACACTGTGCACGGGTCTCCTCTCGAATCACAACCAACCGCGCCTGCGGTCATCACCGCCAGTCGGCGCATGTACTGGTCGGTGCGGCGCGAATTGTGGGAGCACCGTTCGATCTATATCGCCCCGCTGGCCGCCGCCGCCGTTTTACTGCCTGCCTTTTTGACTGCGTTGGCGATCAGCCCGCGGCATCGGCACGAGCCGCTCGACATACCGTACCAATTCGCGGCTGCTCTGATCATGGGCACGGCTTTTATCGTGGGGATTTTCTACTCACTCGACGCGCTGTACGGGGAGCGCCGCGATCGCAGCATCCTGTTCTGGAAGTCGCTGCCAGTTTCCGACGTCACCACCGTGCTCTCGAAGCTCGCCATTCCCCTGATCATTCTGCCGCTGCTCAGTTTCGCCATCACCGTTGTCACGCAATTCGTCATGCTGCTGCTGAGCAGCGCAGTCCTACTGGGCAGCGGCCAGAGTGTCGGGACGCTCGGGTCACGGATGTCGTTCTTCCACATGTCACTGATGCTCCTCTACCACATTTTGACCGTTCATGGCCTCTGGTATGCGCCCATCTACGGCTGGTTGCTGCTGATTTCTGCTTGGGCGCCACGCGCTCCGTTTATATGGGCTTTCTTGCCTCCGTTCGTGATCTGGGGAGTCGAGAAGATTGCGTTCAGAACTTCGCATTTTCTCGGCATGCTGCAGTACCGCTTGACCGGGCCGGAGCCTTCCACCCCAGCGCGGAGCGGAAACATGATGGAAATAATGTCAGCGCTTACTCCGGTGCAATTTTTCAGTACGCCGGGTTTGTGGGTAGGGCTGGCAGTCGCCGCGATATTCCTCGCCACAGCAGTGCGGCTACGGCGGTACCGCGAACCAATCTGATTCACTCGGGAATGGGTCCCATTTCGCGCGTAGGGAGAAACGACTGTGAGTACAGATGCAATGAAGGAACGAGTCAGAGAAACTTCACCGCAAGTTTACGCACGAATCGGTGGCGTGCTGTATCTGATTATCATAGTCATCGGTTTCTGCGGTGAGTTCTTCGTCAGAGACAAACTCGTTGTGTCAGGAGATGTTACAGCCACAGCCAATAATATTATGGCCTCTGAGTCGCTGTGGCGCGTCCAAATTGCCGGTGACCTGATACTGCTTGTTTGTGCCGTCCCGCTAACGCTGATCTTATATGTATTGCTCAGGCCAGTGAACAAGAATCTTGCCTTGCTTGCGGTGTTTTTCAACATAGTCGAATTCCCTATTGAGGCCACCAGCAAGCTATGTCTTTTTGCGGCATTGTTTCTCTCGGGGAACGCAGATTACCTGAAGGTATTTGAACCACATCAGCTGCACGCTCTAGTGAAAGTTTCTCTCAAGTTGCATGACTACGGGTTTGGCATTGACCTCGTGTTTTTTGGCTGTGCATGTCTGGTGTATGGGTATTTGCTTTTCAGGTCGGGTTATTTCCCCAGGACTCTTGGCGTTTTGATGGCGATTGCCGGTCTGAGTTATCTGGCGAATAGCTTCACGCTCATCCTCGCTCCCGCATACGCAGGGACGCTCTCCCTCATTCTGGTGCTTGCCTTAATCGGAGAATTGTCACTTTGCCTGTGGCTCATGGTGAAGGGCGTGAACGAACAACGATGGAAGGAGCAGGCCAGCGCATCACTGTCAACCGATCATGTGCCTCACTGAGAGGCACACACAAATCGAACAAGGAGAATATCCAATGAAACACAACGTTCTGCTAACCATCGCGTCCCTGCTCTCGATCCTCTTGCTGACGCTTCACATTACGGACGACATCGTCCGTGGGATATCGAAGGCCGAGCCCTCAAACATTGCGTTGGCCGTTCTCGTGGTGTTGCTGTACGGGACGCTGGTGCTCGCCGAACGGCGATCGGGGTACGTCATCATGCTGCTCGTCGGGTTGTTCGCGGCAGGCATGCCCGTCATCCACATGAGAGGGGCACATTACGGCGAGATCGCCAAGTCCACCGGCGGCTTCTTCTTCGTCTGGACACTCTGGGCGCTCGGCGCGCTCGGGGGCTTCACCTTCATCCTCTCGGCGCGCGGACTGTGGAACCCGCAATGGGGCCAGTCCCGGTAGTCCGGCAAAAAGAGAACGTTGGGAGGAGCAGGCCAGCGCGGCATGAAAGCCGGTGCACAAGCAATCTTTATTCAGCGCTTCACGTAATAGAAAACGAGTGGGAACACAGCCGTAAAGTTTAATTATCTGTTCAGGAGGAAACATGGAACCACTTATTGATGTTAACTGCTCACCGATGGAATGTACTTCTCTCTCGCCGAGTGCCCCGATTTGGCAGGACATCCTGGCACAGGCAATGACCGGGGAACTACTCGCGGCGATGAACTACGCCTCCTTATCGGAGATGTGCGAGGATCCCGCAGAAGTAGCCGATGCCTTGGAACATGCGGAGTGTGAACGGGGCCATGCGGCTGCGTTCGCTGCCGAGGGCCGCAAGATTGGAGTGGAGGTCTGCCAATAACGTCGACGCAAAGCATTGGAAGCGGCTCCGCGACGCATTCCTGCGCTGCATCGCCGAGCGCGACTTTATCGGCTGCCTGATCGTCCAGGAAATCATGCTGGAATCCTTCGCCGTCGCCAGCTATTCCCGCGTCGGGAAGGTGGCACCGGGGAGTCTAGGCGAGACCTTTGCCCGCATCGCAGCCGAGGAAGGAGAGCACGTCGATCACGCTATGGCGATTCTCAGGGCGGAGCGAGCCCGAGACGCGCAGCGTTTCGACGACAAGGTCTACCGGCTGCATCTGGATGTGATGACCACCCTCGCGCAGATGCTGGCCAAGGAATGCAAGGATGGACATTGCGAAGTGTGCCACGCCAGCTGTGTGAAGCCATCCCTGTTCGAGGTCAGCTTGTCGGCAGCCGAGCTTCGCGGAGCGTCGCTGCAACAGTATCTGAAGACGCTCGACATGCTGGGAATTCCTGGGGAGGTAACACTTACATGGGTGGCTCAATTGCCGGTGTAGCTAGCGCCAGGACGGACGACCGACATCGATTTCGCTCTGATCGGGCATCAGGAGAGTTGGCGAGCGGCTGCGGACGTGCTCGCTGTCCTGCGCGGACCCGAGCGTACACCTCTGCCGGACGACGAGATCAAGGACATCCTTCCATGGATTCCGCCCAGAGTAGTCTGTCATGTTGACATCGGATCGATCATCCGCACGAAGAGCAGGGGCGCGAAGGCGCGCGGCCTGTACATCGACTCCTTCATTCCTCCCGACCGTCTGGAAGCCGCCTACGTGCACGAGAACATCGCCCGCGTTCGAAGGGCGGCGGCCTGCGCCATCAAGGCAGGAGCGAAAATCGTGAGTCTCGGCGGATTCAGCTCCATTCTGATTGAGGGCAACTTCGATCAGCTTCCTGAAAGAAACGATACGGTCTTCACGACAGGCAATACGTTGACTGTTGCTTTCATCGTTCAGGGCATCCAGAAGATGTGCGCGCTGGAGGGACGGAACCTCTCAAGATCAACGCTGCTCATCGTTGGAGCAACCGGCGATGTGGGTTCCGGCTGCGCCCGTTGTTTGGCGCGTATGGTGAGGCGCGTGCTGCTCAGCGCACGCAACGTGGAGCGACTACGCAGGCTCGAAGCGGAGTTGCAAGCCGATGGAGTTCAGGTGGAGATCGCCACGGATCTCCAGCGATTCTCCCTAGAGGCCGACGTTGTGATCTGCGCGGCGAGTCTGGCGTCTCCTTCTCTTCTGTTGGGCCGCATCGCGCCTGACGCAATTGTTTGCGATGCGGGCTACCCGAAGAACCTGTCGCCAAGGGCGGAGATGCTTGACGCCAAAGTCTTCTTCGGAGGTCTGGGACAAATCACTGGCGGAATGAAGTTCACGCCGGATTTTCATGGAGTTCTGAATCGGCATCCGTTCCCCGATGTGGTCCATGGCTGTCTACTCGAAGGCATGGCTCTTGCTTTGGAACGCCGGTTCGAGCCTTTCTCTCAGGGAAGAGGATTCATCACTCAGGAGCGGGTCGACGAGATGGAGACAATTGCTGCACGGCATGGGATCTATCTCGCGCCGCTTTACAATGCCGACGGACCCTTGGAGGACGGACTCGATGCCAGATGGAATGGTCGAGAGGATGAGTCCATGGGCGAAAGACCAAGTCGAACTGTCGAATCTTCCTTTTGAGATAGGTTTGGGAGGATGGAGCGTCGGACCAGCGGGCACTGACGATCCAGCCAAATCACAGGGAATTCGGACAGGCGGGAAAAAGAAGAGAGGCGCTCGGTAACCTCACAAGCGCCTCCTCTACTGCATCAACGTAAACCGTACCTCACTGGATCACCTCCTTCTCGGCAGGAGCGCCGATGTCGACAAGAATGTCGAGTGGTCCAAGTATAGCGCGGGATCGGAGAGATGTCAGAACAAGCGTATCCTTAGCCCCTGGGTTTGGGCAGGCGAAAGCCAGTTACCGGTTACGGCGTCTGTCACACACTTGCCAGTTATACGAAAGATGGGCGGATGGATTGTGCTCACGCAAGCGACCACGTCCCTGCAGGAGAGATTCGGCTGCTCCCTGAGGACGACATACGCGCGCCGTCGGAGGCTAGGCGGTCTTTGAGCGCACTTGTGAACGCCCTGAGACCGCTCACTTCTTGCGCATCCAGACGCCCCACGTGACCGGCCCGGCTTCCTCATCGGTGATTGGGCGGCCCGCGACCTTGAGGGCCAGCTTCATCTGACCGTGATGGTAGCCCTCGTGCCAGAGCATGTGCTGGAGCAGGAGGATCGGGTGGTCGTAGTGAAGGTTCATCTCCCGGCCTGTCTTCCACCCTGCTCTTTACCGCGTCCCGCACCGCCTTGGCGCTGTCGTTCAGCATTTGCGCGATGCGACCAGGATCACGCTCGACCGCCCACTCTTCCTCGGGCAGTTTTCTGGCGAACTCCGGGGCGTCCTCGAAGACGAACACAAGTCGTACAAAGTGGATGTGTGTGAACAGCTGCGCGATGGATGGGCTGCCCTCCATCGCCCTGGCCTCCAGCCCGCCCTCGGGGAGAGCGCGGAGCAGGTTGAGCAGGATGGTGTTGTTCCGGTCCCAGGAGTCCAGCAGAGCCTCAAGCAGGCGATGGTCTGCTACATCCGGCATGTCCACACCGATTCGGTATTGATGATCGGCTAAGTTTTTGGCCAGCCAGCAAGTGCGATTCTACACCAACTGTGAATGGGTCTAAGTCCTAGTGAGTCGCATAACCGGAGACTGGAAAATCACATCCGATTGAAGCTGTGATGCCTGGAAGACACCAGCGAGAGCCATTGGCTTCGCCACGCTAGTTCATTTTGACACCCAATTGCGACGCCACGACCTCTTCAAGATCATTCAGGGAATGATCTACCTTCGAAAGCATGCTTTCGCGCGCAGGTTCGCTGAGGAGCTTCGCGACTCGGAAAAGATTTTGGCTTGCTTTGATCTTCACCCGAAGGTCATTCACGAGATCTAGAGCATGAGGTTTGTCCGGAAATGACTCCTGGTCCAGGGCTGAATACGTGCTATCGACGAGCGCATCCAAGTTTCTGATGCGATTCTCCAGATCATTTTCTAGTGTGGATTCAGCTCCTAGCAATGATTGACTTTGGATTCTCGGTTCTCGTTGCGGATTCCCAGTAATGGCGTGGTTTGAGCGCATACGCAGCCTCCTCGGCTAGCATTCACGAACCTGGGCATGTCCTAGCTTCAAAGTGGCAGGGCACTGGTGTAGGGGCAACAGTGGTGCCAATTGGCGTACTTTCTAGAAGGCTATGAGGGGAAATGACTTATCAAATGCTTCGCGGTCGATCTCCGCAGCGCGAAGCGTACTAGAACTGGAAAATTGTTCATTGTAGACGTGCCAGTTTCACTTCTCCGTATAGCGCTTTTGTCATGCTGTCCTCCCGTCCCTGCAGAAGCATGCCAACCGGCGTTGACTTCACCTACATGGCGGCTACAATGATGGCCAATCTCAGAATTCCGCCTAAGCACTAGAATCAATTCCATTTCCCGGCTCGGGGGAACAAATGATTGATGACCTGTTTGACCTCATCGGCGGGCAGCGAACAGTGTCGGCCGCAACCGAAGCCTTCTATCGCAGAGTTTTGGCCGACGATACGCTCCGTCCTTTTTTTGCAACGACCGATATGGCGCAGCTACTCGCCCGGCAGAGAATGTTCCTCTCGATGTTACTCGGGGGAAAAACCGTCTATACCGGTCAGGATATTGCGGCCGTGCACGCGCACGCGCGAGGGCAGGGATTGAATGACGGGCACTTCGACCGGTTTCTGAAGCACTTCCGTGATTCACTGAGTGAGGTCGGTGTCGAGCCTGAGAAGATTAAGAGGGTTGCAAAAATTCTTGAAAGCAGACGAAGCGAGGTTTTGAACCCCTGAACGCGATTCGGGAATTGTTGAGCGGATGGACACCGAGCCGGAAACCACGGGAACACACACCAGATGGAATCGACGGCAAGAAGTGAGTTCGATTGTGAGCAGGCTGCGAAGCAAACGGAAGACACTAGTGGCGTTTTCCTAAGCCAGGCTCGGGGAGAATTTGAAGCGGGGATTGTCGGAAGCAGCCCACCATCCCGCCGAGAGTTCCGGGAAATGGTAGTTGCACTCACATCATCGAACCCTAGCAATGATCAAACCTAATGACTTTCGCTGGCGCACCGCTCTATTTCTTCCTGGTATTGTTTTTGTATTGCTAGGCGCGTTCAGCCGGCCGGCCATAATACGATCTGTGCAAGGCAGCACGCAGCAACACGCCTCTGGGAGCGCGCCGACATTCTACCAGGACGTGCTACCGATATTGCAGCAGCGGTGCCAGATTTGCCATCGTGCCGAGGGCATTGCGCCGATGCGATTCGAAACGTACGAACAAACTAGGCCGTACGCGGCAGCGATTGCGCAGGCGTCGAAAGTCAGGTCGATGCCGCCGTGGTTTGCCGACCCTCATATCGGGCATTTTTCGAATGATCCTTCGCTCTCTGCGGAACAGATCGCAAAGCTTGCGGCGTGGGCGGATGCCGGTCGCCCGCGGGGAATCCGCGCGACGCTCCTCGTGCGGTTCATTGGGCGGAAAGCTGGAGCATCCCGGAGCCTGAGTTAGTCTTGAAAATGCCGAAGGCCGTTCCAATTCCTGCCGGGGGTGATGTGGAATATACGTACGAAATTGTGCTCGACAGGATTCAAAGAGGATCGCTGGGTGCGCGCGGTGGAAATTCTTCCGTCGCTTCGCGCCAACGTGCATCACGCGGTCGTGTATGTGCGGCCGCCAGATTCGAAGTGGATGCAGCACGCACCGGTGGGAGTTCCCTTCACGGCCTCCACGTTAACCGATCCAGATGATCGCAAGGGCGCACATTGGACGGACAGCGACGTTCTGCTGGTCTACGCGCCGGGAAGCTCGCCGGACAATTGGCCGGACAACATGGGAAAATTCATCCCTGCCGGGTCGGACCTCGTGTATCAGATGCACTACACGACCAATGGCCACCCGGGCAGCGACCAAACCAGCGTGGGACTGATTTTTTCGAAGCACCCTCCCGCGGAACGCGTGCTTACGCTGCAGCTTACGAATGATCACTTCGTGATTCCGCCGGGCGCGCCGGATTTCCGCGTGGAAGCGCGCGGTACTCTGCCAAACGACGCGACGCTACTTAGCTTTTTCCCGCACATGCATCTGCGTGGGAAAAGGTTCGAGTACAACATTGTTCACCGGGCAAAGAATTCGAGCGCCGGGCCGGACCAGGAAAATGAACCGTTGCTGGACGTCCATTATCATTTTCACTGGCAGATGAGTTACCGCCTCGCCGAGCCGCGTTTGCTGAAAGCAGGGACGGAGTTGCAGGCCGTCGCCTGGTACGATAATTCGAGCGGCAATCCGCATAACCCGGACCCGGAGGCCGCCGTGCGCTGGGGCGAACAGACCTACGATGAGATGATGGTGGGGTTCTTCGACGTGGCCATTGCGGCAAATCTCGATAAGCATAGCTACTTCATCCGGCACTGAGCCGGCAGTTACCGAGCATTCAGGGGAGGACTCGAAGCAAGAGGGCAAACATGGAAATCAGCGGCGAATACGTACAACTGAGCGTAAGCGACGGCACCACCATGCGCGCGTGGACTTCGCGGCCAAAGAAAGAAGGCCCGCATCCCGGGTTGCTTGTTTTCCAGGAGGCCTTCGGCGTGAACGCGCATATACGCGACATCGCGGGGCGATTCGCGCGGGAAGGGTTCGTCACGGTGGCGCCAGAGCTCTTCCACCGCACCGGTGCGGGGTTCGAAGGGCGCTATGACGACTTTCCGAGCGCGGTGCCGCACATGAAAGCGCTGAACGATGCTTCGATGGCGACAGACCACCGGGCTGCGTTTGACTGGCTCCGCGGCGCCATTGGAGAACAGCCGCCAATCTTCGCGATCGGCTACTGCATGGGGGGACGCGCGGCGTTTCTTGCAGCCATCACTTTGCCTCTGGCCGGAGCGATCTCTTACTATGGAGGGGGGATTGCACCGAACGCGACAAATCCCGGACTGCTCGGGCGGGTAGGCGGTATACGCGCGCCGTTGTTACTCTTTTGGGGCGGGCGCGACAAGCACATACCGCCAGAGCAGGTGCGAGCGGTGACCGATGCGCTGCGCGCCGCGGGGAAAAACTTCGTGAATGTCGAGATTTCTAATGCGGACCACGCCTTTTTCTGCGACGCGCGCGCCAGCTACAGCCCGGCTGCGGCCCTCTTGGCATGGCCTTTGACGCTCGCGTTTCTTCGCGCAAAATCCACCTAGAAGCCGCCCCAGACAGCGAAAAATCGAAGCGCCGTTGGGAAATACGGCTGACTGTCCTTTTGGGCAACTCCGCCTGGCCAAGGGGCTGGCAGGCGCAACTGCTATTTGCAGTTTGACCAACGCAAGCTTCAGTGGCCGTCCCCGTTCTAATTACTGTGCTAGATTCGAAGATTGGGGCCATTGCCGCCCGGATACCCGTGAGCACACAGACACCATACGACCCGAACCACCCGAAGATAAAACGCGTGGAAGTGTATTGGCACACGGTGACGTACAAAACCGTCGCCATTTACGCCCTTCTGGGAGCCGTGATTATTTTTGCGGCGCTCTATCTCATCGACCCGAATTTATACACGCAAGCATACGACAAACTGAATAAATCGATCGGCAACGGCGATAGCGATGCGGTGGCCATTTCGCAGACGCAAGCGAAGTTCGTCAACCTCGACGGAAAAGTGCAGGTAAAGAAGGTTAATTCCGTGCAGTGGGTGGACGCGAATTTCCGCACCACGCTGGACAAGGGCGATCAAATCCAGACGTCGGCGGACGGCGCGGCGCGCATCACCTTTGCCGACGGCACGACCTATACGGTGAAGTCCGGAACGTTCATCACCGTGGAAGAAAATTCCATGGGCCGGGAACGGCCTTCGAGCTCGGGAGTGCGCATCAACACCGGGCAAGTGGATCTCAGAACGCCGAATTGGGCCTCTCCGGATTCGAAAGCCGCGGTCAGCGTCGAAGACTCCGTGGCGCAAGTGCATTCGAACAGCCATGCGGCCGTCAAAGCCGACCCGGACCATCAGCAAGACGAGATCGTAGTCTCGAGCGGCAGCGCGGAATTGCGACGTGGCCAGGAAAAAGTGGAGATCGGGCAGTTTCAAAAGGCGGTCATCCCGACGGGCGGGCCGATTACGAAGTCCGATGTTCTTGCGCCGCCGGACCTGATCTCGCCGCGCAACTTTGAGCCGCTGATCGTGGAGAATCCGAAATCGGCATCGATTCATTTTGAATGGAAGCCGGTGCCCCAGGCGGTTTCCTACCGGCTGCGAATCAGCGCGACGGCCATGTTTACGAAAACAGTGAAGGATGTGCCGGGAGTTTCGGGAAACGGAGTGGACGTCACCGGGCTCGACGCGGGGGACTATTTCTGGACGGTCACAGCAGTGGATGCAAAGAAGGAAACCAGCGAAGTCAGCGAAACTTTCCGGTTTACGCTGGTGGCTCAGGGCAAAACTCAGGAGATGCTCCTGGAGATTACCGGCACACAGATTCATGGCCGGGTGGTGGAAATTATCGGCAAGACGGAACCGGGCGCGGCGTTGATCGTAAACGGCCAGCCGGTGCCCATCATCGCGCCGGACGGCACGTTCCGGCACTTTACCGAGCCGCTCGAACCCGGCCAGCATACCATCGTAATCGTGGGGGAGAATCGGCGCGGCGGCACGGGGCACCAACAAGGTGACGATCGTTGTGCCAAAATAAAAGTTTCGAACGATGATCGTTTTTAGGTCTCGCAAGAAAAAAGACGCAGGCGCGACTTTGCGCTGGTCGCCAAGTCCGGAGACAATGGTCTAGTTGGCCGCAGAGCGGTCCAAGTGGACCGTCAGGCTTTACGCAGCTGGTTGTCGGCTGGACGGCGGAGAGGATTTCTCCGCGGGGGGCGGGGAAATGAATAAGAACGGTTACAACCTGAGGTCGATTTTTAGTTTGTTTTCCTCCGACCTCGCCATCGATCTGGGAACGGCGAACACGCTGGTGTTTTCTGCCGGCAAGGGCATTGTCGTGAACGAGCCCTCGATCGTGGCGATCAACAAGTCCAGCGGCGAAGTCGTGGCCGTCGGCCGCGAAGCCAAAGAAATGCTGGGCCGCACGCCGGGAAACGTTGTGGCCATCAAGCCGATGAAGGACGGCGTGATCGCCGACTTCAAAGTTACCGAAAAAATGCTGACGTACTTTATTCAGAAGGCGCACAACCGCCGCGTGCTGGTGCATCCGCGAATCGTCATTGGAGTGCCGAGCGAAATCACGCCGGTGGAAAAGCGCGCGGTGCAGGACTCCGCGTACCGCGCACGAGCCAGCGAAGTTTATCTGGTGGAGCAAGCCATGGCTGCGGCCATTGGTGCGGGCCTGCCGATCGAAGAGCCTTCCGGCAACATGGTGGTGGACATCGGCGGCGGCACGACGGACATCGCGGTCATCTCCATGAGCGGCATCGTTTATTCGCGCTCCGTGCGTGTCGCGGGCAATGAGATGGACGAAGCCGTGATGCAGTATTTGAAGCGCAAGTACAACTTGCTCGTCGGCGAGCGCACCGCGGAGCAGATCAAGATGGAAATCGGCTCGGCGTACCCGCTGGAAAAGCCGCTGACCATGGAAGTGAAAGGCCGCAACTTGATTGAAGGCGTGCCGCGAACAGTCACCATTGACGACAGCGAAATTCGCGAAGCTTTGAGCGAATGCGTGGCGACGATTCTGAATGCGGTGCGCGTGGCGCTGGAGCGCACGCCGCCCGAGCTTTCCGCGGACATCAGCGACCGCGGCATCGTGCTGACCGGTGGCGGCGCGCTGTTGAAGAATCTCGACAAGCGCATCCGGGAAGAGACTGGTTTGCCGGTTTCCATTGCGGATGATCCGCTGGCTTCGGTGGTGCTGGGCACAGGAAAGATGCTGAGCGATTTCAAATTGCTGCGGCAGGTTTGCATTGACTAGTGAGTTTTCTACGAGTTTGATCGCTATCGCAAGAACTTTCTGAACCGCGCAGACGCAAGGTCTGTGCTACTGGATTCCATGGTCGCTCTTCCCTCTCGTCATAGATCGCTTTTCCTGCTCGGAGGCGTAGTGCTCCTGCAGGTGCTGTTGCTGGCCGTGCAAATCAAGCGCGACTCGCAAGGCCGGCTGATCCGCGTGTGGACGGTCGGCGCGGTTTCGCCGTTCGAACGCGCGGGCGCTCACGGCATCAGCCATATTCGCGACACGTGGAATCACTACTTCGCTCTGCAAAACACGTCGCGCGAAAACGAAGAGTTGAAGCGCGAAAACGACGGGCTGAAGCTGCAAATCACGCAGCTGCAAGGCAAAGCCGCGGAAGCCGACCGCCTCGCCGCTCTGCTGAAATTTCGCCAGACGAGCATGGATGTCCCGATGGTGAGCGCGCGCGTGATCAGCGGAAGCGCGGACTCGCCAGCCAGACCGTCTACTTGGACCGCGGCGAGCGCGACGGAATCCGCCGCAACATGGGCGTTATCACGCCGGACGGCGTGGTCGGCAAAGTCATCGAATCCTACAGCGACACCGCGCAGGTGTTGCTGCTTACGGACAAAGACAGCGGCGTTGGCGCGATGCTGGTGGAATCGCGCATTCAGAGCCCGGTTGGCGGCACCGGCGAGCCGCTGCTGATCATGAAGTACATCCCCAACGATGACAACTGTAAATTCCGGAGAGCGCGTGGTTACCAGCGGCATGGACCGCATCTTTCCGCGCGACTTGCCCGTCGGCACCATTGCGGAAATCAAACCTGGGCAGCCCGTTCAAGCAAATTCGCGTTCGGCCAGCCGCGAATCTCGAACGACTTGAAGAAGTCTTCGTCCTGCTGACGATGAAGCCGCTACAGATGAAGCAAGACACCGCGGCGCCGGCTCCTGCAACGCCGCCAACAGGTGGTCCCTCCGCTGCGGCAAATAGTCCGGCCCCGCCCGAAAAGCCATGAACGACGCCTACGACATCCGCAGTAGCGAGCTGCACATTGAGGTGCACAAATTTCGCGCGCGGCGCGATCGTCTTGGCTACGCGCTTTCGCTCTTGTCCTGCAGGCTTTTGTGCCCGTCTATTTCCCAAAAGCGGGAATTCTGGATCTTCCGCTGCTCATTACCATTTATTTCGGCCTGAGCCGGCGAAATCCTTCCACCGGATTGCTTCTAGGCATGACCATCGGCATTTTGCAGGACAGCCTGAGCGGACCGACGGTTCCGCTCGGCCTCTACGGAATTGCGAAAACCGTGATCGGGTATCTGGCGTCTTCGATCGGCGCGCGGCTCGATACGGAGCATCCCGCGGCGCGCTTTGCCTTGACGGCCGCTTTTTTTGTCGTCCACCAGGGCATCGTTGCGCTGACCCAGCGGCTGCTGCTCTCTCAGCCCGAGCCGCTGGTTCACCATGCATCTTGGCGACAGCGGCGCTCGTCAACGCTTTCGTCGCCGTGTTTCTCTTCATGCTCCTCGACCGCCTGCGCAGAGTCTTCCTAACGCTACCGTTAGTGAGCGCTAGTCAGAAATTGTTTGAAGTCGTCGTAGGCGCTCGTCATCGGCAAAGACAATTTTTCGCGCTTCAAGTAGGCGGCGAGCCGATCGGGAAGCGGCGGCGCCGTGCCGATGGCTCGCTTCACCACATCGGCGAATTTCGCGGGGTGCGCCGTGGCCAGCACCAGTCCTTGCGCGGGCTCGGCGTGTTCGCGCTTGTAGGCTTCCCAGCCAAGTACGCCGACGGCGGTGTGCGGATCGGCGATGTAGCCGAAGCGATCGTGGATCGATTTCATTTCCTGGAGCGTCTCGGCGTCCGTGGCGGCGTGACCCCAGATTTCGCGGCGCACGAGCTCGAGCCGTCCCCGGCACAAATCCAGCAAGCGCGGAAAATTATTGGGATTGCCGACATCCATGGCGTTTGAAAACGTTGCGTCGCCGGGCGTGGATGAAATTCTCCGGTACTGCAGGTACTCGGGCACGACGTCGTTAGCGTTCGTGGAAGCCACGAACATTGCCACGGGCAAGCCGATGCGCTTGGCGAAAAGTCCGGCCGTCAAGTTGCCGAAATTCCCGCTGGGCACGGAAACAATCAGCGGCACGGACGCCACAGGCAACTGGCGGTACGCGGCCACGTGATAAAACATTTGCGGAAGCAGCCGTCCGATATTGATCGAATTGGCGGAGGTGAGAAACGCGCGCTTGTTCAGCTCCGCATCGGTAAACGCCTGCTTCACGAGCCGCTGGCAATCGTCGAAGCTGCCCGCGACTTCGAGTGCGGTGATATTTTCGCCCAGCGTGGTGAACTGTTTTTCCTGGGCTTCGCTGATGCGCTTCGAAGGATACAGGATCACGACACGAATTCCGGGCACGCCGAGAAAGCCGTGCGCCACGGCGCTTCCCGTGTCGCCGGAAGTGGCGACGAGAACCGTCAGCGGCCTGGATTCCCCGCGCACAAAGTAGCCCATCAGCCGCGCCATGAATCGCGCGCCGAAATCCTTGAACGCCAGGGTGGGACCGTGAAACAGCTCGAGAATGTGAAGGCCCGGCGAGAGCGATACCAGCTTCACCGGAAAGTTGATCGACTCCGCGACGATCTGCCACAACACTTCTTCGGGCACGTCCGGCGTGGCGAACGGCCGCACCACGCGGAAACAAACTTCCGTGAACGGCAGACGGCGAAATTCTTCCAATTCCTGCGGCGAATGCCGCGCAATTTCCACGGGCATATAGAGCCCGCCGTCCGGCGCGAGCCCGCGCAGCACCGCGCCGCGAAGCGAAGTCAGCCCTGCTTTGCGCCCTGTGCTCCGGTATCTCATCGCCCGCGCTCGAGTTGCCCTCGAATTTTCGAAAGAAACGCCGCCGCATCAAAGGCAGGATCGCGCAAACCGGAAACCTGAAGAGTGCAATGCGCCAAAGCCTCATAACTCTGCCGCCGCGCGGAAATCAGCGTGGGATAACAGCGCGCGACAGTCGCCTGCGGTGATTCGCCCTTCTTTCGGCTGGAAAGCGCCGCGCCAGAGCACCGGTTTCGGGTCGCTCAAGTAGCGCTCGATCAAGAGCTGCTGCTCCTGCGCCGACGCGGCGAGATACACCACCGTCATTCGCCGTCGCAAACGCAGCAACAAATTATTCCCGGTGTAGATCACGCTGCCTGTGGTGTCCAGCACGAGCGGTTTGTCAGGCTCTCGCTCCAGCGATGTCAGCACCTCGCCCAGCGTGTGGATTTCCTCTTCGAGGTACTGGGCCTCGCGCTCGGCATACTTCGGGTTGTCCGGCCAGCCCATCCACGCCGCAACTCCATTGATCCCGGTATATCCGCCAGCCGCCAGCCGCGAAGCCAGCTTTTCCTCGATGCGGTCGTCGCAAGAAATCGCGGTCCAGCCTTCCGCAGCTAACTTCTTTGTCCAGAAGGTTTTTCCAGCACCAGACATCCCGACAAGGGCTAAACGCAGGGGCAAGGAGGATTCGCTTTGCATGAGAACAGTCCAAATACGATAACGCGGGGCCTGCTGGCGAGCAAGTTTCTGTGACGTCCACTCTACCGCCGCGCCGCAGATCTCTCCTCTACCTTCACGAGCCCAAAAAATTCTTGCCGAAAACACAAATTCCATGGAACAATTTCCTCCCCTAAACGTCTTATGGATAAGAGAGAGACCCTCCATGAAAGAAAAGCAAGAAAATCCCGGAGATTTGCTCCAGGGAACGCTGGACCTGCTGATTCTAAAAGCGCTGGCTCGCGGCGCCATGCACGGCTACGGCGTCGCCGAATGGATTCATCAAACTTCCGAAGACGTGCTTAAGGTTGAGGAAGGTGCGCTCTATCCCGCGCTCCATCGACTGGAGTTGCGCGGCCTGCTCTCTGCCGAATGGGGCATTTCGGATAACAATCGCCGAGCAAAGTATTACTCGCTGACCGCCACAGGACGAAAGCAGTTGGCGCAAGAAACCGAATTCTGGCGGCGCATGTCGGGCGCAGTCGCGCGAATACTCCAGACGGTATAACTGGCGCAGGAGGAGACCATGTTTTCGGAATGGATGAACGAAACCTGGCTTCGCGTGAAGTCCATCTTCTGCGAAGCGCCGCAGCTGGATCGCGATCTCAATGACGAAGTCGCCTTTCACCTCGCCATGCGCGAAGCAAAAAACCGCCTCGCCGGAATCGGCGCCGAAGAAGCCCGTTACGCCGCCCGCCGCCAATTCGGCAACACAACCAGTTTGAAAGAAAGGACGCCGCGAAATGTGGACCTTCGCCTCGCTCGAATCACTCTGGCAGGATTTGCGCTTCGCCGTTCGCATGCTCCGCAAAAACCCTGCCTTCACCGCCGTCGCCGTGCTCACGCTCGCTCTCGGCATCGGCGCGAACACCGCCATCTTCAGCGTCATCAACGGCGTCCTGCTGACTCCGCTTCCCTATAAGGATCCTCAGCAAATCGTCGCGATGAAGCAGAACGATTCGCTGCATAAACCTAATCGATATCCAGCGGCAGACGCGCGCATTTTCCCAGGGTGGCGGAATCAATATCGAGGACATGGACTACACCAGCGGTCTGGAACCGGTGCAGATTCGCGCGGGGTTCGTTGACGCGGGATTTCTCGAAACGCTTGGAGTTCCCCCGATGCTCGGCCGGATCATCTCTCCGGAGGAAGACGTAAAAGGCGGACCGCGAATTATCGTGGTGAGCTATTCGTTCTGGCAAAACTTTCTGAGCAGCGACCCTCATGCCATCGGCAAAACAATTGCCCTCAGCGGAAACGATTACACCGTGATTGGCGTGATGCCTGCCGGCTTCGTGTTGCCAAGGGAGCACGCCGACATCTTCGTCTCTCTCTGGGTGGCTTACCCGGAAGCGGCTCCCGTTTCGCGGCGTGCACTTCATGCACACCTACTGGCGGCTGAATCCAGGAGTCACGCTCGCGCAGGCGCAAGCGGAAATGTCCACGATCGATCACCGCCTCGCCGAGCAATATCCCGGACACAGAAAGAGGCCGGCAGAAGATTTTCCTTCCCTTGCATGAATTTGTGGCCGGCAACGTTCGCCCTGCACTGCTGGTTCTTTTCGGAGCCGTGGGATTTGTGCTGCTGATTGCCTGCGCGAATTTCGCTGGCCTGCTCATGGCTCGCGCCGTAGCGCGGCGGCAAGAGCTTGTGATTCGCACGGCGCTTGGCGCCGGGAAGCTGCGCTTGATTCGCCAGGCGCTGACGGAGAGCGTGCTCTTGGCCATCATCGGTGGCATCGCCGGACTTCTGCTTGCCAAATGGGGCACGAGCCTTCTTCTGTCGCTGAAGCCCGCCGCGCTGGAACGATTCAACGGCATCCAATTGGATGCGCGCGTTCTCTTATTCGTGTTCGGCATTTCCCTTCTCACTGGCATCGTCTTCGGCATCGCTCCTGCCTGGTCCGTCGCGCAGCGCGATTTTGCCGAATCGCTCAAGGACGGAGGCCGCGGAACAACGTCCGGCCCTTCCGGCATCTGCTGCGGAAGTTGCTGGTCACGGCTGAATTTGCTCTCGCGCTGGTGCTGCTGGTCGGAGCGGGATTGCTGATCAAAGGCTTTTCGCGGCTGCGCTCCGTGAATCCTGGGTTCAATCCGCAGAATGTGATGACCATGCATCTCCAATTGCCCGCGACACGCTACGCCGAGATTCCTCCGCAAACGCAATTTCGCCGCGAGGTGCTCGACGCGGATCAACTCCCTTCCGGGCGTGCAAGCCGCGATGGTGACGGATATTCCGCTCAGGCGGAGTTTATGTCGCTCATAGAATCGTCATCGATGGAGGCACCACCGCTCGCCGTCGGCGCTGAACCGCAAGTGCAAACTCTGTCCGTGATGGGGGACTATTTCCACGTCATGCAAATTCCGATCCGCGCAGGGTCGAGACTTCACGCCCATGGACCGCGAGGGCCAGCCACTCGTGGCCATCGTGAACGAGGAATTCGTGAAAGAATTTTTCCCGCACTCGAATCCCGATCGGCGCTCGCATCGACTGGACAAGAGCGCCAGAACCACAGCAGTGGATGACTATCGTCGGTGTTGCCGCCGACGTGAAACATTCCGGACTCAACCAGCCGGTCGATCCCGCCGTGTACGCCCCCTTTTCGCAGTCCGACGAGCCTTGGCGGCGCTGGATGACTCTGGCCATTCGCACTTCGGGTCCGGCGCAGGACTGGTCGACGAAGTAAAACAACAAGTCTGGGGCGTCGACCGTCAAATTCCCCTCAGCGATATTCACTCCATGGTCGAGCTGATGGCCGTCTCGCTCGATCAGGAGCGCTTCAATATGTCGCTTCTCGGCATATTTGCAGCGCTGGCGCTGATTCTTGCCACCGTCGGAATTTACGGCCTGATGGCCTATACGGTAAGCCAGCGAACTCATGAAATAGGCGTTCGCGTGGCCATTGGAGCGCAGCGACGCGATGTTCTGAGCCTCGTTGTTCGCGAAGGCGCGAAACTCGCATTCCTCGGTATTGCCATCGGCATCGCAGCAGCGCTTCGTACTGACCAGGTTGATGGCTAGTTTGCTCTTCGACGTGAAACCGACGGACCCCGCAACCTTCGCGGGAGTGGCCATCCTGCTGGCGGTCGTCGCACTGGCAGCGTGCTACATTCCGGCGCGGCGCGCCACTCGTATCGATCCCATGGTCGCCTTGCGCTATGAATAAGCGGTTGGTCCGGGTGTCGGCGTCCCGTCGCCTGTCTTCGGCCCATCTTCTGCGGTCTTCCACAGGGTATTGTCCAAGCAACTGTACTTCAGGACGGCTTGCGGCCCCCTTGGCCAAGTGCTACGTTTAGAATGACTTTGCTGCGTTGAAATAGCAGCGGTCCAGCAGTGATTCGGGAGCTCGTGGGGAATTTTTCGAAGACTTTCTTTCGAAAAAAGTTTTCGACGGACACTTCGAAACCCACGCTGAAGATTTTTTCGTGACGCGAGCATGTCCCGGCTTCTCGCGGGACGGGCGACGAATCGCCCTTGATGAAAGCGCCGTCCGTTTGACGAGCGCCACAGAAAAAGACTCGCGCGCGGGGTTTTCGTGTCGTACTGGTTTCGCAACGACAATCGTCTGCCTCAGGCCAGACTGGCCATCGCCTCCTACATCATTGTGGGCATGGTCGGCTTGTTGCTTCTCGGCTTTTGGAAACTCCAGGTCGTCGACTCCGACAAATACGCACAAATGGCCGAGCGCAACCGCGTTCGCTCCATCCCCATCATCGCGCCGCGCGGCCGCATGCTGGACCGCGATGGCCGCGTCCTGGTCGACAACTATCCCTCGTTCAGCGTTCTTCTGCTCCGCGATGATCCCGTGCTCATCGACAAAAATCTGCCCGCCATCTCCGATGGTCTCGGCATCCCGCTGAGTGATCTGAAGGACCAGCTCGAAAGCACCAAGAATCTTCCGAAATTCCAGCCCATCGTCATCAAGTCGGAAGCCACCAACGCGGACGTCGCGTTCATTGAATCGCACCGCTCGGACATTCCTCTGCTCGAAATGCTCATGGTCCAGCGGCGCCGGTACTTGCCCGGCGGTTTCATGTCGCACGCCAGCGGGTACGTCGGTGAAGTCAGCGAGCAGCAAATCGAAGCGAGCAATGGCAGGCTCCGCCCCGGCGACCTCGCGGGAAAAACGGGCCTAGAGCGGCAGTACAACGACATCCTGACGGGCACAGACGGCATGCGCCGCGTCGTCGTCAACAGCGTTGGCAAGGAAGTCAAAGATCTTGGGCAACTGACCCAGCAGGAACCGATACCCGGCAAGCAGATTCAGCTCACGATTGATTACGATTTGCAGCAGGTCGCCGAGCAATCTCTCGGCCAGCGGCCCGGCGCCGTGGTTGCGCTTGATCCCGCGCACGGGAGAAGTGCTCGCCATGGTGAGCCGCCCCACACCCGATCCAAATGATTTCGCCATTAGCATTCCCACGGAAGAATGGAAGCGGCTCAACGACGATCCTCTGCATCCTCTCTTGAACCGCGCGATTCAAGCGCAACTTGCGCCCGGCTCCGTTTTCAAAATTGTGACCGCGACAGCGATGCTCGAGGACCATGTTCCTGAGGAGGTTTCACTACGTTTTGTCCCGGGTACGGCACGTTCTTCGGGCGGCAATACCATTGCTATGTTTACTACGCGAAGTCCGGACCGAAGTCGCATGGCGTACTGGGCCTGCATGACGCGATTCTGAAATCGTGCGACGTCTTTTTCTACAACGTGGGCATGCGCTTGGGAATCGATCGCCTTTCCTACTACGGCAACAAACTTGGCATCGGCCACAAAACCGGCATCGATCTTCCTTCCGAAGAGCCCGGCCTGATGCCTTCGCAGGAATGGGTCGAGCGCGTCTTTCATCGCAAATGGTATGCCGGCGAAGTCATCTCCGTCGCCACCGGACAGGGCGCTGTTACCACCACGCCTCTGCAGCTCGCCCGCATGATTGGTGGCATCGCTTCCGGCGGCGTGTTTAAACAACCGCACATGCTGAAGGACGCGCCCAGAATATCGGCGAAGAGCGTTTTCACATCTCCGACCCACCATCGAAAAAGTGACGGACGCGATGTACGGTGTCGTCAACGAACCTGGCGGCACTGGCGGCCAACTCAAACTTGCTGGGATCGAGCTCAGCGGAAAATCCGGCACCGCGCAGGTCATCGGCTACGACAAAATGGCGCTGGTGCGCAAAGGCTAGCAGTTTGAAGACAATGCCTGGTTCGTGGGCTATGCGCCGAAGCGCGATCCGGAAATTTGTCGTGGCCGTTCTCGTTCAGGAAAGCGGCCAACATGGCGGCGAAGCGGCCGGTCCCGTCGTGCGCGACATCGTCAAGGCCTATTACGATAAGAAGGCAAAAAAGACACAAGGGCAACTTACCGCGGGCGATAAAAGATATGATTTGGGGCATGGCACGGCAGCCGCGGCCGCAATTCAGCCGCAACCGGTCGTCAAGCCTGCGCGTGCCCCTGCCGAAGTACCCGTGCGTGCAGCAAGCAACACGCCGCAGCGCTGAATTTGAGTTTAAGTCGCACCTGCATTTGCGGGCAGAGCGGAAGGCATACGAAGTTGAAGGAGTTCTTAACTCATGGTTTTTCGTTTGTCGAATTTCGAATTTCGAATTTCGGTTCTTTGCTTTTAACTTTCAACTGTCGACTGTCGACTTCTTATGAACGACGCACCTGGAACACGCGATTACGATTGGTGGCTGCTGGCGATTCTCGCCGCTATCTGCGCTATCGGCGTTATCGAGATCTACTCGGCCACGCACGGTAGTTCCCTGGCTGGCATGCAGAATAAGCAACTTCGCTGGCTGGTCGTCGGATTTGTCCTGATGTTCGCGCTCTCGCGCTTGGACTATCACCTGATTCTCGACCAGGCCCCCATCCTTTATCTCATTGGCATCGCGGCCCTCATCGCCGTGCTGGCGTTCGGCCATACCCGCTTCGGGGCCAAACGCTGGATTCCCATCCTTGGCGAATTTCTTCAGGTGTCGGAATTGGTCAAATTGATTATAATCATTGTGGTGGCGCGCTTCTTTGCGGAAGTGCGCACCGATGAGCTCTCCCTGCAGGATTTGATCAAGGCAGGGCTCATTGTCGGGTTGCCGCTCGGCTTAATTCTGAAGCAACCCGATTTGGGCACGGCGCTCGTGCTGGTGCCCTTGCTGGTCGTGGGCGCATTTCTTGCCGGCTTGCAGTGGAAACATGCCGCGGCAATTGCGCTCGTCGGGCTCTTGATGCTTCCCGTTGGCTGGCGCGTCCTGAAGCCCTATCAGAAAGAAAGAGTTACGTCGTTCCTGCATCCAGAAGAAGACGCCAAAGGCTCCGGCTATCAGGTGCTGCAATCGAAGATTGCCGTCGGCTCCGGCGGCTTCTGGGGCAAAGGCTTTGGCAACGGTACGCAAAATCAACTCGGCTACATCCCGGTCCGTTATTCCGATTTCATCATGTCGGCCTGGGCTGAAGAGCAAGGGTTCAAAGGCGTGCTTCTTGCCCTTGGGCTGTACATGGCGCTTCTGTTACGCTTAGTACAGAATGCTCAGCGCGCGAAAGATCGCGCCGGAATGTTTCTTGTAATGGGCGTCGCAGCAGCGCTTGGGTTTCATGTTTTGGTAAACGTGGCTATGGTCATCGGCGCTATGCCCGTGACCGGCATCCCGCTTCCTCTCATGAGTTACGGGGGTTCCGCTACGTTGTTTGTTTTCCTGGCGATTGGTCTGGTTATGAATGTTCGGCTTCGCCGCTTCGTTAACTGAACCCGCCGCCAGTCCCGCGCGAGGCGTTTGCTTCGGCAAACCCCGCCGGGTTGGGAATGGTGGCCCAGCAATCTTGGGCCATGATAGGAATAAGGATCTTTAGAGTGAGGACAGCATCGTCCGCCGTTGGCCCGGAAGCTCTCCGGCAACGGACCAGCCTCGTAAGCAAGAGGAAGTCTCCCTCCGGCTTCGAACGTAAAGCCACCTCGATATCAGTGTGGCCTGCGTGTGTCCCGGTCCAAGCCGGGCCGGCCCTGTTTTCTCGGACCTCCGACGACATAATGCGCGCGGCGATGCGTCCTGTCGGCCCTTTGCGGCCGCACAGAAGAGTGACCCCCGGCTTGGCCGGGGTCACCAATAGTCAGGAGTTTTCATGTCAAAAGAATTGGTTATCTCCGCGGCCTCCCACGAACGGCGGGTCGCGATTCTTGAAGAAGGTCAGTTAGTCGAAATTTACATCGAGCGCGAAAAAGAGTTCGCCCTCGTCGGCAGCATCTACAAAGGCAAAGTCACCCGCGTCCTCCCCGGCATGCAGTCCGCTTTCGTGGATATCGGCCTCGATGGCGATGCCTTCCTTTACGTCAGCGACGTCTTCGAAAATCTCGAAGACTATGATCACGGGCACGCGCACACCGATCAGCCGTCGCCGCGCGCCTATCTATTCGCCCGCGCCCTCAAACGTCGTCGAGGTGCTTCCCGGTGAAACGCTGGCCCACGCCGGCTCTTCCCACGAAGATGAAGTTGCCCCGCGCGAGTTCACACGCCGAAGAAATCTCGCATGAATCCTTTCAAGACGAATCCTCTCACCACGATTCCCTCTCTCACGACGAACAACCCGGCGTCGTGGAAGACCATGCCGCAGGCGACGAAAATCCGGACGCGCACCTCGCCGAGGCCCACGACGATTCCCACTCTGGCCACACCGACGAACGCCAGCCGGATTCCAACGCCTCCGCCCCGCAGAATTTTTCGCCGCAATACAATCCTACTCAGAATTACGCGCCGCGCTCTGATCGTGGCGGCGATCGTGGTGGTGACCGTGGCCGAGGTGGACGCTGGGGCCGGCGAGGCGGACGCCATCGTGGCGGGCGCCCGCAAGGTCCGGGTGGCCGGAATCTGCCTCCCTCGAAATACGCCTCTCCGCAAGGCGGTGAATCTCGCGGGAACGATACGCGGGGCTACGATAACCGCGGCCGCGATCAAAGGGGCCACGAAAATCGCGGCGGCCAGCCGCGTGGATTCGAACCTCGGGGTTCCGAGCAGCGCGGTTTTGACAATCGACGTTCCGAGAATCCCCGCCCATCCGGCTTCTCGGCTCCGCCCTATGCCGCCAAGGATGCCGTGGAAGAACCGATTCTGCTTCCCGGCGAATCTCTGGCGAAGTATCGCGGCAAGCCGGTCTCCGCGGTTCCACCGCCGGCTGTCGAACAGGAAACACACGAGCCGCAGCTCGAAATCGAAGAAGCAGCTTCCCGCGCATCCGGCAGATCGAGCGCCCCCATTCCTGCGACTGGACCCGCGGGCGGAAACGTTCCCCGCCGTTTCTCCGGTGGACTTCCCCGCTGGGTTCTCGCCGACGCCGCTTCCGAATCCGAAGCCGCTCCCGTTTCTGCCGACGAAAACATCGGCACAGCGGAAGACGCTTCCCTTTCAGCGCACGGCGCGAATCCGCCGCGGCACGAAGCTTCTCCACTCGAGTTGCCCATAGCGCGCAGCGCAGCGTCCGAGGATGCTCTGGGCGATCCCGATCTCAGTGAAGATCAGACCGCGGCCCTCTCTTCGGAGCTTGTCGAAGCAAAACATGAGGAAACTTCCGACCACGCAAACGCCGATGCCCTCGCCGGTGGCGCCGAATTCGAAGAGGACGAAGTAGAGGAAATTCACGCCAACGCGGGAACCGAACTCTCGGAGAGAAGAAGCCGAAGAGGAAGAACGTCAGGAGGACGAACGGCTGGACGCAGCGGAAGAGCAGGCTGCCGCGGAGTCCGAGCTTTCCGAGGAGGAAACCGAGGAAGTCGAAGAGCACCGCGCCGCCGATCGCGCTGAATTCGAAGCCAACGCCGCGCATGAAAGCGCCGAACACGCCGCCGCTCTCGGTGATTCTGAGCACGCGGTGCGCGAACATGCCGAAGCAGAAGTAGATCGAAGCGCCCGCGAGCGAAATCGCCGCTCCGCCCGTCGTCATGGAAGACGATGTCATTCTACTGCCAGGTGAGACTCGTGCCCCGCGCGTCGGCGGCCCTGCAGCTCCGCGCGAAGATTTTCCGCGTGATTCCGCGCGCATCGGCGGCAATCCGCGCGCGCGTTTCCAGCGGCCCCAGCGTGGCGGACGTGATCGTGGCCGCGGTGGGCGCCCGGACAGCCGTGGCGGACGTCCCGATCGCGGCGGACGTCCGGGCGGCCCGCGATTCGAACGCCGGCCCATGGTCCCGGCGGCCCGCGGCATGACCGCGGTCACCGCAGCCATTCCGGTCCGCCGCGCCGCCCGCAGCTCATCTCCGAAATGCTGAAGGCCGGTCAGGACGTTGTCGTCCAGATCGCCAAGGAGCCTCTCGGCAAAAAGGGCGCTCGCATCACCAGCCATGTCGCTCTTCCAGGCCGTTTCCTGGTCTACATGCCCACGGTCCAGCACACCGGCGTCTCGCGCAAAATCATTTCCGCGGAAAACCGCTCGCGGCTGCGCCGCCTCGTCAGCGAAGCAGGCAACAGCTATCCCGGAGGCTTCATCGTTCGAACCGCCGCCGGCGGCGCCACCGACGACGAAATTCGCACCGACATCGAATTCCTCGGCAAGAGCCTGGAACGAAATCAAGGAGCGCAGCGAGCAGCGCAAATCTCCCGCGCTTCTCCATCGCGACCTCAACCTCGTCGAGCGCATTCTTCGCGATTACGTCAGCGACGATTTCACCGGCATCTGGATCGACAACGAAGAGGAATACGGCAAGATCGTCGAGTTCGTCAGCCGCTTCCAGCCCAAGCTCGTCAACAAGGTCAAGCTCTACACCAAGGAAACTCCCATCTTCGAGGAGTTCGGCATCCAGCACGAACTCGACAAAGCTCTCCGTGCCAAAGTCTGGCTAAAATCCGGCGGCTACATCGTCATCAACCACACCGAAGCGCTCGTCGCCATCGACGTCAACACCGGCAAATTTGTCGGCAAGGGTTCCACGCGCCTCGAAGACACCATCGTTAAAACCAACCTCGAAGCCGTGAAGGAAATCGTCCGCCAGATTCGCCTCCGCGACCTCGGCGGCATCATCGTCGTCGACTTCATCGACATGGAAGAGCGACGCAATCGCGAAAAAGTTCTGTCCGCGCTGCAAATGGCTCTCGAGCAGGACAAAGCGCCCTCGAAAGCGCTCTCCTTCAACGAGTTCGGCCTCGTTTGCATCACCCGCAAACGCACCAAGCAAGCGCTCGAACGCGTCCTCTGCCAGCCTTGCCCCTATTGCACCGGCTCGGGCATGGTCAAGTCCATCCCCACGCTCTGCTACGAAATTCAAGCCGAAGCCCGCAAGATGGCTACCGCCGAACACGAAGGCCCGAACCTAACCCTGCGCGTTCACCCGGAAATCGCCAAAGCCCTGAAGACCCGCGAGTCCATGCTCATGGACGAACTCGAGCAAACCTCGCACAAACACATCATCATCCAGTCCGACGCCACCCTCCACTGGGAGCAATACGACATCTACTAACCCCGCGTAATTTCCATTTCCCCTCGTAGGGGCACGGCACGCCGTGCCCCTCTTTCGTTCTCCGCACCATCCCACACTGCTTCTCCTCTCTATCCTATGTCGCCAATCAGCTACATCTCGCGCTTCTCTCCATTCGGCGACATCGCATCCTCTCAAACATCGAGGAGAGACCAGCCGCTGGTGCCGCGCAATGCCGCAAAGTATTTTCCGGCGTACGCGCCTGGTGATGTCTCAATCCGCCACACCCAGGCTCATCATCCGCCCGCACTTCTACCCTTGCATTCGTTCCGAAAACAATTTGTAACCTATACTGCTCCCAACCAGTAAGTAGATATAGAGAGTCCTGATGGAATTGCTGGAACGGTTCGCGGCAGGCGACCTCGAAGCCTTTGAGGTGCTGTTCCGGCAGCACCAGAGGGAAGTCTATGCCTGGATTGTCCGCATCGTCCGCGACACCGGCATCGCCGAGGATCTGACCGTGGAAACATTCTGGCGCATCTACAAAAATCGAGCGCGGTTCAAACCCGACGGCAACTTCCGGGCCTGGGCGCGCAGAATCGCCACCAATGCTGCCTTGGACCATTTGAGGCATTCTCGCCCTGAAACCGCGCTGCCAGAAAATCTCCCTTGCGCGGCAAGTCCGGATTCCGCCGTCCGCGGCGAGCAGCGAGAGAGCATCCGAAAAGCCTTTTATGAGCTACCGGCAAAGTACCGCCTGGTGGCCACGCTAGCTCTGGTCGAAGAAGAGACTTACAGCGACATCGCCCAGGCCGTGGGGATCTCCGAATCGCTCGTGAAAGTCCGCGTGTTCCGCGCCGTTCGAATGTTGCGAAAGAATCTCAGTTCCCTGGGTGTGGAGGTCAGTGTGAAATGAGCAAGGAAGAAATCGACAAAGAGATGAAAGAACTCCTCAAGCAGACAATCGCGCCCGCAAGGGACACCGAACTCCGCCGCGACCTCTGGCCCCGAATGCTCGCCAGAGTCGAGGAGCAGCCGGAACCTCGATACAAAGTTCCCTGGTTCGATTGGGCCCTCGCTGTCATCCTGAGCGCGGTTCTCATTTTCTTTCCCGGCTCCATCCCGGCCCTGCTGTATCACTTGTGAATCAGGAGGCTTCATGAATCAGCACAAATACTTGCGCGCATACATGGCGGGCATTGTAGCGCCCACGATTTTTCTCCTTGTCGTCGTCATGGGCTTTACGATCCTGCGCTTATGTCTACAATGTCCCCGTTCCGCTCGAGCGCGTGATCGTGTTTCCGATGGCCGTCGTGCCCAACTTCTGGGGCCTCTGGAATGTTTTCTATGTGGCGTGCGCTCTCGCCTGCATCTTTCCATTGGCCTCCATGGCGCCCTGTTGCCATTCTTGCTCGCGCCGCTCGGCATTGTTCTCACCAGCCTCTTGAATTTTTCAATCCCCGGCTTTGCCAGGCACGCCTTTCCGATCCTCGCACCCCTCGTGCTGATCCTCTACTACCTCCTGTGGAAATACCTGGTCGGTTTTCTGAATCGCGTCGTCAACCTTGCATGAGCTTCAGCCAATTTGACCTGTTCCAGCGGGCAGGTTCTTGAATGCGCAAACGACTGCAATTTAGCATTGCCTCGCTCCTCTGCCCCGTCTACAGTACCTGCACATTGCTCCATCCCAGCGGGGCCAATTCTCATCTCATCGACCGACTAGGGAGGAACTATGTGGAACAAGCAGCAGACACAAACTGAGGCACCCCCGGCTCCGCCGCTGCAAGCCCCAACATCTCCGGCAACCGTCGTCGCCTTCGGTGCACCATCGGCAGCGCGGCCCGGCATCTCTCCTTCGCGCAGTTCAGCTCGCCTGGGTTCCGGCCTTCATATCAAAGGTCAGCTCACTGGCACGGAAGACTTGCAGATTGACGGCAAAGTGGACGGCCCCATCTCGCTCAACGGCCATCAACTCACCGTCGGCCCCAACGCCCTGCTCAGTTCCGAAATTCACGCCGGTGAAGTGGTGGTCTACGGCAAAGTCGTCGGCAATCTCTACGCCCGCGACCGCGTCGACGTCAAAACCGACGGCTCCGTAATCGGCGACATTTCCACCGCGCGCATTAGCATCGAGGACGGCGCTCATTTCAAGGGCCGCATCGAAATCGACCCAGCCAAGTCCCAAGCCGCCGCCGATTAACGGAGCTCTTCGCTCCAGCCACATTTCGCATCATTGTTACAGCCTCTTGTTGGCAGGACGGCTTGTGTGCGCCGGTTACAGTAGGAGCTTATTCACTCCTCAGCGCAACGATTGGGTCTTCGCGCATGGCGCGCTGCAGCTGATGGCCTCTTGTTGTGGGGGCACAGCACGCTGTGCCCGTCTTGAAATCACTACAACGGCAAAAGCCCGAGCGCAACACTGCCCGGGCCATTGCGAAGCGTCCATCGGTGTACTCAAAAGGCTAAAGGGCCGGCCATACCGCGCCCGCCCCCAAGCAACTAGCGAAATCGTCTTCTTCGCTTTAGTTCTTAACGCCCCCATCGTGCCCATGCTCGAAATCAAACAAATCGAACAAGTCTCCGATGGCCGGCATGTTGCGCGGCACGTAGGAGTTGTGGTCCTGATCAGGATTGGACAAATTATCCCGGCTGCGATCGCTCAGCTTAGTGCCGAGCATCCAGTTTCGTTCGACGAACTTCACGAAAGAGGAATGCTCGCTATAGACGTGGCTGATATGGCCGCCAGTCGAGAAAGGCGACACGGCGATCATCGGAATGCGCGGGCCGGTTCCGAAAAAATCGACCGGCTGGATAAAGCCAGAGTCGTAGTAGCCGCCGCCCTCGTCCACAGTGACGAAGATGGCCGTCTCGGCCCATTGCTTCGGGTTGCCTTGGGCAAGTTCGATTATGTTTTGCGCGAAGGCCTCGAAGAGTGTCCACTTCGAGGACGCGGGGTGGCCGTCCATCGTGCCATCCGGCTTCACATAGGAGACTGCTGGGAGAGTGCCATTTACGAGGTCGGCGTAGAGGTCGGTCACGTCCCGCATGTGATCTGCAACTACGGTCGGGTAGTTCGACTCATACTCAAACGGATTGCAAATGTTGCAGTAGCTCCCGTTGAATGGGCTGGTCGTTCCATCGGCATTGAAGCCGCCGCCATAATATTTCCAGGGAATATTCTGAGCGCTGAGCACGTCGCCGATGCTCTTCTGCACCGTCGGCGGCACCACGAGCCCGCTCTGCGGCAATCCTTTGGGCGTGAATGCAGGGTTGACGTTGACGGCCTGCCAATACTCTCCGGGTCCGCAGTTCGTCTGGATTTTATAAGGCAGCGCGTTCAGATAATTTGTGATCGCAGCGATGCCCGGCTGGGTAGTGTCATTGCAATTGAACCACTGAGCCCGCTTCGTGTAGAGGTTCAGCGTTCCCGCCCGCGGATCAGGATTGTAGATGTTGGCCGCCGCCGGCGTTGTGGGATTGCCCTTCCCGTCGCTGAAGAACACCTGATCGGCAAACCCGAGCGGCTGGCTGTCTGGGCCGGTGCCGCCCAGCACCGGCTGATGATAATTGTCGCTCATCGTGTACTTGTCGGCGAGCGATTTTAGCAATGGCGCATCACCGTCCTGCATGTTGAAAAAGGCCATAGTCTGCCCAGTGTCATGCGGCGTGCCGGTGGGCGGCGTGCTGTAAGTTGTCGCAATCGCCGACTGTAGATCATGGAGACAACCTGTCGGATTGTCCTTTGACACGTGCTCATCGTCGATGGCGCAGTCCACTTGCTGGACCATTTGGAAATATTGATGGATGGTGTCGCCGGTGAAGGCGTCGTACGGCATCGTCGGGCCAGTCATCTGGAACGGCCCCGGCGGGAGCGCGTTGACATTGGTGATTCGCGTGTCAGGACCGAGAGTGAAGTTGAGGCCACTGCCCCCGGTTCCGAAGAGGAATTGATCTTGCGGCGGCAGGCCCGGATCGCCACCCGGGATGCTCAGGATGCCCGCGTAGGGAGACACCGGGCCAACGCCGCCCAAATCGGGCGCCGGCAGCGTGGAGTAGAGTTCCTTATTTGCCAGATCCGCGCTGCTGAAGAATTTGCCCCCATTCGGGGCGGATACGATCTTGTACTGAGATGCCCTGGCGAAACTCGGGCCCGGCGTGCCATCGGCGTTGATGATGCCTTCGGACAAAAGGTTCAACACCCGCTCTCTCTTGTCTTTAGGCACATAGGTGGCGAAAAGATGATCGAAACTACGATTCTCGCCAACGATAATGATCACGTGCTTGATCGGGCTGGCAGTCTTGAGCGCATGGCTCTCGTTCTCCACATCGTGATCTTGGTTGCTGTACCCGGCTGGGACATACGCTAGCATCGAAAATGACAGCGCCATCGCGCATATCGATTTGCTCAACTGCGGTTTCCTTCTTTTCACATTACTTTGGGACATGTTCTCGTTCTCTCCTTGGAATGAGTGTAGGCGGGCACCAACGTAGATATCCTTCGTGGATTACATCCTCGTGTCAGCGCTGTTGAATGCCCATGAAAAGTTTGTAACTCGAAGGAAATAAACTTCTCTCAAGTCAGCCCACCGTGGGCGACGTCTTGTGAACAGGTCCCAACTCCTCAACAATTGTGCCCGCTGCAATGAAGGCTTGAACCGATTTGCTCTCGACGCGATACTGGAGCCATGCTTGGCTCCTCCCCCAAAGCAGCCCTCCGCGTCAGCGGTCTTCGCAAGTCTTATCAGGACGTGGTCGCCGTCAATGGCCTCGACCTCGAAGTCGCGCGCCGGAGAATGTTTCGGCCTTCTCGGGCCCAACGGGGCAGGTAAAACGACTACCGTTGAAATCTGTGAAGGACTGACCGCCCCGGATTCCGGCGACGTCGAACTTCTTGGTCTCCATTGGAATTCCGATGCCCGGCAGCTTCGTCAACGGCTCGGCATTCAGTTGCAGGATACGCAGCTCTCGGAAAAGCTGACTGTCTTCGAAACGCTCCGCTTGTTCCGCAGCTTTTTTGAGAAGGGGCCGGGCGCGTCCGAAGCCATCGAGCTCGTGCAGCTCGAAGAAAAAAAGAATTCGCGTGTTGGAAATCTTTCGGGCGGCCAGAAGCAGCGTCTCGCGCTTGCTTGCGCGCTGGTCGGCGATCCCGATTTTCTTTTTCTCGATGAGCCCACCACCGGCCTCGATCCCCAAGCTCGCCGCCAGCTTTGGGATTTGATCGAGCAGTTTAAGCTCTCTGGCCGGACCATCCTTCTCACCACGCATTACATGGACGAAGCCGAGCGCCTCTGCGAACGCGTCGCTATCATGGACAACGGCAAACAGATCGCTCTCGGCACGCCGCGCGAATTGATCGCCTCCATTTGCGCGGAGCATATGGTTGCGTTTTCCGCGGGCTCTAATTCGAACGCGCTCGATATTCCGGCGCTGCGCCGCATCAAAGGAGTCCGCGACGTTCGAACGGAGAATGGCACCGTGGAACTGCAAGTCACGGAACTGCATCTCGCGGTGCCGGCCCTTCTCGCGGAATTGGACCGCCAAAATATTCCGCTCACGGAGCTGAGCACCCACTCCGCAACACTGGAGGATGTCTTCGTCGCTTTGACGGGACGCCATCTGCGCGATGAGTGAAACTACTGCCCTCCCCGAAGTTCGTTCGCGTGAAGCGGAGCGCAAAGCTCCTCGTGGCAAGTCCTTCGCCGATCATGCGCTTGTTCAGCTGACTATTGGTTCGCTTTCGCGAAACTCTGCGCGAACCTGAAGCGCTCTTCTGGATTTTCGTGTTTCCCATTCTTCTCGCCGCCGGCCTCGGCATTGCTTTCCGCAACCGTCCCGCGGATGTTCTTAAGATTGCAGCGGTCACGCCGGAACTGACGAAGTCTCTGCAGCGGGAGAAGTTGCTCTCTGTGCAGCAGCTCGATTCGAACGCCGCCGAAGATGCTCTTCGAACGGGCAAGATTGCGCTGCTCGCCGTGCCCGGTCCGAACGGCGCCATCGTCTACCGCTACGACGACACCAATCCCGAAGGCCGCACCGCGCGCATGCTCGCGGATCGCGCCGTGCAGCAAGCCGCCGGCCGCGTCGATCCCGTTGCTGCCAGCGACCAGTTCCTGCGTGAACCCGGCTCGCGCTACATCGATTTCCTCATCCCCGGCCTGCTGGGAATGAATCTTATGGGCAGCGCGATCTGGGGCATGGGCTTCACCGTTGTCGACGCTCGCCGCAAGAAACTGTTGAAGCGATTGATCGCCACTCCCATGCCGAAGCAATACTTTCTGCTCTCGTACTTGTTATCGCGGATTTTGATGCTCGTGCTTGAAGTGGGAATCGTGCTCGGCTTTGGCGCTTGGATCTTTCACGTGCCGGTGCGCGGGTCTTTGCTGGATCTAGGCGTGGTGTGCCTGTTGGGTTCGCTGTCGTTCAGCGCGCTGGGATTGCTGCTTGCGTCGCGTGCGAAGACGATTGAAGCGGCCTCCGGCTTGATGAATGCCGTCATGCTTCCGATGTGGATCGCTTCCGGCGTGTTCTTTTCCGCGCAGAGATTTCCGGATATCGTGCAACCGTTGATTAAAGCGCTTCCATTAACCGCAGCGATCGACGCGCTGCGAGCGAACATGTTGCAGGGCGCGAACCTCGCGCACATGGCTCCGCAGATGGGCGTGCTGGCGGCCTGGCTGCTCGTTTGTTTTGCGCTGGCGCTAAAGCTTTTTCGCTGGCGTTAAAGAACTTCCACTCGACTAACTTTTTTAAGACGGCTATTTTTCGCCCCGGCTAGCTGACGGCTTTTTTGTGGAATTGCCGCAGGCCCACGGTAAGAAATAACGCATTGAATCCCATCAAGGCAACGAATACGGCGATTAAGGAGAGGTGCGGGAATTGAGGAACCAAGGTTGCCCGCAATCCTTCGCTGGCATAGACCAGCGGATTCACGAGCACTACTTTCTGCATCACCGGAAAATTTGCCAGCGCGCTCCATGGATAGTAGGTGCAGCCGAAAAAGATCATCGGCGCTACGACGAGAGAAAACATAAGGCCGATGTGCGTTTGCTCGACGCTGCAGCCCAGCGCCAACCCGCCGCACGCGGAAAAAAGCGCCACGAGCAGCGCGATGATTGCAAAAAGGACTGGCCTGTGGAGACTCAAGTCCACGCCCGGCCGCAGCAATAACCACGCAGCCGGAATCACCATGATCCCCGCGGCGAGCGCTTGCAGCGTCCCGGCGACAACCTTTTCGACCGCGACCCAGGAGATGTCCATTGGGGCTAGCAGACGGTCTTCGATTTCGCGCGTGAACTGGAACTCGGCAATGAGCGGCATGGCGACCGCCCAAATGCCCGTGCCGACCATGCTCAGCGCCATGATGCCCGGAAGCAGCAAGCTCTTATAGGCGGGGGGCATGTAGCCGCTACCGACCATCACGCGGCCGAAAATAAACACGAACATCAGCGGCTGCAGAAACGTCTGGAACAACAAAGCCACAATGTTGCGGCGCGCGACGCGCACGTCGCGGGCAAGCATGGCCATGAAAGCCTTGTAGTTCATTCGCGCAAACTCCTGCCGGTGTGGTGCAGAAATAGATTTTCGAGACTAGGTTCGGAGATGTGCACGTCGCACAACTCGACGTTCGCGGCAAGCGCGAGATTCGCGACTTCCGGAACGAGCGAACCGCCGCGGTCGGCATAAAGATCGGCGCCGTTGTTTTCCGTGGCGCGCACTTCACGAACGCTCGCCAGGGTCTGGAGACGCTGCAAAAGTTCGAGGGAGTGGCGGCCGAAGCGCAGGCGCAGCAAGTAGCCACCGGGTACGGACGATTTCAACTCCTGCGGTGTGCCCAGCGCGATGATCCGGCCGTGATCGACGATGGCGAGACGCTGGCACAATGCATCGGCTTCTTCCATGTTATGAGTTGTCAGCAAAACGGTTTTACCGCTTTGGTTGTACTCGCGAATAATCTCCCAGAGAAGCAAGCGAGTTTGCGGATCGAGGCCGGCGCTGGGCTCATCCAGGAAAAGCACTTGCGGATCGTGCATCATGGCGCGTGCGATAGAGAGTCGCTGCATCATGCCGCCGGAAAATCCGCGCACGATTTGATCGGCGCGATCGGTGAGCTTGAATCGTTCGAGGAGAGCTTCGGCGCGCTTGTTGCGCTCGTGAGCGCTCAGGCCAAAATAGGCGCCGTGAAATACGAGAATTTCACGAGCGGTCAAAGAAAAATCGAGATTGGGGCGCTGGGCAACGACGCCGATCAGCCGCTTGACTGCCGACTGCTCTTTCCAAACGTCATGTTCACCGATCCAGGCTTGGCCCGCGGTCGGCTTGACGCGCGTGGTGAGCACGCCGACGGTGGTGGATTTGCCCGCGCCGTTGGGTCCGAGCAGGCAGAAGATCTCTCCTGATGGGATATCGAGAGAAATGCCATTGAGCGCGACGATTTCCGGCTTCGGCTGCTTTCCCTTGCTGCGCTTCTCAGCAAAGGAAAACCCGCCCGAGCCAGCCGCGAGCGGCGGCGGTGAGTGATAGACCTTGCGCAATTCATTGGTGCGAATCCCGGCCGCCATGTCTCAATTCCTCTCATCCTTACCCTACGAAAGTGCGCCTGGAAAAGTTACTTCGCAAGAGCTTCATGCTTCGCGCTAGCCACGGAATTAAGCCCAACAGTCTTGGGATGATTCCAGAGTGGCAGGCCGCGTGTCAATTCAGGAGCAAAGCGCAGCCGCGACTCACGGCTGCAACGGGCGAGGCCCTTCCAGGGTAAACAAGTCCCATCCCTACAATGTAGTGGGATCTGGGGCACCGTTTGGATTATTTCAGAGGGCAACATTGGATTAGCATCCTTTCTGCTTAGCGGCCTGAGTAGCGCTGCTCTTTCCATGGATCGCCGTAGGCGTGATAGCCGTTTCGTTCCCAGAAGCCGAGTTGGTCGCGGTCGAGTAACATAAAGCCACGCACCCATTTGACGCTTTTCCAGGCGTAGAGATGCGGAACGATGAGGCGCAGCGGGCCGCCATGTTCGGCGGTGAGCGGCTCGCCGTCATGCTCGAAAGCGAAGAGAACATTGGGCTTCGTCAAATCATCGAGCGGTACATTTGCGGTGTAGCCCTCTTCCGCGAGAATCAAAGCGAAGTGAGCTTCGGGCTTTGGCTTGATCAATTTCATGACGTCGGTGAAGAGCACACCTTTCCAGCGATTGTCCAGACGGCTCCAGCGTGTGACGCAGTGGAAGTCCGAGATGGTTTCGGTTTGCGGAAGCGCGCGAAAGTCGCTCCAACTCAGGCGCTTGGGCTCCTCGACTTCGCCGGAAATCTTGAAGTCCCACTTGGCAGGATCAAAGTGTGGGATGCTGCCGTAATGGAGCACCGGCCACTTGAGAGTGAGCGACTGCCCCGGCGGCAGACGCCCTTCTGCTTTGGCTTTGTTTTCCAATTCTTTCCGCGTTCCTAGTTCTCCGAACAAAGACATGTAGTTCTCCTGCGCGATTTGATTCTGCATCGTTCCTTCAGTTTCCAGTACAGCGCCGCCGTGAGTAGCTGTGCTTTAGAAGTCCGATTGGATGTTGACTGGATGTCTCAGATATGAGACATTCGATTGGTGAAAGCCGCAATCTTTCATCCATCCGCGAGGGCTGCGATCCGTCTGTTTCCCGAGGATGTGCGACAGGAATTGGGAAAGGCAATCTTCGACCTTCAAAGAGGTGAGAGTTTGACGATGCCTCTCTCGCGCGGCATGGCTTCGATAGCGCCGGGCGCGGCAGAGTTGAGAATCCGGGACCGGAGCGGGGGTTTCCGGGTTTTGTATTACACCAGATCGGCGCGGGGAATTCTGGTGCTTCACGCATTTTTGAAAAAGAGCCAGACGACTGCCAAGCGGGAGATGGAGCTGGGTAGGCGGCGGCTAAGGGAGTTACTCGATGAAGAAATCTAAAGCAATCGTGACTCGCAGTGCAGCGGAGCTGGCGAAAGAGCTGGGACTCAGTCGCTGCCGCTGGCGCGGAAATCGAGTTGCGCAGCCATCTGAACTCCAAGATTGTCGAGGTCGTTCAACGGAAGGGCCTGACGCATCGTCAGGTAGCGCGATTGGCGCAAACCTCCCGAACCCGCGTTACGGCCATAATGAACCACAATACGAAAGACATTTCGACGGACCTTTTGCTGCGCGTACTCTACGCGCTGGGATACACGGCCAAGATCAGATTCCAGAAAGCCGCCTAGTCCGGAAAGCATACCACTGGTGCAACAAGCCGCTAGACGCAAAACATCGCGGTGAGGAGAGAAAAAATGCTGGCTTCGATGAACATGATGGGCTTCATTCTCACCAAGGATTACGACAAGTCGCGTGCTTTTTACGAAGGCAATCTGGGATTCGAGTTTGTGAGTCTGGATAAGTTTGCGCTGGTCATGCAAGCGGGCAAGAGCATGATTCGGATCGTGAAGGTTCCGACTTTTACTCCGCTGCAGAGCACGGTGCTGGGATGGGAAGTGGACGACATCGAAACCATGGTTGAGTGGCTCGCGAAACGCGGCGTGGTGTTTGAGAAATATCCGTTCGTTCAAGACGAAGAACGAGGGATTTGGACCACGCCGGATGGCAGCAAAGTGGCATGGTTCAAAGACCCGGACGGAAATGTCTTGAGCGTCTCGCAGCACGCTTGACGCGGTTGGTTCTGATTGGGCGATCATGAGGGGCTTTCCGAGGTGGCGAGAGGCACTGCTTGTGGAGTCGGGGCATTGAGGGCGTTGGGATTCCCTTTCGCTCTCGCCCAGGCTTGCAACTCAGCCGTAAACTTCAGCATCGTTGATCTGAGCCTCCTCATCATCTTCGGCGCGGAGCTCTTTCTTCAGAGGAGGTAGACTATTCAGGAGCAACTGGCACATGTACGCCATGGCGATGGCATCGAGTCGCGCGATACGTTTGCGGGCTAGCTGTTTGACGAGGTTGCCGAGGAGTTGATTCACAGACTCGGCAGTGGAGAAATCATTGAGAGAGCCGAGAAGCTCGGCGGCGAGGACTTCCGTATCTGGCTGAGCCGCGGAGGCTTGGCGGAGATGATGGGGGCAGAGCGAATCATGACCGGCGGCGCGGAGCATGCGGCAACGTTGGCCGCGGGGACTGATGTGTTGACAGTGTTGATCGGTGTGGTGTTTAGCAGGCATGGGAATTTCCTTTCAGATTTGAGAAGTAATGAGGTAACGAGGTAAAGAAACGTGAAGACAGAGAAAAGCAGATCCCTCGCTCCGCTCGGGATGACACCGCGCACAAACGACGCGAAACTCGAAGAAATTTTAGCTGCGCCCTCCTATCCCCCCTGTGGTTTTTGTAAAGATGTGATTCGATGGGGGTTAAGGGGTAGGGGTCTGCAAAAGATGTGATTCTAAAGGGGTTGGCGGCGGACCGGCGGTAAGAGGTAGATGTATCGCTGGGGGAATTTAAACGGAGTTCGCTGAGAGCGCGGACCGGGGCGAGATTGAGTGGCGCGGGCAAAGGAGATCCTCCTACGTGGTCCTCCCGCGCAGTACGACTTCATTATAGCGGATTGGTACTCTTTGTCAAGGATTACTTACAATTACTTTAGTTTCTAGGAGATAGATGGTGCCAATTCGAATTGGCACCCTGAGATTTGAAGGAGAAACCAGTTTGGCTTGAGGACGGGGTGCTTTGCGGCCGTTATTCTGTGATGCGGATGAATTCGCGCCAGGAAGTCTTGTCGTTGATGAGCAGGTCGACGCGATAGATTCCCGGCGATAGAGGGGCGAGCGGAAAATCCCAAGTGGTTGAGGCGTACTTACCAGGCGCGAGGGAGACTTCCTGTGATTTCGAAGTAATAATCATCTTATTGTCGGCGGTGAAGAATCGCAGGTAGCAGGCTATTTTTTCTTTAACTGATGACTGCCAATTTACGTAAACAGCGGCCTTGTTGTCGCGCTTTGAGAAGATCTGTTTTGAATTTCTCGGAAGTGGAATGTTGCCGGAATCCTTACCGACAGCGCTGGTAACAGACATGTACTGAATGGAGTTGGACTTGACTACAAGGGGAGCGAATTCTCCGCGGTTCGAGACTTCAGCGAGTGAAGTTGGGACGGCAGCATTCAGCGGAAGATCGGGCAAAAGCGAGTTGGGTACGGCAAGTCCCGTAGTGTCAAAGTCGAGCGTGGCGTTGGAATTTCCGGAATCGTTCAAGAGGTAGAGAATACGGATTGGATTCGCGGAGGGAACAATGCTGCCACCGATGACGCCGACGTAGTTTCCAAATTCGTCTAAGAGCGCGCCGCCTATGGATTGGGAGCTGACTCCGGATGATACAAGTAAGCGTGAACCGGCGCGCGGGAAGGAATTCGTACCTGAGATTGAGCCATCGGTGAGTCTCGAGCCAACGGCGCCCCATTCGAGAAAAACGCAGCGATCACCGACATTTGTGACAGCATTTGTACTGCGTTTTAGAGACGCTTTGGCGTTACCGTCTACCTTCAGCACGGCCCAGTCTTGCCAACGGTTCCAGGCGAGTACGTGATCAGTCTTAATCTGACTCCCGAAAGGCTGGGAGATGCGCAGAGTAACAGCTCCATCGATACTTTCGAACGAAGTGAGAATTTGTCCATCGGCAATCCAAAAGCCGGTGGACTTTTCGACTGGAGTGCCGTCGGCGGCGAGTTTTTCGATGATCACCGTGGCGTCCATGGCTTTTCGATAGAGGTCGGCCAAGCTGAGCGGTTGGGGCGGCGGCGGTGCGTGAGCGACAGGGGAACCTGTGATGACAAAGCTGAGAGCTCCCGCAGGCTCGCCATCGATACGCGCTTCGAGGTTCCATTCGCCGGAGGGAGTTCCGTCGGAGAGAAGCATTGTCCAGTAGCCGGAATACTGAGTTGACTTTGCTTCGTATCGAAAGTCAGATATTAGGACAATTTTCCCCTCAGGACTTTTCCAAAGGCCCTCGAAGTGGTGCGGACCGAGAGGTCCCTGCCATTCAAAATAGACGATAACTTTTGAATCTTTTCCAGCGTTAAACAGACTTCGGGCATCGTCCATTACGAATTTGCTGTTGTTTTCGTGACCTGCCGCGCCTGCGATAGAACGGAGAACGTGATAGGGGCTGCCGCTTGTCGCGGAGGCCGGTGAACTTGTAGCCTGCGCGGACGCAAAGTTGGTGCTCGCGAAGAACAATACCAAGGCTGCATACCATTCACGCTGAATTACAAGGAAGTTCACGGCACGCCTCTCTAACAGGGATCGCGATGGCATTCTAGTGGATTGAGGGCTATTTCCCCAAGAGGTTAGGTGGCATCTGGTTCGGAAGCGTTAGGCGAGGCGAGGAATTGTTACAAGGGGAGGACTTGGCGATGATGAGGGTTATGTCGTCGTGTTGTTCGCGGGGAGCAAATTGGCGGACGTCGGCGACGATGGAGTCGAGAAGGGATTGGGAGGGATTGAGAGGGTTGGGAACGGTGGCGGCGGAGGGAATCGATTAGGCGGTCTTCGCCGAACTCATCGCGGGCTTCGTTGAATGACTTCGGTGATGCCACCGGTGTATAGAGCGAAGGTGTCGCCGGGGCAGAGGGTGCTGCTCGCCGATTTCGTAATCCCATTTTTTGAAAATGTCGCGGGCGGTAGCGGTGGCGTTTCGAGGCGCGTCTTTCTCCCTGGAAGCATGGGTGCGGGAAGATGGCATCGGGATTGGACTTACCCCTCACACGTTTGTCCGGACGACTATCTGCACGAGCGATGGCGTTCGGGTATAATGGCCGCCAAGTTGCGTCCCCCAAAGGCAGCGCATGTCTGATACCGGCCCTGGAGTGGGTAATCCTGACGGTGGTTTCCCAACCGGTCAACGTCTTGAATCCTGGAAAGAGATTGCAAGTTATCTCCGAAGGGACAAACGGACGGTGCAGCGGTGGGAGAAGGAATACGGTCTGCCCGTTCACCGTCTTCAACTCAACAGCGGCAGCACCGTCTATGCCTACACCTCCGAACTAGACGTGTGGTACGCGGAGAGGCAGCCTCCGAACTTTCCGGCAGAGGTCGGGTCCGGCAATGGGAATCATTCCGAAGCCGATCCCCCCGTCAAGGTGTCCGTGGTTGCAACTGCTGATCCCAACATCTCAGTGGATCCGAAGATCGACGTTGTCGTTGAAAACGGTGGTTCAGAGTTGTCCAGTGATAGCGACAAGAAAACCACAGGATCTACTCGCTGGCGTGTGACTCGTGTGCAAATCACCGTTACCCTGGGATTAGTGGCAGTTCTTGGACTTTTTTTGTTTTCGCAACGATTCCGATTGGCTGGACCGAAACCGGCGACCGGAAAGATTCGGCTCGTCGTCCTCCCGCTGAAGAATCTTAGCGGAGATTCACAACAGGATTACTTCAGCGCAGGCCTGACCGATGAAATGATCACGCAGCTTGGGCGTCTGAATCCACAGCGTTTAGGAGTTATCGATGCAGATTCCTCGAAGCGCCTGGCCGGGAAATCGATTGCTGATGTCGGCCGTTCGCTGGAAGTGCAGTACGCGCTCGAAGGCAGCGTGCGGCGCGGCGGGAATCAGGTTCGCATTGATCTGCAACTGGTGCAGGTGGGCGACCAAACGCAGGTGTGGGCCGATTCCTACACGGGTGACGTCGGAGACATACTGCGGGTGCAAGATGAGGTAGCGACAGCGGTCGCCGGACAAATTCGTGTGGCGCTTCCCGTGGGTGCGGGCAGCTCGAGCCGCACCGCGCTTGCGGCAACGCGAGCCGTCAATGGAGAGGCTTACGACGCCTACCTGCAAGGGCGCTTCTACTGGACCAATCGCGGCGATGTGCCCAAGAGCATTGAAGCTTACCAGCAGGCCATCCAGAAAGATCCGAATTACGCGCTGGCCTACGCGGGGCTGGCCAGCGGCTACGCACTGTTAAGCCAGGTCCCTTATGACGATGTGCGTCCCAGCGAAGCCAAGCCCAAGGCGCGTCAAGCTGCGGAGCGCGCGCTTCAACTCGATGCGAACCTGGCCGAGGCACACGCGGTGCTCGCCAATGTTGCGTTCAGCTATGAATGGGATTTCAAGGCAGCCGAGCAAGAATTTCAAAAGGCCCTCGCCCTTGATCCGAATAATGTGACTGCGCATCAGTGGTACGCCCATTTTTGTTTGGCCCGGAACCGGCTGGCGCAGGCCCAAGAGGAAAATGCGTACACGCTGGACCTCGACCCAGTTTCACCTCTCTTCAATACGGTACGGGCTGAAATCCTTTACCACGAACGGAAGTATGACGCAGCCATTGCGCACGCCCAGCACACCATCGAGGAGTATCCGACGTACTGGCCGGCATACCTGTGGCTTGGATCCGCCTACCGCGAAAAAAAGATGTATCCGGAGGCACTGAAAGCGTTTTCTCATGGGGCGAAAAATTTCCGGGGACTATCCCATCATGATCGCGTTGTATGGAAATTCGCTGGCATTGTCGGGAGATCTAAGCCGGGGGACGCAGAGCACTTGCCGAACTCCGCAAACTCAAGGCAAGCGCTACATTTCGGCGCTTTACTTCGCGGCTATCTATGAGGGGTTGGGAGAAAAATCCCATGCTCTCGACTGGCTAGAGAAGGCTTATCAGGAACGCAACGACCGACTCGTCTATCTTGCCGTCGACCCTCTTGCGGATCCTCTGCGCTCCGAGCCACGATTTCGGAATTTGATGATTCGCATCGGGCTAGAACAGTAAGCGTAGTGATGAGAAGTCCGAGTGCGGATTCTGATCGGAACAAAAAAACCTTTATGAGAATCAGGAACTTTGGTAACCGCCTGAGCAAGAGAGGGTTGCAAGGCTGAATCGCCTGCCCTGGCGCCGATGCCGCGGCGCCGCTAGTCCCCGCATATCAGGCGACAATGAGCGACATGTGCGCGTTCCTGTTGACGAGTCGCAGCTTGCCGCTTGCCACGTTTGAATGGGTTTCGTAGGCTTGCACTCGGACGATTTTTCTGGAGGTTTCATAATGAAAATGAGTGCGGCAAGAAGCTTGGGCCTGTGGCTTGGGATGCTGGTGCCTTGACTTCTGCGGGCCGATCGCGTTGGCCGCTGAGCCACGGCAGGAAAATCACGATCCATGCATCGCAGCACGGCGGAGGACTTTCTGCGGCTTAAGGTAAGGCCGATTGCTATTGGGCACCATGGAGTCGCGCCGAATGAAGGCGAAGACCCAACCTTACCGCTAGAGAACACGGTTGAATCCGTGCGTGACGCGTACCGCCTGGGCGCGCGCGTCGTCGAAGTGGACGTGCAGCTGACGCAAGACGGGCGACTGGCCGTTTTCCACAACGACTATTTGAATGACTTTACGTGCATTCACTCATTGACGCTGGACCAGCTCCAACAGCGCTTGCCCTACATCCCGGAGTTGCACCAGGTGCTCAATGTAGCGCGCGAATTCAACGAAAGGGCCGGCGACGACCTGGGCGGTATCTTCATCGTCGAGCTGAAAGCGTTTTCGCCGCATTGCGATCCGGCGGACGAACTTGAACAGGCAGTGGTGTCCGCGGCAGTGAATGAAGTGCGAAATGCAAAGATGGATCGCCAAGTGATTTTCGATTCGTTCTCGCCAGCCTTGCTCGATCTTGCGGGGAAAACCGCGCCTGATATCCCGCGCGAACTGGATATTTCGGGGCTGCAGCTGCTGAGTCCCGCCCAGATTACGGCGATTACGGGGCTGCCGGTCACCATCATCAACAAGAAAAACTCGCTGGGGCTGACATGGGCCGAGATTGGCCCGGTGTTCCGATTGCCGGGCTATGCTTCACCGCAACAGTTCCTGGCGACGGGGATGGGACTCGGTGTTCGTGTGGTAGGTGGCGAAATGGACTTTTTCGGGCCGGCTGAGCAAGCGCAACCGGGCAGCGGCGCAGCATTTGTGTCGGCGGCTCACGGACTCGGCTTACGTGTGTTCGCCGATCCGTCCAACACAGAAGCGGATTGGAATTTCTTTGCGTCGCTAGGTGTGGACGCCATCTACAGCACAATCCCGCTGGGCGTGCAATTGGAGCCGCCGATTCCCCAACAGTGAGCAGGAAAAGAAAAAACAGAATCTCTCCCTACTCTCCGAACGACAGTGCTGCTCGGGGAAACAAATTCAGACGGAAGACAGAGCGGATTTGGCGATGATGAGGGTGATGTCGTCGTGTTGTTCGCGGGGGCTGAATTGGCGGACGTCGGCGACGATCGAGTTGAGGAGGGATTGGGAGGGTTGGGCGCGATGGCGGCGGAGGGATTCGATCAGGCGGTCTTCGCCGAATTCGTCGCGATTCTCGTTGAAGGCTTCGGTGATGCCGTCGGTATAGAGGGCGAGGGTGTCGCCGGGGTGGATGGTGCGCTCGCCGATTTCGCATTCCCATTTCTTGAAAATGCCGAGGACGGTGGCGGTGGGGTCGAGGCGGTCGATCGAATCGTCACAGCGGAGGATGAGTGCGGCAGGATGGCCGCAGTTGACATAGCGGAGGCGGCCGGTGGGGATGTGGTAATCGGCGAGGAAGAGTGTGGCGAAGGCGCCATCGGGAGTGTTTTGAGAGAAGAGTTGATTGACGGCGCAGAGGAGGCGCTGGGGCTGGTCGAGGGAGATGGCGCACTGACTGCGGAGATTGGCTTGTAGATTGGCCATGAGGAGAGCGGCGGCGATGCCTTTGCCGGAAACGTCGGCGATGACCAGGCCGAAGCGATCGGGGCCGAGATCGAGGAAGTCGTAATAGTCGCCGCCTACGGCGCGCGCGGGGAAGCAACAGACCGCAATAGTCGAGGGATTGGATGGGAGGACGGAGCTGGGGGAAAAGACGACACTGGACTTCGTTGGCGATTTCGAGTTCCTGGGTGGCGCGGCGGTCGAGTTTCGACTTTGGCGGCGGTGGCGCGGCGTTGAGATTCGAGGGCGTGAGTGACTTCGTCGAAGCTGACGAGGGAGAAAGAGTTTCCGTCGATATCTCGGAAGCGGGTGGAGACGCCGCCCCAGATGGGGTTTCTTCGCCGAGAAGGGGAGATTCGATGCAGGGCGGCGCTGCGAGATTCGGAATCGTACTTTATCCTGCGTGAGGCGAGGAGTGTGATTGAAAGCGGACACCGCGGAGGGACCACTCTTTATATTTGGAGACGACATCTTCGGTGATGAAGACGAACTTGCGTGGAACGGCCGATGAGCTTGTATTGGACAGAATCTGGCTTGGGGGCGATGAGGGCAAGAACGGCGGAGCCGTCGGGAGGAGCGACGGCGACGAGGCGTTCGCCGGATTGGAGCTTGGCGTCGTAGGCGAGGTGGAAGCCGAGTTGGTCGACGTAGAAGCGGAGGCTGCGGTCCTGGTCGCGGACGAAGATTTGGGTGGAGTGGATGCGGAGGTGGGGGGCGGGATTCGGGGATGGTGCGGGTGCGGACATGATGGAGATTATACGGCGAGGAGAAGCGACGGAAGAACTAAGAAAAAGATAACGCGGAGGCGCAGAGTAGGAGATGCGCAGACGGAGGAAGACTTCAAAGAGAAAAGCAGATCCCTCGCTGCGCCGGGATGACGGATTCGGTGTCAGGTGGGTTCCGGATATGCGACTTATTCTGGGAGCTGACGGCCGTTCCGATGGGCTTTGGGCAGCCAACTTTGGCATCTTCAGCATCGGGCTGTAACCGGATATCAACAGTCCTTTCTTCTCCCGGCTTAAGCCGTACCACCTGACGCGCTTCCTTTTCGACAGTTCCTGGGTAATACCAAGTCTTGTAGCCATCGAGTGAAATTTTCACGAGGATATCTGTGTCGGATGGAATCAGTAGTTTGTATTTCGGTTTGACTAACCCGCTGGCGCTCAAAAAATTGCTTGGTTCCGAAGCTCGTCTGAACTCAACACACGGACTCAGAGGAGCGTTAGATAGTGCGTCGGCCACTGTGCCCAGCAAAACTCCCGCCTTCGGCCCAAGCCGAATCATGACGGTCTCAGCGGTTTTGTTGGAGGTCAAGGTTACTGTCTTGAACTTATCGTCGCTGTAGAACTGCTGACTCATGTCAGGATAGTCTTCGTCTTCCTTCTTCGCGACAACGGCAAATTTTCCGAACCAAGAACCGGGGATGCGAATTGCAAAGTGCCCGGTTTCATCAGAGTCACCGTGGGGAATAATCGCCCCTATCGGTCGCCCAAGTGGAACGGCGTAGACTGTTGCGCCTTTAACAGGATTTCCGTCTTCATACGTAACAATCCCATCGATTAGGCCTGATTCGTCTTTCGGCTCAGCCGCCGCGTCTACCCTGGGCTGCTGTAACCACGAACTAAGAGCGATTACAGCAAGCACCAATGTCGCTAGTGCCGGTCGGCTCATGCGCCCCATTCTGGCATAGATTCCCTCGAACGGCGGAGCGGTTCAAAGCGTGAAACACGGTAGTCAGAAATGACCCACAGCGCAGGTTTGTGCCAGCGTGACAGAGGGGGCGAAGTGGGGGACAATTTGTTGCGTGAGGGTGCGTGGCATCACGCATTCGTGTGTGCATGCGCACGTATGAGAGAAAGATAGGGGTGAGGGTGGAATGACGGCGCGGATATTGGATGGGACGAAGATACGGGATGCGATTTTTGCGGAGTTGAAGGATGAGGTGGCGATCCTTGCGTCGGCGGGGATACGGCCGGGACTGGCGGCGGTGTTGGTGGGGGACAATCCGGCTTCGCAGATTTATGTGAAGAGCAAGATTGCGGCTTGCGAGCAGTTGGGGATGGGGAGCGGGTTCATCACGCCGGCGGCGAGCGCGAGTACGGCGGAGACTTCTGGCGATTGTGGAGGATTTGAACCGGGACAATGACACGGATGGAATTCTGATTCAGCTTCCATTGCCGGCGCAGGTGGATACGAAGCGGGTTCTGGAAGCGGTTGATCCGGCGAAGGATGTGGACGGGTTTCATCCGGTGAACTTGGGGAAGCTGGTGAGCGGGCGGCCGGGGCTGGTGGCGTGCACGCCGGCGGGGTGCATGGAGATTTTGCGGCGGAACGATATTCCGATTGAGGGCGCGAACGCGGTGGTGCTGGGGCGGAGCGATATTGTGGGCAAGCCGATGGCGCTGCTATTGATGCATGCGAACGCGACAGTGACGATTTGCCATTCGAAGACGCGGGATTTGCCGGAAGTGGTGCGGCGCGCGGACATTGTTGTGGCGGCGATGGGCAAGGCGGGGTTTGTGCAGGCGGATTGGGTTAAGCCGGGCGCTACCGTGATCGATGTGGGGACAAATCGCGTGACAGATGCGGCGGAGGCGGAGCGGCTGTTCCGGAATTTTCCGGCGCGGCTGGAAAAATTCAGGGCGAAGGGGAATGCGCTGGTGGGAGATGTGCATCCAGATGCGGTGAACGTGGCGGGCGCGATTACGCCGGTACCAGGAGGAGTGGGTCCGATGACGATTACGATGCTGATGAGCAATACGGTGAAGGCGGCGCGGATGCGGCGGGCGAAAGCAATTCCACGGACGATTCCGGCGGGCGGGCCGGCCAGTTCGCGTGCGCGGTAAAATACGGAATGAAGCGGATTGGACCTTACCGGAGGAATCGCCAGCGGCAAGAGCGCCGTTGCGGGAATGCTACGGGAGCTGGGGTTTAAGGTGCTGGATGCGGATGGGCTGGCACATACGTTAATCGAACCGGGACAGCCAGCGTACGAGGAAGTCCTGCGGGAATTCGGGACGGAGGTTTTGCAGGCCGACGGGCGGATTCGACCGCGGCAAGCTTGGAGCGGTGGTGTTTGCGGACCAGGAAGAGCTGGGGCGATTGAACGCCATTGTCCATCCGCGCGTGGAAGAAGAAATGATTCGAACATTCGCAGAATGGGAAAGGGACGGAGTTCGTGATGCCGCGTTCGTCGAGGCTGCATTGCTGGTGGAGGCGGGGTATCAGAAAAAACTGGATGGATTGATCGTGACATGGTGCAAACCGGAGCAGCAGATGGAGCGATTGCTCGAGCGAGGGATGAGCAAAGAGGAAGCGCAGCGACGGATTGCGGCGCAAATGCCAGCGGAAGAAAAGCTTCGGTACGCTACGGAAAAGATTGATTGCTCGGGATCAATGGAGGAGACGAGGCGGCAAGTGGAGGAACTGGCGGCCAGGCTGAAGCGAGAAGCGGCGAGACAGCGTCTAAGAAATGAGCGGGTCCAAAGACCCGCCACCACAAAGTCCTGGCGGAAATTTTCGTGTGCTAACGTAAGATGCAGATGAAGTCGGGGAAGGATTGCGAATATGAGCGCGGGGAAAATATCGAATGTGACGCGACTGCTGATTGTCGCAGTGGTGCTTATTTCCGGGGCCTATTGGGCGGGAGGACGATGGGGCCAACGCCAACCGAAAAGGTGGAGGCGTTGCCGATGGGAGCGGGACTGACGGACGTTGCACAGCGCGACGCGGCGCTCACGGACGAGGAGTCCATCAACGTGCGGGTCTACCGACAGGCGTCGTCGGCAGTGGCGAATATTCTGACGAAGGCAACGGAATATGATTTTTTCATGGACCCTGTGCCGGTGGAAGGAGCGGGGTCTGGGTTCGTGATTGATCCGCGCGGGTACATTTTGACGAATTTTCACGTGGTGCAGGAAGCACAATCGATTGAGGTGGTGCTAGGCGACCAGTCGCGGTATCCGGCGAAATTTATCGGAGCGGACCAGCGGAACGATGTGGCACTGATCAAAATCGAGCCGAAAGGCAAGCCGCTTGTGGCGCTGGCGCTCGGGGATTCGTCGAAGCTGCAAGTGGGGCAAAAAGTTCTGGCGATCGGGAACCCGTTTGGGTTTGCAAGCACGCTGACGACGGGAGTGGTGAGCGCGCTGGGCCGGACGGTGCAAACGAGCCAGACGACGTACATTGACGAGGCGATCCAAACGGATGCGGCGATTAATCGGGGAAATTCGGGCGGGCCGCTGATCAATTCGCATGGCGAAGTGATCGGGATTAACTCGGCGATTTATACGCCTAGCGGGACGACGGCGGGAATTGGTTTCGCGATTCCGGTGAACGCGGCGAAGAGGATTGCGCACGATTTGATGACGGAAGGGCGAGTGCGGCAGGCGTTTCTTGGCGCGCAGACGCTGGAAGTGGGCGGATGGCTGGCGGAGGCGCTGGATCTTCCCGTGAAGGAAGGATTGCTGGTCGAGGGAGTAACTCGAGGAGGTCCCGCGGCAGCGGCGGGCTTGCATGGCGGAGACCGAGAAGCGTTGGCAGGGATGCGGCGAATCGCGATTGGCGGAGATGTGATCGTGGCGATCGACGGACAGAAAATTGCGAGTCAATTTGATATGAATGTGGTTTGAACCGGAAGAGGCCAGGGGATACGGTGAGCGTGACGGTTTATCGAGGTGGGAAGAAGCTGGATATGCCGGTGAAGCTGGGGGAGCGGGCCGGGAATTGAGCCGAGTGAGTGGTTGGAACGGAAAAAGTACCGACGTCTGGACTGATGATTGAGGGGCGTTAAGACAAACGGGAGACAGACAAGATTGTCTGTCCCACTATCTTGAAAATTCGGCGCGGAAGTTTTGCCGGTCTGTTTCGCTAAGAAAAAACCAGGATTCAGCGATATCCCTGACGCGTTCGAGTTCGCGTTGCATTTCAGCGTGCTTGGCCTCGAGGAGTTCCGCGTTGGCGTCTGGCGGGACGTAAATCGGCGGAGCGAAAAGGATGACGGCGCGCGCAAACGGAGCGGGCAAGAGGAAGTGATCCCAGGTTTTCTCGAAGGTTTTTCCGCGGTCGACTCCGATGTGAAAAACCAAGGACGGGGCAGCCGGTTTTTCTGGCGAGCATGACCGGGCCGGGCTTGGCGACGTAACGAGGGCCGCGCGGACCGTCGATCGTGAAAGCGCAATCGACGCCTTCTTCGAGGCGGCGAGCCATGACCGCCAATCCGCGAAGGCCTCCGCGTGAAGAACTTCCCTGTGCGGTGCCAAAGCCGAGCCACTCGATGACTTTGCGGGTCCACTGGCCGTCGAAGGCGGTGGTGTTCATCACGACGACGCCATGGTTTCGGTGCCACCAGACAATGGGAATGATGATGCGGTGCCAAAAGGCCCAGATGCAGCGCTTGCCTGCGGCATGGACGCGCTCGGCGTTCTGCCAGCCGAGAACTTCGAAACGCAAGGTGGGACCGAGAATGCGAATCACGCTGTAGACCGCGGCGGCGATGAAGGGAATTTGGATGCGGCGAGACCAGGGCAATTCCGGAAGGCGGGTGTCGTAGTGCGCGCTGATTGGTTCGGCAGCGATTTTTTTCGCGGAATCCTGCGCGGGATCGGGCAGTGCGGGGCCGGATGCGTCGGGTGCGGTCATGGTTTCGGAATGCGCCAGAGAAAAAGGCGCCGTGACGTATAGTATAGGCGAGAGTTTCTTGCCTGGGTTGTGGGAGACGAATTAAGAGTGCTGCTTCGAGAGCATGAGCGTGAATTGCCGCGGCGCGCGCGATTTTTTGGCGTCGTGGGTGCGATGCTCTGGGTCGCGGTGCTTGTCGCAGTTGCGGCAGCGTCCGACCAGCCAGCGGGCGATACGGTGGGCGTCATCGAGGGCCAGGATATCGCGGTGACCGGACCGATGAGCGTGGAAGTTGTCGGCGGACAAGTGAAAACAATTCTGCGTAGCGGCAGCGACGTGAGGGTGAAGTCCGGTCAGGCGCGGATTAGTCTAGTCGAAGGCGGGCAGATTTCGATTTGCGGTCCGGCGCATTTTTCAGTCTTGAAATCCGGCGGGTCTTTGACAGTGGCACTGGAGAGCGGCGCGATACGCGCACGGCTCGAGCGGGAACCTGCGCTGACCGTGTATACGGCACAGATTCAAGCACAGTCGGTGGCGATAGGCGACGACCCGAGAGAGATTCTTGTGGGTTTCGAGAGCTCTGGAATGATGTGCGTTCGCACCTATCGCGGCGCGATGCGCTTGGAGCAACAGCTCAGCGGGCAGAGCGTGATGGTACCGCAGGGCGGCGATGTGATGCTGGCGAACGGGCAAATCGACACCCTGCGGAACACCGCGGGGCATTGCAACTGCGAATTGCAAATCGCGAAAGCTCCCGCAGATTCCGCCTGGCGCGTGAATCCCGCACGGTCCGAGCCGTCGAGACCGCAAAGATCGAACCGGTCACAAAATTCGGGTGGCTATAGCTGGCTCCTGTGAAAAACCAGAAAAGAAGGAAGAGCCGATATACGACGGTCATCATGCCGCCGCTGAGATTTGACGCGAGCGCAAAAGTGCAGCCCGAACCGGACCCGAGGCTGATGGTGATTGTGCGGCGCGTGCGAGTGCGGCCTAACACTGATATTTCAGGGGCGGGTAGAAGGGGAGCCGGTAGCTACGGCTGCCGCGACGCCGCCGCAGCCGCCCGTCGCAAGTGCTCCTGTACATGCGCCGGCTCCGCCGGAGGCTTCCGTTTTCGACCGGGTGCGGTCGTTCTTTCGCCGGCTATGGTAGCGAGGCGGGTGAGACGAGAATTTGTTCGAAGATGATGTACTTGCGATCGGTGGGGTAGACCGAAGAATTTTACATGCCTTCGTAGTTGGGGCCGCCGCCGCCCTCGGGAACAACCCAATTGATAATTTGGTAGGGATCGGCGATGTCGCAGGTTTTGCAGTGGACGCAATTGGCGGCATTGATTTTTAGTTTTTGTGGCCGTCGGCTTGCTTTGGCCATTTCGTAGACGGCCGCTGGACAAAAATATTGGCAAGGGTTGCCGAATTCCACCACACATTTTGTTGAACAAATATTCAGGTCGGCTGACGTCGAGATGGCAAGGTTGATCCTCTTCGTGGCGCGTGCCGGAGTGATAGACGTCGGTTAGACGGTCGAAGGTAAGTTTGCCGTCGCCCTTGAAGCTTTCCGGAGCGGGGCGGCCGTTGATTTTTTCGTAGGCTTGGTAGCCGGCGTGGGCATGCATGGGATCGATGAGGCCGCGGCCACCCGTAATTTGCTGGAGAGCGGCGTGGAAGAAGCCGCGAAACATGCCGTGTTGGAAGGATTGGTGGAAATTGCGGACCTGCCACAATTCTCTTTTGATATAGCTCTGCTCGATTTTCTTGGGGAAGGCGCTGAGAGTTTTTGCGGAGGCATCGCCAGCTTTCAGGGACTCGAAAATTGTTTCAGCGGCTAACATGCCGCTCTTCATGGCCATGTGGATGCCTTTGAGGCGCTGCGAGTCGAGGAAGCTGCCGGAATCGCCGATGATGAGGGCGCCGTCGACGTAAGTGCGCGGGATGGCATACCAGCCGCCGTAGGGGAGAGATTTGGCGCCGTAGCGGACAAGCTTGCCGCCTTCGAGAATTTTTTTTAGGAACGGGTGGGTCTTCCAGGTTTGAAAGGCGGCGTGGGGATCGAACTGGGGATCGGCGTATTCGAGAGCGAGGACGAGACCGATGGAGAGGCGATTGTTGGAGAGGCCGTAGATCCAGCCGCCGCCGTACATGTCGGTCGAGACGGGCCAGCCTAGCGTGTGGGCGACGTAGCCTGGTTGGATGCGGTCCGGTTGGATGTCCCAGAGTTCCTTGATGCCGATGCCGTAGGATTGCGGATTAATATTGTCGAGTTTTTTTGTGGCGACGAGATTTTTTGTGAGCGAGCCGCGAGTGCCTTCGGCGAGGACGGTGACTTTGGCGCGGAGTTCGTAGCCGGGAGTGAAATTGGCTTTGGGCTTGCCGTTTTTGTCGAGGCCTTTGTCTTCGGTGATCACGCCTGCGATGACGTCGCCTTCGTAGATGAGTTGAGCGCCACCAAATTCTTTGAAGACGTTGACGCCGGCGGCTTCAACGAGGCCGCCTAGCCATTTCGTAAGCTTGCTGAGAGAGATTACGTAGTTGCCTTTGTTTTGGAAGGGCGGAGGAGTGATGGGAAAACGGCATGGAGGAGTTTTTGGTGAAGAGGAGAGCGGCGGAATCGGTGACGGGCGTGTCGAGGGGCGCGGATTTTTCGAAGTCGGGGACTAGTTCGGCTAGGGCTTTGGGATTCATGATGGCGCCGGAGAGTTGGTGGGCGCCGATTTCGCGGCCTTTTTCGAGGACGTAGATATTTTCGGCGGAGAGCTGAGGCTTGGCGCCGGAGTCGTTGTGTTTTTTGATGAGATTGGCGAGATGCAGGGCGCAGGAGAGGCCGGCGGGGCCTGCGCCGACGATCAGGACGTCGGCTTCGAGTTGTTCGCGTTGGACGGTCATGGATTAATTAATCTTAGCAAAGCTCTCCGGTTCTTAGCGGAGCTTCTGGAATTCGTCCGGTGTTATGTCCTAAGCTTGAATTCGTGGTTAACCATAACTGCCCCTCCCCCCGGGGTTTTCTCATAAGTGTTCATTCTAAAGTAGATCAAGCTGCTTGTTTTGTGGGAGTTATGTAAGTGTTCATTCCAAAGAGTTTACGTAGGCGAATTTGCACTAGAGTTGTGCAGATTTCGTAAGTGTTGCGAGCAAAGGACTTAGGGTATAGGTTGGCCCGAAAGGCAAAAACGCCAACCGAAGAGTCGTTGGCGTTCCAGAAGCGATTCGTAGTATTACCTAAAGAGTATGATAAATAAAGTTCAACCTATTGTCAAGGAAAAACAAGGGGTGGTACCGTCAAGGATTTTGTGTAAATTTGAAAAAGGGTTTTCTTTCCCAGGAGCTGTTCAGGTGCGAGAGGACGCCGTAGATGATGCGGTCGCAGCTTTCGAGATTGGTGAAGCTGGACATGGGGCGGGTACGGCGGCGCACTTCACGGAAGGCGCGTTCGATCACGTTGGTGGTGCGCAGTTTTTTCCAGTGCGCTTCCGGCAAGTTGAAAAAATTCAATAGCGCGTCCAGGTTGTGCTCGACGCAAGCCACAGCGGTGGGCCGGCGCTGCTCCCAGTGCTGTTTCCATTGGCGGAAGGCGCGTAGCGCTTCGTTCCTGCTGCTGGCGCGGTAGATGGCGGAGGCTTCGGCTACGCAGGAGCCGTCCTGGCGGCCGACTTTGCTGGCGATGTTGCGCATCTTGTGAGCCCAGCAGAGTTGCATGGGCACCCGTGGAAAAACCACCGGCAAAGCGGCGCGCAAGCCTTTGCCGCCGTCGGTGACGATTAGCCGGAGATGTTTTCCTTCCAGGCCGCGCAGGAACAGCCCTTGCAGAAACTCCAGCCAGGCGGCTTCGCTTTCGCCGTGAGCGAAGTGGTAGTCGAGAATTTCGCGCTTGCCGTTGGGGAGCACGCCGTAGGCCACTAACACCATGCGGCGGCGGACTTTAGCGGAGAGATCGCGCATTTTGAGCGACACGCCATCGAGGAAAAGGTAGAGGTAGTCGTCGCGCAGGGCGCGGCGATGGAACTGTGCGACGGCGTGGTCCAGTTGGCGGGTGATGTTGGAGATGGTCTGCGCGGAATAGCATTCTCCGAGAAAGGGTTCGAGAACTTGGCCGACCTGGCGGGTGGAGATGCCGCGCAGAAAAGCCTGGAGCACCAGTTCGTTGACGTCTTGCTGGCGGCGCTGATAGCGCGGAAGGAATTGGGAGCGAAACCCGCCGCGGGTGCGGGGAACTTTCAGACGGCAGAGCACGCCCAGCTTGGTGGTGAGATCGCGAAAGTAGTAGCCGTTGCGGTAGTCCAGACGGGCGGTGGGAGCGTGCTCGTAGTAGCCGAGGTCGAGATGGCGGTCGCGCTCGGCCAGCAAAGCCTGCTCGATCAGCCGTTTGATTGCGGAACGCACGTGCTCGGCAAGGTCCTGTTCAAAGAATTCTTGGCAGTCGGCCAGGTCCAGCTTAAGATGACCATCCACGAGGACTTCCAGTTCTCGCATTAGGGTGTACCTCCTCTGTGAGTTCGCGCTCCAAAGGAAAGTACGCCCTTTTTTTCGCTCAAAACCGGAATTTACACAAAAGACGTTACGCTACCCAAGGGGTGTATCAGTTTTCGATGGAAATCTGGGTGACACCGCCCCAGTAAGGAGCACGCATGTCTACGATCCGCCTGCACCAGACAACGACCTCGACGCCCGAGCAGTACGTCGCCGGGCTCACCGACTTCGGGCCTGGCCGCTCGAAGCTCTTTGGCAACAGCGCTGACGAGTACCTGAAGGTGCATCACCTCGGCCAATCAGAAGCCGACGTCACGGAAGGCTCGGGGGGCATCTGGGAACGCCTGCACTACGACTGGTCCGATCCCAACCGCGTCGTCCTCACGACGACGGACTCCAACACGTGGGGAGGCGCGTCGGGCCACACCTACACGTTCAAGCGCCAGCCTGCCGACACGACCGACATTGACGTGGTCGTTGTACGCGACGGCAAGAACCTCAAGGGATGGATGCTCGGCTTGGTGCTCGGCACGATCGGCAGACGGGTTTTGGAAAAGGCGTTTGAAAACTCCGTGAAGGCCATCGAAGAGCGGAACAGCACGGCTAGAGCGGCGCGAACGGCAGGCGCGACATGAGCCGGGTACCCGTACCGTCGAATTCACTCTGCAGTGTCAACAAATCTGACTTAGATTGAAGTGAACGCGCAGGAGAGAAACATGGCAAATCCCATTCTGGTTACCGGCGCGGCGGGCCGCGTCGGGGCGGTAGGACGCACGGTCACCGAACTGCTGTTGAAGCAAGGCAAGGCGGTGCGGGCGATGGTGCGAACTGAGGACGAGCGCGCGCAAGCATTGCGCGGTCTGGGTGCGGAAGTCGTGGTCGGCAATCTGCTCGATCTCGATTCCATGCATAGGGTGATTGCTGGCTGCGAGACGATGTACTTGGGCATGTCGGTTTCGGATGCCTACCTGGCCGCGACGGTCAATGCGGCGGCGGTGGCGAAGCATCACGACGTGAAGGCGTTCATCAATATGTCGCAGATGACGGTCTCTCAGATGAGCATTACCGAAACTACTCCGAGCCCGCAGCACAAGCTGCACTGGCTCGCCGAGCAGGCGCTGAACTGGTCCGGTCTGCCGGTTGTGCACGTGCGGCCGACAGTGTTTCTCGAAGGCTTCTTCCTGACTTTGACTCCGGATTCCGTCAGGGAATCCGATCAGATCAGGCTACCGTTCGGGGAGGGCAAGACTTCGCCGGTGGCAGCGGAAGACGTTGCGCGGGTGATCGCCGCGCTGCTCGCCAATCCGCAGCCGCACATCGGCAAGATCTATCACCTGACCGGTCCGCAGTCCGAGAACATGCATTTCTTTGCACAGGAGTATTCGAAGGCACTGGGCCGCACAATCACCTTTCAGGACATTGCCGTCGAGCCGTGGCGGGACGAGCTGCTTAAGCGGGGCTGGCCGGTTCACGTGGTGAACCACCTGGCGGCGATGGGCGATCTGCACCGCGGGGGACGTTTCGACCGGCTGTCGGACGACGTGCTCACGCTGACGGGGCAACGGCCGCTGAGCGTGCAGGAGTTTGTCCGAAAGAATGCGGCGGCATTTACCGCGGCGGCAAAAACAAAAGAGGCTTGAGTGTACGCGAAGGCAAGAACCTCAAGGGATGGCTGCTCGACTTGGTGCTCGGTACCATCGGCAGGCGCATTTTGGAAAGGGCGTTTGAAAACTCGGTCAAGGCCATCGAAGCCCGGAACGGGGCGGCGAGAGAGGGCCTTTCTCGTGCGATGAACGCGTAGTCCTGATTTACCTGACTCATCGGGGCTTATGGAACGGTGAAGGTATGGCGCCCTGCGGCGTTGGACGTAAACTCTCTTTATGACTTTCACTAAACGACTTCGCGAGGGAATACGTCGCGGAGAAATCTCTTGCAGCGTGCGGATCTGGATGAGTCCCCGCGTCAGAGTGGGCGGGCGATACCGTATGGAGGAAGGCGAGATTGAAGTCGATTCGATTGAACGGATCGGGTTTCCGGATATTACTCCTGAACTGGCGCGGGAGTCTGGATTCCTTGGCGTTCTGGACCTGCTCAAGGTCGCGAAACATGGTCGAGGCGAGAATATTTATTTAATCCGGTTCCACTACGTGCGGCCGCGCGCCAAGCGAATGGGGCGGCGTAAGTCTGGTTAGAACCTCGGATGGATTTAAGGTGGGTTTCATTCGACAAGGTAGTTGAGAGGGGGAAGAGGAACATGAAAGCGAAACCGCAGCCTGAGCAGTCCATGCAAGAGGAACAAATCCGTGCGGCCTTGGATGCGCACTGGCAGGCGTCGGCAGCCGGCGATGCAAACGCGGAACACGATATTTACGATGACGATGCCATTTGTGATTATCCCCAGTCGGGCGAGCGAATCCTCGGGAGGAGCAATTTGCAGGCCTTGCGGAGTCATCATCCCGGCAAACCGTCCGGCTTCAAGGTCAAGCGGATTCTGGGAAACGGGGATCTCTGGATCACGGAATACACAATCACGTACCAGGGGAGAGTGGCATACACGGTGAGTATTATGGAGTTCCGCAACGGCAAGGTCGTCCACGAAACACAGTATTTCGCGGATCCCTTCGAGGCGCCGGCATGGCGGAGGCAATGGGTTCAGCAGATGGCGTGACGCGGGACAGAGTATGAGAGGCAGTAAGATTACCGTTTCTGCAACATGCGGCCTCGCGCCAAGCGAATGGGAATTCGTAAGTCTGGTTAGAACCTCGAATGGATTTTGCGTGGTTCTTTGTTCGTTGAGAAGTGGTGCCGGTACGAACATGTCCGGTTGAGCTGGCACGACTTATCGGGCGTTAGGCCATTGGAATGCGAAAAATACGGGGTGCCTCGATCACTCGACCAATCTTGAGATCCGAAGCACCCCGCAGAGGTTGTTCTATTGAAGCGTCACAAGCACCTGAATGATGCCGGTGCCTTGCGGCAGGGGCTCCAGCGCCTTCCCGACCACAGCACCAAGCATCTTGCTTCGGTCGGTTCCTTTCATCGCGTGACCGGGGATGGAGGAAGTTACCAGCAGGTCGCCTATCTGGATCGGGCCATTTTCTGCCGTAACCTTGCAAGGCACAATGCCAACTACCGCAAGAGGAACTTCGTCCTGTGGTGCAGATTCATCCACTCCGCGTGTAGCACCGAGCAATCCGGGCTTTGTGGAGTAGATTCCCGCTACCAGTGTTGAATAGCGCCGCCGTCCTAATGCCACGTGATGCTTAGCAGTTGGGTCTATCACTAGCAAGTCTCCGGCTGCATATTTGCTGCGATCTCCTGTCACAGCCATCGATTCGGCGAAGTCCGCCCCATTGGGTTGGAAACCGCCATCAGCAAAGACACGTCCAGAACTGTCAACACGGAAAACGCTTAGGGTGTCGTTTATACCCGTATGTCCGACAATGATGTTCCCGCCTCCGCGATTCAGGAAATACCCAGCGGCTCCATCAGGGCTAAACGTTTCGGCAAAGAGAGCTAATGCGCTGCCAGTGGTAGCTGTCGCTGTGCCCCGAACGGCGTAGGAGAATCCAAAATCGGCTGAACTTGTCAACCCCATGACGCCACCGCCTCCCCCGCCGGTAATGCTTGGGTTGTTGCCGAGGACTGCATTTGCCGATGGGCTCGCCGTCGTGCCCATAACTCCTACACCCGATCCGGTTGTGCCTAGGGCAGCACCCCAGACGCCAAAATTAAAACCGTTGGTTGCGGAAGTCTGACCCTTCACCCCTCCGCCAAAGGCCCCCCCTGAAGTGGCGTGATTGCCTTGAACGCCGATCCCTCCGGGACTGAAAGTTACACCATCGATAGCAAAAGTTAGATTACTCGTCTGCTGGCCTGCCAGGGCTCGGATCGCAGCCGTGAATTGATCCGCCCCCTCCGTTTCGAAAAATGCCTCAGACGGGAATGAGTTAAAGCCGGTGCCATTAGTGACAACCAGCGGAAAAAGCGGACTCGTCGTACCGATTCCAATGTTCCCGCTCGGCGATTGAAAAATGTTCGAATCTCCGATGTGATTCGGGCTCAAAAATCGCGGGATGAAGTTTGTCGTTCCGGGCCCGAATACCACGGGGCTGGCACCGCCCGCCGCAGGGCTGGTACTCGTGGTATTCGTCGGCGTTTGGGCTAGAGCTGGGACAACAGAAAGGACACACAAAATCAGGACTCCTGGGATCTTGGATTTCACGATTTCTCCTCCTTCGGTGAAGCTTCGGTCTCGCCGGGCGGCTGCCCAATCCAAAGGGTCGGTACGCCGCTTCTTTGCGAAGCATAGGGACCCCATTCCGTCGAACGCAAGCGACAAGGAACGACTCCTTGCCCGAAGCACGTCGATGTCGCTGTTTTTCGTCTCGGAGTGTTTCCCGACCGCACCAGCAGGCTGGCGAGGTGCATTCTAGTTGCCCTAGCTAAAAATAAGCGACCTAAAAGAATACCTGACTGGAACCGAAGGGGACAGACGGGACGTTTCCTCCCTTTAAAATGGCGAGTGCCGCCCGGGAAACGTGGGGGAAACATTAGGTAGCTAACCGTTTTCGACGCGGGCCTTTATGTCGGAGTAGGCTGCATCGATGAGCGTGCTTAGGGCTGCGGCGTTTGTGGGCGTTCCGGGTTTCAGTTTCACATGACGCATGAACTTGCCGGTGCCTTGCAACAGGCGAGCGGGATCCGGCAGGGCTGCGCCGTGAAAGAAGCCTACGTTTACGTGCGAGGTGAAAACATTCACGTAGCCGAAGGGCGCGTCTCCCAAGCATGCGGTCGGGCAGCCGTCATGCAGAAGCTCCCGGACTTCGTCCCCGCACTTTCGCATTACCTCAAACCACTGATGCGCGATGGCTCCCAATTCACCGGCATGCTGTTTCATCCACGTATCGATGGCGGGATCCCGCTCGACAGCGCCGTCGAATCGCAGCAAGTCCGTTTTCATTGTCGCTCGCCTTTCTGCTTTCGGGAATTTATCAGCCCGGAAGGCCGAGTTGAAAGTCGAAAGTTGAAAGTTGAACAGGAAAGAAAAAAGATTATACACAGAGGCTTAGGACTTGCATTCCTTGAGGTCAGCCCAGAGGGTCGAGTTGAAGAGTCGAAAGTTGAAAGTCGAACGGGGGAAGAAACAAAATTTACATAGAGGGCACGTAGGCACAGAAGGTACAGAGAAGAAAAAGCAGATTCCTCGCTTCGCTCGGAATGACATTTGTTGGTGCAAGTGCGAGTATTGGCGCAAGGGCGCGTGTTGGCACACATGGGAGGCGATGTTAGGAGGATTTGGATTTTTCTAGGGCTTCGGTTAGGGCGGGCATGATTTCGAAGATGTCGGCGACTACGCCGTAGTCGGCGATTTCGAAGATGGGGGCGTTGGCATCTTTGTTGATGGCGACGATGGTGCGGGCGCCTTTCATGCCGACGACGTGCTGGATGGCGCCGCTGATGCCGAGAGCGAGATAGAGTTTGGGGGCGACGGTTTGGCCGGAGCTGCCGATTTGGCGCTCCATGGGGAGCCAGCCTTCGTCGCAGATGGGGCGAGAGGCGGCGATTTCTCCGCCGAGAGCTTTGGCGAGGGCTTCGGCTTGGGGAATATTTTCGGGGGCTTTGATGCCGCGGCCGATGGCGACGATGAGAGGGGCTTGCGTGAGGTCGACGGCGGATTTGGCTTCCTTGAAAAGGTCGAGGGGCTTGGTGCGAATTTGCTCGGCGTTGAGGGTGACGGCGATGGCGTTTACTGGAGCTTTGCCGGACGGATGCGCGGCCAGAAGATCGGCGCGGAAGGCGCCGGATTGGAAGGAGGCGAACCAAGGGGCGGCGCCTTGAAAGGTGACGTCGGCGGCGGTTTTGCCTTGAAACATTTGGCGAACGAAGACGAGCTTGCCAGATTCGTTGCGATAGCCGATGCAGTCGCCGATCATCCCTTTGCCGAGAGAGGCGGCGAGTTTGGGAGCGAAATCGCGGACTTGGTAGGTGTGGGGGAAGAGGACGAGATCGGGCTTGGCAGAATTGATGACTTGGGAGAGCGCGACGCAGAAGCCGTCGGGCGTGTAGGATTCGAGGAGGTCGTGTTCGACTTGGAGGACTTCGGCGACGTTTTTGGTGGCGAGTTCATCGGCGAATGTGGCGACGCCTTTGCCGATGACGAGGGCGCTGATCGTGCTCGATGTGTCTTTCGCGATTTGCTGGGCAGCGGCGAGAGTTTCAAAGCTGGCGTTGTTCCACTTGCCTTGGCGAAGTTCGGTGATGACGAGAATTTTCATGGTTAGATCACCCGCGCTTCGAACTTCAATTTTTCGACGAGTTTGGTGGCGACTTCCTTGGGAGTGCCGGTGAGGAATTCGGTTTTTTTGGTTTTGGTGGGGACGTAGATTTTTTCGATTTTTTGAGTGGATTCGTGCTGAGATGCCGAGAGATTCGCGGGTGACGGCGCCAATCTCTTTTTTCTTGGCGGCCATGATGCCTTTTAGCGTGGCGTAGCGGACTTTGTTGATGCCGGATTGAATGGAGAGCACGGCGGGCACGGGGCACTCCATGTGCTGAAACCAGCCGGCTTCGAGTTCGCGCTTGAGGCGCATTTTTCCGTCCTGCGACTTCGATCTGCATGATGATGGTGGCGTGCGGAAGATCGAGAAGCGCGGCGAGGAGGACGCCGGTTTGGCCGAAGCCGTGGTCGTCGCTTTGGAGGCCGGTGAGGACGAGGTCCACTTTTTCCTTTTTGATGGCGGCAGCCAGGGCTTTTGCGGAGCCGAGCGGATCGAGTTGCGCGAAGTTGTCGTCCGCGATGTGAATGGCGCGGTCGGCGCCTTTTGCGAGAGCTTCCTTGATGGTTTGCTTCACGCGCTCGGGGCCCATGGAAAGAACGATGACTTCCCCGCCATGCTTTTCTTTCAGGCGCAGGGCTTCTTCGAGGGCGTAGCTGTCCGGCTCGTTCATTTCGAAGCCGATGTCGGATTCTTTGATCCAGTTTCCGGCGATGGCGAGAGGAGCGTCCTTTGCGGGAACCTGCTTGATGCAGACGATGATGTTCACGAAGTTTAGTCCTTCAGTGTTATAAGAGCTCGTGAAGCCTATTCGATTCGAAGGCCGAAGCCCGCCCTCAAAAACCGAGGGTGGGGCACCCCAGAGAAAATCTAGTTGCCACTCCAGCGCTTGAAAATCAAGGCGGCGTTTGTGCCGCCGAAGCCGAAGGAATTCGAGAGCGCGTAGTCGATGGTGGCTTTGCGGGCGGTGTTCGGGACGTAATCCAGGTCGCACTCGGGATCGGGCGTTTCGAGATTGATCGTGGGCGGCAGAATTTGATCGCGAAGCGCGAGAACGCTGATGCCAGCTTCGAGGCCACCTGCACCGCCGAGGAGATGTCCGGTCATCGATTTCGTCGAGCTTACCGGGACATTTTTAGCGTAGTCGCCAAAAACCCTCTTTAGAGCGCGAGTCTCGATGACATCACCGAGCGGAGTGGAAGTTCCGTGGGCGTTGACGTAGCCGATGTCCTCCGGCTTGAGCTTGGCATCCTTGAGGGCTGCTTTCATGACGCGGTAGGCGCCATCGCCGTCGGCGGCCGGCTGCGTGATGTGGTAGGCGTCGCCAGACATTCCGTAGCCAACGATTTCGGCGAGGATGGGAGCGTTGCGCTTTTGCGCGTGCTCGAGAGATTCCAGGATGAGGATGCCCGTGCCTTCGCCGACGACGAAGCCGTCGCGCCCGGCGTCGAAGGGCCTGCTGGCGTGACCGGGATCGTCATTGCGAGTGGAGAGCGCCTTCATGGCAGCAAAGCCGCCGATGCCCATCGGGGTAATGGTGGCTTCTGTGCCGCCGGAGATCATCATGTCCGCTGCGCCGCGCTCGATGATTTTGAAAGAATCGCCGATGGCGTGCGCGGAAGCTGAGCAGGCCGTGGCGGTGGCGGAATTCGGGCCCTTAGCCCCATAACGAATGGAGATGTGTCCGGAAGCGAGATTGACGATGGCGGACGGAATGAAAAAGGGAGAAATTTTGCCGGGTCCGCCCTGGACTAATTTCCAGTGCTCGCGTTCGATGATGTCGAAACCGCCAATTCCGGAGGAGACGTAAACGCCCACTTCGTCGAGGTTAGAATCCGCGGGCTTCCAGTTCGCGGATTTAACGGCGAAGTCCGCTCCAGCGAGAGCGACTTGGATGAAGCGGCCCATTTTTTTCAGTTCTTTTTTCTCGATCCACAGGAAAGGATCGAAGTTTTTGATTTCGCCGGCGATTTTGCAGTCAAAGCCAGTGGTGTCAAACTGCGTGACAAGGCCGACGCCGCTTTGGCCGGCGAGGAGGTTCTTCCAGGATTCCTCCGTGCCGATGCCAAGAGCGCAGACCAATCCAACACCCGTAACGACTACGCGGCGAGTCAACTCTTCCATGCTCCCTGTTGAAGTGAAAATTTCGTGGCTTACTTTCCCTTGGCGTGCTTGTCGATGTAATCGACGGCGTCTTTCACCGTGGTCATCTTTTCGGCGTCTTCGTCGGGAACTTCGATTCCGAAGGCTTCCTCGAACGCCATCACCAATTCGACCTGGTCGAGAGAATCCGCCCCGAGGTCGTCCACGAAGGAAGCTGTCGGCGTCACTTCGGCTTCATCGACGCCAAGCTGCTCGACGATAATTTGCTTTACGCGCTCTTCCACACTGGCCATTCCGGTGTCCTCCGCGATTTTCTATCGCTAGTGGTGCAAAGACGTAGACTAACAACTTATGGGCCCAAACGCCGCCCTACGGACTCGAATTTCCTCTATCAGGCAACCTGCCCATTCTAGTTAGGCGGCCGCGCAAGGTCAACTTTTGGCGGATGCCAGGATGCCATCGCTACTGGCGTATTTTGGCAGTCCACAATGGGCGCAGCGTCGCGCCAAAAGCATGCTTCCTCGATACCACCACTTGGAACAGAATGATTGACCACAGCGAGGGCACGGAAAGAAGTTCGCACGAGTTCCAGTGATAAAGTTAGAAACGAACCAGGAAAGACCCAACACTAGGTTCACACCATAGGTAATTTTTTCATTCGGAATCAGAATCTAGGTCAATCTGAATACTAGAGCTAGTGGAAAGAATGAAAGAAAAGCGATGAAGGCTTGGTTTCTCAGCCTTTTGTATTTACTCCACTGAACCGAGTAGTTAGCCATCATGCTAGGTACAGGCCCCCGTTGACGTCGAGGACGTGGCCGGTGATGTAGGCGGCCTCGTCGCTGGCCAAAAACACAATTGCGGAGGCTACATCGCGGGCCGAGCCCATGCGTCCCAAGGGAATGCGATTCTTGAATTCGTCTTTCACTTTGTCGGAAAGAACATCGGTCATGGGCGTGGCGATGAAGCCGGGGGCGACGGCGTTGACGGTGATGTTGCGCGAAGCGATTTCGATGGCGATGGCTTTGGTGAGGCCGATGAGACCGGCTTTAGCAGCGACATAGTTAGCCTGGCCTGCATTGCCCATTTGCGCGACGACGCTGGCGATGTTGATGATGCGGCCGGCGCGGGCGCGCATCATCGTGGAAAGGGCTTGCTGGATGCAGAGGTGGGCGCCGGTCAGGTTGGTGCGAATGACGGCGTCCCAGTCTTCCTGCTTCATGCGAAGGGCGAGGCCATCGCGGGTGATGGCGGCGTTGTTCACGAGAATGTCGAGGCGGCCAAATTTTTCGAGAGCTTGCTTGAAGCCGGATTTAATTTGCTCTGGATCGGCCACGTCCATTTTTATGGCAAGAGCGTCGCCACCGGCGGCGAGGATGTCCGTGACCAGCGCGGTGAGTTTTTCTTCGTTGCGGGCTGCAACGGCAACCTTTGCGCCTGCCTGGGCTAGGGCTAGCGCGGTTTCGCGGCCGATGCCTTGGGAGGCGCCGGTGACCAGGGCTACTTTGTCTTTCAGGCTGAACATCTCAAGATTTTCCTGAGATCATTTTTGCTCGATCAAAGCTTTACCCCAAGACCCACCTTCAAAAAGAATCTGTGAAAAAACCCAACCCCCAAAATGGCCTTGAAAGCCTTTCTCAATTAGAAGGTCTATGAACGATTATTCGCACGTCCCTAGACATTTTCCTTGTCCAAAAAATGTGTGAAAAATAAGGCAAATAAGTTTTTTCACAGCTTCAAACCGAAGGTGGGGCACCCTCCATACGGTTACGGCCTCGAGCGACTGGATACGTCCAGCAAATTCGTTCGACCACGTCCCACTTCGACAGGCTGAAGCCTGTCCCACTTATGCGGCATCGGAACGGGCGCCGGCGATTTTCTCCACGGTGGCGGCCAAACTTTTCTCGTCTTCGACGTTAAGAGTGGCCACGGAGCGCTCAATCTGGCGCAAGAGACCGGTCAAGACGCGGCCGGGGCCGACTTCCACGAATGTGTTGACGCCCTCGTCGATCAACATGCGGACGGATTCTTCCCATCGAACAGGCATAGTGACCTGGCGAATGAGGGCTTCGCGGGCTTCGTCGCCGGTCGAAATGCTGTCGGCATCGACGTTGGTCACCAGAGGCACGGATAGATTCGCAAAGTTCGTTTGCTTCAAGTCCTGGGCGAGACGCTCCTGTGCCGGCATCATGAGCACGGAATGGAATGGCGCAGAGACAGCCAGAATCACGGCGCGTTTTGCTCCCAGCTGCGAAGCAATCTCAACGGCGCGTTTTACGGCGCCGGCGTGGCCGGAAATTACGGTTTGCTCGGGCGAATTGAGATTGGCGGCGGAGCAAACTTCGCCATCCGCGGCACGCTTGCAGGCATCCGCCACAACCGCAGGCGACAAGCCCATAATCGCGGCCATTGCGCCTACGCCTGCTGGCACGGCTTCCTGCATGTAGCTGCCGCGCTTCCTAACGAGCCGCACGGCATCGGAAAATGTCAGCGCACCTGCAGCAACCAGCGCGGAATACTCGCCGAGGCTATGACCGGCGACAAAATCCGGAGTGAGCCCTTTTTCGGCAAGGACGCGATACACGGCAACGGAACAAGTGAGAATTGCGGGCTGCGTGTTAGCGGTCAGCTTCAGCTCGTCTTCCGTGCCTTCAAAGCAGATTTTGGAAATGGAGAAACCCAGGGCCTTATCGGCCTCGTCGAAGACCGCGCGAGCTGCCGGATACTTTTCCGCCAGCTCTTTGCCCATGCCGGGGTATTGCGACGCTTGACCCGGAAAAACGAATGCGACTTTGCCCATCGTCAATTCCTCTCCTGAGCCGTCATGCGACAACGCTCGCGGCTGAGAGCTCCTGTTCGATTTTTTCGTTGATGCGCGCGCGGGCGAGACCCGCGGCCACGCGAATGGCGTTCTTGATGGCCTTGGCGTTCGAACGGCCATGACCGATGACGCAAACGCCGCGCACGCCCAAAAGCGGCGCGCCGCCGTACTCCGTGTAATCAATCGTCTTCCTCAACCCCTTCAAGGCTCCGCGCGAAAATAGAAATCCGACCTGCGAAGCTAGCGAGCTTTGGATGGACTTCTTCAGCAAGCCGAAAATCTGGACGGCAAGCCCTTCGCAGATTTTCAAGCGCGATATTGCCGACGAAACCATCGCTGACGATCACGTCCACGTTCCCGGAGAAAAGATCTCCGCCTTCGACATTGCCAACAAAATGGACCGGAAGCTTTTTCAGACGCGTATAAACTTCGCGGGTCAGTTCATTTCCCTTGATTTCTTCCTCACCGACGGACAATAAGCCAACGCGCGGGCGTCGATTGCCAAAAGTCGCCCGGTAATAAATTTCGCCCATCACCGCGAATTGCACCAGATGCTCCGGTTTGGAATCCACGTTAGCGCCGACGTCCAGCAGCACGGAAACGCCGCCTTTGGCGTTCGGAAATGGAGCAGCGAGCGCCACGCGATCCACGGATTCCAGTGTACCGAGCAAAAACCTTGCCACGGTCATGACCGCTCCGGTATTTCCAGCGCTGACCAGGCCGTCGGCCTTGGCCTCACGCACCAGCCGCGCCGCGACATGCACCGAGCTGTCTTTCTTCCGCCGAAACGCCTGAGCCGGGTGATCTTCCATGGTGATCACTTCGCTTGCCGGGACAATCTCGATGGGCAAGTTAGGCGCTGCGTGCTTGGCCAACTCAGCCCGAACGACGCTTGGCTGTCCAACCAACATAACTCTTACGCCCAACTCACGGGCAGCCAGGACACTGCCTTCAACCTCGGGGCGGGGCGCATTGTCACCGCCCATGGCGTCAACAGCGATAGTAATCATCGGATTATCTGACCGCCAGTTCCTGGATGGGACCCGGGAGAATAGAATGCAGCGTCAGGCCGACTTGTCTTGCACGGCGCGGCCCTTATAGTAGCCGCAATGAGGACAAGCCTGGTGCGGCTGCTTGGTTTCGTGGCAGTTTGGGCATTCGCCGAGCGCCGGCTTCTCAAGGAAGTCGTGGGCTCGCCGGGTGCTCGTCCGTCTCTTCGAATGCCGTCTTTTTGGGTTAGGCATAGTAATACTCCTCGTTCCCGCCTCGAGTGGGCGGATTGTATGGGCTTTTGGCCCTGGAAACTATTGTTTTTTCAGCCAGTCCTGCTTTAGGCGCGCGAGGGGAGCCAGCCGCGGATCCGTCGCGTGGGTCTCACAGCGGCACTCCTCGTGGTTCAGGTTAGCACCGCAGTTGGGGCACAATCCCCGACAGTCACTCTGGCAAATGACTTTTAGGGGCAGCGCCAACAGCACCTGTTCTCTCAACACATCCGCCAGAAAGAGGCCATCTCCTTCAAAAAAGCCAATCTCCGTATCGTCATCCTTGAGCCGGTCTTCCTTGGGCTTGGCGCCCTTGGGTAAGGGAGCATAGAACAGGTCAAAAGACCGGTTGACGTCTTCGACTACCGGTTCCAGGCAACGAGCACAAACCATTTCAATCTTAGTTTCGAGCTGCCCCTCGATGCGAATCTGGCCTTCGAGCAACTCTGCCGTGGCAGTGACTTCCAGGGCAGCAACCTGCTTGATCTCCGACGAATGGAAATCGATGCTACCCGGGGCGTAGGTCTTCCGGATGCGCAGCTTGCGAACCGCGAGTTCTTTGACGTCGAGGAACACGTCTTCAACGCCTCCGGCGCTAACGCTCATGCTTTATCATTATTCCGTCGCGCGAGCGGCAAGTCAAGGAAGCGGGCCGCATTCTGGTACTTTTGCGTCCAGGATGGCAAGGGGGTGCTCTAGTACTGTCGAGGAACGCCAGCTAGACGAATTAAACCCGAGCCGAACGTGATTGGGGTTGGAGTCCGGTGGCCTGGACACGCGCAATGGTCCAGCCTTCCGGTTTCTGGGTGAGAATGACCGTCATACGGACGCAGCCCGGATTTGGTTGCTCAAGATTCTCGGCGGTTTCCCAGGCCAGGGTCGCGAGTATCGCTTTGCTCCCCACAAACTGCACGTCTTCGATTTTTCCCAGAGTCTTGGCCCATCCCTTCGCAGTGAAAATGAGCCTTGCAGCCTCATAGATCCGCGCAGGACCAATCCACAACGCGCCGTGAGAATCCACAAATTGCCCATCCGTAGAAAACATCCTGGCAAACTCAGATGCCTTTCCGTTACCCCATGCCTCCACAAGCTGGTGCATAGACACAAACTCTCCAGAGGTTTGCTTCTGTGGATCAATGGAGGGGTGAGCGAGCTCTTCGCGCAACCAGTCAAGCGTTAAACCGCGTTCGGTCAAGAGGCGGGCGGCAAGGCCGCCCTCTTCGCGCAGAATTCCGAGGAGCAGATGCTCGGTGCCGACATTTTTGTTTCCAAGCCTTTCCGCCTCTTCTGCAGCTTTATTCAAAATACGTTTGCACTCCGCGCTAAGAGGCATTTCCACCGAAGTGGAGATCCTCTCTCCACGCTTGATTTGAGATTCGATTTCCTCACGGATGGATTGTTCTCCGCATTTTTCGTGAAGAAATTTTCGAGCAAGCGTGTGATCCTCGCGCAATAAGCCGAGCAGTAAGTGTTCCGTCTCGATGTACGGGCTTCCGTATTGGCTGGCTTCGTAGCGCGCAAAGAAAATCACGCGGCGGGCTTTTTCCGTGTAGCGTTCAAACATCGGTTCATCTCACATCAACAGCAGTTTGCCGGAGCAGCTCAATTCTGGAGGTTCAAGTTGGAGCGGAGCTGCGGGAGTGAGCATACCACTTCAGAAATTGCACGGGTACGGCGTCGGAGGCCGTTCCTCTGTCCGCAAAGAGGTGTAGGTTATTGCCGGGGCTGTACGGGGAGAAACGTGCGACAAAGTGGACGGCGGGCAAGAATTGCATGGAACTAGTACCAAGTGCCACGCTGCCGCCGCCGCCGATAGCGGTATCTATCTGACTGACATAACGCTATTTACGGACTATGATGAAAATATGCCTCACTTTGGCTGGTTTCGTGCCCATCTTGAAATCCCGGCCGAACCCAAATCGGAGAAAACTTAATGAGATTCCGAACCATTCTTTCCCTAGCAACATTTTTCCTTACATGCTTCACCATTGCCGTATTCGCCCAGAACCCGTCAGCGAAGGGGACCGCATACAGCGCGAACCGTAAGCCGGAAAACCAATCCGTATCTGGCAAGATCACCTCAGTGGGGGATGCTGCATTCACGTTAGGCATTGCGAAAAAAGATCAGAAAGAGCAAACCGTGGAGTTTCTGGTGGATGACAAAACGAGAGTAGAAGGCAAACTGACGATCGGGGCGGAGGCCATGGTGGAATACCGGTCGGACAGCGGAACAAACATCGCCGTTCACGTGGTAGTGAAACCGAGCTCCGGTTCGCAGCTTTACTGACGATTCGAACGGCAAGATAAAGTTCGAACATAATTCCAAGGAACTTACGCTGGTGATGCCTGGCGAACCCGGCTTCGGCGGCGGTGTGAGTGCTTTGTCCCTGCTCGTGCCGTTCAGCCTGCAGCAATAAAATTTGCGAGAAAAACAAATCAGGAGGTCAAGAATAGTTTTGCGAGTGCTATAATTGCAATGCGATCTAGAGTCCGACCTACCTCCGACTCCTGTCACACAGTCCTGGTATTCCGGAGGCCCGCTCATGCGCACGACGATAAAAATGGCATTGCCCCTGGCCCTTAGCGTGGCCATGATTTCTCTGGTCTTTGCGGGATACCAAGTCCGGACGGAGAAGAGGAATCTCAACCACGATCTGGCCCGCAGAGCGGAGAGTCTAGGCGAGAGCCTGCAGGAAACTGTGGGACATCTGGTGGACCAGAACTCGTCCCGATCGTTGCAACGCCTCGTGGCACGTTTTGGCCAACGCGAACATTTGAAGGGATTAGCGGTTTATGATGCGGCAGGAAAGGCGGTGGCCATCACCGATGGTCTCCCGCCAGAGCTAAAGTTACGCCCCGAAGCCATTTCAAAGATAACGAGCGGCACAGCCGGCAAAGGAGAATTTATTGACGTAGCCGAATTGTCCCTCTACGCATACACCATGCCACTCGAGAAAAATGGAGAGCCAGAGGGAAGGATTGCACTCTACTACGACACCAGTTATATCGATGAACGCCTAGCCCACACACTACGCGATTCGTTACTGAATGCCCTGGTGCAAACGGTGCTCATCACGGGGCTCGCGCTGCTGCTTGTGCGCTGGAATTTGACTGGACCTCTCAATCGCACGGCGAGCTGGCTGCGCTCTCTGCGCACCGGCGCACAGACGGCTCCCCCTGACCCTCCGCAGGGGGAAATTTTTGATCAACTGCACAAGGAAGTGGCCCATCTGGCGCAGGACCTGAGTGTGGCGCGCGCAACGGCAGAACAGGAAGCGCGCCTCCGGGATTCGCATTCCTCGCTTTGGACCGCCGAGCGACTGCGAGTCAGCTTGCGAAATAAACTGCAAGACAAACCGCTCTTTGTGGTTTCCAACCGCGAGCCTTGCATGCATGTTCACAATGAAAAGGATCAATGGAATCAGCTATCTCGTCCCTGCCAGCGGGCTGGTCACTGCGTTGGAACCCGTCCTGATTGCCTGTGACGGCACGTGGATTGCCCATGGGTCCGGAAGCGCGGACCGCGAAATTGTGGACCGCACATGATCACTTGCGAGTTCCACCGGACCACCCCAGCTACACGCTGACGGCGCGTGTGGCTGACCGCCGAAGAAGAAAAGGGCTACTACGAGGGCTTTTCCAACGAAGGCCTATGGCCGCTCTGCCACATCGCGCACACGCGTCCGACGTTTCGTCCGGAAGACTGGCTGCGTTACCAGCAGGTTAATCGCCGCTTCGCAGATGCCGTGCTGGAAGAAATGGAAGGCACTGATTCACCGATACTTTTGGCGCAGGATTATCACTTCGCGCTGCTGCCGCGCATGGTGAAGGAAGCGCGGCCGGACGCGCGTGTGGCCATCTTCTGGCACATACCCTGGCCAAACCCTGAAGTGTTTCGGCATTTGCCCGTGGCAGCGGGACCTGCTTGACGGATTGCTGGGCGCCGATCTCATCGGCTTTCACATCCAATCCCACTGCAATAATTTTCTTGAAACGGTTGACCGCGGCGTGGAAGCGCTGACGGAGTGGGATCGCTTCGCTGTTAACCGACAGGGTCACATCACGCGTGTGCGGCCGTATCCCGATCAGCGTGGCCTTCTCCGATCCAGCCCCGGCCATACCGGAAGGGAGCAGCGTCGGGAAGCAGCGTGCCGCACTTTTTGCCGAACTTGGCGTCGAAGCCAGCTTGCTCGGCGTCGGCGTAGATCGCGTTGACTACACCAAGGGAATCATCGAGCGCTTCCGGGGGATTGAGCATTTCTTGATCAGCATCCAGCTTACCTGCGCCGTTTTACCTTCGTTGCAGATCGGCGCGCCCAGCCGGACGGATATCGACCGATACAAGCTGTTCCTCGACGAAGTCAGTGCGGAAGCCGATCGCATCAATGCTCGTTTTCAGGCGGGGCGCTGGAAGCCGATTGTCTCTTCTGAAGAAGCACCACTCGCACGAGGAAATCTCTCGCTTTTACCGTGCGGCGTCCGTCTGCCTCGTTACTTCCCTACACGACGGGATGAATCTCGTGGCCAAGGAATTCGTCGCCTCACGCGACGATGAGCGGGGAGTGCTCATTCTGAGCACCTTCGCGGGAGCGGCGCACGAACTCTCTGACGCGCTCCTGATCAATCCCTATGACGTTCAGCAGCTCGCCGAAGCGATCCACCGGGCTATCGAAATGCCCGAGGATCAACAATCCCTTCGGATGCAACGCATGCGTCAGAATGTCCGCGAGCACAACGTGTTTCGCTGGGCCGCCAATCTGCTCTCCGACTTGACGGAAATTCGCATCGACACTCCCGAGCGAGCCGAAGTCCCGCAAACACAATGACCACGGCGCTTTGAGCTTGTTCTCTCAAGTTTTCAAATTGGACTTGCGCAGCCACGAAGCATGTTTCACAGGAGGGAGCATTCGCCGCCATCGCGCGAGAACTGCGCGAGTGCAGGATGCGACAGCGAAAGAAGAAAAGCCTCAGAGCGGCCGGTCAGTAAGTCATCGACCAACAGACAACTGTCATCGTAAGGACGAGCAATAGCAACCCCGTGCTGACAACACTCAGAGTTCTTCCATGTCCAAGGAGATAGTCCCTCGACTCCGGGTCTATGCACAGGAGAACAGAAACTACCAGGACGACTCCCCAGGCCAAAATCGCAGGCAAGCCAGGATACTTGCCAATCATGGAGAGAAATTGTCCCGGAGGCTGGCCTGCGGGAATCCACCAAGGAATCATGGGAGCGATTCCGGTGGCGAGCGAGAGCGTCAGCAGCTTGCGCGTAAGCCACCCTTTTACTTTAGGCCGGGCTTCTTTCCAAATGAAATAGTCCCAAGCCAATAAAGCGATGGCAAAAACGACCCAGCCATAGAGCGCGGCTTTTTGGTCAAACCACCACCACGCGCGAAAGATGAAGTGGGCGTTGTGCCAAATGGCAAAACGAGGGAGCAAAAAGGTCGCTACGAGTCCGTTGCAGGCCACCGCCACCAGCAGCGTGACCAAACTCATCAGCTGGAACCAGTAGCGCGTGGGAACACGGCGGCACCGGGTGCAAACGGATTGTTTCGGCAAGAAATTTAGTCCGCAGCGGTCGCAGAACACGGCTGGTCTCCCAATCGCGGGAATCGAATCCTGTGATCGCTGCCAGAGTATCTTATTGGAATCGAAGAAAACTACTGGTCTGAGGGCCAGTTGAAAGGGCAGGCAGTATTGGTAGTATGTAGAGTATCCAGCCATCTACCTTTCCGGGGCGAAATCCCCAGAATTGAAATAATCTCCGCGGTCAGGCGGGGGTGCAACATGACTGAGGCCTCAAAACACTGGGAAGGCCAGAGCGTCGCGGGGGTTTTCCCTCTGCGGCGATATCTTGGCGAATCCGATCACAGCGCGGTGTTCCTGACGGAATACGGCGAAGGTGAACCGCAAAAAGCCGCGATCAAGCTTGTCTCAGCCGATCCTGCAACTGCTGAACTGCGGCTCTCGAACTGGAGGGTCGCCGCGCAACTCTCTCATCCGAATTTGCTGGGGCTTATCCGCACGGGGCGGTGTAGCCTCGACGACAACGAGCTTCTGTATCTGGTGATGGAGTTCGCCGAAGAAAACCTTGCAGAGATTCTACCTCAGCGTGCGCTTACGGCGGACGAAGCACGCGACATGCTTTGCCCGGTTCTCGATGCGCTCGAATACCTTCACGGCAAAGGCTTCACGCACGGAGACCTGAAGCCTGCAAACATACTCGCAAGCGGGGACAGTCTTAAACTCTCGAGCGACACGATTTCGCGGATCGGAGAGCCACAGGTTGTTGCGAGAAAAGCAGGCGTCTACGACCCGCCGGAAGCCGTTAGCGGACTGTTGACTCCAGCTACAGACGTTTGGTCCCTTGGAATGACGCTAGTTGAGGTGATGACGCAACGTCTTCCGGATTGGCAACCCGGATCGCAACGCGAGCCGGTGGTTCCCGCAACTATGGATGCGCCGTTCCAGGAAATCGCTCGCCAGTGTTTGCGGCTCGAGCCACACCGGCGCATCGGCATTGCAAACATCGCGGCCCGGCTGAATGCGCGTGCGGTTGCGGCCACTGCTTCGGTTTCGATGTCTAGTCCTGTCGCGGCCGCTGTATCTGGGCAGGTTTTGCCGGCGAACCCTAAACCCGTAGCTTCACTTCCCCTGCCATCCAGGGCTGCGGCCAGGTTGCAGACTAATCCGCACCGGCCGCCCCCGTATCGAGAATCAGGGACCAGGCCTCGGTTCATTATTCCACTGACGCTAGGCGCGCTGGCGTTTGCGGCGATTGTGACAGTGCCGCGAATTCTCACACACCGCCCGGGAACCCAATCCACTCAGGCTGTAGCAACAGAAAAGCAGGCCGGCCAGCCTGCCACGGAGCGCCAAGGCGGATCGGGTGTTCCATCAAGGCCCAAAGTTACACCCGAGCTTGAGCCAGAAGTTTCCGAAACGGCAAAAACTTCCGCGCCGGCGACGCAACAAGCAACTAAGCGGGCTGCGCAGCCAATTGCGCCGAGCGCCGTGAAGACCACCCGCGAAAAGGAACCGCCTTCTCCTGGGGCTGCGTTGACCAGAAGTCCCGTGTCTGAGGGAGCTGCAAAGCCAGCCACGATGGGAAGCGGTTCCGCCAAAGGCGAAGTCCTGGACCAGATCCTGCCGGAGGTGTCACAGAAAGCGCGCGACACAATTCGAGGAAGGGTGCGCGTCGGCATCAAAGTGCATGTGGACCCGGCGGGTACTGTGTCGGATGCAGAGTTGGACTCGCCAGGACCGAGCAAGTATTTCGCGGATATAGCTCTGCAGGCCGCAAGAAAGTGGGCTTTTACGCCGCCAGAAATGGGCGGGAAGAGCGTGGCGAGTGAATGGAATCTGCACTTCGTGTTCACGCAAAGTGAAACCAAAGTCACTCCAACGCAGGTGGTACCCTAAGAGCGGTTGGGTGGTTGCCTCATGGTGAAGAGTAGTGAACACGTAAGCTGTGCCTTTTCAGGCGGGAAATTAAGGGCCTTCAACACCTGTACCTCCGGACGGAGCCGCGACGTCTCGCGCCTATTAGTAACTATCCGAACTATCTGAAAGCACGTAAGTTAGAAGGCTAAAATGGCCACTCTGCACTGCCGTACCATAGCCTCACCTCGTCCCACCGCATAATTTCGCTTCGTACAGGCGGCGCTTCCCTTGCGCCGGCGCCTCACGGAGCCTTTGCGAATGAGCCAGCAGCAGAATCAGATTTTCCCAAAACACGACGCTGGGAACGTAGCAAAGCGAGTCCCGTTGCGTCGGGCGATCAGTTACTCAGTCTCGTTGGTGCTCCTTGGCGGGTTCTCGCTTCTGGCAGGCTTCGAGACAGCGCGCACAACGTTTTCGAATTCCGATCGAAATAGTACTCCTTCGGCACAGAGTTTAACTCCGCCGACAACACCGGTGCGGATGCCCGCTACCTGAGAAGAACAGTGAGTCAGAGATCAAGCGGCTTCCGGCGCAACAACAAGCGGAGCGCTTGCTGGAACGCGCCATGCACAACGACGCCGCCTCATTGGATCTGCTCCGCGAAAATGTGGATAGTTGGCGGGGCCACTTGAAAAATACCGACCGGCTTTTTGACCTGGTGCTGGCGGCTCTGAATTCGGCTGACCTTCGGGTGCGCATGGCGGCGGTGGATGTTGACCTTGCGGCGAACAACTTGAGCAAGTCCCCGGAGAGCGTCACGCAGGTGATCCGGCAGTTGCAGCGTGACCCCGCGGGCCGAGGGATGGCTTTATGGCGGCTGGGTTCTTTGGGAAATCGCGGCGTGGAACCCGAGAGGGTGCTGAACACGCTCCTGCACTTTTCTCACAATCCGAATGAGCACACGCGCTATTGGGCCGTCGAAGGATTAGCGATGCTGGGCAACGACGCAACGATTGACCCGCTACTCAATCTCCTGACCCACGATCCTTCGCCGCGAGTCCGCGAACGTGCCGCAAGCAGCCTGGGGCAATCCGGCTTGCTGACCCGGGAAGAGCGTCTGGCAGCGGTTCCTCAGCTGCTCAACTTTGCCGACGACGACTCGCTTAACACGACCACCCGTGAGCTGGTATATGGAACTCTCCGCGTGATTACCGGCGCGCCGCTCGGCAACGATGCCAGCGCCTGGCGCGAGTGGTGGGCAAAGCATGATCCGGCTCGCAATCATCCGCGGGAGCGGACTCGTCTCTTGCGTGCGTAGGCTCTTTACTGGAATTCCCTCACTAAAATACCAGAACTAGCGGAAGAAATAGCAAGTTAGCGGGCAACTACGCCTTATCGGCTTGTTGCGGGCACTCGAAAGAGCCAGCCCAGCAGAAAATGCGTGGGCCAATAAATCAGCGCCACCAGAGGAATGAAGATCACCGCAAGATGCACAGGCGCAGGTCCCCAGGCGCGATGGAAAATGGGATCGCGGTACGCGTAATTCATGTTGAGCTCCGCTGGGAGGAAACGAGAGACAATCAGAAGAAAAGCTGCTATCGCGGCTTGCAACCCTAGCGCCCGCTTGTCGTAGCCCACTCGACGCAGAGTCCAAAGTAGAACCAGGGGTAGCCCAATGTGAAAGGTGGAGAGAAGGCGAACCCACAAGGGATATCGCGCATCCCACATGTAGTCTGTGCCTCCTACAAGAAATCGTCCCGTCACCAGCCGCCAGCTAACGTCCGTAATCCAAAAAATCCCGGCCGCCACAGAGCTTACCGCTTGGCTTGAAAGCAAGAGCGGATTCGCCAGCCAAATTCCGGCAAATGTCAGAATCACCGCGACGTCGCACAAGTGCAAAAGATTCGCCCAACCCCACACGCGAAAATAAGCGGGAAGCCAGACGGCCATCCAGAGCAAGCTAAACCATCGGAGCACGGGGAAAGTGTGCGGGCCAGGCGACATGAGATTTCACCTTTCCGCTTCTTGAGGACGGCTAAGGCTATCACAACCGATTCGGCAGATTGCACCCGAGGAGCCCCCTCGAAGTGCGATGGGCCATATCGCTCAGCGGTAGCCCAATTCCGGGCCGAGTTGGATGGAACTTGGCATAAAGGTCCCGCTACCCCGGGCGACTTCTTTGCCGCGGCTGTCAAACAAAACTCCCTCGGCAATGTAGAGCCGCTTCGAACGGCTGACGACCTGGCCGCGCGCGAGAAGCTCGCCATCGGAGACAGGTCGCAAAAAATATAGCTGGAAGGACGAAGTCAGGACAAAGCAATCCGTGACGAGAGACTGCACGGCGAAAAAGGTCGCGTCGTCCAGCGCCTTGAAATACACGGCTCCGTGAATCGCCCGGCCGCATGATGGAAATCGTCACGAACGGGCAGCTCAATTTCCGCGCGGCCTTCTTCGGGGATGCGGAGACGCGGCCGGAACCACTTGTTGATCGGTGCACTGTCATACATCGCGATGAGCGTCTCGAAGTGTGTGCGTTCCATGTTGTAAGGTTTGGGCTCGCTCCTGAATTTAGAAGGATTAGCTAATTTAGCTTGCCACGGAAGTAGCAGCAGAGCCGAAATGCTCCTGATGCTTGCGAAGCAAAAATTGGTCGGTCATTCCGGCGATGTAATCGCAAACCACGACGTGCCGGGCTCCTGTGCGCGCCGATTCTTCATGAGAGGACGGCATGGTGCCCGGCGAACTCAAGGTAGTACACAAAAAGCTCTTCGAGGCAACGGATGGAGCGGTCTCGGTCTTCGGTAATGGCGGGATGATTGTAAATGTGCTTGAAGAGAAAGCGTTTTAGTTCGGCGTTGCGTTCGGCGAAGGCATCGCTAAAACCGGCAAGCCTGCGCGGGGCGCGGCGAATGTCGTTTACGGTGGCGGCCCCAGAAGCAAGCACCCTGCTCTGCGTGGAATCGATAAGATCGGTGGCGAGACGATCGAGCACGCGCTTCAGCGCCGCGTTGAATTTGAGTTTCTCGCGTCCCGTGGGATAGGCGGAATCGATCTGGGCGTAGGCCTCGGCGAAAATCGGGACTTCGTTTCGCAAGACCTCAAGATCGAGCAGTTCTGCTTCACGCGCGTCATCGAGGTCCGCAGTGTTGTAAGCGATTTCATCGACCCAATCGATAAGCTGGCCTTCCAGCGGCGAGCGAAGATCGAGAAGATACTCGGAAAGCTGAGGAAATTCCTCGGAAGTATAGTCGTGCGAGTGCTTGATGATGCCTTCCCGCACCTCGAAGGTAAGATTCAGACCGGGGAAATCGAGATAGGGACTCTCAAATTGTTCGACAATGCGAAGCGCCTGTAGATTGTGGTTGAACCGCGCACCGTGAGCGCGCATCAACTCGTCGAGCTTTTTTTCGCCGGCATGGCCGAAGGGCGGATGCCCGATGTCGTGGACCAGAGCCAGAGCTTCGGCAAGCTCCGAATTGAGGCCGAGGGCCGCGGCAACCGTGCGGGCGATTTGTGAGACTTCCAAAGTGTGCGTGAGACGATTGCGAAAATGATCGGAGAACCGGATGGTGAAGACCTGCGTTTTTGCTTCGAGACGGCGAAACGCGCGCGAATGGATGATGCGGTCGCGGTCCCGCGCGTACACGCTGCGGTAGGGATGCGGTGCTTCAGGATAGCGGCGGCCGCGTGAAAGTTCCGCGCGCATCGCCCACGGAGCGTTTGTGGATTGTGCTTCGATCAGTGGCTCCGATGACGGAAACTATTGTCCGTTTGCGTTCCTAGGGGCCCTCAAACTATCTTGAGAAGGCAAGAATTGCCCGCCGCGAGCTTGTTTCGCGAAGGAGGCAGCGGCTCAGGACTTTGGTGCGAGCGTTTCCAGACCGCGATCCGCTTCGTCCGAAACCGCCGTGTTCGGAAATTCCTTTTTAAGCTGCTCGTAAACGCTGGCGGCTTCCTGCGGATTGCTCTGGCGCAGCACCCCCGCCAGCTCCAGAAGAACCAGCGGGCGCGGCACAAACACGGAGGAATGGTCCGCCAGGCTGCGGAAAACCTTGGCGGCATCGGCGAGTTTTCCGCTGCGCTCGTAAATTACTCCGGTTTGATACTGCGCCATGGCCACGAGTTCCTTGTCGCTTGCCGGAGCTGATCTTCTTCAATTCTTCGAGAGCTTGGTTATGGCGCTCAAGGTCTTCGTAGCAAAGCGCCGTGTAGTAAGTGGCGAGCCTGCCGGGATTCGTGCTTGGATATTTTTGGGCGACGGCAGAAAATTTCTGAGCAGCGTCTTGCGCGCGGGCCTCCTCCGTGGGGTAGAACGGCTCGCCGGGATCGGAGGGATCCGAAGTCGCGGCGATGCGCGCGGAATAAGCCTTCATGGCCACGTCAAGCGCCGCAGTTGCCTGCACCGTTTTGCGGTCGGTATAAAAACGCCAGCCCGCATAGCCAAGGCCGACGAGCACCACCGCCAGGACGGCCGCCGCGAGAACTGTTGTGTGCGAAAAAACGGCCTCGGCGCCATGCTCGATGGCATCGTGGATTTTGTCCTGCTTCAATTCCTTGCGCGAAATATGTTCCGCCACAAACGCTCTCCTGCTTGGTTTGGAAACCTCAATCGTAGCACAAGACGCTCGGAACCTGCTTCCGAGCTGCGCAAATCATGCCCGCACAAATCCAAAATTTACCCTTGCAGCATGAACAGGAAGAGACCGCAACTCCGCGGCGGCGGGAGTGTTAAATTTGAATGATGCAAGCTCAGTGTGTGCATTGCGGAACCGAGCACAAGCTCAAGGATGCCGACTCCACGGTTCATCCCAAAGTCCAGTTTCGGTGCTCTAAATGCGGAAAGATTACGATTGTTGAGGTCAAGCGACGCCCGGACCAAACCGTGGTGATCAGTCCGCTGCCTTCGTTTGCCCGCGCGGAAGCTTCGAGCTCGAATTTAAAGCTACCTCCCGCGGATGATGGTCTAAAGCTGCCCGTGGATGGATTTTTTGTCCTTGCTATCACCTCCGGGCCCGCAAGCGGAGAGGTTTTCAGGATTGCAAAACCGCGGGTCGTGATCGGGAGACAGGGCGCGGACATTCCGCTGAATGACCCGGAGATCTCCCGCCACCACTGCCTGCTCGAGGTTCGCGACAAATTCCTCAATCTTGAAGGATCTCGATTCCACGAATGGCACGTTCTATGACGAAGAGCGGGTGCGAGCCGCGATGTTGCAGGACGGATCGGAGTTTCGCGTGGGCGAGAGCCGGATTCGCGTGAGTCTCCAAAAAAAATGAGTTCGCTTCCCTGCCTCGCTCTTCTGCAAATTACGCCATAGGCCGGCGCATCGTGAGTGTAAGATACTGACGACGGTATTCCGCTCCGACGCACCCAATGAATCGCCTCTCCGCCTGCCTGATTACACTGAACGAAGAACTAAATCTCCCTCGAGCATTAGCATCGCTGAACGGAATCGCGGACGAGATCATTGTCGTGGACTCCGGAAGCACGGACCGGACGGCGGCCATTGCCCGCGAACATGGCGCAACCTTTCTTGCTCGCGCGTGGACAAATTATTCCGAGCAAAAAAACTTCGCCGCAGAGCGCGCCCAGTACGATTGGATATTCTCGATGGACGCCGACGAAGAGCTAAGCAGCGCATTGCAGACTTCGTTGCTGGATTGGAAAAAGCACGAACCCACGTCCAGCGTGTATGAAATGGCACGCAAAACGTGGTATTTGGGAGCCTGGATCAAGCACTCCGGCTGGTACCCGGATTTCCAGCGGCGGCTGTATCGAAGGGATGCGGCGCAGTTTTCAGGAATCATCCACGAGGCACTGAAGTTCGAAGGCAAACCGGGACGGTTCCTCGGTGACCTGCTGCACTATACGGTGCGGTCATTTGCCGAGCACGAGGCCAACGTCGAGCGCTACACTTCGCTCGCCGCGAAACAAATGTTTGATGCTGGGAAGCGAAGCTGGCGGAGCGCGATGTGGCTGGCTACGCCCTGGAGTTGGTTTCAGAACTATTTTCTGCGCGGCGGATTTCTGGATGGCTACCGTGGCGCGCTGATTTCCCAAATGGCGGCGCGCTCCGTGCGGTTGAAATACGCGAAACTGGGAAAATTAATCGAACAAGAACAGCAAGGCACCGGCGGAGAGATTCCGTGAAGGTGCTGTTGGTAGACCTCGAAACTGCCTGGCGCGGCGGACAAAATCAAGCTCTCTTAATTTTGAAAGGGTTGCGGGCACGCGGCCATGAAGCGGAACTTGTGGCCGCGAAGGGATCGGCGCTCGGAGGACGCGCCCGTGAGAGCGGCGTAACGGTTCATTATGTTTCGCGTGAATTATTTCGAATTCCTGCAGCGTGGAAAGTGCGCGAATTGGCCACAAACGGCCGGTTTGATCTTGTGCACGCCAATGAGGCCCACGCGGTTTCTGCCGTGTGGCTGGCGGGCGCGCACAACTATGTTCCTTCTTTGTATTTCCCGCCGCGTTGGTTACCCCATCGGGAAGAGCCGCGCAGCACGTGCACGCTATGAAGCGGCCGTGCGCATCATTGCAAACTCGCATTGGGTGGCGGAACAGGCCGCAAGTTCGGGAGCACCTGAGAGAGAAACTGACCGTTGTTTATGAAGGGGCAGAGATTCCGAGTCGATTTACGGAAGGACAACGAAGCGCCGCGCGCTCGCGTTGGGGTATTTCCGGCGATACCCCATTGCTCGGCTGCGTGGGCGTATTGCTGGCGGACAAGGGGCAAGAGTGGCTAATTCGCGTCTCTCGTCGAACTCCGGAGAGAGCTTTCCCGGACGCGAAATTGCTGCTTGCAGGCGATGGGCAGTGTCGCGAGAAATTGGAATCGCTGGCGGAAGAGTTGGGAGTTGGGGAAGCAGTTCTGTTTCCGGGTTTTGTGAAGGACGTGGAAACTGTGTACGCAGCGCTGGACGTGTTTCTGTTACCCTCTTTCTTCGAAGCCCTCAACAATTCCCTGCTGGCTGCCATGGCCTACGAGATTCCTTCCATCGCATTTAACCGCGGCGCGCTAGGGGAAATCATCGAGCAAGGAAAAAACGGCCTGCTTGTTTCCGGACCGGATGTGGCCGAAATCTGCAAGGCCGTGAGAGACTCCTCGAAGACCGCGAATTTTCAGCGAGCCTGGGGAAAGCGGGACGCAAAAGAGTGGAAGAGAACTTTTCCGCGTCACACATGGTGGACGGAATGCTACGCGTCTACGAAGAAGTCTTGGGAAGCGCAGCGGAAGCTTAACCATGCTCACCGTGGCTCCGCCGCGTGATCAATCACCGAGGTTACGCCCTCGGTGTATACTCACGGAAATCGATCGTCGCCAGGGGACCAGACCTCAAACAAATCTAAACGGAAGTTCATGGAGGAAACGATGCGCGCGTTACTGGCCGGAATAATCTTGGCTTCCTTCTATTCGACGTGCGGTGTTGCGCAAGAAAAGAAGGCTGTGGAACGCCAGCCGGACTTGTCTCTGACGGCGGTGGGCCGGCAACATCACGCCATCCAGACTCAGAACAAGGAAGCGCAAGACTACTTCGACCAGGGCATCACATTGATTTACGGTTTCAATCATGAAGAAGCGGGACGGGCGTTTCAGCGAGCGGCGGAACTGGATCCGGCCTCTCCGATGCCGTTATGGGGAATTGCGCTGGCAGTCGGGCCGAATTACAACGCCGACGTCGATGCAGAGAGAGAACAATTGGCGTATGACACAATCCAAAAGGCGCAAAAGCTTGCCGAGCATGCTCCCGAAGTAGAACGCGATTACATTGCGGCACTCGCAGCTCGCTTCAGCGGCGACGCCAAGCCCGATTTCAAGAAATTGTCGCTGGACTACGTTTCGAAGATGAAGGCGCTTTCGGAGAAATATCCCGATGATCTGGATGCGGCGACACTTTATGCGGAGAGTCTCATGGACTTGAACCCATGGAAACTGTGGACACTTGACGGAAAACCCGGCGAGAACACGGAAGAAATCGTTCGAGTCCTCGAGTCCGTATTGGAGCGCGACCCAAATCATGTGGGTGCAAATCATTTCTATGTCCACGCCATGGAAGCCTCGACCCATCCGGAACGTGCGCTTCCTAGCGCCAGGCGACTCGAGACATTGGTGCCGCAGGCGGGACATCTTGTACACATGCCTTCCCATATCTACGCGCGGACCGGATATTACGAGGAGGCCCTGAAAAGCAACGTGGAAGCGACGAAAATTGACCGCGTGTACGCGCAAAAAGCAGAGCAAGAAGGCAGCATCTACGACCTCATGTACCACAGCCATAACGAACATTTCCTCGCTTCTGCGGCTTCAATGGCAGGACGGTACGCGGAAGCAAAAGCGGCGGCAGACGCGCTTGCCCGCAGGCTGTTGCCGCACGCGGCGGAGATGCCCATGTTGGATTATTTTGTGCTTGTGCCAATTTGGGTCGACGCGCGCTTCGAGAAATGGGATGCGATTCTGGCGAAACCGGAACCTGCGAAGTCGCTCCCAGGGACTCATGTGATGTGGCGCTATTCGCGGGTGCTCGCGCTTGCGGCCAAGGGAAACCATGATAAAGCCGCAGGGGAGCGTCAACAGTTTGCCGCGGAGTCGGCAGCATTCCCTGCTGAGGCGAGCTTGGGCGAATTTAACTCCGGGAAGGTCCTGCTCGACCTGGCTACGCACATCCTGGACGCCCGACTCGCGATGGCGAGCGGCAAAAAAGAAGAAGCGATCGCGCAGTGGCGTAAAGCAGTCGTGATACAAGACGGACTGAGCTACGATGAGCCGCCCGATTGGTATTATCCGGTCAGGGAATCGCTGGGTGGCTCATTGCTCTCAGCGGGCAGGGCGGCGGACGCGGAGCAGGTTTTTCGAGAGGACTTAAAACAAAATCCGAGAAATCCTCGTTCGCTCTTTGGCCTGATGCATAGCCTGAAGGCACAGCATAAGGAGACGGACGCCGCTTGGGTGCAAAAACAGTTTGAATCTGCTTGGAAGAATGCCGACACCCAGCTTCAGCTCTCTGAATTGTGAAGGGATTGAATTCGAACAGGGCTGCTGAAACGGGCTAGCAATAGATTCGAATCAACCGCAAAAAAGATGAAGCGCCGGGCGGCTCCTTCTCCTTCCGCACGGCGCTTCATCTTTTTTCAAATTTGCGCAAGTTTTCTGACTTCTCCTGTTCCAGGCATTCCCTCCTATCCGCTCGCCGATTTACGTCAAGCTATCTTGGGGATTAAACAACCCATCGCCCTTTCGGTTCCAGGAACTCCACGCCAATCGCAAAGCCGTCGCCTTGCAATGGCTGGCAGTAAGCTACCCGGGCCGAGGAGCGAAACTCTCCGGTGCGCGACGCAAACGTCAGCCGTTCGCCGTGTTCCCAGCGGCGGGTGCTCACCACCCGCGCGCCTCGCGCACTCACATTTTCCGTAAACGTTGATTCCACACCGGGCATCTGACGATGGCCGTCGAGAACGACGGGAATTTCCATCGGGATCCGGCGCTCGACGCGGTTGAAAGAAAACGCCTGCCTGTTGGATTTGACGGGCATTCATCCTCACAGGCACGCGGCAATTCGCGTCAGATTTTTTACGTTGCTGCTGCCAATTCGGTTCTTCATGCCATACAGCCTGCGGTCGGCAGCCCCCAAAAGCTTTTCCGGCGTATCGCCATCCTCAGGAAATGCGGCGACCCCGGCGCTAACTGAAAGCGCAGGAACCTCGGGCTCCGCTGAGAGGCGTTCCCGTATTCGGGACACCACGCGTCCGGCGATTTCCGGGGCGGCCTCGGGAAGCACGAGCGCAAATTCGTCGCCGCCATACCGAGCCGCGGTATCGATAGCGCGAGAATGGCTGCGAAGAATCTTCGAGAGGCGAACGATGGCGCGGCTTCCGGTGAGATGGCCGTAGTGGTCATTGATGGTCTTGAGTCCATCCATATCGAGAAGTACAACGCTGAATGCCCGTTGTGTGCGTCGCGAGCGGTCCAATTCCGCTTCCAATACGCTGATGAGACGGCGATAGTTGGCGAGGCCCGTGAGCGAATCGCTCACGGCCATCGAGCGAACCTGGTCAAAGAGGCGCGCCTGATCCAACAGCGCGCCAGAAAGCATGACGGCATAGCTGGCGGTCTTGCTCAGTTCCGCGAGGAAGAACGGGCCATCGAAAAGATGGCGGGAAAACGCTGCGCACACATGGCAGATTACGTTGAGCGACGCTACGGCGAAGAGCGAATAGTCATAAAGACTTGCAGAACCCTTGTTGTTCTTTAAACGCTGACGGAAGCAAATAGCGGCGACCAGGAACAGCGCACCGGGTAGCAAATCCCACGGACGAGAGAGAATGCTGGCCACGTGAGCGACTGGCGCTGAGGGCGCCGCGAGAAAAGCGGCGCTGGTAAGATACGCGGCAATGGCGACCACCAGCAGCGCGCCGGCGGTTTCCTTGCTGGGTTGCCGCGCAGTCGGGATATAGTGTTCCACAGCGATGGCCGAAAGAAGTAGCACGGCGAGAATCGTGCGCCCGACCATCCAGCCCATCGGGATTCTCGAGAGAGCAGCCGGGTCCTGCTTCCAGAACATCTCTTAGTCCGAAATATCCAACCGTCTCAATAATCCCCGAGAGCACGAATCCGAAGGACAAAATCAGCGCGGTGCGATCGTGTGTGCCGCTGAACCTGACGAGGGCGTTTGCCGCATAACAGAAGCTAACCAAAATTCCGCCCACTTCTAGATAGAAGTAGGTTTCCGGAGAGCCTGAAATCCCGGCTTGCCGCAGGTAGAAAATGGCGCCGAAAAAGAGGCAAGTGAGGGCAACGGCAGAAGCGACGAGGAACGCGCGTCCGCTCCTTCCGAAGAAACCCTGCGATTTGGCCCCAACCACCCACGAAAACCCCCAAATACCGAAGAAACAACTACAACCCCGTAAGAATGCACGTTTGTGCCCTTTCAATGGGGAAAATCTCAGTCTGCAAATAACTGAATCGGAAGGATTTACAAGGGAAGAACCGGGCGAATGCGCGTGGAGTATCCGGGCGAGACGGCGAATGGGACTGAGAAAATGGCCGATTAGAGATCTATCATCTTTTTTTCCTTAGAGTTACCGACATTTCGTACAGTATCATTTTAAGCAAAGAGACCGTCTCAGTGTGAGAAAGTCTCATCGGGCAAAATCTCTCGGCCCACGGCTTCTTGCAGATTATACCTTGGGCTTCGGTGGAGGCAGTTCGCGGGCGACCACGGGATCGCTAAAGCCGGAGGTCTTGTGCGAGCCATCGCAGAATGGCTTGTTAGAGGAGTGGCCGCACCGGCAAAGGCCGATGGCGGTGCGTCCAGCCAAGCCGAAGGCGCGGCCTTCGGGATCGACGATCTCGAAGTCCCCCTCGACGCGGATCGAACCGTTATTGTTGATGGTGATTTTTGTAGCAGCCATTCAGGCCTCCGAAAAAATGCGAGCGCGTCCAGGACTCTGTCTCCGAACGCGCATCTCTAGACTACGCAGACATCAATGGGAACTCAAGGATGCCGCTCGCGCCTCTTGCTCCCTCACTTCCTGCAGCTTTCCGGACCGAACGTCATAGACGAAACCGTGGATGTCAGTTCCCGGAATAAGAAATGGATGATTGCGAAGTTTTTTCAATTGGTCCTCGCACACTTTGCTCCACGTCGGAAAAAGAGTGAAAGTGAAGGTGCGACGCGTCATGTCCGGTTTCCGACTTCAACTTTTCGCGAAGCTGTTCGTCCGTGAACGTCAGCATGCCGCAATCCGTGTGCTGAATCACGTAGTAAGTTCGCGTGCCCAATAGATACGAAGAGATGATGAGTGAACGCAAAGCGTCGTCCGTCACAAGTCCTCCTGCGTTGCGGATGATGTGGGCTTCGCCGGTGTTGAGGCCGAGGACCTTCTCGACGGTAAGCCGGGCATCCATGCACGCGACTACGGCAAGCTGCTTGGATGGAGGCATCGGCAGATGCCCCAAGTTGAACTGCTCAACGTATTGCCGATTCGCTTCCAAATTATCTTCGTAGATTCCCATCGATTTCTCCTTTTCGGTTTGAACTAAAACACTTCCCAAAAAAACAAAAACCGCCAAACGCTGGGGTTTGGCGGTGAAAAGAACGGGATGGAGTGCGACTATCCCGTGCTCGGTCCCGCCTTCATCTGACAACAACACGCACGACGGTTGTTGCGGAGATAGACGGGAACTTGGCGCGAGCGGGACATTTTTTGGTTCAGTACTTGGGCACGGACGGATCGACTTCGTCCGACCACGCGAGTATGCCGCCCTTTAGATTGAGAATTTTGCGGAACCCGGCTTTGCGCAAGAAATCGACTGCTTCCGCCGAGCGCTTTCCGCTGCGGCAGTGCGCGACAATTTCGCGCGAAGAGTCCAACTCGTGAACGCGCCGCGGCAATTCGCCGAGCGGAATCAGGTGGCCGTTCAAATTGCAAATTTGAAATTCATGCGGTTCGCGAACATCCAGAATGAAAAGATCATCCCCGCGGTCGAGGCGCGATTTCAGTTCGCGCGGGGTAATCTCCGGGACTTGGACATTGGGCGCGGGCGCTTCTTCGCCACGAACGCCGCAGAATTCGTAGTAGTCGATAAGCTTGTTGATGGTGCGATGCTCGCCGCACATCGGGCAGCTCGGATTTTTGCGCAGCTTGAGTTCGCGGAATTTCATCCCGAGCGCATCGAAGAGCAGCAAACGGCCGATGAGATTTTCGCCGCGCCCAGAATCAATTTGATCGTTTCCATCGCCTGAATGGAGCCAACGATGCCCGGCAGCACGCCCAGCACGCCGCCCTCGGCACAGGACGGCACCAGTCCCGGCGGAGGCGGTTCCGGATAAAGGCAGCGATAGCAAGGCCCTTCCGGCATACCGAAGACCGTGGCCTGCCCCTCAAAACGAAAGATCGAGCCGTAAACGTTCGGCTTGCCGAGAAGGATGCACGCGTCGTTCACCAAATAGCGCGTCGGAAAATTGTCAGTGCCATCGACGATGATGTCGAAATCTTTGAAAAGCTCGAGCGCGTTCTCACTGGTGAGCTTTGTTTCGAAAGTTTCGATCTGAATGTCCGGATTGAGATTGGAGAGCCGCGACTGAGCCGCCGCAGTCTTGGGTTTGCCGACATCGCTGGACCCAAACGTCACTTGCCGCTGAAGATTCGTGAAATCCACCACGTCGAAGTCGACGAGTCCCGAGTCGCCCGACGCCAGCCGCGGCCAGATAAAGTCCCAGGGGAGCGCCGAGCCCTCCGGTGCCAATCAACAAAACTTTGGCGTTCTTGAGTTTCAGCTGACCCTCCATGCCCACTTCGGGCATGATCAGGTGGCGGCTGTAGCGAAGAATTTCTTCGTTGGAAAGGCTCGTAGCCGGCTTCTCGCTTCGGTTTGTGGCTGTACTGTCGTGGCCATTGCAAAAACTCCCTGTCGATCAGAAGTCAATTCAGCGTTTTTCGAAGATACCGCCGGCGATAGACGGAATGATGCTGATAGTATCCCCATCTTTCGTGGGCGTGTTTTCCTTCGCCAGATAGCGGATATCCTCGTCGTTCAGATAAACGTTTACGAACGCACGCAGCTTGCCGTCCTCCGTAAAGAGGTGTTTGCGCAGCTCGTCGAACTCGCTTGTGAGCCGCCCCAGCGCTTCGCCAACGGTCGCCGCGGCAATCTCCGCGGAATCGCGTTTGCCTGCGTAGACTCGCAGCGGCGTTGGAATCATCACCTTGATGGACATCTCTATTTCTCCCGTTCTCTTGGGCGCGCCCTAAACTGCAGCGCCAACCTTCACAGAATCAATCTTTTCTTCCAAAAATCCGGACCGGTCGTCTTTCAACCGCCACGAAGTCATGTCCCGTGCCACCCCGGCGTCGCACGCTAACAATGATGTAGCTATACCAGGGCCAGGCGTGGTCGCGATCGTAATCGCTGGGCCTCGCCGGATGATCGGGATGCGAATGATACCAGCCAATGACTTCCATTCCTTGCGCGCTCGCGGACTTTTCCGCTTCCCGCACGTCTTCTCCCGTCACGGAAAAACGATTGCGCGGCGAATCATCGCTGCGATTTACGAGCGGAAAAAGAGCAAAAATCTCGCGTGAAGCTCCGTGACCCTTTGCCTCTGAATCATCTTTCTCGGTGAAACCAGGGTCCCGCCCCAGCAGGGCTCCGCAGCACTCATACGGATAGGTTTCGACGCCGTGCTCGCCAATCTTCGCCGCAAGCTCCGCGCTGATCCCGATCTCCAATCTTTCGCTCATCGCAGGTTCACTCTTCATCCCAAAAGCGCTCCGTCAGGTACTTTGACGCGGAATCGGCAAAAACGGTGACGATCACGGCATGCTGGTCCTGCTGCTAACGCCCTTTGCCACCTGGAAGCAGCCCAACATCGCGGCAGCGGCGCTGGGACTGACCAGCAGCCCCTCTTCCCTCGCCATGCGCTTTACCATGCGATAGGCTTCTTCCGTGCCGACCTCAAGATTCTCGTCTGCGAGCGTCTCGTCATAAATCGCGGGGCGGATCGCAGTCTGCATGTGCTTCCACCCTTCCAAACCATGAAATGCGGCGTCCGGCTGAAGGCTGATGCATTTAACCGCACGGTTGAATTCCTTCAACCGCCGCGACACTCCGACAAACGTTCCACTCGTGCCCAGGGCCGCCACGAAATGTGTAATCAGTCCCGCTAGTCTGCTCCCAGATTTCGTTTGCGGTAGTGCGATAGTGCGCCTGCCAATTCGCTGGATTGCTGTATTGATCCGGGTAAAAATACCTTTCGGCTCGGCCGCAACAATCTCACGCACCCGCCGAATTGCGCCGTCCGTGCCTTCGTCTCCTGACGTGATGACCAGTTCGCGCGCCAAGAGCTCTCAGGATGCGTTTTCGCTCACGGGAGGCGCTGTCCGGCAGGCAAAGTTTCACCGGATAGCCAAGCGCCGCGCCGATCATGGCGTAGGCAATTCCGGTATTGCCGCTCGTAGCGTCAATGATGGTCTTGCCGGGGCGAAGCGCGCCGCTGGCCAGGCCCGCCTTAATCATACTCAGCGCGGGCCGGTCCTTGACGGATCCTCCGGGATTGAACCACTCTGCCTTGGCGCAAAATTCTACGTTGGGGAATTCGCCACCAATTCGAGTGAGCCGCAAGAGCGGAGTGTTGCCGATCTAGCTCAAGGACAGACTGCCCCGACCTTCCGATTGGCATCTTCTTCCCGGCCCACGGAAGCGTGGTCTGAATCAGCGATCTGGTTGATGGTGGCCATAGTCTTGAATCGCCAGCAAGCCCCTCAGATATGCGACCAGTTTACTCCGAATTAGATGCTGCACGCCAGTTTGCGGGTATAGCCTGAGTTTAGCACGAGTTAGGGCAAATCACCCTAAGATTGAGTAGAGAATCGTTCTTGATTCCGCCAGCCCAAGGAATTCGTGTATCCAACACCTTGCATCGGTCCCTGTTAACGCTCGCACCGATTGTGGCGTCTTGCTCACCGAGATGATCTCTGGAGTCGGCAGCTTAGAGGCTGGAAGCCTAGTTGACTCGCGCCTCACAATCAGGGACTGTCGAGCGGTGAGCACCTCGCCCGCTCCCCAAATTTCGGATGATGCTTCGCTTGTGCTCGCCGCACGCGAGGGCGACCGCGCCGCGTTTGGAGGTTTGTACGCGCGATATGCGCGCATGGTTCACGGCATCCTGCTCGCGAGAGTGCCCGCCAATGACGTGGACGACCTCGTTCAGGACGTGTTTCTTGCGCGCTCTGCCCCGGCTGTGCGATCTGCGCGACGCCGCCAAGTTCGGCCCCTGGCTGGCAGCCATCACGCGTAACCGCGCAAATGATTTTCATCGGCAAACGCGAACCATTACCGCGGCGACGGATAGTCTCTCCGAAAATGAGGCGGAATTTCCGGCGTCCAAACCCGCTCCCGACTGCCGAAGCCACGATGATCCTTTCGTTCGTTCGGAGCCTGCCGGATGCGTATCGCGAAACATTGATCCTCCGTTTGGTGGAGGGCATGACGGGACCGGAGATTGCGGCGCGCACCGGTCTGACTCCCGGTTCTGTTCGCGTCAATTTACACCGAGGCATGCAGCAGCTTCGCGAGAAGCTAAGCCAGGCAGCGCCGGACACCTCGATTCAGCCTCAGCGCTCGTTCGGGCAGAAATTCAACGTGCAGGATAAGAATGCGTTGCGCGGAAGGAATGAGCCATGAACGACGATTACCTCTGGGATGGTTCCGGCGAACCCGACCCGGAGATTCAGAAACTGGAAACAACGCTTGGCAGATTCCGCCACCAGGGTCGGGAGCCTAATTTCCCTGAAGTCATGCCTATCGCGCAGCCGCGGTTTTGGCAGCGGGTCCTGCCTTCGCGTTGGTCTCTCGGATTCGGACTCGCAGTCGCAACCGCAGTCATCCTATTGATTGTCGCAATCGGAATCCTCCGATGGAGCCAGAAACCGAGCACAACCTCCGGCCCCGGCTGGGATTTAGAAAGCGTCGCAGGAACTCCACGGGTGGAATCGGGTGCTTTCAGAAAGCGTGCAAAGGCCGGCAAGCTCGGCATCGGCCAAACACTGGTGACAGATAGCCATTCACAGGCCACCATTTCCGTCGCCGAGATTGGCACGGTGAACGTAGAACCGAACACGCGTTTGCGTTTGATGGCTGGCGGCAAAGGACGCAATCAGCTCGCGCTTGAGCGCGGAACGATTCACGCGTTCATCTGGGCGGCTCCAGGTGAATTTACGGTGGACACGCCCTCCGCGATTGCCGTGGACCTGGGCTGCGCCTACACACTCCAAGTGGACGACTCGGGCGCCGGACTTCTTCGCACAACACTCGGGTGGGTTGGTTTTAAGTTGGACGGCCATGAAGCCTTCATCCCCGCAGGCGCAGTTTGCGCAACGCGGCCGAAAGTTGGCCCAGGCACGCCGTATTTTGAAGATGCTTCCGAAATCGTTTCGCGACGCGCTGTCAAAATTTGATTTTGCTGCCGACTCGCCAGAAGAACGCAGCGCGGAACTCGCAAGATACTTGCGGAATCTCGCGAGCGGGACGCGCTCACCGTCTGGCATCTTCTCGCTCGCGTGGCGAACCGGACCGCGGCCGCGTTTACGACCGGCTGGCGACGCTCGTTCCGCCTCCCTCCGGAGTCACACGCGATGGCATCCTGCGCCTCGACCAAACATGCTGGACCTGTGGTGGAACCAACTAGACCTTGGAGACGTCTCGCTTGTGGCGCACGTGGGAACGCTCATGGTCTCAAGATAAAACCAGCGGGAAGTAACGTGTTCACAGGCGCTGAGAATCTCCTTCGCTTTTCGATGGCCTCGGTAGTCTCGACTTTGCAAGCCGATCTCTCATTTCTTATCGCCAGCTGTTAACGCCAGTCTTCTTTTCCGCGTCTTGCCCGTCGAAGCCCGAAATAATTCGAAAGGAGATCACAACAAATCATGAAACGTCTTATCAGTGTTCAACCCGATCCATCGCGGGAATCTTGGCCGCTCTACTTTTTCTCGCCACTTCGGCGCAAGCAGGCCCGCCTCTGATCTGCCACACCATCGAGATTGGACAGGCAAAGTCTTTGCCCTGGATCAACCACGGCTGGAACCTAACCGGAAACGAGAACTACGACGTGAAAAAACCTCGTCCCCGATACTCTCGCGATTCTTGATTCAGGCGCGCCCG
>CAVOPQ010000006.1:0-170209 GCA_963698145.1 uncultured Acidobacteriota bacterium | reverse complement strand
TAAAGGGTCACAGATAAACGAGGAAGATAAGAGAAGATCGCCTTCTCTTTCGCAGTATGTTCGACTTCGAGTCGAACCTGTAAATTGCCAGCCAAGGTTTGAGGGTTGCAAGCCAAGCCCGGATCGGAACCTTCGTTCCGTATCCGCCTTGAACTTTCAACTTTCAACTTTTAACTTTCTGTCGTCGCTCGCGCGCTTCCGCCATCCGGCGCAAGCCGCGAGACCAAAAGTTTGTAGTCGTGGTTGGATTTTGAAGGTCCTTTCGACCTTCAACTTTCGACTTCTTCAAGTTTCCTGGTGATCATACCGCGAGGGTCACACCCGTTCCCATCCCGAACACGGTAGTTAAGCCTCGCCGGGCCGATGATACTGCACGGGTAACTGTGTGGGAACGTAGGTCGTCGCCGGGATTAAATTAGAAAAGGCCGTCTTGAGCAATCAAGACGGCCTTTTTGTTTTTGCAGTAGACTTGGTTCCCGCATTCATGGGTCGCGAACGCAACATCGGTCGGTGTGAACATTGTGCCAAGGAGTTTGGCTACTACCTCTTTCACAACGGCTTCGGCGACAGTGCTTATGGCTATTGCGAACGCTGCAGTTACACCGTCATTCTGAGCGCATGGTCGGCGATTCCCGCTGCCGTAAAGGTCAAGTTTCAGGGACCCATCTCAAAGGAGGTAGAACCGTTCCTAAAAGCTTGCCCATGCGGGGGTGCCTTTCGGTCACCAGGCAGCCCTCGCTGCCCGCACTGTTTTAAGGAGCTCTCGGCTGTACGCGCAACGACATACATTGAAGCGAATGCGGCCGGAACGGCAAAGGGCTGGAGATGGGATCAAAAGTGGGATGGAATCTACGGAATTGTAATTGAGAATCAATCTCTGAACGACTGGTGGTTATGAATTCCTAAGGCGTCTAAGAGTGCGCCGCGAAGCACTGGCTCTTGTTGACCGCGCTTCGGTCGACTAGGATGGGAAGTGATGACTACGCGAGATTTCAAAGTGTTTCTGGAACCAGACTTGGATTACGGGGGCTACGTCGTGGTGTGCCCTTCTCTTCCTGGTTGTTATTCGCAAGGAAAGACGGTCTCCGAAGCTCTCGCGAACATTCGTGAAGCGATCGAATTGGTTCTTGAGGACATGGAAAGCCGCGGAGAAGAGATCCCCGACCCGAGCGAAGTGCTGGTGGGGAGCGTTGTCGTAACGCGATGAGCCCAAAAATGCCCGTGGTTTCGGGGGAGCATCTGATTCAAGCTCTCGCGAAATTCGGCTATCAAACAGTACGCCAAAAAGGTAGTCACGTCCGTTTGCGTCATCCGACCGATACGCAGCGCCAGGCGGTCACGGTTCCCCTTCACAAGGAAATAGCTTTCGGCACGCTTCGGAGAATTCTGCGCGATGCAAGAATTTCGGTCGATGAACTCCTATCGGTTTTGTAGCTGACGCCGTCGCGGCCCAGCGGTCGCAAAAGCCGCCTGGAAGCAAGACACCGGCGCGCGCCTCAGCATCGACGCCACCATCGCCAAACTCTTCTCCAGCAAAACGGCCACCCGCGTCCCTTCTCCAGAGCACGAACCAGCACCCCATTCCTGTGCTAGCTTTGAGAGCGCCATGCGACTCTACCGCACCAACTCCGCACTCCTGCTCGAACACGAACGCCAGAGCTATGTCCTGCCCGAGACGAACCTGGACGTGCTCCTTGCTCGTGAAGACCTGCAGGAATACCTGCGACGAACGATCGCTAACCTGCCAACCGTCGCCGAAGTTCCCGCGGACGGGCCACTTCTCCCTCCCATTGGCACGCAAGAAGTTTGGGCTGCCGGTGTAACGTACTTTCGAAGCCGTGCCGCGCGCATGGAAGAATCGAAAACCGCGGGCGGCGGCGATTTTTACGACCGCGTCTACCATGCCGAACGACCCGAACTCTTCTTCAAATCCACCGCCAGCCGCGTCGTCGGACATCGAGGCAAAGTCGCGATTCGCTCCGATGCCAAGTGGTCGGTTCCCGAGCCCGAGCTCACCCTTCTGTGCAGCCCTGCGGGCAGGATCACCGGATACACAATCGGAAACGACATGAGCTCGCGGGATATCGAGGGAGAAAACCCTCTGTATCTGCCACAAGCCAAGGTTTACAACCGAAGCTGCGCGCTGGGCCCATGCATTCTCGTCAGGGATCAACCGCTGAACAGTTCCACCAGCATTGAGATTGAGATTCTTCGACAAAACACGTCCGTCTTCCGTGGCGCCACCACTCTCGCCAACCTGAAACGCAACCCGCAGACCCTCGTCGACTATCTCTTCCGCGACAACGTCTTCCCCTCCGGCTGCTTCTTGCTCACCGGTACTGGCATCGTGCCGCCGGATGCCTTCACCTTGCAGCCTTCCGACGAGATCCGCATCTCCATAGAAGAAATCGGCACCCTAACCAACGTCGTAGGCTGATCGGCACCTTCTCCTCGTATATAATCCCCCAGCCATCACCTCTCATGACTTATCACATCTATATCATGGCCAGCGCCTCCGGCGTCCTCTACACCGGCGTCACCAGTCACCTCGAAACCCGCGTCATGCAGCACAAACAAAAACTCTTCGCCGGCTTCAGCGCGCAATACAACACGACCAAACTCGTTTACTTCGAGCCTTTCTCCGACGTTCGCGACGCCATAGCCCGCGAAAAGCAGCTCAAACGCTGGCGCCGCGAGAAAAAAGTCTTTCTGATCGAACGCGCCAACCCCACCTGGCGCGACCTCAGCGCCGACTTCCCCCGCTGATGCCCCAAAAAAATTCTGTCATCCCGACCGCAGCGTCAGCGCCTTTTGCTGACGCGCAGTGGAGGGACCTCTCTTCTCTTTCCCCGATCTGTCATCCCGACCGTAGTGGAGGGACCTCTCTTCCCTACCCCCGATCTGTCATCCCGACCGTAGCGGAGGGACCTCTCTTCTGTGTCCCCGATCTGTCATCCCGACCGGAGCGTCAGCGCTTTTTGCTGACGCGCAGTGGAGGGACCTCTCTTCTCTTTTCTCTCTCCTCGTATATAATCCTCCAGCCATCACTTCCATGGTTTACCACATCTATATCATGGCCAGCGCCTCCGGCGTCCTCTACACTGGCGTCACCAGCCACCTCGAAGCCCGCGTAGCGCAGCACAAACAAAAACTCTTCGCCGGCTTCAGCGCCAAATACAACACCACCAAGCTCGTTTATTTTGAGCCCTTCTCCGACGTTCGCGACGCCATCGCCCGTGAAAAGCAGCTCAAACGCTGGCGCCGCGAAAAGAAAGTCTTTCTCATCGAACGCGCCAACCCCACCTGGCGCGATCTCAGCGACGACTTCCCCCACTAACCCAGCTCATCCCCAAAAATGTGTCATCCCGAGCGTAGTCGAGGGACCTCTCTTCCCTCCGATCTGTCATCCCGACCGTAGCGCCGGCGTCTTTTGTCGGCGCGGAGTGGAGGGACCTCTCTTCTCGGGGTAGCAGAGCGGAGCAAAAGCAGGAGAGATCCCTCCGCTTCGGTCGGGATGACAACCCAACGGGATCTGCTCTCGGCTCGTCGGCGAGGGGATTAAGCGTTGCACTGCCGATGATACTGCACGGGTAACTGTGTGGGAACGTAGGTCGTCGCCGGGATTAAAATCGAAAAGGCCGTCTTGAGCAATCAAGACGGCCTTTTTGTTCTGTGGTGGCTCCAGACAAGATCGTAAGCGTCATCCGGAAGTCGTCTTGACGGTAATGTCTGGCAACCAATTATTTAGCTTTTGGTTTGAATCCGACTGCCAGGACAACCTTCGTAGAATCGGCCATCGTCGGATCGAAGTAATTCCGATGCTCGATTCCTGCCGCATTGAACGCACCGTCTATGTATACCGCCGAAAGAGGAGCATTTTGCGACTGAACCGTAAGCCAGATTCCCGAAGTATCTGGCCCTGCAAACATCGAATTGGCGAGCGTTACGGTCCATCCTCGTTTTCGAAAAATCGTGGCAAACTGTTCGGCATACGGACGAGCATCGCTTTCATTTATTGAGGCGTCGATCTCAAACACGCCTACGGGGTGTTGCGATAGGTAGTCATCAAGTTTTTGTTTCTGGTCCTGCGTCAAAACGCGAGGTTTGTTCTGCTCCCGCAGCTTGCCCGCTTCTGCTTGTGCTGTCTTAGCGACGGCTTCCGCATCCGCCACCTTCCTTTCTGTACCAGCGACCTTCTCTCCAGCGATCTTGTTTTGAGTCTGCAACTCTTGCATTTTCTGATTTTGCTGATCGATCCTACCGTTCAAAATCTCAGTGACTTTCGAATCGCGGTCGTCATACAAAGCATCCTTACGATGCTCATATTTACGGTCGATAACTTCACCGAAAACAGCTAGCAAAAACGCCGCGAGCCCAATGCCAGCCAGCCATTTTTTGGTTCTAGCTGAGAAGAAAGAGAAAACCGCTGCCAATTCCAAAAGCGCCATAGCGACCCAACATCCAACGGTGAAGTCGGACACAGCCGAAGAAATTCGTTTCACGGATTCTAAATCGTTCCAGCCGGGCCAGGTCATAAGATCAATTCGGGAAAGTAATGGATTCCAACGTCAGGCCAGGTGCTTTCGCCAACAAATCTTCCGCCTGTTTCAAATAGTCTGGGGATCGCCCCGCAGTCACCGTGAAGGTTTGTTTCCTCGCCATGGCGTAAGCCTTCTCAAGCTCGCTCTTTGCATTCGTCATCGCCGCGTCAGCAGTTATCAGAAGTGTGACGCATCCTGGAATTTGGCGAGCGTGACCGAGAATGTCAAGCAAACCGGAATGAGCAAGCGGGGCCGGATCGGGGTTCCCGTGGGGCGGCCATGCAATGTGTGCCGCTTCACTTTTCCAATAAATGATCTTAGCTTTTGCGCGTTGGATTGCCTCAAGAACTATCTGTGGTCCCTGGCCGATCTTCTCCTCGTATGACTCTTTCAAGAGTCGGAGATTTCCCTGAGCCACGATAGCCTGATCCACGGATGCCTTCGCCGCTTGTGCTGCGGCATCTGCGGCCTGACGTGTTGCGATCCGAATCTTGCGTGTCTCAATCGTGTACCAGATCAGTCCGCCCAAAAGCAGACATTGGACGATGAAATTTGCGAGGGCGAGCCAGTTCGTCACTGAACCTCAAAGCTATGCTTTGATAATGTGGGACATTACAATATTAACATGTCCTTTGAAGCGATGATTTAGATGAACGGCGTTTGCAAATTATGCGGGCAGCAGAAGGAACTCCAGTATAGCCACATCGTTCCGGCGTTTGCGGTGAGATGGCTTAAAGAAACCTCTGCCACTGGATACCTGAAATCGCTCAAATCGAAAGTACGGCTACAAGAGACTCGAAGAGTTTATTTGCTCTGTTCAGACTGTGAGCAGGTGTTGTCTCGTGATGAGAAGTTGTTCTGCGAGAAGATTTTTATTCCCTATCACGAAAAGAGCGAACAGCAGCTCAAATATGGCCCCTGGCTACGAAGGTTCATTGTTGGCTTGCATTGGAAAGTGTTGGTCGTAAAAGAAGAGAAATACCCTGACGAGATCGAAGCTCTGTATGCGAAAGCGGAACAGGCGTGGCGTCCATTCTTATTGGGTAGCGCCGCAACTCCTGGCATTGGCGAGTTCCATTTGTTTCTGTCGGACATCATTAAAGATGCCTCAGACGAACTCCCGGAGAAAATGAACTGGTATCTGTCTCGCGGTTTCGATCTGACTCCGATCTTTAGCGACACAGGGATGGCTGGCGTCTACGCGATGATCTTAAAGACTATGACTTTCTCTTATCTGACGCCGCCCTCCGGTGAAGCTGACAACATGGTCGGAACCCTAGTTTCTGAACAAGGCGTGCTCAAGTCACCTCAGACGGTTCAGAGCAGAATTGGCTCTTTCATCATTGGGCGGGCCAAGGCTATCGAGCAATTTCCAAAGACGTTGACTGATCGACAGAAAGAGAAGCTATTCGAAAAAGCGAGAATTGCACCCGAAGAAATTCTTCGATCTGAAAGCTTTCGGACATCAAGTGCGGATGCATATCTGAAAGAGAAATTTCGCCGCCGAGAGGTCGCAGCAGCACTGCGACGAGGGATGAAAGGACGCGACCGCAACGCTCCATGTCCATGCGGAAGCGGGGAAAAGTACAAGAGATGCCACGGTTAGACCGAGAGATGAAACCAGAGCCGCAGCCTTGTCGCCGCACTTAACTCCTACGCGGTGAAGCCTATCTTTCGAACTCCATCATCGGGCATTTCGATCAGTTCAGTCGATAGAATCTTCTTGGCTCTACCTGCTAAGGCATCGTAAAACTTGTTTCGCTCAGTCTCACTACCAAGATCTAGCCGCAATTCCCTTCCGTCTCTTCCAGCTTTCACCATGAGTGATCCGTTCCGCTCGGCAATACAAAATTCAAACAGAACATGCCGACGTGGAAATTCATTGTCAGCAGAAGTTAGATCGATAACGAAACCTGCGTGCCAATAACCATCTTTACCGAAGTGAGTCCCGCTGACTACGTTGTACTGTGCCCGTGGTTCGGGTTCTTTATCAAGTGGGCGCCACGAAAAGCGATCCGACGGAATTTCACAATACCTCACAAATTCTGTAACCAGAATGCTGAGATTCTGATACGAACGATCACGGTACTCGAACACTTTCCGTTCGGTTTCCTCTGCGGTTGTTTGAAGCTCTTTGAACTTCGACATACTTTCACCTCCATAGTGGACGACACCAATCAGTGCATGACTCCCGACACAACATGCCGGAATTCAATGACTGCGAGAACGGCTAACATTGCTAACGCAATCAAAACATGAAACTCAAGCAGTAGACGGCGCAAGTCAGGACCGAGGGGGACAGACGGGTCGTAATCCGTCTCACCAAACTACAAAATTCCCGCCAACTCCTTCCATCCTCTTGACTTCCCCGTGTCTCATCCGAATGATAAAGCTACAGTACTGTACCTTGACCGAGAGGACAGACGGGACGTAATCTGTCTCACCAAACTCGCAAATTCCCGCCAACTCCTTCCAACCGCTCCACTTCCGCGTCTCACGTTCGAATGATAAAACTACAGTACTGTACCTTGACAGTAATCAGGTTCCGCGCTATCATTGCGCATGCTCGCCGCCAAACCCACCTTCCCGCGCCCCAACCGATCATCCACTGCAACCCCGTCCGTCCGAATGTCTTCTTCTTCGTTCAACTTTCAACCTTCGACTTTCAACTCGGTTCCCCTAAGTCCTTTCCCTGCCACTCTTACCAACAATCTTCAAACCACTGATAAACCAGCCACTTTAAGTCCCGTATTTGCCACTCTTACGAGCCGCTTCAAGCATAAGTCCTTTGCTTGCCACTCTTACAAAACAAGATTATTTACTTGACAAAAGTTAGGCTTCATGGTCTAATTCCTTTCATGGACAGCAACCCTCACTTCTTCTTCAAAGGCTTGGCGGCGGATGCGGTGGCTCTGAGCATCTTTCGCATGTCCTTTTTGATAGAAGCGAGCAGTTTCCTGGTTGGTACCTTTTCCAAAAGTTTCTTTCTTCCTTCATCCATAGGCGGTGTCCTGTGAACCTAGTTGATATAAACACTCTGTTTGGCACCGAAGATAAGTGCCGCGAGCTTTTGGTCCGTCTCCGCTTCCCTGAAGGCCCACAGTGCTTGCGCTGCAAGGGACCAGTGATCAAGCTGGATACGGCGAAGCAACTCTTCTACTGCAAAGATTGTGATTATCAGTTCTCGGTTACATCCGGCACGGTGTTCAATGATTCTCATCTCCCGCTCGGCAAATGGTTTCTGACTACACATCTTCTCTGTGAAGCGAAGAAGGGCATGTCCGCTAGCCAAGTCCAACGCACGGTCGGAATGAGCTACAAAACGGCTTGGTATCTCTGCCATCGCATCCGCCACGCCATGACGCAAGCGGATAAACCAATGTTGGATGGCAAGGTCGAGATGGACGTTACCTATGTCGGCGGTATGAATCGCGGCAAAGGGCATATCGCAAAAAACGACAACAAGGAAGTGGTTGTCGGCATCCGCAAGCGCAACGGCGATCTCCGCTTCTTTCATGCCAGAGACGCGAAGGGTGGAACTCTCGCTCAGTACATTCGCGAGAACATCTCCGAAGATGTAGAGGTCATTTTCACCGATGACCACATAGCGAACGTCGCCGCCATGCGAAAAGCCAAGAGAACAAACCACAAAAGGATTAACCACAGTTCGGGCGTATACGTCATGGGAGACATTCACACCAATACGGTCGAATCGGCTTTCAGCCTCTTGAAGCGCGGCATCATGGGGACGTGGCACAGAATCAGCGCCAAGCATCTCCCGGCCTATCTTGAAGAGATGGAGTTCCGCTTCAATCGCCGGAAACGTTCGGACTTGTTTGTTGACACACTCCGCCATATGGTTACGTCTACAACTCTGACTTTCGAAAGGCTGACCGCATGAGTTTCCGTGACGCAGAAAAGTGTTTTCTAGAGGCAATGACATTATCTAATCCTGCGACAAATCCCGCGATGTACGATCTTGCAAGCGGTCTTGCTGCTCTGACAAAGGGGCTACGAAATCTTGATTCTCGTGTAGCTCAGATGGAACAGACAATTCAGGCGATTCAATTACTCCAACAGCGAACAAAATCTTAGCTGCCCGCGAGGCAGGAATACCTACAAGGGCCTCATATAGCTTTCCCTTGTCAAACGCGCAATTAACTTTCATGTGGCCCTCGGAATGCCCATTCTTTTTTCTACTCGCCTTGTTAGGGCCTCAATAAAGGCATCGTGTTCTGCTTTCTTACTAATTAGATTCTCGCGAATGGCCTCTAAATGGGAAGTATGCGCGCGAATGCGGGATTGAAATTCGGCTTCGGTCAGTTTTAGGTTTGGAATATCGTAAAAAATAAGCTTTCTTGCGTTTTCGGTCCACTGAGAATAATTTTCATTCTGTGAGATATCGAAATATGCGATGTCGCTAACGGTTCCATCTCTACGAAACCAAATGAACTGGCTATCTCCGCCACACGAATCATCATAGTTCTTTGTTTGAATTAGCATGTGAGTAGCCAATAGAGATACTTCTTCTATGCTTAAGTTGTCTCGGAACAGCCCGCGCAGCAAATAGTGGCCCAGATACGAGCCCTGCCCCAAACACTCGTACCCAAAGAGTTCATTTATTGCCGTATCTTCTGTGGAGTAAAAACCGATCCCGTCTACCGGAGACCACACACCAATGAGGAAACTAACTGATAAGGGGCCCTTGGAAAAATCCGGGTGTTTATAGAGATGTTCTTGGAAAGCAGTCAAGAGAATCGTTTCGACTACCGTTTTGACTTCAATCTTTGAGGTCTCTTCTGGTGCCAGTGTCGCCAATGCGCTTTCACACTTTTGCACGATCATCTTGCAATATCGAACACTGCCCACAATGCAGAAAGCCGTTTTCAAACCAGAGGCATACTCTGTCTTAAATATCTTGGGCGACTGGAGTTTCATGGCACCAGAATAGGTGTGCTTGGTATCCGTGCAGAGCATGAGCCCTTCGTCAAATCTAAATCCGGCAGCTACAGTCACAGGTGCCTCCTCAGGACTTCCGCTGGTTCGGAGTTTAACCCGAGGCCTACTTTTGTCAAGTATATAATCCTGTTACAAAAAACACCCGGGGGGTGTCCGCCCTTTCTCTGCCAACTCTGTGCCCTCTGCGTTAAAATCCACCCGCGCCCTGCCTCTATCTCTAATTCCGCCTCCGTTTTCCGAACGCTGCCTCTCTGTGTTTAGCTCTCCGAATCTTTCTCCGTTCAACTTTAAACGTTCAACGTTCAACCGTTTTTCCCGGAATCTCTCTTCCTTCAACTTTAAACTTTCAACGTTCAACTGTTTTTCTCCTAAGTCCCGCAGAATCCGCACTTCCGCAAAATGCTCCCGCAACCCTTTTGGAATGAACACTTCCAAAACAAGAACTTAAAACTCTTTAGAATGAACACTTACAAAAAAACCGGGGGAGGGCCCCCCCTGGCTTCAGACGTGGGACCACCAGAACGAGGCGACCACTTGAAGGCACGATCAGCCGCCTGCTCGGCTCTTTCCGGTCAGGCGCGGGCGGCTGGGATAACGAGGCCGTCGAGATGAATCGTAGCGGATTCGGATCGCGGACGCAGTGGGCGCAGAGGGCTTACGGCGGTGCGGGTCATGACGCGCTGGAAAGCTTCCTGGAAGCGCTCCATTTCGGATTGCGTGCCGACGGTGATGCGAACGTGGGTGGGCCAAACGGGCCACTGGCGGCCAATGAAAACATTTTGGGCGGCCATCGCAGTGATGACTTCTTTTGCGGGGCGCTTGGCGTCCAGCATGAAGCAATTGGATTGCGACGGCACGAAAGAATACCCATTCTTCGAGAGCCATTGAAACGTGGCTTCGCGGACAGTCGTATTGATGTGTTTGCGATCGGGGATGAGGCGCGCATCCTTCAAGCTCGCTGCAGCGGCGGCCACGGCGGTAATGGGCATGGCGCTCCAACCAGAAAACGCGCCCATTTTTTCAAGAAGCTCTGGCCGGCCGATGGCAAAGCCGCAGCGAAGCCCGGCCATTCCGTAAATTTTCGAGAACGTGCGCAACACGATGAGATCCTTGTCCGCTTTGACGAGATCGAGGGCGGATGGAGCGTCCGAAAAATGGATGTAGGCCTCGTCCACGAGAAGGATGGAATCCTTCGGTTTGTTTGCGAGCAAGAACTCGATGTCCGAATGGCTGGTGAGCGTGCCGGTGGGATTATTTGGTGAGCAGATATAGAAAACGCCCGCATCCGGAGCCGCCGCAAGCATGGCTTTCACGTCGTGCGCATAAGTTTTGGTCAGGGCCGCTTTGACGACACGGGCGCCGGCGATTTTCGCGGCATGCGCACCGGCTTCATAGCCGGGATCGGCAGTGACAAAGCTCCTGGCGGGAGAAGTGAAAGCCAGGACGGAGTAGTGGAGCGGACCGCTGGAACCTGGGAAGGCGCGGACATACTCGGGCTTGACCCCTTCGGCCGCGGCAAATACTTTTATGAGATCGCCGGTCATCCAGTCTGAATAGCGTCCGCCTTGAGAAGCGACACTATTCACGGCATCGCAAGCCACGCCGCAGGGGCCGAGAGGATTCTCGTTGGCATTGATGAGCACCGCATCTTTGGGATAGGGATGCGAATCGGCGTGTGCCAGCATAGGCTCTGTGACGATACGAAATCCAACAGTCGTCGCGGCGGCAGCCACGGCAGAGAGTTGCAGAAAGGAACGACGGGAACGACAGGCGGGGGTTTTTTCCACTGGCATGATCTTACCTCCAGTATGGCGCACGGATTAAACGGGCAGCCGCACACAAACTATCACGATCCTCGACTCGTGCGCCTTCTATTTAAATGCATTTTCCTGCTGACGAGGATTTGTATCATGCGGCGCTGTTTCTTGCCGCTACCCGGGATGCCAGAGAAGAAAAAGGAAAAGGAGACGATGGGCCGGGCTGCCAAATGTGAACTAAGATCATTGCGATCAAGCGATTAGAACAGCTATTCCCCGGGTCAGTCTTGGGCCTCGCAATACCCTATTAAAGGTACATACGTGTTTGGCTGTACAGCAAATTTGAAGAAGTACTATTGACTGCGCTCCCTGGGAGCAATACCCTATTTTTTCTGTTGGCCCCGGCCAAGTACGAAACCCAATCGCTGTGAGGTCAGGCATGGATACCGATACCGCAGTAAACACCGTTGTCCCCCCATCCGGCAAGGCACTTGAGGAAAGATGGGAGAAGTTGCGTACCCACCCCCGAATCGTTTCTCGCGTGAAATTCCAAGTCGAATGGGAAGAAGGCTCCGAACCGCAGCGCGCCAATGGCGTTACCGTAGACGTGAGTAAGTCTGGGTGCCTGGCGGTAGTAGGGGCCGGGCTTCCTCTGCAGAAACGCGTCCGGCTGATCAATGCCACGAGCGGGCGCACCGCGGAAGCGCAGGTTGTTTGGCGCGATCACGAAGCTTGGGACGTCGGCCTTGAACTGGTGAAGCCGGACCCGTCCTTCTGGGGCGTGAAGTTCTAGATTGCTGCTTGATAAAGCGCGCCGTTGCGACCGTCGCACCAGTAGGCAAGGCGTTGAAGTTCATTTACAAACTGACAGACGTCCAAAAGCGATGGCATCCTGCCATACCTCGCCCCGGCTTTAATTCGGCCATTTATCTCTGGGCAAGCTTTTCTCAATCGTTTCGAGGTTTTGAAAGCCATCTTTGATCACGGTTTGTTTCACGTTGTCCTTGGTGACTACCGTGGGGCTTAGAAGCAATGCATGGACAGTCCTGGTTCCGTTGGCAATCGAAACAGCATTCTTGACCGGAGTGCCGCTAGCCAAACTCACGGCAGCCTCCGCGGCCAATGTCGCCTGCCTGCCAATGGGTTTATAAACTGTCATGGTTTGCGTGCCATCCAAAATCCGGATGATGGCGGCGAGATCCGCATCTTGACCGGACACCAGCACTTTGCCGGCGAGTTTGTGCTCCTGTAAAGCCTGAATCGCGCCTCCCGCGGTTCCGTCATTGGACGCGACCACGGCGGCAACATCGCCATTCGTGGACTCAATGGCCTTGGACATGATGGCGTAAGCTTCGGCTGGATCCCAATCTTTTGCCCAGCCGTCGCTAACGATTTTTATAGCGCCGCGATCGACGAAAGGCATTAGGACACGCATCTGTCCATTGCGCAAGAACTTGGCGTTGTTGTCCGACGAGGAGCCACCGATCAGTACGTAATTCCCTTTTGGCGCGAGCCGTGCTAGCCAGGAAGCCTGCAGCTCGCCAATCATCTCTGCGCTTGTTCCCACGAAGAAATCGACATCACTGTCACGCACGAGGCGCTCGTAGCAAAGCACGGGGACCTGCCGGGCTTTGGCCGCGCTCACGATGCGCGCGGCTTTCTCCGTATCGTGCGGGACCAGGACGAGAACTTTGACGCCGGAATCCATTAACTTTTGGGATTGTTGCAGCTGCAACTCGTCGTCTCCCTCAGCGGTTTCGACTAGCACCACGGCCCCTAATTCCTTGGCTCTTTTTTGGAAGGTATCGAGGTCGGTTTGCCAGCGCTCGATTTTAAGAGAGTCCATTAGATATCCGATTTTGAGCGGCGCATTTTCGGCAGAATTCGACTTTCCCAGCGCCAGCCGAGCGGGGGCTACCAGCAACGCAACCATCGACAGAGCGAGGACAAGTCGACGCGTCAAACTCTGCATATTTATCACCACCAAGTACTTGAAACCGTAGCACCGGCGAGCCAGAGTCTCAATCTGATAGGCGAAGCGAGTGGACCAAGAGTAACTGGGAATGCGCATGTTGACCGGTTTCGAGACGGTTAGTCCCGGGAGCGGCCATGCGCGGGTGTTCTCGGAGAGAAGTGAGTTCGACCAAGGTCTTGCGCAGCAAGCGGTTAACAGCCGTCCGAGCCTGGCCATTCGCTTGCTCTTCTCATATGGCTGTAGACATCCTACATGCAGTGGATGTAGGGTATCTACATCCTGAGGGGAACATGAGTCCGCGCTACCAGAACCGCATCGAACTTCTGCAAGGAACGCTTGATCTGCTTATCCTGCAAACTCTGCGCTGGGGCCCCCAGCACGGCTACGGAATCGGCCAGGCCATACGCACAAACTCGGGAGACATTTTGCAAGTGGATACAGGTTCGCTCTATCCAGCGCTGCACCGGCTGGAACGGCAGAAATGGATCCTCGCGGATTGGAAGGTTTCTGAAAATAAGCAACGCGTCAGGGTCTACCGGCTCACGCCCAAAGGCAAAAAGCAATTGGAGTCGGAACGCTCGCGATGGGCGCAGATCTCGGATGCGATTGCGGGCGTGCTCGATCCAGCGAAGAAAGAGAGTGAAGCGTGACATTTTCCTTCTGGCATCGTCAAAAACGTGAAAGTGAACTGGAAGAGGAGCTGCAAAGTCATTTGCAGATGGCGGCGCAGGACCGGACGGACCGCGGTGAAACGCCAGAGCAGGCGCGGGGCGCAGCGCGCAGGGAGCTAGGGAATGTCGGCCTGATCAAGGAGGTTACTCGGGAGATGTGGGGCTGGGCTTCGGTCGAACGGTTGATACAAGATCTGCGCTTCGGCTTACGGATGCTGGCGAAATCGCCAGGATTCACAGTGATGGCAATTCTGACGCTGACGCTGGGTATAGGCGCGAACACCGCGTTGTTTTCCGTCGTGAATGGCGTGTTGTTCAATCCTCTGCCCTACCGGCATCCCGAGCAACTTGTCTGGCTGGCGGAAAGCAAACCGAATTTCTCGAGCGGGTCCATTTCCTGGCCGAATTTTAAGGATTGGCAGAAAGAGAACCGCACATTTTCCGGAATGGGCTTGTATCGCGGCAATGACTTCAATCTTACCGGGCATGGCGAGGCGGAGCAATTGCAAGCCCGATTCCTAACGTATGATTTTTTGAACGTGATTGGCGTGAAGCCTCTGATCGGCCGCACTTTCGCGCCCGGTGAGGACGAAATCGGCGCGACGCCAATTGTGATCATCAGTGAACAATTGTGGAGGCGAAAGCTAAATGCTTCTCCGGACGCTCTCGGCAAGAGTCTAGATCTTGACGGCAAGAGCTTTACGATCATTGGTGTGCTTCCGGCGAGCTTCGATCTTTCCGGAAGCTTCCGTGGCGTGGATATCTATGCACCGGTGGGGCAGTGGGAAAACACGTTTCTTCCAAAGCGAGGCGCGGGACTCGGTTTCCACGGCGTGGGGCGACTGAAGCCCGGAGTCAGCATCGAGCAAGCACGCGCGGACCTGGCTCGAATTTCGAGCGACCTTGCCACGGCTTACCCGGACACGAACACCGGAATCGGCGCCTTCCTGCGGCCGCTGAAACAAACGATGGTTGGGCGTGTCAGCGTGCTGCTCCTCGTGTTGCTGGCGGCTGTTGGTTTTGTGCTGCTGATTGCTTGCGTCAACGTGGCGAACCTGATGCTTGCGCGAGCTGCAGCGCGGACGCGCGAATTCGCGATTCGCGCCGCGCTGGGGGCGGGCCAGGCCAGGCTCGTGCGCCAATTGTTAACAGAGAGTCTTTTGCTGGCAGTGGTTGGCGGAGGACTCGGATTGCTGCTGGCAGGCTGGGGCACGCAGGCGGCGCTGCACTTTCTGGCCGACGGGCTGCCGAGAGCCAGCGAGGTAAGACTGGATGCGCGGGCGCTCATCTTTACCGTGGTCATTTCCCTGGGTTGCGGGATTTTCTTCGGGCTGGCGCCAGCGCTGAAAACTGGAGCGCGCAATTTGCACGACACTCTGAAGGAGGGAGGGCGAGGTGGAAGCGGATCGCGGCACCGGGCGCAGGGAATCTTCGTTGTTGTGGAAATGGCGCTCGCCCTGGTGTTGTTAGTCTCCGCGGGGCTGATGGTTCGCAGCCTGACCGCTCTCTGGCACGTCGATCCGGGATTTGATTCGCATAATGTTCTGACGTTTGGCGTGGCTCTGCCGCCTTCGATGCGCAATGCGAGCATTGCCGGAATTCGCGCCGCCCTTCGCGTCGTGGATCAACAGTTGAAAGCAGCTCCTGGTGTAAAGGCGGTGTCCCTATCATGGGCCGCCGTGCCGTTAGCAGGCGATGATGAAGATACCTTTTGGATCGAGGGAAAACCGAAACCCGAGACTGATAATGATCTGAGCTGGTCGATCAGCTACGTAGTGGAAGAAGACTATCTGAAGGTCATGGGCATGCCGCTGGAAAGAGGAAGATTCTTCACTGCGCAGGATAATGAAAACTCCTCGCATGTTGTTGTCGTGGATGACGTCTTCGCGCAGAGGTATTTTCCGGAGAAGGATCCGATAGGACAGCATATCTTTCTGACAGGAAAAGGCGGACGGGCGGAGATCGTGGGCATTGTCCCGCATGTGAAGCAGTGGGGACTGGACTCAGACGACAAAGAGTCGCTTCGCGCGGAACTGTATTTTCCGTACATGCAACTTCCGGACCAGGCCATGAAGCTATCGTGGAACGGCACCGGCGTCATGGTGCGTTTCGATCCAAATGCTGCCGCGATAGGCGATTCGCTGAGGGCGGCTATCAAAGGGATCAGCGGCGAGCACGTGATGTCAAAAACGCAGACGATGGATAGCATCATTTCCGATTCGCTTGCGTCGCAGCGATTTTCCATGGCCGTGCTGGGAGTTTTTGCCATGCTGGCGCTGGCCCTTGCATCCGTTGGCATCTATGGGGTCATTTCCTATCTCGTGGGCCAGCGAACGCAGGAGATCGGCATTCGCATTGCGCTAGGGGCAAACCGTTCCGATGTGCTGCGCATGGTGCTTGGCGACGGAATGAAAATGACGCTGATCGGCGTAGGGATCGGTCTTGCCGCAGCATTAGGGCTCACGCGGCTTATGGCAAGCCTTCTTTTTGGCGTAAGCGCGACGGATCCGCTTACTTTTACCGCGGTGGCCATGCTGCTTTCAGTGGTTGCGCTTGCGGCTTGTTACATCCCCGCAAGACGCGCCATGCGCGTCGACCCGATGGTCGCGCTGCGATATGAATGAACAGCAAGAAGCCCTAAGCGTGCGAGCGAGCTTACCGAGCGGGAGACAGCCACGCATCCAGACGCGGCGACACCTTCGTGCAAAGCTGGGCAACGCAGAGAGCCGTGAGGAGTCCAGCAAAAACGTCCATGGTGTAGTGCGCCCGCAGGACAAGCACGGCGGCGATCTCAAATAGAACGATTCCTACGGCAATGGCGGTGAGCCAGCGCTGGCCGAGATGCGCCAGTTCGATTCCACCAAAAACAGCGATGGCGGTATGCCCTGAAAAGAAAAAATCGTCGCCCACGTTGTAGGTGACCAGCAGCGAAGGGAGACCGGGATAGTGCCAGATCATGTTCGGGGGCGGCGGGAGCGCGCAGATGGCTTGCATAATTTGGCGCATCCCCAGCAGCAGCACCAGGCCCAGGAACGGCCGCACGGTTGGGCCGAAAAGCCAGCGTCCGAGCAGAAAGAGTCCCAGTCCATCGATCAAAGCGGAACTGAGAATCAGCAGCGCGTTGGCGGCAGAAGGTGAACTGTAGAAGTAAGCGTTGAGGCCCGCGGTCAGCGTGTGAAGCGCGTCGCCAACGCCGGAGGCTGGCACGGCCCGCCGCGCGATTAGCGATTGCGTCCAGAACCAGATCCCCAACGTAATGGCGGTCAGCACAAATCGCAAGCAGCACTCCACGCCATTTATGCGAGCTTTCGGAATTCGTCATTTGAGGGGACTCCCTGCTTTCGCGCGCAGTTGGCATGAAGGCTCTCATGCGCGAGGCACGGTCTCCAGCGCGAGCTCGCGCGCTCTTCGCAAGTCCAACTTGCCCGTGCCGAGATAAGGCAATTTCTCTACGCGCACAAATTGATCCGGGCGAGGCCTCCAGAGCGCGGGCAAATCACACTTTGCGAGCAGTTCCAATGTTTCTTTCAATTTCTCCTCAGGGAGTGTGTGCAACACCATCAGGCGTTCTCCCTTTCTTTCGTCGGGAACAGCGGTAACCACAAACACCTGTTCGGTCGCGGCTGCCAGTTCGTGCAGCTTGTCCTCCACCTTGATGTGCGGAACCATTTCACCGCCGATTTTGCTGAACCGGCTCAAGCGGTCGGTGATGCGGAGGAAGCCATCTTCGTCGACCACCGCAATGTCGCCGGTGTTGTACCAGCCGTCGCGCAAGACTTCGGCTGTTTTTTCCGGCTGGTTCAAGTAACCCTGCATCACGTTGGGACCGCGCACCAGCAACAAGCCGGGTTGATTCGACGGCCAGTGGTCTGGAGCGTTTCGGGATCCACGATCTTCACGGTCATTCCCGGCAGCGGATGCCCGATGCTGCCGCGCTTTGCGCCCACCTGGCGGAACGATGCGCGCACGAAAATCGATCGTGTTGACCGTGACGGCGGGAGAACACTCCGTGCAGCCGTAGCCCTCGAGCGGCCGGATGCCAAAGCGGTCCTCGAATGCCTGCGCAATGCGCTCCGGCAGTTTTTCGGCGCCGGCCATCACGAAGCGCAGGCTGCCGAACTCTTCAGGCTCGCAGCGGCGCGTGTAGGCATTCAGAAAAGTCGGCGTGGCCAGCAGGAACGTCACGGCGTATTTGCTGACCAGCGCGCCGATGGCGCGCGAATCGAGCGGATTCGGATGAAACACGACGCCGATGCCCGTCGCGGCGGGGAGGCAGAGCGTGCCAGTAAAGCCGAAGGAATGAAAGAACGGGAGGATGCCCATGATGCGATCGTTGCGAGTGCAGGAGAAAGACCTGGTTAAGCTGCTCGACGTTGGAGGCCATGTTGTAATGCGTGAGCACGACACCTTTGGGCTCGCCCGTCGATCCGCTGGAAAAAATAATCGTGGCGATGTCTTCAAGACGTGTCTTGTGCTCGGCTCCCGCGTACTTTTGCGACGCTTCGAGGCGGAAGCAAGCACGCCAGCGCAGCGCCGAGGCGTTCGCGGAAACGCGGCTTTTGCGCTAGATCCTCAAGGAAGATCGTCTCCGCAGGTGGCTGCGCATGCACGCGTTCGAGAAAGGCGCGAGCCGTAATCACCGTTTTCAGATTGCACTGCTTGGCGCAGGATTCCAGCGTTTCGTTGGATGCCGTGTAGTTCAAATTGACGGGGACTTTGCCCATCAACATGGCCGCGAGATTGACGAGCGCACCAGGAATCGAAGGCGGCAGCAAGACGCCCACCATTTCCTGGCCCTGCCATGTCTTGCGCAAGCGGCGCGCCAGGAACAGCGTTCGTGCCAGCACGGCGAAAAAAGTCAGCTTCGGCGTTTGTCCGTCGGCCATGGCGAAGCGAAACGGGTGGCGGCGCGCCGTGTAGAGGAATGTCCGCGGCAGCGGCCGCATGTGACGCTTGCGCCGGCCAAACGCTTCCGCACTCAGGTCCTGCACGGCCTGCCGCGCCTCCTGAGACGTTGCCGTCGAAGGCAGAGCGGCGCCAAAAGTTACTCGCACGGGATAAGGCAATATGGCGCGGGAATTTCCAAAGAAATCGGCCGCCTGCAAAACTGAAAATCGAGCCCCAGACGCCGTCGAGATTCACCGGAATGATCGGGACGTCCACGCCTTTGATGATGCGCTCCATGCCGCGGCGGAATGGGAGCATCTGGCCGATGCGCGTCATCTGCCCCTCCGGGAAAATGCAAACCAACTCGCCGTCCTGAAGCGCCTGCGTCGCGCGGCGCAAGGAATGAATCATTTCACGCGGACCCTGATCGGACGAAATGGGGATCACACCCAATATTTTCGCGAACGGCTTTACACAGCGGATGTTCGTAGAACCCTTGAACATCAGGAAGCGTACCGGACGGTCGAGGGCAGCGAGGAGCAGCACCGCATCAGCCATGGAAACGTGATTGGGAACCAGCAAGGCGCCGCCACGCGCCGGGACGTGTTCACGTCCTTCAACATCGAGCCGGTACAGCGTGTGCGTGAGCATCCAAAGCAGAAGACGGAGAAGCGAGTCCGGCAACAGCCACAGGACGTAAACCGTTGCCGCGAGCGACATGACTGCCGTCCAAATGAAGAAGGACTGCAATCCCACGTGCAAGTAATGTGTGAATCCAGAATAGATTGCCGAAGCGCCGATGACTCCGACAAAGGACAGGAAATTTGCAAAGGCAATGACGCTTCCCTTCTTATCTTCATCGGGCCGGTGTTGGATTAACGCGTTGATGGGGACGATGAAGAATCCGCCAGAAAATCCGAGGGCGGCAAGCAGCAGAATCACTTGAAGAAATGACAATCCATGCAAGGATATAGCGAACGCAAACAACGACATGCCGACGGCGCCCAGGGGGATGAGGCCATACTCGATCTTTCCCGCAGAAAGCAGGCCCGCAGCGTAGCTCCCAAGGCCTATGCCAATGGCGAGCGCGGCTTGCAAGTACCCGCCGTGCGTCTCATCGATATGCAAAACCTCGCGTCCGTAAAAGACGATCACGAACTGAAGCAGCGCGCCGAGGAACCAGAAATAAGTATTGCCTACGACGGCGAGGTGCAAGGTTCGGTCCGGCCGGACGATTCGAACTTGCTTTATGAGATCGCTGAAAATGTTGAAGCGGAATTTCCGGGAAGGGTCGGCGGCAGGAACATGAGAAATCGCGAAGCTCGTCGTCAGACCGACAAGAGTGCAAGCTCCAAAGATGAGTCCTGCAAGAACCTCCCGTCCGTGAAACGTCTGGGCCAGCAACGGGCCGGCTACGGCTCCCGCAATAATCGCAATGAAAGTTGTGAGTTCGAGGATCCCGTTGCCCCAGGACAACAACGCATCTGGAAGCACCTCCGGAAGCAAACCGTATTTCGCGGGGCCGAAAAACGCGGCTTGCGTGCTGGCGAGAAAAATCACCACAAATGCCATGCGGGTGCTGCCATGCGCGAAGGCGTAGATTGCGAAAATCATCGCGAAGATTTCGAAGATTTTCGTGCCGATCGCGACGCTGCGTTTGCTGAAACGATCCGCCAGATAGCCGCCTGCCATCGAAAACAGAAGGAAAGGGACGGCGAACAGGTTGCCGACGTAAAAGACCAAGAGATCCTTTTGAGAGGATGTCGGATTGGTTCCGAGGATGAGGAAAATGACAAAGAATTTCAGGCCGTTATCATTGAACGCACCCTGAAATTGAGTGGCGATGAGGCTCCAAAACCCGAAGCGCCACTTCCTGTTAGTTTCTCGAATCGAAGGACTGCGGTCGTCTGACATGCAGGCGCACCCACGCGTTTAAGTGGAAACTACAAGGATAGAACGATTCTAGCAGGCCTTCTTGCACGCCAGCGCGCGGTAGCGGCAGGCTGTGCCGCAAACGAGACGTTTATTCGTAAGGCTCGAGGGTCTACGGTTTTGTCTCCGCGGACGCCGGCTTAACATTAGCCGGAGCCGGCGTTTTCCGCCCCGCGTTCAAATGATCAAAATTCAAAGCTGCGTTGAGCAGAAGCATGAACTCTCCCTGCGTCTCCTGCCTCCACATGGGATTTGTGGCGAACAAAACAACGTGTCCACGGCCCACCGGCACGTCGACGATAGCAGGCGCTTCTGCCAGTTCGGATCCACCAGCAAGCATACCGCTGATCCACAACTCTTTTTCCGGGGCGAAGCGCAGCACGACGCGCGGGTAAAGCGAAGGCGGCGGAAGAAATGAACTCAAATCCGCCCTCAACTCCGGGTTAACATAGAGTTCCTGTTCCGCCTTGCTTCGGTGCACGGGAGGCTCGGGCGCGGTCCAAGGCCGGCCCTGCGGAATGTCCGGATCGGTCATCGAGCCACGACCGCTCGGACGCGAGCCTCCGCCTTCGGCACCAAAAAATCTGCCGAATCTTCCAGCCACGGAAACGCTAAAGACCGGCCCCTGATTGAAGTACACACCAACAGAATCGTCGTAACCATAGGTGATGGGGCTGGCCTTGTCCTCGACGGTAGCGCGAGCAATCATCCCCCGCGCTTGCAGTTGATGTGTATCGGTGACCATCACCGTATCGGTGATTCCCAGGTCGATCGGCAGATGCGCGCTCGGTCCAATGGGAATGAAGAGACCTCCGTCGTCGATGAATTTCTTGAGATGAGCGACGCCATCGAAGCCCAGTCCACCGCGGATGTCCGCAGCCTGGTCGACGCCACCGAAGTTCGGTGTCGTGGATGTACTCTCCCAGGGAATCGGTCCGCCGGCTTCACTGCCGTCCGCCTGCGTACGCGCCGGTATGCCGTTAATAATTTGCTGGAGGCCAAAAAACGTCGGAGGAAACAGAATTACGTCGTACTTTTCGCGCAAGTTCGCCGTGTTGCGAACAGTGATGTCGGAAATATAGGCATAGGGCACATGAGTCTCTTCCAGCGCGAGCCGGAACCATCCTTCATTTTGCGTGTCCGTCCAGTTGTGCATCAGGGCGATGCGAGGCACGCCGACTGCATGGCGCGCCACATCCGGCACGGAATCCGCGCTCGTCACTCGCACGCCCAATTCGCGCGCCGCCGCGTTTAGCCGCAAGTCCAGATCGGCCGGATTGCCTTCGAGCGGAAGAATAAAAGTGCCGGGGACGAATTTCTGTCCCGCGGCCTCGAAGCCATCTTCCGCCGCAAAGAAGTTCACGTCCTTCAGGCGAAAACGCAGGGTTGCGAGGTTGGGCTCTCCGGTGGCATTGATCACGTAAAACTTCAGGGCCGGTGATTTGCCTTTTTCTGCATGTGGCGGAATGACGCCCCCGCCATCGAACTTCGCGGCCGTGTCTACGGGCGTCATTGGAGCTTTGAGGATCGCCGTGTCCGTGATGCGCACAGTCTTTACGTTGCGCAAAGGCCCGAGCGTCCAGCCCGTGTCGTCGTAAGGACGCGGGTCATTCGTCGAGTAATACTGCGTATCGAGCAGCATGTCCGCCATGCGGCTGTAAGGCTGATCCATGCGAATGATGTAGCTCCCGAGAGGAAGCTTCGTGGTTTTTGCATCCTCGGTTTTCTTGCCGCTTGGTTCTTCTTTGGACTTTTCCGACTTCTCCACCTTCTTTTTGTCGCCGACCTTACTTTCCGGCTTGGCCTCGGTCTTCTCTTCCGCCGCCTTCGCCGTAGGAGACGGGGTCTCCTTGGCTTCAAAATCCTGCTCGAGCTTTTGCACTTCGACGCCCTGTTTCTGCAGCAAATTCGCCAGCTGAGCGGCCAGCGCCGGACGCCTGCCGTCATTCACGATGGCCCAAGCCGCCGGGCCTTCTGTCGTTGCTTTCGTAACGGAGCGTTTGCTCTTCTCGTAGAAATCTTTCAGGAGTTCCTGCCCGTGCTGCGCGGTGTAGTCCAGCGAAAGGAGCACGCCGCTTTCCTCCATGTTGGTGTTGTTGCGCAGCGACCACATCACTTTGGGCAGAGGCGGGTTCGGCCGGAACCATGTGCGGCTCGTGGAGCCCGGCGGCAATTCGGCTTCCTTCGTTTCGGGAGTGCTATTGCCGTATGTTTCGTAGAAACGCCCGATCGAGTTGTGGCCGTTCGCTACATAAAACATATAATTGGGCGCCCAGCCGTCATAAAAGCCGTGCGTCCACACGCCGACTACACCCCGTTCGGTCATGCCTTGCACGTCGTTGTAAGCGAACTTCTGCCACTCGTTGATCACGATGGGGTCGAGCCACGCGTTGTACGGTCCCGTGCCTGTCGAAACGTATAGATAAGGAATGGACTCGTGCAGATCGTGCAGCACCTGCGGGTGCCAATAGAAGAAGGTCTGCATCATCATTTGCGAGAGCCTGAGGGCCATCGCAATGCCGTCGCGGTTGTTGTCGTGCTGAACGTAGTGTCCCCAGTAAACGAGATCAGGCTGGGCCTTGTCGGGGTTGGCCTTCTTATAATTCCAGGAGTCCACCACGCGGTCGTGACCGTCCACTTCGACGATCGGAGTGATGAGAAAGATGGCGTTCTTGCGAATGTTCTGAATGAATGGCGAATCTTCCACGGCCAGGCGGTAGGCCAACTCCATCAGCATTTCCGGCGAGCCCGTTTCGGGAGAATGAATCGAGCCGGATGCCCAGTAAAACGGCTTGCCCATGGAAATAAGCTGCTTCGCGTCGGCGTCCGTGATTTTGCGAGGGTCGGCAAGCTTCGCGGTAACGTCGCGCAAATGGTCTAGCTGCGCAATGTTCGCTTCGTCGCTCACGGCGACGAGCAGAAAGTCTCGTCCTTCTTCCGATTTGCCCACGCGGTAGACCTTCACGCGCGGGCTGGCTTTCGCAAGCTCGTCGTAGTACCGGTAAATGTCCTTCGAATACGTAAGAAAGCCCGGCGCGCCAACGATGTGGCCAAGAATTTTGTCTGGTGAGGGCACAGTCGCGGAAGCCGGCAGGTGATCGACGAGGTCGGTGAGGAAGAACGGCTCCGTCGTATACTCGTGTATCTTCTTCCCATACTCTTCATCGTTCGCTGGAGTTGCTTGTGCGCCTGCAAGCGATGCCAAGAGGCTGCTGAAAAGAAGAGCTTCAAAGACCGGCAACCAAGCTCTGCGCAGCAAACTGCAATCCGCCGAGACAATTCCGCACAAATTTCCACGCCGAATTCTCATCATCGCCTCACTTTAGTATTTTTCCTGGCACCTGACCGGCCGCTGCACCATGTGACGGGCGGTTCGTAGCAAACGTTTCAGCCGTTTCGCACGATAGAAGCGGCACAAGAGCCGAGGTAGCATAATGCTTCCCTGGCTTTTAAGGAAGCTGGAGGGGGCAATGACGAACGGGGCAGCGCTCCAAAAAACCGTGCTGATCACTGGGGCAACGGACGGATTGGGCAGAGCCGCGGCGCTATTGCTTGCGCAACGCGGCTATCGAGTATTCGCGGCGGGACGTTCTGCGGAAAAACGTGCCCAGCTCGACACGTTGTCCCGGGAGAAAAATCTTTCTTTGGAAACCGTGGAACTGGACGTCTGCGATGATGCTTCCGTCCAGCGTGCCGTTGCGAACGTCCTCGCGAAAACGGGCACCATCGACGTCCTCTTCAACAATGCCGGCGTGAACTTCACGGCTGCCGTCGAAGACCTGCGCATGGAAGACTGGCGCCGTCAGTTCGAGACGAATTTCTTTGGCGTCTTGCGGGTCACCCAAGCCGTAGTGCCGCACATGCGCGAGCGCAGGCACGGTCGCATCATCATGATGAGCTCCGTCTCCGGTTTCGTGACCGCGCCGACGCAAGGTGCTTACAGCAGCAGCAAATTCGCCCTCGAGGCCATGAGCAACGCGCTGCGCCTCGAGTTGTATCCATTCGGCGTGCATGTGGTTCTGATCGAGCCGGGCTACATAGTGACGGGGATACAACAAGCGGCGTTGGAACTCTTCAAACCCTACATGGATAAAATGAATAACGGGCCTTACGCCCCTCTCTATGCGCGATTTTTCGAGAGTGTCACGGGGAGCCGCGCCGAATCGAAAACCACGCCGGAAGATTGCGCGCGCGTGATTCTGCAAGCGATCGAGGCGCCGAATCCAAGAATCCGTTACGGTGTCACGCAACTGGCAAGGGTCGCAAAATGGTGCAAGCGGTTATTGTCAGACAAAGCGGTGGACGCTATCTTCCGGCGCAGATTCGGAATCGTCCGCCGCAGTTGACCCCCGGCGAGTGCGACAAACAAAGACGTCAATCGTTCATGTCCTACGGATTCGAAATCTGGAAGGAAAGGCTGTTCTCTCGCAACTCCTGCCACTTTTTGGACCAGGCCTCATGGATGGGGCTCTCGGAATAGTCGGCGGCAGCTTCGGCGCTCGTGAATTCGATGGCGTACACCCCGCTGAAGTCCTTGATTTGGTTGCGTTCTGTCTTAAGCCACACATTCTTAACGCCCGGAATTTTCGCGGCCATCTCCTTTATCCCGTTGATGGCATTGTCGCGGTCATTATTTGAAGTGGCGTCTTTGAACTTGTAAATCACGACATGCAGAACGGTTTTCGGCTGTCCGAATCGGTTCTGCACAGCGGCGCTCCGGGCATGCAGCGAACCGGCTGCGATCCCCGCGATAAACAATACCGTCCCCACAGCGATTTGCGCCATGCGTCTCTCGGTTGATGTCACGTTATCCTCCCGTCGTTGGTACGCAGCCAGTCTATGAAATGAGCGAGGGCGAGGCAACTTGCTGAAAGAGTCTTTAGCGCGCCCTCATTCCAAACTGTTTGACGGACCTGCGGGCCGCCCGTTACGCTGCCAAAGCGCGTTTATTGAGGATGCGATGGACGATTCTCCAGACGGCTTATCGAGGGCACAGATGCATCCCGGAAAGTTGCCGCCGCTCCCGCAGCTTTGGGTTGGCTATCTCCTGGGTTTTGCCACAATCGTTGCGGAATTCGTAGCCGCGTGCACTCCATCCGGAGATGGCCAAGGCCGAATTTCCAATTCCTCCCTTGTATTTGTTTCTCGTGATGTTCGTCGGCAGCGTCTATTGGCTCGTATGCGTATATCGCTATCACGTGGTGATGCAGCACGTGCCCGGTTGGAAGCACCCGATTTCGCCGGCGCGGGCCGTTGGCTTCCATTTCATTCCAATCTACAACCTCTATTGGGTTTTCAAGTGGCCGCAAGAGATTGCCCGGTTCGTGAACTGGAAATTCGCTCAGCCGTTGATGAAGCCCCAAATGGTTGGCCTCATGGTTTTTGCCGCCTTCGTTCTACGTTTCGTCTTTGACCCGGGCCTGGGACTGATTCTGCTTTTTCTGGCCGCCTCTTACGTCTCTGGATGTCTTCGCAGGGCTCTCGCATTGCCACCGGTGCACACGGAGAGCGCGCCCCGTTCGCCGGAATGAGTTTTGACAAGGAGCTAGGAATGCCACAAAAGAAACACTGGATGATGCTGTACTGCACGCTCATGCTTCATGCCCCTTTCGCATTCGCACAAGGCCAGGAGGATACCAAGCAACAATCACGCGAAATCTTCAAGCAGCTCATCGAAATCAACACCACGGATTCCGTTGGTAATGTGACGACCGCCGCGGAGGCAATGGCCAAGCGCTTGCGCGACGCCGGCTTCCGTGAGGAAGACGTCATCGTTGCCGGCCCCAACGAGCGCAAGAAAAATCTCGTCGCACGCCTGCACGGAACCCGGCAACAGAAACCAATTTTGTTTCTCGCCCACTTGGATGTCGTGGAAGCCCGCCGGGAAGACTGGACCACCGATCCATTTCAATTTGTCGAGAAGGACGGCTATTTTTTCGGGCGGGGCACCGTGGACATCAAAGACGGCGCCGCCATCCTGGTCGAGAATTTCATTCGCATGAAAAAATTGGGTCGATCGCCCAACCGCGATCTGATCCTCGCGCTCACCGCGGACGAAGAAGGCGGCAACTTCAACGGCGTCGACTGGCTCCTCAAACATCACCGGGACTGGATAGATGCGGAATTCTGCGTGAATCTCGATGGCGGAGATTTTATGAGCGTCAAAGGAAAGAAGATCTATGGGGCGGTGCAAGCGAGCGAAAAGGTCTACGTCGATTTTCAGTTTGAAGTAAAAAATCCCGGTGGCCATAGCTCCCGGCCAACGCGCGACAATGCCATCTACCGTCTGGCCGAGGGGCTGACCAGGCTCGCTCGCTACAATTTTCCACCGGAGCTGAATGAAATCACGCGCTCCATGCTCGAAAAGAGCGCGGCCATCGAGGGCGGTCCGCTTGCGCCAGAAATGAAAGCGGTGGCAAGGATTCCTCCGGATAGTGCAGCCGTCGCGCGACTCTCGGAAAATCCTTTTTACAACGCAATCCTTCGCACCACTTGCGTGGCCACCATACTTTCCGGAGGGCATGCTCCGAACGCCTTGCCGCAAACCGCGCGCGCTAACGTCAATTGCCGTATTTTACCGGGCGAAGATCCCAACAAGATAAAGGAAACTCTAATTAAGGTTGTGGAAGATCCCCAGATCAAGGTGAGCTTCGTCGAGCAGCGCGACGCCGACGGCAATCCTATCCTGCCGGAGCGTGTGCCTCCGTCTCCCCTGCGGCCGGATTTGATGAATGCTGTCGAAACCGCGGCCAGCAGCGTTTGGGGCCCGCTCCCCATAATGCCGGTGATGGACACGGGAGCCTCCGACGGGCGCTTCTTGCGGATGGCGGGGATTCCCACCTACGGAGTCGCCGGCGTTTTCCTGGATATCGACAACCGCAGGGCGCACGGCCAGGACGAGCGTGTCCGGGTCCAGGATTTTTACGACGGCGTGGAGTTTAATTACAAGCTCATGCAGACCCTCGCGCCGGTGCAGTAGTTCAGCCGTCACAAATAAGAACGGCCCGGTGAAGAAGTCTTCACCGGGCCAAATTCTTTAACTTTCAAAATTACTGGTTGGGTTTTTGCGGTACCTCGCCGGGCTTCGCATCACCCTGCGTGGTAGCGCTGGCAGCGATCGGCTTTCCTGCCTCGCTGCCGAAACGCGTTAGGTAAGGCATGAACGGTGTTAGTTCGAACGGCATCTTTTCGCGCTCGGCGATGGTGCCTACGGGCTTGCTCTTGATCAATTCCAGCTTGTCGTTCCAGGGATCCAGTTTCACGCGTCCGCCAATCGGCAGCGCCGCAATCATCTGAGGGTTTTGCTTCGCATCCGGCGCCGCGGCTTTGACGTCGGCAAACGTCGGCACGCGGTCTCCCAAGTGCGCGCTGATCAGATTCGGAATCTCCTTCTGACGGGCTTGCATGGCTTGGAAGAAAAGCGAAGCATTCGCCAGTTGCCAGCTTTTTGCCACTTGCGGGTTCTTAAGGGCATTAGTTAGCAACTCCGCCGCCTTTTTGTTGGCTGCATCTTCCTCCGCCGGCGTGCGCGCGAAACCAAAGTGGCGGAACGTCTCCTTATCGTCGACGAGCAACTGGTCGAAGAAGGCGAAGTTGGAGTCCATTCGGTGGCCAAGAATGACGTGGCCCATCTCATGAGCGATCATTGTCGCCAGGCTGGCTTCGTCTGGCAGCACGTCAACCAATCCGCGGCTCAGCACGATGGTGTGGCCCAGTGTGAACGACTCCAGCGTTGAAGTCATCAACACGCGGCAGCGCACATCCGGCTCGATATCCAGGTTATTGGTGACTTCGAGGTTGTTCACCACGGTTTCGAGAACCTTGTCGACTTCGCCTGGAGGCGCCAGAAGTCCGATGCGTTCCAGGCGGTCGACGACGTTATCTTCCGCTTGGCGGTCCCAAGAGCGCTGCGCCTGCACCGGCGTCAGATCGTTGGCAGTCTTTGTATCGTCCTGCACCGGGGTTTCGACCAGAATCTTGCTGAGCTCCTGCTCCTGCTGCGCGTGGCCGAGGTTGTATCCCCACAGCCGCGTCTGCGCCTTGAAATCCAGCTTTTTGCTCATTGCGTAGTGCAGATCTTTTTCTTCGCTGTAGACAAACGACGGCATCCACAGGCCGGGCTGCACGTTCGTGCGCCAGCTGTCAAAGTGGAAATACCAGCTCGAGTGCCCGCCGCCGCTGTACGCACCGTTGAATCGCACGATGTTGTAATCCTGGTCCTCGACCCAGATGCGCCCGAGGAACCGGCCCTTGCCGGATTTTTCCTGCGGCGTGACGTCGAACACCAGGCAGCGCACTTCGCCGAGGAATTCGCGCCGCACGTAGTCAAACTTGTAGTGCTGTTTGTCGAAGCCGTTCGTGTCGATGAAAATCATCTGCAGGAAGCCGTCCGGAAGGAACTGCATCGCGAACGAAAAGAAATTGCCGATCGACCCGATGATTTTCTTTCCCTTGCTGTTCGCGTCGGTCAAGGCCACCAGCGCGACGCCCTTCGAGAAATCGGCGCGGCCAAGAAAATACTTGTCGCCCGCCGGGACGTAGCCCAGCTCCTTGTCGGGCTTCAGGTTTTGAATGTAGGTCTCCACCAGCGGCGAATACTGCCGAATCTGCTGGTTTAGACGATTTTCGTTCGTGATGACGCGGTCGATCACCTGGTCCATCGTCCGCGCCTGTTGCGGCTCTGGGGCCGCAGCGCTGGCGATGGCCCCGGACCCACCCAAGACGAATCCGAGGACAACTGTACCTAGCTTACGCATTTCTCTCTCCCCTCAGTAGGCCATGCGGAATTCAATCCGCACGCGTGCCGGAAAATCGACTGGCTGGCCTTCGCGTTTTGCTGGTTTGAACTTGATCTGTTGTGCGGCACGGATCGCGGACTTCATCGAGGCCGTGGCCCAATCCACTTACGACGCGATTTATCTGCATGGTGCCGTTCGAGAGGAACACCACGTCGATCACCACGTCTCCTTCTATCTTAAGACTACGCCCTTCCGCTGTGTACTCCGGCTTCGGTTTGTCCAGGATGTTAACAGGCGTGTCTGTTGGTCCTTCGCGCTGCCGCTTTTTTCTTCGGTGCATCGTCGCTACCGTTTGGTCTCCAAATCCCGAAGACTGCACTTTTCCTTGCTTGCCGCCGCTCGGCGGAGGATTTGCGATTCCGTTTCCAAAACCCGTGCTCGCCACAGTGCCGCGAATTCCTTTGTCGCCGCCGGTGCCATTTCCATAGCCCGGTCCGCCCGGCAATGCAGGCTGAACCCAGCCGGTTCACGGTTGGTTGCATGCTTTGGATCGCCTTTGCCCGCGATTCCGTTCGGATCGCCAAATCCACCGGTCTGCACTTTTTCGACCGGCGCTTTCACGGTCGCCGGCGCTGCGCTCCCGGAACCAATATTGTTCAGCTTCACTTCTTCTTTTGGGCGCTTCGGCTGATTTGTCGGCGTGTCGATTTTCGCTGCTTCGAGATGCGCTTGCATCTCCGGCGCCAGGGCTTCCACTTTTTGCACCTTTGGCGGCACAGCTTTGGTATTTCAGAAAATGTGAGGCTTCTTCGGATCCAGCTTCACAGGTTCCACCACTTCCGGTTTCGGCGCACGGGGGTGTTTTCGCTTTCACCACTTTTGGAGGCGGCGGTGGTGGCGGAGCGCACCGGAATCATCGTCTCCGGCTGCGCTATTTGAACCGTATTTGCATAGTGCAGCGCTGTCTCAGTTGGTCGGGATAAAGCAGCGGAATCATCACGCAAAAAATCAACGAAGTGCAAGTTGGAACCCGGCGCTCGATGCCCATTCGGTTCCATCGGGGCTTAGATATCCGGCAGCAAGGCGAGGCGTGCGCCTATCGGCCTGGTCCCGATGGCCGTCTTCCACGCGTCCGCATTCGGCAATCGCCGCCTGTCAGCGTCAAACCCGACGCCCAACCGGGTCGTACTCTTTGGTGGGTCTGCAATCATGGTAGTCATCCGCGTGCCGCCTCGAGGAATTTCATATCCGGGGAACCTCGGACTTCTAGGAAGGCCACAACGTTCCCAAATTCGTCAGTTCATTTTAACGTGCGCTTTACCAGTACTAGGTTACTGACGGGGCTGAGGGCGTCCGAATAGGACTTTCGTACTAGCGTCGCGAAGTCGCTAATGGTTCCGCGAGCGCAAGGTTCGCACCCAGGCTGCTAACCCAGCGAGGCGGTTCTCGTTGCGGGGTGGGATGCGCAACCCATATAGGATACCGCAATCCAGCCCCTTGGGGTCGGTACTTTTTTGCAGAGGCCCTCCCATGCTGGATTAAGCTCTTAGGATGCCGGAGATACTTTTGGCGTTGGATGGTCTGCGATACTGTAAACACATGAATCGTCCATGAAGGAAGATGCCCCAGACCGCTCGCGAAGCAGCAAGTCCGCAGGCCGTCCCGTGCTCGCTCAAATAGTGGCAGCGTCATCGGGCAAGATCGAGTGGCTCTATGCACAATCGAACGCCGGGCGCTGGGGCCTGTCGCGGGACAGCTTCACAGTTTCGCTGACGCGCAGCGCGGAGAAACGGCTTTCCAGCGGAAGCCTGGCGCCGGATAAACTCGAGGAATACTTGTCCTCCCTGCATCTCGAGGATTTGGCCCTGGCTACCGCTTGCCTTGAAAACTGCGAAGCTGCGTGGGAGCATTTTGTCGGCGCCTATCGCGGTTATTTGCGCTCCGCAGCCGCAGCGGTTCTCCGGTGCAGCTCGGATTCTCCAGCGGCATGCGAACTCGCCGATTCCCTGTTTGCCGAGCTCTACGGGCTCACCGACGGCGCCCGCCGCGAGCGCTCTCTTTTCCGCTATTTTCACGGCCGCAGCTCGCTGAAAACCTGGCTCCGCGCCGTGCTTGCCCAGCGCCACATCGATGCTATCCGCGCGGGGCGACGTTTCGAATCCCTCGAGGACGACGAGTCGAATCGCCACGCTCCTCAGAATCCAGCGGGCGTCTCCGTGCAGACCGACGATCCTCATCGCGAGCGTTACGTCACGCTTTTCGTCCGCGCGTTGCAGGCGGCTCTCGCCGCCCTCGACCCCCGCGATGAACAGCGCTTGCGCCTGTATTACGCCAAGGAGCAAACCCTCGCCGAAATCGGCAAGGAACTCGGCGAGCATGAGTCCAGCGTCTCGCGCAATCTGGATCGCATTCGCCTCGCGCTGCGGCGCAGGGTCGAAGAAACCCTTCGCAATGGCTGCCCCGCTGCCAACGGCTCCGCCGCCGAAGTCGGTCTCAGCGACGCGCAGATCTCTTTGTGTTTTGAATACGCCTCCGCGGACGCTTCCTTCGATCTCGAAAATCTTCTCCAGCGCCGAAGCCGTCAGAACTCCTCGGCCGGGAGGCCTGACCCATGAAACTCAAGCTCTTGAAGCCCGGCCCAATAGATGCATGCAAGAACCCCGCCAATCCTCGTTCTAAGAAAGGAGGAAGACATGGCGCATGACGACCGCGATCAAACGTTTGAAAAAGCGCTCGCCCGCCAGCTGCGCTCCTCTGCGTCTTCCGGCATGAACGCGAAGGAATTTGACGCGGCGTCGGCCGTTCCTTGCCCCGATCCCGAGACGCTGGCCGCGTATCACGATGGGTCGCTCTCATCCGAGGAACGGAATTTATGGAAGCAGCATGTCGTGAGCTGTGAAAACTGCCAGCTTGTGTTAGTGCATCTTGAAACGCCTCTCGAAATTCCGGTCAATCAGGAAACTTCCGAAAACCTGTCCGCCGTCAACGCACCAGCTGCTGTCAGCAAAGTCCGCTCCCTTGATGCTGCACACGTCTCCCGCCAGAAGCGCCCACCGAGTATGCGTTGGCTCTGGCTTGTTCCCGCGGGCGCAATCGCCGCCGGGCTGATCGCTTTTGTTTCCTTGCGAGAACCGAAGCCCTCGGCAGTGGCGACTGGATCGCCCATTGAAGTTGCGGAAAATCGGCAGCCGTCGGCTCCCGTTTCTTCCACGCAAGCCGCACCCGCCGTTCCCAGCGAGCGCAAGGAGAAAGATCAGCGCGCCGATGAACCGGCTGGAGGAGTCGCCGGCGCCATCTCGTCTGACCGCGATGCCGCCGGCAACGAGTTAAGCAAGCAGGCGAAGTCGGCACAACAGGCTCCGTATGCCGAGGCCGCGAAGACCGCTTCCGGCCCTTTCTTAAGCAGGCAAAAGCAAGAACAACAACAGCAAGCCTCGCGAATTGCTACGGCTGCGGGAGCAGCCCACGATCAAAAAAAGTTCGACGCGCAGACTGCGCCCAAGCTCTCGCTAAACGGCAGGCTGGCAGCACTACCACCACCTCCGTCGCCTCAACCCTCTTCGCAGCCCAGCTTTCTTGACGATGGAGCCATTTCGGCGCCCTCATCGGGGAAGGCGCCGCCCGCGCCAGCTTCAAACGCCGCAACGCCGAAATCAAAGGTAGCAAACGCGGATTCAATTTCGGCGGCTACAGAGTCCTTCGAAATTTCCGCTGAACCACAATCCCGCGCTCAAGCCAAGGCCATGCTACGCGCCGCCGCGCTGCAAGACCCTCACATTTTTGTGGCCCCGGATGGAAAGCACCTCTGGCGTGTCGGCCCGTCCGGCTCGCTCGAACATTCGTCGGACAAAGGCCTCAAGTGGACGCTGCAAACCAGCGGCGTCAACACGGATTTGTTGGCCGGATCCGCTCCATCCGCAAAAGTCTGCTGGGTCGTCGGCAACACGGGCACCATCCTGCTCACCACCGATGGCGGCGCGCATTGGACCAAGCTGGACTCGCCGGTCTCAAATGACCTCACTGGCGTTCGCGCCGCCGACGCCATGCATGCGTGGATCTGGTTTGTGGCGGACCAGCAAACCGGTCTCATCAAGACGTACCAAACCTCGGATGGCGGATCGACCTGGTTTTCGGTTCCCAGCGAGTAGTGCACGTCAGTCATTCGCCCGCACCTCTTGCAAGGAATTCTCCTCCACGCCGTTCTAAGCTGTGAAGCAAAATCTTGAATGAGGTGAACACAATGGAAAACCACGGATCAAAATGGCAGCGCCGCTTGCCCTGGATTCTCTCGGCCACGGTAGCCCTTATCGCCGCGGCTGCTTTCTTGTATCCAGCTTGCCGCAGGCAGCACGTCTTTGCCGCGCAGGAGAAGGAAGCCCCTCGCGCCACCGCCCCGGATCAGTCCACCAGCCTGAACGATCAGAGCGATCTCAACGTCACCGTCTACAATTCGAACATCGCTCTCGTTCGCGACGTCCGCAATCTCACTTTGCCCGACGGCATATTCCGCCTAAAATTTATGGACATCGCCGCCACTGTCAATCCCGCCACGGTCCATTTCCGCTCGCTCACCGATCCCGATAAGCTCGGCGTCATCGAGCAGAACTACGAATACGATCTCCTCGAGCCCGCCAAGCTGCTTCACAAATATGTGGGCAAGGAAGTTACGCTCGTCCGCTCCTACATGGACAACGGTACGACCAAGCGCGAAGAGATCAAGGCGACCTTGCTCTCGGATAACAACGGCCCCGTCTGGAAGATTGGCAACGATATCGTTACCGGCGGGTATGCGGAGAGCTATCGCTTCCCCGAAGTTCCGGCCAATCTATACGACCGGCCTACGCTCCTCATGTCTCTCGAAAATTCCGGACCGCGCAAACAGCAAATCGAAGCCTCTTACCTCGCCAACAACCTATCCTGGAATTCCGATTATGTTTTGACCGTAGCCCGCGACGACAAAGCTGCCGACCTTGACGGCTGGGTCACGCTCGTCAACAACAGCGGCACCGCCTTCCACAACGCCCGCCTCCAGCTCGTCGCCGGCGATCTCAATCGGCTTCCGGCAAGCCATAAATGGCCGCGCCGACATGGCCATGGAAGCGCTGCGATCCAAAGCCGCCGCCCCTCAGTTCCAGCAGGAGAATTTCAGCGAATATCACCTCTACACGCTTGGCCGCCGCACTTCCGTCGAAGACAAGGAAACCAAGCAGATCAGTCTTCTTGCAGGCACGGGCGTTCCCGTCCAAAAAATCTTCGTCGTCAACGGACAAAACTACTACTACCACAATCGCCAGAACCCCGGCTCTCCTATCAAAGATGCCGTCATGGTCTATTACAAGTTCAAGAATGAAGAAAAGGCGGGCCTCGGCATTCCCATTCCTGCGGGCAACGTCCGCGTCTATCAGAAGGACTCCAAGGGCGGCATTCTCTTCGTCGGCGAAGATCGCATCGATCACACGCCCAAGGACGAGAACATTTCTGTCCACATCGGCAACGCCTTCGACGTTGTTTCCGAACGCAAACAGACCGACTTTAAGAGCATCGCTTCAAACGTTTGGGAAATGGAATTTGAAATTACGCTGCGCAACCACAAAGACGTACCGATCACCGTTCAGGTCAACGAACCCATCGGAGGCGATTGGGAAATGTTGAATTCAAGCTACAAATACACAAAAACCAGTGCCTGGGCCGCCCAATTCAATGTCCCGGTGGACAAAAATGGCACCTCCGTCCTGCGCTATCGCATCCGCGCCCACTGGTGATTTTCGAAGCTTCCTAGTAGGGGCGCTGCATGCTGCGCCCCTACTAGCCGATTCATGAACCTCTTGTGCTGAAGTCTTGGTCGCCGGAATTCCCGACCCTTTACTCGGCCTCCGCAACAAAAATCATCTCTGGCGAGGTATCCACAAGCCGCGACCGATCGAAATCCCCATACACGGCGCTGACCCGAAATCCGCACCTCGCCAGCAAATGTTCCACCTCGTACCTGAAAAAATACCTAAGCGTCCAAGCAAATACCAACCGCTCTTCTTTCCCGTCGTGCATCCGTCACGTAAAAAATCATCTCCACATCATTGCGTTGCTGAGCTCTGTGAAATGCCGTCACACGCTCCGTGATTTTCACATGCCGCCCGTCGGGCATTTCGTATTCGGTGACGGGGCCTTCTTTCTGATATGCGGGATCGTGCATCCTCTCCGCGTCCGTTTGGAAAACATCAAGGACTAGCCGTCCGCCCCGTTTTCCAAATCGCTGGCCGGCTGCCTGAAGGTGTCTGCGCACGGACTCGAGACAAGAAATCTGGGCGTCAATCTCAAGAAGATGTTGCATGGGGCGAAAAGGAATAATCACCACGCGGAATTTTTCTCCCGAGATCAAACCGCGTCATGTCGCCTTGCACCAGATGCACGCGCTCGCGCGCCTCCGTCCGCAACGCGGCTCGCTTCTGGGTGCAACGCTCCAGCATCCGCTCGGAAATATCTAGCCCCGTAACGCGGTGCCCCGCCTCCGCCAGCGCCAGCGTAATTCGCCCAGTCCCGCAGCCCAGTTCGAGAACGGGATCGCCATGTTCATGCACTGCGTCTCGGTAAAACGCAACATCCTGCGTTCGCCCGCGCACAATCGGCGACTCGTCGTAATAATCCGCAATAAATCCGTCGTAAAGCGCTGAACTCACGAGCGTATTTCCCCGCAAAATTGGACGGCTCACTACTCATATTCACTACCGGCTACTCACTACCACCGCATCCGCCTCGATCTCCACCAGCATCTCCGGCGAAATCAGCTTGCTCAACTTCCACCATGCTCGTCGCTGGTCGTATCGCTCCGAAAAACTCGCCGTGCGCCCTCCCGATTAGTTCCCACTGCGCAATGTTCGTCACGAAAATCCGCGTCCGTACCACATCCTTCAATCCCGCTCCCGCCTTCACCAGTGCCGCCTCGATGTTTCGAATCGTCTGCTGGGTTTGCGCGTACGGGTCTCCCACTCCCACAATCTTTCCGTTCGGCCCGGTCGCTGTTGTTCCCGAAACCGCTATCAGGTTCCCAATCCGCACCGCCCTCGAGTAGCCCACAATCGGCTCCCAAGGCGTTCCGCTCGAAATATTCTCCCGTGCCAAATGCGTCTCCTTCGCCTCACCTTTATGTGTCATCGAGAGGCTGCATGCTAAACTGAACGAATTATGGCACAGGCTAAGTTCGCTATCCTCGCAAGACTGTGCGCGAGAAGATCTCATGCTCTGTAATAACATCCTCGAAGCCGTTGGCCGCACGCCGCTCGTACGCCTCAATCGCATCAATCAAGGCCTAAAGCCGCAGATCTACGTCAAGGCCGACTACACCAATCCCGGCGGCTCGGTAAAAGACCGCATCGGCATCACCATGATTGACGACGCCGAAAAGCGCGGCCTGCTTAAACCCGGTGGCACCATCATCGAAGGCACGAGCGGCAACACCGGCATGGGCCTTGCTCTCGTCGCCGCCGTCCGCGGCTACAAGATGGTCTTTACCATCACGGACAAGCAATCCAAGGAAAAAGTCGATCTCCTGAAAGCGCTTGGCGCGGAAGTCATCGTCTGTCCCACCGCCGTCGAGCCCGAAGATCCCCGCAGCTACTATTCCGTGGCGAAAAAACTCGCGCGAGAAATTCCCAATTCCTTTTATCCCAATCAGTATGACAATCCCATGAATCCCGAGGCTCATTACCTCTCCACCGGCCCGGAAATCTGGGAAGACAGCCAGGGCAAGATTACGCATTTCGTCTGCGGCATGGGCACTGGCGGCACCATCAGTGGCGTCGGAAAATATCTCAAGGAAAAGAATCCCGCCGTCAAAATTATCGGCGTTGATCCCTTCGGCTCGCTCTATTACGATTTCTTCAAGAGCGGCGAAACCATCAAGCCCAAGACTTACGTCGTCGAAGGTATCGGCGAAGATTTTTTCCCAACCACCATGAATCTCAAGATTCTCGACGACGTGATTCAGGTCAACGACGAAGAGTGTTTCGTCGTCGCGCGCCGCCTCGTCAAGCTCGAAGGCATTTTCACCGGCGGCTCCGGCGGCGGTTGCATCTCCGCCACCCTCCGCCTGGCCAAAGATCTCGGTCCAGAAGCCTTCGTTGTTGCTTTTTTGCCGGACACCGGCATGCGCTATCTCAGCAAGGTTTATAACGACGAGTGGATGCGCGAGCGCGGCTACGTCGAGGCCGCTGTCCGCATCACCGCCGCCGAAGTCGTCAACGCCAAGCATCAGGCCGGCAAGGTCCGCGAGCTTGTCATCGCTCGTCCTTACCAGACTGTCTTCCACGCCCTGAAAACCATGCAGGAACAGGACATCTCACAGATTCCCGTCTTCGAAGAAAACATCCCCATCGGCACGATCTACGAAGATCAGATCCTCACCATGGCGCTGCAGGGCAAGGACCTGCGCAAACTCGTCGTCCGCGAAGTGATGAGCAAGCCGCTCCCGCGCATTCCCGGCACGTCGCCCGTCGAGCGCGTCACCTACATTCTCAGCCATGAAAATCCGGCCGTCTTCGTCGAAATGGACGGCTCAAAATTTGAAATCCTCACCAAGTACGATTTGATGAGCACCGTCGCCAGCCTCATGGAACAGAAACGTTAGTGTCGGCGCGACGCAATCCAAAAGAGTAAGGCGGAATACTGTTGAAGATTCTTGACTTCAATGAACGGCTGAAAGACTCGATCCTCATCGCGGATGGCGCGATGGGCTCGATGCTGCACGAGGCTGTCGGCACGCAGCGCTGTTTCGATGAACTGAACGCCACCGAGCCCGAAGCCGTTTTCCGCGTCCATCAGGCTTACATCGAAGCCGGCGCGCAAATTATCGAGACCAATACCTTCGGCGCGAACCGCTTCAAGCTCGCCCCGCTCGGCCTTGCAGATGCAGTTCAGCGCCTCAACAGCCGCGGCGTCAAAATCGCTCGCGAAGCCCGCGAATCCGCTCCACGCGAAGTCCTCATCGCCGGCTCCATCGGCCCGCTCGGCCTCGGCGTGCAATCCCGCCATCCTTCGCCCGACGAAATTCAGGATGTCTTTCACGAGCAGGCGCTCGCTCTCGAAGAGCGCGGCGTCGACTTCTACATCCTCGAAACTTTTTCCTACATCGAAGAAATCCTTCTCGCCGTCGACGCCATCCGCTCCTTCTCTGGGTTGCCCATCGTCGCCCAGCTCACCTACTCCGAAGAAGGCACTACCTTCGGCGACCTCCGCCCCGCCGATGCCGCCGCTCAACTCAAGGGAAAAAACGTTCAGGTCATCGGCGCGAACTGCACGCTCGGCCCGCAAGCTTTGCTCAGAATTTTGCGTGAGCTCACGGAAATCGATGAACTGCGCGTCAGCGGCATGCCCAATGCCGGCCTCCCCAAGCGCGAAGGCGACCGCATCGTCTATCCCAAATCTTCGCCGGAATATTTTGCCCTCTTTGCGCGCGAAGCCGCCGCTCTCGGCGTCCGCATTCTCGGCGGCTGCTGCGGCACCACCCCTGCGCACATTCGCGCCATGGCCGAAGCCGTCAAGTCTTTGCACCCGTCAAAGTCCACCGCGGCGCATCACTCCGTCGAAGCCGTGGCAAAACCCGCTCCTGTCTTGCAACGCGAACCGGAAAGCCGCTTCTGGAAAAAACTCCAGGCCAAGGAGTTCACCGTCTGCGTCGAGATTGATCCGCCGAAAGGCCTTTCGCTCGACCGCATCTTCGAGCAAGTCGACAAGATCATGGCTTCCAAAAAAGTGGACGCCATCGACATCAACAGCGGCGCGATGGCTCGCGTCGGCATGGACGCGCTCATCACGGCCGGCGCTCTCGAAGCGCGCGGCGTCGAAACCGTTCCACACCTCACCACGCGCGACTTCAACATCATCGGCCTGCAAGCCATTTTGCTCGGCGCGTGGACCGTCGGCGGCGTTCGCAACGTCCTGGCCATCACCGGCGATCCGCCTGCCGTCGGCGACTATCCGGAAACCAGCGGCGTTTACGAAGTCGATTCCGTCGGCCTCGTCAAAGTCCTCAGCCGCCTCAATCAGGGCACCGACTGGGCCGGCAAAACTCTCGGCGGCGCCACGAATTTCGCCATCGGCGTCGCCGTCAATCCCGTCGCCGACGATCTCGACGGCGAAATCGAGCGCTTCCAAGCCAAGATCGAAGCCGGCGCGCACTTCGCCATGACCCAGCCGATCTTCGATCCTTCACACTGGCACGCCTTTGTGAAAAAACTCGGCGGCAAGCCCTCGATTCCCGTGCTCGTCGGCATCTGGCCGCTCAACAGTTACAAGCAGGCGCTGCGGCTGAACAACGAAGTCCCGGGCATCGTCATTCCCCAGCAGGTTCTCGCTTCGCTCGAATCCGCCGGCACCAATGCCCGCGAACGCGGCTTCGACGTCGCCCGCCAAATGCTAGCCTGGTCCCGCACCGAACTTGCCGGCGCGTATCTCATTCCGCCGTTCAAACGCTACGAAGAAGTCCTCGACATTCTGTAGCGCAGTTTTGTTCCTGCACTTTAGCTCGGTTTCCTCACCACTCGCCTCAAGAGCGGCAGCAATATCAAATACGCGACCGCTACAAAAACTGGCGCGATCAAACACCACGCCACAATGGAATGCCAGATCGTCGTCCACAGGAATCGAGTTGCGCCCCAGAGGTTTGCCTGCGCCATCGCCAAGATCTGCGCAATGGAAAGGGGCAAGCGCGGGGCTGAGAATAATTTTTCTCCCATTCGGAAAAACGGAATCAGCAGCGCAATCTGCAGCGGATACACAAAATAATTCACGATCTGAATCGCCGGCAAGTTCAGCCGCAAAATAAGGGCGGCTAGCGCGCAAAGCGCCGTTGTCGTGCCCAGCACGGGAAACACTCCGAGGGCGACGCCGAGCGCGAGGCTCATCGCCATCTTCTCCGGCGTGACGCCCTGCCGCAGCAGCTCCAGGATCGGCCGCGCAATCCGCCGACGAAAAAATCCTTCTTTCATTCCGCTCACCCATCTCCACGCAAAGCGACCTCGGCTCCATCATATTCGGAAACATTAATTTCTCTGCCGCCCTTATTCTCTGTGTCCGCCGGGTGATGGAGGGCTTGCGGAGTTTGTGCTTGCGACCTATGCTCCCTCGGGAGTTGGTGCGTGCAATCGAGGAGGAGAGAGACGATGAAGAATAGCTACCGCTGGATAGTGGCAGGGGCGGCGCTGATCCTGTTGTTTGTGGCGGGAGTGCGAACGGGGAAGCAAACGAAGGCGGCTGAGGGACGCGAAGGTGACCATGCGGCGATAAATGTGGTGTTGAATGCCCAGCAAGCGGCCTGGAATCGTGGAGATGTCGACGCATTTCTGACGGGCTACTGGCATTCGCCGGAACTGACGTTTTCCGGCAGCAGCGGAGTGTCGCGCGGCTGGGATGGAGTGCTGGCGCGGTACAAAAAGAACTATCCGGACCGGGAGGCGATGGGGCAGTTGGAGTTTTCAGAGCTCGAGTTCCGCTTCCTGGGACGGGATGCTGCTCTTGTATTAGGGCGCTGGCATCTGAAACGAGACAAAGGAGATATCGGCGGCGTGTTCTCGCTAGTGTGGCAGCGGTTCCCGGAGGGCTGGAAGATCATGCATGACCATACCAGCGCCGTGGAAAAACCAGTGAATCCAAGTCATTGATTATACAGTGTTTAGATGAAAGTATCGGGCGTCCTATGGCTTTGGTACTTCGGGCCTATTGGAGCAGCACAGTATCTTGGGCACAATGCGGGTAGAGGCTACTGAGGGATGTTCGCTGCTATGCTACTTGCGATCTCCATCGTCGCGCTTTCACAATTCGCCCTCTATTATTGGCGGGCGATTTTGGCGGGAGTGGCGGCGCAGCCGGTTTCCGACCGAGTGCTGGCAGCGGCTCACTTGGAGGCCGGGCGCATGAGAGGCCAGGACTTCGAGACGCTGGCCGGATTGCACGAATTGACCCCAGACTTGGGTCCCAACCGCAGCGGGCTGACTCTGGTGCGGGCTTATTACCGGATGATCGAAGGGCTTGGAGTGCTTTCCGGCACGCGAATGCCATCGCTGGCATCGTGGTGCGAGCGCGAGCGCGTGATTTGTGCGCGTTACGCCGCAGTCCAGATTAGCCTGCGCTTGCAAGCCAACCTCGAGCTGGCAGCCGCCCTGCGTTCCTGCTAACGCTGCAATCAAGATCCCCCCATCCTAGTTTTCGTTTGCCCGCGTCCTCCGAAGGCTTCCTCTTTTCTTCTTAATCCCTCATTCCCGCACCTCGAATCCCGCATCTCCATACACGAAACTGCTCGCGATTCGGCAAGGGTTGCAGCCCGCTTACGGGTAGGATGCGGGTGTAACCTTTTCTCCGTTGGGCGGTACTCACCTTAGGAAAGAGCAAGAACGGACCGATGCGGAAAATGACCAGGCCATGAAGTTGGCTCCGGACGAGGATCTGATGCTCGAAGTGCGCAATGGCGCAGGCGAGACGCTGGGTGTGTTGTTCGACCGCTACCACACGCCTCTGTACAACTTTTATTCGAAGCTGACCGGCGACCGGACGCTTAGTGAAGACCTGGTGCAGGAGGTTTTTCTGCGAATTTTGAAATACCGGCAGAGTTATCAGCCAGGAACTCCGTTTCGTGCGTGGATCTATCAAATCGCCAGGAATGCAAGAGTGGATCACTACAGAAAAACGCCCAAGCACATCACGTTCGAGCCGGAAATGGCGCCTGCGGTGATGCCGAGGGATTCCGCGCAACATTCGGAAGAGGCGGAGCTTTTGCACCGGGCGTTAATGCAGATGCCGGAAGAGAAAAGAGAGATATTGATTCTGAGCCGCTTTCAGGAATTGAGGTACGACGAAATTGCGCGACTGCTGGGTTGCGAACTGGGGACCGTGAAAACGCGAATTCACCGCGCGATCCAGGAGCTGCGGCAGACCTTTCACCAGCTTGAGAGCGGCATGATCAACAAGGACAAAAACTCTGGAGTCACGAAGTTTGTACCTCCCCGGAGGGCCGGAAATGAAGTGTGAACAAATTGGAGAACTCCTGCCGGATTATCTGCAGGGGAATTTAGACGAAGAACAACACGAAATCGTGGATCTTCATATGGCGCAGTGCGCCGATTGCCGCGACGAAGTGACGATCTGGAAAAAGCTGGGACTGCTGCCCGTGGAACAGCCGAGCGCGGCGTCAAGGGCGCGGTTCGAAGCGATGCTGCACGCCTACCAGACGGGGCGCAGCGACAGAGTGAGCGCACGATTCGGGCGAGCAGGACGCGCAGCGGGATCGAACATTTTGCAATGGTTGCGCACGCCTGTTGGCGCGGTGGCGTGGAGTGCTGCGCTGCTCGTGATCGGGATTTTTGCCGGCAACTATTTCGGCAACAAGCCGGCCCACCCGATTGCCAAGCCAGGACGAAATAGCAGCGATGCACACCGAGTTAACAAACATGCGGCAGTTGGTGGTGCTCTCGATGCTGCAGCAACAATCCGCGAGCGAGCGCTTGCAGGGAGTGAGCTGGAGCCAGCGGGAAGCGCACCTCGATCCGCAGGTGATGTCAGCGCTGCTGCATACGCTTCGCTTCGACGGAAGCGTGGACGTGCGGCTGGCGGCGCTCGATGCGCTCAGCCGGCATGCAGGCCAGCCGCAGGTTCACAAAGGCGTCCTGGACGCGCTGCAAGAGCAGCAGTCGCCACTGGTACAGGTGGCGCTGATCGACCTCTTGACGGAATGGCGCGATCCGGACGCCGCTCAGCGGTTGCGCAATTTTGAGCAAACACCGAATTTGAATCCCACAGTGAAGCAACGCGCGGAATGGGCCGTCAGCAAATTGAATTGAGGAGGAAAGCGTGCGCAGAGAATCTCTAATCTCGATTTTGATCGTGTACGCCGCGGCGGCGCTTCTGCTGCCGGTCTTGCCCGCAAAGAGAACAGCGGGTGGGCGCGCTTCTAGCGTTTTGAATTTCGTGCGCGCGGCTCTGGGACCCGAAGCCGTCTCCGCAAAGACCAGTGACGACGACGATGCCGAATACCCGGTCCGCGACCAGGAAAACATCCAGAAATCATTTCCCATGCCTGCAACGGGTCAGAAGACCCTCGAGATCGACAACGTATGGGGCTCGATCGAGGTGTCCGCCGACGCTTCAGACAAGGTGGAGCTGACCGTTCAGCGAACGACGCGGGCGGAATCGAAGGAAATGCTCGAAAAAGCGAAGAAAGAAGTGACGCTGGACATTTCGCAGCAAGAAGGCGCGCTGAAGCTCTATGTGAACGGACCGTTCCGGTGCCAATGCGATGACTGCCGGCATTCGCGAAATGACGATGGATACGTCGTAAAGATGGATTTTCATGTGAAAGTGCCGCGCGATACCGATCTTAAAGTGAAGACCGTAAATGGAGGTCGCGTGGTCGTGCGAGGCACAAACGGAAGTTTCCTCGTGCGAAACGTGAACGGCGACATCGAAATGGACAACGTGTCTGGCTCCGGGACGGCGCGGACTGTGAATGGGCCGGTGATCGTTTCTTTCCGCCAGAATCCGCGCGAGAATTCCGAGTTCAAGACCATCAACGGAAATGTCGAGCTGCGTTTTGTGCATGACCTGTCCGCGGATTTCCGGTTCAAAACATTCAATGGCGGCATCTACAGCGATTTTCCCGTGACGACCCTGCCTGTGCACGCGATCCAGCAGGAGCGACACGGCGGGAATGTGGTTTACCGGGCCGACCGCTTCACGGGCGCGCGCGTGAACGCCGGCGGGCCGGAGATTCAGATTGAAAATCTAAATGGAGATATTCGCATTCTTGAAAATCATGAATAACCATACATTTCGTTTTAACCATATCCTCCGAGGAGCAGTGTTGGCTGGGGCGGCATTGATCGCGCCGATCGCGCAGGCACAAACGCAGTCCGGCGGTGACCGCATCGCAGTCAATCTGGACGATCCGGCGCGTCCGGCGTATGTGAAAGCGAGTCTGGTGAACGGCAGCATTACCGTAAAGGCTTACGACGGCAAGGAAGTTATCGTGGAGGCGCGCGGACGGAATCAAGAAAGCGAAAAGCCTTCCGGCGGCCCGAAGCGCTTGAACATATCGACTACCGGGTTGTCGGTCGAAGAAGAGAACAACGAAGTACGCATTGGCACGGAATCCTACGCGCGGACGATTGACCTTACCATTTCCGTCCCCGTGCACACCTCGCTGAAGCTACGGGCAGTGAACGATGGAGATATCGTGGTCACGGGAGTGGACGGCGACCTGGATGTGGATGACATAAACGGCGCGGTCACGCTAAACAATGTTTCCGGCAGCGCCGTGGCGCATGCGCTGAACGGCCACGTGCACGCCACATTCGTGAAAGTGAATCCGCAAAAGCCGATGGCGTTCAGTTCGTTGAATGGCGATATCGACGTGACGTTTCCGGCGGATGTGAAAGCGAATGTGAGTATTAAGTCCGACCGCGGCGATGTGTTCAGCGATTTTGATGTGCAGCTCCAGGCCTCCGCGCCACAACAGGTAGTGGAAGATGGACGCGCGAAAGGCGGCAAGTACCGCGTGAGGATCGACAAGACCGTTCATGGAACGATTAATGGCGGCGGCCCCGAGTATCAATTCACAAATTTCCAGGGACAGATCTACATCCGCAGGGCCGGCAGCGCGCGATGAAACGCACCAATGTGTTGTCATCGGGCAGCTTGGAGCTGCTTTTTGGCGAGCAACCACCGAATTCCGAATTCGGGCGCGCTCTGAATCAGAAAAGCTTAGCTCTCCGAGGTCGGCAGCAAGGAGTTCTTTCCTCGACCATCGAGCGCACATTAACCCCGTCCTCGAATGGGAATTTGCACCCAACAGCAAATGTCCCAGCTCGTGGGCGATCACACTCCCCAGAATTTGTGGCAGACTCAGACCCGTCGATGCCGCTGCCATTTTAATTTGGTCGTAGAAGACCCACGCGTCGCAGGCAAATTCTCCCGCTCCCCCTTCAACCGCTAGGCCGAAGGCATCGCTGTTCTTGCTGAGGCGCTCTTTTTTGGAGCCTGGAACGATATGCAGGGTGATTTTCAGTGGGCCGGCAAGATTCGAACAGCCAGCATTCCTTGGTGACGATTCATCCGCTGAACAAGAAAGCCAAGCAATGTAAACCCCGGCGTTCTGCAGCATCCCGTCGGTGACACGTTCGGCCCTAGTCAAAACCTCCGAACCAGCTTGCGCGTAATCGTAAACTCCGATCGTGATTTTTTGATCTTCATCCGAAGAACTGGCAGCAGAAGATTTCCTAGCCAGAACAGCACTCACTGTCAAAAGAAACCCCAGAACCAAGCCAACTGCCCGTCTCGTTTTCATTGCCCTCACCTCCGCGATTTGCGGTGCGAGGGCGAGCGTTGGCCGGGGGCGTCAGTACCTCAATGGAATGGGGATTAGATGGAAGCGAAACGCTGGTGATATCGGAAACGCCTGAATTCAGAGGATTTATCGTTACAAGGCAAATAGGTATTGCCGAAAGGTGTAGGGCGCGAGAGGATTAACCAAACAGTTGCACCGGGGCCGATGTGAGGGGCGCTTCCTTATCTTCGCGGGTCTTTCGGTTCGGGGCTTTTGAATTCGACCCGGTTGCGGGCGAACTGCGCAAGCAAGGGATGAAGATCAAGTTGCAGGGGCAGCCTCTCGACATCCTCGCCCTTCTCCTCGATCATCCGGGCAAGATTGTGACTCGGGAGGCACTCCAGAAAGAACTCTGGCCTGCAGACACGTTTGTTGATTTCGAACACAGTCTGAACGCTGCGATCAAACGCCTTCGTGACGCTCTAGACGATTCCGCCGACACGCCTCGCTACGTTGAAACCCTCCCGCGCCGGGGGTATCGCTACATCGGACCCATCGCCAATGGGGTTTCAACGAACGGTCGAGGAACGCACTGGGGGAAGATCGTGACCCTTGTCATCGCGGCTGTGACGCTTGCCGCGGGTGGGTACTTCTATTTCCACCGAACGCCGAAACTCACTGACAAGGACACCATCGTCCTCGCGGATTTCAGGAATACGACCGGCGACCCGGTGTTCGACGACGCGCTCAGGCAAGGACTTTCCGCGCAGCTAGAGCAATCCCCTTTTCTGAACCTGCTTTCCGATGACCGAATATCCCAGATGCTGGCGATGATGGCCCAGCCGAAGGATGCGCGGCTGACGCAGGCGCTGGCGCGTGAGGTTTGCCAGCGCACAGCCAGCACGGCAACCATCGAAGGTTCCATTTCGACGTTGGGAAGCCAATACGTGCTAGGGCTGAAGGCGGTCAACTGCCGCACCGGCGATTCGCTGGCTGATGAGCAGGTGACGGCAAGCAGAAAAGAGCTGGTGCTTAGAGCACTGGGCGACGCGGCTACCAAGGTGCGCGAAAAGTTGGGCGAATCGCTCAGCTCGGTGCAGAAATATGCCACGCCGTTGGAGGAAGCAACCACGCCGTCGCTCGATGCACTGAAAGCCTACAGCCTGGGATTTAAGATGAGCTATGCGAAAGGGGACACTGCCGCACTGCCCTTTTTCAAACGAGCAGTAGAACTCGACCCAAATTTTGCCAGGGCCTACGCCTCGCTATCGATTAACTACGGGAACCTTAACGAAGTGGGCCGGGCCGGAGAGTACGCCCGCAAGGCATACCAGCTGCGCGAAAAGGTGAGCGAGCGGGAACGATTCTCCATCGAGGCGCTTTACTACGCGAATACGACCGGAGACTTGGAGAAGGCAGCGCAGACGTTCGAACTGTGGCAGCAGACCTACCCGAGAGACTATCAGCCTCCCGGGAACCTGGGAGACATTTCCAGCGCGCTGGGAAACTTCGAAAAGGCGTTGCAGGAATTCCGCGAGACCCTGCGTCTGGCGCCAGATAAAAAGATCATCTATCTCGTTATTGGCGCCGCCTGTATGGACCTCAACCGGCTGGATGAGGCAGAGGCCGTATACAAGCAAGCGGAGCAGAGCAATCTAGAAAGCGAGTTCCTGCTCTCGAGGCGCTACGCGTTGGCCTTTTTGAAGGGCGATGCAGCACAGATGGCGCAGTTGCTCTCAGCCGCCATGGGAAAGCAGGGTACCGAAGACGTGTTGTTGGGCAACCAGGCGGACACCGAAGGCTGGTACGGGAAGTTGAACAACGCGCATGAACTAACGCGGCGCGCGATGGAATCCGCTCAGCACCATGACGCCAATGAGACGGCCGCCTCCTATCAGGCCGAAGCGGCGTTGCGGGAGGTAGAATCGGGCAACCGGGCGAAGGCACGCTCTGAAGCGAATGCCGCGATGAAGCTCGCCCCGAACCGCGATGTGCGGGCCATGACGGGACTGGCCTTGGCGCGGGCAGGCGATGCAACAAAGGCGGAAAAGCTGGCCGCCGAACTCGACAGAACATTCCCTCAGGACACGCTGGTCCACCGGTATTGGCTCCCCACGATTCGGGCAGCCGTCGCTTTGGCGCGCAAAGACCCGAACCGGGCCATCGAACTATTGACGGAAGCGAGCCCAATCGAACTTGGCACACCCAACAAATTCGTGGTACTGGTTCCGGTTTATGTGCGTGGGGAAGCTTATCTCGCGCTGCACGAAGGCAATCGAGCGGCAGCGGAATTTCAGAAGTTCATTGAGCACCGGGGACTTGTGGTGAACTTTCCTTGGGGCTCAGTAGCCCGGTTGGGCCTTGCCCGCGCTTATGTCATGCAAGGCGACACTGTGAAAGCGCGTGCGGCGTATCAAAATTTCCTAACCCTCTGGAAAGATGCCGACCCTGACATACCCATTCTCGTCGCTGCCAAGACCGAGTACGCAAAGATTCGGTAGATCTAGTTGCCACACGAGGTACGTCGCTGAGCGTGCCGCCTATCTTGGGCTACGGCGACAGTCAATACCCAGCAATCGCAATCAATAAGCCCATCGGAGCAGCACGCCGCCCGTGGTGTAACCCGCACCAACGGTAACGATAAGCACCAGGTCGCCCTTGTGAAGGCGTCCTTGTTTGACGGCATCCCACAATCCCAAAGGAATCGTACCCGCCGTGGTGTTGGCGTAGCTGTCGATATTGACCAGCACTTTCGAGTCATCGACGCCCAGGCGTTCTTGCGCGGCGCGAATGATGCGGAGGTTGGCTTGGTGGGGAACCAGCAGCGCCAAATCATCCTTCGTGAATCCGTTGCGTTCGAGCAGTCTTGCAGACATCTCCGCCATTCGGCGAGCGGCATACTTGAAGACCTGAGAACCTTCCTGGTGCACGAAATGCATTTTCTTTTCGACAGTCTCAGCCGTCGCCGGATGCAGTGAGCCTCCACCAGGCATGTAGAGAAATTGCCCGCCCGAGCCATCCACATCATGTTCGAAATCAAGGATTCCTTCGCCGTCGCTTGCCGGCTCGAGGAGCACCGCGCCCGCGCCATCGCCAAACAAAATGCAGGTGGCGCGGTCTGTGTAGTCCAGGATGGAGCTCATCTTGTCACTGCCGATAACCAGGACTTTCTTGTGAGCACCTGAGCCGACGAATTGCGCTCCGACCGTGAGCGCATAGGCAAAACCCGAGCATGCGGCGGAAAGATCGAAGCCCCACGCCTTCTTCGCGCCGATGCGGTCCTGAACGAGGCAGGCGGTCGCGGGAAACATCATGTCCGGCGTGACGCTGGCGACAATGATCATGTCAATGTCGGCGGGATCGGTCTTGGTTTGAGCGAGGAGCGCTTTGGCGGCTTCGGTGGCTAGATGCGAACTGGCGGTGCCATTTTCAGCGATGTGGCGCTCGCGGATGCCGGTGCGGGTGCGAATCCATTCGTCGTTGGTCGCGACCATTTTCTCGAGGTCCGCGTTCGTAAGCACCTTGGGCGGTACATAACCTGCGACACCCGAGATTTTTGCCGCGATGCGGTGAGACATGGCTCTCCTTGGGAGTTACACCATACCAAGCGAATCCGAAATTCTATTCGATGCGGATGCGAGGTTACAAGTCGAGAACGAAAGATACAAGAAATTCGCGGGGGTTCTGACGGGGTGACAGACGCCGATTGGCGCGGAACATTATTTTTCAGGCGGAAGGATTTCGTGCCGCCAGGTCAACGTTGCCGTTTTCTGCAGCATGGCGGAAACGGAGCAGTATTTTTGCTCACTGAGCTCGATGGCGCGTTTCACCGCGGCTTCCTCCAGCGAGCCGCGGAGGCGATAAAGAATTTCCAGTTTTATCCAGACGGTGGGCGGCTCGGAAGCGCGTTCGCCGGAACAGATGACTTCCAAGCCTTCGAGTTTTTGGCGCTTTTTCTTCAAGATGCTGACTACATCCGTCGCGGTGCAAGCGCCGAGAGCCATCAGGACAAGCTCCATGGGGCCAGGTGCTTTGTTCGACGCGCGGTCGGAATCGATCGTGATCGCGTGCCCCGAAGGGCTGGTGGCCACGAATTTTTCTTCGCCAATCCACTTTATGGCCGCTGTTTGCACTTTGCCTCCTGGAGAAACTTTTCCGCGTTCCCAGAGTAAAGGATAACAACAGTGAAATGAAGTTGGAGTAGCGAAACAGAAGTCTCTACGGCTTGCTATCTATTTCTTGCTTAAGCTTGCGAGCGTCTTTGAGGAGAGGGAGGCCCGGGTCGGCGTCCTTCCAGGGGTCGAGGAGCCGATCGAGTTGCGTTGCGGCCTTGGCATTGTCCCCCTTGGCGAAGTAGATGCGCGCGAGATGGTAATTCGCGGCGAGCCAATCCTGCTGAGGCTCCCATCCGATCGGAGGATCGACCTCTTCGAGGAAAAGTTCGTACCAAACGGCGGCCTGGTCGGTGTTGCCGGAGGCCTCGTAGGCATGAGCCAGGCCCTCCACGGTCATGGCGCTCCGCTTGGCTTTGTCCGCCAGGGAGAGCAGCTCAATTGCATGGCCTTTATTGCCATGTGCGAGTTCCACCTCAGCTTCAAGGGTTTGGATATCGCTCATCTGCTCGGGATTTTGGGAGTCAGCGAGAGGGCGCACTTTTTGAAGGATTTCCGCGGCCTTTGCGATGCTTCCAGCTCGCGCGTATTGCGTTCCGAGCCAGAGCCCGGCGCGCACTTGGGCGCCCGACGTGGCCAAGTAAGGTAGCGCAAGATCCAGTTCACGCAGTTGGCCGGGGCGATCGCCCTGTCCATCCGCGACAAGGGCGAGCAGGTTGTGCTCGCGCAAAATGCTCAAGGCCCACTTGAAAGTTTCATCGGACAGCAAAGCTTCCTGCAGTTGTGATTTGGCGGAAGCATATTTGCCGTGGTAGAGATCAAGCCAGGCAAGCGAGCGGAGGCCTTTCGGTTTCAGGCCGGGCTTCTCAAAAGCAAGCTTGAAGGTTTCCCGCGCTTTGGGTTCGTCACCGCTACGGAAAAGAGTCATCCCGTATTCGTGATTGATGTTCTGATTGGTCTTCCAGGAAGGATCCAAACTAAAGGCTTGCTCGTAGTTGCGGAGTGACTCGGAAAAATTGCCGAGCCCATTGTAGGTGGTGGCGATGTCGATATAAGTGGAAGGATTGTTGGAAGAAATGCGCGCGAGTTCTTTGTATTGTTCGAGGGCTTCTTGAGGCTGGCCGTTGTTGCGTAGCAGGCTGGCAAAGTTGAAGCGCATCCCCCAATCATCGGGGTACGATTTGAGGTACACCTCGAAGCTGTTTTTGGCCTCGGCGACGTGGCCTAGGTCTTGCGCGTAGCGGGTCTGAATGTAGAGCCGCTCCCGATCCGTGGTGCGCTCGGAGAGTTGCAGAGCTTTATCCATATGCTCTTTGCCTCTGGCGGGACCATTGAAGATGTGACTGTAGTAGGCGTCTCCGAGCGCGGCGTGGGCCATGGCGAACTCAGGGTCGGCCTTGACGGCCGTCTCGAAGGCCTGCACGGCTGGCTCATACTGTCCCTTGCTCCAGAGAGCGCCCCCGTCGGCAAACATTTTCAGGGCTTGTAGCGACCGAGTGGTTACCATCGGAAGAGGTCGATCGGTTTTACCTGTGGCGAGCATCGATTCGCCAAGGTCGCGGCGCACGCGAGTTGCTACCGAGCCGAGCGCGTCCAGCACATGGTCCTGGTCCTTGGCTTCCTCGAGGTAAGAACGAACCGCCACGCCTGACCTCGGATCGATCAAACGGGCGGTAAGTGCATACTGCTGTCCGACCTTGGCGATGGAGCAACTCAGGATCGCGCGGATGGCCTCACGCTGAGAGATATCCCTCGCCACCTCCTCGGTGATTTTGTCCTCACCGCTCTTGCCCATGCGATGCAAGCTGTCCGCGATGCGTGCGCGGGGCACGACGTTGGCGTGCGGGGATTGTTCGAGGCTGACCGTCAAAGCCGTGAGGAGCGAGCGATCGAAGAGCGGGTCGTTGGTCTGGTTCTCAAAATCGGTGATCAAAAGCCAATCGCGCGGAGCAAACGAGAGGACCGGCCGCGCGCCGATTAACCACCAAAGGGTGGCTACAGCGACGGCCAAGAAAACTGCGGACGAGTAGATGGCGCGCGGATGCCCTCGCAGAGCCTCCTTCCATCCGCGGCGCGATGCTGCTCGCACGACCGGGATCGTGGAAGAGGTTGTTTGCTGCGCCACGAGCCGTTCCAGATCGACGCGTAATTCGCGCGCGGACTGGTAGCGGAGGTCAGGCTGTTTGTCGAGCGCCTTCATAATGATGCTTTCGACTTGTGGCGAAATGCGGCGGTTCCATTCCTGCAACGGACGAGGCGCCTCGGACAGAATTTGCTGGATCAGACGAGGAGCCAGTTTTTCCCGGAACGGCCGCTGGCCTGCGCTCATTTCATAAAGAACAATCCCTGTGGAGAAAATATCGGTGCGAGCATCCACCGGGTCGCCGCGAAGTTGCTCGGGAGCCATGTAAGGAAGGGTGCCTGCTCCATCGCTTTCTGTAAGGGTGGCCGTGACTTCTGCACCGGTACCGGCATCGAGAAGCCTGAGCCAACCCAAAATCCAACACCTTAACTTGGCCCTTCGGCGTCACCATGATGTTGCCGGGCTTGAGGTCTTGATGGACGATGCCGTGTTCGTGCGCCTCCTCGAGCGCGGCAGCAATCTGCAAGCTGATGGAAATCCATTCCTTTTCCGGCAGGGTACCTTTGCCCAGGCGCTGACCGAGTGTTTCGCCGGGAATGTACTCCATGACGAGGAAATCGACTCCGTCCTGGTTATCGAAGTCGTAGACCGTTCCAATGTTTGGATGGTTGAGCTTGGCCAGGGCCAAGGCTTCCTTGCGGAATCGTTTGCGAGGCGCGTCAAAGCCCAGCTTGCCGGGAGGGAGCACTTTCAGGGCAACATCGCGGTTGAGGCGCTCATCCCGAGCGCGATAGACCACGCCCATTCCCCCGGCGCCGATCTGTTCGATGACTTGGTAATGGCCGATAGTTTGGCCGATCATGGCATGGGCACCTGCCGTTGGCGAGAATCTTAGGCCGCGCTGGTAGGCAAGTCAACGCGGAGGAAGAGCCGCAGCGCTGAGGTCCGGGGGGCTTGTTCCCGCAGCCCCGGATGCCCCACACGTGCCTCCGAGCAGCAAAAATGAGGTTAGGATAGGTGGCGTGGCAGGGAGACTTGACGGAGGAGACGCATGCGAACGATAGATAAGCGAATGCTGAGGTGGGCGGGAATCGCTGTACTTGTTCTGACCGCACTGCTAGGTGCGGCGCGCTACGGGGTGAACGCAGAGCAAACTACAGCGGGGAGCGAAGCAAGCCAGCAACCCTTTGTCATCGAGTACTACTACAAGGCGAAGTGGGGACATGCTGACGAGTTCCTCGCGCTCTTCAAGAAGAACCACTACCCGGTGCTGAAGAAAGAGATGGAACTGGGACGCATGTTGAAAGTGAGCATGACATCGTCCAGGTATCACACAACGGAGGATGGACGCTGGGACTACCGGGTGACAATCGTGTACAAGAACGCGAGCATCGCAAATGATAATTTCGACAGCTCGGCCCTGCTCAAGCAGCTTTATCCGGATCAGGAAACGTACAAAAAAGAAGAGCAGAGGCGATTCGAGATTCTCGACGCGCACTGGGACCTGCCGATTAAGGACGTAAATCTAGAAGCTCGGTGAGGTTTTGACAGAGACCAGAGGAGAAGCGGTAGCAGCTTTCTATGGCTCGCGGTCCGGTGCTAAGTGTTGCGGGGACCTGTGGCGGCAACTTCGATGATGGGATTGGGCAGCTGGCGCATGGTACGCACGAAGATTTCGACGATTGCGCGCATCAAACTGCGCGTTGGCGCAGCGTTCGAGTTCGGCAAGGGCTTCCGGAGCAGCTGCGGCCTTTCTTGTAGGTGCGGTCGCTGGTGATGGTGTCGTAGGCGTCGGCGATGGCGATGATGCGCGCGCCCAGCGGAATACTGCTCGCCGGAAAGCGCGTCCGGATAGCCCGAGCCATCGAAGAATTCGTGATGATGCAGGACCATCTCGCGGATGCGGGCCAGCGGCGTGAGCGGTTCCAGAATCTTGGCGCCAAATCTCACGTGCGCCTTCATGGTTTCCCATTCTTCGGGATTGAGCGGGCCGCTCTTGTTCAAAATGTTTTCCGGGATGCCGACTTTGCCGATGTCGTGCAGCACGCCGCCGAGGCGAATCTCCTCGATCTCCGCGTCCGTCATGTCGAGAGCTTCGGCGATCAGCGCGGCATAGGCGGAAACCTTTTGCGAGTGTCCCTGCGTGTAGTGATCTTTTGCGTCGATGGCGAGGGCCAGCGAAGTAACTGTGTCCAGGACGGCCTGCGGCAGACGCTTGCTGGACCCTGTGAAGAAGTCGGCACGGTGGGTTTGCCGCCCGGCGTCTCTGTTGCATGCCAGCGACTCGGTGAACTGCTTGAGGCGCTGATAGATTTCCTCGAAGGCTTCCGGGCCGGTGGCGAAAAGGCGCTTGAGCGTGACGCCGAGATAGGCTTCGAGGACGTCGCGCTTCCATTTTTTCGCTTCGTTGGGATCGAAATGGTCGGCGGTGGAGACCGCGTTGCCGCCCTGGTGCTTGGAAAGATACATGGAAGCGTCGGCGACCTGAATCAGTTCCTGCGGCGAGGAGCCGTGCAGCGGATAGCAGGCGATGCCAAAGCTGGCGGTGATGTTCTTCTCGCGCAGAAGCGGGTCCGCGGAAACCCAGCCGCGAAGCTTTGGTTGCAAGCTGGCGCGCCTGCTCCATGTTGGTTTCCGGCATCAGAATGACGAATTCGTCGCCGCCATAGCGGGCGACGACGTCGGAGCGGCGGCAATTCGTTTCAAGAATGTGGCCGACGCGCTGCAGAACCAGATCGCCCTCCAGATGGCCGTAGAAATCGTTGACGAACTTGAAGCGGTCCAGGTCCATCAGCACCAGGGCGAAAGCCCGGCCGGCGCGCGTGGAGCGCTTCCATTCCGCGGAGAGAGCTTCCATGAAGAAGCGATGCGTCTTGACGCCGGTGAGGCCGTCGGTGATGGCCTGCTCCTGCGCCTTCTGGAACGTGAACGCATTGTGCAGTGCGCCGGAAATCAGATCGGCCAAGCGTGCGCGAGCAGCAAGCATCTCCTCCTCGGAGAATTCGACGGGATCCGAGGATTCCACGTAAAGCACGCCGTGCAGCTGTTCCGCGTAGAAAACGGGCAAAGCCGATGGCCGCGACGGAATCGGGCAACAGCGGCTTCATGCGCGGATTCGCCTGAGCGAAATGCGGCGGTAGGCGGCCATCTGGCCCGTGCGCGCGACGTGGCCGATGCAAGCCGGTGCCGAGCGGGATGCGCTGTCCGAGCGCGCCGCGGCGCGTCCCGCTTCGGCCTGGATGACAATTTCGCGCGTCGAATATTCGAGCACGCCGATGCCGATGTGGTCGTAAGTCAGGCCCGGCTTCGAGCTGCTCGGCGATTTTGGCCAGCATTTCGTCGGGATTCAGCGTGGCGATGGCATTGCGCGAAATCGTGTTGAGCAGAGAAAGGTGCCGCGCCTTGGTGCGCTCTTCGTGGAAGAGCCGCGCGTTTTCGATGGCGATGCTCGCTTCGCTGGCCAGCACGCGCAGCATTTCCAGATGGCCTTCATCAAACGTGCGCTCCTGATCGGAAAAAACGGCCATCGCGCCGATGGCGTGGTCGTAAGCAACCAGTGGCACGCCGCAGAAGCAGCCGCGATCGCGAATCGGCTCCACTCCCAGCTTTCTGCGCTTCCGCCACGTAATTGTCGCGGATCAGCACAGGCTGGCGCGTGCGAATGATATATTCGGTGATGTGAGTTGCCGGCCGGGCGGAACGCGTTTGGCATGCGCACGCCGTCGATCACTTCGAGTTCGAAACTGCATTTCGTCGCGCACCGGGTCGAGCGAGGCGATGTAAAAATTCTCCACGTCGAACAGGCGGCGCAGCTCTTCCCAAACTTTGCGCAGCAGCTCTTCCTTGTTCAGCGTGGAGCTCAGCGCGCGGCCGATTTCGTTCAGCACGTGCAGTTCTTCCGAGCGGCGCGAAGTCTGCTGAATCAGGTAGCTGTTTTCGACGGCCATGCCGATCTGGTGGCCCAGCGCCAGTAGCAGGCGATATTCCGCGGCAGTAAACCGGCGGCTGTCCGGCGTGCCCAGCAGCAGCACTCCGAACGCCTGCTCCTTGGCCTGCAGGCTGATCGCCACGATGCTGCGAAGACCCTGTGCGAGAGCCAGCTGCGCGGAATCGGCGAATGGGCTCCTCGCTTTCAAGCGCTGCGACGGTGATCGTCGTCGCGCAGATCGCGAAACCCGAGCAGCCCGCCGAGACGCGAGACGAGTCCAACCAGATAGTCGTCCAGCCCTTGTTCTTGCGCTGCGCGGCAGAATTTATCGCTCAAGCCCACCGCGACGACCGAGGTTGGACCTTGCGGATCGCCGTGATGCAAGGAAAAGCGCGCCCGCAGGCAGACGCACAACGCCGAGAACGCGGTCCAGGGCCTGCGAAAGCATGCGCTGAATTTCGCCGCCGACAAAACTCGACGTGGCCAGATTCAGGTTGGATAGCGCGAGCATGTTGCGCTCGACGCGGCGCTTTTCTTCTTCGTACAAAGCCATGACCATAAGCATGGCAACGAAAGCGGATGGCACGGCGGCCGCCGTCTGAAAGCCGATGTCACGGAAAAACGTTGCGCTTCGGAAGAAAGAAAAAATTAGCCCAACGGCAGCCCACACGACAAACGAAATCGCGAGAAGCCAGTCGGCCATAGTTTCCTGGCGGCGGCTTTCCAGCCAGAAAACATAGCTAACCGCCAGGAAAATCGCGGCAGCCGGGAGAATCAACGGAATGTAGAACCAACTCAGAGCAAATGCCCCACCCCAAAAAACCAGCACGCCCCCGGCGATTGCGGCCGGTATGCTCCACAGCTGGCGCTGCGCGTAAAGCTGCGCGCCAAGAAAGAAAAAGATTCCCGCGCCTGCATACAGCAACTGATCGAGCGCCGTCTGGAGCGGCCACGGTTGTTCACTGTGAGAAAGAACTGGTCCAAGATAGCTGAGCGCTACGATCGCCCATCCCGCCGTCCAATAGAGCAGATAGGGCCGGCGCTTGAGGTTGTAAATGATAAGCGAAGAAGCCCGGCTACCAATGAGGTAGCCGCCAGCAATGCCAGTGCGATGAAGCTCTGGTTGGTCAAGGCCTCGGTCAATTCTCCGTCCCACGCGCGGACGGCTACATTACACCTTCCGAGCACGGTAACGCGATTTGTGTTTCAAGGTGAACCTGAATCCTCGTTCCTCGCTCGCGGAGACAATCGTGCCGCGGCGCGAGGGACCCACCTCGAGGCACAAAACAAAGTACTTGTGATTATGGATGATGGAATTTTCAGGAAGCAAGCGTACCAGGGTACCGGTTGCCAAAGAAGCAGCAGGGAGGGGGGGTAACGGTTTCCATACACGCCTGCGGTCAGTCCCGCAGAGGCGGCGTTTGGGTTAGGTTCAGTGAGGCCAGCCGGAATGCAGATTGGACGCAATTTGGGGGTTTCGCTAAACTGAACGGTCAAATTCGCAGTCCAGGACGTGCCACTCGCATGGGTGAAATGACTAACAAAACGCAGGATGGCATTCGAGTACGGTTTGCGCCTTCGCCGACAGGCTATCTCCACGTGGGCGGGGCGCGGACCGCGCTCTTTAACTGGCTGTTTGCGCGGCGGCAGCGCGGCACCATGATCCTGCGGATTGAAGACACCGATGCCGAGCGCAACAAGCCGGAACTGGTGACCGGGATTCTGGATGGACTGAAATGGCTCGGCGTTGAGTGGGACGAAGGGCCCTTTTACCAGTCGCAGCGGACGGAGCTCTATCGCGCGGCGGCGAAAAAGTGCCTCGCGAATGGCAGCGCCTTTTTGTGCTACTGCCCTGCGGAAAAATATGCGGGCGGCGACTACGCAGAGCCCGCCCAAGATGAGGAGCCGAAAGGCGGCGGAGCGCGGCGCGTGACGCGGTGCACTTGCCGCGACGGCAAGCCGTCAACTCCCGGCGCGAAGCCGGCGGTGCGCTTCAAAGTGCCCTTGGGCGGAACAACGAAATTTTACAGATGTGGTTTTCGGAGAGACGGAATTTTCGAACGAAGAGATCGAGGATTTCGTGCTGCTGCGTTCCGGTAAAGGCGACGAGGAATTCGGGCAGTCCATGTATCAGCTGGGCGTGGTCGTGGACGACATCGACATGCGCATCACGCACGTGATTCGCGGCGCGGACCATATTTCCAATACGCCCGAAGCAGGTGCTGCTCTATCGCGCGCTGGGCGCGGAATTGCCGCTCTTCGCGCATGTCCCGCTGATTCTCGGAGCAGACAAGAAGCGGCTCTCCAAGCGGCACGGCGCCACGGACGTCAACATGTACCGCACCGACGGATTTTTGCCCGAAGCGTTCCGGAATTTCCTGGCGCTGCTGGGCTGGTCCCCAGGGAACGATGACGAGTTTCTGCGTACGAACGAATTGATCGAGAGATTTTCGCTCGAAGGTGTCAGCCGCACCAACGGAGTGTTTCGACCGCGCCAAGCTCGAATGGTTCAACACGCAATATTTGCAGAAGCTTCCGATCGAGGAATTGCTGCCGGAAGTGGAAGCGGAATTGAAGCGCAGCAAATTGTGGAAAGAAGAGTGGGCCGCGGGCGCCGCGCCTGGCTCCGATGGAAGAGACCACGCGTGGTTTTCACGGACCGTGGATTTGCTCCGTCCACGCATTCGGCTTCTGCCCGACTTTTCCTCGTGGTCGCGCGCTTTTTTCAGCGACGAATTCCCCATCGACCAGGCGGCGAAGGAAAAGTTTTGGAAAGATCCGAAAGTCCCGGAGCTGCTCGCGAAATTGGCGGATGCGCTAGCCGCTCTGCCCGAGTGGAACCACGACGCCTGCGATCACGCTTCGCGAGCTGTCGCCGAAGCCGCCGGCGTGAAAGCGGGATTGCTGATCAACGCTTGCCGCGTCGCGATCGTTGGGCAAGCAGTCGCGCCCCCGCTCTTCGATACCATGGTAGCGCTGGGCCAACAGCGAGTCGTTGGTCGTTTACGCAAGGCGTTCGCGTAATCCCTCGTCCAGCCAAGAAAGCGCCACTGTTCTTTTCAGCGTTTTTCGGCTATTCGTCGCGCAACGCTACGACCGGATCGACTCGCGCCGCTCGCTGCGCCGGGATCACACATGCGGCGAGCGCCACGATGACCAGCGTCGCAGCCGTGCCGGCGTAAACCAGTGGAGCTGCCGGCGTCACGCCAAATAGCAGGGTACGCAACAAAATTCCAAGTCGCTCCTGCCAACGCTGCGCCCGCGACCAACCCGATGGCGCTCAACTTCAATCCACGGCCCAAAATCATGCTGGTAACGTCGAGCGGCCTTGCGCCGAGTGCCATGCGCACGCCGATCTCGCGTGTTCGTTGCGCCACGGAATATGCCAGCACGCCGTAGACACCGAGGCACGCTAACACCAGTGCGAGTCCGGCGAAAATGCCGAGCAGGGTCATGGGCCGCTCGCGATCGGCAACATTTTCCTCCATGAGCTGATCCATCGTGCGAATGAAGGCGACAGGGCGGTCAACATCCACGGCCCACACCTCGCTGCGCAAGACGTTGACCATGCTGGCAGGGTCTTGCGCGGTTCTCACAATCAGGTAGTCCGCTCCGGGGCGATCCACCTGATTCACCGGAACATACACCGCCGGTTTCATGTCCAGCAGGAGACCGCGCTCGCGAATATCCTTCACCACGCCCACCACGGTTCGCCACGGCTCCTTCGAGCCGGAGAGTTTTAATCGTTTCCCGACTGGATCCTGGCCGGGCCAGTGCCGTTTCGCTAAGAATTCGTTGATGACCACCACCGGCTGGCTGGACTCGATGTCGCGATCCTCCAACAGCCGGCCTTCTTCGAGCGTTCCGCCAATCGTCTCCAGATATCCTGCGGTCACTTCGCGGTACAACGCGTCATTGTCCTGCCCGGGTAAGAGCGGCGATGCGCCCTCGATCACGTAGCCTTCCGTATCGCCGATCGAGGTGAACGGAGCGTCCGAGCCAAAACCGGCATTCTTCACACCCGGAAGTGTTCGCGCCCGATCCAGGACGTCTCGATAGAATGCGCGCAGCTTTTCGTTGCTGTTGTATTTCGTGTTGGGCAGCGGGATTCCCATGGTCAGCAAATGATCGGGGCGAAACCCCAGATCGACGCGGCGCAGATTCCACAGAGTCTCGATCATCAGAGCCGCTCCTACCAGAAGCGCAAATGCCATGGCAAATTGCGCGACCACCAAAGTGTCCCGCAGCCGCATGCCGCCGCGAGATTCGCCCGTGCGCGCACCTTCCTTCAGCGATTCCTGCAGCGAAACATCCGTAGCTCGCAGAGCCGGCACTAGCCCGAAAATCACTCCTGCCAGGATCGAGACTGTCGCGGTAAACAGCAGAACTGGAGCGTTCAGAGCAAAACCGTTGCCGGCGATCTGTGAAGGAACAAGCTTCTCGAACACGCTCCAGCAAAGGCGGCCAACCAGAAGACCCGACACGCCACCTCCAACGGAGAGTAGAAGGCTTTCCGTAAGCAGTTGCGCGCCGATCTGCCCGCGGCTTGCGCCCAGTGCAATGCGCACGGCAATTTCGCGGCGTCGTCCAGCGGCGCGGGCCAGTAGGAGATTCGCCAGGTTTGAGCAAGCAATCAGCAGCACCAGAATGGCCGCGATTTGCAAGACCCATAAACCTGTGGCGGTGTCGCCGGCAAATTCTTCGCGAATGGGAACGACCACGGCGCCGACATTTGTGTTGGAATCCGGATACTGTTGCTGCAGGCGTTTGGCGATCACGTCCATGTCGTGCTGCGCGCGAGCGACGGTCACACGGGGCTTCATTCGCGCGACGACCTGCAAATTGTGGCGCGTGCGCCGTGCAAGGTCCTCGGGAGTGAAAGAGGCTGGCTCCCAGTAATCCGTCTGATGGTCTGGAAAAAAGAAGCCGCGAGGCATCACGCCCACGACGGTTGTGGCCTCGCCGTCCATCAAAACGGACCGGCCGATGATCGAGGAGTTACCCCCAAAGCGCCGCTGCCAGAATGCATAGCTGAGAACCACGACCTTGCGCTTGGCGGCATCCTCCTCTGCGGTAAAGGGCCGCCCGACTGCGGGCTGAACGCCGAGGACATCAAAAAAGTTCGGAGTGACTCGTCGCCCCAGCGCTTCCTCCGGCGCCTGATCGCCCGTGAAGGCCGCGTTTGAGTAACGCAGCGCCACCATGTCCGTAAAGACCTGGTTTTGGCTACGCCAGTCCACATAATTGGCGGCTGCCGGCGTATTGTGCGCGAAGCCGACGTAGGACGCGTCTTCCCACACCATCACAAGCCGGCCTGGATTGTCGTATGGCAGCGGACGGAGAAGCACACCCTCTACCGCGCTGAAGATAGCCGTGTTGGCGCCGATTCCCAGCGCCAGGGCCGCTAACGCTATGGCGAAAAAACCGGGATTGCGCTTCATTTGGCGAAAAGCGGAGCGAAGGTAGGCGTAGAGGTTCATACCGTAGAAGACGATGTAGAGGACAAAAGGTTCCTCGCTTTTCAGACTTGCGACGCCGTGGAGAAGGGTTGCCTATCTCTCTGCCTGTCCCTCCAAAGTTCACTTGGGAGGGGATTTGGCGTCGCCGAGCTTTTTCTCGATTTTCTTATGGAGGATCGAGACGCCGACCGTTGGATGTTCGCGGGTCCCGGAGATCGAGATCGGGATTACTGCACCGGCGCCGTTTTTCTCAAAAAATGGATCCAGGGCTTTCAGGAAGAAAGATTTGGTGCCCGTGACGGTTTGAGAGAGTTTCGCATGAATCCGCAGGTGGCCGCTCAGATCGAGCTCGCCACCTACGAGTTGGAATGTGCCTGCCAGCTCGATGGCCGCGCCGGGAACGCTGAAAGTCAGATTGGAAAAGTTGACGATACCCTTTTCCACATGGAAACTACCGCGGAGATCGGAGACGGCGCTACCCGCATCGTCGTCTCGCGGCTTACCTTCGGCGCGGCGGCTGAGGGCCTCAAGATTCTTGCGGATTTCCGGACTGGACCAGCGCGCGTCGTCGATGCCAATCTGGCCATCGAGGATCATCCTATCAAGCACTTTTTCCTTGCCCGGAGGCAAGATCAATTTCGCTTGGATCATTGCAGGGCCGGTCAAGATGGGCTTATCGGAATTCATGGCGAGACTGAGGATGTCCTGGATGCGAGCGTTGGGTGCGCCCACGTCGAGAGTGATCGTGTGGCCCTTTTTCGCGGGTTCAGAGATGACGCTACCTTCTGCAAGGAAGAGCGAACGGATGAGGGTGGCCCGCACGGGGTGCAGGAGGGTATCTCCGTTGGTTCCGTCTACCGTGGCGGAGTACTCGGTGTGGAGCGGCACCGGCTTGCCGATCTTGTCGAGAGAGAAATCGGGGGTGTCCGTTTCGCCTTCAACTTGGAGCTCCGCAAGTTCGCCGCTGAACTTTCCCGTGGAGGACAAGATGCCAGCGATCCCTGGAAAAGGCCCGAGATCGGCGTCGGTGAATTTGTAAGAACCAGAGACGGGAGTGGAGCCCGGATCATCAAGGTCCAAGGGGCCAAAATCGCCGCTAGTGTCGATCTCGCCTTTGGGTTTGGCGTTTGTCAGCGTTCCGTGAAAGCGAAAAGGCTTGTCCACGCTGGCTGCACGCAAGTTGAGGTTGTGAATGTCCCATTCGAGCGGAGTTTTCGGGGGTTTACCGGCATCTGGTTTCCGCGGCAACGTGATGAGGACGGTGTTCTCGCAAAGGGCCTCATCGACGATCAAGGAAGAGAGCACGTTTTTTGTTTTTCCAGCGTCGCTGGATTTCAGATTCTTTTTTTCTCCGCGCGGCGGAATGGTGATGATCATGTTCTCCATTCTTGCTCTGGAGATGTGATTGGGGAGGCGAAGAATGGCGAACAGACCGAGGTCAAACGAAAAATGATCGACATGGATGATCGGCGGAACATCGGCACGATCGTGGAAATAAATCGTCAGATCTTCGCCAGTAACGCCCACACGAGGGAATCCGGTGACACGGAGCGAAGTAAGTTCGACGCGGCTTTCGAACCGTTCGCTGAGCGAACGAATGACCCAGTCGCGGACAAAGTTGTCCATGTGCCGCGCACGCCACGCGAGAAATCCACCGGCGGCGGTAAACACCAGCACGCAAGCCGCAAGGACGACCAACCACATTCGCGAAGCGTTTCGAGTATCGGCCATCGAAGTTTGTCCCAGACCGTGCCAGTGGCTCCTAGCTAGTTAGAGGGCGCTGAAAGGAAAAAGGAAACGGAGAAAAGAAACGAAGCAGTGCGGAAACGGCCGTTAGATGGCTATGCAAGAGTCTGTGTCGAGAGGACTATTTCGCAGGGAAGATCTCGGGGTGGACGGGTTTGGCTTGGAAGCGGATGCGGCGACATTGAGAGCCGCGTCCAACGCAAGCGTGACGGGAGGCAGGCAAATCTCCGTGCTGCAGGCCTGGTAGCGAAGTTTCAGCGGAATATGTTGCGCTCCGAGTGGAGCGCTCGCCAGCGCGGTGCCAGGGAGGCGGAGTGTGATGGTGTCCTCGTAGACGTTGAGCGGCTTCTTGGAGAAGGTGAAGGAGTGCAGAGCGCCCTTGGGATAGGAAACATCGCCCAACTGAAAGCCCGCGGGGGCATCGGCGCGGAGATCGGTGGCAATCAGGTAGTCTTCGGATTTTTCGCGGGCGTTGATGTGAAAGCCAGAGCGGATTTTCAGAACCACGGCAATTTGGAACTGGCTGCCTCGGCCTACAGGATCTAGCGAAACATAGGTTGTTGGAGCGACGACGTCCTTCGGGGAAGGAACCTGCTGCGGCGCGGAAGGCAGCGCCGCGACCGCAATCAGAAGCAGAACGCCGGCGAAAATTGCCGCAACCAATTTCATAACTTCACCTGGGTCCCGAGCTGCTGAGAAACGACGCGGTTCATGACTTCAAAGAGATCTTCGCCCGTTTTTTCCAGCACGAATGCGTTCTTCGCTTCCGACCAGCCGAGCTTGAAGGAGGTCGAGAGCGCCGAAATCCAGATTTCGCGAATCGGAGTGTTTGGAGAAACGACAAACTTCACTTCCTCGGGCTCCTCAAAGATTACTTCGAGTTTTCCGCTTTCGCCTTCCACATCGAAGTCATGTTCATCCGCAAGAACAAGCAGGCGCTTCTTGAGTTCTCCAAAGGCAACGTCAGCTTTTCTCTGAAAATCTTTTTCGTCAAGCATGGATTCAGCGTATCAGAGTTGCGATTCGATGGCTTTCGACATTTCGTCGGTGCTAATAATGCCTGTGACGCGTTTGATTTGCTTGCCATCCCGCGAGATTAGAATGCTGGTTGGATATCCAAAAAGACCGCCGAATTTATCCGCGGCATCGTCGTTGCCGATGAGGATTTTGTAACTCATGGGCAGTTTCTGGTCATTGACGTCGAAACGCTCTTTCGCGACGAAGGGAGCAACGACGCTCTTGCCTTCCTCGTCCAGGGCGATACCGAGGATCACAAAGCCCTTGGGTCCGTATTTCTGCTGCATTTCGATGAGCCAGGGAATCTCGACGCGGCAAGGGTCGCACCAGGTGGCCCAGAAATTCACCAGGATAACTTTGCCTTTATATTCGCTGAGGGAGACGTCGTTTCCGTCGAGATCTTTGAGCGTGAGCTCGGGCACGGACAAATCCGGGTACGGATTATCCGCTTTCATGACAGTGTTATTAGCTTTCGCTTTGACGCGCGTCGCCTTGTCCGCAAAATACGTTCCGGCAATCAGGGCCAAGACGGTGGCGATGACCAACATCGTTTTCTTCATTTCGTTCCTCAATCCTAATTATACCCGAAGACGAATTCTGTGAGCTTGCCGGGATGTTGCGCCGAGCTCCCTATTTCCCGCCCGTCAGCGATTTTTCCAGCCACAAAACGGCGCTGTTCAAAAAACTGAGCTTGCCTGCCAGCCAGGTCAGCTTGTTGACGAACACTAGCCCGCCCACGAAGAGCAGCAAGGCTCCGCTTAGGAGTTCGACGGCGTGGAGATACTTTCGGAAGCGTTGATAGAAGCTAAGAAATTGCCCGATGCCCAGCGCCGTGAGCAAAAAGGGGACAGCCAAGCCGGCGGAGTAAACGGCGAGAAGCAGTATCCCGCGGGCAATGGTGTCACTGGCGGCGGCGAGCGCAAGCACGGTGGCGAGGATCGGCCCGATGCAGGGCGTCCAGCCAAAAGCAAACGCGAAGCCGAGGAAAAAACCGCTGAACACACCGGGCTTCGTGCTGGTGCTGCGAAGGTGAACATCGCGGTTGAGCCACTTTGCGAGAGCCGGGCCAAAGAATCCGATGATCGAGAGCGAGAAAAAGTGGACCCAGCCGAGGCCAAAGAAGAGCGGGCCGTGATGGACAATGGAGACCACACCCAGAATTACAAGAATTGAGCCGGCGATTACTCCCAAGCGGAAACTAAACTTCACGAGCGCGCCGACCAGGTGCAAACCAAAAAGCAGAATCAATGCACCGGCAATGGGCGCGAGAAGAGTGCGGTTTTGCCGAAGAAAAGTGCCGACGGCGCTCGCCGAAGCGCCAAACGAGATGAACACGACGGAAAAACCAACTACAAAGGAGAGTGCGGAAGCGAATAGGCCGCCGCGCGGCTGCTGGCCCTGGCGCAATTGCTCCATGCCGATGCCGGAGAGCATCGAGATGTAGCCCGGCACAAGAGGAAGTACGCATGGCGACAGGAAAGATACCAGCCCGGCTATGAAAGCTGCTGACAGAGGAACGTCGATCATCTTTTTTGGGACCTGAGCTGGCTCCAATTTCCGTTCTTAATTTGTGTTACTGGCACTAGACCAGACGCAAAGTGTGTTTATGCCAGTTTGAATACCTGATTCTGTTTCTTGCTTGAACTTCTTAATTCTCCCACAAAGACGGGAAAAGAGCGCCACTCCTCAGCGCGGGGGGTCGACTGGCGGCACTTGTATTAGACGCGGTTGAACCGGATTCGATATCTACGGCACGAGAGGGCGACAGATGAAAGATTTCGCCGACGTGGCGGGGGACCTCGATTTGCGCGGACGCTCGTAAGCGACTGGAACATAAGGCTTTGCTTGTTGAGGAGTTGGCACGGTGGTTGCGATGTGTCTGGTGGGACGCATTAGCGGCGCCCGGCAGGTGGCTATGCGGTGGACACCGAACAAAGTGACGGCATTACGCGTAGGGGTGGGATTTGCCGCCGTGAGTTTGTTTGGGCGAGGGCCGTGGGCGAATCTTGCGGCAGTTGGGCTGACGGTGGCGACGATTGCTCTGGATGCTTTGGATGGACACATCGCGCGCCGGAAAAATCTGGCGACACCGATCGGCGCGCAGCTCGACATTCTCGGGGATCGCATGATCGAAAACCTGTACTTCACCTACTTCGCGGTGGTGGGGATAGTATCGCTGTGGCTGCCCGTTTTCTTCTTCGCGCGGGGAGCGGCGACGGATTTTCTTCGTGGGCTGGCCATGCGCGCGGGGCACTCCGGCTGGGGCGCGAACGCGATGTTGCAAACATGGTGGGGACGCACGCTGGTGGCATCGCGCTGGAGCCGTGGTTTGTATGCCGCGATGAAATGCCTGTGCTTTTGCTACCTGGGACTGGAACTGGCGCTGACGCGAGGGCCCGTTGCGCTGCTGGGAGGAGTGACCGCAGACATGCACTCGTTGGTTCGCACTGGCGCGCTTGCGTTGACCTGGATGACGGCGGGATTTTGCTTGTTGCGAGGATTGCCAGTGTTGGCGGAAGGATGGCGTTATGTTTCGGGCGCAGGGCGGGTGCGTGGCGCGAAGAGAATTGCGCAGGGGGCGATGTGAGAGAGAGGAAGGAGGTAAAGGAGGCAGAGGAAGTAAAGGAAGCAAAGGAAGTAAAGGAAGTAAAGGAAGTAAAGGAGAAGGACGCGCGTGTTGCGGCGTTTTTTGATTTGGATGGGACGCTGATGGCACGGCCGTCGATGGAGAAGAGACTTTTTTGGGTGCTGCGCTACAGACGGCTGATTGGGAGCAGGAATTATTTGTTGTGGCTGGCGGAAGCGCTGCGCCTGGCACCACGCGGGATTATTCAGATGATGCACGCGAACAAAATGTATTTGCGGGGCGTGCGCGTGAACGAGGCATGTTGTGGAACAGACATTCGTGTCCGGCTCTGCGCGAAAAATGAAGCAGGAAGAGATGGAGAAAGAAAGAGACAGGCAGGAATGACTGACCCACCGTTTTATGCGGAGGCGATCGAGCGCGTGGCGTGGCATGCGGAATGCGGGCACATGATTGTGATGGTAAGCGGGACGCTGGAGCCATTGGCGCAGCGAGCGGCTCGCGTGCTCGAAACCGAGCTCGGCGCGCGCGGGTGTATGGGCAAGGTTCGCGTTTGCGCTACACGGCTGGAAGAAAAACACGAACGATGGACCGGACGGATTGTGGGAGAAGCAATGTTTGGCGAGGCGAAGGCGCGAGCTGTCCAGCGAATAGCAGCGGAAGCAGATTTGGATCTCGAGCGATGCTTCGCGTATGGCGACAGTGCAAGTGACTGGTGGATGCTCGAAGCGGTGGGCAGGCCCGCGGCGGTGAATCCATCCAAGGATTTGGCGCAGATCGCCTCTCGGAATGGATGGCCGGTTTTGCGATGGGATGACAAGAGGGTTTCCACGCAGAGTTCACAGAGCTTGCAGAGAAAACAGAATGCAAAAGCGACACGGCAGGAAGTACAAGTTGTGTCCGCGAAGTCAGGGTATTGGACATGAACGGTCTGACAAGAAATGGGTGTCGAAAGGAAAGTTACGCGCTTGTGTTGCGCGAGGATGTCCTCCATGCAGAAGCGATGCTTCCGCCGCCATTGAATTTCGGGGAGCTGGTTTTCTTGAGTTGGTGCGCCGGGAATTGGCTGCAACGTGGGCTGCTTGCGGGACGTTCGAGTGCGTGGCATTGGGATATTTGGGAGTATCGGGCGCCTTGATCGTTTTTTTTGCGGAGAATTTGGCACATCCCGCGAGACTGATCGGAATGCAAGCATTGGTGGCGGCGGTGATTCTGGGCTTGTGCAGGGTGGAGGCTTGGGTTGCCGGGCGTAAGGAGTTTAGTGGGGAAGGAGGAAGAGAGACAGACAGGAATGTCTGTCCTACTTTGGCGCAGAGATTGTGGCATTTCTGGCGGCACTGGTATCCGCATTTGTTTTTCTTGTTCTGCTTTGAAGAGCTGGGACAGCTGGTGCATCTAGTGCAGCCGGGGTGGCAGGATGCCAAGCTGATTGCATTCGATCATTGGCTGACAGGCGTACACCCCACGGTGTGGCTCGAGCAATTCGCGACGCCGGCGCGTAACGACTTCATGCAGTTTATTTATTTGACGTACTTCACTTACTTGCTGGCGGTTGGAGGTATTTTGTATTACCGGCGGGACTGGCGCGGGTATTGGTCGGTGATGACGTACTCGGCGATGGGCTACGTGATCGGGTATGTGATTGCGATTTTCTTTCCCATTGAGAGCCCGTGGTTTTCGATGGCAGGGACCTGGCACGGCGAGTTGCGCGGCGGGGCGGCAACCTCCGTGATCAATTTCATCGAGCACTATGGGCGGGTGCGCGGGGCAGCGTTTCCGTCGGAGCATGTGGCAGGGGCGGTCGCGGCGACTTGGGGCGCATGGCGGCACCGCAGATGGCTGTTCTGGGCGATGCTGCCGCTGGTGGGGTGCATGTGCGTGTCAACGATTTGGGGGCGGTATCATTATGTGGCGGATATTTTCGGCGGGATGATCACGGGGACGCTTGGTTATGTCATTGGCAGTTGGTTGATGGAGCGGCGCTTACCAGCAGAGGAAAGCACAGCACGGACAGCACGGACAGCACAGACTGAAGTCTGTGCCACCAAATCTTCTGGTTAACCATAATACCCTCCCCCTCCCCCGTTTTTTTGTAAGTGTTGATTCTAAATAGTTTAGTATTTTTGTAAGTCGATTAAAATCAACACTTGTGGACGTTCGCGCAAGTGGTGATTCTACAGGGCTTAAGATTGCACCAAAATTGTGCAATCTTGCAAGCCATTGGACGTCTTTGGGGTCTCCCTGAAAGCTGATGGCCGGCAGAAAAAGGCCTGGAAAAGGAAAGAGCGGCAGACTAGCTGCCGCTCTTTGGGAGTTCGGGTTTGCTCCGATGAAAAGGATACCCAATGTTGTCTTGAAAGTCAAGGTAAATTACACATATTTTTGGGGAATAGTTTGAAATCGTAGAAGGGTTTTGTTTTGAAGTCATTGCGCGATTGGGGCAGCTGAGTGTTCGGGATAGGCGATTGGAAAAAGAAAGAGGGCACGATGTATCGTGCCCCTACAAGACCGAGGGGCGACCTTGCGAGGGGTGGACGCGCTCGAAAGTGTGGGCAATTTGTAGGAGGAGATGCTCGTCGGCGACGGCGCCGATGAGTTGAAGGCCAACGGGAAGGCCTGCGGGGGTGAAACCGCACGGGATGGAGATGGCTGGGACGCCGGCGAGATTGGCAGGACGATTTGGGCGGAGGAGCAGAGCGCGAGTGGAGTGATCTTTGTCGCCGAGGTGGATGGCTTCCTGGCCGATGAGAGGCGCAATGATCGGAGTTGTTGGGACCGCCAAAGCGTCAACGCCTGCGTCTTCCAATGTCAGATGGAATTGCTGGATGAATTTTTCGCGAAGCTCGAGAGCGGAAAGATAGACGGTTGCGGAGACTTTAGTTCCCATTTCCAGGCGAGAGCGCACGTCTTCGCCGTAATCGGCGGCGCGATAGGGAAACCATCCGGCCTGCTGATGATAGTGAGTGGCTTCGGCCCAGGCGATTTGGTTTCCGGCGTCTTCGGTTTCTTTTAGCAGCGGAAGAGAGATCTGCTTCAGTCGAAGGCCTTGCTTTTTCAAGATGCGGATGGCTTCGTCGAAGACGAAGTGGACATCCTGGGAAACCACATCGAGGAAAAATTGTTTGGGAATGCCGAGGGTGAATTTGAGGGGCTTGGCGCGAGATTTTTCCAAGGCGCGGGGACTCGGTTCGCCTTTGATGCTGGGGAGGATGGGTTCGAGAAGCAGAGCGGCATCGTGAACGGTGCGAGCGAGCGGGCCTACACAATCTAATTTGGGAGAAAGCGGGATGACACCTTCAACGCTAACGCGGCCAAGAGTCGGCTTTAGGCCGACGACGCCGCAGAGAGAAGCGGGAATGCGGATGGAACCGCCGGTGTCGCTGCCGATGCTGCCGTAGCAGAGGCCTGCGGCGACCGCGGCGGCGGAACCGCCGCTGGAACCGCCGGGGATTCGTAAGAGATCCCAAGGATTGTGGACGGGGCCGAAGTGCGGGTTGTTGCTGGTGACGCCGTAGGCGAACTCGTGCATGTTGTTTTTGCCGAGAATGACCGCGCCAGCTTCCTTGAGTTTTGTGACGATCGCGGCGTCGTGCTGCGGAACAAACTTCCCAAGAATTTTAGAGCCAGCGGTGGTTCGGACGTCCTTCGTGGAGACGTTGTCCTTTAACGAAATGGGAATGCCGTGGAGGAGGCCGCGGTCGCGATGGCGGCCGCGTGGAGCGAAGAGTTCGGCCTCAGCTTTTTTTGCCTGGGCAAGGGCCAGCTCGGCGGTCACAGTGATGTAGGCATTCAGCTTGGGATCGAGTTGCACGATACGGGCTAGCGTAAGCCTTGTGAGCTCGACTGGAGAAAGTTTGCGTTTGCGGAAGAGGCTTGCGACCTCCTCGATGGAGGCGAAGGCGAGATCGGTGTCGTTCATTGATGGCATAGGAGCAGGTGCGAGTGGGGAATTTAACACACCTCATCGAGCACAGAGTAATTGAACTCGATTTTCACGAAATGAGGCAGAACTGAATCGACATGGCGTGCCGCCGACCGGGCTTGGTAGTACACCGATGTCCGGTAAGCGCGATAACCGGGACTTGACCCAGTTCAACGGAAAAGCTCAGTAGCGCTTGGTGTCACGAAATGATGCCGCTTCGAGACGCCTGTCCTTTCGTACAGGTGCAAGCCGTGATTGGGATGATATGCTGTGCTCAGTCCGAGGTAAAAATAATGGGCATTGCGGCTGACATTCTCGGCTTACGAGATCACCACTTCAGTAGTGTGGCTGAACTTATTTCCGCACTCGACCAGGTCTGTGATGCGCCTGTAGACAAAATAGCAGCCCGAGTATTCTTGGCTAGCGCAGCCGCCGACCTAGTTCTGACCAATGTGGCGGCTCATGCTGCCGAAGCGCTGAGCGAACAACCCAGAAATCGTAAAACCCGGCGAATAGCTTCATCGTCCCGGCGCAAAAACCGCCGTTCCGTTCAAGGACTGCCGCCGCGTCAGCGTATATTGTTTGCTTAATCTGACAGATTCCTTCTATTAACCACTTGTCCGCTGAGCGCGTTAACAGGGCGTGGTTTTATAAAACTGGTTGTCTCTGAAGACAATTCGGCGCATGACGCGTGGATTGAGGTAAAACATGCTGGCTGTCCCGTTGATGGCCACCGCTCTTTTGGGAATGGGGCTTGTGGTCTTCTGGATGGAGCCGCTCAGTGTCTTGAGCCTGATAGAGCGACTCACTCCCAATGTTACTTATCGGGTTCGGACGCATCTTCCTGTGGTGGCACTTTCCTTCGACGATGGCCCACACCCACGTTTCACGCTCCAAATCCTAGAGATTCTTCGGCAGCATGACGCAACGGCAACCTTCTTCCTCATTGGCGAACGAGCCATCCGGCACCCCGACGTGGTTTCCCAAATCAAAGCTGACGGACACGAGGTCGGCAACCACTACTTCAAAAATGGTCCTACTTTAGGCCACTCTGATGCCGATTTCGTTGCTTACTTAGAACAGACCGAAGAAGCGATCGGCATCGCTCCGGGATCGAAATTATTCCGCCCGCCTGGTGGTGTGGCATGGCCCAAACAGCTCCGGCTTGCTCAAGCGCATGGGTACAAATGCGTGCTTGGTTGTGCGTATCCTCATGACCCCATGCACCCTCCCGTTTGGTACATGAGGTGGCTGGTTGGAAAAAATCTCGTTCCCGGTGCCATCGTGATCCTTCATGACGGCATCTCAGATCCATCGCGCAGCATTGAGGCGCTCCCGCAAATTCTTACAGTGGGGCGCAAGAAGGGACTTCGCTTCACCTCGATCGGCGCTCTTGTGAGGGAAACCGCGGGCCAAGGGAAACAAGCTGACTTGCCTTCCTATTGAGTCAGGTTATAGGACATGATTGCATAACAATGTCGGCTCCTCGACCCCGAGTAGACTTTGGTTGACGACCAAGGCTCGGGAGAAAGGAGCCGAACATGATGCTTATAGGCGTAGATTACCACCCGAGCTTTCAGCAGATTGCATTTTTTGTAGAAGAAACGGGTGAGTGTGGTGAACAGGAGCTGAACCACAGTGATGGGCAAGCAGAGAAATTCTATCGAGACCTGAAGCAGCGAGGAATCAGCGTGCGGGTAGGCATGGAGGCTACCGGATATTCACGCTGGTTCGAGCGGCTACTCGCTGAATTAGGTTTTGAGCTGTGGATCGGGGATCCCGCGGAGATCAAAACCAGACGAGTGAAGAAGCAGAAGACCGACCGCAAGGATGCCCAACTCCTGCTCAGGCTGATGCGGGAAGATAACTTCCCGCAAATCTGGGTACCGAGCCCGGAGAATCGAGATTTGCGACAACTGTTGTGGCACCGGCATCGCTTGGTGCAGATGCGCACACGGATCATGAATCAGTTGCAGGCGCTGGCCATGAACGAGGGCTATCGCTGGAAGAAAAAACTGTTCAGCGAACAAGGGCGAGCGCAGTTAGAGAAGCTCTCGTTGGCTCCTTGGGCCAGTCGACGGCGACAAGAGTTGTTGGAACTGCTGGACCGCATGAATCCGACGATTGAGGAACTAACCGCAGCCGTCGAACGGGAAGCCAGGAAGCGACCCGAGGCGATGCGGCTGATGACTCATCCTGGCGTTGGTCCGCTTACGGCACTCGCCTATGTGTTGATCATCGGAACTCCGACGCGGTTTCAGCGCGGCAAGCAGATCGGCACGTACGTGGGGATGATCCCGTGTGAGGACTCCAGTGCTCGCAAACAGCGACTAGGCCACATCAGCAAGCAAGGCAATTCCTTGTTACGGTTCTTGCTGGTGGAGGCGGCCCAAGCAGCCGCGCGTAACCATCCCGACTGGCGACGCCGGTACATCCATCTAGCGATGCGTCGACACAAAAGCATCGCCAAAGTAGCGATGGGGCGCAGGCTGGCGATCCGGTTGTACTGGATGTGGCGAAATGGTTGTGAGTATTCGCCGTCGTTAGAGTTCGGTTCGTACGCGGGACAGCTCGGTACCGGACATGGCGCGAAGTAGAACGCCGCGGACTTGATTGGGCATCCCGCTCCCTGAAAAGGGAGTTTGAACGAGTAATCATGGTCGAAGTTACGGATCGAAGAGATGTTTGGGTCGGACTGAAACCGACCGTTAGATTACAAACGAGCCGTGGTCGTCGATGCAGGGAAAAGAAGAAAACGAAAGAAAACGAAAGAGAAAAACTCTTTTAGGTGAAAAGAAAGAAGTGTCTTTAAAAGAGTTTGACAGGGCCGACATTGTTAGAGATGTCCGGTAACGGCTGCGTTTATCAGACGCTGAAACGCCCTAACGGCTCATTGTCTAGTATTAATCTTCTTCAAGCGAATCGGCGTTAATCAAGCATGTGGGTGACAATGCCGACTGGAACGCAATGCTGCTGCGCACTCACTGGAAGGTGCTCGGAAACTTGGCCAAATAATATGAAACGAACTGTTCTAGCTGTGGAACGAGATAGCAAGACAATACCTCAACGTGCCTGTCACCGCTGTACCAGAAAAACGAATTGCATTGCGGCCCATGGTATCGAAGTATCTTTCCATGGGGACGTAGTTCCTCAGTGACAGTGGCGTGTTCATGGTCTCTGTAGCTGGGATTCCACGGAGGCGGTGCCGTTGATGGCTCAGATTCAGGCCATTCTTCGATGAGGACGTCGACCAACTGTTCGGTCTCTGTACCATACCCAGCCGCGCACATAACGCGACCGCTAAATTCGAGCCGCGGCCCGCAGTGTTTATTTTTCGTGACAGGCAGCCCTGCCAAGGATTCTGGAAACATGCCGTCAGGTATGGGCTCGTTAACCTGTGGCTTAATCGGCCTTTCGTAGGCCGGATTGGCGACATAAAGCTCTAGTTCCCACAAACAAATCTCTAAAATTGTTCTACCATCGACCTCGTTGCACAATTCCCTGCCTTTCTTCACTTCTTCATATGAATCCACATGTACGAATGCGGCTCGATAGGTATTCAGCTGCCTGCAGCGCTCTTGCAGTGAGTTATTTTCCATTTGTTTGCAATCCTTCACATCATCAATCACTGGGATTAGTTGAATGGACAAACCCGAGGTCGGGTTTTCGTATACGCAAGTTGCGTTCCAGGAGTTGGCGCATGCCTGCGGAGTGAATTCGATGGTCAACGGAAAATACTTCTTGTTGCCGACGGACTGGCCGCGTCGATTCGCCATCGGATTGTAAAAAACATCTTGGTCAGTATTTTCGTCAGTTCCGCTCGAGTCCCCTTTGTCCGTGTTCATTGTAAGCCAATATCCCCTGAAATTTGATAGAGGAGATCCGTCCCCTACGACGGCCCTCGAAAATTGGAAATCTCCAGATTGCCCCGTTAGCTTGTCATCGTTCATGAACGTGTCAACAGAGAACCCTTCGTAGCGACTCGCGTGCAGAGCGACATTGATACCTTTCACAGGTTCTCCGGTGGCCGCGTCCAAAACCCGCCCGGAAATTGCAGGAATGATTTGGGCGGTGACGTGAGTGGCGAAAGCGAACTGGACTGCCATGAAGATGCCGCAACCTATGGCAAATAGACGGGGTGTTCGCATAGCCTGCTTGGCGTTCATGTAGGAGGGATGCCTCCCATCGTTTGCCGATTCTAGACTAATTATTTCTCTTTCCACCGAATTTTATGGACAGCTGCGGCTCGTACTCAGTATTGAGTTGGGGAAGGAACAGGGGACGAACGACAGAAAGAGAGGGATACAAGACGCAAAGCGCTAGAAGATGCGTTCCTGGCGGCGGAGATTACCGAAGGAGCCGATGTTGGCGATGATGAAGGTGGCGGAAAAACGGTTTTCCGTGCGGACCTGGCCGAGGTTGATGCGGCGGTACTCGAGGGCGAGACCGCAGCAGCCGCCGTTGTAGCTGATCTGCACGAGCTGGTTTTGCAGGGTATGGTTGGTGAAGTCGTAGCTGATACCGGTAGCGAAATTAAATCCCCTGCGCGTCAAGTTTCCGTAGCCAAGGAGAGCGCGAACCTGGTTGGAGAGGGGCTGCTGGAAAGGGACAAAACCAGGCGGGGGAGATGGAGGAAGGTCGGCTTCCACGGGATTGGCATTCAGGCGGAAATGGGCGAGGGTGGCGAAGAATTCACGGTAGGGCTTTATTTTCAGGAGCGTGCCGATGGTGACGAGGCGCTGAATCTGAGGATCGTACTGGAGAATTTGTTCGAGATCGTAGAGGCCACCGGGAGTGATCCTAAAATCGCTGACAATGGGCGACCAGTTGCGCGGACCGAAAGCGAAGGCAAAGGGCGAAACAGAATCGAACGCCAAGAACACATTGCGCTGGCCATCCACGATGGCGCCGCCGAAGGTGGGGTCGAAGTAATGCTTTTGAAAAATGCTCCAGGAGAGCAACTCCTGGGGCTGGTCGTCGCCAGTTTTGGAGAAGAGCCGCTGGGTGACGCCGTATTCGACTTCGTTGGTATCGGTCAGGGTGGCGTCGGAGTCGAAGCGGATGAAGTCCGCGAAATTATTTATGCCCGTGACATAGCGGTAGGTGATGGCGGGCTCGATGGTGTGTTTGAACCGCTTGCGAGGCTTACTTTTGTCGAGAGAGGAACGGTCGAAAAAACGCTCGAATATTGGAGGACGCAGCTCAACGGTAAGTTCGCCGGAATTGCGCACGATCGATTGAGGGCTTAATTGGCCGGCCGAATCGTAGGAATCGCCATAGTAGGCGGTGCGGAAAGCCGCAGAGGTAGTGACGCCAAGCCAATTGCCGAAATGGAGCGGAACGGTGACCTTGGGGGCAAACTCGGTACGAGGAACGAATCCAGGAGTATTCAGCGGAGTATCATCCTGGCGGTGGAGCGCATCGGCGAAGGAATCAAAAGAAAAATAGACGGGAAGATTTCGCCAAGGGGATTGTTCGACGGAGCTGAAGCGAACTTGTGGGGCGTCACGCAGCGAAACGCTGACGGCCGGAGTGACTACGCCGGTGGTAGGGGAAGTGATCGGAATGCTGAGAAAGGTCTTATCGGCTGAGCCGGCAAAGTTCAGACTGAATCCCCGGAAGTTGTTGGTCAGGAAGGTTGCGCTGCGAACTTCGGAAGTGATGGCGTCGCCAAAGGAGTCCGCAAAAGCCAGGCGGAAGGTCAGGGAAGTTAGTTCGTTGACGTCGGCTACGAAGCGCCAGCCGCCCGGAAGGAGCGACTGGACCTCCAGTTGCTGCTGGTGGCCGCCTTGCTTCTCGACGATAGTAGCGCCGTTAATCCCGGGTAGCTGGAGACCGCGGTCGATCACGCCAAAATAGGTGTACTGGATAGAAGTGTTCTCGAAGGGCCGGGCTCGAAATTCGGCGCGCTCAGCGGAGCCGCGCTTGGAGAGCAGCTCGGCGCCCAGGGTCGCGTCCAGCCAAGGTTTCGGAGCGAAGTAAAGGGAATCCCCGATGACAAAGCCTTTGGTATTGCTCTGGCTAATTACGGGGAGAAGGATTCCGGACTGACGAATTTTTTCACCGGCGGGAGCGGTGACGTAGGGGAGCCAAACGAGAGGCACGCGGTAGAGCCGGAAGTTAGCGTTGACCAAGGCAACGCTCTTATTAAGCCGGATGCGGGCGTGTGGGGCATAGAACTGCCACATGGGATGCTGAGGATCGCAAATCGTAATCCAGCCGCGGCTGACAAGGTAGATGTCGCCCGGGAAGCGTTCGACCTCTTGCGCCTGAAAATAGAGGGGGTTCTGAGAAACGAGAATCAAGGGATTGGCGCGGCGCTCGATTTTGACGGTGCCGCGAACCTTGGTGAAGCTGCCATGCCCGGTACTTACGTTGTACCGGGCTTCCTCGGCTTCAAGATGTTCTTTGTTGTAATCGAAACGAACATGGCCGCGAGCGAGGGATTCGGAAGTTTTCTCGTTGTATTCGATGTGGTCGGCCTGGAGACGCTCATCTCCATAACGGATGTCCACGTCACCATCAGCGATGAAGAGGTCGCCGCGTTTTTGTTGCGGGCCGCGAGACCAGATTTCGACGTCACCCCCTTTGTTTGAGTGCAAGCGGACCTGCTGGGCAACGCAAATGGGCGAAGCCAAGGCACAAGAAGAAAAAAAGCGTGGCGAGGTAGAAAAAGAAGCGGAGCACGGACACGGACCGGGCATGGGAGTGACCATTCACGCAGAACATTTTGCCGATGAAAACAGTGGAATAGCCTAGCATGCGGTCGCGGGGATGTGTAGCAGGACCCGCCAACGTGGATAAAGGCAGGGCGCGAAGCGGCGATCCGACGCTGACGCTGAGAGGATGGGAACGAAACGCAGAGTCAGCGTGGCGCGTCTCTCTCAACACGGGTTGGTTTGCCATTCCAGAAACAATTGATGCACGCCGTGGCACTCAGGAGGTATGATGCCCGGCCTTGCAAACTAGGGGGAAGAAAATGCGCCGTACTGTGTCTGCTGTGAGAATCATTCTGACCGCAGGGATATTTTGTGCTGGATTGGCGATGGTGACGCCAGCGGGGCGAGCGGGGCAGTCCAATGCCACCGACAAGCTGAAGAATCTTGAGTTTCGCGAGATCGGGCCGGCAGTGATGGGCGGGCGCATCGACGATTTTGCGGTCGTCGAGAGCAACCCAAACATTGTGTATGTGGGGACGGCGTCGGGCGGGGTGTGGAAGACGACGAATAACGGCACGACGTGGGAACCCGTATTTGATAAGGAGGGCGTGTCGACGATCGGAGACATTGCCATCGCTCCATCCGATCCCGCGGTTGTGTGGGTCGGCTCAGGAGAGCCCAACAACAGGCAAAGCTCTTCGTGGGGAGATGGAATCTACAAGTCGCTGGACGCCGGCAAGACGTGGCAGAGGATGGGACTGGCGGCGACGCACCATATCGGGCGCGTTGTGATTCATCCGAAGAATCCGGAGGTGGTGTACGCGGCGGCGCTCGGGCATTTTGGGGACCGAATCCGGAGCGCGGCGTTTACAAAACGACGGATGGCGGGAAGACGTGGACGCAGGTGCTGAAAATAAATGACGACACGGGCGTGAGCGATATCGTCATGGACCCGGAGAGCCCGGACACGTTGTATGCCGCGGCTTATGAACGCAGGCGGACGCCGTTTGGATTTAACGGAGGCGGGCCGGCAGTGCGATTTACAAAACGACGGACGGCGGAGCGACGTGGAAGAAATTGATGAAAGGACTGCCGTATGAAAACGGCGGCGATACGGGGCGAATCGGGCTGGATATCTACCGCAAAGATTCGAACATCGTTTATGCCATCGTGCAGCACGAAAAAGGCGGAACGTATCGAAGCGAAGACAAGGGCGAAACGTGGAAGAAGATGGGAGACACCAATCCGCGGCCCTCTTATTACAGCCAAATTCGCATCGATCCCAACAACGATTTGCGAATCTGGGAGCTTGGCGCGCAGATGTATTATTCGGAGGACGGAGGTAAGACGTTTGCGACGCAGCGGGTAAAAGGCATTCATGGGGATTTTCACGCGATGTGGATCGATCCCGCGGATTCGAACCACGTCATCACGGGATGTGACGGGGGATTCACTGGAGTTACGACAACGGGCGGACGTGGGATTTCATCAACACGATCGCGATTGGACAGTATTACGAAGTCGGACTGGACAACGAAAAACCCTACCAAATCTGCGGGGGATTGCAGGACAACGGAAGCTGGTGCGGGCCGAGCATGTCTTTGGCGCGCGATGGCATCACGAATGAGGATTGGACGCTGATGCCGGGCGGCGACGGCTTTTACGCGGAGATTGATAACGTCGAGCCGTGGATCGTCTATACGGAATCGCAGGACGGACATATTTCGCGGCGAGATGCGCACAGCGGGCAGCAGCGGGCGATTATGCCGGAAGCCAAAGCGGGCGAGCCGCATTACCGTTTTCAGTGGAATTCGCCGATGGCGGTTTCGGCGCACGACCACAAGCACGATTTATTACGGCGGAAATTATTTGTTCAAGTCGACGGACCGCGGGGATTACTGGACGCGGCTGGGCGGCGATCTGACCACTGGAGCGGACCGCAACAAGCTGCAGATTTTCGGCAAGGTGCCGGACAAGAATACGTTGTCGCGTCACGACGGCGTCGAGGAATACCCGACGATCACGACTCTGAGCGAATCGCCGGTGAAGGCGAACGTGCTTGTGGGTGGGAACGGACGACGGCAATCTGCAAGTTACGCGCGACGGGGGAAAGACCTGGAAGAATGTCGCTTCGCGTGTGCCGGGAGTGCCTAAAGGAACGTATGTGAGCCGCGTTGTGGCGTCGAAATACGGCGAGGGACGGCGTATGTGACGTTCGATGGGCACCGCAACGACGACTACGGCGTGTACATTTTTTTGACCACGGACTACGGAGAGAGCTGGAAGCCGATCCGCAACGGGATTCCTGATTCGGCAGGGACGGTGCACGTGGTACGCGAACATCCGAGGAACGCAAATCTGCTGTTTGCAGGAACAGAATTTGGACTGTGGGTATCGTGGGATCGCGGCGGCAATTGGACGGCGCTGAAGAATAATTTTCCGACCGTGCCGGTGGATGACCTCGAAATTCAGGCGCGAACAGAACGACCTGGTGCTGGCGACGCACGGGCGGTCGATCTGGATTTTTGATGACCTTACGCCGATCGAGAAGTTCGACGCCAGCGTGGCGAGTTCCGACTTGACCTTTTTCAGCCCGCGACCCGCGACGCTGTGGGATCTTGCGGGAACGGCAGGTGGAGTGCGGGGCAGAAGATGTTCACCGCGAAGAATCCGCCGTACGGCGCGATTTTGAATTATTACCTGAAGGAAGCTTTGCCGCCGGAAGCGCCGAAGACGGCCAAAGACGAAAAAGATAAAGACAAGGAAAAGAAGGAAACGGCCACCGCGGACGCAAGAAGCGAAAACCGACGAGGCAGCGAAGAAAGAGGCAAGGTAAAAATCAGCGTCTATGACAAGGACGAAAAGCTGGTGCGGGAGTTGGATGGGCCTGGCAAAGCCGGAGTAAACCGCACGAACTGGGATTTGCGTTGGAATTCTCCGGCAGTACCGACGCCCGAACAGCTGGAGGCAGCAGCGGCGGGTTTTGATTTTGGGCCGCGGGGACCGCTGGTCGAGCCGGGCAAGTACACCATCAAGATCAAGGCGGGGAGCAAGGAAGCCGCGCAAGAGGTCGTAGTGGAAGACGATCCGCGGATGCAGATGTCCGCAGCGGACCGTGCGGCGCGGCGTGAAGCCATCGATCAGCTCTATGCGATGGCCAAGACCGCGGATAAAGACCGAAAAACAATCGAGGGAATCAAGGGAGGGCTGAAAGCGGCCAGGGATCAATGGAAGAAAGATGCCGGCAAGCCGGATGCGCCAAAGATTCCAGAGGAAATACAGAAGGCCGCCGAGGAACTGCAGAAAAAGGTGGATGCGGTTGCGGAGAAGTATGTGCGCGAGCGCGAAGGACTGGGGAATGCGGGGCCACCGTTTGTATGGAAGCCCGAACCACTGCCACAGCAGGTCCAAGGATTGCTGAGAGACCTGGATGGGTTCTGGGCAGCACCGGGAGGGCAACAAAAGGACAAGCTGGCGGAAGTGACGCCACTGATCAGCGAAGCGTCGGCGCAGGTGAAGAAAATTGCGGAAGAAGAACTCCCCGCGCTGAATAAGAAGATGAATGACGCCGGAATACCGCATATCGTACCCGTAACTCCGCCGCCGACAGGAAGGCGAGGCGGCGAGGAAGAGGACGAACCATAGGAGAGTTTGGAAGAGCGTGCTTGCGGCCCATCCTTTGCCCTATTGGTAAGGGCAGAGATACGAATCCTCTGCTGCCAGAATCATGCTTCAGCGGATGCGCAGTGGCAGGCTGTTTGTTCGAGGCGAGACGGTCTGAACGAGCTTGCGTCTAAGGGTGCAGAACAGAGTGGCAATCCGGCCGACCGTGTGCCCGCGGCCAGCCAATTACATAGACCAACAAGTCGGATGATCTTAAGAAACGACGGAGGAAAGAGCATGAACGCGAAGCAGCTCAGCATGCGCGGTCTGGCCGCGTGGTTTGTGGTGTTGGCGGTGATTCTCGGTGGATATTGGGGTGCCGCTCAAGCGAAGCCGCAGGACGCCGCGGCCCAAGAGCAGTCCGATAAGAAAGAAGAAAAGAAAGACGAAAAAAAGGACGAAAAGAAGGGACTGCCGCTGAAGCCAGCGCGAAAAATTGAGTTCACGACGGACGAGGGAACGTGGCTGTCGCTGGATGTTTCACCGGATGGAAAAACCATCGTTTTCGAATTGCTCGGTGACATCTACACGCTGCCAATCGAGGGCGGAACGGCAAAGCTGGTGGATGGAGGAATGGCGTTCGACAGCCAACCAAAGTTTTCGCCCGATGGAAAGTGGATCGCGTTTATCTCCGACCGCGAGGGCAGCGAAAACATTTGGGTAATGCACCCGGACGGCAGCGGTGTAAAGCAGGTTTCGAAAGATCCCAACAATGAGTTTGCTTCGCCGAGCTGGTCGCCGGACGGGAATTACATCCTGGTGTCGAAGGCGGGTTTCGGAATCACGACGTTTGAAATTTGGATGTATCACGTGGATGGCGGCTCCGGGGTGCAAATCACCAAAGCGAAGCCGACGCCGACGACGCCGCGAAAGGACCGCGGAAACGCGATCGGAGTGGTGGCTTCTGCGGATGGCAAGTATCTCTACTACGCCAAGCGTACGGGCGGGTTCGAATACAACGCGCAGTTTCCGCTCTGGCAAATCGCGCGGAGGGACCGCAAGACCGGTGACGAAGACATTTTGCTGGAGCAGACGGAGAGCAGCTTCCGGCCCGTACTTTCGCCGGATGGTACCCAGCTTCTTTATGTGACGCGATACGAGACGGAGAGCGGCCTGCGTTTGCGCAATCTGCAAACGGGCGAAGATCACTGGGTGAGATATCCCATCACGCGCGATGACCAAGAGTCCCGCTTCACGCGCGATCTTTTTCCGGGGTACGTATTTCTTCCCGACGGCAAGGAAATCATCTACAACCAGGATGGAAAAATCCGCCGACTCAACCTTGCGACAGGTGCGGAGAGCGTGATTCCGTTTACGGCGCAGGTGTCGCAAGAGCTGGGACCGAAACTGGACTTTCCGCAACGGGTGGAGCAAGGCCCGCTGAAAGTACGCTTGATCCAGGATCCAATCGAATCTCCGGACGGCAAGAAAATGGCCTTTTCCGCGATGACGCACCTTTACACCATGGATATTCCCGGCGGCAAGCCGCAGCGCTTGACGAGCGGGAACGAGCATGAGTTCCAACCTGCATGGTCGCCGGACGGGAGTTCGATCGTTTACGTGACCTGGTCGAGCGAAGGCGGGCAACTGTGGAGGGTGGCGGCTTCTGGCGGAACGCCGCAGCAATTGTCGAAGTCAGCTGCGGTTTACAGCAATCCGGTCTGGTCGCCGGATGGAAGCCGCATTGTGGCGCTGCGCGGGAATGTCTATGACCGCGAAAGAAGCGCAATTCGACGGCGGTCAGACCAAAAACGCCGACCTCATCTGGATTCCTGCCGCGGGTGGCGAAGCGAATTTGATTTTGCCCGCGCGGGGTGCAGGTTCGCCGCACTTCACGCACGATAAAGACAGGATTTACATCTACACGCCACAGGGGCTTGTCTCGCTCCGCTTTGACGGCACGGACCGGCGTACGCACATCCAGGTGAAGGGGCAGGGCGGCTATTTTGCGGAGGAACCTACCTCCGCTGACGATGTGCGGGCAAGTCCGGACGGACAATGGGTGCTGGCGCACGTGATGAACCAACTGTACGTGACGGCGATGCCGGTGGTGGGCGGCGAGGCGCCCACAGTGAACGTATCGTCACCGTCCATGCCTGTGAAGCGGCTGACAGACATCGGGGCCGATTATTTCAATTGGGCGGATGACGGGAAAACCATCACATGGGCCGTGGGAGCCAGCCTTTTCCGCGAGCCGCTAAGCGCTATCTCTTTCGAACCTACGAAGGAAGAAAAGAAAGAGGCTGAGAAGAAGGAGGCTGAGAAGAAGGAGGCTGAGAAGAAAGACGCCGGGCGCAATCGGCGGACGCGAGCAAAGACGAAAAAAAGGACGAGAAAAAAGAAGCGAAGAAGCTAAAGGAAGAAGACAAAAACGTCCAGGAAATTGCGGTTGACCTGGAAGTTCCGCGGAAGACTCCCAAGGGAACGATTGTGTTGAGGGGCGCGACGATCGTGACGATGAAAGGCGATGAAGTTCTGAAGAACGCGGACATCGTGATCGAGGACAACCGCATCAAGAGCGTCGGGGCAAAGGGTAGCGTGCCGGCGGGGGCCAAGGTGTTTGATGTGGCCGGAAAAACGATTGTGCCGGGGTTTATTGACACTCACGCGCACTGGTTCGAAATCAAACGCGGCATCCTGGACACACAAAACTGGGCATTTTTGGCGAACCTGGCTTATGGAGTGACCGCGGGACTCGACGTGCAGACGAGCACGAACGACATGTTTGCGTATCAAGACCTGGTGGACAGCGGCGACATCATCGGCCTACGGGCCTTTTCAACGGGGCCCGGCGTTTTCTCCGACAACAACTTCCAGTCGATGGAAGAAGTGAAAGGCGTATTGACGAAATACAGAAAATATTACGGCACGCACAACATCAAGAGCTATATCGTGGGCAACCGCAAGCAGCGCCAGTTTATGGTGCAAGCGTCGAAAGAACTGGAGATGATGCCGACGACGGAAGGCGGGTTGGACCTGAAGCTGAATCTGACCCACGTCACCGACGGTTTCCACGGCAATGAACACACGCTTCCTATCGCGCCTCTTTACAAGGATGTCCTGCAGATGTTTGCGCAATCGGGGATTGCAGAGACGCCTACGCTGATCGTGAACTACGGCGGCCCATTCGGCCAGGAATATTGGTTTGAGAACAGCGAGGTACACGACAACGCGAAGCTCAACCACTTCACGCCGCACAACCTGATAGACGAAAAGACCAATCGGCGACCGGATTGGTTCCGCAAAGACGAGTACGCGTTCCCGAAACTCGCCGCGCAGATGGCGAAGCTCTCGAGAGCGGGCGGTCTCGTCGGAGTGGGAAGTCACGGGCAGTTGCAGGGGCTTGGCTATCACTGGGAGATGTGGATGCTCGCGAGCGGCGGAATGACGCCACTCGAGGTGCTGCGATGCGCGACCGTGAATGGTTCGAGGATTGTTGGCCGCCCGCAGGACCTCGGTTCCATCGAGGCCGGCAAGCTGGCCGATTTGGTCATCTTGGACAAGAACCCGCTGGAGGACATTCACAACACGAATACGATTCACTGGGTGATGAAAAATGGAGAACTGTTCGTGGGCGACACTCTGGATCAAGTCTGGCCGGAACAGAAAAAGCTTGAGCCTCTGTACTTCTGGAATTTTGACAAGCCCAAGGCCGGAGAGCCGTTGAGCTATGGGAAGACAGTGAATCCGTAAAGCGCGAGCGGCCCGGGGAAGGCGACCGGCGCGGAGGGGCTCTTGTTCATAAGCCCCTCCGCCACCGTTTACACTAACTGTTCACTCTTTGGGTTTGGCTTCTGCTTTGGTTTGCGTCGAGCGGTACCAGGCAAATGTGCGGTCCAAACCTTCTTCAAAACTAATTGGCGGATCATAGCCGAGGAACTCGCGCGCTTGCGTGATATCCGCTTGCGAATCGCGAATGTCTCCGTCACGCGGCGGCTCATACTTCGCTTCGAGCTTCTTGCCAGAAATTTTTGCGAGGAGCTGCAGCGTCTGGTTCAAAGTAAAACGGCCGCCGGTCCCCACGTTGAAAGTCTTTCCAGAAACGGTGGGCGCTTCGCAAGCGAGGAGATTGGCCTGCACGGCGTTTTCGACGTAGGTGAAGTCGCGGGATTGCTCACCGTCGCCAAAAATGACGGGCTGGGTCTCTTCCAGAAAATATAGACAGAATTTTGCCAGGACGCCTGAATACGGCGAACCGGGATCCTGGCGAGGGCCGAAAATGTTGAAGTAGCGGAGAGAAACATTTTCAAGGCCGTAACAGCGGCCAAACGTCTGGGCGTAGAGTTCTCCAACAAATTTGGTTACGCCATAGGGCGAAATGGGGGCCGGGGACATGGTCTCAACTTTGGGCAAAGTCGGCGTCTCGCCATAGGCGGAAGAAGACGCCGCAAAGACCACGCGCTTCACTTTAGCGTCGCGCGCGGCAACGAGGACGTTCAGGGTTCCATCGATATTGATTTTGTTGGTTTCGATGGGATCCTTGACGGAGCGTGGAACGGACGTCCGCGCGGCCAGGTGCAGCACGTACTCGGCCTCATGCATCGCCTTGCGGACGACTTCAATGTCCGTAATGCTGCCTTTGATAAACGTGATTTTGTTGCGGACTTCGGCGAGGTTATCCTCTTTGCCGGATGAGAGGTCGTCGAGCACAACGACGCTGTGGCCGCGCCGCACGAGTTCGTCCACAGTGTTCGAGCCGATAAAACCGGCGCCGCCTGTGACGAGGTAGCGCATTCAGGAAATCCTCCTCGATCGAGGTCCGTGAACAGCGGAGTGCCGTCCCGGTCATTGATGCGGCGCCGGCAAAGACGCGGGCCCCGCATTTTGGTAACCTCAGAGTTCGCGGGTAGAATCCGGCGGATGCTCCGGGACTATCGCGGACGAATTTGTATTGTACGACGGAAGACCAAAAGTTAAGCGACTGTTTCCCATGCAGGTCACACAAAGAGCATGAGCTACCGAAAAGTTATTGGCGTCGCTGCATTAGCGGCGCTGGGAAGTGCAGCCGCAGGCTACTACTACTTGAAAGAACGAAGCGAGGGGCCTGCGGAAATATCGAGCTCAACGCTCGCCTCCGAACCGATGAGCGAGCCCGGCACAGCACTCCCGCCGGCCCCGGCGACCAGCAGCTCACCAGGTTCGGGGGGGAACGAGAAGAGCGAGCCCACAGCGGACACCGGACTACCTTTGCGAGCGGGAGAAGTGCTGGAGTACACGGCGAATGTCGCCAACCTGAACGACGTGGCCAAACTAAAATTGCAGATAGGGGAACGGAAGGACTTTTTCGGGAAGAACGCATGGCATCTGCAAGCGTTTGCGCACACAGAAAACCCTCTCCGGATGGTCTTCGTGATGGATGATCAATTCGATTCCTATAGCGATGCCGCGAGTATGACGAGCCTCCAGTACGAAATGCATTTAAATGAGCGTGGACAGAAAGTGGACTCCGTCCAGCGAATGACGGCCACGGGAGGAGAGCCGGCCCCTCCGCATGCTACTGAGACTCGTGTGCTTCCCGGAACGCGAGACCCGCTGGGGATGTTGCAATATTTGCGAAACGTGGATTGGACGAAGACGGCGGAAGTGCGGAGTCCCGTCTACGATGGGCACAAACTGTACGACGTGCGCGCGAAACTCGTGGGACCGGGCGAGGCGGTCACCGTTCCAGCCGGAACCTTTAAGGCCTCGAAGATCGAAATGCGGGTTTTTGAAAACGGCGAAGAGATGAAGGACGCCCATTTCACGATCTATCTGGCAAACAATGTCGCGCGCACGCCGGTGCTCCTGGAGGCGATCATGCCGTTTGCAACGGCAAGAGTGGAGTTGCAGAAAGCGAAGTAAGGGTTTTCTCCCCATACCGGGCTGTAATATTTATCCACAACATCGCGGGAGAGTAGGGGCTTGCCAGGCTGACGGCGCTGGATGCTATCCAATCGCCAGCTGTTCAATCAACGCACAGACGATATGGCCGATGGTGATATGGGCTTCCTGGATTCTCTGAGGATCTTGTGAAGGGACGTTGAGGAGAAGATCAACTTTGCCGGCGAGAGCTCCGCCGGTTTCGCCCGTAAGCGCAACGAGATATGCACCGCAGGCCCTCCCCGCCTCCACTCCACGCAGTATATTTGGACTTGCACCGCTGGTCGAAAGGGCCACCAGAATATCCCGAGGAGCGACGAGTGATTCGATTTGCCTGGAAAAAATATGGTCGAATCCATAGTCGTTGCCGGCTGCGGTGAGCACGCACGGATTGGCTGTTAACGCCAGCGCCGCGAGGCTACGACGCTCGGATCGCAGCCTAACGACAAGCTCCGCCGCGAGGTGTAACGCATCGGCCGCACTTCCGCCATTTCCGAAGAAGACGACTTTTCCGCCGCCGCGCAGCGACGCTGCACTTTTTTCAGCGAATTGCCCGATACGCCCGACGAGCTCGTCGGAAAAGGTTTGCTTTACGCGAGCGCTTTCCTCGAGCTGCCGTCGGATTTCATCGGCGTATGAGGCCATCAGAGCCTAGCAGAGAACAATTTTGCCGCGATGACGCATGACTCGGCGCGTGGCGTTGCGAGTGTCCACAACAAGCCTGGCGGCATCCACGATGGCCACGTAATCGTAGCTGGAATGATCCGTGGCAATGATGACCGCGTCATAACTTCCCAGAGTTTGTGCATTCAGCGGGACGGACTTCATGTTTTCGTAGTTGTAGTGGCGCATCTTGTGAAGTTGCGGGAAGTAAGGATCGTTGTAATCGAGATGCGCGCCGCGCTGCTGCAGAAGCTGCATAATTTTCAGCGTGGGGGATTCACGCAGATCATCGACGTCCTTTTTGTAAGCCACGCCAAGAACCAGCAGCTTCGCGCCCTTGAGACTCTTTTTGTGCTCGTTAAGCGCCGTGCCGACCGCCTCCACGACGTGATAGGGCATGGCGGTATTGACTTCGCCGGCCAGTTCGATGAATCGGGTGGAGAAATCGAACTCGCGCGCCTTCCAGGAAAGATAATAGGGATCGACCGGAATGCAGTGGCCCCCGAGGCCCGGGCCTGGATAGAAGGGCATAAAACCGAATGGCTTTGTCGCGGCCGCGTCAATCACTTCCCAGATGTCTACTCCCATGCGCAAGCTGAGCATCTTCAGCTCATTGACCAGCGCGATATTGACGCAGCGAAAGATATTTTCGAGCAGCTTGGTCATTTCCGCGGCCCGCGTGGAGCTGACCGGCACCACCCGCGCGACGACCTGAGCGTAAATGCGCCTGCGGCGGCGCGTCCGCTGGGCGGATTGACGCCACCGACGACCTTGGGAATCTGCGCCAGGCCATACTGCTTGTTGCCGGGATCTTCGCGCTCGGGAGAAAACGCCAGGAAGAAATCGCAGGCGATATTTTCGTTTTCCGGGCCGGCGGCGATGGGACAGCGCAGCCCGCTCTTCTCGAGGATGGGCAGCACGAGTTCTTCGGTAGTGCCTGGATAGGTGGTGGATTCCAGGACAACCAGCTGGCCGCGCTGCAGATGCGGCTGGATGGAAAGCGCGGTCTGCTCGACGTAGGACAGGTCGGGCTCGCGGCGCTGATCCAGTGGCGTGGGCACGCAGATGATGATGGCGTCCACTTCTGCGAGGCGGTGAAATCCGTGGTCGCGCTAAAATGCTTGGAGTTCACGTACTGCTGGATTTTGGTCTGCGGGATGTGTTCGATGTAAGTCTTGCCGGCGTTCAGCATCGACACTTTGTTCGGATCGGTATCAAATCCCGTGACGCTGTGGCCAGCTTCGGCAAAACGCAAGCCCAGCGGCAGCCCAACGTATCCGCATCCGATAATGGCGACCTTCAGTTGCGCGCCTTTGAAGAATTCCGGTTTGCGGTCTATTGGCATGAGTTACGTCGCTCTCCTCGTCATTTTTGGGGATCAGACAGGCCATTCGGCCGATTGGACAAAGACACAACAATATAGCAGGTTCTGGGCGAACAAAAAAAGCGAGGCATCCGGAATGTTACCGCTTCTTCAATGGTGGTTGCGGGTCGCATCCAGACGCGGGAAGATAAGGGCGATGATTTTGTCGACGGGAAAGCACGGGCTGAAGGCAACCGCCACTCAGTGATGAGTCTGATCGTCCTACTGCTCGGGCTCGGTGTGGGCGTGCTTGTGGGCTTGCTGGGGATCGGCGGCGGCGTGGTGCTAGTTCCCGCGCTGGTTTACCTGCTGCGCATGGACCAGCATGTGGCACAGGGCACTTCGCTTTTTATCCTGCTCCCGCCCTTGGGTCTAGGCGCACTGCGTGAATATTGGAAGCAGGGGCAGGTGGACTTGCGCGCGGGAATCCTGTGCGCATTCGGCATACTGGCAGGCGGCTACCTTGGTGGGTGGATTGCAGTTCCGCTAGCATCCCGACAGCTCAGGGGACTCTTCGGTTGCTTTCTGATGCTGGCGGCGGTCTTGCTCTGGAGAAAACCGCAGCCCCAGAACCAAAGGAAGGGCTCCGCGAGTGAGGCGCCGGCCCGTGGGTGACAACCGGTTGCGAAGCGCAGGCATTTTTGTGGCGGCGTGCGTATGCGGCATAGCGTCCGGGCTCTTCGGGATCGGGGGTGGAGTTTTCTTGGTGCCGTTCCTCGCACTTTTTTTTGCGTTTGGGCAGCATCGCGCGCAAGGCACGAGTTTGATTGCGCTGATACCGCCGACAGGCCTGCTCGCATTTATTGCATATGCCAAGGCGGGCTACGTTTCCTGGCAAGCCGGGTTGTTGCTAGTTCCCGGCGTCTTCGTGGGAGGAATTTTGGGCAGCTGGCTAGCTAAACGGCTTGATCCCCGGCACATGCGGCATATTTTTGCCGGACTGATGTTTGCGCTGGGTGCATGGCAGGCATTTACTGCCTGGCGGCACTAGGGAGTTTGCGAAAACCATGGTCGATGTTCACTGTCACATTCTTCCAGGACTCGACGACGGCCCGGAAGACATGGATGTTTCGCTAGCGATGGCGGAGACCGCGATTGCGGACGGGATTACGCATGTAGTGGCGACGCCGCACTCAAGCAATCGATATCACTTCGAGTATTCGCGCGTGCGTGAACTTCGAGAGGAGCTCCAAGCAAGAATTGGCAACCGTTTAATTCTGGCTACTGGCTGTGATTTCCATTTGAGTCCTGAAAATCTGGATGCGTTGCGTGCCGATGCCCCGCGATTCTGTATTAACCAGCATGACTTTCTGCTCGTGGAATTCAATGAATTCTCAATTCCGCCAAGCATGGACCAGACGCTGCATGAGATTCAACTCTTGGGACTCAGGCCGGTGATCACTCATCCAGAGCGAAACGCGATCCTGCGGTTGCAGACGGCGCGGCTTGCGAAATGGGTTCGCCTCGGTTGCTTCATACAAGTGACGGCAGGCTCGCTGACCGGAGTTTTTGGCTCCGGCGCGCAAAAGGATGCCTTACGCTGGCTCGCCGACGGATTGGTTCACATTGTGGCCAGCGATGCACATAATACACGCGGCCGGCCGCTTAAGCTGCAGCCTGCATTTGAGCTGGTCCGTGAACAGTTTGGAGAAGAAAAGGCCCGCGCTCTCTTCGTCGAAAATCCGATGGCGGCATTCGAAGGACGCGATTTGCCGTATGTCCCCAGCCTGCCGGACGAAGTCAGTGCTCCGCGCCGCAAACGATTTTTCTTCTTCTGAATTGTTAATTCGCAGGATGCAGCGGCATTCCGGCCCAGGCGTTTAGGATGCCGAGGAATTCGCGAACAACGTCGAGTGCATCGCCAGTCGTGTGCCACCACCGGCCGGGTTCGAAAGGATCGTCCGAGGCAGCTCTTACGAGAGCTTGTCCGCCTCCCGCGGCAATCCGATGCCATAGGATTTGCACGCGGCGCGTATGCACCTTACTTGTAACGATGATGACCTTACTGCTCCGTTCTTCCCCAAGTGCTGCCGAAATGGCCGTGAGTTCATCCGCGGTATTGAGGATAGAAGGCTGGAGCACACGGATGGCGTCCGCAGGCACACCCTCGTGCATAAGTATGCGCGAGTTGTAGAAGTCTTCGCCAACGAAAGGGATTCCCATCGCCTCGAGTGCCGCGCCAGGCTCGGTGGGACGTGTCAGCCAAACTTTTGGCGCAAAACCTTTTCGATATAATTTCGCTGCTTCCATGGCTCGCAAGGGCATGCGCCCGCTCAGCACAACGATGGCCTGAGCCTTTTCGAGGGGGTCTTCGGCGACGAGCCAGCGACCTAGGCAAAGTAGAAACACTGCAATGCTCAACAGCGCTACGCCGGCGAGGCCAAACAAAATCCGGCCCGTTCGCCGACGCTCAGTCGAGGCGGAATCAGCTTTGCTTTGTGGCTCCATAACCGCGATTCTTCACCGGTGGAGCGCATCGTATCCTCCGCCAGGGATGTGGTCAATTAGGCAGGCGCAGGATAAACTAATTTGCTGCTATTTTCGGGAGGACTCATGAGAGCAGTAGTGACGGGAGGAGCCGGATTTCTGGGTTCGCATCTCTGCGATCGCCTGATTGCCGAGGGTTGGGATGTGTTGGCCTTAGACAATCTCGTCACCGGAGTCGACTCCAACGTCGAGCATCTCTTCAAACACGCGAAATTTCGCATCGCAAGGTGCGACGTTTCAAAATATATCGACGTGCCCGGGCCGGTGGACTACGTTTTGCACTTTGCCTCACCAGCCAGTCCAGTGGATTACCTCAAGCTTCCCATTCAAACACTAAAGGTTGGCGCGCTTGGGACACACAACGCGCTCGGACTCGCGCTTGCCAAGAGAGCAAAGTTTTTCCTGGCCTCGACGAGCGAATGCTACGGTGACCCGGAAATTTCGCCACAGCATGAAGACTATTGGGGCCACGTGAATCCGATTGGGCCGCGCGGCGTTTATGATGAAGCCAAGCGGTTTGCGGAAGCCATGACTATGGCTTATCACCGGTATCACGGTGTGGACACCCGCATCGTGCGCATCTTCAATACCTACGGCCCTCGTATGCGCCTCAACGACGGCCGCGCACTGCCAAATTTCGTGCATCAAGCGCTAACCGGGAGAGCGCTAACCGTCTATGGCGATGGCAAACAGACACGAAGTTTTTGCTACGTTTCCGACTTGATCGAAGGGATTTACCGTTTGATGCAATCGGCAGAACACTTGCCCGTGAATATAGGCAATCCTCAAGAAATCACGATTCTGGAATTTGCCGAGCGGGTTCGCGCACACTTCGAGAATGCCCCCGCCGTGGTCCATGAGCCGCTTCCGCAGGATGATCCAAAGCGACGCTGTCCGGATATCACGAAGGCAAAACGCATCCTGAAGTGGGAACCGAAGGTTGGATTGGAAGAGGGATTGGGAGTGACCCTTAGTTATTTTAAGCAAGGATTTGCTGCCAAGCAATCCTTTTAGCTACCTGCGCAGAGCGAGCCTGATGAGGAGCCGAGAGCATTGGCTCGCTCACCATCCCTACCTTCACATACAGCTAAGCTCGGCCGAAAGAGTAATACTCGAATCCAAGCTCGCGCATTTGCTTTGGCGAATAGAGATTCCTGCCGTCCACGACGAGGCTGCGGGCCATCAGGGGTTTGGCACGCTTCCAATCCAGATTGCGGAAAACATCCCATTCCGTACAGACCAGAGCGGCATCCGCACCGCGCAGGGCCTCATAAGGGTCCTCGTGATAGGTCACCTTAGGGAAAAGCGCCTTGGTTCTAGTAATGGCTTCCGGATCCGCGGCATGCACAATTGCGCCTTCTTCCAGCAATCGCTTAACGACTTCAAGCGCTGGGGCAAAGCGAATGTCGTCCGTATTGGCTTTGAATGCCAAGCCTAGCACTGCAACGTGTTTCCCCTTTACCACCCAAAGCGCCTTGTGGACTTTTTCAAGAAAACGTTCGATGCGCTGCTTATTGACGCGCTCAGTGGCTTTCAGAATATCAAAATCGATTCCCACGGAGGCCGCGAGGTGAATGAAGGCCTGCACGTCCTTGGGAAAGCAAAAGCCTCCAAACCCAAGTCCTGCGCTCAGAAATTGCCCGCCAATCCTGGGATCCAATCCCATCGCGTACGTCACTTCCTTGACATCTGCGCCAATTCTTTCACAAAGATCGGCGACGACGTTTGCGTAGCTGATCTTAAGAGCTAGAAAGGAGTTGGATGCGTGTTTGATGAGCTCGGCACTGTTGATGGTCGTCACGAGGAAAGCCGCCTCATGGTCTGACGGGCAAGTGCCTTTGTGCACCGGGCACTTGAAGCGGCGCTCCAGGATCGGACGATAGATTTCGCGCAAATCGGCCGCAGCGGTTTCGTCCTCCACGCCGACCACGATGCGGTCCGGATGGAAAAAATCTCCCACTGCGGTGCCCTCGCGCAAAAATTCAGGATTCGAAGCAACGCGAAAATTGGACTTGTCCCCGCTACTATACGCCGCGAGCGCGCGCTGCAGCTCGAGTCCGGTTCTCGCCGGCACGGTGCTCTTTTCGATCACCAACTTGGGCGAGCGAGCGTGTTCGGCAATTTGCTTTGCAACTTGGTCGATCGCGGAAAGATCGGCCTCACCGTTCTCTTTCGGCGGCGTGCCCACGCAAATAAAAATCGCATCGCCCGCGCGGATTGCTTCGCCTGCATCCGCTGTATAAGAAATACGGCCCGCCTTTCCAGCGGCCGTCAGGATTTCTTCCAAGTGGTGCTCATAGATAGGCACTTCGCCGGCTTGCAGACGCCGAATGCGCTCCGCATCGATATCCGTGCAGGTCACTTCATGCCCCGCCGCCGCAAGGCACGCCCCCGTCACCAAGCCTACGTAACCACATCCAATCACCGAAAGACGCAAGTCAGAATCTCCTTGGAAGCGCATCAGCAAACAACCCAACGCTTCTCCGAATTCATTGCGGACAGTTTATTTTGACCGAACGGCGATGCGCAGGAAAGAACATCATTACCAGGTGTTGACCTGTCCGCACTATCCGTTCCAAGTTCTTTCCGAGGCGCCAACAAGCTCGCGGCGCCTCCAAGCCACGGCGTCTAACCTTTTCATCCTCTCCCCATCAGCAGACCGCGCAAACCGAGCAGCGCAAGCCGTGGCCTGCGGCGCACGAGGTTCCAAAGCAGGCGAGTGGATTCATCGCGGTTGATCTCACCAAGAGACGCACGTGTAGAGGCATCCAGCAAATCGACAAGCTGCGAATAATCTTTTTGCTGAAAATGATGCAGCGCCCGCCGGATCAACCAGTGCGTGCCAAGCTCCCGGCGCAGCGCGGTAAGCTCTTTGCTGCCGCCTTTCTGCAAAATGGATTGTCCGACTCCGAGCGCTCCACGCAGCCCCGTCACGATTCCGCCGACGGTCGACACCTTTACTTGCGCGGCGGCATCACCTACGAGATAAACCTCGCCTTTTCCCACACGGCGTCGCACCGGCACCCACCCTCGGTAAACAGGTATGCGCGCACCTTGCCATTCCAGCGGTTCCAGGTGTCTCTTCTCGAGAAAGCAAGCAAGACAGCGCTTCGTATCGCGGCCCTGCTCGCCGATGATTCCCAACGCGCCTCTCTCAGAAGATTCAGGGATCAGCCAATAGAAATACGGCGTATCGTCGGGAACGAACCAAACGCGCGTCGTGTCCAGGGGATGATCTTTCGGCAATCGAACAATCGCTTGCACCAGCGGGACCGTCTCAACGGGAGGCCAACCTGCGATTCGAGCCACGCGGCTGGAAGCACCATCCGCTCCGACAACGCTTTCTGCATGCAACTCCTCGCGTCGCCCCGCGGAATCCACTTGCACGCATAGCCCCCGGGCATTCGGTGATAGTCCAAGAAAGCGTGTGCCAAAAGAAAGTTTGGCCCCCGCTTGTTGCGCGCTCCGCGCCAAAGCAGGAATTAGACGCGATCTCTCGATGATGAGATCAGGCCGCGCCAGAGAGACCTGCGCCGAGCGGCCATCGGTAAACAATTCGAAGCGCCGGATTTCGTTTACGATACTCTCCGAAGCGACGGCGCCAAGCTGGCTGCGAAACTGGTCGGTAACGATCAGAGAGCGCGCGGCCGGCTCAAAGCCTTGCCTCGATTCCAGAACCCGTACGCAACGCCCGCCCGCAGCCACAGTAGCAGCGGTGAACAGTCCAGCTGCGGAGCCTCCCACGACGATGACCTCGCCGCTCCCTCGGCCCGGCCGGGACTTCTGCTCAGTGCTTGACACGATCTCGCTTTCCCAAGCCGCGCATACACCCAGAACCTTACTCGGCCGGGTATTCGCGCGCAAATGTATCAAGAATATTGACTGGTTTCCGTCCGACGCGAAGGGAGATGCATTAAGAATCGGTGAGACGGCAACCCGGTAAGTATAGCGAATCCACTTGTGCGAGCAAACTTGCCGAGGCCCTCCATAACCCGCCAGACCCCTCCATCAAGGACCGGCATCAGGTTAAGAGAGAGCAGCAGGTTTTGGAGCTTGCCGTTCATAGGGAGCGCGTTCAAGAAAAATCACTCCAGCGAGCAGGGTGGCGAACGCAAGGAGAGCCAACAGGATTGAGGCGAGAGGGGGAAGATAGCTCACTAGTACGGCAGCCGCTCCGCTCAGCAATCCCAGCAAGTACATGGTGATGACAGCTCCACGTTGTCCAAGTCCCAGGTTCGCCAGGCGGTGAGCAACATGGTCCTTTCCAGGTGCAGCAAAAGGCAGCAGGCCACGCCGGGACCGCGAAATCGTGACCAGTGTGGTGTCGAATATTGTGACTCCCAAAATCAGCAGCGGAGCCAGCCAAGCAGAAATATGGTTGGCGTGCTCGAGCCGTAGTTTGAGACCAAGTGTAGCCATCAGGAACCCGAGAAACATGGCTCCGCCGTCGCCCATAAAAATCTTGGCCGGCTTAAAATTCCAGCGCAGAAAACCAGTGGACGCCCCAAGCACCGCAGCGGCGAGAGTGGTAACCAGCGTCTGGCCATTCAAATACGCAAGCAGAGCGAAGAAGAAGGATGCCGTGGCGGCCACACCGGCGCAAAGGCCGTCCATGTGATCCAGGATGCTGAAGGAGGCGGTAATCCCGACGACGAAAAAAACGGTAAGGATCATGTCCAGAACGTAACCCGTACGTCCGGCAAAGAGAATCTCAAATACCTGTGCGTGAATTCCAGTAACCAGCAAGACGCACGCGGCAAGCGGCATAGCAACGAAAAGCTTAACCTGATGGTGCAACCAACCTCGGTCATCGAGAATCCCTACAACAGCGACGACAGTCGCCCCCGTCAAAATACCAACGATCTGGGCGCGCGCTGCTCCACTAAACGTAAACAGGACCGCGAGCACCACGGCCCCATACATCGCCAAGCCCCCTAGCAGCGGGATCGGGCGTAAGTGCACCTTGCGTGGTCCCGGAAGATCGACCATCCCCACGCGCAATGCCAGCGCGCGAACGGGCACCGTCAGCATTAGAGATGCGAATAGAGCTATCAGAAACGCCAGCAGACCTGCGGGCATGTTGCCTCGTTTTGTTTGAAGATCCTGACCGGGACGGTGCGGCCAGTGCCTCAACGGTGTTCTGCCGGGTTGGGGACCCGGCTCCCAAGAAATAAATGGCTGCCCCACGCAGCCTTAACACGATACTTTGAAAATTGTTTCGCTTCAATCAGGATTGTTTGCCAAGCAATCCGACAGCGAAACAGGAGGGCACAATAGCGAATGCGGCCGTATCGCGGTGTTCAAAAACGCACACTTGCTTCTTTTCGCGCCTCAAATGGCTGCCATTGTTTCCGAGCCCTTACTCAATTGCCCCTATCTTTCGGTGAGCATGCGGCCAAACGTGCGGTTCACTTCCTCGCGATTCTTGGTTGCGTAATACCAGTCGATGGTGCGCTTCAGACCGTCACGAAAAAGCACTCTAGGTTCCCAGACCAGCAGTCTCTTCGCGAGGGAGTTGTCTGCCACGCGATTGAGCGGGCCAGTCGGCATATCAGGCCGGAGTTTTATCTCGGCGTTATGCCCTGTGAAGTCGCAAACCATTTTCGCCGCATCGATGACCTTAATGCGCTCCATCGTTCCCAGATTGATCGCCGTGCCATCATTGATTTTTTCGCCGGCGAGAATTGTCCCCTCAACTATGTCCTCAATGTATGTCCAGTTGCGGATTTGCGTTCCGTCGCCCCACACTTCGAATGGATTCTGCTTCAGAAACGCGCGCGCAATCATGGCGATAACCGCGTGATTCTCAACGCCCCGTGGTCCGTAGACCGTGAAGTAGCGACAAGAGGCCGCGCCCATGCCGTGTTCCTTGGCGTAGGCGCGCAGCGTAAACTCGCCCATCAACTTGGCCCAGCCGTAGGTGTTGTCGGCGTCGTTCGGGCCATTTGTCAGATCTTCCGTGAGGTAGAGCTCCTTCTTGACGTCTGACTGCAGGAAGTTCGGATACACGCAGCCGGAGGAGGCGAAGACCACCTTTTTCACCTTCGCGCGCAGAGCCTCGGCGAAAACAAGCCCGTCCAGAAAAAAATTGGAGGCGGGTCCGGCCTGGTGGAGATCGACATAGCCGCGGCCCCCATGATCCGCTGCCAGGTGAAAAACGGTGTCCACGCCTTGCACCGCTGAGCGGGTAACGCCCGGTTCACGAAGGTCGGCGTGAATGAAATCGATCTTTCCGCTGGCCAGATGCTCGCGAATGATTGCCGCGATGCCCGCTCGTAAGATCATCGACGATGCGAATTTTCGCGCCGCGCGCAAGGAGGTGATCCGTTAGCGTCGAGCCGATGAAGGAGGCCCCTCCCGTCACCAGCACGAGTTTTCCAGTCCAAAAAGTCTCCGAAGGCTTCACGCGTTCACGGCCTCCTCGATAATCTTCACAAATTTCTGTAATTCTTTGACTCTATCATAGTCGGTCGCAACCGCCCGTGCCGCCCGCCCCATGCTTTGAAGTTTGGCTTTATCCACAACAAGTGAACGAATGGCCGTGGCTACTTTTTCAGGGCTGTCTGGATCGGCGGACACCGCGAACCCGAATTTTGCACCCAGTGAAGCTGCATCCGTCTCTTCCGGCGCGACGGCTACGATTGGTTTTCCAGCCGCGAGGATCCCATACATTTTGCTTGGAACGACAACCCCTTCGAGTCCACGCTTCACTGTGATGACATGAGCGTCCGGGGCGGCCAGCACGGAACGAATTCTGTTCGCTGGGAAAAATGGAAGAAACCGCACGTTTCTTGCTCCGCCCGCAAGTGTTTCCACGCGCTTGCGCTGTGCCCCTTCGCCAACAAAGACGAGCCCCACGCCGTCTTCAGCCAAACTGCGCACCGCCGTGATTAACGTTTCCCACGCGCCGTAGAAACCGAGATTTCCCGCGTGAACGAGTACGAATTTGTGGTCGGCGCGAATCGTCCGGATGATCTCGGCGTCCAGCGCAGGTGGTGGCGCATCGGGCGGAGGGATAACCGCGCCATCGCGGACGATTTCAATGCCTGCCGGATCAACGCCTTTGGCAATGATGCGTGCGCGCATATCTTCGCCAAGCACGATCACGCGCGTGGCACGGCGCAAAGCCCAGCGGTGCAATCTTTCCCAAATGCGCGCCAGAAGACCGGGTGCGACAATCGCGCCACCTAGCGCCATATCCGGATACATGTCACGAATGTTGTAAACGTAGGGCTTGTTTTTCAGCAACGCAATCACGGCGCCTACGATTCCTTCGAATGGAGGGTCAGTCATCGCCAGCACGAGATCGCATCGCAGAAAAAGCGACACGCGGAATCGCCAGCGCAACGTAGCTCAAATAGTTCAGCACTCGTCGCTTCATCGCTAAACGCGGATAGTCCGTCGAGCCCACGCGCGTGATTCTCACGCGCTCCGTCACTTCTGTTTGCCAAAGCCGCCAAGGGCGCCGCTCACTCGGGTCGTAAGACGGCCGACCGCAAAGCACTGTAACCGCGTGCCTGCGGAGAGTGCTTCCACCACGGTCTCTGCCATCTTGGCTGTCGCTGAAGTGTCTGGCGGATAGTAGAGATTCAGAGCAGGATTCTCATTCGATCGTGCTCGAAGCGTTCGATTCACGATCTGGTGATCAGGAAGTCGCCGAGGACCAGCGCATCCATTTGCGTGCGTTGGAAACAGTCCAATGCTTCTTCCGGACGGCAGACAATCGGTTCGTTGTCGTTGAAAGAAGTATTCAGCACGACGGGCACGCCGGTGAGTTGCTCAAACGCTTTGATCAGGCTCCAATAACGAGGGTTGGCCTCGCGCGTCACGGTTTGCAGCCGGCCCGTTCCGTCCACGTGTGTTGGTGCGGGAATTTTGTCGCGCTTCTCGGGCCGCACCGAATACGCCAGAGTCATGAACGGTGACGGATGCGATTTCTCAAACCACTCGCCTGTGACTTCGGCGAGGATCGATGGAGCAAACGGCCGGAAGATTTCACGGTGCTTGATGCGCTGGTTCAGTATCTCCTTCATCTCGGCACGCCGCGGATCGGCGACGATGCTGCGATTGCCGAGCGCTCGCGGCCCCCATTCCGCGCGGCCCTGAAACCACCCAAGAATTTTTCCATCGGCAATGATCGCGGCTGTGCGTTGCATCAATTATCTCCAGCAAGTTCCTCGACCCGGCAACCGCTTTCGCCAATCCCTTTGCCTCAATCGCGGACCGGATCTCATCGCGTGCGAATATCCCGGGCCCCAATAAGCATGATCCATCACGAACGAACGCGGCTTTCCCAAGAATCTGATGCCACACATAATACGCAGCGCCCGACGGCCAGCCCCGCATCGCCTGCCGCTGGCTGAACGTAAACCTGCTCGAATCCGGTCGTATCGAAAATTTTCCCGTTTGCCACGCAATTGAAGGCCACTCCACCAGCAAGACACACCGCCTTCAATCCTGCGCGCTCGCCAAGCTTTTTCAGCATGCCGAGATAAACCTCCTCAAGCCGCGCTTGCAGAGCAGACGCCAGGTTGCGGTGCCTTTGTTCGAGTGGTTCTTCGGGATTGCGCTTGGGCGCCAAGCCGCCGCTCCATCGCTTCCGAAAACATTTTGCCGAGAGTCGGCGTCTTGTCCGCGTCCGCCCAGCTCATCTCCGGACCCGTGCGGTGATGCGTGAAATATTCCAGTCCCAGCCTGAAACCGTTCCCGTTTGTGCGCACGATGTCGCGAAGAGCGTCGAGTTGCGCCGCCTCGCCATAAGCCGCCAGGCCCATGACCTTGTACTCATCGCCGAATTTCAGAAAGCCCAGGTATTGCGTGACGGCGCTGTAAAAAAGTCCCAGCGAATGAGGAAATGCAATCGCGCCGTCTATCTTCATCCGGTTCCCGTCGCCGCTTCCCCACATGGTGCTCGCGAAATCGCCCAACCCGTCTGCGGAAAGTAGCGCCGCCCGTTCGAACGGTGAGACGAAAAATGCGCTGGCGAGATGCGCCTGGTGGTGTTCTACGCGGTGAAACTTCGCGCGCAATTTTTGCCGGATCCGTCTCGAAGGCTTGCGCCAGCGCCTCAGGTATGCCCGTGAACTTCGCCAGGACCTTCACGCGTTCGCGCGCGAACGTTGGCATGCGCATTGCGTAGAAAAGTTTTGTGCCCAGCCGCGCATAGGGGTTGCGCGGCACGGCCACGTGGTCGATATCCTTGAGTTCCAGCCCCGCCTCTCGCAGGCAATAGCGAATCGCGTGCGAGGGAAAGCCCGCGGCGTACTTCACGCGGTTGAATCGTTCTTCTTCCACAGCAGCCACAAGCCGGCCATCACAGACGATGGCTGCCGACGCGTTTCCGTGGTAAGCGTTGATCCCAAGAATGTTCATCGCGAGAAGATTCAGTCTACCTCAGGAGTCCGCTTCATGCGGCGAGGTGATGGCTGCACCACTCGTTAAGGACGTACAAAGCCCACGGGCGTGACCACGAAGTCTTGCCCTCGAGGAACGCAGCCCAAATGCCGCGTACTCCGTCCGCACGAAGTAGTGGTGAAAGCGAAGGCGCGATGTCTGCAAAACTAGCATCGAGCCGCGGTCGCAAACTTCCACGCAGCCATTCTTCCCAAGGCAACGTAAATGTCTTTTTCCCCTGCCCAAGAATTTCCTCCGGCAGCAACCCGCTCAAAGCTTCCAGCAGGAGCGCCTTCTGCGTCCCAGGGCGGTAGCGTGCTGCATCGGGAAGGGCGTTTACAAATTCGACGAGCGGCGTATCCAGCAGAGGCACGCGCACCTCCAGCGAACGAGCCATGCTTACCGAATCGGTGTCGCGCAACAGCGTACTAGCCATGTAGCACCGCATTTCGAGCCAAGCGGTCGCGGCCACCGGCTCCAGATTCCCCGCTTCGCCCGCTGTGCGATTCAGCCATCCAAGCCAAGTAGGTTCGAGAGTGACGCCGTCGGCGCCCACGGTACTCGGACGGAAGCGCGGCTCCATCAATCGCTCAAGCTGGCCTGGCGGAAACAGCGCGCGTGTGTAGAAGTAGGGATGTGGGAGGATGTCAGGATCTCTCCACGCGGCAACGGCTTTGCCCGCGGCGTCGCGCGACATTCGCGTTCCGAGAATGCTCGCCATTAGTGGTGCGGCAGCACGCCGCAACGGCCACGGCACGAACCACGCCATTCGAGTGAGTCGCTGAAGAAGCGCCGTGTTGCCAAAGCTCGCATAGCCTGCGAAGAGTTCATCTCCCCCCAGCCCCGAGAGCGCCACTTTGAGCCCTGCCTCGCGAGCCGCCCAGGACACGCAGTAAGTATTGATCCCGTCCATCGTAGGCTGGTCGAGGCCGGCAACCGCTTCGTCGATCCGCGCAAGCATCGCCGCTCCGTCAAGAGGCACCTCCGTGTGACTTGTGCCGCACCGCTCGGCGATTTTGCGGGCCAGCGGGGCTTCGTCGTACAAAGTTCCCGGGAACGACAGCGTGAAGCTGCGGATTCCCGCCTGCGCGCGGGCCGCAAGCGCGGCGATGGCCCCGGAATCAAGCCCGCCGGACAGAAACAATCCCACCGGCACGTCCGCAATCAAATGCGCGCGCACGGCATCTTCCAGCAATGGACGCAACCGCTTCGCGCGCTGAATGCATATCCTTGGGTTTGCGCGGATCGCGCGCGGCAGAATTTGTCTGCGGATCCCACCAGGGACGCGCCCTCGGCACACGCCGCCTCTCCGGAACATACAGCAGCATGCGGTGGCCCGGTGGAAGGGAAAAAACTCCTTCGAGCAGCGTAACTGGCTCCGATGCGCTCCCGAAAAGCAGGTAAGAGGTGAGCGCGTCCTGCGAAATCTGCTTCGGCACGATACCGCTTGCCAGCAGAGCACGAACTTCCGAGGCAAACGCAAAACCCTCCGCTGTTTGCGTGTAATAGAGCGGTTTGATGCCCAGCGGATCTCGCGCCAGAAAGAGCAGAGGAGCCGTCGCAAACCGGCCGCGCAAGTCGAGCAACGCAAACGCAAACATGCCGCGGAACTCGGTCAGGCACTCTTCGCCCCACTCTTCCCATGCATGCACCAAAATTTCCGTATCGGATTGTGTCGCGAAGCGGTGTCCGAGCAGCGTCAAGCGTTCTCGAAGTTCGCGATAATTATAAAGTTCGCCGTTGTAGATGACCGCGACGTCCCGCGTTTCGTTCCAGACAGGCTGATGGCCGCCGGCAAGATCAATGATGCTGAGACGGCGCATGCCCAGGGCCAGCCCCGGAGCACGGGGCTCTCCTGTCAGGAATCCTTCTTCGTCCGGACCGCGATGGCGCATGTCCGCTGCCATCGCGCGCACGCGCAGCTCGGCATCCTTGCTGCGCGATGCAAACGCGACACCGCAAATGCCGCACACGCTACTGTTTGATCTCCGGCGTCGAAAAGAAGGCGGCTCCAGCACGCATGGTGTGCTTGCGCAGATGGAAGCGGGAAATTTGCAATCGGTTGTCCGCGTACCACGCAAGCACGACCCGTAGCAGCAAGAGGACGAGCATTGCTGTCACGCTTAAGCACCAGATAAAAGAAAGACTCTCGCTCGAGGAGCAGGCTCCAATCGATGCCTTGCTCCCAGCCAGGATGCGATTGCAGCTCAACATGTCGCCGAAGGCCAGACCCAATGTATGGCACCGCGCGACAGCCGCACGTGAGCAATATGATCGTAGGTGTAATCGCGCGGATAATTCGGAATGGCGCTGACCGCCTGCGCAAAAGATCGCTGGATCCTGCAGGTCCTTGCGAGTCAAATAGTGGCCCGCCGCATCCTTCATGATCACGCTGATACGTTGGATCGACGATGATCCACTGCTCGCCGATCAAGACCTCGGCCACGACGTGTTTAGTATTGCGGTCTGGAGTCAGCAGAAGCAGGCGGCGCGCTCGAGTATCTGAACTTCGCGCCAGATTCAAGAAGGCATTGGTGGCCGTGCCACAAACGTTCAACAGTTGGCGGTACGTAAGTGTTATCTCTGGATTGCGCTTCGCGAGTGCGCCTGGATTCGCCGTGCTAGCCCTCGAGGGTTCGGCGCGCATCCAGCTCAGTATGGCGTCGAGCTTTTGTTCCTCGGGCAAGCTGTTGGGCACGATGGCGTCCGAAAAACCGTCGAGATATCGGCGCACCGAATATTCCCGGACTCCCGCATACATCGAAGACACCACGGCGACGGCGAGCAACAGGTTCACTGCCCGCCACACTACACGGAAGATAAGCGTCCTCTTCGTCAGCAATCCAATCATTCCACTGCTTCAAATTTTGCACTGCCGCGTCTCTCGATTGCAAGCTTGTAATAGAGCGTTTCCATCTCACCAACAGGCTCTTCCCAACCCAGTCGGGCCGTCACCTCGCCGCATCCGGCGGCGAGGCGTGCGCGCACAGTTGGATCGCAAATCACAGACTTGATCGCCGCAGCCAACGCCCCCGCTTCATGCGGCACGACCAGCCCCGCGACATCCGCCAAAAGCGGAGCGACGCCACACTGCTCCGTCACGACAACCGGCGTGCCTGCCGCAGCGGACTCCGCCGCGGTATTCCCAAAATTCTCATTCTGCGAGGGCAGTACGAACACATCGGCATCGCGATACGCCGCCCATTTTGCTTCGCCGAAAATCGGCCCGGCGAATCGCACCTGCGAAATTAGTCCAAGTGCCTCCGCCCTCTGCGTGAGCCGCACCTTCATGCCGCCTTCGTCAGGTCCCGCAAACACCAGCCGCATGCTCTTCCCTTCCGCCTGTTTGGAAAGCAAAGCAAATGCCTCCAGAAGCAAATCCGGGCTCTTCTTTTTGGACAAACGTCCGAGAAAGAGAATGACCTTCGCATCCTTTGGCGATTCCAAGCCAGCGTACGAAAGCTGCCGCGCTCTGGCCAAGACTCCGGCGCCTCCACTCCATTCCTACGCAGCACGATCCTTTCCCGTGCAACTCCTCCGCTCGCCAGCTCCTCAACCTCTTGCTCTGACGTCGCGATAATTGCGCTCGCTTGCTCGAACAATCGCCGCCCGAATAACGCGTGATAAATTCGTTTCAGCCAAAAGTTTCGCACAATCGGCACAAACATTCCGATGGGCTCCAGCACGTACGGAATCTTCCGCTTCACGCAAGCGGCCGCGACCGCCGGCCCGAGAAGATCGTAGAGCCCGAAGATGTGCGCCAAATCAAAATTTTGCAGCCGTGCCTCGCAGAAGCTTCTCACCGCTGGATTCCAGCTCACCGAGCGGTATTGCAGCCACGTCGGCAGATAAGTTGCTCGTCACGCCGCTATCCACGCAACTCCACCCGAACGGAGTCTGTTCCCCTCCGAATGCCTCCGTCGCGCCGGATCTCTTCGCTGCGCCCATGCGTGTCCGGACGCCCCAGTCCGCAGTCAGCACTGTCACGTCATGCCCACGCCTGGCAAGTCCACGTGCCAGCGCTCGCACCTTCACTGGCGGGCCGCCGAATTCTAGGAAGGGCGCGTAGGTTTGTGTGACACTCAGGATTCGCATTGTTCGCGAAGGATTTTCTTAAGACGACTTGGCGAAAACGGTGAACCGGAATTCGTGTTCCACGCGCTGCCTTCCGCGCGCTCCCATTTTTTGCGCCATCGCCGGGTCCGAAAGCAGCGTCTCTATGGACGTCGCGAGCTGCGCCGCATCGCCGTGCGGCACCAGGTAACCCGTCACGCCATCCTCAATCACTTCGGGCGCGCCGCCATGCGCCCCGCCGATCACCGGTTTGCCGCGCGCCATCGCTTCCAGGTAGACAAGCCCGAAACCCTCGCCACGGCTCGGCAAAGCAAACATCTCGCACGCCTCGTAGCACGCTTCAAGTTCCTCGAAGCTCAACCCGCTAAGAAAATGCACGTGGCGATTCACGCCGTTCTGCTCCGCCAAGTCTTCCAGCCAGGCCCGGTCATTGCCTTCCCCCACGGCCAGCAGCTGCAGCTCCGGCCAACGCGTCAATAGCCGCGGCAGGGCCGTGATCAGCGTGTCCATCCCTTTGTACCGCTCGTTTGCCAGCCATCGGCCCACCGTCAGGATCACCCGCCCCTGAGGGTACCCATAAGGCAGCTTTCCCTGAGGCGCATTCGCGGGAATCGCTTCAAATTCCGGATCGAGAGCCCAAGGCAACACGCGAATTCTCTCCCGCCGCACCTGCTGCTCGGCCACATGATTTGCCGTATCTTTGCTTGGCGCGAGCACGATATTGGCCCGTTGCAGCGCCAGCCGTCTCAGCACAGAAAGGGGTTCCCACACCTCCACGCCGTGCGTGCAAACAATCGTCCTGAGCCGCGGCGCAACAGTTCTCAAGGCCTGCGCCACAGGTCCCAGATTCGGGTGCCCCACCAGAACTACCTTCCCGTGCCGTGTTGCCGCGCGAATCGCCGTCGCCATGAACCGCGCTTTGCTGCGCTCACATCCCGTAAAGACGAATTCCTTGCCACCCACGGCCATGCGGTGCAGTTCCGGAGTGTCGTTCAGGCTCAGCAACCGGCACTCCATGTGGCGGCTGGCCGCGAATTCGCTCAGCACTGCCGCCAGGTGTCGGCTCGCGCGCTGCACCCCACCCGTCCCTTCTAGTTCTGTAAAGAGTCCAATGAGCACGCGCCGAGTCTGCCTTGTGTCCGAACGTAAGGCAAGTACTCCAGGAGTATAGCTAAGCCATTCCTGCCTGGAATTCTCACCCGACCCACCCGGTGTTAGATTCGTGACGATTATCCATGTTGGAGTTCAGTGCGGTTCGCCGTGCTTCTCGCAGGTGCAGATTCCCTTACGCCGAATTGTCCGAATCGAGTGAGGAATAGGTTGTACATTCGCGTGCATATTTCGACCCTTAGCTGAGGCTTCGCGGACAAAGCAATTTTAGGACAACTGCGACGGTGGTCTATTACTTCGCAAAGCCCTCGAGGGCGCGCTCGCGGCGGTAAATCCCACAGACAGAGATCGGCCCCAAATTCGCAGGTGTGCGAAATGGGGCAGCACGGCTTTTGCCTCGACGAGATGATGGGAGCATGCTGCATAAGAAATCTAAAAAGCCCCAGAAGGCTAAGAACGCTAAGAAAGAACAGGGCGATTCGCTACGTGCCAGGGTCAAGAACGAGATGGCGAGGCCGCGCATGGCCAAGTCGGCAAGAATAGCGGAACGGAATCTAGATCTGGGGCGGGTTTCGGAGCGGCCAAGTGCCACCATGCCCGGAACTGTCGAAAAGATCATCGAGTCTCCACGTCGGCACCAACCGGAAGAAGCGCAGATTGCGGTTGGCAGGGCCGACCGCCGTTACGGGGATCTCCGTATTGAAAACTCGTTAACCGATGAAAACGGCGATGATGTGAGGCTCAAAAAGGGCGCTCACGTCGATGTTACCGTCGCAGCCGAAGGCAAGACGTGAGCCGCGAAAATTGCGAAAGAGAGCTTAGCGGCGCGGGGTGAGAGAACCGGACTGGGCTTTAGTGGTTGGAATTGATGGGGGCTTCATCGGCGCGTCCCTTAGTGGGCAGAATCATTTATGCGGCCGTCCACATCAATGTTTGCGGCTGCGCCCGAGCGGCGCGAACCCAGAAGCACTCCATTGACTCTAGAACGCGCGAAGCGAACATCACCAGTTGCCCGATTTCTGATTCGTGATGCGCGATGCCTGACACCGAACCACGTATACTAGCGACCCAGGGACCTCGCCTGCGGAGCTACGACAATGCCTGACGAACAGTGGATCAGAACACTTGAAGACGGCAGAAAGGTGAAATTCATCTACCAAGAACTGCCGGAAGATGGTGCGTTTCTCACCGCCCAGCTTGCAGGGAATAAGGTCGTCTATTCGGTCGTATTGACCAGGGCGGGAAATCCTCTCAACCGGGAAGATGTCGAAATTCACTTCAAGGACGAACTTGCAAAGAAGTAGTGACACGCCATTTGCGACACCATCGGCGAACCAATCGTTTCCAGATGGAGCGCCATCCAGTCAGCAAAAACTTCTTGACTAGAAGGCGGAGTTGGGTTAGAAATCTATTTGTGGTGTCTATATGCGGACATCCCCAACTTCCAAAAAGGGCAAGCCCGCTCCAAAACCGACGCGGAACTCCACGTTCGATGCCCAAGCTTTTCTCGATTCCGTCGGTGTGGCCAGAAAGGTCAAAGAGCTTAAGAGCGCGGTGATCATCTACGCTCAAGGTGATTCCGCGCAGAGCGTACTGTACTTAAAAAGCGGCGGTGTGAAGCTCACCGTCGTCAATGAGGTCGGCAAAGAGGCGGTCGTGGCGATTCTCGCGCCGGGCGACTTCTTTGGCGAGGGCTGTCTGGCAGGTCAGCCCGTTCGCATGGGTACAGCCACCGCGATTACGCCTAGCACTGTCCTCGTCATTGAGAAGAGTGAGATGTTCAAGGTGCTTCACGAGGAGCATGCCCTCTCCGACCGCTTCATCAAGTTCATGCTGGCACGGAACATCCGGATCGAAGAGGACTTGGTCGATCAGCTGTTCAATTCGAGCGAAAAGCGGCTGGCTCGTACTTTGTTGTTGCTTGCCCGTTACGGCAAGGAAGACCAGCCTCACGGAGTACTTCCCAAGATGTCGCAAGAAACGCTGGCGGAGATGGTTGGCACGACGCGCTCACGGGTCAATTTCTTCATGAACAAGTTCAGGAAATTGGGCTTCATCAAGTACAACGGCGGGCTACAAATCAACACTTCTCTCCTGAGCGTCGTGCTGCACGAATGAGCACCAACATTCGCCTTGAGCGCAAATCCGGCTTATAGGGCCCCGTCTGTGCAGCCAATTCAGCCATATTTTCTGGATACATGCCCGAAAATTTTCGCGCCATCGGGTGTAATCGAGATTTGATCGCGCCCAAAGGACCGTACCCCAACGAGCGAAGTCGGCGCGTCGGCCACCAGCATGGCGTTCCTATACGTCTTCAATCGCTAATGGACCATCCCTTCCGGCATGCCAGCCCTGAACAACTCCACGGCCTGCTCGGCCTCAACCGGACGGCTGAAATAATAGCCTTGTCCCTCGCTGCATCCATGCCGCTGTAGGAAATTCAGCTGCTCGCGAGTTTCCACTCCCTCCGCAATTACCCGCTGTTTCAGGCTCCTGCCAATATTAATCATGGCGCTCACAATCTTGGCGTCTCCCGGGTCCGCCGTAATCTCCTGGACGAATGATTGATGGAGTTTCAGCGCATCCGATGGGAAACGCCGCAGATAGGTAAAACTGGAATAACCTGTGCCAAAGTCGTCGATGGCAAGCTGCACGCCCATGGCTTTCAGCTTAACCAGCGTGACCACAGCAGCCTCCGCGTCACGCATCAGCACGCTCTCGGTCAGCTCCAGCTCTAGATTCTGAGGAGCCACTCCCGTTGCAATCAACACCGCCCGGACTCCTGAGAGAAAATCTTTGGCTCCGAATTCGGCCGCGGACACGTTTACCGCCATAGGCACAACTCCCAGTCCCGCATCGCTCCACGCCCGCGCCTGTTTGCATGCTTCCAGCAGCACCCACTGTCCGATAGGCAAAATCAGCCCGCACTCTTCCGCGACGGGCACGAACTGCGCGGGATACACCATTCCACGCTGCGGGTGTAGCCAGCGTAGCAGCGCTTCCGCCCCTGTGATCTCACCTGTCTGAAGATTGATCTTAGGCTGGTAGTGGAGCAAAAATTCGTTTCGTCCCAGCGCACAGCGCAAATCCGCTTCGAGCGATTGCCGTTCCGCGAGCCGCGCGTGCATTTCGCGACGGAAGAACTGATAGTTATTCCGGCCGTGTTGCTTGGCTTCGTACATGGCGTTGTCTGCTCTATTTATCAAGCCTTCCGCATCTTGCCCGTCGCTGGGGTAGGTACTGACCCCGATACTCACGTTGATATCAAGATTTTTATTATCGATACTATGCGGCGCCGTTAACGCCCTGAGGATTTTTCGCGCACTGAAGGCGGCGTCTTCCGCATGCTCGACTTGGGAGAGAAGTACCACGAATTCGTCCCCGCCTAACCGGCTTACTGTGTCCGACCGCCGGATACAGGCCATCAAACGCCCCGCTACGGACTGCAGCAGCTTGTCGCCAACATCGTGGCCCAGGGAGTCGTTGATCATTTTGAAGTGATCCAAATCGACAAACATCACCGCAAGTTGCTTACCTTGGCGTTCCGCCAGGCTAATCGCTTGCGTCAGCCGGTCGTTGAACAGCACCCGGTTTGGCAAATCGGTCAGGACGTCGTGTTGCGCTGAGTGCGACATTTCGAGCGCCTTGGCGCGGGCCTCGCTCACGTCGTGGAAAGCCACAACTGCCCCGGTTATGTTCCCATCCTGGTCACGGATAAGCGTCACTTTACTTTCAATTCCAAATTCGATTCCGTCCCGTCGAACCAGCATGCAGTTTTTGCAGGTGGCCGTTGCTTTCGCGGTCTCAGCTTCTTGCATTGCGATCCCCACGGCATTGTCCATCGTTGCGCCGGTGACGCCATCGATGAATCGGAGAACGTCCGCAACGGGACGGCCTTGAGCTTCGTCCCGCTTCCACCCGGTCAGCTCTTCCGCGATTCGATTTAAGTATGTGACGTTGCCTTGCAGATCCGTACGCAGTACCGCCTCTTCGATCGAATCGAGTGTCACGTTGGCGGCTGCATTTTCCAACATCATTGCTTCTGCCGCGCGGCCATCCATCATTGTGCGCACCTCTGCCTTATCCGGCAGCCGCCGGCGTAATAGTCGTCCAGGTAGTTTCGGGCCTCGCCCTGTATAGCTTGCGGGGCCATTTCTTCTGGATCGACCCCGCTCAGGATCAAGTGCGGCACGCGGGGCGCCGCCTCAAAAAACTTTTCGAACGTCTCGACGCCGTGGCTATCGGGTAATGTCAGGTCAAGCAACACGGCCCCGACCCCGCCTCGACGCGACCTCTCAATCCCCCCGGAAACTACGGTCACCCACTCCACGCGGAATCGTTTGTTCGTTGCCGAACCCAATTCTTCTAAGATTCTCGTCGCATCGTTTGGCGCAGCTTCGCTTCGCAAAACGCACTCGTCCCTATCCTTGATTTTCGCCGGTTTCGCAGTTCTAAGCTCCAGACTTGGCATGGGGATTAATCGACTCAAAACACGTGTTACTTGCCCTTGGCCGACTTCGCGGTATCCGCCGCCATGAAGCGCAGCATCTGCTCCTTCAACTGCGCATCCACCTCGTCCGCAATCGTCACTACGTCGGGAAGCAGTGCGCTGAATTCCAAATTCTTCACGTTTTTGTGCAGTGTCGAAAAAATGGTGACCTGCAGTAGACGAGACTCTTCCACCGCCATCGCTACCGTGTAGCCTTGTTTACGCCGCAAATCCCCGTGTTCGGCCGCAGCCTTCGAAATCGGAGCTTTCGTCCCTGCGTCCAGACGCAACCGCGCAATCACATCATGTAGAAGATGAGGAAGATGGCCGGTGCGTTGTTCAAAGTTCAACCGGATACAAGTTAGGTCTGGCTCCAGCTCGACTCGAGCAAGCCAATCAACAATTACAGCTTGGACTTCACGTTCGAGAATGTCCGCCACACTCTCAATCGACGCAGTATCCTCATTCTCTCTGGGGCCCGTCACAAACTCTGCGGCTTTGCTCATTACATCCTCCCTTGGTCACTACTCTGGTTAATCTATCTTGCTGACCGGTGTTGCTAACCATCTCGGCTGCAAAATTTGTCGGATCGTGTCGCTGTCAATTCCACTGACCGATGGTCCACTAAGACAGTCTGCAAGACTGTGCAAAAGGAGTCGTCCGTCCGTCTATTAGGATTCTTTGATGCCCCAAGAGTAATGACCTAGATAGGACAGCGAGAGGAAGCCGGAATAGTTCTCTTGGATATTCCACACGCAGACCGATTCGGTATCAAGATTCAAGGAGCCTGGAGGGCAATGCAAAAGATCGCTGTTCCGCTTTCCATGGAACGCATGGCCGGCTAATCGGAGATCTGCCGTTCGCGGCGAAACTTGAGGTTGTGGGACGCGGAAGATGAGGCTCCGAGCGAAAAGTCGGCAATGCTGATCCGATTCGGAAACGGCGTTCTGGAAAGTTGGAAATCCAAGAGCCAGCTTCTCTGGGCGAAAAACAGGCTGCCACGAAAATGGACCTAAATCCCATGGCCTCGATGCGGCGTTTCTGCCAAAAGGTCTTGTTTTATGTTCGGCGGAGTGGCGAGCGCGCATGAGGCTTAATCGGACATTTTCTGGCTACCCAGAAGCGTCACGAGTTCACCAAAGCGGTCGAGATAAATATCCGCGGGGTAGGCGCCCCGGTCATGCACTCCAAATCCGTAATTTACCGCCGCAGCCAGCGTCCCGGCGTTGCGCGCAGTTTGCACGTCTACCTCGGAATCGCCTATCAGAAGCGTTTCCCGCGGCTCGGCGTCCAGATCTCTTAGAATCCTCGTTGCGCCCTGCGGATCGGGCTTCTTCGTTTCGAAACTGTTTCCCCCATAGATCACTCGAAAATATTTCGAAAGCCCCATTTGCTCCAAAATCCGCACGCTGATTCTCACCGGCTTGTTCGTCAAAACCGCCATCGGCATGCGCGCCAATTGTTCCAGTGTCTCCCCGACGCCCGGGTACGCCTGCGTCGTGTCCATTTTGTGATGCTCGTAATAGCTTAGGAAAAATTGCAGCGCGTGTTGCCTTTCTTCCTCACTGCACCCATCCCCTAGCGCCCTCGCGACGAGCTGCGGCGCGCCATGTCCGATGTAGCCGGAGATCGTCGCCGCTGCCAGCTGTTTGCGGCCTAACTCGCTCAGCATTGCGTTGACGGAATGAATCAAATCCTGTTTCGAATCGATCAGCGTGCCGTCCAGGTCAAAAATTAGGGCGCGCACCGAGCTCAACTTCGAGTCAGCCATGAATCTCCCATCTTACCTATGTTTGCCGCCAGTCTCAGCAGCCCTTGGGCAATGTTTAACCCATTATGAATTCTGCTTTAAAAAAGAATAAAGGGTTCTATCCTTTTCAGAATCGTCTTCACTTCACGTAAAATAGAGGGCTTGTCGTGCAGCACAAAACATTACCGGAGACCACATGGCTCAGGTTCACCCCTTCCAGGCGTTTCGCTACAATCCACAGCGTGTTGCCTTCGAACGCGTCTTGACCCAGCCTTACGACAAAATTTCTCCCGTCATGCAGGACAACTACTATGCCGCCGACCCGCATAGCCTGATCTCCGTCGAAAAAGGCCGCACTTATCCGGACGATTCCCCTCAGAACAATGTCTACACGCGCGCAGGCACTTCACTCGAGAGCTGGATCCGCGAAAACGTCATTGTGCAAGACCCCGTCCCTTCTTTCTACGCCTACTCCCAGCAATACAGCGTGCCCGGGACCGGCGAGCAGCGGGTTCGCCGCGGCTTCATCGGCGCCGGCAGACTCGAAGACTACTCCGCAGGCGTCGTCTTTCGCCACGAGCATACACTCTCTGGTCCAAAGGCCGATCGCCTCGAGCTTCTCCGCCACACGCGCACCCACACCGGCCAGCTTTTCATGCTGTACTCGGACCCTCAGCAACGCATCGACGCGATCCTGAAGGAAGCGGAATCGGCAGCTCCCACAACGGAGCTGCGCGATGAATACGGCGTTGTGCACCGCCTGTGGGTAATCGCTGATCCTGGCCGCACTGCCGCCATCAAGCACTCCATGGAAGAACAGAAGCTCGTCATCGCCGACGGCCACCATAGATACGAAACCGCGCTGACCTACCGTAATGAGCGCCGTCTCCACGCGGGCGGCCTTCATCCATCGGCGCCGTATGCGCAGGCCCCCTACGATTTTGCAATGATGACATTCGTGAACACCTGCAGCGAGGGCCTCACAATTCTCCCAACACACCGGCTGGCCGCAAATCTTCACGATTTTTCCTGGGGCGAGGCGCGCCGCTATCTCGAGCCTTGGTTCGAAGCCAAGGTATTTCCCTTTTCAGACGACGGACAAAAAGCCAAGGCCCAAAATGAATTTCTCGCCCATCTTCAGCACGCGCGCCAACAACGAGCCATCGGCGTCTACCCCGCCGCGGAACCCGGCAAACGCGCGTACTATGTCTTGACGCTGCGTCGCGGCGCCGACCTCTCGCAGCTCCTGCACGGCGTTTCGCCTCTTCAACGAGAGTTGGATGTTGTCCTGCTCCACGATGGGATTCTCGAGCCCGCGTTCGGCATCACGCTGCAGGCCGTCACCGCAGAGAGAAATCTCGCTTACGAGCGGGAAGCTTCCGCTGCCCTCGATGCCGTCGATCGCGGCTCCGCGCAAATCGTGTTTCTCCTCAATCCCGTGGATGTCGATCAAGTGATGCGCATCGCCACCGCAGGAGAAGTCATGCCGCAAAAATCCACGGACTTTTATCCCAAACTGCTGAGCGGCATCACCATGTACCGAGTGGAGGGGTGACGGCAATCAGAAAGGACAGGAGACTGAACCCTGCCCAACTGCCGATCATGCTAAAGAAAAAGGGCACGCAGACGCGTGCCCTCCAACAAAAACCTATCTTCGCGCCGCAGTCCAGTTTACTTTGTGAAACTGGACACTGCTTCCGCCTCAGTGTTGTACACGTCAAACACCGTCAGCAGTTTGGTGATCTGCAGCACTTCCTGAAACTTGGCGCCCAGGTGAGCCAGCTTCAACGCCGCGCCCTGGGACTTGGCGCTGTGATGCGCGGCCACCAGAGTGCCCAGGCCCGCGCTGTCGATAAACGTAATGTTCGCCATGTTCAGCACGACTTTCTTCTTTCCTTCGGCGATCAGGCTTTTCACTTTTTCACGCAGCGCGTTGCTCTCTTCGCCAAGCACGATGCGGCCGTCCAGCGCCACCACGGCTACGCCATCCACTTCCCGGTTCGTCATCTTCAAGGCCACTTTGTTTTCCTCCTCATCGGATAGCAGTTCCGGCGGCAACCCGGGCCGGGACCACAAAGCTTATCAATAATAGTCCGCACACGACATGTAATATCCGCAGACCGGGCAAATCAATTTGCAACGCCGTGATTCCAGCCGCTGCGAGCACGCCGGACAATAGCGCGAAGCATCTTCCCCTACGGCCCCCACCGATCCTTCCACTTTCCCTGGCGAGGCCCGCTCCACCGAAACCTCGGCACGCTCCCGCTCAACCGGGGCAAGTTCCTGTTTCGCGGCACTTTTCACGGCCCGACCCTTATAGCACATCCCCACACAACAATGGTAGCGCCAGCCCCGCCCCGTCCTTCCGGCCTCCCCGGTGCTTGCTGCATTTTGCTATTCTTTACTCTCGATCCACCATTCATCCAATGCCTCCAGCCACTCCCGATGTCCGCGGCCTGAATCTCGATCCCCAAACCCGTTGTCTCCATTACCACTCTCCGCTCGACATCATCGCTATCAAAATGCGCTGCTGCGGCCTCTACTACGCCTGCAAAGACTGCCACAACGCCCTCGCCAGCCATCCCATCGAGCCCTGGCCGCAATCCGAATGGCACCACCAAGCCATCCTCTGCGGTGCCTGCCGCGCCGAACTCACCATCTCCGCCTACCTCCAATCCAACTCCCGGTGTCCCGCGTGTCACGCCCCCTTCAACCCCGCCTGCCGCAATCACCATCATTTTTATTTCGCGGTCCCTTCACAATCCTCCGGCTAATTTTAATCTAAACACCTGCGCGCGCCAGCCCTCGGTTGGCGGCTAGCCGCGCCTCAATTCTTGAATAGCCTACTATCTGCGATGTTGTTTGCATGCAACTCGCGGGGGGCCTTGACAGTGGCGGGGAGTGGGCCTAGGCTGCGCTGTTTGTCGCGCCCTGCAAAATGGGGAGCAAACGGGAGAGCGCATGAAGAGCGCGCAGAGATTCGCGGCAGCGATCGTCATAATGATTGCCCTGCCGGCAGCGGGGGTGGCCTGGGCGGCGGAGCATTATGAAGTTGTGGTCGAGCGGAACGTGCCGGCGAAGATGCGCGACGGCGTGACGTTGCGGGCGGACATCTACCGGCCGAAAGCAGAAGGGAAATTTCCAGTGCTTCTGGTACGCACGCCTTACGACAAAACGGGCGAGACGAATTTTGGATTGAAGGGAGCGGCGCGGGGGTATGTGGTGATCGCGCAGGACGTGCGTGGGCGGTTCACGTCGGATGGCGAATGGTACACCTTCAAGAACGAATTGCAGGATGGCTACGACACGGTGGAATGGGCCGCGGCGCTTCCCTATACAAATGGAAAAGTGGGAATGTTCGGCGGATCGTACGTCGGGGCGACGCAGTTTTTGGCGGCAATTGCGAAGCCGCCACATTTGGCGGGGATTTGCCCGACGGTGACGGCGTCGAACTACCACGAGGGATGGACGTATCAGGGCGGGGCGTTCGAACAGTGGTTCAACGAATCGTGGGGAACGGGATTGGCGATGAATACGATGCGGCGGCGCGTGGAAGAGAGCAATGCTCTTGCAGGAACGAAGACTTTGCCGCTGGCGGATTTTGCCGTGCTCGAAGCGCCTTCCGCGGCGGGAATTGCGCCGTACTTCAAGGATTGGCTGGCGCATCCGGATTACGACAGCTATTGGAAACAGTGGTCGATCGAGGATCATTACGCGAATATTCAAGTGCCGGTGCTCAGTTTTGCGGCTTGGTATGACATTTTTCTGGGTGGATCGTTGAAGAATTATCAGAGATTGAAGACGGAAGGCGGGACGGACGCGGCGAAACACGGGCAACGGCTGGTGGTTTACGTGGGCGGACACGCGGGCGGTTCGAACAACAGAAAAGTTGGAGCGGTGGATTTTGGGGAAAAGCTGCCGATCGACCAGGATGAGTTGACACTGCGGTGGTACGACTCGATTTTTAAAGGAGTGGCGAATGGAGTGGAGCACGAGAAGCCTGTGAAGATATTTGTGATGGGGAAAAATGAGTGGCGCGATGAAGACGATTGGCCTTTGGCGCGCGCGAAGAGCACGAAGTATTACCTGCATTCGGCAAGCGGTGGGGCGAATGGGCTAGGAGGAAACGGAACGCTGAGTACCGCGGCGCCTACGGAAGAAAAGGCCGACCAGTATGTTTATGATCCGAGCGACGCGGTACCCACGATTGGCGGGCCGCTTTGTTGTGGCGCATTGCCAACGGGAATCGGGCCGGAAGATCAGCGGCCTGCGGAAGGCCGGGCGGATGTGCTGGTGTTCACGACGCCGGCTTTTGGAAACGATTTCGAGGTGACGGGGCCGGTGACGCTGGATTTGTATGTGAGCAGTTCCGCGGTGGACACGGATTTCACTGGAATGTTGGTGGATGTCTGGCCGAATGGATTTGCGCAAAATTTGACGAGCGGGATTCTGCGGATGCGTTACCGGAATTCGCAGGAGAGGCCGGAGCTTGCGAATCCGGGCGAGACCTATCACATGACGGTGGACTTGTGGGCGACGAGCAATGTTTTTTTGGCGGGTCACAAATTGCGGCTGGAGGTTTCGAGCAGCAACTTCCCGCGGTTCGACAGGAACCTGAATACGGGCGAGATTCAAGCGCGGGGGACGCGGATGATCAAAGCGACCAACGTGATTTACCACGACAAAGCGCACCCTTCCGCCCTGATTCTGCCGGTGGTGCCATAGAGACGCGCGGACCTAGCGGCAGGCATCCCAGAAACCGCCGGACCTGGTAGCGTAACGTCTTTTGTGTAAATTCCGGTTTTGAGCGAAAAAAAGGGCGTACTTTCCTTTGGAGCGCGAACTCACAGAGGAGGTACACCCTAATGCGAGAACTGGAAGTCCTCGTGGATGGTCATCTTAAGCTGGACCTGGCCGACTGCCAAGAATTCTTTGAACAGGACCTTGCCGAGCACGTGCGTTCCGCAATCAAACGGCTGATCGAGCAGGCTTTGCTGGCCGAGCGCGACCGCCATCTCGACCTCGGCTACTACGAGCACGCTCCCACCGCCCGTCTGGACTACCGCAACGGCTACTACTTTCGCGATCTCACCACCAAGCTGGGCGTGCTCTGCCGTCTGAAAGTTCCCCGCACCCGCGGCGGGTTTCGCTCCCAATTCCTTCCGCGCTATCAGCGCCGCCAGCAAGACGTCAACGAACTGGTGCTCCAGGCTTTTCTGCGCGGCATCTCCACCCGCCAGGTCGGCCAAGTTCTCGAACCCTTTCTCGGAGAATGCTATTCCGCGCAGACCATCTCCAACATCACCCGCCAACTGGACCACGCCGTCGCACAGTTCCATCGCCGCGCCCTGCGCGACGACTACCTCTACCTTTTCCTCGATGGCGTGTCGCTCAAAATGCGCGATCTCTCCGCTAAAGTCCGCCGCCGCATGGTGTTAGTGGCCTACGGCGTGCTCCCCAACGGCAAGCGCGAAATTCTCGACTACCACTTCGCTCACGGCGAAAGCGAAGCCGCCTGGCTGGAGTTTCTGCAAGGGCTGTTCCTGCGCGGCCTGGAAGGAAAACATCTCCGGCTAATCGTCACCGACGGCGGCAAAGGCTTGCGCGCCGCTTTGCCGGTGGTTTTTCCACGGGTGCCCATGCAACTCTGCTGGGCTCACAAGATGCGCAACATCGCCAGCAAAGTCGGCCGCCAGGACGGCTCCTGCGTAGCCGAAGCCTCCGCCATCTACCGCGCCAGCAGCAGGAACGAAGCGCTACGCGCCTTCCGCCAATGGAAACAGCACTGGGAGCAGCGCCGGCCCACCGCTGTGGCTTGCGTCGAGCACAACCTGGACGCGCTATTGAATTTTTTCAACTTGCCGGAAGCGCACTGGAAAAAACTGCGCACCACCAACGTGATCGAACGCGCCTTCCGTGAAGTGCGCCGCCGTACCCGCCCCATGTCCAGCTTCACCAATCTCGAAAGCTGCGACCGCATCATCTACGGCGTCCTCTCGCACCTGAACAGCTCCTGGGAAAGAAAACCCTTTTTCAAATTTACACAAAATCCTTGACGGTACCCCGGACCCCCTCTAACTTGACACTCCGAATGGGCAGGTCTACACTACGGAGTTTTTAGATGGCCCCGAAAGCAGACAGGGGGCAGGACTCCCATGGACAAGAAAAGGCTCGATTACTACAGAAAGAAACTGGTGACGCGGCGCGAGGAGCTGATGAAGACTATCGCGCGCACGCAGGAAGAGGGTCGAACCGCGGACGAAGACCCGACGGTGGACCTCGCCGACAAAGCAGCGAATTCCTACACCAAGGAATTCCTCTTTGGAATGACCAATACGGACCGCACGATCCTGAACATGATCGATGCGGCACTCAAGCGCATTCAGACCGATGATTACGGAGTCTGCGCAAACTGTCAGGAAGAGATGCAGCAGAAACGGCTCGAAGCGGTACCCTGGGCCAAGCACTGCCTCTCCTGCCAGGAGAAGATGGAACAAGGTCTGCTGTAAACCCGAGGGTTACAGGCAGGATGAGCGGCCAGCCTGAGAAGGCTGGTCCTATAAGTTTAAAGCAAGCCTCGTCCTGAAATTACCTTAGCGTACATTCTCTCTTTCCTTATAAGACCCGGAAGAGTAGATTTCTCCCTGGGTGACGCGAGAACTATCTTCCACGCAACCGGCTTGGAGCGTGCGGAGGGGTGTGCGCGGATGGTTGGCGGAAGCCAGCGATGCGATCGCGAGCGTGTTTTTCCCTGCGGGGTGCCGGATCTGCGACATGCTGCTAATGCGAGCGAGCCGGGTGCCAATTTGCGAGGAGTGCCTGGCGTCATTCGAAGCGCCTCCCGAGAAAAAGTGTGAAGTGTGCGGGCAGCCGCTTGCGGGGATGACAGCGGCGGAGGCAGAACAGTTGGTTTGCCGCGCATGCCAGCAGAGGACCTATGCCTTCGATCGGGCGAGAAGCTTCGGCATATATGACGGACCGCTCGTGCGGGCAATCCTCTTGTTGAAGTGGGAGCGGATCGAACCGCTGGGGTCGTGGTTCGCGCAAAGATTGGCGGAGATAGCAGAACGGGAAGGTGAGCTGCTGGCCGGCGACGTAGTGGTGCCTGTGCCGCTACACCGCGACCGCGAGCGGGAGCGCGGATTTAACCAAGCCGGGCTTATTTCCAAACCGCTGGCCCGAAGGCTGAACCTGCCCCATAAATCTGTGCTGCTGATGAGAACACGGCCTCGTCCGAACAAGCAGGTGCTGAGTTTAGAGGAGCGCTGGGAGTCCGTTCGTGGCGCTTTTGCCACACGTCCAGGCAGCCAGGTTGACAATAAGCGCGTCCTACTGGTAGATGATGTAATGACCACTGGGGCGACGCTTGATGCGTGCGCACGGGCGCTGCTGGAGTCGGGAGCCAAGTCGGTTATAGGACTTACGGTAGCCCGAGCTGCGAGAAACCCCCTGCCGGCCCCTAGAAGTGGTACCCTGTAACTTAAGGTAGCGCGATGAGCGCAAACCGGCCAAAGTCGGTCGATTTCCGGGGGCGGTATGCCCCTGAAGCGGGCGCTGCTCCTGCGCCCGGGTCCGCGGATCCCGCGGACAGTAGATTCCACAACCCGAAAATGCCGAGGCGTGCATCGCTGATGCATGAACCCGTGCTGGTATTGAATGCGACCTACGAGCCCATCAACGTGACGGCCGTGCGCCGCGCGATGGTGCTACTTCTGAAGGGGGTGGCTCAGGCCGAAGAGATGCATAGCGCGGAAGTGCACTCGGCGGCGCATGCCCACAAAGTCCCGTCGGTGATTCGGCTGCTGGCGTACCGGCACATTCCGCAGCAAAGCCGGGCGCTTTCGCGGAAAAACATTTTGCTGAGAGACCGAAACACTTGCCAATTCTGCGGTAGAATTTTCCCCAGTTCTGAATTGACCCTGGACCATGTTGTGCCCAGGTCGCGCGGCGGACGTTCTTCGTGGGAAAATCTTGTGGCATGCTGCTACCGCTGCAACAACAGCAAGGGTGACCGGACACCGGAAGAGGCCGGGCTAAAACTGGCACGGCGACCGCGGCCGTTCACGCTCCATACCTCACGGCAGTTGATGCGGCTCATCGGACACCGCGACGAACGGTGGCGTAAGTATCTGTTTTATTAAGCATTTTCGGCGAAATCGGGATCGGCAAAATATTTTGAAAATTTGGAAACCTTTTCCGCTGCCATGCATCTAAATTAATAACTAACCACTTCGAGGACACACCCCGGGAAGCAGCTAAGGCTCAACGCCTTAGCTGCTTCTCTCCTTTTGAGACCGATTTTTCGCTAGTATTTTTCTATTACCTGTTTCCTGGTGATTTTGCGGGACCTGCTCCGGAGAAACTTTGCAATGCGGCTTCTTCGTCCGGAAACTCCGGGAACACCTGATATAGCCGGGTGACTTTCAAAACATCCTCGACGCTGTGGGATAATCCGACAACCTTCATTTCGCCACCGCTCTTGAGCACCATCACATAAATGCGCGCCAGCTCGCCAATTCCGGAGCTGTCGAGATAGTGCAGTTCGCTGAGGTTGAGGACAATCTGCTTGCGGCCTTCCCCGAGAAGGCGAGAGACGCTTTCGCGGAGAACGCCGACTTCGAAAAAAGTGAGACGGCCGCGAACATCAATTAGAGAAGCGTGAGCCGAATGCCGGATGGTCGCGGAAAAATCCAATATGCGCTCCTGATGGTTGGTACGGATTATTCTACTTTGCCGCGGCGATCCGGAACAGGATATTTCGCCGGAAAGAAAATACCGCAAATGATTTGTGGAAAATGGAGAATCGTCGACCGAGGACAGCGGCTGACGCCTATTGCCGCATGACGACGCGTAGGCCGCGGCGCCAGCTTTCCGCCAGGCCAACACGCGTGCTTTCCAGTTCGGGCAGCAGAAAACGCAAGAGGATATCCGTGGCCGGGTGGAATCGAAGAGCCGGAGCGACGAGATAGACGAGCGGCGGAGCGGCCTGAAGTTCAATTCCTGGGAAATATCCGTAGCGAGCAAAATCGCATTGTTCCAGATGACGGCGAATACGAAGCCAATAGCCGCCGGCTTGCAGCGGGAGATGAATGTGCTCGCTGGCTTTTAGTTCGAGAATGGCGAGACGACCGGAGCGAGTGACGGCAAGCACATCGAGAATGCCATGCTCGCCGCCAGCGTGCGCGAAGACTTGCGAATAAACAAAACGCGGATCGAGAGCCGCATCGATTCGGGTGACGTCTTCGCGGATCATAGCTTCGAGCCAGCGCTCCGGCTGCGCGCGGTAAAAAGCATGATGCGACTCGCTGGCGAGCGGGTGACGATGAAAGTCGAGTTGCTGAAGCAGCCTCTTGAGAGCGGGTAGCGAGGATGATGTAAGTTCCTCGCGGGAATCGGGACAGCCGAAGAAAATGCGTCCATTGTCCCAGCGGGCAAATGCTAAGCCTCGAAATCGCAGTACGACCTCGCGCGACTGTGCAACAGGATGCACGGTGACTGCGCGCGGCGACAGGGCCACGACCGGATCGAGTGCGGAATGCGAACGATCGAGGAGCGCTTGCGATTCGCGATGGGGAACCAGCCAAGTCTCTTGATTTCCCGCGCGGCGCGGATCGATCTTTTCGAGCGTTTCGCGAAGCGGATCTCGTTCATAGAGTTCAAGGGATATATCTGGTTTCAGAGCAGCGGCACGAGGTATCACATGGCGCGCCTCTCCTTTTGGCAGAATAAGCCGAAGCGCAATGACGGCGGCGCGCCGGGAGGAGTTTCGCGAGCGATGCAGCCACAGCAGTCCAAAAGTCAGGCTGCTTTCCGCAGTATCAGCGGACTCACCGTCTGGAACAGCAAGGACGGCGACATAAGAAGAACCGCGGCGGAGAAGTCCGCGTACATAGTTGCCGGAAATAGAGTGTTCGAGGTCAGGCGCTGACGTCAGAGACTCGAGGGATTCATCGGGAAAGCGTTCCGCCAGGAGATGCCCAAGACCGGCGCAAAACTCTTCGCGAGATAGATCGCGGAGGTTGCGCTCGTACTCCATGCGAATAAATTCGAGGCGGCCGGGCTTTGCGCGGCCGAACCGTTCGACGGCAAGCGCTAACCGCTGGTCGGAGTGGTCTGTGATGGCAAGCACTCGGCGCGTTAGATTGTAGTTTTCGGACCACAGATGCAGGAGAGGTTTCTCCGCGGCGCCGCGCACTTCCCACGAGAGCCCGGAGAATGGGGCAACGCGCCCGCCATTCTCGCGAATCTCGATGGCGCCGTCGGCGGTGAATTCCTTGAGACATGCCAGCAATTCGGCGGAAAGGTCCACGCCGGAGATTATAAATGAAATACTTAGCTCTTGAACTATTCTTTGTTGGAAGCAAAGAGAATTCCCGAGACCCTGACCACGGGCTTCTGGATGTTCCAGGAAGAAGGGATGTGCTCGAAGGAAACTTCAATGTCGCGGCGCTCGCCCGGAGCAAATGGAGCCGCCCGCAGGGAGAACACGGCGCGGGATTCGCGCAGAACGACTTGGCCAAGCTCGTCTGAGAATTCGACAGTGAGCTCGACGTTGGAGAGTGTTAAGTTGCCTCCATTTGACAGGCGGCCCGCGAGCATGGTGACCTCCTGATGCAGAAAATTTTCAGCTCGGCTGAGTGTCAAGTCTTCTACTTGAATCTTCGGCGCATATGCTTGTTCAGGGGCGCCAAACGGGAGATGTGATTCGCGCGTGAGAGAAGAGGACCGGCGCTCCCCGCCGGGCCACATCACAATGATCAGGGCGATAGCGATCGTTGCCGCCCCCATCCACACGATCCAGGAGCGGCCGCTGGTTGGTTGCGGCTGATCCGGAGTTTCGATCTGAAGAGATTCAGGCATGTATTGCACTCAGGGAATGATGCTGGCCCGGATGCTGTCGCGCGTCAAGGCGGCAGGAGAGAAAAGTGAGCCAGCTTACCATCCGACACTAACCGGCCCGCGATTAGCGACCGACGACGAGCCGATGAATTAGAGGTTCCGGAAGCTGTGCGGTGCGCATCCGTTCCTGTACCGCGGAAATGTCATAGGGAACGCGCCAAAATTCGACGATTTGGTGCTCGATATCGGCGATGGCGAAGCCCGCGCGGGGATCGCCGTCGCGCGGCTGGCCGATGGAGCCGGGATTTAGCAAATAGCGTCGCGGGTGTTCGATGCGGAGGGCGGCGAACGCTTCCGAAGGGCGCGGTCGAATCTGCAGCACTTCAAGATTGGAGTCCTGATAAGAAAATCCGCCCTGATGATGGGTATGTCCGAAAAAAGTGACTTCTGCCGTGGAATCCAGTAAGCCATCGAGAGCTTGTGCGGGAGTGAAGACATATTCGTCCTCATCTTGAAACGCGCCATGGACCAAAACGATTCCGTCAGTGGCGAGCGGTCCCTGAGGGAGGCCGGAAAGCCAGGAGAGATCTTCCGCGTTCAGCCGCGAACGAGTCCAATCCACGGCGGCTTTCGCAACTGGATTGAAATCGGTGGTATCCATCAGGCCTGTGACCGCTTTGTCGTGATTGCCGCGAATGGTTTCCGTCCCAAGTTCGCGAAGCCGAGCGACGACCTCATGCGGGTCGGGCCCGTAGCCCACGACGTCGCCGAGACACACGGACACGTCCCACCGCCCCGCGGCCGTATCAAGCGCAGCGGCGAGGGCCGTGGCGTTTGCGTGAAGATCGCTTAGAACTAGAATGCGCATTCACACCATCCGCAAAATGCCATTGAGTATAGATGAAGCCGGGAGCCGATGCACCATGCACCAGGGGTCCGACGGAAAAAATGGGATGCGACGTGTGCGAAATGAGAAAGTCTCGAAGAAATTTCGACTATTTATAAGTAGTTTAGAAAATAACATCGTAAAACTAGAACAGGAAAAAAACCAGTAACAAAAAATGAAAGGAATTAAATAAAAAAATCCGATGGCCGACGAAACATTCGCAATGTCCGGCTCGTCTATACATGTGCAGCCGGAAGAGCTGCGCAGGCAAGCCAAAGGGATCAAAAGAAAAACCCCGCGGTGGCAGCCGCGGGGCGATGACACGCAGTCTTTCCGGCCGTTAGTCCAGGAAGAACGAGGTGTCTTGCGGGTGAGACTACTCGCCTAGAACACGCGTGTCAACTCTCTGTTCAGCTTGCGGCGGCAGAAATGCGGCTGACTCGATCCTGAAGGAAAGGATGTTGACACGCATGAAATTCAATTCGATTCTCCGCAGTGCAGCATTGGTCGCGGCGCTCGCTTGCGCCGTACCACTCCTCGCAAAACCAGTCAGCAAGACCATCAACATTGCCCAGTCGGCAAAGATCGGCAAAGCTGATCTGCAAGCAGGTGCATACCGCCTGCTGATCGACGGAAACAAGGTCACAGTGCAAAAAGGAAACCAGGTACTGGCGGAAGCCGAAGGACGCTGGGAAGACCGCACAACGAAATCTTCTAATGATTCCGTGCTTATCGGCGAAAACGGCCAAGTGAAGGAAGTCCGTTTTTCGGGAAAAACTCAGGTTTTTGTATTTAGTGAGTAGATTAGGAGTGTTCGTAACTCCTTTCGGATGGACGAGAGGGGGGCTGCTCTCGATCGCAGCCTCCCGACTCGTAATTTCACAGGTACAGATCTTGAGATGGCAGGAACCGCCTGAAGCGACTGTTGCGAAGACTTACCTCCCCGTTAGCGTATTGCAGCCAATCTCAAAAATCTTTTCTCTCTTTCCGAAATCTCCTTTAACTGCCGTTAGCGAATCAACATGCAATCTCCATAGCTGTAAAACCGGTAACCTGATTGAACGGCATGGCGGTAAGCCGTGAGCACTTTTTCGCGCTCAGAAAACGCGCAAACCAGCGCGAGCAGAGTCGAGCGCGGCAGATGGAAATTCGTGAGCAGTGCGTCCACCACGCGGAATTGAAATCCCGGATAGATGAATAGTTGGGCATCGGCTTTGCCGGGTAGAAGTAATTCGGCGGAGCCGGATTCCGCGGCGCGAATCGCTGCGGATTCAAGCGCGCGGACGACCGTGGTGCCAATGGCAAGAATAGGACGGTCTGCGGCTCGCGCTTCTAGTATGAGCTGGGCTGTTTGAAGGGGAATTTCGAAGGACTCGGCGTACATCACGTGTTCTTCCAACAGTTCACTGTGGACTGGTTGAAACGTGCCCAGGCCCACGTCGAGCGTCAATTCGCAGATTTTCGCGCCGCGCGCGCGTATCCGATCCAGAATTTCCGGAGTGAAGTGTAATCCCGCAGTGGGGGCGGCAATGGCACCGGGATTCTTGGCAAATACCGTCTGATAGCGCTCGCGGTCTCCAGGCTCGTCGCCGCGATGAATGTACGGCGGAAGCGGAATATGGCCGAGGCGTTCGAGATGCTCCGCGACGCCGCGTGTGTCACGTGAAACAAAGCGCAGAGTACGCTGGCCGAGCTCGCCGCGGGAGATTACTTCGGCTTCCAGTTCCCCCTCCCCAAACAAGACTCGTTCATACGTTTGCATCTTCCGGCCAGGACGGACAAGCGCCTCCCACGTTTGAGAGTCGAGTTTGCGGGTGAGGAATACTTCCACCTTGCCCGTCAGGTGCTCGCGGCGGATGGAGCGGGATGGCGGCTGAGCGTGTACTCCCTCACGGCGGCCGAAAAGGCGGGCCGGAATGACCCTGGTGTTATTAAGCACGATGAGTTCATCGCCGCGCAGCAAGTCCGGAAGATCTGCGAAGAGCCGGTCCTCTAACGTACCTTTGGCGCGGGAAAGGAGTAGGAGCCGGGAAGCATCCCGGCGGTTGAGCGGCTGTTGAGCGATTTGGTGGTGTGGCAGGCTGTAATTGAGGTCATCGAGGTGCATCGAGAAGAAGTCTAGCAGCATCTGCACCTGGGAGTTGACTGGAAACATCAGAGAGAATCTCGAGACAGAAATCAGTAGATGTGCGGCGAGTACGTACAATCTCTGAAGGATGCTTATTCTCTATGTTTATGTAAATAAATGATTTGTGTTCTGATTCGCACGCAGAGAATTATACTTGACATAGATACGCTCATATAATATGATTTTACTGTAGTGAATAAAGTTTTTCAGAAGCAGGAGATACAAAAATGAAAGCAACATTGAACCGTTGGGAACCTTTCCGCGGGGCCTCCACCCTGCAGGACCAAGTGAATCGTTTATTCGGTAACGCGCTGGAGCGTTCGGCTGAGGAATCAAGCCTCACGAGCTGGGCGCCGGCGGTCGACATTTATGAGACCGAGCATGAGCTGGTCGTAAAGGCCGATGTGCCGGAAGTGGATCCGAAGGATCTGGACATTCGTGTGGAAAATAACATCCTGACCATTCGCGGTGAGCGCAAGTTCGAGAAGAAGGTGAACGAAGAGAATTATCTGCGCGTGGAGCGCGCATATGGAACGTTCAGCCGGAGCTTCTCGCTTGCCAATACCGTGAACTCGGAAGCGATCAAGGCCGATTATCAGAACGGAGTGCTGACCCTGACGATTCCGAAGCGTGAAGAAGCGAAGCCGAAGCAGATCAAAGTTAATGTGGGTACGCCGGCAGTGGCTAAGGCCGCTGGGGCGAAGTAAGCCCGCAGGAAAGCTGTGATATGAGAGAGGGGCTGGCCAGTGCGGCAGCCCCTTTTTGCCTGCGGAAGGGCCGAGAAGAGAGGTAGAGCATGCTGCGATTCGACAAGATGACGGTGAAAGCGCAAGAAGCGCTGCAACACGCGAACGAAGTGGCGGCGCATCACGAGAATCAACAGATTGAGCCCGTACATATCCTCGAGGCATTGGTGTCGCAGACGGACGGGGTGGTACCTCCCCTGCTGGCGCGACTGGGCATCCGAAACGAAGCGTTTAGCCAGGAGATCGAGCGGGAGATCGCGCGGTTGCCGAAAGTGCAGGGCTTTGCGCAGCAACATATGGGCAAGCCGTTGAACAACGTTCTGGAGCGGGCATTTGACGAAGCGGAGAGGTTCAAGGACGAGTACGTTTCAACAGAGCACCTATTTCTCGCCCTTGCCGGCGAGGAGCGCGACCCGGCAGGGCAGTTGCTGAAGCGGCAAGGCGCTTCGCATGAGGCGATACTGCAAGCGCTGACTGGCGTGCGCGGAACGCAGCGCGTGACGTCCCAGAATCCGGAGGGGACATACGCTTCGCTGGAGAAATACGCGCGGGACCTGACGGATTTGGCGCGGCGCGGGAAGCTCGATCCGGTGATTGGCCGCGATGAAGAGATTCGCAGAGTGATGCAGATTCTGGCGCGGCGCACGAAAAACAATCCTGTACTGATCGGCGAGCCGGGTGTGGGAAAGACGGCCATCGTCGAAGGCCTGGCGCAGCGCATCGTTTCTGGAGACGTGCCGGACGTGCTGAAAACTAAGCGGCTTGTGGCGCTGGATTTGGCAGCGCTCGTGGCCGGCGCGAAATTCCGCGGGGAATTTGAAGACCGCTTGAAGGCGGTGTTGAAGGAAATTACGGAAGCGGAAGGGCAGATCATTCTGTTCATCGACGAACTGCACACCCTGGTAGGTGCGGGCGCGGCGGAAGGTGCGATGGACGCTTCCAACATGTTGAAGCCGGCGTTGGCGCGAGGAGAACTCCGCGCGATTGGCGCGACTACGCTGAATGAATACAAAAAGTACATCGAGAAAGATCCGGCGCTGGAGCGTCGATTTCAGCCGGTGCTGGTAAGTGAGCCCACGGTGGAAGACACGATTGCGATCCTGCGCGGCTTGAAGGAGCGCTACGAAGTTCATCACGGCGTGCGAATCAAGGACGCGGCAATTTTGGCAGCCGCAACTTTGTCGCACCGCTACATTTCCGACCGTTTTCTGCCGGACAAAGCGATCGACTTGATCGACGAGTCGGCGGCAAGCCTGCGCATGCAGATCGATTCTCTGCCTGTTGAGATCGACGAGATCGAGCGCCGCATCCTGCAACTGGAGATTGAGCGGCAGTCTCTGTTGAAAGAAAAAGATGCGCATTCGAAAGAGCGGCGCAACCAAATCGAAAAAGAACTTGCGAAATTGAAAGAGGACTCCAGCGCACGGAAGACCCGTTGGCAAGCGGAAAAGGAAGCGATCGGAAAAATCCGTACGCTCAAGGAGCAAATCGAGCAACTCAAAACCGAGGAGCAGAAATACGAGCGCGCGGGCGAGCTCGCCAAAGTCGCGGAAATTCGTTATGGCAAGATCGCTGCTGCGGAACACGATTTGAAGAAGGCTGAGGAGCGGTTTGCATCGATGCAAAAAGATGCTCCGATGCTGAAAGAAGAGGTGGACGAAGAAGACATAGCGAAATTGGTGAGCAAATGGACCGGAATTCCGGCGGGACGTCTGCTGGAGGGCGAAGCACAAAAGCTCGTGCACATGGAAGAACGGCTGCGTCAGCGCGTAATTGGACAGGACGAGGCGCTGGGACGCGTGGCCAACGCCGTGCGCCGGAGCCGCGCCGGATTGTCTGATGCGAAGCGGCCCATTGGCTCCTTTATTTTTCTTGGACCCACGGGCGTAGGGAAAACGGAACTGGCACGCGCGCTGGCGGAATTTCTATTCGACGATGAAAAACTGATGATTCGCATCGACATGAGCGAATACATGGAGAAGCACAGTGTGTCGCGGCTGATCGGCGCGCCTCCAGGCTATGTCGGCTACGAAGAAGGCGGACAGCTCACGGAGCAAGTGCGCAGGCACCCTTACTCGGTGATCTTGTTCGACGAAATTGAAAAGGCGCACCCAGATGTCTTCAACATTCTGTTGCAGATTCTCGAAGACGGCCGCTTGACCGATGGAAAGGGCCGCACGGTGGATTTCCGCAACACCGTGATGGTCATGACCAGCAACGTGGGATCGACGGCTATCTTCGAACTTTCCAACAAGGATCCGGAACTCGCCCGAAAAGAAGCAATGGAGGCGTTGCGCGCGGCGTTCCGTCCGGAGTTCATCAACCGTATCGATGAAATTGTGATTTTCAACCCGCTGGGCAAGGAGCAGCTTGGCCGCATTGTCGGGCTGCTGCTAAAGAGCGTCGAAAAACTGCTCGCGGAACGGCAAATCACGTTGGAACTCACCCCTGCGGCGGAAGAGTTGTTGTTGCGAGAGGGTTATGAGCCGGCATACGGGGCGCGGCCGCTGCGGCGAACGATCCAGCGTCTGATTCAGGATCCTCTGGCGATGCAGATTCTGGAGGGCAAAGTGCTCCCAGGTGACCACCTTCGAGTGGATCGCGACGGGCAGAAAAACGCAATACGTTTCGAGCGCCTGAAGGCGAAACAACCTGCGGCAGCCGCTAGAATCTAATAGAGTGGGTGGGGAACCCTGGAGTGAGAACTCCTCTCACTCAGTTTTCCTCTGTCGGTAAGTCTTGTGCGTGTAGTGCAGTGAAGGAACAACATGAGAGTTCTTCGAACGACATTTCTTCTGGTAGTGCTGACGCTCTTCTTGATGATGGTGGGCGCTTACTTGGGCGGGCGAAATGGCATGACCATTGCGCTGGGAATTGCGGTTTGCACCAACGCGTTCGCCTATTTCTTTTCCGATAAAATCGCGCTCAAGTCGAGCGGCGCCCAGCCGGTTACGCGAGAGCAATTGCCGCGGCTCTACGCAGTGATGGAGCGATTGGCTGCCAAAGCGAATATACCTGTGCCAAAGCTGTACGTTGTGCCGGAGCAAGCGCCGAATGCCTTCGCCACTGGTAGGAATCCGCATCACGCGTCTGTTGCGGTGACGCAAGGCCTGCTGGAGTTGATGAATGACGACGAGTTGGAAGGGGTCATCGCTCACGAGCTATCCCATGTGCGCAACTACGATATTTTGATCAGCTCCATCGCGGCCACGCTCGCAGGAGCCATGACCTGGATCGCGCATTGGGGCCTTTGGTTCGGAGGGGGCGACCGCGAAGACCGAAAGGGCGGCGGCGTAATCGTAGACTTGGCGCTTATGATCCTCGCACCCTTAGCCGCGATGCTGTTGCAGTTGGCCCTCTCGCGCCAACGAGAGTTTGCCGCGGACGCGACTGGTGCCCGCATGGTCGGCAACCAGTTCGGGCTTATGAGCGCACTGCAAAAACTCGGCGCATACAATAATCGGATCCCGACGACGGTTATTTCACAGTCCACGTCATCGCTATGCATTGTGAAACCACGCTTTGGCAGGGGCTCGGTGACCTCACTCTTCAGCACCCACCCGCCTCTCGAGGCCCGGATCGAGGCTCTGCGAGAGATGTCCGTAGTCCCCAAGCGGTGAGCCTGCGGGAACTGCGTCTTCGCACAAATGTTGCAATGGCTGCGTAATCTTTCCCTCAATGATTCATGGCGTTTGAGCCTGCCTTCCGCACAGACCATGCAATTTATTGATATTACAGCATTTATAATCTCGCTTGTTTTCCTAGGTTTGGTGAATCAAATGCATTGAAGATAGCTGAGCCGGATATCGGCGCGGGGCCACGGGGGAACCGCAGTCATGAGTTGTCGAGACACTATCCATTTGATTTGTTGGTATTTAGAGGGAAGACTGTCGCCGCCTGTGGTGAATGAGATTAAGCGGCACCTCGAGTCCTGCTCCGATTGCCACATGGTCTTGGACGCGGCGATGAGCACGCTGGATCGCTATTTTACTCCGGCGAAGGGCTCCGATGAAGAGCACGCTCCCCAAGCTGCCTGACTTTCTTACAATAACACTTTATCCTGCAATAGCTTATCGACAACCGTTCCGATCTGCGCGTCAACTTGCATTTTTTGAGTTGCTAAAGCGTTACTCGCTTTCGCGGTGACCTCTCTGCAGCAAAATTTACCGAAGACGAAACGACCGCGTAATCTTTACTAGTACTAGTACGTATAAATCCTCCCTCCACAGCCTCCTGTCTTGCCGACAAGCGTATGTATTCACTTGGGTTAAGGTCAGAAACCCCAGTTCTAGAGATTTGGCGTGAGGTGTGCACCCTTTCTAGCCGCAGGGGGCAAAAACCCCAGAGGAGAGGAAGTTTATGAGCGAGTATCAAGAACCCTTGAATCACACCACAAGCGGAACACCACGCTGGGTGGGACTGGCAGTGGCTGTGTTGGGTGGAGTTTCGTTGCTCGGTCTAGGAGTGGGATGGAGCGCCTTAAATCACGCGAACAGCGTCGAGCAATCAACCCAGGCTTCGGTGAAGCAAGCGAATGATGTGCTAAGCCAGAGGCTGGCCAAAGAAGATGAAATCAATCAGGCATTGCAGAGCGACCTGAAGGTAGTTACGGACAAGCTAAATTTGACGCAGGGTCAACTGATTGCCGCGCGTAAGCAGAATAAGACAGCGACGGCAGCGGTGGACCAGAAGGTGAACGGCTTGGCGACGTCCGTCAAGGCCGAACTCGCCACCAAGGCGAACGCAGAGGACCTGAATAAGCTGAACGGCGACGTTACAGGCGTGAAGGGCGACCTGGACGCCACGAAAAACAGCATACAAATGGCCCGCAGCGAGATGGGCACTCTCATCGCGCGGAATCACGATGAAATCGATCAGCTCCGCCGGATGGGGCAGCGCGATTACTTTGAATTTACCGTAACGCGCAAAGGCGGTTCACAGAAGGTGGGCACCATCCAGGTCCAACTGAGAGACACGAACACAAAGAAGAACCAGTTCACGATGAACGTGCTGGCAGACGACAAGAGCTTCGAAAAGAAGAACCGGTCCGTGAACGAGCCGATTTTCTTCTATACCGGAGGAACACGGGCAGCGCTGGAGTTGGTTGTTAACAAAGTCTCGAAGACCTCGGCGTCTGGCTATCTAAGCATCCCGAAAACCCCAGAGACGACAGCGGCCAGCACCAACTCCAGTTCGGGACAATAAAACGGTTCGCAATTAGAAGCCAGCTGTGAAATCTTGAGAGTACAGCCAGAAGGAGGGTTCCAAGGAACCCTCCTTCTTTCTTTTGCAAGGACGTCCTTCCACCGTATTCGACCACGTGGGAGGTAAGGGAACTCTATGGACGGCGGACTCTGGATGTGACAAGCTACAGGCAACCTGGCCAGCCATCAAAGGCACTGGATTTTTCTGAGGGGGAAAGCAATGAAAATACGATTTGCAGCGGTAATGGCAGCAACGCTCTTCGCAGCAGCACTGACAATGGCTGCGGACGGCACATGGACCGGCTATATTTCCGACAGCAAGTGCGGCGCAAAGGGCGCAAACGATAAAGCGGGCGAGTGCACCACAAAATGCGTCAAGGAAGGCGCAAAATACGTGTTCGTCGATGACGCGGACCAGAAAGTCTACGTTGTGGACGCACAGGACAAAGTGGCCGCACACGCAGGCCATCACGTTACTGTGAAGGGCACGGTAGAGGGCGACACGCTCAAACTTGAGAGCATCGAGATGGCGCCGGCAAAAAGCAACTAAGGTGTCCTCAATCTGCATTTTTTTTCCGACGGGCGGGGCTTCGGCTCCGCCCGTTTTGCTTTTTGAAAGAACGACAGATTCCGCTACGATACAACCTGACCTATGGCGACAACCTTACTGCACGCCGGAAGGGTGCTGACCCCGACGGCCGAAATTACCGACGCCGGCATTCTGATCCGCGAGGGAGTGATCGAGGAACTCGGACCACGCGAGGGAATGCGGCTGCCAGACGGGGCTGTCGAATTCCCCGCAACGGACAAGATCGCGGTTCCCGGCTTTGTGGATGTCCATATTCATGGCGCGGGCGGGCGCGACGTGATGGAAGGCAGCCCGGAAGCACTTGCCGGAGTGACAAAAACGGTAGCACGGCATGGCACGACCGCCTTCGTCGCTACGACGGTGACGGCGAGTCCCGAGGACACAATACGCAGCGTGGAAGGGATCGCGCACTACATTTCGCAACAACACGAAACGGACGACGCGCGGGCCGAAGTGCTGGGGATACATTTTGAAGGCCCATTCCTCAGCCCAGCGAGGCGAGGAGTGCATCCGCCCGAGTGGCTGAAGCTGCCGTCAGCGGAGTTCCTCGAAAAATTCCTGAAAGCGGCAGCAGGCAACGCACGGATATTAACGCTTGCGCCCGAACTGCTCGGAGCCATGCCGTGCATCGACGCGGCCCGAAATGCGGGATTGGTGGTGGCGGCGGGCCATACGGATGCTACCTATGAGCAGACGCGTGCGGCGATTGCACACGGGGTCCGTCACGCAGTACATGTGTACAACGCCATGCGCCCCTTTTCCCACCGCGACAGCGGCGTGATTGGCGCTGTGCTTACATCGCCGGAGGTGACCGCGGAGTTAATTGCAGACGGCGTCCACGTGGAAGAAACGGCAATGAAGGTGCTCCTGCAGGCAAAGGGACCCGAGCGCATGATCCTCATCAGCGACGGCATCTCGGCCACGGGTATGCCCGACGGAAATTACATGCTCGGAAAACTGGAAGTGACGGTGAGCGGCGGAATTTGCCGCAACTCGGAAGGAAAGTTGGCAGGCAGCACACTAACGCTGGACAGAGCACTTCGAAACATTATCGCACTCGGTATACCGCTGGCGGACGCCGTGCGCATGTTGACCTTGAACCCCGCGACACTGCTGGGAATCGAATTTAAAAAAGGCTCATTGCGCACCGGAGCCGATGCCGATATCGTTCTGTTGGATCAAGCGTTGCAACTGACGAATGTTTGGGTTCGCGGCGCAATAGTGGAATAGAACCAGCCAAGCCGAGCAGAATGGCGCGGGGCCCTCATCAAGCACAAGCAATTATGAGATTATACGGAACTCACGTTGCTGGGGCGCGCAGTTGGTTTGCTGCCCACCTTCCGTGCACCGTGCGAGCATGGATTGCTAACTGCTGAGCGAAAGCTCCCCGTTCGGCCCAGCGAGAGTTGCGCGAAGTTGTGTTTTTGCTCCCTCTACGATTCCCACATCGAGACCAAGAAGCGCCGCTGATTTTTCGAGTTTTTCCGGATCCGGCGTCGCTAGTTCGAAGCGGACAATTTTGCATCCGGAGGGTGCGTCAACGGAGGGATGGATGGTACCGGCGCTCCACTCGATGAAGAACGGGAGTAAGCCGTCGCGATCATCTTTGAGATTGAGCGTTTTCCATTCGAGGAGGTGGCCGTCCGGGCGTTTGCGCGAGCCGGGATTCGGACCATCGAAAGCGAGCTTTGCCTTGCGTACACGACCTGCGAATTGATTTAGATCGCCCGGATGGGCAGCCCAGCCGACGAGGCGTGGCTCGGCAAGCTTTTGGAGACCGTAGTGATCGGATGCGGCCGATTGTTCGGGATCGGGAGCGATGATTTCCAAATAGTGCTTTTCGCCGAGCGAGAGCAGAGCGTTGCGCGTTCCGCGTCCGGGATGGACGCCGCCGAACGCTGCGCGAACGCCGGTGTGTCCTTCGACGAAGCCGATGCCGCGATCGAGATCGCTGCAGCCGAGAAGAATGTGGTCGAGCAAAGCGGGCACCTCATCGGCTCCAAAAGAAGAGAATGGCGAGGTGAGAGCGAGTCCGGACATTGCGAGAAAGTATCTGCGAGACACCATACCGACATCACGCGGTGCGCCGGGCGAGGCGGCTGAGATGCATGACTTGAATATGACTATCCCTCCGCCGTAGTGGGATCAATCATGCGGCGGATGGCGGAAATGCGATTGGCGGGGAAACCGCCTTGCGTGGCATGGTCGCGGACAGCCTGCTCATTCGGCGCGATATAAACGCAGTAGATCTTGTCATCAGTGACGTAGCTCTCGACCCACTGCACTCCCGGCAGCGTGCGAATCACACTGCAGGATTTTTGCGAGATGCCGTGAAGGTCCGCGGCGGAGAGTTTGCCCGCTCCTGGGATTTCGCGTTCGATAAGAAACTTCGGCACGAGTGTTTTCCTCCGTGAAAGAGTTACGACGTTAACCGGGATTCTACTTCTTTTTGGAGCGTCTCAACAACTTCGGCGAGCGGCTTGGGACCGAGGTCGCCCTTGCTGCGATGGCGGACGGAGACGGTGCCGGCTTCGGCTTCTTTCGCCCCAACGATGAGCATGTACGGAATTTTTTGGAGCTGGGCGTCGCGGATTTTTGCCGGAAGCTTTTCGTTGCGGTCGTCAAGATGGACACGAATGTTGTGGCGCTTGAGAGTTTCGGTGACGTGCTTGGCGTAATCAGCGACTTTTTCGCTGACGGGGCAGATTTGGACTTGGACCGGCGCGAGCCACAGCGGGAATGCGCCGGCGTAATGCTCGATCAAGATGCCGAAGAAGCGCTCGACGGAACCCAGTAGCGCGCGGTGGACCATGAGGGGCTGATGCTTGGCGCCGTCTTCGGCAACGTATTCCAGACCAAAACGCGCCGGCAAATTGAAATCGAACTGGACGGTGGTGAGTTGCCAGGGGCGGCCGATGGCGTCGATGAGCTTAACGTCGATTTTGGGTCCGTAAAATGCAGCTTCGCCGGTAATAGTTTTATAAGGAATGTTCAAGCGCTTCATGGTTTCGGCAAGCGCGGCGGTGGCGCGATGCCAGTCTTCTGGTTTACCGGCATAATTTTCCGGGTGTGATGAGTCCCAATCGGAAAGTTCCACTTCGAATTTGTCGAAGCCGAAATTCTTCATGACGGCAAACGCGAAGTCGACGCAGGCTTCGACTTCGGCTTCGATTTGCGATGGCATGCAAAAAATGTGGGCGTCGTCCTGCGTAAAGCCGCGCACACGGAGGAGGCCGTGGAGCACCCCGCTGCGCTCGTAACGATAGACGGTGCCAAGCTCGGCAAGGCGCACGGGCAAATCACGATAGCTATGCAACTTTGATTTGTAAATGAGAATGTGGCCTGGACAATTCATGGGCTTGAGCTGGTAATCGGCTTTTTCGACTTCCATCGGGCCGAACATGCTGTCTTTGTAAAACCCGGTGTGGCCGCTGGTTTTCCAGAGGTCCAGGCGCATGATGTGCGGCGTGTAGACGAGGTCGTAGCCGCGTTTGAGAAGTTCCTCGCGGAGCCAGTCCTCGACAATTTTGCGGATGAGGCCGCCCTTGGGATGCCAAAAGATGAGGCCAGGGCCGGCCTCTTCCTGGATGCTGAAGAGTTCTAGTTCGACGCCGAGTTTGCGGTGATCGCGGCGTTTGGCTTCTTCAAGGCGATGGAGATATTCGTCGAGGTCTTTTTGCGTGAAGAAGCACGCTGCGTAAATGCGCTGGAGCTGCGGATTGCCTTCCTGGCCCTTCCAGTAAGCACCGGCGACATTCATAAGCTTGAACGCGGTGATGCGCTTGGTGGAAGGGATGTGCGGGCCGCGGCAGAAGTCGAGAAATTTTCCGGTGGTATAAAACGAGACCATCAGCTCATTGGCTTTTTCTTCGACTAGTTCGCACTTAAAAATCTGATTGGTCTTTTTATAGAGCTCGATGGCTTCGGGCTTGGGGATGAGCTTGCGCTCGTTCGGCAGATCTTGGGCGGCGAGCTCGTGCATCCTTTTTTCAATTTTGGCGAGATCTTCCTGGGTGAACGGCTCATCGCGGAGGAATTCGTAGAAGAATCCTGTGTCGATCGGCGGGCCAATGCCGAGCTTGACGTTGGGGTAGAGCTCCATCACCGCAGCGGCAAGCAAATGCGCTGCGGAGTGCCGGAAGACGAAGAGCGCGTCGGGATCCTTTTCGGTAAGGATCTGGAGCTTGACGTTTTCTTCAAGCGGGCGGCGCAAATCGATCAACTCGCCTTGATCAGGGGCGTTGGGCAAAGGAGTGCCGTTGGTGGCGACAACGCGCGCGACTAGAGCAGCGTCGGCCAGTCGTGGCGAAATCTTGCGGGCAATATCCGCCGGAGTCGTGCCCTTCGGCACCTCTTGAACCTTGCCGTCCGGCAATGTGACTTGCACCTGCTCCATGATTCGTTCACCTGGAAGGAGAAACTCTAAGCTTATCGGCGCGGTCTATTTGGGTCAAGGCGGATGACTGTATTACGCGTAGCAGAATTTGAAGTGAGCTTGCATTATTACTTCATGTAAATTCAATTGTGACACACCAGCTTGCTGGGTGATTCTCGGCAATTCGAGATAGAATTCCTCGATGCACTCATCGTTCGAACTGACTCGACTATCTGCGTTTAACATCTCGTTCTTGCAAAAACGGCAACAACGGCCGCTGTTCAATGGCACGCGCGCTGTGAAAAGACTCAGTTGGCTGCCAATGCTTTGCATCTTTTTCGCTGGGTTTGTTGCGCCGATCACCTCGGCGCAAGCGCCTAAGCAGATTCTGCAAGCCGATTCGCGCTACAAAGTGGACATACTTCTTGTCGTCGCGCATCCGGATGATGAAGGAGCCGCAACTCCCTACCTCGCGCGGGCCATCGACGAGGGCAAACACGTCGCCGTAATTTACGGCACGCGCGGCAGCAGCGGCGAGAACCAAGCCGGAGCAGAGCAGGCGCCGGCCCTTGGCGAGATCCGCGAAATCGAAGCACGCCGCGCGCTTGCCACGCTGGGCGTTGACAAGGTGTGGTTTCTAGGCGGAAAAGACACGGCATCCCAAGATGTTTTGCAATCCCTGGCGAACTGGGGCCACGGTGCGGCGCTCGAAAACTTGGTGAGGCTAGTGCGATTGACGCGGCCCGAAGTGATCCTGACGTTTTTGCCAGGAACATTTATCGGCGAGGATCACGGCGACCATCAGGCTGCGGGCGTGCTCGCGACGGAGGCATTCGATCTTGCGGGCGATCCCGCCGTGTTTCCCGAGCAAGTCGCTGCGCCCAAGCGACGATTGGAACCCTATCTCGAAAATCTGCGACCGTGGCAGACAAAGAAGATCTATTACTTTGCTGATGCTGACAGGGAAGAGATATTTCGCGATAAAGGCCCGAGCTATTCCGTCAAGGAGGTATCGAAATCTTCGAAGCAGCCTTACTGGCGAGCAGCATTGGAGTCTTTTCGCGCGCATGAAACGCAGGCGAAAGGTTTTCTCGATTCACTCGGCAAGATGGACGAAGCGCAAATCGAGAAGATGGCCACCTCTGATTTCTGGAGCAATGGGATAAGTTTTCGTCCTCGGGAAGTCCCTGGCGGGAGGCAGCGTTACGGGCGATATTTTTGAGGGCATTACGCCGGGGGCAATTGCCTTTGCACGGCCGAATGTTTCACTTGAGCCCCAACGGCCCGAACTCTCCGTGGAGCTCGCGGGTCCTTGGAGTTTTTATTCCGAATTTCGCCGCGAACACGGGCTCGCACACTTGCCGCATCCCGAACCACCGGAAATCGCGCTTCAGGAAGGCACGGAACTCGTGATTCCCTTGTGGTTGCGCAATCAGAGTTCGGCCGCGCAGGAGATCAGCCTCCGCGTGAATCTGCCGTCGGGTTGGACCGTAGCTAGTGGAGAAGGCAAATTCACGGTTGCGGCAAAGCAGACTGCGGCTGCGCGAATCGAAGTGAAACTGCCCTTGATTGGCGAAGGATCGAAGACGGAAGCCCAGGAAGTCAGCGTGCACGCCGAATCCAAGGGACGGGAAATCGGCGACGTCAAACTCCGCGTGGAATTGCGCAAACGCGCTCTGCCGGAATAGGCGGCGTCAGGATTTTTTGGCGCGAGCGGCTTCGAGGCTTCCCATGCCGATTCCGGCAGCATCAGCAGGTCGTTGAACTCCCCCGCGCCGCGCAGCCATTGGCCGCCGTCGATGACCACGCACTCGCCGTTAATGTACTCGGCCATATCGCTCAAGAGAAACGAGGCGAGGTTCGCCAGTTCTTCGTGACGACCGAAGCGCTTCATCGGGTGTTTGTCCTTGGCGTGGTCCTCAAACTGTTTTGAAGGCATGAGACGCGACCACGCGCCTTCGGTGGGAAATGGCCCCGGCGCGATGGCGTTCAGGCGGATGTGATATTTGGCCCACTCGACGGCCAACGATCTCGTCATCGCCAGCACACCTGCCTTCGCACACGCCGAAGGCACGACGAAGCCGGAACCGCTGTTGGCGGCGGCATACGTGGTTACGATGTTCAGGACGTTTCCGCCGAGCTTCTGCGCTATCCATCGCTTGGCGAATGCTTGCGTGCAATGAAACGAACCGTTGAGCACGATGCTCACGACGGTGTTAAAGGCGTTGGGGGAGAGTTTCTCTGTGCGTGCGATAAAATTGCCAGCGGCGTTGTTGACGACCGTATCGATGCGGTCAAATTGCTGCTCGGCCTTTTCCGCCGCGGCTTCTACTGCTCCGTAGTTACGTACATCACAGGTGGTGAACGCCGCCGAGCCTCCCGCGCGGTGAATCTCTGCACAAACTTCCTTGAGTGGTTCTTCACGGCGGCCGACGAGGTACATCCGAGCGCCAAGCTCGGCAAAGCGCAAGGCCATCGACCGGCCCAAACCGGTTCCTCCACCAGTAAGGAAGATAGCCCGGCCTTTTAAAAAGTCCTCTTGAAACACACGCCACCCCTTTTGAGTTTATTCGCCGGTTCGGGACAGTCCGGAACTGCAATTCTAGTGCATTAGAGTCCCAGAGCGGCGAAATTTGCGTAACGCTCCGGCGAACCTAATTCGGCTTCAGCTCCGCTGGAATCGGCCGGCCCATGACTTTCGCGTATTCCGCGGCGAAGAGCGGGCTCTCTGGAAATTCTTCAGTCAATTCGTGCAAGAGCTTCTTCGCCAAGACGTCCTGTTTCTCGCGTCGCGCTGCCAGCGCCAGAAGGACTTTCGCAAAAGGCTCGAGGTAGCGGCCTTTCTCGGCCGTTTTTTCAACCAGCTCCATACCAAGCTTCTTGTCGCCATGAATACCGCCAAACCACAAAACCATACGAACGCCCCCGGAGAGGCACCCGATGATGTAGTCCGCCGAGCCCGGCGCGACCCAAGCATCGTTCGCGTCGGGGCGCTCAGCCAGCAGGAGCTTGGCGTGCTCGTTGGCTTCCTTCATTCTTTTGAGGCCTTCGACGTGCTTTCTTTCAAGGATACTGTCAGCGTTCGATTCCATGCCGGCGGCCAGAGTCAATGCAAAGAGAGCAGCAGCGTCATGCTTGTCCTTGGAGAGACGACCCTTGGCAAGCTTGCGGGTTTGCTCCAACTCGGCGCCGAAGTTCTTCATGCGTTCGGGATCGGGTTTGCCCTCGATTCCTCGCAGGAACTTCTTGTCATCCATAAAGAACTCGCTCGTCATAACGCCTTGGCGGTAGAACTCCTCAAACAGATAGCTCGCCGCCTCAGCCACAAAACCAAACGGATCGGCGGGGTGCTCAGCGGTCCAGACGGAAAACTTTTCCCGGGCTTCCGGGTACTGCTGCACATAGAGCAAGCGGAAGCCCTCCTTCAGCTCCGGGACCTCCGTGAACGCGGAATCGCTGCCATCTGTGGCAGTTTGCGCGCCTGACATGGCAGGGGTGAGCAAGACAACTAGAACAAGGGTTGGAATCCGACTGGAAAATCTCAATCGCTTTTTCAGAAAACCCCCGGCAAAAACCTCGGTTTACCGGCCATCGTGGCGCGATATTCCGGATTGGCCAGGAGTACGCGCTCCTCCGTCGAGAGCCGCTGGGAAAGTACGGCAACATGCGCGAGCGAGCCGACGATGGCGGTAATCCATGCCGTGTGGATCAGCGGCAGCGCCAGCATCTCCGCAAAGACCGCAGCGTAGTTTGGATGGCGAACGTAGCGGAACGGCCCCGAGGAGATGACGCCGAGCCGGGTGGAATCCATCACCTGGACGTTCCAATGATTCCCGAGCGTGCGAATCACCCACCAGCGCACGACATTCGCGGCCAAGAAAATCGCAAACATGACCGCTGCTAGTATGGGGATAAACGGACGCCGAAGGAGAACCACTTCCAGCGCGGCGGCGAGCAGGACCGCGGTGTGCAGCGCGACCATCCAGCGAAACCTGGGCTCGTCAACCTTTGCGGCCCCGCGCGCGATCATCTCCTGCTGATGGCGGCGCGAAATTTGCAGCTCCACAATGCGTAGCAGAGCCACGGCCACCAGCAGGCCGAGAAACGCGATGACGCTCAGGTCCATTGCAGCAGTAGAAATTCGGCGCTGAATCCCGGGCCAAAGGCGGCCGCCAGCGCATATTCGCCGGATTTGAGGGGTCGCTTCTCCAACCATTCCTGCAAGATGAAGAGAATCGTGGCGCTGGAGAGGTTGCCGACGTTGCTGAGAATATCCCAGGAAGGTTGGGTGTCACACTTGCAGAGCCCCAATTCCTTCTCAACATTACCCAGCAAACGCGCACCGCCAGGATGCAGAATCCATCCTTTGATGTCTTTCTGCTTGCGGCCATGGCGTTCCAGAAAGCCATCGACGAGGCCGCGAATCTTTGCCCCGATCATTTCGGGCACATCTTTCGCAAGCAAAATATGAAATCCCGAATCCCGCAAGTCGAAGCCCATGGCACCCAGGGAGTCGGGGAAAGTGTAGGTCTCTGAAACGAGAATCTTTGGCCCCTTGTGTTCTTTTCCCGTCACCAGGACCGCTGCTGCACCGTCGCCGAACAGAATCGAGGAAATCAAATTTGCCTGGGAGATGTCCTTGCGCTGAAAGGTGAGCGAAGGCAGCTCGACGGCGATAATCAGAACATTTCCCCCAGGGTGGGCCTTTAGATAATCTGCGGCACGACCGAGGGCCATTGCTCCGGCCGCGCAGCCGAGCTCCGTGAAGGGCATCCGGCGCACGTTTGCGCGAAAGCCCATGAGATTGATGAGGTGCGCGTCCAGGGAAGGGATCATGAATCCAGTGCAGGAGACGGTGATGATGAGATCGACTTCGTCCGGGCGGAGAGCGGCTCGTTTTAGACATTCTTCTGCCGCTTGCCGGCCGAGCTTGATCGCGTGCTCCATGTATTCCTGATTGGTTTTGGAAAGGGGCCGCGGCTCGACGGTATAGTCTATGGGAAAAATAGAGTAACGCTGGTGAACCTGAGCGTTGTCGACGATGGACATCATCGCTTCAAGGCGGCGATCCGGAATGTCGAAGACGCGCCCCATGTAATACTTCACGTCCTCGCGCGTGATGGTATACGGCGGAAGCGCCGTGGCCGTTGCGGCAATCGTGCACTGCGAGTTTGAGGCCCCGTTCGAGGGTCCATTGTTCACGGATTCCACCTTTAATTCTGTGTGAAAGCTCCGCCTGAAAGCACTACCAGTTTGCTAAGCCATTTTGTCACAACGGTTCAGCAGCGGATGGCACATGAGCGCTAGACTTTACAACATTCCCCCCGCGGGGAACAGTTTGAATTGAGGCATCTTGTCCACCCGCATGGTCCAGCGCCGTTCACCTCCAATTTATCCTTGTGGCGCCTCTTTGTAAAATCCTCATCCCGGTTTGGGGTATGCTGTTGCGCATCATGAGGTTTTCAAAGCACTCTCGAGGCATACGTTCGCAACAGCTCAATTTTCTCTCTGCGTGCCTCATGTTTGGCTTGGTTGCGGTCCTCCTGTTCGCGGCCATTGCCCCGGCACAGCCTCAAGCGGCGCCCCTGCTCGTGATGATTTCCGTGGACGGCATGCGTCCGGATTACGTCACGGAGGCCGAGGCGCACGGCGCGAAAGTGCCGAACTTGCGGCGCTTTCTCAATGAAGGAGCCTACGCTGAAGGCGTGGTGGGCGTCGTACCTACGGTAACTTACCCGAGCCATACGACTCTGGTTACAGGCGTGTGGCCGGCGAAGCACGGGATCCTCGCTAACACGACATTTGATCCGCTCCAGAAGAACCAAGGAGGTTGGTATTGGTACACAGAAGACATTCTCGCGCCCACACTCTGGGATATTGCTGCGGCGGCCGGGCGTACAACCGCGAGCATTCAATGGCCGGTTACGGTGGGCGCACACATTACCTGGAACATCCCTGAATTCTGGCGCGCGAGCACGCTTGACGATGCCAAGCTGCTGCGCGCAGTTTCGACGCCTGGCTTGCTCGAAGAGGCGAGAGCTGAACTCGGCGAATACCGTGGAGGGATCGATACGTCGGCACAAGGAGATGTGAACCGAGGGCTGTACACGGAATGGATTCTCGAAAAAAAGCATCCTTCGTTCTTGACGCTTCATCTCAGCTCGCTCGATCACATCGAACACGAGACGGGTCCGTTCAGCCCCGAGGACATCGTCGTACTCGAAAATATCGATGCCACTATTGGGAAAATACGCGCGACTGCGGAGACGCTTGCTCCGGGCCGGGCGTACATCGCTGTCGTTTCCGACCACGGATTTGTTCGAACGGATGCGCAATTGAACTTGTTCCCCTTGTTTCGCGAAGCGAAGCTGATCACCGTCAATGAAAAAGGAAAGATTACGGATTGGAAGGCGATCCCGTGGGTAACCGGAGGGTCGGCAGCGATTGTGCTGAAAGATCCGGACGACACCGTGATCCTGTTACAAGTTCGAGAACTGCTTGCCAAGGTTGCGAGCGATCCAGCGAACGGCGTCGATCGCATCCTGGACGCGGAGGAACTCCACAAGCGCGGCGGCTATCCTCCCGCGTCCTTTTTTGTCGGACTCAAGCCCGGCTGGAGAACGGGCTCGACACTCGATGGCCCCTTGCTTTCCAAAATGAAAGTCGGCGGCACTCACGGAGCGATGCCGGAACTCCCCGATCTGCACGCATCGCTCTTCCTTGTTGGCCCAGGCGTTCCCGCGGGCAGATCGCTGGGCTTGATCGATATGCGCGACGTGGCGCCCACGCTAGCGCACGAAATGGGATTATCGCTGCCGTCGGCGGACGGTAAAATCCTCCTCCCCTAGTTGCAAGTTGTGTTCCGTGCGCCATTGCTCTGGTACTTCCCAAACTTAGCGCAGGCCGACGAGCCCTTTTACCGAATCGATGAGTTTCGCGGAGTCGTAGCCGACGCCGTCCTTGAAGACGACCTCCACTTTCTCGATGTCCTTGATATTCGCGGACGGATCACCTTGCAGCACGACGATGTCGGCAGCTTTACCCACCGCAAGTGTGCCGATTTTATCCAGCTCGCCGAGAAATTGAGCGCCATTTGCGGTTGCGATGTGAATGGCCTCCACGGGCGTGAACCCCGCTTCGACTAGCAGTTCGACTTCGCGCTGGTCTCCGAAGCCGGCAATCACGCCGCCGTATCCCGTCGGATCGAGACCTGCCAGCAGCAACCCGCCCTGTTTTGCAAATTCGTGTTCGAACTCCAATTCTTTTTTGAAGATTGCCGCCGCATCGGAAGTTGCGGCGTTATCGGAAATTCGCGCGCGCCTCGTCAGATAAGCAAGCCGCGCTTCGGACGTCATCGCGTCGAGGACGCGGCTGTCGAGCGGTGCGCGTCCCGGCACGGAAGTTTCAAATACAGGCAACGTGGAAGTGACCGAGACGTGATGCGCCACCAGATCGTGAATCATGTCTTGCATCGGCTTGCTCGCGATGTCGACGGAGAGCAGCGCTTTTGAGGCAGCTTGCGGATTGGGGCAGACGCCCGGCTTCTTGTCGGGAAGAAATTCAGTATCCACAACAATGCCGTGCTCCAGGTCGTCGATGCCGAGGGCAGCCGCTTCGCGAAAACCGATCGAGCAAAGATGGCCGGTGACTTTGATGCCGTGGGCATGCGCAGCTTTGACGGCCGCAGCCAGCTCGTCCGGCGTGATGTTCATATACGCTTTAAAGGAAGTAGCGCCGCGCGCGATCCAGAATTCGACCATCTGTCGCGCATCTTCGGCGTCCTTCAGCTGATGCATTTGCAATGCGAACGCGCCCTGTCCTTCGAGGTAAGGACCAGTGACGTGAATTTTCGGGCCGGCAAGTCTGCCCGCATCGATCGCCTGCTTGAGCTCGAGATCAGCGTAGGGTTCGAGACTGCCCGTTGTTCGAATCGAAGTGACCCCGCCCGCAAGATAAAGCCGCGGGAAACTCGAAGCATGTTCGGGATAAAGCGGCAGCCCGCCGCCGGGAGAAGGATAGAACATGTGATCGTGCATACCGACGAGGCCGGGAATCACTGTGCGGCCGGAGAGATCGATGACTTTCGCGCCGTCGGGAATTTTTGTAGTGGCAGAATCGCCGAGCGCGGCGATTTTGCCGTCCGCGATGACCAGCGTTTGATCCGCGCGAGGTGCGGCGCCGGTGCCATCCACGACGCGCACATGCGTCAAAGCGATGACTGGCGCGTCTTCCTTCACGAAAGCGCTCACTGCGGGCGAAAGCTTTGGCTTCGCCTGGCACCAGCAGAGAGACGGCAAGAGCAGGAAACACAGGGCATGCAGGAGAATTTTTCGCATCAAACTACCTCGCACAGGGGGAATGTAGCAACGCGTTGCAGTCTATTCACAGGACCGCATGAACACAAGAGGTGCTTGGCACAAGCCGCGCGACCTGGTTTGTGATAGATTTTTCGTCTTTCGAGGTGACCAATGCTCAACTGCTTCAAACACTCTAGTGGTACGGCGCTCGTGGGCGTGCTTTTCGCTGGCGATGTCTTGCGCCGCGCAGCAGACGCCCGCCCCAGCAACGTCAGAAGGCGACTTTGTCGTTCACAATTTCCAGTTCCGTTCCGGCGAGTCTCTGCCGGAATTGCGGCTGCATTACACAACGCTCGGCAAACCCTCGAAGGATGCGGCGGGACATACGACCAACGCCGTGCTCATCCTTCACGGAACCGGCGGCACCGGGCATCAATTTCTCCAGCCGCAATTTGCAGGCGTCCTGTTCGGCCCAGGCCAGCTTGCTCGATGCGGCGCGCTACTTCATTATTCTTCCCGATGGCATCGGCCACGGAAAGTCGTCCAAGCCCAGCGATGGCATGCACGCTCACTTCCCGCAATACGATTACGACGACATGGTCGCCGCGCACTATCGGCTCGTGAGTGAAGGTCTCGGCGTCAATCACCTTCGGCTTGTGATGGGCACTTCGATGGGTTGCATGCACTCCTTTGTATGGGGCGAGACGTATCCCGATTTCATGGACGCGCTCATGCCGCTGGCGTGCGTGCCGGTGCAGATCGCCGGACGTAACCGCATCTGGCGCAAAATGGTGATGGATGCGATTCGCGAAGACCCGGAATGGAAGGGCGGTGAATACAAGGAAGAACCCAAGCAGGCTCTGCGGACGGCGCTGGATTTTCTGCTAATTGCGGGAGCGCGCCGATCCACATGCAGAAAACTCTGCCAACGCGCGACGCTGCGGACAAATATCTCGACGACTATTTCCGCACGCGCTTTAACAGCCTCGACGCGAACGATCTTTTGTACCAGGTGAACGCGTCGCGCAATTACAATCCCTCGCAGCAACTCGGCAAAATCAAGGCCCCGGTGATGTACATCAATTCCGGCGATGACTTCATCAATCCGCCGGAGCTGGGCATCGCCGAACGCGAAATCAAAAAAGTAAAAAACGCAAGGTTTGTCCTGATTCCCGCCAGCGAGAATACGCACGGCCACGGCACGCACACCTGGGCCGAAATTTGGAAGCAGTATCTTGCTGAATTGTTGGAGAAGTCAGCCCACTAGCAAACGCGCCAATAAATCCCCTCAGCGCGCTGTTTCGTGGCTGGCGCGAATTTCTTGCCAGCGGCGCGGACGCTTGTTGGCCTGCAAAACCTTTTTTCGAAGGCGAATCGATTTCGGCGTGATTTCCACGAATTCGTCGTCGGCGATAAATTCAATCGCCTGTTCGAGGCTCAGCTCGCGGTGCGGAATCAGCCGGATGGCTTCATCCGCGCTCGAGGAACGCATGTTTGTCTGTTTCTTTTCCTTGGTGACGTTCACTTCCATGTCTTGCTCGCGCGAATTTTCCCCGATGACCATGCCTTCGTAGACTTCGATGGCGGGGCCAATGAACAATTCGCCGCGTTCTTGGAGGTTCCATAGCGCGAAGGCCGTCGATGGCCCGGGACGGTCCGCAACGAGTGCACCCGTCGGTCGCAGCGCCATCTCTCCCGCATAGTCCGTCCAGCCGTCGAAAATCGAGTGGATCAGCGCGGTGCCGCGCGTGTCGGTCAGCAACTGGCTGCGCAGGCCGATCAGCCCGCGCGAAGGGATTTTGAAGTCCATGCGCACGCGGCCGGAATTGTGATTGCTCATCTTTAGCATTTCGCCGCGCCGGCTGCCCAATGTTTCGAGAATGATGCCAATGAAGTTTTCAGGAACGTCGATGACCAGCCGCTCGAGCGGCTCGAGCTTCCGGCCATTTTCGGTACGCACCACGATTTCTGGTTTGCCAACCATCAGCTCGAAGCCTTCGCGCCGCATGGTCTCGATCAGGATGGCGAGCTGAAGTTCGCCGCGCCCCAGCACGCGGAAGGATTCCGGTGTGTCCGTATCTTCCACGCGAATCGAAACGTTAGTCAGCAGTTCTTTCTGGAGGCGGTCGCGCAGGTCGCGCGAAGTCAGATAGCTCCCTTCTTTCCCGGAAAGCGGGCTGCTGTTCACCGTAAAAATCATGGCGAGCGTCGGTTCGTCGATCAACAACGGTTCGAGGGGAGCCGGCGTTATTAGATCCGTGATGCTCTCGCCGATCTGAATTCCTTCCACGCCGGCGATAGCGACAAGATCGCCCGCTCCAACTGCTTCCGCTTCATCGCGCTCCAATCCGCGAAACGTGTACAGCTTGGTGATCCGCGTGGACAAAAGCTTTCCGTCCAGCTTGCTGATGCCGACATCCTCGCCGCGCCTCAGCGTGCCGTTAAACACGCGCCCAATCGCAATGCGGCCGAGAAAATCGCTGTAGTCGAGATTCATGACCTGAATTTGCAGCACGCCATCCGGATCGCCGGGCGGCGCAGGAATGCTCTTCACGATGGTTTCAAACAAGGGCAGCAGGTCCTTCGAGTTATCCCCCAGCTTCCGGTGCGCAACGCCATCGCGCGCATTCGTGTAAACCACCGGGAAATCGAGCTGGTCTTCGGTGGCGTCCAGGTCGATAAACAGGTCGTAGATTTCATCGAGAACTTCTTTTGTGCGCGCATCGGTGCGGTCGATTTTGTTCAGCACGATCACCGGCGGCAACTTGGCCGCCAAAGCTTTCTGAAGGACGTAGCGCGTTTGCGGCAACGGTCCCTCGCTGGCATCGACCAGCAACACAACGCCGTCAACCATTCGTAACGCGCGCTCGACTTCACCGCCAAAGTCGCTGTGGCCGGGCGTGTCGACGATGTTGATCTTCGTGTCGTGAAAAAAGAGCGCCGTATTTTTCGCGAGAATCGTAATGCCGCGTTCGCGCTCCAAGTCGTTGGAATCCATCACGCGCTCGACAAGCGCTTCGTTGGCGCGAAAAATCCCGCTTTGCCGCAGCATGGCGTCTACAAGCGTCGTTTTGCCGTGGTCTACGTGCGCGATAATGGCGATATTGCGAATATTTTGGCTCATGATTTCTGCGTCGGTCTGCGGACTACTCTTCTGGCAGTCACTGCAAAGACAAAAATAGCTGCTGAAACAACCAGCAGCCCGGACGAATCTCCTTTGTTCTCAGGTGCGGTCGAGCAACCTATAGTTTAGCAGAGGGGCTGCTGACGGGACAGCCATTCTTGGCTGTCTCTTGCCTCTCCCAACACACCGGGACCGCGACTGGCAGGAATGTCTGTCCCACCTCAAATTTCGTGTACTATCCTCATCCGGGTCCGGTCGCCTGATCTCACTCTCACTTCGTCGAGGGAGAATGCTATGCGATTTGCGCGTTTGATTGTGGAAAAGCAGAATCTTCGTTTGGGTTTTAGTCATAGTGCTTCTGTTTTTGCTCTCCGGCCGCGCCCAGACTCCGAATCCGCCGGACTATTCCCTCCTCTTCGACAAAACGGACGTCATGATTCCCGCGCGCGATGGCGTCAAACTCCACACACAAATCTACGCGCCGAAACATTCCACCGAACCGCTTCCCATCATCATCGAGCGTACCCCCTACGGACTGCACGACGATGACAAAGGTTATAGCCGCATCCTCACGCGTTATGCCGAATTGATTCCTGACGACTATATCCTCGTCTTTCAGGATATTCGCGGCCGATACGGCTCCGAAGGAACCTTCGTGATGCAACGCCCGGTTCGCGATCCAAAAAATCCGAAAGCCATCGACGAGGGCACGGACACCTACGACACTATCGACTGGCTAGTGAAAAATGTCCCGCACAACAACGGCCGTGTGGGGCTAGTCGGCATCTCTTACGGCGGCTGGCTTACGGTCATGGGGATGCTCGAACCGCATCCCGCGCTCAAAGCCGTTTCCGAGCAAGCTTCTCCCGCGGATATGTTTCTCGGCGACGATTTTCATCACAATGGCGCATTCCGCCTCAGCTACGGTTTCGAATATTCCGCGATGATGGAGACCGGGAAAACAAATTTTAAGTTTGATTTCGACCGGTTCGATACCTACCAGTGGTATCTGCGCCTCGGCGCGCTCTCCAATGTAAACAAGAACTACCTCCACGGTACTTTGCCCACCTGGAACGATTTTGTCTCGCATCCGAACTATGACGTCTTCTGGAAACAGCAGGCCATGCCGTACCTCTTGACGAAACTGAAAGTGCCGAACCTCAACGTGGCGGGTTGGTGGGATCAGGAGGATTTTTACGGTCCCAATGAAAATTTACGACATCCTCGAAAAAGCCGACCCGGATCATTTGAACTATCTCGTTGCAGGTCCGTGGAATCACGGGGGTTGGGGACACGGCCCCGGACGGGCTCTTGGCGAGATTCCTTTTGGCAGCGACACGGCCCTCTATTTCCGGCAAAAAATCGAAGCGCCGTGGTTCGCCTATTGGCTCAAGAACAAAGGCAGCCTGCCGCTTAAGGAAGCGCTTACTCTTTCAAACCGGCAGCGACAAATGGGTGCAATTTGATTCCTGGCCTCCACGCGAAGCCGCGGCGCGCGAGCTCTACTTCCGCGAAGATGGCAAACTCTCCTTCGAGCCGCCTCAATCCGATCACGACCAGGGCTTTCGACAGCTACCTCAGCGACCCCGCGCATCCCGTCCCCTATCGCCATCGTCCCATTGATATGACCTATCCCGAGGATCATCCCGGCGGCTGGTACACCTGGCTCGTCGAGGACCAGCGCTTCGTGGACCATCGCCCCGACGTCCTGACCTGGCAGACCGACGAACTTACTCAGGACCTGACTTTGGCCGGCACAGTCACCGCGAAACTTTTTGCATCGACGACGGGAAGCGACTCCGACTGGATCGTGAAGCTGATCGACGTCTACCCGGAAAAATATCCCGACGATTGGAAACTCTCCGGCTACGAGCTGATGGTTGCGGACGAAGTTTTCCGCGGCCGCTTCCGCAAGTCCTTTGAGAAACCTGAACCAATCACGCCGGACGCCATAACGCCCTTCACCATTGACCTGCACACCGCGAACCACGTGTTCAAGAAGGGCCATCGCCTCATGGTTCAAGTCCAAAGCACGTGGTTCCCCATCATCGACCGCAATCCGCAGAAATTTGTCCCCAACATCTTTGAAGCGAAGGAGTCCGACTTTCAGCAGGCCACTCAGCGCATCTACCGTTCGAAGGAGTTTTCTTCGGGCGTTGTACTCTCGGTTCTTCCAGTCACGGCGAGCAACTAACGATTTCTTATCCGCGAATAGCCTGCCGCTTCAGAACGGCGCAGTGAATCTCTTGTGGTATCCTCGGCCTCGCTGAAAAAAGTGGCGATCACGCGCTATTTTCTAGGGAGTCTCGATGCGTTCCATCCGCAAGACAGTCATCACTCTAGTTTTCCTTGTCATCGCCGGGCTTGCGCTCGTGCCGTTTTTTGGGACGGCTCAACAGCCCCAGCGCATGGACTATTCGACGCTGTTCGATAAGATGGAAGTAATGATTCCCATGCGTGACGGCGCAAAGCTGCACACCGAAGTCTACACGCCGAAAAACGCCACAGCCCCCTTGCCGATTCTCATGAATCGGACTCCTTACGGCGTATCCAGTCCGGACAAGGGCATCAGCAACTTGATCCGTCGCTACGCCGACATGGTTCCCAAGAGCTACATCTTTGCGTTTCAGGATATTCGCGGCCGCTATGCGTCCGAAGGGAAGTTCGTCATGCTTCGCCCGCTACATGACCCGAGCGACCCCAAGGGTGTGGACGAAAGCACGGACACCTACGACACCATCGACTGGCTCGTAAAAAACGTCCCGAACAACAACAGGCGCGTGGGTCTCGACGGCATCTCTTATGACGGTTTTCTCGTAACCATGGGCATGATCAACCCCCACCCCGCGCTCAAGGCCGCCTCCGAACAAGCCTGCATGGGCGACACCTGGCTCGGCGACGATTTCTTCCACAACGGCGCCTTTCGTCTGAGCTACGCTTTTGAATACACGGCGCTGCTGGAGTCTTCCAACGAGAACTTTAGTTTTTCCTTCGATCGATTCGACGTCTACGACTTTTATCTCCGCCTCGGCGCGCTCGCGAATGCGAACGCAAAATATTTTCATGGAAAATTGCCGACATGGAACGAATTCGTTGCTCACGCAAGTTATGACGATTTTTGGAAGCGTCACGCGGTCGCTTATGGGTTGAAGCAGCCCACCGTTCCAAATCTAAACGTCGCCGGCTGGTGGGACCAGGAAGATTTTTACGGCCCGATGGCGACCTACGCGCGGCTGGAAAAATCCGATTCTAAGCATCATCAACTATCTCGTTGCAGGACCGTGGAATCATGGCGGCTGGGGAGGTGGCCCAGGCAAGTCGCTCGGCGAGATTCCCTTTGGCAGTGACACATCCGTTTATTTTCGCCAGAAAATTGAAGTGCCCTGGTTTGAATACTGGCTCAAGGACAAGGGTACCCTGCCGCTCAAGGAGGCATTGTTCTTCCAGACAGGGAGCGACAACTGGGTTCATTTTGATTCCTGGCCTCCCCGCGAAGCGCAAACCCGCAACCTCTACTTCCGCGAGGACGGCAAACTCTCTTTCGATGCGCCCAAGACAGATTCCGCGGACGCTTCCGACAGTTACGTCAGCGATCCCGCGCATCCCGTACCGTATCGCCATCGTCCGATTGACATGACCTATCCCGAAGATCATCCCGGGAGTTGGTACACCTGGCTGGTGCAGGACCAGCGCTTCGTCGACGAGCGTCCCGACGTATTGACGTGGCAAACGGAAGATTTGAGCGAATGACGTCACGCTCGCGGGCCTGGTCACGGCAAAACTCTTCGCTTCCACAACTGGCAGCGACAGCGATTGGGTTGTGAAATTGATCGATGTTTACCCGCAGAAAAATCCCGAACGACTGGAGACTTTCCGGCTACGAGTTAATGATTTCCGACGAAATTTTCCGCGGCCGCTACCACAATTCATTCGAAAAGCCGGAGCCTCTTATAGCCGGGCGAAGTGACGCCCATCACGTTCGATCTGCACTCGGCAGATCACGTCTTTAAGAAAGGCCATCGCATCATGGTCCAGGTGCAGAGCACCTGGTTTCCGCTCTACGACCGCAACCCGCAGAAAGTTCGTTCCCAACATTTTCGAGGCCAAAGACTCCGACTACCAGAAGGCGACGCAGCACATTTATCGGTCCAAGCGATTCCCGTCGAGCGTTGAAATCATGACTCTGCCGCAATCGGCCGCGAGCAGCGGAAATTAGGGAGCTGGAAGTTTCCGGCCGCCAAGGATAATCAGCACAGTCAGTTCGCAACTAGTCAAAAACGTTGATCGACATCGAGAAGGCAGACGCGGGACCAAATTAAAAAAATCGCTCACAAATTGTCACTTGTGTCGTTCTGACGTATATAACCGTCCCATTTGCGGACATTTGTTCATATTCGGTCAATGTTTATCTATATTTCCGTAACCTATGGAGAATTTGATTTCTATCAAACTCGCGCTAATCTCCTTCCAAAGCCTTTTCTGGCCTTTTTCTTGTCCGCCGACGTTGGTCGAATGGGAAAAAGGAAACTTCTTTATAGAAAATTCGTATTCCCAGTAAACACCCGGACGATTTCTGCGTCTAATGTCTATATAGGATGGGGTGTATGACTCCGAACTTTATCCCAACAATGGAAACCGGGGTGGACGATCGTTCAAACCTCGCGCATCCTTCAGGCTCGCGTTTTATGCGTTTTGGTCCATTTCAGGTCGACCAGCAGCGCCAAGAAGTAACCAAGTATGGCTCACGTCTAAAGCTCCAGGGAAAGGTGTATCAAGTCCTCGTAGCGCTACTCGAAAAGCCGGGTGAGGTCGTCACCCGCGAGGAATTGCGGCAGCGCCTCTGGCCCGCCGACACGCATGTCAACTACGACGCCAACGTAAACACGACGGTAAATAAACTTCGCCAAGTACTGGGCGATTCCACGGATAAGCCTCTGTACGTCGAGACGATTCCGCGAAAAGGCTATTGTCTGATGAGTGCCATCCGAAGGCTCCGATATTCCTGGCGCACCGCTGGCAGCCGGAGGCTCGCCATCGAAACCGCCTCTTCCCTTGCATCCGCGCCCTTGGCCACTGAGCCACCCGCGCAGCGTTCCGGGTTCTGGATCCCGTTTGGCGTGGTTGGTCTGATCCTGGCAGGAATGCTTCTCGGCGCCGGGATCACCATCACGACTCTTATGATTTCTCATTTCGCGCAAGTCTTGCGTTGGCCATAGCGCGTCGCGCCGAGCTTTTATTCGTGGGAAATGCGGCGGCTGCGTCGGCCTGCTCAAAAACGGCCGATCCCCCTGGTTACTTCTGTTTCTGCGCGACTGCGGTTTCCTCTGAATGAAACTCCGTCCACGGGCCAGCTTTCATGTCGCGCAAATAAGGCGCCTGCCAGGCATACTCCGGATGCGCCGCAAGAAACGGCTTTGCCAGAAAGTCTTCTCCGCAGGGATGTCCAGCCCGCGCCACCATCTTCATTTCTTTCGTCATCGTCGAATCCGTCGCTTTAGCTTGCACCGCGCCGCCTGGAAAATAAGGCGCCCATCCCCAGACATCGACGCCGCGCGGCGAGGAATCTACGTGCCCGCAAAGTGTTCGCTCGTTCGTCTCCGGCTTCTGATGATAGCTGTCGACGTGATCGCCGAGCATTTTCTCGGCGAGATTCAGGTCGATTTGCCCTTGTTCTCCTTCAACAATTGCTCCCATCGCACGCGTCGCGCATTAGGAGAAGTCTCCAGATTGTTCGCTTCGAATTGTGGCGCATCCTCCCGAATGACTTTCGGGTCGCGCGCCCAGTTCGAACCCGCGAACGCGCCGTCCTTCGTCCGCCACAACTTGTAAGCCTTTAGCCCCAGCTCGAGCTGCGCAATCTCGCCGGTTTTACTGTCGCCGAGGAGCCAGTCGTTCGCGTATCCTCCGTTGTTTCCATCGAGCATGATCTTCGTGTACTCGTCGATCGAGCCCGCATACTGCAGCGCTTTCCTCGCCCGCACGAATTCCGCTTTCCCGTTGGGATCCCAACCTTCGAACTGCGTAATCGTCGTCTCCGTCACCATCAGTCCGTCGCTGTTGATCCCAAAATCGTCGTCGCTCGCGATCACTCCCGGAAATCCATCCATCAAGATCCGGTGCCCGGATTTCGGTGCAATATCAAACACGATGCGCCACCGCTCTCCGTTTGCATAATTTGTCCAGTTATTGTGGGCCATAACGATCTGCCCGTTTTTTGTCCAGCCTCCCCGTCGCCACAAACGCGCTGCAATTTCCTGGACTCTTCAAATTGGGCGCGTGCGCCGCTTTCTGCTGCTTGTTGTACCAAGGCACGTAATAATCCGGCAGCTCTTCAAACGCGTTCATCGCCACGATGTCATCCACGTCGAGCTTTGAGTTTGTCCTCGCGCGCAAGCCATCCACGATTCCTTGCAGCTCCTGCTGATACTCTGTGTCGATCTTGGGCCACAGCATTTCGTGTGCGGCTGTCCGGAAAAACGTCCAGTCGCGTTGTGTCTCATGCATCATTCCACCGCTTACCGCCGCGAACGCATCCTCGATTTCCGGCCCCAGCAAATAGCCGTGCTGAAATCCGATGCTTGCCGGATCGCCATCGAGATGCACGTAAATCCAGCCGCCGTCTTCGAACCGATGCGTACCCGTTAGCCGCGGATCGTTCGCGCCAGTTTTCCTCTGCCCCGCCGCCATCGTCTCGTTCAAAGCGCCCTTGCTAGCCGCGACATCCGCTCCGCTGCCGCCTAGCCACCACAGCGCGGCTCCTCCCAAGAGGACCACGAGAATCGCCGCCGTCCGCCTCATCGAACTCGTTCCCGCTTCTGCTTCCATCGAGCCTCCTACTTCGCTGCGCCGTCTCGGCGCGTAAATATCATTCCCAGCGTGCGTCCCGCATCCAGTGTGAACCCGCTTATCGACTGACTCGAATCTCTCTCAAAGTGAATTTTGATCGGCGTCTTGCTCAGCGAAAATTCGTCCGTCTCGGTTGCGACAAAAGCATCGGGCGATAGCGTGCTAGTGCGAAAGGACCCGCCGCCATCCAGCATGCCCACGACCTTCAGCTTGCCTTCCACAATTGCCAGCCGATAGGTCACGCCCAATTCGCTGCTCCAGTAGTCCCCTGCATACGCGCCAAGTTGTTCAGCCGTCTGCGAAATCTCTTTCTTCACGGTGGGTTTCAGGCTCCTCCGCTTTTTTCTCTTCCTTCGGCTTCATCAAGCTGCTCAAATATACGTCCGCAACCTGGTGCGCGCGCCTCGAAGGATTCGCGTCTCCCCGGTTGCATAGACACGCCACGGAAAAATGCTGCTCCGGAAAACGCAAGAGCTCCGCTCGATACCCGCCCCACGCGCCGCCGTGGCTCACGGTATGCAATCCGCGGTAATCCGCGATAAACAATCCTTTCGCGTAGTCGAGCACTTTGCCGCCGTTCAGCTTTCCCTGCTCCTGAATTTCTGCCAGGAAATCCTTTCCGCCCACCTGCCCGCTGTAGAAATTCGCATCCCATTTCAACAAATCTTCGACCGAAGTGTGCACCGCCCCGTCGCCAGTTTGTTCGAAATAAGAAACATCCAGCGTGTAACCACCCTTGTTTTCTCTTGGATCGTAGGCCATCGCTCGATTGGCAATTAGCGCCGCGTGGTCGTCGCGATACTGTGTATGGGTCATCCCCAGCGGACTAAAAATATTTTCCGCCGCGAACTCACGGAGCGTCTTTCCGCTCACCCGCTTCACGATGATGGACAACAGAAAATAGCCCGTGTTGCTATACAGCCAGTCGCTCCCCGGCGCAAAGTTCAAGGCCTTCTGCCGCGCAATGATCTGCAACGCATCTTCGTCCGTCGTCACGCTGTCCGTGTTGATGCCCGCGAGATCCATCAAAGTCAGGTAGTCGCGCAGCCCGCTCGTGTGATTCAAAAGATTCAGAATGCTGATCTTCTGCCCGTAGTCCGGCAGCTCTGGAATGTATTTCCGCACATCGTCATTGACCGAGAGTTTTCCCTGTTTTTCCAGCAACAGAATGCTGGCCGCCGTAAATTGCTTGGACGTCGAGCCAATGTCGAAGACGGTCTGCGGCGTGATCGGAACATCTTCCTCGATGTTCGCAAGGCCGTAACCTTTGGTGTAGCTGATTCTGCCATCTCTGTACACCGCGACCGCGCATCCCGGCGAACCGGCTTTCGTATAGTCCGCAAACACCTCGTCCACGGCCGCAGCCGTCTTGTCCTGCGGGCCGCTCGCGCCCAGCTGCGCTGAGCGTTCCTATCACCAATCCGCATGCAGCGATGCCGCTCCCCGCCTTCCGCAAACCACTCATGCAATGGCCTCCTTGCCGATTCTTGCGCGCCGAGTCTATCTTCTTCGCGTCCGAGCTTCAATCCTTCGCAGGCTTCTCGTGTAAACTTGCCTTTCCATAATGCTCACAGCCATCACCCGCGCCGTCAGTCCCGCCATCGTAAATTGCGAACTAAGTTTTATTCCGCGCCAGCCCATTAATCTCGAAATCGCCTGTGCGCAGCATCTCGCCTACGAACAGCTTCTCGATAAACTCGGCGCTCGTGTTGTTTCCCTCCCCGCGGAGCCCGATCTCCCCGACTCCATGTTCGTCGAGGATCCCGCCATCGTTCTCGATGAGCTCGCCGTCATCTTTCCCCTCGGCACTGAGTCCCGCCGCCCGGAAGCCGCTTCGCTCGCGCAAGCCCTCTTCAAATTCCGCAAACTTGAACACGTCACCTTGCCTGGCACGCTCGAGGGCGGCGACGTCCTCCGCATCGGCCGAAAGCTTTTCGTCGGCCTATCCAAGCGCAGCAACGCCGAAGGCATCCGCCAGCTTGCCGCCATCCTTGTGCCGCATCGACTACGAAGTTATCGCCGTTCCTGTGACCGGCTGCCTGCATCTCAAATCCGCCGTTACCTCCCTCGGCCGCGATACGCTTCTCGCCAACCGTGCGTGGTTCGATCCAGCGCCATTCTCCGGCTACGACTGGATCGACGTTGACCCCGCAGAACCACACGCCGCCAATGCCCTGGCCCTTGCAAACACAGTCATTTTTCCTGCATCCTTCCCTCGCACTCGCGCCCGTATCGAAGCCCGGGGCTTCCAAGTCACATCGCTCGACATCTCCGAACTCCAAAAAGCCGAGTCCGGCCTCACCTGCTCCAGCCTTATCTTCCAGACCTAGTTCATTACCGACTCCGTTTCGGCATCTGTTCGCATTCCACCAATAGAAAACGGCCACTCCAAATTCTCGGAGTGGCCGTTTCAGTTGAGATAGCTCCTTGAGTTCGAATCGTGCGGCTTAGTTTGGCAGCTCCACCACGCTGCGCGCCACAAACACGGGCTGGCTGCTGATGGGATCCTTCAGCACTATGCCGATCACGCGCAACGGATTCGTCGGATTGCTCGTCAGGTCCTGCAGACTTGTCAGCCCGCCGCCAAACCTTGTGAACGGCGTTACGTAGACCGTCACCGGCCCGTTGAACAAAACGCCCGCCAGTCCATTCGAATTGAACTGGAAAGTGCTTGCACCAACGTTCACGCTGTTTGCCACAAGCGTGCCTGTGTGTCCTTCATGCCGCAGCACCACGCGCTTCACCGTGACAGTCCGTTCGTGAATGGCCCGCCGATGCTCACGCGCTGTCCCGGCACCAGCAGCGCCGAGTTGAAGAAAATACTGCTAAATCTCGGGTTCACGAATCGATTGTGCATCCAGTAGATGAAATACTTCTCGTTCCCGGTCAGGTCTATCGTTGAGATCTTTCCCGGATTGAACCCCGTTCCCGCCGGCAGCACGCTTCGCACGTACAGATCGAAATCCTGCGCGGGATTCACTGGCGGATCCACGTAAGTGATCAGGCCCCCTGCATAGAATCTGTTTTGCGAGAGTATTGCCACCGTCTCCGCAAGGAAATGTCCCCGCGGTCCGGTCCAGCGTGCCGGAGATCGACACGATCGATGCATTGGTCAGATTGTTGATGGTCTCGCTGCCTTCCCATTCCGTCTGATCGTTCACATTCACCGCAAACGCTCGCCCGTGCGGCCCTTGAATCGTGAAAGAATTGCCCGTGGCATTGACGGTCGTCACGCCAGCGATAAATTCATCGATATACGCATCCGCATCGCTGGGCGTAATCGCTTTCACGTGCAGAGTCGGGTTCACGACGCCTGTGATCTGGCCGCTCATATCGACCGCCAGCGATTTCCGGATGTCGAATTCGAACCCCAAACCAATGACGTCTCCCGCGTTTACGACCAGCGGGCTGCTCAAACTGATCGTCACCGTTGACGTCGAGAGCATAACCGGCGGTGTCGTCGTCACCGTATAAGCTACTGATCGTCGGCCGTGTCGGGGATTTGTCTGGGGATTCGTCACATTGAGGTAGTCGATCTCCGGACTCGCCAGCGTGACAATTACCGTATCGTAGCTTCCCGCCGGAATCGTGTTCAAATCCAGCAGCGTATGTAGTCCGTTCAACTTGGCAAAGTCCACTGTCTGCGGACCGGTGGTGACTGTGACCGGAGTGCCCATGCCCTCTGCTACGCTGATGCCCGAAATGACTACTCTGAAGGAAACAACGCTGGGCAAAGGCGCATCACCACCGGATACAAAAATCGTCCCCGACTGCGGCTGCACCGTCTGCATGGTCGTGTTTCCCGCCCCACATCCCGCAGCGAAGGTCAATCAGCGCGAACGCAAATAATCCACTTAACCACTTCCTTGAATTCATAGCTTTCTGTCCTTTCCTGCTTGGAATACCCCGGAGGCGCACCCAGCGCCCACCGACCCTTGCCCATCTAACCCAGCCTCCCGGATTTAGTCGCTAAATATATCTAATTGATTATAAATAGGTTAGCATTGACTTCCAAAACGGACTCCCGGTAGTTTGTGATCTCACCCATCGAACACCATGTTTGCTTCCACATCCTTTAGACTCCCATCTGCCCGCTCCATCACTCTTCGCTTTGCCGCTGCTTTCTCTTGTGTTAGTCTTTTCTCCGGTATGATTTCCATCGCGACGAAGCGAATTACCACTTCCACGTCTATGTCGACGACCTCGACTAAGGCGAAGAAGACTATTTTCGCTTCCGGCGCGTGGAGAAACAGCTAGCAAGCTAGAAAAAGTTTCCAACCCACCGCCAGAAGCGAACCTGGCGGTGGGTTTTTCTTTTAGACCCCGCCAGAGACGCTCCAGCGGAACCGAGGAGCGGACGTCATGAGTCCCGAACACGTGCAGGAAGAAGTGGCCGCTGAAGGCGGCTTAGTTGACCGCTTTGCGGTCACGAATGAAGAAGACCGCTTGGCGGTTACAAACACAGAAAGCCTCGACCAGCCCCGCAAAAAGGTCGTTGCGCTGAAATTCGGCGGCAGCTCCTTGCAAGGAGCCGAGCGCATGTTGAACGCCGCCAATCTCGTCCGCGCGGCCGTCGAGGCCTCAAACGTCATCGTCATTGTCTCCGCGATGAAGGGCGTCACGGATCGGCTTCTCTCCCTCTCGCGCCTCCTCGCCCAAGGCAAGCATTCCCACGCTCGGAATGAAGCCGAAGGTGTCATTCATCTCCACCTCGATGTGTTGCAGGATCTTCAGCTCCGCGAAGAACAGCAGCATCTCGTCCGCCGCGTTCTTCAGTTCCTCGGTCGTGACCTGCTGCACGAGGTTCCTCTAGATGGATATGTCCCCTGTTCTGCCGAACTCGCCGACCGCCTCGCGTCCTTTGGCGAACGATTCAGTGCCCGTCTCTTCGCTGCTGCTCTTGAAAAGTCCGGCGTCGCCTCTGTTCCCGTCTCATCCTCCGATTTCGTCCTCACTTGCGACACCTTCCGCGACGCCAAACCTCATCTTGAGGAAACCAAAAACCGCGGTCGCGCCATACTCCTTCCGCTGCTCGAAGCCACCCTCGTTCCTGTCGTAACCGGTTTCATCGGCGCAACTCCCGACGGCCGTATCACCACGCTTGGCCGCAACAGCTCCGATTTTTCTGGCGCGATCATCGCGCACGTGGTGGACGCCGAAGAGCTCGTCATCTGGACCGACGTCGATGGGGTTTATACTGCCAATCCGCATGTTTCTTCCGCAGCTAAACTTCTTCATGACTTGAGCTATGATGAGGCGCACGCCCTGGCTGCCGGCGGCGCAAAAGTACTTCATCCTCATGTCTTGCCGCTCGCCGCGGAAACGGAAATGACCATCTGGATTCGCAACACATTCAAGCCGCACGTTCGAGGAACGCGCATCGGCCTCCCTCAGACCTCAACCAGCCGGGCGCAGTTCGGAGGTGCGGCATGAGCACGGAACCCTCCGAGAATCGCGAGAAACACGCGGTGATACAGCGATCGGCAAATTCCCTCCCAGCGAACGCTGGAAAGAAATGGCGCGCTGGTGTTTTGGGCGCGACAGGCCTTGTGGGGCAGCGCCTAGTAAGACTTCTCGCTGGTCATCCCTGGTTCGAGCTCACGGAAGTTGCCGCCTCCGAACGCTCTTCAGGCAGGACTTACGCCGAAGCCGTTCGCTGGCACCTCGACGGACCCATCCCGGACACCGTCCGTGGCCTCATCGTCAAAAGGCCTCGATCCCAGTCTCGAGTGCGACTTCGTTTTTTCCGCGCTCGATTCGAGCGTCGCTGGTTCCGCTGAAGAGGACTTCGCCCGCTCTGGCTATCCCGTCGTCAGCAACTCCAAGAATCACCGCATGGACCCCGATGTTCCCCTGCTCATCCCGGAAGTAAACGCCCCGCATCTCGACGCTATCCGCACGCAGCAGAAAAACCGCGGTTACGACGGCGGTTTCATTGTCACCAACCCGAATTGTTCCACCGCTGGCTTGGTCCTCGTCCTGAAGCCGCTCGCTGACGCCTTCGGCCTCGAAAAGGTCTTCGCCGTCACGCTGCAGGCCGTCTCCGGCGCGGGCTATCCCGGCGTGGCCTCCATGGACATCCACGCCAACGTCATTCCCTTCATCAGCGGCGAAGAAGAAAAGATGGAGTCCGAGCCGCAAAAGCTGCTCGGCAAATGGGATGGCTCGCGCTTCGTCGACGCCGGCCTGGGCCTGAGCGCCCACTGCAATCGCGTTCCCGTTCTCGAAGGCCACCTCGAATGCATTTCTGTTAGCTTGAAAAAAATTGCTTCGTTGAAGGAAGTCGGCGAAGCGCTGCGCAACTTTACAGTCGACTCCGAGCTCGCCTTACTGCCTTCGGCTATCCGTCAGCCCGTGCTTGTCCTTGATGACGACGACCGCCCGCAGCCGCGACGCGACGTTCACGCTGGAAACGGCATGGCCGCCGTCGTCGGCCGCATCCGCGAGTGCCCGCTCCTCGACGTAAAATTCACCCTGCTCTCGCACAATCTCGTCCGCGGCGCCGCCGGAGCCGCCCTCCTCAACGCGGAACTCCTCGCCGCCCGCGGTTTCCTCTACCACCGCTCCGCGCTAGCCGAGTCGGACATAGCTCAGCCCATCAATCAATAGTCGATTCTGGACTCGCGATATCTAGCCGAACAGCTCTTCTGCAAGATATTCTTTGCCTGTTTCAAGATACGCGGCGACTTCCGAAAGGATTCCGCTGAGGGTGCCGATCTTTAAAGAGGTGTGTGCAGGCACTGTGACTTGATGCTCTTTGCCTTTGAATGTGGATCTGAGGCGTACGTGACTTCCGGACTGGCGAATCTCCTCGTAACCATACCGGCGGAGCAAACTCGCGAACTCCCGGCCTGAAAGGTCTCGCGGGAGTTTCACGCCACGATGACCTCATCCTTTACCATGTGAAGCCGGATGAGGCGTGGTTTGTTCTCTTTCTCAAAGTGGCAGTTGACCGCGTCCTTTACCATCTGCCGCAGCTCTTCAAGTGTCTCGCCCTGAGTGAATATGGCATGCCCCAGCGCTCGGGCTGTGTAGCCACCTTCGGGGGCGTCTTCAACAGTGAAGATGATTTCTTGATCAGCCATGACGCACAACAAAATCTCTCGCGTTAAGAATACACTAGAATTTGCTCCTGGACTCTGCTCATTCGAGGCTCCCGCCAATCCGAACAGTCACGTGTCACTGGCTCATCGTCCTCTCGATATTCTTGCCTGAGGCATAATGGGCTAACAAACCGGACATTCGCTGCCCCCAATTTTCAACATACTCTCTGCCACTGAACGAGATGATGATCGCAATCACCTGCTTCGTCGCCTTCGTCACCATCGTCCGCTCCGAATCGCTCGTCGGACTTCCGTGCGGCCCAATCTCATCGCAAAACACCGGCAATCCCTCCAAATTCAAATCGTATTTCCCGATTCCTTTATACGTTTCCCCCGCGCGCCCCGCCCGGAACACCATTTCGCCTTCCACGTTTGCCGAATCATAGAGCCCCACCGGCAACCGGCTCTCCACACTCACCAGGTTGATCACGTCCACCACATTGTTGATCCGCGGCAGCCCTTTCCCCGCAATCACCCGTCGCAAAAGCGCCTCCGCAGACCCGCGATATCTCGCCGGGTCCTTTCCCAGCGCCTTGTACGCCGCCCGCGTCGCGATAATGGCCGCCGACTCCAGCACCGCCTTCGGTTCCGCCAGCTTCAATATTTTCTCTTCGCAAGCACGAATCTCCTGTTCCAATCCCTCCGGCGTCCCGCCAGCCTCGACTTCCGCCGTGATGCACTCCAAAGCTACTCGCGGGCACTTTTCCTTCAACTCGCCATCAATTCTCACCATCGGCACGGCTCCGCCTCTCATGCTAAACTATCTCGATTGTAGGCCCGTAGCTCAGTTGGTTAGAGCGCTACCTTGACACGGTAGAGGTCTGGGGTTCGAGTCCCCACGGGCCTACCATTTCATGCATCCGCCATAGCAACTTCGGATGCGTGAAGACATCCAGCCCTAGTAATCTGTAGTTTAATAAATCCAGGCTCAAACACACTGGGTGTTGCATGGGGTTCGCTCGCCAACTCGCGTTCGCAATACTCTGTTTCGTCCTTCTTGCTTCCACGTCAACTCGCGCGTCGGACCTGGCGACCTGCTCGGCCATCCTCCTCGATGAAAACAACGTGCCCGTCGCCGCCGCTCAAATCAAACTCGAAGACACCGCCGGCCGCATCTACCGAGCCGAATCCGACGGCGCCGGCCGCTTCACTCTCCGAAATCTTCCCGCTGGCGATTACAAACTCGAAGTCCGCAAGGAAGGCTTCTTCGTCATCTCCGGCCGCGCCCTCGCGCTTCAGCCCGGCGCGAACGATTTCTCTCTCACCTTGAACCACGCCGAAGAACTTCACGAGCGTGTCCAAGTCACCGCTCCCGCCAATCAAATCGATCCACAGGACACCGCTCAGCGCAATACGCTCACCGCTCATCACATTCGTGATATTCCCGTCGCCAGCCCGCACATCCTCTCGCAGAGCCTCGCCGCTTTGCCGGAAATCACCCGCGATAATCTCGCCAATCTACACGTCGCCGGCGCCCGCTCCGGAGAAACCCAATACCTCCTCGACGGCTTCGAAATCGGCGACCCCGTCAATGGCCAGCTCACCGCTCGTTTCAACGTGGACTCCACTCGCGCCGCGGAAGTCCAAACCGGTAACATCGGCGCCTGCCTCTCCTCATTCCGGCGCCAACATCCTCAGCCTGGAAACTCCCGAAGGCGATGACCGCTGGCGCTTCGGCACCACCAATCCGGCCCCCGGCATCAACGTTCAGGAAGGCGTCCATCTCGGCGACTGGTATCCGCGCTTTACTTTCTCCGGCCCCATCCAGCGCGGCCGCTTTTGGTTTTCCAATTCGATCAGCATTCAACACACTTTCGCCGTCGTCAAAGAGCAGCCCTCAGGCGCCAACACCTGGGAAAATTGGGCGGGCGACAATCTCTTCCGTCTCCAGTTCAACATCACCCCCAAGCACATTCTCCACGCCAGCTTCCTCTACAATCGCGCCCGCGACACCAACGTCGGCCTCGACTCTCTCGATCCCGTCTCCACCACCGTCACCGCCAACCAGCAGCGCTTCTTCGTTTCTCTTAAAGACCAGATCTGGCTCCACGACACCCTCTTCGAGTTCGGCGTCGCCGCCGATAACGGTGTCCTCGACTTCATCCCCCAAGGCTCGCAACCCTACGTCCTGCTCGTCAACGGCTCGTCCGGAAACTATTTCCAGCGCTTGCACCAGCAAGGCCGCCGCTTCCAGGCCGTCGCTCAACGTAATCGCCGCATCCCGCCACTGGCATGGCACCCATCAACTCGCGGTCGGCCTCAATGTGGCCGGCCTCTCCTATTCTCTCTCCGCCGAGCGCGGCGAAATTGAGGCCCTTCAGGCCTTTCAAGGCGGCATACCCACGGCGCCGCCTTGCACTTCTCCCATCCCCGGCTGTCTCGTCCGCAGCTCCGTGTTTCAAGGGCCCGCCGCACCGCAAGTCTCCAACACCCAGGTTGGCGCCTACGCGCAGGACACCTGGTCGATCTCGAAATTTCTCGTCGCTGCAAGCCGGCTTGCGCACGGACTGGGATCGTTTCACGCAAAGCGCCATGGCAGGCCCGCGCCTCTCCGCCAACTTTCTCCCCTTTGGCGACGACACCTCAAAAATCTCCATTGGCTGGGGTATTTACAACGCCCCGCTGAATCTTTCTCTCATCGGCCAGGCTCTCGATCAACAGCAACTCGACACCTTCTTCGACTCCACCGGCGCCATCGTCGTGCGCCCGTCGTAAGCCAGTTCCTTCTTCCCGCAAGCGGCCTCCATCAACCTCGCTTCACGATTTCCAGCGCCGGCTGGCAGCAAAAAATCGGCCACAACACCGTCCTCACCCTCGCGCTCCTCGCTCGCAACGGTTCTCACGGCTTCGTCTATGCGCCCCAGCAACCCTCCGCAATCCGGCGGCATTTTTCTCCTCCAGGATACCCGCAAGGACCGCTACCGCTCCGCCACCCTTTCTCTCCGCCACGTTTTTTCCGAGAGCATGGAAATCTATGGCGCCTACACGCGCTCCGTCGCCCACTCCAATGAAGTCCTCAACCCCGCCCTCGGTTCGATCTTCTACGCCGCACAGCAATCCGCCCCTGTCGCCTGGGACGCCCCCAACCGCCTCCTCACCTGGGGCTGGGCTCCCACTCACATCTGGGGCATCCAGCTCAGCTATTTCTTCGAGTACCGCACCGGCTTCCCCTTCAGCGTCGTCAACCTCCAGCAGCAACTCGTCGGCCCGCCCAACTCCGTCCGCTTTCCCGGTCTTTTCCAGCCTCAACCTCGGCATCGAGAAAAAATTCGGCTTCCGCGGCTTGCTCTGGGGCGTCCGCGTCGAAGCCGTTAACGCCTTCAACCGCCAAAATCCCGACACCGTCGTCGACAATTTCGACGCCCCCAACTTCGGCGCATTCTCAGGCGGCCAAGGCCGCGCCGTAACCCTCCGCGTCCGCTTCATCGGCCGCAAATAGCCAGCAAGCTTGATGACGTTAGCGCAATTTCACGTCAATCATGCCCAAACAATCTCGCAGCCCTCACCTCTCGACACCGCGCCGTTCGCCACTTCACCGCCGCCCGTCATTTCGAACGGAGCAGCCCGACGCTTTTTCTTCGCTTTCGCTCCTGCGAAAGCGTCAGGCTGCGCAGAGAGAAATCTCTCTGCTTCCTGTCTCTGTGGCGGCTGCCCCTCATCCTGCTACTCCACCGCGTATTTCAGAAGTGGTATCCTTTCATCGCGTGTCGCCGTCAACAAGAAAAACGCGCGACCGGGCCCCTGCCCATCTTGTCAAGGACTTGGACGACGCTTGTTGGTCAAACGCGAGCAAACTCCAGAGTGTGGCGCAAGCCAGCCGCCGCGCGTAACGTGGCAGTGTGAACTGTGTGCAAAGCCCTCAAACTCACGTGTGGGGTGCCGCGCTTAGGAGTCTTCGACCCTCTGGACGACCTCATCTACATCATTCTGTCAAACAAAACTGGCCCTGGGATCGCCAGCCGAACATACGAACGGTTACGCCGACGTTTCGACAAATGGGAGCAATTGCTACTGCGCCCTCCTTGAAGTGCGACGAATCTTGCGACCGGCTGGACTCTCATCCGTCAAATCCAAACAGCTTCGGGGCGCGCTACGCTTCATCAAGCGTCACTTCGGCTCCTGCGACCTCAGGCCCCTCCGCAGCATGTCTGTGGAAGAAACAGGGGAACTCCTAGTTAGCCTTCCCGGAGTTTCAGAAAAGGTTGCAAAATGCATAATGATGTATACACTTAACCACCGAGTGCTTCCCGTGGACGTCCATGTGCATCGAGTTGTGTCCCGACTCGGATGGACAAAGAGAAAACGTGCCGACCAGTGCCATCAGGAACTCGAATCGCTCGTGCCACCGCGATGGCGATACGCGTTTCACGTGGGCTGCGTCCTCCACGGCCGAGCAGTATGTCGAGCGCAAAAGCCCCTCTGCGGAAATTGTTCCATCGCCACTACTGGTACTTCAAAGCTCAACGCGCATAACGCACGCCCAGTCGCCGCAGATTTGTGCTGCGGGGGTCGGAGGCATGAGCCTGGGGTTCGAACAAGCAGGCTTCAATGTCGCTGCCGCAATAGATATCGAGCAAATTCACCTGGACACGCATTCCAGAATCTCCCTTCGTGCCAAACTTGGTGTACAGATCTTTCACTGGCCTCGGGAGCGGAACTCCGGAAACACACGGGCCTTGTAGGCAAACAAATTTCCGTCATCTTCGCGGGGCCGCCCTGCCAGGGGTTCTCGTTGATAGGGAAACGCCGCCGAGAGGACCCCGCAACTTGCTCCTGCTGGACCTCGCCGTCTTATCGCTGAACTCTCGGCGTCCTACTTTGTCGTGGAAAACGTTGCTGGAATCCTACTGGGCGACGCAAAGAATGTGTTGGACGAATTCCTACGCCGCGATGAGCAGGCCGGCTATTGCGTGGTCGAACCCATTCAGGTACTCGACGCAGCGGAATTGGTGTCCCAGAGAGACGCCGCAGGGTGTTCGTTCTAGGCTATAAGAACGGTTTGGTGGCTCCAGAGTATCCACTCCTTCGCATCCCCGCAGCGGCGACCGGATAGGAGGACCCACTGTTTGGGCCGCGATCGGCGACTTGCCGAACATTACAGATACAAGTATTTGTTTGAGACTGACGAATATGATGGCGAATTGGGAGTACCGAGTGACTACGCAAGTATTTTGCGAGGGGAGAACCAGGACCCTCAAGACAAATCTCGTCCCCCGATAGGAATGGAAATGGATTGAGCGGGTGCCTTCGAACGGTCATACGCGAGAAACAATCAGACGATTCGGTAATACGAGACAGGGAACCAGCGAAGACATAAGTCGATCTACCGACTTGCCAAGGGAGGGCTGGCTCCGACACTCCGTGCAGGAACAGGTCCCGCGCAGGGCTCGTTCATGGCCCCGCGACCGATTCACCCTTTCAAGACCGCTGCATTACTGTTCGGGAAGCGGCGAGGCTGCACTCCTTTCCTGACTGGTTCCATTTTCACCCGACCAAGTGGCCCGGATTCCGCCAGATTGCAATTCAGTCCCTCCGCTATTGGCAAGGGCGATCGTGAACAGCGTTGCCCGAGCATTTTCACGAAATGATCAGAGTTAGCCATCCAATTCAAAAAGGGATCGAGATGCCAAACGCCCAAAATCCACCATCACGCGAACCCAACCAAAGATTTCTTCATTTCAATGCTAATCAAAGATATCGGTACAACCCGCGCAATTATCGACCTCGTGGATAACTGCGTCGACGGAGCTCGGCGACTACGGGGCAATGAGATCTACGAGGGTTTGAGCATAGACATCGAGGCCACGAAAGACCATTTCCAAATCTCAGACAACTGCGGAGGCATACCAGTCGATCTAGCAAGGGAATATGCATTCAGATTCGGTAGACCCCCAGACATGGCCGCTACGCCGCATTCTGTCGGTCAGTTCGGCGTAGGCATGAAACGCGCTCTCTTTAAGCTCGGCAAGAAGTTTCGTATTGAGTCCAGGACGCAAACCTCCCGATTTGTCATCCAGGAAGATGTTAGAAAAATGGAAGCAGAAAGAAAAGTGGGAATTCGAATTCCTAGAACTCGAACCCAAACGCAAGAAGGTTCCACTATCCGAAACTGGGACCACTGTAAAAGTATGGCCGCTTCACCCTACGATCGCCGAGAGTTTTTCCTTGGAGACCTTTAGAGGGCGGCTGGCAACAGAGCTCGCAGAAGCCCATATCCAATCCACTGCTAACGGGCTGGAGATAGTTTTCAATGGAATTGCTCTCCACCATCAGCATCTGGTTCTCTTTCAGTCCCAGCGGTTAAAGCCCGCTCATCGACGACTTGTCTTCCAAGAAGGAACAGGCAGAGTTAATGTGCGTCTTTACGTCAACATGGCAAATTCAGACCCATCTTCTGCCGGCTGGTATGTCTTTTGTGATGAGTCGAGCTCGTTCTCTCTGCAGATCAGGGTCTCGTCACAGGCTGGGGTGGAGACCCGAGAAGAAACGGTCCCTCGGTACCATGATCGATTCGCTAGAGTCCGGGGATATGCCTTTTTTGAGCTCCCAGGACGCGTCCCTGCTTCCCTGGAGCGCGACCCGGAGCGGGCGTCGACTCAGGGCTCAGCCTCGATACCGGGCTACTCGCCTCGGAGTCGTCAGAACTTATGCGCCCCGCCATTGACTTTCTCGATGCGCCTCGACGCAGAGGAGGGACGAGAGGTCGCTGACGATGAGACCTTTTGGAAGCGGCGGTCAGTAGAGAAGCGAAGAACCAAGCCGGACTCAGAAAGAGATCTTCCAACGCCCCCTCTTCCTCGCTCCAGAGCCGGCTGTCGTCAGGAGCGTGCCCCAAACGGCCCACATTCAGTGTGTCGAGCCCATTGGAGCGGATTCGGCGCGCCCAAGAAGGCGTTGAAAGCTCGCACTTTGAGCGCCGTCGGAGAGAGAAGACGTTCGATCATTTTCACCAGAGGGAGTGTGAGAGCTGAGTGCGCCGCGAGCTATGAGCGCATCCACTACGGCCTGAGGCCAGACCAAGAACGTCCAACGCCGAGATGCTTGTTCAGACCTTCCGCCGCCTCGCCGAATTCGGAGCGATCGATTCCTACAGGCACATCGGTTTCGGATCGACCTACTTCAGCGATTTTAGCCTTCTTCATAAAACGCTGGGCATTCGAAATATGATTAGCATCGAACGAGATATTTCCAATCGCAAACGTTTTGAATTCAATTGTCCCTTCAATTGCATCCGAATGGCTTTCGGAGAATCGAAAGAATCTTCCCACATTGTCGTGGAACGTGAAAACAATTCCGTGGCTTGATTACGACGGATCGCTAGAATCATCCGTATTGGCAGACGTGAAGTTCTTCTGCGCTAGCGCCTCACCTGGAAGCGTTTTGGTCGTAACCGTGAACGCAGAACCCCATGAGCTGAAACAGTCGAAGACAAACCCCGCTTAGAGGAACTACAGAAGACTTTGGGTAAGGAACGTGTACCGCCCGACATTAATGAAGACAACCTCTCGGATTGGGGAACGGCGGCTAGTTTTCCGACGAATCCTGACCTCGGAAATACTGGAGATGGTATCTGAGAGAAACGGAGGGTTAGCAGACGGAAACAAGATTGAGTATAAGCAGTTGTTCGATTTCGGTTAGAGGGACGGCGACCGGATGTCGACTATTGGAGGACTGCTTTTTGAACGAGGTCAGGAGCCGCTCGTTGCGAAGTGTGGCTTTGATCGGCTTGATTTCTTCAGTTCCAGCTTAAGACGCGATAGCAAGCCCTGCCTTCTAGAGGTTCCCAAATTGACGTACAGAGATATTCTGACACCTTGACCGCCAGCTCCCTGAGAGCCAAAGGCAGGAAATTGACGGTACCCAAAGTTCCCCCAACTGACATTAAGAAATACGAGGGCATTTATCCATTCTTTCCCACCTTTGCCTAGACGGAAGTATAGGACGGGTG
>CAVOPQ010000005.1:0-57615 GCA_963698145.1 uncultured Acidobacteriota bacterium | reverse complement strand
GTCGCTGATCCGCGAAGGCTGGCCGCAGGTCATGATCCCCATGATGGTGGAGGTTCTGCGCGAGACCGGCACGGAGCGAGGGCGAGGCGGAACTGACGGCGGTGGTCGAGGACTTCGTCATGCGGCTCAACGGCCAGCAGACGATTTACCAGATGATCCAGCTGGCCGACGAGGTCCGCCGCCGCGGCGGCGAGCCGCACGATCCGCTGGTTACAAGCATCGCTACCACGACCTGCTGATGCAGCGCATCCAGGGTCGGTTGGACGCCCTGGATCGGGGCGGCGCAGCCGCGAGGATTGGACGGTCCCGGCAGTCACGCCCTGCTGGACGAATTGCACGGCGCGGCCTGACCCTGTACCTGGCCAGCGGCACCGATCTGCAATTCGTCCGCCGCGAAGCCGACCTGCTCGGCCTGACCGTATTTCGGCGAACACATCTACGGCGCCCTCGACGACTATCAGAACTTCTCGAAGCAGATGATCATCGAGCGGATCTTGCGCGAGAATGTCCTGCACGGCGAGGAGTTGCTGGGCTTCGGCGATGGCTTTGTCGAGATCGAGGAGATCAAGCGTGTCGGCGGCGTGGCGGTGGCGGTGGCCAGCGACGAGGCCAACCGCCGCGGCGTCCATGCCTGGAAGCGCGACCGCCTGATGCGGGCCGGCGCGGACATCGTCATTCCGGAATATCGGCGGCACGAGCAACGACGAACTTACCTGTTGTGCAAGGGTTGACAAATGAACGGCAAACCACCTACTCCGGTCCTGAAAACATTCTTTGCTGTGCAACGAAATCTATCAGGACGCCTTGACGAGTGCACTTATCCTCATCGGGCCTTCGAGTGACGTAACCGCCAGTTCGTATCCCACCATCGCCCGGATGGGATTCTTCATCGTCATGACGTCACGCACGGCTCGTATCGCTTCCAATTCCAACTGCACGGCGATACCGATCAGGTGGTCTGGCAGCAAACGATGCAGCCGGACTACGAAGACACACGACCCGCTGAAAATCGACCAAGTGAGCTTCCGCAACATGTCCTTGGTCGTTCCTCGACCGGTGCCTACGATCTTAATCATCTTGACCAACGAGGAAGAGATAGGACGCCAGCCGATTTATTGTCATCTCCAAGGCCAGACGAGCGATTCGATCCGTAAGACGCCTTGACCGATGAGGACGACTTCCTTACCATCCCCAGCGACATCGCGCCTCCCGCGACATGTCATGCCCCGGATCGAAGAAAATCCTCGGACCCCGTTGCTCCGTAGGGTGCCGAATCGAACTCGTCGCGTCCTTCTGACAAGCCCTCCATGCGCCTTAAAGAATGGAAGGAACCATTCATGCAACCGCAGCGGGCGGCCATCGCCGGAGCCATGCTAATTGTCGCGCTCGCCGCCGGGCGCGGTGAGGCCGGGCTGATTCCGTGGAGCTACGAGTGGAACACGCATCCCATCGTCTGTAACGCCGATTCCCCCGGCCCCAGCGGTTCCCCCGCCGGCGGCATCCACCTGACTCCCGGCGCCATCACCATCACCGGGCATCCCCACGGCATCGCCTGGGGCAGCGGCAACATCGTCGCGGTCAACTTGACGACGTTCAGTTTTTCACCCAATCCAGACGGCCCGGCTCGCTTTACCAACACGCCTTATCAGCTGGCCGTGAAGCTCACGGATGTCGATTCCAACGCATCGGGGAGCCTCCATTTCTCGGTGTTTTCAACGGCACCATGACGGATTCCACGGTGAACCTGCAAACGAAGTTCACTTCGCCAACCTGGCAGCACATCGTGCTGGGGCACAATGCGTACACCGTGATCCTCGCTTCCTACTCGCCGCCGGGACCGCCCTCCGTCGGCAGCGAGGGGAAAATCACCGCGTTCGTGGAAGCGCAGCTGGTGCATGCTCCTGAACCCTCCAGTCTGCTGTTGGCCGGCACCGGACTCGCCGCGACAATCCTGACCGGGTCGCTACGTCGCGCCACGGCTTCCCCGCTGTGACAACCGTTTCGCCGTCAACGAAAAAACAAATCGCCTTCACCTCACTTTTCGCATACGATAGACTCGTACTCGCATGCTGGCCCGGCATCACCACCCCGCTAACGTCCATCCCGCTGGCCGTTTCCTCATCGTGTCCTCTGGAGGCTTCACGGTCACTGTCATGTTGCTCGCAACCCCCCGACGCCTCGCCGTCCTGACGATTGCGCTGGTCGTCACTCCCTTGCCGTTGAGCCGTGCCTCCGAGGATCTCGATGCACGGCTCAAGGAAATCATTTGTCGCCCCGATAGATACGTCGCTGGGGCCTTCTCGTCGTCGATGCGGACAACAGTAAATCCGTCTACGAACATCACCCCGACGAACTATTCGCCCCCGCCTCCGTGACCAAGCTTTTCCAACTGGCGCTGCTGCGCTCGCCGCCCTCGGACCCGATCAACGGTTCCGCACGCCGGTCTAGGGAGGGCCAGAAGAGGTTGTGGAATGCGCGCGCGATGGCGAGTTTGTCCTTTAAAGCCAGCGGCGCAAAAGTAAGGAACGAGCCGGTCATGTGAAATGGAGCCGGCAGCAAGCCGGCGTGCATTTCACCACGGCGGCCCTGGGGATCGAGAAAAAGCATGCGGTCGAAAAACTTGATTTTGCCAGCGGAGCCGACGCGGCGATAGAAATCTTCGAGGTTGGTGCAGCAGCCGAAAGTGACGTGCTGGCAATTGTCGACGTGCTCGCCGTCGGGCAACACATAGGAAGCCGCGCGTCCGCCGAGAAAAGGACGCTGTTCGAAGCAGACGTACGCGCCAGCCCGCTTCAGCCAGCGCGACGCCGGCTGCCAGTCCCGCCAGCCCGCCGCCGATCACGATCACGCTTTTCAATGATATTCTCTTCCGATAGGCGCCCGAAACGCGCCTTTGCGATGAACAACATTTTTTCCGCTTTCGAGAGCCGCACGCGTTCGCCGAAGACGGCAAAATCGAGCGACTCAATGCGCGCCAACAGCGCGCTGTACGTGTGCACCAGAAGCCAGAGCGCGCCGCGGCTTTCCGGGTCGATGAGACCGAGAAGCGCGCGCACCTTCTTCGTAACATTGCCAGGCGCGATCGGCTTCGAAGCGCAGAAGCTCGCGGACGCCGAGAGTCGCTTCATTCTTGCCCGAAATCCTCACGTCGAAACGCCGTACCGCGCGAGATCTTCTTCGGGAAGATAGACGCGGCCGAGAGCGTAGTCTTCGTGGACGTCGCGAATGATATTGGTCAGCTGAAAAGCCAGGCCCGAGTTTTTCGGCGAGATCCAGCGCGCGCGGATCGTGGAAGCCGAAAACGTGCGTGCACGTAAGGCCGACAGTGCCGGCAACGCGATAGCAATATTCGCGGAGGCGGTCGAAGGTCGGATAGGTGCGTAACGGTTAAGTCCATTTCCGCGCCAGTGATTAGATCGTGGAGATAGCGCGCGGGCATCTTGTAGCGCTGCATGGTGTCGACCAGGGCGGGCAAGACTTCGGCTGCATCCGTCCGGAGCGGCAGGGGAAGACATGCGGCTGAACCATCGATCACCTTTACATGGCCTGTTATGGCATCGTCCAAGGCCGCGCGCCATTTGGCAAGTCCTCGCTGCTTGGCGGCAAGGTTTTCGCCTTCGTCGGCGACGTCATCGACGAGGCGCATGAAGGCGTAGAGGGCAGCCAGAGCCGTCGCGCTTCGGTTTCGGCAGCAGGAAAAAAGCGTAATAAAAATTGCTGTGAGCGGCGCGGGCGATGCGGTGGCACTCTGCGTAGGATTCGGCGACAGATGTGCTCTGCGGCCGGACGCAGGATGCTGCGCCCCTACAAATGCAAGTTGCCGGCGGTGACTCCGGGTGCCTGGGCTGCGCCAACCAGATGCGCAAGAGCACGCGGCCTAGCAGGCGAACTTGTTTGGATTTGCTGATGGAGGGACGCGATGCGAGGTGTCGTAGCCCATGGCTTCGATGGCGTCGAGAACGGCGACGCCGCCGCGGCTGAACATTTCGAGGTCGACGCTCAGTCGTCCGTCCGACCATTTTTGCGAGCGGCAGCGCCTTGCGCAAATAGTTGCGCGCGTGCGAGCGATCAAATCTTTCATCAGATCGACGTAACGATCGTCGAAGCGGCGCTCGACGATGTCGTTTTCGCTGAGGCCGTGAGCAGCGGCAGCGTCGAGCGGGATATAAATGCGGCCCTTTTCGAGGTCGCGCGAAACGTCCTGCCAGAAATTGGCGAGCTGTAGAGCGGTGCAAGTGGCGTCGGACATGGCGCTGGCGCTCTTCGTCGCGATAGCCGCATAGATAAAGGACCAGGCGACCGACGGGATTCGCGGAATAGACGCAATAGCCGATCATCGAATTCCAGGTGGGATAGCGGTTGACGTTTTGGTCCTGGCGGAATGCTCTCAGCAAATCGGCAAAGGGCTGCTTGGGAATGTTTTTGGCGATTATCGTTTCGCGCAGTGCGACGAAGACGGGATGCGAGGGCCGGCCGTCGTAACAAGAATCGAGTTCGCGCTCCCACCAATCAAGAAGTTCGAGGGCGCGCTCTTTTTGGGGAATTTCGTCGCCGAGATCGTCGGCCCAGCGGCAATAAGCATAGAGATTGTAGAAATGCTGGTGCAGATCCTTGGGGAGCAGCCAGGAGACGACATTGAAATTTTCGTAGTGGTGAGTGGCGAGCCAGCGCGTGTACTCCTGCGCCGCTGCCGGGGAGCAGCGCGTTCGCGGGAGCGTGATGCGGCGATTTCAAGTTCGCCTGGGCGCAACATTCAAGAAAGATTCCTCGCTCCGCAGAAACGAGCCGGAGGCCAAAAAGCGCGCGTACGCACGGAGTAACGGCTAAATCCGTTGTTGATGCCGTTCAGGAAAATCTAGGCCGGACGGCCAGCTTGATTTCGCCGCTGCGGCTCTTCATGCGCTCGAAGGCCTGCGGCAGGTCGGCCAGGCGAATCTCTTCGGTCACGAAATCATGCGCCGAAATGTCGCCGCGGCGGATGGCTTCAAGAGCCTCGCGGATAAACCGCGGAGTGTGATGAAAGGGCGAGATCAATTTGATTTCGGAATAGTGGATGGCGGCTGGCTCGATCTCCACGTGCGTGCCCGACGGCAAACCGCTGAAGAAATTCACGACGCCGCCGCGCCGGACCATGGCCAGCGCTTGTTGCCACGTCGCAGGATTCCCGGCAGCTTCGACGACGGAATCCGGTCCGCGCCGATCTTCGGTCAAAGACCTCACCGCCGCGACCACATCCGGAGTTTCCGTTACGTTGATCGTGGCGATCGCGCCGAGCCGTGCGAGCCACATCCAGAGGCGCCGATCGGCGCGCGAGGGCTATCACCCGCACGCCGCGGCGCGAAAGCATGCGCACAAATTCAGGCCAATCGGGCCGCAGCCAATCGACCGCGGCGGTATCGCCCGCGCGCACTTCCATTTCGTGAATGCCGCGGAGCACGCAGGCAAGCGGCTCAACCAGCGCCGCGCTGCCGTCATCGACGGAGTGCGGCACTTCCAGCATGTTTTCCATCGCGATGCGGCCGGGGATGCGCATGTATTCGGCATAAGCGCCGTTGTTGAAGAGCAAATCTTCGCAAAGATTTTCCTGCCCGCGGCGGCAGTGATAGCAGCGCAGACACGGAGCGGAGTTGGCGGCGACCACGCGCATGCCAATCCGCCAGCGCGGGTCCACACGCTTGCCCACCGCGGCGATGTCGCCGACGACTTCGTGGCCAAACACCGCGGGAGGCTGAATCATTTTGGCGTGATAGCCGCGCTTCCAGACTTTCAGGTCGGTGCCATCGGTAAGCGCGAGACGAACGCGGAGGAGAACTTCTTCGGCGGCGAGCGGCGGCACGTCAATCATCTCGATGCGCAGATCTTCGCTGCCATACAAGCACGGCCGCAGTCATCTTCGAAGGCACCGCGACCCGCGCTGACGGCAAATTTCACTTCGTCACCTACTTCCGTCTTCTTCGTCGTGGTCGTTCTCATGCGTGGGTGATCAGAATCTTCAGCGATTCGGCCGTGGGCCTCGCGGCAAGCTCCAAGGCTTCCTGGATTCTAGCCAGCGGAAAGCGGTGAGTGACAATTTCCATGACCGGCAGTTTCTTCCCCAGCACCAGATCCGCTGCTGACTCTTGGATGTCCGCGGCCGCGCTATAGCTGCCCAGGATTTCCTTTTCGTCGATCCCCACCGCCGCCGCAGGAAACTCGATCTTCGTCACCGGGTCGTTTGCCGCAAAGAGCAAAACTCGCCCACCGGGTCTTGCCGCCGCCAGAGCATCCGTCACCACCGCAGGATGCGCTACCGCGACAAGCACCGCGTCGGCTCCCCGACCCTCAGTCCGGGCCCTAATGTCCTCTACCAGCTTACCACTGGTTGGGTCAAAGGACTCCAGCGCGCCCAGGGTCAGGCTTTTGGCGCGGCGCGTGGCCATAGGGTCACTGGTGTATAGTTTGGCGCCTTCAGCTTGGCTGACCATCAGGAGCTGGAGGCCGATGGGGCCGCAGCCCAGGATCAGTACGGTCTCGCCCGCTGTTATGCGGGCTTTTTGGACGGCTTTCACAATGGTGTTGATAGGCTCGATGAAAGTGGCTTCTTCAAAGCTCACGTTGTCGGGCAGCGCAACGATGCCGCGTTCGGCTACCCAGGGCATGGCTTTTACGTATTCGCGCAAAGCCACCGCCGTTGGGCGTGAAGCCGCCGGTGAGTCCGGTGGTTTTGTATTGCTTGCACTGGGAGAAGAGGCGGCGTCTCGCAGTAGAAACATTTGCCGCAGGGAGTATGGTGAAAGCTCATGACGCGGTCGCCGAGCTTCCATTTCGTTACGCCGCGGCCGACAGCAACGACCGTGCCTGCCAGCTCGTGACCAAGAATTTGCGGCGGGTTCACGTAACGCTGAAAGATTTTCTTGATGTCCGTGCCGCAGATGCCGCAGGCGGCAACTTTGATGAGGACTTCGCCGTCGCCAACTTCGGGCACCGGCACTTCCTCAACCCGAACGATGCCCTTTTCGCGGTAGACGCCGGCGCGCATGGTTTTCGGGATGGGCCCGAGCGACTTCAGTGTCTCCAGCATAGTTCCGAGTGCCGCTCATGTCGCAGCGACCTCCCGATGTTCGCATGCGCGGAACCCATCCGTGGGTGACGAAAGTTCTTAATATATGCCTCGAGAAAATGAGCCAGCGATTTTGCCGGCGGCGCGGCTCTGCCGCCCAGACGGATTAGAGAGGAATGTGGTAACGGTATGCCGACTTACATTTGCGACCGCTCATTTTGAAATGGCCGTGAGCGTCGACCATGGATCGAAAACGACGGGTAAGTCTTCGTCGGAGGTATCGGTGATGACGCGAATCGGCGACGCACGGAGACTTGTGCTGCGTGGCCGCTTAAAGGATGGAATTGTCTCCATCTCGACGTACTTCCCGTTTGGCTCAGTGCTTCCTTTTCGTCCGCGGTGGCCACAATCTTCGTCAGAAATCAGTGAGACTTTGAAGGCTTTGCGCCGGATGCACGGCAAGGTCAGCGAGAGTCTGCGTCACTCGGGCCCTCAATTTTGCTCCAGCTTCCGAGATTCGGCAACCGACATCGCCCGGTTTAATGCGCTCGAGCGATCCAGCAAGCCCAGACGAGATGCAAACGTCGTGAAGTTCCGCGGGGATCGACGATATCGCGTTCGCGGCGTTCGTCGCCCCCATGCCAGTCAGGACGAAGTCACTTCGTCCGCGGCCAATCTTGCGCTTTGAAGGCTAACTCCGCCGTCTCTGCCAATTTTGCAATTTCGTATGCGCGAAGTTTTGCGCCAGGCCTGAGCGAATTCGGCTTCGATGGCGAAAGTGACGAGGATGCGCATTTCTTCAGAGCTTATGATGCCGAGCCATGGCCGAGGCTACAAAATTCTCCGCTCCCATTACGGCCGCGCACGCCATGACAAAGCTTGAGCCTACGCGGCGCAACTACGCTGCGGCGCGATGCGATTTTTTGGCGCGGCTCGCTCGACGTAGCCGTTGGCTTCGTACCAGCGCACGGCGCGTTCCAACGCGGCGGCGACCGAGCCCGGTTGAAACCCAGTTCGCGCTGGTGCGCGCGGCAGTCCACGAACATCATGTGCTGCGCGATTTTTACGCCTTCGACGGGAATCTGCGGCTCGCTGCCCGACGAGCCGCGAGAACGCCGTGTTCGCATAGGCTACACCCAACGCCAGGCCGTGCGGGATTTTCAGGCTGTGGGGCGGCGCAGTCCGGTTATCTTCGCCAGGGTGTCCAGCATTGTTTGAGCGTCAGATTTTCGGCGCCGAGCAAGTAGCGCTCGCCGACTTTTCCTTTTTCGGCAACGAGCAGATGGCCGGCGGCGCACTCTTCCACGCCGACGAAATTCAAGCCAGTTTCGACGTAGCCAGGCATTTTGCCATTCAGAAAATCGAGGATGATTTTCCCGGTCGGCGTGGGCTTCCAATCCCACGGGCCGACGGGGGTCGTGGGCATGGCCACTATCGACGGGCAGTCCTTTCTTCGCGGCGTCGCAGCGCTTCCTTTTCCGCCATCCATTTCGAGCGCTTGTAATGGCCGACCATTTCTTCGAGTTTGGCGTCCGTAACTTCGTTGGGAAGTTCCGGGCGGTCCACTGCGATCGTCGCTACCGTGCTGGTGTAAATCAATTGCTCGACGCCGGCGCGCTTCGCGGCGTCGAGGAGATTCTTTGTGCCGCCGACGTTCGAATCGTAAATGTCCTGCGATTTCTTGGCCCACAGACGATAGTCCGCCGCAACGTGAAAAACGCGCTTCACGCCCTATCGCGCGATCCAGCGAGGCCGGGTCGCGCAAATCCCCGGTGACGTATTCGAGCGACAGGTCCGCAATCGGCGCGATTCGTGCTGGAGGCGCGCACAAGCACGCGCACTTCGTCGCCGCGAGCGACAAGTTGCCGCGTCACGTGGCTGCCTAGAAAGCCCGCCGCGCCTGTGACCAGTGTGGTCATCAGACTTCACACCTTCTCTCAAAATTATCGCGGTCGCGATTCATGGAACAGTGAGGCGAGCAGAGGTCTCGCTGACGCTTCGCGACTGATGCAGGCGATTGCGGCTGTAGGGCTCCACGCAGGCGAGAAAGTAGCTTTCCCACCGGCGGCCAGCAAATCATCTTGCGCGCGCGTCCAGCTTCCTTTGCTGGTTGGGAGCTGCGCGTTGCAGGCGTGATCAGGAATCCGTCGACCGTCGAGCTTATCAGATTTCACGAATGGAGTTCCGCCAATTCACTCGCAGTGTCGTCTGCTGGTTGTCAGCGACGTGACGCGACGCAAATGAAAAAACCCGCAGAGCCTCGCCGTACGGATGCTTCCATCGACGCGGAACGAGTCTCCGAGGCGCTCGGCTTGAGCTCCTGCCGACGCTCGAGTAGCCGTCGAAGCGATTCGACAAAGTAAAAGTCGCGACTCGGGCTGAAATTCATGAATGCGGCGGCAAAGCAGCGCCCGTCGTTTCGAGAAAAACAGTGACGATCCGGATGGCCGCGAGCGCAGGCTAGGCGCGCCACTCGCGGATGATGCAACGGTTCGCGTCCGCCGATCCAGACAATGGGCGACGCCAGGGACGCAGAAATGGCAGGCTGAATCGATATGCCAGTTTGACCGGCTATCCGGAATGACCGGAGTCGCGACGTAGAGTCGAAATTCGTCTCCGGCGAAAGGTGCAAAATGGGGGCGAGCCGAGCGCTTGCTGACCGATGGCGCGGGAAGCCTATGCGAGTGCGAGCTCCGCGGTCGAGCCGCAGGGGAAAGCGCATCACGGGCTCTAAAACCCGCTGCGCAGCCGGAATTCGCTGGCTGGAATTTCAGGGCGCAGTACTCTTCGGACCGCGCGCCTGATTGCGGAATCGCGCGAGCGCATAAACCGGGAAAGAATTCCGGTAGAGGTGATACTTCAAATAAAACACGCCCGGAAATCCGGTGCCGGTAAATTCGGCCTCGCTCCACGAGCCGTCGTCATTCTGCTGGTGCACCAGATAGGCAACCGCGTTCTGCGACCGCCGGATCGTTGGCATCGGCTCCGGCGAGCAAGCCGATCAAGCCCCAGGCGGTCTGCGAAGGCGTGCTGTTTCCCTGGCCCTTCGTGGTCGGATCGTCGTAGCTCGCAAAGCGATTCGCCGAAGCTGCCGTCCGCCTTCTGCACCGCGCGCAGCCAGGCCACCGCGCGCTGGCAATATTCCTGCGCGCGTCAGCGAAACGGTTTCCAGCGCGCGCAGCACGCCGCTGGTGCCGTAAACGTAGTTCACGCCCCAGCGCCCGAACCAGGAGCCGTCTTCGCACTGATCCTTCAGCAAGAAACTTCACGCCGCGCTGGATCACGGGATGTTCCGCGGGCCAGCCGAAGCGGCCCAGGCATTCCACCACGCGCGCCGTGACGTCGGCCGTGCGAAGGATCGATCATCGCGTTGTGATCGGCAAACGGAATGTTGCACAGGAATCTGCGGTCGTTGTCGCGGTCAAACGCGCCCCAGCCGCCGTCGCGATTCTGCATGCTCAGCAGCCATTGCATGCCGCGGCGAACGGCTGCTTCCATGCGTGCCTCGTCGGGATACTTCACGCGCTGCAGAGCCATCAGCACGAACGCCGTATCGTCCACGTCGGGATAAAAATCGTTGCGGAATTCAAACGCCCAGCCGCCGGGCTCGGCGTCTTTGTTTTTGACCTGCCAGTCGCCCGGCCCGAGAATCTGCTTGGAGAGCAGCCAGTCGGCGGCCTTCACCAGCGCAGGATGATCCGGCGGCAAGCCCGCTTCTTCCAGCGCGACCATGGCGATGGCAGGTGTCCCACACCGGCGAAACGCACGGCTGCAAGCGAATTGTGTCGCCTTCTTCGATTTCGAAGCGCGAAAATTCGCTGATCTCGCGCGCAGGTGAGCGGATCGTCGGGCCCGTGGCCCAGCGCCATCAGCGCAAAAATCGAATTCATCATCGCCGGATAAATGGCGGCGAGACCTTCGGTGCGCTCCATGTGCTCGAGCATCCACTGCTTTCGCTTCGCGCAAGTGCGCGGTGGCGCAAGCGGCTTCCAGGGCAGCTTTTCGTAGAGCTTCAGAGCCGCGATCCAGCGCCAGGAAAAAATTGCGCCAGGAGATGAGCTGCTTGCTCCAATCAAACGCGGCAGCTTTGTGCGAGGATCGTTGAAGAGTTCGTCCACGCGCGCGCGCTCCGGCAAGCGCCAGTCCGGCCGCAGCGCGGACAAGAATCGCCATCGGAATGACGATGCCGCGCGTCCACGACGACATTTCGTAAATGTTGATGCTAAAACCAGTTCGGCAGCAGCATCAGTTCCGGCGGAATCGCGGGAACCAGTTCCCAGCCCACCGCGCCAACCAGCGCCAGATAAAAGCGCACGTAGGAATTTGTGGGTTCCAGGCCGCCGAGGCGGTGGACGCGTTTCGCGCGCCTGGGCCATGTGCGGCGCATCCGACATCATCGCCGGCAAGCTTCAGCGCGAAATACGCTTTGCAGGTGGCGTTCAGTTCGGAAGGACCGCCGGGATAAATATTCCAGCCGCCATCGGGCAATTGGCGGCGACGAACATAATTCGCCAGCTTGGCGATGCGGTCGGGATCGGCCTTGCCAAGAACGTGCAAGTAATAAATGTAGTCGGATTCGAGGGTGGTGTCGGCTTCGAGTTCGCCGAGCCAGTAGCCTTCTTCGGCCTGCAGGGAAAGCAGGTGGTTTGCGCCGCGCTCGATGGATTGTTCAAGAGAGCCGGCCAAGCCCTTTCTCGCGCCACACAAGGCGCTGCGAGCCGGCGCGGAACTTTCTCAGTCCGATGCGTATAACTGAAGCCATAATGCGTCCCCCAGAGCAAATGCCTACTTAAATAGCGGGCTTATTAGATCCGCCCAATTATGTCCCAAGTAAGCCTAACTGCTGTATTCCGAGTTACTTCAACACTTCCGGCTGCAAGCGGCGAGCCACCTATGGAAGCCCGAGTAATACGAGTACCAGTAAATTATCGCCGCTTGTGGCCACGGGTCAACTTCTAAGATGCGAAACAGGCACCAAATGTTTCAGATGGTGATACTTGGCGGGGATTGCAACGCCCGGCTTGATGAGAACGTGGAGGGGCTCGGGAGCGGTTCGCCTTCGCGCTGGGAAACGGAGGGCTTGGTGCGAAGTAAATTGGCGGGGAGTTTTATCCACGACGGGGCGGCGGCGGGTGTGTCGATCGAACCCCGGAGAACGAGGGCGTCGGCGCGGTCGAGTGCGACGCGGGCGGAGTCTTTGAAATCTTCGCGAGCTGGATCGATCACCGCGAAATAAAGACTCGGCTTTAGGAATTGCAGGAGTGAATTGCTCTCGATGATGAGCGATGACGACGCTTCCTCATTTTGGCGAGTGCCTGCCTAAGAGCTTCGCGCATCAGCGGAAGCCCTCAGCGAGAAAACCTTGTTTTGTTCGCAGCCAGAACGATCGCTTCGCGCCTGCGGCAAGAAATCGCGCGCTGTCCGTTCCAGACTGCGACTGCGGTTCCCATTCGATGGCGCAAATGTGTTCATCGGGAGCGCAATCGCAATCATTGCCGTTCTGTGCGCAGACGCCGTGGCCATATTGCGTGATTTTCCCGGCGATCCAGTTGGCTTTCGGAAAGGCGCCGATGATGTCGCACACGAGTTGCGTCTTGCCGATGCTGCGCGTGTGGCCGCCAACGACGATCACGCGCCATCGCGGAGCAAATTGCGCTCACTTCACTTGCCTTGCCAACTTGGCTTCCAATTCTTTGATGCGCGCTGCCAGTTCCGGGAGACGCGCATACCACGCATAAATTTCCTTGAATTTTTCGAGCGAACGAGCCGGCGTTCCCCAAACGGTTTGTCCGCTGCGAATGGTTTTTCCGCCGAGAACGCCGGTTTGCCCGCCGATGACCGCGCCATCTTCCAGAGTGCATTGCTCCCCAAAACCGGCCTGCCCGCCCACGACCACATGCTTGCCAAAATCGCAGGAGCCGGAGAGGCCCGACCTGCGCCGCGATCACCGTGTGCGCGCCGATCTGGCAGTTGTGGCCGATGTGCACGAGATTGTCCAGTTTCACGCCTTCGGCGATGCGCGTGTCGTCGAGCGAGCCGCGATCGATCGTCGTGTTCGCTCCGATTTCGACATCGTCGGCAATTTCCACGATGCCCGCTTGCGGAAATTTCCAGTACCGCCCTTCGCCGTGCGCGTAGCCAAATCCGTCTGCGCCAATGACCGCGCCGGAATGAATTTCCACGCGATGCCCGATGCGGACGCCGGCGTAAAAAGTGACGCGCGGATGAATCCGGCAATTCTCGCCGATCCAGCAGCCTGCGCCGATCACGGTATGCGCGCCGATTTGCGTTCCCTCGCCGACATGTGCATCTTCGCCGATCACGGCGATACGGTCCGATGCCGGCGCCCCCGCTGAACTCGCGCGAGCGGCGCAACAATCGCCGTCGGATGAATCCCCGTAGCGATGGGAGCGCGTTCAACGATCAGACGCAGCCGCTTTGGCGAACGCTACTTTCGGTTGCGCGCTCGCAGAACTGTTTTTCCCGGCAGCACGAGCTCCTTCTGGCGCGATCACGCACATGCGCGGCGGACGCGGCAGCGCGCTCCGCATGTTTCGCAGCTTCCACATAAATCAAGTTCGCGCTTTTCCGGCGCGCTCCGGCGCCGCAACTCCGCGCAACTTCGACGGCGCCGTCGCCTTCGAGCTGTCGCGCCAATCGCTTCCGCTAACTCCTTCGCCGTTTGTCTCATCGATCAACCTCGCGAAAAATCGTATAGCGGTGGCTCGCCCTTGGGCCTGGTCTTCCACCGCTGGTGCACCCAGACCCATTGCTCGGGATATTTCCGAATAATTTCTTCGATGACTTTGGTAAACTTTTGCGTATTTTCGAAAACGTCGCGCTCCGTGTCTCCAGTTCGAATCAATTCCACAGCCGGTTCGAAACGCAGGCGATATTTTTGGATGCTCTCATCCCAATAAGCGTATCCGGGCACAACGGCCGCGCCAGTGTGCAGCGCCACTCGCGCGATGCCTGTCGTCGTGCAGGCCTTGTTTGCCGAAGAAATCGACGAAGCACCTTCTTCGTCGGGCATGGTGTTCTGATCCGCGAGAATTCCGACCGTTCCGCGCGCCCTTCAAAATCTTCAGCATCACGCGCGCCGATTCATTCTTGAAGATCGGTTCGTTGCCCGGCAGACGCGGCGGTAGCTGATTCACCGAGTGCGTCGAGGCGCTTGTTGTCGAGCGGCCGCGCCATGTAGTGCAGAGGATATCCGTACAGCGCGTGCGCGAAAGACGAAAGCTCCCATGCGCCGATGTGGCCCGTCAGAATAGAGCACTCCTTTGCCGCGCCGCTGCCCTTCCAGAAAATTTTCGTGGCCTTCAATCACCACGACTTGCTCGATATTTTCTTTCGTGAGGCGCGGGAATCGCGCAAACTCCACCGCCATCCAGCCAAGATTCCGGACCATTTCGCGAATCACGGCTTCGCGCTGCGCATCGCTCCACTCCGGAAACGCTATCCGCAAATTGATCTCCGCCGTCTTCCTCAGTTTCGGCTTCAACGAAAAGAGCACTCGTCACCGGACCGCGGCAAGCGCTGCGCGCCAGCGGCCGCGGCAATACGCCCAGCTTTTTCAAGATCAGCCACACGGCGGCGTATTCGAGCCATTCCTTCATCGTTTGCTATTGCGGCCAGCGAGGCCTCCGCGCGACAGTATGCAAGAGGTCCCCGCTTCGAAGATAGAGGTTCAATGCTAGACTTTCCATTCCGTGACCGAATCGCTCACACCATCCCGAAAAACGCTCGCCAGCACTCGGCCCGCATCGGCTGGGCGATTCTCATCGTCGCAACACTTTACGTCTGCTATTTCAGCCATCTCGGCGCCATTGGCTTTGTCGGGCCGGACGAGCCGCGCTACGCCTGGATTGCGCGCGACATGGCCGAGACCGGCGATTGGGTCACGCCGCGCCTGTACGGCAAGCCGTGGTTTGAAAAGCCGCCGCTCTTTTATTGGGGCGCGGCGGTGTGCTTCAAGCTCTTTGGAGTGAGCGAAGCCGCGGCGCGATTGCCGAGCGCGATTTCTGCGCTGCTCGCCACGCTAGCGCTGGCGTGGTTGGCGTGGCGGTTTACGGCGCGGAAACAGCGCGCTGGCTGCTGCTCCTGCTTCCCACAACGCGTCGGCATGATCGGTTTCTCCCACGCCGCGGCCACCGGACATGCCCTTCAGCGGCATGCTGACTATCGCGATGGTTTGCGCCGCCGTTGTCCTCGGCTCTAACGCGCGACGAAAATACTCCCGTCCTCCCGCAAACTCCCTGGCTCGCCCTGATGCTCTTCGGATTTTTCCTTGGCCTCGCCGTCCTCGCCAAAGGCCCCGCCGGCATCATCCTCTGCGGCGGCGCTGTTTTCTTCTGGGCGCTCTTCACAAAGCGCTGGCGCGACGCTTTTCGCCTGTTCCATCCCGCCGCCCTCGCGGCCTTCTGCGCTGACTGCCCTTCCCTGGTACATCCTCTGCGCCCGCCGCAATCCCGATTTCTTTCGCATCTTCATCATCGAACACAATTTCAAACGCTACCTCACCCCCGAATTCCAGCACATCCAGCCGTTCTGGTATTACTTGCCGGTCCTTCTCGTCGCTTTCTTACCTTGGACTGCAGCCCTTCTCTGGAACCTATTCTCCAGCTCTCGCCGGCTCCGGCGATTGGATCAGCTATCGCCAGCTACCTCTTTCCTTTTAGTCTGGGCTGGATTTTGCATCGCCTTCTTCACAATTTCGCGATCTAAGCTGCCGGGTTATGTCTTGCCTGCAGTTCCGGTGATCGGTCTACTCGTGGCGCGCGGTCTAACGTCGCGAATGCACAAAACGGATTTGAGCATTCGTTGGATCTGTTTGATGATCGGCCTAACTCTCATTGCCGTAGGCGTGGTCACCCACAGGCTAGAATTGAAACTTCCCTTTGTGACAGATTTCGTCCCTGCCTCAACCCCTGTTTGGTTCGCAGACTGGACAATTACCGCGGGGATTTTCGTCGGAATACTTGGGTTCTTCCGAACGAGACGCTTCGCGCTGGGATTGGTGGCAATGGTCTTGCCAGTCTTCATGGTCCTAGGAACGGACGAGCTGTGGCAACTTGACGAAGGAGTCTCGGCGCGCCCTGCCGCGAAGAGCGCGCTCGCTCATCTGACTGAGGCGGATCTCGACAAAGCGGCGGACTACAAGTTAAAGCGCGGTCTCGCGTTCGGTCTGAACTTTTATCTCCACAGGGAACTCAAAGAGTGGACCCCGACCGACCCCCAGCATTCCGTAATTTTCACTTCGTTCGCCTACTCAAAGGAACTGGAAAAGTTGGGCGCACAGTGCCAGTCGTACATCGCTTATCCCGCAGTTACGATCTGCGAGGCAACGAAGGGCGAACCGAGTCTAATGGGTGGCGCTCCCGGTAGCGGGAAGCTTGAGTAGGAAGAAACTTACGACACGATTTTCGTAGTCGCGCTTATCGTTGTCTTCCATGGCTACGAAATTGCCATGAGGTATGAGTACTTGGTCGCGCGGCTCCGGAGCTTTCGAAAACATGTCCCGCGTGATCTCCCCAAGCTCGGGATCGTCGGCGGCTTCGATGAAGAGTTTCGGCACCCCCGCCAATGCACTCAGTTTTTTGGAGAGCGGCGGATCTTCGCGATACTTGTAGTTCAGCCAAGTAAAACTAAATTCCGCCGAGCGCGCCATGAGGGGAAATCCACCGAGGCCGCTGCGTTCCACTCCGATTTTCACCATCTGTTCCGGCAAATCGTAGACTGAATCGAGCACGATCGCGCGAATGCGGTGATCGTTTTCGGCCTCGCGCAAGGCGGCATAGGCGCCCAAATTGTAGCCCCACAACCCATAGCGCGCAGGATCGATGTCGTTTCGCGCGGCCACGGTATCAACGGCGGCGCGCACTTCGTCTGCTTCGCGATAGCCGAACGTGGTAATTCCTTCATTTCCGCCGTGTGCCGCAAAATCAAAAACGAAGACGTTGTACTGGTGGTCCTGCAAAGCGGAAACCAGCGTGAGCAGCTCGCCGCGGCTCGATCCATACCCGTGGCACAAGACGATGGTTGGAGCGCCGCGCAATCCCGGAAAAAACCAGCCGTGGCGCGCGCCCAATCCGGAAACTCTAAAATCCACCAGGTCCGGTTTACCCGGAAAGCTTTCCATGTCGATTTCACTGCTGGTGCGTTGCGGCTTGACGATCCTGTAGACGAGGAATCCCGCAATCGCCGCCGTGGCAATCACGGCGAAAAAGACCAACGCCAGCACGGCCGTAAGGAGTTTCGAATACCACTTGGTTGGATAGCGGAGTTCGTACAGGATGGACATTCGTAGTCTGCGCAACAGCGCGGCCAAAGCCGCCGGTTTTTCCTCTCACAACGCAAGCACTATAGCCGCGATGTTAGCACAACTTTTCCGTAGCCTTTCGCGGATGCTTCTTTCGCTGTGTCGGATTTGTATCGACACGCGGCGCGGGTTGATTGTGCGGCCTGTGATTCGGCTATCATAGAGCGTGCTCGGCAGGGGCCGTGCAGCAGTCCCTTCCTCCATGAATATTGTCGACTTGCGCCAGACGACGGTGCGCCAAATTGAGCCGCTCCTTGACGAGGAAGCGCGGCATTGGCGCGATGAACTTCACTGGGATTACCGTGGTGCTCTGGAATTGATCAAGCGATTTCTGGACGCTCATGCGCTAGCTGGCTGTGTCGCTTTTGAAAACGGCAGCGCAGCGGGCTACTCCTTTTACGTGCTTGAGGAGCAGAAAGGCCTGATCGGGGGCCTCTATGTCTCCTCGAAATTTTCGCAAGCGACCGTCGGGCAAAGGCTGCTCGACGAGATGCTCTTCTCCATGCGCGCTATTCCGCAGCTTTCGCGCATTGAAGCGCAGCTCATGCCGTTCAGCGGACCCGTCGAAGCGCCGCTCAGCGAGCAAGGCTTTCGCCTGTACTCTCGCCAATTTATGCTGCAGGACCTGCACAAGCTGCCCGAGGCCAAGCCAGGGGTTTCTGCCGGGATGCGGCTGGACCGCTGGAACGATCGATACTTCGAGCCTTGCGCGAAACTGATTTATCTGGCGTACGCGAATCACATTGACGGGGAAATCAACGATCAATACCGCAGCCGCTCCGGCGCGCTGAAGTTTTTGAAAAACATCATTCTGCTGCCGGGCTGCGGACATTTTGTGCCGGGCGCCTCGTTTGTCCTGCGGCAGCCAGGCGGCGACGAACTTGTCGCCGCTGTGCTTACCAGCGAAGTTTCGCCCGGGGTCGGACATACCACACAAATCTGCGTGCTGCCGGGTTATCAAGGACATGGAATCGGCCGCATGCTGATGCAGACCTCGGGGGAAACGCTGCGCGGCATGAAGTTCAAGGAATTAACACTGACGGTGACTTCGGAAAATTACGGCGCCGTTCAGCTCTACGAGAAGCTGGGGTTCACGACGATCCGAACGTTTACCGCAGGCGTCTGGCCGCGCTAGAGCGGATAGTCACTTCTTGCTGCGGTCTTTTAACAAATTCTTCAGTTCGGACATGAATTCCTGGACATCCTTGAAATCCATATAGACTGACGCGAACCGGACGTAGGCCACCTTGTCGAGTTTTTTCAGGCGGTGCATGATCATTTCGCCGATTTCCGTGGTGGTCAGTTCGCGCTCCGTCGCTTCGTGAACCACGCTTTCGATTTCGTCGACGATGGCTTCCAGTTTTGGCGTGGGGACAGGGCGCTTCTCACAAGCTTTTAATAATCCCTGCAAAATCTTCTGGCGTTCGAAGCGCTCGCGGCGTCCATCCTTCTTGATGACCATGTAGGGAATTTCGTCGATGCGCTCATAGGTGGTAAACCGGCGGGCGCACTTGAGGCACTCCCGCCTCCGCCGAATAGTGTCTCCGGCGCGGCCCTCTCGAGAGTCTATGACCTTATCGTCCTGATGCGCGCAGAATGGGCACTTCACTCGGCGTCTCTCCTCTTCTCGTCTCTGATTGCTATTTCTTTTTCGTGTTCGGCCAGTTTCTTCAGCTTCCCAATCGAGAACCCCTCGTGGACCAGCGACGGCACCCCCACAAGACTACACGCCGCGAAGGTAATCAGCCATAAGACCACCGCCGCTGCGGTGGCTGGCTCATTTTCGATGCCAAAAAACTTATAAACAGATATTGCAGCCAGTTGCGAGCCTCCGCCTGCCAAGGGCAGCTGAAAGATCGACCCCGCCAGCGTAAACGCCATGAGCAGTAGCGCGTCGGCAGCGGTAAGTTGCTCAAATTTTCCCCCGAAACTGTGAGTAACCCATACATATACGAGGAATACCAAACCCCAATGCGCTACAGAAAGGAGGATCGCCAACCCAAGCTCGCTCCAAGTGCGGATAATCTGCACGCCACGCGCAAACCCAAGCACAGTCCGCGCAACTTTTACGCGCCATCCCTGAGACTTCTGCCAGCCTTGCAACGCCTTCTCAAGAGCGGCGGTCCCGTGCAGCCGGAAGTAAATGAGGAACGCGATAATTCCGACAACTCCCACGATCAAAACGACTCCGGTCGTGTTTGCCACCGGAACATGCCGCTTCTCTACCAAGAGCGCGATGCCGGCAATCGCTGCGGCGCTGATCACGTCGAAGATTCTTTCGAGCGCGTATATGCCATACATGTCGGCGACCGGCAACTTTTCTTTCCTCGCGAGAAGCAGAGGGCGGAGAGGTTCTCCGGCGCGTCCCAGCAGGAAGACCGCCGCGAAGCCGCCTAAGGTCATTTCGTAGATGGGCCAGAAACTAGACGTTCCCAGATTCTGTTGAAAAACTCCCCAACGCAGCGCCCGAATGGCATAGCAAGCGTAGATGGCTACCACGGAAACCAGAAGGAGATAGGGGTTTGCGCCACGGATCGCGAGCCACAATTTCGTTCCGCTGAAACTCGCACCGTGAAGCGTGCCGCCAAATCGATAGATTGCAAACGCGACAGCCAACAAGACTGCCAGTAAAATGAGCAGCTTGCTCCAGGATGGACGCATGAGCTCTGTCAGACTAGCGGTCGCAAAGGCGAGCGTCAAGCGCTCAGGCGCTCTCCATTACCAAAGAAGCTCAGACGTGCAGCGGTTCAGAAAGTTCCGAGGGCCTGTGATTTACGAATTCAAAAATTGCAGCTGGGGCACCCTGCGCCGGCAAGGGCTCCAACTCCAAGACGCTATGCTTGTGTCCAGCCGCAGGCATGAGTAAGATGCCCCCTCTTGCACTCGGTCGTCCGGGCCAGGACAACAGGGAACTTTTGGAGAGCAGTTTGCGTTCCATAGTTGCAGGCCGAAGTTGGCCCCAGGCAGCTTTGGGGTCAAACTGGTCGCCGTAGCGGGATTCGAGGCTGATGATACGTTGGAGCAGGACGCCCAACTGGTCCAGCAATGCCTCCAGGGCGACGGTTCGGCCTGGGAGGAACTTGTGCGCCGTCACACGCGCCGCATCTTCAACGTTTGCTACAGGTTTACTGGCAATGGCACAGAAGCCGAAGACTTGTCGCAAGAAGTTTTCCTCCGGGTGTATAAGACTCTTGGGAGCTATCGATCCGCGCATGGCGGGTTCGCAACGTGGATGACCAGCGTTACGCGCAACCTCTTGATCGACCATTATCGGCGCACCAAGCGCGACCGCATTACAGACTCGCTCGAGGACGCTATGCCGGTGGTTGAAAACAAGGAGTCTGCGGGACGCCGCCCGGATCAACAATTGCTTCTCGGCGAACTCAGTTCGCAGGTGCACACGGCGCTGACCAAGCTTTCGCCGGAATTGCGCGAAGCCGTCATCCTGCGCGATTTGCAGCAGCTCGAATACAACGAAATTCGGCAAGTTTTGGATGTACCGGAAGGAACCGTGAAATCTAGAATTAACCGCGGACGAATCGAACTGGCGCGCATTCTGCAACAGATGGGAGTGCGTCCGTCATGATTCGTTGTTTACTCACTTGGGATCGGGCGCGGAGACTGACATGACCTGGACTTGCGAACTTACGGAAGCACGGCTTAGCGACTATCTCGACGGGCTCCTCAGCCCGGACGATCGGCACGCGTTTGACATGCACGTGAATGCCTGCGAACACTGCGTGCCGCTTGTAGCCGGCGTTTCCCATTTGCTGACCGATCTGCACTCGCTGGAACAAATCGAGCCGCCGCCGCACCTGGTCAATTCGATTCTCAATCAGACTCTTGGCCCCCGCGAATTCGCCAAAGGCTGGCGTAGTACGTTCCGTTGGCTTATTAGCGTTCTTACTTCGCCGCGGTTTGCCTACAGCGCTGTCTCACTTGTCGCGACCATGCTTATTCTTCTCGTTGCGTCTGTCGGATCGCTTCGCAAGCCCAAGCTCGCGGAGCTTTCTCCCGCCAACATTTATCGTAATGTGAACGGCCATGCGCACGTCGTCTACGCCCGCAGCGTCAAATTTGTCAGCGATCTGCGAGTTGTCTACGAAATTCAGTCTCGCTTGAACAAAGACAACGAGTTGCCCACCACTCCGGAAAGCACTGTTCCGCAATCTGCTCCCGGAAAAGCGCCCGGCAGCACCGACGGCACTCGTCCAGCCACTCCCCGCCAGCAAAACCGCGCCAACGGTCTCCACCGAGAAATCGAACTACTTGCCATGGGAATTCCCGCGCTCAGCAGTCAATGGTGCCGTCAGTTGCTCGGAAGGAGAATTCCATGAAGTGTGCTGTCCATTCTGAGGTGGACGCGACGGGCTATTGCCGCAATTGTGGCAAGCCCATGTGCCCGGGTTGCATCCGGCCGGTGCGTGACGTTCTCTATTGCGAGGATTGCCTCGCCACGATCCTCGGTCATCCTGCGAATCCCTCGGCGCAAGCGGCTCCAGCGGGTTATCTGCCGCAGGCGCCCGTCGCAGCTGTACCGCCCATCCCTCCCGCCGGAATTGGACCGAACCCCGTCTTAGCTTTCTTCCTGGGATTTCTACCGGGCCTCGGCGCTTTCTATAACGAGCAGTACGGCAAAGGCATGATTCATCTTGCCATTTTCCTGGTGCTCTTCATTGCTGGCGTGAACGGCGCGATGAGCGGCGGCGCGGAAGCCGCTCTTTGGATTTGCATTTCCGCCCTTTGGATCTATATGCCCATCGATGCTCTTGCGCACCGCGCAGGCCAAGCGCGCCGGCCAGCCCTTGTCGGACCCACTAGATAGTTTCACCAAGCAGCGACCCATCGGTCCGATCCTTTTGATTGGCGCCGGCCTGCTGCTCTTGCTCAACAACTTTGATTGGTTCCCTTGGTACCGGATCACGCAATTTTTCTTCCCGGCCATCTTGATCGGTGTGGGCATTCTGATGTTCCGCAACCGGATGAATCGCGGTAAATAGGAGGCTCCTTCGGGAGTTAGGATACAGATGAGCAATCGAGTTCATTGCACCTGCCAACGCTGCACCATTCGCGGCCTCATGGGACCCGTGGTCGTTGTAACCGTCGGCGTACTCTTTCTTTTGGCGGAAATGCGCGGAGGTTTCTTCGATTTCGGCAACACGTATCCAGTCATCATCATCGTGATTGGGCTCATCAGCCTCACATCCGCTCTCGCTTCGAGCGAAGGCCATGTTTCCTCAGCTGCTCCTCTGCCGCCTGCGGTTCCTCCCGCGCCGGGCATCCCGCCCTCGACGTCGGGTGCGGCGCCCACAACTTTTCAGGGACAAGGACAATAAATCGAAATGGCCAGGAGCCGGCAGCGTAGCAGCGGAATTTTCACAGGTCTCGTTCTCCTAACTGTCGGATTCCTCCTCCTTCTCCATAATTACCGCGGTTTGGAGTTAGGCGATGTGCTGCTGCACTGGTGGCCTCTCGCGCTCATTTTCCTGGGATTGATCAAGCTGTACGAGCGGACCGTCGCCCGCCGCACCGATGATCCCGGCTCTGCTCGTATTTCCGGTGGCGAAATTCTGCTGGTCATCGGCATGATCACGCTGTTGAGTCTCGTGGTCGCCGTCGACTACGCCAAGCGCACAATACCCGGCAATCTTCCCATTGAGCTCTCTGGGGATGCCTATCCCTTCGACTTGGACGTAGTGCCGGTAAACGTCCCCGCGAATGCCCGCATTACCTTGCGCGGCGGCCGTGGCGCGATTTCCGTCCGCGCCGCGGACGCCCCCGAAATCCGCGTCTCGGGAAAGAAAAACGTGCATGCCTGGAGCGAATCCGACGCCCAGCGCCGCGCCGGCCCAGTTTCTGTTGAAATTGTTCAGAATGGCGATGGATATGAAGTTCATCCCACGGGCATGGGGGTGGGGGACAGCCGCATCAGCATCGACTTGGAGATTCAGGTCCCCAAGAAGGCTACTATCACCGTACGAAACGAGAAGGGTGACATTACGGTTTCTGACATGGCCGCGCCTGTCTCTGTCACCAGCACCAGCGGCGACGTCGAGGTGCGCGACTCCAGCAGCGACGTCTCCATTGAAATGCATAAAGGTGACGTCAAAGTTTCCGACACAAAGGGCGATATCAAGATCTCGGGAAAGGGCGGCCAGGTTGACGTCGCGTCGGCTACGGGGAGCTTCACACTTGACGGCGAATTTTACGGCCCCATCCGCGCCGACAAAGTCGCCAAAGGCCTTCGCTTCATCTCTCAGCGCACGGATCTCACGCTGACCTCGCTCTCCGGCCACATGGAAGCCAGCTCTGGCAATCTGGAGATTGTCGATGCGCCGGGAGACATCGCCTTGCGCACCAACCGGTATTCCGTGACCATCGAGAATGCCACTGGCAAAGTAAGGGTTGATAATCGCGACGGCGACGTTCAGATGCGCTTCTCTTCCCCGCCCAAGGAAGACATCCAAGTAACGAACACGAACGCCAGCGTCTCGCTCACTCTCCCGGGCGCAGCGAACTTCAATATCATCTCGGATTGTCACTCTTGTGATATCGATTCGGAATTCTCGGCGGACACTTTGAAAAAGACCGCGGCGGAATCCGGCGATTCGCATCTCGAAGGTAATTACGGCAATCAGCGCGGGCCCAAAATCACTCTGAAGACCAGCTACGGCGCGATTTCCATCCGCAAAACCAGTTGAGTCACGAAACTCGAAATAGGAAACTCGAAATTAGAAAATCGTAACGCGTGTAACGGCGCCGTTTTTCGAAATTCTAATTTCGATTTTCGATTCTCTCCTATCGTTCCGCCAACCGGTTCAGATCCTCAAAAAAAGTTGGATAGGAAACTGCGGCGCAATCTGCGTCGCGAATCACCGTCGCGCCCTCCGCGGCCAGCGCTGCCACGGCAAACGCCATGGCAATCCGGTGGTCGCCGTGCGGCTCAATCTCTGCGCCATGTAGTTTTCCCGCGCGCCGTCCTTCTATTCTCAATCCGTCAGGGCGCTCATCCACTGTCGCGCCCATTCGCCGAAGATTTTCCGCCAGCGCGGCGATGCGGTCGCTCTCTTTCACGCGCAGTTCCGCCGCGTTGCGAATCTCGATTCCCTCTTCCGTGTACGGCCCCAGCGCCGCCAGCATGGGCAGCTCGTCGATGACCAGCGGAATCAGCTCACCTTCGATCACCCCGCCCTTGAGCGATGCGCCCTTCACGGCAAGATCTCCTACGATCTCCCCGTGGGAGCTCTTCAGCGAAAGCATCTGAATCGAAGCTCCCATCCCCGCGAAAAGATCCAGGATTGCCGTGCGCGTTGGATTCAGGCCCACATTGTGAATCGCGATGCTAGAATCGGCGAGCAGCGATGCCGCCGCGATAAAAAACACGGCCGAGGAAAGATCGCCGGGCACATCCAGCGACTTTGCAACCAGCTTCCCGGCCCCATTTCCGCCGAAGCCCCCGTGAATTTTCGTCGTTCGCCCGTGCCGTTCGATAGCTGCCCCGAATTCTTCGAGTGCCAGCTCGGTGTGATCGCGCGTCCGCGCGGGTTCTGTAACACTCGTCACGCCCTCCGCAAACAAACCCGCGAGCAGCACTGCTGACTTCACTTGCGCGCTGGCCATCGGCATCTGGTACTCAATCGCGCGCAACCGTCCGCCCTTGATCTCCAGCGGCGCAAAGTTGTCGTCTTTTGCCCGGATTTCCGCGCCCATCTCTCGCAGCGGTGTCATCACGCGCTTCATCGGGCGCTTCTGCAGAGAAGCGTCGCCAGTAAGTTTTGTGGCAAATGCCTGCCCGGCCAGGATTCCCGTGAGCAGCCGCATCGTGGTCCCGGAATTCCCCGCATCCAACGCGCGCCAACTGCTCTTCAGTCCTCGCGTCCCGTGGCCCGTAATGCGCACCGCGTCCTTGTCGACTTTCACGTCCGCGCCAAGCGCTTTCATGCAGTCCAGCGTGCTATGGCAATCCGCTGCAGCCGCAAAATGCCGCAACTCACTCGTTCCTTCCGCCAACGCGGCCAGCATCGCGTACCGGTGCGAAATGGATTTGTCTCCGGGCGGCAAAACGCCGCCTGTCAAAATTTTCGCCGGTTGCACCGTTTGTTTTTTCACGCCAAGATTTTAGCACGCCCCGAAGGCCAGCCTCGAAACGCCCTCCCCGCTCACGGTTTGGCGTCCCGCTCCTCTCCTTCTTTTTCTTTACTTCGTTGCTTCATTACTTTTTTTCTTCATACTTCCTGTCCTTCCGTACAGTCTTGCCGCAAGAACCACGCAACGCCATCGCTGAAATCTTCATCCAATTCCCTGCGTATTATTGACTGAGGAGAATGGGAATGTCAGCGCGTAGAACGTTGCTTCATCTCGCCGCCAAAACCGCCATGGTTTTCGGCGCCATCTTTGTCGTTACAGTATTCCTGGTCGCCATGCCCGGCCACCATGCGCCCGCCGCGCAAACGCCTGCGCCTCAGCAATCCGCGCTCACCGTCGCCAGCCACGCAATCCAAAGATATGTCCGGCATGGATATGGACGATGCGAAGTCCAACGAAAAAGCCGCTGTTGCGGACATGACGCGCGGCCATACCGATGCACACAGCCAGCACATGTTCATGACCACCATGCGCCAGGAGACTCCTGAAGACGTGCAGCGCGCCAATGAAATCGTCACTGAGCTTCGCGCGGGGATCGAAAAATACAAGGACTACCACGTCGCGCTCGATGACGGCTTCAAAATCTTTTTGCCGAATATCCCGCAACCCGAATATCACTTCACGAGCAATCGCAACGGCTTCCTGGAGGCGTTCACGTTCGATCCCGCGCGTCCCACTTCCCTGCTCTACAAAAAAACCGCGACCGGTTACGACCTCGTTGGCGCCATGTACACCATGCCCAAGCGCGCCTCCGAAGACCAACTGAACGCTCGCGTCCCGCTTAGCGTGGCGATGTGGCACTTGCACACGAATCTCTGCATGCCGCCGCGCGATCAACTCCGCAGCGCTGACTGGACCAAGTTCGGCCTGCACGGCTCCATCGCCACGCAGGATGCCTGCTCCGAAGCTGGCGGCCGCTTCCATCCCGTCATCTTCGGCTGGATGGTCCACGTTTATCCCTACGAGCAGGGCCTCGACAATATTTTCGCCATGCACCACCACATGGATTAACTCGCAAGTCTCTCCAACGCACTCGCTGCGATGGCGTGTGATACAATTCCTTCATGGGAGTCATCACCAAAAATCCAGACATTCTTGGCGGAACTCCCGTCTTTCGCGGGACGCGCGTTCCCATCCAAACGCTCTTCGATTACCTCGAAGGCGGAGAAACGCTCGAAGACTTCCTGGTAGGGTTTCCCACCGTCTCTCGCGAATCGGCCATCGCCGCTCTCGAAGAAGCAAAACAGCTTTTGCTCTCACGTACCTAAATGCGCCCTCCTAGAAGCCATTCTTCCCGGGCAGATCGTTAGAATCCCTCCGCTGTAGCGGCACGATTCATCGTGTCCTCTTTCTTTTTCTGTCCTGCGGTTGTGGGCGGGGACCCCCTCCCCGGTTTTTCTGTAAGTGTTCATTCTAAAGGGTTTTAAGTCCTGTGTTTTGTAAGTGCTGATTCTAAAGGGGTTACGGAAGGGTTTTCCGGAAGTGCGGATTATAAAAGAGTTAGTGAATGGTGACTCGTGACTAGTGACTGGTGGAAGAGCGGAAGCGAAGTCACCTGAGAGGCTATGCTTAGCGGCTCGCAGCAGACGCCGAGTGGAGGTGGCGGGCGGAAGATGAGAGCGCAACGAAAACATGGAGGATGGTAGCATTTTAGTTACTATTTGTCAATAGCGTTGTTTGTTACTGACTGATTCATTCGAACGGGAGGGTGGATTCGAATGGGGTTGGGGCAAGTCGAAGGGTGGCAAGGAGTTGGGCGGGGAGTAGTTAGTTTGCTACGGCTGTGGAAATGTGTGGAAAAGGGTGTGAAAGAAAGTGGGTAGTGAGTGGTGGGGAGTGAGTAGAAAAGACGAGAACGAATCGACAGCCTAGCCCTTCCTTACGCCTTCTTGACATGCGTTACGTAACGCATTACGCTAAGACGTGATCCGGTCGATCCGCCACAAAGGCCTGAAACGCCTTTACGAAGACGACGATCATCGCGGCGTCGTGAGCCAGCACGCCGATAGACTCCGCGACATTCTTGTTCGTCTCGACGCTTCGGCCAACGTCGCTGATATGGATCTGCCGGGTTTCCGGCTACATCCTCTAAAGGGTGAGATGAAAGGCTTTTGGGCGGTCACTGTGCGCGCTAATTGGCGAGTGATCTTTCGTTTCGCCGAAGGCGATGCGTTCGATATCGACTATCTCGACTATCATTGAGGGATCGCCGCGGAAGGAGAACAAACCATGCCGATGAAGAATCCACCTCATCCTGGCGGTTTCGTGCTGCGCCAATGTATCGAACCGCTCGGCTTGACCATCACCGAAGGCGCCGCCGCCCTCGGTGTCACTCGCACCACTCTCTCCGAGCTCGTCAACGGAAAGCGCGGCATCTCTCCCGAGATGGCCGTCCGCCTCTCCAAAGTTTTCGGCGGCAGCCCCGAGTCCTGGCTCACCCAGCAGGCTCACTACGACCTTGCCCACCTCCGCACCACGCACATCAAACTCAAACGCCTCCAATTCGCCTGATCGCCACTCGCCCTGCAGAATCTCGGGGAATAAAGCACGAGGGAAAAGAAGGACCCACCCTTGCAGAACCAAACCCGCAAGGATGGGCCACCCAACCCAACGAAAAAAGACAAAGTCAAAAACTTTCCGGTGACGAAAGGATATCCCATCCGTCTGTTAAGGATGCGCCACACGCCTGTCTCTGGATTGCACTGAGACGGGGTTTATGAAACACTCTCCGGCCAACTAACCACTGGAGGCTCCCATGGCACGAATCACAGGCATCGGCGGCGTCTTCCTCCGCTCACAGGACCCAAAGGCGCTGGCAAAGTGGTACTCCGAGCACCTCGGCATTACGCTGAACGGCGGCTACGCCGCGTTTCCGTGGTCCGACGAAGGCCCCGCCGGCACCGGCATGACCACCTGGTCGGCCTTCCCCGCGGACACCAAGTACTTCGGCGACGGCCCACAGGCGACCATGATCAACTACCGCGTCGACGACCTCGACGCTCTGCTCGCCCAGCTTGCTGCCGCCGGAGTCTGGATCGATCCCAAGCGCGAGGACGCCAGCTACGGCCGCTTCGCCTGGATCAAGGACTGCGACGGCAACCGCCTCGAACTGTGGCAGCCCCTGGCGGATTGATCCGCAATTTGCAAAGGAGTGCAAATGAACTATTCAAGTCTCGCGCTGGCGGCGCTTGGTGGCACGGTCGCGTCTTTTGCCTTTGGTTTCTTACTGTTTTGGCTGGTGCCGGGTCTTATCAAAGAAGGCCACAAGTACCCGGCCGTATTCCGGCCTAAAGAAGAAATGATGAAAGTTATGCCCATTGGACTCGTCGCAACTTTCCTATCGATCCTGGTTGTCGCCGTACTTTTCGCAATGAACCATCAGGGCGGATCGGGCACTGCGGAAGCTGCGCGCTTCGGCGTTCTCATTGGCATGTTCGTGGTTTGCGCATTTGTGCTGCACAACTACGTGAACCTGAACATCGGGCTGAAACTTGCTCTGGGACAGGCTGTGGCTTACTTCGTCCAGTGGACTATCGTCGGCATAGTCATCGGTCTTATTTACAAACCCCTCGTTACACCATAGTCGTGAATATATCTGTTGTTAAGAGCCGCACCCTGAAAACCGCAGCGCTGCGGCACGCCGGCAGCCTCCACGTCACCCGCCTATTTGCCGCCGATTGTAGATAACCCCAGCCATTTTAGAACTTCTTCAGAACCCAGACAGCCGCTCTGTCTGTCGGCAGCGTGAAAAATCACCCACAAGAATGCTTGGATGTGGGATAGCGGAATGGCAGAGCTTTGTTTCGGGTTCTGCGACTCGATCTCAAAGGTGTATCCGTGAACGTATAAGGAGTTCCAGCGGTACAAGATGTCATATAGCTTGCATAGGCCAAGGTCTTGCGCAAGCGCCCACGCAGTGCGCTCATCTTTCAACGCTTCTAGCATAGGTAGGATTTCCTGCGTGACATCCCGACGAGTATCCGTCTTTACCAGCCGGATTCTCCCCCCTTTGACCAGTACCTTAGAAATTTTGGCCTCTGCTGAGGCAGCGGTATCGGTATATTTAAGTGCGTTCTGTCTGGAACGCGAAACCCAAAGCATCCAAAGCGTGTCTTCGCAGAGCACGCGCGCCAGTATAAACAGAGGCACTTCTAGGTCCGCAAGCAGCAACGCCGCTTCACCTATTTGAATCGCACGTTGCATGAAATACTTTCGGATTTTGTCTTGCTTCAGCTTTGGGGCGCGGTAGGGTGGACGAAGCATTCGCCCTTTAAGCAAGCCAAGATGTTTGCAAACCCTTGGTATTTCTTGAATTACAGTGGTTGGTTTATTATCTAGCACATACCGATTTTATCATGAAATTTTAGAGCCCATTAAGTCAGCATTCGAGCTAGTCAAGGAAGGCAGCGGCACAGCCCTACCGTTCTCATCTAGCATGAAAAACCCGTTCCAGTCAGGGGCGACTCTCATCGAGTATTTTACCGGGCAACTCGGCGCTTCACACTCCATCACAACAAACTCGCCTGTTAGCAGGCTACCTTCTTTTGTTTGGAGTGGTGACGATAGCTGACGAAGAGTTGATTTGTGCATGGGGCAAACAGTCTCAGGCATTGCTACACCTCTTTATCGAGCGCCTTAGTCGGCAACTCTCCTTATCATCTCAGTTAGGTAAAAAGCGGCGCAAGTCAGCGCCGGGCGGGTGGCATCCAGTTGCAGCAGATTGGTAGATTCAATTTACAAGTCCTGCGAAGACCACAAAACAAAATGAATTCACTCGACCGTGCCCGATAAACCCGGACGAAGGCCGTGAAACGCGGGGGACTGACGCGACGTCTACCATTGCATTGAGCGAGCTTTGTGTCGCGGCGATGATTTTCTCAGAAAGCGGGAACGTTCCGTCCGTCCCCAATTCTCCAAGAAGTCCGCGGCGGGGCGGCGGCGAAAGGAGCCTGAGACCATGGCAGATAACGAGCCTCGCATCCGCGAGGTGCCAACCGGATTGGTCGTTGCTGTTGGGAAATTAGACAAGAGAGTTGTGAAAGGAGCATCTGATTTCGTCACTTCGAATGCCGCAGGCGAGTGGGGGATGGGACCAAACACCGGCGGTCGACGGGCCCCTACCCACGACGAGATTTCCCAACTCGCGTTCAATCTGTACGAGTCACGTGGCCGGCAAGATGGCCACGACGTCGAAGATTGGCTGCGTGCCGAGGAGGAACTCGGGCGTTACGCGTAACTGCGAAGTGCGGAGGAATATAAGGCGGGTGGCGCACGCTTTGGATTTTGGTTTTACAAAGGGTGCGGGTTTTAAGTCTTCCTCGCTCAGTCCCGTATCTCGTCGTCTAATTCTAATTCCTCCTAAAGTTAATGTACGCACTAGCTAAGTCTGGCATCCTGTGGCATAACTTCCCCGCGCAGGAGCGACCGCCAAATGCCGTTGGACGATGACGACATTCGACAAGTCCGAAGCCAAGACGAGCGACGCGGCAAGCGACCGATCGATATCGCCGCGCAAAAGCGCAGGCAGACCCTCCTGCGGAAATTCCGGGAAGCATTGCAAAGCAAGGATGAGGATACGTTTCGGGAGGCGATTATTAGCGAACTCGGGCAATTGCCCGGGACGGCCGAGTACGAGACTTCGATGAAGATTTGGCGCGAGTTCCGCGGGAAGTTTCGAATTTGACGCGCGCGAAAGCAGCGACCCGCGCGTCTTGCTCTTCCACGGGCAGCGTCGCAAGATGCCGCTCCGCGATCGCTGTCAACTTCTCTGCCGCTTCTTCCAACGATAGTTTCTTCTGCCGCTTCTGACGCATGGCGATTTTCACTTCCTTTCTTCAGGATATCACTCAATTCAACCTGCCCGCAAACGGCCGGCGGGCGTAGTCGACGGTCAGTGTGCGCAATTCCACACCGTCAGCCCCGATTATCGGCTCATCTTCGTCCGAATCCGCTCATAGCGCAGCCCAACCGAGCCATTCGAGTAGGACTTGCATTCTGTCAGTCGGAAGTCGCGCTGCGGGAACTTGCCGGGGAAGCCGGGGATACCATCGCCCAATAGAATGGGACCAACGCCGATGTAGAGTTCGTCCACCAAGTCCTCTTGCAGGAAACTGCGGCATAGTTCGCCCCCACCTCCCAGATAGATGTCTTTGCCTGGGCGGCGTTTTAGCTTTTTCACGAAAGCGGCGAGAGATCCGCCGACCACTTCGAATCCCTCGCGCTTGCCCGGCTTCCATCGCCGGGAGACTACGTAATTCGCCATGCCCGGCGTCTCGGGCATCTCTCCACTCTCGCGCATTTTCGCGGTCGCCTCGGCGGTTTTACGGCCCATGATGGTGGTATCGATCTTGGAGAAGAAGTCGGCCATCAGCGCTTCCCCTTCTTTGTCGATGACTAGAAAATCGAGGTCGCCGTTGCGCCGCGCAATATACCCATCCAGGCTGATTCCGAATCCAAGGATGACTTTTCGTGGCATGGCGCGATTGTAAATCAGACCGGTTAGCTGCCGTCAAGAAAACAGGCGGGTGGGCGGCGCCTTTATTCCGGGCGGCTCTTTTGGCGCAGGCGAGCCAAGGCGTCTTCCCCGTCGATGGGTGCAACGCGGCCGCTCTTGATGTCATCGTAGCGGCCATCGAGCATGTTGCGTACCTCGGTTAATTCCGCAAGGTAACCCGACATCGCGTCCTCGACGAGATCGTCTGGAGCGCGGCCGGTGGTGGCTGCGAGTTCCTGGAGGCGGGACTCGGTTTCTGGTTTGAGATTGACAACCATAACTGTGAGTTTAGAGACACGCTTGGGAACTAATCTCCAGCGTGGGTTCTCGCCTTCCTTCTCTCGCCTACTCGGCCGTCTTCAACTTCAGCTTGCTCTTGTTCTCTTCGAGAAAAGCGCGCAGCCCATCCGCTATATCCAGCAAGCGGATCCATTGCTCGTAATAAAGCGTGACCGGAAATCGCCCCAATCCATACACGCTCACTCCACCCTTTTCCCCCACGCGAAATTCCAACGACCCTTTCTTTCTTGACCCCGCCTGCTTTTCCAGCTCGGCGATCCGCGCCAGCAATTCTTCCTTGCTTGGTTCTGACATTATGTTGGCTCCCTTTTTGTGACTCGAGGGACACGCAAGTCCCGGGATATCTTGAGGAATCCTACCAGCTTTCTCGCTTCCTCGTCATAGCCATGCGTTAGGCCTACGCAACTCGCGGACTCTGTCACGTTCCGCCTCTTTCCCATTCCGACACAGCACCGTTGCCTCCCTCATTCCTACGGTGTACGATACGCGCCTAAGTAGGTCTACCGACCTTGTCCAGGTGCCGGTCTTCGAGTTCGACAAGGTCAGGATCTCAAATGAAACGAATCGCGGGTATCGCTCACAAATTCCTTGGGTGTGAGGAGCACATTCTTATGTCACGACTCGTACGTCTTCTGTGTATCTCATTTTTGGTGGTTGCGCCCTGCGCGGCGCAGCAGGCGGCGCCGGCAGCTGCAACGCCGGCACAGCCAGCCGGGCCCAAAAAACTCGTGGCCGTAATGAACTTCGATTACGGCACGGTCAAAACCGTTGTCGCCTCGATCTTCGGTACGGACCAGGACGTCGGCAAAGGCATCACCGACCTCATGGTCCAAAAGCTCGTTCAAGACGGCAAGTACCGCGTCATTGAACGCGCCGCGCTCGATAAGATCATTGCCGAACAAAACTTTAACAACAGCGATCGGGCCGACGCCACCAGCGCATCCAAGCTCGGCCGAATCCTCGGCGTCGACACCATCATCCTTGGCTCCATCACCAAGTTCGGCCGCGACGACAAGAAAGTGGGCGGCGTGGCGGGGGGACACAGCGGCTGGACCGGTGCGATCGCCGGCATGGGCAAGAAGGAATCAAAAGCCGAAGTCGCCATCACTGCGCGCTTGGTGAACACCACCACTGGCGAAATCCTCGCTTCCGTCACGGGTAACGGCGAGTCTTCGCGCTCCGGAATGTTTCTCGGTGGCGGCGGCGGCAGCGGGTACAGCGGCGGCGGCGCCGCGTTTGACATGAGCAGCAGCAATTTTGCCCAGACCATTCTCGGCGAAGCCGTAAACAAAGCCGTGGCCGATTGCGCCGGCCAACTCGATAACGCCGCGGCAACGTTGCCCACGATTAAAGCCACTTATTCTGGCGTCGTCGCTGACGTCAGCGGAAACACCATCATCATCAACATCGGAAACAAGTCCGGCGTGCGCGTCGGCGACACCATTGACATCAGCCGCGCCATCCGCACGGTGAAGGATCCGACGACAGGCAAGGTTCTAAAGACCGTCACGAATAAGCTCGGCGGCGCGGTCATCACCGAAGTTGACTCGGACTCCGCCACCGCCACCTATTCCGGCTCGGCTCCCCCCAAAGTTGGAGACGTGGCAGCCAGCACTCCGTAACTTGCTCGACGGCCTCTGCGGCAGATGCATGCATTGTTTTGATATTCTCGGTGCTTGATTTCGAAAAGGCGAGGACGCCTCACAAGATTCCTCGCCTTTTCGGCTATTGGAAGGGAGTCACGCAATGAGCCAGGACTATACGACCGGGCAGAAGCTCGGCGATTATGAGATTCTCGGTATCCTCGGCGCCGGCGGCATGGGCAAAGTCTACAAGGTCCGCAACACTATTTCCGACCGCGTCGAGGCCATGAAAATTCTTCTGCCCGGACCTCGCCGGTCAGAAGGATCTTGCCGACCGATTCCTGCGCGAAATCAAAGTCCTTGCGAGCCTCCACCATCCGAACATCGCCGCGCTGCGCACCGCGCTGACGCTGGACAACCAACTGGTCATGATCATGGAGTTCGTCGATGGCGTCACACTTTCTTCGCGGCTCCAGCAGGGCGCCATTCCGCCCGGGCTAGCCGTCAAGTACATCGATCAGGTTCTCGACGCCCTCAGCTATGCGCACAAGCAGAACATCATCCATCGCGACATCAAGCCCGCCAACATGATGCTCATGCCTGACGGCACGGTGAAGCTTATGGATTTCGGCATCGCCCGCTCTTCGACGGACCGCAGCCTGACCATGACCGGCACGACTCTCGGCTCTCTCAATTACATGCCTCCGGAACAAGTGAAGGGCGATCCCGCCGACAATCGTTCCGATTTGTATTCCCTCGGCGTCTCCCTTTACGAGATGGTGACCGGCCAACTGCCCTTCCAAGCTGAGAGCAACTACGCCATGATGGCCGCGCATCTTCAAGAAGCGCCCAAGCCTCCTATCGTTCTCCGTCCCGGCATCCCGCAGCCGCTCAATCAGATTATTCTGATGGCACTGTCCAAGGACCCCGGCCAGCGCTTTCAATCTGCCGACGCGTTCCGCGGCGCACTGAAGAGCGTGCAAGCGCATGGAGCGGGAACTCAGCCCGCAGTGGACCCGCGATCCTATGCGCCATCGAGCGCGGCCAACGCCGGCGGAGCAACGGCTCTCTTTCAGGAAACGCCTGCTTCGCAGTCTCCGACCACTGTGCTGGATTCTCCCGTCTTCCAGCAAACCCAGCCTGTCGCGGCCGCACTGGCTCCCCTCGCGCCGCCACCGCCTCCGCCCGCGTGTAAGTGGCGGTGGTCATCGCGGATTGTATATCGCTCTAGGCGCATTCATTGTCGTCGCTGTTTTGTTCGCGGCCGGCCTTTACCTTCCGGGTCACCTAAAAACCCTCGCTGGACCGGGTAAGAATACTTTGCCGCCGCAGCAATCGCATGCCGGCGGATTCGTCCGCATCCACTCCAGCCTCTACGACGCCTTCGACGCCTGGCGACTCGACAGCTACACCCACATCGGCCACGCCCAATCCACCCGATCCTTCGTCAACCACGCCCACTGGCGCGACGGCCGCCCCTGCCACATCCTCGGGTGCGCAGTCTTCCCAAGCCGGCCAATCCTCACCGGATGCTTCCAGCGCATCTTCGACTACAGCCGGCGACCCAACCGCTTCGACACCACCTGCTGTGGGCTCGAACTCCTGCCGGCCAACCTCCGAAGAAACCTTCTTCCAGCAAATCCAAAAAGAATGCACAGTCAGCTTCTCAGTCGCAGGATGTTGTTCCACCGATTTCGAGCGGCACTGCTGCGCAAGCCGAAGCAACTGCGCAAGCCGAGGAAGTCGAACGGAAATACGATGAGGTGGACAGCCGCTCGGCAGCCGCAAGCCAGTCTCTGGACAATTTGAAGCGTCAGCAGGCCGCCTCAGGTTACGGACTTCGCAGTGACATCGTTTCCGCCGAGCAGCGCATGAAGACGGACCTCAACAAAGCGCAGTACTACATGCAAAAGCAGGATTCGAAAAACGCCAAGAAATATCTGGACATGGCCGACGCCGAACTCCAAACCATCGAAAAATTCCTCGGCCACTAGATAAATCGCAACCCAAAACTCCCTCTACGCCCACATCGAGTCAGCCGTGGACGCGTGAGAATATTTTCCCCTTGCTTACCGAGGGGAGTTTGTGTACCTTACTCTCGGTAACCGAGGAGAGCTCATGAGCAAGCCTTCCGATTTGGTCCAAGGCACCTTGGATTTACTCCTTCTGAAAATTCTCGCGCTCGAGCCGCTTAACGGCTATGCCGTCAGCCTCCGCCTCAAGCAAGTCTCTGGCGATGTTCTGCAAGTCAGCGACGGCTCGCTCTACCCCGCCCTTCACAAGCTCGAGCAGGAGGGCTGGATCACTGCAGAGTGGAAACCGACTGAAAACAACCGCCGCGCCAAGTTCTACTCGCTCACCCGTCTCGGCAAAAAGCATCTCGAAAAAGAATCCGCCAACTGGAGCCGCCTCTCCGCCGCCATTTCCAATGTCGTGAAACTCAAAGAGGCGTGAGCGAGCCGCACCCTCGCAAGGAGCCAAAATGCGCCCCAATCATTGGTCCTACACCTTGCCACTTAGATTGCGTTCCTTGTTCCGGCGCGAACAAAGTCGAGCAAGATCTGAGCGAAGAGCTGCAATATCACCTCGACCAAAAAACACAAGAATATGCAGCGGCTGGGCTAACGCTCGATGAAGCCCGCCGAAAAGCTCTCCGCGAATTCGGCGGCGTCGAACTCCAAAGAGAATTGCCGCGACACGCGCCGCGTCAGCTACATTCAGGATTTTCTGCAGGACCTGAGTTTTGGCCTCCGCTTGCTTAGGACTAGTCCCGCATTCGCTCTCGTCGCCATCCTCACGCTGGCTCTCGGCATTGGCGCCAACACCGCGATCTTCAGCGTGATTCACGGCGTGCTGCTGCAGCCATTGCCCTTCCCCAAGCAAGATCAATTGATGATGCTTTGGGAGAAGGATAGAAGTGGCACGCGCTCGAACACTTCCTGGGCGACTTTCATGGACTGGAATCGATTGAACCATTCGTTCACGGGAATAGCCGCCGTCAGCTTCTGGTCGCCAACCTTTATCGGCACGCGTGACGCCGAAACTCTGAACGGCTTCCGCGTCTCCTCTGCACTCTTTGATTTGATGAGCGTCAAATTTGAGCAAGGCAGCAACTTTCTGCCGTCGGAGGACGTGCGAGGAAACAATTTCGTGGTTATCCTGAGTTACGGCTTCTGGCAGCGAAGATTCGGCGGGGATTCCTCCGTAGTCGGCAAGTCCGTGCAGTTGGGATCCCGCGCGTACACGGTTGTTGGGGTCCTTCCTGCCGATTTCCCCTCCGTGCTCTCGTTTGATCCTCGCAAGCCTGCGGACATCTACACGCCATTAGCCTACGATGCGACCCTTCCCTACGCTTGCCGCGATTGCCGCCATCTCCGTGCTTTCGCCCGCCTAAGGGACGGCGTCTCCGTCACGCAAGCCGAAGCGGAAATGAATCAGATCTCCGCGAACCTGTTCCGCGAATACCCGACGGAATATTCCGCCTCTGGAGTAATTCTGACCCCTCTGAAGGACTATCTCGTGGGAGACGTCAAAACAGCTCTCTGGGTACTGCTCGGCTCCGTCGGATTCGTGCTCTTGATCGCCTGCGTAAACGTCGCAAACCTTCTCCTGGCTTGGGCCGCGCGCAGGCAACGAGAGGTCGCTCTCCGTGCGGCTCTCGGCGCTCATCGAACTCGCATGGTCCGGCAGTTTGTCACCGAGAGTTTGCTGCTCTCGCTCCTCGGCGGCGGCTTCGGGCTTATCCTTGCCTGGAGTGGCGTCGTCTTGCTTCAGCGAGTTCGGCTCGCGAATTTGCCGCGCCTTCAAAATGTGCACATTGACGCTTGGACATTTGCTTTACATTCGGAATCTGCTTGCTGACCGGCCTTGCGTTTGGCCTTCTGCCTGCATTCGCGCCTCCAAACTCGATCTCAACGAATCATTGAAGGAATCCGGCAAAACCACCGCTGGCAGAGAACGCCATCGCCTGCGCAGTGCACTCGTTTTTGCGGATGTGGCGTTGGCTCTCCTCCTTCTGACTGGCGCCGGCCTAATGATGAAAAGTTTCGTCCGTCTCCTCGAAGTCAAACCGGGTTTCGATTCGTCCCACACTCTGACACTCTCCCTTGCTCTCTGGGGACCCAAATCCGAAGACGCTCCTGCAGTCGCATTTTTCGACCAAGTTCTACAGAAAATTCAGGCGCTCCCCGGCGTTCAATCGGCCGGTATCGTCAGCCAGCTTCCGCTGGGTGGAAATCTGGACATGTACGGCGTTCACGTCGAAGGCAAGACCCTGCCAAACCCCGAAGAAGATCCCAGCGCGGACCGCTATTCGATCACGCCAGGCTACCTGCGGGCGATGCGAATTCCCATATTGCGCGGGCGTGAGTTCGATCAACGAGATGTTGCAACCTCCCCATGGGTAGCGCTCGTCAACGAATCGATGGCTCGCCGTTTCTGGCCCGGTGAGAGATCCTATCGGCAAGCGTTTCCGGATGGGCGATACCAAAGGACCGTGGAGAACCGTGGTTGGTGTGGCCGGCGATGTCCTTCATAGAGGACTCGATGCCCCGCATACTCTCCAAATCTATGTGCCGAACACGCAATTCACGGATTCTCTTGTAATTTTAGCTGTGCGGACTTCCAATGACCCTGCCGCACTAGCCGCTTCCGTGCGTTCCGAGATTGCTGCACTCGACCCGCAAGTTCCCATTTCAGCTATCGCGACGATGGACGAGGTCGTCTCCGCCTCTGTGGAAAATCAGCGCTTCGGCGCGCTGCTCTTTCTGCTGTTCGGCGCAATTGCACTGCTCCTGACCGCGGTTGGCATCTATGGTGTGATCTCCTACGGTGTCGCGCAGCGCACGCATGAGATCGGTATCCGCCTGGCCCTGGGTGCTGGCAGGCAACAAGTGCTCGGGATGATTGTTGGCGAGGCGATGAGGCCCGCGCTGCTAGGGGCGGCTCTAGGGCTATGCGCTGCCTTCGGCTTGACCCGGCTTTTGACGCGCCTGCTCTACAACGTCAAACCCACCGACCCGCCCATCTTCGCGGGCGTTCTTCTTTTGTTGATTGGTGTCGCGTTGCTGGCTTCCTACATCCCCGCACGTCGCGCCACGCGCGTCGATCCGATGATCGCTTTGAGATACGAATAAAACTCGCGGTTGGCGTTATTTCGCTAAGAGGCTCTTCCACCGCTCCCACGAGTCTGCCCGGGCTTTCTTGTTTGCGTCGTTCGCGTCCGGCGCTTCGCCCGCGCGCATGAAGCCGTGTCCCGCGCCATCGTAGGTCACCGGCTCAAACGTTTTGCCCGCAGCCTTCATGTTTGTGATTGCGTCGGGAATCATCGCGCCAATCCGGGAATCATTGCCCGCAAAGAATCCGTACACCGGAGCTTTGATGCGTGCCATCGCGTCTTTCTCCGGCGGCGGGCCGTAGAAAACAAATGCCGCTGCCAAATCGCCGCGGTTCGTCGCGAAGCGGAATGTCTGTCCCCCGCCCCAGCAGAATCCGCCAACAAACAGTCTGCCGTTTGAGCCTGGCAGTTTCACGCCATAATCCGCTACTGCGTTAAGGTCCGCAGTCACTTGATCCGGATTGAGCTTGCTCACCGCTTCGTTAGTCTTACCTTGCTCAAACGACGAGCTTCGGCCTCCATTGGGCCCCATTCCGGAGAGCAGGTCCGGCGCAACGGCGATATACCCCGCCTCCGCCACCTGATCCGCCAAGTCCTGCACCCAATCCGACATCCCGAAGATTTCGTGAATGATCACCACCACCGGCCGCTTGTCCTTCGATTCCGGGTACACGACAAACGTCTCGACCGCGCGCCCGTCGTGCTTCACCGTCACCCACTCCTGGTGCCGCGGAGACTTTGCCAGCTTCTCCTTCGCCCAGTCCTGCGCGGAAACTGTCTGTCCCAATGCCAAGATCAGCAAAATCGGAAATATTCTTTTCATTTTTCCTCCTTACCCCTCAGCCCCGGCACTTGAGCCGGATTCTTTTTCATTCTTCGAAGCGCTCGCATCATATCCGCTCTTCCTAGGTCACGGCAATCCCCCGGTATTAGCTTGAATCTTCGGACCTGGCATCATTCGCCTCGGCCGAATTCTTAAATTCTTGTTGCGTGCGCGCCCCGTTTCCAAGAGACTGTGCCCCTGTTTCCACTCCTTCGGAGGCGACATGACCCGGCTTCGCCCGCTTTTCCCGCTTCTTGCACTCTGCGTTCTTCTTCCTGCATTCGCGCAACCTCCTCAAATACCCACGACTCCCAAAACCGCGCCGGCTTCCGCAGCCGCCGAAGCAAAGCCGGCAGCCGCAACTCCGGCTGCCGCAGCGCATCCTCTCGAGAAAGCTGATCTCGCGGCATTCTTTGACGGTCTCGTCCCGCTTCAGATGGAGCGCAGCGACGTCGCCGGCGCAACTGTTCTCGTCATGAAAGATGGCCAGGAACTTTTTAAGAAAGGCTACGGCTACTCAGACGTCACAAAGAAATCGCCCGTCGATCCAGACACCAGTATGTTCCGCCTCGCCTCCATCTCGAAACTCTTCACCTGGGTTTCCGTCATGCAACTAGCCGAGCAAGGCAAGCTGGACATCGACGCCGACGTCAACAAGTATCTCGATTTCCAGATCGCCCCGGCCTTCGGCAAGCCCATCACTCTCCGCAACCTGATGACCCACACCGGCGGTTTCGAAGAAGTCGTTCACAATATTCTTGTTGTCGATCCTAAAAAGGCTTCTTCTCTCCGCGACTTCCTGATCGCCTATCAACCTCACAGGATGTATCCTCCCGGAGAAGTTCCAGCCTATTCCAACTACGGCGTCGGCCTTGCCGGCTACATCGTCCAGCGCGTCAGCGCCGAACCCTTCGAGCAATATGTCTCCGAGCACATATTCCAGCCGCTCGGCATGAAGCATTCCAGCTTCAACGAACCTCTGCCCGCCGATCTGGTCCCGTACGCCTCCGACGGCTACCGGGCCAACACAGAAAAACCTGCCATCGGCTTTGAAATCTTCCAGCCTACTCCCGCCGGCGGCATCTCCTCCACCGCGGGCGACATGGAACGATTCGCATTGGCTTTATTGAACGGCGGCGAACTCGACGGCCATCGCATTCTCAAAACCGAAACCCGCGACGCCATGTGGACGCCTCAGTTCGCCGCTTCCGACCAGCTGCCTCCGGGGTGCATGGGCTTCTACCAAACCTGGCGCAATAATCTCCGCTTCATCGGCCACGACGGAGACTTGATCGCCTTCCACAGCATGTTCCTGCTCGAACCCGCACAAAGACTCGTCCTCTTCGTATCCTACAACTCAGCTGGCTCCGCGCAGCGCAACCGCGCCGAACTCCTCGACGGTTTCGCGGATCGCTATTTCCCTGCCTACACAGCCCCTGCGGTTCAAACCACTTCCGTCGATCAGCTCAAGGACATGGCCGGCACCTATCAATCCACGCGCCGCGCCGACAGCACCAAGTTCGCTATTTCGAATCCTCCCGGGCAAGCCGTGGCCAAAGTAGACAAAGACGGTGTCTTGACTATCGATAGCTCCAAAGACTTGCGCGGCCACACTCGCAAATGGAAGCCCATCGGCAAGGATCTCTGGCAGGCCCAAGGCGATCAAGCCCGCATTTTTGCCATTCGAGATTCGTCAGGAAAAATCGTCCGCCTCGCCATCAACTTCCCCGGCGTACAGCTCCAGCGAGTCCCGTGGTACGAGCACAAATCTTTTGTGGGAATCTCTCTCGCTCTGAGCGTGCTGATCCTGCTTTTTGTTGTCCTCGCCAGTTTGGTTCGCTTGGGCAGGAAGTTGCTCTTCCGCGATCGCCCGCCATTCAAGGCTCAGCCCGGCACGGTTTGGATTAGCATCGGTCCACGGCTCGCAGCGTTTACCTGGATTATCGTTGGAATTTGGTTCGCAGCTTTGGCCGCAAACCTTCAAAACGCGGATTTGCCCGCATTCCCCACTATCGTGCGCTACTTTTGGCTGATCAACTGGTTCGCTGTCCTGGCCGTTTTCTTCAGCATCTTCGCGCTCGTCGCTGGAATCCGCATCTGGCGCCGCGCCGACGTCCGCACAATCTCCCGTCTAAAATTTTCGCTGGTAGCCGCCGCCTGCGTCTTTCTGACGTGGTATTCGATCCACTGGAACCTCATCGGCCCCGTCCACCGTTTCTAGGTCACCCAGACGGGCACTGCGCCTAAAGCTCCCAACCCTTACGTCTCTCGGGACTCACAAACTTCTGCGCCGCCTCCGAATTCGTTACCTTCATCCCCGCCCGATCCCAATGCAGCCGCTCGCCCGTCATCGTCGCAACATTTCCCAGCAGCAATGTCTCCGTCACCGCTCCCGTAAACTCAAAATTCGCTCCGGGCTTGGTCTTGTCTCCCTTACACGCGTTCAGCCACTCCCGTTCATTTCCCGGCGACCGAGGCAGCGTTTTCGGCGGCTGCTTGTAGGCGTCCATTTTGCTTTGCGGAATCAGCTTCGGATTCGAGCCGTTGAACCCGCACAAAATCTTTCCGCGGTCTCCCACAAACAGCAGTCCTTCGCCCTCTTCATCCTCATGCGTTAGAGTGCGTCCTTCCTCCAACTCGTCCGGCCGAAGCGGCTTCAATCCGCCGTCGTACCAATTAAATTTCACAGCAGGCATATTCGCCCGCGCCGGAAAGTTGTACCGCACAATCGACGCCATCGGATACGTCTCCGCATAGCGGTCGGTCGAGCTTGCTTCCACCGTCTCCGGCGCTTCCAGCCTCAGCACCCGGAAAATCGTGTCGTAGCTGTACGATCCCATGTCGCCCAACGCGCCGCATCCAAAATCGCTCCATCCGCGCCACACAAACGGCAAATACGCCTGGTTAAAACTGCGCTCAGGCGCAGGGCCGAGCCACAGATCCCAAGCCAATCCATCGGGAACTGGTTGCGTCTCCTTTGGCCGTTCAATCCCCTGCGGCCAGAATGGCCGGTTCGACCAGTTGTAAACCTCCCGCACGGGACCAATCGCGCCATCCCAAATCCATTCGCACAAAAGCCGCGTCGCCTCGGACGCCTGATTGCCCACGGCAATTTGTGTAGCTACGCCCGTCTCGTGCGCCACTTCCGCCATTCGCCGCGCCTCATAAATTGTGTGCGTCAACGGCTTCTGGCAGAAAACGTGTTTCCCCTTTTTCATCGCTGCAATCGAAACTGCTGCATGCAAATTGTCCGTCGTGCACACCACCACCGCATCCACATCCTTCTGCTTTTCCAGCAGCTCGCGAAAATCCGCGTACGCCGCGCAACCTTTGTAATTTCCCGAACGCGTCTGCGTCGCGTAGAGTCCATCCACGATCTTCTGACAAGGTTCTCGTCCCGCCACCCCGCTCGTCACCCGCAGCGAATGCGTCAACTGAATCGGCTCGTCGGGGCTCAGCCAATCCCAGCCGCTCTCCACACCAAGCAACTTCTGCACGGATTTGGAAAACTCGTGCGTGTCCCACTGCGGATAATTCGCCCCGCTCTTGCTCACATCACACACCGCCACGCCCTGCACGTCCGGCTCCTTCAAAAAGTGCAGCATCACGCGCAATCCCTGCGCCCCCACCCCAATGAACGCGATGTTGACCTTGTCGCTCGGCGGCACAAATCCCGGGCCGCCCAAAACGTGCCGCGGCACGATCGCGAATCCCACTGCCGCCGAAGCCGTCTTTTCCAAAAATTCCCGCCGCGAAACTCCGCTCTTCGATGAGCCATTCAATCGTTTCAAAGCTCCCATTTCGCACCTCGCCGCCGCAATTCTACAGCTACTTCGGCAACACGTCGATAATTCCCTGCGCGCCCCCACGAGAACCCCGGCCTGGGTCCTCGATGCCTCACACTTCGTGCTTTCGGTTTGGTTTCCGCGAATCTGACTGACGCTCAGCCGGCCAACCAGCTCCTGCTTTTGAGTCACTTACGTTGCGCTGATGACCGTCACGGCCCAAATAACTTTGGGCTCAATTGCGTACCTATGTACTGAATTGAACAGTTCGCCGTTCCCCTCTCTATTAGTATAAGTTTGGAGGCTCAGCCACTCATGCCGAAGAACCGCATTCTCCTCGTGGACGACAACGAGGACGTTCGCGCTGTGTTCCAGGAAGGTTTGGAAAACCGCGGGTTTGAAGTGGTGTCCGCCGCAAATGTGAACGAAGCGTTAAGGCTCATTTCCACGGAAGACTTCGACGTGCTGCTTTCCGACCTCCACATGCCGGATGCGGGTGACGGTTTTACCGTCGTCAGCGCCATGCGTCACGCACACCCGAAGGCTGTAACTCTCGTTCTCAGCGGTTACCCGGCGCTTCAGGAAGCCATGTCTGCCATCCTTCTGGAGGCTGACGAAGTCCTTGTGAAACCTATTGGCTTGTCAGAGATTACTGAAATTATCCAAAAAAAGCTGTCGGCTCCTTCCTCTCGCAAGGCCATGAAGAAAGAGTGCGTCGCGACGATTCTGTCGCGTGACGTAGATCCAATCATCGAGAGTTGGTTGTCCAGCGTGGAACGCAACGAGGAACTGACTGCTCTCTCGCTAAACTACCAGGAACGCACGGGCCATCTCCCTCTGCTTTTAGGAGATCTCGTCCGCCGCTTGCACCTCGCCCCCAACGACACAGTTCCTACTTCCAGCGCGGCGCGCGACCACGGAATACTGCGGCGCATGCAAGGTTACACGGTCCCCATGGTAGTGGAAGAGTCGCGAATGTTGCAGGTCAGCATCTTCAACAATCTGCAAAACAATTTAAGCACTGTGGATTTCAGCTCCGTCTTGCTCGACGTGATGGTCATCGCCGACGAAGTGGATTCCCAATTGAAGCAGGCCGTGCTCGGCTTTATGGCACCCGCACTAGCGAAGTCGGTGAATTAGGGGACGCGCCACGCAAGAGGTTGAAGTCTTTTCCGCCATCAGCTCGCGGCTCAAGATGATCTTTCCAACGCCGATCGCCCTCTCGCACGGGCTGGCTAACCTTGCTTTTCCTCTTCTCCGCATAATAGGTCCGCTCTGCCTAGTTCTAGAACGCCTAGCCTCTTTTGCCTACGATTTGTGCTCCGCCGGTTTGATTGCTTCCCCGTACCTCGCCGCGTATGATTAGCGATTCATGCTCCCGGCTCGGCCTCATCTGTCCATAACCCGCTTCAGCTCCCGCTTTCTTCTTCTGTGGGCACTGGTCTCTGCCTTGGCTCCGTCCTATTTCAGTACTTACGCTCAAGCTCCCCCAACCGCCGAAATCCTGCCCCTCAGCGAAATTCGTCCCGGAATGCAAGGCTACGCCTACACCATTTTTGCTGGCAACCAGGTTGAAAAGTTCGAGCTCGAAGTCGTCGGCGTTATGCCCAATTTCCTCGGCCCCAAGCAAGCCATCATTCTCGTCCAGCTTAAAGGGCAAAAAGCCGAGCACACCGGTGTCGTCGCAGGCATGAGCGGCAGCCCCGTCTATTTCGAGGGCAAACTCGCTGGCGCTCTCTCCCTCAAGCTCGGCGTTTTCACGAAAGAACCCATCGGCGGCGTCACTCCCATCGAGGATATCCTTCATCCCCAGCCGCAACCTGCTTCAGAAACCATCGCGTCACAAGGCCCCTCGCCGCAGCTTTTGCTTCCACAAGACGCGGCTTCTCGCACAAGTCTGCCCTCCGGCTCGGCCCTCGAGCCCATCGAAACTCCGCTCGTCTTCTCCGGCTATCAACCCGAAGCCCTCCGTCAGTTCGCCGGCCAACTCCAAAGCTACGGTTTCGTCGCCGCACAAGGCGGCACCGCCGCTCCCAAACCCGACGACGGGCATCTCGTTCCCGGCGACATGGCCGGCATGGTCCTCGTGCAAGGCGACACTTCCATCAGTTCCGCATGCACTGTCACCGCCGTCCGCGCCAACCGCGTCTATCTCTGCGGCCATCCCTTCCTCAGCTTAGGCGACGTGCAATTCCCCATGGCTCGCACGGAAGTCGTCACGACGCTCTCCTCCGACCTCGCTTCCACCAAAATCATCAACGTCGGCGGCTCCATCGGCACCATCACGGGAGACCATCTCACCGCCGTCACCGGCAAGCTTGGCGCTCCCCCGCCGATGATCCCCATCGACCTCACACTCGCCTTTGGCGGCGCCGAAAAGAAACTCCACTTTGAAATGGTCAATCACCCCAAGCTCACTCCTCTCCTCATCGGCCTCACCGTCTTCAACGGCCTCACGCAGAACTCTCTCTACGGCGAAGGCACCACACTCCACCTCTCCGGTGAAGTACTCGTGCATGGCCACGCCCCCGTTCAAATCGAAAATACTTTTGCCCCCGGAGATTCTTTCACGCCGGACGGCTTGCCCATCGCCCTGAACATTCAAAGTGTTTTCTCGCGCCTTTTCACAAATACACGCGAAACTCCTGTCTTCGACCGCATCAACCTTCGCGTCGCGAGTGTACCCGGCCGCCAATCCTTCAGCATTGAAAGCGCCTGGTTGGAGAAAGGTGAAGCTGCACCGGGCGAAACTCTCCGCGTGCGCGTTTTGCTCCGGCCGTATCGGGGCCACGAACGCATCGAAGAAACTACCGTGCGCGTCCCCGAGCAAGCTACTCGCGGCACCACGCTCCGCGTCCTCGTCACCGACGGCGACATGCTCAACCGCGCCTCGCGCGGGTTCGCTTTTGGAGCCGCTGGGGGCGGCTCAACAGGTCTCGATCAACTCATTGCTCTTCTCAACCGCGAGCGCCGCAACGACCGCCTCTACGTCGGCCTCTTCGTCCCCACTCCCACAATTCTTTGGGACGACAAGGAGCTCCCCAACGTCCCGCTCGATCAAATCAATGTCATCGATGGCCGTCCCACTCCGGGCAGCGTTCAAGTTCTCCGCGAATCCCTCGCCAGCGAATCTTCCATCCCGCTCGGCGGGCCTGTGACAGGGATAATCTCCCTCAATCTCCAAATCCGGTGATCATGCCAATGCCCAGTCTTCGTAAGACTCGTAAATTCCTTACCCGCGTCGTTGCGCGAAGCGACCAGCGCGTTCATTCTTTTACTCGCCACTCGTCACCCGCCGCTCACCACTCTCTTTTCCTTTACCTCCTGTACCTCCTTTGCTTCCTCTACCTCCTTCCTTCTCCTCTTCTCGCCGAACACACCCGCCGCTGGCTCCAAACCACGTACGAAGAATTCCTCAAAGGCACCGCCCACGGTGTGGCCGTTCGTAGCGACGGCCGCCTCGAACTCGCCCCAAAATTTACTCTCCTCGCCGACGCCGACGCCTCTTATCTCTGGTCGCTTCGCCTCGATCCCAAAGGCACGCTCTACGCCGCTGGCGGCTCTCCCGCAAAAGTTTTTCGCTTCGATGGGGCAGGCAAACCCACTGTCGTCTTTGACTCGACCGATCTCGTCGCCCAAGCTATCGCCTTCGACTCCAAAGGCACTCTTTACGTCGCCACTTCTCCCGACGGCAAGATCTATCGCGTCTCCTCGACCGGCGAAAAAAGCATCTTCTTCGATCCCAAAACAAAATACATCTGGGACATCGCTTTTGGCTCTGACGGCGTTCTCTACGTCGCCACCGGCGACAAAGGCTTGATCTTCGCCGTCACCCCCGACGGTAAAGGCGAACTCTTTTACTCGAGCGACGAGGCCCACATCCGTGTCCTCGCTTTCGACGCGAACCAGAATCTTCTGGCTGGCACCGAACCCAACGGCCGGGTCCTTCGCATCACGCGCCCCGATGCCAAATCCCCACGCAAAGGAAAGGATTCCGGGGCAACCGCATCCTCCGCGGAAGGCTTCGTCCTCTACGAAACCTCGAAGAAGGAAGTCACCGCTCTCTCCGTCGCTCCAGACGGCTCCATTTATGTCGCCGCCATCGGCGAAAAACAGCGCACCACCGCTCCAGCACCCACTACGGTCGTCACCTCGCCTCAAGGAACCGCCACCATCACCACCGGCGGTGTCGCTGGCGCGATATCTGGTCAGCAGCAGCAACAGCAAATCCCGTTCCTGGCCTTCCCTCCTCTTCTTTCGAGCAGCATCTACCGTCTTTCCCCCGACGGCGCACCCGATGAACTCTGGACTTCCCGCGAAGACCTCGTCTATTCCCTCGGCCTTGCCTCAGACGGCCGCGTCCTCGCGGGCACCGGCAACAACGGCGCTCTCCTCGCCATCGATGGCCACGGCGTTTTCGCGCAACTCGCCAAAGCCGGCTCCGCACAAATCACCGGCATCGCTCGCAACTCCGCTGGCAAACTTTTTCTCTGTACTGCGAATCCTGGAAAAGTTTTCTCCGTCGGCCCCGAATATGAAGCCGAGGGTACCTACGAATCGCACTCCTTTGACGCCCATCTTTTCTCTCAGTGGGGACGCCTCGATTGGTGGGGCCCGCCTTCCGCGGCGGCTTCCGGTCCATCCGCAAAAGCTTCCAGTGAACCGCGCCTGGAATTTTTTGTGCGCTCCGGCAACACCGATGATCCAGGCAAGGAATGGTCCCGCTGGTTCGGTCCCTATTCGAAGCCCGGCAGCACCATCGAAGCCCCGAGCGCCAGATTCTTCCAATGGAAGGCAGTGATTCACGATGGACGGCCTGGCGACGGCATCACCTGGGTCAGCCTCGCCTACCTTCCCCGCAACGTCGCCCCGGTCATCGACGCTATCGTGCTCCAAGATCCCGGCGTGCGCGCGCAAGGCGCTACCATCCTCTCTACGGGACAGTCGCCGAGCGTCGCCCTCAAGATGCCGCCAACTCCAAGCACTCCCAACGTGTTCATCGCACAAACCATCACGCCCGCGAAATTCGAACAGCCTCCGCAGGGCTTCCGCGACAAAGGCTATCAATCCGTTCTGTGGAGCGCCCACGACGATAATGATGACGATCTGCAGTACTCCGTCTACTATCGCGGCGAAAACGAACACGAGTGGAAACTGCTGAAGGACAAGCTCGACCAAAGATTTTATTCCTGGGATACCACCACTCTTCCCGATGGCGCTTACTATCTCAAAATTGTTTCCACCGACGCCCCTTCGAATCCCCTCGCCATCGCGCTCAAAACCGAACGCGAAAGCGAACGCTTCGAAGTCGATAACACCCCGCCGGTGATTGAAAGCCTCTCGGCTGACATCTGGAACAGGTGTACTGGCGTTTGCGGAGATTCAATGGTGATTGTGAAATTCACTGCTCGGGACGCTTCCAGCAGTATTGACCGCGCCCAGTACAGCGTCGACGGCGGCGACTGGATTCTCGTCGCTCCAACGAGTGGAGTCAGCGATGCTCCGGAAGAGCACTACCAATTCACTCTGAGCTTTGCTTGGAGCGCACCTCCAGTAAGCAACAAAGAACACACCATCGCTGTGCGCACTTATGACCGCTTTGAAAACGTCGGCAGCGCCAAAACCACCGCCATGGCTCCAGCATACAAACCCTGAACAACTCGTTTGGCCCAATTTCTAATTTGATATTTTAAGTTGCTCGAATTTTGGAGATTCCACTAGACTTGCTGCCGGCAACGGGTTCCGGGTCCTTCTCAGGAGGGGCGTATGATTTCCGGTGCTCACGTAATCGTCTACACCAAGGACGCTGAGGCCGACCGCGCCTTCTTCCGCGACGTTCTCGGCTTCAAGTCCGTGGACGCCGGCCACGGCTGGCTGATCTTTGCGCTTCCCCCGGGAGAAGCCGCGTTCCACCCCTCCGATAAAAATGGTCCGCACGAACTTTTTTTCATGTGTGAAAGCCTGAAAGCTGAAATCGCTGCGCTCGCGAAGAAGGGCGTTAACTGCTCTGGGGTTCAGGAAGAAAGATGGGGTTCAATCACGAGGATAAGGCTTCCGGGTGGCGGCGAAATCGGCCTCTATCAACCGAAGCATCCGACGGCCCTGGGTCTCGGCTCTGAAACAAATCGTCGTTCAAAATAGCCGGAATCCTGAACTCAATGGCCTTCCGCTACAACCCCTATACTTGCTGGGGTTGGCACAAGTCACCAGTCACGAGTCACCCGGTCCTGTCATTCACTCTGATTTGGAATTCGAACCTAAGACATCCACCGCTCTTGCACCGGCACCGAGCTGAACTTCACGATCTCCGCGCCAAACCCGATTCGTCCATCTGCATACGCTTCGTTCTTTACGTGGACGACGCGCGCGCTGCAATGCAGCTCCTCCGTTTGGTTCCCCGTCACTTCTCCGGGCATCCGCAGTGTCACTTCCATCGGCATCCCGACCTGTAGCGGGGCCGACGAGGCAAAGTAAAATCCCCCGCGCGAAATATTCAACGCCTCGGTAAAATGCTCGCTCTTATCCGCAGCCACACCTGTGGAACGAAACCGCAGCGGTGTGCGGAGGTTGTGGCGGGCCAATTGTCTTCGTTCTGCACTCTGCATGCTGTCCTCCCGCGCGCACGGAAGCCAATAGCGCGGCCCTCGCGCCGCTAGAGAAGGGGTACCTCAGGGTAGCAAACCTACCCGCGCGGTCAAGCATCAATCCTTGGTACTAGAGGTACTCAGGCCGCCTTTCCTAATCAACCGGGTCATCGTAATGGCCGGAGCCCAAGTCCGTCTACGGCTTTGCGGATAGTTTGTCGAGCAGTTCGTACTGTGCACGCTGCCCGTCCTTCTCTGCGTGCTGCATGGCCGCCAGATGCATCACCTCGTACCCATCTTTTTCCGTGTACCTCGGCCACTCCGCAAGTCCCTCGCCATTGGGATTCCCCGTCTTTGCAAAGTTCGTCCAGTATGCTCCCATCTCCTCCGACAACTTATAGTCCTCGGGCCGCCACGGCAGCTTCTTCGATTTCAACATTCCGAACACAAATTCGATTTCCGCCGAGTGATAAGCCGTCGGCGTCGCTCCGGGAGGCGCTCCGCTCTCCGCTAGCGGCGGCGCGTCGTCAAATTCATACCGGTAAACCGCGGCATCGCCCGTCTTCGTCTGCATCTCGATCCACTTCCACGTGCTGTAACCGATGAAATTCGCCGTCGCCAGGAGCCCCGCCGATTCCTTCGACTGCTCTTCGGTTCCTCCCGGGAACAGTTTCAACACCTCCGCTGCTTGATCTCCATACGTCTGCTCCACTTTCTTGACGTAGTTTTCTTTCGTCGCTTCCTCCTTTCCAAAGAACGTGTGGTAATTCCCCTCGTCGTGGTTCCATCCCGCCAACAGCGCAACGTGCGCCTGCTCGCCATTCGCATAGATCTCCGCGGGACTCTTCGGGAAAAAGTAACCGTCAATGTTCGGCCCGAACCGGAAGGAATCCTTGTCCTTCATCGCCGCATCCAACACCTGTTGCGCGGCCATCCCGCGCAATTTCTCCAGCGTATCTGCTCCATTCGATTCAGCCCACTTGGCGGCATCCTGCTCGCTCTGCGCCAGAGGCTTCGCCGTCAGAGTCCTTCCAAAGAACGCTCCGCTCTCTCCAATCGCGCGGTGAATCAGCCCCTTCGAACGCGGCGAAGCCATTAGCGCGCTCACTGAAAACGATCCTGCTGATTCTCCGAAAATCGTCACATTCTCTGGATCGCCGCCGAACGCCGCGATGTTCTTGCGCACCCATTCCAACGCCGCCACCTGGTCCAACAATCCATAATTTCCTGACGCATGATGCGGCGATTCCTTGGTCAACTCGGCATGCGAGAAAAATCCAAAAATTCCCAGCCGGTAGTTCATGCTCACAATCACGACGCCTCGATGCGCCAAGGCTTCGCCATCCTGCCTGGGCTCGGACGTGGCCCCCGCCTGAAATCCTCCCCCGTAGATCCACACCATCACCGGCAGCTTGGCATCTGCCGAAGTCTTCGGTGTCCACACATTCAAATAGAGGCAATCTTCGCTCGGGCCCGCATCGCGAAACACCATGTCGCCAAATACATTCCATTGCATGCATCGCGCGCCAAAGTCCGTCGCTTTTCTTACGCCTTTCCAGCTCGCCACCGGCTGCGGCTCTTTCCATCGCAACGCGCCGACCGGCGACGCGGCATACGGTATTCCTTTGAATATTTGCACCTTTCCATCCGCGCTCGTGGATCCCTCGAGGGCGCCAGCTTCCGTCTTGACCTGTCCCGCTGCGGAAACACTTAGCCCTAGCAGGACAATCGCAACCGCCATTGCTGCCCGTCGGATACTCTTTGCATGAATTCCCATAACTCTCCTCGGTTCATCACCGTTGCTCTCGCTGAAAACCCAAAGATAGTACCTCCCCACAGCCACGGCGAACAATTCCCTTTCTTTCTAATTTCCTGGTATGGCGGTAATCGCCCGCGTTTTGCGTATTCGCATTTTTCTTTCGCGGCCACATTGGCCTGTTGCCAACTCTCCGTGCCGCCGACGCTCCCTCCAGAAGATTCTCCCCGTATGCAATAATGGCGTTTGTCTCAAAGCGTCGCGCAAGCATCGATGCAAAATGCGCATTTGCACCAAGGCAACTCATGAGCACCGCGCCACAAGTCGAATCTGCAAACTATCAGCCACCCACGTGGGACGCTATTCGCGAGGCGCACGCACGCATTGCGCCACGCATCCACCGCACTCCCGTTCTCACTTCGCAATCGCTGGATGCTATTGCCGCCGCGCAATTTTTCTTCAAGTGCGATAACTTCCAAAAAACCGGCTCGTTCAAAATTCGCGGAGCTGCCAACGCCATCCTCTCCCTTACCGATGCCGAAGCCGCCCGCGGAATCGTCACTCCCTCGAGCGGCAATCACGGAGCCGCCGTGGCGTGCGCCGCTGCGTGGCGCGGCGTGCCTGCCTACATCGTCATGCCCAAGAACGCCCCCGCCGTGAAGTGTCGGGCCGTTGAAAGCTACGGCGGCCGCATCACTTTCTCTGAACCCACAATCACTTCGCGCCAGGAAACCTCGGCGCGCGTCCAGGCTGAAACTGGCGCTATTCTTATCCATCCCTACGATAACGACCGCATCATCACAGGGCAAGCCACTGCCGCAAAAGAGCTTCTCGAAGAGGTCCCCGACGTCGACGCCGTTTTCGCCCCTGTCAGCGGCGGCGGCCTTCTTAGCGGCACCTGCCTTAGCGCAAAAGCCATCCGCGCCGATATTCACATTTTCGGCTGCGAACCCGCTCGCGCGGATGACGCCTACCGCTCGCTTACTACCGGCACTCTGCAATCCCTAGATTCGAGCGACACGATTGCGGACGGTCTCCGAGCTTCGCTCGCCCCGCGGACTTTCGCAATTCTCCGGCGCCATCTCAATCGCGTCCTGTTAGTCAGCGAGGAAGAAATCATTGCCGCCATGCGCCTGGTCTGGGAACGCATGAAAATTATCATCGAGCCCAGCAGCGCCGTGGCTATCGCTCCCCTTCTCCGCCCCGGAGCGATCGCAAGTCTCGATCTGCCCGCTCGGGCGGATGGTGCGGCGCCAAAACTTGGCGTGATTTTTTCCGGCGGCAACGTGGACTTCTCCGCGCTACCCTTCTGACCGCAGGCGCCACCCGGATGGCGTGTCAGCGATCTGTGGACAAACCCTCGTTGATTCGGCTTCCGAAATAGAGCTGGCCGATCGCTGTTTATATCTATCATTCTATCTGTCACAGATAGAATGATAGAACTGGGGAGGATTTTGGAGGAAGGGAAGCAGAGAGTGTGGAGGTGAGTTGGTTGCGGGGAGAGCGGTGGTACGGCGATGGGAGGGAGCTGGAGAACCATTAGGGATAGTAGCATGGACACTATATTGTATAAATAGATAACTTAGTGGTACTGATTCGAACGACGAGGCATGGCACGCGGGGTGCGTGGAGGGGCAAGAAGAAGAAAAGAAAGGGGTAAGAGCGAAAAAAAGTGGCAGGCCACGTGCGTTGAGACGATTCGTGAGAATCTAGCGGAACTTGGCAGGGCGGAAAGTTAAGTGGCATCGGCTAAGGCCAGGCCGAGAGCGGAAAGGCTGATGAACGAGGGGCGCAGACGGAGTTAAGCGGCGGGAGAGGGATACCGGGATAGGGAGTTAGGCTTGGCTCAATATGCTACAAATTACTGGATTTGAAAGAGCATCTGGCGAGTATTTTTCGCCATCTAAGTGTTTAGGTTAGTAGGCCAAAGGCTGAATCTCGGCAAGGCCACGGGTCCAGGAGAAGACTATGAGATTTTTGTCAGCAGGCTTGATAGGTTATGGATGGTTGTTTCGAGGGGCTGGTGCTGCGACGCTGGCGCTATCCCTCAGCGGCCTCGCCTTTGCCCAGCAAGAGCAGCCGCCCCAGCAGGCCGACCCACCTCCACAAAGCCAGCAAGCGCAGCCGCCCCAACAGGCCGCCCAACCTCCACAAAGCCAGCAAGCGCAGCCTCAAGACCAGCAGGCGCCGCAGCAGCAAGACAGTAATCGCCCGCCAACCTCCGTGGACCGGGTGCCGCAGAATGCTCCGCAGTCCAGGCAACAGAATCCACCTCAGTATTCGCCCCAGAATCCTCCGCCGCCGAATGGTCCGGAAGACCAGTACGTACCGCCGCCCGCTCTACTCGCCATTCCCTCGGGAACGGTGCTTATCATGCGCCTCAATGAGCCGCTTTCGAGTGACCGCAATCAGGTTGGCGACCAGTTCAGCGGCGTTCTGGAACAGCCTATCGTTGTAAACGGCTGGGTCGTGGCCCGGCGAGGCCAGGTTGTTATGGGGCAGGTGAAATCAGTGCAGAAGGCCGGTCGCGTGAAGGGCGTGTCGCAGTTGGGCGTGGAGCTAACAAACATGACCCTCGTGAATGGAGAGCAGGCCCCGATCCTGACCGAACTGTGGAAGGGCGCTGGCGGCACTTCTCACGGCGCGGACGCCGCCACCATCGGCGGCAGCACGGCCTTGGGGGCGATTATCGGCTCAGCAGCGGATTGGGGCCGCGGCGCGGCGATCGGCGCCGGTGCAGGCGCGGCAGCGGGCATTGGAGCCGTTCTGCTGACGCGCGGGCGTCCTACGATTCTCGAGCCGGAGTCGCAGTTAAGCTTCCGCCTCGTCGATCCCGTGAAGGTGGACACCACCCACAGCGAGCAAGCCTTTTTGCCGGTATCCCAGGAAGATTTTGGCGGGGGCGGCCGAGGTGACCGGCCGCGATTGCGCTATGGAGCGGGCTACTATGGCGGCTATGGCCCTTACGCTCCGTGCGGATACTCCTATCCGTGCTACTACGGTCCCGGCTTTGTTGGGGTTTATTCGGGATTTGGCTGGTGGGGCCCCCGTTACTACGGCCGCGGCTTCTATGGACGGCGCGGTTATCGGCGGTTCTAATTCGAGCCGATAAACGGGCAAATCTAGAGAAGCGGGCGCCGCGGCCGAACCGAGACGCCCGCTTTTGTATATAGATTGAATTTTTTTCATTTTTTATCCGAAACAAATGCGGGGCCTTCGGGTTCTTACTCTGTTAGGTCCGCGCAGAAAAACAGTTATACGGATGCTGTGGGAACTTCGCAAGCAATTCCGCGGAATTAGGGAATAAAGGCCGGGCAGTTACGGTCAAGTTGAGTGGAACTCGCACACCTTGTAAGTTTGGGCATGAACCGGGGCGTGGGTCAGAGAGTTTCGGGGCCTTGCAATTTCGCAAACATCGGCAGAATGTCACCGGAAATGCTGCATGCCCTTCGTGTTAGTCTCTCCGGTAGTTTGCAGGGGGAATCCGTCTTCTTTCCTGGCCCCCAGCCAGAGCAACCATTTCGTTGCGAAAGTAATCATTAACGATACGGTTGCTTCCCGTGGACCGATGGCGGTTTCTTAAAGCGCGCGCCAAATTTGCTTCGTGGATGGATCATGAAATCTAAGACTAGAATTATTCGCAATGCGATTTTATTTTTTGCCGCGGCCTTTGTGTTTTGTGGTCCTCGCGCTTCGGCGCAAACGACTCCGCAAAGTGTGGCGACAGTGTCACAGGCGCCGTTTGTTCCCGCGAGCATTACAAAAGCGATCGATGAAACGCAGCGCGTCACGCTGAAGGGAAACGTTCATCCCCTCGCGCGGCCGGAATTTGAGCAAGGCGTTGTCTCTGACAATACTCCGATGAAGCGGATGATGCTGCTCTTGCAGCGGAGCCCGGAGCAGGAAACAGCGCTGCGGCAGTTGATGGACGAACAACAGAGCAAAGACTCGCCTAATTTTCACAAATGGCTTACCCCGCAACAATTCGGCCAGCAGTTCGGGCCCGCGGACTCGGACATTCAGGCCATCACGGGCTGGCTCACCTCGCAAGGATTCCATGACATCAGGGCGGACAACGGACGTCTGACGATCGAGTTCTCTGGAGACGTGGGGCAGGTGCGCAAAAGTTTCCACACGGAGATTCATCAGTATTTCGTGAATGGTGAAATGCGCCAGGCAAACGCCAGCGATCCACAGATTCCCGCGGCTCTGGCTCCCGTCGTGGCAAGCTTCGTTTCCCTGAACAATTTCCCGAAAAAATCCATGAGGCATTCAAAAGGTGCGTTCACGCGCACCGCCGACGGCCGCATAATTTCGCAGCTAACTGGGAGCACCAACCAGTTCTTTGCGTTGGGGCCCGCGGACTTCGCCAAGATCTACAATATTCCCTCAACGCTGGACGGCACGGGCACGAAGATCGCGATCGTCGGGTTCTCCGATATCAATATTCAAGATGTGCGAGATTTTCGCACCTTATTCGGACTGCCTGCCAATGATCCAGTGATCGTTCACAATGGGCCTGCTCCGGGAATTATCAGCGAAGAGGGCGAGGCGGACCTGGATGTGCAGTGGTCAGGGGCGGTCGCACCGAGGGCGCAGGTTGATTTTGTGGTTTCGGAGGACACCCAGACCGCAGGGGGCCTCGAGCTATCAGCGCTCTACGTCGTGGACAACAATACCGACGACATCATGAGCCTCAGTTTTGGCCTCTGCGAGAAGCGAACCTTACGTCGGAGAATGCGTTCTTCAATGGTCTGTGGGAGCAGGCCGCAGCGCAAGGCATTACGGTAACAGTCTCCGCGGGCGATCCGGGTTCCGCAGGATGCGACGACTTCAATTCAGCGAGCAGGGCCACCCTGGGGCTCGCAGTGAATGGTATTGCCTCGACTCCGTTTAACATCGCCGTCGGCGGCACCGACTTTGATGACGTGGGAACACAGGCAACATACTGGAATCAAAATCCTGGCGCAAACGACCCGGTCACGAAGCTGTCCGCAAAAGGGTACATTCCCGAAACTACCTGGAACGACTCTTGCGCGGCCACTGCCACCATCTGCGAACCTGACATACCGTTTCGTGCGACGGCTACTGAGCATCGTAGCTGGTAGTGGCGGGGCGAGCACCTTGGTATACCAAACCTTCGACTGGCAGGTCTCGGTACCGGAGTCCCCGGCAGATGAGCCTCCAGATGTCCGCAACATCCCGGACGTTTCCTTGTTTGCGAGCGATGGTCTGCAATCGCAGAGCTTTTATGTGGTCTGCCAAGCCGACGCGCTCTGCAGAGCACTTCCTGCAACCCTACAGGCTCCTTTAGCTTCCTTGGCGCAGGGGAACGTCGGCCTCAGCGCCGAGCTTTGCTGGGGTCTTAGCGCTGATCGAGCAGGGTGAAAGTAATGCAGGCAGGAGCAGGCGGCAGGGCAACGCTAACTTCGTCCTCTACAAGATCGCGCAATCAGCAGCAAGCAAGTCGTGCGAGTTCAAGCGCACGCATCGACCCTACGGAGCCGGCTCCGGCAGGATGCGTGTTCAACGACATCACAAAAGGCAACAACTCCGTACCTTGCGCCGGTGGCTCATCATGAGTTGCAGCAGTACCACAGCCGGAACGAACGGCGTTCTCTTCACCACCATCGGAACGACAAAAACACCTGCCTTCACCACAACCGCCGG
>CAVOPQ010000004.1:0-131815 GCA_963698145.1 uncultured Acidobacteriota bacterium | reverse complement strand
GTACGATTTGGCTACTGGTCTCGGCACTGTTAACGTCACGAATCTGCAGCTCGCCTGGGGTGCCGCGGTAGGAACGTTCAAAGCCACATCAACAAGTACGAATGTCAATGGAGGCACGACGACGGTAACAGTTAACCACGGCACAGCAGTCACTCTTCAGCCACGGTTACGTCCGGTCTCGGTACTCCAACAGGCGACGTTTCGTTTCCCGTTCCGACGGCGGTAAATGGAGGGGTCGGCAATGCAACGTTAAACGGTAGCGGAGCCGCAAGCCTCAGCACGACTTTCCTGCCGGGCGGCAGCTACAAAGTGAAGGCCCACTATGCCGGAGACGGAAATTTCGGAGCGAGTGACGATCCCACGGGAGTTCCGGTAGTAGTGAACAAGGAAAACAGTAAGGTTCAATATGGGATCGTCACGTTCGATGCCAACAACAACATAATCAGTACAAATGCCACGTCGGTTGTGTATGGCTCGCCGTACATTTTACGGATCGACATCCTGAACAGCACAGGCAACAACAGAATTGTCAACCCCTCGCTAACGTTGCGAACCCACCCGTTTCAGGCTGCGCGGTAGACGCAACCGGGACGGTCACCATCATGGACTCCATCAACGGAGTCGCGGTTGTCCCGCTCGGCTTTGTCATCAACAGCTTCGGACATGCAGAGGATCAGCCAATTCAACTTATAGGTGGCACTCACGCGCTCTCGGCGACGTATTCCGGAGACATCAGCTACAGCGCTGTCACCATTCCAGTGACCACACCGTGACAGTCTCGAAGGCTGCGACTCATTTTTCTGCTCCCGCAGCTAATCCTTCGACGGGAGTAACGACAGCAATCCCCGTGGCCCTGACAGCAACGATCTCATCCAACAGCAATAGTGCAACTGGCACCACCGGGACAGTCACTTTCTTTAATGGCGGCGCGCAAATTAGTTCCCCAGTAACTGTGACGCCCGTCGCGGCTGGAAACGTCGGAGCGGGCGGGACGGCAACGCTAACGACTACATTTACCACCGCGGGAACGAAAACGATCACCGCTCAGTACAACGGTGACACAAACTACGTGGCGTCCGCGGTGTCGTCGCCTATTACGGTTACGGTGACGCAAGCGCAGGTTGGGAGCTCACGGTGTCGGAGAGTGCGGTGACGCTGAGCTCGTCAACGGGCGCGGCAATGAATTCGACGGTTACCGTGACGCCGAGCGGCGGATTCACCGGGACTGTTGCGGTGACGGCGGCAACGTCGGTGCCTGGTGTGACTTGCACGCCGTCTCCGCTGAACATTAACGTGACAGCCGCCTCGGCGGTCACCGGACAGTTGAGCTGCTCCGTGCTGGCGACATCAACAACCTTGACGGCTTCAAATGCTCCGCAGAATCAGATGCTGGAAGCAAAGGCGACTCCTCCTCTAGCGGGCGGCAAAGGGTGGTGGGCGTTGAGCGCCGGTACGGGCTTTGCGGCGCTATTCCTGGTCTTCGTCCCGGGCGGACGAAAACGGTATCGCGCGGCGCTTGGCCTTGGCCTGGTGTGCGTGCTCAGCTTTACGATGGGATGCGGCGGCTACGGAGGAGGAGGTGGTGGTGGTGGCGGACTAACGCCTACGGTTACAAAATTGACCGTAGCAAGCGCTAAAGTCGCTTCCGGGACTGCGTTCACGTTCAGCGTGGCGGTCACGGGCGGCACGCCGGCCGGTCAAGTCGCGCTCTTCGACAATGGAACGATGATCGGGACGGCAGCCACGGTGTCAGGCGGAGCAGCGACTCCCACCGCCACAGCACTGGCCGTGGGCACACATTCGATCAGCGCGCACTACTTGGGAGACGCTTACACGATGGCGTCAGCGAGCGGCACGATCAACATGACGGTGACGGGCACGACGACCGTGGCGATTACAACGAGTCCGGTTGCCTCGCCGACTGCCCCAGCACTCAGCGTTACGATCAACTAACAACCAACTCTTCGACAGGAGATGGAGCGGCCCCGAAGTTTGGGGCCGCTCTTATTTGGATTTGAGAGGGAAAAGGTCAATCTGAGGTCTTGGAGAACAAGGAGCAGCAACGATCAGGAACTGCTACTGCCAGTTGATCGATTCGACCGATCCCAAGGCATTGAGCCCGCGAATTTGAGCCCTTCCAGGGAATGCCTGGCCGGAGCGTCAGTTGACTGCGGGAGGAAAGAAAATCCCCCAGAAGTTTGGAGAGGGCGAGGTGAACTCGACGGGAACGAGCGCGCCTTCGTGGGCGACTTGTGGCGGACGCACTACCCGTGACTCGACCTTGAGCTGGGTCTTGGGGTTTTCAACGACAACTTTGGTTCCTTCGGCGAGAGGCTCCGGGATAACCAACATGGCGCCGCTGGCGCTGACCGTATGAGTATGGCCTTCGAGGGGCTTTGGCTGGCCGATGACGTGAACCAGGACCGGCATCCTGAGCAGGACACGCTGGGCGCGGCGGCGTTCCTCCGCCGTTGGAGGGCGCGAAGTAACGACTCTGTGGGTGGCGGCCGGTCTTGACGTTCGATTGAGGTTTCACAGCTCAAGCCCCCAAAAGTCCATCTCCGGAGCGACGAGTTCGACGCCGTACTCCCAGCCATCGGGGCGCGGAATGCCGCGCCAGACTATGACGGCCGCGTTACTGGTGTCCGTGGCAAGATTTGTAAGCGCGAGGCGGTGTTCGAGCTGAAGCTCCTGCTGCAAAACCACCATGCAGCCGTAAGGATTAACGACGCGGGTGTGGGCTTCGACGGAGATGCGCTTTCCGGAGTCGCCGTCCCATTCCAAGCGGACGGGGACCCGGGAGTTCATCCGGCGGCCTCGGCGCTTATCATCGTAGCGCCCGCCTATTGGCTTGGCTTCACGCGTCTTAACCGGCATTTTTGCCTCTAGTAGGCATGCTAAAGTTGAGGGGAAAAACGGTCAATGGTACGGTCGAGTGGTGGCGCACGAAAGGATAGCTGTACCAAGGGACAGGCCCGCACTAAGGGACAGGCCGGGACTTGAGAAACCTAATCGTAAACGCGGATGACCTGGGATGGACGGAGGGCGTCAATCGCGGCATAGCCGAGGCGCATGGCAACGGGATTGTCACGAGCGCTTCCCTGCTCGCCAATGGCGCGGCGTTTGAGTCCGCGGTGGAATGGCGCGGACAATGCCGGCGCTGGGAGTGGGCGTGCATTTGAATTTGAGCGATGGCGAGCCGGTGGCGCCGCGCGAGCTGGTGACCAGCCTTTTGAACGAGCGCGGCGAACTGGAAGGAAAACCGGAGAGCTTGCTGTTGCGGCTGGCGAGGCGGAGCGTGTCGCTCGAGGAAGTGGAGCGCGAATGGGACGCGCAAATTTTGAAGGTGCGCGACTCCGGAATCCAGCCCACGCACCTCGACGGGCACAGGCACGTGCAAATGCTGCCGGGGCTGTTTGAGATTGCGCTGCGGCTGGCAAAGAGGCGGGGAGTCGCGGCGATTCGAATCTCGCACGAAGCGTCGAGTCTGCGCGCAGCGCTTTCCTTCTGGAACAAAACAGAAAGGCACCGTGGTGATGAGGCAAGGAGTGCAGGCGCGTGGCCTGAAACTGCTGGCGCCGGACGCGCGCGAACAAGCAGAACGCGCGGGAATCGCGACGGCGGATTATTTTTGCGGAATCGCGCAGACGGGAGAATTGACGCGCGAAGGCGTGCTAAGGCTGCTGGAAATTTTGCCGGAGGGCGCGACCGAACTGATGTGCCACCCTGGATACGTGGACGCGGAGCTGGCAAAATCCGGGACACGGCTGCAAGCTTCCCGGCAGAAGGAAGTGGAAATCCTGACGGACACAGAGATACGAAATCTTGTCGCGTCGCAGGGGATTCGGCTGATAGACTATGCCTTCGTAGCCCAAGAAGCCTGAGGAAGCCCAGAACCGGACGCATGAAAAACGATCCGCCTATCCGATACTCGATCGTCGTTCCGTTTTACAACGAACAGGAAAATGTCTCTCCACTCTACGTGAAGCTGACGGAAGTGATGGATGCGATCGGCGAGCGGTATGAGCTGGTGTTTGTGGATGACGGAAGCAAAGACAAAACGTTCAAAGTGCTCTCTGACATTTATGAGCATGATCCGCGGGTGAACATCATCCAATTGCGGCGGAATTTCGGCCAGGCGCCGGCGCTGAAAGCGGGATTCGATTTTGCGCGCGGCGAAATCATCATTTCCATGGACGGAGATTTGCAGCACGACCCGGACGAGATTCCGCGGTTCCTCGAAAAGATCGAAGAAGGCTATGACCTGGTAAGCGGGTGGCGCGTAACGCGTACGGATCACTGGTTGACGAGACAACTTCCGAGCCGGATCGCAAACAAAATGATGGCGAAGCTTTCCGGTGTGGATTTGCACGATTTTGGCACGACGTTCAAGGCGTACCGGCGGGAAGTTTTGTCGGAGATTCATCTGTACGGCGAGCTGCACCGGTTTATTCCGGCGCTGGCGAGCTGGGCGGGGGCGTCCGTGGCGGAAGTGCCGATTTCGAATATTGCGCGCAAGAACGGAGAATCCAACTACGGGATTTCGCGTACCGTGCGCGTGCTGCTGGATCTGATGAGCGTGAAGTTTTTATTGGATTATTCGACCAAGCCGCTGCAATTTTTTGGATTGCTGGGATTGTTGTGCTTGAGCGGAGGCGCCGGAATCGGATTGTGGGTGTTCCTGCGCAAAGCACTCCTGGATGAAGGGCTGCTGGCGAATCACGGACCGTTGATGCTTCTGGGAATGGCTCTGGTGATGGGCGGAATTCAATTTATTGCGACGGGATTGATCGGCGAAATGCTGGCGCGAACGTATTACGAGTCGCAGAACAAGCCGGTATATAGCGTGCGCGAATTCCGCAGCCGGCGGGAAGCCATGGCTGGCCGCGATGAACCTCCACGAACGGCGGGAGCCGGCGGCTGGTAAGCCATCAGAAATTGCGCGGAACCTCCCACGATGAATTCGAGAGCATGAAAGTAGCAGCGCCCGCCGAAAGAACACTCGCGCCAAACTCTACATCGCCGAAACGCACACTTCTATACGTACTGGGTATCGTGGCGTTCTGGGCGTTGATTTACATCCCAGGGCTGGCGTGGCCACCCATGATGGACGATGCGGATTCGGAACATGCACAAATCGCGGTAGAGATGTTGCAGCGTCACGATTACGTGACGATGTACGTGAATGGCGTGCGCTATTTGGAGAAAGCGCCGCTACCTTACTGGATTATGGCGGGAATTTACTCGGCTGTGGGCGTGTCGGAATTTTCCGCGCGATTGGAGTTCTCGTTTTTTGCGCTCTTGACGCTTCTTGCAGTGTTCGTGCTCGGACGTGAAATAGCGGGCGAGGAAGCAGGCTTTTACGCAGCCGTGGTGCTGGCGACAGCCATTGGTCCCTATATCTACACACGCTTTATCATCCCGGACATCATGATCTGCTTCTGGCTGACGGTGACCGCATATCTTTTCTGGCGGAGTCTGGAAGAGCCTCAGCCTTCGCGGCTAGTGTGCTGGTTGATTGGCGTGGTTACCGCGCTGGACGTGCTGACGAAAGGACTGATCGGGTTGGCCTTTCCGGTTGGGATCATTGCCGGATATCTGCTAATCACGCGAAATTGGCGGCACTTGCTGAAGATGAGGCTGGTATCAACGACCATCATCTTTTTGGCGGTGGCGGCGCCCTGGCACGTTCTGGCAACGCTGCGCAATCCGCCGGTCGGACAGGCCAAGGGTTTTTTTTGGTTTTACTTCATTAACGATCAGATTTATCGCTACTTGAACCTGCGAGTGCCGCGGGATTACGACAAAGTGCCGCTGCTTATTTTCTGGGGATTGCTGCTGGTGTGGACCTTCCCCTGGACGTTTTATGTAGTCAAGAGTTTGAAACAAGTGCCAGTGCGGATGCGAGATTGGAAGAGTAACCTTGATCGGCAACCGCGGGCGGCCTTGTTGCTGGCAGTTTGGGCTGGGTTCATTCTGGTCTTTTTCAGTTTTTCGACTCGACAGGAATACTACGTCCTGCCAGCACTGCCGGCGTTCGCATTGCTTTGCGGGATATTGATGAAGCGGGAGGCGGATTCGCCGCCGGACAGCGCGTTACGGCGCAGTGGAGTTCGCGGCGCGATGGCCATGCTAGTGCTGGGCGTGATTGCGTTTGCCGTAACCATCTGGATTGCGGCGGTGTCACCGGCAGTCCCGCCGAACGCAGACTTCGGTGAAATGCTGCGGCGGGCGGAAAATATGTACAGGCTCTCGATGGGCCATCTATTCGATTTGACGCCACAAGCGATGGGCTTCTTCCGGTGGCCGCTGATTCTGACGGGCGTAAGTTTTCTGGTCGGGACGGTGTTGCACTGGATTTTCCGCAAGCGCGGAGCTTCGATGAAAGCAAATCTAATGCTTGCATCGATGATGGTGATTCTATTTTATGCAGTGCATTTGGCGCTGGGCACATTTAATCCAGTGCTCGGTTCGAAGCCACTGGCCATGGCGATCCAACGGAACTATAAGCCCGGAGATATGATCGTCGTGGACGGACAGTATTCGCTCGCGTCGAGCATACTGTTCTATACCGGAGTGCAGATGCATATGCTGAACGGCCTGACGAACGATTTATGGTTCGGGTCTTTGTATCCGGATTGCCCAAAAGTGTTTGAAGATGACGCTTCGTTTGCTCGCCTGTGGCTTGGTCCGGGGCGGGTGTTCTTTTTCGTGCCGAATGACGGAAACATCGACAATCTGAAGAGGCATGGGCGCGCCATATTATCTTGTGGCGCGAACCGGCAGTAAGAGCGTTTATAGCAACCGGCCCGTGACGGCCGGAGCGCCAAACTAAATGCCAAGAGCGCTTTGTCGAGAGACCCTTGTTTCGAGGAGGTCTGCGTGAATCGAGAACAGTTTTACGCAATTATGAGCGGCGACGGAACGCTGGATTACGAATTATATTTGAATACTAAGACGCTGCTTTCCTGCCAGCTGGATTACGACAAACTATGCAACGCAGATGAGATGCAATTCCAGATCGTGCACCAGATCGAAGAATTGTGGATGAAGCTGATGGCGTACACGCTGCTGGACATCGATGAGTATTTGCAGCAAGAAAATACGAACCGGGTGATTACGCTGTTTCGGCGAGTGCATACGGCGCAGAAACTGATGATTCAACAACTGGCGTTGCTGGAAACGATGTCGCCCAAGGAGTATCAGGAGATTCGGAAGAAATTGGGGAATGGGAGCGGGCAGGAGTCGCCGGGGTTTCGCGTGCTGCTGAAGATGTACCAGCCGATCTGGAATTCGTTTAAGGCGAATTATCTGGATAAGCACGGCCTGACGATTGAGAAGATTTACGATTCGGAGTACAGCCACGGGGATGCGTACATGGTCGCGGAGGAGTTGGCGGAATTCGACGAGTTGTTTCAGAAATTCCGGTACGAGCACATGCAGTTGATTTACCGGACGATTGGACTTGGGTCGAAGTCGCTGAAGGGGCGGCCGGTGGAGATTCTCGAGGAGGGCATGCGGCACAAGTTTTTTCCGGAGCTTTGGGAGATACGCGGGCAGATGACGGACCGGTGGGGCGCGGCGTATGGGGTGAAGAGGGATTCGCTGGGTGGGCATGAGAAGTGTCGCGACAGTCGAAAGTTAAGAGGTCTACAGTCGGACCCCTCCCCCTGTTTTTTGTAAGTGTTCATTCTAAAGGCAGTTAAAGTTATCTGTTTTGATACACTTATATAAGTGTTGATTTTAAGTGACTTACTGGATTTTGCCATTTTGGGCTAGTTCTTGAGACAGCTACGTTGCTCCCACAGAGGCAAATGCCCTACCAGAAAAACGACAATCATGACATCTGGTACTGTAAGAGAAAACCTCAGCGTGAAATGTACTGGAGGCCTCATTGATAGCGGCAGAAACTGCAGGCATTGCATGCAAAATTCGACTAGAGAGCTAGCGGGGCGGGGCGAGTTGGCGGTATTGGCTGCGGAAGAAGAGTAGAGGCTCACCGGGAAACAGATCGGCAGATTGAACTTCCCCCAGAAAAATAGTGTGGTCGCCGGCGATGTAGGAGGCTACGACGCGGCAGATGATTTGGGCGAGGGTGTCTTCGAGGAGGGGGATGCCGGCTGGCGTCCAGCGAAAGCTAATGTTGAGCTTTGCTTCGGACTCCGGTGTTTGATCAGCTTGCGCGAAGTAGACGGAAAGGGCCTGCTGGTGTTCCTTCAAGACGTTGACGCCGAAGAAGCGGTTTTGTTTGAGAAGAGGCAGGAGATGGCTGCGTTGGTCGACGCAAACAAGAATGAGGAACGGGATCGAGGGAGACGGATGCGAAGGAATTGGCGGTCATGCCGTAGGCTTGGCCGGGAGCGCGCGGGGCGGTGACGACGGTGACGCCGGTGGCGAACTGGCCGAGCGCGTGACGGAAGTCAGTTGCGGTGAGAGGAGTGGCGGTCATGTTCGAAGTTTTTGAAGATATCATACTGCGAGGCGTGTGGCGAAAAGGGCGCGCGGGCGGTAGTGGGTCATCTCTAACGACGCCGGCAGTGTCAAGAGTGTTTTGATTTTATTTTTACCTGATTGGATCTTTGGTTTTTCCTCGTTGTGCACACCCGTGCTACTGCGCGCAGGAGCGCTGTTTTGCTGGACGGATAATTTCCCGTCGTCGGCCTAGGATTCGTGTTCACCCAACTCGCTCAGCCCGTGTCCATTCATCTCTAACGACGCCGGCAGTGTCATCTCTAACGACGCCGGCAGTGTCAAGAGTGTTTTGATTTTATTTTTACCTGATTGGATCTTTGGTTTTTCCTCGTTGTGCACACCCGTGCTACTGCGCGCAGGAGCGCTGTTTTGCTGGACGGATAATTTCCCGTCGTCGGCCTAGGATTCGTGTTCACCCAACTCGCTCAGCCCGTGTCCATTCATCCATCCGGTGTTGCCCACCAATCATCTCTTCGATCACTGTGGACCATGATGAGTAATTCGAACTCCCTCGCCTTCAGGGAGGCGGGTAGCCTAATCAGTTTCGCAGTCACTGCTTCGCAGGACTATGACCCACTTCTGGCATCCCCGCACAGGCACTACCGTTTTTCTGCCGCATCTGGCCGCGGCGACAGAACTCTTGGTAATCGATCTGCTCGCGCAACATGATCCACAACCGGATCCCCAGCTTGCGAGCTGCAGCCACTCGCGCTTTGCCTAATCCCTTCTGTGCCAGCTTGCGCCGGTAGAAGCGTTGTAACTCTGGATCTCGACGCACGGCGTGTACCGCTGCCTCGCACCAGAGAAACCGCAGGAAGGGGTTACCTTGCTTGCTCAGCCCACCGAGCCGTTGCTGACCGCCGCTGGAATATTCGCTCGGGATCATTCCTACGTAGCTCACCACTGCTTTGCCATCGGCGAACCGCGCCGGGTCACCCAAAAACACATCGGTGGCCAATGCCGTGACCGGCCCCACTCCCGGGTGGCTCATCAACAGCTTGGCTCCAGGGCGCTGCAAGGCTTGCTCGCCCACGCGCTTATCCAGTTCATCGATCTGCGCGTGCAACTTGTGATACAAGTCCTGCAGCTCGGTGCGCCGATAGGCGGTATGCCGCGGCAACGGCAACGATGCGATGGCGTGTTGGCCTGTTTGGCTCCACAGGGCCTTGCCTCGCCGCAGGCCGCGACCGATGGCGATGGCTTGCAGTGTGTTCTGCACTCGCGTCCGCATACGCACCCACTGGTGACGGTGCATGAGCAGCGTGCGCAGATCGCGCAGTTCGGTCGACGGCATCCAAATCGAAGGAAAGCGGTTTTCCATTTGTAACTTCAACAGCAATGCCGCATCCCGCCGATCGTGTTTCTGCTTGCGAGTCTCCGCTTTGCGGATCTCTGATGGATGGCCTACCTGGTGATCGATGCCGAGTTTTTCCAATAGCTCCAGAAACCAGTGCATCGATCCCGTGGCTTCGATCCCCACCAGAACTTGGCCGGGGAGCGCGGAATAAAACTTCCGCACTTCATCGCCATCGTGCGTAAGGGTCCTCTCGATTAATTCTCTTGTCTCGCTATCCCACATCGCGATGGTCTGTTGTCGCGTGTGCAAATCAACGCCTATAATTCGCATCTCGGCCTCCTTCGGCCCGAGCCCTGTTAGGGTGAACACCGCAACAGTCTACTCGGGCCGCTGCGAGGCCGGCGTCGTTATGACATCAGTTTCCGGTTACGGCGTTTACCAGATGGGATGAGAAGGCCGGTCTCCACGGGATGCGATAAGCTCCCAAGAATCGACGCGCTCGAGGCGCAAGGAAAAGGAGACCGGTTATGAGAAAGATGGCGAACGGCTGCGCAAGTGTGGCACGGGGTAGGTGAGCCGGGAGCTGGTCGCTGAATTGAGTGTGGAGTTGAGAGAGGCCCTGGAGCCGCTGTTGGCAGAAGTGGAATCGCTGAACGAGCGCATCAAGGAATACGACGCGCGGATGGAGAAAATCGCCGCGGAAAGCTACCCGCAAGTGGCACGGCTCAAACAGGTGAAGGGGGTAGGAACACAGATCGCGCTGACGTATGTCCTAACCCTAGACGACCCACATCGGTTCGCGAAGAGCCGCGAGGTCGGATGTTTTCTGGGGTTAAAACCTGGGCGCAGGGACTCCGGGCAGAGCCAGCCGCAGCTGCACATCAGCAAAGAAGGGGACCGCTATTTGAGAACGATGCTGGTGCAAGGGGCGCACTACATCCTGGGGCCCTTTGGGGAAGATAGTGATCTGCGGCGATGGGGACTGCAACTTGCCAAGCGCGGAGGGAAAAATGCCAAGAAACGAGCTGTTGTTGCGGTGGCCAGAAAGTTGGCGGTACTACTTCATCGGTTGTGGGTGAGCGGAGAGGTATACGAGCCACTGCGAAACAGCCGCAAAGCGGTACGCGCTGTGGCCTAGAGAGTTTGCAATGCAAAGAGCCGAGCTCAACCGCCGAGTTCAGGTGACTGCGGCTAAGTCCTGGCCCAGTTCCCTTCGAAAAGAGGGGAACAGATGTCGATTATCAGGTAGCAGCACCTACTGAAACGGGTACGCCCAACTTGCACCGAGCGACAAATCGCTCAACAAAGAGTGCGGATGGAAGGATGGCGACAGGGGCGGCTTGGCTCAAAGCAGGAACTCACAGGATGGAAAAGAAGAAGAAAAACATTCTTACAAGAAGGAAGAAGAAAAACGTACTTGACACTCACCGGCCTTCTCATGGAAGGAGTTAGGAGGACTTATCGGGTTAGCAGAAATTAAAAAGGCGGCCCATGTAAGAGCCGCCCCGGAACTTCTTCTGGGTTGAGATCTTAGCTAGCGTTAGCTATGGCTTTTGTTTGTTATAAACGGACACGTCGTTCGTTGCCTGTCCGGTTGCGTTAGTGCCCTTCGATGTAACGGTCGTAACTCTTCCGTCTTGGGAAACTTCGACTTTAGATGTACCAATTACTTTGCCGCCTTGTTTCAGAGTCGCGTCAAACGTGTTGGAGTCGATGCGCTTGGCGGAGATGCTGTCCGCACCACTAGGCATTGAACCCGTGATGGCATTGTCCTTTCCGTCAAAGCTGACCGCAAAGCTATACGCTATGGCGATTCCATCCGCGCTAAGTCCGTCGAATGTATATTTGACTCCATCGCCCTGCGCTTCAACGGTCCGTGTCATGCTCTTTGGTCCTGGGCCGGGATTGAATTTTGACTTTTCCGGATTCAGCTTCCATGTTCCAACCAACGGATTGCTCTGGGCCAACAGCAAGCCGGAGGCTGCCACAGCCAAAATCCCAATCCCAACAAACTTCAATAGGTTCTTCATTTTTGTTTCTCCTTAGATTTTATGTTCACTGCTTTTAATTACTAGGTTCCTTTGTTCATGGATAACGACTGAGTGGATCGCTTTGGGAGGGGCCCAATATGGGGTCGGGCCTTATGGTTTTACAAGCTAAGCTCCGATCGCTATCTTCCGGAGACGGCGACAGCCTTGACTTTGCCCAGCTCAGGCACAACGCCGAGCTGTTGCATAAGATCCAAAGCGTCCCAGTTCACATAGCCTTCGAACATTTTGCCGTTCGTAAAGCGGGCAATGCTTACACCGGTGATGTTGAATTGCTTGCCTGTTGGGGCAATGCCGTTTAGTTCGCCCTTATGGGTACCGCGGCAGGACCAACGAGCCACAACAGTTTCGCCTTCGGCAAGGATGTCCTCGATCGTTAAACGAATATCGGGGAAGGCGTTGCGGTAAAGCGTCACTCTCTTCTTCTCACTCTCCGGGCCTCGCCCAGCATCAGGCGTCGAATTGTCGTGGTGAGTGTAAGTAGATGCGAAGAGTTCGTCTGCCACAGCCACTTGGCCCTTGTTCCAAACTTCTTCGAACAAACGACGGACGCTAGATTTATTTTGTTCAGACATGGTGAATCTCCTTTTTGAAAAACACGAACTTCCTTCTCGCATGTAGCGAGCCGGGCTTGACCGATCTAGCTTGAAACCGCTGGCGTCTGGGTGTGTAAACCTGCACGTCGAACAGGAGGCAGGGCCCCGCGCTAGGCAATAAAAAGAACCTGATAGGTTCTGCCCGATTGGCGCTCGATGCGGAGCTTGTCCCTTAAAGAAACTGCGAATGGACTGAGAAGCGGGAATTTCGCCTCAGACAGCGAAACCTCAAGGTGATACTGTTCCTCGCAATGGCGTGTGTCAAGGAGAATCGAAAGCTTTCTTTGTGCAAATAGAGCGACGGCTGCTTATATCCAGGCCCTGCTCGTCACCTCAGCCGCAAAACGATCGGGAGAGAGACATGGATGATGGTGGCCAGACTTTCCCAGCGCGATTCGGCCTTAGGGTTTCCGGTCGAACGTAGTGTCCGAATACGCGACTTCCATGATAGGTCTTTGTCAAGGGGGCAAAAGCTCTCCCGACGCGCTTCGGAGGAGCGCGGGTGTAAATTCTTTCTGATTCTTCGCCGCGTATGTTGGCCTCTCAGCCGTGGTTCCTATTTCAGATAGAACCAGACTTCCATTTGCTGTCCCAGACCAGCGAGTGGTCTTGTACAGAAGATTGAGTTTGTGCTCTCCTGCCAGTCTCGAAACTAATCAATGGGAGCATCCAGAGCTTGCGCTCCTTCGCCCAGTCGCGTTAACGGCAAGACCTGGCAGGCTACGCGCCGAAGAAATCCTCCTTGTATTCCGGCCGCTCTGCTACGCGGCGGTGCGGTTTTCTCTTTCTACTGTAAGGAACTCTTTTTGCCGGCGATCCACGGCAACCAAGTAGGCCACGAGCTTGCGCGCCACGGCGAGAGTGGCGCGATTGGCATGGCCTTTCTGTTTCTCCTGGTCGTAGAGCATAGCCAGCTCCGGGCTGTTGCGGGGTGCCATTTTCGCCGCTTCGATCAAGGTCGTCTGTAAATGTTTGTTGCGCTGCTTTGACAACGGCGTGCGCTGCACGGTGGAGCCGGAACTCTTCTCTGCGCCGCACAGCCCGCAGTAGCTGATGGCTTTCTTAATCGAAGAAAATCGCTGCACATCCCCTACTTCGAGCGCCCAGGTCAGCGCCGTGATCGGCCCCACGGCAGGGATGGTCATCAATCGCTCCACGCGATCCACCAACAACGAATCACTTTCGAGCGAGCGCACCATGGCACTCTCCGTTTTCTGTAGGCGCACCACCGTTTCACGACACAGTTGCAGCAGCGGTTTCAGCCCTTCATTGATGTCCGGGTTGCTCGCCAGCAGTTCGCGGAAATAGCCGGCTTTGTGCAAGCGCTGTTTGTTGTAGCTCACGCCTGCTTCCATCAGTAGTGCGCTGATCTTGATCTTCATCTGCACCATCTGCCGGACCAGCAAGTTGCGATAGCGCAGGGTGCGCCGCCGTTCGCGAATGGCGGTAGAGGCCATGTAGCACTCCGGCAGAAAATCGCACCGCAGGCAGTCGCAAATCTTGCTGGCATCGATGCGGTCGTTTTTCTTTTTCGCCGCCGCAATAGCCCGCAGCATCAGGGGATGCGCTACCTTCAACACAGCAGCATGTGGTTTGAGATGATCGTAGATCCAGCCGGTGAACATCGTGGCTTCCATCGCCGCACTCCACGGTTGCGGCAATGCTTTCATCCAATGGTCTAGGTCCATGCGTGTGGCGGGAAGCGATCCTTCGGCGTGAATCGTGCCACTGCCATCTTTCACGCAATAGCTGATCTTCCGCTTGTGCACATCCAGGCCGATGTAATACGTAGGTTCCATGGGGGAGCCTCCTTGGTGTCTCTGAATCAGCAGGCGCTGAGTTCAGCTTTTTGTACACCAAGCGCTCCTCCTCCGACCTATACACTTAAACTAATCGAGACTTAGCCCGATTTGCTCTCGGCGGCCTCAATGGCGGCAAGCTTCCGGTCTACGTGCGATTCTGAGCGAGGAGCACCTGAATGCCGCACGCAATGTAGGACATCGGACGGACGAGGCTTGTTTGACTGTGAGTTCGCTCTTCTTCATTGCTGACAGAATCCGATTACACACAGTCGCGAATCTGTCCAGATTTGGACAGTCTTACGGTATGGATCGCAGTATGCTTAGTCAGTGAGAATGACAGACCTGACGCCGCAACTACTACTTGCAGTCCCTTGCCCTACGTGTGGAGTCGATGCTGGCAAGGACTGCCTCTTGGATGCAGGTGGTCTGCGTTCCGACCCGCACATAGATCGGAAACTTGATGCGGCTGAAGCGATTGAAGCGAAAAAAACTCCCAACCCCGGTTAGTCTCGATACAACTGCTGAACGATTCTTGTAGAATTTCCGTATGACAGATGTTCGGATTGGCACCAGCGCATTTACCGCCGAAGGATGGGCCGGCGCGTTCTATCCTGCAGGCATGCAACCTCGCGATTTCCCGAGCTACTGTTTTCCTGCTACTGCCGTTGACGCATTGTTTTCGAGAAAGCTGCCGATGGCTGCTGCCTGCGTATCGTAGACATCGAAAATGGTCAACAACCTTGTTATTTGCAGAACTTCGCGGAACTTGTGTCCCAACGCGCAGAGCCTTATCGAGGCTCCTTGAGTCTTTGCGCTGACATAAGTCGCAACCAGGATGCCTAACCGCGCGCTGTCGATGTAAGTGACGTTCGACATGTTCAAGACGACCTTCTTCTTTCCCGCAGCCATGAGGCCCTTCACTGTCTCGCGCAGTGCAACGCTCTCTTCCCCAAGAACAATGCGGCCATTCAATCCAACCACCGATACTCCGTCAACTTCCTGAATTGTTACCTTGACGCTCATAAATCTATCCTCTCTTGGGACTATACGCCTTTCGTCCGTACCAGGATCTTGTCTGCGTCGTCTTTGCCGGACAAGTCAAATTGCCCCAAAGCCAGTTGTCCGGCAACCCGGGCGGTCTCAATGGGTCGACGCAACACTAGGCCGAAATCCACCTGCAGGGGCCTCAATCGCTAAGAATCGTTCGCAAGCGTTTATTCAACGGAACACCATCCTGGCCAGGGTCTGATTGAGTACAGCGGGACAAAGCGGTTCTAAATGGGAAAGTGCTGTTGGATCAACCGACTAGATGGTGTTGCGTCGACCGCTTGAGCTGGCACGAGGTTACTAGACATATGGAATCGATGATCGGGACTTGATTGCATAACAAGTCGGCTCCTTGACCCGAGTAGACTGCGGTTGTCAGACGACCGCAGGCTCGGGAGAAAGTAGCCGACATTGTTTTGCAATCAAGTGAAACCGCGAATGGCAAAGATTCCGAAACTCCCAAAGGACACGGCCCCGTATGACCCGCCTGCTTACGCGACGTTCTCTGATGATGATGTGGCTTCGATTTCTAAAATTCATCCAGACCGGGCTCTTGCAAATGCTTCGATAAGAGCGCTGACATCACTTGCGTCGTTGTAAGGGGCGAGCGAGATCCGAATGCGTCCGCCACGTATACCGCACACAATATTATGACCACGAAGACTTTCTACAACTGCTTGTAGGTTTTCGCGAGGGTGTCCCAGTGAAATGATGTGTGGAGACGCAGCAGGATCGTCAAGACTACGAAACGGTTGCCAACCATACTTGCTGGCGTCGCTAACCAACATTGCTGCCAACGTCCGTGCATGTGCCTCAATTCGAGCTTCACCCAAGGACAACAACTGCTCAACGGCTACCGTGAGACCAGCCATGGAGGCATACGACATAGTTGATTGCGTATAACGCCGGGCATCATTAGCCAGCGAGACCGAGGTCGCATCAAATCCAAAGGGATCCGATGCGCCCATCCAACCCGGTAAAGGCGGTATTTGCTCAAGTAAGAGTGGCGACATGATCGCTAGAGCAACGCCTCCATGCCCACCAAGCCATTTGTAGCCACTGGCAACGACGGCATCAGCATCCCAAGCTGCCGCGTCTACCCGCATCGCACCTGCCGCTTGCGTAGCGTCTACAATTAAGCGTGCACCAACCTGGGCAGTGCTTCGGCGCAGGCGAGAAATATCCACTACCGTACCCGTGGCGTATTGCACGCTCCCCACCACAACTACAGCAGTATTTTCATCAATCGCCTCTATAAGCGTATCGGTCAGATTGCACTTAGGCTGGTCATCAACAAAGCGCACCTTATGGCTTTTTAGGGCAGCCAGGCGAAGCCACGGCCGAGTTATCGCGGGAAAGTCAGATGAAACAGCCAGAATTGTATTATTCAATCTCGGCCGAAGTAACAACGGAAGTTGCCCTAATATCTCACTTGCGCCCGCTATAATCGCGACTTGCGCCGAATCGCTATGAAGCAATCTGGCTGCGCGTTCGCGGAGCGCTTCACAGTATCCCACCTCATCACTATCGGACATGTAGAGGTTGCCATGCCTGGCAACCTCGTCTATGAAAGTGTGCATGGCGGTCACTGCTGGTTGACCGATCAATCCTAGAGATGCCTGATTCAAGTACACACTTTGACGGAGGCTAGGATAGTCCAATCGATCAAAGGGAGAGGGGATCATTCCAATGATGACCTGCTTGTGAGCGGGTAGATTCTAAACCTTAGTGCTTTGGTTGAAAACTGGAGAACATTCCCGCGTTCAGCTGGATTTCAACTTGACGCGGCCACCTCTTATCTGCAGGACAAGCTATCGTCGCAAAGCATACCGCTTTGCGTCCCCAATGAGCACTCCGTGGACGATAAGTGGCGTTACCGGACGTTGAGGATCGGGCGGATTCCACCTCTCCGGTAACGGCGTTTACCGGGACTTAGACGTTCAGCGCACCACATCCGCCTATCGATCTTCTAATTGCCTCAGAGCAACGACCGCAGTAAGTCAAGAATATTAACTTGTGAAGTGCAGGTGGCCTGTCGACTTTCATATCGACCGTGCTAGCGTGACTTCACTGCTCCGTCGAAGTCTGATTTGTGCGTGTCGGCAACACCGCAATTGCTTATCGATCCAAACACACCATCCATGGGTTTGCGCGTTAACATCGCCATTTTCACTCTCGGCTTGCTTGCAATTGTTGCGGGTGTGCGCGCGGTTCCCGAGGAACACAGGCGCTCGCCAGAGTTTTTGCGGAGGAAGTATCAAGAGCTAAATCAAATGGCCTTCGACAACAGGTTGCCACCAGTTCGAGTCGAGTGGGCGGATTTGACCGCATACAACTACCTGGGCGAGACTTACCGGGAAAGCGATGGCATGTTTGTTGTGCTCGTTGACTGGAGAACAAATCTCCGGGATAAAGTTCTCCAAGACACCGTGTTTCACGAAATGTGTCACGTTGCGACTTGGAGACAGGAGGATAATCCGCACGGGTCGGCGTTCCGGGCGTGCATGGCTGGAATCAAGGGGAAAGCATTGCAACACCGCAATATGAAGGCACGATGAGCGGGATAGAGAAAGCCGACAAATTGGCATTGCAGCGGCTCATCGCAGCGAATTGCGTTGCCCTGATCCCGTTGGTGACCCACTGCTACGATTTATCCGTTTTATTCAGTTTGTCATCCTTGTAGTACTTCGTACCCTGCAGGGTCAACTGGAGAGCGAGGCCGTTCTTCGTGATCTGGTAGACCCATACCCCCGGGGCAACTTCAGCCGCTCCCGAGTAAGCTCCGCCCTTCTCGCCTGTTTTGGCCGCAGCGTCCGCTTGCGCTGAACCGGACCAGCCGGAATCCAGAAACTGTGCCAGCGCCTTATCGTTCTCGAAGACGAACACCACGACATAGTCTTTCACTCCCATGCCCAGGCCGGCACCGGCTGAAGCCATCTTCATGAAGGTTTCTTGCTTGGTCTTGTTGTTGACGGCCAGTCCTGAACCGCGTGCCGTGCTCAACAACAACACGTTCACCCCCATATTATCGAAAACGGCATATCCAGCCGCTTTCTGGATAGCTGCTTGAGAAGTGGGTTCCAGCTTGTACAAATCCTGCAAGGCCTCGGCTGACATCTTGCGGGTTTTCTCTCGTTTTTCTTCATTGTCGTCCGCGGCAATGCATAAGCTTGCGGACAGCAGGGCCACGCTGAGAATAGAGGCGATCGTCTTAAGTCTCATTTCAAACGCTCCTTTACCTATTCAAGTAGGATTGTTTGCTAGGCGATCTCTTCCACTGCTCAAATTTCGTAAAAGAGGATCGGAATCGAGCGGGATTCGACAGCAGGGATTATTTCTGATTCACATGAACGAATCTACTGTCAAAACCCGCAGTGCCAAGCCTAGGTCCTGGGAAGTCGCGCTACCGGTAACTTGGGTCCCAGTACTTGACTTTACCGGTTAGCGCTGCCAGCTCAGATGGTCGACGCAACACTTGCTTGAAGTTTACTCGCAGGAGTCTGAAATCCCAGCGTTTTTCTCGGACGTTGATTCAAGCGCAGCGCGACCTGGTCGAGCTGCGCTTGAGAGTAGCCAGATAGGTCGGTTCCTCGAGGGAAGTATTGCCGTAAAAGGAGGTTGGTGTTTTCGTTCGTGCCACGCTGCCAGGGGCTTTGCGGATCGCAGAAGTAGACCTGCACATCCGTAGCTACCGTAAAGTCCTTGTGTTTCGCCATCTCTAGTCCGCGATCCCATGTCAGCGAGCGCCGCAGAGTTGCAGGGAGTTTACGAATATGCCGACTCAATGCCGTCACCACCATTGCTGTGTCTTTGCTGGGCACCTTGATCAGCATGGCAAAGCGTGAATGACGCTCCACTAAAGTCACCATGTGACTGTTCCGCGAGCCGCTCAGGAGATCGCCCTCCCAATGACCAGGGACAGCGCGGTCCTCAACTTCAGCAGGTCTTTCCCGAATCGAGATGGCATCTGCGATTTGACCGCGCGAGTCTTTGAAGATACGAGAGTGCTGCGAGCGGCGCATGCGCCGCTTGGTTCGCAGGTGCTCCATCAGCTCTTTTTTCAGCGCTCCACGCGCTTGGATGAATAGGCTACGGTAAATGGTCTCGTGGGACACGCGCATCCTCTCGTCGCTGGGATACGGGGTCGTCAGCCATCCGGAAATCTGTTCCGGCGACCAGTCCAACAGCAGTTTACTCGCAACGATCTCCTGCAGCTTCTCGTGGATAGCAAGAAGGCACGGTTTCGGCCGCAAAGCCGACTTCCAAGCTTCGCCATCCGCTTCATTGGCTCGATGGACCTATCCAGAATCCGCTTCTGACTTAGAGTACACTTCGGCGGATGGTGGAATCGGAAAAAGTTGATTGGTGGGATGGTGACCGTCGCAGTCGCGCCACACTCTTGTGCGTCTTCTGCGTCGGTCTAGTTTTCTTGCTCGTTATTCTATCACCAACTGACTGGGCTGGATTGGTCACGGGGCTGCTTATTGGAGGAGTGAATATGTCTCTCTCTTCATCGCCATTCCCGATTCTATCCAGGACGCCTCGGCACTACTCAAGGGAGAGGGCCTGAACTCCATCCCCGGGTACTTTATCGAATCCTCTTCTTCCTATTCGGATCGTTCGCCATCTGGGACTCCATTTGGCAATCCCTTCGTCATAGGGGCTAGGTCCAAGTCGAACATTTCCGGTTACCGCGTCAATCGGGACTGACCTGCCCCCCGCTTTGATTCAATCACAAGTCGGCGATAGCACCGGTCCCCGCGCTTGCAAGCGGACTGGTGTTAGCGGACCTGCTGGCAAGTGTCTTACGCCGATGCTCCTGCAGCGTGTTCGGCTGCCTTCGTCTCGACCAACGCTCTGAGGAAGCGTTGTGTCCGATCCACAAACGTCAGTCTATCCGCAAGGCAGGTTTCCAATAGCAAGCTGACTCCATAGTGCCCGACCGCTTCGGCTGCAGCGATTAAGGCGCGGTACTCGCTGATCCGAAACTGTGCAACGTGATTGAGTTTCACCAACGCGAAAATGCGTCTGGCAACGGGCCCCTGGATTTCCCCCAACTCCCTACGGAAGTCCTCAACCAACGTTTCCTGTAGCCGCCCACTGAGTTTTGCAGGTTGCTCGCCGAGAAGTTTGAAGCACTCATCGAGTGTGGCAAGGACTTTGCCTGAGACGAACGCTCGCGCCTGCAACGCTTCTTTGATCTGGGGATCTTGAACCAACTGCCCAATCTCCTCGTAGATCGTCTCGGCTTTTTCGGCGCCCTGTCGTACATCGGTAAGGAGCATCACAAAAAGTTCTTTCGGGGTTTTTATTGGCATAGGCTTCCTCCGTGCGCAAAAAGTTTTGCGCTTCGTGATCATTGAACTCTGGAAGGAACCCGATCCGCAAGCTGGCAGAAGTACCAGGGCCCGTACTTCTTGCCTGAATCAACTCCCGATAAGTCGTGCCGGACAGTCCTAGGACTTCACTTTTCCGGTAACCGCTGCGGGTGCTGAATGCCATGGACTTCAGGAGATTGTAGGAATCCAGGTGCAGAGAAACTTCGGCTCATCGACCTTCGCCGCCTCAAGGGGAGAGCGTCCGCAATGCGCTGGCTTCTCTCGAGGCAGAATAGCTAGTCTGAAGACAGCTTTTAGTGCATCTTACTTTGCGAATTCCCGAGCTTAGTTCCTGGTCACCTTGGAATAGCAGGGCTAGCGACGCGTGTCCAAAGCCAAATTCACAGCGTGAACGGTAACCGCAACGACGATACCCGACATCATGAGTCCCAGGAAAGCGATCAGAACGGAAGCAATTTTCGAGGCGTTTTTGACCGGCCGGAGATCGCCGTAACCGACTGTGGTTGCCGTGACAAATGACCAATAAAGCGTGTCCAGGCGCGACCAGCCCTCCTTCCTTCCCACGCCATACCCTAACAGAGTTATTCCCGCTGCAAGGCTCAGTAACAGAGGAAGGGTCAGCCAAAGGCCAAAGCAGAGCTGCTTAAGAAATGTAATCGTAATGCCTGTAAAAATCATTGTGATTGCCTCCACGAACAGCATTGCAGAACTACAGCCGTATGAGTGAAATAGACACCGCACGCTCACTGTCAACTTGATCGGCTCCCAGGGTTTCGAAGCCTTCTGCGATCCGGCAAGGGACCGTTGTATATCAAGTCTCCCCAAGTGCGGCGGGAGTTCGAGCTAGCCAGGCAATGAACAACTTGTAGCCCACCGACAGAACGATCGCGCCAACGAACAAGCCAATAAGGCCCATCGCTACGAATCCTCCAATCGCACCGAGAAATACGACTGCGATGGGAACTGCGACGCCTCGCCCTAACAGAAGTGGCTTTAGGGTGTTGTCTACCAGGGCGACGATGAGGCACCAAACCATAAAAATCACGGCTTTCGTGACGCTAGAGGTCGCGAACACGTAAATCACGGCGGGAATGAGGACAAGTGTCCCCACCTGTAGCAATGCGGCAACTAAAAACACGACGGCCCACAAGCCAGCGCCCGGCAATCCTGCTACAAGAAAACCAATAGCCGCGAGAACCGATTGGATCAGAGCCACGCCCAGGATTCCTATCGTGACGCTGCGGATAGTGGAGCCGACGAGTTGCTCAAACTCCGACCCTTTGTCGCCAAATATACGATTGGCTAAGGAGTGCGCAGCACCGGCAGCACCCCGTGAGTTAGCGAGAAGGACTCCGCCAACTATGAGGGAGAGAGCGAATTGCAGAACGGTGAGGCCTATTCCAGCAGAAGCCGAGAGCAGGCCAGGGACGATCGCCTTGATTTGAGGAGCGAAATTCATTAGAGCGGAGGTAATGTTAGTTGAAGCCAGGCTCCATGCATTTTTCAAGGGAACGCCAACGAAAGGCCAGGTTTCCACGCCAGCGGGAGGCGGTGGGATAATTGGGGTTCCGTCCTTAATGTGTGCTGCGAGGGTCTGGATGCCCCCAATCAATGTTCCTGAGAGCAAGACCAAAGGAACAATCAACAAAGCAAGTAGTAGAAGGGTGATAAGGACAGCAGCGAGGACGCCACGACCGCCGAGTACGAGCTGCAACTGCCGGTAGCGCGGGTAAACGGCGATCGCGACGATGATGCCCCATGCAATCAAGGGAATGAAGGGGCGCAAGATAAAGAAACAAGTGGCGGCCAGCAGAATGACCAGCCCGATGTGGATGGACGCTTCAACAGCGCGATTCACATGATCTTTGTTGTCCACGGTTTTTCCCCTCGCCAAGCGGATGTGATCTGCGGGTCCCTATAAGAGAATTTTCAATTACTCGGCACTTCAAATCACGGCCAGCGGCCCATAGGGCTACGAAAAGGGACTGGCGAAAGGCTCCTCATTTTGATTCTTGCGCCGATTTGTCCGGAGACTTCCTCAATGTCTGGAGATAAACAAAAGCGGCCCCAATTCCAATCAACACCTGCCACCAATGTTGGTATCCCGTGCCGATGCATGCCCCGGCGATGGTGAGCAAAGCCGCAAAACCTCGTGTGACGTAGCGATGCTTTGTGAATCCTATTGCATCAAAAATAGCGGCCAACAGCCAGAAAACAACCACGCCAAGTATCACAAAAAGAATGGCGTTGAGCATGGTTTGGCACCTTTCGAAAGTTTCTGCTCCGCCATAACCTCCCAGGCGTGGGAACACAGATTCGTAGGAATTACAGCGCTGAGTGAAATTGGTGGAACCTGCTAATAGTGACAGTGTGGAGTTCTTGCGTTCATGAACTCCTGGTAAGTCGCGCGCTCCTGAAGTGTCCCTGTTGCCTGGTACCAGCTGCGTCGAGATGACGCCAAAACTGGCCCGTGAGTTGATGTCCAAATTCGGGTCAACAAAGTTGACATGGTTGAAGATGTTGAAGAAGTCGGCCGAGAAGCTCATGGATACTTTTTCCGTAATGGCCGTCTTCTTTCCCAGCGACATATCCAGATTCCAGAAAGGCAGGCCATGAACCGGCCGCGAACGGCCTGTCCGCCCATCCGTGCCGTTTGATCGGAAACAACCGGGAACGGGAGACCGCTAAACCGCCCAAGGCCTTTCGTCCATTCTTACTGCACGGCTGATTGGCGAAATGCTTTACGCAACATGTCTCCCCTTCCTGGCGATCCTCAACAACCACGAAGTAATTGCCCTGAATCAGGAGAAGGACGTAAGCAAGAATCCCCGCCGAGGCACGTGCGGACTCTCCGGACTAACAGCGATCTTTCGCCGGGCGGTGTGGAGTCCTCTGCCGTAGTTCCTGCCCTCGGAGTAGTAACGCCTCGCGCCTCGGGCATGCCGTACCGGCCATTTCGGCACGCCATAAAAAGCCTTGGATTAGGAAGAAGAATGATTTATCTTTTACGTGGGACCTTGGACATTTCGTGAGCTTTGGTCGGTTGCGCCGTTTGCTGCGCCTACGCAAATACTGTTCCCAACTTCGGCCAAGAGACGATTCGTCAAGCTTTTCTGAGGTTCGGAGATGGCTCCTGCCATGAAGCCTCCCTTTTGCGTTCTCGTCTTTGCAGCCGTGTTTTTGTGCACTTGGTCTTACTTCGCTCCGTCCGCTCGGGGTGCCGATTCGCCCAACTCATATCAAGAGGCGTCCGCGCAGTCTGCGGACTTGATGACTCTCTCGATTCCCGGTCCGCTGCGCTCTTTTCTGCGTATGGCGGGCATTAGTCAGAAGATCTCGCCGGAAGAAGTCGCCCCGTTGCTGGCTCGCAACGTCTTCCAGCGGGGCTACGCTGGTCCGCAACCTTACCGTCGTCCTACGGAATTCCTGGTCCTGCTGATCCGCTACGTGCAACAAGCCAGAGAATTGTCGGCTCTCGCGGGGCCTGACGGCGTCCTTCGTGTTTCTAATTGCGAAGAAGCCAGGCCCCTGCTGAGGGTCTTGGGTTACCGTACTCGCGCCGATTGCGGGCAGCACAACATTTTCCTGCAGACGGACGACCCGCAGAGGGCGTTTCTAACCGTCGACTCCGGCTTCCCGCTTCCCCGGCTTGAGCAGAGCTTGCGTGACGCACAAACCTTCACCTACGCCTTCGCCGGCACCAGCGTGCCCGCATTGCTGGCGGATAGCGATTGGTTGAGAAAAGGAAACGCCAAGGATTGGGATCTGCTCGACGCGCTCTTGCGCGACCCTGCGCTGGCACGCTTTTACTGCGCCTTCGCGCGAATGGATTCGGAAACTCAAGTTGCCTTAAGGCAAACGCAAGCGTTAAAGAAGATAATTCCCTTGGCTGCGATTCTGGATTTTTATGGAAGCTACATTCGCATTCGATCGGGGCGCGTGGAGGTTCCCGGAGGTTCAGGCGCCGAATCAGCATGGAAAGGATTAGTGGGCTCAAGCCCGGAGTCCCCGGCGGATTTCGTCCTTCACCTGCTGGCAAAGGACAACGGCTGGCTGGCGGCTTACTTCGACTCGCTCTCTCGCATCCCTCCGGAACAGCAAGCTCACTTTGTCGAACTTCCGCGCCTGCGACGTTGCTACGAAAGTCTCCGGGGCAAAAACGCTTCCCCCAGTGCTATGGCATCCGTTTTTCGTCCTGACCCGGACTTGTTGGTGTTGATGACGCGCCTTCAGTGGCAACCTAATGGCGATCCACGTGTCCCCGGAAATCTGGAGGTGTGGAAAAGCATTCTTGGTCGAAAGGCCGCCTCCAACATTGATCGTGAATGGGGTGTGCGAGTCAATGGCTGGAATGATCCGGAAGGCCTCTTGGAAGCTTTGTTTGCCCTGTCCCGAGCGCCCGGAGAAGGAGGACCAACTGAGGTCTTTCTGGCACTAAGTGAACTCGATGGCAGACGGCCTGCGGAACATCGCTTGAGCCCCCAAACGATCGAACTTACTCGCCGGCAAGTACTCCGAATTCAGGGATCAGTATTTGATCTTTTCCGAATTTCCCCAGTTGGGGGATGCATCGATCGCACTGTTTTTGAAGACAGCCTTGTCGATTGGAAAGATCTCCAACCACACGTCTGCGGGGGAACGCGATGGGAATCTTCCAGGCCAACGTCAGCCTCTGGCAAATCCTCGCGCGCCAGGGTGAGATTCCGAACAGAGCAAGCTAACGACTCTTGGCGGAGATCCATTACGCCTTTCGCCACAGTTTCTTCGCCAACCCAGCTTTTCGATGCGGGCCGCGCACTCCCTGGGTGAACTACTGCGCGCTGCTACAGGCGAAGCCGGACGGCTCCCAGGAGGAAATCGTTGATTTGCTCGCAGGCCCTCGTCAAACGAGCGCGCGAGGGCCAGCGAATCCACCAGGGAGTTGGCCGGAAGAATTCGTTCGGTTCTGGATGATCAACGCCTGGTTTCTCTCGATACCCTGTTGGCCCTTGGCGACGGTCTCATGACGATGGCGCACGCGTAGGAAGTACCGAGCCGATAAGCTGGTTCCGCTGGCTGAGAACTCCGGGAATTTGAGATGCCGCAGCCGATTTTCACCAGCAGCGAGCGAGACCGAGTTGAGCGGCGGGAACTTATAACAACCGTCATACCGAATCGCAGATGCGGACCGACTTGCCAAGGTCTTCAAAACGCCTGCCTCTCGCCGCACAGCTGGAAGAGGCACGTGGACAACTCGCTCCTTTCCTCAGGGATACCCTCGTGGGTTTCAACTACGCCTACTACGAGCCTCCGGGCGCTCAGGCTCTTCACAACAACTCTCTCTTCGTTCGTTCCCATGACTTCGCCGGAGACACCATCATGGGAGTGGAAAAACGCTCTGGCAAGCTCCGCTGTTGTTTGGGGCGGGATCCCCAGCCGGCGGAGGCGCTCATCTGGTCGGCTCGCTGGCGAACTTGCCATATGTGCTGGCGAAAATGCCGAGCAAGATTTCATTGCCCCGGAAAACGTGCAGGCGCTGATCTGGCGGGATGTGGTGCCCAGCCTTTTGACCAGTGCGATCCTGCCGCGTTGGTGGGGCGTGAGCCGCAACGAACTTCATGCCGTCGCCCTCTATCAGCGGGCCGGAGAAGAACTCTTGTCTGCCTCGGCAGAAAACGCGGAGCTGCGGAGCAAAGTGATGAGCATTCTTCCCGATCGCATGTCTCCGCAAACGATCGGAACAACTGGAAGATGCTCTTCGTGCGAGAAAATCTGGCCGGACACCTTCCGCAGATGATGCCGGCGGATACGTTTCTATCTGGCCGCCGAGTTTCGGCGAAAATTCCCGGACGAGAGCAACTCTTTGGGGTCAGCCGGCAAGAATTGGAGAGTCTCTGTCGGCAGCTATCCCGTCGAAGTCAGCTGGGAGCGCCTATCGCGGGATTTCGGCGTGCCTCACCCCATATTGGCGCGGAGTTACGCGCCGGAACTGCTGAATCGTGGCGCCCTTTCCGGCGTTCACGGGCTACTCCAGCCGTCTGTTGGCCGAGTCTTGGGATTCCAACAATTTGTACTGGGCTCGCCTGGCCGACGAACAGGGTTTCTCCCCGGTGATGCTGAACCGTCTGGTTCCCGAGCTGACCCGCCGGATGGTGGAGAAGATTTTCGCCACCGACATGGAGGATTGGCCGGCACTCCTGCGCGCCATGCGGGAAACCGGCGACGAGTTTCGCAATGGCAAGATCGCCGTTGTCTAACGCTGTCCCGGCCTCGGAGCAGTGAATCGCTCGGCTCCGCCCCCTGGATTTCGCCAGCTGGACAGCCACGGCCGGCGCGGACAAGTGGTCAAGATTGGTACAGAATCATGCAAAAGATACTTTTGGTATTCCTCTCGCGCTTCTCCTCGCTCTACTCTCCGTTTTCAGACTGCGACGATTGCGCAGCAAGGCCAAGGCGGAACTGCCCATTGCGCGTGATCGTCGACCTGGTGCAGTTGAATGTGGCCGTGACCGACAGCAAAGGCAACTACGTCACCGGCTCTTCGCCCCGAGGACTTCAGCATCACCGAGGACGGATCTCGGAGAAAATTGCCAATTTTGAAGAAGGCAATGGACCCACACGCACGCTTGGTTGACATGCCGGAAGAGGCCAACGCGGACGCGGGCGACACATCGGCGGCGCAGCGGACGCAGTCCAGCGGGCGATCCGCAACAAGGCCTCAATGCAGCTCTCGCCGGGGCCGATGTTTTCATTCTGTTCGATACCAGCAACTATATGTACCGCGGCTTTGTGTTCGCGCAGGATGCCATTGCCGATTTCGTTCGCTCTCTCGAAACCGTGGACAAGGTCGCTTTCTATTCCTACAGCCGCGACCTTTCCCGGGCCGCGCCTTTGACCGCCGACCGGGCTCGGGTTGTGCGCGGTGTGCGCACCACCGTTGCCGGAGACGACGCCGCGCTCTATAACTGCCTGTTATTGACGGTCAAGGATGCCGCCCAGTACCCGGGCAGAAAGGTCGTTGTGGTCTTCTCCAACGGCCCCGACAACGCCAGCATGGTGCCCCCGGAAGACGTCGCCGAGTTGGCCCAATCGACCGGCATCCCCGATTTACATGATAAGCACCGCGGCAAGCCAAACTTGAGCCGGTCTCCACGGCCGTCTTTGAGCGCATGAGCGCGGCCACCGGCGGCAAAGCGTATTTTGCCAGTAGCTGGAGTGACGAAAAAAAGGCGTTTGCCTCGATCCGGGATGACTTGGCACATCTCTATTCGCTCAGCTACTACCCATCGGCGAACCCCAACCGTGGCTGGCGCACCATCACGGTGAAACTTGCTGGCGAACGCCTGAAGAAGTACCACATCCGCACACGCAACGGCTATCGTCCCCAGCCGGCCCGCTTGTCCGCTGTCGGTGCCACAGCCGCACGGTCAGGTTCGGTACCGAACTGAATCGGAGTTGCACTCCGGGCGAGCGGAGCAGGTTGTACCTTTTCGGGAGAGATGCAGCACACCCGAATGGTCGGATATGTCCTGGTTAACGCCGTTATCGTACAACTGGATCAGCCCGACCCTCAATGTCCGGTAACCCAACTACACAGCCAAGTGAAAATACGAATGACTCAGGGACTCGCGCTTGAGTTGCCTAGGGTTTTGTACCGCTGGCCAACTTCGCTACACCAGGGGCTTCAGGCGATGAGTTATCTCGTTGGCGCGTCAGATAGAATACTAGAGGAGTGAGCTGGAAAGGCATTCTCTCGCTTTCGGCTACCCCGCCCACCGGCGGGGAGTTGAGCATCCGCAGCTGATCGTTCCATGGGTCAATTCTGATGCGTCCCCCAAGCGGCAGCGCAGCGATGACGTTGGCCCCTGGCTTCTCTTTGGATTCTGCGGACACCATTTGGGATGCAATGGTCCAGCTTGTTGGGACCCTGTCGCCCAGGTTCGGACTGATAAGGCTGGGGAGGTCCTTCGACCTATTCTTGAGCGATTGGAGGAAAAGTTGCGCAGTACCGTAGGAATCCTTGTAGGGTGAGTTCCTCAGTAGTTCAATCCCCTTCTGGTTCGCCGCCCGCTCCTCCTCCGGTGGGCGAGCAAAGTCAAAATGGCGGAACGTCTCCTTTTCGTTGAACTGCAGAGTGTTAAAGAACCCAAATTGGGTGTCCATGCGATGTCCGAGCACGACGTGACCAAGCTCGTGGGCGAGGATAGCCGCAAGGCTGGCTTCGTCAGGAAGGACATCCACCAATCCGCGGCTCAAAACGATAGTGTGCCCCAAGGTGAACGACTCCAGCGTTGAAGTCATCAGGACGCGACAGCGAACTTCCGGTTGGATGTCGAGATTATTAGTTACCTCGATGTTGTTGATCACCGTCTCCAACACCTTGTTCACTTCTCCATACGGCGCCAGCAGGCCCTGTCGCTCAAGTCGGTCCGCGACGTTGTCTTCGGCCTGGTGCTCCCAGATGCGCTCCGATTGCAGTGGTGAGTAGTCGGTGCCAGCTTTCGACTGATCTCTGATCCCCGGCGATGTCTCGACAAGCACCTTGGTCAGTTCCTGCTCTTGCAGCGCGTGGCCAAGGCCATAGCCCCAAAGGCGCGTCTGCGACCTGAATGGCTTGAAGGCCTGTTTCTTTGACTCTGGATGTAGGACGCTGCCTTCTTCGCTGTAGACAAACGTCGGGAGCCAAAGGTTGTTTCCGACATTCGTCCGCCAGCTATCGAAATTGAAGTAGTTGCTGTTAAATGAGGAGCCGCCATAGGCGCCATTAAAGCGCACTATGTGGTAATCCTGATCCTCCACCCAGATGCGGCCGACGAAACGCCCCTTACCTGATTTCGGCAATGGATCGACGTCAAAGACGAGACAACGAACTTCTCCCAAAAACTCGCGACGCACATATGTAAACTTGTAATGCCCGCGGTCGAAGCCGTACATGTCCAGGTAGATCATCTGCAGGAAGCCGCGCGGGACAAACTCCGATGCGAAGAATTCTCGCAAGCCTCCCAGCAACTTGTGCTTCAGACCAGCGGAACGCTCCAGCGGTTCAAGCTCCACTCCCCTCGCTAGCTCGGCCCGGCCAATAAAGTATTTGTCGCCGTCCGGAAGGGTCCCCACCTGCTTATCGGGCCGCAGATACTGGATATACGTTTCCACCAGTGGTGAGTACTGGCGAAGTAACTGCACCTCCGCTTGCTCCTGTGCCACAATTTTGTCCACCACTTCGTTTGGGCTTAGCAGTTGCTGGGCAGTTGCGGCTAGCGGCATCACACTAATTGCCAGCGCCACGGGCAGAACCTTGAGGCTGCGCATTGTTCCTCCCAGACTTGTACCTCGGAAACAGGGCTGGGGGTCCCCGGAATACACATTTAGTTCTGTTGGGCGCCGTCTTTTGAAGGTACCCGCTGCCTCGCATAGTTGAGGCCGAATTGCGCGCCGCTGGTTGCAAAAGAGACGCCTTGTCCAGAATCTAACCCAAATCCCGGGGAGTAGTTGCGCCTCACATCGAGTAAATAGCCGGTCAACTCCTGGTTAAACGCGCTTATCGTACAAGTGAAGTGTTACTTCACATGTCCGGTAATCCGACATATCAAGCGCTAACGCTGATCCGACTCGGTTCTGACGAGTTCACCTACCGTGAGGAGCCATGCAGAAATACTTAATCTGTCTTCTTTTCTACGCATTCAGATTGCCGTAATCTGTTTTCCAGCTGTTAGTTTGAGACATAATAAGCTACCTTCTCCCCGCCCTCTTCCGTGTAATGCACCGTCACTATCGTGCCTTTTGCTATGCCCGCACGCGTAGCTTTGCCGGCGTCCTCCAAAGCCTTCCCACTTAACTCAAACGTCTTTTTTGCTCCATGGACATCGTTCACTACGATTGTCTTGGTGTCTTTATCAAATTTTTTGACGGTGCCATCCGTAGCCTTGAAGCCGTCCTCGCTAATCTTGCCGACTTCCATCGCAGTTTCGTCGGCGCCCTTCCCTGTGGTCCTTGCCACGATTTGCGTTCCTTCTTTCAAGCCGTTGAGTCCCTCCTTGGTCCCTTTCACCGTTGCCCCATCCGTTACCTTAATCGTGTGCTCTGTTCCATCGGCAGTCTTCACCACAATTGTCTTCGTGGTGCTATTCACTTTCTTGATCGTTCCGTAGACTATGTTCACCAAATCCTGCGCCACGCAGATACCCATCGTCAGCATCGCGCACACTGCGAAGTATCCCACTTTTTTCATCGTCACATTCTCCTTTTAGATTATTCTTCCTAGTATTTTGCTCCGTGAAAATCAATTCTCTGGTCGTATCACAGGGTTCTGAAACAACGGATGGTGAAGGAGCCAATCTTTGAGGCCGTTTCTTCTCGATCGGAAGAATTGTTTGCTGCGGCAATAGGGACACTTGGTGGCTTGAGCGTTTGAAGTGGTTTCGTTCATGGGAACAACCTCTTCTTGGGAGCACTAACCAGTAGTTGGCAGTTTCGGGGACAATAAAGGCTGGCCAGATGAGTGGCGGGCCGCCTCAAGTAATTGCTTGATCTGTTCAGCGCGGGAATTGCATTGGATGAGATCGGCGTCCGACAACCTGCCTTGAAGCATGCGAAATTGCTCCTTTATCAGTCTGCCCACCTCAGTCAGTGTCGTCTCAGCTGTCAATTCGGACTGTTTGGAGTGGCAGGTCATCACGCCCCCACGGATCGACCGGAGCTTAGAGCCATCCAGCCCCGCTATGAACTGTCAAAAGTTACAGCTCTCCGGAGAAGGACTCGAATCAGGAGCATTCACGCCAGTTAACACAGACCCAGTGCCTGATTAACGCGCTTACCGTACAACTGAGATCGGCCCGATCTTCAATGTCCGGTTACGCGACGAATCGGGAGTTGAGAACGAAAAGTCTCCCCGGCCTTGCCCGACTCAGTTAGATTGGAAAACCCTCCCAATCGCATGGCGGGAGTCTATTTTGGGTATTTGAGATTTGGAGAGGTGAAGCTGCGCCCCGCGAGAGCCGCTCGCACGGCAAACAAGAGGTCGGTGGCCATTTGTGGCTTCAAGACGTATCCAGAAGCACCTGCCTCAAAGCAAAGCTTTACGAACTCATTGTCAGTATGAACCGTTAAGAAAACGACCTTTGCCCGACTGCCGGATTCCTTCAAATTCTTCACTGCTTCGATGCCATTGAGAATCGGCATGGAAATATCAGTGACGATGAGATCAGGATTCAGCTTCGAGGCAGCCTCCATCAGAGACTTGCCGTCAGCTACCCTCCCGACGACCTCAAATATGGGCTCTAAGATAGTTTCTACCATTCGAAGCATGTTCGGGTGGTCATCCGAAAGAAGTACTCGCCATTTGCTCATTTGGCTGTCCCGCTCCCGCGCCACTTTCAGAGACATTGCGTTCGGGCCCCGGAACGAGCGCCTTGCTGGCCTGGTTCAGAGGAACCTACAATCTTGAGTTCCCGTGTTCATCTGTGAGAACTAGCAAAACTTACAGACTGCAAGGCTCTAGGTCGAGAGGTCTTAACCACGCCGTATCTATTCAAGAAAAGTTGAATGTGGTAGTCTATTTGGCCTGGTTGGCAATCTGCCGCCCCTCCCTGGTGCGGTTGTCATGGGAGGGTTGAAAATGGCTTGCAGGGATTGCGGTTCGAACAATCAGGGAACGTTCGAAGCTGAATTGAGCGCTTGTTCTCCACGCACTGAGAATCTACGTCAAAGCCCAGTCTACGTCTGCCAGATCGCTCTCATCTGTCTGGACTGCGGCTTCATAGACTTTAGAGTTCCGGCGGCCGAATTACAGCGGCTCAAGCAAGGCTTCTCCTCGCACACGGGGCCGAACCACTCCGCTCCAGACGCCTCACTCAGCTCCTGATGGTGGGGGAAACACTAACATAGGACCTGACGGTTCCCTCCGGTTCTAATTGCTTTTTTCCGCGCTCCGCCGCCCGGGTTGAGGCCCCTTTTGCCCTGCACATTCAAACAACGCTAGCAACGCTAATTCGGATTCCGGGACGGTAAACTGCGAAGCGCCGCAATCCAAGCAGACCAATAGCTTGGGAAATAATCCAACGCTGGGTTTGTCAATATTTCTGAGGCCGCAAAAATGGATGAGCATCTCAGCAGTAAACTCTGCCTCATTACCCGACCCACATAACAGGCAAGACATAAGCCCCTCCCAAGGGAACCGACGGGAGCTGCAGACAGACTGTCTGGCGGGAGAGTTGAACACTGGCGGGTGGCTCACTCGATTCTCCGAAAGTTTCTGCTAGACGATGCGGCACGGGGAGACGTGAGTTCTTTCTTTTTCATTCGGACTGAATGCGACAACATCCAGCCGTGAAGCTGCCCATTTTGAACATTGTCCGAATTGGCCACCACACGCTGGGGCCGGTGGTTTTTTCCCCATCGCGCGAAAGTTAACTCAGTCGTGAAGGACAAGACTCAGGAGGGAATTGACGTGGATTTCGCTGCTGAGGTCGTATTTGATGAAACCCAGCCTCCTGAACTTGTTCATGAAAAAATTCACGCGGGACCGCGTTGTGCCGATCATCTCCGCCAGCGTTTCTTGCGAGATTCCGGGGACCGTCTTCCCCGGCTTATCGTGTTTGCCGTTGCCCGCCAGCAGCAGCAGCGTCCGCGCCAGCCGTTTCTCGGCCACGTTGAAACGTTGATCAATCAGGTCCTCTTCGATTCGGATGTTTCTCGAAAGCAGGTGCCTGATGAACCAATCGGAGAAAGCATGTTCCTCTTGCAGTAGTCGAATCATCTCCGGTTTTTCGATCACCAGGATCTTGCTCGGTATAATCGTCTCCGCCGTCCATAACCGCTGTGGTCGCCCCGCTAAGCATCCATCGCCAAAAACGTCGCCTTGGCCCAGTATCATCACCACTACCTCTTTGCCAGTCTCATTGACAACCACGAGCTTCACGACGCCCCTTTGGATATACAGAACTCCAGTCGCCGGATCGCCTTGCGTGAAAACTGTCTCCTTGCTCTCATATCTCACAATCCTTTTCGCCACACTGTCCGAATTGAGAAAAGCGTGCACATCAAAAGCTTGCTTTTCCTCATGTTTCGTCTCGAATTTGGTATCAATTGGCCACCGTCGTGGCGCTGCTGCCTCTATGACTTTCGCGTCCGCTGACCGCAGATCGACGGCAATCGAGATCCCCATCACTGTCCCCCCATGAAACCCCTTCTAGACTATGGCCTAGAATCCGTGTAGAAACTGTCAAAAATACGAGTGCATAGGAAGATTCTCGAGCCTGTCTGAGAAAGGCCCGGTGCCGCATCCCTGCGGGTTTTCAGGGTGCGCGTCTTGTTTCGCGATCTCACCACCAAGCTGGGCGTGCTCTGCCGTCTGAAAGTTCCCCGCACCCGCGGCGGGTTTCGCTCCCAATTCCTTCCGCGCTATCAGCGCCGCCAGCAAGACGTCAACGAGCTGGTGCTCCAGGCTTTTCTGCGCGGCATCTCCACCCGCCAGGTCGGCCAAGTTCTCGAACCCTTTCTCGGAGAATGCTATTCCGCGCAGACCATCTCCAACATCACCCGCCAGCTGGACCACGCCGTCGCACAGTTCCATCGCCGCGCCCTGCGCGACGACTACCTCTACCTTTTCCTCGATGGCGTGTCGCTCAAAATGCGCGATCTCTCCGCTAAAGTCCGCCGCCGCATGGTGTTAGTGGCCTACGGCGTGCTCCCCAACGGCAAGCGCGAAATTCTCGACTACCACTTCGCTCACGGCGAAAGCGAAGCCGCCTGGCTGGAGTTTCTGCAAGGGCTGTTCCTGCGCGGCCTGGAAGGAAAACATCTCCGCTAATCGACTTCCCTTCGTCGGAAACTACAGCCTTAGGCGAACCTCGCACAAAGTACCATTTTCGAGCGCCAATTCCCGCGCATCCCCAATCCTATTATCAACTTGCGCCGCACGAGCATGCGATTCGAATAGTTACTAAATAAGAAATAACTTGACAAGACATCACGGCTTGCGCTAACATACTCCGTGAACTTTGGCTTCCAGCCCGATCCCGCTTCCCATTCTGGAACTCGCCCTCTCCCTGCGCTCGCGTTTTGCTCCTCAGCTCTTCCTTCTTCTTCTTTTCCCAACCTTCCCCTTCAACCTTCAAACCTTCAAACAACGCCTCGCCTAACCCCTTTCCCTGCCACTCTTACGCGCCATTTGCAACTCACTGAAAACCCAGCCACTTTAAGTCCAGCATTTGCCACTCTTGCGCGCCGCGTCAAGCATAAGTCCTTTGTCTGCCACTCTTGCAGAAAACACCCGGGGTGGGGGGTACTTCACTCTTTCAAGTCGCACTGCCTCAAGATGATAGGATGGCTTTCGCGCTTCATGACCACCCACGTCCCAGCCCTCGTCGTTGGCGCCGGAATCTCCGGCCTCGCCTGCGCCCATTACTTGCGCAAGTCCGGTATTGATGCCCAGATTGTCGAAGCATCGTCGCGTCCAGGCGGCATAATCCGATCCGAGCGCCGCCAAGGCTACCTCCTCGAACTCGGCCCCCAAAGTTTCAGCAGCACTCCTCAACTCCTTGACCTCTGCCGCGATCTCGGCATCCAAAACGAATTGCTTGAAGCGCCTCCTCACGCACCCAGATTCCTAGTCATCGATGGCCAGCTAAAACAGGCCCCGCTCAGCCCGCCGGCCTTCTTCACTTCTTCCCTCTTAAGCGCCCGCACCAAATGGGGCATCCTCCGCGATATTTTCGGCCACACCATTCCTCCCGACGAGGACGAATCCGTCGCCGCCTTTGTCCGCCGCAAATTTTCCGCGGAACTCCTCGACAAACTCGTCGGCCCTTTTGTTTCTGGCATTTATGCCGGCGACGCTGAAAAAGTCAGCCTCCGCGCTGCCTTTCCCCAGCTCTTCGAAGCCGAGCGCGCCTCAGGCAGCATCATTCGCGGCATGCTACGCGCTGCAAAATCAAAAAAGGGTCCGAAGCACAAGCCGGCTCTGCAATCTTTTCGCGATGGGAACGAATCCCTTGCGCGCGCTCTCTCCGCAAAACTCGGTCCTGCTCTCCGCACCGAAGTTTCCGTGACAGAGATCCGCGTTGCCAGCGCAGGAACTTCAACGAACTACGAAGTCACGCTGACCGCTAACGGATCAACGGAACATCTCGTAGCAGACAACGTAGTCTTCACCACGCCGGCTCCGGCAGCCGCCAATCTGCTCCGCGGCATCCACCCCGGCCTCGCATCCGCTCTCGCGTCCATTGAATACGCGCCCGTCGCTGTCGTTTCCCTTGGCTATCCGAAGGACCACGTAGGTCAATCCCTTGATGGATTCGGTTTTCTCATCCCGCGCTCCGAGGGACTTCGCACCTTGGGCACGGTTTGGAACTCATCGCTCTTCCCTGGCCGCGCCCCGAACGGCCATTCCCTCTTCACCAGTTTCGTCGGTGGCGCCACCGACTCGCAAGCCGTTACGCTCTCCCCTGACGAACTCGTCTCCCTCGTCCACAAAGAAATCGCGCCGCTTCTTCAAATCCGCCAAGCTCCAACTTTCTCGAACGTCACCCTCTACCCGCGCGCTCTGCCTCAATATAATTTGGGACATTCGCAACGCGTGGCCTCGCTTCAGAAACTCGGTGTAGAATTTCCAGGTCTTTGGCTCGCGGGGAACTACCTTCGCGGCCCGGCTATCGGCGCGTGCGTCGAGCAAGCTTTGTCCGTCGCAAACGAAATCCGAGCCCGGGAAACGCGTTGAAGTCACCATGTCCGGGCAAGTTCATCCGTTTGGGCTCTTAAGCCGTACAGTTCTTTAGGAGAGGAAGAAGCCGACACTCGTGTTCCTGGCGGCTTTCACATCCACCGGTGCCCGCGAAGTGTCGCCTGACGCGACGCTCTTGTCGCGCCTCCTTCAAAAAGACGTGAGCGCTTTCGAACAGCTTTACGATCGCCATTCGCGTCTCGTCTACGGGCTCGTCCTGCGCATTCTTCAGCAGGCTTCGACCTCCGAGGAAGTCGTCCAGGATGTTTTCCTTCAGCTTTGGCGCAACGCGGATCAGTACGATTCCTCGCGCGGCCCTTTTGTCCCGTGGCTATGCACCATGGCGCGAAATCGTGCCCTCGATCAGCTTCGCCTGAAGAGCGAACGTCAGCGCCGCCGCGAGAATCAACCCGACGAACTGCCGCCAGTAGTGGTCGCGCCGGACTACGAAAAGGCCCTCGACGAGAAGCGCCGCGTCGAACGCGTTCGCGCTTTGATGGCCTCGCTCACTCCGCAGCAGAAAAAAGCCATCGAGCTCGCGTATTTTGAAGGCTTGAGCCATTCAGAAATTGCGGCGGCCTTGAAAGAACCGCTTGGCACGGTAAAAAGCTGGATTCGCAACGGTTTGCTTCGCCTGAAAGAAGGATTGCAGGCCACGACGTGAAAAACTGCGACCAATTTCGCGAGCTGATGGAAGCCTACGCTCTCGGTGCGCTCGATCCCGAAGAGCGAGCCACGCTCGAAGCGCATCTCGCCACCGGTTGCCCGGACTGTTCCAAAGCCGTTGAAGAAGCGCGCTGGCTGGTCAGCCAACTCGCCTACGCGGCACCGGAAGCAGCTCCCTCGGACATGCTTAAGGGCCGCTTGATGCAAACGGTCCGCGCCGACGCAAAAGCCCAATCAGAAGCGAATCCGCATGTGATGCCGACCAGGAGCGTTATCCCCTTATGGTTGTGGGCTGCTGTTGCCGCGCTTCTGCTCTTCTCCGTTTATTCCACTTGGAATATGCGCCGTCTCCAGGACGAAATCCGTCAGGCTAACGATCGCGCCGCGGCGCTTCTTCAGCAGCGTCAGAAAACCGAACAGCAACTGGCCGCCGCAAAACGCGAAGCCATGATTCTGATGGATCCTTCTTCTGTGAAGATTTCTCTCGCAGGGCAAAATGCCCAGGGACCACAACTGGAAGTCAAGTGGCATGCTCAATTGGGCGTCGTCGTCATGGGAGAAAACATTCCAATGCCGTCCCCACATCACGTTTTGCAATTGTGGTTCATTCCTAAGGAGAAGGGAGCAAAGCCCATGCCCTCGATGATGGCCTGGCCAGACGCAAACGGTAAGTTCATCCTGCTGATATCCAATCCGCCCGAATCCATGGATGCAACCAAAGCCCTTGCGATCACCGAAGAGCCCGAAGGCGGCAGCCCCTGGCCGACCTCAACGCCGCGTTGGTCCGGCGGCGTCAGCTAACTTTCAGATATGGAAATGCTTCTTCCCGTAACGCATGGCTAGACGCACTTCGCGGCGTTTCGCAGCTTCTCGGAAGCGTCTCTTCTCATCCGCCGTTTTCAGAATTAGCGGCCCCACAGGCTTCGGAAGCCGGGTGTACTCATCAACGGCCACAAACGTCACATATGCTGACGTTGTGTGCTTTCGCTCGCCAGTCATGGCATTTTCGGAATAGACCTCGACGCCGACTTCCATCGACGTCCGGAACACTCGATTCACTTGCGATTTGAGGTTGACGATTTCTCCGAGATTGATGGGATTGCGAAAATCGATGTAGTCCACCGAGGCCGTCACCACATAACTGTTCGAATGCCGGTGCGCCGCCATCGCCGCCACCATGTCCACCAAATGCATCACCTGCCCGCCGAGCAATTTCCCGAGAGGGTTCGTCTGCGCCGGCAGAACGATTTCCGTCATCTCCGAACGTGACGCGGCGACCGGTTTGCCCTTCGGCGCTAATCCTCCACTCATCTCACTCTTCACGGTTGGCTTGCGCTTCATTCACCCCTCGTTCCGCGGCTGCTTTGGGACGCAGTCTCTTTATCCGTATAATACGGGAGACAACCATGACCGACCAAAAGAAAACCCGCCGACAGATGCTTGAAGAGTTCGTCGCCAAAAAGCCGGACGACGCCTTCTCCCGCTACGGCCTGGCGATGGAATGCATGAATAGCGGAGACCCAAGCGCTGCCGACGGTCACTTCCGCTCCCTGATCGAGTTCAACGCGGACTATATTCCTGCGTACCTGATGTATGGCCAACTTCTCGCCCGGGAGTCCCGCAACGAGGAAGCCAGGCAGGTTCTTTCGAAGGGTATCGCCGCCGCATCCAAAAAGGGCGACGAGCACGCCCGCTCCGAAATGGAAGCGTTTCTCGGCGAGCTCACGTGATATCGCCCGCAGCCAAATCTTTCTAAAGCAAGAACGCTGTTATTGAAAAGCAAGAAAGCGCTGGACGCCACTCGGCGCTCACCTACTCATATCGAAGGGCGACCACGGGATCGACGCGCGTGGCGCGGCGCGCGGGAATGTAACTCGCCAGCAGGGCCACGGCAAACAAGAACAGAGCGACCTCCAGAAAAGTAGCCGGATCGGTGGGTGTCACCTGGAAAAGAAAACTCTTCATTAGCCGCGTCAAGGCAAATGCTCCCGCAGTCCCCAACGCAATGCCGAGCAGTGTAAGCCGCATGCCATTGCTCAGTACCAGCCGCAGCACGCTCCGTTGGCCGGCTCCGAGCGCCATGCGCACGCCAATTTCGTGCGTCCGCTGCGCCACCATGTTAGACATCACGCCGTAGATTCCCAGGCTGGCCAGCACCAAGGCCAGCCCGGCAAACAGGCTTAGCAGCAGCGTCCGAAGCTGCGGCTGCGCCACAGCCTGCGACATCAATTGCTCGCCCGTGGCGACCTCCGCGACCGGTTGATCTTTGTCGACTGACATTACTTGGCTTCGAAGTACGCTCGCCAGATGCGACGGATCCGAATCCGACCGCAGGAACAAGCTCATACTGCTCCACACTTGCTGTGTGCAAGGCTCGTAGACAGTCATCGTGGCTGCCTCTCCGAGGCCGTCGTCCTTCACATCGCCAACGACTCCCACGATTTCGCGCCAAGGCGGGTCCCCAGCTCCGACGCCAATTTTGATCGTCTGTCCTATCGGACTCCGGTCATGAAAAAATCGCTGCGCTACCGCCTGGCTGATGATGGCCACGCGAGGGCTGCCGGCGGAGTCTCCTTGCGTAAAATAGCGTCCAACCAACAGGGGGATTCCCAGTGTGTGGAAATAGTTGGGGCTGACAACGTAATATCCCGCGGAAGGCTGGTCCGCGGGCGCAAGCGCCTGGAGCTCTTTGGTCGCGAAGACAAACGAGAGGTTTGATCCGTCTATTGGGTTGCCACTAGCGACCGCAGCTTCTTTCACGTCCGGAACAGCCTGCATTCGCTCAAGCACCCGATCGAAGAATTGGATTGTTTGTGCATCCGTCGAGTACTTCGATTTTGGAAGTGAAATATTCGCGGTCAAAATGTTCTCGGACTGGAAGCCCGGATCAACTGTTTGCAAACGCAGAAAACTCTTGAACAACAAACCCGAGCCAACCAGGAGTACGAGCGCCAGTGTAGTCTCCAGAACTACGAGCGCACCGCGCACACCATGCCGTCCCGCGCTTGCTGTTCTCCCGCCCTCCTTCAATGTCTCGGACGGCGCTCCTCGCGTAATCTGCAGAGCGGGCGCAAAACCAAATAGAAGAGCGGTGAGAACCGCGACCCCGGCGGCAAATCCGAGCACGGGCAAATCCAGTCCAATGCTTTCCGCTCTCGGCAGGGTCGATGGCGGCAGCGTACGGAGCGCGCGCATGGCCCACTCCGCCAGCAGCAAACCAAGAGCGCACGCGATCCCACTCAGAAGAATGCTTTCCGTCAACAACTGGCGAGCGATCCGGAGCCTGCTTGCCCCCAACGAGAACCGAATGGCGATCTCCCTCTGCCGCGCCGTGGCCCTCGCCAATAGAAGATTTGCGACGTTTGCGCAGGCAATCAAAAGCAAGAATCCTACGGCGCCAAACAGGACCAAGAGTGTCGGGCGGATGTTCCCCACTGTTGCTTCGTTCAAAGCCACGACCTTCGATGTCCATCCGGTGTTCGTGCCCGGATACAGCTGTTCCAGCCGCTTGGAGATCGCAACCATCTCCGCCTGCGCCTGGTCGATGCTTGCGCCCGGCTTCAGTCGCGCAATCACAGTCAAATAATGCGCCCCTCGAGCTCGTGGACTGAGCGAGCGCTCGTCAAACTCCGAAGGAAGCCACAGCTGGACGCCACGCGGAAATTGGAAACCATTCCGCATGACTCCGATGACCCGATAGGACTCCCCGTCCAGCGTGAGCGATTTGCCAATTACTTGCGGATCGCTCCCAAAGTGTTGCGTCCATAATCCGTGGCTCAGGACGACAACGCCGGCTTTTCCCACAACGTCGTCTTCCGGCAAGAACGTGCGTCCAAGCTCCGGCTGCGCTCCCAGCACCGAAAAGAAAGAGGCAGCGACACGGGCCCCGACGAGACGCTCCGGCTCCGCGCCACCCGTGTAACTAAATTGGCCCCTAGACATCGAGGCCATCTGTTCAAAGGCGCCTGCAGCGTTCTTCCAATCCATGTAGTTCGGCGGGGAGACGGAGAACTGCTCGAACCCTTTGCTCGGATTGCTCTCACGCACGAGAGTTATGCGGTCGGGATGGTCGTATGGAAGCGGGCTCAACAACACGGCATGAATCACGGAAAAAATCGCGGTGTTCGCTCCAATGCCCAGCGCCAGGGTCAAGACGGCAACCATCGCAAAACCGGCGTTCTTCCGCAGCATGCGCAAGCCGCAGCGAACGTCTTGCCAGAGCGACTCGATAAAAGTGAGGCTGTTCATGCGATAAATCTCCTCTCGAATCAGCGTTGGATTGCCCAGTTTTCGCCTCGCCGCATAGCGCGCTTCTTCCGGCGTCATGCCCCTGGCAATGTTTTCGTCCGTCTCGATTTCGAGATATGCCTGTAACTCGCGCTCTCGCTCTTCATCCCATCGCGCCCTGCGCAAGTAGCGCATCCATCCCATGGCACTACTCCTTCGCCGGACGCAATACCCGGTTGATCGCGCCTACCAGCTGTTCCCAGCGGCTGGTTTGCTGGGCGAGTTGCTGACGCCCTGATCGAGTCAGGCGGTAATAACGCGCCTTGCGGTTGTTTTCGGAAGTGCCCCAGAACGAGGCGATCCAGCCACGGTCCTCCAGACGATGCAAAGCCGGGTACAGTGAGCCATGTTCAACTTGCAAGACGGCATCGGAGCGGTGTTCGATCACGTGCGCGATGGTGTGGCCGTGGGCCGGGCCTAGCACGAGGGTCTGCAGAATCAAAAGGTCCAGGGTGCCCTGGAGCAGATCCGCCTGTAAGGGAGGTGCGCCTCGTTTTGGCATGTCCAAGGACCTATACTCCCATAGATGATCTACCACAAGAGGATTCCTGCTGCGATTGGACGCTTCAGAGTGAAAAACGTCTCTACTTAGTTTTAGATTGGTCCCAGTAGACAATCTATGGGTTAGGGGCGACCTCACCCTTGCCGCAGCCGGGTGCCTGACGAGTTCGTCGCTACAAGGACGACGAGCACACCCGGTCTGCAATGGAGACACGACTCAGTGACTCCTGCTGACGTCATAAAGTTTGGAATTTCGAGCGGCTCGAATGATTGGACGGGCTGGCGACTCAGCGAATCGGCTTCTTCAAAGCTTCCGTGATTCCAGCCTCGGCGAGCGGCCCCATAATTTCGTACCCCGCTTTGTTCGGGTGCACGCCATCCGGACTAAGCTCGGTTTTTAGCCCGCCTTCGCTATTCGTCATTGGCGAATAGTAGTCAACAAAAACGAAGCCATTTCTCGCGGCGTACTCCTTGATCCACGCGTTCAGGGCTCTAATCTTGGGCGCAGGCTCCAGTCCCCTGTGCCAGTGGAAATCGCTCGCAGGCAAAACCGAACACAATACGGGACGAATCCCATTCACGCGGGCAAGTTCGCTGATGGACTCGATATTGTTTTCGATCTCCCCCAGAGTCATTTTCCCTGTGTTCTCGGCGATGTCATTTGTGCCTGCGAGAAGCACCACCACTTTCGGTTTCAGTTCGATGACGTCCTGCCGAAAGCGCAGCAGCATTTGCGGTGTGGTCTGCCCGGAGATACCGCGGTTAATGTAAGGCTTGCCTGGAAAAAACTCGCCGCGGCCCGGCGACGTTGCAGTAGCCTTCATGCCCCACCCTTCGGTGATGGAATCGCCCAGGAATACCACGCGCACCTCACCCGCCGCGGGAGGAGGTAGTTCCTTATCAGCTTCGCGAAATTTCGCAAGGAAAGCCCAATCGTTGTACATGCGCTCGAGCTGGGACTTCTGGTAGGGAGTCAGCTTTTCCCAGGCCGCGTCCGCCGGATCTGCGGTCTGGGCATTTTGACCAGGAGCGGCAGGCGTCGTAGCCTGCGGAAAAACCGGCAAGCCGCACACTAGCAGCGCGAAGACCAAACAACCTCCATACCGCGCGCCCGAAAGATTCTTTTTCCTGTCCACGGAATAATCTCCTTCTTCTATCTGCCCTGGAAAGCCTCGCAAGCTTATCACCCACTCCTGCCGGGCCAACTCTCGAAAATTCAGTTATTTTGACCGGCACTGGCAGCGCCGGCATCCCTGCAGGCTCTTGCGCTTAACAATCCTGTTAACAATCCAAGTCGAACTGCTCACTACTGACTATTCACTACTAACCACTCAGAAGTCACTCCCGTCTGGTATCATTTGACCTGGCACTATGCGGCCCGATCGGATTCCGCTCTTTCCACTGAACGTCGTCCTTCTCCCCGGCGCAGACCTTCCCCTGCACATCTTTGAGCCGCGCTATCTCGAAATGGTCAGCCGCTGCTTGAAGGAAAAAACCGAGTTCGGCGTTCTCCTGGCACTCCCGAAGGGCGTTGTACGCGTAGGGTGCACGGCGGAAATTATTGAAGTGGTCAAACGCTATGAGGACGAAACCATGGCCATCTTGACGGTGGGCCGCGAACGCTTTCGCGTCATCGAGTTCTTCGACGAAAAGCCACTCGCCGAGGGACATGTGGATTACCTGGAAGACCGCGACTCACCCGCTAACCCATCTCTCTTTCGCGAGCTTGTCGAACTCTACGAAACTTGCCACACTCTGCTCTTCGAGGACTATCCAAAGAACACGGAGAGCCCCGATTCCACAGGATTCTCGTTCCTTGTTGCGGGCACGCTGCCGATGGATCTGATGTGGAAGCAGCAGATTCTCGAACTGCGGAGCGAAGCGGACCGTCAGGAGCGCCTCGTCGGGTATCTTCGCGCCTGGGCACCGCATCTACAGAAGACAGGAGTGATGCGCCAGCGCGCCGGCGGCAATGGACACGGTTTGAATTAGTATTCTGTGCGTCCCGCTTTGCTCGGGACGCGGAACGGGACATCATGACGGCAAGCACATCGATGCAATCTTCAGTCCATCCAAAAGTTCGCACACTTGGCGAACTCAAACGCATTCCGGATTTCGATGCTCGTACCGTCTCCCGCTCCGTGAAAAGCGAAATGCGCCAGAATCTTCTGCGAATGATTGAAAAGAACGAGCCGCTCTTTCCCGGGGTGCATGGCTACGAAGACACCGTCATCCCGCAAATCATCAACGCGCTGCTTTCCCGCCACAATTTCATTCTCCTGGGACTTCGCGGACAAGCGAAGAGCCGCATCCTTCGCGGCCTGGTCCAGTTCCTCGACCCGGAGATTCCTGTCGTCGCCGGCTGCGAAATCAACGACGACCCGCTGCGTCCCATCTGCCGCGCCTGCCGCGAGAAAATCGCAGCCGAAGGCGACAACACGCCCATTGCCTGGATGCCGCGCGAATACCGCTATGTGGAAAAACTCGCCACGCCGGACGTGACCATGGCCGACATCATCGGCGACGTTGACCCCATCCGCGCCGCTCGCGGCGGCCGCGATCTTTCCGACGAGCTGACCATCCACTACGGCCTTCTCCCTCGCGCCAATCGCGGCATATTCGCCATCAACGAGCTTCCCGATCTCGCCGGAAAAATACAGGTCGGCCTCTTCAACATCATGCAAGAAGGCGACATCCAGATTAAGGGTTACCCGCTGCGCCTCCCACTCGACGTCCTGCTGGTATTCACCGCGAATCCGGAGGACTACACCGCCCGCGGCAAAATCATCACTCCGCTTAAAGACCGCATCGGCGCCGAAATTCGAACGCACTACCCTTCCACGCTCGAGGAGGGCATGGCCATTACCGCGCAAGAAGCGTGGGTCGCTCGCGACGCCGGGCGTAAGGTGGAAGTGCCCGCCTATCTATGCAGCGTCGTCGAGGAAATCGCTTTCCAGGCTCGCGAGGACAAACGCGTGGACCGCCGCTCCGGCGTCAGCCAGCGCCTGCCCATTACCGTTCTCGAGAGTCTCGTCAGCAGCGCCGAGCACCGCGCCGCGCGCACCGGTGAAAAGTCCGCCGTAGCGCGCATCGCCGATGTCTACTCTTCCCTTCCCGCCATCACCGGCAAGCTCGAACTCGAATACGAAGGCGAGCTCAAGGGAGCAGATACCATCGCACGCGAACTCATCCGCACCGCCGTCGGCCGCGTCTTCAGCAAACATTTCGCCGATGTAAATTTCCAGCCTGTTATTCAGTGGTTCGAAATCGGCGGCGAGCTAAAACTCCCGGAGCTGGCCACGGCTTCGGATCGACATCACCAGCTCTCCAGAATTCAGGGTTTGATGGAACATATCGGCCGGCTCGGCGTTCAGGACCGCAAGGACGCCGCAGCTGCCGCATCCGCCGCGGAAATGATCCTCGAAGGTTTGTGGGCGCATCGCCGGATCGGCCGCAGCGAAGAGCGCGGCTTTTACGCGGACAAACCCAAGCAGCAGCCGGAGCAGCGCGAAAGTCCCGGCCGCCCGCCGCGCCGCCAGTTCAATTGACGACCCGGCGAACGGTCGTCATCCCGAAGAGCATCGCGACGAGGGATCTGATTTTATGATGGAAACGATCAAGGACCGCCGCCCATGAAATTCATCCGCTACGGAAAATACGTCGGCGAACCCGCCGATGCCATCGACCTTGAAGAACTCGTCAAGCGCATGGGCGATTTTTTTCTGCAGAGCGGCTTCGAATCCCAATTCTACGGCGTTTCCCAGATGGACCCCGACCGCTCCATGGAAGCTCTCCGCGAAGCCATTCTGCGCGCCTTGCAGGAAGGCGATCTGCTCCCCGAAGATGCCATGAGCGAGGAGCTTCGCGAAATGCTGCAAAATCCCGACGCGCAGAACAGCCAAGCCGTCAAGGATCTGATCGAGAAATTAATGGAACGGCTCGCGCAGGAAGGCTTCATCAATCCGCAACAGCCTCCTCAAGTTACTCCGCCACCGCAAACTTCCGCACGCGGGCAGCTCGGCCAGCCTCACGAAAAGCAGCCCGAAGCCCGCTTCGAAATCACCGACAAGACCATCGACTTCCTCGGCTTCAAAACGCTTCAGGATCTCCTGGGCTCGCTGGGCCGCAGCAGTTTCGGCCGTCACGACACGCGCGATCTCTCGACCGGCATCGAATCCGGCGGAGTGTCTCGCCCCTACGAGTTCGGCGACACCATGAATCTCGACATCAGCGAGACGCTTTTCAACGCCGTGCGCCGCCAGGGAGCCAAAGTTCCCATCGACATGACGTATTCCGATCTCATGGTCCATCAGTGCGAATATCACAGCTCCTGCGCCACGGTCGTTCTTCTCGATTGCAGCCACAGCATGATTCTGTACGGCGAGGACCGCTTCACGCCCGCAAAGCGCGTGGCTATGGCACTCTCTCATCTCATTCGCACGCAATATCCAGGAGACACGCTGAGCCTTGTTCTTTTCCACGACAGCGCGGAAGAAGTTCCCCTGGGCGAGCTCGCGCGCGTCCAGGTCGGCCCGTATTACACCAACACGCGCGAAGGGCTTCGCCTGGCGCAGCGCATCCTGCTCCGCCAGAAAAAAGACATGCGCCAAATCATCATGATCACGGACGGAAAACCATCCGCTCTCACGCTCGAAGACGGCCGCATTTACAAAAACGCGTTCGGACTGGATCCTTTCGTTGTCGGCCAGACGCTCGAAGAAGTCAACAAGTGCAAGCGTGCCGGGCATCATGATCAACACGTTCATGCTCGCGAGCGACTACAGCCTCGTCCATTTTGTCCAGAAAATTACGGAAATGTGCCGCGGCAAAGCCTATTTCACCACGCCATACACGCTCGGCCAGTACTTGCTGATGGATTACATGCAGCGAAAAACGAAACAAATTCATTGAGTATGCACGCAGCCGGCATCTGCGTATCTGCGATCGTTGAATTCGCTCGTGGCATCGAGGCACAATGCGGGCTCGCCGGTGCCGTTGCGTTAAGTTGGGGCTATGGGAATATTGCGGCAGCTTTCACGCTGGTTCGGCAAGGAAGGGACAATGACAAATATCGTTGCGGGCACTCCTGCGCCGGCTTTTTCGCTAAAAGGTCTCGACGGAAAGGATGTTTCGCTCGGCAAACTGCTCGAACAGGGCCCGGTCGTCGCTGCGTTCTTCAAAATCTCCTGCCCTGTCTGCCAATTCACGTTTCCGTATCTCGAACGCCTCCACAAGCGCTATGGCGGCGACGGCGTGACGTTTCTCGGCATTTCGCAGGACGACTCTCCTTCAACGAAGGACTTCGCCAGGGAATTCGGCGTCACTTTTTCCATGGTTCTCGACGAAAAGCAAAAAGGCTACCCGGCATCGAATGCCTATAGCCTCACGAACGTACCCACCATCTTTCTCATTGAGACAGACGGCGTTGTGAAAATCAGTTGTATGGGATTCGACAAAAAGGATTTGGAATCGATTGCCGCCGCTCTCGCGGAGCGCAAGAAAATTCCGCCAGCAGAGCTTTTCCGTCCCGAGGAATCCGTCCCCGCGCACAAGCCCGGCTGAGGCTCAAAAAATTAGGTCCGGTCTGGACCTAATCGGAAGAAATCGAGCTTCGGCCATTCGCCGGCACTACTCCGCTTCTTTTTCCAGCCACTTTTTCTTGTGCTTGGCGGGATGCTTTCTCTTGTCCGCGATCACGCGCGTAGCCGCAGGCGCGATGCCGGAATTGCGCGCCGCCCGCCGCGCCTCCACTCCGGCATCCAGAACTTTCTTTTTACGCCTCTTCATTGTTTCTTCCGGGCATGGCCCATGCAAGCTCGCCCGGACATTCTAACTCGCAAGCTCTCTAGAACGTGAACTGCAACTGCAAGTCGATCCGCCGGTTAGCCGTCGGAGAAGAATACGGCTGCCCCGCAAGCGAATTCGCTTCGCCAAAAAGGGGCGAGCCCAAGTTTCCAATGGGAGTCCCGAAGTTCACATTGTTAAACAAGTTCCGCGCGTTCACGCTGAACGTCAGATTGTATCTGTTGTTCGTCGGACTTCCTCCGCCGAACATCCCTCCGCCTCTGTCGCCTCCCCCGCCTCCGCCGTGCGCAGCCGGACTATGACCGGCTCCGCCGAAGGCTGGACCGCCGCCGCGTCCGCCTCCCGGGCCCCCTGCTGTCGATTCTTTCTTCTGTCCAAATCCAAACGTCTTGCTCAGCCGGAGGTTAAATGTGAAGCGTCCCGGCCCCGTCGCATAGTTGACGGGAATGACAGCTTGCCCCGCTTGCGGAAGCGTATCGAAGCAACCGAATGCAGTCTGAACCACGCTCGTCTGCCCTGCGGAACCGCACGTGCCAAACGCCGGGCGCGAATTGAATTGCGCATCGCCAAAAACATCCTGGCCAGTCGTAATGTTGAATGGGATCCCAGAGCTGACAATCATGAACGGGCTCAAGCGGAAGCCGTGCGGCGCTCCAATCGTGCCGCCGAAGAAAACGCGATGTCGAACGTCGAATGCGGCACGACCGTAATCAGCGCTGATGTCCCCTGGAATGGAAGGTACGTTCCCTGCTCCGCCAGTGTCGCTGTTCGCATAACTCAGCGTGTAGTAGCCGAAGAGGGAAAGATCTTTAATGAAGCCGCGCCGCGGCTGGCAAGCGCACGCTGCTGTTCACGATCAGTTGATTCTGCTTGAAGATGCCCCCGGAGGCGTACTGATAGACGATGTCATTGGGATTGAACCCCGCAGGCAGCGGAGAATTCGGAGTGTTTGCAGGAAAAACATTGGTATAGAACTGGTGAACGCCGCGCGAATTCAAATATGTCATCGACAAGTTCGCGAACTTCGATAGCTGTCTCTCGAGCGTCACTCCAGCCTGCATGATGTACGGAGTGCGAAGATTCGGGTTCTTCACGTAAACGGTTTGCGACGACCCCGCTGTTGTCGGAAACCCGGGATCCGCCGGGGTAAACGGCTGGTTCGGAAGAAAGAACTGCGGGCTCGGGATTAAGAACTGCTGCTGGATCAAGCCGTTGGCCAATTCCTGCTGCAAGACCAGGTTTTCCGCGAATCGATCATAAAAAATCCCATATCCCAGCCGCAGTATCGTTTTTGGCGACTTGTTCTTCCCGTTCCCGTCGATTCCCCACGCGATTCCCACACGCGGCGCAAAATCGGCGTGATCGCCCAGGTTGTTTTGTGTCTCGTAACGAAGTCCAAAGCTCACGCTCACGTTCGGCCGAAACTTGTAGTCATCCTGAACAAAAAGCGCTGCATCGAACCAGTTGGCGCGGGCCGCTGCTGTTCCCGCGGTGTTGAAATTCAAGGAGTAAAAACTTGCCCCACCACCCTGCGCAATTGCATTGGCCATGTTTGCGGGCGTATTCCCCGTGGCTAGCGCTTGCAGCGTAATCTGATAAGCCTGGATGCCCGATATCGTTGGGCAGGATGTGGGTGGATTTGGCACGTTGCATCCGGCTACGGTTGGATCAACTCGGGAACCGAAAGAGTAGGCGCCATTGAAGCTGGCGTTCGATGCCATTTCGTCTATCGTCTCCCGCACCCGTCCGCCGATTTTCCACGCATGTTTGCCATGCGTGATGTATGTGATGTTTTGCAATTCGTAGCGATTCTGCGTGTCGGTGTTTGTTCCGCTCGTTGCGCCACCGGAATTAAACGAACCCCCGACACTGATCAAAGGCGTGATAGTAACGGGTGTCCCGCTCTGCACTTCACGGATGTACTGGAACCTGGTCTCGTTGATCGTGGTTGGGTTGATCGTCTGCGTGTCGGTGACTTGCACGGTATTCTCAGTGCCGAGTGAATTCGTCGCGAGCGAGGCCAGGTTGAAGCCGCCGCCATTCAGGTCGTTTGTCTCGGAATTGCGCCAATATTGGTAGCGCACGCTCAGGGTATTCCCGGGTGTCAACTGATAATCCAGCCGCGGGCTCAAGTTGAGCCGGGTCCTGGGATTCGGCAGGGCTTGGCTAAACGGTTCAATCTGGAATGTCGTGGGGTCCACGATTTGCGCGCTCACCACGGCCAAATCGCTGATGCTCCGCCGCTCGATGTTGAAGAAAAACGAAGCCTTCTTGCTCAGCGGGCCGCCCACATTGGCGCTGAATTGAGTGGTGTCGTATCCGGGCTGCTCTGTTCCCGCGGGCAAGTGTTCAAAAGGGTTTCGCGAATTGAATCCCGCGGTATTTCCCGTGACAAAGATCTGGCCGTGAAACTGGTCGGTCCCAGGCTTCGTCAGGATCTCAATACGCCCATAACCGAGCTTGTCGTATTCCGCGGAAAAAGGATTCTGATTGATTCGAATCTCTCGAATCGAGGCCTTTGGCGGCAGTTGCCCGGCAGTGAAGCCGTCAATATAGATCTGGCCGCCATTCGGGCCTGCCGAAGGACCGGCCAGCGCCTGCAACTCGGACTCCAGTTCATCTGGATCATCGGAGAGCGCTTCGAGATCCTTTCCCTGAATCACGACCGCGCCTGCATTATTCGCCGGATTGACGTCTACTTTCGTCGTCGTGTCCGTGACCTCGACCTGTTCCTGCTGCACTTCGATGGTAAGCGAAACATTCAATTTCTGCGTCTGGCCCGTGGTGATCTCGATCTCCGGCCGCTCAAACGCCGTAAATCCCTCGGCAACCACCTTCACCCCGTATTTTCCCGGAACCAATCCGGTGACTTCGAAGATTCCCTCTCGATTCGTAGTTGCTGTGGTGGCCGCTCCACTCGCTGTAGTCACGAGCACAGTCGCCCCGGGCACGGCGGCGCCGGATGGATCCGTCACCTGCCCGTGCAATGTTCCCGCGGCCTGCTGTGTTTGCGCGGCGTTTGCCGCAAAACCGGCAAATAAAAGCGCCCCTGCCAACACAATGCACCGGTAAAAAACCCGCAAGTTCATTCGCTCTCCTGACCCATGTCCAATATTCTTGTGACTATCGTATTTCAAGGTGTCGTGTCCCCCCGACGGTGCCGCGCTCATCGTCCAGGGCGTCAGGATGCTTGACGCTTCACCCTTGGGCGACGCCTCGAGGATCGGTTCCACTCCGGCAAGCAGCGTGATTGCTGTCGCGTCACTGTCCTGCGTCCCTTCCGTCGTGACAATCATCACTGCATCGCCCTTCTGCAAATCGGCAAGCGTTGCGCCGGGCAATCGGCTCAGCATTTGTTGCATGTCGCCACCACCCGCTCCACCTGGCCGTGCTCCGCCTGCCGTGCCGCTCGCTTGGCCGCCGGCCGGTCCTGTGGGTGGCGTGGCCGGAGAGCCAGTCCCATTTCCTCCAGCCGCTGCGTCCGCTGGTGCGCCCTTGAGCCGCATGGCAATTCTTTGCGCAATCATCGGCGGTAACTTGCGAATCTGCGTCTCGGTGCCAATTTTCACGGTGGTAGGTTTTTTCGCTACCAGGTCCATGACCGTGATAGTTCCCGCAGCTTTGTCGATCGCGTCAATCGTTCCCGCAATATTTCGAAATGTTCCGGAGACCACTTCATCCGCGGTCAGTTCCGTGCCATCGGCGTTCCGTGTTCCCCTAGCGCGCAGTTGGTCTCCCACCTTGACTTGATCGAGGGCCGCGGCCTTTGCGTCATCAAACTTCACGGAGTTCGGCGCATATCGCCGAAGAATGGTCTGTTTTGAAACTTGAACCTTTACTTCTTTGGCTGCACCCGTGGCGTTCGTCGAAATCGTGATGCTTCCGGTTGGCGCATCGAGCTTCGTCACAAGGCCGCCGACGCCGTGCCTTTGCCACTCTTCCCGTTCGTGGGCTAGTTTCGTGGCGATATCGGCTTGTTTCATCGCGATGACGGACGCGGCCAGTAGTGTCTTTCCATCGGGCCCGAGCGCCCCGCGAACCAGAATTCGGTCCCCAGTTTGCAAGTCCTGCAGTTGCAGCGGCCCCGCGTTCTTCAAGTCTTTTTCTCCGGGGGCTATGCGCAGCAACCGCGCATCGTCCTGCACCTGAATCGTCACCTCGGCCCCCGCATCCGTGGTCAATACAATTGTTTTCCCCGTGATGCTCTTGATGGTTCCCACTGGCCGCGTTGCCGCACTCTGAGCAGCCTGCTGCGACCCTCGAGACTCTGGGGCAGTCGTACCTGCATTTATGCTGCACGCCGCGCTAAGTACCAAACATGAGACTACAACTATTTGTCCCAAGCGCCCCGGGCGCTCCCTTTCGCACAATTCCATGGAGGACTCCTGCAATCTAACGCGAATCGCAAACCACGGCTGGGTTTGCCTGGGAGGGTAATCAGGCAGACGCGCCATACCCTTTGCGTCACAAATTAGACGTATCCAACAGCTCGAAATGTTTCAAAAAACTCGGTGCTTTCGAACAGTGTTGGCCAATAAGAGTCTATCTCGTTTGCGATGATTCGATGTAGCGGATAAGGTTCGCAATGCGCATGTTGACCAGCTCCGGATCTCTTCCGCGAGCCAGCCTCGATCTCTCGATTCCCTCCCTCGCAAAATGGCCAACTGGGTGTACAATGCCGCCCGTTGGGGTCGCTGTTCCGCCACCGTGTCCCGGTCGGCAGCCAAGCCTCAATCAAACAGACGCATGACGCAGGCAAATTGAGGATGGCTTCGCCGACGCGGTTCGATTCCTTGCCGAGGGTAGCGTATAGATTTCACACCACCGGGCGGCGCAGACAGCTGCTCCACCCGGTCGTTTTTTGAAAACACCAATTGACAAATTTGGCGATGGAGGATAAAGAGTGTGGCTCTCCCGGCGGACAGGCACTACATGGCCCGCGTCATCGAGCGCAAAGATTTGTCGGAAGACTTGTGGTTGATTCGCGTTGATCCCGGCGGCCCTTTCGCTTTTAAGGCCGGCCAGTATGCCACCCTCGGCGTGGATCACGAAGACAAACGCATCGAGCGCGCTTACTCCATCGTTTCGTCGCCCTATGAGGAAGGACTCGAATTTTTCATTGAGCTCGTCCCGCAGGGCGCGCTTACGCCGCATCTTTACAAACTCCAAGTCGGCGACACCATGCTCTGCCGCAAAATCTCCAAAGGCCGCTTCACCCTCGACCTCAAGAGCGGCACGCACGAATCATCTCCTTCTCGCCACCGTCACCGGCATCGCTCCGTTCGTCAGCTACGTACGCACTCTCTACAAAGATTGGAAAAACGGCGGCCAGCCCATGCCCGGCCCGCACAAGCTCTTCTGCTTGCAAGGCGGCAGCCGCTCCTGGGAGTTTGGCTATCGCGAGGAACTCGAACGCATCGCCGCGGAAGTTCCCTGGCTCAAATACGTCGCCACCATCAGCCGCCCCTGGGAAGACGCCGCATGGAAAGGCTCAAACCGGCCGCGTGGACGATCTCGTTCGCATGTACGTCAACGAGTGGGGCTTGAAACCTGAGAACACCACTGGTTATCTCTGCGGCCATCCCAGCATGTGTCGAAAATGGCCTGGGCATTCTTGCAGCGTGCCGGCTGGCAAAAGGGTTCCATGTTCGAAGAAGTCTACTTTATCCCTGGCAAAGAGGCCGGAGCCGAATAAACCAGAGCTCATTCGAACAGCAATTAGTTTCGCGAGCCTCGCGGCTCGAATTCGTTGTAGAATGCCGCGCGGTCGGGCCAAGACGGTCATCGTGGTTGAGTTTTAAAGCAGCGCAGAAAATACCGGAGGAAGTTTCATGATTGTCGGTGTTCCCCGAGAAACCTTTCCGGGGGAGCGGCGTGTGGCGCATGGTGCCCGCGGTCATTCCCAACCTTGCGAAAGCGGGCATGGAAGTTGTCGTCGAAGCAGGCGCCGGCAGCGAAGCGGGCTATCCGGACGCGGACTACGCCGCCAAAGGCGCGAAAATTCTTCCCGAACGCGCGCCGACGTTTTTGGCGCCGCCGATATCGTTGTTCAAGTGCTCTGCTACGGTTCGAATGACCAGACCGGCAAAGCCGATGTTCCGCTCTACCGCCGCAATCAAGTGCTGATCGGATTTCTGCGCCCCCTGGGTTCTCTCGAAACCATCCAGGAAATCGCCGCGAAGGGCGTGACCGCTTTTTCCGTGGAGTTGATGCCGCGCACCACGCGCGCGCAAAGCATGGACGCGCTCTCTTCCATGGCCACGATCTGCGGCTACAAAGCCGTGCTGATCGCCGCCGACACTCTCCCCAAAATTTTTCCCATGCTGACCACCGCCGCCGGAACGATCACTCCCGCGCGCGTTCTTATCATCGGAGCGGGCGTTGCCGGCCTGCAGGCCATCGCCACGGCGCGCAGGCTGGGAGCGGTGGTCTCCGCGTACGATCTGCGTCCCGCCGTCAAGGAACAAGTGCAGAGCCTCGGCGGGCGCTTCGTCGAGCTCGCCGATCGAAGCCAAAGACGCGCAGGATGCGCGCGGCTACGCCAAGGCGCAGGACGAAGATTTCTACCAGAAGCAGCGCGAATTGCTCGGAAAAGTCGTGGCGGAGAGCGACGTCGTGATCACGGCCGCGGTGATCCCGGGAAAAAAATCGCCCGATTCTCGTCACCAAGGAAATGGTCGCGGGCATGGCGCCGGGCTCGGTGATCGTGGATTTGGCCGCCGAGCGCGGCGGAAACTGCGAACTGACCCGCGCCGAAGAAAAAATCGAAGAGCACGGCGTCACCATCATCGGCTCTATCAATCTGCCAGCACGGTTCCCTATCACGCCAGCCAGATGTACGCGAAAAACGTCGCCACCTTTCTGCTGTACATGGTGAAAGAAGGCAAGCTGCAACTCAATCCGCAGGACGACATCATCCGGGAGCACTTTGCTGACGCAGGGTGGAGAAATTGTAAACGCCAGCGCTGCGCGAATTCTTTAAGCTGCCGGCGCTGGCTGCCAAATCTTAAGGAGGAGTGGATGCCCGCGGATTTTATTTCCAGTCTGTTTGTGTTCATCCTGTCGGCATTTTTGGGCTTTGAGGTCATCAAGCGCGTTTCGCCGCTGCTGCACACGCCGCTGATGTCGCTGACCAACGCGCTGGACGCCATCGTCGTGGTCGCGGCCATCATCATTGCCGGCCGGCATGAGACGCGCGCTTGTCCACCATTCTCGGCCTGATCGCTGTGGCCGCCTCGTTCAGCAACATGGTCGGCGGCTTCGTCATCACCGACCGCATGCTGCAGCATGTTCAAGACCGGCAAGGGCGAAAAAATCATGACCCCGGCCGCCACGCAGCAGCTCATCGATTTCACTTACATTGCTAGCGGCCGTCGGCTTCATTCTGGCGCATGAAATGGCTGAGTTCGCCGGTCTCGGCCATGCGCGGCGTCCTCGTCGGCGAAATTGCCTCGGCCGTCGCCGTCGTCGCCACGCTGTTCGACCCGCAGGTCGACCAATACAAATGGATCATCATCGCGCTGATCATCGGCGCGGCGTCGGCGTGCCCCTTGGCATGGTGAAGATGACCGCCGTGCCGCAGCGAACCGCGCTGAGCCACGCGTTTGGCGCGCTTTCCGCGGCGCTGATCGGCATCGCGGAATACTACGTCGCCGCTCCCCACGTGCCCAAGATTCCAGATGGCCGAAATCGGGCTCGAAGTCATCATCGGCTCGCTCACCTTCACCGGGAGTTTGATCGCCGCAGGCAAGCTGCAGGAAATCCTGCCGCAGCGGCCCATCACGTATAAAGGACAGAACTTCGTCAGCTTGTCGGTGCTCGGCGCGGCGCTTGGACTTGATGGTCGCGCTGGTCGTGCATCCCGGAATTGACGTATCTCTTTCCCATCATGATCGGCGTGGCGCTGATCTTCGGCATCATGCTGGTCACGCCCATCGGCGGCGCGGACATGCCCACGGTCATCTCGCTCTTGAACTCCTACGCCGGCTTCTCCGCCGCGCTCCTGGGCTTCGTGCTCAACAGCAAAGTGCTGGTGGTGGCGGGCGCGCTCGATGGAGCTTCCGGCTTCATCCTCTCCGTCATCATGTGCAAAGCCATGAACCGCTCCTTCACCAACGTGCTCTTCGGAGCGCTTTGGCCAAGTGCAGGCCTAGCGCCGCGGGCGCGAAAGAAGAGCGCGCCGGTGAAGAAGCGCCACGCCCGGAAGAAGCCGCGGCGATTCTTTCCGCCGCCAACAAAGTGGTCATCGTTCCCGGATACGGCATGGCCGTCGCGCAGGCGCAGCACAAAGTCCGCGAACTCTACGACATTCTCACCAAAAAAGGCATCGACGTGAAGTTCGGCATTCATCCCGTCGCCGGACGCATGCCCGGCCACATGAACGTGCTGCTCGCCGAAGCGGACATCCCCTACGACAAGCTGATCGAAATGGACGACATCAACGGCGATCTTCCGCAGACCGATGTGGCCCTGATCATCGGCGCGAACGACGTCACCAACCCCGCCGCGCGCACCGATCCATCGCAGCCCCATCTTCGGCATGCCCATTCTCGACGTGGACAAAGCGCGCACCGTGATGGTCATCAAGCGCAGCATGGCCGCCGGCTTCGCCGGAATCGACAATCCGCTCTACTACCTCGACAACACCCTGATGCTCTTCGGCGACGCCAAAAATTTCGTCAGCGACATCGTCCGCGAACTAAGCGGCGGCCACTGACCTGTAGTGGCCGATCTTCACCTTGGCCACGTATTCCTACTCCCCATGCGGGCGGGCTTGCCCCGTTTTGCATTTGCACCCGCACTCTTGGTTCTGCCAGACGGCAGCGCCCACTTTCAACCTCCATCTCCACCAGTCCACCAGGCGCGCCTCGACTGGAAAAAGCCGGGGCGGGTACCCGGGATTACTGGCTGAACGGAATTGGCCGTCTCACGCGGAACTTTATGTGTGTGTTTGTGAAACTTGCGTTTGAAGCGGAGCACGCACCATTGCAGGCGTGTCCAGATTGTACAACGCAGCGCTTTGGAATCAATTCGCTACGAGTTGAAGCAGGCCGGCACGGATCCCCAGGATTAATCGCTCGACGACGCGGGAGTCTTCCAAACGTAAAAATTCTTTTCGTCGGCGAGCGTTTCGATGGCCAGCCCTGCCGACGTGGACGCACGGTGAACCGCCGAACGCAGGTTTGCCAGTCCGATCCCGTTTACGTCCGCAAGCGGAATTTCAAGCGCGGAACCGGGTTGCACCCCTTCTAACTCACCCAGAATACCTTCCACCAGGTCGTGGTGCTTACCTCGGCGGCCATTCCTTAGGCTGGAAAGTTCCACACGGCGATACTTCAGAGCAGGTCGTTTGGCGTTGGCTTTCTGTCCATTGGGCATGGGGTCCCTCCCTCACCTCGCCGGGTACCATACACGGATGACAATTCTACGTCAACTATATTTTTGTTCGCCCTTATGCCTTCTTCTGCATACGCTATATTTTGTCTGGCATACTTTAGTACCTTGGCTTGCATTTGTCTGTGGCGCCGTCACTCAACCGTTTCTACGTTCTACGCCGCTCATAGCTCCGTTAAATGAACCCAATATCTTCACCTTTCTTTAGTGGCCTGGATACTATCCACGTATGCGTCGGGACCTCGTTTGGGCCAAAACAGGCAATTTTCAGGGCTGGGCGTGTTCGCAATGCGCGTGGGTGTTCAACCCGTCGGCCCCTCCCGTAGGAAACACGCTTGAGGAGATGAAGCAGAATTACGAGCAGCAGCGCGACCAGGAATTCTCTTCCCACGCCTGCTCGGCGCACACCAAAACCACGACTCCAAAAACAAGTAGCCCCGCCAGAACCTCTGCCCCCCGCAACGCCAATCGAACCAACCGCCTCCGTGTACCAAATTGAACAGAATTGGCTTCTCTTTGGTGCAACACTATGAAAAGGCATGGTATGCTCACCGAGCAAGAACAGCTTTACGTAGCCAGGTTAAACGAGGTCAAGCAGGAAATGGCGATTCCGCCGATGGCGAAATCCGCGCAGCACGCACTACGCCCGCAGAATCGAAGGGTAAATCAGGCTGTGAGTTCCAAAAAGGAACGCTCTTACGCAACTCTGAGCGATTTAGGCGGTGTGGTGACGGCGATTCAAAAGTTTGCAATAAGAGGAATTATTTACTCGCAAGGCGATTCCGCAAAGACGGTTATGTACATTCAAAAAGGCCGCGTGGAACTCTCGGTGGCCTCCAAGAATCATAAGGATGCTGTTGTGGCCATCCTGGGGCCAGGTAATTTTTTTGGTGAAGCTTGCCTTGCAGGCCAGGCAACTCGTATGAAGACCGCCACGGCGATGACTCGCGTCGTGCTGCAAGAAATTGAAAAAAACGAAATGCTCCGGGGGCTCCACGCTGACTCTTCGCTCGCTCACCGCTTCTTGTGCTACATGGTTATACAGAAAACTCGGATCGAGGAGAACTTAATCGGCCAGCTTACTCAGAGCAGCGAGAAGCGACTCGCCCGCGCACTGCTACTGCTCGCGGGGAGGGGGAATCAGAGCAAGCTGCACCGATTTGCCGGGATCTCACAGGAGACACTGGCCACCATGATCGGCACTACACGCTCGCGCGTCAATTTCTTTATGAACAAATTCAGAGAGCTTGGCTTCATAGGGTACGAGGGCCCGCTCGACCGGAACGGCGGGATCCGCATCGACACCTCGCGCTTACGTAAGTCATTTTGCATATAGCTTCGGTCCTCGCCAAGTGCCGCAGTCCTGTTTTTTGCCCCTCCAAGTATCAGTGTTTTGACCTTTCCGCCCATTTCCCAGGCCCAGCCCCAGCATTCTTGGATTGACAGGAAAGGGTCGGCCGCCCTATGGTCTTGCGTAGACATAAACTTGAAATCGCAGATCCGGGCCAGACGTAAGCGAAAGCGAAGCAGTCTTGGAAGTGGAGGTGCCCTCCCGTTCGTTCGAACTTTTCCAAACCAGGTAAATCCCACGGCCAAAGTTTTTCGGAAGGCGAGCAAACCAGCATGCAGGCCAGCCAGGTGCGAAAGGAGAATTCCAATGAGGAGACATGGGGTCACGCTGGTGTCTGTTTTTATTTTCGTTGTGGCCGGGGCTGATTGCGTCCTGTGCGAAACCCTACCACGAAGATGACGAACGATACGTGTTCGTGGCCACGAATATTAACTTGCCGTACTGGCAGGAGGCGCAGGCAGGGTTTCAGGACGCGGCCAGAGCGCTCGGCGTAAAGGGTGAACTCGTCGGTCCGGCGACCTATGACCCAGACGCGGAGGTCGGAATGTTTCGCCAGGTCGTGGAACAACATCCGGCTGGAATCTGCCTCTCCGCGGCGCGCCACGCGATTTTCCAGGCAGAGATTGACAAGGCCGTGGCCCAGGGCATCCCGGTGATTTGCGTGGATTCGGATGTGCCGGAATCGAAGCGCATTCTGTACATCGGAACGGACAACTTCAAAGCCGGCAGAGAGAGCCTCAGGCGGATGGCGGCGCTTGTGCAAGGTAAGGGAAACATTGCGGTGATCACCATTTCGGGACAACGTAACATTGACGATCGAGTGGCTGGCGTGGTGGACGCGCTGAAGAATTTTCCTGCTCTCAAGCTGACAAAGATCCTGGATGCCAAGGGCGACGCGCGAAGCGCGTTTGACCAGGTCTCCGAACTCATACAGAAGAAAGAAAAAACTAGACGGAATTATTTGCTTGGAGGCGACAGGGGGTTCCGGAGCCGCCGGAGCGGTGCACCGCTTCAACATGGAGGGCAAGCTGCCCATCGTGGCCTTTGACAGCGATCCGGAGACCCTTGATTGGATCGACCGGGGCGTCATTATCGGCCACGATCACGCAGAAGCCCTACGTTATGAGTTACTACGGGCTGAAGTTCCTCGACGACTTGCACCACAACGCGGTACACCAATACAAGGACTGGCGCACCGCTCTCGCGCCGCCGATGCCCACGTCCGTGGATACTGGCACTGTGACGGTGGACAAGAACAATCTCAAGATCTTTCGCGAGGCTCTGGCCGAACACCCCAAGCCGCTGTAGAGATTGCAAGTCCAGTTCGGACCGTCGATGGCACGCCTAGCTGTTCTGGGTTCGCGTGCCTGGTACAGGTACTGGGCGCCCGGAGTGCCGATTTTGCACTCAGGGATTTTGACTTAGCCCTGGGGCACTGGGAAGCTCTTACGGGAATATCTATAGCAACACAGATCCATGGCCGGAAGTAGCAGTAGCGGCTGCCAACAGACAGTTCGAAATTCGTGCTTGTTTGTCCGCCCAAGCGCTTGCCCGTTAGGCCAACTTTGGGTCCAGGTCAAATAGAAGCAGTGAAGTACGACGACTTCCCTGAACGGTTTTGAAATGGGTGATTGGCGTTTCTGCCTCGGCAAAAATGATAAAAAAGAGTAGTATTCAATCCGTTTAAGCCAGTTATGGCCCCTAGTTCGATTGCTATAAGTGGCCATGGCGGGAGACAGCTGAAAGATGCTCGGTGATTGCGAAGTCCTGTAGCTGAATGAAACTGCGCATCGTTGTTGCGGACGACAACCCGGCGTTTTTGGCCAAGCTTGTCTCTGTGTTAGCAACAGAGTTCGAGGTCGTGGCTACCTCTGCGGATGGCAAGTCCGCTCTGGAGTGTATTCGTCTTTGGCAGCCAAATGTCGTCGTGTTAGATCTTGAAATGCCGGAGTTTAATGGCATCGATGTTGCCCGAGAGTTGAACAAATCTCCCTCGAGCCCTGCCATAGTGCTTTGCTCTATAGAGAATGACCTGGAGATTGTCGAGGCTGCGCGACGGGCTGGAGCGTTAGGTTATGTTTTTAAACCCCGCGTTGCTGAGGACTTGATCGCGGCGGTCAAAGCGGTCGCCCGTCGCCAATCCTTTGTGTCACCTTCCTAACATCTTCCGGCCAATTGCTTCCGTCCTGCTTTAGCAACCGATCTGTCACCGGGAAAACAAGAACAGTACCTTGCAGCGGAATTCAGTTAAGTGGTGAATCTACAGAAATGACATTTCTGAACTTGCAAGCCGCTGTTGGATTCTTTAGTATTCGGTTCAAGTGTTGAGGGCAAGCTTTGAGCTCCTCAGATACCGCTGGCGGAAATTGCTTGCCACTCTGGTTCGGAGGTCGTCCCCGTGAGCCATAGTCTCATTTTCCCGCTTTCCAAATCGCGGGCCGCTCTAGATCAGGTCGATGGAGTCCTCCACGAGACCGTCCGCTCAGTCCCGCGCTTCTTTCGTACCTCAGCGATCGCGCTGTTAGTTGCTATCAGCTACTATGCGGGATCGCAAATCGGTTTTTTGTTGACGCCTGCGCATTCACCAATCGCAATTTTCTGGCCTCCCAATGCGATTTTGCTCGCTGCTTTCTTATTGACTCCTCTGCGGATCTGGTGGGTTCTTCTTTTGGCTGTGCTGCCTGTTCATCTGCTGATTCAACTTACAGTTGGTATACCGGTGCTCTCCTCGCTGGGGTGGTTCGTGGGGAACACTGGTGAGGCACTGCTGGGTGCTGCTTGCATCCGCTATTTCAAAAAAGAAAGACCATTATTCGAGAGCGTGCAGGGAATCGTCGTTTTCCTGGCATTTGGCGTTCTCCTCGCAACCTTGGTGACATCCTTTGTAGACGCTGCTAGCACGGTTCTAACTGGATTGGGCAGCAACTATTGGACCCTGTGGACTGTGCGGCTGACCTCGAATATAGTGGCCAATCTAGTGATTGTACCGGTCATTGTAATCTTTTGGGTGAAGGGAATTTCCTTATTTCGCAGCGTAAACCGGGCTCGGTATTTCGAGGCAGGTGCACTGGCGGTTGGCACCTTGGTCGTCAGCCTGCTGGTATTCAGCAGAGAAAACGGGACGGGCAGCATCCCCGTATTCATTTACGCGCTGTTGCCGCTCTTGCTGTGGGCCGCACTGCGATTTGGGGCGGGCGGTCTAAGCGCATCGATGTTGGTTGTCGCATTGATCTCCGCCTGGAATGTCATGCACGGCCGAGGCATGTTCGGAAACTTCCCAGTGGCAGACCACGTGTTGTCACTGCATATCTTGCTGACGGCATTCGCGTTGCCCTTGATGTTGACGGCTGCTCTAATCGCAGAGCGACGCCGCAGTGATGAAACGCTGAGAGACACGCGGAGCAAGCTCGTTGACGCGCAAGAGCAAGAACGTCACCGCATCGCTCGAGAGTTACATGACGATATCGTCCAGCAGTTAACTTTGGCGGGCCTCGGTGTTGACGAGCTTCGCTCTGGGTCCAACGCCTCCGCGAAAACGGCTTTGGACAAACTCTACGACCAGATCTCGGTCGCTTCGAAATCCACGCGTGATTTATCTCACAATTTGTACCCTTTCACTGTCGAATACCTGGGCCTGGCGGGAGCCCTCAAAAAGCTGTGTCGGGAGACTGGTGCGAAAAGCGGACTCAACATTAGTTTCTCGGAAAATGAGGCGCCATCTCGCCTCTCACCAGATATTTCCCACTGCCTATTTCGTATTGCACAAGAGGCCTTACAAAATATCGTGAAACACAGCCATGCCGGAACCGCCTCAGTAGCATTGAAGGTACACGGTGGATACGTCTTGCTGCGGATTGCTGATGACGGGATTGGCATAACTCCCGAGCAACTCCGCATTGGAGGTATGGGGCTAGCGAGCATGCGCGAGCGCGCATGGGCACTCGACGGAACGTGCAAGGTTATGTCGGGACCTCAGAAAGGCACAACTGTCGAAACGTCGCTACCCCTAAAGCAGAAGCCACAAGTCGACGCATGAAATTAAGTGGTTCTGACGCGATGATGTAACGAGATCCGAGAAGCTGAGATTTGTACACCCAGCCTCACTTGGACTTATAACGCCCTAACCGGAGAAGTAGCCGCATTGCCGGTGTCGACTCCGCACACATTGTTTTTGACTTTTCCACACGTTTCCACAGTCTCACAAAACCGTCTCAATCCCCCCAACCCTTTCCAATCCCTCGACTTCCCACCAACTCATTCGAATCCGCGCCTCTCCATTCGAATGACCTACTAAGTAAACACAGATATTAGTTGACATTTCGCCAATACCATGCTACCATTTACTATGTTTCGTCCATGCCATACTATCTTGGCTCTTTCCTGCTTCCGTAGATGCCGGGCTGAAGCCCGGCACCTTGCTCTTCTCCCCGCGGCCCTCTCCGCGCACACGCGCAAGACCTCGCAACTGGGTCGACATTCTGTCTTCCACGAGCCACGATTCACCAGTCATAAGTCTCTAAGTCCCATAGAATCCTCACTTACGAAAAGTGCGCCCATAACTCGTTTAGAATCTGCACTTCCAAAATCACAGCACTTAAAACCCTTTAGAATCTGCACTTACGAAAAAACCGGGGGGGGGGGATATATTTGTTAACCAGACACCCGACGAACGGTGTCTGTCCCGATCGATCAACGGGAGTGAGGGATCCCTCTGCTCTTCCACGAGTCACCCGCCACTCCCCGCGCAAGGGCGGGGTTCTCTACCGCCCCCGCTTGGACTACAATGTCCCGCGAACGCCTGTGGAGGGGATATGCGTGCCGACAAAGTGGAAGTTTCCTGGGATGGCGGGAAATCGGACTGGCTGGTTCGCATCGAGAGCGGCGAGGAAGTGATCCGCCGTCACTTCAAAGCATCGAACAACGCGGATGAAAAAACGCTTCGCACAAAAGCCGAAGAAACGGTGAAGGACGAAGGTTACGAAGCGAACGCCGCGGCCGTAAGTATCAAGCGATAAGTAGTAAGCCGAAATCGGATTCGGAGCGAAGCCAATCACTCACGGGACCCGGGGCGCGGTCCATTGGACATCTATTTCTGGAGTGTTAAAATCCAGAGTGAACCTACATGCCACCAAAAACACTCTACGAAAAAATCTGGGATTCTCACGTCGTGTACGAAGAGGCGGGAAAGCCCGCGCTCATTTATATTGACCGCCACCTCATCCATGAGGGTACCTCGCCGCAGGCTTTCGCGGGGCTGAAGGCCGAAGGCCGCAAAGTGCGCCGGCCCGACCTCACCTTTGCCGTGATGGACCACTCCGTCCCGACGAAGGACCGCACTCTGCCTATCATTGATACTGACGCCCGGCTGCAGTTTGAAGCGCTCGAGAAAAATTGCCGCGAAACCGGCGTGCGGCTCTTCGACATGAACAGCCGCAATCAGGGCATCGTGCACATCATCGGGCCGGAACTGGGCGTGACGCAGCCCGGCCAAACGATTGTCTGCGGCGACAGCCATACCTCGACGCACGGAGCGTTTGGCACGCTGGCGTTTGGCATCGGCACGAGCGAAGTCGAGCACGTACTGGCGACGCAGTGCCTGGTGCAATCGCGCAGCAAGACGCTGCACATCCTGGTCCACGGCAAGCGCCCGCGCGGCGTGACCGCAAAAGACATCATTCTGGCGATCATCGGGAAGATTGGAATCAGCGGCGGCACGGGCCACGTCGCCGAATATGGCGGCGAAGCGATCCGCGATTTGACGATGGACGGGCGCATGACCGTCTGCAACATGACGATTGAAGGCGGCGCGCGCGCGGGAATGATCGCGCCGGATGAAACGACGTTCGCGTACATGGAAGGGCGCCCGTTTGTGCCGCGCGGGAAAGCATTTGAGGATGCGGTCGAGAGATGGAAGAAGCTCCAGAGCGACGAGGGCGCGAAGTTCGACATGACCGTCGAGCTGCAGGCGCAGGATCTCGCGCCGCAAGTCACTTGGGGCACGAATCCCGGCATGGTCACGAGCGTGACGGGCCGCGTGCCGGAGCCGGGGTCGTTCCATGATCCGAATGATCAAAAAGCCACGGAAAGCGCGCTGAAATACATGGGACTGAAGGCCGGCACGCCGATCGTGGATATTCCAGTGGATCGCGTGTTCATTGGGTCGTGCACGAATTCGCGCCTGGATGATTTGCGCGCCGCAGCGCATCTGGTGGCGGGCAAGCACGTGGCGCACAGCATCAAGCAGGCGCTGATCGTGCCCGGCTCGCGCGGAATTAAGGCGCAAGCCGAAAAAGAAGGCCTCGACAAAATCTTCCGCGATGCCGGCTTCGAGTGGCGCGACGCAGGCTGCAGCATGTGCATCGGCATGAACGCCGACGTGCTGCCGCCGCACGAGCGCAGCGCCAGCACCTCCAACCGCAATTTCGAGGGCCGCCAGGGCAAAGACAGCCGGACGCACCTGGTTAGCCCGGTGATGGCCGCAGCAGCAGCCATCGCCGGCCATTTTGTGGATGTACGGTCGCTCGACGTTTCGTCTGTCGAGTGAATGTGATTTCGCGTAAAGCGATTTGAATTTCTGAGGAGCGGGAATCGAATGGAACCGTTTAACACGCACACTGGGATGGTCGCTCCGCTGGACCGGGTCAATGTGGACACCGACCAGATGGTGCCGAAGCAATTCCTGAAAGCGCTGACGCGGCAAGGATTTGGGCGAATTTTGTTTTATGATTGGCGCTACTTGCCGGGCGAAAAACCGAATCCCGAATTCGTGCTGAATTTTCCGCGCTATGAAGGCGCGTCGATCCTGCTGGCGCGGCATAATTTCGGTTGCGGCTCGAGCCGCGAGCACGCGCCCTGGGGCGTGAAAGACTACGGCTTCCGCGTGATCATCGCGCCGAGCTACGCGGACATTTTCTACAACAATTGCTTCAAGAACGGAATTCTGCCTGCCTCGCTGAGCGAGGAGCAGGTCGAAGAACTCTTCCAGCGCACGGAAAAAGAAGAAGGCTACATGCTGACGGTGAATCTGCCGAATCAAACCATCGCGGACAGGCATGGCTTGATGTTCCGGTTTGATTTGGCGCCGTCGCGCAAGGAAGTTCTGCTGAAGGGCCTCGACGATATCGGCACGTCGCTGCAGCACGAAGCGCAGATCACCGCGTACGAAAAAGCCCACGCCGCAACCGCCACGATGTACGAAGCTGTGGATGTAAAGAACTACGCCAACGGACGCTGACGGCGACTTCGGTTGTAGAGGCACGATACATCGTGCTCGCACTGTAGGAACGGCTTGCGCAGTGCGCTACAGCGGCAATACGATTCCGCCGAGGCCTTTATGGCATTCTCCCCCATCGGCTCCGGAGATTCCGGCGCAGCCGGCGGACCAAGCAGCTCCGCAATCAAAATTCCTGCAAGCACGAACGCTGCACCGACCAGTGCCCTGCTCCCCAGCCTTTCCCGCAGCAAAATGTACGAAGTGACTGAAGCAAACACCGGCTCGAGTGTGAACAAGATTGCTGCATGGCTCGAAGTGGTGTATTGCTGCGCCCAAAGCTGGATCGAGAAAGCCAGCGCCGTGGCCAGCACCGCGCAGATGGCGATCCCCAGAAGCGATTCGACTTGCCATCCGAAGCGCGCCGGCTGCCAACCGGACGCTGACGCCCAAACCGGCGGCGAGCCACGCCAGAGCGGCGCACGCAGCTACCTGGAGCACGCTGAGCGCGGCAACCGAGTGCCGCCGAGTGTAATCCCCAACCAGAATGATATGCATGGCGTAGAGCCCCGCAGCGACGAATGTGAGGAGGTCGCCGCGGTTGAGGTGCGAGAGGCCCTCCGCAGGCACGGTGAGAAAATAGAGGCCGAAAACGGCAGCGAACACTCCACCATAAACCCAGAGCGTCAGGCGGCGTCCCCAGAAGATCCCCAGCAGGAGCGGAACCAAGACGACGCTGGAGCCCGTGACAAAGCCGGACTTGGCGGGAGTCGTATATTGCAGGCCTGCGGTCTGAAATGCGTAACCTCCAAACATGAAGAAGCCGAGAGCGGCGCCGGCGAGAAGCTCTTCCCTTTTCAGCGTTCGAAACACGCGCGGGCGGAATGCGGCCATGAGGAGCGCTGCCAGAGTGAATCGAGCGGCAAGAAAGACAAAGACCGAGGAATAGGCGAGCGAGTTTTTGACGACGACAAAAGTCGCTCCCCAGAGCAGGCTGCAAAAGGCGAGAGAAAGATCGGCGCGGAGGCGCTTGCTCATTCGAATGAGATTCCTCAGTGGAATCGAGATGCGCCAGTGTATGGGCTTGAGGAAAAAGTGGCAAGGCAGAGAGGAAAGTTAGGAAGGTGATTGAGGTAAGAAACTAATCCAATCCAGGGTGATGAGAGAACGAGGGAGCCGTGAAGCTCCCTCGCCCGTTTGCATAGTATGCCGAAGCTGCCGCGTGCTTGGGATTTCTACCAGCGGAACCGGATCGCAAGCTGCATGATGCGCGGCGTCACGTCAGACGCGGGATTTCCCATTCCCAGGAAGTTGGTGGTATTGGGATTCAGGTCCTTGTCCGCGCGGCCCGAAAGAAAGGTCTGTAAGGTCAGAGGTTGCCCGTTTCGGCCGAGGTAGAGTCCCGAAAACGGATTCAGGCAGGCTGCCGTGCAATTGAAGTTAGGATTAGCCGCCCCGTTCACGGTCAGCGCAGGCAATGACAGTATGTTGAGAACGTCGTTGGAGTCATTGGCGATAAACATGACGTGATTGAAGACGTTAAAGACGTCCATCTTGAGCTCCACGCTGGCGGACTCCCACCTGGGAATCCGGAACGCCTTCATCAGGGAAATGTCAAACCGCGTGAGGCCCAGACTGAGGCCGGCATTGCGAACCAAGTTGCCATTCAGGAACTGAAAGTCCACGGGTGTTCCGGCATAGCTGTCGACTGGACCGGAAGTGCTGGCGAGGCCCGGCGGCGGAGCAAAGGTGGTTTGCAGTGCCGCGCAATTCGCGAGCCCTGCTGCCTGGCAGGCGGCTACACCTGCGGGGCCTATCGCCAAGTTCGTGCCGGAAATGGAGCCGATATTGGTGGCCACCAGAGCGCCGGCCGGGGCGCCAGCACAGCCTGGGACGGTGGAACCCGCAGTGCAAATGTTTGGCCGCTGGTTAGTCTCGCTGGCCAGGGCAGCAAAGGCGCTCCCAGTGAAGAAGCCATCACCCGTTGAGACCGGATAGGGCCGACTGGATTGCACAGAGCCAAGAACACTGAACGTCCAGTCGTTCACAACCTGCTTCAGCACCGGCGTGCTAATCAGACGGTTGGTATCGGTAACGAAGCTGAAGTTGGCCAGATGGCGAATGTCCTGTTGCGAGAGTGCGCGGTCCAAGCCAAGGCTCGCAAAGGGGTTTCCAGGTTCCGAGAGACCGAAGAAGTCTTCTCCGTCGCCCAAAGTCTTCGAGAAGATATAGCTGCCCTGGACCTGGAAGTGGTGCGAGAGGCGTTTTTCCGCCGAAACCACCAGGCTGTTATAGGAGGAGACGCGATTGCTAAAGTTTGTGCGGACCGCCCCGAATAGAGTATCTGGACGGTCATTTACGCCGGTGGCAGGCATGTAAAAGAAGCTGGGATGGTTCGGGTCGGCCACCGGTCGATTAAGATTGGTATCCGTCTCGCCAAAGAGACCGTGCCCGAATACGCCCTGGTATCCCAAGCTGAACGTAAAGGTGTTCCCAATCTGGCGTTGGATTGTAAGCGCGCTCATGTAGATGTTGGGGTTTTTGATGGTTGGCGAGATCGGGCGGATGCGGCCGAAGTTCGCGACACTCCCGCCCGTGAAAGGTATCAAGGAAGCGGGGCTTGGAGCGTGCGGATAAGCATTCAACACCGCGCAAGCTTGTGGATTGGCAGGCGCGGAATTAGGCGAGCCGTTCGGCTGGAAACAGTCGTTCGCAGCGATGGCGGCGGTGAGCAGGTTTTTGCCATCGAAGTTCAGTGAGTCCAGGGCGATATTCAGATAAGCCATCTCGGTGACGACAGCGCCTGACAGGCGCACCACCGACTTGCCCTGGTCGCCGAACAGCATGTGCAAAGGCCCGCTCTGGAAGTTCGGGCTCCAGGCGATGCCCAAGCGCGGCTGCCAGTTGTTCTTGTCCTGTCCGCACACGGAGATGAGACCGTTGCTCTGGAAACAGGTGCCGTTTGTGCCCGGAATGGGGCCACCGCGAAATGCGCCGTCTTCGTAGTCGTATCGTATGCCGTAGTTCACGACGATATTGGGTCTAAACTGCCATGTATCCTGCAAGTACACGCCGTAGATGGTGTCGAAGGCAGACACGAATCCCGGACCCGCACCGGTGGTGAACTGCGTAGGGCACAGCCCATTGGCCTGTGAAAAGATGCTATTCGTGCAGCCGCCAGCAGCGAAGTTCGAGTAGAGCCCGAAGTGGAACTGCTGGAACAAGGATTGGTATGGGAAGTGGCTGATGTTCAAGCCAGCCTTCATCGTGTGTGAGCCATGGCTCCACGAAAAGTTGTCAATGTATTGGAAGCGCTGCTGGAAGGCGCCCTGCGGGCAGCAGAAATTCGCGCCCACGTAAGCACCGGGCAACTGCTCCCCTGGGTTTGTGGACACGTCCGGCGTCTGCGACAGCAGCCGATGCCAGAAAAAGCGCGCTTCGTTCACCGTGTGCGGAGTGAGCGCCGACACCATCCCGATATTCAGGACGTTGTCGTGAGCCACTTGCGAAGTCAGGCCGCTGGGATCGACCGCCGGGCCAGTCTGCACGATCAGGTTGCTCGTCGTGTCGCGCTGGAGGTTATAGCGGATGTTGAGCTGGTGCTTGTCAGTCAGCTTGGCATCAACCTTACCGGACCATAACAGCTCCGTCGTCGGGACGCTGGTTGTAATCGAGGTGCCAAAAGGCGTCAATGTTTCAGGCTGAGCCTGGGCCGCGCGTTCGAGGCTCGCAAACCAGAATAGCCGGTCCTTAACAAAGGGTCCGCCCGCGGTGAAGCCTTCTTCATGCTTGAAGAAAGGAGCGCGAGAGTCCGGGAAGCCGGCATCCGCCTTGTTGTCGCACGAGCCGGGTCCGGTAAGCGTGGGATCACATGCGGTTTGGTTGTAAAAGAAGTCGGAAGCGCCCAGGTTGCGGCCCCGGAAATAAGCGTGCGCATCGCCGTGGATTGCGTTGGTGCCAGATTTGGTGATGACATTCAAGATTACGTTGCCGGCTTGCCCGTACTCCGCGTTGTAGTTGTTGGTCAGAACCTGAAATTCCCTTACTTCCTCGACGGAGGCGCCCAACGCGTCGCGCGAGGAGACGACTTGGTCGGAAATGTTTCCGCCGTCGAGGTTCACAGTGAGGCCACGTGAATTGACGGCGCCGGGCCCCAGGATATCGAAAGACAGACCGGTGTAGTCGTAGCGCACGCCGGGGGCGCTGGCGGCCAAGCCTTCGTAGTCATTGGAAATGCCGCCAAGCCCGGCGAAGGAAGTGGTCGTCGGCAGGTCCGCCACGTCTTTCTCGTCGATCACAGTTGAGGTGTCCGTCTTGGACGATTCGATCAGCGGGAGCTCCGAAGTGACCAACACCGACTGCTGCTGCCCCTCGAGTGTCAGGTTGAAGTTGATGTCGCGCTGCTCGCCTACCTGGAGTTTTACGCCGCTTACCTCCGCTTTCGCGAACCCAGCGGCATCGATGTTCACATTGTAGAGACCCGGTGGCAGGTTCTCGAAGCGGTACAAGCCGTCATTCGTTGTTTGCGTGGTGCGCTTGATCCCTGTTTCCGAATTCGTGGCGGTGATTGTGGCCCTCGGGACCGACGAGCCCTTTGGATCCAGGGCCCGCCCTGTAATGGTTGCAAACCCCGCGCTCTGCGCGTGCGCTCCGCTAACGGAACAGAGCACAACGGCAGTAAGGATTATCAAAGCTTGAAAAAATGCAATTACACCCCAACAACAGTTTCGTATCGCTCGATTCATAACACCCCCCTGGAGATCGCGAGTGGAAGGACAGCGTGTGTTTCCTAAAACTGTCCAGCCATATTGGCCTCACGGTACTTGGCGTTCCGAAAAGGGGTCAAATCAATTGTCCATCAAATAGCGCTAAGGCTTAGCGAGGGATGAGAAATCGCTTCTGAAGATTAGATAACTCAGACGGGAAGAGACGGAATTTAGGCGGAGGTACTTTGACGGCAGACGAATGGCGGGAGAAATAAAAAACGGGGAAGGCCATGGTGGCCTTCCCCGTTTTTTGCAGCGAGCGTTTGAAGACTCGCCGGAAGAAGTTAGAAACTCACGCGGATACCGAACTGCATCGCCGCGGGATGTTACCCTGCGAATTGATCACACCAAAGGCCTAGTCTTGGAATCGGTACGGATCAAGGGTCGGATTAAAGAATACAGGGTGATTGAACAGATTGGTGACGACGAACTGGAACTCGATGTTCGCGCGCTCGGTAGATCCTGATGTTTTTCACCACTCGCATGTCCACGTTCCAATACGGCAGGCCACGGATCAGCGCCAACGCCGCCAGTCCCTGTGTCTAGGCCGAGGATCGGGTTACGAATCGTGTCGAAGACGGCCTGAGGGTTCGCAAAGATGTTGAAATGCGCCTTGAGCATCTGCTCGGCACCCGGGTCAATGAAGGCGTTGTTGAGGAGCCGTACCCGGGTGTGCACCGGTGAAGATGCACTGCTCGTTGTTGAAGAAGTTGGCTCCATCGCCCGCGCCGAAGGACTGGCGCGTTGGTGTTGGTATCGCAATACACCGGCGCTCCGCTGCCGATGGCCAAGACTCGGCGCACGGTCCAACCACCAAGGAGATGGCCGATCAGGCCTGCTGACCCTTGTACCAAGGATCCTCAATATGGCGTAAGACGTTATAGACGAACTTACGGTCAAAGTTCTGCACGCCGTACATGTTGCTGATGTTGAAGGCGTCGTTCAGCGTGTACTCGCTGGTGGCCTGGACGAAAGCGCCGGTGCCCAGGGCCTTGCTATAGGTGAAGTTCTGCTGCAGGGTGATGCCATGCCAGTTGTTGATCTTGAGCGAAACAAAACCGGCGTTGTAGTTTCCATGGCCGATGCTGGCGTTATCGCCAACGCCGCTGGACAGCTGTCCGTTGCCGCCGAAGGTCCGACGTATTGGTGGGCTGTTCAACATGCTGCGGGGGAAATTAAACCCGGTGTGCCTCCCGGTCCGCCTCCAATGCCCCGTTGTCCAGACCAGACCACAGACTCCAGACCTTCTGCGACTCGAAGTTGCCTAACTGATTAAAGCCGCAGCGGCGGTGCAGCTTGAAAAGCAACGCCCGCGAAGGACCGGTGCAGATATGCGGGTGTGAGCGCCGCTTCGAAGAACGCCTGTTTTGAAGGGCATTGAAACTGGGCGGCAAGCTAGGCGGTGAGACGCCAGCGCGTGAGCGTCTTTGCAGAACGTTTGCGCCGCAGGCATTGTACGATGTGGCGCATCCCATAGCCTTCTCGATATTTGCATAGGCTGAGTCGAAGCGTCTGCCCACCCAAGGTCATCATGTACGGTACGGCGTTGATGTTGACGGGCTGATATTCGTGAGTGATTCTGCGGCCAATGTAACCGAGTTCCAGGATAAATTTGTTGCCCAACTGCCGCTGGATGGTCAGGTCAAAAGAATCCACGACGTTGGGACGGAAATTCGGGTCCAGTGCTTCGCCAGCGGCCGCCGAGACGTCATTGATTCCCGGGAAGGTCGGCTGGGGAAGAGTGGGAGAGGCTGCTGGAATCGGAGCGACATTACCATCAGTCGCCGATGCGGAACGCGTTTAGCGACGGTAAGCGGGTGGTGCTTGCGGGGACCGTACAGGTCCCGTTCATATATGTCTATTGCGGCACTGGACCGGCTGGATCAGTCCGGTGCCCAGCAAGGGGACGAGGACGAGATCCACGCCGTTCAGACGCCCGTAGACGCGGCTGTAGCCGCCACGGACAACTGATTTGTTTCCACCGAACATTTTACCCATCCAGCCGTCACTGATGGTGGGGTTCCACGCAGCGGCAACGCGCGGGCTGAAGGAACCATAGTAGGGGAGTAAGGATATTTCTGGCCACCTCCCGTGTTGCCCACCAAGGCAAAGCCGACAGTGGGGTTGTAGACTTGGCCCTGCAGAGCGGCAGCCTTGCGGGAATTCATTAAGCATGACAAGGAAAGCTGCTGGCCCGCCTGGTCCACCAATTCAATCTGCCTGCCGAGCTGCTCGGTCGGGGGCATCTCGAGCGTCCAGCCCAAGCCGTAGGTCAGGGTGAAGGAGGGCTTCATGTGCCAGGAATCACTCCAGTATACGTTGTAGTAGGGAATGGTGCTCTTGTCCTCGGCGTGGGTGAGCGGGGGATTCAGAGCCAGATTAGCTCCTGCGCGAGTGTAGGCGATCTGTGAGTCGGTGACGATGCCCAGAACCGCGGCATTGTCGCGACCCCAATTTGACGGCACTTACGCCAGCGGAGACGGTGCTTGAGAAGTCCACGAGGCCTCCGCCGACGCTTGACTCACCAAGCTGGTAGGTGGGCGTGTAGTTGATGCCGCCGCCGTTGTCCGAGCGCTGATGATAGTCAAAATTGCGCTGATAGGCGCCACCGAAGCTGAAGAGGTGATTGCCCTTCAGCATGGTAACGTCGTCGCGGAAGATACTTGTCCTGGCCATCCCAGAACCGCGTGCGGACATTCTGGGTGTTTACGTTATAGGGCGCGAGGCCTGAGTGGTCTCGCCGAAGGGTTCCAAGGCTCCACCGAGGTTGGCGAACTGCGGCGGACCGCCGGGAGCGTTCCATGCCCAGTAATTGCGGAGGTAGCTGAAATGGAAGTCGTTGGTGGTATTGGAGGTAATGTTGGTGGTCAGCCCGGCAACGAAATACCAAGGCTGCTGAGGACGGTTGGCAACAGAAGCGGGTGTGCCCAACGTGTCGCCAGGAAAGAAACCGCCGATATCGGTTTGCGCTGTTGGTGGTTTTAATGCAGCCTGTAGAAGCGATAGCTGCTGTTGAAGTGCCATTTCGAACCAAAGTCATGGTCAAGGCGGGCCACTCCGAAATGGGACTTATAGGGAACCGAGTAATTGCCCCGGAACGCCAGCTCATTGACGCCGTCGCAGAATTTTGAACCGGTGAAGCTAAGGCATGGGCTGGAGGCCGGCGCATTTCCAGGGCGGCATGAACGTGTTCCACATAGACGCGACCACCGGGCTGATCCCCAGACCCCGAGGATCGCACGCGGCGGTTCCGAGCGGGCCGCAGTTGGTCCCAGTCTTCAGGTTGTAATTTACCCCGCCAAAGGTAAGGATGCCGAGGCGCATGTTTGCCGAGGGGACAATCCACGTGCCAGTGGCTGAGTTGTTCCACCAGAATCCCTCGTAGTTGGCGAAGAAATACGTCTTTCCCCCTAGAATGTTCTTTGGAATGATCGGCCCCCCGACAGCGCCGCCGCCGCGGTTGTAGTGATAACTCGGGAGCTTAGTGCCGCTATTGTTGTTATCCCAGGTGTTTGCATTCAGATTGTTATCGAAATAATATTCGTAAGCGGTGCCATGCCAGGAATTAGTGCCGCGCTTGGTGACCACCTGAACCTGGGCGCCGGCAGAGCTGTTGAAGTCGGCAGTCTGGTTGGCGGTATTGACTTTGAACTCCTCGACGCTGTCGAGAGGAGTCGGCATGACGCCCGTGGGCGCGCCACCGATCGAGTTTGAGACGATGCCGCCGGTCGGGTCGCCGCCGAAGCTCGGGGTATAGACCTGCATGCTGCCGTCCATGTCATTCGTGTTCTGGCCGCCATCGAGCATGAAGCTGCTCTGGTCCACGACCGCTCCGGCCACGCTGCCATCGGGAGAAACGCCCGGCTGCAGCGTCACGAAAGTGGAGGAGTCCCGACCGATGGAAGGCAAAGACTTCAAGAGATCACCACTTAACGGTGTTGCCCACAGTGGCGTTCAGGGTCTGGAGTTCAGCGCCCGTGGTGACCGTGACTTCCACGGTCTCAGCAACCGAACCGAGTTCCAGCGACAACGTTGAGGGTCAAAGACGCACCGACATTCACCACTTGGTTGACGAGCTTTGAAACGCGAAATCCCGTCTTATTCACACTGACGTTGTAAGTGCCTGGGACAACGTTTGCGAAGAAATATCTTCCTGTTTCATTCGTTACACCAGTTCGCGGAATATTCGTCGCAGTGTCCGTCATCGTGACCGTAGCACCGACAACTGGCCCCGCCAGACGGGTCCGTAACCGTTCCGGCTACTGTACCGGTGCTGACGGCTTGGCCAAACAGGGACGAGGGAGTTACAGCAAACAAACAGAACAACGCAACTAGAAGCAAAGCCACTCGCTTACTTGACATTCAACTACCTCCTGGATGGGCCTTGAGAGCCCTGAACGTCTCAAGCAGATAAACCAAATCGCAAGAGCCGAGTATTCCAAAAAAACTGAACATGACTTGAAATGGGCGACCGCACAAACAACCGTATGGCAGAAACGTTTGCAAGCCGACTACCATTGCTTCACAAAAAATATAAACCTAATGCGCTCTATAAATTATCTAAAGCAGAGGTCATTTAAGTCTAAAGCGACCTACGTCACGACATATTTCGCTACAGGCTTTCATAGGAGAATTGGCAAGCCCTCCATGCACAAGTGTGACCCAGGAGAACACAACTCTCCTAAGAGAGACAAGCCAAAGCACCGCACTTCTGATCAAATGAACTTGGAAACTACCACCACATCACAGGGAATCGGATTGCTTTATATTGCCGTGCGAAGGATTGTCAACGAGAATCTGAGGTTTGAGCTATATAAAATTTAGATTTGAGGGATTGAATGAGCGGTGAACAGCACCTAAGCTTTAGAGTTCCAGTATGAGAGTCCTAGTGCGGCTGACAAAGAAAACATGCGAAATCCCGCGAACAGGCGTTACGTCATAAGCCGATATGGCGAGACTCTCCGTTGGTGATCTCGACGAAGAATTCATGAATGTTCCGAACATCGAGTGGCGAATGGTCAAACTTGGGCAGACAGATTGACAGAGAGATTGCCATAGCTCCTCCATCTACTCGGATCAACAGGCAAAATATTCACCGATCCGGAGAGGGACTAGGGGACGGACCTCTCATCCTGCGAGTAAACGGTGCGGCCGTCGACGACCGTGAGCAGGACCGTTGTTTTCGTGTAGTCCTTGGCGGGATTTTGGTGAGGTCAGCGGAAAGAATAATGAAATCGGCGTATTCGCCGGCCTTAAGTTCGCCCTTCTTCCCTTCTTCAAATTGCGCGTACGCGGAGCCGGAGGTGTAGGCGCGGATGCAGTCCGCCAGGGAAATTTTTTCCTGTGGCTCCCATCCGCCTGCGGGACCGCCTTCCGGCAGCTCGCGCGTTACGCAAGCATAGAGACCGCGCATGGGATTGAGAGGTTCGACGTCATAGTCCGTGCCGAAAGCTAGATGAGCTCCACTTTTTAGCAAAGATGCCCAGGCGTAGGCGCCCTTGGCGCGGTCGGGACCGATACGCGAGCCGGCCCAGCGCATGTCGGAGGTTTCATGCGAGGGCTGCATCGAGGCAATCACGTGGAGCCGAGCGAAACGCGGCACGTCTTCGGGAGCGAGGACTTGCGCATGTTCGACGCGGTCGCGGCGGTCGCGCGGGCCGTTGGCTTTGGCGACGGCTTCGAACACATCGAGCGCCACACGGTTAGCGCGATCGCCGATGGCGTGAAAATTCAACTGGAAGCCGGCTTTATCGCGCTCGATGGCCATGACACGCAATTTCTCTGGATCATTCGTAAGTATCCCACTGGTCGAGGGATCGTCCGAGTACGGCGCGAGCAAAGCGGCGGTGCGCGAGCCGAGCGCGCCGTCGGTAAACGCCTTCAATGCTCCAGTTTTTAGCCACGGGTCGGTTGTGCCACCCTGGGCACGCATGTTTAACAGGTCGTTCGTCGGAAGTTGAAAGGGCAGCCATTCTGTAATGCGCAGCGTGAGCTTCCCCTCTTCTTTCAACTGCATATAGACGAGGTAGTCCGCCCAATCGGAAAAATCCTGTGCCGAGGTCACGCCGTTTTTCGCCGCATCTGCCAGCACCATGAGGATGCCGCGGCGGCGCTGGTCGGCTTTCAGATCGGGAATCCTATCTGCAACGAGTTTCATAGCTGAATCTTCTTCGAGCATGCCGGTGGCGACGCCGTCGGCGTCGCGTTCAATCATGCCGCCTGGCGGATTTGGAGAATCTTTCTTGATTTCGCCATGCTGGAGCCCGAGCGAATTGGCCACGGCCACGTGTCCCGAAACGTGTGTAAGGAAAACCGGATTTTTGGGGGCGACGGCGTCGAGCTCCTGCTTGTTGGGAAATTTCTTGTCGGGCCAGAGCGTGTGATCCCAGCCGCTGCCGGTGATCCACTCGCCCTCTTTGTGATGCGCAACAGCATCCGCGACGCGCTTCTGCACTTCTTCAATGCTGGTGACGCCGTTCAGACGAACGGAGAGCATATCCGCGCCCGCGCCGCCGAGGTGCACGTGGGCGTCGTTGAAACCGGGCATAACGAACTTGCCATGAAGGTGAATGGTTTCGGCGCTTGGATCGTTTCCGCCACATTCGAGGAGCACGTAATCGATCTTGCCAACGCAACGAATTTTGCCATCGCGGATGGCCATGGCCTCAGCCCAAGGATTTGCGGGATCATTGGTGTAAATGCGGCCGTGGAGATAAACGACCAGATGCGATTCGGCCTGGGCGTTTTGAGCTTTGGCCCGCAGAACAACGATTCCGGAACAAAGACTTAGCAGGATAATTCCGCTCAAATAGAGCAAGTTGGTTGCGCGAATCTTCATCGAGCTTTCTCCGGCGCCACGTCTGCGATTCCGAGCAGCGTGAGCAGGGCGCGCTTCAATCCCAGTTCGCGGCCCGCAGGGTCATACCATTCCTGGAGCGAGTGAGCTCCCCCGCCGTTACCTCCGGCGCCAATCGAAATCGCGTCGATGCCAAGAGCAAGGGGAACATTGGCATCGGTAGAAGAACGCTCGATCCGTGATTCGTTTGCCACGATAACATCCGCGGCGCGCAGGGCAGCGAGAAGTGGCGAGTCTGCCGCCAATTCGCCACCGGGCCGGCTTCCGATTACTTCCACTTTCCATTCGAGCTTGCCCCGGGAACGATCGCGGGATGACTCCATCTCGTCGCGAACGCCGGCGGCAATGCACTCGCGCAAAGCAGATTCCAGGCGGGCGAGCTCGTCTTCGCTTTCGGAGCGCACATCGACCTTTAGATGGGCTTCGTAAGGAATGGAATTTACGGAAGTGCCGCCATCGATTTGTCCGAGATTGAAGGTGGTGCGCGGCGACGCGGGAACCTTGGTATTGATGAAACGGACGGAACCGCGAACCAGCGCATTTATCGGATTGGGCATGCCGAAGTCCGACCAACTGTGGCCGCCGGGGCCGTTGATAACGACTTCGAGACGGCGCGAGGCGAGCGCGATGGTCGTGACGTGATCGGTACCGGCGCCGTCCAGAACGATCACAGCCTTCAGGCGATCATGGTAGGAATCGACGAGGGCGCGCATGCCGCGGAGATTGCCTTCGCCTTCTTCCCCGACGTTCGCAACAAAAAAAATGGTGCGTTGCGGCTTGATCTGCGCCTCGTGAATGGCGCGAGCAATAGCCGCGAGCGCAGCGAGGCCCGTACCATTGTCAGAAATGCCGGGTGCGAGCATGCGGCTGCCATCGCGCCGGACTTTGACGTCTGTGCCCGCGGGAAAGACAGTATCCAAATGCGCGGAGAGCACGACGACTTCTTTTTCGTGCAAGCCGGGCAGCTCTCCGATCACGTTGCCAGCGGCATCTATCTGGACATTCAGACCGGAAGCGGACAGGAGCGCTTTGACCGCTGCCGCGCGCTGGCCCTCTTGAAAGGGTGGCGCGGGAATTTCCGTCAGGCGCGCTTGCTGATCATTAATCCACTTGAGATTTGGCGCGAACCACGCCATCGCTGCGCGTACTTGCGCATTTTCGGCAAGCTGGGTCGGGGGAGCGGAGCGCGTGGCGTGTCTGGCGAGGGAAGAGCGAACCGGCATAGCGAAAAGGATAACCCAAAAAAGGACACGTTTCACTGCCCTGCTCGCGCGATGTTGCGCGGATCAATGCTGTGCCGCCCCAGCGCAGAGTGCTGAGATTTCCGCGTCCGTCAAGACGCGAGCCGACTGCTTGGCTGCATCGAAGATACGGTTGACGAGGGCATCGTCGGCGGAAATTTTGTGACGTTCGAGCCAGAAAAGGACATTGGACTTGCCGCTCATGGGGCCGATTTCGATCACTTGCTCGAGTCCAAAAAGATGCGAAGGCACGCCGCTATAGACGGAATCAGCGAGCGGCTGATTGCCTTTGTGAAATGCTTTGATAATCGCGGCGGCGTGGACGCCGGTGGCGGTACGAAAAGCATCGCGGCCGATGACTGGATAGTTTGGCGGGATGGTCATGTGCGTATACTTTGCGACTTTTTCGCAGTATTCCTTCAGACGCGAAAGGTCCTGGTGGATTGACGCCCATAAGTCGCAAGTTCACCAGCATGAGTTCCATGGGCGTGTTGCCGACGCGTTCGCCAAGCGAATTGGCGGCTGCGTGAACCTGGTCGGCGCCTGCGGCGATGGCCGCAAGAGAATTCGCGATAGCGAGGCCGCGATCGTTGTGGCCATGCCAGTCCACGCGAATTTTTTCGCCGCTGGGTTTGACGACTTCCTCGATGACAAATTTCACCAGGTTGTACGCGCCATTGGGAATGGCGTGGCCAACGGTGTCACAGAGCACGATAGCGCGGGCGCCGCTACGAATGGCCGTGCTAGTAGAGACGTTTCACGGTGTCCGGGTCGGTGCGAATTGTGTCTTCCGTGACGTACATGGAGGGAAGACCGTGATCGACGGCGAACTTCACCGCTTTTTCCGTGGTGCGTTCGAGATGATCGACGGTCCAATCTTCGACTAGCCGGCGGATGGGGCTTGAGCCCAAAAATGTTGCCGCTTCGATCGCCATTCCTACGCGCTGGGAAATTTCGGCGATGGGGCGAATGTCGGCTTCGATGGTTCGCGCGGCGCAGTTGGGCTTGATCTTCAGGCGCTTGTTGACGATTTCGCGGGCGAGCGCTTCGGTGTGTTCGACGGCGCGCGGCCCGGCTCCAGGCAAGCCGATGTTGAGCGAATCAATGCCCAGTGCTTCCATCAAGTGCAGGATTTCGATTTTTTCGTCGATGCTGGGATCGTGGACGGAAGGATTTTGCAGACCGTCGCGTAGTGTCTCATCGTTTAGCAAGACGCGCGTGCCCGGCGCGATGAGCGGCGCTGCGGCGACGTTCCAGTCGTAAATCCATTCGTCTTTAGTCGATTCCGTCATTTGTTAATTTCTCGATAGCGACCAACTTCGGATCGTCAGCCGAGAACGTCTTCATTTTACATTTAACAACATCGCCAATCGAAAACGCCCAAACCTCATCTTGAGGCCTAAAGGAGTCCCTTCTCCCAGCAGTTCAACGTAAATTGTTCGTTTGTCGGTTTTGATCATCGAAGTTCATGGTCCGAAACATTGTCTTTAGCGCAGCGCGGGCGTTTCGCAATTTTGCAGCGAAACCTCCGCCAAATTCAAATTGAAGAAACGCGTCGGCGGCCCGATCAAGATCCAGCGCCATAACGATACCACCATGCCTTCTCGCGGCCGGGCAAGCGGTCCACATCGATGTATTTGGTTTGCACCATTTCGAGCAAGCCCGCTTTCCCATGCGTGCGGCCCCATCCGCTGACGCCGCAGCCGCCGTGCGGGGCTTCCGCGATGCCGAAATAGCTGATCGCATCATTGACCATGACCGCGCCTGCGCGGAGACGCGCGGCAATGGCTTGCCCGCGTGCTGCGTCGTTTGCCCATACGCTCGCCGCGAGAGCGAAATCGGAGTCGTTCGCGCAGGCTACGGCTTCCTCGGCGTCTTTCACGGATTGAACGGCAAGAATGGGACCGAAAGTCTCTTCTTGAAAAAGCTTCATCGAGGGATTCACTCCAGCGATGACCGCCGGCTCGAAGAAATTCGCGCCAAGATCGGGGCGCGGCTTGCCGCCATATAGCACGCGAGCGCCGCGCGCGACGGCATCGTGGACCAATTCGCTCATGCGCTGCACATGCTGCGGGCGAATCAACGGCCCAACATCGGTGGCGGGATCACATCCGGGACCCAAGACGAAGTTTTTTCGTCTTCTCGACGCAAAGCGCAAGGAATTTTTCTTCGATAGACTGCTCGACGAAGAGCCGCTCGACGGAAAGGCACACCTGACCGCAATTCGTGTAGCTGCCCCAGACAGCGGCGCTCGACGCAACATCAAGATTTGCGTCCGCAAGGACGATCATCGCATCTTTGCCGCCCAATTCGAGCACACTAGGAATCAACTTCTTTGCGCACGCCTCCGCGACGCGGCGGCCCGTGGCCACGCTGCCGGTGAACATGATTTTGTCCGGCGCTGCATCGATGAGCGCCTGGCCGACTTCACCGCCTCCTTGAATTACGGTGACGAGGTTTTTCGGGAAGCCCGCCTCGGCGAAGAGCTTTTCGATCAGCGCGCCGCAGTGCGGGGTGAAATCGCTGGTCTTGCAGATGACGGCGTTGCCCGCGACAACAGCCGGAATGATCTGGCTCATCGGAATGGCCAGTGGATAGTTCCAGGAGCTAATGATGCCGATGACGCCCACCGGGTCGTAGACAATGCGGCCGGATTTGGCTTTCGCGGCGGTGCTATGGTGAGGCACACGTTCGGAGCGCAATAGCCGCGCGGCATTTTTTGAAAAATAATGCGCCGTATCGAGCGCGACAAAAATGTCCGCGAAGAGCGCTTCCACCCGCGGCTTGCCGGACTCCGCAACAACGGCATCTGCCAACGCATCGCGAGAAGCCATCATGCGTTCGCGCAATACGCGCAATTGAGCGCAGCGCTGTTCGATGTGGACGACGCACCACGCCGACTGCGCAGCGTGAGCCCTCGACAGAATTTCAGGCAATGCAACCGGCAGCGTCTTTTCAAACTGGCCCAGGATTTTGCCCGTGGCGGGATCTATCGAAGGAATCGTCTCAACGGGGATGGCTGTGGCCACCATAGTGCGATTCTAGCTTATTCCGGACACTCCGAGTCGAATCACTCGCCACTCGGTGAGTTCGCTTGTCGGCTTAAGGCTCGCCGATGCGCCAAGCTTCATCATGCATGACTTCCACCATGCACAAGCCTTGCGGAGGCACAGTCGGGCCGGACTTGGAGCGGTCGCGAAGTTGATAGAGGCGCGGGATGTCATCAGGCACGAGCTTTCCGCGGCCTACGTCGAGAAGCGTGCCTACCATTTTGCGGACCATGTAACGCAGAAAGGAGCGGCCGCGGACGGTGTAGACAAGTTCTTCGCCATCGTCGCTGTGCACCAACTCGCTCGCGTAGATTTCGCGCACCGTGGAACGCTCTTTGTCATCGTCCTCGGAACCCGTGGACGCGGCGAAAGCAGCGAAATCGTGCGGGCCCACGAAGCGAGAGGCGGCGATGCGCATGGCGTCTTCATTGAGCGGAAAGGGATAATGCAGGACATAGCGCCATACCGCCGGCGGAACAACTTTCCCGCGATACAAACGATAGCGATAAATCTTTCCGAGCGCGGACCAGCGGGCGTGAAAATCGGGTCCTACTTCTTCGGCGCCGACGATGCGGATCGTGGGAGGGAGCAGCGCATTCAAAGCGCGGTGGAACTCGCCCGCCGACAGGCCCGATTGCGTGCGAAAGCTGGCCACCTGTCCGAGCGCGTGCACGCCCGCATCGGTGCGTCCCGCACCATGCAATTGCACGTTCTCCTGCGTTAGCCTCCGAAGCACGCCGACAATCTCGCCTTGAATCGTGGGCTTATCGGACTGAGTTTGCCAGCCGTGAAAGTCGGTGCCGTCGTAGGCGATGGTCAGCTTAAAATGGCGCATGAACGAGAAGTTTTCCGTTTTGTCTTAGGGATCGATTTTCAGAAGAGGCGTCCGCTTTGGCAAGTGATTTTGGGGCGCGTCAGAAGGCGGAACGAACGAAGCGGCTGCCAGGCTTCACGGCCGCACCGCCTTCGCGGCACAACGGACATTCCTCGGGCTCATAGCTGGCAATGGGAAGGTCGAGCAGCGCCTGGTACTCGACCGGGAATTCGATTTTGCCGCCGCTGCGGTCAATGAGAGCACCTGCGGCAACAACCCGCCCGCCGGCTTCCTCAACGACCTGGATGGTTTCCAGCGTTGAGCCACCCGTCGTCCAAACATCTTCAATCACAAGAACGTGCTGGTCCGGCTGCAGCGAAAATCCGCGGCGAAGGGTCATCGTGCCGCTGGCGTCGCGCTCGACAAATAGGGCGGGCACTCCCCCTCCGACGGATACCCTTTGGTTCCGGCAGGGCGCGGGCGACCTCCTGGCCGATGACGAGCCCCCCGAGAGCAGGCGAAACGACGGCACCAATGACGGCGTCGGAAAAGAGCGAGGCCAAGCGCGTGCCCGAGTTTTTCGGCGAACCGGGGATATTGCAGGACGAGCGCGCATTGCACGTACATGCCACTGTGCAAGCCACTGGAGAGCTCAAAATGGCCGTGCCGGATAGCTCCAGCGGATTCAAAGATGCGCAGCAATTCTTCTCTTGAAAGCATTCGTTCGCCCAGCGGCCAATCGCTTCTAAACACCGAATCGTGAGCAGCCTAGCCGCCGCACGCGGCGTTGTCAAGGAATGGGGCTCCTGCTAGACTCCAGACCAAGTTTCCGGGCTTGGCCAAGATCTCGCGGTCGCTTTCTGGTGCAAATAGTGCTGGATGTCCCTGAATAGCCCCATCTCGCGGCCACGCTCGCGAAGTTTTCCTTCCCTGTGGCAAGAATCCGGCCAACTGAGTGTACCAACACCGATTCAGGGCACGTTCCACACTGTCAGTAGCAAATAAATGCGTCCCGCTGGGACAGAATCTTGAGGGGAAAATTGACATGATGACTTTCTGTGAGACCGCCAAGTCTTTCCTTTTGTTGTTTACTGCGGAGCGGTCCTTTATCTGTTCAAAGAGGCGCAGGCCCGGATTGCGGACAGCCCGATCTGTCTTTGCGCTGATGATGGCGGTGCTGCTCGCGGTCGGACCGCTCTCGCCAGTTTTCGCACAGAGCCCCGCGCAAAACCCGCCGCCGAACCCTGCCCCTGGAGCCCCCGCTTCGTCGCAGGGCTCGGCGATCGCTCCCGTCGGTTCTCTGGGGCTTTCGAAGCATGATTTCACGCGTGGCCCTAGCCCATTTCCGAATCTGCTCAAGCCATACCAGCAGATTCAAATTGAAGAACCGGTGATCACCAATTCTCCCCGGCTCGATCAGTTGATCCACGATGGCAAGCTCGAGATTAGTCTTCAGGACGCGGTGGAATTGGCGTTGGAGAACAGCCTGGACATTGCCGTCCAACGTTACTATCCCTGGATAGCCGACGCCTCCATTTTGAAGGCCAAGGCAGGCGGGTTCGGCTATGCGACGCCTGGCGCTTTGTTCAGCTCCTCTACCGCCAGCCTTCCCAGCTTTTCATACGACCCGACCGTGACCAGCACCATTTTCCTCGACGATCGCACCACGCCGGTCAACAATCCCTTCATCTCCGGCACGGTCAGCCTCGCAGCCCTGCAGACCCACAGCACGCAATTCAACGAACAGTTTTCGCGAGGCTTTGAAACGGGGACCAACCTGACGGTGAGTTGGAACAACACGCGCAGCAGTTCGACCTCGACGGCCAATTTTTTTAATCCTGCCGTTCAGTCCGCCTTGACGGTTGGATTCACGCAGGCGCTCTTGAACGGCTTCGGAATCGCCGTGAATACGCGCAACATCCGCATCGCAAAAAATAATCGCAAAATCGCCGATTGGGCATTCGCGGAGCTGGCGATCACCACCATTACGAACACCGTCACGGCTTACTGGGAGCTCGTCTACGCGCGGGCGAACGTCAAGGTGAATGAACAGGCCGTAGCCGTTGCCCAAAAACTTTACGAGGACAACAAAAAACAGCTAGGTGTTGGCACCATGGCGCCATTGGACGTGACTAGAGCGGAATCCGAACTCGCCACTGACACGCAGAATCTCATTGTGGCGCGTACCGTGCAGCTGCAGGACGAGCAAATCCTGAAAAATGCAATCACCAAGGACCCTCTGGCTCCCAACGTGGTGAACGTCGAGATCCTCACCAGCGATCAGCCGACGCCGCCGGCCACGATCGAAAACCCATCTTTTGAGGAATCCATCAAGGAAGCGTTTGCTAAGCGGCCAGAGCTGCAGGAACAACTGTTGAATTTGAAGAATGCCGATATTGATGTGCTCGCCACGCGGAATGCGCTGCGGCCCAGCCTCACCCTGAGCGGGCAGTACAGTTCCGTAGGCTTGGCTGGCAATTCTCCGATTAAGGGTACGGCGGTAGTATTGAGCAGCGGTGTGCCCATTGTCGACGCGAACGGGAATCCGATCAGCGTGGATGTCGGTGGCGTGCCAACTCCGATCTTCCAGCCTGTGACGGTCACACCAGTTACGGGCACCAATCAACAAGGGTTCGGAACAGCGCAAAGCCAGATCTTCCACAGCCAGTTCCCTGATTTTTCCGCCCAACTAACCTTGGGTCTTCCTTTGCGAAATCGCTCGGCGCAGGCGGACAGTGTGCGGTCGATCCTGACGCAGCGGCAGCAGGAATCGGCGCTCCAACAATTGAAAAACGCCGCGCTTCTCGACGTCCGCAACACGTACATTGCACTTACGCAAGACCGTGCCCAGGTGGAATCCGCCAGCAAGGCGCGCGAACTGCAACAGGAGACGTTCAACGCCGAGCAGAAGAAGTACCGTCTGGGGGCTTCCACTGTCTACAACGTGATTCTTACGCAGCGCGACCTCATCTCCGCGCAAGGGACTGAACTTCGAGCGCTCGCTAATCTTGTAGAAGCCAAAGCCAACTACGAACGCGCGCTGGGCCGCACCTTGGACGTGAATCATGTCACCATCGCGGACGCTAAATCCGGAGAAGTCGAACGCGAAACGCTGATCCCGGGAACGCTTCACGGAAGAGTCGTCGGCACGGACGATCTCTATCGAGAGGGAAGCACGCGCTGATCTTCCGGCGGGGCCACGCTCGAATAGTCTCTCGCGCGGCCTCGCGCTCACTGTAGTCCTCCACGAACTCCCAGATCGTCGCCGGAACCCGCCTCGGCGAACGGAGAGCTTCCAGAACCTGGTCGATTCGTTAGTGCGCTGGCATTCTCGGTCTACGCCAAACCTTGTCTTGCCTCTCAGTGTCAATTATCCTCTATCCTCGTTTCGCCGAACGCGGTCGTGTTTCTGGTTCACGGCACAGGGTTTATTGCCATGGGTGCCCCCAAATCCAGCCCGCAAATGAAACAAAAGCTATGGTTCGAGCGTTTTACAGAGTTAGGTCAAAATAAAAACGTCCCGATGGGACAGAATCTTGAGGGATAAAGATGATTACGAAGACGCTGAGGGGGACCCTGAAGCGGTCCATTTCCAGAGGAAATGCCATGAGGACAGCTTCGCAAGGGGTCCGATCTCTGCTCGCTATGGTATTGGCGGGCCTGCTTGCCGGGGGGCCACTCTCCACCGTTTTCGCACAGAGCTCCGCCCAGAATCCACCGCCAAATCCCGCCCCAGCGGCCACCCCTGCCCAGGAAGGCTCATCGATCGCTCCGGTGGCCTCCTTGGGCGTCGGTAAGCATAGTTACTCGCATGGCCGAAGTGCCTTCCCCAACATCTTGAAGCCGTACCAATCTATTCAGGTTGAGGCTCCGGTGCTCACAAACTCGCCGCGGATCGATCAGCTCATCCACGACGGGAAGCTCCAGATCAGCCTCCAAGACGCCGTCGAGTTAGCGCTCGAGAACAGCCTAGACATCGCCGTCCAGCGCTACTACCCCTGGATCTCCGATGCTGGGCTCCTCAACGCCGCAGCCGGCAGCAATGGGTTCGGTACGCCTGGGGCACAGATTGTCGCTTCCTCCGCCAGCATCAACCCGTTCGCTTTCTACGTTCAGAACTTCGATCCCCTGGTCACGAGCACGACCACGATTGTCGATCTCAGTTCACCAGTAAACAACCCGTTCCTCTCCGGTTCAGGCATAAACAGCCTTAGCTCCGTCGTTACGCACAGTACTCAATTTAATAACCAGTATTCGCAGACATTTCATACGGGAACGAACATAACTGTTGGTTGGAACAACACCCGTAGCAGTTCGAATGCCGCAAACTTCTTCAACCCTTCCGTGAACTCATCGCTTTCAGTTTCTATTTCGCAGCCTTTATTGAACGGTTTCGGCAAAGAAATGTGGACTCGCAACATTCGCATCGCCAACAACAATCGCAAAATCGCGGACTGGGCATTCACCCTACAGGCCATCACCACCATCACGAATACCATCACGGCTTACTGGGAACTCGTTTACGCGCGGGAAAGCGTCAGGGTCAATGAACAGGCTGTGGCCGTTGCCCAAAAGCTTTACGAGGACAACAAAAAGCAGTTGGAAATCGGCAGCTTGGCGCCGCTCGATGTCACCCGGTCTGAATCCGAACTCGCCACCAACAATCAGAACCTCATTCTTGCTCAGACAATTCAGCTCCAGGACGAGCAAACCTTGAAAAATTTCATCTCCAAGGACCCGCTCGCTCCGAATCTCATCGACGTGGTGATCCTTCCGACTGACCAGCCAAAAGAGCCCGCCACCATTGAAGCGGCTTCCTTTCAAGACGCCATTAAAGAGGCTTTCGCCAAGCGGCCTGAATTGCAGGAACAGATCTACAACCTGAAGAACGCCGAAATTGACGTGCGGGCTACCAAGAACGCCCTTCTGCCCTCGCTCACTGCAAACGCGTTCTACCTGTCCGCTGGCTTGGCGGGAAACAGTACCATTCCCGGAACTCCTACGACTGGGGCTGGCGTGCCCATCGTGGATGTCAACGGCAACCCCATCAACGTGGATGTCGGCGGCGTGCCGACTCCGATCTTCGAGCCGACGACCGTTATCCCCGTTGTAGGCACTTCTCGGCAGGGCTTCACAACGGCGCAAAGCCAGATCTTTCACAATACCTTCCCCGAATATGCCGGCCAGCTGACCTTAACGCTCCCCCTTGGCAACCGCTCGGCCCAGGCCGAACACGCTCGCGCTCTCCTTGTTCAGCGCCAATTTGAAACGCAGGCGCAGCAACTTCGAAACGCCGCGCTTCTTGACGTCCGCAACACGTACATCGCGCTCACGCAAGGCCGCGCTCAGGTGGCTGCCGCGATCAAAGCGCGGGAACTGCAGCAACAGACGTTTGACGCCGAACAGAAGAAATATCAGCTCGGCGCATCGACGGTGTTCCTGGTCATTCAGACGCAACGCGACCTCATCACCGCCCAAGGCACGGAAATTCGCGCACTGGCCAACCTCGAGGAAGCCAAAGCCAACTATGAGCGCGCGGTGGGCCGGACGCTTGAGGTCAATCACGTCACCATCGCCGACGCCAAGTCCGGTGAGGTGGACCGCGAGACCCTCATCCCTGGCACACTCCACGGGAAGGTCGTCGGAACAGACGAAATCTTCAGGAGCCTTCCGGATGGAGGGCGGCGATAACTTCTTTTGCGTGGCCGGATGGGCGCTGCAGCCTGTCCGGCCTCGTTTTTTCCACTGCTGACTACTGTGTCTACTCCCCTTGCTCCGCTTTTCGCTTTCGCATAGCATGGAATTCTGCGTTCTTTCGAACTGTCTTGCCGGACGCAGGCGATTGGGGAGCGCCAGACTATGAGCGAGCACGCCAAGGGAAACAGTTCGACGATAACCGCCGCCGACGCTCCAACCGTTTCACGCAAGCCATCTGACGCAAGAACGCGCCTGGGAAGAAAACACCCTTCGTCCGACGCTGGAAAAAAGTCCTGAGCGCCAAGCGGAATTCACCACGATTTCCGGATTTCCGATCCGGCGTCTTTACACTCCTGCGGATCTCACGGGCTGGGATGCAAACCGCGAGCTTGGATTTCCCGGGGAGCCTCCGTACACACGCGGCATTCATTCCACCATGCATCGCGGGCGACTCTGGACGATGCGGCAGTTTGCCGGGTTCGGCACGGCGGAAGACACCAATCAGCGTTTTCGATACCTGCTGGCGCAAGGCCAGACCGGTCTCTCGACCGCGTTCGATCTTCCGACCTTGATGGGCTATGACTCCGACCATCCGCTTTCAGAGGGCGAAGTCGGCAAGTGCGGGGTAGCGATTAGTTCCCTCGCCGACATGGAAGTGCTCTTCGACAAGATTCCGCTCGCCGGCGTCACCACTTCAATGACCATCAATTCGCCCGCGGCGGTCATCTGGGCAATGTACCTGGCCGTTGCGGAAAAACAAGGCGCGGACTGGAAGAAGATTTCGGGGACTCTACAGAACGACATCCTGAAGGAATACATCGCGCAAAAGGAGTATATCTATCCGCCCGAGCCGTCGATGCGGCTGGTGATCGACACGTTTGAATTTGGCGTGAAAAATACACCGAAGTTCAACACCATCTCGATCAGCGGCTACCACATCCGCGAAGCCGGTTCGACCGCCATTCAGGAATTAGCCTTCACGCTGCGCGACGGAATGGAATATGTCGAATGGGGCATGCGCCGAGGGCTGGACGTGGACGAGTTCGTCCCGCAGCTTTCCTTCTTTTTCAATGCGCACAATGATTTCTTCGAGGAAATCGCCAAGTATCGCGCGGCCCGCCGCATCTGGCACAAAGCGATGGTCGAGCGCTACGGCGCCAAGAATGCGCGCACCTGGGCGTTGCGCTTCCATTCGCAAACCGCAGGCTGTTCGCTGACGGCGCAGCAGCCATATAACAATGTGGTGCGCACTGCGATCCAGGCGCTGGCGGCCGTTCTCGGCGGAACCCAATCGCTGCATACAAATTCGCTAGACGAAGCTTGGGCGCTGCCTACCGAGTTCGCAGCCACAATCGCTCTGCGCACGCAGCAAATCATCGCGCACGAAACCGGCGTCACCAATACTGTCGATCCGCTCGGCGGTTCGTATTTCGTCGAAACGCTGACGAACGAGGTCGAGCGTGGCGCATGGGACTACATCGAAAAAATTGACGCGATGGGCGGAATGGTAGCGGCCATTGAACGTGGTTACCCACAACGCGAAATCGCCGAGGCTTCCTACCGTTACCAGGTGGCGGTGGACAAAAAGGAAAAAATCATCGTCGGCGTCAATGATTTCGTCGCGCAGGAAAAGCCGCTGGATACTCTGCATATTGACGAGACTGTCGCCCACCGGCAAGCGGAGCGCCTCTCGAAACTCCGGGCCGATCGCTCGAAGGCCGAAGTCGACCGCCGCCTCAACGCTATACGCAAAGCAGCCGAAGGGAAAGACAACCTCATGCCGTTCCTCTTCGACGCCGTAAAAGCCTACGCCACCGTGGGCGAAATTTGCGACGCCATGCGCGACGTCTTCGGCACCTACGAAGAAGTAGCAATTACTTGAGAAATCGAAAGGCAGTTGGATGGCTCCTCTGAATCCGCCTTTGAATACACCTCCGACGGAAGGTCAGTCCGTTTCTCAGTCACGGACCGGCTTCCATCATGAAGAGATATGGCGGCTTATTACTGGTCCTCATTCCTCGCGGCGGGAGTCGTCATCTTTTGGCTGGCGAGTTCGAGAATCACAGGAGAAGTGGTTGTTGCCACCGGCAATCAGAATACCACTGCACTCCCAGGCGCCAGCGTGACCATCTATTCAGTGAATGAAGACCAACGGCAACGCATCACCGGCGCGCTCGCTAAAATCCAGCAGAGAAAACGAGAAGGAGAAAGTCCACAAATGCGCGCGTCTTCCAGATTCCCTCGGCTGACCAACGAACGCGATTCGGATTTGGCAGGATACAACAACCTGTCTGATACGAAACATTGCTTTGCTCTGGAGAGGTTTTGGATGAGATCCGGAAGATCCGGCAAGCGCAAGACGAGCACCGACAATCAAGGCCGGTTTGCAATTTGGGCGCTGCCTGGAAGACATTTGCTCGAAATCGTCGGGCAGGAGAGCAACCAGCGTTTTGAGTTCGTCGAGCATGTCGACCTGAAGTGGCGCAGCGATCTTAAGCTTACTGAGCCGAGCTGCCGTTACAGTCTGACGCAGTGAAGGCAGCGGTTCCGCGGATTCCCTGGGATGGTGACATCGCCTTATGATGCAAAAGAAGATTCGTGTGCTGATAGCGAAGCCGGGGTTGGATGGGCACGACCGCGGCGCCAAAGTGATTGCTCGCGCGTTGCGTGACGCGGGCATGGAAGTGATCTACACCGGCCTGCGGCAGACCCCCGAGATGATTGCCACCGCCGCCGTGCAGGAAGACGTCGATGTCATTGGCCTCTCGATCCTCTCCGGCGCTCACAACACCATCTGCCCGCAACTCATGAAGCTGCTGCACGAAAAAGGGATGAACGACGTCACCGTTCTTGTTGGCGGCATCATTCCTGAAGCAGACATCCCCGCCATGAAACAATCGGGCATCGCCGAAATCTTCCTGCCAGGCACTTCCACGCAGGACATCGTCGAGTTCATCCACAAGCGCCTGGCCCGCTGAGGCCGCAATCCTCATCTTAATCCAATATTTTTTCGAATTTGACGCGAGTGTAAAGAACCTGAAAGCCCTGCAGGAGAATATTGCGTTCCGAACTACTGCCCGGCTGCGCGATGCTGACGGCGAGGTCGCTGCCCGCCTGTGATGCGCGAGCGAGGCGTCTTTGCAGGAGCGCCGTTTGCACGCCGCGCCTGCGCGCCACCGGCAGCGTACTGGCGCCAAATAATCCCGCGACCCCATCATGAAGCGCGAGCGTCCCCCCCCCGGCGATTTTTCCATCGACGCGCGCCAGATAGCATTCCGTCTTCGGCCCGAATGCGAACAGTTTCATAACTTCGAGCAGTTCCTGCGACACCGGAAACTTCTCCGCGAATCCCTGGGAGACAGTGAGAGTCCACACATCGATCTGATCCTTGCCGATTTTTTCGATGCTAATGCCGGCGGGAGGCTCGGGACACGTGTCGTCGGGACTCACCTGCCGCGCCATGACGTTTGAAAATTCCGTGACGCGATACCCGCGCTGGCCAAACTGCTCGATGAAGGAAGGGTCGGCCAGCGGACAAGTCTCGACGCGCACGGTTTCGTCGCGACTTCGGTAGAACTCTTCGAGGCGATCGAACTCCTCCGCACTCACCGGCCCATCGAGTCCCATCCCCACGGCCTGCGTAATTGGCGAATCCTTGCCGCAATACACCGCGAAGCCTCCGGCAACTCGCCTGGCCGCCGCGCCGCTTTCCGGCCGAAAGCGTCCGAGAGCCTCCGCGCATTCGACGGCAGCTTGCGCTTCCGCAAGTTCCACCCGGCGTGCCAGTTCCAGATTCAAAAGCAACTCTCGCATGTTCGGTTTTTAGTTCTTGCCTTTGTCCCGCTTGCTGATAATCTTCTTCACTTGTCGCATGATATTTTAATCCGCTTCTTTTGGGCAGCGCTAGTTTCAGGATCCATTTTTCGCAAGAGAAACTCCTGTTCGCGCTGTAGTTTGCGCCAGCTTTCCAGTCGATCCCGGCCTCAGAATTCCTTCGCCGCAAGAGCGGCTTGCACGGCGCAGCCAGGCTCGTTTCGATGCTGGCAATCGGTGAATCGGCACTGCGCGGCAAGTTCATCGACGTCCGCGAAAGTTTGTGACAATCCCTCTGCCGCGTTCCATAACTGAAGTTCGCGCAAGCCTGGCGTGTCGATGATCATTGCGCCGCCCGGCAGCAAGAACAGTTCGCGAGATGTAGTTGTGTGGCGCCCGCGGCTGTCGCTTTCCCGCACCGCGTACGTCGCGCTGCCGCTCCTCCCCAACAAACGATTCACCAGAGTGGACTTCCCCGCTCCGGACGATCCAAGAAGCACAATCGTTTGCCCTTTTAGGAAGTAAGTCTCAAGCGCCTCCAATCCCTCTCCGGTTTTTGCGCTGATAAGGAATACCGGCACGCTCATGGCGATCTCCTTCTATTTCCGCGGCTCGCTCTTGGCCTTCCGCGCACTCGTCGGCCTTGTTCAAGACTATCGCCGGGACGAGCGCCGGATTCCCAGCACTGCGCCATGTATCGTTCGATGCGCCGAACGTTGAAATCGCCGTCCAGCGCCGCCACGATAAACGCAACATCGATATTCGCGACGATTACTTGCTCTGCGATCTGTTTGCCGGCAACTTTGCGCGCAAATCGGCTCCGCCGAGGCAGCACGTGCTGAATCAACGCGTTTGTTCGCCCAGGGTGAACTTCCGCTGCCACCCAATCGCCGACAGCCGGCCAATCTCCGCCTGCCTCGGATTCTGTTCGCAATCTGCCGGACGCCTCTGCCCAGCATTCTCCGAACTCTCCCGCCACGCGCCACAACCCGCGTTGCTGCGACACAACGCGCGCCGGCACGCAATCTTCACTTCTGCATTCGATCCACAATTCTTCAAAATAAAGATCCCAACCCAAATCCTGGATGAACACTTGAATACCCTCCTGCTGCCCGTAAGCAGCCACGTGCGCTGCGGCCGAATCGCTCCAGCGATGCAGCGCGGCTTTGCGTTCGCTCAAACGGAAAGCCTGATCGAACGCCCAGACCGTTCAGCAAACGCAGTAATTCAGTTGTCAGCGGAAAAGGAGGAGCGGGAAGGTCGTCCGGCAATATCGCTCGATTAATTCAACCGGCTAATTCGAAGCATCACCGGAGACACACCCGCGCGCAATAACTTTGACTGAGGTGTTCACAGGCGCCTCCGATAAAAGATTCAGTGCCTTTGCGGCACTGTATTGACAGAAGTGTATGCACTCAGCTGAGAACCGTCAACACACATGTGTCGGGCGGTGTACTCGCGGAAAAGTGCGGCGGACCGTATACTGTTTCTCTTGGCGTGCGACGGAGCTTCGGCGCGCCCGTGTGAATCCCTGCGCGAGGTCTGCGAGTGGCTGCGTCCGTTTTGAAAACCAGCGTGAAGGCGAAGTCGCCCGACTTCGAAAAAAATCACCGCCGCATCATTGATCTCCTCACGACAATCAAGAACGAAGAAGAACAGATTCGCCAGGGCGGCGGCGCGAAAGCCATCGAATCGCAGCACAAGAAAGGCCGGCTCACGGCGCGGGAACGCATCGCGAAGCTGATCGATCCCGGCTCGCAACTTTTCGAGCTGGGTATTTTCGCCGCTTACGAAATGTACGAAGAATGGGGCGGCGCGCCCTCCGCGGGAAGCTATTACTGGGCCTCGCGAAAGTTTGCGGGCGCACGTTCATGCTCATCGCCAATGACGCGACCGTGAAGGCCGGCGCGTTTTTCCCGATGACCGCGAAGAAAGTCATTCGCGCGCAGAATATCGCCATCGAAAATCATATCCCGACGATTTATCTGGTCGATTCCGCCGGCGTATTTTTGCCTCTGCAGGAAGACGTTTTCCCTGATACCGACGATTTCGGCCGCGTTTTCCGCAACAACGCGGTGATGAGCGCGATGGGCATTCCTCAGCTCGCCGCCATCATGGGCATGTGCGTGGCTGGCGGAGCGTACCTGCCGCTGATGTGCGACCACATCTTGATGACGGAAGGCTCCGGATTATTTTTGGCCGGACCCGCGCTGGTGCAGGCGGCCATCGGGCAGGTCACTTCCGCCGAGGATCTGGGCGGCGCGAAAATGCATTCGCAGATTAGCGGCACGGTGGATTTTCGCGAGCCGGACGATGATGCGTGCATTGCGAGGATTCGCTCGCTGGTCGATAAGATGGGCGCGGCGAATCCGTCGCCTTTCAGCCACGTCGCCGCGCGAGAGCCGCTCTATCCGGGCGATGAAATTTACGGAATTTTCTCGAGCGATCCCGCCAAGCAATACGACATGCACGAAATCATCGCGCGCATCGTGGACGCCAGTGAATTTGAAGAATATCGCCCGGAATATGGCGAGACGGTCCTCTGCGGTTACGCGCGCATCGGAGGCTGGGCTGTTGGCATCGTCGCCAATCAGAAAAAGCACGTGCAAACGCTGGCGCGCGGCTCGGACCAGAAGCGTATCGAGTTTGGCGGCGTGATTTACACCGAGTCCGCCGAAAAAGCCGCGCGCTTCATTCTCGATTGCAACCAGAACCGCATCCCGCTGATTTTCTTGCACGACGTGAACGGCTTCATGGTCGGCAAAGACGCCGAGTGGAGCGGCATCATCCGCGCCGGCGCGAAAATGGTCAACGCCGTCGCCAACAGCGTGGTGCCAAAAATCACCGTGATCTGCGGCGGCAGTTTCGGCGCGGGCAACTACGCGATGTGCGGCAAAGCCTACGATCCGCGCTTTATGTTTGCATGGCCAACGGCAAAGTTCGCGGTCATGAGCGGCGACGCGGCCGCCAACACGCTGGCCGAAATAAAATTGAAGCAACTCGAACGCGAAGGCAAAAAAGTAGACGAGAAAGCCCGCAAAGAAATGCTCGAAAGCGTGAAAGCCACCTACGAGCATCAAACCGATCCACGTTACGCCGCCGCGCGCCTCTGGGTGGATGCCATCATCGACCCCGCGCACACCCGCGAGGCGCTCATCAGTGCCCTAGAAGCCGCCGCGCTTAATCCCGACATCCGCGAATTTAAGACCGGTGTTCTGCAAACTTGAGAGAGTTAAAAGTCCAAAGTTAAAAGTCGAAGGACGAAACAAATGCAACGGTTTACAGAGCTAAAAGTCTGGCAGCGTGGCCATGCGCTCGTACTTAAGGTTTACAAACTCACCACAGGCTTTCCGCTGGTCGAGCGCTACGGACTAACGTCGCAACTACGCCGTGCCGTTCTTTCCGTTCCGACAAACATAGCCGAGGGTTCAAAAAGAGTCAGCAATCAAGATTACGCCCGCTTTTTGAACATGGCTGAGGCATCCTTAGCGGAGACAGAGTATCTTCTGCTTGTTAGCCGAGGTTTGGAATATGTCCCTCCCGCCGCAGGCAACGTGTGCTTTAGCGATGTTGCAGAACTGGCTAGCATGCTGCACGGGCTTCGGAAAAAGGTTGAGGCAAAATGATGCTGTCTTTTTCTTCCTTCGACTTTCAACTTTCGACTTTCGACTGTCCGCAATCACCGCTTGGATCGCCATGGAAAGCGTAAACTCATCGAATGCCCGCGAGATGCATGGCAAGGGCTGCCGGAACTCATCCCGACCGAATACAAGGCAGAGTATTTGAAGCAACTTATCCTTGCTGGATTCAAGCATATTGATGCAGTGAGTTTTGTTTCGCCGAAGCATGTAAGACAGATGGCGGACAGCGAAGATGTTATGGCAAAACTCAACGCTTCCCTTTCCGATGCTGTCGAGCTTCCAGAAATTATTGGCATCGTCGTGAATGAGAAAGGACTGGAGCGGGCGCTTGCGACGCCCGGCGTTACTACGATTGGGTATCCATATTCGATTTCGGCGTATTTTCGAAGCGCCAATGCCAATATGACGCGAAATGAATCGCGCCTGCTCGTCGAAAAACTGCGTAAGGAAACTCTCGCCGCCAAGAAGGATCTTGTTGTTTACATCTCGATGGCGTTCGGCAATCCCTACGATGAACCTTGGGGACCGGAAATCGTCGCGGATGCGCTGGACTGGCTGAAAGGAATTCGCGTGCGCACAGTTTCGCTTGCGGATACTGTCGGCACGGCTACGCCGGAACTTGTCGGCGGATCTCTATCGCCAGGTGAAAGACCACGTTGCCGGAATCGAGCTTGGCGTGCATCTGCACAGCCGCCCGGAAGATGCCGAAGCAAAAATTCTGGCCGCCTACGAAGCTGGCTGCCGACGATTTGATAGCGCATTAACCGGACTCGGCGGCTGCCCGTTTGCCGGAGACAATCTTGTGGGCAACATCGCCACGGAAGACGTTCTAGCCGCGCTGAAAAAAAGCTGGCGCCGATCCGGGGATTGATTCCTCGCGGCTGGGAACAGTGCTCGACATGGCCAACGAGATTCGCGCAAAGTATGCACATGCGCCGCTAGTGAATTAGAATCATTTCGGAGATTAAGCTCCAACTTTGCGGGAGCGGCGTATTCCCAGTGTAGCATTTTGCATGTCTGGCCGCGAGCAATACCCGGTGGACAGCCGCGAAAGAGAGTGACTCCGGCGGATTTCACCGATACTTTCAGGAGTCTGGAGACTCGCACAAATGTTTGAAACACTGACACTGGAATTCACCGGCCAACTGGCGACGCTGACGCTCAACCGGCCCGACAAACGTAATGCCATCAATGCAAAGATGGTCTCCGAGATGCAGTCCGCGCTGGACGACATCGAGACCAGCCACGCAAGGGTGGCGATCATTACCGGCGCAGGCAAATCCTTTTGCGCCGGAATGGATTTGGAAATGTTCGTCTGATATCGCCAGCCAGTCTTCCGCGGAAAACATGGACGATTCGCGGCGCATGGGGAAAATGTTCCGTCGCATTTGGAGTTTTTCAAAGCCGTTGATCGCCGCGGTGAACGGCGCTGCGCTGGCGGGCGGTTGCGGAATCGCCACATTGTGCGACTTCACGATGGCGGTGCCGGAAGCGAAATTTGGCTACACGGAAGTGAAGATCGGATTCTTGCCTGCCATCGTCTCTGTTTTTCTGACGCGGCAAATTGGCGACAAGCAGGCGCGCAATTTGCTTCTGACTGGCCGATTGGTTGAAGCGGCGGAAGCAATGAGTCTTGGACTCATCACGGAAATCGTGCCGCGCGAACATTTGATGCAACGGGCGCGCGAGTTGGCGGACGTGCTGATTGCCGCGAGCCCCGTAAGCCTGACGCGAGCAAAGCGGCTGCTGACTTCGGCGGCTGCCGCCAGCGTCGATGCCGATCTGGAGCGCGCGATCCTGGAGAACGCCCGTATCCGATGCACGGCCGATTTCAAGGAAGGGCTCGCGTCCTTTCTCGAGAAACGCAAACCCGTTTGGAGCACCGACGTGGAATAATCCACGCCGGCGAGCGCCTCGATTCACAGGACATGAGAATGATCGAATACCACGACGCGACAGTACGGGTGCGCTACGCCGAAACCGACCAGATGGGCGTGGTCTACCACGCGAACTATCTGGTGTGGTTCGAGGTAGGCCGCGTGGAGTTGATCCGCGCGCTGGGCATCGAGTACACGCGCATGGAGAAGGAAGACGATTGCCACATTGTCGTGGCCGACGCGCATTGCCGGTATCTCCATCCGCACGATACGACGAAGTCTTGCGAATCCGCACGCGCATTGCGGAGTCGCGCAACCGCATCGATAAAGTTTTCCTACGAAGTGATTCGTGATGCGGACCGTAAATTGCTTGCGACGGGCGAGACGACGCACATCATTTGCGGAAGCAACGGCCGGCCGAAATTGCTACCGGCAAAATACCACAGCGTCTTTAAGGCCGTCGTGGCGCCGCAACCTGATCGGAGAGAAGCATGAGCGTCGCTCCTGCAGTTGCATTAACCGGCAACGATCTGACATTTGAGCAGTTGTATCGCGTGGCTCTCGACGGCGCCACGGTTGCTCTTGCTCCCTCTGCGGCAGAAAAGATGAACGCTTCCCGCGCGGTGGTTGACCAGGTCGTCGCTTCGGGAGCTGTGGCGTATGGGATCAACACGGGTTTTGGGAAACTCGCTTCGGTGCGCATTTCGGCGGAGCAAGTGCGAAATTTGCAAGTGAACCTGGTTCGCTCACATTGTTGTGGCGTTGGCGCTCCTCTAACCGGCACCGAAACGCGCGCAATGATGCTGTTGCGCGCGAATGCTCTGGCAAAAGGATTCAGCGGAGTGCGGCCACTGATTGTGGAAACGCTCTGCGCGATGCTGAACGCGGGAGTGCATCCGGTGATTCCATCGCAAGGATCAGTCGGCGCCTCCGGCGATCTCGCGCCGCTGGCGCACCTTGCAGCAGTGGTCATCGGCGAAGGCCAGCGCAACGTAACAAGGGCGAAATTCTCGACGGCGGCGAAGCGATGCGGCGCGCGGAAATTAAACCGGTCGCATTGGAAGCGAAAGAAGGGCTTTCGCTGCTCAACGGCACGCAAGGAATGCTGGCCCTGCTGAGCCTTGCACTGCGAGAAGCGGAAATTCTCATCGACAGCGCCGATGTTGCCGCCGCCCTTTCCCTCGACGCTCTGCGCGGAAGCCCCGGAGCCTTCGACGCGCGCATCATGCAGGCGCGAGCCTATACCGGTGCCGTGACCACGGCGCGAAACCTGGCGCACTTGAACGAAGGCAGCCAAATTCGCGAGTCGCACCGCTCTGCGGAAAAAGATCCGCGCGTGCAGGACGCTTACAGCGTGCGCTGCACTCCGCAAGTGCATGGCGCGGTGCGCGATTCGCTGGCGCAAGCGCGCGAAATCGCTGCCGTGGAACTGAACAGCGCGACGGACAATCCGCTTGTTTTTGCGAAAGCGGAAGGCGGCGGTGACATTGTCAGCGGCGGAAATTTTCATGGGCAGCCTCTGGCCATGGCCGCGGACCAAGTCGCGATAGCGCTGGCCACGCTCGGCGGCATTTCCGAGCGGCGCATCGAACAGATGACCAATCCCCTGACGAGCATGCTGCCGGCATTTCTTACGCCGGAGCCGGGGCTGAATTCCGGCTTCATGATCGCGCAGGTGACGGCCGCGGCTTTGACCAGCGAGAACAAGGCGCTGGCGACGCCGCATTCGGTCGATTCGATTTCGACCTCCGGCAATCAGGAAGATTACGTCTCCATGGGAATGAGCGGCGCACGCCGGCTGGGACGAATGCTTGAAAATTTACGGCACACGATCGCAATCGAGCTGCTTTGCGCCTGCCAGGGGATTGACCTGCTTGCGCCATTGAAAACCGGGACTCTGGCAACGAAGGCCTACGACGCTGTGCGGGCGAAGTCTCCAAAGGTGATCGCAAGACCGCCCGCTAGGCGTGGAGATCGAGTCGGTTGCGGCCCTCCTGGCTGAGGGCGCTCTAGCTCAAGTACTGCATTAGAACCTGGCACTTTTGTTCGGGCGAAAAACGCGGTCAGCTGTCGGTAAGTGACTGGAATTTCAAAATCTTCCAAGAAAACCTCAAGTAATAATTCAGATTTTTAGTTTCGAGCTCCCCCATCCAGATCGGTTCCGAAGAGTCTGGTCTTCACGCAGTTGTTTCCGACTCGGGCGCGTGGATAGTCCGGGGCCATGAGAAGAATTCGTCGAGTGAGGTGGCGACTTGTTCGTTGCCATGGGGATCGTGGCAGACGAAAAAGACCGGAGCGTCCGCTTGGCGCGTTTCACTAAGGGGAGTCCAATAGAAATTACCGGCGCCATCGGTGGCGAAGCAGAATCCTTTGCCACAACCGAAAGCGGCTAAATCCACTGTGTACTTTTGGCTTTCCAGGTCGAGAGGAAGGAAAGCTTCGATCCATTCGGCTGAGAGTTTAGGGCCGGCCAAGTCTTTCTGGGCGGCCGCGTCTTCTGGATCGGTGTCCGGTCGGCGGATTTCAATTTGCTCGGTGAGGATGGTTTGATGATCGTCGTACAGGGTCAGCAGGCGTTGCGGAAGGAGCGCCCCAATTCCCTGCTCGACTTCCTCCGCGCGGGGATGCACGAGGCGGTTGCGGTAAGAATCACGGGCGGCCTGCAATTGCTCGGGAGATAGCCGATTACGGACTTGATGAATGAAACGGCGACCACCGGAGATCGCAACGTAAAGGATCAGGGCAACGGCCAGAGGGCCAAAGGCCTCGACGAGGAGTGTTTCCATGAGGAGATGATACAGGAGGAGAGGTGCGCCAAGAGTGCCGAGTGGTGACCGGTGATTGGTGACCTTGGATGACCGAATAGCGAGGGCTAAGGAATGATAAGCCTGCCATTCACGGGAGGGAGGTGTTGCGGAAATCTTCGGCATGGAAGAAGAGCGGCCGCCAGTGGATTTTGACAGGGCGCAGGAGGCGCAATCACCCTTTGCTAGTGAACGCCCCGCTAGCGAGCTGAGGCTGGGATCCAGTGCGCAACAAATTTTGTCGAACAAAAGTCGTTAGGGGATAGTTCGGTTTTTTCGAACAATGTGCAGCGAATTTTCTCATTGTGAAGGGCAAGGCAACGCGACTAACTGGAGCCTCGCATTACGAGAGGAAGCGAGAGGGAGGAGCTACGGGCGTGGCGGTTCGAGTCCAGCACGGCGGAATGACGGACGGGATTCGAAAGTACGCGGAGCGAACGTTGCAAGCAGGCCTGCGCAGCACTATGCGAAGACCGGACGCGTACAAACCACGCTCAGCGATCCAGGCGGTCGGCGGGACGATGAGGACAAGGATTACCCATTCGTCGCGGAGCTCCTCCTTCGTGCTGGCCGTGAAGGAAGGCGAATTGCACAAAATTCGTCGCGGCACTTAGGGAGCCGATTCGCGGTTTGAGGACCTCAGTAAACACGAGAATGTGATAGGAATCCGCAAAAACAGCCGCGAGTATTTCGTGCGAGGAAATTTCCGATAATGCGGACAGTTGAGAAGCGCGTAGGACACTTCGTCATTTTGAGAACCGGCAGAGGAGAAAAACAGCATGAGCAGCCATATTTTATCCCCGGGATGCGCAACGGCAATGGAACGGCTCTGGCCAGGACGTCGCGGACGCACCGCGGGTGGCTACGAAAAAAGCGCGCTGATTTTGACGGGTGACGAGCAGGCGTGCGAGAACTTGGCACCGGCACTGACTGAATGCGGATTCGAACCAGTGCGCCTGGGCTTGGTGGGTGAATTACGAACTGGCGCGTTGGATGAACGGGCGGCATTGCTTTTGTGCGAGCAATTCTTGCCGGACGGAGACTTCCGCGACGCGCTGCGTATCCTGACGATCGCCGCGAAAAAGATTCCCGTGATCGTATTTTCGCGGATTGCGGATTGGGACAGCTACCTTCAGGCAGTGAAGCTCGGGGCATACGACTGCTTGCGTTACCCGTTCCGCCACGGTGAGTTGCAGTGGATCCTGGGACAAATCCATCCGGGCGCAGCATTCGAAGGCTTAACGCTCAATTATTAGGCAGCCGATTGGAGTGGCTCCGGCAGGCGGTGGAACTGTCCGTGCACTCAACTCCTACACGGCGCATCCGGCGAGCGGCACGCTCTGGCGCTGGAGATTGTTTTCCGGCGGAAGAACAAATAGCCTTTACAGCTGGGTGATTGAGCCCACGCTCGACAGTAATGGCATAAAAGCGGCCGCGCACATTTTTTGCGGCACCCAAGCGTTGCAGACCATATTCTCTCCGGAATTGCCTTTCGAGCACAGAATGGGCTGGAAATAAGCCGGTTCCCCGCTGGCCAAATACGCGCAACAAAGCGTAATCCTTAAACTCCCCCACCATGTCGGGCCGGACACCGAGATGGGAAAACCAATGATCCAATTGTCTGCGAATAGCGGTGTCATCGGTTGGTAATAGAATTGGCGCGCCGTCGAGCGATTTGGGAAATCCCCGCTTGTACTTTCGTACCAGGCGGGGAGTGCCCATCCAGATGACGCCAGTTTCGCCGAGCGGATGATCAAAAGAGCGCAGATTGTGAACGGGCGCGGCGGGAGAGTCGGAAAGCACTACATCCAGCTCATGCGCGGCGAGGTTGGCCACGAGGCGCTCGAGCGAAGCTTCGCGGCAAAGGATACGAACAGGCTGGGAGAGCCCGAAGGCCGGTTCGATCAAGCGCTGAGCGATTTCTTTCGGCAGAACGTCGTCAATTCCAACGGTGAGGCGCAGCGGCTTCCCAGTGGGACGCTTCTTGATGGAATTCATCATCTCGCGGCCTAGGCCGAAGATTTCTTCGGCGTACCCATAGACGACGGCGCCAACCTCCGTGGGAATCAAGGTCCGTCCTGAACGGGCAAGGAGTTTTTCGCCCAGTTGATCTTCCAGGCTGCGCAACTGAGCGCTGATGGTGGATGGGGCCAAGCGGAGCTCTTCGCATGCGCGACTGATACCGCCGAGCTTGACGACGCGCCAGAAATAGAGCAAGTGATGATAGTTAAGCCATTCCATACCCGGTTGGAAGCGGTCGAGAACGTTTAGGTTTTCTCGAACGGTAAGCACTGTAATTTCTACTGGTTCCGGAACGAAATCGACTGACAAGATGTACCCACGCCTCAGCAATGTCAAGATTTTCGAATGAGGCGGTCACTCTAGTTTGAGGAGGGAAATAGTCATGATCATTCCGGCCGTTAGAAAAACAATTCTTTGGACGATGGCAGCCGCGCTTATGGGAGGGCTGAGCCTGGCCACACCGGAGGCGCGCGGAGAGGAACGCGAGCAGCGAGATTCCGTGCAAGTCATGAATCTGTTGAAAGAGGCGCGGAGCGAGGCGGGGCGGCTCCAGATCGAAACGGAAAAGCTCGAGTCGTACAAAAACGGGAGGCTTAGCCGCGTGACGCATGGCCGCCAATTGGAGGTCACTAAGGACCATGTGAACGAGCTCGGAAAAACTCTCGACAAGCTCGAAGCCCGGAAAGCGGAAGCCTCTCCGTGGCAACAGAAGGCTATCGAAGAAATACGCCCCGTGCTCGAAGAACTAGCCGATCGAACCACCCGGGCGATTGAGCACGTGAATGAAAACCCACACCTTGTTCGGCACACCGACTATCACGAGTTGCTGACCGACAAATCGGCGCTTTCCGCACAATTGGCAGACCTGCTGGACGATCACGTCAAGTATGGTGAAACGAAAGCGGAACTCGAAGAGCTTGAGTCGAAGGTGAGCCCTCTGTCCTAGGCTCCATTTGCACTCAACCAGAGCGGCTCGCCTTGCAGGTTGGGGCGAGCCGCTTTTTTGTGCGAGGGAGAGCGGCACAAGCACAGCGTCAGCTGAGCGCTAGCCGAGTGCTACTGGGCGAGGGCTGTCCGGAGAAAAGCGAGCACGCGGTAGCCGGCGATGTAGCTAAAGGGTGCGAGTTCCAGGGAATAGTGGCCACAATGGAGCTGGAGAGAGCGTGGGTGGGCGCCGTGCCGGCGGAGGGCGTCAAGCATCTGGCGGCTGAGCTCGGGGAGCATGGTCGGGTCGTATTTTCCATACACGAGGATGGACTTGCGGTCGGCGCCCATGCCCCTTTCGACGTATGGCATGGGACTTATTGGAGCCCAGTAGTCGCGGAGTTCTTCCACGGTGACGTGGTGGCGAAGGCCTTCCCAGACGTGGTTAGTGGTCATGCCCTGGCTGACAACGTCGGCGTAGTAGGTGGAGAAGTGAAAGAAACCGCCGGCCTTGATAGCCGGGTCGTGCATAAGAGTGATATAGCCGACGGAGGAGCCGAGGCTAGTGCCGAGGATGCCCAGCCTGGTGTAACCCTGCTGCTCGAGCCAACGAAGGCAACGGCGAGCGTCTTGGACGGCCTGGCGGTTGGCTTGGAGAGTCAGGCCGATATTTGGGCCGCAAATTTGATCGGCGCGTTCGTGGCCCTTAGCCATTCGGCGGTTGTGGTAGGGCATGCTCATCTTCAACGCGGTGATGCCGAAGCGTGCCACCCATTCGCATAGGCCATCCTGGCCGTGCCATTTGGCGTTCCAGTTAGGGAGGACAAGCACAGCGCATCCTTTCGGAGCTTTGAAAGGAGGACGCCGGTCGCGTCGTGCAGGCCATAGACGCGCATGCACGGTGTTGTTTTCAGGCCAGGGAGATTCGATGGAGCTGGTGAAGGTGAGCACGTTCTCGCTGTCGAGGTGGTAGTCGGTGGCGGGTGTAGTGGCGAACCATTCCACGCTTTGATCGATGGCTTGTTTGGCGTAGCTGATGAACAAATTCGCCGGGATTGGAATCGGCGGAATCGCCGCCGATGTATTCGAGACCCCAGTGGAATGGTTGGACGCGGCGATTGTCGTCGGTGGTCCAGCGGCGGTGCTCGTAGCGGCGGATTTTGCGTTCGAACCAGTGCATGCGAGAAGTCGACCGTTGGTAGTTTACAGTCGAAAGGTGGAAGAAAAAAATCCGATTTGGAATCTAGCGAAACTACCCCGCGAACAATCAGAGCACAGAAAGCAGAAAGTCGGAGCACGAAACAGCGTTAGGAATGGGGCACGGAGCGGGGCGGCGCTTTATTGAGGCGGTGTGGCAGGTATGGGAGAGTACTAAGTGTGGCCCAAAGCGGCCGACTAAACTGTGGTCATCGTCTTCTTTTTTCTGTTTGGCATCATGATCGGGAGCTTCTTGAATGTGTGCATTACGCGCATTCCGGAGGAACTGTCTATTGTTTTGCCTGGCTCGCGCTGCCCACGGTGCTCGACGCCCATCAAAGCCTATGACAACGTGCCCGTGTTTGCCTGGCTGTGGCTCAGGGGAAAGTGCCGCGCTTGTGGCGCGCCGATCTCGGCGATGTACCCGCTGGTGGAGCTGCTGACGGGGCTTTTGTTCGTTGCCTGCTACCTGGAATTTGGGATTAGCCAGGCCACTGTGAAATGGCTCTTCTTCATTTGCCTGATCATTATCTTGACCGTTACCGATTTGCGCGTGCGGCTGCTTCCCGACTTAATCACCTGGCCGGGGTTCGCCGCGGGATTGCTTTTCTCGGCGTTTGTGCCGCCGAACGATGGCACCGCTTTCCTGCTGAGCTTGCGACTCTTCCACGGATTGCCTCCCGAGCGATTCATGGGGGTGATCGAGGCACTTCTTGGCGCGGCGTTCGGGAGCCTGATGCTGTGGGGGGCGGCTGCAGTGTACAAGCTGGTGCGCGGCCGGGAGGGCATGGGGATGGGCGACGTGAAAATGATGGCTATGGCCGGAGCGTTTCTGGGAGTAAGAAATGCGTTCCTGATGATTCTGCTGGGGACTTTGCTCGGCAGCATTATCGGAATCGTGGTCATCGCTTTCATGTATGCGAGCGGCGCGGTGCTGAAAATCGCGGAGCGGGCCAGCCGGCGAGGACTTGGCACGGTGAATCAGCTCCGCTGGCGGATTGCCAGCCAATACCATCTCCCGCTGGGAACTTTTTTGGGAATTGCGGCGCTGATCGTGGTTTTTGTGTTCTCTTCGTTCTCGATTGATCTTGCCCCAGGGTTGCGCTGAGAATTTTCCCGATGCGAGGCCGGTCCAGGCAATGACGTTCCTAGCAATCCAAGCCGAGAGTACCCAGCGCGTTTGGGAAATCGCCATTGGCGCGGCAGTGGGAATCCTGGCCCTCGTGGGAATCATGCTTTTCTTGCTTCGCCGTTTCTTACAGAGCACGCGAGAATCTCAAAGTGTGAGAATTTCGACGGCGGCGCCGCGATCGGAAAATCCTTCCGCGTTCATGACGGCGTCGATGGAAGGAGTCATCCGTCAACTCCGCGATCAGGAGAAGGAGCTCGAACGGCTGCACAAGATCGAACGAGAGCGCGCGCAGCAGACGGAACGACTGAGCGAAGAAGTTACTCGCAACATGCCAGCAGGATTGGTTGTGGTGAACGCGACAGGCATTATTTCGAGCGCAAATCCCGCCGCGGAGCAGGTATTGGGGATTCGAGGACTGGGATTCCGGCGGTACAGCGAAGTGCTTGGCGAGCAATCGGAGCTGACGCGGTTCATTGGGGAATGCCTGGCGAACGGGAGCATCTTCCGGCGGGAACAAGTCGAGCACGCATCGCCCGGAGGCGAGTCCAGACAGTTGGGCGTAACCATTTCGCCGATCCGGCGCGGGACGGAGAAAATCAGCGGAGCGATCTGCCTGATCACGGATTTGACGGAACTTGCGGCCTTGCAGCAACAGATTCAATTGAAGGATAGTCTGGCAGCGGTGGGAGAGCTGTCCGCGGGTATCGCGCACGAATTCAAGAATGCATTGGCGACCATTTCGGGCTACGCCCAAATGATTAGCGCGGAAGCGGGCGCCGGCGAGGTGGCGGAGTCGGCGGAAAGAATTCTTGAACAGACCCGGAATATTACGCACGTAGTGACGGAATTTCTTCGCTATGCGCGGCCGCTCGAGATCTCCAGCGAGCCGGTGGCGCTTGAGGGAGTTGTGGAGCGCGTGGTCTCTGAAGTGGCCGAGGCCATCCCGCAAGTGCGCATTCGATTCGAGGGGCCATTGGGCAGCGTGGCGGGAGACGAAGGCCTGCTCCGGCAAGCGCTGCTGAATCTCGCAAGGAATGCCGCGGAGGCATGCGTTGGAGCGGCCAATGGCGGGCGCGTGATTCTGCGCGGCGAAGTCGTACGGAACGACGAGAGCGGAATTCAACGCATCACGGTTTTCGACAACGGGCCGGGGATTTCCACCGCGGCACTGCCAAAACTGTTTCGGCCGTTCTTCACGACCAAAGTGAATGGCACCGGACTGGGCTTGGCGGTGGTGCAGAAAATCATCGTGCAACACGGCGGCAAGGTAGTGGCGCGGAATCGTCCCGAAGGCGGCGCTGCATTTATCGTTACGCTACCCGTGTGCCGGAGCGTCCCGGAAGCAGTAGAATTGAAGAAGGACAGCATCTAAGTAGAAGGCCGGGGATTCCAGCTCACCCCGGGAGAGGCGGCATTTTATGGGCGTCAAGAATTGGCTCAAGGCTTCGATGCTATTACCCGGACTTTGTCTGGCGGCTCTGCCTGTGCTCGCGCGACACCAGCAGGACAACCCCCCGAAACAGCAGGAGACCGATCCAGTGGCGGACGCGGCACGCAAAGCGCGCGAACAGCAGAAGGCTGCGCCTAAGCCGAAAAAAGTTTATACGGATGATGACGTAAAGCCCGCCGCTTCCTCGAACGAGGGAGCAGCGGCGGGCAATGCCGCGGGTGGTTCACAAGGGGCCGCAGGAAAAAAACAGGGCGCGGCGGCAACCGGTGAAGACAAGAGCAAGGGGAGCGGCGAGAGTGCCGAAACCAAATGGCGAAAGAGGTTTGCGGATCAGCGCGATAAAATCGCAACGGCGGAAAAAGAACTCGATGTTTTGCAGCGAGAATCCGATAAGTCGCAGACGCAGTATTACAGCGACCCGCAAAAAGCGATGATGGAACAAAACTCCCGCAAGGACATCAATGAGCGGGACGCCAAGATCAATGCCAAAAAGCAGGAAATCGCCAACCTGAAACAGCAACTAGCCGATCTGGAAGACGAGTTGCGCAAGTCCGGTGGCGATTCAGGATGGGCTCGGTAGTTTAGTCGAATTTCGATACAGGAAACTCGAAGCACGAAATTCGAATTTCGTGCTTCGAGTTTCGCGTTTCACATCTCGTCCCAGCTGGTTACTTCCCTTCACTACACATCCGCTCCGCGTTCCCGCCGAACTATCCCCTGATTCGTGGTAGAAACAAGAGAGATGGAACCCCTTCTCCTTGTGGAAGATAAGAACGAGCTGCGCGCCATGCTGCGCAAAGCATTGGAGCGCGCGGGCTATGCCGTGGACGAAGCTCCTGACGGAACCTCCGCGATCCAGAAGGTCCGCGCGCGACGCTACCTCATGGTCATCACCGATTTGAAGATGCCGGGAGCGTCCGGGCTCGATGTGCTTCGCGAGTCCAAGCAAGCGGACGCGACGATTCCCGTCCTGCTTCTCACGGCGTTTGGATCAGTCGAAGAAGCCGTGTCGGCGATGAAAGAGGGCGCCTTCGACTTTCTGCAGAAGCCCGTGGACCTGGACCATCTGAAATTGCTGGTGCAGCGCGCGACGCGGCAACAGGAGATGCAGCGGGAAAACTTGCTGCTTCGTGAGGAGTACACCGCGCGGTATGGATTTCCGCGCATTCTGGGCGAACACGCGGCCATCCGGGAAATCAGCCAGCAAATCCAGAAAGTGGCGGCGACGGATTCGACCGTTTTGCTCTTGGGCGAAAGCGGGACGGGTAAAGAGCTGTTTGCGCGAGCGGTGCATCATCTTTCGCCGCGGCGCGAGCAGCCCTTTGTCGCGCTGAATTGCGCGGCGATTCCCGAAGGGCTGGTGGAGAACGAGCTTTTCGGGCACGAACGCGGCGCCTTCACGGGGGCAGGCGCGCGCAAAGTCGGCAAGCTGGACCTGGCGCATCGCGGGACGCTGTTCCTCGATGAAATTGGCGAGCTGCCGCTGGCCATCCAGGCCAAACTCTTGCGTGTTCTGGAAGAACGGCGATTCGACCGCGTCGGAGGCACGCAGACCGTCGAAGTGGATGTGCGCATTGTCGTGGCTACAAATCGAAATTTGAAGAAACTTGCGGAGGAGAAGCTCTTTCGCGAGGATCTCTACTTCCGGATTTCGGCTGTGCCGATGACGATTCCTCCGTTGCGCGAGCGCGGCAACGATGTGCTCTTGCTGGCGGAATATTTTTTGGAGAAGTTCAGCCGGGAGTTCAAGAAGCCAGGCCTGGAATTATCGCAGGAGGCTCGGGAGCGATTGCTGCACTATCGCTGGCCGGGGAATGTGCGTGAACTGCAAAACACGATGGAACGAGCTGTGATTCTTACCGATGGTCTCAGCATTACCGCCGACGGCCTGCAACTTCCCGCTGTCAAGCCGGATACGGACCAATTGCCAGGCGGAATGTTGCCGGAGCAGTTCAGCTGGGAAGGAAGTTTGGAGGAAGTCACGGGGCGTGCGGTCGGCCATATTGAGCGCGTCTTGCTCGAAAGCACTTTGCGCGAATGCAAGTGGAACAAAACCCGGTGCTTCCGAAAAATTGGGAGTGTCTCCAAAAACACTGCTGGCGAAATTGCGGAGCGCAGGGCTGGAGGAGTGACGGAAAGGAAGCAGAGGACGTAGAGGAAATAAAGGAAATAGAGGATTGGAACCCCGTCCCACGGGGCAGCGGTGCTGCATCGCATCGCTTGGTTAACAATAACTGTCCCCCCTCCCCGGGTTTTCTCGGAAGTGTTCATTCTAAAAACACTTAAAGTCGATTGTTTCTATAGGTTTACGGAAGTGTTCATTCTAAAGGGCTTGATTGGCCTAATTTGCACTAAAATTGTGCAAATTCTCGCAAGTGTTGTGAACAAAAGGCTTAAGCAATTGGCGGACGCCAAAAACAAAAACGCCGGCAAGATGCCGGCGCCACCAGGAAAACCTCACAAGATTACCTAATCAATACCGTACGCCAGGAACCATTTTTTGTCAAGAGGAAAATCCAACGCATTGCTTTAGGAGCAGCGGGAACGTCCCGTCTGTCCCCGTTTCCCGTCCCCGTTTCCCCCCGTTTCCCGTCCCCGTTTCCCCCCGTTTCCCTGTCCCCGTTTCCCCGTTTCCGTCCCTGTTTCCGCCAGTTAAACTGCTATGTTTTACTGTCTAGAATGAGCACGCTGTCTGACAAAGTAACGCCGCCTGTAACGAGGATCCTTTTGGAGTGGGATAATCCGTAAAAGAAGTTGATCGTCTCAAGTAGATTATAAATGGCTTCGGCTGCTTCCAACTCTGTGGTACCAGTCTTAATCCAGTCAGATCCCAAGTGCTTTTGCGCCTCATCGAGATCGATGACGAAATTGTGATCTTTGTACTCGTGAACAAGTTCTTTCGCAATGATACTCGCCCGCGGAACCAAACGCGGCTTGGTTGAAAGGAGCCGCTCGGCGTATTGCATGGCTGAATCGCTTATGCGATCGCAATAGCCAATCTGCTCAACCGTCAACGCCAACCGTAAGTATCTGGCAAACATCTCCGCACTCTTTGGATATTGCGCAGCAACGGAAGCAATTGTCATAAGTGCTCTGCTTACGCCCAGAGCAGGAAGACCGCCAATCTGGGGATCAATGGGGCCTAGTTGTCCCAAAGGTCCCATATGAATCTCGTCCGCCCCAATTGCCAAAAGGGTCGCGGCAGACTTGGCGAAACGCGGAACGATGACTTTGAAACTCGACTTCGCAAACGACTTACAGAGCTTGCTGATTTGATATGCAGGTTCACCGGCCCCGCCGACACTGAGAAGAAACAGAACAACATCCTTTTTGTGATCAGCGTTCACAGTATTCAATGCGCTGAAAATCTGGTCGAGGTCGAGACTGTCAATGTGATCTGAGGGCTCCAAAAGCGCGAGGCAACAAGTCAGTTCCAGCCCGTGCTTCCTCAGAATCTCGGCAGCTTCCTTTGCAAACCTCTCCTTAATCTCTTGAGGTGGGGCACTCTTGAGAAACTGAGGCCAGTTGGGGAGCTCAGCCATCACAGTAGTCGCTGGTTCGGCCTTCTTGTGTTCGTCTTCTGCCTCGACCGGAAGGTCGATGATTTCGGCGGCAGAAGTTTCGCTGTCGGCGTTCGAGGATTGTTCCAAGTTCTTGGGCATTCCGGTCTCCGTTCTATCTGTCAAGCGTGCCCTTTAGTCTTCCCAGACACTGCGAGCACTTATAGAAAACAAAAGGCGAAAAACCAATCGCCCGAGCACCCTAGTACTTCTGCGGCATATCGCTCCAGAGTATCGCCCACCGCCCGCAGAGAATGTCGAAGCGGAATCCTTCAAACCTCGAACTTGATAACTTGTCAAGGTGACACCGGACATGGTCTACGACGCTCCTGCACCGGACCCAGTGGTGCCGCCGTTATTCCAAAGCGGCAGGACAGCATGCTCCTCAACTCTCACGTCGAACCTCATCTGCACTGGGAACCTCTTCTTGAACTCCTCCGCCAGTTTGGCCCCAAGGTACTCGATGAACCCTAAGCACCACGGGACATGCCGACCTGGCAACTTAATGAGGATGGCATCAAAGCGCCCCAATTCGACGGGCATTCTCGCGAGGAGTAGCGCCTTTACGCCCTGCTTTAGCTCCTCAATGCGCTTTAGCTTGGGCGCGACGTCGCGCTCCAGCTCCGAGATTTCCTGCAACTCCCTCTGCGTGACTTGAACCTGTTTAATTTCCATACTCGTCAATCTCCGCTTCTTTCCATGCTGTGTTGCTCATGGATCGCTATGAGAGCCCGGATTGAGCCGGCCTTGAGGTACTCAGCCCAGGCATACTCCAGAAGGAGTCTGCCGAAGTTCGAAAGTGACCGTCGCTCCATTTCGGCAGCGGCCTGCAGTTCCGCCTTGAGCGCCTCATCCAGTCGTATAGAAATGAAGTCCTTCGATCGGGGCACGTTATCCTCTTTCGCCTTGGCCTATTACGATATTGAAGGTATATCTGTGTGGAAGTCAAGAGGAAAATCAGAGAGACCTCACAGATGGCCGCACGCGAGACGTTGCTCCTATGATCTGAGCTAGTGTTCACGGGGAGACCACAGGAGCAGAAAATTAGGGGCGTTCGGCAGTGTGGAGGGCGACGGTTCCGAAGGTCCAGACTTTGTGGGCTACGGAATCGTAGCCTACGGCGGACATTAAGGCTGCAAGTTCGGGCGGGCGGAAGAACCGGGACACGGAATTCGGCAGATAGGTGTAGGCCGCGGAATCGCCTGAGATTAAGCCGCCGATGCGCGGCAACACGTTTCGGTAATACCAGCGGAAAACATTCCCAACAAAATCATCGGGTGGTTCGGTGAACTCGAGAATGGCGATCGTGCCGCCGGGTTTGAGGACGCGATGCATTTCACGCAGTCCGGCTTCGTAATTCGCTAGATTGCGGAAACCGAAAGCGGTCGTTACGAAGTCAAAGGAAGAGTCCGCGAAGGGGAGACGAGAGCGCGTCGGCTTCGGCGAGCGGCAATGGTGGCGGCGCGGGCATTCGGAGTGGCTCGTGGCCCAGAATGCTTTTCTCGCTGGCGCGGAGAGCATGGTGTGGGCAAAGTCGGCGCCGATATATGCGAGCTTTGCCGAATTCCCGGAGGGCAAGAGCGAGATCGCCAGTGCCACAGCAAAGGTCCAGGACGAGAGCGTCTTCGCGTTGCAGGATCGGGCGAAGACACTTGGCGGCGCGGGCTCGCCAGAGGCGGTCTAGTTGCGAGCGACAAAATATGGTTCAGAGCGTCGTAGCTGGGCGCGATCTGCGTGAACATTTCACGGACTTTGCGCGAGGCGTCGGCTTCGGTATGAGTGCCCTCGGGCTGCGTGCCTTTTACGGGTAGAGGGCGCAGCGACGTTAGACACGGCGTTTTCCAGGTGCGTTTATGAAGTGCGGAGCGAAATGTAAGACGCGCTCTAGAGTTTCGAGGGGCACGTTATCGCGGGATTCCGCTTTGCCGATTCTGGGAGCGAGGACGAAGCGCAGTTTTCCGGCACGAGCTTTTTTATCGGAATGCATCGCGGCGATCAGTTTTTTTGGCGGAACATTTGGCCACGGCGGAAGCGGGGCCAGCCGGCGAACGAGAGAAACAATACGTGAGACCTCGTCGGCGCGGGTCAGGCCGATTTCGTGGCCGAGAAGCGCGGCGGCCATCATGCCCCAAGCCACGGCTTCGCCGTGCTGATAGGTGCGGTAGTTTGTGATGGTTTCGAGGGCGTGACCGAAAGTGTGGCCGAAGTTGAGAATTTCGCGCAGGCCGGATTCGCGCTCGTCGCGGCTTACGACGTGCGCTTTAATTTCGAGCGATCGAGGAATGATGTACGCAAGAGCGGCGGGATCGCGGCGCAGGACGGCGTCGAAGCTTTTTTCAAGAAAAGCGAAAAGTTTTGCGTCCGCGATGATTCCGTATTTGATCACTTCGGCAAGCCCGCCGCGGTATTGGCGCTCCGGCAGCGGCTTCAGCAGAGCCGAATCCACAAGGACGAGGCGGGCGGGATAAAACGTACCTACGAGATTCTTCCCTTCCGGAAGATTAACGCCGGTTTTACCGCCAACCGCGCTGTCCACTTGTGCAATCAGCGTAGTTGGAATTTGCACCAGCGAGACGCCGCGGAGACATGCGGAGGCAGCGAAACCGGCTACGTCCCCGACTACGCCGCCGCCAACGGCAACAATCAAGGAGTGACGATCGATCCCGGCGCGAACCAGCGATCGGGAAAGCTGTTCGACTGTCCGTAGATTTTTTGCGGACTCTGCATCGTTCATCAAATGCTTGCTAAATCTAGCTTTTAGGGGCAGGCCGCTGAGGACGCTCTTCCCCACCGCGCGCCATACTCTCGGCGAGGAGACGACATGTATCCGAGAGAATTCTCCCAGGCGGCGAATCTCCTCCGCGGCATGGCGAAGAACGCCGGCTCCACAGAGCACCGCGTACCGGCCTGCCGAAGACTTCACCAGAATTCGCCTTTTTTTCATTCGAAGACTTTTCTCTGGAACAAATTGAATGTAGCACACAGTTTGCCACCGGCCAGTGGCGCTGAGCGGCAATTCACTGATTCACTTCGCCTGAAGCTGCTTTGACGCTCTCGATAAAGACGTGGCCAACAATCGCCAGGGTCTTGGGGCTGACTTTGTCGAGCGAATCCTGGGGAGTATGCCAGTAATAAACGTCGCCTCCGGGGCCGTTGTCGAGATCGATCACATCGACGGAAGGGACTCGGCGTTTCAGAAATGATTGATGATCGTCTTCCACCGCCGATGATTCATCGACGAAGATGCTTCCGTAGCCGAGCTTTTTGGCAACACCCCAGACGAGATCGACAAGCGCTTTGGTGGAATAAGTTTCGCGCTTAAAGTGCGGCGTCCGCGTGCCGACAATGTCAGCGAGCAAGAACGCTTTTATCTTAGTAAGGTCGCCGCTCATAGCGAAGCGTGCGGCCATTTCGCGGCTTCCGTAGCAATTGTCCGGATCCTTCCATTCCGGCCTAACCGCCTCTTCACCGTCAAAGAACGCGATCCATACTGCGTAGCGACCGTGCTGCGAGCAGAGCAAGCGCGCCAACTCAAGCATGACTCCCGTGGAGGAACCGCCGTCGTCGGCGCCGACGAAATTATCTAGACGCTTTGTGTCGTAATGCGTGCCGAGGAGAATCACTCCCGGCCTTTCTCCCGAAATCTTGACGAGAATGTTTTTCATGGCAGATGCGGCCGGCCGGAGTATCGGAGCTGAAGGCATCCACTTCGGCGGTGCAGCCGTAGCTCTTCAGTTCGGCAAGGATGTAGTCCTGCGTTTGCGCAAGGGCTGGCGAGCCCGCAGGCCGCGGCCCGAAGGAAACCTGCTTGGCGACGTGAGCAAAAGCGCGCTTGCCGTCAAAGCCGCCGGTCTTCTCGGGCGCAGGTGCCTCATCGGCTGCCTGGGGCGGAGCTACCGTTACGGCACTCATAAAGGGAGCGTCCTTCGCGCCGGGTTGCGAGCTGTCTGCCTTCGCCTTGCATCCCGCAAACCCAAGAAAAAAGGCGGACACGCAGATTGCCGCACAACACGAATTCCTCTGCATGAAATTCATCTAGTGAGCCTCCGCGGCAGAGCTCAGACGCCGGTTGCGCTTTCGCACCACCAGCCATGACACTCCCACTCCCAGAAAATACAAGGCCACCAGAACCAACATGAATACCACCATTGTGGTGGCATCGGGCGTCGGCGTCAGGATGGCGGCGAGGATCGTGATGATCAAGAGAGCGTAGCGAAAGTTCTTGATCATAAACTGCGGCGTAACGATCCCAAACAGGGAGAGAAAGAAGATCAGCACCGGCAATTCGAATACCAGGCCGAGACCAAGCAGCACCAGCAGGATCAGATCGAAATACTCATCAATGTTAATAAGCGGTACGACCGGCCCTTGAAAACTAATCAAAAAACGCAAGACGTACGGAAGTGACACGAAATATCCAAAAGCGATACCAGCAAGAAACAAGAACACCGTCGAAAACAGAAAACCGGTGATCGCGCTGCGCTCGTGCTTATAAAGCGCAGGCGCCACGAAGAGCCAGACCTGGTAAAGGACCCAGGGGGAAGCAATCACAATCCCCAGGTAGATGCTGACTGTGATCAGGAGGTTCAAATAGCCCGCAGGATGCGAGTAGACGAGTTTGGGATCGAGATGGGCCGCCTTTAAGGCCGCGGTCATTGGCTGCACCATGACGTTGACAAAATGAGGCGCCACAAACCAGCCAATCATCGCTCCCAATAGAATCGAAACGAAAGAATGGATGATGCGTTTGCGCAGCTCGATCAGATGCTCGAAAAACGTCATCTGCGCGCCGGGCTCTTCCTCGCGTGGGACTATGGGTGAATCAGACTGGCTGCTGTTGGTCATGAGAGGGGGCTTGCGAAGTTTCGATGGCGGCTTCCGCCGAGGCGCCGTTGGTCGCCTCATTGGCCAGCTGCGCCGATTCCTCTTCGGAGCGCGGCACCGATTCTGCAACGGGAGTCACTACCAGCGCTTCCGTAGCGCGAGTGTCTGCGTCTAACTCGGTTGGCGGACGTTTCGGTACCAGGGAGAGCGGCGAGTGTGGCGGGTTGTTCTCCCGCGCTCGCAGAGGCGACCGCCGACTCAGCGGCCTTTTTCCGCTCAGCTTGCAGGGCCTGGCGCTCCATGTCCCGCATCTCTTGTTCAAACGCGCTCTTGAAGTCCGTCGAGGCCTTTCGGAATTCCGCCATAAGTTTGCCGAGGGTGCGCGCGAGTTCAGGCAGCTTCTGGGGACCAAATACCACCAGAACGACAATGAAGAGGACGATCATGTGGGTCATGCTGAGCATAGCGTTTGGCAGCCGTAAGATGGCCTATTGGCATCATAGAAAGGGCGTCCAACGGTGTCAAACCACACTTTAGGGTGTGCTATAATTTTGGTTGCTGTGGATTCGTGAGGTCAGGATGAAATCCGAACGCCGTGGGCTGGTACTAGTCGTAGCTGTCATTCTCCTATCCGCAGTTCTCGGGGCCATTTACGGCCCCAACGTCCGTGCCACGACCTCCTCGGCCGAGGACGAGCACACCGCCATTCGCCAATTCACGAACGTTTTGGATGTTGTCCAGGCTAATTATGCCGAGCCCGTCGACGTGGACAAGGCCGTCTATCAAGGCGCCATCCCCGGAATGCTGCGCGTGCTCGACCCGCACTCAAATTTCTTCGATGCACGTCAGTTCGGGCTCCTCCGCGAAGAGCAGCGGGGAAAGTATTACGGCGTGGGCATGATCGTTGCGCCGCGCGAGAATCGGACCGTGGTGATGCAGCCGTATGTTGGCGCACCAGCGTTCAATGCGGGTATTCGGCCTGGCGACGTGATCATGAGAGTCGATGACAAGTCTACGGACGGACTTACCACCACCGACGTCGCTGACTTGTTGAAAGGCCCAAAGGGCACGGTCGTGAAGATCACCGTCAGCCGGGAAGGCTATGACCAGCAACTGGTTTTTACGGTGACGCGCGATGAGATTCCGCGGCATTCCGTGGACATCGCCTTCATGCTCAAGCCCGGTATCGGCTACATCCGCCTCTCCGGCTTCAACGAAACCACCGACCGCGAAATCGCCGACGCCCTCAAGACGTTGGGCGCTTCGAGCCTCGACGGTTTGATCCTCGACATGCGCGGCAATCCCGGCGGCCTTCTAAATGAAGCGGTCGCCGTGGGGGACATGTTCCTGGATAAGAACCAGCTGATCGTTTCGCATCATGGACGCACTTCCCCCGAGCGCCGCTACTTTGCGCTGCGCGGCAACCAGGGCATGACCACGCCTCTGGTAATCTTGGTGAACGGCAATTCCGCCTCCGCCACGGAAATTGTCTCCGGCGCCGTCCAGGATCATGACCGTGGCCTGATTGTTGGTGAAACGACGTTCGGTAAGGGCCTGGTGCAGACCGTTCAGCCACTGAGCGAAAACACTGGCCTCGCACTCACCACGGCGCGCTACTACACACCCAGCGGGCGCTTGATTCAGCGCGATTACAAATCCATTTCACTTTACGAATATCACTATGAGCGCAAAGTTCCTGAGCATCCGACGGAAGTCAAGCTGACCGACAGCGGCCGACAGGTTACCGGAGGCGGCGGCATTACCCCGGACATCGTTGTGACCACGCCCAAATTCAATCGCTTTCAGGACACGCTGTTCCGCGCCGATGTTCTTTATCCACTGGAAAGTGGCATTGGGGGATTTACCCGCTTCTACCTGGGCGCCAAACCCACCATCACAAAGAACTTTTGAAGTAGACGACAGCGTGATGAAAAATTTTCGCGATTATCTCACCAAGCATGGTGTGCGCTACACCGAGCCGGACATGACCGAAAACCTGGATTGGGTGAAGCGAAAGATCAAAGAGGAAGTGTTCTTCTCCAACTTCGGGATGCAAGAGGGCTTCAAAGTAATGCTGGAAGCGGATCCCCAGGTCCAGAAGGCCGTTGAAGCGATTCCTCAGGCCCGGGCACTTTATCAGAACGCCCGCAAGATCGTGGCCCAACGCACCGGCGGCAGCCTCGATCAGCCGTAGCACGGCGACCTATTCGCCCAATCGATTTGATTAAAGCGCGATAGTTCTGTCCTTGCGGACTTGCAACTCTGGACTACCTTTTTCTCTTTGTAAATCATGCAACTGGCTTCGGTTGGCAAGCTTCGGACCGTCTGCTAAGATTTTGTTGCTGCTCGTGGGCGTGTAGCTCAGCTGGGAGAGCGCGTCGTTCGCAACGACGAGGTCGCAGGTTCGATCCCTGTCACGTCCACCAAATCCCCTTTAAAAACGACGGTTTTTGGAAGTCTCTCCGGCTCGGAGGCTGGTCGGTTTAAGTTTAGTTTAAACTGAAAACCTGGCTTCGACGGGGCGCGTGATGTGATTTGGTGGATTCGAGTACGTCTCTATTTAGAGATCTCGAACGAGAAAACACGCCACCGAGCTGCAACACGCGAAAATTGACATGTTTAGAGGGCGTTTTTAGACTGTCGTCTTAGGTCGCTTTTTTGATTCAAGGACGGCGTTTCAATTGTCGGTACATACGACTGTAGAGCAGTGCCGATAACCTAAGCTTCAAATAAGCGCCCGAGGCGCGTTCAGCATAGGCGTGCTGCTTTCCTGGAAGGAGCGATGCAGCAGCAGCAACATAAATACCGAAAAGAATGAACGCAGTAATGCTCGGGCCGAGACTTGCCCATATGGGAACCACGGCTTCAACGTGAGGGGTTTCGATTCCGACTAGGAAATGACTCATCGCTATCAAGACACAAGTCGAGAAAGGCAGCAATGGATGTAAAGCACTTCGAATTACCAACGCCCAAAAAAGGACGGCGCTTGCGCCGAGGAGTAGCAGCGATAATGCGAATTGGAATACAAGAATAATATAGACTCGGTCTTTCCCCTTTTTTCCACGCAGGAATGCGGCGGTCCTGATCAGATACCATTTTTGCCAACTATTTATTTTTACCGCCACGAGTAATTCTGACTTCGGCTTTTTCAGATTATCAGCGAGGGTATTATTCATCCCCGCGACCGAAGTTAGAGCATTGCGCTCAAGGGAATTCAAGATAGATGCATCAGTTAAACTGGCTGGCTTTGCTTTTTGAAAGGCTCTGTACGCAAGCAGTAGGAATAGTACGAATGAGAACAAGACCCCAGGAATGATTGTCCGAAATGTTGAAGCGTCGCCGTAAAGAAGATACCACGCTAAAAGGCCGAACGCTGCGATGGTGAACAAGGGCCACGACTGGCGAGAGGAACTAAGTCCGTGCGGTTTCTCTTCGCTACTTGCTGCTGTTGCTCTCACTCTTTCAAAAGATTCATTGAAAAAGATGATGAACGACATGATGATGGGGAATGTAAGAAGGTATAAAAAAAGACCGATTAATTGCCAGACATTAAATTCTGTTACGGTTAATATCCACCCGACCTTTGCGACTAGAGGCAAATGGGTCGCCCCCGTCGGCGCGTACCCAAATGATGCCAAGGTTGAAATACTCCATTGGGAGGAACTGTGGCCCAGGGATGTCAGCCATTCATCTTCTCCAGCGACCCACAGTACAAACCTCAACCAAAAGTAGAAGCCCGTAAGTCGCCACGCGTACGACTTAAATCGCTTCCACCTGGTTAGTTTCGTTTGTCCAGCTGGTTTAGTTTGAGGCAAGGGCTGAACTGGTTCGCGAGGCTGCTCGGGAAGACCGGTAGAAGCGCTCGCAGGCGACTCCTGCTTTCCACCAATGGATTTATTTTGATTTTGCTGGTTTCGGTTACGCCTTGTCATGGCGTAGAAACCAAAGCGATATACCGCATACAGGTATGGTATCAGGTCAAATGAGTACTCTCCACTCCCTTCCATTCGCTACTCACGCTCATAGATTTCTTTTTCACTGCCGGTGTATATCACCTGCCGAATCGATGTAGAATTTCTTCTCCTGCCTCTGCCGCATTTCAATCCCAAAATGTGCGGAGACTCCCGATGACTGAAGAGCGAAAGCACACGGTCTTGTTTGCGACTGTGATCTTGACGGCGCGAAAACTACAGCCGCTTCTCTAAGCAGATGACGAGGCGGGTAAGCCAAACATGGGGACGGCATTGGGAACCAAAGTCGACACCAAAGAATCTATCGAGAGAGCAGCGCATATCCTCAACCTGATAGACGCGAAGTGACCCGCCTGACGGCGGTTCGGTTGTTCGCTCGGGTAGGTAGCTCCCAGTTCCTCTAGCTGTTGACTTGCCTCAGTGGGTGACCTAGTATCCGCCACAGATCGCAATAGGCGCGGAGAGGGACGGCTGGATGAGCGATTGGGTATACATTCAGGCAGACACCGACGAGCAGTTGATGCAGCTGCACTACTTTTCGATTGTAAAGCCGCAGGCCGGTGGGAACGTGACATTCGCCATCACGGTGAAGGAGTTTGCCGTACCGCCTCCCGGGCAAAGGATGCGGTTTTATGCGGAGGCGGACAAAGCGGTAAACCAGAAGGCAGCTTCGTTTGTGCCATGCGGCTGGGGGAATTCGATCTTTTCGGCGCTCGGGGATTGTGTACGGCTGATTCGGCAGTTTCCGTACGAAGGTGAGGAGCGCGCAGCGTCGTGATTTTAAACTTCACAAGACGCACTTTGGAGCCGGATATGACCGCGCTGGTGATGCAAGGCAGCATACACTGCGGTCCGGAATGCGCGCGTCTGGAGCGCGAAGTGGATGGGCTGATCGCAGCGCGCCAAACGCGCGTGATTTTTGACATGGCCGGCGTGACGCATGCCGACAGCGCGGCGATTGGCTCGATTATAAGATCCTTGACGAAGCTGAAAAGCGCAGGCGGCGCACTCCGCATAGCCGCGGCACATCCGATGATTGAACACAGCTTGAAATTGACGAAAGTGGACAAGCTGATCGAAATGTTTCCTACTGTGGATCAGGCAGCTAAGGGATTTTCGGCAGGTGGCGCAGCTCCGGCACGCTGAGAAGATTCTGACTTTTATTTTTCCCGGACGGCCCATACCTGCGTGTCTTGGGCTACTTGATATTGACGTCCGTAGCGTCGCCCTGGGCCCTCGATGCAATGGTTCGCGCAGGGAAGAACGAGTCTGAATTTGATGGAGGAAACCATGAGCCATGCCACCCGTTTCAAAATTCTCGTTGCCGCGATATTGCTGGCGTCTACATCCGCAATTCTTTTCGCGCGAAATTCGGCCGCGCAAGAAGAAAAACCGCCCTCACTCCCCATGCCGGAAATGCAGCGGCTATCCAAACTCTATGTCGGCAAATGGGAGTACACGGAGACCTACCCTAAGTCTGCGTTCTCTCCGAACGGCGGAGTCAACACCGGCGTGTACACAAGCGAGCTTGGGCCGGGCGGCAACTCCATCATTAACCACTTTCACTCGAAGGGGCCCGTGGGCGAGTTTGAAGGCGTCATGGTCATGACCTGGGACCCGAAGGAGAAAGCTTACAAAGCTTACGTTTTCGGCGATTCCTTTCCGGCAGCGGTAGTCCAGACCGGCCAATGGGAAGGGGACAATCTTGTCTATCGCAGCGAATTGTCTGCGGGCGGAATGAAGTTCGTGCTTCGAAATTCAACCAAATTCCTGTCCGACAAGAAACTTACCAGCGATGAATATTCCAGCGCCAACGGCGCACCCGAAGCTCTTTTGGTTCACGTGGAAGCCGTGAAAAAATGAAAGGGCTCGGTGCGAAGTCCGCTGCCGCGCGCGGCTTTTCTAGCGATTCCCTGCCGCGACGCTAATCGGCCGGTTGACCACCACTCAAGAATTCTTTTGCGAGCGCTACGGCTTTTGCGGCCTGCGCCGCGTCGTCGAGTCGTCCGCGGGCGAAATCGCGCATTCCTCCGCCTTTGCCGCCCAATTTTGCAAGAACTTGTTTCAGCAAGGCGCACATATCACTAGCTGCCGAGGGATGCTGCGCGAAAATCATGTGACCGCAACCCAGCCTAGCGAGCAGCGCGATCGACTTTTCTGTTTTCGCAACCTCGGTTGCAAAGTAACCGAGGAACTCGGCTTCGACGTCCTCGAAAACTTGTTGAACGATTCGAAGGCCATCCGTGCCAGCCGCCGCATCGCGCACAGCTTGCCCTGCTTCGATTTCCGCAAGACGCTGGAGAAGACCGCGCGTTCGTTTGAAATTCGCGTCGCGCTCCGAAAGCGCGCGCTCCGAGGCCGCAACAAGTTCCTCCGGAGCGCAGCTCAGTTTTTCCGCGGTCGGCGCGTAAACGCAGAAAATCCTGCCGTGCCGCACGCTCGGCTCGCGCGCCGCACACGAATTCCACTCGCCAATCCTGCCGAATTTTCGTACAGCGCCTGACAAGCAGCGTTCCAATCTGGCCGGTCCCTTTCACGTGAGTTCCGCCGCAAGGCTGGAGGTCAGCGCCCTCGATCTCGATCGCGCGCAAAATTCCCGAGCGCCCTACTTCCTTCCGCGCCCCGAGTTCCGCCAAGTCCTCCGCAGTGCCGTACCGCACCGTCACCGGCCGGTCCTCAAAAATAATCGTGTTGGCAGCGCGTTCCGCGCCTTCGAGAATTTCGTCCGATGGCTCGGGACCTTTCAGGTCAATCGTGCTAACGTCCGTCCCAAGATGAAAGGACACCGTTGGCCTGCCAAAGCGTTCTTGAAACATCGCCGACAGCAGATGCTGTCCCGTATGTTGCTGCATGTGATCGAACCGGCGTGTCCAGTTGAGGCAGCACGATACGTCCGGGCTACCGGGGCGGCGGTCGACGATGTGCATGATTTCGTCGCCATCATCGCGGACGTCGAGTACATTCGCATCCCCGATTTTTCCTAAATCGTGCGGCTGGCCTCCCGAGCTCGGATAAAAAGCAGTTTGATCCAGAACCAGGCCCAGCACCGGCGCCGTAATTCCTGAGTTCACATCAGGCGGAAGCGGTTCGCAGTGCACGACCCGCGCGGTGAATTCTCTTTCGAATGCGTCGTCGTAATAAAGCCGGCGTGTGGTCATAAGGTTTAGGCCTGCAGTGCGCGTTGCCACGCTTCGGAATATTTATAGCCCGTTCCAGTGTTGAAGAGTACGACCGATTCGTTCGGCTTGATCCACCCGGAAGCTGCCAGTTTGCGCGTAGCGCTCACGGTCGCGGCTCCTTCCGGCGCGGCGAATATTCCTTCGAGCGACGCCAGCTCCTTCCCTGCTTGCAACATCTCTTCGTCGGTCACGGTAAGCGCGGTTCCGCGCGTCTGCCGCAACATTCGCAGGATCAGAAAATCTCCGAGTGGTCCGGGAACGCGCAGCCCTGAAGCGATAGTCTCAGCATTTTGAAAAAATTCCGATGATTCGCGATGAGCTTCCCAAGCTTTGACGATCGGCGCGCACCCTTCCGCTTGCACCACGACCATGCGCGGGCGTTCCGTGCCGATCCATCCCATCTCTTGCATTTCGTCAAACGCCTTGCACATCCCAATCAGCCCCACGCCTCCGCCGGTGGGATACAGAATCACATCCGGCAGCTTTCCGCCAAGTTGTTCCCACAGCTCGTAGCCCATGGTCTTCTTGCCTTCGACGCGATAAGGCTCCTTCAGCGTGGAAACGTCGTACCAGCCTTCGCGCTCTTTGCGTTCCGCCACGTACTTCCCGCAGTCGGAGATCAATCCGTTCAATTTGACCACCTCAGCTCCGAACGCCTGGCATTCCATAACGTTGGCCGAAGGCGTATCGGCGGGCATGACGATGACTGCGGGGATTCCCGCCGCGGCGGCATAGGCTGCCAGAGCGCCCCCCGCATTGCCTGCCGTAGGAGTCGCTAAAGCCTTTGCTCCCAATTGCTTGGCGCGAGTCACCGCCGCCGTCATTCCCCTCGCCTTGAAAGAGCCGGTGGGGTTCAGGCCTTCGTCCTTAACCAACAGGTTAGATACGCCGAGGGAAGCTCCCAGCCTCTTTGCGGGCAGAAGCGCCGTCATACCCTCCCCTAACGTCACTGGCGCGTCGTCTGGCAACACCTCCGCATAGCGCCACAAACTTCGCGTCCCGCGATTTCAAATTTTCCAGTGTAAGCGTCGCGGCAGCGCGCTTCAGGTCGTACTTGGCGAAGAGCGGCTTGCCGCAGGTGCAAAGGTGTTGCTCCATCGATGGATCGTACTTCTTCGCGCACGCCGAGCATTCCAATTCCAAAATGTTGGTCTGCTTACTCATAGGAGAAAAGTCTATCACAGGCCTTTTCCGTACTTATGTTCGAGGAAGAGACGTCAAACACTTCGGCTTGGTTGGAGAGCACTGCGTTCCTGAACGGAACGCGGCAAGCCCGCGGCGCTCAACGAATGGCGACGGGAACCGGCTTGCCGAGGGCGGGCTGATGAGTAGAGCGGCCTAAATTGAATGCCGTGTTCACCAAACCGACATGCGAGAACGCTTGCGGGAAGTTGCCCAGCAAACATTTCGCGACTGGATCATATTCTTCGGAAAGCAGGCCGACATCATTCCGAATCCCCAGCAAGCGTTCGAACAAACGCACGGCGTCGTCCAGGCGGTTCTGCAAAATATAATTGTCCGCCAACCAAAATGAGCAAGCCAGAAACTTGCCCTCACCTTGGGGCATACCATCGACCGAGGCGTCTTGCGTGTAGCGTCCAACAAAGCCATCTTCCATTAAATGCGTCTCGATGGCGCGTACCGTTCCGAGGACGCGAGGATCTTCCGGTGGGAGGAAGCCAAAGAGAGGGATCATCAGGAGACTGGCATCGAGATGCTTGGAACCATAATACTGCACAAAACAATTCAGGCCGGCATCGTAGCCTTGCCGGCATACTTCATCGTGAATGGTGTTTCGAAGCGCCGTCCATCGCGGAATGTCCCCGGGGAACAAACCTTGTTCCGCGGATCGAATCGCGCGATCGACGGCGACCCACGCCATGATTTTGGAGTGAACGAAATGCCGGCGCGGGCCGCGCATTTCCCAAATCCCGTCATCGGGCTGTTGCCATCCTGTTTCGAGAAATTCCAGCAGCGCCTGGGCGACATCTTCGCGTTCGTCCTTGGGCGCTTCTAATCCTGCGTGGCGGCACTGGAAGAGTGTGTTGGCAATTTCGCCGAAAATATCCAATTGAAATTGTTTGTAAGCGGCGTTGCCGGTGCGTACCGGAGTGGATTTTGCGTAACCTGAGAGCCACGGCAGCTCCAGTTCAGTGAGCCTCCGTTCGCCGTGAAGACCGTAAAGAATATTTAGTTCTGACGGGCTGCCGGCAACGGCGCGGAGAAGCCATTCCCGCCACTCTCGAGCCTCGTCATGGTATCCAGCATCGAGCAGGGATTGCAGGGTAAGCGACGCATCCCGCACCCAGCAAAAGCGATAGTCCCAATTGCGCGAGCCACCCAGCCATTCCGGCAGTGATGTTGTAGGCGCTGCCACGATCCCGCCTGTGGGCAAGAAGGTCAGGGCTTTGAGCGTGATCAGCGAGCGCAAAACCGCATCACGCCATTCGCCTTGATACGAACAGCGATTCGACCATTTTCGCCACCAACTCTCGGTGCCTTGAACCTCGCGAGCCACGTCCAGCGCAGAGGGTTTATCGCGGTGCGAGGGATGCCAAGTCAGCTCAAAAGGTACTCGCTCTCCTTCCTTCACTGAAAATTCCGCAACAGTTTTGAAATTCTCTCCGCGAAGCGGCACCTCCGTGCGCAGCGCGAGCATATCTGGACCAGCGATTGCCGAGATTCCCCCATCGGCACGCCGCACCCACGGAACCACGGAGCCGTAGTCAAATCGAATGACCAGCTCCAGTTTCATCTGGACCTGCCCTCTGGTGCCAACGACCACGCGCAAAAGGTGTGGCGTCTCATTGCGAGGCGTCATGCAATCGATGAGCGTTACGGATCCGCTCTCGGTCTCAAATTCCGTCTCGAGGATGAGCGTTCCTTCACGATAGCGCCGGCGAACGGCGCGGATCGGTTCCGCCGGTGAAATGGACCAATGTCCGTTGTCGGGTGTTCCAAGGAGAGCCGCAAAGCAGGCCGCGGAATCAAAGTGCGGAACACACAGCCAGTCGATCGAGCCCTCTTTGGACACCAGTGCGGCGGTGTGGCAGTCCCCGATCAACGCGTAGTCTTCGATGGGTAGGGACAGGAGTAGCTCTCCGCAAAACCGGGATTAGGCTCGCTCGAATTGGTATTAGAACACGCAGTCCGCGCCTATGACCACCCTCGATTGCAGATGGACCGGGGCCTACCCTGCGTTTGGATGAGTTGAGATTAGTTGCGGAAGATTTTTGCGCCGATGTTAATCGGAAAAGTCAAAACCCGCACCCTTCACAAAAATCGTGAAGGATGCGGGACCCAAAGTCGCTGAACCAACAATCGTGTTTGCCACCCGCCGGATGGATGTCATATACTCATTGCGTCATGGAAAGCGATCAATTCAAGAGAAAGGCCGTCAAAGCCGAGTCAGCGTTCAATATCGTTCCACAAAATGTGTATCTCGATCCAGAGTATGCTCTCGAGACCTTGCCGATTTCCGCAGCCACTCCGACAGGACTCTTAGCGGTTCTCCGGCTGGTACCAACCGTGCCAGGGTTGCCAGCTTTCTTAGTCAGGTGGGATGACAAGCAAAACACAATTGATGTTGATCCGAAAGGCGATGGTTTCGACAGAGACGCATTTAATGCAGAGCGCAAAGGTTACAGGGGGCATCACCCTACGACGGTTAGCGTAGACCCGAGAGTCTTCAAAATCGACATTCGATTACCGCAACGTAAGGTGTATGAGGGCTTGCTGACGTGCAACATAGGCCGCGGCGTCATTTTTAGCAAAGTTTGGAAATGAAAGTGGAATTTTCTGCAACGCTGCTGCCAAGGCCGACGAAAGGGCCTTAGGATAGCTCTTGTTCGATAATATGTAAAGAAAGAAGACTCTGAGGCTGTGCGTCAAGCCCGCGTGCGTCAGCTATGGCAAGCACGTTCATCCAAAGAACGTACCGCCACCGGCGTTTTGATTTTTTATGGATGGTTGGATGAGCACTTCCCGGAATTGTTGCCGCAGGGAAAAGGTGATCCCTATCAGCATCTAAAGGTGGACCTGGCAGAGTTGGTCCTGCCAGATCCACACCCTGACGACGAACAAGAGAAGGAGAAGAAATAAGACTTTGGCGGGTGGCTCACCCGATTCTCCGAAAGTTTCTGCTTGACGACGCGGCACGAGGAGAGGATATCACTTTCGTAATTCACCGTGGTGTGAAGAGACGAGGGTGGCCCACCTTTTCTGCAAAAAAGGTGGGCTGTTGTGCTCCGATGCCAAGAAATCTCAAATGTCATTACGAAAAAGGCAACTTGCACTTCATCGAAAGGGCGGGGCACCCCGGCAAGAAAAGGCAGATTCACAATCATCGCGGCGAGCTTAGGGTGTCCCTCCGCCTAATGGTCTCTATTCCGCCTGTTGAGAGCGGTTAAACGGCATAGGTCGCTACCTCTTCGCAGAATTTCCCCTTTATCCATCCCTGCTTTAATCGCCGAGCAAACGAGATCGCTTACGGACCTTGGCCACCTCAGACAAAACCCACACACCTTCCAGGAGTGCGAGTAACATGGAAATCGCACCGACCCGAGTGCTCCACTCCGTCGTCTGACCAAATTTGTAAAGCAGCGCGCCACCAACGAGCACGGGCAAGACCAGAATTGAGGCATCTGCGATTCTGGCAGCGGGCCAATTGTGAAACAGAGCGACCCACGGATAGCTTCTAATTGCATCGTTGCCTGGTGACAAGGAACGAAAATGCATCAAGTGGAGGCCCATGAAAAGCAAGATGCAGAACATGGCAACAGGACCCGCCAAAACGGCGTGACTCTTTCACTGAAATACCAAAGAAGGACAGAGTGCCGCGCGCGTTCGCTGCCATCTCTTCTTGTAAGAACACGGTCGCTTGGTCGGGGCCGTCTTGATTAACTTGATGCCAAAATGCTTTCAAGCGGGGAAAGACATTGCCCGTCTTTGCATCAACAATCTTCTGACCGAACGTATCCTTTCGCAGCCAATCCAAAGCGAAGGGCCCGGTTTCCGACTGTATCGAGTAAGTGACCACGATGTAGCTCGGCTGCGAGGGCTGGTCATCAGTATTGAGGTACAGAGGAAAACGGGACATAGCAGACGGCGAGCGATTAAGCCAGTCCAGCATTAGTGAGCCATCGGGATATTGCAGGCCTGAGTTGACAGACAGGTTCAGCATAGTGATTGTGACGTTTGGGTTTCGGCCCGCCTTCCACTTTGCGATCTGGCCGAGGAACGGCTGCCGCTCAATGGCGCTAATTTTCATAACTCCGATTCTTTGGGCTTTCGAGAAGAACGTATCCAAGTCAAGCAGTTTTCCGGTTCCCGGAAAGGGCACCTGGTCGCCGAAAACTGGAATGATTGGGCCCTGCGCATCCTTCTTGACAGGCAAACCCGCTTCACGAATCCAGTTTCGCAAGAATTTGTTGTCCCGATCCAACGCATCCTGATAGCGATGAGCCACATAGTTTGACCATCCTCCCCAGGAAACCTGCTTGAGCGCAGCGAGTTCATCGAGAGAGTCCTTGTATTTCTGGGTCAAGTCAGGTCGCAGGACGAAGACCAATATGGCAGCCGTCACGGCCATCAAGAGTTGATGCAGGACCTTGATTGCTTTTAGATTCTCAACCACAGCGTCATTCACGGCCAAATCTATCCTTCCAACGGGGCGGGTGGCTCACTCGATTCTTCGAAGTTTCTGCTTGACGATGCGGCACGAGGAGAGGATACCACTTTCGTAATTCACCGTGGTGTGAAGAGACGAGGGTGCCCCACCCTTTCTGCAAGAAAGGGTGGGCTGTTCTGCTCCGATGCCGAGAAATCTCAAACGTCATTTACGGAAAAGGCGAAGTCCTGCGCTTCATCACCTTCAGTTGGGACCAGAAAAAAAGGAAGAGAAGGATAGAGAAAGACCCACACTTTCAAAAACCAAAATGAAAGGTGGGGCGCCCCGACAAGAAAAGACAGATTCGCAATCACGCGAAGGGCAAACGATAACGCATGACAAACTGCTGGCTGCGGTACTTTTGAGCTATGGAAACCGTGGATGTGAAGTTGCCCTCGGAACTTCTGAAGGCGGCAAATTTGGACGGGAGCAGCCTCTCCCAGGAGGCCGCTCGATTGCTGGCTCTCGAACTTTATCGCGAAGATAAGGTCTCGCTCGGACGCGCTGCTGAGCTATGCCAGACGCCTTTGGCGGCTTTCATGGATTTTGCGGCGAAGCACGGTGTCCCCCCGCTACGGTACGGCTTTGAGGACCTGGAACAAGAACGCCAGACTGCTGACCGTCTCGAAGCGTGAGCGTCGTAGCAGATTCGTCGCCTCTTGTTATTCTGACCAAGCTTGGTTGTTTTGATCTCCTCAATCGACTTTTTCCACGCGTTTATATCTCCCCTGAAGTTCACTACGAAGTTGTCATCGCTGGTGCTGGCCTGCCCGGGGCATCGGAGGTGTCGAAAGCCGAATGGATTGAAGTGAGAGCAGTTCAGAATCCAGCCGGTCTGTATTCGGCCCAACGAAAATATGGTCTGGGTCCGGGCGAGATGAGCTCAATCCTCCTGGCGAAAGAACTCGGCGCGAACCCTGTGCTGCTCGACGATTACAGGGCGCGCAAGTTGGCGAAAGCGGAAGGCCTCGAAATTCTGGGGAGCGTCGGTTTGCTTGAAAGCTTTTACCTGCGGCGCTATTTGACCGATCTTCGGAGCACCTTTCGGCAATTGCTGACGCACAACGTTTACATCGATCAGCGACTGCTGGATCGCCGTCTGCGGTCCCTGGGCCTTCCTCCTCTTTAAGCCAGTTGCGCGGCCATAGAAGCTCAGAGTTCCTCGCAGGCTGGTGGGAGTTCCTTAACTCTTGGGTGGCCTTCCCTTCGCGGTTTTGTTTCTGCGAAGGGTGGGCCACTCTTCGTCGTGGGTGCCGCATCCCTTGTGATTTTTCAAGGGTGCGGATTTTGCTTTCTCTTCGGCAGCCCACGTTCTCTTTGCTCAAGCCTCGTCTCACCGTCTCACTAAACTACAAAATTCCCGCCAAATCCTTCTAACTCCTCGACTTCCCCGCGTCTCATTCGAATGATAAGTACCCAGGTACTGTACCTTGACAGTAATCCACTTCCCTGCTATCATTCCCCATGTTTATCCTGAGCCCCGAACGGTTTCGCCCCCGCACTACCCTCGCACGTCCCTCCGCAGGCCCTCAGCTAACCCATTTGCCTGCCACTCTTACAAGCCATCTCCAAAGACTTGAAAAATCAGCTACTTTAAGTCTCGCATTTGCCACTCTTACGAGCCGCGTCAAGCATAAGTCCAGTGTTTGCCACTCTTACAAAAAACACCCGGGGAGGGGGTACACTCTTCAGCGGTACAGACCGGGCACATCCCTGACAGAATAGACCGGGAGCATCCCTGACACTGCTGGAAATTTGGCGATTGCGTGTAGAACAAGCGCATGCCATGGAAAACGAGCAGTGTTATGGAAGAAAAACTTAGATTTATCTTCGAGCACGAGTTACGGGAACGCACCATGACCGAGCTGTGTGCGCGCTACGAAATCACCCGCCAGACCGGGTACGTGTGGTTACGGCGCCACCGCGAAGCGGGCGCCGGCGGACTGATCGAGCAGAGCCGCGCCGCGCACCGGCATCACAACCAGATGCCGGTGGAACTCGAGCAGCAGGTGCTGGGGCTGCGGCAGGCGCACATGCGCTGGGGACCGCGGAAGCTCAAGCGCATTCTGGAGCGGGACGAGCCGGGGCGCAGCTGGCCTGCGGCCAGCACCATCGGAGCGCTGCGGCGGCGCGAAGGCTTGGTGGTGCCCCGCAAGAAGCGCAGGCGCACCACTCCCTACAGCGAACCCTTGGCGCATGCGGATGGACCCAACCGCGTGTGGTGCGCGGATTTCAAGGGTTGGTTCCGCACCGCGGACGGGGAGCGCATCGATCCGCTGACCATCTCCGACGCGCACAGCCGCTATCTGCTGCGCTGCCAGGCCGTGGAGAAGACCGACACGGACAGAGTGCAGGCCATCTTTGAAGCGGCCTTCCGCGAATTCGGCATGCCCACAGCGATCCGCACCGACAACGGCGCGCCTTTTGCGAGCCGTGCGCTGGCCGGACTGTCGCGCTTGGCGGTGTGGTGGATCAAGCTAGGCATCGTGCCGGAGCGCATCGAAGCCGGACATCCGGAACAGAATGGCCGACACGAACGCATGCATCGCACGATGAAACAGGAGGTGGCCGATCCGCCCGCCGCCAACCGGCGCAAGCAGCAACGCGCTTCGGACCGCTTTCGCCAGGAATACAATGAGGTGCGCCCGCACGAAGCGCTGGGCATGCGCACGCCGGCGGAGGTCTATGAGCCGTCGGTGCGAAAATTCCCTGAGCAGGTGCCGGAGCCGGAGTATCCCGGGTATATGCTGGTGCGCAGCGTGCGGCGGAAAGGTCATTTTCGTTGGAAGAAAGACGATGTGTTTTTAAGTGAGGTTCTGTGGGGCGAACGAATAGGCTTGTTGCAGGAAGACGACCGCTGGTTCACGGTCTACTTCGCGCAGCATCCCATCGCCCTGTTCGACAGCCAGCAACTCCGGGTGGCACCGCTACTCACGAACGCTAAATTAGAGGGAGGCGAAGGGGACGCGTCCCCTTTGTCTCCCTCTAATCCCGTCATCCAACCGGACCAGAAAGTGTCAGATATGCGCCCGGTCTAAAATGTCAGGGATCCCCCCGGCCACACACAGCTGGGGATCTCTTTCCGCAATCTAACCACTCAGCACTCATCACTAGCCACTATCTCCTTTATAATCCGCACTTCCGAAAAACCCGCCCGTAACCCCTTTGGAATCCGCACTTCCAAAACACAGGACTTAAAACCCTTTCGAATGAACACTTACAAAAAAACCGGGGGGGGGGGGCCCCTCCTGATTAACTTGCATGGGCCGAGGCTGGCCCTTGACATGCAATTCGGCTCTGCCATAGTCTAACTATGTTAGAGGTGTTGCCGTGCATCGAAACGAAATTCCTCCGGGAACGCTCTATCTCCTGATTTTGAGAACGTTGGCGCGCTCCGGCGAAATGCATGGGTATGAGATTGCCAATTCCATTCAGCAGATATCCGATGACGTTCTGCAAGTCGAAGAAGGCTCCCTGTACCCCGCGTTGCAGCGGATGCTGATCAAGGGTTGGGTGACCGCGAAGTGGGGTACGACGGCCGGAAACCGCCGCGCTCGCTATTATCAACTGACGCCGGCGGGGCGCAAACAATTAGACGTAGAAATGTCGCAGTTTGAACGCGTCATCGGCGCAAGCACGCGTGTGATTGAAGCGGTCTGAAAGGAGTTCTGTCATGAACTGGCTGCGCGAAGTCGTAAGACGACTCCGGATGCTCGTGCATCGGAGCCAATTCGATGCGGACCTCGAAGAAGAGATGCACCTGCATTTGGAATTGCGACAACAGGAACATCTCGATTCGGGCATGACCGCAGACTCTG
>CAVOPQ010000003.1:0-427583 GCA_963698145.1 uncultured Acidobacteriota bacterium | reverse complement strand
CCTTCTTCTGGAAAATCGCAATTTTGGTTTCCAGATCCGGAGGCTGAATATCCGCGATCAATCCCCATTCAAACCGTGAGCGCAACCGCTCCTCGATCGAATTAATTTCTTTCGGCAGGCAATCCGAAGAAATCACAATTTGCTTCTGCTGCTCGTACAGCGCATTAAACGTGTGAAAGAACTCTTCCTGGGTCCGTTCTTTCCCCGCGATGAACTGAATATCGTCCACCAGCAAGACATCCACGGTATGAAACGGTCGCGAAAACTGGTCATGCGGTCGAATCGCAACGAATTGATCACTTCGATGGTGAATTTCTCCGCGCTGACGTAGCTCAGCCGCATGGCTGGATTGCGCTTCTTGATGGTATGCCCGATGGCATGCATCAAGTGCGTCTTGCCCATGCCCACTCCGCCATAAAGAAACAGCGGGTTGTAGGCCTTCGAGGGTTGCTCGGCCACCGCGCGCGCAGCCGCGTGCGCAAACTCATTGGACTTGCCGACGACAAACGAATCGAAACTGTAACGCAGATTCAATTGGTGATCGCTGCTTTCAAAATCGAGCTTCGCTTGTTTCACGCCGGATGTTGCTGGGGCGGCTGGCACGGGCTCTTCCTCCGTACAGACGTACTGCACTTTCATGTTGGGCGTCCCAAGTTCGTGGAATACGGCTTTGACGATCTCGCCGTAGGTCCGCGTCAGAACCTGCCGGAAGACCGTGCTGGGAATCTGCACAAAGAGGTTTTCCCCCTCGGCCCGGTGCAGCTTCGTGGGTTGAAACCAGGTGGTGTAAGTGTTTATGCTGACCCGGGACTTCACGCGCTCGAGAAACCGGTCCCAGGAATTCGTCGCAGTAGTCATCGGAAGAGAAAATCTCTCCCTATCATTTCCACAGATGTGAAAAAGCTGTGGAAAGCAGGCCCATTCGATTCTTTCTTCAGGCTTCGGGATTCTTGCCCGTGCTGGAGCGCTTTGTTTCCCCGTGTCGCCCCGTGCGCGGCCCTTCTGGAATTGTCGGCCCCTCGTACCGCCGCTATGAGACAGCGCGGGATTGTCGCTGATTGGACCGGTTGGAGCAAGCGAAAAGTGTGCGAAGGGATTCACTGGGGTGCACACCCCATTCACAGCTTTTCCACAAGCACAATTTTTGTGCAACTCCTCTGTTGCACTGCGATTTCTGCGGGAATTTCACGTATTTTCGCCCCCGGCACACATCTTTGCACAGGTCCAGTCCAAATCACCCTGAGGATAATTCCCTCATTGTTGAGATTTTTTTCCCGGCCGGTCGAACTCGTAGATGCCCAGCGGGTCGCTTCCGATGAGAAGATGATCCTTGTCGACAAGAATCGTGGTCGCTTCCAGCCGCGCTCCTTCCGGCGTGTATATCTTGTAGGTTGCTCGCCGGTTTCCATCCTTGTCGAAGTGCAGCAAGTTATTGCCGAGTGCCATCCAAACTTCCCCGCTCGCGCGGTCCACGCCAACGGCCGTCAAGATGCGCTTGAACACGGAGGCTCCCCGCGCTTCTCCTGCCGTTCGATCTCCTTGCGAGTGGCCTGCGCTGCCGGCCATGCGTCCACTCCCGTGTACTGAATGTCCTGTCCCCCGTAGCCGTTGCGGTCGTACTGCCGCACGGTCGCTTCCGGCAGGTAAGGAAACGCATAGTAAAGATGCCCTCCGCCATCCGTCACGAGGATCCCGATATTCAGGAAGCGATTCAATTCCGGGCGCTCGGAAATCGGTTCAGGGTCGCCGAACTCGCGCACATCGTGTCCATTCTTATCGAACACGATAACGAGGTGCGGCTCGCGCACGGTGGCCACCGCGATTTCCCCATCCGGCAACGCCGCCACCGATACCGGCGCATTGACTTTCACCAGGCGAGCATTACCTTTGGTGTCCCAGATCTTGATTGCATTTGCGCCGCGGTCCGCCACGTATACGGTTCCCTGCGCGTCCACGTCCAGGTCCTCGCCGAATGTTATCCCTGCCAACTCTGCGGCCTGAGGACTTGGGCCCTTGCTCGCTTCGTACGCGGGAACTTTTCTTAGAAGTTTGCCGGCTGCGTCGAACACGGAAGCTGAGGATCCCGGGGCGGTCAAGACATAATAATTTCCATCCGTCCCGCGCTTCACTGCCCGCAGCCCCGGCCCTACCCCCGGCAGAAGCCTCTTCGCTGCGGTGAGCTCCCCTTCGTCTTGGCCAAACGCCGCGCCAGTGACGCACGCCAACAGACACAGCCCCGCAAATATTCTCACGTTATTCCCTATCCCTTTGTCCTGAGTCATCAGAGTACGACGGAACCATTCAGGTTGCCCCGCGCCGGAGCTCCTTGGAGCGCCCGTCAGTCAATCTTGAAACGGAGGCGTTCAATGGACTTCGCGCGGAGTCTGCCGGCGGCGTTGCGCGGCCCTACGTCGTCCGTTTCGATCAACACGCAATTCATCTGCACGTCGCCGGACGCAACCTCAAACCGCGCCGGCAATCCATTCAGAAACTTTTTGATAATGCCATCACGGTCCATCCCGATCACCCCGCCGTGCGGCCCGCTCATGCCGACGTCCGTGATAAACGCCGTGCCGCCGGGCAGCACGTGTTCGTCCGCCGTAGCCACGTGCGTGTGCGTCCCCACGATCGCCGTGACGCGTCCGTCGAGGTACCACCCCATCGCCACCTTCTCGCTGGTGGTCTCGGCGTGCATGTCGACGAGAACAAAGGCCACGTCTTCGGGCAGCTTGGCCAGTTCGCTGTCGGCTTTGCGAAATGGATCGTCGATCGGCGTCATAAAAACGCGCCCTTGCAGATTCAGTACGGCGTACTTCACGCCATTCTTTGCCGTGCCAACGATAGAGCCCGCTGCCAACGTTCCCTTCAGGAAAATTTGCAGGCCGCAGCAGTCGCGGTTCGTGCGGCATGAACTCGAGAATTTCCTTGCGGTCCCAGCTGTGGTTGCCCGCCGGTGAGGACGTCAATCCCCATTGCCAGCAACTCCTCCGCCAGCCGCGGCGTGATCCCGAATCCCGAGGCGGAGTTCTCGCCGTTGGCGATGACCAGATCGATCTGCCGTTGCGCAACAATATCCGCCAGCCGTTCGCGAACAATCTGCCGCCCCGGCGAACCGACAATGTCACCAATGAAAAGTACGCGCATGCTTTATCAGGACTCGTGGCTGCTAGCGAAAGCTGGCTCCGATTCCTGAGACCAGTCACTAGTCACCAGTCACCCTTTCACTCCCGGCTTGATATGAAAAAACGAGAGAACTGTTGCTCGGGCATCGAGCCCGTTTATGCAAAAAACGGAGCGGACTGCTTGGCCGTGGGGAGCTAGGCCGTGAACCTCTGAATTAGGTGGGCGCCACGAGCCAACCGTTAGGCTTTCCTGCCCCGCTCGTCCGTCTCCATTGGCCTGCTTTCAACTCAGCAAGAGAGACGTTCCAGCGGGACAGGCCGTGCACACAGGCTGTCTATCCGCGGCTCCTCAGAGATTCGTCATTGGTTCAAACAGCTTTCGCTCCCTCACCTGCTTCGAAGGACCGCTCCGCCGTATATTCTAGCAGGATGCCCGTTCAAAGCTACGCAGGCGCCCTAGAACCTGCCATAGATGTTCGAGTCTTCACAGGATTAGGTCGGCTGATTAACCAAGGATCACAGCCGAACAGCCAGGGAAGCTTTCTCGGAACGGCTCAGTCGATGAAATCGATGACCGCGCCGTCGCGCCGGTCCAAGAATCCCACAAACTGGCCGAAGTTTGGCGCCGTCACGTTGTTGTACACGGCGTTGAAATTGCCGTGATTGGTTACGTTGAGCGAATAGAATCCCAGCCGCATGTGGTGGATCTTGCCGCTTTTCGCGCCAAGAAAAGGAATTTGAAATACACGGTAGATTTTCACATCCAACGAGAGATACGTGGCGAAGCGCTGCCCGTTGGGCGCGCCCACATAGTTCTGCAACACATCCACATTGGAGTACGGATAGCCGGAATGCACGTCGAGGATGGGACTGAACGTCAATTTCTTCGGCAAGGAAAAGATCCCCCAGGTGATCACCCTCTGGGGAACGTCGTAAGGCAACATTCCGTAGACGTTTGGCCGGATGACCGGCTCCAAGAACGGAATCATTACGTTGGAAAGATTATTTAAATCGCCGCGCGTGCGGCTCCATATATAGGAGGCGTTCACTTCATTGTGTTCGTGAACGGTGAAGTGCACGGTGCTTTCCACCTCGCGATAGTGGGAGGAACCTGTGTTCGTCAGCCCCAGGAAGGAATCTCTGGCGCAGACCGTAAACGGATTCACGACAAACAGGTAAGTCGTATGGCTGTCGATGTAGCCCACCCGCAGCACCATGTTTCTCCGCAACTCGCGATCCCCTTCGAGGCTCCACGTGAAATTGCGCGGCGTTGTGCCCGGTCCTCGCGGCAGGATGGCGTTAGACAACGGATCCGCGCTCCCCACGTAGGCGTTTGTGTAGGTATTAGGCGTTCCGATCTGCTGCCCGCTGGAATCAAACAGGCTCACGACGCGAGTGGGGTTCACGTCAAAATCGGCAGCCAGCAGCGGCAATACGCTGTAAAACAATCCCGCCCCAGCTCGAATGACGGTTTTACCATTGCTACCTGGCGAGTACGCGATTCCAGCGCGCGGAGCGAACCCTGCGGACCATCCGGCCGTTTCGCTCGACAAGCGAGCTCCCATATCGACCGTCCAATGCGGGTCTAGGTCCAATGATCTTGAACGAACTCGGCAACTGCCGTATCCGAAGTATTTTGCGTCCCGGCGGGCTGGAAATTGATCTGCTCCTGCAATGTCCCGCTCTGATCGAGGAGCTGCACTGGATGAGCCGTACTCACGCCGGCATAAGATCGATGGCTGAAATCCACGCCCACATGAATCTCGTGGGTTCCCAACCAGTGTTTTTCCGCGAATTGATATGCGGGCAGCAACTGGAATTGCTTTCCTCTTCTCGACCATTGGTTGAAGAAGTTTCCGCCCCATCCTTCCGGCGAAATCAGCATGTCATCCAATCCCTGGCCGTGAGCATTGCTGTCGAACCGCGTGTATTGCGCGACCACGCTGAAAATCGCTCTGGAATCCATTTGGTATTTATCGGCCAGACCTAATGCCATTCCCTTTTGATTCAAATCGTTCGAGGCAGGCTGCGGAACGAGAGCATTGATATCGATGTGCTGGTCCGAAGAGGAAAAGCATTGACCGTGAGAGTCACGACTTGCTTTGGCGAAACAATCAACTCCAGAGTCCTGAACGAATTAAAGCCTTGTTTTTTGTTGATGTCGTCCGGCCAAGGCAGTCCGCGCACCGTGGTCTTTTTCATGTCGTACTGAAAAACTTCAGAAAAGAACAGTTTGTCGCTGAGCAGCGGCCCCCCGAAGTCCACCCCGGGTGTTGCTTCCGCGATGCCGACCATCGATCCGTTCTTTCCCAGCACGGAAGGCACAATATTCTTCACATAGAAATTCCATTGCTCAAGCGGAGGCTTTGGTTTCAATCGTTGTCAATCCGCCGGAGAAACTCCCGAGTCCCGCGTTATAGGGCGTCTTATAGACCGCAAAGGATTGCACCGCATCCGTCGGCACGGGAATTGAAAAGCTTCCAGTCACCGGATCAGCGGTCTGCGCGGAGTTCACCAGAAACAGGCTCTGATTTTCGTCGGAGCCCTTGAACGAGAGTTTTCCGTCCTGCGTTTTCACTACTCCGGGAGTAATCGGCAACACTTCTCGGATCTTTTCCTGCGGAGTCGGCAGTGCGACTAACTGCCTGTGGGTTACAGTGGCGTCTGGGTTTGAGACGCTCTCCGTTGAAATGACCTGATTTTGTTCCCGGACTTCAACCTTTTCCGTAACTGTCTCGAGTTCCAGGGTGATGTCCCGAACCGCAGCCTGTCCCGGTGCCACGGCGACCGTTTTCGTTACTGCCTTGAACCCTTGCTGACCGATCGAAATCGTATAGCTTCCCGGCTCGAGGTTCTGGAACTCGTACTTCCCGGCGTCATCCGTATCCGCGGTGAGCGTGGTTCCATCGGGGGGTGCCGCAGTAAGCTTTACGCTGATACCAGAATCCTGCCGGGGCGTTTTCCTGCGTCGTCGAAATAGTTCCGTGGATGGACCCATTCGGCCGCCTATCGCTGCCAGTGCTCCCTGCCTGCCCAAACACCGGGACAGCGGCTGCCAGCATTACAAAAAGGGCCGCCCCTCGCTGCGCCCAGCCAAATGTGACCGGCCTCGCGGGAATGCCCGCGGAGAAACGGCTTGCTGCAAGCCTGAGAATTGCATTTAGAAATGAACTCATGGTCTAGCTGATCACAGCACTCTCTACGAGTGCGTTCTTTCCTTAAGTTTTTGTGGCTCAGTCGGATTGGCGAGCGTACTACGCTCTTTTGGCCAGCCAGACGGTATACCCTCTATTGTTAATTTGAACGGTCAAAACGGGAAGTCCGGCGAGGCCCGGATGTGCCTCAATCTCCACCTCCACGAGAAGGAGCGCGGCCTTGGCCTAGTCCTCGGTTCCCCGGTCCGCCGCCAGGTTGCCCTCGAGGCTAGCCAAGTCTCTCCATCCGCGAGCCGGGCGCTAGATGCCTAAACTCGATGCCTAAAGTTGACCATCGCCCTCATGCGTTGCTTGACCCCGCAACCATTCCGGCCTAAGCTTCGTCTTAGTACCAAGATGTCCGCTAAACCCAATAGGCTCCGTTTTTGCGCACTGCTGCTCGGGATTATCTTCCTCGCGGCACAATTCCACTTTTGCGCCGATCTAAACTCCGGGCCCGCTGGTTCGCATCCTTGCCAGCTTTGCTCCACTGCCAGGCTCTGCCGTTGCTACTCAGACTTTGACGCTGGCCGTAGTTCCCGGTCTTGGGCCGGCTCGAAGTTTTCGCGAAACCTCTCACTCCCTCCATGGAAGCTTCGCGCGCAACCTCTCCTCGCGCGCCTCCCGCTCTGTAGTTCTTCGCCTATTTCCATTTCCTCCGTTCCACGATAACTGCATCGACCCGTCCCTATCGCATGGGACTTTAGAGGAGTACCAAAATGAGGAAAGGAATGGCATGGGCCACCGCTCTTCTGGCCTTGCCTGTCTGCGTCCTGGCCCAGCAGAATCCCTTGTCTGCTCCGGTTGCATCTCCTGCCTCGTCCGTTCCGCAGACTCCGGCCATGCGCATAACCCTGGACGAGGCCATCCGCCTCGCCCTGCAGCACAATCATGCTCTTCAAGCCGCTCGCACCACCATTCTTCAAAACCAGGCCCTCGAAACCACCGCCAATCTTCGTCCCAATCCCACACTTTCCTGGGACGCCCAGTTCTTGCCCATCTTTCAACCCAACCAGTTCACGGCCGATTACATCAACAACTCCGCGCAATTCGACTTGGGTATCGGCTACCTCTTTGAGCGCGGCAAGAAACGCCAGCACCGCCTGCAGGCCGCAAAGGATCAAACCACGGTCTCACGCTCGCAGGTTACCGATAACGAGCGCCAGCTAACCTTCAACGTTTCGCAACAGTTCATCGGCGTCGTCCTCGCCCAGTCCACCGTCGATTTTGCCAGGCAGGATCTCGATAGTTTCCAGAAAACCGTCGACATCAGCGAGGAGCGCTACAAAGCCGGAGCCGTCAGCGAAGGCGACTTCCTCAAAATCAAACTCCAGTTTCTGCAATTCCAGACCGACCTTTCCGCCGCGGTCCTCGCAAAGGTCCAAGCCATCGCCGCTCTGCGCCAACTGGTCGGCTTCGAGTCTGTCCCTGACATGTTTGATGTCGAAGGCCAGCTCGATTACCAGCCTGTCCATGCCGGCCTCGAAGACCTGAAGGCGCTGGCCATGCGCACGCGGCCGGACTTGCTCGCCGCGCAGCAGAGTGTCATCGCCGCGCGAAGCCAGGAACTGCTCGCCGAAGCCAACGGCAAACGCGATGTCGGCGCCAGCTTCAACTATTCCCACGTCGCCGCCACAAATACCGGCGCCTTCTTCTTTAATGTTCAGCTTCCCATTTTCGACCGCAATCAGGGCGAAATCGCCCGCACCCGCTACGCCATAACCCAGTCGCAAGAACAGGCCAGTGAGGCTTCCCAGCAAGTCATGACCGACGTCGTCGACGCTTACGAAGCCCTGCGCACCAACGACCAAATCGTCCAGCTCTACCGCGGTGGCTACGTCGACGCGGCCCAGAAATCCCGGGACATCAGCGAGTACGCCTACAAAAAAGGCGCCGCCAGCTTGCTTGATTTCCTGGATGCGGAGCGCACCTATCGCTCGAACCAACTTGCTTACCGCCAGGCGCTCGCCAGCTACATGACCGCGCTCGAACAGACGCGCCAGGCTGTGGGAACGAGGAATCTGCCATGAAGTTCAAAACCCAGTTTCAGGACATGAATTTTCTCGGTTCTGCCTTAGCCGCGAGCTTACTAGTTACATCGCTCGCGGGTTGCGGCGCCGCTAAGCCCGAGTCCAGTATGACTTCCTACTCGTCAAGCGAGTCAAAAGCCGAAACTGCCACGCTCTTCTCCGTTCCTCAGGAACAAATGGCGCACCTCCAGATGGTCTCTGTCGAAAAATCGGCCCTCCCACGCGTTTTGCGCCTCACCGGCGCAGTGGCCTACAACGCCTTCAAGACCACTCCAGTCTTCTCTGCCATCGGCGGGCCTGTCCACGAACTCCTCGTCGCCCCTGGTGAAACCGTACGACAGGGGCAGCCGCTGCTCACCGTGAACAGCCCGGACTACTCTGCCGCGCGCTCCGCCTACATCAAAGCCCGCACTGCGTTTCTCCTCGCGGACAAGTTCTACACTCGCGCACAAGACCTCCTCTCTCACGGCGCCATCGCCGAAGCCGACTTTCAGCAGGCCGAATCCAACCGCAACCAGGCTCAGGCCGATCTCCAGTCCACCGAAGACGCCCTTCGCGTCCTGGGCGTCAACGATCCAGAATCGCTCGCCAAGAATCCGCCCAAAACCACTTCTCAAATCCCCGTTCTCGCTCCCGTGCGTGGAGAAATTGTCGAGCGCCTTGTGGGCCCCGGCCAACTGCTTCAGGCTGGCGCCACGCAGGTCTTCACCATCTCCGACATGAGCTCCGTTTGGGTGCTCGTCAATGTCTACCAGGGCGAAGTCGCTTTCGTGCATGCCGGAGACACCGTGGAAATCTCCACGGACGCTTATCCGGACACTTTTCACGGCCGAATTTCCTACATTGCCTCGGCGCTCGATCCCGCCACACGCACTCTTCAGGCGCGCATCGTCACGGAGAATCCCGGTAAGAGACTGAAGAAGGATATGTACGTGACCGCATCCGTCAATGCCGGTGCTATCGCCAACGCCTTGACGGTTCCTGATGCTGCCGTTCTCCGCGACACAGAAAACCAGCCCTTCGTTTACGTTCAGTCCGCCGTGAAACAAAACGAATTCGCTCGCCGCGCGGTTCAACTGGGCGACAGTCATGCCGGCCGCACCCAGATTACCGATGGGCTAAAGGAAAGTGAGCACGTTGTCGGCGACGGCAGCCTATTTTTGCAGTTCAAGAATTCTTTGCAGCATTAAAGGGAGACGCGGCGGGAAGAAATCACCATGATCCATCACATTGTCCAATTCGCTCTCCGCCAGCGCTTCCTCGTGCTGATAATCACGCTGTTGATCGTGATCGCCGGCGCGGAATCCTTCCGACGCATGCCAGTAGACGCCTATCCCGATCTTTCTCCACCCATGGTCGAGTTGATCACGCAGTGGCCCGGCCACGCCGCCGAAGAGGTTGAGCGCCTCACCACTCTTCCTCTCGAGCTCGCCATGAACGGCACGCCGAACCTCAAAGTCATGCGTTCTATTTCGCTTTACGGTCTTTCCGACGTCGTCCTCACCTTCGAAGACACTACAGATTCGTACTTCGCGCGCCAGGTCGTCTTCGAGCGCCTCACCGATGCCACCCTGCCTGCCGGCGTCACGCCCAGCATGGCCCCGCTCTTTAGCCCCAGCGGTCTCGTCTACCGCTACGTCATCGAAAGCCCCGATCGCTCTCCGATGGAAATTCACACGTTCGAAGACTGGATCATCGAGCGCGCCTATCGCAGCGTTCCCGGCGTCGCCGACGACTCCGGTTTCGGCGGCCCCACCATGGAGTATCACGTCCTGCTCGACCCCGTTAAGCTCTACAACTACCACCTCCCCGTCGTGCAGGTCCTCAGCGCTCTCACCGCCAACAACGCCAACACCGGCGGTGGCTTTTACTCCCAAGGTGGCCAGTTTTACTATGTCCGCGGCCTCGGCCTCGTCAAAAACACCGACGACATCGGCGAAGTGGTTGTCGGCAGCGGCAACGGCGTGCCTATCCGCATCAAGGACATCGGCCGCGTTGTCATCGGGAACGCCCCGCGCCTCGGCATTTTCGGCTTTCAAGATAAATCGAAAAACGACGACGATGCCGTTGAAGGCGTCATCCTCATGCGCCGGGGCGAACAGACGCAAAATGTCCTTCACGGCGTCGAGAAAAAAACCGTCGAGCTGAACCGCGATCTTCTCCCCCCCGACGTCAAAGTCCGCCCCTACTATGACCGCAGCGATCTCGTCCGTGTCACCACCGACACCGTCGAATGGAACCTCTTGCGCGGCATGGCGCTCGTCCTCATCGTCCTCATCTTTTTTCTCGTCAGCATCCGCGCCGCCGTCATTACCGCGCTGACCGTTCCCCTTGCTCTGCTCTTCGCCTTTATTTTTCTCCACGCTACTGGCGAGGCCGCCAACTTGCTCTCCATCGGCGCCATCGACTTCGGCATCATCATCGACGGCACCATCGTCATGGTCGAAAATATCTACCGTGAGCTAAGCCTCCGCCACGGCCAGGAATACAAGCTGAACGACGTGATCCTTGCCGCCGCGCGTGATGTCGACCGCCCTATCTTTTATTCCGTCGCCGTCATCATTGCCGGTTACCTTCCCATCTATGCCCTCACCGGCCCCGCCGGAAAACTTTTCCATCCCATGGCGGACACCATGGCTTTCGCCCTCGTCGGCGCCCTCGTCCTCACGCTCACCCTGGTCCCCGTACTTGCCTCCTACTGGTTCAAGAAGGGCGTCCAGGAAAAGCCCAACCGCATTTTCGAGCGAGTCCGCGATGCTTATGGGAAGCGCCTCGAGTGGTGCCTCAATCATCCGAAGCTCACTATTTTCGTTGTTACTCTCATCTTTTGCGCCACTCTGCTTCTCCTCCCCTTCATTGGCGGCGAATTCTTGCCGCACTTGGATGAAGGCGCTCTCTGGGTTCGCGCCACCATGCCCTACACAATCTCTTTTGAAGCAGCCGCCAAATTTGCTCCGCAGGTCCGCGGCATTCTCTCAAAATATCCACAGGTTACCGTCGTCGGCTCGGAGCTCGGCAGGCCCGATGATGGCACAGACCCCACCAGTTTTTTCAATTGTGAGTTTTACATTGGATTGAAGCCTTACAACGACGCTTCGTGGAAATCCGGATCCATTCACACTAAGGAAGAACTTAGCCGCGACATCGACAAGAAGCTCGCAGGCTTACCCTGGCGTCATCTTCAACTTTACCCAGCCCGCCGAGGACGCCGTCGACGAAGCTCTCACCGGTCTCAAGTCCTCTCTCGCCGTCAAAATCTTCGGCCCTGATCTTGATATCCTCGAGAAAAAGGCCGTCGAGATTCGCAACGCTCTTGCCAAGACTCCCGGTTTCAAGGAACTCACCGTCGTACGCGAACTCGGCCAACCCAGCCTCATCATCGACGCCGACCGCGCCAAAATCGCTCGCTATGGCATCAACGTCGCCGACGTCGAAGCCGTTGTCCAAGCCGCCATCGGCGGGCAGGCTGCCACGCAGGTCATTCAGGGTGAAAAACTATTCGACCTCGTTGTCCGTATGGAGCCGAAGTACCGCTCGAGCGCTCGCGACATCGGCGATCTTCTAGTTCCTGCGCCCGCTGGCCAGCAGATTCCGCTCTCCGAGCTCGCGACCATAAAGGAAAGCACTGGCGCTTCCTTCATCTACCGCGAAAACAATTCCCGCTACATCGGTATTCAGTTTTCGGTGGAGGGTCGCGACCTCGAGGGAACCGTCAACGCCGGCCAAGCCGCCGTCAAAAAGGCACTCACGCTTCCGGAGGGTTATAGCCTCGACTGGGGCGGTGAATACAGCGAACTCCTTGAAGCCAAAGCCCAATTCTTCATCATCGGCCCGCTCGCCCTCATGCTCATCTTCATGATCCTCTTTGCGCTCTATGGCAACTTCAAATTCCCCATCACCATCGCCCTCGGCGTTATCCTGACCGAGCCCGTCGGCGCGCTCATCGCTCTCAAGCTCACCCATACGCCTATCAGTGTATCGAGCATCCTCGGTTTGCTCGCCCTGCTCGGCGTCTCCGTCGAGACCGCTGTCATCCTCGTCAGTTACATAAACAAGCTTCGCCTCGAAGGCAAGAGCGTCCGCGACGCAACGCTTGAAGCCTCGCTCCTTCGCCTCCGTCCCATCATGATGACCGCGCTCGTAGCTTGCCTCGGCTTGCTCCCCGCCGCCATGTCCACCGGCGTAGGTAGCGACACCCAGAAACCCTTCGCCATCGTCGTCGTCGCTGGCCTAGTCTCGCGCCTGGTCCTCGGCTTCTTCGTCAACCCGGTTCTCTACGAAGTTGTCGCCCGAGAAGGCGACGTCCTCCAGGTGTGATGTAGAAGGTCCGGCGTTGCTCGTCCAAATCTTGGAACGCAGAAAAGCAGAAGCCGTTTTGTCACTGTTCGCTCAGAAATGTTGGCTTGAACTAACGGGCTTGCTTAGGAGTTCGGGTCGAAGTTAATGGCCACAATCATTGTGCTTTCGCCGCCAGGCACAAATTTCCATTGACGCACGGCTTTCTCCGCCGCCTCGGCCAGTGCTGGATTTCCGCCCAGCACCTCAACGTCTTTCACGGTCCCATCCGCGTGGATGGCCACTTTCAACCGCACGGTCCCCCCAATGCCTCTGGTTTTCAAGACGGAGGGATAGTGCACATCCACCTTCTTCAGGATTTTGCGCTCATTATCCTGCGCTTGCCCCGGCGTCATGCACAGCAGTGTCAACAGAAGGCAGCAATAAATTGCGGCGTATCGAGTCCTGCGTTCGCGTTTTGTCATCGTGCGGCCTTAAAGCAACGGTGGGGTCTTGGCTTTGGGACCAAGCGCACCATTGCCTCTTCCTTTGCCGCAGTAATCTTGCAGTCCTCCTACCAACCATTTGCGCTTTTTTCAAATGCGTTCCAGTAGTGCATCCCACCGCTTAGACTGCATGCAAGTTATTGGAATGCTTACACTTAGATTCAGGGAAGTGATATCGCTGGAATGCCTTCCGTCATCGAAGGATCAGCCCTCTAGACAACATTCTCAATGTCAGCTCAATACCTCGTTTCACATTGAGAATTTCTCGGCGATAACTCCGCCGAGCCAAAAACTACTTTTTCGGTGGCTGCGCGGTTGGCGGCAAGATCCCGTTCAGCCGTAAATAAATGGCCTGCGCCCCGTAGTGGTCGTACCAATCGTCGCTCAACGTGATCAGCGCCCCCGCCCGTGACGTCTGCCGGTTCCCAAACAAAGTCAGGGAATCCCCCAGCTTCGAATCGTCCACGCCCGCAAGCGCCGTGCTGCAATACTCAAACGAAGCCTTCAGCGCCGCCACCAGCTTTTCCTTGCCATCGGTGTCCGCCAGTTTCACCTCCGGCGCCGCCTGCCCTGAAATTTTCGAGCACAGAAAATTGTTCGACTGCGCGATGTGCATCACCACGTGCCCGAACGAGTTCATCTCCGGCGTCGGTTTGAAGCCATATTTCTCCGCCGGCATCAAATCGGCTGCATCCACCATGTTCTTCTCGTACCGCGTCAATTGCCCTTTCACCGTCGTCGTCACCGGATTCGCCACCGGTCCGCCCGCCGCTTCTTGCGCCGCGCAAACCGCTCCAGTTGCCAGCACCGCCGCTATCATCAATCCAATTCGCTTCATCTTTTTTCCCTCTCTGTACAAAGCGCTTACCTGCCGCCCCGAAACCTTCCGACCGCTCAGTCGCCAGCAGCATACCCCCGCTCCACCTGCGCGACAAGCAGCTTCGGTTGCGCCCCTCAGCCACGCACTTCTTTGCCTTCCAATGATTGCGAAATTCGATTCTATTTATCCAAATTTCATTTGCCTTCTCCGGCCCATTCGCTCTCATAATACAAGTTACGCTTCTCGAAGCAGCCCTGTCTGCTTCGAGGCGAATTTAGACTTACGATCCGTCCTCCCACGGCCAGGATTTCTCGACAGGCAGGAATCAAGGCCGCGAGTCGCGGTCTGAACGAGGAGCTTATGGCAAGAACAAACGGAAACGGTTCATCGACGAAAAGCAAATCTCCCTCCGCCAAAAAACTTTCCCCTCAACAAAAGATCGCGCAACGCGCCTACGAAATCTATCTCGAGCGCAACGGCGCTCCCGGCAACCCCCTCGAAGATTGGGTCCGCGCCGAACACGAAATCCTGCAAAAGACCCGCAAATCGGCGAAGAAAACCGCCGCCGCAGCCTAGTTTCATTCTGCGGTAGATCTCCTTTTCCGATTCTTCCTGCGTAGCACAGGGCAGCAGCCCTGCGGTTTTTTCTGTGCTGGATCTTTAGCTCGCCGGCTTTTTCCTGGCACCCTGCTCCGTGGCTTCCTCACCGCGCCCGGCCCTTTTCTTCGCGGTCTCTCGCTGTCTTGACGCAGACATTCTCGCAGCACTCCGCTACAATGGCGCGGCTCGCAAAACGCGATCCACATCTCGCCAAGGAAAAAATCTGATGCTTCCTCTTTCAAAAATTACTTGCAGCGCCTCGCGCCCCGCCGCTCGCAAATTTGCCGGCCGCGCACTCTCGTCTCTCATCGCGCTCTTCGCGACCTCCGCAATTCTTCTTGCCGCCCCGCAACCCCCGCGCCAAAAAACTTCCCCCGCTCAACCTCGCTTCGCCATCTCTTTCGACTCGCAGCTTAGCCCCGCTCCGCTCGACGGCCGCGTCTACGTCGTCATCTCCACCACCAACGACCCCGAGCCCCGCGACCAAATCCTCGAAGTCGAAGTAAAATCCCAGCAAATCTTCGGCATTGACGTCGACGCCCTCGCCCCCGGCCAAAACGCCATCATCTCCGACGACGCTCTCGGCTATCCCACCGCCAATTTCCGCGCCCTCCCCGCCGGCGACTATTGGGTCCAAGCCGTCCTCAACAAGTACACCACCTTCCACCGCTCCGACGGCCACATCGTCAAGCTCCCCATGGACGAAGGCGAAGGCCAGCACTGGAACTCCAAGCCCGGCAATTTCTACAGCGTCCCCGAACGCGTCCACATCGATCCCGCCGCCTCAAACGCCAGCACGATCCAGCTCCATCTCACAAAAATCGTCCCCCCCATTGACCCTCCCAAAGACACCGAATGGGTCAAACACATCAAAATTCAAAGCCAGGTCCTCACCAAATTCTGGGGCCATCCCATGTACCTGGGCGCAATCGTGGTCCTCCCCGATGGCTGGGCCTCTCATCCCAACGCCCACTATCCGCTCCTTGTGGATCACGGCCATTTCCCGCACGATTTCACCGGCTTCCGCACCACGCCTCCCGACCCCAATACGACCGGCTACGCCCTCGAGCGCGCCCAAGCTGCCTACAAGTTTTATCAGGACCGGATCAGCGGCAAGCTCCCCCACATGCTGCTCCTCCTCGTCCAGCACGCCAACCCCTACTACGACGATTCCTACGCCGTCGACTCCGCCAACGTCGGCCCCTACGGCGAAGCCATCAATCGCGAACTAATCCCCGCGATCGAAAAGCAATTTCGCGGCATCGGCCAGGGCTGGGCTCGCGCCGTTTACGGCGGTTCCACCGGCGGCTGGGAAACTCTAGCCACCCAAATCTTCTATCCCGATGACTTCAACGGCGCCTGGGGCGCCTGCCCTGATCCGGTCGACTTCCACGCCTATCAGATGGTCAACATTTACGACGACAAAAACGCCTACTGGACCGTCGGTCCCTTCGGCCGCATCGCGCAACCGGAAATGCGCACCCCGCCCGGCCAAATCCTCGCCACCACCGAGGGCACCAATCGCTGGGAGCTCGTCCTCGGCACCCACGGCCGTTCCGGCGAGCAGTGGGACATCTGGCAAGCCGTCTTCAGTCCCGTCGGCCCGGATGGCTACCCAGCCGAGATCTGGGATCAGCGCACCGGCGTCATCAATCACGAAGTCGCCGCCTACTGGCGCGAGCACTACGACCTGACCGCCATCCTGCAGCGCGACTGGAAAACTCTAGGCCCCAAGCTCCAGGGCAAGCTCCACGTAACGGTAGGCACCGCCGACACCTATTATCTCGACAGCGCCGTCCACCTCATGCAGCACGCCCTCGAATCCACCGCCAATCCCCACTCCGACGCCACCTTCGACTACGGCGTCGATCAACCCCACTGCTACACCGGCCCCCCAGGCTCCACCACCCGCGAAGGCGGCCTAACCTTCACCCAGCGCGTCCTCAAAGAATCCGAAGCCCACATGCTAAAAACCGCGCCAAACGGCGCCGACACCACCTCCTGGCGCTACTAACCACACGCCTCTCCTCGCTGCCGCCCCTTCTCTCGTAGGGGCACGACATGTCGTGCCCTCTTTCTTTCGCCGCGGGTGCCTCATCTCGCTTTATAAAGATGGGAGGCCCTCCGTTGACGTGTGGCATCGCGTACATGCAGAATTGTATGTACATCATCCGAATGTGCTTTACTCTGAAAAAAATGAGGAAAAAATCCGGATCATTTCAGCACGAAAAGCCACGCGCCGGGAAAGAGAAATCTATGAGCGGGGGCGCCAAAACCCCTGATCCGGAGCTCGAAGCTCTAGTCCGTCTCCGCGACGAGGACATTGATACCTCCGACATCCCCGAAATAACGAACTGGAGTAAGGCCGTCGTCGGCAAATTCTACCGCCCCATCAAAAGCCCCGTCACCATCCGCCTCGACGCCGACGTCCTCGCCTGGCTCAAGCGCTCGGGCCCCGGCTACCAGACTCGCATCAACGCTCTCCTCCGCCAAGCCATGCACCGCCCCCGCCCAGCCTCCCGCGGAGCCGCCAACTCCCGCGCCAAAAAGTCCCGCTGATCCCGCTCCACCGCGCCGTTCCATCACCCAGCGACACCCCAACACCGTCATTTCGAGCGGAGTGGGCCGACGCATTTTCTTCATCATCGCTCCTGCGATGATGTCGGCCCACGAAGTGAGAAATCTCTCTTCTCTTATTATGGTCTACAATAATAGTCTTAGCGGTCTTTCCCGAGTTCATTAACATGTAGCCGGCTCGGACTTGAGCTTCAGACTTTAGCGAGGATTCCGTGATTAACCCCACCCCAGCAAAGATCGAGGACATCCTTAACTCTTCCATCCAATTTGTCGTGCCACTCTACCAACGCGAATACACGTGGGGAAAGGACGAGGCGCTCGAGTTTTGGGACGACCTGAATAGCTACACATCACCCGGCAGTGGCAGCCTCTTCTTGGGAACCATAATTTTCGAGGTGACGGACGAGGTAAACAAAAAAATCAAAATCGTCGACGGCCAGCAACGAATAACTACGATCCTCGTGCTCCTCGTCGCATGCAAACAATTGGCGAAGAAGCTGGACGCCCACAGCCTAGCGGCAATCATTCAAAACAAGATTACCTTCACCGACTCCACGAACGCGAAGTCGCTTGGGAGCAGACTCATATCATCTGAGTCGATCAAGGAAGTTTTCGACTATATGGCAGACGCTGATTGGCCTGGCGATTTTCCTGAAAAAATAAATAAAAGACAAGTCAAAAGACAAAAGAAGAAAATTAAGCCGACGTACGATTTCTTTTGGGAGAGAATTCGTGACTATTCGCTGACCCAGCTTAGCTCACTGCTACAAGCTCTATACAACGCATACGTGGTCAGGATCGATATCGAGGATGAAATCGAAGCCTTTAGTATATTCGAGCGAACCAACGCTCGGGGAAGCGACCTCGAAGCGTCCGACCTCTTGAAGAATTATCTCTTTGCTCAGGGCATAAATGATATCGAAGAAACGTGGGCGGAGATCATAGGCAACTCCGACGGAACAATCCTAAGAATGCTGAAGTACTTCTATGTGGCAAGGAACGGCCTCGTCAGGAAGTCGGAGCTCTATCGAAAATTGAAGACCTTAGCCAACAAGCAAGATAAGGTTCCTCACCTTGTAAACGACTTGCTGGATTTTTCGAAATACTACAGCGAGATCCGCAACGCTAAGGCGAGCGGTATTAAGGAATACTTCGACAGCATCGGCTGCAAGTGCATCGCAAACGATCAAAACCGCCACGAGCGCGTCTACATCGCCCTAGAAGGACTTAGACTATTCAAAATATCGCAGGTCTATCCCCTGATGTATGCGGCCATTGGTTGCTTTGTGCGATCAGGCGGCGGAGAGGACTCTAAACTCTCGAAACGCCTAATTGCACTTTTTGAGACACTCGAGAAATATCATTTCATTAACACAGCCGTGAGCGACCGTCTTGGAAACGAAGTGGAAAACCTCTATGCAGATTTCTGTGTAAGACTGGCAAAGACCAAAGATTTCGAAACGATCTGCGGCGAGATAGTCGACACGTTAAAAGGACTGCTCGCGTCAGAGGACATATTCTCCGCCAAATTTGTAGAGATTACCTACACCTCTGACACAATTCCGCTTATCGTCTACATCTTCGACCGAATTGAAAACACCGGTCTAGACCCTGGCGCGCGGATACCGCTGTTTAATCCAGACCCACGGGTCCTGCGAAAAAACCACAACGTAGAGCATTTTTACCCTAAATCTCCGGCAGGGGGCACAACCCCACTAAATAAGGCGACGATGGACGTGGTCGACAACATCGGCAATCTGTTGGTTCTCCCTTTCAGGCTGAACGCCAAGCTGGGCAACCTGCTGCCAAAGGACAAAATAGACAGCCTCAAAGGGGAGAGAGCCAGCGATGCCAGACACCAGCGCTACCTCCAAGAATTCATCACGAAATACCAAATGCTAGCCCCAGTATGGAATCAAGATGCGATTCAACAGCGGGCTGAGGAACTCGCGAGCAATGCGTATCACACGGTCTGGAAGATCACATAAGCTGCCATCGCGCCGCGTTGCTCAATGCCGTCGCCATCGCAGCTTTGCTAGCGCCGCAGCTGCGGCCTCGCGCCCTTGCGATCCTCTGCATCGAACGTTGATCCTCGACTTCCGCCACTCCCATTCGAACCTGCGCCTCCCCATTCTATTGCCCTACTCAGTAATCCCAGTTTTGCCTGTATTACAAATCGTGTTACACTTAAGCCTGTAAACGCGCTCTACCATGGCATCTCCACTCACTCTCCGGCTTGACCCCAAAACTCGCCAGCGCATTGCGCGCCTGGCTCGCCGCAAACGCCTTTCTACCTCGGAAGTGATTCGCCAGGCCATCGCGGCATGGGCGGATCGTGAGGAGCCCGTCGCTTCTCCCTATGAAGCAATGATGGACCTCATCGGAATTGTCCGCGGCGGAAATCCCAAACGCTCCGAGCAAACCGGCCGCCGCTTTGCCGCACTTCTCAAGCGCCGCGGGAACCGTCCTTGATTCTCATCGATGCCGGGCCCCTCGTTGCCCTGGTCGATGCGGATGATCAGCACCATGCCAAGTGCGTCGCCGCTCTCAAGCCCTTGCGCGAGCCTCTCGCCACCGTCTGGCCTCCGCTCGTCGAAGCCATGTACCTCTTATCCGACCAACCTGCGGCGCAAGAGGCCCTCTGGGAAATGCTCGAGCGAGGCGCCGTCCTTTTGCTTCCCTTCGATTCGAACGACATTCCCCGAACCCGCGAGCTCATGCGCAAATACGCCAACCGTCCCATGGACCTCGCCGACGCCGCGCTCATCCGCGTCGCCGAACGAGAGGGCCTCCGCAAAATATTCACCGTCGACCGCCGCGATTTCTCCGTCTACCGCCTCCACAACCGCACCCGCCCGATCCTCATCCCCTAGCGCTTCCCAACACTATTCTTTCTCGTCTTCCCCGGCTGTCATCCCGACCGCAGCGGAGGGATCTCTCTTCGCGGGCGCCCCGCGTGTCGGCTTTACACGTGGGGATTTTCGCCTTTTCCACACATTTCCACAGTCTCACCAAACCGTCTCAATCCCCTCAACTCCCTCAAACCCCTCGACTTCCGCCAATCTAATTCGAATCTGCGCCTCCCTGTTCGAATGACCTACTCAGTAATTCACAACACTATTGACAACTGGTAACTAACCCTGCTACCATATCCCATGCTTGCCCTGAGAGAATCCGAAGGGTTTCGCTCGCTGACCATCCTATTGCCCTCCTCTTCGCACGATTTCTCCTCCCTCTGCGCACTCAGCGTCTCTTCCTTAAGCCCTCTGCCACTTCGTTGTCATCCCGAGCGAAGCGAGGGATCCGCTTTTCTCTTGTTACTTGCCACCAGTCACTCGCCACTAGCCACTATGTTCTTTAGAATCACATCTTTTGCAGACCCCCGCCAGTTAACCCTCATCAAATCACATCTTTGCAAAAAACAGGGGGGGGTATCCCACCTCCAGCCCAATCACTTCCTCTTTTTTTCACAGCCAGTAAACATCCAACGCACAGCAACGCCCGCAACTCCAATCCCTTCATTCAATTGCGAACACTTTCCGTCACACATGGGGGTGTACACCCCTCGTCCTCTGATTTTCGCGTTTCCATTTTCGAGTTTCGCTCATTCCATCTCGCCACTCGTCACTCGCCACTTCGTACGTATAATGTGCCCTCAACTCAAGGAGAGCACACCATGCACTACCGCCGCTTTGGCCGCACCGGATGGAACGTCAGCGAAATTGGCTACGGAATGTGGGGAATGGCCGGTTGGACCGGCTCGGAAGATAAAGAATCGCTCGCGTCGCTTCAGCGTTCCGTCGATCTCGGCTGCAACTTCTTCGACACTGCCTGGGCCTATGGCGACGGCCACAGCGAACAGCTTCTCGGAAAAATTCTTCGCGCCAACAAGAACGCCGCCAACGCCGGCCCGGACAAAAAGCTTTACGTCGCCACAAAAGTTCCGCCGAAAAATCGCCGCTGGCCCAGCCGCCGCGAATTTTCTCTCGACGATTGTTTTCCTCCCGAGTACATCGTCGAGTACGTCGAAAAAAGTCTCGCGAATATTGGTGTCGAAACCCTCGACCTCATCCAGTTTCACACTTGGGAAGACAAGTGGCTCGACGACGAGCGTCTCCCGCGCGCTATTAAAAATCTTCGCAGCAGCGGCAAAGTCCGCGCCGTCGGCATCAGCCTCAATCGCTGGGAGCCGTGGAACGGCATTCGCGCCGTGCGCTCCGGCCTCGTCGACGCCGTCCAGGTCATCTACAACATCTTCGATCAGAATCCCGAGGACGAACTTTTCCCCGCGTGCCGCGAAAAAGATGTCGCCGTCATCGCACGCGTTCCGTTCGATGAAGGTTCGCTCGCAGGAACTCTCACGCTCGAGAGCACCTGGCCAAAAGGCGACTGGCGCAATACCTATTTCGTTAAAGAAAATCTCAAGACCAGCGTCGCCCACGCCGATGCTCTCAAGCCTCTTCTCAAGGACGGCATGACCATGCCCGAAATGGCGCTCCGCTTCATCCTCAACAACAAAGACGTTGCTACCATCATCCCCGGCATGCGCAAAATCCGTAACGTCGAATCCAATCTCGCCGCCAGCGCCAAAGGCCCCCTGCCCCCCGCCCTCCACTCCGAACTCCGCAAACACCGCTGGATCCGCACCCCCACCAGCTGGAGCCAATAGTGCATCTCGAAACTTTTTCTTACGTCATAAAACACCACGCTGTCATTTCGAGCGGAGCAGGCCGACGCATTTTCTTTCCACTCCGCTCGCACGGAGTGGTAGGCCTGCGCAGAGAGAAATCTCTCCTATTCTTTTTCGACGTGGATGATTATGAAGGACAATCTGGGCGGACAATTGAAAACTGCTCTAAGCCGTCTGCTTCAGCGCCCGCTCGACGAGCGTCAAGCAGCGCTCGGCTTGTTCGCGCATCAATTCTTCGCGGTCGCCGCGATCTTTCTGAATGCTATGCAGCTCATCGGCAATCGCCAGCGCGGCCAGCACGGCGACTTTTTGCGTGTCCACGGTGGCTCCGCCCGCGGCAATCGCGTGCATTTTTTCGTCAACGAACGCCGCCAGCTTGTGGACGTACGCTTCGTCCAGCTCGCCGCGAATCGCGTACATCTGTCCGAATATCTCAACTTTTACGGGACTGCTCATGGTTTCTCGCCGTGACCGCCCTCGCGCAAAGATACCACACTCGTAGGGGCACGATATATCGTGCCCGTCTTGCCGCCAGTAGAATTTGGATGGGGTACTACGCAGAGGCTGCTAGCTCGCGCGAAGCTGCCCGCCGAGATTTTTTTCAAGCGCGGCGATGATTCTTGCGGAAAATTCGCTCGTCTGCGCGTCGGTCAGCGTCGCTTCGCGGCTCTGAAACGTTACGCGCACAAGCAGCGAATATTTTCCCGCAGGCACATTTTTCCCGCGGAAAAGATCCGCTGCTTCGATGGACGAAATTTCCGCGATGTGGAGCGCACGAATCGTTTTGACGACCTCCGAAAAAGCGGTGCCGTCCGCAAGTAACAATGAAAAATCGCGCTCAACCGCCGGAAAACGCGGAAGCGGCTCATAGCGCCGCGCCTCTTTCGCCGCGCGAATCGCAGCATACAAAGGATCGAGCTGAATTTCCGCCAGGAAAATCTCCTGGCGCAATTTGAATTTTTCAGCTACGCGCCGCGCAAGTTGCCCTGCAACGCCAATCGAAGCGAGATTTCTCGCTTCGCTCGAAATGAGGGATTGTGGGTTCGCTCGGATTGCAAATCGGCGCTCAGTAAATGAATCGTTCCGCGGCGAGCGGCATGGAGCCAGGCTGAAGCAGGTTGGGGCCAGTCGCTGATCCAGTCGAAGCCGCCGGCGAGCGCGCCGATGGCGTCGAGATCGCCTTTCAAATCCGCGAACTCGTACTCGCGAGCATTTTCGTAGATGCCTTTTTCGCGCGCCTCGCCCGTCGCGCCTATGGTGAGCACAGGCGTCTCGACCGATTCGAATCCATTGACGTGATAGCTGCGGCCGATTTCGAATAGGCGCACGTTGCGCTGGCCGTGATTCAAATTCCATTCGAGAGCGGCGGCCATGGTGACGGGCCGTTCGAACGGAGCACGTTTGCTTCCTCCGATAGCGGATTCGAAAGTCGCGCGGGAGTGACGCCGTCCGGACGGAAAAGCGCGTCGCGTTCCTCGGCAACGTGAGGAATCGTCAGGATTTCGCGATAGCCGAGACCGATGAGGCGTTCGCGCACGCGCAGTTCGGGTTCGAATTTCGGCAAACGCTGCGCGCCTTGGCGCGCAGCGGGCAAGCGCGGCGGAAATTTATCGAGGCCGTAAATGCGCGCGACTTCCTCGATCAAATCGATTTCGCGTTCGACTTCCGCGCGCCAGGAAGGCTGCGTGCACTCCCACGCGGCGAGAAGCGAGCCTGCGGAGCCGCGATTTTCGCCGATTCGAATGGGAGCGAAACCGAGCGCGCCAAGAATTGCTTCGATTTCCTTGTCAGGAACATCCGCGCCCATGACGCGAAGAATCTCCGCGCGCGTCAACTGGATTTTTTTTGGCGTGCGTTTGCCGGGATAGACATCGACGACGCCCGAGAGGAGTTCGCCGCCAGCGAGTTGCAGGATCAATTCGGCGGCACGGCGGGAGGCGAGCTCGGCCATTTCGGGATCGGCGCCGCGGCCAAAGCGAGTGGATGCTTCGGTGTGAAGTTTCAAGATAGCGCGCGGCTTTGCGAACGGCGACCGGTTCGAACCAGGCACATTCAACGAGAATGTTTTTTGTGGAGAAAGAGATCTCGGTTTCGGCGCCGCCCATGATGCCGCCGATGCCAACGGCGCGCGAGCCGTCGCCATCGCAAACCATGCAGATGGCCGGATCGAGAGTGCGTTCGATGCCATCGAGGGTCTGAATTTTTTCTCCGGATTTTGCGCGGCGGACGACGATACGATGATCGCGGACTTTGTCGTAATCGAAGGTGTGAAGCGGATGGCCCAGCTCGAGCATGACGTAGTTGGAGATGTCCACGACGTTACTGATGCTGGCGACGCCGCTAGCTTCGAGGCGATCCTTCAACCATTTCGGAGACAGGCTGGATTTTCGCGCCGCGGATCACGCGCGCGGTGAAGCGGCCGCAAAGTTCTGGAGATTGAATCTCGACGTTTACCGCTTCGCTTGCTTTTGTTGCGCCCCCGGCCGGTTTCGGAGCAACGGGTTTGAGCGGAAGTTTGTAAACGGCGCCAAGTTCGCGCGCGATACCGTAGTGGCCCAGGCAATCGGGGCGGTTCGAACCGACTTCGGCATCGATGACGGCGCCGTGAGTGCCGTTTTCGACGCTGCCGATATTGGTGCCGGAAAGGGCGAGGCGCGAGGCGACTTCGGCAGGAGAGGCAGTGACGTCGACAAATTCTTTCAGCCAGTTGTAGACGACCTTCATTGGGCAGTCGCGCTCCGTTTTGTTCCTTCGTGTTCCGTGTCCCGTGATCCGTGTAAGAGGTTGAAAGTTAAAAGTTGAAAGTTGAAGGAAGAGGGCGAAGAAGTAGGTAGCGCTTGAACGCGTTTGGCGGGCGGTGTGCATGGCGCGTGGGGCAGCCGAGGAATGTCCGTGCCGGCAGACGGCTGGGAAGGAGGGGGGTAGCATGCTGAGCCTCTACTGAGGCAGAACCCGATCGCGCGATGGAAGTATGCAAACATCAGGCACCTGGCAGATGGCCGAAATAGATGCGCGTGGAATATTCCAGACGCACGCGGCCAGCTTGATTGTGAGCGTCGAAGATCCTTTGCAGTTCGGCCATCATGGGCGCGAAATTCGGGGCGTCCGGCGCGGGGATAAATGAACTGCTGCGCAGGCGGCCGGCAAGTCCTTCGAACTCGAATTCCTGAAAATTTGGCAGAGACCGCGAGGCGTAGGCGTCCGGGCCGAAGAACTCGCCCATGTGCTGTTCGTTCGGATAACTCTCCTTCACGCTGGCGTAGTCCGTGCCGAACTTTCGAAGAAGGTCTTCGTACTCGCGGACGAAGGGACTTGCTTCCGTGAGCCTCTCGTTCCAGATGACGACAACCCAGCCATTGGGCTTCAAGATGCGTGCGAATTCGCGGCGGGCGGCTTTCTGATCGAACCAGTGGAAGGCTTGGCCCGCAGTTACGAAGTTCACGCTGGAGTCGTCGAGCGTGGTGGCCTCCGCCGATCCATTCACGCTTGTGAATCCGTCGAAGGAGGCGAGATATTCCTCGCCGGCCTCGCGCATGGCTTCGTTGGGCTCGACGCCGAAGACGCGGTTGCCATTTTTCAGAAAGAGTTCGCTCAAAAAGCCTGTGCCTGATCCGATGTCAGCAATGACGTGGCCTGGCCGCAAGCCGCACTCGGTACGGAGCACGTCGCGAATGCCCGAGGGATAGCCGGGGCGATAGCGGATGTAGTCGGCTACGCGAGTGGAGAAGCGTTGTTTGGAGTCGGTAAAGGTCATGGGCGAAATTCGAAACTCGAAATTCGAAAAACGAAACTCGGTTCCCCTTCGACTGCGCTTTGCCACGCATTCCTATATTCGCCGTTTTATATCATGGGAATTGGCGAAGGAAGCGGACGTCGTTTTGGAAGAAGACCTGGATGTCGTCGATCTGGTATTTGAGCATGGCGAGGCGGTCGATGCCCATGCCGAAGGCGAAGCCGCTGACTTTTTTGGCGTCGTAGTTGACGAAGCCGTAGACGGCGGGATCGACCATGCCGGCGCCGAAGAGTTCGATCCAGCCCGCGCCTTTGCACTTGGAGCACGTACCGCCGCCGGCGCTTGTGCCGCTGCCGCCGCAGAAGATGCAGGAGACGTCGAATTCGACGCTCGGCTCGGTGAACGGGAAATAGCTTGGGCGGAAGCGGGTTTTTACGCCGGGGCCGAAAAATTGTTTGACGAAATATTCGATGGTGCCGGTGAAGTCGCAGAAGGTGATGTCGGAATCGACGGCCAGGCCTTCGACCTGATGGAAGATGAAGGAGTGCGTGGCGTCGGGATTGTCGCGGCGATAAACCTTGCCGGGAACGATGACGCGCACGGGAGGCTTGCTCTTTTCCATGGTGCGAATTTGCATTGGCGACGTGTGCGTGCGAAGTAGCAGTGGCGATGGAGCACCTTTTGGAAGGTCGAGGTAGAAGGTGTCCATGTCGTCGCGGACGGGATGGAATTCGGGAATATTGAGCGCTTCGAAATTGTAGTAAGGCGTTTCGATTTCCGGGCCTTCGACGACGGAGAAGCCGATGGAGAAGAAGATGTCTTCGATTTCCTGGAAAACTTGGCGGATCAGATGATGCGAGCCGATGGGGCGTTTGACGCCGGGGAGAGAGAGGTCGACGTGCTCATGGGCCAATGCCGATTGGTCGGAACCAGATTCGATGGCGAGGCGGCGAGATTCTATTTGTGATTCGACGTGGGCGCGGAGTTTGTTGAGGCCGGCACCGACGGCGCGCTTTAGGCCGGGTGAGGCCGGTTTCAGCCAATTGTCGGTGATTTGTGCTAGAACGCCGGACTTGCGGCCTAGCCACTGATCACGAAATATCTTCCATTCGGATTCGGCGTGAACGGTCTGGAACTGCCCTTCGAAGTGGGCACGCAGTGCCGCAAAACGAACAGGGACCTGTTCGGGTTGTGTAACGCCGAGAGACGCGAGTGGCTTTTCAAGACCGAGGTCAGTAGGTTGCATAATCGTGAGATAGATTACACCCCGCGGGCACGGCATGCCGTGCCCCTACGGGAAAAGTCAGGACAATAAGCGCAAAATTCCAAACCCTGCGCCATTCGCTATTTTTCGAGCACCACCAGCAATCGAAGAGAGATTTCTCTCTGCGCAGGCCGACCACTTCGCAGGAGCGAAGTGGAAAGAAAAAGCGTCGGCCTGCTCCGTTCGAAATGACGGTTTGGCTGGTGAGCCCAAAGGAGCTACGACGCCTTTTTGGCTTGAGGCGGAGCAGCGGCTTTGGCGCTGGCGACCAGGCTTGTAAAGGCGGCGGCGTCTTTGACCGCGATATCGGCCAGGATTTTGCGATCGAGCGAGACGCCGGCGGTTTTTAGGCCGTGAATCAACTGGCCGTACGTAAGGCCATTGTTGCGGGCGGCTGCGCCGATGCGCTGGATCCAGAGTTTGCGATACTCGCGCTTTTTTACGCGGCGGTCGCGCTTGGCGTAACGGTCGGCGCGATTCGCAGCTTCCTGCGCGGATTGGTAAAGCTTGCTTTTTGTTAGGAAGAAGCCTTTTGTGCGTTTGAGATACTTCTTACGACGGGCGCGACGTTTTGTGCCGCGTTTTACGCGTGCCATGGGTTTTCTCCTTAAAGTTAGGAGACAAACGCGGCGCGTTCACGCGGGAAAATACGCGTAAAGCAGCGGGTTTGTCCCTGATTTGTTGCTGGCCGACGGATGATGCGCCTTCCGGCGAATCATTTTTGGCGGCTTATCGGCCGGCAGGCACCCGTGAAGCGCTGCCTGGCACGATGCGCGGGACTTGCGTCCTGCGTTTTGATCGGAAGGGCACGGCATGCCGTGCCCCTACGAAGAAAATCATTGCGCGTGCGAAGTGCAGACGCGCGTGAAGAAAACTTTACGGCTTTAGCCGTACGGTAGCATTTGCCTGACGGCGGCTACGTCTCTGGGACTGACCAGCGTCAGCTTCTTGAGCTTGCGCATGCGGCCGGGAGCTTTCGTGCCCATCAAGTGGCGCTTGCCGGAGTGCATGCGTTTGATTTTGCCGTTCGCGGTGATCTTGAAACGCTTTTTTGCGCCGCGATGGGTTTTCAGTTTCAGTTTTGGTTTCGTCGAATTCCTTGGCATGACTTGAAATGCTCTCCTTGACGGACGCTTTCGCCGCCGCTGCAATTGTAATTTTCCGCATAACTGATCAACGGGCACGGTGTGCCGTGCCCCTACAGAATCAGATTCGCCGTCACAGATCAAATGCAAAGACTACTGCGATTGCTGGGCGTTGGCCGTTGATTGGCCCGCTGGGCTTTGCGACCGAGACGCCTTTTTTCGGCGCGAGCAGGGCAACTAGTACGTTGCCTTCCATGCGCGGCATCGTTTCAATCTGGCACTGGTCGGCAATTTCCACCAGCAAGCGATTCATCTTGGCGCGGCCCACTTCCTGGTGCGCCATTTCGCGGCCGCGATGGAAAATCATTGCGCGAACTTTGTGGCCGTCTCCGAGGAAGCGGATGATCTGATTCTTGCGAACCTGATAATCGTGCTCCGCGGTTGCGGGACGAAACTTTACTTCCTTGAGCTGCGAGCCACGGCTGCTCTTGCGCTGTTCGTGCGCTTTCTTGTTGGCCTGGTAGAGATACTTGCCGTAGTCGGTGATCTTGCAAACTGGCGGATCCGCTGTCGGCGAAATTTCCACCAGATCAAGACCGCGCTCGCGCGCCAACTTCATGGCCTCGAATGGCTGCATGACGCCAAGCTGGCCGCCTTCTTCATCAATCACCCGGATCTCGCGAGCGCGAATCCGCTCGTTGACGCGGATGCGATCGCTCTGCCGGAAGCTGCGTTCTGCGATATTCCCCCCTAAGTGCTAAAAGGCGCCTTGCTGCCCGCCTCGCCGGGCTGGGCCTCGAATCCGTCACAAGCCCATCCACATAGCCGAAAAACCGGCCATGGACGGGTTTCAAAGTATAGCATGCAAAACGGGCCGCCCTGCAATACCCAAACTGGTGGGTTGGAATCAGGGGTTCAACGGGATATTGAGATCTTCGGCCAGCTGCACGGCGTCAAAGGGACTGCAAGCAAAATAGCGTCCGCCGATCTCCAGCGTAGGAACTTTGCGCTTTCCCCGGTTGGCTTTGATGACGATTTCCTCCGCAGCAGGGTCCGTTTCGATATTTACTTCGCGAAATTCCACACCGCGCTCTTTCAGGAAGGATTTTGCGCGCCGGCAGTCCGGGCACCAGGCAGTGGTGTACATCGTCACGGGTTCCATCGAAGGCTCCAAGCTACATTAGATGCGGGATAAGGACCGCCGTCGCAGGGGACGTGAATGGATGAACATCCAAACAATGGCAAGCGGGGATCAGCGGGTTTCGACCGGAGCGCCCCGATATTTGCGCGCGACCTGGATTCGAATAAGAGCGCGCTGGAGCGCAATGAAGGCGCGGTCCCAATCGATGTTCGTATCACCAGAGGCCAGGTGCTGTTCCGCGCGAGCTTTGGCCGCTTCCGCGCGGGCTAGGTCAATTTCTGCGGCGCGCTCGGCGGTTTCCGCGAGAACGGTGACGCGGTCGCCCAGGACTTCGGCAAAGCCCTGAATCACGGCGAGACTCCGCTGGGATTCGCGCCCGCTCCGCGATAAGTCAGTTCGCCGATGCCGAGCTCCGTCATCAGCGGCGCGTGGCCCGGCAAAATGCCGAGCTCTCCTTCCGCGCCGGGAATCACGACTTCAACGACGCTTTCGCGCAGGAATTGCCGCTCCGGCGTGACGATAACCAGCTCGATGGATTCCGGAAGCATTTGCTCTTAAGCTCCTGCCTTCATTTTTTCGGCCTTCGCGAGTGCTTCGTCGATGGTGCCGACCATGTAGAACGCCTGCTCGGGAATGTCGTCGTACTTGCCTTCGACGATTTCCTTGAAGCTGCGGACGGTGTCCGCGATCTTGACGTACTTGCCTTCCAGGCCCGTGAATTGCGCGGCCACGAACATCGGCTGCGACAGGAATTTCTCGATTTTGCGCGCGCGAGCCACGGTGCGCTTGTCTTCGTCGGAAAGTTCTTCGATGCCCAGAATGGCGATGATGTCCTGCAGATCCTTGTAGCGCTGCAGAATGGATTTCACGCCGCGAGCCACAGCGTAGTGTTCCGTGCCCGACGATGCGCGGATCGAGAATGCGCGAATAGCTGGCCAGCGGATCGACGGCGGGATAAATGCCGCGCTCGACGATCTGGCGGCTGAGGTTGGTGGTGGCGTCGAGGTGCGTAAACGTCGCGGCCGGAGCAGGGTCCGTGTAGTCGTCGGCGGGCACGTAAATGGCTTGCACGGAAGTGATCGAGCCGGACTTCGTGGAAGTGATGCGCTCCTGCAATTCGCCAATTTCGGTGTTGAGGTTCGGCTGGTAGCCGACCGCGGAAGGCATACGGCCGAGAAGCGCGGAAACTTCCGAGCCCGCTTGCACGAAACGGAAAATGTTGTCGATGAAAAGGAGCACGTCGAGATGCTCTTCGTCGCGGAAATATTCGGCGACGGTGAGGCCGGTGAGGCCGACGCGAAGACGCGCGCCGGGCGGCTCGGTCATCTGGCCATAAATCAGAGCCGCGCGGGATTTCTCCGAATTTCCCGGGACGACGACGCCGGCTTCCTGGAATTCCAGCCAAAGGTCGTTGCCTTCGCGGGTACGTTCGCCGACGCCCGCGAAGACGGAAACGCCGCCGTGCTGCATGGCGACGTTGTTGATCAATTCCTGAATGAGAACCGTTTTGCCGACGCCCGCGCCGCCGAACAAGCCCGATTTTTCCGCCCTTCAAGAAGGGTTGGATCAGGTCGATGACCTTGATGCCGGTCTCAAACATTTCGAGAGTGGTGGACTGATCGGAGAGCAAAGGCGCGGGGCGGTGAATGGGATAGTTAGTCTTGCTCGTCAGCGGACCAAGCTGATCCACGGGTTTGCCGAGCACGTTCATCACGCGGCCCAAGAGTCGGACGCCCCACGGGAACGGTGATGCCCGCGCCCGTGTCGTACGCCTTCATGCCGCGAACCATGCCTTCGGTCGGCTCCATGGCCACCGCGCGCACGCGGCCTTCGCCGAGGTGCTGCTGCACTTCGGCGGTAACGTCCATCGGTTCGGGGACGCTGAATCCTTCGCTGGTGATGCGAACGGCGTTGTAAATCGCCGGCAAATGCCCCGCTTCAAATTGAATGTCGAGCACAGGTCCAATGACCTGCACGATGTGTCCGACGGCTGCGTATTTCTCTGCCATGCCTTCTCCTACGCGGTGGACGATGCCCCGCTGACAATTTCAATAATTTCTTTGGTGATTGCCGCCTGGCGAACTTTGTTCATGTGCAGCGTAAGGGCCTCGATGACGTCGCCGGCGTTTTTCGTGGCCGATTCCATGGCGGTCATGCGCGCGGCGTGCTCGGCGGCGGAAGATTCCAGCATGGCGCGAAGGATCTGCGTTTCGATGTAGCGCGGGAGCAGCTTATCGAGAAGCTTTTCCTTCGGCTGCTCGTAAATGTAGTCGACCTGCGAGGAATCCTTCTCGGCGGCGGATTCTTCGTCGGCGCGCATCGCTTCAACGGGCAGAAGCTTTTCGACCACCAGATTGGGCGTCATCACGGTCTTGAACTCGCTGAAGACGATGTAAACCGAGTCCACTTCTTCTTTCGCGTAAAGATCGGTGACCGCGGCAGCGATTTCGCGAGCGGTTCCGAAATTCACGCGTGCCAGGACGTTTACGTATTCGGCGGAGATGTGGAAGCCGGCCTTGCGCAACGCGTCGCGGCCCTTTTTCCCCACGGGAATCACGGAAATCTTCTTGTCCCTTGTTGGGGCGGAAGAATTCATTGGCCTTGCGCAAAATATTGGAGTTGAAAGCGCCGGCCAGGCCGCGTTCGCCGGTGAGAACGACGACCAGAATTCTTTCTTCCGGGCGCTGCGCCAGCAGCGGATGCTCGGGCTGCTCAATGCGCGACATGATGGAGCGCAACATGCGCGCGAGCTCCTTGGCGTAAGGACGCGCGGCCAGGGCCGCTTCCTGCGCGCGCCGCAACCGGGCCGCGGCGACAAACTTCATCGCGCGGGTAATCTGCTGGGTGTTCTTCACCGAGCGGATGCGGCGCCGGAAATCGAGAAGTGTGGGCATCGTCGTTCGTTAAGTCTGCGACCTCACTTCGCCGCCACGGCCACGCCAGCCGTGAAGCGTTCCTTGAAACCGTCCACGGCTGTCTTGATTTCCGCCTTGATGCCGTCGTCGAGAGCTTTCTTTGCGGCGATATTCTTCAGCACCGCCGGATAGTTGGTCTCGGCGAACTGCAGAAATTCTTTTTCGAAGCGGCGAACGTCCGCCACGGCCACGGCGTCCATCGCGCCGCTGGTCGCCACGTAAATACTGAGCACCTGCTTTTCCACGGAGAGCGGCACGTACTGATCCTGCTTCAGAATTTCCGTGAGCCGCTGGCCGCGCGCGAGTTGCGCCTGCGTAACTTTGTCGAGCTGGTCGGAGCCGAACTGCGCGAAGGCCGCGAGTTCGCGGTATTGCGCCATGTCCAAACGCAGAGTGCCGGCCACCTGGCGCATGGCCTTGATCTGCGCGTTGCCGCCAACGCGGCTGACGGAAATGCCCACGTTGATGGCGGGGCGAATGCCCGCGTTAAACAGATCCGCTTCCAGGTAGATCTGCCCGTCGGTAATCGAAATTACGTTCGTCGGAATGTACGCGGAGACGTCGCCAGCCTGCGTTTCAATCACCGGCAGGGAGGTGAGCGAGCCGGCGCCGAGCTTGTCGTTCAACTTCGCGGCGCGTTCCAGCAAGCGCGAGTGGAGATAAAACACGTCGCCAGGAAACGCTTCGCGGCCGGGCGGGCGGCGCAGGAGCAAAGAAATTTCGCGGTAGGCCTGCGCGTGTTTCGAAAGATCGTCGTAAAACGTGACGGCGTGGCGCTTGTTGTCGCGGAAATATTCGCCCATCGCGCAAGCGGCGTAAGGAGCGATGTACTGCAGCGAAGCGGGTTCGGCGGCGCAGGACGCGACGACAATGGTGTAATCCATCGCGCCGGCGTCGGTCAGCGTCTTCACCACCTGCGCAATCGTCGAGCGCTTCTGCCCGATGCCGCAGTAAATGCAAATAACGTCGCCGCCCTTTTGGTTGATGATGGTGTCCAGAATGACGGCGGTTTTGCCCGTCTGGCGGTCGCCGATGATCAATTCGCGCTGGCCGCGGCCGATCGGAATCATCGCGTCGATGGCCTTGATGCCGGTCTGCAGCGGCTCGCGCACCGGCTGGCGATCCAGCACGCCCGGCGCGATGCGTTCCAGCGGATTGCGCTGTTTCGAGGGGATGGGACCTTTTCCGTCCAGAGGTTCCCCGAGCGGATTCACCACGCGGCCGACCAGCGCCTCGCCCACCGGCACGGACATAATCGTGTTCGTGCGCTTGACGACGTCGCCTTCCTTCAGTTCGGCGGACTCGCCCAGGAGCACGGCGCCGACTTCTTCTTCTTCGAGGTTAAGCGCGATGCCGAAAACGTTTTTCGGGAAGGCGAGCATTTCGCCGGCCATGACTTTTTCCAGGCCGTGAATGCGCGCGATGCCGTCGCCGACGCTGATGATCGCGCCGACTTCGTCGACGGAAACGGTCTGCTCGTAGTTCTCGATCTGCTCGCGCAGTATCTTGCTGATTTCGTCTGCCTTGATGTTTGCCATGCCTGCTCCTGATCTCTATTCCGCTATTCCGCCACGAGACGCGCACGCATCTCATTCAAACGATTGCGCACCGAGCCGTCGTAAATGGTGTCACCCATGCGCACAACCGCGCCGCCCAAAAGTGCCGGATCCAGCGAATACTTTGCCTGAATTTTCTTGCCGGTAAGGCGCTCGAGGGTTTGCGCGAAACGCTTTTTTTGCGCCGCGCTCAGCTCCACGGCGGAGGAAATCTCCGCCTCGGCAATACCCTGCCGCTGCCGGATCACGTCCTGAAAGGCGGCCATAATTTCCGGCAAAACATGAGTGCGCTGGTTATCCGCAATCACAAACAGAAAATTGCGAATGATTTTGCCCGCGCCGAGGCGCGCCGCAGATTTTTTCGATGACGCCGTGCTTCGCATCGCGCGCCACGGCGGGACTCGCCAGAAAATTCCGCAGCTCCGCGGAGACGCCGAAGGCCGCGCGCAAAATCCGCCAATTGCTTCGACGGCCGCATCGGCCGCGCCCTGGGCCAGCGCGACGTCCGCGAGCGCGTTCGCGTATTGGAGGCTGGCGGACTTCAATTCGGCCTCCCTTCAAGGCTCTTTACGAAACGTATCGACAAGCGTTTCCTGCGCCGGCAGGCGTGAGCTGCTTCGCAAGCAGCGATTCCGCGCCATCAACGGCGAGCGATGCCGCCAGGGCTTTCAGTTCCAGGCGCGCGGCGCGCTCCGCAGCTTCGATTTCCGCTTGGGCCGCGATGCCGACCTTTTTGGCGTCGCTTTGCGCGAGGGCGCGGATGCGCTCGCCTTCTTCGGCCGTTTCGCTTTGTGCAGCGAGCCTGAAGCGTGGCGATTTCCTGTTGCAGTTGCGCCAGCCTGGTCTCCGCTTCGCGAACCTGGCGCTCGGCATGCTCTCTGGCAGCCGTTGCTTTGGTGATCGCGGAACTAATGCGGTCGGCATTTCCGCGAAACCACGGCGGCAATTTTTTCGCAAAGAGCCAAATCAAGACGGCCGCGACAATCGCGAAGTTGATCCACTTGAAAATTTCGTTCGCGTTCTCGGTCGCCGAATTGCCGCCTGCTTCGGCTGCATTCGCGCTGAGAGCGACACAGAAAAAAAGAACAAACAAACTCGAGGTAACGCAGAGCCGCCCTCTTCGATTGATTTCGTGCTGTCGCATGTATCTCTGCCTCATCGGGCCTCTCTTGGGGAGCTGCCGGGACGCGGCGTTTCAATAATCCGCCGGGCAATTTCGTCGGAGAGTTGTGCCACAGTGGCTTCGATTTCGCGGCGAGCGGCAGCGACTTCACCGGCGATACGCTCTTTTGCCAGCAGCAACCTGCGCCGTCGCCGCGGCACGAGCCTCCTTAATCACAGCGGCGCGCTCATCGAGCAGTTTCTTGCGGGCAGCTTCCTGCTCCGCGTATACCTGCGCGCGGGCCTGCTTAAGGGCGTCCTGGTACTGCCTGGCCTTTTCCGCGGCAGCAGCTTGAGCCAGCTCGGCGGCCTTCTGCGCGCCCGCGGTACGCGCTTCGCGCTCGGCCATCACGCTGAGCAATGGCTTAAAGAAAAGTGCCCGCAAGATGATGTAAAAAAGGAGGATGATCAGGACTGTAGGCACAGCCTGAAGGAACAGTTCTCCCAGTTGGCGAACAATTTCTTGCATTAAGTTGTGTGGCCTAAAACTCGCTTTGGGGCCACGGACCGGCCACCGGATTGGCAGCCGCGCCGCGCCCCGCGAACCAGGAAGGGGCGATACGGTGGGCCTGTCGCTGCCTATTTAAACAGTATTTTATAACATCCGGTACTGGTTTGCGTCAACGTGACCCTGGATTGCCAGTTTCGTTGGATTTGCCGGTATTCGCGGCGTTGGCGGAGGTGAAAACTTCGCGAATGGCGGCGACGATTGCGTCGGGCCGCTCGAACGGGATCATGTGATCGCTATCGGGAACCATGATTCGCTCGCCGCGCGTCGAAAGCTGGGCCTCCTTCACCTGCAACTCGTTTACCCAGATCTGGCGGAAGTCGTCGAAGTCTTTCGTGGAAAGCCCCTCGGGCAATTGTTTCGGATCCACCGATTTGCCAGCCGTCAATACGACGAGCGGCTTATCACCCAGATTACCCGCCGCCCGGACTTCGTTAGCACTTTCCGCAAAAGAGCCCATCTCCGAGACGGTTGCGTTAATAAATTTGGGCTGAAGCTGAAGATAGAGCATCTCCTGTCCAAACTCCTTGGAAACGCCCGGACTTTCCGCTTGGTTGCGCTGAGAAAAGCGGGCCACGCCGAAGCGGATTAGCAGCGGAGCGAGCAATTTCTGCCGCTGTAGCTGCTCGTTGGCTTTCTTCATGTAGGCTTTGAATGCGGGGGACATACGCTCGTTTTGATCCTCGTGCGAAGCATCCACCAGCACCATGCCAACGACATCGCCGGGATACTGCCCGTTATAAACACGCACGTTGTAACCGCCGAAGGAATGCCCGACCAAAATGTACGGCCCCTTTTCCTGCGCGGCTTCGAGTAGCGCGTGCAGCTCCTTCACAATCTGCAAGCTCGTGCGAGGAAGTTCACTCGGGCTGCTCCAGCCGTAGCCGGCACGGTCATAGGAACAGACGCGCGTAAACTTGGCGACTTCCGTTTCGACGGGATTCCATCCGATCGCAGGAACGCCGAGGCCGCTGTCCAAAATCACGGTGGGGCTGCCCTGACCTCGGCAATCAAGATTCAGAGCGAGGCTGTTAAAGGTCTGAGGGAGTGCAACGGATTTGCCCTGCTGAGGGAATCGGCGCGCATCCGCGCTGTTTTCGATGGCCTGATAACTCGCTCCCACAGCCGCCGCCAAAATGACGAGGATGAGCAGGCCAAGCAAGCCGCGGCCGAGCCAGCGCTTCAGGCGCCCAAGACGGCGTGGCGCGGTAGTTCCAAGCTCGTTTGCCAAAGAATTCTCCTTATGTCCTGCGGCCAACGCGGTTTCGATGGGCGGATATTAGACTTGAAGCTGAGTATCGTCAATGCGGCGGAACCGTTTTCGGGACGAGCTAGGCGTTAGTCCAGCCAATCACTCAGAGCGGTTGCGCGGGGAAGAAGTGCCAGAGCCCCGAGTTCGCGGAAACGCGCGGCGCGTTTGCGGTACTCAAAGGTGCCGGGCGGAAGAATGGCCATGAAGGGCACTTGCGCATCGCGAGCGGCGAGAGCGTCGTCGACGTTGTCGCCAACGTACAGCGCAGTTGCCGGATCGCGCCGGCCAAGAATTTTCAGCAAGCCATCGGGATGGGGCTTCTTGCGTTTCACATCGTCCATGGTGATGACGGTCCGGAAGCGCCGCGTGGCGGGCCAGCCGATCAAATGTGTAGGAGAATTCCTGGCGGGTGCGTCCGGTGAAAAGGTCGAGCTCAAAGCGCCGAGCCCAGCGCTCGATTTGCCAGGGAGTCACGACGATTTTTTCCTTGCGAACGTTGCCCGCTTTGCCGTTCTTGCCCCAGTAGAACTGCTGGAACGCCGCACGCGCCTCTTCATACGTCGTAGGGCGGCCCAGCGCAGTGGCCCAGTTCGAGACCATGCTCCAGTCGTCGTTGTTGCCCGGTTTGCTTTTCCATTTGTGCAGTTCGGACCAGCTGACGCGCTTGCCGGTGAGGTAACGCATCGTTTCGAGCGCGGAGAGCCAGAACGAGCCGCGCACGTCCACCAGCACCCCATCGACATCGAAGATCAAAATTTTAGTGGGGGAGCTCTTTTTCGAAAGGGTCACGCAAATATTGGAGCAGAAAGAGCAGAGCGTGGCAACCAACGGTCAGGAATGCACGGAGAGCTCTGCTCCGGCGACGTGCGGATACCGAATTCAAAAGTGCAAGGTCTGGAGTTACTGCGAGGGCGGCTCCGCAGCGGCCGTGGCGTTATCCGCCGGGGGCTTCTGCATATCTTTCTTCTTGTTCTCCAGGCTCTTCAACTCATTGCGCGTGTCGGCAAGAATTTGCGTACGCTCTTCGAGTAGTTTGGTCAGCCGGTCCTTTTGGTCCGCGGGAGCTTCAGCGATCTGCCTTCTTAATTTATCGAGACCTTCTTGCTGGGCCTGGATATCCCGGTTCTCCCAAGCGATAGACTTGTCCGCATCCTCGACCGTTTTTGGATTCGTGAATGCGAAAGTGCGCGCGACCTTGGGTTGCTGCGAATCCGCAGTTTGGTTGGCCGCAGCGGGCTGCTCAGACGCATCGGACTGAACAGTCTGGTTCTGCTTCGTGGGGGCAGGCGTGGGGACAGATCCGAGATCATCGTTTGTCCACACTTTCTCCTTCTTCGGCGCCTGCTTGCGCTTCGCTTCGCGCTTTTCTGTGAATCACTTTGAGCGAAAGCTGCGGAAGAAAGTCCCAGCGTCGTCGCCGAGGCCAGAATTGCGCTAATGACAATCGTATTTTTCGTTTTCATTTTCCGGTCCTGATCCTTAGAAGTTTAATTCCCTGAAAGAAAGTACCTGGTACGTCGGCGGCTGATTGGCCTGGTTGACCCAGCAACTGTTGTAGTAAATGCCGTTTCCGCCGCCACCGGAGATATCGAAACCGACGTTTCCAAGAGCAGCCAGCTCATTGCCAGCAAGATCTCTCGTGGTGGCAGTGTAAATGGCGCCGTCAAACTCGTTGTTACCGCCGCCACTGCCAGCAAATGTCGTCGTGCCCTGTCCGATGACTAGCACGATGCCTGCCCACCCCGTGTTTCCGGTGTAGGAGAAGTTGCCCGTAACGACGATAAGGCCATAGCCGGTATAGTTGCCGGACATGCTGAAATCGCCGTTTACCACGATCGTCTCGGGATTCGTCGCGGACATTCCGACGGGCATGTTGGCTTCGGTCGCGTTGCCGTTAATCACGACATCCGCGTTATTCGAAATGGTCTGGACCAGTTGATCCAGGGTCGCCGGCGATCTGCAGAGCGAGGTTGAGCGAGGCGCTGACGTTACTCACGCTGGGGGTTGCGAGACCGCCGCCCGTATAGTGGGTAGGGCGCGGGATGCCCGCATCGACGTTCGCAACGTTGGCTGCTCCGGTAGTGCCAATGGCTGGCAGCGAGGCCCCGGTGGGCGCGCAGCCAGCAACTGCGGGAGGATTGCCGTGTCCGTCAGTTCCATCGACGAAATATTGATTCGAGTTTGCGCCGCTGAACGCGATGGCATTCCCGGCCAGCGTCAGCGCCGAGGGGAAGTTGAGAGGATAGGATACGGGCGCCACGACGTACTGCAAGAGTTTCCGCGTACCGTTGGGCAGAACCGCCAAAGTAGTGACTTCCAGCGCCTGCTGTGCGTTGGGAGTGGCAGCAAGGTTGGGAATGAGCCCTACCATGGGAGGAACGATGAGGCTTGGTTTAGGCAGGTGCGAGGGGTCGTAATATAAAGGAGTGTTCGGATCCAAACCGCCCCCGTTTACGTTCGTCTGAATGGACGTCTCCGTGGCCGCGTTAATGCGTACCCACTTGTATTCCGGCCCGTAATACGTCGTTCCGCCGGACGTAACCGTGGAAACCGAAGCGAGTGTCTGCACATTCCCAGCAACGGGAGCGGCGCCAAACTCCACGGCATACTCGTTGTCCGGAAAGTTCGCCAGCATGGTCCCCAAGGCTTCGCCTTGTCCCACATTCGGATTCAGGATGTAGCGAACCTGGCCGACGTTCAGCGGCGTCCCTATCGGTATGAAATTGGCAATCGTATTGTTAAAGTAGTCCGCATTCTTTTTGAGCAACCGCCCGCGCGCTTCCTCCAGTCCCGCGGTACCCGCAAGATACGCGGCGGCCGAGGAGCGGTAGTTGCCCTCCAAAGCGCTTTCTCCTCCTGAGGCTATGATCAGCGAAATGGCGATCACGCTGATGAGCATCAATACGAAGATGGCGACGAGCAGCGCGACTCCCGATTCCCGTTGTTTGCGGCGGCTGTTGTAATTGGATTTCATGGTGTTCTCCATACCTTTACTGGTTCGGATTGAGCCGGTGCCCGCGGCCGTTCAGTTCCACCAGGCGGCACTCGATTCGTCTGCATGTCGTTCTGCTGGGCCATGACAATGAGCCTGATTTGAACGTCGCGAACATTCGAGGGCGAATTGCTGGCGCCCGCATTCTGGCAAAGCACGGGGCCGGTGTTCGAATCACAAAAGAATTGGAAAACGGGCTGGGCGACTCCCCCTGGGAACATCGTCGGATAGGCCGCTTGAAAGGTGGCGATCTGCGCGGCCGTGAGCGTTGTTCATTACGTTTGTGACGTAAGGAAGCATGACGCCGGCGGGGATGGTCGCCGCTACGGGGTCCGTCCCCACGGCCTTGGCTACTGCGCCGCGGAAGAGCGTTGTGCCTTGTAATTGATAGCGGATCCAATTCACGCCCGTCCCGTCGTTCACGTCTCCTTCGAAGATCACGTCAAAATCGCTTGGGGTGATGCACGTTCCCCCGCCGGCCGTGCCAATGAGGCAGGGAGCTGCCACAAGATAGCCGGGCTGCCAGCCGAGCGGCCCGATGGCATAGTTGTTCACGGCAGGCAATACCGTAAAATGATTCTGCGGAGGGTATCCCGCAGAACTGGCGTCACGAACGATCTGATCCAGTCCGAGCCGGGCTTCCTGGAAAGAGGCGAGAAGCTGCGACTCGGTGCGAAATTGCTTCTGGGAATTTCCCAGCAGCCTAAAAATGGCGCCGCAGATGATCATGAAAATGGCCACTGCAATCATCAGCTCCAGCATCGTAAAACCTGATTGCAGCTTTTGCTTCAGCTTAAGAGAGAGCTTCATTTTTGCACCATGGCATCGAGAGTGACCGGCGGGAAGGGAATGTTGCCGCCCGTCCGGCGTACGCCCACGATGAATCGCTTGCCGGTTGCATTGACCCCGTTTGAGTAGGTAATGACCGCCCAGCGAACGTCGTAAGGGACTCTAAACGGATCGTTGGGATCCGTATAAATGAAGCTATAGCCCCCTACGGCTGCGACCGTAAAATTGATCATCGGCCTGTTGTTAAACATGATGACCGGGCTGCCGACAGGCACTCTCGGATTGGCAACATTGCCCAGGCTGCAGTTCGCTGCCGGAGGGCATAGAACCCCTTGAGGGTCAGTAAACGTCGCCGCCGAAAGGGGCTGATCCACCATTTCGTCAATTTCCCGCTGGGCAAACACCAGCGCCGTGGAATCGTCGCGATTGGCGGTATTCAAACGGATCGACAACGGAATGAGCTGGGCTACTCCAACGACGCCCACCACCATGACAATCGTGGCAAAAAGCGTCTCGATCATGGTGAAACCGCTCTGTTTAAACCGCTGCTTGCTCAATATCCTTCCCATACTCATCCTCTTTCGTCGTTTCGTCGCAGTTAGTTGGACCGAGACCAGGCGCCGGTACTATCCGTTGACCAAATCTGTATGGAACCCGTGGGAAGCACGACGACGGCTCGATTGCCCAAATTCGGGAAGCGCAGTGTTTCCAATGTAAAGAACGCTGACCGCTGGAGGCGCAGCAGCTCCCCGCTGGTCAAACGAGACGAAACCATTCGTGGGAGATATGTTGGTTAAGGCAGGAACGCCCACCAAGCCAGCCAGGCCCGCCGTGTTTGGGGACAATCGCAGAAGGCTACCAGGGTGACCGCACCGGGGAAATAGCGCCTGCTTTTCCGTCGGCTGAACGTTTCCACTATTGTTGGAATCGGTAAAAATGAAAGTGCCGGCTGGCCTTAGAAGAACCTGGGCCTTTAGTGGAGTCACCGGGCCGGAGCATTGGTGCGGATAGCCTCGTAGTGAGTGATATTTGAGAACACCGGCAACTTGGTTGGCGGCGTCGTTCAGTTGGTACATGCGGTAGGACTGCATGAAGGATGGAAGCGCGACGGCGCTCATGACCGAAATTACGGCCAAGCCGACGAGGAGTTCGAGCATCGAGACTCCAGCTTGCCGGCCCCTTCGCTTCACAACTTGGCTTGATTCGGCTAGCATCTTTGATCAGCTTCTTCCTCAGCGGGCGCCCCGTGGTGCTCGCTGCGCTAAATCAGGTTTCGTACGCTGCTAGATGAAGCAGCTCCGGAACCAATGCGCGAATTCCCGTAATGCATTGAATTCATGGTTCTTATTTTCCTATTTCTCGAGGATGGAGCCACGCACTAAATCGGGTGGGTGAAAACGTTACAATCTGGGAGGGCAGCAGGGACGATCCTCAGCTACTTGTTATTCTGGGAAGCGCGGGATTAACCTGATCGAGGCCGCCGTTCAGTCTGCCGAGAACATTGACTCGGAATTGCGGAGTCGCCTAAATTGATTCTGACTCGCATTTCGACAGAAGATGAGGAGCTTGTCCAACCGAACTTAAAGCGGATTCTACTCTCTATCTCAAAAAATACCTGCCGAGAGCCGGCTTCTCATCGAAATCCCGGGCCTCTTCACTTGGTGGGCGCGACAGTTTCATTGGCCTCCGCCATTTTCATGTGCCGTGCAACGTAAGTCGCCAAGAAGATGGTCAAGCTCCTGTGGCCGAATCGGCTTCGTGAGATAACCATCCATTCCCGCCGCCAGGCATTTCTCGCGATCCCCTTTCATGGCGTGAGCGGTTAACGCGACAATGGCCTGATGGAGTCCGCTACCTTTTTCTTTTTGCTCGTATTGCCACAGTGGCCTCGAGCCCATCCATCTCCGGCATCTGGACGTCCATGAGCACAAGGTCAAACTTCTCCTTTTCCAGCGCCTTCAGGGCCTCTAATCCAGTAGCCGCTACCGCAACCTGATGTCCTCTTTTTTCCAATAGACGCACTGCCAGACGCTGGTTAACAAGGTTGTCTTCCGCAATCAGCACGCTCAGGAACGCATCTGGTTCGCGTGCATCATGCAGCGAGAAACGAGTGACCAATGGAATGGCGCCCTCCTGCTCACGCGCACCGAGCACGCGAGCAACGGCTTCCCGCAACTCGGACTGGCGGATAGGCTTGAGCAGGTACGCAGAGACCCCCAGTTCCTGGCACCGTGCTGCATCCCCGCGATGGCCCGCCGAAGTAAGCATCATAATCGTGGCCGTGGACACTTCCGGCCTTTTACGGATTTGTTCGACCAATGTGAAGCCGTCCATGTCCGGCATATGCATGTCCGTCAAAATCAGCCCATAGGGCTCACCCGCTTCGCGTGCCGCTGATAGCTGCGCAAGTGCTTCCTTGCCGCCCTCCACCAAAGTCGGCTTCATTTGCCAGCGCATCAGCATCCCTTCCAAAATCCGGCGGTTGGTGCGGTTGTCGTCCACCACCAGGACCTTCACGCCTTGCAGGAGCTCCGGCGGGGCGATCGTGCCCACCTTAATTTCCTTGGCGTCGGCCGCCCCCAACTGCGCCGTGAAGTGGAACTGGCTTCCACGGCCCACTTCACTCTCCACCCAAATTTTGCCGCCCATCATGTGCACCAGCCGCGTCGAAATGGTCAGTCCTAATCCTGTGCCTCCGTACTTTCGCGTAGTGGAACTGTCGGCCTGGGAAAACGGTTCAAAGATGGATTTGCGCTTATCCTCGGGAATTCCGATCCCAGTGTCGGCAACGGTAAAATGACAGAGCCAATCGAGGCCCGCTCTCCCCTCGACTTGGACCTTCACCGCGATCTCCCCGCTGTCCGGTGAACTTGATGGCGTTGCCCACCAGGTTCATCACGATTTGCCGCAGCCGGCTCGAATCTCCTCGCACAATCTCGGGCACCTCCGGCGCCACTTCGCAAAGCAATTCCAGTCCCTTCTCGTCCGCCCTCAGGGCCAGCGTTTTCAGCGTGGATTCCAAACTCTCGCGCAGATCAAAATCGATGGCCTCCAGGTCGATCTTTCCGGCCTCAATCTTGGAGAAGTCCAGAATGTCGTTGATGACCGTCAGAAGAGTATCCCCCGACATTTTCACGGTTTCCAGATATTCGCGCTGCTCCGGTGTAAGCGCTGTCTCGAGCGCGAGGTCCGTCATTCCCATGACGCCGTTTAGCGGCGTGCGAATCTCGTGGCTCATGTTGGCCAAAAACTCGCTCTTGGCGCGGCTGGCTGCCTCGGCGGCCTCCCGCGCCACTTTCATTTCTGCTTGCACCTTCTTGAGATGGGTAATGTCATGGCCGACGCCCACGAAGCGCGGTGATTCGCCCGTTCTTGTCCCTCAAAGGTACCTGGGTGGTCATAATCTCGCTCTCGTTCCCTTGAGAATCCACGCCTTTCTCTTCGCGGTTGACCACTGCTTGCCCTGAACGAATTACAGTCTGTTCGTCTTCGTAGAATGTTGCGGCCAACTCAGGAGGATAGAAGTCAAAATCGCTTTTTCCGAGCAGCTCCTGGGGAGTCTTCGCTCCCATTTGCCGGGCTACGGCTAGGTTGGCCAACAAAAATCGGCAGTCCGCATCTTTTACGTACATAAAATCGGGAACGTTGTCGATCAATGCTCGCAGCATCTTTTCGTTCTTCGGACAGCGCCTCTTCCGCCCGCATTCGCTCGTTCACCTCCAACTGCAATTCCTGAGTGCGCGCCTGGACGCGGAGCTCTAGTCCCTCCTTTGCACCTTGCAATGCCGCGTCGCGCTCCTCAATCTGCTCCAGCATTTGGTTGAATGAGCCTATGAGCATTCCCACTTCGTCATCACCGCGTGGGATTGCACGAAGGGTGTAATCCTTCTTGGTTGTAACTCTGCCCGCAATGTGCGCCAGATGCAGTATGGGTTCCGTGATTAGTCTCAGGAGCCGCGTGGAAACGAAGTACGTTGCCAGGACGGAGATCAGAATGACCACCGCGGAAATCATCGTGTATTGCCTTATGTTCGCTTGCAGCGCACCGAGGTCCGAAATGATGGCGATAGCCCCGGTCTTCTCGCCGCCCACGGAAACATGTCCGGAAAGTGTGAGCGAATTCTTCCCAAATAGTGCTTCGTCTGCTCGCCAAGGAGGCATCGCGAACTCACGGTCAGTCCCGTCGCGGCGATATTCCGCAAAAGACCTCTCCATGGCGGTCATAAAGGCATGCGGCGACGATATGACTTTCCGCCCGAAGGGAGGCTAGCATTTCCTGCGCGGACTTTCGGTCGTCGAAAGCCAGTGTGGCTTCGGTGTCTGCTCCCAAAGTATCGGCGAGAACCGTAAGTTCGGTGGTCATCTCGGCACGAAACCTTGCTTTCTCGAAAAAGTCAAAGCTTAGGCATGCAAGGCTCAGACCAGCAAGACTTGTGCACACGATGACGAAGGTCAGTTTGCGTAAAATGGATGCATTTCTCATACGCCGCATTTAACGACCCATCTACGCGCTCCTGCTATCACTTCAAGCCCGGACACTTCAGCCTCGCGCGGGAAGGGAGTGCACATCTGGTACCGAATTGCAAACGCTTTCACCGCAGATAACTTGTTTTATTTCAGTACGTTAGCCCGCACCAGAGGACGCAGGGTCTTTCCTGAATTGAGCCGGAAGGCGCTTGCCTGTGCCATTGTGGTGCAAGAGTAGTTCGCGACACCGCCAGAGCTTTCCTTCGCAGCCGCATTGCCATGCAACTTGCCTCGCCGATCTTCGGTATGATTGCTGGAGCCGGAAAGGCCTTGCTACAATCTCGCGCGGAAACGCCGCGGTTCAGAAAGAGGAATGAATGGCTGGATTTGCCGGTGTCGATTTCATCGATTTTGATTCGCAGCTGAACGACGAAGAAAAACTGGTCCGGCAGACGGCGCGGCAATTCGTCGACAACGAAGTCATACCCATCATCGAAAAACACAGCCGCGAAGGAACCTTTCCGAAACACCTCGTGCCACAACTTGGAGAGTTGGGATTTTTTGGCGCGAACTTGCAGGGCTATGGCTGCGCGGGTATGTCCAACGTCGCCTACGGCCTTGTGACGCAAGAATTGGAGCGCGGAGATTCCGGATTGCGCAGCTTCGTTTCTGTGCAGAGTGCGCTGGTGATGTATCCGATTTATGCGTATGGCAACGACAAGCAAAAAGAGAAGTGGCTGCCGTTGCTGCAGCAAGGCACAGCGATCGGCTGTTTTGGATTGACGGAGCCGCAGTTCGGCTCAAATCCTGGCGGAATGCTGACGCGAGCGGTGAAGAAGGGCAGCAAATATGTTTTGAATGGCGAGAAGATGTGGATCACCAGCGGTTCGATCGCGGACGTCGCAGTGGTCTGGGCCAAGTGCGAGGACGAAAAGATTCGCGGGTTTCTGGTGGAAAAAGGCACGCCGGGATTCAAAGCTTGGGATGTGCACGGAAAATGGTCGTTGCGCGCGTCGGTGACTTCCGGCTTGGCATTCACCGACTGCGAAATTCCGGAAGAGAATTTGCTCCCGAATGTCGTTGGACTGAAAGGGCCGCTGGGCTGCTTGAATCAGGCGCGCTATGGCATCGGCTGGGGAGCGCTGGGCGCGGCGATGGCTTGCTACGATACGGCGCTGCAGTATGCCAAGACGCGCAAGCAATTTGCGAACAAGCCTATCGCTTCGCACCAACTCGTGCAGGAAAAGCTGGCGTGGATGATCACGGAAATTGTGAAGGGACAACTGCTGGCGCTGCACGTCGGACGATTGAAGGACAACGGCAAAGTGGATTTCTCTCACATTTCCATGCTGAAGATGAACAACGTGGCCATCGCGCTCGAAACGGCGCGCAAGGCGCGGGATATTCTTGGCGCGAACGGCATCGTCGACGATTACTGCATCATGCGGCACATGAACAACCTCGAAAGCGTTTACACCTACGAGGGGACGAACGACATTCACAAGCTGATCATCGGGGAGAAGATCACGGGCATCTCCGCATTTATGTGAGTGCGAGAGGGACAGGCTGAAGCATGTCCTACTTTCATGTAATTGGAGAAGCCGACAGAGTGATATCTGTCCCACTCAGCCAACCAATCTCGTTGCCGGTGAATCTTGTATGCTGTAGAGGCGCGGCATGCGGCTTGCTACGCTGATGGATGTCTACTTGGCCGCGACGGGCACGACCCTTCCAAGCTCAGGCTAAACATGTCGTGCTCCTACAGGAGACAGCTCCATGGATATGTCCGCGATTGGCTCGTCTCGCTCCTTCCTTCGCCGTGTTTCAGTGTGTCTGATGCTGTTTGCTTCGGCGTGCGGGATGGCGAGGCGCAACAAAGGAAAGCTCCGCCGGAACAGAAGCAAAAAATTCGCGCCATCACCGCGTTCGTCAACCTGGACCGCTCGCAATATCTGCTGCAAATCGCGGACGCCGTGAAAATGTTGAAGTATGCGCACACCGTCTTTGAGTCTCGCGGCTTTGAAGTCCAGACAATCCGTATCGCGACGCAGCCGTTTCCCGAATACATCCAGGGATTGACGACGGACCAGGCGCTGACATTTTTCAAGGATTACGACCTGCTCGCACAGAAGGACGGTTTTGCAGCGTCCATCGGCCCGGCGATGATGAACGCAACGGATAGTCCTGCGCAGGCTGATTTGCTCGCGGAGATCTTGCTCAACACGAAACAGCTGAACGGCAGTCTGGTAGTGGGCGGGCCGGACGGCGTGCGCTGGCCCGCGGTCGGCGCGGCGGCCCGCGTCATGAAGAAACTGGAAGAGACCGAGCACAGCCAAGGCAATTTTCGATTTGCAGCCATCGCCATGGTGCCACCGCTGACGCCATTTTTCCCCGCGGCGTATCACACCGGCTTCGGCCACCAATTCGCGATCGCATTTGAGTCCGCCGACATCGTGGCCGCGGCCTTCAAGAATGCGCCGGATCTGGAAACAGCGCGGCAGCGATTAATCGACGCTCTGGGCAAAGTGGCCTTTGATGCCCAAGCGCAGGCGGGTCGCATCGACCAGGACACTGGCTGGGCCTACGCGGGAGCCGATCTTTCGCCCGCACCGCTGAAGGATGTTTCGATTGGCGCGGCGATAGAAAACCTGACGACGCAAACCATCGGATCGAGTGGAACTCTAACCGCAGCGGCGACCATCACTTCGGCGATCAAAGACATTCAGGTGAAGCAAACTGGCTACTCCGGACTGATGCTGCCGATCCTTGAAGATTCACGACTGGCGCAGAGGTGGAGCGAGGGACGCATTTCAATTGACTCGCTGCTGAGCTACAGCTCGGTGTGCGGTACTGGGCTTGATACCGTGCCTCTGCCCGGCGATATCAGCGCGGAGCAACTCTCGCTTATCATCGGAGACATGGCCAGCCTGGCCGTGAAATGGCACAAGCCGCTCTCCGCGCGGCTGTTCCCGGTGCAAGGAAGGGTCCCGGCGACATGACGGAGCTGGATAGTCAGTTTCTCGTGAATGCAAAGATTCAGCCGCTGGAGAAGAAGTGACAAGTTGCGCGGGCTGAGTTGATTACGTGCTTGGATTGGAGCACGACTCGAAGCGCAGATCATAGTGGCGGATTTTTCCTTCGTGAGATTGGCGATGACGGACGACCTTTCTAGATACCATAATCCTGTGGGCAAGTTGTTTGCTCAGCCATTCGCGGCGGAGAATTGGGAAAAATATCGGTTGAGCGAGGAGCAGGTCGAATTCTTCCGAGAAAACGGATTTTAGAAGGGGTGCGCATTCTGACGGATGAGCAAGTAGAGGCTCTGCGCGGGGAACTGGAACACTTAATGGATCCGGGGCATGCGGGCCGGGAACTGTTTCACGAATACCATTCGAACGAGTCGACCGATCCGGACCGCGTCGTGTTTCACGCGCTGGGGGCTTGGCGTGTCATGCCAGGCTTTCACGATTTGCTGTGGAACCCGGCGTTCCTCGTGCCGGCATCGCAGCTGCTCGGAGGGGCCGGTGCGCTTCTGGCACGACCAGCTTTTCTGCAAGCCTGCGCGGCATGGCGGAGTGGTGGCATGGCACCAGGATTATTCGTATTGGACGCGCACGACGCCGCTGGCTCATCTGACGTGCTGGATCGGCTGGACGATTCCACGCGCGAGAACGGCTGTCTGAATTATGTTCCGGGAAGCCACAAGTGGCCGGATTTGCCGAAGCCGGTTCTGACGGGAGAGATGGACGGAATCCGCGCAGTTTGCCGCAGGAGTTGAAAGACAAGTTCAAGCCGGTGGCGATTGAGCTGAAAAAAGGCGAGAGCGCGTTTCATCATGCGCGGACGATGCACGGCTCGGGCGCAAACGATACGCCTCGGCCGCGGCGGGCCACGGTGATTAACGTGTTTCGCGATGGTGTGATGTCGAATGCGGATGAGCCGCTGCTCGCGGGCGTTCCAGTGATTCCTCGCGGGAACAAAATGGAAGGACAGTTCTTTCCGCTGCTGTTTGAGCCGAAGACGCCCAGCTGTTGACTCTTTCCCACGGCTCGTCGACGATAAGCTACAAACTAACCTATCATTGGCGTCCGCGGAGGAGCGCATGTCTATGGAAGAACAACTTAGCCTGGAATTCCTGCGCGTTGTCGAAAATGGCGCGATGGCCGCAGCGCGCACCATGGGATTCGGCGACCGCCACAAGGCCGACGAAGTAGCGGTCGAGGCGATGCGCAAGACGATGGACGCGGTGCAGATGGACGGCACCATCGTGATCGGCGAGGGCGAGCGCGACGAAGCGCCCATGCTGTACATCGGAGAAAAGGTCGGGCTGGCGACGCACGCACCCAAGGCGCTTTTTCCGGAGGTCGATATTGCCGTCGATCCGCTGGAAGGCACGAACCTCTGCGCGATGGGGGCTCCCAATTCGATCGCGGTCCTGGCTGCAAGCGAGCGCGGCGGCCTGCTTCACGCGCCCGATTTGTACATGGAAAAAATCGTGGTGGGGCCGTCGTGCAAAGGCGCGGTCGAGCTGGATGCTCCGGTTGCCGATAATTTGAAATCGATCGCCAAACGGCTGGATCGCGATGTAGAAGATCTCGTCGTTATCGTGCTGGACCGGCCGCGCCACGAAAAGTTGATCGAAGATATTCGCAGGGCCGGCGCGCGCATACGCTTGATCGGCGATGGCGACCTATCGGCAGGCATCTCCGCAGCAGTTGTAGGGACAGGAGTGCATGCGGTGATGGGCACGGGCGGCGCGCCCGAAGGCGTGCTGACCGCGGCGGCACTACGCTGTTTGAACGGGCAGATTCTGGCGCGCCTGGTGATCGGCAAACCGGAAGATCAAATCCGCCTCGAAAAGATGGGCGTGAAGGATCCCAAGCGGATTTACGACACGGAGGATCTGGCGCCGGGCAAGAAAATGATTTTTGCGTGCACGGGAGTCACGGACGGCAACATTTTGAAAGGTGTGCGGTTTTTTGGCGAAGGCGTGCGCACTTCCTCGATGATTCTAACCTTGGATGACCGGCAAGTGCGCTTTGTGGATTCCGTGCACCTTGATAAGCGGCCGGATATTAAGGTGCGCTTCAACTGAAGCGTGCGCGCGCGGCTTCTGTTGGATTGCGCCGGAGCTTATTGCGGGCTTTTCGTGAGAGCCAGAAAAACGCCGTCGTCGACCGCGACGGAGTGTGTGAAGAATGTCGCCAAGTTCCCACCTGCAAGCGCGACGTGACCGGCGCTGCCGCTGATGGCTGGACCCGCAGGCCGGGTGATGCCGGTTCCCGAGCCGTCGCCAGGCTGCAGCGAAATGCGCATCGTCTTCGGCGTGCAATTCGCCGTGCCGAGACAGGTATCGCGAACGAAAACCTGCCGATAACCGCTGTTGGGTGCGCTCGTCCCGGATTTGCTCACCGCCTCGGCTGTGGAATGCGTCGGCGTGACGGCCAGGAAGGCGACGAAGCGCCCCGAGGCACTGATGGACGGGAGGATGCTTTCCGTGCCAACAAGAGTTCCGTTGGGATCCGTCGAGATCAGTTGAGTCGAGGGAGTACAGGGAGCGCTTGCGCCGAAGCAGGTGTCGCGAAGATAGACTTGGCGGCCCGTGCTGGCCTCCGAAACAAGATTTGCCGCTACGGAGCTGAACGCGACGTAACGTCCATCGGAACTGATCGAGGGGGAATGGCTGTCGTCCCCGGCGGCGGTGCCATCTAGCGCGGAAGAAATGAGAACGGTGCGCGGCTGGCAAGATGAGTCTGCGCCAAGGCAAGTATCGCGGGCGAAAATCTGCGTGTGACCGTTTTGCGAAGCCGTGAACGAAACATAACGGCCATCCAGGCTGACTGCGGGAGTTTCTTCTTGCACCATGGCGGCGCTCGTTTTGGCGGCAGCTGCGCCCGGGTCTGTGATGGTGAAGGTAGTCCCGTTGCTTGTGCCGCCGCCTCCGAAACCGCTGCAGTTAACCTCGCACGGTGGCGAAGGCAGCGGCGGCGCGGGGGGATTGTAAGCGGTCACGGTGGCGCTACCGGCGGTGGCGAGTAGCGTCGCGGGCACTGTCACTTGGATTTGTGTGGCAGTGATGTTCGTCGGCGTAAGCGTCGTTTGTGTTGTCGTATTCCAGCGCACCTGAGAACCACCCGAAGGATCTGACGTTAGAAGGAAATTTGTGCCTGTGATGGTCAGGGTCTGCGCCGCACTTCCCGCAGGGACGCTACTGGGACTGATGCTAGTAACTGTGGGAGTGGGATTGGCAGGAGGAAAAACTTCGAAAGCCACGGGATTGGAAAGTCCGTTCGTCCCTGTGCCGGAATGAGGCTGAAGGGTCTGAACGAAATAGGTGCCCGCCTTGGCCGTCATTGCGGCGGGGACGACTGCAGTCACTGAAACAACGGTTCCCGTATCATTTGCCGGGGCGCATATGTTCACCGCGGTAGTCGTCACGACGCATGTTTTGAGATCGTGCTGATCCCACGTGACGATGGTCCGCGTCACAAAGCCTTGGCCCGTCAACGTGATAGTCAAGTCTGCTCCACCGGCGTTTACGTTGGAAGGCGAAACAAATTGTAAGAAAGCACCCGTATTGCCTTGAAAGGTGTTGCCGTAATCGTTGCAACCTGTTGCAGCGAGAATCGCCGCACATGCGACAGCCAGTGCTGTCCAAGACCGCTTCATCGAGACTCCTTCATCGTCACTGGTTTCCCCGGCTTGACCGGGATCAACCTGTCTGGTCAAACGGCGGGGAAACCCCGGTGCCAGTATGCTTTTGGGGTGAGATGCGCAATTCGCGCGGCGCGTTGACCCCGGTCCAACCGGAGCTACGCAAACCTTGTCCAGCCCGCCCGGCGTTCAGCAACCTCCGCCTGCCCTGAATCTGCGGGACTGGTCAACCCTACATGCTTACCATTCTCCCCGAAGAAAGGTCAATGAGCAATTCTTGCCCGCTGGGGGCCGGGAGGCGCGGCAACCCGCACATTTTCAGTGACTCGCGGAAGTAACCGCAACGCCCTGGGCGGCCAATGACGCACTTACGAGATCTTGGATACGAGTGCGGCACTCGGCATCTGAAATGCGAAGGGTTGCGGCGGCTCGGTAGCAAGCGAGGGCCTGCTCCTTGCGCCCCATTTTGGCATACAGATCGCCACGGGCCAGCTGAAAGAGAGGATTAGATGGATATTTTTCAACTAAGGGACCGATGACGCCTAGCGCCTTTTCGTAATGCTGATCGTAGCGGTGCAGGTTCAGCGCCAGATAAAACCGAGCCGCGGCGGGCGTAAGCACGCCTGCGGCAATATCGTGTTCCAGCAGCCGGATGCCCTCTTGCTTGTTGCCGCTCGGGATGCCCATGAAGAAGCCAAGAAACTTGGCGATCGCGCTGAGAGTGTCGACGTAATAATTATAGAGGCCTAGTCCAAACTCCGCGTCCGTGAGGTTCGGGTCGAGCTTGATCGCGCGGAGAAAATGCTCGCGGGCGCGGACTCCGGCGCGGGCCGTAGCTCGATTTTCGCCTCGAAGCCCGTAGAGCCGTGCGGCGAACGCATCGCCCATTCCCGCATAAAATTGCATTTCAGCGGTTTCGCGATCCTTGAGCTGCGCCATTGCAATCGAGGAAGCCTTTGCTGCTAGATCCAGGTAGTTTTGATCCGCTGCAAGCTTTCGCCGATGCCGCGCGTCGGTCATCCCGTACTTGAATTCCGCCGAGGTGCACCAGATTTTCCACCACAATGCTTCCGCTTCCAGCAGGTATCCCAAGGGGTGGTCAGGTTGTTCTTTTTGCACGCGCTGCGCATCAGCGATGGCGGCATCCGTATCGAACGAGTAGATGTGATCGATCGCCTCGGAAGCTCCACGCGGCAACTTCAGTTCCTGGGCGCGCGCCTTCGGTGCTAGAGGAACCGAGGCCCATCATGAATGTGCAGAGAAGTATCGCGACCCGTGGAAGGGCACGGATTGGGTTCATGCCGCCACCCGCTGCGTCTCCGAGAAAGTCCCGGTCAGTCATTGACAGGCGGGCAGGACCCCCTCCGGAAGAGTTTAAACAGTTCGCCTCAACTTGCAAACCGAAATGGCGGCAGCCGTGAATGGAAACCTTGGAGAGGCGTGAAAAATTGCGCGTTAGCCGCCGCGCGTCGCATTTGCTATTCTCGGCGGCGTGCCGACGACACCTGAAAACGTTACTACCGGCAAGACCGGGAGCCTGCCCATAGAGCAGGCTTCTGGTCTCGAGCGCGGCCTGGGCCTGAAAGAGGCCGTGGCGCTCAACATGATCGAGATCGTGGGCATCGGCCCCTTCGTCGTCACCTCGCTGGTGATCAAAGCGATGGGCGGGCCGCAGGCGCTGATCGCGTGGGTGGCGGGAGCAGCGCTGGCTACCCTCGATGCCTTCGTGTGGTCGGAACTCGGCGCAGCCATGCCGCGCGCCGGCGGAACGTACGTTTTTCTCCGCGAAGCCTACGGCCCTGGACGCTGGGGCCGCTTGATGTCATTCCTCTTCGTATGGCAGACCTTTATTCAGGCGCCGCTCTCCATCGCCTCTGCTTCCATCGGATTTGCTCGCTACGCCGGATATCTCCACCCGCTCTCGACGCTGCAGGCCAAAGCTGTATCCGGCGGCCTGGTTCTCCTCCTTGTGGTTTTGCTCTACCGGCGCATCACCACCATTGGAAAAATCTCGGTTTTGCTTTGGACCGGCGTGGTCGGCACTCTTCTCTGGCTGATCTGGGGTGGCGCGACCCACTTCAACGCGAAAATGGCGTTTGATTTTCCACCGGGCGCGTTTTCACTTTCTTGGGTGTGGTTCGCGGGCTTGGGCGCGGCGATGGTAAACACGGTCTACAGCTATTGGGGCTACTACAACATTTGCCATCTTGGCGGAGAAATCCGCAATCCAGAACGGAATATTCCGCGCGGAATTTTTCTCTCTATTTTCGGAATCACCTTGCTCTACCTGGCCATGCAGACGAGCATCCTGGGAGTCGTGCCATGGCGCGAAGCTCAGAACTCCAAATTTATTGTCAGCACGTTCGTCGAGAGACTGTACGGCCATCACGCCGCGCAAGCGGCAACGTGGATGGTTCTGTGGATCGCGCTCGCCTCCGTGTTCTCCGTTCTGCTGGGATATTCGCGCGTTCCCTACTCCGCGGCGCTAGGACGGAAATTTCTTTCCGATATTCGGACGCCTGCACCCGACCAAACATTTTCCGTACGTTTCGTTGCTCGTTCTCGGCGGACTGGCCTTCCTATTCAGCGTGACCTTGAAGCTCGAGACGGCCATCGCCGGCATTCTGGCGATGCGCCTGCTGGTTCAGTTCATCGGCCAGGCTGTGGGAGTGATACTGCTTGCGGCGGCGCTGGGGATCGGCGCGACTTCCATTCAAGATGTGGCTTTATCCCCTTGCCCGCAGTGCTGACGATGCTTGGCTGGGCCTGGCTCTTCTGGCAAACCGGCCCCGCGAGAAAATGGGGGCTGGCGGAAATCGCGCTGGGAGCGCTCGCATTTCTCATCCGGGCGCGCGAAATGCGACAATGGCCGTTTGCAAAAGTGACCCATTGAAGGGTGAAGAACGCGGAGGCTTCGTGAATCGTCTACTCCAAAGGTCTGGTCGGATCATTCCTCTTTGGCAATCGCTGCTCGCGATACTATTTCGGCGCAACCGGCGCTCGCCGCAATTTCCTCCCGCTCCGGGAACCGGCCCCGGCCTTCCGGAAACGATCGAAGCCATCGACAGCGCTCGCGTCACCACGCGCATCCTCTATATCACCGCGCATCCCGACGACGAATCCGCGACCTTGCTCACTTACCTCGCGCGGGGGCTGCATGCCGACGTCGCGCTTCTTAACGCTCACGCGCGGCGAAGGCGGACAGAACGATCTCGGACCGGAGCAAGCCCCTCAACTCGGATTGATTCGCACGCAAGAATTGCTTGCGGCTACGCGCGGCTACGGGGTGAAGCTCTTTTTTGCAAACGCGCCTGATTTCGGCTTCTCCAAAACACCGGAAGAAACGGAAAAAGTTTGGGGCGACGCGGCCCTCGGAGAAATGGTTCGCGTAATTCGCACGTTCCGGCCGAACATCGTGATCAACGGCTGGGGCGGAGTGCACGGCGGCCATGGCCATCATCAGACTTCTGGATTGTGGACCCCGAATGCCGTGCAGCATGGCGGCCGATCCCAAGGCGTTTCCCGGACAGATTCGCGAAGGTCTTCGCGCCTGGGGAAGCTCAGCTCGAATCCCGTGCAACTTCTGGATACGGAACGCGGCGGTGCAACCGGCACTAGCTCGAATGGCTCTACGCTTCCCGTGGACGAAATTTCGCCGCTCTGGGGGAAGACCTGGCGCGAAATTGGCCTCGATGCCTTCGCCAATCATCGTTCGCAGGGCATCACCGATTTTATCGGTTCACCGTTTCTCCGCCGGCCGTGGTTCTGATGCGCGAAGATGGAAGCAAGCTCGATTCAGCGAGCTGTGACCGGGCCAGTTGCAAACTTCCGTGCGCAAGCTTTGTGGACCGGGAGAACGGATGGTTGCAAAGCATGGCCATGAGCGAAGCGGAATGCAAATCCATTGGCCAGCGCGCAATTCTGACGCTCAACCTCGATTGGGACGAATGCCGCCGCGCATCTGGCGGAGGCCGCAAGGCTTACTCGACTTCTATCTTGCCACCCGATTCGCCAACGGTTCGCCGGCTTCACATCGATCAGGCCTTCGAACTCAGCGAGACGCAACGAGCGCATCGACCGCGCCCTCGCTTTGGTGGCCGGAGTCGATGTGTCGGCCGACGCGGACCGCAGAGATACTCGTGGCCGGGGAATCCTTTGGCGTTCATGCGGAAGCGTCGATTTGCCGCAAAGAAGACGGCTGCGAACTCGGCGCTGTCAATTGAATCTTTCTAAGGCGTTTAAGGAGACCAAAAGAGAAGGCGATGCCGAAAAGGGATACCAGTTTACGGTTGCCGTCGCGCAGGGCTGCGCCTCGACCTTGATCGGCTTGGGAAAAACTTCTGCCCGAGCCGCCCCCGCTGCTGACACGCGAAGCAAGAAGTCACCATCGGCGGCTACAGTTTTCAAACACGGAATTCCGCTGACACATATCGCGGCAAGCTCGACTCGCGTGGATCGGGTGCCGTTGCGCCTCGTGCCGGCGTATACGCTAGCGGTGGACCCCAAGCAGGCGCATCGCAAGTGCTGGGAAAACCAGGGAAAACCATTTGATGTGTTGTTGCGCGTGCATTCCTACGCGACGCAACCAAGCAAACTCTCCGTGGGGCTGGATCCTGCCCGATGGATTTTCGGCCAGCGCGCCGGAGGAAGTTTCCTTCGCTGGCCCAGGTGACAAGTTATGCGAAATTCACCGTAACCCCGCCGAACAAGCTGGCCGCGGGAAAATACCCGATCACGGCGTATGCCAAACGCGGCGACGAAAAATTCTCCACCTCCCTCGAGCCTCTGCCCTCGCTGCCGACGCAATCTGGAGCGAGCCCGCGCAATGCGTCGTGCACGCCCTTGATCTGAATGTGCCAGAACAACCTGCACGTCGGCTACATTACCGCGGAGGGCGAACCTATCCCGAAGCGCTGCGCACGCTGGGACATCCAAGTCGAAACGCTGGATGCACAGGCGCTAGCCTTCGGCGATCTCTCAAAATTCAATGCCATCGTCGTTGGAGTGCGCGCGTACGAACTTCGTCCAGAGCTTGCCGGCGCCAACCAGCGTCTGCTGGACTACGTCTCGAAGGGCGGCACTCTCGTCGTGCAATACAATCGCGACTTCGCTTGGAACAAGGAACAATACGCTCCCTACCCCGCGAAAATCCTAAACGAACAAGGACACCTCCCGCGCATCACCGATGAAAATTCTCCCGTCAAATTTCTTAAGCCGGACGATCCTCTCCTGAACAGCCCGAACAAAATCACTCAGGACGACTTCAAAGGCTGGGTGCAGGAGCGTGGCCTCTACTATTGGACTCAGTTTGATCCGAAATACACACCTCTCCTGGCCATGAACGATCCCGGCGAGCCCGATCTCAACGGCGCGCTGGTCTACGCGCACTACGGCAAAGGCGTCTACATCTACACGGGTATCGCATTCTTCCGCCAGATTCCCGATGGCGTTCCAGGAGCTTACCGGCTATTCGTCAACCTGATCAGTGCTACGCAGAAAAACTGAGTCAGACGGCTCGCTGGCGACCTCTGGCCCACTTCAGGCCAATCGATTCCGGGTAAATCAACTGGACACATTCCTTCTGCGCCCAATTCCGCGTGCTATCCTCTTTCACCGGGGGTCGAAGACGCATGAAGAATTATTTTTCCGCTCATTTTGCCGGTCGCACGATCCAGTCGGCCGTCGCCTTCTTTCTGGGAACGGCCCTTTTTCTGGCTTGCGGTTCACCGGCTGCGGCTCAGCAGAAGGACAAGAAAAAGAAAAATGCGCCGCAACCCGCGGACAACACGCCCGTTCATTCCCATGGGCGATGAACAGGCGGATCGACTATACGATTTCGGAAATGCTCGGTGCCTGGCAGATCGGCGACATCGAAAAACTGCGCAAGGATTACGCCGATGACGTTTCTGTTGTTAACGGAATTTGGGCGCCACCCGTATTCGGCTGGACCAGCTATCTCGCTGTCTATCAACCGCAGCACGCCCGCATGCAACAAGTGCGCATGGACAGGTCTAAACACCTACATCAAGCTTAGCGGCAATTTCGCTTGGGCCTGCTACCAATGGGATTTTTCAGCCGTAGTGGATGGGCAACCCTCCGCCGCCCGCGGGCAAACTACCCTGATCTTGGAAAAGAGGAATGGGCGCTGGGTGATCGTTCACAATCACACTTCGCTGTCACAATCATCTCAGCCGGCCACGCCCGCAAACACACCGCAAATGGCACAGCCCCAGCCTAACGGCCCCTCGGCGCGTTAAAGGGCCAGGCAGGGGCACGGCTCGGCCCTGTTCAACGGCCTAGAAACTCTTCAATCCGTTGTAGAGCCACATGCCGGCAAGAAGCAACAACAACACACCGGAAGCAATGCCGCTTGTAAGCAGCGGCCGCGAGAGCGCATTGATTTTCGCGATAATCTCCCGCTGTTCCCGGGCCATATGTTCCTCAGACGCGTCCAGAAAGATTTGATCGTCTTCATGGCTGGCAAGAAGGCTCCGCCGAATCAACAACAACATGAATATGGCGGTAACGATTCCCCAGGCAATCAAAACGTACAGGACGGGTCCTGTCAGGGTGTTCCATGGTGACCTCCCACTGGAACCAGTACGCGGTCCATTAGGATGAGCGTGCCAGGAAGGTGTAAGACCGCGTTCTGAGGCGGAGTATAGCACTAACCATTTGAATTTCAACTACTTGCCATAAGGCGAAAAGATGGCTGCAAGCGCCCCTGCGCTCAAGGCGACGCCACCGGATGGATTTAAGAAACTCGCGGGGCGCGTCATCTCTCTCGCTGCTGCTCCGGCGCGCAATCCGACGTCATGAGGAAAGCGCTCGCAGCCCCCAGCGGGGCTCGCGGCACTTCGTTGACAAAGCCGAAAGCGGCGGGCACAATGAAAAAGCCTCATTGAAACGGAAACCCCGGCTTGCTGAGGGTTTCACTCACCGCGCTTGTGCCCGAGTGGCGGAACTGGCAGACGCGCTAGCTTCAGGAGCTAGTGATCGCAAGGTCGTGGAGGTTCGAGTCCTCTCTCGGGCACCATCAAAACTATCCTATGTCGTGAGCTACTTCGGTGGCTCTACGGTATGGCAACATCCCCCGCTATACGCCGACATCTACTCCACACGCAGCATCGTAGCCGGGTCGATTCGCACCGCGCGCATCACCGGCCGCAGCGCCGCCAGTAACGCCCCAGCGAGAATTGCCAGCGACGGAACCGCCAGCATCTGCAAGTCGGTGGCTTTCACTTGATAAAACAGCGACTCGATATATCGCACCGAAACCATGCCGAAGCCCACGCCCGCCACCGCTCCCAATAGCACCATCGAAAACACTTCCATCGTCACCAGTCGCGCGATGACCGCCCGCTTGCGCGCCTACTGCGATGCGAATGCCGATTTCGTGCCGCCGTTGCAGCACGGAATAGTGCAGCACGCCATAGAGCCCGACTCCCGCCAGCACCAACGCCACAATCGCGAAGAACAGCGCCAGCGTCGCCAGCAATCGTTCCCGCACTGTATGCGACTGATTGATTTCCAGTTGCGTGCGAACGCGGCTCACGCGAATTTCGGCTTCGCGCCCTGCGGCACTTCCTGCCGCAGCACCGGCGCCAGCGCCATCGGATCAGCGCACCGAAGTGCGCACCAGAAAAATCCCAGCGCCTTTCTTGCGTGAGCGCCCCGCTCGCGCCGATCGAGTGAAACGGAACGTAGAGCTGCGGCAAGATCGGCTCTCGCAAATCGCGTACCGAACATCCCCCACGAGCCCCACGATCTCATAATGCAATCGCACGCTGTCGTCCAGTCATGAGATCGAACGTCTTTCCCACCGGATCTGCGCCGTCGAAATAAGTCTTCGCAAAAGTTTCGTTGACGAGCGCTGACCCTGGTTGCGTATCGCTCGGCCGGAAGTCTCTTCCGTCGATCAGCGGAATCTTCATCGCTTCCAGCCAGCCCGGCGAAACAGCGCGCATGTAAGACAGCACTCCCGTTGGGAGGCGCGCCGTTCACCGAAATAAAGTTGTTCCAGCCGCTGCCGCCGAGCAGCGGCGCATCCGCCAGCGCGACCGTCTCTACCCCCTGCACGCTTCGCAGATGCTCCGCCGCCTGTTCCCAGAACTCCACCGGCTGCGGCTGCTTTGCGACCGTATCGAGAACGAGCAACCGTTCCGCGCAAAAACCCGTGGGTTCATGGACAATCGTTTGAAATGTGGTGACGAACAGCCCCGCGACGAAAAGCACCAGAAAACAGAACGCCACTTGCACCGCAATCAGCGCATGCATCAAGCGCCGCTTCGAATGCGGATCCTCTCCACCCTTCAGCGCGCTCACCGGATTCACCGACGAAGCGCGCAAAGCCGGCGCCAAGTCCAAAAAGCAAAGTCACGCCGAGCGCTAGCGCCAAGCCGAAACCAAACACTCGCCCATCCGCCGGAAGAATCAGCCGCGCCGGATTGTCCGGCGGATTGATCATGCCCACGACGAACGGCCCCGACCACCACGCGAATAATCCTCCGACGCCCGCAGCAAGCACTGCGAGCCACGCGCTTTGCACCAGCACCAGCTGCACCAGCCGTGCTCGTCCTCCGCCCATCGAGACCCGCACGGCCATTTCGCGCGCCCGCGCTGAGGCTTGCGCCGTCATCAGGTTCGCCACGTTCGCGCAGGCAATTAGCAGCACCAACGCCACTAGCACGCCGAGAATCGCCAGCGGACGCCTCGTCTCCGACTGCAAATCCGAAACGCCAGATGCCGCCGGCTCCAGCAACACCTTCTGGTTCAGGAAATTTTCGATGTCTTCTCTGCGCATTCCTAGGAAGCCCTTGGCTCGCTCCTCTTCGAACGCCCGCGAAGTTGCCTCCAGTTTCTGCCGCATCAGTTCGAACGCCGTGCCCGGCTTCACCGCCGCCTCCGGCTTCAGCATTACCAAAGTTCTGTGCCAGGTCCAGTCTTTGTGCGTAACTCCGGGATGCATCATGGTCGGCACAAAAATATCGACCATCGTTCCGGGCTCCGTTCCGGTAAACGGTGCCTCGGCCACCCCGACGATCTCGTAAAGCTCGTTCCCCATCCGGAATGTTCGCCCAATTACTCTGGAATCCTGCCCAAAGCGATGCGTCCAGTAATCGTAAGACAGCACGGCATAAGGATGCCCGCCGGGTTTTTGATCGTCGTTTTCCGTAAACACTCGCCCCAAAGCCGGCCGCACTCCGAGCGTCGGTAAACATCCAGCCGGATACGTATTGCAAGTATGCTTTTTCAATCTCCTCGTCCGATTTGTAAGTCAGATCCACCGGCTCGGCATAAGAAACGGCGAACAACTCCGCTTGGTCCTTGACTGCTGCGCGCATCAATTGAAAATCAGGATAAGCCCAGCCATCGAATGTCTGAGGCTTGCCCTCGGGACCGATTCCTTGGCGCGACACATCGTAAAGCCGCTCCGGGTTCGCCACCGGCAAGGGACGCAGCAGCACGGCGTCGATCAGCCGGAACGCCGACGTGCAAGCTCCAATCGCCAGCGCCAGCGAAAGAATCGCGGCCGCGGAAGTTATCTTCGTTTTCTTCAGCTGCCGCCACCCAAAAATCGCGTCCGTGCGCAGCGATTCCAGCCACGACACAAGCCTCACGTCACGGCTTCCCTCACGATGCCGCAGCGCCGAGCCAAACGCCTTGCGCGCCTCAATGGGATCACGTCCTTGCGCGATCGCCTCTTCAATATGCGACTCCAGTTCCTCATCAATCGCCCGATTCAATCGCTCTCCGCGCACAACATTCGCCATCCGCGTCCAAAACGACATTTCACGCCTCCCTCAAAACGCTCCGTTTCGCGCTCTCCTACTCCGCTCTCAACATTTCCACCGGATCGATTCGCACCGCTCGCATCACCGGCACGATCGCCGCAGACGACTGCCGTTACCAGCAAGACCGTCCACGGCGCCGCCATCATCGTCCAATCCGTGGCTTTCACTTCGAACAGCAGCGACACGAGGATGCGCGCCGCCGCCATTCCCAACACGAGTCCGAAAATCGCGCCCACCGCGACCATTAGAAATACATCCGCCGTGACCAGCCGCGCGATCCGCCCTGCCTGTGCTCCCACCGCCAGGCGGATGCCAATTTCCCGCTCGCCGCTGCACCACCGAGTAATGCAGCACGCCGTACAGCCCATGCCGCCCAGCACGATCGCGACGCCCGCGAAAAACATGCCCAGCATCGCGAGCAATCTCTCGCGAAACGTTCGTCCCCGGATGATCTCCGCCTGCGTTCGCATGTTGCTCACATAAAACTCCGGCCGAGCCTTTGCGACTTCTTCCCGCAGCACAGACGCTAACGCCTGCAGATTCTCTCCGCTCGTGTCCGCACCACAAACGTCCCTCGTCCCCGCGGCTGCGGCGCGCCCGCTCCGTCCACAGAACTGAAGGGAACATACGCAGTAGCGCGCACTGGGAAACGGAAATTGTCCCGCGACCGCGCATCCTTCACGAAATCCGACGATGGTGACGCGCACTCCGCTCCGTTTTGAGGCCGACCATTTCGAACGTCTTGCCCACAGGGTTTTCGCCGTGGAAAAATTCGTTCGCAAAGGTCTGGTTCACGATCGCCACATTCGGATAATTTTCCTCACGGCGGAACTCTCTTCCATCAATCACCGGAATCTTCATTTCCTCAAACCATCCCGGCGAAACCGCCAGGAAGTCAGAAAGCACGTCTGCCGGAGCGGCTCCATTCACGACAATCTCTTCGGTCCAGCTTTCGCCGCTCATCATCGGCCACGTCGTCATCGCCACCGACTGCACTCCCGGCACTTCTCGCAAGTGCTCCGCGACCTGGTCCCAGTTGACGGATGGCTGCGCTTGCTGCGTCAACGTTTCGAGATTCACAATCCTCTCCGAAGAAAACCCTGTCGCCTGATGCGTCAAGCCGGTCAAATGTCGTCACAAACAATCCCGCGACAAATAGCACCAGAAAACAAAACGCCACTTGCACGGCCACCAGCCCATGCATCAGCCATCCTCGCACCATGCGGATTTTCTCCGCCCTTTAACGCCGCAGCTGGCCTCACCGCGAGGCGCGCAAAGCCGGCCCGCCCGAAAAGCACCGTAACCACCAGCGACAACAACGCCGCAAACGCGAATACTCTCCAATCTCCCGGCAGAGCGCAATCGCGCCGGGTCGTCGGGCGGATTGATCATGCCCACCACGTACGGCGCCGCCCACCACGCAAACATTCCTCCGCCAATCGCCGCCAGGACTGCCCGCAACGCACTCTCCGCCAGGACCAACTGCGCCAACCGCCATCTTCCCGGCGCCGATCGAAACGCGCAGCGCCATTTCTCGCGTTCTGGCTCCCGCCTGCGCGGTCATCAAGTTGGCCACGTTCGCGCACACGATCAGCAGCACCAGCCCGACCAGCACCGCCAGCACATCCGAGCGTTCGCTTATAGTCGCGCTGGAGATTCGAGCGCCCCGCCGCAGCGTCATCCACGTACAACTTCTCGTTGAAAAACTCCGCCATTCTGTTGCGGCGTCAAGCGCAACAGCGTCTTTGCTCGCTCCACTGTATCGCATGAAATGTCGCCCGCAATCGCTCTTCAACCGGTTCCACCGCAACGCCGGGTTTCAGCTGAATGAAGGTCCGCAGCCAAAAATTGTTCCAACTCGCAAGCGTTTGTGGATTCTTCATCGCCATCGGCAAAAAAATCTCCCGTCATCGTCCCCGTTTCGGTTCCCGTGAACGGCCCTTCCGTGACGCCGATAATTTGATAAACTCGTCTGGCCGATGCGCAATGTCCTCCCCACAACACTCGCGTCGCTTCGCAAATCGCCGCGTCCAGTAGTCGTGCGAGAGCACCGCATAGGGATGTGCGCCCGGCTTCCGCGTCATCATCCGCCGATAACAGCCGCCCCACTGCAGGCCGCATGCCGAACGCGTCAAACATCCATCCCGACACAAATTGCACGTGCCCTTTTTCCATCTGCTGCGTCCGAACCGTACGTCAAATCCAGCCGGTCCGCATACGACACACGCAATCAGTTCCGCCTGCCCCTTCACGTCCTCCCGCATCTGCCGGAACATCGGGTAGGAGCAGCTGTCGTACCGTCTCCTTTCCCATTGGGCCGGTATTCTCGAACGCGATGACGTGGAGTCGCTCCGCGTTGGCTACTGGAAGTGGTCTCAACAGCAACGCGTCAATCAAGCGGAATGCCGCCGTGCACGACCCAATGCCCAGCGCGAGCGACAAAATCGCCGCGGCGACGTGACCTTCGCCTTTCTCAACTGCCGCCAGCCAAAAACAAAATCCGCCCGAAGCGAGTCCAGCCAAGTCAGCAGCCGCACGTCCCGGCTCTCTTCCCGGTGCCGCATCGTGGACCCAAACGCTCTCTTCGCTTCCGCGGCGTCCCGCCCGCGTTCCACCGCCTCCGCGATATGCGCTCCAACTCTTCATCCAACTCTCGGTTCAATCGCTCTCCGCGAAACACATTTGCCATCCGTCGCAACAGCGCCATCTCATGCCTCCAGCAAAACGCGATTCACCGCCAGAGTCACCGCTTGCCAGCGCGACTCTTCCATCCCCAAGTTGTTTTTTCCCCGCCGCCGTCACCTCATATAGCCGCGCCCGCCGCCCCGTCTCCTTCGTGATCCATTCCGCGCGAATCCATCCCGCCTCTTCCATCCGGTGCAACGCCGGATACAGCGATCCCTCCTCGACCCGCAGCACCTCGCCGGAAATGTCCTGAATCGCGGACATGATCGCGTACCCATGCAACCCCGGCCGCCGCGAAAGTATCTTCAAAACAAGCAGATCCATCGACCCTTGGAGAGAATCAGCCTTAGCCATACTCAGACCTCGTAATACATAGACGTCTGAGCAAAGGAAAAGTTCCGTGAAATCAGAATCTCTTCTTTTGCCTCCCATGGCGCCGCTTCTGCGATGATTCCGGGCCTGGTTGCGCGAGACTCCGAATCCAAGCGTGGAGCATCCATGTCCGATTCCGCCACGGCATTTCCCGCAAGCGGACAATTCCGGGAACACAACTCCTTGTGGAGAGGCTCTTAAGCTCAGACAACAAAGGGACTTAAGAAAGACAGAGTTCGGAAGGAGATCTGCGCTTAGCCCAGCAGGTTTCAGGGGTGCACACATGCAAATATTTTGGCTGGATCTGCGGCAAGGGCTGCGGATGCTCGCGAAGTCCCCCGGTTTCACGATCATTGCCGTCCTCACTCTCGCGCTTGGCATCGGCGCAAACACGGCGATCTTCAGCATCGTGAACGCCGTCCTCCTGCGCCCCCTGGCGTACAAGGACTCTCGTTCGCTGGTCAACATTTGGGGGAAATTCGAGAAGGATGGCATTCCGCAGAACTGGGTTTCCGAGCCCGAATACTGGGACTTGCTCGATCACAATGAGTCCTTTTCGCAGATTGCCGCTTACTCACTCGGAGGCAGAGCAAATCTAACTCGCGCGGATGCACAACCCGTCCAAGTTTCCACAGGCAACGCCACAGCGGGCGTGCTTCCGCTTCTCGGCGTAGCTCCAGTCCTCGGGCGCACCTTTGGCGCCGACGAGGACCAGCCAGGCCATTCTCACTACGTGCTGCTCAGCTATGCGCTCTGGCAAAGCCAATTCGGTGGCGACCCGAACATCGTAACGAAATCACTTCAACTCGACGGCGAAACCTACAGCGTAGTGGGTGTTCTGCCGAAGCAGTTTTCTCTTGGCGGCAAGCAGGACCTCTGGATCCCCCTTGGGCTGAATCGTGCGAAACCCAATGATCGCGGCAACCACTATCTTCACGTGATTGCGCGTCTCAAGACGGGCGTGGATTCCGCGCAGGCTTCGAGTGCCCTCTCCCGGTTCGCTGACGATCTGCGGCGCGCGTATCCCGGTAACTACGGTCACGGACCGGAGAAAAACTTCGATATGTATATGGTGCCAGTGAAGGAGCAGCTTGTCGGGAAACTTCGGCCGGCTCTGTTTGTCCTGCTGGGCGCCGTTGCCTTCGTGCTTCTCATTGCCTGCGCCAACGTTGCCAACCTCTTGCTCGCGCGTGCTTCCGCACGTGAAAAAGAGCTTGCCATTCGAGCGGCGTTGGGAGCGGGACGCGCCCGGCTTGTAAGGCAATTGCTCACCGAAAGCCTGATTCTAGGGCTTGCCGGCGGCTTACTGGGGCTTGCGCTCGCCTACTGGGGCGTTGATGCGCTTCGCGCGCTTGCTCCGGCGAATACCCCGCGCATGGACGAAGTCCAGATCGACCCTCTCGTGCTTGCATTTACTTTTGGCGTTTCCCTGCTAACCGGGCTGTTCTTCGGCCTTGCGCCGGCATGGCATGTCGCGCGCACCGATCTGCGCGAAACGCTGAACGAAGCAGGCCGCGGCACCTCGGCTGCGGGAGGAAGCCTCAACCTGCGCGCTTCGCTTGTAGTTTCAGAGCTTGCCTTGGCAGTGCTGCTGCTCGCTGGCGCGGGCCTCTTGATCCGCAGCTTTAGCCGTCTGCTTGACGTTTCTCCCGGATTCCAAACACAACACTTACTCACGATGGAGCTTTCCCTGCCGGAGAAGACTTATCCGGATGGCGCGCCGGTGCAAAAGTTCTATACGCAGCTCATGGCCGGCGTGAAAACGGTTCCCGGGATCCAAGCCGTCGGCGGCGTTTCGCAGATGCCTCTCGCCGATTCTTATTCATCCGGCTCGGTGTTCTTCGAAGACACCTCGATTCCTGATGTTCCGAGACTGCCGGAGCTGGGCAATCTTCCGTACATGGAAATCGACCAACGCGTGGCCACAGCCGAATATTTTCAAGCCATGGGAATTCCGCTCGTCCGCGGGCGGCTGCTGACTGATGCGGATGATGCCAGCGCCGCGCCTCGTCGCCGTGGTAGATACGAATTTCGCGCACCGCTTCTGGCCACATCGGGATGCAATCGGGCAGCGCGTGGCCGTCGATGCCATACCCAACGTCAAGCCCCAGGCTCCGCGTTGGCGCACCATCGTGGGCGTGGTCGGGCATGTGAAGCACTATTCGCTCGACGTCGAAGGCCGGGAACAAATTTACTTCCCGCACAGACAGCCCCTTTACGGAGTTTATGTCCCTAGAGATATGACCCTCGCCGTGCGCACTTCGGTGGATCCGGCCAGCGTCACCAGCGCGATTCGCGAGCAGGTCTTCGCCATCGACAAGGAACTTCCGCTCTATAACATCGCCACCATGGATCAGCTCGTCTCGAATTCCGTCGCTCAGCCAAGGCTGAATCTTTCCCTTCTCGTGGCCTTTTCTCTATTGGCGCTTGTGCTGGCGGCCGTCGGCGTGTACGGGGTGATGGCCTATGCCGTGACGCAGCGCACGCAGGAATTCGGCATCCGCATGGCGCTCGGGGCTTCTCCCTCGAACGTCTTGAAACAAGTGTTCCTCGAAGGAGGCCGCCTTGCTGCGCTGGGCTTGGCCCTCGGCCTTATCGCTGCGCTTGCACTCACTCGCTTGATGGCCAGCATGCTCTACGGCGTTAAGCCCACCGATCCGCTGAGCCTTGGCGTGGCCGCCGCGCTGCTCGCACTCGTCGCCCTTGCCGCCTGCTACATCCCCGCGCGTCGCGCCACGCGCGTCGATCCCCTCGTAGCCTTGCGCTACGAATAAATCATCGCTCTTCGAACTGCAACGAACCTCACTCGGCGGGCGACAACTGCGCGGGCCTTCTCTCTGCCGTCCCCGTAATCACTTGTACAAAACGGCCTTCCCACGCCCTTTCCCTTCCCCCCTTTCTTGCTACGATAAAAAGAACCTAGGACATAGTTCCCCGTTGGAGTTGGAACCGCTCGCTGGAACACAGCGAGAGTTGTTTGTCCAAAACATGTCGCCATCGACGGCGACCGAGGAGTCTGACGTGAAAAAGGCAACTTTCTATCTCGCACTATGACGCCGGCATGCTCGGCATCCTTGCCGCGCCCGCCTTCGGCCAAGCGCCCGCAACGGCAAGACCGCAAAGCCAGGCTTCCGCCCCCGGCACCGTTTCCCGCACCACCAAGGCGGTGAATTATCGCCGCGCCGGCGGCACGCACCAAGATCGATTTTCAAGGCACCGAACTCATGCAAGGCGCCTACTGGCGAAGCCAAGGTGGAAAGCAAGAGCAATCGCATGGAAATTGAAGCCAAATTCCAGGGTTTCGAAGACGCCACCAAATTTGGCCTCGAATACCTCACCTACGTGCTGTGGGCCGTCTCTCCGCAAGGCCGCGCCGTGAATCTCGGCGAAGTAGCTGCTTAAAAACGGCAGCGGCCAGGTCAAAGCCATCACGGACATGCAAACTTTCGGCATGATCGTCACGGCCGAGCCGTATTTCGCCGTCACGCAGCCGGGCAACATGGTTGTTCTCGAAAATATCTTGGGTCCGACCACGCAAGGCAAAGTCGAAAACATTGATGCCCAGTATGAATTGCTCGGCCGCGGCATCTATTCTTCTTCGAACACCAAAATTGAGAACGCCATCTTTGGCATCGACCGCAAAACTCCTCTCGAACTGTTCGAAGCGCGCAACGCCGTTCGAATCGCACGCATCGCGCAGGCCGATAAATACGCCGCCTCTTCGCTGGCCAAAGCCGAACAGCAGCTCAAGAACGCGGAAGAAGTCTACAGCCGAAAGAGCGAGAAAAAATCCGTCGATGCCGCGGCGCGCGAAGTTGTGGAAACCGCCGAAGAAGCGCGCGTCATGGCCGTAAAACAAAAAGCCGAAGAAGACGCGCAAGCCAAAGCCGCCGCGGATAAGAAAGCCGCCGAAGAGCAAGCCGCCGCGGAAATCAAGCGGCGCCAGGACGCGGAACTCGCTCGCCAGCAAGCGGAAGCCGCCAAAGCCGATGCCATTCGAATGAAGCAGGAAGCGGAAAAGGCCGCCGCCGATGCCGCGCGGCAAAAAGCGGAAGCTGAGCAAGCCACCGCCGCCGCGGTTGCACAGCAGCAAGCCGCGCAAGCCGCCGCCGAACAAGCCGCGCGCGATAAAGCCGCTGCGGTCGATCAGCAACGCGCCGCGGAAGCCGAAGCGGATAAAGCGCGCCAGGCCGCCGCGAAAGCCGAATCCGAAAAAGCCGACCTTCGCGCGCAACTTGCTGAATCAGTTGAATTCCATTTTGCAGACTCGCGATTCCGCCCGGGGCCTGATCGTCAATATGTCGGACGTGCTGTTTGATACCGGCAGCTACACTCTCAAGCCGGGCGCGCGCGAAAAGCTCGCGAAAATTTCGGGAATCGTCCTGGCGCACCCCGGCCTGAACTTGCAGATCGAAGGCCACACGGACAGCGTGGGCGCCGACGAATTCAATCAGCAGCTTTCCGAGCGCCGCGCCGATTCCGTGCGCGATTTTCTCGCGGAGCAGGGCGTGCCCGCATCTTCGATCACGGCGAAGGGCTTTGGAAAAACGCAGCCCGTCGCGTCAAATGACACCGCCGAAGGCCGCCAGCGCAATCGCCGCGTCGAGCTCGTTGTAAATGGCGACGCCATCGGAAATACCGCGGCGGCGGCGAACACATCAACCAATCGGTAGCCGACACAATTCAGCTGCGAAAATTTTCTCCGCTGAGCCTCCGGCAAATTGACGGTTTGCGGCAGAATCCGTTACGGTGTTTGTGCAACCGCGACTGCGATCGATTCCGCTGAAGCCGGAGGTTTTCCATGTTCTTGCTACTCTTGGCGCTCACTTTTCCTGCGTGGAGTCCTCACTTTTCGTTTCTTGAAAATCCGGTCGCCAACGAAATGCTGGCGCTGCGCTGGCTGCATCTTATTTTCGGCATCATCTGGATCGGGTTGCTCTACTTTTTCAACCTGGTGCTGACGCCTGCGATGAAACAAGTCGAGCCAGCGGCGCGCGTGAAAATTTATCCGGCGCTGATGTCCAAAGCGATGGGATGGTTTCGCTCATCCGCTCTGGTGACCGTCCTCGTGGGAATGCGCTATTTTCAGCTGCATCTTTTTGCTGACGCGCGGAACGCAGGCGACCATTCGCTGGCCATGAAATGGCTCGGCTGGTGGCTGCTCGTGTGGGTCGTCGCCTACATTTTCATTTACGCGCTGCAACTCCCTGCAAAAGGATTCCTCGATAGTCCGTGGGTGCGCGGCATCGGAATCATCATCGTGGTGATCGCCGCATCGTGGCTCGTCATGGCGTTGAACGGCGGAGTGAATGTTTCCAATGCGCATCTGGCAATCAGCATCGGCGGAGGACTCGGTCTCGTCATGCTGCTGAACACGTGGGGCGTGGTGTGGCGCGTCCAGAAAAAACTGATCAAGTGGGCGCGCACGAGCGCGGAACAAGGAGTGCCGATGCCGCCCGAAGCCGAGCGCCTGATGCGCTGGAATTTTCTGACCGCGCGCGTTTCGTTTTGGTTGTCGTTTCCCATGCTGTTTTTCATGGCCGCGGCCAGTCACTATCCCTTTCTGAGCACAGTTGCGCGGTGAGCGGAGAAACGTGACCGGTGATCTGTGTCCCGTGATCCCCGCAGGTAATTGTTAGGGAGTGCGCGCGGCGATAAAAAGAGGAGGCGGACCAGGTCGTTCCGCCTCCTTGTGTCCCCTTTCGGGGAAGTCCGGCCAGCCTGACGGAGGGCGGCTGGCCGGTCGTGTGTTGGCCTGCCTATATAATCCCGGCAGAACGAAAAAAGTTCCCGAGAAAATGCAAAAGGTGACTAGAATCTTCGTGGAAATCAGCTTCCGCGTCAGGGTGCTTTCGCCTTATGCCACGCACATCCAACCTGAGTCCAGATAACATATTGCGTTTTCTACAAGTTACGAGAGGAGACGTGTCCGCGAACGAGATTGCGGCGGGGCTACATTTGGGGAGGGCGGAACGTAAGGCCTTATTTAACCTGTTGGTTAAATTAAAGAAGCGCGGCGCCATTCAAGAATTGCCGGGAGGACGCTACCGGCTCGCGGGACGGAAAGGCGGTGAAGAGTCGGCAGGCAAGGATGCTCGCTCCGCTGCGCATGGGCCTGCGAGGAAGCGGCTCTGAGAGGACTGGTTCCAGGGAGCGCGTGTCGACAGCGCAGAGTTCCACGGGGAACGTGCGGCCGGCGGCGGGCGCGCAGTCGTTGGCGCGGGACGAAGTGCGAGGGCGGCTGGTGCTGCATCACGACGGGTACGGATTTGTGGTGCCGGATGTGCCGATGCCGCAGCTGGATGGCGACGTGTTTATTCCGCGCGACGCGGTGGAAGATGCGATGCATGGCGATCACGTGCTGGCGAAGTTGCAGCGCGTCAGCGATTTCCGGCGCGGGGATTTTCGCGGAGGAGGCGCGCGGGGCGGGCAGCGGGCGGAAGGGCGGATCGTGCGCGTGCTGGGGCGGGCGCATCCGTCGGTCGTGGGATTGTTTCGGTATGGGCCGCGCGGAAATGTGGTGCTGCCGTATGACGTTCGAATGCAGCATGAAGTGGAGATTCCTCCTGGCGAAGAATTGACCGCGGCGCTGCGGCAAAAATTGGGCTTGGTCGATGCCGGCGGGCATGGCGCGCGCGGCGGGCGGCTGGCGCGGCTTGCCGGAACTTGATGGCGCGGTGGTGAATGTGGAGTTGCTGCGCTATCCGCGCGGCGGGAGCGGCGCCAACGGGACGCGTGATTGAAATTCTTGGGCGGCCCGGCGATCTCGGCGTGGATATCGAGATCATTATTCGCAAGCATCATCTGCCGCACGAATTTTCCGGCGCGGTTTTGGCGGAAGCGGAGCAGCGGGCCGCGGCGGTGAGCGAAGCGGAGCGCGAAGGGCGTGATGACTTTCGGCATTTGCCGATCGTGACGATTGACGGAGAAACGGCGCGGGATTTTGACGACGCGGTGTATGTGGAGCGGCGAGCGAACGGCGGCTGGGGATTGCAGGTGCACATCGCGGACGTGGCGCATTACGTTCGAACGGGGACAGCGCTGGATCAGGAAGCGCGGCTGCGCGGGACGTCGGTGTACTTTCCGGACCGGGCTGTGCCGATGCTGCCGGAAGCGCTTTCGAATGGGATGTGTTCGCTGAAGCCGCGCGAGGAACGGCTGGTGATGAGCGCGTTGATGGAGTTTGACGCGGCGGGCAAGATGCTGAGCGCGCACATGACGCCGGGCGTGATTCGCTCGGCGGAGCGGATGACATATACGGACGTAAACAAAGTGATCGAAGGCGATGCGGACGCGACGGTGCGCTACGCGGGATTGGCTGGACATTTTCGAGATATGAAAGAGCTGGCGCTGCTGCTGAACGCGCGGCGCAATGAACACGGCTCGATCGATTTCGATTTGCCCGAGCCGGTGATTGAGTTCGATGAGCAGCAGCGCATGACCAACATCGTGCGAAGCGAACGGAACATCGCGCACCGGCTGATTGAGGAGTTCATGCTGGCGGCGAATCGCGCAGTGGCGGGGTATTTGCTCAGGCGGGGAATTGCGGCGCTGCATCGGGTGCATGAAAAACCGGATGCGCGGAAAGTGCTGGAGTTTGAAGAGCTGGCGCGCGCGTTTGGTTATTCGCTTGGCGTGGCGGATTTGCATCAGCGGGAGATTGCGGTGCGGCATGGGCGCGTGCCTGCTCCGGCAAAGGCGGGGCGGCCGGATTCTTACGGACACGGTCGCGAGCGGGGGATGCGCGTGGCGCTGCCGGGTTCGACGGAGCTGCGGATTACGCCGCAGCATTACCAGAAATTGCTGCGGAAATTAGCGGGCAAGACGGAAGAACGCATCGTTTCGTATTTGATGCTGCGCTCGCTGAAGCAGGCGCGTTATGCGGCGGAGGCGCTGGGGCATTTTGCGCTGGGATTCGACGAGTACACGCATTTCACTTCGCCGATCCGGCGGTATCCGGACTTGATCGTGCATCGCGTATTGAAGTGGGCTTTGGAGCATCCGCAGGCTGCGGCGCCTGCGGCAAGCCATACGTCACGCGGCGTGGAAGCGACGCTCTATCCGCAAACGGAGCTGGAAGAAATTTCGTCGGAAACTTCCGAAGCGGAGCGGCGGGCCAACGGAGCCGAGCGCGAGTTGATGGACTGGAAGACGGCGCAATTCATGGAAGCGCATCTCGGCGAGGAATACGAAGCGCTGATCATTTCGGTGCAGAAATTTGGATGCTTTGTCGAGTTGTTCGAAGTGTTTGTCGAAGGGCTGCTGCCGATCAACGCTCTTGAGGACGCCGCGGGCGCGCGTTGCGTTTTCCGAGAACGTGATCACGCCATTGTCGCGTTGTCGGGAGGCGAAGGGCGGCGCGGGGCGCCTGGATTGCGTCGTGGGCGCGGCGCAAAGCCCAAAGAACTTGCCTGGCATCTTGGCGACCGCGTGCACGTCCGAGCCGAGCGCATCGATCCGATGCGCCGCCGCGTCGAATTCGCCATTGCCGAGGTCGCGTGAAGTGAAACGCAAGGGCTTCCTATTCTTCCTCATCTTGATTGTTATGAGTCGCAGCAGCTTGCAAGGGAGAGCGCACCCAACAGAATGTTTGTCCAATCGACGGGGCACAGCCGGAATGGACAGGCCGGCGAAACGGGAACTCTTGCGAGTACTTCCACTACAATGCCGTTGAGCGCCAGACGCATTCCTGGTGGGCGGAGTGCAAGCTGTCCACGCCGGAAAAGCCAAAACAAAACTAGCATTTCATCCACATCGCACTCCCGGCCGTATATCCAACATCTGCTATTCTTGAATACTGGTTAAATGCGCCCGAGCAGTCTGGCTACCCGTAAGAGAGGAATCATTCATCGTGAGTACGTCCACAGTTTCAGAGCGCGCGGTCAAGCGCGTACACAATTTCAATGCAGGGCCGGGGGCATTGCCGCTTCCTGTGCTGGAGCGAATCCGCGAGGAGTTGCTGGATTGGCGCGGGAGCGGCATGTCCGTGATGGAGATGAGCCACCGCTCGCCGGAATTCGAGAGCATTAACGCGGCGGCGGAAGCGGGTTTGCGCAAGCACCTCGCCATTCCCGACGAGTATGCGGTCCTCTTTCTGCAGGGTGGCGGGAGCATGCAGTTCACGATGGCGCCGATGAACCTGTGTCTGCCTGGAAAACCGGTCGATTTGATTCATACCGGGACGTGGACGGCGAAGGCGCTGGGCGAATTGAAGAAAGGCGTGTTGCATCAACATTGCGGCTTCGACAGAAGCGGAGAAATTTGCGCGGCTTCCGCGCAAGGACGAAATTAAATTTTCGGCGGACGCTTCGTACGTGCACATGTGCACGAACAACACGATCGAAGGAACGCAGTGGACGGAGATGCCGGAGACGGGCGGCGTGCCGCTTGTTGCGGATATGTCTTCGGACATCGCTTCGCGTCCCATTGATGTGAAGAAATTCGGGCTCATTTTCGCCGGAGCGCAGAAAAATCTCGGGCCGAGCGGCGTTACCGTGGTCATTGTGCGGAAGGATCTTGCAGAACGAGCAGACAAGAATCTGCCCACGCTGCTGCAATACCGCACGCACATCAAGGAAAAATCGCTGTATCACACGCCGCCGACGTTTGCGGTGTATATCGTCGGTCTGGTGATGGAATGGATCGAGGCCGAAGGCGGCATCACCGCGATTGAAAAGCGCAACAACGCCAAGGCCAAGCTTCTCTACGATACGCTCGAAGCTAGCGATGGCTTCTATCGCTGCCCGGTCGAGAATTCTTCGCGCTCGAAAATGAACGTCGTTTTTCCGCGTGGCCGGCGGCGAGGAAGCCATCGAAAAGCAATTCGGCAATGAGGCTGCCGCAGCGGGCCTTGTTGGCACGCCGGGCCACCGTTCGGTCGGCGGGATGCGCGTATCACTCTACAATGCCGTTACGCTCGAAGCCGTCGAAGCCCTCACGAGCTTTATGCGCGAATTCCAGCGAATCCGCGGTTAGCCATGCGGGCGGGGCAAGCCCCGCCACTACAAGGTCGTTCCCGAGGCGAAACCGACTTGGCAGCAACATCTTCTTTCCCCTTGCACTTCGACAGGAGTTGCTCTATTCTCTTGTCGAAGTGACAGGGGGACGCCATTGATGGCCAACAAGAGAATTGAACTTCCGCAGGGCACGCTCGACCTTTTGATTCTTCGCACGCTGGCTCTGGAACCGCAGCATGGCTGGGCCATTTCCGAGCGCATCCACCAGATATCGAGCGATGTTCTGCTGATTCAGCAGGGTTCGCTGTATCCGGCGCTGCACCGGCTCGAGCGGCGCGGCTGGATCAAAGCGAAGTGGGGAACGTCCGAAAACAATCGCCGCGCGAAATATTACGAGCTCACCAAAACCGGCCGCAAGCAACTCGAACTCGAGAAAGATTCCTGGAAAAAACTGGCGGCAGCCGTCGCCCAGATTTTAGAGACGGCTTAGGGAGGCCCCCGTGTTCAACGATCTGTTTTTCCGCCTTCGTTCGCTATTCCGGCGCGATACCGTCGAATCGGAAGCGGACGCAGAGCTACGCTTCCATTTCGATCAGCAAGTTGAAAAATACCTCAAATCCGGTCTTGACGCGCGAAGAAGCCATTCGGCGCGCGCGCCTCGATTTTGGCGGACACGAACAGCTCAAGGAAGAGATTCGCGACGCGCGTGGCGTGAATCTGATCGAATCGCTCTTGCAGGATATTCGCTACTGGCTTGCGCATTCTTGGCCGCACGCCGGTCATCACTGGCGTCGCGATACTCTCGCTTGCGCTCGGAATCGGCGCAAACACCGCGATCTTCAGCTTGATTGACACCGTCATGCTGCGGCTTCTTGCCGGTGCAAAAACCCGAGGAATTGGTGCAAATGCGGCGAGCCAATTTTTCCGGCGGAGAGTGAGGGCACTCCCAGCTTTACGAATCCACTTTGGGAACAAATACGAGACAACCAGGACGTTTTTTCGGGTGCTTTTGCCTGGGGTGAGAACCGTTTCGATCTCGCGCAGGGCGGCGCGGTTCAAAACGTCAACGGAATCTTTGCCAGCGGCGATTATTTCAACACTTTAGGTGTGCGCCCGGTGGCTGGGCGCCTGATTTCGCCGGCTGACGACACACGGGGCTGCCCGGCCTTGGCGGTTCTCAGCTACGGCTTCTGGCAAGATCATTTCGGGGCGTCGCCAGAGCGCCATCGGAAGCACGATCTCTCTCAGCAACCATCCGTTTCAGATTATCGGCGTCAGTTCTCCAGGCTTCTATGGCGTTGAGGTCGGCAGCAAATTTGATGTAGCGATTCCGATTTGTACTGCCGACGTCTTCGATGGAAAAGTCTCCCGGCTCGACCAACGCTCCTGGTGGTGGCTGACAATCATTGGCCGCGTGAAGCCGGGGATCAGCCAGGACCAGCTGAAGGCTCGGCTCGGGCGTTATCTCTCCGCAAATCTTTGCCGGGGCCCTACCGAAGAATTGGGATGAGAAGGGAAAGGCAAGGTTCCTAAAGCTACACTTGTGCCGTCCCCGGCCGCTACGGGAATATCGTACGTACGGCGCGATTCGGGCAGCCGCTGAATATCCTGATGGGTGTCGTGGGACTGGTGTTGCTGATCGCGTGCGCCAATATCGCGAGCTTGATGCTGGCTCGTGCAGCGGCCCGTCACAAGGAAATCGCAGTGAGAAAAGCGCTAGGCGCTTCGAGAGCGCGATTGATCCGGCAGCTGTTGACGGAGTGTGTCCTGCTCTCGACAGCGGGCGCTGTGCTCGGGGTCGTCTTTGCACGCTGGGGAAGCGCGCTGCTGGTACGTTACATTTCAACGAAGAGCGACACCATCTTTCTCGATCTAACGTTCGATTGGCGGATCTTGAGTTTTACAGCAGCGGTGGCCCTTCTCACGGGACTTCTTTTTGGCGTGCTGCCGGCGTTGCGTTCGACACGCGTTTCTTTGACTTCCGCAATGAAGGGCAGCCAGACGGGAGATGCAGAGAGCCGCACAAAATTTCGCCCTGGGAAATGGATCGTCGCTATGCAGGTGGCGCTCTCGCTGGTGCTGCTGATGGCGAGCGGCCTCTTTCTGCGCAGCCTCGTGAAGCTGGTTACGATGGACGTTGGTTTCGATCAGAAGCAATGTGCTGATCGTGCACGCGGATTTGCACACTGCGAAAGTTGCGCCCGAGCAGCAGCCCGCGATGTTCGAAGATATCGAGAGCAGATTGCGCACTCTTCCCGGCGTAGTTTCCGCCGGCCGGTCTGTCATCACTCCGGTCAGCAACCGGATATGGAACAATGCGCTGCAAGTGGACACTCCGAATCCGCCGACGGGAGAAGATGCGGTCGCATTCTTCAACTTCATCTCGACCTGGCTATTTTGAGACCTTGCGTACACCGCTGTTGGCGGGGACGGAATTTCAACGAGCAGCGACACAAAGACATCGGCTCAGGTGGCCATCGTCAATGAAACAGCTGGCGCGCAAGTTTTTTTCGAATGCGAATCCGGTTGGGAAATTTTTCCGGGTTCAGCCGGAGCCCGGTAAAAACGCCGTGCCCATTCAAATCGTCGGGCTGGTAAAGGATTCCAAATACGAGTCGCTCCGCGAAGAGCAACTCAGCCACGGCGTACTTTCCGATCACACAAGTTCCGGAGCACGCGGAAGAGCAAGCATTCGAACTGCGAACGGCGGCGCGTCCCTCGGCCCTTGTTCCCTCCGTGCAGGAGGCTGTTGCAGGTGTGAGCAAAACGATTCCCCTCGACTTCTCGACGCTGGCCCAGCAGGTTGACGATTCGCTGGTGCAGGAACGGCTCCTCGCCACGCTTTCCACTTTTTTTGGCGGCTTGGCTCTTCTTCTGGCGATGATCGGCCTCTACGGCGCGCTAAGTTATCTCGTAACCCAGCGCCAGCCCGAGTTCGGCATCCGCATGGCTCTGGGGGCACCGCAAAAATCCATTCTTGGTTTGGTGATGCGCGATGTAGTGCTGGTTCTGGCGGGCGGACTGGCGGCAGGAACCTGCATCTCGCTGGCAGTCGTGGGCCTGCTTCAGAAAATGCTATTTGGACTCGCTGCGCGAGACACGGTGACTTTGCTCGCATCCATCGGCGTGCTTTCTGCCGTGGCGTTTTTCGCGGGTTACCTGCCGGCGCGGCGCGCCATGCGCGTCGATCCGATGGTGGCTTTGCGGTATGAGTAGGCGAGTGTCGGCGGAATAAGTGGTAGCGGATGAACTAGGAGTGCGCCATGTTCAGTGATCTCATGTTTCGTCTTCGAGCACTGTTTCGACGGGAGGCCGTGGAGGCTGAGATGGACGAAGAACTGCGGTCACATTTCGAGAAGCAGGTCGAGAAACTCGTCGCGCAGCCGGCCTCGCGCGCGAAGAAGCGGTGCGGCGCGCGCGGCTCGAATTCGGCGGACAAGAACAGCTCAAGGAAGAATGCCGTGACGCCCGCGGCGTGAGCTTCGTCGAAACACTTGCTGCAGGACGTGCGCTACGCGCTGCGCGATGTTGCGCAACAGTCCTGGTTTCGCAGCGGTGGCCATTCTGACGCTGGCTTTGGGAATTGGCGCGAACACGGCGATTTTTTCGGTCATCGATTCCGTGCTGCTACGTCCCGTTGCCGTATAAGGATCCTGCCGGCCTAGTGATGGTCTGGGAAAACAATTCGCAGCACCCGAACCCGCACAACACGGTGTCTCCGCCAGACTTCCTGGACTGGCAGAGCCGGAATAGTGTCTTCGCAGAGATGGCTGCCATTTTTGACCAGCACGCCAACCTCACCGGGAATGGCCTGCCACAAGAAGTTGTGCTGCAAGATGTTTCTGCCAACTTCTTTTCGGTGCTGGGCGTGAACCCCATCCTTGGGCCGGGATTCACCGCCGAAAACGGCCAGAAGGGCCATGACGACGTCGTGATACTAAGTTACGGCTTCTGGAAAGAGCGCTTTGCCGGCGACGCCGCGATCATTGGGAAAACCATCTTGCTGAATGGCCACGCTCTCAGGATTGTAGGTGTCACTCCTCAGAACTTTACCTGGTTCATTAAGGACGGCTCGTTTACCGGCGCGAAGCCGCAGATGTGGTCGCCGTTTGTGTTTCCGGCGATCCTTCAGTGATCGCAAGGACATTGGCCGCTTTTTGAGTGTTGTTGCGCGCCTGAAACCTGGAGCGACTGTTCCGCAAGCGCAATCGCAGATGAACGCCATTGCTGCGCGTATCGCCGAGGAGTATCCGGATTTCAACGGCTACTGGGGCGCCAATGTAGTTCCGGTGCGCGATCAGATTTCGGGCGAACTTCGTCCTGCTCTGTTGATCTTGTTCGGGGCCGTTGCTTTTGTGCTGTTGATCGCGTGTGCGAACGTCTCGAGCCTCCTGCTGGCGCGCGCCTCCGCGCGCGAACGGGAAATCGCTGTCCGCACCGCAATCGGAGCGAGCCCGTGGCGGATTGCGAGCCAACTACTCACGGAGAGCATTGTCCTGGCGCTCATTGGGGGCGCAATTGGAGTGGCGCTCGCGATTTGGGGCACAGATCTTTTGCTCGCCGCGAGTCCGAAGAATCTTCTCGACTTGCACTCCATCCCGCGTCGATTGGCGTGTCTTGTCTTTTGCCGCGGGAGCCACGTTGATCGCTGGCTTGCTGTTTGGCTTCCTGCCTTCTTACATCTCCGCGCATTCGGGAATTTCAGAGACGCTCAAAGAAGGCGGCCGCGGTTCGTCCGCAGGAAAACAGAAACGCTTCGCGCGGAGCGCGTTCGTGGTTGCCCAAATCTGCCTCGCGCTTGTGTTGCTGGCTGGTTCCGGATTGCTGATTCGCAGCTTCATCCGGCTGGTTGGCGTGGACCCGGGTTTTGATGCGAGTCATCTGCTCACCTTTAAAGTGTCACTTCCTTCCTCGAAGTACAAAACTGATCCGGCGCGGCTCGCCTTCTTCCAGCAGCTTCTTGCGCGGATTTCGCGTCTTCCTGGCGTGCGTTCCGTGAGCATGAACAGTTTTCCTCCTTTTACCGGGCTTGGTTCGGCAACAGGTGTTCACGTCCTCAGCCAGCCGCAGCGATCGCTGATGGATCTTCCGGTGGCCGACGTCCGCGTTGTCGGGCCGGACTATTTCCCCACGATGCAAATACCCTTGCATGCGGGGCGACTCTTTGACGCGCAAGAGTTGGCCGAGGAGCGCCACGTGGTCATCATCAACCAGGCGTTTGCAGACCAATACCTCCACGGCGTGGATCCGCTCGGCCAGAAGGCCGTTATCTACATGAAGAGCCTTGAAGAAAGCCAAAACACGCCGTCGGAAATCATCGGCGTGGTCGGTGATGTCCGCCAAATGGGGCTCGATACACCCGCCGAACCAACGGTCTACTGGCCGCATCCGGAGCTGGTCATGTCGGGGATGACGATTCTCGTCCGCACCGTAAACGATCCGCTCACACTCGTCTCCGCCGTGCGCAATGAGCTTCAGCAAATGGATCCTGAACAGCCGATGGCTGCCATTGCAACGATGGACCAATTGCTCGCGGGTTCATTTTCCCGGTCGCGATTCACCATGCTTGTGCTCGGCGTTTTTGCCGCGCTCGCTCTGGTGCTGGCGAGCGTGGGTATCTACGGCGTGATCGCCTACAGTGTCACGCAACGCACCCAGGAATTCGGCATTCGCATAGCGCTTGGTGCGAGCCGGCGCGATGTGCTGCGCCTCGTCCTTGGCCAGGGGACGCGACTCACGCTGCTCGGCATCGGCCTGGGAATCATGGCTGCGCTCATCGTTACTCGGCTCATGGCCACACTGCTCTACGGTATCAGCGCTACAGACCCGCTTACGTTCACCGCCGTTGCGTTGCTTCTGGCGCTGGTTGCGCTGGCCGCGTGCTACATCCCCGCGCGACGCGCGACTCGCGTCGATCCCATCGTCGCCTTGCGCTACGAATAACCCGTAGAAAAAACGCGCGGGAACTCTCCATTACAGGCGTTCCCGCGCGATTCGCTTTTCAAACGACTTCGCCTACGCCAAGTCGAAGAACAACACCTCGGCGTTGTCGACGCCGGTCAACTCGACGACTTTTTCCGACGTGATGGCTGCGCCATCGCCCTCCTCCAGCTTCGTGCCATTCAGCTTCACGCTGCCGCGCGCCACTTGCACGTATGCGTGCCGTTCCGGCTTCAGTTCGTGCGTCACCGCTTCGCCCTTGCTTAGCACCGTGGCGTACAGTTCGTTGTCCTGGCGGATTTTCACCGAGCCTTCACGCCCGTCCGGCGAAGCCACCAGGCGCAGCTTTCCGCGCTTCTCTTCTTCGCTGAAGGTCTTCTGGCCGTAGACCGGCTTCAGACCCTTCTCTTCCGGAAACATCCAGATTTGCAGCAGATGCACGGGCTCGGTCTTGGACGCGTTAAATTCGCTGTGCGTCACGCCTGATCCTGCGCTCATGTACTGCACGTCGCCAGGACGTATCACGGAGCCGTTGCCCATGCTGTCACGGTGTTCGAGGGCGCCTTCCAGCACGTAGGTGACGATTTCCATGTCGCGGTGCGGGTGCGTAGGAAAGCCCTCGCCTGGGGCGACGCGGTCGTCATTCAAGACGCGCAGCGTGCGGAACTGCACATGCTTGGGGTCGTAATAGTCGGCAAACGAAAACGTAAAATAGGTATCGAGCCAGCCGTGGTTGAAATGGCCGCGTTCCTGGCTTTTGCGGATGTCGATCATGGTCCACCTCCCGGTTTGACAGAGATCATAATACTCGTTATAACGACTATTGTCAAGAGGCATATTGCAACTCCGCCTTCCCGCCTCGCCGCGTCTCCCTTCCTCTCCCCCAACGTCAATCATCCGCTTGCACTTACAGCTGTCCGCGTCCCATTCCCGGCGGCCTCCCTTTGGTGTAGACTGGTGAAGTAAGGGACTATTTGCTGTCTCTGCTTCCGAGGATCGCCTTATGGATTCCGCGCCGTCCGCAACGCAAACGAAAAAGCCGAAGGCTACCGCTGCCCCTCGCGAAACCCTCACCATCACGGACAATCGCACCGGCAAGTCCTACGAAATCCCCATAACCCACGGCACCATCCGCGCCATGGACCTCCGCCAGATCAAAGTGGACCCCAACGAATTCGGCATGATGAGTTATGACCCCGCCTTCAATAACACCGCGTCCTGCATCAGCAAAATTACTTTTATCGATGGCGACGCCGGCATCCTGCGCTACCGCGGCTACCCCATCGAAGACCTCGCCGAAAAAAGCACCTACCTCGAAACGGCGTATCTGCTCCTCCACGGCGAACTGCCCACCGCGTCGCAGCTAAAGGACTGGACCTACAACGTCACGCATCACACTTTTATCCACGAAAGCATCAAGAAGTTTCTCGATGGATTTCACTACGACGCCCACCCGATGGGCATGATGATCTCCACGATCGCCGCGCTTTCGACCTTTTATCACGACGCCAAGGACATTTTTAACGCGGAATCGCGCCGGAAGCAAACCTACCGCCTCGTCGGCAAGATGCCCACTATTGCGGCATTTTCTTATCGGCACACTCTGGGAATGCCGTTCGTCTATCCTGACAATGAACTCAGCTATCCTGGCAATTTTCTGAACATGCTTTTCCGCACCACGGAAACGAAATACCGTCCGAATCCCACGCTCGAGCGCGCTCTCGATGTCCTCTTCATCCTGCACGCGGATCACGAACAAAACTGCTCCACCAACACCATCCGCGGAGTCGGAAGCTCGCATGTTGATCCGTATTCCGCCACGGCCGCGGCCATCGCCGCGCTCTACGGCCCGCTGCACGGCGGCGCGAACGAAGAAGTACTGCACATGCTGCATGGAGATCGGCTCGGTGCAGAAAGTTCCGGAATTCATCAAGCGCGTGAAAGCCGGCGAAACCAAACTGATGGGCTTCGGCCATCGCGTTTACAAGAATTACGATCCGCGCGCCCGCATCATCAAGCGACGTGGCCTACGAAGTTTTCGAACTCATGGGCAAGAATCCGCTGCTGGAAATTGCTCTTGAATGCGAACGCATCGCCCTGGAAGACGAATATTTCATCAAGCGCAAGCTCTATCCCAACGTGGACTTCTATACCGGCCTCATCTATCAATCCATGGGCTTCCCGATGTCCATGTTCCCGGTGCTGTTTGCGATTCCGCGCACTTCCGGCTGGATCGCCCAATGGGAAGAGATGCTTCTCGATCCCGAACAGAAAATCGCCCGGCCGCGGCAAATCTATCTCGGCCACGACACGCGGCACTACGTCCCCATGGACCAGCGGAGCTGACGGCCAATCTAAGTCCAAAACTTACATGGGTCCTCTGCTAAAACAATTTGCGGCTTCACGATTGCGTACCCATTCCGGCGTTGTCGCTCGACAATCCGGTCCGGCTGGGTATAGTTGACCGAGAGAGGTGGCATGGCTCAGCCATCGAATACGACCGGGACTCATGGCAGTGCGTCGCCGCAGCCAACGCGTCCTGATGCAAGTACCCTGTCCGCGTTCGCGGAAAGGATGCACAAGGCAATCCGTTGGAAGAGGAAACGGAAACGCTGGCCATCAACGCGCATGGGGCTTTGATCCTAGTGAACGCACGCGTGACCAGCGGCAGTAAGATCCTGATGCAGCACAAACGCACCCAGGAAGAACAAGAATGTCATGTTGTGTTTCTCGGCCCGGTGCGGGGAGGCAAAGCCGAGATTGGTCTGGAGTTTTCTGAACCTGGGCCCACCTTTTGGCGGGTCGCGTTTCCTCCGGAAGACTGGACATCGAAACATCCGGATGCCCGCCCGATTTCAAACATCTCGCACAGAAAAATAACAATCATTTGCGCCCTTCCCGGCCGCGCCGGTTTTTGCTTCTTCAGGTGAAAAGTAAAGTGAACTGCGCGGCCGGTTTTAATCATTCCGCGCGGAGACAAAGTATGGGATCGATGCGTGCCGCACGCCTTGCGGGGATATAAGTAACCAGGAGCGCAACGAAAGTCAGCAGAAGTGAAATTCCCGCGAATGTCACGGGATCGGCGGCGCTGATACCGAAAAGCAAACTGCGCATCAGGCGCGCGAAAACGAAGGCCGCCGCCAGACCGCTGCCCACGCCGGCGACGGCAAGCGTCATTCCTTGAAATACCACAAGCCGCACAATTTCGCGCTGCGTGGCGCCAATCGCCATGCGGATTCCGATTTCCCGAGTTCCCTGATTCACGAGATAGGCCATGACGCCATAGATTCCGATGGTCGCGAGGACCAGAGCGACTCCGGCAAAAATCCCCAACAAAAGCATCGAGAATCTGCGCCGCGCAAGCGACTCCTCGACGCGGTCATCCATGGTCCGCACGGAATACATCGGCAGATCCGGATCGATGCCGCGGAGTTCCTTCTTGATCGACGGCGAAAGCGCGGAAGGATCGCCTTGGCTGCGCATTACCACCGTCATGGCGCGTGACGGGTACTGCGTTTGCGGCAGATAAAACGCGATGCGCGGATCGGAGTCCAGCGACTCGTGTTTTACGCGGCCGACGACGCCGGCGACAGTTAACCATGGCACCTCGGACTCCACCATGTGAATGCGCTTGCCGACTGCATCCTGCCCGGGCCAAAGCTGCTCCGCCATGAATTCGTCAATAATTACCACCGGCGTTTTCCCGGCGAGATCCTCTTCGGTGAAAAACCGCCCACTCCGAAGGGGAATTTCCATCGCTTGAAAATAACGGCCGCCAGCAACGCGAGCGTCCGCATTCAGAAACTTTTCGCCTGCCATCGGCGTCCGCCCCTCGACGGTGATGGGCGTCCACGCAAAAGACTGGCTAAGCGGGAGCGAGGTGATTCCTCCCGCGGCTGTCACGCCGGGAATTTGGCCGAGTGCGTTCCATAGCTGGCGATAGGTGTTCAAGCGGATCTGTCCATCGCCATACCTCTGTCCATTCAGCGCCAGCTCGAACGTCAGCACATTTTTCGGATTGAAACCCGGGCGCTACGTTTTGCAGTTGCGCGAAACTCCGAATCAACAATCCCGCTGCAATGAGCAGGACAACCGATAACCCGAGTTCCGAGACCACCAGCAGCCGGCGCATGTTGTTCCCGCGGCCCCACATCGAGCTTGTTCCGGCGGAGCCTCGGCCGGCATCTTTAAGCGTCGTGTTCAGATCAATACGCGAAACGCGCAGCGCCGGGAGCCAAGCCGAAAAGAATTCCTGAAAAAATAGAAAGCAGCAGTGTGAACAGCAAGCACGCGCGCGTCGATGCCGATATCCGCCAGCCGTGGAATGCTCTTTGTGCCCAGAACGTGGATCCATCGCACACTCCATACGCACAAAATCACTCCCAGCAGGCCTCCGCACAGGCTCAGCAACAAGCTCTCGGTAAGCAACTGACGAACGATCCGTCCGCGGCTCGCTCCCAGGGCGGCGCGCACTGCGATTTCTTGCTGCCGCGCCACCGCGCGTGATAGCAAAAGATTCGCCACGTTCGCGCAGGCGATCAGGAGCACAAATCCCACCGCGCTCAACAACACCAGTAAGGCGCGCCGCACATCTCCAACGACCTGTTCCAGCAGCGGCACAATTCCGAACGTCAGCCCGCCATTTGGCGGATACGATTCCGGATAATCGCGCCGCAACCGAGCGGTGATGGTGTCCATTTCCGCTTGCGCTTGCGCAACCGATACTCCCGGTTTTAGCTTTCCCAAAATATTGTAGTCTTCGTGCGTTCGGATTCCCGCAGCCTTCGGCCCCAGAGGGAATGGCAGAAAAACGTCGGGCTGCTCCGGCCCATAGAGCGTCGGCAAAACTTCATGCGGCAAAGAGAAAGCTCTGCTGGAGGATTCCAACCACCTCATAGGTTTTCCCGTTGATGGTGATGGATTTCCCGAGCATGCGCGGATCGCTGCCATAAGCGCCGCGCCCACATGCCATAACTCAAAATCGCGGTTGCGGGTCGATCCGGCGCATCTTCATCCGGCAGAAATAGCCGCCCCGAAGCCGCCTGTGCCCCGAGCATAGGAAGAAGATTCGACGAAACCCGGATTGTGCCAACGCGTTCTGGTTCGCCTTCCCCCGTGAGATTGTCATTTCCGCCGGAAGCAATGGCCACTTCCTCAAAACCGTGATGTCCGTTCTTGATGTCGAGATACTGAGCGGTGGAAAACCAATCTTGCAGAATGTCCAAGCCTGGCGAACGATTCCATAGAATCACCAGCCGGGCTGCATCTTTGTAAGGAAGGGGCCGTAACAACAACGCATTGGCCACGCTGAAGATCGATGTGTTCGCTCCGATGCCGATAGCCAGCGACAAGACCGCCGCCAGCGCGAAGCCAGGATTCCTGGTGAACGACCGAAGAGCGAGACGAACATCCTGAGCCAGCATGTTCATGGCAAAGTCCTGACATCCTAGCACGACAAGCCGTCTCCAGCGACTAGAGCGGAGACCGATGCCGCTCTGGGGCTCGCTGCGCAGCGATGGGCGTACATGGGCTGTGGGAGGGTTTTACGCGAAGCAGAGGCAACGTGGCGATTGCGGAAACCTCCGTCGCCTGACGCACTCATACAGCTAATACAAATGAAAGAATCCATCCTGCTGCACGAGCCGAACGGGAACGCCGAAGAGGGATGACAGATGCGCGGCCGTGAGGATTTCTTGTTTGGGGCCATCCGCGAGGATCCGGCCGCTCTCGCAGAAGCACCACGCGCTCGATTTCCGGAATAATTTCTGAGACATGGTGAGTGACGAGCAAAATGCCGAGCCCGCTGTGCGCAAGCTGGCGCATCGTATCTCGCAACTGGAATTGCGCGGCGATGTCCAGCGCGTTGCTGGGCTCATCGAAGAGCAGTGTCTGCGGATCGTGTACCAGGGCCCGCGCAATCAGCGTCCGCTTGGCTTCGCCGGAGGACATCTGGGAGACGGCGCGATTCGCTAGATGAGCAACCCCCAGTCGCGCAAGCGTGGCCTCTGCGCGCGCCAGATGCCCGGGGTCAGGATGATGGTGCGGAAATATGCGCGTGCTGCTGAAAAAACCGGAAAGGACCACGTCGCGCCCCGTTGCGTCCGTGGTGCAAGAGGCCAGCAGATCCGGCGAGACGATCCCAAGCAACGAGCGAAGCTCAAAAATGTTCCAGCGCTCGCGCCCCAGAATTGAGATCGATGAGCCTTCGCGCGCCAAGGGATAACACTCGCGAGTAATGGTTTTGATCAGTGTGGATTTACCGCAGCCGTTTGGCCCGAGGATGCAAACGTGTTCACCCGCACCGATTCGAAGCGAGACGCTGTCGAGTGCAGGCCGTTCCATGGACGACCCGCGCACGACGGTAACGTCATGGAGAGCCAGGAGCGGCGGCGTGGACACCTCGGATCCAGACAAGATGAGAACTATCTTAACCGAGAGAGACCCGGAAACAAGGACCGAAGAATGATCGTAGCCAAGCAGTCTCCGAATATCCGGTAGTCGGAAGCTGGGTCACGGTCAGGAAGAGAAAGATCGGAGCCGCTCTGGATTCGCCGGAACTTCAAAGTGAAATTGTTTCGAAACTTGGACAAGAAATAAAAGGAGGTGAAAACCGCGGGGTTCTCACCTCCCGGGGTGGGGTGGGGTGTAACACGACAATTCCTTCGGCGGCCTTGCAGCCCTGCCCTGCCAGGCAGGTCTGCGGCCTCACTCGCTGATTCAATTGCGGTAAGAGACTTACCACCAAAGGGCTTGTCTTTGGGGTTTTGTAGCACCGCGTCGCGCACCTGTCAACGGCAAAAGCACGGCATCCCAGGAGAATTCACCCAGGACAGATTTCAGGCCGCGGGGAGTTCGCTCTTCGCGTGATCCAATATCTCGCGGACCACGCGGCCCAGGTTCGAGGGACTATAAGGCTTTTGCAGATAGCGCGCAGCACTGTCGATGCCTCTCGATCCCTGCGAATAGCCGCTCGTGAACAAGATGGGCAGTTTTTCGAATCGTTCGGCGAGTTTTGCGGCCGTCTCCGGGCCTCCCATCTTTGGCATCACCACATCCAAGATGGCCAGCGCAGGTGTCTCGGCTTCGCAAAGGCGCATCGCTTCTTCTCCGTCGACGGCAGAAAGAACGCGGTACCCCAGATTGACGAGTGTCTGCCGGGCCATCTCCCGGATGGAATCGTGATCTTCCGCGAGAAGAAGCGTCTCGGTGCCACGCAGTTCGACAGGCGAGGCCGCACGCATGCGCGCAGCCTGGGAACCGCGAGGATGCTCCGGACCAACGGGCAAGTAAACTCGGAAAAGCGTTCCCTGTCCCAACTCGCTATATGCATGAATGAATCCTCCATGCTGCTTGACGATCCCGTAGGCTGTGGCCAGGCCCATGCCGCTATTCTTTCCCTTCTCCTTGGTAGAAAAAAAAGGTTCGAAGATGCGCTCGCGCATTTCTGCGTCCATACCAACTCCGGTGTCGGAGACGGAGAGCACGGCATAACGCCCCGCGGTGACGTAGGGATAAAATCGGCAGTAGGAGTCGTCGATGTCCACCATCTCCGTTTCAATCATCAGCCGGCCTCCCTGCGGCATGGCGTCGCGCGCATTTAGGCAGAGATTCATCAGCACCTGCTCGATCTGAGTTGGATCGGCCTTGATGGGGTCGAGCGGGGCGTTGACCACTTTCAGCTCTATGTCCTTGCGGATGACTTTATCCAGAAAGCTAGCCAGGTCGCCGGTTAACGCATTCAGGTCCACTATCCTTGGCTGCAATACCTGACGGCGGGCAAACGCGAGGAGTTCACGTGTCAGTGCAGCGGCACGCTCGGCTTGCTCCCTAATGCGCGCGAAGCGCTCCGCGATCAGCGGGTGGCTCCGGCATTGATCGAAGCCCAACTCAGCCCATCCCAGAATCGCGCCGACAACATTGTTAAAGTCGTGTGCGACGCCACCCGCAAGCTGGCCAACGGCCTCAAATTTTTGGGACTGCTGCAACTGGCGCTCTACGGCGCGAACCTCGGTAACGTCCTCGGCGATCACTTCGGCGGAGGCCGTCAACTTGGCGACGGAAAGCCCGCGGAGATGCAGGCGCACGACGACCAGCCCTCCATCCCGCCGGCGCCACTCGGTCTCCGTGCTGTGAACTTGGCCTTCCTGGCGGCAGGCTGCCATGCACTCCGCGTAATGGGCAGGATAGCGGAATAGGTCACTCACCTGGGCAGGAGGACGCAGCTCCTCGGGAGAAGCGCATCCAAGCATGCGAAGCAAGGCGGGGTTGGGATCAAGAAAAGTGCCATCTGGAGAGATGCGAAAGATGCCATAAATGGAGTTTTCAACAAGTTGCCGGTTACGCGCTTCGGAGAGAGAGAGGGCCTGCTTCGGCGCGCTTGCGTTCCGTGATTTCCAGGACCACCACGCTGATCGCGAAGATCACGCCGCTAGCTCCGCGAAGCGGATGGAAACTGACCAGCCAGGTGCGTTGCGCCACCGGCTTGAGTCTGCGTCGTGCTCTGTATCTCGACGTTAAAAATCGATTCGCCTCGTGAAAACACGCGCCGCAAATACAGCTCGACAGCCTTGGCAACGTCCGGATTCACGTCGCGCGTCATCAACCCTGGATGCTTGTCTGCCGACAGCCCGTTTATCTTTGCCAGTTGCTCGTTTACGCGCAGATAGCGCAAGTCTGGGCCGTAGATGGCCAGACCAATGGGCGCGGTGCGATAAGATCTGATCGAGCTCAGCGAACTGTTCACGGGCCCGTGCTTCACTTTCGGAGAGCGCCTGGTGGGCGCGAACATTTTCGTCGCGGAGACGTTTCTCGTTCAACGCGCGCTTTAATGCCGCCGGAAGACGCACCAGATGATCTTTGAGTATGTAATCATTCACTCCCTGCTTGATGCATTCGACGGCGGCTTCCTCGCCGAGCGTGCCGGTCACCAGCAAGAACGGAATGTCTTTTCCGCTTGCGCGCAATTCTTTCAGCGCTTCGAGGCCACTCCAGCTCGGCAGACGATAGTCGGCCAACACGGCGTCAAATTTTCCCTCCTTGCAGCGCCGCAAGGAATTGTTCACGGTCTTGCGCAATAATAACCTCCACCGCGAAGCCGGAGGCTCTGAGTTCGAGCAGCGTCAGCTCGACGTCCTGTGGTTCGCTTTCAAGAATCAGCAGACGGAGCGCCGTGGTGCTTTCCGCGCTGCGCATTTCATCGAGCATGATGGATTTCATGCAGTCCTCAGCGCTGAATTCCCGGGCAGGTGAAGACAAGAGGCCTCCGATGGAGGCTGCTCGCCATTCGAACCGTGCTTCCTTCGGATTTTAGTGGTCTCTTCATGGAGATCTACCCTCTTTTCGGAGTGTTCTCTTGACGCGCCGTGGTTTGGCTCAGGCCCACTTCCTGTTGCCGCAGCTCGGACTCCACGGCATCGAGAAACTCCGCGAAGGATCTGGTGTCGTGCGCACCCCAATAACCCGCGCTCAGGCACAGCAGCAAGGGTCCCCAGGGTTTGCGGCTTTGGTTGTAGATGGCCAGTCGCGATTGGACGCGCTGGCCAAGTACCTGTGCGCTGGGTTCTGCCGCATCGATGGCGAGGGCGGCGAACTGGGCTTCGCCCATCCGCGCCATAAAATCGCTACGCCGGAAGCAACTGGCGATCAGCTCGGCCGTTTCGCGTATCGCCTGCTCGCTGCCGCTCGAGCCAAACTCGGCGTGCAATGCGGAAAAATTCGCGATCCGAGCGCAGAGAAGAACGAGCGTGCCGCCGGAGCGCATTGCCGTCTCCATCGGACCGGTTCCCCAGTGTCGTGAATCCGTCGCGGCTGTAAAGTCCAGTAAGCTGGTCCCGGAGGAGGTCGGCCAGGCCTTCGAGCGTATTGAGCTCGAGCGCCGTTCGAAGCGCTCGTTCCACCGCGCGGGTGTCCATGAACCCCTTCAGGAGATAGTCAATCGCGCCTTCGGAGATGCATCGCGTGGCATAACTCTTATCGGCGACATCGGCCAATACAATGAGTGGAATGCCCGGAGCGGCGCGGTGCACGCGTCGGACTGCTTCCAACGGATCGGGGTGGCCAAGCGAAAGGTCAAGAAAAATGGTCTCCGGTGCGGCCAGATCTATCGTTCCGAGCAGAGTCGGTATGGAGGAGACAACGCTCAATTCCAAGTGGCTATCCGGCTCCGGATAAAGTGTGCGCAGGGAATCTGCGGCTTCTCCAGGATCGCTTTCTGCGAGCAACACGCGAAACTTTTTTCCCATTCATGCCGGGAACCTCCCCTCCGCGAAATTCGCACGCCGTGCATGAAGAAATAGCGGCACGAATTCCGGCGGCAATCCGCCCTTTGCGAATTTTCTTCGCGAGACAATTTTCGGCGAGACTGGAGAGGGCAGTCTTCCGGACCGTATATTTCCAAAGGGCAAACTTCTAGGAAGGGGGTAGCTCTATTTTCGCGCACTCATGATTAGTGTCAATAGCACCTCGCTTCGAGTACGCGCAAGTGCCACTGCCAGGCAGGGCCAGTTACCGAACTAGTTTGTTGGCGTGGGTCATCTGGACTGGCTATGAGGCTCGACGGAACGGGAGAGAAAATCTCTTGAATCTTTTCTGCCAGGACAAAATCGTAGTCGCTGATGCCTTTTACGCTGTGGGTAATGAGGTCGATCACCACTTTGTTCCAAACGTTGAACCACTCCGGATGGTGGTTCATGGCCTCGGCGACCAGAGCGACGCGGGTCATGTTACCAAAGGCCGCCACGAAATCCTTGCACGCATATTCCTGGTGCAGTTTGCCGTTGACGATTTCCAGCCCGGCAATTTGGAAAGAAGAGCTTGTATTTCGGCGTCGGACAGTTTTTTTGCGGGCATGGCGCGGCCCTCCAAAGGCTCGCTGATTGGGAGTCACATTATGAGCCGTACTACAACCATCGGCAACTTTGGAGCAAGATTGCCTGGGCGCGTAGTGGGTGTTGAGTAAGCCGCTGCTATGCGGAGTCTGACATGCGTGGAGCGTTCCGCGGCCAGTGCGTGAGACGTGTTGGGCGTTGAATGCATCTGCGAATTCCATTATCGTAGAGGTTTCTTTTCTGGGGAAAATGCGCAGTGTGCGGCGCGCGCTGAGAATCGACGGGGGAAATCGTGAAGAAGAAGATTCGAGTGATCCAGTACGGCATTGGACCGATCGGCGCTTCTATAGCCCGGCTGATGCGGGAGAAGCAAGCCATTGAAATTATCGGCGCCATTGACACGGACCCGGCCAAAGTGGGCCGCGACCTCGGCGAAGTTACCGGCGCGACGGACGCGCCGTGGGGCGTCAAAGTTTCGGCGGACGCAAAAGAAGTGCTGGAGCAAGCCGCGGATGTGGTGATTCACTCGACGTCGTCTTCCCTGCCGAAAGTGATGGACCAGTTGCTGGCGTGCCTGGAAGCGGAGTCGTGCATCGTTTCGACGTGTGAGGAGTTGTCGTATCCGCTGCGCACGTATCCGGAATTGGCGGCAAGCCTGGACAAAGCGGCGAAAGATTGGGGAGTCGCGCTGGTGGGAACGGGCGTGAACCCGGGCTTCGTGATGGACAAGCTGGTCATCACGCTGGCGGCGGTTTCGCAGCGGATCGAGCACGCGAAAGCGGTGCGCATCGTGGATGGCGGAAAGCGCCGACTGCCCTTGCAAAAAAAAATCGGGGCGGGCATGAGCGTGGAAGAATTTCGCACGCAAGTAAAGGCCGGAGTAATCAAACACGTTGGATTGCCGGAGTCAGTAGCGATGATTGCGGACAGCTTGAACCTCCCTGTGGACGAAATTACGGAAACGATTGAACCGAAGGTCGCCACCGAGCGCGTTCAGACGGAATATTTGACGGTCGAAGCAGGCCAAGCGGCGGGCGTGCACCAAATTGCGCGCGGCATGGCCAGCGGGAAAGAACTGGTGTACCTCGAATTGCAAATGTACGTCGGAGCGAAAGAGCCCGCCGACACCATCGCGTTGAAGGGCCACCCGAACATTAGTTTGGTGATTCCCGGCGGCACGCATGGCGATATTGCGACCGCGTCAGTCGTGGTGAATTCGATTCCGGTGATTCTCGACGCCCCGGCGGGATTGCGGACGGCGCGCGACCTGCCCATCGGCTTTTTCTCGCCAAACGCCAAGCCGTAACAGAAAGAGAAGCCGCGGCCTCTCACTGATGTTTTGCTTGATCAGGGGAAGCGTCGCCGGATTTTTACGGTGCGGTCGAGTTCGTCGGAAACCTCTAGAATTTTTAGTTGTAAATCTTTGTCGAGTGGCGCGGTCGCGAGAAATTCGCGGACTTGGGTCTGGGCGGCGGGCGAGCGCTGGCCGTCGATGAAGGCGTTGAGCCAGCCGAGGACGAAAAAGATTTTGCGTTCGCGCTTGATTTGCGGGAGGGCATCGAGGGCGGGCTTCAAGTAGGGGAGCGTGAGCTCCGACTGGTTCCAGTAATTGAAGGCGCCGAGGCTTTGCGCGATCCAGTCTTCAGGACGAGACGCATCGTGGAGATAGTCGTTGAAATATTTTTGTTTGGAGGCGGCGTCCGGGCGGGCAGCTTGAGCCATGTAGGCGTATTTCTGGCCGTCGCCAGTTTGGTCACGCTTTTCTTCGGCGGCGAGGAAGGAATCGGCGTCGGGGTCGTTCAGAGCGATTAACGCAGTGACCATGGTCCAGCGGTCAAGAGGACGGAGGTCGACTCCAGGGACGGCGAGTTTGCCGCTGAGCAAATCTTTGAGTTGCGCCCGTCCCTTGCGGGCTTTCCGCGATGGCGCGAAGGCCGCGAAACCAAATGATGCGGAAATCCTGTTCGGTGGAATGAAGCATCCGGTCCGAGGCGAGAGTTTCGGCGTTGGGGACGATTTGCGCGCGGGCGGCGTCGCTGACGTAACGGTGAAGGCCCGTAGTGACGTGGCCGATCAAACTTTGCGCGAGCGATTCGTCAGTCTCGGCGGGAAGAAGACGCAGCGCAAGTTCCAGAAATTCGCGCGGAGCGAAATCGGCTTCTCGGACGGAATCCCACAGTGAGCCCCAAAGCAGAGTGCGTTCGAAAGCATCGGAGACTTCCTCCGAGTCGCTCGATAACCGCTTTGCGGCTGCGCTCATCGAGAAGAAATCGGCCATAAGCGAAGTCCTGATCGTTCAGGAATACGTATCGCGGACAGGGCTTGCCGAGGGCCTCCCTGCAAGTCGGATTTTTCTGTGTTGAGTTGTGCGCGGAGACGAGTCGGAGCGCCTTCGGGATAGGCGAGCTCGATTTGCATGGCGATGGGCCAAACGCCGCCTTCGCCGAGAACGTCGTGTTGCGTTACAGAAAAATGATCGATGCGGTCTTGCGCGTTGCAGGACCACGCGACATCAACCTGGGGCATGCCGCGATGGCGAATCCACATGGCGGCCCAGTCTTGCAGCGACTTTCCCGATATTTTCTCGAATGCGTGGACGAGATCGCTCCACTCCGCATTGGCGTAGGCGTGCTCCTTGAGATAGAGCCGCAGGCCATCGCGAAAATTGTTCCTCGCCGAGGACAAACGCGAGCTGCTTGATGACGCCGGGCGCCTTCGAATAGACGATTGCTCCGTAAGCGGACTTCGCGTCCTTGAGATTGGCGATGTTCTGGTAGATCGGCGTTGTGCCTTTTGTGGAATCGATGGAATAGGCGGCGGGCTTGATGGATTGATAGAAACGCTTCCAGATATTTTCCTTAGGCTTGAGGACGGCGAGCGCTTGATAGGCCATGTATTGCGCGAAGCCTTCCTTGAGCCAGAGATCGTCGAACCAGCGCATGGTGGTGAGATCGCCGAACCATTGATGGGTGAGCTCGTGCAGAAGGAGAATGTCGCGATTGAGATGGTCGCTGTGCGTGGGCGCGGTGCGAAAAAGAACGGATTCCTCGCGGAGGAAAGTGGCGCCGGCGTGCTCCATGCCGCCGTAAGCGAACCCGGGAATCAGGACGAGGTCGTACTTGGGAAACGGAAAGGGCTGAGCAAAAAATTTGGAAAGATAGTCGATGCCTTGCGCGGTGGTTTGCTGGACTTCGGAAGCTTCTTCTTCGGCCTTTTTGAATTTGGATTGGCGGACGTAGAGGCCGGGAAGCCCGGCGGTCTCGTGAACTTTGCGGAAGGGACCGGCGGCGAAGGCGAAGAGATAAGTGCTGATCGGGACGCGTCTCGGCAAAACATTGTGAGGCGTTGGCCGTCGCCGACAGGAGATTGGGATTCGATGGGCGTGTTGGAGATGACAATCCAGTTGTCGGGAGCGGTGAGTTCGAGATGGAAGCGGCCCTTTAAATCGGGTTGATCGAAACAAGGGAACGCCATTTCGGCGTCCATGGGAACGAAGAGCGTGTAGAGATACTCGGTGTTGTCGTCTTTGTCTTCGAATCGCGTGATGGCTTTTCCGGCGGTGGCGACGGGAGCGGTGAAATCCATGCTGACGGTGTTTTCGCCTGCGTGGATGGCGCTTGCGGGGAGCTCGATATGGCCGTTTTCGATTTTTGCGGAGACCGCGACGCCGTTGACGGTGAGATTTGCTACGGTACCTTCGCGAAAATCGAGAAGAACAGGAGAGGAAGTGCTGGAATGAAACTGAAGGTCTTCGTGGCCGGATGCGGAAGGCGCGCGGGGAGTGAGCGTGAAGCGAAGATGATAGCGAATGTCGGAAAGTTGCGCGGCACGCTGGCGCGCGAGTTCGCGCGGGATGCCTTCGGGCGGCGTCGCCGCCAGCAAGTTGTTGGTGGTTAATAGTGCGAGTAAAGCCAGAAGGTTTCGCATGGAAGGAAGAAATTTACACGATGAGCAGGCGCGCGGAAAGGGCTGATTGGTACCGTGCTCGGCGGACCGGAGTATGATGCTACGCTGGCGCGGTTGCGCGAGACGGCTCGGATGATGGAGCAACATAGCGACGAGCGGTTTTTTATTCCTTCAGAGGCAATCATGAAAAGATCCCATTTTGTCTTGCTCCTTGCCACAGCGGCATGTTTGTTGGGTTCGCAAGCCGTGGCTCGAGGCGAGGGCGCCAGTTCTTCTGCTGCTCAAGCAGCGAAAAATCCAGAAGTGGCGCGGTGGGAGCGCGAGGCGGCGAGCGTAACGATCACGCGGGACGACTGGGGAATCGCGCATGTTCACGGGAAAACTGACGCGGATGCGGTCTTCGGCATGATTTATGCGCAGGCGGAAGACGACTTCAACCGCGTCGAGACGAACTATATCAACGCGATGGGACGTCTGGCGGAGGCGGAGGGCGAGGGCAAGATTTACCAGGACTTGCGGATGAAGCTATTCATCGACCCGCGGAATCTTGAAGAAGGAATACGCGGCGAGCCCGGAGTGGCTAAAGAAATTGATGAATCGCGTTCGCGGATGGATTGAACTACTACCTGTTCAAACATCCTGAGGTGAAGCCGCGGGTCATCCAGCGATTCGAACCGTGGATGGCGCTGAGTTTTACCGAGGGAAGCATCGGGGGCGACATCGAGCGCGTGAATCTCGACGCAACTTGAAGCGTTTTATGGAAAATCTCCCGTGAGAGCGGGAGCCGTCCGCGAATGATGATGAGATCGAGGAGCCCAGCGGTTCGAACGGCATGGCGATTGCGCCCTCGAATACCGCTGACCATCACGCGCTGCTGCTGATCAATCCGCACACGTCGTTCTTTTTCCGCTCCGAGCTACAGATGGCGAGCGACGAAGGATTGGATGCGTACGGCGCGGTGACGTGGGGGCAATTTTTTGTGTACCAGGGATTCAACGAAAGAGCGGGATGGATGCACACGTCCAGCGGAGTGAATGCGATTACCTGGTATCTCGAAACGGTGGAGAAGAAGGGCGGCAAGTTATTACTACAAGTACGGGAAGGAGGAGCGCCCAGTCGAGGCGAAGGAGATTACGGTGCCGTACAAAACCGCGGATGGCATGGCGGAAAAGAAATTCACCGTCTACCGCACGGGACACGGACCGGTCATCGCCGAGATGGACGGAAAATGGCTGAGCATCCGCTTGATGGAGGAGCACGTGAAGGCGCTGACGCAGTCCTACACGCGGACGAAGGCGAAAGATTACAAGTCGTTCCGGCAGACGATGGAGCTGCACACGAATTCATCGAACAACACGATTTTTGCCGATGCCGACGGGGACATCGCCTATTTTCACGGAAACTTTATTCCGAAGCGCGATACGAGTTTTGATTGGACGAAGCCGGTCGATGGAAGTAATCCGGCGACGGAGTGGCACGGGCTGCTTTCGATTGATGAGACGCCGCACCTGCTGAATCCGAAGAGCGGGTGGCTTTACAACTCCAACAATTGGCCGTGGTCGGCGGCGGGGCCGAGCAGCCCGAAGAAGGAAGATTTTCCCTGTTTATGTGGAAACCGGCGGAGAATCGGCGCGAGGACTTGCACGCAATCCGCGTATTGCAGGATAAGAAAGATTTCACGGTCGGCTCGCTGATTTCGCGCGGCGTACGACAGTTATTTGACGTGGTTTGAGAAGCCGATCCCGTGTCTGGTGAAGGCTTGGGACGATGCGGCTGCCGACAATCCGTTGAAGACGAAATTGGCCGAGCAAATCGGTGCCCTGCGCAAGCTGGGATTTGCGGTGGGGCGTGGACGTCAGTGCCGACGTCTTTGGCGGTCTTCTGGGGCGAGGACATACAGAAGCGCGTGGGCGCCGATGCGAAAAAATCGGGCATCTACATGAGCGATTACATTTGCACCAAAGCGCCGCCGGAGCCGCTGTTGCAAGCGTTGTCGGATGCGTCCGACAGACTCGCGCGGAGATTTCGGAACTTGGAAGACGCCTTGGGGCGACATCAATCGATTCCAGCGGCTGACAGGAGACATCGTTCAGCCTTTCAGCGACGCGGGGCCGAGCATTCCGGTGGGATTCACTTCGTCGGTGTGGGGCTCGCTGGCGTCGTTTGGAGCGCGGCCATATCCAGGAACGAAAAAGTGGTATGGCACGAGCGGGAACAGCTTCGTTGCGGTGGTCGAGTTCGGCGACAAAGTTCGCGCCAGAGCCGTGACGGCTGGCGGTGAGAGCGGGCACCCGTCGTCACCGCATTTCAACGATGAAGCCCAGCGCTACAGCACGGGAGATTTGCGCGAGGTCTACTTCTATCGCTCGCAACTGAAGGGACACACGGAGAGGGAATACCATCCCGGAAATTGAACATTCAGCGATGCGAAGCTGACCTTTCTTAAGACTACTTGAGCTTCTGTTCGCCAGGTGCGCTCATCCCGGCGTATTCTCCGCCTAACATCGGATGGTTTTTCTCTTTTGCCCGACGCGGCCGGCGGCTTCGATCTTTTCAATGTAGGCGGTGGCGAGCGGAACAGCTGCAAGCCGTGTCGCCCACGTCCACGGAAACGGGGCCGATTTGCTTGGCTGTCGCCTTGGCTTGTTTCAAGAGAGGCTTCACGTAAGCGCCGACAGCAATCACAAAACCGTTCATGGTATAGCGAACGCGGTTTTGTGCGCTCTTGACTCCCTTGACGACGATGTTCGAGCAGGCTCTCGATTTCCGCAAGGTCCAATGCCGCATCGGGTGTTGTAGCGAGAAGTCCCGAATAGGTGCACCAACCTGACGACGCGACATGTTCCTTCTTGGACTTGGTCCATTGCTTCGCCAGCTCGCGAGCATGGGGATTCTCAACCGTCACCCAAGGCACCGTGTATTCGGCAATCATCCGCAAATTTGCCGCGCCCTCGGCCCAGGCATTCAGCTGTTGCTTGGTCATTTGGGAGCCGTCGGCAATCATTCCGGCGAGGTACATCGCGTCCATATTCCCCGTTTCGTAAAGCTCGCATGCGAGAGCCTGCTGTCCCTTGATTGTTTTCGCGATGACCTTGAGGTCGGCGACGCTTACGCCGAACATCTTGTCCGCGGCCATGCCGTGGCGCGCATAGGTTTTCCGCGTTTTCTCAGCTACCCTTCTTTTTCAACTCACTCATGATAGAGGCAAGAGTAGGCATGGATATTCCCTCCGGCAGGATCATTGTTAAGATCACTGGATGTCTCTGCACTACGCCCGAATCTAACCCACGAACCAATCGGCGAACGAATGAAACTTAGAGGCGTAAAAGACACCATCCGCTCAAGCAGGCTTCATTTCCTTCCCGCTGATCTGTAGATCGAATCCGTTCGGATCTTTGATGTGAAAACTGTTCTCGGTGTCAGGCTGCGGATTGAGCCCGCGACGCTCTAATTCAGCCTTCACAGCATTCTTGTCCCAGTTCTCGATGGTGTACGCAATGTGATCGATCCGCGGCGGCGTGCTCCCTTGGGGGGCATTGCGCGGAATCACGAACGTATTCGTGTCGCCGAGGATCAAGCTGCACTGCGTGCCGGTATCGCCGACGACCTTCATTCCCAGCAAGTCCGCGTAGAAGTCGCGCGTCTTCGCATAGTCCTTGACCTGGTAAGAAATGTGATTGACCGCGACCGCTCTGAACCCTTTGGAGTTTTCGCCTAACGCTGGTGTTGTGTCCGCCGCGACTGCTGCGACGACAGCAAGGCTTTTAATCAGTTGACGTCGCGTCATCCGCCCGCGATCGAAATCATCCAGCAGTTTAGCGATCATATTTTCCATCTTCGTCCTCCAGAAAGGTGGCCAAGTGCCTCGGCTGCGGCAATTGAATCACGGGAATGACATTTGTGCACACAGATTTACGCTTTCCGCCCTTAATCAGTCTGTCCCAGCGACTTGGTTGACCTCTTGTTACGCGAATGGTCGGAGACCGATGTTCCAGTGACGGTCCTCGTGGCTATTTTGCCGAAGCCGTTTCTTCCAGTTTTACGTTGGAGAAGATTGCGGTTTCGAGCGTGGTGGCGACGTGCGAGCAGACTCCGAGGCCTACGTAGAAGGGATCATGGAGAGTTACAAATTCAACCGGGCCCGACGGTCTCAGCTCCTCGCCAGGCTTGCCAAAGTACATCGTGAATCGGCTGCCTTTCTTTACGATGCGCAGGCGTGAAGGGCCATCCTCCGCGGCGATGACTTGATAGGTCTGTTCATTCGGCGCGCCGCGAAATTGCAGCGACGTGAGTCCGTTGCCATGCGAAACTGCATCCGCATACGGCGAGCCAGGATCGAGGCTTTGCCGCACCATCAGCACGGCTTTGCGATGCTCCGCAGCGCTTGTGCCGACCCACTGGATGTCGGCGGTGAGAGTAACGTCTCCAGAAACTTGCTTCCACACGAAGTAGAACGCGTCGGTAGCGGCCCACATGTTGGCGCCGCCCCCCGTGATGGTGTACTCGCCTTTTGCGGAATCGTAATGGGCTTTGCAGCCCTGCGGAGTCGTTCCGACGCTGCCCTCATTGGTAAAAATGCCTAAATCGTTCGTCTGCGGCAGGGCCACGACAACGCCGAGCGCCATGACCATCGAGAGCGCGCACATGGGCGCTAACAGTCTCGTGCTCTCCCTCATTTTCGAACCCTCCCGATCATTGGACTGTTCTCCGAAATGCGCGCCGGAATAATGGACGCCAAGATTGATCAATTCGCGCGCCGAAACAGCGGAAGAACGGAGGCATTCTATATCATTTGCCGAGTAACTCTTGACAGTCAGCGTGCAGCGATGCGCTAGCGCACGGAGAGGATCTTGGATGCCGAATTCGCTGAGTCAGACGGGCACGGAGTCCGAAACGGGAGACTTTTTGGCGGCACGCTTGTTTTCGTATAGAGCCTGATCCGCGGCGGCAAGCATGGCTTCGGGCAAATCGCCGGATGTGTATTCCTTCCAGCCTGCGGAGTATTTGATCGGGAATCTCCGGCCTTCCCATTCCACTTGAAGAGGGCCAATGCGGCTCAAGACCAGCCGCAGCTGGGCGGGATTGCATTCGGGAAGAATCAGAAGAAATTCGTCGCCACCCATGCGGACGGCGAGATCCCCGCTTCGAACGGCACGGCTGATAGCCGCAGCGAATTCCTGCAAGACCAGATCACCAGCGGGGTGACCGTAAGTATCGTTGATGTACTTAAACTCATTCAGATCCAAGAGGACGACCATTAGGGGATGGCCTTTACGGGCAGAACGAGCCACTTCAGCGGCCAGCCGTTGCTCGGCAAATCTGCGGTTGTAGAGTCCTGTCAAGGCGTCAATCATTGCCAGATCGCGAAGAATCAGGGAGTGACTCTGTTTTTCCGCAAGTTGACGACGGAGGCGCTTGATCAGCACTTGCTGGTAGATGGTGTAGACATTGAAGACGACCACGAGAGCAACTAATCCGAAAACAGCTTCCGAAAACTTGATCCTAAAGAAGGTTGTGGCGCCCTGCATGAGTGAGGGCAGAGCGAAGGAAATGATGGCCCCAGTGAGGAGCATCATGACAAAGATCGAGTTGGCCCATACCCACCAATCCCTCTTCTCGATCTTGGCCAAATCGTAATCGGTCTCTTGATCGCGCGCACCCACGCGGGGCGAGTTTGGCTGTTCGGGATGGATGTCCATGCGAGAGGTAGTCAGCGAAAGTGACGTTACAATCCACCCTAAGATGGCCAAACCCGCTGGTCAAGGCTTTTCCCTCGGATCTGTGTAAGAGAAGTAATTTCCAGGTTAATCGGCAACAACGGACAGAGCTCTGCGGAGAGGAAGGCGCAAGCCCCTCGCGTGCGGTCGAAAATGGCGGCCTCTGGAGGCACGGCACGTACCTGTGCTCTGGTACGGGTGTCCTATTGGGAGATACCAAGGCTGCGGGCAGGATAGGGATGCAAGCGAAGACCATGACCGCCGTCCTCATACTCGTGTTCTCCGTAATCGCCCTGGTTAAGTTCTCCATCAGCCAGTGGCGAATGATTTGGCTGACGACCGCCAACCAGCCTCTTTCCGATTCGCTGCGCGCGGCAACCGGCATCGAGGCGGAGAACATCGGGCCAAACGATTTTGGAACCCTTCTCGGGCTTTGCGATGAGCTGTCCCCGGCGATAAAGCAGGCTACGCCCTGGTTGCGTGAAGTACGCGGCTACTACCAAATTGTGGCCAAGCTGGAGAAAGCTTGCCGATCCATTCAGCCTGCTCTTTCGTCTTGGGCCGCGGCGGAGATGAAGACCTGCTCTCGCTATGTTGCCGTGGTTCTCGATCAAAACATATCCATCGATCTCGACCGGCGCGCGGCTGTTCGGTCTCTCTAAGAGCCAGCCATCCGGCGATGCGGCTGGCAACCCGCTCTTTCCCTCTCTCTAAAAGGCAGTGGCTCAGGACTTCCAGAATTTCATGACAGCGGCGTAGTCCAGGTCTTCCTTGGCCGCGTTTTTCACGGCTGGAATAGGTAGAGTATGCGGCCGCACCAGCAGGAAGTGTGACCCCAACCTCCTTCGCCAGATCGAGAGCCAGCCCAACATCTTTGTGCATCAGGCGCAATGGAAAGCTAGGTGGGTATTCTCCCTTCAGGAGTAGAGGAGCTTTGACGTCGAGCACAGCGGCCCGGCCCATGCTCGATTGCAGGACTTCCACGAGCTTTTCTCCCTGCAGGCCCGCCGCGGTGACTAGGGCAAGGCCTTCCGCCAACGCGTCAACTTCCAGCGCAAGAATGAGATTCATGGCCAGCTTAATGGTCTGGCCCGCCGAGTTAGGGCCCAAGTGGAACCAGCGTTTGCCCATCACGCTAAAAACAGGTTCCGCGTCTTTGAGCACTTGGGCGTCGCCCCCGACCATGAACACCAACTCCCCTTTTTCGGCGCCCCAAGTTCCACCCGTGACGGGTGCGTCCAGGAAGGCGACCTGGCGTTCACCGCACGCGGCGGCAATCTTGCGGGCTAGGCCGGGGGAAACGGTGCTGGAATCGATATAAATGCTGCCAGGACGAAGCGCCCCAAGGGCGCCCGAGTCCTTGCCGGAACTCCCCCACAGGACTTCTTCCAGGGCAGGCGGATCGCTGACGATAGTGATCAGCACATCGGAGGAGGCCGCCACCTCCATCGGAGCTTTCGCAAGCTTGGCACCGGCTGCTACCAGCGACTCCGCGCGCGCGGCGGTACGATTCCAGACGGTCAGCGAATAACCGGCCTTCAAAAGATTGTGGCCCATGGGCCGGCCCATCAGGCCGAGGCCGATCAACCCGACCTTTGAGCCGGGCCCGATATTGCTTGTCGGGTTTACCTTTGCTCCGGGACCGATTTTCACTCCGGGGCCGATGGTGGTGTTGGGGCGAGCATCCGGGGTCACAAAAAGCCTCCTGCGCGCGACGCGGGACGGGACGCTGCCACCGCGGCGAAAATGTAGTTTGGACTGCGGGTTTGATTGTATCCGAAACGCCGAGTAGGAGTCGTGTGCCGGGTGAAGGCCGTCAAGCGGTCTTGGGACGATTCTGGAGCGGGAGGATTGCGGGCGCGCCGCCAGCGGATGTGGCGGCTCGAGCGGAGCTCTGGGCGTTCGAATCAACGGAAACAGGCGACGCCTGCGCGCCTGGATCTGATACCCGCGCCGGAGAGCTTGAGGTGCTGCCCGCAGCCGTCGTGGGCCCCGATTTCTCCTCGAGGCGAACGATATATTGGTATGGGATTTCCCACCGGAAATGCCTTTGGGAGCCGCGCTGCTCGTATTTCTGCTCGAGAAAAATCGAGCGGCCGGAATCAGCCACAAACGTGCCGGAGGCGGGCAGGAGAATGTCTCCGGCGCGGTATTGGACCTCAACCTTGCGCCCGAGAAAAGCTGAATAGCGGGCCATACTGTACTTAGTGTCCGAAGCGGGTAGTAACAGCGTCAATGGTACGGAAGGACCCCCCCGAGTAGATGTGTGGAAAAACTGAGGAACACAAACTACGAACTCAAGGGATCAACGACGGGAGAGTTTGACGGCGCCCTGGGTTGAAGCTCGGAAGAGCATCGGATTGCAAATAATTTCTTGCGGTGCGGTCGGCCTTCAAATAGGCGTCCCAAAATGCGAGCGATGCGGAATTCGTGTAACCGAGAATCGACTCGCCCCGAGCAGCGCGCGCGGGCAAGCGCGTCTTCGCGCTGATGAAGGACATGTGGTTCGCGCCCTGGATAAAGACATGATATTTATCGCCGGGCTGGCTGCGCTCAAAGGGGATCTTTCTCCATTCCGGGTCCTGCTCACCAGCTCCCCGGTCGAGCGAACCCGTCATGCTCAAGAGCGGGATGGAGACCCGGTCCCAGGAATGGTCGTCCAGCCCAAATTCGCCGGGCCCTTGTGGCGAAAGCAGGAGAACGGCTTTCACGCGCGAATCGGCGAAGTTTGCTGCGCGATGGGTGGGGAGATCGACGAGCGCGCCGGCGATAGCGTCCGCTGTGAAGGCGCCCATGGAGTGGCCGCCGACACCGATATGTTGTGCATCGATTTTCCCGTTTAGCGCGGGGATGCGCTTCTGCAACGCTAGCAACGAATCCAAAACAAAGGAAATGTCCTGAGGACGGCTTTGCCAAAGCGCGGGTCTTATTCAGCGCATCGCGGATGGCTTTCAGAAAATTAATGTCCTCTTCGCCGCTATTTCGTCGTTGCATCGTCGAGTCATCGTGCGTGGGCTGGAGTGTGATGTAGCCGTACGTGGCCCAATGCCGGGTAAGAGCATCGCAACAAGATTGTGAACCGCCGGCCCCGTGCGAAAAGACGATGACGGGATATGGACCTGGCTCGTTGGGATAAAAAATGCGCAGGTGGAGATCTTTGTTGCGTTTGGCATCGTGCAAAACGATGTCCGGCACTTCGGTGACGGCGTTCGGGCCGTCGGCAAGTCTGTAAGCGCCAAGGATCGCGGAACTTGCAACAGAGCTTGCATTGGAGGCCGCTCCGGGGAGTTCGGAGGAGCCTGAAGAGTTGACCGCAACTTCAGACGAGGAATTTGACGGCGAAGAGAGTGACTCTTGTTCCGCAGCCTTGGGAAGCGTAAAGCCTTTACCGCCGGTTGGCCGGGTGATGAAGTAGGCGGCGACTCCGCCCAGAAGCGGAATGAGAATGACGTTGGTGAGGCGGCGACGCAGGCGGCGACGGTGAATGTAGTCTCGGTGAAAAGCGGGGAATATCCGATGCCGGGGAGCCGTGCCGTACATACCATGAGCCTGACTTGCGTGAATCCGAACGGACGAGGGAGTTAACCCAGCTCCGAAATGGAAGTTGCTCAACAATTTCCGGAGGGCCGGGAAGAATCCTGATCGAGAGAACCTCTGAGAGTCGTGAGCCGAGTGAGACATGGGACACACCTGCGTGCAAGTGAGACGACGCCTTCCAGAACCACGGGCTGAGGAGTTCCTGGAGGAAAATAGGCTGAGCGGTACTTCCTATAGGAAGCGACGCCTTTACTGTAGCAAAAAATGACGCGCTGTTCTACAGCGGACAGGAAGACCTTGACTTTTAATCGAGGCAAGCTATTGTCGGCGTTCCACGATTTGGTGCGCAGACAACGGACAAAAACCGGGAGACACGAATAATGCGGAGAGGGTACAGCCGGGTGGTTCTGAGATTTTGGTGCGCGATGTTTCTGGCGGCGCCGTTTGCGTTTGGGCAGGCGCAAAAGCCCGCCAGCAAAACGTACGTTCTGAAGGCAGCCCGGATGTTTGACGGCAAGAGCGATGCCTTGTTGAAGCCCGGGCTGGTAGTCGTGACGGACGGGAAAATTGCGGGCGCAGGCCCCAGCGCCGCGATACCCGCGGGTGCGGAGGTCATCGACTTAGGAGACGCGACCCTTCTGCCGGGATTTATCGACGCGCACACGCACCTGACCTCGATGTACAGCGAGGACTACAAACAAAGCGAGCTGGATCAACTCCAAAAAACGATTGCCGAACGGGCGCTGGACGCCAGCGCGAACGCGCGCGTCACGCTCATGGCGGGCATCACGACAGTGCGAGACGTGGGTTCGTCGGACTATCTGGACGTTGGGTTGCGAAACGCGATTCGTGATCGTGTCATACCAGGTCCGCGAATGCTGGTGTGCGTGCACGCATTAGGAGCCACCGGTGGCCACTGCGATGGCGAGGCCGGCTATCGAGCGGGGCTGTTTGGCCACGAGGCCGGGCCGATGGAAGGCGTTATTAACGGGCCCGAGCAAGCGCGGTATGCCGTGCGGCTGGATCACAAATACGGAGCAGATGTCATTAAAGTCTGCGCGACGGGCGGCGTTCTGTCGCTAACCGACGACGTGGACACGCCGCAACTCACGCAAGAGGAATTGAACGCCATCGTGGACGAAGCTCACGCGTTGCGCCGCAAGGCAGCGGCGCACGCGCACGGAGCGGAGGGCGCAAAACGCGCTATTCGCGCGGGCATTGATTCGATTGAACACGGAACGTTTCTCGACGACGAGGCGCTGGACATGATGAAGGCTCACGGGACTTACTACGTGCCCACGCTGCTTGCCCCTCAAGGTATACAGGAGCAGATAAACAAGGGAACGTACATCCCGCCTCCTATTCTGGCCAAAGCGAAGGCCGCGATTGCTTCAGTCCATCAGACGTTTCAGAAAGCGCTGGCGAAAGGTGTGAAAATCGGCATGGGAACGGACGCTGCTGTCTATGCCCATGGACGCAATCCAGAAGAGTTTCACCTTATGGTGGATCTGGGGATGAAGCCGATCGATGCCCTGAAGGCCGGAACTTCCGCCGATGCCGATTTACTAGGGCTGGCGGACAAAATTGGCACGCTCGAAAAGGGCAAGCTCGCGGATGTCCTGGCGGTGCCGGGCGATCCTGTGGAGAATATTCGGCAGACGGAACACGTCTTTTTTGTAATGAAAGAAGGCGTGATCTACAAGAACGATCGTGGGACGGCGGCGCACTAAGTTTTGAAGAAGACCCTGCGAGCCCGCAAACAGAGGAATTGTCATGGCTGATCTTCCCAATACCGTTGCAACAGACTTTGCCTGGTACTACGAATTCATTGCGGCTCACGTTCACAAGTGGGTCGACCCTTTAACGCAGGAGCAGTTCTGGCACAACCCGTTCACTTACGGCAACAGCATCGGCCACCTGACTTTGCACCTGACGGGCAATCTGAATTACTACATCGGAGCGCGGGTGGCGAAGACAGGATACGTTCGCGACCGCAATAGAGAATTTACGGAAACCGGAAAACCAAACAAAGCAAGAGTGTTGGAAGCCTTCGACCAGACCATTGCGATGGTTGTGTCGACAGTCAGAAAGCAAAAGCCCGAAGATTGGATGGCGCCTTATTCAGCCGAACTCGAACCTGAAGCTGCGGAACGCTTTATGATTTTTCTCCGATGCGCCGGCCATGCTTATCACCACGTCGGACAGATTATTCTCCTGAGCAAAGAGCTGACGAGAGAAACCGGGCTGCGATCCACATCTGCTTGAGCCGAAGCGCCCAAAATTTGCCCGGCAGCCACAATCTGGAGCACTAGTGATGCATAGGGAAATGTCGAAGAGCAAGGCGACATTCCTGATTTGTCTCTCCGGACTCGCGGCCGTTATCTCCGCACTGGGGCTGCATGGCTGGCATGTCTATTTGGCTCTGGCGCTTGTTGGCGTCGCACTAGCCATTGGATTTATCCGCTGGTCGAAAAAATAAAATATTGAGTGACCGAGTTCGAAACGAGTCTCAAGGAGAAGAATAATGCGCAAGGCGTCTTGGGTTGCCCTGCTGATCACGACGACATGTTCACTGAACGTGTGCTTTGCTGCTCAGCAGCCTGCGCCTGCAACGCACAGCATCCAATTCTACGACACCCACAATTGACCAGTCGCTGGAGATGAAGGGCGCGTTCAGCCCGGAAATTTCTCCCGATGGAAAGCGCGTGGTCTATGAAGTTTCTCGGACGAATTGGGAGGACAACACCTTCGAGCGCGATTTGTGGATCGCCGACACCGCGACCGGCGAAGGGCACCAACTGACGGCCTCGAAGAAATCGAGCACAAATGCGGCGTGGTCGCCGGATGGCAAGTGGATTGCCTTTCTATCCGACCGGCCGGGCCAGACCTCCGGATCGCCGGAAGGCAAAAAGCAAATCTACGTTATTTCAGCGGACGGCGGCGAAGCCCGGCAGCTTACAAAGGTGGAAACCGGAGTGAATATCTTCGCGTGGTCGCCGGATTCGAAGAAGTTTGCTTTCACCGCGGAGGATCCGGAGTCGAAGGCAACGAAAGACCGCAAGGAAAAGTATGGCGAGTACCAGGTAGTCCACGCGGACTACAGCATGTCCCACCTATGGATCTTGGAGATTCCCGCAGTCGAAACAGAAGCTCCTCCCGAACCAAAACGGCTGACTGAGGGAGCGACGTTCAGCATGGGTGAATTTGCGTGGTCCCCGGATGGCACGCGCATCGCGTTCAGCGCGCAACACGATCCGGATCTGATTTCCATCGGGACCGCGGACATCTATGTGGTGGCGGTGAACGACGGCAAAGTGAAAAAGATTGTGGACACGCCGGGGCCGGAAAGAAATCCGCATTGGTCGCCCGACGGCAAGCGAATCGCCTTCGAAACGGCGGCCGGGTCCAAGTATTTTTTCTACACAAACGTGAAAATCGCGGTCGTGGATGCCGATGGCGGAACGCCGCGAGTACTAACGGACGCGTTTGACGAAGATCCAGGACTGATCGCGTGGGCGGCGGACGGCATTTACTTCGCGGCGGAACAGAAAACCTACGCGCATCTGTTCCGGCTGAATCCGGAGACGAAAGCAGTTGAGAAGCTCAGTTCGCCGGAACATCTCGCGGCGTTTTCGTTCTCCTTATCGAAGGACCACAAACAAGTGGCATACCGTGCCGGGCTCGAGAACGAGTTTCCGGAAATATTTACGGCGAGCGTGGCGCCGTGGCAGCCGAAAAAACTCACGACGCTGGGTGAGCAAGCAAAAGGATTCAAGATTGCGCGGCGCGAGGTGATTTCCTGGAAGTCGACCGATGGAACATTAATTGAAGGCGTGTTGCTGAAGCCGCCCGACTTCGATCCCAAAAAGAAATATCCATTGCTCGTGGTGATTCACGGCGGACCAACCGGCGTGGACCAGCCGATTCTGAATCCGGACCGGTACTACCCGATGGAGCGGTTCGTTGCAAAAGGCGCGTTGATTCTGCGGCCGAACTACCGAGGCTCGGCGGGCTACGGAGAAAAATTCCGCTCGTTGAACGTGAGGAATTTGGGAGTGGGTGATTACGCCGACGTGATTTCGGGAGTGGATGCACTCATCGCGAAAGGCTTTGTTGACAAGGATCGCGTGGGCTCGATGGGCTGGAGCGAAGGCGGATATATTTCTGCCTTCATTACGGCTTCGAGCGACCGCTTCAAGGCAGTGTCGGTTGGCGCTGGAATTTCCGACTGGGTGACCTATTACGTGAACACAGACATCACGCCGTTCACGAGGCAGTATTTGCACGCAACGCCGTGGGACGATCCGGAAATTTACAGAAAGACTTCGCCAATCACCTACATCGCGAAGGCAAGGACGCCCACGCTGATTCAGCAAGGCGAAAACGACCGGCGCGTGCCCATTCCGAACGGATATGAACTGCGTCAGGCGCTGGAGGATCACGGCGTGCCCGTGAAGATGGTGGTTTACAAAGGATTTGGCCACGGAATCACGAAGCCGAAGCAGCAGCGCGCGGTGATGGAAGAAAATGAAAAATGGTTTGCAAAATATATCTGGGGCGAGGAACCGCCGCCTGTCGCTGAGCCCGCGAAAACGGAGAAACCCGAGAAAAAGTAAGCCAAGAGGGCGAGCACACCCTACGTGACACTTTCTTTCGTGGTTAAAATGGCATGAACACTGCATGACATCTTCCGCTGAACCCCAGAATCCTGTGCGTGCGACCGCTCGGCTTCGCCGCTGGCTTCCTGCCTTTTTTGTTTCGCTTTTGATTTCTTTGCTAATTGTTTCGCCGTGTTTCTGGCTCGGGAGCCCAACAGGCCATGATTTCCAGTTTCACGCCGCCTCCTGGCTGGACGCAGCGGGCCAATGGAAAGAAGGAATTGTTTATCCGCGATGGACGGAATGGGCAAATTTCGGTTTCGGTGAACCGAGATTTATTTTCTACCCGCCGTTCTCGTGGATGCTCGGGGCGGCGCTGGGATCTGTCCTGCCGTGGAATGCGGTGCCGGCTGTTTTCATCGTGCTGGTTCAAACGCTGGCGGGATTGAGCGCCTTTGCGCTGGCTCGACGCCTCCTTTCGGAGAGGGCCGCTTTGTTCTGCGTGGCTTGCTTCGCCGCAAATCCTTACGCTCTGGTGATTATTTATGTGCGTAGCGATTTCGCGGAGCTGCTGGCAAACGCCTTCTTTCCGCTGCTGTTCTTGCTGGTGTTCCAACTCTGCGAGCTGCTGGAGTGTCCGGCGCAGACTGAGCGAGGGCATGCGCGCTGGACGATCGCCTGCTTTGCCGCCGTGTTTGCCGCGGTATGGCTTTCCAACGCGCCGGCGGGAGTGATTGCCAGTTATAGCTCGGCTGCCGTGTTTGGTTTTGCCGCGCTGACGCGAAGGTCCTGGAAGCCGCTTATACGTGGCGCGGCGGGGCTGGCGCTGGGGTTCGGCCTGGCGGGATTCTATCTCTTGCCCGCGGCTTACGAGCAGCGCTGGGTGAACATCGCGCAAGCGCTCTCGACCGGTCTGCAGCCATCGGAAAACTTTCTCTTCACGGTGATCAACGATCCGGAGCACACGCTATTTAATTGGATGGCCTCGAGTATCGCTGTTTTGCTGATCACTCTGACGGGACTGGCGGCAGTAGCAGCTCGCAGAGCGCAGCAAGACCGTGACGGCGCATGGGATGGCAGAGTGTGGCGGACCATGCTGTTGCTTGCGGGATTAGCGACGTTTTTCATGATGCGCTTCACCGCCATTCTCTGGGAACTGCTGCCCAAATTGCGCTTCGTGCAATTTCCGTGGCGTTGGATGTCACTACTTGCCGTGCCGTTTGCGGTGTTTCTTGGAAGCGCGATGGGCCGCAAGCGCTCGGGATGGGTATGGGTGGTGGTTACGTTTGCGCTCATCAGCGGGTCGGGAGTTGTGCTCGCGAAGCGGGGGTGGTGGGATTCCGAGGATATTCCAGGCTTGCGCCGAGCGATCGCGCACGGAGAAGGTTTCGACGGCACGGACGAATACGATTCCGCGGGAGACGACCACACGAACATTCCGAGGAAGTCGCTCCAGGCGATGGTGATGGACACAGATTCCATGCCTGGTCCGGTAAGCAAGCCCAAGTTAAAGGTGGATCGCTGGAGTCCAGAAGACAAAGTGGTGTCCGTCAGCACGCGCGAACGGTTTTTTCTTGGGCTGCGTTTGTTGAACTATCCGGCGTGGCAAGTGAAGGTGAACGGTACGACGGTCACGCCGGAAAGCGGCGAAGACTACAACCAGATGATTGTACCCGTGCCGGCCGGAGAATCTCACGTTCGCGTGCGGTTCACGAGGACTCGGGACCGGACACTCGGGGGCGGGCTCAGCCTGGCGAGCGCACTGGGCGCATTGTGGCTCTTCGCCGCTGGGATCCGGGGCAGGCGGCCGGGTCTTGAGCCATAGCGAACTGGGCAAAGCTATCGTTAGGGCCGGTTGCGGCCGGTTGCTGCTCGGTAGGGGGCCCCCCGGTTTTGCGTAAGTGCGGATTCTAAAGGAACTTAAAGTTCTTTGTTTTGTGCCACATTTGTAAGTGTTGATTATAAAAGAGTTACTTTCTGGCCTTGGATTTCCTGACCGCCAAGCGAGAATTCAGCTGCCCGGGTCCTAGAAACAAAAAAACGGCAGCGTGAGCTGCCGCGGTTCAGGAATTTTCCTAGCAAGACAATACCTCAGATTCGACGGAAAGTCAAGTACTTTTCGGTGCTAGTACCGTCTAGTTATTCGAATGGCGAAGTGGGTCACCTTTCAATGAGCGCGATCATCAAACGCCAGGAGGCCTGGTGGCCGCGCGCCACTAACCATTCCCGAATTGCCAAAAAAAACGTTCAGAGTTGTCCCACCAAAGCGCACCGAGGCATCGCCACATCGTGACTGTACCTTTATTCGGTGTGTGAGCCTTGACTCGAACTGACTTGCGCCCTAGACTCTTGCCTATCTCAGGTTCCCAGCCTAGGAATCTATCTATGAGCCACCGCGTGCGTATTTTCGTCGTGCTGGCGCTCGCCTTGCCACTTCTGGTACCAGTCACAATGGCGCAGAAGCCCCCGGCTCCCGCACCTCCTCCTCCCACAGCCCCAAGCCGTCCTGCGAATTCCATTCCCACGAGTTCGGAGCCGACTCAACCAACAGGGGACCTTGTCATGTATCTCCGAGGACGCGTTGCAACCAACGATGGCACAGCTGTTCCAAACGACATGTTGATTGAGCGCATTTGCAACAACAGGGTGCGTCAGCAGTTGTATGCATCGTTGGGCGGCGATTTCAGCATGCAATTGGGATCGAGAGCCGATACTTTCCTTGACGCAAGCGCAAGCGGCGAGCCGACTTCGCAGTCAGGCGCGGCTGGCAAGGACTCGGTTATGGGAATTTCACGACGCGAGTTGAGGAATTGCGAGCTACGGGCCTCGGCCTCTGGTTTTCACTTCGGTGTCATCAGCCTTGTGGACGTCGATACCTTCGGCGGCAGCGTTGACGTGGGCGTGATCGTGGTGCAGAGAGCTACAAAGATTAAAGGCGCGACGCTGAGCGCCACCCCTTACAAAGCGCCCGGAGATGCCAGAAAAGCTTATGAGAAAGGCCTCCAGGCCGAGAGGAACGGCAAACTTGCCGACGCGCACAAATATCTTGAAACCGCGGTGGAGCTCTACCCCAAGTACCTGAACGCCTGGTTTCAGCTGGGCACCGTTTTACAGAAGGAACACCAGAACGATGCGGCTCGCACAGCGTATACCCAAGCCACGACTATCGATACCAAGTTCTTGCCGCCTTATCTCTCGCTCGCGTTATTGGCCTACGAAGCAGAAAACTGGACAGAGGTCCTTAAACTTACTGGTCACATCTTGGATCTCGATCCGTTGAATGAGGCGGCCGTCACTGGTTACGTCCTGGATCTCGATCCATTGAATTACGCCGAGGCCTATTTCTTTAACGCGGTCGCAAATTACAGGCTGAACAAAATCGAAGCCGCCGAAAAGAGCGCGCTGACGGCGGAACATGTAGACCTGCGCACTCATTTTCCAGAGCTGCATCTCTTACTGGCTGAAATTTATGCCCGAAAAAACGATTACGTCACTGCAATCTCCGAGATACAAGCATATTTGCAGTTAACTCCGCATGCGAAAAACGCGGATCAGGTCCGGGAGCAGCTGGCAAAATTGCAGAAGCTGAACGGCTCAGTATCGACCAGTGAAAAACCCGATCAGAGGTGAGTATCGCCTCTTTGGACCTGCGCGTTACCGCTAGCACCAGGCTTGCGACGAGGCTCGCCACAGGACCCGCCAGAAACTGGAAGAAGATCAGGTCGGTGATTCCATTGCACGAGACGACTGACCAAAGAAGTGACCGAGAAAAGCGCTCCCAAGAGGGAGCGTCCATCTGTGCCGCAATAGAATGCGAACATGCACTTAGAAACGATCAAAACTCGTTGTCTCGTTAACTTCCGATAAGTCGAATAATCGAAAACTGCCACACGGCCGAACGGTGCGGGGTGTGTACCAGAGTTAGCGGCGGTCGACGGTGGGGTGGCGGACGTCCTGGCCCTGGACGATGTAGATGACGTCTTCGGCGATGTTTGTGGCGTGATCGCCGATGCGCTCGAGGTTTTTGGCCACGAGGATGAGCTCGAAGGCGGGAAAGACCACGCTGGAATCTCCCATCATGTAGGTGAGCAGCTCGCGGAAGATCTGGTCGCGGTAGTGGTCGACCTGATCATCAGTGGCGAGAACTTTTTGCGCGAGGTCGACGTCGCGGCGGACGACGGCGTTGAGCGCGTTGCGGACCATTTCTTCGGCAAGCTCGCTCATGCGCGGGAGATCGACGTAGGGCTTGACGCGGGGATGGCGGAGGATGCGCTGCGCGGATTGCGCGATGTTCACGGCCTGGTCGCCGATGCGCTCGAGATCGTTGTTGATGCGCGAAACGGCAAGGACAAAGCGCAGATCGACGGCCATCAATTGGTGGAGCGCGAGGAGCTGGACGACGCGGTCATCAATTTCCATCTGCAGCTCGTTGATGGCATCTTCTTCATCGAGAACGCGCTTGGCAAGTTGTTCGTCGGTTTCCAGGACCGCATGGACGGCCTGATGGACGGCGCGCTCGGCGAGACTCCCCATCCACAAGAGGCGCTCCTTCAACTCGTTCAAATCTTTTTCGAAGTGGCGTTCCATGAACTCTTTTCCCTCAGGCAGTCAAATCGGTGCTCATATCGTAATGCTTTCTTACCTCGACGCATCATCCAAAGCGGCCGGTAATGTACGCCTCCGTGCGCGGGTCGCTCGGCGTTGTGAAGAGTTGCGGCGTGGGACTGAACTCGATGAGCTGGCCGATGAGAAGAAAGGCGGTGAAAGTCGCTGATGCGGGCGGCCTGCTGCATGTTGTGGGTGACGGTGACGATGGTGCAGAGATCTTTCAACTGAACGAGCAGCTCTTCGATTTTCGCGGTGCTGATGGGATCGAGAGCGGAGCAAGGCTCGTCGAGAAGGAGAACTTCGGGTTCGACGGCGAGGGCGCGGGCGATGCAGAGGCGCTGCTGCTGGCCGCCGGAAAGATCGTAGGCGGACTTGTGCAGCTGGTCCTTCACTTCGTCCCAGAGCGCGGCGTGGCGCAGGCTTTTCTCGACGGCTTCCGCCATTGGCAGCTTTGAGCCATTGATGCGCAGACCATAGGCGACGTTTTCGAAGATCGATTTGGGGAAAGGATTGGGACGCTGGAAGACCATGCCCACGCGGCGCCGGAGCTGGGTAACGTCCTGCGAGAGAATGTTTTTACCGTCCAGGAGGATTTCGCCCTCGAGGCGGGCGTTGCGGACGGTTTCGTGCATGCGATTGAGCGTCCGCAAGAGTGTGGATTTGCCGCAGCCGGAAGGGCCGATGAGCGCTGTGACCTTGTTGGTGGCGATGCCCAGATTGATGTCGAAAAGGGTCTGCTTGCTGCCGTACCAGAAATTGAGCTTGGAGACGTCCATGCGCAATTCCGCCGGGGCCATGCTTTCGCGGGTCGCGGCGTTCATTACCGGTGGAGTTATGTTTACGGACACTGCCTGCCTCACAGAAGCATGCATAGATTAAGCCCTCGGAACTGAAACGCCGCGGGACAGAATCGCCCTGGCAACAATGTTAATCACCAAAATCAAGGCAAGCAAGACGAGTCCCGCGGCCCAGGCCTGCCGGTGCCAGTCGTCGTACGGCTGAGAGGGCATAGTTCTATATCATAACCGGAAGCGAGGCTGTGGGCTCATTCCAGCCATGGCTCCAATAACTGTTTCCCAAGGCCGTGAAAATGCAGCGGGGCGGTCTCGCCCGCAACGCGCGCGAACGCCAGGAGAATCGCAGTGAGAATGCCGCGATAAGCGGCAGGCACGACCACCGTCGCGATTGTTTTCCATTTGCTGGCGCCCAGAGCCATCGCGCCCTCGCGCAAGTTGCGAGGCACGCTTAGAAGAAACTGTTCCGTGCTGCGCAAGGTGATGGGAATCATCATGATTCCGAGAGCAACTCCGCCCGCGAAAGTGGAGAAATGCTTGAAGGGTAGGACGACGAGGCGTAAGGCAAAGATGCCGATGACGATCGAAGGAGCCCCATTCAGCAAATCCGCGGCGTAGCGCACGACAAAAGCCACCGTACTCCCGCTGAATTCCGCGAGGTAGACGGCACCCAAAAATCCGATGGGAACACCGAAAAGCGTGGCGAGAAGAAGCAACTTGGCGCTGCCAACGATGGCATTGGCCATGCCGCCGCCCGTTTCGCCCACGGGAACCGGCAATTTCGTGAAGAAATTCCAATTGATGGAAGTACCGCCGTGGTAGACGAGATATCCCAGAATGAAGAAAAGAACAGAGACGGCAATGAGAGCACAGCAACAGGTCATGGTGAGCATAAAATTGCTCACGAATTTGCGCCAGCGCAGGCGAGGGCTCATGCGTGCCCCATTCCACTGCCGCGCTGAGACGTTGTGGCGATTAAGATGCGCGCAAGGCCATTCAGGATAAAAGTGAGCAGAAACAAGACCAAGCCCAATTCAATGAGGGCTTGGGTGTAGAGGTCACCGGTGGCTTCGGTGAATTGGTTGGCGATCACCGAAGCGATCGAATCGCCAGGGGAAAACAAGCGATGCGCTGATCGTCGGAGTGTTACCGATGACCATGGTGACGGCCATGGTTTCGCCGAGCGCGCGAGCCAGAGCCAGGAAAATCGAGCCCATGATGCCGGTGCGGGCGAAGGGAACGACAACTTTCCAGGTAGATTCCCATCGTGTCGCACCAAGCGCGAGTGCCGCTTCCCGCTGATCGCGTGGGACGGAAAGAAGTACCTCGCGGGAGACGGAAATAATGTAAGGGACGACCATGATAGCCAGGACGACTCCCGGCAGTCAGGAATCCAATGCCATAGGCCGGCCCCTTAAAAAACGGGAGGAAACCCGAAAGTATTCTTAAGGGCAGGCTGAATGTGCTGGCGCATCAGAGGGACGACGATAAAGATGCCAAGAACGCCGTAAATTACGCTGGGAACGGCGGCAAGCAAGTCGATGAAGAATTCCAGAGTGTCGGAAATCGTAGCGGCGCCAGCTCCGCGAGAAAAATCGCGGCGCCGATGCCCAGCGGCACAGCGAGGAACAGCGCGACGGCGGCAGGTGACGAGCGTCCCATAAATAAAAGGCAGCGCGCCGAATTGTCGAAGACGGGATCCCAAACTCGAGTGACGAAAAAAGTCGAAGCCAAACTTGTGGCGCGTCAGCACCGAACTTACCACAGTTCGAATACGAGAAGAACGGTAATCAGGACAACCGAGGCAGCAAACAAAAAAGTAATCAGCCGGGCGATTTCGTCGCCCTCGCGAAGGCGGCTCAAAAAAGAGCGCGAACCCGCAACGGGGCCCGCGCTCGGAACGATTGTGCTAGTGGCAGACATTTTGTCGATCACAAAAACTACTGGACGTTGTCGAGTGCCTTTAACTCCTTTGCGACGACTTCCTTGGGAAGCTTTGCGTAGGCCAGGGCCTCCGTATCGTTCTGCCCATCGGCCAGCATCCATTTTACGAAGCCTTTGACGGCATCGCGCTTGCCGGCGTCGGGGAATTTCGAGGGAATCAGCAGCCAGGTGAAGCTGGAGATCGGATAGGCGGTCTTGCCCGGGCGTCCGTGATGGAAACGCGGAAGTCCTCCGGCATGTTCTTTGCCGCGCCAGCCGCGGCCGCAGTAACGCTGGCGAGATCCGCCTTAACGAATATCGCCAGAAGAGTTTTTCACACTGCCGTAAGGCATCTTATTCTGAACCGCGTAAATTAACTCGACATAGCCGACGGAGTCGGGTGTCTGCTTGACCAGCCCGGACACACCTTCGTTGCCCTTGCCGCCGAAGCCCACCGGCCAATTGACCGAAGTTTTCTTGCCCACCTTGTCTTTCCACTCGTCGCTCACTTTGGAGAGATAGTCCGTCCAGATATAGGTTGTACCGCTGCCGTCGGAGCGGTGGATGACGACGATGTCGTCACCGGGGAGATTTACTCCCGAGTTGGGTCTGGCAATCGCAGGGTCATTCCATTTCGTGATTTTGCCGAGGAAGATTCCCGCCAGCGCCTCTGGCGTGAAATTCAACTCTCCGCTGACTCCGGGGACGTTGTAGGTCGGAACGTCCGCGCCTAGCACGGTCGGGAAATGAAGGACGGCAAAACCATGCTTGTCTTGGTAGGCCTTAAGCTGCTCGTCATGTCATCGGGCCGTCGGAAGCGCCGAAATCCACGGTGCCTTCGGTCACTTGCCTAATTCCGCCGCCGGAACCGATGGACTGGTAATTGATCTGAATGTTTGGGTCTTTCTTGTGGTACTCGTCGAACCATTTGGAATACATGGGGTAAGGGAAGGTGGCGCCAGCACCGGTGAGAGACAGAGCGCTATCCGCCCAGACTATGGCAGCGAATCCAAGAACGGCCAGAAGGATACCTGTGATTCTTTTCATCCGTTATCTCCACACGAAAGATTTGTGTCTGCCCGGGGGAGTTCAGTCTCCCGCTTTCGTGTTACAGCATTGTTACAATCAATTCAGAGTTTGTTGATTTATTTGAGGTGGAGAGGTCTTACTCTAACTCGCTTGTATGCAAAGACTTAGGCGGGGAAGACTTCATTCAGGCATTGGAAGGATGCGCTAAAAGAAATAAGGGCAGCTCGGTGAAGAGCTGCCCCTTTTCCGTCTCGCAGAGAAAGGAATCGCTAAGTTTCCCGGACTTACGGGATGTAATAGCGGAAAGAGGTCAACACCATGTTGTCGATCGCTTTAGGCTGCAAGCCCACGCTGTCGGGGTGTTGTTGTTGCCGCACCAAGTATTCTTCACGAACTAGGAATACTGAATGCCCCACTGCGAAGTGCCCTTCGGCCCTTTGTAGAAGTGGTGCCAGAAGCCCACAGTTCCCTCCTGCATGTTCCGAATATCACCTGTGCAGGTTCCGGGAACCACCCCAGGCGTGTTCTGATTGCCAGGTATCACCTCGGACCTGCAACCAGAGTTGTTGTTGAAGGGCGAGCCGTAACCCACGCTCCTGATGGTTGTCACGCCGCCAACCGTAGTAGATGTGTCGTACCAGGTGCGGTAGGCGTACTCAATTCCGTAGTTGAAATAAACATCCAGCTTCGGGTTCGGGTGGAACTCCAGCGTGCCGAGTGCATTGCCGCCACGGATCGGAGCGAGTGTGCCGTTGGGCCGCGCCGTGACATCCGACAGCTGCGCCGAACCGTAACGCCCAATGCCATCACCGCCCATCACGTGGATGCCGAAATCGCCGTACTTGCGAAGACCGGCGCGCGGAGGTTCGCGCCGATGCCGCCGCCCGTGCGCGAATCGTTAAACGCGCCGACCGAAGAACTCGCCGTGGACCCATCAATGGAGCACGGAGTCGCCACTGTGATCCCCGCCCCGCAAGGATAAACCCGCGCGCGGAACGTGCTTATCAGCCCAAAAAGTTCGTAGTGGCCCCACCCGGGTTCGAAGGCCGCCTTGAAGATGAAGTCCGGCGTCCGGTTCGTCGTGTAGCCGGTAGGGTCGAACGCGTTGTAGAGTCCTCCGCTCGCGCCCGGTGCGTTAATGAAGAGAGTACCAGCGGGAACGCCGCGCCCGCCAAACGTCGTCTGTGGGTTTTCCACGGAGAATCCCAGCGTGAACTTATCGTTGAAGCTCTTGGTGATGCGGAAACCGTACTGCCGCGCCCACCCGAAGCCGACATTGTACTGGTGGTCAATCACCATCGGCGGAGCTTCCGTGCGGTTCTGCAGCCCTTTCTTCGTCTCCGTTACCAAGCTCCACATTTGGCCGCCGGTGAAAGTCCAGCCGCCATCTAACGCTGCCTGGCCCCAGATCTGCCTCTGGCGTATTGCATAGCTGTTGCTCTGACGGTTATTCGAAGTAACCGCCGCCGACAGGAAATCCGCTTCATAATACCCAGTGAACTTGGCATGTCGATTTTGCCCTCGACCAACGTCGTGATGCGCGTCGGCCGGCCCGAGGCGTTGAATTCGGACACTTTGCTGATGCCCGCCCCGGAAAAGGGTACGGTTGTAAACGGCGTATTGTTCGCTCGGCGCTCAAGGCTCGCTGGCGCCAATACGCTTTCCGCCGCAAAGAAACCGCCGGGAGTAATCGTGATGCCCTTGATGTGGATGGCCGTGGGTGCTTCTTCGGCTTTCTTTGCCTCCGCTTGCTCGGTGGCCACCGTGGTCTTCAGCTCCTCGTTGCTGGCCTTTATGTCCGCCACGGTCGTATTGAGGGTAGCCGCCGTGGCTCTTCACCTCCGCGGAGGTGTTCACCGCTTCCGTGGCCTTGGTGTTTGCTTCCGCTGCGCGGGCATTTGCCGATGCGGCCGTGTCGCGCGCTTCGTCGATTTGACGATCGCGCTTGGCGAGCTCTTCCTTCAACAAACTAAGTTGCTCTTGCTGGGCCTGAAGAGTCTGACGGAGCTCCTCAATCTCGGCAGCGATCGCCGAATCCGATTTGTCCGCCCTTTTGGCCGCTTTGGGCTTCGCTGGCTGCGCAGCTTTGGCGGGCTGCGCATCGGTGTCCTTGGGAGTATCCGCGAAAGCGATACCGCACGTGAGAAACAGCGAAAGTGTGAGTGCTGCTATTTTTTTCATTTCCTCTCTCTTTGGAGCAAAATTCGAAAACGTACCGATGAGGATGCGTACCACCCAGCGGGAGAAGGTAAAGGCCGTGTCTTACGGCTACGTCAACCGAATATGAATATCCAGTAACGAATGGGAGAGGCGGTCGTAACTCGTTGGGATAATTGAAGGTTAGAAAATGAGACAGTGGGTCAACAATCACAAGAAGCTGCTGTCGTTTGCCGAAACTGGGGGGTTCGGCAAAATTCCATTCCTCTGCCAGTGGATTGAAAACTTTGCTCAGGTGCGCCTTCTAAAAAAAGCCTGCCGCCCCGAGGCGAGGAAGCAACTACTTCGGATCGGCGATCGTGAAGGCGAGCACCAATTTGCGTCAAGCTATATTGGTATTTAGCGTCCGTGTCCTCGATGTCGGCTTCCGTTTTTTGCAGCTCAGCCTGAGTGAATTCGACGATGGAACCGAGACCCAGATTGTACCGGGACTGAGCCAAATCGAAAGCGAGGCTGGCTTGCTCGCGGAGTTGCTCTGTTACGGAAAGCCGCTGGAAGGCCCGATTGGGAGTTCTGCCAGGCGTTTCGGACATCACTTGCAATGTTGTTGCGAGTATCAAGTAACCGCTGCCGATCGACTTCTGTCTGGAGGTCGGCAGCTTTGGCACGCGCATTGTAGAGAAAACCGTTGAACACGGGAATGTTGATGTTTACACCGACGGCGCCGTACCAATTGGGGATGTGATCGTCGCGGACGGGAGCTTCGCCGACAACGCCGAGGGCGTTCACAGTTGGCCGCCAGAGATCGTGCTCGGCATTCCCGAATTTCTGCGCAGATGCGACCTCAAATTGCAAAGCCTTGAGCTCTGGACGCTGCTGCAAAGCTTGTTGAATTAAAGGAGCGACGTCCGGGGCGGGGGCTGTGACCGGTTTGGCGTCCTCCACAAGCTGAAAATTCTGCTGATCGGCATAACCCAGGATTGCGGAAAGCGTGGCAGAGAAGTTTGGTAGTTGTTTTGTGCTTCCAGCAGAAGCAGCTTGGCGCGGGCGAGTTCTACATTCGAAAAGCTGAGGTCGATCTCCGATTTGAGCTTGGCATTCGTCAAGGCCTGCACTTTGTCGACGAGCGTCTGGCGGGCACTTACCGTTTCTTCGGCGACGGTGACGAGAGCCTTGGTGTCCAGGGAGTTGTAGAACGCCTGATCCACAACCAGGAGAATATCCGCCCTGGTGGCGACCGCATTTTGATCCTCGGCCTTGGCTTGATATTCCGAACTCGAGAGCAAATTGGTTGTGCGGCCGAAGTCGGTGATCAACTGGTTGACGCTGGCGCCGCTCAGCCGCGCGCGGAAAAAGAACGGGATTATTGAGAAAGCCGGCCGCGAGGCGGCTGCCAGGATTGGAATCGGCAGCGGTAACGCTGAGCGAAGCATTGGGCAGCAGGGCGGAGCGCGATTCCCGAACGATTTGTTGGGCCACCAGCGCGCGCAGTTTCCCGATAGTGATTTGCGGATTGTTCTTGAGAGCAATCGCTTCCGCTTCCGTAAGAGAAAGAGTCCGCGGCGCGGATTGCGCTTGGGCGAAACACAAAGCGGGCATCAGCACGAAGATTGTCGCCCATCGGAGCGCATTCCGAATCACGCCGCCACCTCCTGTGCCGACTCGTCTTTACGCCCATACAGAAGGAGGTAAGCGGCCGGAACCAGGAAGACGGTCAGAAACACGGAGACCATCAAGCCTCCGATGATGGCTCGCGCCAACGGAGCATATTGTTCGCTTCCTGTTCCTAGCTTCAAGGCCATCGGAATCAGACCGATGACCGTGGCCAGCGAAGTCATGAGGATGGGCCGCAAGCGAATCCGGCAGGAGGAAATAATGGCTTGACGAACGGACATGCCGTCTTCTTCCAGCCGGTGTGCGAATTCCACGATCAGAATGCTGTTAGAGACCACGATTCCGACCATCATGATGATGCCCATGAGCGACATGACGTTCAGCGTCGTGCCGGTCAGAAGCAGAGTGAACAGAACTCCCATCACTCCCGTTGGAACCGCCAAGAGAATCAGGACGGGATCGAGGAACGAGCGGAACTGAGCGACCAGGATCAAGTAGAGCAGGACCAGCGAAAGCAGCAATCCCAATCCAAAACTCCGGAAGGAAGCCTCCATGCCTTCGACCATTCCGCGAACGTTGACGCGAACCCCTTCAGGAAGTTTCGTTTTCGCGATGATGCCGCGAACCGAGGTGGCGACCCGGCCTAAATCCTCGGTTGAGGGACTGACGTACACGTCGAACACACGCTGGATCTGGTAGTGATCGATCTCCGTGGGCGCATTGAAGCGCGACACCTTGCTAACGGCATCCAGAAACGCGGGAGATTTCGCATCTTGCGAACGAAGGGGAATGCCCCTCAGGTCGGAGAGGCTCTGAATATTCTCTTCGGGATACTGCACGGTCAGCATGTAATCGTTTCCCGTCTTGGGATCGATCCAATAGCTCGGAGCGATCATGCCGTTGGAAGTGAGCGCGGTAATGACGTTGTCGACGACTTCCTTCTGGCTCAAGCCGAGTTCACCGGCGCGCATGCGGTCCACGTCAAGATGAAGAGAGGGATAGTCGATATCCTGGGGCACATAGACTTCGCTGACACCCCGAGATTTGCGAATTTGGCCTGCTAACTGCGTTGCGGTCTGGTACGCGGCTTCGAGATTGGACCCGCTCACTTGAACATCAATCGGAGCAGGCAGCCCCTGATTCAGCACGGCATCCACGATGCCGCCGGATTGGAAATAGGTGGTTAATTCGGGCAAGTTGGCCTGGATTTTTTGACGCACTTCGTCCATATATTGAAAGCTGCTGACCTTGTGGTCCTCATTCAAAGCCACTTGAACGGTCGCGGTGTGCGGCCCCGCATTGCTGGTGTAGATGGACGAAAACCCTGGAATCACGCCGACATTGGAAACAATCAGATGCAAATCTTTGGGCGGCACAACTTGCCGGATGAGATTCTCAACGCGGGCGACCTCTTGATCCGTGATCTCCACGCGTGTGCCCGAAGGAGTCTTCACATTGATGACAAACTGTCCCGCATCGGTCCGGGGAAAGAACGCCTGGCCTATCAAAGGAAAGAGCAAGAGGCTGAGCGCGCACGCCGCCAGAATTCCGCCCCCAACTGCCTTAGGCCTCGAGAGCGCGTTTCGGACATGCGCCTCATAGAACTCGAGTAAGCGATTAAAATGCGCGGCGAACCAATCGTTGAAGCGGTCTCCCCAGCTTGCGCGGCGCATCCCGTGCTCCTCCGCAGGTTGCTCGCCCGCTGGCGCATCGGTAGTGTGTCCGTGAGCCGGGGCTTTGATGTACCGGGCGCAGAACAAAGGCACGACGGTCATGGCGATGACGTAGGAAGCAAAAAGTGCAAGCACAACGGCCAAGGCCAAAGCCGAGAAGAGAAACCGGCTGACGCCGTACAGAAACGTGACGGGAAAAAATACGACCGCGCTAGTCAATGTGGCCGCCAGGACGGCCATGGCCACTTCTTGCCCGCCTTTCTCCGCAGCCACTTCGGGTTTTTCACCAAGCTCGAGATGACGGAAGATATTTTCAAGCACGATGACCGCGTTGTCAATCAAACGGGAAAAAACCAGTGCAAGCCCCGCGAGAATCATCGAATTGATGGAGCTGCCGCCGAAATAAAGAGCAATGATGGCAGTCAGCGCAGACAACGGAATCGACAGGAACACGGCGACAGTCGCGCGAAGGCTACCCAGGAAAACAAGGACCATCAAAGCGGTCAAAATCAATCCCACGCCACCCTCATGGAGCAACGTGTCGATGGCGCTTTTGACAAACAAGGACTGGTCGAACACCAGACGCGGTTCCAATTCCTTGGGAATGTCGGTGAGGCGGGCGAGCACTTTCCTGACTCCATCCACAACCTGGATCGTGTTGGTATCGCCCCCTTGCTTCAAGACCGGCAAATAAACGGAGTGCTGACCGTCCACGCGGACGACGTTGGTTTGGATTTGGTGACCATCTTCGGCATGGCCTACATCCGCGACCGTGACCGTGGATTGGCCCACGGTCTTGAGTGGAAGGGTGTTGATGGCTTTGACGTCGCGGAACTGGCTATTTGAGTAGATGTTGTAATCATAAGGGCCGATTTTCGCGTCTCCCGCGGGGAGAATCAGATTCGCGTTGTCCACTGCCCGAACCACATCCATCGGACTGAGCTGGTACGCCTGAAGTTTTTCCGGATCCACGTACACCATGATTTGCCGGTATTTGCCGCCGAACGGCGGGGGGACCGAAGCCCCAGGCACAGTGGCAAGCTGGTTGCGGACCTGAAATTGGCCGAGGTCGCGCAGTTCCGTTTCGCTCAGTCCTTTGCCCTTCAGGGTAATCAGGCAGACGGGAAGGCTCGACGCGTCAAACTTCTCGACCACGGGCGGCAGAGTTCCCGGAGGCAAACGGCGCAGGTCTGCCATGGCCAGATTGGAAATCTCGTTGACGTCCGAATCGCTGTTCGTCCCCGGCTGGAAGAAAACTTTGATGATGCTGACTCCGGGAAGCGATCTGGATTCCATATGCTCGATACCGCTGCCCAGAGTAAAAAATCTCTCAAACCGCCCCGTAATCTCTGTTTCGATTTCTTCCGGAGGCATTCCCGAATAGAAAGTAGCGACAACAACTTCGGGGATGTTGATGGTGGGAAACAAGTCCACTGGCATGCGAACCAGGCTCGTAATGCCAACGACCGCGACAATCAGGCAGACGACAACGATGAAATACGGGTTGCGAATCGAAAATCCCGACATCAAGCTCCTCCGCTAGTCTGGGCAATGGAAATAACCTTGGGTTGGACCGCCATTCCGGGCTGGAGTTGGCTGCGGTTCCCAATCACCACAAGATCCCCTTCCGCGAGGCCCGAGAGTATTTCCACTTGATCGGGTGCCTCGACGCCGATCTTTACCGGGCGCTCCTCGAGTTTGTTGTGCTTGTCGATCAACAGGACGGTGATGCGGTCTTCCGCGCGGGTGAGTGCTTGGACCGGAACAGCGAGTGCGTTCCGTTCATTATTTAGAACCAGCGAAGCACTCGCGTACATGCCGGGAACCAGTTCGCCCTTCGGATTCGGAACGTCCACTTCCGTGTGCATGGTTCGTGTGGCCATATCCACCTGATCCGCAAATCGAGCCACTTTACCCTCGAACTTCTCTCCCAATGTCGAGACACTCACTTCCACTGGGCTTCCCAATCGGATCCTGGACACTGCGGATTCGGGGACGGGAATAACGAGGCGCAACAAGTTTTCCTGAGCTAGGGTCACGAGAGGCATCGACTGAGTCTGTGAAGAAATACCCGTTTGGATCATGGATCCTGTGTCCGCGTACCGTTTTGTGATCACCCCGGCGAATGGCGCCTTGATCTGGGCATAAGCGAATAAAGTCCTGACTCTTTCGCGGTCTGCTTGTGCCACCCGGAGCTGCTGATCGGCAGTCGAGAGAGTGGCTTTCGCGGTTGCCACTTGAGCTTCGGTGACGCGATCGCGGCCCACGGCATCGTCTACCTCTTGTTGGGCTACCAGCCCCGGCCTGGTCTTGGAGACATCCACGAGCCGTGAGGACGCCAAGTGTTCGACCTCGTGCGCGGACTGCGCGCGCTCCAGGTCTGCTTGCGCCCGCCGGATTTCTTCCTGGCTCTTGCTGACCGAGGCTTCGGCAGTCTGGACGTCGTCTTGAAGCTCGGGAATCTCGAGGACGGCGATCAATTGCCCTTCTTTAACGCGATCGCCCACATCGACATAAATGCGCTTCACGTAACCGGAAACTTTCGCGTGGACATCGATTACTTGATAGGGCCGAAATTCCGCGGTCACGGCGAGAGCCCGCGTAAGGTCCGTGCGGAGTACTTTTGCCGCCGCAACCGTTGGCAAGGCAATAGAATCTGGTCCATCTTTGGCGGCATTGGACGAGCAGGAAACGATCAGAAAGCCGCTCGCAATATAGAGCAATAGGTTGAGCGTTCTCCCACGGTACCATCCGACTCGACGATCGGCTTTATGCATGGAATTGCACCACCCTATTTCCTGAACCGGCCGGTACTTGCCGCTTTCGGTTCGGTGTTGAGACTCCGGAACACTTCGCGGAGCTTTTCGAGTGAGAAATCAGCAGACCTGCAAATGGCAATGGCACGTTCTTCCTTCTCCTGAATATCCCGAGCGATAGCGGGGATATTCGACGCTATTTCGAATGGAACTTTCAAAATGCCGTGTTGGTCTCCGTGCAGCAAGTCCCCCGGTTCTATCTTCAGGCCGCCAATCTCGACCGGGGTTCCAAACTGAAAGATATGAGCATAGGCGTGGGAAACGGCCACGTTTCCGGCGAAGAACTGAAAACCGGTGCTTCGCACTTGCGGCAAGTCGCGTACCGCGCCGTTTGTGACTACGGCGACGCACCCAAGAGCGCTCAGAATGTTGGCGTGCACTTCGCCGACGAAAGAGCCGAGTCCGGGATGTTTTTCGACGTCTTCGACAACCACAACGCGCGGCGCCGGAATTTTCAGTATGGCGTTCCACCAATCGGTGCGGTCGAAATAGTTGGGACCGTGCATGGGCGGTACCGAGGTGCGAACGCGCGCGGTGGCGGCGTAGCCAATCGTCGGCGGAAATTCCTGGAACATGCACCGTATGCTCGCGTCGGCGAAGCCGGCGTTTCGCAGGCGCACGTCGAAAGTTTCAATCGCGTTCGAGACCGCGCAAGTGCTCAGGCGGCGAAGCGACTCCAATTGCTCGGGAGCAAGGATGTTTTTCAATGCATGACTCCTCTTCTGCAAAATACGCAGAACCAGTCTGAATGCTAGATCAACGGGGAGGAGGAATCAGGAAGCAGGCGGGGGCCGAAACCAAAGGCTCGCGCACAAAAACTTCTGAGCAGTACTAATTTGGCGGATTACAGGCAGGGTGTTCAGCTCGGACAGAACGGGCAGCAAATGAAAAGACTGCATCGTTGCGCAATCTGCGAAGTCAAATAAATCCTGACCGGAAGCGGGAGCAAACCGCTGCAGTTCCGAAGAAGCAATCGTGGCTCGGTAACTCGCGCGGTGATGCACGTTCAAACCGGCAGCTGAGCCCAGAGCCACCAGGAACGGATTGCATAGAAGCAAAATGGCGAGTAGCAGACACACCCACAACTGCTGCTTTGAAGCAGCAAGAGCATGGCGGATATCGATAGGCTTCTGCATCCTCGACACGCTTTTCACGATAATAGGAGTGCGTCGCCGGGTCAAGGGATGCCTCGCCTAACGTGTCCTGATGCGATCAGAGGGGAAAAGGGGGACCGGAGCCAGGGGTGCGCCGATCCCCGTGGTGGGAAGTGATACGAAGATCAAACGCGTTGAGTATCGCAGTCCGGAGTCACACTCGAATGAAGGGCTTGTGAATTCTCCGTGACTTCTGCGCCGGCCAATTCTGTCTGTTCCGTGCCGTCAGAGCTCAGCGATAGGCCGCGGCCATGGCGGACATCGAGCCCGCGAACCCAAAAGATGATGTCTTCGGCGATGTTCGTCGCATGGTCGGCAATACGCTCCAAATGCCGGGTGGCAAGAATGTACTGCATTCCCGGACTGACGAGAGCGGCTTGCTGCGTCATGCTTTGCATAAGCTGGTCGAAGATGCGGTCGCGGTATTGATCGACTACATCGTCACACTGGAGGACCTGCCCGGCCATTTCCACATTGCGAAAAATCAACGCTCCAAGACTTTTGCTGACCATGCCGCGCACGGCCGCGGTCATGGGACCCAACTCTTCCGGCAATTGCGCAGCCGGCATTTCGCGGAGGGAGATGACGCACTCAGCGAGATTCACGGCAAGGTCCCCGATGCGTTCGAGATCGTTCGTGATTTTGAGAGAGGCAACGATGAGGCGCACTTCGTCGTCCGAGAACGAGCCGCGGCGGAGCAGGCGGATAGCGTGCTCATCGATGACAATTTCCATTTCGTTGATGCGCGGCTCGAGGAGAAAGACTTCGCCGGGAAGAGAAAAAGTGCGCGAATCGGTAATTCCGACGATGGCTTCGAGGGCGCGGTTCATCGCGCCTTCGACGGTGCGAGCCATCGAGACCAGATAATTCACAAGGACATCGTAAAGGACAGCTTCTGTCGGTCCCGCGGAACTTGACATGATTTCCTCTTCCCGAGAAGGGTGTTTCGAACCGCACTCCTGCTCGTAGCTGATATTTTCGCCAAGAATTCGTTACGTTTTGTTCACAGAGAGATGAACATGCGGATAAATTGACGGGACGGGGTTGGTTGCGCAGGTGGGCAACAACATGCGGAGATGCTAAGCAGACTGCGCACCCCCTCCATCATCGTGCCCGCTTAGACCACCCGGGATGGATCGCGGGGTCGTATGTTTGGGATCAAACACGGGCACGGAAAAATGGAATTGTGAACCCTGGCCCACTTCGCTTTCCACCCACAGCCGGCCTCCATGCACGTCGACGAGATGTTTGGCGATGGCCAAGCCGAGACCTGTACCTCCGGCTTCCCGGGACCGCGCGACATCGACGCGGTAGAACCGCTCGAAGATGCGCGGCTGGTCGGCTTTGGGGATGCCGATACCCGTGTCTGACACGGTAAGAATAACTTCGTCTTCTCCGGTTTCCGCGCTGACCATGATTTGCCCGCCGGGCAGTGTGTACTGAATGGCGTTGTCCAAAAGATTTTGCAGAACTTCGGCAAGCCGCCGGCGATCTCCGGCGATGTCCGGCAAGCGCTGCGGCATGTTCACGGAGATTCGCAAATCTTTTTCCGTGGCGCGGCGCTGGGCCGTCTCGAGGCAGCTTTCGATCAATTGCGAAACGCTGAGGCGGCGAATCTCGAGCTCCAGGCGTTCGGCATCCATCTTGGAAAGCATGAGCAGATCTTCCGTTAAGCGTGCCAGCCGGCGGGAGTGTTCGAGAATGATCTCGAGAAAGCGCGTGCGGTTTTGCGGATCGTCGATGGCCCCCGCGAGCAAGCGTTTCAGCAAATCCCTGAATTGCTGTGAGGGGGGTTCTCAATTCGTGCGACACGTTGGCCACAAAATCGCGGCGCACACGCTCGAGCTTGCGCAGTTCGCTGATGTCGTGCAGCACCACGACGGCGCCGGTCGTCTCTCCGGCGCGAACGGCGGCAACCGTGATGGCGAAATAGTGCTGCCGCAGCGTGCCAGTGACAATTTCCGATTGCACGCGCGGCTCGCCACGCAGGACTTTGCGCACGGCTTCGACCAGTTCCGTCTGCCTCACCACTTCCACCAATGCGCTTCCGGAGGTCGGCGGCACATCCAGCCCGAGAATTTCCGCAAATCCAGGATTCGCAAACACCAGCCGCTCCGAACCGTTCACTACCGCGACGCCTTCGACCATGCTTCCCAGAATCGCGGAGGACAGGTTGCGCTCTTCCGTCAGCGTGCGGATGGTGCGTTCCAGGCGAGCGGCCGTGCGGTTGAGAGAAATGCCGAGCGCTTCCAGGGCGTCGCCGGAACCGTCGCGGGGCAGTGGGCCGGAAGTCGCCATCCGCGACGCGCCGGGAAAATTCCTTAAGACGCTCAACGCGACCCGTAAAGCTGCGAGAGAGCAATAAGCAAATTCCGCCAGCGATCAACAAAATGAAAAACGAGGCGACCCACAGCCTGTGACGGAAGGAACTCAGAACTTCATCGACGGTCTCGACGGGAAGCGCAAATCGCAATATATAGGTCGATCCCGCCGAATGTGTTCTGGCGCACCGCATAATAGAGAAGATCACGATTGATGGTGACGCTGTGGCGAATGGAACGCCCGTCCCCTTTTGCCATCGCTTCCAGAATTTCCGGGCGGGTGGCGTGGTTTTCCATGGTCTGGGGATCGGATTGCGAATCTGCAAGCACGTGGCCGTCCGCGGTAATCACCGTGACGCGGGCGCCGCTGGCGGCCATTTGCGCGACCCAGTCGCGCAAGGCCGAGAGGTCCTCAGGATGTCCCGCGGAAGCGGGCGCCCATTGGGGAGGATGCGCTCGCGCGATGCGGGCGATCGCAGTGAGTTGTTCGAACCCCGTGCGTTCGTAGTCGTTGCGCAAGTGATCGTTCGGCAAAGAAGTCCACGGCGAGCAGGACGCCCACCAGGAGTGCGAAGAAACGCGAACGCGAATTTCCAAAATAGATTAAGCCGCACGAGTTTCGAACAGATACCCCGCGCCGCGCACGGTCTTCAGAAATGCACGGGATTCTCCGGGTCGCCTTCGATTTTTTCACGCAAGCGGCGGACATAAACGTCCACGCTGCGCGGAGTCACGAAGCGATCCGTTCCCCAGACGGCATCGAGCAGCTGATCCCGTGTGAAGACCCGGTTCGGGCGCGAAGCAAGGTAATAGAGCAGCCGGAATTCGAGCGTGCTAAGCGAAACGGGCTTCCCCGAGTGGCTCACGCGGTAAGACGCCGGATCGATGGCCAGCTTGCCGATCTCGATGACGCGCGGCGAATCAGCGGGCGGCTCGGCACGGCGGAGCAGCGCTTTGACGCGCGCAAGGAGTTCGCGCGGGCTGAACGGCTTCGTCACGTAATCGTCGGCGCCCATTTCCAGGCCCACAACGCGGTCGGCTTCATCGCCGCGCGCCGTGAGCATGAGAATCGGGCAGACGATTTAATGCCTCGTCCCGGCGAACTTCCCGGCAGATGTCGAGCCCGGAAAGTTTCGGAAGCATGAGATCGAGAAGCAGCAGGTCGGGTGGCGTCTTCTTCAGCGTGTTCAAGCCGGTGCTGCCGTCAAAAGCAGCGCTGACCTGAAAGCCTTCGTTGGCGAGGTTGTAACGAACGAGTTCGACGATGTCTTTGTCGTCCTCGATGATTAATACGCGTTTCATAAAGTTGGCACGTTCCGCTCGCCGGCTTGGCGGCAGTTTACCGTACACCGGAGAAATGCGATAGGACGTGGAAAGGTTTGGCATCACCGCGAGATTGGCGTAACACGCTTTATTGTTGCAAGGCTCGTGTAACGCGGGGATAACATGAATGTGAATGGAGTGTTAACGCTGGTTAGGCGCTCAATTCGCGCTGGCGGTCGTGAATGCCAGCGCCAGCAGCGTTTTTTGCTCGAGCTCGTGCGCTTTGGCTGAACCGGTGGCAGGGCTTGCGCTGGCCGAGCGCTTCACCGAGCGCACCTGAAGGCCCTGGCCTGTGCCAGTCGCTCGAGACGCGGCAGGATATAGAAAAGCGCGCCCATGTTCGCGGGCTCTTCCTGTACCCAAACAATTTCGCGGGCATTGGGATGTTCCGCAAGCGCGGCGTTAATTTCCGTCCGCGGCACAGGATAGAGCTGATCGAGGAAAAAGATGGCCGTGGTGGTGTCTTTGCGACGGCGGCGCTCTGCACGAAGCTCGTGGCCGACCTTGCCGCTGGCGATCAGAATGCGCTTTGCGTTCTTGCACTTCGCGGTCCGGCACGAGCGGCAGGAACCGCGGCCTGCGTGAAGTCTTCAATGTTCGAGCTGGCGTCCGGATGGCGCAGCATGCTCTTTGGCGTGAAGACGATCAGCGGCTTGCGCCACGCCCGGCGGGCTTGCCGTGCGCAGCATATGGAAATACTGCGCGGCCGTGGAAGGCTGGCAAATTTGCAGATTGTCTTCCGCGGCGAGCTGCATGATAGCGCTCGATGCGCGCGCTGGAATGCTCGGGGCCCTGCCCTTCGTAACCGTGCGGAAGCAAAAGCACCAGCCCGCTGGGCAGGTTCCACTTGTCTTCGCTGGCGCTCAGGAACTGGTCGATGATCACCTGCGCGCCATTCGCAAAATCTCCGAACTGCGCCTCCCAAAGCACAAGTGCTTCCGGATAGTCGCGGCTGAAGCCGTATTCGAAGCCCACGCAAGCCGCTTCGGAAAGCGAGGAGTTGTAAATCTCACAAAAAGCCTGCTGGCGGGAAAGATGCGAAAGCGTGAGGTAGTTGTGCTCCGTCTCCGTATCGATCAGCACGGCGTGTCGCTGATTGAACGTGCCGCGCTGGGTGTCCTGCCCCGTTAGACGAACGGGATTGCCTTCGAGCACCAGCGAGCCCAGGGCCAGCGCTTCCGCAAAGCCGTAATCGATGGCGCGCTTGCCGTGGCCCATCTCGGCGCGCTGCTCCAGAAGTTTTGCGACTTTCGGATGGACGTGAAAGCCCGCAGGCACTCGGACGAGAGCGTCCGTGAGCTCCGCGAGTTTTTCGCATCGTCAATCCAGTGTCGACTTCGAAAGCCGGATCGTACTTCCCGCGCTGTGTACGGAGACCAATAGTCCGGCAGCTTGCGCAGTTGCGGGATTTTCGTGAGTTGCCCCGCTTTTTGCTGCTCTTCTTCATATTCCTTCTTCACCGCCTCGACGATCTGCGCGGCATCGATACCGGTTTGCTCGGCGTAAATCTTCCAGAGTGGCGCATGGTTTTTGATGCGCTCGTAAAGCAGCGGCTGCGTGATGGTGGGATCATCCACTTCGCTGTGGCCGTGACGGCGATAGCCGATGATGTCCACGACGACGTCGCTGCCAAAGGTGGCGCGATACTCCGCGGCTAGTTTTCCGATGCGCACCACTGCGTCGGGATCTTCCGCGTTCACATGAAACACCGGAACGCTCTGGCGTTTGGCAATGTCCGAAGCGAAGCGGGAAGAATGCTCTTGGGGGGGCTGCGTGGTGAATCCGATCAGATTGTTGACGACGATCTGCACCGTGCCGCCGACGGTGTACGCTTTCAGATCCGCAAGATTAAGCGTTTCCGCCAAGACGCCCTGACCCGCGAAAGCCGCATCGCCGTGCATCACGATGGGCCAAACCTTGTTCAGCGTCTCGCGCGAACGGTCAATAATGGGTCCATCCGCTCCATGGCGCGTCTGCTTGGCGCGCGCTCGGCCCATGGCCACCGGATCCACCGCTTCGAGGTGGCTTGGATTTGAAACCAGATGCATGTTGATGGTCTTGCCCGTCGTGGTCGTGTAGTTCCCCGTTGCGCCGACGTGATACTTAACGTCGCCCGCGCCCAGCACACTTCGTGGGTCCACGTCTTCAAATCCTGCCACCACTTCGTGCGGCGGTTTGCACGCGGCGTGCACCATCACGTTTAAACGCCCGCGATGGCTCATGGCCATAATGCAGTCCACCGCGCCGAAATCCCCCGCCGTATTAAGGATGGAATCCAGAAGCGGAATCAGCGACGTGACCCCTTCGAGAGAAAATCGTTTGGTGCCCAGATATCGGGCCTGAAGCACTTGTTCGAACAGGTCTGCACGGACCAGACGCTCGAGAATTTTCTCCCGGTCCACCTCCAACTCAGGACCCTCGAGGCGCTCCGCAATCCACCGCCGCCTCTCAGGCTCGGGGAGGTGCATAAATTCCACGCCAATGTTGCCGCAGTAGATGCGCCGCGCTTCCTCTGCTGCCTCGCCCGTTAGCCCCTCCAGATCGGGATGCTTCAACGGCTGGAAAACATCAAGCGGGTCCAGTGTGGCTTCGTAATAGCCCCACCGGCGAAAGGCATCAAACACGCGTTCGCGCTCGTCGTTGCTTGGTACGGCTTTCTTGGATCCCTTCGCAGGTTTTGCCGGGCGTTCTGCGTCCAGCGTTGTACGGTGCGCCATGATTTTGACTCTGTGAATCTTCTATTTTGCCACAGAATCGCAGGCCATGCTTTTGAACCTGCACTTACGTCTGAGAAACGGCCGCAATTTTCTCGACGTTGAACGCCCACATGGGCAAAATAGAAACACCAGCCGGGGAGGGGTTATGCAAAGAGAGTACTCTGCCTGGTTTCTGTGTGATGTTGTTCTAAGCCTCTTCGTGATCCTTGTGTCCTTTGGTTGCGCTGGGGGCTCCATGTCAACGCCGCCCGTTCCTCCCCCGCCGACGCTGCAGGTGGAGCTGGTTCCAGTAGCGAGCGGATTCACGAATCCGCTGGACATCCAACAAGCCGGAGATGGTTCCGGACGTCTCTTTGTCGTCGAACAAGCCGGCAGGATCAAAATCATCCAAAATGGCAGCGTTCTTGGCGCGCCCTATTTGGACGTTTCAACCTTAATCGTATCGGGCGGCGAAACAGGCCTGCTTGGGCTGGCTTTTCACCCAAATTACAGCACGAATGGATGCTTCTACGTCAACTACACGACGACTCGGCTTACTGGCACTCTCCAGACAGTCATCGCGGAGTTTCGCGCGGCCACGCCCGGCGCGAACACCGTAAATACTGCCAGCGAGCAGCGCCTATTCACCGTTGACCAGCCGGAGGCGAATCACAATGGAGGCGCGCTGGCCTTTGGAAATGACGGCTTCTTGTATATCGGCTTGGGCGATGGCGGAGGCGCCGGCGACATGCACGGTGTGAACGGCAATGGACAGAATACCGCAACGCGGCTCGGTAAAATTCTGCGCATTCAAGTCGACTGCGCTGGCACTTACAGCATCCCCGCAAACAATCCCTTCGCCACGCAGCCCACTCCCACAAACGAGATCTGGCTGTACGGCTTGCGTAACCCCTTCCGTTTCTCCGTCGATCACGCAACTGGGAATCTTTGGATCGGTGACGTCGGCCAGGGCTCGTTCGAAGAGGTGGACCTGGTGACGCCAACGCAAGGCGGCTCGAATCTCGGCTGGCGATGTAAAGAAGGCACGCACACATTTAATTTCACCGCCAACTGCCAGACGGCGACTCTTCTGGACCCCATCTTCGATTACGACCGCTCTCAAGGCGATGAAACCGTAATTGGCGGCTACGTCTATCACGGAGCGAACATCTCCGCACTCGCAGGGGATTACATATTTGGTGATTTCATCAGCGGACGAATCTGGTCCCTCGCTCAGAATGCCCAGGGTCAGTGGGTGCGAACCTTTCTCGTAAATGCCGGTGCGGGTGACTTGGCTGGATTCGGCCAGGACCCCAGCAGCGAACTCTACGTGGCGCGTTATTCAAGCGGGGTTGTGGCGCGCCTTCATCAGGTCGGTACACCGTAAGCGGCTGCCTACAGGTTCTTCACCAGGACTTCAAGCGCGCGGGCGATTTCTTCGGAAGGAGTGCCGCGCGGAAACACAACTGGCGCACCGATACGCGCGGTGACTTCGCCGGAATGCGCGAGGCGGCGATGTTCGCGCTTCATTTGCCAGACGCCATCGAGCCGCATCGGAATAATCGGCAGACGAAGATTTTCTGCCAGCAGACCGATGCCGCTCTGGAAAGCCGCCATGCGGCCGTCTTCGGAATTATTTACCTCGCCTTCGGGGAAAATGAGGATGCTGTAACCGCGGTCGGCGGATTCGCCTGCAAAACGGAAACTTTCTCGAAAGCCGGAGTGTTGTGGCAACGGGAAAACATTGAACAACAACATTATGAGACCATAGCCGAACTGATAAGCCCAGCGCTTTGCAAATAACCAATCGCGCGGTGGCTGGCGCATCCTCTGCAGGGACTCGCCACCCATTGCTATCGCGAGATAGTGGCGAAAACGCGGCGGAAGCGCAGCCAGAATCAGCCCAATATCGGCGCGGCGCGTTATGTGGTTTGAAATGATGAGCACCGGCCCTCGAAGACCACGCAGATTCTCCCGGCCAACTATTTTGGGATGCGCAAGGATTTGTGTGGCAGGCCAGGCCAGTGCGTAATAAACCGCGAGCCGCACCCAACGCGCTGGAGCCAGCTGCATCCATCGGGGATAAACGTATTCCGTGCGATAGGCCGCGGGTTGTTGCAGAAGACGTTGTACATCCGCAATGGTTCTTGCCTCGGCGAAGGATGTTTCGTTCAGCTCGACCTGAAAGCGCTCTTCGAGTGCGCTCATCAGCTCAACGCGGTCGAGCGAAGTAAGACTCAAATCCTGTCTCTAACCTTTGGGTAGTCCCCCTCGCTGTTGAAAACTTCGCCAGCAAATCCTCCAACGCGCTCGCCTGCCCTTTTATCGGCGCTGAGTCACCGAGCCATGCTGCCGCGCGAGCGGCTATGAGAGTCAGCCGAGGCTTGCCCGTGGGCGTGCGTGGAAAATCGGGTTCTGGCCAAATGAGCCATCGGTGCGCGCGCTGGTATTCGGCTAGCGAAGCGTTGGCATTCTGAATAGCCTCACGCGCAAGCTTTTCTTTTGCGTCAGCGCTGTTGTCCATCATCAAGATTGCGCAAGGTTCTGCATTGCCGCCTCGCTCGCTGGCAATGACAACACAATCGCGCACTCCAGGTTGTTTACGAAGCTCTGCCTCCAGATCCTCGGGATAGATATTCAGCCCCGCGGCTGTGACAATGACGTTCTTCTTGCGGCCCTTGAACCGAAGATTTCCTTCGACATCTAGCTCGCCAATATCTCCAGTGCGCAGCCAATTCTCTTGGTCCCGCGCGTTTTGTCGCAGCGATCCTCCTTCCCAATAGCCGCTGGCCACGTTTTCGCCTCGCACGAGAATCTCTCCGTCCTCGGCGAGCTTGAATTCTCGCCCCGGCAAAACCTTTCCAATCGATCCCTCCGTGGCGCGAAACGGATGGTTCAAGCTGATGAGCGACGCCGTCTCCGTCATGCCGTACCCTTGCACGACCGCGTATCCCACGCGCTTGAAAAACTCTTCCGTCTCCTTTGGCAGCGCCGCTCCGCCAGAAATGAACGCCCAAAATTTCCATCCGAATCGACGATGAATGCGGCGGAAACGCCAGGCCCGCCGCAAAAACTTCTTGCCTTTTGCCGCCTCGAAATTTCTCTCCAGCCAGTCATTCTGGCCGCGCGCCTCCAATTCCCTCTCGATCCCCGCCTGCAATGCATCGAGCATCCTCGGCACTGCGATGAGCGCCGTGGCCCGCTCGCGTTTCACGGTTCGAATGATCTCCGCCGGCTTCGCCGAGTGCTCGAAGACCACAGTCGCCCCCAGCAGCGGCGGCACAAACAGCGCCATGAACTGCCCGAAGACGTGGCTCAGCGGCACCAGTGTGACGAATCGCAAGGGATGAAACCAACGCTCATAGTTTCGGTAGGGATCGATCCCGCGTTCGAGCGGCTCCAGATTCGCCAGAAAATTGCCATGCGTCAGAACCACGCCGCGCGGTTCAGCTGTCGTGCCCGAAGTGAAAAGGATTTGCGCGATGTGATTTCGTGTGATTGTTTCGTCTGCGAGGCTCTCGTACAGAGTCTTGCTCGGTTGACCGCTCGCCGGTGCGGAAGCCACAACACCTTCATGGTTCTCTGTGTCGGGCAAATCCTCCAGTACGAGCCTCGCGATGGCGGGGTCGAGCACAGCCTTTTCACGCGAACAAAAAATTAATTTAACGCCCGCATCGCGTGCCACTCGCCCGGCAAAATCGAGCGCAGCGCCGTCATCCATCGGCACGGCCACCGCTCCGCGCAACAGGCACCCCCAGAATGCCGCGGTCCATTCCGCGCTGTTCGGTCCCCAGAGCAAAACGCGATCGCCCGTTCGAATGCCGCGCTCTCTCAGCTCCAATGCGCAAGCGCGCGCAACACTCGCTACCTTTCGATACGTCCATGCCTCGCGCCGGTAACCACGCCGCTGCACAATCGCGATGTCCTCACCGAACCGCTCGAACTCGCCGAATAACGAAAGGAGATTTTCCCGAGACATAGTCGCTGGGGCTCTCGCACCTCTGAGACAGCCTGATTCTACGCCTCTGTGAAGATTGCAGACGCCGGCGTATCTAGATCATTTGCACGCCAAGTGCCGTGTTTGGCGCAATCTCTTGCTGGTACTTGCGTTAGTTCCCTTCCTTGGCCGCTGATCCAACGTTTCGCGGCCCCGCATGCCACCGCCGCCATCGCACCAATTCCGTTATCCTGAAAATAATCATCGCGCCGGAGAAAATCGCAGCGCTCACAAATACATAAACCAAGCACTGATTCACGATGTGGGCTACCTGAGCGTATTTACCTGCGGCATCCGCCGCCGGGTTGGCAACCATCACCCAGCTTCCAGCCTTTATCGCAAACCACATGACCGCCAGTCCCCCGGCCTGCAAAATCACCCGAGCTATCGCGCGAAATTGCGTCCAGTCCGGGCGCACGAGATTTATGATGGCCCGGACTATCTCTAAATCCGTGAGCACCACGATTGGAAAATAGATTTGATGCCAGATAGGCGCAAGGTTAAATAAAGCCGCGGCGGGGCCAAATATCAGGAATGGATGGCTCTGTACCGACGACCACCACACCAGCGCAACAGCTAACGCCACAATGATGGACACGGACTCAAAGCGCGACACCTCGCGCATGTGGCTCCCCATCCGCGCCTGCCCCATACACGCCTGCCCCATCCGTGCCTGAATGTCCCGCTCAATGTTCAGGTCCAGACGGAACTTGCCGCCCGTCCCTTTGATATGCCAGCGATCCGGGTGCTTTGTCAGGTGCTTCTCGACCACCGAAAAAATCAGCGTAACCACGCCAAACTGAATGAAAAATTGCAGCGTGCAAGTCGATACCATGTCGCCGACCGAAATATTCTGCCCGGCGAGCCTCAGCGCCAAAAAAATGACCCCAACAATAAGAAACGTAAGTCCCAGGTTGAACGACAGAACCTTTACGTAGAACGGATACAGTACTGGCCCGATGATCTGCCGGCCGAACGCAACCGACCGCTGGTCTTGCCGGTATCGCGCCGCAAGAAGCCAGGGGTTACCGCGCTTCTTCAGCAAACCTTCCTGCTCCTCTTCAGTTAACGGCCTCCCGAGCTCCTTTTGCCGCTCTTCCATTTCGGAGCGGATGTCTTCAGACAGTTCGCCGATGATGTCCGCACGCTGCTCTTCGGGCAGCGCCTTTGCCACTGCGTTCAAATAACTCTCAACCAGGTCCATGACGCACTCCTTCCTGCTCACAGCATTCCGTTCAGCGACGTATTGATGCTCTGCCATTCCGCCAGCAATTGTTTCAGGATCGTTTTCCCCTCGGCCGAAAGCCGGTAAAAACGCTTGTTCCTTTTTTCTTCCTCGCGCCATTCGCTTACCAACAACCCCTGGTTCTCCAGTCGTCGGAGCAGGGGATAGAGCGTGCCCTCATCGATCGCCATTCCCTGTTCGCCAAGCGATTTCCGCAGCGTGTATCCGTAATGCTCGCTCCGCAGCGCCGCCAGCACGGCCAGCACCAAGGATCCGCGCCGCAGTTCCAGCCGCAGGTTTTCAAAGAGTTCGTGGTTGCTTGTACCGGGCGTCATATAGTGTATGCCACACACTGTACGATACACAGTATAAGCTGTCAAGCACTTTTTCCAAGTTTTTTGATTCCGGCTAAACCTCATGTTTTCTGAGATTTCGGTGGCACAGATTTCTCGTCAGCGCGCACCGAAAAAAAACGCCGACCTATGCTACCGCGTGAACGATCGAACGACTTCACGAAGTTCGTGGTCAGTTTCCGATTTGCCGGTCACCCGGAAGTTGGCCAGACCAGTCAATATAAGCGCGTTTATCGGGAGCAACCTGTCAACCGGTGGCATTGCTTCCGGTTTGCCCGTCATACGTCCGCAATCATAGGAAGTAACCTCGCAAGAAGTGCTCACCCACCCAGAAGACGCGGCTAGCTCGTCTCGGGAAGTCCGACGCGGCGCACCAAGTCCGCAAAACGGGGGTCGCCCCGCAGGGGATCGAAGAAGGGATGGACTTTGATGTACTGCAGAATCGGTGAGCGTTCCTTGAAGGCTCGCTCGAGCCAGAAAAATGTCTGTTCGTTGTCGCCCAGTCCCAGATAAGCGTTCACAAAAGCAGCACTAGGAACGTAGCCTGCCTGCTGCCGTCGTTTTAGTTCATCAAGAAGGCGGAGCGCTTCGGTGCGACGGCCAGCATGCGCGTATGCCCTGACGAGCACGCCGATTACAGCCGGATTACGCTCGCTGAGAGCGAGCGCTTTTTCCAGCACCGGAATCGCTTCGTCCGGCTGACCGTTTGCAATGAGCGCGAAGCCCAGGAACCAGCAAGACCAGTAGGTCGAGGCATCATCCTGGTGCACTTCCAGATCGCTCCGCAGTTCGCGAATGGCTTCATCGTAGTGGTGCGACTGGAATAGAATCCACCCCATGGTATGGCCCGTAATTCCGATGGGGTCAAGTTCCCGTGCGCGTCGGGACCATGCGAGCGCCTCTTCCGTGCGCCCCTGACTCAGCAGCCAGCTCGAAAATGAGAGATGCGCCCCTGCGTCGTTCGGATCCAACTCGAGGGCGAGCTTGTATTCGCGCTCGGCGTCGTTCCACTGCCATTGCATCTGATACAAACTCCCCATCAGGGCATGTGCTCCAGGAAGCGCCGGATCTAGTTCCAACGCTTTACGAACCGCGCTGGTTACTTTTGGCTGCAATTCACTCGGAGGAGCCCCGCCAACGCCAGGCATGCCGAGTCCGTCATACGCCTTCGCCAAGCCGAGGTATGCCGGTGCAAACGCCGGGTCCTTCTTGATCGCCTCCTCAAAGTAAGCAATGCTTTCTTGCGTCGCAGAAGGGCTGTTGCTTCTTTCGGCGAGCTGCCCCTTGAGAAAGCTCTCATAAACGTCCGGGGAGACTTGGCGCGCGGCGACAAGTCTGGCGCGTTCTGCACCGGTGACTGTAACCTCGACCCTTGCAGCGATCGCTTGTGCCACGTCGCTCTCCAAGGCGAGGGCGTCTCCGAGTTCGCGGTCGTAGGTCTCAGACCAGAAATGCTCGTCGGTGACGGCGCGAATCAACTGGGCGTGAACGCGCACGCGACCGCCGTCGCGTATGACCGAACCTTCCACCATGGCATCGACGCCGAGAGCCTTGGCGATTTCCGGCAGGGGCGCGCGGGTATCCTTGAAGTGCATCGCCGAAGTGCGAGAGATGACGCGAAGACCACGGATCATGGATAGGCGTCCGATGATCTCTTCGGTCATGCCATCGACAAAATATTCTTGCGCCGGATCGCCCGAAAGGTTTTTGAGCGGAAGTACCGCGATTGAGTGAATAGCAGGAACAACGTTGCCGGAGGTCTGACTCCGTCTCGAATACACATACAGGCCTGTGAGCAGTCCCGCGAGCACGAGGACGGATAGGGTGAGCGCGTGGTTTAGCGTGATGTCTAGTCGGTTCAGCCGGTTACGCGGAGGGGGCGGTGCCGGACCGTGCGGGACCAAAGCGACTTGCAGGGTGGCAGGTTTGTCCCGCGTTTCGATGCGGCCGATGAAGCGGTAGCCGCGCTTCGGGAGAGTCTCGATAAGACGCACGTCGCTGGCCGAATCGCACAAAGCCTCTCGCAGTTTGTTGACCGCCGCATTGAGGCTATGGTCGAAATCAACGAAGACTTCATCTGGCCAGAGCCTCGTACGCAATTCCTCGCGACTGATCAGTTCTCCGGGTCTTTCAAGAAGCAAGGCCAAGATTTGAAATGGCTGGCCGGAGAGACGGACCTTGGTGCCGTTCTTCCGCAGCTCACCCGTCTGCAGGTCAATTTGATAACCCTCGAAGCGGACGAAATGCGACAAGGTGTGCTCCGGGCAACGCGCTCGGCGGGAATCGAGCGAAGTTTATCACTTCCCTAGGTGTCCTTCAATCGAATGGCGCGCAAAGCTGGCGGGTCTCTATCTCTTGTGTCTTCTGAGGCTTGCCTGATGACTTTTTTTTGCCCTTAGTTTGACGCTGCGTGCATTGCGGTTTTGCGTATTTCGGTCAAAAGTGGGCTGCGACATCGCGTCCTTGATGTGCGACGTTGCGTAGCAGATGTTCAGGGAGACCCAGTGCCACAAATTCTCAAACGTCCGTTCGCATGGCATCTAGGATTCCTTTCCCGGTTCGACCGCATTGACATTTTCAGTTCGAGATTGGCAACCAGAACTGCCTTCAGGAGAGACAAATGATTACGTACAATTCGATCAGATTTTCATCGATATTCCGTTGGACGCTGGCGGTGTCGGTTTTGATCATCCCGGAGTTGGTCCAAGCCCAGTGGCAGGTAAGCGTGGGTGCGGAGAGCCCCAATCGGGGAGGCCAGGCGCTGGCCTTTTTGCCGAATGAACTTTGGGTCCATGCGGGCGACAGCATCCGATGGACCTTTCCCACGCATGAGCGCCACACGCTTACATTCTTAAAGACCGGCCAGACGCGACCGCCCGGCTTTGGTCCCATCTTCGGCGTCCCGGTCGGGTGCCCAGGACTTACACCTGATGGATCCAGCTTTGATGGCTCCGCGTGCGTCACCACCGGTGTCTTGTTATTGGGTGAAAGTACGACGCCGACGGAAAGCTCGCCAACTTACACCGTAAATTTCCCGGCTGCCGGCAACTTCAAGTTTGTTTGCCTGGTTCACGCGGACATGACCGGCGTGGTCCATGTTCTCGACGCGTCTGAACCCCTTCCCCACTACCAGGAATTCTATGATCGTCAGGCGCAGAGCGAGCAAGTGCTGCTGCTAGCGGACGCCTCTCGCTTGGAGGGCCGGGGAACTCCTGGGAACCAGAACGGAGTGCAGGGCAGCGACGTGGCGGCCGGTATCGGCGAAATCGTGACGACGACTGGAGGAGGTTCACAGACCGCATCACTGATGCGCTTCCTGCGGGAGACGATCGTCGTGCGAGTTGGGGACACGGTTGAGTGGACGAGTCTCGACCCGTCGATAAACCATACCGTGACCTTTGGGGTGGAACCTGCAGATCCGCGGCCGCGTTCGGCAAATGTGCTACTGACCTCGGACGGGGCCAGGCAGGCGGTAATAAGCTCACCCGGCGGACAGCGTGAACTCGGGATTTTTGTCTCCTGCACCGCAAGATAGGGCGAGCTCGCCCAGTCGCCTCCAGGTGTAACGCGTTTTCGCGTGACCTTCACATCTCCGGGCACTTTCAATTACATCTGTGCCGTTCATGACCAGCTCGGCATGAAAGGGACGGTCATTGTTCACCCATAGGCTGCCCTAAAATAAATTTGCCCTTCCTCTGTTTGTGTATCGTCGCCCTTTTATTGGGCGAACATGCCTCTGTCGTGTCGGCGCAAGAAGTGAAACGCGACCCAACTCATCGCGAGCACCCTGAAGCAATATACCGGGGCGGCCTGATCATGCCGCCCCTACCGAAACCGAGATTTGTTCTGACCGAGACCTCCGGTGCTCCGTTTGATTTCTGGAACAGGACCCTGGGGTCGGTCACGCTCCTTTTTTTCGGCTATACGTATTGCCCCGATCAGTGTCCCATGCACATGGCGAATATCGGCGCGGCTCTGAAGAAATTGCCCTCCGGGTATGGCCGATCAGGTCAAGCTCGTTTTTGTTACCACCGATCCCGCACGGGACACCCCGGTGGAATTGCGCCGGTGGCTCGACAATTTCGATAAACATTTTGTCGGCCTCACTGGAACCGAAGCTGCTCTCGAAGCAGTCCAGACGGCCGCGGGCGTTCCTCCGGCGCAGAAAACGAGGCCCGGCGACGGCAACTATTCGATTGGCGCACGCCAATTTTGTTGTCGCGTACACAAAAGACAATCTGGCCCATGTCATCTATCCTGGCGGGGTAAGTAAAGACGATTGGATACACGACCTGCCGCTTTTGATTAAGGAGACTTGGGTCGCGCCCACAAGCAGATTGCAGCGGAGTACGGCAACAAGCACTGGAAGGTGACATCGCGTAGACCGATCCATTCCGGATCATTCGACGCAACTGCGAGGGATTACTAGACACGCACCGGGACCGTGCGCCTAGGGCACGCTGCATTGAGGAATTCCTAGCGCCGGTTCCGCCGCATTGTGAGAGGTTCGTCGGCTAACCTGAAGCTATCCGGCTCCCATGGCGGGATTAGTCCTGTGAAGTCGGCTTGTAGGAAGTGATCTCCGCGCTTGGCATCGATTCCTGGACGGATTACGGGCGATCCGGAAGCAATCCCAGATGCCGGATAACGTAGTAACCGGAAACTGGCACACTCCTCGCAAAAACCAACCGAGCAGAAACGTAGAGAGTTGAGTACAATAGAACATCCAGGGGAAATCTCATGTACCCCCGGCTGCATCGAACTTAGAATCAAGCAGGGTAAATGCCGGTACCTATTTCACAGATGTGGACGGTCGCAACGTACGTCCTCAAGCAAAAGATTGCGGGACGCAAGCGCTATCCGTTTGTCCTGATGCTCGAGCCGCTTTTCCGCTGCAATCTAGCCTGCGCCGGCTGCGGCAAAATTCAGTATCCAGCCCATATTCTGAAAAAGGAATTGAGCCCCGAAGAGTGCTTTAAGGCCGTGGACGAGTGCGGCACGCCGATGGTTTCTATCCCCGGCGGCGAACCGCTGATGCATCCGCAGATCGACAAAATTGTCGAGGGCCTAGTTGCGCGCAAGAAATACATCTATCTCTGCACCAACGCGCTGCTGCTCAAAGAAAAGCTGGACCTCTTCAAGCCCAGCAAGTACTTAACCTTTTCCGTACACATGGACGGCCAGCGCGAACACCACGATTTCTCCGTTTGCCGCGAAGGCGGTTACGATCTGGCGGTCGAAGGAATCAAGGAAGCGCTAAAACGCGGCTTCCGCGTCACAACCAATACCACGCTCTTTGACGGCGCCGACCCCAACAGCGTCCGCGCTTTCTTCGATGAAATGATGGAGTTAGGCGTCGAAGGCATGATGCTTTCGCCGGGCTATTCCTACGATAAGGCCCCGGATCAAAAGCACTTCCTGGGCCGTGCACGCACGCGGCGGCTCTTCCGCTCCATTCTGGCTAACCGCAAAAAGTCCTGGCAATTCAATCAGTCTCCGCTGTTCCTCGAATTCTTGATGGGCAAACAGCAGTACGCCTGCACTCCCTGGGGGATGCCCACCTACAACGTCTTCGGCTGGCAAAAGCCCTGCTATCTGCTCCAGGACGGCTACGCGGATAGTTTCCAGGAGCTCATGGACGCGACCGAGTGGCAAAATTACGGCACGGAATCCGGCAATCCTAAGTGCGCCAATTGCATGGTTCATAGCGGTTACGAGGCCTCCGCCGTTGATCACACGTTTAGCGGCCTTCGCGGTATTTGGGCCACCGCAAGAGCCACCTTCTCCGGCAGATACAAAGACCCTGACGCCGCTCGCCTTGTTGCATGAACCTGCAAAACCCGTGCATGCCTACAATCCGCTGGTCCAGATCGCGAAGGACAAGGCGCAACTCGAGGAGACGCGCGCTTGACGGGTCCCACGACACGCTGACCGCCCCACCCACACGGAACCGCCTCCGCAAAATCCCGATACTCTGGAAGTCGCTCCCGGAAGAATGCGCGAGGCGGTCGAAGGATGGCTCCCCGAACTCGCCACCGAAGAAGAGTTGCGCGAAGCTCTCGAAAAAGCATTCGACTATCGCGGCGACGTCACCCTAACCACTAAAGACGGCAAGAAGTTAGAAGGATACATCTTCGATCGTGTGTCCGGTCCGCACGCTGCCACCTCGTTCGTGCGCGTCCTGCCTAAAGATTCGCAACCAGCGCCAGAAAATCGCCTACGCCGAAATTGCCGCCCTCGCCTTCACGGGCCGGGATCCCGCCGCCGGAAAAAGTTGGGAAGCCTGGGTGCGCAAGTATTGGGAAAAGAAGGCGTCGGGTGAGTCCGGTTTGAGCTTGCAACCTGAGTCCCTTGAATAGCGAATTCGTCCACTGGTTGATACCGACTTTCCCTTCCCCTTATCTTATTAAGTCTACCTTTATCAATCGTTTAACTCAGCATCGAACCCGTAGACTTCGCCCGCCTCGGCATGGACAAATAGGTCATTTCATGGTACTCTTTGGCTAGCGTTTGTTGCTCTTGTAATACCTTTGGACTCGTTCGAAGGGGCTGCAAGGTCAGTCTTGCGACCTTTTTTGCGGGCTAGAGGTTGTCGCGGAGCTTGGGAGAACGCGGGTGTTGGCTCACCCGTTGGCTAACCAGGATACGGACCAAGAGAAGCAAAGCAATTCCATGTCGCGACCCGGCCATGTCGGGTTAGCGCATTCGAGGTAGTGGAATGTGAAGGAACAAGGAACAGTCAAGTGGTTCAATGCTTCAAAGGGCTATGGTTTTATCCAGCGTCAAACGGGAGAAGATGTTTTCGTGCACTTCTCCGCGATCATGATGGACGGATACAAATCGCTCAACGAAGGCCAGGCAGTGGAATTTGAAGTAAAGAAAGGCCCCAAAGGCCTTCAGGCAGAGAACGTAACCGGCATCTAGCCTGCGCTGCATTTGGGTGTCCTCGATTTGCTTGAGGGCGCCGCACTTAACGAGATTCGAATCGAGTTTCAACGACGTAAGAGTGTGGTCAAGGAGGATGATGTGCAAGTGATGGCAGAAGGACAAACCGTCAAGCACGAGACGTACGGCCTGGGCATTGTCACCGCGTCCGACCAGGAGCGTACCGCGATTGATTTTGACGATCACGGCCCCAAGTTGTTCGTTACCAGCATCATGGTGGCTGAACTCATCGGCGAAGCCCCTGCAACCCCGCCGAAGACCAAGCGCCGCCGCAAGGCTTCCACCGCTGCCAAGGCCGCCAAGAAAGCCGCTGCTGCTACTGCCGCCGCAAGCCGTTCGTAGTTCCTTTCTTCTCGATCCGCACCAGAAGTCTGAAATTCCCCTTCGCCAATCTGGCGCAGGGGTGTGTCCAATGGCATCCCCGGCCATGATCCGCATTGTTTGTGATAATGTCAGCGTCATGAAACGCGGACTCTTCATCGTCGGAATCATCCTCTTCCTGCTCGGCATAGTCGCCCTGCTGCATCCGAACTTCGACTATCACAAAAAGGAAGAGGTCGCAAAAATTGGACCGATCACGGCAACGGTTGATAAGCCGGAGACTACCAGCATTCCTCCACCTGTCACCGTGGCGCTGCTAGTTTCGGGCTTGGTACTCATCGTTCTGGCCCAAGATCGAAATAGCAGTTCTGCAATCCGTATTCCCGAACTAGGCTGGCGCCTGTCTCTTTCTTTTAGAGTCCGAAATTCTCCTGATAAATTGCGAGATGAAAAGAAGTTAGCGCGGAGCACATTTATTTGTGGGCGGATTCGGTTTGCTCGAAGGCGTGATAGGAGGAGCGGACCAGCGGGCCGGCTTCGACGTGCTTGAAACCCATGGCTTCGCCCAAAATTTTGAACTCGGCGAATTCGTCCGGATGAACGTAGCGAACGATGGGAAGATGTTCGCGCGTGGGCTGCAGATACTGGCCCAACGTGAGGATGTCCGTGCCTTGTGCGGCGAGGTCCTTCAGCGTGGCAAGCACTTCTTCTTTTTCTTCGCCAAGACCAAGCATCAAGCCGGTTTTTGTCGGCACGTCCGGATGTGACTGTTTTGCGCGGCGAAGCAGTTCGAGAGAACGCTCGTATAGCGCGCCTTTGCGGACCTGGCGGTAGAGGCGCGGCACGGTTTCCGTGTTGTGATTCAGGACGTCGGGCCGCGTCGCAAGGACGACGTTCAGGGCGTTCCAGTCGCCGCGAAAATCCGGAATAAGCACTTCGACTTTGCAGCCGGGCACGCGGCGACGAATTTCTTCAATGGTGCGCGCAAAAATGTGCGCGCCGCCGTCGGGTTGGTCATCGCGATTCACGCGCGTGACGACCGCGTAGCGCAAACCCATTCGCGCAACAGCTTCGGCCACGCGGAAAGGTTCTTCTTCATCGGGCGGGCCGGCCGGTTTACCGGAAGGCACCGCGCAAAATCCGCAGGCGCGCGTGCAGATGTCTCCCAGAATCATGAAGGTGGCCGTGCCATGGTCCCAGCATTCGCCCATGTTGGGGCAGCGCGCGCTCTCGCAGACGGTATGCAGGTCCAGCGTGCGCATGATGCGCTTCAGATCCTGGTAGCGCTCGCCGCCGAAGAATTTTACCCGGAGCCAGTCCGGACGCGGATGCGCGCTTGGCGGGGGTACCGGCGCTGGCGGCTGATTGGAGATGATGTTGAACGGTGTGGCCATTAGGGCTGCTCGAGTTGTCCATTTTAGCCGCATTCCGGCAACGGTACAAATGCGGAGAATGGTTGAAGGTTGAAAGTTTAAAGTTGAAAGAGGACGCCCCGACGCGGTCGGGGTGAACGCCGTAGGCGGAGTTGACGCAGAGAAGACTGCGCTCGTGTGCAATGAACGGTGGGTGGCTCATGGGGCGGTGGTGACCTCGCCGGAATCGCCGGTCTGATGGTCCTTAATTTGGAAGCGCAGAAATTCGTGCACGGCGGCAACGGCGCCGGCATTTTTCGATGTGATGCGGATGCGCGCGCCGTGCTCGGTGTTTTCCAGTTTGTACTGGATGGCTTCGCGCAGACGCTTCATGGTCTCCGCGCCGGGAGGATTTTGGGAATGGATGAGCATAGGCGCGGAAAAATCGCCCGCCGCGAACATCTTTGCGATGTGCCCGAAGTGCATGCGGATTTCATCGCGCGTGGCGGTGCCGCCGGCCGCGTTGGCCTGGACGTCGATGGCGCCGCCGTCAGGATAGAGAATGAAATGGTGGGTGGCTTTGTCATGCGAGAAGCCCATGACGTGATCGCCGCGTTCGACGACGCCTTGATGATGGTCGTCCTGCGCGGCAGGTTTGTCCTGGGCAGAAGGCTTGTTTTGCGGAAAGCCATTCAGGGCGGCGAGAAGGAACAGGGTTGCGGTTAGAAACGAGTTCATGGCAGGGAATCCTCCGTATGTGAGACTGCCTGGTTGGACGGACGAGGAGCGCAAGGGTGTGGAGAGATGAGGGGCCCCCCTCCCCGGTTTTTTCGGAAGTGTTCATTCTAAAGGGTTTTAAGTCCTGTGTTTTGGAAGTGTTCATTCTAAATAACTTATGGGTGGGTTTTACGGAAGTGCGGATTATAAAGGGGTTAGCATGGGCCCGCGTTGAAAGGTTGGAAAGTTGAAAGGTTTGAAGGTTTCCGACGGACGTCAAGGACGGATAGGCGTATCCAGGTGGAAGGGCAACGCACGAGCTGGTGTGAGGTGGGCGAAACATGAGGGAGGGTAGCACGGGATTGGCGAGGAGGTAAAGTGTTTTACAGGGAATGGTCGAAATTGACGGTTGAACGGCGATTTGCGGGGGTTGAACGGGGGCTGGTTCTCGCGGCGGTACAAGACTGAAGGCTATGGAAGTTGAGGGGTGATTAGCGAGGCAAGGAACCGTAAGAGGCCCCGCACGCGGCTAGCGTCCCCCGGAAATAATTGGGACGCTGAACGCGCCGGATGCGGGGAACTAAGGTAGTGGGCCGTTTATTGAGAGATGAGGAGCAGTAACTAGGCAGCCCGTTGGTAGAGATATTTCTGAAACCCCGCGAAGGCTTTCCCGATCTCCTCAGGCCTGCCAAGGTCGGCGATGGCGTCGGCGATGGAGTCGGAATACTTCAGGCGAAGCAGCGGACTTAGTTTCTCCTGGTCAAGTTCATCCACTCCAACGGTAACGTAGTGGGCTAGAACGAATTCCAGGAACGCCTGCTGCTTGCTATTGAATTGTATGCTTGATGGCAACTTTTGCGCGAGTGGCGCGTTCTTCGCGGGTAAGTGGCGGCAAGGCGTAGGCGACGTAAGCGAGCACGTCAAAGAGGTCGCTCTTTTCGGCGTCGATGATTCTTTGCATTTCGGACAGCTGGTCATGGCCGAAGCCTTTTTCTGCGAGACCGTTCAATAGCATTTTCCGGGTGTCGGGCGCGCTCCATAATTTGCGGAGCTCGGCTTCGTCTTTGAAGAATTCGGGCAATTTGCCGAACAGGATTTCCATGAACTGCTGGGCGGACATTGGTGTGCCGTCGGGGTGCCAGAAGGCAGGTGACCATCATGTGCTGGATGCTGCGTTCTTTGCCGTCAGCCAGTTTGACTGTTGACTTCTTCTTCACGCGCGGTTGTTGATGCACGCGTCGCAGGGCTCTTCGGGGCACTCGCAGGCCATGCCGCAGACCGCGGGGGAGGCGCGACTTCACACATTGCAGGGATTCGCACTTGGACAGGCTCGGGTTCGAGCGGTTCGCCGTCCCATTCGGGGTCGCTGAAATGATGGTACGCCCTCACGAAGTCGTAAATGGTGAAGTAATCTTTGCCGTCGTAGAGGCGGGTGCCACGACCGATGATCTGCTTGAACTCGATCATCGAGCTGATGGGCCGCATGAGCACGATGTTGCGGATGTTGCGCGCGTCCACGCCGGTTGAGAGTTTCTGCGACGTGGTGAAAATTGTAGGGATGGTTTTTTCGTTGTCCTGAAAGTCGCGGAGATGCTGGTTGCCTAGCTCGCCGTCGTTGGCCGTGACTCGCTGACAATAATTCGGGTCGCTGCTGGTCTTCATCTGATTGATAAGATCGCGCACGGCGAGTGCGTGTTCCTGGGTGGCGCAAAACACCAGGGTTTTTTCGCTCTGGTTGATCTGATCCATGAATATCTTTACGCGCTTGGCTTCGCGTTCCTTGATCTCGATGATTTTGTTGAAGTCGGTCTCGATATAGCGCTTGCCGACTTCGATTTCGCCTTCGACGAGCTTATCATCGGGGGTGTAGACGTACTCATCGAGTGTGGTGGCGATCTGCTTTACGCGGAAGGGCGTGAGGAAGCCGTCGTTGATGCCTTCCCGGAGCGAATAGATGTAAACAGGCTCGCCGAAATATTCGTAGGTGTCGGCATTTTCTTTGCGCTTGGGTGTTGCGGTGAGGCCAAGCTGCACGGCGGGAGCGAAGTAGTCCAGGATGCCGCGCCAGTTGCTTTCATCGTTGGCTCCGCCGCGATGGCATTCATCAATGACGATGAAATCGAAAAAATCAGGCGGATATTCGCCGAAATAAGGCGAGGGCTTACCATCCTTTCGGCGGGCCGCTCATGAAAGTCTGAAAGATGGTGAAGAAGACGCTGGCGTTCTTGGGGACTTTGCCCTTTTTGCGGATGTCTTCCGGTCGATGCGGGCGAGAGCGTCTTCGGGAAAGGCGGAGAGAAGTCGTTATAAGCCTGATCGGCGAGATTGTTGCGGTCGGCGAGAAACAGGATGCGCGGGCGGCGCGTGTCGGTTCGCCGGCTCGTGAGGTTCCAGCGGGTGTTGAAAAGCTTCCAGGCGATCTGAAAGGCGATGGAAGTCTTGCCGGTACCGGTTGCGAGCGTGAGCAAGATGCGATGCTGTCCGTCGGCATGGCTTCGAGAACGCGATCGACGGCAATTTCCTGATAGTAGCGGCTGGCCCAAGTGCCACACTTGTCTTGAAGGGAACGGCGGCGAAGCGGTCGCGCCAGGCGTTTCTTCGGCAAAGGCGAGGTTCCAGAGTTCGTCGGGCGTAGGATAAAGCGGAAGCTGGCCTTCTTTGCCGGTTTCCATGTCCACGCCGTAGATGCCCTGGCCGTTGGAGCAGTAGGCGAAGCGGAGGGCCATCTTCTCGGCGTAATTTTTGGCCTGCGCCAGACCTTCGGTCAGTGCTTCGTCCCAGGCTTTGGCTTCGACGACGGCGAGCTTGGTGTTGCGATATTCGAGAACGTAGTCGGCGGTGAGTGGCTTACCGCGCCGTGCCGTAGCCTTCGATTCGACCCGGGGTGATGGGATACTCGCGCCGGATACGGCTACCTTCGACCACGCCCCAGCCCGCAGCTTTCAGCGCGGGATCGATGTGCTCGGCTCTGGTTTCGGCTTCGTTCATGTTTTGCTCCGAGTAGTAGATTGCCGGTGAAGGCTTGGTGGAGCAGCGACTTCTTGAGGACTCCAGCGCGACGAATTTGCGCCGGTAAACGGATTCCAGCCGCTGCGTTTCTTGGCGGAGAGCGTCAAGTTGCGATGATCGACTGTTCTTCCGTTTTTGGAAAAGGGATCACGTTGCTCAAGATTCGCTTCGGTGCGGTGTGCTTAACCATCGTCCCGGTCGCTGACCCCTTGATGTTCTTCAGAAAACCTTCAGTCATCATGGAAGTAATAGATCGCAGGCGCTTCTCGACACAGTCGTTCAAGAAGATCATCGATTCGCTGATTGTGGAGAACTTCATCCGTCTCGACGAATCGCTGGCTTGCCCGAATCTTCATCTTCGACGAAGGTCAATCATCTGTAGACTACCAGGTCGCCTACGTCGAATGAAAATCACTAAGCGGCTTGCCGCTGAGTCGCTTTGTGTTCTCTCGCTGAATAGCAATCTTGCCGTCCTCCGTGAAGTTGCCGGGGTGATAACCGAGCAAGTGCCCTGGGGCACTTCGTTCGAGAAAGTCCGCGCCATCAAAGCAAAGCCGTGCTTGATCTCACAGAATTCCGCAAGTGGCTTCTCCACCCAGCCCTCTCCGCGATGGTTGAAAACGGATTGGAGGTGGCTTTCGAAGAGGGCGCGGGCGTTTTGGAGGTTCTTTTCGGCGTTGGCTTTGGCGGTAGCGATGCCCTCAAACGCCTCGTCCAGGATGCCAACGATCCGCCGCTGTTCGGGAAGCGGCGGGAGAACAATCGGGAATTCAGTGATGTCGCGCTGATGAGGTGCGGCGTCGTGGCCCCATTAAGCCGCGAGCTCACGATCGTCTGAATATAGGGACTCGACAAACATCAGGTAATAGAAACTTCGGAAGAATTTTCCCTTTTATCGCTCGTGATGAGCGAAACAGACGGTTGACGCGCGCAGGTCGGGATCTCCGCCGACTATCGCGACCTTTCCACGATGCCCGCGCCATGTTGCAGATAAGCACGTCGTCCGTCGGCAGAACAATTCCGGAGCGCTCATAAAGCGCTCCTCGCTATGTATCGCATCCGCGAAATCAACTTAGTCTGACCCTAGTTTGAACGTTCACGGATAGGAACAGTGAGCCGGACCTTGTGTATTCCTTGGCTGTCGAGCCGCGCCAGCCCATTCGTCCTCGAGCTCGCCAGTTCGCCAAGCTGCTTTGACTCCCCAACCGCTCTTCATAACAGCGCCCGAATACTCGCCAGCACTTCAGCGCTTTCGGAGTCAAGCGCAGCGATTTCGTCCATGATTTCGTGCGGGCTGCGATGCGCGATTTCCTCGCCACCGTTGGGATTTTTACGGAGAGATCGAAGGTGGTTTGGTCGATCGTCTTCGCATCCACGGACCAGACTTGGGCGAGTCGGCGAATTTCTTTTGCAGCTTGACGAATTCGGCCATGTCGTCATCGTTGAGCGGATTGGTTTTGCCGAGATTGCGGCCGGGATCGAGCTGGTAATACCAGATTTTGCGGGTCGGCGCGCCTTTTTCGAAAAAGAGGACGACGGTCTTTACGCCTGCGCCCTGAAACGTGCCGCCGGGGCAATCGAGGATGGTGTGAAGGTTGCAACTTTCGAGCAGCAGTTTGCGGAGGCTGACGGAGGCGTTGTCAGTATTGGAGAGAAAGGTGTTTTTGATGACGATGCCGGCGCGGCCGCCGGCTTTGAGCATTTTGATGAAGTGCTGGAGGAAGAGGAAGGCGGTTTCGCCGGTTCGGATGGGGAAGTTCTGCTGGATTTCCTTGCGCTCGCTGCCGCCGAAGGGCGGATTGGCGAGGACGACTTGGTAGCGGTCTTTGTCCTGAATGTCGTTGATGTTTTCGGTGAGCGTGTTGGTGTGGATGATGTTCGGCGCTTCGATGCCGTGGAGAATCATGTTCATGATGGCGATGACGTAGGCGAGGGATTTCTTTTCTTTGCCGAAGAAAGTGCGTTCCTGAAGAGTCTTGAAGTCTTTCGTGGTGAGGTCTTTGCCTTGCGTTTCAGGTATTCGAAGGATTCGCATAGGAAGCCGGCGGAGCCGACAGGCGCCGTCGTAGATGCGTTCGCCGATGCGGGGCTTGACGACCTGAATGATGGCGCGGATGAGGGGGCGCGGCGTGTAGTATTCGCCGCCGTTGCGGCCGGCGTTGCCCATGTTGCGGATTTTGGCTTCGTAGAGGTGCGAGAGTTCGTGCTTTTCGGTTTGCGAGCCGAAGCGAAGCTCGTCGATGTGGTCGATGATTTCGCGCAGGTTGTAGCCGCTCTGAATCTTGTTTTTGATTTCGCCGAAGATCTCGCCGATTTTGTATTCGATGGTGTTCGGGCCGGTGGCGCGTTGCTTGAAGCCGTGGAGGTAGGGGAAGAGCTTGGCGTTGACGAAGTCGCGGAGGTCGTCGCCGGAGAGGGCTTTGTTGTGGTCGATCTTGCCGTCTTTGTCTTTGGGCGCAGCCCAGGTTTCCCAGCGATAGGGCTTGTCGAGCAGGTAAGTGTACTTCTTGCGCTCGAGCTCGGCTTCGTTGGCGCGCTCCTGCTTCGAGCGCTTCGAGATACTTGAGGAAGAGGAGCCAGGAGGTTTGCTCGGTGTAGTCGAGCTCGGTTGTGCAGCCGGCTTCTTTCCAGAGAACGTCGTCGATATTTTTGAAGACTTGTTCAAACATGGTGGAGATAGTTTCGAAGATTCAGGATACTTGGAAAATGAAGTTGCAAGGATAACACGGCTCGGGCGATGTGCTTTGTTCGCAAGGGGAAAGAAAAAGCAAAGCAGCTCCCTCGCTGCGTTCGAAATGACGGTGTGGGGTGGCTTTGCCCCCGGAGTAAAGATCCGGCCACGCGCTAGCCGCTGGAGTTAATGGCTGCGCGCCTCGGTGATAGTCCGATAGCAGATTCGGGGTATTACCCTATGCGAAATCTTGGCGGGACCGCCCCCTTTGCTGGTGAGAAGGAGGTTCGGTCGATGAGGAAAGCAGACGCAGGACTTGCGAATAGAGTGATAGAACAAATTCTGGAACTCTCCGCGGATGCACAAATCGAGCGGCGGAAGTTGGCTAAGGACACACCGGAGTTTCGCAATTTGGCCGGAGCGATAACGGCTTATGGCAAGGCGCTTGGGGTTCTCGTGGCAGCGCGAAGGGAAGAGGAGATGTACGACATTATCCGCGAGCTGAGTGTGTCGAAGCACGTTTCAGAACGGGTGCATTGAAGTGGGGAAGGCGTAAAGTTGGAGGTGAAGCTCCGACCCCCAAATCGAAGGACAGAGTAAGTACGGCACGACTGAAGTCGTGCGCCTACACAAAACGCCTACACAAAACAAATGGCAATGAAAGAGATTACTTTGCGGCGTGGCGGGCCAGGCGGGCGGCGAAACCCAGCAAGAGGATGCGCTTTTTGGGATCCATCTTGGCTAGATTGCGCTGCAATTGGCTAAGTTCGAGGGCTTCTTTCCTAGAGTAGCCCCAGAGGCCTTTGTCGTCGTCGCTGACGAGTTTGCGGGGCTTGGGCGGTTCGTTGCCTTCGTACATGACTTTGTAGAGCGGCATGTCCAAGGCGCGGGCCCACTTTTCCAAGGTTTCGACGGTCGGGACGGTGTGGCCGTTTTCGACGCGAGAAACGTAACAGCGGAGAAGGCCGGTGGCTTTCTCGATATCGCCCTGGCTGAAATCCTTTTCTTCGCGAAGCGTTTTGAGTCTTTGTCCTATTTGCATGGCTAGAGACTACACCAAATTGGGGGCTAGTGGCTAGTGGTAAGAGGCGGGTGGTCTGGCTGAGTAGTAAGAAGGAAACGAGGGTGAGTGCGGCGGGAGAGCGGGCTAGAAAAGTTGAGGGCGCAACCAGCGGTTAAGCGAGTTGCGCCCTCTAAATCGAGCCGTAAAGTTTCAGGCTTCCGTTCAATCCAGCGACGCAGGAGCCTTGCGGCTTGTTGCGCCTTCCAAACTGATGCGTACCACCTACGAGCTTTACGATTTGGGGCAGCGTCACAACAGCGGTTAAGCCGCTGCTACCCTCGCGCCACACCGCAATGCCCACGAACTTTTCGATTTAGCCCGGCGCCGCGAAAGCCGTGAAGCCCCCGCGACATCCAAACCAAACCGCCAAGCCTCAGAAATTTCGGATCCGACCCAATACTGCAATGGCGGTTAAGCGATCGCAGGCACTGAACCAAACCTTACATTTCCGAGCATCCTTCTTCAGACTGGCGCCGCAATCGCGGTTAAGCTTTTGCGAGCACCGCTCTGACGAAGGAGTCCACTAACTTCCCGGTTCCGATCAGAATCGCGACAACGGTTAAGGTATCGCGAGGTCTGAACCGAACCGTAAAGTCTGTTACGCTTCCGGTTCAATCTGGTGCGGAAGATAAACTTAGTTGTTTTCGGCGTCAACGAAAATCGGGGAAAATGTCTGTGCAAATGTGTGAATGATTGTGGAAAAACTTGGGGAGGTGAATGGTGACTTGTGACTGGGGCAATTCCCGGCGGGCAGAAAATGTGTAGGCGATTGCCGAGAATCATTCAAGGATGGAAAAGAAAGAAAAGAAAGTAAGAAAAGACAGCTTGCAAGATGCCGGCGCTGCACCAGGGCGGAGAAAATTTCGGAAGTTATTTGATTTTGGCGATGCGGTCGATGGTGGGATATTTTTGGAATTGGGCGGAGTCGTGGCCGGGAATGACGCGGTCTGGATTTCCGCCGGCGAGTTGAATCATGCGCTCCTGATTCTTGATGTTGGCGGCGTGATAGGCTTCGGTGAAAGTGGCGCTGGCTTTGTGTTCGGCCAGGTTGCGATAGAGATAGCAATTGTCGGAAGCGAGGACGAAGGGAGGATTGCCATCGATTGCTATGTATTGAGATGAAAAGGTGTGGTGACCGCCGGTGTAGGCGCGAATGCCGGGGAAAATTTCGATGTTGTCGCCATCGACGAGGCGGAGACGGCCTTCGGTGTTGAGCTTGACGAGTTGCTGGACGTCTTCGGGGTCGATGCCGCCGTGATCGCCGCCTGGCTGCCAGGCATCGTTCGTATAATACCGATATTCCTCTTTTTGAATCCAGACATTGGCTTTGGGAAAAAGATCGATGCCGCCGAGATGATCCCAGTGCGCGTGGCTGATGACGATGTCGGTGATTTCATCGGGTTGGACGCCGGCGAGCTTGACGGCCTCGTCGGGGCGGATGTAGCCGGTCGCTGGGAAATATTTGAGGAAAGTGTCGCGGTGATAGCCACTGTCGAAAAGAATGTTGTGGCCGCCGCCGCGAATGAGCCAGATGACCATGGCGATTTCGATTTTTTCGCCTTTGGGAGCGCCCATGACGAGGCCGGCGACTTCATCCTGTGCGGAGGAGTAGCGAATGGCCTGAATGGAGTAGTCGGGTGTGGCGGCGTTTGCGGAAAGGGGCGCGAACGCGATGATGAGTGCGGCTAGAGCGATGAGCGGGATCGATGAGAGCCAGGCCAAGCGTTTCATAGAGGTGTACTCCTCGGAGGCAGCGAGGCGACATTGTAGCGCGAGGCCGGTGCGAAATGGACTGAAGAACTAAGGAGCGGTGGGCTAGCTGGATTTCGAATTTTCAGGCAAAGGCAATGTGAATAGGAGAGCGGCCGGCTACTGAGAAAAAATAACGGGGCAAATAGGATTAGCGAGGCTGGCGGGAAGAGCGGACGAAATCGCGCAGCACAGTGACGTTCGGACCATAGGCGCCGATGCGGCCGGCGTCCACGGGAAGGCCGAGGCGCTCGGCGAGATCGAGATCGACGCCGGCATCATCGAGTTCAGACAAACTGAAACCTTGGGCGGGCAGCACGCGATTCAAACCCGTCGGATACACGGGCCGGGGCGGGCGGTGACGCTGCCAGGGGCGGCGCGCCAGTTCATAAAATTGCTGCCAATCGCGTTTGTGCCACGTGGTCATCGTTCTCTTTGCTTCGTCCTCTTCATCCGCTTGGATGCAGGGAGCGGCCAGAAGGTTCTTCTCGTGTTCGTCAGGCATCGCTCGTCTCACTCTGGGCGGCGAAATAGGCAATCCCTCCAAATGGGGGCGGGCCGCCAGGCGCTCAAGATACTGCACATTCGGCGGCGTGCCACATTTTCATTGCCTATTGTTTCAAACACGTTACGGGGCGATTTGTTTCGGTCGCCGCGCTCCATGGCGCAAGGACGGATGCTCTCTCGCGAACGGGGTTGGGGACGTCCGTTATGCGCCGGGATACTATACGCGATGGCCAATGTTTGCCAGTGCTGAACCCGCGCTGGGCTGCCGCCATCCCACAGGGGCATGAGCAAGCACCGCCTTCCCAGGCAGGGCCGTGAGGCTGGTTGCTGCTCCTGCCTGCGGCATGCAGCCAATCTGTTAGACGAATTCCAGCGCTAAATGTTGCAGCACATAATAAGGAGGCGATAGACGCAGACGTATCATAGGAGATTTTTCAGGAGGGTTTCTAGCGGCGTCCCGAGGGATTAGGACGCCGCCCTAAGATCTTGAAAGATAACTTACCAACGATTACCGCGGTCTCCACGATCTCCGCCGCGACCGCCACCGCCGCCGTGGCCGCCTCGGCCACCACCGCCACCCCCACCACCATGGCCGCCGCGACCGCCGCCGTAACCACCACCGCCACCGCCGCGTCCACCGCCACCGCCGCCGCGCTCAGCCTGCGGCCGCGCTTCATTGACGACGAGGTTCCGCCCGCCGAAATTTTGGCCGTTCAGCGAGTTGACCGCGCGGTCGGCGTCTTCGTCACTCTGCACTTCCACGAAGGCAAAGCCGCGGGATTGTCCCGTGAACCGATCACGAATGAGATTGACACCCGAGGGAGTTACGCCAACTTGAGCGAACCATTCCTGCAGCTGCTCTTCCGTCGCGGAAAACGGAAGATTGCCGATGTAGAGCTTCTTCACCTGCCACTCCTTCTGCCCGGAACCCAAGTGAGAGTCGCGGAGCGCGCTGAAGAACAGCTATCGTTCACGGGCAGTCGGGAAAGCCGAGCCACCGCGGGGAGCGAGACCGGCACTTCAGCGGTCAGAGGCATGGTCTCGAAAATTAACCCCTTTTGCAATGGGAAAGAGTCTGACGCGCCGGCCCGCTCCCGGCAAACTCCGTCCTTCTGGAGCGGTTCCTTGCTGGTCCAATGCTCGATCCTGTAGCGGTTGAGGCACCTACGGTGTGCGAATAATGGTAGGATGCCGCCAAATTGGCTCGGAAGAGGAATTTTCATGCGCGGCACCATGATGGATTTTCCGCTGACGCTCCCCGCAATTCTGGAGCGGGCCGGGAAGCTCTTCCACCGCGTGGAGATCGTCTCCCGCAGACCAGACCGCTCCATCGCAGCGGACGCACCTACGGCGCTTTCTACCGACGCGCGCGGCGACTTGCCGATGCGATGACCAAACTTGGCTTGCGACCGGGCGACCGCGTCGCTTCCATGATGTGGAATCATTCCGGCCATCTCGAAGCGTTCTTCGGCGTGCCGTGCGCGGGCGGAATCCTTCACACGCTGAACCTGCGCCTGCACCCGCACGAGCTCGCGGCCATCATTAATCACGCTGAGGACCGGTTCCTGGTCATTGACGACGTACTGCTGCCGGCGTTTGAAAAATTCCGCGCCAGCGTGTCCTTCGAACGGGTCATCGTGGTTCCCGTACGGCGGAGGAAGCATCCCGGACGGCTTTTTGAACTACGAGGAACTGCTTGCGGGAGCGAGCGACGATTTCCGCTACCCGGCGATCGACGAAAATGACGGCGCGGCCATGTGTTTCACTTCGGGCACCACGGGCAATTCGAAAGGCGTGATCTACTCCCATCGCGCACTGGTACTGCACACGTTTGCTGAGATGTGCGTGGACTCCTTCGCGATCGGCCATCACGACACCGTCCTCCCCGTGGCACCGATGTTTCACGCCAATGCCTGGGGCTTGCCCTACTCCTGTGCGATGGCGGGGGCTCGGCTGATTCTCCCGGGGCCTAATGTCGATCCCGAAAGTGTTCTTGACCTGATCGCAGAGGAGCACGTCACTATCGCTTGCGGCGTGCCCACTGTTTGGCTCGGAGTGCTCGAGGCTCTCGAGAAAAATCCTGGCCGGTGGAAATTCGACTGGCCTGTTCGCATTGTCATCGGTGGCACGGCGCCACCGGAACAACTGATGCGCACTCTCGATCAACACGGTCTGCACATCCTGCACCTTTGGGGCATGACCGAGACCGCCCCTCTGGCGACTGTCGGCAGGCTTAAAGCGCCACATGAGCGAGTTGGACGTCTCGACCAACAGTACGAGGTCCGCTCGAAACAAGGCTGGCCCACGCCTTTTATCGAACTGCGGGTCATGCGCCCGGAAGGACTCGAGGGCAAGTCCGTGGAAGCTCCGCGCGATGGCAATACGCCTGGAGAACTCGAAGTGCGCGGACCCTGGGTGGCGGCCAGCTATTACAAATCGCCGGACCAGGCTCATCGGTGGACGGAGGATGGGTGGTTCAAGACCGGCGACATAGCCACGATGGACGACGAAGGATTTATCAAGATTGTCGATCGCGCCAAAGACCTGGTGAAGTCCGGGGGCGAATGGATCAGCTCCGTGGATATCGAAAATACTTTGATGGGGCATCCAGCCGTCAAAGAAGCCGCGGTCGTCGGAGTCCCGCACCCCAAGTGGCAAGAGCGCCCAGTCGCGGCGGTGGTCCTGAAGGATGGAGCCCAGGCAACGCCTGAGGAGTTACGCGCTTTCCTGGCACAGTCTTTCGCGAAGTGGCAACTCCCGGACGCGTTCGTTTTTCTTGACGCGCTTGCCGCGCACGTCCGGTGGGCAAATTCAAAAAAATCGCTCTCCGCGAACAATTCGCCAACTGGAAATGGGAACAGTAGGATCATTTCCTTCGCAGCTGCCCTCGTGCACTACGGTGCCACGCCATCGAACACGACGCGGAACGGGTAGGCGTACTTACCCGGACCTTTCGCCGGAAGTTGGATGCGCAGGCCGTCGGCTTGTTGCTGGAACGAAAGCGGTGTGTCGGAACCGAGCAACACAACCGAACCGATTTTCTGGCCCTTCATCGGGGTGCTCCCGAGCGAATGGATAACTGCCTCGCCTGTGGAGGGCCAGCCAAGTTCGATGGCGAAGAGCGAGGTGCCTTTGGTGGTGAAGCGAAAATCTTCGGCAGTGTAAGCCGCAGTGTCCGTATCGTGGAACGAGCCAGCGGTTACTCTCGTCGGTCCTTCGCCGTAAAGCTTCCACGGACGCGTGCCGTAAATCGCTTCTCCGTTGACTTGCAGCCACGAACCTACATCGCGCAATACCGCCTGTACTTCGTCCGGAATTGTGCCATCCGACTGCGGGCCGAAGTTTAAAAGCAGATTCCCATTCTTACTGACGATATCGATGAGCTGATGAACGATGAACTGCGGGGATTTGAATGTGTCATTCTTGATGTAGCCCCAGGACTTGTTGCTGACTGACGTGTCGGTTTGCCAGTAGAGCGGACGGATGTTGCCGAGCTGACCGCGTTCCATATCCAGGATCGCGCTGTGTTCCTGCATCGCAAAGTCCTTGTAATTGATGACACCCGCGTGGCCGCTGAATTTGAGGGCGCTGTTGTAATAGAACGCCGCGAAACGCGTCAGGTCTGCCCGCACCGAAGGCTGCCCGATCCACCAGTCGAAGTACATGACGTCGGGATGGTATTTCTCGACGATCTCCGTCGCTCGAGCCAGCCAATCCGCGGTCCAAGCGGCCGAGACGAACGTGAAGTCATTGGATAAAGGCGTGCCCTGTTTGGCTTCCATCCAGTTGTGAGCGGGCCCGTAAAAAGCCGCGTATTGCGGATCATTGATGTCGGATGGGATGGAGCGTCCGACGCCCAGAAAGAAATTATGCTCGACGCGGTGAGAGGACGCGCCAAAGTGAAGACCTTCGGCCCGTGACGGCCTTCGCCAGCTCGCCGATAACGTCGCGGCGCGGGCCCATTTTTGCCGCCGTCCAGTCGCTCAGTCCGCTGTCGTACATCGCGAAGCCATCGTGATGTTCCGCGACGGGCACCACATATTTTGCGCCAGCTTGCTTGAAGAGCTGCGCCCAGGCAGCGGGGTCAAAGTGCTCGGCCTTGAACATGGGAATGAAATCCTTGTAGCCGAACTTATCGAGCGGGCCATACGTGGCGCTGTGGTGTTTGTTTTCTTCGGATCCAGGGCGGTACATGTTTCGCGGGTACCACTCGTTGCCGAACGCGGGAACCGAGTAGACGCCCCAGTGTATGAAGATGCCGAATTTTGCGTCCTTATACCACTCGGGGGCTTCGTAGTGTTCGAGCGATTCCCAATCGGGGCGGAAAGGACCGTTGTGATCCTCGCGATTCACTTCCATCAGGAGTTCTGCTCGGTGCGCATCATACTTGGCACTGGCGCGTTGCCAAACTTGATCGATCTCGGCTGGATCTTGTGAAGCCGTTGGACTGCTGGAAGAGGCTGTGGCCTGCGAATACACCGGCGAGGGAACAACGGCAAAAATTCCGCAGCATAAACCCAAAGCGATAGCCCAACGCATCGAAGCTGCATCCTTCAGCGAGAACATGTGTGTTCGTCCTTTCACGAATAAAGCAATTAGATCGATGAACCTAGTCCAACTGACTAGTTCAATCCAAACTGACCAGGGTCTACTTGATCCGCGATGGATCATCGCTCCAGCTAGGAAGTGCTTCCGGCGGGAGGCAACGATTGACCGCTTCCCATCTGCGGCGCAACGTCTGGACCGGTTAGGTTCGATAGGAAGCATTGATGCGAACGTACTCCGCCGTAAGGTCGCAAGTCCAGTAGCGCGCGCTGGCGGTGCCTGCGTGCAAGTGCAGAACAATGGGAACATGTTCCGCGAGCATTCGATTGCTGGCGGCCCGCTCGTTGAAATCCAGCTGGATTGCCTCGCCGCAACACGGGAATGCCAGCCATCTTGATATCGACGCGCGCGGGATCGAACTGCACGCCGGAGCGGCCGGCGGCGGCGAAAATGCGGCCCCAGTTGGGATCGCCGCCGGCAAACGCGGTCTTGACCAGCGGCGAAGTCGCGATCGTTTCCGCGATGCGGCTTGCGCAGCCGCTTCGGTTTTCGCGCCGCGAACTTCGATTTCGATCACGCGCTGCGCGCCTTCTCCATCGGCGACGATCTGCAGCGCGAGCGACTTGCAAACGTCCTCGAGCGCCTTGGCGAAGGCGCGATGCGCCGCGCTCCCAGCGCGAATTGCGGGCGCTCCCGCGGCGCCGTTGGCCAACACCAGCAGAGTGTCATTCGTCGAAGAGTCGCCATCGATGCTGATGGAGTTAAAGGTACGCGAGCAAACGTCACGTAACGTTTTTTGCAAAAGCGGAGGAGCGATAGCGGCATCGGTGACGACGAACGCGAGCGTGGTCGCCAGATTGGGATGAATCATCCCTGCGCCCTTCGCGCACCCGACCAGGTGAATTTTCTTTCCGGCCATTTTGAACGAAGCGCCGGCGGTCTTTGGCCGCGTATCCGTGGTGCAAATAGCGAGCGAGAGCTCCGCGAAGGAACGCGCCGAGGGGCGGCGATTGCCGGTGAGTTTTGGCAGCGAGCGGAGGATTTTTTCGACGGCCAACGGCACGCCAATGACGCCCGTCGAGCAGACGATGATTTCGTTGGCGGTGCATCCGAGCCGTTTGGCAGTTTCCGCGACAGTGCGCTCAGCCGCGGTGTGGCCCGCCGGGCCCGTTGCGCAATTCGCGTTTCCGGAATTCACGATGACGGCGCGCATGCGGCCTTTCGACGCGCGGAGATGTTCCTTGGAAATTACGACCGGGGCGGCGACAACAAGATTTTGCGTGAAGACTGCGGCGGCAGAAGCGGGAACGTCGCTCGAAATAATCGCGAGATCGAGCGCGCCGGTTTTTTTCAATCCGCAGGCCGTGGCCGCGAAACGAAATCCATGCGGAAGAGATGCTTCGGAGAGTGCGTGCTTCATCACCGGAATATCCGTGTGACTAGCGCGCCGTCTCCGGAAGCGACCTCCGGTCCTCCGCAAAGGAGGTTTGGTTTTGCAGCTGACCCGCGGATTGCATGTTCATGGCGTGGCTCCTAGTCTGGTGGTTGTCTTGTTGAGACGTTCTTCCAAATCGGAATGGCTCTCCGAACGCTTCAGTGCGGTCCCGCCGGGAACTTTCTTGTAGCTGACGAGCGCTGCGTCGACGTTCAGTCCGTCGGCGAAAGTCGGCTTCAAAGTGCGGAGAGATTTTCTTCAAGGCTTCCAGAGGCAAGCTCGCGTCCAAGATTTTCTCCTGTCTTTCGGCTTCGCGGAGCACTTTGCCGACGATGATCGTGCGCCTGACGGAACGGAACGCCTTTGTGAACGAGGTAGTCGGCGGCTTCGGTGGCCACCAGAAGCGGATTGGATGCGGCGGCTCGGAGGCGGTCTTCGCGAAATTCGGTGCCGGCGAGAGCGCCAGCGGCGACGCAGAGCATGTCGTCGATCTTGATCGTGCGCGGCGAAGAGGGCTTCTTTATCTTCCTGCAAGTCGCGCTGGTAACTCGTGGGCAATCCTTTGAGGTCGTGAGCAAGCTGAGGAGCGCGCCAGTGATGCGGCCGGTTTTGCCGCGAATAAGTTCCCAGGAGTCGGGATTCTTCTTTTGCGGCATGAGGCTGCTGCCGGTGGAAAATTCGTCGGGAAGAATTACGTAGGCAAATTCCTGCGACGCGAAGATCACGAAATCTTCGGCGAGTCGCGAGAGATGCGTGGCGATGCCGGTGAGGGCGAAAAGATAGTCGAGCGCGAAATCGCGGTCGCTGACGGCGTCGAGGCTGTTCGCAGTAATGCGAGAAAATCCCAATTCGCGCGCGATGGCGTTGCGGTCGATCCCAAAGGAATTTCCTGCGAGCGCGCCGGAGCCCATCGGGCAGGCATCCGCGCTTGCAGCAGCATGTTGCAGCCGGGTGACGTCGCGCAGGAAAGCTTCCGCATGGGCGAGCAGAAAATGGGAAAGCAGAATTGGCTGAGCGTGCTGCATGTGCGTCATGCCGGCCATGGGCACGGAGATTTTTGCCTTTGCCTGGAGCAGCAGCGTATTCAAAAGCGCGGACAAACCGCGCTGGATTTCCGCGGCGGCGTCGATGACGAAGAGGCGGAAATCCGTGGCGACGAGTTCGTTGCGGCTGCGGCCGGTGTGAAGTTTCCAGCCGAGGGGGCCGAGTTCTTCGACGAGGGCTTTCTCGACGAAGTGATGGACGTCTTCCGCGTTTGCGCCAAACGAATCGACCCAGGCGGGATCGGTTTGGGCGCGCTCGGAAATTTTGTCGAGCGCGGCGAGCGTTTGTTTCACCTCGGTGGCGGTGAAAATGCCGATGGGCTCGAGCGCCTTCGCCCAGGCGCGGTCGACTGCGATTTCGTAGGGCAGCAGGCGGCGATCGAACGCAAAGGAGCGCTGGAACGCGTCGAAGTGAGCGTTGGGCTCGCGCTCGAAGCGTCCTCCCCACAGTCGATCATCTTTGCGTTCGGTCATTTGAAGTGCCCAGACATTTGTTGTCCGTGTTTCGTTTTTGTGCTGCTCAATTTCTTGGACCTCGCCAAGAACGGGCACGGCGTGCCGTGCCCCTACGAGGACGAATCAATGGTTGCTGCCTTCGGCCTTCGCTTTCGGACGGACGGTTACGGGCAGAGCGAAAAGATTGATGAACCCTTCGGCGTCTTTGGGGTTGTAGCGGCCCATCGTGAAGCTGGCGAGGTCTGTGCGATACAGAGAGAAGGGAGAGACGCGCTTCGTGACGGTGAGCGTGCCCTTCCAGAGCTTCAAGCCGACCGTGCCGGTGACGCGCTGTTGCGAGACGTTGAAGAAACCGTCAAGCGCGGCGCGCAAGGGAGAAAACCACAAGCCGTAATAAACGAGTTCGGCATAGCGAAGCGAGAGCGCTTGCTGAAAATGGGTGGTCTCGCGGTCGATGGTCAGAGCCTCGAGTTCGCGGTGCGCGGTGACGAGAAGCGTGCCGCCGGGAGTTTCGTACGCGCCGCGGGACTTCATGCCGACGAGGCGATTTTCGACGATGTCGGTGCGGCCGATGCCGTGCTTCGCGGCGATTTCATTCAAAGTATTGAGAAGCTCGACTGGACCGAGCTTCGCGCCGTTGACGGAAACCGGCGTGCCTGCTTCAAAGCCGATCTCGACTTCTTCGGCTTTGTCCGGGGCTTTTTCCGGAGAGACGGTCCATTGCCACATGGCTTCGTTCGGAGAATTGGCGGGATCTTCGAGTTCGCCACCTTCGTGGCTGAGGTGCCAGATGTTGCGGTCGCGGCTGTAGATGTTTTTCTTGCTCTGCTCGACTTGCACGTTGTGTTTTGCGGCGTAGGCGATAGCGTCTTCGCGGGAATCGATGTCCCATTCGCGCCAGGGAGCGATGATTTGCAGATTTGGCGCGATGGCTTTGTAGGCCAGTTCGAAACGGACCTGATCGTTGCCTTTTCCCGTGCAGCCGTGCGAGAGGCCGTCGGCGCCGAGCTGAAGAGCGAGTTCGGCCTGGCGCTTGCCGAGGATGGGCCGGGCCATGGAAGTGCCGAGGAGATAGGTGTGCTCGTAGACGGCGCCGGCGCGTAGCGTCGGCCAGATGTAGTCGCGAACAAATTCTTCGCGCAGATCTTCGACATAGGCGGTGGATGCGCCAGTGGCGAGAGCTTTTTTGCGCGCGGCTTCCAGATCTTCCTGTTGGCCGACGTCACCGATCATGGCGATGACTTCGCACTGATAATTTTCTTTCAGCCACGGGATGATGATGGAGGTGTCGAGACCTCCGGAATAGGCGAGGACTACTTTTTTTGGTTTTGGCAATTGCGTTTTCACGGTTCCTCGTTTGAAAGAAGTTTAAGAGCTCAAAAGTTCAAAGACGGGCACGGCATGCCGTGCCCCTACAAACGGATAAGAACAATTGCGATGCGACGGCTAGCATCAGTGGATCAGAACAAAGTATGCAGGATGGCTTTCTGCACGTACATGCGGTTTTCCGATTGGTCGAGGACGACCGACTGCGGGCCATCGAGAACTTCGTGCGTGACTTCCAAGCCGCGGTGCGCCGGAAGGCAGTGCATGAAAACGGCGTCCGGCGCGGCGAGCGCCATCAGCTCGGAGTTGACCTGGTAGGGCGCGAACACGGCCTTGCGGATTTCTTCCTCGGCCTCAAAGCCCATGCTGGTCCACGCATCGGTGTAGACGCCCTGAGCGCCCGCGACGGCTTCGCGGGGATCGGTCATGAGCTCAATTTTGGCGCGCGTTTCCTTGGCGACGCGTTTGGAGTCGGCGAAGACCTCTGGCGCTGGCTGATATTCATGCGGCGTGGCGATGCGCAAATGAACGCCGAGGCGCGCGGCGAGATACATTAAGGAATGGCAAACGTTGTTTCCATCGCCGACATAGGCGAGCTTGAAGCCGCGGAGGGCGCCGAATTTTTCTTCGAGAGTGAAGAAATCGGCGAGGGCCTGGCAGGGATGAAATTTATCCGAGAGCGCGTTGATCACCGGAATGCCTGCGTTGGCGGCCATTTCCTCGAGGACTTTTTGCTTGTAGACGCGGGCGACGATTCCGTGAACCCAGCGATCGAGATTGCGCGCGACATCGGCGATGGACTCGCGCGCACCGAGAGAGGCGGAAGCCTGCGTGTGGTCGAGAAAAACGACCGAACCGCCCATGCTCTGGATGCCGACGTCGAAGGTGACGCGCGTGCGCAGCGAGGGCTTTTCGAAAATCAGCGCGATGAATTTTCCCGTGAGCGTGGAAGCGTAACGGCCCGGGCGCGCTTTGATGTCCGAAGAGAGCTGGAGCAAATCTCGCGTATGCGAGGGGCTCCATTCCGCTCCGGTCAGCAAATCATTCGATAAAGAAATAGGAGTAACGAGCATGGATGTAGTCATTTTTTCACCTTGCCGCGGCCAGGGCGGCATGCGACGGAGTCGCGGATTTCGCGTCCTCCGAAGTGACGGCCTTTTGCGGGGTAGTTACAAACAGTCCTACCAGCAGACGCAGAAACTGGCGCACCTGCGCGCGAGTGACGAGGAAAGGCGGAAGCAAGCGCAGCGTGAAATCGTGGGTGCAGTTGATGAGCAGGCCGCGAAGCATGGCTTGCGAGACAAAGGGAGCGCCGTCGATGGAAAGCTCGATGCCAATCATCAAGCCTTCGCCGCGAATTTCGCGGATAAAGCTGAATTTGGCGGCGAGAGCTGCAAGGCCTTCGCGCAATTCCGCGCCGCGCGCGCGGATGTTTTCGAGGAGCTTTTCGTCTTCGACGATGTTGAGAAATTCGAGAGCGGTGGCGCAAGCGAGCGGGCCGCCGCCGAAGGTGGTGCCGTGAAGGCCGGGCGAAATGCGCTGGGCTACGGCTTCTGAAGTGAGGACGGCGCCGAGCGGAAGGCCAGCAGCAAGGGGCTTGGCGAGCACCACGACGTCGGGCATCGAGGAAAATTTCTGATACGCGAAATAGCGGCCTGTGCGTCCCAAGCCGCACTGAATTTCGTCGGCGATAAGGAGCGCGCTGTTTTTTGTGGCGAGGGCACGAGCGCGGTTCCAGAATTCTTCGCTGACCGGATAGATTCCGCCTTCGCCCTGTATGGTTTCGAGCAGGATGGCGCAGACGGTGTCATCAAATTTTGCTTCGAGATCAGCGACGTCATTAAAGCGGACAAATTCGACGCCGGGAACAAGCGGAGCGAACGGGCAGACGGTATTTTTCCGTAGCGGTGACGCTTACGGCGCCAAACGTGCGGCCATGGAAAGAATTTTCGAGCGCCAGAATGCGGTGCTTGCGGGCGGGAAAACCCGGAGGATCGGTGGAAGTACGGCCGTAAAGCCGCGCCAGCTTGAGAGCGCCTTCGACGGCTTCCGCGCCGCTATTGGAAAAGAACACACGGTCAAGGCCGGACCATTGCGCGAGCTTGCGGGCAAGAGGGCCTTGATACGCGTTGTGAAAAAAGTTGGAGAGATGAATGGCCCGCGCGGATTCCCGGCGAATGACTTTAACGATGCGTGGATGAGCGTGCCCGAGAGCGTTGACGGCGATGCCGCCGAGGAAATCCAAATACTTTTTGCCCCGCGAGTCGTAAACGTAGCAACCGCGCCCATGCGTGAAGACAATGGGCTGACGCTTATAGGTCGGAAGAAGAAACTGGTTGGCATCGCGCAAGATGGAAGCCGCGTTCGAGGTGCGAGCAGTCACCTTCTTCGCCTTTCGGGAAGCTGCACCGGCTGACTTTTTTGCTTTGAGCTTGCGCATCACGCTGCCGAAAGAGCCGCATGAGCGTTGGAGAGAGGCTCGCGGAGAACGCGCGTGCCCGGAATCGTCGAAGAGCGGTCTTCCGCGCCGGATTCTGCCGAGTGAAACGCGAGGAGAAGGGCATCCTGCGACGCGCCACCGACAATACGAACTTCGCGGACGCCGCCTTCGAGGGCCCGCTTGGCAGCTTCGAGCTTGAGAATCATTCCGCCGGAGACAACGCGGCACTGGACGAGGCGCTCGATTTCTTCACAAGTGATGGCGGAAAGGACTTTTTCTCCGTCGAGGACACCGGCGACGTCGGTGAGGTAGATCAACTGGTCAGCACCGAGAAATTCGGCGCAAGCAGCAGCCATGTGGTCGGCGTTGATGTTGTACAGCTCGTTGTCGGGACCGAGACCGAGGCAGGGAGCGACGGGGATGAGGCGCTCTCGCCAGAGCGATTCGATGAAAGCGTTGTTCAAGCCGGTGAGATAGCCGACAAAGCCGAGGCTGCCGGGTATTTCGCCGTGCGACATGGGCTCCGCAATAAAACACTGAGCATCGGCGGCGGAGACGCCAATCGCCGGATAGCCTTCCGCGGAGATGGCGGCGGCCAGGCGCTTGTTCAGCAGCCCGGCGAAAACCATGACAGCTGCGTCGCGCGTTTCGCGGTCGGTGACGCGGAGGCCGGAGACAAACTTGCTTTCGATGCCCATGCGCTTGAGGGCTTCGGTGAAAGCGCGGCCGCCGCCATGGACAACGAGAATCTCGTGGCCTTCGAGGGCGAGGGCCGCGACCTGACGCGCCAGCGAGCGGATCGTGGCATCGTCTTCGAGCAAGGCTCCAGCGAACTTGATGACGGTTTTCATTGAAGTGCGGTTTTCTCCTCGATGCCCAAGATGTGATTGTAATTCTGAACGGCCTGGCCGGCGGCGCCTTTGCCAAGATTGTCGAGGCAGGAGACGACGATTAAACGGCTGGCCAGATTTGTTCCCGGACAAATCCGATGTCACAAAAATTCGTGTGGGCGACGTGCTGCAGCTCGGGCAGAGAGCCGGCGGGCCAGATGCGGACCATGGAGCGCCCGGCGTAAAACTTGCGATAGCAGGCTTCGATGGCATCGGGGGATTGTTGCGCGGATAGAGTGACGTAAATCGTGGAAAGAATGCCGCGAGCGAGAGGGAGCAAATGCGTTGAAAAAATGAGCTGCGATTGGGCGATGCCGGTATGTTCGAGAATTTCCGGCGTGTGGCGGTGAGAAAAGAGATTGTAAGCCTTGAAGTTTTCGTCGACTTCGACGAACTGCAATTCGCGCCTGGGGTCTCTGCCAGCGCCGCTGGCGCCGGACTTGCAATCGCAAACGACATTTTGAGCAGGAGCGATCCAGCCAGCTTCGGCGAGCGGGCGAAGCGCGAGGATAACGCTCGTAGCGTAGCAGCCGGGATTGGCAACAAGGCGGGCTTTGGCAATTTCCTCGGAATAGAGCTCGGGAAGGCCGTAGACCGCTTCGCCGAGGTAATCAGCATGCGGCGCGGACAACTTGTACCAGGAAGTGAACGTTTCCGGGTCGCGAAAGCGGAAAGCTCCGCTCAAATCCACGACGCGCAAGCCGGCTTCAAGAAGCGCGGGGGCCAGCTCCGCGGAGACTTCGTGAGGAGTGGCCAGAAAAGCGGTTCCCGCCGCGGAAGAAGTGATCGAGTCGAGCGAAAGCGGCCGAAGAGGGGCTTGTCCCCATCCGCGAAATTGAGGGAAAGAGTTCAGCAATACAATTGGCGCCGCGCGTTTCACGCACATAAAAAGTGGTGGAAGCGACAGCGGATGGCGCAGAAGAATGCCCGCAAGCTCGAGCCCGGTGTATCCGGTGACACCAACGACGGCGACTTGGCGAGGATCTCTCATTTCACGAGCGCTTCAATCTTTTTTTGGAGGGAATCGCGAGTTTTTTTGTTGGGCGTGATGATGAGAACGGTGTCATCGCCCGCGATGGTGCCGGCAATTTCTGGAAACTTTGAGGCGTCCACGGCGGCGGCGAGAGGCTGAGCGCCGCTGGGAGGGGTCTTGAGAACGAGCAAATTTTCCGCAGGACGAATATCCAGGAGAAATTCGCGAAGGGCACGAGCGAGCGGAGGGAGAGGGAGCGCCCCATTTTCTTCAGGAAGAGCGGTTGCGGGCCTGTAACCCTCCTGAGTCTTGACGAGCTTGAGCTCCTGAAGGTCCCGGGAAAGCGTCGCCTGCGTGACGCGCATCTTCTGCTGGGCGAGGCGGCGGCGGAGCTCTTCCTGGCTGACAATGGGCTGGCCGCTGACCAGCCGCAGGATCTGACCGTGGCGAAATGTTTTTCCGGCGCTCATCATTCGTACAAATATACAACCCTCTGCATTTTTATACAATTGTTTTTGAATCAAGGCAATCGATTTTTTGCAGAAGCGTTGCCGGAAAAGATTGGCGGGAGGGATACGGGGTGCGGGAAGAGGCTATGCAGGATTCGCAACCTTTCGTGGAAGGAGACTGGATTTTCCGGGCGAGGAGTGGTTACCTATCTTCTCAGCCCCAGATTGCGCGTCCAATGGCTACATCGTGCAAAGTAACGGGATGTAAGAACGACTCGCCGCCAGCTCTCGCGGAGCAGCAGGTTTGCGTATTCCATTTCACGCTATCGATCGAGGGAAGCTGTGCGGAGATGAGGCGCGAGACGGCGCTGGGAAACGCTCCGCACGAACGGCAAAAAGAAATCATGCGTTTCATCACGGAAAACGGCGAGCGGCTCGCGCGCGTGGCCACGAGCGGCCTGCACCTGACGGATGATTTGAAGGCCAGAATTCTGAGCACGTTCCTGACCTTGATGAACCTTCGGGAAAACCTGGACCGAGCGAATATGCGGAGTTCGTTCGGACGGACCGGGCACACTCGCTGAAGCTGGATTAGCACCACTCCCCTCCCAAAGAAGAAGAGGCAATCAGGCGCCGATAAAGCGAGCGTAGAGAGAGCGCGCGACGGTTGGATCTCTTGTGCCTTTGAGAATGGCGCGGCCATCGGCAAAGACGGTCATTTGATAAGGATCAACGCGAAAACAGAGCAGGAATTCGTTCTGGCGGACATCGGAGACGGTGGCCGACAGCCTCTCCCGCAACGCCCGCAGATCGAGAGTTCGGCCGCGCTCGTGAATTTGCACGGAGTCGCGGCCGCAGAGGGTGATGTGAGGCTGGGCCTGTCCCTGGAGATAAGAGAATTCGCGGCGGGAGCAGGCACGACAGGCCGGATTTTGGGCGACGCGAACAGATTGGAAGCGGCCACTCCAAACGTCACACGAGATTAGGCGGCCGTGGAGCGCTTCCTCGCGACCGGCAAGAAGTTTAAGGGCTTCGGCTACCTCAATCGAAGCAATGAGATTGACGATGGGGCCGAGGACGCCAACCGTATCACAGGTTTCGTCGAGGCCGTGCCCATTGTTGGAGGGTTCCAGAAGACAGGCGAGACAAGCAGTGAGGCCAGGGCGAATGGTCATGGTTACACCGTAACTGGCGACGGCGGCGGCGTAAATCCAAGGGCGGGCAGACTGGACGGCGTAGTCATTGATGAGAAAACGAGTCTCCAAATTGTCGGTCCCATCCAGGATGAGGTCGAAGCCGGCAAGGAGTTCCTCCACGTTGCGGGGGCCTACATCAGCGACCAGGCCTTCGACAGCGACGCTGCCATTGATGGCGCGGAGTTTGCGCTCGGCTGCGACAGCCTTGGGAAGAGCGGAGCGAGCGTCCTCTTCGTCGAAGAGAGTTTGCCGCTGCAAATTAGATGGCTCGACGAAATCACGGTCGATGATCCTGACGCGGCCGACTCCGGCGCGCACGAGCAGACCGGCGGCAGCTGCGCCGATGGCGCCGCAACCCACGATGACCGCTCGGGAGGCAAGCAGGCGCTGCTGCCCTTCTTCACCGATCCCGGCGAAAAGCATCTGACGCGAGTACTTTTCGTGCAGCGAATCGTGCACGCGCGGGTCCGGTATGGCTTTGCTGGTCATCGTCCCTCTTAATTCATCATAACGCCAGAGAGAGCGGGATGGGCAACGCCCTTGTGCTACGCTTCGTCTGAGCCATAGTGCGCATGAAATTGAGATTTGACAGAGGATTACGGAGAATTGCCGTCTTCGCGCTGCTTTTTGGGGGAGCGAGGAGTTATGGACAGGCGCAAGCGGAAGTAAAGCTCCATGCGGCCGAGACGGAAGCCCCCGTGGTTGCGGTGCGGATTGTGACGGAAGATGGCCGGGTGCTTTCCGAATCGCCTTCGGGAATTTCGGTCGAGCTGGGGAAACCGCTGGATAGAGATCAGCTTGCGCGAAGCATCCGGACGCTCTACGGAACGGGCGACTACGCGGATTTGAAAGCAGTCACGACTCCCGCGGGCAGCGGCGTGCGGCTTGAGTTCGTGGTTCGGGAAAATCTCTTCTTCAACAGGGTACTGGTCGAGGGGCTGGCGCCCCCTCCCACGGATGCCTCCGCGGCCGCCGCCATGCAGCTCTCGCTGGGCCATCCATATCAGCAAAAAGATGTGGATGAGGGACTCAGCCGACTCCGCGATGTGTTGAAAGAAGAGGGCCTGTACACGGCGCAGGTCTCAGCAGAAAACGTGGCACACACGGACACTCATGAGATGGACATTCTACTGCACGTAAAGCCCGGGCCGAGAGCACGCGTTGAGTCCGTAGAACTGAAGAACGGCACGGCGTACCACGACGGGGAGATTCTATCCCGGCTGAAGATGAAGGCCGGACAACCGGTGACGACGGCCCGCATAAACCGCGGGACCGCCCGCATCCGAAAATTTCTGGTAAAAAAGGACGACTCAGCGCGCGTGCCACCGTCCGGCGAGGCGAGTACAACGCGGCGAAGAATACAGTGCCGCTGGAGCTTGAGGTCACGGAAGGTCCACAGGTGGAATTGGCAGTGACGGGGCGAAATTCTCAAAGGGAGAGCTGAAGAGACTTATTCCGGTCTATCAAGAAGGCGCTGTGGATGCAGACCTTTTGGAGGAAGGAAAACGGAATCTTCGGGAGCGGCTCGAGCGCGATGGATACTTTGACGCGCAGGTGAATTACACGACGGAAACCAAGGAAGTCCAGGGCAAGGGACAGCAGTCGAAGGTCACGGAAGAGGTCATCACGTATCACATTGAGCGGGGCGACCGGCACAAACTGGCGGGAATTGAAATCACTGGCAATCATTATTTCAGCAGAGAATTGTTGGTGAGCCGGCTTCAGGTGTATGGGGCGGCATTCGGTTCGCGAGGACGTTTCAGCCGCCGGCTGATTGAATCAGACGCGGAATCGATGCGCGGGCTGTATGACACGAACGGGTTTCTGGACGCCAAGGTGGACGGGCAAATCCTGGACAATTACAAGGGAAAAGGAGGGGACATACTCGTCCGATTCGCGATCCAGGAAGGGGAGCAAACGAGGGTGGCGTCGATCGCTATCGAAGGCATCCACGCGTTCAAGGAAGAGGAGTTGCTGAATGTAATCGGGTCCACGCCGGGGCAGCCGTACTCCGATTTCAACGTGACGACGGACCGGGACAATATTCTGGCGCTGTACTTCAACGAAGGATTTCCAGAGGCGAGTTTTACCGCGACGGCGGAAAGCGTGACTCCTGAGAAGAGCGCGCAGGGGAAGGAGGAGACGAAGGCAGGAGACGCTGCAAAGCGGGAAGAGCCAGAAAAAAGAGGAAGAGCAGGAGAAGAACGCGAAGCCAGTGGCAGCCCAGGCGGCGCCGGTGCGTCTCACTTATCACATTACAGAAGGCCCGCAGACGCGGGTGCGGCGAATTCTTCTAACCGGCTACAGCCACACGCGGCCCCGGGTGATTCAGCGGGAAATTCGCGTAAAGCCGGGAGAGCCGCTGCGCGAAGGGGACGTGGTTGAGTCGCAGCGGCGGTTGTACAACCTGGGCATATTCAACCGAGTGACGATTGAACCGCAGAATCCGACGGGCTCGGACCCTGATAAAGACATCGTGGTTTTGGTGGAAGAAGCCAAGCGATACACGATGGCGTACGGCGGGGGTTTTGAAGTGCAGCGCCTGGCGAGCACAACAAATCCGACCGGCGGGCAGATCCAGGCGGCGCCGCGCGGGATTTTTGAGTTGACCAAAGTCAACCTGACGGGTCGGGCCGATTCCCTCTCGCTGAAGTTACGAGGAAGCACGATCGAAGATCGCGCGCTTCTTGGCTATTCCATCCCGAACACGTTTGGAAGCCCCCACTTCAGCTCGCAGGCGACGGCATATACGGAAAAGACGCAGGACATCAACACGTTCACAGATATGAGGTATGAGGGGTCGGTGCAACTGACAAACCAGGTGACGCCGTTTACCACGGTCCTGTACCGGTATGCATTTCGCAAAGTGCTGGTTTCGAACCTGAATCCATATTGCTCCGGAGGAGATACCGCTGTTCGAACAGCCGACTCTGGTGTCTGAGTTTGGCGTGACGTGGCTCCGGGACGCGAGGGATAACCAGGCTGATGCCAGCAAAGGAAGTTTCAATAGCGCGGATTTCAACATCGCAAGCACCAGTATTGGTTCAAGCGCGAGCTTTCTGCGGTTTTTTTTCCAGAACTCGACCTACCATCGGATCAAACGGAGATTCAGCTTTGCGCGTTCCGTCGAGGATAGGAATTCTCCAGCCGTTCGCCAATACCGAGTCCCTCACGTTTCCACCACCGACGCCGACACAGTGCAGCGGGACCACGGAGACGACCGGGCCGACTCCGGAAATCATCCCGCTGCCGGAACGGTTCTTCGGGGGAGGAGGAACGTCCCTGCGAGGATTTGCGCTGAATCAAGCTGGGCCGCGTGACCCGTGCACGGGCTTCCCGGTGGGAGGCCAGGCCATGCTGGTGTTCAACCAGGAATTTCGCTTCCCGATGCGATTGCCGTACATCGGGACGCAACTGGGCGGGGCGATCTTCTACGACGGGGGAAATGTCTATAGCCGATTGGATCGCATCACGTTTCGGGCATACTCGCCAAAGCCGGTTTTCGTGTTGCAGGATCCCTCTCTGCCGCCAAGCGCTACGAATCCCACGCTATGCGTCTCCAATTGTACGAATGAGCTGAATTATTTTGCGCACACGATCGGATTGGAATCCGCTATGCGACGCCAGTGGGGCCGATTCGAATTGATTTGGGCTACCAGATCAACCGCCCACCTTCGTCGTGCCGTGCGTCCCCAGCACCACGGGGACTCCGGTGACTCCGCTTTGCTTTAAGGGCGCACAGCTTGCCGAGGCTGCAGATTTTCTTCAATTTGGGGTCGACTTTCTGATGATGCGAGATCTCGATATTCGGATGGTGCATGGTGTTGCTTGTGCTGGACACAGCTTCGTCTTTGCCGGGACAGGAAGTTGTGGATCGCATCGTGGCGCGGGTGGAGAACGACATCATTTTGCTGAGCGACGTAAAAGAGCTGAGGGAGTATCAGGAACTGGTGGACGGCAAATCCGAGAGCCAGAGCGCAATCCTGGACCGGCTGATTGATCAGTGGATCGTGCGCTCGGAAGCGGAACTGGCCCAATTTCCGCAGCCCAATGATTCGGAAATCGACCGCGGAGTTTCGCGCGTGGTGAAGTCATTTACCTCACCCGGGGAATATGAAGCCCGAAAAAAGCAGATCGGCCTAAGCGACGCGGAAGTCCGGAAAATCGTGGCCGCACAACTGTACCTGAGCAACTACCTAGATTCAAGATTTCGCCCATCGGCGCAGATCGATGAGACAGGCAATTGAGGATTTCTATCAGAATAAAGTGGTGCCGAGAGCAAAGGCACGCGGGCAGGAGCCTCCATCGCTGGACGCCGCTCGCGACATCATCCAGGAAGCCCTCGTGCAAAGCGACATCAACGAACAAGCGGATCGCTGGCTAAAGGAAAGCCGCGCCCGGTTACATGTTGAAAAGTTTCTGGAAGACGGAGCGAAATGAAGGCCAGGAAACGCCACCCGATCTGGAACTGGGTGATCCACACGCCGTGGGTGCTGACGGTCATTGCGATCTTGTCCCTGATTGGCTTCTTCGGAAGCGGCTCAGGAAATCCGATCCTGCGCCGGTGGATGGTGCATGGCCTGGAGAAGGCGACAGGTGGCCGCGTGGAATTGCGCACAATTTCCATCCAATGGCTTTCTCTGCGAGCCACCCTGAAGGGATTGGTCATCCACGGGAGCGAACCCGCGGGGACGAAACCGTTCTTTTCCGCAAGCGAGGTGCAAGCGGAGCTTCAGATCGATTCGTTCTGGGGCCGAAAAGTATCGCTGAGCGATCTGCTGATTAAGGATCCGGAAGTGCACATCCGGGTGGGGAAAGATGGGTCGACCAACGTGCCAACCCCCGGGCGAACGAGTGGTTCCAAGAAGCCGATGCGCGAGTCGCTTTTCGATCTGCGCGTGCGCCAGGTGAAGATTGAAAACGGATGGGTCCTCTACAACGAGAGTCAAAATGCCGCTGACCGTGGAAGGTGGCGACATGCGGCTCGCGCTCAACGGAGGCGGGACACCAGAGAATCCCCTGTATCTGGGCAATCTGGAATGGCAGGCCGTACGATTTAAGGCCAAGAAAATGGCGCCGCTGACTGCCAGTCTCTCCGCGAAATTTACCGATCTCGCGCGGAGGTTTTACGCTGGAGCAAGGAGTGCTGAGCGCGGGACACTCGCGCATTGACGCCCAGGCGGAAATGTCCGACTTTACAAAGCCCAAGTGGAGTTTCCGTTACCGCGGATGGGTCGAGCTGCAGGATATACGGGACACCATGCGTTCACCCGAAACACCAACCGGGCACGTCGATGTGCGCGGAGAAGGGACGTTTGCGAACGGACAGTACAGGGGAACGGGCAGCTACGCGGGGCGCGACATCTTTCTGAATTACACGATTTTCCACGCGGCGGGCCTTACCAGCCGGGGCAGCTACAACATCAACAACGACGGTCTTGTGGTACCGGATTTCCTTGCGGAAGCCTTTGGCGGAAGAGTGAAGGGCAAAGTGACGCTGCGGTTCGCGGGAGTGCAGTTTCGCGCGGACACTCACATTCAGGATATGCATCTCGCGCGAGTATTCCCGGCCATCGAGCACCCGGGCTTTCCGATCGACGAACTCGATTGGGACGCGGTGCTGAGCGGGGATACGGTCGAGACGTGGAGCAATGCCTTTCAGCACTTCGAGATGGGCGGAAAGATGGACTGGGGGCCCACGGAGACGCCGGCAGCAGGCCACTTGCCCATAACCGCAAGCTGGCAAATCCACTACCGTCAAGATTCCCGGGTCTTTGCAATTAGCGCGGGCGAATTCGAGACACCCTCCTCGCGCGGCACGATCACGGGCGTCCTGGCGCCGCGCAACTCCACGCTGGACATTCACTTCGAAACAGGCGCACTGGAGTCCTACAAGGATTTCATCGATGCGATTCGCGGGGCCAGGAAGCAGCTCGGCAGACGCGATCAAGGAAATTTCCGGGAGCGCGCAATGGGACGGAAAGATCACCGGGCCCGGCGGACGGCCCACCTTTACCGGCCACATCCGCGGCGAGCGTGTTCGCTATAACGACCTCGCGCTGGATTCCCTCGAGGGCGACATGAGTTATTCTCCAACCCAGCTGGCTCTGTCGCGCGGCCACGCCCGGTTTGGCGCGATGGATACACAGATCGAAGGAACGCTCAGCCTGACCGATTGGAGTTTCCTCCCAGAGAACGAGTGGACCGCGGATGTGAATTTCGATAAAGCCCCGGTGGAGACAATTCAGAAGCTCCTTCGTTTGACGTATCCAGTGGAAGGCGTGCTGAGCGGCCAATTGCATGGGCACGGAACACGCGCGGAACCGAGCGTCACGGGGCTCTTCGATCTCGCGGAGGGAATGTTCTATGGCGTGTCCTTCAATCGCCTGCGAGGCCAGCTTAACCTTGCGCCGGATGAAGTGCGCATCGCGGACGCGGAGTTGCGCGTGTTCGCCCCCGGAAAGGAGAATCGCCGGGGCGCGGGCATCGTGACCGGAACCTTGGGCTATCGATTCGCGGACCAAAGCATAACGGCGGATCTGGTGGGAGCGTCGCTTCCCCTTGAAAATATAGAGAAATTGCAGTCGGTGTGGTTGCCTATCGGAGGAGGAGTCACGTTTAGGCTGAAAGCAAGCGGGCCGCTATCCGCGGTGCAGGGCGATGGAACATTCCGGGTGGTGGATTTTCGCGTCGGTCAGGATGTGATTGGAAGCCTTGATGGGAGCCTCAATTCCGACGGACGCATCGCGAAACTGGAACTTGGTTCGGCGATGACCACGGGAGGAATATCCGGTGAGGTCACGCTGGGGCTGGCTGATCCCTATGTCGATAAATGGAAAAATTTCGATCACGAACATCGATCTGAATCCATTTTTGATAACGGCTTTGCACCTCAAGCAATTCGACGGTCACGGCGTAGCCGACGGGGACATCATCGTGGCTGGCGAATTGAAACAACCAGAGAAAATCGTGGTGGATGCCACGTTTTCAAAACTGGCTCTAAATTACGCAAACGTACAGCTTGTAAACTCGGGACCGGTTCATTTGCGCTCTTCGAAAGAGAACCTGGAAATCGATCAGGCCACTTTCAAAGGGACCGATACAAATATTGCGGTCGCTGGCGAGGTGCGGTTTGCAGGACAGGGCACCCTGGGGTTGCGACTGAATGGAGCGCTCGACCTACGCCTGCTCACGGGATTTTTGCCAAGGCTGGAGGCGAGCGGACCTGCGCAGATCAATGCTACTTTCGAAGGGCCGTTCGATCGCCCGCGCATCACTGGAAAAGTGCATATCGAGAGTGCCTCCGCGCGGGTGGCCGATTTTCCGACAGGGATGAGCAACATCAAGGGCGATCTGACCTTTGACACCACTCGGCTATTTTTCGACAATGTGACGGCGGAATCGGGCGGCGGGACACTGCACATGATTGGCAGTGTCAACTACGTTGAAAATCCGCTGCGTTACGACATAACGGTACGCACGGATCGCGTGCGCATTCGGTATCCCGAAGGCATGAGCTGGCTGGCCGGCGGCTCCCTGCGATTGACGGGAACACCTACCTCGGGATTGCTGTCGGGAAGAGTTGTCGTTGAACGGGTGACACTATCGCAAGGTCTCGAGGTTGCCGGAGTGCTTGTATCGTCGAAAGGGAGTATTTCGGGTCCCACAACAAGTTCGACCTTCTTGCGGAACCTGCAGTTCGATATTGCCGCTCTATCCGGGCCCGATGCACGGATGGAATGGCCGGGTGCGGAGCTTGAAGCAGAAGCAAACCTTCGGGTGCGTGGAACGTGGGAGCACCCCATTCTCTTGGGGCACATCCATATTCTCTCCGGCGACTTAACGTTTCACGGGGACAGGTATCGGGTGACGCGCGGCGACATGAACTTTGCCAATCCGTTCCGGCTCGACCCGGTGCTGAACGTGGAAGCCACGACGACGATTCAACAGTATGAAATCACACTCAATTTTAACGGGCCCGCGAGCAAGCTGACCCTGGCGTACAGATCTGATCCGCCTCTACCGGCGAACGACATCATTACTCTGCTTGCGCTGGGACAGACGAGTTCCGAAGCCAGCATCCGAGGAGGCGGTACGGGTACATCACAAAGCGCCACGTCGGGCGCTTCGGCGATTCTCTCCGAAGCAGTGTCAAGCCAATTGGGCGGGCGCGCTGGAACGACTGTTTGGAATTACGCGGTTCCGCGTGGACCCAGGGCTTGCCGAGGTGGGCTCGACCGGTTCCTCGCAGAACGCCGCGGCGCGCGTCACGGTGGAGCAACAGGTGACGAGAAATCTGACGATTACTTACGTTTCAAACGTGGGTTCGACCCAGCAGCAGGTAATCCAGGTGGAATACAACCTCGACCGGAATATATCGATTGTAGCGCTACGGGATCAGAACGGGACGTTCGGCATCGACGTCAAAATCAAAAAACACTTTCAATAGATGCCGGCGCAGCCGCTAGATCCTTAGGGTTGCTGAGGCTCGGGTTGTTGCGCTGCCTGCTGGGATTGCGCTTGTTGTCCGCGGTCACCTTGCTGCCAGCGGCGCGGACGGTTACCCAGGCGCGCGGATTGGCCGATTCCTGGATTTTCCGCTTTCAACGCTTGCAAAGCTTCTTTGGCCGCCTTGGCGCCGGTTGCGCGGCTGGCTGACTGGATTTCGCGCGCGATTTGGGGCATCTCTGCGGCAACTTTTTGCCCCACCGGAGAACCGTAGAACTGCAGCAAGGTCTTAATCTCATCGTCGGTGTAATGCTTGTCGTAGATCGTGACGAGTTGCTCGGTCAACTGGTCGACATCAAATTTTTTCTGGTAACTCTCGACGAACGAGGTCACAAAGGCCTGGCCCTTGTCGTTATTGGGGATAGTCGCGAGCAGCTTTTCCCGGTACTGCTCACTGGAATTGTTGACGGCGTCCTGAACCTGATCGCGGGCGCCAATCAGCTCCATGAGCGAGCGAATGTCCGCGTCCTTGACGGGATCGATGGGCTTTGTTTGCGCCGGGTTGACCTGGTCCTGCGCTCCTGAGTCTTGGGGCGCGGCACTGACTGCGTTTTGCGATGCGCCTTGGATGGCGAGAAAAAATGTTCCAACGTAGATAATGACGAGAGCTAAGACCGCCTTCATGACTTCCTCCGCGGCGGAGAGTTCAGAGCCCTTCTGCCACTGTTCGAATTGTAAGAAATGGGGCCGTAGGCAGGGGCATTCGCGCGGTACAGGCGTGCTTCTCGTTTAACTGTCCGTTCGTTCAGGCTTGATCACGGCCGCTTCAGCTTTCTGCTACCATGCCGCGGCATGGCGGAGAAAACAGCTGCGGGTGGGAGCGAGGTGTCAGTCAGCGCGGCGGACCACGCTGAAATCGTCAATCGCGAGGCGGGCCTCCATCGCAACCTAACGCCGCGGCAACTCTCCATGATCGCGATCGGCGGTGCGATCGGAACCGGACTGTTCCTCGGCAGCGCGATTTCCGTAAACCTCGCAGGACCTGGCGTAATTTTCAGTTACTTGGCGGCGGCAGCCATCGCGCTGTGCTTGATGTGGGCGCTGGGAGAAATGACTGTGGCGCATCCTGTGGCGGGCTCGTTTGGCGTTTACGCGGAAATGTATGTGCATCCGTGGGCGGGTTTTGCGATGCGCTATTCCTACTGGCTGGCGCAGGTGATCGCCACGGGCAGCGAAGTCGTAGCCGCGTCGATTTATTGTAAACACTGGTTTCCCGAACGTGCCGTCATGGATGTGGATTGCGGGCTTTTCGGCCGCGCTGGTTTATGTGAACGCGCGAAGCGTCGCGAGCTTTGGCGAATTCGAATATTGGTTCGCGATGATCAAGGTCCTGACGATCTCGGTGTTCCTGATTCTTGGCGCCGCACTGCTGCTGGGGTTCGGATTTCCGCGGATCGGAGTCGCGAACTACACCGGGCACGGAGGATTTCTTCCGAACGGGTGGCAAGGAGTTGGCCTTGGCGTGGCCATGGCGATCTTCAGCTTTCTGGGAGTGGAGATCGTGGCCGTGACATCCGGCGAGGCGAAAGATCCGACGACGGCCTTGCCGAGGGCCTTGCGCTGGACACTTGGACGCATGGGACTGTTCTATGTGGGAGGGCTCGCGGTCGTCGTGGGAATCGTGCCTTGGAACGAGGTCGGACTCGGGGAAAGCCCGTTCGTGCGCGTTTTCGAGACGGTCGGCATTCCCGCAGCCGCGGGGGTGATGAATTTCGTGGTCCTTACGGCGGCGCTTTCCAGCGTCAATTGCAATTTATATCTAATGGCGCGGATGCTGTTTTCACTTTCGCGCGGTGGCTATGCGCCGGTAGCTTTGGGACGGTTGAGCAAACGCGGGACTCCGGTGGCGGCTTTGCTGGTATCCAGCGCGGGAATGTTCGCGGCGCTCTTTGTGGATCATTGGTTTCACGCGAAGGCGTATGTTTACATGCTGGGATCGGCGTTTCTCGGCGGCATTTTTGTCTGGCAGATGATTTTCGTGACCCATCTTGGGTTTCGCCGGCGAACAGCCAAGTGGACAAAGCCACCGCTGCGTTTTGCGCCGCGCGGGCCGTGGAGTTCCGCTTTCGGACTCACGGCGCTCACGGCAGTGCTCATTTCCACGTGGTGGGTTCCCGGGTTGCGGATCACGCTGAAAGCGGGAGTTCCCTGGCTTGTGTTCATTTCGCTGTGCTACCTTGTGTGGAGGAAGTTCCGTTCTCCGAAGATTTCCGATGGAGTTTTGCAAGATGGATGAACTGCTGAAGTGGCGCGGCGAGTTTCCAATTCTAGAACACACGACGTATATGATCAGCAATTCGCTCGGCGCCATGCCGTGCGGCGTGTACGACGAAATGCGGGCCTACGCGGATGCGTGGGGTAACCGAGGGGTGCGCGCGTGGGAGGAAGGCTGGTGGGAAATGGCCGTCGACGTGGGCGACAAGATCGCTCCGTTGATCGGCGCGCGGCCGGGCGAAATTTCGCTGCATCAAAACGTCACGCTCATTCAGGCGGTGATCAGCTCGTGTTTTGATTTTCGAGGTTCGCGGAACAAAGTGGTAATGACGGACCTGGAATTTCCTTCAATTCAGTATTTCTATCACGAACAGCGGCGCAACGGCGCGCGCGTTGAACTCGTTCCCAGTAACGATCCGGTGCGGTTCGACCTCGACAAATTTCTTGACGCCATCGATGAAAGTACCCTGCTCGTGCCGATTTCGCAGGTGCTCTTCCGAAGCGCTTACATCGTGGATGCGCAGGCGATTATTGAGAAGGCCCATCGTGTTGGTGCGTACGTCATTCTCGATCTTTTCCAGGCTGCTGGGACGATTCCGATTGATGTCCGCAGCCTCGGCGCGGATTTTGCCTGCGGGGGCGTGCTCAAGTGGCTATGCGGCGGCCCCGGCGTCGGGTATCTGTATGTGCGGGAAGATTTGCGCGCGAAACTACAGCCCGACGATCGCGGGCTGGCTTGCCCATCGGCGCCCGTTTGCGTTCGAGACTGGCGCCATCGACGCCCGCGAGGATTCTTTCCGGTACTTGAACGGGACGCCACACATTCCGGCGCTGTATGCGTGCCAGCCGGGTCTCGACATTCTGAATAAAGCGGGGATTGGCGCGATTCGCGAAAAATCCATGCGCATGACGGCGCGTCTCTTCGAGGCCGCGCACGCGCACGGCTGGCGCGTAAACACACCCGATAATCCCGCGGAACGCGCGGGCACCGTTTCTGTGGATTGCCCGCATGCCGCCGAGGTCTGCCGCGAGTTGCTGGCCAGAGAGATTTTAGTAGACTACCGTCCGAAAGCTGGCGTGCGGCTCTCGCCGCATTTTTACAATCGGGAAGAAGAGTGCGACCAGGCGATTGCTCAAATTGCGGAAATTCTCGAAACGCGGGCGTGGGAAAAACATTCTGCTGCGCTCTCGCATGCTTGAGGAGTAGGATGCCACTCTTGTGAGAGCAATGGGAACGGCGAAATCAGTATGAAACAAGTTCGCGACGGTGAAGCCGGCTCGCTTCCCCGAGGCGGCTCCGGCGAGGACGAGTTCGCCGCGCAGCGGGCGGAGATGCTCGAGAAACAATTGCGGCGGCGTGGCGTGACGGATCCCGGCGTGCTGGCCGCGATGGCTGCCGTTCGGCGCGAGGAGTTTGTACCGAAAGAGTTTCGCGCACGCGCGTATGAAGACGCGCCATTACCTATCGGTGAAGGCCAGACGATTTCGCAGCCGTACATTGTTGCGGCGATGACCGCCTCGTTGCATCTTACCGGCAGCGAGCGCGTGTTGGAAATCGGGACAGGCTGCGGATATCAAGCGGCGATTCTTTCGCACTTGTCGAAAATTGTTTTCACGATCGAATCGCGGTCAGAGTTGGCTGCCGCGGCCACTGCGCGGCTGGAGCGCCTGGGATATGAAAATGTTCACGTTCATTGCGGCGACGGCACGCTAGGCCTGCCGGAATTTGCTCCGTTTGACGCGATACTAGTTGCCGCGTCGGCGCCTGCCGTGCCGGAACCACTTCGTTCTCAGCTTGCGGAACGTAGCCGGATGATTTTGCCGGTGGGCGATGCGGAGAATCAAGAATTGCTCCTTATCGAACGGATTGGGAATTCCTTCCACACGCACACGCTTGAACCATGCCGATTTGTTCCTCTGGTTGGTTACCATGGATGGAAAGAACCACCGGCGCGATGAGTTCCACGGATCCTGAGATTTCGATCGTTATTCCCTCCTACAACGAAGAGCTGAGACTCCCGGCGACTCTCGAGAAGATCGCCGGCTATCTATCCAGCTTGGCGGGAGAGACGGAAATTCTGGTCGTCGATGATGGTTCCAAAGATCGCACCGCGGAGGCCGCGGAATCCTTCCGGAGGATATTTCCAAACCTGCGGGTCATTTCCAATGGTGTGAACCGCGGCAAGGGTTTCAGCGTCCGCCACGGGATGCTCGAAGCGCGCGGCCGCTCGGTGCTCTTTACGGACGCGGACCTTTCCGCCCCGATCGAGGAAGCGCCAAAGCTTCTCGAAGCGCTGAAAACCTACGATGTCGCCATTGGCTCACGGGCTCTCGACCGCAGCCTCATTACCGTCCATGAGTCGCGTTTCCGGGAATTCGCGGGCATCGTGTTTAACACCATTGTCCGGCTAGTCCTGCGGCTTCCCTTTGTCGATACGCAGTGCGGCTTCAAAGCATTCCGGCGCGAGCGCTGCCAAATCATTTTCAAGCAGCAGCGCATCGAGCGGTTCGGGTTCGATCCTGAATTGCTCTATCTGGCGAGGCATCATGGGTTGCGCACCGTGGAAATTCCGGTGCGGTGGGGGCATTCGCCCGCGACGAAAGTAAATATGCTGCGCGACAGCATTCAAATGTTTTTCGACATTTTCACGATCCGCTGGAACTCGCTTTTGGGCCGGTATCGGCGAGCGTCCCTGAGCGCCATCGAGGGCTTCTACTTTGTGTAATAAAGTACTTGACAGAGCCTCTTCTTTCCTGCTAGCCTTTTTTTATGTTAGCCGCTGGTCCGCTCAGGTCCGCGAAACGTGAGCCCATCCCCATCGACGCTCGCGCCGCCGATCATCTCCGCTACATCCGCGAAACCATGGAGCGCGCCGCCGAGTTTACGGCCGTGCCCGGATGGGGCGGCGTGGCCATGGGTATTACGGCGCTTGTGGCTTCCTTTGTTGCGGCGCGGCAGTCCTCACCTCGCGCCTGGCTGGCGGTTTGGCTTGTCGAGGCTTTCGTTGCGGTGGCCATCGCTGCACCTGCGGCCGCCACCAAAGCGCGCCGCGCGAATTCGACACTTTTCTCCGGACCCGGCCGGAAATTCCTGCTCAGCTTCGCTCCGCCGATTATCGTTGGCGGCCTGTTGACGTTTGCTCTGTACGCAGCCGGAGCAGCGGGCGTCCTGCCGGGAGTTTGGCTGCTTCTTTATGGGACTGCCATCGTGACGGGCGGTGCGTTTTCCGTGCGCATCGTTCCCGTCATGGGTTTTTGCCTCATGATTCTTGGGACTGCCGCGCTTATAGCGCCGGCTGCCTGGGGCGACGCCTTCATGGCGGCGGGATTCGGTGTGCTCCAGATCGGCTTCGGCATTTGGATCGCAAGGCATTACGGGGGATAAGAGGGAGTCGCATGGCGAAGTCATCGGCAGCACACAAAGAACGACTGGAACGTACGCGCGAGCGCGACTCCTCTCTGGCTGCCGTGCGCGGATCGGCGCATGAGGCCGTCTCTCCAGATTGGACCGGCTGATCCACGAGCGAATTCGCTTGGGCATCGTGAGCGCGCTGGCTGTGAACCGCTCTCTGACATTCAACGAACTCAAGGCCCTGCTAAAGACCACGGACGGCAATTTGAGTGTCCACGCTCGCAAGCTCGAAGAGGCGGACTATATCGTGTGCTCGAAGTCCTTCGATGGCCGGCTGCCCAAGACGGAGTACCGTCTGACGGGCTCGGGCAAGCGCGCGCTGGAGAGGTACCTGAACCACATGGAAGCGCTGATTCGCGCGACGCGCGAAGGCTAGAAGGAAAATTTTTTTGTGTTTTTACTTTGTGACATAGAGTAGTTTGTTCTACTTCCTCTCAGCGGCGGAGAAAGCAGTAAAAAACATGCTACCCCTCACTACGCAGCACCTAATCACTACTCCTCCCGTACCCGTCCTGGGTTCAGGCCTTCACGTAGCCATCATTACGGACGGCAACGGCCGCTGGGCGACCTCGCGCGGATTGCCTCGCTCCGCCGGGCACCGCGCAGGGGCCGAATCCGCCAGGCGAGTCATCGAAGCGGCGCCGCGCCTCGGCATTCATACTCTTACGCTGTTCGCGCTCTCCTCCGCGAATTGGAAGCGCCCCGCCGCGGAAGTCAATGCGATTCTCCGCCTTCTGCACGAATACCTGCTGGTGGAAACTTCGCATTGCGTCGAAGAAGGCGTCCGGTTGAGCATCATCGGACGCCGCGACCGAATTCCCGCCACGTTGCGCCAGGCGATCGCGGATTCCGAAGCCGCCACGGCGAACGGCACGCGGCTGCATCTCCGCCTTGCGATTGACTATTCCGCGCGCGAAGCGATCTTTCATGCCGCCTGCCGCTTTTATAAGGTCACCGAGTTATCGCCAGAGTCGTTTTCGAATGTCCTTGCGGAAGTCCTTCGTGGAGGCTCAACGGAAGTGGATCTTGCTCATCCGAACTGGAGGCGAGCAGCGGCTTTCCGATTTTCTCCTGTGGGAATGCGCCTTCGCCGAATTTGTCTTTCTTGCCGAAACGGTGGCCGGATTTCACAGCCGCCGACCTCGAGGGCGCAGTGCGGGAATTCGGCCGGCGCGAACGGACTCGCGGAGCTCTGCCCGATGCGATTGCCGGATAGCTTCACTCGAAAGGAGCACATAAAATGTCGGAAGCTACGCCTCACTTTGCACCGATCGTTGTACTGCTATTTCTCGGAGCCGTTTTCGTCACCGGCGTGAGCATCCTGGTGCTGCTCTACGGTTCGCTGCGCCGCTCCCGGTTGGTCGCAGGAATCGGCGCCGGTGGCGCGCTCATCGTCATCGCGGGATATGGGCTTTTGCTCTGCGGTGTCTCGCTGGCGAGTAGTGAAAAAATCTTGCCGGTCGGCGGATGGAAATACTTCTGCGAGATGGACTGTCACATTGGCTACTCGGTCTCCGGAGTGCAGACAACCGCCGCTCTTGGCCCCGAAGTACAACAAACGACTGCACATGGTCAATTTGTGATTGTCCGGTTGAAGGTCTGGTTCGACGAGCACACTATCTCTCCGACCCGCGGCGACGGGCCGCTCACGCCTAATCCCCGGCGCGTCGTTCTCGTCGACGAAAGCGGCCGAACATACGCAAGATCTTCTGAAGGAGAACCGGAGCTATCGCGCGTAAAGGGTGAGGAACTGACTCTTCGCCGGCCACTGCGTCCCGGCCAATCTTTCGTCAAGGATCTCGTTTTCGATGTACCGAAACACACCTTGGGGCTGCGGCTGCTGATCACCGAGGATGACCCTGAGACTCGCCTTATCATCGGGCATGAAAACAGCCTGCTGCATAAAAAGATCTATCTGAGTCTCAACTCCGCCCCAAATATCACTCCTGAAATCAGTCCTTTAGCCTCGACTAGGTAAATCCTCGCTGGCCGCCGCACATACCCTGCCCTGACGTTTGGCCTCCCCGCGTCGTCTATATCCCAGGAGCGAGGAATGGGAACTATGGGACTTGCGCTGCGCTGGAGGACTAGAATCTCTTCCGTGCCGCGCGAACGGGAGAACCGAGTGGATCCTTCCGAAGACCTTGCAGGCCGCCCCAGCCAGACTGCGGCGCCTGCTGCTGTGACTGCCGCAACATCCGAAGACGCAGAGCTGGCGGCACGCTGCCGCGCCGGTGATTTGGCTGGTTACGAGCGTCTTTATGCCCGGCATGGTGCGCGCATGAAGAACGTGGCGCGCAATCTCCTGGGCAACGCCATCGATGCCGAAGACGCCGTGCAGGAAACATTTCTGAAAGTGCAGCGAAGCATCGCGAGCTTTCGCGGTCAATCGAGTTTCGTCACTTGGACGTACCGCATCCTCATCAACACCTGCTACGACGCGCGGCGCAGCCGGATGCGAAAAAAGGAAGTGGCAAACGACGAGAGCGAAGATTTGCCGCGGCCGGAGCCGCGCGCGCCGGGAGCGCATCCTTCCCTTCGGATGGCGCTGGAACGGGCGCTGGCGAGCTTGACCAAGCATCAGCGCGATGTCTTTTTGCTTTACGAAGTCGAAGGCTTTCATCATGCGGAAATCGCCGGAATGCTTGACATTACGGAGACCGCTTCGAAGAACACACTTTTTCAGGCGAAGAGAAACCTTCGTCAGGTGCTTGAACCCCCGCGGGGGAACAGTGCCGCGGGAGCACGGTGAACGACCATGAATATCAAATGTGAAGATCGCGACAGGATTTTTGAAGACGGCACGCCCGCCGAATGGGCGGCTCTCGAAGCACACAGCGCCAACTGCGCCGTCTGTGCCGAAGAGCTGCGCACCTGGAAGTCGCTCAGCACAGCTGCGCAGGAATTGCGCGACTACTCCGATACGCCTTCGCTTTGGCCGCGCATCGAGCACGCTCTTGTCGAACAAGCGGCCGCCAAAAAACATCGGGCAGAGCGATGGGGCTGGCTCTCTTTTGGCCGGGGCTTTTCGCTCGGGCTGCAAACTGCTGTGGCGGGTGCCTTGGTGTTGATCTTGACGGTTTCCGCGGCGTGGGTTTATAGGCATCGCTCGCAGCCCTTGGAGCAGGTGGACCACTCTCTTCTCAAGAGTCCTGCGCTTGCCGAGGTGGAGCGCGCGCAGGCCGCTTATGAGCAGGCGATTGACAAGCTCGCCGCGCAAGCGAAACCGGAACTCGCGAAGCCCACTACACCCTTGCAGGCAAACTACCGCGAGAAACTGCTCTTACTCGATAGCGCCATCAACGATCTTCGTGCGCAGGCCGGGATGAATCCGTCCAATACGCATGTTCGCCAACAGTTGCTGGCGATGTACCAGGAGAAACAGCAAACGCTGGAAGACATTTTGGAGGAAAAGCGATGAAGTTGTCCTTGTCGAATCGAATCAGGCATCGCCCGAACGGCTGGCGCCTGGCGTGCCAACTTGCGGCCGCCCTTCTGCTGACGGCGCTTCCCGTGTTGGCCGCTGGAAGCCGAGCGCAGGACGAAGTCACGCACAATTTTGAGAAAAGCTTGACGCTGGCAGCCGGGCAGTCCGTCCACGTCGAGCACAAATTTGGGGAGGTTAAGGTCCACGGCGAGTCCGGACGCGACGTCAAAATCTCCGCCACCATCCGCGCCCAAGCCAGCTCGCATGACGAAGCGGAGTCCTTCGTCCAACAGATCAAAATCGAAGTGGAACAAACCAGCGAGGGCGTGCGGATTAAAACCGTCTATCCCGAAGAAGAGAAGAGATGGTTCCATCTGAGCAAGCGTTCGTCCTATTCCGTAAACTACGACATCGCCATGCCAGCAGATGCGCCGCTCTACGTAAAGAACAGTTTCGGGAGTGTGACCACCACCGGAATTCATGCCGCCGCCGATGTCGACAACAGCTACGGGTCCATCACCATGCATGATGCAGGCGTGGCGCGACTTAACAATTCCTTCGGGAGCATCGAACTAACAGGGGCGGCGGGAAATTCGACGGTGAATGACAACAATGGATCCGTGCAGGTCTCCGATGTGAAGGGGACGCTCGACGTGCGCAATCGCTTCGGCAGCATCACCGTGCGAAACGTGCAGGGAGCAGTAACCCTGACCGGCGGCAATGGCGCCGTCACGCTGTCCGATGTGGCTTCCGCGAATGTCACGACCTCCTTCGGAAGCGTGGATGCCCGGAATATCCGGGGAGATCTATCCATCCACGACAACAACGGCAATGTCGACTTTTCGACAGTGGCCGGGAGCGCGGAGATCACGAATAGCTTCGGCAATGTAACTTTCACTGACGTCAAGGGCCGCGTAAGCTGCACCACCAACAACGGCCGGGTCAAAGCAAGCGGGCTGACGGGAAACTCCGTCACGATCCGCGATTCCTTCGGCAATCTCGAACTGGAAAATGTCAACGGCAGCCTGGATGCGGAAACATCAAATGGAAAAATCACGGTCCGCGACATTCGAGGAATTGTAACGCTCAAGTCCTCGTTTGGGGCCATTGATGCGTCGAACATTCCCAAGGGCATCCGCGCAGTCACGGGGAATGGAGCCATCATGCTCGCTGATATCGGGGCTGACGCATACGCGAAAACGAGCTTTGGCAGCATCCTGGCCGAACGCATCAACGGCAACTTGACTGCGGAAAACAGCAACGGCTCTGTCACCGCGCGAAATGTCAAAGGCGACGCCGGCGTGAACACTTCTTTCGCCGGCGTGACACTGGAATCCATTGGCGGACGCATCCGCGTAGACAACCAAAACGGTGCGATCTCCGTGACCGCGGTTCGTCCTGCCAGCGGTTGCCGCGACATTTCTCTGAAGACGTCTTTCTCCTCCATCCGTGTCCACATCCCGGATGGCGTGGGCTACAACGTTGCGGCACGCACTTCCTTCGGCAGAGTTTCTTCCGAGTTACCGGTGACCGCGACTGGAAACTTGGGCGGAGATTCGCTGAACGGGACAATCGGCGCTGGCGGCTGCCAGTTGCAACTGACCGATTCCAACGGAAGCATCGAAATCGCCAAGGCGCCTTGATCTTGACGAACGCAGCAGGCTGATCAGCGCATGCGCATTAGCGCAGGAAACGGCGCGCGAGATTCCATTGCGAATGCCCTCTTTAAGCACGCGAGTGGCGGTTTCAGTCAGGTGATATTGGTCAAGCTCGTCCTCTCCCGCAAAAGCCACGTCGGTCACATCGCTTCCGGCTCGCGGTTCCCCGCCGATGCGCTCGCATAGGTAATCCACAATGACGAAATGAAACCGGGGCTGGTTTTTCACCTCAAGCGCCCGCGGGCCGTCCTGCGGAAATATTCTGTCAAACACTTCGATAAGCTCAAGTACTCGTACTTCGAGGCCCGTTTCTTCGCGTAGCTCACGCGCGACGCCCTCTTGGAGGGACTCTCCGAGTTCGAGGGTCCCGCCCGGAATCGACCATTCGCCTCGCAGGGGTTCGCTGCCGCGACGAATCAGCAGCGCGCGGCCATTTTCAATAATCACCCCACCCACCCCAACGATGGGACGCTCAGGATATTCGCGTGAGGAAGCCACTTTGGGAAATCTGCCTTTGTCGGTTTACAATCGAAGCAGCCGCGCCGAGCATAAGAGTTGACTTAGGACAGCACGGTATATAATACGCCATGGCGGCGGCAGCACAGTCTGTGGGGCCCCGCCCAGCGAACATTTCTACGGAGGATGGTGCCGTGATCCGCTGCCCTGAATGTTCCACCGAAATCGACGTGGATGAAGACGAAGTCGAGGAAGGCGAAATCCTGAGTTGTCCCGAGTGCGAGTCCGAGCTGGAGGTCTCGCAGACACATCCCGTGCATCTGAACCTCATCTCTGATGACGACGACGAAGAAGAAGAGGACGAGGAAGACGAAGCCGGAGAGAACGGCGACCTCCTCGAAGACGATGAGGAAGACGAAAAAGAAGAAGAGGAGGACGAGGAGTAAGCGGCTTCCCCCTCCCGTCCAGTATCCACTTTCCCCAGCATCGGCATCTAATATAATAGGGGTGTGCGCATGAAGCGTCCCGGGCGGATCGTCCTAGCGGGAATGGCCACTATGCTTATTTGCGCTGTTCCAGCCTTTTGTCGGGCGCAAGAGCCTGTGCCTCCGGCTCCGCAATCCGCGCCCCCCGCTCAGAGCTCCAGCTCGGAAAAGCCAAAGAAACCGAAATACAGTCACGCCAATGATTTTCTGATTAGCGGGACAGTATTCGATCCCAAGGGGTATGCCTTTCCGGGAGTGCAACTCAAGATTAGGCGCAGCACTGAAAAAAAATTCCGGTGGGATGACTTCACGGATTCACGCGGCGAATTTGCTGTGCGCGTGCCGAAGGGATGGGAGTATGAGATGGTGGTCCAAGCCAAGGGATTTGCCGATCAAAAGCGCGAACTGGATGCCAAGTCCGGCCTGAGTGAGGCACGCATTGTGTTTCGTATGGAGCCTGGAGGAGGAAAGAACAAATGAACATGCTAAAACGACTTGTTTTTCTGGCGACGATAGTGGCTTTTGCGGCCATGGCAACCGTTGCTCAGGACTCCAAGCGCGAAGCGCAGCTCCGCACGGTCCACGGAATCGTACAAGACAAGTCCGAAAACCTCGTCCCCGAAAGCGTGGTTTTCCTGAAGAACACGAGGACAAACGTGGTGCGCAGCTCCTATACGGACACTTCCGGCAATTACCGATTTAGCGGGCTCGATCCGAATGCAGACTACGAAATCCACGCCGAAAAAGAAGGCGCCAAATCATCAACTCATACCGTTTCGAGTTTTGACAGCCGTAAAGACATCACCATGAATCTCAAAATCGAAAAGAAGAAGAGTTGAGCGCTTCGATTCGCGCGCCGAATTTTCAATGCCCGTGCCCCGCTTCCAGAAAGTCATACGGCTGACAACTTTTGGCCGGCGGCTCATATCGCTCACTTGCCTGCAGCAAAACTCCCAAGAGTGACAGCTTCGGATATGCGCGTGCAATGCACGTGAAACCAATCTTGATGGCGGCGAATCTAAGCCGCAAGCCTGATTTTGTGGAAACTCGGGTAGCCCATCCTATTCAATTTCGTTCTCCCAGGAGAGAACTGGAGTTTTGCATGGACCGAACAATTGGGAGACCGAGCCGCCTGTTTATCCGCTTCTTGATTTCGTTCTTAATCTTAGTTCCTTCAGCTTTGGCTCAGCAGCCGCAGTCACAGCCACCCACACCGAGTCCAGCCCAGGCGCCCGCGGAGAAGCCGAAAGAGGGGAAGGATGGTCAGGACAAACAGACACCTGATGAACAGATTGGAAAGAGCAAGCTCGAGAAGGAAACCGGCACGGTAAACGACCGCATCTTCGAAGTAATGCCAAACTATGGGACTGTTGAAACTTCCAAGGAACTGCCGCCCCTTACTTCGGGGCAAAAATTTCGGCTGGCTACTGCTGGCGTGTTTGATTGGGGTTCGTATCCTTTCAACGGTGCGCTGTCCGCCATTGCCCAGGCCAAAAACGACCCGAAATCGTGGGGACAGGGCTGGGACGCTTATGGGAAACGCTATGGAGCATCGTTTGCCGATAACAGCATTGGAACCTACATGACCACTGCGATTTTCCCCAGTTTGCTTCGTGAGGATCCCCGCTATTACCAGATGGGGAAAGGGAGCTTCGCCCGCAGGGCCTATCATGGGGTCAATCGGCTGTTCGTCACCCGCACAGATTCAGGAAGCAATCGGTTTAACATCTCGGAGTCGGCAGGCAATGCCGTGGCAGCCGCAATCTCCAATATTTACCATGCGCCAGAGGACCGCACTGCCTCGCGAAACGCTTCTACATTTGGGTTTCTAATCCTCTACGATGGCCTCTCCAACGAACTGAAAGAATTTTGGCCGGATATTCGCCGCAAAGTGTTCCATAAGAACACGCCATGAGAATGCGCGGGAGCTTGAACAGTTCGCATTAATTGTCCCTCGGCACCAGAACTCGTACACCTTGCGGAACGACTTCGATTTGCACCGGCGTCGGACCCACGATCTCGCCATCCCCATGAAACAAGCAAGGCCGATCGGTAGTGAGCTTCACGGACTTGACCCGGACCCGCTTGACGCGAGGAGTGCGCAATTCACCGCTCTTAAGCAATCGCGGTAACAACTGCAAAACTTGGAAGGTACTCAGATCTTCGATAACTACCGCGTCGAGCCAACCGTCGTCCAGGAGTGCATCTGGGGCGAGCCTGATCCCCGCTCCGTACGTTGGAGTATTCAGTACGGCGGCCAGAAGAGACTTGGCATTGATGGGAGGCAGGTCGCTCCCGGGAAACTCAGCTCTTACTCCAATAGGGCGATAGCCCCGGAATGCCCGCAGCGCTGCGGCAATGTAGCGAGATCTGCCGGGCAACCGGCGAAACGATCCGTTCGCGTGGCGGGCAGCTTCCGCATCTATCCCCAATCCTCCTCCGCCCAAATAAAGGCGAACGCGACCGTCCGCCGTGCGCGCTCGCGCGAGATCGATGAACTTCGTTTGGCCCCCAAGAATTGCCGTGGCCGCTGTAACCGGGTTCTCCGGCAATTGAATGCAAGCCGCAAAATCATTTCCGCCGCCTGCCGGCAGAACTCCCAGGACAACGTCAGCGCCGTAAGCAGCATTCACCAGTCCTTGAAACGTTCCGTCGCCTCCAAGTGCAAACAACAACCGTTTGCCGCTCTCAATCGCTGCACGAGCGCGCGATTCGAGATCTTCCATGCTCTCGGTGAAGACGAATTCTGCAGGAACGGATGCCGCCTCGAATACTTTCTTAACTTGCGGGACAGAGGAGCCGGCACGGTCCCGGCCTGCGGCAGGGTTCACATACACAACTGCCGGGAGCAATGGAGAGAGCGGACTTGAGTTGGCCACTGGGTGTGCCATCCTGCCCAACCAACTGCGCGCCTGTCAATCAAAAGGAGCGAAAAAGACTGGGCAAAAAGCAGGTCGATGACCTCGGCTTTCTTCTGTGCGCCGTGTACCAGCGAAGCGTTTGAAATTAGGACAACGCCGGCCGGACGGGAGGCCGCGTGGACTGGGGGCCTCTACTTGCCATCCCCCGTCAAACGCGCAGCCGCAGACGCGGCTAATATGGCGGCGACATTGTTTTCCGAGAGAGTGCGATTGAATGCTGGAAGATCCTCGGCTACGATTTTCTTGTACTCCTCAACTGCTCCCGTCAGATCCTATTCAATTGTTTGGAGTAATTCCAGCTCTGTGTCCGTCGGAGGAAAGTCGGCGCCTCCAGCAACGTCACCACCTCCCGTACCGACCTCGGCGTTGAGCCAAATTAAGTTCAAGTAAATCTTATAGGCTTCGACGTAATATTTGTCGTCGCTGTTGACTTCCGACGGTGACACAAGCTTGAACTCAATGCCTTGGAGTTTCTTGTCCATCTCCTCGACGGTTTTGAGTAACTCCGCTTTGCGTTTCGTCTGAGCTTCATCCTGCGCGGGCGCAGGCTCTGGTTCCTCGAAGTCGTCTGGCTCCGCGAAAGGCGGCCTTTCCCTTTCTTTCTTCTTTGGTGGGCGAAGCATGGTCTCGATGACCTCGAGTTGTTTGCGCAACCATTCGATTTGGTTGACGGTGTCCGAAACGCGCGTGATGTCATCCCGGATTCGGAGTTGGGTTTTTACGGAGCTTTCGATGTCCCCCTCCGAGGTCGGCACACGTGGATCGGGCAACAAGGTGAATGGCTTGGTGAAGGATTGGTCTCCCACCGTCAATCGCACGGAGTATTTGCCGGGAGAGGCAAACGGGCCCACCTCGGCAGGGCGGATTCCCCAGTGCGTGATGGGCCGCGAGTCCACGTCACGGAAGCGAGGTTCCTGCCAAATGTGCGGGTTATCGGCGGATACCGTCCGCAGCGCAATGAGACGCGGCGATTCATAATGCAGATCCCACTTCACCCGGTTAATTCCAGTGTGGGCTTTGGTTTTGAGGGTTCGAATCGCTTTGCCGTCCTCGTTCAGGATCTCAATTTGCACGGGATCCTTGGGCGCAGCCTTGAGCGAAAAATTGATCATGCCCTGCCCGCCGCGCACAAATCGATACGTGGGACGCGGCTCGAAAAGCACCGCTGGAGCGTCGGAATGGTTCTTGGCGAGCTGTTCGAGAGGGGTGATATCGTCAAGAATGAATAGTCCGCGCCCATAGGTGGAAATGACCAAGTCGTGAAAATTTTTCTGCACCACGGCCCAAGTCACTGGCGCGTGAGGCAGCCCGGTTTCCAACGCCGTCCAATGGCCCCCGTCATCGAGTGAGTAGTACAGCCCGTTTCCCGTGCCGGCAAACAAGAGTCCTGCACAGTTGGGATCTTCGACGACGGAGCGGACATAGGCCAGAGGATGCTTTGGCAAGTTTCCGCTGATCTGCTTCCAGGTCTTGCCAAAGTCCGCGGTTTTGTAAATGAAGGGATCCCGATTGTCCATCAGGTGAAAATCGATCGCGACGTAAGCAGTGCCTGGATCAAAATTCGATGGCGCAATGCTGGTGACGGTTCCCCAAGCAGGCAATCCGGAAATGTTTTTGGTGACGTTCGTCCAGGTGGATGCGCCATCTTTCGTATACCAGATTTGGCCGTCATTCGTGCCCGCCCAGATAAGTCCCTTTTGAATTTTTGAGGGAGCGATGGCAAACACAACCTCTCCGTAGAATTGTCCGAGATTGTCTCCGACAATTCCTCCGGAAGAGACGATGTGACTGGGATCCTGCGTGGAGAGGTCCGGGCTGGTCACCTTCCAACTTTGGCCGCCGTTCGTCGTTTTGAAAATGACTTGGCAGCCGTAATAGACGACATTGTGGTCGAAGGGATCGACAGCGAGCGGCGGCGTCCAATGGCAACGGTATTTCAGGTCACTTGGCGCTGAGTCAATCGTATGAAGGTACGGGCTGACAGACCGGGCTCCCTTCGTTTTGGCATCCCAGCGTGTCACTTCGTCACCATAGCAGGTCGCCCAAACTATACTGGGATCGGCGGGATCCGGGATCGTAAAGCCGGATTCACAACCCCCCATGTGGTGATCCCATCCCGTTTCCTGTGAATCGACGGGCACGCTGGGGCCGCGCATGTTTCCGTCATCTTGCATGTTGCTATAAAAGTAGTAGGGGATCTGATTATCGACATCCACGTGATACATCTGGCCGATCGGCAACTGAACTCGGTGAAAACCGCGGCCGTGGACGGTGGTGATAATTAAGCCAGCGTCGTCAGTGATTACAAATCGATCAGGATTTGCTGGATCAATCCAAATATCGTGAGTATCTCCGCCCCAGCGCACCTCTTGAAAATTCAGACCTCCGTCCAGCGATTGATGAAACGAACTATTCGCCACCAGGACTTCGTTGTCATTTCCCGATGACACGGCGATTCGGATGTAGTAACCCGCCCGCCCGACCAAAGACCTCTGATAATTGACGGCCTTCCAATGCGCGCCCGCGTCGTCCGATCTCCATACTGAGCCCTGGTCTTTGGTCTGAATCAAAGCAAAAACGCGGTTTGAGTTTGTCGGGGCAACCGCCACGTCAATCTTGCCTAGCGGCGAATGCGGCAAACCGTGCTCTTCGATGCGGGTCCACTTCGTTCCTCCGTCACGCGAAACGTACACTCCGCTGCCCGGCCCTCCGCTGAACTCGGCCCAGGTGTGCATTTCGAGCTGCCACATTCCGGCGAAGAGCACCCGCGGATTGTGTGGATCCATGGAAAGACCGGAACACCCAATGTTTTCCCCCGCAAAAAGTACGCGTTCCCAGTGCAGCCCGCCGTCCATCGTGCGGTAAACGCCGCGTTCTTGCTGAGGCCCGGTCGCGCGTCCAACAGCACAAGCAAATACAACATCGGGGTTCGAGGGGTGAACGATTATCCGGCCAATGCGTCCTGTTTCTTGCAGCCCCATATTGGTCCAGGTCTTGCCAGCATCCGTGGACTTGTAAATTCCATTTCCAATTACATCGCTATCGCGGATGACCCATGCCTCACCGGTTCCGGCCCACACGACACTCGGGTCCGACGGAGCTACGGCAAGCGCGCCAATGGCTGCAACCGGCTCCTTATCGAAAACGGGTGTCCAACGATTGCCGCCGTCAGTCGATTTCCATACGCCCCCTGAAGCGGCACCTGCGTAGTACGTGCTGGGGTCTCCAGGAACTCCCGCAACTGATGCGATCCTGTTTCCGACTTTCGGACCGACAAATCGGAACCGAAATTGGCTGCCCTCGGCGGCTTCCGGCTCCTGCGCGTGTGCCGCAGCCACAAAGCTCAGAACCGTAAACAGTGCAAGACAAGCCTTCCAGCTTCGGGTGAGCGCCACAAGAACCTCCAGAAGAGAATTATGGAATTCGATGTCCCAGGTCAGACAGGAAGACGCGGAACGCGGAGAGTATACATTATCCTCCGCGGCATTCGCGGTCCATACGATAACAATCCTCCCTGGCCATTTGGTGTGCCAGGGCGTTCGTGGAGTCCGCGCAAATCGTATTCCTCTCGCTTCACCAGAGCTTCAGCAGGAGCTGCACGACACAACCGGGTTCTAATCTGCTCCTTAATTGGATCGAAATCGATCGCGATGTTCTGGCCAGCATACGCAAACAATGCTGCCCATTCCAGGCGAGTCGCGGTTCTAGGAGAGGATTGTGAACACTGTGGCCGTGTCCGGCTTATAGTAGCTTGAAAATAATCGCGGAGTAATTGGTGCCGGCGGGGGGAATCGAACCCACGGCCTAGGGATTATGAGACCCTCGCTCTTCCACTGAGCTACGCCGGCACAAAGACAATTCTTAATGCTACGAAGTCTGTCGCAAAGGTGTCAAGCATTCCCGCGGACACGAACGGGGAAGCCTGGTCAGGTTCGACACACTCTGTTCTTTCGTCCAAGTCGGATCTTGCTGCTCAACTTGCCCGGGTGGCCGACTGTCCTTAAGTCCCAAGACTCTTAGTACTACTGTACTGTTGACCCTACAAGTCCTAAACTCTATTCTCGTCGCGTAGTGAATTGACGGCCCCATCTGCAATGGGCGAAAGCCTAGCGAAGGGACGGGCCGGCAAGTGTGTACCTATACGGAACAGGTCCGCAACGCGAGTTCCTTGACATCCCTGTAATAAGGGATAGAGTGTCTCTGGGTGTCTTTCATCCCCGGAGGCAAAATGTCCAGGAAACTCACGGTTGTATTCCTTACCATGCTTATTTTGGTAGGGGCAATGGGCTTGAAAACTGTTGTTACGGCGCACGGCGACGGCTCCGTAATAATGGCGAACGGCGCAGCACCAGCACCGCCGACACCGTATAAGAACGGAGCCGCGCCGGCACCACCGACGCCGTATAGAAACGGCGCCGCACCGGCACCACCGACGCCCTATTGATAGCCGCGCAGTAGCCGCAGACGTTGGGTTAGATTTTCTGCGGAGCGGGGATCAGGGGCGCAGATTGGCGGGAACGTGCCTGGTCCATTTGCATACTTTATTTGGTTCGTGGGCCTCCTTTGTGAGGCAGCAGTCTTGGTGTGCGCGCTCAAGAAGCGCGCATTCAGGCGATATCTCCTCCTAAATTTGTACATGGCTTGCGTCGTTGTCAGTGAGCTCGGACGCTTCAAAGTCGTGGCCGAGTACGGCTTTACCTCCAGGCAGTACCAATACTTCTACTTTTACTCAGACGCGATCCTCACGATTTTTCTCTATTTCGCACTGAGTACCCTTTATGCGCATGTGTTCAGCGAAATGAAGGCTGAACGCTACGTTAAAATGGGTACTCTGCTACTGCTTGCAGGGACGGCACTATTTACCTACGCGGTGGTGGCGCAATCCACTGCGAAATTCGTCACACATTTCGTCATAGATCTCTCCCAGAACCTGTACTTCGTAGGTTTGGTTCTGACGTACGTTTTATGGGCGGCGATCCTCAAGCTTCGCGAGACTCGCACTCGGCTCATCCAACTCGTTCTCTCTCTAGGTGTTTACTTCAGCCTCTATGCCGCCAACTACGCCATCCGGAATCTATATCCGCCGCTCAGCTCGGTATTCGTCCCACTGGTGCAGGTTTTTAGCCTATTCCTGCCGCTGGCCTGGGCTTATGCCTTCTGGCGTCTGCCAGAAGAAGCAAGATTGGTCCCTGCGCGTCTTGCGGTGATCCCCCGATGATGGCCGCGATCATTCTCGTCTGCTCAGTGGTTTTCTTGCTGCAGTTCTTTGTGTCATATTGCCGCTCCCTGATTGCAGCGTCGATCAAGCACCCGCTTTCTGCAGAGGTGCAGGACGTCACAGGGATTAAGAGCTCCGCGAGCGGCGAAGATTTTGCGCGGGTCGTTCAGCTCCTGCAGCTCTGCCCAGACCGCCCGGAAGACCGCAACGGTGTTCAAGCTATCGGAGCCTACTTTGGCCTCCTGGGCTTTGTTCGCTCCACCGTAGCGCGAATTATTCCTACACTGCGCACCTGGACGGAAAGAGAACGCGGGCAGTGTACCTATTTTGCGGCGGTAACTCTCGAACGCCGCATTGCCTTCAGTAGAGACATGTTCGCCCAGCAGTTAGAATCCTAACGTCACGCTATTGACGACACTTCCTGTCAGACCCACCCGCTGCGTGATTCGCCACATCCTCGCTGCATTCTTGGCTTGACTTTTCCCTTTTCGTGGTACGCTCATTTCGTTCCCTCCTCACCGGAGTGGACGCGTCCGCAGCGCAAAAACGACCGGTGACAAAAACATGTCTTCAGTGTGGCGCCGTACTGCCTTCGAGCATACGCGTCTGCAAATTCTGCGATTCAGCTATTGAGGTTGATTTCCATTCTCAAGAGGAGTGTTCCGCGTCGAGTGTGCCAGACAGTTCTGGTCTGAAAACAGGCCGGAGCAACGCGCGCTCCGCTGCCGGGGTGGACTCGGATTCCGCCTGGCGCGGCGAGCTCTCACAGCGGCTTCATGCCTATCGCGCCCGGCGGCGCAAGGTTGCACCGAGTATTTCTCAATCACAGCTTCCCTTCGAGGAGCCGACTTCAGAACCGGCGGTTCCCGCCTGTGTTGCCGTCGCCGAGGCGCAGCTCGCGCCGGATGAAGATTTTGCCTTCACCATCGCAATCGGCCGAAATGCTGCGACGCGTGAAGAAGCCCGGATGGAAATCGACGTATCACTCCCTCCCGTCGTCGACCAATCTTCTGGGCAGACTGCCTCGACAAGAGGAGCGTTCCGAACATTCGGGTTTGTACCCAGTGGCCTCGATTGATGAGCGCCGGATTGCCGGACTAATCGATGCCGGCTGCCTGCTTTTTGCGTATGGCGGCTTCCTCGCGCTCTTTGGTTCGCTCGGCGGGCAATTTACCTTGAGCAAATTAAGCGCAGCTGTCTGCATCGCGACATTCGTTATCGTCTACTTACAGTATTTCGCGCTGTTCACAGTTTTCGGCGGCACGACCCCAGGAATGATGTTGCGCGGCTTGCAAGTTGTCAGCTTCTCCGGCGAAACTCCCACCCCGCGGCAAATGCTTTGGCGCAGTGTTGGTTACATGCTTTCCGTTGGCACTTTCTTCATGGGATTTCTGTGGGCCATGTGGGATGAAGACGCCCTGACGTGGCACGATCGTTTGTCGCACACTTATCTTTGTCCGGCGCCGACGTTTGCGGACATGGACGCCACTCACGTTGCTCATAGCCGATGATGTGTGCACGTGAAGCAGACTTTCTGGGAACAGCTCTCTAGCTCTGGCAAGCGCGTGCAATGCGCAAGATCGCTGCCAGGCTAAGTTCGACATCGGCTTCTGTCGTCGTCCAGGAAGAAACGCTGACTCGCATCGCGGACTTTCCTTGCCACACCGTTCCGCCGCACCAACATGTGCCGTCCTCCTGAACGGCCCGAATCACTTTCTGCGTGACTTCCGCGCTACCGAAAGACACCAACACTTGATTGATGACAACTTCGTTCAGCACTTCGAAGCCTGCCTCGCGAAACCCCTCCGCGAATCGTTGCGCGTACTCACAGGTTCGCTCAATCAAGGAGCACAGGCCTTCCCGGCCCAGCGACTTTAACGCTGCCCACAATTCCACTCCGCGCGCTCTTCGAGAGGCCTCAGGTACGTGATACATCGGCTCGCGCAGTGCGCCTGCTTCAAGATATGCGGCGGTCATTGTCATGGCAGTGCACAACGCCATTCCGTTTTTCACAAGTACGATGCCGCTATCGTAATTGACGTTCGGCCATTTGTGCGCGTCGGTGGCCCACGAATCGGCTTGCCCGAACCCTTCGGTCAGATGGCGGTACTTGGGCGAGACGGCGGCCCACAAACCAAACGCTCCATCCACATGGATCCAAGCTCCTTGCTCATGGGCACGCGTGCAAATTTCCGCTGCGGGATCGAAGGACCCGGTGTTCACGTTGCCGGCCTGAAGGCAGAGGATCGTGCGCTCGTTGAGCGGTGGCAACTTGTCGGGGCGTATTCGGCCTTGACCGTCAACTTCCACGCGCTTTAGACGCTTCTTCCCAAAGCCTGCCAGAGTCAGCGCCTTGAGAAGTGAGGCATGTACTTCTTCACCGACCACGACATCGATTGGCGGCGCCTCAAACATTCCGTCATCCTCGACGTTCCATCCTGCGCGGGCGAGAAGGGCATGGCGCGCCGCCACAATTGCCGTAAAGTTCGCCATCGTCGCGCAAGTCACCAGCCCCCCGTCGCAGTTCTCCGGCAAACCAAGAGCTTCGCATACCCAGCGCAGCGCCACCTCTTCCAGTTCGGCCGCCACGGGCGACATTATTCGTAATCCGGCATTTTGGTCCCACGCTCCCGCCAGCCAACTGGCCGCAAGAGATGCGGGCAGGGCTCCGCCAATTACAAAGCCGAAGTATCGTCCGCCCGTTGTCGCTACTGTCGCTGGAGAGCCAAGTTCATCCAGTTTCTCGATCACCTGGATCGCATCACTCGGCGAGATGGGAAATGGTTCGCGGAATTTTGCCAGACTCTGAACGTCCTCCTGTGCAGGGGCGACGCGGCGTTCACCAATGCCCGCCACGTATTTTAAGGCGCGCTCCGCGACTTGCCTTAGCACAACCTCAGCCGCAGTGCCCCGTTCATCTCGACTTTTTCGCATAGTCATGCCCCTTTTCCATCCTGGCGTGCTCTCGTGGATAAGCACTCCGGCAAAGTTGGCGCGCCGGCGCCGGTTCGATCAGGGTATCTGGTTGAAAAGAAAGGGAAAGAGCCGAATTGTCTGCTACTTCTTTATGACCGCTTCGTCGGAGGCGATCTTTCCATCGCGGATAAAGATAATTCGGTGGGCGTGCTGGGCGATATCGTGTTCATGCGTGACAAGGATAATCGTGTTACCTTGCCGGTAAAGATTTTCGAACAGTGCCATAATTTCTTCGCCAGTTTTCGAATCGAGGTTGCCAGTTGGCTCATCCGCCAGAACAATAGACGGCGAGTTGACAAGGGCTCTGGCAATAGCCACACGCTGTCTCTGGCCGCCTGAGAGCTCGTTGGGCTTGTGAGACATCCGGTCCATCAAGTCGACGCGTTGCAGCGCCTTTTTTGCTTTTTCGATGCGCTCCTCCGCAGGCGTGCCGTTATAGATCAGCGGAAGTTCCACGTTGTGCAATGCCGTCGCGCGGGGCAGCAAATTAAACGTTTGAAAAACGAAACCAATCTCCTTGTTTCGGATATACGCCAACTCGTCGTCGTCCAAATCACTCACCAGGCGTCCGGCAAGCCAGTATTTTCCGGCGCTGGGAGAATCCAAACATCCTATAAGGTTCATCAACGTGGACTTCCCGGAACCGGAAGGTCCCATGATGGCCACGTATTCGCCCTTGCGAATCTCCACGTCCACGCCGCTGAGTGCGTGTACCTTCTCCGAACCCATTTCATACACTTTTGTAAGGGCTTCCGTCTTGATCACGATACCGGAGCTGACCAAATCCTCGCGGTATGAATCTGCTGCCGTCGTCTCCACGGGCATTCGAATATCCTCGCTTGTTCAGATCCGTCAGCTCTGCTGGTCGTCCTGCTTCTTGGGAGCGGAGTTGTCTACTTTAATGCTAGCTTCCGGCTTCAGTGTTCTCAGCGCTTTGTAGCTGCCTACAACGATCTCATCGCCGACTTGCAAACCCTTGGTGACTTCGATATTGGTCACGCCGGTGATTCCGGTTTCCACCGGCCGGAAGATTGCTTTCTTGCCGTTGACGACGAACACGCCTTGAATCTCTTCCTTCTTGGGATCGCCGGCCGCTGCCGGAGCAGGCGCTGCGAGCGTAACCCCGGAACCGCCTTGACTTTTTGCATTCTTGGCCGCTTCCTCGAGATCCTTTCGTGTGCGCACCGCCAGCGCCTGAATCGGGATGGCAATTACGCTCTTCTTCTCCGCGGTCTTGATCTTTGCCGTCGTTGAAAGCCCAGGCCGCAAATTGCTCGGCGGACTGTCGAGTCTTACAACCACCTTGAAGTCCTTAGCTTCCTGCGTGCTCGTTGTGGACTGCGTTGTGGCCAGACCAGAGCTCCGCAGCGTCGCCTGCGAACCGATCTCCGTGACTTTGCCCTTGAATACTTTCCCAGGCACCGCGTCGATGGTTACGTCGGCATCTTGACCGAGCTTCACGCTCACGATGTCCGTCTCGTCAACTTTTACTTCAGCGGTTACGACCGACATGTCCGATAGCGTCATTAAAAAACTGCCGTTGGAATTCTGAATCCCCGGCACGACATAGTCGCCAACGCGCTCCGGCAAGTAACTCACGATTCCGTCGATGGGCGAGGTATACGTGGTCTTCGACAATACGTCTTTTGTCCGTACCAGCATCGCCTGGTTCTGATTAACCTGCGACCTGGTCTGGTCCAGTTGCGCTTTCAGCGACTGCACCTTCGCTCGAGCCGAATCCACCGCGGCCGCCGCAGAGTCATAGGTGGATTTTCGCTGATCGAAATCTTGCTTCGGTATCAATCCATCCTTGAAAAGTCCTTGTCCGCGCTCCCAATCGAGCTTGGCCTTTTGCATGTTTGCCTGCTGAGAAACCAGGTCTGCCTGAGCCGCATCGTAACTTGCGTCAGCCGCCTGCACGCCGGATTCGGCGGAATGGATTGCAGCCGACTGCGCCTGTACGTCCGCGCTCGCCTGTACGTTTTCCTGGAGCAACAACTTGTCGCCCTTCTTGATATGGTCGCCTTCTTTCACAAGTATGGCGGTGATCCTGCCGAACCCTTGCGCCGTCACGTTCGTATAAGTGGTCGGTTTGATTTCTCCAGAAGCCGTCACTAGCGAAACCAATTCGTCTTGATTTGCCACTTTTGCCGTCTGGACCGTCACCACACCCTTGTTCGCCTGGTGGAGACTGAACAGCACAATCCCTATCAACACCCCGGCCACGACCACTCCGATGACTGCCTTTTTCCACGTCTTCATTTGAATCCTCTTTAATCCACTCTCAAAAGCTCGCCCCAACCGTGCCCGGGGCAGACCATCCAAGAAGGGACACGATTGCGTTGCTACTCGCCCGTCCTCTACCTTACATACGCCCGTGTAGGTCGAAATGTTTCGCGAGAGGATACTGCGTACTTCGCGGTATGGGCTTCCCGCCACGGCCACCACGAGCCCTGCTGACGGGGTAACTCGGCCTAACTTCGGCAACTCAGGCGCGAATCTGCTGTCTATTCTAGATTCAAACCAGCCTAAAGGGAAGAAATCCTCGCTGCCTGCTCGAAGTCCCGCAAACTTACCGACCTACCTACTATGACGACTGCCAGCACAATTTGTTACAGGGTGGGGGCCGGTCTCGGGGCACTTTGCCCGTTTGTCCTAATTAGTTTGATGCTATACTTTTGTCACTCGACAGGTGGACTTCTCTGCCGCCAAACGCAGCGAGGTTTCCACTCAAAAAACCGCGGAGAGGTGGCAGAGCGGCTGAATGCGGCGGTTTGCTAAACCGTTGTAGGGGCCAAAACTCCTACCGGGGGTTCGAATCCCCCCCTCTCCGCCAGTTCTTTGTTTTCAGTGGGTTAGATTCCTTCCTAAGACATTTCCTAAGACTTCCTCAAAGTCAGTATTTAGAAAGAGAGGAAATCTTATGGCCGGCACCTTCTCGATCTACAAATATTGCAAGACCGATTCAGGCTGGCGCTACTGCAAAGCGGCGTTCCACTCAAACGGAAAAATCAAACCGAACGTCGTAATCGTCAGTGGCGTCGAGGAGAAACACACCGAGGGAAGGTATTTCCTGAACTTCAATGGTCAGTGGATCGATGCTGGTGTGGACGGTCTGGAGGCGCAACGCCGGCGTCAGCTGCGGCTCAATCAATTGAATACGAGCGGCTTTCTCGCAAGAGTTCGGTTGCCGCGACCGCCGAACGACCTAGCGTCGTTGAGTTCCGCGGACCGAAAATCATTAAGGACGAAATTGAGGCCTACCTCGCTGATTTGGAACTCACCCGCCGACCGGCTAGAACCGTGCAGTCCAAGCGCAAGTACCTCGGCGATTTCGTCGGACTCATCGGAAAAGAGTTCGTTGACGAATACCGCCGCGAGGATGTTCTCAAGTACAAGAACAAATTGCAGGACGAAGGCTTCGAGCCGAAGACCATCGATACGCGGATGATGGCAGTCGTGACGTTCTTCAATCGCTGGCTCAAGATCAAGCTTGGCCTAGACGCCAAGGATTGGCCGGAGACGCACGACAACGACCCCGAGCCGTACACCGACGATGAGGCCGCAAAGCTCGAAGCCGCGAGCGCAGGCGAGATCAATCTCTTGATACGTACATTCAGACAGACGGGGTGCCGCGACATGGAACTCGCGCACTTGAACGATACAGATCTTCTGGACTCCAGGGAGATTTACATCCGCGAAGTGGCGACGTGGGCCGGGCATGACGACATCAACGTCACACGGTCCTACGCGGCGTGGCTGGACAGCCAGAGCAAGGCTGCCCGAGACTCTGCAAACAGAGAGGATACTCGTTACCTCAAAACGGGCACTCAGGGCGAGTAAACTGACCGAGTTTCGGGCTACCGGCGCGACGACCCTGCTGAGAAGCGGCATGGACTTAACCACGGTCATGCGGATGGGTCGATGGGAGGATGTCGCGTCTGTCCAGAGATGTTTGGCACCCGCTGGCCGGAGCCGAGTTAGATATTAGGGTTGAGCAGGCTTGGGCGTGACTGTTCGCTTCTCATTCGTGATCTTACCCCCGGCCATGCCAAAACTCACCATTGACCTCATCATTTTCCCCGAAGCGTGCATCAAATAGTATGTAGGGCGGTATTATAATAAGTACCGGTGGCGCTGAGAGACCGTCACCAAGACAATTTGTAAAGCCAGCGGGTGTCCGATAGACGCGAAGAAGCGCCCGCCGGTCGCATAGACGTTGAAGTTGTGGACGCCCTTGTTGGATTCGCTCAGGAAGGAGCCGGTCGAACAAGGGCGTCTTTTTTTTTGCGTGGCGAACGGCCAGTAGAGGAGAAAAGGATGGCAAAGCAACCTCAGGACAATGTCCCGACCCGACGCGCCGAGTCCCTGTCGGCGTCGTACTTCGACGGCAGTCCCTCGCAGGCAAGCTTCGAGAAGGTCGAAGAGCGCGTCCTCGGCGGTTTCGGCAGATACGCCACGCTGAACGCTGACGCCAAGGAGACCGCCGCCCAGAAGTACGAGCTGAAGGTGAAGATGACGCCGTGGCTCAAGGTGCTCCGCACCCGGCTGAACGCCATGGCCAATCAGGCGCTGCTGAATCAGCTTCGCTTCCAGCACGGAGTGGCGCTGCGTGCGCAAGATTGGAACACGGTTGCCACGCTGGCCAACGAAATTTCAAAACTGGAGAAAACACAATGAGCGATTGTCAGTGTCCGTATCACTATGACGAACTTGGATGCTCGGGCGAAGGCTGCGAGAACGAAGGCGTCATCTTCGTGCCGGGGATCGGCAAAGTCTGCGCCCAATGCTACGACGAAATCGACATGGCGCTGAAGACCGTGCCCGGAGAAATGAGGGACGCCAATGGCTAATGCGAAACAGTTCCCCTTCCTGCTCGACGCCAAGGAGTCCATCTCGATCCTCGACGTCAGCCGCTTCGAGTGCCCGGACGGCCACCGCATGATTTCGTTGCAGAACCAGGGAAAGAAGAGCGTGCGCTGCATCGCACCGGGATGCGCCAAGCTGGCAAAAAAGATTTCGATCCAGACGAAAAAGAGGGGCCTGTGAAATACGACGACAAAGGATGCAAGTGGCTGCGCATCCGCAACTGGCAGAAATACGAGCCGGACGGCAAGCTGCGCAACAAGGAAGTTCGCCTGGTGTGGATCAGGGACTACACCGAGAAGCTGGAGAATTACGACTACATCCGGCTCTCGCTGTTCGAGCGTGCGGTGTTCGAAGGCGTATGCCTCATTGCGCCTCGGTTATGGGCTCAGCACCTTCAAGACTCGCAGAACTGCGCAGCGCAGTCCTTATTCGCCACCTCTAATTGGATTCGTTACAACGGCACCCGACCTCTCCCAGTACCGACAGGAAGAACCCCCCGAAGTAGAGGTCGCCTTCAACCGCACCGACATTCCTGGTTTCATTCCCTAACCTAGTCAATTCGCTAGGAATTCCTTCGGAGAATCCCAGCGAATGGCGCAACGTTTACGAGAGAATTGCTGCACTCAAGGGTGGGAGGGTTGTTGGCATCAGCGTTGTGGCTGACGGAGACGACGAGCCGTCCTTGCTCGCGGATTTGTCGAGCTAATGAACCTAGGGGCGGCTTCTGGAACCAACCTGATCGTTCAGACCACGATCACTTGCCCAACGAGCCGGCAATACATCAAGAACAGGTTCCACGGCAATCCGCATCCCCCGGCCGCTGATGCCAGGGCCTCCGCCGTGACGGCTCGCGCTCCTGCGCAGGTTGCGGTAATCGTCCCAAGGAAGCCTATTTATTAAACCATGCACCCAGCTGCGATACGCGGCGCATGGGGAAGCATAAATTAGCGCAGGTGTCAGGGTTCAGAGATCAGGAAACAAAAATCGGGAACTCCAAAATCCACACTTGACATCGACAGATAATCCACTACCATATGGTTGTGGATAAGTTAGATACAACATTTGCGGCTCTGTCTGATCCAACCCGCCGGGCGATGATCGAACGACTCTCCCATGGGCCTGCCTCTGTGCATGGATTGACGGAACCGTTTGCACTCTCGCAGCAGATGATTTCAAAACATATTGCCTACCTGGTGCGGGCGCGGATTGTGATCAAGACGAAGCGTGGAAGAGAGAGCGTGTGCACGCTTAGGCCAGAGGCGATAAAGACAGTCAGCGACTGGGCGATTAGCTATCGCCGATTCTGGGAAGAGAGTTTCGACAAGTTGGATGTGGTTGTGAATCAAATGAAAAAAGAGGAGGTCAGAGATGACAAAAAACACGGTTAACGAGACAGAGCGGATGGTTGTCACTAGAGTGTTTGATGCCCCACGCGAATTGGTTTGGAAGGCGTGGACAGACCCGAAATATGTGATGCAGTGGTGGGGGCCGAAGGGTTTTACTGCGCCTGTTTGCGAGATGGATTTTCGCGTTGGGGGAAAATTCCTCTGCTGCATGAAGTCGCCGGATGGGCAGGAGTTCTGGAATGCGGTTGAATACCACGAGATTGTTCCGCACGAGAAGATCGTTTCCTTGATGTACTTTTCGGACTCGAAGGGAAACAAGATTGATCCTGCGCAGCTAGGAATAGAACATGAGGCCATAGACGGTGCGTACGACGTGACCCTCTTTGAGGATCTCGGAAACGGCCGGACGAAACTCACCTTCATCGGAAATGAACCCATGGAGAGCGCGAAAAATAGCGGTCAACTAGAGGGCTGGATTGAGATACTCGATAAACTTGCCGAAGTTGTTGCGGGGCTAGCGCAGGCGAAATAAGAAGTTGAAGTTTTGATGATCGTCATGTGCGAGCTACTGAACATAAAGTAAAGGCAGGCGCAACCGAACATGCAGAACTTGGCTACTGGAGAAGACTATGCGAAATAACATTCTGACACTCATAACTGTGCTGCTCTTGAGTCTCGCTGGCACTGAAGTTAGCGCGTCAAGAGTTCCTAGGAACGCAGAAAGTAAAACTGGATACGCACCGATTCATGGCATGCAGCTCTACTACGAGATTCATGGCCAAGGTAAACCGATGGTTCTGCTCCACGGCGGAATCACCGCTTTCGAAGGCTTTGGCACTAATATCGATGCTCTGGCGAAGTCCCGTCAGGTGATTGCGGTGCATTTGCAAGGACATGGAAACACCGCCGACATCGATCGTCCTTACCGCTTTGAAGCACTGGCCGATGATGTAGCCGCGCTGGTGGCATACCTGAAGCTGGGGAAAATTGACTTGGTCGGCTATTCATTCGGTGGAGGTGTCGCATTGCAAACTGCTATACGACATCCCGAAGTCGTCGATCACCTGGTGGTGATTTCCTCTGTCATGGCCCAAACCGGATTCTATCCGGAAGGGCTTGCCGCGTTCGCACAGATGAGCAAGAACGCACCGATGCTTGCAGACAACGTCAAAAAGTCACCACTTGCGACGATGTACCCGAAGACGAACTGGGAAACGTCGTTCAAAAAGATGGGCGAACTGGCCAGCACGCCATTTGACTGGTCAGCGCAGGTCAAGGCTCTCAAGGAACCGACACTTTTGGTCTTTGCCGATGCAGATGCCGTTCGCGCCGAGCATATCGTGGAATTCTACAAGGCTCTCGGTGGCGCACAACGGGACGCCGGACTAGACGGATCGATGAGGTCGATGGCACAGTTGGCCATCCTTCCCGGCACGACTCACTACAACATCATTGCTAGCCCGTCGTTGGCGGGTCGTAATCGGTGAGTTCCTGAGGCGATAGCCCGATTCGGCGCGCGGGCAACGCCGCGCACTAGTTTATCGGCTCATTCCAACTGCCTTGGCAATCGACGTAATTTGTTCGGCGTCCAAGACAGCAGTTTTGGACGTTTCGACGGCGAGTTGTGGCCCTAGCTGCGCCGCGTTATCGGTAAACAGCATCGCATCCTGACTGGCGCGGGATACGGCTACATACGCGAACCGTCGAAGGGAAACAGGGTTGAGCCTGCGCAATACGGAATAGAACATGAGGCCATAGACGATGTGCACGACGTGATTCTTTTTGAGGATATTGGAAACGGCCAGACGAAACTCACCTTCATTGGAAATGAAACCATGCAGAACGCAATGAAGAGGTCAACTGGAGGGTACGAAGCAGATACTCGATAAACTTGCTGCAGTTGTTGCGGGGCTGACGCAGGCGAAATAAGAAGCTGAAGCTTTGATGATCGTCATGCGCGAGAAACTGAGCGTAGAGCAAAGGCAGGCTATCGGGGAGACCCCGGCTAAGGGCGGCGGCTTAGTTGAAACCTGCTTCTCGTCACTTAGCCGGATGGTCGCCTTTCCGGGCAAGCGACCTTGGCTCGCTGTTGCCTTCAGGGCATAACACTCATCGAGTGCAATTTGAAGCGTGATTCGGCGGATTAGTACCGATAGACGCGCTTGTATCGATTAAATTTGGTGCGGATTTACCGGATGGTTTGGCAACGGCGATTCTGGAAGCGACCCCGACGAGTTCCGTGATTTCGAAATGCAGAGAATTGAGCGCCTACCGGTCGGTGTGGTCCGGCCCAGAAAGGTCTAGGTTTCGAAGAGTAACTGGCCGATCAAATTCGTTGAAGCCGTCATTGACGTTGGTACGGATAGCGACGCGCTTTAGTCGAGTGCGAGCCAAGCCACGCACGGAAAGCTCACCACGCTGACAATCGTGGACAGAAGAATCGCGGCGGAGACCTGCTGGGGGTCGGCATCATACCGCTGGGCGAGAACATAGATATTCCCGGCCGACGGCAGGCACGCGATCAGAACGCCAACATTCACCCAGAACGCATCGAGCTGCATCATCCGCTCGAGAAAGAGCCATACAACCATTGGGTAAACAGCGAGTTTTGCGACGGTAATCAAGCACGCGGCAACGGCGGTTCGGCGGTCGAGACGCTGCAAAGCGAGGGCCCCGCCGAGCGCGAAGAGTGCCGCCGGGCCGGCCGCACCGCCGAGAAAGCCGAGGAAGCGCGTAATTGCCTCGGGCAGTGCGAGACCAGTGCCCGCAAGAGCTGCCCCCAAGACGATTGCCACGACGATAGGGTTGAACATGGTGCCGGCAGGATCAAAGAACCTATGCCCCTTTTCGGCCCGCCGTTCGCGCCCATCAGCACGCTGCCAACAGAGAGAAGAACCATCACCTCCGCTAGGATCGCCATCGCGAGCGGGCCTGCTCCACGTTCGCCGAAGAAGGCGAGCATCAACGGCGGCCCCAGGAAACCAAGGTTACTTACAGTTGCCGTGGTCGCGTGGGCGGCGGCGGTAGAGAGGTCCCGCGCGGCGACGACGCGCGAAGTGCCTAGAACCAACACAAAGATGATCGCGCCCGATGCGAGGTAGCCGGTGTAGAACTCGGGATTAAACGATTGACGAAGTGGCTGGCCTGCGATGAGGCGCAAAAGGAGGGCTGGGAGAGCAAAGCGAAACGAGAAGGCGTTTAGCGCATCAAGCGCGCCTTGGGCAACGAGACGCGTCCGAGTCGCTGCCCACCCAACTCCGATGACTGCAAAGATTGGCAGGCTGATCAGGAAGAAACTAATCATCTATTAGATCGCTGCGTGCCTCGATGGCCTTGAGAACGGCAGCCATGTCAGCGTCACCGAAACCGAGCGCGCGCGTCTCGCCATAGAGCGCGTGGCAAACATCGAGCAGTGGCGAGGCGACGCCTGCCTCGCGAGCCGCTTCGGCGATTAGGCGGTTGTTCTCCAGGACGTTCGAGATCGTTGCCTGGACCGCGAAATCGCGGCCGACGAGCTTCGGCGCCTTCACACGCGAGACGTCACTTGCCATCGGCCCAGCATTTAGAACTGCCACGAACTGACTAAGGTTGAGGCCGTGGCGGTCGGCAAAATGCACGGCTTCGGCGAGGCCGGTAACGAGCGAGATCAAGAACAGATTGACCGAGAGCTTTATTAGAAGAGCGTTCGGTACCGGCCCGCAGATCATCGTCTCCCGGCACATTGAGGTTAGCAGCGGGCGAACGTCAGCGATGGCGTTTGCGTCGCCGGCGAGCATGGCGACGAGTTGGCCTGCCTCAGCGGGCTTGCGTGACCCGGAAACCGGTGCCTCGACGTAGTGCCCCCCGACAGAGCGAATGTCTGCCTCGAGCTCACGCGAATAGGCCGGCGAGGTCGTACCCATGTGCACGACCGTGTGTCCCGTCACCCGGGCTGCGAAGGCAACGCCACCGCGGTCGAGGACTCTGTCAATCGCTCCGCCGTCGACGAGCATCAGGTAGACAGTTGCGGAGCGCGCGAACACGTCAGCCGTCTCTCGAGCAACATCCGCACCGGCCGCTGCAAGAATCTCAGCTTTGGCACGTGTGCGGTTCCAGACTAGGAGCCGCGTACCGGCCTTGACGAGTGTCAGCGCCATGGCCTCTCCCATCGTACCAAGGCCGATGAAGCCGATCGGATATGCTGAGTCCATCATCGAGCCGCCCCATTGCTCAGCGCGCGCACGATGCTTTGATGAAGAGCCGAACACATCACGCGTCGGTCGCTCGCCACAGCATGAGGGAGGCGGCGAATGGCGCTATCAGCGATAGTGCTAAATTTAACCAGCGGTAACCGGCAGATGCATTCATATTGCTCCCTGCTGTACGCTATTCGACGCTAAAGCAGAGCAGCTCCCGCAAATCGCGCGCGCAGCCGGCCCGTGCCGGCTCGCTGCTCTTAGGCTTGCCTCCCTTACGGCAGATATTCCTGGAGCAGCGGCGCAGGGGCCGACTCGGCCTGCACCATGATACCCGTGACTCGCCAGCCGCCGGCTTCTTTGATCGCTTGAATGCTGTTGATGCCGCGCGCGACTTGCTTGCCGTCGCTGTGCAGCACGTAGCTGCTCCATAAGTGCGCGATGTTGCCGTAGCGCTCAATGTGAAATTTCAGCTGCTTTTCTTCGAGCATGGCGTGGCCACGGGCTTTGACGCGGGCGATCCAATCGTCCAAGGTCTCGAGCCTATAGCTTGGCGCTCCGTCCGCGCCGAGTGAAACGAACATCATGCGCGCTTCGGGTATTAACAGGGCCTTCATGCAGGCTCGATCCTTGTCCGCGGGCCCGCTGATTGCCGCATCGATCGCGGCGGGAATGCCCTCGGGTTCCGAAGGCAACGCACAGCCGGCATCCGGCGCCGGCGCCTGCGCCATCGCACCATCGGTTTGTGCGCCGGCCAGCGTTGCGGTCATCCCGAGCACCGCCAAGCCGGCGACGCCCATCATCACTCTGCACACTGATCTGTTCATGCTGCCTCCTCTGTCTCTACAGCGCCTACTCATAAATCTAATGCCACAACACCCATTGATGAATCGTAATCGATGGATCCAGAAGCCGCAGCGATTTAGCCGGCGACGTCCCTGAGCCCGCACGTCTTGGTCACTCATTGCCGCCGGTTAACACGCATGGGGGCGCCCTCGACGGTTGAAGACACAAGCGCGGACGGCGGCACCTCGATTTCGCCGCTTGCGATGTAGGCCGTGGCACCGCCAACGCTGACAGAGGTCACGACGCCTCCACTCTTACGCGCTTCCGCTTCGATTTCGCTACGGCGCCCCATCAAGACACCTTGCTGGATCGAAAGGCGATAGGCCGTCCCGCCAAAATCATGCTTCGATGCCATGGCCCCGACGAGGGCGGCACAAGCGCTGCCTGTCGCGGGATCTTCTTCGACGCCCAGCGCGGGTGCCCACATACGAGCATAGAGCTTGCCGCCATCCCGTAGTTCTCCCGCGAAAAAAAAGATGTGGGGAGACCACGCGCGCGCGAGCGTTGCCGCCCAGGCAGCCCGATTGATCGCCGCCCGATCGACGACCTCGTTCGAGTTCAGTTGCGCAAAACAGATTGGAACACCGACGCCCGCGAAAAAAACTTGGTTCACCTCGGCGGGCTCAACGGATAGGACGGCGGCGAGTTCGGTCGGAGAAGGTGCGCCGGTCGGTGCCTCGACCTTCCCCGATAACGTCAACGTGCCGTGGAACCCCCCGTTTCGCTGAGCGACGTCAACCGTCACGGGACCGACATTCTCCTCCAGAATGAGCTGGACTGGATCACTGAGCCGTACGTGCTGTTTCATCACAAGCGCACAGGCTGTGCCGACCGAGGGAGCGCCCGCGAAGTCGAGCTCCGCCCGAGGTGTGAAGATGCGCACCCGACACGTGTTTGCAGGATCCTTCTTCGGCAGGACGAAGGTCGTTTCGCCGAAATTGAATTCGCGGGCAATCTTCTGCATGCCCTCGGTCGAAATGCTGCTGGCGTCAGGCAGAACCCCGAGTTGATTACCGCCGAACGGTGTCGAACTGAAAACATCGACGATGTGAAACGTGTACTTCATGAGATTAGCCTCCGTGCTTCGCCTCAAGCCTTGACGACGAGGTCGATCTCAACGCAGGCCCCAAGCGGCAGCGCGGCCGCCGCGATCGTTGTGCGGGCGGGAAAGGGCTGACTGAAATGCTTTGCGTAGATGCCATTCATCGCACCGTAGTCACTCATGCTCGTGAGAAACACGCCGACGCGCGCAACGTCATCGAAACTCTTGCCGGCCGCCTTGAGAACCGCCGAGAGATTCCGGAAGACGCGCTCTGTCTCGGCCACAATACCCCCCTCGACCACCTTGCCAGTGGCCGGGTCTTGGCCGACCTGACCGCTGAAGTAGAGGAAACCACCGACTTCGATCGCCTGGGAAAACGGGCCGACCGGCGGCGCGAGTTCGGGCGAGGTAACTGCGGTCTTGCTCATGGCAAACTCCTTTGGATACTGGGTTAGATGGTCAGGATAGTGGAGCCCGAGGTTGCGCGCGCTTCCAATGCCTTGTGGGTGCGGGCCGTTCCCACATCACTCGACGCGTCCATGCCCAAGGAACTCACGATTCCCGCAGCGCCACAATTGGATCCACCTTGGTCGCTCGCCAAGCCGGAATGTAGCTAGCGGCAATCGCAACGACGAGCAGAAGCAAAGGCACCATCAGAAATACGGCCGGATCATGTGGGCGAACGCCATAGAGCAAACTTGCCATCATCGAAGCGGTAGAAGCGGAAAATATCACGCCGGCCACAATTCCGAGGCCAGCCAGGACTACACCTTTCCCCAGGACAAGTCGCAAGACATCCGCTCGCTGGGCACCCAACGCCAACCGCAGACCAATCTCGCGTGATCTTTGGCCAACCATATAGGCCAGCAAGCCGTAAATTCCGATCGAGGCCAGCAAGAGCGCCCCCCCCGCAAATCCCGCCACCAAATTCGCCGAAAACCTGCGCGATGCCAGCGATGCATCCAGTACCTCATCCATCGAGGTGACGTTGAACACCGGCAGCCCCGGATCTACGCTCTGAATCGCGCCGCGAATCTGCGCCTCCAGCGTGCTCGCCGGCAACGAAGTTCGCAGCGCCAAGCTCAACGTCCGCCCGACAAATTGATTCAACGGAACATAGAGGTGCGGCACGCCATCGACATCGAGCCCGTCGTGCTTGATATTTTTCACCACGCCCACCACGGTGCTCCATGGATTCACAGGATTCTGTCCGAAACGTAACCGGATACGCAGCCGCCGGCCCACCGGATCATGATCCGGCCACCAGTAGCGCCTTGCCGTCGCCTCATCGATGATCGCCACGGGCAACTTGCCATTTTCATCGTCCTCGGTGAAGAAGCGCCCCTCCACGAGCGGTGTTTGTATCACCCGAAAATAATCCGGGCTGATGCGGATAACCTCGGCGCTCAAATCTCCCGAGGATTCCGTGGGCCGGTCTTCGATGGCTAGCGAATTGTGATTCGTGGCGCCGTACGCCGCCGCATCGCTATTGATTGTGTCGGCAGCCGGCAAATTGGACGTAATCGCCGCCAACTCCACGCCCGGAATCGCGTTCGCGCGCCGCAGCAGTTCGCGATTAAACGGAATCTGCTGCGCGAAGGTGTGATATGGATCGAGCTGCGGATTATTCGGGTTCGGCAGATAGATATTCGCCGTCACCACTTGCGATGGATTGAAGCCCGGATTCTGCCGCAACAAATCGCGCAGCGTTTCCAATAGGAGCCCCGCGCCGACCATCAGCACTACCGCAAAAGCCAGCTGCGACACCATCAGCGCATCGCGCATGCGCCCGGCCTTCGCACTGTAGCCCGAGCCGCGCGAGCCCTCGCGCATCGTGCTCGCAAGTCCCGCCTTCGAGGAATGAATCGCGGGAGTTAGCCCAAACAGTAGCCCGGTCGCGACCGAAATCAGTAACGCAAATCCCAGCACCCGCCAATCAATGTTTACTTCGCCCAGCCGCGGAAGATTCGCAGGCACAAATCGCAAGACGGCTTTCAGCGTAATCGCCGCCGTCGCGAGCCCTGCGATTCCCCCGATGAAGGCCAGCAACAGCGATTCGGTGAGCATCTGCCGGATCATTCGGCCCCCGCTCGCTCCCATCGCCGCGCGCACTGCCATCTCTTGCTGTCGTCCAGAGGCGCGCGCCAGAAGCAGGCTGCCAATGTTCAGAGACACGATGAAAACGATTAAGATTACGGCAGCCATCAACACGACCAGCATCGGTCGAACCTTACCGACCAACGATTGCTGCAACGGCACAATCTCAACCGTCCATTTGGCTTGCGGAGGGTAATCATTCGCAAATTCGCGACGCAAATTAGCAGTCAGGGCATCAAGCCGCGCCTGAGCTTGCGCTACAGTGAGGCCCGGCTTGAGACGACCGATTGCCCCGGGCAATATGCGCAGGCCACGCGCCGGCGCTGGGAACGGATCGCCACTGAATCCGCAGGTAATCCACACCTCCACGGCTGGAATGGTCGGTCCGGGGTGGCGAAATCCGGGAGAAAGTACACCTACAATCGTGTATAGATCGTCATCGAGGCGGAGGCTCCGGCCGAGGACGCCAGGATCAGCCCCATAAGATCGGCGCCACAAGGCATCGCTGATCACGACCACGGGCGCGAAACCGAGCGCGAAGTCCTGGTGACCAAATAAGCGTCCTAGTTCGGGAGTGGCGCCGAGCATGGAAAAGTAGTTGGGAGAAACCTCCATCATTTCCAAATGTTCGGGCTGTTTGGTACCGGTCAAGTTTGTGGGGCCCAAAACGATGACACTCACATCTTCGAACACATCCGTCTGCGTACTAAGATCGTCGAATTCCGGCACGGAAAACCGAACGCCCCGCAATCCTACCCCTGGGTTGTTAAAGTAGATCCTTACAAGACGGTCGGGGTCGGGGAACGGAAGAGAACGGAGCAACACGGCGTTCACGATGCTGAAGATCGCCGTGTTGGCCCCCACGCCCAGAGCCAGCGTCAGGACTGCCACGATCGTGAAGGTGGGCTTCTTGACCAGCATGCGCAAACCATAGCGAACATCCTGAAGTAAAGCCTCCATGTGAACGCTTCCTTTCGGCCCTCTGCCGGGACCGGCGGAGGACATTACTTGAAAACTCCATTACCAGTTTGCGATCGGCGGAATCTGCTCCTCCCACAGTTGCTGGCCCAGTTGCTCGGACCATAGGAGGGTCCACTGGTTGTCGTTCAATTTTCCCCAGCCATCCCGTACAACCCCCATGACGTAGATCTTGCTCGTTTTGCCACTGTTGTCCTTAATCTCGCCCTCTAGTTTCTCAAGTACGAGTGCCGCCCAGTCGTTGCCTCTGGGTTCGACCGTGAGCACGGTGGCGTCAAATCGCATTAAGGTATACGGGCGGGAGAAGATTGCATCGATAAACTCCTGCCGTGTTAGTTTTCGGTCGGGAGTTTGGACGTATAAATCCGGAGCCAGCATCCTCTCGATTGTGTTCTTGTCCAGCGCCACACGCGCTTGAATCGCTTTTCGCGCTTCTGCCGAACTGACGGCAGGAGCACTTTGCGCCCCGGCTGCAACCGTTACGATTACCGCCAGTAACGTGGAGACCAGAATGCGCCCCCTCAGATTCATGTACAGAAAGGTAGAGCGTATTGAAGTTGCCAATCTCGATTTCATTCCCTTCTTCTCCCCTTGTAGGCCCTGTCGGCCACAGCAAACCCATTGGCAGTATCGCGGGAATCGATCAGAATTCCGCGCATAAGGACCCAATTCTCTTTTTCCGGCTTGCCGTCCTGCCCGCCTCTTACCAGGTTGCGTTGGATGCGAAGGGTCGTTATCGCATCGGCGGCCAGATCACCCCGCGGGGCGCTCCTACTTAGACCAGGGCGGAACCACGCCGTTGCTGCGCGCGTACGCGATCGACTGCCCCAGATGCTCGTGTTGATCTTCGAGAATCAGCATCAGCGCGCCCTGCTTCGTCATGTCTCTTCCGAACAGTTTCACCGGCGCCTGCAGGTCGTTGTCGGAAAGTCCCGTAATCGTTTTTTGCAGATTGACGTAAGACGCCTTCAGAGCTTCCTGCAATTTCTCCGGATCGGTGATGGGCGCGGGCTGTGCCCCCGTATTCGGTGTGCCCGAGAGCACGCCGACGAGCATGCCGTTCTCCACAACGATCAGGTTGAATACGTCGCCGACGGAGCGAACGCCCTGGCCGGGCTTCCAGTCGTACTTGCCCGACATAACGCGCGCGAGTCCGGTGAATTTGTCGGAAAGCGTTCCGGCATCTTTTCCGAAGGCGGCCTGCATTCCTGCCGGCTGCGCCTGAGCAAACGGCACCATCAGAGCGACCGCAAGCGCGCACACTCCGTACTGAGTCAGAATCTTCTTCATGTGGAACTCCTCTCCATAACTTTGAACGACTCGTGCTGCTCGTTTTTTCAAAACTAAGCGAAGGGCCCATACACCCTCGATCAAAACCGCAGTAATGGACTTGCTTACGGAGCGGGCGCGCTCCGCTTGTCGAGATGCTGATCGAAGTACACATCCGCCGCATTGAACAACATCATCCACGATGAGTAGCGTGCCATGTCATGAATCTCGTTCGGAATCATGATTACGTCATGGTCGATGTTGTGCGACCGCAAGGCTTCGATGAGTTCGGCGGCCTGCTGGGAGGGCACAACGCTGTCGTCGTCCGCCTGCACAAGCAGCACGGGTGAGTGCCACTGGTCGATGGTCGCGATGGGGGAGGATTCCACCGCCCGGCGGTTCGCATCGGCTCCGTCGATTGGCTCGTACGTCGACCAGTTATGAATGCCCGAATAATCGACACCGGCCGCGAGTGCATCTGAGGCGCGCGCGAGACCGAGGGCCGTCATGAGTCCCCCATAGCTTGGCCCCCAGATGCCTAATCTATGGGAGTCGACGTCCTGTCGGCCTCGCACATAGGTGATGGCACCGAGCAGGTCATTGAGCTCGCTGCCGCCGCCGGGGCCGAGGTTGTCGGCCTCTCTGTAGTCAAGGCCATAGCCGGTACCGCCACGATAGTTGACTGACAGGACAACGTAGCCCTCGGCGACGAGGTACTGATTAAATGCGTATATCCAGCTATACGTACGCTTGGGATCGAACCCCAGCAGCATCTGTCTTTTAGGGCCGCCGTGGAAGAACAGAATCGCCGGGTGCGGCTTGAAGGTGGCTTCGCGTGGTAGGAACAGTTGCGCGTGCGTTTCCTGGCCATCCTTCGCCCTAAAGGTCACGGCCTGGGGCATGACGAGCTTGGAACTCGGGAAGGAGGACGGGATGGCTTCCGGAGCCAGCCGTCGCCATTGCCCCCCCGCACTCAACGCGACCGGATGCAGCGGTTGGTTGCCGTCGCTCTGCAATGCGAAAAGAGCGCCGTCGGCGCCGATCTGCGGCAAGTCTTCGATGGCGTGGCTCTGGCCGATGCGCACCGCCGAACCATGCTCGGCATCGACTGTCCAGATATGCATCCTGTCGGTGTCATCCTGAGTGGACGAATAGACCAGGCGCTTGCGGTCCTGGCTGAAGACGACGTGTATGACCTCGAACTTTCCCACCGTGAGTGCGCGGGCCGTCCCGCCCTGCGCGGGGACGGCATATAGATGTAGCCAGCCGCTTTTCTCCCAGGGGAACACGAGATCATCATGGTTGGTCCAGAACAGGTTCGTCGCCGAGGGAACGTCGTTATTCGCCGAGATCGTCGGATGGAATACACTTCCGGGTCCCGCATCCGCAATCCAGACACGTCGCCCCTGGCCGGTTTTCACGTCCGCCGTCCAGATCGACCACGGCCGTCCGCTGCGTTGGGAGAAGTATTCGGGGGGAGCTTTCTCGGCCACATGAACGAAGGCGATCCGCGCGCCGTCCGGTGAGAACGCGGGCGAGCTGTCGTAGTCGAGACTCGGACTCAACCAGACGCTGGTTTGGTCAACGAAATCGTAGACACCGATCAGCGAGTGGCTGCCTCGATGGCTCACGAACGCCAGGCGCTTGCCGTCCGGCGCCCAGGTCAGCGAGTCCACTGTTCCCTGATCGATGAGCAATGGCTGCGCCTCGCCATCGCCGCTCGCGGCCACCGTCAGAATTCTTTTCTTGTCGACAAACAGCAGCCGGCTGCCATCGGGCGAGAAGCTAGGGGAGTCTCCCGCGACCGACGTTATGCGGCACGCCGCCGACCGTGGCAACCACCCATACTTCCTTGGGCATTGGGCCTTTCGGGGAGTTATTAACGTTGGCCGGAGTCTCGTCCTCAAGACTCTGGCCCCGTGTGAACGCGATCGACTTCGTGTCCGGCGACCAGGCGAGTTCGCCGATATCGAAACCGTCGTCCTCTGTGTACGGTGTGATCTGGCGCGCTTTCGCGCCATGGGAGGGGTCTGCTACCCAGATATTACTGCAGCCCTTCGCGTTGAATACCCACGCCACGGCTGCGCCCGTGGGCGCGGCCAGCATGTACGACGGAAATGGCGCCTGCATCACATCGTCGAGTGTAAAGGCCGGTGGATGGGTTCCCGCAGCCTGCGTCATGAATAGGCCTGCGCAGGCTGCTGCCGCGCTCCAGAGCCGCAACTTTCCCAAACCGAAGTCAATCATGTGTCTTCAGGGTTTCCTAAACTTCTTGCCCTTTGTAACGGAGAACCCACAATTCCACAAGTTCATTATTCTCACAATGATGTTGCCGTTTACGCACGATTCTGCTATTCGTTGGGAGGAGGTTTTAGGAGTACTTTAGGAGGCTCCCTTGCTCGATGATTTACGCGCGCTCGTAGAGTTTGCCCAGGCCGGGTCCATCGCCGGTGCAGCCGATCGTCTATTACCGGACACCATCCGCTATAACCCGGCAACTGCAAAGGCTGGAGGCTGCATTGGGTGCCGAGTTGCTCGACCGCTCAGTAAAGCCGCCGCGCCTGAACTCGCTGGGCTCCAGGGTGCTTGAACAAGCGCGAGATCTGTTGCAGCGGACGGAGGCGCTGAAATCTGTTGCGTCGCGCGACGCCGAACCTCACGGCCTCTTGCGCATCGGGCTCGCGCATGCCTTGGCCGAGGGGACGCTTATCAAACCTATTCGCGCGCTGACTGAAAAATACCCCAAGGTCCGGCTGCGGCTGTTGAGCGCACTTACCGGTGAATTATTTAACCGGCTGCTCGCCGGTGAACTCGACGTTGCTGTCGTGTTTTTGCCCGAAGGTAAAACCGCGCCTTCACCTCTTCTGACGAATATCATCGCTAGCGACCGCATGGAGATCGTTCAAAGCGCCGCAGGCAACATTGACGATGATTGGGAAAGTTTGAGCAGAGCACCCTGGGTGCTCAACCCGTCTGGGTGCTTGCTTCGGGCAAGCCTCATCGATCAGATGGAACGTGCCGGCTTCACCCCCATGGTTGCGGCTGAAATCCACTACAACATACATTTGCAGCTAGCGCTCATTCAGTCGGGATATGGAGTCGGGCTGCTGCCAGCCCGCTTTATTGCCAGGAAAAATTGTCGAGACACGGTTGAAGTGTTGCGCCCCCCATCATTTGACTTGCGCCTGTCCGTGGCGATAACGCGGATTGGACAACTGGGCGCCCTGGAGAGGGCCGTCGAACTGTTGGAACACGGCATTCGGCATTTGTTTGAGGCAGCAAACACAACGAAGCCCGTATCGAGGAGCCGAAGGGGCGTACCCGCAAGTAGGCGGGCGGCGCGACCACCCAGGTAGTCACCGGACATCGCCTGTTGCAGCCTCTCTATCCACTTGCGTTGGGTCATGATTCTGGCCTGTCCTGAGACTCGAATCGGACTGCCCCGACAAGCGGGGATTTCGGCAGAATCCGAAGCCGATCCAATTCGTCCTTAGTGACCACAGGCTGTTTGTGGTTCACATTCCTCAACCACCGCCGCGGCAGGTCCGGTAACATAGTTATAGGCATTCTGATGCCACGCAGCGGTCAGCCAGTCCGCATCGAGCGCCGCCGACAGCGCACCGCCGATGACCCAAGCAAAGAATCGCCCACTCGCTGTGCTATGAAGGCCATCGATAACGTCTACGGCCAGCGCGCTTACAACTTGCTCAGCCGCAACACCTCCGCGAGGCAGGGGGTTATGGAGCCGCCGTCTGAGAGTGTCGATATTGGCACGGCGGAAGTCAGCATTTGACCAGAGACTCGGCAACGTCGAGTCCGCAATTCCGGTCGGATGACGGGTCACTCGGAAGTTGCGGGCACTTCGTCGGATCAGTACCGACAAACGCGCTTGTGTTTACCGACACAGTTTCACTTGTGGTTTGCGCACGATCGCCACTTCACCAGGCGAGGGGCTGACTGCGACCCGGTTCCCTGCCCTGGTTTGAGTGACCAACTCAAACCAGCCAGACGGGCAATAGGAGCCTATAGATGCTACCTCTGCGGCTACAGCCGGCCACAATAGGAAAATATCTCAACATCATTTGGCCACCTGAGGGCAGGCTCGCGAATTTCGCTGGGGTGAACTCCTAAGCGCCAGGTCTTTGGGAAGCATCACTTGGAGTACGTGGTTGGTTCTCATGTTCACGCTCGTGCCAAGCATTCGGGCGGCGGCGGTTTGGAAAACCGTCGCAAAGAATGCCGGAACTGCCTTGCCGGATATACAACTATGCCCTTCAGTTTGAGTCTCGCTCTTTTGCATTTTTGAGTCTTGCACTTCGTGCAACGCGGGGCGGTCCATAAAAATAATGCCTCTCGTGCCGGTATTTGCGTTCAATTTGCCAGCCATTTCTGCTTCCTCGATTCGAAGGTCCTTCTATTGCTGGTCCGTGCTTATATCGAAGCGCGAACCGGTCATACGTCTTCGGACCAGCTTGTGGATCTCGAGGAAGGTGACCGGGCAGAGACCTATCACGAGGGAAAGGAAGCAGTCGGAAAGTGAAAGCGGTCCTATATTAAACAGCGACTGCGCAGCGGGGATATGGTGAATTCCAATCTGGATCAGGGACGAGAACACGACCACGCCCAGGAGTCGTGCATTCGTGAATGGGCCGAGTTCCCAGAAGGTCCGCGTCAAGCTTCGCGCGGCGAAAGCGCGGAAGAGTTCTCCGAAGACCAGTGTCGTGAAAGCGAGATTGCGGGCCTCGTTCAGATTCCGAAATCGCAGCGCCCAGGTAAACACGGTCAGTGTAACGAGAGCCTGAAGCAATCCGGTCAACAGAATGTAATTCCATTGCGGTCTTCCCAACATCGGCTCCTTGGGGTTTCGGGGAGGCCTCTTGAGAACGTCCTCTTCTGTGGGATCCATGACGAGGGCCAAGGCCGGGAGACCATCGGTGACGATGTTGATCCAGAGCAGATGCAATGGCAGCAATGGAAGTGGGAGGCCGAATCCCGGCCGCCGTCAGCATCACTGCCAGTTCCCCGGCATTTCCGGCAAGGAGATAGACCAGGCTCTTGCGGATGTTATTGAAGATTCCGCGCCCCTCTTTCACGGCTGCGACGATACTGGCGAAGTTATCATCCGTGAGGACCATGTCCGACGCCTCGCGCGTGACTTCGGTTCCGGTTTTCCCCATGGCGATGCCGATGTGCGCTTCGCGCAAGGCGGGAGCATCATTCACGCCATCTCCGGTCATCGCGACCACGTCGCCTCGCGACTTCCACGCGCGCACAATCCGAATTTTGTCTTCCGGCGTCGCGCGCGCATGCACAAACTGATCTGCCTCGTCATCCGAACGAATGATCCCGAGTTCGCGCGCGATGGCACGCGCGGTGGCCGGATGGTCTCCGGTAATCATCACGGTCTTGATCCCGGCGGCACGCGCCGCGGCTACGGCTTCGATCGCTTCCGTTCGAGGGGGATCGGCAATCCCAATGAGGCCTAAAAGTTCAACGTTTTTCTCGTCACCGCTCTGTCCTCGCGCCACGGCCAGAACGCGAAGGCCTTGCACGACCATCTGGGAATGTGCCGCTGCCGCGCCGTCGGTTCCGCGTACGCACACCGGCAGAATGACTTCGGGAGCGCCCTTCGCGTAGACAAAGCCATCCGCCCGGGTGACGGACATTCGCTTTTGTCTTGCATCGAACGGTTCGACTGACACACGCGGGCGTTCGCGTTCAATCTCGTCTCTCCGGATATCGCGTTCGGCAGCGGCGGCCAGAATCGCGAGCTCCGTGGGATCGCCTACGCCGCTGCGTCCATCTTCGCTTAGTTCTGCGTCGCTGCAGGCCGCGCCCGCGAAGAGGAGTTGTGCGTGATCCTTCCCCCACAGTTCCCGGACCGACATGACGCCGGTTGTGAGTGTTCCCGTCTTGTCGGTGCATATGACGGTGGCGCAGCCGAGAGTTTCGACGGCAGGCAGCTTGCGGATCAGCGCATGTCGTGCCGCCATGCGTTGGACGCCGATCGCAAGTGCGATTGTAACGATGGCCGGGAGTCCCTCAGGTACGGCGGCAACCGCCAGGGAGACTGCGAACATAAAGACGTCAAAGATGGGCAAGCCGCGCACCAGACCAGCCGCGGCAACCAGTGCGACAATTCCTAAGCAAATGCGCAGGAGCGTGCCGCCAACGCGGGCCAAATGGCGCTGGAGGGGAGTCTCTGTTTCTTCGGCGGTTGCCAGAAGATGAGCGATATTGCCGAGTTGAGTTTTCATCCCTGTGGCAACAACTTCCGCGACCGCAGTTCCGGTGAATATCGAAGTGCCCATGAAAACAGAGTCGCGCCGCTCCGCCAGCGGTGTGCCGGGTGAAGTCGCTTCGAGCGATTTCTCTACCGGCGTGCTTTCGCCGGTGAGCGGGGCTTCATTGGTGGAAAGAGAGTGAGTCTCCAGAAGATGTGCGTCGGCGGCAACGATGTCTCCTGCTTCTAAGAACAGTATGTCGCCGGGAACAATGTCAGTCGCGGGTAGCAAGACCGATCTGCCATCGCGAAAGACGCGAGCGCGTGGCGCGGTCATGGAGCGAAGCGCCAGAATGGTGCGCTCGGCGCGGTATTCCTGGAAGAAACCCACAAACCCGTTCAGGAGAACGATGCTTCCAATCGCGATGGCGTCAAGGACCTCGCCGAGGGCCGCCGATATTCCGCACGCGCCGATGAGCAGCAATACGAGCGGGCTGCCAAACTGTCTTGCCAAAGTGATCCAAATGGGCGTCTGCGCCTCGCGCTGAATTGTGTTCGATCCAAGCAGTGCGAGCCGGCGAGCCGCCTCTTCCTGAGTGAGTCCTCGTAGAGTTTGGGCCGTGGGTTCGAGAACTGTCGCCACGCGGGTTTCTGGGGCCGAAGAGAATTCGCGATTGCTGTCCGGGACGGTCATGCGTTCCCCTCGTGAACTTGGTTGTGATTGGCTGCCTCAGCAGTTGTGAGCAGCGCCCCCGTCTCCGGTTCACGCGGAACGACCGGGACTCGGCCTGCACCGACTTGAAATCTGCGCCAGATGGGGTAGGCCGCGGGCAGCGCGAGTAGTGTCTGGAGCCATCCCTTCACGGTAGCGTGGATGTGAGTTTGTGTTGCACGAGTTTATACTGGCAAACGGTACCCGTCTGTGGCTGTGGTGAAGGTTACAAGGACATGTGATCCCCGTCACTCCACGTCAGAGGACGTAAGACCTTATGATTTGGGCGTAACTGCCCAACCGCGGTACGAGCGGGTTCCACCAGTTGCGCGCTGTTTTCCTCTCTCGTAAGACGGACTGGAGGTTGAGCGAAATGAATGAGACTGTGAGGAAGCAGGCGGCCTTCATCTTTCTGATGGTGCTGGCGGCGGTCGCGCTTTACCTCTGTTACCTAATCGCCAAGCCGTTCCTGGGCCCTGTCCTGATTGCGGTCATGTTGGCGATTGTCTTTCATCCGCTTCACGCGAGAATGGAGCTCTTTTTTCGGCGCCCCAGTGTGGCTGCTGCGATTTCGACGAGCTTGGTACTGCTGATCGTCGCGATACCCATCGTAATTTTGGGAATATCCGTCAGCAGAGAGCTCCGCACGGTGGTTCAATCGCTGCGCGAGCAGAGTTGGTCGCAAGGAGGTCTGAGTCCGTACCTTGCACAATGGGGCGAGAGTCTGTTGCGGCGTCTGGGGAATTATGTGAATCTCTCCGAGCTTGATCCGCATGCAGCGCTATTGCGCTGGGCGGAGCAGGCCAGCCGTTACTTGCTTTCCATCGGTGCCGCGGCTCTAACCAACTTGGTTTCCTTTTTCCTCGATACGGTTGTCGTTTTCTTTAGCCTCTTCTTCTTCTTTCGAGAAGGGAAAGGTATCCGCCAGGGACTGTTGGCAATGCTGCCCCTGAATCCGAATCAGACGGAGAAACTCTTTACGGGAATCAGCGAAACCATGATTGCCAACCTGTATGGCGGCCTTGCCGTGGGCGCAGCACAGGGTATTCTTGCGGGTCTTTCCTTTTGGGTTTTGGGGCTGTCCGCCCCGATTCTATGGGCTCTGGTTACCGCTCTGGCGTCGTTGGTCCCGGTAGTTGGATCTGCTCTCGTGTGGGGTCCGGCGTCGATTCTCCTTATCCTCAGCGGTCACTGGGTGAAGGCGCTCATCCTTCTTATTTGGGGGCCGTCGTCGTGGGACAGGTTGATGTGGTGGTCAGGCCGTATGTGGTCAGCGCGCACGTAAAAGTGCATACCCTGCTGGTCTTCTTCGCGCTGCTCGGGGGAGTCCAAGCGTTTGGCATCATAGGGATTTTCGTTGGTCCGGTCATCCTGTCGGTTACGCTGGCAGTACTGGATATGCCGAGACAAGCAGATTTCTCATGGCACTTAAGTCCCGAAAGCGCGCACCGTGCTTCCCTCGAAGGCCCGCGAACGGAATAGCATCTCGATTCGTGGCCTTGCGAAAAGAGCAAGAAATGATGCGTAACGCAACTGCTCTTGAAGGAGGCGGCTACGCGCGAGGTCACAGCAGCGAGTTCTTTTTTCCATCAAGAAGCGGGCGTGCTCACGATCACTTTCTGCGGTGACGGTAGTCACTGCCAGACCCACCCGTAACTGCGAAGGTAAATACGCAACGCCGACAGGGATGGTTTTGGAGGCGACTGTATTTGAGGATGATTGGAACGATCCGCACGCGCGACGTTGACAGCGAAATTTGAGAGGAGAAACAGTCATGGGGGAAGCAACAGCCATCAAGAGAGCCGAAGAACCGGCCAAACCGATTAAGCTGGGTTCATTGTTTGATCAGATCGAAGAAACATTTAACGCCCTGGCGCGCCGGGCTTATGAGATTTTCGACGGCAACGGCCGCATGTCTGGGCATGACCTGGAGCACTGGTTTCAAGCAGAACGGGAACTGCTCCACCCGGTTGCGCTGACCGTTGTGGAAACGCCCGAGGTTTTCGAAGTGAAAGCCGAAGCGCCAGGTTTCAGCGAAAAGGACTTGGAAATCGGCGTTGAGCCGCAGCGGCTCACGATTACCGGAAAACGCGAATCCTCGAAAGAAGGAAAAAAGGGCAAAGCGGTTTTCACCGAGAGTTCCTCGGATCAACTGCTGCGGATCGTGGACCTTCCAGCGGAAGTCGAAGTCGGGAAAGTCACGGCCATCCTCAAGAACGGGATTCTGGAACTAACGCTGCCGAAAATGGCTAAAGCGCAGCCCGTGCGCATTCATCCCAAGGCGGCTTGAGCCCCATCACTGCGGCAGCCGGGAGAACACGAGGGTCTTCCGGCTGCCGTTCATTCCGTCACAGGGTGCAGGAGTGGGAAGGACGCGCGTATGGCACTTCGTCATCGAGTTGAATACTTGAGGAAGGAACACAAGGGGCTGCTGGAATTGGCGGATCGGATCGAGGCGGCGCTCACGCTGGCTAGCCGTAAAGAGTCTGCGGATCACGAGAAGAGCGTTGCGGAATTGCGCGCGCTGGAACATGGTTTCAGCGGAATCGTGGAGCACTGTCACGCCGAAGAACGCATAGTCGAATCCACGTTTCACCACCATCTGGGCGAGCGTGAGCGCAGCAGAATCGACGAACAACACCGGGAAATCCTGCGCGCCGTGGGAGAGTTTCGCGAAGACTTGCGGTTCGCGACGGTGGACCGCATGAAGGAGACGGGTGTGACGGGTAATGAAGTTGTGAGAAAGCTGCGGGAGCACATTGCAGGCGAGTCGGAGCTGCTCGATCGCATCATCCGGCAATCCGCGCCCGAGAAAAAGCACAAAGCAAGAAAGAAGCCACGCCGTGAACGTCACGCAGCACGGAAACACCGCACGCATACGGCGATAGTTCGAAGTCAGAAAGAACGGCCCAGCATACCCTACACGTTGGAACCCCACCCTGAATTGTGAACTGCGGCCACGGGGCAAGCCAAGGAGCGGGCGATCAGGCAACCTTCTTCGGTTTTCTCCGGCAGGCGGCCCGCGCGTTTCCGGTCGTCGCTCTGACTGATCGTCAGAACAGAGCCTCTGGACAATTTCCATGAACCGCAACTTTCCTTCCGGTTTTCCAAGCTTTCCCAGCGTGTCTTTGCGACGACAGCTGGACCGGTGAGGCTCCTCACGCGTTTTCGTGATTTGCGTCACAGCTTCGTTCGGGCCCAGGCAGTATCCATGGCATAGAGGCCGCTGCCTAGAGGGCGACTCTGAGGAGGCTCTATGAAGGTTGTACTCGCGCTCAATGGGATTTCGCCCTGCGGAGAGGTCGTGAAAGCAGCGGCGGCACGGCCATGGCCGTCCGGCTCGTCTTTTTGCCTGCTGAATGTGCTCGACCCTTATCCGTTCGTTCGAGCTCCGTTGCTTCTGGATCGCGCCAAGACCAAGGTTCGGGAGAATTTAGAGAGTGCGGCCGCTTGTTTGCAGGGGCTCGGAGCGGAGGTAACGACAGAAATTGTCCTGGGCAGTCCCCGGCGGGGCGTCCATGCATTCGCAAGTGATTGGCGGGCCGATCTGGTCATGGTGGGGTCAAACGAATTGCGGGACTGGGAGCGTTTATTTCTGGGGAGCACGGCGCGTTCCGTCCTTAGGCACGCACCTTGCTCCGTGGAAATCGTGCGTCCGGCGCGGGAAGTGGCAAACGGCGAACTCCGGAGGGGCATGAAGATTCTGATCGCGACGGACGGATCGGAATTCTCGACAGCGGCGTTGCGCTCGGTGGCCGAACGCCCGTGGCCCGCGGGAAGTGCCGTGAAAGTTGTCAGCGTTCCTGAATTCCTTCCGCTGAAGGAGTTTTCCTATCTCAACCCCCAGGAGGTCGAAGACTTGGGCGCGGGGTCCCAAGAGGAAGCCCGAATCTGTGTGGCCAAGGGTGTCGAGCTGCTGCAGGGCTCGGCTTTGAAGGTGTACCCGGAAGTATCCCTGTTGATGGACCGAACCTATCAGGTGATCCTGGACGAAACGGAAAAGTGGGATGCGGACATGATTGTTCTCGGCTCCCATGGCCGCAGCGGGTTCGACCGAGTGGTGATGGGAAGCGTATCGGAGGCCGTGGCACTTCACGCGAGATGCTCGGTGGAAGTGATCCGCCGTCCGCGTTCGGGTGCAACAGCGTAGAGGTGACACGACCACCTAGCGGGAAGAGTTCGCGGCGAACTGCGCTTCGATGGAGTGTTGAATCCTTGCCAGATTTTCCAGGGCGCCGGTGCGAGCCCGGCTTTTCACTCGGCCGCGAGCGAGGCCGCTGAATCCTCCGTGCAGGGCGTCGGAACGGGAACGATTGAAGTAGAGAAGGTAGAAACTTGGGTTGGGATCTGGCGCGGCCGCCAGCGCCGCCGTCAACCCGAGTGAAGCTTCGAAGTAGTGGTTTGCGTAGATCTGCTTCGACGCGATGAGCGTCAGGTTCAGCTCCGGTCTCCGGTAGATGCTCACGTGGGTAACGGAAATCACCGGCTTGAGACCAAATCTCTCCTTCGACCAATAAAGAAAATCCTCAATGCCATCCAACTTTTTCCTCGGATAGTCGCGCAGATATTCATAAAACTCCGGATCGTAGTCGAAAATGTAGGGGGAAGCCCGGAGAATGGCGTCAAACTGTTCGGCAACGCGGAGAGGCTGCTTCTTGTCGCTGTATTCGCTGAGTTGCGCATTGCCTCCCGCCAGGTAGCGCTCGACATATTGCAACAGAGCAGCGCGTCCGAGTGCCGTGGCTTTCTGCTCGGCGTCCGGGGCAGACCAATCGATCTCCTTGCGCAGGCGCAGGATTACATCGCTAGGCAGCTTCACACCACAATCGCCGATATTGCAGTTCTTGAGTGAGTGCAAATCGTCCTCGTCGATGGTGAGCTGCAACAGATCTTCCATTTTCGGAGGATTGCTGAACTTCTTGACTTGGGTAACGTAAGTGCCTTTCTTGTAGGACTCAATATTCCGGAAACGATCGACGAAGAAATCCGCCGGGGTGTGGACGAGCACGATTCCAAACACCGCAACCTCTTGTTTTACCGACGGCAGAATTCTCGCGACGGCCCTTCCTTTTCGTACGGTGTCGATGTCCTGGCTGCTGAACTGCAGTTGCTGTTGCAAGAATGTTTGCAATTGAGGGGGAAGGGTCTGTGCGCGGAGCGATCCGAGCGACAAAGCGGAGATGAGGAGGAATGCGCAGTACCGCATTTCGAAGGTCGTAGCGAGACGCCCCATTCTGCTCGTTGCGCGAGACGCCTGCAAGCTTTGCTGCGCTCGTTCGTACACCAAGAATTCTCCTGCCGGAAGGAACGAGACAGTTTGCGGTCACGCGTCAGCCAGCTGCATTCCTCGTCGATTGCCGAAGCCAGCCACCCATGCCGCCGGCCGCGACGAGCTTTTCAGCGGCTGCTCCGTTCACAAATTCCACGGTGGTGCCCCGCGCTGCGGCCAAGCGGGGAAGGATGTCGAGCAATGCGAGGGTACGGCGCTCCCCGCCGCAGTCGGAGCACAGCAGGTCGCTCGAACGATTGAGCGCCCCGCATTTTTCACATTCGCGGACGTGAAAGTCGTGATCCGCCGCGACGACCAGGGTGCGAATCGTTCCATTTTGCAGTCTTGACAAGACCTCATCGGCGCCGGTGACAGTTCCGCTGGCGGCGGAAAGGAGTTGGTCGACCTCCGCAATTTGGCGCGTTCGTTCATGGTCGGCCAATAGCGGCTCGAGCCGTCGTCGTATTTCCGTAGGGGAAAATCGGCCAAGGTCTTCCGGCACCGGGAGCAGCTGTGCGGCAGCGGCCGCAGGGAATTTCTTTCGCAGCGAACCGAGGAGCGGTTCGGGTCCCACGAGGAACAGCCCCGCGAAGCCGTGCTCCTTGGACAGAGCCATCGCGCGGTCTGCCGACTCACGGCACAGGTGTTCGTATTGTGCCTCCAGGCGATGCTCGTAGAGATCGCGGTCGGGGCCATGCGCTTTCCGGGTGCGTTCGCTGTCGATGTGGCCAAGGTCGGTCCTTTTCCATTGAGACTCGTCAATGTCGTACCGTTTTTCGTCGAGTTGGATGAGTTCGCCGAGATGCAAGCGGAAGAACCGGGCAGCGTGGTGGTCGACAACGATGACGCCATAAGGATCGTGCTCGCTCAGCAAGCGGAACAACTGTCCTACCGCGGGCTGGCCCCAGCGGATTTCATTGTCGATGCTGGTCTGCAGGGGCATCACGGCCCAAGTCCTGGGGCCGGCGAATACGGCCAGCGCGTTTTCTTCGGGATGCCGTCCTTCGAGAAACTTCGTCACGCGGGCGAGTTCCTGTCTGAATCGTTCCGCATCGCGAGGGAGCAAGGTCCGGGAGAGCGAACCTGCTTCCTTACCGAACCACGCCAGGTGCTCCGGCACTCGCGGATGGCGGGAAGGATTCCGGTTCTGGGTGTTTACGTAGACCGTGAGGATAGGTGCGGGTGACTCAGCGATCGCCTGGATTTCCTTCATGTGGAGCATGGGGTTGTCCTTTCAGAATGTGATTCTTTTCTAGCGCCCGGGACTACCGCGGATGACCTCGACCGAACAATGGGCGTGAACGGCTACGCTTTCGGCGACGCTTCCCATGAGGAAGCGGTCCAGACCACGGCGTCCGTGGGAACCGAGAACGATGAGGTCCGCCGGCCAGGCTTGCGCTTGGTCCAAAACGACTGCGCGCGGCTCGCCGACTGGAATCGGCCCTTGATCGAGCACCTTCATTCCCGCTTGCAAGAGCATTTTCCTGGCGGCTTCGACGGCCCCGGTGGCGAGGGCGCGGGCATCGGCCACGAGCTTATCCAAGAGGCTTGCCGGATAGATGGAGGCGAACGACGAGGCTTCCATGGGCATGTCGATGGTCACCAGTTCCTCCACGCTCAGGACTTTGAAGACGGTACCGGCAGGCCAGGGCCTGGCGACGACCGATCGCACGGCTGCAAAGGAACACTCGCTGCCATCCGTTGCCACCAGAATCTTCATGGGATGAGACGAAGGCGCGCGGCTCTCGGCGGGGTATCGCACGATTTCGACGGAGCATCCGGCCGTCCGCAAAATGCCCTGAGCGACGCTGCCCAGAAGAAAACGCCCGATGGCGCCGTGTCCGTGAGACCCGGCGAGTATCAGGTCCGCTCCCCACTCCGAGGCATAGGCGGAGATGACTTTCCGGGGTGATCCCAGGAGCACTTCGGTCGTTGCGATATGGCTCGCTCGCGCAAGCAGCGCAGCTCCTGCCTTGAGGACCTGCTGGCTCTCCCGTTTTGCATCGTCGATTAGAGTAGGCAGTTCTGCGAACCGACGCACATCGACGGCGCTCGCGATGCAGAAGGCCGTATCTTTGGGCCAAGGGCGCGCCGCGGCCTCCTCGAGAATCCGCTGCGAAGCGGGCGAGGAGTCGATGGCGACGAGTACTTTCATTGGTGGTCTCCAAAGTCGTGCACTGTGAGAGTGACAAGGTTCACGCCGGGGCGGCGGTGACAGGGGTCACAGGCATGGGTGGCGGAAGTCACGGAAAATCGGAGGCCCCGGACTAGAGACTGAGCGGTGGAGGAACGCCATGTCTTCAGTTCCAGTCAGTAAACGAATCGGTCTCAAGAACGTTTTGTTCCTGACGGATTTTTCAGAGCCTTCGACCGCGGCGCTCCCGTTCGCGGCGATGATCGCCCGCTCCTACGGCGCCAAGGTAACCGCGCTGCACGTTCTCGTTCCGTCCGCCTACACCTACATGACCGCGGAGATGGGGGCGGACCTTCTGGACGCTCAGGACGACACGGCAAAATCCGAGATGGAAAAGGTGGAAGCGGAATTCGCCGGCCTTCCCCGCGAGGCGATCCTCGAGCGGAACACAGGCGTGTGGCCGGCGCTGTCAAAGATGCTGCAACAGAGGGATATCGATTTGATCGTTCTCGGAACGCATGGACGCACGGGATTAAAGAAGGCGGTGTTCGGTTCGACGGCCGAGGAGATTTTTCGCCGTACGGCCGTTCCCGTGCTGACGATCGGACCAGCGGTTCAAACCGGCGCTCACAATAGGGGGCGCTTTCATTGCGTGCTTTTTGCCACCGATTTCAACGCAGTGTCGAGCGCCGCGGCGGCGTATGCGATGTCGCTCGCGCAAGAAAACCAATCGCGGCTCGTTCTCCTGCACGTGCTGCCGGTGCCGGCGCCCAAGCCCGGAAAGGCGAGGAAGGGAGTGGATCTTTCGGTGGCCGAGGCCCTGCACCGGGTGGAGGATCTGCTGCCGCGCGACGCAGAGCTCTGGTGCCGGCCCGAGCCGACCGTGGAGCACGGCGAGCCGGGCGCGCAGATTCTCGCAACCGCAGAGCGCTGTGGCGCGGACCTAATCGTCCTCGGCGTGCGGGGCATGGACACATTGACGGAGGTGATCACGCGCGTCGAACGGGCCACGGCCTATGAGGTCATCGCGCACGCACGGTGTCCGGTCCTCACGGTTCGCGGTTAGGAAGGAATTGATCGTTTCGCGGAATTTTCTTGTTTGGACGGAGACGCCCATGAAACCCGGAACAAAGATGAACTCAAAGAAAAAGCGCGCCGGTCGGCGGGGCAAAAAGAACAAGGCGCGAGAACGCAAGACTCTTGCGGCAGTGAGCACCGTCCCTCACAGCGGCACGCTTGCCGATTGGGTGGCCGGAATGAAAGCGATGGGAGAAAAGACCGTTCATCGCGGAAACACCCTTGCCGATTGGGTGCGCGACGCGTCGTAGACCTCCCGGATGTCCGGCGATTGGTCCGTTGGGAAGAAACAATATGACCGCAGGCCGTGTCTCCAAAGAAGGCCTGCGGATCAGGGCTGAAATCCGTTTTTCGCAGTCAGGCGGCCGCCGCCTTGGTGTGAACCAGCGGATGCTTCTGGCCATACAGTCTTTTCAAGGCTCGGATGATTTCCTCGGCAGAGAGTTCGCAGCATCCTTCCCACTTGTTTAGGTCCCCGTGGGTGATGATGTCGTCCATGGAGAGAATGCCCTGGGGTACGCCTTCTTTGTTCACGACAGGAAGACGCCGCACCTGCTTTTCAGCCATGGTGTGCAGGGCTTCATGAATTTCATCGTCCGGTTTGCAGGTGACCACATTTTGTGTGGCTATCTCTCCGACGGTGAGCTCTCCCGCCAAACGGTTTCTGGTTCCCATGGCGATGCAGATATCCCGGTCGGTTACCACTCCCAGGAGTTTCTGGTCATTCCCGACGACCGGCAACATTCCGCAGTTGCGCACCCACAGGAGCTCGACTGCCGCACCCACATTGGTGTCGGCGTTGCAACACACGGCCGACTGCGTCATGACGTCTCTTACTTTCATGGCATTTCACCTTCGCTTTCTCTGATCAGAAATAACGTTCCTAGGCTCCGCCGATAGCTTCCAGCGCGGGGCGATTGAATATCGACAACGTGGAACCCTGCAACGATACGAGGTTACGGTTCTTGAATTCGCCGAGCGTGCGCGTCACGGTTTCCCGTGTCGTGCCGATAAATTCGGCGATTTCTTCGTGAGTCAGGGGCAGCTTGATCTGCTCGCCTTGGTTCGGGTCCTTGGGATCGCCGGACCATTCCAGGAGTAAGCGAGCGAGCCTTTGCGGAGCGGAAGCCGAGAGACCGACGGTGCGCAATTGCTCGCAAGCTCCACTGTAGAGCGTGCTGAGTTGCCTGACGACACCCTGATAGGCTTCCGGATGCTTGCTCACAAAGCGCAGGAAGTCGTCACGCCGAACAAACGACACTTGGCAGGGGTGCAGGGTTTCCGCGGTGACTTCATACGAAGTTCCCGACATGCTTGCCATGAGGCCAAGAATCTCGCCGGCCTTCGCGATTCTCAAGATCAAGGTTTTTCCGCCGCTCGAACTGATAGAGAGCTTCACTTGGCCAGCGCAGAGGATGAAGACGCCGCGGGGATCCTGCTTCTCGAGAAAGAGAACGGCACCCGCCGGATAAGTTGCCGGCGACTTCACGGTATTGAAGTCCGCCAATGCCGCGGGGCTGAGCTGGCAAAAGAAACCATTGGCTCGCAATTTGCACGACTGGCAGTTTTCATTGAGTTCGAACCCGTAAGGACCGCGCATTTTAGACTCCCTCTTCTCCGTCTTTCGGAGATCGCCGCATTGCGTCTTCCGCGAAGTACCGGGTCAGAGGCGAATCGGTTAGGAAGCTTGCCTTCGTCCTCTGGTAGATTTCGCGCAAAAGCTGTCGCCCCTTGGCATCGACGAAAGCCACGCCGCTCAGGTCGAGTTGCAATTTCTTGGAGCCGAGCGAATTTGCCAGCGACTGCCAAGTGCGGTTGAACTCTTCGACCCAGGGCCCGACGATTTTTCCTTCGAGCTTAATGGTTTGAGCCCTCTCGCTTTGTTGAACGGTGATTCTTAGCATGCTCGCCTGATCCGGTGTTTCGCGGCACGACTTAGGTAGGGCAGGTCACAAGCCAAAGTGCGGAAGATCACAGCAGAGCGGCTATCTGTTTCAAAGAGGAGCAGTTACGGGGTGGCAGGGAGAGAATGGGATGTTTTCGTCGTGCTCTGTATCACCGGGTGACGAGACGAGATTTCGTCTCCAGACTAAATGTAGTCCCGGCGCTGGATGCCCAGTTTTTTCATCTTGGAGTTCAGCGTGGTTCGTTTCAACCCGAGCCGCTCCGCCGCGCCGTTCGGGCCACCGATCATGCCTTTGCATTTCCGAAGGACGCGAAGAATGTGTTCCCGTTCCGTTGCTTCGAGGTTGGCATCGGCGGAGGCGGCGGGTTCTTCGATCGTTTCGAGTTCGGCGAGTGGCGCGCTCAGCACGGGGCCTGGCGAGAGGATGACGGACCTTTCGATGAAATTTTCGAGTTCTCGAACGTTGCCCGGCCAGCGCCAATTTACCAGCGCTCGCATAGTCTCGGCAGGAATGGTTTCGATGTGCCGGCCCATGCGCTTCGAATGGCTGCTGAGGAAGTAGCGAACGAGGACTGGAATGTCGTCGCGGCGTTCGCGGAGGGGCGGAATGGTGACAGGGAAAACCCGCAGGCGGTAGTACAGGTCGCTGCGAAATTGTCCGGCGTTGACCATCTTGGTTAGGTCACGATTCGTGGCGGCTACCAGACGCACGTTTACGGGAATCGTTCGCGTTCCGCCGACGCGCTCGAATTCTTTTTCCTGCAGCGCGCGCAGAATCTTCGGCTGGAGTTCCGGTGGAAGATCACCCACCTCGTCCAAGAAAAAAGTCCCCTGATGGGCCAGCTCGAGGCGTCCGATTTTCTGCGCGATCGCGCCCGTGAAGGCTCCCTTCTCATGGCCGAAGAGTTCGCTTTCGAGAAGTCCCGAGGGAATGGCCGAACAGTTGAGCTTGATAAAGCCGCGGTCCCGACGCGGGCTCAACCGGTGGATGGCGCGGGCGATCAGTTCCTTGCCTGTCCCTGTCTCTCCGAGGATCAGAACCGTGGCGTCCGTTGCCGCGACGTCCTCCACTTGCTTGAGTACGCGCTTCAGCCCGGAACTTTCGCCTACGATTTCATCGAACTGGCGGCTGATTTCGAGTTCTTCTTCAAGGTAGGTTTTCTGTTGCTCGCTGCAGCGGAGCGCTTCCTCATCTTTCTTTTTCTGTGAAAGATCGCGAATAACGCTCAGTACGACCCGGCCTTCTGCCGCTTCTACCGGGCCCAGCATGATGTCGACGGGGAATTCGCTGCCGTCCTTCCGCCTGCCGTAGAGCTCAAGTCCGGCGCCCATAGGTCGAACACGCGGTTGCTTACTGTAGTCAATCCGTTGTCCAGGGTGAGTTTGGCGGAACCGCTCGGGAATCAGAATCTCGATCGGTTTGCCCAGAAGTTCGGAGCGGCTGTACCCAAAGAATTTCTCAACTTGAGCGTTAACTTCGCTGATTTTTCCCTCGTGATCACTTACGACGATGGCGTCGGGCGAGAATTCAAACAGTTTCTCGAACAAACCGCTGGCGTCGACACGGAGAACTCTGTCGGGCGTTTCTTCACTCACGTTAGCGCTCCTCAGGTTTTCCGAGAGTGCACCCGGTCGTTAGGCTGTCGGCAGTGGTGCACCGAGTCTTATCCACACAGATAGACGGGGAGCAGGCGAATTATACCGCATTACGCGCCGCACGAATCGCGCGAGACCTATGGTCAATGTGACCGTCGGCACGGGAGGAAGTGATGACCGTCACTGCCAGCTGGCTCAGCCTGCGCAAACCTAATGGCGCAAGGGAGCCCCCTCATGGTAGACGACAAGCGGGATCTGCTGACGGTCCTCAAAGCCGAATTGGAGTTCCTGGAAAAAGGCGGATATCGCCATACGGCGCGGGCGTCGTGGCGTCCACAATTTGTTTTTCAAGATTCTCCGACGTGTCTGAATTTCGATTCGACCCGGCAGCCAAGACCGTGCACCGAATGTGTGCTGATGGAACTGGTGCCCGAGAAGTTGGCCAAGAAAAAGATTCCGTGCCGCTACATCCCGCTCAACGAGCAAGGAGAAACGATCGATTCCTTCTACCGATGCGGAACGGCGGAAGAGTTGGAAGCTGCGCTGGGCCCGTGGCTGAGGCAGACCATCCATCGTCTCGAACAGGAGAAAAGGAATTGCACAGCCGCGGGGGAGATTCCGGAAGGGCACATACACGTCAAGGCCGCCGAAGCCGGATGAGTCTCCCAAAAAGGGCCGAAGAGGTTTTATGTTTTCTACCTGCGCAAATCCGGATTGCCGCTCCGCGTTTGACTATCGCGAAGGGCATCTCTTTCGATTTCACAAAGCCTATCCTGCTGGTGAAAGGCCGCCGAACACGCACGCCGTCCAGCACCTCTGGCTGTGCGGAAACTGCTCGGCGGACTACACGCTAGCGTACGAAGACGGATATGGCGTTGTGATCCTGCGACGGCCGGACACGGCGGGACAACCTATGCCGTGCCGGTTCGTCGCCGCGGCCTGAGGTAATCGCCCTTGGTCAGGCAATCCTCGCGAGCCCAGTCTCGGTTTTCGCAAGAGTTTGCGGCGTGTTTTCGGAAGAAGTTTCAGTCCGCGGATAGTATGCGTTCGATACGTATTGCGACAGCATGCGTTGGGTATTGAAGAACGAGCCGTTCAGGGCGATCGCGGAGCGCATCACTCGCGCGTACGCCAGCGGTTGCGAGTAGTACATAGGAAGAATCACCCGCTCCAGCTTGTCGTACAAGGATGCAATTTCGATGTCGTGTCGTTCGGGATCTTCCTCGTAACCGATGGACCATCCCGTCGTACCCTCGAAGTGCCCTTCCGCCCACCAGCCATCGCGAACGCTGAGACTGGGAACGCCGTTCATGGCGGCCTTCATGCCGCTGGTACCGGATGCTTCAAAAGGCCGATGCGGCGTGTTGAGCCATAGGTCCACGCCCGCCGTGAACAAACCGGCCCAGCGCATGTCGTAATTTTCCACGTAGACTACGGGAATCGATTCTCGCAGCGCCGCTGCCGCGTCAAAAACTTTCCGAATGACAGCTTTTCCGGCCTCGTCTCTCGGGTGTGCCTTGCCGCCTAAGACGATTTGGAATGGACCGGTTTTCTCACGGATGGCACGGAGGCGATTCAAATCGGAGAAGATGAAATCGGCGCGTTTGTATTCGGCCGCGCGCCGCGCAAAGCCGAGCGTGGCGACGTTCTCGCTGAGATGCACACCCGTGACTTCCGTGATGGATCGCAGCAATTCGCGCTTGGCGCGAAGGTGCGCCTGCTGAATCTCTTCCAGGGGCAGGCCGATGGCGTAGCGGAGATACAGATTGTCGCGGCGCCACTCGGGAATATGGCGGTCGTAGAGCTCGCGAAACGCTGCGGAGGTCCAAGTGGCTGCATGAACCCCATTGGTGATGGCGTGGACGGGATAGTTGGGGAACAAGCCGTGCGAGATTTCTCCGTGACGCATGGCGACACCGTTGATGTAACGCGAGCAGCGCAGTCCGAGGTACGTCATGTTGAGACTGCCCGCAGGGCAGCAACCGGTTTGGACCAAGGCACGGAGGCGGTCCTGTCCAAGGACGCGCCTGGCAAGATCGAGGGGGAACTGGTCGAACGCGGCGGGGACGGGCGTGTGTGTCGTGAACACACATTTTTGACGGACGTTCTCCACGTCTTTCGTAGTCACCTCGGAAAAACTTCGACTTCCAATTTCTTCTTCGAGAAGAGCCAGCGAAAGAAGTGCCGAATGCCCTTCATTCATGTGGAAGCGAGAGACTCTCATATAGCCGAGAGCGCGCAGGAGATGGACGCCGCCGATGCCCAGAATGGCTTCCTGGCACAACCGGTAGGTTTCGTCTCCCCCGTACAAGGTGTGGGTGAGGGTTCGTTCCCACGGAGGGTTCTCCGGCAGGTCCACATCCAGAAAATAAACCGGCACGCGGTACCCGGTGACGCCGGCGATGGAGTGACGCCAAGCGCGCACTTTGACCTCGCGTCCGTTGAGGTTGATCGAAATTACCTGGTCGAGCCGTTCCAAGACGGTTTCAGGCTGCCAGGATTCGGGTTCTTCGGATTGTCGTCCCTGAGCATCGAGATGCTGGCGGAAATAGCCGCGACGGGGAAGCAGCGTCACTCCCACGATGGGCAGATTTCGGTCTGCGGCGGAACGAAGCATGTCTCCGGCCAGCACGCCAAGACCGCCGGAGTAGGTCGGCCAAGCCGGGTCGGCCGCAATCTCCATCGAAAAATACGCGATGTCGATTTCAGTTGAGAGAGTCATGGGGCCCGTTGCATCAGGAGTTGGGTATCATGTCCCAGAACCAGCGCAGCAAAATCCCGTAGTACAGCGCGACGATTCCCGAACTGACGAAGAAGGTGCTGGTTGTTTTACACAGTCCTGCATATTCCTTTCTCCAGTGTCTGGCGCAAAGAGCGATCATCAGCAGCGCGAGCACGGCCGTTGCAGCGGCAATGAGGCCCACGAAGATCTCATTTGCATCCGAACTTCTAGCCGTGAGAAGCCGCTGGACGGCGCTGCTCAGTATGCGGGATACGTAAGCGAGGCCGAGCCACGCGGCGGAGGCGAGCATGGCGATCATGTAGGCCCAGCGATCCTCGCGGTAGTAGAGGAGGATCAAAATGGCCAGGTAGAGAACGGACTGGTAGAGATGAATGACGACGAAACGCGGTTCCAGTTGCGTGAGTACCAGGAAACAGAGGACCTGTGCTCCGGCGAGGGCCGCGATATCACGATAGGGTTGCACAAATCCTCCTGTTCCGGTGGACGTCTATTTCCGAGCGATCAGCTCCGAACCGTTAACACCGGGCACTCGGCGTGCGAAACGATCTTGTGCGCCGTCGCGATCGGGAGATGTGTCGCTGCGCCGGGAACGCCCTCTTCCGGCTTTATGCCGAGAACGATAAGGCCCGATTCGCGAAGATGGGCGAGTTCGAGAATCCGGTCGGCGGGATTGCCGCGTTCGACGAGAAATTCCGGTTTGCACCAAGCCTCCGCCTCCTCGGGCACCAATTTGCGCAGAAGGTCCTTTGCGGCTTGGGTGACATCGTGAGCGGAAACGAGATCGCCCGCCTGCGGTTCTGGAATGACGTGCAGAAGAATCAGCCGTGCCTGGAACTCTTGCGCTAGAGAGACGGCGTACGCGGCAGCGGCCGGCGACACGGATGCGAGATCGGTCGCGTAGAGGATTTCGCGGATTTCCCCGTCCGCGCCGCGGGAAGAATCGGAACGCGGGCCGACCGTAAGTACGGGGCAGGTCACGGTCCGGAAAATCTCCTCGGCGACGGAACCCATCAGAACTTTTCCGAGCCCCGTGCGGCCGCGTGTGCCAATGACCACGAGATCGGTGTTGTTCTTGTGGATGGTCTCCTGCAACCGGGACTGGATGTCGCCTTCCTCGATAAGCGCGGTGGCACGGATTCCGGCAAAGGTGCCGAGAAGTTCGTCGCGGTACCGGTCATTCTGCTTTCGAATGGTTTCGTTATCGGGCCAAGTCACTGGTTGGGTCATGGGATTTACGGCGGGGGGTCGCACGTGCAGGGCGACCAGATCCGCGTCATAGCGTTTCGCGATTCTCTTGACGTAAGGAATCGCGTGCGCGGAGGCGGGTGAGAAATCGGTAGCGAACAGGACGTTGCGGAAACGTACGGCGGTCCGGGCGGCAGCGGTTTTCATGGACTATGTCCTCCAGTGGGCATCTTCGGTTGCTTGCCATTCTGAAGCTGTGACGAGCATCACTTGGGGCCGTGACGGCGCTCGCATTGCCTGGCACCTGGACCGGGCTACCGTGACGGGAAGCACTGAGGTAAGTTCGCTGTACTTCTTGGGGCCGGAGGGCCACAAAGGATGGGGAGAGCCAGCCAATGAGTTTTGACTCCGCCACCGTCACGCAAGAACCTGTCGGCGAGCTGCCGGTCCACCAAGGGCTGACGCAGAGGGAAGCCGACGAACGGCTGCGCCAGATAGGGCCGAATGATCCTTCGCCGCGAAGACGGGGTGCGCTCCTTCTGGAATTGCTCCTGCTTTTCCTGAACCCTCTCGTCATCATCCTGCTCGTCGCCATCGTCATTTCCATCGCGGTAGGGCTGGTTACCGACGCGGCCATCATCTTTGTGATCGCCATGCTCAGTGTGGCGATCAATTTCATTCAAACGTACCGCTCCGAGCGCTCGGTTCGAAAATTGCGGGAGCATGTCAGCCTCACCGCTTCCGTGTTTCGCGCTGGAAAGTGGCAGGAGTTTCGGCGCGAGAACGTGGTGCCGGGAGATCTCGTGCGGCTTTCGGCCGGTGATCTTGTTCCCGCCGATGGGTTTCTCGTGGAGTCGCGCGACCTCTATATCCAACAGGCCGCGCTCACCGGGGAGTCCATGCCTGTGGAGAAGGAGATTGTCGGCGGCGATGCCGCGGGAAAACCGAGCCCGGAGTCGTCGAACTGGGTGTTTCTCGGAACTTCGGTGGTGAGCGGCACGGCCCTCGTTCGTGTGACGGCCACGGGCGGCCGCACCTCCTTCGGATTTATCGGCGCGAAATTGCGGGAGCGAACCGGAGAAACGGAGTTCGAACGGGGCTTGCGCCAGTTCGGGATGCTGATCATGCGCGCGGTCTTGTTTCTGGTTCTCTTCATCCTCGTGGTTCGTGTGGCGCTCCACAAGGACGCTTTCGAGTCCTTCGTGTTCGCGGTGGCGCTGGCGGTCGGGCTGACGCCCGAATTCCTCCCGATGATTACCTCCGTGACCCTCGGGAGGGGAGCGGTGCGCATGGCGCGGAAGCAAGTGATCGTGAAGCATCTTCCAGCCATTCAGAACTTCGGGAGCATCGACATCCTGTGCAGCGACAAGACAGGAACGCTCACGACCGGGGTGATGACGCTGCACTCGGCCGTTGATGCGTTCGGAGTAGATTCCGAACGCCCGCTGCTCCTTGCACGCCTCAACAGCAAATTCGAGACGGGAATCCGGAGCCCGCTGGATGCGGCCATTTTGCAGGACGCGCCCGGTGAATCGCATGAGTATGTGAAATGCGATGAAGTTCCCTTCGATTTCAACCGGCGCCGGCTGTCGGTCGTTGTCGAGCGGTGCGATGCGCCGGGGTCCCCGCGTCTGATGATCACGAAAGGCGCGCCGGAGGGTGTCATTGCGCTCTGTGATTCGTATGAGAGCGGGGGGCAAGCGCCAGTCTTCGACGCTCGAGGACGGGAACACGCGCGGAAGGTGTACGTGGAACTCTGCGAAAAAGGGTTTCGCGTGCTCGCCGTTGCTTCGCGCTATGTCGATCAGCGCAATGGGTTCTGTGCGGCCGATGAGCGGTCCCTGGTTCTTGCGGGGTTTCTCGCGTTCGAAGATCCCGCGAGTCCGGACGCCACCCATGCGCTCGCGCAGATGAAGCGCGACGGAATCGAAGTAAAAATACTCACCGGCGATAACGAGCTGGTGGCGCGGCACGTGTGCATGCAAGTGGGCCTCGCGGCCCCGACGATTGTGCTGGGCCCCGAGCTGGACGGCATGACCGAGCCGGCGCTGGGGCACGTTGCCGAGCAAACGACGGTGTTTGCCCGGGTCACGCCGATGCAGAAGCTGCGCATTCTGCGGGCGCTGCGGCAGCGCGGGCACGTCGTCGGCTACATCGGAGACGGAATCAACGACGCGCCTTCGCTGCATGCCGCGGACGTGGGGATTTCGGTGGCGACGGCGGTAGACGTAGCGCGGGACGCGGCCGACATCATTCTCCTGCGGCCCGGACTCAGCATCCTTCATCGCGGAATCATCGAGGGCCGAAAGGCGTCCGGAAACGTCCTGAAGTATCTGTTGATGGACACCAGCTCGAATTTCGGAAACATGTTCAGCATGGCGGGAGCCTCTCTCTTTCTTCCCTTTCTGCCGATGCTGTCCACGCAAATCCTGCTGAACAACTTCCTGTACGACAGCGCGCAGATTGCGATCCCCACGGACAATGTGGACGAGGCGTACCTTCGCGGCCCGCAGCGCTGGGATATGCGCCTGATTCGCAATTTCATGATTTTCGTCGGACCCATCAGTTCCCTTTACGATTTCCTGACCTTTTATGTGCTGTTGCACTTCTTTCATGCGTCGGAAGTTCTCTTCCACACGGGGTGGTTTGTGGAATCGATCGCCACGCAGACGCTCGTACTGTTTGTGATCCGCACGGCGGGGAATCCGCTGAGGAGTCGGCCGAGTCGATGGCTGACCTTGAACACCCTGATCGTGGTCGCGGTAGGACTAGCGCTTCCGTGGTCGCCACTGGCCGGGCTTCTCGGGTTCACACCATTGCCTGTGCCCTTCTTTTTATTTCTGGGACTGTCCACCATCACGTATCTTCTGCTGGTCGAAGCCGCCAAACGGAAATTCTTCGCGGTCTCGCGCCGGCAGGAGAAAAGCCCAGCGGGGTGTGCCGCATGAGGGACACGCGCCATGGCGATAGTTCGCCGCGGGGAGCCAGAGCTGTCGCGCTCGTGGCCGCGGCGGGAATTGCCGTCCATCTGGTGTTGCGATTCTCGGCAGCCAATCTGCGACACTGGGCGGACCTTCCTCTATACGTGGCGCTGCTGGCCGGTGGGCTGCCTCTCGTTGTGCAGCTTGCAAAGAAACTGTGGGCTTGGGAGTTCGGTTCCGACTTTCTGGCCGGGGTTTCGATCGTAACGGCTGTCCTGCTCCGGGAATACCTGGTCGCGGCGATCGTCGTGCTGATGCTCTCAGGTGGCACGGCTCTCGAAGAGTTCGCCGCACGACGGGCTTCCCGCGTGCTGGACGCGCTCGCGAAGCGGATGCCGAGCATCGCTCATCGAAAGGCCGGCCAAGGAATCGCGGACATCCCCGTGGGCGAAATTGCGGTGGGCGATATGCTCGTTGTCCTTCCTCACGAAATCTGCCCGGTGGATGGAGTTGTCGTCGAGGGCCAGGGATCGATGAACGAAGCCTATTTGACCGGCGAACCGTTTGAGGTCGAGAAGGCTCCAGGAGCGATGGTCCTTTCCGGCGCGCTCAACGGAGAGTCGCTACTGACGATCCGGGCGGAGAAGTTGGCGACGGATTCACGCTACGCGCGCATCATGCGCGTGATGGAAGAAACCCAGCAACGCCGGCCGCACCTGCGCCGGCTCGGGGACATGCTGGGCGGGTGGTACACGCCGCTGGCGATTTACATTGCGATTGTGGCATGGGCCCTGAGCGGTGAAGTCGAGCGCTTTCTCGCGGTACTCGTGATCGCCACGCCCTGTCCTTTACTCATTGCCATACCGGTCGCGGTCATCGGAGCCATTTCTCTATCCGCCCGGCGCGGCATTATCATCAAGAATCCCGCCGTGCTTGAACAGATCGACTCGTGCCGGACCTTTATTTTCGACAAAACGGGAACTCTGACCTACGGAAAGCCGTCGCTCACACGAATCGTTTGCGCACCCGGGTTTAGGGAATCGGAAGTTCTCGCCATGGCTGCCAGTCTCGAACGCTATTCGAAACATCCGCTGGCGATGGCCATCCTTGATTTGGCAAGGCAGCGGGGTTGTGCGCTGTCTCCGGCTTCGCAAGTCAGCGAGCCGCCCGGCGCAGGTCTGCGTGGAACGGTGGGTGGTCGGGAGGTCTTTATCACCGGCCGCAATAAAGTGCCCGGAAAGGAACTGCACTTGCCACCGATCGAACCCGGGCTCGAATGTGTTGTCTTTCTGGACGGAGCTTTTGCCGCGCTGTTTGGATTTGAGGATTCGCCGCGCGCCGACAGCCGCGTCTTCGTAACGCACCTCTCGCCTCGCCATCATGTCACGCAAGTGATCCTCGTCTCCGGAGACCGCGAAGCGGAGGTCCATTCGCTGGCGGAAAAAATTGGGATACGGTCGGCCTACGGTGCCAAGAGTCCGGAAGAAAAAGTGGAACTCGTACGTGCCGAAACGGCACTGGCGAAGACGGTGTTCGTCGGGGACGGCATCAACGACGCGCCCGCGATGCAGGCCGCAACGGTGGGGATCGCCTTCGGGCACGAAAACGACATCACGGGAGAGGCAGCGGACGCCGTTGTTCTTGAGCGGTCACTTGAGAAAGTGGATGAGCTGATTCACATTGGCAGACGCATGAGGAAGATTGCACTCCAGAGCGCCGTGGGCGGTATGGTGCTGAGTGCAGCCGGAATGGTGCTCGCGGCATTCGGTTTGCTACCGCCCATAAGCGGCGCGGTCGCACAGGAACTGATCGACCTGGCGGCGGTGCTGAATGCGGTCCGGGTGACGCTTCCGTTTGGAGCTCTCCGTGATTTTTAGGATGCGGCGGGTTGAATGGAAGCATATCCGCCTGGTTGCCGGAGGTAGCAGTACGTCGCGCGCGGCACGAAAGGAAGCATGTTTGTGAGTTCGGACATCCTCCTCGGTACCCGCTCGCCCTTGCGCTGTTTGTTTTCGCCGGCCTCGGTTGCCGTAATCGGAGCGACCGACCGCGAAGGAAGCGTGGGCGGAACGGTTGTTCGGAATTTGCAGGGCGGGTCCTACAAGGGGCGCTTCTATGCCGTGAATCCCCGCCGGGCGGAGTTAGGCGGTGTTCCATGTTATGCGTCCATCCGTACGGTGCCCGAAGCGGTGGATCTCGTCGTTGTAGTGACACCGGCAAGCACGGTACCCGGCGTTGTCGCCGAATGCGTCGGCGCAAACGCAAAATCGATCGTTGTGATCTCGGCGGGGTTCAAGGAAAAAGGACCGGAGGGACTTGCGCTCGAAAAACAAATCCAAGCGGAGCTGCAACGCGGCACGACACGATTGATCGGACCGAATTGTCTCGGCTTGATGAATCCGTTGATTGGACTGAATGCCACCTTCGGGCAAGATATCGCGCGGCCAGGGAACGTCGCTTTCCTCAGCCAGAGCGGCGCGTTGCTTACGGCGATTCTTGACTGGAGCTTCGGTGAGCAGGTGGGTTTCAGCGCGATTGTTTCGACGGGTTCGATGCTCGACGTGGGCTGGGGCGACCTGCTTTCGTTTTTCGGTGACGATGCCAACACGAAGAGCATTCTCCTCTACATGGAGTCGATCGGCGATGCGCGGTCATTCTTATCCGCCGCCCGGGAAGTGTCCTTCAGCAAACCGATCATCGTGATCAAAGCGGGCCGCTCAGAAGCAGCGTCCCGGGCTGCGGCCTCGCACACGGGTGCCATGACGGGAAGTGACGAAGTGTATGACGCCGCGTTTCGTCGCTGTGGCGCGATACGGGTTCAGAGTATCGCCGAGCTCTTCCACATGGCTGATGTTCTCGGCAAGCAGCCGCGTCCACGTGGACCACGGCTGACCATCCTGACCAACGCCGGAGGCCCAGGAGTTCTAGCCACGGACGCGCTGCTGGAAGGCCGCGGCGAACTCGCCGCGTTGTCTGAAGCGTCCGAGAAGGCGCTCAGCGCGTTTCTTCCGGCCCACTGGAGCCGCGCAAATCCCATCGACATTCTGGGTGACGCCGACGCGGAGCGCTACGCGCGTGCTCTGGATATCGCCCTTGCCGATCCCGAGAGTGACGGTCTGCTCGTGATTCTGGCGCCACAGGGAATGACGAATCCCGCACAAGTGGCGGAACGCGTGAAAGCGCATGCGAAGGGGAATGGAAAACCGTTGCTCGCGAGTTGGATGGGTGGACGGGGTGTCGCTGAAGGGATCGACATTCTGAACGCTTCCGGGATCCCGACGTTCTCTTACCCTGACGCTGCCGTGCGCGCCTTTGAATCGATGTGGAGCTATTCCGAGCGTCTTCACGGTTTGTACGAGACACCCGTTCCGGCGGACGATCCGGCCCGTGCGAGCGCGAGGCGGGAGAAGGCCCGGAGACTCATTGAGCGCGTGGCGTCTTCGGGCAGAACGCTTCTTACAGAGAAGGAATCGAAAGAGATTTTGGGACTCTACGGAATCCCCACCGTCCCTACGCGCCTCGCGAAGAACGAGGAGGAGGCCATCGTCGAAGCGCGGGAGATCGGTTATCCCGTGGTGTTGAAGGTGCACTCGGAAATCGTCACTCATAAGACCGATGTGGGCGGCGTGCGATTGAACCTGGACGATGAAAAACAAGTACGGCAGGCGTACCGTGGCATTGCAGATTCGGTCGTTGCAATGTCCGGTCGAAACGCATTCCTTGGCGTAACCGTTCAACCGATGGTTCGTGTCGAGGGATACGAGCTGATTTTGGGAAGCAGTGTGGACCCGCAATTCGGCCCTGTGCTGCTTTTCGGATCAGGGGGCCAGCTCGTGGAGGTGTATCGCGACCGGGCCCTCGCGCTCCCTCCGTTGAACACGACGCTGGCGAAACGACTGATGGAACAGACAAAAATCTTCACGGCCCTCAAGGGAGTGCGGGGACGCAAGGCCATCGATGTGAAATCGCTGGAAGCTCTGCTGGTACGATTCAGCGAGCTCGTCGTGGACCAGCCGCGGCTGCGCGAAATTGACATCAATCCGCTGGTTGCTTCTGCGGAGGAATTGCTGGCGCTGGACGCGCGCATGGTGCTGTTTGGCCGCGAGGTTGACAACGAGGAGCTCCCGCGTCCGGCGATCCGGCCCTATCCCATCGAGTATGTTTCGCATTGGACGATGAAGGACGGGAGCAACGTGACCATCCGGCCGATCCGCGCCGAAGACGAAACCCCGATGGCGGAATTTCACAAGACGCTTTCGGACAGCACCGTGTACCTGCGCTATTTCCAAATGCAAAGATTGGAATCTCGCGTTGCACACGAGCGGCTCGTTCGGAAATGTTTTCTCGACTACGACCGCGAGATGGCGCTCGTGGCGGACCGGTTGGATACGCGGACCGGCCACCATGAGGTTCTTGCCGTCGGACGGCTGGCCAGGGAAGGGCAAGTGGGGGAGGCTGAGCTCGGCGTTGTCGTTGCGGATCGTTGTCAGGGGTCAGGGCTTGGCACTGAGCTGGTGCGCCGGCTGCTTCAAATCGCGCGCACCGAAAAAATCCGCCGTGTTGAGGCCCACATTCTTTGGGAAAACGCCCCCATGCTGGCGCTGGCCAAACATTTTCATTTTGAATGCGTTCCGGATGAAGACCAGTCTTCTCTTACTGCCACACTCCACCTCGACGAGCCACGCACAAGGACGTGAGGTGCGTCACGTGCTGTGGTGACGGCCATCCTTTTCCGGCCATCCTCCGCGCAGCGAGAATCAAGATGAAATTGCGGAGGTAAATATGTCACGGGAAGATCGCACCTATTGGTTTCGGGCTCTGGGCTTGTGGGTTGTACTAATGCTGGTCGAGACGCTCCAGGGACTGTGGCGCGTGAAAGTGCTGGCCATTTGGATCGGAGAGGCTGCTGCGCGCGAAGTGAGCGTCTTTACCGGGTCGCTCGTGATTCTGCTGATCACGTTTGCGTGCATCGGTTGGATTTCGGCGCGGAGCGCGAGAACACTGCTGCTCGGATTGACGTGGGTGGCGCTGACGGTTGTCTACGAATTCGTTCTGGGGCGTTTCGTTTTCCACCAAACCTGGTCCGATATCGCATCGGATTTCGATTTGCTCCACGGGAGGCTCCTGCCGATCGGTCTCCTGATTCTGCTGTTCTCGCCGCTCCTTGCCGCGTGGCTTCGCGGCCGAATCAGCCGGCCTCAAACAATTAACCCTTAGATGTGACGGAGGTCACACCTGACCGTGACGCGGGTCATGGCCGGTGTTTGCGTTTCCTGCGCAAATGGCATTGCACCAATCGGAGGCCACCATGAATGCAACGTTTCAAGCGGCGATCCCCAAAAAGCAAGTGACTCCATCCACGATGCGAGCGCTCGTGTTTCACGGGCCGAATCAGATCGGAATTGAGCAGGTATCCATCCCGCGTCCCGGTCCCGGCGAAGCCGTGATCCGCGTGACGCTGACGACGATCTGCGGAACGGACCTGCACATTCTCAAGGGGGAGTATCCGGTGAAGCCGGGCCTGGTGATCGGCCACGAACCCGTGGGGGTGATTCACGAGTTGGGTGTGGGGATCACGGAGTATGCCGTGGGTGAGCGCGTTTTGGTTGGGCCATTACTCCGTGTGGCCAGTGCAACTATTGCTTGGGCGGCGATTGGTCGCAGTGCGGCGGACGATTGGCGGATGGAAATTCGGAAACAGCATCAACGGCGCGCAAGCGGAGTACCTTCTGGTTCCGCACACGCAAGCCAACTTGGCAAAGATTCCTGACGATCTGAGTGACGAGCAGGTCGTCCTGCTGGCGGACATCGCGTCCACGGGAATTTCCGCGGCGGAAAGCGGCGAGGTCAAGATCGGGGACTCCGTCGCGGTTTTCGCACAAGGGCCGATTGGTTGGTGTGCGACGGCAGGAGCCAAGCTCAAGGGCGCGGGGTTCATCATTGCGGTTGAATCCGATCCGGTGCGCGCGGAAATGGCGAAGCGCATGGGCGCTGATGTGGTCGTCGACCACACCAAGACGGACGCGGTTGAAGAAATCCGGCGACTGACCAATGGCAAGGGCGTGGACGTGGCGATCGAAGCGCTCGGAACACAAGCCACGTTCGAAAGCGCGCTGCGGGTTCTTCGCGCCGGGGGAACGTTGTCGAGCCTCGGCGTGTATTCGGGAAAGTTATCCGTGCCGCTGGAGCCGTTCGCCGCAGGCCTCGGCGACCACAAGATTGTCACGACGCTCTGCGCCGGCGGCAAAGAACGGATGCGAAGGCTGATGGAGCTCGTTCGCCACGGCCGGTTGGATTTGCGGCCGCTGCTGACGCACACGTTTTCCCTGGACCGGATCACCGAGGCATATGAACTCTTTGGTTAGCGGAGGGATGGCGTCATCAAGGTTGCGATTCGTCCCTGAAACTGATCGGGGAGGAGAGGGAGACCAACATGACGTACATGGAACGAATGATGGTTCGCCGGGGACACCCGAAGAATATCATCGTGGGGATCGTCGGATTTCTCTGGGTTATTTACTTCCTTTGGCAACACAATTGGATCTGGGCGGTGGCTGTGGCCGTGTTGAGCGCGGTTCTGGGCAGGCTGTCCACGTCTAAAATAAAGGAGGAGACGCTCGCCGAAACACTATTGGGCAAAATCATGCTGTTGCATCTCCATCCTGTGAATTTGACTGTGCAAATGGCTGGGTTTGCCCTGCTTCTCTATGGGCTCTGGATGCATTCCACGATTTACATCATGGCGGCGACGTCGATCGTTTTCCTCGGCCACATGTGGGGTTGGCACAGGGTGAACGAGGCGTTATAGCCAGTGTGATTCGTCGATGGGCTGTGTGAGCGCAGCGCAACTACGATGCATTCTTGGTTGTGGAGAGCAGTGTCCAGCATTCCTTGGCGATCGCCCAATCTTCCTGGGCCCGCACGACGAGCACGCGAACTTTCGATTCCGTCGTAGCGATGTCCTGATCGGAATCCACGGCGGCGTTTTTTGCAGCGTCGAGAGCCAGACCCAGAAACGTGAAGTGGCTGCACGCGGCGGCCCGCACATCCGGAGAATTCTCTCCGATACCGGCCGTAAATACGAACGCATCGATTCCATTCAGGGCGGCAAGCATGGAGCCCATGCCGGCCCGCAGCCGGTGCACGAACATGTCGAAGGCGAGCCCGGCGCGCGCGTTGCCGCCGTGCATGGCAGCCACGATCTCACGCATGTCGCCCGAGATGCCCGAGATGCCGGATATGCCAGATTTCGTGTTCAGAGTCTCATCGAGGGCTTTGCCGTCGGTGCGGCCTTCCCGCAACAAAAAGGTCAGGATGCCGGGATCGACGGAACCGGACCGTGTGCCCATCATCAATCCGTCGAGCGGCGTAAATCCCATCGTGGTGTCGATGCTTTTACCGGCTCGGATCGCCGCAAGCGAGCAGCCGTTGCCGAGATGACAGGTCACGAGTTTCAGCTCGGTCACATCCTTGTGGAGCATATGCGCCGCTCGCTCCGCGCAATATTGATGGTTGATTCCGTGAAAACCAAACTTGCGGATTCCTCGCAGCGCCCACTCGTAGGGTCCGGGGTAGACCGCCGCGGCCTCGGACAAACCGCTGTGGAAGCCGGTATCAAAGACGGCCACTTGCGGTACAGCGCCGCACAGTTTCTCGACTAAGGAAATTCCTTCGAGTTCCACGCGATTGTGCAACGGTGCAAAAATGGCCATCTTTTCGATGGCCGCTTTGACTTCTGGGGTGATTCGGGTAGGGCGACTGTATTCCCGCCCCCCGTTCACGATGCGGTGCCCGACGGCATGGATCTCAAAAAGCTGTGCAAGGACGCCAGTCTCTCCGGAAATTAGAGCCTGGAGCAGTTGCGCGGTGGCTGCGGCGCGTTCTCCTCGCTTTAGATCTTGCTTCGATACCGTACCGGACGGCGTGCGCACTTCGAGAGTGGCGCGAGTCTCGCGCCACTCAATCTTCCCTTCCCACAAGGGCTTTGGGGGAACGTCCGTGAGCGGGTCGTTCAGGTCAAAGAGGCAGGTCTTCTGGCTGCTCGATCCCGAGTTGAGCACCAGAATTTTCATTCAGCAGGGCCATTTCCAGTCTCGGATTTCGGGGAGGTCGTCGCCATGTTCGCATATGTATTGTTTATGGTCGACCAGCTTGTTGCGCAGGAGCTGTTTAAAGTGAGCGTTGACGGGCCGGAAACGCGCGACTCGATCGACGACATCTCCCGCAAGATGAAAGCGGTCAAGTTCGTTGAGCACGGTCATATCGAACGGGGTCGTGGTAGTTCCTTCCTCGCGGTACCCGTGTACGTGGAAGTTGTCGTGGTTCGCACGCTTGTAGGTGAGACGGTGAATGAGCGTAGGGTAGCCGTGAAACGCGAAGATCACCGGCTTGTCCGTGGTGAAAATCGAATCGAACTCCCGGTCGGATAGTCCGTGCGGATGCTCGGCCGAGGTTTGCAGGGTCATGAGGTCGATGACGTTGACGACGCGGACCTTGATGTCCGGAAAATTCTGGCGCAACAGCGCAACCGCGGCAAGTGTCTCAAGTGTGGGAATGTCTCCGGCGCAGGCCATGACCACATCCGGCTCGGTGCCTTTATCGGTGGAAGCCCACTCCCAGATGCCGAGTCCCGCCGTGCAGTGCTCGATCGCGGACTTCATATCCAGATATTGCAAGGCTGGCTGCTTGCCGGCGACGATCACATTCACGTAGTTGCGGCTGCGCAAGCAGTGATCGGCCACGGAGAGAAGCGTATTCGCGTCGGGAGGAAGGTAGACGCGGACGATGTCCGCTTTCTTGTTTATGACATGATCGATGAAGCCGGGGTCCTGGTGCGTGAAGCCGTTATGGTCCTGCCGCCAGACGTGGGACGTCAGCAAATAGTTCAAGGACGCGATAGGGCGGCGCCACGGGATATTGCGCGTGACCTTGAGCCATTTCGCGTGCTGGTTGAACATTGAATCGACAATGTGGATGAACGCTTCGTAGCAGGAGAAGAAACCGTGACGTCCGGTCAGAAGGTAACCCTCGAGCCAGCCCTGGCACATATGCTCGCTCAAGACTTCCATGACCCGGCCGTTCGGGGAAAGGTGTTCGTCCGTTTTGAGTGTCGGTTCCATGAAGACTTTGTCGGTCGTTTCGTACAACGCATCGAGGCGATTGGAAGCCGTCTCATCAGGACCGAAGACGCGAAAATTCTTTGCATCGGCGTTGAGCCGCATGACATCGCGCAGCAACTGGCCTAAGACGCGCGTGGACTCCACGGATTCCGTTCCCGGCTTGGCCACGCTGACGGCATAGTCGCGGAAGTCCGGTATGGCGAGATCGCGCAGCAGCAAGCCGCCATTGGCATGGGGATTGGCGCCCATTCGCCGATTTCCTGCAGGCGCGAGCTCCGCGAACTCGGGCACGAATTTTCCGTTTTCATCAAACAGTTCTTCGGGTTTGTAACTCTTCATCCATTCCTGCAGCAGCTTCACATGATCCGGGTGCTTGGCAAAGTCGGTGAGGGGCACCTGATGCGCCCGCCACGTGTCTTCGACCGGCTTCCCGTCGACGGTTTTCGGCCCGGTCCAGCCTTTGGGGGTCCGCATAACGATCATCGGCCATGCGGGAAGTTCCGCGGATCTGCCGGTTCTCGCTGCCTGCTGGATGGCTCGGATTTCCTTGAGAATTGTGTCCATGGTCCCGGCCATGAGCTGATGCAGGGTTTCCGGCTCGCGCCCTTCCACGAAATAGGGTTTGTAACCGTAACCGGAAAAAAGCTGTGTCAGCGTCGCGTCGCTCAAGCGGCTGAGGAGAGTGGGATTCGCGATCTTGTATCCGTTCAAGTGGAGAATCGGAAGAACGGCCCCGTCGCGTGCGGGATTCAAAAACTTGTTGGAGTGCCAGCTCGTCGCGAGAGGTCCGGTCTCCGCTTCGCCGTCGCCGACGACGCAGCAGACGATAAGGTCCGGGTTGTCGAACGCCGCGCCGTAGGCGTGTGCGAGCGAATAGCCAAGTTCGCCGCCTTCATGAATGGAGCCCGGAGTTTCTGGAGCGACGTGACTCGGGATTCCGCCGGGGAAGGAAAACTGCTTGAACAGTTTCTTCAAGCCTTCTTCGCTCTGCGAGATGTGCGAGTAGACTTCGCTGTACGTGCCCTCCAGGTAGGTGTTGGCGACGAGGCCGGGGCCGCCATGCCCCGGGCCAGCCACGTAAACGACGTTAAGGTCATGCTTCTTGATCAGGCGGTTGAGATGGACGTAGATGAAATTCAATCCTGGAGTCGTTCCCCAATGGCCGAGGAGACGCGGCTTGATGTGTTTCAAGCGGAGAGGTTCTCTCAGCAGAGGATTGTCATAGAGGTAGATCTGACCGGCGGAAAGATAGTTGGTTGCACGCCAATACGCGTGAACTTTTCGCAATTCCTCGGGAGAGAGGGGGCGCGTAGTCTCCAGAGCTTTGGCGGACCCCGTAGCGGATGTGGAAGGCATAGCGCGTCCTCCTTCGATCAGATCTTAGTCTCTTTTGATGCTCCTGGTGCTTGTTCCAGTTCCTGAATCTTTTCGCGCAGCCAAGCTCCTGGTCCTTAGAATTCCTCGATGGCTCCTTTGTCAGAGGATTATGCCGCGGTTGCTTTCTCTGCCTGTGGTGCGGCCCTGGCCTTAGGAAGCTGGATCTCCAAGAATCTTCCGTGAACCTTCGTCCGAGCCCCGGTGCAATCGACTGCGCAAGGCAGTTGGATCTGGCGGAAGGCCATGTGTCCTTCCGCATTCGCATGGGTCTTGACAGGCGGTGCACCGTGCGAGCGGGACTTTCCGCAAATGGTGATTTGACGAGGTGCCGTCCAAATCTCAAGAGTTCCGGGATCGAACTGGGCGGCGTCGGTTCCGATGACGACGGTGTGGTTGCGAGTCGTCAGCCCGATACAGAGGGTGCTCCGGGTTTCAGCCTCGGCTTGGCGCCAGTCTTCCAATTCGTGCCAGGCCATGCCGCCGCGCTTCTCGAAAATCTCGTAGGCACGTTGGGCAATTGCCGCGTCAATTCTGCGGTTTTGCTCTTCTGGAGCGACGGGAACGATTGTGACGCTGGTCTCCAGCGCGGACGGATGCGGGAGCTGTCTGGTGTTCATGTTGGTTCCTCCTCAGGAGGGGTACCTATACCTTCGGCCATCTCATGGAATCCAGGCCATGACTGAGGTCACAGGGAGATGTGACGCCGCGCACAGTCGACCCAGGTCGAGGAGGCTTGTTGTGAGATCAAATGAAGGTTCGTGGCCAATGTGGTGATTCCCATTCTTTAGGACGCGCAAGGCAACAGACTTTCCTAAGCCAAAGTCTTCGCAAGAATCGACCGAGCAAGCGCAGACGGCGATAGTGATCCAGCAAGTTCCCCATGTGCCCGCACCGCCGATGCAATCTGTCAGCTTACTCCGCTGTTTCAAGTCCGGAGAGGCCCAGAATTGGTGAATACATCGCGCCTAGATTCCGGATCTCGCATAGACGCTCAAATCGCCGCTCTCTTGCCGCTCAGGACCTCACGGTCAGTACAGGGCATGGCGCTCCGCAGACAACCCGGTATGCCTTTGTGTGTGGAACGTTGCCTGCAGGGTTTTTTCTGGGCTTCGCACCCATGACGATGAGATCTGCCTTTGTTTCCTGGGCGATTCGCAGGATTTGCTCGACGGGCTCGCCGACGGGGACCTCGAAATCTAGTTTGCAGCGGAGCTCGGTTTGGGTAGGCACCAGTTCCCGCAACTGGGCCATGCTGTTTTGTTTTTCCAGTGCCAGGACGGATTCGCCATAAGCTTCCGGGTGCGGGAACTGGTGCCGTCAATGCCCATAGTGCTCACGTTGCCCCTCTTGATTCGAATCCACCGTCCGCGAATCTATAGCTTGGAGGCCGTTGCGGTATGTGAGCGCGGTCACCTTGGCGGGTGTCCCCGGACACTGCTGTTTTTTCGGCACTTAACCTAATGTTGGGCGTCGCCAGGACAAGTGAGTTCGGTTGAGGCAGGTCGGCTGGGAACGCTCGGAATTGATAAGGCGGGACAACCCGAGGGCCGCCGGCGAGGTACAAAGGAAATCCAATGGAAGTGCTTGTCGAACATCTCGGCGCTGTTCAGTTCGAAATCAAAGCGCGGCAGCACAAGATTGTGTGCGACCAACCCCCAGAAAACGGTGGATTTGATGAGGGAATGACACCTCCCGAATTGCTGTTGGCGTCTCTCGGTTCTTGTGCTGGGTTCTATGCAGCGCAGTATCTGAAGAAGCAAAAGCTCGTGGCCGAAGGCACGAAGGTTCGCGTCACGGCCGACAAATTCAAGGATCCCGCGCGCATGGATAATTTTCGCATCGAGGTGGAAGTGCCAATGGCATTCAGCGAGGAACATCGCAATGGAATCCGGGAAGCAGTAAATCACTGCTTGATTCACAACACGCTGCTGCATCCTCCGAAGATCACCCTGGAGGTTATAGAGGCCGTCGTCGTGGGCTAGATTGAGATCATGCCGCTCCCTCCGCGAACCCGACCATTTGCGTCGTCGCACGCCTGACTGGCTTCGATTGTAATGAGCGTCACGGCCCGCTGCGACTACTGGGGGTGCAGGGTTCGGCGTCGAAGCCAACCTGCTGCCGACCTCCATTTTTTCAAACAGATTGCCAGGAACGCTCTCGTTGTTGAGTGACTAGCGTCACGCAGTACAGTGAGCCCCGTCACAGCCAAATGGGGAGCCGGGGATGTAGCTTTAACGGCGTGGGAGCGGCCCAGGGAAGCACTCCAAGATCTAATTCTGTGAAGCATCTTTCGCTTGCGATCGAATTCTACCGGGTCGCCGAAATGGTGCTGTTTCAGGACTTGGACGTTGTTGTCCTGGAGGAGGCGCCGGAAAGGAATGACCCATGAAATACATCCTGCTTACGTTAGTGATCGCGGCCGCCGGCTTTGTGATCGTAGGTCTCCGTCGGGCTCTGCGAACGTATCTAAAATTTCGAGGAGAGAGACTCGTCTCATGTCCGGAGACGCACAAGCCTGCAGCCGTACGCGTTGCTGCAGGAAAGACGGTCTTCAAAGCAACACTTGGGAACCAGCTGCTGCGGTTGAGTGAATGTTCGCGTTGGCCTGAAAGAGAGGGCTGCGGGCAAGAGTGTTTGGCACAAATCCAAGAAGCCCCGAAGGCCTGCCTGGTTTGGACGATCATAAACCGGTGGTATCAGGGACAGAATTGCGCGTACTGCCACAAACCGTTCGGGGAAATCCACTGGCACGATCATCCGCCTGCCTTGGTCGATTCTGAACGTAAGACCATTGAGTGGAATGAGATCCCTGCCGAAAAACTGCAGGAAGCGTTGGGTACGCACTGGCCAGTCTGCTGGAATTGCCACATCGCCGAAACATTTCGGCGGGAACACCGCGAACTGGTTGTGGACCGGCCTGCGCATTAGAGCGAATGGAAATTGATGCAGGCACGAATGTCCGCCGCAAAGTGTGGGCGGGCGAAGGCCATCGGGAAGTGGCGCCCCTCCGAATGACTACAGACTCTTCCAGGGCGTAGTGACTTTAGTTACTGCGCTACCGTGTTTTACCTCTCAGAATCAAAGAATTACGGAGGTGACTATGAATTTCAGCAGCGAAACCAAAGTGAAAGACATCGCGCTTGCAAATCCAGAGGCGAGGCAAATTTTGGAGGATGCCGGAGTGGATTATTGCTGCGGGGGAGGCAAGTCACTGCACGACGCGTGCGCACATGCAGACGTATCCGCAGAAAAGATTCTGAAGCGGCTGCGGGAGAGCAGCAAGCTGGTTAGACCGGACGAAAAAGCCTGGACATCGGCCCCGCTGGGAGATCTGACCCGGCACATTCGTGAAAAGCATCACCGGTACGTTCGAGAGGCAATCGGGAGTATCAAACACTGCTGGAGAAGGTGAATGCCAAGCATGGAGAGAATCATCCCGAAATTGCAGAAGTCCAAAGGCTGTTCATCGAAGTCGGGCAAGAAATGATCATGCACATGCAAAAGGAAGAGCAGATCCTGTTCCCGTATATCGACGCGCTGGAGCTTTCAACAACTGGAAATGGATCACTGGAACCTCCGTTCTTTCAGACCGTCAAGAATCCAATCCAAGCGATGATGAAAGAGCATGATTCCGCAGGAGATCTAGTGAAGCAGATTCGCAAAGCGAGTGGGGATTACGCGCCTCCTGCGGATGCGTGTACGAGTTACAAGGCCCTGTTTTCCAGCGGGTGCCGACGCGGTGGCGCTGGCTCAGTCGAGACAAACGACGGTGGCGCCGGGCGCTCCGGCGGCGTCGACCTCTGTGACCTGCAGAACATGACAATCCACCCGTCCGCTGCGAACCAATCATGAAAGCAGAAAATAATTCTCAACTCCTGGTAAGTCGACATCTCTCCAGCGATCGATCACTCACAGCTCGCGCGTTTATCGCGACTAACACTCGTCATCTGCATGCCGTTGTTACACCGCTCCTGATTCAAGCGATGATGCGTTGCGCAGCAGCACAATCTTACCTGTCACGCCTCCCTTGCCGAGCAACTCGTGCGCGTGTCTTGCCTCGGCAAGAGGAAATCGCTGCGCGATTAGCGGCTTGATCTTTTGCTGTTGAAGGAGTTCAAACAGGGCGATCAAATCGTGTCGAAACAATGCCGGTTTCAAGCGTTTGAGCGTCTGGATGCTGTAGGGGACCACCCGTTTCCGGCCCGGGAGAAGCCAGCTGCCGGCAATGTACAGCCCGAAAATCAGGATTGCACGATAGCGATGACGACCACCGGAACGACCTGAAGCCAATCGTCCCCCACGCAGCGAGGAAGTAAGGCCAAAGGCCACCACCCGCCCGCCAGGACGGAGAGCCTTGCGGGAACGCCAGATGTGGGTACCACCGATGCTGTCAAAGACGACGTCTACGCCCTCGCCCGTGAGACGGTGAATTTCTTTAACGAAGTCCTGATTCTGGTAATCAATTGGGATACCGTCCAGGTCGGAAACGACCGATGCCCCTCGCGATGAACAGGTACCGTACATCTCCAGCCCGGCGAGACGCCCCAGCTGCAAGAGTGCCGTGCCGACCCCGCCTGCCGCGCCGTGAATCAACACGCGCTGGCCCGGTTTAACCTTGCCGGAACGATGCAGCATCTGGAACGCCGTGATGTAGTTCAGGATAAGGCTGACAGCCGAGGCGGGGTCCAACCCGGATGGCACCGGAACCAGTTCAGGTTGCGGCAGGCAGACAAACTCCGCGTAGGCACCGTGGATCGGCAGCGCGGCAACGATCTGGCCTGATTCGATTCCGGAGATACCGCCGCCGACCTTATCCACCACGCCAATCAGATCCCACCCTGGCGTGAAGGGCAGCCGGGGCGTTTCGGGATGAACGCCCTCGCGCGCCATGATGTCGGGCAAGGAGACGCCCGCGGCCAGCACTCTCACTCGCACTTCACCATCCTTCGGCTCGGGGCACTCTTCTTCAACCACTTGAAGTGCATCCGGTCCCCCGTAGTGAGTGACGATGATGCGCCTGTGTCTCACGGACCTCGTCCTCCCTTGGCGGGCGCTCGAGTCGCTTTCATGAAAGCTCGATCCGGTACACGGGGTAACGCCCGGCGATCGCCTCGAAGTCGGGCAGCGGCGCGCCGACGGGAAGCGGGAAGTGCTGTCGGCCGCTCGATGCGATTCGCACGTACTCTCGCAGGATGGGTGCCCTCTGCTCCGGCGGCATTGCCACGAGGTGAACGCGGCGTCGGCGTCCCTGGCGGATAATGGCGTCGCCCTGCGCGGCCTCGACATTCTTCACCCAATCAGATTCCATGCCGAGCATCGATACAAGGTAACGTTTGCCCTCCACGGTGGCGATGACCACGGGGTTCGAGCGTATGCGGCCGGATGTGCGACCATGAACTTTGAGTGCGGCCTGGAACTTCGGTGGCAGCCCGAGGCCAGACCACCAGCACGCAAACCGGTTGACCCACCGGCCAAGGCGCGTCGGGCGCCAGTTGCGGTAAAACAGCCGCATTAATCCGCCACGCTCGGCCGGGTAGGAATGCCTTGAGTTGTTCATCGGGTTTTCTTCTCCTCGCTCTCCGCATTGTTCATAAAGGGCGACACTTCAGCGATGCTGCCCGGAAGGATCTCTCCCTCGGGCCCACGAAACGGTGACGTCTTTCCCAGGTGTTTCATCCGTTCCCTCGCGTTCAGTCGCTAGGCGACTCGTTTTCCCACCGCGCCGGCAAAGCCCGAATAGCCAAGTAGAGTGCGTCCCTGAGCGCCACGTCCCGCGGGTCTCCTGTTAATCGTGTCCCCATCTGGCTCGTCACGTAGGCATAGCCGACGCCAGCGGTCGGATCGGCAAAGCCAAGAGAACCGCCGGACCCAGGTGAGCCGAAGGAACTGGCGCTGCCGAACCGCCAGACGGCGCTCGGCTTCATAAAGCCCAGGGAGAACTGCACGCCGTCCGCCTTCAAGCATTCGTCGTAAAATCCGCGCGTCGGCGCAATCGCCGGGGCGGCCAACAGGTCCAGCGTCTCCTGCCGCAATCCTAGCTCGCGTCCCCCGGTGGCGAAGACGCTGTAGGTGTGCGCGATTGCTCGCGCTGTGCCGAACCCTCCGCCGGACGGCACTTCGAGGTCACGTGCGTAAATACGCTGCTCGTCCTCATATATCGCAGTGCCTGGGTTCACGCTCAACGCCCGGTAGATGTTGGAGCGAGGATTCATGGCTTCCAGCATGAAGCGAAGCCCGAAGCCCCGCAGCGTCTCGATCAGGCTGGGCGGGGCAAGTATGGCAAGGCGCGAGTTCGGGATCGCCTCTGGCAACCGGATGTAGACATCCACGCCGAGCCGTGACGCGACCTCATCCTGGAAGAACTCTCCCAAACTGCGATGCTGCGGATCTACGCGGCGCAGCAACTCGCCTTCGTAGAAACCTAATGTGAGGGCGTGATACGCCTGACGTGTCCCGGGCTCCCACGCCGGTTTCTGACGCGCTAACACGACCGCCAGGCGATCGAGGTCGGCGACTACGCTTCGATCCACGGGCTCATTGAAAGCGAACAAGCCCGCCTGGTGGGCCAAGAGCTGGCGGACGGTGATTCGTTCTTTCCCCTGCTGTGCGAACTCCGGCCAGTACGCGCATACGCGTTCTTCATAGTCGAGCCATCCGTGAGAGTGAGCGATGGCGAGCGTCATCGCGGCCAAACCTTTGGTGGCTGAGTGGACCACCACCATCGTGTCCTGCTCCCAAGGTTCGGCGGTCTGCTTGTTTCGGATACCGCCCCATAGGTCGACGACGTTCTCACCGCGGTGAAAGGCGCAGCAGGCCCCGCCTAGCTCGCGTCGCCGAACAAAGTTCTCGGCGAACGCCTCACGCACAGCGTCGAAGCCCGGGCTGACGTACCCCTGAATACCGAGGCGGTCGTGCGCCGTTGTACGGACGATGACTTTGGATTCGGACATGTCTTTTGCGATCATGCGGCCTGCTCCATTTCCTTGAAATCGTGCTCTGCGCGCCAATTCCAGATTGTGGAACGTTAGCCCCGGCCTACACTCTCTCTTTATGTCTAACTCGAGGGTTTTTCTGTGACGCGGGTCACCACAGCAGGTAGCGACACTCACATGCACGACTCAGGACGAATCGTCGGCAATCTAGAAATTAATCCGGTCGGCATTAGAACCGGATCGGTAACGATACGTCGGCTTGTAGGAAGTGATCTCCGCGCTTAGGATCGATCGTGGGCGGATTACGAGCGACCAAGGAAGTAGTCCGTTGTGGGACTGCTGGGTGCTCTCTTTCGGAAGACTGTTTGGTGCACACTTGGTGCACAAGACTCTGCAAATGGGGTGATTCTGTGCAAATGACCGCACTCTAAGTGATTCGAAACAAATGAAGCGTGGTGTGTACGAACAGGGCAGGGAAAATTAGCAAACCGCCGCCAGTCTTTGCATGACGAGCGTCGCTTCATCGACAAGCCAAATCCGTCCTCTAGCTTCCTAAGCTTTTCCTAAGACTTTGAACAAGATCTCAGACCTCAGATTTCCCAATAACACTGGAGAAATGGTTTTTCTAAAAATCGGCTATTGATTCTATTGGACTTGCGTTTTACCATCACTACTGAGAATTTCTTAGGGTGCTCGGACAGAATCCCCCCTCTCCGCCAGAATTTAGACACTATATTAGTTCATAGTACTATTCAGAATTGACACCCTCGCGATTTGCCTGCATCGCTTGCGAGAGCGAGGCGCTTTCACCAGCCATGTGGGGACGCACTCGCGCCAGGCAGAGTTGCGGTCGCACGGGCGAAGCAATCCGCAAAAGCATACGCATCAACGTGAACGTATTGGAGTAGGCTCCCGGTCCTCATGTATCTCAAAATTTGCCGGCGGCGTCACGCCAAGGAGGTATTCGACGAAGTAATCCCATCGCCGGCGGACTAGATACAAGTTCCCGCCCTCCCCGTGGTACATGTTCGGAACGATCAGCATGTCAAAATCTTTGTTTGCCTTCATCAAGGCATCGGCAAACCGCATTGTCTCCACCACATGAACGTTGTCGTCAACGTCGCCATGGACGATCAATAGATGTCCCTTCAGCCGGTCTGCAAGCGTGACGTTCGACTGCTCGGCGTAGTCCGGCCCCACCGGATATCCTTGGTACAACTCGTTCCACCAGGCCTTGTCCAGCCTCGCGTCGTGATCTCCGGAAATGGAAACGCAAACTTTGTAAAAGTCGGGAAAAACTAGAATGGCGTGAGCGGCTCCGTATCCTCCTGCGGAGGTCCCAAAGATCCCAACACGCGTAATGTCCATATAGGAATTTTGCGCTGCCATCTGTTGGAGCATGGCGACGTGGTCTTCGAACGCTCCTCCGAGATTGTGGTAGGAATATTCATGAAACGCGCGCGAGCGCCCCGTTGTTCCCCGGCCATCGACCATGACCACCACAAAACCCAACTCCGCGACCGATTGCAGGCCCCGCACAGCTGCACCGAACGTTTTCGGGACAAAGAATGCCTGCGGACCCGTGTAGGCCATCTCGATGATGGGGTACTTCTTCGCCGCATCGAAATTCGTTGGCCGCCAGATCAATCCGTAGAGATCCGTCGTGCCATCTTTGGCCTTTCCGTGAAAGGGCATGGGATATTTCCAGCCCATTTGGAGGAGTGCAGCCGCTTCGGACTGCTCGAGAATCCGAACCTGCGAGCCGTCCTTGGTGTTCCGGAGAACCGCTTGCCCCGGCAAGTCTGGCCGCGAGGCGCTGTCCACAAAGTATAAATGGTCGGGCGATACGCTCACCGTGTGGTTGGCGTTTTCTGGGGTGAGCAGGTTTAAGCCTTTGCCGTCCAGCCCAACGCTGTACAGGTGAGTCTGATAGGGATCTTCATCTTTCTCGCGCCCGTTCGCCAGGAAATAGACACGGCGCGATTTTTCATCTACGTCGACGATCCGGCGTACGACCCACGGCCCCAGCGTGACCTGGTTTTTCAGTTCGCCAGTTTTCTGGTTGTAGAGATACAAATGATTCCAACCGTCCCGTTCCGAGGACCACAGCACTTCGCCGGACTCGTGCAGAAAGCGGAAGAAAGTCTCTCCTGGATCAACGTACCGATCGGATTTTTCACGGATGACTACTCTCTGCTCTCCTGTGTCCGCATCTACCGTGCGTAATTCGATCTCTTTCTCGCCGCGTTCGCCGTGGTCGTAGTAGAAGCCCTTGCTATCCGGGAACCACTCGAATCCGGGTCCGCCTTGGAATTGCATCTCGAGCGGGTCGGTTTTTACATCGATGCGTTTGCCTTTTCGAACGTTGAAGATGATCGGCTCCGCCTTTGGCAGCGCTTCTCCGGGCAATGGATAGACAACACGGAACGCCCTGGGGCGAAGCTGGCCGGGTGGAACAAATTGCAGGTTTGTGAATTGGCCCGCATTGCGCGTGTCCATGCGATACGTGACCAGCTTGGACGAATCCGGCGACCAAAATACTGCGGGGCGCTGCTTCGGATCCTGGGTTCCTTGCGTAACCATCGGGCGCAAGGAAGGGATTGGCGTGGCGTACTCCCAGCCCTGCTCGCCATCGCGCGTCAGTTGCACTATTTCGCCTGTGGGCACGAACCGAACATACAGATTGAAATCCTTTACGTAGGCGATCCATTCCTTGCTGGGCGATTCATTTTCATAGGGACCAGCGGAAGACTCGCGTGCCTCTTTGCAGTTGTACGTTTCGAGGTTGCAACTCCAGGACGCGTTTTCGATTTGGAAGTGAACGGACTTTCCATCCTCGGAGAACTCGAAGGTGTCGAAAGGAAGTTCCGTGGGTTTGAATTCGCGCTTGGTTTCTTTGGATAGCGCGGTTGCCAGCCTCGCTTGGTCGAACGCAGGTTTGGTTGTGTTTTGGGACGAATCAACCAAAAAGAATTCGACTCCTTTTGGGCTGGCCTTGCGATACCAGAAGCGATTGGTCTTGGCGATCCAGTGCGGTTCCATTTCGGCGACATACAGCTTGTGGCGTAAATTTCCCGGGAGAAATTGCTCCGCGCGCTGATAGTCCTCTCGAGTGCCTTGGGCATTTGCCGCGGGCACTAGCAAGCACGAAGCGAGCAGAACTTCAACGATCAGCCGCCCGTAGAGTTTCATTGTCAATTCAACCTCCGCTGGGAGTTTGCCTTCAGAACCGCTTCTCGTTTGTGCACCACAATCGCGGTTACACCCGCACATCTAAGATCAAAGGCTCGGGAGACTACATGTTGGCAGGACCGATCCTCTAAGAGAATCTCGGCTCGCAGCAATCCCCCTCCCGGCGCTTCTTGTAGGTATCCATGCAAAGCATTGATAAGTCTTGTGTTTTTATATTCTTACCAAAAGTTGATGCTAGTTGAGTCCAAGGTATTACGGCGAGGCAAATACCGAGTCGGGTCACAAACTCCAACCTGAGTCTGACCAGACTCAAATATGCCAAAAGCGCCCAAGCGTTCCAGGGTCATTTCAAGATCTAAATGAATGGTAGCGAAAGACCCAAGCACAAGTCGCAGGACCGAGAGGAAAAAGTGATTGCTCTCGGGCCGGATTATGTATATTGTATGCAAGACGTGATGTCAATACGAATTAAGCGATTTGTGCGGCCCGCTCTCCCCGCCTTTTCGTTTTGCGCGAGCCTGCTTATTCATTGAAGTATATCGGCTACATTCATAGGCATTCTAGGCGACGAATATGCCAAGTTGCGCCGAGTGATTTTGCAAAAATCAGACGTTACTAAAAGCCTGCGTGCTGTCGGTCTTTCGAGGGCGAGGCAAATTGCAATCCTGAATCCGGAAGGGTCGGGGAATCCCCATTTCCATGTTTGAACGACTGCAGCGTGTTCACGTAGTTGATTCACACACGGGAGGCGAGCCGACGCGCATCATCGTCTCTGGCGGGCCGGCGCTGCCTTGCGAAGATATGGCATTGCGTCTCGGCCAGTTTCGAAGCGGCCACGATTTCTTGCGGCGCGCGCTCGTGAACGAGCCTCGCGGCTCGGAGGTTGTCGTCGGGGCGCTGCTCTGCGAGCCCGTGAAACCTGGAAGCGCCGCGGGAGTCATCTACTTTAATAATGTCGGCTACCTGGGGATGTGCGTGCATGGCACCATCGGGCTGGTTGCCACCCTTTCGTATCTGGGGCGAATTGGCATCGGCGAACACAAGATCGACACGCCAGTAGGCACAGTTTCGGCCACACTGCTGGAAACGGGCGAAGTCTCCGTCGCAAACGTTCCTAGCCAGCGAACCGAGAAATGCGTCGCGGTTCACGTACCGGGGTATGGAACGGTACGCGGCGACGTGGCCTGGGGGGGAAATTGGTTTTTCCTCGTCAACGACCATTCCTTCGATCTGCTGATCGGCAACATCGATGAGCTGACACAATTTACATGGGCGATCCGCCAGGCCCTTGAAAAGAAGGGAATCAAGGGCGCGGACGGAAAAGAAATTGATCACATCGAGCTCTTCAGTCCTTCGCAGATTCCGGGTGTCAACAGCAAGAATTTCGTACTCTGCCCTGGAAAAGCATACGACCGTTCGCCATGCGGCACAGGCACGAGCGCCAAGCTTGCTTGTCTCTACGCAGATGGCAAGCTCAACCCGGGCCAGGTTTGGCGGCAAGAAAGTATTGTTGGGAGTGTGTTCGAGGGGCAGGTCCGCATCGAAAACGGGGAAATCATTCCCGTCATCAAGGGCTCTGCGTTCATCACTTCCGACGCGGATTTCATTTTTGATCCGTGTGATCCGTTCCGTTACGGCATTCAAGAATGATGCGTGCAACCGATGTCTTGATCGTTGGCGCGGGAATTGTGGGTGCCGCCTGCGCTTTTGAACTTGCCAGGGCCGGATTGCGCGTGGCCGTCGTGGAAGAGCGATTCACTTCGGCGGGGGCAACCGGCGCTTCGATGGGCCACCTCGTGGTGATGGACGATTCGGAAGCGCAGTTCTCTTTGACCCGTTATTCTCAGGTTCTCTGGGAAGAAATCCACGAGGCGTTGCCGCCCTACGTCGAATTCGAAAGATGTGGAACTATTTGGGTTGCCGCGGATGAAGAAGAACTGGCGGAAGTTCGCCGAAAGTGCGCCTATTATCATGACCGTGGAGTTCATGCCGAAATCCTCGATTCTCATGCTTTGCACCAGGCCGAGCCACAACTACGCATGCCCCTTGCGGGCGGACTTCTAGTGGAAGATGATTCCGTCATCTATCCGCCGGCAGCTGCCTCCTTTCTACTGCAAAGAGCGATCGAGTTGGGCGCCTCGCTGCACGTGGGTAAACCAGTCGTATCACTGTCCAAAGGAAGCGCTCGTCTGGCGGATGGCACCACCTTGAGCGCTGGACGACTGATCAATGCTGCCGGCCAATTCGCTCCCAGGTTGACTCCGGGCGTTCAGGTCAAACCGCGCAAGGGGCATCTTGTTATCACCGACTGTTATCCAGGCACGGTTCACCATCAACTCGTTGAGCTTGGCTACCTCAAGTCGGCGCACTCACTCACAAGCGATTCCGTCGCTTTTAATGTCCAGCCCCGCAAGACCGGCCAGCTACTCATCGGTTCGTCGCGGCAGTACGATGTTGCGCACGATGGGGTTGAACCAGCAATTGTCTCGCGGATGCTGGAGCGCTCATTTGAATACCTGCCGGCCTTGTCTGCATTCTCCGGCATTCGAGTGTGGACTGGTTTTCGTCCCGCTACTCCAGACAAGCTGCCGCTGATCGGTCCATGGCTCGAGGATCCGACTCTTTACATCGCGACCGGGCATGAAGGGCTGGGAATTACGACTTCCTTGGCCACGGGCAAGCTGATCTGCGCGCAGCTTCTCGGTCAGACTCCCGCGATTCCGGCCGAGCCCTATTTGCCGTCGAGACAAATGGCGAACGAAACAAAAGTCGAAACAAATGTCTGAAACTCTCACAGTTCGTGTGAACGGCACGCCGGTAAATGTCCCCGCTGGATCTACTGTGGCTGTCGCTGTGCTTCTCTCGAGCGGTGCTTCCCGAACGTCGGTCTCAGGCCAGCCGCGCGCTCCGCTTTGTGGTATGGGTACTTGCTTCGAATGCCGCGTGGAGATTGACGGCCAACCCCACCGTCGGAGTTGCCAGGTGGTGTGCGAAGAGAGTATGGAAATAAACGCCCATGGATAGTGGCTCCCAACGGAGCTTTGACGTCGCGGTGATCGGCGCCGGCCCCGCGGGAATTGCCGCCGCGGTTACGGCCGCCGAATCCGGTGCCAGCGTTGCGCTCCTCGATGACAACCCCGCACCCGGCGGCCAGATCTGGCGCGGCAGCGCGAGCGGATCGCATCACTCGGAGTCGAGGCGCTGGCTCGAAAGGCTCTCGAGGTCAAGCGTCACTTTGATAGCCGGCACTTGCGTCTTCCACGCTCACAACGGCCGCTTGGAGGCAGAGACGGATGATTCTCTCTGGCATATACGCTACGGCAAGTTGATCCTTGCGACTGGAGCACGCGAACTTTTTCTTCCGTTCCCCGGCTGGACCCTTCCAAATGTCGTCGGCGCCGGTGGGCTCCAAGCCATGGTGAAATCCGGATTACCAGTAACCGGCAAACGCGTTGTTATCGCCGGCACCGGCCCGCTTCTCCTTGCCGTGGCGGCGTATTTGAGTGAACGCGGAGCCAGCATCCTGTGTATCTGCGAGCAAGCGCCCTTCTCGCAACTCCGGTCCTTCACCTTGGCGATGGCCGCGTTTCCTCGCAAACTTGTCGAAGCAGCGCAACTCCGATTCCGCTGCAGGCGCGCTCCCTACCTCACAAGCGCTTGGCCGGTCGCCGCGATTGGGCAGGACCGCTTGCAGGCAGTTCGAATGTCGGATAACGGTCATCTCCGCGAAATCGAATGCGATTATCTGGCTTGCGGATTTCATCTTGTTCCGAACCTTGAGCTGCCTCGCGCATTACAATGCAGCGCGAAGGACGGTTTCGTCGAAGTGAACGAGCTTCAGGAGACCTCGCAGCCGGGTATATATTGTGCGGGAGAAACCACCGGAATCGGCGGCATGGAGCTTTCGATCGTCGAAGGTCAGATTGCAGGCCATTCGGCGGCCGGCCGTCACAATTCCGCAAAACAACTGTTCACAGCCCGTACGCGCTACAGGAGAGTCGTTGGAGCAATGAGAAAATCTTTCGCGCTGCGCTCAGAGCTTGCAACTCTGGCGAAACCAGACACGTTCCTCTGCCGCTGCGAAGACGTCTCCATCGAAGACGTCCGCAAGCATGCCTCCTGGCGCGCTGCAAAATTGCACTCCCGCTGCGGCATGGGCCCGTGTCAAGGACGTGTCTGCGGCGCGGCTGCCGAGTTTCTTTTCGGATGGACCATGGACTCCTTGCGTCCACCGATATTTCCCGTGCGTTGTTCGAGTCTTGCAGCGATGTCGTCTCCCGCGATTCCGGCGCAACCCCTTGGAGGATCACAATGAAGTGGCAAGGTGTCATTCCCGCAATCACCACATGCTTCGCAAAGAGTTCGCAGATCGACCACGCATTCATGACCGGCCACTGCCAGTGGCTCGTCGAAAATGGTTGCACCGGAGTCGTCGCTTTGGGTTCCTTGGGCGAAGGCGCGACGCTGTCCTTCGACGAAAAAGTCGCCGTCCTGAATACCTGCGCTAACGCACTTAAAGGGCGCGCGTCAGTCGTCGCGGCAATCTCTTCGCTCACCACCGCCGAGTCCGTAAGCCTTGCCAAGCAAGCGCACGCTGCTGGTTGCGACGCTCTGATGGTCCTGCCCCCCTACGTCTATCGTGGCGATTGGCGAGAAATGAAGGCCCACGTCTCCGCAGTCTTCGATGCCACGCCACTGTCATGCATGCTCTACAACAATCCGATTGCCTACGGCACCGATTTTCTGCCCGAGCATATTCGCGAACTTGCCGCAGAGCGCGCCAATTTCCATGCCGTGAAAGAATCAAGCGCCGATGTTCGCCGCGTTTCTGCCATTCGCGCCTTGCTCGGTGACCGCCTCGCCCTGTTTGTTGGCGTCGACGATGCCATTCTCGAAGGCATCGCGCGTGGGCGCCGTTGGTTGGATTGCTGGTCTGGCCAACGCATTGCCAGGCGAATCCGTAGACCTTTTCGATTATGGCATCCAGGGGAAATCCTCGGAGGCCTTCGAACTGTATCGCTGGTTCCTGCCCTTGCTGCGTCTCGACACCGTCCCGAAATTCGTTCAGCTCATCAAACTCGTGCAAGAAGAACTCGGCGTAGGCAACGCGGACGTCAGGCCGCCAAAGCTTCGGCTTACCGGCGAAGAGCTTCAAGCCACGAAGGATCTGATCCACCGACGCGCTCCGCACACGCCCGCAAAGAGCCAGCACCGAACTCCGGCTCCGTCAAGCGGCGAAATAACGGACACACGCGATGGAAATACTTGGTAATCTCTTGATTGGTTTTCGCGACTCCGCATCCACTGGCGCTCCTTTCAGCGCGTGGAATCCAGCCACCGGCGAGAAAATCGCCACGGCCTTTTTTTCGGCGAGTCACGGAAGACGTTCGACCGCGCAGCCGAGCTCGCCAGCGAAGCCTTTCCCAGCTATTCCCGCTTGCCCGGGCGTGAGCGAGTTTCTTTCCTCAATCGCATTGCTTCTCGCCTTGAATCGATCACCGATTTACTCGTTGCGCGCGCGCATGCCGAAACCGCACTTCCCGAGCCGCGCCTGAAATCAGAAACGGCCGCACGTGCAATCAACTTGCGGCTGTTTGCTTCCGTCGTTGAGGAAGGCTCCTGGGTTTCCGCGCGCATCGACCACGCGGATCCCCAACGCAAGCCCTTGCCCAAACCCGATGTCCGCTCGATGTTGTTTCCCCTCGGACCCGTCGTCGTATTCGGAGCCAGCAATTTCCCGCTCGCCTTTTCGGTTGCTGGCGGTGATACCGCCTCCGCGTTAGCCGCTGGAAATCCGGCTAATTGTCAAAGCGCATCCCGCCCATCCGGGCACCAGCGAGCTTGTCGGGCGCGCAATTCGCGACTGCGTTCGCGAGCAAGCTTTACCCGAAGGCGTGTTCTGCTCTCCTGTTCGACTCCGGAACGGAAGTCGGCGCGAAACTCGTGCAACATCCGCTCGTCAAGGCCGTCGGATTTACTGGTTCAATTCGCCGCCGGACGCGCGCTGATGGACTTGGCGGTCCGCCGGCCAGAGCCCATCCCCTTCTACGGCGAAATGGGCAGCACCAATCCGGTATTTATTCTGCCGGGCGCCCTGGCTGCGCGCGGTAAAGAGATCGCTTCTCAGCTTCACGGTTCGTTCACGCTGGGCAGCGGGCAATTCTGCACGAAGCCTGGCTTGGTTTTTCTTCCAAAACAAAATCCTCCACGAATTTCTTGCCTGAATTTCAAGACAAAGTCGCCCATTCCTCCAAATTTACGCTTCTGACCTCCGGCATTCGAAACTCCTATCAACGCGAAATCCAGAATCGTAAAGATCGCTCGGGATTTAACTGCTAGTGGCCGAAGGCGAACAGCCGAGCCCAGGCCAAGCCTTCCTTGCGGGAGTTGCGGTTTTCCAAACGGATGTTCCCAGTTTATTGCAGAGTCCCGACCTGGGATCCGAAGTTTTTGGCCCCTCGACACTGTTGGTTCATTTCTCAACGAACGAGAGCTTCTCGATGCCGCTCGCAGTCTCAATGGCCATCTCACCGCCACGATTCACGGCACCGAGGAAGACCTGCATGGAATTTTCCGACTTGGTCCAGATACTGAAAAGACAAAGTCGGCCGCATCGTTTTCAACGGCTATCCCACCGGCGTTGAAGTCTGTCACGCCATGGTCCACGGCGGGCCCTACCCCGCGAGCACCGACAGTCGCACCACCTCTGTCGGCTCGCAAGCCATTTTTCGCTTTGCACGTCCCGTCTGCTATCAGGATTTCCCGCATTCCGCGCTCCCTGACGAATTGAAAAACGGCAACCCGCTGGGAATCTGGAGAATGGTAGACGGCGAGTTCACGCGATGACAGTTGTAAATTTGACATTTATTTTATAGTCTCAACGAGGTGCGCAAAGCTGTCCATAGGACTGGAATGGCAAATTCCGCCTAGTCAGCTCCGGGCGGCTGGCAATTTTTGTGAAATCCGGCATCTTTTATGTCTACTTTTTGGCCTGCTTGCTTGGGTGATACTTGTTTGGTGAACTTGCGACTATGAAGGCAACGAATCCTCGTTCAACTATCGAGTCAATCTCTCCGAGAAAATCGGACCCCATCCGGAGGCAATCCCTTTCGGCTGCCGTTGTCGAGCGCCTCCGGGAAAAAATTCTCACCGGCGAACTGCGGGAAGGCGAACAGCTTCGCCAGGACGCCATTGCCACTGAATTTCAGATTAGCCGCATCCCCGTGCGTGAAGCTCTAAGCCATTTGGCGGCCGAAGGCCTCATCACCATTGTCGCCAATCGCGGCGCGATTGTTTCTGCTCTGTCACCCGACGAGATCATGCAGATGTTCGAAACGCGCGCCGTTCTCGAATGCTATATGCTGCGTCACGCCATCCCGAACATGAAGCAAGAGGATTTTCAGCGTGCGGAAGACATCCTCGTTCAGTACGAGCAGTCCCTGAAGAAGGATTCCGAAGTGAAGTCCTGGGGCCAGTGGAACTGGAGTTTTCACTCCGCCCTCTACGCTCCCGCCAATCGTCCTTTCATGCTCTCTTTCTTGAAGACTCTGAACATCAACTGTGACCGCTACACTCGTCTCCATCTTGTCTTTACCCGCGACCTCCACCGGGCCGGCGAGGCGCACCGCGAACTTCTCGCTGCCTGCAAGACGAAAAATCCTGAGATCGCTGCCGCTGCTCTGTGGAAACACATCACGGAAGCTGGCGAATACTTGAAAGAATTCATCACGCGTCATCGCGAACAGCATTCCTAAAACGCCGAAATGTGGCCCGCATCGATGCTGTCTCTTTATCGGGCAAGGTCTGCGCGGATCATGCGAATGCCAAACACGCCAGGAATATCGCTTCCAGTGGACGCTTCGAACCGTACCGTCACTTTCTGCTTGCCCTCGATCAACTCGGAGGGAATCGCGTACTCGACGTCGAAGAACTGCACGTCCAGTTCCGGGACTTCGTCTTTCGTTTCTTGTTCTCCCACTTTTTTTCCATCCACCAAGATCTCGAACGAGCCATCCCGTCGCGCATCATTACTGAAAGTGATAATCAGTCCCATCGGATGACTTGCTTCCACCGGCACCTCAAATGAGAACCATTTTGTGCCCCCGCGGCCATAGCGTCCCATCAATTGGACCGGAGCACTATCCTCACCCTGCTGGTTGAAGTCGCGTTCCGTCTGCATTTGTCCCGGCTGTGCAAACGCTACAGTTGCCGCCTCGAGCCTCTTCTGTTTTTCCTGTTCAGCGGCGAAAGCTTCGGACTTTTTCTTCCACTCCTCCGGAGTGAACATGTCCCAATAGATCGCGTACCGGCGACGTGGCAGTTGATAAAATGGGACGAAAGTTATCTCCGTTGTTAGGCCGGCGCCGGAGGTCACAAACGTTCCGGGCTTGCCTGCTACTGGTTTCAGCCAGTTATGGACCAGCTGCTCCTTGGCCACCAGCACCGGTGCGGATTCTGCCGCGCCTCCGTTTCGCCGTGCCTGCCTTTCCGGCGTTCTCGCCCGAGATCTCCCGCCAGCACCAGCGGCCCCCACATCACCGCGAATCGATTCGGGTTGTCGGGCAATGTCTCTTTGCGAAGAGTTTTCGGCAAAACCAACTCCACCATGTCCCCCTTTTTCCACGTCCGAGTGATCTCAACGTAGGAATCAGCCTTCGGCAGATCCTTCACCCCTTGGCCATTCACTTTGACGCTGAAGCCATTGCCCGCCCAATACGGCCGCCGCAGAGCCAACGTGAATCTTCTTCGGTGATTTGGGCGTGACCCTTAGGGACGCGGCTTCACCCATTGGGAAATCGGTATTCATTTCGAGTTGAACGCCCGCGGTTTCCCAATTCGCGCGTGACGGCGCATACATGCTCACCCATAGCTTGTCCGCGGATTCGTAGTAGATGCCATATCCGTGGAGGGCATGACTCTCCATCCCGGTGCCCACGCAGCACGTAAAGTCCTCGAACTTGTCCTGATATTCGTGTTGAACTCCGCGCCCGACAGGCACCATGTAGCACACGCGCCCATCACTGGGGTCTTGGGACGCAAGAATGTGATTGAACAGCGCCCGCTCGTGGAAGTCCGCATAGCGGATCTCCGGATCAACGGAGAAAAGTGTGCGCGACATTTTGATCATGTTGTAGACGTTGCAGGTTTCTGCCGTGCGTCCGTCGATCATGTTGTTCAGCTTGTCGGCTGGGCCGAAGTATTCATTCTTGCCGTGCCCGCCGGTCGCATAACTGTGATGCAGCGCCACCTCATCCCAAAAGTTTGTCGCGGCTTTGTGGTCGGTTTCATCGCCGGTGTAGATGTACCTTGACAGCGATCCAATCATTTTCGGCACCTGCGTGTTCCCGTGCTTGCCGCCAAGGATGTCTTGCCCGGCAACAAGTGGATCAATCATGGCGCGATGCTCAAATTTGCCGGAGAGCGCCAGCCAGCGCGCATCGCCCGTGTCGGCGTAGAGATCGGCGGTCACTTCGTTCATTCCCCCGAATTCAGTTGCCAGCATCTTTTGCGTTTGCTCGTCATCCAGTTTGGAAACGATACTCTCGACCCAGCCCGCGAACTTGATCTCGACTTCTAAGGCTGTGCGGTTGCCGGTGTAACGGTAGGCATCCCGAAGTCCGGCAAAAATCTTGTGCTCCACGTACCACGGCGACCACAGCCCATTCAAATCGAAGCCACCCGATCGGATAATGCCTTTGCATAATTCCTGGAATCGTACTTTTCCATCCACGCCTTGATTGTCCATCAGCGCGCCCAGGTAGCCGTCTCCTTGCGCATCCTGGATTGTCTTCAGTTCACTCACGATGTAGTCGGCGCGCTCCTTGAAGCGCACATCGCCGGTGGCGGCCCACATCAGACTCACAGCTGAGAGATAGTGCCCGGCAATATGGCCCGTCAGTTGTCTCCCAGGGCCATCCCATCCCCCGTAACCTTTTGCCTTGGGCTCCAGCCCGGCCCGCTGGCGAAGGAAAGCCAGCATCCGATCCGGTTCGAGTTCGAGCAAATATTTCGCATCTAGCTCTTGCGCGTTCTTCAGCGGGCCTCCGGTGAGACGCACGCTATCCAATGGCAGCGGCCGAACTTTCAGAATCTTATTTTCCGAGATCCGCGCGGCGTTGGGAGCCTGTGCATGAGCCGGGCCCTGCAAAAACAATGCGACGAGTGGTACAGCGAGCAAGCATTTCCGCACAATAACCTCCTGAACTACACGAGAAAATTGTTCTGCACCGTTTATTCGACGTCGAGTTTGCACCAAAGCGCTGCGGTACCGAGCACAATTACTGCTTCGCGGTGAGCTCCACCCAGGCAATCTTTTTCCCGAGGGGAATCACATAAGCTCCGCGTTCTTCTTTCAGAGGCTCCGCTGGTCGATAGCGGACCGCGGCGCTCGTCTTCGCGGGTTGTTCGATACGCAGCCGCGCCGAGTGCAGATAGTCTGTCGCGGTCGAAAATCCAAGGCGTATCGCACCCGTCTTCGAATTGACTTCGATCTCTTCGAATTGTCCGGCGTCCAATGTCAGCCAAACTCCCGCGGGTGCAAGATAGACACGCATGCGAAACGAATCGCGCGGCGTAACCTTCACGATGTTCCCAACGACGCGAGTGTTTCCTCCAAACGTCACCCATCCGAATTCCGGGTGCTCCACGATGTACGTTGCCGTGTTCCACGCATGTCCGAACAGGTTCGGCCCGTCGTCTCCGGTAATCCCGTCCGGTCTCAGCATGTCGGGGAACCCATGAAACGCCGGCGCAAGAAATCCTTGCTGATCAATGTCCGAGATTGTTCCCATCGTGCCGCCGTATCCCACTCGCAACAGATAAAAATCATTCGGATGCTCCCGGTATTCCGCCAGCAAAGGAATCGCGTTCAGGCTCGATCCGTAGTGGTGCAACTGGCGTTCAAGCCGCCGAAACTTGCCAGCGAAAATGAAGTCCCAATATCGCCGGGCGCTGCCGTTGTATCCCCAATGAGGAATCGTCGGGTCGTAGCCAAGAATGGCATTCAGAGTCACCTCCGCTTTTTCCTCATAGCCGAAGTGCTTCATCCACGCATAAACCTCTTCTTGTCCCGTCGAGTCCCACGGCATCTCGCTCCCAAACGGATAGGCTTCCTCCTTCCACCGATCTGCGCGCACCCGCATCTTCGCTTCCAGTTCATCCGCTTGCGCGCTCATACCTTCGCGCCGCAGATCGGCCAACACCTGAAGAAAGATGTCTCCTTCCATTTGGCCGAACACCGCGTATTCAGGCGCTAACTTCACCATCGCAATCGACGTCTCATACGCATTTGTCAAATACCAGTCCCACGGATGATTCGTGACCAAACCCTCGTAGTTACGCGCCAGCCGGTACAACACCCAGTGGGCTGCGACCACGTGAAGATAATTAAAAGAGCGGTCCACTCGCTCCGCGTGCGCTTTATCCCAGCTCGTCCACGTAGTCCAATCGAAATCTTTTCGATAGAACCCCGCCGGCATCTGATCCGGCTGGTAATAGAACAGACTCTTGCGAACGCCGAATTTCTTCGGGCCCTCTTTGTACTGCAGGCCGCCCCACAACACGCCATCCACAAACTGCTGAAACTTACCCAGCTCTTCTTTATTCGGCTCACCTAGCTGTTTCATTATCGTCGCTACCCACGCGCCGCCGCCTCCTTCGTCTCCCAGTCCCGCAATCCACGCCCGGCTGTCTTGCGTCACGATTTCGTTAGTCTCGCGGTCGTAACTCATGATCGAAGGGGCACGATGGAATGGATCGTTGGGTTCGGTGAACCATTGTTTTGTCGTGAGAAAGTGGCCCATGTCCGCGAGCGCCTGCGCTTCCGGCTTGCTCACAAAATAATGGACTGTCTGAACCAATCCATCCACGTAAGTAACAGTCAGCCGCGCCCGTCCCCACTGCTTTCCCTGCACTACGTAGTCTTTCCATCCACTGGCTGTGTGCGTACTTTCTCTGAACGTCATCGCTCCCGCAGGCTCCACCGTCATCGACTTCACCGCTTGGGGATACTTCAGGAACAGCCGGGCTTCCATGTCCGTCGGCAAAACATAGCCGGGAATTCCCACAGCCACTGGCCGGCCGTTCCCTGCGAGAGTCTTGTCGATATCTCGAATCGAGTTCGCCGTCACAAACTCCACGCCGTATGTCTTCGTTTCGCCTGGGGCCAGTGTCTCCTGCGTAGGCGGATTCCAAGGCGATGCTTTTTTCCATTCGTTCTCCGCATAGGCAGCGCTGTGGACCATCCATTCGTAAAACCCTTCGAACGTAATTCCGCGCGGTGTCGGATCGTGGAAAATAGAAGCGCTGCTCGAGCGGCGTGCGTCGAGGATCGGGTTGTACGCCTCAAAGCGCGTCTTGCCGATGGGAAGAACTAGCAAGGCAGGGCCATGTCCGCTCAATCGCGTCACCTGCAGATAACCAGCGTCCTCACCGATGTACGGGTCATAAAACGAACAAATTGCGTGAGCCTGCTCCAGAGATCGATCATTCAACACATTGTTGAAAATCATCGGGATACCGAGCGCACCGATCTCCACGGGTTGCGCTGACTTGTTTTTCACGCTGAACCGTAAAACGAGATTGGTTCCCTCAAGTCCCCAGGTTCGAACAATTTGCACAGGAATGTTGGCTGGCAGCGTCGGCCCCAAATCGGCCGCGGCCAAGACTCGCGCAGATGTGGGAAGCCCACTAACGGGAGCGCGGACAAGGGCCGTCGAGTAATTTCTCCATTCTCCTGAATCGCCCGTTCGAAGCCGGAGATCGATGTCACCCAAATGGTAGTAACCGTCCTTGGATCGCCCCACCAACAGGTCGCCTGGCGTAAAGTCGAAATCACCTGCTCCCTTCGGCTTGAGCGCGGCAATCGTCTGCGAGGAACGTACCAGCCGGACCGAAGAAACCAGATGTTTCCAAATCCAAATAACCCTGATCTAGCATCGGCCCGGGAGTGGGCGGCTCTTTCTTCCGCTGTTGCTGCGCTCGCCCAGTCCATATCACGGTCGCGGCCGCCATCGCGAGAGCCGCAAGGGCAGCCACTCTCCCGCCATTCCATCGAGCAGTGCTCACGTCTGGCTTCATGTCCGAGTCCTCATCGTAAACCTGTCGAGTTCCGAGCTAATCGATTCTTGCAGCGGTCTCCGTTTGTAAGCGCTTCCGGAGTGTTGGCCCCCGACCATAGCGGTCGGGGAGAAATCCATTTCGATTGCATAATATATGCACTGTGCTACATTGCAAGCGCTTACTTTATTCTTCCTCCGGAGGTTCTTCCTTGCGCTTCTCCTTTCCCTTTCTTTTCCTCGCCGCTATCTCCCTTTCCCCACTCGCTTCCTCTCAATCCCTTCAAGACTCCGAGTTCCATGTCGACCTACTCGTCCTCCGGCGTTACCAGCCTCAAACATGTTCAAGATAAATACGACACCGACTATATCGCCCGCGGGCGCACTCTTGGCGACATTCTCATTCGCTACCGCTCCGAGGGCGAAAAAGAGTGGAGGAAAGCTTCCGCGGCACTTCTGCGATCCCAGAATTCTTCGCTCCGAGCAGACACGTCACTTTCTCCATAGGCGAGCTCGTGCCAACTCTCGCTTCCCTGGCTCGCCCCTCGGCTTCCGTTCGCTCGCCGGCAGTTTCTTGCCCTCAACGATCAACCGCTGCCGGAAAATTCCCAAGACGAGAGCACTCCACGCTTCTTCTGGTTCGGCCGAAATGGAACCGCCGAATGGGCGCAATACGATTTTCCCGAGCCAAAACAAGTCCACTCGGTCCAAGTCTACTGGGCTATTCATAACGAGGACGCCAACCCCGGCAAGCTGCCTAAAAGCTGGCGCGTCCTTTACCGCGATGGCGAGGACTGGAAGGAAGTAAATTCTCGAGGTAGCTATCCTGTCGCAGCCGACCGGATCAACGCAATCGAGTTCGATCCTGTCACAACTTCTGCTCTCCGCATCGAGGCACAGCTGCAAGACGGCGCCACCGCTGGCATGTTCCTGTGGGGCCTCAATGGCGAAGGGAGAGAGGTCGCTCCAATCCACGACCTGCATGCCAGCGAGAGTTTCCACCTTCAAAAGAACGCGCTGATTTGGACGATCTCGCTGAAAAACGAGTCCATGCGCGAACTCGAAATTGGCGACCTTGCCCTGCCTATTCAGTTCAATACGCAGTATGTTTGGGACAAGACCGAGACGTACACCAAGCGCCTCATCCCGCACACTCTGATTGCGGGGAACGGCTCATTTCTCTTTTGGATGCGCACCAACACGGAAGGTCCTTACCTGGTGATGACCCCTGCGCCAGGCAGCGGCCTCGAGTACTTTGAGCCGCGGGGATTTGGACGCGGCGTCGCTTACTACATCCACTCGGCGGCAGCCGGCGAGGAGTTGCAGGCTAAAGGCGGCACCTGGCGCTTGCCGCACACGAAAATTCTCCTTCAGCCCAGCGGCCAATCCGGCGATTCCGCTACCTATCAATTTCGTTTCCGTTGGGCCGAAGACTACAGCGCGGTCAGGAATGTTCTTTACGAGGATGGGGATTTCGACATCAATGTCGTCCCCGGAATGACCATCCCCGCCGATTTGACGGCAATGTTTTCCCTTCGCACACACAATAAAATTCGCGCAATTGTGCCCGAACATCCACAGGCTACGCGGATTGAATACCTCGGAGAGCGCGGCAATGACGTGCACGTCTACAAAGTCCGCTTCTCGCGCTTGGGCGAGAATTTATTGAAAGTGGATTACGGAAACTCGCAGTATCTCTCGCTCGAGTTCTTCGTTACCGAGCCCCTCGAAACGCTTTTCAAGAAGCGCGCTTCGTTCCTCGTCTCCCAAGAGCAGGTCAAGGATTCCTCCAAGTGGTACAACACGGTCTTCTCCCAATGGGATATGAAACATGAAATTCTGCGCAGTCCCGGCGATTTGGACGGTTTGCAGTCCTACGCCGTAGCGTCCGATGACCCGGCGCTGGGAAAGGCTCCCTACATCGCAGGCAAAAACATTTTCTATCCTTCGCAGCCCGAGATTGATGCCGTCGAAAGCTATCTCAAAAACTTTGTCTGGGGCGGCCTGCAAGAAACGGACAAGGAGCCCTATCCCTACGCCATTTATGGAATTCCGAACTGGAAAGTAAATCGCGACAGTTCCAAAGACGATCCCAGCGGGAAAAAGCACATCTGGAGAATCTACGATTATCCGCACGTCATTCTCCTCTACTACAACATGTACAGGGTCGCGAAGCTTTACCCTTCAATGACCAAATACCTCGATAAAGACGCTTACCTCGAACGCGCTCTTGGCACGGCGAAAGCTTTTTTCACTGTTCCGCTGGAGATTGTGAAATGGTCGCCCTATGAAACCGGAACCTACAACGAGGTAGTGATTCCAGACCTCATCGACGCCTTATATGAGAACGGTCACAAGGAGCAGGGGGATTGGCTGAAAGCCGCTTGGGAGAAGAAGGTCAAGCATTTCATCAACGACCATCCGTATCTCTTTGGTTCAGAATATCCCTTTGATTCCACTGGATTTGAGTCCACCCATGCCTTTGCAAAATACGCGATGAGCCATGTGCTCAAGCCAGGAGAGGCTGCCGGTGCGGATGGGTCAGGCGGCGTATTTAACAGGAGTATTAAATATAAACTTAACGAATCAGTTAAATACGGCGACGCCGTTTCTTTCCTCGATGAACAGATAAAACTCAATCTCGCCTGCCGTGGCTGGCTGGAAACCGCTTACTACTATCTCGGCAGTGATTATCGCGGTTCGGGCCCTTCCAACTACACACTGAGTTACATGGCGCAGATGGGCGGCTGGGCTGTCTCGGATTACGCGCTCTATTTTGCACGCGATCCGGTTCCGTACCTGCGGCTTGGCTACGCTTCGTACTTAAGTTCCTGGGCATTGCTGAATTCCGGCACCCCGGAGTCCAATTACGGTTACTGGTATCCGGGCAAGAACAACGATGGCGGCGCGGGCGGAGGGTTTGAGCCAAGACCCTGGGGACGTGCGTGGCTCGGCAATAAGGAGATGGGACGCGGCTCGTGGTGGTACTCCGGCGAAATCGATCTCGGATACAGCGGCGCGCTGCGTTCCGCCGCAACAATCGTGGTAGATGATCCGATTTTCGGGCTATTTGCGTACGGCGGAGATCTTTCCAGGGAGAAAAATTTAATTCAGGTGATCCCCAAGGATGGGTTGCGCGCGCGATTCCATATTATGCGCGGCCCGCAACGCTTGCATATTCTTCTGGCGCGCGATGGCTTTGCGAAGGACAAACCGGTCTCGTTCGACGATGGCCTTACGACAATTCGATTTACTTTGGAAAATCGCGCAACTGCAAATCACGAGACGATGGTTCGAATTGCAGGGTTGCCCGCGGGACGCTACAAAGCAACGGCACAGAACCATCCGGCGGATAGACTGACAGTTCACGCCGGCGAAGAACAGCAGATTCGAATCCCCGTCGAAGCGAAGGACACTACCGTCGTCATCACACGAGTCCTTGCCTCGACTCACCGCTAGAAGTCACTCATCCCTGAGAACATCAAACTGGTGGAGCGTTTGCCAGCGTTTTCAGCGGGAGACAAGAATCCGCAAGCAGATATGCAATTTGGTGGGAAAAAATGAAATGCAAGCGATTGCAGAAAGTCCTTGACACTGCCTATTTTATACATTATATCCAACCTAGTTTTGGGGTGTCTTGCATCCGCATCACCGATTTTCACGCTTTGATTCACGGCAAGGGAGGGGTTTATGTCGCTCAACAGAATCCGGCCTATTCGCTGGAGCTGCGTTCTTGGTGTGGTCGCCTTGCTGCTCGCGGCTATGGGGCCCACCGCATGGCCACAAACGAGTTCCCAAGGCACGGTGACCGTATTGGTTATGGATCCAAGCTCAGGCATCGTCCAGGGAGCCAAGTTGGTGCTGCAAAACACGGCCACCAACGAAGTTCATGATGCGGAAACGCAGCAGGTGGGCAGCTACACCTTTGTGGCTCTGCCGCTCGGAACGTACAGACTTACCGTTTCAAAATCCGGCTTTCAGACGGAAGTCCTGGATTCCGTAGTGGTTCAGGGGGGGCGGGTGACCGATGTCAAGGTTGCCCTGAGAATAGGGGCAGCGACCGAGAAAGTTGTCGTCAGTGAGAGCTCGGTGCCGCTGGTGGAGCTCACTTCGAGCGCCATCTCCACAACCATCGATACGAAACAAATCGAAGAATTGCCCTTGCAGGGCCGCGATATCAGCAGCCTCGCACAATTGTCGCCGGGATACAGCGGCACCGGAGGATTCGGCACCTGGAACGGTCTGCCAGTGATCGCACAAGGAAACACTATTGACGGTGTGGTTTCTTCCACGAGCCGTATGAAATTCTCGGGCAACGTGCAACCTGGCTTGGAAGCGCGCCTCGAGGATATTCAGGAAATGAGCGTTCAGAGCAGCCAGGCGGACTTAAACCAGGGAATGGGCCTTGCCGCGATGCAGGTGAATTTCGTGACGCGCAGCGGCAGCAACGACTATCACGGAAGAATCTTCGAGGATTTTCGCAATACCGCACTGAATGCCAACAGTTGGTTCAACAATGCGGTCGGTCTGCCGAAGACTCCCATCATTCTAAATGAATTTGGGGGAAGCGCGGGCGGCCACATCATCAAGGACAAGCTCTTTTTCTTCGGATCGTTCGCGATGGCCAAGCAGCCGGGCGGCTATATCAGCGGCACCGGCGTCTAAAGTGCGCCCTTTTCTCGAGCTCTGTCGCCATTGGCACAGCAGGGCATTCTGACGGAAGCGAATGGGACACAAGTCAATCTCTTCACGCAGGTTGCCCAGCCAAATGGGCTGCCGAACTGCGTCACTACTCCCAGTATTTGCCAGGCTTTTGCGACGCAGCAGGCGCTGATCAACAAAGCGGTGGCCAGCGGACGGCGTGTCACTTTCCGATTCCGGTGACCCGAATATGCAGAATGTCAGCTGGTTGGTACCTTCGCCAACTACTAAATATTATCCAGCTTTCCGCGTGGATTACAACGCCTCGCAAAAAGTCCGCATCGACTTTTCGTTCGAGGAGACCAAGGTCAACCAGCCGAATGCATCCTCTCCCTTTTTCCCAGGCTCGGATTTTGCAAGTCAGGCGGCGTCATTCAAGTCGAACAACTATATTGGCTCGTTGGGAGTGAATTGGACGATCAAGCCGACTCTGATCAACCAGTTCCGCGTGGGTTATTATTACAATGCATTTTGGTACGCATTCGGTGGAAATCCCGCTTGGGATACTCTGCCCCAGATCAACTGGGCCATCGGGACGTCGGGCGAGACATTTCAACTCCCTGTAACGACCTATTACCCGATTGTGAACGCCTCCGACAACGCGACTTGGATGCGCGGAAGACACACGGTTACGTTTGGATTCAACTTTTTCCGGGAACAGGATCACTACTGGAACCCGCCTGACGGAATTCCAAGCGTTAGTCTGGGGCTGGTGAACGGCGATCCAGCTTTCCAACCCTTTGAAAACTATTTCCCAGGCGATACGCAGGACACGGTTGATGCCGAAAATCTGTATGCGACTCTGATAGGCCGGATTTCGGGTATCGGCCCCGTGGGTAGCGGTTTTCCCTATGATCAGAAGACGGGCCAGTATGCTACCAAGCCCGGGTCGGCCTACAACCTGGACGAACTCCAAAAAGGCTGGGGACTTTACGCACACGATTCTTTCCGCCTCACGCCGCGGTTAACAATTAACTACGGTCTGCGGTGGGATTTCACCGGGGACAACCACGATCTGACTGCCGCGTATCACGGCGCTTCGGAGGCCGAGATTTTTGGGCCCTCTGGCAGCGGCAACGCCTTCAAGCCCGGGACTCTGACGGGTGACCTCAATCCCGCTTATGTCGCGAGCAGCCACCAATACAATGGATGGAATGTGACGCCTCAGCCGACGATTGGGCTGGCGTGGAATCCGACTGGTTCCGAAGGGTTTCTGGGAAAATTGCTCGGCGGAAATAACACGGTGATTCGCGCCGGGTTCGATATCAAACGGTTCACCGAGCCGTACCAGTATTTCTGGAACAGCGCTTCGAACCATGGCATGGCATTCTTCCAAAGTTTCTCACTCCAGCCCGCAGCTGGTGGAGGGACGGGCACATTCCCGACTGGCGGTCTTTCTCTCCCCAGCCAGCCGACTGATGCAAACCTGGCTACCGTCCTCGCCCCCTATCCATATTCCGTGGCTCCGCCGGCATATGCAGCCAGCCTGCAGCAGTCGCTGTTTACGTGGAATTACTACTTCTCGGGCGCCGGAATGGATCCCAACATCAAGGAGCCCTACGTGCAGCAATGGAACCTTGGTATCCAGCGGCAACTGGGAGCCAGCAACGTCCTGGAAATTCGGTACCTCGGCCATAGAACCCTTCATCAATGGATTGGGGTCAACACCAACGAAGTGAACATTTTCGAAAACGGTTTCCTGCAGGAATTCAAGAATGCACAATCAAACCTGAAGATCTGCATGGCCACGCCAAGCTGTGCTTCTGCTCCCAGCTTCGGTAATAAGGGCTTAGCGGGTCAGGTAGCGTTGCCGATTTTCGACACAGCGTTTAGGACGGAGTCTGGGGGACCGGGAAGTTTTGCCGACTACACCAACGGTTCCTTCATCACAGACTTGAACAGGGGAGCTGCCGGGACCTTGGCTCTCCAACTGGCTTATCCATTTGGGAATGCGCCGTACATATGCAATTTGGTTGGATCTTCGCTCTCGCCATGCTCCACCCAATACGGTTATACGACTCCAGGAGCCTACCCGGTCAATTTCTTCCAAGCGAATCCGTATGCCGATGGAATCGGCTTCAAGAATTTTGGCGATACAGCCGCAAACGCTTCCTTCTTGAGCGCGGCTGGCTTCGGCACCTATAACGCACTTCAAGTGGACTTCCGCCAGAAGCAGTGGCACGGCATGCAGTTCGATGTGAATTACACCTGGAGCCACACGCTCGGAGTACAGCCGGACGGCCAGTGGACCGGCGCTGTAAATATCTACTCGATCCGAGACCTGAATCAAGCTTATGCACCGACCTTGTTCGATCTGAGGCACGTCATGCATGCCAGTGGAACGTTTGATTTGCCTTTTGGGCATGGCAAGAAATTTCTCAACCGCACGGGCGTCCTGGACAAGGTGGTGGGCGGGTGGACGCTCGGAACAATCTTCACTTATCAGACGGGATTCCCGTTTCAGTTGACGGGAGCTTACAAGACGTTTAACGAGTATGGAGCAGGCGGTCTGGCACTCAACGGGGTCAGCGTAGCCCAGTTGCAAGGCAGCCTAGGCGTGAGAAATCCGAACTGTAGCTCGGCTTGCGGATTTGTCAACGACATCAATCCAAGCCTTCTGACGTCACTTGTCCCAGGCAGCGCCTGCCAGAGCCGCTTGACCAGCGTTTGTCAGAACACGACGCCGGGAACATTTGGCAGTCAAGTGTGGCTCTACGGGCCTCATCTATGGAACGACGACCTGTCGCTCTCGAAGGTAGTTCCGTTCGGAGAACGGTTCCGGTTCATCCTGCAAGGAGAGTTCTTGAACGCGTTTAACCACCCCAATTTTGCGAATCCCAATGCCAACATTTCCTCTTCGAGCTTTGGGCATTCCGGTCCGAGCAACTTTAACGGTCCGCGCGTAATCGAGCTGCGGGCCAACATTTCGTTTTAAGCCAGTCGAGGAGCTTTTGCCGGCTGGTGGAGGCATTCACCTTGCAAGTTCCCCCCACACACCCCGGGGGATTGCGGTGGATGCCTCCTTTTCTGTTTGCACCACCACGATTGCGCGCGCAAGCACTCACTGCGGCGACTCAGGTAATCGGACAAAAGCCTTCCGATCCGTTCGTCGCTGCTCTTTGAGGGTTCAATCTTTTTTGGTGCTGTGTGAGAATGCTCTTCGCGACGCTCAGCGGCCACTAATTCGAACGGTACTAACTTTAGTATTGACAGGTTGTGACAATCATGCTATCCTTGTTTGTGTATTTTGAGCCAAAAACCCGTAACGCCTCGACCCACGCTCTTGTTGTGCCCGCCGTTGCTCCCGCGATCTCAGCCGCGAGGAACCAGCCCTTTCCCTCTAACCCCTTTACAATCAACATCTCCAAACTGCCTCATAAGTGTTGCATACAAAAGACTTACAGATTTGCTAACTCGTTTAGAATCCGCACTTACAAAAAACCGGGGGGCGGGGGGGTGTTATCGTTAACTAGGCCCACACCCTTCTTGTCGGGACTCTCGTGCAGCCAAGTCCGCATTCTTCCAAGGCCCCTTTTCCGCATCCGACGGACGCCGTTTGTATGTTCGTCATTCATTGCCAGATTCCTTCGCTCCGTTTGTCTGATTCCTGTGGGAATCCTGGTCGCTACGGCAACAGTTGCTGCCCAGACGCGGCCAGCCGCGCCGCCTTCCGCTGCTCCGACGGTTGAGCAAGCCATCGACCTCGCTGCCAAAGGCCGCTGTCAGGAAGCTTTGCCGGTTCTAAAGAAGTCCGCCGCGCATCTTCCCGACAAGGACCTGAAGTATCGTGTGGCGATGGCCACGGCGCGATGCGCCATGAGCCTTGACCAGCCGGAGACCGCGGTCACTGCCCTTTTTCTTCTGAATCGCGAGTTCCGTCACGACCCGCAAGTCCTGTATATCACCACGCATTACTACGGACAGCTCGCTTCGCGCGCTGCGCAAGAACTGGCGGCGACGGCGCCAAATTCTTATCAGGCGCACGAACTCGAGGCTGAAGCTATGGAGTCGCAGGGCAGATGGGATGACGCGGCGGCTGAATACAATAAGATCCTGGAGCAAAACCCGAAAGTTCCTGGAATTCATTTTCGGCTCGGCCGTGTTGCACTTTCAAAAATAGAGTCTCCCGCGAACACGGACGAGGCAAAAAAAGAATTTGAAGAGGAACTGAAGATTGATCCCAGCAATGCCGCAGCCGAGTTTTCGCTGGGAGAAATCGCGCGCAGGGCAGGGCAGTGGGAAGAGGCTATCCTGCGATTTACGAACGCGTCCAAACTGGATCCGGGCTTTGCCGAAGCATTTGTCGCGCTGGGCATGTCACTGAATTCGGCGGAACGATTCTCCGAAGCAGTCAGTCCTCTCGAACGGTATGTAAAGATGCTGCCTGCCGATCCTGCGGGGCACTACCAACTCTCCATGGCTTACGCGCGCACGGGCCGCAAAGAAGAAGCCACTCGCGAGATGGCCATCCAACGGCAAATCTTGGAAAAGAACGCCGAACGGGACTCCGGCCATAAGGCGAAGCTGAGTTCGCAGCTCTGAGAATCCATAAACCATGCGAGCAGATAGAATGGGATCAGATGGTCTCTCGACGGCGCATGCTTCAGATTTTAGGTTGGTCCGGCCTGGGAGCCACTCTCGGGCGAATGAACCCTGCAAGCGCTGCGCTGGCAGTGAACGAAACCGCGCCTGCTTTGAAGAAATCTCGCCCGCGTCAGCGAGCGGGATTTCCTGGGTCCACGTCAGCGGCCAGTCGCCGGAAATGTACATGCCGGAGACGGTAGGGCCGGGATGTGCCTTCCTCGACTACGACAATGACGGCTGGATGGACATTTATCTCGTGAATAGCGGGCCGTGCGATTTTTACAAGCCGGCCGCTCCGCTCCGCAACGCGCTTTACCGCAACAACCACGACGGCACATTCACCGACGTGACGTAAAAGGCCGGAGTGGCTGGGAACGCCTACGGAATGGGCGCCGCCGTCGGCGATTATGACGGCGACGGCTTGCCGGATCTTTATGTGACACAGTATCCGCGCAGCATCCTCTACCACAACAATGGCGACGGCACGTTTACCGATGTGACCGCAAAGGCCGGTGTGGCCGCGCCGGGCTGGGCGACGAGCGCAGTCTGGTTCGACTACGACAACGATGGTCAACTCGACCTCTTTGTTTGCCGTTTCGTGGAATTCGACAAGTCGAAGAATATTTTTTGCGGCTACGGGGCTCCGAACCGGCGCTGGTACTGCAAGCCAAATGTCTATGTCCCCGCTCCCTGCTGGCTGTTCCACAATAATGGCGACGGCACGTTCACCGATGTGAGCAAAGAATCCGGGATCGCCAATTCGCTGGCAAAAGCTTGGGGCGTTGTCGCCGCGGACATCAATAACGATGGCTGGATGGATCTATTTGTCGGCAATGATACGGTCGCTAATTTTTTGTTTGCCAACCGCGGTAAAGGCCGGTTTGAGGAAATTGGAACGCTCGCGGGCGTGGGATACAACCCTTTTGGACTGGCACGATCGGGGATGGGTGTTGATGCCGGCGATTATGACCAGGATGGCTGGCTCGACCTATTCGTTGCCAATGTGGATCACGAGTCTTTCGCGCTGTATCACAACGGCAAAGACGAAACGTTTAGCGATGCGACGCTTGCGAGCGGGATTGGTTCCTCGACGAAACTCATGAGCGGATGGGGATTGAAATTTTTTGATTACGACAACGATGGCAATGTGGATTTGCTCCTAGCGAACGGGCACCCTGATCTGATGGTGGAAAAACGGATGCAGGATGTCACTTATCGTGAGCCCATGCTGTTGTTCCGGAATGCAGGCGGAAGCTTCAAAAATGTGAGCGCTCAAAGTGGACCGGTTTTTTCAAAAAATTTGGCGGCGCGGGGGCTGGCGCTTGGAGACTTCAATAACGACGGTGGAGTTGATGTGCTGGTGGCGCAGAACGACGGAGCCGCCACTGTTGCTGCGCAACAACGCTGGACGCGGGAAATCATTGGCTCGGAGTCCGGCTGATCGGCCGGAAAGCGAACATTGACGCCGTTGGCGCAAAACTGAGTTATCAGTCGGGCGATCTTCTGAGGCATCAGTGGAAAGTGGGAGGAGGCAGCTACCTCTCTTCACATGATCCGCGCATGGTTCTGGGGCTGGGTCAACGGACCAAGATCGACTGGCTGGAAGTGAAGTGGCCGAACCCGAGCGGGAAGACGGAGCGATTCACTGATCTTCCCGTCGATCGCTACATTACAATTGAAGAAGGTCAAGGTCGCTGGAGATAGGGATTGCAGATGCACAGGTCCCGATGCATGACGCGCGCGTTGCGACTAGGATTGCTGGCAACGATTACGATCGTTGCCGGAATGTGGCTGCCTGTTTATTCACGAGTTCCAACTGCGCCGATCTCCACGAATTCTGCGGCGCAGTCTTCGACGAATGAGAATCCGCAAGCCGAACACGACTTGCAGTTAGGAATCGCTTTGACGCGGCGGGGATCATTTGCCGAAGCGATTCCGCATTTTCTTGCAGCAAGGGGCCGCGTACCAGACGAATACGCCTTAGAGTTCAACCTAGCGCTTTGCTACGTCGGCAGCGGCGAATTCGAGAAAGCCATTCCAGTCTTGAGCAGTATTGCACGCCGGTCCACACGTGGGGGCTGGTGTCGAAAACTTGCTTGCGCAAGCGTATGCGGGAAATGGTCAGGCGGGCGAGGCGTTCGAAGCGCTGCAGCGAGCGGCAGCGTTTACACCGAAAGATGAAAAGCTCTATTTGTTTGTTGCAGATGCTTTCCTGAGACGTCAAGAAGATGCGCAGAGTCTTCGAGTGATTGAGCTTGGCCTCGAACATCTCCCTGAGTCCGCGCGGCTGCATTATGAGCGAGGTTATTTGCTTTCGATGCTCGATGATTTTGACGGCGCGAAACCGGATTTTGAACAAGCGATGCGGCTCGCACCGCACTCCGAGATCGGATATCTTGCGGAAGCACAAGAAAATCTCCTTGCAGGAAACCTTGCGGAAGCGATTCGCGTTTCGCGAGCCGCCACTGCGGAAGGTATGCAGGATTACCAGTTGCTGGCAATTCTGGGCGAAGCGCTGATCCGTGCCGGGGCGAGCCCTGGGCAAGCGGAATTTGTGGAGGCGCGGGCGGCGCTTGAGAAGTCGGTTGCTGCGCGGGCGAATTATGCAAGCGCTCAAATCGCGCTGGGGCATGTGGACCTGTTGGATGGGCGGATTGATGCAGCTATCGAGCATCTGGAAACTGGGCGACGGCTAAGTCCGCAAAACCCAGGCGGGTATTCGCTACTCGCGGCGGCGTACCGGAAGAGCGGGCGGCTAGAGCAATCGAAAGCGATTCTGTCGATCCTTGCGCAGCTGAATCAAGAGCAGGCGCAAAGAATCCGGACAGCGCCCGGCGAGAGCAAGGCGATTCCGGGAGCGTCAGGAACAAGTCGAGCGGAGAAAAAGCCGCTGACTGAAAGATGAAAAACTATCTTGATTCCGAAAATCCCCTCAAACCGCTTTGGAAGGAACGCGAGGAAAGGGCCGGTGGACCAAGCCTTTGCCTTCCTCGACAGATAGAATCTGATCGGCTTTCAAATTCATGAGTTTGGTGAACTCACCGCTGGGCCACTTGATTTCGATTTGATCGATGGCGGAGCGCTGCCCTAGCCCGAAATGCAGGCGCGGATCTTGCGCGGATTGATAACTCATACCTCCTTTTCTTTCATCGAAGAGAACCAAATCTCCGGCGGTCAGTTTGACGCGGGCGCCCACGGCGTCACGATTCGAATGAGTGCCGATGAGGAAGAGCTGCAACCAGTGATTGGAATTGCCGCCGTCGTTGCGCAGGAGTTGCGGGGGCTGGCCGTTGTTGTTGACAAGAATGTCCAGGTCACCGTCATTGTCAAAATCGCCGATGGCGGCGCCGCGGCTGACGCGCGGCAATAGAAAATCGGATCCGAGCTGATCGCTTACATTCTCAAAGACTCCTGAACCGGTATTGCGGAACATCAGTTTGGGTTCTGCGTAGCGTGTTTCAGCGTGATAGAGCTGGATGTTATCGAGGACATGACCATTGGCGATGAAGAGATCCCGCCGGCCATCGTTATCGTAATCCAGGAAGCGGGCGCCAAAGCCGCTCATGTGGAAAGTTGCGTAGGAGATTTTCGAGCGATAGGTGGCGTCTTCAAACACGCCGTCGCCGAGATTGCGGTACAGGCGCGCCAACTGTTGATCCAGATGCGTCACGACCAGATCGAGCCGTCCGCTTCCCGTGGTATCGGCGGCGTCGGTGCCCATGCCGGCTTCGAATTGACCGTCGATGCCGACGGCCACCCCCGCTGAATAGGCTACTTCGCGAAAAGTGCCGTCGCGGTTGTTATGAAACAAGAAATTCGGCATGGAGTCGTTGGCGATAAAAATATCCTGCCAGCCATCACTGTCGTAGTCGAAGGTTACAACTCCGAGTCCGTTCCCTGGTTTCTGACCGAGGCCGGAGCGGCTGCTGACGTCCGTGAAGGTTCCGTCGCCGTTGTTGTGATACAAGGTGGGTGCCTGGCCGTGATAGACGTCCGGATGGCAGTAGCTCCGCAGCCCAGGGCCCTTGCTTCCGCAGTAGAAATTGTTTTGTGGTGACCAGTCGACATAGTTGGCGATGACCAAGTCGAGTTTTCCGTCATTGTCGTAATCAAACCAGGCGGCGCTAGAAGCCCACTTGCCGACGTTTCCGACTCCAGCTTTCGATGTCACATCGGAGAACGTTCCGTCCCCATTGTTGTGATAGAGGATGCATCTTCCGTAGCCCAGAACGAAGATGTCCGGGAATCCGTCGTTGTCGTAGTCACCGACCGCGACGCCCATACCGAACAAGCCTTCCGCGCCAACGCCCGCGCGCTCCGTGACATCCGTAAAGGATCCGTCGCCATTGTTCTTATATAAAGCGCTACGCGAGGGCTGCTTCGGGGTGTAGAGGCTTGTGGCCGCCCCATTCACAAGATAGAGATCCAGCAAGCCATCTTGGTCGTAATCGATCCAGCCGCAGCCGGAGCCCATCGTTTCAATCAGATATTTCTCCGCGGAAGCTGCATTGTCGTGATTAAAAACAATACCCGAGGCGCGCGCGACATCTGTGAAGCGGACTTGGGGCGTGCGTGAGGCGCCGGAAAGGCCACGAGCACAGCTCACCAGGCCTGCGCCGAGATACTTGAAAAGTTCACGCCTTGAAAGAGGCAACGTCATTTTGAATGGAGCGCGCTCCTATAGAGTGCGCGTGGCCACGAACTAAGATGATTCTTGATGTGTGATATCCAGCACACGCTAAGGGTTCGTGGATCGCCCGGCGAGAGCTTTTTCTTTGCCGCCCGGAAAGCCCTGGGTTTTACGGGCAAGCCCCGTGGATTCCCGAACGACTAGCTCCGGATCAATAAGAATTTCGCGGCCGGTCATCTGCTCTCTTTTCGAATCGGGGAGCAGATTTTCAAATATAGTCCGGCCAATCTGCTCGCGTGGAATATGCACAGTCGTAAGGGCTGGAGAGCAAAACTCGGCAAGCTTAATGTTGTCAAAGCCCGTTACTGAAATATCGTTCGGCACGCGGATTCCCTGATCGCGAAGCTCTCTCAGAACACCCACGGCCATGAAGTCATTTACGCAGAGGATCGCCGTAGGGTGAATGTTTGAGGCCAGCAACTCGCGAGCAGCCTGCCGGCCTCCTTCCAAGCCATCGGCGCCGGCTACGATTTGGCCTTCGCACCCGGGAGTGAAACCTGCGATGGTTTCGAGGAAGGTTTTTCTACGTTCGCTGATCGGTCCAAGGGTGGAATGGTGTCCAACAAAAGCCATGCGAGTGTGACCAAGAGAATGAAGATACTCCGCGATCTTCTTCATTCCCTTCTTGTAGTCCACCCTGACATTGGTGATGTTTTTCCGCGGCGTTCCGACGTCATAGAAGACGATAGGAATTCTGCTATCGGTGAGAACCTGCATCAGTTCCGCATCCATTTCGGAAACGATGGCTGCGAGGCCGGCGACCCGCCAGCCGATCATCAAGCGCACGCTGGAGACAAGCTGCTCGGAACGGTAATCGGTGTTCGCAACAACAACTTCATAGCCGCGCGCGTGGGCCGCAGATTCGAGAGCGCGATAAATGTCGAAGAAAAAAGGGTTTTCCATATTGGAAACAAGAATTCCCAGGGTTCGGCTCTTGCCGCGGGCAAGAGAACGTGCGTGCAAGTTGGGATGATAATTGAGCTCTCCCGCAGCCTTGAGGACCCTCGCACGCGTCGAAGACTTGACCACCTTGAGGTCATTGAGGACACGCGACACAGTCGCAGTCGAAACACCCGCCTTCTTGGCTACGGCATCCAGGTTCATGGATTCGAATCGTTTCAATGACATTTTATCAGTTTGTAAGCCGCCCTAAGTCCTTCGAAAACGCATGCCTAAACAGGCGCATGCCAGATCTGCAGTTGCGGCCGGTCTTCCACTCACGCTGCCAAGTTAGGAGAGTCGGCGCCAATAGGCAGTTCGTGCCTCCTCGCATCGATCCGTGGGGAATAATCTCACGGAATAGTCCCCGAAAACTCCTGACCGGCGTGCGCAATGTAAGATGACTGTAATCGTTTACATTATCACAGGATGGCCGCTCCCAGAGTCTGCATTCCTGGTCTTGACAAGTATGCGACTTCCGGAATATCTTGCCACTGCAAGCGATTACAAACAATGGACGCAAATGTGCTTCACGAACTGACGCTCCAGAGAAAGCCTCGGGGCCATTCTCCGTTAGAATTTTAGTTTACGGTGACAATTTGTTCCGTTCCAGTTCAGTCGAAGTCCTCCACTGCTTTGGCATACCCGGTGTCTTCCATTTGGCAGAGCCAGAATTGAGCGTCATCTACAACGCATTGCGATGGCGGGTAAAGCTACTTTCCAAGCGAGGCATGCGACCATGGACACTTTGTGCGTACGTCTGTGGAGTGCATTTGCTCCAAGACGCGCTGTGTGAGGGAGTGGAGATCATCCAATGAGCGTAAAAGCGACACTCGGTGTCATCATCGGCAATCGAGGATTCTTTCCGGATCAACTGGCGAAGAGCGGCCGTGAAGAAATGATTCAGATTTTGCGAACGGCAGGCATTGAGGCGGTTGTTCTTGGGCCCGAGCAAAGCAAGCATGGCGCGGTCGAAACACATGAGGAAGCGAAGCGCTGCGCTGCGCTATTTCGTTCCGCGAGCGATCGAATCGACGGCGTCATCGTCTCACTTCCGAACTTTGGTGACGAGCGAGCGATCGCGGACACATTGCGTTTGGCAGGCTTGAATGTGCCGGTATTGGTGCAAGCAACGCCGGACACCCCATCAAAAATGACAATTGCACACCGGCGCGATAGTTTTTGCGGGAAAATGTCGGCCTGCAATAATCTCTCGCAGTACCGAATTCCTTACTCCTTGACGAGCCTGCATACGGTAGAGCCGCAGTCCGATGCGTTTCGCCGCGATCTCGAGTGGTTCCTGGCCGTTTGCCGCGTCGTGAAAGGATTGAAGCGTTTGCGAATCGGAGCCATCGGCGCCCGGCCGGCGGCCTTCAACACGGTTCGCTATAGCGAAAAGATTCTGGAAGCCAACGGGATCTCGGTCGAGACCATTGATCTGTCAGAGATTCTGGGTCGTATCGAGCGGATGAAGGACGACAATCCCGGCGCGCAAAAAAAGCTGGATGCCATCCGGCGCTATGTTTCCACTGGAAGCGTTCCAAACTCCGCGCTGCTAAAAATGGCCAAGCTGGGAGCCGTGATCGACGGCTGGATGCGGGACGCCGAAGTATCGATCAGCGCCATTCAGTGCTGGACTTCGCTCGAAGAGTACTTCGGGGTTGTACCCTGCACAATCATGAGCATGATGAGCGACGACGGGCTCTCGAGCGCATGCGAAGTGGACATCGCCGGCGTCGTTGGGATGCACGCGCTGCATCTTGCTTCGGAAACTCCCAGCGCGCTTCTGGATTGGAACAACAATTATGCGGAGGATCCCGATAAGGCGGTTTGCTTCCATTGCAGCAATCTACCGAAACATTTTTTCAAAGACGTACGCATGGACTTCCAGGAGATTATTGCGGGGGCTGTGGGCAAGGAAAACACCTTTGGGACATGCGTAGGCAGAGTGAAAGCCGGGCCGATGAGTTTTGCGCGATTTTCCACGGATGACCTTCACGGCGCCATGCGAGGTTACGTTGGCGAGGGGAACTTTACCGATGATCCGCTCGAAACGTTTGGCGGCGCAGGCGTGGTGCACATTCCTCACTTGCAGAAGCTGCTTCGGTACATTTGCGAGCGCGGGTTTGAGCATCACGTGGCCGCGAATTTTTCTACCGTGGCCTCCGCGGTGCACGAGGCTGCAACGCGGTATCTCGGCTGGGACATGTATTGGCATCGCCCGTGAGCAGAGTCATCGCAGGCATTGATATGGGAACGTTGAATTGCCAACTCGTGTTCTTGAAGAATGGCTGGGGAGCACGAGGAGCAAGTTCGAGGGCCCATCAGAGGGCCACTTTAAGCGGGCTTCCGTCGAAGACCACTGACCGCGTCTGTTGCTCCAGCTTGACTTCTAATTTCCTGCGGAGTGGAGGAAGCATGCGAGACCCAGCCGCGAGGCGCAGAGTCAGAGTGCGGTTGGCGTCATGCCAGTCCATTTGAATCCCCATCCATTCGCCCATGCGATAGTTGAAGGAACTTCCGTCATCTTCGTAAAGCAAAAAGGAAGCATCGCTTCCGGGATAAATGGAAAGTGAGAGAGGCTGCTCCACTTTTTCGCCCGTGAACTGTTTCACGGGGCCGAGAGGCAGTATCGACCCGGCGCGAATGTAGAGCGGCATGGTCTCGAGATCCACGTTGCGGCCGATTTCGCGGCCTCCTTCAAGATGTTCCTGAGTCCAAAAATCGTACCAGCCTCCCTTAGGAAGGTAGACCTGACGGGTGGCCGCACCCTTTTCAACGACAGGTGCCACAAGCACATTCTTTCCCCACATATATTGATCGCTGCAAGCGATTGCCCTCGGATCATCCGGATAGTGCAACCAGAGTGCGCGCATAATCGGCATTCCGGTAGACGCACATTCGTGGACCGCGCTGTAGAGATAGGGAAGCATTCTGTAGCGCAGCTCAAGATACTTTCGGCAAATAGTTTCGACCTGCGGATTGTGAAGCTGGCTGGAATCCGGGATTGCAGCACCGTTGTAATTGTTGATTTCGACTGGGCCAGGGTCGCCGGTGTTCCACCCCCATGGCAGGCGGAGCTTCCAGGTGCGGCCGTGACACCGAAACAACGGACAAAAAGCTCCGAACTGAAACCAGCGCAAGTAAAGTTCGGCAGTGAATTCCTTTGTGGGCACGAAACCGCCGATGTCCGTGCCCCAGTAGGGAATTCCTGTTAGAGCGGTGTTGATGGCAACAGGAATGTGAACCTTGAGCGTCTCCCAGGTGGAATAGACGTCTCCGGACCACAAGAAAGAGCCATACCGCTGCATGCCTGCATAACCGTTTCGGTGCAGGGCGTACGGCCGTTCATTCGGCCTGTCGAGTTGCGGACCTTCCCAGTACATGCGGTTACGAACCAAACGCGAGGAAATATCCAGCGGATCGCCTTCATCGGGCCACCAGCCATCAACTCCGAAAGCAAAATCCTTGCGATGAGCGTCCCAGTGGCAGCTCGCTAGTTCTTCATCGAATCGAGCGAGTTCGCATGCGTCGTGCACGATCCCACGAAGCTTGTCGGATAAAATCACAACGTGAAACACAGCCCGGAAATTGTCCTTGTGGAGTTCTCTGAGAATTTCCTTTGCGTCGGGAAACACACGTGAATTCCATACGAAAGAGCCGTTTTCTGTATTCCAGCCGGAGGGGCAGAATCCGGTGCCCAAATAGATCAGCGCGTCGCAAGGAAGCTTTTTCTCGCGGAATGTTTTTGCTTCGGCTAGCACTTCATCGCGGCTCGCTAGCGTGCGATGCGATTGCTGATAGCCGAAACTCCAGAGCGGGGGCAGCTCGGCGTGTCCCGTGAGCCTGGCATACTCGGCCATGATCGTCGTGGGATTGCGCGACGCGACGAAGAAGAGATCGAGAGGCAGAGCAGATTGCGGAGTAGTTGGCTGGAACTTGCTCTGCGCTCCCGTGAAATCAAATGTGCCGAAGGGCTGATGGAAGAACATCGCCCAACCAGCCGTGCCGATCACCCATGGGATGGGCACGCGGCCGCCGTGCGTAGCCAGGTGGTAGCCGCCTTGACCACTGTGCATGCGGTCGGTTGAGCCGCGCCGGTCGAACTGCGGCCCGCCTTCTCCGAGGCCGAGCAACGGTGAATCTCCGGTTTGAAAAGTAAGGACACCGGTGTCTTCCTCGATCGAGAGCTGCTGGATCGTTTGTCCTTCGGGTGATGTGATGTTAAAGGAGAGCGGGTTGAGAGAGAACAACACCGTCATATTTCCGCATTTGACCGTTTTTGTTTTGACGTCGCCGCGGATTGTGGCGGCCGGGGAGCCCCATGATGTTCTGACGAGTGAGCCATCGGATGGAATAGAGCTCGCAACACCGCGCCTGAGGGGAACTAGGCTGAGGCGAATAGTGTTGCCGCTCACGGATGTGAGTTGAACTTCGCAGTCTTCTCCAGCAACACGCAGACCCGTGCTCGCCATGGTGCTCTCTTGCGGCAGGAGCATTCCTGCGGAAGCTCCGGCTAATTGAGCCAGCAATTCCCGGCGATTCCACTGTCTGGTCATTTTCAGTCCCCTCGGATTGTCCCGGCGCTCATTTCGGATTTGCAGTCATGGACGCGCGGCGCCACGTGGTGATTGAGAAATAGTCAATCCACCGTTTGCGAGTCCCATGTATTCGTTCGATCAGTTGGAGCGGGACATCGGGCAGTATTGTATACAATATCCAGTTAAGGCTGCGAGTTCATTTCGATGGACGTGAGACACAGAATGACTATGTGGGCGATCAACGCAGGTAGTCCGCAACTCCCACTAAGATCAAACCGCTGACAGCGGCCACACGCCTATTTCGCGAACCGACGAACGCTGAACGAAATTGGCAGCCCGACCACGACCATGTGGACCAGCAGCCCTAGAATCAGGTCATGAAGTTTGTAAGGGCCCCTGGCATGAAGCGCGGAGAGCGGCAAAACAACAAGACTCATTACCTCTTCCACCGCAGCGCCAAAGAACAAACCACACACCAGTGGGTGCTCCAGCATAAAACTCAGCCACCGGCTCGCCATGTAGTAAACAGCCGCTGCCGAGCAGGCGATAAAGAAGTGCAGGGCGACGCCAAGAACATATGTGGCGGCGCCTCCGTGCAAAGCCTGCCGCCCCAGCAGGCCGGCGGCAATCACGAGCGGAATTTTCCATCCAAACAGAATGCAGGCTTGGAGCAGGTCCAAAGTCCCGGCAATCCCGCCGCCCACTGCGATTGCCAATAATGCATTCCTTTTCCCCAATGGCTTAGGTGCAGAATCTCCAATCATGCGATATTTCCCCTTTCAAGCCTGGCTTGTTTGCAATCCGCAACGCAGTCGCACGATACGCAGGTTGGGCCCAAGAAGAGGGCTAACCCGAGTGACCTTACTTGAAGAGCGCGAGATCGATTGCATCGGCCATGGCCTGATAGCCAGCATCGTTAGGATGAAGATGGTCTTTTGAAGCGAAGCGCGGCAACAGTCTGCTGGGGTGAGCGGGATCGCGCAAAACCGCATCGAAGTCGATCACCCCGTCAAACGAGCCGCTGGTCCTGATCCATTTGTTTACCGCCTGCCGAGTTGCTTCCTTCGAATCGGAGTAGTAACCAGGAAGGTCTACGCCTTCAAAAGGACTGATCGTTGCGCAAATCAGCTTGATACCGTGAGCGTGAGCGCGGGAAATCAATTGGCGGTACGCGTCGATTAGGTCCTCCGTACCGCGAATGTCAGCCGGATTGGCAAGGTAGCGCTCGCCCAGCTTTGCGCCGGGGAAACCGATGTCATTGATCCCTTCGAGTAGCACAATGTGAGTTACGCCTGGCAGCGCCAGGGCGTCCCGATCGAATCGAGCCAAGGCACTGACGCCGAATCCGGCACCGAAGCCGGCGCCGGCGCGGAGGCCATCGCTCAGCAACCGGTTCCCGGCTAAGCCCGCATTGACCACTGCCAGCTTCGAACCTTCGGGCGTCATTTCCAGACGACGGATGAGATCGCTCGGCCAATTGTGATCCGCATCCACGGTGGACCCATCTCCATCCGTGACAGAATCGCCAAACGCCACGACGAGGCGCTGAGACGGCTGAGCAGGGACGAGCACAGCACTGACCAAGATTGACGATTTAGAAGTGGCTCCAGAATCTATCTTTTCGGCACGAGTGTAGTCACCGTGCTGCGAGACCACTGCGCGTTTGAGAGCGAGCTCATGCACGGTGGGTGTAGCGACTCGTTTAGGGAAATAGAGGCTGATGCTGATCTCGGCTCCCGAAATCACCGGAAAGGCCACCGGGTCACTGAGAACCGCCGCCCCGGCGGGGAGGGTGACTGAATTGCGGCCCGCGAAAGTGACTGTCTGAATCGAGCCTGGCTTGACGCTCGCGGGATCGTTCGGCACTGCAACAGTCGCCGAGCCGAGGAGGAGGGGTGCGGAGCCGTATTCGTTCGAAAAGCGAATGCAGATCTGGGCTCCCCCGATAGATACGCGCACGCGCTCTCGCACGGTCTGGTCTTCGATATTGAGCAGAGGACGGTTTGGATCGGGGTCCGCCCAGTTCGGGCTGGCCGCCCAAGTGGCAATCCAGGCGTTTCTTTGAGCCCCAGCCAGTTGGGGGACAACCAAGAAAAGGCAAGCTACAGCACATTTCCGTAAAGCATTCATGGCAGTGGAGATCTCCATACAAGATCGAACCTTGTCCGACCTAGGCCTTACTTCATTGCCGAAAAATCGGACGGATGCATATACACTTCATCCACCTTGAATGCTTGGTCCGCCTTTTCTATAAGCGGTACCGCCTGTTTCCTATACTCTGGAAACGCCGGGTCGGCATGAAGCGCGTCCCAATTCTTTTTCGCTTCGTCCCGGCTGGGATGGGCCACGAGGTAGATAAATGTGTTGGCCCAAGCAGGATCATCGTCGTCGGGCACCCAATACCCGACGACATTGAGATCATGCTTCGCTTGGAGCTTGGAAACCTCGCGAAAGATCGACTCGAGGGCCGGCACTTTGCCGGGCACAGTGTGATAAACCATGAGCTCGAATACGCGATTGCTGTCGGCCCGCACTTGGATCAGGTGCATTAGGCGGCCAGTAAGGAGCGATCCAGCGGCAAAGGAGAGCATTGCGGTGGCGCAGGCAATCCATCCTTTGAATTTCCCGCGATTGCGCACTGCCATGGCTGGTCCATGGTTCGTCTTCATGAGTTCATTCTCCTCTGTAGGTTTGTCGCCCTGCATACAGTCAGTTGACTGACTGACACGATACTCAAGACCAGATGGCGGCGTCAACACCCTCGGGCGACTCATGCAAACTTGATCTCTCAAAGAGGCGCCGGCCGATTGTTCGCATTTGCTGCCGCGCCTTATGATGGATCCTAAACGCCCCGCCATTGACGTTGACATCCTCTCGAACTTAACATGTAAGCTAGTCAACTGACTATTGGACGGTGTGATGCCAAAATTGAAAGCAGACAACCGGACGCGGCTCCTTCAAGCCGCCGAAAAGGTCACCTATCGGCATGGGTTCGGCAACACGGCGCTCGCTGACATCGCGGAGGAGGCCAGGGTCCCTCTGGGCAACGTCTACTACTACTTCAAGACGAAGGACCAGATTGGCAATGCGATTGTCGAACTGCGCGTTTCGCGATTCAGGAGGTTGCTGCAGGAGCTGGACAAAGCAGATTCTCCCAAAGAGCGGCTGTGTGGCTTCGTGCAGATAAAAATCAATAATCGCGAGACGCTGGCGCGTAGTGGCTGTCCTGTCGGGACCATGTGCTCCGAACTGCATAAGCATGGCGGCGCGGTGGCAAAGAAATCGACGGTGTTGTTCGCGGAAGCTCTGGCATGGATGGACGAGCAGTTCAAGGCACTTGGCAAAGGTGATGATTCGCGTGGACTCGCCGTACATCTTCTATCCGCAACACAAGGCGTATCGGTGCTGGCTCACACCTTCCACGACCCCGGGATGATCGAACTCGAAGCGGCGAGGCTGAAGGAATGGATTCGCGCGCTCTAGTTGTAATACTAGGAAGTCATAACTTCCCGGCAATCCGTAGAGCCCTCAAAGGTTTATTCCACTCAAGACCAATTGGTTTCACATCATGCTGTCGCTTGCAGGTGGAGAGCAGCACGGCTACGGAATCATGCAGGATGTCCTGAATCGCAGTACCGGGAAAGTGCGATTGTAGCCAGCGACACTGTATGGATCGATTAAGCGGCTGATCGAGGCGGGACTAATCGAGGGATCCGACGAGCGGCCCGCACCGGAATTGGACGATGCGCGACGCCGCTATTATCGGCTGTCGGCCCTCGGCAGGCGCGTGCTCGACGCGGAATGCGAGCGCCTTCAGGAATTGGTGCGCACCATTCGAGCGAAACAAAGCATGGTGACGGAATGAGTTTGGCATGGCGGATCTACCGGCGGCTGGCGCAAGCTTTTCCGCACGAATTCAAATTGGCCTATGGCACAGAGGTGCTGCAGCTCGGGGAAGACGTTGTGGAGGAAATAGCCAAGAGGCATGGAGTTGCCGGATTGATCCGGCTAATCGCAGACATCGCGATTCGGGTACCACTCGAATACCTGAGCGAAATGCGCGGCGATATGCGCTATGCGATGCGAGCGCTGATCCTGTCACCCGGCTTCGCGCTGGTTGGCATCATTTCGATGGGGCTCGGAATTGGGCTGACGACAAACGTGTACAGCTCGAAATGGGCGTTGCTATTTCGTGATCTGCCGGCAGCGGCGAATGCCAAAAACTTGGTAATGCTTCAGCAATCGGCGGATGGTGATCTCGCCGCTGCGTCGTACTACTACATCGAGCAGTATCGCGAGCAAAAGGGCCTGTTCACCGGCGTAGCTGCCTTCGAGACCAGCATCCCATTCAATGTTACGTTCCATGGCGATCCGCATGCCAAACCGGAGCGCGTCTTTGGCCAACTTGTCTCACCGGATTATTTTTCCGTGCTCGGCGTCCAACCCCAGCGTGGCCGAGTGCTCAGCGCAACAGTTGACAAGCCTGGCGACGCGCCCGCCGTGGTGATTAGCGATCGTTTCTGGCGCAATCGCCTCAACTCCTCTCCCAACGCCGTGGGGCAAATACTTCGTCTGAACGGGCAAATTGCGACCATCGTGGGGATCACGCCGAAAAATTTCAATGGCGCCCTTTCCATCAACCCCTCTGAGCTGTTCGTTCCGATCACCGCTCCCGCCGCGCTCGCTCCGGAGCTCGCCAACGACGTGCTTCATCAACGCCACGCCAAGGAGTTCCTGGCAATTATGTGTCTGGCACCGGGCGTCACGATTGATTCCGCGGAAGCGGGTCTCGACGCGATCACGCGTCGTCTTGACGAACAGGATTCTTCCCCGCCACTGCGCATGGACAAAGGCAGACGCGTCACGTTGCTTCCCGCAGGCACCAGCGTACCGATTCCGCGGAAATTGAAGCCCGCGTTGATCGGATTCTTTATCGCGCTGATGGGCCTGGTTATCACGCTTGCGTGCATGAATCTGGCAAACATGCTGATGGCCCGCGGCGCCAATCGCCGAAAGGAATTGGCCATTCGCCTGTCGGTCGGGGCCAGCCGTTTTCGGCTTATCCGGCAGATGATGAGCGAAGGAATTTTGCTCTCGCTGCTGGGCGGCATTACAGGTTTCGCGCTCGCGTATGGTCTCGGCGTGTTGAACTCTCATTTCACCTCGCCCGCGATCGTTCCGACCGAATCCGATTTCTACCTGGATTGGCGCGCAGGCGTCTTCGCCTTCGGCCTGGCGATTGTGTGCGGGATCGGATTCAGCCTTGCGCCCGCCCTGCAAGCGACGAAAGCCGACCTGACGCCCGCACTCAAAGAGGGCTCGGCGCTTCAGCTGCCTGGCTACCGGCGCATTGGTCTGCGCAATCTGCTGATGGTCGTCCAGGTTGCGGCATCGCTGATGCTGCTGCTGATGACAGGATTCCTCGTAATGGGAATTAGCAAGGCAAGCAGCATCCAAACCAAATTCGATCCGAACACGATGTATCTCTTGTCCCTCGATCCCGTGCGTGACGGCTACTCGCCCGAAAAGGCACAAGCCCTATTCGAGAAACTTCCTGAACGGCTCAAAACCGCCGGCCCTGTGCGCAACATCGCCCTGGCTGCACACCCGCCCTTTACGAGCGAACCTGAACCCACCCAACTGTCTGCTGAAGACTCCCCGGGATCCTCACAGGTACTGCAGCCCGTACTCGAGGAAACTGTGGGCCCGGGCTATTTTGCCACGCTCAACGAGCCGATGCTGGCCGGCCGAGAGTTCGTCGAAGCGGATGAACGAAGCCACGCAGCCGGATCGAAGACTCTGCCCGCCGTGCTGAATGAGAGGGCCGCACGCGGGTTTTTCGGAAATGGGAGTGTGATCGGTAAGCGCGTTAGAGACGACAAGCAGTCCTATGAGGTGGTCGGCGAGGTCCCCGACTTGAAGGATGCACAGGGATTCAGCCAATCCATAATTTATTTGCCGCTGACATCGCGCGATTTTGCGCGGCCGCCAGCCGGCGGCATGACCATTATGGTGCGGTCGGATGCGGGACCTTTTGCGGGAACAGATGCACTGAGCGCGATTCGGAACGAGATCGCTGCTATCGATCCCACTCTGAATATCTTCAATATACAGACGCTCGGCGCTTACCTGGATCGCAGCCGGTCCGCCTTGCGCTTCACCGTCCAAACGTACGGCGGAATTGGAGTGTTTGGCTTGGTGTTGGCCGCCATCGGGCTCGCCGGGATCACCGCCTACTCGGTTGCGCAAAGACGCAAGGAGATCGCCATCCGCACGGCGCTAGGCGCAAGTAGGGCGCAGGTCCTGGGGCTGGTGCTGCGCGAAGGCGCGGCTCTGGTAGGTGTCGGAACTGTTCTTGGATTTGCGGGCGCCATCGGGCTGGCAAAAATAGTTTCGGCGCTGGCGAACATGTTTGTCGACGCGCTTAGCGTCGGTACGAACGATCCGCGTTTGCTCATCGGCGCACCCTTGCTGCTGGCAGCGGTGGCCATGCTCGCCTGTTACGTTCCGGCGCGCAGAGCGGTCAAAATCGATCCTTTGAAGGCGCTGCGCGAGGAATAGGGCGATTGCTGGCTCATCGCGGGCGTCCGCGGCAACGGCAACGGCAACGTCAACGCCAGCACTCTGCGCCATCCATCCGTGCATGCAGCCGTGAGGTACAGTATGAAAGTGTTGAGGGCTTCCGTCGAGGCCAGACCGGACCATCGGTAAGGGTTGCGGTGATTAGCGTCCGCCTTTGCAATTCGGCAAACGGAATGAACCGATCTTCGTTCGATAGGCTTGGTCGCCCTCTTTCAGGTAGTCGCCAACATACCAGAACGTGCAGTCATCGCTCGGATCCATGGCAGTCGTTGTGTAGTCTTCCCAACGCAGCGTGTTCGTCTGCGACGCTTCCCCTTTCGCTAGCACGGTCTCGTGCAACGTCAATTGGCCCTTTGGATCGCCGGCCCGCCGCGCGGCGAAGCGCTGCCCGACGAAATTTGGCAACCCACCGAATGAATATCCGATGCCGATGTCGCCTTTTTTATCCATCGCGATGCTGGGCATCCAACGATAGAGCCCTTCCGGCGCATACGTACCCTCTTGATACAGCCCTGGATTGCGGTTTTTGTCGAGCCGGAACTCGTACCAGCGCACGCCACCGCCGCCTCCATGCGCAGCGACGGAGTGCGCGGCGACAATCGACTCGTGTCCGGCAACGTTGCGGTAAACGAGGCGCTGCATGATCTTGTCGCCCTGCACGTCCAGACGGCGTTCGGTATCTGGCTGCGGGACGCAGCTCGACAACTGCCCGTTGCACAGGTAGTGGTACGGCGCAACATTAATCTTCACCGGGCCATCTGCCTTCGTGTTTGCGGGATTATTCCAGTCGACATGCACCTTCCAGAAGTAGATGCCATCGTCATCGAAGATCTTCTTGAGCTGCGTGCCACCGGCCGCCATCATGATGTTCGGTGCTCCTGGCGGCGGCAGTTTGCGGCCATCGATGTCGGCGTTGTTCAGGAAATTCACGCCGTCGATGACAATGCACTGCTCGGTAGCAGGTTGGCCCGCAAGCATCTTCGTGCGATCCGCAATGCACGCGTGTTTCTGGATCACGTCGTCACCCGTGCTGGTTGGCACGTAGTAGCCATCGATCCAAACTGCAGGACGCGGATAGTCCGGGAATAACGTGCGCTCGAACGCATAACGATAGTACGTGCCATGCGGGTCCGGCCCGGTGCTGACCGCATAGCACATGGCCCACACTCCCTCTTTTTTCTCGGGTGGCCTTTGCCCGCGTTCCGGCGGAGGCGGCGGTTGCGGCGGGTTCGCGGGAAGAGCCGCAGCGGCGCCAGGTGAAGACGCCTCACCGGGCTTCGCCAACTGCCCCGGCGGCACAGATTCGCCGCGAGCCAGACCGGTTTTCCCCGGAAACTCGCCGGGGCCAATTCGCGAGAAAATGGGCATCACGATTAGCCATCGCCCCGCAAGCTGATCGTAGCGGACTACTGCGTCTCCATTGTTGCGTGCTTCGCAGACGCCGCCGAAGCCAGTCCACACGGATTTCGTAGTCACTGGCCCGTACAACACGGTTCCGCTCTTGTCGTATTTCTTGGCTCTCTTCGAGTAAATTGCGATACGGGAATTGACGATCTGCACGATGTGATCGGGGCCGACCGCTAGGCTGTCGTCGGACGGGCTGCGAAAATTGGTTGTGCCCTGCGGACCTTCGAACCCAGCGCCTAGTCCATCGAAGCTCTCGAGCAGTGGCACCGCCGGCCGAGTGCCTTGGGATGTTTGCTCAGCAGCAATTCCGGTAGGATTCAAAATTGGCGGCGGATCAGGTGGAGGTATGGGCTCGTCTGGTCTTCGCTGTTGCGCAATAACTGAGCCATTGTCTTTGGCCACCGAGCCCGGTGAAGTACCGCACGCGGCCCCTTCGCAATCAGGCAACGCGGTTCCTTCATTCGACTCCCGCATCGACGCGAGCGGCCGAGAGAAGTCGTATTTTATTGCGTGTTGCACGAGAACTACAGCTGTTGGACCGGCCCCTTGGCTAAGCTCCGAGCGCGATTGCATGGCCGACCCGCTGGCAAAGGCAAAAACTGCGAGCATGATTCCGAGTGCCGCGGTGAGGCTGAATCTCCGTGCGCGAGACATGGTCACTCCCCGATGAGGATGCGAAGCTTGAAGATCATAAAGTATACAAGTTGCGATGGGAAAAGAGCCTTGTCCCTTTTCAAGGAATGATTGTACGAGGTAAGAGGTTCGGGACGTTTTTCATCCGTCCCACGCAGGCGGCACGAAGGTTACAAAGAGAAGGCGCAATTATCTCTCGGCCACGCGTCAAACTCGTTTCGATCAAGTCGACGGAATTCCCGCCAACCATGATTTTGAAGGTCCCCGGCTCGACGACCCGATGCATATCGCGATTCAGGAATGACAGCTCTCCGAAACCGAGGGCGAACTCGACGGACTTCGTTTGTCCTGGATCAAGGGTAATCCTTCGAAAGCCGCGCATCTCTTTGACGGGACGAGTGACAGAACTGATTTCATCGCGAATATAGAGCTGAACGACTTCGTCTCCGTCGAAGCTTGCTTGTGTTGGTCACGTTTACGCTGACGTGCGCCGTACCTTCGGGACCGATGGTATCGGGCGTCACACGGAGATTGTCGTACTTGAACGTGGAATAGCTCAAGCCCCAGCCAAAGGGATAGAGCGGCTCGGTGGTGCTGCCGAGATATTCTCGTTTTGCCGAAGGCTTCTGATAGTAGTAATCCGGAAGCTGGCCAACCGAGCGAGGGACAGTGATAGGCAATCTGCCGCCTGGGTTGTAGTCGCCAAACAATACTTCCGCAGCTGCGGTGCCGCCCTCCTGGCCGAGATACCAGCCATCAAGAATCGCCGGAACATTTTCGGCGAGGTAGGTGATCGCATTGGGCCGGCCATGCAGCAGAAGGACAACGACGGGCTTGTGAGTCGCAAGCATGGCCTTTGCGAGATCGTCCTGATTGCCGAGCAAGGTGAGATCATCGCGGTCGCCCTTGTGCTCGGGAGCCCACGCTTCGCGGGATGTTTGCTCGTTGTCGCCGAGAACGAGAATTATGACGTCAGCTTTCTGGGCGGTTTTGACGGCATCGGCGATGCGCTTGGCATTCAGCGCCGGTTCGCCAAGCACAACTTTGTCCGCATTCCAATCCGGCGGCGTTTCGGTGATCTTGGTGCCTTCCGCATAGAGGACTTCCGAGCCCGATCCAACGCGGTTCTTGATACCTTGCAAAATGCTGACGCCGCGGCCCGGGTTGTTACTGTAGCCGCCCAGATGAACCTCGGCCGCGTTCGGGCCGATTACGGCGATGCGCTTGTACTTTGAAGCGTCCAGGGGCAGAAGGTGGTCCTGGTTTTTCAGGAGGATGATGGTTTCGCGCGCGGCTTGGAGCGCAAGCTTTTGGTGGTCGGCGTCATTGGTGATTTTTTCCGCATAATCCGGATCGACATAGGGATCATCGAAAAGTCCTGCCAGAAACTTTTCGCGGAGAAGGTTCGCCACAGCGCGATCGATGGTGGCTTCCGCAACTTTGCCATCTTTCACTTGCTGAATCAGGCTGGGAAAGGCATCTGGAAAGGGCAGCTCGACATCGACTCCCGACTCCAAAGCGAGTTTGGCGGCAGCCTCCTTGGTTCCAACGATGTGATGAATCCTGATGAGCTCGGTGATCCCGAAATAGTCCGACACCAGAACTCCGTTAAACCCCCACTCCTGGCGAAGAATGTCGATCAAGAGTTGTTTATTACTGTGCGAAGGAATGCCGTCGATTTCGTTGTAGGAAGCCATCACACTTTGCACATGGCCTTCTTTGACGGCAGCTTCAAAAGGTTTCAACCAATACTCACGAATAACTCGTTCCGAGTAATTGCCGGGCGCGACGTTGGTGCCGCCTTCGGGCTGGCCATGGACAGCGAAATGTTTCGCCGTCGCCAGCACATGCGTTTTGTCGATGAACGGCCCGGTACCCTGAAATCCTTGGATGGCCGCAACGCCGATGCGGGAAACGAGATACGGATCTTCGCCGTAGGTTTCTTCCGTGCGGCCCCAGCGCGGATCGCGCGCAAGATCCAAAACGGGCGCCAAACATTCCTGCGCGCCTCGAGCGCGGACCTCAGCCGCGGTCGCAGAAAACACATCGTGCACCAAGTCTGGATCCCAAGTGGACGCCAGCCCGATCGCCGATGGGTAGGAAGTGCCTTTGGGCGCCGCATGCCCGTGGAGGCATTCTTCGTGGAAAAGGACAGGAATCCCAAGACGGGTATTTTCCTTAACCCATTTTTGCACCATGTTCGTGAACTCCGCCATATTGCGCGGATCGCGGCCTTCGCTAGGACGCGAAATTTCCCCAATGCCATCCTTCAGTAGGACTGCCGCGTGGTCCGGAAGAAACGCCCCCTTGTCATCTATGAAGCGCGATTCAGGGGTCTTCATGAATTGCTGGTTCTCCCAAACGCCTTCGAGCTGCGCGACCTTCTCTTCCAGTGTCATGCGCGAAAGGAGATCGGCGAGGCGCTGCTCAACGGGAAGTTTCGGATTGCGATAGGCGGGAACCTCCTGCGCCTGGCCGGCGAGGAACATCGGGGCCGCAAACCGCGAGGCGCAGCGGTGGCAATTAGAGCAAGCCGAGCGGAAGAAGGAAGCCTCATCAAAACCTCCAAGAAAAAATACCGATACTTGCAATCTGAAAAACGGGTGGTACTATAGCACGGCCGTTAACGTACACGGTCATTTTTCCCGCCGTTCTGCATCGCACTTGTACGAGACCCAAGTTCGACAAGGAACCCACGAATGAGCAGAAATCCGTTATGAGCCTCAGAAGGAGCACAAATTTTCGTTTGGCCTTTGGACGGTGGGAAACCGCGGGCCGCGATCCGTTTGGAGATTTTGTCCGAGACGCGCTCCCTCCCGACGATATCGTCGCGCTTCTGGCGGAGGTCGGCGCTTGGGGCGTGAACCTCCACGACAACGACCTTGTGCCGATTGACGCAACGACGCAGGAGCGTGATCGCATCGTGGCGAGTTTCAAAAAGGCTTGCGAGCGTCATCACATCGTGGTTCCCATGGCGACGGTGAATGCTTTCTTCGATCCCGTCTTCAAGGACGGCGCCTACACGTCAAATGATCCTGCCGTCCGTGCCTATGCATTGCAGAAGGTCCTGCGCGCGATGGACCTCGGCGCGGAGCTTGGTGCAAAGATTTTTGTGGTATGGAGTGGCCGCGACGGCGTGGAAACCGACTCCTGCCGCGATCCGCTGGAAGCCATCAAACGCTACCGGGATGCGCTCAACTACATGGCCCGCTATTCCGCGGATCGGGGATACGGATACAAATTCGCACTAGAAGCGAAGCCAAATGAGCCGCGCGCCAACATTTATTTCCCCACGACGGGCCACTATCTGGCATTTCATCAATACGCTGGACGAGCATGAAAAATTTGGAGTGAATCCCGAAGTCGCTCACGAGCACATGGCCGGTCTGAATTGCACGCACGCGCTGGCTCTGGCGTGGGATGCGGGCAAACTCTTTCACCTGGATCTGAATGACCAGATGGCTGGCTGCTACGATCAGGATTTTCGGTTCGGTTCCTACAATCTGAAATCGGCATTTTTCATCGTGAAATTTCTGGAAGATGTCGGCTATCAGGGGCCGCGGCATTTCGACGCGCACGCCTACCGCACCGAAGATTACGAAGGCGTGAAGGATTTCGCGCGCGGCTGCATGAGGACGTATCTCATCCTGAAAGAAAAAGCCAAGCTCTGGAACCAAAACAAGCAAATTCAGCAAATACTGCGGGAGATTCAAACTCCCGGGGCGCCTTTTCCGGAAGTGAAAGGCTACTCGAAAGCGCACGCAACAAAGTTGCTCCAGCACAACTTTGATCGCAACGCGCTCGCCAAGAAACCGCTCCCGTACGAGCGGCTAGATCAACTCACCGTGGATTTGTTGCTTGGAGTTCTGTAGGACGCTAGATTTTTCAAATCCCATGCGTCATTTACGGTCCATCACGATTTGCGGGGTGCTTCTACTTCTCGCTCTTGGGTCGACTTGCGCTCGAGCCGAGACGGGGGCTGACGCGTGGTTGCGCTATGCCCCGCTGGAGAAGCAGGCCGCCCAAAAGTACTCACGCTTGCCCGCGAGCGTGGTCGTGCTCGGCGATTCCCCCGTGCTCGAATCCGCGAAAGCCGAGTTGATCCGTGGCATTCGAGGAATGTTGGGCAGGACGCTGCGCGACGACAAGACCTTGCCGAAGGAAAACGCCATCGTCCTGGGCACACTTTCCGCGTTGCAATCCGCCTCCCCCAATCTCCTCGAGCATACTGATCTTCGCGAAGACGGCTTCTTGCTAGCGACCGAACAAGTGCATGGAATCGAGTGCCTCATCGTCACCGCAACGAACGACCGCGGGGTTCTTTATGGCGTGTTTGCGCTGCTTAGCAAGATCGCGCGGAACGAAAGCGTTTCCCCGTTGCATGAAACTCAGCAGCCCTACGCACCCATTCGCTGGACGGACGAGTGGGACAACCTCGACGGCAGTATCGAGCGCGGCTACGCGGGGCCGTCCATATTTTTTGAGAACGGCAGCGTCCGCGCGGACCTGACGCGCGCCGGCGAGTACGCTCGCTTGCTCGCTTCCATCGGAATCAACGGATGCGCGATCAACAGCGTCAACGCCAATCCGCGAGTTCTTGAGGACACTTTTCTCCCGCAGCTCGCTCGCGTTGCCGATGTGTTTCGTCCCTGGGGTGTCCAGCTCGCAATCTCCGTTGACGTCAGCAGTCCGAAAGTGATCGGAGGCCTCGACACTTTCGATCCCGCGGACCCTCGCGTCGCCGAATGGTGGAGCAAAAAGGTCGACGAGATTTACCGGCTGATTCCGGATTTTGCCGGCGTTGTCGTCAAGGCGGATTCCGAAGGCCGACTTGGGCCCAGCCACGTATGGCCGCACTCCTGCCGATGCCGCCAATGTGATTGCGCGAGCGCTTGCGCCTCATCACGGAATCGTTTTTTATCGCGCCTTTGTCTATAACCATCATCTCGATTGGCGCGATCCCAAAAACGACCGTGCCAAAGCCGCCTACGACATCTTTCATCCGCTCGACGGCAAGTTCGACGACAATGTGATCATCCAGATCAAACACGGACCAATTGATTTCCAGGTCCGCGAGCCCGCCTCACCGCTCTTCACCGGCCTCGAGAAAACAAATGAAGCCATCGAGCTGCAAGTCACGCAGGAATACACGGGCCAGCAACGGCATTTGTGTTTTCTTCCGACCATGTGGAAGCAAGTTCTCGATTTCGACATGCACGCGAGCGAGCATCCCGACACCGGTGAAGGACATCGTGGCCGGCAAAACGTTTCATCGTCCCACGAGCGGATTCGTTGCCGTCGTGAATGTCGGCATGGATGCCAACTGGCTCGGCCATCCGCTGGCCATGGCGAATCTTTATGGATACGGCAGGCTGGCTTGGAATCCCAATCTCGCTTCCCAGGAACATTGCGCGGGAATGGACTCAACTCACTTTTGGAAACGATCCTGTCGTGGTCCAAACAATTTCAAACATGCTGCTCACGTCCTGGCCCATTTACGAAAGCTATACGGGTCCGCTGGGCGCGGGAACGCTCACGGATATTCTCGGAAGCCATTATGGGCCGGGAGTCGAATCGTCCGAACGAAACGGCTGGGGACAATGGCATCGCGCGGACCAAGATGGCATCGGGATGGACCGGACGGCCGCCACTGGCACCGGCTATGTCGATCAATATCGCGCCCCTGTCGCGAAAAGTGTACGAATCCTTGAGCACGACGTCCCGACGAATTACTCCTATTCTTTCATCATGTCCCGTACAACTACGTTTTGCATTCGGGAAAAACCGTCATCCAGCACATTTACGATTCGCATTACGCAGGTGCGGAAGCCGCGGCAAATCTGGTTCAGCAATGGAATTCGTTGAAAGGCCGTGTGGATGACGAGCGTTATGGGGAAGTGTTGAAGCGTCTCGAATATCAAGCCGGGCATGCCATTGTTTGGCGCGATGACAGTTTGCAATTGGTTTTTTCGTGTCTCCGGCATACCCGATCAGCACGGCCGAGTTGGACATTATCCCGCCCGCATTGAGGCCGAAGCGATGCAAGTTGCAAGGCTACGTGCCCGTTCGATGTTGTTCCACGTGAAACTGCTTCGGGCGGAAAGGCGATTGAGTGCGCGCCCCCGGCGCAAAAGTGTTCCGCGGCATTCCGCTTCGATGGCGCCGCAGGAAAATACGAGATGGACGTCGAGTATTTTGACCAGAACAACGGAAAATCGAAATTTCGCGTCCTGGTTGGCGATCGCGTCGTCGACGAATGGGCTGCCGATGATCACCTGCCGGCGACAAAGCCGGACGGCTGATTCTTCAACGCGGCGGCGAATCACCGGGTCTCGCGCTTCGCCCCGGCGACACCATCCGCATTGAAGGCGTTCCGGATGGCGAAGAACCCGCCACCCTGGACTATATCGAAATCCAGCATTCGCCCAAATGAATTAGCATCGACGAAACTATCCCTGCCCGCGCGCACCACACTTCTATATTCTCGATCTTGCCAAAGACTCGGTGCGATTTGGGAGCCCGTCACTCTCTGTTAAATGCGTTTACACAAACGTTCATCAAGCATTGGATCCCTTCGCAGGCGGGAAACCTCTTCCCATCCGTTGTCCGCCGAGAGCAGAAAAACCATGTGCCAGTACCGAACAGTATTGAGGATCGGGTATTCCTATAATGGCACAAGAGTCCCGATGTGACTCCAGCCGCAGATGTATGAATTTCGAGTTCCCAACTGCGGCGACCCGTCAAACCATCAGAATCACATCGAAGACATCTAGCTTAGTTGGCCTGATCGACCTCCCGCCGCGAGGGATCGTCAGACAGAAAGAAGCACAATGCGCTTCATTTTATCCATTCGTTCGTTGCTGTTCGCACTCGTATTGCTAGCCATCTCGGCAGCATCCTCCGCCCAAATTAGCGTAGGAATCTCAATCAGGATCGCCCCGCCCGAACTGCCCGTCTACGAGCAGCCCATCAGCCCCGGCGATGACTACATATGGACGCCGGGTTATTGGGCGTATGGCGACGACGATTATTATTGGATACCAGGAACTTGGGTCATAGCTCCAGAAGTCGGCTACCTCTGGACTCCGGGCTACTGGGGAGAAGATGGCGACGACTACATCTTTCACGAAGGCTACTGGGGAACACAAGTCGGTTTCTACGGCGGAATTAATTATGGCTATGGCTATTTTGGTCGCGGTTACGAAGGCGGACGCTGGGACAACGGCCACTTTTTCTACAACCAATCAGTGAGCCATGTCGACGTATCCCGTAATCGCAACGTATACAACACAAGAGTCGAGGACAAGAACTCCGGTAATCGCGTCAGCTTTAACGGCGGCCGCGGCGGCAGAAGCGATCGTCCCACGTCTCAAGAAGAAGCTGCCGGACGCGAGAGGCACATCGCGCCGGTGGCCGCGCAAACTGAGCATGCACAGTCTGCCCGCACCAACCCTGAGCTACGCTCTTCCGCGAATCACGGCAAGCCGCCCATCGCTGCTACCCCTAAGCCCGGAGCATTCAGAGACAGCGGAGCTGTAGCTGCCAGAGAAGGCGGAGCAGTTCATAGCGCCCCTCCTGCTTCCGTGAACAACAACTCTCGCCCTACCACCGAAACACCGCGTACGAACACCGAGGCTGCTCGCCCGAACACCGAGACTGCACGCCCGAACATCGAGACCCCTCGTCCAAACGCAGAGACTACTCGCCCAAGTCCAGCAACGCATGCCAGGGATCTTCCGCCCGCGGAACAAGTCGCCGCTCCAAATTCCGGCAATGCCAAACGGGACCAGAAGTACCAGCAGCAGCAGCAAAAGCTTCAAGTACAGCAAGTCAGTGAGCGCACGAAACTCCAGACAAAACAAGAGCAGGATCATCAGCGGCTCCCGCAAAGTCCCGCCAATGCACCGCGGCAGCAACAGCTAGAGCAGAAGCACCAACAGCAGACACAGCAACTGGCGCAAAAGCACACTCAGCAGCAACAACAGTTGCAGCAACGCCAGCAACCAGCTTCGCACCAGGCCGCGCCAAAGCCAGAAGAGAAGAAAAAGCCTTCTCAATAAACCCAGCGAACTATGCTGGCAGAATTGGACAGTGGACGGAGGCAAGCCCGGTATCCGCCCCGGCGGTGCCGGGCTATGCTCGCTGTACGTCCCATAATCGAAAATTGACGCTCTACCGGACGAAACCCTACGATTGCAAAAGAGCACTGCCCTTAAGCACCGGTTCGCTCGGCTTGATCTCCGACAGCCGGATTTCGCGGAAGAGATGCAGGTTCGTGGACATCACGACTCCGGGGCTGAGATGCGCTGCCGGAGGGAGGTGAACTTTGTTGGTGAGATTATCGGCAATGAGGCGCACGGCGATCTGACCCTGCCGGTATGGATGCTGGTAAATCGATGCCGTGATGATCCCTTTTTGAAAGTAAGGAGCCATCTCTGCAAAGAGGTCCGTGGTGATTAGCTTAACTTTGCCCTCGAACCCTTGCGCTCCGAGGGCGCGGCACACCGGAAGGCAGTTGACGGTGTTCACATAAAGTCCATCGAGCGTGGGGAAGCGGCGGAGGAGATCAGACGTCTTTTGGAAGCTCTCGTTCTCATCTTCGTGTCCTTCGACTACGCTGATGATCTTGCCCCCCGGGCAGTGCCGCAGAAATCCTTCCGAGAAGCCGTCCGTTTTCTTCCTGTGATCTTCGGTCGAGAGCATCCCGGCAACGACCGCCACTTTGGAACCCCGGGGAACAAACTTGCCCATCAACTCACCCGCCAGGCATCCGTTCAAGTACGGCTCAACGCAAACGATGCTGGAGCGCCGGCTCTCCGGAGCATCCGTGGAAACACAAACTACGCGGAGGCCTTTTTCTTCCGCTTCGTTGATCAGCGGCGTAAGAGCCTTCGGATTTCCCGCCGTCAGGATAATTCCTTGTACCCCACTTTCCACCAGTTCCTGGAACGCCTCTTTATCTCCTTCCCCCAACGATTGAACGGGACGGTTCACAAATTCGATTCCGAGTTGTTCCAGATGCCGCGCCTCGTCCAAAACTCCGCCCCAAAGCTGGTCGTAGAAAAAGTGGATTTCTTTGGGAATGCAGACTCCAATGCGAACTCCGGCTCTCGCAACCGAAAGTGCGCGAGCTGCGAGATTAGGCGAATAGCCTATTTGTTGCGCGATTTGCAGAATTCGCTTGCGGGTGGATTCCTTAATCCCGCCTCGCCCGTGCAGAGCGCGATCCACGGTTCCAATAGAAACATTCGCCATCTCAGCGATTAAATGGATTCCGTGTTTTCCCTTGCTCATCTAGCGCACTCCGCCATTCCGCATGCCGTTCGCAACACGTTCTGCCGGATTGCTCCAGCCTTGGCCCACAAGATCTGAACTTTGAGTTCTCACCAAAGTAGCTGATTGGATTCAGCAGTCCCGAGCCCCCATCCTAAACGGTCACCCCTACAAAGCAAATTTAGGAGATGAGTCGCGCGGCCCGCGTACGTTAACACGATTTAATACAGTCTGAGAAAGAATCAATCGGCCTAGAAAATTTGTCCCGGAGAATTCCGCGCTTGCGCATCTCCATGGATTGGGGAGTACAATCACGCCCGCCCTCACGACGAATTCGAGGCTCGCGTAAGGTTAGACGCGTCCCCGGCTTTGTTAGCCATTGATGAGGGCGCATTTATCAGGACCGAATTCCAAGTAGGGAGGCCTTGAATGCGACCAGTCTCGCGGCGGAAATTCCTGCAAAAAACATCTGGTGCAGGCATCGCGCTTGGCGCGAATTTCGCCTTTGGAAGGAACTTGCTCGGCCAGACTTCGCCGAATTCAGCAAAGCCGGTCCGCATCTACGCCGACGCTCGTCGCACCGTTGCCCCCATCCAGCGAGAACTGTTTGGCTCGTTTCTCGAGCAGTTGGGCCGGGCCATCTACGAGGGCATCTACGATCCGCAGTCGAAACTCTCGGACAACAATGGCTATCGCAAGGATGTTACCGAAGAAATCCGCAAGCTTGGGGTTCCCATCATCCGCTATCCAGGCGGAAATTTTGTTTCCGGCTACAACTGGCTCGACGGCATCGGCCCCAAAGCCAATCGTCCGAGAGTGCTGGACAAAGCCTGGAATACCGTCAATTCCAATGAGTTTGGAACGGATGAGTTTCTAGCGTGGTGCCGTCTCGCCGACACAGAGCCGCTTCTCGCGGTGAATCTAGGCACTGGGACCGCGGAGGAAGCAGCTGCCCTCGTCGAGTATTGCAATGTGGAGAAAGGCACGCGCTGGAGCGATCTTCGTCGTAAGAACGGAGTCGCCGGCGCTTACAAGGTTAAAAACTGGTGCCTCGGAAATGAAATGGATGGGCCCTGGCAGATCGGCCACATGACGGCAACTGAGTATGGTTTGAAAGCCGAAGACGCCGCGCGCCAGATGCGCTACGTGGATCCTTCGCTGAAGCTGGTGGCATGCGGATCCAGCGGACCCGGAATGCCCACTTATCTGGAATGGGACCGCGAAGTTCTCGAGCAATGTTACGACTACGTGGACGCAATTTCCCTCCATCGCTATTTCAACAATGCCGAAGATACTGGCGGAGATAGCTCCAAGTTCTTGGCTATGAACTTGAGTATGGAGCGGCAAATCGACGAAGTGGCGGCAGTTTGCGACGTGGTCCGCGGACACAAGCGTTCTTCGAAAAGGCTATGGCTAAGCTTCGACGAATGGAATGTCTGGTACCGCGCGCGGACCGGCGCCGCGGTTAACGGCGGAAAGCAAACTGCTCCCCATCTCTTGGAAGAAGTCTATAACCTGGAGGATGCTCTCCTGGTTGGTGGCCTTCTCAATGCGCTGATTCGCAAGGCAGACCGCGTGAAACTCGCCTGCCTCGCGCAACTCGTGAATGTAATAGCTCCCATCATGACCAACGAAAACAGTCTGCTGCGGCAAACCACTTACTATCCGTACAGCTGGGCGCTGGAATTTGCCCGCGGTGCGGCGCTTGAACTCCTCGTGGAATCACCGGCTTATGACGTTCCCCGTTTAGGAGAAGTCCCGTATGTCGACGTAGCCGGAACGCTACAGGCCGAATCCGGAAAAATGGCGCTTTTTCTGCTGAACCGCGATTTGACGAAGCCTCGCCAAGTGGAAATCGTCTGGGAAGGCTCATCTCCGCGCGCCGGTGAAGCGATTGTCCTGACCGGAAGTGACCTGAAGGCTTCGAATACATTTGAAGCTCCTGCGCGAGTGGCGCCGCAAAAGGGCGAAAAACCTTCGAACACAGGCGGACGTTCGAGCCTCGAGTTGCCGCCGCGTTCTTATACTGTTATGCAATGGACCCCCTAAGCCGGACGTGCGAGCCGATTGTAAATCCACCACCTCATGGCAATGCCCTTTGCCTCCTGCTATCATTCCTTCAGGGAAGTATCTTATGCAGCGACGGTCCGCACTTGTGTTGTTCTCTCTGCTCTTCTTGACCTCCTCCTTATGTTTTAGCCAAGGACCGATGAGGAAATCCCTCTCCGGATATATTCGCGAGGAAGGCTCGGGCCATCTCATCACCGGGGCTCGCATAGAACTGCAAAATGCCATGGGTACCCCGATTGGCTCGGCATACTCGGATGGTAATGGCGCGTACCAATTTGACGATATCGGCGGCGGTGATTGCTATGTTTTGGTGCAACACGATGGTTACGACTCGTTCCGCCAGTTCGTGAGGCCGGATGGCTCGGGTCATGTATACAAAGATGTGTTCTTGCGGCCAGCGAGTCCTGAGTCCAAATCCAAGTCCATAAACCCAGTTTCTGAGCACCAATTGAGTATTCCGCGAAAAGCGCGAGAATCCTTCGACAATGGGATTCAACTCATCGTTGAAAAGTCAGACTATCGGGGCGCCGTAGCTCAATTTGCCAAGGCCATCGACAAATATCCCTCTTACTACGAAGCCTTTGCTGCGATGGGCCTGGCACAGGAAAAAATGGGCGATGCGAAAGCGGCGGAGGCGGCGCTCCGAAAATCGGTTGAGCTGAGCGCGGAAAAGTATCCGCAGGCAATGATCGACCTTGCATCCATGTTCAATGGCCAAAAGCGTTTCTCGGAAGCCGAGCCTCTTCTCCGTAAAGTGATTGCTCTCGATGCTTCAACCTGGCGCGGCCCGTTTGAGCTAGCCGTTGCCTTGAATGGTCAGAATCGGTTTAGCGAAGCTCTGACAAGCGCGTCCACCGCCCGCGATCTGAAACCGGAAAACGCTCAAGTCTATTTGCTGCTCTACAATCTTCACATCCACACGGATGATTTCAAGGCGGCGCTGGGCGACACCGAGAGCTACCTCAAGCTCACGCCCGATGGCGCCACCGCCGACCGCGTTCGCCGCATGCAGGAGCAAGTTCGAAAAGCGCTGCAAACCTCTGGGAGCGGTCCCGGTCCGTCATCCGAGGCGACTCCCGTCACACCACCCGCGGACCCCCCCGTTGACGCTGGCTCCTCGGCGCCGGGAGCGCTCTCTAATTTCACACCTGTTGACATGGCCGACATGGCGCCGGCTGTTGCACCTGCTGCCGACCCTGCGAAAGTAGCTGCGCCGGTTCCAGCCACGGCGCCGGCAGATTCAGAAATCGCACCGTCACCTGCCGCCGCGCCATCCGTTGCCGCACCCGTCCTGGCAACTTCTGCCCCAAATGTTCCCGCTCAACCGAACGCCACTGCTGCTTCCGCACGAAACGCCATGATTGCTCCGCGCATGAAGGAGATCGTCTCCGAGGTCGCGGTGGATGTTCCTTGCTCTCTCCCAATGATTTTGCAGGGTGCGGGCCACCGCGCTGAGCAGCTTTTGAACACGCTACAAAAATTTGACGCGTCCGAGCGCGTCGAACATTACAAACTGAATGCAGCCGGAGTGCCTGGCGTCGCGGACGTTCGCTCGTATGATTACGTCGTTTCCGTGTCCCACGATGCGCAGGGCGGATTCCAATTGCAGGAGTACCGTAACGGCGGCATCGTCCGCGCGCACCAGTTCCCGTCAGGAATCATCACCGAAAACCTTTCCGAACATGGCCTCATCTTTCATCCGTTGCTCGCGAGTGGTTTCCATTTCACTTGTGAAGGGCTCGGAGAGTGGAAAGGACATCCAACGTGGCTGGTTCATTTCGAAGAAAAGCCGAACCAGCTTAATCCGTTCCGGTCGTATGTCATCGGGGGGTTTCGCTATCCAGTCCAGCTGACTGGCCGTGCATGGATCGACGCGAGCAGTTATCAAGTCGTCCGTCTCGAATCCGATTTACTTAGACCGGTCGAGAAGATCCACCTTATGCGCGACCACATCTCGATTGAGTACGCATCAGTTCACTTCCGCACGCGGAATGAGCAGCTTTGGCTCCCGCAATCGGCCGATCTCTATGTCGAATTGGGCGGACACCGCTTCTTCCGCCGCCACTCGTTCACCAACTTCAAGATTTTTTCCACCGACACCGCACAGGAAATCCATACCCCTCGGGAGTCCTACTGTTTCACGAACACAACCGAACTGCTGATCTCTGGAGTCCTGAATGCAACGCCTGTGTCGGGAAAAACTCTCCAACCGCTATCCATCGCGCTGACCATCCCTGCAAAGGGTACAGTTTGCAAAACCGTCGGGACAGGTAAGGACGTCAACATTCCCGTCGAGTTTCTCGCGTCTGCCACGTTTGCGCACGATGGCCCTCCCGGGTCGGTGGAGGCAGACGCTTTCCTGCCCGATAACATCGCTTTGGAAGTCATACCCAACACAAACGTTCCCGTCAGTCAGAACCCTTGAACGTCTTTTCCATTTGGACCGCTGAACCTCGATGCTGGGGTGTCCTCATCCCGGCTTGTTTCGTTCGACTTCATCTGCTTCACGGATTGTTAAAATGCGATCGACTCCGGGCGCCGTGATTTTTTGCCTTGCCCCGCTTGGCCAATAAATCTCAATCGAATCTACCGCAGTGGCTTTGCCCAACCCAAAATGGACGCGTTGGTCCGAGCTCGAGCCGTAGGATCCGCCGCTATATACCTCTCCCCGCTGGCGAACTCCGCCTGCCGTCAGAAATACTTTTGCTCCGTTAGCATCGCGCGGACTCTTCGGCCCGCCGATGAGCTCCAGATCCAGCCAATGATTGCCGGTCTTCAGCACATTTCGCAGCAATGTAGGTCTTGCATCGATGTTATTGATCACGACATCGATCGCGCCATCATTGAAAATATCGCCGAATGCCGCGCCTCGGGCGGTAATCACGGCCGCAAGGCCACTCCCCGTTGCCGGGGGCACCTCTTGGAATTTCTTTCCGTCAACGTTTCGGAAAAGCTGCGGGCGTTCTGCCCAGGTTGTTCCCCAATCTTGCTTGTCCACCTCCGGATACACGTGCCCGTTGGCAATAAAAAGGTCGAGCCAGCCGTCATTATCGTAGTCGAGAAAGCCGGTTCCCCAGGATAGAAATGGAGTTGTCGGACCGGCAAGCCCCGCCGCATAGGTAACGTCAGAAAAGCTTCCTCCGCCGTCATTTCGGTAAAGCGTCTTGTAGTCGTCGGAAAACGTTGTGGTGAACAGATCGATTCTGCCGGTGTGCTGGTAATCGCCGATCGCGATCCCCATGGATGCCTGCTCGCGTCCGTCCTCGCTAAGTGCGAATCCCGAGGCATAGCTCTCATCTTCAAAGGTGCCGTTGTGCTTGTTGCGATAGAGATAATTCGGCGTGGAATCATTTGCCACCAGCAGGTCCACCCACCCATCGTCATCTACGTCCACGAATGCCGAAGCCAGGCCGTAGTAACCGTTCGGATCGGAAACGCCGGCTTTAACGCTGACGTCCGTGAATGTACCATCGCCATTATTGTGAAATAGGTGGTCGCTCTCACCGGGCAAACCTCGCGGTCCGCACATCACCGCAATTCCTCGAAATTGGCAGAAGTTTGGCGGAATCCGACCTTGGCCCGCAATCGGAGGATTGTCCACGTCGTACTTCACATAGCCCGGCACGAATAAATCCAGCAATCCGTCGTGATCGTAATCGCCCCACGTGGGTCCAGCCGACCAGCCGCCCAGCGCCACGCCAGCCTTTTCAGCAACGTCCGTGAAGGTGCCGTCGTGGTTGTTATGATAAAGACGGTTCTTGCCAAAGTTCGCGACGTAAATATCCGGCCAGCCGTCGTTGTCATAGTCCCCCACGGCCACGCCAAATCCCCAGCGCTCGTTGGCCACACCCGCTTTCTCCGTGACATCCGTAAAAGTGCCGTCATGATTGTTGTGGAAGAGCATGGCACGCGGCGGAGCTTCCTTCCCCTTCAAAGCCGCTTCGGTGGAACCATTCAACAGATAGATGTCTTGCCAGCCGTCGTTGTCGTAGTCGAGTAACGCCACGCCGGAGCCGATGGTTTCAAGGATCGTCCTTTTCTCCGGAGTTCCGGAACGATGCAGGAACTTCTCGAGGCCAGCTTGTTTGGTAATGTCGCTGAACACAACCGTTGCGCCGTCGACAAATCCTCCCGCTGTGATTGGCCGGGAAAGTGAGTCCTTCACTGCGGGATGCGCAGCGCCGGTTGCAACTCCCATCCCCGAAGAAGGCTGCTTTGTCTTCTGATCTGGCCCCTGCTGGCCGGGTGAGCCCAGGGCGAGCAGAAAGATGAGAGAAGTGACGGAAATCAAACTCACTGCTGCACTCAGCTTTAAGCGACGGGCTTTCTTCGGCCTTGGACTTGGAGACGTCATCAATAAATCCTATATGGACTCCAAACTAGGAGTCAGTTGCGGAGCTTCGTTTGTTGCGCGTCACGAGCTTACAGTCCCGCGTGTTCAGAATCTGCTCGACTCCTAACTAACAGTATCAAAACCCGCCTCCCGGTTCACCGCCCGGCGGTCCCGCAGCAGTCCTTAGAAGGATAAGCATCAGGTTCGCAGCTACTACAAATCAAAAAAAGTGCTTGACAACAATGTGGCTCCAGTGAAAAGCTCCGTTTACGTTAACGGCGTTTCCAATCGCCGTGGGGTGTGGAGGCATAACTATGAGTGTTTTTTCACCGTCTGCGAAGAATATCGTTTTTGTTGTCCAATCCTTTTCGACTCCGCTTTTTATTTGTTCTTTTGGTTGCCCTGATTGGTTTTTCTTTTTCGACATTCGCTCAACAAGCCACCATCGTAGGGACAGTTACCGACCCTTCCGGTGCCGTTGTACCGAATGTGGCTGTCACCATCACCAATACTGAGACGGGCTTGAGTCGAACGTATCCGACGAACGATGCCGGCCAGTATGTCGCGCCGGATCTTCGTATCGGCCACTACGACGTTAAAGCCACGGCTGCTGGATTCAAGGTAGCCGAGCAGAAGAGCATCGTGCTGAACGTTGGCGACCGCACTCGCGTTGATTTCCAGATGACGATGGGCGCCGCTCAGGAAACCGTTACCGTCGAAGCCAATGTTGTGCGCGTTCAGACCGATTCTGGAGAAGCCAGCAATCTCATCACCGGCCAGCAATTGTCTCAGCTTGCCGTGAACGGGCGCGGAATTTACCAGCTAGCTGCTCTGGCGCCTGGAGCTTCGAGTCGCATCAATCCTTCCGCTCCAAACACACCGGTTGGTGGCGATGCTGGCGTGCAATTCAACGGGATGCGCCAGAACCACAACATCTATTTGCTCGATGGCGGCGAAAATGACGACCGCGGAGGCGCGGGCGGCATGAGCATTGCTCCGTCCTCTGACTCTATCGCGGAATTCCGAGCTCTCACCTCCAACTACAGTGCTGACTATGGCCTCTCTTCGGCTGCCACAATGACCATGGTGCTTAAGTCTGGTACGAGCGCGTTGCACGCTTCCGCCTGGGAGTTCAACCGCAACGACGCCTTCGATGCGCGCAATTTCTTCAATCCAGCGCCGCAGAAGGTTGCAGAGCTGCGCGTGAACGTCTTCGGTTTTAACGTGGGCGGCCCCGTAACGTTCGGCAAGCTTTACAACCCAAACAGAACCAAGACTTTCTTCTTCTACAACATGGAATGGCGCAAATATATCAACGGCGGTCTCACCAACCAAACGGTTCCCAACCCCGCTTCCTACGGCGGTAATTTCAGTTCCAACCCCGCCGTGATTAATGTCCCGAGCGCCGCGCAAGTTGCTCCAAACGTCCTCTTTGCCAATTGCCCCGGTGGCGCTGCCCCTGCGGGAGTTGTGCAAGGATCGCCGTTCCCGGGCAACATTATTCCTTCCTGTATGATCTCTCCGAACGCCACGGCTTTGCTCAACGCAGGCATTTTCCCGAAGAGCAATGCTGTGGATGCGAATGGAAACCCCACGTTTATCGGCGGCAACAACTCTCCCACGAATTTGAGGGAAGAGATTGTCCGCATCGATCACAACTTCAGCAGCAAGTTTTCTGTGTTCGGCCACTATATTTCCGAACAGGTCTCGCAGGGATTCGGGATCAGCCAGTGGAGCGGCGCCAACGTTCCTACCGTCGGCGACACGTTTGGCAATCCGTCGTATAGCGCCGTTATCCATACCACCTATACGATCAGTCCAACGCTGATCAACGAGGCCGCCTTCAACTACAACGGTAACCGCATCAACATCATCCCCTTTGCGGGTTCCGGCCTAAGCAGTTTGGCCATCCCCAGTGGTTACAACGCTACGAATTCGAGACTGTTTACCGGCCCGAACAATTCGGACCGCATCCCGAATATCGATTTGAACGGCGGTATTAACTCCCATTTCGAAATCTCCAGCTGGCCTTGGACGAACAAGGCAGACGATTACCAGATCCGCGACGACCTATCCCTCACCAAGGGAACGCACCAGCTCAAGTTCGGAGCGAGCTGGGCGATTTATAAGAAGGTTCAGGACCTGTTCGGTACCACCCAGGGTTCCTTCAACTTTGACGGAACGTTTACCACGCCTGCTGGTCAGAAGAGCAAGGCCGGCAATGACCTTGCTGATTTCCTGCTCGGCACCGCAAAGAGTTACAACGAACTCGCGGTTCAAGATCACGGCTATTGGAACAACGTTTCTTGGGCTGCCTACGTCCAGGATAACTGGCGCGTAAACCGCCGCCTCACCTTGAACCTCGGCTTGCGCTGGGACGGCGTGCCGCACACCTACGAAGCCAACAATCGCATGGGCAACTTCTACCCATCGCTTTACAACCCCGCCAACGCGGCTACCTTCGATACCGCCCATAATATCTGCAGCGGGCCCGCGGATCCTGGCTGCACTGCAATCAGCCCCGGCCTTGGCACCAGCCCCAATTCGATTCTTGCCGGTGTTCCCCTTTACCTCAATGGTATCGGCATCCCTGGCCAGAACGGTGTCCCCCAGGGTCTAGTGAACAATCACTGGGCCGCGTTCGGTCCTCGAATCGGCTTTGCCTATGACCTGACTGGCAATGGCAAGACCGTGGTTCGCGGCGGCTTCGGCGCGATGTACGAGCGCATCCAGGGCAACGACATGTACAACGCCGGCCCCAATATTCCTTTCAGCTTGGGCGTCACTCTCAACAGCGTTACCTTAGTGAACCCGGGCATCGCACTTGCCAGCGGCACCGCAGCTGCCCGTCCGATCAATGCTGCGGACATCACTGGGCTTGCAGTCGACAACTATAAGCTGCCTGTCAGCTACCAGTGGAGCGTCGGCGTGCAGCATTCGCTGAGTGCCAAGTCGGTGTTATCGGTTTCCTATGTTGGCAACCAGAACCGCCATCAGAACGATTACACCGAGTACAATCTGCCTGACCCGAGCGTGCTTCCTGCGCTCATCGGTGGCGCTAACTACAGTTCGCAGCCGAGCCTGCCCTTTAAAGGTTTCCACTCCATTCGCCAGGCCTCCAACGAAGCCAACGGGCACTACAACGCGCTTCAGGTGGATTTGAACTCGCAGGTCGGCCATGACCTTCAACTGCGCGCCTACTACACCCTATCGCGTACCATCGATCCGACCAATGCCGGCAACGGCGGCGGAGATCTCGGCAACGTTTCAAATCCCTACATCGGATGGCGTTACGACGTTGGCCCAGGCGGCTATGACCGAACGCACATTGCCGCAATCAATTTCATCTACGACATACCCGTGTTCCGCAATAGCGCGAGCCGGCTTGTAAAGTCTACGATTGGCGGCTGGCAAATCTCCGGTATTGTGTCTGCCGGCTCTGGTCTGCCGCTCAACATCGGTCTCAGCGGCAACCAAAGCGGCAACGGCCTCCCCAATGCCACCAACCGTCCAAACCTGACCGGCACCGTCTCTTATCCACACACGGTTGCCCAGTGGTTCGATCCATCGGCATTCACCGCACCAGCGGTTGGTGCCTTTGGGACGCTGGGCCACAACTCTCTGCGGGGACCTGGTTTCGATAACTGGAACCTGTCTCTCTTCAAGAGCTTCCTGCTCAGCGAATCGCGCGGCAGCCGTCTGGAGTTGCGCGTCGAGAGCTTTAACACTTGGAACCATACGCAGTTCAACGGCGTCAGCACCAACCTTGGCGACAGTAAGTTCGGCCAACTTACTTCCGCCGCCGATCCACGAATCTTCCAGCTCGGCGGGAAGATTTACTTCTAACCACCCCGGAAGCAGCACCCCCGCCCCGCTCGCACGCACTGCGAGCGGGGCGTTTTCTTTTTGAAGGAGCTGGTTCAAGTCTGTCGCAGCCCCAATTGCTGGCTCAACTCGCAAAAGCACTGCGCTATCATTGAGGCGTGGGCTCTTTGTTCCATCGCGCCGCTCTTCAATTTCGAGCTCGTCTGCCTGCGTTGCGCCCTTCGGCGCACTAGTTCGGCATTTCTCGCTCTCTCTTCACGCTGGCGGCTCTCGGGCCGCTTTGGCCAGGGTGTGTTGCGGCCCAATCCCCCAATCCCAATCCCTCCGAAGCCATCGCTCTTGGAACAGCAAGGAAAACTGGATGAAGCGGCCCAAGTTTGGCAGGCAGTGGTCGAGCAGAACCCGCGCGATGCCGCAGCGCTTGCCAGCTTGGGAGTAGCTCTTCTCCAAACAACAAAAATATCCGCAAGCGGCGTCCGCTTACAGAAAGGCTCTCGCACTCGACCCCCAGCTTCCGGGAATCCAATTAAATCTCGGCCTCGCGGAATTCAAGCAAGGGCGCTTCGAAGCAGCTGTCGCCCCGCTCGGCGCCGCTCTGGCCGCCCAGCCGGGCAATCTGCAGGCACGCGCGCTGCTGGGTATGAGCTATTACGGTGCGAAGCGTTTTGCGGAAGCATCCAAGCATCTTTCGCTTGCCGCCAAAGCCGACCCGGACAATCTCCAGTTGCGGCAAGTCCTTGCGCAGAGCTGTTTGTGGGCGAAAAAATTCGACTGTGCTCTCGAAGAATTCCGCCAGATCCAGCAGCGCGACCCGAATTCAGCAGCCGCCCACGTTCTTATGGGAGAGGCTCTCGACGGCCTGGAAAGGACTCCGGAAGCCATCGCCGAGTTCCAGCAAGCCGTAAAAGCCGCTCCGCAAGAACCCAACGTGCATTTTGGCCTTGGCTACCTGTATTGGAAACTGAAGCAATACGACGAGGCGGAAGCGGAATTCAAGACCGAACTGTCTGTTGACGCGAATAACGCGCAAGCCTTGGCGTATCTCGGCGATATCGCCATGAAGAAAAACGATCCGGACTCCGCCGTACCCTTGCTCCAGAAGGCTGTACAAGCGCGGAATGACATTCGCATCGCGCATCTCGACCTCGGCGCGATTCTTGCTCAGCAAGGCCACAATCAAGAGGCAATCGCATCCCTAAAACGCGCTGTGGAATTGGATCCCGAACAGCCCGACGCCCACTTCCGCCTCGGGCGCGTCTATCAGGCCATGGGCAATCAAGCCGCCGCCCAAAAGGAATTTGCCAAAGTCCGCGAACTCCACAACAAGTCAGAAGAAGACGTCGCGCGCAAAATGTCCGCCGCTCCGCCTCCTCTGGAGCACTAGCGTTTCCAGGACGGGATCGTTTGTGCTTATTTCTGCTTGTGCTAAAGTTCCCCGCACCATGAGAAAACTTCACGCACTTTTTGCTTTCGCAGGCTTCTTGACACTCAGCATTTTTGCATCTGGAGATTTGCGCGCACAAGCCAGACGCGGCGTCACTCCGGAAGACTATTTCTCCTTCAAATTTATCGGCGATCCCCATATTTCGCCCGACGGCAAAGTTGTCGTTTATGTGCTCACCTCGATCGATCAGAAGAAAAACCGCCGCGAATCCGCGATCTGGGTTGTTCCCGCAGACGGCTCCGCCGCGCCTCGCCAGCTGAGCGCGGAAGGCTTCAGCTCGAACTCTCCCCGTTGGAGTCCCGATGGAAAGACGCTGGCGTTTCTTTCGGCGCGCGCTCCCGATTCTTCCTCCGGTGAAAAACCAAAGTCTCAGATTTATCTGCTCTCCATCTCCGGCGGTGGCGAAGCCTCGACTCTCACAAAATTGAAGAACGGCGTCCAGAGTTACCAATGGTCACCCGAGGGCTCGCGCATTGTTGTTGTCAGCTCTTCCGGCACGATGGACGGCGTCGCGCATCGCCGATCGCAAAAGCGACGTGCGGCATTACACGCACATCCGCTACAAATTTAATGACACGGGTTGGTTTGACGACCAGCGCCGCCATTTGTGGATCGTCGGCGTGCCGGGTGGGGAGGCCAAACAAATCACCGAGGGGCAGGACTGGAATGACACCGATCCCCAATGGTCTCCCGATGGTACGCGCATTGCCTTTGTTTCCGATCGCACTGGGAAGGCCTACGACGACAGCCACAACACTGACGTCTGGGTAATTCCGGCGGCAGGCGGCACGCTTACCAAGATTTCCGATCACGCCTTCGAGGACGAAAATCCCCGCTGGTCACCCGACGGCAAGCAGATCCTCTTCGCTGGCCAGACCGCCAGCCACCAATTTCCCAAGCTCTATGTCGCGGACTCGTCCGGCGGTGCAGCTTCGCAACTCGCCGTCAAGGACCTCGATCTGATTCCCGCGGATTTGCACTGGCCGGCTCTTGGCTCGGTTCTTTTCACCGCCGGTGTAAAAGGCGAAACGCACATCTTTCGCGCGGATCCCGCTGCGCACACTTTCCGCGCCGTGACCTCTGGTCCGCGCGACATTCACGCTTTCGACGTAAGTAAGAGCACAGAAAAAATGGTTTACCTTGCAAACGATTTCCAGCATCTCGACGATCTTTACGTCTCTAATCTCGACGGCTCCGGCGAGCGGCAGTTGACCCATATCAACGGCGACCTGTGGGCGCAGCTCGAGCTGCAGCCCGTCGAGCGCTTGGCTTACAAGAGCACGGACGGCTGGCCCATCGAGGGTTTCTTCGTCAAGCCCCTGGGCTGGCAGGCCGGCAAAAAATATCCCTTGGTGCTGGTGATTCATGGCGGTCCGGAGGGAATGTTTGGCGTCGATTGGTATCACGAATTCCAGGTTTACGCCGCAAAGGGCTGGGCGGTCTTCTTCTGCAATCCGCGAGGCTCGACCGGCTACGGAGAAAAATTCGAGCGCGGCGAAATCAACAATTGGGGCGTGATGGATTATCAGGACATCATGGCCGGCGTTGACGCCGCTCTAAACCAATATCCGTGGGTCGATGCAACTGACTTGGGCGTAACTGGAGGCAGCTACGGCGGCTACATGACCAACTGGATCGTCTCCCACACCAACCGCTTCAAGGCTGCTGTGACCTTGCGCTCGCTCTCCAATTTCATCAGTGACGACGGCACCCGCGACGGTGCCTACGGCCACGAAGAGTATTTCAAAGGGATCATCTTCGACGACTTCGATCAATACTGGGACGCCTCTCCTCTAAAATACGCGCGCAACGTTCGCACTCCGACGCTCATTCTCCATTCCGACAACGACTTCCGCGTTCCCATCGAGCAAGGCGAGCAGTGGTTCCGCGCGCTCCAGCATTATGGTGTCCCTTCGGAGCTCGTCTTCTTCCCGCGCGAGAACCACAATCTCACCCGAACCGGCGAACCCAAGCACATCGTCGAGAGCCTCAATTGGCAGCTCTACTGGTTTGAGCGCTATTTGAATGGTGACGCGAAGGCGAAACCACCAGACGCGCGGTAAGTTAGCCAAGACCAGAACTGTTTTGCTCGTTCGTTGGCTGGGAGAAAAGTTAAAGCCGGTTTCGCCCACCGCCGCAAATTTGTGTTGCTCGCGGTTGAATTTGCGGCCAAAATGCGCGCGACAATCGCAGGTTCGTGGGTACAGGTTAGTGAGCACAAGTCAGTGATTCACAGAGTCAATCAACACAACTGAATTCCCCAGGGAAAGTGAGATCGCGCATGGCCGCTCCGATCCAAAATTCGTCCAGTTTCTCTCTCTTATTAGTCTTGGCATGTTTGCGGGATTGTTCGTGCTTTTGATTTCTTCGGCGCATGCCCAAACCAATCTCCGATACCAGCAGCCGCCAAAGGCAATCGTCGACATTGTCGATGCGCTGCCAACTCCAGGCGTCGAGCTCTCTCCCGCGGGCAACACGCCAGGGAAGCGCTGGATGCTGATTGAGCATTTCGCAGGATTGCCGACCATCGCGGACCTCGCCCAGCCGGAGCTGCGATTGGCCGGGCTTGCGATTCAACCCCGAGGACCGATGGTCCCGAGCCGGGGACGCTATAGCACTTCGCTCGAGCTGCAAGCCCTGCCAAACGGCAAAGCGATTGCGATTTCCGGCTTGCCCGCGCACGCCAAGATCAGGTTCACGGACTGGTCTCCGGACGGGCGCAAAATCTGCCTTGGTGAACATAAGCGATGCGAAGGAGGACGCGGGCCTCAGCCTTTGGATCGTCGATGTAGCGACCGCTCAGGCGCGCCGCTTGCCAGGAATTGCTCTCAACGGCATTTTCGGTTCGCCGTGCGAATGGTTAAGCGATAGCCAAAGTTTGCTCTGCCGAACTGTTCCGTCTGATCGAGGCCCCGCTCCCTGTACGCAGTGAGGTGCCGACAGGACCGGTCATCCAGGAAAATCTGGGGCGCGTCACTCCAGGACCTACGTTCGAAGATCTCTTGAAGAACCCTGAGGATGAACAATTTTTCGATTACTATGCGGCATCGCAGGTCGAAGTCATCCGCGTCGATGGCGCCGCCAAGCCGGTCGGTAAATCTGGCGTCATCGAGAAAGCTACGCCGTCGCCTGATGGCGGTTATATGCTTCTGTTTGAACGCCACCATCCTTATTCCTACTTGCTGCCTTTTGACGCATTCCCGGAGCGCGTCTCCGTTGTGAATCTCCAGACAGGAAACCTGAAACAGTTAGCTGACAAGCCTCTCGAAGATAATGTTCCCAATATTCATGATGCCGTTCCTCCCGGCCCGCGCGATTTCGACTGGCGCAGCGACGCACCCTCCACCGTTTTCTGGGTGGAAGCTGGTGATGGCGGCGACCCTCGCAAGGATGTAGCCGTGCGCGATTCTCTGTTCCTGCTGGACGCGCCGTTTGAAGCCGCGCCGCGAAAATTAGCGGAACTTCCGGTTCGCTATCGCCGCGCTGCCTGGGGCAATGACCATCTCTGCTCGGTCGAAGAGCGCCGCTGGAAAGATCGCAAGCGCATTATTCTGGCACTTGCTCCCTCCGCTCCGGCAACACCGGTCAAATTGTTCGAAGGCTCTTTCGAAGACCGCTATCAGGATCCTGGACAGCCCCTTGAAACTATGAACTCCGAGGGGCAAGCCGGTTCTTCAGACCACCCCAGACGGCAAAGCAATTTACTTTAGAGGCCAGGGAGCATCTCCGGAAGGTGACAAGCCTTTTCTTTCCGTGATGAATCTGACGAACGGAGAGGCCAAGCGCCTTTGGCAGTCGGCTGCTCCCAATTTTGAGATGGCGCAAAATGTAGTAGATCCCGCCGCGGGCACAATTCTGCTGCGCAGGGAATCTCCAGATCAGAATCCGAATTTCTATATCCAGAAAATCGGGGCATCGTCTGTGGAGCAGGTCACGTTTTTCCCTAATCCTTATGGGACAGCTCCACTTCCCAAAAAACAGGTGCTGCACTACAAGCGGTCGGATGGCGTGGATTTGAGCGCAAATCTCTATCTACCGCCTGGCTACAAACCACAAGATGGTCCGCTCCCCACTCTTATGGAAGCGTACCCAACGGAATACAAAACGAAGGCGGCCGCTGGACAAGTCACGGGATCACCCTATGCGTTCACCTTCTTAAATTGGGGTTCGCCGGTGCCGTTTGTGACGCAAGGTTTTGCCGTGCTTGAAAGCGCAAGTATTCCGATCATTGGCGAAGACAAATCCGAGCCGAATGACACCTACGTGGAACAGCTCGTAGCCAGCGCCAAGGCGGCCATCGATGAGGGTGTGCGGCTCGGCGTCGTTGATCGCAACCGCGTCGCGGTGATGGGACATTCCTACGGTGCCTTCATGACCGCCAATCTGCTTGCGCATAGCGACTTGTTCAAGGCTGGCATCGCCCGGAGCGGCGCCTACAATCGCACGCTTACGCCGTTCGGTTTTCAGAACGAGGATCGTACCTACTGGCAAGCACCGGAGGTCTACTACAACATGTCTCCATTTGCTTATGCGGACAAAATCAAGACGCCGATTTTGCTGATTCACGGCGAGGCGGACAATAACAACGGAACCTTTCCCATTCAGAGTGAACGGTTTTTCAGCGCCTTGAAAGGGCATGGTGCCACGGTACGCTTCGTGCTCCTTCCCCTCGAATCGCACGGCTATGCCGGACGGGAGTCCGTGCTCCACATGTTCTGGGAGATGAATAATTGGCTGAACAGCTATGTGAAAAATCCGCGGCCAGCCGCAGCAGCCGCGCAACACTACGACCCTTCCGCGTGGGATTCGAGCAGTGACGCATTATCTCCTGAATCTAGCTCTTCTACTCCTTGCAGTGGCGTGCCCGGCGGCGCATGGCCAGACCATTCCCAAATCTTTAGCGGAGAGATTGGGCTACGCGCGCAATGCAAAACTCCTGATCGTTCACGCCGATGACCTCGGCATGACACATTCCGTAAACGCCGCTTCGATCAAAGGCCTCGAAACCGGCCTCGTTAACTTCCGCAAGCATCATGGTGCCCTGTCCGTGGTTTCCGGAAATAGCCGGTTATGCAAAAACCCACCCGGAGATTGATTTCGGACTTCATCTCACGCTGACGAGCGAGCGCGTTTTCTATCGTTGGGGACCGGTCGCATCCAGGGACAAGGTTCCGAGTCTCGTCGACTCAAACGGATACTTCCATTTGGACTGGCCGGAATCAACGCACATCGACGCCAAGGAAGTCGAACTGGAACTTCGCGCGCAAGTCGATAAGGCGATTGCCATGGGCGTTCGTCCGACGCACCTCGACTCTCACCAATATCGTCTCTTCATCAATGGCAAAGAAATGTTCCAAAGCATTCTTCGCGTCGCCCACGACTATAAACTGCCGGTCTTCATGGTTCGCGATTGGTTCGCGGACCGCCCTTACCTCGAAGCTGCCCTGAGCCCCGATGATCTTGCCGTCGACCACACTGTGACGATAAATCCTGGAGTACCTCCGGAGAAATGGGCGGATTTCTACGCTACTGCCCTGAAAAATCTTCAGCCCGGTGTGACGGTCTTCATCATCCACTTGGCTCTTGACGACGAAGAGATGCGCGCCGCCACACGCGAGCGGGATACTTGGGGCGCAGCCTGGCGCCAGCGCGATTTTGACTTCTTCACAAGTCCAGGATTTAAGGCATTGCTCCGGGAGCAAAACATCCAGCTTGTTACCTGGCGTGAGCTGGCCCACCCTGCAAAATGATCCGCTCTCGCCGGGAAATTTCTTTCCGGCATGGCGAACAAAACACATTTTGCTCTTTCCCTGCAGGGGCCATTCCAAGTTATTTTCGTTAAAGCAGCCCAATTGCGTTGAATAAGAGCGCATGCTGATTGACCCAAAACCGGAACGAAAGTCTCTACTTAAGGAATCCGCTGTTGTTGCTGTACACCTCCGCAGTGGTCGTCGTCGCGCTTCTCGGGGTCGTCTTTGTGATGGTTTCCCGATGGCAGGAGCATCGCAGCATCGACCGCCAAGCCGAGGAACAACGCGCAGAGAAACAACGAGAGGAAGACCGTGTCGCCGTCAAGCAGCTTGGAGGCAAGGATTTCGCCATACTTAGTTTTTATGCCAGCCCGACGGTCATCCGCCGCGGCGAATCCGCCCAGCTATGTTATGGGGTATCCAACGCCAAGAGCGTCAAGCTGGAGCCTCAGCCTCAACCCGTGTGGCCATCCGCCGCCCATTGCGTCGATGTATCCCCAACTAAATCTATGACTTACACGTTGACTATCGCAGACGCCGCAGGGGCTACCAAGTCTCAGACCGTTGAAATCAAAGTCCGCTGAATCTCTCCACAAAGCATCGGACTTGGCACTCCTCTACTCCTCGGCTACCCACTTTTCCCCGCGAATTCCGGCAACGGAATGGCCTCAAAAACTATCTTCGTCTGCCCCTTGTCGCCGCAATTGGCCCGCATCTATAATGTTTGTTCGCGCGGGGTCCGGCGAGCCATCCTGCTAAACCGGACTCCGCGAACATTTTTTGGCAGCCAACTCTTGGTGACCAACGACCATGTCTGACCCGCTCGCGAAAATCAAACAGCGTCTGCAAGGGGAAATCGACCAGCTCGAGCACGAGCTCAACATCGACCTTCCCAAGGAGATCGCCAAGGCCCGCGCCCATGGCGACCTTTCCGAAAATGCAGAATACAAGTACGCAAAAGAGCGCCAGGGGTACGTCAACGCACGCATCGGCCAGCTCAAAAAGCGCATGGGCGACCTCGGCATGCTCAATCTCAGCAATATTCCCAGGGACCGCTCCGGCTACGGCTCGCGCATTCTTGTGCTCGATATTCACAGAGAAGTGAGAATCGAGTACAAGCTGGTCACCACCGAAGAGGCGGATGTGGAAAAGGGGCTAATCTCCACCACTTCCCCCATCGGGAAGGCTTTGCTCAACCGCAAAGTCGGCGACGAAGTCCAGGTCGCCACGCCCGCCGGCCAAAAAGAGTTTGAGATCGTGCGGCTCGTTACCATTCACGAGGACGAGTAACCTTTCTGCTTTTTCCAGCGTCCTACCGATATACGAGTTGTCTGTGAGGCGCCATGTATTGGGGATCAGGCCCGGGCCTCGGGCTTCTTACACTGTTGGGTTATTTCGCTTTTGCCCTCGGCGCGGCTCTCGCTTGGCGAAAGCGTGACGACTTCTTCGTCTGGGCGCATGACGAGTTCGGCGCCTTCCGCCGCAGCCTTTCCCGCTACACGGTCATCGGTCCGTTTTATAGCATCCGCGAAGAGTCCCGCTTGAAGGCCGTTCCTTCCCAGTTTCTCAGCTTCTCTCGGCCGCTTCCCTCGGCGGCACATCAATCCCGCGTTCATCCTGCTTTTTCTGGGGGCGGTTCTCTTCGTTTTGGATTTCTTCATCTAACCGGATGAACACTGCCTCCGCTTCCGCGTTCTGGACAATCTCTCCGCGCTTTGCCATTCTCCTCGCGATGAAACCCGCGCTCATCGTCCATGGCGGCGCTTGGGACATTCCCGATGAAGCCGTCGACGCGTGCACTTCCGGCTGCCGCCGCGCTCTCGACGCGGGATGGTCCATTCTCTCCCGCGGCGGCTCCGCGCTCGATGCCGTCGAAGCCGCTATCGTCGTCCTCGAAGACGAACCCGTTTTCGACGCCGGCTTCGGCTCGCATTTGAATCTCGACGGCCGCGTCGAATGCGACGCCATCGTCATGAATGGCGCGACCCTTCGTTGCTGGCGCTGTCGCCGCCTTGCAACGCATCCGCAATCCCATCCGTCTCGCTCGCGCCGTCCTCGATCACTGCCCCCACATGATGCTCGTCGGCGAGGGCGCCGAACGCTTCGCCAAAGACAATGGCATCGCTCTGTGCGATCCCGCGGATCTCGTCAGTGAAGCCGAACGCGAAGCCTGGCTCCTTTGCAGCCAGGACAAACATGCCGCAGCCCACCATCGCGGCCACGAGCAGGGCACCGTCGGCGCCGTCTCTATCGATTCTCGTGGCCAGCTCTTCGCCGCCACTTCCACCGGCGGCACCTGCTGCAAACTCCCCGGCCGCGTCGGCGATTCGCCTCTCATCGGCTGCGGCTGCTACGCCGATTCCGCCGCAGGCGGCGTCTCCTGCACCGGCTACGGCGAAGCCATCATGAAAATCGTCATGGCCAAGACCGCCGTGGACTTTTTGCGCGCCCTTCCAGCGCCGCAGCACGATTGTCCGCTTCCGGAAAAGCCTTCCCGCGTATCCATCCGCCTCGTTGCCGGAAGCGTTTCCGAGGATGCGGATGCCTCGCCCTGTGGCGAAAATTTTCATGCCATGATGGCCGCGCGTGAAGCCGTTCACCTGCTCGCCCACCGCACCCGCGCCACCGGCGGCCTCATCCTTCTCGACCGCCAAGGCAACCCCGGCTTCGCCTTCAACACCCCGCGCATGGCGTACGCCTATGTCGCCTCCGATGGCTCGTTCGTCACCTCCGTGTAGTTCCCCGCCCCACGAATCTCTTGACCTCGTCCTTGTTCAAAGATAGTCTCGCGTCCAATATCCCCCGCATTTTTACTCGTTTCACAGGAGGTTGCGCATGGTTCTTCTTACCGCTCTTTGGCTCCCCATCCTGCTTTCCGCCGTCATCGTCTTTATTGCCAGCTCCCTCATGCATACCGTGCTGCCATACCACAATAGCGACTACCGCAAGCTCCCCGAGGAAGACACCGTTCTCGCCGCTCTCCGTTCCGCCGGCGTCACGCGCGGTGTCTACCACTTCCCGCATTGCAGCCACAAGGATATGAAGACGCCCGAGATGCAGGAAAAATTCAAACAGGGGCCCGTCGGCTTCGTGACCATCTTCCCTAGCGGCCCGGTCTCCATGCCCAAGTTCCTGGTCCAATGGTTTATCTACTGTTTGCTGATCGCCTGCTTCGTCGCCTATCTCGCCGCTCACACCGTCGTGCCCGCCGCTCCCTTTCGCCACGTGCTGCGCGTCGTCGGCACTACCGCGTTCCTCGGCTACGGCCTGGGCGCGTTCGTCAACGCCATCTGGAAAGGCCAGACCTGGAGCATGACCCTCAAGGAAGTCTTCGACGGCTTCATCTACGCCGTGCTAACCGCCGCCACCTTCGCCTGGCTCTGGCCCCACTGACCTCCCATCTCTCACGATTGGCACCGTCCAGGAACGCCGATCTACCGATTGGCGCCGCTTGGGAACGAGGGTCCATCGGCTGACGCCGCCTCACTCCCCGTCCGTCATTTCTCTTTTCCTTCTTCCGTCCCTTGCATGCCTTCCCCCTCCGTCGTAAACGCACTCGTCCCAATCTGCAATTCCCCCATACCCGCCCGATTGGACTCCTTCATGAAATCCCCACTCAGCGTGGCCGTCGAGTCCATCTTCGGAAGAATCGTCAAACTGCTGGTAGAAGAGGAGGCTCTGAAACTTGTTAAACCTTTAACCGCTACTGGGGCTACTGCTGCAAGATCATTAATCAAATATTTCCGGGCCGTCGCTGGCCTTAACGTTAGGTTGCGATCCATCTTCATCCAGGCGTGCTTGCATCTCGATCGTTAGCGGCATCGCCGATTCTGCGATGCCGTTCTGAATCAAGGAACGACGAGCTTGAATGTAAGTGATCAACATCCGGTACTGAATTCCTCTTGAGACGATTGCTGCCCACAGACATCCGACGAATTCTTCGTTTGCGAGGACCGCCGCTACATCCTCTCGGGAGACTGCGTCTATCCCGTACTGGAGCCCTTGAACGAGGAGCTCGAAAAGGTCGCGGAGATTCCTGTAAATTTCATTATCTTCTTGCCCGCTGCGGACCAACTTGAGCAAATCGTTCCGAAGACCAGTTTTCCAGACAGCTGAGTCTGGTTTGAAAAGGCAATACTTTACGCCGATAAAGCGGCCGCGTTCGGTGAGCCTTCGCACATTGCCGTCGTGCCCTAAGAAGTCAACTGCCTCTTTAGCTGCCTTGGCACTAACCAAGAGCAAACAACGCTCACGGAGCGCCTGCCTTTGCTCTACGCCTTCTCCGAGGTCCGGAAATGAGTTCTCCGGAATGACGACTTCCAGAAGCTCGAGAACTAGCGGGCCAGATGCTGACGTAAGGAGTTCGCGCAACACCTCCTCCTCTCGCGCTCGCAAGTTTTTGTCGCTAGCATTCCTCCGAAATCCAATCCAATAGGAAACTTGCCCGAACAGCTCGCGGAATCGCGACGCGTTCAGTTTGCCGAAATTAAGCAAGTATTGCTTGATTAGCATGAGTAACAGTCGCGCCTCTTCGGCTAATGAAGCATTTTCTTCGATTGAGACTGACTCCGCCGCCGCTGCAAGGCAGCCATGTCTTTTCCTCATCAGCGCATCAAACAACTCCCGCTCGACATCGTCTGTGCTCACACCCCGGTCCTCCGCGTGCTGCGCGATCCAGTGCGCGATCATCTCGGGTGTGGAATCGGCAACCCAGTTAGCGTAAAACTGACGAAATTCTTTCCAGGTGACGGCATGGGGGCGCACAGACAACTCGCAGATATACCGAAAATTGGCGCTTGAACGCGACCGGGATGCTTCAACCAATTGAACCAGCCGCTCTTCTACAACAGAATCTTTCACACCGCTCTTCTTGATAAGAGTTCTAAGGCTCCGATTCTTCTCCGCCCCTTCATCTTTTAGTTTATTTCTGGATCCGGACTCTAACAGCCGGTAAAGCATTCCGACTTCCTTGTCCAGAATATCGCCCTGTAAGAGGAGTTCGAAAAACGGATAGGACTCCAATCGGAGCATCTGTGCCAGCCACATATCAACCCAGTTCAGCTCATCCGGGTCATGCCGTGTCACTTGAGGTCCCAGAGCCGCAAGGCTTCGGATCAGTGCCTTCAACTTCCTGGGATTATTGGGCAATAAATCCTGAATTTCCTCGGTCGACTTAGCGGGAACAAAAGGGCAGTACTTGGCTGTCGCCCTATCTATCAATCGCTTCTTCTGCGGCTCAGTGATAGTCGGAAGATGGAAGCGAAAATCCAGTATCTTCTCCAAGAAGTTGGAACCCTCCACCCATGCCGGATTGTTTTCAGTCAGGGCGCGGGCCACAATCTCATCGTCAAAGGCGAGAAGAAAGGTGAAACCCGGGAGATCCAGCAATTCTCGGAGCGACAGCAGGAGCTGAGGCAGCAGCTCTGGATTGCATCGATCCAGGTCGTCGATCAAGACAACAAGACGCCGGTCCTTCACTTTCTTCTGAATGGCGCGTATCTGCGGACCGCCATACTTAAGCCAACGACCTACCAGACTGAACGCGGCATCAACGGCCCTATCCTTGCCCAGAGCTGCGGCCCCGACCTAGCAATCTGGCCGACGCCTTTTGAATCAAGCCACTTGGTCGAGTTCTTCGCCGCCCTCAGCCAAGTATTGTCAACACGTACTCCGGCTGCCGAGAGAGCTTCCGACAGACGACTGCCAAACTCCTCCCAAAGGTCGTTCCAATTTTGGATCGCCCAAGGATTGAACCAAAAGACGATGTTTTTGCTTTCCTCAAGCATCTGTTCTGCAAATCGTAATACAGTACTTTTGCCGTCTCCCCACTTCCCGAAGATGCCGATTCGTGCGGACCATTCCGCAGGAGTAGCCAGCATTACTTCGACCACCTCTCCTGCAAATCGCCAACGGTCGAGGTCATCCTCTTCGCGGCGTGCTTGAGCGGCGTCATATCCGCCAGTAGAATGTGCGGTCATGGAAAGAACCACTTTATATGATTATATGCTCATTATCTGTGGGAAAACAGGGACAGGAAAACAGGGAAAACATGGGGAAAACAGGGACAGACGGGACGTTTTCTGACTATTTTGCTAGGGGCGGGCGGGGCGGAGAGTGACGCGCTTTCTCGCTGAACGAAACGCATCTCTTTGCCTCCGAGCACCGTGAAATATATGGAGAATATCCGTGCCGCGTCGAGTCTTGCGGTAGTAAATTAGATAGTTCCCTGCCGGGAAGCACTTTACGCCCTTCGCGATGTCCTCGGCTGCCCCACCCGCATCCGGATGCTCCCCCAGCAGCCAGAATCGTTCGGTGATCCTGTCCACCACTCGGTCCGCGATCTCCACACTCACCCGGTCGGCCCAATACAGGAAAATCTCGTCCAGGTCTCGCTCCGCATCCTCTGAGACACGGTAGCGCATTACTTGCTTGAGGACTGCTTCGCAAGCAGCTTGCGCCCTCTAGCCTTCACGCCATCTGCGAGTTTCCTCAAGCCTTCTCGTCCTTCGTACTCGGCGAATTTGCCGGCCTCCATGTTCGCAATGCTGCCTCGAACGCGCCGGCGAACGCTGTCAAGCTGCTCCTCGGTCAGGTCCGTCAAGATGTCCGCGGCACTCGGCTTTGCCAGCCGCAATGCACGCTCGTCCTCTTCCTCCATGCGCCGCAATGCGTCACGGACCACTTCGCTGGCATTGTTATACCGACCGCTCTTGACCTTCTTACGCACGTAGCCGGCAAGCTGATCCGTAATCGACACGTTCATTTGGTCCATGGCTAGCCTCGTCGCTCCCCATCCTTGACCTTCCAAATTTATTCCCCCAATATGTGAATGTCAATCTTTGACATACCTGACGAATACCTTCAGCTCGAGTGCCTGGCCCGGCCTTAAGTCATGGACGGCCCATCCTTGCGGGCTTGATTCTTGCCAGGGTGGTGTCTTCCCTCTGTCTCTCTACCCACTACCCACGATCCACTACTCACTTTTTCTCCACACATTTCCACAGTCTCGCCAAACCCTCTCGATCCCCGTTTACCCTGAGCCTCGAAGGGCCAACCCGCTCAAATCTTTCGTCTTCCGCACGTCCCATGCGAATCCGCCCTTCCCCATCCTGGACTGTTCTCTCTCCACCTCCGATTCGCTCCCGTAAGGTCTTCCAACCTCAGTTCTCCGCAGCCGGCGCAGCTGCGTGCGGAGACTCTTCTCTTGGTTTTACTTTCGACTTTCGTGTTTCGGCTGTTGCCATTGGACCGTCTAAAACGACCGTTCAACCGCGAAATTCGTCCATTCCCTGGAAAACACTATACTCCCTCGCCAATCCTCTGCTACCATGTCCCATGTTCCGCTCGCAAATCAACCCACCACGCTCCTTCCAAAGATTCTCCGCCTCAGGTCTCGCCACTAGCCACTCCTCACTCGCCACTGCTCCTCTAACTCCTTTCCCTGCCACTCTTAGAGGGAAATCGCAACTCATTGAAAATCCAGCTGCTTTAAGTCGAGTAGTTGCCATTCTTACGCGCCATGTCCACCATAACCCCTTTGTTTGCCACTCTTACAGAAAACACCCGGGGTCACATCTTTCAAGCCAAAGATCCTCCCGGTCAGGTTTTTATAGGCCGAATCTCCTCCCCACTCGGCACTCACCGCGAGCCCCTAAGTCCTTTATAATCTACACTTCCGAAAAACACACCCGTAACCCCTTTAGAATCCGCACTTCCAAAACACAGTACTTAAAACCCTTTAGAATGAACACTTCCGAAAAAACCGGGGTGGGGGCCCCCTTCTTCAAGCCAAATGCCCCTCAGTTTTCGCTGTCATCTTACGGCCCTATCTTTCACGCGCCGCAGATCGCGGATCACAGGCCACGAGTCACGCCTCACCCTCCACTTGGCGTTCTCCGCTCAATATGCTCTTCTATTGGTGACGCCATGACTTATTTTCGCTACTTCCTTACCTCGTTACTTCTTCTCTGCTTGCCGATTTTCGCTCCCGCGCAGCAAGACAACGAACCTGTCATCCGCTTTGTCCGCAATCCCGATCCCGCCCCCGATTTCAAACTCACCTCGCTCGATGGCAAGCCACTCACCCTCGCTGCCTTCCAAGGCAAAGTTGTCTTTCTGAATTTCTGGGCCACCTGGTGCGGACCGTGTCGCGCAGAGGTTCCCGACTTCGTCGCTTTGCAAGAAAAATACAAGGACCATCTCCAAATCATCGGCCTCGATGTCGACGATGACGACACCGCCGAGATTCAAAAATACGTGAAGGAAACCGGAATCGACTACCCCGTCGCCATGACCCCCGATGACCTGCGCGTCCAATACGGCGGCATCCCTGCCCTGCCTACTTCGTTTATTTTGGACACCGAGGGCCGTGTCGTTCAAAAGCACGTCGGATATACGGATCCAGAGCTTTATGAGACGGAAATTCGCGCCCTGCTCGGTCTCCCCATCATGGCCAAAGTCGAAACCTTCGAGGACAAAGGCGAGGTTTTTCTGAAACACGCTGACCGCGCCACCGAGCTGCCCGGCGTAGACCTCTCGAAACTCTCGCCCGAGCAAAAAAAGATTGCTCTCCACCGCTTCAATGCGGACTCTTGCACCTGCGGCTGCAAGTACACTCTCGCGCAATGCCGCGTCTGGGATTCCGCCTGTGCCGTCAGCAAAGCCGCGACGGAAAAAATCATCGCCGAAGTTTCCGGTGTCCCGAAGGCTTCTGTAAATCCAGCGGCTTCCACGCCTTCGCAGCCGAGAGATCAACCATGAACTCCGCCGCACGATACTCTATAAAGATGCGGGTGAATCTCGCGGCACTCTCCAATTTCGCCGTTGCTCGTGCTTGCTTCGACCCTCATACTCTTTCTTCTGGCGATGCCCGCTCTCTCGAAAATCATTTTCTTTCTCGTTTTAGTTCTCTCTTTCACGGGACGCATCTCGCCTCCAATAGCTCTCAGCCTCGGAATTATTTTTGGCTTGAGCTTTACGCATCCGTACCCCGCGGCGACGCGGACTTCCGCGAGAATCCTTCTCCAGGTGTGCGTCGTGGCGCTCGGCTTCGGAATGAACTTGCACGAAGTGTTGAAGGCTGGTCGCACCGGCTTCGTCTACACCGCGATGGGAATTTCGTTTGCTCTTCTAGCGGGCCTCGCTCTCGGAAAAATGTTGCGCGTTCGCGGAAATTCCTCGTACTTAATTACGGCAGGCACCGCGATTTGCGGCGGCAGCGCCATCGCGGCAATTGGTCCGATTCTTCATGCCGACGACGAAGAGATGGCGGTGTCGCTGGGCACGGTGTTTATTCTAAATTCCGTCGCGCTGCTTCTTTTTCCGCCGATTGGCGGCGTGCTGCATCTATCACAATCGCAGTTCGGCCTGTGGGCCGCGCTGGCGATTCATGACACTAGTTCCGTAGTCGGCGCCGCCGCAAAATACGGCCAGCAAGCTCTGGTCATCGGCACCACGGTCAAGCTGGCCCGCGCGTTATGGATCGTGCCACTGGCCCTCGCGACAGCCGCAATCTTAAAAAACAAATCCAACGCTCGCCCCGAATCCGAAGTTCGCAGCGACTCCGCTATTCGCAGCGAATCCGCAATTCGCAGTGAATGGAATATTCGCAGCACGCCGAATATGCAATTCCCGTGGTTTATTCTGTTCTTTTGCCTCGCTGCGGTCCTCAACACGTACGCTCCGGCAATCACTCGTCTCGCTGATTCCATCTTTGGGCTCGGCCGCGTCGGCCTTGTCGCAACACTCTTCCTCATTGGCACCGGCATCTCGCGCTCCACACTGAAAGAGGTAGGCTGGCGTCCACTGCTGCAAGGCGTACTTCTCTGGTTCGCCGTCGGAGTTACGTCGCTCTACTTCATTCGAATCGGCTGGATTGGACCGTAGAAACAACTCAGTGTGATTCGAACCCAACTTGGGAGTTCACACGTTATTTCTTGAGCAGGTCCATCACGGCGGAGGTCATGGCTTTAACGCCGGTTCGAATGGCGGGGCCGGGGACGGGAGCGAATTCGCTGGAGTGCGGCCCGGGCAGTCGCGTGCCTTTTTCCATCGCGTCCTTTAGTTTTACCGGATCGGCGGCGCCGAGCCAGAACATGCAGATGGGCGGCTTGGGATCTTCGAGCGCGAAAAGGCTGAAATCTTCGCTGGCCATGACGGGCTCGCCGGGCAGCACGTTTTCTTTTCCGAGCGCGCGCTGAAGCGCTGCGCCGACGCGGTTAGTGAGGGCGGAATCGTTGATCGTGGCAGGAACGCGGTCTTGCGCGATTTCGATGATGGGCGCGCGTTCGGCAGGGACACCAGCGGCGGCAGCGACGCCGTTCGTGATTCTGGCGATGGCCGCGAGGACTTTTTCGCGCTGCTGGGGATTCATGGTTCGAACGGTGAGCTGCAGGTGTGCATCATCGGGAATGATGTTGTGTTTCGTTCCGGCATGAAACGAGCCGACAGTGACGACGGTGGGAAGCTGCGGATCCATTTCACGGCTGACTATGGTTTGCAGCATCACAACGATTTCCGAGGCGATGACGATCGGATCCTTGGAGACTTGCGGAGCGGCTCCATGCCCGCCATAGCCGCGCACGGTGATGTCAACAGAATCAGCTCCAGCGAGGAGCGGCCCTGCATGCCAGGAGACAGTTCCAGCGGGAATGCCGGCAGAGTCATGGAGCGCAAGAACGTAGTCCGGTTTGGGAAACTTGGCATAGAGTCCGGCGCGAAGCATAGCTTGCGCGCCGCCGACGGTTTCCTCGGCGGGCTGGCCGATCAAGACGACGGTGCCGCTCCAGCGATCCTTGAGTTGCGCGAGCATGCGCGCCGTGCCGAGAAAAACGGTCATGTGCAGATCATGTCCGCAAGCATGCATCACGCCAACTTCAGCGCCGCCCGCGCGTTTTACTTTCACATGGCTCGCATAAGGCAGGCCGGTGTTTTCGATGATGGGAAGCGCGTCCATGTCCGTTCGAACGTAAACCACGGGGCCGGGCCCATTCTTCAGGACGGCGACGACGCCGTAGGAAATTAGAGTAGGGTCGTCGTACTGGCCGAAATGATCGGTGACTTCGTAGCCAAGTTTGCTTTAGTTCCGCGGAGATTAGCGCGGAAGTTTCTTTTTCCTGCGTGGAAAGTTCGGGGTTTTCGTGGAGATGTTTGTAGGTTGCGAGCAGCGAGTCTGCTTCCTTATTGATGCGCTGATCCAGATCGCTTTGGGCGAAGAGCGGCGCGGAGATGCAGAGTGCAGCGGCGAGCGAAAACATGGCGGTTCGAACTGTGGAGCGCATCGGGTCACCTCGGAAAAGAAGCGGCATTCTAGCACTGGTCGCGGGCAATGATGCCGGCTGATTTCGGTGCGGCCGTGGGTGGAAGCACAGACTGAAGTCTGTGCCACTCGCTGGTTGCGACGGAACGAATTGCGGGCTAAACTCGCGCCGCAAATCCAGTGAGTTTGTTTCAGAGCGGATTTGAATGGAGGCTTGCCGTGAATCGTCGCGTCAGTTTTCTGGTCGTCGCACTTGTCGTTGCAGGGATAGTCAGCGTGAACGGGGCATTTTCGCAGCCCGCTGCGCAAACCACCCGTAAGGTGTTCAACGCGCCGGAGAAGACCGTCCAGGCGCCTTACAGTGACGGGATACTGGCTGGAAATACGTTGTATTTGGCGGGGAGAATCGGGCTGGATCCGAAGACCGGAAAGCCGCCGGCGGAAATCGAAGAGGAAATCAAGCTCATGCTCGATAGCCTGAAGGGAACTCTAACGCAGGCCGGAATGACGATGGACGACCTGGTGTACGTGCAGATTGCGTGCACGGACTTGTCGCTGTTCGACAAATTCAACCCCATTTATAAGAGCTACTTTAAGACCAAGGACTTTCCCGCGCGGGAATTCATTGGAGCCGCAGCGCTTCTGCGCGGCGGGCACTTCGAACTGCAGGCCATCGCGGTTCTCCGCTGGGATCGAACAAAAGACGTCAACCGATGTGCGGCCTCACTTTCGCAAGAACTGGCTCTCAATAAGCTACCTTTCGTTCCGAACGTCGTTAAGCACGCATGGGGAGCCATCTCCGCATTGACGGGAATAGAACCTGGAAAAATCAGCGTGCTGGGAGCGGGGTTTGTTCGACAGGCCGCCGCCTTCGGCGCTTTGCTCATTTTGCGCTGGTTCCTCGACACTCAACTGGCGACCAGATGGGACTTAGTAAGCGAAGCTCCGACCGGGTTGCTAACGTTCACTCCAGAAACTATCGGAAGTTTGGTCGTGCCGGTTTTGAACGTATCGGTGGCGGCCGCAGCCGAAGCAGTATTGGCTGGCAAGCTATTGTCGGATGCTGGGGTCTACGTTGGGGCTTTAGCCGTTTGCAACAAACAGTGAAGTTTGGGGTCCGCTGAGGAATAGCGATGGGACTTGAAGAGCTAACACCTCGAAGTGCATTTCTTATTCTGATGGGATGTGTCGCCTCGGTATCGTTCATTATGGGCGGTGGAGCTCTGTGGCAGCATAAATACTTTACTGGAGTCTTGCTGCTAGCTTTGGGTTCGGGATTAACCTATGCCTTCTTTCGAAAAGGGAAGATTGCGGTGGTATTTATTGGTCTAATTTTCATTTTAGTGAACGCTGGTCTGACTGTGGTCTTCCATCCAAGCATTCCGGGGGTGCTTCTCATTGTTGCATCAGCGGTTTCCCTAATTCTGGTCGCCCGCTGGCAAGCACAAAGATCCAGGACACGCTGCCGTAAGGTTGATCTGATGACCGCGTCGAGAAGACATGCTAAGACGATTTTGGGTGGCGCACCCTTTGGGGGTTGGTTCATCAAAGGGTGCGGATTTAGAGGGATTTCAACGATGGACGTCAACCAAGTTGGCAGCTTGGTTCCCGTGAATCGATGCGGCGGTACGAGGCCACAATTTTCATTCGAGATCTTAGGTTTGGAAATTTCACGGTGTGGCAGAAAGCAAAGCGTGGCGACGACCGAGTGAACCGGAATCGGTGACTGACGGCAATGAGGAGCGAGCGCGCAATGGGAAGCAGCGATTGAGTAAGGGCCGATGAGGAGTTCGATGATGCAGAAGAGAACGCTGACAGGCCTGATCTTCTGGTTCATTCTCGGTTTTGCGTCTCCGCTGTGGGCGAGAGCGGCGCTTCGGTCCAATATTTCTATGACGCTTTGGGCAGATTGACGACCGTCGTCGATCCCAGCGGGAACGTGGCCACCTACAACTACGACGCGGTCGGAAATCTACTTTCGATCACAAGTTCCACCACCTCCCCAAGCGCGCTGGCGATTCTCGGTTTCAGCCCCACACAAGGCGGCGCGGGAACGACCGTAACGATTCAAGGACAAAACTTTAGCGCCACGCCCACCGTCAACACCGTGAAATTCAACGGCACCACGGCCACGGTAACCGCAGCCACAACCAACAGCTGACCACCACGGTCCCCGGGCCAGGGTTTTTTCGAAAAAGCAGCGGGAGTCATCGAAGTAGAAGTACAGTCGATCCAGAAGTGACCTAATATTGTCGCACGCTTAGAGACAGTGTTTTGGCATTTGCCCATATATAGTCATTACTATTTTGGTCCTGCCGTCGTAATTCAAGATAAAGTCTTTATAATAAATAACTTAAATATTTATGAATTTTAACGTCCAATGGAGGGTGTACTGCATCTATTTGGAAGCAGCCGGGGCGTCACAATGCTGAGAATCACAACAGAAAAAAAACGCGGCAAGACCATTTTGAGTGTGGAAGGGCGCCTAGCCGGGCCCTGGGTGGGGGCACTGGAACAGTGCTGGCGCACACGAGCGCCGGAGGAGAAATTCAGCGTGGATTTGTGCGGCGTGAGCTTTATTGATGCTGCGGGCAAGGTGCTGCTGAAGGAGATCCACCAGCAGGGCGGGAGGCTGATTGCGGAAGGATGCCTCAACCAAGCGATCGTGAAGGAGATTGAGGGCGGCGCGGAGAAGCCAGGCTGCTGGGGCAAGAAAAAAGGGTCGCACATCATTTTTTATGTGGCGTTTTTCAGCTTGCTGGTGACGCCGGCGATTGCGCACGCGCAAGGAGCGCCGAAGCAGAGCGCGCTGCCGGGAACTGCGCCGACTGGGGCCTTGCGATTGACGCTGGATCAAGCCGTAAGCCTGGCGTTGAAGCAGAATCCGACGGCGCAGATTGCAATTTTGACAGCGGCGGAGAGCGTACAGGACCGCAACGTGGCGCGAGCGGCTTTGCTGCCACAGGCAAGCCTGAATGTTACGGATAGCGTCGAGCGCATCAACGTAGAGGCATTTTTTGGCAAGAAGATACCGGGAGTTCCACAGCACGCCGGTCCTTTTCAGATTTTCTCGGCAGGGCCGGGATTTAGCGCGCCAGTATTTGATTTGACGCTGTTTCGGCGATATCAGGCGGCGCGCGAAACGGCGAACGCGAGCAAGGCGGACAGTCTTTCGACGCGGGAGCAGGTGATTCTGCTGGTTGTATCGCAATACATCGGGACGCTGCGGGCCGTGGCGAATGTGCAAGCTTCGGAGTCGCGGGTGGAGCTGGCGCAGGCGCTGTATGACCAGGCGGCGGACTTGCAAAAGGAAGGAGTTGGCACGGGGATTGACACGCTGCGAGCAAACGTGGAACTGCAAAATGAGAAGCAGAGACTGCTCGAGGCGGAAGACGACCGGGATACATCGCTGTTCGGGCTGAGCCGCTTGCTGAATCTCGACCCGCGGCAAAACATCGAATTGGGAGATTCACTGAGCTTTTTCGATACGCCGCAGCCGGACGTCACGGTCGAGCATCGAATCGGCGCTGGGCGAACGGCAGGAATGGAAAGCGCTGCAGGAAAGGCTGAAGGCGGCGGGATTGGAGAAGAAGGCTTCGCAGTCCTCGCGGCTGCCGAGAGTGGACTTTAACTGGCAACTGGGCTTATGAGGGAAGTTCCTCGACAACGGGGATCCCGACATATACCTACCAGGCGGGCGTGAGCGTGCCGATATTTACGGGCGGGCGAATCCACGCGGAAATCGTGAAGGCGGACCTGGAAATTCAGAAGCTGCAGCAGCAAGAAGATGATCTGAGAAATCAGATCGCGCTGGATGTAAAGACGGCGCTGATTAATTTGGATTCGGCACGCAATCAGGTGCAAGTGGCGAATCTGGGAGTGCAGCTCTCGAAAGAGGAAGTGGATCAGGCGCGGGACCGCTTTAAGGCGGGGGTGGCGAACAACATCGAAGTGATTCAGGCGCAGGATTCGCTCGCGCGAGCGAACGACAACCAGATCGCGGCGCTTTACCGCTTCAACCAGGCGCGCGCGGACTTTGCGCGGTCGACCGGGCAGATGGAAAAAGTTTACTCGAAGTGAGAGGGGACGATGAGCATTGAGATCGAAGTCGGGTTGGAAAACGCAACGAAAGTACGGCCACTCGTTGAGGACATGCCGCTAGAGAAGGAAGCGCCAAAGGGGCTGGCAAACCCGAAGGTGCGGCGGCTGGCGATTCTTGGCGGAGCGGTACTGCTGGCGGCGCTGGCCGGATTGTTCCTCTACTACCACAACCGCGAAAGCACGGATGACGCGCAGATCGACGGGCACATCACGCCGATCGCTGCGAAGATTTACGGGAAAGTGGCGAACGTATTGGTGGACGACAACCAAGCTGTGAAAGCAGGACAGCTGCTGGTGAAGATCGATCCGCGGGATTACCAGGCGGCGGTGGACCAGGCGAAAGCGGCGCTGGCGCTGGCGGAGAGCGAAGCGCGGTCCGCGGGAGTGGATGTGCCGCGCACGATTGCAAACGTGGCCAGTGGAAACTCGAGCGCGGACGCGCAGTTGTTGGGAGCGCAGGCGGACCTGGCGCAGGCGCAAGCGACGTACGAGCAGGCGCAAACGGCGGACCTGGCGTATGCGCAAGCGAACGTGGACAAGAGCCGTGCCAATGCGGCGCTGGCGCAAGCGGATTTGGCGCGGTACAAGCCGCTGATGGAGAAGGGCGAGATTTCGAAGCAACAGTATGACGCGGCGAAAGCCAATGCGGATGCGACGGCGAGCGCGTTGAAGGCGGACCAGGAAAAAGTGGCGCAGGCGCAGCGGAATGTGGAAGTGGTGAAGGCGCAACTGGACGCGGCAAAGGCGCGAGTGTTGCAAGCGCGAGCGGGAGTGGAAGGAGCACGCGCGGACGATAAGCAGGTGGGCATGCGGACGGCGGATGCGCAGGCGAAAGTGGCCAAGGTGGCGCAGGCGCGCGCGTCGCTGGATGCGGCGCAATTGAATCTGAGTTACACGGAAGTGATTGCGCCGGTGGACGGCGTGGCGACGCACAAGCAGGTCGAGCCGGGGCAAATCGTGCAGGCCGGGCAGGGATTGCTGGTGGTGGTGCCACTGCAGGATGTGTGGGTGACGGCGAATTTTAAAGAGACGCAGCTGAGGAACATGAAGGCCGGGCAGAAGGCGGAAGTGAAAGTCGATACGTACGGAAAAACATTTAGCGGGCACGTGGATTCGATCGCTGGAGCGACAGGCGGAGTGCTGAGCCTGCTGCCGCCGGAAAACGCGACGGGGAACTACGTGAAAGTGGTGCAGAGGATACCGGTGAAGATCGTGCTGGATCCGATTCCGGCGGGCAAGGCGGTGCTGCGGCCGGGGATGAATGTGGACGCGACAGTGATCACGAAGTAATGAAACGCGAGCCACACGGCGAAGAAGTTGAACCGAGTATTTGAGGCAGGGCGGAATAAAGAAAGTACATCGGGCGGTTATACGTAAAGACAGGGTAGAGGGCAAGCGAGTCAGAGAAGAACGTGCCATGCGGAACAGATTACTAGCCAAACTGAGGATGCCGGACGGGTCGATCAACCCCTGGGTGATCGCCGTGACGGTGACGCTGGCGACGTTCATGGAAGTGCTGGACACGTCGATCGCAAACGTGGCGCTGCCGCATATTTCGGGGAATTTGTCGGCAGGCGCGGACGAATCGACGTGGGTGCTGACGTCGTACCTGGTTTCGAACGCGATCGTGCTGCCGCTTTCGGGATGGCTATCGGGGCTGATCGGGCGGAAGCGGTTTTACATGTCGTGCGTGGCGCTGTTCACCGTGAGTTCGTTTTTGTGCGGGCTTGCGCCAAGCCTCGGCGTGCTGGTGCTCTTCCGGATTTTGCAGGGGGCGGGCGGCGGAGGATTGCAGCCGAGCGAGCAGGCCATTTTGAACGACACGTTTCCGCTAGCGAAGCGCGGCATGGCGTTTGCAGTTTACGGAATTGCGGTGGTGGTGGCGCCGACGATTGGGCCGTGGCTGGGCGGGTGGATTACGGACAATTTTTCGTGGAGATGGATTTTTTATATCAACGTGCCGGTGGGAATCATTTCGCTGTTGCTGACGTCGGTGCTGATTTCGGATCCGCCGTACATGAAGAGGGCGAGCATCAAGAGCGGATTCCGGATCGACTACATCGGAATCGGGCTGATCAGCCTGGGGCTGGGAAGCATGCAGATCAGTTCTGGATAAAGGACAGCGCGACGACTGGTTTGCATCGGGATTCATTCAGGTTTTCTTTGCGCTGATGCTGATCGGGATTATTGCAGGGATTGTCTGGGAGTGGAGGCATAAGGACCCGGTCGTCGATTTGCGGATGCTGAAAGACCGGAACTTTGCAATCTCGACGCTCGCGATGTTTTTTCTGGGATTCGTACTGTATTCGAGCACGGTGCTGATTCCGCAATTTCTGCAAGACATGCTGGGGTACACGGCGGAGCTTGCCGGGAAGGCGCTTTCGCCAGGCGGCGCGGTGATCATGCTGATGATGCCAGTCGTTGGATTTTTGGTGTCAAAGGTGGACACGCGGATTCTGATTACGTTTGGGTGCATGGTGTGCGCGATCGCGCTGTTTTGGATGGCGGGCTGGGATTTGGGGCTCGATTACAGCCATGCGGTGCGAGCGCGGATGCTGCAGAGCTTTGGGCTGGCGTTTTTGTTTATTCCGATCAACGTGGCGGCGTTCGCGTACGTGCCAAGAGAAAAGACGAACATGGGGACGGGGATCATCAATCTGGCGCGAAACATCGGGGCGAGCGTGGGAATCGCGACGGTGACGACGATGCTGGAGCGGCGGACGCAGTTCCATCAAGCGCATCTGGTGGAGAGTGTGAACAGTTTGAATCCGGCGCTGCTGAAGACGACGAACGGCGACACGGCGCGTCTAATTTCTTACGGGTCGAGCGCTTCGCATGCGGCGCTGCAAGCGAAGGGCATGGTCTACCACCTGGTGCAGAGCCAGTCGGCGATGCTGGCCTTCATCGACAACTTCAAGATGCTGGGCGTGGTATTTCTCGCGGTAATCCCGGTTTTGGTTGTTGATGAGGAAGCCGAGAGTGCCTGCCGGAGGTGTTCCGGCGCACTGATGGGCGAATGTGACGATGCATTCGGTGCACGAGATTCATTGCAGTGACTTAGTTCAGCGACTTTGTGCAGTAATTGGGGGGAACAATGGCAACGCAAACGGCAATAACGACGCAAACGGCAGTGGCAACGCAGTTCAGCGAAGACAAGCTGATCCGCGCCGGACAGAGAGGCGATGCGCAGGCGGTGGAAACCCTGTTCCGCCGTTACCAGCGGCCGCTCTTTCAGACCGCGTTGCGCGTGCTCGGCAATACGGAAGATGCCGAAGACGCCTTGCAGGACGGATTGCTTTCCGCCTACCGCAATATGAAGCGGTTTGAGGGCCGGTCGCAGTTTTCGACGTGGCTGACGCGCATCGTGATCAACGCGGCGCTGATGAGGCGGCGGAGCGCCAAGGCGCGGCCAGCGGTTTCGCTGGATGAACCTCCGCGTGAGGATGAGCTGCCGATTTCCGAGCGTTTCGCAGCCGAAGGCCCGAACCCGGAGCAGATGTTTGCCGGGACGGAGCTGCGGGAGATGATCAGCGAAAACCTGGAAGAGCTTTCGCCGCTCCTGCGCACGGCGTTTGTGCTGCGGGAAGTGGAAGGCTACTCGACGGGCGAAGCGGCGAAGAAGCTTGGCGTGACCGAGAATACGCTGAAGGCGCGGTTGTGGCGCGCGCGGCATCAGATGGCCGAGCGGCTTGGGCAGCGGCTGCGGCGGATGAAGGATGATATGACCGGCGGAGGGATGGGCGACGCCGAGTGCAGCTACTGCTGAAGGAGCTGAAGTAATGACGTAAAGAGGCAACGAAGTAACGAATCGATGCGGAGGGCCGGCGAGGTTTGCTGGCCCTTTTTCTTGTGTGCCTGGCATCTTCGATGTCCTTCATAGGGTCACCCATGGCGGGTGGAGCAACACAAAGATCGCTCACTCCATTGGTCGTTCGGGATGCAACTCCTTGCGGGATTCCTGGTTTGTTCGGCCGGTTGATAGGTGGGTCCCCCCCTCCCGTTTTCCTGTAAGTGTTCATTCTAAGGGGTTTTAAGTCCTGTGCTTTGGAAGTGTTCATTCCAGAGAGTTTACGGGCGCGTTTCTGGAAGTGCGGATTCCAAAGGAGTTAATGCACTGGCAAACGAAACAGAACGAACTAATCAAAGTCAAAAGCCCCACACGTAAAACCGACGTATGGGGCACCCGCAAATTCAAAAGCAAAGCCAAAAGACACCCCGCTAAACCCCCTGGTCACCCGTCCTAGGGATATCGCGGGCGGTCCCTTAGTTGCGCTTCCAGAGGAAGTCCCAAAGCCATGCCAGCGGAAGGCACTGAAAAATCCAAATCAAGGCCACCGCTAGCCACCAGCGAATAGTCAATCCCCGAATTTGCGTTCGCAAGAACACGATCCGCCACGGTTCAACGAAAAAGCCGCCGGCGTATTCAAGGAAGACGTTCCAAGGCGTCGCGGGATTCATGTGGAGGGGCTTCGTTACTGATTACCCGGCATCATCTTGAGGAATTCGTGATACACCGCGGTCACAGTGGCAACCGCGCCCTTCGCGGGTGCAGCACCTTTTGCGGGGTCTGCATTGACCTCGTTGGCTACCCTTCTGTTCGCTTCCGTGCTGGATTGAAAGTACGTCTGCGTCAATATGGCCGCTGCTACTTCCTTACTCATGGCTGGTGTTACCTCCTACTATCCACGGTACCGGAAAGAGCAACACGCGCGCAACGTCCCGCACCTTAGTGTTGGCCGGGCGCGGTATATTACTCATCAGCATGTGGGTCATCATTTCCTTGGCCGTCGCTACTTTCGCAGTTCTTCTCTTTATGAACTTGTGTGCGCGATTGTCGATGCCTCGTAATCCGCTTGTGTTCTTACCAAAGGAAGGCGTCCCGCTCTCGTTCGGATCGCGTTTCCGCCAAACCATAGGGCTAGAAATGACTTTAGAGAAAGCCAACGCTCCTAGCGGCGTCGGCGGAGTTACTCCGGCTGAGGCGTTGCGACACGCCCACGATATGGGGATCAATGTCACGCCGGGGCAAGCGACTCAATCCACCTTCTGGAAGGCCCTGCAAGCGATAGGCGAACGAAGTCCTTTTTGACAAAAGAAAACGCGGCCCGAAGGCCGCGTATCTTGGGTCAAAATTAGGGTCAGTTTGTCCTGTTGTTTACAGCAACTACTTAGCCCAACGCTTCAAGCCCAGCGCGATTTCACGAGCTGCGGATTCTTGGCTCGTCGCTTCGGCTGCTAGGTTTGTTGCTTCGTCCAACAGTGTGCTGAGAAGTTCGGGCAGTTTTTCCACGGCCTTCAGCTTCACATCGCGAGTTTCTTCGCGCAGAAAGCTTATGTTGTGGTCGCCTATCGGTTCGTCATCGAAGCCCACCGACACAAGTAAGCCCCACTTGCCTTTGAGCTTGCCATATCCGAGCGTCATAACGCGGGTAAGGCCATCCACGGGAGACATCGGGGAAGGGTCAACTACGTCGTGATACTGGATAGGAACCCACGCCGAAACTCCCAATCGGTAACGTTGAAGCGCCTCTTCCACCTCCAAGATATTCTTTGAAAGTGAATCAGAAGCCTTGTTCAAAGTATCCGAAACGTAAGCTAAATCACCGAGTACACGTTCTACTGCTTCATTCATGGCTTTACAGCCTTTCTTGGGGTTTACGCCCCACTTGCAACAGGAGCACCCTTCCGGGCTGCCCTGCTTTTGACCGTGTGTCTAGTCTAGCGTACTTACTGGCGGGCAACAACGATGCGGATATCCTTCGCGGGGCTGGCGCTGGTCGGGGCATCCACAATGCGCCAGTGGCCCGGCGCTAAATGAATTGGCAAACAAAACAGGACGAACGAGTCAAAGTCAAGAGCCCACACGCAAAGCCGGCGTGTGGGGCACCCATAGGGCCTACTACCAAGATTGGCTGTCCGACCCCCCTGGGGAGTTTTGCATAAGTGTTGATTCTAAACGTAGATAAAGTGGTTTGTTTTCATACAGTTTTACAAGTGTTGATTCTAAAGAGAGTTAGAGAGAGTGAATTTTATCGCTGGTTGGGGATGAGTTGGATTCGCATTTGGGGCTAGACGACTCAGAGGCGGCGGGTTGATCGGCGATTTGTGCTGGGGGAGATTGAGGCTCGGGGGCAGGAGGCGGACACTGGCGATTGCCGGACTGTTTGAAATTGTGGGCGACTGTGCGTTCCCACGAAGCCGTGCCGAAGGCGCTGATGTATTCGTTTTGGGCCAGCTGGAGGGTCTGGACGAGCGTTTGGCCGAGAAAGCCGAGAGTGGAAGCGGTTTTGGGTTTGACGTGGCCCTGGGCGACTGCGGCGAATAGACGGCCCAGCGCGAAGCTTAGGTCGCCGGCGGAGACATAGTCGCCAGAGAGAAAAAAGGCGATGTCTTCGCCAGCTTCTTGGCCGGCGAGGGCTTGCGCTTCCTTGCGGGCGTGGAAGGCGCAGAGATGCGGATGACTGTCGCGGCGCGGGCTTCGGCAGCGGCGGCCATCGGTGAACGTGAAAGAACACAAGGACGCGCGGTCCTTGGCGCGATTAGTGGACATGGAAGTCTCCAGAAAGAAAGATTTGGGATTTTTAGGGGAAGCCTCGCGGTAGCGAGGCACACTTCTGAACAGATATAGAATACCATAGATACTATTCACGTGTCAATAATAATTTGTGGAATTTTTTAAGTCCTGGCTTTTGCGTTGCTTAGGCAACGCCGTTTATCGCCGGGGAGCGATTCCGGCGCCAAGTATCTGAGAATAGTGCTGAAGGTGATTCCTACCGAGGGTGAAACACCTTGAGCCGAAGCGCGATTGCTTATTTTATGTGGATGCGGTCGGCGGTGTCGTAGGGGGACATGTCGGAGAGGATGATTTTGTCGCCTTCTTTGAGTCCATCGAGGACTTCGATAGCGTTTACGGATAAGCGGCCGAACTTGACGTTGACGCGCTCCGCTTCTGCGCCGTCTTTAACGATCTTGAAGAGAGCCAACGTGGAATTTGCCGCGCTGTGGACGGGGCGACCGACGTAGAGAGTGTTGTCGATTTTTTCGATGTCGATGGTGGCGTCGATGGGGAGATCGGCAGCAGCGCCGTTGGGCAAGGGACCATCGAGGGAGATGTAGACGGTGCGGGTTCCGTCCGAAGCGGAGGCGTTGATGCCGGTGACGTGACCTTTCACTAGACCTTTGCGCGTGTCTATGGTGGCGTTTTGATTGGGCTTAACCTCCGCGGCCTGGACAACAGCAATAGCTACGCGAGCGACCAAGCTTGCGGAATCTTCGGCGCGGACGAGCGTGCCGAGTCCACGGACTTGGCGGAGCATGGGACCGCGCTTTACGGTGTCAATCCAGATGCTGTTGAGATCTACCGTGGGTATGTCGCGGGAGGCGCTTGCCACCAACTCCACCGGCGACGCCTCGCTATACTGCCACCGCCCACGCCGGCTGCTGATAACACCGGATATGACCCTCGTGCGAGCCGCTAGCAACACCACCTGTTACGCCGCCCGCTACGCCGCTCTGCGGAGGATTTTGCGCGGGGCGGGGCGCGGCTTTGAGAGGAAAGCCAACACAGCAAGAACTACGGCCAGCGCGATACAGCACGAGGTGGCCGTCAATGAAGCGATCAGTCTTGTTCGGGACATACGAACCTCCTTTAGCATGAGAGCGACGCGCTCGGCGAGCTGACGCTCGACGAGAAATGGCGGCGCAGGAATGGGCGCGAGTCCGGCTGCGGCCTGTGGCAAATTCAAGAAGAGCTTCGAGGTAGGGCTTGCGCTCTTGCGTGAGTCTTATGACTTCGAGATCGACGACTTGCTCGCGCGCCAGGCGGACACGCGCGATGAGCCAGGCGATGGCGGGATGAAACCAGAACGCGGCGCGAAGAATTTCTTCGGCCAAATGGTGCGCCCAATCGTGGCGGCGAACGTGAAGGAGTTCGTGACAGGCAATCGTGGCTTGGAATCGCGCGTTCATGGATGGGAAACGTTCGGGGAGAAGAACCATGGGAGACGTGAAGCCAAAAGTGACGGGCGAATCTACATCGGGGGAGAGGCGAAACTCGGCGCTGGCGTTCACACGAGCGCGCATTTCTTCGAGGACGGCAGTGGATTCAGCGAATAGAGTGATTGGCGAAGATGATTGCCGGAGCTGGCGGAGTTTCAGAAGTCCCATCGCGAGGATTGCGAATCGTGCGGCGATACCCGCGAGAATTACGGCACCGAGAATTTGGGCGATGAGTTGAAGGCTGGGAAAATGCCAGTGCGAGACGGCGGGGGCTGGATGAGGGGAGGACGCGAACGGCTGAGACGTCCGGCGCGATAACGATTGCGGCGACGCCTGGCAGGCGATGCCAGGGCTGGATAACTGGAAGCATCAGGCAGATGGCAAGGAGCGCGCGCCAATAGGCAAGCAGTACGCGGGGCTGGCGGATTTGGAAAAGGCGCGGAAGAAACGCGGCGGCCAGCGCGAGCAGAGCGACCTGGGCGCTCCAAAACAGGAGATTGGAGAACCACAACGCTGTGGTCATCGGCGCCTCCGGAGCGCTTCCATGGCTTCGGGAACGCTCATTTTATTTCCTCGATCATGCGCGCCATTTTTTGCAAATCTTTTTCGCGGATATGGCGCGTTTTGACGAGATGGACGAGGAGCGGCTCCGCTGAACCGTTGAAAACGCGGTCGATGAATTCGCGGAGCATACCGCCGATGACCTGGTTCTTGGTGTGCGCGGGGCGGTAAAGGAAAGCGCGATCCTGGCGGCGCTTTTTCAAATAGCCTTTGGTTTCGAGGATTTTCATCATGGTCATGACGGTGGTGTAGGCGATTTTGCGGTGCTCGAGCAGGGCTTCATAAATATCGCGGACGGTGGCAGTTTCGCGATGCCAGACGAGCTTCATGATTTCCAGTTCCTGCGGGGTGAGCGTGGTGTGCTTGGGTCGCATGGATATCCGTTTTGTAGTACTAAGTAATTCGTATGTCAAGAGAAAAATGAAGGGACGAATGAAGAGGCGCGAGACCATGCGGGCCCCTATTAAGATAAGGCTATCAATTTCGCATTCATAACAAAGGCCACTAAATGGCGCGTGGCCGTAATTTTACTTGTGAGTCAGTGTTTCGGCGGTGAAAACTGCTAGCTTTGTGAAGAGCGGTTCGGCGAGGGCTTCCCTTTTTTCGGGTGGAAGCTTCCAAGTGTTGCTCGACTTCCGATTCCATGTCCCGAAGTTCTTTTGAGGGCGCGATTTCCGCTAGGCGCTGGAAGAGGAGCTTGTGGGCGTGTTTTCGTTCCATCACTTCGAGGCCGTCGAGGATTTGGCGGTGCGAGGTGCCTTCCCAGATGGCGAGAATCATGGCTTCGCGAAGCCAGCGTTCAGCGCCATATTCGGCTAGGACGCCCAAACCGCCGTGCGCTTCCATGGCCCACTTTGCGGTATCCACCGCAAACTCGGCTGTCCAGTATTTTGCGAGGTGGGCAACCAAGCGGAAAAGATGATAGCGATCGGAGTAAGGTGGGCGCTCCATCCAGACTTCGTTCAGGAGTTGAACAGATTCCCACGCCAGCGCAAAGGCCGAGCGAAGCGCTGTTCAGGCGAGCTTCAAACTGATGATGGAGGAGAGGATGATCGAGAATTGGCTTGCCGAAAGCGGCGCGATGCCCGGCGTAGGAAAGCGCATCGGCCATGGCGCGCTGGGCCAGCGCGACACTTACTACGCTGTTTGCCACGCGCGAGAGGTTTAACACTTCGAGGATTAGATAAATCCCTGCGTCAGCCGAGCCGAGGAGATAGCCTTCGCTGTCGTCGCAATTCGACTTCTCCGGTTGGAACCGAGCGCGTTGCGATCTTGTCCTTCAGGCGGCGGATAAAATAGTTGAGCTCGCCATTCTTGCGGTGTCGCGGCACCAGGAATAATGCCAGCCCGCGCACGCCTGCCGCGGCTCCTTCTGGGCGTGCAGCCACGACGGCTAACTCTGCGTTGGCGTTGCTCGTAAAGTATTTGTCGCCCGTCAGACGCCAGCTATCGTCCGCTGGCCGGGCAGTCGTCTCGACGGCGGCTCCCAAATCCGAGCCGCCTTTGATCTCCGTCATCCACGTCGCGCCTTGCCACACGGAATCGTCCTTCCTTGAGAGATGCGGCAGAAAGCGAGCCTGCAACTCGGCGCTGCCATATTTTGCGAGAGGCACCGCCGTGCCGAGCGACACGGTATAAGGGCAGCAAATTCCGGGATCGTGGAATGAAATGGTGTAGATCAGGAGATATGTGGGGATCAGTGATTTTTCTTCCAGCGCGCGCCAAACTACTCCGGAGCGGTAGCCCCTTCTCAAAATCGTTTGATATTCGCGAGGGTAGAGAATTTCATCGACGCGTTTTCCGAGACGATCGAACATTCGCAACCACGGCGTTCCAGCACGGTCGATGGCATCCGAAATGGCAATACCTTCGTTTTTCCACCAAACTTCCTCGGCCTCGAGCACATCGCGGTGGGGGATATTTTGAAGCCTGCTCCGCAGAAAGTTCAGAGGTGAACGGAGTACGTTGAAATCTGACATTTCAGCGCATGTTAGGTCGGCAGAATGGGCGCGTCAAGATGAGCGGGTTGTTTCCCAGTTGAAGACCTAATGGCCCAAGGCCAGGCCAAGGCGAATACCGGATGCTGACAGCCGACTTCGGCGAAAGGTTCGTTGTTTCAGAAGCCTGAAGAGAGTAGGCTGCCCAAGTCAGCCAATAGGCCTTGAATTTCCGGCTTATGCAGGCTCCCGCGCTCCTCCAAAGGAGGGTTCCCATGGGAAATTTTCTTCAGGATTTGCGGTATGGGCTTCGCGTGTTGGCCAAGTCGCCGGGGTTTACGGCGGTGGCGGTGCTATCACTGACGCTGGGTATCGGGGCCAACACGACCATTTTCACTTTGGCAAAGGCGATCTTTCTGAAGTCGATTCCGGTGAAAGATCCATCCACATTGATGAGTCTTTTCTCGACCGCGCAGAGCAAGGGCGGCCCTCTACAGGAATACCTGGCAACGCCTTACCCGAATGCGGCTGACTACCGCGAAAAGAATGACGTGTTCTCGGGCGCGGCCATCGCGATCCCGACGGGTGTGAATCTGACCATTGGCGGCAAGAAGGTGCAAGCATTCTGCGAAGTGGTGAACGCGAATTTTTTCGACGTCGTGGGCGTGCAGCCAAAAGTGGGCCGGGGATTTTCCGCGGAAGAGGACAAAACACCGCAGCCGGTTGTGGTGATCAGTTACGCGCTGTGGAACCGGGAATTCGGCGGCGATGCGAAGTTGCTGGGGCGAGCGATTCAAATCAACGAGCAGGACTTCACCGTGGTTGGAATTATGCCGGACACTTTCCATGATGTCGGAGTGCTGGGGAGCCCGGACGCGTGGGTTCCCATGCTGATGCACGATCAGGTGCTTACGGGATTGGCCAAGGATTGGTTCAATCAGCGCGCCTTTCGGCTCACGTCCATGGTGGCGCGGCTCAAGCCGAACGTGACGGTTGCGCAGGCGCGGGCATCCATTCATAACCTCGGACTGCAACTCGAAAAAGAATTTCCGAAAGACAACGGCGGGCGGAACGAAATGCTCGTGCCGATCGATCAGACCGCGATTCCTCCACAACTGCGAAGCGTGTACGTTCGCGCCGGATCGTTAATGTTTGTGATCGTAGGCTTGGTGCTGCTCATCGCGTGCGCAAACGTGGCGAATCTGCTGCTGGCGCGGGCCACGCAGCGGCACCGGGAGATCGGAGTGCGGCTGGCGATGGGTGCCTCGAGGTTCCGTCTGATTCGCCAATTGCTGACGGAAAGCTTGCTGATGGGGCTTTTGGCTGGAGCGCTCGGAATCCTGGTTGCGTATTGGGGCCGCTCGCTGCTGCGTTCGCTGTTGCCTCCGGGCTTGCAGCGGCGCCTCGACTTCACCCTGGATGGCCGAGTTCTGCTCTACACGATCGGCCTTTCGCTGGTGGCGACGGTGCTGTTCGGACTAGTTCCGGCGCTCGAGGCTTCGAAGGCGGACCGCATCGCGGCGCTGAAAGACCGCACGGGAAATCCGACAGGGAGCGCGCGATGGTACGGACTTCGCGGGGTGCTGGTGATGGTTCAGGTTGCGCTTTCGTTGATTGCTCTCGTCGGGGCGGGGCTTTTTATTCATAGCCTGCGAAACGCTCAGGAAATGGACCCGGGATTCGAAGTGAAACAGGAGATGGTGATGTTCCTGAACCTCGGCGCGGAACATTACGCACAGCCGCGCGCGGAGCAGTTTTACAAAGATGTGGTCGAGCGGCTTGCGGGTGTGGCGACGGTGCAAAGCGCTAGCATTTCGGACACGTTTCCGTTTTCCGGCGGGCTGGCGCGCACGACGTTCACGGATGGGGTGGACATCACAGACCCTCGGAATGGGAAACTGACTCCAGTGATTGCCGCGGAGCCGGGATATTTCTCGACGGCGGCAATCACGATGCTGCAAGGGCGGGATTTCACGGAGCACGATGATGCGCAGGGCGGGATGGTCGGGATCGTGAACAAGGCGGCGGCGGAGCAGATGTGGCCGGGAGTGGACCCGATTGGCAAGCACATACATTTCCTAGGAGAGACTTGGGACATAGCGATCGTGGGCGAGGTGGCGACGGTGAAGTACCAGACGCTGGGCGAGCCGCCACAAGCCATCGTTTACTTGCCGCTGAAGCAACACTACTCAGCCCAGGTGGTGCTGTATGTGCACACGAAAGGAGATCCAGAAAAGGCGATCCCGAGCGTGCGCAGCACGGTGCAAGCGCTTGGTCCGGCGGTTCCGCTGCTGAACGTGCAAACCGTGTCGCAGGTTTTGGTTCAATCGCTGACAGCGCCGCGAGTTGGAGCGCAGCTGCTGGGCAGTTTCGGTTTGCTGGCGCTGGTACTCGCCGCCATCGGAACTTACGGCGTGATGTCGTATTCGGTCAGCCAGCGGACACAGGAGGTCGGAATCCGCATGTCGCTGGGTGCGCAGCCTCGGGACGTACTGCGGCTGATTTTGGGAAATGGGATGGCGATGGTGTCCGCGGGAGTGGTGGCCGGACTCGTCTTTTCGACGTTGCTCGCGCGGAGCATGAGCAGTTTGCTCTATGGCATCGGAATATTCGATGCGCCAAGCTTTCTGATTACGGCGGCGCTGCTGATGGCCGTGGCGGTGGTGGCTTGCTACCTTCCGGCGCGGCGGGCGATGCACGTTGATCCCATTATCGCGTTGCGATACGAATAGATGCTGCCAAGGAGGCCGGTTTCTACTACTTGATTTACGCCAATCCTTCGGAACTTGTGCCAGAACCGCGCGCGGCAGTGTAGAGACCGAGCATACGCAGGTCGCTTGTGGCTTTCCGGACATCCGCGAGAGCGGAGCTGAGACTCGCCGTGTTTTCGGCTTCTACATCGACGAAAAATTGATACTCCCAGGGCCGACCGTGAATGGGGCGGCTTTCGATCTTGAGCAAGTTGACCGCGAGGCGGCTGAAGGGCTCCAGAGCGGCAAGGAGAGCGCCGGGACGATGAGCAAGGCGAAGAGCAAGAGACATTTTCAGCATTCGTGGAGAGTCGGAATGATGCATTCCACGCATGTGAAGTTCTGCCATGATGTCGGTCACGCCGGGTGACGCGAGGCTTGGAGAATCCCGCGCGCCATCGTTATCGCGTTGCACTGGAACTAGCAAAACAAAGCGGGTGAAATTCTCAGCGTTGTCCTGGATGTCATCAGCGAGAATGACGCCGCCATAGTGTTCGGCGGCGCGGCGGCCGGCGATGGCCGCGCAACTCCTATCGCCACGGGAGAGCGCTTCGCGCACGCTGCCAGCTGTATCTTCCGCAGGCACGCGCTTGATGCCCGGGTGGGCGAGGAAGAAACCTTCGCATTGAGCAAGAGCCATGGGGTGAGAGGCGACAGAACGGATGGAATCAAGCGAAGAGCCTGGACAGCCGATGAGGCGGTGTTGAATCGGGAGGATAATTTCGGCCACAATGCCGAGGTTGCTGCCGACGAGGAGGTCATAGACCCTGACAACGGAACCCGCGAGGGAGTTTTCGACGGGTGCCAGAACAGCATCGGCCAGACCTTCCTCGATGGAACGAAAAGCTGAATCAAAAGTGGGGCGCGGCACAGGAGTGATACCTGGACCGAGAAGCTGAAGCGCCGCTTCTTCGCTGAATGCCCCGGGCTCGCCCTGAAACGCAACGCGCATTTTATAGATGATAGCATTCCTCATTCTGGGCACGGTGAGCGTCGTTTTCCAGGATGTGTGGACCGCGGCAGGAGCAATCCAGATTGGCAGCTAATTCGGAAGAGAGAAATCCGGCTATCACGTCTCCGCCGCGGGCAGGCGAGGTATACTTCGCTAGGGGTGAAGGAAAATGAAAGTGGCAAGGCCGGAACGCGGAGAGTACGCAGAGTACTACGAGAAATATGTTTCGCTGGTTTCCTGGAAATGACGTTTCGAAAGCGCTTGAGGCGCAGCGCGTGCAGACGATGCAGCTCTTTGCGGGACGCAGCGAACGGGAAGGCAATTTTCGGTATGCGGCGGAGAAATGGACGGTGAAGGAAGTGCTTGGGCACCTCACCGATTCCGAGCGAATCTTTACTTATCGGGCGCTGCGGATTGCGAGGGGCGACCAGACTCCGATGGAGGGATTCGAACAGGACGATTATGTGCGCAGCGGAGGATTCAACGAACGTGCTCTTGCGAATCTGGTGGAGGAATTTGCTCACGTGCGAAGCGCAAGCCTGGCGTTGTTTCACTCGCTCGGTAAAGAAGCGTGGTTACGCCGAGGGACGGCCAACAAGAATGAAGTCAGCGTGCGGGCGCTGGCCTATATAACGGCAGGGCACGAACTGCATCACCGGCAAATTCTCGAGGAGCGATACTTTTCGGCTATCCCGCGCGCCTGAACCCGGTGGTTCATGCTCCCTGCTTATATCGCGGCTTCAACAAATAAAACAACAGAATGACGGCGAGAGTAATGCTGAACGCTGCGGCGAGGACGCCAACCGGCTGTGCGGCCAATGGATTTTCGAAAGCGTCTCCAAGAAGGTAAAGGCCAAAGAGCAAGAAAAGCAGTGCGAGGAAGCCGACCAGACCTCCGAAAGTTCGTGCCAGCCCAGCGCGAATGGCCAATGGCTTGAGGTGGTGAGGTGTAGTCCGTACGAGGGTTTCTGAACGCATCGGCTCACCTCTTGCTGGAGCCGTCCCGAGTGGGGACGGGATCCTCGACACGCAGGAACTCGAGATAGGTCAGGTTGGGCGGCGCGTACTGTTTCTTCATGGGTGCGCCGCATACGCAGCGCGGATTGCCACCTTCGATTTGGCTGTTTAGCTGGACCAACACTTCGCAGTGGCACGCAGGATTCGTGCAATGCCACTGTTCTCCGTTACGCATGATCATGGTGCCTGTACCTCCCTTGACGTCAGGCTTGCTGGGATCGCCGAGAAGGCAGCTAAGGCCTGGGCTCACAGTAAGTGGGGATGGAATATATAGAACAGTAAATTACAATGTCAAGGACAAACATTTATGAAGAACGAAGGTACCAGTCCGATAACTGTGGATAACTCTGCCGGACGAGATTCGAGCGAGGCCGGCAATTATCTTACGCTTTTGTTTCGCTGCTGGAGTCGAGAATATGCCATTCCAGAAAATGCAACTTCGTCCAGGCGTGGCTTCGGGGTTAGGTTGCGGGAGCCGCGAGCGGCTGCTAAAATTCATAGTTTGCCGGGTGGCCGGAGTTCGTGCTGAAGGCTACCTGCTAGTCGCCGGTTGGGTATCCCACAGAAACTGTAGGCGTTTGCATCCATGCCGATGGAAAGAGCAACCGCATAGCCGTCAAGAGAATTTGCGACCGCAGAGAAGCCGAACGGAATGCCGGGCACAGAGTGCTCGACTGACCAGCTCGGAGTACTGCGGAAGGGAGATCACGAGTGGCAAAGTATGATGTGGCGATTATCGGGAGCGGTCCCGGGCGGCTATGTGGCGGCGATCCGGGCGGGCGAGCTGGGATTGAAGACCGTCGTGGTGGAGAAGGACCCGTTTCTAGGCGGGACCTGCCTGCACGTCGGATGCATACCGACCAAAGTCTTGTTGCACCACGCCGACGTATACGATCACTTCAAGAACGGCGCGGAGCTAGGGTTCGAGGTCAGCGGACTGAAAATCAATTGGGCAAACATTCTGGCGCGCAAAGACAAGATCGTGAAGAAGCATGCCAAGGGCATCGAGTTTCTTTTCAAGAAGAACAAGGTGGAGTGGGTGCAGGGTTGGGGGCGCTACGCCGGGCCCGGGCGCGTGAGTGTCGATAACAACGGGAAGAAGAGCGAGATTGAAGCCGCGAATATCTTGCTGGTGAGCGGATCCGAGGCGCGCGCGCTGCCGGGGATCGAGCCGGACCACAAAACGATTTTGACCAACCGGTCCATCCTGGAGCTGCCGGAGATTCCCAAGACACTGATTGTGGTTGGGGCGGGAGCAGTCGGAGTGGAGTTCGCGTCCATTTACAACACGTTTGGGACGCAGGTGACGATTCTGGAAGCACTGCCGCGCGTGGTGCCGGTGGAAGACGAAGATGTTTCCACGGAGTTGGAGAAAGATTTCAAGAAAAAGGGCATTCAGATCTTCACGAGCAGCAAGGTGGAGTCCGTAAAGAAGGATGCCAAGGGCGTGACGGTTTCGTTTAAAGATAAGGATGGACAAGGCGCAGACGCTGCAGGCGGAGAAGCTGTTGCTGGCCGTGGGCCGCAAGCCGATGACGGAGAATTGCGGTCTTGAGAAATCGAAAGCGAAGCTGGAACGCGGATTCGTGCTCACCGGGGCGAATATGGAGACGGATGAGAAGGGTTTGTACGCGATCGGGGACATCGTTGCGGGCATGCCGCAACTGGCGCATGCGGCGATGATGGAAGGCATCGTTGCCGTCACGCACATCGCCGGGAAGCCGGTACAACAGATTTTGAATACACGCATTCCGAATGCCACGTACTGCGAGCCGCAGATCGGTTCGATCGGACTGACGGAGAAACAGGCGCGCGACGCGGGCTACAAAGTGAAGACCGGCAAGTTTCCCTTTGTTGGCAACAGCAAGGCGACGATTTTGGGGAATCACAACGGGTTCATCAAAGTGGTTTCGGATGAAAAGTACGGCGAGGTGCTGGGGATTCACATTATCGGACCGCTGGCGACGGAAATTCTTGCGGAAGCAGCGGCCACGTTGAACCTTGAGGGGACCATCGACGACATGATGAATATGATTCATGCGCATCCCACGGTTTGGGAAGGCATGGGGGATGCGTTTGCGAGCGTTAAGGGATTGCAGATCAATGTGTAGTGGCCAGGTGTTGTGATTGGTGATTTGTGACCCCGACAAGGTCGGGGCGAGCTGGTAAATGGTGAAGAGCTACCTCAATGTGGACCTAGGATTGATTGGATACGCGGAAGCGTATGCGTTGCAGAAGCGCATTGTGGCGGCGCGCAAGGCTGATGCGATTGGGGATGTCCTGCTGCTTTGCGAGCATACGCCGGTGATTACGCAAGGACGGAACGGGAAGCGCGAACATCTTTTGGTTTCCGAGAATGTGCTGCGGCAGCGAAATGTGGAATTTCACGAGACGAGCCGCGGAGGAGATGTTACGTACCACGGGCCGGGGCAATTGGTGGGCTATCCGATCTTACAGCTTGGCGCGATTCGCAAGGACGTGGTCTGGTATGTACGAATGCTGGAAGAGGTGATGATCCGGACCTCGGCGGAATTTGGGATTAAGGCCGTGCGGGAACCCGGGAAGACGGGGATTTGGGTGCCGGCGGCAAGAGAAGGACTTAATACAGAGGACTCAGAGTGCTCAAGGGGAAGCGGGACACGGAGAGATTGCGGCGGAAAAGCTGGGAGCGATTGGAGTACACATCAGCAGGTGGGTGACGTCGCACGGATTTGCTTACAACGTTTCGACGGATTTGCGGAATTTTGATTTGATCGTGCCGTGCGGGATTGCAGGACGCAAGGCTACTTCGCTGGAGAAACTGCTGGGGCGAACCGTGAGTTTAAAGGAAGTAGCGCCACCGGATTGCGGAGCACTTTGGAGAAGTATTCGGGGTGGGGATGCAAAAATTGTCGCGGGAAGAACTGCTTGAGAAGCCGGAATTGGCCGAGCACACTGTTGAGGTTGCTGTTTCGTGAGCGCGTTCACTCGTTGCAGGCAAAGTGCCGTGGTTAGCTTGGAGCACAGGCTGAAGCCTGTGCTACTGGAGCGGGAATGAAGAAGGAATTGACGCGGCAGCAATATCTCGACCTGTACTACTACATGCGGCTGAACCGCGCCGTGGAAGACATGATGGTGAAGCTCTTCCGGCAGAACAAAATTGTCGGCGGGCTGTACTCAAGTCTGGGGCAGGAAGCCGTTTCGGTAGGAACGGCGTACGCGCTGGAGAAGAAGGATTGGCTGGCGCCGATGATCCGCAATATCGGGGCGCTGCTGGTGAAGGGCGTGCCGCCGCGCGACGTGTTCATGCAGCACATGGCGAAGTACGATTCGCCGACCAAGGGCAAGGACGGAACGAGCCATTTCGGCGATCTTGGAGAAACTGCACATCGTTTCGCCGATTTCGATGCTGGGCGATTTGATCCCGGTGATGACCGGCGTGGCCATGGCGGGCCGTTATCTGGGACAGAAAATCGTGACCATGACGTGGATCGGCGACGGCGGCAGCTCGACAGGCGTGTTTCACGAAGGGTTGAATTTCGCGGCGACGCAGAAGGCGCCGTTCGTGTTGATCCTGGAAAATAATTTGTGGGCGTATTCGACGCCGGTAAGCGGCAGGTGCCTCTCGAGAATCTGGCGGACCGCGCGAAAGCTTACGGAATTTCGAGCTACATCGTGGACGGCAATGACGTGGTCGCGGTCTTTACGACAGCGAGAGAAGCGGTGGCGCGGGCGCGGGCCGGCGAAGGGCCGATCCTGATCGAAGCAAAGACGTTCCGCCGGCTGGGCCACGCGCAGCACGATCCGGCAGAGTACGTGCCGAAGGAGATGCGCGCTTACTGGGAAGCGCGCGATCCGATCCTGTTGTACGAAAAGTTTTTGATGGGCGAAAAGCTGCTGGACGCAAAGAGCAAGAAGGACGTGGAGGAGAAGATCGATACGCTGCTGGCGGCAGAACGGGAGTTTGCGGAAAATTCGCCGATGCCGCCGCCGGAGTTTGCCGCGACCGGCGTTTACTGCACTGGCGATGAGTGTCACAAGATTCGTGCGAAGTGGGAGCGGCCCGTTGCCGAGGTGACGCCGCCGAAATCGAGTGTCAAAGCGGTGTGGACGGTGGCGGGATTTGGGTCCGGCAAGAGTTCGGGGGGCGCGAACGCGCCGATTCATTTTGGAGACACGAAAAACACGATTGAGACACCTGAAGCGGTAGCATCGAAGAAAAACGGCTGCGAAAAGCTGCCGCCAAGCCACCAGCGAAGAAAACCTGCGAAGGCGGCGGCACTTCCGGCGCCACGAGAAAGGCGCGGAGATAGCCATGGCGGAGACCAACGGAACGCAGATCACCTTTCTTGAAGCCATCAAGCAGGCGATGTTTGAAGAGATGGAGCGCGACCCCGCGGTGGTGCTGCTCGGCGAAGACGTCGGCGTGTATGGCGGAGCATTCAAGACGAGCGAGGGGCTGCTCGAGCGATTCGGATGGGAACGCGTGATCGATACGCCGATCAGCGAGAGCGCTATTATCGGCGCGGCTTGCGGGATGAGCTACATGGGGCTGCGGCCGATTGCGGAGCTGCAGTTCATCGATTTCATTGTGTGCGCGTTCAACCAAATTACGAATTTCGTCGCCAAGGGGCATTATTTGTGGAATGCGCCGGCGCCGATGGTGATGCGCGGACCTTCGGGAGGCGGCGTGCATGGCGGGCCGTTTCATTCGGCGAATCCGGAAATGTATTTCGTGCACACGCCGGGACTGAAGGTGATTTATCCTTCGACGCCGTATGATGCGAAAGGATTGTTGAAGGCAGCGGTTCGCGACAACAACCCGGTGCTTTTCTTCGAACACAAGTTTCTTTACCGGCGCATCAAAGGAGAAGTTCCAAGCGGGGACTACACCGTGCCGATCGGGAAGGCCATCGTGCGCCGCGAAGGGAAGCACCTGACGATCGTTTCCTACGCGGCGATGATGCACACGTCGCTCGAAGCGGCAGAGGCGCTGGCGAAAGAAGGCATCGAAGCGGAAGTGATCGATTTGCGGACGCTGCTGCCGCTGGATGAAGAGACGATTTTGCAGTCGGTGAAAAAAACCAACAAATGTTTGGTGGTGCACGAGGACACCAAAACGGGCGGAATCGCGGGCGAAATTGCAGCGATACTTTGCGAAAAGGCGTTCGGCGATCTGGATGGGCCGTTGATGCGCGTGACGGCACTGGATACACCGGTGCCGTATTCGCCGCCGCTGGAAGAATATTTTTTGCCGAATGCAAAGAAAGTTTTTGATGCCGCGAAGGAATTGGCGCGGTATTGAATGAAAGCTGACAGTTGACAGCCCACAGTCAACAGCCAGAAACGCACGGCTGAGCATTGCCCAGCGCGTTTCCGGCTTGCTGTTAACTGTGAACTGTCGACTTTTTCGGAAGAATTGAAACCAGGAAGCAACAGGAGATATCCATGGCCACAGACGTAGTGATGCCGCAGATGGGCGAAAGCATTTTTGAAGGAACGATCACCAAGTGGCTCAAGAAGCCCGGCGACAAAGTCGAGCGGGACGAGCCTTTGTTCGAAATTTCCACGGACAAAGTGGACGCGGAAATTCCGTCGCCTTCGGCCGGCGTGCTGAAGGAGATCAAGGTCAACGAAGGGCAGACTGTGCCCATTCAGACGGTCGTCGCGGTGATCGACGGCGCAGGCGCGGCAGCAGCCGCACCAGCTGCCGTTCCGGCGAAAGCGGCAGCGGCAACACCCGCACCGGCTCCCGCGGCGGTTGCACCTCCGCCACCACCGGCACCGAGACCCGCAGCACCGGCATCCTGCAGCTTCCGCGCCTGCCGCCGCGCCCCAACGCGCTGCGGGGGAGCGCATTCACAGCTCGCCGCTCGTGCGGCGCATGGCCGCAGAGCACGGCATTGATTTGACGACCATTCCAGGAACGGGCGCCGGCGGACGCATCAGCAAGCAGGACATCGAGGCGCTCATCGCGGCAGGCGGAGCTCCCGCAGCGGCGCCGCCGAGCGTTCCCGCGGCAGCCCCTGCGCGTTCCACGCCACCGCCCGCTCCGTCCGCGGCACCACCGCCTCCGGGTGTTTCCGGCGGACAAGTCCACCTGGCGTTCGAATCGGCCGTCCCGCGCGAGAAGATTTATTTCGGCAACTACACCGTCGAGCCCATGAGCAACATGCGGCAGCGCATCGCGGAGCACATGGTGGCTTCGAAGCGCGTTTCTCCTCACGTTTATTCCGTGGACGAGATCGACATGACCAAGGTGGCTTCGTTGCGCGCCAAGTCCAAGGAAGAATTCGAACAGCGCTACGAGACCAAGCTGACCTTCATGCCGTTCTTCGTGAAGGCCGCGGTGGCCGGGCTGCGAGCTTTCCCGACGGTGAACGCGTCGCTTGATGGCACGAACGTGGTATTGCACAAGGAAATCAACATCGGCATTGCCGTGGCGCTCGATTGGGGCCTGATCGTGCCGGTGGTGAAAGGCGCCGACGAGAAAAATCTTCTCGGCATCCAGCGCACGCTGAACGATTTGGCGGAGCGCGCCCGCTCGAAAAAGCTCAAGCCCGAAGAGGTGCAGGAAGGCACCTTCTCGATTACCAATCCGGGCGTGTTCGGCGGGCTGTTCGGACTGCCGGTAATCAGCCAGCCGAACGTGGCCATTCTGGGTCTCGGGGCAATCGAGAAGCGGCCGGTGGTCATTAACGATTCGATCGCCATCCGCTCGATGTGCTACGTCACGCTGAGCTACGACCACCGCGTGGTCGATGGCGCGGTCGCGCACCAGTTCCTGCACAAGGTGAAGGAGACACTGGAGAATTGGTCGGAGCCGGTTCTCTAGCGAGGATCTTCCAGAGTTTGGGGACGAGTGGACCGCCATTTGTGCTTGACGATCATTTAAAGAAATGTTCCCACGCATAGGATTTGGCATGAGAAATTTCCTGGATTCGGACACCTGTTCGATTGTGGGACGTCAATTCCCGCAACTGGGCGATATGAGATCTTAATTGCCTTCAGCTAGCTCAGCAAGGTATCCAAACGAAATGGCTTACATCAGATAGAAGTTGGAAGCTACGACTGCCACTTGTCTAATATTGATGCCCGCTATGATGGCTACGACTCCGCCTCGAATCCTCATTGCCGATGATCAGCCCGACGTGCTGAACGCGCTGCGCTTGCTGTTGAAAGGCCAGGGCTACGAAACCGAAGGAGTGTCTTCGCCGGCAGAGCTGCTGCGGGCCGTGGAGGCAAGCGAGTTTGATCTGTTGTTGATGGATTTGAATTACGCGCGGGACACTACTTCGGGGCGGGAAGGGCTGGACCTGCTCAGCCACTTGAAAGAAACCGAAGACGCTCCGGCGATCGTGGTCATGACGGGCTGGGCGACGGTGGGACTGGCGGTCGAGGCCATGCAATATGGCGTGGCCGATTTTGTAGAGAAACCCTGGACCAACGCCCGGCTTCTGGAAATTCTGCAAAAGCAGATCGCCCTGGGACGCGAACGGAGGGCGTCGCGTCGCCGCGCGGCGCAGGAAGACCAGGACCATAAAGACATAGCTCTGCAGTTTCACCAGCAGGAGCGGGAGGTTGCGGAGGCGCGGTCCATTCAGCAGGGGCTCCTGCCCGGAAGCATTCCTCAGCTGGCAGGATGCGAAATCGCCGGCGCGTGGCAGCCAGCGCAGAGTATCGGCGGAGACTACTATGACGTGCTAGCCTTCGACGAAGCGACGCTGGGACTGTGCATCGCAGACGTGGCGGGGAAAGGATTGCCAGCGGCTTTGCTGATGTCCAATCTGCAGGCTGCGGTCCGGGGGCTTGCCTCTCCTTCTTTGCCTCCCGACGGCTTGTGCTCGCGGCTGAATTCCCTCGTTTGCCACAATACCGGCAACGACCGCTTCATTACCTTTTTTTACGCGCAACTCGACGGCCCGTCACGGCTACTGCGGTATACGAATGCGGGACACAATGCGCCGATTCTTTTGCACCGCGACGGATCGTACGAGCGGCTGGAAGCTGGTGGCGGAGTCCTGGGCGTTTTTCCGCACCAGACGTTTGCAACGGGTGCCGCGCAGCTTGCGTCTGGCGATCGCGTCATTCTGTTCACGGACGGCGTGACCGAAGCTTGCGACGCCGCAGGCGAGGAATTTGGTGAAGCGCGTCTGCTCCATTTGCTTGAGGAAAACCGGGTTGCGGCAGCTGCCGTTTTGCAGGAGAAGATTCTCGCTGTGGCAGGGGAATTCAGCGGCGGCCACTGGCATGATGATGCGACGCTGCTCGTTCTTGCCGTTGAAGAGCGGTGATCCATGCGTGCCCCATCGCCTACTGAATCATGGGTTTGAGTTTAGCCACCCAAACGGCAAAGCCATCCACCGGAATGGCCTCAATCCCCACTTCGCGAAGCGTATCTCGAACAAAGCGGTGCCGGCGGTCTTCCTCATTCAACCGTATGTCCGTGACGGCGGTGAATTCGCTGGCGAAGCTGGCCTTGGCCTGGATTTTCCCGGCCGTATATGCCAGGACTTTGGCCTCGGCGGGAGCACGAGTCACCGAAAGCGTCTGGACGAAACCGCGCGTGCCGTTGCGCCGGTAGGCGAAGTCGAGGCGCATGGGATCGCCGGGAAAAGTAAACTCCTCGGCGTGAACTCCTCTTTCGATGCGATTCCAGATGCGGGCTTGTTTGAAGACCTGCGTACAGTAAGACCGGATGGCGCCGCGGCTTTCGGGAACTCCGACCCGGCCGGTTCCGCGCGCGAGCGCGACGTGATCCGTATAGAGGCGTTCCAGTTCGGCGTCCAGGTCGCTGGAAATCACTCCCTTCTGGGGAGCGAGTTGCAGCACGTTGGCCAGGGTGTCATCCCATTTGCGCAGGAGTTCCTGCAGCGCGTTGCCGTTGGAGCCCCCGCCGCTTGCACCATGGCCCTGGGAACCGCGCGCTGATTCGAAGCGGTTTTCCAGATCATTACGAAGTGCGCGGAGCACGCTCTCGTCGGCCTGAGGGTGGAGCCGGCGCACCCGCGCGTACTCCCCGTCTTCATCGATGAGGCGCAGGCGGCGTTCGCCAGACGACGGATCGAACACCAGCACTCCGATGTTCACCCACTCGTCACGCACCAGGTTGGGCGTGTAGCGCAGGATGCGGTAAGCGCAGTTCTTTTCCGTCTGCACAGCGTCGGAAGCGTTTTCTGTCATGGTTCACATCCAGTTGGGAAATGGCTGGCGATTGGATTTTTTGGCGTCCAGGATCAACTCCGGAACTCGTGGGCGGCGCCGCAGGAGGTGTTCGGACAGGCGCAAAAGTGCGTCGTAGTCGTCTTCATACCAAGCCGGAGGAATTTGCCTGGTGATCTCGTCGAGACCGCGCTCGGTCATCTGTTTTTCGAGGCGCTCGAGCCAGGGCGCGAAGGACTCCATTCCGGTCACGCCTTCGTACACCCGATTTCGCGCGTACAGCCCGCGCAACGGCGCGTCGGGGAAATTCCATTCTCCGGCATTAAAGCAAAAGCCCTGGTCGATCATCAGCGTGCTGTAAGGCATTCCCGTCGTTTCTCCTTTCACAGAATCCGTCCCCGGGGGCGCGCCGCGAAGCGCCTCTTGAAAAAAGAGCGTCTGGCGGCCGTTGGTATTGCAGGTCCACTTGTCAAAGACCAGCATGCCCGCGAAATCGTGGAGGTTCGCGACCTGGCGAAGTTGTTCGTCAGGGAGAAAATCGTGCAACGCAAGCCGCCGCGGGTCTCCCGGATAGCGCGAGCCAAATTGCAGGCCCGCCTGGCAGGGAATCCGCTGGCGTGGCATCTCCATGGCCAGGTCGGGCGTTAGGCGGATCAATTCCTCGGACACTTCGACAATGGCCACCGGCGTCGTCGGAAGCCCCAGCCGCGCCGCCAGCTTGGTTCCTAGCAGTTCATTGACCAGGATTCGGCGATGCTGCGGGTTATTTTGGAACTTGACGACGTAATAGTTCCCGTCCGAGCAGCGCATCAGGTGAGACTGCGCGCCGCCGCGCATCCGGCGTATCTGTTCCAGCGCCCGTAACATCCGGCGCTATGCTAGCGGCACTTATTCATTTCGGCAAGCTGGCTCTTTGTGAAATCGCCAGATTCCCGATTCGAGAGACTTGCCGTGCATAAATGGAAGCGCTCTGTGGCCGGGCCAAGTGCCAAACTGGACTTGAGCCGTTTTCAAAAAGAAAAGGCCTGGACGATGGCCCAAGCCTTTTCCTATCTGCAGAAACCGAGTTCAGCGCGAGGCCTTAGCGCCGCTTCTTCTTTTTGACTGGTTTTCTTCGCCTTCTTTTTCGCCTTTGGCTTGGCCTTGGCTTTCCTGGCCTTCTTGGCCTTTGGCTTTGCCTTCTTTTTGGAAGCCGCTTTCTTGGCCGTCTTGGCCGCGGGCTTGGAGGCAGGCTTCGCCGCGGGCGCCGCCGCTACGGGCTCTTCTTCGGTGATGAGGATCTCTTCCTCTTCGGTTTCCACGATCTCATCACCGCCGCCCAGCTCGTCTTCCTCCTCCAGCCGTGACAGCTCATTGTCGTCTTCGAAGTTGTCCTTCTCGAAATCCATACTATCCTCCCGAGGGGCAATCCAGGGGCCTAAGGCCCGCGTGGGACGCTGCATCAGCCGGAGTCACCAACCCCCTCCGCCGCAGCGCCGTTGTTATCGTACTCCTGCAAAGTTGTCAAGCATTCTGCAGTTTGTCCACGAAAAATCGGCGCTTCTGGAGCAAGGCAGCGCTCCGGTCAATTGCCAGACAAGCCTTCGGAGGACTGCTCCGCGTAATCCATAAAGTGTTGTTTATAAATGACTTAGTTATGAATTGCGGCAGAGGTCTGGCCCGCCGAGGCGGACTGGCCGGGGTACACGCGCTCTTGAACTTGTTTTCGGCCGCCGGCCAATGGGAGCGATCTCCGGCGCACCCCCGACGGTGTAAATGCGCAACACCATGCCACGGCTCACATGGTTAGTCCTCATGTGATTCCACTTGCGCACCGATTCTGTCGGCACGCTGAAGCGATCCGCGATACCGCCGAGCGTGTCGCCTTTGCGCACGCGATAGCGCACCAGACGGCTCTTGGATTCCTTGGGCGGTGCGGCGGGAATGATCAGTTTTTCTCCGACGTCGAGCGCCGCATGGCGTTCCATATTATTTGCTTCGGAGATCGCCACGGGAGTCACATGATATTTTTTGGCGATGGAGGTAAGCGTCTCGCCGGCTTCGATGCGGTGCCGCCGCCAGCTCACCCACTTGTCCGGAGGAATGTCTGCAATCTCCGCGGAAAATTTCTCCGCCGTACCCACGGGCAGATGCAGCTCGAACGATGGATCGTCCGGAGTCGCAAGACGCAGAAGTGCGGGATTCAAACTGCGCAGCGTCTCGAGGTCCACGTCGATGGTTTCGGCCACCAGCCGCAGATCGATGGCACGGCCGGGCTTGAACGACATCCGTCGGCACAGGCTGCTCCGGATCGGCCTGTATGCCGTAGTGCGCGGCGTCCTTGGCGATGAGCGTGAGCGCCAGAATAATGGGCACGTAATTTCTTGTTTCGCGCGGCAGCACGTTGCGTTTATAGAGCTCCCAGAAATCGGCATAGCCCGTGCGCTCGATGCCCTTCTGCACATTTCCCGGTCCGCAGTTATACGCGGCCATCGCGAGATACCAATCGCCAAATTGCGCGTACAGGTCGCGCAGATGCTGCGCGGCCGCGCGCGTGGCCTTTTCCGGATCCTGCCGTTCGTCGATCCACCAGGTATGCCGCAGACCGTATTCCATCCCGCGATACGCGACGAACTGCCAAATTCCGCGTGCGCCAGCTCTCGACAGCGCGAGCGGCTGGAACGCGCTCTCCGCTTGCGCCAGATAAATCAAGTCCTGCGGAACTCCTTCTTCATGCAGGACGCGCGCAATCATTTCGCGATAACGGCCCGAACGGCGCAGACCCGTCTCCACAATGGCGCGCCCGCGCGGAGTCTGGAAAAAATTGAGGAAGGACAACACTTCGTCGTTCACCGTAAGCGGCAGGTCATGCGAAATGTTCTTGGCCGCTTCCTCGGCCCGCTCTTTCAATCGCGGATCGACGGGGAACGTCATCTCCGCCACTTCATCGATGGCCGCTGGCACCGCCGGCGCCTCCTGAAAACCGTCCCCTTCGCGGAAGGCCTGCAACTCGTATCCGTATACGGTATCGATACGCGGTGGAATAATTCACTCAGCTTCGGATCGCTGTTTGGGTCGTAACCGCTCTCCAGCATCCAGTCGACGGCGTCGTCAAAATCTCGCCGCGCGGCTTCCAGGTGGCCGGCTTTGTAGTTCTGCTCGCCAGAAGCAAATTTCGCCTCCACCTGCGGCGATGAGATAGTCTTTGGGCGCAGGAACCCGCAGTGCCATCGCGGCCAGCCACTGCGGCGAAAGTTTTCGCAGCGGGAGCTCCCCCACATTGGCGGAAACTGCGCTGCCGCAGCCTTCGCTGGAGCCAGCGCCGGGACGTGCGCCTGCACGCCGTGTTTCGCGGCATCCTCGCAACCACCCGCGGCCATGGAGAGTGTGGCCAAGAGCATCGCGTATAGCATTGTCTGGAGCTTGGAGCGCATCCTCTTATGTTAAGTAGCTGCTACAGTCCAGGTCAACGCTTTCCGCCAGGGAGGGTTGACCTACTCAATACACCGCCGGAGGCCGGCTCCCTTGATTGTCATAGCCGCAATTCCCGTTTACAGGCGCTTTGCCCCGATGGTAGTGTGCCACCGAATCGTTATTGTTTGGGGATTCGGCGCGAATTGAAGCGAACTGCAAATCTCTTATCGGGTGGACGCAACGTGAAAAACAAGAGGACCATGCTCCTTCGCCTGTCTATTCCTCTGCGCTGCGATGTCTCGTGCGCTTCGTGCGCAACAAGCGCGCGAGGGCGAGCCCTATCTGAATCCCCGTCTTCCCACCGAACAGCGCGTCGACGACTTGATCTCGCGCATGACGCTCGAAGAAAAAGTCGAGCAGCTTGGCCATATCGCTCCGGCGATTCCGTGGCTTCGCGTTCCCGCCTACAACTGGTGGAATGAAGGGCTTCACGGCGTTGCTCGCGCCGGAATCGCCACCGTGTTTCCGCAAGCCATCGGCATGGCCGCGACGTTCGATGAACCCCTTCATGCACGACGTGGCCGACACCATCAGCACGGAATTTCGCGCCAAGTATTCCGCGACGGTGCACCCCGACGGCTCGACGGACTGGTATCGCGGCCTTACGGTTTGGTCTCCAAATATCAATATCTTCCGCGATCCACGCTGGGGACGCGGCCAGGAGACCTATGGCGAAGATCCCTTCCTTACCGCGCAGCTCGGCGTCGCGTTTATCACCGGCCTGCAAGGTAACGATCCGAACTATTTCAAAACGATCGCGACGCCGAAACATTTCGCGGTTCACAGTGGCCCGGAATCCACGCGTCACAGCGTGAATGTGGAGGCCTCTCGCCACGACATGGAAGACACCTATCTGCCCGCGTTTCGCGCGGCGATCATGGAAGGCAAAGCCGAATCCGTCATGTGCGCGTACAACCGCCTGAATGGAGAGCCCGCCTGCGCAAACTCCGCGCTGCTCGGGGAACATCTCCGCAAAGATTGGGGTTTCCAAGGCTACGTCGTCTCCGACTGCGGTGCTGTCGCTGACGTCTACAAGGGCCACCACTTCACGCCAACTGCCGAAGCCGCCGCCGCTGCCGTCTTCAAAGCCGGCATGGATCTTATTTGCGGCGACTCTCGCAACAATATGAATGCGGATCCTCAGGGAATTTTGGCCGCCGTGCATCAAGGCCTGCTTTCGGAAGCCGATCTCGACCGCGCTTGCGCCGCTTGTTTATCGCGCGTTTTCGGCTCGGCCTGTTCGATCCGCCATCCTTGGTCCCATACTCCCGCCTCACCGCAGCCGACAACGACACGGAAGCGCACCGGCATCTCGCTCTTCGCATGGCGCGCGAATCCCTGGTATTGCTCAAGAATAAAAACAATTTTCTTCCCTTGAAACACGCGCCCGCAACGATCGCCGTCATCGGCCCAACGCCGACAGCCTCGACGCTCTGCAAGGAAACTACAGCGGCACGCCTTCGAATCCGGTCACGGTGCTTGCCGGCATCCGCAATCGGTTTCCGCAATCCAACATCGTTTTCGTCCAGGGCACCGGCCTCGTGGGCCCCGTCACCAAATCCATTCCCTCTGACGCGCTTTGCACCGACGCATCTTGCAGCGAGCACGGATTGAAAGCGGACTACTTTCCGAACATGACGCTCGAAGGTTCTCCCGTGATGACCCGCGTCGATGGGGCCATCGATTTCGCGTGGGGCGATGCAGGGATTTCGGCGCAACTGCCGAACAAATATTCGGTGCGCTGGACCGGCGTGCTCGTGCCGCCCGAATCCGGCGACTACTTGCTCGGCTTCACTGGCGAGGATGGCTTTCGTCTTTCGCTCGATGGCGCTCTGGTCGCCGAAGACTGGACTCTTCATCGTCCCGCCAACACCGAAACCAAAAAACTGCATCTCGAAAAGGGCCATCCCTATTCGCTGAAGATCGAATACTTTCAGAACATTCGCAGCTCGGAAGCTCGCCTTATCTGGAGCTTGCCCGGCGGCGAAGATGCGCAAGCCGTCGAAGCGGCGCGCAACGCCGAACTCGTCATTGCCGTCATGGGCCTTTCTCCGCGCATTGAAGGCGAAGAGATGAAAGTAAACGCCGAAGGTTTTTCGAGCGGCGACCGCACGCGCATCGACTTGCCCGCTCCACAAGAACAACTCCTCGAACGCATCGCGTCCGTCGGCAAGCCCACGATCCTCATCCTTACGAATGGCAGCGCGCTCGCCGATTAATTGGGCCGATGCGAATACCAATCTCCCCGCAATCCTCGAAGCCTGGTATCCCGGCGAAGCAGGGCGGAACCGCCGTCGCCGAGGCGCTTGCGGGCGATTTCAGCCCCGCCGGTCGCTTGCCTGTTACATTTTACAAATCCGTGGACCAACTTCCGCCCTTTGATGACTATTCCATGGCCCATCGCACGTACCGCTATTTCGACGGCCAGCCGCTATATCCCTTCGGTTTCGGCTTGAGTTACACGTCCTTTGCCTACGATCAGCCGCGCGTCGATCACGCAAGTATTTCCGCCAAATGAGGCCGTCATCATTTCCGTCGATGTAAAGAACACCGGCTCCGTCGCCGGTGACGAAGTCGTGCAGTTGTATCTGACGCACCCCGGCGTCAGTGGCGCACCGTTGCGGGCGCTGCAAGGTATCGCGCGCATCCATCTCGAACGCGGTGAAAAAAAGACCGTGAAATTTGTTCTCCGCGATCGCGACTTATCGATCGTAGACGAATCCGGCAAGCACCGCATCGTTCCCGGCAAAGTCGACGCCTGGATTGGCGGAGGCCAGCCCGTTGCAACCGCCAGCCTCGCCAAGCCCGCCGGCGCCACCACGCAATTCACCATCACGAGGCGAAGCCACTCTGCCGGACTAATCCGCTGCTCCGCGCTTTGGCCGCGCCTTGCGGCCGAGAGAAAAACTTAGAAAATTTCTCTTGGCAATGCGCCCGAACTGTAGTACTCTGTCTTTGCGTTTGTTGCTCTTGTATCGCCTTTGGATGTGTAAAGCGGTCGCAAGGTCAAACTTGCGGCCTTTTTTTACGTCTGAGGACGGCCGTAACTCTTAAGAGGGGTTCGGATTTCGAGGCACCAAATAGCTCAATTTAGTTATGCTCGGTTGCAACCCAACCGACAGAAAAGAGTACAGCAGTGAGTAAAGAACAAGGAACAGTGAAGTGGTTCAATGCCAGCAAGGGCTTCGGGTTCATCCAGCGCCAGAGCGGTGAGGACGTTTTCGTCCATTTCTCCGCGATCGTGGCTGATGGCTACAAGTCGTTGAACGATGGCCAAGCGGTTGAATTCGAAGTGACCAAGGGCCCCAAGGGTCTGCAGGCCTCGAACGTCCAACCCCTCTAATTCCACTTCACAAAAACACAGAACGGGCGGTGCGCTTCGGCGTCCCGCCCGTTTTTGTTTTTGTGGCACAGACTTCAGTCTGTGTTCCGATTGGATATAACCTCACTACGCCAGGCCCCCGCTAACCTGAATCGTCTCACCCGTGACCCAGCGTCCGGCATCGCTCGCCAGGAAGCACACTACCTCCGCGATATCTTCCGGTGTCCCTAGGCGCCGCAGCGCCGTTCGCTGCACCAGCGCTTCCTTGTATGCCGCCGGAGTATCGCTTGCGAGTTCCGTTTCCACAAAGCCCGGCAGAACGGAGTTGATCGTGATCCCGCGCGCGCCCAGCTCTTTCATGTAGCATCGCGCCAGTTGTTCGAGCGCGCCTTTCGACATTTGATACACCGCCAGCAGTCCGGTCACCTGCGCTATATGCGTGCCGCACGACGAAATATTGATGATGCGCCCGCCGTCGCTCATCCGCGGCACAGCCGCCTGAATGGCGAAGAACGGTCCACGCGCATTCACGGCCAGCGTCCAATCAAACTCCTTCTCGGTCATGTCGGCCATCGCGGTCCTGTTTCCGACTCCCGCGTTGTTGACTAGAATGTCTAACCTGCCGAACAGTTCCATCGTGCGGTTCACAAGCCGCCGCACGTCCTCAACCACGCCCATATCCGCCGGCAGCGCGACGGCTCGTCCCCCGGCATCTTCAATCGCCGCAACGACGTCCGCCGCTTGCCCGGCACTCGCGCGATGATTCACCACGACCGCAGCGCCTTCGCCGGCCAATCGTTCCGCGATGGCTCGTCCGATCCCTCGCGACGCGCCCGTAACGATCGCTACTTTCCCATCGAGCGACAGTTTCATTTTCCTCGATCTCCAGGCAGCCGGGAATTTCGCCGCCGTCACGCGCCCAGTCTTCTCGAACTGCAACTGGAATTTCAGGAGGAGCAAGCTTCGGATTGTATCGTGGCTTTACGCCAAGGCTTGTTTCAAATCGGCGATGAGGTCTTCCGCCTCTTCCAACCCGACCGAAACTCGCACCGTGCCGGGGCTTACGTCCGCGCGCCGCAGCTCCTCCGCGCTCATGTTGTAGTGCGAGCTGTAGATGGGAAGAATCACGAGCGACTCAACACCGCCGAGGCTTGCCGCCAGCAGAAACAACCGCACGCGGTCGCAGAATCGCCGCGCCGCAGCCAAACCACCCTTCAAATCAAACGCCATCATGGTTCCAAATCCGCGCATCTGCTTTTTCGCCAGCTTGTGATCCGGGTGCGATGCCAATCCTGGATAGTGAACACGCGCGACCTTGGGATGTTTTTCCAGGAATTTCGCAACCACCATGGCGTTTGCGCACTGCCGTTCGACGCGCACGCCCAGCGTCTTCATCCCGCGAATCAGCAAGTAGGCCGCCTCCGGATCCATCGAGCCGCCCAGATAGATGATCATGTGGCGAATGCGCTCCATCCAGTGCTTGTTGCCCACGGCCACGCCGGCAATCACATCCGAATGCCCCGCCAGTGCTTTCGTGGCACTGTGCACCACGATGTCGTAACCCATCGCCAGCGGATTTTGCAGCACGGGGGTCGCGAATGTGTTGTCGATGATGGAAATGAGTTTGTGTCTTTTCGCAAAGGCAATCGCTTTGTGAAGATCGACGAGCCGCAAGGTGGGATTCGTCGGCGTCTCCACGTAGAGACACTTCGTACGCGGCGTGGCGAGTTCCTCCAGTCCTGCGAGATCGGTGCCCACCTGACGGACCCTGATTCCCATGTCCGGAAAAACGTCCCGCATAAGCCGGTAGCTGCCGCCATAAACCTGCGCCGTGGAAATCAGCTCGTCCCCGCACTTCAGCACGCCCAGCAGCGCCGAGGAAATCGCCGCCATGCCCGAAGCCGTCACCACCGCGGCCTCTCCGCCTTCGAGCGCGGCAATTTTCCCTTCCGCCACGCTGAGGGTTGGATTGCCATAGCGCGTGTAGATGTACGCTTTGCTCTTGCCTTCGGCCCACAGCTTCATCTCCGCCGTCGAGGAAAAGGTGAACGTCGAAGTACGGCAGATCGGCGTGCCAACGGGCGCGCCAACGCCGTGGCGAGATGGCTCACCCCCATGGATGGCCGTCGTTTGTGGGCCGTGTTTCCGCGGGCTATGTTTGAGGGCTGGCTTGTTTTTCATAGGAGCACCATTTTGGGTGTGCGATTCTTCCCGGCAAGCACCAATTTGGTGCCGCCCGGAAAGTAACATTATGTCAGCCTATTTCGTATCTACATTGAGAGAAATCTATGCCCGGGATACCAACGTTTGCCTTGGCTGTTTGCTGCTGGGTAGTTCTGTGGATCTATTGGCTCGTCTCCGCGGCAAACCAGAAAAGCGCTAAAAAACGCGAGACCGGCTCGGAGCGGATGGGCCAAATCCTTCCGATGGCGGTTTGCTACCTCCTTCTCTTTGAGCCATTCATGGGTTTTGGCTGGCTCGGACTACGCTTCGTTGCAAAGCGGCAAGACGTGGAACTTGTCGGGCTGCTGGTTACAGCCATAGGCATAGCGTTCGCCATCTGGGCTCGCGCGCATCTCGGAGCTAATTGGAGCGCTGCCGTGAGCATTCGCGCCGGCCACGAACTCATCCGCACCGGACCGTACCGGCGGATTCGCCATCCTATCTATACCGGGATGATTCTCGCCGCGGTTGGCACGGCATTGGTGGTCGGCCAAATGCGTGGAGTGGTAGCCGTCGCCATCTGTCTCGGGGCGTTCTATCTGAAATCCAGCAAGGAGGAACGCTGGCTCGCGCAGGAATTCGGTGACAACTTCAAAACACACACCGAGCACACCGGTATGTTTTTGCCCAGATTATTCTAAACGCCCACGAAGTCACGTGAGGCTCGGCTCGCGAGAGAAATTCCGGAAAAGTTACGCTTCCTCTTCCGCCTCGCCGTGTGTCGGTTTGTGCGCGTCGATTACTTTTTGCGCCAGCTCGTTCGGCACATAGTCATAGTGCGAAAATTCCATCGAGTATGTTGCGCGGCCCTGCGTTTTTGAAATCAGGTCGTTGGCGTAACTCAGCATTTCCGAAAACGGGACCTGCGCTTTGATGATCACATTGTGTCCGCGCGCCTCGCTTCCCGCGATGCGGCCGCGCCGCGAGCTGAGATCGCCCATCAAGTCGCCTGAATATTGGTCCGGTGCATAAACCTCGACGTGCATCACCGGCTCCAGCAGAGCGGGCTTGGCCATCTTCATCGCTTCCTTGAAGGCAAGCGAGCCCGCGATTTTGAACGCCATGTCTGAAGAATCCACGTCGTGATACTTGCCGTCGTAGAGCACGGCTCGGAAATCCACGACCGGAAAACCGGCGAGATACCCGCGCGCAGCCGCGTCACGAATCCCCTTCTCCACGGAAGGAATCCAGTTCCTCGGAATCGCCCCGCCGAAAACGTCATCGACGAACTCAACGCCCTTGCCGCGCTCGATCGGCTCCATCTTAATGCGGCACACGCCGAACTGCCCGTGCCCGCCAGACTGCTTCTTGTGCTTGCCCTCAGCATCGGCCTTGCCCCGGATGGTTTCGCGGTACGCCACTTTGGGCGGCTTGAGCGTGAGATCCACGTGGTAGCGCTTGTGCAGCTTTGCGACGACCACCTCGATGTGCTGTTGCCCGGACCCGGCAAGAAGAAATTCCTTGGTTTGTGGATCGCGCATGAAGTGCAGTGCGGGATCTTCCTCGATAATCTTGTGGATGGAGACGCCGATCTTGTCCTCGTCGGCGCGTGTTTTGGGCTCAATGGCGAACGTGATCGACGGCTCAGGCAGCTGTGCTGGCTTGTAGTAGATGGGAGCAGACTTTGTCGCCCAGTGTTTCGCCCGTCGTTGTTTCTTTCAGCTTGGCGATCGCGCCGATATCTCCCGCGTGCAGCTCAGCGATTTCGCTGAGTTGTTTCCCTTGCACAACCTGGGTGTGCTGGAAGCGCTCCAACGTTCCGCGGTTGTAATTCGTCAAGGTCGCATCGTTTTTCAGGACACCGCTCTTCACTTTGAAATAGTTGATACGCCCGGCAAACGGATCGGCGAGGGTCTTGAACACGAAAAGGGAGAGCGGCTGGCCGTCATCGTACTTGCGCTCCACGCGCTCACCCTTTCCAGTTCGGCTCCGTAAAACCCACTTGCGCATGTTCATCGGGATGCGGAAACGCATCGGCCAGGAATGTCAGCAGACTGGCCGTTCCCACGTTGCGGAGCCCCGAAACCATCAGCACTGGGAATATTTTTTCAGCGACAATGGCTTTCCGCACGTCCGGGAATCAAATCCGCAATCGGAATCGTGCCTTCCCTGAAAAACTCTTCCATCAGTTCGTCGTCGCCTTCCGCCACCATTTCGACCAGCTTTTCGTGCGCCTCCTTCGCTTCGTCGGCAAGCGCGGCGGGAATTTCTTCGATCGAGGGCTTCCCGTCTCCATCTGGCTTGTAGATGTGCGCTTTCATTGCGACGAGATCAATCACGCCGCGGAAGCCTTTTTCCGAGCCAATCGGAAGTTGCAGCGCAACGACGTTGCGCCCAAAAACCTGCTCGAGTGATTCCATCGAGCGTTCAAAGCTCGCCAGCTCGCGGTCCATCCAGGTGAGTACAAACGCGCGGGGAATATCGTACTCCGTGCAATAATCCCAGACCTTTTCCGTGGTCACTTGCGCGCCGACGTGCGCATCCACGGCGATCAGCGCCGCGTCCGCCGCAATCAGCGAAGCCTTTGTTTCCGTGATGAATGTGGAGTAGCCCGGCAGGTCGATGAAATTAATTTTTACTTTTTCGGAGCCTTCCGCTTGTCCGCCGGAAGTGGGCCATTCGGCATAAGCGAGGCCGGTCTGAATCGAGATTTTCCTCGCGATTTCTTCTTCGTCCCAATCGGTCGTGGTGCTGCCATCCGCAACTTTTCCCCAGCGCGGCGTCATTCCCGCGGTGAAGAGCAACGACGACACCAGTTGCGTCTTGCCGGTGCCGCCGTGGCCGACAATGCCAACGTTGCGAATGTCCTTGGTGAGATAGCTCTTCATACAGACCTCCCTTTGCGCGGCCCCGGCGATGCCGGCGCCAACAGACGAGGTCCGTCCCGAAGAATTCAGGCGCGGGCCTGCGCCTGGGTATGCGATTCAGAAGATGATGGAGAGCGTGGCCCCGATGCCGGCAGTTCTGCAAAATGAAGCGCCGGGCAGGAAATTACCCCTGGTCCGTTCCCCAACTCCGCGGATGCTAGCACACGCCCTCGCATGGCGGCAATCTCTCCCCCCGATCTTTTCGCTCTACCCTGGGCGTCAGCTTAAGCCGCTCCCCTCAGACGAGCGTGGCAACTGGCTTCCGCACCCAGCGCAACCATTGACAGACTCCAGCGGCAACTGATGGAAGGCCCTCCAAATTTGCGCTTGCCTGATAAATCCTTCGTCGGGCCGGGGAGAATTTTCCAGGACTAGTACCCCGACAAAAAACATACGCCTCTACTCTCTGTCTACTTTATGAAGATAAACCTTTTAGCGCATAATGAACCTGCGGGCGCCCGGCCCTTCAGCGTGCTAAGAAAATCCAGGGATTTCTGTCTCCAAGACTTTGCTTCGTGATTTTAGGCTGTAACGGCCGGCGGCGGAGCGCTAAGTAGTTCCAAAAGTTGTAAAGATGCCGCTATCGGAACGCAGGAGACTCAGGGAGGGTAATCATGGAGGAGTATCAGGATTCGAACCACAACGAGAACGGCGGGGCACCGGCGGGGGCGGGTCCCAACCGCTGGTTGACCTTCGTCCTCGTAGCTTTACTCGGAATCACCGCCGTGACCTTTCGTCTACGGCTATCACCAACAATCAGTGGCCCGCGATCTTAGCGCGCAGGCCACGGCAGCTGACGCGGCAAAGAATCAGATGCAATCGCAACTCAATGCCTTGACCGCAAAGCTAAACGAACTTACAGCAGCGCAGAACTCTGCACAGTTCGTCGCCATCCTAACTTCACCCGCTGCGACTGATTCTGAGTCCTACCGCCGAAATTCCGCGAAAACCACTGAGGGCGCATCCACCTCCGCCCATTCCGCGAAGCCTCGCCCGCAAAGCGGCACGCCGCCAAGCGCCGCGCTCCCGTGGACAAGAAATATGCCCAGCTCCAGGCTCAGCTGGCCGAGCAGCAAAAACAGTTGAAAGAGACACAAGACGAGGTCGCGAAAAACCGCTCTGATCTGGAGGGAACGATCAATTCCACTCGCGATGACCTCAACGGCTCCATCGCCAAGACGCATGACGAGCTTGTGGCCCTCGAGAAGCGCGGAGAGCGCAGCTATTTTGAATTTGAGCTCTCCAAGTCCAAGCAGTTCCAGCGAGTCGGGCCGCTCACGCTCTCACTTCGCAAATCGGATACCAAGCACAAGAGCTACGACCTTGCCATGATCGTGGACGACAATCAGCTTCAGAAGAAGAAGGTAAACCTTTACGAGCCCATTTGGATTCACACCGAAAACGATTCGCAGCCCGTACAGATAGTTGTCAACCGGATCGACAAAGATCGTCGTCCACGGCTACATCAGCGCTCCAAAATACAAGCCATCTGAATTGGCAGCCGCAGGTTCGGCCAGCGTGACGCCCGTCTCCGCCAAGACTCCGCCCGACACGCCGAATCCGCAACTACCTAACCACCAGAGCAACCTCAGCAATAAAATCTGCACATTCTCATCGGCAGGGCATCCGCGCGGATGCCCTGCCGTTTTCTTGCAGGTCTCGCAAATTTGGGAGTATCACGGCGAGGTTCCAGAGCTGGTTTCAGTGCGACTTGACTGCCCTTCAAGACCTCAAGTCTGCGCTTCCACTCGTTAAACCCGGCGGCCTTCAAAGTCATCACGTGACTTTCCCTCCGGCAATTTCAGTTTAGCGGGAGCGTTGCCGACAAATTTATCGTCCACGTAAATTTCTGCGCCATCGGGGTCGGAGGTAATCGCTGACCGTGCCAAATCCGCGTCGAGTTTGCCTTGCTTCGGGTTCCGGGGGCGCATCCGCCGGCTGAGCACCGGATGAAGCAGTGCTTGAATCCGGCTGCGTCTCCACGGCAGAGCAGACGGGCGCGGCGGCATCAGAACCGTTGTTGCTGGCGGCGAAGCAGTTCCCACGGCCGCCGAGGCCGCCGCTGGGCGGCAGTCCTCGCGCGCTGCTAACCGCGGAGATATTGGGATAAAATCGATGAAGAACTTCCAACAGATCCGACGCGCTCAGAGCGAATCCGATCCCCGTCACATTTTTCTTGATGAGCTTTTGCGTGTTGATCCCGATCACCTCGCCACGGTTGTTAAGCAATGGTCCCCCGCTGTTTCCGGGATTGATCGGCGTGTCCGTCTGAATCCACGTGCCGGGACCGGCGTTGGCAAATATTCCGACCGCGCTGACGATGCCTTTCGTCACGCTGAATAGCATGGCGTCCCCGGGATTGCCGATCGCCAGCACTTCTTCGCCCTGCTTTACGGTTGCGGCATCCGCGAGCGCGAGATGCGGGAAGTCCTTTCCCTCGACTTTAACGAGCGCAATATCGAGATCCGCATCGAGGTACACAACTTTCGCTTCTAGTTGTTGGCCTCCCGGTAGAAGTGCCAGAAGAGACTCTTCGCCGCGCGCAAGGTGCGCGTTCGTGGCGATGACACCAGTGTCGGTTACAAAAAATCCTGTTCCTGAGTAGTCCAGCCCTTTCAGATAAACAACCGCTGGCTTCGTCCTGCGCACCAGCTCTTCCAGAGAAAGCTCGGGCTGAAGATCCACGCTCCCGGCACTCGCCAGTTTCGCCGTTACTCCGCCGGTGAACACTTGCTCGACGGCCCGCAGTTCCACTTCAAAGTGATCGCTCTTCAGCAACCAGTATTCGCCACGATTCCGGCCGTTGATCGAGATCCAGTTCATCGGTCCGTCCGTCATTCGAATCTCTCTTGTGACGTATCCGGCCAGGCTGAGGCGGGCGACCATGGGATGCTCCAGCCGCGAACCCATGGAAGTCTTTGTTTTGTGAAAATAACCTCCGGGGTAGTCCTTTTCAAACGGCGTTGTGCCCGCGAGCACTCCATCAATTTCCACCGTCGCCCCTGAAGGGTTGCTGGTGATCTTGAGTGTGTCCGCCACGGCATGGACTGGACAGAAAAGTAGAAGGACTATCGCTGTGAGATGAGCGCCTGACCCTGAAGCCATGGGATGCCCTCGCGGGATAGATAAACCCGCAAGTTAATTTACCATAGGCGATAAAATTCAAAGAAGAACAAATCTATGGCCGGTCCACATGCTCCTTGTTCTTCTCGTATCCGGGGCAGGAAAGCATCGGGCAGGCGCGGATATTTGGCGAACCGAGGATCGCTGCGCGAGAGTTGGCAGAAAAGAAAGGCAGATCCCCGGCTGGATTCGATGTGTAGAGCGTGGATGCAGTCGGCGCAAAGACCTGCGCGTTCCCGTCCCAACGCTGGCTCGGATGCTCTCTCCATGACACCAGAATAACGCACACTCTTACGAGCCAGGCACCACTCCGTCATTCTTCTCGGTTTCGTTCCGATTCGTTGACCAACAGGAATCTGTCTGGTTCGGGAAAACTCGCCCTTTGGACCATTCGGTTGCTAAGCTTCTTATAGATTGTCGGGAGTGTTTCAACAGCATGCCTCATTTCAGAGTGCCTCGGCGTCTCGCCTTATTTTGTGTACTCGCGGGCCTTTGCGCCGCATGCGCATTCAGCCAGGAATCTGGACCAAACGAAAAAACAAAATGCGGATCAGCCACAAGCTCAAAAAGAAAAAACGAACAGCACCCAAACACCAAGCTCCAGCGCGAGCCCTGGACCTTCAGCAAAACGAGATAACGGCAGTCCCCAACCGCCCGACATTTGCCAGCACTGCCGAAACAGTGCAGCGTGGTGTTTTCGAAGTCGAATATGGATTTGAGCTTGCGAGCGCCCACCAAAACATTAACGGCTTGCTGAAATGGGGCATGTTCAAGGATCTGGAATTGTGGTTTCTCAACCTACCCATCGAGCGCGACGCTGGAGTCGCGGGAAGAGGCGATTGCGGCGCTGGTTTCAAATACAGAATGATTTCGCAATCAAAGAAATCTCCCACGATATCCATCCTGTATGTCGCCACACTCCCAACGGCAACTGCCGAGCTTGGCTCCGGAGCGTTAGGCCATTCCGTGCAGCTGCTTTTGAGCAAAGATTTCGGCAAACATCATTTTGATGCGAATGAGGGCGTGCAATTTGTTGGACGGCCGGGAGCCGGCGGATTCGACCGCAATTATTTTACGGCGCTTTCTTATTCGCACCCTATAGCGGGAAAATGGGGCTGGACCGGAGAATTGGCCGGCTTCAGCTGGACCAATGCAAACAATCCCGCAACCATGATTCTGTTGGGCGCCGGCACTTATAATTTGTCGTCGCGATTGGTCCTGGATGCAGGAGCGTACCTCGCTGTCTACGGGAACTTCCCCCGCGTTACATTCTTCAGCGGAGTGACGTACTCCGTCGCCGACCTGTACCGCCTTCATTCTTCGCGTCGCGTTGCGAAGCATTAATCTGTTGGTTTGAGGAGGACAGCGAAGGCTGCGGCGATGCAGCAGAGGGCTCCTCAGAGGGCAAAGCCGGCGGCTTTTCGAAGCGCGAATCATCGATTTGCGGATCGAGTTCGATTTTGTCGACGATGATTCTCTGCGTGACTTCTGCTCCGGGATTGTTGGAGACAAGCTCGAAAGCGAATTTCAATCCGCCCACATCCCGGTAATCATGAAAAAACGTCTCCCGCGTCACAGGTTCTCCGTTTGCGGTATCCATTCCGCTCCACTTGACCAGCAAAAACGTTTTTGCGTCGAACGAATACGATGAGATTTGGCCGTCCTTGTGCGTCACTTTGAGGATGTAGGCGTCTTTGCCCTCGACCTTTTCCGTGCCTGCAAGTTCGATCGCGATTCCTTTGACTCTCGCGTCCACGAGCGGCCCATCAAAGTCAGACTCATTCCTGACATCCTTCAGGTCGTCGGCGGACAGCGGCTCCGGAGAGTTTTTGCCGAGGAAGGGATTAATCACCCAGCCTCCGTCTTTGCCGTTGAAGGTGCGCACGACGGTTTTGTTTTGAATCGTCAGTTCATTGTGCATCTTGCCGGGACGCTTGAATTCGGCGACGAACGGACCATACAGTTCCGGGTTGAAGTAAATTGTGCCGGTAATCCGTTGCGACTGGACGGCCTTGGCTTTCTCAAGACCGCCTCGCGCGGCCAGCACTTTGGCGACGATTTCGTCGGTGGTCTGCGCCGCCACGGGCTGCACGACAGCAATTCCCAGCGCGACCAGAAGGCCAAGCCGGCGGCCGGTGAGCGGCGTCGCGCGATGTCAGCAATTCTCCGCAATTTGAAGTTCATCGGCATTTGATCTGTCTGGTGCTGTCTTCCGCGGCACCGCTTTTCATCCTAGGAAAGAGGCGCTTTGCGGCAAATTCGTTGCCTGCACCAAAATCCAGCCGGCGCGAGTATGAGGATGGCATCTCTTGTGGCGGGGGCGAGTGATGAGTGGCTGTGATTTCGGACGGCTGGGGCCCCCTCCCCGGTTTTTTTGTAAGTGTGGATTCTAAAGGGTTTTAAGTCCTGTGTTTTGGAAGTGCGGATTCTACGGAGTTAGAGGCAGGATTTGCGGAAGTGCGGATTCTAAAGGGGTTAGTGACGGGAAAGAAAGAGAAGAAAAGATGGGAGCGATGCGCGAGTGAAGGAAGTGGCGAGGCGAACATACGAAAGGGTAGCACGGGATTGGCGAGGGAGTCAAGTATTTTGCAGGGAATGGTCGAATTTCGGGGTTGAATGGCGTTTGCGGGGGCCGAACGGTGCCGAGGCGATTAGTGAGCCGATAGCGGCCAGCTCACCGGGGACAACGAGACGGATATGCTTTAGTCTGCAGCGTGGCGTGCGAGAAGAAGAGCGACGCCGGAGGCGCCGCAAGCACAAAACCTTTGTTTTTTTCGCGAAACGAAAGGCGGGCAGAGCCGTCCCTACCTATAGCTGTCTATGGGAGAGGTCTTGATCAAGCCAAAGAGTGACGTTCTGCAGGGCACGTTGGCACTCCTGGTCCTCAAAACGCTGGCGCGAGGGGAGATGCACGGCTACGGGATTACGGTGCACATCCAGCGGGTTTCGAGCGACGTTTTGCGGGTTGAGGAAGGTTCGCTTTACCCGGCGCTGCACCGGATGGAACAGGATGGATGGATCAGCGCGGAGTGGGGGATGTCTGAGAACAATCGGCGCGCCCGCTATTATCGCCTGACCGCGGCTGGCCGGAAGCAGCTTGCAGAAGAAGAAAAGAATTGGGCCCGGCTTACCGAAGCTGTCGCCAACGTTCTGCAATTTGCCCAATGAGGAATGCAAAGCAAAGGAGCCGATAAACAATGTCCCTGCTTTCCCGCCTCAAGGGTTTGTTCCGGATCGATCGCCTGGAGCGCGACCTCGACGACGAGCTCCGCTCGCACATCGAAATGCGCACGCACGACAATCTCGCCTCAGGCATGTCTCCCGACGAAGCCCGCTATGACGCGCAACGGCGCTTTGGCAACTCTACGCTGATGAAAGAAGATACTCGCGCCATGGACATCATCGGTTGGATCGAAACCACCGGCCAAAATCTGCGCTACGCCGCGCGCATGCTCCGCCGTAGCCCCGGCTTCACCCTTAGTCGCCATTCTCACTCTCGCCCTCGGCATCGGCGCCAACGTCGCCATCTTTACCGTCGTCCACGCTGTCCTTCTCCAGCCGCTTACCCTTCCCACATCCCGAGCAACTCGTTCGCAGTCTACGATGACATTCGCACCTCCAACACTCACGACGTCGGCATGTCCGTCCCCGAGCTTTGGGATCTCCGCGACCATTCCGGCGTGTTCCAGGACATCTCCGCCCTCTTCCCCGCCGACGCCAATCTCACCGGCGGCGATCATCCCGAGCGCATCGAGCTCCTAGGCACCAGCCCGAACTACTTCACTCTCCTCGGCGCTCGTCCCCAACTCGGCCGTGTCTTCACCTCCGCCGACGCTCAACCGGGCTTTACTCTGGGCGTCGTCATCAGTGATGCGTTCTGGCGTCGCACCTTCGGAGCCGATCCTCAAGTCCTCGGCAGAAAAATTCGCGTCGACAGCGATCTCTACACCATCGTCGGCGTCATGCCGCCCGGCTTTCGCCATCCCGGTCGCACGCTCGGCGCCGATGTCGACCTGTGGGCCGCTGCCGGTTACAGTGCCGCGCCTTTTCCTTCTCCCGTAATCCGCGCCGCCAGATTCCTTCCCGGCGCCATGGGCCGTCTCAAACCAGGTCTCACTCTCACCCAGGCGCAAGCACAGCTCGACTCGTTCGTCACTCAGCTCTCCCGCCAGTTCCCCGACGAGTATCCTTCCGCAGCCGGCTGGTCTCTCCGCCTCGTCCCCACCCAACAGGACATCGTGGGCAACCTTCGCATCGAACTCCTTGTCTTCTTCGCCGCCGTCGGCTTCGTGCTTCTCATCGCTTGCGTCAATCTCGCCAATCTTCTCCTAGCTCGCTCCGCAAGCCGCCGGCACGAAATTGCCATTCGCCTCGCCGTCGGGGCTGGCCGTTCTCGGCTGATCGCCCAGCTCCTCACCGAGAGCCTGCTACTCGCCACGATGTCCGGCGCCGCCGCCCTCCTCACTGTTGTTTGGCTGAAAAGCTCTCTGCTTCGCTTTGCCCCGGCTGATCTCCCGCGCCTCAACGAGGTCACTCTCAATCCCGCTGTCCTCCTCTTTGCATTCTGCATTTCGATTCTCACCGGTGTATTTTTCGGATTGGCTCCCGCTCTACAAACTGCTCGCGCGGGCCAAATCATAGCGCTACGCGAAAGCTCACCGCGGCTCCGGCTCCAGCAAGCACCAGCTCAAATTCTCTCGCTTCCTCGTTGCCTCGGAAATCGCGCTGTCTCTCATCCTCTTGATCGGCGCCGGCCTTCTGCTCCGCAGTTTCTGGCACCTTCTCGAAGTTCGCCCCGGATTTGAGCCGCACCACCTTATCACCGCGAAAATCTGGCTCGCCGTACCAAACGATCCCCTCGAAGACCCTTACCGTCTCCCCGAAAAGCGCGCCGCGTTTCACCAGGAAATCTTGCGCCGCGTCTCCGCACTTCCCGGAGTCGAGCAAGCCGCTCTCGGGAACTCAGCCAGTCTCCCCATGGACGCAAGGCATTTTCAGTTGCCCTTCGCCATCGAAAATCGCGCGCTCGATTCCGAGAGCACGCCTGTCGCAGAAATCGCCAGCGTCACCCCGGCCTATTTCTCCGTTCTCAAGACTCCTCTCATCAGCGGCAGATTTTTCATCGATTCCGACGACACCAAAGGCCAGCAGGTCGCTCTGATCGATGAAACCCTTGCCCGTCGCTATTGGCCAGACTCCGACGCCGTCGGCCAGCGCATCCGGTTGGGAATCAGTACGCAGGCAAACTTCCGCCACTCCAACTCCATGGCTGACCATTGTCGGCGTCGTCGCAAACATCAAGTCGGACGGCTTCGACGCCGCCAGTGCCCCTCACATTTATCGTCCGCATTACCAGATTCCTACCTACGACGGGGTGGTCTATCTTCGCACCACGTGCTGATCCAGGCACTTTGGGCGAGGCCGTTCGCGCGGAAGTCCAGAGCGTGGATCCCACCATTCCCGTCTTTGGTGTCCGCACGATGGACTTCGTCCTCGCCACCTACCTTGCCGAGCGCCGTTTTGCCTTGAACCTCATTGCAGTCTTCGCAACCGTTGCTCTCTTGCTGGCCTCCATCGGCATTTACGGCGTAATGGCCTACACATTCAGCCGACGCACCAACGAAATTGGCATTCGCATCGCGATGGGCGCGCAACGCATGGACATCTTGAAAATTGCCTTTGCCGAAGGCGCCTTTCTTGTTGGTTCCGGTGTCCTCGCCGGCCTGCTGGGCTCGCTCGCCCTCACGCGTTTTCTGCAGTCCATGCTCTTTGACGTCAAGCCCTCCGACCCCGTCACCGTTGCTGCCCTCGCCGCGCTCCTGGCCGCCGTCACCCTTTTCGCCTGCTTCATTCCCGCGCGCCGCGCCACTCGCGTGGATCCTTTGATTGCGCTGCGGCATGAGTGACGGCTCTGTAGAGTGTTGCGGAGGAAACCGCGACCGCAATCAGCGAAACGACAAATATTGCAAAGTATTTAAGGACTTTCTAGAACGACACCGATTGTGCCCGCGGACAGAAATGTATCTTTCCGTTCGTTTTGGCGCGCGTTGAGAATTGATTGACGCCCTTGGATGGGCTGGTTATTTTTATTGGCTGTTTGACCAGGGCGGGACGACGCCGGTCATGCGGGCGTATGCGATGAGCTGACCCATGTGCTCGTTGGCGTGAACAATGATGCGGAAATACATTCCGTCGACGGTGGCGTCGCGATCGGCGATGTGAACTTTGCGCTGGAGATCTTTCGGTGTTACGGCGAGATGGGCTTGCTTGACGGCATCGAGGGAGCGCTTGAGCCAGTTGATGACATCGGCCTTTGCGGTGACGGATTTCTCCATCCCTTCTTTCATGTCGGCCGGCATCTTGGGGCCAGTGACACTGAGCAAGTAGAAATTAGCCATTGCGATGTGCATGTATACCTCGCTGGTGGAGCGCACACCGGGCGCGGGACGCCAGGAGAATTTTTCCTCCGGAGTGGCTTCGGCGAGAGCGATCAGTTGCTGAGTGACATGAAACCACTCGCCGTCATAGCCCTGCCAAATGCCTTCGGGGAGCTTTTGGTTTTGAGCGAGCAGAGGGCACGCGGTGATGGTGGTGAGAAGCAGGAAAAGAAAAATTTTTTCATGATTTGCCTCCTTGCGGGTGCAGGTTCACGGCGCGGCGTAGGAAAAGCCAGTCCATTTTATACGTGCCGCAGGGTTAGACGGGATTTTTTTGGATCGGCGAGCAGAGAGCGAGAGGTTCCTTAGCCTCGCCTCGCCGGGTAGTTTTTGTTTCTTACTTCAGAGTTGTCTGGAGTTTCTTGCTGGATGAAGCGGTGTGTTCGGAGCGTCTTTCTTTTTCTACACGCTGAGTGCACTCGGCAATTTCGTCATCAAGCTTCTTGATTTCCAGGGCGAGGTGAAAATCCTGGGGATGCATCGCGTATTTTTCGAACAGCGAATTCCGTTTGGCTTTCAAGTCGTCGCGTTTTTTCTTCGAAACACTTGCCACTGCGAGCATTTGGCCGCCCTCACAAGCAGTGTGCGCCTATTTTTCGTTTATGGATAGGGCGGTGCTGGAAATGCGCGAAACGCAGAGCTCGAGGGGTCACCTGCGGCCAGGCAAACTCGATAGTACTCGCAGTACCCGAAATGTTCCCTCGGATTGAAAGTTTTGCCCCCGATCCGAACTCCGCTGCGTATATTCCCTTCCATTTGAACAGTTTAGGAAAGCAGTGATTGGAAGAAAGTCTGCCTCTAAACAGGGTGGGAGGTGCTCATGATTCTGAGCAAAAAGCACTATCTTATGGGCGGGGCGGCCGTAGTGCTTGCCGTGGCGCTGGGAATCGGGGCTGCGGAGTTGCCGCGCCGGCCAAAGATTGTAGATGTGACTGTGCCGGAACAGACACCCATCCATGTAACGCTGGATCAGGCCGTGGCCAGCGACGAAAACAGACCTGGCGATCACTTTGAGGCTACGGTTTCCCAGCCGGTGGTCATCGAAGGCAAAACGGTCATTCCCGAAGGGGCGAACGCAGAGGGAGTAGTCGTAGACGTGCACCGCTCGGGACGGCTGAAGGGCAGAGGCAGTCTGCAGCTCGCGCTGGAAAGCGTGAATGTGAACGGCCAGGAGTATGATGTTCGTACCAACTTGTCGCGCAGAGCCGGCGGCAACCACAAGAAACGTAACTGGGCGTTGATCGGCGGCGGAGCCGGCGGTGGGGCGCTGATTGGCGCGCTTGCTGGGGGCGGTAAAGGCGCGCTGATCGGCGGACCGGTTGGCGCAGGAGCGGGAACAGCGGTCGCATTTATGACCGGGAAGAAAGACGTCCACCTGCGTCCGGAAACTCCGCTGACGTTCGAGCTCGCAGAGCCGGTGACGATACAGACCACACCAACGAAAAGCTGAAAGTGTGAACTAAGCTTGCGCTTCGAACGCGCAAGCAGCAAAAGGCGGGCGGTCCTTGTCGCCAAAAGCGGCGAGGGCGCCCGCCCATCTCTTTATAGGAGACGCTCAGGACGATGAATACGAATGGCGGTTTGGGGAATCTAATGTTCTATGAAGATACGAACGGGATTAGCTCGGTTTCATTAGCCGCGATCCAGACGGTTCTTTTTTTGGCGCATTTTCTTATCTATGAGACGTGGACGTTTTCGTCCGGCGGATGCCATGCCCCTGGGCCGCTGTGGCTCAAATCGACTTTCGGCGTTTTGTCGGTGAGTTTTCTTGCCGCTTCGCTTTTGGCGTTTCGGTATACGAACGCGACGTTGCGTTTGTTTTACAGGGCTGCCGCGGTTTGGCTGGGTTTGCTGAGCTTTCTCTTTCTCGCGGCGGTTTCCTCCTGGGTTGTTTTCGGAGCGTCGCGCTCTGGCGGGGTTGGATGCGAACTTCCACCTGATCGTGGAAGTGCTTTTCGGCGCTGCGATGGTGGTTGGGTTCTACGGAGTTTTCAATGCAAGCTGGACGCGCATCACGCGAATTACGGTGCGGCTGGCGAACCTGCCGGAGGCATGGCGCGGGCGCAAAGCGGCGCTGATCAGCGATGTGCATCTGGGGCACGTGCGGAATGGCAGTTTTCTGCGGCGCATGGTGGCGAAGATTTTGAAGGAAGAGCCGCACGCAATTTTTATCGCGGGCGATTTGTATGACGGCACGGCAATCGACGCGAAGCGCGCAGCCGAGCCTTTGAGCCAATTGACGGCTCCGCATGGCGTGTACTTTGTCGCGGGGAACCACGAGCAGTTCGGAGACGACAGCAGATATCTGCGGGCCGTTGAGGCGGCCGGGCGTGCGCGTGCTCAGCAACGAGAAGGTGGAAGCGGACGGCATGCAAATTATTGGAGTACCGTACCGGCATGCGACGCACGACGGGCATTTTGCGTCGGTGCTGGAGGGCATCGGCGTGGATCGCGAACGCGCGAGCATTCTTTTGACGCACGCACCCGACCATCCGGAGGTCGCGGAGGCAGCGGGCGTTTCGCTGCAACTTTCCGGCCACACCCACGTTGGGCAGTTCATTCCGTGGAGCTGGATGGCGCGGCGAATTTACCGGCAGTTTGTGTACGGCTTAAGCCGGATCGGGAAGATGCAGGTTTTCACCTCGAGCGGAGCGGGAACGTGGGGACCGCCGCTGCGGCTTGGGTCGAATCCTGAGATTGTGGTGCTTGAGTTTGAGTGAAGGAGGCGAGCCCTCGCCTCCGAAACATACCACGAGACAAATGTCAGAGAGACTGCAGAAAAGTAAGCAGAGCTTGCTTTTCGGCCGGCTTCATCTTTTCGAATGCTTCGGTGACGTGGGCAGCTTCGCCGCGGTGGCGGAGGATGGCATCAAGAAGCGTGACGGAGGCACCATCGTGCATCAAGCGGGAGTGCAGACGGACACCCCAGAGCGGCGCGGTGCGAATCTTGTTGGCAGAGTTGTTGAATTCGGGGATGGAGAGATTCTTCCAGGTGTGCTGGTACATTCTTTTTCCGTAGTGCTCGATCATGGCCTGGACGATGCCGTCGCCTGTGCCGACGTTATGGAGTAAAAAGTCACCGTAAGGATAAAAGGTTTTGCCGCCAAGAGCCGGCGGGACAGTAAAGCTGCCGCCGTTAATGGAAGTGCCAGCAGCAGCTGTTGTGAGCGACGCGATGTGGCAAGTGGCACAGCCGATTTTGTCGAAGAGCGCTTCGCCGTGTTTGGCTTCGGGAGTTTTGGAAAGCGCAACGTCCCGAGCGGGCGCTTCCGAGGCGCGCATGAAGCGGGCGAAGTGATCGATGTCGGAGAGGCCGTTTGCATCAGTCTTGTCGTTGGGCTCGGAGGCGGTGTTGCAGAGATTGGTGACCTCGTCGGGTTGCAGCCGGCTGGTGATGCCCATTTCATTGAGATAAGCGTCCGCGGAGAAAGACAAGAGGCTGGCTTGCTGATCTTTCCAGCCAAAGCGGCCAATGCCGGTCTTGCCGGGAGATTCGACGATGGGAACGTAAAGAGCCTGGCCGCAAATTCTTCCGTGGTTCTTCTTGCACTGATCCTTTGCAAGATCGAGGAGAGTTTGATCGGACAGGGCTTCGACAAACCCATCGCCCAAAACATTGAGAGAGACACGGAAGGTTCGGACTTTTTCGGAATCAGGGACGTGCTCCTGGATTTCGGTGCTTGGGAAAGCGCCGCTGGGACAGATGGCGCGGTCGTTGATGAGAGAGCGGTCCTTGATGATTTCGGCGCCGTTGTTGATGGGGATTTCCGGGTTTCGAAACACGCCGTGGGCATCGTGGTGGCCGACACGCAATTCGGTAACCTGGCTGGAACCGCCCGTGGTCGGATTCTGGTGGCACTCGCGGCAGGATTGCGTGTTGTAAAGCGGGCCAAGGCCGTCAGAGACTGCTTCTACTTCTTCGAATTTGGCTTGATCGGCGGCGTGGGTCGCGTCGTCGACCAAACCGTTGCTTTTGTTGTCAAAACCAGTGGGTGCCTCGGAAAGCGCCGGTGCGAAGGAAAGAAGACCAATCGACAAACAGAGAGAAATGCCGGTAAGCAGCCTCATAGGACCTCGCGAGCGGCTGGTTGAAGGGAAATTTACTCCTGTAATATCTGAAAGCCAAGTGAAAAAAAATGAGAAGAAGTGGTAGGAATCTCGCAGCAGGTAAGAGCTAGATCGGGCGGCGGATGCCGAGTTTGCGCATGCGCGCCTGGAGGGTAGTGCGCTTCATGCCGAGGAGAACTGCAGCCCCTTTGGAGCCGGCGATGCGCCACTCGGTTTGGCGAAGCGCGCGAAGAATGTGCTGGCGCTCGGCTTCTTCGAGAGTGGAAATAGAGGAGGTGCGAGAGGTAGAGGACGATAAAGGATGAAGCGGAGTCTGTTTCCGCGGCGGAGCTTTCGTCGTGGTTTGCAACATCATTTGTTTTTAGTTCGCTGAGCGGGACGCGGAGTTCCTTGCCAGGAGAGAGAAGTACGGCTCGCTCGATGAAATTTTCGAGTTCGCGAATGTTGCCGGGCCAGGAATAGTTTGCGAGAGCGTCCATGGCGTCGGCGGGAATGTACGCGACGGTCTTGTTGAGGCGGCGGCTGAATTTCTGAACGAAATAGCGAACGAGGAGAGGCACGTCTTCGCGGCGTTCGCGGAGAGAAGGGATATGAATGGGGAACACATTTAGCCGGTAAAAGAGGTCGCTGCGGAAAATGCGCTCGGCCACGAGCTTCGCGAGATCGGCGTTGGTGGCGGCGACGACGCGGACGTCCACGCGCTGCGTGCGGTTGCTGCCGAGGCGTTCGAACTCCTGCTCTTGGAGGACGCGGAGAAGTTTTGGCTGAAGCTCGAGAGGCAGATCGGCGACTTCATCGAGAAAGAGAGTGCCGTGGTCCGCGAGCTCGAAGCGGCCGATTTTTTGGGTGAGAGCGCCGGTAAAGGCGCCGCGTTCGTGGCCGAAGAGTTCAGATTCGAGAAGCCCGCCGGGAATAGCGGCGCAGTTTATTTTGACGAACGTTCGTTGGCGGCGCGGGCTGAGATTGTGAATGGCGCGGGCGATGAGCTCCTTGCCCGTGCCGGTTTCGCCGGTGATGAGGACAGCGGTGCCGGCGGGCGCGACGAGTTCCACCTGGGCGAGGGCGCGCTTGAGCGCGGGGCTGTCACCGACGATTTCCTCAAAATTGAATTCGCTTCGAATTTCTTCCTCGAGATAGAGCTTTTCCTCGGCGAGCTTGTCTTTCAGCGCGTCAATTTGTTTGAACGCCAGCGCGTTTTCCACGGCGATGGCGATTTGCGCGGCGACCTGCTGGAGAAGCTCGACGTCCTGAGAAGGGAAGGCGTCCTCGCGGCGGCTGGCGAGATTGAGAGTGCCGAAAGTGCGGCCCTGGGTGATGAGCGGAACGCAACAGATGGTTTGCACGCCTTCGGCCCGGAGCGTGCGAATGATTTCGTTGGAAAAGCGATCGATTTCCATCCCCGCGCGCGAGGAGTGGCTGGCCGGTGGTGAAGCAGACGCCGGAAGGAGTGGTCTCGAGCGGAACTGTAATTTCCTGGTTGAAGAGGCCGGGGCGGCTGGAAAAATCGAGAGCGTGGATTTTCAAGAGGCCGGAGGTGGAGTCGAGAAGGGCGAGGCTGGTGTAGTCGTGATGAATGACCTTTTCGAGAGAGCTGACGATGCCGCGGAAAAGGTCTGGGAGTTCGCGGCTGGAGACGAGCACGTTGTTAACTTCGAGGAGAACCTGGAGGCGATCCCGCTCTCGGGCAAGCTGAGCTTGGTAAGCCTGCGAGGTTTCAAAATTCAGCGCGTTATCGACCGCCACGGCAACCTGGCTGCCAACGCGCTGCATGAATTGGAGCTCGGTATCGGTGATGCGCTGAGGAACGAGGCGGCCGAATCCCATTGCACCGAGGCGGTGCTGCGCGGTGGTGAGCGGAACCATGGCCAAGGAGCGAACGCCGACATCGCGAAGCCGCTGGAGAAATTCGGGGAAACGTTGATCTTCTTCCGTGTCGCTGACGACGAAGGCTTGCTGCGATTGCCAGACCCAGCCGGAAGGATGACCTTCCATCGGGGTTTCACTGCCGGTCTTTACCGGAGTAGGGAGGCGAGTTTCGAGAATGTGAAGTCGCATGACGTTGCGCACGGGGTCATGCAGGACCAGCGTGAGAAAATCAAAATCAACCACGCAATGGAGACGCTCGGCCAGGTCGTGAAAAAGAGCGGCGAGGTCGCGATGCTGCGCGATGGATTCGGCCACTTCGAGCAAGGCTTCGAGCTGACGCCGGGAGTGTTCGAGCGGCGCTGCGCTGGTTACTTCGGGCGGGGAGATAGCGGGATCCGCCATAGAGTGCAGAATAGCATCCGTGTTGGCAGAGGCTCAACCAAGCGCACAGACATGATGTGAAACTGCTGAGGCACCTCCGCCCCCGATTCGGGTGTATTACTTCCGGGTTACCCGTCATCCGCCCCGAATCAGGTGCCACGCTGTCAGGTGCCTTGGAATCGCGCACCGACCAGCCGAAGGATTTTATTCGTCGCGGAGGGCGGCCATGGGATCGAGCCGTGCCGCGCGGCGCGCTGGCAAGTAGCTGGCGAGGATGGCCACGGCCGTAAGCGCAATTGCGGAAAGCGAAATCGTCAGCGGGTCGTAAGGCTTGAGGCCGAAGAGCATCGCGCCCGCGGTTTTGCCTAAGGCCAGCGCCAGCGCGGCGCCGACGGCCAGGCCGATCACCAGCATGGTGCCGGCTTCGCCCAGCACCATACCCAAAATATTTCGCCGTTGCGCCCCCAGCGCTATGCGCAACCCGATTTCTCCGGTGCGGCGCGCGACGGAATTGGACATCACGCCGAACAGCCCCATCATGGCCAGTAACGTGGCCAGCGCGCCGAAAAATCCGGAAAGCATGGCCATTAGCCTTTCGCGCAGCAGCGAATTCAGGATGTTTGTCTCCATCACGTGGAATTCCGTGCCGATCTCGGGACTAGCATCGGACAGCGCGCTTTTCAGCTCCTGCGTCAATGTTCCGGCGGGAAGGCTGGAGCGCACCAACAATTGGGCGCCCTCGTCGGGCTGATCGTCCTGCGCCGTGGTCACGTAGGCCTCCGGCGCGAATTCATCGCGCAAGTCGTAATACTTCGTGTCGCGAACCAATCCCACGATCTCGTAGACCGGCCGCGCCCGGCCCACCTCCTCCTCAATTTGAAAGCGCGCGCCAATGGGATTGCCGCCGTTGAGGATTTTCTTCACGAAACTCTGGTTCACCACTGCCACCTTCGGCGAGTTGGCCCTATCCCCCTCGTTGAACGCGCGGCCGGCCACGATGGGCATCTCCATGGTGCTGAAAAAGTCCGGGCTGACTTGCGTGAAAGAAGAGCTCACGTCGGCGGGTTTTGTGGCGCCGGCCAAGATGACGTTGTTGCTCCAGCCAAAGCCGCTGAGCGGCACCACACTGGCGTCCGCCACTCCCTCGACGCCGGGAAGCGCGCGCAAGCGGTCAATCAGATTCAGCTTGTAAGTCTGGCGTTGCGGCGCGGGAATTTTCAGTTGGCTAAAATCCAGATCGGCTTCCATGATGCCGGCCGTCTGGAAGCCGGCGTCCACGGAGAGGATGTTCTTCAGGCTGCGTACGAAGAGCATCGCTCCCACCAGCAACACCAGCGAGAACGCCACCTGCGAGACAACCAAACCGCGGCGGAGGCTGAAACGCTCGCGGCCTCCCGCCAGATTCCTGTCGGCCGACTTGAGCGCCGCCGCTGGAGCGACGCGCGTGGCGCCGAAAGCGGGAGCCATACCGAAGAGGATTGTAGTCAGCAGCGCGATGGCCGTGGTGAAGCTGAGCACAAGCGAATCCGGGTGAAGATCGACGTAGACATCGGGCGCGCTGGTACCGATGAAGGCCACCAGGAAGCGGCTGATCCATTGCGCCAAGACCGCGCCCAAAACGGTGCCGGCAACACCGATCAAAAGACTTTCCACGAGCAGTTGCCGGATCAGGCGCGCGCGGGATGCACCGAGCGAAAGTCGCACGGCGATCTCGCGTCCACGGGCGCTGGCGCGCGCCAGCAACAGATTACCGATATTGGCGCAGGCAATCAGCAAGACCATGGCGGCGATGGCCAACAGCATCCACAGGGGTGTCTCGTAACGCCGGCGCAAATTCGAGAATCCCGTAGCTGCCGGAAATGCGCCGAACTTGTACTGCATGTAGTGCTTTTGCGCCTCCGCATCGTATTGCGGGGGCACGGTCGCTTCCAGGATACCCGTCGAAAGCGCTGCCATTTCCGCGTTGGCTTGCTCGATAGTCACGCCGGGCTTCAGACGCCCCACGGCGGAGAGCCAATAGCCATTGCGCAGGTCAATCAGTGACGATTCGCCGTGCATGAGCGCTTCCGAGCACAGTGGCACGGCCACGTCGAATTGACGTCCAACGTCAATGCCCGCGAAACTGGGCGGAGTGATGCCGACGATCTCAAACGAATGGCCGTCGAGTGAGATCATCCGACCCACAGCGTCTGGGCCGCCGCCGTATTCCCGCTGCCAAAAGGCGTAGCTGATCACCGCGGGCGGGGAGCCGCAGCCGCGGCGGTCATCCTCCGCGGTCAAGGTGCGGCCGCGCAGTGCGCGGACTTCCAGCGTCTTGAAAAAATCGCCGCTGACCCAGATGCCCGAGGCGTAGCGTGCTTCGCCGCTGGGGGCCAGGTTGAATCCTCCTTCGGTCGCCCATGCAAGCATGCTGGAAAAAACTCGCTGGTGGTCGCGGATCTGCTCCCATTGCGCGTTGGTGATGTCGGGGTAGCGGCCATGGACGCGGCCGTGCCTCCAGGAGGTGTCCAGGATGCGCACGTCCGCGAGCTGCTGCGGATTGCTTACCGGCAGCGTGCGCAGACGCAGCGAATCGATCAATTGGAAGATGGCGGTGTTTGCGCCGGTGCCCAGCGCGAGGGAAAGCACCACAATAGCGGTGAAGCCGGGATTGAGGCGCAGTAGCCTGAGGCCGTAGCGAAGGTCCTGCGCGAGAGAATACAGCCAGCCACTAAATTTCATGCCAGTATGACGCTCGGCTAATAATTACGTTTCACGTTTTCTAGCGTTCGCACACACCCATGCCGCCGCCACCGAGCTTTTCCAGGATGTGGTAGCTGGCAAATCGCTTGCTCCAGGCTTGACTGGGAATCCGGTCTCAGGGCCATGATAGAAAGCAGGCCATCCCAATTCAACGCCGTCCAATGCTCTGGCCGGATGGTCGGCAATCGTGAAGTTACGATCCTTAAGCAATGAATTCCGAGTTTCTCGCCAGAAAGACACCATTGGCTTGCCTGCTCGACTGGCAAAATGAGAGCCTCACAACATTCCTTATTGTGATCCGGCCTGCGGCAGCGTGCCTGCACACGCGCGTGCGCGGTCAAGCAGCAGCGCGCGCTCGCGGGCGTTGCGCGTCAGCGAAGCGGCTCGCTCGAACTCCGCTTGTGCTTCCGCGAAGCGCCCCAGCTTGAAAAGAAAGTCACCGCGCACGCTGGGCAAGAGATGGTACCCCTTGAGAGACGGTTCCGAGCCAATCTTGTCGATGAGCTCGAGACCAGCCGCCGGACCAAAGGCCATGGCCAGCGCGACCGCCCGGTTTAGTTCCACGATAGGCGAGGGTGTGAGTTGAGCGAGCGCTTCGTAGAGCCCGGCGATACGTTGCCAGTCCGTTTCCGCGGCCGTACGCGCTCGTGCGTGGCAAGCGGCAATCGCGGCCTGGAGCGCATAAGCTCCGATGGCGCCACCGAGATCTTCGGCGAGCTGAAGAGCAGCGAGACCACGACGGATGAGGAGTTGATCCCAGCGCGCGCGGTTCTGCTCCAGAAGAAGAATCGGCTCGCCAGACGGGCCGGCGCGCGCGGCGGAGCGGGATGCCTGAATCTCCATAAGCGCGACGAGGCCGTGGACTTCTGGCTCGTTCGGAACGAGCTCGGCCAAAATACGCCCCAAACGCAGCGCGTCTTCGCAAAGTGCCGGGCGCATCCAGTCCTCGCCGGCCGTCGCCGAATAGCCTTCGTTGAAGATGAGGTAGATCACCTCCAGCACGGAAGATAAACGGGCGGCGAGATCGGGCCCGCGCGGGACCTCAAAGGGCACATGCGCTTCGGTAAGAGTCCTCTTGGCGCGGACGATGCGCTGGGCTACGGTGGGCTCGGCGACAAGGAACGCGCGGGCGATTTCGTCGGTGGTAAGACCGCCCAGCAAGCGCAGGGTGAGTGCAACACGTCCCTCCGTCGAGAGGATCGGATGACAGGAAATGAATACGAGACGAAGGAGGTCGTCGCCGATGTCATCGTCAAGCGCAGCTTCAAAATTCGGCACAGCCATCTCCTGCTGGGCTTGGAGCTCGCGACCGAGCTCCGCGTGCTTGCGCTCGAGCAGCTTGTTCCTGCGGAAGGCATCGATCGCGCGGTGCTTGGCGGTGGCCATGAGCCACGCGCCAGGGTTGTCCGGGATGCCCGATTTCGGCCATTGATGGAGCGCGGCGACGAGAGCGTCCTGCGCGAGCTCCTCGGCAAGGCCGACGTCGCGCACCATCCGCGTAAGACCGGCGATGATTCTGGCGGATTCAATCCGCCAGACTGCATCGATGGCGCGATGGGTATCGGTAGACGTCACGACTCCCCATCACACCATCTTCAATCCGCGCGTGCAAGATCGAGGCGGTCACGGACTCTTGCTCCGTGGCCAACCCAGTGCGTAGGCTCTCTTAGTGCAGGGGAGGCATATCTTCCGGCCCGAAGATCTGGCGAACTTCAGTCTCGCCTTCCCAGCCCGGCCAGTGTTTCTTGTGAAGCTCCATGAAGCGCAACGCACCGTCGAGCGCTTCTTGTTTCGACTTCAACTCAAAAATCGCGAACCCGCCCACGACTTCTTTGGCCTCCGCGAAGGGTCCATCGATCGTGTTTACCTGCCCCTTGGAAACCCGCACATGCGTGCTCATCGCAGCTGGTGCCAGGCCGCCGCTTGCCACCATCGTGCCGGCTTTCACCGCATCCTCGGCGAGCTTACCGATGGCATCCATTAACTCCTTGGGCGGATTGCCTTGCCCTTCTTTATGCTTCACCATCATCATGAATCGCATCTTCTCATCTCCTTTTTCTCCAGGTGTGGAGCTGGTTTCCGGTTTTTGCGGCTGCCGGCCTAACCTTAGCTCTATTTCCTGCTACTACTGAAACGTCGAACTAGCCCCGCCAAAATCGACAGCCATTGCGAACTTTTTTCCGCCGTTAAGAGCCGAGGATTGCCGCGTCTACTGCTTCTGTTCCCCCGCTTGGGCGCGCAGCCGCTTTTCCTGCTCCTTCAGCTCGGGAGTCAGCGCTGGCCCGAAGTCCTCCGCCTCGAACACCTGGCGAATCTCAATCTCGCTTTCTCCCTCGTGCGGATTGGGGCACCGCTTCACCCATTCGATCGCCTCTTCCATCGACCTCACCTGCCACAGCCAGAATCCGGCGATCAGCTCTTTGCTCTCGGTGAACGGCCCGTCGATCACCGTGCGCTTCGATCCGGAAAACCGTACTCGCTTGCCTTTCGAACTCGCTTGGAGGCCCTCGCCAGCGAGCAGCACTCCGGCTTTCACCAGCTCTTCATTGAACTTCCCCATTTCAGCGAGCAGCTTCTGACTCGGCATCACGCCCGCCTCGGAGTCCTTACTGGCTTTGACTATAACCATGAATCGCATTGTGATCTCTCCTTTCGAGCTGGTCCGAGAGCTCAGTTTCCGGACCGCCCGGCCAAATAATCCTGACCTCTACTTTAACGTCTAATCCTGACCTCTACTTTAACGTCGAACGAGGGGCAGTGAAATCGACAGGTACAGAATCTCTTTTGGTAATAATTAGTGTGGGTTCGCGAACCAAATCGCCCCATCTGCGTATATCTCGCGATGATACCTAGCCAGCGATGATGCCAGACAGCGGCCAGATAGATGCCACAATTTGAAGTAAATGGCCCAAAAGTGCTGAATCGCCGCAAAGATACGTGGGCAAGGATTGCCAGACTGCCACAATGGCCGGACGCAATATCCGGAAAACCGGCCATGCCAAATTGTAGAAAAGACGGTATCCTTCCGCCGGCACATCAATCACACAAAACAAAGTGGCAAGCGCGAATCCGGCGATGATCGCCGCCAGGCTCAGTTTGCAGATCCGAGAAAATGCGTGCCGGGTTTTCATGGCCGCCCCCTCTGTAAAGCCTCTTCTTGGCTCTACCTAGATGTCGAACGAGGGGCCATGAGATCGACACGATCGAGTGAGTCAAATCCGAATGAATCCTCAGAAGGGATTGTGGACACGCGGACGAGTGACGTGCTAACCGTATAACTGAAATGCTGTTTTATATCTCTGGCGACGCGACTTACCAGGACCTGGCCAACACTTTGCTTCTTACTCGGCCTTCCTGTGGTTTGCTTCGCACAGGCGCTCGGCATTTGCGTGCAATTGCTGAAGCACGGTTTCCAGCCGATCGATGTCGATGTTCAGCACTCCCTCAAAGAACTCCCCTCGAACTTCCTCGAAGCGCGCCTTCAAGTGCGGTGCAACCCGGCGCCCGCTGTTTGTCGTTTTGATTATCGATAGTCTGTGATCGCGCGCGTCGCTCTTGCGTGATAAAAAGCCGTTCCCCTCGAGCCGGTCAACGAAGCGCGTGATTTTCGCTTTGTCTCGGCCCATCGCCCTGGCTAATTTTCCTGCGGAAGTCTCGCCCTCTTCGGCACAGTGCAGGAGTACCGCCGCTTCCTGAGCCGTCATCCCGAATTCGCTGAAGCATCGGTCAAAGGCTGTTTGCAGCCTTATGCTGGTACGAAACAACCGTGAGATGGAATGTTCTGCCTGCCATTCTCGGATGCCGGAGTACTTCCGCTCAGACTTCTCCCCTTTTCTGAGGGGATTCCGCAGGAATCCCCCACTCTTCCGGGTCTCGTTAGTTTCCGTCATCCGCTTGACCATCACAACTTCGCTCGTTAATATGGGTAAGCTGCTCATAACCAATTGGACTAGAAATGGAACCCCACCTCGGCTGTCACCGCGCGCGGTGTCACGAAGTGTGTCCCGCTGAACGTGGAGAGGAAGTTGTACAGCGCCTCTTTGTTCGTCAAATTGACAATTGTAAGGCGTAGACTCCATTTATACCGGTCGCCGTGGAAAAGATCGTCCTGCCCCTAACGCCAATCGAATAAATTGCGCGGCGCAATTCGCGGCGGATTCTTATCGTCGTTTTCTGTTCCTGGCGCGGGGATATCCATTCGCGTGGCGCCGAAAGGAGTCAGGCCGTTACAGCTGCCCGCCGTCAAAGGTGTTTGCACCGTCGCCCGCAAGTTTCCGCAGAAGAGGCCGATCGCCGCTTGCTGGTCCCCGTCAAGAGCCAGCGCCGTCGCGAAATCAGGAACAGCGCCGGCCACGAGTCCGCTGTCATAACGCCAATTGAAGCCTGCCCACGGCCCGCGTTTCCAGGGCTGATACTGCAGATGCGTGGTCTGATTGAACTTCTCGTCGTGATCGATACGGAACACCGATCCGCTTTGGCCCACCGTCACGCCCAAGCCCCCAACTTGCGGCGGAAAATAGCGCGCCGCCACGCTGGACATCACCACCAGCGCGCTGAATCCATGGAAATTAGGCATACTGGCGCGGAGCAAGAATCCCGGAATCTTGGAGTTGTGCCAATCGATGGGGAAAGTGATCGGCGTGTTGCCGAGCACGCTGAAGTCGTAAGCGTTGTGTGTGTACTTCCAAATGTACTCACCGTCGATCACCAGGTACTTTCCAAACGCCTGTTGCACACCAGCGTGGAACTCGTTCCTAAACCCCGCTGGCGAATTCGCTGGCACGCACGGAATCAGCGCCGCAATCACCGCGGTGTCGCAGCCCGTCGTCGCGATGATCAGATTTTCGTTGAAAGGCGTCTCAAGTGTTCGCGCATACGAAATCCTTAACACCGTGTTGGTTGGCTTTATGTTGTAGGCGATCCCCACTCGAGGCTCGGCCTGGTTGGCGGACGAAAGGCCTCTGTACATATCCCCTCGAATGCCCAGGTTGAACGACCACCTGCCTTTCGTGATTGTGTCTTGCACGTAAAGCGACAGCTCTTTAACGTCCGTATGCCCAAGGAATGTGAATTGGCTCCCACCGCGAGTTAGATCGATCGGCAGCAAAGTCGTGCAAGGCGCGGCCAAAGCCACGTTATTCACAAAGCAGGGATTGCCGGCGGCGTCCGTCAGCGACGGCAGCAAAGTAGAATCGATGATGCCCAGCCGGTCATTCTCGTCAAGAAACGTCTGCTGGTAGGTTACTCCGGCCTTTATGTTGTGAATGCCTTTGACGTGCGAGATGTCCGCGCGAACACCTGTATTAGTAAGTTTGCGGTCCTGAGAAATTGTCTCCGTGTTGATGGGACCCAGGTCTGCGAAAGGATTGTTGCTTGGATAGTAGTTGTATTGGTCGTGGCGCACATAGGCGCCTGCGTAAAGACGGTGGTCGGGCTAATGAGCCTTGTCCAGGTTGGCGCGATATTAAACGTCTCGATCTTTGAACGCTGGTCCGTATTTCCAACGTTGTTTCCGCTCGGTCCAGGACGTTGAGATTGTCGATAGGTGTTCGGCGTCTGGAACCATGAACGCGTGTACTGGAAATTTCCATGGATATTGTCCGCTTGCGTCACTTGATAATCCACGCGGTCGAACACGTTCATCTGATTGCCCTTGTCATGAATCGCCGCGAACTCCGGAGGATCCAGAAAGCGTCCGCTCTTCAATCCGTTCGCAGCGATGAAATTCCCCCACTTCTGGGTCCCGTAGGACATGTCGAAACCCATGTTCGCCGTCCCGAAGCTCCCGTACGACGTCGTCACCGCGCCTGTCGGCCTCGAAACTCCAAGCCCCGATTTCGTCGTCACCTTTATGATCAGGCTCGTCTTGTCCCCGAATTCCGCCGGAGGCGCTCCAGAGATTACTTCGAGCGACTGAATGGAATCCGCGGGCAGCTGATTGGAAAAAACCTTGCTCGTTTGATCCGTGATTGATTGGCCGTCGACGGAAAATGAATTCTGCGCATGATCTCCCAACCCGTGCATATTCCCGTTGGAGTCCGCAGCCACGCCCGGCGACACCAACGTCACGAGGTTTGTCAGGGATGAAGACGCACTCTCCAGCGGCAGCCTGGCGATTATTCCTTTGTCTACGTCGGTGTGGAATGTCGACTCCGTTTCGATCAGGTCCGCGCCTTTCTCCGTCACTGTCACGCTTGTTACTTCGGTGCTGAGCTTCAAATTGATCTCAATGTTCGCGGGAACCGATGAGCGCACGTCCACGTCCTGCGTATATGCTCGCGAATCCCGTCGCGGTGACAACCGTGTGGTATGAGTTGAACGGCACGTTTGTGAACTTGAAACTGCCATCCGCGTCCGTCGTCGTCTCCCGGTGGAAACCGCTCACCACGTACGAAATCTCTACTTTGGCGTTTCTACGGCGCTTCCTGAGGGGTCCTTCACCACTCCTTGAATCGAACCCGAATTTCCCGACTGTGCTCGCGCGGCCACGGCGGCAAATAGCAAACCAAACGCCAGGAACAATGGCGTAACCTTTGAAAACTCCTTCATTTTTTCCTCCGTCCCTGTAGGGGACTCTGTGGTAGGTGGTGAATGGAGCCCGCCTGGAAAAATGGCGGTGGTGCTGGCCCAAGTAAAATCAGCACTCTGTTTGCATTCGCTAGCAGGAGATTGAAATTATGCGGAAGGGGGCGCTCTGGAAGCGCGGTGCAGAGAAAAGGAATTGCTAGGCGCAACGTGTGGCGGGAGCGAAGAAAATCGGGCGATCAACTCGGGAGCGGCTACAAGGTCCAGAGCAGCCGCGGCCAGCGCGGGCATGTGCAGCGTCTGGCAGATGTGGCAAGCGATTTCCGAGCCATTCGTGTGCTGGTGAAACAGGCTCCCGCCCGCGGCGAAATATAGAAGCGCGCTGCATGCTAGGAGCGCTAGCGCACGCTCGCGGAGCGTGTGTCCGAAGATAGATTTGTCCCGCTTCATCGAGCCAATAAACAGCTTAACACTCTTTGGCGCGTCCATCTGTCTTGGTTTTGCAAATAGCGCGCTTCCAGCAGATGCTTTGGTTGACCCCGCAACTATTTTCCTTGCGGACCCGCCAATAAGTTGCAGTTAACCCCGGGCTCCTGAACCGAAGCGCTTCAGTAGCATCGGTTACTTTTTTACCGGCTGTGATTGCGTCTTAGCGCTCCCACGACTTACTACACAGATGGAATTACTTCCGAGTTGCCCGTTATCCGACATAGAACCCTGTAGTCAACCGAGAACCAAACGCCCTTCGGCAATCGTACCTGCGGGTGTGAGTCGTCGCTGCGTCATTCCAAGGTGAATTAAGATCGGGTTCCCCAGCACAGCTCGACAGTCCACGCCAGGCAGAGACCACTGCAGTCATTGTCGGTGAAGCAAGCTTTGGTGCACAAACGCAGCTCACTCGGCTGGCAAATTGGATCCCTCCCGTAAGAATCCATCGGCGACGATGAGCTCGCGCTGAGCGTCGCCAGAATGCGTTCCCGGACCATTGATCATTCCGCCAAAAAGCCAGTGGCCATTCAGAGGAGCGACAGTAGTGAGTTGGTTATGGCGCGGACCTCCGATGTAGCCGAGGTTCTGGGCCAGCGAGCCGTCACTGTTTAACAACGCCAACAGTGGCTGCGCAGCTTCGGAGATACTCTCGCCGGATGGGTTCTGTACGTACCCGGTGGTACCCAGCGCCAGATATCGCCCGCTGGGCAACGCAGCAACATCAAAAAACACGTCACCTCGGTCAACATCGACCACGCTGTACGGACCGGGAGTGCCATCGCGGCCAACAAATGCAGTGAACGCATTCCAACCCGTTCCGTCTGATCGCACCTCGGAGAGAACTCGGCCCACCAACATGAAGCCGCGCGGCACTGCACGCAGCCCATGCAGTTCAGCACGATCATGAGTGTCGATGGCAATGCTTCCCAAACGGCGGCCGTCGGCGCTCGCCACACGCGTGAGTAAGACACCGATCGATGCTGCAATCGGTTCGCTGAAATATTCTGTGTGCGCCCGGAACGTGAAGTTGAGCAAATCGGGGCATCGACGACGCCGATGGCGAGCGTAGCGTCCGTATCGATATCCACAAAAATGCTGAGATGATTCTCGAGTTGGCCGAACACGTCGAAGCTACCACTCGTGATGCCTAAGAAAAATATCGAACTACCGGGCTCAATAAGCGTGCGCCAGGCACGCTGATATGCGCCGCTCACGTCCGGGTCCAGACGATAGGCAACGATCGCGTTGCGTCCGGTGCGCAACACGACAGCCAGGCTTTCACCCAGCGGGGCCAAGCGAGCGGCGTCATGCATCAGCGCAGGCTGAAGAGCGTCGTCATCCTTGATACCTCCGGCATAGTCGAAGTATGGATCGATTGCGGCGGCGGGGTCGAGAAACGGTTGGTCACTTCGAATCGATCCATTGGAATCGAGCCGCACGATGCGGACTTCCCGTGCTGTGGTGAGAATTGCCGAAATATCGCCGGACGGATGCACCGCGAAGTCAACGATCGACCATCCCGCCGGCGGCATATAGGACTGTATGGGCTGGCCGTCACTTTGTAGTATCGCCAGCGTGCGCTGTGGACCGTCCTCAAAGATGGATGTAAGTCGCTGCTCAAGCAGGATGATCGCGTTATTTGCTGCGCGGACCTTTGTAACTGTCAGGCCAGACAAGGAGAGATTTACGGTTTTGATCGCTGGTGTCTCTTTAGGCCCGGCGCAGCCAACTAGAAGCGCAACAGCCAAACAGAGTGACGCACGAAGAACGCTTGACGTCCGGCGGACCTTTGCGACATTGCCGAAGCAAAATCTCATCATTCGGAACTCATGATCCTCAGGGCTGCTCTGGTAGAGGTTGTCGTCCGCGCTGCACGTAAATCCGATGCGGATTGTCACATCAGCGATGCCCGAACTCCTGGCGTTGGGCTTCACGTTCGGCGCATTCCCAGCGAATCGTCGGCAAACAGGAAGTAATTCGGTTGCTTCCGAGTTCCCCGTCATTCGTCCGAAATCGGCGCCACTCGCCAACGGGACTCCCATTTCGCACAACGGTAAGCTCCGGATGCTTACTCAATCTCCCGCACTGGCTTCTGGAACGAAGCTCCGGCGGCAGCCAGCACCATTAGTCCTCCAGCGAGCAGAAACATGAGCTTCAAGCTCCACGCAACCAAGAATCCTGCAACCGCGAGGGAGATGGGCGTTATTCCGAAGGAGGCAAGCATGAGCACGCTCGCAACTCGCCCGCGCACCGCGACATCGATCCGCTGCATGATCCAGGCGCCGATGTGGATGTTGACCATTCCCGCTGCTGCGCCCATGATCAGCAGCACGCTGGCGATGCTCCACACTTTCCCCAGCAGGCCGATGGATCCCAAGCAGACACCCAACGCCAGCGACACCAGAAGAATCATCACGCCGCGCTGGCGAATCTTCCAGACACCGGCCAGTAGCGCGCCTAGCAAACTTCCCGCGGCAACCGCCGAGATCACAATGCCGTACACGGCAGGCGAACCGAATCTCGTCTTTGTCAAGTACGCCAGACCAATCGAGACCGGCCCGGCAATGCAGAAGTTCATGATCATGACCAGCAGCATCAGCGAGCGCAGCGGCACATCTTTTCCCACGTAGGCGATTCCCTCCACGATCGAGTGCAACATCGCTTTCCGGGCAGTCTGAGACTTAGGTGGATCCGGCAGCTTCCACAGTGCGCCAATGATAAACAAGAAACTGATCGCATCCACGAAGAAGGCCCATGCCACACCCAGCGTTTTGATCACAAACCCGGCTGGAACTGGGCCAACAATGGTGGTCATCTGCGCCGTGCTTTGGCTGACCGACGATGCCGCGACCAGTTGTTCGCGCTTCAACAGCGAGGGCATGTAGGCCGTTTGTGCAGGAGCGGCAAATGCATCGGCCACGCCAAAAGCAACCGCCAGAGCGTATAGCTCCCAGGTCCGCAAGACGCGCAGCCAGACTAGAACACCGATCACCGTGACACAGATGGTGCGCGCCGTAGCTGTGGCCATCATGATCTTGCGCGCGGACATGCGATCGCTGACGGCGCCGCCCATGAGCATGAGCAGAGCGCGCGGAATAGCGCCGGCCATCATGATGGCGCCCATGGCCACAGCGGAGCCGGTCTGCTGCAAGACAAGCCAGGGCAAAGCGACAAAATAGAACTGGTCGCCCAGCAGCGAAATCGTGCCGCCGATCAGCCAGAGGCGATAATTCGGGTTGCGCAGCGGATGCTCGACGGCTGTGACGGGTACATTTGCAGTGGAGACGGGTTTGCAGAAACGGTGTTAGAAGCCATGAAGAATCTCCTTGCAGGATGGCCGGCGGGCGCAGGCACTCCAGGTCAGACGCGAATCCTCTACAATGTAAATGTAAATTTACATTTACATTTGTGTCAAGCAGTATTTTACTGAGCTCTATGGAGGAAGCCGATGGCCAAGAAGACACTCGATCCACAACAGGCGCGCAGCAGGGAATCCACGCGTAAGCTTTTGAAGGCCGCCGCGGAAGTGCTCGGACAACACGGACTTGAGGGCACCACCATTCCGCGCATCGCCCAGCACGCCGGATTGACCCCGGGGGCCGTCTATCGCCGTTTCCCGGACAAGGACGCGCTGCTGGAGGCTGTGGTCATCGGCATCCTGGAGCGGCAGGAACGAGAGGTTGCGCATGGCGCTTACGCCCGACATGGCCCGCCAGATTCCTCTGGCCGTGTTTGCCGAGCAGCTTGTCAGCAGTATGCTGGTCAGCTACCGCGCAAACGCCGGCCTATTGCGTGCGCTCCGGCAGTTCTCGCAGGGGCGCTATCACACGCCGTTTTGCAAGCGAGCCGCCAAACTGGAGATGCGCAGCATCCAGCACCTCGTGGAGTTGTTCTTGCTGCATCGGAATGAGGTCAAGCACCCCGACCCGCCGCTCGCCTTATCCTTCGCCCTGATGACGCTCACCAGCACTCTCGTCGAACTAATCCTGGCCGATCACGATTTGAAATACTGGCAGGCCGTCATTCCCAAGGATGACCAGTCACTTAAGCGCGAGCTGCTGCGCACCTTCCTCTGTTATTTGGGTATCCAGCAGAAGGATAGCTGAGCGCTGGACTAATAATCACAGACTTTAACCCACCCACTCGCCAAGACTTGCCCGCGCGCACAGCAAATTGTCCGAAGCCGGAGTGAACAACCGGTTGTCCACATATTTGGAATCAGCACCAGCCAGATTGACTCGGTGCCTGGTAACCGCTGCCGAAATCGGGAAAGTAAGTATGGGGATTCTGAATCATGTGGCTGGGTTTGGCGTGATACGCTGCAGCCGTACGGAGAGGTGGGTGAAATGCCAACTGTCGAAGGTAGGGAAGCTCGCGTCTGGATCGATGAATATGTAAAGAAGGCCGGAAAGTTGTCTGGAGTTGCCAAGATGGTGAGGGCACTTGTAAAGAAGGCCGTAGTCGAATGCGAGGAGTACGTGAATCCGTGGAAGATTCCCACATTCGATCTAAACGGGCCGCTGTGCTTTTACATGGTGGCGAAGGAACATGTGATTTTTGGATTTATGCGAGGAGCGATGCTCCGCGATCCGGGGAAGTTGCTAGAAGGAACGGGAAAGTACTTGCGGCACGTAAAGCTGCGAAGCGCAGCGGATGTACGGCGATCGGAAGTGCGGGCTCTCCTGGAACAAGCGGCGGAGCTAAACCGCAAGGAGCCGGTCACTGGCACCAAGGTCCAGATGAAGCAAAGCAGGGCAGCCGGAACGCGGAAGAGCGGACGCCGCGCCACGACTCCCGATTAACGCTTGCTTGGATTTAGAGACGACAAGATACTAATCCAGTGAAGACAATCTAGTGAAGACAATCGCAAGCAGGGTTGCGATAGCAGTCGCCATCGTTCTTGTCGTGGGGATAGGTTGGTTCGGAGCAAAGCAATACCGTTGTACACGGCGGAATGCCGCGTTTTCGCGGAGCGTCAAAATCGTGGAGCAAGACGCTCATAGACAACTCAAAGTCGGCTCCCAAAAAGCCGAAGTCGCTCGGTTCTACGCGGAACACGAAATCCCTTTTGAGGTCGTCAGGTTCACGGATATTGGTTTCGAAGCAATCGGAACCCTGTATACCAAAGGAGGATGTGCTCCGTTGGGTTGTGGTACCGATGATGCGCTAATCGGCGTGCGCGTAAAGGTTGATGCGGACGGCACCGTAACAGGAGAGCCCGAAGTGGTTGACATGTACACAAACTGCCTGTGAACGGGCCTTGATGGTTGACCCGACTCCTGAGTACCGCCGTAATCGGAGAACTGGTGCCACGTTCGAGCGTAAGTCGAGTAATGCAACATTTACGTTGTGGACGTCCGTCGCCGGGCATCGTTTCGCGCGATTGCCCGAGTGGAATAGCTGGAGTAAACTCCGAGGCGAGTGGCGGATACTTCTTCAATTGTCGGGCGCGCGATTTCTCATTACACCGTCCTCGAAAAACTCGGCGGCGGAGGCATGGGCGTTGTCTACAAAGCCGAGGACACGCGCCTGGGCCGCAACGTCGCGTTGAAATTTCTTCCTGAAGACATTTCCCAGGACCCGCAGGCTATCGAGCGATTCCGGCGCGAAGCGCGCGCTGCATCCTCCTTAAATCATCCGAATATCTGCACCATTTACGACATCGAAGAATTTGAAGGGCGGCCCTTTATTGCCATGGAGTTGCTTGAAGGCCAGACCCTGAAACGCCGCATCGCCAGAAAATCTATCGAGGTAGACGAGCTTCTCGAGATCGGAATTCAGATCGCCGGCGGCCTGGAAGCTGCGCACGCCAAAGGCGTCGTCCACAGAGACATCAAACCAGCAAACATTTTCCTCGTTGAGCGGGGGCCGGCAAAAATACTGGACTTCGGCCTGGCGAAGTTCGCTGCCTACCGGCAGGTCCCGGCGGAGTCTGCAAGCGAATCGTCCATGCCCACACACAGGCACGTGCTCGACGATGCTCTTATCACCGGCCCCGGAAGTTCCCTGGGCACGGTTGCCTACATGTCCCCGGAACAGGCGCGGGGCGAAGAGCTGGACGCGCGCAGCGATTTATTTTCGCTGGGCGTGGTGCTTTATGAAATGGCCACCGGCGTGGTTCCATTTGCAGGGTCGGCGGTGGCTTTGATCTTCAACGGGATACTGAATTCCTCGCCAACTCCCGTTAGGAAGTTGAATCCGAAGTTGCCCGCGAGTCTCGAAAATATTTTTGCCAAGGCGCTCGAAAAGGATGTCGGGCTGCGTTACCAGACAGCCGCGTGAACTTCGAGCCGACTTGAAGAGGTTGAAGCGCGATTTGGATTCTGGCCGCTCGAGCACGAACTCCGATTTGCCGAGCGGGATCTTGGAGGGTTCCCGAAACCCACGCAATTCACCCGTGGCGGACCTGGGCCGTGGTGGCAAGCGGCGCTCTCCTCGGCCTCGCGGCAATTCTCGGGTTCGTTCTGACGCGCCCGGTCGCGCCGCCCCGCATTCTGCGAACTGTTCAACTCACCAACACCAATCGGCCTAAATCAGGCGTTGTCACCGACGGTTCCCGGCTCTATTTCATCGAGGGCCAATCGCGGCTTTCTCAAACCTCCGTGACGGGTGGCGAGACTTTTCCCATACCGACCTCATTGGAGGACACCGGCTTCTCCAACGTGTTCGCTATCTCACCGGATAACTCTGCGCTCTTGATGAATACCGCCCGAGGGACGACGCTCGACGGCCCTCTATGGAGCGTCCCCGTTCTTGGCGGTTCGCCTCGCCGCTTGGGCAGCCTCCAGGGTCACGCTGGTGCGTGGTCGCCAGACGGGAACAAGCTCGCATTCTGCAAAGGCAACGAGATATTCCTGGCGAACAGCGATGGCAGCGATCCACACCGGCTTCTGGCTACGTCTGGAACTTGCAGCGAGCTTCGCTGGTCGCCAGACGGGTCGAATTTGCGCTTTACGGTGAACGATCCCAAGACCAACAACCACGCCCTTTGGCAATCCTCCGCCGACGGTGGCAATGTTCATCCGCTGCTTCCTGGCTGGAGCAGCACACCGAATGAATGCTGTGGCAATTGGACGCCTGACGGCAGATATTTCGTCTTCCAGACACGGCGCGACGAGACGGCAAACATCTGGGCGATCAAGGAAAATGGTGGTCTATTCCGCTCGACTCCGCACGATCCGGTACAGCTGACAACTGGGCCGATGAATATCGGCAATCCCGTCCCGAGCCGTGATGGCAAAAAACTTTTCGTCCAGGGCTGGCAGCCTCGGGGAGAATTGGTGCACTACGATGCCAAGTCAGGACAATTCGCGCCTTTTCTGTCGGGAATTCCGGCGATGGGCCTCGACTTCTCTCGTGATGGACAGTGGGTCGCCTACAATGACGCTGCGGATGGCACCATGTGGCGGAGTAAGGTGGACGGAACCCAAAAGCTTCAACTTGTTTTTCCCCCGATGCTGGCTTATTTGCCTCGATGGTCTCCGGACGGAAGACAGATCGCCTTTTTTGGTCATCCGCCCGGCGAACCCTGGCAAATTTATTTGATTCCTGCGGAGGGCGGCTCTCCGCAACTGATCTATCGGACGGCAACCAACTCGGCCGATCCCAATTGGTCGCCTGACGGCAAGTCGCTGGTCTTTGGAGAGAACTCACTGAACAATCAGGGGTCGGCGGTCTATGTCCTCGATCTGAAAACGCGGAACGTCTCGAAGCTCCCGGATTCGGATGGCCTGTACTCTCCCCGCTGGTCCCCGGATGGACGCTACATCGCGGCGATTACGCTCGATTCGCTCAAGCTGATGCTCTTTGATTTCACGACACAGAAATGGACTGTACTTGCCAACATTTTTGTGGCTTATCCCACTTGGTCGCGAGACGGACGCTATTTGTATTTTGATGGAATTCTCGACAATCAAGAGGGCTACTTCCGCGTTCGAACCGCCGACGGCAAACTCGAGCGCCTCTTCAGCCTAATGGGGTTTCAGGCTGCCGGAGGAGCCTTCGGAAACTGGAGCGGCCTGGCCCCCGACGAAACTCCGCTCTTTGTCCGCGACGTCAGCATTCAGGAAATCTACGCTCTCGATTGGGAGCGCCCTTAGTCAGGAGACGGGAAGAAAGAGATGAAAGCGCGATTGCAAGTGATGAAATTTGGCGGAACGTCCCTGGGGGATGCGACGTGCATGGCGAGGACGGCGCAGCTCATCGCGCAGGGAGCCCGGGCGGGTACATGCGTTGCCGTCGTCTCCGCGATGAGCGGCGTCACAAATCGGTTGATCGAAGCGGCGCAGCGAGCGGGATCTGGCGAGAAAGACCAAAGCACGGCCGTTCTGGAGGGCCTGCGAAAGCAGCACGCGGAGGCGCTGAAGAGTCTTGTCCGCGAAGATAGTGCGCGGAGAGCGATCGAAGAAGAGATGGAGGAAGTTCTTGCGGAAGGCAGCAGGCTGTTTGATGGGACAGCTCTGCTGCGAGAGCTGACGCCGCGAACGCTGGATGCCATATCCAGCCTGGGAGAGCGGCTGTCTGCGCCGCTGGTAGCGGGAGCAGTTCGAGAGCTTGGCTTGCAGAGCGAAGCCGTGGATGCGACGGAAGTGATCATTACGGATGGGTTCCACGGAGGCGCGGAACCGTTGATGGACCGGACGCGGGAAGAATGCGAAGTGCGGTTGCGGCCGCTGTTGGAGAAGGGAATCGTGCCGGTCGTGACAGGATTTATCGGGGCGAGCACGGAAGGAAAATTGACGACGCTGGGGCGCGGCGGGTCTGATTATTCGGCAACGATTCTTGGCGCGGCGCATGAACGCGGATGAAGTAATTATCTGGACGGACGTGGATGGCGTGCTGACGGCGGACCCGCGGCTGGTGCCGGAAGCGCGAACGATTCCGGTGATCTCCTACCGCGAAGCCGCGGAGCTGGCTTTTTTTGGCGCGAAAGTGCTGCATCCAAAAACTCTGAAGCCAGTGATGCAAGCGGCGATTCCGGTTTGGATCCGAAACAGTTTCGCGCCGGAGCGGCCGGGGACGTTGATCACGCCGGCAGGCCGGAGCACCGGGGGCGGGGTGAAAGCGCTGACGGCGATACAGGACGTCGCGCTGATCAGCGTGGGCGGGCCGGGGATTGTGGGATTGCCGGACGTGGTTGGGAGGACGTTTTCGACGACGGCGGAGGTGCGGGCGAATGTGCTGCTGATATCGCAGTCGTCTTCGCAGAATGACATTTGCTTCATCGTGTCCGCGGCGGATGCGCAGCGGACCGTGGAGGCGCTGCGGAGAGAGTTTGCGCAAGATTTAGCGCACGAGAAAGTGGAGCACATCACGGTCGATACGAACATCGCGATCGTTGCGGTGGTCGGGGAAAACATGCGCGGAACGCCGGGAGTCGCGGGGAAAACGTTCAATGCGCTAGGGCCGCGAAAACGTGAACTTGATTGCGATCGCGCAGGGATCTTCAGAGTCGAATATTTCCTTCGTGGTGGAAGAGAAGGCGATGAAGACGGCGTTAATCACCAGTGCATCGCGAGTTTGGGCTGGGCGCGGCGACGAACTGAGAATTTTTCCAACACTCGCAAAATCCACCGACAACGCAAAACTCGATCGAGAAATATCCGGCTCGCAATTGAGCTGACGATTTGGCCGACTGTCCATTAATTGGGCTTTTCGTCGTCGGGCGGAATCTTAGTGATTTCCTGATATCGGTGATGTCGCCGATGGCGCGAGGGGCGCTGCCGGGATCCTTTACCAGGCCGTCGAGAGTGGTTTTTGCATGTTCATCGACGGCGCCGACGGCGGCCACCAAGCAGGAATAGAGAAAGGCTTTGATGCCGGAGCGGAATTGCTCGGTGGACTGTTCCGTGGTGCGCGTAACGTCGTCGATCATGGAGCGGCGGCGAGAGTCGCAAGCGGCGCGATTTTCCGAGTCGAGAGCGGAAAGCGCGGAGCGGACACGTTCCGTGGTTTCCGTGATGGCCAGATCGACCTGGACTTCGGCCTGGCGGCGGAACTCTTCGAGAGTGCTTCCCGCAGCGCTATGCAGAAGGGCGCGGGACTCCGCGACACGGGCGTCCAATTGAGCAGCGGCTTCGCGGATGACCATGCGCGTGGACTCCATCACGCGAACCAACTGGCGATCGGAGATGCGGTCGGCGGCAGCCTCGAATTGTTCGGTGGCCTGGCCCAATGATTGGTCCAAGCGGCCGCGCGTTTGCGGTTCGATTTCGCGCGTCGCTTTTTCTATAAAGTTTTGCGTTTCGCCCAGATTGCGCTGGGTATCGCCGGCCAGTTTTTCGAGGCGCTCGAGCAATTTCCTCGGCTTGCGCGCGATAAGCGCTGTGCTGTTCCTCCCAGTGGCTCTGGACTTCTCCGAGGCGCGATTCGAGGTGGCCGAGAATTTCTTCGCGGGAGGAGCGCATCAGAGATTCAAAGCGCTGCTCGGAAAATTCATGCAATTGGTGAAGATTGTGTTCGCGAACGCCTTCGATGCGCGCGAGAGCTTCGTTGATGGCTTCGTCGAGATGAGTGGCGAGCGCGTTCTGAACGACTTTTTCCGCCGCGGCTTGCAATTTCCCCTGCATGGCGGCGACTAACTGGTCGATGGTGATGGCGACGCGCTCCGGCTTTGCGGGAGCAGATTCCTTGGCGGGGCCGCGCCGTTTGCGACAACCGAGGGCGAGGGAAATGCGCTGACCTGGCTGCCCCGCGCTTCGTTTGCGCCTGGTGAGGACGTGGGAGGAAGCGTTGCGGGCGGCGCGGGCGGTTCGAGTGCGGGAGCGACAGCCGTCGCCAAACCTGCGGACGAAGCGCTTCCGCCCAGCAGCGATTCCAATCCGAGGGCGGCGGAGTAACATTCCAAATATTCGCGGGAGATTCGAGCTCGACGCCAACCTGGAAGAGTTCTCGAGGACTTGCGGGAGGATGCACGGACTTCACAAAGGCGCGAATGACGGGAGAGATCGTTTCGCCATCGGGCTGGAGCACGCGCAGTCCGACGGAAGAGCCGACGGGATATTCGTGACGCGAAGGATAGCGGCAGCCATGAAGATTGAAACTTACGGTGGAAGTTTTTTCCTGGAAGGACAGGCCGGTTTTGGTTTGGCCGAGCACGACGAGAGGAACGGTGCGGTCGATGCGCGTGCTGCGGCGGCCCTCCAAGTCCGGAGAGAGAATGAAGATGATCAGGGGGAGCGGCTAGGCTCACTTCAGTCCTCCACGTTGCTGGTGGGAAGCCTACCACCGTCGCGGCGGGGAGCAAAAGAAATGTTGGTGGGGGAGCAGTGAGTAGTGGCAACGAACGAGCGAAAATCGAAAATGGAAACTTGAAAATCGAAACTCGAAACTCGAGACTCTTTCGCTTGAAAGATGTGCCCCCTCCCCCTCCCTCTTTTTTCGTAAGTGCGGATTCTAAAGGGTTTTAAGTGCTGTGTTTTGGAAGTGCGGATTCCAAACGAGTTATAAGCGGATTTTGCGGAAGTGCGGATTATAAACGAGTTAGTGGCTAGTGGTGAGTGCCGAGTGGGGAGGAATTTCAGCCGAGAAGAACCTGACCGGAAGGATCTTTGGCTTGAAAGATGTGACCCCGGGTGTTTTTTGTAAGAGTGGCAAACACAGGACTTATGCTTGACGCGGCTCGTAAGAGTGGCAAATGCTAGACTTAAAGTAGCTGATTTTTCAGGTCTTTGCAGATGGCCTGTAAGAATGGCAGGGAAAGGAGTTAGGGAAACCGAGTTGAAGGTCGAAAGTTGAAAGTTGAAGTAAGAAGAAGATATCCGGAAGAACAGGGTTGTAGTGGATCGGTTGGAGCGCGGAAGGGTGGGGCGGGGGCGAAACATAGGGAATGATAGCAGGGAATTGGATTACTGTCAAGGTACAGTACCTTGGTACTTATCATTCGAATGAGACGCGGGGAAGTCGAGGAGTTAGAAGGAGTTGGCGGGAATTTTGTAGTTTGGTGAGACGGGGACGGGAAGTGAATAGTGGGCAGGGAGTAGTGAGTAGTTCCGGGTTCGGCGGAGATGTGAGTTTACAGCTGACAGCTCACGGTTCAGGTAGGAACAGAATCTGCGCACGCGAGACGCGAGAAGCCCGGCCATCCCGGTTGAGGAGTGAGTGGGCAGGGATGTCGAAGGACTGGGCGAGGAAGGTTCGAAGGACTCAGGTGCGAACGGCGGCACCTGGGGCATCCCAAGAAGGCGAGAGTGAGAAAGAAGAGTGACGCACCGTTTGCAAGAAACAAAACCGCAAACGGTAGGCCACCCAAGAGTTAAGGAACTGTCACCCTCCACGCCGGGCTATGGCGTGGCCCTCATGAAGTACGGGAAATAGCGATGAAAGTCTGCGTAGTGTTGTAGTTTTGTTTCGGTTCGCTCAATGTCGACATCGATCAGGTATCCCAATCGATTCCGCAGCATCCGGCCGGCATTTCTTTTTTTGGGAAGTCGTCCTTGTAAATGAAGTCGTTCTTTCGTGCTCAACGTCGGAACATCAATTCTCTTTGGCAGGTCCCAGGTCATGTTTGCCAAGTACCAATTCTTGAATTGCGCGCGCACTATCGCCTCCTGGGATCGGAGGCATACAATTCCGGTTAGGGTAAACATGCCTGCTCCGTCTGCATAGTGAAAAGACGAAAGCGGAACAAATTTGAGAGGTGATGTGCTTGACAGTGCCCTTTGAGAGGCGATCTGTAGCATGTTCAAAATGAGCTTCGCAAAGCTATCAAATGAATTTGGCGGCTCGTCAGTTGGGTGAGGTAAAAACTCTTCGAAGGTCTTTTTGAACTGTTCTTTTTTTTGAGTTGCTTCAGCATCATTTTTGTCGAAGTAGTCTTGAGGCTCACAACGCACGCTGATTTTCACGATACTGCCAGGGCTCACCTTGCTCAGCAAAACCATGAATTCTTCAAACCAACCTGTAGTCCAGGTCAAGGTAATCAATCCAAAATATACTTTTCCTTTCGTTCGAATCGTACGAAGTTAGAAACGTTCTGAAGTCTATGAATTCTAATTTCAGGTGAGATGCCCCGCAGGGCGCATGGAATTTTTGCCGTTTGTAGCCTTCGCCACTATTTTCGATGGAAACTAACTTAACCTGCGGGTGAAACTCATAGAATAGGCGGAAATCCTCAAGCGCCCATCCCCCAAATCCATAATAAGTGTATTGCGAGAGATCTACGGAAAGCCCTAAATGCCTCACCGCATCTATAAGCGCGAGCCGATCGACAGCTTTATTCGCTCGCAAATGGTAGGCAGGACTCTTCATTTTCGGGCTTCCTTCAGTTGAATATCGAAGCATCTTTCTCCGACTGTCGATGGATGGATATTCCTCTCCTTGAAGAGGTATTCAGAGACCGATTCCACCTCCGAGACTTTCTTGACGAAAGCGATGCGCCTGGTCCTTGGATTCAGTTTTCTTGGCAGAGGAAGGGTTGGTTTGTACTGTTCGCTTTTCGTGTTGAATGTTTTTGTGTTCATAAACGTGAGTTTTTCCGCGGCCATCTTGATTTGCTCAAAGGTCATAGGCTTGCCTGCCTCAATCTGAGTCGGGATTCTTCGTTCGCATTTTCCAGTGATTTGTGTAAGACGTGAAAATTGCCATCCCCTCTCTCATCTTGTTCTTTACTTGAAGATACAAGGAAGACGAGGCGTCTATTCCTCGTTTTGTCGTGGTAGTTGGCAGTTTTCTTGGATCGTCGGACTTAAACTCCACAATGCCGGAGATCGCGATAAATTGTGTATGGTATCGGGAACGCCCGCTTCTCCCCAGCTGGTTAACTCTGTTCTGTCGCAGTATATGACGGCTCTGTCGTTGCATATTACTGTCCATCCAGCGTCTTGCGAGGAGTATTTCTTTTCTCCTTGTTCTTGGGTAATTTCGTCCTGTGATGGTATGGGTCCTGTAAATCCTACAGTCAGGAATACTTCAACGCCGTTTACGTTGGCTTTGAAAATATATGGCTGAATAACTTCCTCGTGACCGCTTCCGCGCTTTTGATCAAAGATGAGTTCGGTGGGCCTTGGTTTGACCGATTTGCCGTTGATCTTTATGCTGAAGCCCTTATCAATGATTAGGACGTATTGAGTCGCTATCATGCGTTCAAGATCTGATCCAAAAACTTGAGCATCTTCTGTGAAGCGGCTAGCTATCCCCTCATGAAGATCGCCGATTACAATAACGGTGCCATCTTCTGGCATTTTCTTCTTCGCTTTTGTGACAGGGATGTGCCAGTCAGTTTCGTCATTGCTCCATCCGGGATCTATCTCGACATCATATGCATCTGACGCATTCTGCGTAGATATGAGGCATCTTTTGCCCATCTTGAAAATAGCTCGCTTCATTCCGATTCCGTAAACTCCTAACGTTCCAGGCGCTTCCATAGGCCGTTCGGTAATTCGGCCCATTCTGAATGCGTATTCGTGGAGATTCCAAGGTATGCCGCCGCAATTGTCGGAGATGGTAAAGGAGTCTCTTTTGATTTAATTCCTCCGCCCAATATCCTTTGTATGGTTGTGATTTATTCTCTCTAGCGCTCTCGCCGTACTTTGCTTCTCAAGACACCGTCTACGCAGTTGTCTAGAAGGTCCAAGATCGCATCTTCAAGACGAATATCACGAGTTTAACATATGGACGAAAAAGGATTTGACTGGTGTGGCGTTTACTGGCTCATAGGGGCTCTGCTGGGGCTTTGCCATCGTATCCCTCTTCTAAATGTTCATTTCTAACGCGATTTTGATCGAGGCTGCCACGGCGCGCGCCAGTAGAGGTGGAACGGAATTGCCAACCTGACGAAATCCATTCCACTTAGTGGGATGAAAATAGAACCAATCCGGAAATGAATGAAGTCTTGCAGCTTCGCGCACTGTTATGCAGCGATTCTGAAAAGGGTGGATTGGTCTCGGGGCCATGAATGATCCCTGGGCTGGGCCAAGTCCCAGCTCGCAGCGTCGGAGCCAAGCCATTCTTTGCGAGCCGGTAAAAACGACTAATCTTTTCAATTGTCCCCTGCTCAGTTTTGTCAAAGCGTCTGATCGTTTTCTGGCTGTGGAGGGTTCTGAGACAGCCGCTCAAGCCGTTGTCGTCTTTTCCTTTTCAAAGACCTATCGGTGCGATCTCGCCTCTCGCCGCGGAGCAATTTTGCATAAGCACTCGCGGCAAATAATGGACCGTCGTACGAATCGCGGTCCATGAGGTAATCGTAGTTAGAGATTCTTGGGAGATCGCCGATCGGATCCCCCCAAACGGTCGGACCAGTTGGTTCATCGTCATCATTGTAGGGGTGAGTTGGTTTTGGATACGTGGGGGCTATGAGACCGCTTCTATAACCTAGAACAAATATACGTCGTCTTCGTTGAGGCACCCCAATTTGAGCGGCGTCGAGAACTTGTATGGGCTGAACAACGGAGTAGCCCAAATTGATGGTGCGGTTTACAAACTCGTCCAGGGTCTTCTTGGAGTTCTTGAGAAGTATCCCCTCGACATTCTCGATGACAAAATAGGACGGGTTCAGCTCCGATATGAGGCGTGCTAAATCGACTATCAATAAGTTTCTCGGGTCGTTTTGCTCGCGCTTACCAATTAGCGAGAACCCTTGGCACGGCTCGGCCGGTTAAGGACGTCAATCCGTGCCGTCTCCGATTTTGGTTTCTTTCCTGAATTTGCTCTCCGGAGGCGAGGGAAAGGTCCGCCTGCCAGGAATTGCAGTTTGGGAAATTTCGTTTGTGCGTTTCGACATTGTTTTTTTCGATGTCCACCGCAGCCGCAATATTGAAGCCAGCTTGTTCAAAACCAAGGCTCATTCCGCCAACCCCCGAGTATAGATGTACGGCGGTTGGGCGATTAGGCATGACGTCGCCTGTCTTGGAAGTAGTCGCAGGATTGGCGAACGCAGCAGTTTGTACAGCGTGGCTCATGGGGCCTGCAAATCTGGCTGTCCGTGGAGGACGCAGTCCACATGAAATGAAAAACGCAATCTCCCCGGAACCAAAAGTTCGAGTTCCTCGTGGGACTCGATCGGCGCGTTTTCTTTTTGTCCATCCGAGGCGCCCCGCTACCCTGTGAACGTGCACGTCGACAGGGAGCACTTGTGCGTTAAGTGTATACATCATTATGCATTTTGCAACTTTTTTTGAAACTCCGGGAAGGCTAACAAGGAATGCCTCCTTTTCGGCATCAGTCTTGGCTCGTAAGAAATCGAGATCGCAGCGACTGGCTCTTTTGTTGATTAGTCGAAGGGATCTCTTTAGCTGGAGAGACTTGACATTTGAGAGACCGGCTGGTCTAGCAGCCGACGCAAAGTTGAAATTGGCTCAGCCAAGATCTGTTGCCAGTTGGGATATCTTCGCCGAAGGAGCTCGTACGTTCTCCGCGCAACTTTCGGTCCCGTTTTGTTGGAAAGAATTATGTATATGAGGTCGCTGAGCGGATCAGGCGGATTGCCAAGTCGAGGTGTCCCATATTTACTTTTTAACCTTCGACAAACGTCTCGAACTATTTGGTTTCGAAGGCGACTGGGCTTTCGCCAGATCGATCCTGATTTGATGGTGACAGTGCGCAAGATTCCGTTAGCTCCAAATTGAAGAGTGCAGTCGACACCTAGAAGGAGAATAGCATTCGATATTGGGCCTGCGAAGGTCCTGCTCCTTGAATTGCGGTTATCTTTGCCACCTAGGGGGACAAGGGTGGCGGCGTGGCCGGGCTACCTGAGGCGGAGGAGGGCGTAGAGGTCGAAGCGGGCGTGGGCGGTGATGACGGGAGGGCACGTCGAGGGCGGGCAGTGCCTTGTTCCCAACTGCGGACGGCGTTGGGGCTTACGTTTAGGTAGGGGTGAGCAGCGACGTGAAAAACG
>CAVOPQ010000002.1:0-361943 GCA_963698145.1 uncultured Acidobacteriota bacterium | reverse complement strand
CCGGTAACTTGGGTACTGGGGGTCTAGGTGAATAGATCGGGGCCGGGGCGCCAGGCGCCGTCGGCGGTTCCATAAGGGCTGGCGACCACGACGGTGTAGCCGTCCGGGTCGCGCATCCAACACTCCCAGTGATTGGGGCCGCCGTCGCCATCGGGAGGATTGCGATGGCGGGGCAGCACGATCTCGACGCCCATTTCGGCAGCGCGCTGCATGACCGCGTCGAAGTCATCCACCTCGAACCAGAGCAGCACACCATTCCCGTAGGGCCTGCCGGCGCGATTGCCGATGGGGCCGTGATGATGTTCGACTTCAAAGCTGTGCAATTGCAGGATGAGCCGGCCATCCTTCACCAGTTGCTCATAGTGCCTGCCGCCGTGAGCCCCGCGGCAGCCCAGCAGGCGCTGATACCACCGGCTGCTGGCTTCAACATCCGTGACGCAGATGAGAGGCTGGGGGCGCATGGGTCCTACCCTAACAGAACTCCTGCTTTGGCGAGCGGAGATAAAGAAATTTCAGAAACAGCAGACTAGCGGTTGAGGAGATTGGCCTGCAGCAGATAATTCAATGTTCGGCTGGGAAGCAGTCCGAGGAAAATGGTGCCAAATGCGGCGATGGCTAGGACTACGTTGACTGACAAGGGGAAGCGAGCTGGCGTGGTGGCGGCGATTTCCGCGCTGGGCTCGCGCATGTACATCACCACGATGAGGCGGATGTAGTAGTAGGCGCCGATGATGCTGTTGATGGCCATGAGGACGGCGAGCCAGATGAGATGGGAATCCACGGCGGCCTTGAAAATGTAGAATTTGCCGAGGAAGCCAGCGGTGACAGGAAGGCCGAGAAGCGAAAGCAAGAAAAGAGAGAGGACGGCAGCCACGACAGGCTGGCGTTCGCCGAGGCCCGCGTAGTCGTCCAGCATGAGGTGCTTTTCTCCCGCGCCGCCGAATTGCGAAACGATGGTGAACGCGCCGACTTTCACAAGCGCGTAGGTCAGCAGATAAAAGAGCACAGCGGCGTAAGCAGGGCTCGCTCCGATTTCCGGTATCCTTAGAAAGATTTGTGACCGCGGCAAAAGCGACGAGGATGTAGCCGGCGTGCGCGATGGAACTGTAAGCCAGGAGGCGCTTGACGTTGGTCTGAAGGAGCGCTCCAAGATTTCCCGCAAACATGGTGAGGACCGCGAGGATCCAGAAGGCCCAGAACCAGAATTGCGTGGCGGCGTGAACATCGGCAAAGATGCGCAGGAGCAAGGCGAAAGCCGCGGCTTTGGGTCCCGCGGAAAAGAGCGCGGTAACGGGAGTGGGAGCGCCTTCGTAAACGTCCGGAGTCCAAATCTGGAAAGGCGCAGCGGCGACCTTGAAGCCCAGGCCGATGAGGATGAGGGCGAGGCCGAGCTTGAGCATGGCGCTCGTGGGATCGGCGGCATCCATTTTCAGGAGATTCGTTGTGCCGGTGACTCCGTAAACCAGCGCGATGCCGTAGAGAAAAAAGGCCGTGGCAAACGAGCCGAGAAGGAAATACTTCATCGAGGATTCGCCGGATTTCAGTGTGTCGCGGCGGTAGCCGGCGAGGATGTAGCTGGAGATGGAGCTCATCTCGAGGCCGATGAACGCGGTGAGGAGTTCCTGCGCGGAGGCGAGAACGCCCATGCCCGCAGTGGCGAAGAGGACGAGCGCGTAGAATTCCGCATCCTCGAGCCGTTCACGCTCGAGATAGGGGGCCGCGCCGAGAATAACGAGTACGGCCACCAGGCCGACGAGATGGCTGAAGAAGATGCTGAAAGGATCGGCGGCGACAAGGCCGGAGAAGGCAGGGCCGGGATTATGGACCGCATAAAAGTTCCCGACGATTCCGCCAAGCGCTCCGATGACCGCAACCGTCGTTAGAAATTGCCGGCTTTTGACCAGCGGCTGGAGCAGCATCAAAAGCGCGCCAAAGCCGCACCAAATGAGTTCCGGCAGTACGCGAAGAATATCTGCGGAGTTGGGGAACGCGGGCATTTAGCGGGTTCCGAGCCTTTCGAGTGAGTTTTGCTTCGGCGCGACGTCGGGCGTGGTTGAAGCAGCGGGCACGGCATGCCGTGCCCCTACGGGAGACTGGGCTTCTTCAGCGCGGGGCGGGCGCGCCATCTGGTCGAGCACGGATTGGCTGGCCGCGGCCGTGCGGCCGGTGATGAAGACGGAGCCAATGCCCATCCAGAGCGTGATCACCGCCATGGTTACGAGAATCCATCGCTCGCGAGCGGAAACGTCGGGGAGCGTCTTGTTTTTTTCGACCGTAATTTCACCGAAGAAGACGCGCTGATACGACCAGAGCAGGTAGCACGCAGAAAGAATGACGCCGGTGGCGGCCCAGGCGGCCCAGTTCCAGTGAACTTGGTACGTGCCGAGCAGGATCAGAAATTCGCCGACAAAGCCATTGAGCATGGGCAAACCAAGCGAAGAGAGCGCGACAAAGAGGAAGAACGCGGCGAGACGCGGCATCGGCGTGGCCAAGCCGCCGAACTGAGACATCTCGAAGGTGTGGCGCCGGTCGTAGAGCATTCCGACGAGCAAGAAGAGCCCGCCGGTGGAGATGCCATGAGCGAGCATCTGGAAGACCGCGCCCTGCATGGAAACAACATGGAAGGCGAAGATGCCGAGAACGACGAAGCCCAGGTGGCTGACGCTCGAATAAGCGACGAGTTTTTTCAAGTTTGGCTGGACGAGAGCGACCAGCGCGCCATAGATGATGCCAATGATGGCGAGAACGGCGATGGCGGGCGCGAAACGGCGCGAAGCATCAGGGAAGAGCGGCAAGCAGAAGCGGATCATGCCGTAGGTGCCCATTTTCAGCAGCACGCCGGCGAGCATGACGGAGCCGGCGGTGGGAGCCTCGACGTGTGCGTCGGGCAGCCAGGTGTGGAACGGGAAGAGCGGAACTTTGATGGCGAAGGCCACGAAGAAGGCAAGGAAGAGAAGCGTTTCCGTGCTGCGAGGAAGAGCCAGTGCGCCGGTCTGGAGCGCATTCTGAATCGTTGGTAAGTCGAAAGTTCCGGTGGCGTTATAAAGCCACAGGATGCCGACGAGCATGAGAATCGAGCCGGCCATGGTGTAGAGCACGAATTTGATTGCGGCGTAAATGCGGCGCTCGTGCCCCCAAATGCCGATGAGGAAGTACATCGGGATGAGCATCACTTCCCAGAAGAGGAAAAAGAGGAAAAGGTCGAGCGAGAGGAAAACGCCGACGACGCCGACTTCCAGAAGCAGGATCATGATGAAAAATTCTTTGACGCGTTTTTCGATACTCTTCCAAGAGCAAAGAATGGAGACGACGGTGAGAAAAGTCGTCAGGATGACGAGGAAAAGACTAATGCCGTCAGCGCCGAGATGATAGTTGATGAAAGTTTGCGATGCGGAGCCGTGCGGCCCGAGACTAATCCACTTATGAAATTCTTCCAGCCGGTAGCCCGCGCTGCCGAGCGAGACGCCGCGGAGGAGCCACCAGAGCGAGAGGATAAACTCGGCGAGCGAGACGGCAAACGCAAGACGGCGAATCCATTCGTGGTCATCGCTGCGAAGGCACAGCAACGCAAGCACGCCCAGCCCGGGCAGGAAGATCAGAATCGAGAGCAGCGGTCCGGCGGGCATTAGCGCACCATCCCAGAGACTGGCGCAGCGGCGGGCCAGAAGAATATGACGGCGATAACGACCAGCGCCCCAATGACGACCCACACGGCGTAACTGCGCGTGTTGCCGGACTGCGTGTGGCGAACGGTGTCACCGAGAGAAGTGGCGCTGCTGGCGATGCCGTTGACGGTGCCGTCGATTCCGGCCACGTCGACAAATTTCCAGAGCACGTTGGTGGAAACCCACATCAGCGGCTTGACGACCGTGGCGGCGTAGAACTCATCGACGTAATATTTGTTCAGCAAAGTGGTGTAGACGCCGCGTATGGACTTGGCGAGTGCCTCAGGCTTGCCAGGCTGCCGAATGTAGAGCCAGAAAGCGACGCCGAGGCCGATGAGCGCGGAGGCGACTGCGACAACCGCTAGAATAAGTTCCAGTTGGTGGGCTCCGACGGCTCCTTCGCTCACTGCACGGGCCCCCTCCGCCGAACCGAACACTGGCCCAAGGAAATCGGCGAAATAGTCCGGCCCGCCCCAAAGCGCAGGCGCGGCAACCCAGCCGCCGATGACGGAGAGCACCGCGAGCATGACCAGCGGGCCGAGCATGCTCCAGGGCGATTCGTGGACATGGACGTGATGCTCGTCATAGCGTGGCTTGCCGTGGAAGGTGAGAAAGATCAGCCGGAACATGTAGAACGAAGTGAGCAACGCGGTGAGCAACCCAAACACGTACAGCTGATGGTTGCCGCCGCTGTTTTGAAACGCATTGAGCAGGATGGCGTCCTTGCTGAAGAAGCCGGCCAGGGGCGGAATGCCGGCGATGGCCAGCGTGGCGATGAGCATGGTCCAGTAGGTGTACTTAATTTTCTTGCCCAGCCCGCCCATGCGGCGCATGTCCTGCTCGCCGCCCATGGCATGGATGACGCTGCCCGCGGCGAGGAAGAGAAGCGCTTTAAAGAACGCGTGGGTCATCAAATGGAAAATACCCGCCGAAAATGCGCCGACGCCGCAGGCCAGGAACATGTAGCCAAGCTGGCTGACGGTTGAGTAAGCGAGGACGCGCTTGATATCCGTTTGCACGAGTCCGATGGTCGCAGCGAAGAACGCAGTGGCACAACCGATGACGGCGACAACGACTAACGCGGTCTCAGAGTGCATGAACAGGACATGGGAGCGGGCCACGACGTAGACGCCTGCGGTGACCATCGTCGCGGCGTGAATCAAGGCGCTGACCGGAGTCGGACCTTCCATCGCATCCGGCAGCCAGACATACAAAGGAAGCTGTGCCGATTTTCCGGTGGCGCCCATGAACAGCAGCAGGCAGGCAATCGTAAACGTGCCGAATTGTCCCCACGCTTCGTGCCCCCAGGACGGGTCGGACGCGGCAGCAAATAAAGTCGTGAAGTCGAGAGTATGGAACGTGCGAAACAGCAGGAACATTCCCAGCATGAATCCGAAGTCGCCGATGCGATTGACGATGAATGCTTTTTTGCCTGCGTCGGAAGCCGACTTCTTCAGGAAATAGAAACCGATCAACAGGTAGCTGCAGAGCCCGACGCCTTCCCAGCCCACAAAGAGAAGTGCGTAATTTGCGGCCAGCACCAGGATGAGCATGAAGAACATGAACAAATTGAGGTAAGAAAAAAAACGGTAGTAGCCGCCTTCATGCGCCATGTAGCCGGTGGAGTAGATGTGGATGAGGAAGCCCACGCCGGTGACGACCATCAGCATGACGACGGTGAGCTGGTCGATTTGCAAGTCGAAGCCCGCGCGGAAGTTGCCCGCGGCAATCCAGGTGAAGTACTTCTGCACCCAGGGAATTTGTTCAGGAGACAGTTGCGTGAATTCGCGCACGGCTTCGACAGCAGCGAGGAACGACAGGCCGGTCGCGCCAAGTGCAACGCTATTGACGATTTTGTTCGGCCACTTGCCGCCCAGCAGGCCGTTGATGGCCGAGCCGAGCAGGGGCAGCAGCGGAATGATCCACAGATGATCGAGTATGGGCATTAGAGTTTGAGCAGGTCCACGCGCTCGACGTTCAGAGATTGCCGGTTGCGCGCCGTGAGAATAATGATTCCCAGCCCGACAGCCGCTTCCGCTGCCGCCACGACGATCACGAACAAAACGAACACCTGACCATCGGACTGGTGCCTGGCCTGGCTGAACGCGACAAACGCCAAGTTGACGGCGTTCAGCATCAATTCGATGGACATAAAAATCGTGATGACGTTGCGTTTGAATACGAAAGCCACGACGCCGAGGCCGAATAACACGGCGCTGAGAATCAGGTAGTAGCTCGTCGGGACCATCTTCAGCTTTTCTCCCGCTGCGCCAGAACAATCGCTCCGAGTATCGCCACGAGAATGAGGAACGAAGTCAGCTCGAAGGGATAAACAAATTCCCGGAAAAGCATCGTCGAGATTTCTTTCGTGGACGCCAAAGCGCCGGACTGCAAGCCCGCTTGCGCGCTTTCATTCGAACGCGCGATAGCCGCGGCCAGAAAGCCGAGCAACGCAACCGCCAGCGGAATGCCTGCGACGCCGGCGAGCTTCGAAACATTGGTGCGCTCTTCCACTCCGGCGTTCAAAAGCATGATGACGAAGACGAAAAGCACCATGATCGCGCCGCCGTAGACGATGATCTGAACGGCGGCGACAAATTCCGCGCCCATCAGGAGATAGAGCCCCGCTAGCGCGATCATGACAACGATCAACGAAAGCGCGCTGTGAATCGGGTGGCGCTGGAAGATGAGGCTCAGCGCGCCGAGCACCGCAAGCGCGGCCAGCACAAAAAAAATGGCGAGCTGCGGCGTCATCGCGCGCCCCACTTCAGGATGGCGAACGCGGTGATGACCACATTCGCGATCGAAACCGGCAGCAGTAGTTTCCAGCCAAACGCCATGAGCTGGTCATAACGAAAACGCGGAAGCGTGCCGCGCATCCAGACGTACACGAAAAGGAAGACGAATATTTTCGCGAGCAGCCAGAACGGTCCTTGAATGAAATCGTTCACCGCCGGGAAGACGATGAGAACAGCGCCGATGGCTGCGATGGCGGTGCCGATGCCGGGAAGAATGATGCGGCCAAAAATCGTTTCGTAGCGGATGCCGTCCCAAATCACCCACAACCCAAACGGAATGAGAATTACGGAGGGCAGATAGTAGGTGAACGTCCAGCTAGCAGGGAATGGAGAGAGCCACCCGCCGAAAAACATAATCGTACAGAGGCAAGAGACGGTGATCATGCTGGTGTATTCGGCGATGAAGAACATGGCGAATTTGAAGCTGGCATATTCCGTGTGAAACCCTGCGACGAGTTCGGATTCCGCTTCTGGAAGATCGAACGGGACGCGGTTGGTTTCCGCGACTGCCGCAACGAAAAAGCAGAAGAATCCGAGGATCTGCGGCCAAATGTTCCATCCCAAGATGCCCCACTCAGGATGGTGCGCTTGGGCATTGATGATGTCACGGAGGTTAAAACTGCCCGCGAGCAAGAGCACACCGACGACAGACATGGTCAGCGCAAGCTCGTAGCTGACCATTTGCGCCGAGCTGCGAAGGCCGCCGAGCAGCGGATATTTGCTGTTCGAAGACCAGCCGGCCAGTGCGACGCCGTAAACACTGAGCGCCGTGATCGCAAAAAGCGCGAGGATGCCGATATTCAGATCAGCGATGCCGAGCGTGATGTCGTGTCCAAAGAGGTGCAGCGGCTGCGGGCCGAAGGGAATGATGGCGATAGAGGTCAGCGCGAGGGCCAGCGCCATCAGCGGCGCGAGAAAGTAAGTGAACCTATCCACCCCCGCGGGCGTTGGGTCTTCTTTCAATAGAAATTTTGCGCCGTCAGCCAAAGGCTGGAGCAGGCCGTGCGGCCCGACGCGATGCGGTCCCCAGCGCGATTGCATGTGCGCCACGACTTTGCGTTCGAACCAGGTGAGATAAGCATTGACGGTCAGAACGATAAAAAGCAAAAGCGCAATTTTGACAAGAATGATGATCAGGTTGGCGTTTGCGGATAAGAAGGCGCTCACGGCTTGGCTTCCGCCTCCGGGAGAGATTCCATCATGGTGCAGAAGCGGCCAAGCGTGCCGCTGGTGAAGAGCGTGTCCTGCGCGGAGCGTATCAAACCAGCGGGAACGTCATAAGGCGCATGACCATTCTTCGCTACATGAACGACGGTGGTTTCAGCGCCGCCGGTCAGCAACCCGGCGGGCTGCACGTCGTATCCAGGAACTGCTTTGCGAATTTCTTCAAAAACGGCTGCAGGCGTCTTGTAGTGGAACGCTTTTCCCAGGCCGAGTTTTTCCAGTTGGTGCGACAAAATACGCAGCAGGTCGAAGTCACTCCGCGGGCCCATTACTTCGGCGGCTTTATGCAGCAGCTGAATTTCGCCGGAAGTGTTGGTGACGCTGCCCTCTTTTTCATAAGCCGAGGCAGCAGGAAAGACAATATCCGCAATTTTCGCCGTCTCCGTCAGGAACATTTCATGAACGATCAGAAGCTCGAGCTTGCCGCGTCCAAAACCGAGCGTGCCAAAATGCGCCAGCGGGTTCGCGCCCATTACATAGAGCGCTTTGAGTTTTCCAGCTTGTGCCGCTTCCACCATGGCCGGTGTGGTCAGTCCCGGCTTCGCAGGAAGAACGGCGCCCCACAACCGTTCGAGTGCCTCGCGCGCCGCGGAATCGTCGACGTGCGCGTAACCCGGGAGCCGGTCGGGAAGCAGCCCCATGTCGGCTGCTCCGCGCGAGTTCGCATAATCGCCCAAAGCCATGTAGCGAACTTTGCCGTGCAGCTTTGACCCGAACACAACGAGTTGCGCAATCGCCGCGCCTGCAACTTCCGCGCCGAAGACGATGGCCACGTCGGGCTCGGCATCGAGGGCCGCCTTAAGTTGGACAAGTTGCTCAACCAGGTTGCTTGGCAGTTGCCCCTCTTCATGCGCCATCCAGCGGATGGCCGCTGCTTCCTGGTTCGCGCCGAGCTTAACGAATTGCGTTGCCTTGCGCTTCAGCTTAATCTCTCGCGCATTCAGAATGAAAAGCTTCGCGTCAATGTGACGAATGCCTTTGCGAATTTGCCAGGCCGCCAGGGGATTCTGATTTGTCGGATCGTTCCCGACCAGAAGTACGGCTTTTGCCTCGGCGAGCTGCTGCATCGTCAGCAGCGAATCAGCGGCACGGTCGCCAAGCGCCGTCATCAGGCCGGTGTAGTCCGCGGTGCGGTGATGGTCAATGTTATTGGTGCCAAACGTGGCGCGAGCCAACCGCTGAAAAAGATAGTTCTCTTCGTTCGAGGTGCGGTTCGAACCAATGAAGCCGAAGGCGTCCTTTCCACCCGCGTCATAAATCTGCTTCAGCCTCTTTGCGGCCGTTTGCGCGGCTTCTTCCCAAGAGACGGGAAAGAGCTTGTCGCCCTTGCGCACCATCGGCTGGCGCAGGCGCTCCGGGTGTTTGGTGAAATCAAAGCCGAAGCGGCCCTTGATGCACAGAAAATCCTCGTTGATTCCGGAGAGATCGCGGTTATTCGCCCGCATGATTTCGTGATTGCGCACGCTCAGCGTCGTTTTGCATCCGTTCGAACAATGCGTGCAAACCGTCGAGACGTAAGTCATCTCCCACGGCCGCGTCTTGTAGCGGTACGTGCCGCTCGTCAATGCGCCGACCGGGCAAATGTCGATGCACATGCCGCACTCTTCGCATTCGAGATGGTCTTCGCGGTTCGGAATAATGATGCTGTTCGCGCCGCGCATCCCCACGCCCAGCGCCTTCACGTCCATGCCTTCGTCGCAGACGCGCACGCACCGGAAGCAAAGAATGCAGCGCGGGGCGTCATAGTAGACGAGCTCCGACCACTTTTCTTCCGGGCGATGAATTTTCTCCTCGACGAACCGGCTGGTATCCGCGCCATAGCGGAACACCATGTCCTGCAGCTCGCACTCGCCGCCCTTGTCGCACACCGGGCAATCGAGCGGGTGATTCGTCAGCAAAAACTCCAGCATCGCCTTGCGCGCTCCGCGCACCTGGTCTGTGTTCGTTCGAACCACCATGCCTTCGGTGGCGACCAGCGTGCATGCCGTCTGGAGCTTGGGCATTTTTTCTACTTCGACGAGACACATGCGGCAGGCGGCTTGCAACGAAAGTCCGGGGTAGTAGCAGAACGAAGGCACTTCCGTTCCTATGCGGCGCGTCGCTTCAATGACTAGCGTGCCCTGCGGAACCTGCACATCGCGGTCGTTTATCTTCAGCGTAACCAGCTTCGTCTCTGCCATGGATTCCTAACGCGAGCCTACGAGCGCTTCCGCGGATTTATATGCGCATGTTCCATTCAAGTGATCTTCAAATTCGTTGCGCCACTTCTGCACGATGCTGATCGTCGGGAGCGCGGCGGCATCGCCGAGCGGGCAAAATGTGCGGCCCAGCATGTTTTTCGCCAGCTCGCCAACGATGTCGATATCTTCAGGACGGCCGTAGCCCGCATGAAAGCGATCCAGCATCTTCTTCAACCAAGACGTACCTTCGCGGCACGGGATGCACCAGCCGCAGGATTCGTGCGCGTAAAAGTGCATGATCCTTCGCGCCATGTCCACCATGCAGGTAGTCTCATCCATCACGACCATGCCGCCGGAGCCGAGCATCGAACCCGCTTTGGCCACGGAGTCGTAATCCATCGCAATATCAATTTCGCTGGCGCTCAAGATCGGACAGGAGCTTCCACCAGGAATAACGGCTTTAAGCTTCTTTCCGTCGGGAATTCCGCCGGCCATTTCGTAGATGAACTTCTTCATGTTCATGCCTAGCGGGATTTCGTAGATGCCGGGCTTGTTGATGTGGCCTGCCACGCAGAGCAGTCTTGTGCCGCCGTTTTTCGGCGTGCCGCGCTTGGCGTAATTTTCGCCGCCTTCCAAAATAATGGCTGGAACGGAACTGAGAGTTTCCACATTGTTGATAATCGTCGGGCAGCCATACAGGCCGACAACCGCAGGGAAGGGCGGCTTAATGCGCGGGTAGCCCCGCTTGCCTTCGAGCGATTCCATCAACGCGGATTCCTCGCCGCATTCGTAAGCGCCCGCGCCAGTATGCGTGAGCAAGTCGAAATCAAAGCCGGAGCCGAGAATGTCCTTGCCCAGGTAGCCGTTCGCATAGGCTTCCACTACGGCAGCTTCGACAATGTCCAGGACGTAGCGATATTCGCCGCGGACGTAAATGAAGCCGCGATGCGCTCCAAATGAACGTCCAGCGATGACCATGCCCTCGATCAGCTGATGCGGATCCATCTCCATCAGCGGACGATCTTTGCACGTGCCGGGCTCGGATTCGTCGGCATTGCAGATCAGATACTTGGGCTTCGGCGAATCCTTAGGAACAAACGACCACTTCATGCCCGTGGGAAAGCCCGCGCCTCCGCGCCCGCGCAGGCTGGACTTTTTCACTTCCTCAATGATCGATTCCGGCGTCATCTCCTTCAGCGTCTTTTCCAGCGCCTTGTAGCCGTCGTGCTTCAGATACACGTCGATCTTGTGGGAATCCTTGATACCCCAGCGCCTGCTGATGAGCGGCGTTTCACCTGGCTCACGCTCGTGAAGCGCGCCGGCTGTGACCGGCTCCAGGCTTCGGGACCCTGCCGCCATCGAGTTCCTCAATGATTCGATCGAACTTGAGCGCCGTGAGGTTTTCGTGAAAGTCGTAATTGACTTGCATGGCGGGCGCGCCGGTGCAGGCGCCGATGCACTCGACTTCTTCCAGGGAAAAGACGCCATCCTCGGTTACTTCTTTGTGGCCGATTACGAGGCGCTTTTTCGCGCGTTCCAGAATCTCGTTACCGCCCTTCAACATGCAGGCCACGTTCGTGCATACCTGCACGTGATACTTGCCCATCGGTTTGCGGTGCAGCATGGAATAGTAGGCGAGAGTCTCCTCGACCTGCACGTTGTTCAGATCCAGGCGCCGCGCGATTTCCGCAATCATCTCGTCGCTCACGCAGCCGTACTCGTCCTGCGCGTACATCAGCATGGGAATCAGAGCGCTGCGCTTGAAAGGATAAGCGGTTTGCAATTTTTCGAAACGCGCGGCGAGTTGAGCGGATAGTTCCATGCGATTAGCGGTCGACCTCTCCCAAAACAATATCAATCGTCCCGATGCATGCGACCACGTCGGAAATCAATTGGCCGGTGACCAGCTTCGGCAAGGCCTGCAAATTGATGTACGACGGCGAGCGGAAATGCGCGCGCAACGGTTTTGGCGAGCCGTCGCTAGCTATAAAGCAGCCCAATTCGCCGCGCGGCGATTCCACGGTCACAAAAGCCTCGCCGGGCGGCGGCGAAAACCCTTCCGTAAAAATTTTGAAATGATAGATAAGCGCTTCCATCTCCGTCTTCATTTTTTCGCGAGATGGCGGCACGATTCCCGGCGCTTCCGTCCGGATCGGGCCTTCGTGAGTTATCTTGGCCATCGCCTGGCGGGCAATCTTCAGACTTTCCCGCATCTCGGCGACGCGGATCATATACCGCCCGAAGCAATCGGAATCGGTGCGTGTCGGGACGTCGAATTCGAATTCTTCGTAGCTCGAGTAGGGGAAAAGTTTGCGGTTGTCATACGCCACGCCCGCGGCGCGCAGCGTGGGCCCTGTCATGCTTAGCGCTATCGCGTCTTCCGCGGAAATATACCCAACGCCCTTCGTGCGCCCCATCCAGATGCGGTTTCCAGTCAGCAGCGATTCGTAATCGTCGATCCTGCTGGGCATCATTTTCAGGAAACGGTCAACCGCCGCGCGCCAGCCCGCTGGTGGCTCCAGCGCAATACCGCCGATGCGGATGTAGCTCGTCATCATCCGCTGGCCGGAGAACATCTCGAAAATTTTCAGGATCTCTTCGCGCTCGCGGAAGCAATACAGAAAAACCGACATCGCTCCCAGGTCGATCGCATGCGTTCCCAGCCACACCAGATGCGATGAAATTCGCTGCAGTTCTACGAGCAGTACGCGAATGTACTGGGCGCGCTTGGGAACCTCAAGACCCAGCAATTTTTCTACCGCAAGGCAGTACACCAGGTTATTGCCGAGCGGATTGAGATAGTCCATCCGGTCCGTAAGCGTGATCGCCTGCGAATAGGTCTTGTCTTCGCAACTCTTCTCGATGCCCGTGTGCAAATAACCCAGATCCGGAACGGCTCTAACGACCGTTTCGCCGTCAAGTTCCAGAAGCACGCGAAGCACGCCATGGGTCGAAGGGTGCTGCGGACCCATGTTCAGGACCATCGTCTTTGTTGCGCCGGTAGCGGTCTCGACAGTGGTCATACAGAACTCTTTCTGAATCCCGGGACCATGGGAACGTCGCGATAGCCCTCGACCGGATAGTCCTTACGCAATGGATAGCCTTCCCAGTCCTCCGGCAACAGGATGCGCCGCAAATCCGGATGCCCGGTGAAACGAATCCCGAAGAGGTCAAAAATCTCTCGCTCCAGCCAGTTGGCCCCGGGCCAAACGGGGACCAGCGTCTCGATGACTGGGTCCGATCCGGACAAACGAACCTTCAGGCGAATTTTGTCGCGCCGCGGAATCGAAACCAGATGATAGTTTAGTTCAAAGCGCGGCTCATGCGGGAAGCGGTCCACGCAAGTCGCATCGGTGAGCAAGTTAAATTGCAAATCCGCGTGGTCGCGGCATCGCTCTGCCACGGAGCGAAGGGTTTTGCGTGGAAGAACCAGAGTGGTTTCGCCGCGGAATTCAATGACTTCCTCGATGGCGTTCGGATTCCAGGCACGCAGGTGCTCGACCACAACATTAGCTTTTTGGCTGGTATTCTCTGTCACCGTTTCGAAACCCTCAGGCTCATGCTAATACTTATGCCAGTCGAGCGCGCCTTTTTTCCACAAATAGAAGTAGCCGACCAGCAGGATGGCGATATAGACCATCATCTCCATGAACCCATACATGCCGATACTCGGAGATATTTTTATGAAGTCGCGGTAAATGTAGGCCCATGGATACAAAAAGATGGCCTCCACGTCGAAAAGAATGAAAACCATCGCGACTAGATAAAATCTCACGGATACCGGCGCGCGCGCGTCTCCCGTGGGTTCCATGCCGCATTCGTAGGGTTGTTGCTTTGCCCGGCTGGGGCGGCGCCAGCCCACCAGCACCGAGGCAGCCGTCAGCGCCCCGGCGAGTGCCGACGCAATCAGCAGGTGTAAGAGAAGCGGAGTGTACGCTTGTAACCCTGAATCCGTCATAGGCGAAGCGCTATAATATCCATTCACAAGCCAGTCGGTCAAATGGCGCGAGAAAAATCCTGCGGCTGAAGGTGGCAAATCCATTGCGAGCCCACCGCGGGGGAAGTGGACCCAAGATGCTCTTCGGGCATAACTCGGATGTAAAGGTGGGGGAGACGGTCTTTCACGTGCAAACTGAGGACCGCGGCACCGCGAACGCTCTCATCGACACCACCGTCTATTGCCGCGGCCGCGTTTTGCACCGCCGCACGAATAATTATTTTGATTTGTTGCCGCTCAGTCCGGAACATGAGAATTTGCTTCGCAAGCGGATTGACGACCAGCATCGCACCGTGGTCGAGAAGATTCGAACCGGCGCGCTGCACCTTGTCGCGCCTCCCCAACTGGCTCAGGAAAGCCCTTCCTCGAACCAGAAGGCCGATTCCGCGGCGCATCCGGGCGCGTCTCCAGTTCAGGCGCTCGCACTGGAGTTGCTCAATGCGAAAAGCTGGCTTGAGGGCAAGCGCGCGAATTTGCACGTTGCCGTCCGGAACAAGCAAAATGGAGCAGGCGTTCCCGGCGCGCTAGTGACTGCGCGGATTGACGGCGCGGCGAACATCACGGAATATTCGACGGAAACCGGCGTCGATGGCCAGGCGCGGCTGGAATTCGAAATGCCCAGACTTGCCGGAGCCGACCCCGCGTTAGTGATAGAGACGACGCAAGCGGACTCGAAAGGCCAGCTGAAATTCCAGTTGCGGGCAAGGCCGCGCGTACCCACGGCGTAACAATGAAGATGGACACCGCAATCTCGATTGTCGTGAATGGAGAAAAGCGCGAAACGAATCCCGGCGCGACGGTGGCCGATTTGCTCGTTGTGCTCGGCCTGGACTCAGGCCGCGTTGCCATCGAGCGAAACCTCGAAATCCTTCCGCGCCCCGCCTGGACGCAAACGCCCGTGGAACCCGGCGACCGCTATGAAATCGTGCAATTCGTAGGCGGCGGATAAGACCTAAGCGCTATTTCTTCTTTTGCGCGGCGAGATATTTCTGCCAAGGCTTCCAGTAGTACTTCGGCCAGCCATTGCGCACGCCGTTTTGGTCGTGTTGCGGCACGCCTACGTGAACGAGATCCACTATTGAGCCACCGGGCGCTTTTTCAAAAGTCAGAATGAGGATGGACAGCGCGTTTTTTTTCCAGAAGCCTGCCCGCCACGCTTGAACAATTTGCTTTCCGGGAATGATTTGCAGGTTTTTGCCGCCGATCGCCCCGCCGTGCGCGTGCCAGGCTCCGCCCACTTTGCGGCTCAGCTTCGCAGGCGCGCCGGTCGCGGCAGAGTGCTTCCCGGAATCCATGTACATTTCGAAAAGAATTTTCGGGGACGCGGGGAACTTGACGCGCTGCAGGATAATCGGTGTCATGGTTTTGAATCCTCAGAGGCCTTCGAGCAGATGGCCCATTTTACTTTTCTTGGTCTGCAAATAAGCGCGGGAAATTTTCGAGACGCGAGGCTGGCACGCGACGCGCTGCACTACGTGAATTCCAGACTGTTCGAGCTGTCGAACTTTCTCCGGATTATTCGAGAGCAGTCGGATTTTCGTCGCCCCGAGTTTCTTTAGAATTTGCGCCGAAAAATCGTAGTCTCTCGCGTCGGCGGCGAATCCCAACGATTCGTTGGCCTCTACGGTGTCCATCCCTCTGTCTTGCAGTTCATAAGCGCGAAGTTTGTTCATCAGTCCGATCCCGCGCCCCTCTTGGGGCAAATAGAGCAAGATCCCGGATCCAGCCTGCCCGATTTTCTTCAGCGAAAGCTCGAGCTGCGCGCGGCAATCGCAACGCAGCGAGGCCAGAACGTCGCCGGTAAGGCATTGTGAATGGACGCGGACCAGTGGCGCCGTTTTTCCGTTAAGTTTGCCGCGCACCAGCGCGATTGCTTCATCTTGCGCACCGCGCCCTTTGAAACCGTAAATAGTAAAGCGGCCGTAGCGTGTGGGAAGAGCGGCCCTGGCGACGAGACTTACTGTTGCGGCTTTCTTCGATTGTTTGCTTCTGCGCGAATCCCTTGGCATATGGAACGAGAAGTATAACAGGTACGTCACGGAGCGCTTTACATCGCGCCTGTGATTGGCTAGCGTTAGCCAAGAAGACCTCGTAATCCAATTATGGACACGGCTACGGCAGTTCGCGACCTCCTCTTCACCTTGCTGCTGAAGGTGGGCGTAGCCTCCTCCATCGCCGCTTTGCTGGTCCGCTGGAATACTTTTCGCCGCGTCATGTTTACGGAAGAGCGCGATCCCGACCAAAAACTGAAGTTGATGCTGTTCATGACGCCGCCTCTCATTGTGGGAGTGACGCTGCGGCTTGTGAATTATCAGTACCGCTTCGCGGACCTTTCGCTCGAGGGAGCCTTCCTGATGGGCTTGCTTGGCGGCCGCGTGGTTGGCCCCATCGGTGGCGCGATTATCACCATTCCAGCGCTTATTTCTCATGAGTGGCTGGCGATGCCTGCCGCCTCGACCGCAGGTCTGCTCGGCGGATTGATCCGGCAAGCGATTCCCAACAAAGAAGATATTTGGAACTTTGGTCCGTTCACCTTTTTAAGCATTCCGAAAGCCGCTGTGCGCCTGTTGAAAAAAGCGCAATTGTCCTGGGAAATGGCTCCGCTCGGTGTGTGCGTCGCGCTCGAACTGGGCCGCGTGGGGCTTGTGCACGCCACGAATCCGAAATGGCTTTTCGCGATTCATACGCAGTGGGACTGGTGGCTGGTATTGACGGTGATTGCCACGCTCATGTCCGTCGCCGCGCCTCTTAAAATCTGGAATAACACCCGCATCGAGATGAACCTCGAGCGCCACCAGCAACTTCTCTTGAAAGCACGCATGGACGCGCTTTCCCGGCAGATCAACCCGCACTTTCTTTTCAACACCCTCAACACGGTTTCCGCGCTCATCCGCTTCGATCCCGATAACGCGCGCGGCGTGGTTCTCAAGCTCAGCAATATTTTGCGGCGGTTGCTGCGCAAGCACGAAACATTCGTTCCGTTGCGCGAGGAGCTCGAATTTATTGACGACTATCTCGACATCGAGGTTGCACGCTTCGGGCGCGACAATCTGGACATCATCAAACACATCGATGAAGAAACGCTCGAAGCCTTCGTTCCGAGCATGCTTTTGCAACCCATCGTCGAGAATTGCCTGAAACACGGACTGGCGCCAAAGCTCGACGGCGGCAAAATTCAACTTCGCACAACAAACCGCGACGGACGGCTGCACATCGAAATCGAGGACAACGGCGTGGGCATCTCCGAAGAGAAAATGCCCCACGTCTACGTCGAAGGTATCGGCCTTAGCAACGTCCGCGAGCGCTTGCGCGTGCTCTATGGCGCGGATTTTCATTTACAAATCGAAAGCCGCGCCGGCCTTGGGACGCTGATCAAAATCGACATTCCAGAACTGGTCTCCACGATGCAGCCAGTAGGATAGGTGGAATCACTCAACGGGCAGTAAGGAGTGAAGTAAGGACGAGGCCCTCTTCTTTATCAGACGGACTTCCATAGTGCGCCGAATCTTGGCTGTTAAGCTACTCTCAGACTCCTGCTCCAGAAATCTCCAGCACCGAGGCACTCCGCGTCATTCGCTCCTCCTGCTCCACGCAAAATCCCGCAAATGCGATTTATGCTAGATTGAGGAAGGGGACCGTCTTGGGCCAAACTTTTCCCGCGCGGAGTCTGGGAATTTTCTTCCTTCTTGTCGCCGCGCTTCCGCTTCATGGACAGTCCGAACAAGGTTACGTCGGCGCGGCGGCATGCGCGAAGTGCCACGCGAGTGTCCATCGCGAGTGGGCGGGATCGCTCCACGGCAAGATGATGCAACCCGCGACGCCCCAAAGCGTCAAAGGAGATTTTGCGCAGGGCAAAGCCGTGTTGCACGGTGCAACTTATCTCTTAAACTATCGCGACAATAATTATTACATCACCGAATCTGATTTGACCGGCAAGCCCTGGGAACACCAGGTAGAATTCACGCTCGGCGAAAGGCGATTTCAGCACTATCTCATTACATTGCCCGATGGCCGCATCGTTGTCCTCCCTCCGACTTGGGACATCCTTCGCAAAAAGTGGGCGTTCGATCTTGATATCGGCAATCCGGAAGAGGGTTCGGGCGATCCGATCCAGGTGTGGAACAAAACCTGTTACTCCTGCCATGTAAGCCAGGCGAAGAAGAATTTTGACCTCGAGAACCTTCGTTACCGTACCACGTGGCAAAACTTTGGGATCAATTGCGAAAGCTGCCATGGCCCAGGGAGCGAACACACCGCCAGGGCGGCGGCCGCGAAGGTTATAGACGCGGATACACGCGCCCGCTTAAGAGAAGCGATCGTTAACCCTGCCCGGCTGCCCGCGTCACGCAGCGCAATGATTTGCGCGCAATGCCACTCGTTTCGCGACATCTACGCCGATAATTTCAAACCCGGCGCAAATTATTATGATTTTTTTACCCCAGTGATGGAATACCGCTTGCCGGCCTCAGAGAACCCTGCCTATTGGCCCGACAGCCGGCCGCGGCAGTTATCGAATGAAGCCTTTGGATTGTGGCAGAGCCAGTGTTTCCTGAAGGGTGGTGCTACCTGCGTCACCTGTCACTCTCATCCGCACACTCCCGATGTGGATCGCAATCCACAGCTTCGCCCGAACAACAATGCCCTCTGTACTGGCTGCCACTCCAAGATTGCTTCCAACCTTTCTGCGCACACGCATCATGCTCCGAAGAGTTCCGGCAGTTCCTGCATTGATTGCCATATGTCAGCCACGGTTGCCAGCCTCACAGCCCGGATGCGCGACCACTCGATGAGCATTCCTGTTCCGGAGAATACGATCCGCCATGACATTCCGAACGCGTGCAATCTTTGCCACCGGGATAAGGACGCGGCCTGGAGTTTGAAGCAACTGAACGGCTGGTACGGCGACAGATCGCGGCAGAAGCTCATTCGCCGCGCCGATGCATTCACACAGGCTCGACAGGCCGATCCGGCAGCCATTCCTGCCTTGCAACAAATTCTATCCGATGCATCCGGAGGGCCCTTGATCCGGGCCAATGCGGCCGGGTACCTGGGCAACTATCCAAACGATCCTTCAGCCTATGAAGCGATGCTCCATTCTTTCGCCGATCCCGAACCGCTCGTGCGTGCGACCGCGGCCACGGCGATAAAACCTAGCGCGGCCCAGCGGGAAGCACTAGCTCCTGAACTAGTGACGCTGCTGAGAGATCCGATACGCACGGTTCGCATGAGCGCGGCGATCGCCATGGTTGCGATGGGAGTGCGGCCGTTTCCGGGCGAAGACGGTGAGCGCTTTGAGCGTGCAAAGGAACTTTATCGTGAGCGTGCCGAACTCAACTCCGACGATGCGCAACAGCAGTTAGCCGCTGGAAAGTTTTTCTTTTTAGCAGGCGACATGGCAGGCGCGGCGAATGCTTTTCGCGCCACGCTGAAGCTCGACCCCTCCATCCCCGCGCAATACTATCTGGGCCGGTCTTTGGCGGAAAAGGGCGACTACCCATCCGCTCGCGAGATTCTGAATGCCATCCTGCGTGACGACCGCCAATACGACGTTGCGCAGCGATTGCTTGCCGAGATTGCAGCGAAAGAGCCTGGTCAAAGCGAAACTCAACCGGGGAGCGGAGCGAGTCGAGAAGCCGCCGATGCCCAAGCGCAATTTCTTGACGGCCAAGTCCGGTTTCAAAGCGGACAATATGGCGCCGCCTTGAAGGATTTTGAGCAGGCGCTTCAGCTGGCACCAAAGGCGGAATGGACGACCAAAGCGCAAATCTATCGTGCCATCAGCCTGGAAAAGTTGGGACGCACGACCGAAGCGGAGAAAGCCATGCAGGCGCTTTCTCAGCAGCCCGAGGCCCGCGAAAATGTTGATCTTCAGCTCTCGTTTGTCGAGTTGCTCTACGAAACCGGGCGCGCGGAGGAAGCGTTGAAGAGAGTTGACGAAGTCATCGCGAAAGTCCCGAACACTCCCATGGCCCAATTCTGGCGCGCCAAGGTTTTGTTAGAGCTCAATCGCACCGGCGAGGCGGCGAGTGCGGCGGAAGAATCCATACGCCTGCTTCCTGAACTTCCAGAAGTTCACAACCTGCTCCTCAAGATTTATCAGAAGCAAGGCCGGACCAAGGAGGCCGCTCAGCAAGCGGAATGGCTACGCGACTACGAACGGCGCATGGAATCACACTAATCTTTCTGCTCGCCGCGGCAGCCGCGGGCGCGCGAGCGCAAATTCGCTTCGAAGACGTGGCCGCCAAAGCGGGGCTCAAATTCGAGCTGCGCAACGGCGCCATCGGTGAATTTCACCAGCCGGAGCTGATGCTCGGAGGCGTGGCCGCCATTGACTACAACAATGACGGCTGCATGGACATTTTCTTCACAAACGGCGCAGCGATGCCCTCGCTCAAGAAAGCCCGTCCACAATATTTCAACCGCCTGTTCCGAAACAATTGCGACGGCACGTTCACCGACGTGACCGACAAGGCCGGCGTGGCCGGTGAAGGCTATTCCATGGGAGTAGCTGTCGCCGATTATGACAATGACGGTTATCCGGACATTTTCGTCGCTGGCGTAAATCGAAACATCCTGTATCACAACCGTGGCGACGGCACGTTCGAGGACGTCACCGAGAAAGCGCACCTCGGCGGAGTCGATCCGCGATACGGCAAGCTCTGGTCCGTTGCTGCGGCTTGGGTTGACGTGGATAACGATGGCTGGCTTGACCTGGTCGTCAGCAATTACGTCCAATGGGACCCCAAGCTCGAGCCCAGTTGCGGCACCCCGAAAAAACCTCTCTATTGTCACCCCAGCGCTTACCACAACACGCCCAACCAGCTCTTCCGCAACAACCATGACGGCACGTTTACCGACATCACCGAGTCTTCCGGTCTCGGCGCGCAATTCGGCAAGGGCATGGGAGTGGCGGTCGCCGATTATGACGGCGATGGCTTGATGGACATCTTCGTTGCCAACGATAGTGTGCCCAATTTTCTATTCCACAATCTGGGCCACGGAAAATTCGAAGAAGTCGGTATGCTCGCCGGCGTGGCCCTCAATGATAACGGACGGCCCGTCGCCGGCATGGGCGCGGATTTTCGCGATTTTGACAACGACGGCCGCCCTGATCTGATCTTCACGGCCATGATCAACGACACTTACCCCCTTTTTCGTAACACCGGCAAGTCTCCTGTTTTCGAAGATGCCACCGCGCGCGCAGGCCTCGCTGTTGCCACGCGCGCGCTGACCGGCTGGGGAATTGGCTTGTATGATTTTGACAACGATGGCTTCAAGGATGTCTTCACGGCGAACGCCCATTTTCCGGCTCTCGAGGAATCTCTCGGCGCTGACGTAGCCCTCCCGAACTCCTTGTTTCGCAACAAAGGCGATGGCCGTTTCGAAGACGTCTCCAAAACCGCTGGAGCCGATTTTCAGCTTGCGGGCCAATATCGTGGCGTGGCTTTTGCCGACTTCGACAACGATGGCCGTCTCGATGCCGTGGTTTCCAATGTGAATGGCCCCGCGCGGCTCTTCCGCAATGTGACCGCAAGTACTGGCCACTGGTTGGCGCTGAAGCTGACCGGGACACGCAGCAATCGCGATGGGATTGGCGCCAAGGTCGAACTCACCTTGCCGAGCGGACGCAAACTCTACAACCATTGCACCACCAGCGTGGGCTACGCCTCCTCCAGCGAGCCGTTGGTGCGTTTTGGCCTGGGCCAAGCGGCGGTTGCCAAGCTAATCGAGATTCATTGGCCCAGCGGGCAGGTGCAGCAGCTTCATGACGTAAAGCCCGATCAAGTTCTAAAAGTTCGCGAGCCCTAACCACATCGCATTGATGCGCCAGGAACAGGCGAACTGTCCTAAAATCGATGTTGTACGCAGCGCGCCCGTAGCTCTAAAATCGTCTCCCAGGGCGCGCCATTTCTTCGTTGACTTCGCTTCAACGAGTTCCGTCGACGATGTTTCGCATTGTTTATGTTTTACCGCGAGCCTCAGCATGGACCACAGCACGCCCGACACATGCGAAAACAAACAACACGACTCCTCCGACCCAGCCGCCCAGACTGAACGGCTCAAAAAAGTGCATTCCAATCACAACGCCACTGCCAACCAAAATCGCGGCCAGAACATAGAACATGCGCATCCCATACATAAAAACAAAAGGAAGATAGTGCGCCCCCAGCAAAATCATCAACGCGGGATAAAACAACGTCAAGCGAAGCTCGGTTACAGGAAACAACAGAAGCATGCACAGCGGCAACGTGAACGCGACCTGCATGCCAAGACTCCCCAATCGATTGCCTTTCGTAAGATACGTAGGGCCTCCCGCCAAGCGCAGTAACAGTTGCGTTAACGGAAAAATAAAAAACCCGGCAATTAGGATTTCGATGATCGCCACGCGCGGACTGACCCACGTACCGAGCCCTGCCGACACCAACCAGATTACCGACGAGACCAGTTGACCCCAAAAGCCGCCGATGAAGACTGTACGCACTTCGCGTTGAGCGTCCTGCACGAGCATGTTCCAGCCCTCCGAGGAAGATGTTGGATGATGGGAAATGCCTGCGAAGTCTAACTTGCCACGGGCCGGTGGCAAAGACGTTTAATCCGAGATGATTTTGTGTGGCCGGGCGCCTCGCGCTTCTCCGATTCTTTTTCATGGAGCGCGCCAGCCGAGCTGGCGCTTTCGGTTCGCAGGAAATTGTCTCTACTTCACTTCTGCCATCGGCCGAACGTCACGCTTGATCTTTTCCTCCGCCTGCCGCCTCGAAATTGACAGATCGTAGTGCGCCTGAAGATTCATCCAGAACTCGGGTGTGGTGCCAAAATATCGCGCCAGTCGGAGGGCCATCTCTGAAGAGATGCCGCGCTCCTCCTTCACGATTTCATAAACGGTCGGAGGAGGCACTCGCAGCGCCAACGCAAGCTTATTAGCGTTCAACCCGAACGGAACCACAAACTCCTCGCGAAGAATCTCTCCAGGATGAATTGGCTTTAGTTTAGTCATGCTTCCTCTCAGTGATAATCCACAATCTCTACGTCGTACGCATCCCCTTCTCGCCACTCAAAACACACACGATACTGGTCGTTGATCCGAATCGAATGCTGATTCTTACGAGTTCCCTCTAGCCTCTCTAGCCTGTTGCCAGGCGGAACTCTCAAATCTTCCAGCCGTGCCGCAGCATGAACCATGTTTAGTTTACGACGCGCTACATTCTCGATCGCTTGCCACTGCCGGACTCGTTCGTCGTGGAAGAGTCGCTCCGTATCTTCAGTTTTGAACGACCTAATCACGCGTAAATGATATAATGTCGTACATTACATGTAAAGCGTTAAACTGCGAGGCGTTGCTCCCGTTTGAGCGAATCCAGAAGGGATCCCTCCTCCGGCAAAAACCGAACCATGCCGGCGCGCGGCAAAGACGTTTAATTCGAGATGATTTTGTGTAGCAGGTGGCGCAGACACTAAACCTTCGACGATTTTGGGTGCCCGACTCTCGGGTTTTTAAGGGTCCGGGTTTAGATGCAATCTCCTGCTCGACTCACGCTATTTGCCCGCAAACCCCAGCGGAGATCCGGTGAACTGCAATTGCTAGCGACGTAAACTCGGCGCAGATATTACCGGCATGCTGCTGAAATATCTTGAACAAGAAAAGTTCAAAAATCGTCTCTCCAGATGGGACGGTCCTTGAAAAGTTTCTCCGCCTGAAAACGCACTCACCAGGTTCAATCCAGCGGCAGCAGGTATCCGGGCGTTGCGCCCAATCGTCCTCCAAGGGCTTGGGCGTCCAGCACAGCCATATCCCACGTGGTCCACGAAACGGGCGTGAGTCGTATGGTGACATCATCAAACGATGCAAACACAGGTCCAACGTGAGGATCGGATAACGCTCCTGCACTCAAATACCGGCTGTGTATGCGCAGATTAATTTCTCGAGACTGGTCGCCTGAAATCACCTCCGCTCTTCCTGCAGCAGTTACGCCGCGCTCTGTCCCCGGCTTTCTCAGGTCCACCATCAACGAAGCCTTCGGTCGCGCCGCAAGATTACGCGCTTTTCGGCTCTTGGAAGACGTCGCAACGAACAAGCAGCCGGACTCGAAGAGATACCATACCGCCGTCAGGTGGATGGTCCCATCCGCGTTCTCGGTTCCGAGTGTTGCGATGTAGCGTCCTCGCAGGAATTCTTGCAGAGTCGGGTCCAGTGTTTGAGTCGGCATTTCTCCTCCGTGGCGCTCGGCTGATTCTGCTGAGGTTTGATTCTCTCACTTCCGCCGGAACTCGGAACTAGGAACCAGAAAGGACTCCCGCTCGAGCATTGCATCGGCTTTCCGAAGCCTCACGTGCCCGTGCGAAGGGCCGCCCGCCCGCACTGGTGATTAGCTCCGCTTTGACTTCTTAGCTTTGAATTCTTCCTTGAGATGCGTTGGGGCGGCCAAGCGCCAGGCGGCGGCCATGGCTTTGCGCACTGTGGTCTTTTTGGCGGCACTGAGGTTGACGGTGGTACTGCCTTGGCGTCCCCAAGCGCCCTTCGCGGGGACAAACACATTGGGTTCGGCTTCGACTAGCATATCTTGTTCTACCGGCGTGACCCTTACCATCCCCCACTCCTTATTCGGGTAGCCTAGTGTGGCGAAAATCTTGCCGGCCACGCGAAAGTCGGGATGGTTCATGTGGGCGCGCTCGGCAGTTTCCGGGAGGCTGAGAGCTAGTTTGCGAAAATCGCTTGGAGTCATTGGGGATCTCCTGCTCTGCAATTATGCATCACAGCACGAATGGCCTACCGCGGCAACGGGTTTTCCGTGTCGCGAAAAATTTCAAACCGTCGAGTAATCTCCCGGCGCTGCAACCAGAGCCGGACCGCGCGTCCTCAAAAGACTGGCATAATGGCTGCCGTCGAGTCGCATCTCCAGAGGAACTCGAGTTTCCCGCGCTAGTGGACGAGGTCGTATGAAAGCTGCCGTCTTACGTGAGTTGGGGAAGCCTCCCGGTACGAAGAGTTTGCCGAGCCCGCGGCGGGGAAGGATGAAGTTCTCGTCCGAGTTCGTGCGGCGTCGCTGAAAGCCGTGGACAAGCAACTGGCCAGCGGCTCGCACTTCGCCAGTCCGCGCGAACTCCCCGTAATTTGCGGTACGGATGGTGTCGGCGACCTCGCCGATGGAACCAGGGTCCTCTTTGGCGGGCCGCGCCGTCCCTTTGGCGCGATGGCGCAGCGTACAATAGCGCCCGCGGCGTTTTGTTTTCCCATTCCGGACAGTCTGGATGACGCGACGGCCGCGGCGCTCCCCAATCCAGGCGTATCTGCTTGGCTCGTGTTGAGTCAGCGCGCAAAGGTAGCAAAGGGTGAGACCGTGCTCATTCTTGGCGCCACGGGCGTTACAGGAAAGTTGGCGGTACAGATTGCAAAATTGCTGGGCGCGGGCCGTGTGATTGCTTCTGGGCGAAACGCAAAATCTCTGGATAAACTGCGCGAACTCGGAGCGGATGCAACCATCCAGCTCAACCAGCCTGACGATGAGCTGCGGAAAGCATTCGCGCAGCAAGCTGGCGAGGGCGGATTCAACGTAGTCATTGACTACGTCTGGGGGCGGCCGACCGAATTGCTCCTCGCCGCGATAACGCGTCCGGAATTTGCCGCGATAAATTCAGAAACGCGCCTGGTCCAGGTGGGCGAGAGTGCAGGCCCAAACATCTCGCTTCCCGCCGCGGTGCTCCGGAGCACTGCGCTGACCATCCTCGGAACGGCCGGAATCCCATCGCGCGACATTCTTGTCGCCGCGATGCAGCAGGTCATGGAGTGGGGCGCAAAAGGCGCGCTTCAAATCGACACCGAATCCGTACCTCTATCTAATATTGAAGAAGTGTGGCAGCGGCTAGAATCCGGTGGCCGGCGACTCGTCGTCATTCCCTGAGTCATTGCCAGCGCGAATAGGCGCTCGCGTTTTGCTGGTGACTAATCTTTCTCTGCGTTTTGTGGCTACTGCTCGGGCCGGTCAGCCGTGGAAGGCGCACCCGTCGGAGTCGATGCCGGTGCGGACGGAGACGTGGCCGAATGCCACGCGATGCCGTGTTGTTGCAGCAGAGCTGTGGCGTACCGAATCGGGATCGCTGCTCCGGGAGTGTTGGTTGGCAGGGCTGCCGGCCTCGCCGACGAGAGAGTTACGCCTCGCAGCCAAAGTCCTTCGACCAGGCCGACGGCGGCGCCCGAGCTGAGAGCCAAGACGGGCGACCCGCTCTGGCCTTTCACGACTGGATGGCTCAGTAAGAAAACCTCAACGGCGGGGCCGGGCTTGTTCAGTTGCGTGGATTCGAAGGAGAGCACAGTTCCCGGCGAAGAAGCTTCTCGCTCATATTCGAAGCTGTAAGCGTTTTGCAGCTGTTTTGGGCCGAGCGACAGCGCAAGCACAGCCTCACCGCGAACCGCCGGCGCTGCGGCCAGCGGAACGAAGGTGACGCCGTATTTGCCGGCAAACGGATTTGGCGTCGCGCGAAGAATAGCCACATCGTGGTCCAAATCCTTGGCGATCACGGTGACTCGCAGCAACTGGGGCGGAGCATTGGGACGATTCACGAGAATGTATGGCTGGCCACCGTCGCGAAAGCTATCAAGCACGTGCGCGACCGTGAGCAAGTACCCCTGCTCGTTGATGAAGAAGGCGTTGCCGAAAAAGGTGTAGTGGTAGCCGCGCGAGCCGGGAGTCTGATCGTTGGGATAGACGATGGGGCAGAGCGCGGCGGTGGCTGAGTCTTGCGCGGAGTTCACCTGCGAGAGCGCCGACTCGGCCGCGAACGTGGCGAGTACGCAGGCAAAAGCAAACGCGAACGCTTGGGCAAGGGCCATCAGCGCTTCGCGCGCGGCGCAACGATTGCGAATCCTTGAGCATTTCGCGCCCACGATTTCCTCAGCCCCAATACATTGACAAAGTGCGACGCTGCGGTAAATGGCAAGCAAGGCCGAAAAAAGGACAGGTGTAAGGAGAGTTGGGGGAAGGGAGAGTGGCAAAAAGGGCTTGACAAAACCGCTGTGTCTACGGTATGTTCTGTACAGAGAGAAACAACAGAAATGACAGTTATTACAAAAGCTACGCTTTCGCCTGTTGCTCAGAAATTTATCCTGCACTGGGGCGAGATGGGCACCCGGTGGGGCATCAACCGCACGGTGGCGCAGGTCCACGCGCTGCTGTTCCTTTCGCCCGTGCCCATCCCCGCGGATGAGATCTCCACCACGCTGGCCGTGGCGCGATCGAACGTGAGCACCTGCCTGCGCGAATTGCAGGGCTGGGGAATCGTGCGCGTAGTGCACGTCTTGGGCGACCGGCGCGACCATTTCGAGTCCCTCAAGGACGTTTGGGAGATTTTCCGAATCGTTTCGGAGGAGCGAAAGCGGCGGGAGATCGATCCGACGCTGCGTGTCCTGGCGGAATGCGTTACGGAGTCGAAGGCGAACGCGCAAGGCGATCCGTATACGCGGGAGCGGCTGGAGAGCATGCTGGAATTCTTGACGGTCATGACCGGGCTTTTTGATGAAGTGCTGCGAATGCCGACTTCAGCGCTCAAGGGAGTCGGGAAGTTGCGGGGGAAAGTGGTGACATTGCTGGGGAAGAAGGCGGGATGAGAAGTAATGGAGTATCGAAGTAAAGCCGCAAAGAAAAGAAGGAACGATGATTTCGCTGACATCGGAATTCACGGACGGGAAAGGGCGGCACGCGCGAGGGTGGCTGTTTTTTGACGCGGAGTGCGCGTTTTGCACGCGGATTGCGCGCTGGCTGGCGCCGATTTTGGAGCGGCGGGGACTAGCGGTTGCGCCGCTGCAGGATCCGCGGGTTGGGGCGCTGTTGGGTATGTCGCGTGAAGAGTTGCTCCGCGAGATGCGCCTTTTGCTCTCAGACGGCCGGCAATTTGGCGGCGCGGAAGCGGCAGTGGCGCTGGCGCGCGAAATTTGGTGGGCGCGGCCGCTGGCGTGGGTCGCCAGGATTCCGGGGGTGATGGAGATCTTGCGCACCGGGTACCGGCGAATCGCGATTCATCGGAGCTGCTCGGCGCATGCGTGCACGGCCCCCGAACCGACGCGGCAAAACTAGCGACAAATTGGATTTCGAGGTAGAGGCCATGAGAGTCCTGGAAGATCAGATCAAGACGAACGAAACTGAATCCGTCTGTGCGCGGCCACTTCGCATCGCGATCGCGGGCGGAAGCGGCCAAGTGGGAAATATTCTGGGCCGATACTTTCATGCGCGAGGGCATTCGGTCGTCGTGCTGTCGCGCACCACGGTTCCATCTCCGTGGCGGGTTGTGGCCTGGGACGGCGAGAATCTGCGCGATTGGGTAAATGAGCTGGATGGCGCGGAGGCGGTCATCAATCTTGCAGGACGAAGCGTGAATTGCCGTTACAACGCGGCGAATCAGCGGGAAATTTTAGAATCGCGCGTGAAGAGCACCCGGTTGCTCGGCCTAGCCATCGCGAAGCTCAAGCGGCCGCCGCGAGTTTGGTTGAACGCAAGCACGGCGACGATTTACCGGCATGCGTTTGACCGGCCGATGGACGAGATCACCGGAGAGCTTGGAGGCCAGGAATCGAATGCGCCCGCGACGTGGAAGTTCAGCATCGACGTGGCAACTCGATGGGAAGAAAGCTTTTTCGCTGCGTCCACGCCGAAGACGCGGAAAGTGGCGCTGCGAAGCGCGATGACCATGAGCCCGGATCGCGGCGGAGTCTTCGACACGCTGCTGCGGCTTGTGCGGTTCGGCCTCGGCGGGGCGGCCGGGTCCGGGGAACAGTTCGTCTCCTGGATCCATGAGGAAGATTTTGCGCGGGCGATTGAGTTCTTGCTAGCACACGAGGAACTCGAAGGCGCGGTGAACCTTGCGGCGCCTGAGCCACTCCCGAATCGCGAATTCATGCGCGCGCTGCGCGAGGCGTGGGGGGTGCGAATCGGCCTGCCCGCCAACGAGTGGATGTTGGAGGCCGGGGCGAATCTCCTTCGCACGGAAACGGAACTCATTCTAAAAAGCCGGAGAGTGGTTCCCGGGCGATTGCTTTCCTCTGGATTCCAGTTTCAGTTTCCCAGTTGGCCCGCGGCGTCGGCGGATCTGGTGCGACGGTGGAAAGGCGAGCAAGGCAAGTAGCCGACGGAGTTGGGTAGCTCGGAAGCAGAGAGCTCCGTGGTTGCATTCTTGCTGAAGCTGAGTGGGAGACAGACTGAAGTCTGTCCCACTTGTGCGATGATTGACCCTCCCCCCTCTTTTTCGTAAGTATTGATTCAAAATGATTTAGCGAAAATGTAAGTTGTTTAGAATCAGCAGTTGCAGACGACTGTGTAAGTGTTGATTCTAGATGGATTAGCAGGGCTAGAAAGCGGTCGTCCTCAGCAGGACGACCCTACGATTGCTTCAGGTAGAGCGGATTGCTTTGGGGCTGTTATCCGAAGCAATTGGAGGGGGTTGCGGGTTGCGTTGGGCAGCTATGGGTTGAGGCGGGGCAGCGATTTCGGGCGAAGCAGGACCGGCAGCTTGCGACTGGGCCGGTCGCTGGGCTTTTTCCTGGGCGGGAGGGTGGAGTTTCGGCTGAACTTTCGGGTGGACTTCAGGCAGGGCTAGGGGCTGTGCAGGGCTTTCTTCGGGCTCGTCGGCCGGGGATTTGAGGTGGTCGAAGTTATGGTTGACGGAGTCGCGGACGGCGTGGCACCAGCCTTCGGTGCCAAAGGCGTTGATGTATTCGTGTTGGGAGAGGTGGATGGATTGGACCAGGGTTTGGGCGAGGTAAGCGAGCGTGGTAGCGGTTTTGGGCTTGACGTCGCCGCGGGCGACGGCGGAGAGAAGGCGTCCCAGGGCGGTGCCGAGATCGCAGGCGGAAACGTAAGCTCCGGAGAAGAAATAAGACAGGTCGCTGCCGAGTTTATCGGCGGTTCGGGCCTGGGACTCTTTGCGGGAATGGTAGAAGCAGAAATGCGGATGAGAGCCGGAGCGGGGAGTGCGGCAACGGCGGCCATCAGCAAGCGTAAAACGACACAAGGACACGCGGTCCTGTGGGCGAAGAGAGGACATGGGTATTCTCCTAAGAGTTGAATTTGGATTGATAACGGAAAGAGCCGGCAAGGATGCCGGGGCTAGAAAAAGAAAAGCCTCGCAGGACGCGAGGCGCAATGCTAACCGACAAGAGTATACCGGACTAGTAATGGGGTTGTCAAGCGAAGTTTGAAGTGACCTTTGAAGTGTGGGGGTGAGGGAAAGGGAGGCTGAGGGTCGACAGCCAGAAGTTGCGAAGAGCGGACCCACCCTCGCAAAAACAAAATCGCGAGGATGGGGCACCCGGCCATTCCGAAGAGCAGCCGGGCCAATCTGTTTCCTTCAGGCGATGTAGTTGTCCGGGTTCAATCCAAGTTGCGCCAGACGATCACGCCTGTATTGCCGCACCCTTTCAGCGGTTTCCTTGACCGCTGTCTCGTAACCACCGAGTGAAGCGCGAAGGTCTGTAGCTGCTTCGGAATCACTTCTGCTTGCGTCAAGCTCTTCTCTCGTTTCAACCGTCAGTTTTCTAAGAGATTCCAACTCTTGCTCTGCGGGTCTAAGGGGCAACCATCCGAATAGTTCAACACAATCGTCTCGCCATTCCTTCGATTGTTCCGGTGACAGTCGCGCTCCAAGCTCCACTGTTTCAATATAATCACGCAACCAGCGGCAAAACTCTTCGTGAAGGAAGTACAGCCACAGGGTCACATCAGGTGACTTAAAAAAATCTACGATCTTTTGAGAGAGTATCGCGGGCTGGTAATGGAATGTGCCGTTGCGCAGTCTTCTGAGCACATCTTTATAATTGGAGACTCTCAGCAGCGCATCAACAATCGGGTCTTTGAACTTCGCTATTTCCCAACCTTCGATAACAACGTAGAGACTTGCAGCCCAGTAGCTGGAAACTCCAAGCCACTCAGGATTCGCCCTTTTCGCGTCCGCGCCTTTTTCGGCCATGAACTTATCCCAATCGCGGTACATCAAGTCAGCCCAATAGAGATAACGTCCCCACGAAAAAAGGAGTTCACTGTTAGCAGAAAAGGTGCTCATGGGCTTTACCAGAAGGCTACTATACCCCAATTCAGCGCAGGGCAGTTCCGCCTAGAGTGCTAGATTCGTTGAAAAAGAAAGCTGGAAAAACGTGAACTATCGAACAGTGCGGAGTGGTCTCACATGAGCTTTAGTGCCGCAATTTTTCAAAGTGACTCGTCAGCAGGTGCGGTTGTCATTATACTTTATGTACTTTTGCTATTTTTCATCGGACCGGTTATTTACTTCATCCCTGCCATCGTGGCTGTCTCGAACAAGAAGCAGAATGCCGTGGCCATCGGTGTTCTGAATTTGTTCTTGGGATGGACGTTGATTGGGTGGGTTGTGGCTCTGGTGTGGGCCATGAGCAAGGATGTGATTGTTGCTCAGCCACCACAGCCCGTCCCGGTGAGGCCAACACAGCCTCAAATACCAACACCTGCCCAAAAGAAATGCCCGGATTGCGCTGAAATGGTTTTGGCCGAAGCAAAAAAATGCCGCTTCTGTGGCCGTGAGTTTGGCGTGGCTTGAAAAAAAGCCCGGGCCACGCGCACCATCCGCAAACGCTGCGTCACGGCGCGTGCCCCTTCGCGAACACGTTCGGATGCTGGACCTACAGGGACGGCTATCAATCAATAGAAAAGTTTTGGCGACCAATTCTCGCGGCCTTCGGGCAAGAGGTCGAACAGATTCCAAACTGGTGTAAAAAGGTCTATGCCCCGGTGGTTTGGGTCGCCATTTGAGGCAGGGTGAAGAGAAGCTTCGGTGGTATAAAAATGATGGATTTTGCCGTCAGGTTCGCGGCTGAAGACGCTGACGCCCGGATGTTGTCCATCGTCACCTTCGACGTGGAAATCCTTGTTGAAACTACACTGGCCGCTAGATAGCAACCGGATTTTGTCCCATCCGCGCCGCCGCGCCCATTCCCGCAGTTCTCCGATTTCGACCTTGGCCACCAAAACAAAATTTGCTTTCTGGGTGACATGCGGAGCGATGGCATTGTATCCATCGGCCCACATCGTGCACATCGGACAAGCGGACATATCCGTCGCTCCCCACATCATGTGATCCACGATGAGCCGATTCTTGCCGGGCGCAAATAATTCAGAGAGGCGAACATTCTTGAACTGGCCAGGGGATTCATCGAGGACATCAGCGGGGCCCTCGCGAAAAATGTAGTCGGTTGCAACCGCAGGCCCCATGGGAAGTTGTCTTCGAAGAGCGGCAACACTCTCCCGTTGGTCTTTCAGCGCAATTTCTGCCTCAAGCAGTTTATCCCGCAACTTACGGTATTCATTCTTCTCGCTTTGCAATTTCACGCCAACTGTCATCGCCAAGCTCCTGTCACTGCGGTTCATCTGGAATAAGAGGGAAACTTTCAATACGGTAGCAGCAACGATAGGTCAGGACTGTGCCGCATAGAACACCAAGGCAGGCGGCATCGGTGGTGCTGAGGCAACGCTTACGTCATCCGATTCAGCGCCGTAGCCCTGCTGCGCTTGACTGTGAGCGGGGCGATGTTCACAAAACGATCCCCAAAACTGCTACCATGCGAAAAGCGCGAGTATGCCATACGACAGCGAGCTGAGGGCGAACGACACTGCACGGCGGAGCCATGAAGCGGCCGGTAAGGAGGCAGGTGGGCGGAGCCTTGCTGCCGCGCTGCGAGTAGCTGGCGGGCGGCTCAGTCGTACCCTATTCGGGGCGAAATGGGCTTGCCTGCTGGGACTTCTATTCCTGGCTGCGGCGACGATTTCCGTCGGATTAGCGGATACCACTGCGGAGCGGATTATCCTGCCCATCGAGGTTTTGGGTGTAGATGGAACGACAGCGACCAGGAACGTCGCCCTCCCGGCGGGACAGGCTGAGTCGGCGCAATTGCTTTGGCTGCAGATTCATGGGCTGCGGTATGCGGATCAAGCCAGCGTCCAGGTCAACGCCAGCGCCTGGATACCGCTAAACAACAACACGGTCACAATCGCCGAGCCTGGCAAGAATTTCGGCGGCATCGGCGGGGGTTTTTCCACGCTCGAAATGACTCTCCCTCTGCCGAAGGGCGCAATCTCCGCCGGCGAAAATACGATCCGCTTCCGGTTCAACCAGACCGACGGCTTTACGAGCGCCTATCGCGTCCTTGCATGGAACTTCCTGACTTCCGAGGGAAGAAAGATTCTGCCGCATGAGGATTTTACGGAAGACGCACCGGAAACCTGGAAACCCCCGCTGCCTGACGCGGCTTCGATCCAGGCTGGGCGGGAACTTTGGCACTCCGCTTCACTGGTGGCAAGCAGCCGCCCGAATAGTCCAAGGATTCGGGCACGCTGTGCGGACTGCCATGCTCAGGATGGGCGCGACCTGAAATACTTCAACTTCTCGAATGACAGCATCGTTGACCGCTCACGCTTCCATGGGCTTTCCAAAGTGCAGGGCGAGCAGATCGCCAGCTACATTCGCAGCTTGAATTTTCCCAGCCCTGGCCGCCCGTGGAACCCTCCTTATCAACCGGGACCTGGAGTAGACGAGCAAGCGATCTCGAATTGGGCTGCGGGCGCCGGACTCTCTGCTGTGCTCGAGCAGGACACGGACGCACTGCCGTATCTGCTTAGCAAGCACAGGGCTCCCAGGAGCGAGGCAGCCACAAATCCGACTGGAACTGCTGCGAACCTGCGCGATCTCGTGGGGAAAATTACTCCGGATATTTTTCGTCCCGACGGCAACCTCAATGCTCGTGAGATTCCTATCGCCTTGCAATTGCCAGATTGGAGCCAGTGGCTGCCGCGCGTACATCCAAAGGACGCATGGGGAGAAGCCTTTACACAGAGCGAATTCGCCGCACTTTACGATGGAGAGACGATTGCGGGAAGCAAAGGCAAAACTGGAGCGAACTCTTCGCTGCGCAAGCTGCTGGCAGCCGCCCGCCCTGCGGATCACGACGTTCGTCCTGTCGTTGGCGGGTTCGCCCAGTGGTCGCAAGCGCGCCGCACTTTTCTGAAGCGCTATGTCGAAGGAAAAACGGCGTGGTCGCCGGCTTTGACCGACAAGGTTTACTCGACGCAGCTGTGGCAGCTCGCGAAGACGTGGGAGATGATGCAGGAATTTGAGCTCGAAGAACGCGGGCGCGATTTCTTCGGGTCGAGCGCGGATTCCCGCACGTGGTTCAATAGCATTCCGGCGGAGACTGCTCCTTCGACAGTGCAGATACCGGATGGACCGGCGGGCGTCGGCGGCAGTGCGCTGACCAACGAATACTTCTCGGCTTCCTGGTATGAGTTACAGATTATTCTGAATAGCGGTAATCATCAACACCGGGATCGCAGCCCGGTGGATTGGGTATACGTGATCGGCAGGTTCCGCGACCTACATGAGCAGACCCACCAACCGGAACCGGCGCGACTTCTGGTGACGGTAATCAAAGCGCTGCAATCTACGGATCCCCGCCTGGGCCCTGAAGATTTCAGCAAGGGCTGGCGACCGGACCAGAATGTCGATCCGCGCATCATGATCAGTCCGGTTTGGGCGCCAATCTTTCAACCGTTGCCGACCGAAGTACATCGGGCTCTAACGGCGTCGCTACTTGCGGCATGGCTGGACAAGAACGCGCAGTACCCGATTGAAAAGTACTTGCCAATGGGCGCGCCAAGGCACGCTTACGCTGCACCACATTCGTATGGGGAGATCACCGGCGGGAAGGTCTGGGAGGCGTCGCAACAGTTCCGCGATGCCGGCGTGGCGCCCGAACTAGTCCGGCGCTTGCAGCAATGGGGCGTGACATTCAACGAGCGTGCAGCGCGGATCCAATACTAGCTACGAATGCCAGTTCCTCGCAGGAAAAAAAGAATCTTCAATAGTCATTACGAATGCGGAGATCGATCGTGCCGTTCGGATGGCGCGGAAGATTCCTGAGGCGGGATTAGGCGCGGGCGGCGGAGGATTGTTCGAGGACGCGGCGGTAGTAGGCTTCGTAGGCGGGGATGACGTCGTTGGCGCAGAATTTGCGCTTGGCGTCCACGCGGGCGCGCTGGCCCATTTCGCGGCCGCGGTCGGAGCGGGAGAGAATTTCGATGGCGTGGGCGGCGGCGGTTTTGACGTCGCCGGGCTCGACGAGATAGCCGTCGGCGCCGTGTTCGACCACTTCGGGGACGCCGCCGACGTTTGTGGCGATCACGGGGACTTCGCAGGCCATGGCTTCGAGGGCCGCCAGGCCGAAGGATTCGAGCTGCGAAGGCAACAGGAAAAGATCGGCGACGGCGAGCTTTTCATAGACACCGTTTTGTTTCCCTAGAAAAACCACGTCTTTTTGCAGGCGCTTCTTGCGGACAAGATATTCCGCGGCGCCACGGTCGGGGCCATCGCCGATGAGGACGAGTTTGGCGGGCATTTTAGCGCGCACCAGAGCGAAAATTTCGACGACATCCGTGAGGCGTTTCACCGGGCGGAAATTCGAGAGGTGCATGAGGATGGGCTCGCCATTGGGTGCCCATTGTTCCCGCAGCCCGGGCTGGGGTTTGCGGGTGTAGAGATCGCAATTCACAAAATTGGGAATCACTTCGATGGGGCGCTTGATGTCGAACTCTTTGAGAGTTTGATTCAGAAGGTATTGGGAGATGGCGGTGACGCCGTCGCTTTGCTCGATGGAGAATTTTGTGATGGGAAGATAGCTGCGATTGCTGCCGACCAAGGTGATGTCCGTGCCGTGAAGCGTGGTAATGAACGGCAGGCGGCGCGGGGCGGCCATGGAACGCGCGAGCATCGCGCTTACGGAGTGGGGAATGGCGTAGTGGACGTGGAGTAGGTCGAGCGATTCGGATTCGAAGACTTCGAGCATCTTGGTGGCAAGGGCTAGAGTGTAGGGCGGATGATCGAATAGCGGATAGCTGGCGACTTCGACCTCGTGAAAATGGATGTGCGGGTCGTTGGGATTCATGCGGATGGGCGGGGCGTAGCTGATGAAATGAATGTCGTGGCCGCGGGCGGCGAGCTCCTGGCCGAGCTCGGTGGCGACGACGCCGGAGCCGCCGTAGGTTGGGTAACAGGTGATGCCGATCTTCATGAACGAGGCTCTCCGGCGTCCTCAGTTGTTTCTCGCGGGCAGATAGTGCAGCATTCTACCGGCAAAGGGCGCGATTGCGTTCAATTAGACATCCTTAATGGACGTTGTTCCCGTGCGCTCCAGTAGAGGCCGCAAAGGCAATTCATTAGACGCGGGAGGTGGCAAAACCGTGACACGACTTGCGGGGAAAGTCGCCCTGATTACAGGCGGTGGAACAGGGATTGGACGGGCGATCGCGCTGGCGTTTGCGCGCGAAGGCGCGAAGGTCGCCGTGGCCGGGCGTCGAAAAGAGAAGCTCGAAGAGACGCTGCGCGAGCTGGAAAGGCAGGAAGGCGAAGGGCTGGCCATTGCCTGCGACGTTGCGAAGGCAAGGGATGCCGAGCGAGCGGTGCGGGAGACGGCGAAAAAGTTCGGCAAAATGAATGTGCTGGTGAACAATGCCGGGGTCCTGCATGTGTCAACGATCGAGGCGATGAGCGAGGAGCAGTGGGACAAGTTGATGACGATAAATCTGAAGGGGCCGTTCTTGATGTGCCGAGCGGCGCTGCCGGAGTTCCGCAAAGCGCGGGGTGGAGCGATTGTGAATGTAGGCTCGGTGCTGGGGCTGGTGGGGATGAAAGATCGCGCAGCCTACTGCGCGTCAAAAGGCGGAGTGACGTTGCTGACGAAAGCGATGGCGCTCGATCACGCGCATGAGAATGTGCGGTCGAACTGTATCTGTCCTTCGATTGTGGAAACCGAGCTGGTGCAGGGACTTTTCGCAGCTTCGGAAGAGGGAAAAGCTCTGCGCAAAGCCAGGATTGGGCAGATTCCGCTGGGGCGCATGGGCCGCCCCGAGGATGTCGCGGACATGGCGGTTTTTCTGGCGTCGGAGGAATCGAGCTGGCTGACGGGCGCGGCAATTCCGCTGGACGGCGGACTTTCGGCGTATTGAGAGGAGCATGAGGACTCGATGAAGTCAGAATTGTTCAGCGACTTGAAGAAGTACGAAGCGGCGCTGCGCCGGAGAACGAACGAGACCGGTGCCACCTCGCTGCTGGGCCTCTCGCTCGAGAGTTTGGAGAAGGGGCATGTCGTTTTCAGCATGAGGGTGAAGCCGCGGCACAAACAGCTTCACGGCGTGGTGCATGGCGGAGTTCTCGCCACGGTCGCGGACACGGTAGCGGCCATCGCGGCCTTTACGACTGTTCCGAAGGGTACGCAGATCGCCACGGTGGAATTGAAGATAAATTTTCTAGAGCCGGTGCCGGGCGGGCGTATTAGGGCAGAGGGCCGCGTTTTGCGGACCGGGCGCAATTTCGTGGTGACAGAATGCGAGATTTATAAAGAGGACGGCACACTAGCGGCTAAAGCCCTGCTCACCTTTGGCGCGGCTCGCGGGCACTCCATTAGCTAGCAATAGAGCCCCTGGGAGTTTAGAAATTATTCGTCGCCGCCGGCTGCGGCTTCTTCGCCATCCTTGTGGACGTACTTGATAACGCGCTTGAAAATGAGCAAATTTGGGCTGCCCTGGCGGGTGAGCTTGATGCAGTCGCGATCGTACCACTCGACCGTGCCGCGAAGGGATTCGCCATTGTCGAGCGTCACGACCATCGGGGTATGGCTTTGCATCTGCTTGACCCAATAGAAGTTCTCGGCGTGGGTCGTCTCCGGAGGCGCGGGTTTTTTGCTTGGCACCGGACCGCTGTGCGAGATCCTTTGGGGAGGTTGTTCTTTCACGTCAACAAAACCGGGGCGAAACAATCTGCGGTTCACCATAACTTCTCCTTGCGGCTAACGGTGGGGTGAGTTCATTTTGTGAGATGCATGCGCGAGGCGCTGGGTTACAGCAGGAGAAAAAAATTGTTGAAGACCCCCTGAGGTGCCCATATCTCCGCGCCAGGCCACGAAACGTTACAGTTCCGGCCCGAGCGAGGCAGCCAGCGCATCCAGGCCGAGTTGGCGATTCAAATTGCGCCGAGCTCCCGCGTGAAGCTCGTCAAAACCGGCGATGGCGCGCATGACCCATCGGGAATCAACCAGCTTCGCCAGCGTATTGAGCTCTTTGGTCAACGGAACGTTTCGCAGGGCTGGTTGCTTCACGCCCGATGTGAGCTCCAGAAGATCGCAAAGCAGACCATAGAATACGTTGATTTGATCCTCGAAGGAAGACTCACGGTCTTTGGCGAGGGCGGAGGTATCGGCGAACAGCTGCGCGAAGCCCTGGCCCTGTGCGGCGCGCTCGAGGATGCGCAGCGCGTTCCGCCGTCGTTTTTCAGTATCTTCCACATTCATCTCGATGGCTAGTCCAGGACTGCCTTCCGCAAGTTGAGCGGCCAACTTTACGTCGGACGCCTTGCGCTCGGTTTTTTCTTTAAGAATATTTTCGACGTCCGGTTGAGAGAGCGGCGCGAAATGAAATTGCAGGCAGCGGGAAACAATGGTCGGGAGCAGCGCATAAGGAGAGGGCGCAGTCAGAATAAGAGTGGCCGAGCCGGGCGGTTCTTCCAGGATTTTCAAGAATACGTTGGCGACATCCCAGCGCATGGTCTCTGCGCCATCCAGAATAAAAACGCGGCGTCGTCCCATGGGCTGGAAGTATGCGGCACGCTGAACCGCGCGCAGCTGGCCAATTCGCAACATGGGCCGCGCGACAGGACTCTTCAAGCGGACTGGGTCGGGCACGAGCGCCCACACATCCGGATGCGTCTGGAGGACGAGAGGGACTCGTTCCACGGTGGCGGCGTCGGCGCTTTCGCCTCGTTCCGCGAGACCTTGTTCGATGAGTTTTTCAGGATCGGCGAGCAGTGCGATGCGCTTGCAAGTTTCGCATTCGCCGCAAAAGTCGTCTTTCATCCGCTCGCAATTCGCGGCTTGCGCAAACATTCGTGCCAGCGTGAACTTGCCGACCCCGCGCGGGCCGCTAAAGAGCAGCGCGTGCGGAACGCGGTCGCTGCGCAAAGCGCCGCGCAGGGCGGTGACGATGCGTTCGTTGCCAAGGAATTCGGAAAAGCCCATGTCTCAGCGGCCTTCCTTTCGCAACGGCCGCGCGAGCGCTTGCAAAACCGCGGCGAAAATTTCGGTGGCGATGTCCTGTTGCGGACGCATGGAGCTGCGTTCCTCGTCGAAGCACGGAATGGTCGCCCAGTTGGGCCGACGCGAGAGCTGATCGTACATCGCAGCGGCATCTTCGAGATGGCGAAGACTGGCCTCCTGCAGATCCTGTTTGACCTTCGTATAGGTGCGGGCGGACTTGCGCGCCACAAGTTCCTGCGCTTCCCGAGGCGGGACTCGGAGATAAAGCACAAGGGCTTCTTGCGGTAGATTGTAAATGTTGTACTCCAAATGCTCGATCCAGGAGACGAAGGCCGGGCGGTCGGCCGCAGGGGCGCGCGCGGTTTGATGTGCGAGATTCGAGCCAATATATCGGTCGGCGAGTACGATTTTGCCTTGGTTCAGTGCGGTGTCCAGGCGGAACTTGGCTTCGAAGCGATCGCCCGCATAGAGCAGGGCACTGAAGTGCGGGTCAACCGTTTCGAGCGGGCCAAAATCGCCGTTGAGGAATTGTCCGACCATTTTGCCGAACCAGGAATCGTATTGTGGGAAACCGGTCGAAAAGACGGCGTACCCGGCGTCGACCAGAGCCTTTTCCAGCAGTTCGACTTGCGTGCGCTTGCCGCTGCCGTCGATCCCCTCGATGGCGATGAGTTTTCCCGGTGGAGTCATGTGCGAAGGCCAGTCTAACCGCAGACTCTCAACGCTGCAACGCCGCGCATGCTACGATTTAAATTTGAACATGGCGCCGACCTCGATACGGGAAAACCTCCTGCGAGTGCAGGAGCGGATTCTTGCCGCCGCGCAACGAGCCGGCCGCCGCGCCGCTGAGATTACTTTGATCGGAGTTTCGAAGATGCATCCAGCGGAGGCTATTCGCGAGGCCTACGATGCGGGGCTGCGCCATTTCGGTGAAAACCGCGTGCAGGAGTGGGAAGGGAAGCACCTTGGCATTCAGGATTTGGCCGCCACGTGGCATCTCATCGGGCATTTGCAGAGCAATAAAGCAGCGAGGGCGGCGAAGCTCTTCCATGCGATCGATTCGGTGGATGATCTTGCGCTGGCCCAGCGGCTAAGCCGGGCCGTGACAGAAAGTGGCGCAGCTGGAAAGTTGCGCGTCCTCATCGAAGTGCACATTGCGAAAGAAGAGGCCAAGAGCGGGGCCGGCGTGGAAGAACTTCCAGCGCTGGCTGAAAATGTCGTTACGCTAGCTGGGCTGGAATTGGCCGGACTCATGTGCATTCCCCCCTTCGCTGAAAATCCTGAAGAGGCGAGACCACACTTCAAGCGGCTACGCGAATTGCGCGATGCCTTGACGAAACAACTCGGCCGCGCGGTGCCCGTACTTTCGATGGGCATGTCCCACGATTTTGAAGTGGCGATCGAAGAAGGCGCCACGGAAGTGCGCGTCGGAACGGCGCTCTTCGGGACTCGCGGCACAAAATAAACCGGCATGCGAGGGGATATTTTGGATATTGAAGACAGGGCCGGCGGTGTAGTCTTTTCGGTACGTGTGCAGCCACGGGCCAGCAAGAATGAAGTGGCCGGAGAGCTCGCCGGAGCGCTGAAGATCCGGCTGCAAGCGCCCGCCGCCGAGAACCGGGCCAATGAGGCCCTGGTCGAATTTCTTGCACATCTTTTGAAAACACCCAAGGCGGCTGTTAGAATTCTCTCCGGCGATCGCAGCCGCACAAAGCGCATCGAAATTCGCGGCGTAACGAAACAGCAAGTGCTCGGACTCCTGATGTACGACGCGTGATAAATCGTTTGCCGCATTAAAGGCGAATGGCAAGGACATCTTCTGAATATGAGCGCTGATATCAACGCGATACAAAGCGATTTGCGGGCTGCGAAGCTGGACGGCTGGCTGTTCTACGATTTTCGCGGCCGCGACCCCATTGCGCAGGGCATCCTGCAACTTCCTCCGGGAATGCGCACTCGCCGCTGGTTCTACTTCGTTCCCGCGAAAGGGACGCCGCGCAAATTGGTGCACAAGATTGAGACGGAATCGCTCGCGGCCTTGCGTGGTGACACGCTGTTTTATGCCGGGCAGGATGAGCTCAGGAAAAATCTCGGCAAACTCCTGGGACGCGCAAAGAACGTCGCGATGCAATACTCTCCCAAAAACGCCATCCCATACGTGGCGATGGTGGACGCAGGGACAGTGGAGCTTGTGCGCAGCGCCGGCGCGAAAGTCGTCAGCTCCGCGGACCTCGTGCAAAAATACGAAGCGTGCTGGAGCCCGGCACAGCTGGAATCCCACCTGGCGGCAGGTGCGGTCATCGACCGCGTAGTGCGAGAGGCCTTTCAGCTTGCGGCAAAAAACGTCCGCGAGAAGAAGACGTTTACGGAATACGATTTGCAGCAATGGATTCTGAAGGAATTTGAACATGCCGGCATCGCGGCGGAGCAAGGGCCGGACATCGCCGTTGGACCGCACGCCAGCGATCCCCACTACGGCCCGACACAACAGACGGCGTCGCCCATTCGCGAAGGAGATTTGTTGCTTCTTGATGTTTGGGGGAAAACGAAAGCCGCGGGCAGCGTCTACTACGACATTACGTGGGTCGGTTACCTCGGCGCGAAGGTTCCGGAAAAGATGGCGAAGATCTTTGGAATCGTGCGCGAAGCGCGGGACAAGGCCGTCCAGCTGATCCAAACAAGCGTCGCGGCAGGTGCGCCGCTGCAGGGGTGGCAAGTGGATAAAGCGGCGCGCAAGGTGATCGAGAAAGCGGGCTACGGCAAGTATTTCTTTCATCGAACGGGCCACAACATCGGGCAAACAGTGCATGGCAATGGCGTCAACATGGACGGGCTGGAAACGCACGACGTGCGCCACCTGATTCCCAAAACTTGTAACTCTATCGAGCCGGGAATCTATTTGCCTGAGTTCGGCATCCGAAGCGAAGTGAACGTGTATATTGGCGAAAAAGAGGCGCGCGTAACCGGAGCCGTCCAAAACGAAATTTTGGCGTTGCTGGCCTAAGCGAAACTGGCCGCTGCAAAAGAGCATCGCGTATTGAGGAAAAATGTCTGACGAAATGACCACAGACACGACGACGAGCGCGGCGACGACCCCGGCAACGAGCGCGGAAACGCCCGTGGCATCAGCTGAGCACCCTCAGAAATCTGAACTGGTGGCAATTGGCATCGGCGTGGCGGGCTGGCTCGTTCCAGGGCTGGGTCACGGCCTGCAAAAAATGTGGGGACGCGCGGTTGGATGTTTCCTGACAGTGGCAGCGCTGGTTTTTCTCGGCGTTGGGATGCGCGGCAACGTGTTCGGTTCGGAAGGAGGCGACGCATTCGCAATGCTGGGATACGTCGCCGATCTCGGGGCTGGCTCTCTTTATTTCGCCGAGCGAGCGTTTGAAACAAATGGCTCAGACGTCGCGCACGCCTTAGGCGACTATGGCACGCGCTTTCTCGCGGCCGCCGGGGTTCTGAATCTGCTGGCCGCGCTCCACGCCTATGAAGCGGCGCGAGGGCGGAAAGCGTGATCGCCGCAATCGGGTTCGAGCTCACTCATTTTCAATCGATGACGCTCTTTGCGCTGCTCATCTCCATCGCGTTTGGGTTTCTGAGCCGCCGCCGGACCAGCGACCGCGTAAAATACATCATCTGGTCCTTGTTTCTGTTCCTCCTGATCGGCGTGGGGATCGGCTGGGCGATGTATCCTTTCTCGCGATAAAAGAAAGCAATTTCGCCGGCTCAATTGACAGAAATTTTGCGCGGATGCTGTTGTCAAAGAACGAGCCGAGGTAGCTCAGTGGTAGAGCAGCCGATTCGGAATCCGAACTTGACACAACGCAACAAAACGCAATCCAACTACTCCTAGCAGAATCAATAACATAGGCTAGGGGTCCTAGTGGCTCCATTTAAGTTGGAAGACTTTTGGTTGCAATGATGGCAGTTTGATGGCAGTGAGAATCCCCGAGTTTCTTCACACCCAGTGGTCCAAACCTTCGTCCGCGTCGTGGCGCAAGAGCCTTCAGTTCTGAGCGCCTGTACGGCCAGCGTCTAGCTATCGAAAGAAGCCGTTTGCCAAGCGACGCAAAGTAAGGGACAATCAGAATGTAAGGAATTCCTAGACTGTAAGGGACGATGCGATGCAGCATTCCAGAGTAACGAGTAAGGGGCAGACAACCATACCAGGAAAAATTCGCAAGGCGTTGCGAATCAAGCCGGGCGACAAGCTTGAGTACCTGGTTGAAGGGGACCATGCCACCATTCGCGTGCACCCCGGTACGCGGTCGCTGAAGGGTGCGCTCGCCAGCAAGAAGGGCAAGGGAATGTCCTTCGCACAAATCCGCGAGGCTGCGGCTGAAGCTGCCCGTGGTCGGGACGACGTCCGGTGAGCAAGCGAAGGCTGGTCGACACCAATCTGATTGTTCGCTATCTCGTACAGGATCACGAAAAGCATTCCAAGGCCGCGGGAAAACTGTTCGATGCGTGTGACCGCGGCGATGTCGTGATTGTCGTGTTGCCAGCTGTTTTGGCCGAGTGCGTGTTTGTACTGGAGTCTTTCTATGAGCATCCACGTGGAGATATCTCCTCGACGCTCGGCAGGCTCATTTCCAGCCCTGGTGTTGAGATTGGCGGGGCGACGATTCACCTCGATGCATTGGAACGCTATAGAAAAACGAAGGTCCATTTCGCGGACTGCTTGCTCGCCGCGACCGCGGCGGCCGAAGACACGCCGGTGGCCACCTTCGATCAGGACTTTCGAAAGTTCGCCGACGTGCGTGTAGAAACCCAGTAATTTTCCCCTCGGGCAGTTGGCTCTCGATCCGTGTAACTTCCGTAGTAAAACAATCGTCTGCAATCGCAATCCCAAATCGAGACACACAGTTTGAAACTATTTGTGCGTGCTCGTATCTCGGGATATCCCTACTGCCAGACCTCAATACCAAGCAACCAGTCCCTGGAGGGCGACGCACATGCAAAATGCACATGACCGCTTTGGATCGTTGGAGTTCATCAAGCGCACGAAGGACGCGACCACTCGTGTGCGAGTCCACATTGACAGAGCCGTTTTAGAAACTCCAAAGAAGAACGAGGCCAAGCTACAGCCCAGTTGGTCTCTATGATCGGCGGGGATGCCGAAATCGGTGCCCTCGGGCAGCAGTGACCGAGGGCGCGTTGTTCCATATTCAACTCCTCGATGGTACTCCCATCGCCGCCTCTCTTGGTCTCGAGGCCCAATGCTATCGCGGAAGTCTTGCGGTTCCTGGCAGGAAGCGTCGGGTCCGGCACTTGGTGGCTGTATCGGCGGAGTTAGGCAGGACCGAACCTGGAGCAGACCATCAAGGCGCCCGGACCATTTTGTGCGACGACGATCCGGTGTTTATGCTTTATCGCCTGTCGCGTCGATTTGGTTTGCCTGTGGCGCCGGAGTGGGCGCCGTGGTTCATGCGTGAACTCAATCAACGGAAGGCAATTGTCCCTTTGTTAGGGCTCGGATGTTCGCCCATTCTTGTCACAGGAAATAAGTAAACGTTTCTGAAATGGATTGGCAGGGCCCTAAGAAAGTGTCTCATCCGAATATCGGCAGTGGGCGGTTCAATCTGCTGGAAGTTGCCTAGCACTTTCTTGGAGAAGTCGAATTCGGTGCCGACATCACAGGAGAGACCTCAAGACGAGGGAGTAGTTTCCGTGTAGCCGACCAACCGAGAACCACTCCATTCGTGGACACAAGCGCGTTTATCAGATGAGATGAGAAGGCCGGTCTCCAGAAATTGGTCGGTCACTGCTGGCGCGTTTATCGGTACGAATCCACACCTGACGTTAACTTCCGAATAGCCCGTGACACGCTAGGAATCGGCGCAATCTCGTCCGGCACGCGTGATGCACATGCGGCTTGAGAGAGAGGCCACCGGGCCTCGCGGTTCAAACTTCCCACAACCCCGTTTCTGGACGGCACGTCATCACTGACCACACAGGAGGGCTAGTATTCACTGAAGTTGCGGTACGGAGCTAATCTTCCCGTTGTGATCGAACATAGTGCATCGCTCTAAGTGTTGCTCAACCTCTGACCGGGTTAACCAGGCGTCTCGCAATTGCTTCTTGGCTGATAACGCGAGTTGATCACCGAAGTGAGGGGCGGTCTCAATGGGTCGACGCAACACTAAGATCGAAGTCCGCTCGCAGGAGTCTTAAAAGCCAAAACCGTTCGCGAGCGTTGAATCAAACCTAACACTACTCTGGCGGGGTTCTGATTGAGTACAGCCAGACAGATCGGTTCACTGGGGGAAGTATTGTCGGATCAACTTATTGGATCGTGTTGCATCGACCGGTTGAGCTGGCAGCGTTAGTCAGGCACTACTTGGCCTGCCATTCTCGAACCGTCCGATGTGCGGGTAACCGTAGTTCGGGTGGGGACACCTACAACTGCGAAATTGCTATTGCGGCTGCTTAATATCCGCGGTTGCTTGCTTAATGCTGCCTTTAACGAGTTCAGTCTTCACTTCGGATTTCTGTCCAGCGAGCAGATTCAGTTCTGTTTCAAATGTCCGATAACCGGGCAGCCCAACCTTGATTCGATGTTTTCCGGGGCTAATCAGCATAGAGTGAACGCCGCCGAACTCGCTCGCATGTCCGACGTACTTGTCATCGAGAAACACCGCCGCGCGTCCCGGGTCGACGTTCAGTTTCAACGTGGCTGTAACATCAGGTGTCACAGCGCGAGGGCTGAGGTGCATCGTTACCCGAACGGTATGTACTTGCCCGGGTTCCACCACGATTTTTCGCAGAAAATCGTCATAACCGGACTGACGCACCGAGATTTCATGATCCCCCGGAAGCAGCATCACTTTCTTATCCCCGTGCAGTTCCTTCAGGAATCCCACATAATCGCCATCGACCCATACGCCTGAAGCTCTTTCCACTTTCGTCGCGCCTTCGAACTTGACCTCGCCTAAGACCTTACTGTCTTGTGCGGACGCAACCGCGATCGCGACATACAGACAAGACTGAGCGAATAGGGCTGTCATGGATCGGAACTTCAACATTTTGGGCATTCCCCTTTATTCAGGCAAAAAGTCTAAGGTTGCCTTTGGATTAAGATGACTTCGTATCATTGGCCTTGTCCCCGCGAGTGAAAAGTATCTCCGATGATGACATACGGCCCTTTCTAATGTTCTTCTCAACCGGACTATCTTGCCTCGTCGCACGGTAAGGGCTGGAGAGCCCAGAACTCGCTAAATCCAAGAGTGCCAACCTCATCAGGACCATCATAAGTCTGTTTTCTGTTGCGGTCATGGAGCACCATCCCAGGAACTTTCCCAGGGTTAGGGCTCATCTGAGAAAAAGTCTTTTGACATCGTAGGTGATAGGGCAATTCCCGTTCCAAATTCTAAGCAGGATTGCCATTCCCTTGAAACCCAGCTATTTCAAGATCTTGCAAGTTTCAGGGGTCTTGCCACCGGGAAAATGCAAGATTTGCCCGCATGAAATTCTTCCCTAATGCCGCCTCAAAATGGCGACCTTTTCTTCTGCGGTATAGTTCTTGCGTTGTTTCTTCACGCGTTCCCTCCGTTGTCTTACCGGTTGAACACTCTCTCCATTTCTCTCGGAGGCAGAACACATCGTTTAGCGTGCATCCCGCCATCAAGAAAACGACCGTGCTTCGGAGTTTGGCTGCACAGATGGGCGCGCGCATTGGCCATCATTTTCTTGTGTCGGCAAAATACGCGCGTTAGACCAGCAGGCCTGGCGGGCTAACTCCTGGTAAGTTCAGGAAGGGACCGTCTCGTGGCCTATCAATTTGTCACCAGGTGTGCCAATTGCTTCAGGCAATTCGGGGTCATCTGGGTAATAGACCCGACTCGACGCGTTTGGCTCCGAGGCCGTCGCCAGGATAACTTGTCCGCTCCGCAAAAAGAGATTCGATCAGCTTGCCAAAGACCTTCTCGAAATCGGGTCTCAACTGCAGGACCTCGTCGTTGGTCGTCCCGTGTGGAGCGTAGAGGTAGACTATGAATGCCCCTATTGTAGCGACCGTGGAATCTTGGTATCGCTTCTGCACACAGACTTGTCGTGGGATGAATTGTCTGAGGAACATGAGCAGAGCGCCGTCTGTGATAATGGCGTTTGTCCACAGAGAGGATTACGACAGAGACTGAAGCCTAGCCGCGTCTTACTGGGTTCTCTGAATCCAGTCTAGCCGTAGGTTCCTTTTCGTTGAGCCAATTACATATCCAAGTCGTGCCCATGTACTTCATGACTTCCATTCAGGCCACGCGGATTTTGTGGTGGCGGTGTTTTCATACCCTCCAGTCCGTAGGTGTGTGCTCAAGGCCCCAAAACTGTGGGGCGGCGGATTTGAAGCGAAGGCCAACTTCGGTTCTGCCGCCATGCTTCTCACCAAGGTACACGACTCGGCAGTCCTGTTCCCCGCGGTTGGCGACATTCCGTAGGATAAGCTTTTCGCCCAATCGGACGGACGCCGACAAAGTAATGAGACAACCGTGTGCACTTAGTACGACAGCGCGCGTGGGATCTGCGAATGGATTTCCGTCGGTCGTCTTTCCGTACACGACCACGGGCAACTGCGCAGGCACTCGCTTTGAGCGCCGCAGGTCAAATCTGGCCCCATTGGGTTCGGTGCGCCGGTTCGTCATATGATTCCTGTCAGTCCGCTAGTCAGTCCAGCCAAAGTCTAGAGCCCTTGGAGAAACGGGAGAAGGGCGCCGGCCTTGGGGTTTCGATGGCGCATTTCATCCCCAACTTGCCAGACGAAGTTTGAACTGCCCTTTTATGTTGCGTCGGATCACTTGACAATTGAAACTCACGCGTTCGGTTTGCACCCTCTTTGTTAACACTGACCGTTAGGGCAGTAGACTCCACGCAAGAAATCCATCTAGATTAGGACAGTCGTCCACATTCAGAACCAGGGGGCCTCCATGAACCTCGAGTTTGCAACGGAGAGAACCACGGGCACAGTTGAGCTCGATCCCTTGGATGAGTTCAGGAAGGGTGTCGAGCTCCTCAAGAACGAATATCCCCAAAAGGCCCTGGTGAGTTTGAGGCGTGCGTTCGAAAGCGACAAGCATAATGCGTACTATAGTTCGTTTCTTGGATTGGCGATTGCGCGTGCGGAACGGAAGTGGGATCAAGCTTCGGCGCTTTGCGAGACAGCGGTAGCACTAAAACCTAAAGAGATCCAACTTCATCTGAATCTGGGACAGGTGTATGCATTGGCAGGGCGACGCGAGAAGGCTTTAGATAAACTGGACTACGCCTTGGGGCTATTCGGCGAGGATGCACGATTAAAGCAGGCGCGCAGCAAAGTGGAAAACCGTCGTGCTCCTCTATTGCCTTTCTTGGGGCGCACGCATTTTTTGAATCGCGAACTCGGCAAATTGCGGCACCGCATATTGATGAGTCTGGGCAAGTAAGAAGGCTCTTTGGCAGATACACGCTGAAAAAATTCCGCCATCACCAGCAATCCGCCTTGCAGCGGCGGGCTATTGGTGGCCGAAGCCCGCGCCTGGACATGTGCGTCACGCTAAAAAAGCACAGACAGCGTCGGCGTGGTGCGATTCCGCAATGAGCAAAATGTCAGCTCTCTCACTGCCGGGCGATAGGACGATCACAATTTCTGTCATGGCTGGTTCCTCGAACGGCCTGAAGCACCAACTGACCAAAGCAAGGACCAGCATAGGGCGGACAGGTGGCAGCGCCGACATCGAAATTGATGACCAACAAATTTCTGCTTTGCATTGTGTTATAGACGTGACGCTTGACATGGTCCGGCTATGCGATCTGGACTCCGCGAATGGCATATACGTAAACGGCGAACGAGTTCAGGCCGTCGAACTTGAACATTTGTCCGAGTTCCGCCTCGGCTCTACCTGGCTGATAGTCACCATTGCTCCGAAACACTTCACGGACACAATGTAAGCGAGAATCTGATTTGAAAACGAGGGGATGGCAGTATCGGTGGTAGCTGAATGGGCTATCCGTCGTCGCAAAATGGACAGATGACGCGAAGCCTTGGGTGTGTTGCTCCAATGTGTCAGATGAGGGCCTGTGCCACTTGAAAAGAGACAGATTTTCCCGAACCTGTTTCGATACATGTGTGATTCCTGTTCATTCGACTGGCCCAGAACGCCGGTGAAGGAAAACGAGTTGCCGCCTCCCCCGGCCCACTCATGTCCGAATCAGAACCGGCCTGAACTGAAGGCGGTCCTCCTGTTGGATCCGGCCAAGGATACGTGCTCAGCCACAGAGGGACAAACGCTGTCAGCTGTATCGTTGATTCGAGTACTCCTCCGGGGAGCTGTTACTTTTGACAGTTCCATAGCGGGGCTGGATGGCTCTATGTTCCAGCCCGTCTGCAGCTTAACAGGGGGGGATTTCGGCGCTCGACTCTTCGACACCTACCACGCCGGAAGAATGACTTTTCAAGGCTCAATCCTTTCACCAAATCGACTGGATCTGACGACGGAGGAAAAGAATGGCTATGGCGGGGGCCCATAAGAGTGATTCCAAAACAGACGCTCAGGGCGCCTTTGAAGAGCTGCTTCGCAAAGCAGAAGCACATCTGAAAGAAAAGGCGTCTCTAGAATCCGAAGGTGGGAACAGGACGGAGTTCTCAAGAGGAAAAGGAGAAGGCCGAACGACGAAAGTCTGTTCCTTCGAACTGGCTCCCGATTAGCTCGCTAACCGGATATCCCCAGAAAAGGATTTTCCCCGTGAACGAAACCACTTCCAACGCTCAAGCCACTAGGTGTCCCCATTGCGGCAGCAAACAATTTTTCCGATCAAAAAGAAACGGCCTCAAAGATTGGCTCCTTCACCATCTGTTGTTTCAGAACCCCTATCGCTGCGCGGCCTGCGATGAGCGGTTCTTTCACACCAGACACGGCCATCATCACAGGGAACACCAGCACCAGGGCTTCTAAACCCTAACCGCGCCCGGCTAGTCGCCTTCCGTACAGTACTTGTTCTCCAGGCAACGGCAGCACAAGACTCTTACCCGACTCTTATAGTCACCTCATCTTTGCCATACTCCTTTGCACTGCGATGTTGCTCTCAAAGGTCTTTTTAACGGGAACGATTGCCCACAGGAAATAATCGGCTCTGCGGATTCTTATCCTCGCTCGTCCTGCTGGCCAATAGCTCCCTGGCCGTGGGCCAGGATACGCGTCGTGCCAATATTGCTTGGACCCCTGCCCCAAATCTGTTCCAGATGCCAGTAGTAATGGTACCGGTCCTTTCTTATCCTTCACACGCAATTCGGGCCGAACTGAGCAGCCATTTCCGCGGGCACCACCCCCGCCCCAGCTAACGAGCTGACCCAAGCCCAGAGGAAGCGTTAAAAGTGAAAATAGGTCTGACGGGATGGGTGTGTGCGTTAAGTACGGTGATTCTGAGCTGCTCTACAGCGTTCTTGAGCGGCTGCGCAGGTTTGGTCAGTGGCACCAACGGTACTGCCGATACGCCCCCGCCGTCGACGCTGATCGTCACGAACGTACAAAGCGGATCGATCACAACCTCTAGCTCTCAGGTCGTTTGGACAACAAACGTTCCCGCCAACTCCTCAGTCGATTACGGAACCACCACCGCTTACGGAACCAGTACGCCAGTTGATTCGACGATGGTTACGAGCCACCAAGTTACGCTTTCCGGTCTGGCTGCGGGCACGACCTACTTTTACCAAGTCAATTCGACTGACTCCAAGAGTAACCACGGGCACGGTGGCAACAAGTTCAATACAGTTGGCTTCAGCATTTCCGGCGCGATCACTCCTGCAACGGGAGGAAGTGGGGCGACGTTGACACTGAGCGGGGCGGCTAGTGCCACGACGACGGCAAATAGCGCGGGGAACTTCACGTTTGCCGGATTAGCGAACGGGACGTACACGATTGCTCCAAGTCACGCAGGTTTTACGTTTACTCCCAGTAGCCAGAGCATGCCAATCAATGGGGGCAATGTCGCAGGAGTGAACTTCGCCGATACGGCACAGACGTTTAGCATTTCCGGGACCATCAGTCCTACTGCGGGAGGGAGCGGGGCAACGGTGATGTTGGCCGGAGCCACGGCTGCCACGACAACCGCTAACAGTTCAGGGGCGTACACGTTCACTGGATTGGCGAGTGGGTCTTACACCGTGACGCCGAGCAACACGGGCTACATCTTCACTCCGCTTAGCCAGAATGTGACGGTGAGCGCGGCCAACGTTTCGGGAGTGAACTTCACAGATAATGCCGCGGCGGTAGGGCCGACGATCAAGACACAGCCAGTGAATCAGACAGTGACGGCGGGACAGGCGGCGGCGTTCGTGGTGGTGGCGGCAGGGACGGCACCGCTGAGTTACCAGTGGCAGAAGAACGGCGTGAACATCGCCGGAGCGACTTCCGCGAACTACACAACGCCAGCGACGACGAGTACCGATAGCGGCTCGACATTCCGTGCGGTTGTAACGAACACAGCGGGGACGGTGACGAGCAGCGCCGCGACACTGACGGTGAATGCAGCGCCGGTAGCGCCGACGATCACCACACAGCCGCTGAACCAGACGGTAACGGCGGGACAAACGGCGACGTTTACAGTGGGGGCTACGGGTACGGCGTCTCTGACCTATCAATGGAAGAAAAGCGGGACGGCCATCAGCGGCGCAACTTCATCGTCTTATACAACCCCGGCGACGACGAGTTCGGATAGCGGAGCACAGTTCAGTGTGGCAGTCAGCAACTCCGCGGGGAGTGTAACCAGCAGCGCAGCCACACTCACGGTCAATGCAGCGTCTCAGCCCGTGCAGATCACCACCACCAGTCTGCCCGGTGGTCAGATGCAAACTTCCTACAGTGCCAGTCTGCAAGCTACCGGCGGGACGGCACCTTACGCGTGGTCGGTAGCGTCGGGTGCTCTGCCTGCGGGTCTCACGCTGTCGTCGTCGGGGGCGATTTCGGGAGTTCCCAGCGCGGCGGGAACGAGTACATTCAGCGCCAAAGTGACGGACATGAACCTGCAGACAGCGCAGGAGAGTTTGTCCATCACCACCAGTGCCAGCAGCGTGTGCGCGCCAACCGGGAGCGGGGTGTGCTACTACGTTTCTCCCACAGGTTCGGATTCCAATGCGGGGACGAGCGCGGCGCCTTTCCAGACCATCCAGCATGCGGCGAATGTGGTGAATCCTGGAGACATGGTGATTGTGCGTGATGGGACGTACAACAATGCGGCGGTTTCCGGAGTGGGGAGCAAGCTAATTGTGATGAGCCGGGGAGGGACGGTGGCGAACCATGTGGTGTTCATAGCGGAGCACAAATGGGGGGCGAAGATCGATGGGTTGAACAACACCTCGGCTACGGGGTGGGAGTTTTCGGCGAACTACATTGAGGTAAGGAATTTCGAGTGCGAAGGATTCAGCGATACGTGCATGGAGAACTACAACGGGGGGTCCTCGAGCGGGGGGCAGTTCATCAGCATCACGGGGAACAACATCCATGACGTGGGACGGTATTGCACCACAACGACGACGGGGCGGGATGGGATTTTCATCAGCAACGACAATGTGACGATCGAGGGGAACCAGATCCACGACATCGGGCGCGGGGCACCGGGGGAAGTACTCTCCGGCGTAACTTGCGTGGATTCAGTGAACACCCTTCATTATCAGAACAACGACCACGGGATATACGTGGACGCAGGGTTCACGAGCGCGAACAACTTAACCATCAAGAACAACGTTTTCTACCGCAACGAGCGCGGCTGGAGTATCCAGATCTATCCGGCGGCGGTGAACAATCTGCGGATTCTGAATAACACGTTCCTGTGCGCGAACCCGTACCGGGATGGCCACATTACATTATCGGCGCCGCTCACGAACTCCGCGATAGAGAACAATATTTCCTGGCAGCCAACGACCGGCTTCCTGCTATACACCACTACCTCGGGATACTCTGGTTTGAGTGTGGCCAACAACCTGACGTACCAAGGGACGGTAGGAGCGGGGGCTGCGCCGGGCGGAATTGCTCTGACGGGTAATCTGGACAATATCGACCCGAGACTCGTGACGGCGCCGAGTTGTACGGTGGACGCGGCGTCTATCCCGGATGCCCATTTGCAGTTGGGCAGCCCGGCCATCGACATGGGCCTGACGCTCCTAGACGTTCCCACGGACTACGACGGCACCGCGCGCCCTCAGGGGATTAAATTCGACCTTGGTGCTTTCGAATTGAGTCCGTGAAGAAGCAGCCCCACGCATAATTCGCGTTGCCCAATAGTGCATTAAAAACAACCAGAGCGTGTGCCGATGCGAGCTACAGAAGCGTTCGAGCCGGCACTGCCCTGGGCGCCTGACACAGACTTGGAAATGGGAGAGACATGGAAATCACGAGAAAAATCAAAGGAAAGATTCTAAGTGCGGTGATTCTTGTCATACTGTTGTTCGTCGCTGGTATACCGGCGGACGTGAGCGCCGCTACGGCAACGACAGTCAACTTCTCAGCGACTTCGTTGACTTTCGGAAGTCAGCTAGTGGGCACAAGCAGTGGCGCACAATTCACAACACTCACTAACACTGGTAGTGCGACACTGACATTCAGCGCCGTCGTCAGCGGCGACTTTGCTTTTGGTGGGGTGGGGACCTGCGGGAGTTCCGTAGCCCCGGGAGCCAGTTGCACGATCAGCGTGAAATTTACGCCAACGGCGGCAGGAACTCGAACGGGCACACTGACCCTCACTGACAACACTGGCAACAGCCCTCAGACGATTTCGCTAACCGGCATAGGTTCCACCACGTCCGCGGTAGCGCCTTCGATCACAACGCAGCCAGCCAGCCGGACGGTAACGGCGGGACAAACGGCAGCGTTCACAGTGGTGGCGACGGGCACCACCCCACTCGGCTATCAGTGGAAGAAGAACGAAACAGCAGTGAGCGGCGCAACTTCATCCTCTTATACAACACCAGCGACAACGAGTTCGGACAACGGAGCGCAGTTCACCGTGACAGTGAGCAACTCTGCTGGCAGTGTGACCAGCAATGCAGCCACGCTTACTGTCAGCACCGTTTCCGCGCCGAAGGTCAGCCTCTCAGCGACCTCACTGACCTTCGGAAGTCAGGCAGTGGGCACGAGCAGTGTCGTACGATTCACAACGCTTACCAACACCGGTAATGCGACACTGACATTCAGCGCCGTCGTCAGCGGCGACTTTGCTTTTGGTGGGGTGGGGACGTGCGGGAGTTCCGTAGCCGCTGGCGCCAGTTGTACGATCAGCGTGAAATTCACACCTACTACGACAGGAACTCGAACGGGGGCAGTGACCCTCACCGACAACGCTGGCAACAGCCCGCAGACGATTTCGCTAACCGGCATAGGTTCCACCACGTCCGCGGTAGCGCCTTCGATCACAACACAGCCGGCCAGCCGGACGGTAACGGCGGGACAAACGGCAGGGTTCACGGTGGCGGCGACGGGCACGGCGCCGCTGACTTACCAGTGGAAGAAGAACGGGACCGCGATCAGCGGCGCAACTTCATCTTCTTATACAACACCAGCGACAACGAGTTCGGACAACGGAGCACAGTTCACCGTCGTGGTGAGTAACAGCGCCGGCAGCATAACGAGCAACCCAGCCACCCTCACGGTCAGCGCCGCTGCGGTGGCGCCTTCGATCACAACACAGCCGGTCAGTCAGACGGTAACGGCGGGACAAACGGCAGCGTTCACAGTGGCGGCGACGGGCACGGCGCCGCTGACCTATCAGTGGAAGAAGAACGGGACAGCGGTAAGCGGCGCAACTTCATCCTCTTATACAACACCAGCGACAACGAGTTCGGATAATGGAGCGCAGTTCACCGTCGCAGTCAGCGACTCGGCGGGTAGTGTGACCAGCAACACGGCCACCCTCACGGTCAATCCGTCTGCAAGCACTGCGTGCGGGGCAACCGGGAGCGGCGTCTGCCACTATGTTTCGCCCACGGGTTCGGATTCCAACGCGGGCACCAGCGCGGCACCCTTTCTGACCATCCAGCATGCGGCGAATGTGGTGAACCCTGGCGACATGGTGATCGTCCGCGATGGGACTTACAACAACCCAGCTATTTCCGGAGTCGGGAGCAAGCTGATCATCATGACCCGCGGAGGGACGGTGGCGAACCATGTGGTGTTCATTGCGGAGCACAAATGGGGGGCGAAGATCGATGGGTTGAAGAACACCTCGGCAACCGGGTGGGAATTCTCCGCCAACTACATTGACGTAAAGAATTTCGAGTGTGAGGGATTCAGCGACACATGCATGGAGAACTACAACGGGGGTTCATCCAGCGGAGGGCAGTTCATCAGCATCACCGGGAACAACATTCACGACGTGGGACGTTATTGCGCCACCACGACGACCGGGCGGGATGGGATTTTCATCAGCAACGACAATGTGACGATCGAGGGGAACCAGATACACGACATCGGGCGGTACGCGCCCGGGGAGAATGGCTGCGTGAGCCCGTTGTATTACCAGAACAACGACCACGGGATATACGTCGACGGAGCATTTACGAGCGCGAACAACTTAACCATCAAGAACAACGTTTTCTATCGCAACGAGCGGGGCTGGAGTATCCAGATCTATCCGGCGGCGGTGAACAATCTGCGGATTCTGAATAACACGTTCCTGTGCGCGAACCCGTACCGGGATGGCCACATTACATTATCGGCGCCGCTCACGAACTCCGCGATAGAGAACAATATTTCCTGGCAGCCAACGACCGGCTTCCTGCTATACACCACTACCTCGGGATACTCTGGTTTGAGTGTGGCCAACAATCTGACGTACCAAGGGACGGTGGGTGTGGGGTCTACGCCTGGGGGGATCGCTCTCGCGGGGAATCTGGACGATATCGACCCGAGAATCGTGTCGGCGCCGAGTTGCACGGTGGATGCGGCGTCTATCCCGGATGCCCATTTGCAGTTGGGCAGCCCGGCCATCGACATGGGCCTGACGCTCCTAGACGTTCCCACGGACTACGACGGCACCGCGCGCCCTCAGGGGATTAGATTTGACCTTGGTGCTTTCGAGTATCATCCTTGAGCGATGGAAAGCGATCCTGAGAACTTAGTGTGAACGTGGGCAAGCCTGTTGGACCGAGAGTTCGGGGAGATTCTGGAGATGATTTGTACTCGTAAGCTCCCAAACTGGGCCGAGAGGGCCGGCTCACGCCATTTATGTCAACACTCTTGGAGTAGACAGAGAGAGCAGAGTTGATTGCCGGACTGCCCGGCCGCACGTGGTAATCCCCACCGGAAAAGTTGACGAAGTGCGGATCTAAAACCATCAAATTTCGAACGACATTACCAGATCCAGTCAGCGTTGATGTGTCCACACCTTCAGAAGTAGTGGTTTTGCCCCACGAAATATTCGTGTCAATGATATTGTTGCTCGCATTGTCTGCCAGTCGTATCTGTTTATTGTTGGTCTGCTGGCTGTTCATGGAAACGATGTTATTTGCAAATACGTTTCCGTCGGCCCCTTTTCCGATAAGCACCCCGCTGTTCATGGCCTTGACGATGGTGTTCTCAACGACGGTCAGGCCGGTGATTTTGCCGGAGCCTGCGAAAAGTTGCAGGTTAGCGGAGCGGTTATGCTCGAGCAAGCAGTTGGCAATGCGATTGGTTCCACCGCTGGCGCCCCAATAAATGCCCTGGTCTACATTCAGCGGATGCTGACCCATGGCGTCAGTGTCCACATCGAACCTTCCGTTATCGTGGACGTAGCAGCCCAAGACCTGCACATCACTAACTTCACTTACATATAGCCCAGCGTGAAAATCGTTTTTCCGAATTTCAACGTGATCCAAAACGACGTTGCGGCACCTGTCCAACCAAACTTGGCCAGCGCCTTTTCCCTTTACCCCGCTCGCATCTGGTCCCAGCGGGCCCTGAAAGACCAAACCGCCCGACGGTGGAGTGCCTAAGAGCTTCAAGTAATTTCCGCGGACAACTACCAATCCGAGTACGATGGCGATTTCCCCTGGATAATTCCGGATGACAATAGGGTTGCCTGGTTCGCCCGACCGCGAGATGGTGTGTCTGTAACTAGGGGTGTTATAGGCGCCAGCGGGCTCGTAAGTTCCAGTCCGCAGACACGCCACCTGTCCCGCTGTGAGCGTCTCGAATGCCTTCTGCAGGTGTTTCCATGGGACTTGGATTGTTCCTGAATTTGTGTCAGATCCGGCCGGAGAGATGTAATACGTACAGGCTTCCGGCGGCTCAATGGGAACGGACTTTGCCTTCACCTTCACAAACGTGGTCTGAACAAGACCAACGCAAGCCAAAAGGAAGAGAATGGGGGCTATTCTGGACATCGATTGGCGTCCCAGGATTTACAGTACGTAGTTATGCGGAGCGTGACTCGCTTCCTTGCGATTGGTCATACTGGTTCGTTGCAAGATTTGGTCCGGAATCAATCTGAACTCGCATGCCTAGCCTTGACGGAGGAACTGCCTCCAGTTGTCCCTCCAGATAGCGGACCAAACGGGTGATGGACACGGAGCGGTCGAATTGCGTGGTTGCGGCACGGCGAGCCTCCGCTCCCAACTGTTCGCGATAGGACAAATTGCGAGCCAAATCCAAAAGGCTTCTTGTAAGGCCTTGTGTGTCCCCAGGGGCCACGACGACACCAACCTTGTTCCGAGAAACGATGTCGGCAGCCTCTCCGGAGGCGATAACAACTAGCGCCCGCCCAGAGGACATCGCCTCATAGAGCTTGGAAGGCACAGCGCCGGGGATGTGCAGCTTTAATGGCACCACGACAATGTCCGCCGCGGCAACAAGAGCGGGCATCTGATCTTGGGGGACGGCGTCGAGGAATTTGATGTTGGTCAGCCCTCGCGCTTCTGCTTCGGTAACCAGGGCGCGCTTCACGGGGCCATCGCCCACCAAAACGAAAGAGATTGAGGCGTCGTCTCTCAGTTGATCGGCTGCTTCTATAATCTGCTCCAATCCTTGGGCCAGACCGTGCAAACCGGCGTAAAGAACAACGCAACCTGGTTTCGAGCTCAGCAGAGCGCGAGTCTCCGGTGTAGCGCAGTCCGGGCGAAATCTCTGCGTATCAACTCCGTTTGGCAGGTAGAAAGTCAGTACGCGCGGGAACCGATTCTTGATGTTTTGGACGATTTCGGAGGACTGTCCGCTAACAAGCCAAGCGTGCCGATAATAAAATGCCTCCAGCCATTCACTGAGGCGCAACGCCAACCCTGGTTTCAGGACTCCCAGGCGAACGGCAGACTCCGGCCACAAATCCGAGACATTAAATATCCAACGGGCTCGCTTCCACCGGCTGAGCAGAAACCCCGAAATTCCCAGAAAGAGGGGCGGACTTTCCGTGAGTATGTAATCCGGCTCGTCCAAGAAACAACCACCCAGAATCAAAGACGAGAATACAAACGAAAAGTAGCATAGAAGCCGCTTGACCATTCCTGCGCTCTGGGTCGGATAAATGAATGTGCGAACCACAGCACAGCCGCTATGATTCTCGCGCCGTACCAAGCCTCCATAGCCAGGATGGTAGCGGCCCATGGGATAATTGGGCATCGCTGTGAGAACAGTAACTTCGTGACCTGCACTTGTCAGGCCCTGAACTAACGCCGACAGCCTATTAGGTGCCGCCCCGATTTCCGGCGGGAAATATTGGGTATGGACAACAATTTTCATAATTATGTCGCGACCTCCTCTGTTGTGGCGGATTCCGGCCGAGTACTTCTAGACAGTCTTCCTCAGAACAGGAAGTGAAAAGCGGCGCACTTGGTCTTGGGAGAATCAATCGTCCGATTGCTGCACCCTGCCCGATAGCGCGAGCCCACAGCGAACTTCTTGTTTGCCAGGCGTTGACAATAAACAACGCGGGCCGCTCCCGGGATGGGCCCCCCATCGAAGCTAACCAGCAACCGAGCCCCAGGCGTCCACATCCGCTTTGAAATAGTGCGCAAGCCGTGAGAGCTTACGTTCTCAGTAAAAGCCCTTTCCTTGAAAGGTCTTTCACTCAAACTAGAAAGCGCCAAGGCCAGGTCTACCGGCGTCCGCTTTTCGGACCGGCCAGTTGTCAAAGACATCTGGTGCCAACTCCTCAACAAACATAAAGATTCGAAATGTGGGCTGAGAAGGTTTGGAGGTGTGCGGACATCGTTTGCATGGTCATTTCACTCAGTCCTTCAGCCCCTGGAGTGCCACCAGTAGCCATGAGCCGGGGCAGCGGACCGTGTCCCACCATTCTCCCCGAGGAAACTCAAGGTCGAAACCATGGCGTGTGAGCAGAATTCAGGAAGAAGTTCATCAGCAGATTCGCCACCTTCTCGTCGCCTTGGGCATTTGGATGGGTGCCATCGGGCTGGAAGTCCACTTCCCCGTTGCACGGCGAGCCGGCTTGCCCGTGGCACCAAACCAAGCCATCGGAACGCGGGGTGTCTCCGTTGGCCCAAGTGTAAGGACCCCACGCCATCCAGGGAGCCGCGCCGGCTTTGTAATTCAAATCTCCGGCTGTCGGATCGATGCTCGTTCCCCCGCTGCGGATTTGGAGAATCTGCGCTTGGATCAACCACTTCACCGAAAAGCCATACTCATACGGATACGGTTCGGAGCTATGATTGGTCGTCGCATAGCCGCCATAAATGCGACTCGAGTGAATAGCTTGCTGCAAGTTTGGCCAGCGCGTCTTGGCAGCTCGCAAGATGCCTCCCAACTGCTGCTCGTAACGCAATGCCTCTGTGTGGCTCACGTTGTTCGAGCACCCGGCGACGGTGGGGTCGCACAAGGATTGGAAGCCGTCAGCGGCCGGGTCACCGTTGTATTCCTCGATCCAGGCGGCCTGCACCTGCTTTTCAGTCAGCCCAAGTGGAGCGAGCACCATGTCCCGAATTCGATCATACTGATTTCCCAGCGTCGGATCGCACGACGGCGGTCCGCTAACTACGGTCCAAACACAGGGTAATGCTCCGGTCAGTGCTCCGTTCACGATTACCAGCGTGGCGTGATTGACGCCAGAATTGGTCGCAGCTTGGTTCATGAAGACCGCAAACTCGTCCACAACCGTGGACCTGCCGACTGCGACAAAGACAATCTTGCCCGATGCACTTGGGTTCCCGTTGGTATCCAGAGGTTCAATCGCGGAGGCGGCCGCTAAGCCTGCCGTGTCATGGTCCGCGGGAACAGTGTCGTTGCTGTTTTCGTATAGCCCTCCCTGGAACGTCAAATAATTTTCTGAGGGTGTCATGTCTGTGAGAGGTATCTTGGCGCCGTTGCCGCCTGGACTGGTTACGGTGAGCGAGGTTGAGCTGCTCTTGCCATTGAAAGCAACTATGATCGTTGCCTGCCCAGCCCCTACTCCCATGGCCAGACCAGGGTTCTCCTGGCCTGCACTCTGAACCGTTGCCACACTGGCATTTGAGGATGTCCAAGTCGCATTTTGAGTGACATCCTGGAGCGAGTTGTCATTGTATGCAGCATTGGCAAAGAATTGCTGTGTTCCATTGACAGCGATCGTGGGGTTGAGAGGGCTTATATCAACGGAAGTTAAGGTCGCCGGGCTGGTAATCGTGAGAGTAGCTTTTCCAGTTTTGCCGGCGGATGCGGCTGCAATGGTCACCGAACCGGCCGCGACACCCGACGCGAGTCCCGAATTCTGAACGGTTGCTTTGCTGACATCAGAAGATGTCCAACTCACAGACTTAGTGATGTCCTTTGTCGAGGCATCACTGAAGGCGCCAGTCGCTGTAAACTGCTGAGTCGCTGACGATTGAATTGAAGAGCTGGCTGGTGTCACAGTTATCGAAACCATGGTCACAGATTGCGAAGCGGGACTTCCTCCGCAGCCCGCAAGCCAACCTATGGTTGCTCCCATTCCAAGCAATCGCGCGAAGCACTTTGTTCGTTGGGCGATGCTGTTCTTTTCATTCCTTGCCCCTTGCATGATCATAGCGAACCTCCTCGGCGGTCTTAACGCATGTTGGTCGCGATGAAGCCCTGGGACGGGAGCAACTCGCCTGGGTAATGCTCGGACTACGTATCTAGGCGGACTACGCTGGAATCAAGCGCGATGCGGCAAGCTAGAGTGTCGCGAACTGCGCGTGGTTGCTCAAAGATTTCCTTTTGCATGAAGTGCTTGTAACCATGCTTCTCGGTCATGGCGGGGGTCCACGTGACGTCTTGCACAGGGCGCTGAATCGCGCGTCCATCGATGTCCATCAAGTGGACCCCCTCAGGGGAAAGTACGGTGAGATCACAGAGAGAAGCAAACGGTAAAGCCCGTATCAACCCGATGAAACCAGAAGAATGGTGAAGTTGAACTACGAAACACGCCGATACTTGCTGCCGCGAACAAGTCGCGAACGGAAGTGTCCGCTTCTGAATTTCTGAATGGAATCAGTGTTGGAGTTCGGCTACCGGTCGTAGCATCAAGTGGAGACAGTGAATGGTGTAGGGGATACCTTTTTCCGTGGACAGGTCAGAAAGGGCCCTCCGCACTTCCCGGTCGCAGGCCTCTCTCGTCTCTGGAGGCATGGAAACAAATTGTCCTTCGATTCGGACCCACCATCCCCAATGTCCTTCCAATGAATCGTAGTAGGTGTCGTACGATTCAACGGCGGAAACATGACGTAAATCGAGAGATTCGCTGAACAGGCGCTTCGCCTCCTCTCGCGTAAGCTGAGTGCGCATTCGTGCCGACGCCAGAAAGCGCGCTGGACCCATGTATTTCAGGAAGATCGAGCTTGTCTTCCGTATGAACTCCTGACCGTTATTTCTCCCGATGAAGAACAGATCCATATGCCCATTCGGCTTGAGCACGCGGCGAATTTCTTGTACCGAGGCGCGGAGGTTGGTCACCCAATGGAACGCAAAGATGCTGAACAAATAATCCACCGACTGAGACTCCACTGGGATCTCTTCGAAGCACCCATCTAGAATACTGATATTCAGACATTTCCCGATTCGCCGCAGCGCACACTTGCGCATATTTTCAGCCGGCTCGATTCCGATGAATCGAATGTCCGGCCTGCTGCGGCTGGCCAGCTGCGACAGCGCCCTCCCAGTACCACAACCTACATCGAGTACCACCTGATCGTTGTCCTCGATAAGCAGGGAACTCAGGATTCTGTCAGCGGCGCGGCCCCAGCACGACTGCAGGTTCAATTCGTCGTCATACTTTTCCGCCAGCAGCGAGTAGGTCTCCACAACTGGGTTCGCCATGTTCACATTCACCTGTGGATTGAGAGATATCGTTCCCGAGGGCGATACGGCATAGGTTCTTCACAACGCAGATATCCGCGGGTTCTACAGTTTTCAGATCAATCGGGCGGCCCGTCTGCTCCTCGACAAATAAGAGCAAGTCGACAAGTCCCATGGAGTCCAACAGCCCATCGGTGATGAGATCGATGTCTTCGGTAATTTCGGCCCGTTGACGATTCCTGGGCAGCTTGTGCTCTTTGATCCAGTTCAGGACGGAAGCAACCAATTCATTCTCTTGTATGCGATTCACGTTCGGGCTCCTTCAAGCAGTCGAACGAGCCCCCTTCGATCGACTTTCCCGTTTAAATTCAGGGGCAGGGCATCGAGCGCGTAGATCCTCTGGGGCACCATGTAGCCGGGCAAGTACGTGCGGCAATACTTCAGCGCCTTGCCCTCGTCGAGCGCCTTCTGGCCCGACACGAAAGCAACAACACCGTCGGCAGAGCCATCTCGCACGGGCCAAGCCACCGAAACGACTTGATCGGTTCCACAAGCTTTTCGAAGCACGGCCTCAATTTCTTGCAATTCTGCCCGATACCCTCGAATCTTCACTTGATCGTCGATTCGGCCAAGATAGTACATGCAGCCGGTCCAATCTTGTTTGACCAGATCCCCCGTCCGGTACCAGATTGTTTCCGCCGAATTGCCCAGCCGCACAAACTTCGCTCCCGTCTTCTCTGGATCATTCCAGTACCCGGAAGTGACCTGCGAACCGGCAAGGAACAGCTCACCGGCCTGATCCCTTGAACGAATGTTGAAGTCCTGGCCGACAACGCTTGATCGCTGTCCGGCAAACGTCCAGCCAATCGGGCAAATCCCGTTCAAGCTTTCTCCAGGTGAGTGATTTCTGTCCCAACGATAATGGGAAATAGCGATGGTGGCTTCCGTTGGTCCGTAAAGATTCTCAACAAGCGAATGCGGTGCTGCGTTTTGCCACAGTTGCGCGTACGAAGTCGGCAGAGGTTCTCCGCAGAAGAAGCTGTATCGCAGGGAAGGGAAGGAATCAGACTCCAGAAGTTTCATCTTGGACAAAACGCTGATGATGGAGGGAACGGAGAACCAGGCGGTCAGTGTGTTATCGCGGATGAACTTGGCCGGCAACAGGACAGCTCTTTCAGGCAAGCAATATAAACAGGCCCCGCGCTCCCAGGCGACAAAGATGTCATGAACACTCAAGTCGAAGGTCAGATCGGAATGTTGGGAGAACCGGTCGGTTTCATTCAGATCGCACCGACTGCACATATAGTCGACATACGACCGCACATTCGAGTGAGTAACAGGCACTCCCTTGGGCTCGCCTGTGGTGCCTGACGTAAACAACAGATAGGCAATCGCCTGAGTGGAGACTGTCGTTTCGAATACAGAGCCGCGGCTCTCGAAGACGTCTTTTGACAGCAGATACCTATTGAGAGGAAATTCTATTTGAAGGTCAGTGACGTCTGCTGTTTCGGGAAGTATTAAAGTCAGGGGCTGCTGGAATCCTTCCAAGAGCTCCCCCAGGTGCGGGACGCATTCATTCCCAACGATGACCTGGTCACACCCAGACAGAATCATCATTCTGCGAGTACGCTCTGCCGGGAATTTTGGGTTTAATGGCACATAACCTTTTCCAGCGGCAAGAATACCCAAAATCCCCGCATAGGCCGTCACGCTTCGATAGGCCAGGATGGCGACCAGCGGAGAATTGGGCGCCTCAGTCCGCAGTAGCAGAGACGCAAGCTGGCCTGCCTTGCGTCTGAGATCGGCATAGGTGAGAGTTTCGCCGTTGACGACCAGAGCTGAACGCGATGCGAACCGCTCGCTCGATTCCAGGAATCCACCGACAGTATTCCGCAACCTATCCTCCACTCATCCGTTGGATTGGAACTGCCTCTTGGGCATCTCCGCTGTTAACGTGGGCCGGATGAGACGAGAAGTCCTCATCGCGGGACGCTGGCGCCGCCGGGAGCCTGGAGGAATCGCCCTCTGCGATGTGCGACTTGCTGCAGGCAAGATCGAAAGCGAGTCGAGCGTGCTTCAAGTCCTCTTCGCACAAAGGAACGTCGAGAATGAACGTACGGCAACCCAGGGCCAAATAGCGTGCCAATTCTTCTCCGACTTGCTCGTAGCTGCCCACAAGGTAAGGACAAAATGTCTTGTAATTCTCAAAGGGCGCAAGCCAATAGCAGCTGGGGGTAGTTTTGTTTTCTTCAATGGCGCTCGATAGCTCATGGTGCCAAACAGAGTCTGAGACTTTCATCGCCAACCCATGCATCATTTTCCCTTTCTTTTCCTCTGGAAACCTTCCACGGGCTTCGTTCCAAGCTTCCTCTTCGGTCGGGCGCGCCATAACCCCTATCCGGATCCCGAAACGGCTACCGCGGTTGACTGCCGTGGATGCACAGTCTCTTGCGGGTTTGGCGTAAAGGACCGGCACAGCCTCGAGGAAACGAGCAGCAGACAGCCCGGCTTCCGAAGAGCCCGAAATTAGGAGACCGGGAAAGAGTCCCTCAGACAACGGTGGTGTCATTTTGAGGTTATTCACCCGGTAGAAGTTACCTTGAAAGGTAATAGAGTCATGATTAGCAAGCAGGCCCTTGATGATCGTCGCGTATTCGACTAGGCGCTCGTACCGCTCATCGTGTGGCGTAGGATCGTTTAGTGCAGCCAAGTCGTTCTTAAAACCGCCTGCGACCAGATTCAAGTACACACGGCGACCGTACATAATGCCAACGGAAGAGACCATCTTGGCCACCGTGTACGGATGCATATAGATGGGCTGCACCGCGACCAGTGGCGCCAGGTGTTTCGTCTCTTGGACGATTATCTGCGAGACTAACCAAGGGTCTACCTGGGAGTTGTCGGTGTAGACCAATATTCCTGTGCATCCCCATTTTTCACTCCAGCGAGCTGCATCAGCTAGAGCCTTGGAGTATTCAGCTATGGGAATGTTTCCTATAGGTGGACAGGTGCTAAAAATCTCCAAACGCGAATTGGGCCCGTACATATGCACCCTCCTATGTTTTCTACTCTTGCCTGGATTTGGCACTCAATCTGCTTGAGAAACCCCAAAAAGGGGCCAGTTATGACTTCACTGCATAACCCGGCTTCTGTTTGGAAATGAACGGTGACCAAGTCCGGTCCAAAATCGCGAGCCCGATTTTTGGTATTCCTTTTGGAGCGTTCTGTACACCGTGACAATTCGCTGCGATACCACTTCGCTCGATAAGTCTTTTGCTGACTCGCGCCCGTTTGACCTTTGGCCCTGCTTCAGAATTTCGAATATGGCCTTGCCGATTGCGCAAGCATCCCGGGGGACAATCATGGATGGCCGGACTCGTTCCAATCGTTCACGAACATCGCCCACATCCACGGCAACTACAGGAAGATTGCAAGCAAGCGCCTCTTTCACCACGTTGGGAGAGCCTTCCCAGTCGCTCGTCAGCAAAAGGCAATCGGCGGAGCTCATCATTACAGGAATGGAGTTGGGGGGAACATCGCCATCGAGGGCGGCAAACCGGATCTTCCCGCACAAGGACTCGGCAAATTCAACTGCAGCCCGAGCTAAATCCAAGCGCTTGATAATTGGATCGCCCGCGTTGAAGAGTACCACGCGCTCGTCTTGGCCCCATCCAAGCTCACGGCGAGCTTCTTGCATGTCACGAGGATAGAAGAGAGTCATGTCCACCCCGGTGGGAATGACACTGATGCGGTCCCGTCGCCACCAAAGTTTGTTCTTCAGCTGATTACTCACGCAGATAATTCGCGCCGCCCGCAAGGCGGCAATCTGTGAGAGCAATGTGCCAACGACTTCTCGCAGGCGTCCTCGGCTGCGATTCGGGTTCAAGTCGCTTCCCCGATAAGTGACCATGATTGGGCAAGCCGTACTAAGAATGGCCAAAAATGCCGTCATTGTTCCGTAGTGCGCATGCACTATGTCGGGTTGGAATGCCCGAATCTCTCTACGCAATCTGCTCCACTCCCGCAGGACCACCCATGGGGCTGTGCGGGAGGCCACGATGAAAGTTTGGCACGTGACTCCCGAAACTTCGAGAGACGCTACCTGCCTTGTAACATGGATCATCGAGGCTCTTGAGCTGGGCAGGGGAGTGACGGCGAGTACCCGGAGCGGGCGCTCTACTGCTCTTCCATCAATCGTTCCCAACCCTACAGGGAGGGCTTCCAGCGTGCCAACCATCGTTCAAGGCTCCATAACATATAGACTTGCTGATATGTGTTGAAACGACTTCGTTTCGACGCGTTCCAAGTTTGATCAACAAATTCGCACAGCAGCTGGTTGGAATACTCCGGTCGAATGACATCACGAATGCCAGTGCCCCGAGAGTTGAGTAAAGAGCGCACCTCCCCCCGGCCATTGCGACCTAACCAAGAATCCAGTGGGATACCAAAGCCACGCTTGGGTTTCTCGACGATGGCTTTCGGCAGATACTTTTCGGCGAGCTTACGCAGGATGATCTTGTTTTTCTTTCGGGAATATTTTAGGTGCACTGGGATCTTCGCCGCGCACTCCAGAACATGCTCCCCCAGAAAGGGAACGCGAACCTCCAGCCCGTGGGCGGCGCTCATTACATCTACTTTCCTCAAATAGTCCCCGGGAAGGGCATGGCGCACCGTCGAATCGACAAATTCTTTTCCCCCGGGGTTGCTGGTTCCGTGCCCATTGAGCGACAGGGAAGGAACATAATTGCCCATTGTTTTCATGACCGCCGGTTCGACCATTTCAGGGAGCTCATCTGGAAAGGTGTAACAGGATAAGGCTAAAAGACGGCCTTCATCTCTCGATGCTGCTGAACGAATAAACCTCTTACCCATGCGAGAGAGATGCGGAGCAATTCCTCCAATCCCTCCTAACGCCGCACCCGTTGCCTTCAGGAAAGCACTTGGCAGCGTGCCCGCGAGCCTTGCCATATCAGCGTGAGAAAACCTCCGGTATCCGCCAAACATCTCATCTCCACCGTCTCCGCCAATGGCAACCTTTGCCGATTTCCGAATTTCTTTGCAGATGAAATAAGTTGGGATTGCTGAAGAATCAGCAAAGGGTTGATCGAATTGAACAAGAATACTTTCTATTAGAGAGATGTCCGCGAGGCGAGGATCCAGGACGATCTTTCGATGTCGAACGCCAAGGTCTCGGGCAACGGCTTCGGCATAAGGCGATTCATCATAGGCGGCCTCTGCGAATGAAACAGTGAAAGTCTCCACATCTTCCCTAAGCACTTTTGCAAGAAAAGCGACCAGCAGGGAAGAATCTATACCGCCACTCAAAAGCACCCCAATCGGTACGTCTGAAATCAAATGCTCGCGTAGACTCTCGGTGAGGGCCACCTCGGTTTGTTCTAAAGCCGCTGATTCCCCAAGACCGCCTTGGAGTTGGAGCCATGACCAAAATCGCCGCTTTTCAATCCCTTCCCGAGAAACCCGTAGCGATGTCCCCGGCTCGAGCTCGCGCACATCCAAAAACATTGTCTTCGGTGCGAGAGGATAACCAAGAACAAGAAAATCTGCGAGTGCCTGATAGTCCAAGCGGCGGGGGACACCGGGCACCCGTAGTATGGCCTTGATTTCCGATCCGAAAAGGAAGCCAGAAGGCCCGCAGTGGTAATACAGCGGCTTGATACCCGTCCGATCACGGGCCAAGAAAAACTCGTACTCCTGTGTGTCATAGATCGCTAACGCAAACATTCCTCGGAACCGCTGCAGGCATGCCGGTCCCCACCTGATATAGGATTCCAGTAATACTTCGGTATCGGATGACGTGCGAAAGCAGTGCCCCAGGTCTTCGAGCTCTTTACGAAGAGAGCGGAAATTGTAGAGTTCGCCGTTGAAGACAATTACGAACCGTCCATCGGCAGATTGAATCGGTTGGCGGCCTCCCGCGAGGTCAATGATCGCCAATCTGGTGTGGCCCAGTCCGACGTCCATGTCTGGAGACAGCCAAGTCCCGTTTCCGTCAGGACCTCGATGCGCAAGACTGGAGGTCATCGCCGAGAGTACTGCCGGCGAATCTCGGTGATTGTCAATATTATAGAAGCCGCAGATTCCGCACATTTGAATGGTCTCAAGCAGCTAAACTCAATCTGTATTAATTAAGTTAATAAATATTCGTTGATCATATAATGTTCATAAGCCGGGAAAAGCGTTTGAAGTACTGGAGCAGCCGGAGTATTCACCAATGAGTCTGTAAACCTCGGTGCAAACCTTCTCGAGCGGTGGCGTGCCGTCGACTCGCACAAAGTTGCGGACTTGCGCTCCCTGGCGAAGGAACGCTTGCCGGCGATTTTCAAGCTCCTCAGGAGTCTTTTCTCCTTTGCGGGCGAAGAGAACTTCCGCAGGGGAATCCAGGTAGATCACCAAGCTGGGCCTGGGGTAGAGCCGGGTCAGAATCCAGCGGTGCAGACGCTTCTCGAAAGTCCAGACATCGCTGTCCACGCCATCAAGAGAAAAGTCGAATAGAAAATGTCTATCGTACAAAACGATGTACCCCAGCGCCTGATAGCTCCAAGACAATAGTTGTCGATACCATTCCTCGGCCAAGAAGTTGATGAGCCGGCCCGCCGCCCAAAGCATTTGTCCCAGCGACATTTTCCGGCTGCCGCTGGTCGTGGATGATTCGCCCGCCGCGCGCGATCTTTCGGCATTTCTATTGCGGCGTCTTCGGAAATACCCGACGAGGCGGGAGGTGGGCAAGGCAAAGTTGCAAGCTTCGATGTTATCTCCCATGTAGATGGCCTTGAATAGAAACGGCGATGACTCGACAAGTGCGCGACTGATCGTCGACTTGCCTGCTCCATCAGGGCCAATGAGCGCAACAGAAAACATGCGAAACTTCATAGGTAGATTTTCGATTTAGTGGGCTGAAGCGGTTTTTAAGTATTGCCGCGTCATTTTTCTCGCGACAACTCGGTGAATTTGCGCGCCGCCAAAAGCGGCCATAACCGCCTCATCGAATTCGCTCTTGTTCTCGGGTGTCCCCGTTTCGCGCAAGAAGCCGAGGTTGCTGAAGCGAATGTCCCGGTAATTGCCGATCTCGTTTGAATCGAACGCCGCTTTGATCTCTCGGACACCATCCTCCAGCGTATATCGGCAGCGGAATCCAACCCGCGTCTCAATCTTGGAAAAATTGACGCGGTAGTTGCGCCGGTCCGCATTCTCGGCGTGCTCGATCTGCGTGCCCGGAAACACGCGCTGGACAACCTCGGCCACGTCGGTGAGTGTATGGTTCAAGCGGTTGTCACCCACGTTGAAGATTTCCTGACTCACGGCTCCCAACGGGGCGTTTAGGAGCAGCATGATGGCCTTAGCAAGGTCACTCACGTGAACGAACGGCCGCCATTGTTCCCCATTAAAGATCGTGATTCGCCCATCCTGTTTTGCTTTAGCGGAGAGAAGGTTCACAACCAGGTCAAACCGTGGACGATTCGAAAGTCCAAATACCGTAGCAAAGCGCATTATAACCGGATGGAAGTTCGCGGTCGCGCTTTCAAGCAACGCTTGTTCGGACGATACTTTTGTCTCTCCGTACAGAGACACCGGCTCGACCGTTGAGTTTTCGTCCATGATTTCATCTGTTGCGCCGTAAACGCTGCAGCTCGAGGCAAACAAGAACCGTTCGACGCCGTCGCCCTTGGCGATCTCGATAAGCATTCGGGTTGACGCGTAATTAATCTCGATCGTCGTCTTATGATCGAGTTCGCAGGCTGGATCCCCAACGATTGCGGCCAAATGTACAATGCTCGACACTTGGTGCGTGGCCTTCACGACATCCTGAATATTTCGTGAATCGCCATCCACGTAATCCAGGTTAGGGTGATGCAAGAGGTCCTGAATGGGTTCCAAGCCGTACACCGCATTGTCCAATACCCGAACGCGTCTGCCCTCTTCGAGCAGACGTCTCACTAGACTGCACCCGATGTAACCGGCTCCGCCAATTACGAGTACTAAGCCCTGTCCCAAATCTGTGGACCTGCGTTTCTGGCCCGTTCTCCCCTCGCCGATGAGCCATTCCTTAGCAACGCGGATTCCAACCAATCCCAACAATGCTGCTCCCGCAAACGGCAGGGAGACGCTCCGGCCGATCGGATTCTGGTGCCGAACGAAAAGATAATTCACCGCAATGAAAACGGTCAGGGACAGCAGGACTACGACGGTAAACCGCTCCAGCTTCGCCATTGTCGGATAGGAGCGCACGTGGGTATAAAGTCCATTCAGAAAGAAAACCACCGGGAATAATGCCGACAGAATTAGAAATCTGGAGAAATAATAGTGCCGGAAAGCGTTTGCTAGACTCGATGCGCTCGGCCATTGGTCCGCCCGAGTCTGGTAAGCCATGGAGACCGCGAATGCAATCAACATCGCGCAGTGAATAATTACGAAATCCGCAAAAAGTCGCGGTACAACATGCCGCCACTTAATTGTTCGTAAGGCCGTTCGCATTTGATTTCTCCCTTGAGTCAGCACAGGTCCATTTCACTCGCACGAAGTCCCTGCATGGAGCCGTATCCCTCAATCTGCTGCCCCTCCACTGGGATGTGGACTGGTCTCCAAGCTCTTCGTTTGAGATCCCCCAGGTATGAAGAGGGCCCCCGCGGTTAAAAGAATGTTTTTGAGATCTTCGAATAAGCTGATGTTGCGGCAGTAGGTCAGATCGATTTCGAGTTTGCGCCGCATGATGGTGGTTACGTAGAAATGCTCTTTGTCCGTCCGGCCGGCCAGGAGTTGCTCTTCATTGATGTGCGCCAATGAGGCGGGCCCGGTTATGCCGGGTTTCACATCCAGGATTTTTCTTTCCGCGAGGGTGTATTTCAGTGTGTATTCCGGTACTTCCGGGCGCGGCCCCACCAGGCTCATTTCGCCTCGAAGAGCGTTGAATAATTGCGGAAGCTCATCCATCTTTGTCTTGCGAAGAATTCTGCCCACTCTCGTTATGCGGCAGTCGCCCGATGCCGTGATCTTCGGCCCGCGTTTGTCTGCTCCATGAATCATCGTGCGCAGTTTGAAAACCTGGAAAGGTTCTCCGTTCTTGCCGACTCGCCATTGGCGGAAGAATACAGGCCCGCGCGACTCCAGCATCACCGCCACCGCGCAGAGAAAAAGAATGGGACTGGCGATAATCAAAGCCACTGCGGATCCGATGACGTCAAATATTCTCTTTCCATGCCGGATGTAGAACCCGCCCCGAACGCTGGCTGCTTCTCGTCCGATGCGGGTCTTGGTTTGTTCCGCCGCAGTGACCTTAAAACCAGGTTTCACTCGCTTCTGCGCTGGGATTCTGTGCAATTGTGGAATACCACTCATCGGTGTCGCCTCCTGTTTGTTCGGCCGTGACATCCCGTTGCAAGTCACGACGTGAATGTGTTGCGCTATCTTCGAAACTTGATGGAAATGTCTTGCAGGGCTTCGACCACTTGGTTGACATCTTCGTCTGCCATGCTTGGATAGATTGGCAGAGATATGCAGCGATCAAAGTAATCCTCAGCAACCGGAAATTCCCCCGGGCGATATCCCCAGTTCTTCTGGTAATAAGGATGAAGGTGCAAAGGGATGAAGTGAACCGAGGTTCCGATTCCACGTTGGCGGAGCTCTTCAATCACCTGGTCGCGATGGATGCGAAGCGCGGAAGGTTCCACGAGGACAACATAGAGATGCCAGGCGTTTTGGACGTCCTGCGCGGTTTGTGGCGTGCGGTACGCCTCGAGCAACATCAACGCGCTGTCATACTTTTGCGCTATTTTCGCTCGGCGCCGCCACATCTCCTCGCAGTGAGAGAGCTGAACGAGTCCCATCGCGGCCTGGGGGTCGGTGAGGTTGTATTTATACCCGGCCTCTGTGAGTTCGTAACGCCAAGTCCCTTCCGCGGTGTATCGCTTCCAGGCGTCGCGGCTCATTCCATGCAACCGCATCAGGCTAACGCGGTTCGCCAGCGCGTCATCGTTTGTGGTTACCATTCCTCCTTCGCCGGTTGTAAGAGTTTTGGTGGCATAAAAACTGAATGCCGTCATGGGGCTCAGGGTCCCAATGTTTTGCCCTCTAAACTTTGCAGGGATCGCGTGTGCAGCGTCTTCGATGACTGTCAAACCTCTCGTTGCCGCAAGGTCGAGTATGGAATCCATGCGGCACGGGTGGCCGCCAAAGTGAACCGGTATAATGACCTTGGTCTTAGGCGTGATTTTTCGTTTGGCATCTTCCACGCTCAAATTGAAATGGATTGGATCGACATCCACCAGCACCGGCTTTGCTTTGAAGTACGTCACGACTTCTCCCGTCGCGGCAAAGGTCAGAGTGGGGACCAACACCTCGTCGCCTTCGCTGAGCCGGGCCGCATCGAGGGAAAGATGTAGCGCAGCCGTGCAGGAGCTCACGGCGAGAGCATGGTCGATGCCAATAAACCGGGCGAATGCCTCTTCGAAGCTTCGCGTCTTGGGTCCCGTGGTGATCCAGCCGCTCTCTAATGTTTCAGTGACAGCGCGAATCGCCTCTGCTCCAATGGAAGGAACGTGAAAAGGCACGGATTTTGTGGCCGTCGAGGTTGTCATGGGTGTAGTTTCTCCAGATGTGTAGCCGTCAACCGCTTGCTGGATGACGGAGACTCTTCAAATACTTAGTTTGATGAATCGGAAAAGGTCTGACAGTTAAATGCGGGGTCGAGCGATTTGCTTAACAAAGCTGGATCCCAAATCCGTGGCGTACTGCGTTACTTCCAACCAGAAAGGTTTGAGGTCGCCCCACCGGTTTACTTCATACCGCGAAGCTTTCTCGTTGAAATGCAAAAACTGCACAATCGATTCGACCTTGCCGAAAGGCAACGGACGGGGGCGCGGTCCGCTGTTGGTCAATACCTTCCACAGGCTTGCCAAATCGCCCAGCAGCCACCGGCATTTAATTCCCGTGATGTATGGCTTTACGTTGCCTAGATTCTTTCCAATCGCCATTTGATAAAGGAGCCAGGGAAAATCCACGCCTGCATCAATTGCCAATTGCAGTGATCCCCAGAAGCGGCCATTTACTTCCATCAGGTACGGAGTTCCCTCAGCGGAAACCTTGAACTCGACCATGGCGACGCCGTGCCATTCAACGGTTTCGAGTATGGCTCGCGCCATCTTCTGCGCTTCCGGGTTCGGCTCGATGCTTTCACTTAGAACGCTGACTCCCCCCGTTGGTGGTCTTTCTCGCAAGCGCCGGTGCGCGAAGAACACAATTGGCTTGCCATGATCACACAGAACAAATACTCCCTCGGCTCTACCCGAGATGTATTCTTGAATCATGAAGGGGTGCTGGCTGAAGTACTCATACCGGGCGGCAATCTCTTTTAGCTCTTCCATGGAACGCGCGTACTGCACGGAGGTGGCGATCCAGCGTCCATGAGATGAGATCATGGAACGATAGGGTTTCAGGACTACGGGAAACTTCAGCCCTTTGCAGAGTTCGTCGAGTGAGTTGATCTCCCTTACAAACTGTGTCTTCGGTATGGAAAGATCCAGTTGTTGTGCAAGTGTTAGCAGTCTCCACTTGTCATTCAACGCGTCAAAGGCTTTAAGTTCCCCAAACGGTACTCTCAAAGATTCAAATTCTTCGCGATGTCTCAACACCGTAGAAGTGCTCAACTCGGTCATTGGCAGGATCACTCCGATCCCGCGCCGGGAGCATTCTGTCTTAACGGTCGTCAGGAAGCCCTCCAGATTGCTGCCTGGAGACGGGTAGGTAAAGCTCTCGCTGCAGTATCTCGAGGCCCCGGCCAGAGTTCTCTTGTTCTCATCAGCGACTACGACATGCACTCCCTTCATTCCCAGAGAACGCGTTGCCGCCAGCGCGCTCCTGGTGTTCCCATCTAATATCAGGACCCTGTCTAACTTTGCTCGCGAATCCGGCCGTTTCAATATGGTGTCCGACGGAGAGATCGTCGTCCCGATCCCTCCCTCGAGCGCGAGCATTTCACGATTCAGGGGTTGGCTATTCATTTAGTTACTTCAAGAATGCGACTATTTATTTCTTGTCTTGTATGCGGAAATTCCGAACCCAAACCTAGGCTTCTGAAACTTGTGGCACGGTGGATTGGCTCGCGGATTCAAGAGCTACTCGGGTAGTCTCGCGAAGCGCCGGCTCTGGGCCGATGCCTTTCACAAAAATGTACTGGTTATTGCCGCGGCCCTTGCCGCCCTTCGACAAAGTTGAATTGACCAACCTAAAGCCTCTTTTGTTGTAGAAACCAGTGATTTCGTCTGCCCTGGCAACTTCAAAGGGGAAACCGCCAAGCCAATCCAGCACGTCGGGCCACAGCGACATTCCCCGCCTCTTTTGATATCCGAAATATCGCGAGAACGGATTATTCCAGCCGATCAAATCTAGAGCCAATCCGTGCGCTACCATGCATGCCAGGTAGAGGGGGGTAATAAGAATCCGGTACGCGAGCGACCGGTTATAGAGCACCTTGACTGTCCTCCAGATTCGCGAGGCCACGCCTTGGTCATTGTAAATTGCAACGAAAAGAATTCCTCCATCCTGAACGCGATTACTTACATTCTCCAAGGCTTGCCACATGTTGCCCGTGTGATGCAGCACGCCCCACGAGTAAACGATGTCGAAATGCCCCAACCGAGATAGATAGTCAGCATCGAGAGCATTGCCTTCCTCGATCGTCCATCTATGTGTTTCGCGGGGGGGCAGAAAGCGTTGCCTCAATTCTTTTGTGCAACCGGCGCTTTGAGGATCATAGTCAAAGGAGTGAACCCGGTCAGCGCCCAGCCGCATGGCTGCCAACGAAAACAAGCCGCTGCCCGAGCCGACGTCTAAGAACGACTTTCCTGCAAGCGTCCTCACTTGTAACATTTCCCCTAATGATCGCTCGGCTTCATGGATCCGCTCTTCATTCAGCGTTCGCAAGAATCTTTTCCAGTTCTTCCCGAAACCGAATCGTTCACCACGAGAGACTTCTTGCGAGTGTGTATTCATCGTTCCTCCCAGTCGGTTGTCAGCAGTTCCCCAACGGCACATTCAGAACTCTTTGCATGCTTAATAGTGGAGTCGAGCATAGAAGATGTGCCGGCCGGACGCTGCGACGACGCTCGAATCGGACTCTTTTTTAAGCTCCCATGGCGCCAGGCATCAAAATAGGCACCCAGCCGGAGGAGGCGAGCACAGAAAACTGCAATTGATGTTCGAGGAGTAATAACAACCCGTCGCAGCCGCAGAAGGTCAAGGGAATACGACTTGTTTTCCCCGCTGAGTGTTGTGAAAGCGAGCTGAATGCCCTCGTTTCTCAGAATCTCAACGACAGTGTCATCATGATTCCCGTTGGGATAGCAAAAGATCGGCAGAACAGTTCCGATTTCTCTCCTGAGGTCTTCCTGAGAAGCTCTAATCTCTTCAGGCATTTTTTCCGGGGTCACTTGAGTCATTACGGGATGTGTTCGCGTGTGGGATCCAAGCGTTAGTCCTTCCTTTGCCAGTTGGCGGAGTTGGTCCCAACTCAGGACGCTCCCGCAATAGACAAATCCTCCTGTCAGTTCGGAGCACACCGAATCAACCACTCTCATCGCCTCATCGTCGGGGACTGTTGGAACGTAGTTTTGCATAATGCGAAGGGCACGGCGCTTCTCTTCAGAGCTACGGAGCGGCAAACAGCCGAACGGCGTTCCACACAATTCTGTTCGAGCTGTAGAGTTAAACGCCTGATACATCTTGTCCCCACAAAAGGCCAGTTCGGGATGGTCAGGATAACCCGTTGGAACGAACATCGTCGCGGGCAGCCCAAATCGCTTGAGAATTGGCCATGCGATTTCGGCAAAGTCGGCATAAGCGTCGTCAAAGGTAATCAGCACGGCTCGTTTAGGAAGGGGCGCTACGTTCTCAATGGCGTTCAGGAGCTGGGGCATACCGATGACGTGGTAATGACGCGTCAGATGCTGCATCTGCCGGGCAAATACCGCTGGTGTTGCACTGACGCTACGGGAATCCACCGCGGGTGTGTCCCGCAATTCAGCTACTCGATGGTATGCCAGTATGCGAAGCACCGCTGCTCCTTTCCTCTACAAACTTTCACCTTGGAGTAAAAGTGGCTCTCCCATCCCTTGTTCTTCTCGCATGGAATGAATAATCCGGGCCGCCGCGCTGGCCAGCGCCACCAACAGCCAGAAATATCTCTGGTAGGACAAATGCGCGAAGACAGCCGATATGGCATAAGCACAGAGGCAAAGAAAGAAAGCGGTTGCCCAATTGGCCATTCCGGGATGGCTTTGCATCCAGTAGCGGCGTTCTTTCCACAGCCCGTGCATGATTACGAAAAAGATCCCGAGCAAGCAGGCCAGGCCAGTAATACCTGTTTCTGCTAGCGTCTCCAAATAAAGGTTGTGCCCCTTGTACTTCTTCGTCGTTTCAATCAGGCCAACGCGGTTGGCATACGGCACCGAGTAATACTCGGCAAAATGCCCGGGGCCAACTCCAAAGACAGGGTGATCCAGGAACACGTGCCACGTCGCGAGATTCAATACGTAGCGGTGGACAGCGGAACTGTCTGGCGCTCGGTAGGTGGAGTCTGCTTTGAATAGCAGGCTATTCAAATTCTCCAGAGTTGCCATCCTGGTGACGACCGCGGGCGCAAAAGTCGCCACAAGCACGCTTACGCCAAGCACTGACACAAAGACATGGCGCGGCTTTAGCAATCGCATGGATGCCATCAGGCCGAGCACGACGACACCCGCGAGAAAAGCTCCTCGTGAAAATGTGAACAATAGACCACCGAGGATGAGGCCGCCGGCTACCAGGCCAAGTGTCCGTAGCGTGCGTGAGTGTTCGCTTCGAAACGTCAAGGCAGCCAGAGGGAGAAGCACAAGCAGAATCTGCGCATATCGATTGGTCTCACCGATCGGCCCTGCCGCTCGTAACTGTCCTCCGGCTCCGCCGCTCGCTGTAAAACCTAACGGCCGCAGAGACCGCTCCTTCCCGCTTGCAGTCAAGGTGACGTCCGTCCCCATCTGAGCCAGGCCGCCATACAATTTGTCCTCAGTGTGTGTGGCCCTTTGAAAAAGAGTGAGTCCCCCCATCAGGCTGCCGGCGAGAAGCAAGGCCCAGGTTGCTCGTTTTAAAGTGGAGTAATCCCGAATGACATTGGTCAGAAGAAAATAGGGGACTAGGCCCTCAACCAGATAGTCCGCAATCGTTAGTCCCGCAAGCCGTCCATCTCGGGCAAACCATGACGATGCGACTAAGGCCACCAAAAACGCCGACATGAGAATAAACCCGCGGTCAAATATTAATTTTTGCTTGCGGATCAAAAGTTGGTGAACCAAAGACACGGACAGAAGCAACGCCATCGCCGCCAGCACGACAATGATCCGCGGATTTTGGTCGGCAGTTCCCGCTGAAGCTTGAATTGCCGTCTGGGATCTCATAGCCAGAACGCCGATATTGGAATAAACTGCAAAGAGAACCACCAGCGTTCCGATCTCCGGCCAACGGAGCATCAAGCCAAGAATCCCCATAATAATTAGCGCGCCTGCCGCCAGTAACACGTTCTGATTCATGAGGAAAAAGATCGCGACGCCGCCGGCGGCGCACGGCAGCAGAACCTTCGCGTCACTTAATGCGAACGCATCAAAAAACATTCTTCTTTCGAACGTGGGTGTGTACATCTTCAGGTAAGAAGTCGCGCGAAGGGCAAGCTGTGTAACTCCGGAAAGACTTCCATAATTCTGAGTTTCTTCTTGGCGATCGCAAGAACGAGCAGGGAGACGCATCCCGCTAGCGGCAGTGTCAGATAAATACTCAACGAACTTAAGTATTGCAAAAAAAAGAGCCCTGCCGCGCCTGAAGCGATTGCCAGATAAATGGACAGGTACTCTCGATCAAACGCGTTGAAATTCGCCGCTCGAAGCAGCCCCACCTGCATCAATAGGTTGTAAATGACTAGTGACGCCGCAGTGCCAATTGCCGCGCCTACCGCGCCGAATCGCGGGATTAAGACGAGGTTTAGAACAACATTGAGCAGGACGGCCAGCACGCTCATTACCGTGATATAACGCAGCCTTTTGACAACCTTGAGCGTTTGCAAGTTAAACCCTAGTGCCACATTGAAATAACTGCCAAACGAAAGTAGCGCCAAGATAGGAGCGGCCTGCTCGTAGCGAACTCCATAGAGAAATACAGTGAGCGGTTGCGCCAAAGAAAAGGTCACAGCAAAAATCGGGAAAGAGATCACGGACATCCACGCAGCAGTTTGCCAGTAGAGTCTGTTAATCGCGTGATAGTCCGAGTTGGCCAACAAGCGTGCCGCGGAAGGAGTGTAAAGGAGTGTGAAACTGGCCATGACAATGCTGTTCATCTGCGCAAGGGGAAGGACGGCCCGGAAGTAAGCGACGTCTGACATGGTTCGAATGGAGCCCAAGAGAAAGATGCTGACCGTGGGAAGCGCCACCGTAGCCAGTATTGAACTAAGCCCCGGCACGATGAACGCCAGGATCTCTTTCACCGGAATCTTGATTAGCCTTGGCTTGGCGTGCTGTAGGAGTTGCTGGTCACGCAGAAGCCGCAAATACATCCAGCTATACATCAAGACGCCGAAAATACTTGCAGCGACATACCCATAGGCGAGGAAAATCACGGTCGCGTTCCGCCACATGAGGAGAATGACGACGCCGAGTTTGAGCCCAGGCCCAAGTATGTATTTGCGAAAAAAGATTGCGCGCGTACCGGCGAAACTTGCGAAGAGTCCGTCCAACATGGCGTCGGCAGCCTCGACCGGAACCAGGAAGATGAGAATGGGCAGCAGGCGAAGCGCAAGCTCTTCATGAGTCAGCAAATGGGAAAGAAATCCGGGGGCGCCCCCTACACTCACAACAATGAGCAATCCAGTTCCGAAGATCACGCCGGCCGCAAGGAAAATCGCCCCAAAGAGTTTTTCGTATTCGCCATTTTCATAATAGATAGGAACGTACCGCGAAACGGCGTCTTGCAAGCCCAGCGTGGCGAAGAGTTGAAGGAAAGCGACAACCGACAACCCGTAGGCAAGTGCACCGTAATGGTCAACCGAGAGAAACCGCACCATCAAAACCTGCGCGCAGAAGTTGATGCCCAGCGAGAGCACTCTTCCGCCTAGAAACAGGCCGGAGCCCCGGATCTGTGTATGGGTCGTATCCTGTTTGCGCTGAACTTCCGGCCGGCCAACTTCAGCGATAGCATCCATCATGTTTGGTTTTCTCCGTCGGTGTGTCAGGCAAGTGCTGAGATGCCGCTACGAAAGCCGAGAAAATTCAAATTTCTTCGCGGAACTCTTGCCGGTATTTTGCTATTGCTTCGGACTGCCATGCCGTATTCGCTTCTGCGGCAGACTCGGAGGTGCTCGTTTCGAAATCATGTTTCACATGCTGCGAGGGCCGCACTAAGTCTGTCGCGTCTGATCGGTATCTTCCTGACTCGCGACGCGTTGCCGGTTCTGGCGTGCCAAACCTTAAGCACCACTCGCCATCCAGTCGCGTGAGGAACGCGCTGCCACTCTGAATCTGTCGCGCCAGTTCAGGATTACGAGAATGCACGAGCAGGCGATTACCGAGAAAATAGAAGCAATACTTTCCTGATAGTTTCTGCGAAAGCTGCGGCTCCAGCCTTCCGTGAAGAGCTATGGCCCCATGAGTCCATGCGTCGTAAGCAAGATGATCAAGTACCGCGTCAATCGACGAAGGAGACGCCCCGACCTGGACGACTTGGCCAACGCCGCCGCGCCTCAAGTAGTACATATACCAGCCGATGATCTTGTTCTCCCTATTTCGCAAAAGCACTTTCCGAAGACTTCCGTGCGCACTCATTCGGTCCATGAAATCCAGAAGCCACGTTACAGACTCAGTGTCATATTCAGGCCGAAGCGAATGGGACTCCGAAAAGTCGCGCAAACAGACAAGTAGTGTCTCCGCCGTAAGTTCCTCTTCCGAGATCAATGGCAACCTCTGGCGGAAAGGGCTGGATGGTAACCTCGCGGCGACGGCGTCCACAATTTTGCAAACCGGTTTGCAGCCAAGTGCGAAGGCGTCGAACAGAAGACCTCTTCCAAAACGAGACACCACATGGGCCGCATAGAGCACCGGCCGAAGTGGCCGCGACCAATGCATGGCATACAAGGGAGCCGTGCTTCCTCCGAGCCGCGTCCATATTTGTTGAGTAGTGTGATTTGCCGTATCGGTCATCGCCAAGTCTTGTTTCCCAGAAAGAAAGAAGTCGATTAGTTTCAGGCCTGCCATCGTGGAGCGGCTGTCCGGGTCGACAACCAAGGAGGTCCCGACAGCAACCTCGATTGGCTTGCCATGCAAAGACATTCGACGCCGCAAGATTCCTAGGAAGCCCACAACTCTTCCATGCCCATTTTGATAGACCAACGAAGGCAGAGCCTTCTCCGAGAATGGACTGTGAAAGAAAAGTTCCCGGAAATAATTCTCCATTGACGGGGGCGGCGAACCGCTTTCGGCCTGCAAGAACCTCCAGGTCAGCGCCACCACTTGAGGAATGTCTTCTTGGACGAATGCTCGTACCGAGCTCATTTGTTCGCACTCTTCGCCCGACCGGGAACAGGCGAACAAATCTTGGCCGCAAAAAACAGTCGCATCAGATGAGACTCTGCACAATTCGGTCGTTCAGGTTCATGCAAGCACGCATACGGCCTCGTTTTGGACATTGGTGGTGCTTTCGCAGAATGGCTTTATCTTTTCGTAGAGAACGGAAAAGTTGATTGGATGCGGATGCCATACGGTATAGGTTTCCTTTGCCATCAGCGCGCGCGAAAGTAATTCATATTGATACGCAGGCGATTCCTCTACGAAGGCATTCCTCACTGCAGGAAATGCAAATGTGAAGGCCAGATAGTGTTCTATGAACCTGTTCTGTTCATATTGCGCCATGTGCGCAATCCGGCGCGCCATCTCGATCGGCGGAGTCGGCCGCACTTCCACGCATGAATCATCGTGACTGATCAGCAGGAACACCTTCTCGGGTTTTGCAATCAGCGAGCCGACTCGCCTGCCAAAGATTGCTTGTGGACTAACCTTAGGGAGGACCCGACGCTGAACCGCTGAAATTGTTCTCCGCAGCACACTCGCGGGAAACGCGCCGTTGATTTTCTCGCCAAGGATCCCCTGCATTCTGGCAAGGTGACGAAGACCTTCGAACGCCCAGAGCCTCGAACGTTTGATCGCTCGACGAACATCAGGCACGGTTTCCAGGTGCGAGGGCGAGAGTTCAATCTCCCTCGGCAGACCGCACATCATTTGTCCATCTCCACTGAGGAGGACCCACTCCTCTCCGATGAACTCCGCTCCTTTGGAAGCAAATCCCAAAAGTGTCGTGGTCTTTCCGCTTCCAGCCCACCCGGCCATCAGGATGCCTGTGCCCTGATGTACAAAAGCTGACGCATGAACTGCCACAAAACCCCTCGCCAGGGCCGTCAAACTCAAGATTGGCATCAGCAAGGGCACTGACCCCCGGCCACGCTCGCAAGCAATTTCACAAGGCTTCCCCACCAGGTCAAAGGGAATCCTGGCCATCGTGCCGTTGGTACGCTCATCAAAAACGAAGAATGCGTCGTCGGTGAATCCCTTTTGCTTAAGCCCCAAATGTCGTGAACGAGGCGGCGGCAGATGCTGCACAAAGCGGAGCGTAACGTCCGGTTCGCGCAACAACAGCCTTTCGAGAGGTCCAAGTTGTTTCGTAACAGCTGCCACGTCGGCGGATGTCGGATCAACGAGCCGAATTCCCAGCACGCCATGGATGTCAAACTCCGTTCTCCGTTCATCCTTGGAAGATTTGGTAGTCGGCCCAATCATTTGGTTATCTCTGACGCCGTTGCTCATTATCTTTGACCGGCTTGCTACGAACTTCTCTTCGCCACAGCCTCGTTAGAGCTTTTTGTAGAGGGTTTCAGGAATGGAAAAGGTGTGGTTGTTGAGTACCGCCCCCAAGATCCTCACATTGGCGGCGGCCAGATTTTCTTTAACCACCCGCGCCGTCTCTCGGCGTGTAAGGTTTGACTCCAAGATTAGAATAACTCCGTCGGCGATCTGGCCGAGGAGCATGGCATCAAGGTGTTGCCCCACCTCTGGGCCGTCAACCAACACATAGGAAAACTCTGCGCGGAGTTCAGTCATGCAGGAACGCAGGCGCTCGGATTTCCACGGAGCGTGTGCCTCTCCGCAACGGGAACCCCCCGTGAGTACGGAAAGGTTGCTTCCTGAAAGGGGCTGAACAAAATCTCGGATAGATCCTGACTCGAGGACAGCATCCGTGAGTCCCTGGGAATTGTCCGCGTCGAAGTATTTATGCAGGGAGGGAGAAAGGAAATCTCCCTCGACGACGCACACCGACGCGCCTGTTTGACTCGCCAGGTTTTGTCCTGCGCGAGCGCAAATTCCGGACGATTTATCAATATGCCCAACCCGATAGAAAACCACCAGGTGTGGCGCTTCGAAAGAGGGCAGCAGGAACACCCGCTGCACCAACTCGGCCTCTTCTTTGCCACCGACCGGGGAGATCCGCGTGAGGGGTTGCCGAACTTCCGGACTCTCCCGTGAAATGTTTATTGGCCCGAACAGTTCTGTTGTTTTCTTGGCCCGCAGCAGTACCTCAATATTCTTGCTCATGTTCCATTCCTCCGATCAACTCGCGAGCCATCCGTTCCGCTGTCCCTGTCGTCTTGCATGAGAATTCGCTCGCTCATGAATGTTTGCCCAGATTCCCCGGCACTTCGAATGGCGTACGATGGGCACCGCGTCGGTCTTAAGATCGTCACCGCAGATTTGGGTTTTAGTTTGGCTTGAAGACAATAACAACCGTAGCTTGTGTCTCGACCGCGGTGCCATTGAGTCGTGTCGGTTTGTAGCGCCACGTCTTCACCGCATCAACGGCCGCCTTTGCCAAAAAAGGATTTCCCTTCACCACACTCACATCGCGCACATTGCCTTCCGCGCTGATCTTGAAATGCAGTTCGACATTTCCGGAGACGCCGGCTTGTCCTAACCTCTTTGAATAGACTGGATTGCTTCCCGCGATGAGCTGAGCCCGATCAACCTTGCCCCCAAGTTTAACTTGTTGCTGGGTAGCCATCTCAAGACTAGGTGCCTCTGACAACGGAGCAATTGCCGGGGAGGGCGGGTCCGGCACCCTTGTCACAATGAGGGAAGAGAAGCCAAGGTCAGGAGCCCCAGCTTCCAATATCGGACGCGACGCTCCAGGATTTTTATCGGCGACGATCCCTGCCGAATTGCTTCGAGCTTCCGGCATTGCGATTTTGGGCGCTATCCCGGATTTTTGCGGGAGCGAAGCGGCGGACGTTGGCCGGGAGCCCGAGGATTCTTCTGGGGAACGCTTCGTATCAGGTGCGGGCAGGCTAGCGGTGTGATGCACGGTCACAAAGTTGGTCGAGGTATGAGGTGATGGACCTTTTGTTGTCGCTTGGCGCGGCAGTGGATCTACCCTGCCATTCATTATGCGCACAGACTCGGTAACTGGCTGTTCTGAGTTCCCCGTTAATAACTGGAGCCGTACAACCACGTCATCTGTCGCAGGCGCGTACACAATCTTCCCGCCCCGGACTTCGCTTGGATCGAGATCCAATTCTTTACGACTCGAACCATCAATGATCGTCAGATGCCCGCCCACTGCGCGAAGCAGGATATCGGCATTTTGGTTCCATGCTACCTGCAACTCTTGTCCACTTCGCTCCACCTTCAGGCCTAAGAGAGGACCGCTGGGCAATTCGGCGCTGACGGGAGCTGCACGGAGAGCTTCGCGTCGCATTTGGAAAAACAGCGCGCCCAGAACCACCACGGCTCCGCATACAGAAAGCCCTGTCAAAATCTTTTTCCTCGACCATATCGAGCTGCTTCCGGCTCTCAGATTGTGATTTGAGGCTCTAGAGACTCGATCCGAATCTACCGAGGGCCGGGCACCCTCAGACAAGGATTCCGCTGGCCTCTGGTCATGTAGATGTCCATTCATTTCGACCGGCACACCTAAGTGTGGAACTGACCATTCGAATGCGGGATCCGACTCAGAATGGCTGGTTTCAATGGATTGATAAGCACTATTTTCAAGCGAAGCAGGAGATTCCTGTTCCGAATCCAGCCACTGTTTGATCAGACGGTGGCCGGGGGCCCGTACCTCAGTGAACAGCAGACCACCGCCCTTTCCGGTACTGTCTACCCATATAATTTGGCCCCTGCCTTGGATGAAGTCGCGCATTCCCGGCAACATGAACTTAAGACACGTGAGTTGTTTCTCATCTAGCGGTTGAATTCCTTGAAATCTGATTCCACCCTCGCTAGTGTCGAGGACAATGCCGCCGTTGCATACCCCGAGGTCGACATACGTTAGTCGCTCCAGTTTCCGCCGCGGGTGCAGCCTGCGGTTTTCGGTCTGGGGAGACTGCTCTACCGATACCGCGTTAGAAAACATAGTTTCGCCACCCCACCAACGCTCTGCTGCTGAAGTCACTGTTGATTTTCTCTCAGCTTCTTGATTTGACAAGAGTCATCCTCGTCCAAAAAGGAACTCCCCCATCTTTGCTCATCCCCGGTTCAACAAGCCTTTGAGGTCGTCCCGAAGCGCAGAGTCATCGACGGGCTCGAGGGGTTCGTGACGCGTCCCACTTTGTTGGCCGTGCCGGAGCCAAGCATCTCCATGTCCAGGTCCATCAACACCTCGTGGAGGATTGGCCCATCGACAATCTTTTGACCATTTGCGAAGCCCAAAGTTAACGCGTGGAAACAGAGGTTGTTGATATTCCGAGGTATCCCCCCGCTACACGAATGGATAGTTGCGAGCGCGTCGGGCGTAAACAGTGGACTGCCACGATACCCGGCAACACAGAGCCGGTGACCGATATACTCCCCAGTCTCACTGGCCCTAAATTGCGTCAATCGGCTCAAAATAGAAATTCGCTGTCGTAGCTGAACCAGGTTTCGGCTCGCCAATTTATCTGCCAATTGCGGTTGGCCCGCGAGAATGATTTGCATCAGTTTCTTCCCGGGGACTTCGAAATTGGAAAGCATCCGCACCGTCTCCAACACTGAGTCATCAAGGTTCTGCGCTTCATCTATCACAACTACAACGCGCCGGCCGGAGCGCAATTCGGAGATCAGAACCTCATTCAACTTGTGGTGCATACGCCCGAGGTCATCGTCATGGTCATTGATGCCAAGATCGGTCATGAAGGAACGCAGGAACTCGCGCGAGTCATAGTGTTCTTGGAACAAAAAAGCCGTGCGGGCGGAGTCTCGCAAATTCTCCAAAAGGTGAAAGAGCAGCGTAGTTTTGCCCATCCCTGGCCTTGCAATGAGGGCCATAAAACCACGCTGGGTCTGGATCCCATAAAACAGGGAAGCCAACGCTTCAAGATGCGACGGACTGAAGAAGAGAAAACGTGGATCGGGAGTAACCCCAAATGGCTGCTCGCGTAGACCGAAATGATTGAAGTACATTAGCTCCACCTATCGGCCGTTTCTCGGAAGAGTGGCCAGCAACGGGATCTCCAGGTACTCCTTAACTTCAGTGGGTGTTCGGAACGATGGGTCGAGATACTCGCCGACGAAACCCACTCCCAGGCTCATCAATGCAGCAATTACAAGTGCTAGGGCCAGTTTCAACCCTGGTGGAAGCCCAGTCGGAACCAAAGGAACTGCTGCAGCCTCTGCAACAGCCACATTGACAATCTTGCTCTGATCAAGGGCGTCCGCGATACGCGCTTCCTCGCGCTTTTTCTGGTAGAGCAGATAACTCTCTTCATCCGCTTTGGCCGCCCGCAACAGGTTCTGCTGAACGACCGATTGACTGTCCAACTTCAAGGCCTTTCCCTGAAGAGTGCTGAGGCCTCGTGAAAGCGCCGATGAGCGCGCCTCCAAGCCCACTAGGTCGGTTTCGGCCTTAGCCATCTCGGTGCTCACCCACTGATGAGTGGGATTCTGATCGGTCGTTTCCTCGTGAACAGCCCCCGCCTTGGCATCAGCGATTGCGGCGACAGTCTGAGTAATCTGCTTCTCCACCTCCTGGACCAGCGGATAGCTCGGTTCGTAGGCCTCCAGCAATTCCGTGCGCTTGATTTCCAGGTTTAGCAGAGTAGTTTTCAGGTTGGCCATGAGCTGGGGATTATCCGCGGTTCGGATCTGGGTGATGACGCGAGAGGGAATAGACGTCTCTTTTTCTTGCAGAGCTCGGACTCGCTGTTTTGTCTCCGCTACAGCCGCCCGCGTTTGCTGAAGTGAGACGTCGAAGTCGCTGAGCTTCTGCAAAGTAACTTGCTTCTCGAAGTCCGCGGAAACGATTCCCGTTTCCTGATTCATTTTGACCAAGCGCGACTGCGTATCGGCCAGATCGTTTTTGTACTGGTCCGCTTGCTGCTGGAAGAATTCGGAAGTCCCCTGCGGATGGTGAATCGCCGCCTGCTTCAATAGGTAGAGATTTCCGAGTTCCGTAAGAACCTGCTCCGCTGTTTGCGGGGAACGCGCTTCATACGTCACCTTGATCAGATTTGAGTTGTTCATTGGGATTACATGCAGATCTTTCTCCAGCGCGAGGACCGCTTTAAAAATTCGCTGGTCCTTGTCAGGGGCTAATCCAAAGGCTCCCAGCACGCGCAATTTGATTGCGCCCAGGGACCACGGATTCTTGATTTCATGCAGGCCGCAATCAATAACTGTCTGTTTCAGAGAGTCGCGACTTTGGAACAACTCCACTTCCGACGAAATCTCGTCCGGAGTCAGGTTGCGGTCTGCTTCGACTACATTGCCCTGAGGGGACACGACAGGGTCGACACGTTCGCGCTCCACAAGGATTTTCATCTGCGCTTCATAAGCGGCGGGCAAGATGGCAATTGCAAGAACGGCGCCCAATAAGAGTCCCACAAAGGAGATAAGCATCGGTCGTTTGCGGCGAAACACTACGCTCAGTAAGTCCCGTAGTGAAAAAAAGGGCGTGGAGAGATGGTTGCGATTATTGCCGTTATTGTCATTACTGCCATTGTGATTCCCGGATTTCACTTCGTCCATGATCAAACTCCTTCGCCTATTTCAGAGTGTTGCGGGGTTGAAAAACGCACCCACAGTGGTGATGGGAATAAAGCGTTTGACTTTTGAAAGCGTGTTCTTGGGAACGTACAACATGTCGCCAGGTCGTAGATGTGCGTCTTCACTCAAGTTGCCTGTCTTAAGCATTTTCTTAACATCGAACTGCTTTGTTTCCACCCAATCATTCGAAACGCGGCGGAAAAGCCAGACTTGCGAGTGTTTCGAGGCTTCTGTGAAGCCACCCGCGATGGCTACCGCCTGCGCTAAGGTCGTGTCTCCCCGCAATTCAAACTTCCCAGGATGCCCGACTTCTCCACCCGCGATAAAGTAAGGTTTTTCAAACTCTGTGAGCCGGACCGTGAGGATAGGGTTGTGCAATGTTTTCGAGTAGGCTGCCCGAATCGACTCAGTGACGTCGGGAACTGTTTGTCCTTCCACGTGAAGATCGCCGACACCGAGCAAAGTGATGAAGCCATCCGGTTGGACGGTGACCGATTGATTGAACTCTGGGGTCAAAGCAAAGTTCAGCTGTAGCACGTCGTCTTTAACCAACTGGTATCGCGGGTTCCGATGATGTAGCTCGGGGCGCTCTGTTGCTACTTGAGCAGTTGTTCTGGACCCCAGTGCAGTTGTAAGTCCGCCGGTTGCGTTAGTCGCCGGATTCCCTTGGGCCGCATGCGCGTGCACAACTACCACAAGAAAAATCGCCGCTCCGAAACAATATAGAATTCTGTTACGCATGGATGTTTCTCCTCGCTTCCCCTTATGCGAATATTCATGATGCTGCCGTAAGCAGCGGTTTGTTCTCTAATGACAGGCTTGCGTGCCGGAGTCCGTGAAGGTTTGGCCTGCGATAGGTATGAACTGCCAGTCGTAGCTCGTCGCGTGCAAAGTGAATTGCATCACGCCGTGGTTCGTGCTGTTCCGGACTTCGCTGTTGGCCGCGGGTGTGGTGCCAAAGGCCGCTAGAGATTCGCCTCCCGTTCCGACAACGAATTCTCGAATGCCCTTCGCCGTATCCAAATTGCCGTTGGGGTCTTGCGGGGCGAACCGTTCGAAGTTGTGGGCATGACCGTTGATCACTAGGTCAGCGCCCGCGTTGTACAGAATCTGCCAGAAAGGCTGTACCGCCGGAGTTGCGTAGCCACTTGTGGAGCTGTAAAGCGGTCTGTGAAAGAGGGCCACGGTGCACACGGTGGGGTTGGCGGCCAGATCAGCTTGAAGCCACTGCCCCTCCGGTGAGGTGGCTGTGCAGGCTCCAGGTAAATTCGGCGCTGGGGTGCACACACTGTTTAGGACCACCACATGCCATGCACCGTAGTTGAAGCTGTAGTACCCCTTCGTAGGGTCGCCAGCGGCAGGTCCGAAATAATTGAAATATCCGTAGGCATTTGGAGCGATGAGGTCATGTACGCCTGGCACCGGGTGTATCCGCGCGCGATGGCGTCCCCAGGTAGCATCAAAGCACCTGGTAAACTCAGTTTCCAGCCCATCCACGTAGGCCAGATCACCGATGGCAAATACGCTGCCGGGAAGGGAATCTAGCAGAGTCGCCGTAGCCTGCGGATGGGCGAGGTTTTCAGGTCCGCACCGGGCAATGTCTCCTGCTCCAACAAGCACCACGTCCTGAGTTTGTGCTTTGAAATTGTTGAAGGGCATAAATAGAACTAGGAGCAGTGCGCAGCACAGGATTGCAACTGGTTTTTTCACAAGCATCCTCCTTCTCTCTCGCCTCAACCTGGAGCGTGTCATCACTGGCCTGACCCTGTGAGACTTGCCATCTGCGGTCTGTTGCTGGCATTGTCTGAAAACGTTAAGCGAAGCAGTGCGCGTTCCGAAGTTCGTCGGCGAAAAGTTCACGCTGATATTGCATTGCGCGCCGGGGGCCAGAGAACTGGGGCAGTTGTTGGTTTGTGCAAAGTCAGTGGCGTTCGTCCCGTTAATCGCGATGCTCCTGATCGTCAGCGTACTATTGCCTGTATTTTTCAGCTGTATGCCCTTTGCGCCGCTGGTTGTGCCCACGTTCTGATTGCCAAAGGAGAGGCTGGTCGGGTTCAGTGTCACGGCCCAATACCGGTGCCCGCAAGGCTCACATGCTGCGGGCTGCCAACCGCATTGTCGGTAATGTTTAATGTGGCGGAGCGGTTACCACTCGCAGTGGGAGTAAAGGTGACGGTGAACGTGCAACTTGCTCCGATCGCCACCGTGGTTCCGCAATTGTTGGTTTGCGCAAAGTCACCAGGGTTCGGGCCGGCAATGGCAATACTGGTGATGACCAATGTGGCTTGACCTGTATTTTGGAGAATCGTCGTCCGAGCGGTACTCGTTGATCCGATCTGCTGATTGCCGAACGAAGTCGACAAACTCACGACGGGCCCGCCGGCAGATGTGGCTGCGCCCGTAAGGCTAACTGTTTGCGGGCTGCCCCCGGCATTATCACTGATGGTCAACGTGCCTGTGCGCGTGCCGCTAGCCGTGGGAGTGAAAGTCACATTCAGCGTGCATGTTGATCCCGCGGCCACGCCCTTCCTGCAGTTATCGGTTTCTGCAAAATCACCGCTGGCCGAGATTTCGGTTATATGTAAAGGTGCGGTTCCGTTACTGAAAAGGGTCACTGTCTGCGGCGCGCTAGTTACGCCAACACTCTGGCTGCCGAAAGTCAGGCTTATTGTGGAAAGCGTGGCCCCGGGCGCGAGGGAGATCTTCGTGACGAAGGCATCGCCGTAGCTGCCGCCAAGAGACGTCTGAAAGGCATTCGCCGTCGGAAAATCTGTCGAGACGGCTTGTCCCGTCACTTGAATGTTGGCGTTGGGGTCGAGCGCAATGTCGGCAATGTCATCGCCGTGTGAGCCTCCCAGATACGTCGAGAAAATCAGGCTTGAGCCGGCGGCGCTTAGCTCGGTAATAAAACCAGTGCCGTAATAGCAGTTTGAGGGGGCGCACGCGCTTTGTGTGGAATTCAATATGGGGAACGTTGGAGAAAACGTCTGTCCGGCGACGAAAACATTTCCTGTATCCACGGCGATGCTCTTTCCGTAGTTCAATGAGCCGCCTTGAAGGAATGTGGAGAAAGTAAGTGAAGAAAAATTGGGCGCAATCTTGGTCACAAATGCAGCAGATCTCCCACTTGTCAGAGAAGTTTGGAAAGCTCCGGCTGTAATTGGAAAATCGGTTGAATACGTAAAGCCCGTTACATAAATGTTGCCGTCGGAATCGATGGCGATACCTGTACCGTGATCATCGCTACTGCCTCCCAGATATGTGGAGTGGCGGAGCGCCGCGCCGTTGGGCGCCAACTCCGCCACGAATGCGTTGGCAAACCCAGGGCATCCACCGCAAGTTGCTTGCAGAGAACCTGCCAGTGGGAAATCCACTGACCGCGTGAAGCCCGTAACGTAGGCGTTTCCGGAAGAATCCACTGCAATCCCATTACCCCAGTCCATACTGCTGCCGCCGAGATAAGTGGAGTACACCAGCGCCGAACCGCTATTATTGATTTCCGTCACGAAGGCATCAGAGTCTTGGTTGCCGCCATTGAAGGCTTGGATCGCGCCGGCCGTAGGAAAGTCGGTGGAGTAAGTTTGCCCCGTTACGTACGCGTTGCCACTACTATCCACCGCGATGCCCTCGTCGTTGTCGGTTCCGCTGCCACCCAGGTACGTCGAGTATTGAAGTGATGTCCCCCCCGGGCTCACCTTGGCCACGAAAGCGTCTCCTGCGCCCCCGTAAGTGGTTTTGAAGGCACCGGCCGTGGTTGGGAAATTACTTGAGAACGTCTGTCCTCCGACGTATGCGGCACCGGAAGCGTCCACGGCAATGGCCTTCCCCATGTCGTTCCCGCTCCCGCCCAGGTAGCTCGAATAAACGATCTGGCCATTGACGGTCAGCTTTGTGACGAAGGCGTCCCAAAAATATCCGTTACATGTACCCGTCGTACCGCAGCCTGTTTGAAGAGATCCCACTGTGACCGGGAAGTTGGTCGAACGGGTAAAGCCCGTGACATAAGCATTGCCAGAGGCGTCCACTGCAATTGCGGTCCCAGCATCGTATCCGCTTCCACCCAAATACGTGGAATAGTTCAACACGGGGTCGACAATCAGCGGCTGGTTCCGGTCGTAGTTGCCTACTTGAAAGCCTACGTGTCCGCCGGCCTTGAGAGCATACCCGCCGGCGATGTTTTTCCTCCGCGCCGGGCTGCCAGGGGTCATTTGGTAGATCCGGGGTTTGCCCAGGAGCACCTCACCGCCAGCAATCAGGAGTCGAAGATTGCCTTGAGCGTCAAGCTTTACTTTGTCTGCACCCGCCCAGTCCAGTTCGATGACCCTTGGGTCAACACCTGGATCAATCAGGAGGTCATATTCCAGCCGTCCTTGCGTTCCGTAGTAGACCACGCTGACGCCGGGGTACACCTCTTGGTAGCGCACCCGAGCGTAAGTGGGAATGTTGGACCGCCACTGTTTCGGATCATTGCCAATAAGATAATTCATCTTGCCGAGAAGCTGCTCCGAACCCACAATCCGAGGCGCAGTGTTAGCCCCGGCAAAACGCATCCGCATCACTGCATACGACTGTGCATCAGGAGTCGGATTAGGATTTGGAGACTCGATAGTGCGGCCTCTGGCGTCGACCATTGGCCTCCGCAGGACTACAACGGCTTCATCCGTTGTGAAAAAGAGGGAGTAACCCACACCTCTTGAAAGGAATTTAACGCTTGAATCGGTCTGGCCCTGATTGGCCTCGAAAGCCAAAGACTCTTGACCGTAGCCTTGCGCCAGAGAAGTGCGAGCTGTTGAGCCAGCTTTATCTAAGGCAATCGCCGGTCGGGCTAGGAACGAAGATGGTTGATGATACGATTGGCTCGTGGGTACAATAAAATCCTTGGCTGGAGTTGTACCAAAAAAGTGCAGGGGCGTTGCTGATTCCTCTCTTTTTTGGATGCTCCTTCTGCTTAACATCATACCCACGCTAAATGACAGGATGAGTAGCACTGCAAGACAGGCTGCTCTTTCCTCTCGTCGGTTATCGGTTTGCTGTAAACGCGGCATGACAGGGTGGGTACTGTAGCAACGCATGGGTGAGGTTCTCCTTATGCCGTGGATAGCGAAGGCCGTCCGCCTGTCCGCACGGACATAGAGTTGGTTTGAAGGTCAAGATCAATCGTAAGTGCCCCAGATACGCGCTCAACGTGGGTCGCATCAACTTCTACGGCAGCAGATTTACCAAGCATTTCCACGGAAAGAACCAACCGAGCGATGTTCTTCTGCCGAAGCAGGATTCCTTCTACTCCTGCAATCGGGCCATACTTGACCCTGACCCGGTCGCCAGATCTCAAGAAGGGATGTGGTTCAACGCGCAGAGTACTTTCAACAATTCGCCGTACTCCTTCGATTTCTGAATGTGGTATGGCGGCTGGCCGGCCTCCACAGCTCACGATATTGCACACCCCAGGCGTAGTGAGGATCGGAAGCAATCTTTCAAGCCCCTCTCTGATAAATAGGTAACCGGGGAAAAGCGGAGCCGAGAGTTCCTTAACGCGATCCTTCCATCTGCGGCGAGCCTTATAGAGCGGTAGAAAAACCTCAAACTCTTTGTACTCCAAGATTCGAGCCGCAGCTTTTTCGTGTTGGTGGCGCGTACAAACCGCGTACCAGTTGTGGTTGTGGTCCTGTTCTGTCATATCGCTTCCTCTGGGGGCTGTGGTTACGCCAGGCCTTTCTCGTCTTCGCCCCTCGGTGTTCGTAAAATGGACATAGCTTCGCCCTGTGACTTACATAATCTATTCCCGCCAGCCGCCCGTTCCTTCTGTCCTGCATCAATATCGGCCGATAGGGTCCTGCCTAATGCCTTGGCCCAACGACTAGTCTTCAGTTCAATTGCGGCTCGTTGGCACTGCTGTTTCCTTGCCCTTGCATATCGTTATTAACTCGCAATAGCGTATGCCGAGTTAAAATCGCAAACCCGTCGCGTCCCCCCGGCCCACGGGCCTTTTCAACCCGCAGAACCTGCCCCAATGCCTCCACCCGGGTTCTCGGTTTGAATCCGGGGAGCATCGGGAGCAAGACCTCAAAGCCGATCTGGGTTCCCGCTGGCGGGCAGGTACTTGCAAGAACGAATGCCCCCATCTCGCTAATGTCAAGAGTGCGGCCTTCACCCTTTTTATCAATCCCCCTGTCTGCCCACCAAAACACAATCGGTGCATCCAAGGGGAACCGAATGGCCTTTCGGTCATGTTTTGGCCCATCCATCCGTTACCTCGACCGAAGCGCTTGATCCGCCGTGAATCGTATCCGCGCCATTAGACGCCCACAAGAAGCGGAAAGTCCCATAATTGAGAGGCATTTGTGCTGCGTGATCGATACGGTCTATTTTTCCACTCCACGGTGGGTAAAGAAGTCAGTTGGCGCTAGGTACAAAAGTCCCCAAATGACTCTGCATTCCGGACAACATTGGTCTCCTTGCGTTCGTACCAAGGCCTTCGTACCGTGATTTGGTAGCGAGCCGATCTCTTATGCGTATGCGTTTCCGAGTTCTCGCCGTAGCGTCATGCTTCGTGTCGATGTGCTTAGGTCTGGTGGGCTGCACTGGATCAACGGGCGTAACAGTTCAAAATCCTGTTTTACCTCCTTCGATCACGACGGAACCCGCGAATGTGACGGTGACGGCGGGCCAGAGTGCCACCTTTAGTGTGGTGGCTAGCGGCACAGCCCCGCTGAGTTACCAGTGGCAGAAGAACGGCGCGAACATCTCGGGAGCAACCTCGTCCGTTTACACTACGCCGACTACTACGACCGCGGACAACAACTCGACGTTCGATGTGGTGGTAAGCAACGCAGTGGGCAGTGTGACCAGCCACACCGCGACCCTCATAGTCAATCCTGCTCCTGTGGAGCCCTCGATCACCACGCAGCCGGCGAGTCAGACGGTGACAGCCGGTCAAACTGCTACCTTTACCGTGGTGGCTAGCGGCACAGCCCCGCTGAGTTACCAGTGGCAGAAGAACGGCGCGAACATCTCGGGAGCAACCTCGTCCGTTTACACTACGCCGACTACTACGACCGCGGACAACAACTCGACGTTCGATGTGGTGGTAAGCAACGCAGTGGGCAGTGTGACCAGCCACACCGCAGCCCTCATAGTCAATGCCGCTCCTGTGGAGCCCTCGATCACCACGCAGCCGGCGAGTCAGACGGTGACAGCCGGTCAAACTGCTACCTTTACCGTGGTGGCTAGCGGCACGGCCCCGCTGAGTTACCAGTGGCAGAAGAACGGCGCGAACATCTCGGGAGCAACCTCGTCCGTTTACACTACGCCGACTACTACGACCGCGGACAACAACTCGACGTTCGATGTGGTGGTAAGCAACGCAGTGGGCAGTGTGACCAGCCACACCGCAGCCCTCATAGTCAATGCCGCTCCTGTGGAGCCCTCGATCACCACGCAGCCGGCGAGTCAGACGGTGACAGCCGGTCAAACTGCTACCTTTACCGTGGTGGCTAGCGGCACGGCCCCGCTGAGTTACCAGTGGCAGAAGAACGGCGCGAACATCTCGGGAGCAACCTCGTCCGTTTACACTACGCCGACTACTACGACCGCGGACAACAACTCGACGTTCGATGTGGTGGTAAGCAACGCAGTGGGCAGTGTGACCAGCCACACCGCGACCCTGACAGTGACTCCGTCTTCATCCGTTAGCGTCGTCACGAACAGCCTACCCTCCGGTCAGATGCAGGCCGCTTATGTGTTCCCTCTCCAAGCCACGGGGGGGACCCCACCCTATACCTGGTCGGCGTCTGCCAGTTCAGTTCCTCTTGGATTAACTTTATCGCCTGCAGGTGGGATCGTCGCCGGGATACCGACCGTGTCTGGCGTCTTCACGCTCAACGTCCAAGTAAGGGACGCCGCCGGCGGTTCCGGGTCTGCGGCAATTCCTATGAGCATTGCAACACCGCCTCCACCGCCGTCCACGACGCTCTTTGGACACGCCATCCTGGTAGTCGAGGAAAACCACAACTATGGCGATGTGGTCGGCAGTTCCTCCATGCCTTATTTGAATAGCTTGATAAGTCAATTCGGCCTTGCCACGCAGTATTACGCGAACACGCACCCCTCCATCGGAAACTATTTCATGTTGACGACCGGGCAAACCCTCACGAACGACGATAGCCAGACTCCGTCCAGCTTTCCAGTTTCAGGGAACAACGTGGTGCGCGAACTGCTGGCTGCGGGCAAGACCTGGAAGTCGTATGCGGAGGATCTGCCGTCCGTGGGCTACATCGGCGGCAACAGTGGAAACTATTACGTTCGCCACAATCCGCTGGCCTATCTGACGGATGTGCAGAATTCTGCAACGCAGCAACAGAACCTCGTGCCATTCACGCAATTCGCGGCCGATCTGGCCAGTGGAAGCCTACCCAACTATTCGTTCATTGTCCCAAACGCATGCCATGATGCGCACAACTGCGATTTGGGAACGGCGGACAATTGGCTGAAGACGAACCTGGACCCGCTGATTAAGAACTCAGCGTTCCAAAACGATGGTCTACTCATCATTGCGTTCGACGAGTCAGCCGATGATGACACAGACGGCGGGGGTCGAATCGCGGTAGTCCTGATCAGTCCACGGTTTTCTAAGGTCGCGTTTCAATCCACAATACTTTACCAGCATGAAACAGTGCTTCGCCTCATGCTCGAAGGTTTGGGAGCCACCACCCTCCCAGGCTCTGCTGCCACGGCTCCAACGGCTTGGGACTTCTTCGCCTTCTAGCCGTTGGCCGCGCGGTGACAGTCACCACATGGGCAAATCACAGGCAAAAGATGGTAAGACAGTTCCCAAATTAGAAGACATGCATTCCCTACGTATGGACTAAAAGCCAGCTACATTATATAGAACAGAGGTGCCCCACATGCTCGATCAATCGTGGATTGCGCTGGGACCGATTCGCGGTCCGACCAGATGATGATTCAGACGATGGCGACCAACAAATGCATTCTAAAGAGTTTAGTTAGCCCCCTCAGCCGCTGACCCCTCTAGAGAAGGTCGCCATTGGGAGCTTAGCCCAATGAAGACGATCTCGAAAGCGGGGGAATCCATCAGGGTTTTTGTCGCGGACTCGAACGCGATGGCGTGTCAGTTGATGGCGCGCGTTCTGCAACAGAGCTGCCAACGGATCAAGGTGGTGGGCTCTGCTACTGAGTCGGTTGAGATCATCAAGGGATTGTGCGCGAATTCCCCCGACGTTGCGATAATAAGTGCGGATTTAAGAGAGGGGCCTATAGCGGGTTTTCGGGTGGCGAGGGACGCACGGGCGGCTTGCCCCCATATCCGTATCGTCGTGCTGGTCGATACTCCCGAAGCCGCCCTGGTGGTTGAAGGGTTTCGGGCGGGCGCCGATGGGGTATTCTCCCGCGACGAACCGTTTGAGATGCTATGCAAGTGCATCCGTGAGGTGTGCGGGGGTCAAATCTGGGTTAGAAGCGACCAGCAGCGATTTATCATTGAAGCTCTAGCTAAGGGCGAACCGCAGCCCATCAAAGGTGCCGACGGGGCTAATTTGCTGACGAAGAGGGAGGAAGAGTTGGTGCAGTTGGTGGCCGAAGGCCATACCAATCGCGACATTTCGCGTCAGCTGGGTCTGACTGAGCATACGGTCCGCAATTACCTGTTTCGGATTTTCAACAAACTGGGCACTTCGAATCGACTGGAACTGGCCCTATACGTCATCAAACAAAGAGCAGCACATCCCGATTGAGATTCATCCCACCAAAAGTAGCCAGAACTAGGCTAATTCTCCCGACGAGCCTCTGCCGAGCAGCAAGTGGAAACAGTTTCATACTCTACCCATCCGCCTGTTCGTGGCTCTGGTTGTCGACGTGCAATAGGGTGTGCCGCGCCAAAATCGCAAAGCCACTGCGCGTCCCTTGAAACCACGGGCTTGTTCTGAGCTGCCCCCTGGCTCCGCGCACGGGATCATACGACACCAAGATCTCCTGAACTCATGATGTTTGCCTCAGCCAGTTCTTCGAGTTGCGGCGCGCAGGGAGCCGTAGGCGACCGGAGCGCCGCAACTCGCCGCGCAAACTCTCGCGGCGGCAAGTATCCCAAACTGCTGTGTGGCCGTTCCTCGTTGTACTCCTCCTTCCAGGCTCCGATCTTGGCCCGCGCCTCAAACAAATTCGCGAACCAGCTCGCGTTCAGACACTCATCCCGCAACTTCCCGTGGAAGCTCTCCACATACGCGTTCTGCACCGGCCGTCCCGGCTCAATATGCACCAACTCGATCTTCCGTTCCATCCCCCACGCTAGAAAATGCCGGCTCGTAAATTCCGGTCCGTTGTCGCACCGAATCGCTTCCGGAACTCCTCGCTCCGCCACGATCCGCTCCAACTCCCGTGTCACTCTTCGGCTCGCAAAACTGGTGTCCACTTCCAAAGCCAGACATTCCCGCGTGTACACGTCAATCACGCTCAACACCCGAAACTTCCTCCCGCTCTCCGCCGCATCGTGCACAAAATCCAATGCCCATTCTTGGTTCGCTCCGGTCGCCACTGCTCGCGCAATACCCGCCCGCAGCAAGCGCTTCCTTCTCTTCCTACGGATCAGCAGCCCGGCTTCCCGGTACACGCGATACACCTTCTTGTGGTTCACGTGCATGCCCTTCTCTTCCAACTTCAACTGCAGCCGCCGGTATCCCCATCGCGGCTTCTCTCGCGCCGCTTCCACCAACTTCGTCCGCAGCACTTCGTCGTTCCTCCGGCTCACATACCGCTGGCTCGCCTCCGCCACTCCCATCAGCTCGCAGATCCGTCGCTGGCTCACCAGAAAATGTCCCCACAGCCAGCGCCCTTCGCTCCGCCGCTCTACGAGCTCCACCCGTTTTTTTCAATCACCGCTTTCAGCATGTCCTTGTCCAGGCTCAGATCCGCCACCAGCTTCTTCAATCGCTGGTTTTCATCCTCCAACTGCTTCAGCCGCTGCGCTTCGCCCACGCTCATCCCGCCGTACTTCGCCTTCCACGCATAGACGGTGTGCTTGGACACGCCCAACTCCCGCCCCACCTCCGCCGCGCTTCTCCCCGCCTCCATCTGCTTCAGCGCACCGATCATCTCCACTTCGCTATACTTCCTCTTGGCCATGCCTCCTCCTCCCCGCAATCTGCGATATTCATATACACCTCTGCGCGGATTTTGGGGAGCAGGTCAGTTCGGTGAGCAGTTGCTCGCTCAGATTGCGGCTCAAACCGTCCTCGGACGCAGTTCTCTCAAGCACATCAATGCCTTTCTGTCTGGCGTGTTCAAACAGGCGAAAAGGCTAGGGATTCTCGACGGCATCAAATCCCATTCACGACGTGAGCATTCCGCGCACCCCGGAGCCGGAAGATACCTACGCCTACAGCCTGCCAGAAGTCACGCGGATACTCTCTTTCCTAGCGGAGCCGGAGCGTACAATCGTGCTCACGGCTGTGTCGACTGGACTCCGCAAGGGCGAGATTCGCGGCCTATGTTGGGGAGACTTCGACGGCCAGACATTGAACGTTCGCCGTTCGATTTGGAACAGCGTAGAGAACGCGCCAAAGACGAATCGCAGCAAGGCTCCCATTCCAGTAGTGAAGCCACTGGCCGAGGCCCTCGATAAGCACAAGCTCCGCATAGGGAAGCTGGCACAGCCCAACCTTCCGATCTTCCAAGCCGGGAACGGAAAGCCGCTCAACCTCGACAATCTTGTGCGGCGCGAGATTGTTCCGGCTCTCACACGTTGCGAGATTTGCGGTACGGCGGAGTCCGGTCACTCGAAATCTGAACATGAATTCAAACTCGACACGTCAATGCCTAGCTGGCACGCATTCCGCAGAGGGCTTGCGACGAATCTCCACACGCTAGGCGTGGACGACAAAACAATTCAGGCGATCTTGCGCCACAGCAACGCAGCTCTGACAATCAACGTCTACATCAAGAGCGTCACCGAATCGCAAGTCAATGCAATGGACGTGCTTGAAGCCAAATTCAACGAAACTTCCAACAACCTTCCAACGGACAGTCAGCGGCTTGTGAACTGAGGAACCGCAAAGGGCTGTGGTAGAATGACTTGCAGTCTCAGGGCCGAGGTAGCTCAGTGGTAGAGCAGCCGATTCGTAATCGGCAGGTCGCGAGTTCAACTCTCGCCCTCGGCTCCAGAATCCTCTAACTTCCGCACTTCCAATCAGTTCACTAGTTGGTGCCCATGGCAAGGAAGCTGCCATGGAGCTACCAGTTGAACATCGTGCCGTCCAGCTTCCGGTTGACGGGCAAATACGCGCGCTCATAGGTAAATTTGTCCGCGAGCTTCTCGTTGTAGTCGACGCCCAAACCGGGACCGTCCCCCGGATGGAGGAATCCGTCGCTGAAAGAATACGTGTGCGGGAAGACTTCGTCCGTTTCCTTGGTGTGGTGCATGAATTCCTGGATTCCAAAATTGTTCACCGAGATGTCGAAATGCAGAGCCGCAGCCAAGGACACCGGCGACAGATCCGTCGCCCCGTGGCAGCCCGTGAGCACATGATACATCTCCGCGAGTGAGGCGACTTTCTTGAGATGTGTGAGACCGCCGCCGTGGACCGTGGCCATGCGGATGTAGTCGATCAGTTGTTCGGTGATGACGGTCTGGGCGTCCCAAATCGTGTTGAAAACCTCCCCAAGCGCGAGTGGCGTCGTCGTGTGCTGGCGGATTATGCGAAAACCTTCCTGTAATTCCGCCGCGACCGCATCTTCGAGCCAGAAAAGATGATAGGGCTCGAGGCTCTTCCCCAGGCGCGCCGCTTCGATGGGCGTGAGGCGGTGATGCGCGTCATGCAGCAAATGAACGTCGTCGCCAAACTTCAAGCGAAGAGTTTCAAAGAGCTTTGGCACAATCATCAAATATTTTTCCGTGGACCAGATATTTTCGGGAGGAAGGCCCTTTTCCGCGGGTTCGTAGAACAGCTTGTCTTTTGCGACGCCATAGGTTGAGGGAATCCCTGGGATTCCTGACTGCGCGCGAATGGCGCGATAGCCCATCTCCGCGAATTTTGCGACCTCATCGACGGTTTCTTCGATGTCGCGTCCGTTCGCGTGGCCGTAAACCATGACTCCTTTGCGGCTCTTTCCACCGAGAAGGTTGTAGACAGGTGTGTTGAGAGCTTTTCCCTTGATGTCCCAAAGCGCCACGTCGATGGCCCCAATCGAGGCCATGGTCACCGGGCCGCGCCGCCAGTAAGCGCCGCGATAGAAATATTGCCAGATGTCTTCGGATTGAAACGGGTCGCGGCCAATCAGGCAGGGAATCAGATGATCGGAGAGATAGGAGGCCACAGCCAGTTCGCGGCCGTTGAGGGTCGCATCGCCGAGACCATAAATGCCCTGGTCGGTATAGACCTTAAGCGTTACGAAATTTCTTCCCGGCGAGGATATCAATACTTTTGCATCCGTTATCTTCACCGACCCTCCTCATGTGTCCATCGAGCTTGCCAGCATCGATGTTGATATTCGCTTTATCAGGCGCAAACCGCCATACCAGAACAGTTCAAATGCGCCGGACCAGGCCCTGCTCCGTAGCCTTTGTATTCCGCACCAGCAGCAGCACCAGAATCATCCCCGCGAATGGAATCAGGCCCGCGATAACCATGAGCGGGTCGAATAAATGAGTTCCCGTGGCGATGCGCGCATCGGAAAGATGGCCCGCCAATTCGAAAACAATAATTGTACCAAGCGCGGCGCCTGTGCCGCTCAGTCCGCTGACGCTCGCCACGGACTCGTTTCTGTAAAGGTCAGAAGGTAACACGTTGGCGATGGTCGTGAAAGATGCGTATGAGAATGTAGCCAGACCGAACAGGAGAGTAAGCACATGGAGATTCACTGTGAAAATGGTGGGAATGAGCAAAGTCACTCCGAAACCGCCGAAAATCACCAGTGCTTTGCGCGCCCTTCCGACGGACCAGCCACGCTTAATCAAACGACCGGAAAGCCAGCCGCTGAAGAAATTGCCAAGGTCGGCTGCGATAAATGGAATCCATACGGCGATCAAGCCGCTTTTGAGCGCGATGCCTTTGGCGACGAGATAGATTGGAAACCAATCGGCGATAAAGAACCAGACTGGGTCGGTGAAGCTCCTGGCGATGATAGTCCCCCAGGTTTGCGGAAGTTTTAGAAGATCGCGCCAGCGCGGGGGCGTTGCTGCCAGAGGTTGGTCTTCTTTATGGTCGGCAAGGATCATCTGCCGTTCTGCGGCACTAATCCGAGGATGGTCCTGCGGGAGGTGATAGAACCAACGCCAAACAATGAGCCACAGGAATCCGAGCAGACCGGGAACAACAAATGCGGGACGAAGACCCCAGCGGAAATACAACCACAGGACAAGGAACGGAGCGACAGCACCGCCGATGGAGGAACCGCTATCGAACAGTGCCGTGGCGAGGCCGCGTTCTTGCTTTGGAAACCACTCCGAGACGGCCTTGGTTGCGCCCGGCCAGTTGCCGGATTCGCCAAGTCCGAGAAAGAAACGAAAACCCATGAAAGAGTAGAAGCCTCTTGCGAGCGGCGTGAGAACGGAGACAATCGAGTACGCCAAGACGGTGAGCGTGAGTCCTCGCTTTGTTCCAATACGATCCATCAGCCTGCCATTGAGAGTTTGTCCGATGGAATAGGCAACGCGGAACGCGACGACTAGGTTGGCGTAGTCCGTATTGGTCCAGTGGAAATCTTGCTTCAGGTAAGGAGCTAGCAGGGAGAGAGTCTGGCGATCGATGTAGTTGATGACCGTCGAAACAAAGAGAAGTGCGCCGATCCACCATCGCAGGGAAGGGATGGTGTGCCCGCTTTGCAAGCCTGGTCCATGCGATCTTGTTTCCGCGTGGAAGTCCATTAGGCAGCCGTTCCAATCCTGCGTGGGAGGAGAGCCATCTGTCAGCCCGAAGCCGCAAGAGCTGAGAGTGTCGCTGGGCTCAGTTGCGCTGCGGATTGTCCGTCGAGATAAATTGTTGTATCCGGATGCGTTCGGAGGATCGATGCCGGAGCCATTGGGCTGATCGGTCCTTCAATACAGGCTTTAACCGCCTGTGCCTTGCGGGCGTCAGGAACTACCGCAATGATTTCTTTCGCGCTCAGAATTTGCCGAACGGACATGGAGATCGCCCGCACCGGCACCTCCGAAAGATTTGCGAACCAGCCCTCTCCGACTTGTTGTCGCCGGCACGCTTCATCCAAACTCACAATGATGTAAGGATCGTTTGTTTCGAAATTCGCTGGCGGATCGTTGAACGCAAGGTGCCCGTTTTCACCGATGCCGACGAATGCAACATCGATTTGAGCAACCTTTAACTCGCCGCCCACCCGTCGGATGAGTTCTGTCGGTTGGTCCGTTCCATTCAACAGGTGTTGCCGAATAATTCCCGTCTTGGTTATCAAGCGCTCCTGCAGATACTGGCAGAAGCTGGCCGCATGATTCATGGGAAGCCCGATGTATTCATCGAGATGGAATAATTCCACTTTTTGCCAGTCGATACCCGTCGTTGCGGTCAAGGCATCCAGAAAGTCAAATTGAGAAGCACCTGTGGCTGCGATAATGCGTGCCAACCCGCGATCATTAATCGCATGGCGGATCGTCCTCGCGGCTTGCACGGCCGCCGCCTTGCCCAGCTCCGCTTTCACACTAAACACTCTTACCTTCACGGGTGACACTGTCCCTTAGCGCTGTTCATTGATCGTGCCATAAAGATTGAATTGCCAGCGCCCACCCTTGCCCTGGCGAATCACAAAGTCTACCGCACCCCAACTGGCACTCAAATTAGATTTGGCTGGCCAAGGCATTCTGTCTGTCGCCTGTAGTTCAGATCGAACATCCACCCGACTTCACTCTTTTCTCGCTAACCCTTTTTGATATAGTCCCTCGCACGATGCATCTTGAACCGTCGACCGGACCCAAGAGTTCGCACGACCCGCTCACGCGAAATCAAGTTCGAGGTTTTTGGGCTGCTTGGGGTGGCTGGACTCTCGACGGCATGGATTCTTTCATCTATGCGCTCGTTCTTTTGCCCTCGCTTCGTGATCTCCTTCCACGTTCCGGCATCGCCGCAACAAAAGGCAACATCGGCTACTACGGGGGTTTGCTGTTCGCTCTTTTCCTGTTGGGTTGGGGGCTTGCGTTCTTGTGGGGCCCTATGGGCGACAAGTTCGGTCGCGTTCGTACATTGATGCTGACCATCGTGTGGTATTCGGTCTTCACGTTTCTGAGCGCACTCGTCACCAGTATCTGGCAGTTGGCGATTTTGCGTGTCCTCGCAGGAATCGGAATCGGCGGCGAGTGGGCCATGGGCGGTACATTCGTCGCGGAAGAGTGGCCAGAAAATCGCCGCCGCGCTGGAGCGGGCTACATGCACACCGGCTATTACGTCGGTATTTTTCTTGCCGCTATCGCTAACTACGCCATCGGCAGCCACTATGGCTGGCGCGCCATGTTTGCCGTCGGAGGCTTGCCGGCGCTTCTCCTGGTGTGGGTGCGTCATGGCGTCACCGAACCAGCGCGCTGGTCCAACAAATTGGATGTCGTTCGCTCCTGGCAGTTTTACCGCCCCTTCGCGGCACTTTTTTCGCCTGCCTTGCGCCGTCGTACAATTTTGAACTCCCTCCTTATGCTCGTTTCGATAAGTGGGCTGTGGGCAGGAACGGTCTATGTTCCGGCTGCGGTAAGTTCTCTGGCGGAAGCCGCCGGCCATGCCGTCCCTGCTGCCGCGCAACTCGCTTCTCGCGCTACGATGCTCGTCGCCTTCGCCACCATTCTGGGTTGCCTGGCAATGCCGTGGCTTGCGGAACGCCTCGGCCGCCGAGGCGCCTTGGGCTTTTTCTTTGCCTTGATGATAGTCTTCATCGCTCTCACGTTCGGCAAGGTTTTCTACCTCGGTCCATCCGCGCTCCCCTGGTTTTTTGTGTGTCTTTTCTTTCTTGGCCTGGGCGGCGCGAATTTTGCGGTCTACACCCTGTGGCTGCCGGAACAATATCCCACGGAATGCCGCGCAAGCGCCTTCGCCTTCTCCACTTCCTTTGCGCGTTTCGGCGGAGCCGCGATCACATTTCTTGTGGGCACCGGGGTACAGCGCTATGGCTCACTGGGAATTCCAGTAGCAATTACTTCGCTGGCGTTTGCGCTTGGTCTGCTCTTGATTCCCTTTGGAGCTGAAACTCGTGGACAATCTCTTCCGGCCTAGCGGCAAAATGCCGCACAGATCAACACGCGGGAATGTCGCAAACTTTGGCTACAATGGGAGCCCGTCAGCTCCGGATCGGCGAAGGCTTATCGCGTGCATATAACAGACTCGGCCGCTAGCTCAAAATCAAAGGCACACCACGCCGTCCTCGCCGGGTTTTTCGGCTGGACCCTCGACGCTTTCGACTTTTTTGTTGTGACGTTGATGTACGACGTCCTCGCCAAACAATTCGGCGTATCCAAGAGTGACATCATCTTGACCACAACAGCGACGCTCGCGATGCGTCCTATTGGAGCTCTGATTTTCGGAGCGCTCTCAGACCGCTACGGCCGCCGCATTCCGCTGATGGCCAACGTCATCTATTTTTCTCTCATCGAGCTCCTGTGCGGTTTTTCGCCGAACTACAAATTCTTTTTCGTGATGCGGGCCTTGTTCGGTATCGGCATGGGCGGCGAGTGGGGCGTAGGCGCATCGCTTGCGATGGAAGCCGCTCCCATCCGCTGGCGAGGCATATTGAGCGGAATTCTCCAGAGCGGCTATCCAATCGGCAATCTGCTGGCTGCGCTTGCGGCACGTTTTATCTTGCCCGCTTGGGGTTGGCGTCCCATGTTCTGGATCGGCGCTCTGCCTGCCCTGCTGGCCCTTTACATCCGGGCGAAGGTGCCGGAGTCCGAGGCCTGGAAACAACATCGCGTCGCGAGCACTGGACAGGTTCTTCGCATCGTAGCCCTCGAATGGAAGCGAGTCCTCTACCTTGTCGTACTAATGACTTTCATGATGTTCCTTTCCCACGGCACGCAGGACTTGTACCCCGATTTCTTGCAAGAAGTACATCGCGCCTCGTCCGCAGTGCGCGCGAACATTGCGATCATTTACAATATCGGCGCCGTCGTGGGCGCAATTATCTTTGGACACCTCTCGCAGGTCGCTGGCCGCCGCAAAGGCATGATCGCGGCTTTGGGACTCTCGTTGCTCATGATTCCGCTTTGGGCGTTCGGTGGGAACCTCACAATCCTCATGTGCGCCGCTTTTTTGATGCAGGCAGGTGTGCAGGGTGCTTGGGGCGTAATCCCTGTGCATCTGAATGAATTGTCCGCGGACGCCACGCGCGGCTTGATGCCCGGTCTCACCTATCAGTTGGGAATTCTTTTCGCTTCGCCTACAAACACGATTCAATACGCACTGCGCGACCACGTCGGCTACCAGTGGGCCATGGCCGGATTTGAACTCGTGACCATTCTGGCGCTAACTGTTCTCCTTCTGTTTGGGTCGGAGCGCCACGGGCGCAGCTTTGTGCGAGACCCGATCAAAGATGCGGTTCCGGTTTCGGACTAAATAGCACGCTGCATGAAGACCCTTTTTCAGTTCGCACTGTTCACGGTGACCGCATGAAAGCTGCTGTCCTGCAGGAATTCAAGAAGCCTCTGGCAATCATAGATGTTCCTCGCCCTGAGCCCGGTCCCGGCGAAGCCCTGATCGCCGTGGAGGCGTGTGGCGTCTGCCATTCCGACCTTCATGTGGCTGATGGCGACTGGCCGCAATTCTCTCGCATTACCAAGATGCCTTTGATACTCGGCCACGAAATTTCCGGCCATATTGTCGAACTCGGCGAAGCGGTGAGCGACTTTCGTGTGGGCGATCGCGTTGGTGTTCCGTGGATTTACTGGACATGCGGAGAGTGCGAACCCTGCCGCGAGGGCAACGAAAACCTCTGCTCGAAGCAGTTAATCACCGGAGTGAGCGTGGATGGCGGCTACGCGGAATTGATGAGGGCTCGCGCAAGCCACATTCAGAAGTTACCGGACAATCTCTCCGCTTTAGGCGTAGCGCCGCTTTTCTGCGCCGGAGTCACTGCCTATCGTGCGCTCAGTCAAGCAAAAATTCTGCCCGGTCAGCGGCTCGCCGTTTTTGGAGTTGGTGGCCTGGGTCATCTTGCGGTTCAAATCGGCGCTGGTCTCGGAGCGGAAGTTACCGCCGTCGACATTTCCGAGGAAAAGCTTGCTGCGGCGGCCAAGCTCGGCGCCGTTCGAACGCTGAACTCTTCTTCGAACAATGTTGTTAAAGAATTTCGCGCGACCGGCGGCGCACATGTCGTCATTGTTACTTCCGCATCGCGGGCAGCCTATGACACGGCGTTCAGCTGCTTGCGGTCTCGAGGAACTCTGCTGGTGGTAGGCTTGCCCGCGGAAAATATCTGTTTTCCGGCGATTATGATGGCTGCTGGTGAAGTCCGCATTCAGGCCTCCGCCGTGGGCACGCGCCACGATCTCAGAGAAGTCCTCGCAATGGCGGCTGCCGGCAAACTTCAATGCCAGGTGACTGCGCGCCCGCTTGCCCAGGCCAATGACGCGTTGGAAGAGATGCGCGCAGGACGAATCGCAGGCCGCGTGGTCCTGACGCCTTAATAATTGCAACTAGCAGGCTCCTCAGCAAAACACGCCCTTTTCCGCCAATACCGAATTCGAGCTTGGCGTATGCTTCTGACTCTAGTATTTTCCATTGCGCGAGCCCGTAAGCACTATTCGCGTGCTGGATCAGGTTTCGCCAATCGTCACGACGCATTGGAAAGTGTCTCGCCAGCGATGAACGTTCGACAACTTTTCGATCTCACCGGGCGCGTGGCCATCATCACCGGTGGTTCCATCGGCCTCGGCCGTCAAATGGCTGAAGGCCTAGCGGAAATGGGCGCCAACGTCGTGCTCTGCGCCCGCAAAAAAGAGCGCTGCGAGCAGGCGGCTACTGAATTGCAGAAACTAGATATAAAAACCCTCGCGCTGGCATGCGATGTAAAAAATCCAGCCGACGTTCAGTCAGTCGTCGACACCGCTTTTTCTCATTTCGGGCGCATCGATATCCTGATCAACAATGCCGGAACCTCCTGGGGCGCTCCCGTGGAAGAAATGCGCCTGGAGCATTGGAACAAAGTCATCGAGACGAATCTGACCGGCACGTTTCTCTTTTCGCAGTCTGCCGGAAAGTATATGGTCCCCCAGAGCCGCGGAAAGATTATCAACATCGCCTCCGTGGCTGGCCTGCGCGGTGCTCCGCCGGAATTTCAGGCTATCGGTTACCACGCCAGCAAAGGTGGCGTCATTTCATTCACCAAAGATCTGGCCTGCAAATGGGGTATTCACAACATTCAGGTAAACTCCATTGCTCCCGGGTGGTTTCCCACGAATATGTCGCAAGTCGTGATAGAACGAAACAAGGACGCCTTCTTGAGCAAGATCCCGCTGCGGCGATTCGGCAACGACCACGATTTGAAAGGCGCGGCGGTTTTTCTTGCTTCCAGCGCCTCCGATTACGTCACCGGTCACGTCTTGGTTGTCGATGGAGGGCAAACCGCCTGACAGGCGCTTGACACGCCATGAATATTCCTCTCACACCTCTTCGCTGTCTCCGATACGCCGAACAGCAATATCCGCGCAGGACCGCGGTTGTTTGCGGCGAGTTGCGCTTCACGTATGCCCAATTTGCCGAACGCGCAGCTCGCCTGGCTGGCGCGTTGCGCGCAGCCGGTGTAAAGCCCGGCGACCGAGTCGCCTTCCTCAGCATGAACTGCCATCGCTTGCTCGAGGCCTACTACGGCGTTCTCGATGCCGGCGCCGTCCTGCTCCCCTTGAATATCCGGCTAGCCCCTCATGAGCTTGCCTTCATTTTGAATGACGCCGGAGCAAAAGTGCTCTTCCTCGAAAAGGAATTTCTTCCCGCCGTCGATTCCTTTCGTAGAAGCGTTTCGACGGTGGAATCCTATTATTTGCTCGACGGTGCGCCGCAAACAGACTGGCTCGCTCCCAAAAATTACGACGAACTCCTCGCCGCCGCTTCCCCCTACCGCACCGACATCATGCAAGTCGACGAGAACGCCGTCGCCGAACTGTTCTACACCAGCGGCACCAGCGCCAATCCCAAAGGCGTGATGCTCACTCATCGCAATATTACATGCACGCGCTGTACGCCTGCCTCACCGACGATCCCACTGCCGATGGCGTTCAACTGCACACCATTCCTCTTTTCCACGCCAATGGCTGGGGCACGCCGCATACGCTCGCTTTGACGGGCGGAAAGCACGTGATGCTGCAGCGCTTCGAAACCACGCGAATTTTCCACTTAATCGAGCAGGAGCGTGTGCGCAACATGTGTCTGGTGCCCGCCATGGCCACCGCGCTCGTCAATTGCCCCGAGCGTCCCAAAATATGACTTGAGCAGCCTGCGCATCATCAATATCGGCGGAGCAGCTTCGTCTCCGACCCTGGTGCGCGAGGTGGAAGAAAAACTTGGCGCGACCTGCCGCTCCGGCTACGGACTCACGGAAACCTCCCCCATCGCTCTCCTTCTCCAGAATGAAACCCGGGCTCGATTGGGAAGGCGAGCAGAAATATATCGGCCAGGCCATGACTGGCTTCGCAATTCCCGGCGTGGAACTTCGTGTCGTGGACGCAAATGACAAAGATGTGCCGCACGACGGGAAAAGCGTCGGCGAGGTAGTTGCGCGCAGCGACGTGGTCATGGAGGGCTATTGGGGACAGCCGCAAGCCACCGCAGAAGCCATGCGCGGCGGATGGTTTCATACCGGCGACATGGCCACGATGAATGAAGATGGTTACCTCCTCGTGGTCGATCGCAAGAAAGAGATTATCGTCAGCGGCGGCGAAAATATTTCTTCGCTGGAAGTCGAGAAAACGCTCCTGGCTCATCCCAATGTTTACGAAGTTGCAGTCATCCCTGTTCCCGACGCGAAATGGGGAGAAGTGCCCAAAGCTTTGGTCGTGCTGAAGCCCGGCTCGCAGGCTGCGGAGGCGGAATTGATCGACTTTTGCCGGGCCCGCATCGCGCATTATAAATGCTCCTCACTCCGTCGAATTCTTTGACAGCCTTCCCAAAACCGGCACTGGCAAAATTCTGAAAAGGGAGCTGCGCAAAAAATATTGGGGCGGCCAAGACACCATCCGGCCAGAATTTGCCAGCCGTAAGTGAGTGGCCTTATAAATAGGATTTGAGAGTGCTGGGCTGGGCGCCCGCACCCGCGCATTTTTCTGTGAGTTTTGAGAAACATTTCCCTGAGGAAAGAGTGCCACCGATGAGCGACCTGGTTGAGCTTACGAATGACAGTGGTATTGTAGTCATTACTATCAACAATCCTCCAGTCAACGCTCTTAGCCCTGGCGTGCCCGAAGGCATCGCCGCTGCGATCGAGGAAATCGACAAAGACGATTCGATCAAAGCGGCGGTGCTCATCGGTGGCGGCAAGACTTTCATCGCCGGCGCGGACATCAAGGAATTCGGCAAGATCACTTCCGGCAAAGCTAGCAGCGGCGGTTTGGAGCTGCCGTCGCTCCTCTTGAAAATCGAAGATTGCCGCAAGCCAGTCGTTATGGCGATTCATGGCAGCGCGTTCGGCGGAGGCCTCGAACTTGCCATGTCCGGCCACTATCGCGTGGCCGTTCCCAGCGCGCAAGTCGGCCAGCCGGAAGTAAAGCTCGGCATCATTCCCGGCGCGGCCGGCACGCAACGCTTGCCGCGGCTCGCAGGCGCCGCCAAAGCCGTCGACATGTGCGCGAACGGCAACCCCATCAAGGCCGAAGAAGCCCTGCAGCACGGCATCCTCGACCGCCTGATCGAAGGCGATCTGTTGACGGGCGCCGTCGCCTTTGCGCGTGAGATTGCCGACAAACCCGTTCGCAAAACGCGCGAGCGCAACGACAAACTCGGCTCCGCCGGAACAAAACGCCCCGATCTTTGCCGCCGCGCGCGATAACGCTCGCAAAAAGCAGCGTGGAATGATCGCGCCGCTCGCAGCCATCGATGCTGTCGAAGCCGCCACAAAACTCCCGTTCGAGGAGGGCTGCAAACTCGAGCGCAAGCTCTTCATGGACTGCCTTTTTTCCGATCAATCCAAGGCGCTCATTCACGTTTTCTTTGGCGAGCGCGAAGTGGCCAAAATTCCGGACATTCCGAAGGATACTCGCGCTCATCCCAGTCAATACGCGCCGCCGTCGTCGGCGCGGGAACCATGGGCGGCGGCATCGCTATGGTCTTTGCAAACGCCGGCATCCCCGTGCTCTTGAAGGAAGCCGACCAGGCCGCGCTCGACAAGGGCCTTGCGAACATTCAAAAAAATTATGCGACTTCTGTGAAGCGCGGCCGCTTTACACAAGATTTCGTGGATGAGCGGCTGAAGCTGATTCAGCCGACACTCGAGCTATGAAGCTTTCTGCGAACGCCGACATGGTGATCGAAGCTGTGTTTGAAGGCATGGCGCTCAAGAAAGAAGTCTTCGCCGAACTGGACCGCGTCTGCAAATCCGGCGCCATTCTGGCCAGCAACACCTCCACTTTGAACATCGACGAAATCGCCTCCGCGACTTCGCGCCCCGCAGTCCGTGATCGGTACGCATTTCTTCAGTCCCGCAAACGTGATGCGCCTGCTCGAAATTGTCCGCGGCAAAGCCACCGCGCAAGGAAGTCATCGCCACCTGCATGCAGCTCTCGAAAAAAGCTCGGCAAAATCGGCGTTCTGGTAGGGAACTGCCGCGGATTTGTCGGCAACCGCATGTTTCATCCGTACGTCCGCGAATCCGTGTTCCTGCTGGAAGAAGGCGCTAGCGTCGAGGCCGTCGATTCGGCGCTCTACGATTTTGGCATGGCCATGGGCCCGCTCGCTGTCGGCGATCTCGCCGGCCTCGATGTCGGCTGGCGAATCCGCAAGGAATATCGCGCACCTCGAAAAGCCCGGGATTCGTCAGCGCTTTCGCCGGGGATAAACTCTGCGAGATGGGCCGCTACGGCCAGAAAACCGGCGCTGGCTGGTACAAGTACGACGAAAGTCGACGCGCGATTCCTGATCCGGAAGTCGCAGCAGCTAGTCCGCAAATGGGCCGCGGAGGCCGGCATTCCTCAGCGCCAAATCTCCAAGGAAGAAATCGTCGATCGCTGCGTCTACGCTCTTGTCAACGAAGGCGCACGCATTCTCGAAGAAGGCTTTGCCCTGCGCGCCGTCGACATCGACATCATCTACCTCAACGGCTACGGCTTTCCGGCATATCGCGGCGGACCGATGTGGTATGCCGACACGGTGGGTTTGAAAAAAGTCTGCGACCGCATTGAAGAATTTCACAAACAGCATGGCGATCTCTGGGAGCCGGCGCCGCTTTTGAAGCGGCTCGCGGAAGAGGGCAAGAAGTTCGCGGACTACAACAAGGAACAGAGCGCGACCGCCTAGCGGCTCATAGTTGCGTTGCGGATCACTTTTTGCTTTCCGTCAACGGCTGTTCTTTGGCAAGGCAGTCGCAGTCTTCTTAGGTGACGCATGGGACGCGTTTTTCTGGTTCGCCACGCACAGGCTTCTTTTCTCGAGGCGGATTACGACAAGCTCTCCGCCACCGGCGAGGCTCAGGCCCGTGTATTGGGAGAGTATTGGGCTCGCCGCAAAGTCGTCCTCGATCGCGTTTGCACCGGGCCGCGCGTCCGCCATCGCGACACCGAAATATCTGTGCGCGAAAGCTACTCGAAGAACGGTCTAAAACTTCCCGTGCCCGTCGTGTTCGACGAGTTCGACGAATTCCAGGGCGACGTCGTACTGGAAAGAAGTCTTCCGCGGCTTACTGAGACCAACTCGCACATCCGTGATCTCGAAAACGCAGTGCGCAATGCTAACAGTCCACCCCAGCGCCGCAGGAATTTCCAAAAACTCTTCGAATCAGTGGTCACGATGTGGGTCAACGGAGAATTAATCGTAAATGGCGTCGAATCCTGGGAGGCGTTTATTGTCCGCGTCAATCGGGGGCTTTCGCAATTTCTGTCCACCGCAGGCAAAAGCGAAACTTGCGCAATTTTTACTTCCGGTGGCCCCGTCGCGGTGGCTGTCCAGCGCGCGTTGCGCCTTTCACCGCAAGACACGCTGCAAGTCGCCTGGATGCCTCGCAATTGTTCTTATAGCGAATTCTTGTTTGCCGGGGATCGCTTCACGCTCAGCACGTTTAACTCGTTTCAGCATTTGGACGATCCCGCTTTGCTGACTTATAGATAGAGAAGCCTCGCGAGTAATATATGGCTCACCTCCAAGATCCAACGACCACCGTACGTCCGGGAGAAGAGCTCGACCTCGCGAAGCTTGAATCTTTCCTTCGCATTCATTTCCGGGATGAAACTGGCCCGCTGATCGTGCGGCAATATCCAAGCGGCCATTCGAATCTCACCTATTCCGTGCAACTCGGTCCGCGCGATATGGTTCTTCGCCGTCCTCCATTCGGAAGTAAGGTCAAATCTGCTCATGACATGGGCCGCGAATTTCGTGTGCTCTCCATGCTTCATGCCCATTATCCTCCGGCGCCGCGTGTCCTTCTCTTCTGCGACGACGTTTCCGTCCTGGGCGCTTCCTTCTATCTGATGGAACCCATTCACGGCATCATCCTTCGCAGAGTCATTCCGCCCGGCTTGGATTTCTCCCCGGAAACGGCGCGGCGAGCGAGCGAATCCTTCCTCGACAATCTCGCTCTTCTTCACAGCCTCGATTACGATGCGATTGGCCTCGCCGATTTGGGCAAGCCCCAGGGCTACCTCGAACGCCAGGTGCGCGGCTGGATCGAGCGCTACCATGGCTCCAAGACGCACGACATTCCGGAGATCGAACCAATTTCCGACTGGATCCAACAGCACATGCCTCTATCAACCGGTGCCGCGCTTATCCACAACGACTACAAATACGACAACGTCGTTCTCGATCCCAACGATCTCACCAAAATTATCGGTGTCCTGGATTGGGAAATGTGCACCATCGGCGATCCGCTGACGGATCTCGGTTCCGCTCTTGCTTACTGGATCGATGCCAGCGATCCCCCGGAGATGCTCGAAACCCGCTGGGGACCTACGATCTATCCCGGCAGCCTTACACGCGCTCAACTGGTCCATCGCTATGCGCTGAAAACCGGCCGCGACGTCACTAATCTGCCGTTCTACCTGGCCTTTGCGCGTTTCAAAATCGCCGTGATCGTCCAGCAGATTTACTATCGCTATCACCAAGGTTTGACCCACGACGAACGCTTCGCCAGCATGCCGCAGCTCATCAAACTTCTTTTGCGCGCCTCTTTGCGCACCGCTGAAACAGGCGCGATCTGACACCTGCATTATTTTGTGATTCTTATCTCTGAAATCGAATGAAGCTTAGCACTTGGGCTAGCGGTAATAACGCACGATCGATTCCGCAACGCAGCACGGTTTCTCGCCACCTTCCGTCTCCACCGTCACCGAAAAAGCCGCCTCGTGCGCTCCAGAAACTTCTTTCAGACTCAGCAGAATGACACGTGCCCGAATTCGCGAACCACTGCGCACGGGAGCAGGGAAGCGCACTCGATTGAGCCCGTAGTTGATCGCCATTCCAACACCGGTTCGAACTTGCATCACGTCCTTCAAAAACCGGCTGATCAGCGAAAGCGTCAAGAATCCATGCGCAATCGTCGTCCCGAACGGAGATTCCCTCTCCGCCCGCGCGCGATCAATATGGATCCATTGCCGGTCCTCGGTAGCTTCCGCGAATTGCGTGATGCGTTCTTGTGTGACTGTTAGCCATTCGCTCACACCGATCTCTTTCCCGACATAATTCTTTAAAGATTCCGGCGAGTCCACGACGACAGGTGCCACACCACCCTCCACGAAAGAGCCCCACTGCGGGTCAAGCCTGAGTTTGCATCAATCCGAATGCGCCTGCGTTCGCGGTTTTTCCCATTTTCTAAGCTCCCATTTCGCGATGGATTCCGCGTGTACTTCATCCGGCCCGTCCGCCAGCCGCAAAGTCCGCACATTCGCCCAAGCGGCTGGCAAGGAACGTGTCGCCGGAAACGCCCGCTCCGCCATGCGCCTGAATGGCCCGGTCCAAAACGCGCAGAGCCATGTTTGGCGCAACGACTTTGATCATCGCGATTTCCGCCCGCGCTTCTTTATTTCCGACCGTGTCCATCATGTGAGCCGCCTTAAGGGTCAACAGCCGCGCCTGCTCAATCTCCATGCGTGACTCCGCGATGTCCGCGCGAATCGTTCCCTGTTCCGCCAGCGGTTTGCCAAACGCGACGCGCGCTTGAACACGCTTGCACATTGTTTCTAGCGCGCGCTCGGCCACTCCAATGCATCTCATGCAATGATGGATTCGTCCCGGCCCCAGCCGCCCTTGCGCAATTTCAAATCCTCGTCCTTCACCCAGCAGCATGTTTGACGCCGGCACGCGAACGTTTTCGAATGCAATTTCCGCATGCCCGTGCGGCGCATGATCATATCCAAACACGCTGAGCAGCCGCACGATCTTGACTCCCGGCGCTGTCCAGCGGCACCAAAATCATCGATTGCTGTTTGTGCACCGCAGAGTTTGCATCGGTCTTGCCCATGAAGATCGCAACTTTGCACCGTGGATCTCCCGCTCCGGACGTCCACCACTTTCGTCCGTTGATGACGTATTCATCGCCGTCCCTTACGATGCTGGCGCGAATGTTCGTCGCATCCGAAGAAGCCACCTCCGGCTCCGTCATCGCAAAGCACGAACGGATTTCGCCATTCGAGCAGCGGCTTCAGCCATTTCTCTTTTTGTTCCGTCGTTCCGTACCGCGCCAGCACCTCCATATTCCCCGTGTCCGGCGCCGAGCAATTGAATACTTCGGGCGCCATCACGCTACGGCCCATGATCTCGCACAGTGGCGCGTATTCGAGATTCGTCAGTCCGGCGCCACTTTCATCATTCGGCAGAAAGAGATTCCAAAGCCCGGCCGCGCGCGCCTTCAGTTTTAGCCCTTCGATGATTCGTGTTGGCTTCCACCGGTCGCGCTCAATCTCATCCTGAAACCGCTGCTCGTTCGCGTAGATATGCTCGCCCATGAAAGCCTGCAAACGCCGTTGCAGCTCTTTCGTCTTTTCGCTGAATTCGAAGTTCACGCTAACCGCCTCCGCACCAGCATGGGTCTCAGTTTTCTCTCGCGCAATTCTCAACGCCTTCGCCTGGCGCAAACGATTTATTGCAGCTCACTTTTTCTTCTAAAGTAGCCGCAGTTCATTACGCGCACTGGCGGCGATTATATATGACATTCGTTTCTTGAAAGGACCACCCGCTGAAAACACGCCGTTAATCTGTTCCGAGGTTTGCGTCCCACGCCGGCTCGCGGCTTTCTCTGTTGTGCAGCTGCCGCATCAGCAGTTACCATTGCGCAGATCGCTTTCACTCATCATCACGAGGCAAAAACGTGACCGACAAAGAGGCTCTCGCACCTTCTTCATCAGCTGCGGGTGCAGAACCACTGATTCGCAACGTCTCGGACACAGCCCGATGGGTCGCCGTCTATCGAGCGCGCGAGACCGAACGTCCCGACGCCCACTTCCGCGATCCTTTCGCGCGTCGCCTCGCTGGCGAACGCGGCGAACAAATCGCAAAGTCCATGCCCCTCGGCCGCGACAGTGACTGGAGCATGATCACCCGCACCTGCCTCGGCGACGATCTCATCAACGAACAAGTCCAGCAAGGCACTGACATGGTCATCAACCTCGCTGCGGGTCTCGACGCTCGTCCCTATCGCATGCAGCTTCCCGCGTCCCTAATATGGGTCGAAGTCGATCTCCCCGAAATCCTCTCCTATAAAGAGGAAATTCTTCGCGATGAAAAACCTGTCTGCTCCCTCGAACGCATTCGGCTCGATCTATCAAACGCTCCGGCACGGCGCGATTTCTTCGCGCAGCTCGGCGGCAGGTGCACCAAAGCCCTCATCATCACCGAGGGTCTGCTCATCTATTTGACTCCCGATGATGTCGCCGGCCTCGCCAAGGACCTCGCCGCGCCCCCCAGCTTTCAGTCCTGGATTCTCGATATCGCCTCGCCAGGTCTTCTGCGCATGCTGGCAAAGAAAATGGCCAAGCAGCTACACCATGCCGCGCCTTTCAAATTTGCTCCTCCCGAAGGACCAAACTTCTTCATCCCTTACGGGTGGAAGCCCGTCGACGTCCGCTCACTCCTAAAAAACGCAGCGCGTCTGAAGCGCCTCTCCTTTTTCATGGGCCTTTTCGCGCTTCTCCCCGAAACAGAAAAATCCCGCCGCGACCGCCCCTGGTCAGGTGTGTGTCTGCTCAAAAAGCAGTGACACAACGTCCTTCTCGGCCGCTCCACTCCAAACCAGTAAATCAATTGTTCAATGAGAGAGAGAAATTAGTGCTCAACGGAAGCGGTCTTTGCTTTTCCGCCAGGAAAAATGCTCTTCACAATCACGTACAGCACAGGAATAAATACAAGGTTTAACGTCGTCGCCGCAATCATTCCCCCGAACACCGTCGTTCCCACGGAAATTCGTCCCGCGCGCCCCGCTCCTCGCGCAAGCACCAGCGGCACCACGCCCAGAATAAACGCGAACGAAGTCATCAGGATCGGCCGCAATCGAATCCGTGCAGCCTCGATGGCTGCCTCTACGATCGTCATTCCGTGCCCGCGCAGTTGCTCCGCGAATTCCACGATCAAGATTGCGTTCTTGCTCGCAAGTCCGATCAGCATCACCAATCCAATCTGGCAATACACGTCATTCTGCAGTCCACGCATCGCCTGCGCCCCAATCGCCCCTAAAATCGCAATGGGCACCGCCATCAATACAATAAACGGCAGCACGAAACTCTCGTACTGCGCCGCCAGCGTCAGATACACGACCACCAGTCCGAGCCCGAACAGAATCAGCGCCTTCCCTCCGGACTGAATCTCCTCCAGCGACAACCCGCTCCATTCGAACGCCATTCCTTGCGGAAGCACTTGCTTCGAAAGCGCTTCCATCGCCGCTATCCCTTCGCCAGAACTTTGCCCTGGCGCGGCCGATCCGTCGATCTCCGCCGAGCGAAATAAATTGTAGTGGCTGATGACTTGCGCGCTCTCCGTCGGCGTCACCGTGACCAGATTGTCCAGCGGAATCATTCTGCCCACGTCCGATCGCAAGTAGTATTGCTGGATGTCCTTAGGCTGCGAGCGATACTTGCTATCCGCTTGCACGTACACGCGATACGACCGGTTGTTGAAGTCGAAATCGTTCACGTATTCCGATCCCATGTACACCTGCAGCGCATCCGTCACCTGGTTCAGCGGCACTTGCAAGCTCTTCGCTTTTACCCGATCGATTTGCACCAAATACTGCGGGTCATTCGCCGTAAAGCTCGTGAACAGTCCCACCAAATCCTTGCTCGCGTTGCCTTGCGCCACAAGTTTGTTGGCGGTAGCCGCTATCGTTTGCAGCGAATTTCGCCCGAGGTCCTCCAGTTGGTACGAAAATCCGCCGAATTGTCCCAACCCTTGCACTGCGGGCGGATTGAAGGGGATCACTAGCGCGCCCTGAATGGCGAACAGCTGCCTGCGCAATCGCTGAATCACCGCCCCAGCGGAATGTTCCTCGCCCTTGCGCTCCGAAAACGGCTTCAAGCTGCTGAACACCACGCCGCGATTCGGTGCGGCGCCAAACTGGCTGAACCCGGGAAGCGAAAACGCGCCCGCAATCTCCGGAATGTGCGAGAGCGTCTCTTCCACCTTGCCGCAGATATCTGTCGTGTACTGCAACGACGCCCCTTGCGGCGCTTGCACGGCGATGATGATGTAGCCCTGATCGTCTTCCGGAATAAACGCGCGCGGAACCTTGTTATAAATCCAGTAGGTCAGACCTAGTGCGGCGAAGAAAACCAAAAGCGCCGCAAAACGCCAGCCGATAACATGCCGCACCGTATTGCGGTACAAATTCGTTCCACCTGTCACCAGGCGATTGAACGCATGAAAAATTCTTCCTTCCGCGCGCTCGCGGTGGCGTCCCAGCAAAATCGCGGAAAGCGCCGGTGTCAAAGTCAGCGCATTAAACGCGGATATCGATACCGAAAACGCGATGGTCAGTGCGAATTGCCGGAACAAAATTCCTGTAGTGCCTGGAAAGAGCGCCACGGGCACAAACACTGCAACCAGCACCAGCGAAGTAGCGATGACGGCTCCAGCCACCTCTTTCATGGCCACGGACGCCGCGTTGTGCGGCTCCGTCAAGCCTTCCATGATGTGCCGCTCCACGTTCTCGATCACCACGATCGCGTCGTCAACCACCAATCCCGTCGCAAGCGTGATCCCGAATAGCGTCAGCGTATTGATTGAGAACCCCAGCAACTTGATGAAAACAAACGTCCCTATCAGCGAAACCGGAATCGTCACTGCCGGAATGAGCGTGCTCCGCCAATCCTGCAGAAAAATATAAATCACCGTGATGACGAGAAGGATCGCCTCCACCAGCGTGATCAGCACGTCCTGGATCGATTCGCCAATTACGGTGGTCGAATCAAACGCCACCGCGTACTTCAATCCGGGCGGAAAAGTCTTCGAAAGCCTTACCAGTTCGGCTTTCGCGTCGCGGTCCACGTCCAGCGCGTTGGCCCCCGGCAGCTGCGTTACGCCAAACCCGATCGCATCATGCCCGTTAAAGCGCACGCGCACATCGTAATTTTCGGCGCCCAATTCGGCCCGGCCAACGTCCTTCACCCGTACGAGCGTCCCATCCGCCCCGCTTTTCAAAATAATATTGTCGAATTCCGCTGGGCTCGTCAGCCGCCCGACGGCCCTCACGCTGATTTGGAACGCCTGCTCGCCTGCGTTCGGCGGCTGCCCGATCTGTCCCGCGGCCACTTGCACGTTTTGCTCTTGTAGCGCGTTGATCACATTTGTCGCCGTCAACCCGCGTTGCGCCATCCGCGCAGGATCGAGCCACACGCGCATCGCGTATTTCCGCTCTCCAAAAATAAACGCGTCGTTCACGCCCGGCACGCGCTTTAACGCGTCTCGCACGTACACATCGATGTAGTTGCTCAAAAAGAGGCTGTCGTATTCTCCGCTCTCCGAGTACACGCCGGCTCCAAACACGAATCCGCTGGCCTGCTTGGTGATAATCACGCCGGTATTTTTCACTTCATTCGGCAATCGGCCCAATGCCTGGCTCACACGGTTCTGCACGTCGACCGCAGCAAGGTCTACGTCGCGCGACACATCGAACGTCACCGTGATCCCGCTCACGCCGCTGTTGCTGCTTGTCGACGTGATGTACTTCATCCCCGGCACGCCGTTGATCGCCTGCTCCAGCGGAATCGTCACCGCCGATTCCACGGTTTGCGCGTTGGCGCCAATGTAGACGCTCGTCACCACTACCTGCGGCGGCGCCAAATTTGGAAATTGCGCTATCGGCAGTGTGGGAATCGAAATCGCGCCCGCCAAAATAATCATCAGCGCGCACACGGTTGCAAACACCGGACGCTGGATGAAGAAATCAACGAACAAGGCCGGGTTCCGCCTTTATTTGGAATGGGAGAGGGCTGCTCATCGGGTTCGCGGCACCTAGCGCGCCGCGGCGCTCTTGCCGTCGCCCTGCTTCGTGTCTTTTTGAATTTGTTCCGCGACCGGAACGCCGTCCTGAAGGAATTGCGTGCCGGAAATAATGACGTGGTCGCCAGCCTTTAGTCCGTCGAGCACTGCGTAGTCATTTCCAATCGTATCGCCCAACTTCAGCAGTTTCTGCCGCGCCACCGTTCCTTTTCCCTCGTTTACGGCCACGAACACAAACGCTTGTCCATTGATTCTCTGGATTGAAAGCACGGGGACCACCGGCCCGTCGTGCGAACTCCACGTCACTTGCGCTCGCACCTGTTGTGCAATCCGCAGCTTAGCGCGCGCATTCTCCACCGCCGCCTTCGCCAGCACCGTCTGCGTGTCGGTTTCGACTTGCGGCGAAACGAACGTGATGTGGGTATCCGATACCGAGCTCCCAGTTTCGTCCAGCAATCGCACCGGTAATCCCACCCTCAAATTCTTGGCGCGGTCCGCGGGGACATAAATGTAGGCTTCCAGCGCTCCCGGCAAGTCAATCGTCGTCAAGAGCGTCGTGACCGCCACGCGATCGCCCACATGCACGGGAATGTCCCCCACGATGCCGTCTGCCAGCGCGCTCACTTTGTAGTACCGCAGCTCCACTCTCTGCTGCTCCACTTGATCGGACAACGCCTTCATCTGAGCTGCGGCTCCGTCATACGCGGACTGCGCGTTGTCTAAATCCTGCTTGCTGATCACCTGCGCCGCAAACAGCCTTTGCGCCCGCTCCAGCGAAATTTTTGCCAGACGCAGATTCGCTTCCTGCGCCGCCAGCGTCGCCTGCTGGCTGCTTAGCGTGGCTTCCTGCTTCAGCGGATCGATCTGCAGCAGGGGTGTCCCGGCGTTTACTTTGTCCCCGGACTTCACAAAAATCTTTGTAATTTGCCCTTCCACTTGTGGGTTAATCACTGCGGATTGCCGCGACTTCAAAACCGATAAGTACTCGTTCGTGTCCGGGATTCTCACCGTTTGTACAATCTGTACCTGAACCGGCATCACCGGCGGTCCGCCTGCTCCCGGTCCCCCCGCGGAAGTCTTGTCGCCACAGCCCCACGCCATGAGCGGAACACCCGTCGCTAGCATCAGCGCTGCTGTCCGCCACTTCTTCCTCATTCTTTGGCTGCCTTGCATGGTTGGGCCCGTCTCCCCCGGCGTAATCGCAAATTTTACGATACCTTCGCGCGTCCACCAAGGCACAAAACGGCGTGCTCCAGTTAGACGCGCAAAATCCGGGCTGGTTATATTGGGAGGGGAACTAGCTCAGTAAAAATCGCTCGGGTCGATGCGTTTGCCGGAGAGTCCTAGTTGCAGAATTTCCATCTGATTCGGCCGGTCAAACACCTTGCCGGGAAAAAATATTTTCGTCAACACGCGTACGCCGCCAAATGCGATACCCAGCACCACCGCCGCCACCATGAAGACTCCTGTCCCAATAAAGATCTTCACCATGATGCTCGTAATTGGCGGATCCGTCGCAGTCTGGCTCGCTTCGTTCCAGGTCACCTGGGTCTCGTAATCTACGGCCTCTCTCAGGCTTTTCGCGTACTCCGCCGAACTCGGTGACAACACCATCGAAAGCAGCGATCCCTTCCGCTCAATCACCGTGCCGGCTTGTTTCGCCGCCGCCGGGAAAACCTCATCCAGGTGATGAATGTGCTGCTCCGCCAGTTGCGGCGTCGGATATTCCAGCAACAGCAAAATTCCGCCGCCTCTGCCCCGGCTCGCGAACCGCGCCAGCATGGCCTCCACTCCGGACGAAAATCCCGCGGCATCGACCAGCCCAGCCAAGTCCCCTTGTCCCAGCCCTGCCAACGCCGCCCGCATCGCCTCCGGCCCCAGCGCGTACCGCTCCGATCCCAGCACGCGGCCCGGACCCGGGAGATAGCCCCGAATCGGCGGAAGCGGCCCCTTTTCGCTGCCCGCTTCCATCGCCTTAACCAGTGTGCCTAGATCATCCTTGGAAACATTTGCCGTGGACGACAAAACAAGGCTGCCTTCAACGATAATCACCCCATCTTTGTCAAACGCGGATACCTGCCCCACGTTGGTCGGGACCATTCCGGGTCTCAAGCGGCTCGTATACACCTCAAATGCGCTACTCGGATCGTGGTACCTCCCAGCCGAAATGCCAACGACGCTATCTCTGTTCTTGTATTGACAGATGCTGAATTCCCGCTGACCAGCTTCTTTGTCAAAATCAAACATTGTGGGCTTCGCGGAGCAGCTTGTCAGATTCCAGTCGCGGAATTGCTTTGGCAGGGAAACTTCCTGGGCGAAAAGCGGCGAAGCGCTGAGCAGCGCAATACCGCAAACGAATAGTAGTTGTCGGCGCATCCCTTGCTTTCGCTTAGACACCACCAGACTACCTTTGGTTCCGAGATTGTTCAACTAGAGTCGCCCCCGAGGACCGACCTGAGGCGCTCTTGCCGGGCAGATTCAGTGTCACGCTGTTCATGCTTTGCAGGTAGCTCGCCACGCCTTGGTACAGCCCTTCCGCCACCCGCTGCCTGTATTCCGGCTGCTTCAACAGTTTCTCGTCGGAGGGATTGCTGAGGAACGAAATCTCCGTAAGGATCGATGGCATGTCCGCCCCGATCAGCACCACAAACGGCGCCTTACGCACGCCCCGGTTCTTTACCGTCCTGCTGGCTTTCTGCATCCGTTTCGCCAGCGAATCCTGGATATCCTCCGCGAATTCTTTCGACTCGCCAATCTTCTCGTTTCGCGCAATTTTCTTTACCAAATCCTCGAGGTCGTGCACGCCGTCCTGCGACGACGCGTTTTCACGCGCCGCCACTTCCATCGCCTCCGGAGAGCCCTTCAGGTTTAGGTAGTAAGTTTCTACCCCCCGCGCCGCGTGGTCCTGGCTGGAATTCGCGTGAATCGAAATGAACAAATCCGCCTTCGCCTGATTCGCAAGGTTTGTCCGCTCCTCGAGCGGAATGAATGTGTCGTCGGAACGCGTATACACAATGTCCGCTCCGGGCAACCGCTGCTGAATAATCTTCCCCAACCGCAGAGCCACGTCCAGGCACAAATCCTTCTCCATCAAGCCCGTCGGCCCGATCGTCCCGGTGTCATGCCCGCCATGCCCGGGATCGATCACAATGCGCCCAATCTTCAGCCCCAAGGCGCGCGTCAACGTAGACTGCCCGTCCCTCCTAGGCTGCGGCACGCTCGTGGGTTGAATCAAGTCAGGCTTCGCGTTCGAAGCGCTCAGCTTATTCCCTCGAGAATTCTTCCCTCGCACCGCATTATTCGGCGTCGCGTTGCTCGCAGGTGAAACGTCAGGATCCACCGCCGGATTTCTTGCCGATACAGACTTTACATTTCCATCGTCGCTTGTTCCGCCTCCGGCATCTTCAGCAGCCTGTATGGCGCCGCTTTGCGGCCGCGCGGTTTTCGATCTTGCCGTGCGCACCGCTGCTCCATGGTGGTCCACCGAATAAAGGAAAATCACCAGTTGCGGGGGATTACTCACCAGCGATGCCGCGTAATCATTCACGCCTTTTACGTCCAACACCACACGAACCACGCCCGCGTGGTTCTGCGCAACACGCACTGCCGTCAAAAGATCCCCGCTCACCTGCACGTTGCCCCGCGCCACGGCCGGCGTCAGCCGCGCCGAATGCAAATCAAAAAATATGCGGTCGGGATTGGAGATTCGCGCAGAGCTGTACTGCACCGTGTCTTCCAGGTCGATTGTTACTCGCGTTGCGTCGGCATTCGCGCTCGCGCTGATCCGCCGGATGCGCGGAGCGCCTTCGGATGTCGCTGCGTCCCGTCGCTTCCGCTCCTCCGCGAACGGGGCTTCCGGCCGCCTCTGTCTCGGGCGCTGCCGCCCGATGAAACATTTCCCGCTGCCGCTGGAGACATCGCTTTGCTTCAGCAGCGCCAACTCAGCCAATTCTTCCTGCGCTTCGCGCTTGCGCGGCGATCGCGGATACTTCTTTCAGGAAATCTTCGTAGGTTTTCGTCGCCAGCGCGCTATCGCCCAGTTGGTCTCGTTCGCAGTTTGCCGATGCGCAGCATCGCATCCTGCGTGTATTTGTTGCGCGGGATATTCATGCACAAGAAATTGGTAGGCATCCACCGCCGACTGGTAGTAGCTCCGTCCAAAGCGGTCCCCCATTTCCGAATACAGCTCGGCAACAGAAAGCAGGGAATCCACCACTTCCGGCGCTCGCGGAGTGATCAGATACACGCGACGGTAACTCGCAACCACTTGCTTGTATTCCGCAAGCGTTCGCTTCTCCGTGGGCTTTGCCATTCAAATTCGCGCGCTGCTCTTCCGCGCGCGCAAATTGCGCGCCAGCCGCTTCCCGTTTCACCGCGCGGCTCGTCTTGTGTCCGCATGCTTTCGCAAAACTCGCGGACAGTGCTCCACAGATGCCCAGCGCAGCAATCCCAAGCGCTACAAAAACTGGCGAAAGCCGGGCGAATCTTCTGTTCGAAATTTTTCGGCCCCCCAACATGCGCGCCCTACAATTCTGGAATGGAAAATTACGGCCCCACGCGGCCCTTTACTTCTCGGATCGCTGCCCGATCCTTTTGACTGCCTGCCGCCATGCGGCTGGTTCAATCGAGTCTTGTTGTTAATCGTTCTTGAAAATGATGCGGCCGTCGGAGTCGACTTCTCTGTGGATTGCGCGTGGATTTGAAAACGCGCCCTCAAGACGACCCGATCCAGGCCTGAAATATGCATCCTGTACTTTCTGCACGTAGTTCCGAGTCTCTCGGAACGCAGGGATGCCGTGAGCCCGATCAACAGCCCCCTCACCCGCATTGTACGCCGCCAAGGCCAATTCCAGGTTGCCATTGTATCGTTCTAGCAACCCCTTTAGATGTCTAACCCCGGCGTCGATATTCTGTTGCGGATTGAACACGTCGTATGCACCGTACCGTTGTGCCGTCGTCGGAATCAACTGCATCAATCCGCCGGCGCCCTTGCGGGAATACGCCGATGGATTCCAGTTTGATTCCGTCTCGATCACCGCGCGGACCAAAGCCGGGTCCACGTTGTGCCTGCTCTGCCGCTTCGCGTACGAGCTTTTCCGCGCCGTCCCGGTCGATACTCATGGCCGGACGGCTTGCGGCCCATAAAGGTAGATTCCGCAGGGAGGTAGATGGTTTTGCGCGACTTCGCGGCCGCCAACTTGACCGCGGACCGGCGGATTCGGCGTTTACGAACAACTGCCGTCCCGCTCGTGTCCACAGTCCTTGCTATCTGGGCGCTTGCTCCGGGTGCCAAGTTACTCGCACACAAAGCGAATGCTCCCAGATAGATGCAAGCCGTTATGGGTGCGCGTTTTTTCATCGTGCCTCGGGGAAGGCTATATAACGGTGATTCCTTTTTACAACGATACGATAGTCGTGTTCGGGGCGCCCTCGGTGTTTCAAGGTCGACTCGTCTTCTTACAGACGTGCCCAATTCCAAGTGATCCCGCCCTACACGTACAACAGTGCGAGTGTCTCCTGGCGGACACGTTTTTGGCGCTGGGCTACATCATAGCAATGGCTCAAGTAGCGCCGGGATGGTACTGAGGGCACTTTTTAGGGCGGATGTGTCCTTTCCGCCAGCCTCGGCCAAATCCGGCCTTCCGCCCCCCGAACCGCCCACCAGCTTGGCGAGTGCCTGTATCAGCTTGCCAGCATGGACTTTAGGGGTCAGGTCCTTGGTCACACCGGCAATCAGTGCTACTTTTCCGTCGTCCGCCGTGCCCAGGGCGACTACACCGGACCCAAGTTTTTGTCTGAGTGAGTCCACCAATTGCCTAAGACCCTCGCGATCCGTTCCCGTAACTTCCGCCGCAATCAGCTTAACCCCTTTAATGGTCCGGACTTGCCCAGCAAGCTGGTCGAGCTGGCCAAGCGCTCCAGCGCGCTTTTGGGCCTCCAGCTCCTTTTCGAGGTGCTTGACGGTATTGGAGAGTTTTTCGACCGTTGCTAGCACAGAGTCTTCGCTCGTGTTTAGGTGACTGGCTACCTGCGAGAGCATCTGCGCCTGCTTTTCGAAGTGCTCTAAGGCGCCGATTCCGGTTACGGCCTCGATGCGGCGGACGCCCGCGGCGACCGAGCCTTCGCTGATGATTTTGAGGACGCCGATATCGCCGATGCGGTGGACGTGCGTGCCGCCGCACAGTTCCTTGGAATAGAAACCGCGCGGGGAGCGCTCGTCGGGAATCGTCACGACGCGAACGTTGCTTTCCGGATATTTGTCGCCGAAAAAGGCCAGCGCTCCCGAAGCGAGCGCGTCTTCGAGCGAGCTGATGTTCGTTTCCACTTGTGTGTTGTGGCGGATCTCGTCGTTTACCTGCTGCTCGATGTCCTTCAGCTCCTCGGGATCGACGTGCGCGAAATGGGAAAAATCAAACCGCAGCCGTTCCGGCGCGTTTAGAGAACCGGCCTGCTTTACGTGCGTTCCTAAAATATTTCGCAGGGCAGCATGCACCAGGTGCGTCCCCGAATGGTTGCGAATAATGCGCGCGCGGCGCTCCGCGTCCGCCACGACCGCTACGCGGTCTCCGAGGTGCAAAGCTTCCCTGGCCACAATTTTGTGCGCTACAAGTCCTACGACGGGGTAATACGCTCCCGTAACTTCCGCGAGCAGTTGCGCCCCCGAGTTATCGTAGAACGCTCCCGTGTCGGCCATCTGTCCGCCTGACTCGGCGTAAATCACGGTGCGGTCCAGCACCACTTCGCCCGTTTCGCCAGCTTTCAATTCGCTGACCGGCCCGGACTTGCTTAGTATCGCTTCGATTCGCGCAGTCCTTCGTCGAAGTCCCGTGGTAAAAATCCTTCTCCGTCTTAAACGTCTCCGCAATTTTGGCGAAGGCCGGATTCACTGCCTCCTTGCCCCCGCCGCCTTTCCACGACGCCCTCGCCCGCGTCCTCTGCTCCTCCATCGCATCGTCGAAGGCGGCCTGATCGATTTCGATTCCGGCGTCTCTTGCAGCGTCTTGGATAAAATCGATTGGCAAGCCAAAGGTGTCGTAAAGTGCAAAAGCTTTTTCACCGTCCAGCATATGCACGCGCTTCCGGAGGGAATCGATTTCGTTGTCGGTGGCATCCCCGAGGTTGTCCCTGACGTCTTGATTTGACGCTGAGCCCAACCCTTCCACCGCGTGTTCGATAAGGTCATCGAGTTTAGAGAGCGCGACGTCGAGCGTACGCGCGAATCTCGTTTCCTCGGCTTCCACGTCTTGATCACTCGATCCCTTGATTCCTGCATTTCAGGGTAAGCGGCGCCCATCAGCTCGCAGACAGGCGACACCATATCGAACAGAAACGATTTCTCTTGTCCTAGAAGACGCCCATGACGAATCGCCCGTCGAATGATTTTGCGGAGAACGTATCCTCGGCCTTCGTTGGACGGAACACGCCGTCAGTGATGAGAAAGGTCGTGGCTCGGGCATGATCGGCGATGACGCGCAAGGAAGCGGCGCCGCCTTTTCCTTCTTCGAGTCTTTCTTCGCGCTGAAAATCTACGCCGCAGAGTTCGGCGGCTCGTTTTAACAGTGGGACGAACAAATCGGTGTCGTAGTTGGAGATGACGCCTTGGAGGACGGCGGCGGTGCGTTCGAGGCCCATGCCGGTGTCGACGACGGCTTCGGCAGGGGAGTAAGAGTGCCGCGCGGCGTCGCGGTTGAATTGCATGAAGACGAGGTTCCAGATTTCGACGTAGCGGCCGCAGTCGCAGGGAAATTTGCAATCGGCGTGGCCTTCTTCGGAGGCTTCGACGCCCATGTCGTAGAAAATCTCGCTGCAGGGGCCGCAGGGGCCGGTGTCGCCCATGGCCCAGAAATTGTCTTTGAGGCCAGGGACGGGGACGATGCGGTCGACTGGAACATTTTGTTCCAGCCAAATCTTGCGCGCTTCTTCGTCCACGCCGAGCGTCGTACCAGGCGATACTTCTGCGCCGCCGAAGACCGTTACGTACAATTTTGCTTTCTCAATTCCGTACCATTCCGCCGACGTGACCAGTTCCCACGCGTAGGGAATCGCTTTTTCCTTGAAATAATCGCCAAAGGAAAAATTGCCCAGCATCTCGAAGAAGGTATGGTGGCGTTTTGTGAAGCCGACATTTTCGAGGTCGTTATGTTTGCCGCCGGCGCGGACGCATTTCTGGGCCGTCGTGGCCCGGTTGTACTCGCGCTTTTCCAGGCCGAGGAAGACGTCCTTGAACTGGTTCATCCCGGCATTCGTGAAGAGCAGCGTGGGGTCGCCGTGGGGGACCAGGGAGGAGCTGCGGACGCAGCGGTGGCCTTTGCTCTCAAAGAATTGCAGAAACTTTTCGCGGATATCGTTTCCGCTGATGAATTTCTTGGTGGAATCGTCGTCCGTCACGTATGCCTCAATCTTTCCGTTGGCCGAATCAGACGATTATCGCAGAGGGCATGCCACACCGGCAATTGTAGGGACACGATGAATCGTGCCCCGACATGTGACGCAGGGAGCGGGCATATTCAATTGAAGTTGTAGCCGAGTTCCCACAGGAATTGGTGATTGCCTTTGGTGACTCCGGCGTTTCCGATTTGATAGGCCGCGAATCCCGTAAGTTTTGATGTAATTTTGATTATCGCGCCGGGGTTCACATATCCCGTGGCATTATTCCCTGTGTACCATTCGGCTGCCAGCGTCACGCGGCTACTGACGCGCTGCTCGAGGGTGAACTGTCCGCCGGCCCTATTCGCGGATGCGACTACGTTCTTCGTAAAATCGTATCCTCCGAGGCCGACGCGTGTGCCGTGCTTCCATTCTTTGGCGAAGAAAGCATAGGAATAGTTCCCCGCGTTATAGGATCGCTGGCGCACGGGGAAGAAGAGGTCGTCTCCAACGTAGAACGACCATCCGGTCGCGCCGACATTCCACAGACGACACTTTATTGTTGGAGAGAGGTTCAATTCGCCGGTAACGGGCGTGGTAAGGCCGTTGAAATTCGCGCCGATCTCGATGCGGTGTCCGATTCCAACTACGACGCGAGGAGTAAATGTGTAGATAGGGTCCACGGGACGCGCAGTGCCGTCCAGCTCGCCGTAGACCTTGCCTTTGTCCAGAATGTCGGCACTGGGGACATCGAAGACGGTTTCCTGGCCGTACGCGCTTGTTGCCGCGAAGAGCGCGATGAACAGCGCGAGAAGCATCAACAGTCTAATTCGTTCCAGTGAGTTCAAAGCGTCTCAGGATACCGTACTAGAGTGCAGGGGCAATCAGTACAGACTCTGGCACTGTGCTCACGGTTTTTCTTCCTGACTTTGCCGTTGCATGAGGTCGCCGGAGCTGGCGCGTCTGTGGCTGCTCTCCATCGCCATCTCGCGCGACGGGAACCTCATCCGCACCAACCAATTTTTTCGCAGATTGCTGCCGCGGAACAGAAGCAGAAACAGCCCACGCAACATGTCTTTCAAGAATGCCCGCTGCTGCCTAAAGCGAATCAACGCACGCCAGCTGAGTTTCCCTAGAAGCTTTAGACGCAAACGAGCAAGCCCGAATGCCATCTTCGACAAAGATGCGGCAATGTCCTCTTCACGGTGGTGCTCGTAGTAACCGAAGTTCATCGACCAGCCGGACTGCACTTTGATGAAGTTTTCGAGGGCGCGGTTCTTGGGGTCAGCCGCAACCTCCTGAATAAGCTCCTGGAGCTTCCTGGAATCAGCCTCGAGAGTTTCGAGGCTGGCAAACCAATTGATCAGTTTCACGCCGAGCGGATCCCACAGATAGCCGTTAATCACCAATGGCAGCCCCAGATGAAAAAGTTTGGTCACCGCGAGATGCACACGCAGATGGCATTGGTAAGCGTCACCCATGCACGCATACAGCCGCGTCGTATCGCGAGTGACGCTGCGTTGAAAGGCGGCGAGAACGGTATCGAGATTCTTCGTGAACTCCCGGGTGTCTTCGCCGTTTAATTCTCTTTGGATGATCGCGGCGATCTGGCGGATTTGCAGCGACGACAAAGCGAGGCCAACGCTGTACAGCGGATCAACCGTGTCCCCAGCATCGCCGATGATGTACCAGCGATCGGCTGAATAGCGCTGGCGGCATTCCCACATGTACGAGCTATAGAAGTTCGTGTCGACCACCGTGCCTGTGCGCACCAGATCGACGAGCACGGGGTGCTCGCGTCCGACGCACTCGAGGAACTGCTCCATGGTGCGCGGTTCGCCGTGAGGATAGACGTCTTTGCGGTAGGTGATTCCGATGCTCACAAGCGGCACGTTTTCCGGTGAGCGCATCGGGATGTACCAAATCCAATTGCCTTTGCCGAAGAAATGGTGAGTCGCAAAGTAAGAAACATAGGCCCGGTTTTGCTTCTTGATGGCGTGGATACGGCTCAGAAGCTCTGGATTGAAATTGATCAGCCGGAACCAGAAAACGTTTTTCTGTTCGTTGACCCTTTCGTGGAGTTGCAACTGTTTGGCGAGCACGCGGTTGCGGCCTGTCGCGTCGACAAGCCAGCGGGCGCTGAGCGTCTGTTTCCCCCCCGCAGCGTCTTGCACGGTCACCGCGTGAATTCCATCGCCGCCGTTGATCTCGACTCCGGTCACGGTGCCGTCGATCAACTCCACACCGTTCTTCTCATTGCGGTCGCGCACCTCGCGATCGAAAGTGAACCGGTTTATCTGGAAGGAGAGAATCTGTGGGGCCGTAGGAATTTCGTCGACCACATAAGTACGATCTGCGGGATCGTCGATATTGGGCTTGAAATAATAGGTCAGGCCGTATTTGGGATAATGTTTTTCTACCAGGTAGGAGCCGAGCCCGAGTTCGAACATGAAATCGACGCTGACCTCGACGAGCGACTCGCCGACAATCGGGCGGTTCTTGTGCGGGCCTTCAACCACGGCCACTTTCAGGGAGGGGAAGCGCATCCGCAAATACGCGGCCGCAAGCTGGCCGGTCGCTCCGCCTCCCATAACCAACACATCTGCTGCAGTCGTCATCGGTATTCGGGCCTCGTTATCGCGCACTTGCTGCTTTCAACCATCATGGGAGACCACGCAAGAAACGCGCTGGAAATCCTAACATAGCAAAGGGAAATCTATCCGATCCGGCAGCTGGAACACTCCTATCTGCGGCGAGAAGCGCGCAAGCGGCCGGCCGGAACGCCACATTGAAAACTTCCTAATCCATCCGCCACGGAGAACGCTCCGGCCAATGCCGTAATGCTTCCGCGGCCCAAGCCGTGGTCTTATCGGTGTGGCACGACGTGCATGGGTTGGGAATCTTGTAGTTGTCGGTCATCGCGGGAGTAATGAATTTAAACGTATGAGCGCTCACGAACACGCCGGGGATCGTAACTTCGATTTTCGGCATGTGGCAGGCCACGCACTGGCTTCCCGCCGAGCCGGCTTTGTGATGCGTATGCTCTTCGAGCGACGCTGTGCGAGGCCCGTTCCGCGAGCCGGGGCTGTGGCAGTCCAAGCAAATTTTATCGGGCGGCTTGCGGAGCTGCGCGTAGTTGTCCGTGCCGTGCACATCGTGGCAATCGAAGCAGGTGACGCCGCGGCGGTACATCACACTCTGCGCGAAATCGTTTCCTTGCATGCGGTTCTTGTGGGCCGTGCCGTCGGGAAAATGAGTAAAACTCAGTTCGCCCAACTTGTGCTCCTCGAGTTGCCAGTAAACTTGCAACTTGAGCCCAACGTGATAGCCGACTGGCCAGTCGTAATAATTGCCTTCGATCGGATTGGTGAGCGGACGGCCTTGCGAGTGGCATTGAATGCATGTGTCATTTGCCCCGACGTATTCCATGCGCGCCGGATTCAGGATGTTGCCGCGCGTGGCGCGCTCGACATGCTCGCTGCCGGGGCCGTGGCAGCGCTCGCAGCCCACGTTCCACTCCGCAACTTTCCTCGTCTGGATGTTGTAGTCGACTGAGTGGCAGCCGTCGCACGTCGGGCCGGTGGGACGCTTCATGTTGTCGGGTGGATAGAATGGCTCCCACCAATCTCCACCTTTGGGGACAAAATAAGGTTTCCACGCGTGATGGGTTACATCCCACTGCGCGGGCTCGGGAAAATAGTCGTCGCCGATCTTGGTAAAGTAGCGCTGCTTCCAGAGGCTTCCGTAGACGAACGCAACATCCGCTTTAGTGAATTTCTTGCTGACGTTGTTTGTGGCAAGGTCGGGGATGATGGCTTCGGGATGCTCGCGCGGGTCTCGAACGACGTTGGCCATGGGAGTTTTCTTCCAGTGCTCGTAGATTTGCGCGTGGCATTTCTGGCAAGCCGCGGAACCGACATAGTGCGCGGTCTTCAAGGACGCGGTTTGTTGCGATTGTTCTTGCGGCGTCAGCGCGCCGATGCCGCGAACAAAGAGAACCAGCTTCCACGCGTCGGTGTCGTCTTGCTCGACGTGCGGATTTCCCGAAGCGGGCATGCCGGTGAGACGGACTCCGTTCTTGATGATGTAGTGGATTTCGCCGTCGGTGAGATTTTGCGTCGCGGGCAAGCGGAGATTGGGCGCTTTGGGATAAAGATCCTGCCCGATATTCGACTCTCCGTTTCCGTCTGTGCCGTGGCAGTTTGCGCAACGATCCGCGAAACGCTCTTTAGCTTCTGCCAGAACGGCGGGATCCGCGGCCAGGGGATTCTTTTCGTTCCGCGCATGGCTCGGGATTGAAATATTTCGCACGGCTCGCGCCATGACACGCTCCAAGCCGGACGGCTGATCCGCAGCGCTGAATCCTCGCCGGATGACGGACACACCGTACAGTACGGCCAGCAACACGACCAAAACCAAAACAGCAATGCTCCAGCGTTTCATCTTGTTCGTTCCCTCATGCACAGCAGAGATTCAGCAGGGCAGAATATCAAATCAAGATAACTGCCGGATTAACTCGTTTTCTCTCTGGATTGCAGCGACTGTGCATACGCTCAGCGGCGTGACCGGTCATTCTTCGGGTTGCGAATCTGCTTCTGGAACTTCTTCGCGGGTTAGCGACTTGAGTTCGCGGCGGACGACGTCGGCGGAAAAGCCGGCGCGCAAGAGGCTCCGATACATTGCGGCCATTTTGCGTTCATCGATTTCGCCGCGAAAAGAGCGTAGCTTGCGCTCGAGGCGCTGACGGACAACGGCGGCTTCGTCGGTTTCTTTTGCGGTTTCAGCGAGAGCGGCTTCGATGTGGCGGTCTGGAACCCTTCGCGCGCGTAAGTCCCGCGCAATTCGAAATTTGCCCTGGCGGCGGATTTCGGTGCGCTGGCGGACAAATTGTTTTGCGAAGCGCTCGTCGTCGATCATCTTGGCGCGCTTCAGGCGGTCCATCACGGTTTGCAGAAGATTGTCGTCTTCGGTACGGCGGCCAAGCATTTGCTTCATTTCGTAGACGGAATACGCGCGGCGCATGAGGGCGCGGACGGCGGCGTCGTAGAGCTCGGTTTCGGTTTCGACTTGGCGGGGCTTGCCAAACATGGAGGAAGCATAGAGGAAAGGGAGTTGACAGTCGACAGCTGATAGTCAAAAGGGCTGAAGAGGCATTTGCCAAAGACTGCCGGGACGCACAGAATGTCCAAACGCAGCGCGTCTTCGATGGAGCAAGCCAGGATTAGAAATATGGAGCCACGACGTGAGGACGAGACAGTTCGTTAGCGAAGTTGGATTTCGGGTGGAGATTATTTATGCCGACGCTGACCTGAACGAGATCCGCGTGTCCGCGTGGAACGGTGCGTTCGGCGGCGCTACGGACATCTACGTGAAGATCGGCGGCTTAGCAGAACTGGCAGCAAAGCTGACGGGTTTTCCGAGAGACCCTTCTGATGTGCGCGAGTTCATCTTGGGCGAATTTGGGCGCGAATTCGAAGGCGGAGCGGTGAGTATGAAATTTTACTGCATCGATCAAGCGGGACATGCTTACGTGGAGTCGAGAATTGAATCTAATACGGAGTCGGCTCGGGTTTGGCAGGCCGCCACACTGGCTATGCCCGTGGAGGCAGCCGGAATTGATCGATTCGTCGAAGACCTCCGACTGCTAGAAAAAGAGAAGGTCGGCGTTGCCCTGCTCGAAGGGCGAGGCTAGGGTTATTTGCGGGCGAAGCGTTCGAAGTCGGCCATTTGGCGCTCCATTTCCTCGCGGGCGGAGTCGGCTGCGGAACGGATGCCCTGGATGCGGAGCTGGAATTCGTCCGGGTTCGTGGAGCGGAGCAGCGCTTCTTCGAGGGTGATGAGCTGCTTGGTGTAGAGCTCGAAGAGGGACTGGTCGAAGGTCTGCATGCCGTATTGGCTGGTGCCTGCGGCGATGGCGTCGTGAATCAGGCGCGTCTTATCGGCGTTGATGATGCAATCGCGGATGTACGCGGTGGCGATCATGACTTCGCAGGCGGGGACGCGGCCTTTGTCGTCGGCGCGGCGAACGAGGCGCTGAGAGACGATGGCTTTGAGAGTGGCGGCAAGCTGCAAACGAATCTGCTTCTGCTCGGGAGGCGGGAAGACGGCGATAATACGCTGAATGGTTTCCGTGGCGTCGAGAGTGTGCAAGGTCGAGAAAACCATGTGGCCGGTTTCGGCGGCGAGCAGGGCAGTGGAAATGGTTTCAAGGTCGCGCATTTCGCCGACGAGAATCACGTCGGGGTCTTGACGCAAGGCGGCGCGAAGCGCGGTCGAAAAGTTGGCGGTGTCGACTTCGACTTCGCGCTGATTGATGAAGCTGCGCTTGTCGCGGTGCAGGAACTCGATGGGGTCTTCGATGGTGATGAGGTGGTCGGAACGGTTGGCGTTGATGCGGTCGATCATGGCGGCGAGAGACGTGGACTTACCGGAACCAGTGGTTCCCGTTACGAGAACGAGTCCGCGCTGCTCTTCGCAGATTTTGCCGATGACCGCAGGCAGATTCAATTCTTCGATGGTGCGGATTTTGGTCGGGATGACGCGGAGGACCATACCGACGTTACCGCGCTGCTGGAAAACGTTTACGCGGAAGCGGCCGAGGCCGGCGACGCCATAGGCCATGTCCAATTCGGCGGTTTCCTTGAACTTTTGCTTCTGGCGGTTGGTCATCATGCTGAATGCCATGGAGAGCATTTCTTCCGGCGTAATGCGAGGCACGTCGGTGATGGGGTTGAGAACCCCGTCGACGCGCAAATAGGGATGGTTGCCGACCTTCAAATGTAAGTCGGATGCCTTGTTTTCGACCGCGCGCCTGAGAAGATCATCAATGCTGATGGCCATGTTAGTGTGCACTCCGCGAAACTACCGCAATCTGCGACGTTAGCACCCGGAATCCAGGCGGGCAAGCAAGCTGCGGTGTCCGGTTGCGCAGTAGTCAACTGAACGAAGGGACAGTTTTTGGTGACTTGTGACTCGTGACCTTTGATCGGTGTGCGCTTATGCTTGGGGGGCCTAGGCCTAGGCTCAGGCGCGGGCTCAGGCTTTTTTCAGGAACAGTGCGTCGTAGAGGAAACCCGCGAGGAAACCGCCGGCGAGCGGGCCGACCCAGTAGATCCCGTGATTCTGCCAGTGGGAGGAAGCTAGAGCGGGCCCAAAAGCGCGGGCTGGATTGAGAGCTGCGCCGGTGAACGGACCCGCCACCAAGATGCCCAGCACAATGCTTGTGCCGATGGCAAACCCGGCGACCGGGCGGAAGGAGGAGCGTTCATCGACCGCGGTGGCGAAGACGGTAAGCACGAGGAAAAAGGTGGTTACGCCTTCGAGGATCATGGCGGAGAGACGCGTAAAGTCGTGCGCGATCATAGGAGTGCCAAGAGCAACGGCATGCCAGGTGTCGTCCGGAACGACGGCCTTCAGGAGAAACGCAGCCGCCGAGGCTCCGGCGAGTTGGACGACCCAGTAGGCTATCGTGTCGACAGTGTTCAACCGCTTGGTGACCCAGAAGCCGATGGTGACCGCGGGATTGAAATGTCCGCCCGAGATGTGGCCGAGCGCGCAAATCATGATGGCAATGGCGAGGCCGTGAGCTAAAGCAATACCGAGAAGTCCGAGCGCGCTCGAAGCGTGGGGATACCAGTCGACGCAGATAGAGCCTGCGCCAAAAAAGATCAGAGCAAACGTGCCGATGAACTCAGCCGTGAGCTTCTGCGCAAAGTTGTACATCAAGGAGCCTCCCGGACGGGGCACGAAGCGTGCCCGCCGCGACCGAAAGGGATTCTATCTGGAACGCAAAGAGAAACGCCAGCGTTACTCTACGGCCTTGTTTCGAGTCCGTGCCGCAGGGCATTAGCGCGAAACTGCGGCGACTGGTGCGTTAACAGGGGTGAGCCAATTGTGGCGATCGGGTTTGTTGCCGCTGGTGAGGGCGAAAAATTCTTCCTGGAGCTTGCGCGTGATGGGACCGGCGACGCCTTTACCGACCTGGATTTTGTCGACCGAGCGAATGGGTGTGATCTCGACGGCCGTGCCACAAAAGAAGACTTCGTCGACGATATAAAGCATTTCGCGGGGGATGACGTTTTCCTTCACAGGAATCTTCAGATCTTCGGCGAGGGTTAAGACAGTGTTGCGCGTGATGCCGGGCAGGATACTGGTCGCTAGCGGCGGGGTATACAGCGTACCGTCGTGAACCAAGAAGACGTTCATGCCGGAACCTTCGCTGACGTGTCCGGAAGTATCGAGCGCGATGCCTTCGGCGTAGCCATTGAAGGAGGCTTCCATGCGAATGAGCTGGGAGTTCATGTAGTTCGCGGCGGCTTTGGACATGGCCGGTAAAGTGTTTGGCGCAATGCGAGTCCAGGAGCTGACGCCGACGTCCACACCTTTGGAGAGCGCTTCGGGGCCGAGGTAGGCGCCCCAAGACCAGCAAGCCATATAAATGTCGATGGGAGAGCTGAGCGGGTTTACGCCCACTTCGCCATAGCCGCGGAGGACGATGGGCTTCACGTAGCAGGAGTTCATTTTGTTGACGCGAACCAACTCGGTCGCGGTATTGCAGAAATCGTCGAGGGAAACCGGCAATTCCATGCGGTAAATTTTTGCGGAGTTAATCAGGCGCTGCATGTGCTCGCGGAGGCGGAAAATGGCGGGGCCTTGCTTGGTTTCGTAGCAGCGGATGCCCTCAAAGACGGCGGAGCCGTAGCTCACGACGTGAGAAAGAACGTGGAGAGTGGCGTCCTCCCAGTTGATCCATTTTCCGTTGTGCCAGATTTTTTCAGTCTTATGAATTGGCATGATGGTGTCCTTTTAGTGGCGCCACTCGAGGTGTTGCCGGAAAGTGCAGAATACGGTACCAAGCCGAGAGCGTCAATGAACTGTGCGCAATGTGGGGGCCAACACTAAAACCAAATTGGCGCTGTCGGTTTGCACGAGAACGGCGGCGTCAAGTCACTTGGCCGAATCGTGTTACTTCGTCGAACTACTTCGGCGAGTCGGGCTGTGCATCCGGCGGAGGCGCGGACTTCGCCGGCCCGTTCAAAGAATCGTAAGCAGACTGAGCTTGCGCCGGGATATTGCCGTACTTGTTTTCCCATAGGCCAAGAAGAAGGAAGGGAATGGCGGTGGCAAGGACCAGGAGCTTGGCGTTGCGAGGCACTTTGACCTCCGGTTCCCAGCGAAAAAGCTGAGTGGACAGAAAAAATGTGAGCACGGCCCAGAAGGCGAGAGAGCCGACTTGAACACCGAGCTGCCAAATGGGAATGGAATTGAAGATGGCCCGCTGCAAGCCCTGAACGAGGTAAGTGGCCGGCAAAAACAAAGAGACTTTCTGAACGACCTGGGGAAGGAATGCGAGGGGAAAAGTGGCGCCAGACAGAAAAATCAAAGGAAGCCAGAGAAGCTGGTTGATGACCTGAGTTTCCTGCATGGTGTTGGTGACGCTGGCGACGACAAGACCCAGCGACGCGAAAGAAATCGTGCCGATGCTGATCAACAAGAAGGCGGCGAGCAAGTCGCCGAAATGCGCTACGTGAAAGATGTAGCGGGCGAACAGGAATTCGAGGAGAACGGTGGGAAACATGAGGACGTAGTTGGCGACGATGCTGGAAGCCAGCATGTCGCTGGCTGTGACGGGAGTTAAATGGAAGCGGCGAAGAATGCCTTGTTCCCGGAACATGACGAGAGCAGCGCTAAGCCCCCAGAAGCTGCCCATGACGGTGAGAGCAACGACCGGTCCCAAGAAAAATTTGACGACCATTGGCTGACCTTTGGCGAAGACGCCGGCATAGAGAAAGAAAAAAGCGAACGGCATGAGCACGGTGAAGAACAAGAACATTTTATTGCGCATGGTGAGCTGAATGCGCATGCGGGTGAGCGTGGCGAAGTTTCTCAATCGCGGAGCCTCCTTCCGGTCATTTCGATGAAGACGTCTTCGAGCGAAGGAGAGGCAATTTCGAGGCTGACGAGCTCGTTGCCCTCCGCTTCGAGGTGTTTGACGATGGCGACAATGGTTTGCGGGGGGCGATGGGAATGGATAACGTAGGCGCCATCCACTTCGCGGGCATCCGCGACTCCCTCCAGCTTTTTCAGCGCGCCGTCGGCTTCAGGTTTTGCGAGGCGAACTTCGATGCGGGTTGTGCCGCCAGAGCGGGTTTTGAGCTCGCGAGGAGTGCCGAGAGCGACGACTTTGCCGTGGTCCACGATAGCGACGCGATCGCAGAGGCGTTCGGCTTCTTCGATGTAATGGGTGGTCATGACGATGGTTTTCTTTTCGCGCTTGAGCTCTTCGATGATGTCGTAAATCTCGCGGCGAACCTGGGGATCGAGGCCGGCGGTGGGCTCATCGAAGAAGAGAACTTTGGGATCGTTGACGAGGGCCATGGCAAGAGCGAGGCGCTGTTTTTGGCCGCCGGAGAGCTGGCTGTAGAAGGCGTTGCGCTTTTCCTCGAGGCCGAAGCGCTTGAGGAGCTCATCGGGATTGCGGCGGCGTTTGTAGAAGCCGGCGAAGAGGCGAAGAGCCTCCATGACGCGAAGTTTATCGGGGAGGGAAGTGGACTGCAGAGCGGCGCCAATTTCGTGTTTCAAGGCTTGCGAATCCCGTTGCGGGTCAAGACCGCAGACCGAGACGCGGCCACTGTCCAAATTGCGCAGGCCCTCGAGAATTTCGACGGTGGAAGTTTTTCCGGCGCCGTTGGGGCCGAGCAGGCCGAAGACTTCGCCTTCTTCGACGGAAAAACTTACACCCCGCACAGCTTCGACGTCGCCGTAACGCTTGACGAGATTTTCGACTTGCAGGATGGGGTTTCCCATGAACATTGACCGCTGCACGGTTGTACGCAAAGTGACCCATTAGGATAACGCAAGTGCGCACTTTCCCGGCAATGTTGGAATGCCAGTCAGCGGTCCAGTTCAGGGCATGAGGTTGCGAGGCGCCGGGGACAATTAAGACATGCATGGAAGCGCGAAGTGCGTGGCAGCGCGGAGAGCCCTGTTGAATGGAAGGAGACAGAGCGATCGACTCGCATTGTGAGGCGGGAGATTTCCAGCTAGTCTAGAAAATGCCAGCCACAGTCCGGAGGGGACAATGAAAATAGCGAGATGGATGTGCGCGTGCGCATTGGCAGCCTTTGCGTTCAGCGGGAATAGCGCACTCGCCGAGGGCCACGGACAGGGGAAAGGAAAAGGTCACGAAAAACACGGAAAGAAGGACGACCAGGGAGAACAATATTACAGGGATCAAGACCGTGAAGTAATCCGCACATGGTATGCGGGCCATCAAAGCAATCTCCCGCCTGGGCTTGCCAAGAAAGACCGCCTGCCTCCAGGGTTGGAAAAACAACTTGAGCAGCGTGGCACACTTCCGCCGGGGCTTCAAAAACGGATTCAACCTTGCCCCGAGGAGCTAGTCCGGCGACTACCTCCGCCGCCTCCAGATTGCGCGAATGTGCTGATTGGGGGGCACATCGTCCTACTGAATCGCCGAACCAATTTTGTTCAGGCCGTTTTCCATATTGACATCCAGTAGCTGATTTCGAGGGAGCGGCATATGGCGCGCAAAAAGCACGCCACATTTGGCAGGAAAAAGCAAAATCGCTTCTTGTTCCTGGCAATTCAGCCAGAGTTTTAGCTTATCTCAAGGAGGCACGAATGCCCGAAGCAAAGGGAATGTGGGAAGGCTTGATGGATTTTTCTTTTCGCATCTACGCCACTCCGAAAATGCTTAAATTCCTGTACGCGTTGCATCTGCTCGTGGGACTTGTCGCGGCGGTCGCGTGGGTGGTACTGGCGTTCCAACAGGCCCCGGTGCAAGGGCTGCTCGCGCTGCTTGCGGCGGTGGTGGGATACAGCTTCTGGATTCTCTACTGCCGCGTGGTGCTCGAGGTACTTGCTGCCATATTTCGCATGGCTGCGGCAATCGCCCCGGAGCGCTCCACGACGGAGCATCAGTAGTCCGGCTGACTGGCGTGACGGAAAATTCCAAACCAACACTCAACCAGAATTCCAAAATTAATGTAGTTAAGTTACTTGTGAATCGTGCGAACCGCGCCGAGCACGGGAGCGATGCTGAACGGCTTTTTGTTTCTGTTCCTACAAAGTCCGGAGGCGCGGCGCAGGGAGCCCAGGTTCGACGAAGTTGGATTTCCGCTTGGAAACGTGATGATAATGAGTGACATTAGGTTTTCGCAGGACCGTCAATATCGAAATGCAGGTTAAAAAGATTCAGTGGTTCCAGGCGCGCATTCGCGGGATCCAGCGCGGAACGTTTCTGCAATATTCCTCATAGTCCCTGCCGAACAGCTTGCGGAGGGTTGGCTCTTCATAGAACGATACGAAGAGGGCCACACTGACCGCGGCCAGGAACGCCACGGTGAGAGCCGCGAGGTTCGCGCGGCCGAAGACTACCCACAGACCCAGCCAGCCTGCGAAAAAGCCTACATACATTGGGTTGCGGACATAACGATAGAATCCATCAATGACTAATTTTTGAGGGGGAGCGAATGGGGCGGGTGTTCCGTGTCCTATCCATCCGAAATCCCATACACATCGGAACGCCACTGCGAATCCGAGCACCGATGGAATAGCCGCGATCCATCGCCAGGGGGTGACACCGAGAGGGTCAACATGGAACCCCAACCAAAGCGGCAGCAACCAGCACCACAGGGTAAAAAAGGAAGCGCCCACAATGAGCGAGGCAGTGGCCGTGAGCCATCGCATGCCGTGATCCGATCCGCGTCCAATGCGAGCCTGGTCGCTTGTCATAAACACCTCCACAACGCTCATGCCAGAGTTGCGTTTTTGTACCTTCAATCTGTTATACGAGGTCATGCGCGGAGAGGTTACACAAAAGAGGTGGCTAAGCAAGGCAGGTTCTGCCGACGTGATCTTCTTGCCCGCCGCTCCGCGCTAGGCTCGCGACTTGCTGAGACGACGGGTTTTCTTTGCGGCGAACAGCGTGGTGAAGGCTAACCCATGATTGCGCTTGCGCAAGGAACAATTCCTCTAATTAGAATATAAATTGGACAGCCAGTATGAAATAACTCACTCACCGTGGGTCGCTGGAGCTGCGCGTATTCTTGACGGTGGAAGATTTTTTTCGCGGTGGATTCCATAGATGCTTTTTTAGGTTGATACGGGATTCCATGACGTGAATGCCTTCGCTTTCAAGGAGCCTTTTTTGGAGTGAGGCGTACGGTTCGCGAATGAGGATTTTGCCGCCGGCGCCGAGGACGCGATGCCAAGGGATGCCTTTGCCGCGCGGAGTGGCGGCCATGGCGCGGCCCGCGGTGCGTGCGCCGCCAGGGAGACGCACAGCCCGAGCGAGAGCCCCATAGGTTAGAACCCGGCCGCGGGGAATTTGTTTCACGAGTTTGTAAACGGGATCGAAAGACACGGAGAATCGACTCCTTGTGAAAATCCTTGCGCCGGCGCGCGGGATATCGTAGGAGGATGACGCGAAACGCGACAAGAGATAAAACGGACGCAGCAGTGTTTGATAGAGTGAGGGCCGGCGAGCAAAGAATCGGGAAATCGAATTCCGGCGCCGAGCATCTAACAGAGAGGAAAGTGGAAAGTTCCGACGATGCGAAGAATCGATGAAACAGAGCGAATAAAGTGATGAAAGAGTATGGACAAAATTCGCTAGGTTGTACGAGTTACCGATCGGACGAAGTCTTTTAGATTCGTGCGCATCGTGCATTGACGGCTGTAGTGGAAGGAAAATACACTACACCAACGACGAAGCAGGGGAGAAGTCATGGCTTTTGTCCGGCGCAAAGGGAACTCGTTCTATCTGGTGCACAATGTGCGCCGAGGCGGAAAAGTGCGGCAACTCCATCTTGCACGTCTGGGGGAAAGGCGCGGAATCACCGACGGGTGGTGCAGCGAAGTCGCGAAGAAGCATCCGTTCGTGGAGCTGAACTGGCGGGCTTTGCGCGAGCAGTGAAGTCAGACAAGTCAATCTAGCCGATGCCAACTCACCCGGTCCAAAAACTAGTTTCCAACGCTCCGAGTCTCTCCACCTTGATTTGGCGGACCTGTTTCCGCCTGTTCTCCGATTTTCTGAATCGCCCCGGTGGCACAGAGTTGCTGGTGCAATTGCGGCTTTTGCAATCGACGATTCAGGTCAAACTGTCGCCAGCTCGACGCGAGGTCGCGGGGCGCTTCAGCAATGCGACCTTGCGGATGCAGGGCGCCAGGAGGAGGCCATGAGCTCCACGAAACATCGCCACTCGATCCAAACTGCGAAGCAACACGACGATGGAATTTCAAACGGCGTTGCGGTCGAAGATCGTCGGGCAAGAGGAAGGCGTGCAGGCGCTCGTGGACTTGTATCAGGTGTTCTGCGCCGGATTGAATTCTCCGGGGCGGCCTGTGGGGAACCTGCTGCTTCTTGGACCGACGGGTTCAGGTAAGACACGAATCGTGGAAGCGGCCGCGGAAATTCTGTTCGGGGATGCGCGCTTGGTAATCAAAGTGGATTGCGCGGAGTTTCAGCACTCCCACGAGATTGCTAAATTGATTGGCTCGCCTCCGGGTTATCTGGGCCACCGGGAAACGCATCCGTTGATCACACAAGAGGAATTGGCGAAGAGCCACACCGAAAAGTTGAAGCTGAGCTTTTTGCTGTTTGACGAAATAGAGAAGGCGTCTGACGCTTTGTGGCAACTTCTGCTGGGGATGCTGGATAAGGCGACTCTAACTTTAGGGGACAACCGCAGGGTGGATTTGTCGCAGACGGTGATCTTTCTGACGTCGAACCTGGGCGGAGGAGAGATTACGGAACTTATGCAAGGGGGGATGGGGTTCGTACAGCCGACGGACGAGCCAGACCCGAGGCTGGATGAAAAGGTGGAACGGACAGCGATGGAAGCGGCCCGCAGGAAGTTTTCACCGGAATTCATGAACAGGCTGGACAAAGTGGTGGTATTCCACCCGCTGAAGAGGGAACAACTTGAAGAAGTACTTGAGATTGAGCTTGGACAGGTTCAGCAGCGTGTACTGGAGACGGCGAAAGGGCAATTCCTATTCCGGGTGACAAATGCGGGAAGAGACTTTCTGCTGCAAGAAGGAACGGATCAACGATATGGAGCGCGGCACTTGAAGAGGGCCATTGAGCGGTTTGTGGTGTATCCGCTTGCGAATCTGCTGGCTACAGAACAAGTGCACTTGGGGGACCTCGTCTGCATCGATTGGGACCGCCAGCACAAGGAACTGACATTCGCGCGAGAAGGAGAGGGCGCTCTGGTGACCCCAACGACGCCTGAAACTGGTCAACTCGCGGCAGCGGCAGAAGCAAAAGATGGAAAAGTAGCCGAACCGCCCACAGAAGCGGTGGCGGGAGAGAGAAAGCTGCGAGCGGCACAGCCGGGAGTGGCGCCGTCTGCGGCTACGCCAGGACGAAAAAAGACAGAACGATAGAAAAAATCAAAATTTCGGAAGATTTCGGAGGAGCGCGTGGACTGGAGGCGCCCCTTTTTGACGTGCGGAGTTTGACACAAACCGTTCGATCCTCTCATTTTGAACCCGTATGGAACTCAGTCTCACGGCATGAGACAGTTTCCACAGTTGCAACACGCGTATGTCATTGAGTTTGTACCGGTTTGCTCCGGCGGATGGGATTGCGGGGAATGGCAGTTCTCCTGCTCTAAATTGAAGATGCGCATAGCTGAGACGCATGGAGCGTTTTGGGAGTTGAGCGCGGAGGGAGCGAGGCCATGAAAGCCGCCGCCCGACAACAACTAGATCCAACCATCCGAAGCACCGATACCCGCGATTTCGAAGGTGCATTGCGCGCCAAAATCGTAGGACAGGCAGAAGGGGTGCAGGCGCTGGTGGACCTGTATCAGGTGTTTTGCGCCGGATTAAACTCACCGGGACGGCCTGTGGGGAACCTGCTGTTCCTTGGGCCGACGGGCTCGGGCAAGACGCGCATCGTGGAAGCGGCGGCGGAGATACTGTTTGGAGATCGCTCGGGCGGTGATCAAGGTGGATTGCGCGGAGTTCCAGCACTCGCATGAAATTGCCAAGTTGATTGGTTCGCCTCCCGGATATTTGGGCCATCGTGAGACCCATCCGCTGATTACGCAGGAAGCGCTGGCGGCCAACCATACGGAAAAGCTGAAGCTGAGCTTTTTGCTGTTCGATGAGATTGAGAAGGCGTCGGATGCGCTGTGGCAGTTGTTGCTAGGGATGTTGGATAAGGCGACTTTGACGCTGGGAGACAACCGCCGGGTGGATTTGTCGCAGACGGTGATTTTCCTTACGTCGAACCTGGGCGGAGGAGAGATTACCGAATTGATGTAGGGCGGAATGGGATTCGTTCAGCCGAAAGACAAGCCGGCCAATGGATTGGATGAGAAAGTGGAGCGGACGGCTGTGGAAGCGGCGAGAAGGAAGTTTTCTCCGGAATTCATGAACCGGCTGGATAAAGTAGTCGTGTTCCATCCGTTGCGCCGGGAACAGCTGGAAGAGGTGCTGGAAATTGAGTTGGGGCATGTGCAGCAGAGAGTATTAGAGACCGCCAAGGGACAATTTCTGTTCCGTGTTACGCCGGCCGGGAGAGAGTTCTTGTTGCAGGAAGGAACGGACCAGCGGTACGGAGCGCGGCACTTGAAGAGGGCGATCGAGCGGCACGTGGTGTATCCGCTGGCGAATCTGCTCGCTACGGAGCAGGTGCACTTGGGCGACCTCGTGTGCATCGATTGGAACAAGGAAAGTGGAGGATTGAGCTTTATTCGCGAAGGGGAAAACCTGGCGATGCCAGCACGCCGTCAGGAACCGGCGGCAGCGGCGCGCACTGCGCAAGCACGGAGCGGAAAGAGCGTCGAAGCACCTTCGACCGCGACCGGGCCTGAACCGGCACCGCGGATGGCGCGTTAAGGGAGCCTGTAGCTTGGACTTCTAGTTTGGTCTTCAGAAGCTGAATTGGCCCGGGGGGAAATCCTCCCGGGCTTTTTCATTTGGTGGCGGGTCGGTGTACATTTAATAGGAAGAACGGGGATTTGGCTGTTCGGGCTCAGAGGGAAGCGTACATGTTCTTACGCGAGGAGACGAAGAAACGCGGTAGCAGGTGGCGAGCGGGCGAGTTTGGGTGCCGCTCACGGAATATCGCACTCGTGGCTTCGCTTTGTCTATTGCTTGCGCCGTGCTCGCGGGCGCAGCGGACACAACTCAAGGCAGGATGGAATTTTTATTCGCCGCAGGACGACATTCAATTGGGCAAGCGGGTAGCCGTGGATGCGGAGCGACAGTTGCCGTCCTGCAATGCGCCGAGAGTGGAAGAGTACTTGACAGAACTTGGCAGAAAACTCATCGCGAAACTTCCGACGGGAGGCGTGGAATATCCGTGGGAGTTTCATTGCGTGAACGACAAGGAGATCAACGCGTTTGCGTTGCCGGGCGGGTACGTTTTTGTAAACAGGGGCGCGATCGAGGTGTCGGACAATGAGGCGCAGCTTGCCGGCGTGATGGCGCATGAGCTCTCGCATGTGGCGCTACGCCACGGTACAACCGAAGCGACGAAGGCACAGGCCGCACAGGCAGGCGTGGGAATCCTGGGAGCTATTTTTGGAGGAAACGCGGGCGGAGCGCTGTTGACGGAACTGGGGAGATTCAGCGCAGGCGGGGTGCTGCTGAGGTATTCGCGTTCGGCGGAGACGCAGGCGGACGTGATGGGGACGCAGGTGCTTTACGACACGGGATACGATCCGAGAGCGCTGGCGCAGTTTTTCGAGAAGATTGAAGCGGAAAGCAAAGGGAAGAATCCACCGGAGTTTTTCTCCGACCATCCGAACCCGGAATATCGCGTGGAGCGGGTGCAAGAGGAGATCGGCAAGCTGGGCGGGCTTCCACCTCACCCGAAGAGAGATTCGCTGGAGTTTCAGGCCATCAAGAGGGAAGTGATGGCTTTGCCAGTTGTGAGGCGAGGAAGGCCACCTGCCGGCGGATCTGTGCCGAGACCGATGGGACCGCCGCCTGCGCCCTCGGCGAGTTTTGTGGAGTATCAGGCGAGCGCGTATGCAGTGAAGTATCCGGACAACTGGAAAAAGTACGGCGAGAAAGAGAATGTTTCGTTCGCGCCGGACGGCGGAGTTCTGGAAGGAAGCGACGGCCGAGGGGCGCTGGCGTACGGAGTGATCGTCGATGTGACAAAAGTGAAGGGAGATGCCGGCGACTCAAAAGCGCTTGAACGCGCGACGCAAGATTTGATCCAGACGCTGCAAAAGGATAATCCCAAGATGAGGGTTGCGCGGGAGGCAGGGCGTATCCGGCTGAACGGGCAGCGAGGTCTTTCCACGTATTTAAGCAATGAATCGCCTGCCGGCGGAGAAGAGACGGATTGGCTAATCACGGTGATCCGGCGAGAGGGGCTGGTGTCCTTTGTGTGCGTCGCGCCGACAAAGGATTATGAAAAGTACGACAAGACCTTTGCGTCGATTCTAGATAGCGTGCGGTTTGCGAAATAGCTGAGAACAGTTCGTCGGACAAGACGAAGTTGCTCATTGTACGTTTCAAGAACAAACAATTAGCGAGTGAGCCCGGGCGTCACCTTTTCGGGGGAGCTCTCTGCCGCGGCGTGCTGGGCCTGATAAAGGCTGTCGGCGCGCTTGAGGGCGTCGGCGATGCTGGCGCAAATATTTTCGGTGCCGACGTGGCGTTCGAAATCGGCTTGATGCATGAGTTTGGCGGGTTGTTCGCGAGCGCCGCAGAGCAAAAGGGAGCGGCCGGAAGCGTGCAACGTGTCGGCCAAGTCGCGTATGGCGCCGAGGCCGGTGGCGTCGACGGCGGTCATATTTCGAAGCCGCAAGATGACGATCGGTGGAAGCGAATCGAGTTCGCCGAGAATATCTGCAAACTTGTCCGTTGCTCCGAACAGAAACGGGCCATGGATGCGGTAGACCGTCGCGTAGGGCGGGATGTCTTTGCCTTGCAGGATATGCACGCGGCTGTCTTCGACGTAGTCTTTCGTGACGCGCGCGACGGTGGTGGTGCGCGAGACTTTTCGAATAAACATCAAAGCGGCGAGGACCATGCCGACTTCCACGGCAAAGGTCAAATCCGCAACGACGGTCAGCGTTAGCGTGATCAGCCATACGGCGATGTCGGCGGCGGAAAGCTTCAGAATTTCCGGGATCTCCTGCCATTCCCCCATGTTGTAGGCAACGATCATCAGAATGGCGGCGAGGGCCGCGAGTGGCACATTGCTCACCAGCGGCGCGGCAAAGAGCACGATGGCGAGAAGGGTGAGTGAGTGGATTATTCCGGCGACGGGAGTTTTCGCGCCGGCGCGCACATTGGTGGCGGTGCGGGCAATCGCGCCGGTGGCAGGGAGTCCGCCAAATAGGGGAGAAACGATATTGGCTACGCCTTGAGCCATGAGTTCGACGTTGGGATTGTGTTTGTCGTTGCTCATGCGGTCGGAGACGACCGCGGACATCAGAGATTCGATGGCCCCGAGCATGGCGACAGTGAAAGCGGGGGAGAGAAGTTGGCGCGCGGTGTCATAGCTGAAATGCGGGATGGCGAATGTTGGAAGGCCGCTGGGAATGCCGTGGAAGCGGGTGCCGATCGTTTCGACCGGCATGCGCAGGAACGTCACTGCGATGGTTGCTCCGAATGTGACGACAATGGCTCCAGGAATTTTTTTGGCGAACTTGAGACAGTAGATCATGACGGCGACGGAAAAAATGGCCAGTGCGGTGGCAGGCATGGAGATGGTGTTCCAAGCTTCGCCGAAGGCCTGCATGCGATGGAAGAAGTCGCCGGGAACATGGTCCATGCGCAGGCCGAAAAAATCGCGGATCTGAGTGCTGGCAATGAGGATGGCGATGCCATTGGTGAAGCCGACGATTACGGGACGGGGAAAGTATTTGACGGCAGTGCCCATGCCGGTGATGCCGAGAAGAACGAGGAGAACGCCGGCCATCATGGTGCACTCGAAGAGGCCGTCGATGCCGTGCTTGGCGATGATTCCGGCGATGACGACGACGAAGGCGCCGGTGGGACCACCAATTTGCGTTTTGGAACCGCCCAGAGCAGAGATGAGGAAGCCGGTGACGATCGCACAGTAAATTCCGGCTTGTGGGGATACACCGGAGGCGATGGCGAAGGCCATCGCCAGCGGCAGAGCAACAAGGCCTACGGTTATGCCGGCGATCAAATCCGAAAGGAATTTATGCCGATCGTAATCGCGCAAGAGAAGAACGGATTTTGGCAGCCACTGATTCAGGGCGGATGTCATTCGAGCACGGGATAATGGAACAAGTATAGTCAAATAATTTTAGCAGGAGAGTAAGGACTGGCGTGGCGCGCAGAAATTGGATGTGCTCGAAACAAAAATGCAATCGCGAATAGGGAGCGAGCCAGGCGAGAGGTTCTCGTTCTAATCCGCGGCTCCCGTGCGGGAAGCTTGCGGCTTCCAACGCAGGATTGGCTTGCGGGCGGCGCCGACTTCGTCGAGGCGACGGACTCGCGTGGTGTGAGGGGCGGTCTTGACAAGTTCGGGAGTTGTTGCGGCCTCGTTAGCGATCGAACGCATGGCATCGATGAAGAAGTCGCACTCTTCGCGGGATTCCGACTCCGTTGGCTCGATCATGAGCGCTCCGGGAACGATTAGCGGAAACGCAGTGGTGTAGGGGTGGAAGCCGTAGTCGATGAGGCGCTTGGCAATGTCCATGGTATTGACGCCGTTTTTCTTTTGAAGCGCGTCGCTGAAAACAACTTCGTGCATGGAGGGCAGGGAGTACGGAAGATCGAAAGCGCCTTCGAGGTGCTTGCGAATGTAATTGGCGTTAAGCACGGCGTCTTCGGTGGCTTGGCGCACGCCGGGGCCGTACGCAAGGATGTAGGCAAGGGCGCGAACCAGGACCCCGAAATTTCCATTGAAAGCCTTTACTCTGCCGATGGAGTCTGGACGGACCTGTTCGAGGGCGAGGCGGCCATTTTCTTTTTCGACGAGAATCGGGACGGGGCGGAAAGGCTCAAGGATTTTCTTCATCGCAACAGGGCCAGCGCCGGGACCGCCGCCGCCGTGCGGTGTCGAAAAGGTCTTATGAAGATTGAGGTGCATGACGTCAACGCCGAGATCGCCGGGGCGGGTGATGCCGGTCAGGGCGTTCATGTTGGCGCCGTCCATGTAGAGAAGAGCGCCCTTGGCATGCAGGATTTCTGCAATTTCCGGGATGCGCTCTTCAAAAATGCCGAGGGTGGAGGGGTTGGTGATCATCAGTGCAGCGACGTCCGGGGTGACGAGGTCGCGCAACTTAGCGACGTCGATCTGTCCGTGCGATTCGGATTTAATGTTCTCGACTTCGTAGCCGGCAATAACGGCGGTGGCGGGATTGGTGCCGTGGGCAGAGTCTGGAATTAGAACTTTTTTACGCGGATTGCCGTTTTTCTCGTGATAGGCGCGGATGAGGAGGAGCCCCGTCAATTCACCCTGAGCGCCGGCAGCGGGCTGCAAAGTGACGGTGTCCATGCCGGTGATTTCGAGGAGACACTGTTCGAGGAGGCGCAGAATCTTGAAGCAGCCTTGCGAAAGTTCCTGCGGCTGGTAAGGATGCTCGGTGGCGATGCCTTCGAGGCGGGCGACAAATTCGTTGACGCGCGGATTGTATTTCATGGTACAGGAGCCGAGCGGATACATGCCGAGATCGATGGCGTAGTTCCAGGTGGACAGGCGCGTGAAGTGACGAATGACTTCGATTTCGCTGACTTCAGGGAAGCCTTCGATACCTTCGTGGCGGTGAGCGGCGCCTAAAGCTTTGGATGGATCGGCGAGCGGAACGTCGAGTGGAGGGAGTTCGAAAGCTCGCTTGCCGGGCGAGGATTTTTCGAAGATCAGGCCTTCGTTCTGGTTCGGATGGTGAGTGGCTTTCTTGATTTTGTCGGTCATCTCTTTACTTCGCGAAGAGGGACATAATGTATCGCGCCCCTACGGAATCTCCTTAGACGGGTTGCTCCAGGGCTTTGCGCAATGCGGCGGCAAAACGTTCGATCTCGGCCCGAGGCGTTGTTTCCGTGACGCAGACTAGCGCGTGTTTTGTTAGTTCGGGATACGCGGTGCCCAGGACGAACGGGCCGATGATTTTCTCGCGCAGAAGATAGGCGTTTACGAGCTTTACGGAACGCGGAAGCTGGAGTGTAAATTCGTTGAAGAATGGGGCATCGAACGCGCGGCGGACTCCTGGAACTTTTTCAAGTTCGCCAAGGGCGAATTGCGCTTTCGAGAGATTTTGGTGAGCCATCTCGCGGAGGCCTTCCTTACCGAGGAGCGTGAGGTGCACGGTGGCGGCCAGCGCGCAAAGAGCTTGATTGGTGCAAATGTTGGACGTGGCTTTCTCGCGGCGTATATGTTGCTCGCGGGTGGCGAGCGTCAAGACGAACCCGCGGCGGCCTTCCGAGTCAGTGGTTTGCCCGGTAAGACGGCCTGGCATCTGCCGGACGAACTTATCGCGCGATGCAATCACGCCGGCGAAGGGTCCGCCAAAGCTCGGCGCAAGGCCGAAGCTTTGGGCTTCCATGGCCACGATGTCGGCTTCGGCTGGCGGGTGCACCAGTCCGAGCGAAACACCTTCCGTGATGGCGGTGACAAGTAGTGCGCCGGAAGAGTGCGCGGCGTCGGCGAGAGGGGTAAGCGGCTCGATTACGCCGAAAAAATTCGGGGATTGCACGACAACGGCTGCGACATCGTCCTTGAGCGCGGCCTGCAATGCTTTCTGATCGAGCGTGCCGGCGGGGCCATAGCCGATCTCTTCCACTTGCAGGCCGGAATTCTTGGCATAAGTTTTAAGGACGTCGCGGTATTCCGGATGCAAGGAACGGGCGACAAGAATTCGGCGGCGGCCGGTGAGACGCTCGGCCATCAGAACGGCTTCGGTCGTGGCGGTGGAACCGTCGTACATGGAAGCGTTGGCGACTTCCTGCCCGGTGAGCTGACACATCAGAGTTTGAAACTCGAAGATGGCTTGCAGCGTGCCCTGCGCGATTTCCGCCTGATATGGAGTGTAGGAGGTAAGGAATTCGCCGCGCTGGATGATGGCGTCGGTGACGACGGAACGATGGTGATTGTAAACGCCCGCGCCGAGAAAGCTCGTGTAGCCGCCGGAATTTTCTGCTGCACGTGCCTTGAAAAAATCGATGACTTCGGTTTCAGAGAGCGGCCCCGGCAGATGCAGAGCTTCGCGAAGCCGGAAACGCTCGGGAATGCTCGAGAATAATTCGTCGATGGACTTCGCGCCGATCGCAGCGAGCATGTCATGCCGCTCGGCGGGACTCTTCGGAAGATAGCGCATCAGGCGGAGGCTTCCTTGCTTTGCGAAGCGATGTAAGCCTCGTAGGCCGCGGTGTCCATAAGGGCCTTGATCTCGGCCGGATTCGCGAGACGAATTTTAATCAGCCAGCCCGCGCCGTGCGGATCGGAATTGATTTTCTCGGGAGTGTTTTGCAGATCGCCGTTGGCTTCGACGACTTCGCCCGAGGCGGGAGCGTAAATATCGCTGACGGCTTTCACCGATTCGACGGTGCCAAAGGTTTTGCCGGCTTCTATTTTCGCGCCGACTTTCGGTAACTCGACAAAGACGACGTCACCAAGCTCGTGCTGCGCGTAATCGGTGATTCCGATCGCGGCTACATCACCCTTGACCTCAACCCATTCATGTTCTTTGGTGTAGCGATAATTCGCCGGATACGCCATTGGACCACTCCTCGCCGCCCCTGTTAGGCCGGGGCCGCCAAGATCCTGCTCGTGTCAGAACTTCGCCGCGGCTTGCGGGGCGGCAGCTTTCCTTGGGCGCTTGTAGAACGGAGTTGCGACCACCTGGGCCTTGCACTTTTGCGCGCGAATCTGGACGTAAATTGGTGTGCCAATAGCTGTCATGGCGGGCGGGACATAAGCGAGCGCAATGTTCTTGGAAAGTGTTGGAGACGGCGAACCACTGGTAATTACGCCGATCACATCGCCGTTCTCGTTGCAGCAGCAATATTCGTCGCGCGCGATGCCGCGGTCGACCATCTCTAGCCCCACAAGCGCCCGGGTGAGACCCGCCGCTTTCGCGCGTTCCAGAGCGGCGCGGCCGATGAAATCACTTTTTTCCATTTTGCAGTAGCGATCGAGGCCAGCTTCCCAGACATTGATTTTGTCGCTGATTTCATGGCCGTAGAGCGCCATCTTTGCTTCGAGACGCAAGGTGTTGCGCGCGCCGAGACCGCAGGGAATGATGCCAAACTCGCGTCCAGCCTCCATCACCTTGGTCCAGAGCATCTCACTTGTCGCGACATCGGAGGGAACATAAATCTCGAAACCGTCTTCGCCGGTATAACCTGTGCGAGCAATCAGAATGTTCTTCAAGCCACAGACCGTGCCGTGCGTGAACCAATAGTTCTTGATGACGGCGAGATTGGCGTCGATTAGTTTTTGCAACAACTCTTGCGCACGAGGGCCCTGTATCGCGAGCTGGGTGTACACGTCGCTGAAGTCTTCAACCACGCAGTCGAACGCTTTCGTGTTTTCGCGAACCCAGCTCACGTCTTTCTCGCGCGTGCCCGCGTTGATTACCAGCAAAAAGTCGTCATCGTTTAGCCGATGGACAATCACGTCATCGACAAACGTGCCTTCGGGATAAAGCATCGCGGAATAATGCGCCTGACCGATGGCTAGTTTGGAAGCATCATTCATGCTGAGGTGCTGCACGGCGGCAAGAGCGCTACCCCGTGTGTGCCCGGTATGAACCCGGATGTCGCCCATGTGGCTGACATCGAACAGGCCGACGGCGGAGCGCACCGCGTTATGTTCGGCAACCAGGCCGCCGCTCGCGGGGTATTCCACGGGCATATCCCAACCGCCGAAATTGACCATTTTTGCGCCCAAACGGCGGTGCATCGCGTTGAGCGGCGTCTTGCGAGGTTCGGCGATGGGAAGAGTCGTGACGGATTCCATTCCGTGTGCTCAGGAAGAAATTGATACTAACACGCGCCTTGAACAGCGTCAAAGAAGGGCGCGGCGAAGCGCAGAATGGAACTGCGAGGCGGTGCATGGCGGCACAAAGCCAAGACGGGCAAAGTAATAGGAGAAACGCGGCATAACCCAAACGTCCAGCTTGCTGGCTTCCGCCTGCGTCAGGTACAGTTTTCTTTGGAGGCTGCCATGCAAGGTCCTGTCGTTTGCGTTCAGTGCGACAAGCCGGAAGGCCAGTGCAACTGTGAAAAGTACTGCACGATTTGCAAGGGGCAATTAAACGTGAAGCTCTGCGCAGATGGACTGTACTATTGCCCGGACTGCCGGGAAGCTTGCGACATGTCGCTCGCGAGCAATCACAGTGAGCGCTGAATCCCACCCTATTCAGCTGCAAATTGACGCGGACTTGCGACTGGCGCACGCCGCGGGAGGGGCCGCTCGATATTTAGCGGAGGCAGGAGGTCTGGCGAGCGATGCCGCTGTTAAATTGTACAAAGCCGTAGTCGCTGCGTGCGAAGAAGCCTTTGAAAATTTGACGGCGCAACACGCGCATCTGACAGTGACGATTGAGCGCTATTCGGACCGTATTGAGATTGCTTTGGCTCACGAAGGCAAAGAAGCCCCGGCGATGGGGTTGGACCGGATCGCGGGCTTTGCGGGCGAGCTTGGAGCAGCAGGCGGATTGGACGGGGTTGACCGCGTGCAGTACCAGGCGCGCGACGGAGTGGCGATTACGCGATTAACGAAATATTTGGGGGGCCCGCCGCACATCGCCTGACGCTGCCAGAAAAACAAAAGAGCCGGGCACGATATCGTGTCCGGCTCTTCTCATTTTTCATGAGCAAGGATGCGGCCAGCCTACATCTTGAACGCAAACGTATTGCGCTTAATGAGCGAGGTCATCTGATCATCGCTGAGGGACATCCGTAGAGTTACGCGGTCGCCTCCCGGCGTGATGCGGACCTGATCGAGCAACTCAGCAAGATCGGGATTGTCTTTCTGTGCCTGATAGCGCTTATAGAGGAAGCCGGCCTGAAGCAGTTGGCCAAGCGTGTTGGCATCCTCGGTTGAGCCGCAAATTGTCTGGACTTTTGCTTCCAGGCTGCTGCCGGCGTCGATATTGATGATGCTGTTCTGCATGCGGGCCACAAGCTTGGCGGCTTCGGGGAACTGCTGGACTTCCGGAGCAAGTTGCTGGATGGCCAGGCGAGTGTAGGCGGGATTAGTCACCAGCCATACAGAGCTGCCAGAGTTGGCTTCATTAATCAAAGAAAAGAACTTGTCGTTGCGCAGCAGGCCGTCCTCGTCACCGAAACGCACGGAGATCATTTTTTCGAGGATGCTCTTGTGGCCATACGCGGCGGTGCTGGCATCGATGAAAACAAAGAAGAGGTCCGTTGCACCGGTTCCCGTTCCAAACGCATAAAGGGTATAGCCGTGGAAAGTTGAGGTGGGGAGCTTTTGTTTCTTGAAGTAAGCGGCGGTCGAGTCCTGGTTAAAGTTGCCGATGGCAATGCCCACCATCTGTTCGCCGGTAGGAACCGAGCTCGAGCCGGTGCCTTCGGCTTTCGATGTCATCCCCTCGGGTACCAGAGCCCAAGCGATCTCATCGACCTGGCTATTAGGATCATTGCCGGTGGATACCAGGAATTTTTCGAATTGACGAAAACGCTCTGGAAGCACCTGCTGTTGAAGCTGCGGAAACCATTTCAGAGTGCGAGCTTTCTTCAGGTCGGCATAACCAAACTCGCCAACGTCCTTGGGGAACATTCCGATGAGATCCGAGCTCAGGGTGCCGGCCTGCGCGGGCTTCGGCTGGGACAACGCCGACGCGAGCACAAGGCCAATTGCCACGAGTCTGCGGATTGCGGACCCGAGTGGCGCCGCGTCTAAGTTCGTGGTCAGTTTCATGAGAAACTCCTTCTGAGGGCCGGTGGAAAATCTATTCTAAGCGGTCGTGGAGCGGGGCGCGTTGACCAATCGCTCTCGAACGGATTTGATCTTTGCGCGCATCCTTGCCACGTAGGCGCTGTCAGTAATGCCATCGAGGTTGACCTCGACATTGGCCAAAGCCCCGCGCGCCCCTGCCGCGGCCATCCAGCGTGCGACCTCTAAGTCTGACCTCATGGATGCGGCGGCGATAGCGTCCAGTTGTCCCAGACGTTCGAAAAGAGCAACGGACCGCTCTGCGACCTGCAGGGGGACTTCTGAAGCTCCTTTTGTAGCAGCTTGGACGGCGGCATCCCGGCGTCGTGTTTCCTCCGTGTTGCTGTGTGGCAGTTTGAAAGCGGCCATCACGGCGTCGTACGAAGCGGCGTCGCGGTCAATGGCTTCCGTAAGCTCCTCGGCGGCGCGGCGCAAGTCTTCCAGTCCCGCAGAAAGCAAGTCCACATGCGCAGCCTGAGATTTCTTTTTGCGAGATAGTCCGGCAACCATTTGGCCAAGCGAGGCCGCCAATGCGCCAGCCAATGCGGAAACGCTGCCACCTCCTGGCGTTGCGGTCGGGGCCGCCACGGCTTCGAGAAACGGGCGCGCCAAATTGGCCAGCTTGCCCTTGCCCGGGTCGAGCGGCGCTCCGGTTAGGGCGGCGGCCAGCTTGTTTTCAAACACCTGTTCGGGAGAGAAGTTTTCCAACTGCAGGAAAAAATCCGCAGCCATTTCGATCGCTTTCTTGGGAATCAGGCCGACGATTTCGCTGCCGACGGGCATGACGCCGTAGCGTGCCGCCTCGCGCTTGACCATTTCGTAGACACGGTGCATGGGGGTTTGCTCAAAATCGGTTAGGTTGATGGAGACTTGCGCCAGGTTGCGGGCTTTCAGCTCCACCCCCATGGATTTAACATAGCGGAGTCCGCCGGAAGAGAAGCGGATAGCTTTGGCAATCTTGTTGGCGATTCCGACGTCCGAAGTATTGAGATTGACGTTATAGGCGATCAGAAATTTGCGCGCGCCTACCACTGTCACACCCGCTGTCGGGTGTAGCTTGGGCTCACCGATATCCGGCTGGCGGTCGTGATTGCGTTTCATCTCCTCGCGCAAGCCTTCAAACTGGCCGCGGCGAACATTTTCGAGGTTGACGCGGTCGGGCCGCGCCGCAGCCGCCTCGTAAAAGAACACGGGGATTCTATAGCGCGCCCAAATTTCATGGCCCGTGCGGCGTGCGAGCGCGACGCAATCCTCGATGGTGACGCCTTCGATAGGAATAAACGGAACCACGTCGGTCGCTCCGACGCGCGGGTGTGCGCCCGTGTGTTTTGTGAGATCGATGAGCTCCATCGCTTTGCCGACGCCGCGCAAGGCTGCTTCCGCAACGGCATCGGGCTCGCCAGCCAGAGTGATGACAGAGCGATTATGATCGGCGTCCATTTCACGATCGAGGACATAAACGCCGGAAACACTGCTCATTGCGGACGCAATGGCGTCGACCTTCGCGGGATCCCGTCCCTCGGAAAAATTCGGCACGCATTCAATCAGTCGTTTCATCGCAAAAGTGTCCCTCACGTCTCACCAGACCATCATAGGAGATTTTGGGCCTTCCAGGCCACTGGCGCCGCGAAAGCTGCTGCCCGCGGAGACAGAGGCACTGCTCGGATTATTTTGGCGGCTTAATAAAGGGACTCGGCGGAGGGTATCTCTTGTCGCCCGCTGGCGGCATCGGAGAAAAATCTTTGCTTACCCGTGGTAACGCTGGGGGAGTGTACGGTTTCACCGGCTGGGCCATGGCGTCCTTTTTTTCTTCCTTCTTGGGCGCCGCATCACCTTTCATAAACCGCCTCACTTGCCGAACGGAAAAAACGATGGCCACAATCCAGAGCCCCACGATTGCCGATTCGTCAAGGCGGAGGCCGAAAGCCTTAAGGAAAAAAGTTGAACCAGCGAACAGAATTCCGAGGAAAAGATAAAAATGCTCCGAGACCAAGGACTTCTGCTGCCTTCCCCCAAGCTGCAGGATTCTTATCTTTTTGACCGGCTTCTTCCGCGGATCAAATTGTGGTTTTGTTGGCGGCATGGACTACGGCACCCAGCTTGATGCTCATCCAGCAGGTGTTCACTCCAAAATAATAAGGAATTTCGCGGTAGTCGGCCACATCGAAGACGGCGAGGTCCGCGAATTTGCCAACCCGGAGCGAACCGATGTGATTGTCTCTGCGGAGCGAGTACGCCGCATTGATGGTTGCGGAGGCGATGGCTTCAGCGGGCGTCATCCGGAGTTGCGTACAAGCCAGCGATAAAATCATGGGCATGCTCATTGTTGGGCTGGTGCCGGGATTGTAGTCCGTGGCCAGCGCAACGATGGCGCCGGCATCGATTAACTTGCGCGCAGGCGCGTAGTGATTCAGGCCCAAATGAAAATCGCAGCCGGGAAGAAGTGTGGCCACAGTGCGCGATTTTGCGAGCACTGCGATGTCGCTGGAGTTGATTTGCTCGAGATGATCGCAACTGGCCGCGCCAAGATTTACCGCCAGTTGCGCGGCGCCCGTGCGCGAAAGCTGTTCTGCATGCACTCTTGGAGTCAATCCGTGCCGCTTGCCCGCTTCCAGGATTTGCTTGGCTTGCTCGCGAGTGAACGCCCCGCGATCGCAGAAGACGTCGCAGAATTCGGCGAGCTTTTCCTTCGCGATCTCGGGAATGAGTTTCTCGGTGAGCAGCGCGATGTAGCTTTTTACTCCGGCGGATGTTCCACGATACTCGGCGGGGACGACATGGGCGCCGAGGAAGGTCGAGACGAGGTCCAGGGGCTGTTCCGTGGCAAGTTCTTTGTGCAGGCGAAGAATTTTCAGTTCACTCGCCACGTCGAGGCCGTAGCCGCTCTTTGCTTCGATCGTTGTGGTGCCACAGGCGGCAAATTGCGAGAGCGCGCGGCGTGCGCGCTGTTTCAGGGCTTCCGATGTCGTCGCCCGCAGTTTCTTCACGGAGTTCAGGATGCCTCCGCCTTTGCGGGCAATCTCTTCATAGCTTGCGCCAGCGATTTTCAGCTCGTATTCTTCGGCGCGACTGGCGGCGTGGATTAGATGAGTGTGCGAATCTACAAATCCCGGCAGTACGATGCGGCCGCCCAAGTCAAGTTGCTCAGCAACGGAGGCTTCTGGGAGCGCTTCCATTTTCGCGCGCGTGCCTACCGCCGCAATCTTGCCGTCGCGCACCAACAGCGCGCCATCCTTGATGATGCCAAGATTCGCGAGCGCGGAACCGCGCCGCGGACCGCGGCCGCGCAGCGTCAAGAGTTGCGATGCGCCCGTAATGAGCAGGGGATTAGACAAGGCCCGGGTATTATGCCGGATACAGGAGGATCGTGCACAGCGCTGGCAGGAACAGACGTCCCCTCTATCGAGCGATTCTTAGCCTGCGGTGTGAGCCAAATGCCGAATTCCAGAAAGCCGAGAACCTCTGTTCCGCCGCCTCAGGCTTTCGCAGCTTGTCCTTTGTAGGCTGGAACAAACACCTTTTGCACAAAGTCCTCGTAGGAAGTCCGCGTCGTGTTTTTTGGCGAACGGGGTTCGAGGGCGCGCATGTACCCGTTATTCATGGCATCGGTCATTTCGCAAAGCAGAGTGGCCAGATTGTTGGACATGCCCATTTCGGTCATCGCCTGAATCACCTGATCCGCGGGCAACTGAATGTACGAGAGGTCGGCTTTTCCAATGGCCGCTCCGACGATTTTGGCCATCTCCAAATAGGTGAGGTCTCTCTGGCCGTGCAGTTCGCGCGTCTGCTGGCCCGTGAAATCGAGTTTGACCAGCGCTTCGGCAGCCGCGACACCGATATCGTGAGTCGCAATCACGGCAATTGGCAAATCAGGGCGGACGGGCCCAGCCATCTTTCCTGCCTTTTTGATAATCCCGGCTTGGGCTAGCGTGTTTTCCATGAAATACCCTGCGCGCAAGTGAAGTGCATTCAATTTAGGAATTTGAGCAAATCTGCTTTCCATGAGGTGAAGGCCGACAACCGGTCCGGTTTTGTCCGGTTTATCAGCGCCAATGCTGCTTAGGGTCACCACGTGAGTGACTTTTGCAGCTTCCAAAGCTTTCGCGATCGAGTTTGTAACCTGATCTTGATAGGCGCGGAAGTCCGGGTTGGTCAGACTCGACGGTATCAGTGCATACACCGCCTGCGCTCCTTTGAAAGCTTTGGTCAGTGCGGCAGAGTCAGTGACGTCCGCCACAAACGCCTCCGCACCGCGAGCAGTGAATCGTGCGAGATGCTCCTTGCTGCGCCCCACGGCACGTACCGGTTGTTTTTTCGCCCGTAGAGTTTCCGTCACGATGCTTCCTGTGTTTCCAGTGGCTCCTAAAATGACATACATGGTTTCCTCCTGCGGAACTACTTTATTTAGGATGCGGGCTCGAGCAGGGAAGGTGCGTTACAAAAGAGGTATTTTTACGCCATTCTTTTTTGCAAAATCGATCGCTTCGGAATATCCGGCATCCGCGTGGCGCACGACGCCCATTCCGGGATCATTTGTCAGCACGCGTTCGATGCGCGCGGCCATTTCCTTGGTGCCGTCAGCGACAGTGACTTGACCGGCGTGCTGCGAATAGCCGATGCCCACGCCGCCGCCATTGTGGATGGAAACCCACGAAGCGCCGCTTGCGGTATTCACAAGCGCGTTGAGCAGAGGCCAATCGGCAACGGCGTCAGAACCGTCGAGCATGGATTCGGTTTCGCGATAGGGCGAGGAGACCGAGCCGCAATCGAGATGATCGCGCCCCATCACCACCGGCGCTTTCAGTTCGCCGCGGGCGACGAGATCATTCAGCGCGAGGCCGAATTTCTCTCGCTCGCCGTAACCGAGCCAGCAAATCCGCGAAGGCAAGCCCTGAAATTTCACGCGCTTCTGGGCAAGCTTAATCCAGCGCATGAGATGTTCGTCGTGGGGAAACATTTCGAGAACCAGCTGGTCCGTTCGCGCGATGTCAGAAGCCTCGCCCGAAAGCGCGGCCCAGCGGAACGGACCTTTCCCTTCGCAAAACAGAGGCCGGATGTAGGCTGGGACAAACCCCGGAAAATCGTAGGCGTTTTTAACGCCGTACTCATACGCAAACGTTCGAATATTGTTGCCGTAATCGAAGGTTACCGCGCCCAGCTTCTGCAAATTGAGCATGCCTTGAACGTGCTGTGCAATCGCGGCAAGCGCGCGCTTGCGGTACTCTTGCGGATCGTTTTTGCGCAGTTCCAGCGCGGCTTCGAGAGACACGCCATTCGGCACATAGCCGCCGATGGGATCGTGCGCGCTGGTCTGGTCGGTCAAGAGATCAGGCACAACCCCGCGCTTCGCAAGTTCCGGAATCAGATCGGCACAGTTGCCCACTAACCCCACGGATGTGGCTTCGCGCTTACGGACAGCGTTCTTCAGGATTCGCAGCGCCTCGTCGAGGCTCGTGACCATCATGTCGCAATAGCCGCCCTTGACGCGCCGCTTGATGCGCTCGGGATCGACGTCAATCCCGAGGAACGCCGCGCCATTCATGGTCGCGGCGAGAGGTTGCGCGCCGCCCATACCGCCCATTCCGCCGGTCACGACCAGCTTTCCGGCCAGATCGCCGCCAAAATGTTTTCGAGCCGCGGCGGCAAACGTTTCGTAGGTGCCCTGCAAAATTCCCTGCGTTCCGATGTAAATCCAACTGCCCGCGGTCATCTGGCCGTACATCATCAGACCTGCGCGGTCGAGTTCGTGGAATCTTTCCCAATTGTTCCAGTGGCCAGTCAAGTTGGAATTGCAAATAAGCACGCGCGGTGAATATTCATGGGTGCGGAAAACGGCGACCGGCTTGCCCGACTGCACCAGGAGTGTCTCATCCGATTCGAGTGCCTTCAGCGACCGGACGATGGCGTGAAAGCATTCCCAGTTGCGCGCGGCTTTTCCTGTTCCGCCATAGACCACCAAATCTTCCGGCTTCTCGGCAACTTCCGGGTCGAGGTTATTCATCAGCATGCGCAGAGCCGCTTCCTGTTGCCACCCTTTGCAGGACAGCTGGGTTCCGCGCGCCGCGCGAAAAGGGCCTTTGGACAAGGTGTTCTCGGCTGCTGTTCGTGGAAGCGTCGCACTCATGAATGGACTCCGCAATTCATCTTAACGCAGGGCTGCCTTGTGTACCACAACGGCGGGCACAGTACTGGAGTTGGATTGCGCGTCGAAATGGCCTAGGGTAGAGTCAAAGAATCCGATGAACTACGGCACGCTTCCTTCGCGATTGCTCAACGCTGTTGACTCACTGTCGAACCCCCGCGCGCAACTGGTCCGCGCTGCCGATGGCTGGAAAGAGATCTCCTCCGAAGAGATGTTGCGGCGTATTGCTGGACTTTCCTCCGCATTTGTCGAGCTGGGCGTGAAGCCGGGTGATCGCGTCGGACTTTTTGCAGCCAACCGTCCGGAGTGGCACACGGCCGATTTTGCCATCACGGGCGCGGGCGGCGTTACCGTTCCCATCTATTTCAACGAATCGCCAGAACGCATCATTTACATTTTGAAACATTGCGGAGCCAAAATCGTGTTTGCTGCCGGCCCCGCGCAAATGCGGAAGCTGCAGGAGCTTCGCGCGCAGCTCCCTGAGTTGGAGCAAGTTGTCCTCGCCGATTGCGGCGCGGACCTGCCCGCGGATTCTCTCCAATACGAAACATTGATTGCCAATGCTGGCGGCGCCGATATCGCTGCATACCGAATGCGCGCCTCGCAAGTACTACCAGGCCAGCTGGCCTCCATCATCTACACTTCCGGCACGACGGGCGAGCCCAAAGGCGTCATGCTGACGCACGCGAATTTTTGTTCGAACGTCACGGACTCTTGCGCAAACGTAAAATTCCAATCGAAGAATGATGTTGCCATTTCCTTCCTGCCGCTGGCGCACGTTTACGGACGCACTCTGGATTATGTTCATCTTTTCCACGGCGTAACGATCGCATACGTCGAAGTGGTCGAGCAGGTCGCGCAGGCGCTCCTCGAGATTCACCCCACGCTGCTTGGCGCGGTGCCGCGCGTCTTCGAAAAAATTTATGCGCGCGTCGTGGAGCAGGGAAGCAAGCGAACTGGACTTCAACGGAGGATTTTTGATTGGGCGATGGGAGTCGCGAGCCGCTCGGCAATGTGGCGTTCTGGGGAAAAAACAGCGAGTTTGGAAGTAAAACTGGAGTGGTGGCTTGCCGACAAGCTGGTCTATTCCAAGATTAGAGCGGGAACGGGCGGAAAGCTGCGCCTCGTTTTTTCCGGTGGTGCACCCCTTGCGACGGAGTTTGCGGAGTTCTTCTGGGCTGTGGGTGTTCCGATTTACCAGGGCTACGGCCTGACGGAAACTTCTCCGGTATTGACCTCCAACTATCCAGACAATCGGATGGGCAGCTCCGGCAAGCCGATCCCCAATGTCGAGCTTCGCATCGCGGAAGACGGCGAAATTCTCGCTAAGGGTCCTTGCGTCATGCAGGGCTACTATAAAAGCCCGGAGGCTACACGCGAAGTGCTTACCCCCGAGGGATGGTTCAGTACGGGGGATATCGGCTATCTCGACAAAGACGACTATCTATTCATTACCGACAGGAAAAAGGACCTCATCAAGACCGCGGCGGGGAAATTCGTCGCGCCACAGCCCATCGAGAATGCGTTGAAAACCAGTCCATTCATCCTGAACGCCATGGTAGTGGGCGACAAGAGAAAATTTATTGTGGCACTCATCGTGCCGAACGCGGCGACGGTTGCGACGAAGGCCGCGGAGCAGGGAATCAAGTTTGCTTCGAACGAGCAAATGGCAGCGCATCCCTGGGTGCGTTCCCTCATTGAAGGCGAAGTAAAGCGCCTGACCGCCAATCTCGCTCAGTATGAATCCATCAAGCGGTTTGCGCTTTTGCCGGAGGACTTCACCTTTCACAACGGAAGCCTCACCTTCACCCTGAAGCTCAAGCGTCGTGTCGTCGAGCAGCAGTTTCAAAACGTCATCGAGCGGCTGTATGCGGACGCTGCCGAGCCCCGCCCAATGCTGCAAGATTAATGAAGCGGGCGGCTGGCGAGGTTGGGTCGCTTAGAGCGGGCACTTCCACTGCCCGTCCATTGTTCGAAACTTCTAGATCGGCTTTCCGTCGGCGTCGAGGAGCCGGATTTCTCCGAGCCCCAACTCTTTGATCCCGGCTTCGATTTTGGCGCGGTCGCCAACGACGACCCAAATCAAATGATCCGGATGGACGATGGCTTTTGCGCCATCTTCGACGTCGCTCGTTTTTAGAGCTCTCACCTTACCCGCATAAGTTTCGTAATAGTCTTCCGGTAAGCCGAACCGGACGATATCCATCATCGATTGGCCAAGAGCATCCAGCGTTTCAAAGGAGCCGGGAAGGCTAAGGGTCTCATTTGCTTGAACCCTGGCGAGCTCATCCTCTGTGACTGGATGGTCGCCCAGAATTCCGCGAAATTCCTTGTTCATTTCCGCAAGCGATTCTTTCGTCTTGTCGGTTTGCACGGGCGCCACGGCGAGGAACGGCCGCTGGCCGCGGGCAGCCCAGAGAAGGCTCGTCGCGCCGTAAGACCAGTGCTTCTCCTCGCGCAGGTTCATGTTCAGTCTTGAGCCGAACATTCCGCCAAGACCGTCGTTTGCGGCTTCAATCGCAATTTCCTTCGGATTGGCCCGCGGAGGTGCGATGTTTCCAGCGAAAATGATCGACTGCAAAGCGCCTGGTTTGTCGATGAGGTATACGACGGACTTTTCCGGAAGCTGCACATTCTTGATGTTCTTCTCTGGAATTTGGCCGGCCTTCCAGTTCGCAAACAATTTTTCGAGCTTCGGGGTAACTTCGGCAAGGGACGTGTCCCCGGCGATTATCAGCGTCGCATGGTTGGGCTTGAACCACGTCTCATGGAATTTGACGAGGCTGTCTCGCGTCAATTTCTCGACACTCTCGGTCGTTCCGGAACCCGTGAGTGGATTACCGTAGGCATGCCCCGGGCCATAGATCAGGCCGGGGAAGACCCGCAGCGCCATCTGGATAGGTGTATTTTTCTCGCGCTGAATCCGCGCGCGCTGCTGTTGTTGCTGTCGCTTGAAATCCGAGTCTGGAAAGACCGGGTTTAGAATCACATCGGCAAACAGGCCCAGAGAGGGATCGAGCTTCGATTTGAGGGCCGACAGCTCGACGATGGAAACGTCCAGATTCGAGCTGGCTGCGAGTTGCGCTCCGAGAATTGCCTCTTCATCGCTGATTTGCAGCGCCGTCCGCGTCTTGGTTCCCCCGGTAAGCAGCGCCATGGTCATGCTGGCGGTTCCGGGCGAAGCAAATTGATCCGCGGCATAACCCGCATCCACGTTCAGCCAGAAATTAATGAGAGGAACTTCGTGGCGCTCGGCGAGAATCACCTTCAGCCCGTTGGAAAGTGTCGCATGCTGCAACTTGGGAAGCTTCAAGTCTGGCGGCACGCCGACTACTGGAGCTTTGGAGCGATCTGCTCCCGTAGCTGCCGCTTTGTAATCCGGGAACGGGTGCACTTCGAGTACGTACGCGCCATCCGAAAGCCAGCGGTTCGCGACGGCTTTCAAGTCCTCCGCAGTGGCATCCTGGACTCTCTTGAGCGCGACCTTGTATGCATCGGGACTGCCCAGGAACACCTGGCTCTGCGCCAACCGGTCTGATTTTCCGCCGAATCCGCCGATGCGTTCGATGCCGCGAACGAAACTCGCTTCATGCTGTGCCTTCACGCGCGTGAGCTCTTCGGCCGTCGGTCCATCTTTTAGAAATCGCGCCAGCTCCTCATCCAACGCTTTTTCCACTTGTGCGAGGCCCTGGCCCGGCTGCGCCGTCGCCTGCTCAAGAAATTGTCCGCCAATTTCGTTCAAGTTCACAAACGCGCCGGCGTCTGTCGCAATCTGATCGTCGTAAACCAGCCGTTTGTAGAGGCGCGACGTTTTCCCCAGCGTCAAAACGTCGCTTACCATATCGAGATAGACGGCGTCCGCGTTTCCGTAATCCGGAATGTTCCACACTTTGTAGATGCGCGCCTGCGGAACCCGGTCCTGCACGATTTGCCTGTGGGTCCCCGTCATTTTGGCGATCCACACCTCTTGATGCGCAACAGGCGGACCTGGTGGAATATTCCCGAAATACTTTTCGACTTTTTCTTTCGCCGTTTTAGAGTCTATGTCGCCTGCCAGGACGATTGTCACGTTCGATGGTCCGTAGTAAGTCTTGAACCACTCCCTCACGTCATCCATCGAGGCCGCACCCAGATCGGCCATGTCCCCGATCACCGTCCACGAATAGGGATGCCCGGCGGGATAGGTGTTTTGCGTAATCAGTTGCCGCGAGACCGCGTAAGGCTGGTTCTCTCCCTGCCGCTTCTCGTTCTGCACCACGCCGCGCTGCAGGTCGAGTGTCTTCTGATCGAGCGCCCCCAGCAGGAATCCCATGCGGTCGGACTCCATCCATAACGTCAGGTCCACGGCCGAGGTTGGAACATTCTCGAAGTAATTTGTGCGGTCGTTATTGGTGGTGCCGTTCAAATCCGTTGCGCCGATTTTTTCCATCGCATCAATGTATCGGCCGGAGGAGTGCTCGCTGCCGCCGAACATCAAGTGCTCGAAGAGGTGTGCGAACCCGGTCTTGCCAGGCTTTTCATTTTTTGAGCCAACGTGGTACCACACATTAATCGCCACGATGGGAGCCTTATGGTCTTCGTGAACGATGACCGTCAGACCGTTACCCAAAACGAATTTCTGAAAGGGAATATCGACATCCTTGTTCTGCGCAAACGCTCCCCCCGCGAAAAGCGCGGCCAGCATAACGACGATGGTAGTCCTAATTCGCATTGTTCCTCCGCACGAGTCGCGCACTGCATCCCGTTGCAATTTGGAAATCGAAGCGCGCATCCTAAGTGAGATTGGACGCAGGCAAATGGCAAGCGTCGCTCGATGACGTACTCTTCAAACCGGCATGTCCGAGTGTCAACCGCAAACAATTACAGTGTGAAAGTCTATAACGCACAGCAGGAATTTGAAATGTAGAATCCTTTCGGTACTTTCGCCAATACCCAAAATCCGCCCTGCACCTTCGCGGATTGTCTTTCCTCCGATTTGTCGCCAGGCCTCTGGAGGGCTAAAATCTCAGTGGGGATACCAATGTCAGATGATCTTGTCATTGCCGGCCGCGCATTCAAATCCCGGTTGATTGTGGGAACGGGCAAGTATCGAAGCTTTCAGGAAATGGCTCGCGCCCATGCCGCCTCCGGCGCGGACATGGTTACTGTTGCCGTTCGCCGCGTTAACTTGACCGATCGCTCCAAGGAATCGCTTCTCGATTATATCGATCGCGAAAAAATCTTTATTTTGCCGAACACCGCGGCCTGTTACACCGCCGACGAAGCCATTCGGACTGCGCGGCTCGCCCGCGAAGTCGGCCTGTCCAACTGGGTGAAGCTGGAGGTTATTGGCGATCAGCAGACTCTTCTCCCCGATACCGAGCAACTTATCGAAGCCACGCGCGTACTTGTGAAGGAAGGCTTTGTAGTTCTCCCTTACACCAACGACGATCTCATCGCCGCTCGGAAGCTCATCGATGCGGGGGCCTCGGCGGTCATGCCGCTGGCCGCGCCCATTGGATCCGGCCTCGGCATACAGAACCCCGCCAATCTTCGCATCCTTCGCGAACGCATCACGGAAGTCCCTATGATCGTGGATGCAGGCGTGGGCACCGCCTCCGATGCGGCCGTTGCCATGGAATTGGGCGCCGACGGAGTCCTGATGAACACAGCTATTGCCGAAGCGGCCGACGCCGTCCTGATGGCCGAGGCGATGCGCGAAGCCGTATCTGCCGGTCGTAAAGCCTGGCTCGCTGGCCGCATGCCAAAGCGCTTATACGCCTCAGCATCCTCGCCACTTTCGGGTGTGGTTCGCTAGCTCCTACAAGAACTTGGAGGCCAGCCCGCAGGGATTAGTGCCTGTCAGAATGGTCGTGCCGCCAGCGCCAGTAGTCCCGCTGCTCGTCACGGTTCAGCCGCCTGAAGTCGCGGTACTCGTAATGCCTCTCCCTCAGCCAGGCGCGATACGCGCGGCCCTCTTCGCCATCCCAGCGATGGTAATCCGAATGATAATTGTCGTAATAGTGCACCCGCGCGGCGCATCCGCTCGTCAACAGCGGAGCAAGCATCGCAGCGCCCAGCACAAGCGGCCCCAGATATCCCTTTATTCGGAACATTTCGCAACCTCCTCTGCTTTCACTGCTTCTCATCGTGTTCTTCGGCTGACCTTGCACAGGTTTGTGCGTAGTCGCCCGGATTACGGCGCGCTTCAGGGCAGCCATTCATGAAACACGGAAAGCGTGTCCAAGTTGCGATTTGTTCCCAGTGAACTTCAAGAAGAGGTCATTCAGAACGTGAGCGCCGCTAGGCCTGCGCTGCTTTTCTGGCCTGCTCGGCATCGTAGCTTTCCCCGTAAATCGACGGCACCTTCGCCCCCATGCATCGTAGATACGAGCTTAGTTGTCCGCGGTGATGAATGGTGTGGTGCAATCCCATCATCAGGAATGTCACCGCAGGCCGCTGAAACATTCCGCGAAAATCCACGATCTTGATCAGCTGTTCTCCAGTGACTTTCGACAACGCTTCAAGGCTTGCCGCGTAGTGCTGCTCATACCATGCTGCAATTTCCGCGGGAGTCTTCAGATTCTCCGGTAGCACTGCCGCTGTGCTGAACTGTCCCGTAACGACAGTCTCCGCAAAACGGATGTCCGCTGCCGCAATGTGCCTCAACAGCTCCATCGCGCTCTTGGATACCGGGTCCGGACGATAGTCGAATTTATCGGCGGGCACCGCTTCGATCACTTTCTTCGTCAGCTGGCTCTCATTCTTCAACGCCGGAAGGTACACGCCCTGCAGCAGGAACATCGCGTTTTCCGCAGTCATTTCTTTCATTTTTTGTCCCTCTCTTGTGGATGTCAGGTTTGGTCCGTTTCAGTGCTCTGTTGGATGCATGGCTCCGCCACCCGTTTCATCGAGTATGCTATTTACGGTCGCAAAAATCAGGTGGCTTGCTCCCTGGAATTTGGGCCATCCTCCGTCTCGACGCAAGGCTAAACAGTCTCCAGCTCATTCATACCGGAGCGTCTGGATGGGGTCCACTCTCGTGGCTCTCCTCGCGGGAATATAGCAGGCTGCCAGAGCGACTCCAAATAGCACTGCGGTCACACTCGCAAAAGTCGCCAGGTCAGTCGGCGCAATTCCGAAGAGTAAGCTAGCCATCAGCCGTGTCAGGAAAAGCGCCAGCACGAGGCCGAACGCAACGCCAATTGCGATCATCCCCGCGCCCTGTTTCATCACCAACCCGAGGACATCGCCGCTTTGCGCGCCTAGCACCATGCGAAGTCCAAACTCTTTTGTCCGGCGTGCCACGGAATAGGAGACCACTCCATAGATCCCCACGGTCGCGATGGCCAGGGCAACTACGGAGAAGAGCGTCAGGAGCAGCGTCAAAAATCTTGGCCTCGCCTGCGCGCGGGAAAGAACGTCGTCCATCAACCGCACATCCGCAAGCGGCAGCGAGGGATCGATTTCATTCAGCCGCTGGCGAACCTCTCCCGCGAGCGATCTCGGGTCTCCGCTACTCGCGCGCATCACCACGTACATGTCCGAAACCCCAGCCGCCGCCGGCTGCCGGTAAGGCAAATACAATTCGGTGCCTGCGGGGCGGTCCAGTCCGGCATTCTTCACGTCATCTACTACTCCAACTATGGTGCACCAATCCTTGGCGCCGCCTGGTCGCACGCGCCGTCCAATGGGATTTTGATGCGGCCAAAAGGTCAGCGCCATGGATTTGTTGATGATTACCACCTCGGGCCCGCCCTGCACGTCGCGATCATCAAACAGGCGGCCGTCCATCAGCCGAATACCCATTGCCGAGAAATAATCTTTGCTGACCGCCTGATAAAAATCCACGTTCTGTATCGGCCCATCTTTGGTCATCACGAAACCTTCGATGTCGGTGTCGTTCATGTTCGGCGGCCGCATCGGCGCCAGTCCGCTTACCAGCGCGGCAGATTGTACGCCTGGCAGATTCGTCAGGCGTCCGTCGAGCCGGGTCCACAAATCCGTGATCTTTGCCGCATCGGTGTAGGTTCCACTCGGCAGCGAGACGTGCATGGTAATCACGTTGTCGGATCGCAGGCCGGTGTGAACCTCCTGCAACTTCCAAAAAGCGCGCAGCATCAAGCCGCAGCCGATCAACAGCACCAAAGCCATCGCCAACTCTCCCGCCACCAGCGCCCGGCGGAAAAACTGCGCTCCAGCCGCTGCCGTTGTGCTTCCCGCCGTGTCCTTCAGCGATTCGGAAATTCCGCTCAGGATCAGCGGAGCGAGCGGCGCCAGGCCAAAAAGCACTCCTGTCAGCAGGCTCACCGCCAGCGTGAAAACCAACACGCGCCAGTCCATCGCGATTTCATCGGCGCGAGGGATACCGCCAGCATTTGTGAGCTGAACGAGACGCACCCCTCCAAATGAAAGTGCGATCCCCAGCAGGCCCCCGCACAACGCAAGCAATATGCCTTCGGTCACAAATTGGCGCGCCAGCCGGGCCAGGCTGGCTCCCAGTGCCCCGCGAATCGCAATTTCCCTGCGTCGGGCCTCCGCACGAGCCAGCAACAGATTCGCCACGTTTACGCTCGCGATCAGCAGCACGAACGCCACGGCTCCCAGCAGCATCAGCAGCGCGGGCCGCACGCCCGAAACGACCTCCGCCTGCAGCGGAAAGCTCACGATCGTATGGTTCTTTGGGTCAAAGCTATGCGTTTTCGGGGCCCGGTGCTCCGCATACGACTGCACCAGCGCCGCCAATTCGCCCTGCGCTTGCGCTGCCGATACGCCGGGTTTAAGTCGGCCCAGCAGGTAATAATTATGTGATCCACGGCCGCCGGGTTTTGCCGGGTCCAGCTGCATAGCTGTCCAAACTTGCGCGGGCTCCTGTTCGCCCGGCGGGAATTGAAACCCTTTCGGCATGACGCCTATAATCGTGCATTTCCGCCCGTCCAGCCGCGTTTCGCGTCCCACCACATTCGGGTCGCCGGCAAAAATGCTCTGCCACGTGCCATAGGAAATGTCCGCGACAACAGACCCTCCGGGAACATCGTCCGATTGTGCAATCAATCGCCCGGCGACGGGGGCCACGCCCAGCGTTTCCAGCAGTCCGCCGCTCAGATAAGCTGCGGTGACTCGTACAGGTTCCGTCGTTCCAGCAAGATTCGCGCCGCCGCTAATCCACGCATCAAGAGATGCCCAGGAATGCGTGTCACGCTTCAAATCGATAATTTCCGGCCCCGAAGTCCAAAACCGGTGCAGCCCGCCATTTGGAAACGTTGGGAACTCCGTGTAGACACGAACAAGCTGCTCAGGGTGCGAGTAGGGCAGCGGCTGAAGCAGCACGGCGTTCACCACGGTAAAAATCCCCGTCGTGGCGCCAATCCCCAGCATCAGACAGAGGACTGCCGCCGTGGTGAATCCCAGGTTCTTCCCCATCATTCGCAATGCGAACTGGATGTCTTGCCGAAGAGTTCCCATAGAATGCCCCCCGGACATTAGTACGTACTATAGCGGAGTATGTTCCCGACCTTTTTAACCCTTTGACGAGCCAATCAATCCGTTGTTTCACCACCAGGCAAAAAAATCAGCAAGTGCTCGCTGCCTCAGCCGGAGTGAAACAAGAAATGCCAAGTCACGTCGACCAGCGCGTGCACAATTGCTGACGCAAAAATCGAACCTGTCTTGCGCCAAGTCCAACCGTAAAAAATCCCGGCGATGGACGCCAGAATGACGTAGCGCCAATTCGGGAATCCAAGGTTCGTGATGTGCGAAAACCCAAAAAGCACCGATGCCGTCCACCAGCCCGCCAAATCACTCTTGCTCGAACGTGCCAGCATGTTTTGCAACAGCCCGCGGAAGAGAAATTCTTCCGGCCATGCCGTAAAAAAGAAAATCCCCAGGGAGGTGAACAGCAAAGAAGTCCATGCGTGCCATTGTGGGGCGAACGCAAGGAAGTGCATCGCTGTCCCCAATGGAATGGCAATGCAGCCAAACACGACGAAGCTGCCAAGCACGTGTAATCCCCAGCGCCGCCCCCAGCCAATCGAATAGCCGATTCCATTGATGCGGCGCAACAAAACAAACGCCGCTAGCGCAACGTTCAACGCCAGCAGCACGGTGAACACGTAGGCGAGACGGCCGCCCGGATACGGCCACACCCAGTTCGACGGACCAAACTTCACCGCCACCCAAACGCCGGCCAACAGCACAAAGTCCTGCCAAGTGCCCGCCGGCTTCCGCTCGGCGGATGCGGCCAGGGCCAGCGGCACAAATACAAAAAATGCCACTGCTCCGGCACGCGGAATGGCGAAAGTATTTGTTCCCAGCGAGTAAATCAGGTATGCAAGGAACGCGGCGGCGCCTAAGGCAATGCCCCCGCCGGGACCGAAGCAGGACGCCAGGCCATCGGCTACGCCTCGTGCAGCGAAAAGCAGCATCACCAGAAAGAAGAAGGCGAACGTTGTCAGCGTGGCTGCGAATTCGCGGCCGCCATAGCCTTGCCACGTCGCATACAACGCTCCTGCAAGGCACATCCCGGCCCACAGGCCGAGCATGGGAAGCACACCGAGTTGGCGCGTCGCTGGCAAATTGGTTGCTTAAATTTCAGAATTGAAAGAGAAGATTGTAGCGCAGAGTCATGGCATCCCAAATTCCACTAAAGCTACCGCGGAACCATGCCGGTCTCCGTGATGTGAATTTCCGAGGCGGTGGGCAAGAACCATGAAACGCCTGGCTTACATCGACTGGATGCGCGGCCTTGCGTGCGTCCTGATGTTTCAAACGCACTGCTACGATTCCTGGCTTAGCCCGGAAGCGCGCAAGTCTTCCCTCTATGTGTGGTCTCAACTTGGCGGCACGCTTCCCGCTCCGCTATTCCTATTTCTCTCTGGCATTTCCTTTGCGCTGGTGACAGAGCGCCTCCGCGAGAAAGGCATCGCGTGCCGCGAGATCGCGAAAACAACCATCCGCCGCGGCGCCGAAATTTTCGCGCTTGGCTTGCTCTTCCGCGTCCAGGAATACGCGCTGGGCTACCGCTGGTCCCCGTGGACCGATCTCTTGCGCGTCGATATCCTCAACATGCTCGGCCTTTCGATGATGTTAATGGGCATTCTCTGCTGGCTCAGCGCCTGCCGCACCCCTGCCAACGCATCCGTGCTTCCGCAAACCGTCAAGGCTTCGCGAGACCGAGGAATCTTGGCCGGCCTTTTAGCCGCCGCGCTTGTAGCCATCGTGACACCGCTTCTTTGGACCACCCATCGCCCCAGTCGCCTGCCTTGGCCGCTTGAGTCGTATATCAATGGTGTCCACGTATTCGGCACCCCGCAGACGTGGCTTTTCCCACTTTTTCCCTGGTCCGCTTTCGCGTTTGCCGGACTCGCTGTCGGCTTTTTTTTGTTCACGGGCATCGCCAGGCGCATGGAAGGCATCACTTTTGCCGCCCTGGGAGCGGCAGGCGCTCTTGCCTGTTTCCTTTCCATCCGGTTCGATCATTCGAACGTGAGACTCTATCCCGTCTACGACTACTGGCACACCAGCCCGAATTTTTTCCTAATGCGCTGCGGAGTCCTTCTAATTATTTTGTTTTGCGTCTACGCCTGGTGCCGCTGGGGCCTGGCCCAAATGGGATTTAGTCCCATCATCCAGCTCGGCAAAACTTCGCTACTGGTCTACTGGGTGCACATTGAATTTGTCTACGGCTGGCTCTCGATCCTGCCCAAGCGCCAGTGCAGCATTCTTCAGGCCACCATGGGTCTAATCATCATCTTTATCGCCATGCTCGCGCTTTCGATGCTGCGCACTAATTGGAAGAACCGGCGTGCAAAAGCGCAGAAGCTCGCCGCAGCGCCCTCGACTGCCTGAGAAAATGTCTTTTTGGGGGAGATTAAGTGAGAACGCTGCTCCGGCCTAGCGTTTTACAGCGGGGTTCTGTTCACGTTGCTGTTCCTGAGGAATCCGAATAATAATCTCGCCCGGCCGCGCGAGACCAAGATCGTCGCGTGCAATTTTTTCGATCAATCGCGGATCGCTCTTAAGATCCTTCACTTCCTGCTCCAGCGTCGCATTTTCCTTGCTCAACTGATCGAGATCCGCCTTTACCTTCCTAATCTCGCTCTGCGTGCGCCGCATCGCCAGGAAGCCGTGCGTTCCAAAAACATCGTGCACAATCATCACCGCGATGAGTAATCCAAGCAGTCCGCGGCCATAGTGCTGCAATAGCGACCGGATTTTTTCTTCCGCGGACACTTTCTTCAATTTCTTCTTCAGCTTTCCAATACCCACTTCGTTGCCTCGCGTGTCAGTCTCGCGGATGCCTCAGCGCTATTCGCCTCCACGTAAAGGCGCAAAAGCGGCTCCGTTCCAGATAGCCGCAGCAGCATCCATGAACCGTCCTCAAAACAGAATTTTGCGCCGTCGGTCCGGTCAATCGATACAACTTTCCGCCCTACAAGTGTCGAAGCGTCCACCGCCACCTTCCGGACCGCGTTTGCCTTTTGTTCGTCCTTGAGGTGTAAATTCTCCCGAACCGGCCAGAATTCGTTTCCCACCTTTTTGAAGAGCCGGCGAATCTGTTCTCCTAGGGAAGCGCCCCGCGCGGCGATCATCTCCGCCACCAACAGGCACGCCAGAATTCCGTCTTTTTCGGGAACATGCCCGCGAATCGTCAGCCCCGCGCTCTCTTCTCCGCCGAGAGCGATCTTGTCCTCGCGAATCAGTTGCCCGATGTATTTGAAGCCCACCGGCGTCTGATACGTTTTCTGCCCATGCGCTTTCGCCGCCGCATCGATCAATTGCGAAGTTGCCACGCTGCGCGCCGGAGGCATCTTCCAGCCGCGCGTCTCGACAATGTAGTCATAGACCAGCGCCAGAATGTGGTTCGGCTGAATCCACGTGCCGTCTCGGTCGATCATTCCAAAGCGGTCCGCGTCGCCGTCTGTCGCCAGCCCCGCAGCCGCTCCCGAATCCAGCACCGCCGCACGCAGCGGCGCGAGATTTTCTTCGCTCACGTCCGGTCCTGTCCCGTCAAACAGGCAATCGCGGTTCGTGCGCATTGCCTGCACTGAGACGCCGTGCTCCTCAAGCGCGCGATCCAGGTATCCCGCTCCGCATCCGTGCAGAGCGTCAGTCACGAATTTGACTTTTGTCTTTCGCAGCGTTTCGAACCGCACTAGCTCTTCCAGGCGCTTCAAATAATTCTCGCGAAGATTCACCTTCTCCGTCTTCAATTCCCCCGTGGGCACAGCAGGGGAGGCCGGGTACGCGCCGTCCTTGGCAATCATCTTTGCCACGCGCGCCTCTACATCCTTCGTGACTTCCGGAAGTGCAGGCCCGGCATCCGCTGAAGAAAATTTCAGCCCGTGATATTGCGCGGGATTATGGCTGGCAGTGAAGTTAATCGCTCCATCGAGCTTCTGCCTCTGTATTTCGTAAGCCACTGCGGGCGTGGGTGTAAATGTCTCGCAAAGCAACGTTCGAATCTTGTGCTGTTGCAAAATCGCCACAGCAAGCTGCGAGAACTCTTCAGAGTAAAATCGGGTGTCGTACCCGACCAGAATCGTCGGATTCTTCGTTTTGCTATTCACGTGCTCCGCGATAGCCGCCACCGCCAGCCGCACGTTCGCGAACGTAAAATCGTCGGCAATCAATCCGCGCCATCCGGAGGTGCCGAACTTGATCGGAGAAGCACTCGTCATAGGGGAAGCGCTCATGGCGTCGTATTCTATTCTGAGTTGCTCGAAGACGAAAGCATTCAGAGAAAGCTCCCGGAGAGAACCACATGAAGACCAGCGAAAACTACAGGCTCGTGTTCGTCACCTGCGCAAATCACATGCAAGCAAAGCTCATCGCCCGCTCCGTGGTCGAAAAGCGCCTCGCCGCGTGCGTCAACATCCTGCGCAGCCCCATCGAGTCCCATTATCGTTGGAAGGGCAAAGTGGAAAAGGCTCGCGAACTCTTACTCCTAATTAAGACCACTGCAACAAGACTCGGCGCCCTCGAAAGGGAAGTAAAACGCCTCCACAGCTACGAAGTGCCAGAGTTTTTGGTGTTGCCAGTGGTCGCCGGCTCCAGCGATTACTTGGCCTGGCTAGGCAACGCCGTAACTCCGTAGGGCACGGCATGCCGTGCCCGTCCGCCCCTAAACGTACAACAGCGCCTGGTCCAAATCGGCCATAATATCTTCCACGTCTTCGATCCCGACCGAAATCCTCACCAATCCTTCGGTAATCCCAATGCGCTCCTGCACTTCCTTCGGCATCGACGCGTGCGTCATTTGTGCCGGCAACGAAACGAGCGTTTCCACTCCGCCCAGGCTTTCCGCTAGCGAGCACAATTTCAACTGATTCAAGAATCGCCGCGCTGCTTCCAGCGAACCCAGGTCAATCGCCAGCATTGCTCCGGGCCCCTTTTGCTGGCGTCGCGCAATTTCATGTTGCGGATGGGTCGGCAGTCCCGGGTAATACGTCTTGCGAACCTTCGGGTGAGCGTCCAGGTGCCGCGCCACGGTGATTCCGTTGGCGTTGTGCTGAAGCATGCGGATGGCCAGCGTCTTTATCCCACGCGAAATCAGGAAGCAGTCCATCGGCGCCAGCCCCGCGCCCGCCGACCGCTGTATGAAATAAATCTTTTCCGCGTCCTCCGGGCGTGTCAGGACCACTGCTCCTCCAGTTGAGTCGCTGTGCCCGTTCAAGTATTTCGTCATCGAATGGACCACAATTTGCGCGCCCAGCTCGATGGGCCGCTGCAAATAAGGACTCAGAAAAGTATTGTCGACCGCCAGCGTGACATTCCGCTCGTTGGCCAGTTTGGCGATCGCGCCGATGTCCGTCACGCGCATCGTCGGATTCGTGGGTGTCTCGATGTAAATCAGCTTGGTGTTGGGTCGCATCGCCCCCAGCACGCAAGCGGGAATGGATGTATCGACGAAACTGAATTCCAGCCCGAAGTGCACAAGAAGCTGCGTCGAGAGGCGATACACGCCCCCATACACTGCTTCCGACAGCACCACGTGGTCCCCCGGCCGCAACAAACGAAAGACCGCGTCGATGGCCGCCATTCCCGATGTGAAAACATATGCGCTATGGCCGCCTTCCAGCTTTGCGACAGTCCGCTCGAGAGCTTTGCGGTTCGGATGGTTTGTCCGCGCGTAGTCGTATCCCTTGTTCTTGCCAAGTTCCTCGTACACATACGTCGAGGTCTGATAGATTGGCGCAACGATCGCACCCGTGGCTGGATCAGGCTCCTGCCCAACATGAATGGCGTTCGTGGCAAATCCCATTTTTACTCTCCTCTTCCCTCGGGAGTCTTGCTCCCGTGCAGCTGGGCCGCTGCAGCTCAGAAAATCTGCTGTAGTTCCCCTGTGATGTGGAAGGTTCAGGACTAGGGGTCCATTGCTGCGCTCGCGGCTCCCAAATGCCTGCCGCGCAGATTCCTCAGAAGTTACAGGAGCAAAACCAGTGAGTCAAATCTGCTGCGCTGCTCTGTGGCCTGGAATACATCGCTCCGTCGCTGTTCACCGATATACGTGGAGCAGCATTCGGACGCTCGGTTGCATCTCAGACCAGAGCGGAGTAACTTGTCGTCATATTGAGATTGGCTTCCCGTGAAGGATGGGGTCTACCGGAACATGAAGTTTTCTCGCGCTGAATTCACAGGTCTCTGCTTTGCATTCCTGGTCGCGGCTACCCTCGGCGTAGCTGCGCAAGATCCTCCGGCGCTTCCGCCGAAGGCGCCGCCGCAAGCTGCGGGACCCACCCGCTTGACGATCGAAGTCACTGGCGGCGACAAGTCCGTGCCCGTTGAAAATGCCAGCGTCTACGTGAAGTATATCGAGCAGCGCTCGCTCAGGAAGGACAAGAAAGTCGAATTGAACGTCAAAACAAATCGCGAAGGCATTGCGCGTGTCCCCGACGCGCCCATCGGCCGCGCTCTCATCCAGATTATTGCGGATGGCTGGAAGACTTACGGACGCTGGTACGACATCACAGACCCTCGACAAGTTATCAAAATACGCCTCGAGAAGCCGCCCAAGTGGTACTAAATCGATTCGAACGCGGGAAGGCGAGGAAGAAAGGGCGCATCACTTGAAAAATTTTCCACCTGAACTCTCCTTTCCGTCCATTACCGCGAGACTGACGTAAAGCTTTCCTTCTGATGCTGTTGGAAAATCTTCCAATAAAAATGCATTGCACTGAAATTGTGCAAACAGGAGAAGCCCGTTGAAGAAAGTGAGGTTAGCTGGCAGCCCAAGGCAATTTTCCACACACTTATCAACATTTGTGTTGAAAACTTAATCTTGCAGAAATATATTCTTGAGAGTTCGGCATGAATATTGCCCAGCGCTTCCTTCCGAATTTTGACCACCGCCCACCCGGATGGTAGAGTGGCTCATCGGCTTACCTGATGAACGAGACGTTTGACGGAACATTTTCACTCTTACAGATGTTGTGGGGCAACATCGTAGCGCGGCCGCTGCGCAGCTTCCTCAGTGTGGTCGCCATCGCGATCCAGGTCATTCTGGTTCTGCTCATTGTAGGTCTCACTTCGGGGGTAATTTCCGAATGGGGGAAGCGCGTCGAGGGCGTCGGCGCCGATCTTCTCGTGCAGCCCCCAAACTCCTCTATTTTCTTTGCTTTCTCCAGCGCCGTCATGCAGGAATCTTTGGCCGATAAAATCGCTGCCTTGCCCGGCGTCGATGAGGTAGCTCCGACGCTTATCCTTACGGAACCAAAGAACTTGATCATCGTGTATGGGATTGATTACAAACGCTTCAACGCCCTAAGTCGCGGCTTCTTGTTTCGCTCTGGCCGTCCCTTTCAATCCGCTGATGAAGCCATCGCCGATGACATCATCGCCCAAACCAAACATCTTAAAGTCGGCGACCAGATCACTCTTTTGAATCATACGTTTACGATCTGCGGCATCGTGGCGCATGGAAAAGGCGCACGCTACTTTATCCCGCTGAAAACCGCACAAGCCATCGCCGGTGCAGAAAAGCGCGTCTCCATGTTCTACGTCCGTAGCAAGGGCGACACCGAAGGCACTCGCGCGCAAATTCTCACCCTTGATCCCCTGGATCGTGTGCGTTCTATGTCCGAATACGTCACGCTAATGAGTTCCTCCAATCTTCCACAATTAAGACCGTTTACTCGCACCATGGTCGGTCTCGGCATCGTCATCAGTTTCCTGGTCGTGCTTCTCAATATGCACACCATGGTGATGGAGCGCACCCGCGAGATTGGAATTCTCAAGGCGTTGGGCCTCTCCAGGCTGGGAATTATGCGCCTGCTGCTCGGAGAAACGTTTATCCTGACGATTATGGGATGCGCCCTGGGAATTGTGCTTACGTTTACGTTCGAAGCCATCATGAAAGAGACGAACCCAGGTCTGATGATTCTGATAACGCCGCAATGGGTCCTATCCGCCACCTTGCTGGCACTCGCCGGGGCCGCCATCGGCGCCATGTATCCGGCGCTTCGCGCGGCGAGCTACGATCCGGTTGTGGCACTGGCCTACGAATAAATCTCATCGTCTCAAGCCCGTGCTCTTTGCCGTCGCTAAACCAAGTGCTTTTTGGCGACATGAGCTTGCGCTCCCGATTGTCTCGGTTCAGCCAAGCTGATACCTTTAGGCCGCTCTCCAGCTGTTCCACTCTGGAGCAATTCCGCCGGCCGGGCGGCGAAAACAACTTAAGGCAACTGCTCTCCGCGCGCTTCCTGTTTCCTCAAGACCTTTACCGCAGGGCGATTCCGCGCGAGCGTGCTGTCCCCGATTCAGGCGGCGGTTGAGTTTCGGCGGCTGAAGTATTCATGGACGAGCCTCGTAGACGACGTTAAACGGTGTTTCCGCGGCTCGCCGGAAACGGCTGAAGCCGGCTGCGGTGACCACCTCGCGAATCCGCTTTTCGCCTGACTGTGCACCCAAGCACAGCGCCACTTCCTGCGAACGCGAACAGGGGGTGCACAATAAAGTTGAAAAAGAGTAGTACACGCGGCCAACCGGATTCAGGTTGTCCTTTAGCTCATCGTTGGCAAACGGTTCGACGATCATCCATGTGCCATCCTTGCTCAGTGAATTGCGCACATGGGTTGCGGCGCCTACCGGATCACCCATGTCGTGCAAACAATCGAACACGGTAACCAGGTCGTAGTCCTTTCCCGGAAACTCTTTGGCCTTCGCGACGCCAAAGTTGAGGCGAACCTCGAGACCTTCTCTCGCGGCGATCGCGCGGGCGGCCTCGATGGATTTGTCGTGATAGTCGAATCCGAAGAATTGTGATTTTGGGAAGGCTTTGGCCATCAGCACGGTAGATGCTCCCTTGCCGCAGCCCACATCGGCGACGCGCGCGCCGGCCTCGAGCTTGGCCTTCACGCCTTGCAGGGAAGGAATCCAGGAACTTATGAGCTTAGCTGCGTAGCTCGGCCGAAAGAATTTCTCGCAGCCATGAAACACATCTTCATCGTGCTCATGCCAGCCCATGCCTGCCCCTGTGCGGAAGGACTCGGTAATCCTAGGAACTGCGGCCAGAGAGCCGAGAGCCAATTGGAAGGCCCCCGGAAGGTAGGCGGGACTGTCTTCATTCGCCAGCGTAAATGCCTGCTCTTCGGTAAGACTGAACTTGCGCGTCTGTTCGTTATATGTGACGTAGCCACCGGCAGCTTGGGAGCCCAACCATTCGCGCACATAGCGTTCATCAGTTTTGGTTTTTGCGGCCAGATCGGCTGAGTTCAGCGGGCCTTCCGCGAGAGCCTTGTACAACCCCAGCTTTTCGCCAATCACCACCATACCAGAGTGGACCGTCGCTCCCAGATCCCCAACGAATTGCCCTACAAACATATTCAGTTTGTCCATGTCCAGTGCCATTGTTGTTCTCCTTTCAGATTGAATTTCTTGAATTTACAAGCAGTGGGATGCACTAGTGGTGGCCCATAAAGCTCTGCTTTGGGTTAAGCAGAAAGCGATTGCCGCCGCTTCCGGGGCCGTTATTGTGTGGTTGACGGCTTTTGTTGGCGGGTTGATCGCCCCTATTGGAAGGTGCCTCGCTGAGTTGTGTGCGGCCGCGCGAGTCTCGGTCTTGCAATGCCGTAGCACCTCGGAGGTGTTTCGGGAAGATCGGTCGTCCCAGGAATCGGCGTCCTCGGGAAGCCGTCCAATGATGTGCCCCAGTTCGTGAAGCAATATCGTAATTTGTGCCTCTGGAGTATTCCCGTTGTAGGAAGAAATCGTCAGCAGACGGTTGCCATCGGACCGAGCTGGCATTCCTCTTGTATCCATTTGCATGACAAACGAAGTGCGGTTGAAGAACGGCCCGTTGGCATTCAATAGGATGGTGGAGTCTCGGCCCCCATTCTCAATCGATTTGCCCGCCCATGGGTGTTTGAAGATTTGCCCACCGCGACTGTTTCGAATGCCGTAAACATACGAAGGTCCTTTCATCTCCAGAGCGAAGTGCAATGATCGGAGCACTTCGGCGGGGTCGGGATCGGCGCCCTGGAACCAAGCGGTGCACGCATTTCCCTGTTGTAAAATCTCAAGAACCTGCTCGCGCGCCCGGGCAATTGTGTCGCCCTGTTTACCCAAGGCCGACAACTCCAGCACAACACGGTCGTCGAACTTTGAGGCACTCACTGAATAAGATGGACTCGAAGCAAACAAAGTGCTTACAAGTGCTGCAGTGGCGATCACTCGCCGGCGGAGCTCATATGGCTGGCGTCTCTTCCGCCAGCTGGTCGCACGGCTTTCCGAGAACTTTGTGTCGCTGTGTCTACCCATGCACCGTGCGACGTGCATACCGGTCGTCCTAGCTCGGCTGAGTTCAGGATGGCCTTCGGTGAGAGCCTTGTGGAACCCCAGCTTTTCGCCAATCAACCCCCTGCCGGAGTGAACTGCGGCTCCCGGATCCCCAACGAATTTCCCCACGAACACCTTCATTTTGGCCATGTTAACTGCCATTCTTACTCTCCAGTGCGATTGATTTTTCATGCTGTGATGCCCTCGTGCGGGTTTCTCGCGATGCTGCTCTGCTTGGTGCAGGCCCAGGAAGCGATCTCTGCCGCTTCCCGGGCTGTTTAGGCGCGCTCGCCCATCGCACACGACAATCGGGCTACTTATTCCTGCTGGGGTCGTCGTCAGGATTGACGTAGTTGAATTGAAGTGGAGATTGCCCGTGGACCTGCACAATGGTTTCTCCGCAAGCCATGGCGTAGTGGTGCATGTCGGGATCGAGAAAGGCAAAGCTCCCGGCAATGAACGCTTTCATCTTGTTGGCGTCAAACTCATCGCCCATGCCAACTTTGAACGTTCCGGAAATGATCGTGACGTTTTCCCGGTTCGGGTGCAAATGGGGGGCGATGCGGAACCCATCAGGCATCTTCAGGCGAATCGTGAAGTCGCCGGTGGAGGCGGTTGGGTCGCCTTCGAGCACGGCAAACTGTGCGCCGGGACGCACAACGGGTGGTGCCGGCCCCCAGGGAATGGTATCCGGTGTGAATGCGTTTTTTTCGTGCGAGTGATCGTGCGCGCCACTGGTGAAAGCCAGCCCCGCCCACGCGAACATTCCAGCCATTGCAAGTGTAAGGGACAAGTATCTTTTCATGATTGAGCCTCCGTCGCTCAGTATCGAACGGGGGCATCATGTCTTGAGCGGCGGGCTATTCCAATGAAGAGCGGATACCGTTTGTCTATCTTTTACATATCGTCGCAAATTGATGATTCTTAGGGGATAATGCCTCTTCGAGAAACCTATGCGAGGCAAAAGACAGGCAGTGAGCGAGATCGAACTGGACCTGGGACGTTACGAACTTCGCCGCCAGGGACGGCGAGTCAAACTCGAAAAGAAGCCTATGGAACTGCTGATTTTTCTGGTGAGCCGGCGCGACCAAATGGTTTCGCGCCAGGAGATCGTCGGCAAATTGTGGGGCTCGGATCTGTTCATCGATACCGAACCCAACATCAACAACATTGTGCGAAAAATCCGCACCGCTCTGGGAGACGACTCCGCTAAACCGCGCTTTCTAGAAACCGTGGTGGGCAAAGGCTACCGATTTGTTGGTCCGGTGCGGGTGATCGATGCGCACTATCCACAATCCGATTTTGGATCAGGTGTTGTGCGCGCCGTTGGCCCGGAGAAGATGGGCGGCGTGGAGCGAGCGCTCGTCGTTGGCCGTCTTGCCGCTGATGCTTCTCGGCAAGGCCACGGATGACCATGGCGTGTGCCTGGGGTTTGCCGATGCGCTGGTCGTGCGCCTCGGAAATTTGCCGGGCGTGGACGTCCTGCCGACTTCCGCGGTGCTGAATGTGCCGGCCGAGGCGACACCTGCGGACGCTGCTTCCCGTCTTGGCGTGCGTTTTGTCGTTCACGGCGGCATTCAAATGTCTAAAGGCCTTTGGCGCCTCTCACTGGAAATGTTTGACACGCATCTGCAGAGTGTTTGCTTCACAAGGAAACGCGATCTCGACCTGAACCGCCTGTCCGACCTCGAGGACGAGATCGCCAAGCAAATCGCCATGGCATTGAACCGGCCGCTGGGTCCAGCGATGGTCCAACGCTCCCCGCGCTATAGCAAGGACCCCATGGCTTATGCGGAATTCATGCGGGGCTACAAGCTCAGTTCCTCCGGCAATCCAGCGATGATGGACGAAGCCGCTCAGCACCTGAGCAATGCCGTCACTCGAGATCCTGCCTTTTCTCTGGCGCACGCCGCTCTTTCCGTTGTGTGCGCGACGCGCCACTTTGAATTTGATCCCATCGAGCGCGTGGTTGGAGAAGGCCGAGTTTCATTGCCGGCGCGCGCTGGAACTGGATCCGGACTTGCCCGAAGGGCACGTCGCCAGCGCTTTTCTGCTGTGGGGGCCGTCGAAGAACTTCCAGCACCTTGAAGCGATTGCCGAACTCAAGCGAGCCTTGGCTCTGCAGAACAATCAGCCCCAAGCCTACAACCGTCTGGGCACCATCCTGGCTCACATCGGGCTGCTCGATCACGCCCGTGAAATGTATGAGCGGGCGCGGCCATTTCATCCCAGAAAAGCTGTTAGTCACAGCATCGTGCAAGTGTACGTTTGGAACCAGGAATACGACTCTGGCGCGCGAGGAGATCGAAGCCTGGCGCGCCGAAAATCCGGAGAACAAGTATCCAGTCTACTTTGCTGTTCAACTGGCCTTGCTGGCCGGAGATTTGAAAGAAGCAAGAGCACTGCTGGACGAAGCGGTCCAGCTCTTGCCGGAAGAACCACTCATCGTCAGTTTGCAGGGCGTCTATTACGCGTCGACCGGATTAGCGGACAAGGCGCTGGACTGCGTGACGACGGCTTGTGCGAGCCCAAAATCCTTTGGGCATGCGCACCACAGCTACTATCAAATCGCCTGCATACTTGCATTGTTGGAGCGGCATGAAGCTGCGTTTGAGTGGTTGGAGCGAAGTGTCAGCAGCGGCTTCGCATGCTGGCCTTTTTTTCTGAAAGACCCATCACCTCAAAAATCTACGCGAGCTTCCGGAGTTTGAGGTCCTGGTGAGCTCGTTGCAAGCCAAGTATCCCGACCATCTCGGATTGCTTTAGCTTGGCGCCTCCTCGTTTGCTCGTATGCAGAGCAGATGCAAATCTGCTCTAAGTCCCGCATTGTCGGCTAACCGGAAGCTATCCGGCTTCGACGGCAGGATTAGTCCTGGAAGTCGGCTTGTACGATGTGATCGCGATTGCTCCCAGTTGACGGGCCATTCGGAAGTTGAAACCGGGCGCAGTCCGCTAGCCCCGGCCCGGAGGACCTATTGAATCGGCCTCGCCGTGGCACACCTGCTTGGTGAAATACGTGGCGAGGCGTGGATTCGAGACTCTTTTCGTAGCAATTTTGGTTTTGCCATTGGAGTCTGAGCTTGTTCCTGTCTGGAATCACTTGCGGTTTCAGCGGCTGCCTGTTCCGCCAGCCGCCACTGCATTTGGCGGGGTCTTCCCAACGGGCCCACCGATTGTGGCGGCATAGTCTCTAACAGGGAACGCGAGCTCTCCATTTCAGGCTGAACCTACGCGGGCTGGAAAGAATCGCGAGAAATCGGGAATGCTGGTACGAGCGAGGACCGTTTCAGGTTTCCGCTCGCTTTATTTTAGCCCCGATCCATGATCCTCAGGATGCAGGCGCGAAGGCTGCTAGCTCGCGGGAGACGTCATCTATGGTGGCCAGCGGGCAGGCCACATGAACCGTTTGGCCAGCCTCTTCTGCGTCGATCAGCAAAGTGCCGTTATGTGTGCGGATATGAACGTGTTGTTCGCCGTCCTGCACCTCAACCAGTTCAGCCTCGGGATATTTTTGCAGTTCTTTCGCCAACGCGTGCACTAGGGGCATGAACTTCCCGGCGCGCACTCCCGCCTCTTCCAACTTCCGGCCAGGAACGAAGTGTATGGCCATCGGCACCAAAGCTGCCGGCAGCCAGACGTGTACGTGCGATCCGTTGATACGGCTTTCGTCCACATCCACCCGCAGAAGACCTTCGCGAAAGGTATAAGCCCCCGCCATAACTACTGTGGCCCCAAAACCTAGTGCGATTTTCCCGAGCAGTACCATCTCACCCCTCCTCTCCCGTCTCTCGCTTCCCGCGCGAGACCCCTCACAGCATGGCCACAGGAGCCCTAACGCCTAATCCGTGACATTCTTGGAATCCAGCCAGACGCGGATCGTGTTCTCATCATCCTTCACCGAAACGAGTTCCACGTCGCCTTGCCCCGCAAGAGCATGCAGTCCAGCCACGATGTCCAGTTCGTCTTTTGAGCCAGAGAGCAGTGCTTCGACGACCTTCATGGGAACTTTGACTTCGATCTGCGCATCCTTCGACTTCTTCTTGTCGTGGACGTGAACAAGCATCTGGCCATTCTTTTTCGTTACGCTTATGTCTGCATCGTTGCTCTGCACGGTCACGAATTCGCCGTCTTTGGCGGTTCGAACGGCCTCGAAGATTGTTCGAACGTCCACTCCATCGCAATCCATGCAGCCGATGCGAACCTTGCCGTTATGCAGCCGGTCGTGATCGATCGCCGGCAAAACCTTTTCCGCCAGCTCGAGCGGGACGTTGACCTTTACGGTCTCGCCTTTCGAATCGGTGCTAATCACGCGCACGTGAAGCCAGCGGTCCCCGTGGGCGGCTGTGCTTGATTGGTTTGCATTTGTTTGCGCTTGGATACCCACAGGGGCAAAGAGAGATGCGCCGGCCAGAAATGCGATCATGGGGAAGAGGTGCCGGGTGCGGCTAGTCATAGCGGTATGCCTCCTTTGGGCATTTGAAGAGAGATACGAAGCTCGCCCCGGAAAAGTTTCTTCTTTTCTCGTCGCCCAGTGGTCTTGGTCTGCGTGTGTCCTTGATAGGACAAACGCCTGCGTCTCCCGCTCAGCGCGGGGGTTTGGCGCACTTCGGGGGGGGTTCGAACCTGTTGCCCTAGCCGTCGCCTTCCGCCATTTCGTGTGGTACAGTGGCGCCACTGCGAGTGTTCGAATCGCGCTTTTTCATCAGCCGGTGCCCCGACGGCCGCGCGGTTTTGCGAGTGGTGGCGTGTGAAGGCTATTGCCCTGAGGCTGAGCCGGGCTGGCGCTCTGCTTTGCGCGTGCGCCGCCCTCGCCGTCTGCCCCGTCTCCGTTGCGCCGCAGTCCTCCTGGGACGCAATGATGGCCGCAGCAGGTAAAGCCTATCAGGACAGAAACTTTCCCGAGGCGGAAAAGCTCTACGCCAGTGCCCTACAGCAAGCCGAATCATTTGGCCCATCGGATCCGCGCCTAGCGGCGAATCTAAACAATCTGGCTGAGCTCTACAGACAGCGCGACCGATTCGCCGAGGCTGAACCACTCTATAAAAGGGCGCTCGAAATCTGGGTAAGAGCTCGCGGAGACCGGGATCCCTCCCTGGCGCCTGTTCTGAGCAATCTAGGTGAGTTGTATCGCCTGATGGGCCGTTATCCCGCGGCTGAGCCGCTGCTGAAACGCGCGCTCGAGATTCGCGAGGCCTCGTACCCAGCGGCTGATACGCGCGTGGCAGCCAGTGTAAGCCTGCTAGGCGAGCTCTACCGCTTGGAAGGCCGATTCCCCGAAGCCGAGGCATTGCTCAAACGCTCCCTGGAGACGCAGGAGAAAGTCTCCAGCCCCGAGAGCCCCACTTTGGCAACGCCGCTCAGCAATCTTGCCGAACTCTATCGCGCCATGAATCGCTATCGCGACGCGGAAGCGCTATATTCGCGGGCGATTTCCATCCAGGAAAAGGAATTAGGACCTGAGCATCCAGATGTGGCGGTGACTCTGAATGACTTGGCAGAACTTTACCGGAACGAAGGCAAACTCACCGAAGCCGAACCGCTTTACAGACGCTCGCTCGCGATCCGCGAGAAGGCTTTTCCCCCAGGCGATACACGCGTAACAACGGCCATCAACAATCTCGGTCTGCTCCGCGAAGCGCAGGGCAACTACACCGATGCTGAACTTCACTTTCGCCGCGTGTTCGAACTACGCGAAAAAGCCCTCGGTGCGAACCATCCGGATCTGGCCATTCCACTGATTAATTTAGCGGAGCTGTATAAGAATCAGGGCAAGTACTCCGAGGCGGAGCGGCTTTACAGGCGAACTCTGGATATTCGAGAGGCGGCTTACGGTCCCGAACATCCCGATGTAGCGGCGAGCCTTGTGAATCTTGCTCAACTCAAGCAAGCTCGGAAAAAATACGGCGAAGCGATCGATTTGCAGCAACGCGCGCTGGCGATTCGTGAAAAAGTCTTTGGCCCAGAGCATCCCGTGGTTGCTTCGAGTTGAACAATCTCGGCGAGCTGAATTTTGCGCGCAAGAACTATAGCGACGCGGCCGCGCTCTACCAGAAGGCACTGGCGATCCGGGAAAAAGCGCTGGGGCCGGAGCACCGCGCTGTCGCGCAATCTCGCTGCACGATCTCGGCGATCTATACCGGATCGAAGGAAGGTATCCCGATGCCGAGCCGCTTTATCTCCGCGCGCTGGCGATTCGCGAAAAAATTCTCGGCAAAGACCATCCGGATGTGGCCGCGTGCTCGAAGCTACGCGCTGTTGCTCCGCCAAACGGGGCGGCCAGCAAAGCCGAAGATATGGAAGGGCGAGCACGCCAAATTCGCGCGCAGTCTCCCGCAGACGGAGAAGCCGAAATTTGTGTTTCCACATACCCGTTGATTCCTAGCCATGCCCATCATTCCAACGCGGAGGGTGGGATTCAGACCATCTCAAGCGGGGCTCCATTTTGAGGAAAACGGCGGCCAAGCGGCGGAAGGGTGAGAACAAAGCGAATGCGGGCGGCCTTGCGACGCTTGATTCGAGGCGTTTTGGCCGCCTAGATTCCCGACGTTTGAGCCGCCGTAACTTGCCGCGTCGGTGTTAAGAATTTCCTCGTAAAATCCCGGCTGGGGAACGCCGACGCGGTAGCCTTCGCGGACGACGGGCGTGCCATTCAGAATCACGACGAGCAAATCCTCAGGCTTTTTGCCATTGCGGACAAAAGCGAAGACGCTGTTATCGGAATCGTTGGCGTCAATCCACTCGAACCCTTGCCAATTGAAATCGACCTCATGCAAAGCGGGCTGAGCGGCGAGCAGCCTATTCAAATCGCGCACGAGGTTTTGGATGCCACGATGGGAATCGTGTTGGAGCAGGTGCCAGTCCAGGCTGCTCGCTTCGTACCACTCACCGCGCTGCGCCAGTTCCTGGCCCATGAAGAGGAGTTTCTTTCCTGGATGGGCGCACTGATAGGCCAGGAGAAGACGGAGGTTTGCAAACTGCTGCCACAGGTCGCCGGGCATTTTGTGCAAAAGAGAATTTTTCCCGTGGACGACTTCGTCGTGGGAGAAGGGAAGTATGAAATTCTCGGAGAAGGCGTAAAGCATCGAAAAGGTCAGCTTGTTGTGCTCGTATTTGCGGTGGACGGGATTCGCGGAAAAGTATTTCAGCGTGTCGTTCATCCAGCCCATGTTCCACTTGAGACTGAAACCGAGACCTCCCAGGTACGTGGGGCGCGAGACGCTGGGCCAGGAAGTCGATTCTTCGGCGATGGTGAGAATGCCGGGGAAGCGGGCGTGAGCGACTTCATTCATGCGCTTGATGAAGGCGATGGCGTGGAGATTTTCGCGGCCGCCGAACTCGTTGGGGATCCACTCGCCGGGCTGGCGGGAATAGTCGAGATAGAGCATGGAAGCGACGGCGTCCACGCGAAGGCCGTCGATGTGATATTTGTCCAGCCAGAATAATGCGTTGGAGATGAGGTAGTTCTGGACTTCGTTGCGGCCGTAATTGTAGACGAGCGTGCCCCAGTCGGGATGCGTGCCTTGGCGCGGGTCGGCGTGTTCGTAGAGATGCGTGCCATCGAACTGCGCGAGGCCGAACGTATCGCGCGGGAAATGCGCGGGAGTCCAGTCCAGAAAAACGCCGATGCCGGCGTGGTGGCAGCGGTCGATAAATTCCATGAAATCAGCGGGAGAGCCGTAGCGGCTGGTGGCGGCGAAATAGCCGATGCGTTTGGTAGCCCCAGGAACCATCGAAGGGATGCTCCATGATGGGGAGCAGTTCGATGTGCGTGTAGCCAAGATCCTTGACGTAGGGAATAAGCTGATCGCCGAGTTCGCGGTAGGTGAGCCAGCGATTCTTGTCTTCAGGGACGCGGCGCCAGGAGCCGAGATGAACTTCGTAGACGGAGATGGGAGATTCGAGCCAATTTTTTTTGGAACGCGCGCTAACCCAGGCCGTGTCAGTCCAGACATAGGTGTCCAGGTTGACGACGACCGAGCCGGTGTTGGGGCGCAGCTCCGCGCGGAAGGCGTAGGGATCGGCTTTGAGCGGGAGCATCGCGCCATTTGCGCCGATGATTTCGTATTTGTAGATAGCGCCTTCGTCGAGTTCGGGAACGAAAAGTTCCCAGATTCCGGAAGAGCCGCGGGCGCGCATGGGATTGACGCGGCCGTCCCACTGATTAAAGTCGCCGACGACGCTGACGCGTTGCGCGCTGGGGGCCCAAACGGCGAAATGCACGCCGCGGACACCTTCGAGTGTTTTCAGATGGGCACCGAGTTTTTCGTAGGTGTCGTAGTGGCGGCCTTCACCCATGAGATGAAGATCGAACTCACTGAGGAGATAGGGAAAGGCATAGGTATCAAAAGCTTCGACGGTTTCGCCGTGGCCGGTGTGAAAGCGTATGCGGTAGGAACTCGGAGCAGGCGCACCCTGATGCGAATCCGGAAGCGTGGCTTCAAACACGCCTTCGGGTCGCAGCCTGCGGGCCGGGATGGGCTCGGAAGAGCCTTTGAGGAGCACGCTGGCGTCCGCGGCGCCGGGTTGGAAGAAGCGAACCATCCAGCCGTTGCCGACGGGGTGGGGCCCGAGAACAGAGAATGGATCGGCGTGGCGGCCGGCGAGTAAGGCGTCAATCTGAGCGTCGAGGTTCGGGTCGGCGGCGCGTCGTGGGGCGGAGGCGGACTTGTGTTCTTCAGTCATGGCCGGTAGCTCCGCGACGGGACGAGGTTAGCGGCGGAGGGGAGGTATAGTCTACAGGGATTGAGGAGGAAGTGGCGAGAGGCAAGTGAGGAGCGGCGTGTGTGGCCGGGGGGATCCCTGACATTTTAGACCGGGCGCATATCTGACACTTTCTGGTCCGGTTGGATGACGGGATTAGAGGGAGGCGAAGGGGACGCGTCCCCTTCGCCTCCCTCTAATTTAGCGTTCGTGAGTAGTGGCGCCACCCGGAGTTGCTGGCTGTCGAACAGGGCGATGGGATGCTGCGCGAAGTAGACCGTGAACCAGCGGTCGTCTTCCTGCAACAAGCCTATTCGTTCGCCCCACAGAACCTCACTTAAAAACACATCGTCTTTCTTCCAACGAAAATGACCTTTCCGCCGCACGCTGCGCACCAGCATATACCCGGGATACTCCGGCTCCGGCACCTGCTCAGGGAATTTTCGCACCGACGGCGCATAGACCTCCGCCGGCGTGCGCATGCCCAGCGCTTCGTGCGGGCGCACCTCATTGTATTCCTGGCGAAAGCGGTCCGAAGCGCGTTGCTGCTTGCGCCGGTTGGCGGCGGGCGGATCGGCCACCTCCTGTTTCATCGTGCGATGCATGCGTTCGTGTCGGCCATTCTGTTCCGGATGTCCGGCTTCGATGCGCTCCGGCACGATGCCTAGCTTGATCCACCACACCGCCAAGCGCGACAGTCCGGCCAGCGCACGGCTCGCAAAAGGCGCGCCGTTGTCGGTGCGGATCGCTGTGGGCATGCCGAATTCGCGGAAGGCCGCTTCAAAGATGGCCTGCACTCTGTCCGTGTCGGTCTTCTCCACGGCCTGGCAGCGCAGCAGATAGCGGCTGTGCGCGTCGGAGATGGTCAGCGGATCGATGCGCTCCCCGTCCGCGGTGCGGAACCAACCCTTGAAATCCGCGCACCACACGCGGTTGGGTCCATCCGCATGCGCCAAGGGTTCGCTGTAGGGAGTGGTGCGCCTGCGCTTCTTGCGGGGCACCACCAAGCCTTCGCGCCGCAGCAGCGCTCCGATGGTGCTGGCCGCAGGCCAGCTGCGCCCCGGCTCGTCCCGCTCCAGAATGCGCTTGAGCTTCCGCGGTCCCCAGCGCATGTGCGCCTGCCGCAGCCCCAGCACCTGCTGCTCGAGTTCCACCGGCATCTGGTTGTGATGCCGGTGCGCGGCGCGGCTCTGCTCGATCAGTCCGCCGGCGCCCGCTTCGCGGTGGCGCCGTAACCACACGTACCCGGTCTGGCGGGTGATTTCGTAGCGCGCACACAGCTCGGTCATGGTGCGTTCCCGTAACTCGTGCTCGAAGATAAATCTAAGTTTTTCTTCCATAACACTGCTCGTTTTCCATGGCATGCGCTTGTTCTACACGCAATCGCCAAATTTCCAGCAGTGTCAGGGATGCTCCCGGTCTATTCTGTCAGGGATGTGCCCGGTCTGTACCGGCGAAGCGGGATACCCCACCCCCGGTATTTTTTGTAAGAGTGGCAAGCAAAGAACTTATGGTTGATGGTGTTCATAAGAGTGGCAAATACAGGACTTAAAGTAATTGCATTGTCAACAAGATGCGCGTGATCTGTAAGAGTGGCAGGGAAAGGACTTGCAGGCGCGCGTTTTTGCGCAGCGGTGCAAAAACGCGAAAGGGGGATTTCGACACGGAGGGCGCCGAGCACGCAAAGACAGGGAAGAGAGGCTTGGAGCAGCTGGAAAAGGAAGAGATTTTGCGAGCGAAACATAGGAAATGGTAGCAGAGACTATTACCATTTGTCAATAGAATAATTTGTTTACTGAGTGCTTATTCGAACGGTGAGGGTCGGATTCGAATGAGAGCGCCGGAAGTCGAGAGGTTTGAGGGAGTTGGCGGGATTGAGACGGTTTTTGTGAGACTGTGGAAATTAGTGGAAAAGTCAAGGGCCCACACGTAAAACCGACGCGCAGGCTACCCGTCCCGTCAGTCAGAAGTGCATGGCCATGTACTGCGAATTTTGACCGTAACGCACCACGACCCACCTCATTTTTCCTGCCTTAACGATGAGGTGATTAAGAATACTGCGGACCGTGGTGTCCTTTAGTGTCAGTGATAGGCGGACCCCAGACGTCTTTGGACCCGAGCCGAGCTCGAGTTCGCGTCTGCGCACGCCGCGCTTCTGTAGCCAGGCTCTGGCTTCAGGCAGAGCGCTGATTAGGTGCGACGCGGCTTCCGGGGACACGTCATTCACTGAGAAGATCCGAACGTGCACATCTAGGAGGCTGTCGGTTGAAAGCTTGGGGTGAAGATCATAGACGCCGTCGCTTAGTTCCCAGATGTAATCTGGCCTCTGGCCGATCAGTCTGTCGAAAGTTGCTGCGGCATTTTCTTCCGCAAAATTCAAGGAAATGGGAGCTCGATCCGGATCATTGGGAGCATACTCTAAGCCAACGCGGACTTGATACTTGGATCCAATGGCATCGAGCGCAGTATTCATGGTGACGAATGTTTCTTGCCCTAATGCTTCCTCGTTGCTTTTCTGGCTTCCGATCGTCAAGACAGCGAACAGCGCGCAAAGGCATAGGAGTTTATTGTTTGTCATGGTCTTCCTACTGGCAGATACCCGTTGTGGTGATGTCTGTTACCGTCACGTCGTTATACTCGAAGTCGAGGCAATTTATACGGATGTTGTTATAGGTCAGGTTAGCGCCGGTATTCGTTATCGTGATGGTCTGTCGTATTTTGGCGAATTCTCCCGGTTGAGGAGGCGGAGCCGTTCCCGCGACGAAGGACCAGAAATCTTGAAACGCACCATTTATCAGGTTTCCGCCGCCCGTGTTGACTCGTAGGCCGGAGGGGTTTGAAGCAACCGTAGTAACAGTCTCGCTCGCAGAGAAGTTGCCCGCTGTGATCGTGGCACCGCTCTGGTCCTGCTCGAGAGGAATTGATTTGCCGCGACCACTATCCGGGTTGTCTCAGAGCGCTACCTTTTCTGCCTGCGCGCGGGCGGAGTGGGTCCCTAGGAGTATGAGAACAACTGGCGAGAGGCGCGTCTAAGCGAGGTAAGGAGAGCACACATGCGCGAAGCGCGAAACAGGAGCCTGCCGAAGCGCCGATTTCCGACGTCGAGCGCGTACGCCTGCTCGCCAAAGGGAAAGAGATTTTCGTCGAGAAGTGTGCCAAGTGCCATAACGAGAGCGGCGATAAACCCCTCAGCAGCGGGGCGCCCTTGAACGAGCGAGGGCTCGCCAGCAGTGCCATAGCGCGGGCCGTCGGCGGCCGCCTGAAAGACCGGACCGACGAGGACCGCCGAGCGGTCACGCTTTACATTGCAAGTCTGATGAAAGCCAAAGTTTCTGAAGAGCCCGCACCAAAGCGGTAGCTTCTGGCACCCTCCGTGTTGACGGAATTGGATGGTCAAGGCTCGTTTTGGTAGTGGTCTTCGTAGAGGACGTGCCAGCCCAGGCCGATAAAATCAAAGAGCCTGGCCCACGCGCCCAGGTTCGTCCTCGGACCTTGCGGCTGTACCACCTGCCATGGGAGTTGGATTACGCGGAAAAAGGGCCGGGCGGCAATCACCGATGCGACTTGTGCGAAGCAGCGTCGCCGGATTGTTTAAACGTTTGCATTCTTCGATCGAGAGTGTTCAGCGCAAACATGAGCGGCAAATTCTTTATCGCGCCGCTGCTCGTACTTCTCCATCATTTCCGCGAGCGAGTCACCGGTCGGTGGCCCCGACGGACTGAACACCCATGCACATTCGGAGCAGCCGCTACCCCGAAAACGCGACCCTTCAATCCATATCAGCGTGCGGCGTGCGCCCACTATTGGAGGCCTCTTGGGGTCTGAGTAATTGATAGTCTTGGGCATTCGTTGTCCTTGACGGCCGGGTTGTCCTGGGTTTGTGTTGAACAGCCCAGCGGAAAAAACGATAGTCACATTCTTCGCATCGATGCGGCCGAATCCCCAGGAAGGCCAGTAGGGATTCAACAACTCCTCTGGTTCTTGATCTACGGGTCAGATCACTCTGACAGTCGGGGCACGAAATCGAACCCGTACGCCTCTTCAGGAAAGGCAATGACATGTCAGCCGGTAGCCTCGCTCTTGGATCAATCTCATGCCTGACTCTCCTTTTGGCGACATACTGACGGTCAGGAGTGTCCTCGTCCAGCCGGTAAAACCCCCAAAAGTCCATCAGGTAAATCCTCGAGAGCCGGTGCGCGGCACACGATTGAATAAAAGGAAAACAAAGAGGGCACGATGAATCGTGCCCCTACAGGAAGAGAATGTGACACGAGAAGATGGCGTGGGATTTGGGAAATAAAGTAAGATGCGGGCGCTGTTAGGGGAGGAACTGAGGGTCTTATGCGAATCTTGAGCGGGCAGACTTTTGCGGGGTTGCGGGTGGCGGTCTACTTTTTTGCGGCGGCGGGGGCGATGGCGATGATCGCGGTGAATGCGGATGGGCAGGATAGGAGTCAGACGCGGTCGATGGTGATTTCGAAGGGCGGGATTGTGGCTTCGGAGTCGCCGCTGGCCTCGCAGGCGGGCGCGCGGATTTTGGAGCGGGGTGGGAACGCGGTAGACGCGGCGATTGCGACGAACGCGATGATGGGAGTTGTCGAGCCGATGATGAACGGGATCGGCGGAGATTTGTTTGTGATTGTGTATGACGCGAAGGCCAACAAATTGTATGGGCTGAATGCGAGCGGATGGGCGCCCCAAGATTTGACGATGGAACATCTGCACGGGTTGGGGTTGAAAGATATGCCGCAGTCGGGAGTGAATTCGATTACCGTGCCGGGTGTGGTGGATGGATGGCAGAAGTTGGCGGACAAGTTCGGGCGGAAGAAGTTGAAGGAGGATTTGGCGGCGGCGATTCGAACGGCGCAGGACGGCTTCCCGGTGCCGGAGTGGGTCGCGGCGTACTGGGCGGAGGAAGTGGAGTATTTACGGAAAGACGATGCGGCGACGAGTCTCTATTTGCCGGGGGATCGCGCCCCGCGCGTTGGGGAGGTGTTCAAGAATCCGGAGCTGGCGGCATCGCTTACTGAGATTGCGGAGCGTGGAAGAGACGCGTTTTATAAGGGTGAGATTTCCAAAAAGATTCTGGCTGCGATGAAGCGGCACAACGGAACGATGACGGCTGAGGATTTGGCGGGATTTTCAAGCGAGTGGGTCGAGCCGATCTCGACGACGTACCGCGATTGGACGGTGTATGAGATGCCGCCGAACGGACAGGGAATGGCGGCGCTCGAGATGCTGAACATCATGGGGACATTTCCGCTGGGTCAGAAGGATTATGAGTTCGGGTCGGCGAATGCGCTGCATGTGATGATTGAAGCGAAGAAATTGGCTTATGCGGATATGGGAAAATATCTTGCCGATCCGCGCGGACAGAAAATTCCTTTTGCGACGCTGATTTCGAAGGACTGGGCAGCGGAGCGAGCGAAACTGATCGATCTGGCCCGCGCCAATTGCGACATCCAGGCGGGAGAGATTCCGGGTGGGAGCGATACGACGTATCTGAGCGTGGTGGACCGCGATGGGAACATGGTGTCGCTGATTCAAAGCAACTACTCCGGGTTTGGTTCTGGGATCGTGGCGGCGGGAACGGGATTCGCGCTGCATAATCGCGGCGGATTGTTTGTACTGGATCCCAAGTCGCCGAACGCCCTGGCGGGGCACAAGCGGCCGCGGCACACGATTATTCCGGGGTTCGCGCAGAAGGGCGAAACGCGGATGGCGTTTGGGATTATGGGCGGATGGAACCAGTCTCAGGCGCATGCGCAGTTCATCGCGAACTTAGCGGACTTCAAGATGAACATTCAGGCGGCAGTAGAGGCGCCGCGATTCACGAAATATACGTTCAACGGATGCGACGTGATGATGGAGAACCGGTTCAACGGAAAAGTGCGGGATGAACTGACCGCCAAGGGCCATCAGATCAAGGTGCTGGGGACTTTTTCCAGCAGCGTGGGCGGAGGGCAGGCGGTGTTGCGCGATTTTGCCACGGGGGTGAACTACGGCGCCTCGGACCCGCGAAAGGATGGGCAAGCAGTGGCGGAGTTACCATTTGAGTAGATAGCTGGAGCAGACGAGGGGTGCAAGGGTAGAGGTCGCGCTCGCAAAAGAACTCTCCCGAAATGTGAAAAAGTGGAATGAAACTTCCCAGCGGCAGCGAGGTACAGGTCTGGAGGTTTGCTAGGTCGCTTGTTATGAGTAGATTGCAAGGTACAGGCTTGGCGGGCGAGTTGCACCTGTACTAATGGCCAGGGACGGTGCCCCGCAGCTACGCGTCCCGGTAGTGGAGAGCCCCGATGGGACTCGTACGGGTTGCAACGAGCTTTTTGCGGTATCTTGCCCTCGCTGCCGTGTGTATCGCGTTTGTTCCTTCCGCCAAGTCGCAGACCGTGGATGTTTCCGGAAGTTACCAATGCACGCAGGCGAAGGTGAAAGGGAAAGTCATTGCCTGCATCGCGGCGCCGCTGATTTTGAAGAATGACGGGCATTTCGAGCTGCGAGGGTGGGAAGGCAGCTACCTTGTGGATGGTCAGTGGGTGGAGCTCTCTGATTCGCTGACGAAAGCGCGTGCGAAAATCGCGCCGGGACATAAGATCGTGCTTCGGTATTACGGAAAGCACGGCTGGACGGAAATGACGTTTGAACGACGCGTGGCGGAGATGGGGAAGACGTCGTTGAGTTAGGAAGTGAGTGGTGAATAGTGAGTAGAGAATAGTCAGCGATGATGTACGCCACGTTTTTTTCGTGGCTAGGTTTCCTAGAACCTCAATCCAGTTCTAAAAAAATAGACGAATCCTAGCTGAAGCCGGTCGAGATGCTTCAGTGGGCGTCGGGTTGCCAGCCGCGGCCGCGGAGGACTTTGCCGGCGGTGGCGCCGGTGAGTTTGCCGTGATCGTATTCGATCTGGCCGTTGACGATGGTGTAGGCGACGCCTTCAGAAAGCAAAGTGGGCTGGGTGAAGGTGGCGCGATCGATAATTTTTGCGGGCTCGAAGACGGTAACGTCGGCGAAGTAGCCGGGTTTGAGCAGGCCGCGGCTGTCGAGATGCTCGCGCTGCGCGGGCAACGAAGTAATTTTGCGTATGGCGGCCGCGAGCGGCATGAGGTGTTCGTCACGAACGTAATGGCCGAGGAAACGCGGCATGGCGCCGAACGCGCGGGGATGGGTGTGGTGCTCAAAGATGGGACCGTCGAGTGACATTTCGTTGGCGTCGAGGCCGATGCTGGTCCAGGGCTGCTCGAGGCCGGTCTTGATGTCTTCTTCGCTGGCCATGAAATAGATGGCGCCGGTTTGCGCGGAATCGGCGATGACGAAGTCCATCAGCGCATCTTCAGGAGATTTTTTCCAGGCTTTGGCGACATCTTCGACAGTCTTACCTTCGAATTCTTTCAGCTCGGGTTTTTGAACAGAGGCAAGGAGTACGCCGGAGCCGCCGCCGCAATCGTAGTAAAGATTTTCCCAATCAGGATGATCGCCGGACAATTCCTTTTTGATGCGGGCGCGCACGGCGGTGTCTTTGAGGCGCGCGAGGAGTTTCTGCGTCCCGCCGTCAGCGACCCATGGCGGAAGAGCCGAGGCGAGCGCAGTGGCGCCGGCGGGATAGGGATACATGTCCGCGGCGATATCAAGACCGGAATCGCGGGCGGATTGAATCGTGGCGACGACGTTCTTCATGTTACCCCAGCGCGGTTTGCCGCTGACTTTGAGATGGAAGACCTCGACGGGCAGACTAGCTTCGCGGCCAATACGAATGGCTTCGGCGAGCGCTTGCATTTCGGAAGCGCCTTCGCTGCGCATGTGCGTGGCGTAGAGGCCGCCGTATTTGGAGGCAATTTTGGCGAGAGCGATGAGTTCGTCGGTCTTGGCGTAGATATTCGGCGGATAGATGAGGGCGCTGGAGACGCCGAGCGCGCCGTCCTTCATGGCTTGTTCGACGAGAGATTGCATTTGTGTGAGTTCGGCTGCAGTGGGGGCGCGATCGTCATCGCCGATGACGGCTTCGCGGACCTGCGCTGAGCCGACATACGTGCCGATGTTGAGGGGAGTGCCTTGTTTCTCGAGACGGCGGAAATAGCCGTCGAGCGTGGTCCAGTCGACGGTGAATTTAAAATGGTCGAGGAAAGGTTTGAGCGGGGCGAGAGTTTTTTCGTTTTGCGGAGCGATGGAGCCGCCCTCGCCGGTGATTTCAGAAGTGATGCCCTGAGAGAGTTTGCTGAGGGAACGGTTGTCGAGGAGCAGAGCCGATTCGGATTGGCCGAGCATGTCAATGAAGCCGGGGGAGACAATCTGACCGTGGGCATCGATTTCGCGTTTGGCGTGGGCTTCGTGTAAGTCACCGATGAAGGCGATGCGGTCGCCCTGGATGGCTACGTCGGCGGCGTACCAGGGATTGCCGGTGCCGTCGAGGATGTGGCCGTTGCGGATGATGAGGTCGTAATTCATGGAGGAAGTGGAGGAAGCAGAGGATGCAGACGACGAGGATTTTTCAGCAGGCGTAGCAGCGTCCAGGGGAGCGTCGTAGGCTGCCGCGGCGATTTCACCGAGAGCCTGGCCTCCTACTTCCTGAGCGGCGTCGGGATCGGGCGGGAGGGTTACGTGGTTGACGTAGGCCGCGAAGGCCAGCTTCTGACCGCTTGCCGTGATGACGTATCCAGCGAGGCCTTTGCCGTTGAGCATCATCTTGCCATTGAGCTTGTCTTCGGAGCCGAAGGTGCCGGTTTTTGCGAAGACGTGGCCGGCGCCGGGATTGTTCACCTGAATTTTGGCAAGCGTGCCGTCCTTGCCGAGAACGGGAAGCGCCTTGAAGTAGACGGGAAAATCAGGCCGCGCGCTCCAATAAGCCAGGTAGCGTGCGATGAAATCCGGGCTGAAGAGGTCAGCCCAATCGCCGCCTTCCCCGTCGCCTTGCGAAGCGCCGGTAAGGTCGAGGTTGGCAGCCTGGAGAAAGGCGCGCTCGACTTTGAAGCCTGAGTGAACGGGATCGACGGGATCCTTTGCTACAAGTGTACCGAGAAGATAGGGCCCCATGCTGGCGTGAAGATTTTGGCTGACTTTGAGGGTGACCTTGATTTCTTCGGAGAGCGGAGGCGAGACATGCTCGGCGACCTGGTAATCCGGTACGTAGAAGTGCGAAAGGGTTTTGAAGTCGGGAGTGGCCGCGTTTCTCGGTGCCTTGATTTGAATGCCCACGGAGACCAAGGACTCGCTCAGAACAGTCTGGGCAAAATTTGTGGGCGATGGAACCGCATAAGGAACGGTAAAGGGGTGCGAAGCGGCGGGAAGTGATCCTGCCAGCGTGACGGTGACGGAACCGTCGGGGTTGGTGACTGTGACCGGATCCTGGAATTCAGGTTTGGCGCCGGCGACGGACGTGGTGAGGTGGTTCACGAAAGTGGCGTAAGCAGTGTTCGGCGAAATGGCAAGAAAAACGGGATCGCCTGCCTTCGCACCGGGCGTGGCGATGAGATCGATGACGTTGTCGTTGACGACGATGGAAGAGATTACGACGCTCGTGCCACCCTCACGGCCTCCGTCTGGAAAAAGGCTGGCGTCCACGAGGACGCGGCCTTCGATTTTTTTGATGCCTTTCGCGGCGATGTCTTTGGCGACCTGTTTGATGACGGCAAGGGGATCGCCGGCAATCGCAGGGCCGCCGTAGGCGTGATCTTCGTCGACGAAGGCGAGGGTGCCATCCGGCTGGATGCGGTTTGAAAGATTGGGGTCGCCACTGGCGACGAGGATGAGATCACCTTTTAGAGTGCCTTTTTTGTCGATGGAGCCGGTGCGGTAAATGCGCGTGTGAAAACGGTAGTCGGCGCCGAGTTGTGCGAGGATTGTGCCTTCGGTGAGGGTTTTAGTCGTGGAGGCGGGCACGAATAGTTTGTGGGGGTTGAGCGAGTAGATGACTTTGCCGGTTTCGAGCGAATAGAACTCGATGCCGAAATTCGCGTGGGCGAATTCGGGGCGGTTCATTACTTTTTGAATGCGGTCGGCGAGAGAGGCGGTCGACTGCGCACGGAAAACCTGGGGCATGCCGAGCGTGACGATGATAAAACAAAGCCCAATCGAGGCTCGGAAGAAGCGGCGTGTGCTGAGCAATTTCGAATCCTCCAGAAAAAGTGGCTGGAGACTCGAGTGCGCTAATTCGCGCTGGCGAGTCCCTGGCCGGAATGCAAATCTTCAAACTTGATGTTCAAAATCGGATATTCACGCCAGTCTTTGTAATCGAAGTGCCACCATTCATGCTCATAGACGGTGAAGCCCTCGGATTCCATGGCGCGGCGGAGCAGGTCGCGGTGCCAGCGCTGGAGAGAAGTGCCGCCCGGATAATCGGGGAAAGAGCGAGGAGACATTTCGTCGTACGTGCCGGGCATTTCGATGGGATTGCCAGTGGCGAGATCATAGAGCGTGAGGTCGGCGGCACAGCCGCGGTTGTGGCGCGAGCCTTCCTTCGGGTCGGCGACGAAGATTTTGCCTTCGGGGGGAGTAGCGTCCCAGAATATTTTTGTGACGTACCAGGGGCGATAGGCGTCGTGGATGAGAAGCCCGTAGCCGAGGGGCTGAAGTTTGTGGAGGGCGCGGACGAGAGCTTCCGCGGCGGGGCGTTGCATGAATGCGCGAGCCTGCGTGTAAACAGGCGTTCCGAGAAAATCGTTAGTGGTGGCGTAGCGAATGTCGAGATGGATTGCGGGATTGAGAGTTGTCAGTTCGACGAGCTCGGGTTTGCGAAAGGTGCCATCTTCGTGGGGAGGGGAGGCGGCGAGGGCTTCCGCGCGGAGGTCGGCAACGGAACGAACCGGAGTGATGAGAACTTGCTGACGAGCGTTGAAGTCGGGAGTAATTTTCGCGCTTCCGACATCTCCCATAACTAGGATGCGGTGGTCGCCAGATGGGTCCAAATGCAATCTCAGGCCGTGAGCAGCATCGGTCGGTGGCGGCAGGTTTAAGGCGAATTTCTCGAGTGGCTTGTATGTAGGTTCTTCTGCTTTGCCTTCTCGCTGGAGAATCCAGATCGCGCCGTCCTTCTCAATGAGCGCGTACACGGTGCCGATAGTGATTGTGGAGTGGGGAATGAAATGCCCGTAATCACCAATCCAAGGCTTCCAGGCCTGCGGGATGTCGGAGGGTTTCGGTACTGGAGCGAGAGAAGCCGAAGACTGCGGGCTGATAATACCAGGGGCCCAGATCAAAAGCGCCGCAAAGAACAGAGGCAACAGTTGGAAGGGAAACGTGAATCTAGATTTTGCGGGTATCGTCATCGTTCCCACTGGTTTGCTACTCAGCAATTGCATGTCAACGATCCGATCAGGCGTTCGCTAGAAGGCGCGAGACATGATAGCCGAGAATGGGAATCCGCGCGAGATACAAGTGTTGCCAAATGGCGAGCATTCTAGCGAGTCTAGAAGAGTCATGTCGACAACAGGTCTCAGCATGGCATTTTATGCAGGGCTACCGCGATTAGAAAAGGAAACGATTGTTTCACTACGCCCGAAGAAAAATCAGACGGTATACCAGCGGAAGCCTTTGCGTTGTTCTTCCACGATCTCCTTCAGGATCGCCATGGTCTGCGGCCGGCGATACTGCCCGCAAGCAGCCAGGATAGCATTGACGAGAGCAACGGGAGCAGCGTACGAGGCGCCAAAAGAAGTTGACTCGACAGAGGCAAGAAAGACTTCATCGCATTCGCGGGCCAGCGGGGAAACGTAGGTATCCGTGATGCCGACGCAATAGGCATTCCGCGTGTGTGCCGAACGCACGCCTTCGACGGTTTGGCGCAGGCCGCGGCGGAAGCTGATAGCAAGGACGAGGTCGCGCTGATTCACGGTTCGGACAAGGTGGGCGATACGTCCCGCTGACGTGGCGGTGAAGACCGGCAAGCCGAGCAAGGTGATCTGATACTCGAGATAATCGGCGAGAATTGCAGCGAGGTCGCCGGCGAGGAGCACGATGCGGCGGGCGTCATAAAAGCGCTTGGCGAGGGAGACGAGACGCGGCGCATCCAGGCTGTTCTTGAGACCGTGCATATTCTTGAGATCCTGTTCGAGAGCATCGCGAACATAGGCAGGCATGCTGGTGACGCGGCCCCCGGATTGCATGGTGTCGAGCGAAGTGGCGAAGGCTATGGAAAGGTCGTGGAGATGGCGCTGAAAATCGCGGTAGCTGGCGAAACCGAGGCCGCGGACGATACGAACGACGGTAGCGGGGTCGGTGTGAAGACGCATGGCCATAGCGCGCACGCTGAGGAGAACGTAATCGCGGGGGTGCTCTAGGATTGGGCGGATGATCTCCTGGCGTTTGGCGCTGAGGAGCTCGATGCGCTCCGCTAGAGAGGGAGCCGAAGCTTGAGGCGGAATCTGTCGTCGTTTCATTGCGCCAGAGAATTGCCCAAAATGAAGGGCATGTCAACTGCACAAGCATTACGTGACTGGTGACTCGTGACTGGTGATTCGTGCAACCCCTGACAAGGACAGAGTTTGCATTCATCCCGCCAATCGAACGAACTGCTACATCATTTCTTTGAAGCTGCAGCCTTTTCTTCGAGGCCCGGGGCGATGACTGGGTGCAAAAAAGGCATCATGGCGCGAAGCTTGGGGCCAAGTTGCTCGACGGGGTGGCTTTGCTCGCGCTTGCGAGTAGCGAGGAAGTTCGGGCAACCCGCTTCATTTTCCGCAATCCACTTTTTTGCAAAGCTGCCGTCGCGAATCTCGGCGAGGATTTGGCGCATTTCGTCTCGCGTCTTTTGCGTGATGATGCGCGGGCCTGCGGTGTAGTCGCCGTGTTCGGCGGTGTCGCTGACGGAATAGCGCATGTAGCTGAGGCCGCCTCGATAAATGAGATCGACGATCAGTTTGAGCTCGTGCATGCATTCGAAATACGCGACTTCGGGTTGATAGCCGGCGGCGACGAGGGTGTCAAAGCCCGCCTTGATCAGTTCGCTCACGCCGCCGCATAGGACGGCTTGTTCGCCGAAGAGATCCGTCTCGGTTTCCTCGGTGAACGTGGTTTCGAGAACGCCGGCGCGAGTGCAGCCAAGCCCTTTGGCGTAAGAGAGCGCGAGGGCTTTGGCGTAGCCACTGGCGTCCTGTTCAATCGCGATAAGGGCCGGCGTGCCGCCGCCTTCAGTGAAAACTTCGCGCACGCGATGGCCAGGTGCTTTAGGCGCGATCATGGAGACGTCAACGGCTGCGGGAGGCTTGATGGTGCCGAAGCGGATGTTGAAACCGTGGGCAAACATGAGGGTCTTGCCCTTTGCGAGGTGCGGTTCGATGGCGTCGCGATAGAGCTTGGGCTGCTTGGTGTCCGGCGCGAGAATCATGATGACGTCGCCCCATTCGGCAGCTTGAGAGGAGGTGTTGACCGTGAGGCCTTCTTTTTCGGCTTTAGCGCGAGAGGCGCTGCCTTCGGGAAGGCCAACGCGGACGCTTACGCAGCTGTCACGAAGATTTAGAGAGTGCGCGTGACCTTGCGAGCCGTAGCCGATGATGGCGACTTTTTTGGATTGGATTAGAGCGAGATCAGCGGAATCGTCGTAGTAGAGATTTGCCATTTTTTCCTCTTGGGCCGGATTAGGGCCGGGATTTAGAATGCTTCAAACCTGTGCTTCTGGCAGCCACGCGCCGAAAGAACCGCCCGAATTCCTGCGATGGTATCTTCAACCCTTCCCCCGCTTTTTTGTAAGTGTTGCTGATAAAGGAGTTAGCGTTGGTACAAGTCCTTTGGATTCAATACTTACGGCGTGAGGCGTAGCTGTTGATTCTAAAAGGGTTATCCTATCTGTGGCGCCCGTCACGCGCTACCTCGTCACCAGGGTCTGTGCAGGGGCGGGCATCCGCTCCGGTGGTCGGAGCAAGTCTCCTCCGCGGGTCATGGAAATGCGGCCGCTGCGAGCCATTTCGAGAACGCCGAAGGGCCGGAGCACTTCCAGAAGGCCGTCGATCTTGTCGACGGTTCCGGAAATTTCGATGATCAGCGATTCCGGGGCAACGTCCACAACGCGCGCGCGAAAGACTTTGATGAGCTCCATCAAATGTGGACGGGACTGTTGGTCCGCTAAAACCTTGATGAGGGCCAAGTCTCGCTCGAGAAGAGCGCGCTCGGAGATATTCTCGGCCAAGAGTACATCGACAAGTTTTTCGAGACTAGCCTCGAGCCGGTGGCCGCCTTTTTCATCGGTGTGAGCGACGATGGTCATGCGGGCGATCTCGGGGTTCTCCGTGGGACCCACGGTGAGCGAGTCGATATTGATTGCCAGGCGCCGCGCCAGCGAGGAGACGCGATTGAGCACGCCCGGTTTGTTTTCAACGTAAGCGACGAGTGTTTGCATGCTTTCCTCTTTGCTCATGGCTCGGATTTGTTCATGGCTCCGATGCGGTTTCAACGAGCGGAGTTCCCGGGCGGCGAATCATTTCGTGAAGCGAGGCGCCCGCAGGAACCATCGGGTAGACAGAATCTTCCTGTTCGACTCGGAAGTCGATAAGGACGGTTTCCGATGATTCACGCGCCGAGCGAATCGTGGGCAGGACATCTGCGCGCGAGGTGATGCGCTCGCCGCGGATGCCGAAGGCGTTTGCCAGCGCGGCAAAATCGGGAGCAACGAGCGGCGTGGCGACGTAGCGTTTGTCGTAGAAAAATTCCTGCCACTGGCGGACCATTCCAAGATAGCCGTTGTTGATGATGGCGATCTTGATGTTGATTTTTTCCTGGACGATGGTGGCGAGCTCGCACATGGTCATTTGAAAGCCGCCGTCTCCGACGACGACCCAAACTTCCGAATCCGGCTTGGCAAATTTGGCGCCGATGGCGGCGGGCAGCGCGAAACCCATCGTTCCGAGTCCGCCAGAAGTAATGAGCGTGCGCGGTTGGTTGTGGTGGTAATACTGCGCTTCCCACATTTGGTGCTGGCCGACGTCGGTGACCACGATGGCTTCACCGCGCGTTTCTTTCCAGAGATCGTTGATGACATGCGCGGCGTAGAGATGGCCATTGTCGGGAAGGCTCTGGATGTCGCGCACGGCGGAGTCGCCTTTCAACTCCTTGATATGGGCGAGCCAAGGGCCGCGGTCGGGATTCACGATATGCGGGATCAGCTTTTCAAGAGTTTCGCGCGCGTCGCCGATGAGAGCAGCGTCGACTGGCACGTTCTTGTTGATCTCGGCGCGGTCGATTTCAATGTGAATCTTGCGAGCGCCTTTTGCGTAGGTGCGGAGATCGCCCGTGACGCGGTCATCGAAGCGCATGCCGATGGCGATGAGCAGATCCGATTCCTGAATCGCGTGATTGACCCAGGCTTCGCCGTGCATACCCATCATGCCGAGATTCATTGGATCGGAAGCAGGGAAGCAGCCGATACCGAGGAGAGTCATGGCGACGGGAATGTTGCAAGTGCGGACGAACTGCTCGAAAGCACGCATCGCGCCGGAAAGTATGATTCCGCGGCCGGCCAGAATTACGGGACGCTTCGCGGTGTTGAGCAATTCGACGGCGCGGTCAAATTCGACTTGATTGTGATTGTCGCGCACGCGCTTCGCGGGGAGCTTTGGCGCGGACGCTTCCCAATCGAATTCGCAGGAAGCCTGTTGTGCGTCCTTGGTGATGTCAACAAGAACGGGGCCGGGCCGGCCCGTATTCGCGATGATGAAAGCTTCGCGGACGGTGCGAGCGATATCCTCGGCGCGGGAGACGACGACATTATGCTTTGTAATCGGCATGGTGATGCCGGTGATGTCGATTTCCTGAAAGGCGTCGGAGCCGAGCAACTTGCTGCTAACTTGGCCGGTGATGCAGACGACGGGAGAAGAATCGAGCATGGCGGTGGCGATGCCGGTGACCATGTTTGTTGCGCCTGGCCCGGAGGTCGCCATGGCCACGCCGACGCCGCCAGTGGCGCGAGCATAGCCGTCAGCCATGTGCGTGGCACCCTGCTCGTGGCGGACAAGAATGTGATGGAGCTTGGATTTGCCCAAGGCGTCGTAGACGGGAAGAATCGCGCCACCCGGATACCCGAAAATATGCTGCACACCCAGTTTGGTGAGCGATTCGCAGAGAATTTCCGCGCCGGTGAGTTTCATAGGCTCCTTCCCAATTGCGATGCCGAAGGATTCGGCGCAACTGATTGAGGCTGAGCTGATGATGCAAAAGAAGCGGGCACGGCCGTGACCGCGCCGATCGAGGCAGAGGAAACGAGCAAAGCGTACTTGGCCATCACGCCCCTGGCAAAGCGAGGTACGGGTGGCTTCCACGTGGCTAGGCGCTTTTGAATTTCAGCGTCCGTGAGCTCGACATCGAGTTTGCGACTCGGAATGTCGAAGACAACTGTGTCGCCATCGGCAACGGCAGCGATAGGGCCGCCCTTGGCGGCTTCGGGTGCAACATGGCCGACCATGAAGCCGTGTGTTGCGCCTGAAAACCGGCCATCGGTGAGCAGGGCAACGGAATCGCCGAGACCTGCGCCAACCAGCGCGGCGGTGACGGCGAGCATTTCTCTCATACCAGGTCCGCCTTTTGGACCTTCGTAACGGATCACGACGACATCGCCGGCGCGAATCTGATTTTTCTCAATCGCGGCGAAAGCGAGTTCTTCGTTATCGAAAACGCGCGCGGGTCCGCGGAAGTTTTGAATATTGTGACCCGCTACTTTTATGACGCAGCCTTCAGGCGCGAGATTGCCTTTCAGAATGACCAGGCCGCCAGTGGACTTGAGAGGCGCGTCAATTTTTCGCACGACTTCTTGATTGGGAGTTTCCTTTGCGGTGGCTGCTTCCTCCGCAAGCGTGCGCCCGGTTACGGTAAGGGCTTCGCCGCGGATAAGCTTTGCGTCAATCAGGCGCTTGGCGACGAGAGGAGTGCCTCCAGCCGCATATAGATCGGTGGCAACGAAACGCCCCGCGGGTTTGAGGTCGGCGATGATGGGAACACGCGCGCTGATGCGGTCGAAATCGTCGATGGTCAGCGGAATGTTCGCTTCGTTGGCAATCGCCAGCAGGTGAAGGACGGAGTTTGTGGAGCCGCCTGTTGCAGCGACGCCCGCAATGGCGTTTTCGATTGCGGTCCTGGTGATGATTTTGGATGGAGTGACATCTTTCCGCAGAAGATCCATGACGAGTTCGCCGGCGCGATGGCCCGCGTGAGCTTTTCCCGCGTCGGTGGCCGGAATGCTCGAAAGTCCCATGGGAGCGATGCCAAGAAACTCGCAGACGAGCGCCATGGTGTTGGCGGTGAACTGGCCACCGCAGGCGCCCGCGCCCGGGCAAGCGGAGTCCTCCAGCGCCTTGAAACGCGCGTCAGACATTCCACCATGCGAATGGCTGCCGATCGCTTCATAGACGTCCTGGATGGTGACGGAATGGCCTTCAAATTTGCCGGGGGCGATGGAACCGCCATAGAGAACAAGGCCCGGAATGTTCAGTCGGGCAAGGGCCATGATGCCTGCAGGAATGGTTTTGTCGCACCCCACGAGAACGACGAGAGCGTCGAAAAGATTGCCTCGGGTGACCAGTTCGATGGAGTCGGTGATGACTTCGCGGCTGATCAGCGAGGCGCGCATGCCCTCCGTGCCCATGGTGATGCCGTCGGAGATGGAAACTGTGTTGAATTCGAGCGGAGTGCCGCCGGCAGCGCGAATGCCGTCCTTGACGTGCACTGCAAGTTCGCGGAGGTGATAGTTGCAAGGGCCGATTTCGATCCACGTATTTGCAACGCCTATGAGAGGCTTGCTGAAGTCGTCATCACGAAGGCCGCATGCGCGCAACATGGAGCGCGCTCCGGCACGATTCGGGCCGTCGGTCAGTGCGCTACTACGGGGCTTAAGCAACGATGCAGTCACGATTGCGTTCTCCTCGCGGGCCTTTGAAGCTTGGCTTGCGCCGACCAGCCCAAAAAACTTGGGGCCATCATCTTGGCTTTGATGATGGCCCGGAAAATCTCAGGTGGTGCTGCGCTAGGCCGCCATCATCTCTATGTCTTTCCCCGCACGAAGACAGGGAAAATTCGTACGACGGCCCAAAATACAACGCCCCGCGAAAACGCCGCAGTGACGGGCCGATCGTTGAGAGTGGCGACGCGAATCATAGTAGCCGCCATGAAGGTAACAGGATGAGGGGAGGGAGTCAATCAGTCAAATTAATAGTTTTGCTCCCTAGAATAAGCGTAGGTTATGAGAGGGAGCGGCCAGGACTGATATCGTGCATGGAAAAATTCATTTAGTGTGCGATTGAACGCGAGCCAATCTTTGGATCGTAGAGCAACTGTCTAGCTAGAATCCGGCGTCTAAACATTTGAATTCGTCGCTGCACCATAGCTGTTCAGAAACGCACAGATGCTGTTCCTGCGTATCGCTATGATTATGAATGGATCGAGTGGAATCATGGCGGCCATGTCCCTTGTGGAGTGACTGCACACGGTAGCCCGGGCGGACCTTTGCAGTTTGACCGCTTGGAAGCTGCCCTTGCCGCCGGGTTCCACTGAACCGCCTTAAGTTGTTAACCCTTTCGATCTGCGGACGGAAGCTAGCCTTTAGAGCCATGGGGGATCTATGGGATGTGACACGGATGTGTTCGTTGTGGGAGGAGGACCCGCTGGGCTTGCAGCCGCGATTGCGGCAAGGGCGCAGGGATTTCGGGTGATCGTTGCGGACGGCGCGAAGCCTCCCATAACCAAAGCATGCGGAGAAGGGCTCTTGCCTGACGCCCTAAAGGCGCTCGGCGAACTTGGCGTGGCACTGCGCGAAGAAGATGGCCGCGTGCTTCGCGGCATTCAGTTTGAAGATGGGCGGTCGTCCGTGAGTGCCAGTTTTCCTTACGGGCACGGCCTCGGAGTACGCCGGGAAGTCTTGCACCAGAGGATGATAGAGCGAGCCCGAGATTGTGGAGTTGAATTGTTGTGGAATACCCCGGTGATGGGCCTCCATAAAGAGGGCATCGTAGCCGGCGGGAATAAAATACAAGCGCGGTGGGTCATTGGAGCTGATGGAAGCCGCTCGCGAGTGCGGCGATGGAGCGGGCTGGAAAGCAATGTTTCGAAACGAAATCGATTTGGCTTTCGACAACGGTATCGTATGGAGCCTTGGACTGACTCTACGGAGATTCATTGGGGCGAGGCTGCGCAGGCTTATGTTACCCCTGTGAGCGCACAAGAGATCTGTGTGGTACTGATCTCAAACAAACCGAATTTGCACTTTGACGAAAGTCTCCGGACATTTCCAAAGCTGGCTAACCGGCTTAGGCTCGCGCCCTCCTCGAGCCCGGAACGTGGAGCGGTGACGAGCATGTTCGACCTCAAGCGCGTGGTTCGTGGGAATGTCGCGCTCCTCGGAGACGCATCGGGAAGCGTGGATGCAATTACAGGCGAGGGGCTCTCTCTTAGCTTCAGGCAAGCAGCGGCGCTTGCGGACGCCTTTGCTGCGGGAGATTTGGAGAGCTATGAGAAGGCGCATCGCCGCCTGGCGCGCCGGCCGCGGCTCGTGGGAAACCTGCTACTCTTGCTCGGCGGACAAAACGGACTTCGCAAGCGTGCCCTGCGCGCTCTGGAAGCGGCCCCGCAGCTTTTTGAACGCGTACTTGCCTATCATGTCGGAGAGACACGGCCCCTGCAGCTCGCAACAGCTGGGGCAATTTTCGGCTGGAGATTTCTGACAACGTGATTCGAATCACAGCAGAAAATAAGCGAGGAAAATACCGCGCCAGTCTCGCCTGGATATTCGTCATGCTCGCCGTGGTTTCGGCGCGCGCATGGACGCAATCTCCTCAGAGTACTCTCGAAGGCAAGCCCGGCGAGGTAATCCTGCGTCTCGATCCGGCGCAAAGCAAATTGCACTGGACGCTGGGCAGCACATTGCACACGGTTCATGGCACATTTGCCCTGAAGCGAGGCGAGGTGCGGTTTGACCCGGCTAACGGCAGTGCGAGCGGAGAAATTGTCGCCGATGCCACCAGTGGAGCGAGCGGCAACGAGGGACGTGACAAGAAAATGCACCGGGAGATTCTAGAAAGCAGTCGCTATGGCGAAGTGATCTTTCGTCCAACTCGGATCGAGGGAAAAGTCTTGACGCAAGGTTCGTCGCACGTGCAAGTGCGGGGATCTTTTCTTCTGCATGGTTCCGAGCACGAATTGACCGTGCCCATCGATGCAGAATTGGCTGGCGATCACTGGAAGGGCTCGGCAAAATTTGTAGTGCCCTACATCCAGTGGGGCTTGAAGAGCCCAAACACATTCTTGCTGAAGGCGGATCCGGTGGTAGAGATCGAGCTGGAAATGAGCGGCGCGCTGCAAAGCGCCAGTTCGAAGTGAGGTCCGCTACTCTTCCGCTTCCTGCGTAACGATGTGAACGTCAACCGGCGGAGATTCGCGAAGGAAGCGGTGCACGGCGGAGAGATAAAGATACTTACGCCAGTCGTGAATGGGAGCCCGGCCGAAAATTACTTGCGTAATGTGTTTCGAACGGACGAATTCCGCAACGCTATCGGCCACGCTGCGCCCTTTCAGACGAACCACATTTGCGCCCAGACTTTCAGCAAAGCGCAGATTCGCGACGAGCGCTTTTTCATTCGGTTCCTTGAAACCTAATTCTCGGTCAACATGAATGACGTAGAGCTCCGCATCCATGCGACGAGCCATACGAGCACCGCGAGCGACCAGATATTGCCCGGCGGGATTCCCTGAGATGCAAATGGCCATGCGCTCTCGAACGCCCCAGTTCTTGCGGATGTCTTCATCTTCCATGTAGGTTTCAAGGCTGCGGTCCACCTGTTCGGCGACCTGGCGAAGCGCGAGTTCGCGGAGGGCAATTAAATTGCCACGGCGAAAGAAATTCTTGAGCGAGCGTTCCACCTTTTCAGTGCTGTAAACGTCGCCGCGTTTCATGCGGTTTTGCAGGGCTTCGGGAGTTAGGTCGACCATCACGGTTTCCGTGGCCGTCAGCGGCACCCAGTCTGGAACGGTTTCACGCACGGTAATTCCCGTAATCGAGCGCACCACGGGCGCAATGCTTTCGATGTGCTGGATGTTCAGAGTCGAGACCACATCGATCTTCGCGGCGAGAAGTTCCTGAATGTCTTCGTAACGCTTGCGATGCTTGCTGCCGGGAATGTTCGTGTGAGCCAGTTCGTCCACCAGCACCACTTCGGGTTTCCGCGCAAGGATGGCGTCCACATCCATCTCTTCGAAGACTGTTCCTTTGTATTCGATTTTCTTGCGAGGGACGGCTTCGATTTGCGAGGCAGCTCCTCGATGCCTTTGCGGCCGTGGGTTTCGACGACGCCGATGACCACGTCTTCGCCGCGGCTCCGGCGGCGGAGCGCCTCGCTCAGCATGCTATACGTTTTGCCGACACCAGGAGCGTAGCCGAGAAATAGCTTAAAGACTCCGCGCGCTTTCTGAGGCGGCGAAGCTACTTCCAGCCAGTCTTCGGGCTTCTTGGGCAAGGACGTCAGCTTCTCCGTTTCAAATGCCGTGCATACGATAGAATACCGGCATGCAGAGGATTGCTCGCCGGCCGGACCTTCGGATTTGCCGTGTCGTTGGCCATCGTCGCCGGCATCGCTGCCCTCTATCGCCATGCTCGCGACGTCAACCAGACGACGATCGCGCTTACATTTTTGCTGGCAATTCTAGCAGTTTCGGCCGTCTGGGGAATGGCTGTCTCGCTCTTCATGTCGGTTGCCGCCATGCTGGCATTAATTATTTTTTCCTTCCGCCGGTGGGGACATTCACGATTGCCGACCCGCAGAATTGGGTAGCCTTGCTCGCGTTCCTCGTCACTTCCATCATGGGCAGCCAGCTTTCGGCCAGAATCGAAAGGGAAGCTAACGAGGCGCACCAGCGCCGCCGCGAAATCGAGCGACTCTACAAGTTCAGCCAAAAGCTCTTGGCGAAGGGAATGTCATTCAGCTCATGAACGCGATTCCCAACTATATAGTGGAGAGCTTCGAAGGAGGGGCCGCCGAACTTTTTCTTCCGCAAAAAGATAAATTTTACAGGTCTGGATTCGGCGCCGCGCACCTGGATGAAGAAAAAATGAAGTCTGTCTTCCTCCGGGATGAAGGCATCTTCGATTCGCAAGAAGGACTGTATTTCATTCCGGTGCGGATGGGTGTTCGTCCGATTGGAAGCCTGGGAATTTCCGGTTCGCGGCTTTCGCGGCAGTCGCTGGATGCGGTGGGCAGCCTTGTGGCTATCGCCATTGAAAGAGCGAGAGCCGTAGAAAAGCTCGGAGAAACAGAGGCGGAACGACAGGGCGAGCGGCTGAAGTCGGCTCTGCTGGATTCCATAGCGCATGATTTCCGCACGCCGCTGACATCGATCAAGGCCGCGACCACGAGCATGCTGGCGGAGGAGAATCCAGCTCCCAGACAGGCGCGCGAACTTCTGACCATCATTAACGAAGAATGCGACCGCCTGAACCGGCTGGTCGAAGAAGCCGCGGAGATGTCGCGGCTGGAAGCCGGGGAATTTGAGTTAAACCTCGCGCCGACGCAGATCGGCGACATTATCCAGGCTGCGCTTGCACAGTGCAATACGGCGCTGGCAGGCCGCGTCGTCGACGTGAAGCTGAGCCCGAATCTTCCTCCGATACGCGCCGATTTAAACCGCATAAGGGATGCGCTAGTTCATCTGATCGACAACGCGAACATTTACTCGCAGAAGGAAGCGCCGATCACCATCTCCGCAGAGCAAACGGGAGAAGCCGTGACAACCAGCGTGGCCGATCGAGGGCCGGGAATCGATGATTTCGAACAGGGCATGATTTTCGACAAGTTTTATCGCGGCAAAGATCAGCGTTTCCTCGTGCGCGGAACAGGAATGGGTCTGCCGATTGCGAAAGCGATTATCGCAGCACACAAGGGGACGATTTCCGTGACCAGCCAGCTGGGGCACGGGTCGGTATTCTCATTTACGTTGCCTGTCGATCGAAGCGTGCGGGAGCCACGATGAACGCCGCCGCTATCCTCGTTGTTGATGACGAACCACAAATCAGGCGCGTGTTGCGCTCCACGCTTTCCAGCCAGGGTTATGTCATCAGGGAGGCCACCACGGGCGAAGAGGCGGTCGAGGCGGTGCGCAAGGAACGTCCTGACCTGATTTTGCTCGACGTCAACATGCCGGGAATCGGCGGCATCGAGGCGGCTCGCGAAATTCGCGAGATGTGCGATGCGCCGATCATCATGTTGACGGTGCGCAATGCGGAGCGCGACAAAGTCATTGCGCTGGACGCCGGCGCGGATGATTACGTGGTCAAGCCTTTTGGGATCGAAGAACTTGCTCGCGCGAATTCAGGGCCGCTCTGCGGACGATATGTCCCCGGCGAGACGATTCCTACGTTTATTACCAAGGATCTGTCGATGGATTTTGAAAGCCGGCAGTTGACCGTGCGCGGCGAGGAAGTGCATCTCACGCCGAAAGAATTTGAAGTCCTAAAGCTTCTGATTGGCAATCTCGGCAAGCCGCTGTCGCATCGCCGGCTGTTGCAGGCGGTCTGGGGGCCGGAGTATGGGGAAGAAACGGAAAACTTGCGCGTGGTAATCAATCAATTGCGCAAGAAGATTGAAAGCGACCCAGCACGCCCGAAATTTATCTGTGACGGAGCCGTGGGTAGGATACCGATTCCAGGCGCCCAAGGACTCCCCTGCACGAAGTCAGTTTCGCGGAAAAAAGCTCAGAATGACGACTGCTTGGGATGCGCCGCGTCCAGATCCAGATTCAATTCCAGCACGTTGACGCGCGGTTCGCCAAGAATCCCGAACTGCCTGTTCTAGTGTGTGCTTCGCAACCAATTCGCGCAAAACTGTTTCGCTCATGTGCCGCTCGCGCGCGATGCGGGGGATTTGGAACTCGGCGGCTGCCGGAGAAATATCCGGATCCAAGCCGGAAGCGGATGTCGTGACCATATCCACAGGAATTGTCGCGCCGGGATTCTCCGCCTGTAGCTTTTCCACGTCGCTCTTCACGCGCTGCAGAAGCTGGCGATTTGTAGGTCCGAGATTTGATGCGCCGCCGCTGGGCGCGACCGGATCGTATCCATCGCCTGCGGCGGAAGGACGTGGATGGAAATACCAGGCGGCTGTGAAAGGCTGGCCAATGAGATGGGCGCCGATTACATTGCCATTCCGCATGATCATTCCGCCGTTTGCCTGCGCGGGAAAAATGAGTTGCCCGAGACCTGTGACCGCCAGGGGATATAAAAGCCCAAAGAGGATCGTGGTTACGAGTGTCATTAGAATCGCCGTTTGCAGATGTTGTTTCATAAAATTCCTCACGTCCAATGCAAATAAGTAATCGCCATGTCAATCAGCTTGATTCCCAGGAATGGAGCAACCACGCCCCCGAGCCCATAGACGAGCAGATTCTGGCGAAGCAAGGCCGCTGCCCCTAGAGGGCGGTAGCGCACCCCGCGAAGCGCCAACGGGATGAGCGCAATGATAATCAGCGCGTTGAAGATGACTGCCGAGAGAATCGCGGACTCTGGAGTACGAAGCCGCATCACATTCAGAACCTCCAGTTGCGGAAACGCGACGGCGAACATCGCCGGAATGATCGCAAAGTATTTGGCCACGTCGTTGGCAACGGAAAAAGTAGTGAGGGCCCCGCGGGTGATCAGCAACTGTTTGCCGATTTCGACGATCTCAATGAGCTTGGTCGGGTTGGAATCGAGGTCGACCATGTTGCCGGCTTCTTTCGCCGCTTGGGTACCGGTGTTCATCGCGACGCCGACGTCCGCTTGCGCGAGAGCGGGGGCGTCGTTGGTGCCATCGCCAGTCATGGCTACAAGTTTCCCCTTTGCCTGTTCGCGCTTGATCAGCGCCATTTTGTCTTCAGGTTTGGCTTCGGCGAGAAAATCGTCCACGCCGGCCTGGCGCGCGATGGCTGCTGCGGTCAGCGGATTGTCGCCGGTGATCATCATCGTGCGGATGCCCATGGCGCGCAGGTGATCAAAACGCTCGCGCATTCCGCCTTTTACGATGTCCGTCAGGGCGATGGCGCCGAGCACGCGACGATTCTGAGTTACAAGCAGCGGAGTTCCTCCGCCGTTCGCAATATCGCGCACAGTTTGTTTAATTTCGGCGGGAACAATCTGTCCCCTTTCCGCTACATATTTGTCGATAGCCTCAGGCGCGCCTTTGCGGATTTCGTGGCCGTCCATGTCCACGCCGGACATGCGAGTCTGAGCGGAAAAAGGAATGAAGATTGGATTGTGTGGTGCGAGTTCCCGGCCGCGAAGTCCGTACTTGTCCTTAGCCAGAACCACGATCGAGCGGCCCTCCGGCGTTTCGTCGGCAAAGGATGCAAGTTGCGCCGCGCTGGCAAGCTCCACTTCCGTCACGCTGGGGCAGGCGTAAAAAGAAGTGGCCTCGCGGTTACCAAGCGTGATTGTGCCGGTTTTGTCCAGAAGCAGAACGTCCACGTCGCCAGATGCTTCCACGGCGCGGCCCGACATGGCGATGACATTTCTCTGGATCAAGCGATCCATGCCCGCAATTCCAATGGCGGACAAAAGGCCGCCAATAGTAGTGGGAATCAGGCAAACGAGGAGCGATACCAGAACGAAAATGGTCTGCGGAGCGCCCGGAATAAATGGCGAATGGCTGGAGCGTCACAACGGCCAGGAGAAAGATAATGGTCAGTCCGGCCAGGAGAATGTTCAGAGCAATTTCGTTGGGTGTTTTCTGGCGAGACGCGCCTTCCACGAGGCTGATCATGCGGTCGAGAAAAGTCTCGCCAGGATTTGAAGTGATACGCACACGGATTTCATCGGAGAGGACGCGCGTGCCGCCCGTGACGGCCGAGCGGTCTCCACCCGATTCACGAATCACGGGCGCGGACTCACCGGTGATCGCCGATTCGTCCACCGACGCCACTCCTTCGACTACTTCGCCATCTCCCGGAATAAATTCACCGGCGGCAACTAACGACTTGATCGCCAGCGCGCAGCTTTGAGCTGGGCACAACCTCCGTTGAGCCGTCCGGGCGCAAACGGCGGGCTTCCGTTTCTGCCCTGGCTTTGCGCAAAGTTTCTGCTTGGGCCTTGCCGCGTCCTTCGGCCATGGCTTCAGCAAAATTGGCGAACAGAACGGTGAACCACAGCCAGAGCGTGATCTGCAATCCGAAACCGAAGTCCTCCGGCGTGCTGCAAGGGTCACTCGAATCAATTGAATCGACGTAAGAAGCGCGCCAACTTCCACGACGAACATCACGGGATTCTTGACCATCGTGCGCGGATTCAGTTTCCGGAACGAATCCAGCATGGCGGTCTTCAGGATCTTGTATCGGTCAGCGACTTTGGCTTTGCTTGGGAAGCGTCGGTTCATGAGTTCCTCAAAATGCCTTTCCGGAAAGCATCAGCAGATGCTCCAGGATGGGACCCAGGCTCAGAGCTGGGAAAAATGTGAGCGCGCCCACGATCAAGATCGTGGAGACAAGCAAAATGGTGAAAAGCGGGCCGGTAACAGGAAAAGTGCCCAGAGATGCGGGAGCTGTCTTCTTTCGCGCGAGGTTCCCCGCGATGGCGAGAATCGGAATGACGACGAAAAATCTCCCCAGAAGCATGGCGGCGGCAGTGGACGTGTTGTACCAGGAGGTGTTTGCGTTTAGGCCGGCAAACGCCGAGCCATTATTGCCGGCGCCGGAAGAGTAGGCATAAAGAATTTGAGAAAGTCCGTGCGGCCCGGGATTCGTGATGCTCGAGGTGCCAAATTTCGCAACGACAGCGATGGCGGCAAACACCAGAATCGTCAACGAGGTAATCAGCACGGAAAGCATGGCCATCTTTACGTCGAACGACTCGATCTTCTTGCCCAGATATTCCGGTGTTCGTCCCAACCATTAAGCCCGGCGATAAATACCGCCAGAATGACGAACACGAGAATCCCGTACAGTCCGGAACCAACCCCGCCAAAGATAACTTCGCCCAGCATGATATTTACGAGCGGCACCATGCCGCCCAGGGGAGTGTAGGAATCGTGCATGCTGTTCACAGCACCGCAACTTGCGTCCGTGGTGATCGTGGCGAAGAGGGCGGAGTTCGCAATTCCGAAGCGGACTTCCTTGCCTTCCATGTTTCCGCCGGAGTGAAGCGCGCTTGCACGTCTGATCCACTCCGTGAAGCTGGCGGATTCCCCCTCGCTTCGGCCCAGTACGCCGCAGTCACCCCAACGAGAAAGAGCGCCATCATCGCGCCCCACACGGCCCATCCATGCCCCTGAGAGTTCGTCATGCGGCCGAGCGTGTAGGTCAAGCCAGAGGGAATCGCGAAAATCAAAAGCATCTGGAAAAAATTGGAGAATGGTGTTGGATTTTCGAAAGGATGCGCGCTGTTGCGCATAGAAGAACCCGCCGCCGTTTGTGCCGAACATCTTGATGGCTTCTTGGGACGCCGTCGGGCCCAGAGCAATCACTTGCTGGGTTAGCGTCTTTGAAATTGTCTTGCCGTCGGAGCCTGGTGTTTGAACCGTCTGCGGCTCCACGTAAGCTGAACCGTCGCATAAGGCTTCAGGTTTTGCACAACGCCCTGTGAAATCAGGACCAGAGAACCGACAAGACAAACTGGCAGCAACACCCAAAGAAAGCAGCGCGTCAAATCCACCCAGAAGTTGCCGATGGTTTTCGATTCGTTCCGCGAAACTCCGCGGATCACGGCGATGGCCAGCGCAATGCCCACTGCAGCCGACGCGAAATTGTGGTACGCCAAACCGGCCATCTGCGTCAGATAGCTCATGGTCGTTTCCGGCGTGTAGGCTTGCCAATTCGTGTTGGTCGTGAAAGAGACTGCAGTGTTCCACGCAAGATCCTGCGGCACATTCGCAATTTTCTGCGGATTCCAGGGCAGCCACTGCTGGAGTCTTTCGATCAGGTAGAGAAGATCAAGGAAACGCCGCTGAACAGCAGCATCGTCGTGCCGTATTCCGTCCAGCGCATCTCCTTGTTTTCATCCACGCCGCAAAGCCGGTACACGAGGCGCTCAACTGGGACGCAAGACAGGGTCCAGAAAGGTTTTCTTCCGTTCAAAAACGCGGGCCAGAAAAATCCCAACTGGTTTTGTGATAGAGAAAAATCACCAGCACATAAAAACCGATTTGGAACCAGCCATTCGCGGTCATGACTAGAAATTCTCCGGTTTGAGCAACGCGTACATGAGATAGCCAAAGAGAAGCAGGCTAATCAGAATCAGGACGATGTTTTCCAGCATGCGAGAATCTCCGCCTTATTTCAGACGTTCGCAGCCGCGCAAATAACCAATCGCAAGGCAGGAAGAAGCCGATCGTCAATAACGTGAATACCAAATCCGTCACACCAGTCTCCTTCTCGAATCTCCTTGATGGCATTCGCCCAGACTTTGCGCTGCTAATTTCCGGATTAGCCAGCCGCCATTCGACGCAATGACTCACGGAGTGCATATCGAATGATAAGCATAGTTGCGCGGGCCTTAGAAAGTGGTGAGGCTGTATCTAAGTATTTTGTGAGGAAGAATTCAGGAAACCGGCCGCTCTTGCGAGGTGCATCCACGGGCGTGGGACCACGGCGAAGAAGTGATTTGCTGAGATCCCGTCGGGAACACTTGAAGTCACTCAGATCGGCAGACGCAGTTTCGCCTCGCAACCACGTGCATCCCGGCGGTTTTGGAGAGTCAGTGTGCCTCCGTGCGCTTCCGCGATCTGGCGGCTGAGGACGAGGCCGATACCCGAACCTCCTGGTTTCGTCGTGAAAAACGGAACAAAGAGATTTGCGGTGTTGGAGATTCCCGGGCCTTCATCAAGCACGTAAACTTCCAGGTAAGAGCTGTACCGGGACCAAGTTACTTTCACTCCGCCTCCCGTTTCGTGTGCCGCGTCCGCGGCGTTGTGAACGAGGTTGATCAAGAGCTGTTCAAGTTGGTCCGCGTCCGCGGAAATAACCAGCGGCGGGCCCCTTCTCCAATCGAACTTTTGCTCGTGCTTCGAGCTTGGCCACGCGGGTGATCCACTCCGTCACATTTACGGGCGCGAGCGTCGGCTGCGGAAGCCGCGCGAGCCGCGCATAAGCGGCCATGAACCGGCCCAGCGCTTCCGTGCGAGACCGGATGATTCCCAGAGCCGTGGCGCATGTCTTCTAAAATGGAAGCGGCAGAGGCGGTCTGCAACTCTGGAACGTTGGCCGTCCTCGCCAGCCCGCTTTCCAAGCTCTGGGCCACGGATTGGATGGGCGCGAGTGAGTTGTTCAGTTCGTGGCCTAAAACACGGATGAGCCGCTGCCAAGCTTGCCGCTCTTCGTCGCGCAGCGCGCGGCTGAGGTCGCTGAGCACGACGAGATCATGCGGCAACCCGCCTTGCCGGAACGATCCGCGGCGCATTCCCCAGCGGCCTGACCCGCCAGGAAAACTCAATTCCATGGTGTGCGCCGTTCGCCTTCGAGACACGCCTCCAGGCCAAGCTCCGCCGCGGTAAAACCCAGGAGCCTTTCGCTGGACCTGGGAGAAGTCGCTCGCCGGCTCGATTGACGAGGCGCAACTTTCTGTTGTTGTCGAAAGGTGAAGATGGCCACGTCAATTTCTTCCATCACCGCACGCAATAGCCCAGTGGCTTCCATCGCCCCCAATCGCTGCGAACGAAGCGTTTCGCTCAGGGCATTGACTTCCAGCATGACTTCGCCGAGCGCGTCGTCGCTGCGTGCTTCGCGGGCGCGGAAGGAAAAATCTTCTTCGCGCATCGCGGAAAGTAGATTCGAAAGTGTTTGCAGTGAGAAGACCACGCGGTGCCGCAAGGAAAGAGCAAAGCCGAGCCACAAACTCAGGATGAGAAAGGTCAGCGTCCAGGCGGTCCGCGACGAATAGGGGCCGTTCCAGAGAAGAATCAGTGCGATCAGAGAGCCAGGTAATCCCGCCGCCAGCGCCAGCAGCTGGATGCGACGTTCGTACGTGAGGCGCCTCATTCCAAACCGTGTTTTTGCAGCCGGCGGTACATCGCGCTACGGCTGAGTCCCAGAGCCTTGGCCGCCTGGCTGACGTTTCCGTCATGGCGGGCCAGAGTGCGCTGGATGAGGTGGCGCTCCACTTCGTCGAGGCTCATTTCCTCAAGCCGCACGGTGCCGCCCGAGGCGCCGGTGCGCAGGCCGAGGTCCGCGGAACGGACAAGCTGCCCTTGCGCGAGCAGCACGCCGCGCTCAACCGCATGATCGAGTTCGCGCACATTCCCCGGCCAGGGATGCTCAGGAGAAGCGCGTTGCGCCGCAGGATCGAAGCCCGAAATGCTTTTGCGATAGCGCTGCGAGTATCCGCGGAGAAAATGGTGCGCCAGCAAGTGCAATGTCCTCTCGGCGTTCACGCAATGCGCGGAAGATGAATTTCGATGGTATTCAGGCGAAAAAGAAGGTCCTGGCGGAAACGTCCGGAGGCAGCCTCGGCATTCACGTCGGCGTTTGTGGCAGCCAAGACGCGGACGTTTACGCGCCGCGTCGAGGACGAGCCGACGCGTTCAAGCTCGCCCGTTTCAAGGACGCGCAAGAGTTTTGCCTGCAGATTGAGCGGCACGTTGGCAATCTCGTCCAGAAAAAGCGTGCTGCCTTCGGCGAGTTCGAAACGCCCGACACGATCGTTGCCGCGCGTCGGTGAAAGCGCCTTTCACGTGGCCGAAAAGTTCGCTTTCGAAAAGTACCCTCGGAAAGACCGCCCGCGTTTACCGTTACCATCGGCTTTCCGGAGCGTCTGCGAATAGCGCATGCAGTGTTTGCGCCACAACTTCTTTTCCCGTGCCATGCTCTCCGGTGATCAGCACGTTGGCGTCTGATGGACCCACTCGTCCGATCAACTCCATCACCGGCTGCATCACAGCCGCTTCGGCAATGAGTGTGGGACGCGACTCGGCGCGCAGCAGGCGATTCTCGGCTTCGAGTCGCGACGCCTGCCGCAGCGCATTGCGAAATCAATTTGCGTGCGCAGGATGGCGAGCAGCCGCGTATTTTCCCAGGGCTTCTGAATGAAGTCGCGGGCGCCGCGCCGCATGGCTTCCACGGCCACTTCCACGCTGCTCCAAGCGGTCATGACAATCACGGGCAACGTCTGAATCCAGCCGCTGGATGCGGCTGAGCAGGTCAAGCCCTTCCTGGCCCGAGGTGGTGTCTCGGGCGTAATTGAGATCCATGAGCACGGCATCGAATTCGCGCGATTCGATGGCGCTGCGAGCACCTCAGCGGGAGAAGCCGCGGACTGCGTTTCATAGTTCTCGCGCTTGAGCAGCAAGCGCAAGAGCGTCGCGGATATCCGCCTGATCGTCGGCCACGAGGACGCGATAGGGATGGATCGTAGGGTTTTTCATTCGTGTTGGAAAATAATCTCTACCTCAGCCCGTATTTAACCCATGGGTCAAATACAGAGCAGATGCCATCGCAAACCGCTAATTCCGGACCTAGTCCAGCACCGAGGCCGGAAAAAGGTGAAGCAGACTCTGGCCACCTCTCAGCCTACCCGCGCCGCATTACTGGTTTCGCTGACCACCCAGCCGTCTTTCAGCTGAATGACGCGGTGGCCGTAGGCAGCGTTTCTTTCTGAGTGTGTCACCTGAATGATGCTTGTACCAGCTTCATTCAGCTTTCGGAAAAGTTCCATGATTTCTTCGCCTTGCGCGGAGTGAAGATTGCCCGTGGGTTCGTCGGCCAGAATCAGCTTGGGGCTCTGGATCACCGCGCGCGCGACGCCCACAAGCTGCTGCTGCCCGCCGGAGAGCTGGTTGGGGAACAAGATCCTTCTTGCCGACGATGTTGAAGCGGTCGAGGATGTCGCACACGAGGCTGACGCGCTCTTTATGAGGCACATTTTTGTATGAAAGCGGGATCTCGAGATTCTCGAACACCGTCAAGTTGTCGATCAGGTGGTAGCTTTGAAAAACGAATCCGATATTCGCCTTGTGAAGCTCGTTGCGCTTTTTCACGTTGAGCCTGTGAACCGGCTCGCCGTTGAAGTAGTATTCGCCGCGTCCAAGAGCCATCGAGCATTCCGATGATGCTAAGCAGCGTGGACTTTCCCGCGCCCGAAGGGCCCATGAATGTAACGAATTCGCCCGGCTGAATATCCAAGTGAGACACGGCGCAGGACGTAAAACTTGCTGCCGACCCGCCTCGTAAACTTTCTCCAGGTTTCGCAATTGAATTAGAGGTTCCACACTCGCTCCTTGGTCATTAATAAGATAACGCTGGAATTCCTATTCCGTTTCGAGACTATCACATTCGAATCTACACCCGCTTGCACCGCGGTGCGAACGACCGTGCCGTGCTTGCGGATCTTCGGGGGACACACATGGCGCCGCCTGGTCCCCAACTCTGGGCAGGGGGATCCCGCTTCACTCGTAGCGCAGCGCGGTAATCGGGTCCAGGCGCACGGCGCGCCGCGCGGGGAGGTAGCAAGCGACTGTCGCCACTGCCGCCAGAAGTAAGGGTAGCCCAACAAATGCAACTGGATCGGCAACCTTCACACCAAAAAGGAGGCTGGAAAGCCCATAAGCAAGCCCGAAAGCCAGAGGCAGGCCGATAGCCATCCCAAGGATCGTCAGGAACAGACCCGTTACCCAGTATGAGCCTTTGAACGTCTTACGCTGTAGCGCCCATGGCCATGCGGACGCCAATCTCATGGGTTCGCTCGCCTACAGAGTAGGACATCACGCCGTAAATCCCAACCGAAGCAAGTACCAGCGCGATGATGCCCAAGATGCCATCATCGCTGCGACGTAAGCTATGCCCGACGATGGAATTGGCTGATGACCTTATCGAAGGGCAGCACGTCATAGAGCGGCAGGTCGGGATCGACTGCTGCGACTTGGCTCCTCACGGCGGGAATGAACGTCAGAGGATTGCCCTCGGTTCGCAAGACCAAGAAAGCGGAAAACGGCGGAGCCTGGCGGTAACTTCGGTAAATCGTCGGTAATTCTTGCTTGTCGATCCAGCTGTAATAGATATCGTCGACGATTCCGACGATCGTCATCCAGGCGCCAGCTGAATCGGCTTTGCCAATCTTGATTTTCTTTCCGATCGGATTTTCTCCGGGGAAATAGCGCGTGGCGACGAGTCCGGCTTATATCCGCCACGGGCAGCGTGGCGTCGACATCCGATTCATTCAACTCACGTCCATCTCGCAGGCCGATATTCATTAGGCGAAAATAATTCGGGCTGACCGTTTCAACTATCGAGCTGATGGCCTCGCCTCGCTCTTGGGGCGCGCGTCCTTCGATGGTGAACGGCCCCATGCCCGTGCCTCCCCCGTTTGCATAAGGCACGTAGGTGGCGAGCGCAGCGGATTGGATGCGCGGAAGAGCAGCGAGCCGCTGCAGTACTTGTTCGTGGAACGCCGCTCGCCCGGGCTTTTGCCCGTACTGATCTTCGGGCAAGCTCAAGGTTAGCGTCAGGACCGATTCGGGATGGTAGTTCTCGTGCACGACAATGAGGGCGCGAAAGCCCTTCACGAGAAGCCCGGCTCCCACTAAGAGCACGAGGGCGAGCGCAATCTCCGCCACAACAAGAACGCTCCGCAAACGATGGCGCGAGGGCCCTGTGCTTGCTCCCCGCCCACTCTCTTTCAGGGTCTCACTGATTTGCGTCTGCGAATGCAACCAGGAAGGCGCGATACCGGAAATTATCCCGCTGGCGATAGCAATGCCCAGCGTAAATAAAAATGCAGAGGTATCGAGTCTTATGGTGTTCCAGCCCGCGATGAATCTCGCAACCTCCGGGGGCATGTATTTCAATATTAGATAAATACTCCACTCAGCGAAAAGCAAGCCAACCGCGGCACCCGCCAGGGAAAGCAGTATGCTCTCTGTCAGCAATTGGCGGATGATGCGGCTCCGGCTCGCTCCCATCGCGGTCCGCACGGCCAATTCTTTTTGACGGCCCGTCACCCGCGCAAACTGCACGTTCGCCACATCCGCGCAGGCGATCAGCAAAACGAACCCGACCGCTCCTAACAGTAAAAAGGTGTACTGTCGCGTGAGGTCGCCAGTAACGAATTCCTCGAGGGGCCGCGGATATAGCCGAAAGCCTTTGTTGGTGTCCGGATACGCCTGGGCTTGGCGCTGCGCGATCGATTGCATTTCTGCGGCGCCCTGCGCGAACGGAACGCCCGGTTTGAGCCTTCCTAGAACAAACAACCAACGGCTATCCCGTCGCAACTTCTCTTTCACATCGAACGAAAGCGGTATCCACGCCTCGGCTGGTTTCGGAAAATCAAATCCCTTGGACATCACACCGACGATTGTGAAGCTCTTGCCATTTACTTTGATCTTCTTGCCGATGACGTGCGGATCCGACGCGTAGCGCTGCTCCCACAGAGCGTGGCCCAAAATGATTTCCTGATCTTTGCCGAGCTCTTCCTCTTCGGGGAGAAACATACGGCCGACTTGCGGCTGAACACCGACTGTCTCGAAAAAATTCGCTGACACCTGAAACGCTTGAACCTTCTGGGGCGAGGGATTGCCCGTCAGGTTGAGCTCATTCCACGCGTACGCTGTAATTTCATCGAAAGTGTGCGCTTCCTTTCTCCACTCGAAGTAAGTGGCGGGCGCAACGGGACTCTGGTCTTGACCGAAACTCGCGCCGTTGGCGTCGGCGTGCGAATCCACCGACGCCACGAGACGGTTTGCGTTTTCGAAGGGAACGGGATGCAGCAAGAACGCTTCGGCCAGGCTGAACATCGCCGTATTCGCGCCGATGCCCAGCGCCAGCGCCGCCACACACACCAATGTGGTAAGCCGGTGCTTAACGAGCATCCGCACACCGTAGCGGATGTCCTGCCAGATCGTTCCCATGGAGCGCCCCTCTTCGCCGGACGCCCTTATGCGGTCACGCCGGCTTCCTTCGTTTCTTCGACGATGCGGCCGTCAAACAAATGAATCGTGCGTTCCGCGAAATTTGCGTAGCGCTGGTCGTGGGTAACCATGCAAACGGTCGCACCATTGCGGTGCAAATCCCGCAGCAGTTCCATGACGGCTTCGCCGTTTTTCGAGTCCAAGTTTCCAGTCGGCTCGTCAGCCATCAGAATGAGCGGATCGCCAACCAACGCGCGCGCCACGGCGACACGCTGTTGCTGACCGCCCGAGAGCTGCGAAGGATAGTGCCGCAGCCGGTGCGCCATGCCCACGCGCTCGAGCGCGTTCTGTACTTTCTGCTTGCGCTCCGCCGCGCTCGTGCCGCGATACGTCAGCGGCAGTTCGACGTTCTCGTACACCGTGAGGTCGCCGATCAGGTTAAACGCCTGGAAGATGAAGCCGATCTCGCGATTGCGAATGCGCGTGCGCTCGCTGATGGTGAGCTTCCCGACGGGCTGTCCGTTCAGCATGTAAGTTCCCGTCTGTCGGCGAATCGAGCAGACCCAAGAATCGAGAGCAGTGTCGACTTGCCGCAGCCCGAAGGCCCCGCGATCGAAATATACTGTCCCTTTCTTGATCTCGAGGTGGATCTCCGACAAGTGCGTGAGTCTCCACTTCGTCCGTGTAGAAGACCTTCTTTACGCCTTCCATTTTGATAAGTGTGCTGCTTGCGTCTGCCATTTCTTCTCCTTAACTGGTATTTACCTTGAAATTTGTACTGCTAAATCCGTTTCACGTACTCCCCGACTGCTCGTCCTCCCGAAATAAAACTCTTCCCATTTACTCATACCGCAGCGCCACCAACGGATCGACGCGTGTCGCACGCCTCGCCGGAATGAAGCATGCCGCAAGCGCGATCAGTCCGATCACCCCCAACCCAACGCATATACCACGGGATCACCCGCGTGCACGCCGTATAGCAAAGATTCGCTGAGTCGTGCCAAGCCATACGCAGCGGCAATCCCACCGCCACGCCAATCAAAACCATCAATCCCACTTCTTTGAAAATCATCAGCCGAACATGGCCGGCCACGGCGCCCAGCGCCATCCGGATGCCAATCTCCCGCGTGCGCTGCACGACCACGTATGCAAGCACGCCATAAATCCCCAACGCCGCCAGAAGCCCTGCCAGTCCCGCGAAAGTCGCAGAAAGTACCGCAACCATCCGCGCCGAAAACAAATCTTCATCCACAACGCGTTCCATCGTCTTCAAATCGTACACCGGCAAGTTTGCGTCCATCTGCCGCACTTCACCTCTGCAACGACGTTCCCAAGAGCAAGGGGTCCTGCGCCGACCGGACGTAGAATGTCATAGCTCTCAGTTCGGGCCTTTGCGCATAGGGAATATATACGAACGGTTGGTCAGCGCCGCTCACGTGCGCCTGCTTGACGTCCTTTACTACTCCTACGATTTCAATGTCTGGCTTCACCTTGTTGCCGCCGCCAAATGCAAAGTGCAAGCCGATCGGATTCCGTCCAGGGAAGAAACGCTTGACCATCGATTCGCTCGCTACGGCGACTTTGGGAGCCGTGGCGCCGTCGGCTTCCGCAAATTCGCGGCCAGACAGCAAGGGCACTCCAAGAGTAGAGAAGTAGCCCGGACTCACCGCGTCGTAATTCACATCCTGCAACTCATCCGCGAGTTGCGGGCCTCCTTCGGCAGTGATGTTCCTTCCATTGCTGTCCCCCGTGAGCGTCGGAACATCCCCCGTCCCCACGGACCTGCACTCCGGGCAGCGCGGCGATCCGCGCGCGCAATTGGTCGATCAATGCAATCGACCGTCGGTGTGTTATACCCATTAAGCGGCGGCTCGATCGAAAACGTAATTACATTGTCGGGCTTCATCCCCAGATCTTGCTTTTGCAGGTTCCAGAGCGAACGCACGAAGAGTCCAGCCCCGGCGAGAAGCAGCAGAGTAAAGGCAACTTGTCCCGCAACCAGAAATTTTCGGAAGCCCACATGCGACACGCTTGCGGAAGAAGTGGAACCCTGATCCTTAATTACGTCGGAAACTCCCAAACGCGTCACGCGCCACGCGGGAATCAATCCGAAGAAAACTCCGGAGAAAAGTGTGGCTCCGATTGCAAATGCCAAGACCCCTGGGTCGAGTCTTTCTGTCAGCCCATGAATCCCGGTGTTGGAGACCACGATGGGCGTCAGGATTCTCATCAACCATGTGCCGAGCAGCAGGCCCATGGCTCCGCCCCCAAACGCGCACAAGAGGCTTTCCGCCAGCAACTGGCGGATCATCCTGCCCCGGCTTGCTCCCATGGCTGTGCGGATCGCAAACTCGCGTTGCCGCGATGCACCGCGTGCCAGCAGCAGATTCGCCACGTTTGTGCACGCTATCAAAAGCACAAGCGCCACCATCACAAAAAGCGTGATAATCTGTCCGCCCGAATCCCGCTGCAAAACCGTGCGTCCTCTCGCTCCCGATGAGAGCAAAATTTTCTTGTCCAAGAATAGCTGACGTTTTTTCTCGTTCCAGCCGGACTTGATCTGCGGCAGTTGCTCTTCAAGCAATGGCCGGTAGGCGGCGTTAATTCCTGCCTGCGCCTGCTTGCTCCGAAACTCCCGGCTTGCGCCTGCGCCAGAACCTTCATCCAATAATCGTTCCACCCATCGAGTGAAGAGTCGGTTGAGAGTCATCTGCGACGTCATCATCATGGGCACGAAAAAGTCCGGCGTCTGGCCCACCTGAACGCCGAAAAATCCTGCCTGGGAGACGCCGACCACGGTCATCTCGACGCTGTTGATTAGCAGGACCTTGTTCAGCACGCTTGGATCGCCGCCAAAGCGCCGTTTCCAGTACGAGTCGCTCAGCACGACGACGGGCTGCGCTCCGGGCACGCGGTCATCGTCCTGAGTGAAGACCCTGCCCGACCGCCGGCTGCACGCCCAGCACATCGAAGTAATTCCCGGAAACCAGTTCTCCCGTCGCACGATCCGTCTGCCCGTGACTCGCGACGCTTGCGGAAAATGTGAACCGCGCCAAAATTCCGGAGAAAACCCTATTGGTGTCACGCAACCCCTTGTACATCGGGTACGAAAAGGATTCCGTGGAATCGCCGTCGCTCGAAACTCGCCCCGTCACCGGCCCCGGCGCCCGCAGAATGACCAGTTCATCCGGGTTCTTCACCGGCAGCCGCCTGCAGCAAAATCTGGTTCATCAAGGAAAAGATCGCCGTATTTGCGCCGATTCCGAGAGCCAGGGTAATCACGGCAATCGCCGTAAAGCCGGGGCTCTTTGCCAGCATGCGCAACCCAAACCGGATGTCTTTCCAAAGATTCTGCATCAAGCACTCCACCCAATCTCTGCCCGCAAGCAAATCCTATTCATAGCGCAGCGCCTCGATGGGATCGACCCGCATCGCCCGCCTCGCTGGTATCCACGCTGCAACAAACGCCGCGAGGAGCAGCAGCGCCAGCGCCGCTCCAACCGGCCAAGGATCCCGCACAGAAACCTGGAACAGCAGCGACTGAAGCAGTTTCACGGCATACCAGCTTCCCAGAAGCCCTAAAAACGCGCCGGCCACCGTCCACCGCGCCACGTTCGCCATGATCATCTTTAGAATCGTCTTCGGCGATGCCCCGAGCGCCATGCGCACGCCAATTTCCTGCGTCCGCTGCGCAACGAGGAAACCCACTACCCCATAAATGCCGATGGCGGCCAGCACAACCCCCATCCCAGCAAAAAGAGCCAGCAAAATAGCATTAAATCGTGGCCGTTCAGAAAGCTTGCCCACGCGCTGACTCATCGTTTCGATAGTGATCGGCACACTTGGGTCCAAACTTGCCGTTTCCTGGCGCACCCACTTGGCCACAGTTTCAGGATTCATGGGCGTTCGTAGGCTCACATGCGCCACGCGAAAATATCCTTCGGGATCCATCTTCCATGGAATGTAGTACTCAGGGTCAGACGCCGCAGCCAGACCGTTGTTTCTCACATCTGCAGCAATTCCGACAACTGGCCGCCAAGGCCCCTCAGGTCTGAGCCGCAGGCTCTTGCCAAGAGCATCCTCGTTGGGGAAGAGTCGCTTTGCCAGCGTTGCGCTCAGGATGACCGGGTTCTCATTCGTACCGCGGTCTTGATCCTGAAACGCCCGCCCACGCACAATGGGGATCCCAAGCGCCGAAAAGTACCCTGGCGAAACGGACCGCCAGTCGACCATGCCTCCCGTGCCTTGCGCCGCGCGCGGCGTGCCCGGAATCTCAATTTGGGAATAAATCGTGGCTTGTGAACCTCCGGAGGGGGGCAACGTATCGCTGATCGCTAACGCCGTCACCCCGGGCATCTGCCGCAAGCGCGCCTCAAGCTCATCAAAGAATGCCACTTGCCGCTCGGCGTTTGGGTACCGGTACTCGGCCAACGCGATTTGCGCGCTGACGACGCTTTGCGCGTCCATCCCAAGCGGAACACTTTGCAATTTCCACAGGCTCTGGAGCAACAATCCTGCACCCGTCAATAGAATTAATGATACGGCAACTTGCGACGCTACCAGTATTTGACGTAGCAAGCCGCGAGAGGTCTGGCGCGCTTCTTTCCCGGTCAGGAGTTCCGGCGAAGGCCTGCGCATAGCTGGCGCGAGCCCAAATAACGCTCCCGAGACCAGCGAGACGACCAGAGTGAAAAGCACCACTCGCGTATCAAGTCCAGACTGCTGCAAGCGTGGAATCCCTTCCGGAGCAATGGATTCAAACAGTTGCAACAGGGAATACGCAACCCAGCACCCAATGGTTCCCCCAATTATTCCCAGGAGAAGGCTTTCTGTCAGATTTTGGCGAATCAGTCTGCCGGGGCTAGCGCCCAACGCAGCTCGAACCGCCAGCTCTCTCTGCCGGCCGCTGGCTCTGCCAAGCAGCAGATTTGCCACGTTCGTGCATGCAACCAGCAATACCGCCAACACGGAGCCGAACAAAATCCAGGACGCCGCCTTCGAGTCCGCCACTTGGCGGTCGCGCAGAGAGCGAACACTCAGCCGCACCTCTTTCCGAAACTGTGGCGGGACATACTGAAGCGACTTCTCAAACAGCGGCTGGAGCGCGGCCATGCGACTGCGCAATCGTCACCCCTGGCTTCAGCCGCGCGAAAGCACGGAGGACGGGCTGGGGACCAGTTCGTTGCAGGCCGGCCTCATCCAGCGCCTGTGGAATCAGGATGTCCGTCTTGCTGAGCGTGGGCATCTCAAAATTAGCTGGCAGAACCCCCACGACGAGCGTCGGCTGGCCATCCAATAGAATGTTCTTGCCCACAATCGCTGCATCGCCCGCAAATCGCGAGCGCCACAAACCGTATGTAATCAGCGCAACGCGCGGCGCGTGTGGCCGGTCTTCTTCCTTCGTGAAATTCCGCCCCAAGAGCGGCTGAATCCCAAACGTCGGCAAAAACGTCGATTCCACTAGCGCGCAGCTCAGCCTGACAGGATTCTGCTCCGTCAAATCGCAGTCCGCTCCACCCGGCGTGAATGTCGTCATAGATTGAAAGGGGTCTGCTCCACGCGCCACTCGACATAATCTTTCGCCAGCATGAACTCCCGCGGCTCAATCGGAGCAAACAAGCCGAACGAGACGAGCTGTTCGTCGTGAGGATAGGGAAGACTACGGAATAGAATCCGGTCGACCACGCTGAAACACCGCCGACGTCGAGCCAATGCCCAACGCCAGTGTCAGGACGGCAATGACCGTAAACGCCGGCTTTTTCGCCAGCATTCGCAGCCCGAAACGGATGTCCTGCCAAAGTGAAGACATCAATCTCTTCCCATCTCCTTTCCTGACTCTGCCGCCAAAACCAAAAGCCTACTCGTATCTCAGCGCCACCATGGGATCCACTCGCGTGGCTCTTCGCGCTGGAATATAGCAAGCCACCAGCGCCACGAAGTGCCAATGCGACTACTGACCCCGAAAAACGTAAACGGGTCAGTCGCGCTCACTCCAAATAGCTGGCTCTTCAGATGCTGGAAACTCCGAAGCTCCCAACCAAGCCAACCGCGAGGCCCGCGGACGTGATGACCATCCCTTCCTTCAGAATCATCCGCAGAATATCTGTCTTCTCCGCGCCTACCGCCACTCGCACGCCAATCTCATGCGTCCGCTGTACCACGCTGTAGGACATCACACCGAACAGCCCAACAATCGCCAGCAGCAGTCCCGCACCGGCAAAAATTGCGCAGAGCAAACTCGTAAACCGTCTCTGCGCAATCGATGCCGCGACATATTCTTCCATGCGCTTGACTTTATAAATTGGAAGTTCCGGATCCAGCGCCAGCACTTGTGCCCGCAACGCCGGCAACAGGGTCATCGGATCGCCGTCCGCCCTCACGACCATGTCCATACCTCCGATGGGAGTCTGGTCGTAAGGAACGTACGACTCGGGATCAGGCGACTGCCAAAGATTTCTATGTTTCACATCGCCCACCACTCCGACGATTTCGCACATGGAATCGGATTTGCCGCCGGACATCCCCGGTTTCATGTGCTTTCCGATGGCATTCTCGTTGAGGAAGAACTTTCGCGCGAGCGTCTGATTAATGATGATCACATGAGGCGCGTGCCGATCATCACGCGCGGTGAAATCGCGTCCCGCCACAAGCGGAATGCGCATGGTTTGGAAGTAATCCAGGCCAACCGCGCGAATTTGTGTTCGCGGCAGGTCGCTCTTCGCCATCGGCTGGCCTTCAATTTCAAATGAGGTTCGGAGCGCATTGTCCGAGAGAGGCAAAGGCATTGCCGCACTGGCGTTCTTCACGCCGGGCACGGTCCGAATCCGGCTGAGCAACTCCTTGAAAAAATCTGCCGACTGCTCCGGTTGGCCGTACCGGGCATCCGGCAAATCGAGACTGAATGCCGCAACTCCTTGCGGGTCAAAACCGGGCGATTGATGCAGCAAGTGGAACATGCTCTCAATAAGCAGACTCGCGCCGATCAGCAATATTACTGCCAGCGACACCTGCGAAATCACAAGCAAGCTGCGCATCCGCGAATGGCCGGCTCCCTCGGTCGCTGTCCGGCCTCCTTCTTTCAGCGAGCCAAACAAATTAAAGCGAGAGGCGTGCAACGCCGGCGCCAAGCCGAAAAGAATGCCCGTGAAAACCGAAACGGCCAGCGTGAACGCAAGAGCCCTCCAATCGACTCCCGCGGAAGCGAGCCGGGGAATCCCGAGCGACGGAAGGTTCACGAGTGCAGCTGTCCCCCAAACAGCCAATAAGAGTCCCAGAACTCCACCCGCCAGGGAGAGCAACACGCTTTCGGTCAGAAGCTGCCGAAGGATTCTGCTCTTGCCCGCGCCGAGAGAAGCACGGATGGCCATTTCACGCTGGCGCCCCGCCGCGCGAGCCAGCAAGAGATTCGCCGCGTTCGCGCAGGCGATCAGCAGCAAGAATCCCACCGCACCGAGCACCATCAGCAGTGCGGGACGCACGTTGCCCACAAGCTCATCCATCTCGGGCACCAAAGACATTCCCCAGTGGCCATTCGTGTCCTGATACTGTTTTTCGAGACGAGCGCTGATCTCTGCAGTTTCTGCGTTGGCAGCCGCGAGGGTTGCTCCGCTGCTTAATCTCGCGATAACTCTCAGAAAATGCGACCCGCGGTTCGCTTGGCTGTCTGCTCCCTCTACTGCTATGGTGGTCCAGAGGTCCACAGGTTGCGAGTCCAACGGAAATTGGAATCCCGCCGGCATGACTCCCGCTACCACATAGGGCTTGCCATCCAGCACGATTTGCTTGTCCGTCACTTTTGTGTCGCCGCCAAAGCGTGTTTTCCAGAGTCGGTAACTCAGAACGACGACATGCGTTCCAGGCTTGTCTTCCGCAGCAGTAAATTCGCGGCCCAGCATCGGCGGTTCGCGCAGCACGTTGAACATGTCTGCCGAAAAATCTCCCATATTCAAATGAACCGGATCCCCCATTCCCGTCATCGTTACGGAGCCCTCGTTATAAGCCGCCGCCGCTTCCAACGATTTGCTCTGGGCGCGCAGATCCGCGAAGTCCGGATAACTCAGCGCCCGTCCCGTCTCTCCGGTTCGTAAGTCCAAATGCAGAATGGCTACAAGGCGATCAGGTTGCGGGAAGGGAAGCGGCTGAAGCAAGACCGCGCTGACGACGCTGAAAATCGCCGTATTAGCTCCTATACCCAGAGCCAGCGTAAGGACTACAACGGCCGTAAAGCCGGGCGTCTTCGACAACATGCGCAGCCCGTAGCGAATGTCTTGCCACAATATCAACATGCGTGTCTCCCAATCAAACCCTGCTCCATCCAGTGAACGCTATTCATAGCGCAGCGCCACAACCGGATTCACTTTTGTGGCTCGCCGTGCCGGGACGTAGCTTGCCAGCAGAGCGATTCCCAGCAAGAACGCGGGCACGAATAGGAATGCAATCGGATCACGCGCGCTGATTCCGAACAGCATGCTCGAGAGAACCCAGGAAACTCCCGCGCACACAGCAATCCCGATGGCGCCGCCGATCAGAACCGGCCGCATGCTTTGCCGCAATATCATGCTCATCACGTCGCGCCCGTCCGCTCCCAGCGTCATGCGAATACCAATCTCGCGAGTTCGCCGGCTCACCGCGTAAGCCACCACTCCATACACTCCTACTGCAGCCAGCAGCAAACCCAAGGCGCCCAGAGAACCTGAAAGTCCAGCCACAATCCGTGCGGGCACGCGCCAGGTTTCCAGGTTGTCTTCAAACTTCGTGACATCTACCACGACATCTGGATCCAGTTCCGTTGCCGCGCTACGAACGCCCGCGGCAACCGCAGCAAATCCTCCTCCGCCATGAATCATTAGTTGAAGCCGCGATTGCTCTTTCGGTCCGGCAGGCAGATAAACATACAACTTTGGCGTCTCGCCCAGGTGCGATACTTGCGCATCCCTTGCGATGCCCACAATCTGCAGGTCCGTTTTGTCTCCCTGACGCAATATCTTCCCGATGGGATCTTCGCCGGGCCAAAACCTCCGTGCCGTTGTTTCGGTGACAATCGCCACATTGGCGCCAGCTCGCACTTCTTCCTCCGTAAAGTCCCTCCCGCGAACAATTGGAATCCCGATCATCGAAAAATATCCTTGCGAAATGGCATTATTCTCGACGTCGTACTCCGCGGGCTTCCCAGGAACGGAGAAGTTCGTCACCCAATGATTGTCGTTGAGCGGAGTCTGCCTCGCCTCGACAACGCCATCCACGCCCGGCAGCCCAGCCACCTTTTCCTGTAGCCGCCTTTCCAACGCCGCCGCCGGCTCTTCTTTGTATCCCTGTGTTCTCAGGTCCAGGCTCACTATCGAAATTCCGTCCATGGTGAATCCCGGATTGACGGTCTGCGCAAAGTAAAGCCCACGCATCAGCAGCCCCGCGGCAATCAGCAGAATCATGCATACCGCCACTTGGACAGCTACCAGGGAGTGTCGCAGCAACCTGCCGCCTCGGCTGCCAAATCCTCCATCTCCTTCTTTCAAAGCAGTGTTCACATCGGCCCGTGAAGCCTGCAGTGCAGGCGCAAGTCCTGACACCACCCCGGTGATGAGCTGTCAGAAAGAGCGCATACCCGAACACACGCAGGTCTGGCGTCAAGTTCAGTGCAAGCTCCGGCGTCCCGTGGGGCAAATGCGACATCACAAAATTCGAGAGCGCTTCGAATGACCAGAACGCCAGCACTGATCCGGCCACGCCCCCCATCATCGCCAGCATCACGCTCTCCGTCAGCAATTGCCGAATCAGCCTCCAGCGGCCTGCACCCACCGACAGTCTGATCGCCATTTCACGCTGCCGCGCCGTCGCGCGGGCAAGCATCAAGTTCGCCACATTCGCGCACGCAATCAGCAACACCAAACCGAATCCTGCCAAGATTACCGCGGCAGCGCCCAGCACCAAATTGTGCTCTTCCGGCCTTCCGAGAAACGTCGCCGTTCGGATCGCCAGCGAGGTCTTCCGTCCTGCGTGGCGCTCATCAATGCTGTCGGCGATCACGGTCAGGTCCGCCTTCACTTGCCCCATTGAAACGCCCGGCTTCACGCGCCCCAACAGTGCCAGCCAACTCACGTTCGCGTCCCCAAGAAGCTCAGCGTCCGGCTCCAGCGCCCCTTGCATCGTAATCGGCACCCAGAACGAACTTGGTATCGGCTCGGTCCCTCCAAATCCTGGCGGCGCAATCCCAATCACAGTGAACGCCGTACGGTTCAGCACCACGCGCTTTCCGATCAAATTGGCGTCTGCGGCAAACGCTCCTTGCCAAAGTTGGTCGCTAAGCACCACCACAGCGCCAGCCCCGGCCGTCGCGCAGTCTGAATCAACAAATCCGCGCCCCTTCGAGGGGTGCTCATTCAACGCATCAAAGTAATTGCACGAGGTCAACTGCCCATAAAGCTGGCGTGCCCTGCCTCCCGCCAGCGTTGCGCTCAGGAACGGGTCGTACGCAATCAATCCCGAAAAAACATGGTTGTTCGCGCGATACTCTTGGTATTCGGAATACGAAAAGAGAGTCGGTTCGCCGTGGACATTCCGTTTGTTTTTTCCATGGAAGATTTGGTCGATGCTTACAACCTGCTCCGCGCCCGGCACCGGCAGCATCCTCAGCGCAGCGCCATTTAGTACGGAAAAGATTCCCGCATTCACGCCGATGCCCAGAGCAATCGCCAGGACAGCGACCGCCGTGAATCCCGGATTTCTCCCCAGCATCCGTAACCCGTACCGCATGTCTTGCAAGAGGATTTGCATCAACCCCTCCTACTCATAACGCAACGCCACCATCGGATCGACGCGCGTCGCCCGCCGCGCCGGGATGTAACACGCCAGCATTCCTACCACGACCAACAGAGCGCAGACCGCCACGAACGTCCATGGATCGCTCGGCTGCACTCCAAATAACAGGCTCTGCAGCGACCGCGTCACTCCCATCGCAGCCGCAATCCCAATTACCGCTCCACCGACAATCAGCGCCATTCCTTGCCGGCAAACGAGTCGCAGCACATCGGGCTTTTGCGCTCCAAGAGCCGTCCGGATCCCAATCTCTCGCGTTCGTCGCGCGACCTCGTAGGAAAGTAATCCGTAGATCCCTAGGCATGCGAGACTGAGGGCAAGCACTCCAAACAGGCTCGCAAGTCGCGCCAGTAGTCGTTCGTTGAACAGCAACTGATTCATACGCTCCGTTTGCGTCCTGACACTCCACAGCGGCAGGTTACTGTCCAGATTGCTGACCACTTTTCGCACCGCGGGAACCAAAGCCTCGGGGTTCGTCGCCGTCTTCAGCACAAAATACGCCTCGCTGTCCTTCATCGGAATGTACGCAGTTGCTCCAATCTCATCCCGTAATCCTGCATATTTTGTGTCACCAACCACTCCGACAATTTCGTAATACTGCGGGTCCTTGGGATCATCCCCACCAATATGCAGCCCCAACGGCGCGCGATTCTCGAGAAAGCGCCGCACGAATTCTTTGTTAACCACGGCCACTGGATGACTGATTTCCATGTCCGCCGCCGTTAAGGTCCTTCCGGTCATCAACGGTATCTTCATCGTTTCAAAAAAATCCGCACCCACGGCAAGAATCTGGGTGTCCACTGTGGATTTATCTGTCCGGCCCTCGATTCGTACACCCGCCGTCCAAAGCGATCCGTCCAGCAGGGCGTCCGACGAATAACTCACAGACGCAACACCCGGCAATCCGCTCAACCTTCCTTGAAGTTCTTGATAGAGCGGCTCGATTTGCTCGCTCTTGTAGTAGCCGGCGCGAGATGGGTCGATCGCGAACTGCAGCAGGTTCCGCGTGTCGAATCCCGGATTGATGGCTTTCAAATTGACCAGCGAGCGAACTACCAAGCCCGCTCCGGCCAGCACGATCACGGAAAGTGCGACCTGGGCAATGACCAGTCCGCTACCTATTCCGAATCTCCTGTCGCCAGAGCCTGAGCCCGACTTTGTTCCCGCATTTTCCTTGAGAGTCGGCGTCACGTCGACTCGCGACCCGCGAAACGCCGGCGCCAATCCAAACAGAATTCCGGTCAACGCAGCTACGATCGCCGTGAAGGCGAGAACACTCGCGTCCGGCGCCGTGTGTATCTCAAGATTTGAATAGTGGTTCGCGACGACAAACGCCGCCAAACCGTCTGCGCCCCAATGCGCCAGTAGCAAGCCCAGTCCTGCTCCGGCAAACGAAAGGAGCAGGCTCTCTGTCAAAAGCTGGCGTACAACCCGCGCCCGCCCTGCTCCGAGCGCCAACCGAACGGCCATCTCTTTTTCTCTGGCTGTCGCTCGTGCCAGCATAAGCGATGCCACATTCGCGCAGGAGATCAGCAGCACGATCCCCACGGCCGCCATCAAAATATAGAAGGGCTGCGCTAACTGCGAACGAATGCCAGAGAGGCCCTTCTGCGCTGGGATCAGGGCCACTTGGGGATCGTCTTTAGCCTCGAACTGTTTTTTCTGCAGTACCTCGTTCCGGAACAACAGGCTCACACTCAACTGAGCTTGCTTCCTCGAGAACTCAGGCTTCAGGCGTCCGACCATCGTCAGCAACCAGGAACGCTCCTTCTCCGGCCCCTGGCCCCAGGGAAGCCGAAGCGGCACAATCTGCGATAGCGGCAACCACATATCTTGCGTGTGTCCTGGTGTTAGTCGCGTGAAGCCTGCATCCGCCACTCCTACTATCGTGAAAGGCACGCCATCGAGCTTGATGGATTTTCCGATTGCGGTCTGGGAACCGCCGAAGGCTCCTTGCCAATAGGCGTAACTAAGTACAGCCACTGCTTCCGCGCCCGCTTGTTCTTCGCCGGGTTGAATCGTGCGGCCCGCGGCAGCCTGAACCCCCAGAGTTTGAAAATAGTCGCCCGAGACAATCTCGGCGCGCGCGATGCGTGCTTCTCCGTTTCCCGTCAAGTACAGGCGTGTCGGGCCTGCAAATGCTCCGACGCTTGAGAACGCATTCGTCTGCGCGCGGATTTCCTCGAACATGGGATAGGAAAACGAACAGCCGCCGGAGTCCGGCCCTGGCCTTCCATAGTCGCTGCAGTCGCCGTAGCTGTGTGTTCCCGCATTTTGTGGTCGAGTGTGTGCTAGCCATCTCAGCACAACCAATTGTTCAGGATGACGCACAGGCAAAGACTGCAACATGACGGCGTTGAGCAAACTGAATATCGCGGTATTTGCGCCGATGCCGAGGGCCAGCGTGGCAATAGCTATGGCTGTGAAGCCCGGATTCTTCGCCAGCATTCGCAATCCGTAGCGAATGTCTTGCCAGAGAGTCTGCACTGGGCCTCCGCAAGAAAGCCACAACTTCCGTTTACGCTAGGAGAGAAACCAAACCAGAAATTGTTTGCGAGCCAGCCGCAGCTTCTGCTTCGTTACTTCAGCCGGATGCGGTCAAAAGCATCCCAGGCCGACATGTCGGACAGAATCACTTTGTCGCCCACTTTAAGCCCGTCAAGGATTTCGATGGTGTTGACGGAACTCCGCCCCAGTTTCACGTTTACTCGCACCGCGTCGGAGCCGTCGTCGATGATCTTGAAGAGACCGATGGTGCTGTCGGACTGACCGTGCACCGGTCTCCCGACAAACAGCACATCCCTCAAATTCTCGAGAGTGATCGTGCCATCCACGCTCAAGTCCGGCCTCGCACCCGGGGGAAGCGGTTCGTCAATCGTCACGTCCACCGTAACCGTTCCGTTTATCACCGATGGATCGATTCGCGAAACATGTCCGTTGACGATTCCATTGCGCGTGTCGATCGACGCCTTCTGCAGAGGTACCACGTCTTTCGCCTGCGTTTCCGCAATCTTGATTTCCGCTTTGAGTTTATGAGGATCAGCTACGCGCGCCAGGTTCGTTCCGGGGGTCACGTTCTGGCCGACCTCCACTGGCACGAGCTGCAATACACCATCGATACCAGCGCGAACATGCAGTGCATCCAGTTGGCTCTTTTTCAATTGATAGAGAGCTTTCGTCTGATCGATTTTTGCCTGTTGCGCGGCGAGCTTGGCATTCGCGGAATCCGTGGCGATCCTGGTCTTGTCACCCTCGAGCTGAACGCGAATCTTCAGTTGTTCTTCCCTGACCCTCGACAGATTCTCAAGGAGCTGTGACGTCAGGCCCAGCTTCACCAGTTTTTCATCGTTGTCGTGCTGGATCTTCGCCTGCTCGTAATCGCTTCGGACAGACGCTTCAGTTGCCTTTTGGTTCATCAGATCGCTGTCAACCTGCACTCGAAGGTTTGCGTAATCTGCTTCCGCGCCTTTAAGCTGGAACTCCGCGTCGAGCGCGGTTTGCGACAACGTGGGGTCGCTCAATTCCATGATGATGGAGCCTGGCTTGACGATGGCGCCCGGACGCAAGACCCAGCGGTCCACGCGTGCCTGCGTCTGCGCGGCAATCCAGCGGATGTCTTCGGGAACGAGTGTCCCCAGCCCGCGTACTTCGCGCAGCATCGGCCCCCGCTTCACCGTGTCGGACCACACCGTTCCTGCGTCCACCGATGGCGCCGCTGGCTTCAACTTGGAAAGCGCATACGTGACGCCGCACAGTAATAACAGCGCCACGGTGCCGTAGGCAATCCTGCGGATTTTCTTAGCTCTTGCGTTGGATGGTCTTTGGATGTCCATAGTAGTTATCGCCTTTCATAGGCGCAAATCCTTGGCCCAAAAGGGCTCGCCTAAAGCTTCGATTTCTCAATAGGTTATGAGCTTTTGCTCGTGCTGCCAGATCGCTTGCTTGGCCGGATATGGGAATCTATGTCCCATGACCGGACAGTCCAATTCTTGATCCTTGGAGGGATTCTTCATCTTCCGTTGCTATTGACCCTACATAGTAATGATACGTCTAGTGGGGCCTATTGTTCCAATTCATCCTGCTTCTCGCCCAATTCCTTCCAATCGTGCTTGCCTCCCGCTAAGCGCTCTCGGAACAGCTAGATTTTACTTCATGCTGCACAACGGCCCAATTGTCCCCCGCCCGGTCGGCAAGCCCGTCGACCGATTTCCCAGACCACCGAAAGTAATGCAATTTGAAGCCACATCGACACCAACGGTGATACTACAAAAGCATTAGAGCAATTTTTGGCCAGTAGTGTAGGCTTCCACTCGCGCGGAGCTTTGGAGACATCCCCCGGCATTCTCTCTCCGCGGAAAAACCGTAGATCTGGTCCTGTAACTTCAAACAAGGAGATGACTCGAATGAAATTGACAGCAATCCTTGCAAAGGCAGCTATCTCGTGCGCTCTTCTGATTGTCGCTGCCTACGTTTCTGTTGCCGACACACCGTCTGTCACCGTAAAAGGTTACGTTCTGGATTCCGCCTGTGCGTTTACGAAAGATCTCAGCAAGCCCATCAGCAAACAATGCGCGACCTCTTGCGCAAACGCAGGCTCACCGCTCGTCATCCTGGCCGACGACGGAACCATTTACTGGCCCATTGCGGCCACTACTCCATCGAGCGGACAAAATTCCAGGCTTCTTCCGTTCGCCGCTGACAAAGTCATTGTGACTGGCAAGGTCTATCAGCGAGGAGGCTCGAAGGCCATTGTCATCGACAAGATCGAAGCCCAAGGGCCACAAAAATAACTTCCGCGCACGAGGAAAACACATCAAACGCAGGACGCTGCTTACATCAAGCCGCTCTGCCTGGCTAATTTTAACGCTTCAATGGCTGCTCCTCGCGCACCCGCGGTGTCGCCGTTTGGCATCACGTAGATGGGAATACCGGCTTGTTCCTCTCTCTGGTTGGGCATTCCGTTGCGAATTTCGGCCATGAACCATTGCTGAAACTCCTTGCTTGCCTCCAGCGCTCCGCCGCCGACGATGAACGCATCCGGGTCAAACGTATTCACCATTTCGTCGAAAAAGAGTCCCAAGGCATGCGCTTGAACCCGGAAAATTTCCTTGCATAGCGGATCGCCATTATCCGCCAGGCCACGCACGAGTTTCGCCGCTTGATGCGGAGCCAATTTCGCGAGTTCGTGGCCGCCGTAGTGCGGCAGAAAATACGGCAACAGATTCCTTTCGATCGCCGTGAGGGAACAAAGCGACTCCAGGTCTCCTGTGCGCCCGCAATTGCAAACCGGATTGATGCCGCTTGTTCCAGCAATGCTTTGATACGGAATCAGCACGTGACCTAGTTCTCCGCCAAAACCATTTTTGCCCTTCACGACATTGCCATCGAGAATGATCCCGCCGCCATTTCCCGTCCCGATGATGATCGAAATCGAAGTCTCCCTGCTGTTGGCGCCAAAGATCGCATAGTGTCCCCAAAGCGCGGCCGCATTGGCATCGTTCAAATAGGACACGGGTATTCCCAGCTTGCGCGCCAGACCCTCGCGAATATCGAATCCCGCCCAATCGGCATGAACAAAGTTTGTGGACCCGCGCGCACTGAACTGGCCTCCCGCGCTAGCCGGACCCGGAGTATCCAGGCCAACAGCCACCACATCCGAGAGCTGGACACCCGCTCTCCCTGTGGCGATCTTGAGACCATCTGCTATCTGCTGGAGGCAGATCGCTGGTCCCTGCTTGGCAAGCGCCGGATGCTCGCACAGGCCCTCGATGAGAAATTTCTCTTGTCCGTCCACCAGCGTATAGTTGACGGCAGTTCCGCCCAGATCGACTCCGGCTACGACTGTCACGTTTTTTCTCCTGTCCCGCGCCTGTTTGCTCGACACAGCGTAGCAGAATCGAGAAAAATCGGGGAAGGCCGCAGCTTTATCCTCTTCGTGACGACCCAACGGCAGATGCAGCCCAATGCGGAACAGACCGGAGGGCTCTTGCGGCGACGGCCTAAGCGTGTCTTCGACCAGGAGCGCCGAAGCACGGAGTAGGCCGAACTGCAAAAGGGACGCGCGGTCTGGCGCTGCTGACATACAATCGGGCCATCATAGATCCACCTCTTTGGCGGGAGCCGGCTTATGAGACTCGGAATCCGGAAATCGTTCAAAATCCTTGCACCGGGAAGCTCTCTGCGGAAGCGAGTGGCATACAGCCTGACCATCGCCCGAGCGATTCTGGTGCCGGTAATTTTCCTGGCGGTGTATTACCTGTTTGAGATGGGATGGATTGTGGACCGCATTGTGAATGTGGATGCGCCGGCAGCTACGCTCGCGCAACGGGCTTCGATTGAAATGCTGGAAGCGCGCCGCGCGGAAAGAAACTATCTCCTGCTGCACGATCAGAGTTATCTCGCAGCGAACCGTGAATCCATCGAAAAAACGAAAGGGATTGTAAGTCAGATCCACGATCTGGAAGCGGAAGACGCCGGTTCAACACAAAAGGCTCTGAGGTCGCTCGATTTATACGAACAACGGTTTGCCACGGCGGTTTCGGCGATGGCCCAGCCAGGGCTTGGCGATGTGGATCGCATTCAAAGCGTGGTGCGTGCTTATGAAAAGGACCTGGACGACTTGTTGCGAAGTTCAAGGGCCAAGCGGCGCGCACAATTGATCGACGAATTGCGTACCCGCGTCGGCTCGTTCGACGCGCAGATCACCGAGACCGTTCGAGCAGGTAATCCAGCTTTAGCTCAAGTCACCGCCGATCTACAAAGCTCGAGCCAGGAGGTGCTGGAATTGCTAGCCGGGCTCGAGACGGAAAATTGGACTCGAGTGCAGGGCGATCACAAGGAAGCCAGACAACTGATGCGGCATGCGGAATGGGCGTTGAGCATTGTGTCCGCGATTACGCTCCTGTTCAGCGTGTGGGTGAGTTTTATTCTGCCCCGGCAAGTTGTGAAACCGCTCATCAGCTTGCGGGAGGCCGTGGATCACGCCGCGCAGGGACATGGCGCGATTGATCTGGAGATCGAAGGACGCGGAGAGGTGGCGGAGCTAGCTAAGAGTGTGCACAACCTCATTGTGCAGTTGCGCCAAAGCGCGTGACGTCACTGTTGCTGGAAAGTCTGAATCTTATTTGCCTGAACTCGAGAGGCGCTTCACCAGTTCATAGAGGAAAGCCTGGCCTTCGTAGAAGGACTGAACGCCCAATCGTTCATCGCGGCCATGGAAGCGAATGTCATCGCGGTCCATAAAAAAGCCCTGAATGCCATACGTGGGAATACCCGCGGCCCGGAGATAACGGCCGTCGGTGGCGCCCATAACCATTATGGGAACCGTGGGGACGCCAGGCCACAGAGAATTGGTGACCGCCGTCACGGCCTTGAGCACGTCGGGGCGCATTGGTGAAGCGGCTGCCTTACCAAAGTCGCCCATCTGTTTGATGCTGACCTGATCATCCGCCACGACTTTTTGCAACGTGCTTTGCACGTATTCGGGCGAGTCCTCTGGCAGCACCCGGCAGTTCACGGTAGCGGCCGCAAGCTGCGGCAATGCGTTGATGGCGTGGCCGCCTTCAAGCATCGTGGCGACGCAGGTGGTGCGAAGAGTCGAGTTCCACGCGGGAGACGCCGCAGCGACTCGCTCCATGGATTCCTGAGAACCGGAGGAAACCTTTGCAAGGTCGTCCTTGATCGGGCCGGTTTCGATCTTTGCCATCTGCTGGAAATAGGCGGCCGTGACTTCGTTCGTTTTCAGGGGAAAGCCGAAATCGGAGAGCCGCTGGAGAGGCCCCGGCGAGATGATAGATAGCATTATCGTGGACCGGCATGGAGCTGTGGCCACCCTTGTTGTGGACTTCGAAGCGATAGGTGATGACATATTTTTCGCTCACCTGAAGGTCGTTCGAAAGCTTCTTGCCTTTGGATTCTTCTCCCCAGCCGCCTTCGTTGAGAGCTAGATCGGCGTCAATCAGTTCGCGGTGATTCTTTAACAGCCAGTCCACGCCGTTGTACGGCCCGCCGCCTTCTTCATCGGCGGTGAGAGCCACGATGATGTCGCGGTCGGGCTTGAACCCTTCGCGTTTGTACTGAATCAAGTTGGCGATCCACACGGCAGCTTGCGCCTTGTCGTCGCCGGTGCCGCGGCCGTAAAAATACCCGTCGCGCTCGATGAATTGAAATGGATCCATGCTCCAATCTTCGCGTTTGGCTTCGACGACATCGGTGTGCGCGAGAAGCAGAATTGGTTTGTGAACTCCCGTGCCGCGATAGCGAACCACAAGATTGGCTTTTTTCGGGATGGCACCGCCAACGAAGATGTCAGCGTCAGAGAATCCTGCGGCCTTCAAGCGAGCGGCAGCTGCTTCCGCAACCGGAGTTGTGGCGCCGGACGTGAAGCCGGACTGAATTTCGATGAATTGTTTGTAGATGTCGTGCGCGAGCTGCTTTTCGGCGTCGGGGCGGGTGGTTTGCGCCTCTGTGGAATAGGCGCAGAAAAAGAGGATGAGCGAGATTGTGAAAGCAGACCAGGTTTTTGCGTTTTGCATGGCGCGATTCTTACATGGCTTCGGCGATGGACGCAACTTTTCAGGGCCAGCGACCGTTCGAAAATGCGGAAAGATTTGAAATAGTTTAGACGCGCCCGGTCTTTAGGCCCACTTGTAGCCTTGCTTTGCCAGTGGAAGAGTGCGGATACGCTTGCCGGTAACTGTAAAGATGGCGTTGCAAACGGCGGGCAGAATCGGTGGAAGCGCGGGTTCGCCCAGTCCAGTGGGCGGATTGTCGGTGGTCAGGAAATGAATCTCGATTTCCGGAGGAACCTGTTTCATGCGCAGCGGCGGATACGAATCGAAGTTGTTTTGCACGGCGCGCCCCCGTTCGATGGTGATTTCGTAACCCATAAGGTGACTGAGGCCTTCGATCACCGAGCCTTGCGCCTCGTTGAGTGCACTGGTGGGATTAATGATCTGGCTTCCGACGTCACCCGCGACCCAGACCTTGTTGACCTTAAGCCCATTGTCCGAAGTGACGCGAACTTCGGCGACCTCGGCGAAATATCCCCGATGACTGAAGTGGAACGCGACGCCCATGCCCGTATCTTTAGGTAGAGTGCGCTTGCCCCAGCCCGATTTCTCCGCGACAAGCTCGAGGACGCCGCGCATGCGCGAAGCGTTAAAGAGAAACGCGGGCGGAGTTGGTTGACCTCCGGCAGGGGCTGGCGCGCCTTCGAGCGGAGGAGTGTTTAGCAAGGCTAGGCGGAACTGCACGGGATCTTTTCCCGCGGCATGCGCGAGCTCGTCGATAAAGGATTGCATCACGAAGGCGATACCGTTGCTTCCCGGGGCGCGCATCGCGCCCGTCGGGATGCCCATCGAAATCAGAGAAACGTCCGTGGCGAAGTTCGAGATGAAGCGGGCGGGGAATTCGTCCGGAGAAATTCCGCGCGGACGAAGCGAAGCGCTCGCCTTCACCAAAGCTTACAAAATGATTGCGCCAGGCAACAAGCTTTCCTGAGGAATCAACGCCGGCCTTCAAAAAGTGAAAGCCTGCTGGTCGATAGAAGTCGTGATGCATGTCGTCTTCGCGCGACCATAGGAGCTTCACGGGCGTGCCCCCGAGTAGCTTGGCTATCCATGCTCCTTCGATCATGTAATCGTTGGTCAAGCGCCGCCCAAACCCGCCTCCCATTCGCGGCAGGTGGATGGTGACGTCGCTTTCGGCGATGCCGAGCGTCTTGGCCACCTGCGTCAACCCGCGCTGCGGCGTTTGGCTGGGCACCCACATTTCGAGTTTGCCGTCTTGAAAACGCGCCGTGCAGTTCTGCGGCTCGAGCGGTGCGTGCGCGAGGAACGGATAGAAGTAGGCGCCTTCCACAACTTTGGAAGCAGATTGCAAAGTGGCATCGGCGTCACCATCGGTGCGCAGGGACCGCGCAGGCTTTTGTTTTGAAAGTTCGGCGGCCGTGCGCGCGAACCCCTCGCTGCTTTGGCTGGCGGTCGCTCCTTCATCCCACTTGACTTCCAATTTTTGGCGGGCGGTCTTTGCGGTCCACCAGTTGTCCGCAACGATAGCTACGCCGCAAAGGAGACCCGTCAAATCACTGCCGCCTTCAACGATGAAGGCATGGCGAACACCGGGAATGGCCTTGATGACATCGAGATTGGCGCTGACCACTCTTCCGGCAAACACGGGACATTTTTCGAAGATGCCCCATAGCATTCCCGGAAGTCTGAAATCGATACCATAAAGAGGCTTACCGGTGACGATGGCAGGATTGTCCACACTCGGGATGGATTTGCCGATAATTTTGAAATCTTTTGGATCCTTCAGCTTAACAGTGGTGATATCGGGCGGCGTTAGCTGCGCGGCCTTGGCAGCGAGCTCACCGTAACCCAAAGAGCGGTTCGTGGCCGAATGCTGCACGCGGCCCGAGGCAGTGGAGCATTCGGATTCCGGAACGGACCAGGATTGTGCAGCGGCTGCCACGAGCATCTGGCGCCCCGCTGCGCCGACCTGGCGCATGGGAATCCAGTTGTTCGGGGTTGCGGTGCTGCCGCCGGCAACCTGCAGGCCGTATTTTGTGAAGTTGACGTCGCCCTGCTCAATCCGCACATCCTTCCAATCAACATCAAGCTCTTCCGCGATGAGCATGGGGAGCATGGTTCGAACGCCCTGACCAATTTCGGGATTCTTGGCGATGATAGTCACGATGCCTTCCGGCGAAATGCGGACAAACGCATTCGGTGTCAGGACCGCGGGCGGCGGACCTTGCGGCGCTTGTGCGAGAGCATTCTCGACGGGATCAATGTAGGCCGCGAGGAGCATTCCGCCTCCGGCGACCGCGGTCACACGAAGAAATGAGCGGCGTCCGATAGTTCTCGTGGTCCTGGTGTTCTTGGTGCTCCTGGGCTCAACCCCTTCCAATGTCTTCATACGGCCTCCTCACCTTAGACCGATCATCCGCTATACAGGTCACGTTGCCGCGCAGAACAAGCCTGCGCCAAATGCACGAACACCGGAATTATAGCGCGGGAAAAGCAAAGCGGCATCATAACCCGAAGGCCGGTAACGGGTCAGTCTCCGCCCAACGCGTTAGTCGCGCAGTGGGCTTTCGAGGCGAGCAGCAAAGCCTCAAGTTTGACAGCGGCCAGGAGATGCCATGCTCCTGGCCGCGATCGTTAAGAACTGCTCATTTAGCGCCGCTGGACTGCAGCCGATGGCGAACCCTTCACTCCGGGAACTAAGTGCCGCATCGAAGGGAATTTAGGGAAGCCGCAGAGAATTGTTACATGCCCCATGTCGGGCAACCGAGCGCGGGTCGCGCCGGGTAAGAAACGGAGCGGATTTCCCAGCAGGATGTCACGCACAGAATGACGAAGCCTTGGGTCCGCGCGAATCGGCAAGAGAAGCGATATTCAAGGAAACTCGCGAACTGCCACGAGACGTCTAAGTTGAGAACCGGCCTGCTTGCAGAAGACATTTGGGGATAGACAGGCGTAGATTTGAATTATAAGAGATGCGATGAGGAAGACCGAAATGAATGTATTCACAAGATTCTTGTCAGTTTCAATTTTGAGTTTTCTGGTAGTGGCGACGGAGGCGCAGGCGGGGCCTGGGACTCCGCAAGAGGCGCCGCCGGCTCAGAATCCTGGGGCCGCGCAGAGTGCGGGCTCGCCGCAAACGCCGGGGCGCGGCGGCGAAAGGCGTCCAGGTCTTTTTGGAAAACTGACGGCCATCCACGAACAATCTCTTGAGCTAACAACCCCGCAAGGGGGCACGGTCACCGTCAAGTTCAGCGGGACAACGCAATTCCGGAAAGACCGTGAGGCTGCGAAGCTAAGCGATTTCAAGGTCGGAGATCTGGTGTTCGTGCGAGGCGAAGAAAACTCCGATCACACCTGGACCGCGGAAATAGTTGGAGAGCGCCCCGGCGGCGGAGTTGGCGGCGGACCAGGTGGCGGGGCGCAGGGTGGTCGTGGCGCTGGTCCCGGCGGAAGACTCATGACGGGAGTGCTAGGCCAGGATTATGTATTCGGAGAAGTGAAGGCTATTGACGCGCCCAAACTCACGATTCTGCGCCCGGACAACGTGACGCAAACTATCGAGCTGAACGAAGAGACATCGCTTCGAAAAGGGCGTGACAGTGTGACGATGGCGGACATTCAGCAAGGCGATCACGTGTTTGTGCGGGGCGCCATGAAAGATAACGCGTTCGAACCGAAAACCGTGATGGTCATTGGGCCAGAACAATGGAAGCGGATGCAGGAGATGGGAATGGCCGGAGGGCCTCCCGCGAACCCGCCAAAGGACAACAATCCGCAGCAGAAACCTCCGGAGCCGCCACATTGAAATCGTTTGTTTGGACTTTTATTCTTTTGAGCCTGGCGGCCGTCGTAGTTCCAACTTTGTGCGCGCAAGAGAGTCCGCCCGCGGCGCAATCACCTGCTTACCAAATCACCGGGAGCGTGCACAGCGGAAAAACGCCGCTGCCGGGCGTTACCTTGACCGCGACAAGCACGCTTACAGGAAAGAAATTCACCGCGGCGACCATTTCCGATGGAAATTTTGTCTTTATCGGATTGCCGCGAGGAAGATACGTGGTGCGCACGGAGTTCATGGGATTTGCGGCGCAGACACAAGAAGTGGTGCTGAATCCGGAAAATCCATCGGGAAAAGCGGACTTCGAATTAATTCTGGCGTCGCGGCAGCAGGAGCAGACCAATCAATTAGCCGCTGCTGCGGCAAGTGCTGTGCGCGGTTTTCAAAGTTTGACGATGGATTCTACGGAGTCGGCGCTCGCCGGTAGCGATTCTGGAGCTGCATCGATGGGGCAAACGCCAAGCGCGAGCGACCTGGCAGCTCTTCCTCAGAACGGCGCCGGCGCGGACGCGCCCACGGAATCTGTGAGCATCAGCGGCGTGCAAGGACGCACGCAGGACTTTGGCGCGGGCAACGAAAGCCAACTCGAGGAACGAATTCAGGAATTCCGTGATCGCGCGCAGCAAATGGGATTTGGCGATTTTGGAGGAGGCGGCGGTTCCGGCGGATTTGGCGGAGGTGGGCCAGGGGGCGGCGGCCCAATGACGATTCGTTTAGGCCGCGGCGGGTTTAATGTCAACCAGCCGCACGGTTTCCTTTACTTCTCTGACGATACTTCCGCAATGGATGCCAGGCCGTACTCCTTGACGGGTCTCGAGCTGCCGAGGGCCGATTACAACCAAGCCCGCTTCGGAGCTAACGTCGGCGGTCCGCTGAACATTCCCAAAATATTCAACGGCGGAAACAAGACATTTTTTTTCGTGGGCTGGAACGGGAGTCGCGGTAGTTCGCCGTATGACGCGCTTTCGACGGTGCCCACAGCCGCGGAACGAACCGGCGATTTCTCAACGTTAGCAACGCCGATCTACGATCCGGCAACCGGGCAGCAATTCCAGTTCAACGGGCAGCTGAATGTGATGAGCCCTTCTGTCATCACTCCGCAGGCGCAAGCGCTCTTGACCTACATTCCACTGCCCAATTTGCCGGGAGCGACCCAGAACTTTCATTTCGTAACTTCGGCGGAGAGCAATTCGGATTCCGTCAGTCTGCGGCTCATCCATAATTTTGGCGCCGCGCCGGCGCAGGGGAATCGCGTGATCGGCGGAGGACGCGGCGGCGGAGGCGGTGGCAGGCGGGGACCCAGAAATAACCTCAATATGGGCATGAGCTGGTCGCGGTCGACGAGCGACATCATCGGTCCGTTCCCTTCATTGGCGGGCGGAACGGGCACGCAAGGCTTGAATGCCAACGCGGCGTGGGTTTACGGCAAGGGTCGCGTAACGAATAACCTGCGTTTCAACTACAACCACAGCCACGTTTCGGTAACCAATTTGTATTCCACAGTTACAGATGTCGCTGCCGCCGCCCAGATTGCCGGCGTCTCCACGAATCCATTTGACTGGGGGATTCCGGGGATTGGCTTCACGTCCTTTTCCGGCTTGAACGATCCTACTACCCGGCGGCAACTGAACCAGACCTATACCGTTTCCGACAACGTGATCTGGAATCACGGCAAGCACAACTGGCGCTTTGGCGGAGACTACCGCCGCATTTTACAGAGCTTTCACTCGGCAAGAAACGCAGCGGGCACCTTTACGTTTACTGGCTTTGCCACCGCGCTTTACGTGAACGGCCAGCAACAGCAAGGAACGGGCAGCGATTTTGCGGATTTTCTGCTCGGCTTGCCTCAGCAGAGCAGCATTCAATCTGGAACGAATGCTTATAATTTTCGCGCGAACTCCTACGATTTCTTCGCGCAGGATGACTGGCGCATCCGCGCCAACTTATCCCTCAACCTCGGCATCCGCTACGAGTACAACGGGCCCTACACGGAAGTGAGAAATCAAATTGCTAACCTGGATGTTGCACCAGGATTTACTGCCGCGGTGCCTGTTGAGCCGGGGCAGACTGGTCCTGCCTTTGGCGTTTTTCCGGCATCGCTGATTCAGCCGGATCGAAACAACTTTGCTCCGCGCCTCGGGCTGGCCTGGAAGCCGCTGAAGCAGACGGTGGTGCGCGCCGGATACGGCATCAATTACAATCTCGCGCAGTATGGCGCGGTAATCCAAAACTTTGCGTTCCAGCCGCCTTTTGCGGAGACGGCGACGAATACGGCCACTACGGCGAATCTTCTCAATCTGGCAAATGCCTTTCCGAATCTGGCGCCGGGCACGGTCACGAATAATTTTGCCGTCGATCCGAACTATCGGCTCGGTTACGTGCAGGTGTGGAATCTGGATGTGCAGCGAGAATTGCGCGGCGGCATCGTGATGAACGTGGACTACAACGGCTCGAAGGGAACGCGGCTAGACACCGAGCGAGCGCTCTTGATCGCTGGCTTGCAGCCTTTCACGTACGAATCGTCCGCCGGAAATTCGGTCTTTCATTCCGGGTCGCTTCGCTTTCGGAAACGCATGGCCAAAGGCCTCGGGCTTAGCGGGACCTACATTTATTCTAAGTCGATCGATGATGCTTCTTCGATCGGCGGCGGAGGTGTGGTCGTGGCGCAGAATGCTTTTGACATCGCCGCGGACCGCGGACTTTCGAGTTTTGACCAGCGTCACAAATTCACCGGGAACTGGATTTACGATTTGCCCTTCGGCGAGAACCGGCGATTTGCGCAGAAGGGCGCGGCCTCGCACATTCTTGGTGGGTGGCAGTGGAGCGGAGATTTTACCGTGGCGAGCGGCCTGCCTTATACCATTCGCGTGCTGGGAGGGACGCTGGACATCCAACGCGGAGTCAGCGGGTCGCTACGCGCCAATTTGGTTTCTGGCGAATCGACGGGCGTCAGCAATCCCACCACCAAGGAGTGGTTCAACACCGCGGCGTTCTGCGAGCCGCAAACGACGGCTGTCAACCCAACTGCAACGTGCGTGAATGCCGGCGATTCCACTTTCGGCGATGCGGGACGGAACATCCTGCAAGGGCCGGGGCAAGTGATTCTGGACATGTCGCTGAACAAGACAATCCAGATCAAGGAATTTCGTGCGCTCGATCTGCGGATTACGGCGAACAATATCTTCAACATGGTGAACTTCAGTTCGCTGGGCACGACGGTGAACTCGACTACGTTTGGCGAAGTGACGGGGTAGGAAACATGAGGCGCGTGACGGTGCAGGCGAGGTTCCGGTTTTGAGGGAGAAGGCCATGATTGCACTGCTACGAAAAATTGCGGCCATTGCCGTTGCAAGTGTTCTTGTGCAAGGAGCCGTTCCTTCGTTCGCGCAGCAGTCTCAGCCGCAACCTGCTTCAGGAGCGAAATCGGAAGCACAGGAGCGGCAGACTCCGATCCGGGTTACTTCGGAGTTGGTGCTGGCGAACGTCGTGGTGCGCGACAAAAAAGGAAATCTGGTTCGCGATTTGAAGAAGGAAGATTTCACGCTGTTTGAAGACGGCAAAAAACAAGAGATTTCGACGTTCGATTTTGAAAATGTCGACCAGCTGGAGACGGCGGGAGCAGCCGAAAAAACAGTTACTGGGGAAGCGGCAGCGGTGGGACCGGCGGGCGTACTGAAGAAGAGCGACGCGCCAGTAATGAATGCTCGCGACCGGCGAGTCATCGTTTTCTTTTTCGATTTTTCCGCGATGGAGCCCGAGCAGATCGACCGCTGCGTGGACGCGGCGAAGAAGTATATCAATACGCAGATGCACGCTGCCGACCTCGTCGCACTTGTATCGCTGGCGACGAATATGCACGTCGATGTGGACTTCACGGACGACAAGACGAAAATACTTTCCGTGTTGACGGCGTACTCCTCCGGCTCAGGCCAGGGATTTGGGAACGGCGACACGGGGAGCGCCGAGGGAGCGGCGGAAACGGGCGGCTCGTACACAGCCGACGACACGGATTACAACACGTTCAGCGCGGATAGAAAGCTGCTCGCGTTGCAGTCAACCATGGACGCGCTGGGAAAAATTCAACAAAAGAAATCACTCATTTATTTCAGCAACGGGATCAGCCAATCCGGAAACGACAACCAATCGGCGTTGCGGGCGGCTACGGCGGCGGCGGTAAAAAACAACGTTGCTATCTATACTGTGGATATTCGCGGCTTGCAGGCTTTTCCACCGGGCGGCGAAGCGCAAAGTGCCAGCTTGCACGGGCAGTCCGCTTATAACGGCGCGGCGGTTTTGAGCGACTTCAGCAACAATGCCGCTTCACAAGAGACGCTGTCGACGCTGGCGGCGGACACGGGCGGAAAAGCGTTCTTCGATACGAACGATTTCAGCGGCGTGTTTACGCAAGTGCAGAAAGATACTTCCGCGTACTACGTTCTTGGATTCACGAGCATGAACCCCGCGAAAGACGGACGCTATCGCCGCTTGAAGGTGACGGTGAATCGGGCCGACATGAAGCTCGAATACCGCCCGGGATACTACGCCGGGAGAGATTTCGTGCACTTGAATCTCGCGGACCGCGAGTCGCAGCTCGAGGATGAACTCGCGGCGGAGCTGCCGCAGACGGATGTGCCTTTGTATGCGGGCACGGCGTACTTCCGGGAGAATGAATCCCACTATTATTTGGCGGTGTCCTTGGTTGTTCCCGGATCGCAGATTCCATTTGTGCAAGAAAAGGACAAAGACAACGCGACGATCGACATTATTGGGGAGGTGCGTATCGGTGACAAAGGCAAGGTGCCGGTTGGACAGTTGCGGGACACGGTGAAACTGGCCGTGGACAGCACGCAGCAGGTGCGGCGGAAGAACGTGCAGTACAACACGGGATTTGTGCTTGCGCCGGGAAGTTATCATTTGAAATTTATCGTGCGCGAGAATCAGACGGGTCGCATGGGATCGTTTGAGACGGATGTGCAAATTCCCGATTTGCGCAAAGCGCCGCTGCGGATGAGCTCGGTGGTGCTGAGCAGTTTGCGGACGCCCGTGACGAACGCGCCGAAGAAGAAGGGCGCGAATCCGCTGATTCAGGATCAGACGCAGCTTGTGCCGAATGTAACGCATGTGTTTACGCGCGACCAGCATTTGTATTTGCAGTATGAAATCTATGATGCCGCAAAGGGCAAGGTCGCAATTGCCGCGTCTGCGGCGGCCGCTACTCCAGCCGGCCAGGAAGCGCAGGCGGCGCAGAGCGGTCCGCCTCAGAAGGCGGACGCTACAAAAGCGGGCGCGACGCAGATGCGCGACGGAATTCACGTTTTGACGAGCATTGAATTCTTGCAGGGAAACGTGAAAGTTTACGAATCGAAGCAAGTGGCCGCGACGGAAGTTACGGCGCCGGAGCGGAAGGCGGTCGTTTTTCAGATCGATCTGCCGCTGCAATCGCTCAAGCCGGGGCTTTATGTTTGCCAGGTGAATGTGATTGATGATGTGTCGGGAAACTTTGCGTTTCCGCGGTGGCCGATTTTGATTAAGGATGCGGCTCCGGCGGTTGCGCCTACGACGCAGTCTTCCTCAAGTTCCGTACGGTGAGCAGCTTACGGCTCACGTAAAGTTAAGGGGACCGGAGCACAGACTGAAGTCTGTGCCACTCGGCCTCCCCCCTCCCCGTTTTTTCGTAAGTGCGGATTCTAAAAGACTTAGATTTTGTGTAAGTTTATTAGAATCAATACTTGTGGGCGCCTTTTGTAAGTATTGATTCTAAAGGGCTTGGAAGTAAACATAAGTCGTTCTCCTAATTCGCTGTTTCGGGGAGTATGGGCAGCGCGACGAACAGCATGACGGGCTTTGTATTGCTTACTCCTCCGCAAAGGGAGAAAAAGCGAACGGTTCCGCGCCACATACGACGGTCCGTGCGCGTTTGCTGGTTTGCGAACCAGCGGAGAAGAGCACAGCCAGGAGTGGCTGTGCTACCGTGCCCCAAAATAAAAAAGGCGGCAGAGACCCTGCCGCGCGAAACCTTCCGGAGTACTGCCTAGGCTTATTATAGCACGGAAGAATGCTGGGTCAACCGCTCAGAAGGTCAACCCGTCCCGGCCGTCGAAATTACACAGCCTCTTGACGAGCTACGTTATTTGCGTAAATATATACGCATAATGCGTAGGTATCAATTCTTGATTCGCTTTTTCCTGACGTGCGGCGGGATATCCTTGCGGCGACGTTGCTGGCACCGGAGAAATCGTGGTTTCTGTCGGAATTGGCGGAGCATCTCGGGACTTCTCCTTCGAGCCTTCAGCGAGAGCTTAAGAGCCTCGCGAAAAGCGGCATTTTGGAGCGGAGGGAGGATGGGCGACGGACTTACTATCATGCCGATAAGCGTCCCGGTGTTTGAGGAGTTGCGTTCGCTATTCTCGAAAACGGCCGGGATCGTTCCTATTCTTAAATCCGAACTCGAGCGATTCGGGGACAGGATCAGGTGGGCTGCGATCTACGGGCTCAGTCGCGCGTGGGGAGGAAGGGGGAAAAAGCGACATTGATTTGTTGATTGTTGGTTCGCCGGAATGGCCGACTTATTCCGGCGTTACGACGGCTTGAGGGCGTTTTGGCCGCGAAGTAAATGTAACGAGATATTCGGAGCGAGAATTCCTGGCCAAGCGGAACGGCGGGGACCGCTTTCTTAATTCCGTGCTTTAAAGGTAAGCTGATCACCGTTATAGGTTCTGCGGATGAGCTGGAAAAAACTACAGGCGGAAGGCCAAGTTCACGCCTACAAGGCAAGTAAGAAGGAAGTGGGCGATCTGCGGGCGGTCATTCTTCGCGATCTTGAGGATGCGGAGATTCAGGAATTGTCGGACGACCGGCGATTCGCTACCGCTTACAATGCGGCGTTGCAGACTGCGAAAATGTCCATTGTTTGCGCCGGATACCGGCTCGCCGGGACACAAGGCCATCACCGCTTGACGTTTGAAGCCGCGCGGCTGGCTCTGGGAGCATCCGCTGCGCAGACGCTCGATTTCTTTGAGGCATGCAGGCGGAAACGGAATGTGATCGACTACGACCATGCTTCTGTTGCGACACACACGGAAGCTGAGGAAATTGTCAAAGAGGCGAAGGATTTCTTGAATTGGTCGAGCGATGGATTGTTGCGAACAGTCCGAAATTCGCTCCATGAAGCAGCCTTTCGGTGAGAATCGCTTTCGATCGTCTTATGTAAAGTCGAATCTAAACCCGCACCCTTGAAAAACCAAATGCCAACGGTGCGGAACCCGGCCTTCTGGATCTTGTCGTGCGCGGCCTAAATGACGGTGTGAGGCGGTTTCTGAGGGGCGCTGCTAACGGCACCGGAACCTTCCGGGTCGAATTTCTTGCTGACGAGGATCAGCTTGTGGTCGGCCAGTGAGAATTGCAAGTGGATGGAGCCCTGCCGGGAAGCACAGCAACCGCCGTCTGGCGCGTCTTGTACAAGACCCATGTCATACGAGAGAGCCTCGATTTGGAATCCGATGCCTCGGTATACGTGCATGTTGGGAGGCAACAGCTTGTCCACGGTTTGCTTGATGATGTCGAGGTCGAGAGGGGTGGGGCCATCTTTGTCGAAAGCCCAGTAGGCCTCATTGAAGTAGTTGCCTACGCCCGAGATGGGATCGTGGACTGCGAGAACTTTCTCGGAATTAACCTCAACGAAGTAGGACGGCGAGACGGTAAACTCTCCGTCGGAATTCTGCTCGTGGAAAATCTCGCAGAACTCTCCGGATTTACGTTCGACTAGGACCATTTTCAAAAGGCTCGGCGGGTAAGAAAAATGTTCCCAATCGGCGGGCGCCTCGTTGGCGTCGATGTGGTGCACAACATCGTAGACTGTAAATCCATTAATTTCACCGAGACGTTTCGATTCGACTTCGTCGGTGATTCCTTCGGGATACGGTTTTGGAATGTGATGAACGTAGTCAAACGATTTCAAGTGGCCGGCTCCTGTGAAGTATTCAAGCGCGTGGCAGTTGATTCCCTGTTTTGGCGCCTGTCTCTTCCCGCCACTCTAACTGCCCACCTGACTTCTGAAACCGCGCTCGCTTGTGGCGCTGCGGGCGGGCAAAGCCAGAACAAAAATTGAAAAAGCATTAACTATAAGGGTTATGAACATTGGCGGGCTAATTCTAAACTTGCACCCTTGAAAAACCAAATGCCAAGGGTGCGCCACCGCCCGGGTTCATTGCTTGGCCTCCACAGAAAGTACGAATAACTTCAGAGTTTTTGCTTTACCGTGCTTGTCCTTGGTTTGTAATCGAATAGTACGCCCGTCGATGTTGGCAGGGTATTTGCCTGGGTCTAGCAGCGTTCCACCGCGAAGCGTGTAGATACGGTCATCTATTTCTGCCTTCGTCGCGATATAAGTCTCCGGCTGAACGCGTTTCGTGCTGCTGGCGGGTGCATTGGGGAACTGCTTGCGTAGCTCCGTCGGGGTTTCTACCTTTGTTACGCCACCGGTATTTGGGACCGTTTCAACTCCGGAGGAAAGTACCTTGGCGGTTAGCGGGAACTTGTCTGACTGTGCCGACGCGGCGCCCGCGAGGGCGAGAAGAGCTGTGATAATTGCAAGTCTTCGCATCGCTAGGTGGTTAAATCCGAGCAAATTATAACCAAAATTGACAACCAGTCAATCGGATCTGACGCGTGCTATCAAGGTTCCCGCTGGAACGCGTGGCTGATCGGTGGCGAAAAGACATAGTTACGGTTGAAGATTCCTCTGCGCAGGATTTTATTCCCCGTAGGGAACCCAGATGTTTTTCACCTGCACGGCGTGTTCGAGGAACCAGCGGCCTTCGCCTTGTTTCTGGGTCGAACCAGTTGATGGCGCGGCCTTCGTTGGTGAACACCTGCTTTAGATTGCCGACGGAGAGAGTTTTGGCGGTGGCGCAGGCGGCCGCGTCGGCGAAAGCACCAAATGGCGTCGACGTCGTCGTGTTCCGCGAGCGTTTTCAGCAGCTCGGTGGCACGGCCGGTGACTATATTTATGACGCCGTCGGGCAGATCGCTGGTTTCGAAAACCTGGTAGAGGTCACCGGTGATCAGCGGATATTTTTCGATGGGATGGCGATGACTGTGTTGCCCCGTCGATGGCGGGCATCACCAAAGAGAGAAATCCCAGTAACGGCGCTTCGGCGGGACAGACGATGCCAATGGTGCCGATCGGCTCTTTCATGGCGAGAGCGACGTTGCGAAACGGCGGGTTGTGCACGGCGCCGTCGTATTTGTCGGCCCAGGCGGCGTAGGAAAAAATGCGTTCGATGCCGGCGCTGACTTCCGCTTCGGCTTGCTTCTTCCCGACCACCGCGGATAGGCGGGCGGCGATTTCTTCGCGGCGCTGGGAAAGATTTTCTGCGATGTAATAGAGGACTTGCGCGCGATTGTGAGCGGTGGTCTTGGCCCAGCCGTCCGCTTTGCGCGCGGCTTCGACGGCGTTGCGAATGTCTTTGCGATTGCCGAGTGGCGCTTCGCCGAGCAGGCGGCCGTCTGCGCCGTGAACTTCGATGCTGTAGCCGGAATCGGGGCGCGCCTGCTTGCCGCCGATGTAGAGTTTCACGGTGCGATCGATCGAGGGCGTCGAGATTCGCCATGCGGACTGTCGACTGATTGCTCTGGCGGTTGATCGATCGCGACAGGCGTCGGATGGAGCGCGGAGCATTCTTGAACCACGCAGGCTCGAGATATTCGAGCAGTCCCTCGCGGCCGCCTTCGCGGCCGTAGCCGCTTTCGCGATAGCCGCCGAATCCGCACGCGGCGTCGAAAAGATTCGTGCAATTGACCCAAACTACTCCGGCCTTTAGTTGCGCAGCAACGTGCAGCGAAACATTGATGCTCTCGCTCCACACGCAGGCCGCGAGGCCGTAAGCCGTATTGTTCGCAAGCTCGACAGCTTCGCGGGGCGTGCGGAAAGTCATTGCGGCAAGCACGGGGCCGAAAATCTCTTGTTGCGCCACGATGGAGGTCGGATGGACGTTGCTCAGAAGAGTGGGCGGGAAATAGAGGCCGCGCGAAGGCATGGGAATGGAGGGCTGCCAGCACGTCGCGCCTTCCGCGACGCCTTGATCCACCAGCCGCTGGATGCGATCGAGTTGCACGCGCGCGACGATTGCGCCGATGTCGATGGCTTTATCGAGCGGCGGGCCGACGCGCAGCGTGTTCATGCGGTCGCGGATTTTGGCGATCAGTTTTTCCGCGATGCTCTCCTGCATCAGCAGGCGCGAACCGGCGCAGCAAACTTGCCCTTGATTGAACCAGATGCCGTCGACCAGGCCTTCGACGGCGCTGTCGAGATCGGCGTCTTCGAAAATGATGAAGGGAGATTTGCCGCCCAGTTCGAGCGAAAGTCTCTTGTGGCTGGAGGCGGTGGCTTTGCGAATCGCGCGGCCAACTTCGGTGGATCCGGTGAACGCGATCTTGTCGACGTCGGGATGTGCGACGAGCGCTTCGCCGGTCGAGCCGTCGCCGGTGACGATGTTCACGACGCCGGCGGGAGATCCGACTTCCTGGCAAATGTCCGCGAAGGCCAGCGCGGTGAGCGGAGTGAATTCCGCGGGCTTCAGGACGACGGTATTTCCGGTGGCAAGCGCCGGCGCGATTTTCCACGCCAGCATGAGCAACGGAAAATTCCACGGAATGATTTGGCCGACGACGCCGCAGGCGGCGTAACCGGGAAATTCCTGATCGAGGAGTTGCGCCCAGCCGGCGTGGTGATAAAAATGGCGCGCGACGAGCGGAATATCGATGTCGCGGCTTTCGCGAATCGGCTTGCCGTTGTCCATAGTCTCGAGGACGGCGAGCCGGCGCGAATGCTTTTGCACTTGCCGCGCCAGCGCATAGAGATAGCGTGCGCGCGCTGAGTGGTGAGAGCGACTGCCAGGCGGGCAGAGCGGCGCGCGCGGATTTCACGGCCGCATCAATGTCCGCGGCGGTTCCCTGCGCGATGTCGGCGAGTTTTTCGCCCGTGGAAGGATCGGTGGTGTCGAAATATTTGCCCGTCGAGCGGGTGCCTGCCACGCGCCATTGATGAAATGGCCGAAGCGGCGCTTGTGACGATCGAGCCAAGCGAGAGCCTCGCGGGGATCTTCCGGCGCCGGGCCGTATTCCATGGTCACGAATTTTTCGACGATGCTCATGGTGGCTGATTCGTTGCAATCGAATTGCGAGTCGGAAAAGTTCGGGAAGGGTGGTACAGACACCGAGTGCGCGAGTCTAGCCGAGCACTGAGGCCGCGAATAAACGATCGTGCATTACGCAATGGGGTGGCGGTAATCGGCGGAATAGCGGCCCGTCGCGTGATATTCCAATTGCCGTTCGATATCGCCAAGCATGCTGCTGGCGCCAAAACGAAACAGATCGGACTTCAGCCACGAATTGCCGAGCTCTTCTTTCATCAGCGCCAGCCATTCGAGCGATTGCTTTGCGGTGCGAATGCCGCCGGCGGGTTTGAAGCCGACGGCGAAGCCAGTTTCCTTGCGCGTATTCGCGAATCGCGCGAGTCATCACCAGGCCGACGGGCAGCGTGGCGTTCACGGGCTCTTTGCCGGTGGAAGTCTTGATGAAATCGGCGCCGGCCATCATGGCGACGAAGCTGGCGCGGGCGACGTTGCGCAGCGTGAGCAAATCGCCGGTGCCGAGGATTACTTTCAAGTGCGCGGGGCCGCAGGCGTGTTTGAAGGCGGCGACCTCGTCGTAGAGCTCTTGCCATCTTGCGGCGAAGACGTGGGCGCGCGTGATGACCACGTCGATTTCGTCGGCGCCAGCTTCCACCGAACGGCGGATTTCGGCGACGCGCTCCGCGAGAGGAGAAAGGCCGGCGGGGAAGCCGGTCGAGACGGCGGCTACGTGAATGCCGCTGCCTTCGAGGGCGCGGCGAGCGGTTTCGACGAAGACGTGGTAGACGCAGACGGCGGCAACTTTGACTTCGAGCGCTTCGATGCCGAGCTTTTTCACGAGTTCATGCTGAATTGGCTGGCGAGCTTTGGCGCAAAGGCGGCGAACGCGCTCGTCGGTGTCGTCGCCGGAAAGCGTGGTCAAATCCATGCAGGAGATTGCGCGCAGAAGCCAGGCGGCCTGCCATTCTTTTTTTACCGTGCGGCGGGTGACGAGAGTTTGGGCGCGGCGTTCAACGGCGCTGGTATTGACGCGAACGTCTTCCACCCAATCCAGATTGAGAGGAACACCGCGATTGGCTTCTAGGGCGCGGCCGCGCAAGTGGGCGAGGGCGGTATCCGCGGGAGAAAGAGGTGCTTCCAGATTGCGGTTATCGAGGCGCTCGGTGCTGCCGGGCCCTCGGTTGATGATGGACATGGTCAAAATCTCTTTTGAAGAGGGTGCTTCGAACCCAAGAGAAATCTTATCACTATGCGCGGGGGCGTTCACAGGCGGGTGCTGTGAATCTGCCATTCCCGTTCGAAATCGGCACGATTTACGAAGGACTTCTGGGTTCCCACCCCGGTTGTGGATAAAGCGGCGTAGAGATTTGCCCGCGTGAGGGCTTCCTTTTCCGGAAGACCCTCGCCGAGAAACACGGCAAAGCTGCCGATGAAAGCGTCTCCGGCGCCGGTGGTGTCGATCGCCTCGACCTTGAAGGCGGGGATAAGTTCGGTACCTTCGGGGCCAGCCAAAAGGGCGCCGCGTTCGCCGAGAGTGAGGACAACGCGCTTCATTCCTTGCCTGAGCAGGAAATTGGCGCATTTCGTGGCCTCTTCGAGCGAATGGACGGGCATTCCGGTAATGATTTCCGCCTCAGTTTCATTGGGGATGAAATAATCGACGCCGCTCAACTGCTTAAAGTCGACGTGTTGAGCGGGCGCTGGATTCACAATGCAGCGGATGCCTTCCGACTCCGCGAAGCGAACAGCGTGATAGACAGTATTGAGCGGGATTTCGAACTGCATCACGATGGTGTCTGCTTTTCGGAGGAGCGGGGCCGCGGCATCCACGTCTTCGGGGGAGAGCGTATCGTTCGCACCTTTGACGACAATGATGCGGTTTTGGCCGCCGGGCTCGACAAAGATTGGGGCGACGCCGCTCGAGACTCCTTCGGCGATGCGCACGTGACTCGCGTCAATGCCTTGCGACTGAAAATTATTGATGGTCGCAGGGCCGAAGAGGTCGCTGCCGACTTTGGCGACCATCGCGACGGAGGCGCCGCACAGTCGAGCGGCGACGGCCTGGTTGGCACCCTTGCCGCCAAAACCGAGGTCAAACTTTTTTCCAAAGATGGTTTCGCCGGGTCGCGGAAACACATCATTGAACGTGGTGAGGTCCACGTTAGCGCTGCCTACCACGGCAATGAAGGATTGCTTCGCCATGTTCGCTCCTGCGGTCCCCTCTGCTGACTTGTTATACGGCAGCAAGCGGAACCGCGCGAATTATATAGGAAGTTAGCGGCGAAACAGAAAAATGCGAATCGTGGTGCGCATCGGGCTAAGCGGGACGAATAGGCGGGATTCTTCTTGACAGGCAGATGCGCGGTGCATATAAGCACGGACGGAACAAAGAGGCGCGCAATGCTGCGTAGTTGAGTTAGTGCGGGAATTGGACGTTAGGAGACTTTTGACAGCGAGGTCTCTCAATAAGGAGCGGGAAGTTTATGTTCACGCCTCACACTCTGGGAATTGCACTAGTGATGATGATTACGACGGCCATTTGCTGGGGCTCCTGGGCGAATACATTCAAGGGAGTGAAAAGTTACCGCTTCGAATTATTTTACTGGGATTATGCCATCGGAATTTTTCTTATTTCCGTTGTGCTGGCGTTCACGATGGGAAGCACTGCGAATGACTCGAACAGCTTTCTGAACAATGTGCGAGCGGCGGATGGTTCGAATATTGTTTACACGCTTGTTGGCGGAGCGGTTTTCAATCTAGCGAATCTGCTTCTGGTTGCCGCGATTGACATGGCCGGGCTGGCGATCGCCTTTCCGGTTTCGATTGGTATCGCGCTGGTCGTTGGAGTCATCACGAGTTATCTCCAGCAGCCGAAGGGGAATGCAGGTTTACTCGCGATAGGAGTTGCGTGCGCGGTCATCGCGGTGATTATGGATGGCAAGGCTTACGGAACGCTTGCGAAGGTGGCAGGTTCAGCTTCCAAGAAAAGCATCACGACTTGCATAGTCTCTGGTGTGTTGATGGGGCTTTGGGCGCCGTTTGTGGCGCATGCGATGAGCCAGGGAAAAACATTGGGACCGTATAGCGTCAGCGTTTTTCTGACGCTCGGTGCGCTGCTGTCCTGCTTCATTTGGAACATTTATTTTATGAAGAAGCCTCTCGTCGGCGAGCCAGTGAATTTCGGTGAATTCTTTCGCGGGCCAGCGTCTGGGCATCTTCTGGGGCTGCTGGGCGGAGCGATCTGGGGAACTGGAACGGTGTTCAATTTGGTGGCCGCAAATTTCACGGGAGTGGCGATTTCCTATGCGATCGGCCAATCGGCCCCGATGGTGGCGGCGTTGTGGGGAGTGTTCGCGTGGAAAGAATTTCAAGGAGCGAAACCGCAAGCCAAAACATATCTTGCGCTTATGTTCCTGTTCTACCTGCTGGCTATTTTATTGGTGGCCAAGGCCAACACAGCAACCTGACAAATTTCCTTAAACCTGAGTAGAATGACGTAGATAACCCAGTATGTTGATCCCGGCCCAGTGTGAAAAAGCGGTGACAATTCCGGAACGAACAGGGCGTCCTCAGCAGGGGCGTGCCGTTCCCGCGGGGTGGAAAGCACCCCTCTTCGCAGTCTTGTGCGTCGCAGGGAACCCGTTTCCGTCCATCTCAGAATTGAGCCATTCCACCGGCCAATTTGCTTTCTATCCTGTTTTCAGTGGTTTGCAGGCCCAAGAGGCCCCTTCGTTAAAGCGATTGTCAGGCTCCGCGCACCACCTTACGAACGGGAACCAGGTTGCCACGAGGAGCGGGCGGTTTGGCCCTAATTTTGTTACCATCCTGCCGACAGGGGTGTGTGTGTGCAGCTTTTAGGCAAGTACGAAATCATCTCGGAAGTCGGCCGCGGAGCCATGGGAGCGGTGTACAAGGCTCGTGACCCGCTGATTGACCGGTTAGTCGCCCTAAAAACCATCACGGGCGGCCCCAGCGCCCAGTCGAACCTGCTCGATCGCTTCTACCAGGAAGCGCGTTCCGCCGGGGCTCTACAACATCCCAACATCGTGACGATTTACGAACTGGGGCACGAGAAGAATACGCCATTCATCGCGATGGAATACCTAGAGGGGGAGAGCCTGGATCGGATCATCGAACAGCACCCGGTGCTGCCGTTATCCGTGAAGCTTGGATATATCGTGCGCGTTTGCGAGGCGCTGGCGTACGCGCACCAGCACAATGTGGTGCATCGCGACGTGAAGCCGGCGAACATCATGGTGACGAAGGAAGGCGTAGTGAAGGTGGTGGACTTCGGCATCGCGCGGCTGACGGATATGTCCATGACGCAGCCGAACATGATGATCGGCTCCCGGGCGTACATGTCGCCTCAATTGTACAAAGGCGAGCGAGCCGACCCACGCTCGGACATTTGGGCCATTGGCGTGACGCTGTATGAACTGCTGGCCTATCGGCGGCCGTTTATAGGCGACAGCGAAGCGGAGCTGATGTTCCACATCATCTACGAGAAACCCGAAGACCTGTTGAGCCTTTCGCCGGAGTGCACCGAAGAGCTGGCGTCCATTGTCAGCAAGATGCTGGAGAAGAAGAGCGAGGACCGTTATCAGTCGATGGATGATGTGCTCCATGCGATCGAGCCAATCTGGAAGGCCGCGCAGCAGAGCACCGTATCGGGATTGCTCGCGGATTGCCAGGAACTGGTCGTAGCGAAGGACCTGCAGCGCGCGCAAGCGCTGCTGCGGAAGGCACTGCACATCGATGTAGGGAATTCCCAGGCGAAGAGCATGCTGGAAAAAGTATCGGTGGAGCTGCGACGGTCTGAGATTTTGCCGAGGCTCCAGGAGCACCTGAGCCGCGGCGACGGATTTTTGAAAGCCGGAAAGCTGCGCGAAGCCAAGGCCGAAGCGGAAGCGGCGCTGGGATTGGATTCCAAGCACGAGCCTGCCCGCAAACTCATTGAGGAAGTGGAAGCGGCGGTCGCGAAACAGCAACAGTTGGAGCAGAAACTGAAGTTGACCAAGCAGCGATTGGCCGAAGGAGCGCTAACGGAGGCAGCGGCCGCGCTGGGTCAAGCGCTGGAGATCGACGATGCCAGCAAGCAGGCGCTCGAACTTAAGAAGCAAATCGAAGAAGAGAAGCTGCGGCGGGAAAAGCGGAAGAGACTGGGCGAAATCCTGCATCGAGCACGGACGCTTTGGACAGAGCTGAACTATCAAGAGTGCCTCACAGTGCTTGCGGAGGCCTTGCAGGAATTTCCGAATGAGCAGGAGCTGAAAAAACTGCAGGAATCGGCAAGGACGGACCAGGCGGAGCAGCAGAAACAGGTCCAAATGGCGGAAGTCCGGAGACTGTTGGGGCAACAGAATTTCTCCGATGCGCGAAAAGTACTGGACGTTTTGCTGAAGGAACATCCCCAGGACACGGCGGTAAAGAATCTGCAAAACCTGGCCACGCAAGAGGAACAGGAGCAAAAACGACAAAAGCGGCTGGAGGCAGAGATCACCATCCTGCGGGGTTTGTTGGGAGCGGGGAAGTTCAAGCAAGTGGTGGCTAAGGGCGAGCCACTTTTGCAGGAGTTCCCGCAGGAGTACGAACTGAAGGAATTGGTGAACTACGCCCGAGGAGAAGTGACGCAGCAGGAGCAGAAGCGAAAAGAAGAGGAACGCGAGAAGCAGATTCAGGGTTTTCTTTTGTGCGAACGCTACGGCGAGGCGTTGGATTCGGCGCACAAGGCGATCGAGGAGTTTCCAAAGCAGGATGCATTCCGCAAATTGGCGACGGAAGCGGAGGCGCTCAAAAGGGAACAGGACGACCGCGAAAGGGCTCGCAACGAGATGCAGAGGCGAGTCCGGGAGATCAACAGCAAGATCAATCAAGACAAGATTACGGACGCCATTGATTTGGCCCAACAAACCATGGAGACCATGGGTGCGGACCCCAATGTTACGCAGCTGTTACAGGGCGCGGAGGAAAAGCGGAAAAAGAAGGAAGACGCAGAGAAGAAGGTTTCGGTGGTGCAAAACCTGGTGAACAGGGGCGATCACGCGGGGGCGACGCAGTTGTTCAACGAAGTGATGGCGACACAGATTTTCCAGCCGTCCGATCCGCGGATGCAGGAGCTTCGCGGAAAGATATCGAATCTCGCCAGCGGCCAGCAACCGGCAGCAACGCAGATGTATTCGGCGAAGACGACGGTGCAGAAGCCGTCGGGGCCGCAGAAAAAGGACAAGTCCGCCGCCAGCAAGCCGGCGGTGCCCTCCGGCGATTTGACGCAGGTGAGCGATTCCGCCCAAAACATTCCTGCCGTGGGATTTTCCGCCACACGCGTCATTGGGCCTGGGCAAACGCCGGGAGTTCGAAAAGATGGTGCGACTCCCAGCCGCCGGGATTTCGACGGCAGAGACACCACTTCACGAAAGACAGAAACTCCCGGGGCGACGGTAATAGCAGGTTCATCTGTTCGGCAGCCGGCCACACCGACCGGTGTCCCAGCTGACGCACGCCAGCGGAGCGGCACAGCGATACCTGCCGCGCCTCCGGTTTCTCCTGTTAAGCCGACGGCCGGAACTGATTTTCTTGCGCAAGTGATGCCGATATTGCGCAGGCCGCCAGTGCTGGCAGGGATAGGCGTGCTGGTTGTAGCTATTCTCGTGGTGGCGCTCTGGCCGCGTAATACAAATGGAAAAGCGCCGTCCGACGCGGAATCGAAACTAAAGCAGCAAGCCGAAGAACTCTGGCAGAACCGACAATTCGATCAATCCGAGCAGCTTTGGCAGGGGCTTGCAAAGGCCAAGGGCCCGCTGCAAAAAGAAGCAATACAGCGGGTGAATGAAATCGAACAGAAGCGAACGGAAGAGCAGCGGCGATTTGATGACGCCGAAGCCTTGCTCAAGGACAAGAAAGACTTCGCGGGGGCGCAACTAGCGTTTCAGGACGTGATTCAAATGAATTTGTGGCATTCCGCGGACGCCTCTCGGGAACTGGAAGCGACGAAAACAAATGTAACCGAGACGGACGTCCACAAGGAGGAGCAGGATCATTTCGATTCGGGTGTGAAGCTCTACCAGGCGAAAGACTTCGAGAAGGCACGGAAGGAATTTCGCGCGATTGTGGAACTCAATGTTGCCGGATCCACGCTCAAACCGCAGGCGGAGAGCTACCTGGGCAAGATGCGCCAGACGGCTAACGACCAGAAACTTTACGATACGGCCATGCAGGACGTAAAAGACGAAAACTGGGCGGGAGCACGGGACCAGTTTCAAGAGGTGATAAAGCGCAAGGGACCGCAGAGCGGCGATGCAAAAACGCAGATGGCGGCGGTTGAGAAGGCATTGCAGACCGTGAATTCCGTGGAAGACGCCATCCGCACCGGCTCCTTCCGCACGGCTAAGGCTCAACTGGATTCTGCTCAGCAATGGAGCAAGACGCACGAAAGACTACTCAAGGAAATGCATTCGGCGGAGCAGCAACAGTTCGACCAGATTCGAAACAACGCGCAAGCCGTGGAAAGTAAAGGAGACACGGCTGGGATCCAGCGCGTGCAAGACGAGCTGCACAGCTTCGAGGGGCGCGTCGAGGATGCTTCGGTACTCGCGGGATGCAAGGATCTGGAGAAGCGATTGAATGCGGCCTACTCCACGGCAGCGGAGAAAGTTGGCGATAAGGCCGCCTTCGACGCAGCGGTCGCACATTTTCAACAAGCGAAACAGAAGGGGGATACCGAGCTTTTGAGCCACGGCGTCAGCCAGGAATTTCAAAAGATAGCCAATGGTGCAGGAATTTACCGCGAGCAAGCGGCACTTTATGTCAAGACAACGATTCCCAATGAGATCCAAGGCTTGACGAAGAGTTCAGGAAAGGTGGTGTTGCCCGCTCTCTCTTGTGGCCCTGGCAGAGCCTCGCCGCAAATTCCGTCGGTCGGGGGAGCCGTATCTTGCGCGCAGTTGGATGGAACCTCACCGCTGCAATGGGTTGGAGTTCCCATGGTGGACTTTCCGGATGTTGCAAAACAACCGGGGAAATTGCCGTACTCTCTGACTGTCATCGTTACGGTGGAATCGAACGGAAACGTAAAGATCGACAAAGAGGGAGATGCGGATAAGGATTTTTTCAAAAAAGTAAAAGACGCTTCGAAGCACTGGAAAACGACGGCACCTAAATCGGGCGGAAAGCCGGTAGCGGTTCGTTTTCCACTTACGATTACCTTCCAGCGCTGATGCCGGCCGGGCCGTCGAAGATTTACTACGATTACCAGCGCAGGGTCCGGCCGGAATTATTGCCGAGTCGTAGACCGCCTCAGATGCCTGCTGTCAAGCCACAGGAATCTACTCGCAAGTGTGCACTTCAGGCTAAAAGTACGTCGCGCCAAGCGCGAGTTCACTTGCTCATGGCCGAGCAGGCGTAGCCGGACAAGAATCCTTCCTGGAAGAAGGGAACGCCCTTCAAATCGACATCGAAGCGCACTTCGACGGGCTTGTTGTTGCTCATGATGGGCTGCCCAGTGGGCCCGTGGAGTGGTCCTTGAATGATGTAGCCGTTCCCGGAAGGCTGCCACCTGTATCCGCCGAAGAAATGAGCGACGGCCCAGAGACCCGATGCGCGTTGCAATTCAAGATCGCCGCCGCCGCTATTCAGACTCAGAGTGGCACCTTGTACAATGGCGCCAGGCCAGATGAACTTCTTTGTGCCGCCATTTCCTGTGATGGTCCATTCCTGCCCGTCAAACGACAATTTCTCGCTCTTGAAGCCGCCGGCCTCGGGAAGCCGTGCTGTGACCGAATATTCGAATCGCGGTTCCGTGGCATTATTCGGATAAGCGGCTAGTTGAATGGCGTAGAGTTCATTTAAAGTGCGAAGGAAGTGGGGTCCGACTACCGTGGGAGTGCCAAGCGCGCGGACATAAGTTGTGCCTTGCAGGCTCAGATTGTTTTTTTGCGAAACCAGGTACTGGGAAAGTTTGCCCTTGCCTGGCTGGAAAAACTCGTTGAACTCGGCCAGCGTAATTTCTCTGCTGCTACGCGCGTTGAATGGATACGCGGTCTGAAGAGCTTTCAGCGGTCCGCAGAGGCCTTCGCCCGAGCCACCCTGTGTGGCCCATAATTTTTGCAAGGCTTTGATGGGTTCATCCAATAGTGCGCCGACGGTTTGGTCGACGTGTCCCTCAGGGTCGTTGGGGAGGCCCTGAGCGATCTGCGCCGCAGCGAGGTGCGCCTGCGTAGCTGTTTGCAGGCAGGAGGTTTTTGTCGCGTCTTTCTGTTCGGGGGGCGCATCCGCGGTTTGCTGCACGCACTGCTGCAGGTTCAACAAGCCCTTCATGTAGGAGTCATTGGTGGCCTGGTCGTATTTCTTTTGAACGCCGCAGCCGGGCGATACCACCTGCTGCGGCGCCTGGAACGCCAGCTTGGTGGGCGGGGATTGCACGTTGGTGTTGTCCGAAACATCGCAGAGCAGGGCCAACAGCGGCGAGGAATTGGCGGAAAGCTTCATCAATTTTGCAGCTGCATCGGCGTCCGTGCCATAGGGCAAAACCCTGGAGGAATTCAAGAATGCTCGCCACTGCTTAATGTAATCCTTGTCGTAGAGGGCCCGCAGATTATTCATCAGGTCCGCAGCAGAAAGATCGATACTGGCGGTGGCCCCGAGCACCCAAGGCTCGCCCTGGAGAAATCGTTTGGAATTCTGGATGTCCGCATCCATCACTTTCCAGGCATCGGAAGTGAAGGCTGCGGACACATCCTGCGGAGCGCGCAAAACGTCCAGGCTATCCGGGTGTTGAGCCGCAAAGCGGTAGTCCTTCGCCTTCTGACGCGCATCGGCCAGCATGCTGAGATAGATTCGCTGCGGCCCGGCGAGTTTGTTGAGATACGTGCGCACCTGGAGGACCAAGGCGGCTTCATTTTCTTTTGAATATGGATTGTCGATGGTCAACTCGGAGCTATAGAACGCAAATTGTTGCGCTGCAAGATCGTTGCGATCCTGATCGATATCACCCAAATCCTTCTTCCATTCTTTCATCAGGAAGTCTTGCAGGAACTCGCCGGAATTCCGCTTATATTCGGAGGTAGTGAGCAGGTAAGTTTTGAGAGCGTCGTATGCCGAGCCGGAATCCGCAGAGGCTTGAGGATCGCCCTGGTAGCTTCGCAAATCGGCAAGGAGATTGTGTTTCGTATGCTGAAAGAGAACTTGATCGAAAGCGTGAAAATAAATTGCGCGCGCATCATTGAAGATCGAATCGCCCGTATACAAACCCCAGCGAAGATGCAAAGGCGCGCCGTTCTGGTCGTAACCGCGAAGCTGGATAAGATCTTGCCGGAGAGTCTCGAGACGGCGCAAGGAATCGATTGCCGGTGGCTGCGAGCCGGAACTCTGCACCAAGGAGAGATCCTGGCCGGCGCTTCGAATGTCGGATACAAGGTGCCCGTTCCCAGCGAACGATACTGCCGTGACGATGAGCCACGCGATGGCGAGGATGGCGATGGAGGCGAACAGTATGCGGCGTCCCAGATCGCCGCGAGTGCTCTTGCCGCTGGCTCCTAGCGCAGCGCGATCCTGCAAAAGGACGTGGCTGAAAACATGGCTTAGGAAAACACGTTGGACGGACCTGCGCGCTTCCCCGGCCCCTTCCAGGGAGGTGCCGGTCGCCCAAGAAGTCTTGGCGCCGGAGTCCTGCGCGTTGATTAAACTTGTCGCATCTGGGTTGAATCCACCGGGAGCACGCGGCGTGGCCGAGCGCATGCCCAGCATCGTTTGCCCAGAGCTCGCAGAGACGGTCACTACGCGCTGCCCCACAAAGTAAAACCCGCGGAGGAAAGGACCGGTGCGAAGATGGCCGGGACGGCAGAGGTCCACAAGAAACTGGACAAGAGGCTTGCTGAGCTTGCCAAACTCGCGCGGAAATTCGTAGACGCCGGCCTGCCGGTCGCTGTTACGCTCGCGGTTTAGCAACCCCGGCCGGCACTCCGCTAACGTAAAAAAGATCGCTTGGAAAGCGGCAGTAAGACGCCGGGCTTCCTGCTCGGCATAAACGCCCGAGCTCGTGGACCCCACGAGCGGGAGTGTTGACCCGAGAACCTGCGAAGTTTCCTCGTTGTTGAAAGTGCCCGCAAACTCTTCGAAGTATGGGATGCGGTCGGAGCGGTTGAAAAGAACATAGACGGGCAGGCTTACGCCCAGGTGGTAGGAAAGTTCTTCGAGACGCGTTCGAAGCTTTCGGGCTTGCGCAACGATTTTGTCCAGCGCGGCCTCGCGCACCAGTTTCTCGCAATCCACGCAAACGACGGCGGCACGCGGAGCCAAGCTTCCCCCGCCGAAAACGGAACGCAACCTGCCGGGGAGGAAATGCTTGATAAGACGGACCCAGGAGCCGGCGTCGTCGAGGAGCGGACCGCCAGCCTCGACAAAAACTGTCTTGCGCGCGAACCAGAGATTCGCGACTCGCGTTGGGACGATGCTGCTTTCCTGATATACCTGACCAGCCAGGAGCTCTGCATCCAAACCGCTCTGGTCCATCGCACTTGTCTTGCCCGCGCCAGATTCTCCGAGCAGAAATACGACGGGAAGCGAGGACAACTTCGCGCCGGCTGCAAGTCGAGCCGCAGCGACTTTTCCCGCAGCTTCCCGAACAAGGATATCCACGTCCTGGGAAGCTCCGGAAGCTCCACTCGATGCACTCATTTGGGGAATGGAGCCAGGCTCAGCGGCCGGCAGGGAAGGCCTCGCGGAACGAGCCCACAAAAGCAATCCGATAATCGAGATGACGCCCAGAAGCAGGATGCCGCCGCGCAATACAAGGGCGTTGCTGCCGACCACGTGGAAAATCGGTCCGGCAAACCAAGTCAGCATCAACACAACGATGGCGGCCGCTCCGGCCGCAAGATGTTCCCAATGAAATCGCATCTCCACTCCCTACGGGTGGCTTAGAGGTGCTATTGCGTGAATGTCCGAAGCCCCTGAAAGTATTCGCAGCTTAAAAATTATAAATAAAAGAATTCCGAGCACCACGCATCCCAGCGCGGTAAAGGCCAGGGGAAGAACCCACGAGTCGTGCTTCGCGAGCGCCACCCCGCCTTCCGGCACAGCCCACGCAGGCGAAAGTCCGACCAGGGGACCGCGGACGCGGCGGATTTTTTCCAGGGAGGAGTCGATGATCGGCCTTGTCGCTTCGGGACCGGAGAGTCCATAGCGCCCTTTGTAGCCCATCAAGAGACACAGGGCATACACTTCGAGCACGTCCGCCACATCGTGCGAATCTGACCGGGACATCAGTTTTTCGAGATTTTCAAAAAAAGTTTCTCCGGCGACGTGATGCCCGAACATCTCTTCCTGAAGCGGCATGCTATGCCATGAGCTGAAGACAGGGTTGCTCGAATTCAGAACCGACTCGTCGAGGAAAGCAACTACCGCGAGGGTGGCGTTGCGAATATCGTCTGGAGCATAAGCCTTCTTCACCGCATCCTTTTCCGCGGAACGCAAGCCCGCCTGGATGTTTGCGCGGAAGGCATTGGCGTCGGAGACGGCTTGCCGGTTCTGGCGCACGCGCACGATCACCGTTAGAATCTGCTGGTAGATGTAAGCGAGATTTTCCGCACGCCGTTTGGTGGACACTTCGCGGGGCTGCAGGCTCGTGGCCCCAAACATCGTTGCTCCCACCGTTCCCTCCTAGGACTCCAATACGACAAGAAGCTCGATTTCCGCTCCGGGCAAGTCATCGGGGACGTACACACCGACTTTTCGAGTCTGCACAATATGTTCCCAACAACTCCCCGTACGGCTGATGCCGAAATACTGAAACTCGACTTTCGGTGCGATCGCGGACGGCGGAATCGGCAAATGGACAAGACCCAGACCCGGCAGCGCCGTTTTTACGAGTTCCGGAAGCAGGTCTTTCGAACAAAGCTTTATCAGCCGCGGCGTCTTGGCAATAATTTCGGCTTCGCCCGTATCCGCGCGAACCGCAAGGATCCAGCGCGCGCGATCGAGGCAGCGCTGATCGAGAACATCGCCGTTACGAAAATTTCGCCCCGCCAAAACCAGCGGAATCTGAACGCAATTCGATGGCACAACCAGCTCGAGATGCGCGCGGATATGCTGATTGAGCGGGCCGAAGCACTTCTCCAGATCATTGTGGTCGTACGGCGGCAAGGATTCAGGATGTGAATCGAGCCCAAAAGTGCACAACGCGCCCGCGAGCCGCGACATTTCGAGATAGAGCTGCTCTGGATGGCCGCGCTCGGAAACGCAAAGGTGCCGCAGTACAGAGAGGCTCTCGTTGACCGTATGCACGAACCAGAAACTTGCGATTTCCTCGGAAGAATATCCGGCGCGGCCTTGGGCGGTAGCTCGCCTCGCTCTCGATAGCGAGGCGCTTTTTTCATCGAGAATATCGACCAGCGTTTTGGCGATCACCAACAGCCGTTCACTCGCGCTTATTTGCAGGCAGGGCGGAATAAAACTTGCATCGAAGATGAAGCGCCCCGAACCATCACGCAGGACACGCGCCACAGGCAGCGTGACGAGACCTTGATTGTCCTGGGTTTCCACTGCAAATCGAATGTTTTTTCGGCCAATCTGAATCTGCTTTTCGTCGCGCCCGGTATTTTCATCGGGCAGACTGAGCATCTCGGCCCGGTAGCGCATTTCCATCGCCGCCGGCTCCGAATCGAGCGCGCAATTCGGTCCTTCGGGCCTTCGTTCCGGCACGGCCAACAGGACCACAAGAGATTCGCGCGTGGAGGAGAAAAGATCGTTTATGTTCAGAGCCGGAGGGAAAGCATCGGCATCGGGCATTTGAAACGCCAGGCCGTCGGGGAACAATCCTCGCGCATGCACAAGGGACAGCATTCCATTTGTGAGCGCATCTGCATCCAGTTTGCAGCTGATGACGCCGTACGGGGCGAACCACAGGCTCGACGTCGAGAAATGAACGAGGTCTTCAAAGGATTGAGATTGCACCTGGAAGTGATGGGGGCCCAGGTACATCCCCTCGTGCCACACCACCTTGGAAAGATGCTTCATTGTTCAGTTGAACATGCCGGGCTCGGCGCCGGCATGCTGCGTCCCACCCAGCGCGAACCAGCTCTCCTATGACGCAGTGCAAACGTCGTCGCTTGGTCGTTCGGCCAGCCTAGCTTTGCCAGACCCGACGCAGGCGCCGCCGCGACTCCTCATCGAACTTGAACCGGATGAAAGACGCGGGAAAGCCGCTAAAGGCTTGAATCGAGCCTAACTATGGCGTTTGCTTGAATGGATGTCAAGACATTCACCCCGCTGATGTTGGGATTTGGTATTATGCCCGCGCCGTCCGCGAGAAGCATGCATGTCTCCACTACAAATGGTTACAGCGGAGCAGTTTGCCACGCTTCGGGCGTTCTTTTCCCAGGCCGGCTTTACCGAGAAGGCTCTCCGCCAAAGGCTCGATGTCCGGCCGGGAACGGAGTTGGACCTGGCAGCCCTTTCCGGCCGTCCTTCCCTGAATTCCAAAGTGAGCGATAGTTTGGACGCAATCATCCACTTTTTTGTCCTCGGTGAATCTCTACCTATTGCGGATGTGGTGTCTTACTTCCCCCCGGCGGTCTGGGAGGCCTTCAGCCAAACTCACATGGCAGGCCCGGATAGGGCCGATCCAAAGCGATGTGTCGCCGTCGTTGCTCTATATCCGATTCGAGACCTGATTATCGCCTCGGATCGCTGGACGAATCCCGATCATTCCCCGCGCGAGATGTTCGCCGACATCGTCTATCCGGCACTAACAAAGTCGGCAAAGCAGTTTATCGACTACACCTCCTATGAACCCTGTGAAGATTTTCTGGAAGTTTGTGCCGGGACTGCCCCAGCCGCCTTGCTTGCATCCCGTTCAGCAAAAAACGTATGGGCCACGGATATCGCAGAGCGCTCGATAGAGTTCGCAAAATTCAACGCCGCGCTCAACGGCATTCGAAACATTACTTTTGCCCAAGGCGATCTCTTTCAACCTCTCGAAGGTCGCACATTTGATCGCATCGCGGCTCACCCCCCGTACGTGCCTGTCCTCAGGCCCGCGGAAATTTTCTACGGAGGTGGCGAGGTCGGGGAGGAAATCACCAAGCGGATCATTGCTGAACTCCCGTCCAAGCTAAAACCAGGCGGGCGCCTTTATTGCCGAACTCTGGGAACCGAGCGGCCCGGCCATAGTTTTGAAAACCGCGTTCGGGAGTGGCTTGGCGAGAAGCATCCAGAGTTTGACGTGGGCCTGTTCGTCGTGCAGAACCTCGAACCTCGTCAATTCGCCATTGAAGAAACCCTCAAAAAAAATGGCGGCATGGCGGAACTTGCCCAATGGGAACGGCAATTTGCCAAGAACGATGTTCGCGAACTTGTGATTGGAATCGTGGTCATTCTGCGGCATAACACTCAACGGCCCGCCTTCACCATCCGGCGGACACTTGGCAAAGGCACGCCCGTCGTAGCGGTCGAGTGGGCCATGCGCTGGGAAGCGGAACTGCAGACCGAAGGCGCTGCGAATAGGCTGCTCCGAGTGAATCCGAGGGCTGCCTCAGGGATCTCGATTACCGTACGCCATATCCTGCGGGAGGGAGAAATTTCCCCAGAGAATTTCACTCTTTCTGTCGAATCCCCATTTGCTACCGACTGCAAAGTGCAGCCCTGGATGGCAGCTCTCCTGCCACGCTGTGACGGCAAGACAAGCATCGCTGAATTATTCGACATGGCCAAACTGAATGAGTGGATCGTTCCGGAAACACCACCCGAGGAGTTTTGCCATTTGCTCGCAACTTTGATCAGTGGAGGATTTCTCCAAGCGGAAGAGCTTAGATTGCCTGCGGGAGCAGGATGAGAAGCTCGAGTTGCGGCTCCGGAATATCACTCGGTACGAATGCTGCCAGGCTGCGGCCCTTCGTCACTGTTTCCCAAGCGACTCCGGACTGATTCAGGCTGAAATACTGGTAATTGAGTTTCACTGGAATGGACGCGGGCGGCCTCACCGCATGCGTGAGCTGCATCCCTGGAAGCGCCTGCCGCACGAGCTGTTCGATCTGCGCTGCCGAGCAAACTTTAATCAGCTGCGGCGCCTTCTTGATAAGATCGCCCTGGTTCATGGTCGAGCTGACGGCCAAATAGAATTTTGTTCCCGCCAGGTAGCGGTCGTCATCGATGTTTGTTGAATAGATGGATGGCTTGACCAGTTTCAAGGGCAGTGCGACGAAATTGCTCGGGACCACCGTCTCGAGAAGATCTCGGAGCTTTTCATCCAAATCCGTGAAACAGACGCCCAGGTTTTCGTGATCGTAGAGAGGCAGATCTCTGGGCTGGATTTTCAACGAGAAGGTGCTCAGCGCTCCCGCCAGCGAGGTAAGCAAGCGGAAAAGAACGTCAGGATGGCCGTGACGGACGTCGTGAATGTGCCGCAGAGCAGGGAAGTGCCCGTTGACCGTGTAGAGCAGCCAAAAGCTCGCGATATCCGCCGCCGAGAAATCCGCGAGGCCGGCGCTTCTCTGTCGCCGCCCGCCTGCAAGGATGCTGCTCTTGGCCGCAAGGATCTCCACGAGGCGCCGAGCGATTCCCATCAGGTAATCGTTCGCCGCGATATCCAGCAAAGGAGGAATGTACTGCGGGTCCAGCCGGAAGGTGCCCGCCGAGGTCCGCTGGATGCGCGCGACTTGCAATGCATTGCACCCCTCACGCGACTCACCCTCGACCAGAAATCGCAAATTCTTTCTCGCAATTTGCACTGGTTTTTCCGTCAGGCCGGAATTCTCATCTTTCAAATTTACGATTTCAGAGAGGTACCGCACGTCCGCGTTTTTTTGAGCAATCGAAACGTTTAGACCGTGAGATCTGTACTCGGGAATCGCAAGATAGACGTCCAGCGATGTTTGCTCAGCCTCAAAAAAGAGTCCCAGGGGTTTGGGTGCCGGCGCGGCATCAGACTCAGGAATCTCAAAGGGCAGGCCTTCGGCAAACAGCCCGGAGGCGCGCGTCAATGCGAAATTGCCCTCGGTTAGAGCCTCCTGGTTGATTTCCAACTCGAGAAATCCCCACGGCCGGAAATTCAGCCCTTCCAGGCGAAACTGCAGACAACTCTCGACGTAACGGTCGCGCGTCTGCAAATGTTGCGGCGTGAGGAAAGTGCCCTTGGACCAGATGACAGGTTGAAGCTGGCGCATGGCTCGCGGCTAACGCTAGCAGGAGCAGCGTGGGAAAGTCAAAAGAGATTCCAAGTGAATCTTGGTAGCCAGAGCAACTTGCTCTCAATGACGCGCTTAGTTTCGAAACTGCTCCCTTGAAGTTCCCGGCAGCCGCTTGTTCACCTCCAGGCTCCTCACAGTTCATCAGTAGTGCATTGTGCTTCCGAGGCGACTGGGCGATAGTCTGCGGCATGATCAGGCAGTGGACCACGGCGACAGCTAGGCCATCCAGTGATCCCAGCGAATACCTCCGTCGAGCATTCAGCCAAGTCAAGGTGAGCCGCGTCACCCGCCGGTCGCAATGGGAAATCCCGAGCGACAAATCAACGCTGTTTGCTGGCAATAAACCGAACCTGCGGCTGTTTCACCGTAATCATTCTCGATTTGAGATGCGTGGACACACGATTTCAGGCCAGTTCTAGGACTAGAGAACTATTTGACGGGCAGATGGAATCATGATAAACCCTGCCAATGCAATCAGGTGTCCTTCCTTGACGAAACGCTTTTCGCTCTCAAAACACTACCCGCAACGAGAGGGCGACTTAAGGGGAATACATGGCAAAAGAAAGCGTCCATAAGAAGCTCGAGAGGGTTCGCCCGCCTCGAGTGCATGTCACCTACGATGTCGAGGTCGGCGACGCCATTGAAGTAAAAGAACTCCCTTTTGTCATGGGCGTCCTGGCGGACCTGAGTGGCCAACCCACGGAAGCTCTGCCAAAGCTGAAAGATCGCCGCTTCGTCGAGATTACTCCCGACAATTTTGACGGCGTGCTCGAGAGTTTTAAGCCGCATCTCTCCTTGGAAGTCGACAATAAGCTCAGCGACGAAGCCGACGCCGGTAAGCTCAAAGTGGATCTGGACTTCAAGAGTCTTGATGATTTTGACCCTGCCAGCGTAGCCAAGAATGTCAAGCCGTTGAAAGAGCTTCTCGACCTGCGCCAAAAGCTGGGCGATCTCCGCGGCGCGCTGCAAGGCAACGACAAATTGGACGACCTCTTGATGGAAGCGGTTGGCAATACCCAAAAAGCCGATCAACTGAAGAAGGAGCTCGGCAAGGAAAAGCCCAAGGGAGGCTCCGATGAGTAAGCCGGAGAAGGCGGCTGCCCAGTCGGCGGAAGCCAAGACGACGGAATCGAGCCTGCTGGATCAGATAGTTGATCAAGGGCGCTTTGGCAAAGAACAGGTCGCGCGCGAGCGCGGCCGGGACATGGTCAAGGAGTTCGTTGCGCAAGTTCTCGAAGGCGAGATGAAGCTCTCGCGCGACGCCGACGCCACGATCAATTCGCGCGTCGCCCAGATCGACCATCTCATTTCCCTGCAATTGAACGAAATCCTTCACCACCCCGCCTTTCAGAAGCTGGAAGCGAGCTGGCGCGGCATCAAGTACATGATGGATCAGAGCGAAACCAGCTCGATGCTCAAGATCCGCGTCCTTAACGTCAGCAAGAAGGAGTTGCTGCGTGACCTCCAGCGCGCTCCGGAGTTTGATCAGAGCGTGATGTTCAAGAAGGTCTACGAAGATGAGTTCGGAATCTTCGGCGGCGAGCCTTTTGGCGCACTCGTCGGCGACTACGAATTCAGCAAGCATCCCGAAGATATCGAACTGCTCGAGAAAGTTTCGCAGGTGGCCGCGGGAGCCCATGCTCCGTTCCTCACGGCGGCGGCGCCCGAACTTCTGAATCTGGACAGCTTCTCGCAGTTGGGCGACCCGCGCGACATAGGGAAAATCTTCGACAGCACGGAATTCGCCAAGTGGAAGTCCTTCCGCGCCAGCGAAGACTCGCGGTACGTCGGCTTGACCATGCCGCGCGTGCTCATGCGTCTTCCCTACGGAAAAGACACAAAGCCCGTCGACGACTTCAATTACGAGGAAGGCGTGGACGGAACCGACCATTCCAAATATCTGTGGGGCAATGCCGCTTACGCGCTCGGGCGCGCGTCTCACCCAAGCTTTTGCTCAATACGGCTGGTGCGCTTCGATTCGTGGCGTGGAAGGCGGAGGCCTCGTCGAGGGGCTCCCGACGCATACATTCCGCACCGATGAAGGCGACGTTGCCTTGAAATGTCCCGACGGAAGTCGCCATCACCGACCGCCGCGAAAAAGAACTCGCCGACCAGGGCTTGATTCCGCTGGTGCATTGCAAGGGCACGGACTACGCGGCCTTCTTCAGCGTGCAGTCCTCAAACAAGCCGAAGAAGTTTGACAAGGCCGCGGCCAACGCGAACGCCCGGCTTTCCGCCCAACTTCCGTACATCCTGGCCGTATCCAGGTTTGCCCACTACATGAAGTCCATCATGCGCGACAAAATCGGTGGCTTCATGAGCCGCGGCCAGTGCCAGACGTTTCTCACGCAATGGATCATGCAGTACGTGACCGATGACGATCAGGCCAGCGCCGCCACCAAGGCGAAATTTCCTCTTCGCGAAGCCAAAATCGAAGTCAGTGAGATTCCGGGGAAGCCCGGGGCGTACCGCGCCATCGCTTTCCTTCGGCCGCACTTTCAGTTGGATGAGCTGACCGTTTCGCTCAGATTGGTGGCGGAACTGCCTGCCCCGGCAAAGTGACGCTGACCGAGGATTAGTATCGGCTGCTGCTGCGGAGCCTATGCCGCTCCCTTCGGAAATCTGGCCGACTGGTTCGGTAAGAAATGGATTTATGTAGATTTAAACTGAATAGGAGGACATGAACATGCCGACTGCAGTGGAATCAAAACTGGCTCCCATGACCAGTCATTCCGATTTTTTCCTGAAGCTCGGTGACATCAAGGGGGAGTCCCTGGATGACAAACACAAGGGTGAAATCGATCTCATCAGCTTCAAGTTTGGCGTGCGACAGCCAGGTGGAGCCGCTGCCGTTGGTTCTGGCGCCGGAGTCGGCAAAGCGCAGTTTCATGAATTTCAATTCACCAAGCGCATGGACTCCGCCTCTGCCAAGCTGATGCTGGCTTGCGCGACCGGTCAACATTTTCCGGAGGTCACGTTGACTTGCCGGAGAGCTGGAGGCTCGCAGGTCGAGTACATGAAGATCAAGCTGGAGCAAGTGCTGGTTTCGGGATACGAGTCCAGCGGCTGGAGAAGAAGGTTTCAAGGATACTCTGCCCATTGACACGTTCCACCTTAACTTCGCCAAGATTCACTATAACTACACGGCGCAGGGCAGCGATGGCTCTCCGGGGGCCAACACCATGACTGCGTATGATCTGCAGGCGAACAAGAAGCTCTAATCAATCTGTTGCACGGCTTCTGGGCTGGCTGTCTTCCTCAGAGGACAGCCAGCCAGAAGGCATTTGATCGCCCGCGGCATTGTCTTCCGCAGCCGCGGCGCTGAATCCGGGGTCTCATGTCAGTCCAACAATTGTTTCAAGCGGGGCGCCTTGACGACGCCATTCAAGCTTTAAACGCGGAAGTGCGCGACAATCCCACCGACCCCAAACGCCGCACTTTTCTCTTCGAGTTGCTCTGTTTCTCCGGTGATTTCGTACGCGCGGAAAAGCAGCTGGACATTCTGGGAAGCGAAGGCCGCAATGCAGAAATGGGCGCTCTCCTCTATCATGCGGCGCTTCATGCCGAGCGGACTCGCCACGATCTCTTCGCCAAGAAGCAATATCCCATCCCGAAAAATACCGCTGGCCTTGGACAATTATCGGTCCGCATCAATGGCAAACCCTTTCATTCTCTGTCCGACGGTGATCCACGCATTGGTTCCAATCTAGAGGTCTTCGCCGCCGGCAGCTACATGTGGATTCCATTTGCACTCCTCACCTCCATCGAGATTGCCCCTCCGAAGCGACTTCGCGATCTTTTATGGCTGCCCGCAAAGGTTCGCACCTCGGACAAGTATGAAGATCGCGAGTTGGGTGAAGTCCTGCTTCCGGTGCTAACTCCATTTGCCGGTCAGCACTCGGACCCCTCCGTGCGCCTCGGCCGGGCAACCGTCTGGGAAGAAGCCGACGGCGAAACCGTCCCCGTTGGCCAAAAGATTCTGCTTTCCGATGACGAGGAGTGGCCGATTCTGGAGCTGCGTAACATCCAAATCGCGATCGCCCAGACGGCCTCGTAACGGCCATGCCGCTGCCCGAAGGTCTGCTAACCCCCATCCCCGGCGACAATCCAAGCGGAAAGACGTTACGCTATGATCCTGTCTTCGACAAGATTCGCGAAGCCCGCCGTGAAGAAGACGTTCTTCCGCAGGGTGACTGGTCTCGTGAAGTCAAAAAAGCAGATTTTCCCCTCGTTATCAAACTGACCACCGAAGCGCTCTCCACCAAGAGCAAGGATTTGCAGTTAGCGTCTTGGCTCACCGAGGCGATTCTGTTCCGCGATCACATCGCAGGTCTTCGCGAGGGTCTTGACCTTCTCCGCGGCCTCATGGAAACGTTCTGGGATACGCTCTACCCCGAAATCGACGACGGCGATCTGGAGTTTCGCGCCGGACCTCTTGGGTGGGTCGGCTCGAAGCTCGATGTTGCCGTTCGCCGGCTGCCTATCACGAAGAGCAAACTCGATTATTTCAAGTATCAGGAATCGCGCCGCGTTGGATATGAGGCGGACGCCGTCAGTGAAGAGAAAGCGTCCGCGCGAGCCGCCGCTATCGCGGAAAAAAAATGTACCGCGGAGGAGTTTGATGAAGCTGTCCGCGCCACCGGCGACGCTTACTACGAGAAGCTAGCCGCCAATCTCGCCGCCGCCCTCGAATCGTTGCAATCGCTCGAGACCCTGAGCGACGAAAAGTTCGGCAGGGAAGCCCCCAGCTTCTCCAACCTTCGGACGGCACTCGATGAGTTGCAGGACTTCGTGAAGCAGTACCACAAGCCTGCTGAAGAAGTGACGGAGGAGCCGGCAGAAACACCAGCCGAAGACGCTGCCGAAGAAACGGCCGCCGCCGGTGGCTCCGCCGCTCCGGCTGCCAAGAAAAAATCAGTTACCGCAGAGCCCGCCGATCGCGACGACGCCATGCAGCGCCTCGCGGTCGTGGCTCATTTTTTGCGCCACGAGAGTCCGCTGAATCCCGTTCCCTATCTTCTTCTGCGAGCGATGCGCTGGGGAGAACTTCGCGCAGCAGGCGCCACGCTAAACGCTGCGCTCCTGGAAGCCCCGCCCTCGGAAAAGCGCACGCTCATCAAGAAAATGTCCATGGAAGCGGATTGGGCCGGAGTTTTGGAAAACGCTGAACAGGCCATGAGTCTGCCTTGCGGACGAGGCTGGCTCGATTTGCAACGCTACTCCGTGCGCGCTTGCGAGTCTCTTGGCTCAGAGTACGAGCCCGTGGCGGCCGGCATCCGCTCCGAACTGAAAGCCTTGCTTGCCGACTATCCTGACATGCTGAACTCTTCGCTGATGGATGACACTCCAGCCGCCAATGCAGAGACGCAAACTTGGCTCAAGGAGAGCATCCTTCCGCCTCCACCGCCGCCTCCGGCTGAGCCGGAATTTGCGCCCGCGGCGATGCCTTCGAGTTCGCAATCCGAAAGCGCTAATGGAGAGAAAGCTCCCGACGTCACCGAAATGGCCATGAAAGCGGCGCGCGCGGGCAAAGTGCAGGAAGCTATCGGAATCCTGACTCGCGAAATTGGCAATGAACGCACCGGCCGCGGACGCTTCCAGAGGCACATACAACTCGCCAACATCTTTCTCGCAACCAAGCACGAAGCTATCGCTTATCCCATCCTGGTCGAACTCGCGGAAGAAATCGAACGCCGCAAACTCGAGGAATGGGAAGAGCCTTCCGTAGTCGCGCAACCTCTCGCGCTGCTCTATCGCTGCGCCGAAAAACTGGGCCGCGACGATGCCGAAAAACAAAAGATCTATCAGAAGCTTTGCCGCCTTGATCCCGGCCAAGCTCTGGCTCTAAGGTAACCGATGCCGGACTACGACTCCAACGCGCCCTTACGATTCCGCTCCTGGACCGGCTCTTGGACGACGAGCCCAAGATCAAATCCGAAGCGCCCATGACGCGAAGCACTTCCCTCGCCAGGCTCAAGACGGCCGTCAGGCGCGACCTCGAAAATCTCCTGAACACGCGCCGCACTCCGGATTACATCCCCGAGGGCTCCGTCGAAATTCTCCGTTCCGTCTACTACTACGGGCTTCCCGACATCACTTCCATGCCCGCCAATTTTCTTTACGAACAAACCAAATTGCTCCAGTCGATTGAAACGGCAGTGAAAACATTTGAAGGCAGGCTCGATGGCGTTACGAGTCTCCCTGGTTCCCGTCGCGGGCCAGTCGCGCGTCTTGCGTTTTGTGATCGACGGAATGCTTCGCATCGATCCGCTTCCCGAGCACGTTGTCTACGACGCATCCATCGAACTGACCAGCCTCGAGGTCCAGATTTCCGGAGACGACCGTGCGTGACGAGCTGCTCGAATACTATGAGCGCGAACTAACCTATCTGCGCCAGATGGGCGCGGAGTTCTCCGAGAAATATCCGAAGGTCGCCTCTCGTCTCCTGCTCGATCCTAACCGCTGCGAAGATCCTCACGTCGAACGCCTCATCGAATCCTTCGCCTATTTGGCTGCGCGCGTCCATCTCAAGATCGACGACGAGTTCCCGGAAATCACCGAAGCGCTGCTCAGCGTTCTATACCCGCATTACATCCGCCCCATTCCGTCTTCCACCATCGTGCAATTTCATCTCGATCCCGAACAGGGAAAACTTAGCACTGGCCTCCCCATTCCTCGCGATTCGATGCTTTACTCTCAGCCGGTCGACGGTTATCCCTGCAAGTTCAAGACTTGTTTCGACACCACTCTCTGGCCCCTGAAAATCGCCGCCGCTCAATGGGTCACGCCCGACCGGCTGCGTCCTGCGGTCAAGTCCCAGGATGCCGTCGCCGCCTTGCGTCTCGAGCTCGAATGCTTTCCTGATGTCACTTTCGAAAAATTGGAATTGAGCTCGCTGCGCTTTTACCTGAGCGGAGAGAGCAGCCTCAGTTCATACCCTGTATGAATTGCTTTGCAACAACTGCACGCAAATTCTGCTTCGTGACCGCGCACCCAACACGCGGAAGCATCCCATCTCTTTTCCTGGTACCCATCTCCAACCCGCTGGCTTCAGCGACTCCGAGGCCCTGCTCCCCTATCCGCGCCGTTCCTTTTCCGGCTACCGTCTTCTGCAGGAGTATTTTCATTTTCCAGAGAAATTCTTTTTTGTGGAGCTGAAAGGACTTGAAAATCTCCGCACCTCCGGATTTGGTCCGCGCGTCGAAGTCGTCCTTCTCATTTCGCGCTTCGAACGAAGTGAGCGCCAGCAAACCCTCGAGCTCAACGTCTCCGAGGACACTCTCCGTCTTGGTTGTTCCCCCGCGGTCAATCTTTTCCCGCATACCGCCGAGCCCATTCGCCTGGACCAGACCCACACCGAGTACCTCATCACCCCGGATGTACGCCGCCGTCGGGCCATGGAAATTTTCTCCATCGAAGAAGTAATCTCCCCCGATCCCGAGACTCATGAAGTCCTGAAGTTTGAACCTTTCTATCGCTTTCGTCATACCACCTCGCGCCACCGCGAACGTCCAAAAGGCTTTTGGCACTCCCGCCGCCAGGCTTCCACCCGCCGCGATGACGAGGGCACCGATGTTTACATCTCATTCCTCGATCTAAGCGGCCGGCCGCTCCACCCTGAGACCGATACCGCCACTATTCATTGCACTTGTTCGAACCGTGATTTGCCGCACCGCCTCCCGATGGGGAACGAACGCGGCGATTTCGAACTCGAAGGGATCACCTCGATCAAGCGCATTGTCGCGTTGCGCAAGCCCTCCGCTTCGGTGCGTCCGCCCACCGGCAAGGGTATGCTCTGGCGCCTCATCTCCCATCTCTCCTTGAACTATCTTTCCATCGTCGAGGAAGGCAAGGAGTCCCTCCAGGAAATTCTCCGCCTCTACACGTTTGGAGAATCAGGCTACAACGAACGTCAGGTCGCCGGACTCATGAATTTGTCCAGCACTCGCCACTTTGCGCGCGTCATCTCGGAAAACGGCGTCGGATTTGTCCGCGGACATCGTGTTGAAATGGAATTCGACGAGGAGCAATTCGTCGGCGGAGGTGTTTATCTTTTCGCCAGCGTTCTCGAATATTTTCTGGGTCACTATGCTTCGCTGAATAGTTTTAGCCAGCTCGCTGTGCGCACTCAGCAAAGAAAGGAGGTTCTTCGTCAATGGCCACCCCGGGCGGGGGAAGTGATTCTCCTGTAGATCTTTCGGAAGTTGAGGAGCAGCTCCGCAAGGAGCCCTATCGCTTCGAGTTCTTTCAGGCTATTCGTCTGCTCGAACGGCTCGCTCCGGATCGCAAGCCCGTCGGCCGGTTTACCATTCCCTCCGAGGAGGTTGCCCGCCTCGGCGCTTATCCTTCGCTCTCGTTTCCAGCCAGCGAGATTCAGTCCATCGATTGGCCCGAAGGAAAGCCGCCGTCTCTCGCTGTGAATTTCATGGGCGTCACCGGCCCCCAGGGTCCTCTGCCGCATTTCTATACCACTCTCATCCTCGCTCGTCTGCGCTCCGGCGACAAAACGCTGCGCGATTTTCTCGACCTCTTTCACCACCGCATGCTTTCCTTTTTCTATCAAGCTTGGGAAAAATACCGCTTCGCGATTTCCTATGAGCGCGGCGAGCGCGATCGCTTCTCCCATCATCTTCTCGATCTGATCGGCCTCGGCACCGCCGGCTTGCAAGAGCGTCTCGCTGTTCCCGATGATGCGTTTCTATTTTTCGCCGGTATTCTCGGCCAGCGCCCTCATTCCGCGCACGCACTTGAGCTGCTTTTGAACGATTACTTTGAAGTTCCAGTTGAAGTGATACAGTTGGTCGGCGGTTGGTTCCGTTTGGACGACACCACGGAATGCTGCATCGGCGAGCGCTCCACTCCCTCCGAACAATTGGGGCTGGGCGCCGTGGTCGGCGACGAAGTCTGGAACCAGCAGGCGCGCGCGCGCATTCGCATCGGCCCGCTTGCGCTGGAGGATTATCTCGATTTTCTGCCCAACGGTTCCGCCTTCGAGCCGCTTCGTGCTCTCTTGCGTTTTTGGACCAACGAGGAGATCGATTTCGAGGTGCAACTGATTCTCGAACGCGAGGAAGTGCCCCGCTGCCAGCTCGGCGGAGAAGGCGATGGGGCGCCGCAGCTTGGCTGGGTCACTTGGATGAAATCAAAGCCCATGGATCGTCATCCGGAAGAAACCATTTTCAATGTTTAGCGAAGCGAGGTCGTCATGACGACAAATCTGAAAGGTCTGATCGGGAAACTCAATGATACGACTCGGAATACTCTCGAAGCTGCTGCCGGCTTTTGCCTGGCCCGCACTCACTATGACATCGAGCTCGAGCATTTCCTTCTCAAGCTCCTCGACGTCACTGATAGCGACCTTCCTCGCATCCTCAAGCAATTTGGCGTCGACAAATCCCGACTCACCGGTGATCTCACGCGCAGTCTCGATAAACTGAAGTCCGGCAACGCCCGCACTCCCTCCTTCAGCCCCTCGTTGACGGACATGCTTTCCGGAGCGTGGAACATCGGCTCCCTCGATTTCGGCTCCGCGCAAGTCCGCACCGGCTTTTGTATCCTAGCGGTTGCAAGCTCCGGTGATCTCTCCCGGCTCATGCGTGAAGTCACCCGCGAGTTTCAAAAAATCAGTGCCGAAGCGCTTCATAAGGACTTCTGGAACATCGTCGCTGGTTCGCCGGAAGACCAGGAAACCGCGCAAGCCGTTCCTCTCGGCGTCGAAGGCTTGCCTCAAGGGCGCCGCTGGCATTCCCGCGGCCGGGAAACAGCAAAATCTAAATCAATTCACGATCGACCTCACCGCGAACGCCAAGGCTGGAAAAATTGACGCGGTCCTAGGCCGCGACCACGAGATCCGCCAAATCATCGACATCCTAACCCGCCGCCGTCAAAACAATCCCATCCTCACGGGCGAAGCGGGAGTCGGCAAGACCGCTGTCGTCGAAGGCTTTGCTTTGCGCGTGGCTGCCGGCGACGTTCCTCCTCCGCTCAAGAATGTCACCATCCGCTCGCTCGATCTCGCGCTCTTGCAGGCCGGCGCCGGCGTCAAGGGCGAATTCGAAAATCGTCTTAAAGGCCTGATCGAAGAAGTGAAATCCTCGCCGTCTCCCATCATTCTCTTTATTGACGAAGCTCATACCATGATCGGAGCGGGTGGCCCGGCAGGGCAGGGCGATGCCGCAAATCTCCTCAAACCCGCTTTGGCGCGCGGCGAACTCCGCACCATTGCCGCAACCACCTGGTCCGAGTACAAAAAATTCTTCGAAAAGGATGCCGCGCTTGCGCGCCGCTTCCAGGTCGTCAAAGTCGAAGAACCCACCGAAGAACAATGCATGGTCATGTTGCGTGGCATTGTCAGTTCTCTCGAGAAACATCACAACGTGCGAATTCTCGATGAAGCCGTCCGCTCCGCAACCAAGTTCTCGCATCGCTATCTCGCAGGCCGCCAGCTGCCGGACAAAGCCGTCAGCGTTATGGACACCGCTTGCGCCCGTCTTTCACTCGGTCAAAACGCCACGCCTCCTATGATCGAAGACGCATTGCGCCAGGTCGACGATCTGGATGTCCAGCAGCGCGTGCTGGAACGCGAGGCCGCTGTAGGCGTGGACCATTCCGAAAGACTTGGCGCCATCGCCAAACAGAGAACAGAGGTTTCGGCGCGGCTCAAAACTCTGGAAGAGCGGCGCGGCAAGGAGCTGTCTCTTGTTTCTCGCATTCGCGATATCCGCACGCAGCTCGAGGCCGCCGTCGCTCCGCCTGCCGCCTCTGCAGCCGGGACGTCCACTGCTGCCGGCACCGCCGCGCAACCTGCCACGGATGCAGCCGCTCTCCGCATCGAACTGGAAAAATTGAATGCCGAGCTCGATGCTCTGCAGGGTGATTCTCCGCTCATGCGCGTTTGCGTGGACACGCAAATCGTTGGCGAAGTTATCTCCGCCTGGACGGGCATTCCCGTCGGCAAAATGCAGCAAGATGAAATCAAGACCGTCCTTAATCTGAGAGATCTCATGTCTGTCCGCGTCATTGGGCAGAACCACGCACTCGAGGCCATCGCTCAGCGCATCTCCACCAACCGCGCCGGCATGGACGATCCCGTCAAACCCGTAGGCGTCTTTATGCTTGTCGGTCCGAGCGGTGTCGGCAAAACTGAAACCGCGCTTGCCCTCGCCGATTTTCTTTATGGCGGCGAGCGCAATCTCATCACCATCAACATGTCGGAATTTCAGGAAGCGCACACCGTTTCCAGTCTCAAAGGCGCGCCCCCAGGGTATGTCGGCTACGGCGAAGGCGGCGTGTTGACCGAAGCCGTCCGCCGCCGCCCCTACTCCGTCGTCCTCCTCGACGAATGCGAGAAAGCCCATCCCGATGTGCTCGAGCTTTTCTACCAGGTTTTCGATAAGGGCATGATGGAAGACGGCGAAGGCCGCGAGATCGATTTCAAAAACACCATCATCATTCTCACTTCCAACGCCTGCACGGATCTCTTAATGAAGCTCACCGCCGATCCGGAAACCACCCCTAGCGCCGACGGCCTCGCCAAAGCGCTGAAGCCGGAACTCAACAAAATTTTCAAGCCTGCATTTATGGGACGTCTTGTCACCGTTCCATATTTCCCGCTTCGCGATGAAGCCATGAAGCAAATCGTCACGCTGAAACTTGCCAAGATCCAGCGCCGCATTCGCGATAACCACAAGATCGAGCTGTCCTATGATCCGGCCGTCGTCGCCGAAGTCGCCAAGCGCTGCACGGAAGTCGAATCGGGCGCGCGCAACGTCGACAACATCCTCACCAATACCATGCTCCCGGATGTTTCTCGTTATCTTCTGAGCCGCATGGCGGAACGGCAAAAACCTGCGTCCATCCATGTCTCCGTCGGGGAGAATGGCGCCTTCACCTACGCGTGAAAAGATGCCTTCGGTCATCACCATCCCGGCCGCCGCGGATCCTAACCAGGGTCTGACCATGGCGAACCTTCGCGAGCATCTTCATCGCAAGCTGATTCTTCCCCACAATGCATCGTTTGTCGGTGGACGAAAGCCTGAAGATCTTGCGGCCAGGGAAGCGTTGTTGGTTCGCAGCGGTTACTTTGATACGCCCGTTCCCGAAACTTTGAAGGGCCCTATCACATTACTTCGTGGCGTTTCAGACCCCAATCCTGCCCCGGGAAAGCGGCAAAACAATCCGTTTGGTGGCTGGTGGTTCCCCGAGCAACTCTTGCTGAAGTTTTACGAGCAGTTCGAGCGAATTCCTGTTTCCGAACGTCTTGAGCGTGCCGCTGTTCGAGGTCATCTTCGCGCTGCATTGGCGCTCGCACCTGTCTGGAACGAATTCGAGGAACTTTGGTGTATGCAACTGGAACCCGGGCAGCCTCTGACCGGCCTGGCGGGAATTGCCTGTGAGCAATTTCTCAATCCTGATCACGAGGGTCTCGGCAAATTGTTAGGTGGCGCGAAACAATACTACTTTCCCGTGATTCCGCCCTTTTGCGTGAAACCGTACCCGTATCGTTTGATTTAGCGGAAATGCATTTCGAATGGGAGCCTTAGCGATGCAAACTCTTCAACGAGAAAGCGCATAGCCTTTATGCCATACACACAGGATGAACGAGTCATCGCCATCGAAACCCCTCTCGGAAAAGATGTCCTTCTTCTTCTCAGCTTTTCCGCCCACGAGGCCGTCTCCCGCCCCTTCCGCATTTCCGCGGAATTCCTCTCCGAAAATCCTTCCGTGGACTTTACCAAGATCATCGGACAAAAGGTTTCCATCTCGCAAAAACTCGCCGACGGCGGCAAGCGTTACTTCAGCGGCCACGTCAGCCGCTTCTCTCAGACCGGCATCGATCACCGCTTCACTCACTATCACGCCGAGATTGTTCCTTGGCTTTGGTTCCTTACACGCCGCGCCGATTGCCGCATCTTCCAGAACATGACGATTCCCGAGATCGTCACCAAGGTTTTTAAGGATCGCGGCTTCGGCGATTTTCGCAATGCGTTGCAAGGCGACTTCGAACAGCGCGAATATTGCGTCCAATACCGCGAGACGGACTTCAACTTCGTTTCCCGTTTGATGGAGCAGTACGGCATCTTCTATTTTTTCGAACACGAAAAAGACAAGCACACTCTCGTGATGGGCAACGCCACCAGCGTTCACAAGCCCTGCCCCAGCCAGTCCAAGATTCGGCTCGATTTCAACCTCGGCGTCTACAGCAAGGATGAAGACCTCCTCGGCAATCTGGAATCACCGAGCAGGACCTTCGCCCCGGCAAGTATGCTCTGACCGACTACAACTTCGAGACTCCCAGCACCAGCCTCATGTCCAACGAAGAAAGTATCTTTAAAGTGGGCGGCAACGACAAATACGAAATCTATGACTATCCCGGCGAATACCCCAAGAAAGGCGAAGGCTCCAATCGAACCAAGATTCGCATGCAGGAAGAAGAAGCCATTCACTTGATTGGTGCGGGCTCTGGAAACTGCCGAACCTTCATTCCCGGATATCGTTTCGATCTCAGCGGTCACGCGCGTTCTGACCAGAATCAAACCTATCTGCTTACGGAAGTCCAGCATTCTGCTTCCGTAGGCGCTAGCTACTCTGGCACGGAAGGCCAGTCCGAAGAATTCTATTCGAATCACTTCCGCTGCATCCCTTACTCCGTGCTCTATCGCCCCCAGCGCCTTACTCCGCGTCCATTCGTCCAGGGGCCCCAGACCGCGGTGGTCACCGGCAAGTCCGGCGAAGAGATTTGGACCGACAAATACGGCCGCGTAAAAGTCCAATTCTTCTGGGACCGCGAAGGTAAAAAGGACGAGAAAAGTTCCTGCTGGGTCCGCGTCTCGCAGCCCTGGGCTGGCAAGAATTGGGGCTCTATCAACATTCCTCGTATTGGCCAGGAAGTGATCGTGGACTTTCTTGAAGGTGATCCCGATCGCCCTTTGATCACCGGCCGCGTCTATAACGACGAGCAGATGCCGCCCTACAAACTCGCCGACAATCAGACTCGTACCACCTTCATGTCCCGCAGCACCAAAGGCGGCGGCTCGAGCAACTACAACGAACTGCGCTTCGAAGACAAAAAAGGCGACGAGCAAATCTTCATGAACGCCGAAAAGGATATGGACTGGCGCGTGGAAAAAGAGTCCCGCGAGTACGTCGGCGCCAATCGCCACATGGTTGTGGAGTCCAGCCAGTTTGAAAAAGTGGGGGGTGACAAACAATCCCAGGTAAGCGGCAAATTTCTCGAAAAGATCGCTGGGGACACCTCGATCCAGATCGGCGCGAAGCGCATGGAGCAGGTCGGCTCCGACGAATCCATCTCCATTGGTGGAAATCGCAAGGAACAAGTCACCAACAACGAGTCAATCACCATTGGCCAGAACCAAAAGACGGCTGTCGGTCAGAATGTTTCCATTACCGTCGGCCAGAGCAGGAACGCGCAAATTGGCGCGAACGACGTGGTATCCGCCACGCAAGCGGTTTATATTACCGGCGGCATGAACGTCGTAATTCAAGCCGGTATGCAGCTTTCTTTGGTCGGCCCCGGCGGATTCATTGATATCGGTCCTGCCGGCGTTTCCATTCAGGGCACCATGGTCCTCATCAACAGCGGCGGTGCTGCGGGAAGCGCTCAGTCTGCCAACGCCGCTTCACCCGACAGTCCGGACAATCCCGGCGATCCGAAAGATCCAGACACCGCTGACGATGGCACGAAAGGTGGGAAGCTCAACCAGTAGTTGCGATAACTCACCATGCCTCCAGCAGCGCGCATACTCGACCCCACCACTCACGGCATGCCTCTTGCGCCGGGACCCGGCAGCGTCAACGTGCTCATCGGCGGCCTTCCCGCTTGGCGCGCCATGATCGACCAGCACGCTTGCCCCGCCGTCAGCATCAGCGGCGCCGACGGCGTCGGCATGGTCATGATGGGCAGCCCCACCGTGCTTATCAACAACATGATGGCCTGCCGCCTCGGCGATATCGTCATGGAAATTCCCGGCCTCGCCCTCGGCCCCGTAAATCCAATCATCATGGGCTGCCCCACGGTAATGATCGGCGAAGTCGGCATGGGCTCACCCACAGTCGTGCCCCCAGTCCCGCCGATGGTTCTCCTAGCTCAAGCCATGAGCGGCAGTGGCACCACTGGTCCGTCGTCCTCTTCCGGCAGCCCTGGAACTGCCGGCGAAGCCTTGGCACAAGCCGCGCAGACCGGCATGCCCTTCATTCACCCGTGTCCCGGTTGACAGGCTTTATCCAACGCGGCAGGTTCTGCCGCCTCCCAAACGGGCCACTGGGTTGAGGTCGAATTGCTCGATCAAGCAGGCAAACCGGTTCCCGGCGAACAATACAGCATCGAACTTCCAGATGGCTCAACAACGGAGGGCACGCTTGATTCACAAGGAAGAGCGAGGGTCGATGGCTCTCGACCCTGGCAACTGCAAGATCTCATTTCCAAATATCGACAAAAAGTCCTGGCGCAAGAAATAATTTTCTCTGTGAGCCACTGCTCACTTGCGGCATCGCCAGACTCTGCCGAGGTTTCCATCTTGCCTGACTACTACACCGTCAAACAAGGCGATCACCTCTCGAAAATCGCCAAGGATAATGGCTTCACCGATTACACCGTCATTTGGGATCATCCGGAAAACGCCGGCCTCAAAAAGCAGCGCCAGAATCCCAACATTCTGCTTCCCGGCGATCAAATCTTTATTCCCGACATGGAGCAAAAACAGGAATCCGGCCCCACCGACAAACGCCACACCTTCACTGTCGACACAAAGCCCCTGAAGCTTCGTCTCGTCCTCGAAGACATCTACGAAAAGCCCATCGCCGGCGCAATGTGTGCTCTTCTGGTCGGAGACCAAACTTTTCAATTGACCACCGATGGCCAGGGCAAGCTCGAACAAGAAATCCCCCTCGATGCCACTCAGGCTTATCTCACGATCCGCGGCGATCAAACTCCTTTCGAGCACGACATCATTCCCATAAAAATCGGCCACCTCGACCCAGTCGCTGAGCTTTCCGGCCAAATCGCCCGCCTGAACAATTTAGGATATTTTGCTGGCGCTCTGGACGGCAGCGATCAGCCTGCATTTGAATCCGCTGTCGAGGAATTCCAATGCGACCACGGTTTGAAAGTTGACGGCGACTGCGGCCCAAAGACCCAAGCCAAACTTAAAGAGGTCCACGGATGTTAGACGCGGACATGAACTATGTGCTCTTCATGAATCTAGAAAAATTGAGATGAGTCGGCATGGGCTCTGACGATCAAGGCAAGATCCAATCTTTGTCGGACGGCGGCGTAGTCGGAGAGCATCCGCCAGCTGAACCTTTTCAGTTTCTCGCTGCACCTGCAACCTCTGCAGAATTCAATACCGCTCGCCTCCGGCTCATTCCCATCGCCTGTTTTCGCATCGACGATGTGCGCTTCAAGTTTGATTCCTCCTTTATTCTCCCTTCCATTGCCCCCGAACTGAAAGCGCTCGCTCGCCTTCTTGCGAAGGACGCGAACAAAGGTGCGCCTCTTTCCATCTTTGGCCATGCCGATCCTACGTTCGAGGGCAATTTTGAACGCGGCTCTTCCACCGCGCAATCTGGCGACGACTACAACAAAGTTCTCAGCGGCCGTCGTGCCATCGCCGTATATGCCTTGCTCATACGCGATCCGAGTTTCTGGAACACTCTCTATTCAAATCATCTTGGCGGCGATGTCTGGGGCGAGGCTTCTATCCGCGTCATGCTTGACCGCACCGATCCCCCGAGTCCCAGCCCCAGTCCGAACTCTTCTTCTCCTGGTGGTTCGAACACTGCATCTTCAGGATCGGCCAGAAACGCCCGCGTGCGCGACATCGCCAACGACTCCGGCCAGCGTCAGCAGCTATTTCTCAAGTATATGAACCTGCTTAGTGGCGATCTGAAGCTCGACAAATCCAAGGATTTCTTAGCCCGGGGCGCGGGGCCTGATCAAAAAGGTGATGTACAAGGCTGCAGCCGATTTAATCCTCTTCTCCTCTTTTCCCAGGAAGACGAAGCGCAATTCAAAATTGCGGACCATCAAAAGGATAAGGCCGCCCTGGCAGCCCGCAATAAAAACAATGCTCCGAATCGCCGCGTCATGATCCTGATCTTCCGGAAAGGTAGCCAGATCCTTCCGGCCAAGTGGCCCTGTCCTTCGTACAAAGAAGGCGCTGCCGCATGCAAAAAACGGTTTTTCTCTGACGGCGAACATCGTCGCTCTTCCCATCTTCCCGGCGTCGACCGCAAGTTCACTGAGTCGAGAGATACTTTTGCCTGCCGCTTCTACCAGCGCATCTCGGACAATTCACCCTGCCAGGGCACCACCGGTTTCTTTGGCAAGCTCTTCATGCAGATTCTTGACCTTGACGGCCGTGCACTCCTCTCCAACCGCAAGTACACGATTCGCTTGTCACACGACATAGACTCCACCTTTACCGGCGTCCTTAACGAAGATGGCATTCTCCTACACGAATTTGTCCCCGACGCCAATTACGTTCTTAAGGTCGACGGCTGCGACGACGAATCTCCGATGATCGTCCTCGATCCCTCCGATCCCGTTCCTACTGTCCGCTGCCTCGAAACCTCCGCCCTCAAAATGTTCATTACCACTACCGACGGCATCCCCATCGAAGGCGCTACCGTCAACGTCAACGGAATCGGTGAACTCAAGAGTGACGCCGACGGCGTCGCCGATTTTGGCCTGGTCAAACCCGGTGAGTTCGACTTCCGCGTGACCAAAACCGAGTTCGTCGCTGATAAAGGCGTCACGAAGGATTCTGCTTCCTCCGCTCTCGTTGGCGGCTCCAACTCAAGCTTCTTCGCAGACATCATTTCGCTCAACGACAGCGCCAACGGCAAAGTCCTCGTCGCCAATCGCAAAGCCAAGCCCGTCGCCACTCTCAACGCCAAGGTCGCTCCCACCATTGTCAAATCCATTAAAGCCTCGATTCGCGGCACCTTCAGCACGCGGACCTCTCTTACGAAAACACTCGGCGTCAAGTCCCTATCTTCCTCGTCTTCCAATGCCAGCACTCCGATTGATGCCGTGGTTCTCGTACGGTGCGATGCTGAGCTAGAACTTGAAGCCGTCACCGAGCCTCCCGGCCAGTCTGTTAACTGGGCCGTTGTGCCCAACCAATCCAGCGCTACACCGCCAGCCATTACCCCAATCTTGGGCGGCACCAAGGCGAATCTTAAGTTCGACAAGGCCGGTTCCTTTTCCGCCTCCGCTACCATCGGTTCATCCACTATCCTTTGGAATTTCGTGGTCGTCGGACTTACCGTTGATGTGGCCAACGCCAAGATAAACACTCGGGACACCTTTGTTGATGGCGGGATTTTTCTCAAGACCCACCCGAATCCCCAGGGCTTCAACCTTCCTAAGGATTTCTTCGCTGCTTTCGTTGGGGAGTTTGCTTTTGGAAAGCACGCCTGGGACAGTGAGGTCACCGTCAAGTACACCGGCGGTGGCCCCAAAGGTGACGTCGGCCTCGCCAAAGTCACACCCTTTTACAGCCAGAACATCACTTCCTCCGACGTGCGCGGCAAATACGACGGCGGAGCGAAAGGATTTAACCATCTCAGACAGGATCTTACATTTGACAAGAAAATTCTCGACGTCGGGGGGCCCGCTGGCAGTGGTCCGGGCCCTCAGGTCGGAATTACCACTCAGGGCACACCTCAGTGGCCCGTCACCACCGCGCCCGGCATGGTTAACGTCTCACCCCTGGACCCGGCCACGAACTCCCGCGTCATCAAGATGGGAGATAGCCCTGCCAGCGGGGCTTTCGAAAAGCAAATTCGCAATCGCTCCACGCTCAAAACCCAGAACATCACCCACATTGAAGGCTTTACAAAATTTCTGGCTGCGATAGTCTCCTTCAGTGAAGACGCTCCTAACGTGGTCGTGGTACACGCCGTGTCCGAATGGCTTGCGGACTACCAGGGACACATTGAGTTCCCATTCGCCGGCGATGACCATTACGTCAAAGACTTCGCCCACATGACCATCGTGAACAAATGGTCCGAAGTCGGCCCGGCGACCGGCGGGATGGATGCCGGAAATGCCGGATTTGAGATCTTTGGTCCCTTAGCCACCACCGTTTCCAATCAGCCCCAGGACAACGAATTTTGATATAGAGCGATCACTGAATATGGCCGGAAAAGTTCGCGTCAAACTCACTCCCAAAGCGGTTTTCTTGAAGCCGTCCGGCAACGGCAATTTCGCGACCGGGTCGCAGGCCAGTGCAGGTGCCTTCCGCGTCGTCACCTCCGTCGAAATCTCTCTCTCTCAGAACAACGGTGGAAACATGCCCGTCGTTTTGGGTTCTCCTCAGCCCGCGCGCATCGAACTGCTTGCGCGCATCAAAACTAACAATCCCAACGGCGCTTTCACTCTCTGCGGCACGCTCGGCGCTAATACCGGCAAACTACGTCTTCTCACGACTGGTGTGCAGTTTAACGGTAAACGGCCCGATCCCCAGAATTCCAGCCTCCAGATCACGGATTTCACACCCTCAACGGCTCCGGAGATTGCCAACTCTGACTTTGAGTTGCTCCTCACTGCGGATTCCAACTCAAATTCCCTCGATATTGACAAGACAAATCCCGTCAGACTCCATTTGCCTTGGGTTTTCGACCCGCGAAATACGACTTTCGAACTCAATGCCCGTCTTACCGTCAACAATACCGTCGAAACCGATGTTGTTGATATTGCGCCTGGTACCCACGATGCTAACCAAGCCATCGAGATTCAAACCCAGCACAATGGAGTGACCGACGATGCCGTCGTGAATCAAGTCGCTAATCATCCTCCTTTCACCTTTTTTGGTGTCCGGAATCTCTACACTATGTCATTGCTCGGTTCTCCCGCGCGCGTCCGAGTCCCTTTCGCCGGCCAAACCATGAATGTCTTTATTGAGAGCTCCGTCATGGGCCTTATCAAGGCTCCCGCAAACCTCGCGACTCTTGCCGGTTTTGTCCGTACCATCATGGGAGATCTCGGTTTTGCCACTGTCAACGTGGACGCTGGTGCGCCGGTTCAGACGCGATTTACGACGAATTTCAAGCAGATTCGTACCACCAAGGGCAATCTCTGGTGGATGTCACGAAACGTCTTGCCGGCTAACGAGAAATCCTTCGCGGATAAGATGGAAGCCGACCAAGGCTTTTCCGTGCTCGTTTCTGAGTCCGTTCAGATTCCGTTCTTTGACTTTTACGCCGTTCGCCAGGACGTCGATCCCAATGGAAACGAACTTGCCCATTCCGAGGGCTTGCAGACAATCGCGCCACCCAACAAGACCATACTTGCTCCAATCGCACTTACTGCGGGAACAAGTAATCTAAATGGTTTACGGAAATTCCTTAGTTCCTTAACCGATCCCAACCTTCAGGCCATGGTCGTCGCCCAGTCTATTTGTCACGAAATCGGCCATACACTTGGCTTGCGTCACGAGGTGGAATTTCCAGGCGCTACTCCCTATAAATTCCCCGCTGATGCGGCGTCGGTCCGCGGCGTGATGTCCGGCGCCGTGGCGCCTCCTGCTGGAACAACCACTCCCTTCCAGCTTTTCGGTCCGGTCCACCGCGCCGCTCTACAGGCGCTGTACTTCTAAGGCTCACGACCGATTTCGTGTGAGGCTCCTCTCGGTCCAGCGCGAGCTGTTTCGGCTCCTTAGGTTGGAGGTGTTTGTTTATTTCTTCGAGTGAGACATAATCGGCATTCGCGCCATGCAAATCGTTCTCGAAATTCGCTCAGGTTCCAACGTGGGAACCAAACTCCCGCTAGCCCACGGCCAACCCCTCCGCTTCGGCCGCACGGACAAAGCCGACCAGTCCTTCCCCGACGACAAGCTCATGTCCAGCCTCCACTTCGCCATCGAGTACGGTGAAAAAGGCTGCCGCCTTCTCGACTTGAAAGCAGCAACGGCACCTTCCTCAACGGCGCCCGCGTCAAAGAAGCCACTCTCGCCAACGGCGACGAAATCCGCGCCGGCAACACCGTCTTCGTCATTCGCATGCTCCCCGACGAAGCGCTTCCTGCCACACCTCCCAAGTCAGAACTCAGCAAAGCGCCCAAACCACAATCCATACCAGAACAAATTCCCGCCTCGTCCGCCGCGGCTCCCCGTTTGTACGGCGGCCTGCCTTCATTTCCAGCCACTGCTCCTCCCGTTTCTTTTCCTGCCGCGCCGCCGGAACCAACTCCCAAGCTCCCAGCTCCCGCTGTACGTCAACTTCGTTTGCAAGACCTGCTCGCCAAAGACTTCCAGCCGCTCTACGTCTTGCTCGATGCCTCCCGCGAGCCCAGCGTCCTCAAGGTCATCCTCGAATCCAAAGAAGAATATCAATCTCTCTACGAAGGCGCGCAGGGCGCTCAACTGGCGCACTTCGCGCCCTATCTCGTGCGCGTCCCGCAAGAATCTGCTCTTCTCGATACGCTCGTTCACCAAGCGTGGTCCAAAAGCTGGGGTGTCTTCCTCACTTCCGACATGCCCCTCAGAGATCTCCGCACGCACTTCCGGCATTTCCTCACCGTCAAACTGCCTGACGGGAAACAAGTCTACTTCCGCTATTACGATCCCCGCGTCCTGCGCCTCTTTCTCCCCACCTGCCTACCCGAAGAAACCAATCAATTCTTCGGGCCAGTAAAACACTTCCTCATCGAAGCCGACGACCCGGCCACCGCACTCCACTTCACCCGCGGCCCCAAAGGCGCCGCTCAAAAGGAGCTCCACCTTGCTCCTGCCTAGCCGTCGGAGCTGCTCCAGTTTCTCAGTGATGGGATCTTGTGTTTCCGCGAAGACCATGCAGACAGCTCGCGTCACTCGATAACAGTCCTGAGGGAATCGATTCGCCCATCGTTCAGACTGCGCAAGAGCGCTCCCGGAGTCCGAGTATTTGCAGACCATTTCTGTGATGGATGTCGAGCGTCTGCTAGAATGCGATAAATACTTGCAACGGCGAGGAAAGAGCGCGACGTCCGGCGAGCGGCGCAATCGGCAGGCTCGAAGTAATCGCGGAAACAAAAGCGAATAGAAAATAAATGGGCGTACTGCTTGAGATAAATGCGGGGCCGTTCGCGGGCAAGAACATTGCCCTGGTAACCGGCAGAGTCGGTGACCGTCGGACGGGCGGCAGAGCGCGCGCAGTTTGCTTTGCCACACGACACGTTTATGTCCGGCGTGCACTTTGCCGTCGAGTGCGGGCCGAGCGGCTGCCGCGTTCAGGATCGCAAGAGCAGCAACGGCACGTTTCTCAATGGCGCGCGCATTCAGGACGCCATGCTCGCGAACGGCGACGAAATCAAAGGCGGGCAAACAATTTTCGCGGTGAAAATTGTTGCCGACGCGAAACTTGCGTCCTTGCTGCCGCCCGAAGAAGTTGCGGCGCCGCCCGCTGCACAGCAGCGGCCTCACGCGGAAGAACGCGAAACCTCGCGCTGCAGAACCGCAGCTTCGCGCCGAGGAACCGCCGCCCCCGTTACCACCTCCCGCCGCACGGCCCGCAGAGGAGTCGAAGCCCGCGCCGAACAGAAATATTGGCCTGCCCCCGCCGGGAAGGGATGTTCGCGAGCCTGCGGCAGGCATAGTTGCTCGCGAACCCGCTCCGGTCGACGCTTCTCCCGCGCCCGCCGTCCGCGCGTCCTTCCGCTGCTGATGCCGCGCCGCCGGCGATGCGGACGGCTGACGTCGATCAGCCAGCCGCGCAGTCACGTCCCGCTGCTGCAGAGCCACCACTACCATCGCCTGGCAGTTTGCGTCCTGGAGCCGAGCAGGCCGCGAAGAACGAACAGCCGTCCGTGGAAGAACCGCCGGCTTTTCGCGGATTCCGAGCCCGCCGAGCGGTTCCGCCAAACCGCCGCGTGGTGAGCCGCCGCCGGGCGTTGCGCCGCACATCGCGCAGAAGTTCGGGGACCGCCCTGCTTCGCGGAGCGCGATGAGTCCACGAGGCGCTGCGTTCTCCGTGATGGGCTGGTCGTTTCCTGCCGCGCCGGCCGAATGGCAAGTGCAAGAAGGATTTGGCTTGCAGCAATCGGGCCACGAAGATTTTCCAAGCAGTGTGGCGGCTACCGAAGAGCTGCTCGGCGGAATCACGCTGCAGCAGTTTGTGGAGTCGCAAATCAGCACGCTGCGCGGGTATCTCCGCGATCCGAAAATCGAGCCGACCATGCCGCCGCGCGTGGGCGGAGCCGACGAAAGTCTGGCCGTTGATGTTCGCCATTCGACCAAGGACGGCAGGGAACTGGTCTACCGGCGGATTTATGCGCGAAGCGGCGCGTCGGTCGGAGTTTTGACAGTGACGACGCTCGCCGCCGACTTTCCTCAAGTCTTGCAAACCTTGCAACCGCTCCTTGCATGGCGCGGCATTTCGGGCGACGGTGAATAGCTGACGGGCTTTCCGTGAGTAGTGAATAGCGAGTAGTGAGTAGTGAGTAGCCAGCCGGTGCTAAGCGGCTGGAAGGATGTGCCCTCCCCCCTGGGGGTTTTTTCGGAAGTGTTCATTCTAAAGGGTTTTAAGTCCTGTGTTTTGGAAGTGCGGATTCCAAGGGGCTTACAGGTGGGTTTTTCGTAAGTGCGGATTGTAAAAGAGATAGTAGAGACCGGTGAGTAGTGAGTGGGGAGGAAATTAGGCCGAGAAAAACCTGACCGGAAGGATCTTTGGCTTGAAAGATGTGACCCCGGGTGTTTTTTGTAAGAGTGGCAAACACTGGACTTATGCTTGACGCGGCTCGTAAGAGTGGCAAATGCGAGACTTAAAGTAGCTGATTTTTCATGTCTTTGCAGATGGCTTGTAAGAGTGGCAGGGAAAGGAGTTAGGGAAACCGATTGAAGGTCGAAAGTTGAAAGTTGAAGTAAGAAGAAGACATCCGGAAGAACAGGGTTGTAGTGGATCGGTTGGAGCGCGGGAGGGTGCGGCGTGGGCGAAACATAGGAAATGATAGCAAGGAATTGGATTACTGTCAAGGTACAGTACCTTGGTACTTATCATTCGAATGAGACGCGGGGAAGTCGAGGTGATAGAAGGGGTTGGCGGGAATTTTGTGGTTTGGTGAGACGGTTAAGAGGGATGGGGAAGTGCGAGAAGAAAGTGGGGAGAGGAAATCGAAATTGGAAATGCGAAATGCGGAAGACCCTCCCTTGCATAAAGCAAACCCGCAAGGATGGGCACCCGACGGAGAAAGACAAAGTCAAAATCTTTTCTGCGAGTAGAGGATGTCCTACCCGCCCTTCTCATGGAAGGACTTAGCCGCTGACGCTCTCCACCACGGCGGCTAGCCGTAAACAGATTGCGCTTACGCTCCGGCGCCAATTTGCCGCAACAGGGTAGCAAAATCGAAGTAGATTCTTCCTGCCGGAATCTTTCTGGATCCGAGGTCATACTCGTAGAAGGAACAGCCGGGAACCTGAACCTTTTTGCCCGTAGCCTCGATTTTGCCAAAGGCGCCTTTGTGCATAGCGTCAAAAGTCCATTCCACCGCGACCAGATTTTTGGCGTGGGCCAAGTTCCGAATGGAATGCACATTGCCAGGGAACGCGGCGATGAACGGTCGGACAAAGTTATCTCGCACGGCTGACTTCCCTTCGAGTGTTCCCGTCGGAAGGTGGATTACGACATCATCCGAATAGTATGCGAGAATTTTGTCTTCGTCGGTGCCTTTCCACGCATCGAAATACTCTTGAATAAACTCACGGACGCTTTCTGGCGCTGCCTGGGTCGCTGCAACTTGCATACTTGCCTCTTTCTCGACGCTGCCATTGCGTCGCCGTTGGGGCAATTGTATACCCGTTGGCGGGTGCCAGCGCGACAGTAGCAGTGAATCGGAGCTGGTGGCCTTCGCTCTTATCGACGGCCACCCGCCTCACGTCATCGCGGACGATGTCATTAAGCCGAGACTCGCGCGAGGAGATCAGCAAGAATCCATGCTGTTCCGGCAATCGCGAAGGTCTCGGCGGTTTCGCTCCAATTCGTATGACTGTGGGGATCCGAAAGAAGCAACGGAACCCACACGAGTAGCCCAAAGAGCACGAGCATCATTGTCAGCAGGCGAGCCGCGAGAAGCGCCACTTCGATTCGCAAGAAGAGCCACGGCCGCGAGTGCGAAGAAAACAGTCGTCGCTACCGCCCAAAACATCGGACTTGGCGGAACCCACTTCGGAACAAAATTGGCGGTAGGGTGAAGATAAAACGCCTGTTCGAGGGTAAAAGAAGCGGTACAGATGCCCACAAGAATGCGGCCGATCCGATTAAGCGTTTCCGGTGACCATGCCGATGACAAGCGCGCATAAACGATCGCCGCTCCGGCGACGAGAGAGAACTGCTCGAAGAAGTTGCCCCAGCTATTGTAGATGCGCGGTGCGGCGACGATTCCTGGCAGGCACCGTAAGGCGAAGACAAGATAAACCGCACCAAGGACGGCTGCGCCCGCTTTCGCGGTCCGACGGAACTGAATCGCAGCGCCGCCGAAGATCAGGGCAGCGGCTGCGGCGTAGAGAATGTAACGCGATGGATGCCAGTCGTTGTACTCAAGCCAGGTCAGTGTGATGAAGCCAAAGGCCAAAGCCGCCGCTCCAAACAGATGACGGCCGAGGTTCGAACTAGGCGTTGGTACGGTCATTTGTTTTCAATCCAGCTCACGTAGGTGTGTCCCGATGATCAGCCCGAGATTTTACTCCAGGAGGAGTGAGAGAGTTTTATATCACAGCCATGGGGTGTGGAAATGTGTGGGAAAGTGGGAGAGGCCGTGAGCAGTGGATAGTGAGTAGTGAGTAGAAACGCGAAAGAAGAAGTGGCGTGGCGCACCGTTTGCATGAAACAAGGCCGAAACAAAACCGCAGACCGTAAGCCACCCGGGAGTTAAGGCGTGGGCACCCGTCCACTTAAAAGTGTCCAAAAAAGAACAGCAACCCCGGTCCCCGGCCGGTACTCTGCGAGGCGACTGGCCCATTGCAAACTTTGCTTGAAAAGGAGAATAGCATGGCAGAGCCAAGAGCAATGAGATACACGGATATCGTTCCCGCGAAGAAGACCGTGATAGGCAGCAAGGTCGTCAACGCACAAGAGGAAGACCTCGGAAAAATCGAAGACATCGTACTCGACGCTGGAGCCGGCCGGATCGCGTACGCAGTCTTATCCTTTGGAGGCTTTCTTGGGATGGGTGACAAGTATTTTGCCATCCCGTGGAACGCGCTGCACTTCAGATTGTCGGACAAGCACGCCGTCCTGAATCTCGACAAGAAACTACTGGAGAATGCTCCGGGTTTCGATAAAGACAACTGGCCGAACATGGCTGATTCCACCTGGGGAACCAGGATTTATAAACACTATGGTTACACCCCTTACTGGGAAGAAAGGTCCAGCACAACGAGGACGTGACGAAAGACCGCCTCTGAGCAGAGGATTGGGCCGCCCGGACTTAACCGGACGGCCCATTTTTGTCAGCGGGCTGCAATCATTGGCGATTTCGGTGTTTCCTACGGCACAATTTGATCTGCAAATCCGAGAACAAAGAGGCTGAAGGTCAGTACGCATCCCTCGGTTGATGTGTTTCTCTATCACAGCGCCACCCGAGAGCTAAGGCGCGGCCACCCGCCAGTGTATGCGGCACCCGGCGGAGCGACGCGTTTTATCTTTGGAAATTCCGGCGAACAAAAAAATGGCGCCCGGCTATTAACCGGGCGCCCAAAACTTGCTGATGCGATTCAGCAGGCAGAAATTAGATGCGGAACCCATCAGCTAGCCCGCAAAATACTCTTACCCACCATCCTGTACAGCTGAATGATAAACCCTAACCTCCGCCCAGGTCAATAGTACCGCCCAATCGGTACCGTCAAGGGTTTTGTGTAAATTTGAAAAAGGGTTTTCTTTCCCAGGAGCTGTTCAGGTGCGAGAGGACGCCGTAGATGATGCGGTCGCAGCTTGCGAGATTGGTGAAGCTGGACATGGGGCGGGTACGGCGGCGCACTTCACGGAAGGCGCGTTCGATCACGTTGGTGGTGCGCAGTTTTTTCCAGTGCGCTTCCGGCAAGTTGAAAAAATTCAATAGCGCGTCCAGGTTGTGCTCGACGCAGGCCACAGCGGTGGGCCGGCGCTGCTCCCAGTGCTGTTTCCATTGGCGGAAGGCGCGTAGCGCTTCCTTCCTGCTGTTAGCGCGGTAGATGGCGGAGGCTTCGGCCACGCAGGCGCCATCGTGGCGACCGACTTTGCTGGCGATGTTGCGCATCTTGTGAGCCCAGCAGAGTTGCATGGGCACCCGTGGAAAAACCACCGGCAGAGCGGCGCGCAGGCCTTTGCCGCCGTCGGTAACGATTAGCCGGAGATGTTTTCCTTCCAGGCCGCGCAGGAACAGCCCTTGCAGAAACTCCAGCCAGGCGGCTTCGCTTTCCCCGTGAGCGAAGTGGTAGTCGAGAATTTCGCGCTTGCCGTTGGGGAGCACGCCGTAGGCCACTAACACCATGCGGCGGCGGACTTTAGCGGAGAGATCGCGCATTTTGAGCGACACGCCATCGAGGAAAAGGTAGAGGTAGTCGTCGCGCAGGGCGCGGCGATGGAACTGCGCGACGGCGTGGTCCAGCTGGCGGGTGATGTTGGAGATGGTCTGCGCGGAATAGCATTCTCCGAGAAAGGGTTCGAGAACTTGGCCGACCTGGCGGGTGGAGATGCCGCGCAGAAAAGCCTGGAGCACCAGTTCGTTGACGTCTTGCTGGCGGCGCTGATAGCGCGGAAGGAATTGGGAGCGAAACCCGCCGCGGGTGCGGGGAACTTTCAGACGGCAGAGCACGCCCAGCTTGGTGGTGAGATCGCGGAAGTAGTAGCCGTTGCGGTAGTCGAGACGGGTGGTGGGGGCATGCTCGTAGTAGCCGAGGTCGAGATGGCGGTCGCGCTCGGCCAGCAGAGCCTGCTCGATCAGCCGTTTGATTGCGGAACGCACGTGCTCGGCAAGGTCCTGTTCAAAGAATTCTTGGCAGTCGGCCAGGTCCAGCTTAAGATGGCCATCAACGAGGACTTCCAGTTCTCGCATTAGGGTGTACCTCCTCTGTGAGTTCGCGCTCCAAAGGAAAGTACGCCCTTTTTTTCGCTCAAAACCGGAATTTACACAAAAGACGTTACGCTACCGCCCAATCTCTTACGCACTGCGGACAGGGACGCCTGGTTCGATGCGCGAAAGGAAGCGATTATGACTTGGAATGTGATATGCCGTGACGAACTTCAAGTTCCCGTTTGGATCCTCCGATACGACGACCATGAAATAGGTGACGTCAGGTTTGGGGATCAGCGGAATCGAAGAGATTGCAGTGTATAGAAATGTCCGTCGGAACTTTCCGTGCACGATCTCATCGACTCGATATACAGAGCTCGCTTTCTCGATCACGTGCCGAATCCAAGGCAAGCGCTTGCCTCGTACCGCTTCGTAGTTCTCCGGAGCGATTAGATGTCTGCCAGTGTACTGTTCCTTGTAGAGCGATCTTAGGCCCGATTCCTCGATTGCAACCTTTCTCCCGAACGAGTCGACTACTACCCCCATGACAGAGCGCTCGAAATACTCTACGGCTTGACCTTCTGGACATTGACCGAAGTTCCGGGCCAAATCTCCAGTGGCTTGAAACCGGTATGTTGAAGAGTGGAAGAATTCTACAAGGGTAAGCGCGGAAGCAATCTCCTTCATCTTGAGCTGTGGTTTATTGAGCCGCACCTGCCTGTAGTGAATGATCTTGGCTACATCGTAAAAAATGCGAACGCATCTCTCCTGATTGCCCTTCTCCAGTACCCCAGATTCGAGAAGAACGAAGAGTTTCTTGGAAGTCAGGGCAAAATCCACGTCCGGCATTATCCCACATCTTAAGTTAAACGAGTTGATAACAAGGGCGGGTGGTAGGGCGGGTGGCAGTTATAGGCCACCCGGGAGCTAAGACGCCGGCGCGCGCGCTCCGCTTGCTATCTCGACTCACTCTAGATATTATCTAGACATGCTGCGGTTCGATTTATGAAGAAAGAATATGATTTTTCCAGACTGAAAGAGCTGAAGAACCCGTACGCCGGGAAGAAAAAGGCCGTGGGAATCAACTTGAGTCCGGAAGTGGTGGACTATTTCAAAGGACTGGCAAAGGAGACAGGACTTCCTTACCAGAAGTTGATCGATCTTTATCTTCTGGACTGCGCGAGGAAGCGCAAGAAACTGACAATGAAGTGGGTGGCGTAGGGGAAGATGAGGTGAACGTCGGCGCCACACGCCTCGCCCTACAAACCCTGAGCGCCTATAATGACGCGCGACAACATAGGAGCGCAGAGTATGGCCGAATCAGGCGAAGTATCCCTCGAATGCATCTTCCATCCGTACGCGATGGAGCAAATGGAGGGGTTCGCGAAGAAACGGGGTGATGGGCAAGTAAGTTTTGTTCACTACACGTCCGCGAAAGCTGCATTGGGAATTATTCAGAGTAAGCGTGTCTGGCTGCGAAACGTGACGGGAATGTGCGACTACTCTGAAGTGCTACACGGACAGAGTCTCTTGGGGAGCGTTCTCCACAAGGATCACGAGAAAGGATTAGTGGCGTTAACTGAAGCTGTGGATGGCTGCGCTCCGGGAGCAACCGCAGAAGCGTTTCAATTGTTCAGACAAACGTGGAATGACATTCACTACAACACGTACGTCACCTGTATCTCAGAACACAATAAAGAAGAGGATGAGCATGGCCGGTTGTCAATGTGGCGGGCGTTTGGCGGGAGGGAGGTGCGTGTTGCGATTGTCTTCACATTTCCGTATTCACTGCTGCGCGCAAATGTATTCAGTCTAGTTGTAAGTCCTGTCGCATATCTCGGTGAGCAGCAGCTTCAGACTGAAGTCTATAGAGTCGTCGGCAAGATTAACCAACATCGCGATTTCCTAAAATCAGTCGGTCGCGAGCAAATAGTCACGTCGCTCTACAACATGCTGGTAGCCGCTGTGACGTGCCTAAAGCATGAGGGCTTCAAAGAAGAATGTGAATGGCGATTGATTTATGCCCCTGTTCGCTGGCCTTCTCCACTGATCGCGCAAGAACGTTCGACGGAAGACATAGGGGGTATTCCGCAGATCATTTATAAGATTCCCTTTGATGCGAATATTCCGAGCGCCCCCGAAGGTCTTGAGCAACTCGACTTCTCGCGACTCTTTGATCGCCTAATAGTCGGCCCAACTGTGTATCCCTATTCCATGCTCGAAGCGTTTGTCACGGCGCTTCAAAAAGCTGGAGTGCCGGAGCCACGAATCGTGCCATCCGGCATACCCATCCGAATGTAGCTGAGTCGGGGCGCATCGGCACGCCCTATGCGGAGATCGATTGGGTTGTGCGAGCGTGGAAATTGGTGGGAAATTCTAAAGACCCAGGTTCAAACGACGAACCTGGGGCACCCCGCCAAGCATCAGCGGCAAACCTCTCTGGAACCGATCGCCCTTAGAACGAAGAAGGCGGCGCGTGCCTTGTTCCCAGCTGCGGACGGCGTTGGGGCTTACGTTTGCGTAGGTAGCCCGAAGCGTTAGCGAATAAAAAGTCGATGCAGGGTACCGCCTGTGCCAGAGTTGGTAGGCTCAAAGCCTGCTGCCTCGTACTCAATTTGCAGGACGGAGAACCGCTTGGAAATCTCTTCGTTGTTTCCTATAACCCTCTGTCCGGTGGAAGCTTCAAGCAAAAATGAATTTGAACCGTCTTTGGCTGCATACACATAGATGGTCCGCCGCTCGGACGAACCTTTACTATACGTGGCGTGGTAGGCCATGCCGCCCTTTGCAAAAACTGGAATATCCGCTGGCTTCTTCGAATTCTCGGCAATCTGTTGAAGATGTTTGTTCCGCTCCGCAGCAAGTTCAGCCGTAAGCGCAGCGATCTGATTCTGAAGGTCAATCTGTTCGGAACGGAGACGATTTGCATCAGCGCGGAGGGTGTTTGCTTCGGCGGAGTGGCGCAACTCGAACCACGCGAGAACAGGAACCGCAATTCCAGGCACAGCAGCCAATACGATGTGCCACAAAGGATGCGTCAAGAGAAAATTCCTGATGTCCGGCAAGAAAAGAAAGAGCGCGAACACCCATCCGATGATCGCCGCTATAGCAACCGCTCGTCTCATGAGCGGATTCTATCATTCCGTGCTTACTTCGCAGCAGCGTGATGGTCGTAGCTGATGACCCTGAGTAATTTTCCATGCGCCGTCTTTGTATTGCCACAGATGAACGAACTTGCCTTCACCGACGCCCTCGCTTTCCTCATGTCCCGGGTGGTGGAAACGATGGACACCCATCTCGACCGCGCCATAACCCTTCATGTAATACGCCTGCAGCGTTCCTGGAACGAGTTCGCGGGTCACTTTGCCACAGATATTCTTCTTTACGCTGTCGGTCAATGCGGCCTTGCCGAGGGTGACGCCACCCTGATCGTGGTAAAACTCGACATTATCGACAAAGAACGAACTGAACTTCTCCAAATCGCAACGGTTGTAGGCGTCAAACAGGGCGGCATCCAGCGTGGTGATGGCCTTGTCTAGTTCGGCCTGGGAATTAATGTTCTCGAGGGCGGGGACCGCCTGAGCATCGGCCCGGATACAGCAAAAAGCGAATACCGCGAACAGCAGCAGCGTTTTTGCAGCGAAGACTTTCTTCATGAGACTCCCTTATCAGATGGCGTGCAGGACACAAGGATATACGTCATGCAGGGAGAGGAAGTTCCCAGCGGCCCACGAACCGGGGCACCCCGCGGTCGCGTTTGATGAGGGTGTGGAACTGGGTGGAAAAATCAGAAGACCCAGGTTCAAACTGCGAACCTGCGGCACCCGCGGCCGCGTTCTCCGGGACGGTCGACACCGTCATCTAATCAAGCAAAGACTGGGGCACCTGACTTACCGCCGGCGGTGTATGTGTGACCGGTTTCCGAAATAATAGACTACCGCCGCGGTTGCCCTGAGATTGCTTTGGCCCCGAACCGCAAGCGAAGAATCGTAGAACGAAGTTCTCAAATAGTCCGCGCCTGTGCGAATGGCCATGGAATCTGTCGCCCAGTACTCAACTCCGCCGCCAACTTCCCAGGCATAACCGGTCGTCCATCCGCCGAGCAGAATTGTCCCGTCATTCGTAAGAACCGGACCACTCACTTTGGCGCCCCCGACGAGCAGATGAACGTAAGAATCAAAGTCACGGCGCACTGGGTGATGGAAAACGGGACCCGCGAGGTAAGTAAAGACAGAACTATTCTGCCCCGTACCCAGAACATTGGAGGCTCGCGCATAACCAAAATCAGCTGTTATGCCGAGTCGAGAAAAACCGATCGTGAAGCTGGCCTCAGGGCCTCGCAAGCCCAATCGATTGGACTGGTACCCCGGTTGACTTAGGTAGGAGTAGCCCAGGGCCAGTTCAATGGTCTTGCTCCTGGCCGTCGCGATAGGAGGTTCGCTCCTGATGGGCTTGACGGGCTTTATGGCGACGGGTGGAGCTTCGGCAGTTGCGGCGGCGGCGGGAGCTGCGCCACTTGCGCCCGCAATTGACGATTGCGCCGAAGCAGGCGCAGTGCACAGCAGGGAACAAAATAATGCGGGGAAGAGGATCCTCATGGGGAAATGCACCGCCCTTCCGTTCCGTGGGGCGGGGGCACTGGGTTTGTCATAGGGCTTAGCCGGCAACTTTGTGATGCGACGAAAAACGTACGCGCCAAATCGCGCATCGTTTCGCACACGCGCTGAGCGAAAACAGGGCAAAGGCGTGGACGTGGCTGATGACCCAGGTATATTCCCGTATCCAAGCCGATCACAACAGCTGGCCCTTGCACAATCGCGGGTCACCGATGAAGAAATCCCACTACACGCCGGCTGACCATCTAGTGGCGCATCCTAGAGACTCTTCAGGATACGCGCTGTTCACTTTTGCACATTCAGCGGAGATTTCTTGGCCGGATGAGGTGGGCGGGGGGCGATGCCGGGGAGCAGGCGAAGAATCGCGTGATGAAAGGAGCGGGAGAAAAGGAAGAGGCTAGGGGAAGGCAGCCCCAACCTCTCTGCAAAGTCGCAGAAAAGTTGGGCTGCTCTAGCTTCTGCTAGGAGGCGTCCTTGATGTCCTCGCGGGCGCGTTTCTCGGCGGTCTTTGCTTCCGTCCGGGAATGGGCGTCGGGCTTGAGCTCGCGGATCGCTTTGCTCAGGTCCATGGCCTTGTCTCTCGACGGGGCCTCGCAGGATTTGACGTCGCCAGCCGGTTTCGCGCCGGTGACATCCCATTTAAGGCAGTTAAATTTGATCTGGAGATTGTGGCTGACGTGAAGCGCGGCGACGCAATCGTTGAGGCTCTTAAATCCAGCGCACGCATCCTTGAGGCTTGTGCGCGGAGGCAGCACCGCCTGCAACTGCACCGATAACTTTTTGTTTTGCTCCTTGTTCGCGGCAAGCTGTTCACTTGCCGTCGGGGCCGGACCTTTCTTTATCCATTTGATTGGATTATAGGTGTGCGCGGCTGTTACGGTGCTGCCCAGCAGGACGCACACTCCTGCAACTCCAACGATCATCCATTTGTTTTTCATACTGGCCTCTTTCGAGGGCCGGGTCTGCCTATGGCTACAGTAAGCCACGCTCGCGGCTGCTCTTCGAGGCCTTGAGAGTACGGTACTCCCCCAATCGGTCACGCTGACCTTCCGGCCAGATTTTTGGAGAAAAGGGGCTGTACCTCTGCACAGAACCCCATCTTGAAGATCTTGTTGCCTGGAGGCTTCGTTGCGGCTATTTCTTCTTGCAGATTTAGCGAGCGGCCACGCGCCCTGAAATTGAAGTCAGGAATTCGAAGTTAGCAAATGGGAAGAGAAAAACTCCACGCTTGTACACGACGCACAGATGGAGCACCGCGCGACGAGGGAGGGCTCAGAAGGGGATAGTGGACGCTGACTGAAGCGCCCACTTTACAGAGTGTTTTTTACTGCGAGCAACCCTCGCTCACCATTTTCAGATCCGAAACGTCCAGCCGAGTCGTCGCCGACGCGGCAGAGCCGTCTGTGGAGGCGGTGGTGACAGGAGTACCGGTTAGGGATACGGTGTGGCCCACATGCTTGGAAATGTCTATAGTCTTGCTGCTGACATCCCAGCCTTTACCGTCTTTTGCAGTGAGAAGAAATACGTCAGTGGTTGTTCCATTGTGGATGCAACCAGCAACCGTGACCGTGGCGCTGGACCTTTCCTTTGCCTGGTGAGAAGTTCCCGTCGCAGCCAGAGCAGTGGAGCCGAGTCCAAACGCAAGTACAAGAAGACCAGTCGTTAATTTAATTTTCATATTTATCTCCTCGAATCTAAGTTATTCGCCAGAATTCCCATTTTGGACTCGGGAGCCGTTGAGTTTGCCCAAGAGCGTCCAGTTTGAAATCCCGTTTGAGCAAGGGTAGGAGAAATGTCGGGTCGTGTCTGTTCAAATAGGGGCACTTTCGCGGTTTGCTGCTCCCATTTGAAACAGAATCCGCGGCTAGTGGGGCGCGGCAGTGAGGGAAGCCCCTGGAGTGTGATTGGATCGATTAGCCGTGGGCGGCGCGCCGCGGCAACGCCGGCACAGGACGGAACTCTCTGCGTTGACTAGATTTTGGACGCAACCTAAGATGTGCGGCAGATGACGGACTCCAGTTCACTGATTGGCCAAACGATTTCGCACTACCGCATCGTGGAAAAACTCGGTGGCGGCGGAATGGGTGTGGTGTACAAGGCGCAGGACACGCGGCTGGACCGCTTTGTGGCGCTGAAGTTTTTGCCGGACGCGGTTGCGAGAGACGCACAAGCCTTGAGCCGATTCCGCCGGGAAGCGAAGGCGGCGTCCGCGCTGAGTCACCAGAACATCTGCACGATTTACGACGTGGGGGAAGAAGACGCAAAAGCGTTTATCGCGATGGAGTTTCTCGACGGCGCGACGTTGAGGAGCCGGATCAAAGGGCGCCCGATGGAGTTGGAAACGCTGCTGTCGCTCAGCATCGAGATCGCGGATGGTTTGGACGCGGCGCATGCAAAAGGAATCGTTCACCGCGACATCAAGCCCGCGAATATTTTTGTCACGAAGAGCGGGCAGGCCAAGATTCTCGATTTTGGTTTGGCCAAGCTGGACAGTGCGGCGGAAGGCGTTTCGGCGATGCCGACGGCGACGGCGGAAGAAATGCTGACCAGTCCAGGCTCGGCGGTGGGGACGGTCGCGTACATGTCGCCGGAACAGGTGCGCGGCAAAGAATTGGATGCGCGAACAGATTTATTTTCGTTCGGAGTGGTGATCTACGAGATGGCCACGGGCGCGCTGCCATTTCGCGGGGATACTTCGGGAGTGATTTTCGACGCGATAATGAATCGGGAGCCGGTAGCGCCCGGACGACTGAATCCTGAATTGGATGTGAAGCTGGAAGAAATTATCAATCGTGCGCTGGAGAAAGACCGCAATTTGCGTTATCAACATGCGTCCGACGTGCGCGCGGAGTTGCAGAGACTGAAGCGCGACACAAGTTCAGGGCGCGTGACCGCTTCGGGCGCGGGAGAAGCGATAGAGGAAAGAAGAAAATCCTCGACCCGCGTGGATTTGAGCGAAGCACCGCATGCGTTCGGGGGCGATATTTGTATTACGCGGCGGGCGCACTGCTCGCGTTAGGCATTTTGGCCGGAGCATATCTCGTTTTTCGAAATTCCGGGAGTGGCGGGCGGGCAAGCAAGGACTGGGAGCAACTGACATTCTTTACCGACTCGGCGGTGTACCCGGCATTGTCTCCCGATGGACGGATGCTCGCGTTCATCCGCGGAAACGATTCTTTCCTCGGGCCGGGGCAAATTTATGTCAAGTTCCTGCCGGACGGAGAGCCGGTGCAGCTGACGCATGACGCGACTCCCAAGTTAGGCCCGGTGTTCTCGCCGGATGGCTCGCTCATTGCCTATGGCACTGCTGGACCCTGGGATACATGGGTAGTTCCCGTTCTCGGAGGCGGGCCCCATCTCCTGCTACCCAATTCCTCGTCATTGACATGGATCGGAGGTGAAAAGCGGCTACTTTTTTCTGAGATCAAGGAAGGATTGCACATGGGGATCGTGACAACGGACGAAGGCCGGGGAAACAGCCGCGACATTTATCTGCCTCCCGGCGAGCGGAGCATGGCACATCACTCGTATCTTTCGCCGGACGGGCGATGGGTGCTGGTTGTCGAGATGGACAGCCGCGGCAACATATTGCCATGCCGGGTTGTGCCATTCCAGGGAGGGGGCAGCGGACGAGTGGTTGGACCCGCCGATGCGGTGTGCCTGGCAGGAGCTTGGTCGACTGACGGTAAATGGGTGTACCTGACCGCAGGGACCGACAAATTTCATATCTGGAGGCAAAGATTTCCAGGCGGCGAACCGGAGCAGATTACATCCGGTCCGACGTCTCAACAGGGGATTGCAATGGCTCCGGACGGCAAATCACTCATTACGTCTGTCGGCACGCAGGACAGCACGGTGTGGTTCCACGATAAAGAAGGGGACCACCAAATCGCTTCGGAGGGAAATGCGGTAATGCCTTTGTTCTCTTCCGATGGGAATAGCCTGTATTTTTTAATGGACAACGGCCAAAGGCGTGGCTACGAGCTATGGGTCAAAGTTTTGTCGAGCGGAAAAGTTGATAAGGTTCTGCCGGGGTACTCTATGGACGAGTTCGCGGTTTCCCAGGACGGAAAGGAAATTGCGTTTGCCATGAACGACCAAAGCGGCCGCTCAAATCTCTGGGTTGCGCCAACAAGCCGGCGCTCCTCACCTGTGCGCATTACTTCGACAGCAAGCGAAGATTCGCCGCATTTCCTCCCGGATGGTGAAATCGTATTTCGCGCTATAGAAGGCGGCTCGAATTTTCTCTATCGCATGAAAGCGGATGGAAGCGGGCGGAGGAAAATCACTTCGGAACGAATCCTCGATGCGTTTTCGGTTTCGCCGGATGGGCGATGGTTTGTTGCAAACACATCGATCTCCAATCAAGAGCAAACCGCTGCGACCAAAGCGTATAGGGTGGATGGAGGCGATGCTCGGACGTTGTGTCTGGGCTATTGCCTGCTCAGTTGGGACGTCCCAGGCAAATTCATTTACGTTTATTTTCCACTACTCTCCGAGAACACTTATGCTCTTCCAGTGCTGCAGGAGTTAGGCTTGCCGAAGGTGCCATCCGCCGGAATCTCGCGGATGGAAGACCTCGCCAACGCAAAAAACGCCGTCATGCTCCCGCGGTTCGAAGACCTCTCTAACACAAGAAACGCCGTGACGGTCCCGCAGATAGTGGTGTCAGCACTCAGCCCTTCGGTCTACGCATACACACGCCAGAATACACGCCGCAATCTGTACCGAATCCAGTTGCCATAACTCTCCTACCTCCGATTCCGTCAGCAGCGGGCGAACGGCAGTTACGACAAAACCATGTGGATTCGACGCGGATGTTCAGGGAGAGACTGCAGGCTCAGCGGACAAAAGGATAGATTTCGTCGGCGATCCAATAATTTTCGAAAAGAATAGCAAAGAGCGTTCCTGCAACCCAAAGCGCCCAGCGCCGGCGTTTCCAGACGGAGCTTAAAGGAGACCCCTGCATAGGGATATCGACGAGGTAGGCGGCGCAGTAGCACAAGTTGGCGAGCAATGCGAGGACGGCGAGTTGGAGGAGCGAAATAAGAGTGAACGCTGGCCGGAAATGTGGCCAAGAGGCGACAAGCCAAATGAGGGCGACGGCGGCGAGGGCAAGGTTGTAGAAAATGCGGCGTGCCTCCCAAAATCGTATGGAGTCAGAAAAGAGCGCCCGGTATGGCGGCAGGGGATCAGAGGGTATGTGGCTGAAATCTTGTGTATGAGGTGTATACGTAGCGTCCATGTGCAGAGCCTCCAATTCGCCGGACGTGCGCATGGGTAAGGCCGATATGGATTAGGATACAGGACAGCTTCTCCGTGTCACGTACTTTTCCAAGCAAAGTCTATTTAATCAGGGGCGAAGTCCAAAGAGGTAGCAAAGGTGTCCCGCGTTGCCCGCCAAGCAGGGAGCCAGGAGTTAATGCAGAAGTACAGTGCGATTGCCGGCTGGATTGATTCCCGCGCGAGGCGTTGAAGCACTTGCACGAAACTGCCGAGGTTGCCAAAGGCAGACCGGCAATCGCAGATCGAACCAAGCCTACAGGATAATGATGCGGCGGGGTGCGAATGCCAGCCAATGATAATGATAGGGGGATGGTGACGCCGGTCACATTTGAAAATGATGCAGCTCACAGCATTCGATGGGCTTAAGGCGCAGAAAGAGAACAGGGCGAAGAGCGGAGGGCTCAACGCCGGCAGTCATGAGGTGAAAGTCATGCTAAAGACAGAGAAGAGTTTGGAAAGCAAATTGGCTCCGGAAAGCAAGCTGGTGAAACTTGAGAAAATCCTGGTGGGAACAGACTTTTCTGCGGCTTCGGAGCGTGCGCTTGAATACGCCCTGTCGCTTGCGCGGCACTATGAGGCGAAGATTTTTTTGGCGCACGTTATCACGAGCGACGCAAACGTGATGCTGGCCCGCGAATTGATGGCGACAACGGACGAAAAAGCAGCGCGCGATGCGCAAGAACGGATGGGGCAAATCCTGATTTCCGGGCGTCTCCGGGAGGTGCCGCATGAGATCTTGATTGAACTTGGGGCATTATGGCCGACGATGCAGACGCTGATCGAAAAGCAGCAAATCGATCTCGTAATGGTGGGCACGAACGGTGCAGGCAGTTTGCAGAAAATTCTTATTGGTTCGGGCGCAGAAGAGATTTTTCGGCAAGCGAAATGCCCGGTTTTAACCGTAGGACCGGCCATCAAGGGAGAAGTGCCGCGCGATGTGGAATTCAAGAACATTTTGTTCGCGACGGATTTCGGAGTAGGAGCGGAGCGTGAGGCAGCTTACGCCTTCTCCTTAGCACAAGAGAACCAAGCGAACTTGACGCTATTGCACGTCGTCAGGCACGCTGAGGATTATTCGGACCAAGGTCTGTCGCTGAAGCGGGATGCAATTACTCACGAACTGGCCGAGCTCGTACCTGCTGGAGGCGAGTTGTGGTGTAAGCCAGAATTTCGCATGAGGCTCGGCGAGCCCGTCCACGAGATTCTGGAGATGGCGCGAGAAAAGAAAGCAGATTTAATCGTGATGGGTGCGAAGAGAGGTACGGGACTCGCCGCCGGGCACGTGCCGCGTACAGTTGCCTACCGGGTAGTCTGCGGTGCACCTTGCCCCGTGCTGACAGTGAGGTCTTAATATGCGATACAAAGTTCTATTTGGCGCGCTTCTTCTGCTGGCGTGCGTGACGGCTGCGCAAGACAAACCTGCGGCGAAGAAAGCGAGTACGGAACCGCTGGATGCGGCATCGGGAAGCCAGACATACAATCAGTATTGCGCTTCCTGTCATGGAGGGAATGCGAAGGGCGGAGGGCCGGCGGCGGAGGCACTGAAAACACCGCCGACGGATCTAACTAAGCTCGCGAAAGGCAATGGCGGGAAATTCCCGTATGAATATGTGAGCGGGGTCGTGCGGTTCGGAAAGCCCATTTCCGCGCATGGGTCCTCTGACATGCCCGTTTGGGGACCGATCTTCAGCATGGTTGATTACCACGAGATGGCCATACGGAAGCGAATCAAGAACCTTTGCGACTATCTGGCATCACTCCAAGAGAAATAGACAGTTCGCCGCCGAGCCGGATTGTTTTTTCTTGCGCGCAATGCAGTGTGAAACACGACTGGGAACTTCCTTCGAAAGTGGCGGGAGCTGCAGCACTACACGTGCGGGCTTTCCGCCAACTAGCGTGTGCATCCCAGCATTAAAGGAATTCCAGGCAGAGGATCCACAGCTCTGCTTTTGAGAAAACTGCGGGTTTGGGAAGCATCCGCACACTAAGACGGTCGCAAATCAATCACCAAAAGCTGAATCTAGGGTTCGGACCTTCAGAGGCAAGCCAACCTAGATAAAGGGAAACTTTGTTCACTACCAATTCGCCCGGCGACGGCTAGCCGGGCTGACTCGGAAAGTTTAGAACACACCTTGACCTTCTACACGTTGCGGAGTATATATGCAGAAGCCGGAGGTATAGGGAATGAAGCCGAAATCGGATTTGCCGCAAGGAACGCTGGACCTATTAATACTCAAAGTTGTTGCACTCGGGCCGGTGCATGGGTATGCGATCGCGCAGCGGCTTGAACAGGTGTCACGGCATGTCGTGCAGGTGCCGCAAGGCTCGCTGTATCCGGCGTTGCACCGGCTCGAGAACCGTGGACTTCTGGCAGCGGACTGGAAGGAAACGGAGACGGGGCGCGAGGCGAAATTCTATCGCCTGACCGGGAAAGGGCGCGCGCAACTCGAGACAGAAGCAGCAAGCTGGGAACGTTTGACGGAAGCCGTCGCGCTCATTCTAAAACTTTCCGAAGGAGGTGCGAAATGAACTGGTGGCAGCGGCTGTTGCGCCGCGAGAAGATGGAAGAGCAGCTGGAAAAGGAAGTGCGCTTTCATTTGGAGCAGCACGCGAGCGAGCTGATTGCGGGTGGAGTCGAGCCGAGGGAAGCACGGCGGCGAGCCCGGCTGACGCTTGGCGGTGCGGAGAAAGTGAAAGAGGAATGCCGAGACGCGCGCGGGACGCGGTGGCTGGAAGATTTATGGCAGGATTTCCGTTACGCACTTCGCATGGTTCGTCAGCAGCCCGGATTTTCCGCAGTAGCCATTCTGACGCTCGCGCTCGGAGTGGGAGCCTCGACCGTGATGTTCACCGTCGTTAATGGTGTTTTATTAAGGCCGCTGCCTTATCCACAACCCGACCAACTCGTGGCCGTGCACGGCCACTCCGAGCACTTGGAACACAAAAGTGTTTGGCGATCAAAATCTTGCATACCCTGATTTTCTCGATTGCGAGCGCGAGAGCCACTCGCTGATCCTGGCTGGTTCTCTGTTCAACGGAGGAACGGTTAGCGGATCGGGCGACCCGGAGTATGTCGACCTGCAGGAAATCTCGTCCAATCTGTTTTCCGTGCTGCGCGTCAATCTCGCGCAAGGGCGCGCCTTCCTGCCCGAAGAGGACCGGACCGGCGCAGCGCCCGTGATAATCCTCGGTTACAGTTTCTGGCAGCGCCACTTCGCTGGAAGGCCGGAAGCTCTCGGTGCTTCGGTTACTCTCGACGGAAAACTCTATACGGTTGTCGGCATCACGCCCGCCGGCTTCCGGCTGCGAGACAGCGAACCGGATGTGATGACGCCGCTGGGCCAAGACACCGCAAAATTTTTGCAGAGCCGCGGACCGCATCCGATTGGCGCAGTGGGGCGCTTGCGCCCCCGGTGCAACGCTAGCCGAGGCGCAAGCGGAGCTGGACTTGCTTGGGCGCCATCTGGCGGAGCAGTACAAAGACACGAATGCGGATCGCAGCTTCGTCGTGGAGCCACTTCGTCCGAACGTAGGAGATGTTGGTTCGACGCTTTGGTTGCTGCTGGGAGCAGTGGGGCTAGTGCTGTTGATTGCGTGTACGAACGTGGCCAGTTTGCTTTTAGCGCGAGCGGTTTCGCGCGAGCGCGAATTGGCTATGCGCGTGGCACTCGGGGCAGGCCGCGGCAGGCTTGTGCGTCAATGTCTCACAGAGAGTGCAGTGCTGGGGCTTTCCGGTGGGTTCCTCGGTGTCGGTCTTGCAGCCGTTGGGTTCAAGCCATTTGTGGCGCTTTGGCCGGGAAGTTTGCCGCGCGTCGAAGAGATTCAGCTCGATTGGCGAGTGCTGCTGTTCGCGCTGATGGTCGCGCTGTTGAGCGGCTTTCTATTTGGGCTTGCGCCGGCCTTGCGCGCGCCCGTGCGCGAATTAGAACAGGTGCTTCGTGGCGGCGGACGGAGTGTCGCGGGAAGCTCGCGGCGTCTACACAGCAGCTTTGTGGTCTCCGAGCTGGCTTTGGCGGTCGTGTTGTTGGTGTCGGCGGGAATGCTGGGACATACGCTCCTGCATCTGTCGTCCTTGGATCCGGGAGTGAATTTGCGGAACGTACTGGTCAGCCGCATGGCGCTTTCTCCCTCGACACTCGCCAACACAGATCGCATACGCGCGGCCTGGCAAGACGTTCTGGAGCGAGCGCGACGTGTGCCGGGAGTGCAGGCGGTTGCGACTGTCGATACATTTCCGATGCGCCAGGGCTTCAACGAGGTGGGCTACTGGCCATCGGCGGATGTGCCGGCTGAGAATAAACAGCCAAATGCGCTGGCAACGAGCGTGTCACCGGAATATCTGAACGGTCATGGGAATTCCGTTGCGTCGAGGACGATTCTTCGCTGACCAGGATCGCGATGGGCAGTGAGCTAGTCGTCGTGATTGATGAGGTTTTGGCGAAACAGGCTTTCGACGGACAGGATCCTATCGGCAAGCGCCTGTGGATGCCGGACATGGACTACGGTCCGTTTGTGGTGGTGGGCGTCGTCGGGCATGTGCGCCATTGGGGACTTGCTGGAGACGATCAGGCGCAGGTGCGCGCGCAGTTTTACTATCCGTTCGCTCAACTGCCAGACGAATACTTGAGGCGCTGGTCGGAACTTATGTCCATCGCCGTGCGGACGGAAGTCGCGCCATTGAGCGAAGTCGAATCGCTGCGGCGTGAATTGCGAGGAGCTGCGGGCGACCAGGTACTGTACGGGGTTCATACCATGGAGCAACTGGCCGACGACTCTCTTGGCCCTACAGCGGTTTCTTTTATTGCTGTTTGGGATTTTCGCAGGTTTGGCTTTGGTGCTGGCGTGCATCGGGATTTATGGAGTGCTGGCCTATTTGACGGGACAACGTGTGCCTGAAATCGGAATACGAATCGCGCTGGGCGCTAGCCCCAACGGCGTCATGTGGATGGTGCTCAGGCAAAGTCTCGGAATGATTTTGGTCGGCGTTTTTATTGGCACCGCTGCTGCGCTTGGCAGCGGCGCGTGTCATGCTGCGGCTTGTTGAGGGCATGCAGCCTACGGAGCCGTCGACTTTTGGTATGACGATTCCGGTGCTGATCGTTGCCGCGCTATTTGCGAGCTTCCTGCCGGCACGTCGCGCCAGCCGAGTGGACCCGGTCATCGCGCTACGGCAGGAGTAAGCGCCGCGCTGTACCTGGCGGGAGTCGTTTGAGGGGTCATCATACGGTTGAGGGCGCATGGGCAGTTCGCGTTGATGCGATGCAGCCCAAGGTCAGACTCTCCTGCAGCAACGTTCGCAGCCGCGCCCGGGCCCTGTGAAGCCGGGACTTCGAATTTCCGATGGACCAATCCAACATTTTTGCGATTTCCGTGTGCTTGTAACCTTGAATGTCGTGGAGGCTAACGACCAATTTTTGGAATGGGCTGAGCTGCGCCATTGCGCGCCCAAGATTGAGGCGGTCGAGCGAGCCAGCCAAGAGCAGGTCGGTGGAGGCAAACTTCTCGCAGAGGACCGGGCGATCGCTTTCCCGCTCTTCATTTTCCTCAAGAGGAGATTCGAGTGAGGTTTTTCTTCGCAGACGCATGAGCACGATGTTAATCGTGATGCGGTGCAGCCAGGTCGAGAAGGCGGATTCGCCGCGGAAGGTGCGGATCTTGCGCAAGACCACCAAAAATGTTTCTTGGGCGAGATCTTCGGCTTCGGCGGTGTTTCCAAGCATGCGCAGACAAAGACCGTAGACCTGCGCACTGTGCAACTGATAAATGCGTGCGAATGCGGAGGCGTCTCCGCGCTGGGCACGGTCGATGGCCTCCTTTTCCGGCAGTTCAACCAGGCCGGGCCGCTGCCGTTTCGAGAACTCCGTGCGATCGATAAATTCTCGCTGTTCGCTTGCGTGTGAACTCATCCTATTATTCCCCCAATCAGAATTGATCATGAGCGCTTCCGAACTGCGTACATTAGGCGGGGAACCCGCGTCTTGCCCGACTCATCGTCGCTTGCTGCAGTTGTAAGTAGGGGTGGCCGTAAATCCAGGAGGGTAGAAGTACGGCCACCCGAAGAGCACTCAACGAGCACTCAGAAATTGAGCTCGAAGTGAATGACGTCGGAGACGTGGAACCCATCGTCAATCAGACAAATGTGGTCCCCGACAATGACGTAGCGGTAGTGCCGAGGACAGGGAGGCAACCGCTCGAGAAGTTCCTCGGGGACGGGATGCATGCGATGGCGCATGTCGCGATCGAGAACGATGCCAACCTGAAGTCTGGATTCTAACCCAGGTGGCAGCCTGTCACGGTCGCGCAGGCCTGGTGGGAGATGGCCGTGGCGTTCGGTGTACCAACCCCTGGCGGCCTGGCGATCGCGGTCCTCGAAGCGAGGACGATCATGGTCTCTGTCGCGATCTCTGTCGTGATCCTGGGCAAAGGCGCTGCCGCCGACGCACGGCAGAGCAGCGGTAAGAAGTACTACAGCACCAGTAAAAAGCAGATTTCTTGAGTTCATGATTTTCTCCCCTAGTTAAAGTGGGCGGTTGCGAGACGAACGGAACGAGAACAGATCGAGCTTCGCTAAACCGGCACGCGAGATCGAGCGCTCGCTTGGATAAACGGGGGACCGGCAATTGTCCGGTCCCCTCTCTGTAAGTAAAGTTAGCGCTTAAGTTGTGGAGAAGAAGTTTGTAGGGTGGCGATCAGCTCATGGGCTGAAGCCGGAGCGGAGTTGCCAGGCTCGGAAACTATCTTGGCCGCCGCTGCCGAGCTTCCATAGAGTTCGCGGTTGGCGTGTTCATCAGGACGTAGCGTCGAGCCATCGAGAGAAACACCGGCAAAAACGCCGCGTGCGCGGGAGTAGCTCAGTATTTCAGCGCGCATGTAGGCGTCGGTATCGGCCGCGGCGGAGCGTCCCTTCGGTCCAGCAGCGGCTGAAGCATCGGCTCCGAGTTTTACTTTGCTATGCAAAAGACTGCTGGCGCCGCGATCATTCATGATCAGAAACACAAAGTCAGTGGCTTCGCCACCAATTTGAAGGCCAATGCTGCCACCTTCGAGCGCGTACATCGCTGGAGCGCCCCACGGACCTGTGAAATCCTTTCCGGTGCGGCAGACCATGGTGCCGCGGCCGTAACTCCCGCCGACGACGAAAGCGGCCTTCAAGACCGACGGCATCACGACGACGCAGCGGGCTTTATCGATAAGGTCTTGAGGAATATCGTCAGGAACATTGAGGACTTCCTGCATGACCTTTCCCGAGTTCTGAAGCCGATCGTGTTCATCTTTCGCATTGCCGGGATCTTTTGCGAACAGGAGTGTGCCGAAAGCCAGCAAGCCAGCGATTAGGAACACCCTGCTGTTTGTGTATTTCATTCTTTGCGCCTCCTTGCGCGAAACGACATAGCCCCTGGGCGAATTGGAGATGCTCAAGCGGGCTGATCCTCTGAGATTTTTTTTGTCCCGAAGTCTGAGAGGCAAGTTTAGAGCCAGAAGCGCACTAAATGTCATAAGTCGCTGAAAATTCAAGAGCATACGGCCGACGAGGGAACGAGGGCATCTGGGAGTTCAAAATCCTAAGTGTGTAGATTTTTCCGAATGAGCGGAGTTCTTGCTCGCGGTCAATTATTTTGCATTGAGCGGATTCATGGGACTTGGCGTATTTCTTGCGTGGGCGGGAGGTTGCTCAATATACTTCGCGGCGCTGGAGATAGCTGAGAACGAATGAATCATGGGCGAGGAGGTTTTCCTGTGATGGAGTTTGCGATGACGAAATTGATGCGCGCGGGTTATTAGTTGGCGACGATTGTTCGTGGCGCCGCTCGCCGCGTGGCGCCCAGCAAGATTCTTCTACCAAGGATTCGCGCCATTGCGCGGAGCAAGGAAGGGAAGAAGTTGTTTGGCTCGGCGGAAGCATTGCGCGTGGCGCGTGTGAGTTCGCCACGGATTTCGCCTGATGGATCGCGCGTGGCGTATCTGGTGGCCGAAAACGAAACGGAGAAGGAGCAAACTTGGAAATTTGTGACGCATTTATGGGTCGTTCCGACCGCGGGACCGGCGAGCGCGGCGCGGCAATTTACGCGAGGTGAAAAAAGCGTTTCGAATGTGGAATGGTCGCCGGACGGAAGAATACTGGCGTTCACGATGGACGCTGGTGAAGAGAAGGAGGCAAAGCCACAGGTGTGGTTCATGTATGCGGATGGCGGGGAGCCGTGGCAAGTAACGAAGCACAAGTCCGGTGTGCGCGGATTTCAGATTTCGCCAGATGGGAAGACGCTTTTGCTCACAGCGACGGCGCCTGTGGATGAAGAGGAAGAGAAGCGCACCAAGAAGAAGGACGATGCCGTAGTGGTCGATCACGATTTCAAGATGGCGCAGCTCTGGACGTGGAACATCGCCACAGGCGAGGAGAAGCAGATCAGCAAGGGAGATTTCACGGTAAGCGACGCGCGCTGGTCGCCCGACGGCGCGCACGTCGCGTTCACGACAAATCCCACGCCGCGCTTGGATGACGGCGCTTTGCAAACGGCATGGGTGCTGGACGTGGCGAGCGGCGCGCAGCGAAAGCTGGTGCAAACAGCGGACCCGACGCACACAGCGCGATGGTCGCCGGACGGCAAGTGGATTGCCTATCTGAGCAGCGCCGGGCTGCTGATTTACAAAGAGAATCTTTTTGTTGTGGACGCAAGTGGGGGGAGCGCCAAAGAAATTGAGCGGATCGTTTGAACTGAATGCGGGCGAACCGGTGTGGTCGAAAGATGGCAAGCAGATCTATTTCAGTTCGGACGACCACGAAGCGCTGAGAGTTTTTGCAGCAGACGTGGCGACGGGAGCGATCCGGCCGCTGACGGACACGACAGCGGTGGTCAACCTTGCGGACATCAGCGCAAATGGGCAGACGGCGGTGGGAACTTTGGGCGACCCAACTCATCCGGATGAAGTGTTCCGCAGCGACTTGAGTTTTGGTTCGCTGGAACGCATCACGAATCAGAACGCATGGCTGTCCGAGTACGCGCTGGGGGCGAGCGAAGTAGTTCGCTGGAAGAGCAGCAAGGACGGCATGGAAATTGACGGGATTGTTACCAAACCTGTGGACTTCGACGGGACGCATAAGGTTCCGTTTCTGCTTAATCCGCATGGAGGACCGACGGGAGCTTCTCTGCTGTCATTCAATCCGACGGAACAAATCATGGCCGCGAATGGGTACATGGTGCTGCAGCCGAATTTTCGGGGATCTTCGGGGCGCGGAGAGAAGTTTGCTACCGCGAACCAGAACGATTGGGGCGACGGCGATTACAAGGACGATATGAGCGGTGTGCAGGCCATGGTGGACAAGGGGTGGGCCGATCCGGAGCGGCTGGGCGCTTTTGGATGGTCGTACGGCGGCTACATGACGATGTGGATCGACACGCAGACGGACCAGTTCAAAGCGATTTCACCTGGGGCGGGGCTGCCGGACCTTTACTCCATGTATTCGCAGACGGACATTCATCGTTATATGACGATGTTCATGGGCATGAAGGCGCCGTGGGACAATTTTCAAGAGTATTGGGATCATTCACCGATGAAGTTCGTGGGGAACGTGAAGACGCCGACGATGATTTTGCACGGGCAGGCCGACACACGGGTGCCGATACCGCAAGCGGAGGAGTTTTATCGCGCACTGTATGAGAAGCATGTGCCCGTGGAGTATGTGACGTATCCGCGGGAGAATCACGGATTCGTCGAGCCGCGACACATTCAGGATAGATGGCAAAGGTATTTGGTGTTCTTCGGGAAGTATTTAAATAATCCGCCCGTAACAGAATCGAAAGACGTGGTGGCACGTTTCAGCAAGGACCTGCCGCAGTAGAAGCTCCGTAGGCGGACGACCGATCGAAGCAGGAAACTAGAACCCCCAAAAATCAAACGCCAGGGATCTCGGTATCGAGCTCCCTGGCGCTTAACTGGTCTCTTACCGCGATTGACCGGAGACCCCGAGGAAGTGTCACGCGCTCGTTTGCTAACGGAGAGCGAGTGACGCTGCTCGGAAGACGTTAGAAGCGGATACGCATGCCCAGTTCGATCGACCGCGGCGGGTTTACCTGGGTGCTGAGAACGCCCCAAGCTGCAGGCGTCGCCGAGATTGAGCGACGGGTCGGCCGAGCTGGTCATGGTTGAAAATGTTGGAGAAGATGGATTGGAATTCTGCGCTGAAGCGCTCATTGATGTGAATGTTCTTTTTGACCTGGAAGTCGACGTTCCAGAAGGGCATGCCGCGAAGTACGCCAGCCGCCGCCTGCGCCGCCGTCCAGACCCAGAATCGGGTTGCGGACGCAGCAAACACGGCTGCGGGGTTCGCGAACAGGTTGACATTGCCGGCAGTGCCGACGCCGCCGGAGCCCGAAACGTCATTGTGGCGCGAGCTGCCGAAGTTGTTGGCGCAAGTAAGCACGCCGTTTTCGTCCGAAAGAAGTTATTGGAATCGCCTTCACCGAAGGCCTGGCTGTCGCCGTTGGTGGTGTTGATTTCGAGAGGCAAGCCGCTGCCGGCAGTAAAGATCGGAGCGAAGGACCATCCGCCAAGAGACGCGCCCAAGCAAACCGTGCTGGCCGTGAAAGAATGGTGGCTGATAAACCATGAAGTATGTTGTAGACGAATTTGCGGTCAAAGGGCTGGAGACCGTAGCCGGCGCCGATGTTGTAGGGGTTGACGGAAGTAAACTCGCTGCTGGCTTGGACCACGGATACGGTGCCCAGGGCCTTGCTGAAGGTAAAGTTCTGCTGGAAGGTCAGGCCATGCCAATCCGACATTTTGAGAGTGACGAAAGCCGCGTTGTAGTTGCCGTAGCCGAGGCTGGCATTGACGCCGACGCCTGACGACATTTGTCCGCTGCAGCCGATTTCGGCCCCAACCGTGCAGTTGATGGGAGTGTTCATCATGGTGCGGCCAAAATTGAATCCGCCGTTGTCCAGGTCACTCCACATGTTCCAAACGTTTTGCTGAGAGAGATTGCCGCCGGGGCCGCCCTCTTTGTCTACGACTGCATCGGTGCAATTCGCGTAGCCGTTGCAATAGCCTGTGCCGGCGAGCGAGGTCTCAAAGAAGGGCTGAGCTGGCGAGGCCGGGAAAGGTATTGACTCCGCCCGACTGGGTGCAAGACTTGCCAGACTGGACGGCCACGCTGCAGCCCCAAGTGTTGCCGAAGCCGCTGGCCATTTCGACAGCAGCATAAGCTTTGGCGAACGACTGCCCACCAAGGGTCATCATGTAAGGCACGGCGTTGATATTGAGGGGCTGATATTCGTGAGTTATGCGGCGGCCGATGTAGCCCAACTTCGATCATGGTCTTGCGTTTATCTGGCGCTGGATAGTGAGATCGAACTGGTCGGATTCATCGGGCCGGAAATTGCGATCCAAGGCCTCGCCAGCACCGGCAGCAATCGCGTTGAAGCCCGGGAAGTCGGGCTGAGGAAGTGTCGCGCTGGGCGTGGGAATCGGAGCCGTCGAGCCCATCGGTCCCGATTCGGAACGCATTCGAGGGAGTAGGAACCATTGGTGCCGGCGCAAGTGCCATTGCCGGCGGTCGGGCTCTGCGCGTCAATGCACTGAACCGGTTGGATGAGGCCGGTGCCGAGCAGAGGAACCAGCACGAGATCGACGCCGTTCAAGCGGCCGAAGATTCTGCTGTAACCGCCGCGGACGACGGTTTTGCCCTGGCCGAATAGTCCTACCCAGGAGCCCGTCGCTATAGCTGGGATTCCAAGCCGCGGCGATGCGCGGGCTGAACGCGCCATAGAAAGGATTATAGGGATATTTTTGTCCGCCACCGGTGTTGCCCACAAGAGCAAAACCAACTTCGGGGTTGTAGACTTGACCTTGCAATGCAGCAGATTCACGAGCCTTAAGGTATGCCTCGACGTCGAGCTGCTGGCCTGCTTGGTCCACCAGTTCAACCTGCCGTCCCAGTTGCTCGACGGGAGGCATCTCCAAGCGTCCAGCCCAAACCATAAGTGAGGGTGAAGGTCGGCTTCATGCGCCAGGAATCGCTGAAATAGACGTTGTAGTAGGGAATCGTACTCACGTCCTGGGCCGGCGTGAGCGGAGGATTGAGACGCGAGAGCTGCTTCCGCTGCGCGTGAATGCAGTTTGTGCGATGGATACGATGCCCAGCGCTGCGGCGTAATCGCGACCGAAGTTGGTCGCATCCGATGCAGCCAGAGTACCCGGGAGAAAGCCCGCTCATATCGATTCCGGAGCTGGAAGTGGTCCCGAGTTCATAGACGGGCTGGAAGTTGATGCCGCCGCCGTTGTCGCTACGTTCGTGAAAGTTCCAATTGCGCTGATAGGTGCCGCCAAACTGGAAGAGGTGATTGCCATGCAGAACGCTCACGTCATCGCGAACCATGTTGTCCTTGCCATCCCAGAAACGTGTGCGTGTATTCTGTGTGTCTACGTTGTACGGGCTGAACGACTGGGTTTGCGACTGGCCGAATGGATCAAGTGCGCCGCCCAAACCAGCAAGCTGGGGTGTATCGCCGCCCGAGCCCCACTGCCAGAAGTTTCGCAGGATAGCTGTAGTGGAAGTCGTTGGTGGTGTTGGTGGAGATATTGGTGGTCAAGCGGCCACATAGAACCACGGCACCTGCGGACGAGAAGAAAGGGAACGGGCGTGCCGCCAGTAATGTCAATCTGGCTATCGGTAGCGCGGACGAGATTGTAGTACCGATAGCTGCTCATGAAGTGCCACTTGGAGCCAAAATCGTGATCCAGGCGAGCGACGCCGAAGTTGCTGGTCTGAGGAACAGCCATATTGCCTGTGAAGACGCCAACATTGCCGGCTCCGGAGGCGTTAACATCGCAGAGTGAGAGGCCGTTGCAACCTGTGGCGTTCGGCAGCGGCATCGTCGACCACATCTGCGCGACTTGGGAATTGATTCCGATGCCCCTGGGATCAAGAGTCGATCCGGGATAAGCAGTGCCGTTGAAAGTCACGGCCGTGGGGTTCAGGTTGTAATATTGTCCACCGAAAAAGAGCAATCCCGCGCGCATGGAAGCGGTTGGAACGTCTCTGCTAACCGTTTCCGATTGCGGCCAGCGGAAGCCTTCATAGTTGGCGAAGAAGTAGGTCTTGCCGCCGAGAATTTCCTTCGGAATGATTGGTCCGCCGCCAGCAATGCCGAAGCGGCTGTAATGGTAGCTGGGAACTGGAACACCTGCGGCATTGTTGTCAAAAGTGTTCGCAGACCAGTTGTTGTCCAGATAATATTCGTAGCCCGTGCCGTGCCAAGCGTTTGTGCCGCGCTTCGTCACCATGGAAACCTGAGAGCCAGCAGAGCTGTTGAAGTCCGCTGTCTGATTAGTGGTGCTGACTTTAAACTCTTCGATGCTATCGATGGGAGTCGGCATGACGCCCGGTAGGGCCGCCACCCGCGTTTCCGGTGACTTGGTTCCTGATGAGGCCGCCGGTGACGTCACCGGCGAAGCTGGGCGTGTAAATATTCATGCTGCCATCCATGTCGTTGGTGTTTTGGCCACCATCGAGTTGGAAGGAGTTTTGATCCATCGCCACGCCAGCCACGCTGCCATCAGGGGAAACGCCAGGCTGCAAGGTAAAGAAGGTAGCCGCGTCGCGGCTGATACTCGGGAGTGATTCCAAAGCTGTTCCCGAGATGGTGTTGCCGACCGTGGCGTTGAGAGTCTGGAGTTCGGCATTATTGGCCGTCACTTCGACGGTTTCCGCAACGGAACCCACTTCGAGGGTCACGTTGAGAGTAAGCGCGGTGCCTACAGTCACCGCTTGATTCGTGAGCTTGGAAATACGAAATCCCTGTTTGTTTATAGAGACATCGTAAATGCCCGAGGGGACATCGACGAACAGGTATCTTCCATTTTCGTTCGTGGAGGCCGTTCGGGGAATGTTTGTCGCTTTGTCAGTAAGAGTGACCGACGCGGCCGCAATGGCCGCGCCCGAAGGATCAGAGACGGTTCCGGCGACAGTGCCGGTTGACGCGCTCTGCGAACGTAAAGCTGAGGGAAGGACAGCAAACAAACAGACTAAAAGGCCGATCACGAATAGCGATCGTTTACGTAGCATTCAGGATCCTCCAGTTGGTTGCATCACGTAGATATCAAAACAAAATCCAGAATTATGAAATTGCACGGCATTCGCGCCCCATCGAACGCGCCGGCTTAGGTGCAATCGTCATACCAATAAGAAGTTTTTTCGTCTTAACGTGTTATCAACAACTTCGGGGGAGCCGCAGAAGTGAAAATATGAATTCGTGAATCTAAATCAAAATGCTTCGATGCGTATGTACAGGAGTTCGCACCTCTAATTTGCCTGCTTGTCTCTGTGCAGTGTTAAATCGTCCCAATCGGGTGTGAACTCCGAAATATTCCAGAAATTAAAGATAGTTAGTAACAGAGACTCATCGCTTACAACAGTAGGAGGAGATATCAAGTGTAAATCAATTCTAACGGAACGAGAATTATTCCAAATCTGGAATCTAAAACTTGAGTATATGAATTGAGAAAAGCGGATAAGGAAGATGCCCGAGAGAATGAAGTGAGGCTAACAAATCGTACTGGTTAATCCGCCAATTCTTAGGAACTTTCGCTGAAACTCAGGACGGGCATCACTCCTCAACAAACGAATCAGTGCCGATCCACGACCGAGCGAGGGACTTCAAATTATTTCTGTAAGTACGCGACACGGCAAATTCCCGGCCCCCAGAGATGCGTAGCGTGTATTCCCCGTTGGCGCCGGTGCGGATTTCTTCGACGCAGGCGGCGTTTACCAGGACGGAGCGGTGGACGCGAACGAAGCCATAAGCCATAAGCTTTCTGGCGATACTCGAGATCGATTCTCGTAACAAGTAGGACTCCGACTGGCTTTGCAACAAGACGTAGTTGCCCTCTGCTTCGACAGCGAGAATCTCGGCAGGATTTATGAGGAGAATTTTGCCCTTGGTCTTAATGGCGATTTTAACCGGCATCTGGAGCGAGCCTCTCCAATCGCGGACGAAGCTCCGCGACTTTCGCGGTTTTTTCGGCGCCCATGAGGTGAACGGGAGGGAGCGGGCAGCGTCGCCGGAATCCTCCGGCGGAACGTTTAGTTCGATCTCGGCGAGTTTGGCTCCAGATAGGTCGATCATATTCCGTCTCGTGCGCAAGATCAATTCAAGCATCCACGCAAAACACATGTGCGTTTCGACAGAGCCGTGCAGATACGGCAACCGGTTGAGAGTTTGCCTCTGAAGAAAGCGAGTGTCGCCCAAGATCGTATGAGTAAGAACAAAATCGCATGAATATCATGCCGAACCCGCTTTCAGAAATCCGGTGCTCGAGCGCAAGAAACTCGCGCAGCTGCAATCCGCGGAGAGGCTGCATTCCATCGGTTGAATCCTTCATCAAGCGTTTCTGAGTTCCTGCGGCGACGCCCCTAAAAAGCGGCGAGTGTGCATCGCGAGATGGCTCTGATGACAAAAGCCATTTTCCAGTGCGATCTGCCCAATCGGCAGCTTCCCTCTACGCAGCTGCATTGCCGCGCGTTCCACGCGCCGACGAATCAAATATTGATGTGGAGGCAGACCCAGCGACTTGCGAAACAACATTTTAAAATGTGAAACGCTGAGTCCAGCCGCATCGGCGATCTCGCTGAAGCGTAAGGTCGCGACCAAGGTTATCTTCGATATATCCCAGCACAACCTTAAGTTTGCGGCCGGGCATGGCAGTCTTTGTGGTGCGAGACGTGTTCGCCAGCGAACTGTGATTTCGCACAATGCGTGCCGCAAGTCCGGTTGCCAGAGCCTCCAAATAGGAGCAGCCGCTTGGATAACCATTCTCCATTTCGGCTTTCAGAGCCCATCCGATATGTTCGATTTGCTGGTCCCGTGCTTGAAACCGATTCCACACTTGGAGCCTGGAAGGATCTCCGCCGGACTCTTCGACGACGGATTCTAGAACACGAAGTTTGAGGCCAATCACAAGGGCCGTATCTCGCGATTTGAGTTCCCAGGTGCCGCCGAGGTTTGGCGGGATGATTTCCAAATCGCCGTGGATTGTGGTGCCGCGATGTCGTTCACCGCCGCGGCGGCAGTCAACATCCACGGAAGGTCCGACGTGTAGGGAAATCACGACGCCTGGCGACCCAGTGAATTCAACCATTCCGGGTTGATCCGAGATCAGACTGAGACGGAGATTTTCTGTAACGCCGACAAGTTCATCTGGGTTGGGTTGGGAGGTTCGGTAGTTGAAGAAGGTCTTCGCGCAAGCACCCATACTGGGGATCCCCTTTGCCGCGACAACGCGAGATTCAGCCAGAATCGCTGCGCCCTCCATCGCAGCCAATTTTCGTCCGGCGACACCTATCCTGCGCCCTCTGAAGCAAAGATGCCTTAAGAGGTTGCCTTCCGCATTACTCCTTTGACGTATCGTCTGCACAACGGTTACATCGAATTTGTGGTTTGCATTCACAATCCGACGCCGGACGAGGAGCTCGCTTAAGGTGAAAGCAGGAATGCGCCGATTTCCGAGTTAAAGCGATCTCGAGTCCTCGATGTTGGAAAGATGCGCGGCATCAAGTTCAGCGTATCTCGCCCCCGCGATGTGCTCTGCCAAGTAGCGGCCGTTGGCGGGAGTAGTCGCGGCGTCGTGTGTTCCTGAAATCACGAGAGTTGGGACGTGGATCGCGGCAACGGTATCACGCGCGTCGAAGTCACGGACGGCGGCGCAATTCGCGATGTAGCCATCGGGATTCGCGCTTTCGAGCATGCGCTGGGTCGTGGAGACAATGTCCGGGAGATTTGGCGCGGAAGTGTGCGGAAAACCACCGCTCCATGACGGCCTGCGAAATCGATTTCATGCCGCTTTTACGAACGGTCTCGATGCGCGGATTCCACATTTCCGGAGTGCCAATTTTCGCAGCGGTGTTGCAGAGAACCAATTTTTGGAGTCGAGCCCGAGCGTTAAGCGCAAGCCACATTCCCGTTTGGCCGCCCATGGACAAACCGCAAAAATAAACTCGTTCGAAGCCCAATTTGTCGAGCAGGGCGAGAACATCGCGAGCAAGCTGCTCGATGGTGTACGGCCCTGGCGTGACAGAAGATTGGCCGTGACCGCGAGTGTCATAACGCAAAACGCGAAACGCCTTCTGAAAAACCGGCATCTGCGGATCCCACATGGAGAAATTCTCGCCGAGGGAATTCGAGAACACCAGCGCCGGGGCGTTTGTAGCACCGCAAGATCGTAGTGGATGCGAACATCTTCCAGTTGGGCGAAGGGCATGGGGCTCACTTTTTCCGGTTTTTTTTCTGATCGGCGGGCAGCGAACGCGACGCTAGCACTCGGTCGATCAACTGGTCCGCAACGCCCAGATAGCTAGCGGGTGTGAATAGTTGCTCGAATTCAGCGTCAGAGAGGTTCGCCTTAATGATGGCGTCCTGGGCAAGTACGGAACGAAGTTCGCGGCGCTCAGTCTGTGCGCGTCTGCAAGCCAGTTCGACAAGTTCGTGAGCGTCGGTGCGTGGCATCTTTTCGGAGAGGGCCATGGTGACAGCTTCCGCGAAAATCAGACCATGAGTTACCTCGAGATTTTGGCGCATGCGTTCTCGATCGATCTCCAATTCAGAAGCCATGCTTGTGAGGTGATGCAAAGCGCCGGCGGTTAAACGAACGATCTCGGGCAAAGTCTCCCATTCGGCATGCCAGCCGCCGAGGCCGCGTTCCTGCTCTTGAACCAGTGCAGCGAGCATGGTGCCGACGAGATGGGGCACACGGCCGGCCGCAGACAAAACGACTGCGCATGTAACTGGATTGCGCTTGTGTGGCAGGGTAGAAGAGCCGCCGCGGCCATCGATAGATGGTTCAAAAAGTTCGGCGACTTCGGTTTGCATGTGAAGAGAAATGTCGCGCGCGATTTTGCCGAAGGTACCTGCGCAAAGGCCGAGAGTCGTCGCGATTTCCGCCATGCGATCGCGATGGCTGTGCCAAGGAAGTTCAGGCAAAGGAAGCTGCAAATCTTTAGCGAGGTTCGCAGCGACGTCCAAGCCACGCCCACCGAGAGCCGCCATAGTGCCGACCGCTCCGCCAAATTGAAGCGCGAGGCAACGTGCTTGCGTTTCCGCCAGGCGAGCGCGATGTCGATCGATAGCGTCAAGCCATCCAGCCATGATCAAACCAAGAGTCGTAGGAAGCGCCTGCTGCATCCAGGTGCGGGCGGGAATGAGCGTCGTTCGATGCTTGTGGACCAAGTCGCCGAGAACGGAGGCCAAGAGATCGAGTTCGGCGGAAACCAGAGCGAGCGCCTGACGCAACTGAAGCACGCGGCCCGTGTCGATGGCATCCTGACTCGTCGCGCCCCAATGGACGTAACGTGCAGCTTCTTTCTCTTTTTGCGCAACGAGCAGAGTCAGCTGTTTGACCAAAGGAATAGCGAGATTGCCGGCATTCGCCGCCGCGCGGGCAAGTGCAGTCATATCGTAAAGTTCTGCGCGGCATTTCGCTTCAATCGCAGGAGCAGCAGAGGCGGGAATAAATCCGGCTCGCGCCTCGGCTCGAGCGAGAGCCGCTTCGAAATCGAGCATCCCCTGCAGCGTGGCGCGATTGGAGAAGACCTTTTCGACGGCTTGCGAACGAAACAGCGGGTCGAGCAAGTTCATGCGCTGAGTGTAATCACTCCTGACAGGGAAAGAAAACGGTTTCCTTGCGAACTTGAGAGAGCCATACGCGGTGGCGCAACGCAATCTCTAACTTCGCTAGCCCGCCAGCGCTACAAGCTAAACGCGCTCAAGGATGACAGCAATGCCTTGTCCAACGCCGATGCACATGGTGCAGAGCGCATATTTACCGCCCGTTCGCAGCAACTGGTACGTGGCAGTAGTAATAAGACGCGCGCCGCTGGCACCTAGAGGATGGCCGAGCGCAATCGCTCCGCCGTTGGGATTTACGTGTGGCGCATCATCAGCCACGCCAAGTTCACGGAGAACAGCGAGAGCCTGAGAAGCAAAGGCTTCGTTCAGTTCGATGACGTCCATTTGAACGATCGTCAAATTTGTTTTGGAAAGAACTTTTCGAGAGGCAGGGGCGGGCCCCATGCCCATGATGCGTGGCGCGACGCCAGTTGCAGCAGCTGTGACGATGCGCGCTTTGGGTGTCAAACCATGCCGTTTGGCCGCAGATTCCGAAGCTAGAAGCAGCGCGCAAGCGCCATCGTTTACGCCGGAAGCATTTCCCGCGGTCACGGTACCGCCCTGTTTCACGATCCCGGGCAACTTCGCGAGAGCCGCCAACGAGGTGTCAGGGCGCGGGTGTTCGTCAGCGCTAAAGAGAACGGGGTCCTGCTTTTTTTTGCGGAATCGGCACCGGCACAATTTCCTGCGCGAGAAGTCCGCTGCGAATAGCCGCGGCCGCGCGTTGCTGGCTTCGCAGCGCGAATGCATCTTGATCTTCGCGCGAAACATGATATTCCTCGGCCACAATCTCTCCGGTTTCAGGCATGGAGTCGACGCCGTACTTTGCCTTCATCAGGGGATTGATGAAGCGCCAGCCGATTGTGCTGTCCTCCATTTTCGCTGTGCGGGAAAACGGCGCGTCAGACTTGCCCATCACGAAAGGGGCGCGCGACATGCTTTCGACTCCCACCTGCGATGATTAAGTCCCCTTCGCCACATTTAATCGCGCGCGAGGCCGTGGCCACAGCATCCATGCTTGAGCCGCAAAGACGATTTACGGTTACTCCGGGAATTTCTTTGGGCAGTCCTGCAAGAAGCAAAGCCATCCGTGCGACATTGCGGTTGTCTTCGCCAGCCTGATTGGCGCAGCCATACACAACGTCGTCCAGAGCGTTCCAATCGACCTCGGGATTGCGCTCGATGAGGGCTTTGATAGGTATGGCGGCCAGATCGTCAGTGCGAATCGAAGAAAGCGTCCCCCCGTAACGTCCGATGGGCGTTCGAATCGCGTCGCAAATGTAGGGAGCTTCCATCGAGATCCTTCAAGGCTCCTTGAACGCTCTATCCTAACAGGAAGAGTCCGGCATGCAAAAATCATGGTGAAGATGTGATGTTCGAAGTGCCGCTTTTGAAGTCAAATTCTAGAAACGCAGCAGGGTAGGCGCCAAGATTTCGAAGCACGAAAATGGGAGGCGGCCGCGTTGCCGGATCCTTGCATCCGCGACATGATAAACGAGAAAATGTGGCGCCGTTTGGTGGCAAGCGGGAGGGGAGCATCGGCTTGAATGGGCTGATGGCAGCACGCACAGAAGGAGGGTGGCGATGAAGTTTGCAAGAGTTTTGATGACAGTGGCGATGTTTTGCTCGCTGGCAGCTGCACAGACGCATGGCGCAGACGAAGTCAACCGCGGAGGTGACGGCGCTCTTACGCGAGTTCATGCAAGCTGCAGGCCGCGGCGATCGGGCCATATTTGACAAGTTTTTTGCCGACGACGTGATTTACACCAGAGCAACAGGTGCAGTGATCACTAAGGCCGATATCATGGAAGAGCCTTGGTAAGCCATCCCCTGCAAGCGAGGGGATGGCCGCCTATTCAGCGGAGGATATTACCGTTCACGAGTATGGAGACACAGTGATCGTGGCCTTTAGACTGGTGGGCAACACAACGCATGTCGATGGAAAAGTGGAAACAGCTCAGTACAGAAATACCGGAACGTTTCTACGGCGAAACGGCCGGTGGCAAGCTGTGGCGTGGCAAGCTACAAAAATCAGCCCGGCAGGAAAAGCGAACTGATGCGCGACCGTTTTGAAATTTGCGCTGAGCCGGGCTGATGCGCGAGGCTACCTGCCCCTGACTTCCAAGGGCTGAAGCAGTTTGAACGTGAGGGCAGTTTCCGCGGGCAGCGTGATTTCGCGATTTCCTGTGAGACCTGCGCCACCCGTGCCTGCTGCCGCGCCGATCAATGCGCCGATGGCCGCGCCTTTACCGCCGCCGGCAACGGCTCCAATCGCCGCGCCTCCACCAGCTCCGCCGCCAATCATCGCAGCCGTGCGTTTGCCCTTGCCTGTAGACGTCATGGTGCGAGCGGAAGTTTGAATTTCGTACTCCCGTTCGCCCACAGTAACGGAGGTCAGCTCCAGTGCGAGAACCGCGCCTCCCTTGAATCGGCCGGCGGGCTTAGCATTTTTCACGATTCCAGTTGCACGCGCACCTTTGGGGATGGCCAACCTTCCGTCGATTTCCACGGGAACTTGCACGGTCGCCGCGAAGGCCTGGCCCGTCGTGCTGCTCTTTGACCCCACGGGCTCATCCAGAACGACAGAGATCGCCGTATCCGCGGGAACTACGATGGGCTTCGGTCTTGGTGCGGCTTCTTTCTTTGGAGCGGCTGAGCCTGACGGCGAAGAACTGTCTGGAGATGATGCCGCATCTGAACTGGCCGTCTGATTCGCAGACTTGGTGCAACCGGCTAAGGCAAAAGCAAACGATAAGACAAACAGGGGTCCGGCAATGAGCGGACGATTCATGGAATTCCTCCGTACTACACGTTCTTTTTCCGAAGATACTACGATTTACCTCGAAGTCAAACAAAGCAGATCGCCCAGTTTATAAGGCGGCAACGGCAGCCCCGGATGTCGCCCCACTCAAATTTATGCGTGATGACATTTCAGCGGTGGAATCAGTCTCGTAAACAACCATGAGCATGACCGGGAACTCGCGCTTACGCCAGACTTCGCAACAAGATTCTGTGAGGGGATACCCTTTGCGTCATCGCGATTGGACGTTTCGTTGACAACTCTCCCGCTCACCCTCAATATGCTCTTACCCCTTCCAAATTTATTGTTCGGTGAGTGCCGATGCGTATTCTTGTCGCAGAAGAGGACGCACCGCTGGCGGAATTTCTCCATCAGCGGTTGCAGCAAGAGCAGTTTTCCGTGCAAATGGTCTAGGACGTTGGGGAAGCCCAACGGCTCGCTTCTGACCAGCCCTACGATTTTCTAATTCTCGGTCTAAATCTGCCGACGGAAGGCGATCTCAATGTCCTTCGCAACATTCGTGCGAAGAAGCCGGACCTGCCAGTTCTCATGCTCACTGCAACGAATTCAGTCGAAGACCGCGTCCGTCTGCTCGACGCCGGCGCCGACGATTCCTTGGCCAAGCCATTCGAATTCGCCGAGCTGGCTGCGCGTATTCGCGCCGTGCTACGCCGAGGAAATCGTCCTACCCGCGCCGTGCTCAAAGTCGGCGACCTAGAAATCGATCGTGTTGCCCATGTCGTCCAACGCGGGGGCCATCCTATCGATCTCAGCCCCAAGGAGTTCGCCCTCCTCGAATTCCTCATGCGCCATGAAGGCCAGGCCGTTACGCGCACCGCGATCGTCGAGCAGGTGTGGAAACTCAATTTTGACACCATGACCAATGTCGTCGATGTCTACATCAACTATCTCCGCCGCAAAGTCGACTCCGGCTATGACCGCCCTCTTATTCGCACCATTCGTGGCGTTGGCTATCAAATCGGGGGTAGCGGCGCCCACAACTAGCGGCTTCAGCGGGATTTCGCCCGTTCATCTTCCTACTAGGCTCTGAAATGGGAAGGGAATCGTCTCCCCTCCTATACGCCAACGCCAAGCTTGCGCTCTACGCCGCTACCTAAGGCACAGATATTAAACAACTTAACGGTTTTTCGTTTCTACCCTTTCGATGGCCTACTCAGTGAGGTTCCGTTCGCCAAGCCCAAGCAACTTCTTTTCCATTCTGGGGTTCTACCATGTGGGAGTTATATTAGGTACGCTCCCGGTGGCCGGAACCTCCGAAGGTCCGGACCAAAGATAAGGTGACCAACCATGTTGAAGACCACTCTTACCGGAAAGTTCAGGCCTGCCCTGCTTCTCTGTCTCACCGGTCTTCTCTCCTTTATGGCTCCGAATGCGCCGGCCCGTCAAAGCGACCGATCTGACGCAGGCGACCCACCGACCCGTGTTGCTCGCATTAGTTATCTCGATGGCTCGGTTTCTCTTCAGCCAGGCGGCGAAGGGGACTGGGGCAGCGCAGCACTCAATCGTCCCCTGACCATCGGCGACAAACTCTGGACCGACAAAGATTCCCGCGCTGAATTGCAGACCGGCGTCGTCTCTATCCATCTCGGCAGCATGACTGCCCTCTCGTTCCTGAACCTCGATCAGAACATCACCCAAATGCGCCTTGCGGAAGGTTCCATCAACTTCCGCGTCAAGGAAATTCGCGAAGGTGACGTCTATGAAGTTGATACTCCCAATCTGGCTTTCAACATTAGAGAAGCCGGCGCGTTCCGCATTGACGTAAACGAAAACGGCGAATCCACCGGCATTACAGTCATCCGTGGGGAAGGGCAAGTAACCGCCAGCGGAAAGACTTATGATATCCAAGCTGGTCAACGCGGCGCATTCAATGGCACGGATGATGTCCAGTCCACGATCGCGCAGGCGCCCCCACAGGACGGTCTTGATCAGTGGGCTTATGATCGCGATTTGAGGGAACAGGACTCCGTCTCCGCGCGATATGTTCCTCCGGAAACGCCCGGCACCGCCGACCTCGATAACAACGGAACTTGGAGCGAGGAGCCGGATTACGGTCATGTTTGGTACCCGTCCGAAGTCCCAAATGATTGGGCTCCTTATAGCAATGGCTATTGGAGCTACGTAGGTCCCTGGGGCTGGACTTGGGTGGACTATGCTCCTTGGGGTTTTGCTCCCTTCCACTATGGACGCTGGTCTTATATTGGCAGCAGGTGGGGCTGGTGCCCTGGTCCGATCGTTGGGCCTGCCATCTACGGTCCGGCATTCGTTGGTTTTCTCGGCGGAGGCTTTGGTTTCGGTGTCGGGTGGTTCCCATTGGGCTTTGGTGAACCGTTCAACCCGTGGTTCCGTTGCGGCCGTGGCTTCGTCGAACGGATAAACGTTCGCAACACTTTTATCCGCAATCGCGGGATCTTTAATTCTGGCAACTTCCACAATTTCAACTACGCCTACGCTCGCAATGCTCGCGCAGTGACGGCTGCTTCACGCGGCGAATTCACTGGAGGCCGAGCAATCAATCGTGGTTCCGCTCGACTGACCGACGCTTCGCTGCGTAGCGCGCGCGTAACAAATGATTTGCGGCTCTCTCCGGGCAGACAAAGCTCATTCGGAGCTGCATCCGCAAGAGGAAACGTCGCCAGGCCGCCGATGTCTGTCCAGAACCGCTCCGTCATGGCGCGCACAGCGCCGGCCAGGGGCGCATCGGAGATGCGCGTCCGCACTATCAATACGAGCGGGCTGACTCCTGGGCGAGCAGGGAACTTCTCGCCAACTACAGGCTCGAATCGCTCCCCGAACAACGGCGGAGCTTTCACAAGGCAGAACGACCTATCTCGAAATCGTCCGCCATCCGCAGCCGGCAATGACATGCGTATGCAGAACAGCAGCCCGAATCGCGTTTCCAGTCAACGTGTAACCAACGGCACGCACACCTGGGAAGCTCAAGGTAGTTCGACGGACCGCGGCCGCGGCCCGCAGGGCTTTGGCAGCTCCAACAGTTCCAACAACAATTCCAACAACGCCCGTATTTCCGAGCGCACGAATCGTCAGGATCGCCCGCCAGGGGCCGGTTCAGGAGCCCCGGCAAACTATGGAGGGTCGCGCTCTAACGGCGCCACCGATCGTCCTGCCTATTCTGGCGGCAATCGCTCCTACCAGCCCCTCAGCGCACCGCGCCTTCGTACAATCGCGGCTACTGCATCTCGCACCTCAGCCCTGCGTTCGAGCTCCGCCCCCTCTCGCTCCTATTCCGCTCCCAATCGGAGCTATCCCGCGCCGAGCCGTTCGTACTCCGCGCCCCAAGGTAGCTACTCAGCGCCCAGCCGTTCCTATTCCGCGCCTCAGCGCAGCTACTCTGCACCTAGCCGTTCTTATTCCGCGCCCCAACGTAGCTACTCTGCACCCTCTGCCCCCAGCCGTTCTTACTCGGCCCCGAGCCGCAGTTCCGGTGGTGGGGTGGCGCTTCTCGCGGCGGCGGTGGAGGAGGCAGTTCTCGCGGCGGAGGAGGCGGCGGGGCATCCCATGGTGGTGGCGGCGGTCGGCCGCATCGATAAAAAATTCAGTACATCTATTACTGGCCCGCCTCTTTGTAAAAAGGCGGGCCTTTTTCTTTGTTCGCTTTACCCGCCGCCAATCGCAAACGCTACTCCACAACTCGCTGCCTCTCTCGTGTTTAATAATAGCTGCTCTCCGGGACAGTTCTTTTTTCGACAAACGCAGTACGGCTCGGTCCCGGTTTTGCCAGTGGAGGATGCTACTGTTTGAATTACACCACGGTTCCACGCCCTATGAGCCAAGCGCTCATTGGCCCGGGATTACACAGGTCTTGCACCACTTCATCAGGACCACTTTCGGCCCTGGCAATTCAGGAGAGAGGTGATCGCACATGAAACGATTTGCGCTCCATTTGATGGCTCTGCTCAGCTTTACTCTTGCCGTGGCCTTACTTGCACCGCGGCCTGCTGCAGCCGACGATGACGATCCGCCAGGCCGCGTCGCTCGGCTTGGTTTTATACAGGGAACCGTTTCATTCGAGCCTGCAGGAACCGAAGACTGGGTTTCAGCAGCTGTCAACCGCCCTCTCACTACTGGCGATAAGCTCTGGAACGACAACGATTCACTGTCCGAGCTGAACATGGGCTCGGCAACGATTCGTCTTGGGAGCAATACCGGTTTTTCTTTCTTGAACCTCACCGACAATATGGCACAGATTCAGCTGACCGAAGGCACGCTGAATATTCGCATCCTTCGCCTTGACGATGACGAAACCTTCGAGGTCGATACTCCAAATCTCGCCTTCACTCTTCTTCGTCCCGGCGAATTACAAGGTCAACGTCAACGAAGCCGGCGATGCCACTGTAGTTCTCGTCCGTGCTGGCCAGGGAGAAGTCACCGGCGGTGGCTCCGCTTACACCATCCATCCTCGCGAAGTCGGCACTTTCACTGGCACCGACCAAATCGACGCTGACGTTCAAGCGTGGGACAACACCAGCGATGATTTTGACAACTGGTGTTCCGAGCGCGACAGCCGCATCGAGCACTCTGTGTCCGCTCGCTACGTCTCCCCTGACGTCATCGGCTATGAAGACCTCGACGACAACGGCGGCTGGCGTCAGACGCAGGACTATGGCGCTGTCTGGTTTCCGCGCGTAACGGTTGTCGGCTGGGCTCCCTACCATTACGGCCATTGGGCTTACATCGCTCCCTGGGGCTATACCTGGGTCGATGATGCTCCTTGGGGCTTTGCTCCCTTTCACTACGGACGCTGGGTGACCGTTGGCGGCGTCTGGGGTTGGGTTCCAGCCCCGCCGCGTTCCACAGTTGTCGGCGTCGCTTATGTCCGGCCCGTTTACGCACCCGCCCTCGTTGCCTGGGTCGGCGGCCCGCACTTCGCCATAGGCGTCGGAGTCGGCGGTGGTGCCAGCGTCGGCTGGTTCCCGCTTGGTCCGCGCGAGGTCTACGTACCTTCGTATCACGTCAGCCGCACTTACGTGACGAACATCAACGTTTCTAACACCCGCGTGGAAACCACTGTTGTGAACAACTACTACAACACCACGGTGATCAACAGAAATGTCACTCGCGTCACCTATGTCAACCAGCGTGTTCCTGGCGCCGTGATGGCCACTACCAACGAAGCGTTCACATCCGCACGATCGGTTTCTCGGAATTCAGTGATCATCAACCAGAGGGAAGTGGCTAGCGCTCGCGTTGGGTTTGCAGCTCCCACGGTCGCTCCTTCGAGACAAGCTGTGCTCGGCGGCGGTGTCGTCGTTCGAGCCAGACCTCCCATCATCGTGGAGAATCGCGTCGTCGTAGCGAGGCACACTCCGCCTCCTCCGCCACCTTCATTCGACAGGCAGCAGCAAGCAATTCGAGCCAATGGCGGCCGGCCTCTGGCTGTTTCTCAAATTCGCCAGATCCAACCCGAGAGGGCTGAAGCTCGCTCCAATTTCAGAATCGCTCCAGTGGCCACCCCGCGAAACATCCAACGACCGCCCCGCTCAGCCTATTCCCAACAGAGGTTTTCGTCCGAACGACGACAGAACCGCACAGCCCACCAACCGGGATGCTCGGCCCAATTCAGACCGAGATGGTCAGCCTAATTCATATCGAGATGCTGAGCCCAACCGCAACCGAGATACTCGCCCGAATTCAAACCGAGATGCTCAGCCCAATCCCATACCGAGATGCTCGGCCCAATCCATATCGAGATGCTCAGGCCAATGCCAACCAGAACCGCCCGTTGCACCCTGGCAATGCTGTCAATCAATTCCGGAAACCCGCCTGTCACCGGCACGCACGAAAGGGTTTACACAGATCGTCCGCAAAATACGCGGCCCGCGATACCCGCGAGCACTCCGAGCACGCCGTCGTCGCCACGCAACCTGACACCAACAGAGCTGTTCAGCAACTCGAACCGCCGATAACCCTGGCGCTGTCAACAACTCCGGTAATCCTTCGTCACCAATACTCACGAAAAGATCTACACAGATCATCCGCAAAATATTCGGCCCGCGACACCCGCTAACACACCAAGCGCCCCTGTCGTCACTACGCAACCTGACACCAACAGAGATGTCCAGCCCAGCCGAACCGCCCGATGAACCCTGGCAATGCCGGCAACAATTCCGGCAACCCGCCTGTCACCGGCACGCACGAAAGAATCCTATACCGATCATCCGTCAACTGCTGCGCCTACGACACCTGCAATCGCTCCGAACGCACCTGTCGTGAATCCGCAGCCCGAACCGAGGAACCAACCGGCGCCACAAAATCCCCGCGGAGATCGTCCGGGTGCAGTTCGGCCAGTTACTCCTCCGAGCAACGCCACGAACCCGAATAACGTGAATCCGCAGCCCGAACCGAGGAACCAACCGGCGCCCCAAAATCTCCATAGTCCGCAAAATCAGGAGCGCCCGAGATACGACCAGCAGAATCCCCAACCTAGGCAACAGGAAGAAAAAAAGAAGGATCAGAAACCTGCAAAGCCTGCGAAGGAAGACAAACCCTCGAAGAACAACAAATAGCCTTGTTTTTCAGATCCGATTTCCGGGCGGGTCGCGCGCCAAACGGCAGGCGCCCGCCGCTCGTCATTTTTGCCGCCTCCTAATTTCGCGCTCCGAAGTGAAATTATCAACCCATCTCGCGTAAGATTCTTGCTCCCGAGCATGACCGTCAAATCCCCACCTTCGCGCGCCGCCAAACGAACATCTCCCGCCAAGTCCCCTATCTCGATATTTGTCATTCCCGGCTCTGCCAGAAATTCGCAAGGCCACAACCTGGCCAACCTGCTGGCTCTGGCTGCTCGCCGCGCCAAAATCGCCTTCGAAGACGGGGACATTCTCGTCGTCGCTCAAAAAATCATTTCCAAGGCCGAAGGCCGTACCGTTCATCTCTCCACGGTCTGTCCTTCCTCTCAGGCCAGCAATGTTGGCGAAGAAACTCTCCAACGATCCTCGCTTTATCGAGGTAGTCCTTTGCGAGTCTCGCCGCATCGTTCGCTCCGACCGCGTCCTGATCGTTGAAACCCATCACGGTTTCGTCTGCGCCAATGCAGGCGTCGACCATTCGAATGTCCCTCGCCGTGATTGCGTCACCCTGCTCCCGAAAAATCCCGACCGCTCCGCCCGCCGCCTCGCCACAGCGATGAGCAAACAAACCCGCAAACGCCTCGCCGTCATCATCAGCGACACGTTCGGCCGCCCCTGGCGCTTGGGTCTGATTAACGTAGCCATCGGCGCATCGGGCGTCCCTGCGCTTGTCGATCTTCGTGGCACGCGCGACCGCCACAGCAAACTTCTCCGCGCCACGGTTCTCGCCGTCGCCGATGAACTAGCCTCAGCAGCAGGTCTCCTGATGGGCAAATCCGCCAGGCACGCCCGTCGTTGTTATTCGCGGCTACCGCTACCACCCCGCGAAAGATCCCGCCTACCGCATCATTCGCCCCGCTCAAGGAAGACTTATTCCGCTAAAGCCCGTCAACGCCAATCTCCAGATTGGCGTCACCTCCGTGTTGCCTATTGCTTCGCTCGTTAGATGTTGGCTTTAACCTGCTAACTGCGCGATCCGTAGCTCACTGTCCCGAGGTGCTCACCGACACTCCGCGCATGATCACCATTTAACCTTCCACTCCTCACCCCAGCCTTTTCCACTTGCGACCATCTCCTCTCCCCGGCATCCTTATCTCCTCCATGTCTCTCGCAAAAAAACTCACGGTCACGGCTCTTGCCGGCGGTATCGGAGCATCGAAGCTTCTCCTCGGCCTCTCCCATGCGATGGATCCTCGCGACCTCACCGTCATCGTTAACACCGGCGACGACATCGTTATGCACGGTCTGAAAATTTCCCCCGATCTGGACATCGTCACCTACACGCTCGCCGGAGTCGTCGATCCCACGAAAGGCTGGGGCATGCGCGGCGAAACTTTTCATTTCCTCAAGCGCCTCGCCATATACGGCCGCGAAACTTGGTTCAATCTCGGCGATCGCGACCTCGCCACGCATATTCACCGCACCGCGATTTGCTTGCCCAGGGAAAAACTCTCACCCAAGCGGCCGACTCCATTCGTCACGCTCTCGGCGTCAAATCTCGCATCCTCCCCATGTCCGATCAGCCCATTCCCACCATCATCGAAACCCGCGACGGCAATATGCATTTTCAGGAATATCTCATCAAGCATCGCACCGAGCCGGGAGTCCGAGCATTCACTTCGCAGGCATAAAACACGCGCACCCCGCTCCCGGCGCCCTCGAAGCCATCTGCGATGCCGGTCGCGTCATCATCTGCCCCAGCAATCCGCTCATCAGTATCGGCCCGATTCTCGCCGTGCCTCGCATTCGAGAACAATTGCGCGCCCGCAAGGAAAGCGTCATCGCCGTCTGCCCGATTGTCGGCGGAAAATCCCTGAAGGGTCCCAGCGACAAAATGCTCATCCAACTCGGCTCCGGCTCCTCCGCCTCCGCCGTTGCTAAGCTGTACGCCGATTTCACCGGCACCTTCGTCATAGACCGCCGCGACGCCTCCCAAGCCGATACCATCCGCGCTCTCGGCATGCGCGTCGCCATCCTACCCACCGTCATGCGCACCCGCTCTGACAAACGCAAGCTCGCCCGCGCCCTCCTCGCCCTTTAGCGTACCGCTCGCCTATCCTCGAGTCCACTTGACAGCTCCTTCGCCGCGTCACGGATCAAATCTAAGTTCCGGATAACTCGGCCTCTCCGCCATGTGCTGAGCCCGGCATCCAACCAATGGAAACTAGCAGTTGCATTACGTCTTTTTCCGGTACTGGTACTCAGCCGAAAAAATCGCCTTCGGAAGAAAAATCTCGCGCATGCCAGCGACTTTTAATGGGTCATTGGGTTTGGGTGATTAACTACGGCCCCGCCCGGATGTGCCAGTTGTAGCCTCCGGTCTGGCCGTCGGTAGAAGCGGCTAGCTCGCCTAGCCGTTGATTAAAGAACGACAATCAGGAGGAAGACCATGAAACGACTCATCGGCATGTTGGTGAGTGCGGTGGCGCTACTGGTGTTGGCGGAGGGGGTCCATGCTCAGGATCAACTCGTACCGGCCGGTACGCTTCTGCAATGCACCTTGAACGAGCCGAATTTCTCTTCGGCGACTGCGGCCGTTGGTGATCCGGTGTTGTGTCACTTGAGAACCATGCAGGAGTTCGGCAGGCCCCTGTTCCCCAGAGGCAGCATGCTGGGTGGACATCTCGAGGAAGCCAAGGACCCCGGGCATTTCTTCGGCAAGGGCTACATGAGGATCACGTTTGACCGGGTGATCCTTCCGAGCGGGGATTTGCCCGTCCCGGCTAAGGTCATCATGGCCCGCGGCTATAAGGTAGACAAGCAAGGCGCCATCGACGGCAAGGGGCACCCGAGACGTGACGTTGTCGAGTGGATGCTTCCACCCATGTGGCCGTGGAAGGTGATTAGCTTGCCGTTCCGTGGGCCAAGGCCGACCTTGAAGGGAGAGGAGCCGATGCAGCTGCGGTTGATGGACGACATCGTGATACCTCGGAGCCTGGCGCAATTCAGCCATCCGGACCGCCCGCCGTACGCTTCTTCCGCACGGCCGAGCTCATACGGCGTCGTGCCGCGGACAAACGCGATGCAGCAGGCCGTGGAGAAAGTCGCGAGTACCGCGAACGAAACCACCGGAAGTTCGCAAGTCATCGGACAGCCGCCCGTCAGTGGGCAGACCAGCCAAAGACTCACGGTACTGGTGACGAAATCGAACCAGATATATGAAGTGGCCAAGTACCATAGGGACGGAGACGTTGTTGATGTTCCAGGACGCCCAAGGGAGAAAGGGCGGCGTGGACGTCAACGAAGTGGATTGGCGCAGGACCACGGGGATGACGGGCGAAGTACGCTCCGCGGATAAGCCGTTAATCTCCCGGCAGACGAATTAATTGAACAACTCTGAGGGAACTTAAAGAAGTTTGACTCCTGCTGTTGCGATTCGCGACGGTACGGTGGGCGTGTGTTGAACAGGTATGGGTTCGGGAGAGAGCTTGGAAGCTGACACCCTAATCGGCCGCGCAGTAGTGGGCCGGTTTCCGGCAAGGCTACTAACCAGGAGTTAGCGAGATTTGGCGGCGTTCGCTTTGTCTACGACATAGCAACGCCAAGTTTGGTATTCGGTGCGACAATCCCCTTGAAGTAAGTTGCGGTCTTCCGGCTGAAGCCGATCAAGAGGGGATTAGACTACACGGAGAAGCAGCCGCTCGGGAGAGCGAAGCACTATTTTGCCTCGGCGCTTTACGACGGCGTGGCTGGTTTGCCATTCGCTCAAAAGACGACTCGCGGTGAACGGGGTGATGTTCGCGGCGCTGGCTAACTCTTCATTTGTAACGTCAAATTCAACTCCCCCTTGAACTATTTGGCCAATCACTCCGGCCAAGTGAATTAGAACCTGAGCAAGTCTCTCGCGCGCTGTATCGCAAACTAGCGCCACGTGATCGGCGAGATACCAACCCAGGTAATCGGACGACATGAATAGCGCATTCTCCAGCAATCTTGGGTGCTTTGCTGCAAGGCTCCGAATTGTGGCACGGTCCCACGCCAAGAACGAGCTGTCTCTTACCGCTTCCGAGCTGAGAAGATATTTAGAAGGTCTGGATAAAAACGCTGCACCGCCTAAGATCTCTCCGGGCTTGAGCCAAAGCAGAAGAGTTTTTTGACCGCCCTGGGTAATATAAAAATATCTTGCGTGTCCGCTGGTCAACAGGAACAAATGGTCTGCAGGGTTGCCTTGATTTGTGACGACGGAACTCGCGCGGTAGCGCCGCCCCGTTGCTGCTGTCCGGATGATTTCGAGGTCGTGCGGCGCCAATCCTTCAAAAAGGCGCGACTTAATGCCCGAGGGCTGAATGGCAATTCCTGTGGCGGGCATAGTTCACTTTCTCTGAAAGAAACTGAATCGGCGCGGACCTGGAGAAACTTAAGTTAGGAGCGCGCTCCAAAGGTCTCGAAAACAGCCAACGGTTTGCAAACGACTCTGCTTCTTATAACTACTGGTTTCATCTTCGACTGCACACTGACAGAAATAACAGCTTCCGACTGCCCCCGTATTCTCGGGAAAGCGACTCGCTGACGCGTCGTCTTGTTTCAAACTCCTGATTAACGCGGTTATCGTACGAGTGAAATTTGGCCAAATCCACATGTCCGGTCACTCGACTGGCTAGTAGTAAAAGGCGCGTTCGCAATAGGAGTTCCGCCAAGAGGCTATTGCTTAAAGACCACGGGAGGCCCGCTGACCCGTTTCGCTGTGAGGTCGACGCTGACCTCGACACGGTCAGCAATCTTGATGAAGGGGATGCCGCTGTTCATGCCGTACTGCTTTCGGTCGAAGGCCATCGTCCCTTTGACCGTACCAGTGCCTGTCCCCTTGCCGGTCATCGAAAACGTCAACTTCTCCTGCTTGGTTACTCCTCGTATCGTGAAGTCACCGTCGAACACAATCGTATCGGGACCAGTTTGTTCAACCTTCGTTGAGTGAAACGTGATCAAAGGATTGTGCTCCACATCGAAGAAATCTTTGCTTTTCAGCTTGCCGTCCTTCATTCCACTTCCTGTATCCACCGTGGCAGCCTGAATCTTGATGTCCAAAACGGCTGTCGAAAGTTCCGGCGACGTTAGTGTTATAGTGGCGTCCCACTTGTCGAATTTGCCCGCTATAGCCACCGATGCCTTCACGTCAAACCTCATTGCGCTTTCTGCCTTCGTAATCTCGAAAACGGGAGCCTGTGCTCGAATCACCGACGGAAACACGGCCGACGCTAAGAGGCATAGGACAGCTAATCTCACGGAAACCCTCCAACTTCATGAACATGGCGACAAGACTTTATCCATCTCACATCGCCTTAACGACTTATATGCTGCGTTCTTGAGGACGGGTCGACTGTTCGAACTAACAGGGGTCTCCGGGAGGGAGTGTGGCCCTGAGTCACATGCCTGGTAACCGCTGCCAGCTCAACCGGTCGATGCAACACTTTGTTGAAGTTTACTGGCGGGAGTTTGAAATCCTAAGGTTTTTCTTGGACGCTGATTTAACCGCAGCGCCACTTGGTCCAGATCCGACTGGGTATAGCCGGACAGGTCAGTTCTCCTAGGGAAGTATTGCCTTAACAGGCCATTCGTGTTTTCGTTCGAGCCGCGCTGCCAGGGACTTTGCGGATCACAGAAATAGACTTTCACATCCGTGGCCATGGTGAAGGTCTTGTGCTGGGCCATCTCCAGTCCACGATCCCAAGTCAACGAGCGGCGCAGCGCCGCTGGGAGTTTACGCGCATGCCTGGTCAGTGCCGCGACCACCACCGCCGGGTCTTTGCTGGGCACTTTGAGCAGCGCTGTAAAACGCGAATGCCGCTCCACTAAAGTCACGATGTGACTGTTCTTTGAGCCACTCAGTAAATCGCCCTCCCAATGACCGGGAATGGCGCGGTCTTCGATTTCTGCGGGTCTTTCCCTGATGGAGATGGCATCTGCGATTTGACCACGCGAGTCCCTAAAGACACGAGAGTGCTGCGAGCGGCGGATGCGGCGCTTCGACCGCAGGTGTGCAACCAGCTCTTTTTTCAGCACTCCCCGTGCTTGGATGAACAGGCTACGGTAAATGGTCTCGTGAGACACGCGCATACTCTCGTCGCTGGGATACTGGGTCGTCAGCCATCCGGAAAGTCTGTTCCGGCGACCAGTCCAACAGCAGTTTACTCGCAACGATCTTCTGCAGCTTCTCGTGGATAGCAAGAAGGCAGGGTTTCGGCCGCAAAGCCGACTTCCAGGCTTCGCCATCCGCTTCATTGGCTCGATATTCAGGGCGGCCACCATGCCGGGTCACTTCCCGACTCACCGTCGACGCAGCGCGGTCCAGAAGTTTGGCGATCTCACGAAGCGATGAACCGGAAGCGATCCCTCGAGAGATGTCCTCTCGCTCCGGACTGGCCCAAGGAGCCAACGAGAGCTTCTCTAACTGCGCTCGCCCTTGTTCGCTGAACAGCTTTTTCTTCCAGCGATAGCCCTCGTTCATGGCCAACGCCTGCAACTGATTCATGATCCGTGTGCGCATCTGCACCAAGCGATGCCGGTGCCACAACAGTTGTCGCAAATCTCGATTCTCCGGGCTCGGTACCCAGATTTGCGGGAAGTTATCTTCCCGCATCAGCCTGAGCAGGAGTTGGGCATCCTTGCGGTCGGTCTTCTGCTTCTTCACTCGTCTGGTTTTGATCTCCGCGGGATCCCCGATCCACAGCTCAAAACCTAATTCAGCGAGTAGCCGCTCGAACCAGCGTGAATATCCGGTAGCCTCCATGCCTACCCGCACGCTGATTCCTCGCTGCTTCAGGTCTCGATAGAATTTCTCTGCTTGCCCATCACTGTGGTTCAGTTCCTGTTCACCACACTCAGCAGTCTCTTCTACAAAAAATGCAATCGCCTGAAAGCTCGGGTGGTAATCTACGCCTATAATCATCATGTTCGGCTCCTTTCTCCCGAGCCTATGGTCGTTGAGCAACCAAAGTTTACTCGGGTCGAGGAGCCGACATTGTTATGCAATCAAATGGATTCCACGTGATGTCCGATTACCCGACTATACGGGAGAGGTGTAACACTAAGCAGTATCGGCAACGAGTGGCTACTGCTTGAATACCGACGGAAGCGGGGGCCTCAGACGTGTGTGAGAAAGTCTCGCGTCCAAATACTATCGAAGTACCCGTTCCTGTGACATCATTCATCGACTCCGTCCAACAGCTTGCGCCAATAGCGCCGCCATCGATTTTTGACTTGCTCTTCTGTCTCACCCCGATCGTAGGCCGGACTGTCGTCTCAACGGCATCCTGGCAATACCGCCGCGGCCGCCGTCCGCATTACTTCCGGGTTCCCCGCCACTCGGGAACAATCGCAATTAATGTCCACAAATCAGACTTGCGGACTGTGCGCCTACATGCGTGCGGCTGAGGGCTTCAGAAGTCCCTACACGTTTATGCGAGCTTGTTCTAAGGAAGGGTTGCCGCTCACTTGCGCGAAGGACTACTCGTATCTCAAGGCGACCATAGGATCCACGCGCATTGCGCGGCGCGCCGGGATGTAGCAAGCCGCGAGCGCAACGAGTGCGAGCAGGATTGCGACACCCGCGAATGTCGCGGGGTCCGTCGGTTTCACCTCGAAAAGCAGACTGGCCATCAGGCGAGTCAGCGCAAGCGCTCCTGCAATCCCGGAGGCGATGCCGAAGAGCGCGATTTTCGCTCCATCTCTCATAACGAGCCGCAGCACGTCGCGTCGCTGCGCTCCCAGCGCTGTCCGTATGCCGATCTCATGCGTTCGCTGGTTCACGGCATAGGCCATCGCGCCGTAAATTCCCACCGCAGCCAAGATCAACGCGAGCGCGGCGAAGAGTCCGAGGAGCAGCATGTTGAAGCGCTGCTGCGCAAGCGACACAGCTATGAGCTCGTCCATGGCGTACACGTCGCTCACCGGAATCTGGCCGTCCACGCTCCAGATCTGCTTCTTCACTTCTTCAACGAGCCCAGGAGACACATCCCGAGCCCGGATGGCGAGCGTCATAAATCGTCTCCAGGCCTCGTCGTTCTGCGAAAAAGGGGTATACACAGCGGGATCCGTCGGTTGATTCAATCCTGAATGTTTCACGTCGCCCACCACGCCGATGACGGTCATCCATTGTGGTGGCCCCGTGTCGCCCGCCCAGCGGATACGCATGCCGATTGGGTTTTCGTGCGGGAAAAATTCCCGCACCATTTCCTCGTTCACAATTGCCACCAGTGGTTGCCCTTCGCGGTCCAAGGGGGTGAAGTCGCGCCCGGCACGCAGGGGAATCTGCATCACGTGGAAGTAATCGCCCATCACAGAAAGGGTTTGCACCTTGGGCTCACCCCCCACGGCCACAGGAGGGCGTCCGTCGATGACGAAACGGTGGCCCACATAATTCCCGCCGAGCGGTATATCAGTCACCATCGCTGCCTGCACGCCCGGTAGGGAATTCAAGCGGGTGAGCAACTCGCGGCGGAACTGGGTTTGTTTGGGGATTTCGCCGTATCGCGTCGTGGGCAATTGGAGATACATCGTCATTACGTTCGCGGAATTGAATCCGGGGTTCATCGAGCGCAACCGTGAGAATCCTTTGATCAACAAACCGGCCCCCACTAGCAGCACCAAGGCAACCGCCAGTTCCGATGTGACCAGAATTTTCCGTATGCTATGCCCCATCGTGCTCGCGGTTGTGCTCCGCCCGCTCTCTTTCAGGGCCTCGGCAACGTCCGCGCGAGCCGCGATCCATGCCGGCGCCATTCCGAACACGATGCCGGTCAGCACCGAGACCACGAGGACGAACAGCAGCACTCGTGTATCCATGTGAATCCCGCTCAGCCGCGCCAGTTCCTCCGGCCTCAAGGCCAGGAGCATGCTCGTGCCTAACTTCGCGAACAGTAATCCGGCCGCACCGCCGAGGACCGACAACAGTGCGCTCTCTGTCAGCGTTTTCCGGATGAGCCGGCCGCGTCCCGCGCCCAGCGCCGCCCGGATCACCAATTCCTGGCGCTCCGCAACCGCCCGCATCATCAGCAAGCTCGCGAAATTCGCGCACGCAATCAGCAAAACCAGGCCTACAGCTCCGAAGAGCACCAGCAGTGCCGACCGCACGTCTCCTACCAGCCATTCATGCAGCGGAACTAATTGGCTCTTCCGTTCTTTTTCTTCGGCCGGATACTGCTCCGCGAGCCGGCGGTCGATCGCGGCCATATCGGCCTGCGCCTGCGCCAGCGTAACGCCCTCCTTCAATCGCCAGTAGGTATGCATGAAGTGCAAATCGCGCTCAGCAGCCCGCTCCCGGGTCGCGCGACGCCAGAGTGAAACGAAAACGTCGGCATGCTCCGCTGGCGGAGCAAAACTCGCGGGCATTACGCCGATCACCGTATAAGAGTTTCCGCCCAGTTGAATCGTGTTGCCCACCGCATGTGGATCGCTGCCGAGGTAGTTTTGCCAGAAGTGGTTGCTTACCATGGCGAGACGCGGCCCGCCTTGCACATCTTCCCCAGGCGAAATGATCCGGCCCAGCATCGGCTGCACGCCTAGCGTTTCGAGAAACCCCGCATTGATAAGCCCGACACGGACTTGCACAGGTTCGGTTGCGCCTATGTAGTCCATCTTCTCGACGTTGATTCCGCCCCCCTGTGAGAATGCGCGCGTCTGTCTCTGGATATCCATCACGTTCGGGAGCGAATCGTGTTCCTTTATGACGACGAGTTGCTTCGGATTCTTGTAGGGAAGCGGACTGAGCAGCACTCCATTGATCACGCTGAATATCGCCGTGTTTGCGCCGATGCCGAGAGCGAGGGTGAGGATGGCGACAGCCGTGAAGCCCGGGGACTTGCGCAACGCGCGGAACCCGAAGCGAATGTCCTGCCAGGAGCTGCTCGAGCCAAACGAAACCCCACACCTCGCGCGTATCTTCTTTGACGCGAATCACATTGCCGAACTTGCGCAACGCGGCATAACGCGCCTCCTCCGGAGACATGCCGCGTGCAATGTTGTCCTCGGTCTCCACCTCGATGTGGTCGCGAATGTCCTGGTCGAGATCGTTGAGCATGCGCTTCGCGGCGATTCATGGTTTGCCCTCCTGCTCAGCGCCTGGTTCAGCCGGCCGGAGAATTCGCGCGATTGCTCCCGCCAGCTTGTCCCACTTGCTGGTCTCGACCACCAGTTGCCGCCTGCCCTTCGCCGTCAGCCGGTAAAACTTCGCCCGCCGATTGTTTTCAGACGTACCCTCCTCGACCGAGATCCATCTCCTCTTGATAAGCCGGTGCAGCGCGGGATAGAGCGATCCCTGCTCCACCTGCAAAACATCGTCGGAGCGGAACTCGATTGCTTTCGCGATGGCATGGCCATGCGTCGGCCCCAGCAGCAGCGTGCGCAGAATTAGAAGATCCAGCGTGCCTTGAAGCAACTCGATGTGTTTTTCCTGTTCTTTAGTAGACATTCTAGGTGAAAATATAGCGCTTCCACTAGAATGTCAAGGTGAGCAATTTCAGTAGGACTCTCGGATGGTCGGCTAACCGGAAGTTGTCCTGAAACGGGCTTCGAGACCGTAAGCCTCCTACTCAACGACCATACTGAATCGCGGCGTGGGAGGCCGCGAGTATGGCACGTCGGAAGACATCGAAACGCTCCAAAGCAAGAACAATGCTTCGACTAGCCGATTTGGAGCAGTCGAGAACTGCGGTCCTTCACTCGCTCGGCGCAGCAAGTTCGCAAGAATCATACGGTCATGCCATCGACGAGTTTATCGGATGGTATTGCTCGGAACCACGTCTGAGCTTCAACCGAAGTGTCGTTCTTCGCTACCGATTCTTTCTCGAACAGAAGAACCTCGCGGCGTCTACGATCAACGTCCGCTTAGCCGCTGTGAGACGCCTCGCTTATGAAGCCTCCGATAGCGGACTTTTGAGTCCGGACCTGGCGGCAGGGGTCCGTCGTGTGAAAGGGGCGAAACGCCTCGGGGTGAGGATCGGGAACTGGTTGACGGTCGACCAGTCCCCTGAAGAACTGCACCGACGGATACCTCCCCACAGCCGGCCTTATCGCTGACTCTTCCGGAAACCTTTATGGCACGACCGACGAGTTCGGTGGGGTCTTCAAACTTGCGCCAAACCAGGATGGAACTTGGACGGAAAGCGTGCTGGCACGCATGTTCCGTCCCTCTCAGGGAACCGACCTAGTCTTCGACTCTGTCGGGAACCTTTACGGTGAGACCGAGGTCGGGGGTGCTTCTGGTGATGGAACGGTCTTCAGACTGACACCAAACTCGGATGGAACCTGGACGGAAGAGGTGCTGTATACCTTCACCGGCGGATCCGACGGGGGCAATCCCAGCGGTCGCCTAGGCCTCGACGCAGCCGGGAATCTTTACGGCACCGCCGGTAGTGGTAGCGCCGGCTACGGCGTCGTCTTCGAGCTGACACCGAACTCGGATGGAACTTGGACCGAGAACGTGCTGCATAGCTTCACGTTGAAGGACGGATCCGACCCCCTTAGCGGGGTAACATTGGACACGGCCGGAAACCTCTACGGAACGACTTCATTGGGCGGTATTCTCAACTGTCAGAGCCGCGACGGCGGTTGCGGCGTGGTTTTTAAGCTGAGATACGAGCCGCAAGTACAGCATCCTCCATAAATTCGCAAACCATCCAGGAGCCAATCCTTATGTTAGTCCGATCTTGGACGCGGCTGGCAATCTTTACGGCGCAACCCATGCGGGTGGCCCTGCGGATGCCGGCGTAATCTTCAAATTGGCACCCGCGTCGAACGGAACCTGGGCCTTCACTGTGCTTCACGTGTTCCTAGGCAAACCGGCTGAGCAGCCGGATGCCCGCCTCGTCCTCGATAAGGCCGGTAATCTCTACGGCACGACCAGTAACTCCAGCGCAAACGGAAGTGGGGGAGTAGTCTTTGAGATCACCCCGTAGTTTGGCTTCATGGTCGCTCCCGTCCCAGGAGTGTTGCCCAGTCGAGAAAACATTCGCTGTTCAGAATGCTGTTCGAGATCGCGGTACGTCACGAATGGTTCAACGCGAGCTAACCTCCTGTCCTTCTCGAATCGGGGATCAAGCGCTGCTCCCTGGCAGGCTGCGGAAAAACCCAGCGGCCAGACAAGGTGTCACCATTGGCTGACGATCTGGACGCTTGCCGGGCGACAGCCCAACCCGAAGTGACCTTGCATCGATTTTCCCGGCCATCCGTAACGGCCGGAACCGATCGGTACGCCTTGTCGCCATTCTGGTCGGTAGCTATTTCGACCCTCAAGGACATGATGACGTTTTGACCACTGAAGGCTAACTATGTCCGTCCGTTCTAAAATGAAGTCTACCGTGGCCGGTTTTTGTGGAGAGTCGGGAAGAGACGAGGTCCCGATAGGCCGGCGAGCCGAGGCCAGGCGATGACCACTGCTTCGTGCAAGTTGGGCATTCCAAACCACTCTCACCTTTCCGCGCCAGTCAGTTCTTCTTCGACGTCATATTCGTTCCTGCAGGAATCATCTGCATAGGCAACTGTCCAGTACCAGAAACTCTCTTGTTTCCACAACCCAACCTGATAAGAAGAAGGCATGCGCGGAAAAGACGAGCAACAGTTGGATGTGTTCAGCTACATCAGCCCCGAGCAGCGAGTTCCGCAGGATCATCCCTTGCGCCCTCTGCGTGCCATGACCGATGAGGCATTGAGGGAACTGCAACCACGGTTCAACAAGCTGTACGCCAAGACGGGGCGACCGTCGATCGCGCCAGAGAAGTTGTTGCGAGCGCTCCTGCTGCAAGCCCTGTACTCGGTGCGCAGCGAGCGAATGTTGATGGAACAACTCAACTACAACCTGCTGTTCCGATGGTTCGTGGGCTTGAACATGGATGACTCGGTCTGGGACGTGACCGTATTCACCAAGAACCGCGAGCGATTGCTGGATGGGGACATTGCCGAAGCCTTCTTTCAAGCCGTGCTCCAGCAGGCACGCGAGCGGAGTCTGCTCTCGGACGAACACTTCACGGTGGATGGAACGCTACTGGAAGCGTGGGCGAGTGTGAAGAGTTATCAACGCAAGGATGCGAACAACGACGTTCCGCCGGACGATCCCGGCAATGCGACGGTGGACTTCCACGGGGAGAAGCGGTCGAATCAGACGCACGCATCGAAGACGGACCCGGATGCGAAGATGGCCCGCAAAGGCAAGGGCAAGGAAGCCAAGCTGAGTTACAACGGGAATCTGCTGGTGGAGAACCGCCACGGACTGATCGTGAACAGCGAGGTGTTCGAGGCCAACGGAACGGCAGAGCGCGATGCCGCGCTGGTGATGCTGGAACAGATTCCGGGCACGAAACAAGTAACCGTGGGCGGCGACAAGGGATATGACACGGCGGATTTCGTGGCCGAGTGCAGAAACCTAAACGTCACGCCGCACGTGGCCCAGAACCTGGAGCGGCCCGGGGGGAGTGCCATTGATGCTCGTACGACGCACCACGCCGGATATGCCATCAGTCAGAGGAAAAGGAAACGCGTTGAAGAGTGCTTCGGCTGGCTGAAGACGATCGCGCTGTTGCGGAAGGTTCGGCATCGTGGCGTCTTCAAGGTGGGATGGGTCTTCACCTTCGCGGCCGCGGCCTACAACTTAGTCCGTATGAGGAATCTGGCGACTCAAGCGACGTAAGCCGAGGTCGCAGTGTGTTCGCGGGCAAAAACGAATCCGCCGGACACTAGCGGATGTAGCCAGAACCCTTCCCGAATCACAAAATCAATGGGACTGGAGAGAACCTAAGTCGCGGAGTCCATTTTTCCGCAGCCTGCTAGGTGGCGAACGCCTTGTAAGTTCTGTCAGTTTAGGTTCTTGTTGTACTTTTCCAGTGCCGCAGTAGCTACTTTCAGCTCTTGTTCCAGTTTGGCAATCTCGTCTGCGTGAGGCTTAGGCCGTGCGCGTGCGGTGACAAGCATAAGCTCCAGGGTTGCGACCCGCGCTCTCAGTTGATCGCGTTTCAAGTCCACGCTAAGAATATATGCTTGATGTATACGAAAATACCAGTATAGGACGGGGGTAGACGCAAATCGCTTCGACCCCGCGACTGGCCTAGCGTTCGCCTCCTGCGGCGACGGCACGATCACCGTCGCGCATGAAGACTCGCCCGACAAACTTACCGTAGTCCAAACAATCACGACGCAGGCCGGTGCCCGAACCATGGCCCTCGATACCAAGAACCACAACGTCTATACCGTGACTGCCGACTTTTGGCCCGCCTCGGCCCGCCACGCCCCAGAATCCTCATCCGTGGCCGCAAGTGATTTCGAAAACCTTCACTTTGCTGATTTTCGCCCAGTAAAGCTGAACGTACGACGCACCAGGGGATAGCTGGGCTGGAGTTGCCCCCAAAAAATCCACAGCGCATTCCTTTCAGAACCCGGCACTGAGTGAAATGGCGATGTATCGCCAGTTGACGTGCTAGGCTTCCCACATGAACCCAAGGCAGATCGTTATCCTCGTAGCTGCGCTGCTTTTCCTTGTGGGTTCCATAGTGCCCAAACCCATCATTGAGAAAGCTACTGGCAAGCCGTTTGAGAATCAGTGGTTGGCGCGGGTGTGCCTCGCCGCAGTTGGCATTGTGATGATCTTGGCCTTGCGCACCGTGCCATAGATGGGGGAAAAGGGCGTTCTGAGTGTAATGTTATCAACAGTTGAGAACACTAGGCAGCGGGCCCCTGCGCATCGCCTCCGAGGAAAGACCTCGTACCTGCTCTGGCCGTAGGCTCCGACGGGCAGCGATCTTACCCGACGCCATTCCATTCAAGGGGCGGATCGAAGGCTTCGCCAACAGGTCCCACGCCGATCACGATCTTGCGGATGGTACCGGTGAACTTGTTGTCATACGCCTTGTAGTCATGCGTCACGGGCGTCAGGTCGTCCATGCCAACGTCCGCTGGCTCGGTGCCGATGAAGAACGGATTGGTGCGATCGATACGGCCCGAGGTCACCTGCTCGCCGTTGATGAAAAAGTCGCCCCTCCCGCCCGCGCCGGGCATCTTGCCGCCATCGTAGATGAACTCCCACCGCAACGTGACCGGGCCCGCCGGAAGCAGTTTGGGGGCGGTGACTTCATACGTTTCACGCCCCAACCAGTTGTAGGCGAATTTCGGCTGGCCCTTTTTCACATAGAGGCTCCATCCGCCGGTGTGTCCGCCGTGCGCGATAATCACGCCCTCGGCTCCACCTTTGGGAATATCCAATTCGGCAGTGATGGTGTAGGAGCGGTTCTTCATATTGATGAACGCATTTTCCGACAGCCCGATCATGCCTTCATAGAGTGTCAATGAGGTTCGCGGACCCATGAGGTCGGGGCGTCCGGCGATGGACGCATTGAAACGTTCGAGAACACGATCATCGAGCGGCAGGACGTTGTACTTCACCGCTTCCGTCATGAAAAGCGCCTTGAGCGCTTCGACCTTTTCGGGATACTTGGCAGCGAGGTCGTTCACGAGGCTGAAGTCTTCGTCGGCCTTGTACAGCTCCCAAGTGTCATTTTCGAATGTGGCCCGCGGCGCGGCTTCCCAGAACGCCTTGTGCAAAGTGGTGGCATACCATCCGTCGTGGTAGATGGCGCGGTTGCCGCCGTATTCAAAATATTGTGTGGTATGTCGGGACTTCGCCTTGGCGTCATTGAACGTGTGGAGCAGGCTGCCGCCCTCGATGGGCTTTTGGGTCATGCCGTTCACCACCTTCGGCTCTGGCAGCCCGGCGGCCTCGAGCACCGTCGGGGCCAAGTCGATGACGTGCTGAAACTGGGTGCGAATTTCACCCCTCGCCTTGATCCCCTTCGGCCAATGGATGACGGTGGCGTTGCGTGTCGCGGAAAACGTCGCATGTCCCTGCCCGCCGACCATAGGGGTGCAGCTCGCCTGTCCCCACGCCATGGCGTAGTGTCCGCTGGCTTTCGGTCCACCCAGGTCATCGATATGCTTCAGCAGGTTCTCCATCGTCTCGGGCACGCCGTTGAACGTAGCCAACTGATTGAACGACCCGATCGGACCACCGAAGGGCGACCCGCCGTTGTCCCCGGCGACCCAGACGATCAGGGTGTTGCCGAGTTCACCAAGATCCTCGATGGCCTGAATCAATCGACCGATTTCATAGTCTGTGTGCTCAGCCATGCCGGCGTAGACTTCCATCTCCCGCGCCAATACTCGTTGCTCTTCCGGCTTGAAGGAACTCCATGGTTTCACCACTTCGGGCATGGGGGCGAGCTTGGTGTTCGGTGGGACTATGCCGAGTTTGATCTGCCGGGCCAGCGTCTCCTCGCGGAGCTTGTCCCAGCCCTGATCGAACTTGCCTTTGTATTTGTCTATCCATTTCTTGGGCACATGATGCGGGTCGTGTGTGCCCGCCGCCCCGTAGTAGATGAAGAACGGCTTGTCGGGCGTGAGCGACTGCTGGGTACGGACCCAGACAATCGCCTTGTCAGTGATGTCGGTGCTGACGTGGTAATCCGGATTGCGAGGTGTTGGGATGCGAGTCACGCCGTCGTACAGGGCCGGGGAGTAGAGGTCGGATTCCCCCTGAAGAAACCCGTAGAACTTGTCGAAACCAGAGTGCGCAGGCCAACGGTCCATCGGCCCGGAGACGCTCAATTCCCATGGCGGCAATTCATGGCATTTACCAAACATGGCAGTGCCATAGCCGTTGAGCCGCAGTATCTCGGCCAGAGGTGCGATGGATTGGGGGCGCGAACAGTTCATGCCTGGAAACGCTGTGCCCATCTCGGCCACGCCGCCCATGTTCGCGCTGTGCGAGTTTCGGCCTGTAAGAAGGGCCACGCGCGTCGGCGAACAGACCGGTGCAGTGTGGAAGTTGTTATAGCGCAAGCCGCCTTTGGCGAGGCGATCGAAGGCCGGCATGTTGACCGGCCCGCCGAAGCATCCCGGGTCGCCGAACCCGAAATTGTCCATCAAAATGAAGAGGACGTTAGGTGCCCCGGCCCCTTTCGGTGGTTTCAACTCGAAGCGCGGAGGCGCCGTGGCCCTGCGTGCGTCGATTTCGGTGATTGGCGGATTCTGTGGCTGGGAAGTGGCAGAATCAAGCGATCCGTGGCCTTGTCGGGCATGTCACCCATTGGTCGGTCCCCTTGCAGGCTGTTTCATACCCGTGCTCAGACAGGCCCTTCAGCCTATGGTTTTCGACCTAACGAGGCGACTGTCAGAATATGCAGCCGTCTCGGAAGTCAACTGCTGGGCGCGAGAGGCAGGCTTTTGCTCTTGCCCTTCAAATTAATCCGAAGACAAAACTTCATTAATCAGAAGATCAACCTGAGCAGTTTGAGCACCACTTCTTCAAGCGAAAAGATTGTCAACATTAGCGGTAGTAGGGGAGCTGCCGTCACGAGGGCTAGTCGCGTAATGTCTTCGAGTCCGAATGGAACAATTCGCATTTCTCGTACGACGGAGTAGCTGTTGCCCAAGTCAGCCAAAGATTGGATGTCTCCCGAGCCAAGTGGCTCTCCCACGGCTACGGATTCGCCATCACCGCGAATCCACTTGTCTTCAAATCCGAATACATAGCGATTCGCTAGCAAGCCATATTTCGCCGCGCCCGTCCCCTTGGCACGCGACAGTCGCGGCGCAAAAACTACGAGTGGACCCAGGACGGACAGAATGAAGAAGCCGATGAAGCCGGCGACCTCTACCTTTAAAGACAGCAGGCTTCGTCCTTCATAGAGGACTTGGTTGGCTATCAACCCGGACAGCATCGCACCCTGAGCAAACAGAATCGGCGAGAATGCGTAGGAGCTCTGGCCGAGGAATCCGATCCCGCCAGCTCGATCTGGATGGGCGGCACTAAGATGAAGGTTGAGACGTGACACCTGCCACAACAACCGAAACCAGACACCCAGACGCATATACCATCGCAGCAAAATGAACTGAAAGAACGGGATACTCACAAAGGCGTACCAGTAGCCGGCCAAAGTGAGGTGCAAATGCGTCCCCCCCGGCGTGGCATACCAGGTCGCTGATCCTGCGGCGATTTGATTCCGCCAAACCCAGAACCCGACTGTGTAGACCAGAACGAGTATTACTAGTTCTACCGCCACGGAGTTGCGTGTGCGCAGCGCCGATCTGACGGCGGAATTAAAGACGGGAAGATCTTCAGTCACTATGATGCGTCGTTCCACGAACCGCCGAACCAAGGGGCTGATGCGCTTATGAGCGACAACCTCGGCCGCGATTAGCATCGGCACAACAATCACGAATCGAACGTTCGCCTCGACATCATACAAAAATGGAATCTTGACGCCTCCTCCAAGAGCATGGCCATCGAGGATCGCCAAGAGAAGAAGTGGCAACCACACGAACAAAGTGATAATCACAACTCGCCGACGAGGTATCGAGCGTGTCGCCGGACAAATGCATCCGCCGATAGATCTGATATAGCGGGTCCACCCAGAACCAGTGAGAAATCGGGCAGTTCGGTAGCTGGACTCTTGTTTATCTCTGAATGGCGCTCAATCTTCATTTCAAGCCCTCGGGCCGGGTCAGTGACAATTTCGCCCTCGTGATTGCCGACCCGCAACCGAGCACCCGACCGGGGGAGGGGCACTCTTGAGATTGTCTGTGTGGAACGCCATGCGACAGGGCTTGGCGCTAACGGAGAGAATTACGTCTCCCTTCACGTTCTTCTGGATCGATGGTTCATTGCATTGGTCACGCTATGCGGGGCCTACAGTTCGAACAACTGTCAGAAATGAACAGGCTGCTAAAAAGGCCGCGTGATGGACATCGCCTCGCAACGGCGACGCCTAACAGGTTAGGCGATAACCTCCCAGGGCCCACGACTTCGAAAGAGTGCGCCGAAGAAGATGAACCGTATGCGGCCACCGTCTTCAGCTCAAGCTCCCCAGCTTCGAGCGAGTGGTAACTATTAGTGCTCGTGAGAGAACACCTGACCATGATGAAGCAGTCTGCTGGCTACTTCTGCCTGCCTTTGAGTGTCGTTGAATATGGTGGAGTTACTCGGACGATACTATCGCAGGAGTACACAGCAAGGCTCCGCACTACAACAGCGTACCAACTACCTTCCTTTGGCGAATACCCCGTGAGCATGACACCAGACCAGCAACGCGCCATCATTCAGAATTTTTAATCTGGGTAGATCAGAATTTGGGCGAATTGGACCTCAGCGCCTTCCCCACGTTGAATGAGCTTCCGCCCGAGCAGGTCCACGACAATCAGTTCAGTAAAGATTGGCGGGATACTGATTTCCTCGTCCGCTGCAGCCCTCCGATCGTTCGTTAATAACCCTGACAGTGAGACCCTGCAACGAATTGGAGAGGAGACGGGGAACGCTGACTATCTGCGTGAAGTGAGGGACCGTCAGGCGGAGGAAACGGCGCAGCGATCCAAGCAGGCAATGTCCAGCCTATTTGCCGACTGCCGCTAACTACGAAATCATGATCGAAACGCTCGCGTGGAATGCGCTGAAACCCGCTGACCAAGAGGGCACCATCGAAGAACAAGTCGCGCGATCCACGGATCTTGGATACTTACAGTGCCAAATCTCGTTGCGCACTTTCAACGCGCTGAATGAGCAGGGCTACCTCGATGTGCCAGCCGGTACCGCTCGCGAACTTAGTACCAGTGAGCGGCTCCGCGTGAGTCGCCTCGCCCAGGCGGGCAGGCCAGAAGCTGCGAAATCTAGGGCAGTACCTCGGATTTGCCTTAAATGGGGAGAGAGCCTGACATTTCTATCGTGCATGACCCTGCCTACTCGGACTTATGCGCGGCGGCGGTCTAATCTACGTTCTTCAGTGAGATCACCCAGGATTATGTCCCCAGCGCCGAACGTGAGCAATACCTCAACCGCCACTGCGCCGGTAGGCCGGTAACTCTCGCGCTGTTGCAGTCAGCCTGGACCGAGTGCCAGGCAAACGAATTACGCCACCAGCGTGATGAGATCATCAGCGACTACCTTCCACAGGAGCAACCGCTGAGCCCGAGGGAGCTGGATGAGATGTCCAGGATGCGGAAGTCGATCATCTTTATCATGGTTCGCTTCGCGCTTATGCGGATTCGTTCCAGCGGCGACTGCCGGGAGTTCTTGCTTAGGTCCTTATTAGTAACTCCGCGCCGTGGATACATCATAAGCGTGCTCGTTCTCCGCAATTCAGTTCAACGATAGTTCTGGAGAAGTTCGACATGCG
>CAVOPQ010000001.1:0-835414 GCA_963698145.1 uncultured Acidobacteriota bacterium | reverse complement strand
ACTCGTGCCACCTGATTCCAGGGAACAAAACGCCTCCAGATCCTCCAGACGCGAAACTGTTCAATCCCTTCCTCGGTCACTACGACGGTCCCGGGCCAGCTTAGGAAGGCCACAAGAGGCAAGAGAAACAGAGCCCACCCACCTCTGTTCCCTGCCGAGGGGGCCTGGAAACCGTAACGCAAAACGTCCCAGAGTATATTTCCCCATAATCCAAGCCAAAGCCAAGTCAGAAGTCGAACGCGAAGGATTGGCGGGAATACTATAAAATTGAGTTTTTTAGGACGGAAAGCGCGATACAAGATCTCTAGGGAGACAAGATAAACTGCCAGGGTCGCAAAGATTGATAAACCGTGTTGTTGCAACCAGTTCATACTAACTAAAAATCAGGAAGAGCCTAGCACAAGCCGGTCACAAGTTCGACTATGAGCACGCAAGAGGACGAACTGATTTTCAGAATTGCAGCCGCGGCGCGCGGAGCCTACGGCGTAGTATCTCTACTTCGTCTCGGAATAGGCGACGACGCAGCGTTGTGGCGCCCGAAAAGCGGGTACGAGACGATTCTGACTTGCGACTGGTTCCTCGAAGGCACGCACTTTCTGCGGGATAAGCATCCGGCCGACGCCGTGGGGTGGAAATGCCTTGCGCGGGCGGTGAGCGATGTCGCGGCGATGGGGGGCGTACCGCGTTGCTTTCTGTTGAGCCTGGCCTTGCCCGGCAAGCACACGGGATCCTGGCTCGATCAATTTCTTCGCGGATTGGGACGCGCGGCCAGACGATTTGAGTGCGTGTTGGCCGGAGGCGACACGACCCGGGGGCGAGACATCCTCATCAATGTGATGGTGGTGGGTGAAGTACGGACGGGTAAACCGGTACTGAGGTCTCAAGCGCGGCCGGGGGACATTTTATTTGTGAGCGGGCGGCTCGGCGAGGCGGAGCTGGGGCTCCGGCTGATCCGCAAGAATAAACGGCGACTCAAGATCCGCGACCCCTTCCTTAGGAAGCATCTCTACCCGGAACCACGTCTGGCCTTGGGCCGCTGGTTGTCCGAAAAACGTTTAGCCTCGGCCATGATGGATCTCTCCGACGGCCTTTCCGCCGATTTGCCGCGGCTGTGTGCAGCAAGCGGAGTCGGGGCGCGCGTCCATGCTGAGTGGATTCCGGCAGTTCGAGTCCCAAGCCGCCGGGGAAGCGGTGGCGCGAATCCTCTGACATTGGCCCTGCATGGAGGCGACGACTATGAATTGCTGTTCACCGTGCCCCGAAAGAAGTTGAAAGACATTCCGAGTTCTTTCCATGGAATCCCCATCACCGAGATTGGCGAAATCACGAAGAAACGAGCCTTGCTCCTCATCGATAAGACTGGGCACGGTTTGCCGCTTCCGAACCGTGGATGGGATCCTTTCCAAAGTCCTCGATAAGGAACGGTTCGGCTCGCGCAGCTCTCTATAAAGTCTTTCATTGATGGTCAGGAAATGGTCGAGCAAGCTTTCGTTGGTTCGGAACGGGGCGGTCCCCTGGCCACATAAAAACCTGTCTCTTTGGCTGACCCAATTCCGTTCCTTCGAACAATTGCTACCAGGCCACAAACCTTCTAACTTGACACTCGAAATGTAAGCGGGACCCCTGCTTCCCCCGGCCCTCCTCGCTTGATTTGCAAGAAAATCCTGAAAGTCGTCCTGAGGAGGGATCGTGAAGAATTTTTTCTGTCTGTTGGCCGTGGCTTTGTCGGCGTGTTTGCCCGCAGCGGCGCAAACGCCCATTCGAGTGAATTGCGGCGGTCCTAATTACACCGATACGAAGGGTCAAGTCTGGCAGGCGGACTTCGGCTATAGCGGAGGCACTGCAGGGTCCGTAACAAGCTCGGTTGCCGGAACGTCCGACCCTGTCCTTTACGAAGACTTTCGGAAGAATCCCGCGAGCTATTCCTTCCAGGTTCCCAATGGGCAGTATCAATTGAACCTTTATTTCGATGAAGCGACTCCTAGGGCGGAGAAAATTACTGGACGCGTTTTCAACGTCAGCGTGCAAGGCAACGTGGTTTTTCCCGAATTGGATATTTTTGCCGCTGCTGGGGCTAATGCCGCCCTCATCAAATCGGCTAACGTTTCCGTTACGAATGGAGCTCTCACTATCGGCTTCACTCGGGTTGTCGGTTTGGATCCCGAAATTAGCGCGATTGAAATCCTGCCGGCCAGTGGCGTGACGACCGGTCCCGTGATGACGTTTAACTTCTCATACCCGGACGGCATGCCCGTGATAGGAGCTCTCAACTACTCTGTTTCGTCTTCTCTCCTGAGCTTTCAAGGGAGTCAAGCGCTCGTAAACGGCAAGGCTCAATCCGAGCTTTTTGCGAACCCCAGCGCCATGGGAATCAGCGCGCAATTCCAAGTAGACCTGAGCTTGACGGATACCGCCGGGCATGTCCTCTGGCAGATGAGTGTGGGGATGAATCCCGCCCTGGTGAATCTCGGCGGGGTGCAGAGCTCGGCGCTCAACGTAGTCGTTCAAAAAATGTAGCGAAGCACGACGCACCGCGCCGCCCCGGCTATAACCGTGGAGAAACGCCGGAGGTGGAGGGCACCGTCGATGTTTTGATTGGCGGCGTTGGGACGGGGGGTTTCACTTTGGGCGCGGCTGGTTCTTCTTCCTCGGGCGCAGTGTCGGGCGTGTCTACATTGACCTTGTGATCGAGCGCCTGCTGCTCGAGCGGAACAACGTTCGCGAAATCAAGCACCGGCTGGCCTTCGAGGGCGGCTTTCATGAATTCCAGCCAGATCGGGAGCGCCGCGCGCGCGCCAGTTTCCTTTTTTCCAAGCGAAATCTGCTTGTCATCGAAGCCCACCCACACTCCACAAGTGAGCTGCGGTGTGAAGCCCATGAACCATGCGTCGGTGTAATCCTGTGTCGTGCCGGTTTTTCCCCCCGCAGGGCGGCCAAGGACCTTTGCTTGAACTCCAGTTCCGAACTGAATGACTTCTTCCAGCATGGCCGTCATCGTCCGCGCGACTTCGGGTGAAATAACGTCATGTACTTCTGGATGGGCTTCCTCGAGCAGCGCGCCGTCGTAGGTTGTTACGCGGCGAATCGTATGCGGGTCGATGCGGATGCCGTCATTCGGAAAGACCGTGAACGCGGAGACGTGCTCGACGAGCTTCATGTCCGCCGCTCCAAGCACGAGCGGCAGGTAGGGCGGAAGCGAAGTGGTGATGCCGAATCGCCGCGTCATATCGACAACGGAATTGATGCCGACTTTTTCCGCGAGCTTGATGGCCGGTACGTTGCGCGAGCCGGCCAGAGCGCGGCGCAACGTAATCGTGCCTTCGAATTTCTCATCGTAATTGCGCGGCGAGTACGGCTGGCCGCCGCTGATGGTCGTGAATGGCGTGTCGACGATGGTGTCGAACGGCGAGGCACCTTTTTCGATGGCGTCGGCATAGAGATACACTTTGAACGAGCTGCCCACCTGCCTGTAAGCCTGGGTGGCGCGATTGAATTTCGAATCCTCAAAACTATATCCGCCGACCATGGCCTTGATTTCGCCCGTGGCATTGTCGATGGCCAAAATCGCGGCTTGCGGAGCGGGCTGTTGTTCGAGTTGCACGCGCGCCGTGGCCTCGTGAAGCTCTTGAATCGAGAATTGAGTGAGGTCGCCGACTTTCAGCAGCTCGCTAGGCTTCTTTCGGCCTGTCCATGCGAAATCCGGCGGGGAAAGAATCGCGCGGTAGGGGCCGATCTTAATTGTGGCGAAGCGGTCGTCTGCGGAAAGCACCAGCCCGGTGACGTACGAGCCTTTGTCAATCGGATGCCGCCAGTCTTCGTCTTCGTAGGTATCAAGCTTGCCGAGATTGTCGCGCAGGATATTCGGAGGATCGCCGCGCCATCCGTGGCGCCGGTCGTAGCCGTGTAAACCGTCGCGCAAGGCCAGATTGGCGGCTCGCTGCATTTTCACGTTTAGAGTCGTATAGACGCGCAGGCCGCGCTCATGCACCGCTTCCGTGCCGTAGGTCGATTCCAGATACTTGCGAATGTCCTCGAAGAAATAAGGCGCCAGGTCGTTTCGAGGATATTGAACGTGCAAACCAAGGGGCGTTTTCCTTGCATCTTCTTCTTCCGCGGGAGTGATTTTCCCTTCCTCTTCCATGCGGTGGATAACCAAATTCCGGCGTGCCAGGGCGCGCGCAGGATCGGCCAAAGGCGAGTAGATCGGCCCGCGGATCATCCCAGCGAGCAGCGCGGCTTCTTGCAGCTTCAGGTCGGTGACGGACTTGCCAAAATAAAATTGCGCGGCCGCAGCGAAGCCGTAGTTGCCGTGTGCCAGATATACCTGGTTGGCGTACATGGTGAATATTTGCGGTTTCGTGTAACGCCGCTCGATTTGCAGCGCCAGCAGAATCTCCTGCATTTTGCGGCGGAGGCTGATTTCGCTGCGGTCGAGGAAGAGGTTGCCGGCGAGCTGCATGGTGATAGTGCTTGCGCCTTGCGCCCTGCCGCCCTTCAAAAGTTTGCGCCACGCCGCGCCGGCGACGCGTGGGAAGTCAATGCCCCAATGCTCCTCGAAGTGCTGATCTTCGATGGCTGTTACCGCGTTGTAGAGCACCTTGGGGCACTGCTCATAGGTCATCAGGATGCGCCGCTGGAGCGCAAAGCTGCCGACGAGTTGCCCGTCGTCGGCATAGACCTCGGTGACAACCGTTGGACGATACGTTTCGAGCGCGTGAATTTCCGGCAAGTCGCTCGCGTAAACAAAGAGCAGCCCGCAGGCCGCCCCCAGCGCAATCGAACAAAGCAGAAGAAACGCGATCGCGACGCGGTCAATCAGTTTCCAGCCTCGCAGTCGCAACGTGATCGGTGGCAGGCTCAGCATCGAAATTCAATTCTATCGCAGAACGATTTCCAGGAATGGATTTCGCAGGAAATAAGTCGCCTTTCAGGAATCAGAAGCCGGCTCATAGTAGCGGTCGCCGGCGCAGGCGCGGCAGAGGGTGTGGCCGTTGACGAGGACCTCGCGCTTAAAATTGATGCCTTCGCCGCACTCAGCACACACCACGCGCGGACCCTTGAACCCAGGTAAGTCCTCTGGCTGGACCTCGACTTTTACCCACTGCTTATCGAAGAGCACGTCGTCGGAGAGAGCGGCGTAGGCTTTCTGCTGCCCCGCATCCTTAGCCATTTCCGGGAACATCTCGCGGGCAACTTGCTTCGAAGATTCCTTCGCGGCAATGCGCACAGCCCGGCCCGTCTGAAGATCCACGAACGTGGCGGCCACTTTCCCCCAGTCGCGGAATTTCAGCGCCCGCTTCCCCAGCCTGCAATTGGCCACGAGCGCGACAGCGTCCGTCACACAACGGTCGATCTCGACGTAGGTGACGATGCGCTTTCGCTCCGCAATCGGGTCATCAATGCCGAGCTCGCGCAGCCCGAGCATCGCCAGCCGCACTCCAAGAACCTGCCCGGCACAGAGATGCCCGTGCGCCACCGCTGCCAACTCCAGATATTCGGATAGCGTCTTCATGAAAGGTACTGTTTCCCTGTCTACGCAGTCCTAAGGCGCGAAGCGAGCCTAGGCCTTTTCTGCGGCGGACCACGGATGAGGCTGGCGACCTTCCATAAAAGCGAAAATGGTCATCAACAGCGCAAGTCCCGAGAGCGCGGCGTCCTCCAACACTTTCCTGAGATTGATCGGCTCGGGTGTAGCAAAGCAACCGCAATTGATGTCCATGTGCAGGACGTATGCGCGCAAAACTGCAACGAAAAACCCGAGCATGAGGAACGTAAGCAGCGAAGCCCAGATGCGCAGACGCCAGCCAATCAGAAGCAGGAGCCCCAGGATGATTTCCGCAAAGGGCAGCGTGTGGGCGACGAATTGTACCCCCCAGTCTGGCAGCATCTTGAACGCTGCCACCTGGAGAGCGAAGTTCGAGAGGTTCATGGATACGGAAAATTTCAGAATGAAAAAAGGCCACAGGTTCGTGTTCGGCAGAAACGCCTTGGAATAGCCTGCATAAATAAAGATGCCGCCGAGGACGAGACGGCCGATCCAGATGATCGCGCGACGGAGGTTGAGCGGGCTGGATTGCATCACGGAAGGCTTCTCATGCGTTGCGTCGAAAATTCTTCTACTTCTGGCTCAGCAGCTGATCCAAAAACTGGCGCAGGATTTCGTAGCTCATCATGCCCGAATAGGGATATGTCTGCCCTTTGGAGTGGAAAACCGACGTAGGCGTGGAATTAACGCGATACATCTGTCCGAGCGAATAATCCTTGTCGATAAGAGGCTCGAGCGTTCCGCCCTTGACCAAGGCGCGCACCTTGGACATCTCCGCCGGGGTGAGCACGGCGGCAATCGTGCCATCCACATCGCCGGTCTGCTCCCACTTCTCCTGATTCTCGTAAAGCGCCTTCTCCACCGGCTCCACTTTCCCAATTTCCGCCGCCGCGCGCGCGTAACGCGCCGCAACACGCGAATACGCGTGCATAGGCAGGGGGAAATCACGATGAATCAGAAAAACCTTACCGGTGCTTACGTAGTTGTCCATGAGCTGCCGGTTGGTGTTCAAGAAAAGCGCTTTGCACGAGGGACACTGGTAATCGCTGAAGACTTCCATCACCACCGGGGCGCTCTTGGAACCAAATGCTTTGTGTGGATCGATGTCATTCACGCCAGCGACGGAGTCAGCGGCTGAGGGTTGCGGCGCAGCGCGGCGCGGCTCGCTTGCACTCTCGGATGTTAGCGAAGGTGCCGGTTCGCTGCTTGCGCTTTCGCGGGCAGCAGCCAGAGCCGGGCTTGCCTCGGTTGCAGCCGAAGTGGGGTTCACCTCAGGGGCAGGGAAAGCCGCCGGCTCTGCGCTGGAGCGGGCTGCGGAAACGGGGTGCAAGCCCCGGCTGACTAGACTACCTACGCCTATCAAGGCGAGGACCAGTGCTGCTGCAAACGCAATGCGACGACTCACGCCACCCTCCAGCAATTACCTTCCATTGGTGAGATGCAGTTTCCGGTTCAGATTATCACAGGTTTCTTCTGTTTAGTCTGGCCATGCCCGGGCAGGGTTCTAACGGTAACCAAAGCATTGCAACGTAGCCTGGGACGCGCGAGAAGACACGGGAGTAGAACTAGGCTTGTAAGGCATTGAAATTAATATAGTTACTAGAGTTATAAGAAAACTTGACAGAGATACACTCAAGTTGTATACTGCCCCTCGAACTGGACCAGGAGCACGCCATTAACCTCGGCCCACCACGGATTTCTAGGCTTCCGGGTGGCCAGTGATGCAGACGGCTTCGGGAAAGTCTAGCTCCCAAAGGAAAGGCCCCGAAAGGAATAACCAAGATGAGCAAGATTATAGGAATTGACCTCGGAACCACGAACTCGGTTGTGGCCGTCATGCAAGGCGGCGAACCGGTAGTGATCCCCAACCAGGAAGGTGCGCGGACGACCCCTTCGGTTGTCGCCATCACCAAAGGCGGAGAGCGCCTCGTCGGACAAGTAGCGAAGCGCCAGGCGGTGACGAATCCCGAAAATACCGTGTATTCGATCAAGCGCTTTATGGGCCGCCGCTACGACGAGGTTGGCGAAGAAACTAAATTGATCCCCTACAAAGTTGTAAAGGGCGAGCATGATGACGCACGCGTACAAATTGGTGACAAGGTTTATAGTCCGCCGCAGATCTCCGCGATGATTCTGGGCAAACTCAAGTCAGCAGCAGAGGATTTCCTCGGTGAGAAGGTCACGAAGGCGGTGATTACGGTTCCGGCGTACTTCAACGATGCTCAGAGACAAGCCACGAAGCAAGCGGGGGAAATTGCTGGCCTGGAAGTAGTCCGCATTATCCCTGAACCGACAGCAGCCGCGCTCGCATACGGCATGGACAAGAAAAGCGATGAAACCATCGCCGTATACGACCTGGGCGGGGGTACGTTTGACATTTCTGTGTTGGAGGTCGGAGCTGGCGTCGTAGAAGTGAAGGCAACCAATGGTGACACGCACCTGGGCGGCGACGACATTGACCAACGGATCGTAAATTGGTTGGTTGAGGAGTTCAAGAACAAGCATGGCATCGATCTAAGCAAGGACAAGATGGCACTCCAAAGGCTAAAGGACGCTGCGGAAAAAGCCAAGATTGAGCTCTCCCAGATGATGGAGACGGAGATCAATCTTCCCTTCATCACGGCTGGCGCGAGTGGGCCGATTCACATGGAAGAGAAGCTGACGCGGACGCGCCTCGAGCAAATGATGAACGACCTGCTGGAGCGCTCAATGAAGCCCGTAAAGTTGGCTCTCGAGGACGCGAAGATGTCGCCGAACGACATCCAGGAAGTAGTGATGGTTGGCGGCTCGACGCGTATCCCGAAGGTGCAATCCCTCGTTCGCACGTTCTTCGGGGAGAAAGAGTTGCACAAAGGCGTCAACCCGGACGAAGTCGTGGCCGTAGGCGCTGCGATTCAAGGCGCGGTCCTCGCGGGCGAAGTAAAGGACATCCTGTTGCTGGACGTGACGCCGCTTTCACTCGGCGTCGAGACGCTCGGCGGCGTGATGACCGTGCAGATCCCACGCAACACCACGATTCCGACGCGAAAAGTGGAAACGTACTCGACCGCTGCGGACAATCAGCCCGGCGTGGAAATCCAGGTTCTCCAGGGCGAACGCAAGTTCGCTTCGGACAACCGTTCGCTTGGCAAATTCAAGCTGGACGGAATTCCGCCCGCGCCGCGCGGCACACCGCAAATTGAAGTGACCTTTGATATCGACGCGAACGGCATCTTAAACGTCAGCGCGAAGGACAAGGCCACGAACAAGGAGCAGAAAATCACCATCACTGCTTCGAGCGGCCTGACCAAGGAAGAGGCCGAAAAGATGCGCGCTGAGGCCGAATCGCACTCCGAAGACGACCGCCGCCGCATGGAAGAAGTCGAATCGCGCAATCGGCTCGACGGCATCCTCTATCAAGCAGAAAAGATGGTCCGCGAGAACCGCGAGAAGATTGCGGAGTCGGACGTCAAGTCTGCCGAAGAGGCGATCGAGGATGCGAAGAAAGCCATCGCCGAAGGCGGAACGGCTCGCTTGCGTTCTGCCACGGAGAACCTCGAGAAGTCTTTGCACAAGATCGCCGAGGTGCTCTACAAAGCCAATGAGGCTGCCGGAGCTCAGCAGGCCGGCGCTGCAAGCGCTGGCGCTGGAGCGTCCGGTGGTGCGGGCTCAAGTTCGAGCAGCGCCCCACAAGACAAAAAGCCCGGCGATGTGATCGACGCCGAATACGTCGACGTCGACGAAACCAAGCGCCCTAACTAACTCGGCTCAACTTGCAGGGGCGCAGCATGCTGCGCCCCTGCTTGCTTTATCGCTCAATCGCGGTAGTTTTATTTATAGTTTTTTTTGAACTATTAACTTTGAACGTTTAACTAACTGGTTTTCATGGCCACAACCGCAAAACAAGACTATTACGAACTCCTGGGCGTCTCGAAGAAAGCGAGCGCGAAAGACATTCGCACCGCCTTCCGCAAACTCGCGCGCAAATACCACCCAGACCTGAATCCCGGTGACAAATCCTCCGAAGAGAAATTCAAGCAGTTGCAGGAAGCCTACGACATTCTCTCCGATTCAAAAAAGCGGCAGATGTATGACCAGTACGGCTTTTACAGCGACAACATTCCCCCCGGAGGACCCGGCGGCGGGCCGCAGCAGGACGGCGAAGGCGTCAATTTCGATTTTGGGGGCTTTGATTTTGGTGGCGGGTCGGGCGCGCAGGGCGGCGGAGCGAGTTTCCGCGATCTCTTCAGTCAATTTTTTCGCGGCGGCCGCGGCGGAGAACCCGAACATGAGCCCGGCGGCGACCTCGAATATCAGATCGAGATCGACTTTTGGGATGCCGTGCGCGGCGCGGTCAAGAAACTGACCATCACGCGCCTCGATACGTGCGACACGTGCCATGGCACGGGCGCCATCGGCTCGGCGCAGACCTGCCCCACCTGTCATGGCTCCGGCACCATCCAGCAAGCCGCGGGCAAGATGAAATTCAACGTGCCCTGCACGCGCTGCGGCGGCACAGGTAAAATCCGCAAAGTCTGCCCGACATGCAGCGGCGAAGGGCGCCTGCGCCGCACGGAAACCATTGAAGTGCGTATTCCTGCGGGCGTGGCCAGCGGCTCGCGCGTCCGCGTGCCCGGTAAGGGCAACGCAGGAACGATGGGCGCGCCTCCTGGCGATTTGTATTTGCGAGTGGACGTGAGGCCGCATTCCTTCTTCGAGCGTCGCGGCGATGATTTATACACCAAAGTCCCGGTGACGGTGACCGAAGCTACGCTCGGCGCGAAGGTCGAAGTGCCTACGATTGACGGTCGCTCGCTCGTGCGCATTCCTCCCGCAACCAACAGCGGCAAAACTCTGCGCCTGAAAGAAAAAGGCGTGCCCAGCGCACGCAGCGGCGCCCGCGGGGATCAGTACGTGGAAATCCAAGTGGTTGTGCCGCAGCCAACCGACGAGCGCGTGCGCAATCTGATGAAAGAACTTGAAACTGTAGCGCCCGATGATCCGCGCAAAGATTTGTTCAGCAAAGCAGGAGTGTAGCGGCACGGCATGTTTACCCTGAGTGTCGAAGGGCCGTGCCCGTCTTGGAGAGGGTAGGGGCACGATACATCGTGCCTCCGGCAGAGAGAGCAACAGATGCCACAGCGAGCAAGAAAACGGGCCAAAGCAGGCTACATGATCAGCGCCGTGGCGGAGCTCTACAAGCTGCACCCGCAAACCCTGCGGCTCTATGAGCGCGTTGGTTTGCTCAAACCGTCCCGGTCACAGGGGAATACGCGCCTCTACACCGATTCCGATCTCGAACGCCTCGAAGTAATCCTGACCCTCGCGCGCGATATGGGCGTAAACCTCGCAGGCATCGAAATCATTCTGAACATGCGCGAAAAAATGGTCGAGATGGAACGCCAAATGACGGAATTTGCCTCCGTGGTGCAGCAAGAACTGTCGCGGGTGGCGTCAACACGTTCGCAAGATAGAGAACCCCGCAACGCCATTGTGCGCGCTACGCCTCGCGCGCTACGCACGTCCTAACTCTCGGTCCTTCCACAGTTTTCCCAGAGCAGACACCTTGCCGCGCAGCCTCCGCAAACGTATGCTGTCCGCATGGCTCTTGAGAACTGCTCGCTTTGCAGAGGAACAGGCTGGAAGCTTGTGCCGCGGCCAGACGGAGTCGCAGGCAAAGTTGCCGTCGCCTGTGACTGCGGCATGGAGGAGCGTTCCGAGCGCGTCATCGAGCGCGCGCATATCCCCAAGCGCTACGAACATTGCGATTTTGAAAGCTACAGCACTGACGTCGGCGCAACACCGCAACAAACGGATTCGCTGAAAAAAGCAAAGCTCCTTACGCAGGGATTTGTTCGCGATTATCCGGTCGCCGCCGAAAAAGGCTTGCTGCTCATGGGCCCCTCCGGCGTCGGCAAAACTCATCTCGCCGTCGCAGCTCTGAAAGATTTAATTCGCCGCGGACACGCCGGGCTCTTCTGCGATTACCGCGAACTTCTGAAGGAAATCCAGGCCAGCTACAACCCGGCCAGTGAGTCCACGGAAATGGGTATTCTCGAGCCAATCCGAAGCGTGGAAATTCTCGTGCTCGATGATCTCGGCGCGAGCAAGCCTTCCGATTGGGTACGCGACATCGTCGGCATCGTTCTGAACGCTCGTTACAACGAACGGCGCACCACAATTATTACCACGAACTACTACGACAATCCGGCCCAGGAAGGCGAAGCCACGCGCCTTCCCAGCGGAAAACTCGTCATGCCCACCCGCGAAGATTCCCTCGAACAAAGAATCGGCAGCCGCATGCGTTCGCGCCTCTTCGAGATGTGCCGCACCGTCGAAGTCATCGCACCCGATTTCCGACGCGAAAGCACCCAAGCCGGCCGCGCCCGTGCCTAATCTTCGCGAATCGGTTTCATTGACACAGGCGCAAGGCGGCGAGTATCCTTTTGGGGTTGCAGCGCGCCTCGAAACGCCCGCAGCACCTTTGTCCCGAATGACCGCTTAGCGGTTAACCTCCTTGCATCAACCCTGTCAGGGAAGTGGCAAGGAATTTTATCGACGTTTTGCATGACCCCGGCTTAGCGGGGCTTAGACAGAATAGAAGTAATCTCCCGGAGGCCAACAACCATGGTTCCTGACCACGAAAACCTTTCCTCAGCGGCAGCCGCCGCTCCTGCACCTGAATCCGATTCTAATCAGAACAGCAGCCCGGATGAAGTGAACACGGCACACGCAAGCGCTGCCGAGCCGCCTGTTGCGCAGGAAAACGCCGCAGCGCCGGAGCCTGCCGCAAACGCCAGCGACGCTGGCGCAGAGCCGCACGCTAAGCCAGCGGAAGCTCCCGCCGTCGCGGAAACGAAAGCTGCAACCGCCTCATCTCCTGCCGATGCCGAAGCCACGGCTGCTGCCGAAGAAGCAGCAGGCTCTGAAGAGATGAGCAAGCTGATGGAGCAGTACGACGAGCAGCACGAAGCTGCTCTCGCAAAACGAAATTATCGAAGTAAAGGTGGTCGCCTACACGGAACACGGCGTGGTCGTGGACCTCGGCGGAAAAACCGAAGGGCTGATCCCCGCGGCGGAATTCTCGGAGACGGATATTCCCCGTCCGGAGCCAAACGCCACCATCGAAGTGCAGCGCACCGGCGAGCACAAAGACGGCTTCACGATTCTCTCCTATCAAAAAGTTCTGCGCCGCCGCACCTGGGAAAAAATCGAAGCCGCCTACAAAGCCAAGGAAACCATCACCGGCAAAGTGGTGGACCGCATCAAGGGCGGCCTCGTCGTCGACATCGGCGTCCGCGCGTTTCTGCCCGGCTCTCAGTTTGACCTTCGTCCCACGCAGAATCTCGACGACCTGACCGGCACCGAAGTGCAAGTGCGCGTCACCAAGCTCAACCGCCGCCGCGGTAACGTAGTCGTCAGCCGCCGCGCGATTCTCGAAGAAGAGCTGCACGCCAAGCGCGCCCAGTTGATGGAAACACTCAGCGAAGGCCAAGTCGTTCACGGCCACGTGAAGAACGTGACCGAATACGGCGCCTTCGTCGATCTCGGCGGCATCGACGGTCTGCTCCATCTGACCGACCTAAGCTGGGGCCGCGTCAAGCATCCCTCCGACGTCGTGAAGCCGGAGCAAGAACTCGACGTCATCATCCTGAAGTTCGACAAGGAAAAGCAGCGCGTCTCGCTCGGCCTTAAGCAACTCAGCCCCGATCCCTGGGTCAATGCTTCGGAAAAGTATCCTGCGGGCGGCAAAGTACGAGGCAAAATCGTGGGCGTCGTCGACTACGGCGTCTTCGTCGAGCTCGAGCAAGGCATCGAAGGACTCGTCCATGTCACCGAGTTGAGCTGGTCGAAAAAAGTTCAGCATCCTTCGAAGCTTTTCAAAGTCGGAGAAGAAGTCGACGTCGTCGTCCTGGACATCAAGCCCAGCGACCGCCGCGTCTCTCTCGGCATCAAGCAAGCGCTCCCCGATCCCTGGCTGCTGGTTGCGGATAAGTACCCGGTCGGCACCATCGTCACCGGAAAAGTCCGCAACATCGCGGAGTTCGGCGCTTTCGTTGAAATCGAAGAAGGCTTTGACGGACTCGTCCACGTCGGCGACGTTAGCTGGACGGAGCGCATCAAGAATCCTCATGAAGTCTTCAAAAAGGGCGAACCGGTCACCGCCAAGGTTCTGAAGATCGATCCGGATAATCGCCGCGTCTCTCTCGGCATCAAGCAGGTGAACGACATTTGGGGCGAGTGGTTCAAGCAGCACCGGGTCGGCCAGATCGTGAAGGGCAAAGTTTCGCGTATCGCCACGTTCGGCGCATTTGTCGAGCTTGGCGACAACATCGAAGCCCTCTGCCACAACACGGAGATCGAGGAGCGCAAGCGCCGCGACGATGGCCACTCACCCATGCACCGCACCAGCACCGGCCCGCTGAAGAGCGCCGGTCCGCTCGAGCCGGGCAAGGAGTACGATTTCAAGATCATCAAGATCAGCCCGGAGACGCGCCGCATCGGTTTGAGCTATCGCGCCGCCGCCAAGCAGATCGAGCGCAAGGAGATCGAGCAATATCGCTCCACCTCGAAGACCTCATCGACGGCGACGATTGGCGACGCGCTCAAGTCCAAGTTGTCGGCCCGATAAGTTCGCCCGGCAAGCTCGCCCGGCAGCTCATAGAGGAGCGGCGCACAGACTTTTTGCAACAATCCGGGCTGCACGTCCCAGAGGGCCCGGCGGCAAGGCAGTAGGGCAACACAATTTCATTTACCTGCGGGTCAATTTAATGATAGGAAGAAGGGCACCCGGGTGCGTTACGCCCTTCTAAGCTGTTTCGCACCAAGAACCTGCGGCCGCTAAGTCTCTGGCTCTGCAACGAGGCAAAGGCACGATGACCAAGCCACTCACACTGACGAAGGCCGACCTCATCCAGGAGGTGGAGCGCATCACGGAGCTCAAGCGGTCCGACTCCGAGACCATCGTCGAAACGATCTTCGACAGCATCATCGAATCTCTCCAAAAGGGCGACAAAATCGAGATTCGCGGGTTCGGCAGCTTCCGCACGCGCCAGCGCCGCGGCCGCGTCGGCCGCAACCCCAAAACGGGCGCGAAAGTCGAAGTGCCGCCAAAAAAGATTCCTTTCTTTAAGCCCAGCAAAGAGCTCAAGGATTTCGTGAACAGCTCGGAAGCAGCCGCGTCGGCGGGAGCAACACCTGCAGCCGCGCCCGCTTCCGGCGACGCGAAGCACTCCTTAGACCACTCGGCTCCTCTCAACAAATTTGATTTCCGTCAGCGCGCGCTCGTCTTGCGCGCCGCGACGAAGCGCGTGCGACGCGCGCAAGCGTTTTGCGCTATGCTGTGCGCGCAACTTTTGCTCTTGAGGATGCCTCGCGATGGACTATCTCTGGACCCCTTGGCGCTACCAGTACATGGCGCAAGTCAGCGGGCGGAAAGCAGCCCGAGTGTATTTTTTGCGATGCCGCCGCGCTCAACAAGGACGCCGAAACGCTCATCGCCTATCGCGGCGCGAAGACCTTCGTCATCCTCAACCGTTTTCCATATACCTCGGGCCACGTCATGATCGTCCCTTACGCGCACGTCGCGGAATTGAACCGGTGCGATGCCGAGGCGCTCGGCGAAATGATGCATCTCGCGCAGCGCGTCGAAAAAGCCTTCCAAACAAATTACAAACCCGACGGCATGAATCTCGGCATGAATCTGGGCCGCGCCGCGGGTGCCGGCGTCGCCGGACATTTGCATCTTCACGTCCTGCCGCGCTGGTTCGGCGATTCCAACTTCATGACCGTCACAGGCGAAACCCGCGTCCATCCCGAAGATTTGACGTCACCTACGAACGCCTCCGCAAATCCCTAGCCACCCCGCCATAGCTCCTGTAGGGGCCGGCATGCCGTGCCCGTCTTCGTCGGCGCCATCCCCAACCCACACTGTCATTCCGAGCGAAGCGAGGAATCCGCTTTTCTCTTCTCCGTGCCCCTCGGTGTCCTCCGCGCCCTCTGTGTAAATCTTTTTCTTCATCTGCGCTAAACTACTCCCACCCATGAATCTCGATCTCACCGAAGAACAATCTCTTCTGCAAAAAACCGTTCGCGAATTCGCCGAATCCGAAGTCAAGCCCGCTCGCCAAAGAACTGGATGAGACGGGCCATTTTCCCCGCGCGACTTTCCAGAAAGCCGCCGAACTCGGCCTCACAGGCATTGCTCTTCCCGAAGCGCAGGGTGGCGCCGGCTTCGATCACGTCGCCTACACCATCGTGATCGAAGAGATTTCCCGCTGCTGCGCTTCCACCGGCGTGATTCTCTCCGTGCAGAATTCCCTCTACTGCGATCCCATCCACCGCTTCGGCACCGACGAACAAAAAAAGAAGTTCCTTCTGCCTTACGCGCGCGGCGAAAAAATCGGCTGCTACGCGCTCACCGAGCCGCAAGCAGGCTCGAACGCCGCCGCGCTCCAAACCAAAGCTGTCCTTCGCGGCGACAAGTACCTCATCAACGGCACAAAAGCCTGGATCACCAATGGCGGCGCGGCCGATGCCGCCATCGTCTACGTCAACACCGCATCCGGAAAAAGGCGAAAAAGGCATCACCGCGCTGGTCGTCGAAAAAGGCACGCCCGGATTCAAAGTCGGCAAGGAAGAAAAGAAACTCGGCATCAGCGCCACCGCCTGCAGCGAACTGGTTTTCACCGATTGCGAAGTTCCGGCCGCCAATCGCATCGGCAACGAAGGCGAAGGCTACAAGGTCGCTCTCTCCACGCTCGACGGCGGCCGCATCGGCATCGCCGCGCAGGCCATCGGCATCGCCCAGGGCGCTTTTGAAGCCGCGCTGAAATATTCCAAAGAGCGCCTGGCCTTCGGCCATCCCATCTCGGATTTCCAAGCCATTCAGTTCATGCTCGCGGACATGGCCACGGAAATCGACGCCGCGCGCCTCCTCGTTCGCAAAGCCGCCTGGAAGCAGGACACCGGCGCGCGCTTTAGCATGGACGCCGCCATCGCCAAACTTTTCGCCAGCGAAATGGCCACGCGCGTCACCCACAAAGCCATCCAAATCCACGGCGGCAACGGCTACAGCCGCGAATATCCCGTCGAGCGCAACTACCGCGACGCCCGCATCACCGAAATCTACGAAGGCACCAGCGAAATCCAGCGCCTCGTCATCTCCTCCTGGGTCCTCCGCTCATAGGAAACCGGTCGTGCGCAAATTTATTTACATGCCGTTGGCCAGCATCGGGCTTGCAGTTGTTGCATTCCGGCTGCTGAAGTTCGACTCCGATCAGGTGTCCAGCGGCGGCATCCACTCTTACATTCCCGGCTTCGCTCTTTTTCTGCTTTTCGTAGCCTTCGTGCTTCTGTTCGCCTTATCTGCGATTCTATCGCGCAAAGTTCCCCCTCCGGTGGCCCTGTTGATGGGGTAGTTGTATTGGCCACAGCCGTTGTCACCTGGATGAGTCTGCTTCCGTTAGTGAACGTCCACTATTGGACGTTCACGCTCCTCATCGTCCCCGTAATCTTGTTCCTATGCGGTTTCTTGTTGCTCTTGGTCGGTGCCATCCGCTCGACCGCGCGAAGATTTCGACGGCCGTTACCGGAATAGCCGGAGTATCTGTAGAGCCGCCCTTCAGTGCGTGCTGCACCTGACAGGTCCCTTGCTCATGTGTACGCTTACGTGTACACTATATGTACGTAGGAGCACAAATCATGGCCACCATCAAAGTCGGCGTGCGCGAGTTCCGCGAGCGTATCGCCAGTTTCCTCGAATCAGACACCCCGGTTGCCGTCACCCGCCGTGGCGAGACTCTCGGCGTCTACGTTCCCACGCGCCGCAAACACCCCAAGACTGCCGATCTTTCCGAACTGAAAGCCGCCGCTGACCGTCTCGCCAAGGCTCTGGCCGACGTCGACGAAGAGGAGTTTGTCGCCGACTTCAAGGCGTTTCGTCGCCGCAACAAAACCGCCGTCCGCTGATATGATCGTTCTCGACGCGAACATATTGATCCGCGCCATTCTCGGACGCCGCGTTCGTGAACTCATCGGCAGCTATGCGCATAGGGGAATTCGCTTTTTCACCCCAGAGGTCGCCTTCGAAGACGCACGGAAATACCTGACTCATTTCTCAAAGAAGCGCAATAAGCCCCAGGCTGATCTCACTTCAGCTCTCGAATACCTACGTCAGCCTGATCGAGCCGGTTCACACCCGAACTTTATGGCAGTCTTTGAACCGCGAATGCCCGCCAGCGATTGCGCGGTCGAGACGAAAGCGACTGGCCCGTGCTCAAAGCCTCCGCTCTCGCCCTGGCATGTCCGATATGGACGGAGGAAGCCGATGTTTTTACATGTCGCGCACCGACCGCGTCGCCGTTTGGACCACAAGTCGAGTCCCGAAATCAGTTGCCTTCCTGTATAGCATAGCAAGTCAGAGACATCTGGCTTCCCATCAGGTAATCATTTTTCCATCTCCGAACCGTCTCACCAAACTACAAAATCCCCGCCAACCCCTTCTAGCCGCTCCACTTCCGCGTCTCACGTTCGAATGATAAAACTATGGTACTGTACCTTGACAGTAATCCACATATCCGCTACCATTCCCTATGTTTCGCCCACGCCCCACCCACCCGCGCTCCAACCGATCAACCACTGCAACCCTGCTCTTCCGGATGTCTTCTTCTTGCTTCAACTTCAACTTTCGACCTTCAACTCGGTTTCCCTAACTCCTTTCCTCGCCACTCTTACGAGCCCCCTGCAAATTACTGAAAAACCAGCCACTTTAAGCCTCGCATTTGCCACTCTTACGAGCCGCGTCAACCGTAAGTCCTGTGTTTTCGCTCTTACAAAAAACACCCGGGGCGGCGGTACACCCTTCAACGGGAGAGCCTCTCTTTCCCTAGTCTAACCACTCTGCAATCACCGTTGGCCACTATCTCTTTTACTACTCTGCGCCCTCGCGCGGTTTCGGCGCGAAAATCCATACTTCCGCAAAACCCGCCCGTAACTGTTGTAGGATGCGCACTTCTGAAACACAACTTAAAACCCTTTAGAATCCGCACTTACAAAAAACCCGGGGGAGGGCCTTCTCCTCGGTCGCCCTCTGACCACTGTCACTCGCCACTCGCCACTTCGGCATTCGTAGCCACACTTCCGTTATATTCTGTCTTCGTGCTCGAACTCGACTGCGGCCAGGACTTCGATCCCGCGCGCGACGAAGATTTCTTCGCCGCGCTTCCCCCTCGCCCCGCCGTCTGCCTCATCGAATCGCGCGCGGAAAATGCCGAACCATTTCTGATTCGCACGCAGGATTTGCGCCGTCGCTTGCAACGCCTCCTCGGCCCTCCCGACCCAGCGAGTAAACGACTAAACCTCCGCGAACTCGCGCGCGGCATTCGTTATCGACTTACCGGCTCAGCGCTCGAACAAATCTTCACGTACTACCAGCATGCCAAGCATCTTTTCCCGAACCGCTATCGAAAACTTACGCGTCTGCGTCCTCCCGCCGTCCTGAAAATCAGCCTGCGCAACGCTTATCCGCGCTGCTATGTGACGCGAGCATCGCCATTGACGAAACTGGCGCGCCCACCGCAGGCGCTTACTACGGCCCCTTCCCTTCCCGAAAATCCGCGCTCGCCTTTTCCGTCGCAAGCCCTCGATTTGTTCAAAGTCCGCCGCTGCCAGATCAAAATTCGCCGCGATCCCACGTTTCCCGGCTGCATCTATTCCGAAATGAAAATGTGCCTCGCGCCGTGCTTTGCGGGATGCACCAAAGAGGAATACGACGGCGAGGTTCAGCGGCTGGTGCAGTTCCTCGACACCAACGGCAACTCGCTCCGCTTTACCATCGAAGCCGACCGCGAGCGCGCTAGCACCGAGCTCGATTTCGAGCGCGCCGCGCAACTCCACAAGCGCCTCGAAAAACTCGACGACGCTTTGCGTTTCCGCCCCGAGCTTGCCCGCCGCATCGAAGATCTCAACGCCGTAATTCTCCAGCGCGCCGCCGAAGAGCAATCCATCGGAGTCTTCGCTGTCCATGGCGGACGGCTCGCAGAACCATTTTTCCTGCGCTTCGCTGAAATCGCCAGCCAGCCGCGCTCCGCGGAGCACATCTTCAAGGATTATCTCGATGGAAGCGCCGCAGCCGCACAAAACGCGGAGACATCGCCGGCGTCATCTGTGGCAGCCGCCCGCGACGAGCTTGGCGAGCATCTCGCCCTCATCTCCCGCTGGTACTACAGTAATCCTCGCGACGGCGAGATTTTCTTTCGCGAAAAGGACTGGCCATACCGTAAGATTCTCCGTGCCTGTTCGCGCCTGCTCGCTCCCCCGGCAAGCGAACCCGGCGCGACGGGCAATCCACCGCCGCCGTAAAGCCGTTGACTTTGTAGGGGCACGGCATGCCGTGCCCTCTTGGGGTTGCTGCGACACAAAGGACACCATGAACAATTCCGCCACACTGGAAGGAACAAAGCGCTACGCCAACCGATTTGCCGGACGCGCCGCCGATGGCCACTTTCGCGAAGCCCACGGGTTGGTGATGTCGTCGCTCGGAATCGGCACCTATCTCGGCCAACCCGATCCGAAGGTCGATGCGAGTTACACCGCAGCGATCGTCGCGGCAGCCGAAAGCGGCATCAATTTTATCGACGCAGCCATTAACTACCGTTTTCAGCGCAGCGAGCGCAACATCGGTGCGGCCATCAAACAACTTGCAACAAAAGGATTTTCTCGCGACGAGCTCGTGATTTGCACCAAGGGCGGCTACCTGACTCCAGACGGCTCCATGCCCGAGGATCCCAACGAATATTTTTTCCGCGAGTACCTTCAGCCCGGCGTGTTCACCGCCAAAGACATCGTCGCGGGCAGCCACTGCATGACGCCGCGCTTTCTCGAGAATCAGCTTGGCCGCAGCCTCCGCAACCTGGAGATCGATTGCATCGACGTCTATTACCTGCACAATCCGGAAACGCAACTCAGTGAAGTCTCCGCCCCGGATTTTCTCGAGCGCGTGCGCGATGCCTTCATCTATCTCGAGTCCGCCGCCGACGCCGGCAAAATTCAGTTCTACGGAATGGCCACGTGGAATGGTTTTCGACAGGAAGCCAAAGTGCGAGATGCCATGCAACTCGCCGAATTCGCGCAAATCGCCGACCGACATTGCGGGCGAGAAGCACCGCTTCCGCTTCGTGCAGCTTCCTTTCAACATGGGAATGACGGAGGCCTTGACGCTCGGCAACCAATCCATCGGCGGCCGGGACCGCACCGTTATGGAAACCGCGAGCGAATTGGGCATTACCCTGGTCGCAAGTGCGTCGCTGCTGCAGGGCCAGGTTGCGCGCAATTTACCGGCGTTCGTAGCCCAGGCTCTGGGCCTCGATAACGATGCGGAACGCGCACTGCAATTTGTAAGATCGTCTCCGGGAATCACCACGGCTCTGGTGGGCATGTCGCGTGTCGAGCATGTCAACGCGAACGCCAAACTCGTCGGTGTGGCGCCGGCTACGGTGGATCAGTTCACGCAGCTCTTCACGCGTGGCGAGGGCGCATGAATGAGTTACGATTGTCATTCCGAGCGGAGCAGGCCGACGCTTAGCCCCATGTCCGCACAATCTGTCATTCCGAGCGGAGCAGGCCGACGCTTTTTCTTTCACGTTCGCTCCTGCGAACGTGTCGGCCTGCGCAGCGAGGAATCTCTCTTCGATTTCTACGCCATCCAGCGCTGTCTGTTCGATAAATCTCTCTTCGATTTCAACTTCGTCTTCCCGGATCCGAAATCCTCTTGCTCATCCAATCCGTAATAGCTGCATCGACCGGTCGAGCTTTCCTACAAAAAAGTGATCGGCATCTTCCACAACGACCAGCTTGTTTTCGCCCGGCAACGAGACACTAACTCTTTTATCTTGTCAGCGGCGCCATAAATATCATTGGCGCCGTGTACGAAGAGTTTCGGCTTTTCGCACTGCATCAGATAGGAAAAGTCGGCATTGTTCACCGGCGCTCCGAGACCGATCAGCGAAGTAACTCGCGTGTCCTCGCATCCGGCTTGAAGTCCAACCCAGCACCCGAAACTAAATCCCGCGACGAGGAGCGGAATGTTTGGAAATTCCGAAGCGAGAAAATCCAGCGCGGCGCGAACATCGCCGCGCTCACCTTGCCCGCGATCGTGTTTCCCCTCGCTCTTTCCAGTGCCGCGAAAATTGAAACGCAAAACGGTACAGGCCAAGAGCATCGAGCGATTTGGCGGCTTGATAGACGACCTTGTTGTGCATCGTGCCGCCGAAAAGCGGATGCGGGTGGCAAACAACCGCGGCCACCGGCGGCGTACCCGCGCTGGGACTCCACAAAATGGCTTCCAAGCGCCCGGCGGGCCCGGTCAGAAAGAGATTGCGAGATTCGTGCGTTGCGCCCATGGATGCCGTCAAGGAATTGCGAGTGTACCGCAACCCAATGGAAAGACCGAATTCTTCAGCCTAAGATCCGGAGCACTTCTTTAATCGATTAAGTTCATCTGAGCCGAAATGTATTCGCCCTCTATGTTATTTAATCCAAATGGACGTGGCTCCCCCAGAGAGTGCTCCGTTGAAGCTCAGCAAAATTCGCACGAGTAACAGTACTACTCGGCTTGCTACGCACATGAAAGTGGACGGATGAGTCCCAAACCCTCGTACTAGGACATAATTTCCTGACTTTCGCGTTGCAGTTTACCGGTGTCGATGCTAGCGTTCCTTTAAATTCCAGCCCCAGTGGGAGGAGCGATGAGCGACGGAGCAGACCGCCGCGAAGCACGGCGTTTTAATATGACGCTGCCGCTGCGCGTGATTCCGCCCGGGCCTCACAGGCACGAACTCGCGGCACAAACGCGAGACGTCAGCTACCGCGGACTCTACTTCCTTGCGGAATCCAATTTCGCCTATCGGCAGCGAAATCGAATTCGTCATCACTCTGCCCGAGCACGTGACGCAATCGAATGACGTCAACATCCGCTGCCAGGGCCAAATTGTGCGCGTCGAGCCCACCTCCAACGGGCGCCTGGGTATTGCCGCAAAGATCGACCGTTACGAATTCATGCCCGCCGCCGCTAACGCTGCATAAATTTCTTCGGTTTTCGGCCAGTCGCTAGTGCTCGCTCGCGCCCACGCACGACGAGTACAATGGCTGGGGCCGTCCTTCCCGCATGCTGAGTGAGAGCGGCTTGTTTCTACACGAGGGAATCATGTATCACTACGACGCGAGCATTGCGCTCGAGGAATTGCAAGAGGACGCGCTTCTGCCACATCCCGTCAAGCTGCGCGACATGATTCTGCGCACGCAGCTTGGCCCGGAAGAAGCAAAAGCGCTGAACCACGAATTCCAGGATTACTTGACGCGTTTCGGCGAGCTGCAAAGTGTGGCGCGCGGAATCCTCGAAAAAATTGCCGCAGGGCGCCGCAAGGCTTCGTGATGAAAACCGCCGAAGCCGGAGCACACCGCGGATGAAATCGAAGCCGCGAGTCCTCCTGTTGTCCGCATCTTCCGGCGCGGGACACGTCCGCGCCGCGCAGGCTCTCGAAAAAGCGTTCGCCGCCCGCGGAGACTGCGACGTGGAACATATCGACGCGATCCAGTACGTCAGCAAACTTTTCCAGCGCGTTTACGACAAGGCCTACATTTCCATGGTGCGGCGCGCGCCGGAATTGATGGGAGTGCTGTACGAACGCACGGACCAGCCGTGGCAACATTCCCGGCGGCGGCTGGCGCTGGACCGGCTAAACACTGCTCCGATGATTCGTCTGCTCAAGCGTGTGCAACCGGATCTCTGCGTGGCCACTCATTTCTTGCCTGCGGAAATCATCGCCTGGCTGATTGCCAAACGAAAACTGCATGCACACAACGCCATCGTGGTAACGGATTACGACGTGCATGCCATGTGGCTCTGCCGCACGGTCGACCGTTATTATGTGGCCATCGACGAAGCCGCTGAGTATCTGGCGCGCATCGGAGTCCCTCGCGAGAAATTGCGTGTCAGCGGAATTCCGATCGATCCGCTCTTCGCCAAGCCAGTGGATCGCGCCGAAGCACGGCGCACGCTGGACCTTGATCCGACCGCCATGATGATTCTGGTTTCCGCAGGAGGCTACGGCATCGGGCCGGTCGAGCAACTTGTGAATGATTTGCTGGCGTTGCAACGCGCCTGGCAAATTGTCGCCATCGCAGGCAAAGCCGAAAAAGTTCGCAAGCGCCTGGAAGAAATTTCGCGAAACGCCGGGAAACTGCCCGAGCGGCGCGCCGCGGCTAGTCCCGGTAGGATTCACAACGGAAATGGATAAGTACATGGCGGCCGCCGATCTTCTCGTGGGGAAGGCCGGAGGTCTCACCACCTCGGAAGCGCTCGCTCGCGCTCTGCCGATGGCGCTGATCGAGCCGATCCCTGGACAGGAAGAACGCAACGCCGATCATTTGCTGGAAGCCGGGGCAGCGATTCGATGCAACAATCTGCCCGCGGCGGCGTGGAAAATCGCGGTGTTGCTGGACGATCCGGCGCGGCTCGCAAGAATGCGCGAGGCCGCTCGCAGCATGGCCAAGCCCAATGCCGCAGCAATAATCGCGGAAGACGCCTTGAGGCTGGTAGACTGACGTAGCCATAAAGCAACGTACGCACTATCTTTCGCTTCCTAAGGGTTGCTGAACACGAGTCCCCATGCGACGCAACACACTGATGATCGATGCGGATGACACGTTGTGGGAGAACAACGTGTTTTTCGAGAAGCTGATCGAGGATTTCATCACCCTCGTCGAGCCTTGCGGTTACACGCGCGCTTACATCCGTCATATTTTGAATGAAACAGAGCGGAAAAATATCCGGCAGTACGGATATGGAGTGCGGAGTTTTGGCAGGTCGCTCGAGGAAACGTATCTAAAGCTCGCGGACCAGATGGTTCGCCGGGAAACGCTGGCGCAAATTCATGGCCGCGTCATGGAACTGGAACGCACGCCGCCGAAAATTCTCGATGGCGTGCCGGAGACGCTGGCCTATCTGACCGAGCGGCATCGCCTGATTTTATTCACGAAGGGCGAGCCCGCCGAACAAGCCGCAAAGGTCGAGCGTTCCGGGACTTGCAGGGCTTTTTCGAGTTCATCGAGATTGTGAGCGAAAAAGATACGGAGACTTACGGCAGCCTGGTGCGCAAACACAAAATCGTCAAATCGCATGGGTGGATGATCGGCAACAGCCCGCGCAGCGACATCAACCCCGCCATGAAAATCGGACTCAACGCCGTTTACATCCCGCATCAGCACACCTGGCAGCTCGAGCATGAGCCGGTAATGGCAGGCGCAGGAAAGCTCGTCATCGTCCCGGCATTTCGCGAGCTGCGCGGCCACTTCTAGCCCGATGCTGCCACCTGCCTCGCGTACCGCACGCTGGCTTTAAGCTTGGCATGAATTCCAATTTGGATGTTGGAAACGACGGAGCCTTGCGAGAGTCTAGTCTCTTCTGACCGACGCAAAGGAGACTCTCATGGCCACACCCAGCACTTCCCTTCGCACCGACTGGCGGCAGGAATGGTTTGAATTTGAGGACGCCACGTACTTGAATCTTGCGGGGCAGTCGCCGATGCCAAAAGTTACGCTGCGGGCCTTGCAGGCGGCGCAGGAGTGGAAAAAGTTTCCGCATCACAAACCGGACTCGTCTTTTTTTGAAGTTCCGAACCGCATTCGCGCGTACGATTGCAAAATTAATCGGGGGAAAGCCGGAAGAAATCGCCGATTACGACGGGTGCAAGCGCGGGGATGGGGGCGATTGCGTACGGGCTGTCAACTGGAAGCCGGGCGACGAAGTGATTACGGCGAAGGGCGAATTTCCATTGGAGTATACGACATGGAAGCCGATGGAAGAACGCGCAGGCGTGAAGTTGAAAATCGTGGCGCCGCGCGAACGGTTCATCACCGCGGATGATTTGATTGCAGCGATGACTCCCAGGACTCGACTGGTATCGGTGAGCCTGGTGCGATTCGATGATGGCTCATTGCTGGATGCGACGCGAGTGGCCGAAGCGTGCCACGCGCAAGGGGCCTTGCTGCTGCTGGATGCGAGCCAGGGTTGCGGCTCGATTCCAATGGATGTTGAAAAATTGGGCGCGGATTTTGTCGTGAGCGCGGGATACAAGGGGCTGTTGGGCCCGTTTGGGACCGGATTTTTGTGGGCAAAGAGCGAACACATCGCAAACATGCGGCCGGGGCCGTTCTACTGGATGGCGGTAGAGGGCTCGGACAATTTTGCTTCGCTCAATTTCGATAACCCGAAACCGGCGCCAGCTGCAAAACGGTGGGACACCGCGGAGCCGGCCAGCTATTTCAATTTCAATCTTGTGGCCATGGACGTTTCGACGGATTTTGTCGTGCGCGTGGGGCCGGAAACGGTGGCGGAGCACAATCACGGCTTGATCAAATTTATGTTCGAGCGATTGCCGAAAGATCGCTGTATTCCGGCGAGCCCTTTGGACCCTGCGCGACGCGGCGCGTATGGGTGTTTTGCGGCGCGGACGCCGGAGAAGACAGCGGAGCTCTATCAGAAATTGCGCAAGGAAAATATTATCGTGAGCCTGCGCGAAGGAAATATTCGGGTGTCGCCGCATCTCTATAATACGGAGCGGGACATCGACCGGCTGATTTCGGTAATCACCGCATGACCGGCAATCAAGATTGGCCGCGGGTTGCCGTTGTCGGCGCGGGAGCGGTGGGAGGCTACTTCGGCGGAATGCTAGCGCGTGCTGGCGCTCCGGTGATGATGATCGGCCGCGCGGGGTTTGTTGAGGCAGTGAAAAAGAACGGACTTTTTCTCGATACACTGCAGTTCAAAGAGAGCGTCCGCGTTGAGGCTTCGACCGAGTTGGAGGATGTTCGCGGCGCGGAGGTCGTTCTTTTTTGCGTGAAGACCACGGACAACGCCGCGACGGCGAAATCACTCGCGTCTCTGCTCCCTGCAGGGGCGCTGGTCGTAAGCATGCAGAACGGAGTGGATAACGCCGAGCAGATTCGGGCGGCTTCGGGCATTGAGGCGCTGTCCGCTGTGGTGTATGTCGCGGCCTCGGTTCCAGAACCTGGACGTGTGAAGCACGCTGGCCGGGGCGACCTCGTTGTAGGCCCGCGCAATCAGCGCACGGAGCAATTTGCTGCGCTGTTTGAACGCGCCGGCGTTGCCTGCCGCATTTCTGACAATATTGCGGGCGAGCTTTGGACCAAACTCACCTGGAACTGCGCGCTGAATGCGATCTCGGCGCTTGGCCGAGCGAAATACGGACAAATCGCCGCCAGCCCGGATGCGCGCAAGGTCGTTGAGACCGCCGTATATGAAGTGCTCGCTGTCGCAAAGGCCGCGGGCGTTCATCCGCCTGGATTTGAGGATCCCCAAGTGGCGCTTGCCGGCGCTTTCAAAATTGCCACGCAGATGGCAGAGGCGCTCTCTTCGACGGCGCAGGATATGAATCGCGGCAAGCGCACGGAGATCGATTCGCTGAACGGGTACATTTCACGGCGTGGCGCGGAGCTGGGCGTGCCGGCGCCGGTGAACCATGCGCTCTACACGTCTCGTGAAGCTCGCCGAAGGCCGGGCGTAGGTGGAATCGCTCTTCAGCGGTTGTCGGGGATGCGGAAGGGGACGTGGACGATGGCTTCCAGCTCGACAGGGACGCCGCCCTTCGTGGCGGGGCGGAACTTCCACTGAGCGAAAGCGTTTTTGGCGTTGGCGTCGAGTTGCGGATCAACGCCGTGGACGAGTTGGATGCCATCAACGGAGCCATCGGCGCGAATGATGGCGTAGAGAATGACTTCGCCCTCGACGTTTTGCTCGATTAGTTCGGGCGGGTACTTGGGATCGACCTTTCGGATAGGGGCGAGACCCTCCAATTCTGAAGCAGTCATAGCGGGCCCCTGAGCCCCCGGAATTAAGCTCCGAAAAATGAAGGATCCAACTTCCGCTGGCGCTGGTGAGATTGGCCATGTTCACGTTAAGGGTGTAGACGCGCTTGTCGGCGAAGATTTGCTCGGGCTTTGCGCCCGGGGAAAGCGTGGCAAAGTTTGGAGGGCCGGTTCGTTGAGGCGTGTCATCGGCTCTGACGTTGGGCTCCGGGCGGGTGATTAGCTCGCGGGAGGATGGCGTGCTCAATTTCAGGCGGGAACCACCCAAGCTGGAGGCTCCGGCGTTGGGCTTCGGATTTCCGCCGGTGATGCTTATTCCCACAGGACTTGCTTCCCGCACCATTGCTAGCCGCGGATGGGCCCGCTCCGCTTGCTGGATCGGAGGTTGCGGTTGGCGAACCGCCGGGTACGCCGCGCTTCGTGCCTTCGGGCGAGATGGAGATGCGCGCGGCGAGGTTGCCTTGGGGCGGCTGAACGTCGGGCTTGGGAGGAGCGGGCGCGGCGGAAAGTGCGATGAGAGTGGATGGATTCCCGTTGGCTGAGGCGGATTGAGCAGCGCCGATTTCAGGCGCAGGAACAGAGTCGCCTGTTTGGGCGCGCTCTGCGACACGCGGCGCGGCGCCGGCGTTCAAATCGAGTTTGGGACGCGCGGGGGCGTTTGGCGAAACAGCTAAAGTTATGTCCGCAGGTTTTTGTTCAAGCGTGGGAACGTCCGGCAGCGGAGTGGCTGTAACGGCGGCAACGTGACGCAGCCGAGGATGGAGTCTTGCGAGGTCTTCCGCGCTGATCTGGATATGCGGCCGGGGAGGGGCAACCGGTGACTGCAACTGGACTATATTGGGCAAGTCGGGAAGAAGCTGGGGTGCGAGCTGAGGCGCGATCGGATTGATGAGCGTTTGCCGGGGATGATTGGGGCGAACGGGATCGGTGATGATGCGCTGGCGGGGATGGAAAGCGTCGGCGCCTCTAGGAGCGAGCGGCTTCTGTTCTTCGGCGCGCAAAGCGGGTTTGGGAATGGCGGCGGGGATTTCGAGAGCTGGAAAATCTTCGATAGGTCCGGACCAGGTGAGTTGCGTGTGGTCAAACGCTGCATTGTGACGAACGACCGTGCTCAGCAACGAAAACGGGGAGACGAGAAAGACGACGTGCCATAGCGCGGCGGCCAGGACGGCGCGCTTGGGAACGCGGCGCTCGACCCAACAGTCGCGGAAGTAGTCGCCGGCGAGAAATTTTCTGGCGGTGAAGGGACCGGAAAAGAGGGCGCGGACGCTGCTGAAGAAACCTTGATGGAAGTCGCCCCAAGGTACTTCAAGCTTTGGCTCAACGACGGCAGGCGCGGGTGGGCGGATGGGAGCCATCCGCGCGGCGGTGGCCGCTCCTTGTCCCAAGAGGTTTAACCCACTATTGACCTGGCCTAGAGACATGAGTTTTGTAGTATAGCGTGGCTGGGGAGTCCAGGAGGTATGGATTCGGGTTGAGGCGGGCGGGATGCCTGGGGTGGAGGGTGACTCGTGACTGGTGGATGGCGTTTGGGACGCTTTTGTCATGTGTGGGATTCTTGGGCGAGGAGTTCTAAGTGGTGCGGCGGAAGAAGGTGAGGGCGGCGTCGCCTTGTTTTAGGACGCGGGCGCTGGTGAGTTGGCCTGATTTTTCGGGGAGGGAGAATTTGTGGTGATGCTCGAAGATGATGAGCACGTCGGGTGCTAGGAAGTTGGTGGAGTTGGTGGAGAGAAATTCGAGGGTGCGGGCGTAGTCGATGTGGGCGGCGTAGGGAGGATCGAGGAAGACGAAGTCGATGGGCGGAGTGGAGGGAGTGTGGCGCGCGGCGAGTTTTTGCAGGGTGGTGAGCGCGTCGGCGGCGAGGATGGTGTAGCCGGAAGTGATTTTGAGCGAGTCGAGATTTTGGCGGATGAGTTTTGCGGCGGGGGCGTGATTTTCGATGAAGGTTACGTGGGCGGCGCTGCGGCTGAGGGCTTCGATGCCGATAGCGCCGGTGCCGGCGAAGACGTCGAGGAAGTGTGAGCCGACAACGCCGGGGCCGAGGACGTTGAAGAGCGTTTCGCGCATGCGGTCGCTGGTGGGGCGAAGGGCGAGGCCTTTCAAGCTTCTCAGGATGCGGCTGCGATGTTTGCCGGCGATGATGCGCATGGCTGAGAAATAGTACACGGAGGAGGGCTCTAGAGTTGAACTTCCAAGATGCGAGCCCGCGACAACGCTAGTGGGGCCGTGGGCTTGATTTCTGCAAGACGTTGTCCAGTTCATCCAGACGGGCTTGCAGATCGTTTAATTTAGCCTGCTCGAGCCGCAGCTGCTCCTCAACTTCGATTTGCTTCGCTTGTCTCTGCTGCTCTTCCTCGCTGAGCTCTTCGAAGCGGCGTTTATAGTAGCGGCTCATGCCCTCTAGGCTCTTTCGGTCTAGCGCATTGTCTGTCCGCTCCAATTGGTCTTGGATTCCCTTGGCCTCGACCTCTGCTTTCTTGCGTGTCGTTTGGGTCTCGACAAGTTTCGCGCGAGCGTCGTCGGCGCGCTGCGATGCGCGGGCCACGATTGCCTGCTGCGATTGAAGCCGGAAGAAAAGAATCTGCGTTCGCTGTGTGGTTGCACTGTAGGTTTCCAGCTCTTGTCTCAGCTGTCGCACTTCTGACAGAAGCGCTTGCAGTGTCTGGGAATCCGTTGTCGACGATTGCCCAAATGCGGTCGGCACGACCAACAGGAGTGCAAGCAACGAAAATCGGTACATAGGGCACCTCCTTGGAAATTCTATCCCAGCCTGCTCAAGCGGGGAAAAGTCTGCCGCCCCGCTCGAATTCAGCAGACGCAGGCTAGGCGGGGCCGAGGACGTGGAAAAGCGTTCGCTGGTGGGACGGAGGGCGAGGCCCTTGAGGCTTTTGAGGATGCGGCTGCGATATTTGCCGGCGATGATGCGCATGAGAGAGAAAACAAAAGATTGGAAAAAATTAACACAGAGGGCGCAGAGACACCGAGAACTCAGAGAAGAAAAAACTAGTCGAAGCGAGCCATGTGGTTGGGGCGTTAGGCCGACTGCGCTCTTTCCAGCAGGCTAGTGCTTAGTTGGGAGAATTCTGCCACCAGGGCGCAAGCGTCTTGGCCAGCTAGTGTTGCGGCGTCGATCTCGGTGGTGAGCAGTATGGATGTGGCTACGTCGGCGCTGCATTCGAGGCAGTATTTGCCGGTTTTTCCTGGCAGATCAAAAAGTTCCGCTCGGTGACCACAAACACAGCACTGCAAACTAAACGGCTCTTCACAGCCTTTCGGACCAGATAACATTAGCGTTTCTCCATGGAGTCGCGTGCTGCGGGTTGCGACTCGCAGAATGATGGTAGAGAAACGGGCGTAAGGAAGTCAGGAGCCGGCGGTTAGGATTTCATAAGCTGTATAAACCATTTTAAATGAATGAATTAACCGATGCGGGCGAGGTGGTAGCGGCGTTGCCATTCGGCGGGGAGTTGGCGAAGGAGGCGCTGGAGGGCGGAGGATTGCTGGGCGTCGTCGGCTAGGGCGAAGGCTTCGCGGCGGGCGACTTCGAGGAGATCTTTGTCGCGGATGGGGTTGGCGATGTGGAAGCCGAGGTCGCCGGACTGGCGGGTGCCGAAAAATTCGCCGGGGCCGCGGAGGAGGAGATCGGTTTCGGCGATTTCGAAGCCGTTGGCGGTGCGGACCATGGTTTCGAGGCGGGCGCGAGCGACGTCGTCCTTTGCGTCGCTGAGCTGCCGACGGTCATGCGCGCGGGGCGACGAGGATGCAGTGGGATTTGTGCGGCGCCGCGGCCGATGCGTCCGCGGAGCTGGTGAAGCTGGGCGAGGCCGAAGCGTTCGGCGTGCTCGATGACCATGGCGGTGGCGTTGGGGACGTCGACGCCGACTTCGATGACCGTGGTGGCGACGAGGATTTGCGTTTCGTTTTTGCGGAAGCGCTCCATGACGTCGTCTTTTTCTTCGCTGGAGAGGCGGCCGTGGAGGAGGCCGAGTTTCAGTTTCGGGAAAACTTCTTTGGAGAGGCGCTTGAATTCGTCGATGGCGGCTTTCAGTTCGAGCTTCGATTCTTCGATGACCGGATAGACGATGTAGGCCTGATGGCCGGCGGCAACTTCGCGGCGGAGAAATTCCCAGACGCCGGGAAGATGCGGCTCGGAGGTGAGGCGCGTTTGGATGGGCGTGCGGCCGGGGGGCAGCTCGTCGAGGACGGAGACATCGAGGTCGCCGTAGAGAGTGAGCGAGAGCGTGCGCGGGATGGGCGTGGCGGTGAGGACGAGGACGTGCGGCGCGTGGCCGTGGGAGGCGGCTTTGTCCATGAGGCGTTTGCGCTGGAGGACGCCGAAGCGGTGCTGCTCGTCGATGGCGACGAAGCCGAGGCGGGCGAATTGGACCTGGTCTTCGATCAGCGCGTGCGTGCCGATGACGAGCTGGGCTTCGCCGGTGCGAATGCGTTCGAGCGCGGCGTGTTTTTCGGCGTGCTTGAGGCCGCTGATGAGGAGCTCGACGCGATAGCCGCCGGGAGCGAGGATGCGGCGCGCGGAAAGATAGTGCTGCACGGCGAGAATTTCCGTCGGCGCCATGAGGGCGGCCTGGTAGCCGTTTTCGATGGCGATGACGGCGGCTTGGAGCGCGACGATGGTTTTGCCGCTGCCGACGTCGCCTTGGAGGAGGCGATTCATGGGCGCGGGCTTTTCGAGGTCGGCGGCAATTTCCGCAAGAACGCGCTTCTGCGCGGCGGTGGGTTTGAAGGGCAGAATGCGTTTGAGCGGCTTCGCGGACTTTTTCTTCGCGGACGCGGAAGGCGATAGCGTTTTCCTTGCGCGTGGCTTTGCGGTCGAGCGCGAGGCTGAGCTGGTAGAGGAAAAATTCCTCGAAGATGAGGCGCTGCTGCGCGGGAGTGCGGAAAATGTTGAGCGCTTCGAGGGATTCTTCGGGCGCGGGAAAGTGGACGTGAATCAAGGCATTCGCGGCGCGAGGGATAGCCGAGACGCGCGCGCAAAGCTTCGGGAAGAATGTCGGGCGGAGTGTTCGGATCGAGGTGCTGGACGGCGGCGTACATCGCGCGGCGAATGGCACGCGAGCCGAAGGTGCCGATGGCTTCGTAAATGGGAACGATGCGGCCGACTTCGGTGGAGTCCGGCTCGTCGTTGCCGAGCATCTCGAGCTGCGGATTGATCATTTCGAGGCGGGCGGGGCGGAGCTTGTCAATTTCGACTTTGCCGTGAAGGACGAGTTGCTGGCCGGGTTTGAGGCGGCCTTCGAGATAGCCGCCGTGGAAAAATTTGCAGGGGAGAAGACCGCCGGCGGCGTCCTGCACGAGCAGATGATAGATGGCGTTGTGGGCGAATTTGTTGGGGATGGCCTGGCCGCTCATTACGCGCGCGCGAATCGTGTACGTGCCATTGGGCTGGATGTCCTTGATGTTGGAAAAATGAATGCGATCTTCGTAGCGGAAAGGCAAATAGGCGAGCAGATCCTCGAAGGTGTAAATGCCGCGCTTGGCGAGAAGCTCGGCGCGCTGCGGGCCGACGCCTTTGATCATGCGCACTTCGGTTGTAAGGCTCAGTGCCATTAACACTTCTTTATATCATTCCCAGGCGAAACACACTGAAACGGCGATACTTGCGCTATGCTGCTGCGTAACATTAGAGTGTCCATTTTGCGTCGCGAATCAGGCGGGAGGCACAGGTGGCGGAAAACCGGCTGACAAGTTCTGACAAGCGCGAGCTGCTGCTGTGGGTGCTGCTGGGCATCGTGGGCGCGGTGTTTGCGTACAAATATTTTTTCCGCGCATTTCCGGAAGCTTCGGTGGATTTCAAGGTTTCGCGGAGTGAGGCGCTGGCGCGAGCGCAGAAATTTGTTGGCAGCCTGGGCGAAGACATCAGCCGCGTACCAGTCGGCGATCGTTTTCGACGTGGATGACAACGCGAAAACGTATTTGGAGCGCGAGGTGGGACTGCAGCAAGCCAACCAGCTGATGTCCAGCAAGCTGAACATTTGGTATTGGAATGTGCGCTTTTTCCGGCCGGGGCAAGAGGAAGAGTTTTATGTGCGGGTAAGCCCGGCGGGAAAGATTGTCGGATACGAGCACAAAATTCAAGAAGCGCAGGCGGGGGCGACGCTGGACCGAGCCGCGGCAGAAACGGCGGCGCAAGAATTTCTGCGCAGCAAAATGAGTGTGGATTTGAGCAAGTGGGATTTTCTCTCGGAAGAAGCCAATTCCAGCAAGAGGCCGAGCCGGCTTGACTGGTCGTTCACGTGGGAGGAGCACGGCTTCAAGGCGAAGGATGCGCCGTACCGGCTGCGGGTGACTCTGCAGGGCAACCGCGCAGGAAGCTCGGAAGAATTTCTGCAGGTGCCGGAAGCCTGGCAGCGCAGCTACACGCACCTGCGGTCCACAAATATTTTTTACAACCAGGTGGCCATCATCCCTTACTTGTTGCTGATGGGGTCGGCACTGTGGCTCGGCATTCAACTGACGAAAAGCGGCCAAACGAGCTGGGGGCCGGCGATCAAGCTGGGGATCGTCGTCGCGATCCTGCTGTTCTTCATGCAGCTCAACAATTGGCCGCTGGATCGCATGGGTTATGACACGAACTCGACGTACGGGAGTTTTGTGTTCGGGGAAATTGCGAAGGCGCTGCTCTTTGGCGTGCTATCGGCGCTGACAGTAGTTCTCCCGATTCCCGGGGCCGAACCCCTATACCGCTCGGCGCAGCCAGGCAAACTCCGACTCACGAAAGCGCTTACGTTGCGGGGCCTGCGTTCGAAGGAGTTTTTCTCGTCGGCGACGGTAGGATTGTCGCTCGCGGCAGCGCACATCGGGTTCATTGTGGCGTTCTATATCGTCGCAGGCCACTTCGGAGCGTGGGCGCCGCAGGACTTGAACTACGAAAATTCGGTGAACACGACGTTTCCGTGGATTGCGGGCGTTGCGATCGGAATGCTCGCCGCGACGAGTGAGGAATTCCTGTTTCGCCTGTTTGCGATTCCCTTTCTAAAGCGACTGACGGGATCGAGCATTATCGCGGTGATTGTTCCGGCGTTTCTGCTGGAGTTTTTTGCACTCCGCCTATCCGAATGAGCCGCCGTACATTAGGGGGCTCGAGGTTGGACTGATCGGAATCGTCGCGGGCATCGTGATGCTGCGCTGGGGCATTCTGGCGACGCTGATCTGGCATTACACAGTGGACGCTTCGCTCGTGGGCTTGCTGCTCATTCGCTCGAACAGCCTGTACTTCAAAATTTCCGGAGTGATCGTGGGCGCGGCGGCGCTGGCGCCGCTGATCTTTGCCGGTGTTTCGTACCTGTCGCGCGGGCGGTTCGAACCGGATGAAGACTTGCTCAACGGAGCCGAGCCTGCCGGCGAGATCACCTTTGCGTCCGCTCCGGCGGTAGCCGAAACCACAACGTCCACGCGTCGCTATGAGGCGTTGACGCCCGCAACGATGATTTTCCTGGCGGTTTGCCTGGTACTCGGCGGCGTGGCCGCGTGGCGCTTCAAGACAACCTCGCTTGGCGATTATCTGGAGCTGTCCGTGAATGCGAAGACCGCGAGGGCTCGCGCCGATGAAATTCTTCGCCAGCGCGGCCTCGATCCAAACACGTACAAACACGCAACGATTTTCGCGGACGTTACTGACCCGGTGACCAACGAATTTCTGCGGCAGCGGGTGGGTATCGCTCGCCTGAACGAGATCTATGACGGGGAAGTACCCGGAGCGATCTGGCAGGTACGCTACTTTCGGGATAGCCAGCCGGAAGAGTACTCGATCAAATTAGGACCGGACGGCTCGGAGCTTGCCTTTCATCATAGGCTTGCGGAGGATGCGGCTGGAGCTACGCTGAGCAAGGAAGAAGCAGTAGCAAAGGCTGAAAAATATCTGCGCGAAGTGAAAAAGCTCGAATTTGAGCCAGTGGAGTCTCGTCGAAGCAAACTCCGACAAGCGCATCCATAGGACAGACCACGAGCTTGCCTGGCAACAACGCACTCCCATCGATTCTGGTTCGACATCATCGAATGATGCGGTGAGTCATGCGTACGTTCGCGTCAAAGTCGCGGTTCTAGGCGATGAGGTCGTGGATTATCGGGGATCCTACTACTCGAAACCGGAAGCGAGAGAGGAGCTTGAAGCCAAGGAGGGAGGCACAACATGGATGTTCATCAAAATCCCCGACGAGTGGCGCCGCAAGCAAGATGAACAGACGCTGTTCCGCACCATCTACAGTTTCGCGGTTCCGATTTTGTTGTACGGCGGATTGGGAATTACGGCGATTGTGCTGTTTTTCAAGAATCTGCGCTCGGAAGCCGTGCGAGCAATTCCCTGGCGGCGACTGGCGCTGTGGGCGCTCTGGGGGCTGGTGGCTTACGGATTGATCGTGGGCTTCGGCAACCGTTTGCAATTTTTCCTGAACTCCTACCAGACGGCAATTCCCTTTAAGACGATGCTCGGCGGCATTGTTATTGGCCTGCTTCTTGGAGCGGTTTTTTATACCGGCGGTCTCGGGGTGCTGTTCGGTATCGCTTCGTACTTCAGCAATCGCGCGTTTGGAGAAGAACGGCTTCCCGTGGGCAGCCGATTGCCTGCGCTCTATTACCGCGATGCGCTGTGGATCGGCGTGTGCGGGACGGCTGGGCTTCTCGGACTCAGGCACCTGATTGAGTTTAGCTCTTCACACTGGCAGACGGTGCATCGCAGCTTGGCGTTCTCCCTCGGTCAGTACTTCGACGCCGTACTCCCAACAGGCGGCGATCTTGGGGAGTGCGCTGATCAGCAGCCTTTTCTTTACCGGATTTATTGCTTTCGTTGCGGCGTTTGTGGCGTCGGTCCTCCGGGCGCGCTGGATGCGGTTTTCGCTTTTCCTGCTTGGCGCGTTATCTCTGACCGGCAGCAGTTGGGGGAATGGGACCGACTTCGCGATACGGTTTCTCGGCGAGGCGATTCTGCTGGGGGTGCTCGTCTTCGGCGTTCGGCGAGTCATGCGATTTAATGTGCTGGGCTGTCTCCTGGTGGTGGCGTGCTCAAGTCTCCTGGGAGCCGCCGCTCAATTGCTGGGGCAGCCGGACGCGTTCTATCGCACGAACGGCTACGCCGTAGTGTTGATGATAGGGCTGTTGCTTGCCTGGCCCCTCGCGGCATGGCGGATGCGGACGTCCACTGGCGGTTAGTCGGGGATAGGGGCGTAAATGGGCGGGAATTGGGCGGGGCAACCCGCGGCTCATTGTGGAAATCCGAAACAAATAGGTCTCGAAGTTCGTTCTCTAATTGGGAAGTGGATGCTCACCCATAGGTGTCTGAGTACGTCCAAATTGGGTGGTCGCAAGATGTCCCGTGTGTGGCGGAGCTGGTGGAGTTCAGCCTAAAGTGTTGGTAAATAAGCAGCAACGCCCGCGCACGAGAAGAGAAAGCGAAAAATGCCGCTTCCAAGATGGGCTCTAGCATTGGCTAACAATTCAGGCCTGGCGGGTGGCACGGGCGCCTCCCTGGCCACGGTGGACTCTTTGCCCAACCTAAACGAGCGCACCCTTGTGGCGGAAGCTCAAGCCGGCAACCGTGCGGCTTTCGAAGAGCTTGTTCACCGCTTCGACCGGGATGTGCTGCGGCTGGCGCTGAACCTGATGAAGCGTCCGGAAGACGCGCGGGACGTTTATCAGGAGGCTTTCCTCAAGGTTTACCGCAATCTTCATCGCTTTCGCTTCGAATGCAGCTTTTATACCTGGCTATACCGAATTGTCACCAACGTTTGCCTCGATCATTTGCGGCGGCGCCAGGCGCGGCCGGAGGATCAAGCGCCGGAGATCCAACTCCGGGAATCATGAGGAAGGAATCACGGATTTCTTTGAGAGGCAACGGGAACGCCGTCCGACACTCGATCCGGAACGGCAACTTTTTGGCAAAGAGATTCAAGCGCGTATCGCCAACGCGATGGAACGTCTTTCGCCGCGCGAACGAATCGTATTTGAATTGAAGCACTATCAAGGATTAAAGTTACGCGCCATCGGCGACGCATTGGGGACTACCGAAGAAACCGTGAAGAATTCGCTGTTCCGAGCAACGCGAAAGCTCCGAAGCCAGCTGGGAGGCCTGCGATGAGCGCGCCTCTGGAACTCGAGTGCAAAGAGGTTGCGGGGCTGCTGGTTTTCTACGCTTGCGGCGAAACCAACGAGCAGAGAAACCGCGCTGATTGCAACGCACCTTGCGGCTTGCGCGGCGTGCTCCGCACAGCTTGCCGAAGAGCGCGGGCTACACGAATCCTTGATGGAAGCGCTGCAAGCGTCCGAGCAGACGGACACGGGCGGGATTCTACTTTCGCAGTGCCGCAGCGAATTTGCCGAAGCGCTCGATGATTTGTCCGCCCCGCCCTTGCAAGAGCGCTGGCGGCCGTTTGGATGGTTGCGGCGATGGATGGCGTTGCGCCCGGTCCTAAGCGGAGCCGTGTTGGTTTTGTTTGGCGCGGCGCTTGGCACGCAACTGCTGCCGTGGATTTCGGCGCGTCTCGATTCCAATTCAAACGGCCAGACAGTGAATGTCTCGCCGGCGGCCAAATTCACGGAGGAACAGCTCGCCAATATGGCTGTTGCGGGCATCAATTTGACGCCCACGGCGGATGGGACACCTGGAGCATTGGAGGTCCACGTTCGCACAGAAGCGCCTCTGGTGCTTTCCGGCAACGTGGATGACCCTGACCTTCGGCGCGTCTTGACGTATGTGGTCGAGAACGGCGATCAAACAGATTCTGGGGTGCGGCTGGATTGTCTGGAGGCATTGCGGAGCCGAGCGAGCGATTTGGACGTACGGCGCGCCCTGCTCTTCGCAGCGCGAAAGGATCAGAACCCCGCAGTGCGCATGAAGGCGCTGGAATCCTTACGCGACGCCGTGACGGACAAAGCCGTGCGAGAAACGCTGGTCGATGCGCTCGGGCACGATGCAAATCCAGGCGTGCGCGTGGAAGCCGTAAACCTATCTGGTTCGCTCTCTGGAACAGAACGCGCAGGATGCTTCGAAGAGTCCGGAACCTGCTCTTGCGCCGGATGGCCTCAACCGTTCCCTCGACCCCTCGATGGAACATGTGGTGCGCACACTTGAGGAGCTTCAGCGCAATGATCCCAACCGCTACGTTCGCCTGCGCAGCGCCGCGGCATTGCGGCAGATTGGCCCGCGCGAAGTACAGTGAGAAGCTCAGACATTTGAAAAGAGACGCTGGCAAGAAATGAGTTCGATTACGATTTTCAAACTTCATCAGCGAAACATTCAGAGGAACTTCTCGCACACGGCTCTCGCCGGTATTCTTCGCCGCTCTCTTGCTGGGCCTGGTTTTTGCCGCAAGCGCGCACGAGCCGCGTGAAATCGACCCTCCCGTCCCCAGTGATCCATCCCCCCGCACGGCCATTGATCGCTCAGGAATTATTCAAACTAAAGATGGTCTGACGCTGCATCTGACCACGGACCTCGGGTCTGTGCGTATCGTGGCGCTTGAACCGGGTGCGCCGCCAGTCGTTCGTTATACCGTGCATATTGAGACAGATGCTCGAGAGCCGCTGGCGAAGAGTCTTCTGGATCGCTATGCGCTGACGGCAAAGACAACCTATCCGGTGTGGAGATTAACGGGGCGTCGCCGACGCAGGCTGGCCGGACCGGTGCCAACGCTCAATTCTATGTGCATTATGAAGTGGCTGTCCCAGCTGGTTACAGCCTCGACGTCAACACCGGGGTGGGGGACATCGAAACGCAAGACATCGGCGGAACCGCGAGTCTCATCACTCAGGGCGGCAACATACGAACGGGGCGCATCGGGTTCATCGGGTTGCGCAACGTATCGCAGAAGCACGACGACCGCAAAGCTCTCGACAGAAGGCGGGCACATCCAGGTGCAGGATATTGTGGGCAACATGGATGCGTTTACTGCCGGCGGACACATTGTCGCGGGAAATATTTCCGGAGATGCCGTGCTGCGCAGCGGCGGCGGCCACATTCGCGCGGGACAGATCGGCGGACGCGCGCAGCTTGAAACCGACGGCGGCAACATCACATTGAAACAAGCCGGAAGTTTTGTGAGCGTGCGCACGGGCGGAGGCCAGATTGACTTCGGCGAAGTGCGCGGCTCCGTCCGCGCGCAAACCGGCGGCGGGGGCATCCGCATCATCACGGTTTCCGGGCCGATGGAAGTCGAATCCAATGGCGGAAGCATTTGCCTGACGCGCGTGGCAGGCGCTGTACAAGCGGCGACAGCCGGCGGCACCATCCAGGCATGGATTAATCCGGATGCAGCCTCATCCGCAGGAAAGGTAAGCCTTCCGGGCGCATCGCAGCTTTCCTCTGGAGCCGGGGACATCATCGTTTTCTTGCCGAGGAATCTCGCGGCAAACATCGATGCGCTGGTCGAGAACGGCGGCGTGAACCGGATCGATGCAGACCCGGCGCTGCTATTGAATATCCAGCAGATTGGGAATCGCAGCTCTGGCCCAGTGCGCGCAATGGGAGTGCTGAACGGCGGGGGCGAAGTACTTAAGCTGCGGACGACCGTGGGAAAGATTCGGCTGCAGTTTCTCGATGCGGACACGGGACTGCGCGACTCGCTCATTCGCGAGCAGCGGGAGCGGATCAATCGCTGGCACGAATCTGATTTCCTGCCGGTTAAGTCGGTCGAGCCCGGACCCAGCGAACCGAGGAGCCTCTCTCCTTCGAAGAAAAAAGTGATTGGCTTGAGAGCTGGATGGACAAACTCGAGATAGCCCTTCTTGGCGGATTGCGGGAGGACTCGGGCGATTTTTTCAAGAGGCTTATCGCCTCTCCGCACCCGGTCTACCCGGATCTAGCGCGGCGCGCAAGGATTCAGGGGATCGTAAAGCTGCAAGTAAAGGTGAAAGCGGATGGCAGGATCGAAGTACAAAAGGTATTGCAGGGCGAGCCGGTTTTGGCCGACGCGGCAATGGAGGCGGTGAAAAGGTGGCGCGCAAAGCCGGCGTCGATCAATGGCACTCGCGTCGAGACTATTTCGACGGTCACCTTTGATTTTGAGTTGCGCTGACGGCAAGCGCCATCGGCGCAGAATCGCGCGAGAATTTTGTAAGGGTCCCGGGATTCCTCGGTCGTATTCGGAGTTACGAGCAAGAGTTCGTGAGGTGTACTCGAAGGGGGTAGAACATGAGGCTGCGTCCAGTCTTTGCGCTCGGCGGTGTCGTACATCCTGGTCTTGACGGCGGCTTCGGCCGCGCCATCCTTTGCGAATAGCAAAGACTTCAACCAATCCTATCCGCTGCAGCCGGGCGGCTCGTTTGAGCTGCAAAACGTCAATGGCCCCGTCGAAGTCAGAAGGCTGGGACCGCAATGTGATCGAAATCCACGCAGTAAAGATCGCCAAAGAAAAAGAGTCGGACCTGGACCGCGTTTCGATCGAAGTGGACGCGAAGCCGAACGATGTGTCCGTGGTCACGCGCTATCCGCAAAATGAGGGCGTGGAAGTCGCGGTGGAATATACGGTGCGCGTTCCCCATGGCGCGCGGGTCGAGCATGTCGGCACGGTAAACGGCACGCTGAAGATCGCCGGCGTCGATTCGGTGGAAGAGTTGCGCACCGTGAACGGAAACATTGAGGTCTACGAGGGCGGCGGAAGCGTCCACGCTCACACCACCAACGGCAATGTGCACCTCGAGCTTTCGCATTTTCTGGATGAAAAAGGAACCGCAGCGGAAACGACGAATGGTTCTGTTCTTCTGGCCTTGCCTCAAGACACGCAGGCTAACCTGGAAGCGCGCTCCTTGAACGGAAATTTTTATTCGGAGCTGCCGTTTTCGCAGGAAGCGACGCTGCGCCCGCGAGAAATGCGAGGGAAACTCGGCAAGGGCGGAGCGCCGATCCGGCTGAATACCATCAATGGCGGAATCCAAATCGTAATTTTGCGGTCGACGGTTTGAGGCGAGCGCGTCTAAGAGAAACAGGAGGACAGAAAATATCATGACGAAGCGAAATTTGTTTATGGGTGGCGGAGTCGCGGCATTGGGGCTCGCGCTGATTGCCCTGCCGAGCCCTTCAGCAACTCCGCAGGACCCGGATGCTGCAAAGCTGGCGCAGATGGAGCAAAAGATCGAAGAGCTCCAGGCACGTTTGGCGGGCGGCTTGAGGGCGTGCAAGAAAGAATTGCTGAACGCGTTCAGACTCGCGCGCTGCAGGCTTCTGTAAGAGCCGCGGTTCAGGAAGCGCAGGAACAGGAGCGACGGATGGAAATAGCGCCGGAGCCGGACGATCCGGACACGATGGTGTTCCTCGGCGATGAAGGCACGAGCTGGCTTGGCGTGGAATCGCAGGAAGTGACGTCGGGCAAAGCGAAGGAATTGAAGCTTCCTGCGGAACGCGGCGTCCTGCTGGGACGCATCGTGCCGGACAGCCCAGCCGCCAAAGCGGGCCTGAAGGACAACGACGTCATTACGGAAATTAATGGACAGCGCGTCGAAGGCGAGGCGCAATTTCGCCGCATGATTCATGAAATCCCTGCCGGACGTTCGGCGCAATTCACAGTGTGGCGCGACGGCAAAGCGCAAAGCATCAACGTGACACTCGGCAAGTCGGAAGAACGTGGCAATATGTGGTTCAAGACTGCTCCGCGCGCGTTTTCATTCCAGCTTCCGAAAGTGGAAATTCCAGAATTGGCGCCCATGCCGGGCATGGACTGGAATGATGGGGTGCTGGCCGGCGCGCATCCTCGTTTGGGAATCGATGCCGAAGACCTGAGCGGACAATTCGGTACATATTTTGGGCGCCGGATGGCGAGGGTGTGCTCGTTCGAGAAGTAAATTCGGGTTCGCCAGCGGAGAAGGCGGGAGTGAAGAGCGGCGACGTGATTACCGCGTTGAATGGCGAGCGCATCCGTTCGCTCGGCGATCTGCGCGAGAAACTTGCGGCGAAGCGAGAGGACAAAACGGTGAAACTCGGCGTTCTGCGCAACAAGAGTGAAATGTCTTTTACCGTGGAACTGCCACCGCCGCCCGTCGAAGAGTACCGCGGATGATTTCGCGGCGGACCAATATCTAAGAAACTTATCTTGGTGTATTTCGGAGAACAAGGCCCGGACGAGCGGTCCGGGCCTTTTTTTCATTCCGGGCCGCAATTTTGCGATGAGTTGCTGTGTCCGGGTGAAGGCTATTCAGGATTTATTGTCTCGGCCATACTTTCGCGCGAGACGAAACGGGCGTCCCAAAGCATCCAAGAGCCAGTGGCGCTTATTTTCAGCGCCTTCGACCCAATCTTCCTCGGTAGGTGAAAAAGAGAGTCGAAGCAGATAAGCCGGGCCGGAAAACATTCCTCCGCGCATGCGCATTCGAAATATCGCGCGAGTGAAAATTCCTGGCGGCGCGGAGCCGGCCGCTGGAACGCCATTGCAAAACCTGCCGGGCGAGCCGCTCAACCGCAGGGTCCGTTCGAACAGAGGCAGCGATGTTTTCTGGCAGCGGCGCGCCAAGCAAATCCGCCGCCAACCGCAGGCCAACGTACAGCATGCGTTCCCCGCCGACTTCGTCCGCGGCTAGCTTTACGCGCTTCCAATCGAGTTCCTGCTTGGACACAAAAGCCGCCACGTCCGCGATGTAGCTCAGCCGCTCCCAGAAATGCTTCGCGCCGTGAATGCAAATCAGGATGAGTTCATCTTCAGGCGAGAGCGCGGGAATTTCGCGCGCATCGATTTTTACGCGAGCCTGCCGTTTGAAAAGCCTTTCCAGAGGAATTGGCCGCGGATGGTAACGAAATGTTAGCTCCGTATGGAATTCGACCAAGAGCTTCGTGCTCTGGTGCCGGAAAGCATATTCTCCGGGAGCCTTCTTCGCGTGGATCGCATTAAGAGGAACGCTGGGCTCATATCCTAGACCAATCATCAGTTCGGTAAACCGAAGAATGTCCTTATCGCGTGCAATCAGGTCGAGGTCGCCGTAGTGGCGTACCCCCGGATCGCCATAACAACGAGCCGAGAGCACCGGCCCTTTGATCACCAATGCCTCAAGACCGGCCGCGACAAAGCAATCGAAGAGCCGAAACATTTCCGCGGTCAAGCGGAGTGTGAGAAGCACTTGTGCGCGATGCCGCTCCCGCAGTTCCTGAGCAATTTTCGATGGCACGGCCGCTTCGCCGCAATCCCGAAGCCGGGTTGCGGCGAGTCCAAGAACGCCGTGCGCTTCAGCAAGTTCAAGCAGAGCGGGCCAATTCATCGATTGGCGCAGAGACTTGTTCAGACGCTCCACGTCCACGGTCGTCCGCGCACAATCGACGAGCAGCCTCCATTCCGTCGAGACAGCCCGCCCTTCGCCAGTATTCAACGGCGACAGATCCACCTCCGCGGTCTTGAGATCCTGCAGGGGAGAGCATAGCGCGGAAGTGGCTACCGCGAATATTTTCCGGAAAGCTCGGCGGCGCGCCGGAAAGCTTCGTCCCAAGTGGAGAACAAGCCCGGAAAACGATTGGCAGCTTCTTGTGCGATTTCCTGCAAAGACGCTTTCCCGTCCATGGCTTGCAATAGCCACCGCTCGGCTTCGCCAGTCTCTGAAAGCGCCGGAACAAAATCCGCGGCGCGGCGCTGCAGAAAATTTGGCGAGAAATTCGCGCCTTGGAAGGTGGACTGCTGAAAATGCCGAGCGCCGCCCTCGGGAGTGTCGATTCTTGTGTCCCAACGCCAGATGTAGTCTCCGCCGACAAGGTCGGCGTGCAACTCAACCTGGATTTCCTGGCCTTCCGAGACGTCGACCGCCTCGAGCCAGGGCAGAAAGGCCTGGCCATAGATCGTAGACGCCCCGCCGGGCCCTGAGGAGTAACCGATTTCGCCAAACAGTTGGGCCTCAAACCAAAGACAAAGGCCGTGGGCCGTTCCAGTGCGCGTGACGCGAAAACGCAGGGCGGCTGCGGCGCGAGGCGCAGCACCTGCCGTGTAGTCCAGGACGTGCCAGGTCATTGGCTGCGTGAGGAGCTGGCCGGGCTTGAAAGAAACGCCGTAATTCTCGTTGAGAATGAGAGACAGAGTAGAAGAGAGATCGAGACCGTCCATCGCTTTCTGCCAGGGAGCAGTGAGTCCCTTGTAATACTCTGTGGCCTCCACAACCGCCGCTTGGAGCGTATCCCGATGCGGAATCATGATACCGCCAGGGGCGAGGAAGCGTTTTCGTGCATCTTCCATTGACGAAATGGCATGCTCAAACAGCGGAAGCGAGCCCCGGATGTCCGAAACAACGACGTTTGCGCGTTCCGGTAGTTCCGTCCTGCGCGAATCACTTTGTAGAAACTTGATGCGATCCGCCAGGCCATTTGCCGAGGCAAGTTGTTTCGCCAAATGAACAATATCGTCGGTCTCTATCGCGTAAACGCGCTTTGCTCCCGCGCGGCAAGCAAGGAGCGAGAACACGCCGGGTCCGCAGCCGATTTCCAATACCACATCACCTGGACGGACAGCCCGGGCGATCGCGTTGGCATAAGCGTCGAACCGGCCCGCGTCGCTATTCATTTCTCCGTACGCGCGGAGTGAATACATATCAGCGTTTGGAGATCAAGGAGGTGGAATCACAATCGGCAGATAAGCACTTTACGTCGGCTAGAATCAGGTCGCAAAGATCGCCGATGCGTCCGGGATCAGCATGCGGCACGATTCTGCGGACAGGCACTCGTGTGACAAGCTTAGAGAGCGCGTCGAATTCCGCTGCACGCTGATGGCGGTCCAATAGCCAGTTCATATAGGTATTCTGAACCAGTTCGAGGATCGCCGCGCGCGGGCCCACTTCTTCGATTCGTGGTGCATTGGTTTCCGCCGCGCGCGGGGCGAGCATGTATACTGCACCGAGCGGCCTCCTTTGCACCTCGAATCTTGTGTTGCTTCCATCCAGCGGCAGAAAAAATTTCTCCCAATTAGACGTCAACCTTGGCAATGCATCTCGCGCGACCAAGCAATTCCTCTACCGCGTCCGGCCACAGACAGATCGCGGGGTAACCGGGTTCAACTTAAATATCCGCCGTCCTGGCAGATAAGCGGACTTATGTCTTCACACAGTACGGGGATACCACGTAGCGCAAGAGCGGCCGCCGTGGTGGACTTGCCAGCCTGGCTCTCGCCGCATATCGCGACTGCCTGTCCCCCGATACATACGGCGCTGGCATGGAGCGCCAAGATGCTCCGCCGTCGCAAAACAAATCCCATGACTGGCCCAACGAGATAGTTCGTCACATCCTCATTGGTGAGGGGGGAAAGACAAGTTCCCCAAACACGTTCCGCCGCACCATCCACAAAGAAGTTCGCCTCATTACCATAGACCAGTTCGAAAAATTCCGCGGCTCCGTACGAAATAAGGGAGAACGGCAGGGTTCTCTAGTTCGATTTCTCCAAGTTTGGGTACTCTGGTGGGAAGGTAGACGTTTGGCTTCTCGCACCCAATCCGTTTCCGGACCGAGGCTGACGACGATGTCATACCTTTGGGTTCAGCGCGTTCTTGCCGGAGGGCTAAAACTAGAGTGTCACTGCGCGAAGTCAATCCGTACGCGCGATAGGGGTAAGTCACTTGCCGAGGACTCTCACGATGCAACACTGCTCGAAGACATGAATCAGGTTTGGAACTTCATCGTACCGTCCGGCTTCCCTTCCCCTTCGCACTGCTCATGGTCAACTGTGTTAAGTCGCCGTAGACAGTGAGTTTGGGCGCCTGATATGGTCTTTAAAGGCATTTGTGGAGCTCGCTTCATCCATTGTCTCCATTTGGAACTCTAACGAATCCGTTCGTCCTTTACAATGGTTCCTTTTAGCCAATAGCATAGGGAAACAGGGCGCAGGCCAACCCAAAGGGTAGAACCCGCAGCGGTCGCCAGAGTTGTGCCGAGCCGTTCCCAATCCACAAACCTCCGAAGCTCTGCAGGCGGATCAGGAAGCGGCACCGGCTCCATTTCTTACCCTCGATGAATCGCCCGATCAAATCACCGAGAAGCGGGGTTTTCGGGCGGGCGCGGATCTGTTCTGGCAGCATGCCACGCATAGCCTCGCGGAGAATGTCTTATTCATGCACCAGGGCACCGGCGGCATTCGCAGGAGGAAGCGCAACAGGCGCTGATCGAGCAGCGGCGTACGCAACTCGACGGGGGCCCCGGTCCAGCCTGCGTCTTCACTCTCGAATGTGCTTGACCAGAATCCGCTAGAAAGACCGGCAAAAGCAATAGGATGGAACGGATGAACGCGGCCCGGAAGTGTTCTGAAGTTCCAGCCAGCGCCCGTGGAGATTGTTTTGCTCAACAAAGTCTAACTCAAGCCAGGGGGGGAATTCGGTCAGCGGGTTTGTACTGCCCATCCACTTCCGCAGCCGGGTGCGAAAACCTCCCCGCAGTGGCGGAATGCGTCCATGCTTCAACATGTAGCCGCCAAAGGCCTTCACGATAGTTCCGAAACTCCGCTGGCGGAGCAGGTAAGTCAGGTAGGGCCAAGCTTGCCCGGTGAGGATGTCGTCTCCACCATATCCCGAAAGGACGACCCGAGCGCGGCGTTGCACTTGCTGATATTGGCGTTGGGTTAGAAGCAGAAAAGGATCGTGATACGGCTCCGGCGTGCGCACGAATCGAGCCTTTCCAGCCTTCGTAGGGAGGGCAGGAAGCAGCAGAAAGGATCTCGATCTCAATGCCGAGACTTTCTGCGACAAGCGATGCTAAGCTAACCCTCTTCGTCGTTGAACATTGGCCGGCAATCGATCGTATGAGCGAGCAAGGGGCCGCTCGCCCGGTCTTGCTTAGCGATTTTGCACGCCACTGCTGCGACGCTGGTCGAATCGAGTCCGCCGCTAAGGAAAATGCCACAGGGCCCGAGTGGGAGCCTGTCGCGAACTGCCTTCGCTAGAAGTTCCTGGAATCGCTCCACATATTCTTCTGGCCGTTTCAGCCGAACGGTTGCTTCGATGGAAAAATCTGTGTAGCGACGAACGCACAGCCCTTTGTCTGAAAAAACCAAGGTATGTCCTGCAGGTAGCCGGTGAATATCCCGATACACTGTCCTTGCCCCGTCTTCACACCACTCTTGGAGGAGAAAATCTCCGATGAATTGCGGGTCGAGTTCCGAAGAGACGCCTGGCGCCAGGCGGACAACTTCGAGCGTGTTGCTGAAATAGAATCCATCGCGCCGACTGCGCATAAAAAAAAGGCCGCGCACCTATCAAATCGCGCACGCACCAGAGCTGGCAGGCGGTTTCGTCCCAGAGCGCGAAGGAAAAGTCCCCAAGCAACTTCGCCAATCCAGCCTCGCCCCACCGGCGCCAGGCTCGCAGAATCAGCTCTTCGTCGGCTGCGGTTGCTGGAATAGGTTCGTCACGTCTGCTCAAGCTCTCGCCGAAGCTCTTCCCGTCCGTCGAGGCGTACGTCGCCAAGCAGCCAGACGCGGCCGTCAAGGATGCATGGTTGCTCGGAAGCTTGAGGCGCTGGGCCCGTCCGAAGAAGTGTGAAGCAAAAGCCTGCGCCGGCCCGCGACCAAATCTGTGTGGCGTCTGGTCCACGAAACGCCAGACGCGCAGCCATGCGTTCGAGCAAACGCGAGGTCGGGAGCATCTCCGCCAGCGGAAACAAATCCCGCAAAGCCGCTCATCTTCGGCTCCGGCAGGCAGCGACGCCAGAGCCGCGTCGAAAGCGGATAGTGCTGATGCCGGGCCTCCGGCTCATTCAAGGCGATGCCATCGCGCTCGACCCAGGCATGCGCTTCAAATTTTTCACCGTCTTTGCGGACTCCCACTCTCAAGTCAGAGCTGATGCCTTGCCGTCCCAGCAGCCACCAGAGCGACAGCGATTCTTCAAGGCAAGTGGGACGGCCAAGGCTACGGCGCACCGCGGCACGCACCATGCGAACCGTCAAATCGGCGCGACTGGACGCGGAGCTATCCGTCGAATGTTTGGGAAGGGAGAGAAACTTCTGCAGAAATGCTTGCGTCTTGCGAAATCCACGCAGGCGCAAACTCAGAGATACCAAGGGCAACAGTGCCGCTGCACGCACAAAAAGCACGCGCGCCGGGCGCTCCAGCGCGCTAAACCGCCGAAGGCGTTCCCACATTTTCGGACTGAATTTGAAGCAATCCGTTATCCACGAGCCGCCCCAGCAATTCCGCAAGGTGCAAACGAAGCAATTCCGGCTTAACGTCGAACTCGTTCTGGAGCTCCCGATAAGCAGCGTCAATGCTCGGCGCAGTGATGACAAGCTGCCACATGCGCGTGCCGGTTTCGTCCAAACCGAAATAGCGTTCTGTCTCCAGATTCAAGAGCACGCATTCCTTATCAAGAACAGCGCACAAGAACGTGCGGAAGCGCTTCAGCGCGATCTGTAAATGACACCATCAGCCCTGCTCCTCTGCACCGCGTCTTAAAAAAGCGTTTGCGTATCCTGGCTGGGTCATGATTTCGCTTTATGTACATTCTACCGGGGAATCGCTGCTCTTCGCCATGCAGACTAAGAACCCATCAATGCGCCGGCAGGTTGCCCTTCCCTGCGAGCCGATTGTCTTCGAGCGGCAGACACGCTATAAGTTCTGTCGTGCCCGAAGCCGCGATTAGCGTTGAAGCCATCGAGAAATTTTTTCCTCCCGCGCGCAGCGGCTGGCGTGCCCTCATGAGCCGTTTGAAACAGCCTTCCGTCGTCGCACTCGCCGGGATTTCGTTCGAAGTGCGCCCGGGCGAAGCATTTGCGCTGCTAGGAGCGAATGGCGCCGGTAAATCCACGCTGCTCCGGATACTGGCGACGCTGCTTCTTCCGAACAAGGGCCGCGCCCAGATCGCCGGACACGACGCCGTCCGTGATTCGCGAGCCGTGCGCCGCCAGATTGGCTATCACTCCGGCAGCGATTTGGGTTTTTACGCTCGGCTCACGGGCCGCGAAAACCTGCGATTCTTTGGCCGGCTAAATCTTGCTTTCGGCTGACGCTGTCGCGAGCCGCATAACGCAACTTGCCGAACAATTTCGTCTCCAAGAAGCCCTAGACCGGCAAGTACGCACGCTCTCCTCCGGCACCGTGCAGCGCTTGAGCCTCGCTCGCGCGCTTCTCCATCAGCCCCGCGTGCTCTTGTTGGATGAACCGACCCGCAGCTTGGACGCTATCGGAGCCGCGGAATTCCGCCGCTTCTTGAAATCCGAAATCCTTCGCCGCGGCGAAACAACTCTGCTCTTTGCTTCCCATGCGCTTTCGGAAATCGAACTCCTCGCAGATCGCGTTGCCGTCATCGACTCCGGACGGCTGCTGGCTTGCGACTCAGTCCCTCTCCTGAAGAATCGTACGGGCACAGCATCGCTCGAGGATGCCTTTCTGCGGCTGACAGGGCGTACTCCGCACTTGGCGGAAGAGGGTTCGACTGAATGATCAGCACGCTTCGCGAGTTATGGCTTTTCTTCCGGCGGGACCTTTCCATCGCCCGTACCTACCGCACCGTTTTTTTGTTTGAGGCCATCGAGGCGCTCTTTGGCGTTGCCATGCTTTTCTACGTCGCGCGCTTCGTAGACAGCCCCGAGCTTCAACATGCGCTCCCTCAGAACGAAAGTTACTTTGCTTTCTCGCTTGTCGGTTTTGTTTTTCTGGATTATCTCTACGCCGCCATCGATGCCTTCGACCGCAGTCTTCAGGAGGCGCGGGACACGGGCGCACTGGAACACTTGCTTGTCACTCAAACTTCTCTGCCCGTGATGCTGGCCGGCTCGGCTGCCTATCCCTTCGCCGCGGCAACACTGCGCATAGCGGTTTACATTGCGTGGGGCATCGTGCTCTTTGGTTTTCAGCTCCGAGGCGCGAATTGGGTTGCTGTCGCGGTTGTGCTCATCGCCACTCTTCTTGCCTTTTCCGGGCTCGGAATTCTCTCCGCGAGCTATCTTTTGCTTTTCAAGCGAGGAAATCCCACAAAGTGGTTCTTCCTCGGCGTTTCCAGTGTGACAAGTGGCATGCTCTTTCCCGTTAGCGTCCTCCCGAATTGGCTGCAACTCGTGGCGCGGCTGAATCCCGTCACTTACGCTCTCAGTGCGTTTCGCGGCGCGCTGCTCGGGGGTCCGGGAATTCTCGCCGTCTGGCGGCCTCTTTTTGTTTTGCTTTTGTTCAGCGCGGCCCTCCTGCCGCTTTCAATGGTTGTGTTCGCATGGGCGCTCCGCCGCACGAAGACTACGGGAACACTTATGCACCGCTAGTCGCTCGGCCACGTTTTGTCTTATTCTTCTTTATTCATTAAATGTTGTCATGCGATCGCTACGGGTCGTAGTAATTCGCGGGACGGTAGCTTGAACAAAAAGGGCCGGCCCCGTAATGCAGGACCGGCCCGTTATAAGGGCTCACCGCAATCGCTCAGGACTTCTTTTTCTTTACATTGACTTTGATGTCGACGCCCGGAGCCATCAGTTGCAGTTGTTCGAGCCCCTTCTTGGCGTCCTGTCCGTACGGTCCGTTGGGGTCGAGTTCGATCGCCTTCTGATAGGCTTCGATTGTCCCGGGTGCAAACACGGGAACATCTTTGTCCCCAACTTTCTTCACTGTCATTTTGTAGACCAGCGAGGCACCAAGCAGGTACCACGTCTGCGCGCTTTTCGGATCGAGTTCCGCGGATTTCTGCAGCGGCTCAACTGCATCACCTAACCGGTTCGCGTTGTACAAGCTGATTCCGAAGTTGCGCCACGCTGTCGCCGCTTTCGTCGGATCCAACTCCGCACTCTTGGTGTACGCCGCCCGGGCTTCGTCGATCTTCCCAGCTCTCGCCAGCACGTTGCCAAGATTATTGTAGTAGCCTGGATCCTCGGGCTTGGCGTTGACTGCCTGCTGGTATGCCTGGGCCGCTTCTTCGTTGCGGCCTGCGATGTCATACGCTTCTCCCAGCTTGGCCCACAGCAGGTGCTGGTTCGGGTCCTTTTCCGAAGCGGCCTTCTGCGCGGCCTGGAATTCTGTCGTCGCCTTGTCGGAAAGATCTTTGAGGTTTTGCTTCAAAGCATCCCGCTGATCGGGAGTAGCCTTCGTCAAATCGTCTTTTGCCTTGCGCTCCTGCTCGAGGAATGCTGCCCCCGCGGTGAAGTGAGCTTTCATGCCTTCGAATTTTTGCTTCTCTTCCTCTTGCTTCTTGACTTGCTCTTGCGCTGCCGCACCCTGCTTCGCCATTACGTCTTTGAAGTTCATGTCCGCTTTAGCTACTTCTCCGCTTGTCACCTTCAGCTTCCCCATCGGGATAGGTGGTTGCTTTTCATTTGGTGGCGGAAACGTAATTATCGTCACGGTGTAGACACCCGGGCGAAGGTTTGGCAAGTTGAACTGTCCTGAAATATCCGTCTTTGCGTCCTGTTTCGCGCCCTGCTCGCTTACGCACTCGACTCCAAGACCAAACCACGGCTTTGCGTTGATATCCAGGATCGTTCCTGCGATGGATCCGTTCTGCGCGGCTGCCTTCGGCGCAAGAACCGTGGCCAACGTGCCAGCAAGCATTGCGGCGAACATCATGGATTTCAAAATCCTCTTCATGCTCAATTCTCCTTTTGCCGAGGCGAACGCTGCCCGGCCTGGCTGGCGGGATGTGCCCTATTATCCTTAATCTTAGCCCTTTTCCAAGTGCTACGAACGGGCGGAGACCGCCATCCGGTAAGGTATTGGATCCGCGCACTCCGGCCTCCGCGAATGCCCGCAATCGCAGCAGGCAACTATCGCACGCTCCGCACGCCCTGTCTTCATTCTGGTAGCACGACCAAGTTAGATGCAGCGGCGCGCCCAACTCGATGCCGCGCCGAATGATCTCGCTTTTCTTCAGCGTGATCACCGGAGTCGCAATTTCGATCTGTCGTCTCCGGCCGCGTACCCACGCGCACTAACTCCTGAAAAACTTGGTAATATTCCGCGCGGCAATCAGGGTAGCCGGAACTATCTTCCGCCACCGCCCCGATGTAAACGGCACTCGCTCGAATCGCTTCCGCCCAGCTCACTGCCACGGAAAGAAAATGAGCGTTGCGAAACGGCACGTACGTCACCGGAATCGAAGCTCCCGTGCGCCCCCACCGCGCCCAGCTCATTTTCCGGAACGGCAATTTTTGTGTCCGTGAGAGCCGATCCGCCAATCGCGCGGAAATGGTCAAGCTGCACGACCAAACGCTGGCTCACTCCGTAGAAATCAGCAATCGCATCAAACGCACGGCGTTCACGTCTCCTGGGTGCGCTGGCCGTAGCCGGCGTGCAACAAGGCGAAGTCCGCAGCGCCGTGACGCTCCCGAGCTATGGCCACGCAGACGCACGAGTCCATCCCTCCGCTGAGGAGCACCACCGCTTTCTTGTTTTGCGCATCGGCTGCCATCTCGCTTTATTATATCTCTCTTGAGAAAACCCGGCTCTCCCTCAGACTTAGTCAATCTTTAGCGTGAGCAGCCACTGGAATTTCCAACGCGGGCCGTCCTAAACACCTTTTGTCGCCGGGTCCCAGACGAACTTGTGCAACTGCAAGCCAAGCCGAACCGGCAATCCGTCCGCAAGAATCCACTCCACCAGCTTGCGCGGCTCAAGCCCCTGCCACTTCCCGGCCGGGTCGTCGAACACCGGTGAAAACAAGACTTGCCTAACGCGTTCCGCCAGACGATGCTGGGCCGTGAACTCCCGCGCAAACTCGTAGTCGCGCCTTGTTGAAAGTACAAACTTCACTTCGTCCTTTGCATCCAGCACTTCGAGATTCCGCATTTCAAACGTATCCGCCTCGCCCGAATCCGGGCACTTTACATCGATAATCTTGATCACTTCCCCAGGCAGCCGCCCGGTATAGCGCTCGCCGCTCGTCTCGATCATCACCGTGTATCCCGCAGCGAGCAGCTTCTCTGCCAGCGGATAAACCTCTTCCTGCAGCAATGGTTCTCCCCCCGTTAATTCCACAAGAGGCACTTTGGCCTGAGCAGCGGACAATCCGCCACGCTCTTCCCGCAAGCTCATCCACTCGCGCAGACCACTTCCTCGACGCTCAGCTTCGTTCCGCCGTGAAATGCGTATGCTGTGTCGCACCATGTACAACGCAAGTTACACCCGGTCAGACGGACAAAAATGCAGGGCAGCCCGGCACGAGTGCCTTCTCCCTGAATCGATTTAAATATTTCTGTGATGAACATGACCTAACTAAGCGGCAGCTTTCTCCTGCTCTTGGCATCGCACCGCGCGTCGCGGTGATCGCGGCGCCTCTTAACCAGCCCTACTGCGCGCCGGTACCGCTCTTGCGCGATGCTCTCCGCCCCAACCACCAGATCGCGCCTCCCAAGAGAGCGAAAGGCAGAATTAGCCGCCAATAAGCTGGTGTAATTCCCATGGAGCGGAACACCACGACGTAGCCGATTGCAACCAGAACTGCTGGAATCAGGATAATAGCGAACGCACGATTCATCGTTTCACCGCTCGCAAAAATCGTCAGCTGCCCGGCCGGTACTGCGCCCTGCTCGTATCCGTCTCCCACAAAACCACGTCCGTGATGCGCGCTCCCAGCGGCAGATCGTTCAATCCCCGTGCCACCTCATCATAAAAATACTTCGCCATATTTTCCGCCGAGGGATTCACGGTCTTGAACGGTTCGAGATCATTCACGAACTGATGATCCAGCCTGCCCATAATCTCCCGGATGATTTGTTTCAAGCGCGTAAAATCCACCAGCAACCCTATCGAATCGAGTTGCGGCCCTTCCAGCGTCACACGAACGCGGTAATTGTGCCCATGCACGTTCTCGCACTTGCCCTTGTATCCGCGAAGGGCATGGCCTGCCGAAAATGTCTCTTCCACGCTGACTTGGAACATATTCCTCTGTCTTCTATTCTCTGTGTGCTTTGGAATCTCTACGTGCCCTGTGTAAAATCCCTTGCTATTTCTTTTTTTCAAGGAATCGTGAAACTTCGGCCAAATTGGTAGTCATCTTGTACTTCGGCAGCGACTCCAGAAAAATTTTACCATACGCCATGCGCTGGATGCGGCTGTCCAGCAGCGCCAGAACCCCTCGGTCGGTTTTCGTTCGAATGAGACGCCCAAACCCTTGCTTCAGCGCCAGGACTGCCTGCGGCACCTGAAATTCCGCGAACGGATTGCGGCCATCTTCTTGCAAAGCTTGCACTCGCGCCGCAACGATGGGGTCGCTTGGCACCGCAAACGGCAGCCGGTCGACAATAACGCAGGAAAGCTGCTCGCCAGGCACGTCCACGCCCTGCCAAAAGCTTGCGGTCGCAAACAGCACCGCCCCCGGCGTGTTCTTGAATCGCTCCAGAAGCACCGACCGCGGCGAGGTCCCTTGTAAGAGCAAGGGGAACGGCACGCGCGCCCTCACTCGTTCGAACAATTCGTTCATCTGCGAATAACTTGTAAACAAACAGAACGCACGCCCCTGGCTCGTCTCCAGCAAATTTACGATTTCATCCGCGGCCTTCGCCGTATACGCCGGATTGCGCACGTCCGGCATGGCTGGGGGCAAGTACAACATTGCTTGCTCCTGGTAATCAAACTCCGGCGGCAGGCCGCGCTCCTTTGCGTGATCGAGCCCCAGCCGGTGGCGAATAAACTCGAACCGTCCCGCCACCGTCAGCGTCGCCGACGTCAGAATCACCGTATCGAACTGTTCGAACAGCTTTTCGCGTAGAATCTGACTGACGTCGATCGGCGTAGCCGCCAGAAACACGCCTTTGTTCCGCCGCTCATACCAATACACAAAATTTCGTTCATTCGATTCAAACAGGAAAGACAATTCCTGCCGCAGCTCAAAGCTCCGCCGCGCAATCCGCAAAATCTCTTCCGGCTTTTGCGCCAACGCCGCGCATTCCGTCTCGAATCCCTTTAGCGCCGTCGCCAGCGCATCATAGGCCTCGCGATTCTGCTCGAGAAACGCTTCTCTCTCACTCCTCGAAAATGGGAATTTCCCATCACGCGGGGGAAACGTCTCAAAGAAGGCACGGCTCCGCTCGCGAATCCGCTGCGTACGCCGCAGTAGCGAAGGCGTGCCCAGGTGGAGCAACCGCAGAGTCTGATCCGCATCGCGCGCCAGCTCTTCAAACCGGAAATTCGAGATTTGCCGCCCGAAATAATCGCTTGCCACATCTTCCATCTCATGCGCTTCATCGAACACTACCGCGGAGTATTCCGGCAAAATGCTGCCGAAGTCGTCCTGCTTCAGCGCCAGGTCCGCGAAGAAGAGGTGGTGGTTCACGATGATCAGGTCCGCATCCTTTGCCCGCTGGTGCATTCCGGTCACGAAACACGGATTGAACGACGGGCACTTTTGCCCCGAGCAAGTATCCCGCCGCGCATCTAACCGCGTCCACAAATCGGAATCATCCGGCAAAAAGGTTAATTCCGCGCGGTCGCCCGTCTCCGTCAGCTTTGCCCACTGCTTGATTTGCTGAAATGCATCCAGCTCATCCATGCCCTTCAGCAGCGCCTGGTCCGCCATCTGATTCATTTTTGCCACGCACAAGAAGTTCGATCGCCCCTTCATCACCGCCACCTTCAAATTGGGCGCAAAGTGTTTCTGCAAAAACGGAATATCCTTCTCAAAGAGTTGCTCTTGAAGCGATTTCGTCGCCGTCGAGATCACCACGCGCCGCCCGCTGCAAATCGCCGGCACCAGATAAGCCAGTGTCTTTCCCGTTCCGGTTCCCGCTTCCAAAATCGCGTGGTGATGCGTTGCAAACGCGTCGTGCACCATCTCCGACATTTCCAATTGCCCGCGCCGGTGCTCGTACCCGCCAATCATGCATCGTTCCAGAAATCCCCCTGGCCCAAACACCTCCCTCATGGATGGTTTGGAGGTCGTCTCTGCAGTCGCCGCGAACTCTTCGCTGCCGGGCCGCAAAATGTCAACCACTTTATGACCTCTCCCCGATAAACTCTTCTTCAGACCCTGTTCCGAGGTCAAGGGTCGCCTCCGTTCCGTCGGATCACTTACCGATTTCGCCACTTTTCTTGCCAGAGAGCCCACCCTTGTCCGCCTGATCCGGACGAGTTTCACAGCCCTCGGCCGGACCCTTTCGCTTGCCGCGGACTCGTAACGATAGCATATCCACCGCAGTGTGCCGGTTCACCGCCCAGGCTCACACCACAGAATATTTCGTGCCGGACGACGGTTTAATAGTTGGGCATCGCGGGGAAGTTCTGAATCCACTTCTGCGTTGTCACGCGTTACATTGAAAACGCCAGAAAATTGGGGTCGCTTTCTTGATGCTTCGGTATCGAAGTTCCGACGTAGTGGGGTGCCTAATGAATTCCTATAAATCCTTTCTTTCCTGGGTCTAGTCGCGTGCCTCTCCTGGACTCCTGCAGCGGCCTGCCCAAAGGAAACGCGGCTGGCGGCGGGGGCGGCGGCACGGCCAACGTAAGTTTTGTATTGGTCTCCGATACCCCCCCCGCCACAATGGGGCTTTTGAGTTTTGTGATTACTGCAACTTCGATCACGTTGACACCCTGCAGCCGGCCCCGCACTACATTCAGCCTCAATAGTGGCAACGGCTTCTCATTTCGACTTGGTTCGCCTGCAATCCGATTCTGGGTTCTGCGGAACAGTTCCAAAATCGCGACGGGCAACCTACAGCTCGGTCGCTGTCAACTTCGCCGGAGCTACGCTCAGCCTTTTTTAATGGCACTGGGGCGAGCGATCAGCAATCTTAACCAACTCTTGCGCGCAAATACTGTTTGTGTGGGCAACGTTTCCGGACCCTTCACTCCACGATCACTGCCTCACAGACCATCAATGGCAACATGGGGCTTGGCATCGATGTCAAACTCGCGAACGCCGTCACCCTCAGCGGCACGACGCTGACGCTAAACCTCGCCAATTCCGGCATACGCCCCGTCACCATGTTTTCGTCTTCCACGCAGAACTCCAACTTCGCCGTCGGGCCAGCTGGATCTCATCGAAGACCTCACCGGCGCCGTGACCATCGCCAGTTCAAGCGTAACGATCACGCCTGCACACTTATGAACAGCTTTGCCTACTACTGCCTTGACCAATTCGAAGCACGGCCTATGACGCCGACCCAACGAACAGCCTTTGCCCTTCGGGAACGACCCAATTGGCGAGTTGTGTTTCCAATAACCAAGCCGCGAGCCTGGATGCGGTTCTTAATTCCGATGGCACATTTACCGTCCAAGAAATCGAGCCGCTCCTTGCCAGTCCCGATAGTGGACACAGTCGAAGGAACCGTGTACTTCATCAACTCATCCACCAACGCAATCAATCTCACGCAATTTAGTATGATCATCACGAACCTCATTGCTGCCGCAACAAACTCTTTGATTGGCAGCTTGAGCCTCGGCTCCAGCTGAACGTGAATCTGGCTAACAACCCCAATTTTCTTACATCGACTCAAAGGGCCTGCCCGTGGCCTCGCAGTTTCCGGCCAACTACGGGACTTTCACTAACGCCATCGAATACGAGCGGTCTTCACTTGGGCCAGACCGTCGCTGTACAAGTCACGGCTCTTACTCGCCGCCAACGGGAGCAATACTCCTTGCCTCTTCTCAGCCAACACGGTTACTCTTCGGTGGACACGTTTAGCGCGGGCACTGCCATCGCAACCACGCCGGCATTCACCATCAACGCTCTTCCCGGGGATTTTGGATTCAATCAAGGCCCATCTTCCGGTACAGTCTTTCACCGGCACGCCAGGATTTGACGGCGTGTCCAATCTGGATGGCATCACGACCACCGCAAATTTGGCGGTGGGCAGAGCTGTGGCCATGCGAGCACTCTTCATTGAAGACCCTGGCGATACTCTAAACCCAGCTTTCTTTGCGGCCAAGGTTCGCCAGCACTAATTATCCCGAAAGACTTTTCCCGCCTCCGCAAAAGGCCACGGGCCGGAGCATCCCTGATGCTCCGGCCCGCTTAATTCCGCTCTCTTCACTCGACTGAAGACAGCAGGCTTCAAGTCTTTGCTATGCCGGCTGGACTCCGCCTACCGTTGTGTGTGGGGTCGAAGAGACAGGTGGCATGGGCCCGGGCATTGCTCCTTGAGAAGCCGCTGGTTGGAGCCGATTGTAGAGCGCAAGTGCGACAGAACCCATTCCCCACATCCAAATTCCCAGCCCGACAAGCGGCCCGATCACATGCACCTGCGCCAGGGGGGTGTAGACAATCCGAACGATCACAAAACCCGCGGCCATTCTCCCAATCAAACCCCATGTATCGGCCGGTTTTCCGAGGATCCAGTTGCCGACCACCGTACCCACAACAATCTCCGCCGCAAAGACCGCAAGGAGCCATAGTCCTAGCGTGAGCACTCCAAGCGGTATGCCCACGACGGTTACACACGCGATGACGGCTGCGATCGGCACTCCGAAAAACACGAGGACGCCCAGCCCCACGGGTGCTCCGAACCGTTCCCCGGCACTTACAGTCTCCCGCGGCGAATTTCGGCAGCAACAAAAACAATACCATCCCAAACAGCACGAAAGCCGCTGTCCAAATAACGCGCCACACGTAGTAATGCCCTTCCGTGTATCTCGACTTGTGCTGCAGCTTGGTAAATTGCACCGGCGAGGCCAGTTTCGCCCCGGACAGACGACACTCGCAGGATTGGCACCCTCGTAATGAATTGGCCCAGCAACCTGCGCCGAGGAAGCCGATCGACATATTTCGACCCTTGGCGCGTACTTCACCGTCGACGGTCCCTGAAATGATAGTCTCGCCAGCCATTGCCATCAAATCGCGTCCCAGTCGGCCATCGATTCCCACGGACTGAGCGAACGCTGTAAAGCTTCCGCCGACTTTTCCGGCCGAATCCAGATTCACCACCTCATTGAACGCGAGGACGTTCTTCCCAACAGTCCCCGTAATAGTTAGGTTATTTGAAAAATGAGCGGATATTGCCGTCGATTTGCCCGTTGATGCGCACGGACTGCGCGAAAATGATGGCGTCGCCCTTGATATGTCCGCTGATGTCAATACTCTGGCCAAAGAAGAAAGACGTCTCCGTCGACTGTGCCGTCAATTCGCGCTCGCGCGCCCGTAATAAAAATGTCGCTCTTAACGGTCTCATCCTTGGCGAGTTCATAGATCTCGCCCTTATGAAACTCCATGGCTGCCGCAGGCGCGGGCAAGGCAAGCGCGGCGCAGAATCCCGCCAGCACCAGCGCCAATGCCGAGCCGCGCCGCAGGCGACGCCGGAATACAGCCACGCCAAATCCTGCCACAGTTAGCATCGCCAGCACCTCGAGAAGTGTGATCACGGATTGCCATCCTTTCCAGAAGGCGCCTTGAAAAATAAGTAAGCTCAAAAGGCTCGTGCCGCCGAATCCCGCTTGCTCCAATCGCACCTGCCAGGGCTCGACAAGTTCCGTGTAGAGCGCGTAGACGCCAGTAGCCGCCAAGCCGAAAACCACGCCCCAAATCCATCCAAACGATTTCCGCGCGCGTTCTTGAAATTCCGCCAGCCGCGACGGCAGCGGCTCGTCTTCCTCCAGCATGGCGCGCGTAAGCAAGGCGAGATTCGCGATCGAGGGCACGCAGCAAAGTACGGCAAGCCGCGCAGTCCTGCGTGTGCGCGGAGACGGCCTGCGCGCGGGCGCGATCCAGTTGGCGCTCCGCGTAGAGCAGGCAAGTCATCTCATCCAGATGGTCCATCGTCCCGCCCGGCCCTTCCTGCGACACGGGTTTTGCAGGTTCGCTCACGAGGTCCCTCCCGCAGCCAGCGCACTCTTCCCCTCCAGCGCCTGCCGAAGTTCATGCCGAGCGCGCAGCAGCACGACGCCCACAAAGGCGCGCCGCACGCCGAGCGCATCGGCAATTTCGTCATAACTCATGTCCGAGTAATAGCGCAACACGAGAGCCATACGCGCGCGCGCCCCCAGCTTGTGCAAGGCGTGCCGCACTTCCTCGCTCGTCTTCTGCTCAATCAGCCTGTCCAATTGGTTGGGGTCCGGATGCTCCAGCGGCACATCTTCCACATCTTCGGTCTCTTTGTCCTGCCGGATTTTGCGGCGACGCAGAATATCCCAGCAATGGTTTGCGGCAACCCTATAAAGCCAAGCGGAAAAGGAGCGCGTCTCGTCATACTGGCTCAAGCTTCTCCCGCAACTTCATGAATATCTCCATGGTCGCATCTTCCGCATCTTCCCGGGTCGGCAGCGCTCTCCTGCAAAAACGGAAGATCGCCGGCGCAAAATCCCGGTAAAGCTCACCCCAAGCGTCGGCATCCCCTGCACGAGCCCGGGCAACTGCCTCCGTGGTCTCCGTCATTCCCGGCACGCTCATCGGGCCTGGTCTCAGCGGTTCCATACACTAGTACGCAAGGGAGCCCCTAAAACTTACACGAGCTTAACAAATAGCAATATCGCAGGTCGGGGCTATCTCTTCTGTGCTCAACACTCTACCAGAAATGGCCCAGTGGACCCCAGCTCTCAGCGATTTGCCGGCGGCGAGTGGGGCTGCTTCGGGCTTGGGTCGGTCCCGAAGGATGGAATCTGTGCGAGACTGTGGGCCACAAACCACCCGTGGCCTTCCTGGAACCGAATGACGCGAAGTCCCAGTTTAGTAGTTAACGCCGCTTATTCCCTGAGATCACTGCATTCAAGGTTTTGCCGGGTCAAATCGAAAACGCTGAAGCGGCAGATCCTCGTCCAAAGGTGTTCGTTAGATGGCAACAGGGGGTAGTGGTCGACTAAAAAAGTCCCGAGGGATATCGGGGCCTATGTATATTTTTGACGCCGCAAAAACGACTCTCCAAAAAGCAAAGGGTCTCCCCCGATCCGGTCGCGAAGGCTTTTTGACTTAAAAGTTTATGCATCCGCTAGAACGTGAACTTGGCCGCCAACTGAATTCCGCGCGGGCCGCCGCCGCCCAGGAATGGGTTTCCAATGCCCACGTCGCCTGTAGCCACGATGGGATACCCGCCTTGGCCCACCTCACGGTTTCCGCTGACCCCGAAGCCATTGACCCCTGGGTCGGCAATGAATGCCGGCAAGAAACGGATTCGCAAAGTTCGGGTGATTCAGCACATTGAAGAATTCGGCGCGGATCTGCATCTTCAACCGCTCCGTTATCGATGTGTTCTTGTAGATCGCCAGGTCCCATTGTTTGAAGGTAGGCCCGTGGAGCGCATTGCGGCCAAGGTTGCCGTAATGCCGTGAACCAATTACACAATCGGAGGCCGTGCCCGAAGGCGCCGCTTGCGCCGCTGCGGTAATCGTGCACGGAATGGCAAAGGCGGTCAGATCAATGTAGTTCGACGGATCGTGCGGATGATACACGATCGGTCCAACGACGTCCGGCCGGTCGAAATGCGTTGCCGCTTCCGCTGAAATCGTCCTGGAAATTGTAATTAAACTGGAACGGTTGGCCGCTCTGCATGGTCACCGAGCTGTTCATTCCCCAGCCATTCCTGAGCTTCTGCATGCTCCCGTCCATTTGTGGCAGGTCGTATCCGAAAATCCAGGTGAAGCGGTGAGGCACGTTGAAGTTGGAAGGCCCGTATTCCAAATTCGGTTGCGTGCTGTCGTTGGGCTGCGCCGCGTTGGGCTCGAAATCTTCGCCGTCGCTCGAGTTGTCCATGGATCTCGACCATACATAGTTCACGATGGAGGTGACTCCCGTGCCAGCCCATTGACCCGGAAGCTCGCCTGCAAGGAGTTGTAGTTTGACTTTCCGCTGGAGTTCTCCTGCAACACGTAAAACGCGCCGTACGGATTTCCCGCCAGCGGACGCGCCGCGCTACCGAAGTCGTTGATACAACCGCAGGCCACGTCGGCGGCGTTGATCGCCGCAGCGCTGGGCTGGCCGAGATCGAAGAAGCGCCACAGGCGATGCCCCTGCGATCCGACATAGCCCAACTGCAGCACGACCTTGCTGCCAATCTGCTGCTGGATATTCAGATTGTAGTTTTCCATGTACGGTGTCTTGATGTTGCGGTCGAAGCCGAAAACATCGCACTCAAAATCGCAAGTCGTTGTCGGCGCAAAGACCGGGCTGCCGGAGACGATCGTTCCCCCGACTGCGCCGGTCGATAGAATCGGGGCGGGCCCGATGTTGTTGTACGCCGGACCGGGGTCGAAGAAGGGCGCGTAAGGCAGGTGTCCCAGGACCATGTCCTGCGAGAAGGAGTCGAAGAATATTCCGTACCCGGCGCGCACCACGGTCTTCCCTCTGCCAGTGACGTCCCACGCGAGGCTGGCGCGCGGCGCAAAGTTCTTTCTTGTCCGGGTTGTACAAGCTGCTCAATCCGGGCTGCCCCACCTGAGTCAAAGTGAAGGTTCCCGTGCCCGTCGCCGGCGAGACGCTGGTAATGTTGCTCATCAAGTTGTTTTTCTCGCCAATCACGCCGAAATAGTCCCAACGCATTCCATAGTTCAGCGTCAATCGCGGCGTTGATCCGGTAGCTGTCCTGGACGTAAAAACCGAAGTTGTTCTCAAAGGTATGGCGCGTGGAGTCTCCGAAGTACTGGAAACCATCTGTCAACATTGCCTGCGAGAAAATTTTGGAGGGCGGTGGCAACCAGGTTCCCATTGTTGTCGAAAGTGTCCTTGAATCTCGCCTCCCGCGGAAGTACTTGTTGAAATACTGCTGAATGCTGGTGCGATGGAAGTCCACTCCAAACTTAAGATCGTGCTTGTTGATCTTCCAGGAAAAATTGTCGAGCACCTGGCTGTTGCTATCCACGCGGTGCCGCGGAACGCTGCTGGTCGCCCCGAGTTGCGCCACCCCGCTTACCAGGATGATTGGCAGGCCGCTGTCGGACGGGCCAGTATTCAATCCGATGGAGCTAGGCTGGAAACTCTGGTCCTGCGGGAAAAACCCTTCCGCGAAACGGTTCCAGCCAAAGCGCAGTTCATTCACTTTGTTTGAACCGATTGTGTGCACGTAAGAAAGTGAGACCAACTGCACTCGCGTCGGTGTGAAAGTGTTGAACCCGGGCAACTGTCCGCCCGTGGCCGTCAGAGCCAGCGGAAAGGACTGAACGCTGTCACCGAAGAAGTAGCGCCCGGTCAGGAGGTTGTTTGCATTGAAGCTGTGGTCAATCTTAGCGATCAGGCTGCTCAGCCGGTTGAAAGAAGGAGACACGACGGAAGCCGTGCCCCCTCCCAGGTTCGGCGCTGGCCAGGGGTGTCGCGCCAGCAACTGCGAGATGACTGGATTGGTGGCATCGCTGGGGCTTAGGGAACCATCGGGCGCACTGCCCGTGGGCACGCTGGCTAGAGTTACCACTCCCACGGGCTCTTGCTGGCCCTCATAGTCCAGGAAGAAGAACGTCTTGTCTTTGATGATGGGCCCACCTAAAGAACCGCCGTACTGGTTGTTGTGGAAAGGCGCCTTTGGATTTGGGGTCCCGTTTGCGTTCTTGACCGGATTGAAATAATTTCGCGCATCCAGCGCACTGTTGCGGAAGTACTCCGCCGCCGACCCGTGGAAAGTATTGGTTCCGCTCTTGGTCACGATATTGACGACCGCGCCCGCGTTCCGCCCGTACTCCGGCTCAAAATTGGAAATGACGCGCACTTCGGCGACTGCATCGATCGGCAAAATGGTCGCCGGTGTGCCGAAGACACCGGCCTCATTGATCGCCGGGTCGTTCCGGTAACCGTCGTTCATATCCGTGCCATCGAGCAGGTAATTGTTCGAGCGCCCCCGCGCGCCATTCATGCTGAATTCACCGAAGGAACCAGGTGAATCGGAGATCTGGTCGGGAGATCCGGCCACGCCAGGATTCAGATAAATCAACTTGGTATAATCGCGGCCGTTCACCGGGATATCTTGGATGGTCTGGCTTGTCAGCACTCCTCCCATTTCATTTGTCGTGGTCTCAACCTGGGGCAGCTCTTCGCCTGAAACCTCGACTAGCTCCGAGACCTGTCCCGGTTTGAGCGCTACATCGACTCGGCGCTCACCGGCCACGTTCACAACAACGTCGCTGGTTACTGAGGTCTGAAACCCGCTTTGCGAAATAGTCACGGTATAGGTTCCAATCGGCAGTTCCGTCACCGTGTAGCTACCGTCTTCGCTGGTCTGCGTCGTCCGCGCCAAGCCCGTCTCTCTGTTTTTCACCGCTACCGTCGCCCCCGTCACGGGCAGCCCGGAGGAATCCATCACTGTGCCAAGAATCGTGCCCCGGAAGGTCTGTGCCTCCGCCGAAATGCCGGATATAAGGAGCAGCGCCGCCAACAAGAACAACGTCGCGCGCAAGGTGCCAATAAGCTTTTTCATCGCAGTCTCCTTACTTGGAATCTCCTATTTGCCTTCAAACGTGTTGCCGATGTTACACCCATCCCGCTGCTCGCCGACAGTGCGAAACAATTTCCATACGGAGCACTCATAACGGTCTGAGAGCTGCTCCGCTATCGTCGAAATTGCAGCTCGTCACGAAGATTGTCTTCCAGCAACTGCGAAAACACATAAGGCTTAGTGACCCTCGATCGAGTGTCTACGTGAGCGGAATCGAGTGGGATGCTGTAAAGTGGAAGGTTGCAGCGCTGTTGCGGTTCTCGACCATCCGCCCGCCGCTTGAAACCATGACTCAAATACTTCCATCGCTAGTCATTCTGGGACGGCCCAATGTGGGCAAATCCACGCTTTTTAACCGGCTGACGGGGACGCGGCGCTCGATCGTCACCAACGAGCCGGGAATTACGCGCGACCGCATTTATGGCAAGGCGGAGTGGCGCGGCAAGGCGCTGGAAATTGTCGATACGGGCGGAATCGTTCCCGACGACAAAGCGTTGATCCCGACGGAGATTTTGCGCCAGGCGCATGTCGCGATTAAGAAGGCGGCGCTGCTTGTTCTGGTGGTGGACAGCCAGGCAGGCATTACGCCTTTGGATCAGGAGTTGGCGCGGCTTCTGACGCACTACCGGCAAGCCGTTTGTGGTGGCGGTCAACAAAGTCGATGCGGTTTCGCAGGAAGTGAATGCCGCAGTGTTTCATTCGCTGGGGTGCCGGTGTTTCCGATTGCGGCGGAACATGGGACGGGCGTGGACGATCTGCTGGACGCAGCGCTTGCGGAAGTGGGGCTGTGGAGTCCGAGGAAGAGCAGAAGCAGGAGGATGCCGTCGAAGTGGCCATCATTGGCCGGCCCAACGTGGGCAAGTCCACTCTTGTTGAACCGGATGGCGGGCGAGGAGCGGTCGATCGTTTCGCCGATTCCGGGAACCACGATGGACAATGTGGATACGGAGGTGACGCGCGAGGGGCAGACGTACCGGTTTGTGGACACCGCAGGGATTCGGCGCAAAGCCAAGACGACTTTGGTGGCTGAAAAATTGAGCGTGGTGATGGCGCGGCGGGGACTCGAGCGGTGCGATGTGGCGCTGCTGGTGGTGGACGGCGAGCAAGGAGTCACCCAGGGCGACGCGCAAATTGCGAGTTATGCGGAAGAGTCTGGGCGATCGGTCATCATTGTGATTAACAAATGGGATTTGGCTGTTGTGGCGGCGCGCAATGCTGCTTCACGCGACGCGGACAGCGCGAAAGGAAAATCCAGGCGGCCTGCCGGAGAACGGCACAGGCCGGAAGACTTCAATCCGGAGCAAGCTGGCGTTCGATTACGAAAAAATGATTCGCGGGAAATTGAAATTCTTGAGTTATGCGCCGATTGTTTTTCTTTCCGCGAAGACTGGGGAACGCGCAGGGAAACTTTTTCCGCTGATCGATCAGGTGGCCGAGGCGCGCCGGCGGCACATTCCTACGCCGGAGCTGAACCGTTGGCTGAAGGAAGAAGTGGATTTGCAGCGCGGGACGACGCCAAAGGCGCGGCCGGTGCGGATCTACTACATCACGCAGGCAAAAACCGCGCCGCCGACTTTCCTGCTGTTCAGCAACCAAAAAGAACCGATGCATTTTAGCTATGAGAGGTTTCTCGAGAATCAGTTGCGGGCAAAATACGAGTTTCTCGGGGCGCCGGTACGCTTTGTGCAGCGTTTGCGGAAACGCGAGCCGCGGCCCCGCAAAGACAAAGACGAGGAATGAATCGAGCATGCCCGCGTTGGCAAGCCTAGTCAAGATGGGGCGCTCCGACCGGGTCGGAGTGCCCCTACAGGAAAGCGTCGGAAACTGCTACGATAGCGGCGTCCCCCTCTGATTGGAATTCGCTATGCCGAGCACCGCCACCGCAACGCAGCCCACGATTGAAAAGGATTTTTATCGCATTGGCGAAGTCAGCCGGCTGACCAGCTCTGAAACCATTTGTCTTGCGTTATTGGGAGACGGAATTCCCCATGCTGGAGCCGGTGAAGAGTTCCAGCGGGCACCGGCTGTATCGCCAAGAAGATGTTGATATGGTGCTGCGGATTAAGCGGCTGCTCTATGACGAGGGGTTTACGATTGCGGGCGCGCGGCGGCATTTACGCGAACAGAATGGCGCCGGCGAGAGCGAAGGTGTCACTGGCAGTTGGTGGCAGCGCTGCGGCCGAGGGAGCGGCGCAACTGTTGAGCCGGAAAATGTTGCTGGACCTGCGAGACACGCTGCGCGCTTTCTTGACGCTTCTCGAACGCAAGTGATAGCCTGATAAAGCTGTAAAGCCCACTTCGCAAGCAGTCGGTCGGGACGTAGCGAAGCCTGGTATCGCGCACCCTTGGGGTGGGTGAGGTCGCTGGTTCAAATCCAGTCGTCCCGACCATTTTTCTGCTGCCCCTGCCAAAAAAAGCGACGATGCCCCACATCTTTTGACCAATGATGACGGGATTCAGGCGGAGGGATTACGCGTGCTTGCGGCGGCGTTTGAAGGATTTGCTACCGTGAGTATTGTGGCGCCGAGCCGGGAGCAGAGCGGGACGGCGCAATCGCTGACGCTGCGGCAGCCGATTATTTGCCACCCGCTGGCGGAACGCGAATGGGCCGTGGATGGGACGCCGGCGGATTGCGTGATCGTTGCGCTGCACAAATTGCTGACGGAGAAGCCCGACTTGGTTATCTCAGGAATAAATCACGGCGGCAATTTGGGTGAGAACGCGTATTACTCCGGCACAGTGGGAGCGGCGCGGGAAGCGGCGCTGCACCACATGCCCGCGCTGGCGATGTCCTTGTGCTCGAAGGCTCCGAAGGTGAGTTTCGAACCGGCGGCGCGGATCGCGCGGTCGAGCAGCGGAGTTGATTTTGAAAGAGGGATTGCCGGACCAGGTGCTGCTCAACATGAATGTGCCGGAGCCGTGGAATGGCGGCGTGAAGTTTACGCGGCAGTCGAAAAAAATTACGCGAAATCAATTGAGCGAAGGAAAAGACCCGCGCGGGCGGACGTATTTCTGGCTGTTCGAACAGCGGATTGACAAAGACGTAGAGCCGGATACCGATTATGCAGCGATTTTTGCGGGGGCCGTGTCGGTGACGCCGCTGCATCTCGATCCGACGGATACGGCGTCGTTGAATCACCTCTCGCATTGGGGACGGACGATTGAGAGCGCGTTTGGACGTTGAATTGTTCTTCAGCGAAAATTCCAATTAAGAAAAATCGTTGGCCGTACGCTTGGCATCGTGCCGAGCAGGGGCACGATGAATCGTGCCCCTACACGGAACTTCAACGGCTTGGCGTTGCCGCCGGCGCAACGAGCGGAATGTTGTTTTTGCGCATGGAATCGTTGATCGCAGGAAGATCTTTTGCGAGAACCTCGCGCCACTTCGCTAGCTGGGCTTCGAGGCGTTGATCGAGGTCGGCGAAGACGGCGGCTTCCGCGGCCGTTGGAGAAGTGTCGGCGCTGTCGATGACGGCTCCCAGATAGGCGAACTTGCTGTTGAGCATCGTGGGGTAGTTGGCCTGGTCCTCACTGGACTTCGAATTTACCTGGACGAGTTCCTCTTCAATGGCGCCGATTTTCTTGCGCAAATCTGCAGCGGCCGTGAGTAGAGGCTTGGCTTCAGCGCCGGAACCGATGCGCTTCTCAAGCGATTGAAGTTGCGCGCGCAAATCGCGAATGGCGATAACGGTTTTGTTCATCTCGTCCTGGCGGTCGCGGAGTTTGAGCATGAGGTCGAACTGTTTGCGCAGATCGTCCGCGGAAGTTTGGACCCGGGGATCCATCTTCACTTCGAAAGCGGCGGTCTGAGATTTTCCCGCGACGGTAAAGCGGGCTTGATATTTGCCAGGCACAACGAGCGGACCAGCCGGCTCGCCGGCGTCATAAATGACTCCGTGAACTTTTGTTGGCTGGTCGTGACGCAAATCCCATACAAATAGATTCAGGCCGGGTTTGGCCGGAATGTGTTCGACCGGCAGATCGCGTTCGCCTTCGTCGGGCCCGGCGTCCGTTTTCTTTTCCTCGCTCGTGAACGAGCGAATGACCTTACCATCAGCGTCGAGCAAGTCGAGTTTGGCAGGATCTTTCGGCGCGTCTTTCAAATAGTAATAAAGCATTGCGCCTGACGGCGGATTCTCACCAACAGGATAGCGGCGCGGATTGAAATGCCCTTCACGCGTGCGCACCGCGATGTTGGGGGTGAAAAGATGCGCGTCCTCCGCGGCGATGGCGGCGCTGGCTTGACGCAGCGGGCTCAGGTCATCCAGCACCCAGAACGAACGGCCGTGAGTTGCCACGGCCAGATTGTCGTCGTGGATGACCATGTCGTGGATGGGCGTCGGCGGAAGATTGAGCTGCAGCGGCTGCCAGTTCGCACCGTCATTGAACGAAACCCAGATGCCTGTTTCCGTGCCTGCGTAGAGCAGGCCCTTGCGCTTGGGATCTTCGCGGACAGCGTGAACATAAACACTGTCAGGTAAACCAGTCGTGATTTTTGTCCAGGATTTGCCGAAGTCGCTGGTTTTGAAAACGTAGGGCTTAAAATTGTCGAGCTTGTGCGCGTCGACGGTAACGTAAGCGGTTCCGGCGTCGAAGGGCGAAGCCTCTATAAGGCTGATCATCGCCCATTCGGGCACATCTTTTGGAGTGACTTTCTCCCAGCTCTTGCCTCCATCACGCGTCAATTGGACGAGGCCGTCATCGGTTCCGGCCCAAAGCACGCCCTCCTGCTTCGGCGATTCCGCAAGGCTGAAAATGACGTCGTAATATTCGACGGTGTACTGATCTTTCGTGAGCGGGCCGCCAGAATCCTGCTGCTTGGATTTATCGTTGCGCGTGAGGTCGGGGCTGATAGTGGCCCACGTGCGGCCGGCATCGTTCGAACGGAAAACGTATTGCGAGGTGTGGTAGATCACGTCGGGATTGTGCGAGGAAATCACAATCGGCATGGTCCAGGTGTAGCGATACTTCTGAGTGGCGGCCGCGTGGCCGTTGGGATCCTCGGGCCATTCCTGAATGCTTTGGGCTTGATTGATGCGGCGATCATAGCGAGTGAAGATGGGGCCTTCGTCATCGGCGTAGACAATATTCGAATCGCGCGGATCCGGTACGATGTAGCCGCTTTCGCCGCCGCCCACCGCATCCCAATCCCCCTGGAGGATGGCTCCGTGGTCGCTACGCGTGCGGATGCCGAGAGATGAGTTGTCCTGTTGCGAGCCGTAGACGCGATACTGAAAATCATTGTCTGCGGCGATGTGATAGAACTGCGCCGTGGGCTGATTGTATTGCGTGGTCCAGTTTTTTCCGCCGTCGACGCTGATGGTAGCCCCGCCGTCGTTGCCGTTGATCATGCGATTGGGATTGTTGGGATCAATCCAAAGAGCATGATGATCGCCATGAGGTGCGTTGAGGCGTTCGAAGGACTTCCCGCCATCTGTGGATTCGTAGAGGCCGGTGTTGGCGATGTACAAGCCGCCGACGTTCTTGGGATCGGCCCAGACATGCGTGAAATACCACGCGCGCTGCGTAAAGCGGTGGTCGTCCGTGATGAGCGACCAGTTCACGCCGCCGTCTTCGCTGCGATAAAGGCCGCCTTTTTTCGCCTCGATAAGAGCGTAGACGACGTTTGAATCCGCTCCAGAAACCGCGACGCTGATGCGGCCGAGCGTGTCCTCGGGCATGCCGTTGCCTTCGACGCGCTTCCAGGTCGTGCCGTCGTCATTCGAACGATAGAGACCGTCCTTCGCGCCGCCGCTATTGAGAGTCCAGGGCGTGCGCCAGCCTTCCCACATCGCCGCAAAAAGAACGTGAGGATTGTGGGGATCGAAAACGACTTCGATGCCTCCGGTGCGATCATCAAGATAGAGAACTTTTTCCCAGGTCTTGCCGCCATCGCGGGTGCGAAAAATGCCGCGTTCCGTGTTGGGGCCATAAGCGTGCCCGAGCGCCGCGACGTAAACGATGTCTGGGTTCGTGGGATGAATAATGACGTCGCCGATGTGGCGCGTGTCTTTGAGACCGACATTAGTCCAGGTTTTTCCAGCGTCGGTGGATTTGTAAACGCCGTCGCCGAAAGAAATATTGCCGCGGATACAGGCTTCGCCCGAGCCGGCATAAATCACGTTGGGATCAGAATCGGCAACAGCGATAGCCCCAATGGAGGAAATTCCCTGCTTGTCGGAAAGCGGATCCCAGGTGTTGCCACCGTCCGTCGTCTTCCAGACGCCGCCGCTGACCGCACCAAAGTAATACGTATGGGGCTGACTGGGCACGCCCGCGACCGTCAGGACACGGCCGCCCCGGAAAGGGCCAATGAGCCGCCATTTCATGCCGCCGTACGTCTTAGGATCGATTTGCTGGGCTTGTACAGCGAGACAAGCGGAACAAATCAGGACGAAAGCACAAAGAAAGCACCTGCCGGACTGGCGAAGCAATTTCACACAAACCTCCGCAGAAGAGTGAACGGAACGTTGCATGGTATCACTTGTTGTGCCGGAAACCACAGAGACGCGTAGTGGAAATACTTCGGCCAGGCAGTTTTTGCAACTGGGTGACAGGTACCGAGTGGCGAATAAATGCGATAGGATACAGCCGCAATGGCTATAGCGAAAACGTATGACACGGCGATCATCGGAGCAGGTGTGTTTGGCGCTTGGAGCGCGTGGCATCTGGCACGGCGAGGGCAGCGCGTTGTGCTCCTCGATGCATATGGACCCTCAAATGCGCGATCTAGTTCGGGCGGGGAAACGCGCATCATTCGAATGGGTTATGGCACGGACGAAATATACACGCGTTCGTCGCAGCGATCGCTGGCGCAATGGAAAAGTTTTTGTGTAGGAACCGGCCAGCGCCTCTTTCATGAGACAGGAGTGCTATGGCTTGCGGGCAAGGATGACTCCCGCGTGCGCCAGACCATGGCCACGTTGAAGCGCTGCGAGGTGCCGTTTGAAGAGATGGATAAATCGGCGCTTGAACGGCGTTATCCGCAAATCTCGTTTGAGAGAGTGACGCGGGGATTCCTGGAACCGAAAAGCGGCGTGCTGCTTGCGCGCCGCGCGGTTGTGGCGGTTGTCGAGGATGCCGTCAAGCTGGGCGTCGAGTTTCGGATTGCTCTGATTCAGACGCCGCGCGGAGTTGGACCTCTGAAGAGCGTGACGTGCAGCAACGGCGAATCGATTGCCGCGGGACAGTTCGTTTTCGCCTGCGGCTCCTGGCTCGGCAAAGTTTTTCCAGAAATTCTTGGCCAAAGAATTTTCCCAAGCCGGCAGGAAGTTTTCTTTTTCGGTGTGCCGCCGGGTGACGAGCGATTCGCGCCGCCGGCTTTGCCGACCTGGCTCTTCCAGGAGGATGAGTATTACGGGATGCCGGACCTGGAAGGCCGTGGATTGAAGATTGCGCTCGACCATCACGGAGACCGCGTCGATCCGGACACGCAATCGCGCCTGCCTACCGCGGCTGAGGCGGAAGTAGTTCAGAAGTATGTGGGCAGCCGTTTTCCTGCGTTGCGAAATGCGCCAGTTGTGGAGACACGCGTGTGCCAGTATGAAAATACCTCGAATGGCGATTTTCTGATCGACCGGCATCCGGAAATGGCAAACGTCTGGTTTGCGGGCGGCGGATCGGGCCACGGCTTCAAGCATGGTCCAGCGGTAGGCGAATATGTTGCACGCCAGATTATGGATAACGCAGCGCCCGAGCCGCGATATTCCTTGGCAACAAAGGAAACTGTGCAGCGGCGAGCTGTTTATTAAGCCGATACGCAAAGAGGTGAATACAAGCGCGAATCACGTTTTAGGAGTGCGGCGGCGGGCATGAAATGCGGCGATGCCGCGCTTTACGCGCCGGGCCTTTTCCGCATACAAATCAAGGTCTGCCTCAGAGAGAAGCGTTTCAATTCTCTCTCCATCTCCACGATAGATCGAAACGCCGATACTCGCAGAGAGCCGAGGTTTTTCGTCGTCCTCAGCCATAACTTCACGGATGCGGTTTGCGACGTGATGCGCCTCTGCTTCCTTCGACTCTGGCAAAACCAGAGCGAACTCATCGCCACCGTAGCGCGCCGCGGTATCGATGGCCCGGCAATGAATACGCAAGATAGCTGCCAAGCGACAAAGGGCGCGGCTGCCAACCAGATGGCCGAAGCGGTCGTTGATTTTTTTTAAGCCATCAAGGTCTAGGAGCAAAATAGCGAAGGACCTGCCGGTGCGGTTGGTGCGTTCCGTTTCGTTCTCAAGGACGTCCAGGAGCCGGCGGTAGTTTGCGAGGCCGGTAAGCGGGTCGCTCACCGCGAGATGTCGAACTTGCTCGAAGAGCCGCGCGTTATCGAGGAGCGTGCCGCCGAGTGCGAGGGCGTAACTGCTCACGGTCAGCACCTGCGCGAGCACAAACGGAGCGTCGAGAAGCCGCTCAGACTGACACGCGGCGAGCTGAGCGGCGAAGTTCATCCAAGCGGCGGCGTAGATGGTGCGGTCAAAAGCAGAGTCCTCGGAGTCAAGACGCCGGCGGTACCAAATCACAGCCGCTAGAAAAATTATGCCGGGCAAGAGCTGCAGCGGACCGGGCATGAAAGCGCCCGGATGGCGAGAGACCTCCGGAGGAAGGCGGCGAAGGGCGGCGGCGATGAGATACGTGAATGCGACCACCGCCAACAAGGCGCCGGTTATTTCCCCCTTTGTATGGCGCGAACGGGGGATAAAACGTTCCACGAGGAGCGCGACCAGAAGCAGAAGGGCCAGGATCATCCGGCTGAGCCACCAAGCGACGGGAGCCCAAGTGGCCCGCAGCGGAAGATCCGGCGAAAATTGGAAGAAAAGAACACTGGAGGCCGACAGAACAGCCCCTGAAAGAAGATAGCCGCCGCCGAGAATCAGTGCGATGCGATCCTGGGTGCCCTGGAAGCGAACAAAACTCAACGCAGCGAAAACGAATGCCAGCAGTGCGGTGATGACTTGAAGATACCCGTGGAGAACCGGATCGGGCTCGAGAGCAAAAGAACGCAGCCAGAAGGCTACAAAGAAAGTAAGGAGGAATCCCAGAACATGCCACAAGACAACATTGGCGGGACTGCGACCGTTCATTCGGGTTTCCTCGCCCATACGTTGGGCCCTCGAGCGGGACGAGGGGGATACTTAATTAGACTACGTGTGCAAGGCGACCGTTGCGAGGAAAGTGAAGGAACTTTAGCCAAGAGACACTGACCGTGGATATTTTTCTTACTGTACGAAGGGACAGGTGAAATTGACGGTTGGGAGAGATCTGAGGAAAGATGTGCGGAGAAGTGTGAGGCAGTGAAGCAAAGTTTGGCTTGCATGAAAGGCATAATTCTTGGAAACTGCCAGTATTGAAACGATTCAAATGTCCACACTAAAGAATCGTGCCATGGCCCCAATTCTTCCCTTGAATAAAGTTGGCTGCCTTTGATACCACAGCTGGGCGAGCGAAAGGAACTTGAATCGCGAGTGAAAAAAACATACAAGCAGGTTGCCGAAACAAACTACGTCTACTGCGCGTGGCGGACGAACTGCGTCGCCCGCTGCAGGACATCTGACGCTGCAAGAAATTCTCTCCCAGCCTAAAACATGGGTGGAAACGGCGCGGCATTTTGAGCAGAACTCCGAGCTGCTGCGTCAATTGCATTCCTTTTCACATGATGGGCCGTGGCTGTTCGTTGCTTGCGGGTCAAGCTACTACCTATCTCGAACGATCGCGGCACAGTGGGCAAAGCTTCTGCAGGTGGCTTGCACGGCAGTGCCGGCATCGGAATTGCTTTTCACACAGCACGAGACGATGAAACGGACGGGTGCGCGGCAAGTGGTGCTCCTGTCACGCTCAGGAAAAACCACGGAAGTTTTGCGCGCAGCGCAGTGGTTGAAGACAGAGGCGGTACGCACCTTGGGCGTGACTTGCAGCGAGAGAAGCGTTCTCGAAGAGCTTTGCACGCATACGCTGAAGCTGCCGTGGGCGGATGAGAAGAGCATGGTGATGACTCGTTCGTTTACGTCCATCCTGCTGTACTTCGAGAGGCTGGGCGCGAACTTTGCCGGCGATGCCGCACTCGCCCCCGCGCTAGATGCTTTGCCAGAAAAGACGACGACGTGGCTTGCGGAAAATGCTGATAAGATTCGGGCGTTCGGAACGAAACGGCGATTCGCAGATTTTGTGTTTCTCGGGCAAGGCGCGCATTACTGGCTTGCGCAGGAGGCTGCGCTGAAAATGACGGAAATGTCGTCGTCGTATGCCCAGGCGTATCACACGCTGGAATTTCGCCACGGGCCGAAGTCGATTGCGAGCGACGGAGACGCTGATTACGTTTTTGCTTTCGGAAGCCGCGGCGGAAGAAGAAATTACCGTTGACCGGCGAACTGAAAAAGTTGGGAGCGGCGACGCTGGTCGTTGCCAATCGCGCGACACGGGAGTTACGGCGCGACTAGCGATCTGCTGATCGAGCTGGGCTTAAACGAGCCGGAATACGCGCGCATGGCTATGACTGCGATTCCAGCGCAATTGCTGGGGCTGGCCGTGGGTTTGCGCAAAGGACTCAATCCAGACAAGCCGAAAAACCTGACGCGTGCGGTAGTGCTTGATTCAAAGAATGGCGCGCCCGCGAAAAGGAGAGGAGCTTGAGCAATGAAGCAGGCGCAAGCGACGGGGCGCATCTGCGGCGAACTCTCACTCTGTGGGATTTGATTCTCTACGGAGTCATCGTACTGCAGCCAGTCGCGCCGATGTCTGCGTTTGGCGCGCTGAGCGATCGCGGGCGCGGGCACGTCGTCACGGCAGTTCTGATTGCCATGGTAGCCATGATGGCCACGGCGGTCGGCTACGGCAAAATGGCGAGCGTGTATCCAAGCGCAGGTTCGGCATTCACTTACGTGGCGCGAGAAATTCATCCCGCCGCGGGGTACATCACCGGATGGAGCATGGTGATGGACTACATCGTGAACCCGCTGATTTGCACGATCTGGTGCGCGGGGCAAGCGCATGAGTTCGCGCCGGGACTGCCGATCTGGGCCTGGAAGATTGTGTTTGCCGTCGTCTTTACACTACTGAACCTGCAGGGCATCAAGACTTCGGCGCGGTTGAACGCAGGATTGGCCGCGGCGATGGGCGTCGTGGTGATTCTGGTTTTCGTGAAAACCATTGCCTATATTTTTGGGCATCCTCACAGCGAGCCGGGATTTTTTACGAGGCCGTTCTACGATCCAAAGACTTTTACGGTTGACAATCTGTTCGGGTGCACGTCGCTGGCGGTGCTGACGTACATCGGATTTGATGGAATCTCGACGCTTTCCGAGGAGACGGAAAATCCGCGGCGAAATATCATGCTGGCAACGGTGATGACGTGCCTGGCGGTGGGGATTCTTTCCGCTTCGGAAGTGTATGTGGCCCAGCTTGTTTGGCCCGCATCGCAGCCGTTCCCGAACCAGGATACGGCGTATGTCTATGCGGCGGCGCGGGCGTGGGCGCCGCTATTCACGATTGTGGGAGCGACGCTGCTCGTTGCGAACTTCGGGTCCGGCATGGGCGCACAGATCGGCGCGGCCCGCTTGCTCTATGGGATGGGAAAGAGCAACGCGCTGCCGAAATCTTTTTTCGGAAAGGTGGATGCGAGGCACGGCATTCCACAAAACAATGTTTTGTTTATCGGCGTGATCGTGCTGATTGGCGCGTACTTTCTGACCTTCGAGCAAGGAATCGGGCTGCTGAATTATGGCGCGCTGCTGGCATTCATGGGAGTCAACGCGTCGTCCTTCGTGCACTATTTCGTGAAGAAGCGCGTGAGAACTGTATGGAACTTTACCGTGCCGTTTATCGGATTTTTCGTCTGCCTGGGGCTGTGGTGGAATCTCAGCATGCGGGCAAAAATTCTGGGCACCGCTTGGATGGCGGCGGGCATCGCGTTTGGCGCATGGAAGACGAACGGATTCCGCGAACCTCTTTCGTTCGATGCTCCTGCTGAGTAAACCTCTCCCTACAACGCCGTTCGCTTATCGAAAATCGGAGAACTCTGGCAGAATGATGGCGGCGTGAAAGGCATCCAAGTGAAGCGCGCAAGCGGCAACAATCAGACGGTGACGATGCGGGACGTCGCGGAGGACAGCGGCTTTTCTTCCGCAACAGTTTCGATCGTGTTGAACAACGCGCCGCTGGCCCGCTACATCGCTCCCGCAACCAAAAAACGAATCGAGGAAGCAGCCAAGAAGCTCGGCTACCGTCCGAACGCAATGGCGCGGTTTCTGCGGAGCAAGCGCAGCCATAGCGTAGGGCTGGTGTTCTTTGATATCACCGATCCTTTTTGTACGCCGGTTCTGCGCGGCATTGAGAATGCTCTCTATCAATCGTCGTATGTACCCATTTTTGCCGACGCGCACAACCAGCGGAATCGGTTCGAGCGCTACTCTGGAAATGCTTTTGGAACACCACGTGGAAGCGCTGATCGTGGTGGCCAACTGGCTGGTTGTGGACATTCATGTTTTGGCCGACTTGAGCAAGCGCAATATCCCGGCGGCCACAATCGGCTGGGAGTTGCCGGGCGACACGGTAAGCTCCGTGATGGTTGACAACGAGACCGGCGGGCGGATGGCACTGGAACATCTGCACCAGCTCGGCCATCGCAAAATCGCTTTCATTCGCGGGCCGAAGATGCTCATCGATAGCGCCCCTCGCTGGCGCGGAGTACAGAAGTTCGCTCACACTGCAGGCCTCGAGATCGATCCAGCTCTTGTGCTGCAACTGCCGGATTCTTTCGACCCCAATTCCGGGTTCGAGGGCGGCCACCGGCTCACTGACGAGTTGCTTCAAAAGAGGAAGAAGTTCACGGCGCTAATGGCTTTCGACGACTTGACGGCTCTGGGAGCGATTCGCGCGCTGATCGAAAGCTGGAGTCAAAGTTCCGGAACATTGTTCCGTTACGGGTTTCGATGATGTGGCGCTATCCGCGCTCAGCGCGCCCTCCTTGACGACGGTGCGCCAGCCTCTCGAAGCCATGGGAACGAATGCCGTGAATATCGTGATGGAAGGGATCAAGGCTGGGCTTGAGAAGCGTGAGTGGAATTTCGTGTGCCAAAAAATGAATCCCGAGCTTGTGATTCGGGATTCCACGCGCGCCGTAGCTCATGGGAGCTCCGATTGACCAGCTCTGTCCAGATCAAACGTGTGTGGCCGGGGGGATCCCTGACATTTTAGACCGGGCGCATATCTGACACTTTCTGGTCCGGTTGGATGACGGGATTAGGGGGAGGCGAAGGGGACGCGTCCCCTTCGCCTCCCCCTAATTTAGCGTTCGTGAGTAGAGGCGCCACCCGGAGTTGCTGGCTGTCGAACAGGGCGATGGGATGCTGCGCGAAGTAGACCGTGAACCAGCGGTCGTCCTCCTGCAACAAGCCTATTCGTTCGCCCCACAGAACCTCACTTAAAAACACATCGTCTTTCTTCCAACGAAAATGACCTTTCCGCCGCACGCTGCGCACCAGCATATACCCGGGATACTCCGGCTCCGGCACCTGCTCAGGGAATTTTCGCACCGACGGCTCATAGACCTCCGCCGGCGTGCGCATGCCCAGCGCTTCGTGCGGGCGCACCTCATTGTATTCCTGGCGAAAGCGGTCCGAAGCGCGTTGCTGCTTGCGCCGGTTGGCGGCGGGCGGATCGGCCACCTCCTGTTTCATCGTGCGATGCATGCGTTCGTGTCGGCCATTCTGTTCCGGATGTCCGGCTTCGATGCGCTCCGGCACGATGCCTAGCTTGATCCACCACACCGCCAAGCGCGACAGTCCGGCCAGCGCACGGCTCGCAAAAGGCGCGCCGTTGTCGGTGCGGATCGCTGTGGGCATGCCGAATTCGCGGAAGGCCGCTTCAAAGATGGCCTGCACTCTGTCCGTGTCGGTCTTCTCCACGGCCTGGCAGCGCAGCAGATAGCGGCTGTGCGCGTCGGAGATGGTCAGCGGATCGATGCGCTCCCCGTCCGCGGTGCGGAACCAACCCTTGAAATCCGCGCACCACACGCGGTTGGGTCCATCCGCATGCGCCAAGGGTTCGCTGTAGGGAGTGGTGCGCCTGCGCTTCTTGCGGGGCACCACCAAGCCTTCGCGCCGCAGCAGCGCTCCGATGGTGCTGGCCGCAGGCCAGCTGCGCCCCGGCTCGTCCCGCTCCAGAATGCGCTTGAGCTTCCGCGGTCCCCAGCGCATGTGCGCCTGCCGCAGCCCCAGCACCTGCTGCTCGAGTTCCACCGGCATCTGGTTGTGATGCCGGTGCGCGGCGCGGCTCTGCTCGATCAGTCCGCCGGCGCCCGCTTCGCGGTGGCGCCGTAACCACACGTACCCGGTCTGGCGGGTGATTTCGTAGCGCGCACACAGCTCGGTCATGGTGCGTTCCCGTAACTCGTGCTCGAAGATAAATCTAAGTTTTTCTTCCATAACACTGCTCGTTTTCCATGGCATGCGCTTGTTCTACACGCAATCGCCAAATTTCCAGCAGTGTCAGGGATGCTCCCGGTCTATTCTGTCAGGGATGTGCCCGGTCTGTACCCGCTTGCTTACCTCCCTCCCCCCCCTGGTTTTTTGTAAATGTTGCATCTAAAGGATTTAGAGTTTCCGTAAGTTGTTTATAATCAACACTTGCGGACGGACCATAAATACTGATTCTAAAGAGGTTACTTCGGCTAGGAATATCTAAGATTCGAACTTGACCCGACCTCAAAAAGAAAAAGGCGGCGTAGAGCCGCCGCCTTTCGCACTATTGCCTAATTGTTTTTATAGCAAAATGCAAAAAGATTGTAAAGGAAAATCGGGTAATGGATCAGTTTCCGATAAGACTTATCAGGCATCTTGGATGTGAAGCGACGTGGATAGTTCCAGAGTCTATTCGGTTTGACCCTCGAGAGTCGGGCGCAATGAATAGATAATTCGATTGACTTCCGATTGTGTAACGTCTTGGCTGGCACCTAGTGCCCGACCAATAGAAAGCTCAATTTCGTGGTCTTGTGAATCAAAGGCTTCGATAGTGACTGTCTTGTCTCGCGTCGGATCCCCTTGCTGGAAACCCCGTAGCCATTCGGTTCGGAATGAGTATAGACCGGCCCTTGAAGTGCCCGTCGACATCGGCTTTAGCATAAGGAGAATTGAACTTGATACCATTTTTCTCCTTGAAAAAGATAACTGTAAATCACGAGGCGTCAGATTCAGAATCTTAGAGCGCAGCGCGTAGTTTGAGCGCGTAGTTTCTTCACCGAAAACATATTTTAGGCCAGCTTCGTCATCAGTACCGCCCCGTGTTAGCAATTTTAGTTGATTGACACTTTGTGTCGGATCGCCAAGCATGATGAAGAAATCATTCGAGAAATAGACTAACTCGATGCTTTTAAGGTGTTTCTCTTGCTTCACATCGGTCCATGGCACTTCGAATTGATATCCGTAAAACGTGAACTTCCGTCCTGCAGTCTGCTTGATGGAAACGTCGGCTAACGGCTTTGGCACCATCCAATATTCAGGCTTCGACCGGGTCTCCCACCGTGCCATGGAGAGCAAAGTAAGCGGGCGACCATATATGAACAGGAGTACGCCCAAGGCTACGCAGACGATTATTGAAGGCTTCAATATGCGCCACGCACTCATAGTATCCAGACGAAGTATATGGCAATTCCGCGCGGGGCAAAACAGCCCAACGATTGCGGCGAAAATTGTAGGTCCTGATTAACGCGGTAATCGGAAACTGACGCATTACCGAAAATCGCGCCGGTTTTCCGAGACGCGACGCTAGGGAAGTTGAACGGGTGCGACGTTGAAACCGTCAACTGCGAGGATGGGTTGCGTACCACCGAGGTCACTTTTCCTCACGTGGACAGTGATTTCTCGCTTCTCGCCTGGAAGAAGCGAAATGTAGTTGTCATCCCAAAAAACGGGCAATACTTCCGCCGCCATCTTTTCCTTTGATCAAACGGAGACGCACAAGAAAGGCCAGCCCGGAGCCGGCGTTTTCCACGGTGACGTGAGCCGTGGGCTCGGGGCCTGCATCGGAGTACTTCATCGAAGCTTTAACAGTGGCTTTGGGAAGTTGCTGCAGGGCGTCAAAGTTCGCGTACTCGCTGAGCGGAGTGTAATACCACTCGGACTTTGCGAAGTCAGGGACGTCGGGCTTCGTCGAAAGCCAGTAGAAATTGCGGCTGAGCAATTTGCCGGACGAGGAAAAGAGTTGAAGGTTTAAGAAGTAGGTGGACGTGATGCCTTCCGGCTCGGAAACCTTGAAAGTTCTGACCACGCCGTCTGCGTCGACATCCGCGAGGGCCTCTTGGGAGAAACGCTCTTTCATCGACGTGTCGTAAATCTTGGCGACCACTTTCAATCCCTTGAGAGGTTTTTGTTCGCCGTTGACGATGGCGACGCTGCGGTCGTCGTAAGAAAACTGCACGTGAACGAGTTCGAGCGCCTTCTTCGAACCGAAGTATCCGCCCGCCGGGACGCAAGCTGTAGTCGTACAAATGCCAGATCAATCCCGGCCAGGCGTTGTTCAGCATCCACTGAATGATGCCCGTGGATTTGTACTTGTTGCGGCCATAGGCTTCGAACATGGCGCGCTCGCCTTCATACGTCATGGCTTGTGACTTCCAGGCCAAGTCGGCGGCGTCTTTCGCCTTGCCGTAGCGCTGTTCCAAGTGCGTTCGTGAAAACGTGGATGTTTTTGAATTCACCGCCGCCCGCGTGATAATCCCAAAATTCGTTGATCGGCCAGAGCTTGTCCGGCGGAAACATGGATTTCAATTCTTCGAGAGGCGGGACGGCTGGGCCGGGACTGGTTTCCGTGTTGAAGCCATAAGCGCCGCCGTGCTTGGTGTCGAGGAGCCAGTAATTCGAGGAGACGTACTCGTACGGGCCGGACATTTTCACGCCGCTTTCTCCGGTAGGCTCAGTCTTCTTGGCCGTCGCGGAAGAAAGGATGGGTTTCGGCCAATGCGCTTCTTTCTCGACGTCCAGGTAAGCCTGCTCGCGATCGGGCGGCGGGGGATTGTCGCTGCCGTTGAGCCAGACCAAAACGCTGGGATGGTTGCGAAGCCGGAGGATCTGATCGCGGAGAGAATTGACGGAGACACTCTTGTTCTCGTCGCCCCACTTGTCCCACTTTTCCCAAGCATCGCAGCAGCACCATCCGGCCATGATGAGAATGCCGTCGCGGTCCGCGCGATTCATGAAAGTCTCGTCTTCCAGTTTTCCTTCGAGACGAATGGTATTGAGGCCCATCTCTTTGACGTAGCGGAACTCCGCTTCGCGCCTCGATTGATTGACGCGCAGCATCATGTCTGGCGCCCAGCCGCCGCCACGCACCAGGACGGGCTTGCCGTTGACTTTGAACAGCCGATAGCCCTCCGGTGTAAGTTCGGAGTCGGTTTGTACGATCCCGAACTCAATGGTTATGCTGGTCGGATACGGGGCCTTTGTCGGGAACAAATTCGAGAGCGAGTCCTGTGGAGATAGGCTCGCCCATCTGGTAGGGCCACCAAAGATGTGGTTTCTGCACATTAAGCGAGGCGACTCGGTCCTGGCGTGATGGCAATGGCGCGATGTTCGCCTGCGCTCAACTCCACGCTCTGCGAAATTTCGATCGGCGACGCGGCGCCAAGAATTTTCCCGCGCAGAGTTCCCTTGACGGGGGCGCCTGATGCAGTTTTGCAGCTCGGCGCGAACGGTCAGGTGCGCTTTGTCGGTTGCGGGAGATCGAGTTTCGTTTCTACTGCGGGATGCCGCACGGTTACGGGCCCGCTCGCGGAGAGAACCACCTCCTGCCAAAGGCCCATGTCCTTATCCGGTGGCGTGGGATTCCAATCGACCCAGGTGATTCCGAGTTCGTTGGCGTGTGGGGCGGAGACTTCCACGGCCACGACATTTTTCCCGCTCGTTTTTACGTAAGGAGTGACGTCAAACTCGTATCGGCGAAACGCGCCGACGACGTGATCCGAACCCGCCAGTTTTTTGCCATTGATCCAGATGTCCGCGCGGTAGTTGATTCCGCGAAACGCGAGCCACACAGTTTTCCCCTTGAATTGCGCGGGGACCTCGAACTCCTCGCGGTACCACCAGGGGACAGCGTACGGACTATCGGCTGGCATTTCCTGGTTGGCGAATTCCGAACCGATCGCATAGGAAACGCCGGGAACGGAACGCAAATTCATGCCGAAGTAAGGATTCTTGTACACGCCGTTCTCGACAAGAACGGCAAACACCGTGTTCGGTGCGGAAGTCTTGTACCAGCTCGAAGCATCGAAACCCGCAGTCGAGATCGCTTCCGCGCCGGAGCTGACCTTTGCAGAGGACTGTACTCTCCATCCCTCCCGCAGCGTGATATCGCCATCCGCGCGCGATGCGGGTGCCGCAACCGTTGCGGCCGCTAGCACGGCGGTAGCAAAGCCCGTGGCAGAAAAAAAGCTCCTACTCCTTCCGGCAAATCGGATTGTGGATCGCGAAAAGAAATTCTCTCTCTTGCCGCACGAAATCATCTTAAGCTCCCGGTAACAACGCCCTGCCGAGCGTTGTATTTAAACCGATTCAATAGAGCGATTCGTCTTAACACAACAGGACGGCATCGACGGGCGCTAGTTTAGCCTGAGCACAAGAAAAGAGACAAGCAGTATCCAAGAAAAGCAAAGGGCGCGAACCTTACGGCTCGCGCCTCTCGCTCCATTCGGATTGTCCAGCATGCCTTAAATTACCGAACGGCCGGGAGAAACACCTCGGAGGGCGTCATGATCTGCACTTTGGGAACCTCGGTGGTCACGCGCACGCGCTCGAACTTCCCCTTGTTCCCGCCGTTGCCCACGAACGTGAGCAGATACTGGTTCTCGAGGTGAGTCCGGATTTCGTCGAAATACGGCTTCAACGTCACCGGCGACTCCAAGCCAAGATAATAGGCCTCAGCGCCAGTTTTTTGCGAAAGGCGGCTCAAGTTCGATTGTGCGTTGAAAGCGAGGAACTGCCGCCGGCCGATGTGCCCCGCATCGGGAACGTAAACCGACCAAATATTAATATTCTTCTTTTGGGCATGCTCGACAGTGGTATCGAGATCGGGATCGATGGGATCGAAACCCCCGCGGAAATAATCGATGCCCGAAGAAAACAAAATAATGGACTTGCGCTCACCGGAGTCCGGCCAGCGCTTGATCCAATCCTGAAGAGCGAGATACGGGCTTGTAAATGCTCCCGCACTGCCCAAGGGCAGGCGCAAAGCCTTGGCAGCGAGAGCGTGATCCGTGGTGAAGTCCTGCGCCACCATGGCAGATCCGTTTCTCGCGTAGGCCACGGCGATGTACGTGCTTTCCGGTTGAGCCAGAATGAAGGCCCGCAAATCGTCCCACTGGTTAGCGACGGAACTTTCTAGCGAATCGTCGATGAGCAAGGCAATGTATAGCTTTTCACTTCGCTTCCAATCGGCCACCTGCACGCCTTCTTTTCCTTGATACAACTGAACATCGTCCTTTTTGATTGCCGGCGGCTGCGCATCTTTGTTGTCCACCGCCGTGACGGTCATAGTAACCGCGGCGGAGTCCGCTGCAGCCGCCTTTGGCGCGAGCGGCAATAAGGCAGCCACTGCAACGGCCGCTAACAATAGGGTCCCCTTCCATTGTAGATTCTTGTTCATGAGCGCACTCCCTTTCTCAACTTTGTCATCCCACTGAGTTAGATGCCTAGCCAGACCGAAATGTATATATCCAGTTCAGACCCCGGGCGCATTCCGGCGTAGAATGCATCGCGGCCGGAAAGGGCTAATTTCGTGAAAAGTTACATTGGGGCCATCGACCAGGGCACAACTAGCACGCGGTTTATGGTGTTTGATAAGGCGGCGCGGGTCGTTGCCGTCGCGCAAAAGGAGCATGAACAGATATTTCCGCAGCCAGGGTGGGTGGAGCACGACGCGCTCGAAATTATTCGCCGCACGGAGGAGGTGATTAGCGAGGCGCTCGAACAACGTGGTTTGCGGCCCTCTGACCTGGCCGCCATAGGCATAACCAACCAGCGCGAAACTACGGTTGTTTGGGAACGAAACACGGGCCAGCCGATTGCAAACGCCATCGTTTGGCAAGACACGCGCGTCGCGGAGGACGTCGGTCAATTTGCGAAGCGCGGTGGGCAAGACCGCTTCCGCACGCAGACTGGGTTGCCTCTAAGCACGTACTTCAGCGGCCTGAAGCTGCGCTGGCTGCTGAAGAACATTCCGGAAGCGAAAGAGAAGGCCGCCGCTGGCGAACTGCTATTCGGAAACATCGACACATTTCTCGTGTGGAATCTTACCGGCGGGCCCAAGCGAGGCGTGCACGTCACCGATGTGACCAATGCAAGCCGGACACAACTGCTCAATCTGAAAACACTGGATTGGGACAGCGATTTGCTGGCCGCGTTCGAGATTCCGCGCGCGATGCTCCCACAGGTCCGCTCCAGCAGCGAAGTTTATGGCGCAGCGGCCCTCCCGGCCATAGCAGGCGTAGAGATCGCCGGCATTCTCGGAGATCAGCAGGCTGCGCTCGTCGGTCAGGCATGTTTCCGTCCGGGCGAGGCGAAAAACACCTACGGGACGGGCTGTTTTCTATTGATGAATACAGGTGAGCGCATCGTTCCATCGAAGTTCGGCCTGCTGACGACAGTCGCATACAAAATGGGAGGTGCGCCCGCGTGCTACGCCCTGGAAGGCAGCGTCGCGATTACGGGAGCGCTCGTGCAATGGCTCCGCGACAATCTCGGAATGATCGAGAAAAGCACTGACATCGAAACATTAGCCCGCACGGTGAAAGACAATGGCGGCGTCTACTTTGTTCCGGCTTTTTCCGGGCTGTATGCCCCCTACTGGAAAGAAAATGCGCGCGGCGTCATTGCCGGACTAACGCGATACGCCAACAAAGGCCATCTGGCGAGAGCGGTCCTGGAAGCCACGGCGTTCCAGACACGCGAAGTGGTAGAAGCGATGGAGAAGGACTCGCAGATCGCGCTGTCTTCGCTCCGCGTCGATGGCGGGATGGTCGTGAACGAGCTTCTGATGCAGTTTCAGGCGGACATTTTGGATCGCGAAGTCGTGCGGCCCGTAATTCAAGAAACGACCGCGCTTGGCGCAGCCTATGCGGCGGGCTTGGCGGTGAACTTTTTCTCGGGCCTGGACGAACTGCGCGCCAATTGGGCGGCGGACCGCACGTGGACGCCGCATTTTGCGGAAGCAGAGCGCGAACAGCTTTACAAAAAGTGGAAAAAAGCGGTCACGCGCTCATTCGACTGGGTTGATTCTTGAAGCGCACGACAGAATATTATTCGGGGCCTAATCTGCACGAAGGAGATTGCTGAATGACATCCCCCTTTGTGGGCGAATTTCTGGGCACCATGATTCTGGTGCTGCTCGGCGACGGCGTCGTCGCTGGAGTGGTGCTTAAGCGTTCGAAAGCAGAAGGCAGCGGCTGGATGGTCATCACGACCGGTTGGGCGCTGGCGGTGATGGCCGGCGTCTTTGTGTCGATTGCTTGTGGTAGCAGCGATGCGCATCTGAATCCGGCCGTCACACTGGGCTTCGCAATGCGGGACGCAAGTTTTGTGAAGTTCGCTCCTTACTTGGCGGCACAACTTCTCGGTGCCCTTGCTGGAGCCACTCTCGTCTGGTTGCACTACTTCCCGCACTGGAAGGAAACACCGGATGCGGCCGGCAAGCTGGCTTGCTTTTGCACCGCGCCTGCTATTCGCAGCGTTGCCGCAAACTTGCTCAGTGAAATTGTTGGCACTTTCGTTCTGGTGTTTGTCGTTGGAGCGATTTTTTCGAAGCGTGTCGCGGCATCCGGTCCGGCCGCTGGATTGGGCCCTTATCTTGTAGCCAGCCTCGTTTGGGGCATCGGACTTTCGCTGGGCGGCACGACCGGGTATGCCATCAATCCCGCGCGCGACCTTGGCCCGCGCTTAGCGCACGCCGTTCTGCCGATTGCCGGGAAAGGTGGCTCCGATTGGCGCTACGCGCCTATTCCGGTCATCGGGCCGCTGCTTGGCGGGGCTATCGCGGGATTGTTGCTGCGTCTCCTCGCTGTTTCCTGAAACCCGTTCGCAACTAAAAGCAGCCGATGGCGCGGGCTAGCTGGAGTGCGTCACGACCGTTTTCAGTGACAACTTCCCCCGCTCTACTTCTCTTGGCCGTAATACGCCGCGGTTCCATGTTTCCGAAGGAAGTGCTTCTCATGGAGATGTTTGGAAATAGGGCGCGCCTTGGGATTTGCGGTAATCGTCCGAAACGCCATCGCCGCAATTTCTTCCAGTATCACGGCGATGTGCGCGGCCTCCGAAGGCGATTTCCCCCAGCAGAATGGTGCGTGGCCGGCGACGAGGACCGCCGGCACATGAAGCGGATCAAGCTTTCTAAAGCGTCGAACGATGGCTTGGCCCGTGTTTGCTTCGTAATTCGACCGAATTTCCGCAGGCGTCAAGCGGCTTTGTTAAGGGGACTGGACCGCGAAAATAATCGGCATGAGTTGTCCCGAAACACGGGATTTCTCTTTGCGCTTGAGCCCACGCCGTCGCCGCCGAGGAATGCGTGTGCGCGATACCTCCAATACCTGTGAACGCCTTATAAAGAACCAGGTGCGTCGGAAGGTCGGAGGAAGGTCGCAACGATCCCTCAACGGGTTTGCCTTCCAGATCGACGACAACGAGATCTTCCGGCTTCATCGTTTCGTACGGAACACCGCTCGGCTTGATCGCGACCAGCCCCTCCTCTCGTGAAATGCCGCTGGCGTTTCCGAACGTGTACATCACCAGCCCGCGCCGCACGAGCTCCAGATTTGCTTCCAGGACTTCTTCGCGCAAATTCTTCAGGATCATCCGTTGCCTCGTCCTGCAGCCGCAATTCGCCGCAATGTTGGAAGTATGCGCCCGACGGGAGTCGCAACCGAGTCTGGCTTGCCAAATCCAAAATACAACTCGCGATAAATTCCGTACAACTCTTCATACACACGCGCGGATGAGGCTTCGGGCTCGACAACCCGGTGCTCCGGACACAGCGCTTCCTGCGCTTCCTCGATCGAACGGTACGCTCCGGCCGCCATCGCGGCGAAAATTGCCGATCCCAGACTCGTCACGTCTGACTTGGGAATCAGCACCGGCTTGTTCAGCACATTCGCATAAATCTGATTGAGCACATCATTTTTCTGTGGAATGCCGCCGCCGTTGATCACGCGGTCGATCGGCACTCCATGTTCTTCCATCCGCTCAAAAATCACTCGCGTGTGAAATGCCGTGCCTTCGATCGCCGCGAACAATTCGTCTTGGGCAGCGTGCGTGAGATTCCATCCCAACGTAATCCCGCCAAGCTCGGGATTCACGAGCACGGTTCGGTCGCCATTGTCCCAGCTCATCCGTAGGAGGCCGGTTTGGCCTGCCTTGTACGACTCCAGACCAGTCGAAAGCGCGGCCACCGTTGATCCCGCGCGCCTCGCGATGGCCTCAAAAATATCTCCCGTGGCGGAGAGCCCGGCCTCAACACCAGTTTTCTTGGGATGCACCGATCCGGGAACGACGCCGCAAACTCCGGGAATGAGCCGGGTCTCATCGCTCATGGCGATAATGCACGTTGACGTTCCGACGACGTTCACTACGTCGCCCGTGCGCGCGCCCGCGCCCACGGCATCCCAGTGCGCATCAAATGCTCCAACCGGTATGGGGATACCCGCGCGAAGACCAAGCTTCGCAGCCCAATCCGGCGCGAGCCTGCCTGCAATGTGGTCGCTTGTCGCGTAGCGGCCGCCGAGCTTGGCGCGCACGCCCTGAAGCAGCGGATCGACAGTAACGAGAAAATCTTCCGGTGGTAATCCACCCAGCGCTTCGTTCCACATCCACTTATGGCCCATCGCGCAGACCGACCGCGGAGCCTCCGCTGGATCAGTGATGCCGCAAAGCACTGCCGCGGCCATGTCGCAATGTTCGAACGCCGTGACAAAACGCTCGCGCTTCTCCGGATTGTGGCGAAGCCAATGCAGAAGTTTTGAAAAGCCCCACTCGGAGGAGTAGACGCCGCCGCACCACTCGATCACTTCGAGCTGTTCGCGGCGCGCGGTCTCGGTGATCAGCGCGGCTTCTCGCCACGCACGATGGTCGCACCACAAATAATAATCGCTGAGGGGTTCGAGGTTTTCACCCACGGGAATGACGCTTGATCCAGTCGTATCGATGGCCAAAGCCGCAATCTGATCGCCCGAGATTTTCGCCGAGCTCACGGCCTTTCGCATGGCTTCGGCAAGCGCCCGCATATGATCCGTGTGGCTCTGCGTGGCGTAGTCCGGGTCGTCCTTCTTCCGTTGAAGAGGAAACTCCGCCACGCCCGAGCCCAGCCGCCCACGATCGGTGTCCACGATAGTCACTCGGACGCTTAGTGTGCCGAAATCGACGCCTGCAACAATTGCCATCAGGTCCTTCCAAGCTAGTTGTATTACCACGCAGCGCGAGCGAATCAACGTCGCCGGACTACCCCACTTGGCACGTCGACCAATGCGCAGCGTGAGGAGGCAGAATAAGGACTATCCGCCAAAAAAGGCAAGCGGTCCCTCCACGTGCCACATCCTTGGCGGATGACCAATTCCTCGACATACGCGGGCGGGTGAGCTCGAGCGCTTTATTGCGCGCCAAGCCCCAGCCGCTGTACCGCAATAAACCCGAAATAGACGACGATGTGGAAGTGCCTGATGGAAACGACCAGCGGCAGCGTATATCAGTATTGAGGGAGTGGTCGGGGCGAAAGGATTTGAACCTTCGACCTCCTGGTCCCGAACCAGGCGCGCTAGCCAGGCTGCGCTACGCCCCGAATTTCATTCCTTACTTCCGTTCAGTTTACGCGGGATTGCATAGCATCCGCAACCGCTACTCCAGACGCAAAAACAACGCCGCCGGGAAGCTCGCACTCCCCGACGGCATCTTGAAAGAAGTTAGACGCTTCTAGAACTCGAATCGTAATGCGAACTGCATCACGCGCGGGTTGGTCAGCAAACCTGTGTAGTTGCCAAACGTTGAAGATATGTCCAGCTCCGGCGCGATCGACTGCACGTCGAACCGGTTCGAGTTGGTAACATTGAACACTTCCCAACGCAACTGGAGGCTCTGCTTCTCAGACCACGGCATCCGCCAGCGCTTGGCCAGACCCAGATCCACGTTGAAGAAACCATCGCCCCTAACCTGGTTACGGGCTCCAGATTCTCCGGGGAACGGATTCGTGAAGGCATTGATGGCGTCGGTTCCGTTTTTAAATACGCTGACCACCGCGTTTCCAGAAGAGTCCGTGGTCTTAAACCGGCCGGAGTTCACAGGCGAGACCAGGAAGGCATTGCCTCCCAGTTGCCAGTTCGTCGGCCACTGGAATCCGTTGAACACGTTGAAGGGCAGTCCGCTTGTAACCCGGAAAAGCCCGGAGAGCTGCCAGCCGCCGATAATGGCATCGAGCAAGCCGTGGGCATTCCCGGCAAACCGCCTGCTCCTGCCGAACGGAAGTTCTGCAATCCAGTTCATGTTGAATTGATGCTTCGCGTCAAAATCGGAAACGGCGCGCATCGCATTCGGGTCCCAGGAGTTGATGACCTGTCCCCCGAGGCCGCTCCATGCTCCAATTCGCGTGGCATCGGAAGAAATGTCGATCGACTTTGAGAATGTATAGTTGAAGTCGAATTGGAATCCGTGCTCCATCCGGTGCTGTAAGTTCACCTGCATGGCATGGTAGTTTGCATTGGCGTTTGAGCGCCACGCATAGAGAGAAGAGTACTGTGAGTTGAAAAAGGAATTTGTTCCGGTTGAAGGAACGTACGAATTGCAGGAAAAATTGTCTGGGGCTGTTCCGCATTGTTGCGTCCCGCTAACCCCGAAGTAATCCAGCACGAAAAGTCCCGTAGTCTCGTTCAAATTAAAGCCACAGAACAGATCGTAGGCAGCCACCACGGGAGAATTCGTAGGATTGTTTCCGCAGGCTCCAGTTTGATAGGAGTCACCAGGTTGCAGGGGCTGAAGCATATCCGCCCAGTATTGCGCAACGTTTGCCGGCACCATCGAGGCGTTGAAATTGTCGGTTGAGACGCCTGTCCGGTAGACTTTTGCCAGCGCCGTTACGGCTTTGAAGTAATCAAGTCCAGACTTTTTGTCAACCAAGTCGAGTGGCATCGCTAGGTCTGACTGCGTCAACAGCCTGTGCGACAGTCGGCCGACGTAGGATACTTGTAGAGAAAATCCCTTCGACAACTCCCGCCCAACGGAAAAGTCCAAGGTGTAGGAGTAAGGGGTCTTGATATTCTGGTCCAAGCCCCACGTGATGGCAAATCCACCGCTGTCCAGCGTGTTCGGGAAAGTCTGCGGAAACTTCCCTGGAGGCGCAGGTAGTAGAATTTGGCCGGGCACGTTACCATTGGCCGGGCAGCCCAGATCCGTGGTGGGAATCGTGTGCATATCCGTCAAACGAGGCGCGCAGGCCGCCGTCTCGATCCCGGCTGGATTCGACAAGGTCGTCGCCAAACCAAATGAGCCCGCGGAATCAAACGTATTCAAGATACCGTTGCCAATATTGTCATACACCACGCCGATCCCCGCGCGGATGACGGTCTTGCCCCCATCTCCAAACAGGCTCTTCAACAGGCCGTCGCTGCCTTTCGGTGACCATGCCAGCGCGAGGCGAGGTCCCAAGTCATGATAGTCCCATTTCCAGAGTCCGGGCTTTCCGCCATTGGCTGGTCCGCCAAGCGAAAAGGAAATAAGTGGATCCTGATTGGACGGGATGCCGTTTTCCATGTTCGTGGCGCGCTGGTTGAACCAGTCGGATAGATTCTGGCTTGGCGAGACCTGAAGCCCATTAGTCTCCCACGGCGGAGAAAAGAGCGAGTAGCGCAATCCAAAAGTAACGGTCAGGTTAGGCTTCACTTTCCAGGAGTCCTGACCGTAGAATTCCCAGCCGTCCTCCGCAAAGTGCCGCTGCACCGGTGCGCCCTGTGCCAGGACGCTCCCGTCTTTCTTGTAGTTGTAGGTCGCATCTGCTTCGCTGACCAGCCCGAGAAGTGCCATCATTGGGAAATCGTAGGAATTCGCAAAGGAGGAGTCACCGGCAGGGAATCCGTTGTTCGAGGGATTAAAGGGCGACCCGCTTTTGACGAGCATCCCGGACATATCGAGCCAGGAACCGTTCGCCACCCCGTCGCTGAATGAATTTAACGTGTTGATGCGCGGATTGCGAATATAGGTCAGCGAGCCACCAAACTGGAACGTATGCCTCCCGCGCGTCCAGGAAAGATCATCCGCAAACGTATTGATCGGACGTTGAAAAGCTGACGTGCGCGTGACTCCTTGCGTTATGCCGCGCAAGATGATGTAGGGTTGATTCGAGTCGCCGATGTCGCCGACGCTCTCTCGGACAAATCCGTACCGGAAGCTGTTCACAAGGCTATTTGTGATCACGCCGGAGTAGTTGATCACAAATCCTTTGTTGTAATTAACGAAGCTGTGCTGCGCCGAAGTGTAATCGAAGAGGCTCCCTGTGGGCGAACTCGGCAGATACTGCCCTTGTGGGTTCGCCTCGTTAGCCAAAGCGCCGCTCCAGGAGATCCGCTGTTTTGCGTCCCTGGTAATGTTGTAGTCAAATTTCGCGATATACCAGTTCTTGGTGTCCGTTAACGGCGAACTGAACCGGAAGCCAGAATAGTTCAACCCATCGCCGACGGAACCGTCATTGGCGTGGGGGAAACTGTTGAAGTAGGCCAAGGTCGCGGCATTAGGACCTCGATGCTGCGGATCCATGGTCGTAATCTGCGCCGGGTTAACAGCAAAATAGCCGTCCGGTATGTCGTATTTGGCGCCGCTTATCCCCGTGACACCTTGCGATACAGCGGGGCACTGTGATGACGTTTTGCAAAGGTAGTACACGACACCGTCGCGTAATGAATCGGTCGGAATCGTCCGTACCGCGCTGGTCTCCTCCAAGCGCCGCGTCCCCTCGTAGTTCAGGAAGAAGTAGAATCGGTCCTTCTTAATCGGTCCGCCGATGGATCCGCCAAACACGTTGCGGATGAGTTTCGGCGCCTGATTGCACTGCTTATCGCTGAGCGGAGTTCCGCTCCCAAGGCATCCCTGGATCTGCGCGGCCTTCACGAAATAATCGTTCGCGCTGGTGTACGTGTTGCGATTGTACTCGTACGCCGAGCCGTGAAAGTTATTCGTTCCGCTCTTGGTTACAAGCGCCACCTGCGCACCCGAAGAGCTTCCCTGATCGGCATTATAGTTCGTAGTCGTGACGCGGAACTCCTGAACGGAGTCCAAAGTGACCGGCAGAACCGAAGTGAACGCGTGGCCGCCGGCGTCATTTACCGCTATGCCGTCCAGGGTCACATTGCTTTGATCGCTGCGCGAGCCGTTGACCGCGCCATTTCGTGTGTCGACAGCCGTATTGATGTCGGCGCGGTTTCCCGTATAGAGAACGCCCGCTTGCAGGCTTAACAAATCCGGCACGTTGCGCCCTTCCAGAGGAAGCTGCTTGACCTGGTTTTCGCCGAACGCAACGCCGAGTGAAGCGTCAGTCGTGTTCAAGGTGACGGCCTGCGCCGAGACCTCCACGGTCTCCGTGGCGGCGCCGATTTCCAGTATGGCGTTCACAGTGGTAGGCGAGTTCACAAGCAGCTGGATATTTTTGTGCTCGAATTTCCGGAAATTGGTCATCTCCACGGTCAGCGCATAGGTCCCCGGCGGCAGAGCAAGGAATTCGTACTCGCCGGATTGCGTTGTCTGCATTTCGCGCTGAATACTTTGAGCAGGGCTGACCAGAGTCACACTTGCACCGACAATCGCAGCGCCGGTCTTGTCCGTTACCACGCCGCGAATTGACGTAGTACCGACCTGCGCCCACACACCCGCAACCACGAACAAAACTGCTACCGAAGAAATCAAAATATTGCGCTTAATCAAATCCCACCTCATGGACTGCTCCTTTCGCGCACCTTAAACCATTATTTTTTGAGACGTACGCAGGTGGGCAGCACCAAGCCGACACAATCAGTGTGCGGCGCTTTGCCTGGTCATTACCTGGAAAATGAAACACGACCCCTGGCAACCTTCCCCACCACTCAACCACAATTCTTTGACCTAGGTTTTAGGCCAAATGGGCATCGGCTGTCAAGGAAAGTTCTTCTAATTTCTCTATCAATCCGGGTTCATTCAAATTTTAGATTGTTACAAGAAGCCCCGGGGAAGGAATCTCTCTGGCGAGCCAGCAAAAAATGTCACTCCCCTCGCAGCACCTAGGGTTTCATCCAAGTTTTAGTAGCCTGGCCACCGTGACCGCCGGGATCCCGCGGATGGCTCCCAGGATCGAGTCCGACACTTCTCCGTCCAACCGCACCAGCGAGACCGCCTCCGCGCCCTTGCTCGCTTCTCGCCGGCCGAGCGCAAACGTCGCGATATTCACTCCCAAATTGCCTAGCGTCGAGCCCACCTGCCCGATAACTCCGGGTTCATCCCGGTTCCGCAGATACAGCATCGTCCCTGCCAGCTCCGCTTCCAGCGGAATCCCGTCTATCTGCAACACGCGCGGAGAACCATCGTGCAAAACGGTGCCCTCGGCGGAAAAGCCGTTCGCCGAGCCCGATTTTTCCGGCAGGGCCGCCACTTCCAGCGTGTTAGGGAACCCCCGCTCACGCCGCCGCGTCTCCTCCTCCACGGAAAGCCCGCGTGCCGCCGCGATAGCCGGCGCGTTCACCACGTTCACTTTTTCATCCAGCACTGCGTTCAGCATTCCCGCGAGCACCGCGCTGCGCAGCAAATGCGTGCCGACTTCCGCCACCTCGCCCGCGTAGCGAATGCGAATTCGCGCCGGCCTGACAGCCACTGCTTGTGACACCAGCGATCCCAGCCGCTCTGCCAGCGCCAGATACGGGCGGACCCTCCGGTACTGGTCCGCCGATAGCGCCGGCAAGTTCACGGCATTGCGAATCAGCCCCTCCGCCAAATAATCCTTAATCTGCACGGCCACCTGCGTTCCCGACTTCCTCCTGCGCCTCCGCCGTTGAGCCCGCCACGTGGGGCGTCGCAATCACGTTATCCATTCCGAGCAACGGCGAATCCTTCGGCGGCTCGTGCACGAAAACGTCCAGCGCCGCCCCAGCCAACTTTCCGCTCTTTAGCGCTTCCGCCAGCGCGCCTTCATCAATCAACTCACCACGCGCCGCGTTGATCAGCCGTGCGCCTTTCTTCATCTTCGCCAGCGTCTCCGCGTTGATCAAATTCTGCGTCTCCGGGCTCAGCGCCGTGTGCAGCGAGACAAAATCGCTCTCCGCCAGCAGCTTTTCCAGCGGCACCAGTTCGACCTGCACCTCCTGCGCCGCCGCTTCGCTGATAAACGGGTCATATCCCAGCACGCGCATGTCGAACGCGTCCGCTCGCAGCGCCACTTCGCTTCCAATGCGCCCAAGCCCGATCAGTCCCAGCGTTTTCCCGCGCACTTCCGTCCCCGCCGCGGACGATTTTTCCCAGCGCCCTTCATGCATCGCCTTATCGAGCCTCGGCACCTGCCTCGCCAGCGCCAGCAGCAGCGCGAACGTATGCTCCGCCACGCTGACCGCATTTCCGCCCGGAGTGCTCATCACCAGCACGCCGCGTGTCGTGGCTGCATCCAGATCGATGTTGTCCACGCCCACGCCTGCGCGCCCCACAGCCCGCAATCTCGCCGCTTTATCCAGCAATTCCGCCGTAACTTTTGTCGCGCTCCTCACAATCAAGGCGTCCGCGTCCGCTATCTCCGCGTTCAATGTGTCCTTCGTCGTCAGAACGATGTTCCATCCCGCTTTTCGCAACAGCTCGACGCCGCGTTCGCTGATCTTGTCCGCAACAATGACTTTCATCGGGCCTCATCAAATTTGATTTGCACTGCACAGGCGGGCAAAATCCGCCAAACCTAAAACATCAACGGTAGCGAGCGCTCCGCACCCTGTCAAATCCACCTTCCTCTCTTTTCTCCCCGGCTTCTGCGCCGCTTCAGCCCTCTGCGTTAATGCTTCTGCTTTCGCTTTCTTCTGCTATATTGAACCGCATGAGTCTCTCCGAAAAAATCCAGAAAGACCTGACGGACGCCATGCGCTCCAAGGACGAGCTTCGCCTCAGCGTCCTTCGCGGCATCAAGTCCGCCATCAAGTACAAAGAAACGGAAAAAATCCGCACGCTCGACGAAGCCGAATCCATCCAAATCCTGCAAACTCTCGTCAAGCAGCGCAAGGAATCCATCGACCAGTTCGGAAAAGGCGGCCGCCAGGATCTCGTTGACAAGGAAACCAAGGAACTCGCCATCCTCGAGTCCTATCTCCCCGCCGGCGCCAGCGACGCAGAAATGGATGCCGCCATTTCCAAAGCCATCGCAGAAACCGGCGCCAACTCCATGAAGCAAATGGGCGCCGTCGTGAAAGCCGCTAAAGCGGCCCTCGAAGGCAAAGTCGTGGACGGCAAAGCACTGAGCGACCGCGTCCGCGCCCGCCTCTCCTAGATTTTGTAGTAGAGAAGCTTTAGATTCGCAGTCAGTCTAGAGACCAACCAAGCCCATGCCCAAACCCACCGTCCCCGATTACTCGAACAATGACCCCAACGCCCGTGCCCTCGCAGTCCTCCGCATCGGCGTCGGCGTCTTCTTCCTCATCTTTCGGCCAATACAAAGTCTTCGGCACCCAATTCACTCTTCACGGCGGCTTTCAATTCTGGATCAACCGCTTCCTCGAAGGCGGCGCCTACCCGTTCATGGCGCCGATTCTCCGCGGCTTCGTGCTTCCACACGCCACACCCATCGCCTTCCTTGTTGCTTACGGCGAATTCGCCATCGGACTAGCCCTCACCTTCGGTATCCTCGTCCGCACCGCGAGTGCCTTCGGCCTCCTCTTCATGCTGACCATGCTCTTCTCGTCCGACTACCCGGGCGCAACCGCCCCCGCGTGGCAATACTTCGGCGCAAGTCTCAGCCATTCCGTCTTCGCGCTATGTTTTGTAGTTTTCCTGCTGGGACACAGCGTCCAGGTATGGTCAGTCCCCGCCTGGCGTGCGCAGCAGAGCAAGCCCTCGGTCGCTGCTCAGTGAGAAGCTGGCTGTAACACGGCCGTGTTTCGTTCGTCGCTCGCTATAATCCGGTAAAACTTCTTCAACGTCTCCATTTGCGACATCGGCACTGTCAGCTCTTTTACTTCCAGCCTTCGAGTGTATTTCAACGTATTTCCGGTCGCTTCCGTCTTGCTGTGATAGCTCGCAAAGTCGTAATCGACGTCCACCGGCGGCGGCAAATCGCTCACTTCATAACCACTCGGCAGTGTAATTTCAAAGCTATCCGAATCCAGGGAAGGCCCTGGAAACTCCACAGGAAACTTTCGCGCCTCTTTCGTCTCTAGCAGTGCGCTCGATCTGCTCCCCAAAACGCGCGGCCGCACCAGTAGCAGATTCCCTGCCGTCTTCGCGTAGTTGTCCACCACCAGCGAATAGTCCCATCCAAACGGCTGGTCGTTATGCGTCAAATTCGTCACCGAGGCATGCGTCAGCCGGTAATTAGAGAGCGACTCGGCCAGCAAGCTCTCGATCGGCTTGACCTTATCCTTGTCCGTCGCTGCCGAACGCAGCGCGTACCTTTGATGCGCCGCGGGATCTCCCAAGCGAATCTCCGCAACGTCACCCGTCAGCGTTCCTGTCGGCGTCAGCGTTAATTTTGCGGTTCGCCGCGTCCCGTTCATCGCCGGCGCCAGCCGCGGCAGTTCGATTAGCTCGCCGCCTGAATCTGTCACCAGCAACCCAAAATTCCCCTGCAATGCTCCGCGCAAATAGCCAAACGGCGTCATCTCGTCCGTCGGATCGAAAATCAGAATTCGCCCTAGTGTTTTGTGCTGCGAGACGGCCCTCAATTCGGCCTCGCCGCTACCTTGCGGAAGCTTGACCGCGAGGATCACGTGGTTGAACCAGTTCACCGCTGGCGTTTTTTCGTTCACCGTCCCTCGGTCCGTGTTCACCACGACGTAATACGAATCGACGCCGATTTCCTTCAGCATTGTGCTCATCAATGTGGCTTTGTCTTTGCAATCGCCAAAATGGTGTGAAAAAACATCGTTTGCCGCGTGCGGCTGCCATCCGCCGATTCCCAGCTCGATTGCCACGTAGCGGATGTCGTCTTGCACAAACTTCGCAAGCGCCGCCATCTTGCGCGTCGTGTTTGCCTCTGAAGCCGTGAGCGCGGCCACCTTCTGTTTGATCTCCGCCGAACTCTCCCGCCTCCCGCGTACCAGCCCTGCCTCCCACAAACCCATGTCATTCCAGTTTTCAAAGCCCTTCGTCTGTCCTCCGCCCGGCGGGAAAAAAGAGGCGATCATTTGGCCTGCCACCGCCTCCCAGGGTGGCATGTTGGCCTCCGGCCGAATCCCTTCCACATTGTTCACCACCCACTGCCACTGATTGCTTCCTGTAGAACTCGCTTTCACTTCCGGGTAATTCAAGAACGCTGCCTTGTACTCCCATCCCGCCGGCAGTTGTAGCGTATATCGCGCTTCGCGAACCGGATCCGCCTGTTGAAAGCTCCATTCGTCTTGCAAAATATACGGCCGGTCCTCATGCTCGATTTCATACCCCACGATGTTTCCAGGATCTGCCGCAGGAATCTTCAGGATTTTTGTCCGCAGATCCGTGGCCAATTCTCCGTTCGAAACGCCGAATAGCGCCGTCTCCACCACATCCTTGTCCTTCACTTCGTAATCCTTGCCCTGCGCCGGAATGCACCAGCCTCGCAGTCCCGTAATTCGCGTCTCGGAATCGTACGACGCAAAAACGGTTCCGTGATTCCGTCCCCCGGGCCGCAAAATCTTGTACGCTCGGCGTGTAATGCTTTTTATCTTTCCGTTGCTCTGCACATTCAATATCTCTTCCGAGTACAACAGCACCGCGTCCGTCTTCTCATCGTGTGGCGGCAACGGCGCGTTCACCAGCGTGTGCATCCATTGCGGTGCGTCTGCCGCACGCACACCCTCGGGTGCCAGCGCCCAGCACACTAAGACCACCGCCGCCAGCCGCGCACCTTGGCGAATCACTTCAATTGCTCCCGCCTCTGACCATCGGTTGCAATACGATTTGCTCTTCATCGCCGGTCCTCACTGACTCATAAAAACTTCGCACTGCCGGATAGTATTTCGGTTCTAGCATCACCAGATCGCTCTTCAAGTGCCGCTCCAAATGCAGCGTGCCGTTCTTCTCATCCACCTTCATCGTGTACACCAGCAACTTTGCGTCTCTGTCTCCGGGCTTTGGCAGGTTGCTCACCTTCCATCCCAGCGGCAGCTCGATCGTCACGTCATCCACTTTTTGCGACATGAAGTGATAGTACAGCGGATGTACCCGCGTCGCGTGCTCGTACAGATGTTTTTCCGGCGCGCCAAAGATTCCCACTGGCAGCAGCGCATGGCTTCCCGCGCCCGACACCCACCCCGGCACTTTCAAATCAAATTCCGCCACCAGCTTCGAATCCGCACTCGACCAATCCGGCTTGTTCGTCAACTCCACCTCAATCGCCGCAGGAACTGAGTACCGCACCTTGTCTTCCAGCAGTTTTTTACGGGTCGTATCGTCCTGGTTCCGCTCCTCCACTCGCAGCGATGCCGCCTCCAGCCCCGTATACGTTACCGTCAGTTTTCCCTCGAGGCTTCCTTCTTGCGTCAACTTCAAGTCCGCTTTCCGGTCGATCTGCGAATCCCCACTCTCGGGTATGCTCGTCATAATCCACGTGCCGCCGTCCTTGTCCAACTTTAGTCCTGCCGAATCTGTCTTCGGCCAGGGCAGCATGCCGTAAGGCGTAAACGCCGAGCCCGGATCGAAATACACGTCCTTCCCGTTCACCTTCACAATCACTACGTAGGCGTGCAGGTCCCTTTCTCTCATCACATTCTTGACAAAGAAATGGTCTTCTCGAGTCGCGATCCTCGCCGCGGAAGCCTCCAGCCCCGCCGCACGCGCCAATCCCAAAAACAACAGCGTTATCTGGCTCTGATCGCCATATCCGCGCTTCCACACCTCTTCCGCGTTGCCTGCCCCTTTCTCTTTCGCTCTTTTCTGCTCCTGCTCCGTCTTCTCTACCTCGTAACTTGTGTTTCGTAACTTCTGCACTCGCGCGTAGATCTTCTGCAACTTCACTTCTGGCGTGTCGCCTGCCGCCACGATCGTTCCTACGGCCTCTTCCATTGCCTTCTTCTTGCCTATAAAACTTTCCACGCGGTCGTTCTGCTTCTTCCCTTCTCGCTTCCAGAACTTGTCGGCATCCTTCTCAATCTGTCCTTCGCTATAGTTGAAGTCCACCCGGAATTTCATGCTCTCTTCCGGCGGCATGTCGTCTTCAACCTGGAATGCCGGTATGTTGTTCGCATCCATGTGCACTAGCGGGTTCACCCCTGTCCCTTCCACTGGCGGAGCGGCGCCGGCTGGAAGCCCGTTTGGCCAGCTCCATCGCAAACCAAACTCCGTGCAAGGTTTCAGCGTGAACTTCCCCGCCTTCGTATAAAGTTCGTCGCTCAGAATCCAATGCGAATCGAATACCCAATATTCGGCGAAGTCGATCATGTAGTGGTACTCGATGATGCTTCCCGGCTGGACGTCCGAAAATGTAAACGTCTTCGCCAGAACCTTGATCCCCCGCCCTTTCACGATCTCTTTTTCATACACCTTCCCATCGAAGTTCACGACCGACCCATCTGGATGAATCGTCCGCGCCCTGATGTTCACGATGTTGTATTCGTCCTTCACGAACGGAATCTCCGCGTCCGCATACTTCCTTCCCTCTTCCGTGAAAATCTTTTCCCGCACATAGTTGTATTCGTGAGGCGTGTGTACGTTGCTGTCATCCCGGTCCACTTGCCGGTACAGGATGACCGCCGGCGCTCCCGGCGCCTCTGGCAAGCTCGTCATCTTTAGCTCGTCCGGCGAAATCGGCAGCCATTCGTCCGCGTTGATCGACCTCACGCGATACCCCACGGCTCCAAGCAGTATCACCGCTGTGATCAGGCATAACCGGCGCAGAGACACACTCCACCTCCAGAATTGAGCTTCGCAAAGTCGAATTTCGCCGGATTTCCGTTCGCAGCGTAAGTCTTCACGAATACGCACAACTCGAGGCACGCAGGGAAAAATCCGGGACCTGCCCCGCCGCGCTGGGAAGGGTATGGGCGCATAAGCAGTGTTACCGATCTATGTCACTTGCTGCCGCGGACAATACAGACCCGCGCCCCCCATGTCAATAGCTCGCGGCGTCAAGCGCTAAACAGCCCAGTTTCAAGATTCTACGTTGCCTTTTTGTCCTCTTGCTTTCCTGGATTGCGCCTTTGCCCCGCACTCAATCCTGACCCTCTTCTTGGCCGCCGTTCCAGGTCGAGATCATTCAGAGTAATTCCGACAACTTTCCGGAGCGCGGAGTTTGCGGACACTGGATACGACTCCCATAATCTTGACTTCCGGCCTCCCAAGAGCGTACTTTCCACCCATAACCTTCTCGGAGGGCCCCAGCCACAAATACAGCCGCGGACGCAAACTCTCACATCGGGGGGGGTCAGATGATGATCAAAATGAGTGGCACGGTTGGCTCGGTTCTGAAGCGCAAAGGAAGCGAAGTCTGGTTTGTCACGCCAGATCAAACCGTCTACGAGGGCATTGAAAGAATGGCCGACAAAGCAGTCGGGGCCTTACTCGTGATTTCGGGAGGCAAGCTCGTGGGCATCATCTCGGAGCGCGATTACGCCAGGAAGGTCATCCTTCAGGGAAGATCTTCGAGGACGACCCTGGTCAAGGAGATCATGACCAGCCCGGTGATTTCCGTGACCGCTGACCAAGCTGTGGACGAGTGTATGGGTCTCATGACGTCAAACCGCATACGTCATCTTCCGGTTATGGAAAACGAGACGGTGCTCGGAGTTATCTCAATCGGGGACCTGGTGAAGTGGGTAGTCTCAGAGCAGGAAGAAACGATCGAGCACCTGCAAAACTACATCTCGTCCAAATACCCCACCTGATCCCTCTGCCTCCAAGCTGTTTCGGGCCGGAAGGCCAGTTCTGGGAGGTTGCCGCGTTAATCAGGCATGTGGATTGCTTTCCGAGTGCTTCGTCATCCAATTTTTGGACGTCGGGTCGGAGAGTTCGCCTTCTCTTCGACCGCTTCTTGGGGAGTATGCGCGCCCTTGCTTAGGACGTTCGCTACTTCCACGCTTTTCAGATAGCGGAGTGGCGTGGATTCCTCGGTTCGTTGCGTCACTTGCACTAGGCCAATCAAGGTGGCGCGCTCGGAGTTGGTCATCCCCTCGTGGAGCATCACTCCGCTTCTTTCCACCGCTACAAACGGCGGAGTTCTGTCTTTTCCGCCCGAACGTTCCGAGAATTTTGAAGCGACGACAGCAGGTGGCATTAGGGGCATAGTCTGGCCCAGAAAAATGGCCTGGCAGGGATAGAGAACGCCGCCTCTTAGAATCTTTCGAGACACCGCATCGGTTCCTAGCGCATGCAACGAATCGACATCGGGAAATCGCCATCTCGAGAAACGCGCAATCAGCGTCAGCACGGTGAGGTCGGGCTTTGGGAATCGACGGGGAGTAATCGCAAGACGTCGCTCTACTTCGCGCAGAAGCGTTTCGGCGATATGGCAATCCTGTGCGCAGACGACGAGTCCGTGATTTCCAAGGATGAAAACGTCGGTCTCTGGCGCAGCGGCCACTGCCTTTTCGATTTCGTGGGCTAGTGGAATGCCGGATGCCGCGTACGGAATCCATTGCCAGTGCAGTCCTGCCAGTCGTTCTTTTAGTTGGTCGGGTCCATCGAGACGTATGGCCCAAGCAAGAACGTTGATCGAGTGCACGTGGATGACAACACGATGTCGAAGGATGGCGTGCATTGGGGTCTCAACGGATGGCCGCAGCTGGTCCTTGAGAGGACGGTGCGGCGCAAGTTCTGTGCCTTTCTGGACAGACTCTTTGACTTCTGCCAATTCCAGCGGCACGAGTATCTCTTCTTGGATCGCATGAGCCAGCCATTTGCCGGATGCTTTGATCCATAGAATTCCATCGAGCTTTATGGAGGTATTCCCGTTGCTGGCTTGCACGAGCAGCGGATCGCTACCCACGCGCGCGGATAAATCGCGAAGGGACGCGAACTCCCTGTCCTGTCGAGTGGAAAAGAGTTCGGATTGGGCTGCATTCTCCACAGACTAATCGCTCCTGTGCTCCTGGTTGCCGCACGTTTTGTCTTGTGCTTGCAATATCTGGAATGGGCCTTTGGCTTGATGTTTCGCCCTGAACTTAGCTCTGTTTTGGCCAATTCTCATGGAGGTTTTGAAAATGGTCCCTACGGAGAGTATTCCTCCCAATTTGTGCGACGCAATGGACGCCAAACCCATAGATGCGATGCATCCGCAAGAGGCGCAATCAGGATTCCCGCCAAACTGACATGGAGTGATCTTTGTCTTCAGGTCCGCCGACAACGTCTGCGTTCGTGAGCGCGAAAACACAATCTTGTGGCCTCCGCGGAGGCGAAGCGAACTGCCGAATCACCCCTCGGGCATGTCCAGTTTCGGATATTGCTTTCGCAATTGCGTCATCTCCGCAATGGCCCGTGCCCGCTCCTCAGAACCCAGGATTTCCGGCATTTGGTCGCCAACCTGAGGAGTGAACAGGCTGAACCATACCTTCTTGATCTCCGGACGGGGCGTCCAGAATTCAAGGAATTCGGCCAAGTATCCGGGTCGCTTCATCATTTGGCCGTGACCGTGCAATGAATCGTGATCTTCTGGCCCACGATGTTTTTCAGAATCCGGTCGTAGGTTGCTGGCGCCCGCCGGACATCGTGCTCCGGTTGCAACCCATCGATGGATACGACTACGTGCAGATGCGGCAGACTCGCCCAGGTCGGACCCATTGTCCGGAAGGCGCTGGTAACAATCTGCACGTGGATTCCACGCGCCAACAGCAGAGGAATCAGCAACTCCAGCTCGCGATAGCGGACCAGCGGGTCACCGCCGACGATAGATAAGTGTAAAGGCTTCAGCCGATCGACGACTTCAAGAACCCCGTCAACCAGGGATTGCCCCCTTCGATCGTTCAGTTCGCGCAATGTCTTCCCGCCGCCTAGATGCGCGTCGTCATACGCGTAGCAGCCCGGACATTTCAAAGGGCATTCACGCGTGATTTCGATCGAAAGAGAGGGTTGTTCACCTTTGAGGATCTTGCCCCAGGCTTGAAGAATTTGAGAGGTGTGCACCGGTGATGACCCTTTTCCGACCGCACGCAAAATGTACGATCTGTGAATCCGTTCCTTGGTTGCAAGTCTCGCAAGAGAGTCTACGGGCACGGATTCTGTTTCAAGGCAATATCGGTCTCTTCGGTTACAAGTGGGTTGAGAAATCGTTTTTAGGAAAAAGAGGGAGGAGAAGTGTCTGTGGCTTGACGCACAAATATAGTGTCGTAGGAAGGTCCTTTACCTTCCAAAATCTGCTCAACCGAAAGCAAGCGGACCTGAAAGTGAAGAGCGGAGGCTGGGTAATCCCACACGTGGTTACTCGCGGCCAATGATACATGGGGATGCAGCTGAGGAACCAGGTCGCTCAGATTGCCCTGAGGTTTAACCGCAGGTGGATCGGGCAGTCCGTCGAGAGATACCCCAACAATCAGCAGGCACAACAAACATACCGCGAATTGGACTCTCACGATTCTGGTAGCCTGTGCATTTATTCACCGGGAACGACCGTCGTTTACGGTCAGTGGCTCAAGGCCGCAAAGGTTCCCCCCTCGCTATGATGCAACAAACTCTATCGGGGATAGCTTCCGACCACGAGGAGTAGATGTACAGCGAATGGTGATCAGCCCCAAAAGGGCAAGCCAAGCGTCAGCGCCCTCGCTAAGTCCCGATAAGTCGGGTGTTTACCGGATAAGTTTTTTTTGAGGTGGTATACAATCCCGCTTAAAACCCTTTAGAATCTGCACTTACGAAAAAACCCGGTGGGAGGGTGGTAAATTGTCAACCAGACACCCGACGAAGGGTGTCTGTCCCGAGCGACCATCGGGAGCGAGGGACCTCTCCGCTGTGCGGATCACGGGCCACTGTTCTGCTCAATTTACAAACCTTCCAACCGTCAAACATTTCAACGCTGCTTTTCGGCTACTCACTGCTCACTACCCACTACCCACTGTGTCCCAGAGAACTGCTAACTCCCAACCTCCGACTTACGGCATAATCCCCCCGCACGTTCCGCAATCGGGGAGGATTCAGTGACTGATCGTCCATGGAGTTCCACGGCCCCTCCAGGAGAATTCCGCACCTACGTGCTCCACGGAGGAAACCGTCAAGGAATTTACGATCCGCGCCGTCATCCTTGGCGCGCTGTTCGGACTGCTCTTCGGCGCGGTCACGGTCTACGTCGGCCTGCGCGCCGGGCTCACCGTCTCCGCTTCCATTCCTATCGCCGTGCTCTCCATCAGCATCCTTGCGCGCCTTTGGCCGCTCCACCATCCTCGAAAACAACATCGTGCAGACCACCGGCTCCGCCGGCGAATCGCTCGCCGCCGGCGTCATGTTCACGATTCCCGCGCTGATCTTTCTCGGCTTCGGCTCGGAGTTCACCTTCTGGCGGATTTTTCCGCTCGCGCTTCTCGGCGGATGGCTCGGCGTGCTCTTCATGGTTCCGCTGCGCCGCCAGCTCATCGTCAAGGAACACGGCAACCTCGCATTTCCCGAAGGCACCGCTTGCGCCGACGTCCTGGTCGCCGGAGAACGCGGCGGCTCGTTTGCCGGACGCGTCTTCTGGGGCCTCGGCCTCGGCGGCGTTTACACCTTCTTCATGAACACTGTGCAGGCCTGGACCTCGCAGCCCGAAAGCCGGCCCAATTGGTTTCCCGGCGCATCCTTCCGCGCCAACATCACTTCCGAATATCTCGGCGTCGGCTACATCATCGGCCCGCGCGTTGCTGGAATTCTTTTTGCCGGAGGCATTGTTTCCTGGCTGGTGATGATGCCCGCCATCAAGTTTTTCGGCCAGCTCGCCGGCAACACGCCGATCTATCCCGTCCACGATTCCTATTCCGCTGATGACGCCCGATCAACTCTGGCGCAGTTACATCCGCCCCATGGGCGCAGGCGCCGTCGCCGCCGCGGGACGTCATCACACTGCTTCGCACGATGCCCACGATCTTTGCCGCTCTGCGCGCCGGACTAAAAGATGTGCGCGCCGAAGGCGGCGGCCAATCTTCAGCCTCCAGCCGCATCGATCAGCGACATCCCCATGCGCACCGTCATCGTCGGGCTCGATCGTCATCATCGTGATGATGTGGGTTCTGCTCACTTTCCATCCCATGCAAGGGCGCAAGCACCTTCTGGTATCAGAATCTTTTCGCCGCCGTCTTTGTTGTCGTCTTCGGATTTCTGTTCGTCACCGTCGCTGCGCGCATCAGCGGCCTCCTCGGCAATTCTTCCAATCCCATCAGCGGCATGAGCATCGCCACGCTCATGGCCACTTGCGCGATTTTCTTTCTCGCCGGTTGGACCGCTCCAAACTACGCCGTCCTCGCGCTCATGATTGGCGGCGTGGTCTGCATCGCCGCCGCCATCGCCGGCGCCACTTCGCAAGATCTGAAAACCGGCTATCTCGTCGGCGCCACTCCCTTCCGGCAGCAGATCGGCCTGCTCATCGGCGTCACCGTTTCCACCGTCGCCATCGGCGCAACGCTCAACCTGATGAACATCGGCCTCGAGAAATACATTCCCACGCAAATCCCCGTGAACATCGCAGCGCTTCCCTCCGGCGTGAAAATCGAACGCGACGGCCTTCACGTATCAAGGACAAAACCTACACGCTGATCAACTCCCTCGGCTCCGGTGTCATCCCCGACGGCGAATATCTCTACGACGCAGCGACCCAAACAAATCGAATATTCAGTGGGCGCCAGGGCATCGGCAGCGACAAAGCTCCCGCGCCGCAGGCCCGCCTCATGGCCACGGTCATCAACGGCATCCTGAATCAGCAGCTTCCCTGGCGCCTGGTTCTGATGGGCGTCGCCCTGGTCATCGCCGTTGAAATCCTCGGCGTTCGCTCGCTCGCCTTTGCTACTCGGCTCGTATCTTTCCATCGCCACAACCGCGACCATGTTTGCAGGCGGCCTCGTCCGCTGCGCTCGTCGAAGCCACCACGAAGGAGAAAAAAGACGAAAGCGAAGCCAGCCCCGGCGCGCTCTATTCCAGCGGACTAATCGCCGCAGGCGGTGTCTTCGGCCTGCTGGGAATCGTCATCAATCTTTTCCAAGACCCCGAAATCGCCACGCACGTCCCGGGCTGGTTCGGCCGCCTGCTAAACTTGCCCTGGCGACCCGATCTATTCGCTCTCGGCCCCAAGCTTTGGGCCGCGCTCGCTCCAAATGATAAATTGCCGGTGCCGACCCATGTCCAATCGCTCTTCGGCATGTTTATGTTCCTCCTCCTGGCCGCCTCGCTCTTCCATTTCGCCAGAAAGAAATTGAATTAAGGAGAACATCTCTAAGAAAAAATCCAGCGCGAACTCAGCAATATCGCCCCAAGCGCCGCTTTGACGAGCGCGTTCCGACACCGTAAACTTGAGAGGTATGGCATCCCGGTCGGGCGTCAAGAGTTATCGCGTCAGTTTCGATTTTTACATCACGCCTGGCGTGAAGATACTGCTTCTCGCAAACTTCGGGATATTCGTCCTCGAAGCGTTCATCTATCACTTTTCCGGCGTGGCCGGCTATAATCAGCTCCTCAAACGCTTTGGCCTCGTTCCCGCTGGCGTGCTGCCCGGCTTGCGAATCTGGCAGCCTTTCACGTATCTCTTCCTCCACGACGTCAACTATTTTCTGCACATCATCATGAATATGTTGATGCTCTGGATGTTTGGCCGCGAACTGGAAATGGTGTGGGGAAGAAATCGTTTCTTGCGATATTACTTTCTCACCGGCGTGGGGGCGGGACTAATCAACGTAGCCGTGAAAACCGTGCCTGCTCTTTTTGGCCGCGGATTTTCGTATGTGCCGACGATTGGCGCTTCCGGCGCAATTTTCGGGATCCTAATTGCCTGCGCGATTCTGTTTCCGGATCGGCGTGTTTATCTTTTCCCGATTCCAGTAGCGATGAGCATGCGCACGGTCGTGGCGATTATGACCGCGATTACATTCCTCGGCACATTCGGACTGGGAGATGACAAGGTGAGCCATATTTGCCATCTTGGTGGGATGCTGGTGGGGTACATTTATTTGCGGCGGGGATCGTTTCTCTACAGCGTTCGAAACACTGTTTCGGACTGGCAGCAAAAGCGCAATCGCAAACGATTTGACGTGTACATCAACAAGCACAAAAACGAGCCGCCCTCACGCCCGGATCGCTGGGTCAATTAATCCGGATTTCGAAGTTGATGGAATTTTGGCGCAAAGTGACTGGTGACTAGTGGCTCGCGCAAACCATGCCGAGTGCGCTAAGCCGGGCCGCCGATGACGTGAAACTTCATGAAGTTGGTTGTGCCGCGAATGCCCATGGGCGTGCCTGCCACGATGCCAATGACATCTCCTTTACGAACAAGGCGCTCATCGAGCAAACGCTTTTCCGAGATAGCCGCCAGGCCATCAATTTTGCGCACGTCGGGAATGTGGCGCGGCATGACGCCCCAGATCAGCGCCATGCGCCGGCGGGTGTCCGCTTCCGGCGAGAAGGCGATGATCGGCACGGCGGGGCGGTAGCAGGAAACCAGACGCGCGGTGAATCCGCTGTGCGTGAACACAGCAATCAGTTTCATGTGCAGTTCGCGCGAAGCGTGGCACACGAGTTCCGCCACGGTCTCTGGCACCTTCAATTTTTCCATGGGCACGCGCCGTGGCGATTGCCAATCGCTGGCTTCCGCCTCTTCGATAATTCTCGCCATCATGCCGACAGCTTCGACGGGATATTTTCCCGTGGCGGTTTCCGCGGAAAGCATGACGGCATCCGAACCGTCAAAAATTGCATTGGCCACGTCTGAAGCTTCCGCGCGCGTGGGCCGCGGATTTTCAGTCATGGATTCCAGCATTTGCGTGGCAGTGATCACGGGACGGCGGAAGTGGCGAGCGCGGGCGATAATTGTTTTTTGCACGACCGGAACGCGCTCTGGGCTCATCTCCACGCCGAGATCGCCGCGCGCGACCATCACGCCGTCGGCGGCGCGGAGGATGTCATCCAGATTTTCGATGGCTTCCGGTTTTTCCAGCTTGGCGATGACCGGAGTGGTTTTGCCCGCGCGCCGTACCAGGGACTTGGCAAGCAGCACATCCTCGGGCCGCCTCACAAAACTCACGGCGATGTAGTTCGCCCCGTGCTTCAAAGCGAACGCAAGATCTTCGCGGTCTTTCGGCGTGAGAGCGGGAACGCGAAGCTTGATTCCGGGCAGATTGATGCCCTTGTGCTCCCCTAGGGCTCCGCCATTCACGATTTCGCAAATGACTTCGGGGCTTCGCACTTGCAGGACGCGCAATTCGATCAGGCCATCCGAGAGCAAGATGCGGTCTCCGCGGTGGACTTCCCGAGGCAGGGGCCGAAAGGTGGTGCTGACGCGCGTGGTATCGCCCAAGACTTTTGAAGTTGTAATGATGAAGCGCTGTCCGGCGCGCAACTGTATAGGCCTGCTTCCCGCGAGCGGTCCGGTGCGAATCTTCGGCCCTTGCAAGTCAGCGAGAATGGCGATCGGCTTTTCGTGTTCAACGGCCGCGGCGCGCAGCGTGACTATATTCTGCGCGTGCTCTGCGTGAGTGCCATGCGAAAAATTAAGCCGCGCAACATCCATGCCCGCTTGCAGCAGACGCCTGATCATGCGTGGTGAGCAGCTGGCCGGGCCAATGGTGCAAACGATTTTTGAATGACGAAACGCCATAGAGTCCGGTGGGAGGGGAGCGGTAACCTTCTCTGCCAAACGCGGGAGAAGGAATGCAGGCCTCCGTATTTGTTACCTTGTGGCGGCGAATTCCGCAACGATGCGCGCGAGGAAAGCGACGCCTTTATCGAAAGACGCGAGCGGAATGCGCTCGTCATCGGCGTGCATACGGCGGGAATCTGCGTCGGTCATGGGGAACGGCGAGACACCGTAGGCTTGCACGTTGTGCAGCCGCAACTGAGCCGAATCCGTCGCCCCGGCAGACATGAATGGAAGCACGGGGGCTCCGGAAAACTCCTGAGTGGCGGCCTTGGTAATTGTGGCATAGAAATCGGACTCCAGCGAAGAGGGGGGAGCGGCGAGTCCGGGGTCGGGCTGGACTTCGAATCGGATTTGCGAGTCGTTCACCAATTTCGTCAGCTCTCCCACCAGCACGTCAATCGTGTCGCCAGGCAAAAGGCGGACGTTGAGCATGGCGCGGGCTTCGGAAGGGATCACGTTGGCGCGCACACCGGCCGTAAGCATGGTGGGCGCGATGGTATCGCGCAGCATGGAGTTCCATAACGGGTTGGTTTCGGAGATGACGCGCTGTGCGTGCTCGCCGCGGTCCGGAGTATCAAGCGAGCGAATCCACTTGGCGAGTTCGTCGTCTTCGAGCGGGGCGAGTTGTTCGAAATAGCGGCGGACGATTGCGGTGTAGTGCAGCGGCGCGACGTATGCACCGATTTTGGCGACCGCCGCGGCGAGATGGAGGACGGCGTTGTCCTTAGTTGGAACCGAACCGTGACCCGAGGGACCGCTGGCGATCACCGCAACGTTCACAGGAACTTTTTCACTGGCTTGCACGGCGACATACTGCACCTTGCCGTTGCTCAGGACCACCCTGCCGCCTTCGTTGATGGCAAAGCCTGCGGCAAATTTGTCCCAGTATTTGGCGATGAGCATCTTGATGCTGGCGTCGCCACCCTGTTCTTCATCGGTGGTAGCGAGAAAAATCACGTCGCGATTCACCCGGGCGTTCGAACGCTTCAAGGCAATGAACGCCGCGAGATTAGCTGTCAACATCCCTTTGTCGTCGATAGAGCCGCGGCCATACATGTAGCCGTCTTTGATAACCGCTCCGAAGGGGTCGACAGTCCATTTGGACTTGTCCACTCCCACGACATCCATGTGCGCGACCAGTAGCAGGGCGCGAGACGGATCCGGCATGGCGGCGCTGCGCAGCCGCGCCACCAGCGCACTGCGACCCGGTGTCAGGTCCAATAATTCCGGCGTCAAACCTTCCTTGGTCAAAATCCCGGCGATGTACTTGGCGGCGGCTTGCTCGTTGCCGGGAGGATTCGTGGTATCAATGCGGATGAGACCGGCAAGCCAGCCTTCCGCCTCTTTTGCGAGCGCGGTAGTATCCCCGACGGGAGATTGCGTCGACTGGACAGCCGGCATGGCCGTGGATGGCGCTTGCGCCGCGAGAGGCGAAGCGGCAGCCAAGGACAACAGCGACAATGCCACGGCGGGCATGAGAATAAGCATTCTGCGGTTCCAATTCACGAAAACATCCTCCGTCATACGTGTTAGATGCGGCCAAAGGCGTCCAGCCGAGCAAACGTTTTGCAGTTAACGCGCTTCATACTAACATGCAGGTGTGCGGGCCTGACCGCAGGCTTGGCAGTGCGTTGCGTAAGCTCAAACGCCGCGCAATCATTCCCCCTGTGGGATGGAGCGCTGGTTTGGTGGTTGGCGAAGAGTTCTAAAGCGAATCGAGGGATTCCATGAAGACGATTGTTTGCGTGGTTTTACTGACATTTCTTGCAGTAGTTGTGATCCTTTTGCCGCTGGGAGAAGAGCATGTGGCGGCCCAGGCACCCACGGGTCCGCAAGGGGGCGCGCCACCACCGACTGTGAAGGCGCCGCAGACTCCCGCTACGCCCCAACAACAGGCACCTCAGGGCGGAGTGAGCATCGCGGTCGAGGTGCCTGTGGTGACGCTCGACGTAATCGCCACCACGCAGCACGGCGACATCCTGACGGGCCTGAAGAAAGAAAATTTCCGGGTCACCGATGACGGCGTGACACAGACAATCACGAACTTTGGGCCTACCGAAGCTCCGATTACGATCGTGATGCTGATGGAGTTCAGCAGCCGCGGTTTGTACGAATGGTTCGCCTACCAGGCCAAGTATTGGGCGGACGCGTTTCTTCCGAATCTCCAGCAGAAAGACTGGGTCGCGCTGCGGACGTTTGACATGCAGGTCCGCGATGAAGTGGACTTTACGCAGAACAAAGACGAGGTTCGCAACGCCCTGTACCATCTCTATTTCCCCGGCTTCAGCGAATCGAACGTCTTTGACGCAGTGTTGAAAACAATCGACGACATGAAGGACGTGAAGGGCAAGAAATCAATTTTGCTGCTGGCTACCGGAGTGGACACATTTTCGAAACACACTCTGGACCAAACCATGAAGCAGTTGCGGCAGAGCGACGTCACGATCTTTTGCGTCGGTCTGGACAAGCCCTACCTTAATTTTCTCGAATCTCACGGGTCGCTAAACCCGCACATGAGTTACCTGCAGGGTGAAAACCAGATGAAGACGTTTGCGAATTTGACGGGCGGCTACGCGTGGTTCCCGCAATTCGACGGCGAACTTCCTGGAATCTTCCACGATGTCGCGGCGTACCTGCGGCACCAGTACAGCCTGTCGTACACGCCGACGAGCGGCGGAAAAGACAACAAGTTCCACAAGGTCAAGATTGAGCTGGTGGATGCCAATGGCGGCCCGCTGGAAATCCACAATCAAAAAGGCAAGAAGGAGAAGTGGGTGGTTTACGCGCGCGAGGGTTACGAGCCGCAAAAAGCCGGCGCCGGCGATTGATTGTTTTTGAGGCGAACGGCAAGAGCCGCACTCGGCCGGCCGCCAGCTAGTAGCCGCGCGCGAAATCGACCTGGTTGAACATCTCGCGGCCGTCAAACCAGCGTTCCAACAGATCCATCAGGAGAGCAGTTTCGCGATGCCACAGGCGGTCGCTTACTGCGCTGGTGTGCGGGGTGATGAAGAGATTCGGCGCTTTCCAGAGGGGGCTTTCCGGAGGAAGTGGCTCGACGGAGGTGACGTCAAGCGCCGCGCCAGCGAGAGCACCCTTCTCCAGAGCGTGTATGAGAGCCGCTTCGTCCAAGAGTGAGCCACGACCGATATTGACGAGGCGGGCGCCGGGCTTCATACGCGCGATTTGTGCGGCGCCGATCAAGCGGCGTGTGTCGGTTGTTTCCGGCCCGGCGATCACCACGTAATCCGCGTGCGGTAGAGCTTCCTCGAGTTGCGAGGCGGGGACGATTTTTTCCGCGTGCGTGGAGTCGCTTTTGCCGGAGCGGGTTACGCCCCAAACGCGCATGTCGAAGGCGCGAGCGCGCTTGGCAAGTTCGCGGCCGATCGAACCGAATCCCACGATGAGAAGGACTTGGCCGCTGAGTTCGGTGAGGCGCTGCGGCTTGTCCCAGATGTCTTGCTGGCCCCAGTGCGAGCGGTCTTGATGGCGCGTGGAATCCGGAAAATTACGCGCGAGCGCCAAGAGAAGCCCCATGGTGTGCTCAGCCATTGGCGGAGAAAAGACTCCGCTGGGATTTGTGACCACGATTCCGGAATCGCGCAGCTCGGGATACATCAATTGCGCCACGCCAGCGGCGGTGGAGTGAATCCACTTCAGTTTCTTGGCGTGTGTAAGCTGTTCGGCACGGAGAGAGTAGCCGACGAAAATATTCGTGTCCGGCAACTCGGCGGGGAGTTCATCGTAATCAGGCAAATGGAGGACGCGCATCTCCGGCCATCGCGAGCGGATGGTTTGCGGCATCACCGGCTGCGGCCGCCAAAATGTGAACGGATGCCAGACACAGATGAGCAGCTTTGTTTCAGATGGTTTGGTGCGGTTCATTCGTGGGGGTCGCGGTGTTTCCAATATAAGAGCAAACCGAGGATGAGGCCCAGCCCGCCGGTGCCGAGGATGAATGGGCGCGAGAGGGGCAGAGCGAACCAACAAATCACGACGAGGCCCACGGAGACGATAGCGCCGACGGGCGTGCCAGGGATAGTGATGGTGCCGAAAGAACGCTGGCGAGTTTGGCCAGGCTCCGGAGGCTTTTGCGAAGCGGGTTCGTAACTGAGGCTCATGTTACCGCCTTGTGGCGATGCGCAAATCTTGACCGGTCATTTCCGACGGTTCAGGCTGGCCCAGCGCGGCAAGCATCGTCGGCGCAAGGTCGCGCAGCGAGCCGCCCGGTTTCAATTGCAGCGAATCGCTGTCGCTAACGAGAATAAGCGGCACGGGATTGGTGGTGTGATAGGTATGTGGGCCGCCGGTGACGGGATCGACCATGGTCTCGGCGTTGCCGTGGTCGGCGGTGATCAGCCAGACGCCGCCGCGCGGCTTGAGCGTTTGATAAATCGTGGCGAGACCAGCGTCGACGGCTTCGACGGCCTTGATGGTGGCTTCGAGGTTGCCGGAATGGCCGACCATGTCCGCGTTCGCATAATTCATGATGATGGCGTCGAAGTCGCCCTTCTCGATGGCTTTTACTACCGTGTCCGTGATTCCCTGGGCGGACATTTCCGGTTTGAGGTCGTAGGTGGCGACTTTGGGTGAGGGCACCAGAATGCGCTCTTCGCCGCCAAAGGGCTTTTCAACGCCGCCGTTGAAAAAATACGTGACGTGCGCGTACTTTTCGGTTTCGGCGCAGCGCAGGTTCTTGTACTGAAGCTCTTCAAAGACTTGGGCGAGGATGTGCTCGAGCTTTTCCGGAGCAATGACGTAGTTCAGCCAGGGCCAGTTTTTATCGTACTGGGTCATGGCCACGTAGAAGAGATTCTTGGGACGATTCGCGTCGGCGATTTTGTCGAAGCCCGGTTCGATCAGAGCGCGGGTCATTTGACGGGCGCGGTCCGCGCGGAAGTTGAAAAAGATCACGGCGTCGTCATCGCGAATCGTGGCGATCGGCGCGGCTGCCGCTCCGTTTCCTTTGGTGATGACGATGGGCTTCACGAACTCGTCGGTGACGCCTTGTTCGTAACTTTTTTGGAGCGCCACGATGGGGTCGTTCGAATGCGTCTCCGCTTCGCCGTGAACTACCGCACGGTAGGCCAACTCCACGCGTTCCCAGCGGTTGTCACGGTCCATCGCATAATAGCGGCCGATGAGCGTTGCTATTTCGCCCACGCCGAGTTCGCGCATTTTCTGCTGCAATTGGCGGACGTAGTCGCGGCCGCTGTTGGGCGGCGTGTCGCGGCCGTCCATGAAACAGTGAACGAGGACGCGCTCGACCTTTTGTTGCTTGGCCATTTCGAGCAGCGCGAAGAGGTGCTGGATATGCGAGTGCACTCCGCCATCGCTCAGCAATCCGAGCAAGTGCAGCTGGCGCTGCCGCCCGCGCTCCATCGCTTGCTGAAAGAGCGGCACGCTCTGCAATTGTTTGTTGGCGATCAGAAGGTCAATGCGCGTGATGTCCATGTGCACGATTCGGCCTGCGCCCATGTTCATGTGGCCGACTTCGCTGTTGCCCATCTGTCCTTCGGGCAATCCGACGTAGGGGCCCGACGTTTGAATCAGCGTGTTGGGAAATTTCTTGAGCAGGCCGTCATAGGCAGGCTTGCGCGCTTGCGCGATGGCGTTGCCTTTTGTCTCCGCGCGATAGCCCCAGCCGTCGAGCACGGTTAGCACAATTGGTTTGGGCCGTTTGCTCATAGCTTCATTTCATCCGGCCGAACGGAGGGCGATCCCTTCCATACAGACTACGCTCACTAGATATATTCTCGATGTCGAAGTACTTTCGCAAAAACTTGTGGTCGATTGTTTGCTCATACTCACCCTTTTCATTGACGAGCCAGATGCAGTCGAGGCCATCTGTCTTGCTGTAGTATCCGATTCGGAATCGTCGACCGAGGTTCTTCCGCCAAGATGCAGAAGGTGAAGACTTAGCGCGAACCACAGAACCGGGCGGAAAAGGCTGGCGAAATTGAATCTTTTGTTGCTTCACCTGGAAAACTCGCTAAGGGCGGTCAACAGGCGGTCCACTTCCTCCGCGGTGTTGTAATGAACGAGTCCGATTCGCAGGAGGCCGCCGATGGCCTCGACGCCGAGGCGCTCCGCCAGGTTCAATGCGTAGTAGTTGCCGTCCCAGGTGAAGATGCCGCGCTCGCCCAGGAATGTCGCTATTTCCGTAGGAGTGTAATTGGCAAGCCTAAGGGAAACCGTCGAGCAGCGGTGGTGAAACTGTTTCGGATCGCTGATGCCGAAAAATCTTAATCCGGGAATGGCGAGCAGCCCTTGGACCAGACTCGAGAGCAACGCCATCTCGTGCTGGCGCGTCGCGCGATAGGCCGCCAGCAATGCGCTGCGGCGGTCCTTTGCCGCGGGATCGCATCGCCTGCCCAGTTCCGCGAGGTAATCCACCGCCGCGCCGGTGCCCGCGATTAGTTCTTGCACCTGCGTTCCCGTTTCCCAGCGATCGGGGAGCGAATCCGGCGCGGGGCGCACTTTGTAAGGACGGAAGCGCAGCAGATGCTCGCGCTTGCCGTAAAGCGTGCCCATGTGCGGGCCGAAAAATTTGTAGGGTGAGCAGACCAGGAAATCGCAACCGAGGGCGCGCACGTCAATTGGGCCGTGAGGAGCGTAATGGACCGCGTCGATGAACATCAGAGCGCCGACGGCGTGGGCCAGTTTTGTGATCTCGGCGACGGGGTTGATCGTGCCCACGGCGTTCGAAGCGTAGCCCACGGCTACCAGCTTTGTTTTCGCGGTTATTTTTTTCCTCAAGTCCTCGAGGTCCAGGGTGCAATCCGATTCGCGAATGTCGACTTGGCGAATAACTACGCCCCTCTCTGCCAAGGCGCGCCACGGCGCGACGTTTGCGTCGTGGTCCAGCGTGGTCACTACGATTTCATCGCCAGAATTGAGTTCACGACCGATCGCTCGCGAGAGCGCGAACGTGATCGTGGTCATGTTCTGCCCGAAAACGATTTCATCCTTGTCGCAATTGAAAAAATCGGCCATGGCCGCGCGCGCGGAGGCGATGATGGCATCGTTGCTGCGGCTGGTGGCAAACGCGCCACAGGTGTTGGCATTCGAGTTTAGAAAATAGCTTTGAACCGCGTCCATCACCTGCTTGGGCACTTGCGTGCCCGCGGGTCCATCCAGAAACGCTGCGGGGTAGCCGTTCACCTGCAATTGCAGCGAGGGGAACTGCGCCCGCACCCACGCGACATCCAGCGGCTTGCTTTCTGTTCCATGCATCACGGGTGTGCTCATGGTTTTCTCCGCCCGCTAGTTTCTCACAGGCCGGGCCGGGGATGAAGCCGCGCGCAGCCGTGTTAGCATTTAAGCGGTTGTTCCTCACTCATGCCGCTTTGGCGCCGGCTAGAAATCAAATGAGCGGCCACGAACCGGCCGCTCCGCGCCACGTTTCTCCATGAGGTGCACAGTGTCCGAATCTTTCACGCCGACCGAGCGAACGCGGGTTGTGCGCGAGCCGCAGCGCGGCGTCTACGACCGCGAAACCATTTATAGGATTCTCGATGAAGGCCTGGTATGCCACGTAGGCTTTTCCGCGGACGGCCAGCCGTTTGTCATTCCCACGCTCTATGCACGCATCGGCGATGCAGTTTATTTTCACGGCTCTGCCGCTAGCAGGATGCTGCGCGGCGTCGGTGAGGGAGCGAAAGTTTGTTTGACGGTCACGCTGATGGACGGGATCGTGCTCGCGCGGTCGGTCTTCAATCACTCGATGAATTACCGCTCCGTCGTAGCTCTGGGCAAAGCGACACTCGTTGATGCGCCGCAAGAAAAACTTGAAGCCCTGCGCGGGTTTACGGAAAAGATTTTGCCCGGCCGCTGGACGGATGCGCGGCAGCCGAATGAGAAAGAGCTGAAGTCCACGAGCATTTTGCGACTGCCGCTGACGGAAGCTTCCGCGAAAGTGCGCGTGGGCCCGCCTGAGGACGATGCCGCCGATTACGCCCTTCCCATTTGGGCGGGCGTTATTCCGCTGCAGGTCGCTGCCGGTGCGCCAGTTCGCGATGAAAAATGCGATCTGGGGATTCCCCTACCGGCTTATGCAGCGGACTACAGGCGGTGAGCCTTGAATGAATTTACTCCCGCATCCGTGAAGCCGCTTGTGACTATCGCAGCCCTGGAAGCGCTTGACATTCGAGTGGGCACCATTGAACGCGTGGAAGAAATACCGCGCTCCGAAAAATTAATGAGGCTGACCGTGAATTTCGGAGATCACACGCGCACCATTCTGGCTGGAATCAGGAAAGAACGCGCCAATCCGCGTGAAGTGGAGGGCCGCCAGGCCTTGTTTGTTCTCAACCTGGAACCGCGGAAAATGGCCGGCGAAATTTCGGAAGGAATGTTGTTCGATATCGGCTACGCCGACGGGGTGACTCCGGCGCTGGCGGTCCCGGAGCGGCCGGTTCCCAACGGAACGCGCGCCGGCTAGCGTCTCACTGGCGCACGGCCCGCAGGAAATCGGCAAGCAGGCCGTAGCCCGTGGCTTCGATGCCGGGATTGTGCTCGACGAACGATAACCCGAAAACGTCCAGGTCAAAGCGGAGCGCCGAACTGCTGCCTTCGAGATTGGCGAAGGGATCCGAGGCAAGCAGAATCTCTGGTTGCACGCTGCAATCCACGCCGTCACCACGGCGATCCGCGCGGCAGACCAGCTTGTAGCGCATCCCCGCGGCGCGCACGGAACGGATTTTTTCTTCGCTAAGCTCGCGAATGCCGGTGCGCTGCACGTGCTCGAGCCGCACGTTCGCACCCATTAAAACTACCGCGAGCGCGACGACTTTCACGGCTGCGTCCCAACCGTCCAAGTCAGCCGTGGGATCCGTCTCCGCTATGCCCATGGCTTGCGCGCGCTTCACGGCTTCGTCCATCGAACGGCCTTTTTCGATCTCGGTAAGCACGACGTTCGTCGTCGAATTCAACACTCCGGAAAAGCCGCGAATGTCCGTGGCGGGCAAGCCATTCGGAAACATCGAGAACACCGGCACGCCATCCATGACCGTGGACTCGTACAGAAATTGTCTGTTCTTTTCTTTCGCTATCGCGGTGAGCTCGTGGTAAGCGTGAACGATAGGGCCCTTGTTTGCGGTGATGGCGTGCATGCCCAAATCGAGCGCCATCCTTAGATGTTCTGTGGCCGGCTGGCCGGTTTTCACGTTGAGTGAGGTTGCTTCAAAAAAAACATCGGCGCGCGTTTTTTCCAGCCACTCTCGAAGGCTACGCGGCTGCCCCGTGTTTCCATGTTGAATCAGAGAGTGACCATGGAGCACGGCAAGTGGGTTGAGGCCGTCGGGATCAGCGATCCACCCGGTCCGGCGCGTCGCCACTCCCGTGAGCCGCCAGCGTATGTCGTAATTGCCGGCGCAAATCGCTCTCTTTGGAAATGAGCAACCGCAGAAGCGCGCGGGCGACGTTGCCCATGCCGACGATGGCCAGATTGTAGGACGGCATTGGCCGTTTCTCCGGGAGGAAGCAGGCGAGACAGACAGGAATGTCTGTCCCACCTTGCAATGAAGCGAATTAGTGTGCCGCGGCGAGCTTCACGGCAGCGTCGGCGATCAGCTTGGCTTCATCCTGCAGGCAATGCGCCACGACCTCGACCCCTTGGTCGGCCTGTTTCCATTCCTTCTGCTCGATCGCTTCCCGCACATACGGCATTGTCTTGGCAGCATATCCAGTATAAAAGCCGGGCGCGTAGAGTTGCGTGCCGGTACCATTTCCGGTTCGGCAAGCCGTCCTGGGTGATCAACTTGCGTTCGCTTTCCACAAGCAGCCGGTTCACCTCGTTGAGTGAAGCCGCAGCCAGCGCGGCGCCGCCGTTGGCGTTGGCGTGTTCCAGAGCCTTGTGGTACTGCTCGGCGCTACGCGTGACGGCATCGGCAGCGTTTTCGAGCGGAGCAAAGTTCTGGTACGGCGGAACCTCTTCCTTTTTCGGCGGAACGATGTACGGCTTCTTCGGATCAGCCACCGCGGTGAAAACGCCCTCATCGATTTCGCGGTTGCGCTCGCGAATGTCATCCTGCATTTTCTTCGACAATTTCTTCAGTTCTCGGACGTAAGTCTGCATGGTTTCGGCAAAATCGCCGAACTCAAACGGCAGGAGATCGGCATCCGCCAAGGCGCATCATTGCAGTGCCGCCCGTCTGCGCGAGCGCGCGTCCATAGACGAATGTGGTGTCGCTGAAGTGCGTGTACCAGTAGAAATCATCGTAAATCGAGTGGTAGATGCCGCCGCCATCCTCGCCGCCAAAACCGATGTTCAGCGAGGCGATGCCGACATGCTGGAGGAACGGTGTGAAGTCCGAACCAGAGCCAAGTGCGCCCAGGTGCAGGTCGGCGCGGTGCCGAATGTCTTGTTGTCTTGTCGCCAGGAGCCTCCTCAATGGCGCGCAGTTGCTCGCGTTTCCAGGCGGAGAGTTTTGTTTCGGGATCCTGAATGTCCCGCGCGATATCATTCATGAATTTTTCAAGCGTGTGCGAGCCGGCCAGCCCCAGATAGCCGCGCCCGTTGCCGTCGGAATTAATGTACGCGACGGCGTGCTTGTCCAACTCCTCGGCATGCGTTTCGACCCACTCGGTCGAGCCGAGCAGGCCGGGCTCTTCGCCATCCCATGCACAATAAATCAGAGTGCGCTTGGGCTTCCAGCCGGCTTTCACGAGCTCGCCCAGAGCGCGGGCTTCTTCTAGCATGGCGGACTGGCCGGAGAGTGGATCTTCGGCGCCGTTCACCCAGCCGTCGTGGTGGTTTCCACGAATGATCCATTCGTCGGGATACGCCGAACCGGGAATCTTCGCGATGACATCGTAGAGGGGCTGAAGAGGAGTCCAGTTTGATTTCACCTTCAGGTGCACTTTCCCAGGGCCAGGGCCAATGTGGTAGCTGATGCCAAGTGCGCCGCGCCACGCAGCCGGCGCGATGGGGCCTTTCAGAGCAGCGAGAAGCGGCTGCGCATCGGCATACGAGATCGGCAGAACGGGAATTTTGGTAATGGTTTCGGCGTCTTTGAGATCGAGACGCTTCGCGTCCTTCGTCGCACCCACGCCCGGAGTCAATGGGTCGCCGGAATAGAGAGGCATGTCCGCGACGCTGCCACGCTGCACACCGTCTTTCGGTCGGTAAGGCCCTTCAGGAAAAACGTCGCCCTGGTAGAAACCGTCCTCGTGGGGATCAGAAAAAATGATGCAGCCGATGGCGCCGTGTTCGCCGGCGACTTTTGGCTTAATGCCGCGCCAGGAGCCGTAGTAACGCGCGATAACAATCGCGCCCTTGACGGACACGCCCATGCGCTCGAGCTGCTCGTAGTCAGCGGGAACGCCGAAATTGACGTAAACCAGTGGAGCCGTCACGTCGCCATCAATCGAGTAGGCGTTGTACGTGGGAAGCTGCTTGGACTGCTGGCTCCCAGTGGTGGGGTCCCCGGGCTCAGGAGGTTCTTGCAATTTTGCCGTGAACTTCGGCCCGCCATCCACGAGCTCGACGACGCGCTCCTTGGGCGTCGGAAAGAGCACGTCGAAGGTTTCGATGTGGGCATCCAGACCAAATTCCTTGAATCGCGCGAGCATCCACTCGGCGTTGGCTTTGTCATACGGCGAGCCCACGTGGTGGGGCTCGGCGGAAAGCTGTTTCATGTAGCCGCGAATCTTCTCCGGATCGGGAATCGCGCGCATCTTCTCTTCCCATTGCCGTTCGGCGCGTGAGGATTCGACGGAATAGCCGGCGAGCGGCTGCTCATCCGCAACGAGATGCGTGCCAACCGGCGCCAAGGAAATACTTGCGAAGACAATGGATGCCACTAAACCTTTGCGGTTCATTAGTCCCCCTCAGTTTTGCGCAGGTATTTTGCCTGAACTGCACGGCGATTGGAAACGTTTGTTACAGAATTTATCCGCGGCTTCCTGTTTTCAACAGGATGTCCAGATCATCGGGATGGATGGCGCAGAGAAGCGCGTCTTCGCGGTCAATATGCCCTTTGCTGATCAACTGCACGAGTGATTCCTCCAACGCGAAGGAGCCCTTTTTTTTCGTCATGGTGATTTCCTGATGCAAGTGCTGCAAAGCGTTGCGGCGGATGTGCTGCCGCGCGCCGTAGCCGATCATCAAGAGTTCAGCGGCCGGAAAACGCTCTCCGCTCTTGCTGGGCAGAAGGATTTGCGTCAGCACGGCGGCGATGGCCATGGCCAATTCCTGCCGGATGGTATTTTGGCGCTCATCGGAAAAGGAATCGGAAATGCGCGAGATGGTCGTGGCGACGTCAATGGTGTGCAGCGTGGAAAGAACGAGATGGCCGGTTTCCGCGGCAGAAACCGCGATGCGCATCGTTTCCGGATCGCGCATTTCGCCGACTACAAGCACATCCGGGGCCTGCCGCAGAGCGGCGCGGAGGGCGGTCGGAAAATCCGGCGCATCCGAGCCGATTTCGACCTGCTCGATGACGCTTCGAATGTGCGTGTGCTCATACTCGATGGGGTCTTCGATGGTGACGATGTGGCGGGCCTCGCGGCGGTTGATGTCGTCGATTAAGGCCGCGAGTGTGGTCGACTTCCCCGAACCCGCTGGCCCCCCGATCAAGACCAGGCCACGCGGGAGATGTGCGAGGGATTCCACCGAGGGCGGAAGGTTGAGCTCACGCAGCGTAGGGACTTTCTGGGGCAACGCGCGAATCGCAGCGGCGGCGCGTCCGCGTTCGCGATGCAAGTTAATGCGGAAGCGGCCCAACCTGGCAACACGATACGAAGAATCTGCAATCTGCATTGGCGGTAGCGCGCAAGTGCGTGTGACGAGAGTGCCGGGAGCACAGCGGCTTCGATTTCAGAACCCTCAAGAGGAGCTGCATCGATTTTTTGCACGGCGCCCTTTGTGCGAATGCAGGCGGGCGCGCCAGCTACAAGCAGCAAATCGCTTCCGCCGCGGGCAATGAGTGTCTTGAGCCAGGCATCTAGTTGAAGGGTGCTGGCGGGTTCGGATCCTTCGCGCTCGCGAAGCTCGTTCAATTCGTTGACGATGCGGTCGATTTCCGGGGCTTCATCCATGCGGACCCTCAATTGTCCAAACGGAGCGTTGCCGGAAAATATTGACTCAGCCGGAGTTTTTCGTCCAGCACGAAACGCACAGACACTCTCCGAGGGCACGCGCAAAGGAGTGCGCCAGTTCGATGACGGCAGAGACGAGGAGTCTCTGCCGTCTACGTCATTCAACATGCCTGGAAGACGATCTTGCCACCCTGCTAGCCGCGTCCTCCGATGGGGCCGAGAAGGATACTGTTAGAGTCGGTTTAAGGCGCAACCGTGATCATGCCAAACAATCCGTTGGCGTAGTTATTGGGACCGGCGGTGAAGAATAGCTGATTAAGTTGGCCACCATTTCCGCCGTTGCCGAATTGTATGGCCCAAAGCTGGTTGATGACAATGGCCTGGCCTTTGGCATCTCGCAGCGTGCCGAGGAAAGCTCCGGACGTGGGATCGAACGCGTTGATCCGCCCGTCGGGAACATTGTTAGCGACCAGCAAGGTGTTGCTGAACGGGCCGAAATCGGCCGGCGCCATCGCGAGACCCCATGGCGAATGAAGAGGACCGGTGATTCGCAAAAGAACATTCCCGGCGGTGTCAAATTCGTCTACGAAACCGGCAGCCGATTTGTTGCCACCGAAGGTCACCCAGAGTTTGCCACCGATGTTCTGAATGCCGTAAGGGGCAAAGCCACCATGGATCGCCGGATCAGTAAAGGAACGCACCAAGGTGAAGTTTTTGTCGAAAACGTCGATGCGGCTGTTGGGGCCGTTGTCCGCGGCGTAGAGGAAATCACCCGAGGCATCGCTGGTGATCGCCAGGCCGGTGTAGACGGCACCAGCTTTCGACTTGTCCGCGGCGATCAGCGCGTGCGTGCCGTCGACCGTAGGACTCCAACCGCTGATGGTGCCATCCAAGGTAGCGAACAGGAAAAGAGCGGTGCCGGTTTTGGGGGGTGTGGCATTGTTCGAAACGGAAAACGAGGGCGTAACGTTTCCGACCGTGATGTTAAAGACGTCACCGGTTGGCGAACCCGGGACGGTAGTTCCCGGCGCAGGCGGAATCGTAACCACTAGCCCTTGTTTCTGGCCAGCTCCGTTGTACAGGGTGGACTTGCCGGTAATGTTGTCGCTGACCCAAAATGGACTGCCACCGGAGCGGGTCAGACCCCAGCCGTTCACCAAGTCCGCGTCGGTAGCGTCAGTGACCAAATCTATCCGTTTATATTGCGCGAATGTTAATGCGGGAAGAACAAATATCGAAAGAGCGGAAGCCGCGAGGAGCTTCCGACAATTGAATGTAAATCTCATAATTATCTTTTTCCTCCAGATCGAATTTTCGGATGTGAATCACATCCTATGTGATCGCCGCAAGCTGAGGGTGGGTGGGTAAAAGTTCATGGGGAGCAACTTGAGTTCCAGCCAGAACGACTTCTCCCGGGATGAAACGTCAGTTGAGAACAAGGAACTTAGTAGTGTCGAGCCAAGGAGACGAACTACAGCACTCCTATTTCCCGTAGACAAACTCCACTGCGGATACCGAAGTTGGAAGGCATTTATTCCCAGTAATCGTTCAGAACCTAGACTGGTGGAACGCGACCGGACTCGATTGGCTAGGCTCTGCGGAGAGTGAGGAGTGTGATTTCTGGGGGCACGCCGAGGCGCACAGGAGCGCCGACGGTGCCAAGGCCGCGATTCACGTAAATCGATGCCAAGGCCGATGAGCGGTTCGGGAACAAAGACCCGTGCTTCTCTTCAAATACGGAGGCGTTCGAGGCGGCGCGTTCATTCGGGGCAGGAGCGAACATCGGACGCTGATAAAGCCCCGCCACATAGTCCGTGATGAACCGCGCGGGGCTAAGCCTGTGGTCAAGAATTTCTACCTGAATCTGTCCGCCATGAGTGTGGCCGGCGAGGGTTAATTCGATGCCCATCTCCGCGGCGCGATTAAACGCGTTGGGATTGTGCGAGAGCAGAATGTTGGGCATATCGCGGCGCACCAGCGGCTCCACGTGCTGGAGGATCTGCACTCGGCGGCCGCCTGACGTGCGTTCGCGCTGATAATCGACGCCGATGAGATTGAACGACGCCCCCTTAAAATCGATTTGTGCATTTTGGTGCCGCAGCAGCCGCATTCCGGCCTGCGCGAAGAGGAGCTGAGCCTTGTCTTCCGCCCGAGCATAAATTTCATGATTGCCGTTGCAGCCCCAAACGCCCAGCGGGGCGCGCAGCCCTTTCACTTCGTCGATGCAATCGGCGATTGGGTCGCTTGCGCCGGTAATGAAGTCGCCCGTCACGAGCGCGAGGTCGGCGCCGAGATCGTTGGCCATGTTGACGGCACGGCGAACTTGCAGGCGCGGCATGTAGCTGCTCAGATGAATGTCGCTGATCTGCACGATCTTCATGCCCTCGAGCCCGGCGGGCAGGTTGGGCACGGGGATTTCGACGCGCCTCACTTGGTAGTCCAGCCGCTCGGCGGCAAAACCGTACACCGCGGTTAGAAACGGCCCGGCTCCGGCGAGCGCCGTGGCCGTCTTGAAAAAGTAGCGGCGCGACGGGTTGGGAAGAAGCTCCGCGGCGGCTGGCGTTTCGTCGTGCGGAGCCGCAGCCGCAGGAAAAGCCGTAGCTGTTGACGGCTTCAGACTGGCCTTAAGCAAGAAGGCCGAGCGCAGCCAAGCCCATACGCGGTCGATTCCGCGCACACTCTTTACCGCCAAGTATGCGAAGAGGGCACTGAAAAACCATAAGCCGGCGAAAACCGTGACCATGTTGCCGGTCGGAACCAGGTAGCCGTGCCGGCCCATGCGGAAGCTGTCCGCCGTCGCGGCGATAATCAGCAGGAGCACCGTAACGTAAATCAAACGCGCCGCGACGCGAAGGCTCTGGCTGCCCCAGTTTGACGTAACCCGCCAAATGGCGCGATACCAAAAGCGCTGGGAGAAAAATAGCAGTCCGAGGACGCCGAGGCCAATCGCGCTACGCACCAAGAGCCAAGTCCAATTCAAGTGGAGTATCCCCCCAAAAGGTAAAATATAAGCTTAACACGCCTGCCCCGCAGGATTTCCCATGACGCCGACGAACGAACTGCATAAGATAACCCGGCCAAACGGACAGGTGTTGCCTGTCGAGGCGGGAAACACTTGTGCGCGCGGTGCGTCAGAGAATGTGTGCCTGCCCGGGCCCGCCCAAAGCAGGCCAAAAGCAGGTTCAAACGCACGAAAAGATGAGGAGAGAAACGATGAAGAGTCTTAGCAGATGGGGGAGCCTGCTGGTTGCAGCAGTGCTCGCAGCAATGCCTGCATTGGCGCAGGAAGCCAAGCAAGCTGCACCGCCAAAGCCCGCACCGAGCCCGTCAGAAGCGATCCTGGAGTCTTGGAATGACATTGGAAGAAAGTTGATTGCCATTGCCGAGGATTTGCCCGAAGATAAATACGATTACAAGCCGAATCCGGACTCGCGGACGTTTGTTTCGCAGTTGATCCACGCTTCCGCTTCGATGTACTACTTCACGGACCCCGCGCAGGGCAAGAAGCCGCACCTATCCGACGATCCGAAGCGCGACGAACTTCAAACCAAAGCTCAGATTGTGGCTTTCGTAAAAAAGTGTGTCCAAGACGGCGCGGACGTGATCAAAGCGAAGGGCGACAAGGGTATGAACGAAAGTGTTGCCGCCGGGGGGCCGCGCTTGACTCGCATCTCGGATCTTGCCTATGGACTGATGGAGCACTCTGGCGAACACTATGGCCAGCTCGTCGTCTATTACCGCGCGAATAGCCTGGTGCCGCCCGAATCGCGGCCCAAGAAGTAGCACGTCTCGCGTCGAAGCTGGATCGCACTCTATTGGACTGGGCGCGAGGGTACGTCCTTGTACCCATTTTGTTTTTTGCGCTTAAATGTCCTTCGAGGTTGCGGCACCGGCCGCGCCATTCTCGAGCATAGCGACTAGTTGGTTGGGGTCGCTTGTCGGCGGCAGGCAGGTTTGCCCAGCGCAATCCACTGCCAGTGCTTTGTCAGCGGGGAGATGCGGCAAAGTTTCCTTGAGAGCGCCCGCAAGATGGAGCTTCTGCGTTTCGGGCGTTACCCGGAGAACAGATTTGCCGAAACGGTAGACGCGGTGGGCTGCTTCTTCGAGTGCTTGCGCGGCGGGATCGTTAGCACGGCCGGTGATGACGACTTGCAAGGGATGGCGTGCGAAAAGCGTCGCGGCCAAGCCATAGGTCGCGGCAAACATTCCGTACTGCGGCGCGATGCCAGCGAACGCTTCGAGCGTCTTTTGTGCAAAGTTGTAATAGCGCTCGTCGCCGGTGAAGGCGTGCACGCGAATCAGGGCAATCGCCGCGACGGAATTTGCCCCCGGCGTAGGTGAATCCTGGAACGGCTTGCGGCGGACGTCGAGGCCGCCCATGGGGGCGGCATCGCACGGACGATCGAAAAAGCCGCCGCCTTCTGCGTCGCCGTAACGAGCGATGGCGATGTCCATTGTTTTTTGTGCGGCGGCAAAATAGCGCGGTTCAAGCGTTGCTTCGTAAGCATCCAGCAATGCCAGCACGCTGAAAACCTGGTCGTCGAGTGAACCGTCCAGCGCAGGCCCTCCGATGCGGTGGCCGAATCCTCGGGATTCGCTCCAGACTTGCTTCAACATCCGGTCGAGAGTCTTAAGGGCGAACTCGCGGCAGTCTTTCGCCAGCCCTTCATTCAAAAGCACGCGGGATGCTTCCAAGTACGCGGAGATAAACATCGCGTTCCAGGAAACATACATGGTCTTGTCCACAAAAGGGGTCTGGCGCTGAAGGCGCGCCTCCATCATTTTTCCTTCGGCTCGCAATTTTATGGTGGCGATTTCGTCCGCGTCGCGCCCCAGAGTCTCCGCTATTTCCTTAAACCCCCGCGCAATCCAGAGCACGTTTTTGGCTGGATTGTGGTGCATCTCGCCGTGAGCTTCCACGTCGTAATAAAGTTCGATCACCCGAGCTTCTTCAGGTGTAAGGACGGAGCGAACCTCGTCGATCGTCCAAGTAAAATAGTCACCATCATCGTCCAGCGAAAAGTCAGCATCTTGACTGGCGTAAAAGCCGCCGTTTTCCTGGTCGGACAGAACTTCATTGACCCAGCCGATAATTCCCTCCGCGGTTTCCCGCAGGAGGGGGTTCTGCGTTACTTGCCAACCATGCAGGTAATTTCGCAGCAGCTCCGAATTGTCGTAACGTCATTTTCTCGAAATGCGGGACGAGCCAGCGTTCATCCACCGAGTAACGATGAAACCCTCCCGCGAGCTGGTCGTAAACGCCGCCGCGGGCCATCTTTTCGAGCGTCGTCTCGATCATCGCCAGCAGATGCTTTTCTTTTGTTTGCTGATAGCGTTCCAGGACCAGATCGACTGCCGATGAATGCGGAAACTTCGGCGCGCGGCCAAAACCGCCATTCTTGATGTCAAATTGCTGCGTGACCGAAGCGATTTGCGCATCGACGACGCCCGGGTCGAACTCCGCGCGCGCGCCCGTGAACACTTCCGCCTGAGCCACGGCATCCGCCAGATGATCCGCCGCGCGAACAAGCTCGGCTCGCTTGTTCCGGTAGGAATCCGCCACCGCCAGCAGAATTCGCCGGAAGCCGGGCCGCCCCATTTGATCTTCCGGCGGAAAATACGTGCCGCCGAAGAATGGTTTTCCGTTGGGCAGCAAAAATCCCGTAAGCGGCCAGCCGCCCTGGCCGGAAATCGCGCTCACGGCGGATTGATAGCGCGCGTCAACGTCTGGACGCTCGTCGCGGTCCACTTTCACGGCCACAAAATTCTCGTTGATAATCTTGGCGATCTCGGAGTTCTCGTAACTCTCGCGGTCGATGACATGGCACCAGTGGCACCACACCGCGCCAATATCGAGAAGAATGGGCTTGTCTTCCAATTCCGCGCGCGCGAAAGCCGGATCCCCCCATTCGTGCCAGTCGATTGGCTGGTGCGCCGCCGAACGCAGATAGGGGCTGGCGGAATTCTTAAGACGATTTTCAGGATGAGACGGCACCAGAAATCCTTTCGCTTCACGAAACGCTGAAGGCAAGCGAAGTTTTTGATGAGTGCAAATGCTGTCGGAACAGAAGCGCGAGCCGCCGGATCGGCTATTGCACGATGTCTCCAGGACCGGTGTCGCGCGGGTCAATCGGCTTGCGACCGGCGAATCCTTCGTCCTGCCGGTGGTAAAAGCGGATGCGGTCCTCGCCGAGCTTCCAGCAGAGATAGACGTCCTCGTTGTCGATCACGGCGGGAAAATCAAGCAAGCCCACGTCGAGGTCCTTGATGACGCAGCCGGTTTCGAGAATGCGGTTCAGCGCGGTTTTCAGGGATTCGGCGAGATGATTGTGCTCGACGCGCAGCGCGGCTAGTTTTTCGTAGGGGACGATCACGCCGCCCATCATCATGATCCGAGCAGAGACCGCAGAAAGGTCGTGTTCCAGCCCGGACAATTTCTTGCGGCAGTCCATGGCTTCCACGAGAAATGGTTCCAGGTCCCGTCGGGCGCGCTCCGCCTCGGTGAGCGTGAAGAGCCGCGGCTCCGGTTCGGGCGTGTCGTCCTGTCCCTCTTCGTCGTCTTCGTCCGCCATGGGGTGTCCGCACTTTCTGCATCTATTCTGCGCGACTTAAATTGATGCTAACGCAATCTCATCGCATGGTCGAGCGCAATGCGCTCTCAAGGGAGGCACTGCATGGAACGCATTCCACTATCCGCCTATAAACACCATGGTACGCGAGGGGGGCACGAAATCAGGGGCGTTGATGCGGTGTCCTTCTTCCTTCTCATTGACGACAGACCGAACGAAGCTCGCCACGTCGTCGTCTGTAGCTCCTTCCCGGAGCAGCCCGCGCAGGTCGTGGTCATCTTTGCTGAAGAGGCAGGTTCGCAGCTTTCCATCGGCGGTCAGGCGGATGCGCGAACAATGGCCACAGAAGGGTTGCGTCACCGGCGCAATCAGGCCGATCTCGCCCGGAGCGCCGTCCGCGAAGCGGTATTTTCGCGCTGTTTCGCTGCGCTCGTGAGGAATTTGCACGAGCGGCCATCGAGCGTGGATGCGCTCGTGAACTTCCGCGGCAGGCACGACAAGATTACGCGTCCAAGTCCGGTCGGCATCTAGCGGCATGAACTCGATGAAGCGCATGATCACGCCGCGCTCGCGGGCGAATTCGGCGAAGGATTCCACCTCGTCATCGTTCAGGCCGCGCACCAGCACCGCGTTGACTTTGGCCGGAGCCAGCCGGGATTTCTGTGCAACGTCGATGCCGTGCATCACGGTGCCGAAGGATTTGGTACGCGTGATGCGTTCAAATCTGCCAGGATCGAGCGAATCGAGGCTGATGTTAATGCGGCGCAGCCCTGCTTGGATCAGCCGCTCGCAGCGTTCGGCCAGCAAGTGGCCGTTGGTGGTCATCGAGAGGTCTTCGACGCCGAGCGCATGAAGCCGCGCGATGTAGCCTTCCACGCCCGCGCGCACCAGCGGCTCTCCGCCGGTGATTCGAATCTTGCGAATGCCCAGGCCCAGAAAAATGTGGGCAAGCCGGTCCAGTTCAGGCCAGGAAAGAATTTCGTCATGGTCGCGGTAATTCTCGGGATCGGCGGAGCGGCAGTAGACGCAGCGGAAGTTGCAGCGGTCCGTGATCGAAATGCGCAGGTCGGTGATCTGCCGGCCGAATTTGTCTTGAAGGGTCATGGCACGATTCTGTCTTTGAACGCGACCGCCTGAATTCCTTCTCTCCGCTCCCGTAAAACAAAAAGCCCCGATCCAACTGCTTGGAATCGGGCGCGCGACGGAAATACACATATTTCCGTCGAATCGCTCCTTTCCAAGTTCGGGAGGCCCGGGCGTTTCCACCCGAACCCTCAGCTTCGCGGTTCCTGAAATCCACCGCCAAAGCATCGTCCCTGCGCCGTAGGCTGTCTCTCCCGTAGGCCGCAAGGATCGGAGTTCATGCCTAGTGTATGCCTGTGAGAAAAAGACTGCAATTAGGTAGAATCGGCTCCTGCCAACCGCTCTCAGGTCGGGTCTTTAGCGGTTCTGCTTTTACAGCCACAAACCAAATGAGTCACCCCACGTGCGCGCGGATAAGCACGATCTCCCGACATGCCCTTTAGTGGAAATCCTAAGGCGTTCCGCATTAGGATTGGGTCTCTGCCGCGCCATGGTCCGCAAGCGAAAAATCATCGTCTACATCGCCACGAGTGCCGACGGCTTTATTGCCCGGCCCGACGGCTCCTTCGACTGGCTCGACCGTCCGCGTCCCAAGGGCAATTACGGCATGGGCGCGTTCTATAAATCGATAGACACGGTCCTGTGGGGCAGGAAGACATGCGATCTGGCGCTCGACTATCAAAAGAAAGGCGTCAGCGGGACGGCCTTCGATACAAGAGTTAAGAACTACGTCTTCACACGCAGTCTGCCGCTATCGGCCGCGCCCGCGGGCGTGGAGTTCGTAAACGAACCCATCAAAGCGTTCGCAACCCGTCTGCAGGCGAAGAAGGGGAAAAACATCTGGATGATGGGTGGCGCTGGCATCATTGCGTCGTTTCTCGATGAAGGAGAGATCGACGAGTTTATGATTCACGTGATTCCCAAATTTATAGGCGAAGGCATTCCATTGATCGCGCCCGCCCGTCGCACCGTGCCACTTAAACTGATCTCCTGTACGAAGTTCACAGACGGCGTGGTCAAGCTGCACTATGCCGTCCGTAAGTAATCTTCAGGCCCAGCAGCCTGTGGTGAACCCCGGCGATTTGGATTTATAACCTGAAGTATTTTGCGTGGACCGGCGAGTCTCGCAGCATGCAAGCGAATTGTGGGAGAAGCATGAATGGCGGTGGGGCGAGAAGGCGGAGAAGGCGGCAAGAGCACTTGCGCAAGAGACGAAGATCTCAGCACCGAAGGGCTGCTCCGCGGGGCGCCGCACCACAAAATCCGGCAACTCCTTGAGACATCCGGGATTCCCGGCCCACAGTGTGTGATAGAGTTTTTGCCACGCTATGCGGATCTTCGTTCTCGGGGCCGGTGCGACTGGCTCCCTTCTGGCAGAACTGCTCCAACGTCAAGGACATACTGTCTGGTGTGGCGACCGTGACACCAATCGCGCGCGCCGCTTTCTGGGCAGGAGAAGCACCATCGCCGTCTCGGAGGTGAACGCCCGGAATTTACGGGGGATTGTGCGCGCGGCGCGCGGTTGCCAGCTCATCGTCAACGCCTCGGCGAGCGTGTTTAATCAGATTGTGATGCGGGCGGCGCTGCGCCTGCGCGCGCATTATGTCGACCTGAGCTCGCACCTTACGCGCAATCCCTTCAAAGCAGAACAGCTGTCCTATGCGAAGCGCTTTGAAGAAAAAAACAGAACGGCGCTGATCAATGTAGGCGCGGCCCCCGGTTTGACGAACCTGCTGGTCATGCGCGCGGCGGAGATGCTGGACGATGTCCACTCCGTGCACATCCGCCTTTATGAAAGCACCGAAAGCGACGATCCGATTTCGCAGTGGTCGCCGGAAGTCTCTTTCGATGAAGCCATCTCCAACCCGCGTGTCTATCGCCACGGCAAATTCCGCATGGAAAAACGTTTCGCGGAGCTGGAAAAGTTTCGGTTTCCGGATCCCATTGGCGCCGCCAACGTCGTTCTCGCCGCACAGGATGAGGTCGCCACGCTTCCTTACTACATTCCCATGCGGAATATGGATGTGAAAATCGGCGGAAACGAGTTCGATCGCCTGCGTCGCTGGTTCAAGCAGGGAAAATTATCGAAGTCGCGCGGCATCGTCCGCGACCGGTTTCCGCATACTTCTTCGCCGCGGATGATCGCCAGGCTGATCCGTCAGGGCGTACTGCAAAATGCGAGGTTCTCGGCGGCAGTGCTCGTGCGCGGAGTAAAACACGGTCCGAAGGAAGATCAGCATCTGCTGATCCGTACGGACGCTGTGTTCCCAACGCTCTACCAGATCCGCCAGCAGGGCCGCTACTCCACGCCCGTCGCCTACGCCACCGCCCACGCCGCGGCGCTTTTCATCAGGTATTTTCGCCGTGAGGAAGCCGGCGTGTTCGCGCCGGAAATGCTGCCGGCCGAAACGCGCCGCGCTGTCGTCGCAGGTATTCGCACGCACGGCGTGAAGATCACCCAAAAAACGATGGCGATCAAGCACGACGGCGAGGACGATGAAGAGTTCTGACCTTCGCCGCTGGCTCGCCGGCGCTTACGGCCGCGCCTCAAACACCAAATTGAATGGCGTTTGCGTGGCGCGCCGGAATCGCGTGAAGCCGCCGCTCGTAACGACTTCCTTCAAACGCTTCTCTCCCGCTTGGGCGCCAAGCGCCAGTCCCACTTCCTGCGACAGTGACGCGGGCGTGCACAGAAGTGTGGAAGCTCCATAAAACGCGCGGCCGATGGGATTGAGATTGTCCTCCAGCTTATCGCCGGCGAACGGCTCGACGATCATCCACGTCCCGTCCTTCTTAAGCCTGCTGTGCACATGCGCCGATGCGCCAGCGGGATCGCCCATGTCATGCAGGCAGTCAAAAAACGTAACGAAGTCATAGTCCTTCCCCGGAAAAGACTTCGCGCTGGACACTTCAAACTTGATGCGATCGCCGACTCCGGCATCGCGCGCGCGTTGCTTGGCGGTCTCGATCGATTTGTCATGGTAATCGAAACCAGAAAACTCGGATTTGGGATAGGACTTTGCCATCAGGATGGTCGAAGCACCCAAACCGCATCCCACGTCCGCGACACGCGCGCCGCCTTTTAATTTCTCGTCAACGCCTTCAAGCGCAGGAATCCACGACGCGATGAGATTCGTGGCGTAGCCAGGGCGAAAAAATCGCTCAGTTCCGACAAAAAGCTCGGGGTGGTGCTCGTGCCAACCAAGTCCCTCGCCCGTCTTGAATCTCTCCGTAAGCGATTCCTCCGCCTTGACCGCCGCGAGTGCCACTTGAAACGCTCCCGGCATGAACGCGGGACTGTTGTCGTCCGCCATCGCAAACGCTTGTTCTTCGCTGAGGTGAAATTTCACCGTTGCGGGATCGTACGTCACGTACCCGCCGGCAGCTTGCGCGCTCAGCCACTCGCGAACGTAACGTTCCGCAGTCCCCGTGCGCTTTGCGAGTTCTGCCGCCGTCTGCGGGCCCCCAGCAGCGAGGGCTTTGTACAGTCCGAGTTTGTCGCCAATGCGAATCAACGCCGCGTTAAACGTGGCGCCGAAATCGACCAGCGCTCTGCCAAGAAACTCATTGAGTTTATCCGGGTTGATAGCCATGCATTCCTCCGTAAGCAAAAATTGGCGGGCGTGCAAGTATTCTGGATTCTAGTCTTATGACGAGGCGAGTGGCAAGCCACCTTGATGGCCGCCTCAACAGCAGCGGTTGGGACGCGAATAGCGGCGATTCACTTGCTCTACGTAAAATTCTTCGGCGGTCAGCGTGCGGCGTTCCGCGTTCTGCCTGCCTTTTGCACGCAAATAACGTTCGTACGCGGCATCGCCGCACCATTCCCGCAATCCGCGCCAAAACCGGCGAACCGAGCACAAAGCGATTTTTGCGGATCGGCGCATCAGTCGTCTCCGTGAGCCGCGCCGGTAAATCCCGCAGCCCACTGCGTCGTAACATATGGCGCTTCGTGCAGCACCGCCTCACGCCGCCCGCTCAAAAGCGCATACCACTGGATCAACGCTTCAATCAGTAGCACGAGGATCATGAGTGCGAGTACTCCCGTAACAACGGCATCCAGCCGCTGGTTGAAGATTAGCCTCTGCGTCTCGGCAATCCTTGACGCCGGAACTTGTCCCGCAACAATCTGTGCGGCAAGTGAACTGGCTTTCGAAAGAAACCCCAGATTGGGGTTCCCATCAAAAATTTTCTGATAGCTCGCCGTCATCGTCACCGCGACCAGCCAAACCATCGGCACGAGGGTTACCCAAATCCACCGCAGGCGCTTCATCTTCAGCAGAATCGTCGTAGCTACAACCAGCGCCACCGCCGCCAGCAACTGGTTCGCAATCCCGAAGAGCGGCCACAGCGAATTGATTCCTCCCAGGGGATCCACAACACCTTGGTACAAAAAATAGCCCCACATTCCCACGATAATGGCGCTCGCCAGCAAAATCCCCGGCATCCATCCCATGCGCCCAAATGGTTTCCAGATTCTTCCCCCCAACTCTTGCACCATGAAGCGGCCCACGCGCGTCCCGGCGTCCAGCACGGTGAGGATAAATAACGCTTCAAACATAATCGCAAAGTGATACCAGATGCTCAGCAGCCGCTCGCCTCCGATGGTGCTTGAAAAGATCTGCGCCATTCCAACGGCCAGCGATGGCGCGCCGCCCGCGCGATTGAGCAAAGTCTGCTCGCCCACGGCGTGCGCAAGATTAGTCATGGTCTGCGGGTCGAGATGGTATCCCCACCCGCTGATCGTGGTGGCGGCGGCATCCGCCGTTCCGCCCACTATGCTCGCGGGACTGTTAATCGCAAAATAGACGCCCGGCGGCATCGCGCACGCCGCGACCATGGCCATCACGCCGACAAAAGACTCCAGAAGCATCGCGCCATAGCCGATCATCCGCGAGTGGCTCTCGCGGAGAATCATCTTTGGCGTGGTGCCCGATGAAATCAGCGAATGAAATCCGCTGATCGCGCCGCAGGCGATGGTGATGAAGCAAAACGGAAAAATCTTCCCCGCGAAAACTGGGCCGGTTCCGTCGATGAATCGCGTAAGCGGCGGCATCATGATTTGTGGCCGGACAAACAAAATCCCCGCCGCAAGCGAAAAAATCGCTCCCGTCTTGATGAACGCGCTCAGATAATCGCGGGGCGCGAGCAGCAGCCATACGGGAAGCACAGCAGCGGCAAAACCGTACGCGATGATCAGGAACGCGAGGGAAACGCCCCCGAACGTGAACGCTTGCGCCCACGACGGCGAGCCGCCACCCATTGCCCCGCGACCACCGCAAACAGCACCAGCGCGACGCCGAACAGAGATGCTTCCAACACGCGCCCTGGCCGAATAAACCGCAAATACACTCCCAACAAAAGCGCGATGGGAACTGTCATCGCCAGCGTGAACGTCGCCCACGGCGAAGATTTCAGCGCGTTACAACAACAAGCGCAACCACCGCCAGCAGGATCACCATGATCGCCAGCACGGCAAGCTGCGCAATAAATCCGCCCCGCGCGCTCACTTCCTCGCGCGCCATCTGTCCCAGCGTTTTCCCGTCGCGCCGGATCGAACAGAACAAAATAATGAAGTCCTGCACGCACCCCGCCAGCGCCGCCCCAGCGATCAGCCACAGCGTGCCCGGCAAATAACCGAATTGCGCTGCAAGTGTTGGACCAACAAGAGGCCCCGGGCCGGCAATCGCTGCGAAGTGGTGCCCGAAGAGAACCCACTTATTTGTGGGAACGAAGTCGCGCCCGTCATCATGGATTTCAGCAGGTGTGGCGCGATTGTCATCCAGCGCCAGCAAGCTCGCCGCGATGAATGCCGAGTACAACCGGTACGCCACCATGTAGCAACAAACCGCCGCGACGACGAACCACGTGGCATTGAGCGGCTCGCCGCGGTGCAGGGCGATCGCGCCAAGCGCCCCGGCGCCAGCGCCGCATCGCCACGCCCAGCCAAGCGATGAATTTTAGGCCGCGCTTCATTTCCCCGAGCTGGCGCGAATGAATTGCGCCGTGTCCTGTTTCAGTTTCGCCAGCGACGGCAGGTGCGCATAGACCATGTGTCCCGATTCGTAGTAAGCCCCGCTCAAATGGTCCCTCAAGGAAGGATCGAGGCCAAGATGCTCGAACGTGTAGTCCGCCGCGAAAAAATGGCGTGGCCAAATCGTAGTAGCCCTTCGCCGCAAAAACGTGAAGAAACGGATTCTGCGTCATCGCGCTGCGGCAGCGTCTCTCCCACATCGACGTAACGATTTTCGTAAGGCTTGTAGCTCCACGGATACACGCGTCCAGTCAGAACCTCGTATGGCAAGTCGCTGTCAAATTTCAAATCACCGCGCACATAATCATTCAGGGTTGCGGTGTATGGCCCGATAATCGCCGCGATGCTCGGATCATATTCCGGCGACTCGCCTGCGGCGTCGCGGTCAATGCCGGTAAAGCGCCCGTCGATCCGGCCGACGGTGCGCCGTTCGCTGCGCATCAGCTCTTTCGTGAAACGCTCGATTTCCACCCGCATATTCGTCCGCTCGATATAATCCGTGGAAAGTCCCGTCAGTCGCGCAAGCTTCCGCACCATCTTCCGCATGCTCCGCGGCTGGCAGCGCATCCCCCTCCATCAGCGCGGTCGTGTACTCGCCTTTCGCAAAGTTTTGCGACTCCTCAACGGCCTTGTGTAAATCCCCCTGCAAGTCCGCGGGCAATTTCTTGTGGTACCAGGCAATCGCCGTGTACGTCGGCAAGTAAAGAATGTACGGCAAATCATTTCCCGTATTGAAATCCGCAGTCTGGAAATTCAGAATCGTGGAAACCAGAATGATTCCATTCAAATACATCCCGTAGCGCTGTTGCAGATAGCCGGATAGGCCGGCTGCGCGCGTCGTTCCATAGCTTTCTCCGGCAAGAAATTTCGGCGAAGACCAGCGCTTGTTGCGCGTCGCGTAGAGCCGGATGAAATCGCCCACCGACTGCACGTCCTCCTGGACGCCGTGAAACTGGTTTCGGCGATTCACCCGGCGCGGGCCGGCTATAGCCCGTCGAAACTGGATCGATGAAAACGAGGTCGGTAACATCCAGGAGCGAGGATTCGTTGTCCACCAGCTTATAAGGCGGCGGCAGGAGCGCTCCTGCATCTCCCATCTCCACGCGCCGCGGACCAAATGCCCCGAGATGCAGCCAGACGGAGGACGAACCCGGACCGCCATTGAACGTAAACATGATCGGCCGCTTCGCAACGTCGCTGACGTCATCCCGCGTGTACGCCATATAAAAAACGCTCGCCTTCGGCGTGCCTTCCTCCGTCTTCATCACGATCATCCCCGCCGTCGCCGTGTACTTGATCTCCTGCCCGCCGATTTTCGCGCGAATGTTTCGTCTGCACCACTCTTGTCTTCCGGAGGCGCGGGCGTTTTCTTTTCATCTTTCGGCTTCTCGGCGGCCTTCTCGCCCGGCTTCTCCGGCGGAGTTTGCGCCGTCTGCTGCGCAAAGGAAAACGTAGCGCCAAAGCAGAATCAATGCCGCGCAGCTCAATCCCAGATAGCGATATTTCATCGGCGGTGCTCTCCTCTAATTAGACCGGCGGAAATGGCGGAACGGCCCGCGGCATCGTATTCGAGTGCGGCATCATCGTCAATCGATACAAATAGCTCCAATCCGGCAGCGGCGCTTGCGATTTCACTTGTGCCAGAGCTGGCTCGCTATAGAATGCTGGCACGACACTGCCATCCTTGCTTTTAGGAGCATTCATGCGCCCAGCCCGTCCATGGCTCACCGTGTGCCTGAGCCTTGCCGCTCTTCTGCTGTCTTCGCCCGTCGCCCGCACCCAACAAAAAGAAGAGCTTCCTCATCCGAGTACGCTTCCCGAGTTGCAAAAAGCCATGAAAGCCGTCCTCGACAAGCACCACTTGCCCGGCGCAGGCGTTGCGCTCGTCTCGAATGGCAACTTGCTCTGGTGCGGCGGACTCGGCAAAGCGGACATCGCCTCCGGTCGTGACGTTACTTGCGACACGGAATTTCGTGTCGGCTCCATCAGCAAAACCTTCGTCGCGCTTGCTCTCTTGAAGCTGCAGGAAGAAGGAAAAGTCAATCTCGAAACGCGCTTGCAAGATGTTGCGCCGGAAGTCCCCGTCAAAAATCGTTGGGAATCCACGCCAATCCCGTGCGCATCGTAAATCTGCTTGAACATACCGCGGGATTTGACGATATGGAGGCACCCGAAGTTTATAACTTCAACGACCGTTACGATTATCCGCTTCTCGAAGTCTTTAAGGGCTTCCGGGAACCGCAAGACGTTCGCTGGCCTCCGGGGACGCGCATGTCCTATTCCAATCCGGGCTTCGGCATCGCCGGTTACCTCATCGAAAAAATCTCCGGCACGCCCTTCGATCAGTACATTCGGCAAACCATTCTTCGTCCCCTGGGAATGACCAATGCCGACTTTCCCTTCACCGATGCGAATAAGGCCCTTCTCGCCACTCCGGTACGATCACGATCCGCCCCGTGCCCTGCCTGGCTACCCGTACATTTATCTGCGTCCCGCGGGCGATCTGAAAGCCTCGCCCGGCGAACTGGCCAAGCTAGTGCAGTTCTTTCTGCGGCGTGGAAAGGCGGAAGATGCCCAAATCGTGAAGCCGGAGTCCATTATTCGCATGGAATCCGTCGAGACGACACTCGCCGCGAAGAACGGCCTGCGCCTCGGCTACGGTCTCGCGAACTATGCCGAAGTCACCGGCGGCATCGTCACCCATGGCCACGATGGAGGGATCGACGGATTCATCTCCTCGTATCGCTACATGCCGGAACAGAATTGGGGCTACGTCGTGCTCCTGAACAGCACGCAATCGGGCCAGGCGTTGAACGATCTGAACAAGCTGGCCATTGATTTTTTGTCGAAGGGTTTTCCCAAGCCGCAGCAACCAGCAGTCTCGATTCCCCCTGCTGAGCTGGAAAAATTTGCCGGCTATTACGCGCCGCGCGCGCCGCGGTCGCAACTTTTGTCCTTTGTCGAGGATCTGTCCGGCGGTCTCCGCGTTCGTGTGATCAATGGGCAGCTCACACGCTCTGGTCTTTTCGGCAAACCGGAAAATCTGGTCCCGGTTGGCAAAAACCTTTTTCGTGGCGAAAAAGAGCCCGAAGCGACGACGATTTTTTTCTCCGCTGGCGCAGGCAACATGGGGCTCTCCAGCCAGGGAATGGAAGGTTTTTCCTACGGCGAGCGCACAAACATTGTATGGACGTATACGCGGATTTCGTTGCTTCTTCTATGCCTCGTCCTGATGGCCACGTCGCTGCTCTTCGCGGTAGTTTGGATGTTGCGCAAGCTTTTCGGAGGAATGAAAGGAGTGCAACACCTGGCGGTACGGGCGATTCCGCTTGTGGCGACACTTAGTTTTATCGTTCTGGTCTTCTGCTTCACAAGACTCGGCGGAGCGGATACCGGAAAACTCACCGTCTGGACGTTCGCAATTTTCGCCCTGAGTATTCTCTTCCCGCTGCTCTCGCTTTGCGGGCTCCTCCTGGCCGTTGTCGTTCCCAAAAACCAAATTCACACGGGCGCCCGCATTCACTCGCTGCTCGTCGCCTTGGCCTGCTGCGTCGTCGCAGTTTTCATCGCTTCATGGCACCTGATCGGCCTGCGCCTCTGGGCCGCGTGATCCCACAAACCTCGCTGCTCAGCTATTCCGAGCAGCCGTAAAACCGGTTCGCGGCGTCGAGTATGCGTGCGAGCCAGTCATGCGGGCGCTTTTCCGCCGACGGCAAAATGTCCCAACCCGTGAAGACCACGACCATGTCGTATGGCGGCACGACTAAAAGTTGCTGGCCGCCGAATCCGCGCGCGGTCCACGCTACGTCCTCGGGCGTACTCCCGAAGGATTGCAGCCACCACTGGTAGCCATATTTCCAGTCGCCTTCGGCGACCGCCACGTGCGGCGACACGGATTCTTTGATCCACCTGTCGGAAACGATCTCCTTCCCTCCCCACATGCCGCCCTTGAGAAACAGTTGGCCGATTTTTGCGAGATCGTGGGACGACAAATAAAGTCCGCCCTCCGTGTCCGGCAGACCGGAGGGAGACTGTTTCCAGTAATAGTGCATCCCAGCGGCTTAAAAAGATGTTCGTCCGCGTAGACATCGACATTCTTGCCGGTGACTTTCTTGAAGATGTGCGCCAGAAGCACCGTCGCCCCGCTGTTGTACACGAACGTTTTGCCCGGCTCGTTGGCCATCGGCTGATCGATCACGTATTGCGCCCAGTCGTGGCTCGCTTCCATGAGGTCGGCGGAGTTCTTCGGATCGTCGTACGGAAGATCTTCATGCCACTCGAAGCCGGCGGTCATCGTCAGCAGGTCTCGCAGCGTGATGCGCTTCTTACGGTCGTCAAGATTTGCGATCTTTCTAGCCTCGAAATATTTCACGATCGGCGTGTCGAGCCCCGCCGTGAAATCGTTTCGAGTTCTCGCGATTCCGATAGTGACAGAGGTAACCGTTTTTGAAACCGATTGCATGGTGTGCATGTCGCTGCCCTGATAAAAGGGATGAAATAATGTGCTGAAATAATTGTAAGGGCCATGCATGTCGTGGTTCAGAGGGCCTTCTTTTTTGGCGCGCTCGCCATAAATCTGACCGTAGTCGTGTTTGTAGGACTTTTCGTAAACGGCCGTGCCACAGCGCAGAACAAGCATGCTGTCTGCGAGCCCGTACTTGCCGCTGTCAAGATCGGTGTCGAAGGCAGCGAGCTTTTCCGGATCGATCCCAAATTCTTTCGGAGAGCCCGTTGGCCAGTCTTTCGTGCCTGCGCGATTTTGCGCAATCGCGGAACCGGAGATAAGGCACATCAGGAGCGCCGCTGCCGCAGCGCTCTTTCTCGCAAGCTTGGTCTTGCTCGTATTATGCGCTGCGCACATTTTCATCGTTTTTTCATTCCCCTTTGAATCTCAATCAGCTAGTGAAGTAAATTTCAGTAACGGGTAGAGTTCACGAAATATTTTTGCAATTTCTTGCGGAAACGTTGCGCGCGCCGCCTCGGAAGGCTTCATCTTCTTCCTCACGATCCATCCCTGAAGTTTCTTCCAATCCTCGGCATCTCTCGGCCAGCCCTTCTGCTGCGTCCACTCTTTCTTTTCGACGGAGTACCAGTAACTTTCATAACGCCGCCCCAGCTTCTTCTGCTGCTGGGCGGGCCAGTTCGGCTGCGCGAGGACACGCGGCTCTGCAATCTGGCCGAGCGCGGACTCCTTGCGTTTCGATCCGGTATAGATTCGAAAGCCTGCTGTCACGACGTCGGCGGAGATTCCCGCGTAGAGCTGGCCAGTCTCGCCGGAGAACGGCGCCGAAACTTTCAAGTACATATGCGCGCGATAGGGCGTTTTGTCTTTCGCGAAACGAATATCGCGGTTGATGCGGGAAAAGTTCGCGCCGGTGCGCCCGGTGGTATCGAACCGTGAGTCGAGTCGCAGGACTGCCGGGCTGAGTTCTTCGAGAAAGCGCCGAAAGGGTTTTACCACAAATTCTTGGTAGCGTTCACGGTTTGCGTCCATCCACACTTTTCTATTGTTGCGCGCCAGGTCGCGGAAAAATTGAAATGTCTCGCGGGTGAAAATCGGCTCCCGTTTCGCCATGCGTGGCCCTCGATGCGGTTTGGTGGGGACAAGAGTACACGATTCCCAATCCGCGTCAATTGAACTATGCTGTGCGGCTTGCAGGGGTGAGTGACGGCTGTTCCCAGTTTACGTTTAGGCTGAATTGAGGGTGTGATGAAACAACGGAAACGGATTGTGGCAGGTATTTTTCTGACTGGCGTGTGTGCGGCAGCGTTGTTTAGTCCTCCCGCATGGGTGGTGAATGCGGACGACACAAAACCCGCAGCGAAAACGGAGCCTTGGAAGCCGGAAGACGTCATCTACCAGGAATTCGTTTCTCAAATGCGGATTTCACCGGACGGGAAGTGGCTGGTGTGGACCAAGTCGACCGGTGACAAAGAAAAGGATGCGCGCGTTTCCAATCTCCACTTGTCGAGCCTCACGGACAACAAGGAGATTGAACTTACGCGCGGCAGCGATCGCTACTCAAATCCGCAGTGGTCGCCCGACGGCGAGCACATCGCGTTTGTGAGTTCGCGAGCGCGGGCGAAAGCCAAGCCGGATACCGCACCAATGCAAATCTGGCTGATCAATCCGCACGGCGGGGAACCTTGGGTATTGACGGAATTGGCGCGCGCGCCGCGCCAAATCGATTGGCTGGACAGGGACACGATTATCTACAGCGCGGAAGAAGATCCGGCTCTCTACGAGCAGGAACTTAAGAAAAAGAAGGACGATTCGGAAGTCGTCGATGACGCCGAGCATGCCGCTCCGGTTCGACTGTACAAGATCGGCGTGAAGGACAAGAAAATCACGCGTCTGACGACGAACACGGATTGGATTGCAAGCTGGAGCATTTCGAAGGACGGAAAATTCGCAGTCGCTTCCCACGACAAAAGTTTGCATTACACATTCGATCAGAAAGTTCCTCCCATTGCTGTTCTTCACAATTTGAGTGACGGGACGGAGAAACAAATTTTTACGGAAGGGCGCGTCCGTCCGTTTGGGTTCGAGTGGGCGGCCGATAATTCCGGATTTTACGCGTTGGCGCCCTTCTCGACCGATCCGAAGTTTCTGACCGCGACGATACTCAAAGCATATTTCTATGATTTGGCATCAGGCAAAGCAACGGAAGTTCCTCCGGATTGGGAAAACGGCTTTGGTTTCGGCCTCGAACACGCGCCAGGAGGGTTTGTCGCGCATCTCGCGGCGGGCAGCCGATTTGAAGTGTCGCGCTACACCGCGGAGAAATCGGCGTCGGGCTGGACTTGGCGCCGGCAATCACTGACTGGCGAACATGCGAAGAATATCCAGAACTTCGTGCTGAGCGAAGACGGAAAGACGATCGTCTATCAGTATTCGACGGCGAGCAAGCTGCCACAAGTTTATCGAGCGCAACTCGACGGAACGACGATTATTTCACCGGCGCAGATCACGAAACTGAATGAAAAGCTCGTGACCGGGAGAATTTTTGCAAAAACAGAAGTCATCCGCTGGAAAGGCTCGCAGGACGAAGAGGTCGAAGGAATTCTTTACTATCCGGCGAATTACGAAGCGGGCAAAAAATATCCCGTGATTACGGCGATTCACGGCGGCCCGACAGGTTGGGACTCCGACGCGTGGGACGACAACTGGGCCTACCCTGTCAATCTATTGACGCAGCGCGGGGCATTCGTGCTGCGGCCGAATTATCACGGAAGCGGCAACTACGGGCTGAAGTGGGTGGAGTCTATTTGCTGCGGAAAGTATTACGACCTGGAGACGCCGGACATCAATATGGGCGTCGATTATTTGATTTCAAAAGGCATGGTTGATCCGGACAGAGTCGCGACGCTAGGCTGGTCGAACGGCTCGATACTTTCGATCAGTATGATCACCACTTATCCGGCGCGGTATAAGGTGGCGAGCGTCGGAGCGGGGGATGTCGAATGGATCAGCGACTGGGGCAACGTGGATTTTGGCGATTCGTTTGATTCCTATTATTTCGGCAAGTCGCCGATGGAAGACCCTCAGCTTTATATTCGCAAGTCGCCGTTGTTCAAAATGGACAAAGTGCAAGCGCCCGTCTTGATTTTCCATGGCTCGGCGGACCGCAACGTTCCTCCGGCGCAAAGCTGGTCTTTCTTCCGCGCGCTGCAATACTACGGCAAGGTGCCGGTGAAGTTCGTGGTGTTCCCCGGCGAGCCACACGGCCCGCAGAAGCTGACGCACCAGATCCGCAAGGTGGAAGACGAAGTGGCGTGGTTCGACAAATATTTCTTCAAGACGACCAAGCCGGAGAACGAAGCTCTCAGAAAAGATTCGCCGCTTGGCGAATTGCTTAGGAAGAAGAACTTCGCACTTGGAGGCATCGGCGGTATTGGCCGAGTGTATGCCGTGCCAGCCGCAAAGGGCGAAACAATGTACGCAACGCCAGAAGCAGTTTCCCGGGGCGACTTACAGATCAGCCGATTCGAGTTGACACGGGCGGAGTATGCCGTGTTCGACAAGAACTACAAATTCGAGACCGGCCAACAAAACTATCCAGCAAGCGGCATTACTTTGGATCAAGCAAAGTCCTACGCGGACTGGCTTTCCAAGCTGACCAAGCAAACTTGGCGCGTGCCTTACGAAGACGAAGTGAAAGACCTGTACGAAAATCGTGACGGCGAAAACACACTCGACTTTTGGGCTGGGTATGCGCCGAATCCGGAAGATGCTACGCATTTGCGCGAAAAAGCAAAAGAACTGCTCGGGACTGCGCCTTTGTTGAAGGAAGTGGGCAGCTTCCACGGACAGGGCAAAGACGATGAAGAGCCAATTTATGACCTCGGTGGAAATGTTGCTGAGTGGGTCTTGACGCGCGACGGCAAAGGCAAATTGATGGGCGGCAGCGCGGATTGTCCCGCTGATCCAAAATCCAATTGCGTGCCTGCGCCGGAATACATTGGCTTCCGCGTGGTGCGCGGCGCCGCAAAGCCTGCGCCGCCGTCGCACTAGCAGAAGACGTGAACGGCATACCTCTGCGAAGCTAAACCGGGCAATCCATCAGAAAAAGACGGGCACGGCGTGCCGTGCCCCTACGACAGCCATGGTCCAGATTGGCGCTTGCGGCTTCGGCTTGCTGGCGCTAGCCTGCGGGGATGAGCAATTTCACACCTACCAAAAGAACGAGAGTTACGCGGAAGCCAGACCGCGCGAATTACGACCGCGAGACTATTTACAACATTTTGGATCAGGCCTTTGTTTGCCACGTTGGGTTCATCGGGGACGGAATGCCGGTTGTCGTGCCGACAAATTATGTGCGCGTGGGCGACAAACTTTTTCTGCACGGCTCAACGGCGAGCCGGTTGATGAAGACGCTGGGGAGCGGGGCGCCGTTTTGCCTCAGCGTGACACTGCTCGACGGAATTGTCTTTTCTCCCACGGCAACGGGACACTCGGTGAACTATCGTTCGGTTGTGGTCATGGGGAAAGGCGAGCCGATTGAAGATCCGGCGGCAAAACTTGCGGCGATGCGCGACTTCGTCGAGTACGTGCTGCGCGGGCGCTGGGCTACCGTGCGTCCGCCCAGTGAGCAGGAACTGAAAGGCACGATGGTTTTGGCCGTGCCTCTTGTTGAGGCGTCCGCAAAAATACGTACGGGGTTTGCGGTGGACGACGGCAAGGAATACGCTGGGGGCGCGTGGACTGGCGTGCTGCCATTCAAGTGGACACCGGGCGCGCCGATCCGCGATCCGCGAGGCGATGCGGCTATTCCCGTACCGGAGAGAATCCAGCACTACTCCCGACCTCAATAGGACCCCTCCCCGCTCCCCTTTTTTTGTAAGTGCGGATTCGAAAGGACTTAGCATTTCCATAAGTCTTTTGAAATCAACATTTACGAGCCGCCTTGTAAGTATTGATTATAAAGGGGTTGCGGGGCTAGAGAGCAGGCAAAACGCGGCATTCCCCGATGTATTCATTCTAAAGAGCTTAGAGAATGGACCGAGAGGAGTGCCAGAAATGAAAAAGCGGCAGAAGGTCTGCCGCTTTTTAGGCTTACACAATGTCCTAAAATTAAGCATACCACAAAATGGGAAAAATGCAAGGACCAATTTGAGCTTGAGGAACTGCGGGCAGGGATGGACATCGGCTCGAAAGCCCTGTTGACGGACAACAGGAGTGTGATAGGCTCGCGATTTCTCCTGTTGGCCGTCTAAAGGAGAGCTGTCATCCTCCAACATCCGATTCGTCGAGGGACGCTGCAAGCGCTTGAGAGTACGGCGGACTAGACTATGAGCGATTTCTACAAAACTCTGATGCGGCGTTTTGCGGCACTCTTCCGGCAGAAGCAGCTCGAACAAGAGCTGGACGCGGAGGTGCGGTCGCATCTGGAAATGGCCGTGGAGACGAACCTGCGTAGAGGGATGGGCGCAGAGGACGCGCGGCGCGAGGCGCTACGCGGCTTCGGCGGTGTCGAGCAGACAAAGGAAATTTACCGCGACCAGAGAGGACTACCCATGATCGAGACTACTCTCCAAGATTTACGGTTCGGCTTGCGGATATTGCGGCGCAGCCCGGGATTTTCTGTCTTGGCGATCCTCTGCTTGACTTTGGGGATTGGGGCGAATGCGGCGGTGTTCAGTTGGGTGGAAGGGATTTTATTCCGTCCGTACCCGGCGGTAAGTCATCAGGAGAGATTGCTGGCTCTTGGTGGAACGGAGCGCGGCGAAACTGGCGGCACACCTCTTTCTTGGCCAGACTTCGCCGATCTGCAGCGAAGTTCCACGCTTTTTGACACACTTTTTGTGAGCAAGATTACGGGGACTACGCTCAGTATCGGCGACCGCGCCGAGCGCACTACCGGAAGCATCGTATCGGCGAACTATTTCGATGCTATCGGGGTCCATCCGATTCTTGGGCGCGGGTTCGAGCCGGGCGAAGACACGGGGCGGAACGCTCATCCTGTGACGGTGATCAGCTACCAGCTGTGGCAAGGACGATACAAGGGCGATCCACAAATCATCGGGAAAACACAGCGGCTGAATGGCGTATTGCACACGATAGTGGGCGTCACGCCGGAAGGATTTTATGGGACCTTCGTCGGCTGGGCGATGCAGTTTTGGGTGCCGGCGTCGATGGAGGAAATCTTTGAATCGGGCGGGTACAAACTGGAGGATCGCGGCGCGCGGTGGATTGAAGCGTACGGGCGACTCAAGCCGGGCGTTACACGCGAGCAGGCGCAGGAGGAGACTTCCGCGGTGGCGAAGCGGCTGGAGGCCGACTATCCGAATACGAACCGCGGGCGCAGCATGCAACTGTGGCCATTGTGGCAAACGCCGTTCAATAACGCGCGCACGCTGCTGCCAACGCTGGAAATCATGCTTGCTGTTGTGTTTTTTGTGTTGCTGATTGCGTGCGCGAACGTCGGCAACCTGCTGCTGGTTAGGTCGTTCGCGCGACGGCACGAAATGACGGTGCGGCTGGCGATCGGGGCGAGCCGCGGGCGGTTGCTGAAGCAACTTCTGACGGAAGGTGTGATCCTTTCGGCGTTTGGCGCGATCGGAGGGCTGCTCGTCGCGCATTGGTGCCGACATGCGCTGGTGCTGCTCTTCCCGGCGCGGGGTGGAGTGTCCATGCACCTGCCGGGGGAAATTGATTGGCGCGTGCTGGCGGTGAGCGCGAGCGTTTGCCTGATTGCGACGATGGTGGTCGGGCTGGTTCCCGCGCTGCAGAGTGGAAAGATCGATCTTGCCGGAGCGCTGAAATCGGATTCGGCAGGTGTGGTAGGAGGCCGCGGGAGAGGGTGGATTCGTTCCGGGCTGGTGGTGGTGCAGGTGTCGCTGAGTTTTGTATTGCTGGTAGGAGCGGGGCTGCTGCTGCAGAGTTTGCAGAAGATCCGAAATTCCAGCCCGGGATTTTCGACGCACGGAGTTCTGTCCACGGCCGTCGATCTGGCGTCGGCGGGATACGACCTGCAAAGCGCGCAGACGTTCCGGGACGAATTGGGGGAGCGCGTGAGGGCACTGCCGGGCGTGGAGTCGGTGGCATTCGCGCGAGCTACACCGCTGGGCTATGGAAGTTTTTCCGAGAGCCCCATTGCGGTGGATGGCTATCAGCCACCGCCGGAAGAGCAACCGGCCGTTGAATACAATGAAGTGGGAGAGGATTATTTCGTGACGATGGGGATTCCGCTGCTGTCTGGGCGCGAATTTACGCGAGCGGATGATGATAAAGGCGCGCTGGTGGCCGTGGTGAATGAAACGATGGCCAAGCAATACTGGAGCGGCAAAGACCCGATTGGCGAGCGCGTTCAGGTGAAAGGGCGCTGGATGCGCGTTGTCGGCGTGGCGAAGGATTCCAAGTACCAGAGCGTCCGGGAGACACCGAAGCCTTTTTTCTATGTGCCGTGGCGGCAGAATGCTTCGGTTGGATCAGGGTTTTATATACGAACTCCGCTGAGCGCGGAAACCATGGCGACGGCGGTGGCCCGCGAAGTTCGCGCATTGGACGCACGGCTGGCTCTCTACGAGATGATCACGATGCAGGAGCAGGTGGACCGCTCGACGGCGTCGCAGAAGGTGGCGGTGACGCTGGTGGGCGTGCTGGGCGGGTTGGCGTTGTTGCTGGCGGCGATTGGATTGTACGGCGTGATGTCGTATGCGGTGTCGCAGAGTTCGCGGGAGCTGGGATTGCGCATGGCGCTTGGAGCGGGGGCGTCAAATGTGCTGCGGCTGGTGATGTCGCGAGGGCTGGGGCTCATGCTAGGCGGCGTGCTGCTTGGCGGGGCGGTGGCGCTGGGATTGACGCGGTTGATGGGCAACATGCTGTATAAGGTGAGCCCGCGAGATCCGCTGGCGTTTGGAGCGGCGTTCGCGGTGATGACGATTGCGGCGCTGGCGGCATGTAGCTTGCCGGCGTGGCGGGCGGCGCGGACGGACCCGGCGCGGGCGCTGCGGGATTGAATCCAGATTCTTGATCTGCGAGCATTCACCATTGATGCATTTCCAGGTCGCCTGAGTCGAGCAATTCCGCAGACCACGTGACTGCGTGCGCGTCCTGGTCCGCCGACCAGATCGCAACGCATTCGCTTGTTCCTGGCATCCCTCGAATATGGCCGTGCTTCAAGGAAACGCTGTAGTTACCCATGCGCATTGAATCTCTAAATAAAATTCTGGATTCGTCACCAAGAGTGAATTGCAAAGGGAACTCCCTAAATTCAAAAGTGGGATCACCTTTTCTAAATACTCTTTCTGCTTCGCGGACCAGTTCGAATGGGTGTGTGACATTTACGTGCGGCCCAAGATGAACGTACGTGACCGCGCCGCAGGCCAAAAGGAGTTCGTTGTTTCGAATCAGAGACAAGCCGAGCCCAGCGCAGCTGGTGCGGCTGAGGTAGAGCAAGTCGCCGGGTGTAAACCGGCTGGTGATGTCCCGGTTTATGTAGAAAGATGCCGAAGAGACAGTGGAGTGTTTCTTTCGCGAGGCGGTGAGTGTAATACGACTGCGAAAGATATCTTTGTATCGCTTCTCTGGCGGGAATGCTGTTCCTCCGTCCGTGATCGTGAGAGTCGGCGAATGGCCGACGAGGCGGTCGTCGCGCAAGGAATCGCCAGTCAATTCGATTTTCTCCGAGAGAGAGACAGGCCAGGGTTGTGCGGATTGCTGCGGAGAGCTGGGGATGGTCACAACATAGGAGAAGGTTCCACAGAAAGGCATGACCACGGGAGGACTCCTTGGAGAGAGATTATACATGCGAGCGAAGACGCGGGATGTCGAGAGGTGCGCTACTTTTTGGCGGAGGAACCGGCGAAGGCGGTGGCTACGCCTAGCGAGATGAGCATGCCGCCGGAGACGTAGCGCTGGGCGCGCATCCAACGGGTGTTGCCGCGGAGGCGGTGGGCTACCGTGCCGGAGAAATAGGCCCAGAGGCTGTCGCTGAACGTTCCCATACAAGAGAAGAGAATGCCGAGGGAGAGGATTTGTGTGGCGACGTGTCCGCGCAATGGATCAATGAATTGAGGGAGGAAGGCAAAGAAGAAGAGGGCGGTTTTGGGATTGAGTACGTTGACGACGATCCCTTGGGCGAAGACGCGGCTTAGTGTCGTTCGTGGTGCGTCTGGGGAAGCGTCGAAGGATTCGTCGCGGCGGAGTTTTTGGACGCCGAGATAGATAAGATAAGCGGCACCGAGGTATTTGACGACGCTGAAAGCGGTGGCGGAGGAGACGAGGAGCGCGGAAAGGCCGACGGCGGCGGCGGCGGTGTGGATAAGCGTGCCGACACCGATGCCGAGAGCGGAGACCAGGCCGGCGTTGCGGCTATGGCCGATGCTGCGGCCGACGATGTAGAAAATGGCGGGGCCGGGAATGGCCAGGAGGAGCGCGGCAGCGCTGATGAAAATTAGGAGTGCGGAGTGGCTGGGGAACATGATCGTTGGATGTTTGAGACTAGGCGGCGGTTAGGAGGATGGGGTCGCGCTTTGTGATTACGATGGTGTGCTCGTAGTGGGCGGAGGGGCTGCCGTCGGCGGTGCGGACGGTCCATCCGTCGCGGTCGAGAGAGACGCGGCCGGTGGTGGCGGCGATGATAGGCTCGATGGTGATGACAAGGCCTTCGGTGAGGAGGTGGCGGGCTGCGGGGTCGGCGTAGTTGGGGACACTGGGCTCTTCGTGAATGGTGCGGCCGACGCCGTGGCCGCCTAGTTCGCGAACGACGTGGAAGCCGCGGCGGCGGACTTCGCGCTCGACGGCGCGGCCGATGTCTTTGGTGCGGTTGCCGGGGCGGGCGGCGGCGAGAGCTTGGAGGAAGGCGCGCTCGGCGCAGTGGGCGAGAGCGCGGGATTTATCTTGCACGGGGGGCACTTGAATGGTGATAGCGGAGTCTGTGTGGTAGCCGTCTTTGACGGCGGTGAGGTCGAGCTTGACTAGATCGCCGGGTTGGATGGTGCGGGGGCCGGGGATGCCGTGGACGACTTCGTCGTTGACGCTGATGCAGACGTCCCCGGGGAATTTGTAGACAAGCGGAGGTGAGGATTGGGCGCCGTTTTCGGCGAGGATGCGCGAGCCGATTGCGGAGAGTTCGGCGGTGGTTACGCCAGGGCGGACGGCGTTGGACATGGCGCGTAGGGCTTTGGCGACGATTTGGCCGCAGGCGCGGAGCTTTTCGAGTTGTTCGGCGGTGGTGATGGACATGTTGCCTCGGAAGCAGGTTTACAAGCGCAAACCAAAGGCGCACAGGATGAATCCTCTACCGCTGGCAGTTAGTGGCAGCCGCAACCGCCACCGCAGCAACTCCCGCCACCGCCAGAGGAGCCACTGGAAGGAGCGGAGGAGCCTCCGGAGCCAGCCGTGGCGAACACGGAAAGCTGGATGGTGGCTTTTTTGCTGGCGCAATTGGGGCAGGAGATTTCCTGCTGCTTGTTGATTACGATTTTTTCGAAGTGCGTTTCGCAATCGTCGCAAACGTATTCGTAGATGGGCATGGTTGAACCTTTTCGCTTCCTAGTATAGCAATATTTCAACGGCGAGCCGGGGTTGGTTTGATCAAATGGATCTCCGAGTGGTGCGTCACGCCATCATGTCGACCATTAGGCAGTCGAAGTTGACGGCAAGGATCCACAGGATAGTGAGAATTCGCGTCCCTTTCCTTCCAGCGGCGGCGAGCAAAAGGAACAATGGCGTCGAACGAATCACCAGCCCGCTGAATGATCGCCACCTTGCAACGCATGACCAGCCGAAGCGGTCTACATCGCAGGGAATTGTCAGGAAAGCAATGACGCAAACCACGAACAGTCCCGAAACTGAAAGCAAAGCCACCCAGTCAACCACGGTTTTCCATCTGGGCCTCTCTTGGAGATTGCTTGACTTGAGGAACTTCGCCCACACAAAGAAAGCAAGAAAAGGAGGTGAGACGAGTGCCATAAGACTTAGGAAGTTGAACATGCGGCTCACGCTTAACAAGGAACTCAGAAGCTATACAAGTAAACGCACAACCGAATATATCGGGTTGCAGGAAAATAAAGCAACCAGCATCAGCTCATGTACATGCCGCCGTTGGGGTTGATGGTTTGGCCGGTTATGAAGGAGCTTTGGGCCAGCATGACAGCGATGCGGGCGACTTCGTCCACAGAGCCGGTGGTGCCCACTGGAATGCGAGTGGCTATGTCTTTGGGGAGGCCGGCGATCATGTCAGTTTCGATGAGCGCGGGGGCGATGGCGTTGGCGAGGATGCCTTCTTTGGCGAATTGCGAGGCGTAGGAGCGGGTTAGGCCGAGGATGCCGGCTTTGGTGGCGGCGTAGTGCGGACCGATGACGCCGCCGTACTGGGCGGCGACGGAAGAGAGGTTGATGATGCGGCCCCAGCGGGCTGCGCGCATTCCCGAGAGGACGCGCTGCGTGACGAGAAAAACGGAAGTTAGGTTTATGCGCAGGAATTCGTTCCAGATTTCTTCTGTGACTTGATCGGCTGGCAGAATCTTGGCGATACCGGCGTTGTTGACGAGAATGCCGACGGAGCCTAATTCGTTTTCCGTAGTTTTGACCAAGCGCTCGACATCGGCGGAGCTCGAAACGTCGGCTTGGATGGCGATGCACTTCCGGCCTGCGGCGCGGATTGACTTGCTGACGGCCTCGGCGGCCTCCGCCTGGACACGGTAATTGACCACGACATCGGCTCCGGCACCGGCCAGAGCCAGGGCGATGGCTTTGCCAATGCCGCGGCTTGCGCCTGTGACTAGCGCCACGCGTCCGGAGAGTGTGCTCATCGGAAAAACTCCTTCAGTGGTCATTCAAGTGGGTGGGGCAAGCCCCACCACTACAGTGTAAATGCGTCTGGCTCCGGAGGACCGGAGCCAGACAGTATCTGCGGAGTTGACAGGATGCCGTTAGATTGAGTTAGTCGCCGGCGACTGCTTCGGAGGCCTTTTCGGCAGCGGTGGGCGACTTGGTACCGTTGCCATTGGAGTGGCCGTTGCCGTTCGAGTGGCCGTTACCGTTGCCATTGGGGGCGGCGCTGCCGTTGCCAGTGGCTGGAGCAATTGTTACCGGCTTGCCGGCATTACCGAAATTGGCTGGGGTGGCTTTGGCGATGTCAGAAACCGTGCCGATTTGAACGACGGTCGGCTGGGGCTTCTTGAGAACGAGCTCTTCGTAGATGGCGCGAACTTTGGCTTGTTCCTCGAAGGCCTTTTTGCGGCGGGCGCGATCTTCTTCCGCGGCGGTCTGCGGAATGTCGTGCTCGAGGTGGCGGACGCGAGCGGCGTCATCGGAGTCAATCTTCAGAGAGTGCTCAAAGCTCTGGAGATTGACGCTCTTGCCCTTGGCATAGATTTCGTGCTTGCCGTGGTTCTTGTACCACTCGGCGACGGTCGCGTTCTTGTGCATGTTCTCGATGATCTGACGCCATCCCACGCCGGTGTTGTAGGCGCAGAAGGAGATTTCGCCCTGCTGCGTGGCGTAAGGGATGATGCACATTTCGGTGCGGCGGAAATCGTAGTTGAAAAGATCCTGGAACCACATGCCAGCGATGAAGAGGAAGTTCCACGGATCCTGGCGGCGCTTCATGGCGTCGTCGATCTTGCGATCCGGAGAAGTACGGCCATACTTGACGCTGGCCTTCTTGGTGAGCGCCCACGTCTTGTCAAACTTCTTGAAGAGAGTCGGTCAGAGTAAGACCCTTGGGTCCTTGGAAGGGATGGTAGTTTTTGAGGAGTGCCATCGCCATCATGAAGTTGGAGAATTTCTTGCCGCGAGCCGCGTCGGTGATGGCGGTAACGTCCTTGGTGAGCTGTACGGCATCAAGGAATCGCGGAACGGGCGCCCATTCCTTCGTCTCCTTGTTGATCATGAGGGCGGTGCCGACGCCGCAATTGGGGTGGCAGCCGCAGGAGAGCGAACCCCATTGGGATTCGTTGCCCTTGACCATGTCCGCAGAAGCCAGCGAATGTGCTGACGAAGGAGATAGGGAACCAGTCGCGCGTAGGCTCAACCTTGCCGACTTGCGCGCTGACGTCCTGCGCGAGATGCGAAAGCGTGTAGCGCTGGCGGAGACGGCGTTCCGGAGTGATGTCTTCATCGCGGCCTGTAAAAGAAACCGGCTGGAAGCTGACGAACGCAATTTTCTTGGGATTTTCCATCGCGAACTTGACGACGGAGCCGACCTGATCGTTGTTCACGTTGTTGACGATGGTAACGACGAGAACGATTTCGATGCCCGCTTCGTGCATGTTCTCAATGGCGCGTAGCTTCACGTCAAAGAGGTTGCCGATCTGGCGGTGGCTGTTGGCGTCGTTGCCGATGCCATCGAATTGCAGGTAGGCGTAGCGCATACCGGCTTCGAAGGCTTTCTTGCAGAATTCCTTGCTCTTGGCGAACTCGATTCCATTGGTGGCGGCCTGGACGCTGTTGTAACCGATCTTGCGGGCGTAGGCGACGGCGTCGAGGAAGAGCGGGCTCATGGTGGGCTCACCGCCGGAGAACTGCACGGACATCTGGCGGCGCGGCTTGATCTTGAGCGCGTTGTCCAGGATTTCTTTAACTTCGTCCCAGCCGAGTTCGTGGACGTAGCCGACCTGGTTGGCGTCCATGAAGCAAGGATCGCACATCATGTTGCAACGGTTGGTGAGGTCGACGGTGAGAACGGAGCCGCGGCCGTAGCGGACGGTCGAGGAGCCGTGCTTGTGGAGGTCTTCGTCGTTGTGCGCGGGAATGTCGCGGCCGGGGAACTGCTTTTCGATCCAGTCGAGGAACTTGGCATCGATGGCCATCATGTCTTCATAGTGGCCATGGATGGGGCAATCCTTAATCATCCAAATCTGATTGTCGCGCTCAATGATCTGCGCCTTGATTTCGCCGACTTTCTCGTGCATCAGATCGCGCCAGTCTTTTTTGCCGGCGATGATCGCTTCACGCGCCTCTTTGACGCATGCAGGGCAGAGAGAATCGGTCTGGCGCGGGAAGCCAAGCGTGGGCTTGGTCTTTTCCCAGGACTTTAGCAGCGGCTTGTCCGACCACTGCGGAGTGACGGAGGGATTCGGATTGCGCTTGTTGAAATATTGAATGCTGTTAAAAGTGACTGCGGCTGTTTTGCACAGCGCCCAGTCGAACGTTCTCAGGATCTGCGTTCCCACACGATTCGGCATAAAGCTCTAGCCTCGCTTTCAAAAGATGAAGCCCAACTGCTGACCAATTTGGATGAAAACCGAGCCCTTTACAGCCCCCCGGGCTCTCATTACCGTACCACTGCCCATGGTTACGGCCAATAAGTCTTTGTACTTGTATAGTTTGAAGGTAAGGGAGGGAGGATGCCAGTAGGAAGCGGCGAACGGTCGAAAAAGGGGGTTGAACGGCTTCTGGGAGCAGTGAACGGTAGTTTGGAGGGGGGCGGGCAGGGGGTTACTTCTAGGGCGAATGGGCTACAAGTTTGCATGTTCTGGAGGTTGTGGTGCCGGGAATGGAAAAGAGACAGCCGTGGGATTACTCGTTCAGCGTGGGACGAATGACGGCGACCACAAAATGGGCGAAGTGTGAAGCGCCTTCATCGAGTTGGAGCCAGCGGACAACGCAGTGATCGGCGAGATATTTGGTCACGCGCGATTCGGGGATGCCCAGATGTTCCGCGAGTTGCGGCTTTAGAGAATCGACGCCGCGGCGGCTCGAGCCGCCGCGCAAAAGATTTCCAATGGCGATGCGCAGAGTCTGGCAAGCCTCAACGTAGTAGTAGCTGGTGAGATCGGAATCGGTGAGGACAAACACGCCTGGACCGACGGGCGCGTGATCCGCTTCGCTTAATTTTACTGGGGGACACGTCAGCAAGCGGCGAAGCTGCATTTCAAGAAGAGACAATCTGGAAGAGAGGCCAGGATCGCCAGAACGGCCGCGAACGCTCGGTCCCCCTGGCTCGCCGAGCTGTTCGACCGGGAGCATTGGGATGGCGCGACTGCCCACGCTTTTGGGAGGCCGGGGTTCGGTTGGTTCATCGAGCCCTGTCGCATGTAAACTTTTTACAGCAGTTGCCGGCTCCGAAGCACGGGCTGAGGAAATTGATACCGCGCTTTTGGGAGCTTCGCTTTTCCGGCGGTTGCGGCCGCCCCTGCGTCCACGACGACGGCGCTTTTTATCTTGAGTTTCGGCAGATTCCTCCGCGGATTTCGGAGAGGCCTTCTCAGGTTCGGGAACTGCAGAAGCCGTGGACGCTGCGAACGACCCGGCATTTTCAGCAAGAGACGGCGACGGCTCAAGCGGGGCGAGAGAAGGAGGCGTCAACTCAACATCACTGGAAGTTTGAGCTGGATCCGCTTGCGCAACTTCAGCCCCGAGTCTGACCGCCGCCTCTTGTGCTTTTGTTTTCCAATCGGCCCTGCGAAAACGCTCTGCGGCGGCGAGATACCATTTGGCTGCTTCCGGATTTTGTCCCGACGTTTCGAAATAGCGGGCCAGCTCATAGGCAACCATGGCATCGCGAGTTTTCTCAAACAAATTGGAGAGTTGCCCGACAGGATCCTTGCCAGTGCGGGCCCGACGAATCCGGGCGGTGATCTGTTTCCAGTCAGCCATGCGTTGACTTGCATTGTAGCAGCGGAAGGATGCAACAGCCAGAGCATACGAGGTGTCTGAGGCATGTGCTTTTTTGCACACGTGGAGATTCATCATTGACGCAAACTAAACCTGTGCGTATTCTTTGAACAGCCCTCTTGGAGGCGCTAATGGCGCGTTCGCGCGAAATTGTTGCCGCGTTCCTGGCAACTTGTCTGCTGATGACTCCGGTCTGGGGCAATTCCGCAGGCGTTCTGGGTACCGTAGTAGCGTCGGAAGGTGCGAGCGTCGGTGGTTCGGGCGCGCACGTCGGAACGACAATTTTTGCGGGCGATAATATAAGCACGGCGGACAATGGAAGCGTGCAGTTGCGCGCCGGGGCCGCGCGATTTCAACTATTGGCATCTTCCATGGCCACGGTGGGCGAAGCCGGCGGGATGCCTGAGGCAACACTTCTACGGGGAACAGCTACGTTCTCGACGGCCAATGCAAGAGCGTTCGCCTTGACTGTGTCCACTGCCGTGATCAGACCAAAGTCCGACGAACCGACGGCAGGGCAAGTGACCGTGCTCGGCGAGAAACAACTGCTGGTGAAGTGCACGCGAGGAGCACTGACGATCACGGTCGGTGATGATTCGCGGGTGATACCGGAAGGCAGCGCATATCGCATCGTTCTGGATCCGACAGCGAATGAGGAAGCCCAGAGCCAGCCTCCCACGCAAGGAGCGGGCGGGAAAGGCTCTCGCCGGCCACCGATCAGCGCAGGGCATAGCAGGTTCGTGTGGTTCGCGACTGGGGCCGTAGTACTGGCAACGGCCATCGCGCTTCACAAGGCGCTGGAAAGTCCTGACCGGCCATAACTTTGCAGTCCGCTAATCTCAAATCGTTGCGATAACTTCCATTTCAACCAGGGCGTCCTTCGGCAGGCGCGCGACTTCGACGGTCGAGCGCGCAGGTGGAGCTGAAGGGAAATAGCGCGCGTAGACTTCGTTCATCGCAGCGAATTCGCTCATGTTCTTTAGAAATACCGTCGACTTGACGACGTGGCTCAGCTTGCTTCCTGCGGCTTCGACAATTCCTTTCAAGTTCTCAAGCGTGCGTTCTGTTTGCTGGCGGATATCCCCTGGAACAAATTCATTCGTCTTCGGATCTATAGAAACTTGTCCTGAAACAAAAAGCAGTCCGTTGACCTTGATGGCCTGGGAATACGGTCCGATCGGTTTTGGACCGCGATCCGACAGAACAATATCTCTCATGGCGTGGTCTCCTTAGAAGTAATGGCGACAGAAGCTGAGGCATCCTCGTAACGGGCGCGAAAGTCATCGGGAACACCGGGATGCTTCATCCAAATACGCTCGAACTCTGCGACGTTCTGATGGGTCTCCTGCTCAAACGCGGCGATGAGATCGCTGAGATTGAAGCCGCGTCCCTGACGGGCGGAGAGCATGTGATCGATCGCATGTTGGAAAGCATCCCGCCCATAGCGTTCTTGCAGTGCAAAGAAGAATAGGAAGCTTTTTGCGCGCAAGACATTTGCGTCTTCCTTTTTATTAGCGGGCGCCTCCTTCGGTATCATACGCAAGGCGCGGCGAATTGTCTCGGAGCGAGAGGAAGGCCCTTCGATGGCTTCTTGTCCGAGTGCGGAGGCAAAAGCCGGCAACGCCGAAAGTGGAGGCTGCTGCTCGTAGAAGCCGGGATTCTGGCCGTAACCCAGCCAACTTGCGGCCAGAGAGGGCGCGACGGCAGCGAGCTTTGGCGCTCCTCCGTTCGAGTCAATCATCAGGGTGTCAAACGACGCCAACTCGGAGGAAACGGCCTCAGCGTGCGAACTCAAGAGATTGGAATAAAAAGATGCCGTTGGGGTAAAGCAGCCGGAGAGCACGGGACATTCCACGAGCCAGAAAGGCCGGGCATTGCGTCTGCGGCTGCCAAAGGCCGAGTCGTAAGCCTGGATTGTGCGAACTAGCGCTTCCGCGGATTGGTGAAAGCGTGCAGCCTCTTCTTGCGCGCGCGTCCACAGAAAAACCTTCTCCGCGCCGACGTCGAGCCGCGTTTCTTTGTAGCGTCCCGCTACGACAAACGGATACCGATCCTCGGGGCGCTGCACGGCGAGCACAGTGATGTCGCGGCCATTGCGAGAAGTCTTTGAGGAGCGCCCGCTGGTGTGCACGAGAAATCCATCAGGCACTCGCACCACCAAACGCCACTGATTGGGAGGTGTTCCTCCAGTGGGAAACAGCCCCTTCGAGGGAAGCAACTCCGGAGCCCAGCCTGCAGAAGGCAAAAAGAATGCATCGGAAGCAAAACCGAAGCCTGCCTCACCTGCCGAGAGGTTCTGGAATTCAGCAAAAAGATGCAGAGCGTGATGGTCCGTGACATTCCACCGATGTGGAAGCTCAAGCAAAGTGTTCCGGGGATTCGCCGGATTGTTTCGCTCGACGACAGGGACGCCGTCCCAGGTGGCTTGCGGTTCGTCGATGCGAAACCGCCGGAGTCCCGGCAAGCGCAATTCCAAGGTGGAAAGCGGTTGATTGCCCGTATTGCGAAGCTGGTAGTCCGAGTCCACGCGAATCCGCGGATCAGACCCCGATTCAAACTGGACGCGGATTTCCTGTTTTTCAATGGTGTACCCGGGCCCCGTAGCTGCGGTACAGGAACAAAGCCAAATCCCTGCGGCGGCGAGAAAGACACAAAAAAGAGAGCGGAGTTGAGAACGTGGTTCCAAGGCGACTCGATTGTAGCGAGGGAAATCGGAAGAAGCAAAAGCGAAGAGCGGGGTTCAGAGTCTCCGCGAAACTTTCGACGTCAGCGCGGCTTGCGGCCACGAACGCGAACGAAGGAAGTGTTCGCGTGATTGCGCGTGCTTTCGCGGGCATGAATTTCTTTTTTAGCCTGTTCGTCAGTCATTCCGGCCTTAATGCGTTCGATAATTTGATTTTCCGTCAAGCCGGTGTTCTTGAGCCCTGAAATTTCGGCGCTGGCCATGACCGGCTGGCCATTCAGATGGCGGCGAAGCACGAGTTGCACTGTCGAATCGGATAGGCCAATCAGCTTCAGCATGACGGCATCCAAGCTGATAGTGTCAAGCTGGTCGGCGCGCGCGATCTCCAGAATTTGAGGCTCGATGAATCCGGCGCCGGCCAAGTTCGCAGCGGAATCGCCGCTTGTGAAAACGTGCTTGTGAACGCGCGCGGCGGTGACCAACTCGACGCAAGTGTCATCGCTGATTCCTGCGTGCTTCAGCTTGACGACCTGGGCAACTTCCTGGTCCGAGATGCCGAGGCCTTTGAGCTGCTCAATATCGCTAGACCACATTCCCGCTTGGTCCAGCGGACGGTAGTCCGTAAGGGGATGCTGGTGACAACCTACAGCCAGGAAGACACACACACCGAGAAGCATTCGTTGGTACCGCATACTTCCATTCTACGGGAAGCAAAGCGGCAAGCGGCGAAGTGTGTTCGGGTGATACCCGGCCGAAGGTACAGGAGGGACGCGCCCGGAGCCACTTTAGGCTGATCGTGGATGACTCTAACGAACGAGAATGGTTTTCTTTTCGACCGGTGAGATCGGCAAGATTTGGCGGCGAGATGCTGCAAACAGAAAGTTAAATCTGGTAAACGCGTTCGACTCCGAAGACGCCGGAAATTTTTCGGATATTGACGAGGATAGTTTCAAGTTGGCGGCGGTCCACAATTTCCAGGCTGGCTTCGATGCGGGCATTTTGCTTATCGGGGCGGCTCTCCAGACTGCGGATATTGGACCCCGCTCCACTGATAACCGCGGTGATTTCCGCCAGCAGGCCGGCACGGTCCTTTCCACGAATGGAGAGTTGAACCGGGAAAGTGGCGGCGTTCCCGCTTCCCCACTCGACGGCAATGCGTCGTTCGGTCTGGTACATGAGGTTTTGAACGTTCGGGCATGCCCGCGTGTGCACAGCGACTCCGCGCCCGCGAGTAATGTAGCCAACTATGTCGTCGCCCGGGATCGGATTGCAGCATTTTGCGCGATACACAAGCAAATCATCGTGGCCCTTGACGATGAGCGGAGCTTCGCCGAACCCGAGCATGCGCTTGACGGTTCTAACCAGCGTAGGCTTGGAATCTTCCGCTTCCGACTCCGCAGGCTTATCCGGTTCTCCGAGCAAACGAGCGAGAACTTGGCGCGAAGAGTACTTGCCAAAACCGACGGCCGCGTAGAGATCCTCCAATTTTGAGAGCCCATAATCGGCGATTAATTTGCTCCATTCCGCTTCCGGAATTTTCTTCAAGCCGCGGGGGAAATGCCTGGACTCCTTCTCGAGCAGCTTCTTGCCCATCTCCGTGGCTTCTTCCCTCTCGTGCAGGTTGATCCACTGGCGAATCTTGCTGCGCGCATGAGAGGACTTCACGAAGCTGAGCCAGTCCCGGCTCGGAGTGTGATTCTTCTGGGTTAGAATTTCGACCACATCGCCGCTGACGATCTCATGGCGCAGCGCTACCATATGGCCATTCACCTTTGCGCCCACACACTGATGTCCTACTTCCGTGTGCACGGAGTAAGCGAAGTCAACGGGAGTCGCTCCGCGAGGCATCTCCAGCACGCGCCCCTTGGGGGTGAAGGCATAGACCTCAACCGGCGCCAAATCGACTTTGAGCGTGGACAGAAACTCTCCCGGTTCCTGCAGCTCCTGCGACCATTCGATCAGCTGCCGCATCCAGGCGATGCGCTGGTCGTCATCTTCGGAGGCAGGTTTGCCGCCTTTGTATTTCCAGTGAGCGGCGACGCCTTCTTCCGCGATGCGGTGCATCTCTTGCGTGCGGATTTGCACTTCAAAAGGCTGGCCGCCGTGCAAAACGGTGGTATGCAGGGACTGATAAAGGTTCGGGCGCGGCATGGCGATGTAGTCCTTGAAGCGGCCCGGTACAGGACGCCAGATGTGATGCATAACACCGAGGGCGGCGTAACAATTTCGCTCCGTGTCCGTAATTACGCGGACAGCGAGCAAGTCATAGACCTGCTCGAGACTGGTCTGCTGCCGCAGAATCTTGCCATGCAGTGAATAGAGACCTTTGACGCGCGCTGCCAATTCCGCGGGGATGCCGCTCTCGACGAGCTTCGTGCGAATAGTTCCTTGCACCTCCTCCAAAAACCGCTGGTGCACGGGGCTCTTTTCCGTGACTTCTTTTTGCAGCGCGAGAAAAGCCTCCGGCTCGAGAAAGCGGAACGCCAAATCCTCCAGCTCGCCGCGAATGAGGCCCATTCCCAGGCGATGGGCAATGGGCGCGTAGATGTCCAGTGTTTCGCGGGAGATGCGCTCCTGTTTTTCCGGCGAGAGGTACGCGAGAGTGCGCATATTGTGCAGCCGGTCTGCCAGTTTGACGAGCACGACGCGGACGTCGTTGACCATCGCCAGGAGCATTTTGCGGACATTTTCCGCCTGCCGCGTTTCCGGGGCGGTCATGTTCAGGCGGCTGATTTTGGTGACACCTTCGACGAGGCGGGCGACATCCGGTCCAAAGCGTTCTTCAATGCGCGCTATAGGATATTCAGTGTCTTCGATGGCATCGTGAAGGAGAGCGGCGGTCAGCGTCGTAGAGTCCATACGCATGTCCGCGAGGATGTGGGCGACTTCAAGGAGATGCGAAATGTAAAGATCTCCGGAGCTGCGGAATTGATCGCGGTGACGCTCCGAGGCAATCTCATACGCGCGGCGCACCACCCAGGGATCTTCGGAAGGACGATTCTTGCGGAGTTTTTCGAGGAGCTCCTCGAAGCGGAGTTCAAGCTGGCGAACGGCGCGATCGCGCTGGAAGCTCAGCGGAACATTGCTGGGAGACGGCATATCCTAGTGTACGCCGGAAAGGGGCAGTGCGCGAGTTGCGGCAGGGCGGGAGGGTTGTACAATCCGAGGGCTCCTTCGCAGGCGTCCCTGTAGAAAATCGATTTACTACAGCCGATTCAGCAAATGCACTCAGGATGATTGTTGCGTCTGCTCCAAACGCTTCTGCTTGATCTCCTTGATCTTGTCGAGGAGGTCATCGGCTTGCTTCTGGAGCGACGCGCGCTCATCCGCGCTTTCCACCATGTCGGCCTTGCGTCGATAGAGAAGGCCCAGGTAGGCCATGGCATCGTCATAGTCTGGTTTAAGCGAGATTGCCTTTTGCAGGTCGGCGATTCCTTCATCGACCAGTGGGCCATACTTGGTGGCGTAGTCCGCGCGGACGGAAGCGGGCAGCGGCTGGTCATCCTTCACTTGTTTTTTGATGTTGTTCGTGTTGTACTCCCGCCTCAGTTCGCCATTGCCACGCCAAGCCAGCGTCCAATCAATTACGCCGATCCAGTAATAAGGCTCCGGATCATCAGGTTTGATCTGAATGTGCTTCTGATGAAAGGCCTTCGATTCCTCAAAGCCTTTTTCCTTAACCGGCGGCGTGCCCGCCATCTGAAAGAGAAGCGAACCGATGCCGTCGATGGCCGTAAGATTGTTGGGATCGGATTGCAAAATATCCTGAAATTCGCTGATCGCCTGGTCCCCGCGCGCCTTATTCTCCGCTGAAGGGGCACCGGGGATATACAAGCTGGCATAGGCGGTGGCCAGGTAAACCCGGGCCATCATTAAACTCGGGTCCAGTTCCTTGGCGGCCTTGAAATCCTCGATGGCCCGGTCCGACTGACCAGCCTTAAAGGCGTTTACACCCTTGTTCAAGAGATCGCGGGCCTTGAGCTTATTACAGCCCGACGATCCAAACACAAGGATTAACAGCGCTGCCAGTGAAACGGTCCGGCGAGCAATACGAATTGACGCATATGTCATCGGAGCATCCATCCCAGCTAGAATTCAGGTCCGCCCTGCGAGGGGCAAATCTACACTATTTAGTGCGCGATTGCGAGTTCCGGCGTCATCAAGCCCACCGTCGTAATTCCCGAGGCTCGTATCACGTCGATAGCCCGGGCGATGACTCCGAACTCGAGGGCATCGTCACCGCGAACAAAAGCGACGCGACTCGCGCGCTTCTTAAAAATTTCCTCGAGCCGGGCCTGGAGATCTTGCCATTGCACCGGTTCCTGGTTGATGCGCAGCGTCCCATGGCTGAGGACTTGCAAAACAACCGTTTCCGGACGCGATGGCAGATTAACATCTGTGTGCTGGGGCAAGTCCACCGGAAGGCCGAACTGAGCCTGAGGTCGAATTGCCATGAAGATAACCAAAAGCACCAGCAGAATATCGATCAGCGGAACCACGTTCATTTCCGAAATCGTTCCGAACTTTGCGCCGCCAAGAGAAATTCCCATAACCCACCTCGCATCTTAGGATAATGCCCCGCGAGGAGGATTCTCACACCCTGCGCCGGCCGGGAAGCGGCCGTTGCGAACCACTTGAGGAAACCTTACTGTCCGGCCTCGAGCTTGGCCGTAATCAAGCCGACTCTGTCGATACCGGCGCCGCGCATAATGTCGATGGCGCGGGCCACTTCCATGAACAAAACGTCGTTGTCGCCCTTGACGAACGCAATTTTCTCGGCGCGCTCCTTAAAGATCGTTTCGAGACGCGGACCAAGGCCATCCCAAGTCGTGTCTTCGTTGTTGATCTTCAGCTTGTTGTTGGCAAGCACCTGGACGACCACAGTCTTATTCTCCAGCTCCTGATTTTCTTGCTTGTTTGGATTGGGCTGAGGAACCAGCGCGTCCAATCCGTGAGGAGTGAGCGGAGTGATGACCATGAAAATGATAAGCAACACAAGCAAGATGTCGATGAGCGGAACGACATTCATTTCCGCCAGCGCACCGCCCTTATTTTCTCCAACATTCATTCCCATTGTGAATCTCCTGTCAGCCTGCGCCTTGCGTGCATCGCAGGCCACTAAGCCGCGCCAGGTGGGATCCGGCGCGGCCGTTCTGACGCCGCAAACGAATGGTGCAGAAAACCATCATCCCAGCCGAACTACTCTTCAGGGCTTCAATCACCCGATGGAGAGGTAGAAGGAGGCGGAGGTGACGTCCTGCGATCTAGAGTCTGCTCGGTCAAAAGGCCGAGTTGGTCGACGCCGGCGGAGCGGATTTCGTCCACCACCGCGACAACGTCGCCATACTTGGCACGAGCGTCGCTCTTTACGTATACGGTCTTATCGAGACGCGCGGAGATCATGTCCTTGATCTGCCCAGTGATGTCGTCCTTGGTGATCTTTGTATTCTTAAGGTAGATCGTCCCGTCTCGAGTAACCGCCACGATAATCGCATCATCCTTATCGGCGTCCTTCATCTCATGCGCATTATTGACCCTGGCCATATCCACGGGAAGAGTCTTCTGCAACATGGGGGTGACCACCATGAAGATGATGAGCAGCACGAGCATGATATCGGCCATCGGGATGACGTTTGGCGCCGCCATCTGCGCACCGACTTTTGGCTTGTAGCCCATGGCTTACCTTATTTCTTCGCGCCGCGACGCAAGATGAAGTAGTTGATCAACTCCATGGAGGAGTTGTCCATCTCCACGTCGAAGGCTTCGACTTTATTGGTGAAGTAGTTGTATGCCCACACGGCGGGGACGGCGACAAGAAGACCGAGCGCCGTGGTTACCAGGGCTTCGGCGATACCGCCGGCAACGGCCGAGAGACCGGTCGCCTTACTTGTCTCGATGCCCTTAAAGGCGTTCAAGATGCCGACGACGGTGCCGAACAAACCGACGAATGGAGCCGTCGAGCCGATGGTGGCCAGCGCGGAAAGGCCGCGCTTCATTTCCGCGTGAACGATGGCGACGGAGCGCTCGAGACCGCGCTTGGCCGCTTCAATCACGTCGGAGTCAGTTACTTGCTGGGAAGCGGATTGGAATTCCGAAAGGCCGGTCGCCACGACTTTGGCGATATGGCTCTTCTTGTTCCGCTCGGCGATGGCAATCGCCTCGTCCAGCTTGCCCTCTTTCAGGGCTCCGGCAACCTGCTGCACGAAAACGCGTGACTGCTTGCGGGCCGCGCTGTACATCAGGGCGCGGTCAATCATTACGCCGAAAGAATAAATCGAGAGAATGAAAAGGATCGCAACAACGATCCGGGAAGGGTGCTCATGGATGACCACATGCTCCGGAGATCCCAGGAGGTCGCCTGAGATTGCAGGAACAGGGCCGCGTTCACAAACAAGGTCGCTACCATTCGTTTTGCTCCTTAGTTCTGATGGCTCCGGGTTTCCCAGAGTCAACGCGAGAGTTTGCCAAACTTGCCGCCCGGACCAGCGTGCCTGTCCCACGACCGGCACGCCAGACCGCTTACTGGTTCAGAGAGAAAATCACGTCAATGGTGGTGTCGACTTCGACCGGTTCGCCATTGAGAAGCGTCGGCCGATAGCGCCACTGCCGCACCGCGTCGAGCGCGGCTTGTACCAGCAGTGGATGCCCTTGGATGACTTCGAGTTGCTGCACCGAGCCATCCTTGCCGATAATCGCGTGCAGGCGCACCGTACCTGAGATGCGCGTCTGCCGCGCGAGAGGCGGGTACACGGGCTGGACTCTGTTCACGAGCATCGCTGCGGTCACGTTACCGCCCTGGCGGATACGGGTCTGCGTTGGCTTCGGCGGAGGCGGAGCTCCCATCCCACCAATCACGCCGCCGATGACGCCGCCCATCGAACCACCAGGCACGCCGCCTGGGACGCCGCCTTGTACGCCGGCATCCATCGCGGGGGCGTCTTCTTTAATGATCTTGATGTCTTTCGGAATAGCTTTCGGCTGCATCAGTTTGCCAGAGTCCATCAAGTGAACTTGCGGCTTGACGTGCACGACTGTCGCGGGAGGTGGTGGCGGCGGTGGTGGCGGCGGTGGCGGCGGAGCAGTGAGCATGGTTGCCATCATCGTCTTCGGCAGCGCTTCCGTGTAAATCAGCGGAATGAGAATCAGAATGCCAACGAGAACGGCTTGGACGACCATCGAGAGCACGACGGTCCAAGGCTTGTTTGTCCGCCTCGTTTTCCCTGAAAGCACCATATCTTCAAACATAGTTTCCTACCTCCTCCCAGTGGGAGCAAGACGTCCGGGGACGCCTTCGCTTCCGCGGGGTTTGTTGCCGGCTGCGGGTCCGGTGCCAACCGCAACGCCCTGGCCGCGCCAACGATTCCAGGCGACCACAAGCGGTGCAGCAATACCAAAACTGGAGTACGTTCCTACCACAATCCCCACCACCAGAGCAAAGGAGAATGCACGAAGCACCTGGCCGCCCATCAGGAACAGGACGAGCACGGTAAGGAAAGTCAATCCACTGGTTAGTATCGTCCGGGAAAGCGTCTGATTTATCGACTTGTTCACGACGTCCGCAAAGGGTTCACGACGCAACAAACGATTATTCTCCCGGATGCGGTCGAAGATGACGATCGTATCATTCATTGAATATCCAACCAGCGTAAGAAGGGCCGCGATAACCGTCAGCGAAATCTCGAAATGCAGCAGCGAGAAAAACCCCAAAGTGATCAGGACGTCGTGAAACACGGCCAAGACCGCCGCTGCCCCGTAAACCAACTCGAATCGAAAGGCAATATATACCAGCATGCCGCCCAAAGCATAGAGGGTAACGTAGATTGCCTGGCGGCGAAGCTCGCCTCCGACTTTGGGGCCCACGATCTCCATGCCGCGAATGGCAAAGGAGCCGAGAGCATAGTTTGCTTTCAAAGCGGACAGCACAGCCGGTGTGACGCCATCGACTTTGGAGAGGTCATCGAAATTCGTCTGGACTCCGCGATCATTTGTATCGCGAAAATCCAGAATCTTTTTTGCAAGTTGCTGATAGCGGTCGCCGGCATTCGTAGAGAGCAGAAGCGGATCGCGTTGCGTCAGGAAAGCATTGAGAGTGGAAGGTGTGGCGGCGTTGAAATCGGGCTTGGAAGAACTGGCTACACCGTAGATCGTGTTCAGTGCATTAAGAACCTGGGTCTTGCTGGCTTCACCGGCCTCGTCGCCTTCGCCCTTTTGTTCGACGAAGATGAGCACTTCATTCGAGTTGGTGCTCGCGATGTCACTTATGGTCTGGATCTCGCTGTTGCCGAGGCCCTGGGCGGTTAAGCCGGTGCGAATCTTGTCGATATCGGGGGGCTGCGCGAAGCGGACATCCACGTTCGTGCCGCCTTTAAAATCGATGCTATAAGGCAATCCGCCACCGCCGGGACCGCCTTTGAGGAAGATGGAAGTCCAGCCGGCAAACAGCAATATAGCGCTAAGAGCATAGAAATACTTGGCTTTGCCCATCCAGTCGATGTTGGGCTCTTTGAATAGCTCGATCATGCGCCTTTTGCTTCCCTTTCTTAGACTCCAGTCTCGGTGGGTTTGTTCCCACAGCCTCCCCGATAGTTTGGGGTTGGCCGCTGGCGTTGGCAACCACTCTCTCGTTCCGTCCTGGTAAATCTTTGGCCCTATGCGTCCTGGTACCGCCTAGATGCTCAACTCGCTTTGCCGGTCCATCTTGGCCAGGTGATACTGGAAAATCGCCTTGGAAACATAGATGGCCGTGAACACGTTGGCGATCAAACCGATCGTCAGAGTAATAGCAAATCCGCTTGATTGGCCCCGTCCCGAAAAGGAAGAAGAAGAATGCCGACACTACGGTCGTGACGTGAGTGTCAATAATGGTCACAAAAGCCTTATCGAATCCAGCTTGCACCGCGGAGGCCGCCGACTTGCCATTGCGCAATTCCTCGCGGATGCGCTCGAAAACCAGGACGTTGGAATCCACTCCCATGCCGATAGTCAAGATCACCCCGGCAATTCCGGGCAGCGTGAGCACAGCGCCAAAAGCTGCCAGCGCAGCAAGTAGGATCACCAAGTTCAGGATCAGAGCGAGCACTGCGTTGCCGCCCGATAGCCGGTAATAGAAGAGCATGAAAATCATCACGACAAGCAAACTCAGAACGGAAGCTTGCACGCCGTGGCGGATGGAGTCTGCTCCGAGAGACGGTCCAACAGTGCGCTCTTCGAGATACTTGATCGATGCCGGAAGCGCTCCAGCACGCAGCACCAACGCCAAATCGTGCGCCGATTCCTGGCCGAAATTGCCCTCGATCATGCCGGAATCGTCGATGCGCCCATTAATGACCGGCGCTGAGTACACGCGATGATCAAGCACGATGGCCATCTGGCGGCCAATATTCTGCTGGGTGAAGGGACCAAAGCGGCGGGCGGCTTCGGCGGAAAGCGTAAAGTCCACGACCCATTGTCCGGGATTGTTAGTGTTGCGATTTTCCGTAGCACTGCGAAGATCGCGGCCGGTGACCACGGCCGAGCGCGTCAGAATGTACCATCCCTCACCTTCGGGAGGGGCCCCGGAGGCTGTGCGGCTTTCCGCTCGGCCAGGAACAAGTTCCGTGCCGGCTGGCAAGACGCCGCCGTGCTTGCTCAAAGCATCAGTCTGCGACGTATAGACCGCCTGGTCTTCAACGAGCCGCAGCTCAAGCTGACCGCCGGCTTGGATGACCTCTTTCGCGCGCGAAGGATCTCCTTCGCCCGGAAGCTGCACGAGAATTTCGTTGTTATTCTGGCCGCCGCGGAGCTGAATCGTGGGCTCTGTCAAACCAAGAGCATTGATGCGTCGCTCGATGGTCTCGAGTGACTGCGTCATGGTCGTCTCTTGAATTTGCGCGATGGCCCCAGGCCGAAGAGTAAGCGTGTAACCCGTCGGGTCGCCCGCCGTGGGCGCCATGTCCCAAACGTTACCGAATTGCTGGCTGACGTAGTCGCGAAATTCCGAAAGCCGCGCGGTATCTACGTTGCGCACCGCGATATGCGTGTCGTCCACGCGGCGCACTTCATCGTAGCGAATGTTCTTGCCGCGCAGCCACGTCGTAACGCGATCGACCATTTGGTCGGTCTCTTGCGAAACGGCTTCCTGCACTTGCACTTGCAGGACGAGGTGCGTGCCACCCTGGAGATCCAGTCCGAGCTTGATCTGATGAGAAAAATTATCTTTCAACTGCGCCACGGACGTAGGAAATGTGGGCAGCCCCACAAGGCCGTAGATGCAGCCGAGAATGACGAGAAGGATGAATACCGCTTTCCATTTCAGATTAGGGTTCATGGTCAGGAAGTTGAGCGCGCAATCCGGCCGCGGGCGGAGTTATTTCGCATCTTCCGATGCCTCCACCTGCGCAATCGCCGAACGCGCGATGCGTATTTTTACCGGTTGCCTGTCGGCGATTTTGAGGATGACCGTCTCGCCGTCAATAGCATTGATTGTGCCGTAGATACCGCTGTTGGTGACGATCTTGTCGCCCGCTTTAAGCGCGGCAATCATCGCCTGCATCTTTTTGCGTTGCCGCTGCTGCGGCAAAATGAGCATCACGTAGAAGATGGCCATCACCACGACCATCATGACTAGCGGATTCCCGAGGAGGCTCGCCGGACCTGAAGACTGAAAGAAAATCGCCGCGGACATCGTCAAGTAGTGCTCCGTTCCTTTCGTCAATTTCGGGCCAGCCCAACATCACGAGAGACGGATTCAGCCCGGCGGGTTCCACTTCCCCGCTCTCACAGCCCGCCGGATTCTCTGCTCGTGTTGCCACGCAGGTCAACCCCAGCCGGGCTGGGGCTGCACAGGAAGAATCTCGGACGCTATCCCGGTCCAATGTTCAGGCCGGGCCTACAGCATAGCGCGCGTGCATCTCAGAAGAGAAATTCGCTAGGTTCCCAAACTCGATAGCCTCGCGGATTTGCCTCATTAAGTCAAGGTAAAAGTGGACATTGTGGTGGGTGGCCAGGATTGCCGCGGTGAGTTCTCCTGCAGCGAAAAGATGACGAAGATACGCGCGCGTGTACCGCCGGCAAACCGAGCAGGAGCAGTTCGAATCGGGCGGCCGCTGGTCTTGTGCATAGCGCGCGTTCTTGATAAGGACGCGTCCTTCGCTGGTGTAGAGGCAAGCGTGACGCGCGGCGCGAGTCGGCAGCACGCAGTCCATCATGTCGATGCCGAGCGCGACGTACTCGGCGATTTGCTCGGGCTTTCCGACGCCCATCAAATAGCGCGGGCGGTCACGAGGCAGGAGCGCGGTCACTTCGCCGGTCATCTCGCAGGTCAACGCATGTGGTTCGCCGACGGCAAGTCCACCGACGGCATATCCCGGAAAGTCCAGCTCGAGCAATTGCCGCGCGCTTTCGCGGCGCAGATCGGCGAACGTGGCGCCCTGCACGATGCCGAACTGCCATTGCGCGAGTTCGCCGTTGCGGCTGGCCTGTTCCAGAAAATATTTTCGCGCACGCGCAGCCCATTCTGTCGTGCGCTTCGACGGCGGCTTCGGCTTTGTCGCGTGCCGCGGGAGTCTCGATGCACTCGTCGAGCACCATGGCAATGTCCGAGCCGAGCGCGAGTTGAATCTCCGCCGCTTTTTCCGGCGTGAGCATGTGCTCCGAGCCATCTAGATGCGAGCGAAACCGCACGCCCTCATCCGTCACTTTGCGCAATTCGGAAAGACTGAAAACCTGGAAGCCGCCGGAATCCGTGAGAATCGCGTGCGGCCAGGACATGAACTTGTGCAGACCGCCGAGTTTGCGCACGGCTTCGTGCCCCGGACGCAGAGTACAAATGATAGGTATTGGCGAGGATTATTTCAGCGCCCAGCTCTTCGAGCGCTTCGTTGCGCAGGCCCTTCACGCTCGCCTGCGTGCCCACAGGCATGAAGAAGGGCGTCTGCACCGCGCCGTGCGGCGTGTTCAAAACGCCGCGGCGCGCACCGGTCGGATCGGTTCTTGTTATCTCAAACGAAAAACTCACCCTTCGAGTGTATCAGGAGAAGATGAACGCCCATCCCACACGGCACACCACCCACGCCGCCCACACGCTGAATGCAATCACATAAGGCTTCCCGCCCTTGAGCTTTTTCGGGTTTACGACTGCAAATCCGATGGCCAGGAGTATCAGCGTCCAGATTGTGAACACATCGAATGATTTGCAGAGCGCAACCAGCCACTTCGCCGAATCGTCCGGCAGGACCGCGGCAAGGTTCGTCGCCACCGGATTTTCCAGGTCAATTGTCCCCGGCGCTTTGAGATAGATAACCAGCAAGAATATCGGACTACTGATAAGTCCAGTCATAAATGCGTGCGAGGTGATGGCCATCGCCGTACCGAAGTTCGTACTTATTCCTCCGAGCAGACTATAAGCGCCCCACATAATGAGCGAGATGACCAGCGCTCCAAGGATTGGACCTAGGACTCCAATCGCATACGTGAAAATCGGAGTGATTTTCGCGCTGGCTTCGATCCGCTGTTCCTTCTGTTCGGCTGACAATTGCGCACCCTGCGGGCTTTTTTCGATTTGCTGGCCAATGAACTCGCGCCAGTTAACTCGCTGATTCAAGCCAAAGCTGACCGCGATGCTGAGAAGCGTCACCAGCGCGATGGGTACCAACCACCCAGGTTTTCGGACGATGTCCTCAAACGTCTTCTGCGGCGAGAACAAAACGCCAAAGACGCGGCTAAGCGCGCTCATTTGGGGCTGCGGCTCAGAAGCAACCGGGGGCACGGCAGTTGTCGTTGCCATCGGATAATCCTCCACCACGAGGTTGGGAAAAGCTCTCTGTTAAGGCACTACGCAGTGAGCGACCCAAAGATTTCAATGCGCGGATTCTAGCCTAAATGGGCTGCCGTTGTCAGGACGAGGTTGCCGGGGTGAGATTCTGACGACTGTCCGGTTGAGGTTGGGGCGTAAGTCCTAAGGAATAGCTGGGGTTTTAATCAACCGGGCAAGGGGGGAACAGCTGCCAGCAGCTCCCGAGTGTACTCGTGGGCTGGCTGATGAAGGACTTGCTGGGCGGAGCCGAGCTCCACAAACTTGCCCGTGCACATGACGGCGATGCGCGTGGCGACCTGCGCCACCACCGGCAGGCTGTGCGAGATGAAAATGTCGATCTAACGTTGATCTAGCGCTTGTCGAGCGGAATAACGAACTTCAACGCTGTGTGCGTCGCGGAGAAGCCGACCACCTTCACATCTTTCAATCCGGTTTTTCGCCCGGCGGTGATCACGTCGTTTTCGGTGATGCTCTTCTGCCCCTTGGGATAGACAATCCAGAGCGCCGCGGCGCCCTTCACGGACTTCGCAATCTTCGCAACTTGCGAAAGTTCCTTCTGCGAATCAGCCGCGAAGAAAATCGCATCGGAGTCGGCTGCAACCTTGTCCTTAGTCACGATGGTCTCAAGATCTCTGAGTTCCTCGAAAAGTTCAGCCTCAAAGTTGCCTACCATCGAAACTTTCGCGCCAGCTTTCACTCCGAGTTTTTCAATCCGCGATTTCGGATGAAGTATCTTCTCGCGCCACTTCTCCGCCGCAGGTCCCAATTCGAAAACAGCCAATCCATTCGCAGTCTGCAGACGCAGCTCCCCGTCAACCGCTTTCGCCGACTTGATCGAAGCAAACGGAATCTTCAACCGAAAGCCGCCGCGAAAAAGAATCTCGCTCGTCTCCAGCAGCGCCTTCCCTTCCGACGCTTCCTTCCCAAATCGCGCCGTGCATTTCACTTCATTTCCCATGAGGCCCCACTTTCGATTCCCGGCAGCAGATAGACGTAAACAGATGTAAACCGCCCGCTTCTCCGCCCCCAAATCCGCGCGCCTACGATAGTAAGCTATAGGGCTCCATGGCAACTGCGGCTACACACCGCTGTGGACTGGAAGCTGATCTGGGCGCAGCGCGGCTTCCGCTATTTCTTCGTGGCCATGTTCGTGTCGCTCTTCGGCAGCGGCATGAACTTCGTCGGCGTCAGCTGGTACATCATGGCGGCCACGCATTCGACCGTCAAAGTCAGCCTGCAGGTCATCGTCGTCACGCTGCCCGGCCTCTTCATTCCGTTTCTCGGCGGCGTGCTCATCGACCGTTTTGACCGCCGCTATCTCGGCGTTGTCCTTGATATAGTTCGCGGCTTCTTTGTTCTCGCCACCGCCTATATCGCGTGGAGCGGCAATCTCCATCTCTGGCATCTCTACGCCATGACGCTGATCACCGGCACCGGCTCGGCGATGTACTGGGCCACGGTCAACGCCCTCGTGCAGGAAGTGATTCCGGCAAGCCAGTTCACCGGCGCAAATGCCGCCGTGCTCGTCGGCGTGCAAAGCGGCATGCTCATCGCCGGCGCATTTGTCGGTTTCCTCTACGACCGCGCCGGCATCGCAGGCATTCTTTGCATCGACGGCCTCACTTACTTCGTCTCCGCGTTTTGTCTCTACAGCATCCGCAGCGGCTACGTGTCCCCGCGCGACCATCTGAAATATCCCCGCGAATATTCCGAAGCCACCGAAGCCACCGCCGAAGCGCTCGAGTCAGGTGAAAATCCCGAAGTCGCCGAAGCCGGCCTCTCGCTCGCCGTCTACGCCGATCTCAAGGAAGGCTTTGCCTACCTCAAAAAACAGCCGCTCGTGCGCTCGCTGGGAATCACGCACTCGATCATGATGGCCGGCGTCGTCAGCGCAAACGTTGTCCTCGTGGCCCTGGCAAACGACATCCTGCACGCTGGCGCGCGCGGCCTCGGCTTTCTCGAAGCGGGCTGGGCCAGTCGGCGCCATCACGGGCGGCCTCATCGCCAGCCAGCTTCGCAGCTCACTGCGCATGCCGCTCTATGTCGCGGCCTGCGCGGTGCTCGCCGTCGGCCACATGGCGACGCCGTTTGTTGCGTTCCTCACCGGCGCTGTCACCATGCAAGCTCTCTTCGGTCTTTGCCGCGCCGTCGGCGGCGTCACCGCGCAGTCCGGACTGATGTCCATCGTCCCGCGCCATTTCATGGGCCGCACGCAATCCGCCATGGCCATCTTCACGACGTGCGTGCAGCTCGCGATGAGTTTTGCCCTGGGGATCGTCGCGCAGGGTGCCGGTCTGGTCGCTGGCTATGCTTTGCTTGCCCTGCTTTACGCCGGCGCCACTCTTTCCGCCTCCCGCGCCCGCCAGCTCATGCGCTAGTATTTGAAGTCCCCTTGATAGACTTTTCTGGATAGCAATTCATGCCTGCCTATTACGTTGTACTGGAGAACGAGATTCCCGGCCTCGACGTCTACGTCAACGGGAATGCGCTCGCCAAAGAGAGCGATGTTCTGGAAAGACTAGCGAAACAAATTGGCGCGACACCTCTGCTGGGCTTCTTCAGCGTCAGCCCAGTAGAACTCGAATCGCTAGTCGAGGGCCACGGAGAGACTATTGAGAATTTGGGCGTCAAGCCCTCAGCCGAGCAATGGTTCAGCGCTGAAGATGGACTGAATACGGTAAGAAAACTGATCATCCATCTCGAAACATTGAAACCTGGGCGCTCAACTCAGGCTTTAAGTAACTTGAAAGAGTTCGAGCGAGTGTTGGAAGCAGCGAGTAAAGGCGGCGTCCGCTGGCATCTGGCCATCGACAACTGACAGAGCGGCTCTTGTCTCGGGTGTTCCTTGAATTAAGCTGAGAGAAACCGTCCCATAAGCTGTACGAGGCGCGTAATGGAAATCCTTACGATTCAACCGTTCCTGCACTATTTTGGAAATGTTCGCGAGCGCACCATGCGCGTGGCGCGCTGCATCCCGCCGGACAAAATCGACTGGACCTATGCGCCAGGAAAATTCACGCTCGGCGATCTCTTGCGGCATCTCGCCGTGGCGGAACGCTACATGTGGGCCGAAAATGTCCACGGCCGGCCCAGCCCGCTACATCTACTCACGGCAAAGAACTAGCTGACGGTTACGAAAATGTGATGGCCTTCGTCGAGCGCCTCCACGCCGAATCGATGGAAATCTTCGCCGCCTTACCGATGATGACCTCCAGCGAAAATGCAAGACGCCCGACAACGCGCCCATTACCACTTGGAAATGGCTTCGTCTCATGACCGAGCATGAAATCCACCATCGCGGGCAGATCTATCTTTATCTGAGCATGTTGAACGTAAAAACGCCCCCGCTTTATGGCCTGACGTCCGAAGAAGTTCGCGCTCGAAGCGCGCAAGAATGAGTGCGGACAGAAGAGACTTCTGTCTATCCTTCCTGTTTCCGCCGCAATCTCAGACTTACATTTTCAAGCGAGTTCAAGCCTGTTTCGAGACGGGGGCCGCCGCAACAGCCGGCGGAGTAACAAAGTCCTGACCCAGCAGATCCACCGCCGCTTGGTTTAACTTCGCGCGCATCTGGTAGCGTTCATTGGCACGCGTGATGTATCTCACCGCGATTTCGACGCCTCCGGCGACTGGCTTCACATTGATGGCCGGCGCTGCGGTAAGTGTGCGCGCTGTATCGCGCGAGCGCGTTACTCCCTGCCATTCCTTCTCGGCCTGTTTCGCCGTCTCCGCCGTCGCTTCCAGCACTTTTTTCTGGATGGCATCGACAATCGGATACGGATCGCGCCCCGCAGGCAAAACCACTTGCAGTTCGTCCCACAACCACTGGCCAGAAGTCGAGAAATTGAAATAATGCCCTTCGATCGCAAAACTGTTCGTGAACGTCACGCGCCGCCCCGTCGGATGTCCCGAGTCCGTCCAATTCCCCGTTTCCAGCAGCACCGTGTGAAACATCCCCAGCTCGACGACTTCGCCGGTCACTCCATTGATCTCCACCCAATCGCCCAGCCGGATCCCGTTCTTTCCCATGAGCACGAACCAGCCTAGGAAGCCGATGATAAAATCCTTCAGCGCAACCGTCAGCCCCGCGCCGGCCAGTCCGAGAAACGTCCCAAGCTGCGTCGGCATTCCAAAAATCACCAAAAGAATGAGAACCACCGCGATCACTTGCAGCGTCACGCGCGTCACCGTCCGCAGCGTCTCCACTTGCCGGCGGTCGAGCGAAGCCTTCAGCAGCAGCCGTTCGAACCAGTCATCGAAGAAAAGCCCGACCAGCATGATCCCGAGAACTATCGTGAGGCTGATCAGCCCGCTGTGAATGATCCGCCTCTCTTTCGCATCGACCAGCAACAACCAGTTTCCGTATACCTGCGCGAGCTCCTTATGAGAATCAATTCTCTTGTCGTAGGAGCTAAGCGCTTTCCGGCTGTCGGAGAGCCTTTTCGTCGTGCTCAGTAACGTTGATGCTTCCGGATCCTCCACGTTCGCCTGTTGCGATTTTGTGGAGTCCACCTTCGCTTCCAAGGCATCGTGCAAGGCGGAGATTTTCGCGACCGCCGCAACTGCGGCCTGCTGCGCGGCCTGCAATTGCCCTTCTTTTTGGTGCAGCGCCGACCAATCCCGGTAGAGACTGATCAGTCCGCGCCCCGCGTCGGGTGGTGGCGCCGGCGTCGCGGTGGGAGTGTTGTGAGACGCCGCGTCATGCTCCTGCACGAGCTGCTGGATGCGCGCCTGCGGGTCGCCTCCTGCTCGTATCAAATCCTGTTTTGCGTCGTCCACTTCATTCTGATCCAGTTCCATTTGCGACTTCATCAGGGTCAAGTTCTCGTTGAGCTGCTCCTTGTTCGGACCGCTGGCTTTGGCGGCCGCCGCCGCAATGAACGCCACTTGCGCCGTGTCGAAGTCGAGCGCCTTCTGCGCTTTTGCCAGACGGTCCTGAATCTGCTTCGCTTCCGCGCTAAGCGGAGGCGGATTCTCTGCCGCCTCGTGCAGGGCTGCTGCGAAGGCCCAATCCACTTCGCGATCCGCGAGCCGCAGCGCCTCCTGCGCCAGTTTCTGTTCCATGGGGCTGTTGGGGAGCTGCGCCAGCGCCTGCGCTGTCGTCAGCGGCGATTGATCCACCGCGCTCTGCGCTTGAATCGTCCCCAGCGGCGCAAGAATCGCGCGAATCGCAACGAACGGTCGGTTCGTCCGGTATAAGCCGTAGGCCGTCACAGCTAACAGCACCACGAGCACAATCGCGGTGATTTTAGTTCTAGTTTTCATTCGTCCTCGATCGGCAGGGTGTAGCTGTCATTCTAATACGCACAATGGCTCCGTGAAACGCGCATCTTCGCAAGTTTCGACCGGTCGCGCGTATCACCCCTTCCCGTGCGTCCTGCAAATATTTGACTGTCCTCCAACGGGGGCATATGGTTGCCGGATGAAGGTCCGCGATGTAATCCGCATGCTGGAACAAGATGGTTGGGTGCTCGTAAGAACGAGAGGAAGTCATCGCCAGTACAAACATCCTGTTAAACTAGGACTTGTCACGGTCCCGGGAAGCCTGGCGATGATTTGGCGCCGGGAACTTTGAATAGCGTCTTGAAACAAGCGGGGTTGAAGCCATGAAGAAGTACCTGATTGTCATCGAGCCAACGCAAACTGGATTCTCCGCCTACTCACCGGATCTGCCCGGCTGCGTCTCGACTGGTCGCACACGCGAGGAAGTCGAAAAAAACATGCGTGAGGCCATTGCTTTTCACCTCGACGGCCTGCGCGAAGAAGGCCAGGCCGTCCCTGAACCACAAACTTACTCTGCATACGTTGAACTGCCTGCTTAGCTTCCGAGAGTCGGCGCCAGAAGCATGGATGAAGCCACGATTCTCTATCGCCCGGTCGGAGCAAACGAACTCCGACTTATCGCAGAGTCCGGATACACTGCCTTTCCGCCCCGGTTGCCAGGGCAGACCGATTTTCTACCCGGTGCTTAATGAGGAATACGCGACGCAAATTGCGCGCGACTGGAATGCGAAGAATTCACCATCGTATTCAGGCTTCGTCACGCGCTTCGCTATCAAGACAAGCTACCTTTCGCAGTTCCCCGTACAAAAAGTAGGCGGCGCGATGCATCTCGAATATTGGATTCCAGCGGAAAAGCTCAGCGAGTTCAATCAGAACATCGTGGGCAAGATCGAAGTCATCTCAGAATTCCACGGCAATTAAAAACGCCCCGATCGTCTCGGGGCGTTTCGTTTTTCGAATTTTGATTTTCGAATCGTTCTACAAATAATCCCGCGAAGGCCCTTCCAAAAACGCCCGCAACTTCCGCGAACGCGACGGATGCCGCAGCTTGCGCAGCGCCTTTGCCTCAATCTGCCGGATGCGCTCGCGCGTGACCGCGAACGACTGTCCCACCTCTTCAAGCGTGTGCTCGCTGCCGTCATCCAGGCCAAACCGCATCTTGATAACTTTTTCCTCGCGCGGCGTCAGCGTCTTCAACACCGACGACGTCTGTTCCTTCAAATTCAGATTGATCACCGCGTCCGACGGCGAAACCACGGCCTTGTCTTCGATGAAGTCCCCGAGATGCGAATCTTCCTCTTCGCCGATCGGCGTCTCCAGCGAAATCGGCTCCTGCGCGATCTTCAAAATCTTGCGCACCTTGGACACCGGAATGTCCATGCGCTTGGCAATTTCTTCCGAAGTCGGCTCGCGCCCAAGTTCCTGCACCAACTGCCGGCTCGTGCGCACCAGCTTGTTGATCGTCTCGATCATGTGCACCGGAATACGAATCGTGCGCGCCTGGTCGGCAATCGCGCGCGTGATCGCCTGGCGAATCCACCATGTCGCGTACGTCGAAAACTTATATCCGCGGCGCCATTCGAACTTGTCCACGGCCTTCATCAACCCGATGTTGCCTTCCTGAATCAGGTCGAGGAACTGCAGTCCCGCGGTTCGTATATTTCTTCGCAATCGAAACGACCAGGCGCAAGGTTCGCTTCGATCAATTCCTTCTTCGCCTGTTCGGCTTCCGCTTCGCCGCGATGGATAAACGTCAGCGTGCGCTTCAGTTCGGTGAGCCCAACTTCGCTCGCCTCTTCAATATCTTTCAGCTCCGTCCGCCGCGTGCGCAATTCCTTGCGCGCTTCCGCTGCCACGTCGCCTTTCGCGGCGTCCACGCGCCGCTCCAGCCGCCCCGCTTCGCGCTCCAGCGACTGCAAGCGCTCGACCGTCCCGCGCATCTTGTCGATCAGCCGCTTCTTCTCGAACGGATTGAAATCAATCCCGCGAATTTCCACCGATATCTCGACGCGCGTCCGCGCCACCGCCCATTTCGCCTTGATGTACGATCGTTTCTTCGCCTTCGGCGTCTTATCCAGCTTGACGGCTTGCTTCAGCGCCAAATCGTACAGCTTCGCAATCTTGTCGATGTACTTCAGCGTCTGCTTCGTCTTGTTCGCGATCTTTTCTTCGGTCAGCTCTTCGTCGTCAAACTGCACGATCTCTTTGATCGACCGCGCGCCCTTCCGCAAATCCTCGCCCACCGCAATCAATTCCTTAATCACGATTGGCGACCGCGTGATCGACTTCATCACCACCAGCTGCCCGCGCTCGATGCGCTTCGCAATAGTCACTTCGCCTTCGCGCGTCAGCAGCGGCACCGTGCCCATCTCGCGCAGGTACATGCGCACGGGATCGTTCGTCTTTTCCAGTGAACCCGGCGTCAGGTCCAGATCGCTCCCGCCCTCGTCCGAATGCGCCTCGTCCTTGACGATGACGTCACGGTCGCCAGCCTCCGCGGACACTTCCACCGCGCGCGCGGCCTTCGCCGACGCCTGGTCCTCATAAATCTCAATCCCGTTGCGTTCAAATGTAGTGAGAAGGTCGTCGATCTCTTCCGAAGAGTGCACTTCGGCCGGAAGCGAATCGTTCACTTCGTCGTAAAGCAGGTATCCGCGCTCTTTGCCGATGGCAATGAGCTGTTTTACCGCATCATATTTTTCTTCAAGACCCACTGCTGCCACGAATTCCTCCAAGCTTCTACGCGCAATCCCCAACAAAGCCGGTCAGTGCCGACGAAAACTTCTTTATGCAAAGGCGCGGGCAGTATGCCGCACTGGCGCAGTCAACTCCTCTGCGGTCATCGAAAAGAACTGTGGGGAATCCCCCGCCAGTTCACTCGTCTTTTTATGAATTCCTCTATGATGCGCCGCGCCGCCAGCTTGCCGTTCGCCCTGTACTTCGTCCGTTTCCCGCTCTCGAGAGTACGGTCCTCCGGCTCTAAGTACATCTATATAGATGCATTTAGGCGCCAATCCGTTACCCGCGAAACCCTATTACGCTACACGCTTAACTCTATCCCCGTCAACATTTTAATCAGTGGAAATCTGTGGAAGAAGTTGCCGCCGACGGTTCAACTACAGAGCCTCACCGTCTCGGGGATATAATGCCGATGACGAAGGTGCAGGGAGGCAGCTATGACCATCCTCGCGCGGAGAACGATGGCGACGATCTGCTTAGCGATAGCAGCTATGGGGATAGCGAGCGCCAAGAAAAAAGAGAAGGTGTATCTGCCGGGTTATGTGTTGAAGGCGCAGACGGTGCTGGTGGTGATCCTGCCGGACGCTGGCAAGACGATAGACGACCCACTAGCGAACCAGAAGGCACAGGCGGACGTGGAGAATGCATTCGTGAAGTGGGGGCGGTTCCGGTTGGTGCAGGACGCGAGCCAGGCGGACCTGGTAATCGGGATAAGAAAAGGGACGGGAAAGATTTCGAATCCGACGATCAATGGCGGCCCGGTGGATTCGCCGGTAGCGATCGATACCAGGGACAACCAGATACGTGTAATAGGGCAGCAAGGGCGTCCGGCCGATGTGACGCAGCAGGGAGCTCCGACGGGGACGAATGGACCTAACGATAGGGCCCATACAGGCATGGAAGTTGGAGCTCAGGAGGACACCTTCGAAGTGTTTCAGGGAGGAGTGCAGTACCCGGTAGATGGCGCGGCGGTGTGGAAGTACATTGCAAAGGATGGACTGAAACTGCCGGGTGTGGCCGCGGTGGACCAGTTTCGCATCGCGATAGAGGAGTCGGAGAAAGCGGCGCAGCAGAAACAGTCTCAACAACAGGGGCAGAAGAAGAATCCGTGAAGGTAGCAGCAGTCAGACAATCAACCAGGTCATGCAAGCCCGAAAATCGTACGTGAGGCTGCATCTGGAAAAGCTTTAGTCGATCGCGCAACCCTGCGCGGCGGATTTTACCCCTCCTCCCCAAACGCTTTGGCGGTTGATGAGAATCCCCCGGTAAAAAAGCAAAACGTGAGCTTCTCCCTTGCTCGTTGGGAATGACAACGTACCTCCCGGGGCGTATCGTATTTTCGTGGCCCGCATCTCAGATGTGTTTGCGTTACCTGCTTTAGCGCTGGCGGCGATTACAGTTTCGGCCCAGAAGGCCCCAGCCTTCGCCGATCACCGTATCCACTCGGCTGGTTCAGGTAGGTGTCATTGTCCGCGACAAAAACGGCCCTGTCCCGGATCTGACCAAGGCCGATTTCGCTGTCTTTGACCGCGGGAAGGCTCAGACGATCAGCGTCTTCACCGCGGAATCCGCCGCATCTACGCCGCAATCTGCTCCACTTCAGCCTCTGCTTCCCAACACATTCTCTGACCTCCCGCAGTATAGTATGTCCCCGCAGTCCAAGCAGCATCACCATCGTCCTGCTCGATAATCTCAATACGCTTTCTGGCACGGGCCTGAGGATACGAGACCATACCTACTGGCTTGAGGATCTCGCCCGCCAATGCGAAACAGCACCTGATCGAATTCTTGAAGCACTTGACTCAAAAGATCGAATCGCCATTTATGGTCTGAGCGAAATCTGCACGTCCTTTCTGACTTCACTAACGACCGCGACCGCCTTCTCACCATCCTGAAGAACTACGACACTACCTCAAAAACCAATGCGAAGCCGTCGAACCCGGCGCCCTCCATACGCCGAGTACCCGGCGATTTTAATCGCCCTCTAGATGCCGACGCGCAGAGCGCTGGCATTTGCCGCAATCATGAATGCCCGTCGCGCCGCAGCAACTATGTCCGCACTACCAGTCATTGCATCTCATGTGGCCAGTATTCCCGGCCGCAAAAACTTGCTTTGGCTGACCGCCAATCTTCCGTTTTCTGGTCCGGCCTCGCCCGCATCCTTGGACCTGCGCAATATCGCGGCCTATCCTGTGGACGCTCGCGGCCGCTGCCTCTGCTCACTTCGAAAACTCCGGAAACAGAGTGGGACATAGACGATCATACGTCCATGGCGCCTTGGGGTTGAGACATCTCCTGCGCATCCGACCAGCGCCCACTCGGCATTGACACCATGCAACAGCTCGCCGATGAAACAGGCGGCCGGGCCTTCGTCAACACCAACGACCTCACCGGCGCCATTCGTGACGCCGTCGAGGATTCCGCCGTCACCTATACGCTCGGCTTTTATATAGACTCCGATTCGCTGGACGGGAAATTCCATGAACTGAAAGTCCAGGTCCACCGCTCCGGGTTAAACCTCCGCTATCCCAAAGGCTACTTCGCCCTCAAGGACACTCCAGCCACGCAGGACGAGCGTCACAACAATTATCTTGTGGCCATCCGAAGTCCGCTGGAATCATCCTCCATTCCCATAACAATCAAAGTGGTTCGTGTCGAAAAGCCGTTGCCCCATTGCTTGAGCCTTTTCGGCTTGCTTGACATTCACAAGCTCCGATTTGAGCAGATTGCTGGCTCCCACAAAGGTGCAGTGGAAGTGGCCACCATCGAGCAAGATGAAACCGGCAAAATCCTTCGTCAATCCGCCAGCAGGATTAGTTTTGATTTCACGGAGTCAAAATATTCAGCTTATTTGAAGTCGGGCTTTCCGTTTCATCAATTTGTACAGCCACAAGCAGGCGTCACTACCTTGCGCATTGTGGTCGAAGATTCCACCACCGCACAAGTAGGCAGCCTGATCATTCCATTGTCCCAACTAAAGTAGCCAAGGCCGAATCCTGCTCCGCAAAAACGAGCACGCCGCATACGGCAATACTCTGCTAACTTCTCCATCCCTTTTTTTCCTTGGCAATAGTTTTAAATATGGTATACTTAAGGCATGTAGTTCTACGGAATCTTGGTGCGGCGGCAACTCTGCCGCCTTTTTTATTTTTAGGCATCTGCGATGTGGCACAGCCAAGCGCAGTTACATCGCATGCGTAGTTGGCATCCGATGAATCCTGGCTGTGCTCTTCTCCGCTGTTTCGCCACACACTAACGTGCGAAGCCGGCAAATGCAGCGCAGGACGGAGCCCTATGGCCTCATCCTCTCGCACCGGAGTAAAGCCCGAGTGTTCTTCATCGCGCTGCTTATGCGCGTCGAAATAACGAATTCCAAGGACGATTATGTTTACTTACAAACCCTTTAGAATCAACACTTGCAAAAGCGTCCACAAGTATTGATTCCAATCGACTTACAGGAATGTTAAGCCCTTTAGAATCCGCACTTACGAAAAACAGGGGAGGGGGGAGGGGGAGTAATGGAGGGTACAGACCGGTACAGACCGGGCACATCCCTGACAGAATAGACCGGGAGCATCCCTGACACTGCTGGAAATTTGGCGATTGCGTGTAGAACAAGCGCATGCCATGGAAAACGAGCAGTGTTATGGAAGAAAAACTTAGATTTATCTTCGAGCACGAGTTACGGGAACGCACCATGACCGAGCTGTGTGCGCGCTACGAAATCACCCGCCAGACCGGGTACGTGTGGTTACGGCGCCACCGCGAAGCGGGCGCCGGCGGACTGATCGAGCAGAGCCGCGCCGCGCACCGGCATCACAACCAGATGCCGGTGGAACTCGAGCAGCAGGTGCTGGGGCTGCGGCAGGCGCACATGCGCTGGGGACCGCGGAAGCTCAAGCGCATTCTGGAGCGGGACGAGCCGGGGCGCAGCTGGCCTGCGGCCAGCACCATCGGAGCGCTGCGGCGGCGCGAAGGCTTGGTGGTGCCCCGCAAGAAGCGCAGGCGCACCACTCCCTACAGCGAACCCTTGGCGCATGCGGATGGACCCAACCGCGTGTGGTGCGCGGATTTCAAGGGTTGGTTCCGCACCGCGGACGGGGAGCGCATCGATCCGCTGACCATCTCCGACGCGCACAGCCGCTATCTGCTGCGCTGCCAGGCCGTGGAGAAGACCGACACGGACAGAGTGCAGGCCATCTTTGAAGCGGCCTTCCGCGAATTCGGCATGCCCACAGCGATCCGCACCGACAACGGCGCGCCTTTTGCGAGCCGTGCGCTGGCCGGACTGTCGCGCTTGGCGGTGTGGTGGATCAAGCTAGGCATCGTGCCGGAGCGCATCGAAGCCGGACATCCGGAACAGAATGGCCGACACGAACGCATGCATCGCACGATGAAACAGGAGGTGGCCGATCCGCCCGCCGCCAACCGGCGCAAGCAGCAACGCGCTTCGGACCGCTTTCGCCAGGAATACAATGAGGTGCGCCCGCACGAAGCGCTGGGCATGCGCACGCCGGCGGAGGTCTATGAGCCGTCGGTGCGAAAATTCCCTGAGCAGGTGCCGGAGCCGGAGTATCCCGGGTATATGCTGGTGCGCAGCGTGCGGCGGAAAGGTCATTTTCGTTGGAAGAAAGACGATGTGTTTTTAAGTGAGGTTCTGTGGGGCGAACGAATAGGCTTGTTGCAGGAAGACGACCGCTGGTTCACGGTCTACTTCGCGCAGCATCCCATCGCCCTGTTCGACAGCCAGCAACTCCGGGTGGCGCCACTACTCACGAACGCTAAATTAGAGGGAGGCGAAGGGGACGCGTCCCCTTCGCCTCCCTCTAATCCCGTCATCCAACCGGACCAGAAAGTGTCAGATATGCGCCCGGTCTAAAATGTCAGGGATCCCCCCGGCCACACACAATCCGCACACGCACAGGTCAACCAGTTGTTCGATGAACCGATGTCAGCTCCGAGGCCCGTGGCACAGACTTCAGTCTATGCTCCCGAGCAAGAACTCCCGGGCAGTGCACCAACGAATGATCTACACCGGTCATCTCGCCGCCGCGAGCCGCCGCATCAGATCCTGCTTCTTCTCGAGCAGCCCGCGCATCTCCGCCACCGGGGGGTTCGCCTCGATGCTCCGCTGCACATCCGCAAGCTCCCGCTCGGCTTGCCGGTGCTGCAAAGCCTCGACGCAACTGACCGCCTCTTCCCAGGTCGGCTCGCTGGCTTCCTCAAACAGAATCTCGAAAAGCATGCGCCGGTCGCGCTCTTCGAGCTGCGTGGCGACTTCCGTTGCCTGCATCGGCTCGTCGGCCAGGCTCGCAACGATCAGCGCCGAGAAAACCTTCTCTGTCTCGAGCCCATGATGGAGCTGGGCCGCCTGCAGCCGTTGCGCCAGCTCGCGGCGAAATCCCTCCGCCTCCGCCAGCATGCGAATCAATCGCCGTTCGACGGGCTTTGCCGAGCGGCCCACCAGCTCCGGCTGAATTTTCAATTCGCTGTGGCGTTGCGTGGCCGCTTTGCTCAACGCGGCGCGCAACACCGGTTCGTCCAGTCGAAGCTGCTGCGCAATCCGCGTGGCCCATTCCGAGCGAAGAATCGTATTGGGAATTTTTTGGACATAGGGCAAGAGAAAATTCACCGCGCGCCGCTTCCCTTCTCCGGTCGTCAAATCCATCTTCCGCGCCCGCGCGATCAGGTAGTCCACGTATGGCGGCGCCTCTTTCAGCAGCTTGGTGTACTCTTCGACGCCCTTTTCGCGGATGAACAAATCCGGATCGGCTTTCTTGTCGCCGACCGGAGGAAGCGCCAGCACGCGCACCTCAAAATCGTGCTCCAGCAGCAGCGACACGGATCGCTCTGTCGCCGCCTGCCCCGCGGTGTCCGGGTCGTAGTTCACGATCACGCGCTTCGTAAAACGGCTCAGCAATTTGATCTGCGGCTCCGCCAGACTCGTCCCGCAGCTTGCCACCACGTTGCTGATTCCCGCGCGCGCCACGGCAATCGCATCCATGTAGCCTTCGACCAGAACCGCAAAATCCGACCGCCGCAGCGCTTCCTTCGCGCGGTCCAGGTGATACAGCACGTTGCTCTTCGAGTAGATCGGCGTTTCCGGCGAATTCAAATATTTCGGCTGGTCATCGCCCAGCGCGCGGCACCAAACGCCACGATCTTTCCCGAATCATTCGCAATGGGAAACGTGATGCGCCGCCGGAACCGGTCGAACAACCGGCCGCCCTGTTCGCCGCGCGAAATCAGTCCCGATTCGACGAGCAGCTTTTCCGGATATTTCTGCTTGAGGAAGCCGCAGCAAGGCATCGCCCGTCGCTCGGCGCATAGCCGATTCCAAAGCGGTCAATCGCTTTGTTATCCAGCCCGCGATCCTCGAGATAAGCCCGCGCCGCTTTTCCTTCGAGCGTTCCGGAAATTTGTTTCGTGAAAAAAGCTCTGCGCCTCGCGATGCATCTCGACCAGCGCCGCACGCTGCTGATTTTCCTTCCGCTCCTCCGGCGACCGCTCCTTGGGCCGCGGAATCGCGATCCCGCATTTTTCCGCAACCTTCCGGACCGCTTCCGGAAATGGAGCACTTCTCCATCTCCATCACGAAATTAAAAACGTCGCCGCCCTTCCCGCACCCGAAACAATGAAAAATCTGCTTCAGCGGATGCACGGTAAACGAAGGTGTCTTTTCCTGCATGAAACGGGCACAGCCCGCTGAAATCTTTCCCGCTCTTCTTCAGGCGCACGTATTCGCCCACCACGCGAACAATGTCCGCCTGCTGCTTCACCCGCTCCGCGAATGATCCCGCTTCCGCCATGTGCTCCTATGATCGCAATTCTACAACTGTGATCGCTTTTCCGCCGTGCTCTTCGGTCTCGAACGAAGTTCGTTGCACGAGCGGATGTGTCTTCAGAAATTCTGCCGAGGCCCTTTGCGAAGCGCGCCGGTGCCGTGGCCGTGAATGATGCGCACGCGCGTTTGATTCGCGAGCGCCGCTTCGTCGAGATATTTGTCGACGCGCTCGGTGGCTTCTTCAACGCGCATACCGATCACGTTTATCTCGCCCGACGCAGCGCCTTCGCTAGGCTGCGAAGTGACGGTGATATTTCGCGACGCTGCTGGCGCTGACTGCTGCGCGGCAGCGCCTTCTACTCCGGTAATTTCGTCGACCGCAACTTTCATGCGCAGCGGGCCGGCTTCGATTTCCGCCGACGAGCCATCCAAGCGGCGAAAGATCACCGGCTTGCTGAATCCGCGCACGCGAATTCGTCGCGCCCGGCTTGCAGCGTCTCCGCGCTGAACCGGTTCCGTGGCTCGCAGACGCGGTGCCCAAGTCCGCTTGCGATTCCGAAATCGTCTGCACCACGGCGGCATTCAGCTCTTCGCGAGCTTCGCTGCGAATGTCCTGGCCTTTGCGCCGCGCGGTTTTTTCGAGCGAAGCGCGCAGTTCGCGTTCTTTCACGGCTTCGATCACGCGCGCAACATTTTCATCGAAGCGTTTCTGCATCTCCGCGAACTGCGCTTCCAGTTCCTTGATGCGTTTTTGCTGGCGTTCCACCCACTCCGTGCGCAGCTTCTTGCGCTCTTCTTCGAGCGCGTGCCGCTCCGCCGCCATTTGCTGCTGCATGCGGTCCAGTTCATCGCGGCTGCGGTGCAAGTAGGCGATCAAGTCCGCGGCTTCGCGCGATTCCGGCGTCAGCAGAGACCGCGCCCTCTCGATAATGGAAGCCGCAATGCCCAGCCGCTGCGCAATCGCAATTCCGCTCGATCCGCCCGGCACGCCAACCATCAGCCGGTACGTCGGCCGCAAATTCACGTCGTCGAATTCCACCGCGGCGTTCACCACCCCGGGCGTCGTCGAAGCGTAGGTCTTCAGTCGGTCGTGATGCGTCGTCGCCAGCACGATGCAATTCTTGGCGCGAAATTCATCGAGCAGCGCCACGGCCAGCGCCGCGCCTTCTTCCGGCGCGGTGCCCGTGCCCATTTCGTCGACCAGCGCCAGCGACTGCGGCGTCGCCAATTCCAGCATGGTCTTCAAATTCAGCATGTGCGCGGAAAACGTCGAGAGATCGGCGGCGATGGACTGCTCGTCGCCGATGTCCACCAGCACGCGGTCGAAAATCGGCAGCACCGCGCGCTGCGCGGCCACGGGAATGCCGGATTGCGCGGACAGCGCCGCCAGCCCCGTCGTTTTCAGCGCGACCGTCTTTCCACCGGTGTTCGGTCCGCTGATGACCAGAGACTTTTTCCGTGCCGCCCAGCGCGAGCGTCATCGGCACGATGGCGCGATCTTCCCGCCGCAGCTTGTCTTCGAGAACGGGATGCCGCGCATCAACCAAACGCAATTCCGCGACTTCGGAAAACTCCGGCATCGCCGCATCGAAATCGCGCGCAAAGCGCCCGCGCGCGAAAACACCGTCAAGTTCGGCAATGGTTTCGGCCGCAGCAAGCAAAGGACCTCGAACGATCTGGAGGCGCTCCGTCAATTCACGCAAAATTCTTATAATCTCCGCCGCTTCATCCTCGGCAAGCTGGATGAGTTCGTTATTCGCCTCCACAGTCTCAAACGGCTCGAGGAACACGGTCTGCCCTGTTCCGCTCGCGCCGTGCACGATTCCCGGAACGCTTCGCCGGTTCTCCGCGCGCACGGGAATCACAAACCGCTCATTGCGCAGCGTGACGTAATCTTCTCCGGCCTCCGCATTGCGCGATCGCAGGATTTGCTTCAGCGTTTTCTGAATCGATTCGCGCGTCTGCGTGATGCTCGCGCGAATGCGCCGCAGCGCCTGCGACGCATCGTCGCTGATCTCTCCATTTGGCAGCACGCATCGCCGGATCGCCGCCAGCACATCCCGAAAGTCCGTCAGCGAGGCGACGCGCGCAGCCAACAGCGGAAATTTCGCCGCATCTTCCCGGAATTGCCCGCGCAGCCACGCGGCAGTCTCGAGGAGCGACGCGGCATCCAGAAACTCCTTCGCTTCGAGAACGATTCCCGGCCCTTCGATTTTCTCGAGCCAAGCTTGCGGGTCGGCCAGCCCGCCGAATCCCAGCTCGCCGCCTCCGCGCAGCCATTCCCGCGCCTCGCGAATCAACGCAAACGCCGCTTCGAGAGCAGCGCGATTCGTTCCAAACTCCAGCGCATCCACTGCCCGGCGCCCTGGAGCGCACGTCGTCCTCAGCCGCAACAGCTCCCGCAGCTTGTCAAATTCGAGTACGTCTTGTGCGGTCCGCGACATTTTGTTTTTTTCTCTACTTGAGAATTCTGCTCGCGATGCTTCATCTCTGTTTCGAGTGCTCGGTGCGCGGGCGCGATTGCGCCTGCTGCCTCGTCAAATTCTTCGATCATCGCAACACAGAGCCCATTCAGGGCATCGGTTGCTTCGTGATTCTTTCCGCCCTGGTTGTTGCTCAGGAACGAAAATATCAGTCTCCGCCCGCTCGGCGTCTCGGCGAAACCCGAAAGCGTCCTCACGTGCTCGACGGATCCGGTCTTCGCATGAATTCTTCCGGCCGCGACTGTGCCTTTCATGCGGTCCTGCAAGGAGCCGTCGATTCCCGCTACGGGCAGCGACGCATAGTACGGCGCAAACCACGGCTGCCCCTGCGCATACTTCAGCAAAGTCACGACGGCCCGCGGCGTGACGAGGTCGTGCCGCGAAAGTCCCGAGCCATCGGTTTGAATCACATCATCCGGCGCGATTCCCGCAGCGGCATAAAAATCCTGGGGAACTTTCAGCAAATCCTCCGGAGTGCTCCACATGCCGTTTTGCCGCGCCGCGGTACGCAACAGCATCTCGGCGTGCAAGTTCTGGCTGATTTTATTGATGAGCTTCACGGAATCGCCGAGCGGCACGGACACATGCTCCGCGAGAATTGTCCGCGGCGAAATATCCGCGTCAGGAATATGAACCGCGCGGATCTTTCCGTCCACTTTCACGCCGCGTTCGGCCAGGAACCCTGCAAGCAGCGAAGCCGCATGCAGCGCCGGCTCTTCAATCGCCAGCACAAGTTTCCGCGGTGTGCTCTTTGCCGGCAGAGTGCCGCGCACGATCCACGAGACTCGCGCCCGGCTCGCGCGTCAGCGTCAAATCCGATTTCACGTCCGGCAGCCGACGTCGTCACGTCGTTTTGCAGCGCAAAGTCGGGAGTGAGCGGCGCAACGGTTGCGTTCACCGGATCTCCCATTTTTTCGCCGGGCGTCAGCGTCAGCGCCACCGTGTTGTCGTCGACGACGATCGCGGAAATCGCCGCGCCGTACTCCCAGACCATGTCGTCGATTTCCCAGCCGTCGGGATAGCGTTCGCGCGGAAAATAACTGTCATCGCCGACCACATCGCCCGAAATTTCCTTCACGCCGCGCGCCACCAGTGCATCCGCCAATTCGGCCAGCACTTTCTCCGGCGGCCCGTCGAATTCTTCCTTCAGTTCAAAGGGAAACTTGCGGTTCGAAAGATTCGGATCGCCCCGCCCCACCAGAAACACGTCGCCGGAAAGAGTGCCGTCCGGCGAAATGGCGCCGCGCGTTTCGAGCGTTGTGCGAAACCTGTAGTCCGGCCCCAGCTTGGCCAGCGCCAGCGCTGTAGTGAAGAGCTTCATATTCGAAGCCGGAACGAAATAGTTGTCGGCATTCTTCTCGTAAAGCGTTTCTGCCCGTCTGCGCATCCACGATCAACAGTCCCCAATCGCCTTTGCTCTCAGGCGCCGCATCCAGAAGAGCGTCGGCCCGCGCGCTAAATCGAGCCGGCGCCGCAGCCCGCTTGGGCGAACGCTCTTCTCGCTTTCGCCGCGGCTTCTTTGCGCAGCAAGCATTTTCCTTCGCTGGATTGGTCTGCGCGAGCCCGCCGCTTGAGGCCAAAGCACAGAAGGCCATGGCACCCGCTACTGTCCCAGCCGACAATCGATTCCATCTTCGGACGCCCATGTTTTCTCCGGCCATAAATCACTGCAGGTAAAAGTATAGTCGAAACGCTGCGGAACATTTCCTGCGCGAGACGCATCTACTCATGTGTTATACGGAATTGAAGCAGGCCCCTCACAAACTGCAGGTTGCGCACAGACCTTTGGCAACCTATGATTGGTTAGCCCAGCAAAATTCAACGAGGTGAAAATTTGATCAAGCAAATTGGTTCTTGTTCCTGGCGTTGGTGATGGTCGCCCCGCCGCTTTTGGCAGATGACAGAAAAGAAGCCGAACGTCTGGAGAATTGCGGCAGCGTACTCAAAGAAATTATGGATATCCCCGATGACATCCCTTCGGATCTCATCGACAAGGCCGAATGCATCATCGTATATCCATCGGTCTTGAAAGCCGCCTTTGTCATCGGAGGCAGCTATGGACGTGGCGCCATGACGTGCCGCAGCGGTGAACATTTCACGGGCCCATGGAGCGCACCTTCGATGATGGCTCTCGAAGGCGGCAGTATCGGCTTCCAGATTGGCGGGCAGGCGACTGATTTCGTCCTGCTGGTGATGAACCCCCGCGGAGCTCGCTCCATTCTCAAGAGCAAAGTAAAGCTCGGGGCGGACGCCTCTGCCGCGGCTGGCCCCAAGGGCCGCACTGCCAGCGCATCGACCGACGCCACGATGCGCGCCGAAGTACTGAGCTATTCACGCTCGCGCGGTTTGTTTGCAGGCATCTCTCTGGAAGGTTCAACAGTTCGTCCAGACAATGATGCCAATGAGCGCGTCTACAAACAGAACATGGACGCAGAAGCGATCATTTTGAAAGGAGCGGTAGCCGTACCTCCGCCAGCGCAGCAAATGATCGCGTATCTTAACCGGAAGTCTCCCAAGAACATTTCCGACCCGAACTCCCTGAAGGAATAGCGCAAGAGCACGATCAGCAAGTTCAAAGGACCCCGTGAACCGCCGGGGTCCTTTTTATTTGCGAGGCAGCAAGAGAGCGGGGGAAGACATTGACTTCTGAAAAATAATGACTTATAGTCATTTATGAACCATGGTCAAGAAAGCCAATCAGAAGCCATCGACTCACTCCCGACCTCCAGCGCGACGCGTTGCACGGCCGCCGCGAACGTCGAACCGCGGAAACCCGGGAGCGCTTGTTCCGCTCCGCCCTCGATCTTTTTGCCAGAAAAGGGTTTAACGAGACGACGGTCGAAGACATCACCGAAGCGGCCGACGTCGGCAAAGGCACTTTTTTCAACTACTTTCCAAGCAAAGACCACATCCTGCTCGCTTTTGGCGAGATGCAACTTGCGAAGCTGCAGGCTGCCGTCGAGGAAGCGCGACGGACGGGCGAAACCATGCCCCAGTTCCTGCGCTCGCTGGGGATCCGGATGACGCAAGAGCCGATTCGCAACCCGGCAATTATCCGGACTCTTCTGCAAGCGTATCTCTCAACTACTCCGGTGCGCGAAGCGATGGGGGACTTACAGAAGCGCGTCCACGCGCTGCACACGGAGATTGTCCGCCTGGGGCAGGAGCGCGGCGAAATCCGCAGAGACCTCCCTGCCGCCGAGATCGCGCATGTTTTTCGGCAAACCATTTTTGGAACGCTGCTGATTTGGTCGGTTCAGGGCGACGCGACTCTGCATGCACGGATCGAGTCCGCGTTCAACGTGCTTTGGGGCGGATTGGCTCCGCGTAACGCCGCTGGTAGCCAAGCATGAAACCTCGCTAGCCGCAGTTCCGTTTATCACGAGCGGAGATTGAATTTATGACTCGCAATCGCGTGTCTGATTCTAATTCTCGTCGCCGTCATCCTGGGCGGCACGGCGGTCTACGCGACGTGGTTTCGGCGCGACAATGCGCTGCAAGGCTCCGGCACTGTTGAAGCTCGCGACATTCGCGTCGGGTCGAAAGTGGGCGGCCGCATTGATAAAGTTCTAGTGCGCGAAGGCGACACGCGTCCAGCCCGGACAAGTGCTGATCACTTTCGACGACAAGGAATTGCTGGCCTCGCTCGATCAGTCCCGCGCCGCAGCGGAAAAAGCGCAGCGCGGCTTTCGCCCCGAAGAAATTGCTGAAGCCCGCGCCGCCGCGGAACAAGCCAAAGCCGATTACGAGCTGCGCAAGAATGGCTACCGCAAGGAAGACATCGCCGCCGCGCAGGCCGACCTCGATCGCGCGAACGCCGACGAAGTCCGCGCCCACCTCGATTTCCAGCGCTACGACGCTCTGGCCCAAAAGGATCTCGTCTCCAAACAGCAACGCGACACCGCCGAAGCCAACTGGAAGATGGCGCTGGCGCAGCAGCAAAATCTTCAGCACAAACTTGAAGAGCTGCAGCGCGGCTATCGCCCCGAAGAAATCGCCGCGGCCGAAGCGCACTACCAGGAAGCCCTGGCCACGCTGGAAAAATACGAGCGCGGAAACCGCCGCGAGGACGTCGACTCGGCAAAAGCATGCTTAGCGTATGACGAAGCGCGTTTCCGCGAGCGCCAAGTGCTCGCTCCCGTCCGCCGCCACTGTCGAAGTGCTCGATGTCCGCCCAGGAGACCTGATCGCGCCGAACACTCCCGTCGCCACGCTGCTTGAAAAAGATCAGATTTACGTCCGCATCTACATTCCGGAAACGGAAATTGGCCGCGTGCAACTCGGCCAAAAAGCGGAAATTCGCGTCGACTCCTTTCCCGAAAACAGGTGTTTGACGGCGTCGTCGAACAGATCAATCAACAAGCTGAATTTCTTCCGCGCAACGTGCAAACGCGCGAGGAACGCGTCCATCAGGTCTTTGGCGTGAAAATTCGCATCAACGATTCCGCGGATCGCGTTCTGCGCGGGCATGGCCGCGGATGTGAAACTGACGCCGGGAAGCTGACTCGTGGCCACACGACTCAAAATCCCGGCGAAGCCTGCCATCCCCGCGCGAACATCTTGTCCGGCGCTTCGGCCAATTCACCGCCGTGAATGACGTCAGCTTCCGCGTGCGAAAAAGGCGAAATCTTCGGTTTTCTCGGCCCCAACGGCAGCGGGAAAACCACCGTCATCAAAATGCTCACCGGCCTGCTGCCGCTTCAGTGGCGAGGCCCGCCACTGTCGAAGGCATTGACGTGCGCACGGATCCGGAAGCTGTGCGCGAGCGCATCGGCTACATGTCGCAAAATTTCAGTCTCTATTTCGATTTGACCGTCACGGAAAATTTGCAGTTTTACGGCCGCATTTACGGCCTCGAACGCAGCTCGCCTCAAGCGCCGCATGGACGAAATTGTCCAACTCAACGGCCTCGCCCCATACATGAATCGCTTGTCGGCACAGCTTTCCGGCGGCTGGAAGCAGCGCCTGGCTCTGGGCTGCGCCATGCTGCACGAACCAAAACTGCTTTTTCTCGACGAGCCCACCGCCGGCATCGATCCGGTGGCGCGCCGCCAGCTTTGGGATCTTGCTCTTCGAACTTTCCGGCCACGGCATCACGTTTTTTGTCACCACGCATTACATGGACGAAGCCGAGCGCTGCAGCCACGTCGCCTACATTTATTACGGCAAAATCATCGCCGACGGCACGCCCAATTCGCTGCGCGAACTTCCCGAAGTCCAGCCCGCAGGCACCGATGCGCGTCGAAATCACCACTCCGGAAGTTACCCGCGCGCTGGCGCGTTCGCGCGCACAATTCCCGGCATCCGCAGCGCCACCATTTTTGGGCAGTCCATCCATGCGCTGATTGACGACGACCTCGATCTCGAAGATCTTCGTGATCAATTATTGAAAGAACGGCATCGCCGTCGCGGAAATTCGTCCGCTCGCGCCGAGCTCTCGAAGACGTCTTCGTCGAGCTCACCTACAAGCACCAAGCGCTGACGAGGCCGCCCGTGCGTAACACTTTTCGCGGCTTCGGCGCTGTTTTTTATAAGGAAGCGCTGCACGTGCGCCGCGATTGCGGGCACGCTGTTTTTCTCGCTGACCATGCCGCTGCTGCAAATGTTCCTGCTCGGCTTCGGCATCGACACCAACATCCGCCAGATCAACACCGTCGTTTACAACGCCGACGGCCGCCGCGAAAGCCGCGAACTTGCTCGACCGCCTGAAAAACTCGGATACTTTTCACCTCATTCGCTACGTTGAAAACGATCACGACCTCAACGACCTGATCATCGCCGGCAAAGCGCGCGTCGGCATCAAGATTCCCGTGGATTACTCCGACCGCCTGCTCCACAACATGAGCGCGCAGGTTCTCGTGCTCATTGACGGCTCCGATTCTTCCGTCGCCGGACAAGCCATCAACGTCACCACCGCCATCGGCCTGGATGAATCGCTGCGCCGCGTCCTTGCAGGATCGCAGCGAACCTTTGCCGTGGACATGCGCCCCAAAGCTTCTCTTCAATCCGGACTCCCGCTCGCCCAATTTTTTCTTGCCCGGCCTCACTGCGATTCTGCTCCTCAACGTCACCACGTTTCTGACTGCGTTCTCCATCGTGCGCGAGAAAGAGCGCGGCACTCTGGAGCAACTCTTCGTCACGCCTGTGCGCCCGTTCGGTCTTCTGCTCGGCAAACTGCTTCCCTATCTGGTATCGGCTTCTTTGAGCTTTGCCTTATTCTCTCTTCCATGCGTTTTATTTTTCCGTGTCCCATTCACGGCAGCGTGCTTCTTCTCGCTCTTCTCTCGCTGCCCTATCTTTTCGCCGCGCTCTCGCTGGGAATCCTGATCTCCAGCAAAGCCAGCCTCGCAGGCCGAAGCCATGCAGCTTGCTTTTCTTGCCTATTCTTCCCAGCGTCTTTTTTTCCGGCTATATTTTCCCGCGCGAAACCATGCCTGCCATTCTTGTATCCCATCAGCTACCTCATCCCCGCCACCTATTTCATCAACATCACGCGCGGCATCATCCTCCGCGGCGCGGGCATTCACCATCTCTGGACCGACGGCCTCGCCCTCTTCATCATCGGCACTCTGCTCTTGATCATTGCCGCGCGACGATTCCGCAACAAAGTCATCATGGCCTGAAGCGACGCATTTATAGGGCGCTAATCGCTTGCTAAAGCTTTTGCCGAATCAAATCCTCGACGTCGGCAATCTTGTCTCCCAACAGATTTAACTTGCTTGCCAGGCCTTGAATTTCGGACTCGGCGCGCCGGTTGACATCGTAGTCCAGCTCGCCACGCAGCCGGTCCTTGGTGTCCTGGCGGTTCTGGCTCATCATGATCACCGGCGCCTGAATAGCGGCCAGCATGGAAAGAAACAAATTCAGCAGGATGAAGGGATAGGGATCCCAAGCCGACCTGACGGAGGCCAATGTTAATGCTGGCGTACACGACCAGGACGGCAAGAAAAGAAATAATGAACGCCCATGAACCTCCAAAGCGGGCGACAGCATCGGCGATACGCTCGCCAAAGGTCGCTTCCGTTTCGATCAATTCGTTTGGATTCCGGCTGGCACGAAGACGGACGAGCTGCTGCGAGGCATGGAACTGGCGGCCTAGCACGGTGAGCATGTCCATGCCCGCGAGCGGCTTGCGCTGCAGGAGCACGGCGATGTCGCGGCGGTCCACCTCCACGCAGACGGTCTCTTCGAGCGCAAGAGCGTTGGTTTCGTGGGGCGTTTGCTCGAGCATGGAAGCGAAGCCAAAAAATTCTCCGTGGGCGGGCTGATCGACGATCACTTCCTGGTGGTCTTCGTCGATGGTCGTCACGCGGACCGCGCCGGACATCATGATGTAGGCTTGTCCGCCCTGGTCTCCGATCTTGTAGATGCGCTGACGCGGGGCAAATTTTTTGATTTCGACTTGTCCGGCCAACACCGCCACCTCTTCTTCGTCCAGCAGGGCAAAGAGCGGCACATGTTTCAACTCTTGGGGATCGCAAGGCATTGTTCACCTCATTGGGTAAAAGCGGTTCACTGCAAACTTGGCTTGAGCATTTCATAATTCGCGAGGGGCGACAACCGGAAGCCCTCGCTTAACGGATTCGCGCAGATTCCGCAATAAAGTCATGCAGGGCGCAGAACATTTCTCGGCTTGCCCTTCGGAACCGCGAGCGCACTACTATCGGCGATTCAGGGCTGCGTCGAGGGGTACATTCCGTGGAAAATCGTTTGGCCGGCTGGGGCATTCTTCTGTTCGTGATGATCGTCGCGGGCGTGTGCGCGGTGCGCGAGGGAACACCGGCGCCTCTGCCGGAAACCGCATCGCAAGAGCTTTTCTCCGCCGATCGCGCCCTTGTTTATCTGAAAGCTTTCGCCACAGCTCCTCATCCAATGGGCTCCGCCGAGCATGACCGCGTGCGCGATTATCTGGTCGCTCAACTCAGCGCGCTTGGGGTTACTCCTGAGATTCAGCGCGCCACAGGCGTCACGCCACGCTACGAAGTTGCAGGCACCGTCGAAAATATTGTCGCGCGTCTGAAAGGCACGAGCGGCAGCGCCGGATGCGGTCGCCCTGGTCGCGCACTACGATTCCGTTCCCGCTGGTCCGGGCGCGGGCGACGACGGCGCCGGAGTGGGCAGGCTGCTTGAAACGCTTCGCGCTCTGCGAGCAGGGTCACCGCTGCACAAACGACGTTCTTTTCTGATTACAGACGGCGAAGAAGATGGACTGCTCGGCGCATCCGCGTTCGTTGAGGAAAACCCTGCGGCGAAGGATGTGCGCGTGGCCGTCAATTTCGATACGCGCGGGAATGCGGGCGAATCGCAATTATTTGAAACCAGCGGGGGCAACGGCCGCCTGGTGAAACTCTTTGCGCAAACCGCGCCGCATCCCGCGGGATCTTCGCTGAGCTACGAAATTTACAAGCGCCTGCCGAACGATACGGATATGACGGTATTCAAGAAAGGCCGGGCCGCCGGGCTCAATTCTGGATTCATCGGGCACTGGGAGGCGTATCACACGCCACTCGACAGTGCGGGATCGCTTGACCGCGGGAGCCTGCAACAGCAGGGCGAAAGCGCGCTCTCGCTTGCTCGCGCCCTTGGCAACGCGGATCTTGGCGCAGCTTCAGGACCGGGACGCCGTGTATTTTTCTATTCCCGGAAATCTGTTTCGTGCATTATTCGAGCCGATTCATCTGGCCGCTCGCTCGTGGGCACTGGCGTTTTTCTGCTGGCGATTTTCTTTTATGCAAACGGCGCGTGGCAAACGCGTTTGCTGCCGATGCTCGCGAGCTTCTTGGTACACCTCGAGCGTGCTGATCGTGCTTCCGCTATTGGGGCTTGGTTTTGTGGTCGGCGTGCGCTGGCTTCATCTGCACGCGCTTCCCGAGGGCGGCATTTATCAAAGCAGCTTCTACGTCCTGGGGCTTTTCGCATTGCTCGCCTCAGTGCTGGCAATGCTTGTATAAACTTTTGCGCAAGAAAATCGCGCCCCGGCATTTTTTCTAGGCGGCGCGGCATTGTTCATCGTCCTGGTACTTGTTTCCTCCAAATGGCTGCCGGGGGGCAGTTACGTTTTCGTTTGGCCTTTGCTTGCGGCGTTACTCGCGACGGCCATTGCAGCGTTTCGTCCCGGACATCTTTCGATCTCTTTCCGTTCTGATTCTTTGCGTGCTGAGCCTGCCGGCCCTTCTGCTGTTCGTCCCGCTATTGAAGGGCTTTTACACTGCGCTCGGATTCACGCAACGTTGGCGCTCCGCTTGTGAGCCTCACTTTCGGATTGTTGTTCCTGTTGCTCTTTCCGTTTCTCGACACCTGCGCTCGAATCCGCGCGGAAATCTCTTCCGGTTCTCGCGCTAACCGCGGCGGTTGCCCTTTCCGTGGTGGCTGCGAAACACGACTCGCTATTCTCCCGAGCATCCCAAGCCGAGCATGCTTGCTTACGCGCTGGATGCCGACACGGGCAAAGCGGTTTGGAGCAGCTCCGTGGCGCGCATCGACTCCTGGAGCTGCACAATATCTGGGCAATTCTCCTACCCGTGGCAAGCTGCCCGATTTCTATCCGGTCTGGTATCCCATTGAATTTTTCCAGCACGATGCTCCTGCGCTCTCGATTGCACCTCCGCAAGCTGAGCTCCTCGATAAATCTTCGGATGGCGCCACGCGCACGCTTCGTTTGCACATCACCACGCCGCGTCACGCGCGCACGATTCATGTAGGCCTCGCACAAGCGGAAGTCCTCAGCGCTTCAGTGAACGGGCATGACCTTGGCAACCCCTCCGAAGCGCGCTGGCATCAGCCGGGCCAGTGGAGTTTCGACTACGCTAATCCGCCCGCCGAGGGAATCGACGTTCAGCTGCGCGTTCAAGCCACGGCACCAGTGACTCTCGTGTTGGTCGACCGCTCCAGCGGCCTTCCCGCGATTCCCGGCGCGAATTTTGCTCCGCGTCCGGCTGATTCCATGCCGATTCATTCCGGCGACCAAACCATGGTTCGCCGCAGTTTTATGTTTTAGCGATTTGGCCTTTCGGGTGGCCTCGGGGTACTCTGCTGGTTTGTGTGAGTGTCTGTGGGAGCTGCTGTGTCTTGTCCGATCTGTGAAAAGCGCAAAGCTGCAAGATTTTGTCCGGCAAAGGGCGAGAAAATCTGCGCCGTGTGCTGCGGGACGGAGCGCGAAGTTTCGATCGACTGTCCTTCGGATTGCAGCTATTTGATCGCCGCGCATCGCTATGAGGATCAGCACCAGCGCTCGCTGGCCGCGGACACACCGCTCCTTGACGTCAAAGTTTCGCAAGACGTCATCTACGCACACCAAGATGTGCTTTCTGGATTGGCCTTTACCGCGGCGAAATTTTCCGCTGCGCATCCCGCCACAACCGATTCCGATGTTCTCGCGGCGCTCCAGGCGCTCGCCGAAACGTACAAAACTCTTGGCTCCGGCATCTATTATGAAAAACCTCCGGATGCTCCGTTGCCCCGCGAGCTTTACGCAATGTTAGCCGCATTCCTGAACGAATCGAAGCAACAAAGCGCCGAGCGTACCGGTTCCTCAGCGTTTGCGGGAGCCGCGCCTGTCAAGGATTCCGAAATTTTCTCGTTGCTCGTCTTCCTCTATCGGATGGGCCTGCTGCGCACGAACGGCCGTCCCCGCGCACGCCGCTACCTCGAATTTCTACGGGGTCAATTCCCCGCGGCCCCTGAATTCAAACGCGAAGAATCACGTATCATCGTCCCGTGAAGTCGCTTGTCATGGCAGATTCGTGCCGAGAACGGAATTTGGTAGTGTCTTCTTCCGTAACTTGCTCACGGAGGGCTGAAATGTTTCACCTGAAAAAGGGATCCGGTGTGCTGAACCGATCGGCAAGAACGAAGAGACTTTTCCCAGGCGCCGCGTCGATCGTGTTCAGTTTTTCGAGCGCAATGGCCGTCCCTGATGCAGCCCAGGCACAAGAGCGCGAGTCCGCGGCGAAACTTGTGGCGCGCACGATGGCCAATCCGGAATTTCGCGTGAAAACTTTTCGAGGGGGCGAATGGGTGGGAAGCGGAGATTATTATCTGGCGTTGGAGCCTTCCGGCGCGGGTGCGAGCAGCGACATCGTTCGTTACCAAACCGTCGACTGGCGCGCGAGACATTCTGGTTGCAGCCAACCGCCTGATTCCCGCTGGCGAGAAAACGCCGCTGGCCGTCGAAAAGTACACGATCTCATCCGATGGAAACCAAGTTCTGGTGTTCACAAACTCGAAGACCGTGTGGCGACAGAATACGCGCGGAGACTATTGGGTTCTGGACCTGAAAAGCGGCGCTTTGCACAAACTCGGCGGTGATGCTCCCGCGTCGAGCTTGATGTTCGCCAAATTTTCTCCGGATAACAGTAAGGTTGGCTATGTCCGCGGAAACAATGTGTACGTCGAGGATCTTGCCAGCGCAAAAATCACGCAACTGACTCACGACGGCTCGGACACCGTCATCAACGGGACTTCCGACTGGGTGAATGAGGAAGAGTTTGACATCCGCGATGGCTTCGAGTGGAGCCCCGACAGCCGCTGCATCGCTTTCTGGCAATTCAATACCAGCGGAGTACAGAACTACACACTGATATACGATCTTGGGCGCGCCGCGCGGCGAAATCGTTACCGGAATTCCTTATCCCAACACCGGTCCGTATCCGCAGACGCTTCAGTATCCCTATCCGCTGGCTGGGACGCCTAACTCCGCAGTTCGCGTAGGCGTTGTGAGGCTGCGGGTGGGAAAGTCGTCTGGATGCAGACCGCGGGCGATCCGCACAATTTCTACATTCCCCGGATGGGGTGGGCAGACGCCGGCCATGTGCTGCTGCAACACATGAATCGGTTGCAGAACAAGAATGAATTTCTGCTGGCCGATGCCGCGACTGGCGTCTCGCGAACTGTTTTCGTTGACGAAGACCGCGCGTGGGTGGACGTGAATGCTTCCGTTTTGTGGGTCAATCACGGACGAGAGTTTCTGGTGCTGAGCGAACGCGACGGGTGGCGGCATTTGTATCGCGTGGCGCGCGATTCCGGCAAGACGGAACTCGTGACGCGCGGCGACTTCGACGTGGTCAGTCTGGACCGCGTCAGCCCGGATGAAAAGTGGATTTACTTCATCGCATCACCAGACAACGCGACGCAACGCTATCTTTATCGCGCCCGGATGGACGGCTCGGTTGCGCCGGAACGCTTGACGCCGAATCAGCCTGGCACGCACTCGTATACGATTTCGCCGAATGGCGAGTGGGCATTTCATAACTACTCTTCGTTCAATGTGCCGCCGACATTTGAAGTGGTGCACTTGCCCGACCATCGCGTGATGCGAAACACGGCGGACAATTCCGCGCTGGCCGAACGCGTGAAGCCGCTATCGAGCGGGCCAGCGGAATTCGTGAAAGTGGACGCGGGCAACGGCCTGATGGTGGATGCTTGGCTAATGAAGCCGCCGAATTTCGATCCGGCTAAAAAATATGCGCTGATTGTGAATGTCTATTCCGAACCTGCCGGACAAACAACCGCGGATCGCTGGCCGTCCATGTTCGACCGTACGCATTGACCAGCGCCGGGTATCTGGTAGCGAGCTTTGACAACCAGGGAACGCCTGCACCGCGCGGCCGCGAATGGCGCAAAGTCGTGTACGGAAATGTAGGTCCGCTATCGTCTCAACAACAGGCTGCTGCGCTGCAATCGCTCGAAAAAACGTCATTCGTTTATCGATCCGAAGCGAGTCGGAGTGTGGGGATGGAGCGGCGGTGGAACGGAGACGCTCAATCTTATGTTCCGCTATCCCGAGATTTATAGCGTGGGAGTATCCGTCGCGTCGGTCCCCGACCAGCGCCTCTACGACAGCATCTACCAAGAGCGGTATATGGGATTGCCGCAGGATAGTCCTAAGGCTTACGAACAAAGCTCGGCGATCAATTTTGCTTCCGGTTTGCGCGGAGACTTAATGGTCATGCACGGCTCAGGCGATGACAACGTGCACTTCCAGGGCTTCGAATTGCTCGTGAACAAATTGATCTCGCTCGGCAAGCAGTTTGATATGCGGGTTTATCCCGGCCGCACGCACGGCATCTTCGAAGGCAAAGGCACCAACCTCGACGTCTACACAAACATCCTCGGCTACTTCGAGGCCCACCTTCCGCCGGGGCCGCAAGCTACCGCATCCCACTGAGTTGTGGCGGACGCTAATTGGTCGGTGACTTTTGATCCGCGTGTGAAGGAATTTCAGCGAGAACTGAATAGTTGCCTCAACCTGCTGCGAAACCGGATTCCTCGGAAATTTCCAACGGCCTATTGAGTCTTGCACAGCACGCTGCAGAAAAGGGTGACCGCTCTCGATGACCATATTAATAACGGTGCCGTCCGGATCGACATCCATTCTCACTGTCACCGTTCCCTCTATGTGAGCGAATCTGCTTAAAGGGGGATACATAAGTTTTGGAAATACCTCCGGCGCGATCGGAGAACTGCTGATGAGTGTTACTGTGGGGAGCGGCGGATGTTTCTGAGCTGTCCGGTATAGGTCAGAAGGCTTCTTGACCGCGTCCCCGAATAGAAAGTCGAATTTGCCTGCGTCGATATCTTTTAGAAGCTCAGGACGGGAAAACATCTGCGGCACTTCTTCCGGCTTCGGAATCTCGAACATGGGCTTATCCATTACCCCAGGCCCCAGAGGCTGCTGCAGACGCTCCAGCAACTGCATCGTCCAAGAGGTGTGTTCCGGCGTATGAGCAGCGGGGTCAAACATATCTCTGTCCAAAATGTCCGAGCGGATTATGCGAGTCTGATTACCGCACTGAACTTGCATTGCAACTTCAGCGCCGCTGAATACCATGCATTTCTTGCATCGCTTGCGTTCCCGGCGCAGCTCTTTTTCAGAAATCTTGCAAGGATCAGTCTTGCCCAGGAGCTGAGGGATGGTCTCGGTCAGTGAACCTGTCGCGATCTCGTATTTCGCGGGCGAAAGGCATGCATCTCCGGCAGGCGTGAGCGTTATCCTCTCGACGGATGTTCCATTATCCGCAGAGCGAACGATTAATATTTCGTAGTAGTCGAACGGGGGCCCGAAGTCGAAGAAGGTGCGTCTCCCGATTTCGAATTGAGTCGGTTGAGCTGATATAGCTTCTCGTTCCTGCGCAGTCGCAGAGCCAGTCACACAAAGAGCAGCGAATACGATAACTCCGCGTCGCATAGAATGAATATTACTACGTATTTAATGGAACTCTCTATCGCGCGGCACAGGAACGCATGCCCTGCAGCTGGGCGCTGACGGCGGCATCCCAGCCGAGCTTCATTTGTGCGCAGGGGGTTGCGCGCTGCGTATCGCGTTGGGGGCGAGAATCGAAGCCGTACTTTTGTTTTAGGCGCGCGACCCGCTCCGCGATCATCTTGCGATATTTTTCCGGGGCATAGGCTTCTTTTGCGTACCACTCTTCGTATTGTTTCGTGAGTCGGGGAAATTTCTGACGAATAAAGGGCAAGAACTGTTTTGCCGAAGAGGGCATAAGAAACAGGACGCCGGACCAGAACCACTGCGCACCCGCATTGTGCGCGGCTTCCGCCACCGCTTCGAGTTCCCCTTCGCGGTCGGTAATTCCAGGTATTAGCGGTGACGCGGACACGCCCACGCGAAGTCCTGCGTCGCTCAATTGCCGCACTGCGGCGATTCGCAAATCCGGGCGCGGGGCGCGCGGCTCCAGCAAACGCGCCAGCCTCGGCCTTAGCGTGGTCACCGTTATATTCAGTGCCAGCTCCGATCGCTCCGCAATCTGCTTGAAACAGGTCGATGTCGCGCACGATCTGATTTGATTTCGTGATCACGGAAATGCTCAAGCCCTCGCGCTTGGACAATTCTTCTAGGCAGGCGCGCGTCACTCCATATTCGCGCTCCGCGGGCTGATATGGGTCCGTCGCCGTGCCGATGGCAATATGCTCCGGCTTTTCGCCGCCAGAACTCTCGGAGGCATACGAATATTTGTGAGCCACGTCGTAAGCCAACAGCGGCCCGGCATCCTTCTTCACGTAAATCTTTCGTTCGAATTCCCCGCCGTCCAACTCCATGTACTCGTGCGTGTAGCGGGCGTAACAATAGAGGCACCCGAATTCGCATCCCCGGTAAGGATTGATGGTCCAATCGAACGGAACGCGCGACGAATCGCACCGGTTCAGGATCGACTTCACCGGGAGCAGGAAATATTCCGGCCTTTCGGCGGACTTCCGGTGGCTCTCGGCTGGAGGAGAGCATGCTGCGAGGCGGGCGATGCCCACCAGCGGTACGGCTGCCTCTCGGGTCCGGCCATCCGCCTGGCTTTCGAAGCCGTGCGGGACCGCCTCTTTCGAGGCCGGCGGAGGGCAATCCGCCGTGGGGCAACCCGAAATGCTGCCGCCTAAGCCAGCGCTCGTCGAGGCATCCACTTTTGTGTGGGTGTCGCCTGGCGAATCACCGGCCCTTGGTTTTGGGCTTGTCGCATAGGGGCTAACAGGAAAGAGTGTTGCCGTGGATTGTGTAGCGCGGCGGCGCGGGATACCAAAGGACCGCGCCGTGGAGGAAAGAACTGGAGACATAGCCCACCTCGAAGCACGAGGGAAGTATTTCGCTTTTTGTTCGCCATGTCAAGTATTTTTCGCTTTTTCTTGGGGAGTTGATGACTTGGCTCGAGCGGCAGTATCTCTTGCCACTCACGCCCTCTTCCCTCCGCATTGCCCGGCGTCTCCCCGCAGGGTATTCTGCTTGTTCGGGAGGATCGGCGTGCGACAGTCCCCATTAGCACGGTATCTGCTAGGCGTGTACGTTGTCCTTTGCTTGGCCGCATTGCGTCCTTCCGGCGCACTCGGCCATGCAACCGTCCAGCACCCAGACCAGGCTCCCGCTCCGCAGCCCCAGCTGCCCAAGTTAAGAAGGCTCCTCTCGGCGCCAGCCGCTCCGCAGTCCACCCATTACCCCATACTTCTCCTTGTGCAGGGAAATGATCAGTCGTGGAGTCTGCGCATTGGCCAAAAAGGCCCGGAACGGCTTGACAGAATTGGCTATCCTCCCATCCCGCTGGAACCCGACAGAAGTGCCCGTGAAGGGCACCACGGATACCTGGACCTACAACGCCAAGGACTCCCAGACCGGCGCCGCTGTCTCTGTTCATATCGCACGCGAACTGTGCACCGACCCAGCCTCAACTGCCAAACTCGTATTCACGGCTCCGTCGAGCACGCCCAAACAGGCGCGGCGCAAGGCTGCGCGCGAGTGGCGACGGAACTCTTCCCCAAAATCAATAACCAGCCCACGGATGACGATGACGAGGCCAAGGACAAGCCCGCACCGCCGACGGTGACACACTTCAAGCCGCCCGTAGCGGCTGCATACATTGCGGATGCCGACAAGATGATCGTCAAACGCGGCAGCGTGGCGCGGGCCGTCCCCGGGAAAGCAGGCTATTCGCTCTGCTTGTCGCATGACGGCAAGAAGCTGCTGTTTGTCCGAGATGAGCAGCCGTCGCCGCTTCGCACCATCAATGAATACGATTTCGATACCCGGCGAACAAAGGAATTGATTCGGGCCAACGCCAATGCCCCGTTTTGGTCTCCGGATGACTCCCGGATCGCTTTTCTCGAAAACGTCGAGGGAAAGTGGCAAGTCTGGAGCATGCCAGCGGACGCGCCGGAAAAGGCCGCGCCTTTTTATCCCGGGGAGGAGGTCACCTTGGAGGGCTGGGCGGACGCGCACACGATTCTTGCCAGCGACTTGCAGACACTTTCGTGGATCGGCGATGACGGAATCGTAAAGCAGACACTTTCGAGCGCAGACCTCTACGGCAAGGACCAGTTCGGCGTGACGAGCGGCAATACCGTGCGCATTCACCCGCTCAATCCTGACCTGCTGCTCGTTTCTGCCGAGTTGCTGCCCGCGGCTGCCGCCTCCGCTTCCAAAGAAGCTGCAAACAAGCAGGCCGGAGGCAGGATGCTGGAGGCAAAGATGCCGCGAAGGCGGAAGCTGCCACAGTGCTGCCAGGGCCGGCCTTCTTCCTCTATGAGATCCGCTCGAAGCGCCGCGTCCTGCTCAGCCCGCCAAATATGTTGTCCAACGGCGCCGAGTGGTCTGGCGACGGGCTCCAGATTTTCTTCACGGGCCGCGACGCCAACAGCCACACGGCGACGATCTACCGCGTGTTCTGGGATGGCACCAGCAAAATCAAAATTCACGATGGATATGACTACGCGATTGGCCAATGAGACTTGGGCCAAACGGCTTCCTCGCCAGGAAATTCTGTATGTTCGTGCTTGCCTGGCTTCCGGCCTTTCCCTAGGCACCCGCGGCCCCTCAGCCAACGGAAGCACCAGCTTAACCCTGCGCTTGGACTTCCGGGAGTAAATTGGTCCGGCATTGGCCAATAGGTCGCAGTCGCCTAATTGCCTGGCCTTGCCCGGCAAGCGCGACGCTATACTTGTTTAATGGCGACCCTTCCTCCCGCGCAGCCGAGGCAGGTCGGCATCCTCATCCTGGATGACGACGATCAGCACCTGGGCGCCTTGCGCCAAATCCTTGATTCAGAAGGATGGCGAGTGCGCCTGGTCCAGGAGCCGAAGTCGCTCCTCACCGAGCTAAGATCCGGCGAATGGTCGTTGGTAATCGCCAATATCGCGCTTTCCGGCGTTGATACGCCTGTTTTCGTGACACTTCGGGAGCTTGCCAGCGTCTCGTTCGAAGAGGGCGGACGCATTCGCGTCCTCTATATTCTGCCGGAGGAGGGCAGCAGCCAGTATCTGGCCCCCCTGGAGCATGTCCGCGCACCGTATGTGGTCCGTCCCTTCCATCTTCATGATTTTCTCGAGAAAGTCAGCGACTTGCTTGTGGAAGTCAAAGCGATCGAGGGACCGATTCGTCAGGTGCGCCGCGAGTTTGGCGCACTGCGAAAAAAGAAAAAGATGGCGGGGCGTTCCAACGCCATGTTTGCTTCGCGTGATTCTTATTCCTATACAGACGAAGAGCTGGCTGAATACGAGAAACAGGAAAGCGAAGCTTCCAAAACCAGACGTAACAAGCCGCGCACCAACCTCGGCGGCTCGGACCGCTAAGCCCAATCGCGTCACGGCGAACTGCTCGTCTAATCGGCAGCGATCGGCTCCATCGAGCTGGGCATCCAGCTTCAGCAGCGTGCGGTAAAGAACTTCTGCGCCGTTTGCCGCCTGCTCGGGCGAGGTGTATTCCAGGGGCGAATGGCTGATGCCTCCTCGGCTCGGGCACAAAGATCATTCCCACGGGCGCGAATCGCGCTGCGTTCTGAGCATCATGGCCAGCACCGCTCGGCAAATCGAGCGTCTCGAGTCCGGCCTCCTCGCCGCTGACTCGAATCGCGTCCTGAAATGCCTTGGCTGTCAGCGCGGGAGCATGGAAATCCGGCGTCCGCGCAAGTGATTTGAACATTCTCCTCCTGGCCAATGTTCCTCGAACCGCTGCAAGATCCGCGCTGCGATTCGGTCGATTTTCTGTTTATCCAAATCGCGCAGCTCCACTGGAAACGTTACGCGGCCCGGGATCACGTTGCTGGCGCCGGGCTCGATTTTCATCGAACCGACGGTGCCAACCTGGCTTCCCGGTTCGCTCCGCACTTCTTCGCGCACGGCGAGCACGGCGCGTCGACGCGGCGGCGAGCGCATCCTTGCGCCGGTTCATTGGCGTTGTGCCGGCATGATTGGCGAAGCCGGTGGCGGTGCAAGTCCGCAGGCTGATGCCCACAATTCCCGTGACCACTCCGATGGGGATCTTTGCTTCATCCAACACCGCGCCCTGCTCGATGTGCAGCTCCAGGTAGCCCGCGATACTGCCTGGCGCTATTTTTGCGGCCGCTATCTGGGACGCGTCGCCGCCCATGCGCGAGAGCCAGTCGCTAAGCTTTTCTCCGTTTTCGTCCTGGCGCGCCGCAATATCCGCCGGCAGAATTCCCGCCGCTGCGGAGGACCCAAATAGCCCGGAATAAAACCGGCCGCCTTCTTCGTTCGTCCAGATAACGAGTTCGAGAGGATGGCGCGTCGTCAGATGCTGCTTCGTTCAGCGCTCGGATCACCTCGAGGGCGCCTAAGGTCCCGACGTCGCCGTCGTAATTTCCGCCGTGAGGCACGGAGTCAATGTGCGAGCCGAAGAGCAGCACCGGCAACTTCCCGGATCCCGAGCGCCTGCCAAAAATATTTCCTGCGGGATCGACGCGCACCTCGAGCCCTGCTTCTCGCATCAAGCCCCATCACGAATGCGCGCCCGGCAAGATCGGACTCTGTGAATCCGACGCGGCTCACGCCGCCTTCCGGGTTTTTCCCAAATTCCGCAAGCTGCTGAAGAGTGGTCCACAAGCGCTCCTGATTCACATGCCTGCTTGCCACACTCGTCTGTTGTGTGCCTTTGTCTGCCCACACGCTTCCAACCATCAAGCCAAGCAAACTTAAACACGCTCCGGTTGCGACAAATCCACTTCTTCGCATCAGCATTCGTTCCCTCCGCGCCCGCAGTCTCCCACACACGGCCAACATTTCGGGCAGAAGATTCTTCCGCAACGATTTTGCGCGGTGCGCGGCTTGACTTCCATAGCTATGCAGGCGCGATGCTACCGCGTCCAAGTTGTCGAGACTTCCGGACGAGTGGCGGCAAAGCGAAAGCTTCCGATCTCATTCACATTTTGGGACGGCCGAGCTATTGCGCGATACAAACGAGGAGCTAAATGCGAGTTCGAGTGCCAAACACCATTTCTTTCTTTCGAGTTGCTGTTGCTGACGGCCGTGGCCGCCAGCGCAGCGATGCCATGCGCTGCGCAACAATCCAGTGCTGCGGAGCCGCGCGCCCTCACCACGGCAGATTATCAACGCGCCGAGAAATTCATGGCATATAACACGCGGCCGCTGGTGTTCCACGACGTGCGCGCCAAGTGGCTGCCGGGCGATCGCTTTTGGTACCGCGACGCAGGCCCAGAGGGATTTGAGTTTGTGATTTATGACGCCGTTCACGGCACGCACCAGCCTGCCTTTGACCACGCAAAACTCGCCGCAGCGCTCTCCGCGGCCGCAGGAACGACATACAACGCGGCACACCTGCCGTTTACGAACATTGAGTTTTCTCGCGACGAAAAATCCATCTCGTTTGAAGTGAAGGCGCAGCATTGGAGCTGCGATATGCGAAACTAACCGCTGCACCGCTAAAGCGAAGCCCGCAAAGGGCGAGGCGACGCCACCCGAAGAGCTTTCCCCAGACGGCAAGACCGCCGCCTTTATCCGCGATTACAACCTTTGGGTGCGCGATGTGGCCAGCGGCAAAGAGACACAGCTGACGACCGACGGCGTGAAGGACTTCGGCTATGCCACGGACAACGCAGGCTGGATTCACAGCGACCGGCCCATTCTGCGGTGGTCGCCAGATTCCAAGAAAATCGCGACTTTCCAGCAGGATCAGCGTGGAGTCGGCGAAATGTACCTGGTCGAAACGAAGGTCGGACACCCTGTTCTGCAGGCGTGGAAGTATCCGCTTCCCGGGGATGCGGTCATTACGACCATTCAGCGCGTGATCATTAATCTCGATGGGCCGAAAGTGATTCGGCTGCAGATGCCTCCCGATCAGCACCGCACGACTCTTTGCGACGATGTGGAATGCCGCGGCAGCGACTGGGACGACGTCGAGTGGAGTCCCGACGCCAAGCATCTGGCGTTCGTTTCCACCTCACGCGACCACAAGCATGAGCAATTGCGTGTTGCGGACGCCGCTACTGGCGCGGTGCGCGATGTACTTGAAGAAACTGCTGCCACGCAGTACGAATCCGGCTGGGGCCACGTGAACTGGCACTATCTGCCCGGCCACAACGAAGTCATCTGGTTTTCAGAGCGGGACGATTGGGGCCACCTTTATCTGTACGATCTCGCGAGCGGCCACTGAAAAACCAGATTACTTCCGGCGATTGGGTCGTCACCCAATTGCTTCACGTGGACGAAAAAAACCGCATGTTGTATTTCCTTGCAGACGGCCGCGAGAAAGGCGAAAACCCTTACTTCGCCCACCTCTATCGCATCGGATTTGACGGCAAGAATCTTTCCTTGCTGACGCCTGAAGATGGCAATCACGAAGTCAGCTTCTCGACCTCGGGCCGCTACTTTTTCGATAGTTATTCCAAACCCGACGTCCCTGCTGTAGCCGTGGTGCGTGACGACTGCAGGGAAGTTGCTCTCGACCGTTGCGAAAACCGACATCTCGAAACTGCTCGCTGCGGGCTGGCAGCCTCCCGTTCCAATCAAAGTGAAGGCGCGCGATGGAGTCACCGATATCTACGGCCTTCTGTACAAACCGACGCAACTTGATCCCACGAAGAAATATCCGATTGTCAATAACATCTACCCTGGGCCACAGGGCGGCAGTGTCGGGTTTTGGGGTTTTGCCCCCTCGCGCGGCGATACGCAAGCTCTCGCCGAACTGGGATTTGTGGTCGTTCAAATCGAAGGGATGGGGAATCCGCTGCGGTCGAAGAAATTCCACGATTTTTATTACGGGAATATGGGCGACAACACGCTGCCCGACCAGATTGCCGGGATGAAGGAGCTGGCGCAGAAGTATTCGTGGATTGATATTGAACGCGTTGGCGTCTATGGACATTCCGGCGGAGGATATGCAACGGCGGATGCCATGTTCCGTTACCCGGATTTTTTCAAGGTGGGGATTTCTGAATCTGGCAACCACGACAACCGCGAGTATGAAGATGACTGGGGCGAGCGGTATCAGGGGTTGCTCGTAAAGAATGCGGACGGAACCAGCAACTACGACGATCAGGCCAACCAAAATATCGCCAAGAATCTGAAGGGCCACCTGCTGCTGGCGCACGGCACGATGGATGACAACGTTCCGCCGTACAATACGCTGCTGGTCGTGGATGCGCTGATCAAAGCCAACAAGGATTTCGATCTTTTGCTGCTGCCCAACCAGCACCATGGCTATGGGAGCGAGACTCTCTACATGACGCGGCGAAGGTGGGACTACTTCGTGCGCTATTTACTTGGCGCCGAGCCGCCGCACGAGTACGAACTGAAGCCGCCGACTCCGTAGAGCTCACGAAATACCATCTAAACCGCAGCTCCACATCCATGCTCATGGGTGAAGGAGCTCCGCTCTATTCACGTGGACTGCCTTCTGGGATGTCCGCGCTTCCCTGCACCCAGGATTGCAAGAAATCCAGAGTTCCACGTTCTAAGCCCGAGTCGCGTCCTGGAAAGGTCGCGCGAAGGAGGGTTTCATGGAACGTTCGATTTTGGGAGCTATTTTTGGCGGCTTGTTTGGCTTTAGCGCGTTGGGAGGGCTGGTGCTGATTGGGGCGTCGCCGAACCCTGTGCCGGGAAAGCCGGAGGGTAACTGGCGGCTCTTGGATCCAGTAGCGTATGAAAACATCACGATTTTTCCGGTTGTAAGTTCTTCGAGCCAGGACACTTCGCCGTTTTTGACGCTCGATGAGGGGCTTTCAAGTGGCGAGGTGATTGTCAGCGAACAAGGTGCGGCGGGCTTGGCGCGGACGCGGGATGGGCGGCCGGTTATTGTGCCGCAGTACAACACGGGGGCAAGCGTCAACCAGCTCGTGCTGATCAACCGGAGCAAACGGCCGCTGCTTTTGTTGGCGGGCGAGCTGGTAAGCGGCGGAAAGCAGGACCGGATTATTGGCAAGGACCGGATTGTGCCGGTGGGGTCGCAGCCGCTGCCGCTGGATGTGTTCTGCGTGGAACACGGGCGGTGGACGGGGGCGAGCGCGCAATTCAAGGATTCAAAGATGATTGTGCACCCGAGCGTGCGCGAGCAGGCAGCCGTTGCGCAGAACCAGAATGAGGTTTGGGATGCAGTGCGATCGGGCACGCTGTCGAAGACACCAGCTCCTCCTTCCGCGGGAATGGCAGACGGATACAGCGAGGCGCGTATCAGCCCGCGCGCGGTGGAAAGTGCAATTGCGACCGCGGCACCGACGCAGTCCTATGAAAAGATTTACCAGCACAGCCGGGTGGGAGCCTCGGTCGACGAATTCGTGGAGGAATTGCAGCGGCGGTTCAACCGGACCACGGCGGGACTGAAGGGAGAGCGCGTGGTCGGCGTGGTTGTTGCGTATGGCGGCGACGTGGCGTGGAGCGACATTTTCGCGTCCGGAGAGCTATTCGATCATTACTGGAGCAAGCTGCTGCGGAGTTATGCGGTGGAAGCCTTGGCGCGGCCAACGTACCGGGAAACGGCGGCGATTACGGATGCGCGGGAATTTCTGAGGAACTTGAATGGGCGAGAGGTGGTCGAGAGTGAGCCAGGAGTTTACCGGTGGCGGCAGATCACCGAGGGAAGGCTTTCGCTGATTGAGCTGGAATCGATTTCACCGAAGCCTATGACGCTGCACCGGTTGCTTCTGCACCGAACTTCGTGAGGCGGTTGCGGTCTGACAGAGAAAGACGGGCACGGCATGCCGTGCCCCTACGAAGCCCGGGAGAGGCTCACGCAGGAATTTGCGCGAGACGTTAGCGTGGGGAAAATGGCCTGACCACGCTTTTGTCGGAGCATTGACCTAGCAACTCTGCGGCTGTGGCGTTCCAAGTGGGATGTTCGAGGGTTGGAACCAGCTCGGCGAGAGGTGCTAGAACGAATCGGCGGAGGAGCATCCGCGGGTGGGGAATTTGCAGCTCCGGAGTGTCGATGGTCTCGGAGCCGTAGAGCAAGATGTCCAGATCGATTTTGCGCGGACCTTTTGCAAATTCTTTTTTGCTGCCCATTTGCGACTCGATGGCGCGCAGGGCTTGTAATAGCGGTTGCGGTTGCATGTCTGTTTCCGCTTCCAAGACACAATTCAGAAACCACGGCTGGTCTTGATAATCGACCGGTTCGGTTTCATAGATCGAAGATACTCGATCGACGCGCACGCCGGCTGGCGTAAGCGAGGCAATCGCTGTGCGGAGATTAGCGTCGCGGTCGCCGACATTGGAACCTAGCGACAAATAGACGATGTGCATGACCGGATTGTGCGCGGAAGTGGCTAGAGTATCGCTACGCTCGCATTAGCGAACTTTAGTTTGTCCGTGCTCTAGATTCAACTGGTGGATTCATTAGCAGTGCAAGTGATTCATTCGCGTTAAGAATTGTGCGCGGAAGGCGTCTTTGAGGGAGGGGTGGTCAAAGGCTGAGGGGTGTCGTAGCTGCGCGCTGAAAGGCGACAGACAAGAATGTCTGTCCCATTTGGCGGGAACAAAGGAGGGGCGGGCAGCGTATCTCTAAGCGAAAGGCCGAGGACTGCAAAGTGCGCGGCAGGGGGTGGCAATGATGAGTTTTTGGCAAGACGTGCGCTACGGGCTGCGGGTATTGCTGAAAAACCCGGGATTCACGGCGATCGCGGTATTGACGCTGGCGCTCGGGATTGGGGCGAATACGGCGCTGTTTTCCGTGGTGAACGGCGTGCTGCTGAATCCGCTGCCGTTTGCTAATCCCGATCAACTACTGGCGGTATACGCAATGAGCCCTGCGTTCGAGCAAGGCTCGATCAGCTATCCGAATTTTCTAGATTGGAAGAAGGACAACCGCTCGTTCGCCTTTTTAGGCGCTTTCCGGTCAGAAGAATACAACATGACAGGAGCAGGCGAGCCGGAGCGGTTGCACGGCCACATGGTTTCCGCAGAGTTCTTCCCGGCGCTCGGCATTCATCCAATACTGGGGCGATATATTCTGCCGGAAGAAGACCGGGCTGGCGCGGCACCGGTAGTGGTGATCGGGGATGGTCTGTGGAAACGCAAGTTTGGATTGTCACCTGATGTTTTGGGGAAGAGCCTCACGATGAATGGGAAGACGTACACGGTGATAGGTGTTGCGCCCGAGCGGCTGCCAGTTTTCAGCCCTGACGGACGTGTATGTGCCGATTGGGCAGTGGACCGACCAGACGTTTCTCGATCGCCACATCAGTATGGGGATGAACTCGATCGGGAGACTGAGAGCTGGAGTCACCCTGGAACAAGCGCGCGCGGACATGGACTCGATTGCACGGAATCTTGCCGCGGCCTATCCCGACGCGGACAAAGGCACGGGGATTGCGCTGGTGCCATTGAAGACGGACGTTGTAGGCAATGTGCGAGGAATCCTGCTTGTGCTGCTGGGAGCAGTGAGCTTTGTATTGTTGATCGCGTGCGCGAATGTGGCGAACTTGCTGCTGGCTCGGTCAACGGGGCGTTCGCGCGAGTTTGCGATACGTTCAGCACTGGGAGCAAGCCCAGGGCGCGTGATTCGGCAGCTCTTGACAGAGAGCGTGATGCTGGGGATTGTTGGGGGAGCGATCGGGCTGTTGCTCGCAAAGTGGGGAACGCGGGCAATTCTTGCGGCGCTGCCGCAGACCTTGCCGCGATCCGAAGAGATTGGGCTCGATGGGCACGTGATGTTCTTTACCCTGGGAATTTCTGTTGTGACGGGGATCGTGTTCGGACTAGTCCCGGCGCTGAAGACGATGCGGCCGGACATGCACGAAACGCTGAAGGAAGGTGGCCGTGGATCGAGCGGAGCACGGCATCGAACGCAGAGCGTCTTCGTTGCAGTGGAAATGGCGATGGCGGTGGTGCTGCTCATCGGCGCGGGACTGATGATCCGCAGCCTTTCGGCCCTCTGGAGCATCAATCCAGGGTTCGACCCACGAAACGTACTGGTGTTCGACATTTCATCGACTTCCGCTCCGGACATAACGGCAGGTCAGCTACGAAATAAATACCGCGAGACTCTACGGCAACTGGAAGGCGTGCCTGGTGTGGAAGCAGTTTCCATGCAAGGCGGAGCGCTTCCCATGAATGGGGATTCGGAAGTGCCATTTTGGGTGGAAGGGCGACCGAAGCCGGCGAGTCCGCAAGACATGCCGTTTGCGCTGTTCTATCTGGTGACGCAGGGATACAACCAAGCGATGCGAATTCCCGTCCAGCGCGGCCGAAGTTTCACCGAGCGCGACGACGAGCATGCGCCTATGGTCATGTTGATAGACGCCGAATTCGCTCGCACGTACTTTCCGAACGAAGACCCGATTGGAAAACGGGTGAACCTGGCATTCCTCGATTTTCAGGCGGAAATCGTCGGCGTGGTGGGCCACGTCGAACACTGGGGACTGGGTTCGAGAGAGCATCAGAGCCTGCAAGCGCAGGTCTATCTTTCGATTTGGCAGGTCCCGGATAAATTCTGGCCGCTGCTGGCAAACGGCTGTGGGTACGTGGCGCGCACGGCGGGAACGCCGCTTGGCGTATTGGGGGCGATTCGCAACGCCGCCGAAAGAGTGGACGGGACTTCTGTGGTGTTCGGGGTCAGACCGATGCAGGACATCGTGGCGCATTCCATCGCCAAGCAGCGGATGACGATGCTGCTCTTGAGCGTTTTTTCCGCGCTGGCGCTAGTGCTTTCTTCGATTGGAATTTACGGCGTGATTTCCTACTCTGGCAGGACAGCGCACGCATGAGATCGGCGTGCGAATGGCCCTGGGTGCGTCCAGCGCGGACGTGCTTCGGATGGTATTGGGCGAAGGGATGAGAATTACGCTCGTTGGTGTGGGCATTGGGATTGTGGCCGCGCTGGGTTTGACGCGATTGATTACGAAAATGATTTACGGCGTGGGAGCGACCGACCCGATTACTTTCGCGGGTGTCGCGATTCTATTGACTGGAGTGGCGCTCTTGGCGTGCTACATTCCCGCGCGGCGAGCGATGCGCGTGGACCCGATTGTGGCTTTGCGGTACGAGTAGTCAGGGCGAACCGAGAAGAATTATTCAGATCGTTGTGCTTGGCCCTTCGCGGATCAAGTGCCTGAGATTTCGCGCAGACGCCCGCTGGCCACATCGTAAACAAATCCGCGGACGGATGACTTGTTTGGGAACCCAGGGATGGGTGCGCAGCTTCTGCAATTGGTGGCGAACATTTTCGTCGATGTTCTGGAACGCGTAAAAAAACGCTGGAGCGACCGCCGCGGTTCCGGTTCGGTTGTGAATTCGGTTGCGCAAATCCTGTTCCGTAGTGTGCATCAGCCCGCAATCGGTGTGATTGATGATCATGAACTCCTTGGTGTCCAGCAAATAATGCGATACAACCAGGGAACGCAGACTGTCTTCGGTGACAATCCCGCCGGCATTTCGAATGATGTGGGCATCGCCGTTTTTCAGGCCGAGAGTGAGAGTCGAGAGCCGCGTATCCATACAAGTCAGCACGGCGAGGTGGCGTTCGGGGCGCGGCGTGAGCCTGCGCAATTCGTGCGTACGGGAATAGAGTTCGTTTGCTGCGAGGACTTCGTCGATTACGCTCATGGCTTGGACAGTCTAGCAAATCGCAATCGGCGGATTCGAGCGCGGGGGCACACGTTAGGGTGGCGAATCTGCGCGTCGTTCAGAAGAGGCGCGGCTGGCGCTTGGGGAGTTCTTTGCCGAAATATTCGTAGGCGCGGGCCGTGGCGACGCGGCCACGCGGCGTGCGGTCAATCAATCCAATCTGCATGAGGTAGGGCTCGTAAATTTCTTCGATGGCGTCCTCTTCCTCGGAGAGAGCGGCGGCTAACGTGCCGAGGCCAACGGGGCCGCCTGCGTATTTATCGAGAAGAGCGAGCATGAGATTGCGGTCGACTTCGTCGAGGCCGCTTTCGTCGACTCCAAGCATAGCAAGGGCTTCCTGGGCGACAGCGCGGGTGATGCGGCCTGCGGCGCGCACTTCAGCAAAATCGCGTGAGCGGCGAAGAAGACGATTGGCGATGCGCGGCGTGCCGCGGCAGCGACGGGCGATTTCTTCGGCGCCGCCATCGTCCATCAAAATATTCAGGATTTTCGCCGAGCGGTGAATGATGATGAGCAAATCATCGGGCTCGTAGAAATCGAGGCGATGGACGATGCCGAAGCGCGAACGCAGGGGCGCGGTGATTAGGCCGGCGCGAGTGGTAGCGCCGATAAGCGTGAAATGGCCCAATTGGAAAGGATGGATGCGCGCGCCTGGACCCTGGCCGATGATCAAATCGACGCGAAAATCTTCCATCGCCGGATAGAGGACTTCCTCGACGGCAGGCTGGAGGCGGTGAATCTCGTCGAGAAAGAAAACTTCCTTTCCTTCGAGAGAAGTGAGAATGGCGGTTAGGTCGCCTTTGCGTTCGAGGAGGGGGCCTGCGCTGGTCTTGATGGGTACGTTTAATTCGTTTGCGATGATTTGGGCGAGAGTGGTTTTACCCAGGCCGGGAGGGCCGTAGAGCAGGACGTGATCGAGGGCTTCGCCGCGGCTACGGGCGGCTTCGATGGCAATGGAGATATTTTCTTTGACGCGCTTTTGGCCGATGTATTCGTCGAGACGTTTTGGGCGGACGCTGGCTTCGATGCGAGCGTCCTCGTCATAGGGCGCGCCAGAGACGATTCTGTGTTGTTCTCTTCGGTCTGGCATTCGCTTTGCGCTGGCGTCTGGCATTTTTCAGGCTTCCCTATAAACTCTGTGCGTCCGTTGCCCGTTCTAGAGTTCGGCACCTACGACTGCGCCGCAGTGCAACTGGCTACGCGCCAGCGTGAGTTGTTCGCCCCGTAGGCGCGGCCAACGATTGCAAGGCAGCGCGCAGCAATCTCTCGAAATTCGTTGTACCCACTTCACGCTTGGCCTCTTCGACGGCGCCTTCCGCGGCTCGCGCGTCGTAGCCGAGATTGACCAATGCGGAAATTACGTCAGCTTCGACGCCTGCGGGAGAAGCAGCCGCCGGTTTTTGGGCTTCCAATACCACAGCGTCGAGCCTGTCCTTCAGCTCAACCACCATGCGCTCGGCAGTCTTACGGCCGACTCCGGGAATTTTCGTCAGACGGCCCAAATCGCTGCCGCGAATGGCGGGGACGAGTTCTTCGACGCTCATGCCAGAAAGAATTTTGAGAGCGAGAGTGGGCCCGACTCCCGAAGCAGAGAGGAGCAGTTCGAAGAGATGCTTTTCGCGGGAGGAAACGAAGCCGTAAAGAGCAAGGGCGTCCTCACGGACGTGAGTATGGATGAGAAGCGTCACTTCGGTATGGAGTTCGCCGAGAGCGGCATAAGTAGGAGAGTGGGACCTGGACGAGGTAGCCAACGCCGCCGACATCGACGAGGATTTGGTTCGGGCGTTTTTCGGCGAGGCGACCGCGAAGCTGGCCAATCATGGAAGGCCAGTATTGCCGCCTTTTCTTCGCCTGTCAACGCGCTGTGAAACTAGCTGGCTGATGCCGCAGAGGTCGCGGGGCGATAGTGGCCGGGCACGGCGCGCAGCGCGACGGCCAGGCGATTCCATGCGTTGATTGTTGTCACGACAAAGGTCAAGTCAACGATCTCCTTTTCGCTGAAGTGTTTGCGGACTTCGTCGTAGACGGAGTCGGGGACATGGGTCTGGGAGACCAAAGTAACAGCCTCGGTCCAAGACAAAGCGGCTCTCTCACGATCGGTGTAGAAGGGTGTTTCACGCCAGGCATCGAGTTCGTAAAGGCGCTGCTCGGTTTCGCCGAGAGCCCGGGCGTCCTTGGAGTGCATGTCGATGCAGTAGGCACAGCCATTGATTTGAGAGGCGCGCATCTTCATCAAATGTATGAGGCTGTGTTCAAGGCCGCATCCGGCAATATACTGTTCCAGAGCATACATCGCCTTCTGAGCTTCCTGGGCGTGTCTACGGGCATCAATTCTCGGTTCCATAAGTGATCTCCTTTCATTCTGGCGAGTTCGCCGTCGACCATGCTGGAACGGATGACCAGTCACGTCCTCGCTGATTTTCTACTTCTGAATGGATGATCAGAAGGAGCGTGGGGATACGCCAACGAAGCAAAAACATTGATCTATGACGGGCCAATTTGGCAGCAGTTTACCGGCGGGCGCGGTCTTTGCGAACGGCCTCGTCAATCAGGGCATCGAGTTCGCTGCGGGTCAGCGAAACGTGAGCCCTGGACGATTCCCCGTTGTCATTAGTCTCCGGGAGTTCGGCGCCTCCGCCTGGCGGCGGCGTGACGAAATACCTCGCGCGCGCGGCCATTAACTTCGCGACCTCGCGGCTGGAAAGAAGGACAGGGTCGCCCGCCAATTCGGCCGCCAGGATGATCTTGGCAAAATGCTCGATGGTTTCCATGCGGAAGAAGGCCGTCAAGAGATCCGGACCGCAAGTGACCGCGCCGTGATTCGCAAGGAGAAGGGCGTCATAGTGTGGGACAAAGGGTTCCATGGCGTCGCTAAGTTCCGGGGTACCTGGGGTGGCGTAACGAACGAGTGGAATCTGTCCAAGGCCAATGATCACTTCCGGCAAGAGAGCTTTGTCCAAGGCGCGGCCGGCAGCTGCAAAGCCCGTGGCGGTAGGAGGATGAGCGTGACAGATGGCGTTCACGTCAGCCCGCATGCGATAAAACAACAAGTGCATGGCGATTTCCGAGGAAAACTTGCGCTCACCGGAAAGTTGACGGCCTTCTAAATTCGTGATGACCAAATCTCGCGGCTCGAGCATGCCCTTGTTCATGCACGTGGGTGTGGTGAGGATGCGGTCTTCGTCAAGACGAACGGAGATATTGCCTTCGCAGGCTACGATAAAACCGCGGTCGTACATCCACTTCCCCGCGGTGCAGATTTCGCGGCGGTGCTGCTCTTCGCTTTTCTGGTGGGTGGGCAAGAGCGGGTTGGTGTTCATTGTACGCAATCCTTCCTTGCCCGGAGTTTGATCCAGGCCGATTCCCTGCCCCCATCCAAGAAACTTGTTGGCCCCCGAGCAACGAGGAACTAGTGGCGAACTTTATCACACTAGGCGTAGATTCCGCGCAACTTTAGAGCGCTGGCCACACGGTCAATCGCGAGCATATACGCGGCAATGCGGTTATTCACCTTGTGCCCTTCCGCATAGTGCACGACGTCGTCGAAGGCGCTTTCCATTACGTCGAGAAGCCGTTCATTGACTTCGCTTTCGCGCCAGAAGAAACCCTGGCGGTCCTGGACCCATTCGAAATAGCTGACCGTCACGCCGCCGGCATTGCCCAGAATATCGGGCACGGTAAAGATGCCCTTGGCATCGACGATCGCGTCGGCTTGCCACGTGGTCGGACCGTTTGCGCCTTCGCAGAGAATGCGCGCCTGCACCTGGTGAGCGTTTTGCTCGGTAATCTGATTTTCGATGGCGGCAGGGATGGCGATATCACACGGCTGAAATAGAACGTCTTGCGCGGACATTTTTGTGCCGCCTGCGGGGAAATCCTGTAACTGTTTTTTCTTCGTGTAGACCCAGTCGATGACTCTTGGAACGTCGAAGCCATTTTCGTTGTAGAGGCCTCCGCCGATATCGGCGAGGCCGACGATTTTGTAGCCCGCTTCTTGCATGAGCTGCGCGGCTAGGGAGCCTACGTTGCCGAAGCCCTGAATCACCACGCGACAACCTTGCTTCTTCATGCCGAGTTTTACGAGCGCTTTATCGCAGCAAATCATGACGCCGCGGCCAGTGGCCTCGCGTCTTCCGCGCGAGCCGCCGAGCTCGATAGGCTTGCCCGTGACGACGGCGGTCGTAGCTTCGCCGACGTGCATCGAGTAGGTGTCCATGACCCAGGCCATGGTCTGTTCGTTTGAGCCGATGTCCGGAGCGGGAACGTCGCGCTCTGGGCCTAGCCAGTCGGCGAGCTCCGCGGTGTAACGGCGTGTGAGACGTTCCAATTCCCCTCGCGACAATTTGCGGGGATCACAAATGATGCCGCCTTTGGCGCCGCCAAAGGGGATATTCACAACGCCGCACTTCCAAGTCATCCAGGTGGCGAGAGCGCGAACTTCATCCAGGGAAACATCAGGAGCAAAGCGAATGCCGCCCTTGCCCGGGCCACGCACCGTGGAATGAAGTACCCGATAGCCAACGAAAACTTCGAGCTGACCGTTATCCATGCCGACAGGAATATAGAGAGTGATTTCTTTTTTGGGATACTTCAGATAGCGATAAAGACCTTGCTCAAGTCCCAATTTTTGTGCGGCCACTTCAAAGCGCGCTTCCGCATTCTGGTAGACATTCATCTCTTCTGGTACTGGGGCTTGCGACATGCGGAACTCTCCTTTGAGGCGACGGCAAATTAGTCAACGCACAATTAGCACTTCGGCCAGTGAAGGGGACTCAAGACCGACTTGCTCATGCTGGACCAAGAGAGATGGCTGGCGGGCTACCCCATTGCAAGAAACCTCGAATCGACCGACCCACCAGACTCGCTTTTGGCCGGGCCGCCAGTATACGAACCTGCTCCTCCGGCTGCAAGGGAGAGGGTTTTCGAGAGAGTAACGAAAGCGCCTTTGAGTGCGGCTGGAGGACTTGTAAAGGTCAGGAAAGATATTGAAGGGTTGCTGCGATCAGATCGGCGGTTCCTTTGTAAGGATCGCCAGGGCTGTCGAATTCCATCGAGCAAAAGCCCTTGTAGTTGCTGGACTTGAGAATGCCAAACGTCTTCGCCAAATCCACGTGTACGAGCTGGCCCTTTTCATCGGCTTCCATGGCTTTTACGTGACAGATGCTATACGCGTGCTTGAACATCGCAGCGATGCCCTTGTAGGCATAGTCTGCTTTGCGGGCGGCCAAGGTGTTTGCGAAATCGGGATTCGCGTGCAGCCAGGGGCTGCCCACTTTCTCGATGACACTGACGATGAAGAAGGGGTCTTCGCTGAGCGGATTGTCGTTCTCGAGGTTGACAAGAATATTCTTCGACGCGCCGTACTCTGCAACGCGCTAGAAGACTGCCAGCGGCGCGATCCAAATCTGGATTCGAATCCTTGGCGGGCGGCATGTTCGTGCGAACGCTTGGCGAGCCGATGGATACCGCTACATCGATCCATTGCTTACTAAAGGCGATTGCGTTTTCGCGTTCCGCTTTATCCACTGCATACGGACTATGCTGGCCGTCGACAGCAATGTTCACGATAGCGCCGCCTGCTTTTTCGACAGCCGAGCGGAGTACTTCGAGATATTTCGAATCGCGCGAACGGAAATGTTCGCTCCACGGCTCGATCTTATTGATATTAAATTTTGATTTGACATGAGGTAAGAACTCTTTCAGGTCCATCTTTGGAGCAGTGGAATTGCTGTTTTCGTCGTGCGCGCCAGCGATGAAATCCCTGAACGGATATGAAGCGATGGCGATTCGCTCGCGAGGCGCGGAAGGAAAGTGCAAAGCGGGGCTGGAGCTGGCCGCTACGGCAGTTTTCAAGCCAGGCCACAACATAGCCATGGCCGTGGTGGCCGCGGAGTTGACAAGAAATTGCCTTCGAGTCGATGGCGACAAAGTGCAGCCAGTCTAGCAGAACGAGTTTTGGCAGGCTATGAATTCGGTCCTTCCGAACAGCAAGATCTAGCGTTGATGGCGGCCCTTCGCGGAACAAGTCGTGCTATCAGCTCTGCTATAATCCGGACAAATTTTGCGAGACAAGCGATTCCCGGAGACTACAAATGAGCCGCATTTTGTTTGTACTGCTTGGATTTTTCCCTCTCGTTCTGCCCGGACTGGCGATAGCTCAGGCGCCTTCCGATTTGCTCTCCGAACTGACGAAGACCGCACGAATACACTCTGAAGCGAGTCTCGAGCTATGACCGAACGGGAGGCAACGACGACTACCGGCCGCTTGCCGCCGGAGAGACTCTAACGCTACTGGATGAAGCGGGGCCCGGCGAAATTTCGCATGTATGGATCACGATCGCGAGTAACGAGAGATTCCACCTGAAGAAAATAGTGTTGCGCATGTACTGGGACGGCGAGAGTACCCCCAGCGTCGAAGCGCCGGTTGGGGATTTTTTCGGACTTGGGACTGGGCGAGTACTCGCTTTATCAGTCCGTGCCGCTTTCGGTGGGAGGTGACAAGGCTTTGAACTGCTTTTTCCCTATGCCGTTTCAAAAACACGCCCGCATTACGCTCACGAACGAAGGACAGCGCCGTGCAGAGGCTGTTTACTGGAATATCGATCTGCGCGCATACAAATCGAGCCTACCGGCCGATACTCTCTACTTTCACGCGCAGTACCGGCAAGCAACTCCGAATCAGGCCATGCCTGCTAACAAGATCAATTTAGAGGGCAAAGAAAATTACGTTTGGATGGAAGCGACGGGCCGGGGGCACTTCGCCGGAGTCACCATGTCCGTGGTCGAGAATCAGGACGGGTGGTGGGGCGAAGGGGACGACATGTTTTTTGTGGATGGCGAGAAGCTGCCATCCATCAATGGAACCGGCTCAGAGGATTATTTTCTGGGAGCATGGGATTTTGGCGGAAAGCCTTTGCTTACGGGCTATTCGGAGCACCGATCGTTGGCGCGGAACTGCAGGGCGGGCGATGGTCCGTCTATCGCTTCCACCTGGATTCCCCGATTCCGTTTACCAAGTCTCTGCGCGCGACAATCGAGCATGGACATGCAAACGATCGTGGAGATAACTTCTATTCGGTAGCTTATTGGTATCAGACAGAACCTCACGCCGCTTTTCCCTGCTCTGCCCGCAGCGGAGATGCGAGTGCCGCACGTGGTTCCAATTCCGAGCGCCCAAAGATGATGGGAGCCAGCGCTGACGCGCCGGGCAGCAGTTGAAGCGGAAGAACGAACTATTGCATGCGGAACTGCAGTGTGACAGTCAGGTGCATCGGAACGGGTTTGCCATCGAGCGATGCCGGCTGATACTTCCATTGGCGGAGCGCGTCTCTTCGCGGCCTGATGCAGGAGCGCGGGACCGGAAATGACTTTCATCGTAGTGACCCGCCCGTTGACGTCAATCAACGCGTCAATGACCACATTGCCGGAGACGTGCTGATTCTTGGCCATGACCGGATAGACTGGAGCAACCTGGCTAATCAGCCTAGCTGTCTTGACATCTCCACCGACGGGAAGCGGCACTTCCGGAGCGGCAGGCTGTTTGCCTCCGCTTTCGGCGAGGCCTGAATCGAGCCCACCCACACTTGGCACGACTGCACCATTGGTGAGAGTCGGAGCCGACTCCTCCTCGTCTTGCGAAGCTGCGGGGCGGTTCATCTTTGGACTCGCCAAGTGGACCGGGCCGAGACCCGGTTTATTGGGCTCAGGTTCCGGAGAGGTGCGCGAAATGCGCTCAGTGACGGCAGCCGGAATCGTGGTGCTCCCACCACGCGTGTTGTCCCGAGTGACCGGAACACGCTGAGGGGCAACCGGCGATTTAATGGGAGATGCGCTGGAGGCCGGCGAACTCGAAAGCGGTGCCTCGTTCGATCGGGAAGTTGGTTCAGGGGTTGCCACGGAATTTTGTGACGCAGGCTGTGCTTCGGTAGGGCCTTGGATCGCTGCGTTCGATTGGGTGCTAGGTACACTAGAAAATGGCGCTGAAGTACCTTGCACCGCGTTCGTCGGCTGCATGACATACCATGCACCTCCCGCGACGGCCAAGACAACTGCGGCGATAGCTCCGATCCACATTCCTCTCCTGGAGCCGCCGGACCGGCCGATCGGTAAAAGTCACTTCTTCATCCAGCGGAAGCAAGTTACCAATACCGGGTAACTCGATTTCGGGGGCTTTCTCGACTTCGGCTATCGGCAGTGGATCCGCAGGATGCTCCTCAGCCTCGGCAATCTCGGCGGCGTGTTTGGCTTTTTCCCGCTCGATCAGTTCCTGTGTCGATGCAGGAGCGGCAGCGTTGCGGGCAAGCGGCTCGAGCCACGACGGAATCTTCACCTCTTCCGTGTCCAAGTAAGACACGTTGGAAGAAGGAGCATCCTTGGCGGTAGGCGCGGCCTTGGTAGCCGCAGGCTGCGACTTTGCCATTTCGAAAAGCTTTGCTGCTACACCCGAAGCACTAGTTGGATCAAGAGCTGGCGGGGGGGAACCGGACTTTGCCACTGGCTCATCGCTGAATAGCAGGGAAGAAAGCTGTTCTTGAAGGCGGATTGTTTGTTGTTTCAACTCTTCTCTAGTATTTGCGTCCTGCATCATTTGCCGGAGTCTGTTCGCTGCCCGATGGAGCCAGAGGCGATGATAGTTTTGACGGCATTAGGACCGGATGGGCTTCGGGGGGGCTGAGAAGGCTAGCTACAGAAAAAGCCACCGAAGAAGAAATCTCTGGTACGGAGATTTCCGGCATTTCGAGTTTCTTTACTGTCGGGGTTTCTGGCGGCGGTGCAATCGGAGCTGACGGCGCGCTGGCTTTCAGAGCGACGGGCGCTACGGGCTTGAGTTCGGCATGAATTTGGGCCGGCAAGACCTCGGAAATTCTTGGAGAAACGCTAATAACCGGACTCACTATCTTCGGAGCGGAGGGAAGTGGGGCGACGGGAATGCCCTTGGCTGCTGGCGGGACTGTCGCAGCAGCAGGAGCTTGCGCGGCAATCCGGTCTGCCGGAAAACGCATTCCCCAGAAGCCAAGAACCGACTCCGTGAATTCGAGCTCGACATAACCACTAACGTTCCTGTAATTCTTCGATTTGACGACCTGGCACACTACTTCCTTTTTCGTTTTTTCGTTGGTGAGGAAAAGCAGTTGCCCTGGCGATACCGGGGAACCAAGCCGGATGACTGCGCCGTTGCCGAAAATTAAGACGGTCTTCGTGCTTTCAGAAAATGGTTCGCGTTTGTCGCTGCCACTTACTGCACGCGCTCCGTTCACCGTGACGGGCACTTCCAGCGCGACAGGCTGCGGCCGGGACCGCGGTATCTTCGCCGCGCGCATTTGCTGGCAAGGTAACCGTGGCGGCTGCTCCAGATGCAGTCGTTAAAACTTCATTTTCTTTGGTGATTGGCGCCATAGGGTGCTCACTCGCTACGCAAAAATTTTGTTCAGCCCGCAATAAGCGAGGCAGTTCCTGAACCTCTATATGGTCTGCTTCTGCCATGCCTAGCAGCCATAGTACGTGCGTACCAAGAGGGAAACACCTGTCCTGAAGGACAGCCGTGCTGAGAGAGGAAAACGCGCTAACGATTCAGCGGTGGCCGGAATTGCTCGTCAATTTCGACCTGGTAGCCAGTGACCACCTTGTTGGTCTCGTTGGCCATGCCGATGACCGCCTGCAGCTCCTTGAACATGGCGTCGGTCATGCCTTTCTTGAAGGCGGAGGCGGTGTGCGAGGCGATGCAGTAGTGGCAGTTGTTGGTTACGCTGACGGCCACATAGATGAGTTCCTTCGTCAGCGGATCAAGCGCGCCAGGTCCCATGATTTGCTTGATGCTTTCCCAAGTGCGCTTCAGAGTGGCAGGATCGTGGGCGATAGCTTTCCAGAAATTGTTGATCCAATCCGTCTTGCGCGTGGCCATGATGTCGTCATAGATGGCGCGAACTTCGGGGCTCGCGTCTTTGTATTCGATAAGTCCAAAGGTCGACATATGTTCTCCAGGATTCCAAGGAAACGTGTTCCTGGAAACGTTAACAAGAAGCGGCAAACTCTGCCAGAAAAACAGCGCGCAAACCTAACGGTCCGAGTCACTTGAGCGGAGAACTGGCCGGTGGCGGGACAAGACGTCCCAGAAACGGACACAGAGAAGCGGTCGACAACCTCCTTTTTACGGTGGTACCCCTCTAAAAACTGCGAGTTAGCGATTTTTTTGCTTGGCAGGGAACTTGCAGATGGACTATAACGTATCACGATATAGTCTTCTAACCAACGATAGAGGCAGTCTGCCAGGAATCGCAATGGATCCTCGAGGTGAAAGAGTGACGAAAAAGAGAGAAACCGAATCCTTCCTGCCGCTGACCCCGGCGATGTTTCACATCCTGCTGGCGCTGGCCGATGGCGAGAAGCACGGGTACGCCATTCTGAAAGAGGTGGCGCGTCGTACCGAGGACAAAGTGCGGCTAAGCGCCGGCACTCTGTACGGAAATCTTGCGCGGCTGGAAAGCGTCGGGGCTGATCGCGGAATCGAACCGACGGCCGGAACTAGTCCTTGATGATGAGCGGCGCCGCTACTACCTGCTTACGGAATTTGGACGCGAGGTGGCAGTCGCCGAGGCGGAACGCATGGAAGAAGCACTCGGACAAGCGCGCGCCAAGAAACTTTTCCGAAAACCAAAACTGGCATAGCGAGGGATTACTTTCATGGAAAAACAGACCCTGCCTTTTTCCCAAAAGCTGTTTCGGGCCCTGGTTCGCGTACTTCCTTTCGATTTCCGGATGAATTATGAGGGCGAAATGGAAGGTGTTTTTCGCGAGCAGCAGCGCGAAGTGGAAGAACGAGGCGGCTTCTTGGAAGCGCTCAAGCTCTGGAAAGAAACAATCGTCGGCATATTTACGACGGCTCCGCGCGAACACTGGCAAATCCTGACGAGCGACTGCGGCTATGCGCTTCGCATGATGAGGAAGAACGCTTGGTTTCACTGCGGTTGCGATTCTTACGCTCGCCCTGGGCATTGGAGCCAACACCGCCATCTTCAGCGTAGTGCACTCCGTACTGCTGCGCTCGCTTCCCTATCCGCAGGCGGACCAACTGATTTTCATCCGCCAGCAGGAGAAGAAGCTGGGCATCGAGGATTTGTCGTTTTCCGTCAAGGAGATCGAGGACTATCGCGCCCAAAATCGGACTCTCTCCGGCTTGGTGGAATACCATGCGATGTCTTTCACCCTTTTCGGGCACGGCGACCCGGAGCGTGTGCGCACCGGCGTCGTCTCCGCCAACTACTTTGAACTGTTTGGGGTTCAGCCGCTTCTGGGGACGGACATTTCTGCCCGAAGATGACAAGCTGGGCGCAGCCCCAGTGCTGGTCCTCAGCTACGAATACTGGAAGAACGACTTCGGCTCTGATCCCGAGATAGTCGGCAAGACGTTTGAGATGAACGACAAAGTGCACACTGTTGTGGGTGTTCTCCCGCCGGTGCCGCAATATCCCAATGAGAATGACGTTTACATGCCGACTTCGGCTTGCCCTTTTCGCTCCTCGAAGATGCACCTGGAAAACCGGGACATGCGCATGATGGAAGTATTTGGACGATTAAAGCCTGGCATCACGGTAGCGCAGGCGAATGCCGACGTCTCCACAATCTCCGCCGGATTGAAATCGGCATATCCAAAGTCTTATCCAGACAATGTTGGCTTCACATCCGTGGCCGCGCCTTTGCAGGAGGAGTTGACGCGAGGAGCACGGCCGACGCTTCTTCTGCTGCTCGCTGCTGCTGCGTTTGTGCTGCTGATCGCATGCGCAAATGTCGCCAACCTGACGCTCTCGCGCATGGCCAAGCGCGAACGAGAGCTTGCCGTCCGCAGCGCTCTCGGAGCAGGACGAAGCCGGCTGCTCCGGCAACTACTGACGGAAAGCTTTCTCTGGCATTTGCCGGCGGCTTGTTGGGATTGGTATTGGCCTACGGCAGCCTGGAACTGCTGACAGATTTTGTGGGGCGGCTGACGCCGCGCGCCCGCGAAATCCACATCGACTCGGGAGTCTTGCTGTTTACGCTCGCGGCGGCGCTTGGCACAAGCATCCTGTTTGGCACGCTGTCCGCTCTTTTCTCGCGCGCTAACCTTACTTCCAGCCTGAAAGAAGGAAGCACCAGTGCCGGCATCGGGGCGACGGCAGAATCGCGTACGCAGCGCGCTCATTGTTTGCCAGATTGCTTTTTCGTTCATGCTGCTGATCGGCGCGGGACTGATGGTTAGGAGCCTCATCAAGATGCAGCAGGTGGATGCAGGCATCGTGCCGCAGCGTGTTCTGGCCTTGAGGACTTCGTTTATTTGGTCGAAATATACTTCCGACGACAAGACGCGGGTTGCCATACAGCAGCTCCTCGACCGCGTGCAATCAGAACCGGGAGTGCTTGTCGCCGCAATCTCGAACAGGTATCCCTTCGAGCCGGAAATAATCACAGGCGGCCCGGAGTCTGTTTCCTTCGCTTTTCAAGTTGAGGGTCGCGCTTTGGAACCTGGCCAAGCTCCTCCCGTCAGCACTTTTGCGGCGGTTTCCCCGGACTATTTCAAGACGCTGGGCATTCCATTGAAAGAAGGCCGGCTATTCGCTGAAACGGACAACGAAAAAGGCCCCATCGTCGTGGTCATTAATGAAGCGATGAAGCGACAGCTCTGGCCCAATGAAAGCCCCATCGGAAAGCGCATCAGTAACGATGGAGGAGAACACTGGGGCACAATCGTGGGCATTGTGGGCGACGTGAGAGAGTTTGGACTCGACCATCCTCCTGTGCCGGAGATTTACGCGCCACAAAAGTTAAACCTGTCCCCCGGCGTCCTGATCGTGCGCACCGCCGTCGAGCCACGTAGCATGGCCAAGGCGCTGACCCGCGCAGTGCATGACGTAGATTCGCAGATGGCTGTTTCGCACATATTGAGTTTGGAACAGGCTCGGTACGAATCGATGGCCTCTCCTCGAGTGACAGCTAGCCTTCTCGGAATTTTTGCAGGGCTTGCGCTTGTAATTGCAACAGCAGGTATCGGCGGAATCATGGCCCTGATGGTCAGTCAGCGCGTGCGCGAAATCGGGATTCGCATCGCACTGGGAGCGCGGCCATTAAGCATTCTTCAGATGGTGCTCGGGCAAGGCTTGCTGCTGGCGGTGCTGGGAATCGGAATTGGAATTGCTGGCGCTGTCGCGCTGACGGGTCTTGTGAAATCGTTGCTGTTCGAAGTCCCTCCGACAGACGTATCTGACGTTTAGCGGAGTTGGCCTGACGCTGCTGGCAGCTGCGGCGCTGGCGAGCTATTACCGGCGAGGCGCGCCGCAGCTGTCGATCCAAACGTGGCGCTTCGCGCGGAATAAGTTTGAGAGTTCCAAATTGAATCCCAAAGGGAGGGACTGAGCATGAAGGGAAAAAACATCACCGCAGAGAATTGCTACAAGCCACGGCAGCGCTGGGTTGTCTAGCGGCAACCCCATTTTCGTCGCTGCCTCGGAGCCCGGAAGCACAGACGCGGCTCGATCTTCCGCTGTTCCGAATCCGCTTAAGCCTCCCACCGAAGGCAGTATCCCTATTGCCTTTCTCATCTCCGAAGGCGCGGTTGTCATCGACTTTTGCGGACCTTGGGAAGTCTTTCAGGATGTCATGGTCCCGGGCCGCATGGACATGGCTTTCCGACTCTTCACCGTATCCGAAAAAGCCAACCCAATCGAAGTAAGCGGCGGAATGAAAATCACGCCCAACTTTACGTTTGAAAAAGCCCCTGCGGCGAAAGTCGTCGTTATCCCGGCACAGAGTGCGCCGAGCGAAACAACGTTGGAGTGGGTCCGCAAGTCGGCAAAAAGCGCTGACGTAGTCATGTCGGTGTGCACAGGCTCATATCTGCTGGCACAGACCGGCTTGTTGGCGGGCAAAGCCGCCACCACTCATCACGGCTCGTATATCGACTTCGCCAGGAAGTACCCGGATATCCGAGTCAAGCGTGGAGCTAGGTTCGTCGAGGACGGCAACCTCGCCTCAGCGGGCGGGCTCTCCTCTGGCATTGATCTCGCCCTTCGCGTTGTCGAGCGCTATTATGGCCGGGAACTTGCCAAACAGACTGCCTACGACATGGAATACCAAGGACAAGGCTGGATGAGCCCGGATTCGAACGCGGTTTATGCCAAGCTGCGCACCTCAATGGATAATCGTCCGCTCTGCGTGGTGTGCTCCATGGCGATTGATCCAGTGACCGCGACTGAAGTCTATCTATCAGGGGAAGACCTACTACTTCTGCAGCACCAATCACAAGTCCATCTTCGACGCCGCTCCGGCGGAATTCATAAAGGCAATGTGAAGTGAACTTAACTTTGGAAAACTTGTCTGCCTATGATGGGGATTTCGAGATACACGAAATTCCTCGAGGAGGAACGGTTATCAGCGCGCAGCGCATTGAATTACGAGAGAAACTCCTCAAGAGGAGACGCGCGAGACGGCGGGGATTGTGACGAATGACGCCGTGCTCTTCGAGAAGATTATCGAGGATAACGCGGTAGCCGAGCCTCTGAAGCTCGGGAAGGTCAACGGCGACTTGCTCAGCACCTTGACGTCGATAGCGCCTGGCGACTTCCGGCGAAACAGGACGGCGATTTGCCACAACCCAGTCCACGACCGAACGCGGCGTGTGGCGGCGGATCGCGCGGAGATGATCCGCTAGAGAATATGCGGCGGTTTCGCCTGGCTGGGTCATCAGATTGGCGATGTACACGCGCGGAGCCTGGGACTTGGCAATCGCTGCGGCGATTTCCGGGATGAGAAGATTCGGAAGGATGCTGGTGTAGAGCGAGCCGGGGCCGAGAAGAATCAAGTCAGCTTCATGAATGGCCTCGATCACTGTAGGAAAAGGCGGAACGCGGCGCGGAGAAAGCGAGACCCTTTCAATGGGCGTCCGGCTCGCCGTGATGCGAGTTTCCCCCCGGACCGTGCGGCCGTTCGTAAGTCTTCCGATGAGTTGGACATTCGATAGAGTCGAAGGAAAGATGCGGCCGCGAATGGCGAGGACTTTGCTGCTGACGCGTACGGCTTCGGCAAAATCTCCGGTGACATGGGTGAGCGCGGCCAGGAAGAGATTGCCGAAATTGTGGCCGATCAGGCCGCGTCCGGCGTGAAAGCGATATTGAAAAAGGCGGCCAAGAAGCGCCTCATCTTTCGAGAGTGCCACCATGCAATTGCGGATGTCGCCCGGGGGCAGGATACGGTTCTCGCGGCGAAGACGTCCGGAACTGCCTCCGTCATCGGTGACGGTAACGATCGCCGTAAGTTCAGAGATTGGCCGATCAGAATTGGGGTGCTCGTCGCGCCGTCTGACGACATATTCTTTGAGGCCGCGCAAAAGGGTGGAAAGTCCCGTGCCTCCGCCAAGCGCTACAACTCGGAATCCGCGAGTGAGAGGCCTCGGTTTGTGCGCTTTTTTCTTCACCGGGTGACGTAGTGAAACACTCGCCAGCAAATCGTTTCGTTCGAGGCGTTATTCTCCGAGCTGAATTCCACTCTCGGCTCAAACATTTTAGGAAACTGTTACCAGTCAGACCGGAATCCGAAATCGAGCAATTCCCGTTGGCGCGTTTCGGCTCACGGGCAAGAAAATCAAGTCACGAAGGCTCAGCCGGCGGTGCCGTCTTTCTCCGGGTACAGAAGTTCCGTAAATCGAGGATCTTCCTGGAGGAAGGCGAAGTCTTCATCATTGCGCGCGTGGTAGCGGTTTTCCGGGCGGAGTTCAATGGCGACTTTGAGATTCGCCATAGCGGAATCCGCTTCACCTGTGAGGCAATCGAGCGCCGCAAGCGCGTAATGAATGTAATCCGATTTCGGAGAAGCTTTACGCGCCTTCAGAAGGCTCTCGCGAGCGTCGTCCCAGCGGCCGATGTTCATCATGGCGACGCCGCGCTGGTAATGCTCATCGGCGGTCCGCGGATTCTGCTCCGCGCTGGGCTTCATGCGCTGCTCGGCGATGCGCACATGCATGCGCGCGCGGTCAGCCAGTTCCTTGCTCGGGCCTTCGAGAACTTTTTCCAACTCTTGCTTGGCTCTTGCAAATTTCTGCTGGTGGAAGAGGGCGAGAGCTTCGTCGTAAATCTTGAGCTGTGCCTGAACGCGGGGATCAACCAGTTCGACGCCGCCGCGCTGAGCCGGTGGCGGAGGAGGTAAATTCTTTTTTTTCTGTAAGTTAGAGTGACCCCGCGCCGTTCCTTTGTCATGTCCTGATGAGCCCGAAGAGGCTTTGCGCGCTTTAGCCATGTGGCGAATCGTAACAGAGGAGAATGACGGCGTCAACGAGCGGAAGTGGGTGGAATTGGGACTGCTAGGATACGAACGAGTTACCTCCCGGCGGCACGGATGAAAAAAGGGCATCGAAATGAGGGCATTTTCGCGGAAACTGTAAGTAAGTTATCCGACAGAGGACAGGCACAGCCGGAATGCTGGCCTGCCAGCACCGCGTATGCTATAAATTTGTGGCCGAACTCTGGTTAGGAACAAGTGCCTTTCATCAATTTTCCTGCGCGCGAAATTAACTGCAAGCTCGTGTACTACGGTCCAGGTCTGGGCGGAAAGACCGCCAACCTCCAGTGGGTCTACGACCACACGGGGCAAAACCAGAAGGGCAAAATGGTGTCTCTGGCCACGGAGACGGACCGCACGCTGTTCTTCGATTTTCTTCCGTTGGATCTGGGGACGGTGCGCGGGTTCAAAACGCGCTTCCATTTATATACAGTGCCTGGGCAGGTGTTCTATGAAGCCAGCCGCAAGCTGATCCTGAAGGGCGCGGATGGCGTCGTGTTCGTGGCGGATTCGCAGGAAGAACGCCTCGACGCGAATTTCGAGACCATGGAAAACCTCCAGGAACATCTGAAAGAACACAACCTGAATTTCGACACGATTCCCTATGTGCTGCAATTGAACAAGCGCGACTTGCCGAACGCGATGCCGCGTGGCGGAGCTGACGAAGCAACTCCAGAAAAAAGGCGAGCCTGTACTCGAAGGAGTGGCCATTCAAGGAATCGGCGTATTTGAAACGCTAAAAGAAGTAGCCAAGCTGGTGCTCGCCGAATTGAAAAAAGGCGGCTGAAGCCCCCTCATTCTCAATAAAGTCTGAAATTCGATGTCGATTGGAACGCGGACCGGAACGACTGTCCGTGGAATTCGGCAGGCTTAAACTTCCATGTCTCAACCGCGTCGATCTGCCTGCTCGTTTAATGAAAAGGGAGCGCCTTTGATATACCTATGATCGGAACTGACGATTCCATCCTCTGTGACTATCAACGTAAGCTCGACTGTGCCGCGTATACTTCGCGATGCGCGCCGGTCCGTATAGTCCGGACTGGAGGGCAAGACACACTAACCGGAAGCAGTACACTCCGTTCACTCCAGGCTGAAGGATGCCAGGCCTGTGGCCCCGCGGGCTCCGCATCGTAGGTTCAAAGGGACGATAGCCCCGGCTGTTGATCTGAATGCTTGCATCTCTGCCTGTCAACGGCAACTCCGCTTCTCGCAGACTCAAGACAGTTCAAGTCCATCCGTTGGAGACTGATTCGCCAAGTTGCTCGATTGGCCGATTCGTCTTGATGACTCCGCGAAGCCACCGCGCCGATCCTCCCATCGACCGCGCGAAGGAATGTGTTCAAGCAGACAGCTTCGGACGCTGAAGATCGATCGAATCCCATCCAGTTTTCTTTCAAATAAGCTCTACGAAGGACTTCGGTCCTCCACCTGGAATGCCCGAAGCCGAATCCGGACCCAGATGACTGCGCAAAATCGTCAGCCAGCATGGTGCCGAGTTTGGAAAACTGTCTTGTCGCGCCGCGTTGGAGAAGTCGATCACAAAAATCTTCGGAAGCGCGGGATCAGATTTTGGACTGGCGTATTTGCACAGCCACGCGCGAGGCCAAGGAATCCATCTGGCCTTGAGCGATGCCCGGCAAAGCGCGCGCCGAATCCTGTGCCGCAGCCGGGAGGCTGAGTAGGCTGCATGCAAGCACGGCTTTCAATAAGAGGCCAATGGGGCACAAAACGCGGGACGAACTCCTCGGACACACATCAAAAAAGGTCTTTTTTCGCAAAGCGGTCCACATGCTGCGACGTGAAATCGACGTCTCTTCGATGCATTTGAGGTACACCCACGCTAAGAGTCGCCTGCGCGCCGCAAACGTTGCTCAGCCTAGGCGAAGTTGGCCATTGCGGCGGATTCGCGTATCGAAAGTGGGTATAGCTTCGACGAGACGCGTAACGGTGAGCGCATCGCGCACGCGCCCGGGGCCGCACACGAGACGCAACGCGCCGCCTTCGCGGGTCAGCTTGATGGAAATGCGAACGAGCGACGAGATGCCGGAGCTATCGATCTGAGGAACGCCATTAAGGTCGACGACGACCTTTCGAGCTCCTCCTTTAATGACGGACTCGAGAGCCTGATGGAGCTGCTCGCTCGGCTCCCCAATCGTCAGGCGGCCTCGCACATCGAGAATCGGGATGGCCCCGGATTCCCGCACGGTGATTTCCATGGGGGGATGCTCAGTCATAGCACTTCTCTCGATAACCTCGTTCCCGTGCTGCGGCATCGCCCGCCTGGCCAAAGCTGTAGGGACGGCGGCTTCGCGGCCGAGATGCATTATACGATGGCCCCGCCGCCACGCAAGAAGAGGCTCGCAAACAACTGCCGGGATGGACTGTACCTCCAAGCGATCGAGCCCGCCAGCTACCTTCGGCCTGCATGCATGTGAATTCGAAAAATGAATTTAACTCATGCAAATTTCTAAACATGATGCGGGGTCGGCACGCGTATAATCCAACTCGAAAAAGTGGTGGGGTCCCCGATAGTGTCTTTTTCAGCGCAGCCCCGGCCTGGCCGGGAGCAACCCAAACGCAGCGGAGTGGACATATCTATGAAGCACCTGGGATGGAAGTGTTGTTTGCTCATGACCATGGTGCTCGCGGCAGCTCCCTCCTTCGCTCAACAAACCCCAGCTTCCTCTGCAACCGGTTCACCTTCCGCAACTTCCAGCGCGACGGCGGCCACGACTCCGAAATTCAGAAAGCAGTGAACGACAAACTGGCGCAACTCGACCAACGGGTAACCGCAGCGCAATCCTCCGGGGACAACGCGTGGATGCTGGTGAGCGCCGCGCTGGTGCTCGATGATGACCGGACCTGGCCTGGCACTGTTTTACGGCGGGCTGGTGCGGCGGAAGAACACCCTGGCGATCATGATGCAGAGCTTTTTGCTGATGGCCCTGATCAGTGTGATGTGGGCGCTCGTGGGCTACAGCCTGTGCTTCGGCGGAAACGGCCCTGTCATCGGCGGATTCGAACACGCCTTTTTGCGCGGTGTAGGAGCCGATCCAAATCCCGATTACGCGGGAACAATCCCCCAATCCACATTCATGATCTACCAGTTGATGTTTGCAATCATTACTCCAGCGCTGATCACCGGTGCGACGGCCGAACGGATGAAGTTCAGCGGCACAGTCCTTTTTCTCGCACTCTGGTTCTTAGTGGTTTATGCCCCGCTGGCACACATGGTATGGGGCAAAGGTGGGCTGCTGAACGCGGCCCTCGGCGGAAAATTTCCCAACGCTCGATTTTGCGGGCGGAACGGTGGTGCATATCAGTTCCGGAGTCTCGGCGCTGGTGTGTGCGCTGTATCTCGGGAAGCGGACCGGCTATCCGAAGCAGCCAATGCCACCCCACTCGCTGGTGCTGAGTTTTATCGGCGCATGTCTGCTCTGGGTCGGGTGGTTTGGTTTTAACGCCGGCAGCGCCCTGGCCGCGAGCTCGCTTGCGACAAGCGCATTTGTGGCCACCCACTTTGCCACGGCTGCGGCGGCCATTAGCTGGAGCGTCGCGGAGTGGATCAAGAATGGACGAGCGAGCGCTCTGGGCGCGATTTCCGGGGCCGTCGCAGGACTGGTGGCGATTACGCCAGCCGCGGGTTTCGTCGGACCGATGCCGGCTCTCGCGATTGGCTTTATCGCGGGCTTGGTCTGCTACTTCATGGTGACGAAAGTAAAGTCGATCTTCGGCTATGATGACGCCCTGGATGCCTTCGGCGTGCACGGCGCGGGTGGCACCATCGGCGCCCTCTTGACTGGAGTCTTCGCACAGCAAGTGATCAATCCGATTTTCGGCGCGGGCAAACCTGTAGGCGGATTGGATGGACACTGGGGACAGCTTGGCAATCAGTTGGTGGGCGTTCTGATTGCTTGGGGCTTTGCGTTGGTAGGGACCATCGTTTTGCTCAAAGTAACGGATATGATTACGGGCATACGCGTCACCGAGACGGAAGAAATCGAAGGTCTGGACATCACGCAACACGGAGAAGAGGCGTACAACCTCGAGGCCTGAGGTGAGGGGCTCAGCAGCGTAAAACAGGGGCGGAGCAAAAACGTTCATGATGAAAATTGAGGCAATCATTCAGCCCTCGCGGTTTGAATCCGTGAAAGATGCGTTGCGCGAAATTGGCATCGAGGGAATGACGGTGACCGAAGTGCGCGGACACGGCCGCCAAAAGGGACATACCGAGGTTTACCGCGGCCGGGAATACACCGTGGACCTGCTTCCCAAGCTCAAACTGGAAATGGTGCTCCCGGATCCGTTGGTCCAACGCGCCGTGGACACAATCCTGAAGACCGCCAAGACAGGAAAGATTGGCGACGGTAAGATATTCCTATCGCGGGTTGAGGAAGCCATCCGGATCCGAAACGAGGAGCGCGGCGAAAACGCGCTCTAACTCAAGTGACGACCGCTGCTCACCCAGGTCTTGATCCGGCCAACCGACCCGAAAAAATCATGCAAGGTTCTTTAACTCCCTTGTCCGTTCTCGGACCACAAGCCGAGGACGAACGACAACGCATCCGGCAAAAATTTGAAGCGGGCGGAAGCGCGCAGGAAACGCTAAACGCGCTTTGCGAACTGGCCGACCGGATTGCGCTGCAGATCTTCGGTGAGGTACTGAGAGTACACAACGCAGAACCTCAGGGACTTGGCCTTGTGGCCCTTGGCGGTTACGGACGCCGCCTGCTTTTCCCTTATTCGGATTTGGACATTCTCTTTCTCTTTGGTAATGAAAAGGCCGAGACCGATTTTCGCCCCTTGATTGCTGAATTTTCACGAACGCTCTGGGACCTCGGTTTTCGGGTGAGTTCCGCCGGCCGCACACTCGAGGAATGCAAACGGATCGAGGAAGATAACGCGGAATTTCATCTCGCCCTTCTGGACCGCAGATTTCTGGCGGGCGATGAAGAGCTTTTCGAGCGCCTCGCCAAAAAAGTTCTCGCTGGGGCCGGAAAAACAGGCGCGGCCGTTTATGCTCGCCGAAGTGACTAAACTCACTCGAGAGCGCCATGCCCGCTACGGAAACACGATCTATCACCTGGAACCGAACGTTAAAGATGCCCCGGGCGGATTGCGCGACTATCAGGCGGCGGCGTGGCTGAGGCAGATCGCCAATGGACAAAAGGAAGGGTTGAGGAACACCGCGGGCGAGGAAGAGTTGGCCGCCAACGCCGTCGATTTTCTAAGTGCCATCCGGTGCTTCTTGCATTACAGCAACGCGCGGAATGACAACACACTGACCTATGAGCTGCAAAGCGCGGCTGCGGCACGGTCGCTGGGAGTTCTTGATGGCTCGGCGCGCGATGTGAAACGCAGCCCGGAAGAGTGGATGAGGCTGTATTTCCGCCAGGCGCGCGTCCTCAACCGCCTCCTGCTTCGCTTCATCGAGCAAAGGCCCGCGGCGCAACCTTCCTTCAGGAATCGGTTACTAAGCGCGGCGCGTGGCGCGCGCAGTGAGATCGGCAAGGGGAAACCATTTGCTGTCCGGGACGGTTTACTTGAGGTGGTGGACGAGCCGGCGCTTTCTGACCGCCAGGTGACCTTTGCGCTGTTTACGGAGGCCGCCCGGACTGGCGTGCCTCTAAGCCGGGAAGCGGAACGCGCCATCGCTTACATTTTGAAACACCCCGAGCTTCCCCAGAAGAACACACAAGTGAATTGGGCGACGCTTCGGGAAATTCTGAGCTCTGATTATCCCAGCATGGCGCTTCGGTCCATGCAGCGTCTCTCTCTTCTCGATAGATGTGTTGCCGGAGTTCAAAGTCATTGACTCTCTCGTGGTGCGGGACTTTTACCACCGCTATACCGTCGACGAACACTCGCTGCGCACTATCGAGCATCTCCAGGAACTTGCCGAGCCGCCCGACGAGCGTGCTGCTCATTTCCGTCAGCTCTGGAAGACGGTTGAACGCCGCGATTTGCTGATTCTGGCCTTGCTTCTCCATGACGTCGGCAAGGGCATGGCCGTTGAGAATCACGTTACGGGGAGTCTCGAAGCGCTGGAAAGCGCTGCGACGCGGCTTCGCCTATCCGAGTACGAAACCGCGGAAGTGCATTTTCTGATCGAACATCACCTGGACATGTCCGCCACCGTGCAGCGCCGCGACATTTTCGATCCCGGAACGGTTTCCGTGTTCGCGGATACCGTGGCGACGCAAGAGCGGCTGCAGCGGCTTTGCTTGATGACCTACGCGGACATTCACGCGGTGAATCCTGAAGCCTTGACGCCGTGGAAAGCGGAAATGTTGTGGCAGCTTTTCGTGGCGACATCAAATCATTTCAGCCGCACTCTGGACCGCGACCGCCTGCATGCCTCCGACGAAGTACCTCTTCTCGAGCAGGTGAGCCGCCAGGCCGGCGGCGCGAATAAGGCTGAGGTTGAACGGTTCCTCGAGGGCTTTCCACGGCGCTACCGATCCGTGCACACTGCCGCGGAAATTGCCGCTCATTTCCTGCTGTATCGGAAACTAGGCACCGAGCCAGTGCAAACTGAATTGAATGCGCGGCACCACTCTTTCTCGCTTGACTTTGTTGACGGCTGACAGGCCTGCGCTGTTTGCGACCATCTCCGGCGTGCTCGCAGGCTGGGGCATGAACATCGTGAAGGCCGACGCCTTTGCGAATGCCGCGGGCGTAGTGTTGGATACCTTTCAATTTATAGACTTGCACCACACGCTTGAGCTGAACCCCAGCGAGATCGAGCGGTTCCAAAAAGGTCTCGCGGACGTCGTGAACGGAAAAGCGCCTCTTGAGCCCCTGCTAAAAGGCCGAGAAAGCGCAAGCAGGGCAAGACCGCCCAAAGTGGCCGTCGAGACGCGTCTCAACTACGACGACACATCCTCTGCGCAGAGCACTCTGTTGGAAATTATGGCGCAGGACCGCCCGGGATTGTTGTATGACATCGGTTCGGCGCTTGCCCGGCTTGGCTGCAACATCGACGTTGCACTGATCGACACCGAAGGCCAAAAAGCTATCGATGTCTTTTACCTTACGGAGCGCGGCAAGAAACTCAGCCTGCCCAAACAGGAACTGCTGCGCGAAGTTTTGCAGAGCACCCTGTCATAAATCCTCAGAGCGCAGTTTAGCCAGTCTGCAGCGTTCACATGACTTCGTTATGACCGTGCAGAGAACGAGCCCGCTTTCTCCAGAATAGCGACCTGTCTGCCTACAGTGCTTATCTTCACTGTTTGTCGTGGGTCACCCCGGAAGCGCCCGTCGGGCCGGGAGGAGCGGCTACAAGCGAGTAAAGGAAAAACAAGACTCCCAGGCCAATCAGTGCGCCGCCAATTCCGACGAACACGATAAACGCAATGGGCCTCGACCAAACAAGGCACAACGCCTCGACCAGGAGCCCTGCAATCACAAGGACTCCTGCGATGCGCAGCCGTCGGCTCATGGAGTCGCCCTGCCGCATCAGTTTCCCTCGCTCCAAAACTTCACGTCGCCCCAATGCCCAACGTTATGGACCATCTCGTGACAGCCACTGGATATGCAGGACAATTGGTTCGCCTTAATCGCGGGAAGCGTGGCCGGATCCGCATTGTGAACCACGCCTTGTTCAAAAGAACGCGCTCCGAGATGGCAATGGAGACACTCGCGGTTATTAAACGGCTCGTGGAGCTTGATGTCCTGCGGCAGCGGCTGTTTTTTCAGATAATAAACGTAAAGATGCCGCAAACCGCCAAGCTTCGCTTTGAACGTGCCAAATATCGCGTAGTTGGTGTGGCATGTATAGCAGGCTTGGTCCGCGGGCACACGGTGATTCTGGAAGTGCGCGGCGGCAAGATACGTTGGGTCATCGATGTGCAGGCTCTTTCCGTAAGGCTCCATGATGTGACAGGAGAGGCAGAACGCTGTGCTCTTGGAGCGTTCCAATTCGTTGTCCATGCCGGCCACAAGAGAGAAGAGGGGAAGAAAGAAAAGCACACCGAAGGCAAGAATCTTTCCGGCGCGTGTTGCGGTAATCTCGGGACGCACAAAAATAACGCATGCGAGGATCGCGCTGAACAGAACGAGAACTACGGTGGCTATTGTAGGCATCCAGGCAAGGAAATCAAGGCGTCTTACTTCTTTAATGTACGGATATACGCAACGAGATCCTTGATCTGCTCAGGTTTCAGGCTCTTGCCATAAGGCGGCATTTTGCCTTTGCCGTTGCCAATGAGCCCGGCAAGCTCGTCATCGCTCTGCTTCTGCACATCCGCGGAACCGAGATCCCGAATCTTGTTTGTTTTGCCGATCGCGGTTTCGCCCTTGCCGTCTGGACCGTGGCACATTGCACACTTCGCCTTGTAGGTTGCTGCCCCCGCGTTATCGGCGCGGGCCGGCACGCTCAATACTATATATCCAGCCATCGCCACACCATTGTCATGGCCGCGATCCAATTCATACTTTTCTTCATGTGTTCCTCCTCATGCGCATTTGGTGCGGGTTGAAAAAATCAGAGCCAATATCGCTTTTCATAAACTCTATCTCGATTCTAAACCCGGCGTCACTGCCAGACACTGGACTTTGCTTCCATACCCTCGCTTGGATTCAGCCACTCGCCGGCTTACGTTCGATCTGCCGGATATATAGAAACAATCCGATTAGCGTAACCAAGATAAACATTACTGCAATTCCAAGTCCCTTTCTACGATAATTTCTCTCGGAGAGTGCATCCTTTCCTGCTTGCAAATCCTTGGCGGCGATTTTCAGTCCGGCTTGAATTTCCTGGTCAATGAGTTTGGGCTGAAAGCTGTGAATGGTCACGCGCGCTTTTGTCAGGGAATCGCGCGCTTGATCCTGCTGCAGGCGTGCCTCGCTGACTTCCATACCCGAAGATTCGGCGACCCCGATCACTCGATTCGCAGTCTTTATGGACTCATCCAATTGAGTCAAGCTCGCCAGCAAACTTATCCGCGCCCGATCACAATCATCGCCCGGAGAATGGCATTGCATGCACACCCCCTCGGGGCCCGTACCTAGTTTTGCGTCCGTAGGATGCGTGATTCCATGATTGCTGTGGCACACCACGCATCCGGGAAGCCCCGCGGATTGAAACACTGTCTTGTGGGAGCTCTTTTCATACATCTGCGCCTGAAATACGTGGCAATTGGAGCAAACATTCTTCACCGAGTCCACGCCGGGAGGAACCGCCCCATGATTTCCATGGCAAGTCGTGCAGGTGGGAGCGCTCAGGTCACCACGAGTCGTCATGGCCTCATGGTGCACGCTGGTATTGTAATTCGCGAACTGATCCGTAGGAATGCCGTAGGGTTTCATGTAGGCCGCGTCGCCATGGCACCGTGCACAGGTCTGTGCGATGTTGAGCGGATGCACCTTGGAGCGCAAGTCGCTGGCGGGACGCAAATCATGCACTCCGTGGCAATCAATGCAAACAGCCACTTTCGTATCGCCTTTGGCGAACAATTTCCCGTGCACGCTGGTTTGGTACTGGCTGAACTGATCGGTTCGCAACCCAGGATTGTACTGTCGCATGAAGTTCCCATCGGAATGGCAACGTCCGCAGAGCGGCGGAATTTGACTCCGCTCAATCTTTCCTCGGAATCCCGCTGCTTTGCTCATGGCGTCCATGTCGGCTTTTGTCGGATCGCCTCCATGGCAACTCGCGCAAGTTAGTCCCTTTTGCGCATGAATGTCCTGCGAGAATTGCGCCTCGGTCACCCGAAGTGGTGGATCGAGCGCGCTGTGGCAGTCCAACACAAGTATTGGCTGTCTGAGCGCGGCTTCCGCACGCGAGCGCGCTCACTGCCAGCGTCACCACCAGGACCCGCCAAAGCCCGCTATTTTGCAAGGTAGCCATAAATAGTCATCGCCACGATGTAGCACAGGGCAAACACACCCGCCCCCCGGATCAGCATCCCGCCGCGCTTCTCTCGCTGTCCTTCGAAGAACGGCAGCAAGACCCAAATGGCCCCTGCCAAGCCAAATGCCCCAATTCCCAATAGTTCACCATCGATATGCAAGATCTTCGACGGAATGAGCTTCAATGTCTGAAACATGAACATGAAATACCACTCCGGACGGATTCCGGCAGGTGCCGCGCCAAATGGATCCGCCTTGGTCCCCAACTCCCAAGGCAACAACGCTGCCAGCGCACCAAGTACGCCAAGCGCGATGTACCACGCCATGAATTCCCGAAGCAAAAAGTTTGGCAGAAACTTCATTTCTCGCACCACGGCAGGATTGACCTTCGCCTTCGCTTCCACGCCGGGAGGCAGGCTCATCCCAAACTTTTGGACCAGCGCCAGATGAATCAGAATCAGAAATGCCGTAAGACCCGGCAGAACGGCGACGTGAACTCCGAAGAATCGCGTCAGCGTCGCCCCAGTCACCTCTTCACCGCCACGCATGAGAACCATCATCGTATGGCCTACCACTGGCACTTGCCCCGTGATTTCCGTTCCGACTTTGGTTGCAAAAAAGGCCAGCGTATTCCACGGCAGCAGGTAGCCGCTGAATCCGAATCCCAGTACCAGGAAAAGAAGAACCATGCCGCTGACCCAGGTCAGCTCCCGGGGTTTCCGGTAGGCACGCAGGAATAGGACGCTGAACATGTGCAGAAAAGCGGTGAAAATCATAAGATTCGCGGCCCAGGAATGGATGGATCGCACCAGCCACCCGAACTGCACGCGCGTCATGATGTACTGCACACTCTCGAACGCTTCGTTCGCACTGGGCCGGTAATACAAGAGCAGCAGGATCCCGGTGCAGACTTGGATTCCGAAAAGGAAGAGTGTGATGCCGCCCAGGAAATACCAGTAAGAGAGCTTGTGAATGGGGACGGTCTTATGACGCAGGGGCTCGGTTAGTTTTGTCCAGTCGAAGCGCTCATCCATCCAGTCGCGCACCTGCTTGACGATCTTCACCTTAGGCTCCCCGCTTGCGGCTCACGACGATTTCGTTGCCGCGAACATTTACTTGGAAGCTTTCAAGCGGCCGCGGTGGAGGACCAGAGACGTTTCGCCCGTCAAGTCCATAGGTCCCATTGTGGCACGCGCACCAGATGGCATGCATGTCGTTGCGGTACTGGACTGTGCACCCAAGATGAGTGCAAACGGCAGATACAGCGTGGTATTCACCTTCCGCAGTGAGGAGCAATAACGCGGGGCGGCTGCCAAATCGAAAAACCTTTGAACCGTTGGCTTTGAGATCTCCGACCGCAGCGGCGACAACTTCGTCTTGCCCCAAGTCAGGAACAGCGGGAGGCGCCAGATATCTCAGCACTGGGTAAATAAAGGAGACGACAGAAGCAAATACTCCTCCGCCGAGGAGGACTTCGACGAGACGGCGTCTTACAGGCCGAACCTTTTGGGAGTCTTCGTTCGCCATGGGAAGAACGAAATCTGTTTTCGAACACCCGCGACTTGCGCGGAAAATTAGTGCTTCTTAGCCAGTTCCCGGACGATAACCGGCCAGCTTGGTGATCTGTTCTTTGTTCAACTTAGTGTCGTAAGCAGGCATTTTGTTCTTGCCCTTGGTGATGATCTCAGTGAGCTCGGCGTCGCTCCGCTTTTGAACGTCCTCGGAATGCAGGTCTGGAATCTTAAGGGCCTTCCCCATGGCCGTTTGGCCGGCGCCATCGGCTCCATGACACATCGCGCACTTGGCCTTAAAAAGACTTTCGCCTGTTTCTTGCGCGCTGGCGGGTAAACAGAAAAACAAAACTAATCCGATTGCCGCGGCGCCCAACATCAGCCTATTGATTCTATTGACGATCACTCTGCCCCCCGGCGCGCTCGCTTCCCGCATATTGGCGCGTGATTTTACTTGCCGACGCTGTCATACTTCAAAATGCGTATCTCACAGAAAGCGTGACCAAGTTTCCCCTGAAATTTCGCGGCGAGAATATAGTCTTGTGCGGCGATCGTGCCGGTGCCAAAGGTGGGGTCTTCATGGTAGCCGTAATAATCCCAGAAAATCTTTCCGGTCCAGTCCTTCGAGAACCTGTAGTCAAACCCTCCGTACGGATGGAGCCATTTGGAATTGAGCGGGCCTGTCACCTGATTGGGGATAAGTTGCTGAGGATCGAGGCGCAATTGAGAGCCGCTGGTACCTGTCAGATTGGCGCCCAGATGCAGGGTGAACCGGTGAACCGGCGTAAAAGAAACGTCAAAAAAACCGTAGCTGGATTTGTTCGTATAGGTCGAAAGCTGCTGGACCAGGCCCGGGACGTTCGGGCACGCTTGAATGCCCGGGCCGTTCTGACCGGCAGCGACGCTGATATAGCAGATCAAGACTTGCGAGAAGACATCGTTGTAGTCGTATCCAATTTCCATTCCGAACTTTTCATTGGGCTGGAGAATTGCCGACACGCCGTAGCTGCGATTGTGCTGCAAGTCTGCTTGTTGGAACTGGTTGTTTCGGCCTTCCCAAATCAAGACGTTGCCATCCAGGTTCAACCAGTTGGTCACGTCGTATTTTGTGCGGACGCGGTATTCCTGCGACTGCTTGGGGCTAATGCGGGTAAACGTTCCGTCTGCGCTCATGAGCTCCATATCAAAACTGATTTCCACTTCTGCGTTGGGCCGGGCCCAGACGCCGAACAAGCCTGAGTATTCATTAATCGGTGGAACCGCCGCTTCCGCGGGAGCAAATCCGGTGTTCGAAACAAGAGTGATGGAGGTATCTGCGTTCAGCGTGCAATCGGCGGGAAGGTTGGCTTGCGACACCGGCTGAGTAGTATCCAACCGGGCACAGGCGCCTCGCGCAGCAGTCACGGCGGTGGGACCGGGGTAGAAGACCTGGTTCAGAGCTTCGTAGAAATTGTCGGAAATGTAGCGGTTCCGGTAGCGGAATCCAATTCGCACCCCAACTTTTGGGAAAAGCGGTAATCGATTTCGGCTAGATTGGTTTTCTCTTCCTGTTTCAGGAAGTTGCTGTCGGTGACCAAGGAGACGTCTGCCGACGAGCTCGTGCTGTGAACCACCGTTCCAGCCACTGAACCGAGCTGGCGGAGCGCAGGTAAGCGGGACCGGCGCGGTGGGCGTGAAGAAATTTGCCGACGTATTCAGGTTGGCACTAAAAAACGAGCAGCTGGAAAGCGTCGAATTCGGCTGGATTGTGCCAGTTCGAGTAGTGGAAAGTTTCATTGAAGCTCAGCTTTTCGGTGATGTGCCAGGTCGCCCCGAAATCCCCCACAGCTGCCACGCGGCGCCCAAATACTGGCCCTGTGTTGACTTGGTTGCGAAGATTGCTCCGCGACTCGCGGCCGAAGAGTGTCTGGTCATAGCCGAATATGTTGGTGTCCCCGCTGGAGTAACTGATCCGCGCCGTGAGGTCCCAATTCTGCCAGTAATTCGACTGCACGGTGAGTTGCTCGGTCGGTGTATTCGTGCGCGTGCGCCCGTGATCCAGGTAGCCGTTGAAATAGGCGCTGCAAGTGGGATTCACAAAACCCGAAGCCAGAAACGTGCCTGCGCAAGGCTGACTCGCGCCGGCATTCAAGCGAAACACCTATGTCCACGTTCTGCGTGGGATTGACCTGGAAAGGCTGAGCGAAATCGCCAATTCCCGTGTCGCCCTTGTAGTAGGTCCACATCTGGTCGTAGCTGATGTTGGTTCTCGGAAGGAGCTTGATATCCATGCCCAAGCGATAGGCGTTTACTGTGGTCTTCACGTCTTGCCAAGAGAAACTGTTCAGTGCCTTGGTGAATCGTGGTGAAAGCGGGGCCCTGAACGATATTTCTCGAATACCCCGCGCGAAAGCGGACCGCGGATTCCGGGCGAATGATCAGATTGTAATCGCCCATCTTGCGCCGCGTGTTCATGTTATGCGGCGAGAAGTTGAGAACGCACGCTGTGCAAACCGTGCCGCCGAAACCGGCCGGTCCGTTGGCAAATGGTGTAGTCGGGTTCAATGGATTGGCCAGCAGCGAGTAATCCCAAAAATTTTCGTCCTTCCGGAAGAGCGCGTCCAACTTGTACCAGGTGTTCTTGGCCACCCGGAGCCGCGACACCTGGTTGGGATCACCGCCGTAACCAAAATTGCTGAAGTAGAACCGATCAAATAGAGCGGCATGGTGATCGAGTGACTTCATCTCCGTGGTGAATCCCAGCAGGCGCGCCCCTTGCTGTAAATTCACAAAGGTGTCGTACGCCTGCGTGTCTCCCGAGATGCTCGTGAATCGCCCGCCAAATTCGATCGACTGCTTGACATTGTAATTTCCCTGATCGATGCCCTTCTGTTCGTCGTCCTGCTGGGCTTCGGCCTGGGGTACTCCGCCTGCGAGCAGGGGGCCGATCAACAGCAAGCCAACGCCTATCATCCGGTTCTTCAGAAGGACTCTCGATAGCTGATGGACTCCTCGCATTGCGGCTCTCCCTCACGGGGTGAAGAAAACGTGGTTGCTGTTCGAACCATGAATGGCCGTGTGGCACATCGTGCAGGCCTGATACTTCTGGGCCTGGTTGTGGAATGTGGGGGTCGCAGGAGCGCCGGCATCGGCTGAGAAAGCGTGGCATTCCAGGCAGAGCAGATTCACCTGAGCGCGCTTCAACAGACGCGGATTGGAAGAGCCATGGGGCATATGGCATGCCACGCAGCCTTCGATCTTAACGGCTGCATGTTCGTACACAAACGGGCCGGCTTTGTCCGTGTGGCACTTGAAGCAAACCATGTCCTGCGTCCCTGTCGCCCGCAATTGGCGGGTCTGGAAACCGCCATGCGGTTGTGGCAATCGGTGCACTTCACTAACCCTTCGTTTACGCGATGATGGAACGGCCGGTTGAACTGCTGCTTCTTATCCAGGTGGCAGCCGTAGCAGAGTGTTGGCTGCTTCTCCTTCAGCAGAAACTGGCTCTCTTTTGCATGGTGGGGGTCGTGGCAATCGGTGCAGGCCACTCCGTTCTGAAGGTGGACGGAGCGTGCATAATTGCTGTGCTCCTCTCCGTACTGATGGCAATCGAGGCAGCGAGCGCTGATCTCCTGTGCCGATGCGCCTTTGAAGGTAAAAATCTTGGTCTTATCTCCTCCGCCCTCGACGTGAGCTTTCCCTGGCCCGTGGCAAGCTTCGCAACCATGCCACTCCGGGCCTTTCTTCGTATCCATGGTCGTCACAAAGTGCGGGGTGTCTTCAAAGTTCTTGAAGAAATCCTTCGTCGGCATGTCCGCATGGCAGGTCTTGCACGTCTCAGCGCCTACGTAAAGAGAGGGATCCGTCGGGCGCGAGTAGGGTTTTTGATCCGACTTGCTGTTTGAAGAGTTTTTCTGAGGCGGTCCCCCAAACGCTGCCACCGCAGCCGCAAGTAAGAATGGGAGACCGACAAAAAGCATGAACTTGTGCTTCTGCCGTTGACCACCCATCATCACCCCTCCACTCAAACCACGGAGACCATCACACTTGCGTATCCTGAAGCTAAAGCAAGCCTGGTTCCGCGTCTGTGACACGCGTCACACGAGCGGTGACTGAGGAGTCTCTATGAAAATAAAGTGGATACAGTTCCGGTCGACCAGGGTGATCGCTGTCTATTGTCATTTTGACACCGCGACAATCCTTCGAGACCAATTTGGAAGCTGGGTGGGCCCCCCTCCCCCTTTTTTCGTAAGTGCGGATTCTAAAGGGTTTTAAGTCCTGTGTTTTGGAAGTGCGGATTCTAAACGGGTTAGAGGCATGTTTTTCGGAAGTGCGGATTATAAAGGAGATAGTGACTTGTGACTGGTGACTTGTGACTGGTGGAAGAGCAGGGGACGAGTTTGCCGAGGGGTTGTCGTGTTGACAGGGAGGTCGGCGGATTGGAGAAAGACGCGGGTCTGAAGACCCACCACTACAAAAGCCCGAGCGGGAACTAAGCGCAGGAACGCATGGATCGGGCAGGGACAGCAGGGTCTGCCAGGGAAGACTCCATGCACAGAGGGAGGGGAAACCGGGCTTAGGAGTGGTCGATGGGATGGATTGCGAGGAAAGCATGGGACAGGGTAGCATGGGTTTCGATTACTGTCAAGGACTATTATTGAGTGGTATCATTCGAATGAGACGGGCGGAAGTGGAGTGGTTGGAAGGAGTTGGCGGGAATTTCGTAGTTTGGTGAGACGGGACGGAAGGATAGTCAACCGTTGAGAGTGACATCCTCCAGTGAAGAATCTCCACACCCTTCATTGTGGGGAGCGAAAGACTGAGGTAAACCGGGACCGAGACTCTACGCGGATGGTTCGGAGGACGTGGCACCAGAAAGAAAATCTAACAGAAGAAATGAGAGATCGGCTTGGCGAAGTCACTCAACGGATCTCGCCAGGACCGAAGTGAAGAATGCCGCTTTTCCCATGCAATTCGGAGGACAGTGCATCAACTTGACGCAGATCCTTTGCGATCGCCGGCCAGGTTTCTTCGGGAACATTCAGAAATACATCTACAACGAGCGGATCGAACTGGCTACCCGAACATTGCCGGATGATCTCGCGTGCTGATTCGAATGCGGAGGCGCGACGATAAGGCCTATCGGAAGTGATGGCATCGAGAGTATCCGCTATCGCGAAAATCCGAGCGCCTAAGAGAATTTCACTCTCCCCTGAGGCCGCGCGGATAGCCGCCCCCATCGTATCGCTCGTGATGCATGAGGACGATTTCAGACGCCTCGGAAAGAAAGTTGATATCCTTGACGAGATCAAAACCGATCTGTACGTGGCGCTGCATGAGTTTTCGTTCTTCCACGGTGAGAAGTCCGGGCTTGAGAAGGATGTGGTCGGGAATTCCTAACTTCCCGATATCATGCATATAGGCGCCTCTGGCGAGATTTTCCAACTGTTTCTCAGACCATCCGATGGCGCGCGCAATTTCAAGCGAATAGCGGCAGACACGCCGGGAGTGGCCCGCGGTTTCGCTGTCGCGGAGATCAATCGCCGCCCCGAGCGCTTGCAGGGTGCTTTGGTAGTTCTTTTCGAGCTGGTGGAGAGCCTCATGAAGCCGGCCAGTGCGTTCCACAACCATTTCTTCGAGATGCTGCCGGTAGTTCTCGACCTCCAGTTCGAGTTGCCGCTTGTGCAGGGCACTCTCCAGGCTTACACGGATGGCACTTTCACGAAGAGGTTTAACGAGATAGTCGTCCGCGCCGCAGCGCATGGCTTGCACGCCGACCTCCAGGTCGTCGACGCCGGTGGTGACCAGGAACGCCATATGAGGGTAGGAGCGGCGAACCTGGAGTAAGCAGTTCCAGACCGCTGATCCCGGGCATCTGAAGGTCGGAGATAACGGCATCGAATCGCTCGCGTTGCAAAGCCACAAGGGCTTCCTCGCCGCTGGAGGCGGTTGTGCAGTGAAAAGCTGGTGAAGAAAGCATCAGGGCGATGAGCTTCGAAGCAGCCAACTCATCGTCGACGGCGAGCACGCGGACAACAGAGGGCCGACCTAGGGCAGTCGCACCCGAGATGGCTTCGACTTGTGGAGAAAGGGGGACTTCAGCATTTGACATGAAGAGGGTTCGCCTACAACCCTAGCTCAGCACCCATGGCCCGGTTTTTTCGATGAAGCGGAATCCGAACTGCCGAAGGGAAGAAGCCGCTCGTTCCGAATGAACTATCTCGGCCTTTCCGACGTACTGCGTCCCGGAGTTCATGAGATATACCTCTACTATGGAGCCAGCAGGCAACTCGGCGGAGCAGCCGCACCGAAAGCCGCTCAGACTTACATCCTCGGTCGTCGTCTCGTGGTCAACTCTGCTTCCGTGGTTGTCCACAGCGCGCAATTTAAGGGGAACATGTAAACGCACGCGCACTTCAGCTCGAGGGATAAAACGGCGGACTTTCGTGAGTTGTGTAAGACAGGTTCGCAACGCATCGAAATCTATGGGTTTCTCGAAATAGGAGAAAGCCCCGAGTTGCTTGCAATGTTCTTTTGTTTGTCCGCCAGCCCTCGCCGCTGACGATGATTACCGGGATCTTCTGGGTATGGCTGAAGGCTGTGAACGTTTGAAGCAGCTCATAGCCTGAATACTTGGGCATCCGCAAGTCGAGCAGGATGGCGTCCGGCTTGTTTTCAAGAGCGAGAGCTAGAGCCTCTTCCGGCACACCTGAGTCGATGATTTCGAAGGTGTCGCTCAATTCAACACGAATCAAGCGCCGTAGGGCCTCGTCATCGTCCACAACCAACAGTTTATCCATCGCGGAGCTTCTCCTATCGGGCCGAGGGAATGTGGCTATCAACGAATTCGGTCACTGGGCTTGCACGGGCCGCGGGCTTCTTGCCACCATCAAGCACGTCGCGAACTTTTCGGATGAGAACCTCTTCGATGAAGGGCTTATGCAGAAGGTGGGTTCCAGGGTCCAGAACACCGTGACCGGCGATGAAGCTGTCGGTATAGCCGGACATGTAGAGCACCTTCATCTCCGGCTGTCGCAGCAACATATGCTCGGCCAGGACGCGGCCGTTCATGCCGGGCATAACAACATCCGTCAAAAGGAGATCAAAGGTCCCGCCAGAGCGCCTCGCGACTTCCAAAGCGTCTTCGCCGCTCTCCGCGGAAAGAACGTGAAATCCGCTGGATTCAAGATAAGTCTTGGCGAGCTTTCTCAGGGGCTCAGAGTCTTCCACGAGCAGAATAGTTTCGGTACCGCGCAAATTATCCGCGGAATCGGGTTTCAGCTCATCGACTGCAGGCGGGCCGGCATAACGCGGCAGGTAAACCTGAAAGGACGTGCCGCGCCCCGGAGCGCTGTCGAGGCTGATATATCCGTTGCTTTGTTTGACGATGCCGTAAACGGTGGCGAGTCCGAGTCCAGTGCCTTTGCCTATTTCCTTTGTGGTGAAGAAAGGTTCAAATATGTGCGTGAGGGTTGCTGCGTCCATGCCCGTGCCGGTGTCGGTTACCGTTAAGAGCACGTAGCGAGCCAACCTTGGAGCCCGGGTGGTCCCAGACGTAACCTTGGTCTAACTCCGCGTTAGTGGTCTCGACTTTCAATTTACCCCCCGCCGGCATAGCGTCACGCGCGTTAACGGCCAGATTCATAATGACTTGTTCAATCTGGCTCTGGTCCGCTTTCACATTGACCGAGCTCCGGGTCCAACACCATGGACACCTCGATGTCTTCGCCGAGGAGTTGGGGAAGCATCTTTTCCATGTCGGCAGCAAGCGTGTTGAGATTTAGAATGGCAGGCGTCAAGACCTGCTGCCGGCTGAACGCTAACAACTGTTTGGTTAGGGATGCCGCTCGCTGACCCGCCTTTTCGATTTCCAGCGCGTGCTCACACAGAGCGATGTTTGTCCCCAGCTCCCGTTTTAACACTCGGCTATAACCTATGATTACTCCGAGGAGATTGTTAAAGTCGTGGGCGATGCCACCCGAGAGCCGCCCAATCGCCTCCATCTTTTGCGCCATGCGCAACTGCTTTTCGAGGACTCTTTTTTCCGTGACATCCTCTGCAAACACTTCAAAGTAAGCTGGAGAACCATTTTCATCGTTGACGCGACGGCCCGAACAGTGGACTGTGATCGGCGTGCCGTCCCGCCGTTTCCATTCCATTTCGACATCCTTGCTTTCTACCGTGCGGGCAAGCAGTTCGGCGAATCGCTGATATTCGCCAGGGTGCCGGAAGATTTCGCTCGGCATATCTCTCTGGAGAAGTTCCCCCTTCAACTCGTAACCGAGCATTTTCTGGAGCGCGGGATTCACCTGGAGCAACCGGCCGGCCGGGCTCGCACGATAAATCCCGTAGGGTGCATCTTCCACCACAGACCGAAAACCCACTTCGGACCTGCGCAGAGCTTCTTCCGCTCTCTTACGCTCGGAGACGTCGCGGTTCACGATGATTAGCTTTTCCGGCTCGCCTTTGTCATTTCGGATAACGCTCGAGGTGGATTCGAGTACCAACCACGTCGCCATTCTTATGGCGAAGACGATACTCCAGAGTCTTTCCGATTCCCGAGCTTCGCGCATCCTCCGCCGCTTTCTTGACGCGTGCACGATCATCCGGGTGAATCTGTTCGAAACCTGAAGACGCTTGTAATTCCTCTGGGGAATAACCCAAGACCCTCTGATAGGAAAGACTGTTGAAAAGCCGTTGTCCCTCCATGTCCACCACCGCAATCAAATCGGCGGCGTTCTCGCTGATCAAGTGGAACAACTCTTCCCGTTCCACCATCTGTTTGCGGATCCGGTGAATCAGCAGATGTTGATAAATAGTGTAAAGGTCGAACAGGAATACCAAGCCCACCAGGCCCCGGATGGCTTGAGGCAACAAATTTTGGGTAATAGAAGTCTTGATGCTGACTTGCGTTAGGAAGAAGAAATGAGGCTAGGCCAATGGTGAGCAGCAGTGTGATGATTCCGGCGGCCACCCACAGCCACAGTTCCCGCCTCTCAATTCGCCGGAAGTTCGCGCGGGGGTCATTCGATTGAGCAAATTGCCCGCTTATCGACGAGTCTTGGTCGATTCCGCTTGTCGCGAGTCTTTGGTCGATGGAATTGCAACGATCACCGAGCGGAGTCCACTCTTTCGCGAGGCTCCTGAATTCTTTGATAGCCGAGTCCAGCGTTTTACGTGGATCGCTAATCCCTTCCATCTGTTCTTGCAAGAACATATCCAAGCACGCGCCAATCGCGTTCGTCCCGACCGCACGTAATGTATTGAAATCTCAGTCGATATTTTAGCTACCCGAGCGAGAGCATTCGGGGAGTTCCAGCCGCTCCTGTGCCATCGCGGACCGATGGCCCGTTTTGGAACAACTTCAAGAAGACTGTGCCAGACACCGTATGTGAGTTTGCTACAAGAGCTCAAGCCAACCACACCACTCTAAAGTTCGTTGGAGCCGGTCTGTTAAGGAACTTAGATTGTTAGAAATCCTTTCTTGTCCGTTGCGCACGTCGATAGGCTAAATCGGTGAGTGTTGCAGGCACGCGCGGTTAATGCCTACGCTTTCCAGGAGGTTTTGGTGGACGTGACAGGGTTCGAACCTGCGACCCCCTGCTTGCAAACAAGACAGGATAAAACACTAACAGCCTTGCCTGGTGTCGCTTACACGGAAAATCAGCGAAACTTCCGCTCTCTAAAATATCCCGAAGTTGTCCCGAAATCCGGTCTTCGACAGACGGAGCCGGGGCGTTAGCGCGGTTAAGAATAATATGTTTTCGAAGGCGAGTTGCAAAGCAAGCGACAAATTTTTATGCAAGGAACTCCCTCTATTCTTCTTCAATTGTTAGAGCCCAAACACGTTTCAATGGCAGGTCTGCCTTCAAATCCTCCGAGAGTCGGTCATAGTTATTCAAAATTTGGCGCAAAAGCTCTCCTTGATCCCAGAGGCGAATCTTGAAGTATGCGGGCACTGCCTCACGTAAGACGGAACTCTTAAACCCACCCCAACTTACCAGCAGCCCGTGCTCTGCACGATGGGCCTCCATTGTTCCGCGGAGCTCACGAAGTGTGCTTACGTCCACGGGAGAGTCAGAAGACTTAACTTGGACACATATACTGGGAGAGTCGAATCCCATTGGCCCTGAACCTGCCAGAATGTCGACTCCCCCATCAGGTCCCGGAATGGAAACTTGGGTGACATATCCGCTCGCCCTGAGAACCGCATCCACAAGCTCTGCCAACTTGTGTCCTTTGTACCGCTGCGCAATTGATTGTTGAATCTGATCCGCAGCCAATCTTTCAACATCGAGAAACTCAATTGTCTCAGGCTCTGGTATTCCCGCATCCCCAGGACTCTTCGGAACCGGCGCAGTTTTCCCTTTCCCCTCGACGAGGGCCTTAACTCTCGCTTCTGCTTGATTTCGTTCGATCTTGCAAACAGTCATAAAAGCGCCAAAGGAATAGAGGAGATCTTGATCGAAAGCCGTTCGAGGCAAGTCCGTCTTTAGCCATTTGACTTTCCTGGAGTGTTGGAGATTGCTCCCAAGATCAGATCGAAATTCATAGTCTGATTGAACAATTCCGATTGCAATTGCTGAGCGAGTCTTCAATGGGCAAGCTACCCAATCATTTATTTGAATTCTAGAAAGGAACGCCCAAATTTGTCCAACCTGATTCGCGACGCTGTTGGGACTGCTCCCGGGGTATTGTTTCTTAAAGAAGATCTCAAGCTCCTCGCGGGACGTTTTGAATCTCGAAAGATCTCCGAGTTCTTCCCAACCAATTGCAACAACATTGTGCTCCAGAGCCCCTGCTTCTCGCTGTGCATCTTTACCCAGTTGAATTTTCCAAAGAGACATGAATTTTCACTCCCTCGACAAACACTCATAAGGCTTTGGGCCACTGGCAAATAGACTCAGCAGCCATAGACCGTAAAGAGCTCAAAATTCGCTAAACGGGCCAAGCCCTTCAACTCCGTATAACCTCTCTACGGCCCAATTCGAAGCGAATTCTATTGCTGTTAAACAGTCGTCCGCAGTTTGAAACATGCACAACTGTTGATCGGGCTGAAGATAACTGGGAGCCGCTGACTGCTTTTGACTAAGTTTCCTGCAGAACGATACCAGCTCCGCTGTTGGGTCTTTCTCATCGAGCGAGAGCTGCTTTGCCTTAAAGGCCCATTGCGAGAGCGTATCCAGTTCCAGACCCTGTGATTTCGTCGGCATTACAATCGGGGCCATCCGAAGGTCGTTAATCTCATAGTCTTGCGTGTTTTTTATGAATTTCTTGATTATGAAACTAAAAAGATCTGAATTCAGAATCGCAAGGAATTGATTTGTAGAAACGAGATTACCGAGCAGGAGTTAGTCGAGATCCGCCTGCATCGAACACGCAGGGAGGTTGAAGTCGTGCTTTGAGTCCAACGTGGTTTGCAAATAGTGTCCACGTCACGCCGGATTGAAGAAAAAATGAATGTCCTTGCCATCTAGCTTCTGAAACGGACTGTAAGTGTTCAACATTCTCGGGACTCCAACAGATGTACAGGGGTTCGTTTGTCGTCCATCTGTGCCCCTCTGGATCTCCCTTTCTGAAGGGAATCCATTGCCTTCTACCTGGTATTCCATTGTAGATTGCAGCAACCCGGGGAGCTCCTTTCAAGTCGCTGTAGACTTCACCAGGATGCAGGCCCAGATCACTAGGTGACCTTTTCTTCTTTTCGACAAGGCTAAATAACTCTTTAAAAATCCGGATGAAGTCAGTTTTGAATTCTCGTGACAGTTGCGAATACAAGTGGCCTATTTCCGCGCTACTACTCCAACGCTTTTCAAGTTCAACCCGCCTAAAATCGAAGGCGCGCAGAAAATCAATCTCTGTCGCAATCAAATTCTTTTCTACGGTGCGATATATCTCGCCGCGCCTGAGGCCAAGTTTCTTGTCATCATTGAATTCGGCTCTCAGAGAGTCCACAGCAAGCTCAAAATCTTTCCCATTCATTTCAAGTAGTCTGGCGAACGAAACCGCAACCGTTGGATTGCTTCCCCAGAGCTTTGCCAATTCTTCTCGACGGTTTAAGACTGCACGTCCCTGTTGTGTTTCCGACAGGTAACCTAGGAACCGCCCATTGTTTCCCGTCCTCATCCCCTGTGCCCCCTCAGCCATGAGACCCACGAGAATTGGTTCCCCTGGCTTCAGCCGTGCATGAAAGCTAAGAATATCTTCACGGTTAGTCGCGAATTTCTTGGAAGTCTCGATCCTTTCCCACCAGTCAGAAACAAGCCTCTTCATCTCATCGTTAAAACGATTGTAAAGTCTGACAACTGCTTCTGTCGGTTCAAAAAAACATCGTTTTACGGCTTTTCGATAAGGCTCGACTGATAATTGGTGCATCCTCAGACAACCAGAACGGCCATGTGAAACCGAGAATTCCTCCCTCTCGGCCCGGAAAGCCACTGTTCCTTCTTTTAGTTTCAGCTTAGGGCCGTCCAAGAGTTTCGGAAGTGCGGTATCGGGGATACTTTCCCTGGTTTCATATCTAGCCTGAATGAAAGTTAGAAGATGCGAACCCTGACCCTTTACCGTTTTCTCTGCGACAAACATCACTGCATCAACCGTCGCATCAAATGGATCACATTGAACAAGGTAGTCAAGCCGATGAGACTGCAGAAGTTCCCTGAGAGGGAGTTTTGTACTCAATGTGAAAAAAGTATCAGAAACAATGAAACCAAATCGACCGTTCTCTCTCAGAAGCTTGAACCCCTGATCCACAAAGTGCATGTAGAGGTCATCTGCAAAACCAAAACGCCATTCAAGTGAGTCGCGATAATTAAATTCGCTGGAAGTTTGGGTGGAAATATAGGGAGGGTTTCCCAAGATCGAATCAAAGCCAGGATTTGCTAAGCGTTGTCCGGCATTCGAGTAAAAGACATCTGGAAATTCAAGCTCCCAATGAAAAGGGGCAACTCCCTTGATGATTGCTGCGAATGTTGGATTGAATTTTTGCATTGCCGTAGCGATTTCTCGCCTGGCTCTAGTTGAACCCACATTCTCCGTCAGTAGCAGTTGACCGATCTCGCAGTAGTCAAATTGAGTGATTGGAAGCCCAGAAAGACTACCGACCCAGAGCGAACACGTCAAACAGGTCGTGGAATCGCTGAAGAATCCGAACGGCGAACCTATCCACAACAGGAAATGGAACGCTGAAGTAATGGACCTGCCCATTGTTGAGTAGTGCAGAACAGAAGCGCCCGTCGCTCAAAGCGAGCACAATCTCAGAACTTATTAAGGCAAGCAGCGGGCAGGAACAGGCGCTGTACGTTCTGCTCGCAGCGACTGGCATGAGAGTCTCTGAGGCACTTGCGGTGGAAGTCCGCCACTTCGCAAATGGCGGTCGCATTATCACGGTCGAGCAGCAGATTCAAAAGGATGAACCGAAGATCGTGAAATACCTCAAGACAGCCGCTTCCAAGAGGCAAGTTGATTTGCACCCTGATATAGCAGAGTACCTGCAACGTTATGCAGCCGGGAAAACTGGTCTGCTGTTCCATACCGCGAACGGCACACCGCATCTTTACGGCAACCTGGAGGACCGTTGGCTTACTCCCCGCCTCATCAAGATGGGATTGGATGAGAAAGGAATGGGCTGGCACAGCTTCAAGCGTTTCCGTAAGACATGGCTTCGTGGAACCCGCTGTTTGGAAGACATCAACAACTTCTGGATGGCGCACAAGCCGCACACGATGTCCGAACTCTATTCACATCTTCACGAGGACGTAGAAATGCGCCTCGATGAAGCTGCACGAGTAGGCTACGGATTCGTTCTTCCGGCTCCTGAGAATATGTCCGTTGTACCGATTGTCCCGAAATTGCACCACAACAGGGCAGTCGAAATTGCTGCGTAAATGATTAAGAGAGCGGGAATTAAGTTGGTGGACGTGACAGGGTTCGAACCTGCGACCCCCTGCTTGCAAAGCAGGTGCTCTCCCAGCTGAGCTACACGCCCACAGTGGGAACTACTATTGATTTTAGAGCATTTTCAATCGTTCGCAAACTCCGAAAATCCAGGCCCTTGCTTTCTTAAAGGGAACCCCAGTGGGACATTTTGATGGCGCTAGGCGTAGCTAGCGGAGGCGCCGCGGTTCTTCTCGCTCCGCTCACGTGTGATGCGTTCCAGGTATCCACTGATGCGGAACTCTTGCAGAGGATCTTCCGGAAGGCCACGCGATTTTCTCCATTCCCGGATTGCGGGCCGTACGTCCAGCCAGAACGACCCGCGCAGAGTTTCCTCCGCATCGACAAGCGAGCACTCTTCTTGGAGCTTCGCGAGGGCGGCGTGGTCCACGAGCAGCAGCGCGGGCGTAAAGTTCCTGAGCCGTGCAAACGGTTTGGATCATTGCTTCGATTTTTCCTTTAAGGTTGTGGCTCTGGTCGACCATATAGGCGATGTCGGCAGTCGTCTGCGTTTCCCACTCGAACATTCGAATTTCGTGAAAGATTCGGAAAATCTGATAGGGATCGATGGAGCCGAGCGTCAGATCGTCGTCGGCGTATCGCCGATCGTTGAAATGGAATCCGCCCATCATTTTCTTCTGAAGGAGCCACGCAACGATCTGCTCGATGTTTTGTGCCTGATAGTGATGCCCGGTATCGACTAGCACCATGGCTTGGGGCCCGGCCTCCTTTGCGAGAAGAAATGCCATGCCCCAATCGGCGACGTCGGTATGGTAGAACGCGGGCTCGAAGGGCTTGTATTCGAGCAGCAATCGCTGGCCGGGCTTCAGCGCGGCGTGGATCTCTTTGAGGGCTTCTTCAAAGTAACCGATTCGTTTGCGAATGTTTTGCGTGCCGGGATAGTTGGAACCATCGGCAAACCAGGGAGTGATGTCTCGTGAACGGAGGGCCTCGGCGATCGCAACGCATTCGAGAATGTGCCGAATCGCCTTCCGGCGAATGACAGAATCCGGATTGCCGACCGACCCATATTTGTACTCCTGATCTTGAAAGACGTTCGGATTGATCGAACCAGGACGGATGGAAAAATGCTTTGCCAGCTTGTCGATTTCAGAAACATCCTTCAAGCCGTTCGGAAGATCCCACTGAACGTGAAGCGCCAGGGTCGGGCATGCTCCGGTGAGAGCGTGCACCTGCGCGGCGTCGCTGAATTTCTCCTCGATGTTTGTTGCGGCCGAAAGCTGAATGAACTTTCCGAAGCGAGTACCCGTATTGGCAAAACCCCAGGAAGGCAGCTCGACATTGAACTTGTCGAGGGCTTTCCATACGACTTCAATCGCGGCGTCTTTCATTGCGAACCCTCCGTTCGAGGCGTTGGTCTCACTGGTTGATATTAGACAGGAGTTGGCTTAGCGATCGCTGAACTGCGCCAGGGAGTTAGCTGACATCTGTTCAGCCCATTTAGCGACCGAATTTGCGGTCACGCCCGTGGACGGACTCCAGTCGTCCTCGAAAGTCGCCATCTGAACCGCGAAATTTCCGATAGTCGCGCTTTCTTGAGACCCGAGAATGACTTCGAGACCAGTACGCTCAGCGGTGATGCGATTGAGCAGTGCGTTCTGGCTTCCACCTCCGACGATGAAGAGGCGTTTGAGTTTTTTCCCCGTGATCTCGCCGATCCGGGCAAGCACTTCGGCGTAGCGCGCAGCCATGCTGTGGAGGATGGTATTAGCAAGAGCAAGAGGCCCGGAACCGTCCAAGCAAAGTCGCGGCTGGCCTAGGCGTCTCGAGTTGTGCGTTGATCTTGTCGATTGTATGTCCGGGAATCATCAATTGCGGATCATCCACGTCGATCAGGACTGTGGGCGCAGGAAGAGAGGCGCAGCCGGAGAGCAGATCCTCAAGCATCCAGGAAACGCCTTGCTGTTCCCATTCGTCGATGCATTGGCGGAGCAGCCACATGCCGTTTACGTTTTTCAAAAAGCAGATTTTTCCGCCCACGCCACCTAGGTTCGTGAAGTTCAAGGATCGCGCATTATCGTTAACACATGGAGCGTCGAGTACCGTCCCGACAAGCGACCACGTTCCGGAACTGATGAAATGCCCAGTCGTCGCCAACCGCCGGAATCGCGGCGATGGCCGAAGCCGTGTCGTGGCAGGCCGGGACGATGACCTGCGTTTCACGGAACGCAGAGAGGCTGGCGAGCTCCCGTGGAAATCGGCCCGAGGACCGAACCGCTAGGTACAATTTCAGGAGCCGCCGTCACATCCAAACCAAGCTCTCGAAAGATCTCGTCGCACCAGCGCTGCGTTCCCAGTTGGACAAGCCCCGTATGGGTTGCATTCGTGTACTCGCTCACGCGCCTTCCGCAGAGGCGGTAGGTAATAAACTCAGGCAAATTCACCCATGGTAAGCGCGGATCGAAGCCGGCGAGTTTGTCGGCATATAATTGGTAAAGAGTATTTAATCGCAGGATTTGAATTCCGTTCAACGAGATAAAGACGCGAAGCAGATAGGATGGCGTGTACTTCCTTCTCCGCCTCCTCCGTCCGTGCATCTCGATAACAGAAAGGTGGAGCGACAGGATTACCGCCCTCGTCTAGCCGCACATAATCGACGGCCCAACCATCTATGGCTACGGAAGCAATTCCTTCAGGGGCGTGGGCCGCGCAAGAACGCAAACCGAACATGACGCCATCGAGGATTGTCTCGATATCCCAGTGTAGTCCGTTGTTCGCCGAAACGGGCGCGTTCGAGAAACGATGAATGATTTCGATCTCGGGTTCTCTTCCGCCCCAACGGAGAAGGGATACGCGGCAACTCTGTGCGCCCAGATCAACCGCAACCAGCGCCTTCTGATTTGCCGATGACTTCATACACCCTCAAGAACCCAATCATCTTCTTGGACGGTTCCCCTCTTCGAACAAGAGACGGAGCTTATCGCAGAAAAGCTTCCGTAATCCCCCCATCCACGGGGATTAAATGCCCGGTTGTGCAGCGCGACTGCGGGCCGGCGAGAAACAGAATGGCCGCCGCGCAATCTTGGGGATCAATCGGCTGGTGAGTCAGCGTTCGTTTTGCGTAAAACTCCGCAGAGAAGAGAGCGCAGCTGTTCGTCCGAAGCCGCCTCGTCGAAGAGCACCAAATACTTCTTGAGCGACGCGACCACTCGATCGCGGGGAAACATCGTCGAGCCTTTGACGACAGTTGCAGGACTGATTCCATTCACGCGGACTTTCGGTGCCAGCGAAATCGCGAACTCACGAACCAGATGGCTTACCGCTGCTTTACTCACGTCGTAGGCCTCGCTTCCATGATTTCGGCACGACAGCGTTTGCCGAACTGACCAAAACCACGCTTGTCGGTTAGATCCTGCTCACGCAGTATTTTCGACGCCTCTTCGAGGAGACGATGATTGGCCGTGACATTGACGTCTAAAGTTAGCCCCCACTGTGCATCATTGATTCGTCCGTCCGGGGACGAAGGAAATATCGCAGCGGTGTTCACGATGATATCCACGCCGCCGTAGGCGGCAACGGTGTCGCGAAGCGCTTGCCGGATGGATTCCCGGTCCCGGATGTCGATGCCAATGGCGATAGCGCTCTCCTTGCCTCCAATTTTTTGAGCTTCTGTCGCGACTCCCTTGGCAGCTTCAAAGTCTTTGTCGGCCACAGACGACATGCGCTCCGCGATGTGCTGCGAGGAGCACGGTCTCTCGCCCTACTCCGTTCCCTCCACCGACCACCAAACAAATCTGGCGACTCAGTTCCTTTTCCGGCGGCTGACGCCGGATTTTTGCTTCCTCAAGCTGCCAGTATTCGATTCGAAATGCTTCGGACGGCGGCAGGGCCACATAATTGGAGAAGACTCCGAACGACTCGGTTTTCGCAGCCGGACCAGCTTGCGGCAAAACCGCCGGCTTTGCCTCCGAGTCCAATGCCGTCGCGCCTTCCATCACGTGAATGGCGTTCGTATAAAATTCGCCTGTGATCCGCGCTTCCGTTTTGTTTTTACCGAAACTGAACATACCTATGCCCGGGATGAGCACAACCGTGGGATTTGCATCCCGCATCTTCGGAGAGTCGGCCTGTGCGAATGATGCGTAGTAGGCCGCATACTCCTCGCGATACTTCGCAAGAGCGTCGTCAATCGCCTCACGCAATCCAGCCAAGCCCGGCTGAGGATTCCACGGCACAAAAAGCGGCCGTATTTTTGTCCGGATGAAATGGTCGGGGCAGCTCGTTCCGAGGCGCGCAAGCTCCCGCGCCTCCGCCGAGTTCACAAATCGAAGAACCTCGGGAAGCCTGTTGAAATTGCCGATGAGGCGATTCTTGGCCGATAACCGTCCGCGAATAAACGGAAAGATCTCTTGGGCGAGTGCGAGATGATTCTCGAGCGTGGCCGAGCGGCTTCCCGCCAAACAACTTCGTTCCCCGCCGTTCCAAATGCTCCGAAACGAATTGCCCGAGTTGGTCGATGATTGTGATCGTATTCAAGTAGCAATCGCGCTGCGTTTCTCCCCAAGTGAAGAGCCCGTGACCGCCGAGAAGGACGCCATCGCAATCCGGTGCTCCATTCACGGTTTCACGCAGCATCATGGCCAGCTCAAAACCAGGCCGCTGCCAGGGCAGCCAAATCAGCTTGTGAGAGTACGTTCGATTGAACTCTTCCATTTTGTCGCGGCCATTCGCCGCAGCGGCGAGAGCGATACCCCAGTCCGGATGCAAATGATCGATATGTTTAAAAGGAAGAAACGCGTGCAGAGGAGTGTCAATCGAAGCGGCAACCGCATTCCTGCCGAAAACGCACAGGGGATACAAGCCAACCATCTCATCTTCGGCATCGGCCCCGCGATAACGTCCGGCAAGTGCGTGCAGCTTCTCTAAATAAAGCGTGGCAAAATCCTTCCTCTGCATGCTGCCGATGTCCCCGCCGCTCCCTTTGATCCACATCACGTTCCTTGGCAAACCATCGAGTGGATCGGCATCGATAATTTTCGAGCTGGTATTTCCCCCGCCAAAATTTGTGATTCGAAGGTCGGAGCCCAAAAGGTTAGAGCGGTATCGAAGCAGTTCGGCCTCATCCAGCGCGCTTGCGGCGCGCTCGTCCCACCGATCTTCCAAATAACGGAGCTCTTCTTGGATCTTCATCAGGAGTCCCTGGCTATAACACAAAAGTCCGCCGGATGTTTGACAGCGGAAATGGCGCGACGAAACCTCGAAACCATACTGCAACCGTACCATCCCTGCAATAGGCCCGTCATTTCCATAGAACCACCGCTTTTGTGTTGACCCTTTGGCCCATCAAATCTAAAGTCGCTCCCCGTGTCCGGTCGCCCGCTCCTCGGCCACCCCGGAACGTCAGTTCGATCGCGCGTCAATCCTGTTCTGGAAAGGACTCACACTTGATACCGAATCCTTTGCTCGGAGTTTTCTTTCACTGGCTGGGTGGACTCGCTTCCGGAAGTTTTTACGTTCCGTTCCGCCGCGTGAAGGTCTGGGCTTGGGAGACCTACTGGCTCGTCGGTGGATTTTTCAGTTGGATCATGGTGCCCTGGATCCTGGCGCTTTGGATGACAAGTGACCTGACTCGCGTTCTTCATGAGGCTCCCAGCCCCAGCCTATTTTGGGTTTACACCTTCGGCGTACTTTGGGGCCTTGGCGGGCTCACGTTCGGCCTAACCATGCGCTACCTCGGCATGTCCTTGGGAATGGCAGTGGCCCTTGGTTATACGGCTGCGTTCGGTACGTTGATGCCTCCCATTTTTCGGGGGCAGTTTGCGACGGAAGTTCTCGCGACCACCTCGGGCAGGACAATCTTGGCGGGAGTCGCCATTTGCATGATGGGAATTGTGTTTGCGGGCATGGCGGGAATGTCTAAGGAGAAGGAATTGTCCGAAGAGCAAAAACGCGCATCCATCAAGGAATTCAGCTTGAAAAAGGGCTTATTGGTGGCTACGTTTTCGGGCGTAATGAGCGCTTGTTTTGCGTATGGGCTGGCTGCCGGCGATCCGATCAAAGCGATTACACTACGTCATGGCACGCCGGTCTTATGGCAAGGTCTTCCTGTGTTGGTCGTGGTTTTGCTCGGCGGATTCACCACAAACTTTATCTGGTGCGCGATCCTGAATTTCCGCAACCGCACTGGATATCAATACTTCAGTTCGCAAACGCGCGGGCCGGTTCCTTCGCGAAGTGACGAGCCGATCCTCGAGAACGTAATCGACGCTCCCGCCGAAGAAATGGCCGAACTTGCAAAAACTAAAGCGCCGGTTCTCTCGAATGCCCCCATGCTTTCGAACTATTTCTTTTCCGCTCTCGCCGGAACTACTTGGTACTTCCAGTTTTTTTTCTACACAATGGGCGAGACCCAGATGGGCCGCTACAAATTCTCCAGTTGGACTCTCCACATGGCCAGCATCATTATCTTCAGCACGCTCTGGGGAATCGCCTTGAAGGAATGGAAAGGAACCGGCCGCCGGACCAAGTGGCTAGTCGGCCTAAGCCTTCTTGTGCTGGTGTCATCAACGATTGTCGTGGGGTATGGGAACTACTTGGGCGTTGTAAACCCGGCGGCAAGCTCGTCCGCGAATCGATAGCTTCACACCAAGGGAAATTTGGAGGTCCAAATGCCTCGAATGGCGTTTCGCTTGCGAATAAGACCTGGCAAAGAGGAGGAATACGACTCCGCGCACAGGAAAGTGTGGCCCGCGTTGCTCGCCAAATTGAAGGAAGTCGGAATTTCAAAATATTCGATATTCAGAAGAGAGCAGGATTTATTCCTTTTCATGCATGTCGATGATTTCGACGCCGCGTGGCGGAAGCTCGATCGAGACCCAACGAACCTCAAATGGCAGCAAGAAATGGCATTACTCTTCGATTCGGTTCCAGGCCTGAAACCTGGCGAGAAATTCGCCATGATGAAGGAAGTCTTTTACTTGGATTGATACTCCACTCCCTATTGATGAACTCGAGGTTCCCAATCGTAGTGCTTGCTTAGGCGCGCCGACGCCGCCAAGTATGTCCACCTCATGCTGGAGTGCCTAGCCAATCGGCGTTAACATTGAGACGCAGTCATAAATTTGAATCTGCCTAGTCCGGGAAGTCTCTCCGATTCCCGGACTGGTTTGGTTCGTCTATGCGAGGTGAAACCATGGGACACACTCCAAGCGGACGACTTACCACTCCCTTAATTCGCGAAAACGGAAAGCATCGTCCTGCCACGTGGGAAGAAGCTCTCGATCGCGTCGCCGATGGCTTTCGCAGCGAAGTTGCGCTGCGCGGACCTCAGACCTTTGGCATGTTTAGCTGTTCAAAGACCACCAACGAGCTCAACTACATCGCCCAGAAATTTGTTCGCTCGGTCATCGGTTGCAACAACATTGATAGCTGCAACCGGACTTGACATGCCCCCAGCGTCGCCGGTCTGGCGGCGGTTTTCGGTGCGGGAGGCGGAACAAGCTCCTATCGCGAGACGGAAGAGACGGACGTGATTCTGCTCTGGGGCTCTAACGCCCGGGAAACTCATCCCATCTTTTTCCATCACGTTCTGAAAGGCGTGCGCCGCGGCGCCAAGCTTTTTGTGATCGATCCGCGCCGCACCAGCTCCGCGCAATGGGCGCGATGTGTGGTTGGGGCTGGATGTAGGCTCGGACATTTCGTTAGCCAATGCGATGGGCCGTGAAATTATTTCCGCCGGCTTCGCGAATCAAGGAGTTTATCGAGAATGCGACAAGTGGGTTTGACAGCGTACAAAGCGTGCGTGGAGAAATACACGCTGGAACGCGCCGAGCGCGAGACCGGTGTTCCTGCCGAAGCCATTCGCCAGGTGGCCCACACCTACGCCAAAGCACCGCGCGCGGAGCTTTGCTGGACGCTGGGCATCACCGAACATCACAACGCAGTGGATAACGTTCTTGCGCTCATCAATCTTGCGCTTCTCACTGGCCATGTCGGCCGCTACGGCAGCGGCATCAATCCTCTTCGCGGACAAAATAACGTTCAAGGCGGCGGAGACATGGGTGCGATTCCCGATCGTCTGCCCGGCTTCCAGCACGTGGAAAACGATGATTTGCGAGGGAAGTTCGAGAAGGCTTGGGGCTGCAAAATCCCTCCTAAGCGCGGCTGGCACGTGAGTGACATGCTGCAGGCAATGGAGCGCGGCGACCTGACCACTCTCTATGTTCTGGGAGAAAACCCGGCGGACTCGGAAGCGGATCGTCACCGCGCTCTCAAACTTCTCGGCGGTCTAAAATTCATGGTAGTCCAGGATCTCTTCTATACCCGGACAGCCGAACTAGCGGACGTAGTCCTGCCGGGAGCAGCCGGTTGGTGTGAGAGCGAAGGCACGGTCACGAGCAGCGAGCGCCGCGTTCAACGTGTGCGGAGAGCAGTGCCGCTTCCTCCAGGCACGCGTGATGACACGGAAATTCTCTTCGAACTTGCTCGCCGGCTCGGTCACGAATGGGGCAAGCCGGAGCCAGAGCGCATCTGGAACGAGCTTCGATCTCTAAGTCCCATGCACGCGGGCATGAGTTACTCCCGACTCGAGAAGCTCGGCGGAATCCAGTGGCCGTGCTATGACGAATCCCATCCGGGAGAAATGTATCTCCACAGCCGCTTGTGGCAGAGGCCGGTGCTCGGCCCTCGCGCACCTTTTCTCCCCGCGGAATTCGAACCGCCCGTGGATCAGTTGGACGAACAATACCCCATCCGCCTCACAACGGGCCGCCGCCTCGATTCCTACAACACTGGAGTTCAAACGTCGCGCTATTCTTCCCCGCTTCGCCGCGATGAAGCACTCGATCTCTCTCCCGAAGATGGAACGCGCTACAACCTTCGCGAAGGAGAGAAAGTGCGCGTCAGCTCGCGCCGTGGTTCGGTGATAGCTCCGGTTCGTTTCGACCCGGGGCTGCGGCCTGGACTTGCTTTTCTGACACTTCATTTCCACAATCAAGTGGCAACCAACGACCTCACGATCGATGCCGTCGATCCCAAGTCCGGTACCGCCGAGTTCAAAGCAACGGCCATCCGGATTGAGAAGTTCCAAGAGCGCTGAGTGGACCTGCACCTAACCGAAGACCAGGCAACGAGCGTCGAAAAAGCGGCGGTTGATGGTGTACTCGGCCTGCCGAAATCAGGATGGGAAGGCGGCACGCGTTCCGAGCTAAGCGGACATGCCGCACTTGCCAACTCGACTCGCCGTGACCAGCTTCTTCCTGTCCTTCACGCGATTCAATCCCATGCCGGATGGATTAGCCCTGGAGCGCTCAACTACGTGGCCGTGCGCATGAATCTCCCACCCGCGGAAATCTATGGCGTCGCCTCGTTCTACGCGATGTTTTCACTCTCTCCTCGCGCGCCGATTGTCGCCCACGTCTGCGATGATATCGCTTGCCTGGCGCGCGGCGCCGGCGAGTTGTGCGTGCAACTAGAGAAGAATCTTGGCGCGGCAGGACCTTCTGGCGCGCAAAATCGATACGGTTTGGCTCCGCAGTCCATGCCTGGGATTGTGCGAACGAGCCCCCGCCGCTCTCATTTCCGCCGCTGGCGAATCTCCGCGCGAGCTTGTCCTTTCTCCCGCGACTTCAAGCTCCATTCAGTCTGCGTTGGACGATGCGAAATCGGGAAGAGTTCCGGCAGAACGCGGATACGCTCGATGCAAAAATCTCCGTCCCTCAGTCTGCCAATCCGCAGCTTCGCCTGCTTCGCCGCATCGGGAAGGTGAATCCTTCCAGCCTCGACGACTATCGCCGATCGGGAGGTTACGAAGCGCTCCGCCTACGCCATGGAAATCGGTCCGGAACAAATCGTGCGAGAAGTGATCGACTCGCGTCTGCTGGGGCGAGGAGGCGCTGCTTTCCCCACCGGGAAAAAATGGGAAGCACTTCTGCTCCAGCGAGGCTCTGGCCGCCCTCACTACGTAGTCTGCAACGCCGACGAGTCCGAGCCAGGCACCTTCAAAGACCGCATCCTGATGGAAGGCGATCCATTCGCAATCTTAGAGGGCATGACCATTGCTGCGTTGGCCGTCGGCGCCGAGAAGGGTTTCATCTATATCCGCGGGGAGTATCCTCTGGCCGCCGATCGTTTGACGCACGCGATAACGGTCTGCGAGAGCGCAAGGATTTCTTGGCCAACGTATTCTCGGCTCTTCGATTCACTTCGCATGTGGAACTCCGTCGCGGCGCCGGAGCCTACATCTGCGGCGAAGAAACGGCGCTCTTCAACTCTATCGAAGGCTATCGCGGTGAGCCCCGCAATAAGCCACCCTTTCCAACGCAAGCAGGCCTCTTCCACCAGCCCACGGTAGTTAATAATGTAGAGACGCTGGTCAACATTCCCGGCATTATTCTCGAAGGAGGCCCGGCGTTCGCCCGGATCGGCACGGAAAATTCTTCTGGAACCAGACTCTTTTGCCTCTCGGGGCACATCGTCCGTCCAGGCGTCTATGAGGTTCCCTTTGGCGCGACGCTGCGCGAAGTCATCGATCTCGCAGGCGGAGTTGGCGGCACGGGTAGGCTCCAGGCGATCTTATTGGGCGGCGCGGCAGGAACTTTTGTTTCTCCCGCTGAACTGGACACACCGCTCACGTTCGAAGGCACGCGCTCAATTGGCGCAACGTTGGGTTCTGGCGTAATCATGCCTTTTGACGATTCGACGGATCTGAGAATGATTCTCCTGCGCATCGCCGAATTTTTCCGCGAAGAAACCTGCGGCCAGTGCGTGCCATGCCGCGTCGGAGTTACTCGACAAAAAGAAGCACTGGAGCGTCTGATAGAAAGAAAGCCTTTTGGGTCATCCGCGCAGGAACTGCAACTGCTTCAGGAAATGGCGCAAGCCATGCGCGACGCCTCGATCTGCGGTCTTGGCCAGACCGCATCAACCGCGCTGTTGTCCGCAGTTAACCGCTGGAGCCTTTTTTCATGAGCGAACCTCTCGACGCGCCAGTTCCACTTATTCCCGTGCCCCGGGGACCCGTGCCAGATGTCCCTCCGGATGCTGCGCTCCGCCAGGTCGAAGTTCAGATCGACGGCAAAAACATTTCTGTTTCCGAAAACGCTACAATCCTCGACGCCGCGCGTCAACTGGGCATCGATACGCCCACTCTCTGTTATCTCGAGAATCTGACTCCCGTAAATGTTTGCCGCGTCTGCGTCGTCGAGCTCGAAGGTTCCCGTGCGCTTGTTCCCGCCTGCTCTCGAAAAGTCGAACCGGGAATGAACATTAAAACGAATTCCGAACGCGTGCGCCTCAGCCGCCGAATCGTTCTGGAATTTCTCGCCTCATCCGTGGATGTTTCCACCGCGCCCTTGCTGCAGGCATACATGCAGCGATATGGCGCCGACCCACAGCGATTCGGTTCCTCCGTCACGCACGCCACCGAGCCGCCCAAAATCGACAACGAGCTCTACGTCCGCGATTACGCGAAATGTATCCTCTGCTATAAATGCGTCGAAGCTTGCGGAGCGGACGCGCAAAATACATTCGCCATCGGCGTGGCTGGCCGCGGTTTCTCGGCTCACATCGCGGCCGAATTCGACGTTCCGCTTCCCGAGTCAGCTTGCGTGTACTGCGGAAATTGTATTGGAGTATGCCCGACCGGCGCGCTGATGTTCAAAAGCGAGTACGACATGCGCAACGCCGGAACCTGGAACGAACCGCACCAAACTCGCACTGACACCATCTGCCCCTATTGCGGCGTCGGCTGCACTCTGACCGTGCATGCCCAGGATGATCACATTGTCCGCGTCACTTCCCCGCTAGATCACTCCGTGACCAACGGCCATCTGTGCATCAAAGGGCGATTCGGTTGGCAGTTTGTCGAGATTCGCGAGAAGGGTCTGGACGCCCTCGTCCCCAGCAATTCATCCAGTCCGGAAAAGAAGTGAGAGCAGCAGCTCAAACTGCAACGGAAGATCGGCTCCGTCTCAGACTCCAACAATCTCCCCGGATTCATCCACGTCGATGGATGCAGCGCGCGAAACCTTTGGCAGACCCGGCATCAGCATTATGTTGCCGGAAATCACCACAATGAATCCCGCCCCTGCCGAGAGCGACGCATCTGTCACACGCAATGTCCACCCCGTGGGCGCGCCCAGGACTTTCGGATCGTCTGTGAAGGAATACTGCGTCTTCGCAATGCAAACAGGGAGCCTCTCGTAACCCCACGCTGAGAATTGTTGCAACTTTACCTTAGCTTGATCGCTGAAGCTGACGTCACCTGCGCCGTAAATTTTCCGCGCCACCTTCTGAATCTTCTCGGTGATTGGATCGTCCAGCTCGTACGCCGGCATTACCGCAGGATTGGGATTGTTCGCGATTTGCTCAACGACCTTTTCCGCAAGCTCTTTTGCTCCCAAACTACCCTTCGTAAATGCCTCGGAGAGCGCAGTAGGTGTTCCATGCTCTGCGCAATAATCCTCCAGCCGCTTCAGGTCCGCATTCGTGTCTTTCGGAAACCGGTTGATCGCCGCGATTGTCGGGACACCAAATCCTCTCAGATTGTCAATGTGTCTCCCCAGATTCGGCAGCCCGCGCTCCAGCTCGCCTTCGCCCTGATTCCGGATACTCTGCACCGTGGTTACAAGGACCGCCGCCGAAGGCGTGGTCCCTGACTGCCGCATCACGATATCGATATATTTTTCACATCCAAGGTCGGCCGCAAACCCTGCTTCATTTACAACGTAGTCCGCAAGTCGCAACCCCATCTGCTGACAGATCACGCTGCTTGTTCCGTGCGCGATATTGCCAAACGGTCCGGCGTGCACGAACGCCGGAGTGCCGTCGCTCGTCTGGACAAGATTCGGAAGAATCGCCTCCGCAAGCAGCGCCATCAGTCCGCCAGTCGCTCCCAAATCCCGCGCCTGCACGAGTTTTCCGCCGCGCGTCATGCCAATAACGATCGCATCCAGCCGCTGCCGTAAATCCCTCATGTCCTTCGCCAGTGCGACAATCGCCATGATCTCCGAAGCCGCGGTGATTACGAATCCGGTCTTGCGCCCCCCACCGTCCTTTTTGCTGTCCAACGAAACCGCAATCCGCCGCAAGGCTCGATCGTTCATATCCATCGCACGCGGCCAGGTGATTCGCTCGGGATCGAGCTGCAAATCGTTTCCGTGGAAAAGATGTGCGTCAATCAGCGCCGCGAGCAGATTATGGGCGGAAGAGATGGCGTGAAAATCCCCATGAAAATGCAGATTGATCTTCGCGCTCGGCTCAATCTGGGAGAGCCCGCCGCCGGCCGCGCCACCCTTCATGCCGAATACCGGCCCTAGGGATGGCTCCCGCGAAGTGATCACCACTTTCTTTCCGAGTAGTGCGAGTCCCTGCGTCAACCCAATGGCGGTAACGGTTTTCCCTTCTCCGGAAGCAGTAGGCGTTGTAGCCGTCACCAAAATAAGTTTCCCGCGGCTCTTGTACGTGGGGTCGGCGAGCAACTCCAGGCGCACCTTCGCCCCGTATGGCCCAACTTGCTCGAAATATTTTTCTGGAAGTCCTAATTTGCGCGCAACTTCCTGGATCGGAAGAAGAGGTCGTGTTCATTTAGATTTGAGAATTGTGATTGGAGTTTTGAATTCGGCACGCCAGAGTACCACATTCAGTGTCTCACTTCTTCCCTCCTACCTATTGCCACCTTCACTCTGCCCATTTGATCGAGCGCATCCGCGCATTCTTCGACGATCAATTGAAATTCTTCAGAAGAAACTATCTCGCGGCGGCCCCGCCTACCGGACTCCCACATATAGATCGACCACAGCATCCGCCGGATTCTGCGCTCGCTGATCATAAACCTCGAAATCCGCCTTGTACCTCCGGTCTCCGCCTAGCGCACTCTTCGGCGTGGCCCAAACTCTTTGCCACATTTCAACCACTACTTTCTGCACCGGGCCCTTTTCCGAGGTAAACACCGCATATCGTCCCGCCGGCACATTCTTCGCAACCATCCCTGCGGGAACGATCTCCGCATTCGTCACGCGCGCGCCCAGCACATAGGTATACTCCCCGTCTTTGTCGCTCGCATACTCGGTATACACCGCCACAATATTTCCCTCCGCTTTGTTTGGAATCGTCTGCCAGCAGCCTTTCCCTCATCAGGCGTTCCCACTGCTTGCCAATCAGCCCCTCCGGTGTCTCTTCTTTCGCATTGCTCGTTCGCGCCGCAATCCCGACCACGGTGAATGCTTCCTGCTGTACAGTCTTCGGGTTCACATCCCTCTCTTTCTTTATATCCGAAGGCATGGCGATCGCAATCGTGGCCAACGCTACCGCTATCCCTGCCGTCACACCGCGCTTTCACCTGCTTTTCGGATCACTCGGGATTTCAATTGCACATGCGTCGCCTCAACCTCTCTGACTTTGAAAACGCCGCCTAGTTCACTCGCCGCGCCGCGGCCTCGACTGCCCGCGAGCATCTTGTCCAAATCTTTGCCGGAATAGTAATGCCCGTTCACAATTACCGCTGCAATTTTCTGCGTATTGGAAATATCTTCCAGCGGATTGGCGCTCAATAAAACAAGGTCCGCCAGCTTCCCTTTTTCAATCGTCCCGACCTGCTCTTCCATGCCCAAAAATCGCGCTGGATTCAGTGTCGCAGTCTGCAGCGCCTCGAGTGGCGTGAATCCCGCAGCCACAAATCGCTGCAATTCTTCATGCAAACTGAATCCCGGGAAAACATAAACTCCGGGCGGTGTATCTGTACCTGCAAGAAACGGTACTCCTGCCTTGTGCAGCAGTTGCACGACTTCCAGTTCCTTCTCTATGAACTTCTTCCGCACCGCAATATCGTCTGCGCCGTAGCCTTGCTGGATCTCGTCGGTGAACCGCTTCCACGTTTTGTTTTTCCATGCGGCAGGCACATACTTCGCGCGCCCATCTTTCGCAAAATCGGTCACGTCAATTAAATTTCCCCCGCGTTCCCAAACCAGCGTCGGACACTGCCACGTTTGGTTTTTCGCAAGCAGCGCTGCGAGAACAGCAGCTCGCGCCGGATCGTATGTCGCGAGGAATCGGCTTTCCGTCTTACCGCCTTTCAAAAAATCATCCTCGTCCGGCGAGCTGCCTTCGAAGATTCCGATCAGGTGCTCGAAACTCCTCATGCCGGCTTCCGACATTTCGCTCGCACGCACGGAGTCTGGAACGTGTCCCTCGAACGAGATCTCCTGCTTCTTGGCTTCCTCGGCGATCGCAAACACCGCCTCCCTCGGAATAAGCGACTGCAACTTGATGAAATCCGCGCCGCGCTGCTTCAAAGCGTCAACAGCGCGTCGCCCATCCTCCGGTGTCGTTATCGCGATGGAACTCGGGAAGCGCGGCTTCGGACCATCGAGCATTGGCCCCGCCGTAAAAATTCTCGGCCCCAGCAAGCGCCCCGCTTCGATTTCGTTCCTCCATTCCTGAACCGCCTCCAGCTCGCTCCCCATATCCCGAACGCCGGTCACACCATTGGCAATCAAGAGCGGCAGCGTGATGTTTTCTGCGCCGGGAAACCAATCTCCAAACACTAAATGGACGTGCATGTCCCAGAGTCCGGGAATCAGAAAATATCCGCGGCCATTCACGCTCGGGGCGTTTCGAGGGTACTTCGCGGATTTGCTCGGTCCAACCGACGCGATACGGTTCCGTTCGAGAATGACTGTCTGGTCCGCCAAGAGCGCACCGCTTCGAACGTCCACTACGGATACATTGTTGATAACCACAAGATCGTTCGGTGATGGTTTTTGCGCCCGATCGCGGCCACGAGAATGGAACAGCGATGCAATCAGCAAGACCCGCGCGAATGCAATTCTCAATCCTCATGGCCGGGCATTGTATCTTTTCCTCGGGATAAGTCCATACGCACAACACAGTTCCCCGACGGACCTCGCCGCGAATCCAAGATAGAGCTATGATGAAGAGGTGCGGATCATCCAAACCGCACGAGGGTAAGACCATGCGAACTATCAATCTTCCTCGTTGCGAGCCTCTTGACCGCTGGCACTATTTTTGCCCAGGACAAGCCTGCCGTTGCCCCCCACGACATGGAGCACATGCAGCATGGCGGCTTTATGCAAGGCGGCATGCACCACGCAGTTGCCAAAGGTGTGAAGCTGGAGCAGAAAATCGATGGCCACACAATCAGCGTGCGCATCGGCCCGATGAACTTGCCTGCGCACACCAGTCATATGAAAATGCCTCAGCCTCCGGATCTGATCTGGCAAATTCCCATCGATGGCTGGCTTCTCGCCTACTCGCCGAAGCTCGTCGACGCTAACGGCAATACCGTTCCCGGCCGTGTGCTTCATCACACCGCCTTCTGGAACGAAAACCGCGCGGATTTTCTCTGTCCCAACAAAGAGGAACACATTTTCGGCGCCGGTGGCGAGCTCACCAATTGGGCCGAGGTCCCCGGCTACGGCTATCGCGTTCAGATAGGGGACAAAATCCGCGTCGAGACCATGATCCATAACCCCACGAGCACTTCGTATGAAAACACCTATCTCGAAGTTTCCATTCCCTATCAACAAGCCGCAGGCGGCGCAAAACTCAAAAGCGTCTATCCTGCCTGGATGGACGTAAAATCCTGCGGAAATTCCGGCTATGATTTGCCCGCAGGTAATAGCGAGAAAGTGGGAACCGTCACCGTGAAATACGATGGTGTGCTCCTCGGCGTCGGCGGCCACATGCACGACTACGCCAAACAACTCGTCCTCGAAGGACGCCACGCGCAAGGAAACCGTCGCAACCCTTGACGCCAAAGTCGACGACCACGGCGAACTTCTCAGCATGCCCACGGTTTTGTTCCTCGATCGGGGCGGCTACAAATTTGCCTCCGGCGACGTCCTCAAAATCTCCGCAACCTACGACAACACCACGGGAAAACTCCCTCCGCGACGGCGCCATGGGCATCGTCGTCGGCTATTTCGTTCCCACGGACGACTCGGCCATGGCCGCTCTCCGGCGCAAGCCTGCGGGCCACAAAATGGCCGGTATGTCGCACGATCAATGAAAAGATGAGCGCCGATTCCTGGTCTTTAACTCGCGGTTGAGGGTTCACATCCCGATGCGCGTACTCTGGGTTCCAACTTTTCTGTTCTTCTGTGTTGCCGTCCTGGCCGCAACTCCTCGCCGCTTTCTCTCAAACGCCGAATACCGATTCCTCCGCGATGGAATTCCCCATGACCACCGAAAATCGCGTCCAGTCCCCGGGCTGGTGGCCAACAAAAGGAACGGCACGAAAAGAAGACTTCGTCGGCGAGGCCCTCTGCGCAAAGTGTCATTCGAACGAAGCCGCAGCCTGGGCTGCCACGCCCATGGCACACGCTTCCATGCTCGCGCAAAATTCCTCAATCCTTCAACAATTTCAGGCCTTGACCTCTCAATCGGGCCCCTACCGCTACAAGATCTTCAAAGAGGGTGACAAATGGAATTTCTCCGTCGCGGACGAAACGAGTTCCATCACCGAGCCTCTGATCTGGGCGTTCGGTTTCAATCACAAGGGCCAAGCCTATCTTTTCGAGCGCAACGGCGCGATCTACGATACTCGCCTGAGTTTTTACAACGCTTTGCAAAGCCTCGACATCGCCACGGGCCATCCTGAGGGCACGCCCGCCAATCTCGAAGCCGCTCTCGGCCGTCGCATGCCCGTGGACGAGACCTCGCATTGTTTCGGCTGCCACACCACTTCCTCCACGACCAGCAATCGCTTCGATCCTTATCATTCCACTCCCGGGGTTACCTGCGAGGCGTGTCATGGCCCTGGATCCAAGCACGTTGCCGCGATAAAGTCCGGAAAAATTGATCAGGGCCGGCGAGCAATTTTCAATCCCGCCGCGCTTGGTCCCATCGCTTCGGTGGATTTCTGCGGCGCATGCCATCGCACTTGGGGAGACGTCCTGGACGTCGGGACCACCGGTGTACGCAACGTGCGTTTCCAGCCCTATCGCCTCGAACGAAGCCGGTGTTGGGGCAAAGGAGATGCGCGCCTCAAGTGCATCACCTGCCACAACCCGCATGAACCGATCGTACGCGACGCCTCTTCCTATGACGTGAAATGCCTCGCATGTCATGTCACACGCGGCACTCAAATTTCGCGTGACCACCCAGGCAAAGCCTGCCCCGTCGGCGTCAGAATGCCTGCGTCACCTGCCACATGCCTCCCGCCGAAATCCCAAGCATGCACGCGCCTTTCACCGATCACCGCATTCGCATCGCCCGCCAAGGCGAAATTTTTCCTGACTGATCGCCAGACCTCCACATCGCGGCATCGTCTTAATGCTTGAGCCGCGCCACAACCGCGCCGCCCACCCGAACCCCATGTACAATTCCGTCAGCTCGCACCTCCTAACCCCATATCCCGCGAGTAATCCATGTCCATGGACGAATTAGTCACTTCGAACCCCACGTTGGATCCACAGGACGCCTTGCCGCGACCTGAAAGAAAATCTCGATGGGACAGGCTCCGCGATTGGTTTTTGAGGCAGTGGGCAGACATCCGTCCCGGGCCCTGAAGCGCGCCGCGGCGCCGTTTGGGGAACGCTGGCTGCCGCTGCCGCTTGCGTCGTCATCGGCGGCCTCTATCTCCACACGGGATTCGGTTATCTATTCGATTTCGCGTTCTGTATCGTCTTCGCTGCTCTTTCTCATTCCGTTGGTTGCCCTCCTGATCGCATTCCTTCTCACCATCGCCCGAGCATTTGCCGCGCTTTGCCGCCGGTTTCATCTTTGGCTCCTGCGTGATTCGTCATGGTCCTGTGGGGACCGCCTGAGGTGGGCGTTCCAATGGCGGTCCTGCTCGGTCTTACCGAAGGAATCCTTGGCGCCACTATCGCCACCTTTTTCTGCAGCCACTTCAGACAGGCTGCGCTAAGCAAAAAAATTGTCGTCGCCTCACTCTTCATCCTCGCCCTCATGGGAAATGTCTATTTCCTCTGGCTTTTCGCGCACGAAGGCTCGATGGAAAAGCTCATCTGCCTGGAAGCCACCCGCGAGACTCCATGCCCGCGAAGCTGGCCGCGCCGGATCCGTCTTCCCCCGGACCGTTCCACGTCCAGAAGCTTTTCTACGGCGTCGGCAATGACATTCGCCGCCCCGAATACGGTTCGAACGTCGCAATCAAAACACGCACCGTCGACGCATCGCGACTTCTTCAAGGATTTCGAGCGGCTGGAAGCGCTGGTCGCGCAAAAAATACTGGGGCTTCGATATCGATAAGCTTCCGCTGAACGCCCGCGTCTGGTATCCCGATGGCCCCGGCCCGTTTCCGCTCGCCCTCATCGTCCACGGAAATCACAACATGACGGAGTTCTCCGATCCGGGCTACGCCTATCTCGGCGAACTGCTCGCCAGCCGCGGCATCATCCTCGCTTCGGTCGACGAAAATTTTCTGAATAGCGGCCTCTTCCATGACCCGCCCAAGCAGCAAGCCGTTCGCGGCTGGATGTTTCTCGAACATCTGAAGCTCTGGCGGGAATGGAACGCAGGCCGAAGGCAATCCGTTCCATGGCAAAGTTGACATGTCGCGCATCGCGTTGATGGGCCACTCGCGCGGCGGAGAAGCAGCCGCCACCGCCGCGGCCTTCAATCGCATGAAGTACGCTCCCGAAGACGCCAACATCAAATTCGACTACGGCTTCTCCATCAAAGCCGTCGTCGCCATCGCGCCCGCCGACGGTCAATACAAACCCGCCGGACAGCCTCGCTGGATTGAGGACGTGAGCTATCTCACTTTGCAAGGCGCGCACGACATGGATGTCTCCTCGTTTGACGGCAGCCGCCAATGGGATCACGTCCGCTACACACAGCCTGGCCCGTGGTTCAAAGCCGAGATTTATGCCTATCGCGCGAATCACGGCCAGTTCAACACCGTCCTGGGGCCGTGACGATGCCGGCAAGCCGCTCGGCTGGCTTCTCAATCTCAAGCCTCTAATGCCCGGCGACGAGCAGCGTCGCATTTCGAAAACTTATATCTCCGCGTTTCTCGAAGCCACCCTCAAAGACCATCGCGAATATCTCCCGCTGTTCGAAGACTGGCGCGTTGCCCGCGCTTGGCTGCCGGACACGCTTTACATCAATCGCTATCAGGATGCGAGCTACGCTCCGCTCGCCTCGTTCGACGAAGACGCTGACCTCACCACGACTACCGCTCCTGGCGGACACATCGAAGGTGAGAATCTTTCGATCTGGAATGAGGGCAAGATCCCTTGGCGCTCCGGGGATCGCGAGTACAACGGCGTCTTTCTTGGGTGGAACCGCGCTAAGGATGCTCCTCCCGCAACCTATTCGATCACCCTCCCGCCAGCCGCCATTTCGAACTGGCGTTTCGAGCTCGCGTTCGACGCTCGAACTCTCCGTCGCTCCCATGGATGAAGATGTGGATCTCCCCGGAAAGCAGAAGCACGACGAAAAGGAAAAGAAAAAAGAGGAAGCCAAGAAGAAAGAAGAATCTAAAAAGAAGGAACGCGAATCGCCGGATTTCACCATCGAACTGGTCACCACCGATGGCGTGACAGCCAGCGCCCTCGTGAGTCAGTTCATCTCCATCCCGCCCCCCTTCAAGGAAAAGTTTACGAAACTACAGATTCTCGATGACGAGGGATACGACCAGGATTGGGAAACGATTTTTCAGACCGTCCGCGCGCCCCTTTCCGCCTTTCGCACTGCTGACAATTCCAGGCCATTCGATCCCGCCAAACTCAGCATCGTCAAGCTGAAATTCGATCGCACCCCCATGTATAAAATCTGTATCAGTGGGGTTGGTTTCGGCAAGCAATGATGTAAGCTGTGGCCTCTCTGGAGGCTCCTTATGTGTCATTTGCGTGCTCGTATCGTTTGGATTTTTTCAATTGTCATATTTCTGCTAACCGCGGCTGGCGCGGAAGCGCATGTCACGCGTGTGGAGATTATTTCCCGCACCGACATTCAGGATGGCCGTCCCTTCGGTTTGGCCGGAGCCTACGAACAAATTGTCGGACGCGTCTATTTTGCTGTTGATCCCGCGAATCTACACAACCGCCAGATCGTGGACCTGGACAAAGCGCCGCGCAACGCGCAAGGCGAAGTCGAATTCTCCGCCGACCTCTATCTCCTGAAGCCCAAGGACATGAACAAAGGGAACGGCTCGGTTTTGTTCGAAGTCTCAAACCGCGGCGGAAAAGGAATTTTACACATCGTGAACGGCGTTACCTCTTCCGATCCAAAGGCGGAATTCGGCGACGGCTTCCTCATGCGCGAAGGCTACACCATCGCCTGGGTCGGTTGGGAAGCGGACCTCGCCGAGCAAGGCGACCGCCTCCGGCTCTTTGCTCCCGTTGCCCACGATCCGGGAGGAAAAACGATTCGTGGCTTGGTGCGCTCGGATTTCACGCCCGCGCAAAAAGTGGAAGACATGCCTCTCGGCCATTTCCTTCTCGGACCAACAGGCGGAAAGAAGCTATCCGGTCGACGACCCGAACAGCGCGAAGAATATTTTGACCGTCCGCGAAACGCCCGAAGGCCAGCGGCAAACGATTCCTCGGAACCAGTGGAGTTTCGCCCACACAGTGGATGGCCATCTCGTGACCGATCGCGCATTACTTTCATCTGGAAGGCGGATTTCAGCCGGGCAAAATTTATGAAGTCGTTTACGAGGCGAAGGATCCCGTTGTAGCTGGCCTCGGCCTTGCCTCTGTCCGCGATTTTCTCTCTTATCTAAAATATGATCCGCAATCCACTGCGCCGGTTCATCGCGTTTATGCCGTCGGAATTTCGCAGAGCGGACGCTTCCTCCGTCATTTTCTCTATCAGGATTTGAATGCTGACGAACAGGGCCGCCAGGTGATGGACGGAGTCATCGCTCACGTCGCCGGTGCGGGCCGGGGCAGCTTCAATCATCGTTTTGCCCAGCCTTCGCGCGACGCTCAACCGCTCTCAAGCATCTCCTTTCCGACGGATTTGTTCCCGTTCACCGATCTGCCGGAAACTGACCTCGAGAGCGGAGAAACCGCCGGCTTGCTCGATGCTTCAAATAAATCGCGGATGACCCCGAAAATATTTTTCACCAATACTTCTTATGAATATTGGGGCCGCTCCGCCTCTCTGATTCACACCTCCCCGGACGGTGTACATGACGCGAAGCTCGGCGAAAATGTTCGCGTCTATATGCTCGCCGGCTTGCAGCATTTTTCCGCGCCCTTCCCTCCGCAAAAAAGCAATCCTGGCTCGCCGGATTCCAACGCACAACAGCGCTACAACCCAAATCCCGTCCAGTGGTACTGGCGCGCGCTGATCACGGACATGAATCAGTGGGTGAAAGACGGCACGCCGCCTCCGGCGAGCACGTATCCCAAAATCGCCGATGCCACGCTCGTCCCATTGAGCAAATGGAACTTCCCGAAAATTCCTGGCGTGAACAAGCCGCATGAAGTCAGCCTCGCGTATCATCTGGACTTCGGCCCGCAATGGAAAGAAGGAATCGTCAGTTTTGAACCTCCCAAAGCTGGAAAGCCGTTCCCCGTTCTGGTTCCGCAATCCGATGCCGATGGAAACGACTTGGGCGGGGTGAGCTTGCCGGAATTGCAAGTCCCGCTGGCCACCTATACCGGATGGAATCTCCGCGATCCGGGCATCGGTGCTTCCGATTTGCGCCTCAGCTTTCTACGGTTCTTTCATTCCTCTCGCGAAGACCGCAGCGGAGCGTGAGAAATCCGGCGATCCGCGGCTCTCAATTGCGGAGCGGTACGCCTCGCGCGACGAGTACCTGGGCAAATTTGCGGAGGCCGCAACAAAGTTGATCCACGAGCGCTTCTTGCTGCGCGAAGACTTGCCGGCGGTGCTTGAACGCGGCAAAAGCGAGTGGCAAGAAGTCGCGGGACCTTCGCCAAAATAGACTTTGCGAAAGAATCCAAGGCGGACTTCTTTTGCGTTATTCTCGGGGGCATGCTCACGCGCGGCCCGTGCCGGGCATATCGCTTCCGCGTCCCTCCTCGAGCTTGGCGCACACATCGTCCAGATACCCGGAGTTCGAGGAGACATATCGTTGCGCCACCGCCTGCAGATTGGCGAGATTCTCCGGGGAGACGTCGTCCATCTCGCTCGAGGCTTCCTGCAAATCGTCCACTTGCAGGCGGCAGTAGTTAGTTCCCAGCATGGTCTTCAGTTCGAAGTCGACGGCCTCTGAAACGCTATCCATGAGCACGGGTACGATCTCCCTTGCCCAGCCAATCAAACCCCATTTCTCCGCCACAGCGAACTTGATGGAATCCTGGCGGTTACCCGTGCCTGCGGACACAACGACGACCTCCGATGCATCCGGATAGAGCGAACGCGCTTCGGCGTAAGCGGCCATCGACGGATTGTTGACAAATACTCCGCCATCCACGAGTGCGTAGTCTTCCGCGCCTTTAATGAGATGATATGGCGGAAAAAAAGTGGGTGCGGCGGAGGTGGCTCTGGCAAGAGAGACTACCCTCCAGTCGTATTCCGGCGATGCGGCGATGCGGTGGCTTTTGAAAAAAAACGGAAGCTGCGACTGCAAATCGTAACTGGAGATCAAGAGTGGAGTAAGCGCCGAGCGAAATTCGGTGTCCTTGAAAAATGTCTCGAGAGTCGTTTCCAAAGCATCCGGTGAATACTTGGGAAGGATGAGCTCTCTCTCGGGCGTCACCCATGTTTTCCTGAAGATCGCTGGACCGTTCTGAACGTACATGCCGACGAGCTGATCAGGCGAATATGGCCCGCCGTTGTTGCAGCTGTGCCGATGCCTAGCGCGATGATCCCGCCTGTGGAGGTTCCGGCGATGAGGTCGAAGGCTTGCCACAATTCCTTGCCTAGGCGCTTTTGGAGTTCGCTCAGAATGACGGCAGGGATGATTCCGCGAATGCCGCCGCCATCAATCGCGAGGACCTTGATGCTTTTCGTTTGCGAGTCGGCCATGCTGTTCATGCTCCTGTGAGAAGTGGGGACGAGATGCCTGCTATCGCTAATGCTGGCATCGCTGCCCGCGCGGGAGAGTGTTGCCGGGAGCATACCACTTTTATACTTCACCGGGGGATGACCGCGCGTCTTTCCGTTGAACGCCGTCGCGCTACGGGAGAATAGTTTTCATCAAATACGGCTCGCCGCATTGAGTGTGCCTGTGCTAGTTTCCTGTGCAGCATGAAACGCAAAATGGGGGAGAGAAATGAATCGCAATCGCCGGGATATCTTGAAAGGCGGGAGTCTTGCGTTGTTGGGCGGCGGCCTTTTCAAGCGCATGGACAAGATTGACGGAATGCAAACGCAAGGAGCGGGTGGATCGCTGGCGGAAATCGTGAAGAGCCGCGGCTCTGGCAGCAGCGAAAAGTTGTTGCTCGGCCCGACGCCCGGTGAGGAAGGCCCGCCGGAACCGGCGAAATATGACCGGTTGCCTCTCGAGTGGAACAAACAGACCGTGGCGCGCTTCAAGGAACAACTGGCGCAAAAAGATATTCACGCATTTGTTGCGCGCGATCAGATCAACATTATTTATTTGACGGGCTACTGGCACACGCACACAGAGCGCCCGCAATGCGTCTTCATGAATAAAGAGGATGCGGATCCCTGGTACCTCTACCCGGCGCTGGACCGCGACTTGGTGAAAGGCTGGTGGTTTGGCGGCGGTTGGGAGTATTTCGACACCAAGCATGCCGAAGGCGGCTTTCCGGAACAAGGCAAAGTTGTGCAGGGGAAGACGGTGGACTTGTTCCAGATGCTTCTTGAGGGAATCAAAGCGAAGGGCGTGCAGGGAAATAAAATCGGCATCGACGGCAAACTTTACGCGGATGAGCTGGCGACGGCGAAAAAAGTTCTACCAAAAGTCAAATGGGTGGACGTCAGCCAAACGCTGCTGGACATGCGCGAAGTAAAAGGGCCGGAGGAACTCGCGCTGATACGCGGCGGGCGTACACGTATTTTGATCGCGCGCATGCTTATGCGCGAGATTACATTCTGACCTACGGAACCGACGTGACGGATTATGAAGTGGCGTCCGCGAGCACGTTTTGGATCAACAATGTGTTGTTTCCGGATTTGGACCTTGCGAATGGCGCGCCGCACCACGGCGTAGCGACGAGCATCGAGATTGACTGCCGTGTAGGCCGCTCTGCGCCTATCCCCATCCGAACCAGCCGCGGTTCAACCGCATCCAGCGGAATATGCCCTTGCAAGTCGATGGCGATGCGTACATCGGCGGGCATGGCGGAGAAAACTACCGCATGTATATCCTTGCGGACAATGCGGGGGAGTTCGATCCGCACATGCGCAAGCTTTGGGAAGTGAGCCAGCACACGTGCGACATGCAGGTGGAGTTGCAGAAGGAAGGCTCGACGTGCTCGAGCGTCGCGTATGAAATTCACAAGTACCAGGTGGCGCAGGGAGTGCAGGACTACATCTACCACCGGCCCGCGCACGGAGAAGGCTCGGAAGGACACCAGCCGCCGTATATTGCGCTGGGTGATTACACCGTGCTGAAGAAAGGCATGTGCTTTTCGGAAGAGCCGGGCTTCTACGACCCAAAGAATGGAGTGGGGTTCAATTGGAGCGACCAAGTTGTTACCGGCGTGAAGTCCGGATACCGCATGAGCCGTGTGCCGTACTCAAAGGACTGGAGCTGGATAAAGATTTAGAGAATCACTGACTGGTGACTCGGGGCTGGTGGAGGATGGCGCGCCTCTCGGCGGTTGAGTGGCAATCGCGCGTCGCTGATGCATTTCAAGGCGTCAGCTCGGCCTTAACACCTCTTGACACATGCCCGCACCCATTGTTAACTCCCCGCTGCGAGGAGGTCCCCACGCATGAGATTCAAGCTTTACGCGTCCGCATTGGCCGCCACCGCAGCCCTTCTCTGGCTGCATCCCAGCGTCCCTGCAAGCGCAAGAATCGTCACACAAACTCACGGTGATGGACGAATTTCAGCTCCAACTGCCCACCGATCCCCAAATCTCTCCCGACGGCAAAAAAATCGTCTACGTGCGCCGCTTCGCCGATCCCATGACCGACCGCCGCTACTCCAATCTCTGGATCGTCAATTCCGACGGCACCGATCATCGCCCGCTGACCTCCGGCAATCACAACGACGCTTCCCCTCGCTGGTCGCCCGACGGCGCGCGCCTCGCCTATCTTTCCGACACCGACGGCAAGCAGCAAATCTATGTTCGCTGGATGGACTCGGGACAAACCGCCCGCATCACCAATCTCGATCAATCTCCCGACGCCATCGAATGGTCTCCCGACGGAAAAATGCTCTCCTTCTCCTCGCTCGTTCTCGGCAAAGGTCCGCACATCGCCGATCTTCCCTCTCCTCCCGCGGGAGCCAAATGGGCCGATCCAGCCACCGCCTACGATCGCCTCGTCTATCGCTTCAACGGCGCGGGCTATTTGAAACCCGGCTTCATGCAAATTTTCGTCGTTTCCGCGGAAGGCGGCGCCCCTCGCCAAATCAGCAACGGCAACTTCCCGAATGGCGGCAACGAGTATCGGCCCCAATCGCGCCACCTGGACTCCCGATGGAAAATTTCTCCTCATCTCCGCCAATCGCCACCCGGAATCCGATCACGAATACTTTCGACACCGAAGTCTACGAATTCAGCGTCGCCGACGGCTCTCTCCGCGCCCTTACCAATCGCAAAGGCCCTGATAACACTCCCACGATTTCTCCCGACGGAAAGTGGATTGCCTACACTGGGTTTGACGACCGCTATCAGGGCCACCAAACCACCAAGCTCTACCTCATGAAGCGCGACGGCACTGGCTCACATTCCATCTCCGACAAGCTCGACTTCGACATTCAGAATCCCCAATGGGCGCCCGATAACAGCGGCGTCTATTTTCAATACAACGATCATGGCGACACAAAAATCGGCTTCCTCTCTCCCGACGGCACTCTCAAGAAAATTGCCGATCACGTCGCCGCCGCAACCAGCGCCTATGGCGGCGGCTCTTTCTCCGTCGCGCATGCCGGTCCCATCGCCTTCACCTACGGCCGCACCGACATCCCGGGCGACGTCGCCATCAGCAACAGAGGCGCGATGAAAGTCCTCACCTCTCTCAATCAGGAACTACTCGATCAGAAGAAACCCGGCCACGTCGAGGAAATCAATTACGAATCCTCGAAAGACCAGCGCAAAATCCAGGGCTGGATCGTTCAGCCTCCCGATTTTGATCCCGCGAAAAAATATCCTCTCATCCTCGAAATTCACGGCGGCCCTTTTGGCGATTATGGCGACCGCTTCGACTTTGAAAAACAAGTCTGGGCTTCGATGGGCTACGTCGTCCTCTACACCAACCCGCGCGGCAGCACCAGCTACGGCGAAGAATTCGCCAACCTCATCCACCACGCCTATCCCGGCGACGATTTCGCCGACCTCAACAGCGGCGTCGACGCCGTCATCGCCAAAGGCTACATCGACACCAACAATCTCTTCGTCGCTGGCGGCAGCGGCGGCGGCGTCCTCACCGCGTGGACCATCGAGCACACCGAACGCTTTCGCGCCGCCGCGTGTCTCTATCCGGTCATCAACTGGTACAGCTTCGTCCTCACCAGCGACATTCCCTGGACCGCAAAATATTGGTTCCCCGGCAATCCCTGGGAAAACACCGACCAGTACATGCAGCGCTCGCTCACCAATCTCGTCGCCAAAGTCAAAACACCCACTCTCGTCATGACCGGCGAAGCGGATTACCGCACACCCATCTCCGAAGCCGAGCAGTTCTACTCGGCTCTGAAACTTCTCAACATCGACGCCGTCCTCGTCCGCGTTCCGGAAGAGCCGCACGGCATCGGCCGCCGCCCCAGCCACCACATCGCCAAAATGCTCTACGTCGCCGGCTGGTTCCAAGAACACAAAGCAAACAACTAACTGCGCATGCCGCGAGCCCGAACCGAAAATCTGGTTTCCGAGTCTCGTGGCATTTATCTTGGGTTTAGGTTGATCGCTGTATAGATAGCTGCGCCCAATCTCCATCAGAGGCGCTGCATTTCAGGAGAGCAACTCCATGCGTAAAAGTTTTGCAGTCCTCACAATCCTCGGTTCCCTCTCCGTCGCAATGATTCTCTGCGCTGGCATGCTGTCTCGCGCTGCCTCTCCCGCGCCGGGTTCTTCCGGCTATCACCTCATCAAATCGGTTCCAGTTCCCGGTGACGAAGGCTGGGACTATCTCAACGTCGACGCCGACGCCCGCCGCGTTTACATCTCCCACGGCTCTCACGTCGTGGTGCTGAACGCCGATACCTACGCTATCGAAGGCGATATCCCAGATACCCAGGGCGTTCACGGCATCGCGCTCGCTCCCGACCTCGGCCGCGGCTTCGTCAGCGCCGGCCGCGCCAACACCGCCGTCATCTTCGACATCAAATCTCTTAAGACCCTCGGCACCGCGAAGACCGACGCCAATCCTGACGCCATCGTCTACGACAGCGTCACCAAGCGTGTCTTCACTCTCAACGGCCGCGGCCAGAACACCACCGCGATCAACGCCGCGGACGGCACTGTCGCCGGCACCCTCGCTCTCGGCGGCAAACCCGAATTCGCCGTTGCCGATGGCAAGGGCAGTATCTTCGTGAACATCGAAGACAAATCCGAACTCGTCCAGTTCGACGCGCAGAAACTCACGGAAACCCATCGTTGGCCGCTCGCTCCGTGCAAATCGCCCTCCGGCCTTTCCATGGATCTCAAGACTCGTCGTCTCTTCTCCGTTTGCGACGAAAAAGTCATGGCCGTCGTCAACGCGGACACCGGCAAAGTCGTCGCGACGCCGGAAATCTGCCAGGGTCCCGACGCCTCCGCCTTCGATCCAGCCACCGATTATGCCTTTGCATCCTGCGGCGACGGCAATCTCACCGTCATCCACGAAGATTCCCCCGACAAATTCACGGTCGTCGAAAACGTTCCCACCAAGCGCACCGCCCGCACCATGGGCCTCGACTCTGAAAACACACAACATCTTTCTTTCTTCAGCCGAATTTGATCCGCCGGCTCCCGGCGAGCGCCGCGGCAAAATGAAGCCCGGCTCCTTTGCCATCTTGGTCGTCGGCAAGTAGTCGCTCAAACCTCGCTGCGCGGCAAAGCCGCGCATCCGCCTCTCCACAAAAAAAAAGCGTCCCGGTGAATCGCTCCACCGGGACGCTTTTGTTTCTCTCTATAAATTTAATGCGCTACTGGGCAGGCACCACTCCCATGTTATGCACTCCCGCGAACAACGACATTCCCGTCCCCGCCGTTTGCGGCAGCCACCACAGCTTGCGCAATGCCGAGTGCCGGCTAGTCATCATGCTTCCGCCCAATGATAATCCATCACCAGCGGGCTGACTTGCGTCGCCGCATACAGCGCTCCCGAACCTGCGAATGGCCGCAAGAAGGGATTGGATTCCGTGCCGTATCCGCCGGAAATCGCTCGCCGCGTCGACCACGCATCAAATGCCGCCGCGCCAGACGACGCAACCGTCAACGCGTACCAAACCTTCTTCTGCCGTTCTGTATTGTATTCGCGGTTAAACGCCGGCTTGCCTGGCCTTAATGGCCAGGGGAGAGTTCCCCGGCACGATCGGGTCAGCCGCCGCAGTCGGCAGCCACGGCCGCGGAACTCGAGGCATCCGCAATTTCCACGTCGCTCTTGATCTTGGGTTCCGGCACTGACGGCAGAGCCTTGGCGGGAGAGGAATCTTTCGTCGCTTCCACGGAAACGCCTGCGGGGCGCTCCACCACTGTCTTTGCTATATCCCCGCTCTGCGGAAAGGGGCTAAGTAAAAGGATCGTGGCCAGCAGCATTTTTCACCTCAGTAGTTGAAAGCTGTGCACTTCGGTCCCCACTCTCAACTTGGGAGAATATACTGTCCCAAGGGGCAGGTCGCACTGGCCCATTGGTCACATTCTAATTAGTACTCTCCTTTAGCCCTTTCGTTTGTCTCTTTTGGGACACCCGTACTAGCCCATAAAGTGAACAAATTTTCACTTTTCCGGCACGCGCGGTGCCGCATTCTCGGCTGAATTTGTTGTGAGCTAGACCACAGTTTCGCTTCGTCCGCCCACTTGCGCGACGGGCAAATCGCCGTGTCCCGGCCTTCGTGGTGAGTACGACTCTGCTATAATCCCCTCCGTTGACCCCGGCAGCGCCGGGGTCCCATCTAGGGGTTCCTCCAAACAATGGCGCCCAACGAATCCACCGCAGCCAAACGCGCTCCCATCCGGAGCGCGGCCCGCAATCTCCCCGCTTCATCGTCATTGAAGGCCCGCTTCGCGTAGGCAAAACCACGCTCGCAAAAATCCTCGCCGAGCGTCTTCACGCCCGCCGCATTTACGACTGCGAAGACAATCCCTTCCTCGCCGATTTCTACAAGGAAAAAGCCGGCGCCGCTTTCCGCGCCCAAATGTATTTCCTGATCGAACGCCAAAAACGCATCCGCGAAGCACTTGCCGTAGAAGCTCCTGGCCCGGTCCTCTCCGATTTCCTCCTCGAAAAAGACCGCATCTTCGCCAATCTCAATCTCGATGACGAAGAGCTCAAGCTCTACGACCGCTACTACGAATCCCTGGCCGCGGACATTCCCGCTCCCGATCTCGTCGTCTACCTGCAAGCCAAGCCTGAAGTCCTCCGCGCACGCATCGCCAAAAAAGCCTCCCGCGACGAATCTCAAATCTCCCCCGAATACATCGAAGAAGTCGCCGCCGCCTACGAACACTTCTTTTTCCGCTACGCCGCCTCCGACCTCCTGGTCATCAACACCTCCGACATCGATTTCGTCGAGCGCAGCGAAGACCTCCAACTCCTCCTCCGCCGCCTCCAGGACCCCGTCAAAGGCACCCAGTATTTCCTTCCCCTAAGCGCCTCCGAATAACTCCCGAGGGAAGTGGGCCCTCGCGGCTCGGGGTAAACGAGCACGGACACCCCCTCCCCGGTTTTTTTGTAAGTGTTCATTCTAAAGAGTTTTAAGTCCTGTGTTTTGGAAGTGCGGATTCTAAAGGGGTTAGAGGCGCATTTTTCGTAAGTGCGGATTCTGAAGGAGTTAGTAGCGAGTGACGAGTGGCGAGTGAGGTCAGAAGCGTACGGCATCGGAGAAAGACGCGGGTCTGAAGACCCGCCACTACACAAACTCGAAAAAGAGCTGAAGGCGGAGACGCTGAGCCCAACGGAGGGAGAGAAACCGGGTGAAGGGGAGGGCGATTGGCTGGATTGCGACGAGAACATGGGACAGGGTAGCATGGGTTTCGATTACTGTCAAGAACTAGTACTTAGTACGTATCATTCGAATGAGACGGGCGGAAGTGGAGTGTTTGGAAGGAGTTGGCGGGAATTTTGTGGTTTGGTGAGACAGTTGTGAGTCGAGAGACGCACTCTTTGGAAGAACTGCGAAGGACTACGCCGTCCGGCCGCATCCAGGCTCGGGAAGCCTACCAAATGTCATGCCATCGGTCCTAGTTCCAGATCCGCGATAACTCAATTCGATGGGCACCAGCCAGCTTTTCGAAGGAGCTTCCTGCTACGATGATCTGGGCTGAGGCCGCTGTAGATCTACTAAAGGAAGCAATAAATGGTTCAAGAACGAAGTTTTCTTTATCAGCGACCGAGGAGCCGTCTTCAAGCTCAGCAGGAAAATCGAGCATACAAAAACCAGGATAATTCCGACCGCCAAACGCGGAAAGCTGCATCATCGCGTAGTGATAAGCGATCAGGAAATATAAAGTAAGAGTACCGCCGAGCTTGGTATCCCAGCGGCTGCGTCCAACTCGTATGGTTGTCTCGCGATCGCTGAGTTGAACGCCAACTGACTCTTGCGTCCACGATTTAGGGTTAAGCTCTTTGATCTGATTGAGGTAGCTATTCATTCCATCTGCCAGCATATCCGCGGCCCCCTCGTAGTCTATGGACCGATGTCCCGAGTTGACATCATCCTGAAGTGCTAAGACCTCCTTTTGAATTTGGGTGATTTGGCTAGACAGTTGTGAGCGACGTTCTAGTGTCAGCCCAATTCGTTCCAGCTGTTTCAAACGCTCCTGTAAACGGCCTATTTGGATGTCCACGGCACTTAGCTCGGGGGGCAAGATGGCAGCGGAGGCTTTTCTGACGGGCCTCAGCAGTTCCTGGGTTTCACGTATCTTCAGCGCGATAGTCTTAGCACTTTTCTGAAGTTCCTGATATTCAGTTTCAACAGATCTCAGCAGCTCAGCCGTTTCCTCCAGTTCTCCATTCAACTGTTCCATTTCAAAGTCCAGACGCTTTAGAGCCGACTGGTCTACACCCCGGCCTCCGTAAAGCGGTCGACCACAGACATAGCATGAGCCGTCATTGGAATCCTGTCTCTTGAGTTCTCGGTCGCATGCGGGACAGTGCGTGACCCTGAGTGGCAACAGGACCTCACCTGCCTCCACCGCACGTTGAAGACGACGTTGTTCGTCTTCAGCCAATTTCTTGTCCCTTCTCAGTTCATCCAATCGGCTTTCTGCGATACGGGTCGCAGACAGGATTTTGCCTTGCTCGTCTTGCGAGGTCACAAGTCTCTGACTGAGCTCCTGAACAAAATCGGTTGTCGGGCTTTCACCCGATTCGCCATGGGCACCCGTTGCCTGGTCCAGGACGGACGTAAGGATTTCGGCTCGCCGAGTGGACAAGGCTTCTATCTCTCCATGGATGCGAGTGGTAGAAGCTTTTAGAGATTCGGGTGTTATTGCAACCCCCAATTCCTTCTCACTGACTATCTCGCGTGAAACCTCTTGCAGGAGTTGAAGGAACTGCTGCTTCATAAGTTGAAGCTCCCCCAACTTTTTCTCTTTCTGTACTAGCTTTCCGTATTCTCCCGAGAAGAGGATCCGAGCGAGCCCTAGGAACTGTAGCAGGCAGGCATGCTGTTCGCTCTTTGGCTGCTTGTCGGCGAGATCACCCCAGAATTCCTGCCTTCTATAGATGTGGCGAAATAAACTCCGCCAGCCAAGGACGGGCCATGTTCTCGGCCCATAGGGATTTCCCTGGGGATAGTTGACGGTCGGAATCTGGAGCAGCTCCATCAAAAAATCGCAGTATTCCTCGCGCCCCAATGGCTTTTCATTTACGAAGACTTTGGTTAGGACCCCTTGCTTCTTCCAGTGCCGCTCGATAGTCAGATCTTCCTCACCTATGGAGACATCCATGCGTACCGACTCATATTTGGTTGAAAGGTCCTCGCCGAAGACGTCTTCAGGCTTACCGTCGTCGCCAAACAGATAGTCAATCATTCTCAGCCATTTTGACTTCCCAGTGTTTGGTGGCCCAACGATTACATTGACCCCCTTTTCAAACGCAATGACGTCTTCGTCTCCGAACCGCGGTGACCGGGTCACTCTCCGAATGAACAGTGTCTTTCCATTCATTACGAGATGACTTCTCCATGCTGGCGTTCGGCGACTTCGCGGTAAAAGGTTTGATAAATAAGCCTTTTAAGTGCCGACCCGCTCTTGCCACCAAGAGTGCTCTTAACCTCTCGCATCTGGTCCGCCAATAGCCTAAACGATGGCTTCGACTCGAGTCGCTCGGCAGCGGCAGTGCCTTCCGGTGTTAGGGCTAGACGAAAAGCCTTGCCTACGCGCGAGACTTCGATCAGCCGGGTTCCTTCAAGAAACGAGAGGACATGGTAGTAGCGGTGATCCCAAGGGCCGTATCGATATCTCACCATTGCCGATTCGACGGACGGCGACCGGTTGGCCTGGTGCGTTCCCAGCCTCCGGGAGGCAGTCACGAAGAATTGCGGGTACCTGACGAAGAAATCGAGTTTCGCCATTTTGGTCAGTCCATCAATGTGTCCCTTGGTCCCGCACAGCATGAGCAACATTAGGATTCTGGCCGCGTGGAACTCGAGGATTTCATCTGCGAGGATAGGAGCGCTGGCGGAGTAGGAACCAAACTTTGATATCGATTTCACTTCATCACCGCGACGAAACGATGTAGGCACCGATCCGTGATGTTATACATGCAACCCTGCAAAAAAGCCCTCGGAGCATCGCATGAAACTCTGGGTTGTAGTTCGTCCAAAGATGCAAGGCAGCGTGCATGGAATTGAACGCCAGAGTCTGCAATTTGCCCCGTGTCTAGTTCCGAGCGCATTCGCTGAAGTTTAGCCACCACCTCATCGTTCACAAGGTCGAATGCTGCTGATTTCTGATATTGAGGCTCGAGCAGGAACCGTCGGTACGAGCGGCGGGCTTCATCCGCGCTCCTAATGTCTTCCTCGGCCAAGCCAGCCTTTTCCATCTTCTCACGAAGCTTCTTTCCAGTGCCATGTGCCGCGGGATGTGCCACCGTGTCAATCGTCTGCCTCAACCATTTACAAAAATCTTTCTTAATGAACTTCTTAGTAGTGGGATCGATTGCCCATTGCGCGGAAGCGGCCCGCTGTACCTTTGCAAGTAGTCGCCCATACAGTTCTTTGAGCTGATCTGTCACCAAGAAGGATCCTACGGACTCAGCTATGTGATGTAGCTTAAGTAGGTTTGCATTCTGGACTGCGTGTTCAGACTCGGTCACCTGCCAGACTGTTCTTTCCACCCAAAATGATGCGCCATTATTGTTGGGAGATACATACCCATCCATACGCCTTACTATTTCGTCGCTCAGCATCTTGAAAAGTAAATTGTCAGTTGTCCGCGCAGGGGAGCCGATTGGAAAGGTTAAGCTCTTTAGCTCCTGGTTGATGTCCCTGAGCGTCACGAGCCTAAAGCGACTATCCTCCTTGTTTCTGTCATGGGCGAGCGATTTTTCGAGCAGCGACGTGCCAACCCCCTTGGGTGGAGACCCTTCCCGCTTACAAAGTTCGGCCACCGACCAAAGTTGGCCGAGCTGATTGCTCTTTACCTGAACGAACTCCGCATGTTCGGCTTCGCCAAGTTGCCATATAAGAGTTACGTCGTCTTCTGTCTCGCACCAGACCTCTTTGAGGGTGGCTTCCAGCTCCAGGGCGAGACAAAATCCGGCCGCGACATGGTCCTGGTAGATGAACCCAGATCGAGCTATCTGTCCACCAAGCTCTATTGGCAGTTGCTCGCGGATCGGCTTGGGTTCGCCCAATCTATCTCCCATCTTGCCGGCGGCTGTCTGCCCGCAAGGGTCGCTCGGCCAACTTAAACGGACTACTCGACTATATCGTTAGTAAATGAATAAGGCTGCCCTATTCACCTAATCGGTCAATATGTCATTCGCATGCTTTCGATCGGAGCCCCGCGAGTCGACAACGTTTTTCGGAAGTGGCGAGTTAATTAGAGCTGTGAGAAATCTAAGCGAACAACTTGGATTTCTCAAGAAGCATAAAACGAGGTTTGAAGGTTACAGTCTGATAGAGGGCACGATGTATCGTGCCCCTACACTGAGAAGAGGCGAGGAGTGGCCGGGCTTGAGCCCGGCGCCTACAAAAGGCGGAGTACAAGAACATGTTGGCGAGGTAAACTCGCCGCTACGGGAGTCAAACTGTTCGACGCGAAGCGGGGGGCATGATGCAGAAGCATGGACACTGCGGGATCGGCTGGGCAGCGATTGCAGGATTTGTGTTGGTGGCGTTCGCGGTGATGCTTGGTAGCGCGGCGGCGGGGCAAAGCGAAAACAAAACGCCGAGCCAGAGCGCTGAAAAAACACAAACCAAGGTGGTGCTGCTGGGTACGGGGACGCCACGGCCGTTTCCGGACCGGTCGGGGCCCGCGACTGCGATTGTGGTGGGCCAGCGGGCCTATCTGGTGGATTTTGGGCCGGGTGTAGTGCGGCGCGCATCCGCCGCGGCAGCCCAGGGTACGCCGCAGCTGGAATCCACGAATCTGAAGATCGCTTTCCTCACGCATTTGCATTCGGACCACACCGCGGGTTATCCGGATTTGATTCTGACCCCGTGGGTGATGGGGCGCACGGAATTGGATGTATACGGGCCGGAAGGTCTGGAAGAAATGACCAAGCACGTCCTGGAGGCCTGGCGGCGGGACATCGAGATTCGCACCACAGGGCTTGAGCAGCGGCACGCGCTGGTGGTGCGGGCGCACGACGTGAAGGCGGGCGTGGTGTACAAGGACGAGCGCGTGACGGCGACGGCGTTTCGCGTGGCGCACGGGCAGTGGCCGGAAGCATTCGGCTACCGCTTCGATACGCCGGGAAAAAGCATTGTGATTTCCGGGGATACCAGCCCGAGCGAAGAAATCGTGGCCCATTGCCAGCCGTGCGACGTGCTGATCCACGAGGTCTATTCGCCGGAGAGTGTGTTGGGCATGCCCGACTACAAAACGTACCGGGCGAAGTACCACACGTCCACCAGCGAACTAGCCGAGATTGCCAATCGCGCGAAGCCGGGAATTTTGGTGGTTTATCACACGTCAGGGAAAGGACCGAATGGGCCCATCCCCGATGACCAATTGCTGCGAGAGATTCAGAAGACCTATCACGGAAAAGTGGTGATCGGCCACGATCTAGAAGTCTATTGAGAACATGGGTCTGAAGACCCGCCCCTACAATCGCGCACTTGCCGCGGGACCAAAGCCCCATTGCCGCACGCCGGGCAAGTGCCGCGGCTACGGCGCTGCACCGTGGGGTGCCAATGCGGATCTTGCTGGGACTTGAACGACGAGCGTAAGCTGCGGCGGAGCTCATAAGTAGGTTGAAAGCGGATAGCGGGCACGATGTATCGTGCCCCTACAATGGCAAGAACTGGAGCCGCGGCAATCTGAACTAGAGTTGCGTCGGGGGGAGAAGGACCATGACGGGGAAAAATCAGGTGCGGGATTCGGTTTTGCAGGCGATTGGGAATACGCCGGTGGTACGGCTTCGGAAGCTGGTGACGCCGGGGATGGCGGAAGTGCTGGTGAAGCTGGAGTACTACAATCCGACCGGCTCCTACAAAGATCGCATGGCGCTGGCAATGATTGAAGGAGCGGAGGCGCGGGGCGAGCTGCGTCCGGGCATGCGCGTGGTCGAGTGGACGGGAGGAAGCACGGGATCGTCGCTGGCGATGGTCTGCGCGATCAAGGGCTACCGCTTCACGCCCATCTCGTCTGACGGATTTTCGGACGAAAAGCTGCAGACCATGCGTCTTTTGGCGGGGATCTGGAGATTTTTCCGGCGGAGAACGGCAAGCTTGTGCCGGAGCTTTACCAGAGGATGAAGAAGCGCGCGGAAGAATTGGCGCAGCAGCCGGGCACGTTCTATACGAACCAGTTCAATAACCAGGACGCGATTCGCGCGTACATGGGAATCGGCAGGGAGCTGGCCGAACAGGCGGGCACCGGACTGGCCGCGTATTGCGGCGGAGTGGGCACAGCCGGGATGATTGTGGGCGTGTCGCGCGCGCTGAAGGAGGCAGGATGCAAAGCGCGCATTGTGGCGCTTGAGCCGGCATCCTCGCCGACGCTCACCACGGGGAAAGGCGGACCGCACCGCGTGGAGGGGATCGCCGCGGGCTTCCGGCCGCCGCACTTGAAAGACGGGCGATTTCGATGAAGCGCGCACAGTGGAGGAAGGGGCAGCGCGTGAGATGGCGCGACGGTTGGCGAAGGAGGAAGGAATATTCGCGGGGACGTCATCGGGGCTGAATGTTACCGCCGCGCTGCAACTGGCGCAGGAGCTTGGGCGGGGGAGTACGGTCGCCACGGTGGCTGTAGATAGCGGTTTTAAGTATCTGGCGGGGGATTTGTATCGGGATAAACGATATCTGGGCGCGTGGCTGGGAGTCCGAGACGCGGGCCAATTCGGAGAGCGGGCGGTGCCCTTCGAGACTCCCTTCGCGGCTCCCTTCGTTCCTCAGGGCAAGCAGGGTAAAGAAGCGCCGCCAGGATGGCAGATGTTGGCGTCAGCGTTGCGAAACGGGCAGGACTTTCGCGCGTCAGTATACTTGTAAGCTGTCCAATCAGTTGCGGGGCAAGTGTGCCCGGGAGGTGCCTAAATGGCCGGAACACTTAGTCAGGATCTGCGCAGCGGCGTGCGCATGTTGAAGAAAAGCCCGGGCTTCACGTTCGTCGCCATTCTCTCGCTCGCTCTCGGCATCGGCGCCAACACCGCCATCTTCACCATTATCAACGCCGTCTTCCTTCATCCCGCTCCCCGTCCAGGATCCCGCCCAGCTCGTCGAAATGTTCACTCGCGACACCAAAACCGTGGATGCCAACGCCAATTTCCAGCTCACCCCCACCTCCCTCCCCAACTACGAGGACTATCGCGATCAAAACACGGTCTTTACCGGCCTGGCCGCCGCCACTTTCGCCCTTCCTCTCAACTGGGGCGGCCAAGCAGAGCCGCAGCAGCTTCAGGCCTCCATGGTCAGCCCTAACTTCTTCGACGTTCTCGGCGTGAAGGCCTATCGCGGCCGCATTTTTCTATCCCGATGAAGGCAAGAAAGTCGGCGCCGATCCCCTCGCTGTCCTGAGCTACGCTCTCTGGGTCCGCCGTTTTGGCTCCGACCCCGGCATCGTTGGCCAGACCATCACTCTCAACGCCACCTCTTACACCGTCATCGGCATCGCGCCGCCCAATTTCAAAGGCATCGTCTCGCTCGCTCCGCCCGATGTCCTCTGGGTTCCCCTCAGCATGCGCGACTACGTTCTCTCAGGTCAGCTCAAAGAGTACGAAAATCATCGCCGCATGCGCTGGATCTCCATCGTCGGCCGCCTGAAACCGGGAGTCACCGTCGAGCAGGCACGCGCCGCCATGAAGACCATCGCTTCCGCTCTTGAAAAGGAATATCCCCGCGACAATCCCGGCCGCACCTGCGAGCTCTATCCGCTCAACCAATCCGCCCTCGGCATCAACCAGCGCGCACAATTCTCTCTAGCCGGTGGCGTCCTCATGGGCGTAGTCGGCCTGGTGCTGCTCATCGCTTGCGTGAATCTCGCCAATCTCCTCCTTGCGCAAGCCGCCAAACGCGAAAAGGAATTCACTCTGCGCGCCGCTCTCGGCGCCGGCCGTTTTCGTTTGGTCCGCCAGCTCCTGACCGAAAGCACTCTGCTCTCGCTCGTCGGCGGCATTGGCCGGTCTTCTCATCGCCTACTGGGGCCGCAAACTGCTCTGGTCCTTCCGCCCGCCATTTCTTGCCGATGGCTCGATCGATCTTTCCTTCGACTCGCGCGTTCTCTTCTTCACCCTGGCCATCTCTGTTCTGACCGGGCTGGTCTTCGGCATCATTCCCGCGCTCAAAGCGTCCAACACCGATCTCAACGAAGTCCTGAAAGCCGGCGGCCGCGGCGGAACGATGGGCTGGGCTCACAACCGTATGCGCAGCCTGCTCGTCGTCTCGGAAATCGCGCTGGCCCTCGTCGCGCTCATCGGTGCGGGCCTCTTCCTGCGCAGCATGCAAAAAGCGCAGGAAATCAATCCCGGCTTCGAGTCGAAAAATCTGTTCCAATACAATTTCGATCTCGGCGCTCTCCGCTACACTCCCGATCACGGCCAGCAATTCTTCCGCGATGCCCTCGAGCACGCCAAATCCGTTCCTGGAGTTGCCGACGCCACCATTTCTTCGCAATGGCGTTATCGGCGGCGGCATCTCAGCCGAACCATTTTCCGCGAGGGCGAGCAGACCGATCCCAACAACCGCGGAACTCTCGTCGGTTTGGACGACGTCATGCCCGGCTACTTCTCCGCCCTGCGCATCCCCGCCTTAAGCGGCCGCGATTTCACGGACTTCGACCGCGAGAACACCAAGCCGGTGGTTATCATTAACAAAGCCATGGCCGATTTGTTTGGCCCGGACAGGATGCTCTTGGCAAGCGCTTCACTATCGTCGTCGACCCCAATCAATACGAGGTCGTCGGCGTTGTCGGCACCACCATCGTAGGTGCCGTTGGAGAAGAGCCTCAGCCTGTCGCCTACTTCCCGGAGCGGCAGCAGTATTCTCCTTTTGCCTCGCTCATCGTCCGCACCACCGGCAATCCCGAGGCGCTCATGGGCGCCGTCCGCGCTCAGGTCAACCAGCTCGACCGCAACCTCGCCCTGACCAACGGCCAGACCATCGGGCAACTTCTCGCGCAAGGCCTCTGGGCCGCGCGCATGGGCGCCGCTCTTCTCGGCCTGTTCGGTTTACTCGCTCTCGTCCTTGCCTCTGTCGGCATTTACGGAGTTCTGTCCTATTCCGTCACGCAGCGCACCAGCGAAATCGGCATCCGCATGGCTCTCGGCGCACAATCGCAGCAAGTGCTGAAGCTTGTGCTCCGTCAGGGCATGCTCCTGGCTGCCGTCGGCGTTCTCGTGGGCGTCGCGGTCGCGCTCCCGGTCACGCGTTTCGCATCAACTTTGCTCTATGGCGTCAGCGTCTGGGACCCGCGTCACGTATATCGCCATTACGCTTCTGCTGATGGCCGTCGCTTTCTTGGCGTGCTACGTCCCCGCGCGTCGCGCGACACGCATCGACCCGCTCGTCGCCCTGCGCTTTGAGTAACCACCATGACCCAAAACGCGAAGCTCCGAGCCCAAACGCCTCGAGCCGCGCTGATGCTAGCTGCCGCGGGAACGAGGGATCTCCTGTGGGGCCACAGACGCGCAGACACGTTCCTCGGCCACATCCAATCGCAGCTCGACCCAACACGCCTCTCTAAGTAGCCTGATGTTCAGTATTTTACACAGTGAGACGAATTCAGTTTTCACGGCTGCTCGGCATGCACTCCTCCTCACTCCGAGTATGCACCACCATCGAACGCAACGAGGGCTGCAACCATGTCAGCCAAAAAACTCACCCGCAATTTCCGCCGCACCATCGCAGCGATTCTTCTCTCGGGCACTGGCGCATTTCATCGTTGACTTCGCTACTTCTGGACTGCCTATCGCGTTTGGCCGCGGCACTTGCGCGTCACGGCGCAACATCGCCATCTCCGTCCGAAGGTACACGGACGGAACATCGTACTTCCCTTTTCCAACGAGGTCGCTTGCGCCGAAATCGCTTCGTTCGACGACCAGCTCGAAGCCTTCCTTCGCTACGAATATCTGCGCGGGCGCGATCCGGACGATGCTTCGAAAATTCTTCTGACGGCAGACCACAGCGGCAAACGAGCGAACTACAAAATTTTCCTGCTCGTCGAAAACGATCAGCTCACCGCCCTGCCTCGCCTCAACCGAATGGAATCGCATGGCCTCATCACGCACTACGAGCTCGTCGCGTGGACTCAAGCGAGATCTCGCTGTTGCGCAGCAACAAAGCCGCATGTTCGAGAATGCCTACAACGTTCCAACCGAGCAAAAACTAGAAACTCTTCCTTCGTTTCAGCTGCTTCCCGCTCTTGCGGACTTTCTCGTTTTCAAATCGCAAACCGATTGGCGCGTCGTCGGCCAAGGCACGCGCGCGCCGCAACCGCTCACACATCATCAAGCGCTTCGCCTCGCTTCCGACATTCTGGACGTTGCGCATTTTTACAACTCTGCCGCTTGATTATTTTCTGGGTGTCGGCGCCATGGAAAACAATTACATGAATGTCGACGGCGATCTCACGCACGCGGTTTGGAAGAAACGCGCGGAACGCGGCGACATCATCCTCAAGCGCCGCAGCAAACGCGTGCTCGTGAGCGACTACTCGATCGGTACCTGGCAAGTTTCCCGCGAGACTCTTCGCGCCGCCCATCAGCTCTACTTGAAAGACAAGCGCAATTACGATCAGCTTCCGCCGCGTCTCCGTCCACCGCGCGACCTCGACGTAAATTCCGTCAGCACAGAAGTCCTTACTACCTATGCGGGCCTCGTCCTGCGCAATTTACTGGACCGCTTCGACGGCGACGTTGATCAAGCCATCGGCGCATACAACGGCGGCGCTCGAAATCCCAATCCCGGCCTACGCCGCCGGCGTAAGGAACGTCGCTCTCTATGCTCGCAGAATGCTCGAACACGCGCCGCTTCCCGCAGCCAAATCTCCTGCGGCCAATTTGCCGAATGGGACGGTGCTCTAACTTCGCTCGCTGCTTCGGCCGATCAGCCTGGCACCTTTTGGGCGCTTAATTCCCTCTTCGCCAGACCTGTCCGGACGGTCAGGTTCTTGAATCGTAGCGAACCTGTACGTTTTCGCTGTTGCCTCGATTCCGATGCGCACGCCTAAAGTACTTGGTGCAGGGTTCTCCAGCACGCAACATGAAATCACTCTTGGGCGTCTCCACAAGTAAGCCAAAACCCTCGCCTCTCGAGGGCTCTGGAAATTTCCGGGTTCAGACCGGACGACACGAATCCGCAGCAGATTTCGCGGCGCGAGTGGTGGCTCTGGTTTTCCGCTTTACTCGTCACGACGCTTTCGGCCGTCGCCTTTCTGCTCTCCTCGATTCGCTCTTTCTTTCGCCATGCGGACCATTTTTACGAAATCCGCTCTGATCAAGCGCGCTGGGCCACGCTCTGTTTGCTGCTAGTGTTCAACGCCTGGCTGGTGTATCGCCAGTGGTCCTTCCGCCGTCTTCGAAAACAATTCCCGGGACAGTCTTTCGATTCTCAAGCTCTCCCGCAACAATTTGCGGAGAGCGTCCGGCCTCGATCCTGTCACAGGCCTGTACACGCGCTCCACTCTCGAGCAACATCTCGGAAAAGAAGTCGCTCGCGCGCGCCGCCAAAACACAGCGCTGAGCCTCGCCACGGTTCATGTGGACGAGTTCGCTAATCTCAACGCGCGGTATGGCAAGTCCGCGGTGGACGCCGCGCTCAAGGAGCTTGCCCGCCACCTGAAAAAAGCAAGCCGCGGCTCCGACATTGCCGCACGCATCAGCGATGACGATTTCCTTCTATTGCTGCCAGAATGTGGCGTGAATGAGGTCAAACAGGTTTTGAATCGCCTCGGCCCCGTCGAAATGAGTTCCTCGGGCGAAAAAAATCCTCTCAACTACACCACTGGCTGGGTTGATTACCAGCCCGGCGAACTCCCCGCTAATTTGCTCAAGCGCGCCGCCGACCTTCTTCATCTTTACGACACCGCTGCCCACGACAGTTTCTCTGCTACGCTGGCGTCTCGCTAGTGTGCGGTCCGCTTCGCACAACTGCCACGCGAAACCTCTGTTAACACCGGCTCCTTCCCCGCGTCGAGGCGGAGCTTAAGCGCGAGAATTTGCTTCGCTGCACCGCCAGTTCCCTCTAAAATCCTCATGGCCTCGGCGCGAGACTCAGGCATCGGTTTTTCCACAGGATGGGGAGCGACGATGAAAGCGGCACAAACGGGGAAAACTCCGAAAGTTCTTGTGATCGACGTCGGCGGCACAAACGTGAAGCTGCTGGCGACGGGGCAAAAAGAGCCGCGAAAATATCCGTCTGGCCCAACGATGACGCCGCAGAAGATGGTGCAGCTGGTGAAGAAGTCCGTTTCCGATTGGAAGATTCGACTGTATCTCGCTCGGGTATCCGGGCCCGATCATCAATGGGCATCCGCTTCGCGAACCGCACAACCTTGGACGCGGATGGGTAGGATTCAATTTTCAGAAAGCGTTTGGATGTCCGGTGAAAGTCCTCAACGACGCCGCCATGCAAGCGGTTGGCAGCTATCAGGGCGGCCGGATGCTGTTTCTCGGACTGGGAACGGGCTTGGGATCCGCGATGATCGTCGACGGGATCCTGCAGCCCATGGAGCTGGCGCACCTCGCCTACAAAAACGGCAAGAGCTACGAGGACTATCTTGGTTTGCGCGGGCCTCGAACGAATGGGCAGGAAAAAATGGCGCCGCTACGTGGCGAAAGTCACCAAGCAACTGAAGACCGCGCTGGAAGCGGATTATGTTGTCCTGGGCGGGGGAAACAGCAAGAAATTGAAAAAACTGCCGCCCGGCGCGCGGCTTGGCAGCAATGAAAACGCCTTTCTTGGCGGGTTTCGAATGTGGCAAAAAAATCAGGTGGCAAACCCTTTTTGAATTGGCCTGGTATGCGTGTCACCGGCTAGAGCGGTCCGCCTCGGAAGGCGGACCCTACAACTTCCAATCTTCCGCTTCGCGCTTGTATATTTTCTCCGCACATCCAGGAGGCAACCCATGGAACTGTGGTCACGCCGCAAATTTTTTCTCACGTCGCTCGCCAGCAGTTTTGCCGCAGGCGGGGTCAAACTTTTCGCCCGGCCGCTTCGCGAAAACGCGGCTGCGCTGCCATCCGTGCCCGCGCAAGGCATGCGCCCGGTGATCATCTCGAGCGCCAACGGACTGCATGCGCTAGATAAGGGCATGGACATTTTGAAAAAAGGCGGAGACACGCTGGACGCCGTGGTCGCGACGGTGAGCGTCGTGGAAGACGATCCCAACGACGATTCCGTCGGCTACGGGGGATTGCCGAACGAAGAAGGAGAAGTTGAGCTGGACGCTAGCGTGATGCACGGACCAACGCACCGGGCCGGCTCTGTCGCAGGACTGTGCGCCGCATCAAAAACGTCGCGCGGCTGGCGCAAACCGTGATGGAAAAAACGAATCACGTGATGATTGTCGGAGAAGGCGCACACCGTTTCGCCGTGGACGAAGGTTTTGAGGACATGAACCTGCTTACCGAACATTCGCGCAAAATCTGGCTGGCGTGGAAGGCTTCGTCCTCGGTGAACTGGCGGCCGGGCATCGACAGCCCGGAGTGGAAGGAACACGTTGCGGCGATCTTCGATCACGACGAAGAAAAAATCGCGTATGCCGAGCGCGTGATCGCGCATCCTCCGACAGGGACGATTCCGTGCATGGCGGTAAATGAAAAAGGAGACATCTCCGCGACGACCACGACGTCGGGGCTAGTCCTGGAAAATCCCGGGGCGAGTGGGCGATTCGCCGATCATCGGCGCGGGCTGCTTTGTGGATAATGAGGTAGGCGCGGCGGGCTCGACCGGCAAAGGCGAAGAAAATATCAAGATTGCGGCGGGCACACCATCGTGGAGATGATGCGCCACGGAAAATCACCTGAGGAGGCGTGCCTCGAAGCGCTGGCACGCGTGGCTCACAATTATAACAACGACAAGAAAAAGCTCTCGACGTTTCACATTTTCTTTTACGCGCTGAATAAAGACGGCGCGCACGGCGCGGCCTCTCTGTGGCGCAATCATTACGAGGAAAAGCAGCATTCGGTATACGCATTTCACGACGGCACAGCAGGCGCGGCTTGCCGAATGCAAACCGTTACTTCGACGAAATCAATGCACATGGATAACGCTCGCGGATAAAATGGATTCATGGACCAAGCAAATATTCTGATTATCGGCGGTGGCGTCGTGGGCTGCGCGATCGCGCGGGCCGTTTCCGCGCGCTGGCAGGACGTGTTTCTCGTCGAGCAAAATCCCAAGCTGGGCATGGCGACGAGCTCGCGCAACAGCGGCGTGATTCACTCCGGAATCTACTATCCGAAGAATTCGCTGAAGGCGCAGCACTGCATCGAAGGCAACCGGCTTACGTATGAATTTTGCAAGAAACACAACGTTCCGTTTCGCCACACGGGAAAGCTCGTGGTTGCAGCAAATGCGCATGAGGAAGCAGACCTCGCGGCGCTGAAGAAAAAGGGCGAAGACAACGGCGTGGAAGGGCTTGCGCCTTGATCGGCCCGGCGGAGATCCGCAAGCGCGAGCCCCATATCGCGGGCGCGGCGGCGATTGAAGTCTCTTCCACTGGCATCGTCTCGGCTGAAGAGTTGGTGCACGCCTACGCGCGCGTGGCGACGGGGCAAGGCGCAAACATTGTGACGCGCGCGCGTGTCGTTTCCCTGGAACCGGTGAGAAGCGGGATACGCGTCGGACTGCGCATCGGCGACGAAGAAGATGCGCAGGATGAAACGATTGAAGCGCGTTGCGTGATCAATGCGGCGGGGCTTTATTCCGATGAAATTGCGGCGATGCTGGGAAATAAGTCGTGGAAGATTTATCCGGTGCGCGGGGAGTATTGCGAAATTCGCGGGCCCCGCGCTTCTTTGATTAATGACCTGGTTTATCCGTTGCCGCATGCGCACGGGCTGAGCCTCGGCGTGCATTTTACGAAGACGCTTTGGGGAACGGTTTTGGTGGGGCCAACGGCGACGTACGTCGAAGGAAAAGACAATTACGAGCGAGGCCGCTTGCCCATTGCGGATTTTGCTCACAGCGCGAAAACGTTATTGCCGGAGGTCGAGGAGAGGGATTTGCAGCTTGGATATTCCGGGTTGCGGCCGAAGCTGGTGCCTCCGGAGGGAACAGGCATTGCGGATTTTGTTATTACGCGAGATCCTGCGGTGCCGCAGGCGATTCAGTTGGTGGGGATTGAGTCGCCCGGGCTGACAGCGGCGCCTTCGATCGCGGAACATGTTGCACAGCTGGCGAGTGAGGTGCTTGCGTAGAGGCAAGTCGGCGGTTGGAGCAACGCGGCCACGGCATGCCGTGCCCCTACGAAGTTATTCGACGACGATGCGGAGGAATTTTTTCTTTCCGGCGCGAAGCAAAAACTCGCTGGGCTTGCTCAAGTCTAATCTCTTTGCGAGGATCGTCCACACGGACGCCATCGATTTCCACTCCGCCTTGTTCGATGAGCCGCCCGGCTTCGCTTTTCGACGGTGCGAGCTTCCATTCTCGCGAGCAGCGCGACGAGTTTCTTCGGCGGGCCTTGCTGGAAACCGCTCCAACATCTCCGCTTCTCGCGGGTGCTTGACGGTCACGGAAGACGCGCTGGAAATTGTCGGCGGCTTTGCGCGCGGCTTCTTCGCCGTGGAAGCCGGCGATGACCTCTTGCGCGAGGCGCATTTTCACATCCATCGGATGCGCTGCGCCGCTTGCGACTTCTTTCTTCAGCGCGGCAATCTCGCCCGGCGTGCGGTCAGTGACGAGGTCGTAGTAGGTCCACATGAGCTCATCGGGGATGGACATGAGCTTGCCAAAGATTTCGCCCGGCGGCTCGGTGATGCCGATGTAGTTGCCGAGGCTCTTGGACATTTTGCGCTGGCCGTCGAGGCCGACGAGGATCGGCATGGTGAGCGCTACTTCGGAGGCCAGGCCGTACTCGCGCTGGATGTCGCGGTGGACCAGAATATTGAATTTCTGCTCGGTGGCGCCGATCTCGACGTCGGATTTGAGGGCGACCGCGTCGTAGGCGGTGAGCAGCGGATAGAGGAGCTCGTGAACAGAGATGGGCTGGGGTACACCGCGAGCCGCAGGCAGTTGGGCCGGGGCTAGATTGCTCCTGTCCTTAGAACTTAGGTCGGGTGGACCGACCGAACGCGCCCTCGAATCTGCCGATGGCTTGAGAGTCGCTCTCGCTTCTAGCAGCTGTTCGTATGCTTTGCCAGATGCAAGCCGTTTGCGAAAATCCTCGCGCTCGAGCATGCGAGCGAGGCTGTAGTGGCCAGCAAAGGCGGACGACGTCCCCTGGCAGGCATTTTGTCCAGCCACTCGCTGTTGTAGCGGACTTCGGTTTTTTGCGGATCGAGAAGTTTGAAAACTTGCGCGAGGTAGGTTTTGGCGTTGGCGTCTACTTGTTCGCGGGTGAGCGGCGGGCGGGTTTCGGATTGACCTGTGGGATCGCCGATCATCGCGGAGAAATCGCCGATTAAAAAAATTGCAGTATGGCCAAGGTCTTGAAAATGTTTTAGTTTGCGAAGGACCACGGTGTGGCCGAGATGAATGTCGGGGGCGGTCGGATCCACGCCGAGATACGCGCGAAGCGGCTTGCCGGTCTTCAGCGAATTCTCGAGCTTCGCCTTCAGATCGGCTTCGGGAATTATTTCCGCGACGCCTTTTTTCAAGTAGGCGAGCTGCTCTTCCACCGGTTTGAATTTAGTCTCGGCCATTTGTCTTTCAGGCAGTTCGAACGACGCGGCGACCCTCGATTTTGAAGCGTCCTTCGAGCACAATTCGAACGGCTTCCGAATAAATTCTGTGTTCCTCTTGCAAGATCCGTGCGGAGAGCGTGTCCTCCGTGTCGTCGTCCTTCACGGGCACAACCGCTTGCAAAACGATGGGGCCCGCGTCGAGATTCTCGTCCACAAAATGCACCGTGCAACCGGCAAACTTCACACCATATTCAAGCGCTTGCCTCTGCGACTCGAGGCCCGGAAAAGAAGGCAGCAGCGACGGATGAATATTCAAAATGCGGTTTGGGAACGCGGCCACAAAATAGGGCGACAGCAATCGCATGTAGCCGGCCAGGCACACCAAGTCAACTTTGTGTTCGTTCAAGACCGCGACAACCTGGCGATCGTATGTTTCCCGCTCCAATCCTTTCGAAGGAATCGCGCGCGTGGCGATGCCACGAGCTTTGGCTCGCTCGATTCCGGGCGCGCCTTCGCGATTGCTGATTACAATGGAGATTTCCGCGTTGGAGATTCGCCCGGACGCGATGCCTCCCGCAAGGGCATCGAAGTTCGAACCGCGCCCGCTCAAGAGCACGCCTATGCGCTTCTTCATAAACAAAAAACGTTAACACAACCGCGGGCATCGGCAAAACGGAGGCAGGTAACCAAACGGCGAGCAATTGCGTCGCAATGTATGACGCGACGGCGTTAGAATGCCGAGGCCAATAAGGACTACTTCAAATGGAAAGCGACGACGATGAATAAATGCTGGAAAAGAGCTGGAAAAGAATTGGGACAGGCGGCGATTCTTGCCGGGCTGACCGTCTTGTTTGTGGCAACTGCAGGTGCGCAGACTAGTGCGCCAGCGAAAGCACAGAGCGTTTCGCACGATCCGGCCGAGCCGCTGCAAGGCGGGCCGCATCCGAAGATTCTGCCGCGGCCGGCAGGCGCAATTGCGCGGCAAAGCGTGAATGAAAAGACGATGCGCGACTTGATCCATGAACAAGTCAGCTGCGGAACACGGTTGACGCTTTCCTCGTGGACAGATCCAAAGCGCGGAATCGGCTGCGGGCGCGATTTTATCGTGACCCGGTTCAATGCGATCGCGAAAGATTCCGGTGGAAAGCTGGAAATCGTCGTGGATAAATTCGAAATGACGGCCGACCGTACCGCTGGGAAACCCGGTGCACCTGGAAAATGTGTACGGGATCTTGCCAGGCACGGACGCCGCGCTGGCGAAAACGGTTTTTATTGTCGACGGGGACTTCGACTCCCGGCCCTCGAAAGTGATGGATCCCGAAGCCGATGCGCCGGGGGCGGACGACGATTCTTCCGGCGTGGCGGTTATGCTGGAGTCGGCGCGGTTGCTAAGCAAAGCGGCTGCAGCCGGGCATGGGGGGCGCGCGACCGTTTTATTTGCCGCCCTTTCCGGAGAAGAACAGGGGTTGCTGGGAGCCTCGCACCTTCTGGAATGGGTGAAGCAACAAGGGTATGCGGTCGGCGGAATGATGGATAACGACATTGTGGGAGCTGATCCGGCGCCGGGAGGGCCGCACCGCGTGCGTGTCTTTTCGGGGAACGGAGAAATCGAGGATTGCGATTCGCCCGCGCGCGAACTGGCGCGCGCCATTGAAGAGATCGATGGACGTTCGGCGATTCGCATGATCTTCCGGCAGGACCGCTATGGCCGCGGCGGCGATCACTATCCGTTCTGGAAGGCGGGCTATCCGGCGGTGCGATTTACAGAGCCGCTGGAGGACTACCGTCATCAGCACCAGACGCCGCGAACGGAGGACGGAGTCGAGTACGGCGATCTGGAAAAATATTTGAATTTTGCTTTCATGGGAAATGTGGCGCGTGACAACGCAGAAGTGTTGCGGCAGTTGGCGCTGGCGCCTGCTCCGCCAACGAATGTGAAGCTGACGGGAGCGGTCACGCCGGATGCGAAAGTTTCGTGGTCCGCGGAGGATGACGCGGAGCGCGCTGGGTTCGAGATTCTTTGGAGAGAGACGACCGAGGCTCGATGGAGCGTTTTTGATTTCGCGGAATCTGCGGGCCAGACGGTATTGAAAGACGTATCGACGGACAATCATTTCTTTGCGGTGCGGTCGGTGGGTAAGAATGGGGCGCGGTCGATTGCGGTAATCGCCGAAGCGGAGCGACGCGCGCCGCCGCTCCCGAGCGCGCCGAAGCAGTGATCTCAGATAGTTGAAGATAAATCGTTAGCGGCCGAGCGCGATGAGGACCGCGTGAAACGCGGCAACAAGCCAACTGAATATTGACCGGCAGGGCGGCGAAGCGCATAATTTTGCTGGAGATAGTGTTAGTCCCCGCCCTCAATCTCCCCACCACAATAAATAAACTGGTCTTGGAGATTCGTCATGAAAAGCGTGCTGGTTTCATACACACGGGGTCCGTTTTTTCAGACGGCCATTCTGATCGTTTCGCTAGTAAGCGCAGTCGCCTTGATGGTCACTTGCAGTGGGACCACCACACCCCAAATGAACAACGCGATGGGCACAATAAATGTGAGCTTGAGCGACCCACCAAGTTGCTCGGGCTCGTCTGGAACTTACACACATGTATTCGTCACCGTGCGATCAGTTCAGGCGCATATCAGCGGAACAGCGGATTCAAATACTCCTGGCTGGCAGGAACTGGCGCCCCAATTGGCGACGCAACCCATGCAGATCGATCTGTTTTCGACGGCCCAGACGAACTGCGTGCTCGCACAACTTGGCTCCGCACAGCTCCCCGTGGGGAGTTACCAGCAAATCCGGCTGATTTTGCTTTCGAACTCGCCAAATGCAGGAAGCGCCGTGCCTACGAATAACGCGTGCGCAGGAAATGGTTTCAACTGTGTGGTGTTGAATGACGGCACGGGGACGATTCACGAACTGACGTTGAGCAGCCAGGATGAAACCGGGCTGAAGATTCCGCCGGGACAGATTCTGGGCGGGCCAATTCAAGTTTCGGCCGGGCAGAGCGTCGACCTGAACATCGATTTCAACGCTTGCTTTTCGATCATCCGGCAAGGGAACGGGAAATACCGCTTGAAGCCCACACTGACGGCTGGACAAGTGAGCTCGAATAACTCAGGAATCAGCGGCCAGATCGTGGATTCCCTGACCAAAGCGCCAATCTCCGGCCCCGTGCTGGTGGCCATCGAACGGACGGACAATACCGGAATCGACCGCATCCTGATGGAAGCGTCCACCGATGCCAATGGGAATTTCCGTTTTTGCCCTTTGCCATCGGGCACGTTTGACATCGTTGCGGTCGCGCTAGGGCCAAATAATCTTCCCTACAACGCGACGGCGGTATTAAACGTACCCAACGGCCAGAGTCTTGGTCCAATTCCTCTTGTGGCGGAAACGGGCGCCAGCGGGCCTGCACTCTTGCAGGGTTTTGTGACGGCCACGTCGGGAACCGCTCCGGCTCAGATTGACGCAGCGATGGCCGCGCTGCAAACCATTTCCGTGCCGGGAGGGACAACGCGGCAGTTGAGCATCCCGCTGGAAAGCGCTCCGGCAACTTCCACCACTCCAGCGCAAGCTTCCACGAGCCCGCTCGCGGTAACATCCAACACCGCCTGTCCTGCAGGGAGTCCCGCGAACGCGAATTGCGCGCAGTACACGCTTGTTGTACCGGCGAGCAATCCGAGTGTTGGCGTGTTCGCTTCTTCCGGATTCACGTACAGCGTGCCCGCGGCGGGAGACGTGCTTTTCAGCGTCGATGCGATATCCACGCAGCCGGGCAGTGGAGGAGCAACCATCTGCACGCCTGCGGAACACATGACGTCACTGGACGCAAACGGGCTGCCACTAAAAGTGACGCCGGGAACAATTACAAATGTGGCGGAGTTGGACTTCTCTGTTTGCATGTGACCAGGGCGGAGTTGGCCCACGGTCAACTCCGTTCCAATGGTACGCAGCGCCTAAATCCCACAACATGAGGCGAACGGCTTCCGCGCCTGCCGCTACTCTCTAGTGTGCTGGGGCGGGCTGGGCAAACGTGATGAAATGCCCAGCGGGGTCCTGGACGGCGAATTCGCGCATGCCGTAGAAGGCGGTGCGTTCGGGCATAACCTTTTTCACATCTTTCATGGCGGCCAGAACGGCATCCAGGTTGTCCACTTCCAGGTACAGATAGGTGGGACCTTTTCTCGCCGCAGCCGCCATCTCGGTCGGGGCGTCTTTTTCGACGCTGGCGTAAGTCTGATACATCACTTCCACTGAGCCCTTTTGAAAATCGACGAAGCCTAGTTTATTGCCGTCAGGGACCTCGATAGCTTTCGTGAAGCCGAGACGATCGATCCAAAAAGGCAAAATGGGCTCGATGGCATCGACGAGCAGGACCGGGGTGACTTTCTTGACGTTCATGAGTTTCTTCTCCTTGATTTGATTGGCTTCTAGAGTTGCGAATCCGAAACACAGGGCTACGGCGAGAGCGGCAAAGATTGTGGCGCGCATGTCTAAATTCCTCCTTGCAACGAACACTAGTCTCGTTTAGACTAGTCAATCATACGGACGCCGAATCCGATTGTCAAGGAGGTTTTTATGCCTGCAAAAACGCGGGAGCTCAGGGATTTGATCTCTATCGGCCCGGCAATGCTGCGGGATTTCGAGTTGCTCGGGATTCGCAGTGTGGCGCAACTGGCAAAGCAGGACCCGAAACGCATGTATGAACGATTGGGACGCGTGGCGAGACAACATCAAGACATCTGCGTACTGGATGTGTTTCAGGCGGCAGTGGCGCAGGCGAGGAATCCGCGGCTTCCTGTCGAGAGGTGCCAGTGGTGGTGGTGGAGCGAAAAAAGGAAGAAACGAAGTAAGGACGCAAAGAAAAAATGAAGAAAATTGGAAAGAGAGTCCCTCACAAATTGACGACGCCGGACTTGGTGCTGCTGAGTTTGCTGGCGGAGCGGCCCATGCACGGCTATCAGGCGAACGCGGAGCTGGAGCGGCGCGAGATTCGGGATTGGGCGGGGATTTCGCGTCCGCAAGTCTATTATTCGCTGGAAAAAATTGCGCGGACGGGGCTGATTCGTTCGCTGGAAACCGATGAGCCGGCGTCAGGACCGGAACGCAGCAGTTTTGAAACAACCGCCAAGGGGCGTGCAGCGCTGGCCGATGCGCTCGAGCGCGAAGACTGGGCGACGCAGCGGGACCGGCCGCCGTTTCTGACGTGGGTCGCGCTTTCCTGGCAGGCGCGGCCAGGAGTGTTCCAAGCGCAAATTCGGCGGCGGAAGAATTTTCTTGAGCAGGAATTAATGCGAGAAAAAGAAGTGCTGCGCTCAATTTTGGTGGAAGTGGGTCATCCCTATCACGAAGCCGTCTGGATGGTGAGCTTGGTAATCGAGCAGTTCAGAACGGAACTACGCTGGCTTAAGAGAGTAGCGCGAGAAATGAAGAAGCGCGGACGAGCAAAGAATCCGGAATATGCCGGAACAGAACCCGGATAGCTCTTGCAGAACCACGTGATCACAGGGAAGATGCAGAACGGAATTTCGAACAGGGGGACACGTTCATGGAGAAGTACCGCAAACGCAGGATGAGGCGTGGTTCAGCGCTGTTAGTCGCCGCGGGTTTTGCGACAACGGGGCTGCTTGGCCAGCCGTCGATGGCACAAACGAAGCAGCCTACGGCGCGAGAAATTGTCTCGGCAATACAGGCTCACGTAGGCATACCCTGGATGGAAAAGACAGTGGACACATTCAAGGCGGGGAATCCCGATACGCCGGTGACGGGAATCGCCGTCACGATGATGGCCACACTGGACGTCATACAACGCGCGGCGGCCAACGGGCAAAACATGGTGATCACGCACGAGCCGACTTTCTACAACCACACGGACGTGCCCGAGGGGATGGAAGAGAGCGATCCGGTCTGGAAAGAGAAGCGCGAATTCATCGAGAAGCATGGAATGGTCGTTTGGAGATTTCACGACCACTGGCACCGAATGAAACCGGACGGAATTCTGGCGGGAATGGCACACGCCATGGGGTGGGAGAAATATCAGCAGCAAGAAAATCCCTATTTGCTCACGATGCCGGAGACAACGTTGGAGGCACTTGCAGCGGACGTGGCGAAGAAGTTGGATTCGGCCGTGGTACGCGTGGTGGGAGAGCCCGGAATGAAGGTGACGCGGATTGCGTTCAGCCCCGGCTCGGCGGGATTTGTACGAGAAACGCACGCACTGGAAATGGAGAAAGTTGAAGTGCTATTGGTGGGAGAAACGCGGGAGTGGGAGACCGTGGAGTATACGGCTGACGCGGTTACCGAGGGGAGAAGGAAGGCGCTGATCGTGATTGGACATGTGCCATCCGAGCAGGCGGGGATGGAAGAGTGCGCGCGGTGGCTGAAGACGTTTGTGAAAGATGTGCCGATTGAATTTGTGCCGACGAAGCAGCCGTTCTGGACATTGCCGGAACTGCACGCAAGGCGGTGAGCGAACCCAGCGCGGCCGAGCTTCGTCAGGACAAGTTGAGCGAACCGGAGTGGGCGACGCGAGGCTTGCCGGAATCGCCACGCTCGATGCGGCCAATGCGGAAGAATTTTTCGCGGCGGCGTTTGAGGTCGGCTTCGACGGATTTGACGTGGGCCGGGGGCACGACAAGGATCATCCCGACACCCATATTGAAGGATTGCAGCAATTCGTTGGTCTCGATTTTTCCCAGATCGGCAAGAAATTTGAAGATGTGCGGAACCGGCCAGGAAGCCAAATCGATTTGCGCTTTTACTCCGGACGGCAGAACACGCGGCAAGTTTCCCGGGATGCCTCCGCCGGTGATGTGCGCAAGCGCGGAAACCCAGCCGCGCGCCACGATGTTTTTGAGCGCGGGTGCGTAGCACAAGTGGGGCTTTAAGAGCTCTGCGCCAATTTTGTTCCCGACTTCGGCGACGTAGGTGTCCGGCTTCAGCTTGGCAACTTCAAAAACCAGCTTGCGGGCGAGCGAATATCCATTGGTGTGCAATCCGGCGGATGGAAGGGCGAGCAGTGCGTCGCCGGGCTTGTACGGATTTTCCGGTGAGAAGTTTTTTGCGCTCGACAACGCCGACGATGAAGCCGGCGAGATCATATTCTCCAGGCGGATAAAACCCCGGCATTTCCGCGGTTTCTCCGCCAATCAACGCGCATCCGGCTTTCCGGCAGGAGCGGCCCATACCTTCGACAAGCTGCTCGATGACCGCAGGATCGAGTTTTCCCATGGCCAGATAGTCGAGAAAGAAAAGCGGCGTTGCGCCCTGGACGAGAATGTCGTTGACGCAATGATTGACGAGATCGCCGCCGACGGTGGAGTGCACGCCCATGGCCATGGCGATTTTCAGTTTGGTGCCGACGCCATCGGCGCTCGAAACCAGCACCGGCTCTTTCCACTTTTTGATGTCGAGAGCAAATAGAGCGCCGAAGCTGCCGATACCGCCGAGGACGCCAGAGGTGAAAGTGCGATTGGCATGGTGCCGGATGCGCTGTTTAACTTCATCAGCGATGGCGATGTTCACTCCGGCATCGGCATATTTCATCGAGGGTGATCCGCTTTCGTTTTTGTCTGGGCGCCGATTCGCACCCTCGTTCTACTTGCGGAATGAATTGCAAACTGCCGCGGGGGGCTGGCGGCCAAATCCTCAGCATGCGGCGACTCAAGACGCTTGCCGGCGCTCGCTAAATCAAGAGCATCAGAGCGTCCGGATCAAAACATCCGGAACAAGCGCCTCCAACGCACGATACTGGGATGGATGACGGCATCCGCATAGGCAAAAAATCTTTCGCGAATCTGGCCGGGCTCCCAGGCGTCGGCGGGAACGTCCAGCGACATGTAAATCATGACCGGCGTGCCGATAATGTCGTTTCGCGGAACGGGGCCCCAGAAGCGGCTGTCATACGAGTTGGCGCGATTGTCGCCCATCACGAAATAGCTCTTCGGCGGAACCTTGATATGGCCCTTTGAAGTCATACGGCTCGCTGCGGCCGAGCGTGTAGTTTTCGATGAGCTTCTGGCCATTTACCCAAACGGCGCCGTCGTGGATCTCGACGGAGTCGCCGGGCAAACCGATGACGCGCTTCACGTAATCCGGCTGATCCGGCGCGAACGGCGGCTTGAAAATGATAATCTGTTGGCGCTTCGGATTGCGCCAGAGCGGAACGTGCCAGTTGGTGAAGGGAACGCCGGCGTCGTAGCCAATGCGGCTCATGATCAGGTGATCGCCGATGAGAAGTGTATTCTCCATCGAGCCGGAAGGAATGACGCGCGCCTGTCCGATGGTGCCGTTGATCAGGAGAAACGCGAGTCCCACCCAGAACCAGGCGATAATTTCGCGCTGCACGCGCTGACGCATCGGAAGTTTAGACTCTTCGATGGTTTTGCCGGGCATCTTTTCCGGTTTCTTTGCTGCTTGGTCTTTGTTTAGCGTCAGCCTTCACGTTCCACCGCCACAGGCCTTTCCGTTAATGCGTTGTCCAGGGCGCTGCCGTTTTTTGCCACGTTCTTGGCGTCCGGCGCATTTCCATTGCTCTCGCGGACTTCGAGCTGCACGAGATCCGTCGGATAAACGCCGGTATAACAAGACGTACAGAACTTGCCTTCGGTGTCATTCACGGCCTGGCGCAGCGCAGGGAGCGAGACGTAGCCGAGCGAATCAGCGCCGAGGAATTTGCGGATTTCTTCGGGAGAATTCGAGGAGGCGATGAGCTCTTCGCGCGTGGGAGTGTCCACGCCGTAGTAGCACGGAGAAATTGTGGGCGGGCAACTGATGCGCACGTGGACTTCGCGGGCGCCGGCTTCGCGGACCATGCGGACGATTTTGCGGCTGGTGGTGCCGCGCACGATGGAATCGTCGACAAGAATGACGCGCTGGCCTTCGATCAATCCGCGGATGGGATTGAGTTTCAGCTTCACGCCAAAATTGCGAATAGCTTGCGACGGCTCGATAAACGTGCGCCCGATGTAATGATTGCGGATCAAGCCCATGCGAAATGGAATCTTCGATTCGAGCGCGTAACCGACGGCGGCAGGCACGCCGGAATCCGGAACGGGCACGACGATGTCTGCATCGACGGGATGTTCGCGCGCGAGGAGCCGTCCGAGCGCTTCGCGGCTTTCGTTGACGCTGCGGCCGAAAATAATGCTGTCGGGCGCGCGAAATAGACGTGCTCGAAAATGCACTGCTGGCGCGGCTTTTGCGGCGCGAAGTGGATGGACTCGATGCCGCACTTTGAGATACGCACCATTTCGCCGGGCTCGATTTCGCGGACGTATTGCGCGTTAAGCAGATCGAACGCGCAGGTTTCCGAAGCGACCAGCCAGGCCTCGCCGCCGGTGGGCAGCGGCAGCCTGCCGAGCACGAGCGGGCGGAAGCCGCGAGGATCGCGCACGGCGTAGAGTTCGTCCTGCGTCAGAACGAGCAGCGAATACGCGCCTTCGACTTGATTGAGAGCGTCGCCCAGCGCGCCGGAAAGATTGCGTGCTTGCGAGCGCGCGATGAGATGCACGATGACTTCGGTGTCGCTGTTGGTCTGGAAGATCGAGCCGCGATGCTCGAGTTTGCGTCGCCACTCGGCGGCGTTGGTCAGATTGCCGTTGTGGCCCAGCGCGACTTTGCCCTTGTTGCAATCGATCATGATGGGCTGGGCGTTCAGGAGCGCCTTGTCGCCTGCAGTGGAATAGCGCGTGTGGCCGATGGCGAGGCTTCCAGGCAACTCGGCGAGCACGCTCGGCTGAAAAATTTCTTCGACTTCACCCATGGCGCGATGGAGAAAGAGTTCGGTGCCGTCGCTCGAAACGATGCCGGCGGATTCCTGGCCGCGATGCTGCAGCGCGTAGAGGCCAAGATAGGCGAGATTCGCGGCTTCGGGATGGCCGAACACGCCGAACACACCACACTCGTCGTGGAAATGATCGTCGGCGAAAGCGAGCTTGCTTGTCATCTTAATGTCAACGTGCGCTCTAGCGAATTGGCCCAGATGCCACGCAGAGCGTCGAGGGGGGAATCGACGACTGCGCTCCCCTTATATTCGATGCGGAGCGCGCTGCCAAGATGCACTTTGCCGATCTCGCGCGCGCCTACACCGTATTGTCTCGCAGTTGCGAGAACGGCGGCAAGCTTTGTCGGTGAGACGGATACGACACAGCGAGCGCCGCGTTCGCCGAAGAGGGCAAACTCCGCCGAATCGTCTTGTTCCAGAGAAACGCGCGCGCCCAGTCCATCGGCGGCAAAGCAGGATTCGGCCAAGGTGACGGCGATGCCGCCGTCGGAGATGTCGTGGGCGGATTGCACGGAGCCTTCGGAGGCGAGAGCAACCAGGCAATCGATCAGGCGCTTTTCGGCGACGAGATCGATGGCTGGTGGCTCGCCGGAGACGATGCTCGCGATGGTCTTGGAATATTCGGAGGAAGAAAATTCGCGCGCGGCCTCGGCTAGGAAGCAGCAGATTCTCTCGCTACGCTGCGGAATGACTCGCATTGAGTCGGCTTTTTCCGTCGAGCAAAGAGATCACGTCGCCGTCGGCGCGAAACGCAATTTTCAGGACGCGCGAAGCGTCCTCGAGAATGCCGAGGATGCCGATGACCGGCGTCGGATAAATGGATTTGCCGAGGGTCTCGTTGTAGAAGCTGACGTTTCCGCCGGTGATGGGCGTGCCGAGTTCGTTGCAGGCAACGGTAAGACCGTCAATGACTTCGCTGAATTGCCACATGACATCCGGTTTTTCCGGACTGCCGAAATTGAGGCAATTCGTTGCGGCGATGGGGCGCGCGCCGGAGGCGGCGACGTTGCGCGCGGCTTCGGCGACGGCGTGCATGGCGCCTATGCGCGGATTCAACTGGCACCAGCGGCCGTTGCCGTCGGTTGCCAGCGCCAAGGCGCGTTTTACGATTCCTGTTTGTGGATCCTTTATGCGCACGACAGCGGCATCGCTCGCGCCGGGACCAGCCAACGTATTTGTGCGCACGCTTGTGTCGTACTGTTCGGTGATCCAGTGCTTCGAGGCAATGGCCGGCGAAGCCAGCAGTTTCGCAAAATTCGCGTTGAGATTTGTGCCATCGGGCGCGAACGAAAACCAATCCACCAGTGTCTCGTGGCGCAGGGGCGGCTGCGCGATGGGACGGCGGTAGACCGGACCTTCTTCGGCGAGCGGATGCGCAGGAATCTCCGCAGCGACCTGGCCATGATTCAAAACCTCCGCGATGCCGCCATCAGTGACCTTGCCGACGACGACGGCATCGAGGCCCCACTTTTTGAAAACGTCGAGGACTTCGCGCTCGCGGCCTTTTTTCGCGACGAGCAGCATGCGCTCCTGCGATTCGCTGAGCATGATTTCGTAAGGCGTCATGCCGGTTTCGCGCTGAGGAACTTTGGCAAGATCGATTTCGATGCCTGTGCCGCCGCGCGAAGCCATTTCCATCGTCGAGCAGGTGAGGCCGGCGGCGCCCATGTCCTGAATGGCGACGACCGCGCCGGTTTGCATGGCTTCGAGGCAGGCTTCGAGCAGCAGCTTTTCCATGAACGGGTCGCCGACTTGTACGTTCGGGCGCTTCTGCTTGGATTCTTCCGTGAACTCCGCCGAGGCCAGCAGCGATGCGCCGTGAATGCCGTCGCGGCCGGTTTTTGCGCCAACGTAAATAACGGGATTTCCGATGCCCTTGGCTTTTGCGAGAAAGATTTCCTCTTTGCGCGCGATACCGAGGGCCAGCGCGTTGACTAGCGGATTTTGCGAATAGCAAGGCTCGAAGCTGACTTCGCCGCCGATCGTCGGCACTCCGAAACAATTTCCGTAATGCGCGATGCCGCGAATCACGCCATCGAGAATGCGGCGGTTTTTGGCCGCGTCTTCCTCGCTCGTGCCTTTACCAGGAGTGATCTCGCCGAAGCGGAGCGAATCGAGTACGGCAATGGGACGCGCCCCCATCGTGAAAATGTCGCGCAGGATGCCGCCGACGCCCGTCGTCGCGCCCTGGAACGGTTCGACGTAGCTCGGATGATTGTGCGATTCGATTTTGAATGCGGCGACGAGCCCATCGCCGATGTCCACGACGCCGGCGTTTTCGCCCGGACCCTGCACTACGAGTTTGCCGCGCGTGGGCAGGCGCTTCAGGTGCACTTTGCTCGATTTATAGGAGCAGTGCTCGCTCCACATCACACTGAAAATCCCGAGTTCGGTGATGTTGGGATCGCGGCCGAGGATTTGCTGGATGCGGGCGTACTCGTCGCGCGTAACGCCGTGTTCGGCGGCGATTTCCGGAGTCACTTTGATTTCGGTGCTAGCGGTAGCCATTTGTGCGATTCGTGGTCCTTCAGTCGATTTTCATTCTCAAGATAGCGATCAAAACCTGCAGGCCAATCGCTCGACAGGAATGCCGTCTTCCTCGGCGTTCATAACCGGCTTACGCATTTCCAGATTTTTCGAGACTCCGAGAAACGCGCGAAATTCGCCCCAGACGGCGAGGCCGCAAGCTGACCCGTCCGCCGCCCAGCCAATGTCCACTACATCCTCGTCAACGGCGACATTCGCGCGATTGTAGATGTGAGTGCACTTCATGATTGCTCGTTGCTTTGCGCCGTAGAGATAAAACCACCCGGTTTCCACCGAATCCTCAAACACGGCGAAAATGCCGTCCGGGCCCGGCGCATAAAGCATGAAATTGCTGTCTCTTTCCGGAGCGGCTTCATCCATCTTCTGGGATGACTGCATCTGCACCGCCAGCTGCTTTGCTTCTTCTTGCCAGTGCAACTTCCGCGCGCGAACAAACTCCTCGTACCGCAGCTCAGAGAGTTCTTCATTCATCGCATCGCTCAAAGCGAGAGAGAGTTGAGCATCGACTGAATTTCCTGGATAGAACAGCAGCCGTCTTCACGCCGTAGCCTTTGCGGCGCCGACGAGGGCTTCGACCATGGATTTGAAAATGACCAATCCGTCGGCGGATCCGAGAGCAGATTCGACAGCGCGCTCGGGATGGGGCATCAGGCCGGCAACGTTGCGCTCGCGATTGCAAATGCCGGCGATGTTGTTCATCGAACCGTTGGGATTGCCGGCAGCGTCGTCCGTTCCGTCCGGAGTCGTGTAACGGAAAATGACCTGGCGGTTTTTCTCAAGCTCCGCGATCGTCGCCTCGTCGCACGTGTAGTTGCCGTCGATGTGCGCGATGGGAATCTTCAGGATTTGGCCCTTCGATGCGCGGCGTTGGTAAACGGCGTGTCGGTTTGCTCCACGCGAATGTCAACGTGCCGGCAGATAAAGCGCAGGCCCGCTGTTGCGCATCATGGCGCCGGGAAGCAAACCGGCTTCCAGCAAAATCTGAAAGCCATTGCAGATGCCCAGCACCATGCCACCGCTGTTAGCAAATTTCTCGACCGACTTCATCACCGGGGAAAATCGCGCAATCGCGCCGGTGCGCAGATAATCGCCATAAGCGAAGCCGCCGGGCAGGATGATCGCGTCGCAGTTCGCGAGGTCCTGCGATTGGTGCCAGATGAATTCGACAGGTTTGTGCAGGACATTTCCGATGGCGTAAAACGCATCGTGGTCGCAATTGGACCCGGGAAAGACGACGACTCCGAATTTCATCGCGTGTTGGCTCCGTGTGGCATTCGGGGAACTCTCATTTTAGCACAGCCCGACGACTTCAAATTGAAGACGAAAGGAAAGAACGAGGATCAGGAAAAGAGCGCCATGGAAACGACGAGGCGAGAGAAGCGCATACATTAGAATGCAACCGCTATACCGAGCGCCCGGAAGTTGCGGAAGGTGGCTGCGTGGGCGAGTCTGAAACCGGCTTAGGCAGCTGCTGGACAGCGCTATCGAGGCCGAGAACGTTAACCAGGCTGGAATTCGAAGGGACGATGTATTTCGTGTTTTGCGCAAGCGTATTGTTGAGCACTTCGAGGCGGCGCATCATTTCGGCGCGTTCCTTGAAATAAGTTTCCGCGGCATTCGAAACGAGCTTGATCGCCTCAGCTTCCGCATTCGCACGTGTAATCCGCGCCTGGGCGTCTCCTTCAGCCTTCAGGATTTCCGATTGCTTCTTCCCTTCGGCTTGCAAAATCTGGCTCTGCTTGATGCCTTCCGCTTCCAGCACTGCGGCGCGCTTTTCGCGCTCCGCTTTCATCTGTCGCGACATGGCGTCGGTGATGTCCCGCGGCGGCTCGATCTTCTGAACTTCGACGCGCGTGACCTTCACGCCCCAGCCGTTCGTGGCCTCGTCCAGCACCTGGCGAAGATTGGTGTTGATCATGTCGCGCGCTACGAGTGTTTCGTCAAGCGTGCGATCGCCGATCAGGTTGCGCAAATTTGTTTGCGCCAGGGTGGTGCAGGCATACCCGAAATCCTGGACTTCGTATTGCGACTTCACCGGATCGATCACTTTGTAATAGACCACGGCGTCCACTTCGACAGTCACGTTGTCCTTGGTGATGAGCTTCTGCGGGGGCACCGTGATTACCTGCTCGCGCATGTCCACGCGCACGATGTCGTCGATGAACGGCACGATAAATGTGAGTCCGGACGGCGCCATGGCGTGGTATTTGCCGAGACGGGTGATCAACCCTTTTTCGTACTGCTTCACGGTGCGCGCCGCCTTGGCGACCGTCACCAGGCAAAATATCAGGACCACAACGAGGAAAAACCCGAACAGGATTCCGGTGTCCATTTGCCTTCACCTCACTCTGAGAGTCACGCCTTCCACGGAGCTTACCGTAATGACCGCGCCGACCTCGCGCGCGGCCTCATCGCCCTGTGCGAGCTCCGCGCGCCACTCTTCCGACCCAACTTTTACAAGGCCCGCGGCCGCGCGGTTCGATGCGCTTTGTCACGACACCAGTCTTCCCCATAACCGCATCCACATTCGATGGCTGTTCGCGGACATTCAGTTTCGTCTTTAACCAGCTCCGAAACACCGCGAAATAAATAAGCGCCAAGGAGCCGGCGGCAATCATGCCGATGTTTGCGGAGCCTGCAAGAAATCCGATAGCGCCGCCGGCCGCCAACGAACCGCCTACAAGCGCCAAGTCAAATCCCGTGAACGCACCAAGCGCGAGCTCGATGATCACGCAGACGATGCCGCCAATGATGAGCAGCCAGTTCACCCAATTGCCCACACGCTTGCTCCTTCCGCTTTACGCACCGCGGACGATAACACCCGCCGCCTTCGTATTCAATGTTCGCGGCGGAGCCGGGAGCTCATACACGATTCAGGATGGTGGATGTGAGCGAGGCCCCAATTTGCGGGAGGCTTGAGGCAAACGCTTATCGGCGTTTTTTCGCGGAGCGCCGAGATTTTGCTTTTCTTCGCGGGCGATTGGCTTTCTTGGGATTTTCCGCAGCGGCCAATTCGCGCCGCTTTTCTGGAAGCCCAGCCCGGCTTGTTCACCTGGCGGCCGCGCGCGATCGCCAGCGCATCCGCCGGAACATTTTCCGTGATCGTGGAGCCCGCCGCAATATACGCGCCGTCGCCAATGCGCACGGGCGCGACGAGCGCGCTATCGCTTCCAATAAACACTTTATTGCCGATCGATGTCGGAAATTTGTGAAATCCGTCGTAATTGCAAGTGATGGTGCCCGCGCCGATATTCGATTTTGTGCCGATTTTCGTATCGCCCAAATACGTCAGGTGCATTGCTTTCGTGCCTTCGCCGATAGTGCTCTTCTTCAGCTCGACGAAATTGCCGATGCGCGCTCCGGCCTTCAAATGATTGTCCGGCCTCAATCGCGCAAACGGTCCGATGATCACGCGATCGTCCAAACGGCTCTGCGCGACGACGCAATGCGGCTCGACGGTCACTTCATCGCCGAGGAGCGCGTCGGTCAGCACGCTGCCGCTTCGAATCGTGCACCGCGCCCCAATTTTCGTTTTGCCGAGAAGCTGCACGCCCGGTTCAATCACCGTATCTTCGCCGGCAATGACCTCCGGATCGATCAGCACCGTCTCCGGCAATTGAATCGTCACGCCTGCATCCATCAGCGCCGCGCGCTTCCGCTCTCGAAAAACGCGATCCACTTCCGCCAAGTCGGCGCGTGTGTTGCAGCCCAGGATTTCGCGGGAATCGGCGGCCACTTCCGCAAGAACCGTTTCGCCTCCAGCCGTCATCGCGGCGATTGTGTCCGTCAAATAAAGCTCGCGATGCTTGTTATTCGGCTTTACATGAGCCAGCGCCGGCCAAAGCTTTTCCAGCGTGAAGCAATAGATTGCTGAGTTGATTTCATTCAGCTCGCGCTGCTCTTCCGTGAGCTGCGATTCTTCAACGATGGCACTGACGGCTGATTCGGACTTTCGTAAGACGCGGCCGTAGCCCGAGGGATCGGCGAGCACGGCGGTCAGAATCGTGGCCGCGGCGTTTCCAGCACGATGCGCGGCAACAAGTGCTTTGAGCGTTTCCGTACGAACAAGGGGTGCGTCGCCCGGCAAAACGACGGCAAACTTCGCTCTGCCCATCGCGCGGCGCGCGACCTGCATGGCGTGGCCTGTGCCGTGCTGCGGCTGCTGCAGGACAGTCTCCGCGCCAAGGGGCTCAACAACCGGCGTTACCTGCTCCGCCTGGTGCCCCACAACGACTACCGTTTGCCTTGCGCCCAATGGCGCGCACGCGCGAACGACATGTTCGATGAGCGTGCGTCCGCCTGCGCGGTGTAAAACCTTTGCGAAGCTGGATTTCAGCCGCGTGCCTTTTCCCGCTGCAAGAATGACAATGGCTAGATCATGGTTGGACATGGTTTCCAGCCCATTCTGCGGGAGCACGAGCGATTTCGCAATCCAGGGATGTGGGGGAGGGTGGCGAATGCCTAATCAGTAGCGGCAGCAGGAGAAAGCGTTGTCAGCCGAACGTCGCGCTCGACCGGCGCGGTTTCTGCTGTCGTGATGGTCCAGAGCGAGGGGTCGGCAAGCAAACGGCTGACAAGTTGCGTATGCAGTGCATGACCCGCCTTGTGGGCTTCGACGCGCGCCAGCAAAGGCAATCCTGCCAAGCGCCAAATCGCCAATCAAATCCAGCGCTTTGTGCCGGCCAAATTCGTCGGGAAAGCGCAGCGGCCCGTTCATCACGCCGTCATTTGTCAACACAATGGCGTTTTCCAGCGAACCGCCCCGAATCAGCCCCATCGAGCGGAGAGGCTCAATGTCCCGTTCGAAACAAAATGTACGGGCACGCGCGAGGAGATGCCGGAATGTCTCCGGGCTAACCACCATCTCAATTTCTTGCTGGCCCACGAGAGGATGCGGGAAATCGACATAGCAGCGCACGCGAAATTCGTCGGCGGGATAAATTCCGATCCGGCGGTCGCCTTCTTCAACCTCCAATGGCTTCAGCACCTTAAGTAGCGGCGCTTGCGGCGGAGTTTGCGAACGCCCGCGTGCTCGAGCATTTGCATGAAAGGCTCGGCGGAGCCGTCCAGAATGGGAATTTCGATCGAGTCGATATCGATGTAAACGTTGTCGATGCCGCAGGAATAAATCGCCGCGAGGAGATGCTCGGTCGTGGAAAGCAACACGCCTTGCTTCATTAAGCTCGTCGCATAGCTGACGCGCGCCACGTTGTGGCCTTGCGCTTCAATGGGGAAGTTATCCAGGTCCTCTGCGGCGGAAAACGATGCCCGTATCGGCGGGCGCAGGAAGCAGGCGGACGTGTCCGAACACTCCGGTGTGTAGACCCACACCTTCAGTAGACGCCTCTCTTGCTATGGTGGATTGAAACATTGCCCCTGTAGTCTAAGATAGCATGTTGCTGGCCAGGGTTTCACCTGTTTGTCCATATCTTTCAGTAACTTATAGGAACATGAGGGGCCAATTTTTGTCTTGGTGTGTCTAGACATGCATCATTTGCCCGCTTTGGCGTGTCTTACGCCCAACCAGCCCCAGTTCAGCTTTCCGGGTCCCTCGTAATTCTCAGGCTTCCTTTCTCATTCCCGGCGCGTCCCAACTGCTGTGGGTGCTATAATTAGTCCTCTGTTTTCGGACAGGGCTTCGCGTTAATTGCAGAAGGGGACAGGTGAGGCATGAATCGAGCGGCTCGTATCGGACTTCTTTGCGTTTCGGTGGTTATCTTTTGCTACGCCGGACTGGGACATGTCCTGGGCCGCACGCCGGACGACAAAGCGTATAAGTCGCTCACGGTGTACAGCGAAGTGCTTCAGAAGATCCAGCAAGACTATGTCGACGAGCCGAATCTGCATTTGGTGACCACAGGATCGCTCCATGGACTGCTCGAATCTCTCGACGCACAGTCCAGCTACCTCACGCCGCGCGAATACACGGAATACAAGCAGAAAGCCGCGTCTAATGTGAGCGGCGACGCGGGCCTTACGCTCAGCAAGCGCTTCGGCTACATCATTGTGATTTCTGTTCTGCCGGATAGTCCCGGCGACAAGGCTGGTATTCACAGCGGCGACATTTTGGAATCCATTGCGGGCTTTACTACGCGCGATATGTCTGTCGGCCAGGCCATGAATTTTCTGCACGGCCAGCCGGGCACGGGAGTAAAAGTAGGGGTTATCCGCCGCGGCAAAGCCGATCCGGATGCAAGTGGACATTGTGCGCGAGAAGCTCGGCACCGCGAAGATTGTCAGCACCAAGGTTGAACCGGACATCCTGGCCCTGCGCTTGCCCTCGCTCGATCCCGGACGCGCCGACGAAATTCGCTCCCGCTTGCTGGACGCGGAAAAACAGGGCATTCACAAAGTGATCTTGGATGTCCGCAATTGCGGACGGGGGCCGGTTTCGGAAGCAATTGCGGTCGCAAGACTTTTCGTTCCTTCGGGGACCTTGTCGACGCTGCGAGGCCAGACGGTCTCCGCGCAGGTCTTCTCTGCTGACCCGGGCAAATTGATCTGGAAAGGCCCGGTTTCCGTGCTGATCGACCCAACGACCTCTGGCGCAGCGGAAGTACTCGCTTCTGCGATGGTTGCCAATCATCGCGGTGATGTAGTCGGCGAGCGCACGTTCGGACTTGCCTCGGAACAAAAACTGATCACGCTCGATGACGGTTCGGCGCTCTTCCTCACAGTCGCCAATTATTACAATGCGGACGGGAAATCCATTCTCGAGGAAGGCGTGCTGCCCTCCGAAGTGGTGCGTGCCTCCGCCGATGACGACGCTGACTCCGGCGATGATGACAGCGCCGCTTCCGATGCGCAGAAAGAACCTGTTCCGCCTCGACCGCTTTCGCCCGAAGATCCCATCTTCCGCAAAGCCCTCGACCTCCTGAAGAGCGCCGCAGAAAAAAGCCGCCTAGCGTTCCGTGGCCGTTCACCGCGGAACAACAAATCAGTTTTTTTCGCTCCATCGCTGGCCGGCGTGGGCTGGTTCGCTCCGCAGCCCCATTCGCCTTTCTCTTTGCAGTGGCCCTGCTATTTGCGGGCTGCAAGAGCGAGCAGCAAAAACGTCTTTCCCCCAGCCAAGTCCACGCCATCACTCGCGAAATGATGCATGCCTCCGCGGGCTTCGGGAAAAAACCTGGGGACATCGCGGCACACCTTCAGTTCGATGGCGCTGACGCCTGGCCGCGCTGACCAACTTTTTGTCGCTCTGCCTGCGGCTGCGTCCGAACAATCCCGGCGCGAATCAGTCGCTCGCCTGATTCAATCGCTCGACGCCATCGCTACTTCGAACCATCTCACGCGCGACGCAGAAACAATCGCTGGAGCGCTGCTGCGGCTGGATTATCGCAGCGCGGGCGTAATTACAAATTCAGTCCACATCATCGCCCCTCTGCCGGCGCGCGCGTCTTCTCCCTCCTCTCCGCGGCCCGGCCGTCAGAATGGCGAGGCGCGCCTGGCCATCATTCTTGACGATTTAGGAAACGATCGAGCTGTTGCCAATGCCATATTTGCCTTGCCTTTTCCCTTAACCATCTCCATCCTGCCAGATCACGCGCATTCCTTCGACATCGCCGAGGAGGCTCATCGCCGCGGCTTTGAAGTTATGCTGCATCTCCCTATGCAGTCGGTTGGAAATGAAACGCCCGAAGCGCAGGAACTCCATCCAGGAATGCGCGCAGACAGCATTCCTCTGCTTTTCGAACAGATGATGCGGAGCGTTCCCAATGCCGCCGGCGTCAACAATCATCAAGGATCTGAAGCCACCGCCGACCCCGCCCTCATGGAAGAGTTGATGCCTGTGCTTCAAGCATGGAATCTCTTTTACGTTGATAGTCAGAACCACCGCCGCGACGGTCGCTTTTGACGCCGCGCAGCGCCTGGGCGTGCGCTCCGCTTTCCGGAATGTCCCCTTCCTTGACGACGTCGACGAAGTCTCCGCTGTGCGCAAGCAGCTTTACCTGGCTCTTCGCGAGCGCGAGGGTAAAGGGAGATGCCATCGCCATCGGACATCCGCGTCCCGCGACGCTGAAAGCCCTAAGCGAAGTTCTGCCACATGCGGAAGAAAGCGGTGTCCGCCTCGTATATGCTTCGGACCTCGTGCACTGAAGACTTCAGCTCGCGGCGAAGTTTCTTGTCTGCTCTTTCCTTGCGGGATACAATCGGTGAACGACGAAGAAAAAAATAGCAAGAATCAGAAAATCGAAAATGCTTGCTTCCGGTCCAGGCGAGCCTCCCGTCAGCCACTTCGGCCCGTGCAAGGTCGCGTTCGAAAGATGGCCCGGAAAAATCATCCCGCTGTCCGGAACGGAAAAGAGAAACGTCTCCCCAAAATCGAAAGCCGCATGCATCCCGAGCGCGAACCACAGACTTCCCGTTCGTTTCAGCTGTAAAACTCCAAAACAATCCCACGAAAGCCACGCTAGCCACGCCTATCCAGCCCTCGCCGGAATTCTGTAAGTGCACGGCTCCAAAGGAAACAGAGAGAACTATCGCGGCAGGCCAGAAACCGATGCCTTGGACAAAGTATGGAGTGCATATCCGCGAAAAAAAAACTCTTCGAACAGTCCGACCACGACGAAAAAAGCGCCCCAGAACAACGCCCATTTCGCGATTGCGATCCCGTGTTCCGATAGACTCCCAAAGGAATAGCCCCCGAAAGCGCCAATAATCCCAATCAGATAGGAAAATCTCGCTGAAGCCGAACAGACACCCTGCCAAAACAGTTTCCCGAATGCGCCTGCCGCAGGCAGTCCGTACGTGCCCACAGGCCGCTCCTCGAGCTGCGACATGATCCAGGCTGCCAAAAATGCCGCAAATGAAACTTACCAATTCGCCGCAAAACTGAAAACTGGGAGAAAAAATACCGCGAATTGGCCGCAAGAATTGGCCGAGCAGATAGATGGAAGTGCTCCAGAACACAAAGAAAATGGCTGCGTAGATCAGCAGCCGCCAGCCCGCACGCAGTCCCGTCTCGTTCAGAAATAGCCTGAAGTGAAATCTGTTTGCCGGCGTATTGATTTCTCTATCTGCCCCTGGCGGCGTGCCAAAGGAATCGTCGTCCATTCATCGCTCCAACAAAACCCGCACCAGCCGCTTCATGCTCTGACGCTCGGCAACTTGGCTCGTAAGCAGGGGTGCGAAACGGGCAAATGCCTCAAGCAACCGTTCGCATGGAATCCTTCACCTGGATGTGGATTCAAGGTAGCACACAGCGTGGTGGCTGTGCGCACCGCTCTGGAACCTGTAAATTGTTGCGGTCTCGTTTTACTTTGGGACCGCGCATTATCTCACTGCGTCACGCGAATTTGTGCAGCTCCGAGAATCCGCCGGCTCTTCTTTTCCTGAACAAAAGTGATGGCCCGCAGATTTTGTACGTTCCAATTTGAATCAAGCTTCCTCGTGGCTTGCCCCGTGAACGCATCCTCGCCATTTTTCCCCATCGTGCCGATCACTTTCAATTCCCGCAGCACCGGCGAGTGGTGCAACTCTTTGCCGCTGTTTTCGCCGGCTCCCACGGCGGAATGCAATCCGCTTTCGGTGATCGCAAGAATCACTTCCGGCGTGTCCTTTGGCGAGGGGCTTAAGAGTTTCTCAACGGTTATCTTAAGTATGACGTCTTTTTCTCCACGGGAGAAACCTCGCTGATCTCGACTCCCGTTTTTCTAATTTTTGCCGCTTTCCCGATTTCCTTGAACCGCCATCGCACCCCTGCTACCCACAAATCCCGCAGTTCCGTCTATAACCATTTCCGGAGTGTACGGATTGCCATTGTGAAGCGAACCGGAATACTGGTATTGCCTGCTTGTCCAAGCGGCGGACGAAAATGGGTCCTTCCAGCCCTGCTGGTCCCAGTAATCTACGTGCTCCTCCAGGGCGATAATCTCGGCTGTCCCCAAACTCTGCCGGACGTCCAGTTGCGCCAGAAAATCATCGGCTGGCGGACAAGCTGGAACACCCTTCCGAAGTAAAAAGCTCGACGACCACCGGCTCGCGGGCGCTTTGCGTCTGGGGACCTCTGGCTTTGAGCGGCTTTACCCGTTCTCCATCCCAATGCCAATATCCCTGCTAGCAACGACAAGTATTGCCCCGCCCATAGTCTTCATAAATGCCTGCTCCCACTCCCCATATGTATTTCTGATGCGAAGGACTGCGGAAATCTATTCTCTTTGCTTCGACACGTTTCCACGAAAACCTTTCGCAACTTTTAACCGTTATGCTATATTTAACCGGTTATTCGCGAGGCCAACCGCCACCTCCCCTGCTAACCGGTCTTTGGAGGCAAACCTATGCCCGATTTCTCCTCTTCACCAAGCCTTATCGCCGGCCGGCTCTCCCTCGATTTCGTCAACGTGCTAGGGTCCGCCCTCCGATTTTTCCTGGGAAGACCTTCTCCGATTTCCTCCTGGTTACTCGAATCATCTCTCCAGAACGAAGCGCCCAATTGCTCGCTCTCCCACAAAATGACCCTCAAAGCGCCGCCGCCCTCCTCGGCAGAGCCCAAACTCTGCATGCCTCTCTGCGCGAAATCTTCACCGCCATGCTCGCCAAAGAAGCCCTGCTCCGCGACTGGGTCGCGCCGATCAATGAGGTACTTGCGCATCACCGAGGGCCACGACGAACTCCTCGAACAAGACGGCAAATGGGGCCTGGAATTTGTCGCCCGCGAAGGCGGTCTGGACTGGCTCCTGGCAGCCATTGCGCGTTCGGCCGCCGAGATCATCGCCGAAGGTACAAGCTCGCGCCTTCGAGCCTGTGCCAACCCATCCTGCAGGCTCTTTTTCTATGATACCTCACGGACGCGACGCCGGCGCTGGTGCTCCATGTCCCGCTGCGGCAATCGACACAAAGTCGCGGTTTTTTCCCGCCGTCACTCCCTCTCCAGGCGAACCCACTGAAGTCGCTGCGGCAACAAATCCACGCCACAGCTATTTCACGTACTTCGGCGATTCGCCCTTTCGACCACGGATCGTAGCTATGAGCGAATGCCAGCCTGTCGGCAAGCGGCGGATGGGAGTAAAGCCAGAAAGTAATAAATTCAGGCGGGTTCGGGTCTGCCAAGTCTACCTCACCCAAGACCTGAAACGATTGCGCCGCAACTTCGGAAGAATCCGGCACGATCCCGTGGATCACCTCGAGGCCGTAGACATCGGCGGCATGCTCCTGCATCCGTGAGAAACCGTTCACGACCGGTGACGCCAGGAACATCCCCATCTCCAGCATAGAGCAAAATCACGGCAAACGAAGCCCAATCCTCTGGCCCGTAAATTCTCCAATCTCCGCCCCAGCGTCCCAGCGTCCAATGAAGCGCGCGAAACAGCGCATAAAACCCAATCAAGCAAAAGCGCAGCAGCAAACAAAAATCCTTTCCATACATGCCCAAGAACATAGTGTCCCAATTCATGCCCGACAATGTATAGCGTCTCGTCCAAGGTCGCCTTTTGAAGCGTGGTGTCCCAAACCACCACGCGCTTCGACGCGCCCAACCCGGTCACATAAGCGTCGATCGCGTTGGTCTTTTCGCTAGCCTTCATTAGAAACATGCGTTCCGGCGAAATCGGCACGCCTGCATGTCTGGTCAGTTTCTCGATGGCCGCGACTAAATCTGGATGTGTGGCCTGTAAGGGCTCGAAATGTATTAAATAGCGGGTCGATGAACCACGGGCTGATGAAAACAAAAAATAGCAAAACGGGCAGCGAAACAAACCAGAAGTACAACCACCAGCGCCGCGGGCTTCTGCGGACAACAAAAGTCAGAATCAGCGCCAGGATCAGCGCAAATCCCGCCATCAACAATTGCTCCTTGCTCCAATCCAAGAACCACGACCCCCATCTTTGCACCGACATTTCATAACGGAGCGAGAGAACGTGCCCGTACAAACGGAGCGGCAAGGCCAGGACATCCAGCGTCAGCACCAGCAGCGGCACGAACACCAGTGCTTGCAACCACCTTTTATCGCTAACGCTCTCGGCCCAATTACGAAACTTCGCTGCGATACCGAGCCGCAAGAGAATCACGAGCACCACGACGGAAAGCAATACCGAAACAAAATAGAGGGTGTAGGACGCGCGAGAATAAGCAACCGCCTTTTCGTAGCGCTCTTGCGAGAGAACATATCCACCGCGTTTGTGTGCGCCGCGCAGTCGTGGTTTGCGCCGGCTGCGTCTCAGAAGGAACCGGAGGCGCCGGCAAGGCTTGCGCGCGAAACCGGCTGCTCATTCGCCAAGTATTGCCCCGGCTAAGTTCCGCGCGCGCCTGCGCATAGACACAAGCTCAGACAAAACAGCATTCCGAAACGGTGAATCCAGGCACACCGCTCCATTAGACCCCCTCGCAAACCACTCAGCCGACCGCTCCGTGCGATTCCGACCAAGGCCGCACGCGGCGGGAGTATGCCGCACGAATCGCCGCTCTGCAAGACTTGAGATGTTGAATTAAGGATTGGTACTTCGTCTCGAACTTTCGTGGAAATCGGCACAATTCTCCGCGAAGAACCCGAGGTTCTACTCGCTGCGCCTGTTTTTACTTTATTTCACGAACGGGTATTATGGCCCTTCTTCCGGCACGACGTGGCCGGAGCAAATCAGGCGGCTGGCCGCTAGGCTCGGCTTGCGCAATGGCCTGGGCCTCACCGCTTGTGTAGTCACTTCGCCGCGGGAGTTCCAGTTGCCGCATTCGCAGCACTCCTCACGGCGCAATTGTCCTCAGCAAAGCGCGGAGGTATGCTTAGCTTTGCACCAGCCCACGCCCCGGAGGTATAAGATTCAAGAGGTATAAGACCATGCCACACTCCATCTCTTTGCGCTTGGCCCTTGCCGCCCTTCTTGCCGCTGCCGTGCTTCCTGTTGCCTCCCGCGGCCAATCGCAGGATTCGCAGTCACAATCTGTCGCTGAAGCCGCCCGCCGCGCCCGCGAACAAAAAAAAGCCGCCGCCAAGCAGCCTGCTCCGGTCATCACCGATGACACTTTGAAGCGCGCCGCTCCCCCTCCGCAATCAGCCACTGCATCTGCTCCGGCGCAATCCTCCGGTGCTGCTCCTGCAGCCTCCGATTCTTCCAAAGCTGCCGCTCCAGCCGCAACCGCCGATGACGCAAAGAAAAAGGAAAAGGCCGCTGCTGAACTTGCCGCCGTGAAGCAGCAGCTCGCCGAGGCCCAAAAAAATCTGGATCTTCTTCAGCGTGATCTCTCTTTGGAACAGGACAACGTCTACTCGAAGCCGAACTATAAAAGCGACACCGCGGGCAAGGCCAAGTTGGATGACCTCAAGCAACAGATCGCGGACAAGCAGCAGGCAGTCGAAGCTCTGAAAACCCGTCTCGCGGCTCTTCAGGAGTCACAAGGCGCTTCAGCCCCAGCAACTCCGCCACAATCCTAAGGTGCAAGAACCGGGTTCTGTCACTGCGGACGCCAAAGTCGGACAAATTCTGCAAGTCCTCAGGGATTCTGCGATCGCCCTATCCTTCTCACAGCGTGCTTTGTAACCCCACCACAATCGCTTGTAGTCTTTTCTCTTGACACCACAGGTCGTGGAACGGCAGAATCCGCTCCAACAATTCTGTCCGGGCCGCCCAGGGGAGCTTCTGCGGCACATGCTTTCACAGTGCGCCCGCAGAGCTGGCTGGCCACTGAGGGAGTGCGCATGCAGTATTTGCCCGGTTTCACCGTGCAGTGCATCAATCCGTTGTGCGATGCCCGCGGCCACTGGCTCCGCGCCGATGCCACCGGCCCATCTCGGACGACGGCCGCTGCCCTTGCTGCGGCGACTTCCTCCGCAATGTCCCCCCGCCGCTCAGCCCGCGCTTCCGCATGCGCCCTCGCCCGCTAACCGCGCGTCCGCCTCTCCGCCCGCGTCCCCGCTGAGCGCACCTGAATTCACTCTGCACGCCAGGTCGTCAGGCGTGCCCGCACCTCGTCAGTATTGTTCGTACGGCCCGGCGCGGCTTATCCCGCACGCTAACCCTATCCGGTATACACTTGCTTACCTACTTCCCCAGGTTCCCAAGGCACTGGCACTCTCGCGGTATCCGAATAGATTTGGAGATTCAATGGCGACAGCCATGGCACATCTCGACAATTCCGTTAAAGTGCACTCCGCCCCTCCGGGCCGGCGTTACGATCACTACTTTTTCTCCGGAATGGCGTTGCTGATTCTTGCCTCCGTCTTTCTAGGCTTTGCGCACACCTACTATCTCGCCGGTGTATTCCACGCGCCCCTGCCAAGTTTAATCATTCACATTCACGGCGCTGTTTTTTCCACGTGGATCCTCTTGCTCATCACTCAGACCTCTCTTGTCGCCGCTGGCCGCGTGGACATTCACCGCCGTCTCGGCATTGCCGGTTTTCTCCTGGCTTGTCTCATGATCATCCTCGGCGTCCTGGCGGCTACCGAGGCGCTTTCCCGGCCCAACTCTCCCACTGGCCTCGATGTAAAAACCTTCTACATCATCCCCATGACGGACATGCTCATTTTTGCAGTGCTTGTCTTTTTTGCGTTTCGCGCCCGCTTCAATCCTTCCGCCCACAAGCGGATCATCCTGATAGCCATGATCGGAATCATGATCGCTGCCATCTCCCGCTGGCCCTTTTCCATGGTTAACAGGAAACCCCTGATTGCGGCTCTCCTCTCCTACGGATTCCTGCTCCTTCTCGCGGCCTACGATTTGTGGTCCACGCGCAAAGTTCATCGCGCCACCATTTGGGCCAGCGCCTTCCTCATCATCGTGCAGCAGATACGCTTCCCTATCGGCCAAACCGCCGCCTGGCACGCCTTCGCAACTTGGGCGCAAACTCTGGGCCGCTAACCCGCTTGCTGTCGTCAATCGCTGCTAATCCGGCCTTTGCAAATTTTGCACAGGTTAGCGTTGCCGGGGTCAATTTTGCCTGTTGCATTTTTTCTGTTGCAGGTAGCGTAACGTCTTTTGTGTAAATTCCGGTTTTGAGCGAAAAAAAGGGCGTACTTTCCTTTGGAGCGCGAACTCACAGAGGAGGTACACCCTAATGCGAGAACTGGAAGTCCTCGTGGATGGTCATCTTAAGCTGGACCTGGCCGACTGCCAAGAATTCTTTGAACAGGACCTTGCCGAGCACGTGCGTTCCGCAATCAAACGGCTGATCGAGCAGGCTTTGCTGGCCGAGCGCGACCGCCATCTCGACCTCGGCTACTACGAGCACGCTCCCACCGCCCGTCTGGACTACCGCAACGGCTACTACTTTCGCGATCTCACCACCAAGCTGGGCGTGCTCTGCCGTCTGAAAGTTCCCCGCACCCGCGGCGGGTTTCGCTCCCAATTCCTTCCGCGCTATCAGCGCCGCCAGCAAGACGTCAACGAACTGGTGCTCCAGGCTTTTCTGCGCGGCATCTCCACCCGCCAGGTCGGCCAAGTTCTCGAACCCTTTCTCGGAGAATGCTATTCCGCGCAGACCATCTCCAACATCACCCGCCAACTGGACCACGCCGTCGCACAGTTCCATCGCCGCGCCCTGCGCGACGACTACCTCTACCTTTTCCTCGATGGCGTGTCGCTCAAAATGCGCGATCTCTCCGCTAAAGTCCGCCGCCGCATGGTGTTAGTGGCCTACGGCGTGCTCCCCAACGGCAAGCGCGAAATTCTCGACTACCACTTCGCTCACGGCGAAAGCGAAGCCGCCTGGCTGGAGTTTCTGCAAGGGCTGTTCCTGCGCGGCCTGGAAGGAAAACATCTCCGGCTAATCGTCACCGACGGCGGCAAAGGCTTGCGCGCCGCTTTGCCGGTGGTTTTTCCACGGGTGCCCATGCAACTCTGCTGGGCTCACAAGATGCGCAACATCGCCAGCAAAGTCGGCCGCCCAGGACGGCTCCTGCGTAGCCGAAGCCTCCGCCATCTACCGCGCCAGCAGCAGGAACGAAGCGCTACGCGCCTTCCGCCAATGGAAACAGCACTGGGAGCAGCGCCGGCCCACCGCTGTGGCTTGCGTCGAGCACAACCTGGACGCGCTATTGAATTTTTTCAACTTGCCGGAAGCGCACTGGAAAAAACTGCGCACCACCAACGTGATCGAACGCGCCTTCCGTGAAGTGCGCCGCCGTACCCGCCCCATGTCCAGCTTCACCAATCTCGAAAGCTGCGACCGCATCATCTACGGCGTCCTCTCGCACCTGAACAGCTCCTGGGAAAGAAAACCCTTTTTCAAATTTACACAAAATCCTTGACGGTACCTACCGCGCTTTTTTCTTGACAAACTGTTACTCCTGGCATATAGTAGTCCTTGGATACTATTGCGTCCTTTCCCCGTAGCGCCAGCATCTCGCTGGCGTTTTTGTTTTTTGGCGTATGCGAATCGACCTAAGCCTTTTGTTCGCAACACTTACAAGACCTGCACAATTTTAGTGCAAATTCTGGCAATCAAGCCTTTTAGAATGAACACTTACGTAAACTTATAAAAACAAGTGACTTTATCTATCTTTAGAATGAACACTTACGAAAAAAGGGGGAGGGGGCCCCCGGCCATACACACATAGCCATGCAAAAACAAAAGCCGGAGGGCTTCTTTACCCTCCGGCTTCCGTCAGTTCTTCGGTTTACCTGGTTAGCCCTCGACGAGTCCTTTTTCCAGCATCTCCTCGTCGCTGAGCCACAGATCGGGGATATTGGCTGAGCCGAGCCGAAGAATATCTTCCAGCGCGCCGCGGACTTCCTTAAGCCGGAAGTCCACGCCAATTCGCTCGAGCAATTCAATCAGGGATTGCGCGCCTTCCGCCAGCGCCGGCTTGGGCGCGCGCCAACAGTATCCAGCCCCGACTCGAGCCGATGATACGTGACGACGTAAATGGCGCTGGGTCCCGCGCCATGCCGGACGATGTGCAGAAATCCCCGTGCCTTCGGCTTTTCCGGAGCCAGTCTTGCGGCCAGCCCTGAACCGGAGGAGAGAGCGCTCATCTTGTCATGTCCCTGGTTCTGCTCCCCTGGCCTCAACTGCAGCCGCTCGTGCTGCCGCAGTTCTCGCACTTGTAGCATGCGCCGTTCGGCACCATCAGCATGCCGCACTCGGAGCAGGTCGGCGCGCCTTCGTGCGCATCGCGTCAGCTTCGGCTGATGCATGCTCATTGGCAGTCGGTGTCAAGTCGACCGCCTTGGTCATCGGCGGAACGGCGCTGAGCGGAAGCGACAGCCGCGGCGGTTTCCGCTGCCGCGCCGCTATTCAGCTTCAAGTAATCGGAGGAAATAAATCGTCCGCCCAGCCAACGCGCGATGTAATCCAGCACCGAAGAAACAAATCGGATATTCGGATTCGCCGTGATGCCCGATGGCTCAAACCGCGTGTTCAGCAGTTTGTCCACGAACACCTTCAGCGGCACGCCATATTGCAAGCCCAGCGAAATAGTCAGCGCCAGTCCGTCCATCACGCCGGAAAGCGTCGAGCCTTCTTTCGACATCTTGATGAAGATTTCGCCCGGCCGGCCGTCTGCGTACATGCCCACTGTGATGTAGCCCTCGTGGCCGCCCACGCTGAACTTGTGCGTCACCGAAGCGCGTTCCACCGGCATCTTCTCGCGCACGGCGCGCGCGAAGAGTTCCCGCTGCATCGGCTCCGCTCCCGTCGCTGCCGCTGGCTCCGCTTTCTTTTCTTCTTTCGCTCCGCCCGCATTCAGCGGCTGCGAGCGCTTCGAGTTGTCCCGGTAGATGGCCACGGACTTCAGCCCCAGCTTCCAGGATTCGATGTAGGCATTGCTGATGTCCTCGACCGTGGACTCCTCGGGCATGTTGATGGTCTTCGAGATCGCGCCGGAAAGAAACGGCTGCGCCGCCGCCATCATCTTCACGTGCCCGGTCCAGGCGATGGATCGGCCGCCGCCTAGCGGCGCCAGCGAGCAATCGAACACCGGCAGATGCTTCCGCCTTCAAATACGGCGCTCCTTCGATTTTTCCATTCTTGTCGATGTAGGAAACGATTTCGCTCGTCTGCTCCGGCGAATAGTGCAGCCGCATCAGCGCTTGCGGCACGGTATTGTTCACGATTTTGATCAAGCCGCCGCCGACCAGCTTCTTGTGCTTCACCAGCGCCAGGTCCGGCTCGATTCCCGTGGTGTCGCAATCCATCATGAAACCGATCGTGCCCGTCGGCGCCAGCACGGTTACTTGCGAATTCTTGTAGCCGAACTTTTCGCCGTGATGCAGCGCGTTGTCCCAGGATTCCTGCGCCGCCATGAACAATTCCGTCTGCACATGATCCGGCTGGATTCCCCGCATCGCGTCGCGATGCATGCGAATTACGTCCAGCATCGGTTCGCGGTTCACTTCATACCCGGGGAACGCGCCCATGCTTTCCGCGATGCGCGAGGACTGCGCGTACGCTTCGCCGCACATCAGCGCTGTAATCGCGCCCGCCATGTCGCGGCCTTCGTCCGAGTCGTAAGGCAGTGCCAGCGACATCAGCAGCGCGCCGAGATTGGCGTAACCCAGGCCGAGCGGCCGGAAATTGTGCGAATTCTCCGCAATCCTCGGCGTCGGGTAGCTCGCGTTGTCCACCAGAATTTCCTGCGCCGTGATCGTCACGTCCACGGCATGCTTGAACGCCGTCACGTCGAACTGCCCGTTCGTCCCGAGAAATTTCATCAGGTTCAGCGAAGCGAGGTTGCACGCCGTATCGTCCAGGAACATGTATTCCGAGCACGGATTCGAGGCATTGATGCGCGCCGTATTTTTCGAGGTGTGCCACCGGTTGATGGTCGTGTCGTACTGCATCCCCGGATCGCCGCAATGCCATGTCGAATCCGAAATCTTCAGCATCAAATCGCGCGCGCGCAATTTTTCCGCGGGCTGTCCGTCGGTGACGTTCTTCGTCCACCAATCCTTGTCTTCCACCACCGCGCGCATGAAGTCATCCGTCACGCGCACGGAATGGTTCGCGTTCTGAAAGAAAATCGAAGCGTAGGCGTCGCCGTCGATCCCGGCGTCGTAGCCCTGTTCGATGAGCACCTGCGCCTTGCGCTCTTCCTTCATTTTGCATTCGATGAATTCAACGATGTCCGGATGATCGATATTCAGAATCACCATCTTTGCCGCGCGCCGCGTCTTGCCGCCGCTCTTGATCACTCCCGCGAACGCGTCGAAGCCTTTCATGAAACTCACCGGACCGGATGCGATGCCGCCGCCCGAGAGAGTTTCCTTGCTTCCGCGCAGCGAGGAGAAATTCGTGCCCGTTCCCGAGCCCCACTTGAAGAGCATTCCTTCGGTCCGGGTCAGGCCCATGATCGATTCCATGTTGTCTTGCACCGAATTGATGAAGCATGCCGAGCACTGCGGCTTCGGCTGCACGCCCACGTTGAACCATACCGGCGAATTGAACGCCATCTTTTGCTCGACCAGCAGATGCGTCAGTTCGTCGCGGAACGCATCACGCGATGCATCGGAGGCAAAGTAGCCGCCCTCCTGGCCCCAGCGCACGATCGTGTTCACCACGCGGCTGATCAGTTGCCGCACCGATCCTTCACGCTCCTTCGTTCCAGGCTTTCCGTGAAAATATTTGCTGGTGACAATGTTCGTGGCCGTCTGCGACCAGCTCTTCGGCACCTCGACGTCTTCCTGGCGGAAGATCGTCACGCCCTTTTCGTTTCCGATCAGGGCGGTGCGCTTTTCCCATTCCACGGCGTCGAACGGGGAGATCTTTCCGTCGGTGAAATACCGTTCAAAAGGAAGGCCCTTGCGTGCTCGCCGCTCCCGTATTCTCCGGAGCTCGCATCCGTGATCGAGGAATTTCCAGTCATTGCTTGTTTCACCGTAGCCATCCCGTTCCTCCGCAACCTCGGGCTCCCACTCGTTCGCGGGGAACCCTTTAATTTTACTCCTCTGCGTCCCGCAGGGTGCTGGGTGGACCCTGAAGTTCACCGCAGATTCAATTCTCGAATGTCCGTTCGCGCTGGACGGGACGAAAAAGCCGGCCGCTCAGCAGCCGACCTTTCCATCGACCGCCTCGCGGCCACCTGCAAAATCCAGTACAAAACGCCAATGCTCTGCCGCTGGCCGGTGGATCTCACTCAGCCTCACAGCAAATTCCGCGCCTGAAATTACGGGCGCGGAGTTCCTACTTCGCGCTCGATTTTTTTGTTTAGTCCCCGGGCCGGCTTCGTGGAGTCATTACGGGCCTTCTTCACATCCTCGACTCGGCCCGCCTGGCGCTTCCACGTCCCCCGAATCTGGGAGTGCAGTATCAACGTCTGCGAATTTCCTGTCAAGAGAAAAACGCAAAATGTGGTTGACGTTTTCGTACTACGTCTATTTGTAGTGGTACCCTTTCTGAACAACCTCTTCTCCTGCAACCGCTTCGGCGCACTTCCTTCCCGCGTTAGAATACTTGCATCTAATCCCACATGAATCGCATGCTCTCCTTTCTCTCGCTGATGTTCATCTTCTGCTTTTCCTGCGCCACTCCCTGCGCACCATCGCAAGCCGCCGTGCCATCCATCGCGCACTCCGCGTATGGAGAAAAGCTGCGGATTGCCGGCGTCCCGAATGCCGGAAAAATCAATGATCGCTTGTACCGCGGCGCGCAACCAAGAGATCCGGGCTTGCTGCAGCTGAAAAGACTCGGTATCACCACAATTGTTGATCTTCGCGCCGAAGATCAGGAAAAATTGAACTGGGAAGAAAAAATATGCGAAATCTCTGGGAATTCATTTCGTTCACATCCCCGTCGCCGACTGGTCTCCTCCAACCAACGAACAGGTCGCACAGTTTCTATCCATTTTCCGCGATAGCCCCCAGGAAAAGGTCTTCGTGCACTGCCACTACGGCGATGACCGCACCGGAGTCTTCGTCGCTGCCTACCGCATGGCCTTTGAAAAATTGCCCCCCGATCAAGCCCTGAAAGAAATGTACTTTTTCGGATTCAACGGCTTCTGGCATCCCTCGATGATCTCTTTTGTCCGGGAGTTTCCCGCGCGACTCGCCTCTTCGCCCGCACTTGCTGCGTTTAAAACCAAAGAGTGACCCGTCTTTTATTGTGATTTGCAGCCGGCATGCAGTAACGGATTGCGCGTTCACATTAGAGTCGTCTAATTTGTATCTTCCGCTCTAGTACCTCCGTACCCTTCCAACAGGGACGCTTGCTTCATTTAATGTAACCAACCCCTTCGCTATCATCTTTCATTGTTGAGCAGCATCGAATCTGAGGGAAAGACCACCATGCAAGTAGGCCGCTATCAAGTTATCGACGTCATCGGCGCCGGCGCCAATAGCAAGGTCGTGCGCGCGCACGATCCCATGATCGGGCGAATCGTCGCCATCAAGCTCTTTTCTCCCGCGCTGGCACAGGGCGCAGGCCGCGACCGCTTCCTCCAGGAAGCGCGCGTTGTCGGCCAGCTTTCACATCCTTGCGTCGTCACGCTTGCACGACATGGGCATCGACGAACCCACGCAAACGCCCTATCTCGTCATGGAATTTATGGAAGGCCAGCCCCTCGACAAGATTCTCGCCAAGGGAAGCGTTCCCCTCCCGCGCGCTTGCGCGTGGACCGGAGAGATCGCCTCCGCTCTGAACTTAGCCCATCGCAGAGGCGTGATTCACGGCGACATCAAGCCCGCCAACATTCTGATTCTCGATGATGGCCGCGTGAAACTGACGGACTTTGGCATGGCGCGTCTTGCCAGTCACGACAAAAAGGACACTCCGCTGCTCGGCACCCCCGCTTACTGGTGCCCCGAGCAAATTCTCGGCCGGCCCCAGGACGCGCGTTCCGATATTTTCTCTCTTGGCGTGGTTCTCTATGAACTGGTCACAGGAAAGCGCCCCTTCGATTCCGATTCGTCTGCAGGGAATTTGCACGCGGGTTCTTTCTTCGAAACCGCTTCCGGTTTCTCAGGCAAATCCTTCGGTTCCGACGGGATTCGACGCGATCGTTGCGCGGTGTCTGGAAAAAGAACCTGCTCACCGTTATCAGTCCGTGGACCTCCTGGCTGCCGAACTTGTATCCGCTGGCTCGCCGCAAAGTCCCCGGCGTCCAGTGCAAACACAGCACACTAGTTTTCGTGAGCGCGCTACTCGCCTGTTGCGTTCCGCATGAGTCCCGCGCTTCAGACCGGCCGTTATCAAATCATTGAGACGCTCGGATGCGGCGCGACTAGCCGGGTCGACAAAGCGCGTGACACCCTCATTGGCCGCACCGTCGCAATAAAGTCATTTCTCCAGGGCTTCGGAAGGAATAGTGAGGAACAATTCCTTCGTGAAGCGCAAACCATCGGGCGTCTCTCTCACAGCTCCATTGCCCAGCTCTACGACGTAAGTGCACCGGTGCCGAGCGGCACGCCTTTTCTTGTGATGGAATTCGTTTCCGGGCAAAGTCTCGAGCAATTGCTGGCGCATTCCCCGATACCGTTTGCGAAGGCAGCGGTTTGGGCCGCGGATATCGCTTCCGCGCTCTCCTATGCGCATCGGGCCGGGAATCATTCACGGAGACGTCAAGCCCAGCAATATTCGCGTCACCGAGCATGACAAAGTGAAGCTCGTCGATTTCGGCGTCGCACGGTTCGCTTCTCAAGTCTCCGGCTCAGACCGCGTGCTGGGCACGCCCGCTTATCTTTCCCCTGAACAAATTGAAGGCGGAAGCAGGATGGACGCTCCGATCTCTTCTCGCTGGGAATCGTGTTGTACGAGATGATCACGGGAGTCCGTCCGTTTGCAGGAAATTCTCTCGGAGAAGTTTGCGCGCAAATTCTTACCGCGAATCCCGTTCCGCCGTCGAAGCTCAATCCAGCCGTTCCTGCCGCCTTTGATCGCATCATCGCGCGATGTCTTGCCAAGAAATCCGGATGACCGCTACCAGTCCGGCAACGATCTGGCGCGCGCGCTCTTTATCTGGTCGCTCGCTGCGGAGCGCAGCTTTCTCCGCAACCGAAGCGTCCGTACTGGTTCATGCGCCGGCCCATCCTCGCGATCTCTTGGCCATCGCGTCGGCAATTCTGTTGCTTGCAAGCGCTGTAATCGCCTCGGGCTCTCTTCACCAATGGCTTTACGCTCGTTCCACGCCCGTTAGCGGCGCGCTCCCCGCAAAGCCTTCGGAAGACCTGGCGTTCAGGAAACTCACGCGGATGTCCACTACTCCGCAAGTTCCCGGCCCGCCCAAGATGCCCCAGGAGAAATACGTTCCCAAAGCCTCTGCGAAGAAGCCCGCGGCTGCGACCTCTGCGCTGCAGGAGCGCGAGGTTTCAGCCACCGCTCCTCTTCCAGTTCGCTCACCGCTTCCCTAATCCGTTTTTTTTGGGAATCTTAAGACGTTTGACTTCTACGAGAAAAACCGAAACTTCGGGCTATTCGTAGCGAAGAGCTTCGACGGGATCCAGTTTCGCCGCTTTCATTGCCGGCCAGACGCCAAAGATCAAGCCGATGCTCACGCTGACAACGATGCCGGTCGCGGCGGCCCAGATCGGCACGCTGCCGGGCCACTTTCAAGCTCAAACGCACCAGAATCACCAATCCGTTCACGAGCACGAGCGCAATCACGCCGCCGGCGCCGGTAAGGGTCATCGCCTCGAGCAAAAATTGCCAGGTGATGTCCCCGCTCTTGGCGCCGATGGCTTTGCGGATGCCGATCTCGCGCGTCCGCTCCGTCACGCTCACCAGCATGATGTTCATGACGCCTACGCCGCCGATCAGCAGGCCGATTCCGCTCAAGACGACTGTGGCGAGCGCAACCATGCCGAGGATGCTGTGGAACTGCTCGATTTCCTGCTGCGAGGTATTGATCGAAAAGTTGTTCCTGCCAGCGTAGGGAACGTTGCGGCGGCGCCGGAGCACTTCCGTTGCCTGATCCACGGCTTGATCCAGTTGGTTCGGATACGCCTGGAAGCGGATCTGGTTCTCGTAAGCGCCGGGATAAATCTTGTGGAACGTGTTGTAGGGAATCAGCACGCGGCGGTCTTCGTCGTCCATTCCGAACATGCCCTTTGGCTTTTCGACGACGCCGATGACGCGGAAATGGCGAGCCATCAATCATGACGTCCTTGCCGACGGCGGGGACCCCAGGGAACAAGACAGGCGCGGCATTTTCTCCCAGGAGCACTACTTTTTCACGATGCAAATCATCGCCTTCGCTGATGAAGCGCCCCTCCAGGACGGCGGCATTGGCGTAAACCTGGCCGAAGTTCGGCTGCACGCCGCGGAAATCAATGGAGGTCACTTCGCCGTCTTTTGTCCGAACCTTGTGGTCCTGTTCCCACCAGGTCAGAAAGACAGTCACGTTCTTCACGGAGGGACAGCGTTCCTGGATGGCCTGCGGCATCTTCGAGCGTCAGCGGTTTGCGTTCGCGCTCTTCCTTGGGGCGCCGGCCGCCGTGAGGGCCCTGATCGAAGCGCGAGACAAACGCCGTGTCCGCACCGTACTGCTTGATGTTCTCCTGGACTTGCGCGTCAAAGCCGGTAATCAGAGCCGCAACCAGCATAATCACGCTGACGCCCAGCACGACGCCGAAGACGGTTAGAACGCTGCGCAATTTGTGCGCGCGGAGCGTGTCCATCGCCTGCTTGAGGTTTTCGCCGTGTTGTTGCGCCATTGTTGTTTTGTGTGACCCCGCTAAGCGGGAGTCAACGCTCCTCAGCCGTCCGACCGCAGTGCTTCGATCGGGTCGAGTTTTGCAGCACGCATAGCAGGATAAATCCCAAAGAAAAGGCCTACGGCCGTCGAAACGGAGAGCGAGAGAATCACCGCGCTCATGGGCGTGCGCATCGGAATCGAGGTTGCGGCGCGCGCCGCGGCAACCACCAAGATAGGCCAAGACTATTCCTATCAATCCACCCGTCGCGGCCAGCACCGCCGACTCAGTCACAAATTGCATGAGGATATGCTTTTTTCGCGCGCCGAGGGAACGACGCAGGCCGATTTCTCGTGTGCGTTCCGTCACGCTGGCCAGCATGATGTTCATGATCACGATTCCGCCGACGACCAGAAACACGGCAGTCAAGCCGACCGCGACCATGAAGATGTTCGCCGTCAGCGCTTCCAAAGACCCATGATGGAGTCGGAGCCGATAATTCCGAAGCTGTCCGTCCGAGTCCCAGGATTGATGGCGCCAGGCACGCAAGAGCATGCGCGCTTCGTCCTCGGAAGCCTCCATCATTTCGGCGTTTCCGGCCTGCAGGAAAAGCGTCAGCGAATCGCGCTGTGTGCCCCATTCCTTGGCGTAAGTGCCGAGTGGAATAAACAGGAAGCGGTCCTGGGATTGTCCGAGGCGCTTCCGATGACTTCCGATACGCCGACCACTTCATAGCTGTGCGAGCCCGCGCGAATTGTTTTCCCGATGGGGTCCACGTTGTAGAAGAACTTTTTTGCAACGTCCGCGCCGATGAAGCACACCGGAGAGTGATGCGTCTCATCCGCATCAGTTAGCAATCTGCCAGAAGCCACATTGAAACTTCGAACGTTCGGAATAGTTGGGCGTGACTCCCGTTGACATTCACATCTTCGAGGAGTTCGTTTCCGGAGCGAACATCGGAGCTGGTGCCGAGCACGGCGGCGATCTGGCTCGTGGTATGCATGCCTTCCTTCAGCTTTGCATACTCCTCCATGGTGATGAGCGGGCGTTTCTGGGCTTTTATCCAGGCGTCGTTGCTGGTGATGATTCCAAAACGGGTCAAAACGTAGACGTTGGCGCCGAGGTTGGCGATCTTGTCCGCGACGTAGAAATTGAGCCCGGCCACGACGCTCATTACGGCCACCAAGTGTGGTTACCGCCAGGATCACGCCCAGCAAAGTCAAGAAGCTGCGTAATTTATGGGCGCGCAAGGCATCGAGAGACAGCTTGAGCGTCTCGATACATGGTGACCGCCGCCGCGCGGAATCTCGCCACCGTGAATGGCCGTCTAGCCGTTTGCGGGACCGCCCGCGGGAAGGCAGTCAAACCTTCAATTGGAGCTACTCCCAAACCGATCCTCCGCTTACATTAGGTAATACGGGACTAGGGGTTGATTCGTTCCCGCATATATAAGACGTTGCAGACACCCCTTTGCTTTCAATGATTCTGGGTGTAGTGTGCCCTTAGCTCCATTTTACCCGGTTTCCAGCCAAGTGCTTGGAACAAAAATCAGTGTGGAAATGCCGGCCAGGAGGACAAATGCGCCGCAACTCTATTTGTTTTCTGGGACTTATCGTCATTGGCCTGGATTGAGTCGGCCTAGCTGGGCCCAGGACAAGCCAGCCGACAAGCCTGCCGCTTCCCCCGCAGCACCTACGTCTGGAGCCCGCGCCGAGTTCCTGGACAGGCTGGATTTCTACGAGCAGCGATTTGTCAGCCTTGCCCAAGCCGTGCCCGCCGAAAAGTACACCTGGCGTCCGGGTGAGGGCGTGCGCTCCATTAGCGAGGTCTATCTCCACGTTGCCGCGGCCAATTTCAACCTGCCCCACCTGATCGGCACAGAGCCGCCCGCGGGGTTTGAGGTGCGTGGGTTCGAAAAATCCACAACGGACAAGGCCAAAATTATCCAAACGATGAAAGATTCGTTCGCCCATTACCGCAGCGCCGTTCTTGGCTTAAGCGACGCGGATGTGGAGAAGACCGTGAAGCTCTTTGGAAAAGATCGCACGTATCGCTACGTCTTCTTGTTCTGCACGGGACATCTGGGGAGAGCACCTGGGCCAATCGATCGCCTACGCGCGAAGCAATGGCATAGTGCCGCCGTGGACGGAAGAGCAGCAGCGACAACAGAAACAAGCTCAAAAACCGAAGTCATAGAAGTGACGTTCGCAACATTCCGGAATCGACATAGCGGCGCCTTGTAGTGAGTACTATTGCGCGATAGGAAGCAACAATTGTCCGCGCCCAAGAATCAAAACTAATATAGGTGTTGGCGGTGCCTTTGCCGCTTGCCAATATGCGCGCGCGATCCATCATTCTCATCGCCGGACTAATCCCGGCTCTCGCAGCCACCTGCCTGGCTCAGGATTCCGGCATACGGCGCCCTCCGCCAAACGGAGGCCGAAAAAGCGGCTTTGCTCGACCTAGTGCTTGACAATCAGAAGAAGAGCGACAAAGACATGAACCTGTACGAGCGGGTAGAACGGGTGGAAGTGCGCAAAAACGAGCGCGATCCGATGTCCTCGGAAATCAAGGTGTCACGCGTCATTCCCGCAGGTACCGGAGTCGACCATATTCCGATTGGCGCGGACGGCAAACCGACGGACCCTAACGTGTATCACACGGAAATGCTGAAGCTGGAGCGTGCGCTTTCCTGGGCCGCGGACGATGGCCACGCCCAGCACGACGCCTACGAGAAAATCGCCAAGAAACAGAAGGATCGCGACGAGCTCATCGATGCCACGCGCACCGCTTTTCTCTACACCTTTGTTACCACGGAGAACCGGGAAGGCCGTGTCCTGTTCAAATATAGCTTGGAACCGAATCCTGCTTACAAGTCCACTTCTCGGGCGACTTCCATCTTCGCCAAAGTTCGCGGCTTTGTATGGATTGATCCGGTGGCAGGACAGCTCGCACGCGTCGAAGGCGAAGTCACGGGGGACATAAGTATTGGGTTGTTCCTCGCCAAGATTTACAAGGGCAGCCACTTCATGCAAGAGCGCTATGAGGTGCTCCCAGGTCTATGGATGCCTTCCTTCTCCCAATACGATTTCGATGGCCGAAAACTCTTTAGCTCTATCTCCATCCACGAACGCACTTTTTATAGTCAGTTCCGCCGTATAGGTCCTCCGAAAGAAGCCCTCGCGATGATTCGTGCCGAATTGGGCAAGCCAGGAGCCGTCGCTATCAGACCCGTGAAACCTTGCCCTGTATACTGATTTTAGGAAACTAGAACTACCTCAGCCCTTGAAGGAATTGGAGGCTTCATGCTCCGCTGCTGTTTAACTGCATCCTTTCTGTTTGTTTCCGTAGTTTTCGCGAGTGCCGCTCAATCTCCGTCTGGTTCAAGCCAACAATCGCAATCCCAGACCTCCAGCTACGGCGCCATCGCCAACAACGCCAGTTGCTGCAAAATCCGCGGATGCCAAGGACCAGCCCGCTGACAAGAATTCCACACAAGATAGCTAAAAAGCCGAAAAAAGTATGGACCGAGGAGGATATTTCCAAGGTCGGTGGAAGCATTTCCGTCGTAGGCGACCCGTCATCTTCCGGGCCGCGCAAGAAGTAATTCGAAGCCGAGCGGCGCAGGCTCTGCCAACTCCGCCCAGGACAATCAAGTGAATTACTATCGCAACGAGCTTCGCCGACTTCAGACGCAACTCGACGCAGCCGACAAGAAGATCGAAGACTTACGCAACTTCAAGGCCGAGAACTCCTCCGCCTCGGGTGGCATCGACCCATACCGTGGCTACTACATGACGCCCATCCCCGACCAGATCAAGCAGCTTGAAGACAAAAAGAAACAGATTCAGGGGAAGATGGACGCCCTCACGGACGAGGCCCGTAAAAAAGGCATCGAGCCCGGCCAACTACGCTAATCTCTTCGACAAGCGTTCCGCACCGCTGTAAAATTCGTAGTGCCCGATGAGTGCGGGCACGCATGGACCGTCACAGGCACATCTCACGAGTACTCCGCCTTTCCTTTGTTCTGATTGTAGCGGTGTGGTTTGCTTCGTTCAGCTCGGCTTCTCGGAGCGCGGAAAACACAGCTTTCGATCTCGCGGGAAATCCTGTGAATCCAATAAAAGCGGCAGCCGGAAAGGTGGTTGTGCTGGTTTTCGTGCGAACGGATTGCCCGGTTTCGAATCGCTACGCGTCAACAATCCAGAAACTGAGCGCTGCGCACGAGGGAAAGGCGTTGTTTTGGCTGGTTTATCCGAGTAAATCGGAATCCGCGGAAGTTATCCGCACGCATGGCCGCGAATATGGTTACAAGATTCCTTCGCTACGCGATCCGCAAAAAGCGCTGGTAAAAGAGAGCCAGGCGCAAATCACTCCGGAGGCGGCGGTGTTCGATGGCAAAGGTCATCTCGTCTATCACGGACGCATCGACAATCTATACGAGGAGATTGGCCGAGCGCGGACGGTCGCCACGACGCACGAGTTGGAAGATGCGATCGAAGCCGCGCTGAGCGGGAAGAGCGTGCCTGCCAGCTCGACTCAAGCCGTGGGATGCTACATTTCGGACCTGGAATGAAACCCGGGTTGCAAACCCTTTCCGGATTTTCTATATTTCTGGCTCTTGCTCTTGCCGCAGTGGCGGCGCGTCAAGCCGAGAGCGCTCGCAAAGTCCCATCCCACGCCGCGGATTCGAAAACGCAGGTGACGTTCAACCGTGAGATTGCCCCGATTATTTTTCGTAACTGTTCGCAATGTCATCATCCCGGCGAGGCGGGCCCCTTTTCGCTGCTGACTTATGCGGATGTAAAATCGCACGGGAGGCAGATCGCTTTCGTCACGCAGAAACGCATCATGCCTCCGTGGCTCCCGGATCCGGGGGAGACGAACTTTACCGACGAACTTCGCCTGTCCGACGAGCAAATCGAGACGATTCAACTGTGGGTGAATCAGGGCGAGATCGAGGGGAATCCAGCAGACCTTCCTCCCAAACCCGCCTATGCGGCAGGCTGGCAATTAGGCAAACCGGACGTGATCGTGAGGGCCGAGAAACCGTACTTGCTTCCGGCGAGCGGCAGCGATTCCTATTGGAATTTTGTGTTTCGAAATCCCGTGCATAACTCGAGGTGGCTAAAGGCGATTGAAATCCGGCCTGGCGACAAACGGCTCGTCCACCATGCAAACGTGCTGGTGGACCGCGAAGAGAGCGGACGGCGGCTTGAAAAGGAGCCGGGCGCTGGTTTCGGCGGCATGGAACTCATCATCGAATCGGAAGCGTTCGATCCCGACAGCCATTTCTTGTTTTGGAAACCAGGCTCTCCACCGTATGTGGAGCCGGACGGAATGGCGCTTCGACTGGACAAAGCCAACGACCTGATATTGAACACGCATCTTCAGCCTTCGGGAAAGCCGGAACTGATTCAGCCGACGCTGGGGCTCTATTTCACGGACAAGCCCGCGACGATGCATCCGATATTGTTGCAGCTTGAGAATGACCGCATGCTGGACATTCCGCCGGGTGATAAAAAGTTCCTGGTCTCCGACGATTTCGTGCTGCCCGTAGAGGCCAGCGTGCTGGCCATCTATCCGCACGCGCACTACCTGGGAAAAGACTTGCTGGCGTTTGCGACGTTTCCCGACGGGACTAAAAAGACGCTGATTCACATCAGCAACTGGGATTTAAATTGGCAAGCCGTCTATCGCTATGCGAAACCCGTGGACCTGCCAGCGGGAACGAAGATCTCGATGCGGTTTACCTACGACAACTCGAGCCGATAACATTCGGAATCCCAATCAACCGCCGAAGCGCGTGGTGGCGGGCAACCGTGCCGTCGATGAGATGGCGCATTTGTGGCTGCAAATTCTCCCGCGCGAATCTCCCGACGCCACAAGCGATCCGCTTGTGCAGATCCAGGAAGCACTGGCGCTGCACCACATTCAAAATGATCCCGAAGATTTCGAAGCGCACTACAACCTTGGGGCTCTCCTGCAGATGAAAGGCGACGGAGCCGGAGCGGTCGCGCAGTTCACGCAAGCCGTGCGCATTCGTCCGGACGATCCCATTGCCAATAACGCGCTGGGCGCCGTGCTTCTGGCAAGCGGCCGCGTCGACGAAGCCATCCCGCATTTGAACCAAGCATTGCAAGGCCGCCCGGGTTATTTTGATGCGCACTACAACCTCGGCAATGCTCTCGCAGCGCAGGGGGACTTTGCGGGAGCGCTTTTGCACTTTCGCGCCGCGGTTCGATTGAATCCCCAGGATGCGGGCGCAGAAGCAAATCTCGGAAGCGCGCTGGCAGAGACGGGAAACATCAAAGAGGCGCGGCTGCATTTTGAGCGCGCCTTGCAAATCGATCCAAAGAACGAACTTGCCCGGGAGAACCTCGAGCAATTGAATCGCAACACGCAGGGCCGGCCCAATTAGCCTGCACGTGAGCAGGCTGTGAGCCTAAGATGCGCTCTATCCGCGAGCCAACCCTCCCGTCTACTTTCGGCGTCCAAGCCGCCGTGCTGTTATTATTCTCCCGCGCTCGGGGCATTCGCGGCGCGGATCGCGCAACATAGTCGCTCTGAGGGTGTTCCTTAAAGACATCAGCCGCCGAAACCATGAAACACGTTTCGCCCAGCTTCGCGCGCCACGATTCGATTCTCGCTGTTCTAATCCTCGGCTTTAGTCTTTTCCATAGCAACAAAGGGGGGTTCGCACAGCCTTTCGCCAAAGGACCGCGAGCAAGTTTTTGAAAAGGTCTGGAAAGATGTCGATGAACATTACTACGACCCGGAGTTTGGCGGAGTGAACTGGCGAGAAGTTCACCAACGTTACCGGCCGCAGGTGGCAGCGGCGAAAGATGACAAGGACTTTTACTCCATCCTGGACCGCATGACCGCAGAGCTGCACGACGCGCACACGCGTTTCAGTTCGCCCGAGCAATGGAGGAATCACGAGAAGCATCAGGGAGTCAGTCTTGGTTTCCGACCAGGCTATGTGGAAGGGAAGGTGGCCGTGCTAGACGTGATTCCCGAAAGCAACGCCGCTCACGCCGGCATCGAGCCGGGAATGATTGTGACCGCACTGATGGCCAGCCGATTGCGGACCGCCTTGCCGAAAGTGCAAAGCATGTCTTGCCATCTTCCTCCGAGCGCGTCACCAAGCTCCGCATTCTTGGCAATGCATTTGCTGGTTCCGCTTGAAACACCGTTCGCAGCTAGTTTCCAGCGAGCGGATGGCAGCGTGCTCGATGTTAAATTTGGCCGGCAAATACTTTCCAACGCTCCGCATGTAACGGTCGCGAAATTGTCGCTCGGGTTTTGGATATGTCCGCTTTGATGAATTTCATCCTGCACTGGTCAAAGATTTCAAGTCCGCCCTAGAGAATTTGCGCGACAACACCGGGCTGATTCTGGATTTGCGCAGGAACCGCGGCGGCGTCGGCGCTACGCTGGAGGCGATGGCGGGATTTTTCTTTAACAGCAAAACTCTATTCGAACGGAGAATGGGCAGAAAACAGGTTACTGTTTCAGAACGCGACGGCCACCACGCGGAAGAAATGCAAGTTCTTTGTGGGCAAGAGCGGAGCACAAATTTACTCCGGCCCCGTGGTCATCCTGGTGAGCGAATATTCCGCAAGCGCGACGGAAGTGTTTGCCGCCGGGATGCAAGACTCCGGGCGCGCCAGACTCGTCGGCAGCCAATCCTGCGGCTGCGTGCTCGGCATCACGCATGACAGAGTGATGAAAGGCGGCGGGGTGCTGGAAATCAGCGAGGTTCTGTGGTTCTCACCAAAGGACCGGAAGCTTGAAGGCGAGGGTGTTATTCCGGATAGAGTAGCCATGACGACGATTGCGTCGCTGCAAGAGAAGCGTGATCCGGCTCTCGATGAGGGCGTGAGAGTTCTGAGCGAAATGTCCGCGGCGAGGCAAGGTGTAGCGTCGTCAGCACGTCACGGAGCCGCTGTTCCGAATTGACGGGCGTCACTCCACGCGTAAAGCACGCATGGGATCGATGGAAGCGGCGCGCCATGCCGGCAAGACGCAGGCAATCCCGGCAACGAGAATCAGGATGGAAGCTGCGGCCACCAGGGTTACAGGATCGCGCGAGCTTCCTCCGGCCCACGAGGCGACTACACGATTCAGAATCACACTCAATATCAATCCTACGGCGACGCCGGCGCCAAGCGTTGCGGCGGTAGAGCCGAGCACGAGTTGCACAACATTGCCGGGCCGCGCGCCCAGGAGCCATGCGAATGCCCAAGTTCTTGGGTGCGTTGCGTGACGGCGAAGGAGACCACGCTGTAAAGTCCCGTGGCAGCCAGCACCAGCGCCAGAGCTGCAAATAGGCCGAAAAGAGTGGCAATAAAGCGCTCGCGACCCCAGCCTTCCGTATCCAGCCACCAGGTGAGCGTACGGTCCCTACCGACGATCATCTCGGGGTTGATTTCGCGCAACCGCTCCTTGACGGAGCGGATGGCCGTCTCCGGATCGCCGCTGGCGCGCACGATGAGCGCTTCCTCGGGCGGCAAGACAAAGCTGTACGGCAGAAAAATCGCCGGCTTCACAGGATGGTCCAGCCCGTCGTTTTTTGCATCGCCCACCACCCCGATGACTTCGAACCAATCGTCGGGAGACTGCGCGGACAGCAAATTCGGCTGATCGATTTTGAGCTGCGGGCTGCGCACACTTTGCCCGATGGGATCGAGGTCGCCGAGATATTGCTTCACGAACGCCTGATTCACCATGGCCAAATGCGCGGCGCGGCGGGACTCTGCATCGTCGAAGATTCGTCCTCTCAGCAAAGGGACACGCAGGGTTGAGAGCAGTTGCGGGCTGATGAGCGTGAGCGCCGCTTGCGCGTCCGTCAAGGTCGGCTTGCTCTGAATTTCGATCTTCGCGGTGAAGCCTCCGAAACCTGGAAACCAGGTCGTCGAAACGCCCGCTTCGGCCACACCTGGCGATTGCGCGACGGCTTGCCGCACTAATTCGTTTTGATCGATGCGTTCCTGCCAGGTTGTGGTGGCTCCTTTCGGCATGGCCACGTTCATTGCAAAAACATGGTCCGGTTCGAAACCCAAGTGGGGTGCGCACCTTGGCGAGGAACGCTTTCACGGCGCCGCCAGCTCCGGCAAGGAGAAGCAGCGTAAGAGCCACTTGCCCAGCGATCAAGAGCCGATGCGTGTTCCGGCTGTGAGTGCTGCCTGTGAGCTTTGCGCTGCTGGCCTGGATGAGCGCGCCAAGCTGTGGCCGGGAAAGCTGATAGGCGGGCGAAATCCCAAAGAAAATTCCGGTGAGTAAGGCGATCGCGGCGCTGAAGATCAAGACCATCGCGTTCACATGAATCGCTGCCTCATGCGGAAACGAATAATAGGGCAGCATGGTGGAAAGGGCTTTCACACCCCAGTAGGCGGCCAGGACGCCGAGCGCCGCGCCCGTCACGGACAGCAGAACCGACTCCGTCAGAAGCTGGCGGATCAGGCGCCCGCGTCCTGCGCCGACGGAAGTGCGGACGGCAAACTCGTGCTGCCGCGCCGCTCCTCGTGCAAGCAGCAGGATAGAGACGTTGGCGCAGCCGATCATCAGGAGGACAAGGACGGCTCCGAAGAGGAAGACAATCGTCCCCGCAAAGCGGCCCAGCACCTGTTCATTCAGCGTGACAATCTTGGCGCGCATGTCTTGCGGATAGCTCTTCGGATCTTCTTTCGCAAAACGATCCACCAAGACCTGCATCTCAGCCTGCGCGGCGGGATATTTCGTGCCCGGCTTCAGCTTGATGAAGGCGAGCCAGTAGTAGTGCGGATCGGCGGTGGGCAGCGCGGGCAGATAGACGTCGGAATCGCCCCAGGTGAAACGCGGGGGGACGACTCCTATAACGGTGTACGACTTGTGATCCATTTCGATCGACTTTCCAACCACGTCGGCGCTCGCGCCGTATTGGCGCTGCCAGAAGAGATAGCTCAGAACGGCAACAGGCGCGGGGTTTCCGCCGGGCGCGTCGGCGGGAGAGAACTCGCGACCAAGCAGGGGCGGCACGCCCATGTAGTCGAACATGTTTGGCGAATAGAGGCCGACATTTACGGTGACGGGAAATTTCTCGCCGGTAAGATTTTCCTGTTTTTCGTCTTGCAAGAAGACATCATCGATGGAAGATGCCTTGCGAAGCTCCTGGGCCTGGGTGCCGTTGACAATCAGAAGAGGCCCACGGCCATTTTTATCGCGAAGCTCCACGTGGACCATGCGATTGGCGTCTTTGTAGGGATATGGGTCGAGGAGTACGCCATAGACCACGCTGAAGATGGCTGTGGTCGCTCCGATTCCCAGCATCAGGGAAAGAATGGCGCTGATGGCAAACCCCGGCGATTTGAGGAACTGCCGGAAAGCGTAGCGAACATCCTGCACCAAGGTCCTCATGCCCAACCTCCCCGCGGAGATATAGTGAATAAGACGCGGCAGAGGCACTTTTGTTCCATGGACGGAAGTTAAATGGGAAAAATTATTGGTTTAAGCCGTCTGGGCGACCTCGTATAAAAACTCGACATAGGAGCGTACGGCATCGTCCATGCCGTGCGACTTTCGGGTTTTTCGATTCGATGAGGTAGTACTCATCCGGGGCGTGGGCGCCGTTCCCGTGTCCCATGCCGAAATGGCCCGCGGGAAGATGCAATGGCTCGCCCGTGAAGACATAACCGGGCCAGGAACCTGCCAGACGGGGAAACAGCACCGGATCAATTCCGTTTTTCTTGTAAACGGCCAGGGAGGCTCGAATAATCGAGGAATCTGCCGGCGTGCTCGTTGGATCGTAGCCGCCGCTCATGTTTACTTCGATATCGCCGAAACCTTTTTTGGCGAGATGGGCCTTTAGTGCGGCAAGCGCTTCCGCTGCCGTCATGTCCGGCACGAGGCGCATGTCGATCTTTGCTACAGCTCTGCCAGGAAGAATGGTTTTTCCACCGGGCCCGGTGTAGCCGCCCACCAATCCTTCGATATTCACGGTCGGACGCGAGCACAGCAGCTCGAGCGATTCTTGCCAGCCCACGTCGTGAACCCAGTGGTCGACGCCCATCAGCTTTTTTGCCTCCGCTTCGCTGAGCCGCCGCGCCGCTTCGGCGATCATTTTCTTGTCGGCGGACGAAAGAGGCCGGGCCTTGGCGGCGAAGCCTTCGATCACCGGGTCGTTGCCATCTGGCGAGACGAGTGTCGCCAGCGCCTCGACCAGATGCCACGCCGGGCTGTCCACGCGGGCTTTGTTGCTGGAGTGCAGGTCCTTCTTGGGACCGCGGCCCCAGCGCGCTCCGCTCGAAACCAGCTCGAGCTCGACAACGCCTTTGGCACCCAGAGTAGACGGTCACTTCGCCGCTCGGGACCCTGCGCCGCGAAGGGCATAAAAACCGACGTGCACTTTTTCAGGGCCGCCGCGACCTCTGGCTTTCGCACGACTTGCGGAAAATGCGGCGAGCCGATCTCTTCTTCGCCCTCCGCGACAAAAACAAAATTCACGGGTATTTTCTTTCCCGCACCGCGCATGGCATGCAGTGCCGCAAGAAAAGTCGCTTCCGGGCCCTTTTGGTTGACGGCTCCGCGGCCGACGATCACTTTGCCGAGGCCGGGCTTATCCACCAGCGCCGCTTCGAACGGCGGTGAACTCCATTCCGCGGGATCCGCCTGCTTCACGTCGTACATGAAATAGAGGCCGACGGTGCGCGGCGCGCCTGCATCGAGCGTCGCGAAAATTCCGGGCTGACCATCCGTCGGAACTTTCGTGACCTGTTCGAATCCCGCGTCGCGCAGCATGTTCATCGTCAGCTCGCAGCCTTCGGTCATGCCGCGATTTTCCGCGGCGATGGAAGGCTGCTGAATCCAGTGCTGCAAACGCTGCACGGCTTCGTCGTGGCGCTTCTCGATTTCTGCATGGATCGTGCTCATGTCGTCGACAGTTACGGCTGCGCGGGTCCACTTGGGCAAGGCCAACGCGGCTGCGCTCGCCATCGCGCCCTGCAAGAAGGTGCGCCGGTCGGCCAACGTCTCTTCATCAGGATAGATGGGGCTGCTCTCGAATTCGTTCTTCGGCGCACCGGCGCTGTGGTTGTCCGACTTCTCGAACCCCGATTTCATTGACATGCATTCCTCCAAACAGCTTCCCGGGCGGGAAGCTAAACATGATTCTTCTGTGGAGTTTCTAAAAATTCGCCGACTGATGCCGTGTTCCTCGGCTCCGCCTGGTATTGGCCGAATGGTCAGCCTTCAAAATTCGGCGATTCAACTCCAAATTTCCTGGTGCCGTGCCATGACGTCGCGAAAGCTTTCATTCCCATGCCCAGGTGCGTGTGCGAATAAACGAGCGGTCGCGGGAGCTTAGAAGGAATGCGACTCCAGCCAATTAGGATAAAAATCTTCGCAGATGCGACGATTTTCGTGGCAGTCTCGCTTTGCAACTGCGACTTGCATTGCCGTTTTTTTTGCCGTAATTCGATACCGCTGTGAGAGTGGTTGCTCTCAAGTTATTTCCGCTTGAATGCGGATGCTCTCGTTGCAATACTGTCTGGGATGAGCTCGGAGCTGGAACTAATCGGCACGAGCCAGACCGGCGAATCGGCGGGTCACACCGCTCAGAGTGGTGTGAAACCCACAAGTTGAATGCCGCGATAAATGCGGGCATGTTCAAACGGACGGAAAAACTCATGTCGGATTCATGAGTTTCGCGATACACCAGCAACGGCAGAGTGAACGTTATCAATCCGTCGCGGCATTTGATGCGCACGATCCCAAGTCGTCTGCTCCATCCAAAATTCTCGAGCCAGTAACACTGCATGATCCTCGATGCCTCTGCGGTGCAAAATCTCAGGCTCATCAAGCGCCCTGGCTCGAATCAGTGGGGCCAGCAAGGCAGGATGTGGAGCGAGGCGGCTCTCGGTGAAGATGCTTCCGGCCGCGTGCTGTTCCTATTTTCCCGCACGCCATTTTCGATGCATGACTTGAACCAGGAACTTCTATCCGCAGGGATTGGGCTTGTTGCCGCTCAACACTTGGAAGGCGGGCCGGAGGCGCAACTCTATTTGCATGTTGGCGAACTAAAGCTGGAAGTGTTTGGCAGTTACGAAAGCTCTTTTGTGAAGAACGATTCGAACGCCAAACCCTGGCCCGTTCCAAATGTGCTTGGCGTCCGGCCTAGGTCCTCGACAACTCGCTAGAAGTTACGACCCGCTTGGTGTTTCGCGGTTATGTTCTCTAATTCCCGCTGGAAGAATGAGAGCTATATCGCGGCCGCGGCCGAGACTTCCTTCTCGATTGGCGCGCCAATCAAGTTCCCCCATTCCGTCCATGAGCCGTCGTAGTTGCGCACATCCTTGATCCCCATGAGATATTTGAGGACGAACCAGGTGTGCGAGCTGCGCTCACCGATGCGGCAGTAAGCAATGACTTCGCGGTCGCCGCTGATGCCCTTCGCGCCGTAGAGCTGCTTCAGCGCGTCGGCGCTTTTGAACGTGCCGTCTTCGTTGACCGCCTGCGACCATGGGATATTTGCGGCGCCGGGAATATGACCAGCGCGCTGCGCCGTCTCCGTCATGCCAGGAGGGGCGATAATTTTTCCAGTGAATTCATCCACCGAACGCACATCGACAAGTTGCGCACCAGATTTCTTTTCCAGAGCGGCGAAAACATCGTCGCGCTTCGCGCGGATTGCGGCGTTGGCCGCCTTGACTTTGTACGTAGCTGGCGCAGCCGAGGGTTTTTGTCGTAGTAGAGCGGGCGCTTTTCTTCGAGCCACTTCTTACGGCCGCCGTTCATGATCAAGACTTTTTCGTGGCCGTAGTATTTTAGTTGCCAGAAAGCCCAAGCCGCGAACCAATTGTTATTGTCGCCGTATAGAACGACAGTGGATTCGGGAGAGATGCCCGCTTTGCCGAGCAATTCCTCGAACGCGGTGGGCTGAGCAAGGTCGCGGCGAATCGCGTCCTGCAGTTCGGTTTGCCAATTCCAGGAGATGGCGCCGTCCACGTGGCCTTGATCGTAGGCGGTGGTGTCGACATCGACTTCGACGACGCGAACGCCTGGATCTTTTGCGTGCGCGGCCACCCATTCGGTGGTGACGAGAACTTCTGGATGTACGTAGTCAGACATAGTGTTTCCCCTTCTCGTTAGACGTAAGGAGAAAAGATTAGCGCAGGTGGGCCGTAAATCACCCTCTTTTTTATCGAGATTCAAGAAAGAATCGGCGTCGCTCCAATTAAACATCATGTTGTTTGTTTTCAATAAGTTGAAGCAGATCACTCAGCAATTTCGAGTTTGCCGCCGTGCGTCTCCCACTCAATTCGAACGACCCAGTCGTAGTGCATGCCCTCGGCTTTGAGCCAAGTTTCCAGAGTTTCGCGGGAATCGGCTCGGAACTCGGCAAACATCTTTCCCTCCACCATATTTACCAGGACGCGCTCGGCATGAGCAGGGCCGCCGCCTTGCATGCGTTGAGCAAGTGTCTCCGCGCCTTGGCGCGTGAGGCAAGCTAGCGTGTGTTGCGAGAGATAGCGTGGCATGGGAACTCCTGAGCAAGAGTTGGAGTCCAAGTATTTCATAGAAGGCGAGGCGCATGCACGTGGCGGGCGAAGAGATAGGGTTAATCCTTCAGGAACTCACCTTGTACACAAATGATACGAAGAGTTGCCGTACTAGAAGGGGCAGCCTCATCAGACTAATCTCCTTTCCCAAGCGAAGTTAATTCGGCAATAATTGCTCTTCGGCGAGGTCGCCTCACCGGAAAATGCAGCGTGCAAACTGTCGTGCCGCTCACTGGAGCGGCAAAGCTTTCGTCCGTAGCCAGAGGCAACTATGAAGTGGCTCTTTCAAAATGTTCGCCGGCGAGCCGAATTCGCTGTTAAGAACCCGCGCTATGCCTTCAAGGCGATGGTCCGAGAATTTACCTTTGCCGATGAGAAGTTCCTGGCGAGCATCACGGGAGTTTCTCCAAGCCGAATTCGCCGCTATTTGGATGAGCCCATCGAAACGCGTGATTTTGCCGCGCACTTGCATTCTGCCAAGGAACAATTCCGAGCACTATCCATCGAGAGCGCGGACCTCTTTGCCAAGAAAATTCTCAACCAATACGCCGCAGTACGGGCCCTGGCGCCGGATTGCGTCGTTGAGACCGGCGTCGCTAATGGCGTCTCTTCTTCCTACTTGCTCCTCGCTCTTCGGATGAACGGCCACGGTTGCCTCCATTCGGTTGGACTCGCCGACCCGGCCTTTCTCCCGGCCGGAAAAGAACCAGGCTGGCTCGTCCCCCATTGGTTGCGCGCAGCTTGGCGAATTCATCTTGAAGACGCCCGCAATATTCTTCCGGGCTTGTTGGCAGAACTTGGGAATATCGGCGTTTTCATCCACGACAGCCTTCACACTTATGAGCACATGAGGTGGGAATTCGAAACCGCCTACCCGTATTTAAGAACCGGCGGGCTGCTCTTGTCCGACGACGCGCTCTGGAATGGGTCGTTTCAAGATTTCGTTCGAGAGGCAGGCGTCTCAGAGGCGCAGATACTTCGCGGCGTCGGCTTTCTACGAAAGAATTCGGCGTGAAGCCACTTCTCTATTCTCATTTCTTCCCGCCTGACCGTAACGGAATCGAGACCACCGTTTCCCCTTCCGCAGGAGGCGGCGCCGGACATAGCACGACCGACGGCGGGTGCGAATTGAAGCGCTCCCTAAACTCCGGAAAGTGATTACGACGATCGTAGGTCCGGGCGCGATGGGCGAAGGCTACGGCGTCTCTGCCTGTCGAAGAATTCCGCACGCTTGATGTGACCTATGCGATCTGCAATCTAGACACGGACTAGATCGGCCTCTTGTTGAAGGAAAATCCGATTACGGAGGAGATGGCGCAGGCACTGCAAAAAATCATGGACCAGAGAGCGGTGATGGCCAGACTCGAAGAGGAGATGGAGAACCGGCAGAAAGATATCGACCAGGTCGTGGAAGATCAAGGACGGCTGCGAGAAAACATAAAAGCACTGCGAGGGAGCCCCGAGGAGAAGGCGTTGCTTCAGCTTTACACCAAGCAACTCGACGAACGGGAGACGCAGCTCGAATCGCTGCGGAAGGCAATCCGGGACACGGAAGCGCAGCGGGATAAAGAGAACGATCAGCTTGAGAAAATGATTGAGGAGCTGGAGATTGAAACGTCGCTGTAGGCGGAAACCACGATAGCTAGCAGTGAGTGCGCTCCCGAGCGTTCGACCAAGAGAAATGTGTTCACATACTGACGTGGCGAGAAGCAGAAAGGCGAAGTTTGCGGAAGTGGCGTTGGCGCACCAGGTAAGAGAGTGTGTGGCGAAAGAGGGCGAAGTGTGGGAACCTCAGAGAGTGGTTTGGAGCCCAAGTATTTCATAGAAGGCGTGGCGCATGCACGCGCCGGGCAAAAGTAAACATTTCAAACTAGGGCGGCACCCTAGAATGCAGGTGCCGAGGCCCAATCTGCAGTGTGTGCTAGGATTGTGGGGCGTGCTTAAGAATGTGATCCCGCGTTTTCTCGGACAGATACCAGTCTCCTGGCGTAGAGCAATCATCGGGCATCCGGATAGCCCCTCGCGAATCGCAACGATCGCACATAATTTTCTGAATCGCTTTTCGCCCGAGGAATCACAGGTCTTTAATTGCCGAGGCGCGCTCGAAGGTTACCGGATGTGCATCGATTGGCGTCGGTTTCGAAGTTTTGTTTACGGCGCCTGGGAACCCGAAGTAAGCCGGGCACTCACCTCCGCAGTGAGGCAGGGCATGACGGTATTCGATATTGGAGCACACATAGGTTACTACACACTTTTGCTTGCAAAGTGCGTCGGCCCGAATGGCCGCGTTTTTTCGTTCGAGCCTCTCCCAGGGAATTTCGATTTGTTACGGAAGAATGTTCAGCTGAACAATTTAACGCAAGTCCAAACGTTCAATCAGGCTGTTTTCTCGCGCGTAGGGGAAATTACCATTTCGGTCCCCGACGATCAGCCTAACTCCGGTAACGGATCCGTATGCCTAGACGAGGGAGTGCAGCAATTCCGCGTCAATGCGGTTTCGCTCGATGCTTTCTGCGAGGAATTCCTAATCCGACCAGACGTCCTCAAGATGGACGTGGAAGGAGCCGAATACGAAGTTCTTAGGGGTGCGAAACGAGTCATAGCGCAATTCCGGCCGAAGTTGCTGATCGAGCTTCACCACTTTGACGGAAATCTAGCGGCTCATCCTGTGCCAGACCTTGTCAGCGGCTGGGGTTATCATATCGACTGGATTGAGCGCTGGCAGCTAACGAGTTATATCCTCGCGACGCCAGGTACGCCTGCCGTAGAATATGTTTTGACACCTCGAGCCCACACGGCCTGAGAAATCTTCAAGTGGCGGCTTGTCTCTGCCTACGCTCGATACACTTTAATGAGAATTGCATCGGTTCTATCTTCAGGCCAGTTCGGAAGACGGTCGCTGATCGCCTTCGGCACGCTTGTCGTGGGCGCTTTCGCAGCGTACGAACTGGCTCAATACGTGATCAACGACGATATGGCTGGTTTGGCGTACGCCGGGCTGTGCTTCGTCGGTGGAGCGATCATTGTAGGCATCCTGCACAATTGGCGAAACGGGGTCTATTTCTTTCTGAGCTGGCTGTTGTTCGAGGATTTTGCGCAGAAAATTCCTCGGCAACAATATGGCGATTTACTTTGCCAAGGATTTTTTATTCCTCGTGATGTTCATTTCGTTTTTAGCGGCTTTTCGCCGAAAAGAAGTGCCATTCTTCCGGCCTCCCTTTCTCGTTCCTCTGTTGATCTTCATCTGGTTCGGCGTCCTGCAGATGTTCAATCCGGCCTCGACCAGTATCTGGTACGGCCTCATGGGCGTAAAAATATTTTTCTACTACGTTCCCATGGTTTTTATAGGGTACGCACTTCTCAATAGCGAGGCGCAATTGCGCCGTTTTTTCACGATCAATCTGGTCCTTGTCGGTCGTGATCATTTCCTTGGGCATCGCTCAGTCCATTCTTCGGCCCATCGTTTCTGAACCCCGCGGTTCAAGCGGAAGATCTCCGCAAGTTGAGCGGTCTCTATCGCGTGTGCCCGATATCTGGCGCCGCCGCTTACCGGCCGACTTCGGTCTTTGTAAGTGCCAGGCCGCTATGCGGATTTCATCATGGTGGCCTGGATACTAGTGCTGGGATTCAGCGGGTACCTACTGCTGCGCCATAAGAAAGGGAGAACCCTCGCGTTTATCGCCCTTCCCGTGACGGCCGCCGGAGCATTCCTGACTGCGTCCAGAGGCTCGTTCATGTGGGGATGATCAACGCGCTGGCAACTACCGCAGCTTTTATCTGGGGCGCGCCCTGGCGGAAGGGGGAAGCGCTGCATGTGTTCCGCTCACGTTCAGCGAGTTGCGATCGGTATCGGACTTGGAATCATTCTGCTTTTCTATTTTTATCCGGATGCTCTCCTTTCGCGTCTTGCGATCTATCAAGAAACGCTCATGCCCAATAGCCCGACAAGCGAACTTACGCATCGAGCGTGGACATATCCTGTGCAAAACTTTCTCGGGGCTTTCAACTACGACCGCTGGCCCTATGGCTATGGCATTGGAACGACCGCGCTCGGCGGGCAGTACGTCGCGCGCTTTTTTAATGTGAAGCCGCCGGTGATCGGGGTCGAAAGCGGTTTCGGAGCGCTGGTCGTTGAAATGGGAATTGGAGGGCTGATCCTTTGGGTCATCATGAGCGTGGCGATTTTGTTCTCCGCCTGGAGAGTGGTCAAAAAGCTGAGAGGTTCGCCCTGGTTTCCCGTGGGCTTCGTGATTTTCTGGTACGCGTTCTTTTTGCTTGGGCCCGCCACGTTTGGCGGGCATGGTCTGCATACGAAGATTTTCTTGCTGAATGCGTATTTTTGGCTGCTGCTGGGTTTGCTGTTCCGGCTTCCAACCATCCCGCTCTCGGCGCAGTTCGCAGCCAACGCTCCCGTAACCCAACCTGCGCGCCACTGGATGCGCTGACTTGCGGCTCGCGGTTGTTTCCCCGTTTGTCGACCGGCGCCACGGCACGGAGCGTGCCCTCGCGGAATTCCTCGAACGCTTCGCCTGCAGCCTGGCGTTGAAATTCACCTGTACTCTCAACGGGTTGATGATCTTGACGGGTGGCGCGCTTTCCACAAGGCTCACCTACAGCGCGCATATCTTCTGGCACGAAGTTCCCGCCGTTCCCGGACCGCACATTGTCGCGTATCTCTGGTGGTTTCTTGCAAACCACGTGCAGCGCTTCTGGGACTCGCGATTCCGCAAGCTGAAGTTTCTATGATCTTCTTATATTCGCCGGGAATCAATGCGTTCAGCGCCGATGTCTATCTCCGTTCATGCGGTGTTTCATCGCTTGCGGAATTCTATCGCGAAGTCCGTCCATGCTTGCGTTGGCGTGGCGCGCGTCTTTCACGGCCGCTGATTATCACCGCCGCGTCTACTACCGCTGCTGATCTGTTTGAGCGCAGGTCTTATATACACGACGAAAAGTACTCGATTACCGCGATTTCCCAGCGAACAGCCGATCTGCCTGAAGGAGTACTCTATGGCCGTGACAGATGTTTGCGTGATTCGCCGAATGGCGTAGACACCAGCACATCTTCCATCCAGGCAGCTCGACTTGCGCGCCGGGATCCGAAGGTCCTCGCATCCAAGTAGGCTTTCGCATGAGATTTTGTACTTCTCCTGATCGGGAATGATTGGAAAAATTAAGGATCTTGCATGCGTTACTCTGCGCCATTGCAATGCGGCGACCTTCCGCTCGTCTTACGGTCGTCGGTTGCAGCGATCGGCGAGAGTATTTCCAGTGCCGTTGAGAAACTGCCTATCAAGTCCAAGTGAAATTTCTAGAACCCTCTCACGACGTAATCGAAGTTTTATGCTGCCGCGGACGCTTACGTGGGTCCCAAGCCTGGAAGATGCCTATGGCCTGCCCGTTCTCGAAGCCATGGCATGTGGACTACCGGTGATCGCAAGCGCGCGCGCGGGAGCCAGTGAAATTCTTCGAGACGGCGATAACGGCTTTGTTCTCCGCCAACCCGAGGATTTTCAGGAACTGGCAGTGCTGCTGCGCCGGCTCTGTTCGAACCCGAATCTCTGCGTCCACCTGGGTGAAGAGGCTGCGCGCACCGCCAAGGAGCAGACATGGGATCGCAATGCCCCGACACCTGGGAATTTCTCAAAGCTGTTTTGGAGAAGAAGGGCAAGCTATAACGAGATCCCCGGCGTGAAAGAGAATCAACCTTAGTGCGCCGCGCTCTCTTTGCGTTTGGCTTCCGTTGCTTTTCGTGTGGCGTCCAGCGTGAAGGCAAGCGTTTCCTTCGGGATGCTAGTGACGAAGGGGCCGATCAGCCAGCCAAGACCTGTGGGAATATCGCGAGTGAGTGAGGCGACCTCGCTCTGCACGTACACTCCGCCGTCGCGTTCTTCCATGCGCCACCAGGTTTCCATGCGCCATAAAAAGCCGCCGTCCTCGCCTGGTGGTTTTTCGCGTTCGTCGCTCTTGCCGGGGTTTTGAACTTCGGTGATGCGCACCGCGGAGCTGCGGCTATGGGCGCGATCCGGGCGCATCGTGAAAGTAGCGCACTTCATGCTCGGTATCCAGGACGACGGTAATCACTTTATGGCGGCGGAAACGGAGGAACACGCGGAAGTGGTCACCCTCGTGAATTCGATTTTCGAGCGCTCCACGTCCGGGGCGTAATATTCGGATTGATGATCGTAATCCTGAAGGACGCCGAGTACATCGTCCAGCTTGCGCCTGGGATGAAAACCGCGCCCACCCAGTGATGGATCATGCCGCCGGGGCAAACGATTGGCTTGCCAGCGTCCAATGTGGAGAGCTGATGGATCTGAACGTCGCCGCGTTTTAAGGCCGTGTATGTCTCGGCGCGCTGAGTTTCCGGGAGCGAATCAATCCACAAGAGTGAAGAACCGCGCTTCAGCTCCATGTCATTGCGTTCCTCCGTTAAGCGCACGTAACGATCAAATGCGGAGACGGTTTCGGAGCGCAATCTGGCGGGGGCGGGATTAGCGGCCGGAGTGGATTGCGCGGAAGCGACGGAAGCCGCGAGTAAGACTGCAAGAAGGAGACTGGGGGCGAGAGGCATGTCCGCAAATCGCGCCAAGTGTCGCCGGTATCGTTCATCTAAGGTCAAAGCCCTCTCTCCAACTCTATGATGGCGCAACTCCTTACGTATGGAAGCAATAAACGCAAAGTTTGAGTGCACGGAGGTTGCCTAAGGTTGCCGAAAGATCGACTCGGAAATCTTGGAGATCAACGGCTAGGGTTCAAATAATGCCGCAGCCGGGGAAGAAATTAGAGTGGCGGGTTGGGTAGCTCGCACACGGCCCCTTGCGGAGCCGCTGTCCCCGCGCGGCCCCCAACCCGTTCTTAGAAGACTACGCGGCGTATGTGGAGCCCTCAATGGGCCGCTAGAGCCAGTGGGCGGGGTACCCCGGTCGTGGTACTCGACCAACGCCGTTGATTCAGGGACCATGACACATGTATGTCCTGTATTTACAGTAGTTTAAATGCCAATCACGTGACAGGTTGAAGGGCAAAAGGTACTAGCTGGGGCCATTCACGCCGCTGAAAAATCCGCCAAGATGACCCGTGAGCCCCACAATAAACACGGCCACTGTTTCCAGCGCAAGGCGGAAGATTGGAAGAGTCCTCTGGAATCTTTGCCCTTCTCGTCTTGAGCGCACATGAAGACCCCAGGCGATCCAGATGAGGAGCATGGACGAGCAACCCAGAACCAAATGCATGAGCAGAACGCCTTTGAGTTTTTGGCCCTCGAGCTGGAATTGCCAAGCGAGAAGACCGGTCGCGAGCACTGGCAGCACGGTAATCGCTGCGCCGAGCAAATTGTAATAGGCCACCTCCGCCAGGGCACGCCGCTTGGTGCTCTGCGAGAGGAAATCAAACACCACGCCGGCAATGAACAGCGCGATGGGAAAGTGGATCAGCACAACGTGTTGCGCGTGCTTGGCGAAGAATGCGGCTTTGATGTCAAATGGGTGCAAGTTCCATCCTCCTCTTGCGGGCGATCACTGGACGACAACTTTTCCGGTCATCTTCGGATGGATTGAGCAGAAGTAGGGATACTCGCCGGGTTTCGTGAAGGTGTAAGAGAACTTTTCGTCGGTATCGAGAACCTTGGATTTGAATACTTTTTCGGTGCTCACGACGGTATGCGGGATGTCGTCTCGATTGATCCAGGTAACGGTGGTTCCCACCTGGTATGGTGATGGCCGCCGGGCCGAATGAGAAATTGTCAATTTTCACTTCGGCCGTCGAAGCAGTTTTTCCCTGCGCGCTCGCGATGATGCCATTGTGCTTGGGCTGGATTCCGCCCAAACCCATCACTGCCGTCACCATCACACTTGCGATGAACACACTTTTCCTCATGATTTTTCTCCTCTCCTTTGATTTTCAATCTCGGCTTGCTTGTATGCCCGTAGGTGCTCTTCTCGCTCACCCCAGCGTTGAATCAACCACAGCCAGCGCATGTTGGCCGCGGATGTAATTCACATCCGTTATGCCCAGGAGGCTTCGCAGCTGTTCCGCGGGCACTTTCATAGGTCCGGGCGAAGGTGCTTCGCCAGGCTTTGGCTGCGGGAAAGCGGTGGAGCATGCGGTGTGAAATGTGACGTTCCCCTCGACCTTTTGCATGATCTGATGAATGTGTCCGTTGAGAACGGTCACGGAGCCGAACTTTTTCAGGTACCCGAGGGCTTGCGCGCTATCCTCGGTTCCCCATCCCCATTCCGGATAAACCGTCCACAGCGGGATATGCGCGAAAACGACGATGGGCGTGCTGGACTTAAGATGCTTGATGTCTTTTTCGAGCCACTCGAGCTGCTCGTGCCCAAGAGTCCCCAGTCCCCCGGCTTTCAGATTCATTACGTTCACTAAACCAACGAAGTGCACGCCCTTCTTTTCAAAGCTGTACCACCCTCCCGGCTGAGCCCCTTTGCCGAAACGCTCGAAATACTCTTTGCCGTCATCGTTTAAAACGTCGTGCTCTCCGGGGACAAAGAAGACCTCCTTCGCTGTGGCGCCTTTCAGGATCTGGCTAACGCCGTCGAACTCCTCGGGCTTCGAGAGGTGGCTGATGTCTCCCGTATGCAGCAAAAACTCCGGGGGAGTGGATAACGCATTTATTTTATCAACGGCGGCCTGCAAGGTAGCGGCAACATCTGGATTCGCGGCCTTATTGAAGCCCATGTGGCTGTCGCTGATTTGCACGAAACTCAACTCGCCTTTCATGTTCGGCGGCGTTCATCTCCGACAGCCGGCTCATGCTGTAGGATTTCAGAACGCCGCCCTGCATTACGCAGAAGGCACCTGTGCCAGCCCAGGCCATGCACTTCAAAAATCCGCGGCGATCCACTCCGTCATGGTTATGATCGTGCAAAATTTCATCTTTAGTCTTGCCAGCCATTTTTTCTTCCTCCTGAAGACACTTCTGGCATACGCACAAATTCGTATGCGTTTCCCACGACTGCGCATTTTTTTGGCAGGAGCGGCGCGGGTTAAAGAACGTCCAGGGTGTCCCGCGCCGCCATGGGACGTGTTTCATTTGTGCAGACCACGCAAGGTATGCGCTTATTCCAATTTTCTTACGCTCACTTCAAACAAACTAATTCGTCACATATATTGGATAAAGTGGAATAAAATCGGCTCCAAGGTGGTTCTTGTCCATGAGTGTTACGGGCCAGGGGAAGGGTTGGGACGTGTTGGATTCGCAAGACCGGGCTCGCTTCGAGCAGCTCGTGTTGCCTCATCTTGATGCTGCATTCAATCTTTCGCGCTGGCTGCTGAGAAGCCGGGCCGACGCGGAGGATGTCGCACAGGAAGCGATGCTGCGCTCGTTTCGTTTTTTTCGGGGTTTTAACGGCGGCGACGCGCGAGCTTGGCTACTGCAGATCGTACGCAATACTTGCTATACGTGGCTGGAGAAGAATCGCCAAGTGGAGCTCATGACCGAATTCGACGAAGACCTGCACCAACAGTCTGCCGCGACGCCGGAAGCGCTGGCCATCGCGGGAGACAATCGCGAACGGCTGGCGCGGGCTCTTGAAACACTTCCTTTACGCTTTCGCGAAGTAATTGTGCTGCGCGAATTCGAGGGCTGTTCGTATAAAGAGATAGCCGCGATTACCAGCGTTCCGATCGGGACGGTGATGTCCGCGCTCGCCCGGGCACGGCAGCGACTGCAGCGCGCCCTGACGCAACCTGCTCAGCAGGAGGCGCCCCATGAGCTGTGATTTCCCAGGGACGCTCCTTCACGCCTATCTCGACGGCGAACTCGACGCCGTGCGCGCCGCCGAGTTCGAACGGCACCTCGAGGATTGCCGCGAGTGCACGACAACTCTGGGAGCCATAGAATCGCTGCGCTCCTCTTTTCAACGCGCGCAGCTTTACGAAACCGCTCCGGCGGAATTGCGGAGGAAGATTCGTGGGGAACTCAAAAGCTCCGCAACTGGCTCCGGCGGTTCAGCGGTTGCCGCGTGGCGCTGGCTCGCAGTAGCTGCTGCAATTCTGGCCGTGACCGGAGTAGCGTGGTTTTCCTTGCCTCGTTTCCGCGCCACTGGCCCTGAATCGGTCACGGCCGCGGAAGTCATCGACGCACATATTCGCTCGCTGCAACCCGGGCATCTCACCGACGTGACTTCCACGGACCAGCACACGGTCAAGCCATGGTTTGACGGCAAACTGGACTTCGTGCCTCCAGTGCACGATTTCGTGGATGAAGGTTTTCCATTGCTGGGCGGACGTCTCGATGTGTTGGGCGAGCGTAACGTCGCAGCGCTGGTCTACGGACGCCGCAAACATTTCGTCAACGTCTTTGTCTGGCCGACCAAAGAACCGGACACGCCGATTCACCCGCCCGGCTCGCGGCAAGGCTATCAGTGGGTCCACTGGCGCCATCAGGGGATGGAGTTTTGCGCGGTCTCCGACACCTCTGCGCAAGACCTGCACGACTTGGCAGACCTTTTCGTCCATTAGCGTGGGCAGTTTGCGGGGATTCTCGCTGTCCGGCGTCAAACCATGCAGAGAAATTTACGGTTTCTTCTTTTTGTTCGAATCAGGCTTGGGCATTTCCTTCGCATAGATCAGCCGCAACTCCAGGGACTTGGTCTGCCCTCTGCGCACCGAAATGTTCTTATACCAATCGGAAAATATGCCTTTTGCTGAGGCGCGAATATCGTAATTGTCGGTTCTCAGCTTCGTAATCGTGAATCGCCCGTGGGCATCCGTGTGAACGGCGTGCGGGGCGCTTCCGTCGGAAGATTGATAAGAGACGCTGGCATGCGGAACAGGATTATCATCAGGACCGATGACCACCCCGCTCAGCGTGGCGGTACCTCTGGATTGCGGTTCGGCCAAAACGCCGCGACCCGCTGAGAGCGCCGCCAAGGACACCGCGAGAAAAATAAACGCGCGTTTCATGTTCTCCATCTCCTGCCACGAGTGGGGCGCATTTGCTGCCGTTTGTGAGAAACCAGTCGGGGCTGTCCACATCGTGTTCCGTGTAGACAGTGTAGACCCCGGCGCTCCCGGGTTCGTTTGAGTTTCCAAATATGTGACGCAGGGCGTACCTGCCTTCTCGGACAGGTCAGGTCCGAGCCAACTTGTAGACACGCGCATGGGCTTGCAGCATACGTTGGAAATCGCAAAATTCGACAACGCGTTGGCGCCCTCGCTCGGCGAGGCGGAAGGCGAGCGCGGGATCATCCAGGATACGCGCGAGCTCTCGAGCTAATTCCGTAGCATCCCCAGTGCGAAACGTGAGGCCGCCATCACCAAGAACCTCGACGAAAGCTCCGAGGTCGGACGTGATCACTGGTAGACCCCGCAACATATTTTCGGCGACGACCAGGCCGAAAACTTCTCCGCCGAGGGACGGCACAACAACGACAGAAGCTTCCGCGAGCGCGGCGTCGAGTTGCGCTCCAGGCAGGCGTCCCGCGAAACGAACATGCCCAGCGAGAGGAGCTTTGTTCGAAAGACGCTCGAGAAGTGAGCGTTCTGGACCGTCGCCGATGACGAGCAGCTCGAACAAGCGATTCTGCGCAAGGAGTAGGCGTGCCGCCTCGAACAAGATGCCGACGCCTTTCGTCGTGACCAGCCGTCCCTGAAACGCGATAACTGGCAGATGCGCAGAGGGCGCGGGATGCATTGGCGGGGCGGCATTAAATTCTAGGCCGTGCGGAATCGCAACGACTCGTGGAAGTTGCAGCAAATTGCCAAGCCAGACAGTCGGCGTGATGTTGATGGATACTCGCCGGCAAAGGAATCGTCGCACAAAAGTCAGCAGCCAAAGTTTGCGAGAAGCAAGCCAGCCTTGACCAGCATTGCAGCGCAGGCATTCCCCGTGCCGTCCCGCCATGAAGTGGCCCGGGCACGGAGCGCCGGCGGGCTCGATGAGAAGCTGGCCGTTCGGGCAAATCGTTTGAAACCCGTGATGCTCGACGACCACGGGTTTCCCCGCAAGCAATCCAAGGAGAGTAGGCGCCAAAGCAGGTCCCGCAACGTGAACGGCGTCGGACTCACGGATCAAATCCCACAATTGAATCAGCGTTGGCCGCCGCACGACACGAAAAGGAAGCGGACCATCGTCAAACTTGCCCGCGGGGGTTTGCGTAGCCAGACTAACCTCGAATTCAGGATCGCCGCCGGGTTTGCGAAGCCCAGCGAGGCCCCGAGCCAGAGACAGAACGATGGTCTCTACTCCGCCGACGCTCGGCGCAAAAAAATGAGAGTAGACAAGTAGCTTCATTCGCGGAATTTCCCGGGATCGCCAGGAGCGATATGCACGCCGGCCGAATCGGGAAGCGACGCACGTGGCCGGCGGCCGATTCGCGACACGGCAATTTCAACCGCCTCGAACGTAGCTGCGATGTTTCTCTCCGGCGACCAAGTGTGCATCTGAGCTACGGCGGCGTGGCCCAGCGAGGCGAGCCGCGCGCGATCGCCAACCGCAGTTTTCAGGAGGGCGGCGAGGGCGGGGACGTTGCCGCAAGGAAAAACAAATTCCTGCCAAACGGGCGCGACAAGATCGCGGGCCGCTCCGACGCGGTCACTGGCGGCCACGGGACATCCGCAGCACATCGCCTCGTTCACGACCACGGCGAAAGGTTCGTATTCCGAAGGAAGAACCATGAGGTCGGCCGATGCATAGACCGCGGGCAGTTGCGATTGATTCACGAAGCCGAGAAAGCGGACTCGCTTTCCCATTCCCAGAGCCGCTGCCTGCGACTCGAGCTCCCCGCGCAGCGGACCTTCCCCCGCGACGACCAACAGCGCATCCGCAAGCTCAGCTTCGGCGAAGGCGCGAAGCAGGTCGCACGGCCGCTTCCACGGCTGGAGCTTGGCGCAAAATAGTATGACGGCGTCAGCCGCGGAAGCTCCCCAGGAAGCGCGGACGGCGGCACGGTCAACGGTTGCGGATTGTTTCATCCACCAGTCGTTATCGACGCTGTATGGCGTGAGAGTGACACGATCGGCAGGCAAGCCGAGAGACACCATGAGGTCATGCGTGCCGGACGAAGGAACTATCACCTGATCGGCCAGACGAAACAGGCGCGGCCAGAGAATTTTCTTCACTGTTCTCTTCCACATTTGGCCGTCGCGGGGAGAGAGCGTGTTCGTGTCTGTGCCGAACAGAAAAGCCGTCTTGGAAGACTTGGCGGCCTGCCAGACGATCCAAAACGTGGCGCGTACGTAACCGACGAAACACAGCACTGCGTCGTAGTTGCCGTCGCGAATGAGCTTTGAGAGTCCCGGATTGCGCAGGCCGAAGAAGGTTTCGGCACCAGAACCGTGGTTGGGAATGTGCGACCAGGAGTAGCCCTCTAACAAGGGAACATCCCATTGAATCGTGGCTCCAAACTCTGGGTCGTGGGCGGCTTCGGCGCCGCGAAGACTACAATATGCAACGTGCAAATCAAAACCAGGATGAGCAGCCATCCGTCGAAAAAGCGGCGCCATGTATTGGACAGGGTGGGTGGCAACGGCTAGTACGCTGTAGCGGCGGTCAGGCATGGCAGGACCGTGCGATTTGGAAGTAAAGCGCGGCTAATGTATGGAAGCTAATCGAACGCAAGGAGGCGCCCCAGGAGCGAGTATACCCGGTTTCCAGAACGTGGTAGGCATGCTGAAATGCCACAGTCCAAGAGAAATTTGCGATTCGAATAGCAGCTTCCTGGCAGCAGCTGGAGTCCTTGTTGCAAGAAAACCTTCCCTGGTTGTGAGGCGTTTCCCGCCAATGTTGTTTCCATCTAGCGAGGCGGATTCGTGTACGCTAAATATCATGGGCGAGTGCATTGGTTTTGCGATGCCAACCCGCGTGATAACCTTCCACAGGCGGCAGAATTAGCTCGATCGTTCCGCCGCACTGGCGAACATTGTCTCAGCAGAGTGTTCCACGAATGCATAACCGCTGCGTGGCGGTCCTCGGTCGTGCGGATTCGCCGACGGACGCCGTTGAAGACTATTGCCATTATCTGGCTTCAGCGCTCGCCGCGCAGGGAACTTCGCTCGCGGTAGCCAGGGTGCGGTGGATGGAAGCCGGCTGGGCCACCGCACTCTCAGAATTCACTGAGAAATTCCCGGGGCGGGAAAACTCCTGGTTCCTGCTGCAATACACCGCCCTGGCCTGGTCGCGGCGCGGCTTTTCGTGGCGCTTCCTAAAGATGATTCGTCATTTGAAGAAAAGTGGAGCGCGTTGCGCGGTTGTGTTTCATGACGCGGAAAGCTACCTTGGCTCCCGCCTCGTCGACCGCGTTCGGCGTGCTGTGCAGCTTCATACCATGCGCAGTGCCGCGCGGTTGGCCGACTTAGCCATTTTCACGATCCCGCCGGAGAAAATCTCGTGGATTGCCACACCCTCGCAAAAGAGTGTCTTCATTCCAGTAGGCGCAAATTTGCCGTCGCCGGAACAAGCCTGGCAGAAAGCGGACGTCAAAAAGGAGGCCGCGCCCGCGGTTGCTGTTTTTTCTGTGACTGGGGGAAAAGCGGGCACAGAAGAAATAAAATTGATCGCTGCGGCGGCTGTCTTTGCAACAGAACACATTGGTCCCATACACATCGTGGTTCTCGGACGAAATTCTGAAATCGCAAAGCCCCAGCTGCAGGAAAGATTGGGGTCGGCTCCAGTGCAAGTGAGCGTGCACGGACTTCTGTCCGCGGATCAGATTGTGCGCTTGCTGGTCTCCTGTGACGTAATGCTTTCCGTTAGGGGGCCGATCTCGACCCGGCGAGGCAGCGCGATCGCCGGCATCGCCTGCGGTTTGCCGGTGATTGCGAGCCAAGGCTGGGAGACGGCGGCACCGCTAACGGAAGCTGGCCTTGTGTTGGTGCCCCCTGAGGACTCAAATAACTTTGGCCCTGCCCTTGTTAGCGTCCTGGCGGATCCTTCATTCCGTGCGCAGCTCGCTAAACGCAGCCGGGAGGCCTACGCCCGGTATTTTTCATGGGATGTCATCGCCTCACAGTTTGCCGAAGCGATGCGGGAGTGCGAGTCGAAGCCTGAGTCGCGGGCAAAACGACGGCGGTGAAGTACCCCGTCCAGGCGTCTAATCTCCCAATCCCAATCCCCATCCCCATGTTTTCGAGGGCATGGCGGCTGTGCTAAACTGGCTCAGTTCCGCAGGGGTTTGCGGTTTACCCTAAATCTCCGCGCAGATGCGCCCCGCCTTGCGGGGTAAAATTGCCTAACCGCCACGCAGGTGGCGTGCGGCCGCACGAAATTTCACCCAACGTGGATCCCGCCAGGCCGGGAACACGCTAAAAAGAGGATCTGTCATGTCCGGGCATTCAAAATGGGCCACCATTAAACATAAGAAGGCGGCTACCGACGCGAAGCGCGGTCGCGTCTTTACTCGAGTGATCCGCGAAATTACCATCGCTGCCAGAATCGGCGGTGGCGATCCGAATTCCAATCCTCGTCTGCGCACCGCGATACTTGCGGGCAAGAACGAGAACATGCCAAACGAAAATATCGAGCGAGCCATCATGCGCGGCACCGGCCAGCTCGAAGGTGAACAGTACGAAGAAGTGACCTTCGAGGGCTATGGCCCCGGCGGCGTGGGGATGTTAATTGAAGCGGTGACCACGAACCGCAACCGCATTGTCGGCGAATTTCGGCACCTCATGAGCAAGAATGGCGGGAACTTGGCCGAAGCCGGCGCCGTGGGATGGATGTTCCATCGCAAAGGTGAAATCGTTGTGCCCAAGGAAGCGGCCAGCGAAGACAAGATGATGGACATCGTGCTGGAAGCGGGTGCGGAGGATTTGAAGGACGATGGTTCCGGGTGGTACATCGTGACGCCGCCGGAAGCGCTTGAAAAAGTGAAGGAAGCGCTGACCAAGGCGGGCATCACACCGGCTTCCGCGGAAATCGGAATGGTTCCGCAGAATTACATCAAGCTTACAGGACAGCAGGCCACGCAGATGGTGCGGCTGGTCGAAGCCCTCGAGGAGCACGACGACGTACAACACGTCTACGCGAACTTCGATATCGATGAGTCGGAGATTCAAGCGGCGGTGGGCGCGAACTAAGCGTAATTGTACGAGGGGGACTTGAGTCTCTCTCGAATTTTCACGCGGCCATTCGGGCGTTCTCGGATGGCCGTTTTAGTTTTGGCAAGCGAATCGGTGACAAAGCGCTGGCAGAGACGCGGCGAACGCCGTAAACTTAGGTCGATGAAAGCGGCAATCCCAGCGGCCATTTCCAGCGTCAAAAGCGGCTTTTTCCGCGTGCTGGGCGTGGACCCGGCAGCCGCGGGGCCCACTGGCTACGGAATCATCGAGAGCGACGGGCGGCGCTGCCGTATGCTGCGTTATGGTGCTTTGAAAGTGGCGCCAAAGCGGCAGCGGGAGTGCGCCGGTGCGGTCTTGCAGGATGTTCACGCTCTCCTGTGCAACCTGCTGGACGAGTTTTTGCCGGACGCCCTCGCCGTGGAATCGGTCTTCACGGCTCTGAACATGAGAACGGCCTTGCGTCTTGCCGAAGTGCGCGGAGTGGTGCTTTTGGCCGCCGCAGAGCGAGGCGTGGCTGTGCACAGCTATTCGCCGCGAGAGGTCAAGGCCTCCGTGGCCGGTTATGGCCATGCTGACAAAAGGCAAATGCAATTGATGGTTCGGGCCCTGCTCGATTTGACGGAGACTCCGGAACCTTCGGATGCCGCGGACGCTCTCGCGGTGGCGCTCTGCCATTTGCAGGCGGAACAGGCCCGGAAACGCTTTGGACTTCCGGGCACTGGCGCAATGGCAAAGTTGCGGCCCAAGCCTATTGCAGCAAGGACGGCCGTTCGACGGAACGGCGCAACTCACCGCGCGGTTCCGCGCATCTTAACGACGCGATGAAGACCTGCCTAATGCGATTTATTCTGCTGGCTGGGCTGGCGAGTGTCCTACTGAGTTCGCCCGCAGAGGCGGTCGCGTTTCCGCCATCGCCGGCTCCGGCGCCTGCCCACGCAAAACTCAGCTATCGCCGCATTTTTAAATCCAGCTCGCCGGAGTTCATTGAGATTGTTGTACGCGACGATTCCGATGCGGCGACCTATGAAATCCGGCAGCTGGATGAGGAACCTGGGGCTTCGCCATTCGAGATAAGCGCTCCCTTGCGCGAGAAAATGTTCGAATTGGCCGCGCAGTTAAAATATTTCCAGGGACAGGATCTGGATGTCCATCGCAGAATAGCCAATCTGGGCGAGAAAACCTTCCGCTGGGAAAAAGGCACGGAGAGCCACGAAACAAAATTCAACTACACTCTGAATTCCGCGGCCTCTCAATTAATGCAGATCTTCGAAGGACTGGCGCGTCAACAGGAATTGGTCGCGCTGCTCGAACGCCGCATGAAGTACGACCGCCTTGGCATCAACGATGCTCTACTACAGTTCGAAACGGACTTGAATCACAAACTGCTGCCGGAACCGCAGCGCGCTTTGCCAACGCTCGATCAAATCGCGGGCGATTCCCGATTTGTCCAGGTTGGCAGGCAGCGTGCGCGGGCCCTCGCGGAGCGCATTCGCCACCCCAGCTGAACGTCCGACGTTAGCTTCCAAGGCTCCATTGTCGGGGCCCGCGAATGGAATTGAGCTCAGGCGATTCCAAAAGTAACTTCAGCGGCAGCAAAGCCGTCTTCCCATAATGCTCGCCTTCCAGAATTCGCGCCTGGCAGCGCGAATGCTCCTGCTCCACCTCGAGAATTCTCAGCGGCGTTCCGTCAGCGACCAGTAACAATCTCTGGGAAGAGATCAATAGAGACAGCCCCACGTCGTCATTCGCCGCATCCAGCTTTCGCCGCTCCGCTGTAGTTGCCTCATCAATCGCCACCAGGGCGAACGAAAATCCATCCTCGCAGGAGAGTTTCGCCACACGCCCTATCAAGGACGAGGCGAGCCCATCTCGCGGCCCTTGCGCCGTGGTTGCACTTTTTTGCGTGGAGTCTGCGGCACGTGCGGACGGTGCGCCGCGTCCCTTGACGGTGGCGAGAAACCTGTACCCGCGCTTCGGCAACGTCTCGACGAAGCGCGGCTTCGTCTTGTCATCACCAAGCGCCTGACGCAACTTTTTGATCGCGGTGTTCAAACTATGATCAAAATCAACGAACGTATCCGCCGGCCAAAGTCTTTTTTGCATCTCTTCCCGTGTGACGACTTCTCCCGGAGTCTCCAGGAGCATCGCAAGCACATGAAATGGCTGGATTTGCAGTCTGATCTTTCGCCCGCCTTTGTATAATTCCTGCGCGCGCAGATCGACTTCGAATGCTTCAAAGCGCACAGTATTCGCGCTGCTGGCAGGCCTCGACATTCGCATTATTCCCTGTGACCCCAAACTATACCACTCCTCCTAATAATCGCGACTCAGCCTGGCGCAAACTTAACTCCTCTATTTTCGAGCAGTTACTTGTTCACCTGCGGTCTGCTTTCAGTTCATCGTCCGTGCATTGTGCCCGCAGAAGGAATGCGCGAAAGTGCGCAGCATGTTGAGGCGCTGAGCAGGCAAACTCACACGTCGAATGAGAGTTCAATCTGGACGCCGCCAGCGAATAGGAAAGAGGAGGGTCCCATGAAAACGCGAGCTCTGGTTATGGCAGCTCTAACAGCCCTTACCGTTATGGCATCAACGCGAGTGGCACAGGCGCAGGAACCGTTGGTCGTAAACATCCCCTTTGATTTCGTGGCCGGCAACCAGGCGCTTCCGGCGGGAGAGTACTCCGTTCAGGTTTCGGGCCCGGAAAGGACGCTGATCCTGATTGACCGCAAAGATCCTGCAGCGTCGGCAATTATCAACTCCAACGCTGTCGTCGCGAACGAAATTCAATCCCAATCAAAACTGGTCTTTAACCGCTACGGTGATCACTATTTTCTCTCGCAAGTCTGGACCGCTGGAAATTCCCGCGGACGGCAACTCTTGAAATCGGGACGAGAGAAGGAAATGGCCCAGGTTGCGAAAATTGAAGCGCAGGACCAAATCACACTGGTCGCAGGCCTCCCCCGTACCAACCCCTGATCCACACCCCGCCCCAGACGCTGCAACCCCCCGGGAATCCGGAACCCCACTCCGGATTCCCGGCCCCTTTTGCGAGCTCTTTCACGTGCATACATGAAGACGCATGTAGGTTCCGATTCGAAGAAATTTATCGCGCTCTCAGCTCTTCTCCTGCCTGCGAGGAATGCGTGTATTGCTGGATGCGCACCAAAACTAGAGCGACCAAGATTCCGGTGGTAAGCTGGCCACACTTGTCATTGCTCGTGGAAGAAGGAGGCGACATGCCAGGCTTTTGCGGAAAATGCGGTGCGCCGATCTCGGGCCCGTTCTGCGGCAAATGCGGTCAGCCCGCGGACGCTCCTCGAACTCCTGCTCCGCCTCAGGCTGCGGCAAGACCTCCCGCTCAGCCCCTTGCGCAGACCGCCGCCGTCCCCAAGAAAAGCTCCGGTCTTGGCAAAGTACTGCTTATCGTGGGAGGTGTCCTGGTTGTTTTGTTCGTCGCCGGCATCGGTGCGGCTTTTTATGGCGTGCATCTGGTCAAGAAAAAGATTTCGACTCTCGCTGCCGATGCGACGGGCGGATCTTCGTCGCAGAGCGTCCAAGTTGCCGAAGGCAATTCCTGCGCTCTGCTGTCCAAGGAAGACTTGCAGCAGATCCTTGGCGTCACTATAGAGAAGAGCTCTGAAATCGTGGAGAATTCCGAGCCCGGTTGCGCCTTCTACACGAACCCCGCCGCCTTCGCTCAACTCCAGCGCGTAGCCATGGAACAAGCGCGGAAAGACTCTCAGCGAGCCGCCGCCGAGCATAAAGCCACCAAGACTGACAATCCTCTTGAGCTTCTGAAGGACACCAAAGATCTGGAGGGCGTCGTAAAGACATTTGGCCTGTCGCAGCCCGACAAAGACGGCCGCGTGTTTGCCTTTACCTTGAATCGCAATTCTAGCGCCACGGATTGGGCCGCCATGCGCACCACGATGTCGGTCGTTCCGGGTTTCGAGGAATTGCCTGGAATAGGCGACGCCGCCATGATCGGCTCGTTTGGCCACGCTCTCTTTGTGCTGAAGGGAAACACCATGGTTTCCCTTCAATTGATTTACGTCCCCGAAGCGCAAACACGCGGCGCGGAAATTGGCCGCAAGATCGCCTCGCATCTCTAGAGCCGCTCGCTTTCGGCCGGCCTCGAAGCGGTCCCCCATAGGTTTGTTTAACAAAGCTGACCTTCCACGGGCTTTCTCCTGCCCTCGGTGGCTGTTATTTAATCGGCCCGCCCCACGTATACTACAGGGAACAGCTTCCATGGCTCGAGCCACCACAATGAACTTCAAAGAGGCCGTGGCTATTGCCACCAGCAGCCTCTGGGCGCACAAGTTGCGCAGCATGCTCACACTCATCGGCGTGGTTATCGGCGTCGCTGCTGTGATCGCCGTTGTCAGCCTCATCAACGGCGCGAACCAATACGTCGCCACCAGGGTCTTCCGGCTAGGCGCGGACGTTTTTGGCGTTGCGAAGCAGCCGATGATCATCACCAACGTGGACGATTACCTCGAATATCAGAAGCGCAAGCGAATCACCTTTGACGACTACCTGGCCATCCGCGAACTCTGCAAATCCTGCAAGGAAATCGGCGCTTCGTTCGCCGGGCGGCTTGAAGTAAAAAGCGGGTTGAATTCGTTGAAAGACACCAACCTGCGGGCGTGGACGCCGCAGATGTCGGAGCTCTATGACGTGGACCTGGTCGCGGGCCGCCACATCACAGAAACGGACCTGCAGCAAGCCGCGCCGGTTTGCGTCATCGGCAACGATCTAGTGGAGAACTTGCTCCCTGGCATCGACCCTATCGGTAAAGAAGTTCGCTGGCGGAATACTCCCTGCGAAGTCATCGGCGTGGGCAAAAAAGAAGGCTCGGCGCTGGGCAATTCTCTGGACAATTGGATCATCCTGCCGTTAAGCACGTACAAGAAGGAATATGGCACGCAGACTGACTCGCTTCGTATAACGGCTCGCGCCGGCTCCGCCGCTAAGATTCAGGAGACCGTAGACGAGGTGCGACAGATCATGCGCGGCCGCCGTCACCTTGCGTACGGAAAAAAAGATGACTTCTCCATCGAGACAAGCGACTCCTTCTTGTCGCTCTGGAAGGACATCAGCAGCAGTTTCTTTCTTGTGACTATCGCGATTGCCTCCATCTCGCTTCTCGTCGGTGGAATCGTCATCATGAATATCATGCTCGTCTCTGTCACCGAGCGAACTCGCGAAATCGGCCTCCGCAAAGCGCTGGGCGCGCGCAGCGGAGACATCTTGCGCCAATTCTTAATCGAATCCTCCACGATTTCTCTCTTTGGCGGTGCGCTCGGCGTCTTGTTCGGCGTGCTCACGGCCCAGCTGGTGTCCGTCGTCTCGCCGCTTCCGAGCGCGGTGCAAGTCTGGTCCGTGATCGGTGGGCTGCTTGTGGCCTTGAGTGTTGGTTTGTTTTTCGGGACCTATCCCGCGTCGAAAGCCGCGCGGCTGGATCCCGTCGTTGCGTTAAGGTCTGAGTGATAAAGAAAGATTTGCTCCAGCCGGCTGGGGCGCTGTTGGAATTGAGAAAATGGCTACGCTGGGAAAAACACTACCGCACACGCATGCACCGGTGCTGCCACTGCGCTTGCTAGGCGGCAAGCAGACCGCGCTTAAATTCCGCGACGAAGTCCTTCTCGCTCTCGATACGCTGCGCAAAAATTCCCTGCGCTCTGCGCTCACGATTCTCGGCATCGTCATCGGCATCACCACGGTCATCACCGTGACCGCCGTCATTAACGGCCTCAACGACAACGTCCTCGGCGGCATCCGCGAGCTCGGCTCCGACACCATTATCGCCTACCGTTTTCCCTGGGCCTCGCTTTCGCGCCCTCCCAGCGAATGGTTCACTCGCAAGGAACTCCAGCCCGAATGGGCCGACGAGATCGCCAAGCTTCCCCACATCAAGGCGGCATCCGCCTCCATGCGCATTTTTCAGCCGATGTTCGGCTCCGGAACGGAAGATGTGCGCCGCGGAGCGAACCGCGCCAAGAGCGTGATTTTGCAAGGCAACGAACCGTCCATCGGCGAAATCTTCGATCTGAAAATCGAATCCGGCCGCTTCTTCAACGAAACCGACGCCGAACATCGCGCCCCCGTCGTGCTCCTCGGTTACGATACCGTTCGAACGCTCTTTCCGGAGTCCCCATCGAACAGTATCGGCCAGGAAGTCACCATCGACGGCCAGCTCTTCACCGTCATCGGTACTCTTCAAAAACAGCGCCAGGGAATTTCCGGCGGCTCCAACCCCGAAGACAACTCCGCTTACATGCCGGTCACCACCTTGCGCAAACTCTATCCAAATCAAAAGGATTACGTCATTTTTGCGAAGGCCTCTGACCCCAACAATGTCGGTGAGTCTGTCGACGAAATGCGCGACCTGCTCCGCCGCAAGCGCCGCCTCACCAGCGACAAGCCCGACGACTTCGCGATTTTCACTCCAGACTATTTTCTCGAGCTCTGGAAAAAAATCAGCAGCCTCATCTTTATCCTCATGTTCGCTGTAGCTTCCGTCGGTTTGATCGTCGGCGGCATCGGTGTGATGAACATCATGCTCGTTTCCGTAACGGAGCGCACCCGCGAGATCGGCGTCCGAAAAGCCATCGGCGCAAAGCGCAACAACATTCTCGTCCAATTCCTGATCGAGGCCGTAACCCTAAGCGCTATCGGCGGCGTAATCGGCGTCACCTTCGGTTCTGGAATCAGCCTGCTCCTCCATTACGGGGCGCACTTTCCCGCCACGCTCTCTTTATTCTGGATCATCACCGCTCTCGTCCTCTGCGCCCTCATCGGCATCGTCTTCGGCGTCTACCCCGCCTGGAAAGCTGCCCGCCTGGACCCCGTCGAAGCCCTTCGCTACGAATGAAAATGCGTACAGACAGTACTACCAGGGTAGAGATTAATTATGTTGTCGGCATACAGGGGATGTTTAAACAGTTGATCGACAAAGTGGCGAGTGCAGTGACGAGCGGTGTGGACGGGAGGTATGGCCCGGCAGAGATCAGCCCAGACACCATCCAGAATCAGCTATAGTTGCCAGTCGTTGTTGGGTTCTTCGCGTTCACCAGAGCGGGGGACCTAATCTGTGATCGTAATGCATCGTACAGGGCGAAAAACGCGGCTTCCACGTCGCCAGGCCTTCGCCACTTGGGCTCCGCGCGTCGTGGGCCCTCTCCCAGTAGCCAAGCCCTCGCTCGTGTATACAAAACCTTCGCTTGCAAGCCCTCGTCAGCTTCTATTGCTGCGCGCGGGTCGATCACACGGCGGCTTCGTGCACGTTCCGCCGTCTGCTTGATTAAAACCAGCAAATCCGGCAAGCGCAAGCTTTCCAGATTGCCGAACGATGCTGTTGCCATTGGTAATCCTCCGTTCGGAAACGACGCGAGCCCCCGCCGTGGAGCTAAAACTCATAAGAAGAACGATCGCTATAGTTGACATCTGAATCCTCCGGTAGAGGACGCTAATTGTCTCACTTCTACCGGAATCACCATGTTAGGAAAAACGAGAGCGGGTGTCTGTACACATTGAGACAAACTCGCGTTTTGTTCGGGTGCGCGGCATGGGAGCTGGCTTTTTCTGCCCGGAGCCCTGCCGGGTGGATTACATCCTGAGACCGCAACACTCCAAAATGGGCAAACCTCTGCGTCAGGAGGATGCCCTCCCGATGAAAACCGTTTACAAGTGTCGCGAATCGGCGAGACGGGTGTACTATGGCGCCGCTTACGAAATCAAAAAGGAAACTCGGATCTGTCCGTGAACAAACGTACGTTTATCAAGCTTTCCTCCGCTACGATTGCCAGCCCTGCCGTCTTGCGCCTGTTGGACTGGGCCGGCGCCGACAAACTGACAAACTGGGCGGGCAACCTCGAATACAGTACGAGACCATTTGTACGCCGCCAAATCGCTTGAGCAGGTCCAAGACTTCGTCAAGAAACAAGCCAAACTGAAAGTCCTGGGCACCCGCCACTGCTTCAACAACATTGCGGACAGCAAGGACACTTTCCTGTCGCTAAAGCCGTTGGACGAGATCGTCTCTCTCGATCCCCAAGCACGCACCGTCACCGTCGGCGCCGGCATCACCTACGGTCAATTGTCCCCGCTGCTCCACAACAAAGGCTTCGCGCTTCACAATCTCGCCTCGTTGCCGCACATTTCTATCGCGGGAGCCTGCGCCACCGCAACGCACGGTTCCGGCGAGAAAAATGGCAACCTTGCCACCGCGGTTTCTGCGCTCGAAATCGTCACCGCCGATCCGGCGAAGTCTGCAAGCTGTCGCGCCAGAAGGACGGCGATCTGTTCCAGGGAGCCGTGGTCGGCCTCGGCGCGCTCGGCGTGATCACAAAAATCACGCTCGATATTCAGCCGACCTTTCATGATGCGCCAGTACGTCTACGAGAACCTTCCGCTAGCGAAATGAAAGATCACTTCGACGCCATCCAGGCCAGCGCCTACAGCGTCAGCCTCTTCACCGATTGGCAAAACCAGCGCATCAACGAAGTCTGGCTAAAAAGCCGCGTGAAAAAGGCCAGGCCTTCGACGCACCAGCCGGAATTCTTCGGCGCAAAACTCGCCACCAAGAATCTTCACCCCATCGCCGAACTCTCCGCCGAGAACTGCACGGAGCAGATGGGCGTGCCCGGCCCCTGGTACGAACGCCTGCCGCACTTCCGCATGGGCTTCACTCCCAGCGCCGGCAAAGAACTGCAATCGGAATACTTCGTCCCACGCCAGCACGCCGTCGAAGCCATCCTCGCCATCGAACGTCTCCGCGACCACGTCACCCCGCATCTTCTGATCACAGAAATCCGCACCATCGCCGCCGATGACCTGTGGATGAGCCCTTGTTACCAGCAACCCTGCGTCACCATTCACTTCACCTGGAAACAGGACTGGCCGGCGGTCAGCAAGCTTTTGCCCATCATCGAAAAAGAACTCGCGCCATTCCAAGCCCGCCCACACTGGGGCAAGCTCTTCACGACCTCTCCAAAAGTGCTCCACTCCATCTACGAAAAACTGCCCGAGTTTGTTGCCCTCACCAGGAAGTTTGACCCGCAGGGTAAATTTCGCAACGATTTTCTGAACACCATTATCTTCAGCTGAACAAGCGCTACCGCGTGGAATCAGCTAGGGTTTCGGCGCCGTCACCGCGGACTCGGAAACTACAATGTATTCATACTTCTTTCCGTTCGCCTTGAACTTCATCTTGTCTTTGTCCAGCGTGAACTCGATACTCGTGTTCACCGGAATCATTTCTTGCTTCGCGGCCTTCTCCTGCCGGACGTGATACTCGGTAGTCTCCGTCCTGACCACATACTCCTGGCATAGCACTTCCATTGTCCCTTTTTTGTTCTTCGTCACCTGCGACCCGCACGCCACCGAGCTCTCGGATACAATCGTCCCCGCCTGAGGTTCCTTGGCCGACGCTGAAATACCCGCCAACAACATCGCCGCCACCAGCAAATATGCCTTTCTCATCCTGCCTCCCTGACGCTTTCTCCGCGCTTTTCTGCCCTCATGGCCGCTGCATAGGCTGCTGTTCGGCCCTGAACTATCTTGTAGCCAATTCGTCCGTTTCCCACCAGCCACTTCTCACTTCGTGTTTCCCAAAAGTAGCCCGCCATGGCCCCGGTGCGCCGGTGACTGGCGTCCGCTGCGCGTTTGGCGCCTGCCCGCCACTCTCTAGGTTGTTCTTCTGCGTGGGGCTTTTCGCTTTTCCACAGAATTCCACAACCTTAACAATCCAGTTACTCCTCGCCAAGTCCTTCTAAGCCCTCAACTTCCGCCAACTCGTTCGAATCCGCGCTCCTCATTCGAATAGTCACCAAATAAGTCTATAATCTTCTTGACAATAGTTGGCGCCCTCTGCTAACATGCTCCATGTTTTCCTCACCAAGGTCGGTCGTCCCAAGCTTTCGTCGTGCCGGCTCTCTAGGCCCGCGCTCCTCTCCGATCCTCCGCTCATTCCGCGCACGCTTTGCACTCTCTTGCATCGAGAGCGCCAAAATAAGCCTTTCGTTTTCACATTCTTGTGCGCTCTTCCAAAAAGAGCATTTCAACAACTCCTTTCCATTCAACAGTTTCCGCACTCTTTTGCAAAACACCGGGGGTGTACCTTCTTTGCCTGAAAATCCCGCTTTTTTAACTCCCGAGTTCCCCACTATCCCCTTTAGAATCACATCTTTTGCACAACCCTACCTCCTAACCCCAATCGAATCACATCTTTGCAGAAATCATAGGGGGGTGGGGGTCCCCTTTCCCAGGTACAGACCGGGCACATCCCTGACAGAATAGACCGGGAGCATCCCTGACACTGCTGGAAATTTGGCGATTGCGTGTAGAACAAGCGCATGCCATGGAAAACGAGCAGTGTTATGGAAGAAAAACTTAGATTTATCTTCGAGCACGAGTTACGGGAACGCACCATGACCGAGCTGTGTGCGCGCTACGAAATCACCCGCCAGACCGGGTACGTGTGGTTACGGCGCCACCGCGAAGCGGGCGCCGGCGGACTGATCGAGCAGAGCCGCGCCGCGCACCGGCATCACAACCAGATGCCGGAGGAACTCGAGCAGCAGGTGCTGGGGCTGCGGCAGGCGCACATGCGCTGGGGACCGCGGAAGCTCAAGCGCATTCTGGAGCGGGACGAGCCGGGGCGCAGCTGGCCTGCGGCCAGCACCATCGGAGCGCTGCTGCGGCGCGAAGGCTTGGTGGTGCCCCGCAAGAAGCGCAGGCGCACCACTCCCTACAGCGAACCCTTGGCGCATGCGGATGGACCCAACCGCGTGTGGTGCGCGGATTTCAAGGGTTGGTTCCGCACCGCGGACGGGGAGCGCATCGATCCGCTGACCATCTCCGACGCGCACAGCCGCTATCTGCTGCGCTGCCAGGCCGTGGAGAAGACCGACACGGACAGAGTGCAGGCCATCTTTGAAGCGGCCTTCCGCGAATTCGGCATGCCCACAGCGATCCGCACCGACAACGGCGCGCCTTTTGCGAGCCGTGCGCTGGCCGGACTGTCGCGCTTGGCGGTGTGGTGGATCAAGCTAGGCATCGTGCCGGAGCGCATCGAAGCCGGACATCCGGAACAGAATGGCCGACACGAACGCATGCATCGCACGATGAAACAGGAGGTGGCCGATCCGCCCGCCGCCAACCGGCGCAAGCAGCAACGCGCTTCGGACCGCTTTCGCCAGGAATACAATGAGGTGCGCCCGCACGAAGCGCTGGGCATGCGCACGCCGGCGGAGGTCTATGAGCCGTCGGTGCGAAAATTCCCTGAGCAGGTGCCGGAGCCGGAGTATCCCGGGTATATGCTGGTGCGCAGCGTGCGGCGGAAAGGTCATTTTCGTTGGAAGAAAGACGATGTGTTTTTAAGTGAGGTTCTGTGGGGCGAACGAATAGGCTTGTTGCAGGAAGACGACCGCTGGTTCACGGTCTACTTCGCGCAGCATCCCATCGCCCTGTTCGACAGCCAGCAACTCCGGGTGGCGCCTCTACTCACGAACGCTAAATTAGAGGGAGGCGAAGGGGACGCGTCCCCTTCGCCTCCCTCTAATCCCGTCATCCAACCGGACCAGAAAGTGTCAGATATGCGCCCGGTCTAAAATGTCAGGGATCCCCCCGGCCACACACCCAAACTTTCTCTTCTCCACCGACTCCTTCCCGCGCCCATACTGGGACGAGAGACGCCTTGCCAGCTTCCGGCTTCCTGCATAGACTCCTCCGGCACTTGGAGGCCATCGCGCGAACCACCCAGGGACCATCAGCAACATATGAGCGACGACAAATCAATCCACGGTGGTGACCGCTTTCCGCTGACGCGGTGGTCGGTGATCGACGCGGCCCGCAGCAGCGACGAAGCCGAGCGCGTCCGCGCGATGGATACGCTCTGCGCTTCCTACTGGAAGCCCGTCTACAAATATGTCCGGCTGCGTTGGAACCGCCAGGCGGAAGACGCCCAGGACTTGACGCAGGGATTCTTTTCGAAGGTGATCGAACGCGCGCTGTTGGACAAATATGACCCGGCAAAAAGCCGTCTCCGCACGTACTTGCGCATGTGCGTGGACAGTTTCGTAATGAACGAAGAAAAAGCCGCGAAGCGCATGAAGCGCGGCGGCAATGTTTCGCATGTGGCGCTCGATTTTGCCGGCGCGGAAGAGGAACTGGGCGGCGCCGCAATGGATCACGCCGCGATTCCTTCTCCCGAGTCGCTCGAAGAGTTTTTTGAAAAAGAGTGGGTGCGCGGCCTCTTCGAGCTGGCCGTCGAAGATTTGCGCAAGCATTGCGAAGCCGGCGAGAGGGAGAGAACCTTCCGCCTCTTCGAGGAGTACGATTTGTCGGGCGACGACACGATTACGTATGACAAACTTGCGGCAGAGTACGGAATCCCGGTGACCGACGTAACCAACGCGCTGGCTTGGGCGCGGCGGGAATTCCGTCGCGGCGCGCTCGAGCGGCTGCGGGAAATCTGCGGAAGCGAAGAAGAATTCCAGCGCGAAGCTCGCTCCGTGTTTGGCTGGGAAGCAAAATGAAATCGCTCTCGGACAAAGCGATCGCGCGTCTCCGCGCCGGCGCTGAAGAACCGGATCTTGCGGGCACGCGCTATCGCTTGCTCGAACGCGTCGCCCGCGGCGGTATGGGCGTCGTCTACGCGGCGGAAGACGAAAAATTGGAACGCCGCGTCGCATTGAAAGTCCTCGATGTTCCGGGCACGGACGGCGATCTGGCGAACCGGATCATTCGCGAAGCGCGGGTGCTCGCGAGGCTTGAGCATCCTGGAATCGTCCCGGTGCACGACGTGGGCACGCTGGCGGATGGCCGCGTCTTCTACACCATGAAATTTGTCGAGGGGCAACGGCTCGACAAATTCATCGAAACCGTGGAATCCGTGCAGGACCGCTTGCGGCTCTTCTTGCGGATTTGCGAAGCCGTTGCGTTTGCCCACGCCCGCGGCGTTCTTCACCGCGACCTGAAGCCCGCGAACATCATGGTCGGCCCCTTCGGCGAAGTGCTTGTAATGGACTGGGGCCTCGCCAAAATCCTGCGCAGCGAAACGCAACACGCTGATCACGCCGCCGATCCGGAAGCAACTATTCTCGAAAAGCCAAATCAGCCCGGCGTTGAAAGTGACTCCACGAAGAGTTCTGTCATCACCGGCCACGGCACGGTGATGGGCACTCCGGGCTATATGTCCCCGGAGCAAGCGCGCGGAGAAGTTGAAGTGCTGGACGCGCGCAGCGACATTTTCTCGCTCGGCGCGCTCCTGCGCTTCATTCTCATCCAGCGGACGTCTGCTGGATTCGCTCCTCACGTCGACCGCTCGCTTGAAGCGATCTGCGCAAAAGCCACTGAGGAACGGCGTGAATCGCGTTATTCCGCCGTTCAGGAACTTGGCCAGGATGTTTCCCGCTACCTCGATGGCCTGGCAGTGGGAGCGCACCGCGAGAGCTTTTTCGACAAACTGGCCCGTTTTTATCGCCGCTATCGCTTCTTTATCTTGTTGATTTTAGCTTACTTGGTGATGCGCGTGATTCTGCTGCTGGTTTTGAAAAGATAAACCTAAAGGAAATCCGGGCTCTGTTGTAAAGAACATCAGAGAACGAAAAGGAGAGGCGGACAAATGAACAAGATCCTGATCGGATTGCTCTTGGGAGCTCTGCTGGGAGCCATTGATGGAGGAACGGCATGGTTCACGCCGGCAGTTCGAGCCCAGCTCGCGGGCATCATTATCGGGTCCACGGTAAAGGGCCTCATCGCCGGAGTCGCTGCGGGAATCTTCGCGCGTAAAGTGAATTCGGTTCCTCTGGGGATCCTGTTTGGATTGGGTGTTGGTTTTGTGCTGGCCTTTCTGGTCGCCTACATGCAGCACGGCTATTACTTCGAAATCATTCTTCCGGGAAGCATCGTCGGAATGATCGTGGGATTCGCAACGCAGCGTTACGGAGCAGCTCCGACAACCACGCCGGCCACGCACTAAGCAAAACGGAAAGAAACGCCAAAAGTTTCGCTCGTAAATTCTAGGAGGGAGAACCATGTCTCGAGTCATACATTTTGAAATACCCGCAGCCGAGCCGGAACGCGCCGCGGCGTTCTACGGAAAGGTGTTCGGCTGGAAGTTCGATAAGTGGGCCGGTCCCACCGAGTACTGGATGGTGATCACCGGGAAAGACGGAACGCCGGGAATTAACGGCGGAATGATGAGGAAGCCTGGAGGCATCACTTCCACCACAAACACGATTGGCGTGGACTCGGTCGATGGCGCCGTCGAGGCGGTCTTGAAGGCCGGCGGAAAAAACATTATGCCGAAAACGCCGATTCCGACCGTGGGCTACTTCGCATATTGCGAAGACTCAGAAGGCAATGTTTTCGGTGTGATGCAAGCGGACCCGAATGCAAAGTAAAGTTGTGCTGCAACAGCCTACGCACGAGCTGAGGAACACGATGAGCCTGACGAAACCGATGCTGGGACTGGCTGTGGGAGGCACACTCGGGCTGCTGGACGGCCTCAGCGGTTTCCTGGAGCCGTCCCTGGCGCCGGTGATGACCAGCGTGATCACGTTTTCTTTGTTGAAGGGCTTGGTGTCGGGAGCGGTGATCGGATACGTGAGTCAAAGAGTGCATTCGATCGCTCTTGGAATGCTCGCTGGAATGGCGATCGCCGCGATGCTCAGCTTGTTGGTGGTTCTGAGTGCAGGGCTGGCGTTGTTCTGGGACATCATGCTGCCCGGAATGCTGCTCGGTGTCATTGTGGGGTTTCTGACGCAGAAATTTGGAAATCAAGTGAAAGCGTCGATTGCGCGATAAGTTTCGAGTGGTCGAATTCATAGAAAGTCAGTCCATAAATGAACGAGGAGGAGAACAAGAACATGAGGAAAGCAACAAATATGTTGGCGGCACTCGCAGCACTCGCACTTGCATTTGCAATTAGGCCGGCCAAGGCAGGAGGCAATGGCACGGCGGCTTTTGAACAATTGAAATCCCTCGCGGGCCATTGGGAAACCGAGAAGTCGAACAGAGAAAGAGCCACGCTGGACCTCGAGCTGACGTCGGGCGGAACGGCGGTCATCGAGAGGGCCCACGTAACAGAAGAGGGCAAACAGGTGGAGATGATTACGCTCTACTACCTGGATGGCGAACAATTGAAGTTGACCCATTACTGCATGGCGGGCAATCAGCCGACAATGCGCGGGCTTTATGTGCCGGACACTAAGACGCTGACGTTTGAGTTCGAGAGCGCGACCAACTTGAAGAGCCCCAACGATGGGCACATGCATCATGCCGTCTACACTTTTATTGATAACGATCATTTCAAAACCGCCTGGACTTTCCGAAAGGATCAGAAAGACTCATTTACGGAAGATGTGACCTACGTCCGCGCGAAGTAAACGGCGGGAAGTGCTAAAAGGGAAGTAAGGAGCCGCAATAAAGAAAACGGATTGCGCTTTTCGAAAGGGCGGGCTCTTGGCGAGCTTGCCCTTTCTGCCCGTGCTCCATATAGAATGGAGTGCATCGAACGAGCAGGAGCGATGCGATGGGATTTGCGGCTTTTCGCGATCACAAATACCTCAGCCTGGAGACATTCAAAAAGAGCGGAGAGGGCGTGAAGACGCCGGTGTGGTTCGCCGCGGATCCAGCCAGAGACCTGGCGGGAGATGGCGCTACGATCTACATCTACACAATCGGAAACACCGGAAAAGTGAAACGCATTCGCAACAACGGCCGCGTGAAAATCGCGCCCTGCACGATGCGCGGCGAACTGCTTGGCGAATGGGTCGACGCCAGGGCAGAAATCGTGACGGGTGAAGAGGCCACATCCGGCATGGAGCTGCTCAATAAAAAATATTTTCCGTGGAAACAGCTACTGGGCCTCTTCGCGCTTCTCAGCCGGCGCGAAAGACTGGTCATGAGGATCCGCCCAGCGTAAAAGACGCGAGCAGCCATCGCGCTCGCGTGGAGTTAGTCGAACGGGATGCCGGTTTGTTTGGAGATGGCGCGGAGGTCCTCCACGATAGGCAGGATCAGCGGTACGCCGTTTTTGCGGCGTTCGGCTTCTGCAATGCGTTCGGGATCGCCGGGAATGAGCGGCCCGTTGGTGCCAGGAGCAGGTTTGGTAGCGCGAAAAACGCGGACGTAGTCGTCGATCTGGCGCTTGAAGGTGTCAGGATCGATGAAGCCGTCGAGGCGCATCGCGCCGAAGAAATGGCCGATGCCTTTGCCTACGCTGGTCGTTGGAATTTCCTGACGCAACGCGAAGGGCGGAGCGAACGGCCCCCAGTTGGCGCCGCTGAGCACTCCGCAAAGCACATCGACCATCATGGCCAAGGCGTAGCCTTTGTGCCCGCTGCGTTCGCGGTCGGAACCGAGCGGAAGAAGGCAGCCACCGTTCACGGGATCATCGGGATTTGTGGTATTTCGCCCCTGCTTATCGATTGCCCAGCCGATAGGGATTGATTCGCCTTTACGGCGAGCCATTTCAATTTTTCCGTAGGCGGCGGTGCAAGTGGCCATATCAATCACGATAGGCGGTTCCGCTTTGCCGGGAAAAGCAATGGCAATGGGATTGGTGCCGAGCATGCGTTGTGCGCCCCAGAGAGGCGTGACGAGGCTGCTGGAGTTGGTCATGGCCCAACCGATCATGTCGCGCTCGAGGGCCTGAAGGACGTAATAGCCGGCGATACCGAAATGATTGGTGTTGCAGACGCTGACCCAGCCAGAGCCGGCTTTGTCCGCCATATCCATCGCGATGCGATTCGACTGAGGACCGACGACGAGGCCCAGGCCGTTATCACCATCAATCGTCGCGGTACTTAAGGTGGAACGGACTGTCGCGATCTTGGGCTTGGGATTGATCAGACCTTCGTTGAGGAGTCCAAAGTAGCTGTAGAGACGCGCTACGCCGTGAGAATCGATACCGCGCAGATCCGCCGAGGCGAGGACGTCGGCGGCCTGCGTGGCATCGTCTTTGGGAACGCCGAAGTGGAGAAAGATCCGAGTACTGAATTCGCGCAGGGCATCGATGTGATAATTCTTGGCCTCGACGGCGGGCATGCGGGACCTTTCTTTGCGCGAATATCTTTGCGCAAGCGCGGCACTTTCGCGGAATTTGCGACGTCAATTTTAGCTTGGCGCAGAACCATAGGCCAGACGATTCATGGCGTCAAGCTCAGAACCCAGAGCAAGAGTTGCGCGAACATCGGAGAGCGGGAGGCAGTGAGCGCGCAGAAGAGGAACTTGCCGCAAGTGGATTGGCAGCGTAGGATTCGGTAGCCACAACAGTAAAACCAGATGATCACGGGGATCCCATGGCGACAAATTCAACCCGCGAGGTTTACCCTCTTGCGATGCACATTTTTTATGCTCGCGCGATGACGAATTGTATTGGTAGAGTTTGTAAACTTCCTTTTCTGATTCTCTGTGTTCTGTTTCTTTCTATCGCGGCACCAGTTCTCGTTGCCCAAGATGCGCCACAGACTGTGCAACTGCCAAACGGTAAATTGCTGGGAAAAGTTCCGGGCGCGCCGAGCCAAACCAACAACCTTCCAACGGCAATCGCGATTTCACCCGATGGACGGTACGCGGTGCTGCTGCACAGCGGATATGGCGCGTACAGTTCGGGCGAAAAGCAGTCGCTCTCGGCGCTCAATCTAAAGACGAATGAGCTCACCGATTTTCCCGACAACCGGCTCGGAAGCAAAGCGCGTCAAACATATTTTCTCGGGCTGGCTTTCAGCCTCGATGGGAGGCACATCTTTGCCAGCATGGCCTCGCTCACGGATCCCCTGGGCAAGAAGAAAGGGAGCACAGGCAACGGAATCGCTGTTTACAGCTTTGAGGACGGGCGGATTGCACCGGAGCGATTCCTGCCCATGGCACCCCGCACGAAAATTCCAGAGGGAAAACTTCGCCGAACTGAATACAAGGACGTTACTTACCCGGCCGGGCTGAGCGTTGCCGAAAGTGGAGGAGAAGAAAGATTGCTGGTCGCTAACAACAACTCCGACGAAGCGGTTCTCCTCAATGCGAAGGACGGCAAATTGATTTACCGTTTCGATCTCTCGACTTTGAACCGGATTCCCGCATCGTTGCCGTATACGACGGTGATGACGAAAGATGGGAAGCGGGGTTTCGTTTCGCTGTGGAACGCTTCTTCCGTAGCGGAGCTCGACTTGCTGAATGGACGGGTGCTGCGGATCATCCCGTTGCGCAAGCCAGCATCACCACTTGCGGGAGGGTCGCATCCGACGGCGCTTCTGCTAAATCGAGACGGTTCGCGAGTCTATGTGGCACTGACGGATCGCGACGAGATCGCTGTGCTTGACGCAGGCTCGGGGAAAGTTGTGTCGTACTTTTCCACGAAACTTCCGAGGCAGAAATACGGCGGAAGCGATCCCGAATATTTGGCTCTTTCGCCGGACGAAACGATGCTCTTTTCCGCAAACGCAATTTCGGATTCGGTGGCGGTGTTCGATCTTAAAAAAGATGGTGGAGGCGCTTCTGGCGAGGCGGCCGGATTTATTCCCACGGAGTGGTACCCGACGGCAGTCGCGGCGACGGGGACGGATCTCCTCATCGCGAGCGCCAAAGGGCGCGGCTCCGGACCGAATCCGAAACCGATCGGTACGAGGGACGACGGCCGTCCGCGCTATTCGTACGGGCCCGCGATGATCCACGGATCGCTGGCGCGCATTGCTCTTGCGGAGGTGACGTCGAATCTGGCGGCGTACACAAAGCAGGTGGTTGATACGAACGCGCTGCGCGGCAATGGCGACCAGGTGCCTTTCGCGGGGGGCGAAAACAAGATCCGCCATGTGATTTATATCATCAAGGAAAATCGCACCTACGATCAGGTGTTTGGCGATCTTGCGGGCGCCAATGGCGATCCTTCACTAACGATGTATGGCGAGGACATCACGCCGAACCAGCACAAGCTGGCGCGGCAATTCGGGATTCTCGATAATTTTTACGACAGTGGAGATGTTTCCGGTGACGGCCACGTGTGGTCGACTTCCGCGTCAATCTCCGATTACATTGCGAAGACTTGGCCCATCGGCTACCGCGGGAAAGAGCATACCTACGATTCGGAAGGGACGTTGCTGAGCGGCATTTCCGTGGAGGACGGAGTTCCAGATGCCGGAGAGCCCACTGGCGGGTACCTTTGGAAGAATTTTGCAAGCCATAAGGTATCGTACCGACACTATGGGGAATACATCGTGAGCCGCTGGTGCAATGAAAAGCAAAGTGGCGGACAGCCCGACTGGGGCCCGCCCAAAGCGGAGGGAGAGGCTTGCGCGCGGTCTTTGATCAAGAAGGGCGAAAGTCTCGAAAAAAATGTCGGTGATCCGCGAGGAGGCCCCAGTCCATATCCGTGGGCGATTCCGATTCTGGCACAAAATGTGGCGAGTGAAGTGGAATTGCAGGGCCACTTCGATCCGTTGTTTCCTGATTTTGAGGTTGCGTATCCGGATCAGCTGCGCGCAGATGAATTCTTGAACGAGTTCGATCAGTTTGTGGCTTCGCGAAAGGCCGGCAAAGATACCATGCCTCAATTTATTCTCCTGCGACTGCCGGACGATCACACCGCGGGCGGGGCAAAAGGAAAACCGCGGCCAGCCGCATCGGTAGCGGACAATGACCTGGCTGTTGGAAGAGTGGTAGACGCGGTGTCTCACAGCCCATATTGGGATGATACGGCGTTCCTTATTTTAGAAGACGATGCGCAAGACGGGCCGGATCACGTGGACTCGCACCGGAGCATTGCGCTGGTGATCAGCAAGTACTCGCCTCTGCCTGGGGGACAAGGAGGAGAGTTGAAACCGTTTGTTGACCATTCTTTTTACACGACCATCAATGTGGTTCGCACAATTGAATCGCTGCTCGGCGTGCCGCCGATGAATGCGAACGATTCGCGGGCGGCAGTCATGGCGCCGCTCTTCGGCGGGACGGGGCAGCAGCCGGCGTTTAGCACGGACTACCGCAATCGCGACAATGGTTTGATCTATCGAATAAATACGAAGGAGTGGAAAGAAGGGAAAAACCTGGATTTCAGCCACGCCGACGCGGTCGATACCGCGCTGCTGAACAAGTTTCTTTGGAAGGATCGCATGGGAGATATCCCGATGCCACCGCCGCAGCACAATGTTTTTTTGGAATCCACGGCGAATGGAGCGTCCAAAAAAGATTTGGACTAGCTACTCTGGACAAGAATTGAGTAACAGTAAGGCTATCGCAGGGATGCCGGGGACGTCCGAATCAGGCGCAAGGCGATTCCGCTCTGGAAAGCTGGCGAACTTAGCAGCTTCCCGCCGCCTTTATGGGTAAACTTTTCCAACTGTTCGATGCTTCCTGTTTTTGTATTAAGCCACTCGCAGGAGTACTGTCCGCGAGGCAGTTCGAGAGTCACGTCCGTGGGGCCGTTTCCGTCGAGATAGATGGCGTACTCCTTAGCCGGATTTGAGAGCACTCGAGCGGTTACTCCTGCGGCGTGCTTCACTGTGCGGGAATCTGGGCGAAGATCAACCAAAGAGAACGACTGCAGAAAGTCGCGGAGAACTCGAAGCTGACGGCGAAGAGAGGGGCTGCCGCCGCCGGGACCATTGGTCTCGGAGTAGGAGCCGTCTTCGTGGCCGGTGGTAAAGGAATAGTCGAGGCTGTCAAAAACGCTTCCGCCGGAAAGGATGAAATTCCACGCCTGGCGCCGGTAGGCGTCATCGTCGCGGCCGAGAAAACCTGTTTCGTCATAGGAAATTGCAGGCCGTAGTTCAAAAGGACAGCATCGGGATAGGCGTAGTGAAAGTTCACGACGCCGACGCCTGGGAGAATCTTTCGGACAGGCAGACAAAAATTAGAGTAGTTCTGAGCGATGAGGTGGTGATTTGGAAGGGCGGACTCTTCCTGGGTGATCCACTCGGCCACACGGGCCTGCCATGCCATGGAAAGTTCATCCGGCAGATCAATTGAATTGGGAAAGTTGTCTCGCGCAGGCGGGCGGAGGTATGGGTTGATGACGCCGGCAAGAACGGGGCGGTCCGACCAGGGCTCGTTCTGAATTTCGAAGATGACATTGTCGAAGGAGTTCGCTTCGCGGACGAGTTTACGCGCATATTTTTCCTGATAGGCGAGGATGTTTCCGTTTTCGAGGGTGTGAAGTTTCTTCCAGTCGATGGCCTTGATGTCGTTGATGTTGTTGGCGGGATTCAGCGCGCTCATCTGCCACTGCGCTTCGTCGTAGTGAGAGGAGAAGAGCGTCACCTCGACCACGATTCCGCGTTCGGCGGCTTTCGAAAGAAAATCTCGAAAACGCGTGAAGAATTCGGGATCCCATCGATCGAGGTCGAATTTATTTCCCCCGCCAGCATAGCCGGGAGTGTCACTGCGCGCCCATGGCGCTAGGAAGCGTCCGGGCTCGGGGGCGAGATCGTTGTGCAAAATTCCGAAGGATTTCGCGGGGACTTCGACATAGGAGCCAGTGAAGAGGCGCGTGTAGTTGAGCCCGTCAGCTTCTAGTGCAGAGAGATAGCGGTGATAGTCGAAGTCCCTGTTCAACACCGCGCCATAGTGTTCGCCGCTGGTAATCAGGACGACTGCCTTTCCGCGGAAGAGAAAGTAGTGTGGATTCGCCGGATGGAGGCGGATGGACTGTGATTTGGCTGACCGTGCCACGCTTGGCTGCTGCGTTGCAGGAACGACTGGCAGAAATACCGCGAAAAGAGCTACGACATAAATTGTTCTGTAAATTGTTTTTTGAAATGCGTGGATCATTCGAATGGACAGCATCGTTTACCGAGTGGACGGGGCTGCGGCGACTTGCGCCGAGTTGGCCAAGACGCGCAGAGAATCCGCATAGGGAGCACGGGCGACGCCGCGTTCCGTGAAGATGGCAGCGATGTAGCGCGCGGGTGTGACGTCAAAGGCGGGATGCGCAGCGTGAACGTCGGGCGCGATTCGAACACCCTGCAAATGAGTGACTTCGGCGGCGGAGCGCTCCTCGATGGGAATGCGATCGCCGTCGGGTATCGAGAGATCGAAGGTGGAGACGGGAGCGGCGATATAAAAGGGGACGTTGTTCTCTTTGGCGAGGACGGCGATCTGGTACGTGCCGATTTTGTTGGCGGTGTCGCCGTTGGCGGCGATGCGGTCAGCTCCGGTGACAATGGCGCCGACTTTGCCCGTCTTCAGAAAATGGCCCACCATGTTATCGGTAATGAGCGTGAGGGGAATGCCGCCTTTGTGGAGTTCCCACGCGGTGAGGCGGGCGCCTTGCAAATAGGGACGCGTTTCGGGCACGAGGACGTGCAACTTCTTGCCTTGTTGGTAAGCGATACGGATGACGCCTAGCGCGGTGCCAATTCCGCCGGTGGCGAGAGCTCCTGCGTTGCATTGCGTCATAACCTGGCCATTGCTGGGCATGAATTCTGAACCGAAGCGGCCGATGGCTTCGTCGGTGGCTTTCTTTTCGAGATGAACTTGCCGCGCTTCCTGGACCATTGCTTCGCGGATTTTCGACAAGTCCGAAGTTTGGGCGGTGAGTTCGGCAAAGCGGCGCTTCATGCGCTCGATGGCCCAGAAAAGATCGACAGCGGTGGGGCGCGTTTTGGCAAGCGTGTCGCAGATTTCCGGAAATTCCGCGCGCAGTGCCTCGACCGACTTTGCGGAGGAATGAAGGACACCCAGCGCGACGCCCATGGCTGCCGCAACACCTATTGCCGGCGCGCCGCGAATGACCATGTCGCGGATGGCCTTGGCGACTTCGCGATAGCTGGTGTAGGTATAGCTGATTTCCTCGCCGGGAAGGAGGCGCTGGTCAAGCATGACCACGCCGCGGTCGGTCCATTCGATGGGCTGTGCTACGTACATGCTTGTCGTATCTCCGGAAGGAATCATTGTAGCGAAGGTGCGAGAAGAAAACGAATCCGTCAGTGAGCAGACGGAATTTTAGTGAAGCCCTGAGTTCCAAGTATGGTGACCAGAGCGATCATGGAGTTATAGCCCAGGTGCAGCAAAAAACTGGCGAATACGGAGCCGGTGCGAGCGCGAGCAAGAGTGAAGATCACGCCGACGACGATGAGCACCGAAACAAGACCCCAAGTCCAGCCGAGCTGGGCGCCGTGCATTAAACCAAAAAGTACGCCGGTAACGAGGACGCTAGTGGCCACGCCGAAAGTTTTCGCAAACAACGGGTAAAGATAACCGCGAAATACGGTTTCCTCGACGAGTGGCGCCACCAAAACGGCCATGGCCATAAAGAGCATGGCGGTGTTTTTGTAGCGGAAAAGTTCTTCGATGGGCACATTATCTGGCGGCTGAACTTTGATGGTAACGACGGATACCAGAAGAGAAAGACCGCAGCCGGCAAGGAAAAAAAGCCACGGCCTCCGCGGCGGGCCGCCGTTGGGCCGGGTGAGCTTTCGCCAGCCTAAAGTTCGCCAGAAGGGAAAGCCTCGCAGGACGGCCAGTGTGACGTAGAGAAACAAGAAAATGAAGGCATACCAAAGAACCATGCTGCCAATGGCGAAAGCCGGCTTGGACAGGACAAAGCGCTCGAATTCTTTTTCGTTGGCAAAATGGCGGAGGGGAGCGTAATAGATCGCGAAGCCTCCCTGTATGAGGATCAAGCTAAAGAATCCGAAAAAAAGAAACAAGACGAGGTGCAGCCAGGACCACGAGATGCGCAAGTCCTCAGGCAGGGAGGGTTTAAGGGAATAGGAAGCGACTGGAGGGGGATCGGTGGCGGCGAGGCTGATGGGATCGCCGGCGAGCGGAGGTGCGGCAGGAATCGAAAGCGGCTGGGGCGTACCAGTGCCGGTTTCCGCGGGAAATGGCGAAGAGGGGTCCTGATCGGGAGGATGAGGCGAGTTATCGTCGAAGAGGCTCAACGTTTTCCTTGGCGCAGCGTTTTCGGCCAGCCAGCGGCCAGCGCGGCGGCCACCAGAGGCATCAGCAGTTCGTGGTGGCCCGTGATGGCGAAACCGCGCGAACCCGATTTGCGGCCCCCGCGTTCGGAGACCGTGGGACGCTTCACTACATTCTGCAACGGACGGTAGTGCTGGATAAAGTCGAAGTTGGCAGTGGTGATTGGCTGCAAGGGCACACCAAGATTGCGGACGACGCTCACGGCTTTCAGAAAAACCTCGGGAAGAAGCACGGCTGATCCCCAGTTCAAGTAGACACCGCCGGGATGCATTTGTTTCACGAGAGCACAGAAGAGGCGGAAATCGAGAAACGTGGCTGCGCCAAGGCAAGGACCGTCGGCGGCAGGATGCATGTGGGGAATGTCGGTGCCGATGGCGAGATGAATGGTGACGGGGATGCGCTGCTTATAAGCGGCAACGAGAACGCTGGAGGCGGCGTGTTTAGCGTTCAGTACGCCGCTGGTGAGGAACTGGCCGGCAGCTTCGCCGTAGCCGATGTGAAGGCGAGCGGCGAGTTTTGAGAATTCGTTGACGAACTCCCCGGTTTCGCTAGCCATGCCGAACTGGCCGGCGCCGAGGCCGGCTTCGACGTCTTCGGAGGTGTTGCCGGCAAGAGCGATTTCGAAATCGTGGATGAGCGCTGCGCCGTTCATGGCAATGCCGGAGACGAAGCCACGTTTCATCAGATCGATGAGGACGGGGCCGAGGCCGACTTTGATCACGTGGCCGCCGATACCCCAGAGGATTGCGGCGCGTTGTTTGCGCGCGCGATGGATGGCGGCTAGGAGCTGGCGTAAATCGTTCGCCGCGAGAAAATTTGGAAGTGAGTCGAGGAACTTTGTTAGAGATGCGTTGGCGGCGGGTGGTTTGGCGAAGTCGTGGACACTGACTTTGCTCTTGCGAGAAGAGAGCGGATACGTGCGAACTGCGCCAAAGGTGAGTGGCGGGGTGGAATAGATGCTCATGGAGAAGGAAACACTGTAAATCGTAAAGCGGGATGGTAGCAAGGAGAGACAGAGCGCGGCGCGCACAACAAACGCGATCCGCTGACTTGATCGACGGTCCGCCTCAGAAGGCGGACCCTGCAAAGAGGGACGCTTGTGCGATTATTTTGCAATTGGATTGTGGGCATTGGCGTGACCATTGTTGGAGATACCGAGGACGCGAGCGAGAGCCTGGCCGGTGTAGGATTTTTTGGTGCGGGCGACGAGTTCGGGAGGGCCTTGAGCGACGATGCGGCCGCCGCCTTCGCCGCCTTCGGGACCGAGGTCGATGATCCAGTCGGCCTGTTTGATGACGTCGAGGTGATGCTCGATGATGAGGACGGTGTTGCCAAGAGAGACGAGGCGCTGGAGGACGTCGAGGAGTTTGCGAACGTCGTCGAAATGCAGGCCGGTGGTGGGTTCATCGAGGATGTAAAGAGTGCGGCCGGTTTGACGCTTGGAAAGTTCGCGAGCGAGCTTGATGCGCTGGGCTTCGCCGCCCGAGAGCGTGGTTGCGGATTGGCCGAGGGTGACATAGCCGAGGCCGACCTCGACGAGCGTCGAAAGTTTTTGTTGGATCTGCGGAATATTTTCGAGAAGTTTCAACGCGTCGGACGTAGGCAGGTTGAGCACGTCGCTGATGGTGTGCCCTTTGTAGCGGACGGCGAGTGTTTCTGAATTGTAACGCTTGCCGCGGCAGACTTCGCACATGACGTAAACATCGGGCAGGAAATTCATTTCGATGCGGCGGAGCCCGTCGCCCTGGCAGGCTTCGCAGCGGCCGCCCTTGACGTTGAAACTGAAGCGGCCGGGACGATACCCGCGCTCGCGCGATTCCGGAAGCATTGCAAAGAGCTCGCGGATGGGGGCGAAAACGCCGGTGTAGGTGGCGGGGTTCGAACGAGGAGTGCGGCCGATGGGCGCTTGATCGATCTCGATGACTTTATCGATTTGATCGGACCCGAGGAGTTCGCGGTGCGCGCCGGGCGGCTCCATGGAACGATAAAGTTTCTGGGCGAGCGAGCGATAGAGAATGTCGTTGACGAGGGTGGATTTGCCGGAGCCGGAAACGCCGGTGACGACGGTAAGCAAGCCGAGGGGGAGCGTCACGTCGACATCTTTCAAATTATTGGCGCTCGCACCGAGGATCTGGATGACTTTGCCATTGGGACTGCGGCGCTTTTCGGGAACGGCGATGCGAGCGGCGCCGCTGAGATAGCGGCCCGTGAGCGATTCGGCGCTCGCAGCAATCTGCTGAGGCCTGCCTTGGGCAACGAGGTAGCCTCCGGCGTTGCCCGCGCCGGGTCCCAGGTCGACGACAAAATCGGCGCGGCGAATGGTGTCTTCATCATGCTCGACAACGAGGACCGTGTTGCCCAGATCGCGCAACTGCTCGAGAGAACCTAGCAGGCGATCGTTATCGCGCGCATGAAGGCCTATGGACGGTTCATCGAGAACATAAAGAACGCCGCGGAGACGCGAGCCGATTTGCGTGGCGAGGCGGATGCGCTGGGCTTCGCCACCGGAGAGCGTGGCGGCGGAGCGGTCCAGGCTCAGATAGCCTAAACCCACGGCAAGAAGAAAATCGATTCGCTCGGCGACTTCTTCGAGTGGGCGGCCGGCGATTTCTTTTTGGCGGGAGGTGAGTTGCGCGAGGATCTTGTCCACGGCGGGGCGAGAAGCGGCCAGAGAAAGTGCCGTGAAATCGGCGATGGAGTACCGGGCCAGCTTGACGGCGAGCGATTCCCGACGGAGGCGCTTGCCGTGGCAAACATTGCACAGTGTAGCGGACATATATTGCGTCATCCACTCGCGGTAAGAATCGGAATTGGATTCCGCGAAGTTGCGGTCAAGAAATTTCAGGATGCCAGGAAAACGGAAAGCCTTCTGGGGCCGAGCCTTCTTGCCGGCAGAATCCTTTTCGTTCGAGCTGTCGCGCCCATTCGAAGGCGGATAGCCGTAGAGAAGCAGATTCTGAATGCGGGGCGGGAATTTCTCGAAGGGCGTCTCCAAATCGAAATGATAGGCGTAGGCGGCAAGCTCGAGAGTGCGCTTGAGGATGGCCGAGCTGGAGCCGGGACCGAGGCCACCGTCGAAGAGGGGACGAGTCCAGTCCGTGACGATTCTTGCGGGATCGAAGTCGTACTTGGAGCCCAAACCGTTGCAGGCAGGGCATGCGCCGTAGGGAGAATTGAAGCTGAAAGAACGCGGCTCCAGCTGCGGGACAGAAATGCCGCAATCCGGGCAAGCGAGTTTCTCCGAAAAGACATGTTCTTTGCCGCCAACGACGGCCACGGTGACGAGTCCTCCGGCGAGTTTAAGTGCGGTGGCGATGGACTGCTCAAGGCGAGCGGCAATGCCTTGCTTGACGAGCAGGCGGTCCACGACGACTTCGATGGTGTGGTTCTTGCGCTTATCGAGGCTGGGGGGCTCGTCGAGGGGAAAAAGTTCGCCATTGACGCGCACGCGGACGTAGCCGTCTTGTGCCAGCTTTTCGAATTCCCTACGGTAAGCTCCCTTTCGCCCACGAACAACGGGCGCCAAGATCATGATGCGGTCGTCGGATTGGCATAACTCGCCATTGAGAATCGCTTGAACGATCTGCTCGCTGGACTGGCGCGCGATGGGCTTGCCGCAATTGGGGCAGTGCGGGACTCCAATGGAAGCGTAGATGACGCGGAGATAATCGTAAATTTCGGTGATGGTTCCTACGGTGGAGCGGGGTGAGCGCGTGGTGGTTTTCTGCTCGATGGCGATCGAAGGGGAAAGACCTTCGATGACGTCCACTTCCGGGCGTTCCATTTGGTCGAGGAACTGGCGGGCGTAAGCGGAGAGCGATTCGACATAACGGCGCTGACCCTCGGCGTAAATCGTATCGAAGGCCAAAGAGGACTTCCCGGAGCCGGACAGGCCGGTGATGACGGTCAGGGTGTTTCGGGGGATTTCGAGGCTGATGTTTTTCAGGTTGTGCTGGCGCGCGCCCCGAATTACCAGTTTGGTGAGGCCCATGAGACGAGAACGCTCCCTCCCCAGGAGCTCCGGCGCACAGTGGGTAGACTGAGGCCAGAATAACTCTTCACAATAGCAGGGAGAATTCGGCGGGGTCAAGAAACCGTGAAGAGTCTCGTAATGTACTTCGACCCGAGTGGTTGATTTTGTTGGCGGTTCTTTACGTTGGGGCGGAACCGCACGCGAATCCATCTGGCGTAGGGTGCAGTCAGGACGCTTCTTGCTTTGAAAGCACCCAATCCAACGCTTCTTCGAGGTTGCGGAAAACGCGAATTCCGCGTTCACCCGCAGCATCCCGGAGGCTCTCAAACATTCGACCTAAACCGTAGGCGTGTTCGTTGGGCACGAGGATAGCGCGGCGCGAGTCCGGTGAGAAGACTTTGCGTTGCGCCATTTGGCGAATGTCCTCGGCGCTGAGGTCAAATTCGGTAATTTGCGTAAAATCTACGAGTTGCGAGTAGCTGGGATCAAAGTCAGGATCTGAGAGCAACCGAACCTGATGTGCCAGTGCCTCCTCCCGATTGAGGATCCCGTTCCCGCTGCTTAGGACGAACCTTCGTTCCTTGTCGATTTTGAAGAAAGATGGCATCGCTAAATTGCCCGTGGTGATAGCTCCTGAGGGAGTCAGTCCCCAATAATAAAATTCGTTCACAACTCCCTTGATTTTCAACCAATTCCGGTAGTCCTTAGATTCGCGGTCCCCTTCAGGAGGGTACAGAGTTTGAGTCTCTACAAGACCGGCAGGGGAGAAAAGGGATATGGGGGGTTTACCTGACGAGTAAAATTTCGCGGGGGGTAGAACATTTTTACCCGGCTATCTGGCGACAAGAGATTGAAAACAATGGAGTTAGGCTTGGCCTGCGAGCTGCAGTAGTCAAGACAGTGGGGGAGACGAGCCGAGGATCCCTTTAGGGGATTGAGGGCTGGGCCGGTTCGTTTCTCCCCCCTACTACTTTCGCCGAACGGTGACACGGATTTGCCTCCGGACCGTCACCAACCTACCAAAAACACCCAAATAAACCCGAACTCGGTGGAAGTACGCCCGGCGGGCATGTTGCTCGATCCATTAGGCTAAATTGTTCGGGAGAAATATCCAAAAACCAGGCAGAGCGCTGATCGAAGTGCTAATGCACATCCCAGGAGCGCGTGGCGTAGTCGCCGAGGGTCAGGAAGAGCATGGTGGCGAGCCAAAAAACACCTGCGATGATGATGAGCTGGGTCCTCTTGGTACTGTAGTATGCGTGCATGAAGAAGAGCACTACGAGGATGGCCTTGCAAGTGGCGATCACGAGAGCCACGATGACATTCAAGCCCGCGTAATGCTCGTTGAGGTCCACAGTCGCGGCGTACACGGTCGTGACGGTGAGAATTACCAGGGCTGTGAAGATCAAGATGTACATTTTTGGGGAAACGATGTGTTCGGACACGCGCACCTCTCCTCAATGAGCCCGCTAATGCCGGTCAATCAGATATAACAGCGGGAACAGATAAATCCACACAATATCGACGAAGTGCCAGTACAAGCCTATGTTTTCGACCGGCGTGTTGTATTCGGGCGTGAAACGTCCCTTTATGGACTGCAGGATCAGCCAAACGAGAAGACCGGCGCCGACAATCATGTGCACGGCGTGCAAGCCGGTCATGCCAAAGTAGAGAGAGAAGAAAAGCTGCGAGTGAGCATTAACGGCAGCTGGGCCGCCGGCCTTTGTGGTCAAATCATCCAGTTCCGTTTTTTCATTTTCGAGGGCCTTGCCACTTAGACTGCAAGCCGCCGGATTGTTGGTGCAGTAGTAGAGGTCAAAGCCCGCGCCGGGAATGTGATGCTCAACATATTTCGCATGATACTCGACAGCCTTGACGCCAAGGAAGACCGAACCCAAAGCCAAGGTGAGGATCAGGAAAAGTGTGACCAGCTTTTTCCTGCCGACCTGGGCGGACCAGACCGACATGGCCATAGTCAAGCTACTGCCGATCAAGACGACGGTGTTGATTGCGCCCCACTTCAAATCAATGGTGCGGCTTGAGAAAGCAAAAACCTGCGCATACGTGTGACGGTTAATGGTGTAGGTGAGAAAGAGGCCGCCGAAGAAGAGGATTTCGGTGGCCAGAAAAATCCACATGCCCAGGGTGGCAGAGTCTTTCTGCTGCTCCAGCGTTTGATACTGTCCGTACAATTCTCCGGTGCGATGCACTCGGCGCTCCTCTTACCTCAGTTCGCGCTGCGTGGAATGCCGCGGCGCGGGCGGGCTCATCACCAAACTTCAACCTAAAGCGAGCCCGAACGATAAAATCGATACGCTAATCGTCGCCGTGAGCGGGCGCGAGCGACGGCGATTTCGGAGTTGCAAGTCCAAGATCGGGACGGTTCTCATAGTCGTACGGCTCCCAATCGACTACAGGCGTTACATCAAAATTTTCAGTTGGCGGCGGAGATGCCGTGCGCCACTCAAGACCGGTGGCGGGCCAGGGATTGGGGCCGGCGACTTTGCCGTAGCGCATGGACCACGTGAGGTAGAGCATCGGCAAGAGGTAACCCAGGGCCAGAATCGAAGCACCCGCAGTAGACATCACGTTGAGCACTTGGAACTCGGGAGGATAGTTGTGGTAGCGGCGGGGCATGCCCAGGTAGCCGAGAAGGAATTGGGGGAAAAAGGTCAGGTTAAACCCGACAAACAGCACAACCGCAGCGATGCGCGCCAGAAACTCGGGATATAGCTTGCCTGTTATCTTCGGCCACCAGAAGTGCAAGCCACCGACATAGCCCATAACGGCGCCACCCACCATGATGTAGTGGAAATGCGCGACGACGAAGTAAGTATCGTGGATATGGATATCGAGGCCCAGGCAGGCAAGGAACAGTCCGGTAAGACCACCGATCAAAAACAAACCGATGAAGCCAAGAGCGTAGAGCATCGGTGTGTCGTAAGAGATGGAGCCCTTGTAAAGAGTGGAGGTCCAGTTAAAAACTTTGACGGCGGAGGGGATCGCGACCAGGTAACTGAGAAGCGAGAAAGCCAGCGCGGCGTAGGTGGACTCTCCCGTCAGAAACATGTGATGCGCCCAGACGAAGAACCCAATAACAGCGATGGCGATGCTCGAACCGGCGATGAAGGAGTAGCCGAAGATGGGTTTGCGCGCAAACGTGGGAATGATTTCGCTGACGACACCCATGGCCGGGAGAATCATGATGTACACGGCGGGGTGCGAGTAAAACCAGAACAAGTGCTGGAAAAGAATGGGGTCGCCGCCAAGAGCCGGGTTGAAGAAGCCGAGGTGGAACATTCGCTCGAGGCCAGCCAAAAGAAGCGTGATAGCGATTACCGGCGTTCCGAGGATAAAGATGATGCTGGTGGCGTAGTGAGCCCAAACGAATAGGGGTAGCCGGAACCAGGTCATGCCGGGAGCACGCATGGTATGGATGGTGACGACAAAGTTCATGCCCGTGAGAATCGAGGAGAAGCCATTGATGAATATGCCGATGACGGCAGGGGTGACGGCGGAATTCGAATAAACGCTGCTGAGCGGGGTGTAAAAGGTCCAACCGGTATCCAAACCGCCCGTGGCAAAGGAGTAGAGGACGAAGCAGCCGCCGGTGATGTAAACGTACCAACTCAGGAGGTTGAGCTTGGGAAAAGCGACGTCCTTCGCTCCAATCATCAAAGGAATGAGAAAGTTGCCGAGCACCGCGGGGATGGATGGAATCAGGAAAAAGAAAATCATGGCGACGCCGTGCATGGTGAAGAGCTTGTTGTAGGTTTCCGGCGTAACCAAGTAGCCTTCGGGCGTAAGCAGATGAATCCGAATCAGGGTGGCAAAGATGCCGCCGACAAAAAAGAAAAAGGTGACCGAGGCAAGATAGAGCAGGCCGATACGCTTGTGGTCTGTGGTGAGCAGCCAGGAACGAATGCCGTACGTGGAATTTAGATAGTGCTCTTCCGGCAACTGATGGCTGAGCGGATTTGGCGGTGTCGTGCTCATGGCTTATTTCTTCCCCGGAGTAGAGACGCCCGCACCCGTCGCGGGAACCGGCTGCGATTGCAGCGACTTAATGTAGGCGGTCAGACTCAAAATCTGTTCCTCCGTCAACTGACCCTGAAAGGCGGGCATCAGCGGCTGATACCCGGCCACTATTTTAGCGGGGGGATTTAAAATGGACTCGCGAATGTAGGCGTCGTCCGCGGTGACGGTCGAGCCATCAGCAAGCCGAACCGTGCCGTCGTAAACTCCGTTCAGAGACGGAGCCCGGCCTGTGCCATTGCCAAGATGGCAAGTGGCGCAGGCTTTCTCGACAAACAGCTTTTCTCCGGCGACGACAGGATTGACGTCTTCTCCGGTGGATCCGGAAAGCCATGCGGCGTAATCGGAAGGATCCATGACAGTGACCCAACCGCCCATGACAGCGTGGTTTGTGCCGCAGTATTGCGAACAGAAGAAGTGGTAGCGGCCCGGCTTCGTAGGACGGAACCACATGGTGTTGTAGTGACCGGGGACAACGTCCATCTTCACGCGAAAGGCCGGAACGAAAAAGTCGTGGATGACATCCTCACTGGCGAGGACAAGCTTGATGTTGCGGCCGGTGGGGACGTGCAGCTCGTTGATTTCTCTGCGGCCGTTGGGCTGCTGAATCTTCCACATCCACTGCTTGCCGATGACGTAGATATCCAGAGTGTCTTGAGGTGCGTGACGATAATCGACGTAGACAACCGCGCCCCAGCTGAACATGGCCAGAGCCAAAAGAGCGGGAATCACGATCCACGCGGTTTCCAGACGCAGGTCGCCGTGCATCGGAACGCCAATTTCGTTCTTGCTCTTGCGGTGAAATTTGAAGAAGAAAATGACGATCGCGGCGGTGATCAAGACCGAGAATCCGACGGACACGAGGATAAGAAACGTCATCAGCGAGTCCACGCTGGGGGCGAAGTTGGAGGCCTGATCCGGATAAAATGGCAGTTGCGCCTGCACGGCTTAGTGGGCTCCTTGGACGTTCGTTCGCGCGGCGGCGATATCGCGCCGGCGGAAAATTAAAATTCCGGCGACCAGGCCTAGAATCGTCAGAACTCCTCCCAACCGAATGATCTTGAGTATGGAAGCGCTGTAGCGCGCCGACGCGGGATCGTACTGGTAGCAGAAAAGCAAAGCGCGATCGATGGGCGTGCCGATCTTGCCGGCTGAGGCATCGACCAAGCCAAGGCGGACGTCGCGGGCAGGATACTCAACGCCATAAAAATAGCGCGAGATGCGGCCATCGGGAGTCAGCAGCATAATGCCGCTGGCGTGAGCGAAGAGGCCGGATTTCTGATCAAACGAATAGCGGAAGTTGGCGGCTTTGGTGAGCGCATCGACGGACTCTTTGGATCCCGTCAGGAAATGCCAGCCGCCGGCCGTCTCGGGGCGGCGGAAATGGGTCATGGCGACTTCTTTTTTCCGGGCCGCCATTTCGGGAGTTTCGCGCGGGTCAAAGCTGACGAAGACCACCTCGTAGTCTCGCCCGGGATTGAAAGAAAGCATGCGCAAGGTACCGACGACGCCTTGTTCGATTTGATCGCAGAGCATGGGACAACCGTAGTAGACGAGCGCGAGAACGACTGGCCGCTGGTTGAAATAATCGCGGAATTGGACGTTGCGGCCAGTCTCATCGCGGAAAGCAAGATCGAGCGGCAAATGCGAATTGAGTTGGGGCTCGAAGCCGACGTTTCGCAGGACGGCAGGCATATTCTGCGACGCTGTACCAGTGTTATCCGGCACAGCCTGTGCGCTTGCTGCGCTAACGCACAGCAGCAGAGCAAAAACTCCCGAGATGAAACGCATCCAGTTCATGGCCTTACTTCTTCTTTTCCGCCGGGGGCGCAGGCACCGCCGGCAATCCTTTGGTGACGATGATTTTCATGGCTTCTTCCACGGGAATTTGCGCAATGCCCGCTTGCTTATCGATCCAATCCAGTTTTTGGTCTGCCGCTTCGTCCGCAGACAGTTTGTTGCGCAAATCCTGTTGCGGGTCCGTGGTGTGCCCGGGAACACCCTGAAGCATGGGCTCCGGCGGCATGGTCGGACCAACACCCTGGTGCGCTGCAACAGGCGGCGTCTCGGAATTGACAGCCATACTCGTCAGTGAACGGAACACAAAAACACTGATGAGGAACGCAGCCACAACCGCCAACGCCAGATAGAACATGTACGCCAAAATCGTGCGCGTGTTGATGTCCGCCGACTCGAACGAAACATCCGAGTGCGTGGGCCGCTGCTCGCCGGCCTGACCCTGGTTGCGATGCTCAGTACTCATGGACTTCAATCGCCTCTTCAAGTTTTGGATCGCCCAGCGGGAGAAGCGGCTGGCTCTTCAAATTTCTGGCAAAGACGGCCAGCCAAATTCCAGCAAGGGCGACGATCGCCGCAACGTCCATCAAACCTGGAACGGCACTCGAAGTAAACTCCGGGCGCGTCATCCAAAAGAGATCGACCAGGCGCATGAAGATGAGCCAGATCGCGATTTTGGGCAGCAGCTTGGCGCTGCGCTTGAGGTCGCGCGAAAGAAGAGAAAAGAAGGGCACGAAAAAATGGAAGATCAGAACGGCAACAGCGACGACGCCCCAAGCTCCATAGAGACGCGATCGGTAGAAACTGATTTCTTCAGGCAGGTTGCCGGACCAGATGATAAGGAGTTGTGAAAAACCGAAATAGGCCCAGAGCATAACGAAAGCGAGCAGAAGCTTGCCCAGGTCGTGCAAGTGGCGGCTTTGGATAATCCCTTCCATGGGCGCTGTGCGGGAGAGCAGTACAAGGACGGCGATCATCAGCGACATTGCCGAGATCAGCTGTCCGACCACGAAGAGGAAACCGTAGATGGTCGAGGCCCAGTGCGGAGAGAGCGACATCACCCAATCGATGGCCGCGAAAGACATGACGAACACATAAAGAATGATGCCGGGCCCCGCCAGCATTTTCATCCGGCGGCGGAGGGCCCGGTCTTCACGGTTGACGTCTTGTTCTTTCGACCAGCGGTTGAAGAGGAACATCAGCAGCAACCAGATCGCGAAATAAATGACCGCGCGGATGAGATAGCCGTTGCCAGTCAGGTAAGTCTTCTGGAAATCCGAAAGCGCGCCTTCGCCTGTCGAGGGCGCAGTAAGCCAGGCTCCATAGAGATGCTTCATTCCGAAAATGGCAATGGGAAGAAAAAATACGGCAACGACCGGAAGCACGCGAGTGGCGGATTCCAGGGGCCGGCGGGTCATGATGCCCCAGTGGCCGCCAGTAAGATGCTGAAGCATCAACAAGCCAAGCGAGCCAAGCGACAATCCGAGTACGAACAGAAACGCGACCAGATAGGAATGGAAGAATCGATCAGCGAATTGGCCGCCATAGAGGAAGACACAAATCCCGCAGGCCACCAGACCGGCTATGCCTGCCCCGAGTGCGCGCTGCTGCAGGCGGCCGACGCTTTCAGGCGCCATGTAGTCCTGCGCGGTCATTTCGCGGAGCCTCCTGAAGGCAATTTCGCCCGCAGATCGGGCGGAAGATCGGAAACCGGCGCGTTGCGGCTGAGCTGGAGCGCCCGGACATACGCAGTGATGGCCCAGCGGTCAGCCGGGGGAATCTGCGCAGAATAGCCAAGCATGCCGCCGAACCTATTGGTGATCACGTCAAATATGTATCCGTTGGGGACTTGCCGGAGCCGCGGCTGATGAAATGTGGGCGGGTGCTTCATTCCTCGCATGGAAACCATACCGTTGCCGTCGCCCAGCAAACCATGACAAGGGGTGCAAAAGATTTTGTAGCGCTCCTGGCCGCGATTGAGCAGCGCCGGCGTCAACGGAAGCGGAAAGGCATTCGAATCCTTGGGAACGAACAAGCCATCGTCCGCAATTGACCCGCGTGCCACGGTATTTTCAATGATCGGGCGACCCGAGCGGCCGTCGTCGAAGAAGGCGCTAGGCGAAAGTGGCCTGTTCTTGGGCTGGTGCGCCATATCCTGCTGAATCCTGCAGCCCGCCACCAAAATGGAGAAGAGGACGGCGCAGAGACCCAGAAGAATGCGCGAGGTGCTAATCATCGTGCACCTCGGAGACGTGATGCGCCGCGAGTCCCTGAAGAAAGCGCGCAGTCTCCGCGAGATGAAACTTCCTGTCGCGGGCCTGGATGCAGACAAAGAAGCGGTCTGTCGAGGCATGCGTGAAACGGTGGGCATTAAAAATCGGATGATGCGGCTGGGGCAGCCCGTTAAGGGCAAGCATGCCGAGCACCGCGGAGAGTGAAGCGGCCAGAATCGTCAGCTCAAAGGTAACAGGAATGAATGCCGGCCAGCTATTGAGCGGACGCCCGCCGATGTTGAGAGGATAGCTGATCACATTCACCCAGTATTGGAAGGCAAAACCGCCGAGCCCCCCGATCAAGCCACCGAAAAGCGTGATCAACGGAACGTCGTTTCGACGCATGGCCATGGCTTCCGGCATGCCTTCCACGGGAAACGGAGTGTAGCATTCGTAATAGCGGTAGCCCGCTTCGCGAATTTTCGTGGCGGCATGAACGAGCTGCTCGGGCTTCTCGAACTCGCCAATCACGCCATAAACATGTGACCGGTGCTCTATCACTTGTGTTCCTCAGACGTTTCCGTGACCAATTCGCGCATTTCGGCGATGGAAATCGCCGGCAAGACGCGCACGAACAGGAAAATCAACATGACGAACATGCCCATTGTGCCGATGAATGTGGCCCAATCCCAAACCGTCGGAGAGTAGCGGCCCCATGCAGAAGGCACGAAATCCCGCGTCAAACTGATGACCACAATGACGAACCGTTCGAGCCACATGCCCACGTTCACGATGATGGACATGGCGAAAAGAACGACCACATTCGTGCGCATCTTATGGAACCAGAGCAGCTGCGGGAGCAGGATGTTGCACAGAATCAGAGCGAAGTAAAAATGGGAATACGGACCGTGCAAACGCTGCTGGACCAGGAACACGTCAAACTTGTTGCCACTGTAAAGGGACATGAAAAATTCAAAGAAGTAGCCGTAAGCGACAATGAGACCGGTAGCGAGCATCACCTTGGCCATGTTCTCGAGGTGGCGCATGGTGATGAAATCCTCGAGGCCGTAGGCCTTGCGCAAGGGAATCGCAATCGTCAGAACCATCGCAAAACCGGAATAGATGGCACCGGCGACGAAGTACGGCGGGAAGATGGTCGTGTGCCAGCCGGGGACGATCGCAATCGCGAAATCGAAACTCACCACTGTGTGAACGGAAAGCACGAGCGGAGTAGCCAGACCAGCGAGAAGCAGGTACGCAGACTGATAGCGGTGCCAGTGCCGCGCGGAGCCCCGCCAGCCCATCGCGAGCATTCCGTAAATGATTTGCTTGGCCTTGCTGGTGGAACGATCGCGCAGCGTGGCGAGGTCGGGAATCAGACCGACAAACCAGAACAGCAAAGAGACCGTGCCGTACGTCGAAACTGCGAACACGTCCCAGATGAGCGGGCTGCGGAATTGCGGCCAAATACCCATCACGCTGGGATACGGGAAACATCCAGAACGCGTACCACGGGCGGCCGGTATGAATCAGCGGGAAAATGCCGGCGCAAGCCACGGCGAAGAGCGTCATCGCTTCCGCAAAGCGGTTGATCGAAGTGCGCCACTTCTGGTTGAGCAAAAAGAGAATGGCGGAAATGAGTGTTCCGGCGTGCCCGATACCGATCCACCAGACAAAGTTGACGATGGCGAAGCCCCAGCCGATGGGTATGTTGATGCCCCAAATGCCGACGCCCTTCATGATCAGCCAACCGATGGCGATGTTCATTACGCCGAAGATGCTGAAGGAGATCAGGAAGCCGATGTACCAGCCAAGCGAGGTACGCCTGGTCAGAACAATCGCGCTGATCTTATCCGTGACCGAAGCGTAGGTATGCCCGGGTCCAAGAACGGGAGTGAGCCGCGTAATCTCGGGAGAATTGATTGGCGGCTCGCCGGCGCTCATGCCTTCTCCAGTTCAGGATTCGGATTGCGAACCGCCGCCAGGTACGTCGTGCGCGGGACGCGTGTTCAGTTCACCGAGAATCGGATAGTTGCGGGTCTGTGCTTTCAGCTTAGCCACGCGGCTGTTGGGATCGTTGGCGTTGCCAAAAACGATGGCCTGGGCAGGACAGGCGGACTCGCAGGCAGTAACAATTTCGCCGTCCTTAATGAGGCGGTTCTGCTTTTCCGCTTCGATGCGCGCGTTGTTGATGCGCTGCACGCAGTACGTGCATTTTTCCATGACGCCGCGGCTGCGCACCGTAACTTCCGGATTGCGCAGGAGCTTGAGCGAAGGCGTCTCCCAATCCTGGAAGCGGAGAAAATTGAAGCGGCGCACTTTGTAGGGGCAGTTGTTCGAACAATAGCGCGTGCCGATGCAGCGGTTGTAAACCATGTCATTCAAGCCTTCCGCGCTATGCACGGTGGCGCCGACAGGGCAAACCTGCTCGCAAGGCGCGTTCTCGCACTGCTGGCACGGAACTGGCTGGAAATAGGTGTGTGGATTGTCGAGTGCGTCGTAATCCGTCGCGGAGGGATCGCCAGTCTCCGTGTTCAGCTTTGCATAGTAGCGATCGATGCGAATCCAGTGCATCTCCCGGCCGCGCATGACCTGATCCTTGCCCACAACCGCGATATTGTTTTCCGACTGGCAGGCGATGACGCAAGCGTTGCAGCCATTGCAGCTATTCAAATCAATAGCCATGCCCCATGCATATCCGGGATAGGCAAATTCCTTGTAAAGCGACATTTCCTTCGGCGGTGTTTCGTCGCCTTCTCGAGCGAAATCCGGATTTTTGCGATATTCCGCGAGCGTCCCGGTGCTCAAAATCTTCCGGCCTTCCATGTTGAAGTGATACTGGGTACAGGCCAGCGGATACTCTTCGCCAGTTTTCTTGATGGCATCCGCGCTCGCCGTGGCGGTCCATAACGCGGTGGAGGTACGCACGACGTACGCGCTGTACCCCTTGTTCGAACCGGTGAACCCGGCTCTTTTGCGCCCGTAGCCCAGCGGCAGCACGACAACATCGTCAGCCTGACCCGGCAGGATCCAGGCTGCCGCGGTAACTTTGCTGTTCGAAATCGAGATGTCTATAACGTTGGTAACGATTTGGCCGTGCTCACCGCCGCGGGCGACAGCGTGCTGCGTGAGCTGAAGCTTCTCCGCCAGCCTTGGACTCACTAGCGCGGCATTGTCCCAGGTAAGTTTGGTGACGGGCCGCGCCAACTCCTGCAGCCAGCCGTTGTTGGCGTAACGGCCGTCGTGAACGTTGGAATCCGGGCGGAACAGAAATTCAAGTTGACCCGCTGGAGGCGTCTTGGCCGGTGGCAAGCTCGCGGGAGTAAACTTCAACGCAATGGAAATCGGAGGGAACGCACTATTTGCAACCACTCCGTCATTTAGAGTTTTGCGCCAGAATTTTTCCGGATCGGCCGCGCCAGCTAGTGCCTTAAGGTGGTCGCGGGCCACATCGTAGGGAGTCTGACCGGGCTTGTCGGTGAATGCTGCAAGAACCTCAAATGCGGAGTGGGTGCGGTAGAGCGGCGCAATCAGCGGCTGGATCACGGTGACCGTACCGTCGAAGGCCCGCGCATCGCCCCAGGTTTCCAAAAAATGCGATTCCGCGATATGCCACTGGCAATATTCAGCGGTCTCGTCGAAGTGAGAACTAAGCAGTACCGACATGCCCACTTTCTTGAGCTTCGACGTGAAATCAAAGTTGTGCGGGGCGTCGTACACCGGATTCGATCCGAGAATCAGAAGCGTATCAACTTTGCCCGCGTCCATGTCAGCGCACAATTCGGTGAACGATTCCAGCTGGTTTACCGGATTTGCTTCGACGGGATCCGTGTAATACAGCGTTGCGCCTACGTTTCCGAGAGCTGCGTTGATGGCATGCGCAAGGGCATGGACTTCCGCAGGCTGGAACTCTCCGGCGATAACGAGGGACGTGCCGCGATGCTTTGTTAAATCGCTGGCGACCGCGTCCAACCACTTCTGGGCTGCGGGTGAAAGCGACCCGCTGCCACCGAGACCCACCAATGCCGCTAGCCCGCGAGCAAACTGCTCGATCTCGGAAGCCCGCAGCGGCAGTCGATGATCCGCGCTCGAGCCAGTGACGGAAGGTGTTGGTTCAACCACATACAGCCGGTTCATGGTGTCGCCCGGCCCGCTGAGCTTTCTGCGGAGGTAGAACGCATTCATGTACGCGATGTGCCCCGGTCCGCTCGCCAGGAAATCGGAATCCAGTGAGAGAATCACATCGGCCTTTTCCGGACGGTATACAGTGTTGACGTAGCGGCCGAAAGCGAGCTTGCTTCCTTCGCGCGGCCCATCGCTCCCCGCCGGTTCCCATTGGTGCCACTTTGCACCGGGAATCTGTCGGAGTACATTGCCGATTTGCGCGGCGAGCGCCGGCGAAGTGACCGTGCCTGTCAAGATCCGGAAACCCGCGCCACCCTGAGTCTTGGCCTTCAAAACAGGCGCCTCCGTCGCTTTCAGAAAGTCCGACCAAGTACGAATTTCCCCAAGATAGGAAACCGTCTGCGAGCGGTCGGGATCGTACAGGTTTAGGACGGAAGCCTGGGTAATCACGTCCGTGCCGCCGAGACTCGACGGATGATCCGGATTCCCCGTTATGTGCGTGGGCCGGCCCTCGTGGCTCTCGACTAGCAATCCGATGGCATCCGCACCGAACGGCATTGCCGTCGCGTAAAACTGCGGTTTACCGAGGGTCATTCCGTCGGGCTGCTTCACGTAGGGAACAATGAGTTCGTCCGGCTGGCGGCAACCCGAAATTCCCGCAAGTGCCAGCGATGCCGCGGCCAGCTTCAGGAAATTTCGCCGGTCTACGGTTTCATCCCACTCCGACGCCTGCCGTGGGAATTCGCGATGCAGCAAATCTTCAAAGTGCGGATCGTCCGCCAACTCCTCCAGCGTGCGCCAGTATTGCTTGCCGCTCTTCTCCCGAAGTTTCGCGCGAACTTGCCCTAGATCCAGAGGATGCTCGTGCGCCGTCGAATCTTCTTCGTGCGAGCCGGAATGATCGTCTGCGTGCAAGGAACCCTCGCGTGCTTCGTGGCCATGCATGTGGCCGTCGATAAAGTCGTCTTTGCGCATACCGTCCATTAGCGGTGACATGTCGAGCAATTTGTGAGTTCTTCGGTCGTGCGGATCTTTCGCTCGGCAGCAAACCGTTTGCCGATTTCCGCCTGATCAGCGGGAGCTTTCCAATCCATGTTGAACACCTGATCGAGCGGCCGCAACGCCTGTTCGGGATTGCGATGGCAGCCCAGGCACCACTCCATCAGCAGAGGAGACGCCTGGAACACCAGCGGCATTTGATTGATGGAGCCGTGGCACGTGGAACAGCCGACACCCTTGTTGACGTGAATGCTGTGATTGAAATACACGAAATCGGGGAGGCGGTGAACCTTTACCCACTGGATTGAATCGTTCGTGCGGTAGCTCTCCCGGATGGGTTCGAGGTATGCAGAGTCGGCATACAACACTGAATGGCAGTTCATGCAGGTCTTGGTGGGGGGTATGCCCGCGACCGCGGAAGTTTCCACGGAAGTGTGGCAGTAACGGCAGTCGATTCCATCATCTCCGACGTGATGCTTATGGCTGAATTGTACAGGCTGCGCTCGCGAAACGTTTTGGTTCGTCGAATAGGGCGAGCGCGCCAGCCCCAAAACGCCGACGAGCCCCAGCCCAACCAAAAAAACAGCCGAGAACAGACTAAATCTCGAAATGAAATTCGTACTGCGATGAAAAATTTGGGCCATGTCAGCGTTGCACTTTGGCGAAAGCCTCTCCGGGAAGGAGCAGAAGCCTGGAGACTCCGCGACGTCATGGCCGGGAAGTGCGCACCCGGCGCGTAATTGACCGGATAGTTTCCGACAAAACTTTCTGGAATGCAACCTTCTCGCGAGATTTTCTTAAAAAAATTTTTCCGAATTTCGCTCGCAAATCGGAACGAAGCTTGCGAAGAGTTTGAAACCAACAATCCCCTCACCGCCGCTGCTTACGTGCTCTTCACGATCGCCCCCTCCCATTTTCTGATTCACTCGGGGGCCCGAGGGATGCAATCTTTTTTTTGGGAAGTAGCCTTACACAAGACGCAGCCGTGTTATCTTAGAAGCACCCTCCGCCGTCGATTGCGCGTGCGGCGGAGCCTACCCCGTGAGCTACTGGGGCGTGGTCCAATCGGTAGGACACCTCACTGTTAATGAGGACGGTGGAGGTTCGAATCCTCCCGCCCCAGCCAATTCCTTACAAAACAAATAGGTCCGCTGAAGTCTAGTCCCGGACAGTCGGCAAACCGGCTTCCGTCCAGCCTCTCCAGCCACCGTCCATCGATTCCACGTTGGTGTAGCCCATTTTTTGCAAGTTGTCGGCCACGAGAGCAGAGCGGAACCCGCCCCCGCAGTAAAGGATAAGTTTGGTGTGCACATCGGGAACCTGCTTCTCGATATCGCGTTCGATAACGCCTTTGCCCATGTGGACTGCGCCAGGGAGATGCCCTTTGGCCCATTCATTATCCTCGCGGACATCCACAAGAATGAGTCTCTCGCCCGCGTCAATCCGCTTTTTAACGTCGCGGAACATTCGTTTCCTTGACGCGCTGCTTGGCATCCTGGACAAGCTTCAGAAATTGTGGCGAGTGAACCATACGATCCTCCGAAGTCCATTCTAACGAAAGAAGCCTAGCACAATAGAATCGGGGCTTGGGAAGCAGCCGCTATCGAGAACAATCCGGGGGACATCATTTGGCTGCTCCAGGTCGTCGTTAGCGGGTTTTGAAATTTCAAGTGGCGGGCTTCTCTCCCGTCTCTTTCTTCGAGATAGACCGCACCAGATTGACCAGATTCCAGCGCATGGTTTCGGGCGCGCGATCGCCTTCTCCCATCATCTTTCCTTTGCCCTTGGTGATGATGTAGAAAAGCTCACCGTCTGTCTTTCCGGCCAGCGATGCCGGATCGTGCCAGTCGTGCATCGTCAGCTTCATGGACTCGACGACATCGCCTTTGCCATTTCCATTGGCGCCGTGGCACATCGCGCAGTCATATCCGAAAAAGCGGCGAGCCGCGGCGAGGCCTTCCGGCGTGGGCTTTACTGGATTTTTCTTATCGATTTCTTCCTGCGGGATTTTGGATTCGTCCGCACTGGGTTGGGAGTCTTTCGGTTTTTCCTGCGCGGTGTTCTGGTTGGCTCGCGCCAACCCAAGACTAACGACAAAGACCGTGCCTAAAACCAGGAATGCTTTGCGCATACGCTCCTCCTGACAGGTCGGGCCGGCCGAGCGAGAGGAATCGGCGATATTCTTTGGACGGATTCTACGCCCAAGGAACGGGCAAAGAAAGAGCCTTTGCCCAGAAGCAAGGCTTCCTAGCATCTAGAGTTTTTCGGAGACGGAATTCTGTTTGGTGCAAAGTGAATGTTCGTCCGGCAGGCTGCCCGTCGGATTGTTCGCACGGAACGGCGCCAACCTAGAAACGGCCCTCGTGTGGAGAAAAGATCGTTTAAGTTGCGATGAAGAACTGTTCAGTCCAAATCCCGCCAATTAGGACCAGAGCAAATCTCGACGACCAGGGGGACCGAAAGTTTGTGCACGCCTTCCATCTCTTCGCGGACGAGTTTTTCGAGTTTGCTTTTCTCTTTCGGCGGAGCTTCAAACAGCAGTTCATCGTGGACTTGCAAAATCATTTTGGCTTCGAATTTTTCCGCCGCCAAACGCCGGTCGATGTTGATCATAGCCAGTTTGATGAGGTCCGCTGCCGTCCCCTGCAGGGGTGAATTCAAGGCCGTGCGCTCCGCAAAGCTGCGGAGTTGCGCCTGGGGCGAATTAATCTCAGGAATCGGCCGAATTCTCCCGAAGAGCGTTTTCGCCACGCCGGTTTTGCGCGTTTCCGCAAGAATCTTGTCCAGGAACTCCTTCACTCCCCGGTATCGCGTGAAGTACGCGTTGATGAATTGCGCCGCTTCTTTCTGCCCGATGCCAAGCTGCTGCGCCAATCCGAACGCCGAAAGCCCGTAAATAATTCCGAAGTTTATGGCCTTCGCCGCGCGGCGGTGTTCCGCATTCTGCGCCAGGGGTCCGACGCCGAATACTTCCTGAGCGGTGCGCGCGTGAATGTCTTCTCCATTGCGGAAAGCATCGGTTAAAACCGGGTCTTTCGAGAAATGCGCCATGACGCGCAGCTCAATCTGCGAATAATCCGCCGAGAGAAGGATTTTGCCCTTCTCCGCCACAAACGCCGCTCGAATCTCGCGCCCCAGCTCCGTGCGAATCGGAATGTTTTGCAAATTTGGGTCGCTGGAGCTGAGCCTGCCGGTCGCGGCCGTCGTCTGGGAAATGCTCGTGTGCAGCCGCCCGGTTTCCGGGTGAATCAGTTTCGGCAGCGCGTCTACATACGTCGATTTGAGCTTGGAAATCTCCCGATATTCGATAATTTTTGCGGGCAGCGGATGCTGCGCAGCCATCTCCTCCAGAATGTCCGCTGCTGTCGACCGCACTTTTCCTTTTCCGCGGCGCATCGGCGGCTGCAGGTTCAGCTTGTCGAACAGAATCTCCGCTAGCTGCGCCGGTGAGTTGATGTTGAATTCATTTCCGGCAAGTTTCCAAATCTCTTTTTCCAGGCGACGGACTTCTTTCTCCATCGACTTGGACATCTTGTCGAGTTCTTTCGGGTCCACGCGGATTCCGATGCGTTCCATATCGGCAAGCACCGGCGCGAGCGGCAAGTCGATTTTTTCGTAGACCCCGGCAAGCTCTTGCTCGTCGATCTGAGCGCGCAGAACGGGGGCGAGGCGCTGAAGGTAATCGGCGCGCTCTCCCGGCCCGCCGCCGAGCATCACGTTGAATTGCCGCATGACCACATCGGCGAAATTGTGATTTGCCGTTGTCGGCCGCAGCAGATACGAATACAGTTGCGTTGCGTGCTTCAAATTCGATGCACACCCGGCGAGAAGCTGAAAAAGTTTTGGATCGTGAACGATTTTCGCGCGCTTTGCATCCGCGAGAAGCGGCGCAAGTGACTTCAGCGCCTCTCCTTTTTCATCGAGCCAAACAGAACGTCCCTCGCCCTCCTTTGAAGAAACTTCAATCGACGCAATGCGCGTGCCAAAACCTTCCGATTCCCGCTCGCCCAGTTCGAGGTTCAGCCAAACCGCCAGCGGCTGCTTCGCCGGAATTTTTCCGAGATACGCCCGAAACTCAGCGAGGTCGCCAAACCCGACGTAGTCCGCCTTCAAGCCGGGTTCCGCGCCAGCGGGCGCGGACAACGCCAATCCCTCCGCGCTCAACTCCTTCAATAAGGAATTGAAACCAAGTTCACGATACAGCGCGCCGAGCGCCGCGACATCGGCATCGCGCCGCTCGAGCACGTGCAAATCCAGTTGCAACGGCAGATCCGTCGCAATTGTCGCCAGCTGTTTGGACATCATGACCTGCTCGCGCTGCTGCTGCAGCGCCTCGCGGTAGCGCTTGTTTCGAACTTCGTCGGCGTGATCCAGCGCCTTCTCGACGCTTCCATATTTCTTGATCAGCTCCGCCGCCCCTTTTTCGCCGATGCCTTTCGCACCGGGAATGTTGTCGATGTTGTCACCCAGCAGCGCCATATAATCCACGACCCGCTCCGGAGGCACGCCCATAATCTCTTCCACTTTCTTTTCGTCCACGATGATGTCGGTTTTGCTCCCCCCGATCCGGTGCGCAGCGTTCGCACATTCTTTCCGACCAGCTGCATCATGTCCTTGTCGCTCGAAATCACCAGCACGTCCAAGTTCTTTCTTGCGGCTTGCACCGCCATCGCGCCGATCACGTCGTCTGCTTCGTATCCCTGAACTTCGAGAATCGCCAGTCTCATCGCCTCGCACATCCTCCGCACAAACGGCAATTGCACGCGCATCTCGTCCGGCATTGGCTGCCGTTGCGCCTTGTATTTTTCAAACAGCTTGTCGCGGAACGTCGGCTCCGGGAGGATCGAATACGATGCCGATGTAGTCCGGCTGGTAATCCTTGATAAGCCTTCGCAGACATATTGCCGAAGAGGATATGGCACGTTGGTGGGAGTACCCGTCGGGCCCGGTCAGCCGCTGTGGCATCGGCGCGAAGAAGGCGCGGTAGATATGCGCCATCGCATCCACCAGAAAGAGTTTTTTCGGCGCTGCAGGCATCCCGGCGAGTATAGCAAAGCAGGGGTGCTCGGATTGCCGCCGTTCATTTTTCGAGAAAAGAAGCGGGCCGCTCAGACGTTCTTCAGAGCTGAGCGGCCCGCGGGGAACCTCAGATTGCGCTTTTTATCAATTTGGCCGGTCGGGCTTGGATCGCGGCTCAGGTTTTTCGGCGTTTGGCTTCCTCGATTCGTTCCTTGGCTCTGCTCCTGCCTGCGCTTGCGAAACGAGGAGCATACGAGTGCCGCTCTCGAGATGCACATTCTTTCCAGCCGAGGTAATCAACGAGCCCTGCGTGTTGTTTACTGCCGTGGAGCTCAAACTCAGCCCGTTCAAACCGAAAACGCCTTGACTGCTTGAGGTAAGCTGGCCAGCAGCGTTCAACCCGCCGATCGCTCCGCTAGATGCCCCAGCGATGCCTCCCGTTGCATTCCCAGCCGAGTTCAGTGAACCACCCGCAGTTCCGCCGACGCTGGCGGCTGTGTTTGTGATGGAACCGGCCGCGCCACCTGCGGTGGAAGCAACTCCGCCAAGCGTGCCGCGACCTCCGGCCATTCCCGAACCTGCTGCCGATGCGCCCATGCTGCCCGTGGAATCGAAATCGGATCCCGCCGCAGCCGCACCCGTTTGTGCCGAAGCAAGCGCCTGAATCGCCACATTTAGAGGCACTTCCTCGCCGTTTTTCAGGATCGCTTTGTCAAAGACAACGCCAATGGCTGATTCCGAGTCTCCTCGTGCTCGTGACGAAGCCTGAGTGACGTGTCCTTCAAGCTTGGTCCCCTTCGGAAATACTGTCTTGCCGCCGGACTTCGCGGGCTCGGTCGTTCGTGCTTTCACAGGATCCCCGGCCTTGCACTTTTTCGAATCCAGAGGAGCATTCAATGTAGCGTTGAACGTCGAACCTCCCTCGAGCGCAGCGCCGCTATTTCCAGCATTTGCAGCGCCGGAGGCTCCCGAAGTTCCATTTGCGGAGGCTTGCGCTCCATGCTTGCTGACATCGGCGGACGCCGAAGTGCTCGATTGCGTGCTCGCTTGTGCAGCTGATTGGGTCTGTGCAGTCAGGCTGCCCGCAAGAGTTGCAGCCGCAAGAAGCATTAATCCAATTCGATTCATATTGCTTATCCCTCCACATCGTCGTTTTCTTGCTTATGCCCCATTAGGCCCTACTTCAGCAAAAGGGGCCTTAGACACTTGTTTGATATAGGCAAAAAGGGTGCCAGCGGGGAACATTAATATTTTCAATGGCTTAGACAGGAATCGGCGCAGCAGCTGATGTGCATTAATACCGAATAGCAGGCGGCCATAGAGAAAGATTTACACGACCGAGAGAATTTGGTTTTTCAGCCAGACCTGTCCACTCACACGATTCGGCGAACCCCGCCACACTGCAAAAGCATCCGTCCCCGAGGGAGTCTCTCTCCTGTCGATGTCGCGCCCTCTTGACACGCGAGAGGGGTCGCGCCTTTTTTCATTTTTATTTTCGAACTACTTGGCCGGTGTCGCCGGCACTCCTGCCTGCGAAACAAGTAGCAATCTCGTTCCGCTGTCCAGGTGCACATTCTTGCCACTCGAAGTTATGACTGTTGCTTGGCTCGTGTTCGAGGAGGCTGCTATTAGTTTCAAATCCTTCAATCCGTACACGCCACGGCTGTTTGCGGACAATTGTGATCTGCCGCTCGGTTCTGTTGTTGAATCCACCGGCGCTCCAGGAGTCGCACCGGATGGATCGGCCGGTGTTCCGGTTCCCGGATTCTGCGGCCGGCTAGCTCCCATTGGCGACCCGCCGGCAGCCGACGCGCCCACACCGCCCATCGGATCTCTGCCAGGCCCAGGCGCTCCACCAGAAAAATCACTTTGCGGTGCCGCGATGGCAAGTATCGCCACATTTAACGAAATCTCTTCTCCTTGTTTCAGCATCGCCTTGTCAAATTGAATCGCCAGCGTGGACCCGCTATCTCCCTTCGATCGCGCCGTTGCTTCCGTGACGTGCCCCTCCAGCTTCGCTCCCCTCGGAACAATTACCTTGCCATCGTACTTCACAGCCTCGGTCGTGTGCGCCTCGACCCTGTCCCCCACCTTGACCTTCTTCGAATCCACGGACGAATTCATTTCCGCGTTCACCGGGGTTCCGTTCGGCAGTGCAGCCGTTCTTGCTTCTGCCGGCCCGGGAGCACTCGAATTTGCCGGCGTCTGCTCACTCGTCGGAGCCTGCGCCGCGACGCCAGCCACAATCATGGCTCCGGCCAATACCACAAATCCTGCTCGTATCATTTTCTTCCTCCAATTGCGAATGGGCGTGGCAAGCTCGATTGGGAATATGCCCTATACAAGGGGACGCTCCCGTTCGAGGAATAGTTGCATCACTGCCGGCGTTCGGAAGACGCTGTCTATTTCGCAGCATCGAAGCGCTGTTCTTCGAGTCCTGATTCAGACAAGTCTTGGAGTCAGGCCTGGAAAATTACGGCCAAATTTCAAGATTAAATAGGCTCACCACGTAATGTTGAACTGGCTACGAAATGACGCCCAGAGGTTTTCCCACTTCCGCTAGAATATCCGCGGCCCGCAAGAGCTGTTCACGCTTGTGGGTCGCGCTGACGATCGCCCGCAGACGTGCTTTGCCTTCTGCCACAACTGGGAATCCGACCGCCGGCGCGAAAACGCCCGCCTCAAACAATTTCTTCGAAAATTCGAACGCCTTGGCAGCGTCTCCCACATGAATCGGAATGATCGGCGTCTCGCTCACCTTGAATTGGAAGCCGCGCTTTTTCAGTTCGCGCTTGAACATTTTCGTGTTGGCCCACAGCTTTTTGACCAGCTTCTCGCCTTCCGGCGAATCGAGCAAGGTAAACGCTGCCTGGCACGCCGCCACGGTTGCCGGCGGATGCGACGTTGAAAAAAGAAAGGGCCGCGCGCGCAGATAAAGAAAATCAATCAAGTCGCGCGATCCGGCGACGTACCCGCCCATCGCTCCGATGGCTTTGCTCAGCGTCCCTACCTGGATGTGGACGCGCCCGTGGCACCCGAAATGATCGACCGTACCGCGCCCGCCGCGCCCCAGCACTCCGCTCGAGTGCGCGTCGTCCACCATCATGATGCAGTTGTACTTTTCCGCGAGGTCGCAAAGCGCGGGCAGCGGCGCGATGTCGCCGTCCATCGAAAAAACGCCGTCCGTAATGATCAGTTTCTTCCCGGGAAACTCGGCGTTCTCCTGCAAGATGCGCTCGCAGTCCGCCACATCCTTGTGCTTGAACACTTTGATCGTCGCTTTCGAAAGCCGCGCTCCATCAATAATGGACGCGTGATTCAACTCATCCGAAACGATCAGGTCTTCCTTCCCCAGCACCGCGGAAACCGTTCCGGCGTTGGCCGTGAATCCCGACTGGAACACCACGCACGCTTCGACATTCTTGAATCGCGCGATCTGCTCTTCGAGCTCCATGTGAATCTTCATCGTCCCCGCGATCGTGCGCACCGCGCCGGCCCCCGCGCCGTATCGCTTCACTGCGTCAAGCGCGGCTTTGCGCAGCGCCTTGTGCGTCGTCAAACCCAGATAATTATTCGAAGCCAGGTTGATCACTTCCCGCCCGTCAAAAATGCACACCGGCTTCTGCTCACCTTCGAGCACACGCAGCTTCGGCGCCACGCCCTTCGCCCTCAGCTCGTTCAACTGCTCGGAAATGTAATGTGTCGGATTCTTTTTCGTTGTGATCGTTGCGGTATCAGACATGCCTAGACTCCTGAGGTGGACTCGGCTAGTGGAACTACTATTCTGCGTTAGCTTGCGGCTGCGAGCAAACAAATCGTGAGCAAACCAAAGAAAAGCAATTCGTTTAGCGCGGCATTCCGTTCGGAAAGAGTAAAATCTTCCCCGCCAAACCGCCCTGCAGTTTTGCAAAAGCATTCTCAAACTTTTCCAGCGGCTCCCGCTCCCCAAACAATGGCTCCAGACTCAGCCGACCGGCCTTCAGCAGCGCCGTCATCTGCACCCAGGTCCCATACATTCGCCTCCCATAAATCCCCTGCACGGTTGCGCCCTTAAAAATCACATCGTTCACCAAATCCAGCGGCACGTTTTCCGTTGGTATCCCCAAGAGTGACGCCCTGCCGCCCGCCCGCAACGCTTTGAACCCTTGCTGAATCGCCGTGGGGTTCCCGCTCATTTCGAGCAGTGCATCCACGCCGGTTCCATTCGTCTCGGCAAGAATCTTTCCAACAGCATCCTCTGCCGCAGGATTCAGCACCACATCCGCGCCCATTTTCTTCGCCATCGCGCGCCGGTTCTCGTTCGTCTCCGTCGCAAACACCGTCGAACTCCCGCAAGCCTTGGCCACCGCGATGGACATCAATCCAATCGGCCCGCATCCCGTCACCAGCACGGTCTGCCCCGCAATCGGCCCTGCCAGCACCGTATGCACCGCATTCCCCAGCGGATCGAGAATCGCGCCGTAGTGCTCCGGAATCGCCGCGTCGAGCTTCCAGATATTCGACGCCGGTATTTTCACGAACTCCGCGAACGCTCCATCTTGATCGATCCCGATAATCCGCAAATTTTGGCAAATGTGCGCTTCGCCCAGCCGGCACTGGCGGCAATGCCCGCAATTGACGTGCATCTCCGCGCTGACGAAATCCCCGGCCATCACCGCCGTGACCTCTTCGCCCACGCTCTCCACTACGCCGCAAAACTCATGCCCCAGCGTCAAGGGCGGTTTGATCCGTCCCTGCGACCAGCGGTCCCATCCGTAAATGTGCAAATCCGTTCCACAGATCGACGCCGTCTTCACGCGCACCAACACGTCCGCCGCCCCAATCGCCGGCACCGGTGCGGTTTCCATCGACAATCCCCGCCCCGCGCGCATCTTTCGCAACGCCTTCATCGTCGTCGCCGCCATCTACGTCCATCCTCGCTCAAGACACAATCCCCGATGCTAGCACAGCCCCACTTCCAGCACCGCCTTGACCCTTCTTCTTTGTCTCAGCCGAGCTAAATCGATTCGCGTATTGCCGTACACGTTTCCCATTCGCTTTCGAATTTCCTGCTTCGAATTTCGTCTTCTCCTTACGCCTCACCGCGAAATCTCCTCCAAAACCAACCCATTCGTCCGCGGTCCCATAATCGTCACAACCCCCGCCACCAAAATCATCGCCACCGCCAGCAACGCGAACACTGCAGGCACTCCATGCGCCAGCACCGCCCCAATCAATATCGAAGTAAACGCCGCACTCAACCGGCTCCAGCTATACGTGAATCCCACGCCCGTCCCGCGCAGCCGCGTGGGAAACAACTCCGCCTGATACGCATGAAACGCCGCCGAAAACCAATAATTCGCCAGCGTCAGCAGCGCCCCAAATCCCACAACCGCGGCAGGCGCAATCGAATTTCCAAATCCGATCCCCAGCCCCGCCACAAGCAAAGCCAGCACCACGATCGTCCACTTGCGTTCGAATCTATCCGACGTAAACGCCGCCAAGAGCGGTCCGAGCGGAGACACCAGCGCGATCAGTAACGTGTACTCCAGCGAATGCAAAAGCGAAACTCCGCGCTTCAACAAAAACGTCGGCGCCCAATTCGCAAAACCGTAAAACCCGATCGTCTGCAACGCCTGGAAAATCACCAGCATCACCGTCCGCGATAGATAAGGCCGCCTCCAAAGCTCCCAAAAGGACGCGCGCTCCGCCTCCACCCCAACGGGTGTCATCTCGCTTGCCCTGAGCGCAGCCGAAGGCAGCGTAGCGAGGGACCCGCTTTTCTCCTTCTGCTCGCCACTCGTCACTAGCTGCTCGCCACTTCTTCCCGAAGCGGAAAACGACTCATTCTCCAGCCCCGACATAATCGCATCCGCTTCCACCACTCGCCCGCGGCTCTCCAACCACCGCGGCGACTCCGGCAATCTCCGCCGAAACCACCACGTCAGCAGCGCCCCAGACGCTCCAATCACCATCACCCATCTCCACCCGCTCATCAGAAAATGCGTTGGCACAAGTAAACGCGAGAGCACCGCCGCCACTGGCACCGCGCAAAATCCCGCCACCTGCGTAATCGCCACGTACTGCCCACGCGCGTAACTCGGCACAACCTCTGTCACATACGTGTCGATCACCACAATTTCCGCGCCAATCCCGACACCCGCAAAGAATCTCAGCGCAATCAACCAGCCCGCCGTCGGCGCAAACGCATCCGCAAACGTAAACACCGAATAAATCAGCAGCAGCAAAATAAACGCGCTCCGCCGCCCCATCCGGTCGCTGCCCATCCCAAACACGACCGTCCCCACAAACATCCCCAAAAATCCCGCCGCCACAAAAAATGCAAATTGTCTAAGGGATAGAAAACCGGACTGCTGCAAAGCCGCCCCGATGTACGCCACAATAAAAATGTCGTACAAATCGAAAAAATTCCCCAGCGACACCAGCGCAATAAACCGCCGGTGAAATCCCCCCAGCGGCAACCCCTCAATCCGCTCCGCAATCGTCATGAATCCTCTCGACTCACCCGACTAAGCTTGGTGTCATTTCGACCGAAGCGAGCCGACGCCTTTTCTTCACGTTCGCTCCTGCGAACGTGTCGGCTTGCGTAGTGGAGAAACCTCTCTGCGGTTTCCACCACGCCGACCCTCACTTCACTTCTGCCACCACCCCAATCTTCTCCAGCGCCTTCAAATACTCCACCACCATCTCGAGCGGCACAGGCCCATACTCCGCCGACACCGAGTCCCGGATCTCCTGCGCATTCCTCTTCCCGTCCGCAAAATTCAAAACTTCATACGCGTACTCTTCCCCCGATCCCCACAATCCCTCATAACTAAATAATTTCGGCGCCGCCACTCCCGCCGCCTTCGCATGATCCGCAAAATAGTCATACCCGAACACCGCCAGCGGCCCCTTCGGCTCCGGCTTTCGCTTCCAGACTTTGGCGAAATCCCCTGCGAGCGTTATGGTTTTCAGCGACATACCTTCCCCGTTTCTGTCCAAGTTCTGGCCCATTCTCGCGAACGTGGCCGTTGCGAAAGCAGAAGGCAAACCTAGGAAATTAGAGACGGATTCGGCCAACGGCCTTATTTGAGTTCCCTCAAACCTTTGGATTTCTCCTCCTTCATATTCATTTACCTGCGCTCGCTTTTTCGCGATCTCCTGAACCATCCGCAGAGAATCTAGTTCGATCATATGCAAAACGCTCGACAGCTCTTGCTGATTCATCTCCGCCAAAAAATACCCGCTAGCTGCCCCAATAAACCCCGCCCTCTTCAATTTCGTCGTATCAATATTTGCCGCGGTATCAAAATTCGTATGAATGTACCGGTCCGGCCAGTCATTCATATAAATCGCCGGTATCCCGAACGACGAATCCTGATACACATCGTGGTCGCTTCCCATCGTGTATGCCGAATACTCCGCCCGCAGCGGCTCTTTCCCTCCCTCCGGCGCGACAAACGGATACTCCGCCTTCCCCGTCGCCGTAAATTTGTACGACTCCTCGTTCACAAACTTCGCAAACGCCCACGCCACGTCATGCACAAACGACGGCAAGCTCATCGGCCCCCGTGTCACGTGGAACACCGCCTTCGTCTCCGGCCCGCCTCCCACCATGTCCATGTGAATCGCGGCCTTGATGCGCTTCGCAAATTCCGGCTTCGCATTCAACAGCGTAATCGTCCCTTCAATCTCCGGCGGCCAAATAAACCGTATCGTCCGCGCCGGCCTCGCCAACTTCCTCTCCGCGATCAACTTCTGCAGCGTCCGCGCCACCTCCAATATCGTCACGCACCCGCTGGCATTGTCGTTCGCCCCCGGCCGCTGATGATCCAGGTGGCACGAAAACGCAATCTCCTCCTCCTTCAACTTCGCATCCGACCCCGGAATCGTCGCCGTCACCACCTCATAATTCCCCGCATGCTGCCCCGCCTTCACCACGGCATGCAGCGTAATCTTCTCTCCGCGCGTCAACCGCTCGCGCATCCCCCGCGCCCTCTTCAACGACACCATAAACGCAAACGTCTTGTGCTCCGCAAACGTCTCCAAATGCCCCCACCGAATTAAATTCTCGTCCTCGCCCCACCAAGCCGTCTTCTGGTTCTGCGCATAACTCACCATCCCCGCCGCCCCCAATTTCCCCACCGCCAAATCCTGCACCGCCCCCGGCGACGCGCTAACCAAAACAATCTTCCCCTTCACATCTTTTCCCGCGTAGTCCGCTTCGCGAGTCCCGCCACCCACGTCAACCAGTTCCGCCGTCACATCCGCTGTCTCACTGTCCTCCGCCAATACCACCGGCTCCGCTGCATAACTCGCGATTAGCATGTCCTTGCCAACGAAGTAATCGCAGGGAACCGAGCTGGCATCTTTCCCAGCCCGCTTGGCCCGCTCTTCTGCCGCTTCGCAATCAGGAGAAAGCGTAATCACCATTTCCGACAACTCACCCACCTCCGCATCCCACCCCGGCCTCGACCTCTGCGTCCCATAAAAAATCTTCCCATCCGCCGGAAACTCCAATATCTGTACATCGCTCAACCCATAAGCCCGCGCCCGCTCGGCCACCAACTCCGCCGCCGAGCGAAATCCCTTCGATCCCCGCTGCCGGTGAAACGTAGCAATCACCTCCAAATTCCTCTTCGCCGTCTCCCCGCTCAACTCATTCGCCAGCGCCGCCACATTCTTCTCCGCCAACAGCGGCGGCTTCTGCCCCCTCGCCGCGCCCGCGAACAGTCCGCCCGCGATCATCGCCATCACAACAATCTTCTTCCTCTTCCTCACATTTGCCTCCGCGTTGCGCCTGCTACCGACAGTGAGACAGACTTCAGTCTGTCTCCTTCTCACCGCCGCGCATTCTACCCCCTCGCCTCTGCATTGGACATCCTCATCCCATTCCTGCTACTTTTTACTTTCGCCTTTCGGCCTCACTCTTTCCGGCCCGGTGAGCCCTCATGCTTTCCTTCCGCATCCCACGTCACACCTTCCCCCGCCTGCTCAAATACGCGCTCGCAGTCGCTCCGCTCTTCCTCTCTGCCGCCATCGCCAACGCCCAATCTCCTCCAGCTGGTTCTTCCGCTCATTCTTCCTCCACCGCTCAACCCCGCATCGCCCTCACTTTCGACGATCTCCCCGCTCACGGCCCGCTTCCCGCCGGAGAAACGCGCGTCGATATCGCCACAAAAATTCTCACCGCCCTCCGCGATGCCCATGTTCCTCCGACCTACGGTTTCGTCAACGGAGCAACTCTCGAGAGCGAACCCCAGGATCTCCCTGTACTCCAGGCTTGGCGTGCCGCCGGCAATCCCCTCGGCAGCCACACCTGGTCACACATGAACCTCGACCAAAATTCTCTCGAGGAATTCGAAGCCAACGTCACTCGCAACGAGCCGCTTCTCAGCAAAATGATGAACAACGAAGACTGGCACTGGTTTCGCTTCCCGTATCTTGCGGAAGGCTACACTCCGGCGAAACACGACGGTATTCGTGCATTCCTCGCGCAGCACGGCTACAAAATCGCCGACGTCACCATGAGTTATGCGGACTATCTATGGAACGATTCGTATGGACGCTGCAAAGCCAAGGGCGACAACGCGGCCATCGCGCAGCTTCAAAGCAGCTACCTCGCCGCCGCGGACGCGAACATCGGTTTTTATCGCCGGCTTTCCCACGCTCTGTACGGCCGCGACATTCCTTATGTCCTCCTGATGCATATTGGCGCCTTTGACGCGGAGATGCTTCCCAGGCTCCTGGACCTCTATCGCTCCAGAGGCTTCCAATTCATCACCCTCACCGAAGCCGAGAGCGACCCCTTCTACCGCAATGACGTCGATCCGCACCTGTCCTCCAACCCCGACACGCTCGAAGCCGCAATGGCGCACCGCAAATTAACCCTCCCGCCGCAACCCGCACCCCCCGCCCTGCTCGACACCCTCTGCCGCTGACGCTACATCCTCCGCCGCACCAACCGCCGTTGTAGGGGCACGATTTATCGTGCCCGCTTCTCGCAGTTCACACAGGCCGGGCTGAAATAGTCACGTGCGGTGCCGCTTCTGGCCAGGGCAAAGCTGACAGGTTTAACTTTTCCACACATTTCCACAGTCGTATCAAACCCCTCAATCCCCACCAAGTCCTTCCAATCTCTCGACTTCCGCAGGTCGCATTCGAACCAGCGCACTCGATTCGAATAGCGCTTCGGTAAACTAACATAATGGTTGACAACCTGCCACCTCCTCTGCTACCATTTCCCATGGTTCGCTCGCTTGACAGCCTCCCCCGATGGATTCTCCGTCGCACATACACCCAAGTTCTTCCTTCCCTTCACCTCTACGCACACGGCGTCTCCGCCGTTGGCTCACATCCGCTCCGCTGTCATTCCGAACGCCGCGAAGCATCTGCTTTTCTCGGCCCCATCTCGCCACTCGTTAGCCAGGTACGCCTCGCCAAGGACATTCCTCCTATAGCGCCAGCTCTCTTGCTTCCACTAGTCACCAGTCACGAGTCACCAATCACTAAGCCCTTTAGAATCCGCACTTCCGCAAAACATGCCTCTAACCCCTTTGGAATCCGCACTTCCAATACACAGGACTTAAAACGGGATTATGTACTTGACACAAAAACGGTCGTTTGGTAGTCTATTCATGTGAGCTACTTCTTCCCACTCTTGGCGTTGTGCTTCCGAACGATGGCCTTTACGTGCTTCACGATTTTGGGATGGAAGATGTGTTTCAGGGCCTCTTCCGTTGTCATGTCCTTTGGGTGCTTCTTTTTCGGCATGGAGTCCTTCCAATGAGAGATGCTATCAACCTTCCAGACCTAATCAAAGAATTTGGCGACGACGCATCGTGCCGCCGCTATATCGAGGCGCTGCGCTGGCGCAAGGGTGTTACCTGCCCCCGCTGCGATAAGCCCGCTACAGCAATCGCTAATCGCTTCCAATACGACTGTGACGCCTGCCATTACCAGTTTAGCGCGACCTCTGGAACTATCTTCCACGATACACACCTGCCTCTAACAAAATGGTTTCTAGCAACCTACCTGCTCTGCGAATCCAAAAAGGGCATGTCCGCTTGCCAGATTCAGCGCACGCTTGGAATCAGCTACAAGACCGCTTGGTACCTGTGCCATCGCATTCGCGCGGCCATGCTGGAAGTAGCGCCTGAAAAGCTCGGCGGCACGGTCGAGATTGACGAAACTTATGTTGCTGGCAAGAAACGCCGCTGGCGTGCGAAGACCTCCCCGTCTGTAGTCATCGGGATTCGTCAACGCAACGGCGATCTCCGGTTTATTCGCGCTGAAGATGCCAAGTCCGCGACCGTGCGAGAGATTATCGACGCTAACGTTGGCGGCCACGTGGAAGTGATTTTGACCGATGAATCGGCAATCTACCCTTGGGCATTGAACAAGCTGCCAAAAGCAAAGCACAAGACTATTAATCACACGCGCGAATACGCTCACGGCGACGTTCACACAAACACCGTGGAATCTGCGTTTTCCCTGCTCAAGCGCGGCATTATGGGCACGTGGCATAAAGTCTCTGCGAAGCATCTCCCCGCCTACCTCGACGAAATGTGCTTCCGTTTCAATAACCGCAAGAATCAGTTCCTTTTCCGCGATACCTTAACCAAACTGATTCTTTCTCCGAATCTCGAATACAAGAATCTCACTGCCAAGGTTCAAGATGCCGCATAGCTAATTAGAACTTTGTGCTACCTTTTGGGCCATTGTTGAAATTAAATCAGAAAGCATCTTTAGGCTACTGGAATCATTGGGCGTGCCTTCCAAGCATTGCCTATTAAGATTCATAAAATCCTCATGGGGAACGTAGGGAGACACTACACTCAGTATGTGCAGGCATCGCTGTGCATATCCGTCATGTCCTCTCTTTCGGAAATCCGATTGAACAGAATTGTGATATTCGTTCCATTTTAGGGCGGCTGGATTATTATCAAACGCATGCTTACCGACTCCGATTGGAATACTCTGGTCCACGACAGGCAATCCATCTTCAGTATTTTCACAACGCTTTGCCAGACGATAAAGGTCGTCTGCTAATCGGGTCATTTGCTTTGCCATTTCATCTCTGATTTCTGGATCAGTCTTGGACGGCACCGGGAGCGACGTTCTTTTTGGTCTTTCTGGTGGAGGAATAGAAACCATAGTTGAAGGGAAACCGTTGAGATCAGGAGGATATCTGGGCCATTTTTCTTTCGTTGGCAAACTCTTGAGGATAACGAATCTATCCCAAAAAACGACAACATTGGACCACGGCTTGTCTTCCATATACGCAATGGTAGATGCTGTGAAAAGTGTCAGAATCACTACAACTCCAATAGTTCCTACCACCTTTGCGGGCAGTCCCCATCTTGTATGCCAGAGCTTCGCACTCAGAGAATAAAAAGACAGAAGAAGCAGAACTAGACCTACTGCGGGTTCGTTCACGGCAATAAAACCAATACCGCCAAGACATAGGACTGCAAACCAAGGCCACGTAACGCTCCAATGCCAGAGCGTTCTTGGATGTTTCCAAAGCTTTTCCAGGTTAGAGCGCGTCGTGATGCTCCAACGCAGCCAGAGGAGCGGGAAGCGTGCCATCGAGGTTCATTGTACCGCACTCTTTGCGTGAAGTATACAATCCCGCTTAAAACCCTTTAGAATGAACACTTCCGAAAAAACCCCAGGGGGGTGCCTCCGCGCCATCGGTTCTTTCCTTTGCTCTGCCCGCCGCTCCCCTCCCGAGGCACAGCTCACGAGACAAGCGGCTGCCTCATGGGGGGCTATTCTTCCTTCAACTTTCAACTTTCAACTATCGACTCTTCAAGTACAATCCCCGCGTCCTTCAGGGGGTTGCATGAGCGTTAGTCAACGGCTCCAGGAAATCCGCGACGGCTTCGAGCGCCCCTTTTGGGTCGCCAACATCAGCGAAATCTTCGAGCGTCTCGCCTACTACGGCGCGTTCTCTTCGCTCGCCTTGTACCTCCAGGGAAAGCTGAACTTTTCCACCGAGCAGACCGGCACTCTGACCGGACTCTTCGGCGGCATGGTGTGGTTCCTGGCCATCTTCGGCGGCGCCGTCGCGGACAAGCTCGGTTTTCGCCGCGCTCTCTCGCTCGCTTACATGATTCTCGCTGCCGCGTATTTCCTGATCGGTTCCATCGGCGCATCGTGGCTTGCGCCGATTCGCAGCCTGGTTCCTCTGTGGCTTTTCGTCGCATGCGTTCTGCTTCTTCCGGCCCTCGGCATAGCGCTGGTAAAACCATGCGTCGTCGGCACCACCGCGCGCGCCTCAAAGGAAAATGTCCGCACCCTCGGCTACTCCATCTACTACACCATGGTGAATATCGGCGGCACAGCGGGTCCTTTCGTCGCCGATTGGGCTCACAGGCACTTGGGGCTCGAAAAAGTGTTCCGCATCTCCGCTCTTAGCGTGTTCGCGATGTTCTTCCTCGTTCTCTTTTTCTTCCGCGAACCGCACAAACCGGGCGATGAGCCGGCGCCTAGCCTGCTGCAGGTAGTGCGCAACTTTCGGGCGGTTCTCTGGCCGCCGCAGTTTCTCATCTTCCTTGTCATATTCACCGGATACTGGATCGTCTTCTGGCAGCAGTACACCAGCCTCCCTGGGTTCATCCACACGTACGTGAATCCAAACGCCCGCGTCGAGATCATCCTCATCACCGATGCCGCCATCGTTGTTTGCCTCACCTTTGTGGTCAATTACCTTGCCCGCAAGATTCCCCCGTTTCACGCCGTCATCCTTGGCACCGTCATTTCTTCCATGTCCTGGCTGGTTCTGTCGTTCTGGCCCACGGTCGCGGGCGCCGTTTGTTCGATCGCCGTGCTGGCTCTCGGCGAAATCATTCAACAGCCGCCGTATTACGCATACATTTCACGGCTCGCCCCTCCCGGCCAGCAGGGCACATACATGGGTTTTGCATTTCTTCCCATCGGAATTGGTTCACTGGTAGGAGGCTGGTTCGGCGGCACGATGATGCATCACTTCGGCGAAGTCGCGCACCATCCCGAACGCGCCTGGTGGGCCATCAGCGCCGTCGGCTTCGCCACCGCTCTTCTCCTCTGGATTTACGATCGCGCCATCAAACCAAAGGAGACTGCGTAGGGGCACGGCATGCCGTGCCCGTCTTCAATATGGAAAAAGACCGCGCCCAAAATGAGAGGAATCAAGTGGCGAGAGGAAATGTGCGGTGTCCGGCTTTTCACCAGTCACCAGTCACGAATCACCAGTCACGGCTTTTCAATTTACCATGCGGCGAAGAGAAGCCAGCGCCTGCCGCGCCAGCGAATACCTCGGCTCAACTTCGAGCGCTTCTTGAAAACATTTCATGGCGCGGCCGTACATCTCTTGGCCGAGATACGCCCGGCCGAGATTGTAGTGCGGAAAATGGCGCGGCTCATAGCGGCGTGCTTCAATGGCGCGCTCAAGCCACGGAATCGCTTCATCGTAGCGCCCCAGCTCGATCAGATATGCTCCGATGTCGTTGTACGGATTGCCGAACTCCGGATCCACTTCGATCGCGCGCTTGCACTCGGCGATGGCGTCTTCGATGCGCCCCTGAAAATGGTACGTCCAGCCGAGAAACGTGTAAGCTTCGGCGGTCGGGTGCAGTTCAAGCGAGGATTGATAGAGCTCGACGGCCCGGTCGTAATCGCCCTCCATTTGGGCCTGATATGCGTCTTGAAGGATTTCCCAGGCTCGCGTCAGGGTTTCCTGGCTCATGGTGTAAATTGTTAACACACGGTTTCGGAGGCGTCAAAAGTACGAGAGTTCCATCGGTGCGCTGGGGGAACCTGTACCTAGTGCCGGGTGCGGGCAGTGGAAATTCCGGCGATAAAAAGAGAAGATGGAGCTGTACTCAGCAAGCGAAAACGAAGGGGGAGACGTGAAGCGAAATTATCTGGTTCTTGGGTTCGCGGTATTGAGCATGGCTGTAGCGGTCTTGGCGCAGGATCCGCCGGCAAAAACCACTCCCAAAAAGACTGCGGCAAGCAAGTCATCCGGCACTGCCGCGAAAGGCAAGGAAGTATTCGACCAGAAATGTTCCATCTGCCATTTTGCGGATAACGACGCAAAAAAAATTGGCCCGGGACTGAAAGGAATTTCCAAGCGCGGCACGTTTACCGTGAACAATAATAAGGTCACCGACGCGACTTTGAAAGACTGGATCGAAAATGGCGATTCGCTTATGCCTCCATTCAAGGAGGCTCTGGACGAGCAGCAGATCAAGGACGTCATCGCCTACGTAAAAACTCTCTAGCGCCTCGGTGCGATCGCACCAAGCGCGGGCCGGACATCCCAGTATGTCAGCTGGGGAATTCGCGCCAGTTCTCCGGATGATTTCTCAGGTGTTTTTGGAGTCCGGACAAAAAAACCCCCGATCGCCTGATCTCGCAGGCCATCGGGGGCAAACTCAACCGGGACACCCGCCCAGGCACCTAGCGCGGCAGGAAGTGGCGATGCGCAAAATTCGAATCACGGCGCTTGCCGATTCTGGAGCACTGTGTCAGGGCCGGTTCCCTGGAAACAGGGATACTACTTCAGGACGGCGTCCTTGAACGCCTTCGCTGGGCGCAGGCGAACCACGGTCTTGGCCTTAATCTTGATTGCTTCGCCTGTCTGGGGGTTGCGGCCCATGCGCGCCTTGCGGTGCGCTTTCACGGCGCGGCCAATGTTCGGAATAACGAACTTGCCCGCACCGCCTTTGCATTCCTTGACCGCGAGCTTAAATAGCTCTTCAAAAAAGAGAACCGCGGTCTTCTTGGGGGTGCCGCACTTCTCTGCGATGTGCGACACGATCTTGCTCTTGCTCATTGGCTTGGCTGCCATCTAGTCTGCTTATCCTCCTGTATTTACTTTCCACCCCGCTGCGAGCGGGGCAGGCCGCGAGCGAAATCCCCCTGGGTGAGCGTGAAAAACTCGGGCCGCACGGCACTATAGCCAACGTAGATGTAGAACGCAAGGAAAAAACAGCAAAAAAGGCCGGAAAAATGCGGCTTTTTGAGACGCGCCTGTGAAAAACCCGCTAAAACGCAGGCTGCGCAAGCGGGGCGGCGGCGCTTCAGGTCAAAGTGCGGCGAGATCCGTGTAAAAGTGGGCGATGGCCTTAATGCCCCCGAAGTAATTCTCGAGAGCGATGTGTTCGTCGGGAGCGTGGGCGTTTTCGTCCGGAAGGCCAAACCCGATCAGCACGCACGGAACTTTAAAAGTGTCATGCATCTGCGTGACGAAAGGAATTGAGCCGCCTTCGCGAATAAAGACGGCCTTCTTCCCGAAGCCCTTCTGGAGGGCGCCCTGGGCGATCTTGAAAATTGGCGCGTGGAACGGGGCTACCCACGGCTTGCCGGTGCTAAGCACTTCGAACTTGCACTTGACGGTCTTCGGCAGAAGTTTGCGAACATGTTTTTCCACGAGTTTCGCGATGGTGTGCGGATCCTGGTTGGGAACCAGGCGAGTAGAGAATTTCGCGTAAGCCTTCGAGGGGATAACGGTCTTGGCGCCCTCGCCTTGATAGCCGCCCCAAATACCGTTCAACTCGAGAGTTGGACGCGTCCAGAGTTGTTCGACGATGGAAAAACCTTTTTCGCCGGCATAGCCGCGGGCGCCGACTGCTTCTTCGAACGCTTTTTTCTTCCACGGCAGCGCGTTCAAGGATTTGCGTTCGGGCGTGGAGATTTTGGCGACTTTGTCGGAAAAGCCAGGAACGTCAACACGAAAATGTTTGTCGTGAAGTTTGGCGAAGAGTTCGGCGAGAATGGTCAAAGGATTGGGGACAGCGCCGCCGTAAACGCCGGAATGGAGATCGCGCACCGGACCGGTGATTTCGATCTGGTAGTAATTCAGGCCGCGCAGTCCATAGGTGATGGAGGGCACGCCCTTCGCGAGCATAGATGTATCGGAGACGACGAGCGCGTCCGCCTTAAGTTTTTCCTTGTTCTTTTGCACGTAGTCCCAGAGGCTGACGCTGCCGACTTCTTCTTCGCCTTCGATCAGGACTTTTACATTGATCGGCAACTTTCCATTCACTTTCTGAATGGATTCGAGCGCTTTCAAGTGAATGTGCACCTGGCCTTTGTCATCCGCGGTGCCGCGGCCGAAGAGATTGCCGTTGCGAACGGTGGGTTCGAACGCGGGCGAAGTCCAAAGCTCGAGCGGTTCCGCAGGCTGCACATCGTAGTGGCCGTAAAAGAGGACGGTGGGCTTGCCGGGAGCTTCAAGGGATTCGGCATAAACGAGCGGATGGAGATTGGTCGGAACAATTTCAATTTTCTGGAAACCGGCGGCGCGAAGATTGTCCGCGACCCAGCGAGCCGCGCGTTCGATATCCGGTTTGTGTTCGCTCTTGGCGCTCACGCTGGGGATTTGCAAAAATTCGCACAGCTCCGCCAGATGCTTGTCGCGATTGCCTTCTATAAATTCAGCAAGGTTCATAAGAGGGGCTCTCGGGGGCTATGAGTCCTTTCGAATAAATTCACACGAAGCGTTAAGCGTATGTATCGGACAGCAGAAAGAGTGCGGACCTGCAAAGCGGCTCTCAACTGCCGTTTCCCATTCTATGGCCGGGCCTGCCTTGCGCACAAGCGGGCGAAACGCAGACAATCAAATGAGCGGCAAGAATATTGGTACTGTAGTTCGTAGGTTCGTTGCGTTGAAAAGCAGGACCGCCCCGAGCGCTATTCCATTCGCAGCACGCCCAAGTGACGGAGGCCCGTTGCATTCCCGAGTTCCTGGCGGGCCGATTTTTGACCGAGAGGGTCGCGGCTCGAGTTCGTTATTGCGAAGGGTAAGTGATGCGATTCCCGTGGATATTTGCAAATGAAGTGAGCGCGTGAGCCTGGGAACGTTTCCCGTTAATAATATCGGCTACCCGGATACCGCGAGCGACCAACGCGTCAGCGATGAGCGAACGATGGCAGCGCCAGGGAACCGCTTCCGCGCACATCAACGCACACCTTTTTTGCTTCGCTAATTTAATTAACCGCTCTAACCCAGCCTCGAAGTCTGGTGTCTGCATATAATCGGCGAACCCTCGAAACGACGCATTGCGCCAGCCCATATTCGGCGAATCGCGGAGCGCATGGCGCAGGCCGCCCAGCTTACGAAGATGCACATAGCCAATCCTTGCGTAACGCAGCTTCACAGACAATGTTTCTCTATTGAACTGCGGGTTGTGGCGGGACCGGGGAATACTGCGCACATCGATGACACGCTTAATGCGGTGCGCACGCAGCAGTTCGAGAAAGTCCTCCCACGTGCGCGTGGAGTGTCCAATCGTGAAAATGAGAAGCATTTTGACTATGACTCTTGATGCGTGAGAAAAGAAGCAAAGAGTTTCAACTCGGCGATGCCTATGGGAATCAGCAGACAACCAACGAGGAGAAATTCGCGGGGTTCGGCGTGCCGAATTGTTTCAGCCAAGAGAATGGTCGTTGCCAGAAGAAACAAAGCAAGCGAGATTCCGCGATGGAACCGGCGTAATTCAGATTCAACCCACGAATCCAAATGACTCTTCAAAAGACGACCTTCGTCGGAATCGGTGCAATTATTCTTGAGGGAGCATGCATTGCACACTTCTGCTGGCGCACGATAGTGAACAATGCGGCGCTGGTAGTCTGTTTCGATACGTAGCAATTGCCGGCCGGCGGGACATTCCCACAAATCCGTTTTGGGGAAGTAAGCAAAACCGGCGTTGCGGTAGCGCTCCGAGCGTTTGTGAGAATGGCGGGCCATTAGCTCCAAGACGAACGCCACCCCAACGAGAAATACCGCATAGATGGCGGCAAGAACGACTTCGAGATGCAAACCAGAGATCATGCGCTGGATCTTTTCGTTTCAACAATTTCAGTGAACAACACATCACGGGGTTCTTCAAGCGCAGTTCGAGGCCGCATGTGACGAACACCGAGCCAGGAAAGATAGAGGACGGGCAGGGTTCCGCCGAGAATGAAGAGTGTATCTCCAGGGAGGCGCAGCCATTCCAACAGAGAGTTTGTACGATTCGACAGAAATTCGAGCGACCGCGCGTCGAAATATCCGACGCTAACCGAGTGATAGAGCTGCAGTATGCCCAGGGGGAATAAGGTGGCAAATACCATCCAGGCAAGCCCGATGTTCAAGGACCAGAAACTGATTTTGGCGGCGCGGTCGCTCCAGCGTTTTTCTGGAATCATGTACCGCAAACAGAAAAGAGCCAGCCCCACGGCCAGCATCCCATAGACTCCCATCATTGCCGCGTGAGCGTGATTAGCTGTCAGGGCGGTCCCAATCTCGTAATAGGAGACGATGGGAAGGTTAACCAAAAAACCGAAAATACCGGCACCAAGAAAGTTCCAGAAACCCACTGCAGCCAGAAACATCACCGCCCAGAAATGAGGAAATGGCGAGCGCGAGTCTGAACCCTGATGCGCACCAAGCTGGAGAAAACTCCAGGCTTCCAGAGTGAGAAATGTCAGCGGAATGACTTCCGCGGCCGAAAAGAAGGCCCCGAGCGCCATGTGAATAGACGGCTCTCCGGAGAAATAAACGTGGTGCATCGTCCCGACAACGCCGCCGGCGGAATACAACAAGATGTCAAGGTAAACCACCCTCAGGGCAATCCGTTCATGAACGACGCCGAGAAGGACAAAGATATAAGCGACCATGATGGTCGTAAATAGTTCGAGAAAGTCCTCCACCCACAAATGGACTACCCAGAAGCGCCAAAAATCGGACGTTGTGAAGTGAGAGTCTGTCCGAGCAAGCAAACCAACCGCATAAAAGGCGGGAATCGAAAGGGCGGAGAAGAAGAACAGCCAGGGCATATTGCCGACGTGATCCGAATCCAGGCGGCCACGAAGACCACGGAAAAGAATGATCACCCAAAAAACCAGGCCGACCGTAAGCAGAATTTGCCAGAAGCGACCAAGATCAAGGTACTCAAAACCCTGAGCACCGAACCAGGACCATCCACGCTGAATCCAACCGCTTATCCCGGCATACTCTCCAGCCAGACTTCCGAACACTACGATCGCCAAGGCTGCAAGTAGCCCATAGGAAAGCCAGTTCTGACGGCGGGGTTCTCGCCCGGCAATCATGGGAGCGAGGAAAATACCCGCTGCAAGAAACGACGTGGAAACCCAGAAAATCGCAAGCTGCAGATGCCATGTACGCGCAATGTTAAAGGGCAAGGCACGCGCGAGGTCGAAACCGAAGAAATTGGCTATTTCAGCACGATAGTGCTGGGTGGCACCTCCCAGAAGCGCTTGCAATGTAAATAGAAGTGCCATAACTAAGAAGAACCAGGCGCAGGAACGCTGCGCAGGGGTCAGGACCACCTGGTCAGGAGCGCGGAACGAAACACGCTGATCCTCCCGACCGTGCCAGCCCAGAAAATTCCACCGGCCAAAGGCCGCGAGCAAGACGCCGATGCCGCCTAGCAGGGCGATCAGGGAGAGGACGCTCCAAACAATCGCATCCGCAGTAGGATGATTTGCAACCAGGGGTTCAGGAGGCCAATTGTTCGTGTAGGAGTAATTCAAATTCGGGCGCAAGGTCGAACCCGCCCAAGCTGACCAGCTAAAGAAGGCCGTCAGTTGTTTGATCCGTTGAGGATCGGTGATGGCCGACGGCCGTAGTCCAAACTTGGTGTTCGGAGATCCAAAATATTTGGCATAGTAGACATCAAGCTTCTCAAACGCTTCAGTTTGCGCGAGTGAATATCCTAGGACTCGCGTGCTACCGTCGTAGCGATTGGTTTTGAAGTCGGAAATGGTCTTCTGCCTGGCTGCCTCCGAGGAAGGGCCCCCGTAATGATCGATGGCGATCAGGGCTGCACGATGGAGATAGTCAGCGGTGAAATCCGGGCCGAGGTAGGCGCCATGTCCAAAGATCGAGCCATACTCCATGAGTCCGTTGCGCAGAAAGACTTCCTGGCCGGCAATCACATCCGTTCCCGTGAAGAGGACTTTTCCGGCGGGGTCGACAACTTGCGCGGGGATCGGAGGCTCGTCGGTATAAGTTCGATACGCGAGCATTCCGAGAATAAGGAAGCCGCATAAGACGACGATCACAATGGCCTGTATCCAGCCGTTTGAGATCAGCAAGTCGCGCCTTGCCGAGTCTTTCATGATGTCCTCCTCACGTCACGGAACGCATCAGAACCAAGAGGGGATCCGGTTTGTTCAGTAGCCGTCCGTTGTATTCCATCAGGTGTTGGTTAATCCACACGGTGTACGGTGAAACGATTTATAACACAAGGTGTATTCCCGGCCCGATAATTCTAAACTCACGGCGTATCGTCGCGCAGACAATGGTTCTGGCCGGTAACAACGGCGGCACATTTGAAATGGAGATATGACACGCAATTTTTTCAATAATCCGAGTCTCGGACTTCTCAGCGTGACGCTGGCGGAAACCCCGGGAATTACCGAGTTCGCAGTGCTGACCTATACCACGTGACCGCCGACGGGCTTGCTTGGTGCCGGCATGGGAGGAGGTAGCGCGTCCCGGACGCTTGCATTTCAAAGGTGGCTGGACCTCTAAGTTCGCACACCTCGACTGGCAGACCGCCCACCTCAACCGTTGCCGGCTACTAGCCTCCAGCGATGGCTCCGAGGATCAGCAGGGGCTCGGTTCCGGAGGCGATGGCCTCGGGCAGAGGTGCGTCGGGCTGCTCGTGAGAGAGATCCTCGCCGCAGGCGAAGAAGCGCAAGAAAGGGCGGCGCTGTTGCGTGATATGGTCGCGAATCGTGCCGCTCAGCATCGGGTAACGGGCTTCGAGCGCGTCGAGAACGGAGCGCTGCGTGGGCTGGCCAGCAACCTCGAGTTCGACTTCACCGCTAATGTGCGCCAGCCCTCGCAAATGTGGCGGGAGGATAACGCGGATCATGCGAGCGTTTGGACCTCGACCGAAAGCACAGGCGGAAGATCTCGAACGATAGGCGCCCAGTTGTCTCCGGCATCCGCCGATGCGTATACCTGTCCGCCGGTGGTGCCGAAATAGACGCCGCATTTATCGAGGGAGTCGACAGCCATCGCGTCGCGCAGGACGTTGACGTAGCAATCGCGTAGCGGCAAACCTTTGGAGAGCTCCTCCCATTCGTTGCCGCCCGAGCGGCTGCGATAGACGCGCAACTTGCCATCGAGAGGAAAGTGCTCACCATCGCTCTTGATGGGGACGACGTAAACGGTTTCCGGTTCGTGAGCGTGCACGTCGATCACAAAGCCGAAGTCGGTCGGCAAGTTGCCGCTGATTTTTTGCCAGGAGTCGCCGGCGTTGTCGGTGCGCAGAACGTCCCAATGCTTTTGCATGAAAAGGACATCGGGACGCGAGGGGTGTAACGCGATGCGGTGAACGCAATGGCCGACTTCGGCAGTGGGCTCGGGAATGTACTTGGAGTAGAGCCCCTTGTTGATGGGGCGCCAGGTCGCACCGCCGTCATCGGTGCGGAAAGCGCCCGCGGCGGAAATGGCGACGAAAATTCGTTTGGGATTTTTCGGATCCAAAATAATCGTGTGGAGGCACATCCCGCCGGCGCCCGGCTGCCAGCGGGGCCCCGTGCCGTGGCCGCGCAGTCCGGCGAGTTCGTGCCAGCTCTTGCCACCATCGGTTGAGCGGAATATGGCAGCGTCCTCGACTCCAGCATAAACAGTATCCGGGTCGCTGAGCGATGGTTCGAGATGCCAGACGCGCTTGAACGCCCAGGGTTTCTGGGTTCCGTCGTACCACTGATGCGTGGTAAGAGGCTTGCCCGTTTCCTTGGAGTCGTCGTAGACAAACTTGTTGCTCTCGCCCTTGGGCGCTCCGCCGGGCCCGGTGGTCGATTCGCCAGGCGGCGTGCCGGGCTGAATCCAAGTCTTGCCGCCATCATCGGAGCGTTGAATGACCTGGCCGAACCAGCCACTGGTCTGGGAGGCGAAAATGCGATTAGGGTCGGCGGTCGATCCTTTCATGTGATAAAGCTCCCAACCGGCAAAGTGCGGGCCGGAGACGTCCCAGTTATTGCGCTTTCCGTCGGAGGTGAGAACGAAAGCGCCTTTGCGTGTGCCGACTAGAACTCGTATTTTGCTCATGGCTTGCTCCTTTAGCCGAGGAAGGGTTGATTGTCCAAAAAAATCGAGAACAGTGTGTACATCTTACTTGCAAAATGCAAGTAAGAAATGCCAGTGCCGAACGGGAGCCAAAAACAAGACTACCTCAAAGACGTTGTGCCTGTCCCCATGCCGCGCAGACTAGCAAGGAAATACAGGGGAGCCGTACAGATGAATGAGTGGGGTGAAAATGCTTCGGTGCCGGGGAGGGACTTGAAACGGTAACGCGGGGATTCGGCGAGTCAAGGGAAGCAGCCGTTGCCGGTGGGGAACACCTGTCCTGAGGGCCAGTGGACGGTGTTTGCTTTGGCGTTCGATGATGGAGCTATGAGCGCGACAACGTCTCCAACACACAGACGCAGCGGGCGGGCATTCCACAAGATGCGCGTGCAAGCACAAGGCCGCGCGCACAACGGAAAGAAATTCAAAGAGGCTTGCGAGACCGTGGTGGTCAACGCGCACGGCGGGTTGCTGATGCTGAAGCATGAGATCGATAACGGCGAGATGATCGTCCTGACGAACCCGGAGACATTGGAAGAGCAGGAGTGCCGCGTGGTGTATCAGGGGGAGCCCTGCGAGAGAGGGCAGAGGATTGGCGTAGAGTTTCTGACGCCTGCGCCGCGCTTCTGGGGTCTGGAATTCAGCGAATTGTCCACGCCGGGCGGCGGGGACGCATCCCTCGTTCACTAATTTTCCTTCGCAAACCGTTCATCAGATTTCGCTCACTGGCTGTTTGCGGAAGCGCGCTGCGTTTTGGGCGCGACTGCGACGGTACGGCCGCGGCGAATCAGCCAATCTCCCAATCGCCAGAGCAAAAGGACAGCGACGATTGCTCCGTAGGCCAGCGGCCGCAAGACCGCGGATTTCACGAGCCAGTAGTAGTGAATCACGCCACACACCGCGCTGATGTAGATCAAACGATGAAGCATTTGCCAACGGCGCCCGCCGAGACGGCGAATCCATCCGGCGGTGGAAGTGAGCGCGAGGGGAATCAGCAGCACGAAGGCGGTAAAACCGACGGTGATGAAGGGGCGCTTAGCAACGTCCTTCGACATTGCCGCTAAACTGAAATTTTGGTCTGGGCCAAGGTACGTCAGGAAATGTAGGCAAGCGTAAAAGAAAGCGAAGAGGCCGAGCATACGGCGAAAACGAATGAGCTCGGGGAGCTTGAGGAGTTTACGAAGCGGCGTGATGCAGAGTGTGAAGATGAGGAAGCGGAGGATCCAATCGCCGGTGGTGTGCTGGAGAGTTTCGACGGGATTTGGGCCGAGATTGCCGGTGAGCGCTCGCCATACGAGAAGGGCGAACGGCACGAGGCAAAGAAGAAAGATGGGAGCTTTGATCCACTTGTTGGAGAGAAACGAGTGCACGCTTCAGATGAGCCTCAGTAATATTTTTTCAGGTCCATGCCGGTGTAGAGGCTGGCGACCTGGTCCTCATAGCCGTTGAACATAAGCGTCTTGTGACGAAAAATGTCGCCAAGACGGCGCTCCGTGGCCTGAGACCAGCGCGGGTGATCGACGTTTGGATTCACGTTGGAATAGAAGCCGTACTCGCGGGAGTTGGAGAGATTCCAGGTGGTCGGTGGTTCCTTCGATACAAACTTAATTTTGACTATGGATTTGATGCTCTTGAAACCGTATTTCCAGGGAATGATCATGCGCACGGGGGCGCCGTCCTGATTCGGAAGCGATTCGCCATACATGCCAACGCAAAGAAGCGTAAGCGGGTTCATGGCTTCATCCAGGCGCAAGCCTTCCACGTAAGGAAATTCGATGCCCGCCAATTCCGGCCTCGCTTTCGGCATTTGGCCCAAATCCCAGAACGATTCGAAGGCCACAAACTTTGCCTTGGGGGTTGGCTCAACAAGCTTGGCAAGAACGCTGAATGAGAAGCCCATCCAAGGCACGACAATCGACCAACCCTCCACGCAACGGAGGCGGTAGATGCGCTCCTCAAGAGGAGCGAGCTTGAGGATTTCATCCATACCGAACTTGCGCTTGGTTTTGACTTCGCCTTCGACGGACACAGTCCAGGGAGAAGTGCGGAAGTTCTGGGAATTTTTTGCGGGCTGGTCCTTGTCAACGCCGAATTCGTAGAAATTATTGTAGTGCGTGGCATCCTGGAAGGAGGTTTCCTTTTCCGTAGTGCTGAAAGGGCTCTTGATCAGGCCGGTGAACTTTGTCGCAGCGTAGACATTTCGCGACGGGGAGGCAAGGTTCAAAAGATTCCTTCCGGCGAGAGCGGCGACGCCGGTGATGCCCATGGCCTTAAGGAACTTGCGGCGGTTGAAATAGAAATCTTTAGGTGTGACGTCAGCGTAGGTTAGTTCGGGCTTTCTTTGGAGCAACATTATTCCGTCCTAGAGAGCAGCGCGAGAGCTCACTTATATAGTACGCACGTCCATTGGGATTGGATGCAACAATTTGCGAGAGGATTCATGGGCGGTCTCGCAATCACGCTGCCAAGCTATCGGCGGCCGTGCAGGCGTTCGAGAACTCTTTGGGCTGCGAGTACGCCGTGGTATTGCGCTTCTTCAAAAATGGAGATGCCGCTGAGGTCGGAATTGGCAAATAGGAGACGTGAATCGCGACGCGGTTGTGCGAGGCGAAGGCGTTCCTGGGAGAAAACCGAGCCGACGGCGGGGCGAACCATGGCGTGGCCCATGCGCATGACGTCGATGCGCGAGACGCACTGGCGAATGTCGGAGTGGACGCGCTCGAGATCGTGGAGAATCGCTTCCTTCCAATAGTTCCAGTCCTTGTCGAGAAGGAGTTGGCGATTTTGAGCGGGAGTGCCGTCGACAAGAGACCAGTAAAAGGTCCAGACGGTTCGATCAATGAACGTGCGCAGACTCTGATGAGTGGCGTCGACGTAGCCGAGGGTGGGCGAGTCTAGAAAAACTGTGTCCCAGGTGGGCTCGGAGTCGCGGGAATCGGGGAGACGATCGAGCGTCAAGTTGGCGGTGAGCCACGGGGAATAGACAAAATCGTGAAGGCGCGGAAAGCGTTCGATTAAGTAAGGAGCGAGGAAGGCGGGCGCGGCGAAGATGAGAAATTCAGATTGAAATTCGGTGTCGCCGGAGAAGACGCTGAAGCCCCGTTTAGTTTCCACAATGCGATGGACCATTTCATTGGTGCGAACATTTTCTCCGACGCGTTCGAGAAGGCGCCGCGTAATCCAGCCGTTTCCCTCGGGCCAGGTGAGCGGGCCTTTCTCCTCAGACTCACGCGAAGAAAAATAGTGGATGCCAGCCCAGGCGGAAGTGTCTTTGGCAAGCGCGCCGTAATCGTCGCGGCAGGCATAGTTCATGTACCAGTTCACAAGGCGCGAATCACAGCCTTGCTGCTGAAGCCAGTCGGAAAAGGAGAGGCGATCCAAATCCTGGTACTTGGAGGAGCGCCCAAGTTCGAGAGGGATCGTGAATTCGCCGCTTGCGCGGAACTTTGCGAAAAGATCTTCGAGACGTTGGAACTGGTCGCGATCTTTTTGCGTGAGGCCGACAGCCGGCTCGATGCCGTCCTGCCAGCGTCCGTATAGGAAAAGGCGCTCCTGGGGAGCGAAACAGAGGTAGCGCTCTTCCCACTGGCCATTTTTCAGGACGCCGAGATCTTCGAAGAGTTCGCGCACATATTCGGCTTTGGGACCGGGCACGGGAACGTAGTGCGCGGCCCAGGGATAAGCGGTGATTTCGTTTTCGCCCCAGCGAGCGTTTCCGCCGGCTTGCGGATTCATCTCCAGGAGGACGAAATCGGCGAAGCCGCGCTTGCGCAAACGCCAGGCAGCGCTCAGTCCCGCGATGCCTCCGCCAATGATTACGAGGGGGAATTTTTCGATGCGCTTCGCGGGAGGAAAAGAGGCGCGGTCGCGCAACATGTGGCCCATCTGAAAGGAATCGTTGACGAACGACCCTGTGATAGGACGGTCCGTCTTGAGCGAGAGTCCTACGAGGGCCGCACTGCCAGCTCCGAGGAACTTGCGCCGTCCAACCTTCAATGACTGATATCCTTCCAGTCGTTTTCGTATGTGCGGACGAGGACCTGGCTGTTGAGCTTATTGGCAGGCATGGGGAGGGGCGCCATGTCCGGCGGAAATTGAAACAGAGCGGGCAAGCCTTCGAGATTGATGAAACGAAGCCCACTGGGGAGAGAGGCGGGCGGAGTGTATTCGTGGTTTGAGGCCAAGACGAATCCCCACTCGCCGAAGGAAGGAACGTAGACGTGGTATGGATATGTTTGGAGGCCGGCCTGTTTGACCGTTTGCACAATGCACCAAAAGGAGTCCCGAGCAAACATCGGCGAGGTACTCTGCACGACCACCAGCCCCTGTGCGCTTAAGTGGCGTGCCGCGGCGCGATAAAAAGCCGTTGTGTAAAGTTTTCCGAGCGAGTAGTTCGTGGGGTCGGGAAAATCGATGACGATGAAATCGAAGCTGTCCGTGTTTGAATCGACCCAGGGGAAAGCATCGGCGTTGATCACCTGGACGCGAGTAGAGAGAAGCGACTTGTCGTTCAGCTTCGTCAGCATGGGATGCGAAGAAAAAAGTTTGGTCATTTCCGGATCGAGATCGACCAGAGTGATGCTTTCGATTTGACGATATTTGAGAATCTCGCGCACAGCCAGGCCATCGCCGCCGCCAAGGACGAGAACCCGGCGCGGAACGGCAACCGCAGCGAGGCCAGGATGGATGAGGGCTTCGTGATAGCGGTATTCGTCGCGCGAGCTGAACTGGAGATGGCTATTGAGAAAGAGGCGAAGATCGTCCTTGAAGCGAGTGAGAACAAGATGCTGGTAGCGCGTGTCGCGAGCGAAGATGATGTCGTCGGCGTAGATGTTGTCCTCGGCGGTTGCGGTGATGTGCCTGGCTTCCACCATGCCCACGCCCAAGGCGCAAAGGACGAGTAGGCACGCTAGGCGCAGCGACCGCGCGCCGGAAAGCTGGTTGGAAAACAGGTATGTGCTCCAGAGCGCGACACCGGCGTTGACGAGGCCAAAGAGCATGGCGGAGCGGACGAGTCCTAAACGCGGCACGAGCAGAATCGGAAATAACAAGGAGGCGCCTAGCGCGCCGAGGTAATCAAACGTAAGGACGTGAGCGATCACGTCGCGGAATTGGTAGCGGTCGCGCACGATGCGCATAAGAAGAGGAATTTCGAGGCCGACCAGAATGCCCATAACCATAACAAGGGCGTAGAGAATCAGTTCGAAGCCCTGCGTGAAAGCGAAGGCCATCATCAGGAGCGCGGAGGAAAAACCGCCGATAACACCGAGCAAGAGCTCGATCCAAACGAAACGATAGACGAGGCCACGATTCAAGTAACGTGAAAGCGCGCTGCCGATGCCCATGGCGAAGAGGTAGGTTCCGATAATGGTAGAAAACTGAAAGACGCTGTCGCCCACCAGATAGCTGGCGAGTGTGCCCGCCACTAGTTCATAGATGAGGCCGCACGCCGCAACCAGCAGCACCGAGATGAAGAGCAGAATGCCCATGAGCTAATGAATCGCGGCGGCGATGATGATGCAGATGCCGATGGACATGGCGCCGACGAGAATCGCGAGCGCCATGTTGTGCTCCTGAACGATTTCCTTCCAAAGATGATACGGCGTGAGCTTATCCATCACCACAAACGCGATGATGAAAATGAGCATGCCAAGAAAGGCGAACGCCAGTGCAGCGATGACATTGCCGAGCGGAACGAGGTTCATCTTATTTGCCTCCGGTGTAGTGGTGATAGAAACCGTAAACGGAACGATAGGATCCGGGATTGTCACGAACGGACTTGGGAACGTTTTTCAATTGGCTAATCCTGTCGAGGCTCCAGCCGTTGTGCTGGGCAAAGCCCGTGCCTCCGAGGACCAACACTCCGTAAGCGAGATAGAGTTTTCTGAACATTGCTTAGTCCTCCGAATTCCCAATTCTAATGGGGGGATGATCGCTTTCGGCCCAGCGCATGCGCTCAAAGTTGATGGAGCGCCAGGTGATAGCGATGGCCGGAAGCAAAAGCGCGAGAAAGGCAATGCCGAAAAATCCGAAAACGGGGACATCGCGCTTCACTTGTACCGAGTAGGTGATGGGCGGATGCTTCGGGTCGACTTCAGGTTCGATGCGCAAGTAATAATGGCCTGAGGGGACGCTGGGGATGACGACGTTATCCGTTCGACTGCCTTCGGTCCATGATCCATCGCTGTCGTATCCATGGTAGTAGCTGACTTCGCGGCCGAAATCCCAGGCTTGCCCAGTGTCCTGATTGATCAGCGCATAATTTAGATAGATCCAAGAGTTGTCAACGCCGGCGGAGGTTTTGACTTCCACGTTAGAGGTCCGATCCTCCAAGGTGAACGGGTCGGTGACAAACGAGGCTTCGCCTTTTGGCTCGCCGGAATTTAAGCGGTAGCTGGAATCAAAGACGATTCTCTTGTGCGCTGCAAAATCATATCCGGCCATCAAAACAAGCAGAAGAAGTGCAAAAGCGAGGAAAGCGGACCAAATACCTTTAACGTTTTCATTGACGGGCGATGGTTGGTTTTCGTAAACGCCGACCGCTTCCGGCGGATGGCCAGGCAGATTGAAGGACTTCCAGATGTCAGCGCCATACATGTACTCACCGAGGGACCAGGTCACTTCGTTGGCGCTTTTTTCCGAGGACAAGAGGCGCGGCGGCTTGACGTAATCCGTAACGGTGGCGTGTTCGCCTACGCGGACTTGCCAGGGAAATTCGCCGAGGACGTAATTCGTATTGGCGTCGGAAGTTTGAAAGTGCTTGTAGACTTCGCCGAGATAGTTAACGGAAGCGAACTGGACGACGGGAAGCTCTTTGCAGACGCTTATGTCGTTCCAGTGGCCGTTATATTCCGTGAGATAGTGCGTGGGTTTGTACGGATTGAAGAGGACATATTCGTGCCAGTCATAGCGGATGCCCTCGACCGTGATGCTGCGCCGCTGAAATCCGATGACTTCGTAGTCCGTGCCGCGAAGCTTGCCACGTGTGCCCAGGGGGATGAGCGGCGGCACTTCGCCGGTGACGACTTGAAATTTCTGCAGGATCTGGAGATTGGGATCCTTGGCGTCCAGGATCGAATGGCAACTTTCGCAAACCACGGTTTCGGCATGCCCCATGGAACGAAGAACGATCGCCGCGCCACATTGCGGACAGTTCAATGCCTTCACTTGAGGCTTCTGCGGATTCGGGAGTGGCGGTGTTCGTGCGCTCATCACCAGCCCTCGAAACTGCGGAGATTTTTCAGCTTGAGATCGTCGAACTCGACAAATTCGCCCAGGTAAAGGGCGGGCTGGTCATCGCTATAGTCCAACGTGGCGAATTTGCCTGTCTCGCTACGAAGGTCGGCAAAGGTGACGTCGGTCTTGTCCCAATATTGAAAGGGCAGCTCTCCCTCAACGCCGCGATAATGGGCGGGTGTAATCACGGTCAAGGTGTAGCGCTGATTGTTCCAAGAGAATTGCTGCCCCACGCTGATTTGCGTAGCGGCGGGAAGAGCAGTTGTGTTGCTGGCGAATGAAATCGCGTATTCATTCTGCGCATCGGAGAGCCAGGCGCTCGCGCCGTCGTTCATAGTGATGTGCCATTCGTTCCAGCCGCCTTGATCGTACTCGTACAGAATTCGTCCAATGACGACGAACGCTTTGTTGCGATAAATGCCTTCCGTGTTGAGCTGAATCGGCGAACTGTCCGGGGGGAGATCGGCCACCTGGCCGACCTTTTTGAGATCGACGTCGGTGCGCACCAGTATGCTTTTGCAGTACGGACAAACCGTCTGCACGCTGCTGGACCATTTGAAGACAATTTTCGCGCCGCAGTTGGGACAGTTCGAGACGGGCTGGGTCATCTTCGGCTGCTCACCTGTTGCACGAGAGAGCCCTCACTCTAAAATCTAGCCGCCGGCGGCTTGCCGGCACGCCACCTCGTACGGGCGCGAAAGCCGCCGGACGGAAACGGATTTCGCATGGAAAAGTTGCTCCAGCGCCGCTTCAAAATTCCACTCCGCGCGTGGAACACAGCAAAAAAGATTCAGGCAAAGTGAATTGTGTTCGGGAAAAGTGTGGCAGGCGATGTGGGACTCGGCGAGCAGGCACAGGCCCGTGATACCGCCCGTACCGGGAAACTGATGCCACTGCGTTTCGCCAACGGGCCGTAGCTTCATGCCGCGAATCATGCCGTGGAACAGAGTTTCCACCGCACGAAGGTCGCGCAGCGATTCCGAGGAGCAACCGAAGGCCTCAACGACCCACTCGATTCCACTCATGCCGGCTTCACCATTAAGCCTGCGGCTTCCCACATTCCGGGCAGAACTTGCTGGTGCGCGGGATAGGCTTGCCGCACTCGCTGCAGAATTTCGTCGCCGCGGAGGCAGCACCCGCTGCAGCGGCCGGCGCCGCGCCACCGCCACCTTGAGCCGATGATGTCGATTGCTTCACGGCGTCCATCATCGCCTGTCCCATTGCAATACCGGCGCCGAGTCCGGCGCCCACTCCAACTGCTCCGCCGCCTTCATTCGCCGCAGCAATCGGGATCGCTTGCGCCACTTGATATTGCGTGAACTTGCCCATGTCTCCGAGCACGTTCATGCTGATGCGCTGGTCGAGCACTTTCTGAAGCTCTTCCGGGAGCGAAAGATTCTCAACGACGAAGCTGTCGAGCGACAGGCCGTAGTCGGTGAACGCGGGCTTGAGCTGTTCGCTGATCTTTTCGGCAATCGCGCCCTGGCTGGCGGCCATGTCGAGAAACGGAACCTGGCTGGCTGCGAACGCATCCGTCATCCTGGCAATGATGGTGTTGCGCAACTGGCCTTCGAGATCGGCAACGCGATAGAGGTCGCGCGTGCCGCTGATTTTCGAGTAGAAAGACTTCGCGTCGGTGATGTGATAGGAATAAATTCCGAAGCCGCGCAGGCGAATCGCACCGAACTCTTTGTCGCGGATAGTGATGGGATTTTGCGTGCCCCAGTGCTGGTCAGTCTGAATGCGCGAAGAGAAGAAATAGACATCGGACTTGAAGGGCGACTGGAACTTTTTGTCCCAGTTCTTGAGGTAAGTAAGAATGGGCAGCGTGTTGGTATTGAGTGTGTAAAGTCCGGGAGCGAATCCGTCGGCAACCTTTCCTTCATTGACGAACACGGCGAGCTGCGAATCGCGCACCGTGAGTTTGCCACCATTCTGGATTTCCCGGTCTTGCATGGGGAAGCGGTAGGCAAGAATGCCGTCTTCCGGCTCCGTCCAATCGATGACATCGATAAATTGTTTGGAAATAAAGTCGCGAAGACTCATGAAGAACCTCGATTCCAGCGCGGCGGAATGAAAACTCGATTACCCGATAAAGGCGATGCTACGGTGCGTCCAGTGGCCTGTCAATGCCATTCGGAAAGCGCGGAAGGAAGAATATTGCCAAAATATTGCGAATCGTAATAGACCGCAAGAAAACGGCTCAGGATGGGCAGCCACAGAGCGCATGGTATTTATTCGAATATCGCTAACGAATTACTAGTTTTTCTTTTTTTCACGTTCTGATGCAGGCCGATCGCCGGGCACGGTGAAATCCCATGCAAGATAAAAGGGCTGAAGGCCGGCGCCGAAAACTCCTATGTCCATCCCTTCCATGCCCATTCCTCCGAACCCGGACGGATTCAGAGTCTTGGAAAGAACACGAGCTCGAGCTGAAAATTAGTGTAAGCGAGTTTAGGAGGGTGATTAGCTTGCTTCGCATGAGTCCAGCCTTGGGAATTTTCAATTAATCTCGAGGCGCGATGATGTTTTTACCCGCTTGCGGGAGCCTTTAATGGCCAAGAGTATGCCGCCGACGGTCAACTAGGTTATGCTGGCCGCGATGCCAGCCTTAGCCTGAGCTGATCTCACAAGGGAAGGGAGGACGAAATGAGCGCTACGGCAACAGTAGGGCGACGGGAGTTTATCAAGACCGGAGCAGCGATCGGCGGCGGATTGTTGGTGAGCCTATATGCGCCTTTGCCAGATGTGGCGGCCAGCGCCCTGGGCGCGGAGAGCAAAGATTTCATGTTGAACGCATTCGTACGAATTGGGGCTGATGAGAGCGTGACGGTGATCTCGGCACACTCGGAAATGGGGCAAGGCATTTACACGTCCCTCCCGATGCTTCTGAACGAAGAGCTTGAAGCGGATTGGGCGAAGATTCGCGTCGAAGCAGCGCCGGTGGACAAAGCCTACAACCACCCCTTGTTTGGAATTCAAATGACCGGCGGAAGCACTACTTCTCCAGCGGAGTGGGAACGATACCGCAAGATGGGAGCAACCGCGCGGATGATGCTCGTCGATGCGGCGGCCGCCAAATGGAACGTGAATGCGGCGAGTTGCCATGTCGAAAAGGGAGTTGTCCTTCACTCTGCAAGTGGCAAGCGCGCGACGTATGGCTCGTTGGCAGATGCAGCAGCTCAGTTGACGCCACCGGCAAGCGTTCCACTGAAGAGCCCAAAAACTTTCACGCTGATTGGCAAGCCCACTCGAAGATTGGACACTCCCTCCAAGGTAAACGGGACGGCGCAATTTGGATTGGACGTCAAGATCCCAGGGATGCTCACCGCAGTTGTGTCGCGCCCGCCAGTGTTTGGGGGCAAAGTGAAAAAGCTTGACGCCAGCGAAGCCCTGAAAGTTGCCGGTGTAAAAGCGGTGGAGCAAGTGCCGTCGGGCGTGGCCGTCATTGCAGAGCGGTTTTGGCCTGCGAAACTTGGACGGAAAAAACTGATCATTGAATGGGATTTGGGTCCGAATGCGGAACTTTCCACGGCAACCATGCTTCGCGAGTTCGCAAAGACTGCGCAAAAACCAGGAGCGATTGCGAAAAAGACCGGGGATCCCGAGGCCGCTCTGAAAACGGCGGCGAAAACTGTCACGGCGGAATATGACGTGCCGTACCTCGCGCACGCCATGATGGAGCCGCTGAACTGCGTCGTCGATTTGCGGCAAGACGGATGCGAAATCTGGACTGGCACACAGTTCGAAACAGTCGACCGGGCAAACGCGGCGCAAGTGGCGGGCCTCGCCCCAGAAAAAGTGCAGCTCCATACGACGCTGCTGGGCGGAGGCTTCGGCAGGCGCGCGAACCCCATCTCGGATTTTGTCGTGGAAGCGGTTCATGTCGCTAAAGCGGCAAAAGCTCCCGTAAAAGTCGTCTGGACGCGAGAAGATGATATTCGCGGCGGCTGGTACCGCCCCATGTGGCATGACCGGTTCGTGGCGGGACTCGATGCGAATGGCGATCCCATCGCGTGGACGCACACCATCGTCGGGCAATCGATCATGCTGGGCACGCCGTTTGAAGCGTTTACAGTCAAGGATGGAGTTGACAGCACTTCCGTAGAAGGCGCGTCGGATCTGCTCTATGGCATGCCCAATCTCCAGGTGGACCTTCACACTCCGAAGATTGGAGTCCCCGTACAGTGGTGGCGATCGGTGGGACATTCGCATACCGGCTTTTCCGTCGAAGCGTTCTTCGACGAGGTTGCTCACGCCGGCGGAAAAGATCCCTACGAGTTAAGGCGCAAACTGCTGGCGAACCAGCCGCGCATGCGGGCCGTGCTCGAGCTCGCCGCGCAGAAAGCGAACTGGGGATCGAAACTCCCGCCAGGAATGGGACGGGGAATCGCCACACACTTTTCATTCGATAGCTACGTGGCGCAAGTGGTAGAAGCGTCCGTAGCGAAAAACGGAGAGGTGCGGGTGCACCGTGTCGTTTGCGCCTTGGATTGCGGACTGGTCATCAATCCGGACACGGTCCGAGCGCAGATGGAAGGCGGGATTATTTTTGGACTGACCGCAGCTCTGAAAACGGAGATCACGTTCAAAGATGGGCGTGTGGAGCAGAGCAATTTTCACGACTACGAGATGCTGCGGATCTCCGAATCGCCGAAGATTGAAGTGCACATAGTGCCGAGCGAAGAGAAACCCACGGGAGTGGGCGAGCCTGGAGTGCCGCCGGTCGCGCCAGCCTTGGCAAACGCCATCTTTGCGGCAACTGGAAAGCGCGTTCGGCGGCTGCCGATTCGTGCCAGTGATTTGGCATAGCTAAAGGAGCGGTTGAAACCGGCGGTCTTGAAAAATTAAATCGCCGGCTCGCTATCTCGTAGAAAAATAGACTAAACTTCTTTGCCAGCCGTAAGATAGCGACAATTTCGCTTTTCTGGATTTGCTCAGTTTTTGTTCTTTTTGCCCCAATTTTAGTGACAATTTGATGACACTCGAGGCTTCCAACTTCGCGCGCGCAAAAATGTCATCAACGGATGCAATCCTAGTGTGTGCCGCCTTGGAGCGCGTCGGTCGCACGGGCATCCAGAGCTGAGAAGCTTCCGTAATGACGTGGTGCGACTCCCGCTCTATTCCCTGCGCGTACAAGCCATGGTACGCAATTTGGGATGGTCTCGGACGTTTAGCTACTTCGCCGGGATTCTGTCGAACTTTCCGGACGCATGCTGATAAAAGAGCGCGCCTTCGGTCTTGTCGCCGCCGCTCCAGTGTTTGTAGCCACCTGGAACGAAGAGGTATTCGCCTGGCCCGACACGCTTTTCGCCGGCGTCATCTTTATATAGGTAGGCGCCTTTGATGACAACGAGGGAGACGTCGTTCGTGTGGGTGTGCATACCTGCATCGTACCCGGGGTCAAACTTAGTAAATGTTGCATGAGGGCCATTGTCCATGTCGCCCACGAGTGCCTGCATGGAAACGCCGCTCATCGGCGACGGTTTATATGTGGCCTGCGCTGAAGATACGTGGATGACCCGCTTGCCTTGTTGAGCCTGTACAACGCCCACCAAAGCTGCGACGAAGGTTAAAGCCGCGACTGCCTGCCCGATCAGTGATTTTTTCATTTTTATCTCTCCTGTATTTTTAGGGCGGGATATCGATCTCCAACTGCTTGCGGCCCAGCGTACGCCCCAGTTGCTTCACGCGCTTCGATTGCTCATCGTCCGCGCCGCCCGCAACGCTTCTCTCCCCAAGCGCTGCCTTCGCTCCCTGTTCCGCTTCATCCCGCCAGCGGTACTACAGGTTGGGAGCTACGCCGTGCTTGCGGCAAGTCTCGGCGATGTTCCCGCTCTTCAACCCTCTCTTGCAGAATTTCCCACTTCTCTTCCGCGCTACGCTTCACCTGCTCTTTGCGACACATGCTGCCTCTTCGTCGGAGGCCCCTATCCCACTCTTCGCAGGTGTCCACTTTTAGAAGGGTTCATTACACTCCCTTCTATCCGAACCCGATTAGGCAGATCATGTGTGCGACGAATTCCGCCTGAATCTCGCGCAGGCTCAGAACCGGACCTTCAGCCCGAATTGAACGAAGCGCCTGAACCCGGCGTTTCCCCCGGTTACGATGCCGCTGAACGGGCTGTTGGAGCCTCCGTTGGTGAGGATATTCCGTGCGCGCAGGAAGTTCGGGTTGTTGCCGACAAACACGAGGTCCGTTCCATTGATTGCGTTGGTATTAAAGCCGCTGATGTTGCCAGACCCGAGTATCGGCTGGCCATGATTGAATGCATTTTGCATTTCTGCCCTGAATTCGAGCGAGGCACGCTCGGTCAATCGGGTCTTCTTGAAAAATGCCATGTTCCAATTGTTCAGGCCGGGCGAATCGAGTGTGTTGCGACCGACATTCGTGCGCGCACCCGGAAGCGCTTGTACAAACTGCGCTGCAGGGCTGATTGCCACATAGCCGACGAGGCTACTCGCACCGCAGACGTCGGGCGCTACGATAGAGGTCGCACCCGAACCAGACCGGCAAACGGCGTTGACGCCAGTCGCTGTGCTTCCCGCTGTGAAGTTTGGATTAAAGATGGCGCGGTCGCCCGCCGCATCCCCGTTTCCGTTAGCATCCTCGAAGCTGAGGGCCGTAACTGGCTGTCCCCGCTCCGCGATGTAAGACGCGCTGACTTGCCATTGGTTTAATACCGCGGCAGTCCACCCGCCGCCACCATATTTTGGGAGCTCGTAAATTGCGGCGATCGTAAACTTATGAGGATGATCGATCGTGGAGCGTCCGCGCTCTGCGTCCAAGTCTAGAAAGTTCTCCGGGCGGCGGGGATTCACCTGACTAGTGAAGAGTTCGTTGGTCGAATTGTCGATGGCCTTGGAGTATGTGTAGCCAGTCCTCAAGAACATCCCGTTCCCCCATGAACCGAGCGTGCTCAACCGATGGGTGAACTCCACTGATCCTCCGTGATAAATGGAAGACCCCACTGGATCGAATGCTGTGATGTTGGAAAGAAAACCATCCACTGCATAGGGCCGAACTGCGGCATTCTGAAAATCTGTGAGGCTAGGAGCCGTCAGCGAAACATTCGCGGGGACTTCGGATTGGCTAAGATAGGTTGGGAGGAACAAATTATCGGGTGGTACGAGTCCCGCGTTCCGGCGAAGCTGGACGGGAAGACTGAGCCCACGGGTTCCAACGTAGCGCAATTCCAAGGCGTCATTCTGTCCGAGCTCGCGTTGCACGCCAAGTGACCACGTGAGCGTCTTCGGAGCCACAGTGTCTACGATTAGCCCCTGCGTGCCCGCACGGGCGGCTGCGGGTGAGAGCGTCTGCGGGACGAAGGTACCCGGCAGTCCCGAGTTGGCCAAAAAGTTTCTGCCATTCGCGATGATGAACGCTTCGTTGTATGGCACTCCAGGGCTCACCGCGGGGCACCAAGCCGGCTGCGGCGTGAGCGCGACGCATGCTTGTTCCACACCCAACTCCTGCTGGAGCTGGGGCGGCAGTTGGAGCGATGGCAGGTTCTGAAAGATGACGTCATAAGCGACTGCGAAGCCGCCCCGTATCGCTGTTTTGTGGTCGCCGAAAACATCCCAGGCAAACCCGATGCGTGGCGCGAAATTATTGATGTCCTGTTTGGGTACGCGGAAGAGAAGTGGTGGCAGAGCGGAATTCGTGGGATTCTGCAGGTCAGCCACGGAGTTGATAGCTTGTTTATTATCATCACGCGGATTCGTAATGAATTCATAGCGAAGGCCCAGGTTTAGAGTCAATCGTGGGTGGATTTTCCAATCGTCCTGAATGAACCAGAAAATCCCCTTTTGGTTCCCCGCAAAGGAACCATCACCGACGCCGCGAAGAGCAAGGTTATTGGGCACGTTGTCTTTCACGAACTGATCGAGAGTGCTGTAACGGTATTCCGCTCGTTCACGCGGAAGGAAAAGTGACGGCGCGATCCACAGTCGGGCGTCGGCGCCGAGTTTGAAACTGTGCGAACCCTTCACAATGCTCAGATTGTCCACCCACTGGTACTGGTTCAGCGTGTTGCTCTGGGGGGAATTACCGTCGGGCCCCAGTTCCAAGCCACCTAACGGTTCGATGATCATATTCGGGTAGACATCGAGACTCCCCGGCGGAGCAATCGTCGGTACCCTGGTGGCAAGCTGACTTCGGCGATAGCCAAAGCGGAATTCGTTAACAATGTTTGGCCGGATCGAGTACACATCCGCTACGGTGGCCGACTTCGCGTCAAATTGCTGCCCGCCGGTAAAAACGGAAAGAGGGAAGGCGGAAACAAGGGGCGCACGGAATCGGTCATACGCGAAACGGAGGCTGATCCGGTGTTCTGCCAAGTTGATGTCGCCATTGGTTTGAAAATCGTGCTGGTTGAAGAAATTCGGAGCCGCGGGCGTAAGTGCGCCCACCTCAATGGGCACCGCCGCCCCCGTAGCGTTGTTCACGACAGTCAGATGCTGGCTCAAATCTGCAGTAGGTGCTGGCGGTAATACGGAGGTCAGAGCGCTAACGGCCACCTGGCTAACGCCGGATCCTGGGCTGCCAGCCAGTGCATTCAGGGAAGCAAAGCCATTTGCAGTGGGCACGAAGCTTACGTTGCCGGGCGTGGAGGCCTGGCCGAGCGTTGCATACTGATAGGCTCCGAAGAAGAAGAGCTTATCTTTCATCACCGGGCCGCCGATTGCCCCGCCTGTACGGAGCCAATCAAAGCGAGGCGCCTCGGGGAGATCGCCACGCGCAATCGCAGCCTTCGTTAGGTTGTCCAGGCTGTTGAAGTTGCGGTTGTTCACAAATCCAAAAGCCTCGCCATGGAAGCTATTAGTTCCAGTCTTCGTGTTGGCGATGAATTGGCCGGCCGTGGAGTGTCCGTATTCCGCGCTGAACTGGTTCGTAAGAAGCGTAAACTCGCCGACTGCTTCCGGGATCACATATTGAACAGGTCCGGTGACCGACACATCGTTATTATCCACACCGTCGACAACGAAGCTGTTGTTCCGGGGCCGATTGCCACCGATGGCTCCCCCCACTCCGGCGACGCCGCCGGATTGGCTCGTGGTGCCAACTTGCAGCATGGACAGATTCAGCGTATTGCCCGAGAGCACCGGCAGCGGTACCTCGGAAGCCTCACGAGCGCCCCAACTTCCGCCCAGTTGCGATGAAGTGGTTTGCACAAGCTCGGCAGTTGCAGCGACTTCGACGGTTTGAGACACTGACCCAAGGTCTAATTGAGTAGCGATCTCTGTGATTTGGTTTGCTTTGATCTCAATTCCTTTGACCACATACTTCTTGAAGCCCTCGTGCTCCACCGTAATTGTGTAGGTACCGACAAGAAGGTTCGTGAAGGTAAACCCCCCCGAAGTGGTTTCCTGTGTCCGGCTCGACTCCGTTTGCTCGCTTGTAATCGTCACCTTGGCGCCCACAATTAGGGCGCCGCCTGGGTCCTTCACATCTCCTCGCAGAGTTCCATCAAGACCCTGCGCCTGCACCAAGGGCGTGGAAAACTCCAACAGCAGAACAACGAAGAAAAGTACTAGTAGTTTTTTCATGATTCCGTAACCCCCCTTGAGCTTTCGCTAAGAAACAAATTGTTCATCCCTCGGCTCGTGCAAATCGTGCGAAGCCGACGTCTAGCGACGCCTCTCCGCGCCCCCACCGTGTAACCTAGGACCGCCTCTACCAATACGCAGTCATTGCAAACGCGACGGAGGCGGACTTCGGATTTTCACCGAGCATAGAAAGGACGGTGAGAGAGGCCCATCCCCTATGGCCCGTATTTCGAGAGTAGAAATCGTAGTAGAGCAAGCGCAGGGAAGGATGGCTGTCGAATTGTCGAGTCTCAGGATAAGGTGTGGCGCACGGCAGGAAGATTCTTTCCGGGATCTTGAATAACTGATTTGGGGCGCAGTGGTCTCTCTGGCTCCAATAAATTGAGCAAGCACTAAGGACCGCCAGGTGACGTGGAAGCGCGTTTACGATCTTGATGCGTTCTCTTCCCGAGCGTTGTGAGCTAGGGTCTTTCCAAGTGTGTCGAGAAATTCTCCTGGTCGTAACCCGTGTGCCCTGACGCATTCTCTGCCGCGTACCAACATCGGCAACCACCAGCAGCCATTCTCAACGGGCTTTGAAAAAAACAACGTGGCGTTCGATCCGACGAGCCGGTCCAGCAGCGGGTAAGCAGTCCGGTCCGGCAACTCGAACTGACTGATCACTAGGCTGAAAGCCGTTTGCGAAATCACTTCGCAAGCATCTTTGCAAGAGCTTGCGAAGTGACATTGACACCCCTGGTTGTCCAACCATTGCAGCAGCTGAAAGGAACTCCGTGCAGTCTGGCCGACCAAAAGGACGTTTATTCCGCTGAAACCCATGGCATTCCTCCGATTCTTTTTGATTGTTGGCGAACTTCAGCGGCTTCGAGTTGCTTCTGCCGCTCTTCGGCCATTGAGGGCATTTCTCATGACCCACTCGATCTCTACTTGGCGGGGAGGAAGCTTTATATAGTCAAACGCACCCGCCCGGACCGCATCCAAGTATTCATTCCAGTCACCGAGGCGAGAAGCAACGATAACAGGCGCGTCCGCAGCAGTTCGCTTTACCGCTTGGACGAGGTCACGATAATTGCCGTCGGCTAACTTATCTTCACAGACGACAACACAGATCGGATATCGGCTAAGGACAACTCGACTATCGGAGACAGCGACACAAAGAACCGGCTCCAACCCGCACAGGCCGATCATTTCCGCCAAATTTCGACGAACTTCGTCATTCGAACTGACCACCAACACCTCTCGCAAATTCGTCATATATTCCTTCCTACAGCGCACCGGCCAGTGCGCCTTTCTCGAACAGGTCACGACAGAGACAATTTCCAATGAGGCCTAATGGTGTGTGGCTATAGCCGCGTCGCACAGAGCGCTTTTCCATTTCCATCCTTCCCAGGGCGGCTTAGAAGAGGTTTGTGCAGCGACTCTGAATACGCAGGCGAGGTTATTTGGGAAGGACTTGGATTCCAATCCCTTGTCGCGGGTAATTGAGGCTAGACTCCGCGGTATGAGCGGCAGAAAAACAACAAGCGTTTCATTCAACACGCCTTCACTACTCGGCTTCGTGCGAACAACGCCTGTTTTCCTAGGAAATTATTCCCTTCCGGACGGCGTAAAGAACCAATTCTGCCGAACTGTGCAGGTTCAGTTTCTGAAGGATATTGCCGCGGTGCGTTTCGGCAGTATAGACGCTGATGTTCAAGGAGGTAGCCACTTCCTTGTTGGTCTTTCCCTCGGCGAGCAGTTGGAGAATCTCGCGCTCGCGAGGGGTCAGCAAATCGTAACTGTCCGCACCGCCCTTCTGCTTTAGAGCGTGGACGTACTCCTCAGCCAGAATCCGGCTAATCTTTGGACTGAAGAAGGACTTACCTTGCGAGACCGCCTCAATTGCGCGGATCAAGTCCGTGACGGCGGAATCCTTCAGCAGGTAGGCGCGGGCACCAGCTTCCAAGGCGCGCATGACATAACTTTCATCGGAATACATGCTGAGAATGACAACGGAAATAGTGGGCTGCTTGCTAATCATGCGCCGTGTCGCCTCGACGCCGTTGAGATTCGGCATGGCGATGTCCATCACCACGACATCTGGGGAATGTGAGGAGGCAAGCTCCAGGGTCTGGCGTCCATCCTCGGCCTCACCCACCACCTCGAGGTTAGGTTGGCGCTCGAGCAAAGCGCGCAAGCCTGCCCTCATGACTGTGTGATCGTCTGCCAGCAAAACGCGGACTTTTTTCATGAGGCCGTCTGATCCTCCTGGATGTATCCACTAGCGAGCGGCAACTCGATTCGCAAGAGGGTGCCATGACCTTCTAGCGATTCGATGTCGAACGTGCCAGACAAGTGAGTCACCCGCTCGGACATACCAATTAACCCGAGCCCCCGGACGCGGTGCACGTCGAAACCCTTCCCGTCATCCTCGATTGTCAGGAGGAGCCGTTCCAACTCTTGGCGTACCATTATGCGCACGCTCTTGGCACGCGCATGCTTCGAACAGTTGCTCAGCGCTTCTTGAACGACTCGGTAAACGCAGGTCTTGTATTCTTCAGGCCAAGCATCGGAGACGTTTTTCTCGACGATATCCACTGTCAAACCACTTCGCTTGGCAACCTCACGCGCCTGCCATTCCAGTGCGGCCACGAGTCCCAAGTCGTCCAGCATGGAAGGGCGTAACAAGAGTGATATATTACGAATCAAGTTAACACAGTTCTCCACCAAGGGCCTCATCCTGTCCAAATGCTCGCGAAAAACGCCGTCCGGGCCGGACGTCGCCGCCAGGTTGTCAACCTCCATTAGCAGTGCGCCGAGAGATTGGCCAACTTCGTCGTGAAGCTCTCTGGATATTGCGCGGCGTTCTCTCTCCTGTGCGCTGACCAATCGCGCGGAGAGCTCCTTTAATTCGTTCTGGATACGCAAACTTTCGTGGTACCGCTCGTCAGCCGTCTTCTCGAGACGCAAAGTATAGGTCACGGTCAGAGCAGCCAGCACCAGGCCGAGGCCCAAACCTAGCGCTGTGATCACCTGCAGACGTCGTTCGAATTCTGCAAATAAATCGCCGACCCTTCTTTCTCCCTCTTGAAGCGCTTGCTCGTTCACTTGACCAACTTCCCGCGCAATCGCCAGCACCGTGGCTCGCTTCGGAAGCACTTCATGGCGAAGAAACCAATTGCCCTGGTTCTTCCTGGCTTCTGCGTTCCAATCGAAGATTGGCTCCAGAGTCGCCCAGTAGGCTTCCACTTCAGTAGCAAGTTGTTGAAATGGTGCTCTCTCCTCGGCACGCAACGAGCGAGAATAATCTTTTAGCGCCGTTTCCATGTCCTCGCGGATCGTCACAAGTTCGCTGCGCAGCGTTTCGGCCTCATTTTCCCCGGACTCCACCAGGACGTAGTCTCGTACGACGTTTCCTGACTCATAGAGAGCTGAGCGAATTTGCTCGAGCGTGCGATCGCGAGAGAGAAAATCACGGCGCATTTCCGTATTACTCACCTGGATCTGCCGCGCAATCTTAAGGGAATAGAAGCCCTCCGCGGCTAATATGGCAAGTAAGCCTCCGAAACCGGCTATGCGCGCAATTCGAGCTCCCCACCGCTTCGGCCTATGGGCACCAATGGTTGTTGAGGAAACCTCGTGAAGATCCACCATGGCCTAACTCCTTTCCCCTCAGCTCGCAAAACTAAAGATCAGCATTCGATACAAAATAGACGGTGTGTGAATGCAGGGCTAAATGGCAAGCCTCGCTGGAGAGACGCGGGCACGGATTTGTTTCAATGCAAGATCGGTCGCTTCGGTACTTCGTGAGCCGGGAAGTGGGCTTTAGGAAAAACAGGGAGGAGAGGAGTCTGTCGCTTGATGCACAAAGGTAGGATCGTAGGAAGGTCCTCTACCTTCGAAAATCTGCCCAAACGAAAACAAGTTGGCCTGAAAGTTAGGAGCGTAGGCGGGGCAATCCGATGCGTGTTTTTTCGCGGCAAAGGGTACATGGTGGTGAAGCTGAGAAACCGGGTTGTTCAGATTGCCCTGCAGTCTGATTGCAGGTGGATCGGGCAGCCCATCGAGAGATGCCCCAACGATCAGCAGGCACAACAAACATGCCGCGATTTTGGCTCTCATCGTTTTGTAGCCCTGTGCAATTGTCCGTCGGGAAAGAGTGTTGCTTATGGTCATTGGCCCAGACAGCAGAGGCATTCCCTGCTCCTACGAGGCGACGAACTCTATAGGAGATAGCTTGCGACCAGAAGGGATAATATGTCCAGCGAAATGGCAATTAGTCCCGAAGACTAGCCGCTACTTTGGTGGTTAGTTGGTCTGAGACGAGCGAGGAGAGGAGGAGCAAGCTAAACGTCACTGTCTCGAAAAATAAATAAGTTACGTGTTTTCAATGGCCCCGAAAATTCCGACTTCCCCTCGTCTGCACCATTCTCGTCAACGTGCAGGTTGCCAGCCTAATCTGTAAGTCGTGCCAAGCACGAGGCACAAGCATTCGTAACTTCCCAGAACGGGACTCATAGCCCGGTCGCCGACAGTCTCTCTTTCTCCAAATGGCACGCCTACCGTCCACTTGGCGAGCAAGTCGCACCACCAGCTGTCGCTTGCGTCGCGGGGATGTAAACAAACAGGGTGTTCTTTCTGGCAGATGGAATGAAGTATCGTAGCGCATGGACTCCACCACCCATGATCTATCCCGAATCCTAATCGAACTCGGACTGATCGTCGTTAGTCTCGCGATCCTTGCTCGCATCGCAAGTCGTTGGGGATTTTCTGCGATCCCTCTCTACCTGCTGGCTGGCCTCGCCTTTGGCAAAGGAGGCCTGGCGCCACTGAACCTCAGTTCCGGCTTCACCCACATCGGTGCCGAAATCGGCGTGCTTTTGCTCCTCTTCATGTTAGGCCTTGAGTACACCAGAGCCGAGTTGGTTGCTAATCTCCGGAGCGCACTTCCGGCGGCCATCGTGGATTTTGCGTTGAACTTCACGCCTGGTCTCCTTGCGGGACTCCTCCTAAAGTGGAAGCCGCTCGCTGCAGTCTTGTTAGGTGGCGTGACCTATGTCTCTTCCTCGGGCGTGATTGCCAAGGTTTTGACAGAACTCCGTCGGCTCAACAATCCTGAGACTCCGGCCGTGATGTCGATCTTAGTGCTGGAGGACTTGGCTATGGCCGTCTATCTACCTCTCGTTGCGGTCCTTCTCGCCGGAGGTGGCCCAGCGAGAATGGCCCTGTCGGTATCACTAGCAGTGGCCACAGTCCTTCTCGTTCTCGCCCTGGCTGTTCGCTACGGCGAGCCGTTGAGCCGTGTTGTTGCTCATCAGTCAGATGAGATCGTACTCCTCACCATTTTTGGCGCGATCCTTCTTGTCGCCGGGGCTGCGCAGCAACTCCAAGTGTCGGCCGCCGTCGGGGCATTTCTCGTGGGCATCGCCGTCTCAGGACCCATGGCTGAGCAAACGCATCGTCTGCTCGCGCCCCTCCGTGACTTGTTTGCCGCCACGTTCTTTTTCTTTTTTGGGCTTCAAATTGACCCGGCAAGCCTGTCGCACGCTTTGCCATCCGCCGTTTTGCTGGGCGTTGTCACCGCGGTGACGAAAGTGCTGGCTGGTTTCTGGGCTGCGCGGCGAACCAGCGTTGATCGGCGAGGGCGGCTGCGAGCAGGCATGGCCTTGGTCGCGCGTGGCGAGTTCTCAATCGTAATTGCAGGTTTGGGTGCCGGCCTTGAGCCGCAGCTTGGCCCGCTTTCAGCCGCCTATGTACTCTTTCTCGCGGTCCTCGGTCCCATCCTCGCCCGCGCGGTTAAGTAGGGTTTTTCCAAACAAGTCGCCTGCCAAAATGGGCTAGATATTCGTTAGAGGCTCGTTGCGGTCTGATTAACATGTTCTCGCCAAAGACCCAGAAGACCTGTATCGTCCCCATCGACTGGGACGTGCGCCGGATTCTGGAGTTTTGGGCTCTGGAAGGAAGAACGAGTTTGTCTTCTACAACCAGAAAACCGGGGAACCGTTCGTTGATCTCGACGCGGGGTTGCAGCTCGCTTGCGAAAAAGCGAAGATCTCAGTCGCGACGTGGCATGCGCTTCGTCACACTTTTGCATCACGTCTTCTGGAACGAGGAGTGGACATCATCACGGTGAAGGAACTACCGGGACACTCGACGGTCAAAGTGGCGATGCGTTATACCCATTCAAATCTGGCTTCCAAGGCGGTTGCAGCGGGGAAGCGCGCGGGCACTGCTACAATCCAGCGACACCCTGCACCAAAATGCAGCAGTTCGAATCCAAAATGTAGCAAATTGGCCGCTAACTCACAGAATACGTTAGAATTAAAAACGGAGGAGTGGGTGAGCGGTTGAAACCGGCGGTCTTGAAAACCGTTAGACTCGAAAGGGTCTCGGGGGTTCGAATCCCTCCTCCTCCGCCATGCTCACAAGGGTCCGGCCCGGGCACATAGGTTACAGATCGTACCGGACACATAGGTTACACTTTTGGGCCAAGGCTGCACCAGGCCCTGTGGCAAAGCTGCATCTCGCTTCGTTTATACTTAGGTATTCTGCGCTGAATGCCCTGACGCCTTCTCGTCTGTGCCTTCTACAATAGATTCTCTTGGCCTTATGTCTTCTTCCAGAGTTATCGTCCGCATAGTGGGGCTCTCGCTCTTCTTTCTGGCTGTCTATGCCAGCCTCTCGCTACTTCTCCCAAGAGGGACCTATGCTCTCTCCACGTTTGGAAACTTAGCTCAGTGCATTGTTCCGCTCCTCGCTAACACCGGTCTGCTCCTGAATGCCGGTACTCCGCACTGGCGCAGAAATCTTTTCTGGATGCTGATCGCCATGGGTTGTACTTTGTGGATGATCGGGCAGTTCGATTGGACGTACTACGAAGTCTATCTACGACGTCCGCTGCCGGACAATGACCCGGCGGACATCGCATTCTTCCTGCGCGGCATTCCGATGATGGCCGCACTTACGCTCCGCCCGCATCTCAAGCGCAGCGAGCTGCACCTCCGATTCGGCTACCTGGACTTTGCATTGCTGCTCAGCTGGTGGATATTTCTCTATGTTTTCATTGTGGTGCCGTGGATGTATGCCGGCCCCTCCCTTGCAGAGTACAACTACAACTACATCCTTCTTCACAATATCCAGAACATGATCATCGTCGGCGGCTTCGGCTACCTGTGGTTGAGGTCGGCGGGAGCATGGCGGGTTGTCTATGCTCATCTTTTCGGGGCCTCGGCGATGTACATGCTCTCCTCGCTCACCATCAACGTCGCGCTCCAATTCAATCGCTACTACACGGGAAGCCTCTACGACATCCCGCTGGTTTCCTCTTTTCTTTGGTTCGCTCTGGCGGGAGTCGTCGCATATCAAAAGAGGGATGCCCTTGATGCGCCGTCAGAAAATGCATCCGACTCCGAGGCGGTTAACTCTCACGGGGAGGGCGTGGTTACGGCGCGGCTGGCTATGGCTGCGGTCATCTCCTTGCCTCTTTTTGCGATCTATACGCTCCGTTTCACTCATGAAAGCCCCGCTGCGGTGCTCGATTTCCGGCTGATGACCGTACTCGTCGCCTCCATTCCGCTTGCGCTGCTCGTCTTCCTGAAGACCCATCTGGCCGATGCCGACCGTACCCGTTTGCTCGCCCAATCCGAGCGTTCAATCGAGAATCTGCATAGGCTCCAGGCGCAGATCGTGCAGTCTGAAAAACTTGTGTCGCTAGGCCAGTTGGCCGCCGGCGCCGCCCATGAAATCAACAACCCGCTGACGGCCATTCTCGGCTTCTCCGATCTTTTAGCTGGGGACCCGGCTCTGCCTGAAAAGGCCCGTTCCACCGCGTCGAAGATTCGCGACCAGGCCCGCCGCACGAAAACACTCGTCGGAAATCTTCTCAGCTTTGCAAGGCAGGTCCCCACGGAGCGCACGCTCCTGGACATCAATACCGTGGTCACCAACGCCGTGCAACTTCGCGCCCTCGACCTTCGTTCTGGGACCGTCCGCATCGAACTCCAACTAGAGTCCGTCCTCCCAGGCGTTCGCGGCGATGGAAACCAATTGATGCAGGTCTTCTTTAATATGATCAACAATGCGGTCGACGCCATGGAATCGATGCAAGCCGGCGTCCTCACCATCAAAACCATGCGCGATCGCGCTTACGTCGTCGTGCTTTTCTCTGATACCGGGCCTGGCCTCAAGGAACCTTCCCGCGTCTTCGATCCTTTCTATACCACCAAGCCGGTCGGGAAAGGCACCGGCCTGGGGCTGAGTATTTGTTTCGGGATTGTGCAGGAGCACAGCGGCAGGATTCTTTGCTACAACCGGCAGGAAGGCGGTGCTGTCTTCCGCGTGGAGTTGCCGGCTGTCCTCGCCGCCCTGCCTGCAAAGGAATTGCAACCGGCCGCTATGGCTCCGAATCCGCAAAAGCCCGCTTGACGTTTTCTTTCGCCGGGCCGCAAGGGCATTTGTGTGAGCGCCTTGATGCGCGCGGAAGTCATGTTAGAGTCTTCATTCGAAAAACATTCGGTGTACGGGAGACGCGATGTCGGACGCAGCCATCGTGACCGAAAAACTGACGCGCCGCTTCGGCAATTTGACCGCTGTGGACGGAGTCGATCTCAAAGTCGCCGCGGGACAATTTTTCGGTTTTCTCGGGCCCAACGGCGCGGGCAAATCTACAACCATCAAGATGCTCACCGGACTGTTGGCGCCAAGTTCCGGACGCGCCGAGCTGCTCGGGTTGGACTTCGCTGCGCACCCTGTCGACGTGAAGCGGCAAATCGGCGTCGTTCCCGAAGGCATGGGCCTGTTCGAACGATTGACCGGTGCTGAATATCTTCGTTTTGTCGGCCGCATGTATGGGCTGGATCGTCCCACAACGCAGCGCCGCTCCGAAGAGCTGCTCGATTTCATGCAACTTTCCGACCGGCCGAAGACTTTGATCGCGGACTATTCACACGGCATGCAGAAAAAGCTCGCTCTCGCCGCTGCGGTGATTCACGGACCGAGGATTCTCTTTCTCGACGAACCATTCGAAGGCGTGGACGCGCTGGCTGCAGGAGCGCTCAAGGCGCTCCTGAGCCGTATGACCGAGCGCGGTGTGACCATTTTTCTCACCTCGCATGTACTCGAAATTGTAGAGCGTCTGTGCAGCCACGTAGCGATCATCCATAAAGGCCGGCTCGTCGCGCAAGGTTCACTCGAGGAGCTGCGCGCGGGCATCGCCGTTGAGGAAGGCAGCAAGACGACCCTGGAACAAATCTTCCTTTCGATCGTGGGCCAGGACGGCTCGCAGCAGCCCCAACTCGAAGAGCTCTCGTGGCTGATGTAACCCGCATTCCCGGCGTTTGGGAACAAGTCCGCCTGATCGCCGGGCTTCGCTGGCGGATCCTGCGTAACAATTTGCGCAAGAAAAACAATCAGTGGGACTTGATAGGAATGATTCTTGCCGGCGTTTTCGGCGGGCTGGCCGTCCTCGGCACTTCCGTCGGCTTCTTTTTTGGCGCTTACACTTTTTTGTCGGGCGCACACGAAGCCTGGATCGCTTTGCTTTTTTGGGGAATTTTTCTCTTCTGGCAGCTCTTTCCTGTTTTCTCGGCGGGCTTCGGCGCAGGATTTGAATTTCGCACCTTGCTGCGGTTTCCGCTCAGCCTTCGCTCGTTCTATATTATCGGCCTCGCTTATGGCCTCTCGGATTTTGCCGCCATTACCTCAGTGTGCTGGCTAATCGCCATGACCATCGGTGCCTCTTTGGCGAAGCCTGCTGCCCTTCCAGCAATGCTGGCGATCTCGTTTGTCTTCCTCCTGATGAATATCACACTCGAGCGGCTGATTGGATCGTGGCTCGAACGCATCCTCGCTCGGCGGCGCGCACGGGAAATGTTTCTCGCGTTGTTCATATTTTTTGCCGTCTCCGTCCAATTTATTACTCCGCTCTTGCAGAGATACGGCCATTCAGCGCAGCCCTGGGCCCGGCAAGTGCTTCCTTACCTGGCAGTTTTTCCGCCGTCGCTTGCGGGCCAGGCTATTGCGAGTGCCGCCAACGATCAGTATGCAAATACGCTCCTCGGCGTCGCTGGCATTTCAGCCTACGCAATACTTTTTAGCGTGTTCTTATGGATGAGGTTCGCAACACAATACCGCGGCGAGGAACTGAGCGAAACAGCTGCCCCTGCTCGCGCAATCGCTCGTCCTGTTTCCCGGTCTGCGGAACAGGCCGACGCGCTCCGCTTGCTGACGCCGCAAGTTGCCGCCGTCCTTCGCAAGGAGTACCGCTACCTCACGCGCAACAGCTTTGCCTTTTTTCTGCTGATCATGCCTCCCGTATTTGTTTTGCTCTTCACCACCCAATTCGCGGTCCGGCATCCCACGGCCGTCAAGCATCCGGTTTCCACCGAAATGTTTTTTCCGGGGATGATGGCTTATCTCCTCCTCATTCTGATGGCCCCCGCTTACAACAGTTTTGCGTACGACGGAAAGGGCATTCAAACGTACTTCACTTCCCCAGTCAGCTTTCGCGAAGTCTTTCTTGGAAAAAATCTCCTGCAAGTCGCAATGCTCTCGTTCGAATTGACGCTGTGCGTGGTTGCTTTTTCCTACCTCGTTGGGATTCCCTCGTTGCCCGTTCTTGCAGCCACGGCAGCTGCGATCGTCTTCAATATCTCCGGACAACTGACCATCGCCAACTGGTCCTCTCTGTCCTTCCCTCGCAAACTTAATTTCGGACAAGTGCGCGGACAACGTCAATCGGGCATGGCTGTGCTTGTCGGGTTTAGCACGCAAATCCTTTTGGGTGCCATTAGCGCGCCCATTCTGTTTATGAGCCGTTGGACTGGCGATCGGTGGCTTCCCGCCGAAGTCTTTGTATTTCTAGCCGCTGCAGCGATTGCAGGTTACAGTTCCTCGCTCGCTCCCTTAGCCGCCCTCGCCGAAAAAAAGAAAGAAATCTTGATCGACGCGTTGTCCCGGTGACACCTCATCCGACAGCCGTTTGAACGGGAGCTCGTGCAACCCAAATTGAGCGAGGTGGCCTTGCCAAACGCTCACGTCATTTCTCCACAAGGAAGCTGCCGATCACCAGCGCGTCCATGCCCGAACTGAAAAAAGTCCGAATCGCATCCGTCGGCGTGTTCACAATCGCCTCGCCGCGAAGATTGAACGACGTGTTCATGATCACTGGTACGCCCGTGCGCTTCCCGAACTCGTCGATCAATCGCCAGTAAAGTGGATTGATCTCTTTCTCCACAGTTTGCGGCCGCGCGCTGCCGTCAACGTGCGTAACCGACGGAATCACCGCTCGTTTCTCCGGCCTCACCTGCGCCGTCAGTATCATGAACGGCGAATCACTCGCGCTCTCCAGATATTCTGCCGCCGCTTCCCTCTTCATCGAAGGTGCGAACGGCCGCCACCACTCGCGAAATTTTACGGCGTTGTTGACCTTCGCATTCATTTCCGGATCCCGAGGATCGGCCAAAATCGAGCGGCTGCCCAGTGCTCTCGGCCCAAATTCCATGCGTCCTTGAAACCAGCCGAGAATTTTCCCCTTGGAAAGCAGCTCCGCCGCGCTCGCAGCTGCATCGCTCAAGCGCGCGTATTTCAATTTGTAGGTGCGCAAAGCATTCTCGATGGCCTCATCGTCAAATTCCGGCCCCAAATATGCGTGCCGCATCGCCTTCATCGGCAAACGCCCGCCACCATCAAGATAAGGCGCGACCGCCGCGCCAAGCGCTACGCCATCATCGGAAGCTGCGGGTTGCACAAAGATCTTGTCCACCAGCCCGGAGGCCGTAATTTTTCCGTTCGCCTTCGAATTCAACGCCACTCCACCCGCCAGACAAACGTTCCTGCTCTTCGTTTTCTCGATCGCCATCTTCACGACGCTCATCATCGCGATCTCGCAAGCATCCTGCACGGCATACGCCACGTCCTTGTGCCGTTCCTCGATCTCACTCTCGGGAACTCGCAGCGGCCCGAACAACCTTGCCATTTCCGCAAACGGCGCCGCTCCATTCCCAACAAGCTTCCTGGCGTGCACTTTGTAGGGCCCAGCCTCCGGTTCGATGAACGAGCGCAAATCCACGCCCGGCTTGCCGTATGGCGCCAGGCCCATCACCTTCCACTCGTCGCTGTTGCGCTGAAACCCGAGGTACTCCGTGAACTCGCTGTAAAAATATCCAACCGAGTCCGGAAACGGAATCGTCAAAACATGCTCGACGCGCCCGTCTCGCCCATGCCAAATCGAACTCGCTTCCCACGCCCCCCGCCCGTCCATCACAACCACTGCAGCATCATCAAATCCCGAAAAAGAATACGCGCTCAGCGCATGCGCAAGATGATGCTCCACAAATCTCATGCGCGCCTTGGTTGCACCAAATGTCTGCGTGAATCGTTTCGCACCGCCCTGCTGATGCCACATGCTCATGAAATGCAGCGTAGAGTTCAGTCCATTCATGTAAGTCGCGGGCATTTTCCCCGAGGCGTAGCACTTCAAGTCATGCCGAAACGCCGCGCCGGCAACCTGCCACCCAAAGCTCACTTCGTCCAACTGCTCCGCTTTAACCCGAGCAAAGTCCAGGCACGCGCGAACCGCGTTCACCGGAAACCGCGCATCGTGTTTCGCCCGGCTGATTCTTTCTTCCGCCACCGCAAACACTAGCTCGCCGTCGCGCACCAAACACGCCGACGAATCGTGCATCTGCGAATAATTAATCCCAAGTGTGATCATGCAGTCCCTGAAACGCCTTTGCGGCTGAGCAGAAAGTTAGTTGTTTCGCCGGACGATCAAAAGCGAATGAATCTCCTCCACAATGGTCCACTCCGGAGCTCTCTCGCTCCGAAAAACACGGTTTACGAATTTGACCGGCCCATACTCCGGCGTGGTCCAGCCATTCTGGAAAATCCTCGCATCGTGAAAAATCACTGTTCCGCCGGGCCTCACAAAGCGGTTCCATTCCTGCCAATCGCGCTCTACGGCCGCTTCGGCGTGATCGCCATCAATCAAAAGCAAATCGATAGACTCCTTCCATTCCCGCATCGCGTCCTGGCTGAATTTTTCAATCCAGAGAACTCTTCCCCGAGAACTGCCGTTGACAGTCCGCTGCGCCACGCGCTTTACAAAATTAAGCGCCGGAATGCGGCTCAGATGAAATGGATCGACCAGATAAAGCGTCCCGTCCTCCGCCATTCCTTCGCGAAGCGCCAGCGCCGAAACTCCCTCTGCAACTCCGATTTCAACCACGCATTTGCACCCATCGGCCCATTTTCTAAACGCCGTGTGCTCGGCTGCAGTGTGCTGCGCGACTGCCGGGCGCAAGCCCAGGTACGCGCAAGCGGAATGACGCAGCCACGGTCTACCCGCCGGCCCAGCCTTTCCCGCCGCATTCGATTCGCCTGGCAAAGTGACCACCGCGTACTTCAAATTATTCTCCAAATCATTCCCAAACCCGAAAACTAAGCAAGAATCAACCTAGGCTCTCTCATTTGCCGTCGCGAGCGTAAAGACCTCTTCTAATTTTTTCGTAACTCGCTCCCAGGTGAAACGCCGCATGGTTTCCTGACCCGCTAGCCCGAGCCGTTTCCGCAAATCGGTGGATTGGCAGAGCCGTTCGATTCCTTCCGACAGTCTCTCCGCGTCCGCGGCGGGAACGAGCAAGCCGTTCATATCATTCTCAACGATGTCGGCCATGCCACACGTATTTGTCGTGACGACCGGCATCCCCGTCGCCATCGCTTCCAACAATGTGAGAGGCATTCCTTCCACTAAGGAAGGAAAAACAAAGATGTCATGCCCCGCATAGACGGCTGGAATGTCCTCTCGTTTAACGAATGGAGTGACGCGGACCTGGTCTCGCAGCTCAGGTGCAAACATCTTTTTTACTTGTTCCGAGGAAACGGACGATCCAGCCACCGTTAACCGAATTCCCGGTATCTTTTTCGCCGCCAAACCAAATGCCTCCGCAAGATAATGCACGCCCTTGCGATCGAGCCACGTGCCCACATAAAGCAATTCACAGACCGCTTTCTCTGGAAAAGCTCGCTGAATAAAAAACTGCTCTTCCACCCCGTTAGGCACGTACCAAATGAGCCCGGGCTCTCGCTTGTACTTAAGCTCGGCGCAAAACCACGCTTCTCGATCAGCAACGGCCCCGTAATCCGCCGTCTTGATGGAATAGTCGTACATCGTCTGATGGTAAATGCGATGCCACAACCTGTTCTTCCAGCTGAAATTCCAAGCGCGTCCTTTGCGATCCTCGAACCGCATCGCGTGAACGTAGCGCTCTTCGCTTCCCTGCATCGTCATCACGTATGGAGGCGAGCCTGATTTACCGAACATCCACCGCCAAACTCCATACACGCATCCGCAAGGCGCATGGAGGTTCACGATGTCGTATTTTCCTGGCTCCCGTCGGATTCGTCTGGAGAGTGCCCTTGCGAAAAGTAGCGCCTCAAATCGTTTTGGTCTTGCCGGACGATCCAGCACATCTTCCATAAACCAGCAATCCACTATATGACCGCGCTTCGCCAACTCCCTGGCGTGATTTAACACTACCCCTGCCGCTCCTGCCTCCTTCTGTCGGGGCACTCCTATCGCGATTAGGATGTTCAACGAACATCCCTCTTCTGCGCCACAGGCTTCAACGAGCGCTTAAGGTGTCCAGGTTGCGGGACAGGAAATAGTACTTTCCTCACGTTCAAATACCACTTGCTGTTTGCGAGATCTCGACGTACTCGATAGTAGAATCGAGGCGAGAAAAAATATGCCGGCAATACGGTTGCATACTTGAATACTCGATGTGACCACGGAGCGTCGCTGTTCAGTAGGTGGTACATGGCCAGTTCCGTTCTCACCGTTTCCCAAGGTGCTCCGCCCTCCGTCGACAATCGTAGCTGGTCGGCTTCCACCCAAACTGCATCGACCACCGTGCGAACGATTGCCTCGCTTGTCCCCAATTCCTTTAACCGAAGGTCAAGGTATTTCGCCAGCTCCGCAATACTCTGCTGCTTTCGCTTCACACTCTTTTCGTCGAATCCATCTTGGGAATAGAAATTGGCGCTATGCAGGCGGTAATAGAAAAGCGCTTCCGGCAGGATTTCCACTTCACCGAGTGCCGCGGCCATGGTGAACACAAATTCGTCGGCCTCAATTCGAATCGCCTCTGGCACCGGCAGGAGTTTCGCCAAAATGCTCGCTCGAATTGTTGATCGTGTTCCCAGGAAACTCTTTCGCGACCGAAACATTCGCGCCCCTTCGACAGTTTGAAGGGAGAATCGATGCCCTTCTGTAAGGATCTCCGTATGCTCCTTGCCATCGGCAAAGACGGTCACGGTTCCATGTCCGACCATTCCCACTTCGGGTGATCTCGCAAAAACTGGCGCTACGCGACTCAGTTTCGCAGGGGCCCACCAATCATCCCCATCCAAAAACGCAACAATCTCTCCTTTGCACTCCGGAATCACCGCATTGAACGCCGACGCCTGCCCGCCATTCTCTTTTCGGAGTCAGTCTCACCCGCGGCTCGAACTTCCGCACGATCTCGGGGTCTCGATCGGTCGAGCCGTCATCAACGATGATGATTTCTCGCTCCGAGGCGGGAAAATCCTGCTCCAGCACGCTCACGATCGCTTTCTCGATGAAGCGTTCGTGGTTGTACGTATCGATCAGTACGCTGACAAAAGGCTTTGCCATGTCCAAGTAATCGTCGGCTGGCCTGGCCGCTCGCTTCTCTCCAAGAGAAGCAAGCGCCAGAGCGCGGATGTCCCCCTGCTAATTCTACGACATCTTCGCCATCTCGGTCTTTCCACTTGAAGTAAGTTTGTTGTCCATCGTAGTTCGCAATCTCGCTCTCTGCTCCAACGGGCGCATCGGCAATCAGGCAATTTAGTTGCTCCTTGTGCGGAATTGCTCCGAGCGAACCGGAAGGAGTGAGGGGTCTAACAGGGCGTGTGCCGGGTGGGCAGATAAGCGATAGACTCGAAGTGCGAACTGCGGCGTGGATATGAGTTGTCGAGAAAGCGAATCGTGCTGAGAGGGAACGTGGCTGAGCCAAAGACCGAATATGCCGAGGCGGTTGGAAAAATACCTGAGTGCGATTGCCGGGAAGGATCGCGCGCACTTGCGCGTGGGTTACGCAAAGTTGGCCGTGATTGCAGCCGGTTTGTTGTTGGTGTGGTTCGTTTTGGGGAAGCATCTGCTGTCGCCGTACTGGTTGATCGCGCCACGTGGCGGCTTATTTGTTGCTGACGATTTTGCATGGGCGCGTTTTGCGGGCCAAGGCGCGGGCGGAGACGGCGGCGGAGTTTTATCGCAAAGGCATTGCGCGGATCGAGGACCGTTGGGCCGGAGGCGGGCAATCCGGAGAGCGCTTTCGCGATGCGAAACATGTGTATGCCGACGACTTGGATCTTTTTGGGCGCGGGTGTCTGTTCGAATTGCTTTCGACGGCGCGATTGCCGATGGGAGAAAGCCGGCTGGCAAATTGGCTGACAGCGGGATTCGGAGGTTGGGGCGATTCTCGAGCGGCAGAAATTGGTTGAGGAGCTGCGCGAGAAGTTGGACTTGCGCGAGGATTTGGCAGTTACCGGAGAGGATTTGCGAGCACGGCTGAATCCGGAAACCTTGATCGAATGGGCGGAGGGGAAATCGATTCTGCCTAAGGGCGCGTGGCGCGGCGTGATGGCTTTGCTGGCGGTTGGTGCGGCGGCGGGGATTGTCTATTACTTGGAGACTGCCACGCTCTGGCCGCTTTTGTGCGTTTTCGTCGTGGAGACGGCTGTCCTGGCCTGGCTGCGGCGCAGAGCGCACACGGTGATCGAGGGCGTGGATTGCAACGCCGAAGGCTTGCTGCTTTTTTCTGAGATTTTGGAACGGCTGGAAAGGGAGCCGTTCGTTTCGAACCGATTGCGGGATTTGGCGGCGGAATTGAAGCAGGAAAACGAGCCGGCTTCGCGGGCCATTCGACAATTTGCGCGCATCGTCAATTGGATAGACGCGAGCGATAGCGTGCTTGCCAAGATGTCCGAGCTGCCGTTTCTCTATAGCGTGCAAGTGGGAATGGCGGCGGAAGCGTGGCGACGCCGCTGGGGCGCGAAGATGCGCCGGTGGGCGGAGTTGACGGGAGAAATGGAGGCGCTGCTTTCCCTGGCGGCGTATTCGTTCGAGCATCCCGCGGATCCGTTCCCGGAATTCGCGAGCGCGGAAGAAGGGCTGGGATTTTTTGACGGCGAAGAACTGGGACATCCGCTGATAGCGGCGGAGAAATGCGTGCGAAACAGTGTGCGCCTCGATGCAAAAACGCGCGTGTTGCTCGTGAGCGGTTCGAATATGTCCGGCAAGAGCACGCTGCTGCGCGTGGTAGGGATCAACACGGTGCTGGCCATGGCAGGGGCGCCGATTCGGGGCGCCCGGCTGCGGCTGACGCCGCTGAGAATTGGAACTCGGATTCGAAGCACGGACTCGCTGCAAGAAGGGCGGTCGAGTTTTTATACGGAAATTCTGCACATACGGAAAGTGTTTGACGGCGCGAACGACGCGGTGCCGCTGGTGTTTCTGTTTGACGAATTGCTGGAAGGGACGAATTCGAAGGACCGTCGAATCGGAGCGGAAGGGCTGATACAGGCCCTGCTGAAGCGGCGGGCCATCGGAATCGTGACCACTCATGATTTGGCTTTAACAGAAATTGCGACGGCCGTAGGAAATGTTTTGCGGAACAAGCATTTCGAGGACCAGGTGGCGGACGGGAAGATGCGATTTGATTACCGCTTGCGCGACGGAGTGGTGGAAAAAAGCAACGCGCTGGAATTGATGCGTCTGATTGGGCTGGAGATGTAGGTGGCGCCATGTTTTCGATGATTTGAGAGCGCGCAAAAAGCAGATCCCTTACGGCTCTCGGGATGACACCCTCAGGCTGGAAACGCTCTTGGATAATCTTGTTAAGCCGCGGCGATGCGGCGGATTAGGTCTTCCTGTTCGAGTTTGCTTTCCGCGCCGATGGTGAAGGCGTCGAGAAGATTGAGGCCGAGGGCGAAATTGAGGGCTTCGTCCTGGCGATTGCGGAGATCGCCCTGGCCAAGAATTTTCATTCCGATGATGCCTTTGCCCGCTGCGCGCATTTCCTTAATCACGCTGACGACCGTGTCCGGATCGGAGTCCATGTAGGAGCCGATGGGATTGATGCGGACGAGATGGACTTCGACCCAGGAGGATTTGGTGGCGGTACGCAGAGCTTCGATCGAGTGGCACGAGCAACCGTGGGCGCGGATGATGCCCTTTTCCTTGGCTTCGGAAAGCACGTCCATCACGCCTTTGTAGCGATCGGTCCAGTCGCCCTCGGTGAGGCAGTGCATGAGGCAGATGTCGATGTGATCAGTGCCCAGCTCGCGGCGGAAACGGTCGAGATCTGCGCGGGCGGAGGCCGCGTCGCGAGCCCACGTTTTGGTGAGTACGGTGACCTTGTCGCGCGAAACGTGCTTGAGGGCCTCCGCGACGTGAGGGTGGCTGCCGTAGCTGTCGGCGGAGTCGAAAAAGCGAAGACCGTGGTCGTAGCCGTTGAGCAGAAGATCCGAAAGACCCTTGATGCCGAGTGCGGTTTGATGAGAATGATGGCCTGACTCCGACAGTACCGGTGCCCATGGCGAGACGGCTGGTTTGGATGCCGGTTTTGCCGAGGGTTACGGTATCGGAGGCGCTAAATTTGCGCGAGAGAGGTTTGAGGGTTAAGGCGTGGGCCCGACGGGGGAACGCAGCATTGAGCCAGGCTGCTCCCGCAGTGCAGGCGGTGCGAAGGAGAAATTCGCGGCGTTTCATGGTGCCTCCTCAGAAACGTCCTTCGAGAGGATGGTACACCCATTAGTGACGTATTGCTGCGAGCTGCGGTTATCAAAACGTGATGCGGGTTAATGGAGAGGCGAAGCGGGGGAATTGGTTTCAGTTGGCGAGGGGAGCTGCGCTTCCAGGGATAGATTCGAGCGAATGAGGGTCTCGACCTGCTTCCAGACAGCGGGATCGCATTCGATTTGGATGTGGGGCTTCATGAAAATGCGGTCCCACCAGGGATAGGAGCCGCAAGTAAGAGGCTTCGATTTGTAGTCGGAGCGGAAGTTGCCAAGGATGCGGGTGCGCGCGGGATTGGCGGCGCGAATCTGGGGCAAGCCGTGGAGGATGCCGTCGAGCTGATAGAAATTGATGGCTTGAGCGACGTTGCCGGGTATGACAGCGTCGTCTTCGCCCCTCTTGGAGACGCTGTCGACCTGGATGGTGAGCAACACCGGGATGCCGTCTTTTTGAAGCTGCGCGCGCGAGCTCGATCGTTTCCGAGGCGCCCCAACTGTGGCCAAAAATGATGATGCGCGCGTTCTGTTTTTCTTCGGGAGAAAGGGTTCCATCACGGTTGGCATCTAAACGTTGGAGAACTGCTCTATGAGCGTCCTTGCCACGATGGTTTTCAAACGTCTGTACGAAAATTCCGGAAGCATATTCCTCGCGGAGGCGCTCGACGAGCTGCACTTCCGTGTGAACGCGGTCATCGTGGCGAACAAATCCGCCGACAAAACCGATGACAATGACGGGCGGGTTGGACAGAACGGCTGCGGTTGTAGCGGGAGGCTTCGAGCTCGACCTCACCAGAGACGAGGAGCAATGGGAAAAGCAAGCACAAGACCCGGAACGAGGGAAACATTTGCCGCACCGTGACCGGAAACTACATCAGTACAGATGAAACTGACAAGACTAAAGTTACGCAAAAGCGAGAGGAATAAAATGGTACGGGGAGGCGAGCGGGGATAGCAGAAGTGCTTTAGTACTCACAGGACCCGCGCCAAGTGGTCAGATTACTGCGGAGATTATTGATCCTGGCCGGGGGAAATAGCGGCAACACGCGTAGTGGTGGAGGAGCAGGGCCGCCACCCGCGGTGAAGATCAAGCTATTGATGCGAGCTGCCTGTAGACGGCCCAATCGTTCTTGAACTCCGGCATGATTTCGCGGCTGTGTTTTGGGCTCTTGAGGTAGTGTCTGGCGCGCGCGAGAGTTATGGCATAGGCCCACTGGGAATCGGTGCCGGAAGCAAAGAGGTTGCTGGCGCTAAGCCCGAGCTTTGATGGACTTCCCCCTTGCGAGATTTCCAGCCAGAGGGCTCCATCGGGGTCGACGGAGAGAGTTCCAGCTCGATCGAGGTACTTGAACAGACGGCTGAGGAAATCGGAGCGTTCGGAATGATTTCGCGGCTGATGGCTTCGTTGACGAGAGCACCAACCTCTTCGCGATACTGCTTCCATTCCTTAGTCGTGCCCACGAGTTGCGCACTTTCCCGATTGACTACTGCTTCGAGCTCCGCTTCGCGCGAAGCGTCCTTTTGCGATTTAGCCTGGCGTATTTCCTGCTCGATATCCGCGGCTTCGGCATTAGGGTGCTCCTCCAGTTCATGCTCGGGGTTGAAACGTCCGGTGAGCGCGTAAGAAGCCACCATAAACGGAAGCTCGTGGTTGGCAAAAAGGATCATGGGAATAAGAAGTTTCTTGGAGTGGTACATCTGCTCGGTTCCGCTGCGGGCTTCGGTGCTTCGCTTGATTGTGCCCGGGTAATTGAGCGAAATGAAGAACACGAAGATGCGTTTCCGGATGGTGTTCGCCATAGTGAGTGAAAGAGCGGGCAATAGCCTTCGGAGTGATCAAGCCGAAGTCATTTAGATAATCGGCCCTCGCGGCATGGGGAAAATAAGTATTGATGACACGCCTGCTGAACTCGGCGCAGTTGCGGGTGATACCGTTGAAGTGGTTCTGGTTGGGGCGCGCATTGAATTCCGCGATGAGCGCGCGGTCCTGATCGACGGAAGTCTCGACAACGAAAATATAGATGCTTCGAGAGAGTGTGGCTCCAACCATTTCCCGCCATTCTGCTTTGTTGCTGGTGCGGCAGGTGGCACTGTCGCAATAGCCTGCTAGAAAATTTTCGCGATACCGTTCCTCGAGGGCATGTTTGATTTTTTGCGAGCCGAACAGCGGGCGGTTTTGCGGATCCTCGACACCGATATAAATAGATGGAGAGCGGGACGATGTTCCACTCGAAGGGCTGATCCTCACCAAGAGTGGTGTAATTGCTCATGACTGAACCTTGCTCGTCAGGACGGCAGAGCCGGAGCTTGACAGGCGATTCCGCGCAGATGCGCGAGAAATAGATGGCGCTATGCCCCGAACCTGAAATTCTGGCGAAGCTCGTATCCAAGGATTCGTTGAGAAGGACGCCGACGTCCGCGTAGGCCGGGGAGGAAGCCCCGCAACACGCAGAGGAGTACCAGGACTAACCCCAGATAGGAGCGAATTCCCATCCTGCAGGGCAGAGATCTTCCCGATTCGATGGCAGAGCGTAATGGAGGCAACTTAGGCACCTAGATCGGCTCCTCACTGTCAAAGACTTCAGGTACAATTTTACCCCTTCAAAGGAGAATCAAGGGAGCGTTGTACGGGCTGGGGTAATAGTGCTTTGGGCAAATAAAAGCCAGCACTAAGGGACAGGTGCTGCTTCCGTAAACTATTGAAACGGAATGACCTACCGCGTAAATGGGATGCCCGCATCGGACGGAAGGTTGCGCCAAGATCTGGATGCCTGGCACCTTCCAGCGATAGACCTGCCAGGCTCAAAAAGAGACCAAAAAGTAGGCTCAATCCGCCCCTTAGATAAACCCGGCTGTGAGGACCAAGTTGCGACCGTTTGTAGCAGTGGGACCGCCTGTCTGAGGGGGCTCTTGAGGCTTCGCACTGGCGTCCCGAAAGAACCACTCACCGAAGTTGGGGGCCTACGCGGCCGGTGGCTATCAGACGCTTAAACCGGCCCACACCCGATTCGTACCTCTGGAAAGAATATCTCGCCGCAAGGGAATCGACGGAGAGCGCACACCCGCCGGATTCAGGGTTGACAACGCCGCAAGCGACTCTTGTAATGAATCGAGTCCATTTTATGCTTAAGCCACTCCCCAATCCCTCGTGACAGCCCCCCGAAAAGTGGAGGATCCCCGGGCGGGATCGAAGCGCCACGCTCTGCTAGTCGCCGCCGGAATTCTTCTAAGCCGCATCGCCGGACTTGTGCGGGAGCGCGTGTTCGCGCACTATTTCGGCAATTCCGACGCTGCGGATGCTTTCAAGGCCGCGTTCCGAATTCCCAATTTTCTGCAAAATATGTTCGGCGAGGGAGTGCTTTCCGCCTCGTTTATTCCTGTTTACGCCAGTCTCCTGGCGCGCAAAGACGAAGAAGAAGCGCGCCGTACCGCGGGCGCGGTCGCGGCGATCCTTGCGCTTGACCACTTCCTTGATCGTGCTGCTCGGCGTGCTCACCACGCCATACCTGATCAATGCGATTGCGGGTGGATTCTCCGGCGAAAAGCGCGAATTGACGATTCGCCTGGTGCGCATTCTCTTCCCCAGCGCCGGCCTGCTGGTTTTTTCGGCCTGGTGCCTGGGAGTTCTCAATAGCCACCGGCGCTTTTTCCTTTCCTACTCCGCGCCCGTAGTTTGGAACGCGGCCATGATCGCTACGATGTGGGGATGGGGAGGCCGCTACGCGCAATTTCCGCTGGCGCAAATCGTGGCGTGGGGATCGGTAGCCGGCAGCACGTTGCAAGTGGTCGTGCAGCTTCCCGCCGTGCTGCATTTACTGCAGGGTCTTCACCTCACGCTGGATTATAAGACGGAGAACGTGAAGACGGTCGTGCGCAATTTCATTCCCGTTTTCGTTGGCCGCGGCGTCGTCCAGATCAGCGCTTATGTGGATACGTTGCTGGCAAGCTGGCTGCCGATGGGCGCTGTGGCCGGGCTCTCCGTACGCACAGATTCTCTATTTGCTCCCCGTTAGTCTATTTGGCATGTCGGTTTCGGCCTCAGAACTCCCGCAAATGTCCGGCGCGCTGGGAAGCGAGGAGGAAGTGGCTGCCGTGCTACGCCGACGGCTCAACTCCGGCCTGGGGCAGATCGCCATGTTCGTGGTGCCGTCGGTGGCCGCTTTCCTGATTCTCGGCGACGTAATCGTCGCAGCTATTTACCGTACGGGGCAGTTTAAGCAGTCCGATGTAATCTATGTCTGGGGAATACTCGCAGGAGCCACGGTTGGCCTGCTCGCATCAACGCTTGGCCGGCTCTATTCGTCCACCTACTATGCGCTAAGGGATACGCGCACTCCGCTGCGCTTCGCCGTAGTTCGAGTTGTCTTGACGACCATCCTCGGTGTTTTTTGCGCGTTTCCGCTGCCGCATCTGCTGGGCATCGAGGCGCGCTGGGGAGCGGCCGGGCTCACCATTTCCGCTGGAATAGCATCCTGGGTTGAATTTGCGCTGCTCAGGCGAACGTTGAACCGCCGCATCGGCCACACGGGTGTTCCCTTGGATTCATTGGTTAAGCTTTGGGGAGCTGCTTTTGTGGCGGCGGCCGCTGGATTGGCAATCCGTCATTTCCTCGGCCGCCATTCTCCCATTCTGGTGGCCGTTGTCGTCCTGGGTCCGTTCGGGATCATCTATTTCGCGGCAATCCTGGCGCTGGGACTCGACGAGGCTCGGGGATTCTTGCGGAGCGTCACTGGAAGACTTGCGAATCGTTAGCCGGTTAACCCCGGAGGGTGGGGCTGCGCACGCTATTTGTCAGGAAATCTCAAATTAAATGTCAGTGTGCGCACGCTATTTGTCAGGACCCATCTTCGCCCGGCGTTCGCCTGGCGCGCGCCTATTATCCCCGGTTTTTCTCCTGAAAAAATTGCCGCATGGTGCTGGATACACGCCAGCGCCGAGCCGGGCTTCGCTCGATCTCAATTCCATCGGCGCGCCCGTCAAAGAAATGGGAGGCGGCCACCGTCGCGCCATGCCTGCTATCGCCAGCGCATGAAAGAGCGGCAGTGAGCAGTTGGGAATCTCACTGCCGCAGGGACCCCGCTGGCAACAAGGCTGGCCCCCAAGTCAATTCACCGCATCCGGCACGCTTCGCGGAAATCCGTGTGCCTCCAATTCCTCGCTGAAAGCGGCCGTCACCTCGGGGTCCGCCAGAGTGTTCGTGACGAACAAATATTTGCAAGACTCGCGCGCGGGCGATGGGCGCAAAAGCACGATCGCGGCAATTTCAAACCCTTTCGCAATTGCCACCTCGACGGCGGCTAGCGTGCTCGCGCCGAGCCGAGCGTTCAGCTTCCCTTCTTTCGCAGAGTCGGTGCGGTCGCTCATTTAGAAACTGCCCTCCATCCTGGCGCGGCGGATTGCTTTGGCGATGCTCTTCATGCCCCCATTCGCGAGATAGCTGTCGAAGCTCTTCGCGTCGATGGCGTTGATCTCAAAATGAATGTGAGTGTCGCCGCCGGCGCCGCCCGCGTTCATGCGGCTGAGATTGCCCACGCCGATGCGCCTCACAGCTTCCGGCCCAAACACGTATTCGCCTTCGAGCAAATTCGCGTTCACTACTCCGCCAGAATGAAAGGCGCGCGCCCCCATTAGGCCGGGCGACAGAGCGGACATTCCCGCGCCCACAAATCCGCCTTCGTGGAACTGTGGTGGACCAAAAGAAAGCGCGGACCGCGCGTTGCGATCAGCCTGCGTCGCGTCGATCTCTTTTTCCGCCTTGTCTATCCAGTGATCGACGTGCCCCACGCGCGATCGCGCAATATCTTTCACTCCCGCTTGCTTCAGCGCGTCCACGCCCTGCTGCCGCAGCGCTTCGAGCGCCGTGCGTGAGCTCGTCCAATCCGTCTGAAAAAGATTGTAGGAATCCTCGATCGCCTGCGCCTGCGTCTTGATGTTCGCTTCGATTTGCAGCCGCGCAGCCTTTGTGCTGTGGCTGATGATCCCAGAGATGAATCCCGCGATCCCGCCGATGATCGCGCCGATCGGGCCGCCGATCGCGAAGCCCGTCAATGCTCCGCCAGCCGCTCCTCCCAGCGCATGGAGAATTCCTCCGCCCATGAAGTTCGAAGCCACCAGGCTTAGCCCGATCGTTGCAAGGGCCGCACCAGAGATGCTCATGCCGCCGATCTTCAGCCCGTTCGGAAATATTTTCGCCAGAACGCCACCGATGCCTCCGATGGCTCCGCCGGCGCTGGCTCCAGCCGGGATGATTCCGCCGAGCGTGCTGCCCTGCCCCGCGGAAATTCCCAGGCCCGGAATGCTAGTCGGCAGCTGGCCAACGTCGCTGTTCATGACCGAGCCGCCCAAAGCCGTAGGCGTGCCGACGTTTCCCCAATTCGTGATCACACCTGGCAATCCGCTGATGCCGCCTTGACTTCCGCCGCCACCGCTGCCTCCGCCGAAAATTCCGCCCAATCCCAGCGACCCGAAAATCGACCCAAGAATACCCCCGCCCGATCCCATCTGCTGTTGAGAGGCGGCCCGCATTTGAGTCATGCCGATAATCCACTCCGCGACCATCTTGAAGATCATCTTCTTAAATTGTTCCAGGAAAAACTTCCCGATCCCTCCGTTGGTGATGTCGTTGTAGAGAGTCTCAAGCTGATTGGCCATGCTATCGACGCGATCGGCCCACTCTTTTTGGATTACGGCGCTTACCTCGCGCTCGCCCTGCTCGCGAAAAGTAGCATCCTTGGCTTCCATCTCCCGGATTTTCTGAATGCGCGCATCGGCGTCGGCCACGATCTGCGCGTCCGCACGCTGCCACGGAGGAAGCATCGCGATCGCGGCTGCCGTCTCGATCTGCAATTCCTCATCCGCACGCTGTTGCTCCAGGTCGAGTATCTTTTTGTTGTAGTCGATTTTAGCGGCCAGGCGAAGGTCATCGAGTTGGACACTCTGCGTGATGCCCAGCTTTTCCAGCGCGAGCGTCTCCGCTATTTCGCGCTGAGTGATTTCGCTGAGCTTCACTTCGTAATCTTTATCGATCTGTTCCCGGCCAGCGGACATGCTCGCTTGAGCCTGCAATATGGCTCTGTGCCCTTCGACCGCGAGCGCGCGGGACCTCTCGATCATGCTCTTGTCGAACTCCAGGATTTTTTCGTCCGTCTGCGCGCTAATCAGCGCGCGTTGCGCCTCTGCGACGGCGTGCAGCATCGCTCCTTGATGTTCCGCCGCGTCTATGCGGTCTATCGCGACCTTGGCATCCGCGACAATCCTGTCCCGTCCCTTTTTGCTCGCCGCAACCTGTTCATCACTGGCCAATTTTACGTCATCGGATTCCTTGAGCAGCAGTTGCTTCTTGTCGGCCACATACGCCGCATCGAGCTGCAACAGATTTTTCTTGGCCAGGGCCACAACGTCAGTTTCGCCCGTCAAGCGGGCCTGCTCTTCGCCCTTCAGCTCCTCCTCGATGAGCGCCTGGCGCTCCGCGTGGTACTGAATGTCGAGCTTTTGCAGCTCGTTGGCGGTGGCGATTTCCGTCTTCACTCTCAGGTCCCGGTTTTTCGCAAGTCCCGACTCAAGCATCGCCAATTCCGCATCCAGCGCTGACTTCTGGATCGCCCGAGCAGACTCAATGGCGGAATTCTTCACGGACGCAATTGTTTCGGCGAGGCTCATCAGTGCTGTGGCGGCAGCAGCGACAAGGCCGCCGACCGCCAGCCCGCTGAACGCAGCGTTAAGGGCGGGGCCGATCAGGGAACTTTCTGCAAGGACTCCGCGAAGCGCACGAGGAAGCCGAATGCCCATTTCTTCAGAAAGGAGAGCAGCGCTCTCGCGCGCCTTCTTCGCGCCTTCCCCCATGCTGTTGAAGGTTTGGTCCGAGATTTTCTGAACCGGCTGCATAGCCGGTCCGAGCTTCGCGGCCTCGGCGTTCACGTTGCGAAACGCCTGCGTGGCTTGCGAATCGTCCACTACGATCGTGATCGATGCCGTCGCCGCCATCAGCGTCCCGCCCTCGCTTCCGCTTCGAACGCGGCGCGATCGCAATCGCCGCACCGTTTGAATGACGCATCAGCCAGCGGCTTCCCGCAGCCTCGGCATGGCGGATGCTTTTTCCGGAATTCCATCCGCGCCGCGCGCAGCGCCGCGAGCCCTTCGATCTCCTCCGCGGTCAGCTGGCTCTCCGGAATCGCCACGCCGCATTCCAGCGGCCCCTCGATGGCTTCTTGCAGGTATCGAAGCCAACCGTAATATCCTGGCGAAAGCGTCCGCCGCTCCGGAGTGCTGTTCAGCAGCGCTTCCGGGTTCGCGGCCATCTCCGCGAAGCGCTCATTGCGTTCGCGCTCGGGAGCGTCCATCGATTCTTCGAGCAGCTCGACGTAAGCGAGCCGCAGCCCTTCCGCGTCTTGGGAAACGGCGGTCATTCTATTCCAGTGGTCTCGTCATCGAGCCCCGTGGAAGCTTTGAAAAGCTGCGCGACCACAGCCGCCTTGTGGAACGCATCCATCTCGCGCACTATTTGCTCCTTGCCAGTGAGAGCACGCCCATTCGCCGAGTAGCCTTCCACGCGCTCGATGAGATCGTCGTACAGCTTGACTAGAACTGGATGCCCCGAGGGAATCATTGTCGTTCCGCTGCGGCTGCCGCCCACCACGGTCGCGCGGCTCTTCGCTCTAAACAGGCGACGGCGGTGCTCGGCTGAAGGCGTCGCGAAATGATGCACGCGGGCGAAATATTGCTTCATGTCTCCCGGCTCCGCCTCGTTCCACTTTGCATCGATCGTCACGCTTGCGCCTTCGGCCTGGAGTATCGAATCGTCGCCATCATCGCTGAACGTGACGTCCATGATGAGCTTCATCGCTTGCAGGCGGTGATACTGTGGAATGCACTCGGGCCAATCGGGCAGCTTCTCCGGCTCGCGGCCGTCGCTCGTCGTGTAGCCCTCCACTTGTTGGATTGCACGCGCGTAGAGCACCAAGCTCGCGAAATCCATGTCAACAATTCTCGTGTAGCCTTTTTTTTCTTGTTTGAACTCCGCGACGACGTGCGCGAAAGTGGTCTCCCAATCCGCAGCGGTGAACCGCCGAAAAATATGGCGGCGCGGTTTGCCTTTGTACTGGAAGACGGCGACGCGCTCAGCGGCATCGAGTGGGAGCAGCTCGTCCTTCTCCGATACGGCCGGAGGCGCGATTTGATTTTCTTGCTGTGGAACTGCTATTTGCGAATCGTTCATTGCGAGACACCTCTTCTTTCTCTGTTAGGTGTCTCAGGCTCGGAGGCGGCTGGGGTTTGCCGCGCCCGCTCGGCTCAAGTGCTCAAAGCCCTGAGTTTTGTTCCAGCCCGGCCAGCTTGTTTGGGCTGAGGAAGCCCCCGTTCCGGGATACTGCTTTTTTCTCGGCCTCCTGGCCGCTCCTCGCTGTTATCGGGAAGCGGTCAGGATCGGCCGATTTGCTTGGAGGACCCGAGCAAAATCAATGCCGAAGAAACTTTTTCACGATGCCGTAGCTGGCAGAAACCTGCCTCCCGCTCCGGGCTCCGCGCAAAGGTCGAGCCCGCAGAACCTGCCCAAGTCCGTAGCTACCAGTGCGGGGCGTCCTTCAACCTGAGCTTTCTTGAAGTGGAAGAACGCCATAATCGAGACCGAAAAGAGGTCCATTTTCCCAGATTCTTGCGCGGCCAAAAGAGTCGAACGGAGATTGCTCTCACTGTGCAGCAAATTCACGTTGGCTAGGACGGTCGAGCCTTCCAATCGGCCATCGCTTACCCATCCGGCGGTCAGCTCGGGCATATCCGCTCCGGAGCCCTCGTTCGCTTTCGGGTGGCGTCGGCGAAAGCGTGCGCCGTTCACGGCCTCGGCGACCTGTGCGGCGGCTTCACGCGAATAGTAATGCGCTTCGCCACTGTGGCCTTCGACCACACCGTGCGCCCAACCCACTTGTAGAACCTGAACAGGCCACCGCCACCCATCACCGGAATCCGAAGCTTCGCGAACCAAGAAATTGCAGTATGATTGTTTGACCGCGCACAGTTCCGCTCCTCGGACAAGGCGCTCTACCGCTTCCCCCATTTCTACGAGGGCCTCAAGCACTCGCCGCTCTCCGTCAACGCGATGGTTAATCAAGGCCGCCTTCATTCGCGCTTCGGCGCTAAGGACTCTTCCCGCATAATCGAGTCTGGACGACGAAGGCGCCCCGTAGAAGAGCTGGTATGCAACGCGCAGGTTGCTCTCGGCAGAATGCACTTCGACTTCTGTCTCGAAGCTCACGAACTCGATTCCTCAACTTCCTGCGGATCGCCAAAAGTAACCCCGCTGATCCCTGCGGTGTAGGCGATTCGATAAAATTTTCCATCCCGCCCGCGTGCGATGACGTGATCGGGGAACGTCGCGACCATTGAAGCCCCCGCCCCCCCAAAAATTTCGATGAACGCAACGTCTACTAAGATTTTCTCAGAGTGATGGAGCGGAGCGCTCGCGGCGGAAGCACGCACTTGCATAATCCGCGCAGCTTGAGCCTCGGCGAATCTGTGCGCCGCGATGCCGTCATTCGGAAAGCGCTCGCGCCCCTCCAAAAGTGCCCGGCTGTACACTTCGTTTCGCCCCGGCTCCGCATTTCCATACCCGGCCGGGCGCTGAATGTTGGTCCGGGGTTCTTTCACACCGAACAATTTATCCATCGTGGCTTGCGTTGCGTTGCTCTCGCCCAATTCAGCTGTCCTCCTCCCACGCTCTCTTTAGCTTTCGGTTTCCGTCCCGATCTCAATCTGCTTCCGCTTGGCGTAATCTTGAATCGACTCGGCGGTGATCATGCGCTCGCTCCTCAGCTCGCCGTCTTTGACCAAAACGCCCAGGTCTTTCGCGGACAGAGAGAGTAGCTTCTTGACTTCCGAGATGCTGTACAACTTTTGCTTCAGCGGCATTTCATTTCCTCCCTACACAGCCAGACTTCGCCAGCGACGAGCGGCCTCATTTCTTTTTCTGCTCCCGGTCGCTTTGTGCTTCGTTTGCTATGTCCCGACCTCGATACACTAAATCTTCGCCACGCGCATCTGGCTCTAAACCTCCGGCGATGCCGACCCGGTTTGCGGAATCCACGCGACCACGCGGCCTAGGATAATTGGCTTCTCTTCGAGAGCCTCTCCTTCTGAGCCGAGAAGAGAAGTTTCGAATGTAGAATCCTCGACCATCCCATTGTCGGAAAAACGCACTCCCCAACCGGCCACCTCAGAAATCCTGCTTCGATAGGGTTTCAGCGCATAGACAGGCGCGCCTGCGCCGCGCTCCTCCGTCGCCACGATGGCCCCCCGAAAGAGCCAAGCTGCGGAGACGCCACCTTGCCTCGTAAACTCGACTTTTTCAGCATTGAGACCTGCGGCAGCCACGATATTCTTTTCTGCCTTGCTGACCGGTTCGGTCTCTTTCGGAAGAGGGAGATAGAGAGCCACGCATGCCCCCAAAAGCTTTAGCCAGTTAGTCTCCGATTCATCGATCACCAGAGTGTCACCCGCCCTGAACAGTGGATTGCGATACCGGTCAGTCAAGAGCACGTAGCGCGTAGTTTCCACATTCGGAATCCACCGGGAGGGAAGGCGCAATGGCGGCAAAGCCGCTTGCTCTGGAACTCTTTGACTGGGTGAAATGGGAGCAACCTCGTTGGCTTCGGCGGGAGCCGTTTGCTCCTTCCGACGCTGATTGGCAACGAAGAGCAAGGCTTCAGGTTTTATGCCAGCTTCCCCGAAGCACCAACGGGCTTCTGCGGAAAGTTCCTTTTCAGCCGCTGCATTTCCAAGCTTAAGCCACATCTGCGGAGACGGCTTATCTATTCCGCCCTCCCAAGCCGAGACCAGCGACTGGTCAACTTCGAGAAGCTCTGCGAGCTCCGCTTGTTTTGAAACGAGCTTCGACCTTAGTTCCTTGAGTCTTTCCCCGATCTCTGCGTGGGGCCTTTTTTTTCGGGACTTTCGAGGCACTGTTGCCCTTTTGGTCCGTTTCACTTTTCCCACTTGTGCTCTCCCTTGCATATATGCTAGGCTAAACCAGTTTTAGTAGAGGTCAAGACCTGAGGTCGAGATGATTTCAGACCAGCCGCGCAAACTACGCAGGGCAGAAGCCGACCTTGATCTTCGTCGTTTCCTTGCCGAGAAGCTTCGCAAGTCGCCCCTGAGCAGACCGCAGTTCGCCGAGAGGCTTAGCGAAATTCTTGGCGAGCCCGTGAGCTTGACCCGCCTCGATTCCTACATCGCCTCAACCAAATCGTCGGCCAGGCTCCCTGCTTATTTTCTACGAGCCCTCTGCGAGGCGTTGGACAGCGACGAGATTTTACTCCATCTGGCCCGTCCGCGTTTGCGAAAACAAGTCGAGCTCGCGGACACCGTCCGCGAGCTCCGCCGTATCTGCGATGAGCTGCTCAAACTGGAAGAACCCGACGCGAAACGGAGCGCGCAACATGCCTAGGGTTTGCATTCGGAAAGGATGCCGCGTGGACCTCCTGAAGAGGGACGGCTCGCCCGATTTCAGGAGGATTTTCTGTGGGGTGGAATGCAAGAAGGCGGAGCGCTTGGAAAAGCTCCGCGCGAAGCGCGCAGTCGCGGCCAAGGGGAAATGCCCGACGTGCGGTCGGCGATCCTCCGGCGACGCTCGTTTTCGACGGGCTGTCACCGGTGACACCCCGCACGAAGTAGAGGTGAATCGAAAAGGTAGTAGGGGGATAGCCGGAAAAGGAGAAAAGCGCTCCTGATGGCCGAAAACGCGAATTCGCCTCAGCAGCCCGGCAGGGAAGGGAACGGTCCACGCCCCGTAAGGATTCTCTCGCCCGAGGCGCGTTTCGGTCTCGTTCTGGTGATCGGCAGGTTCTCCGCACGGATGGCACTTGGCCAGCAGATAGTTTTTCTTACATCCACGAGCCGGGAACTTTCGACGCTCACTGAACTTGTCCGCCATCTAGCTCAGCTCGCGCACATCTCGGAGCGAACCATCTGGCGGTGGTACCGGCGATTTTTGCGGGAAGGGTACGCCGGGCTCATCAACCGCCCGCGCGGTGATAAGGACGTGAGTCGAGCCTTCAGCAAGCGCGACGAGGCCACGGCTTTTGTGCTGACGAGTTTCCTCGACGGCCACACCGTCAGTTGGATTCACCGCCAACTCACGCAGCTTTGGCCTCGCCTCTACGGCGCGGCTTCGGCGTGTCCTTGCTTCGACACGGTGCGGGAGTTGGTTCGCGCGAGGATTCCCGCGCACGTCGCCAAGAAACACCGCGATTTGTCCCCAGGTTCGAAGCAGGTGCGGCCATGAGCAGGAAGCGCGTGCGCCAACAAGCCGAGACGCGCCTCGCGGCGCTGAGCCTTCCAATACAAATTGCGGGCCTCAGATTCGAAGGGGCCGTGGCGATGAACGCGGTCTGCATCACGGCGGAGAAAGCTTGTGCGATCACGGGGAAGACCTACGAATGGCTGCGGATGCAAGTTCGGGCCGGGAAGATCACGGCGAAACCATCCGAGTCGGGCGGGCGCAATGGCGTTAACGCTGATGAGTATCTGCTGAGTTCTTTTCCCGCCGACGCGCAGGCCAAGTTCGCTTTGGAAACGGAGGCCAGTTCCGCGATCATCCCTTTCGCAGGACCAACTCTTCCTCTCTTTGCCGCTTTACCGCAAGTTCCCGAGCCGGTCCGGCTGCAACTCGATGAGGAAGAGCGCAAGGAAGCCGATAAGTGGCTCGACGCCATCGCGCAGGTCAATGACCTGTTAGACCGCGCGAAGAACGGGAAACCTCTTCGCCTGCCAGACGGCAAGGTCATCGAAACCAAGGAAGACATTGCCGAGTATGTCGGCGCGCAGATGAGTCCGAAGAGGAGTGGGCGGACGGTCTTCCGCAAGCTCGAATGTCTCACCGGCGGGAAAAAAAGAAAGAAGGCTGGCGGCTATGCCGGGCTCGCGAGAAAAATTAGAAGCGACGAAGGAAAATCACGCTTCTACGAGTCCAATCCTGACCTAGCTTTCCTTGCGCAACAAAAATTTCTAAACGAAGCGCTCTCGATGCAGCTCGCTCACGAGGCTGTCGTCCGTGAATGTAGAAAGCGCTCACAGAAACCGCCGAAGAGTTCTGCGACCACCCGCCGCTTCCTGAATCAGATTCCGGAAGGACCGCGCACATTGGCGCGCGAGGGAGCTGAAAAGTATTTGAGCCGATGCGCGCCGTTCATCCTGCGCAAAGCGCCTCCTGTCATGGAATGGGGAGTTTCAGACCACAGGCAGTTTGATGATTTTGTCCGCAATAACCTGTTCGATCATCTCAACTGGGATCAGATGTATCGGCCCTGGCTCACGGCGTTCTACGATTGGGGCTCGCGGAAGATAATCGGCTTTTGTCTGGCTCCATCGCCGAGTTCCGCGACGATCGGCTCGTCGCTGCGGATGGCGGCACGGCAGTTCGGCTTTCCACGGAATCTCTATTGGGACTGTGGCAAGGACTACCGGAAGATGAGGCGCGAGCTCGCGCACGCGCAGCTCGACATGCAGCCAGAGCTTCGCGGATTGCTTTCCGCGAATGGCGTTAAGGTCACTTCAGCGTTGCCGTATCATCCGCGTTCGAAACCGATCGAATCATGGTTCGCGCGCTGGTCGAAGCGCTTCGATCCAACCTGGGGCCCGGCCTACGCGGGCAACAAACCGGAGAATTGCCGCCCTGAGTGCCGCGAAGCTCAGAGACAGCATGCGAAGTATCTCGCTGGTAAACGGGACGACAGCCCGCTTCCCACGGACCGGATATTTTTCGAAGGCGTCGTCAAGTACATCGACGACTACAACGCGACAGAGCATCTCGATTGTCTCGATGGAAAAACGCCCGACGAAGTGTTCGATGAGCAATATCCGCCGGATAGCCGCCGCACGGTGGACGAGCTGAGCCTTAACATCCTTCTTTCCCAAAAAGATGAGCGCATGGTGCTCGCAGGCGGATGCGTCGAGCTCAACAGAATGCGCTATGAACCGGATGATGAGAGTCTCGGCGCGTTGGACCTTTTGATCGGCCAGCGTGCAAGGATTCTGCGCGATCCATACAACTTCGGGGAAGCCGTTGCCCTCGATGAACGCGGTCGCTACGTCGGCACGCTGCACGTTCAGCCGTTCGTGGAGCAATGTCCCGGTGGGCGGTTCACCCAGGATCAAATTAAGGCAGGAATGAAGCGGCAACGCACGCTGCAACGCATCTATGCCGATGGACTGGCCGCCATTGCCACTTATCACACGGCGCGCGGAAGACGGCCGGAAAGCGAAGAGCGCATGGGACGCGCACTCGCGTGGACCGGAACGGATGGCCGTTTGCTGGCCGATGCAGCGCCAGGGGCTCGCAGAGAATCCGCGCCACGCGCAAAGCGCGTTGTCCAGCCTGCCATCGTTTCAGATGCAGTGGCAGAGGACAAACATTTCATGGACGGAGTGGGGCAGGAGGGCTGAAATGCACGCATCGGAAGTACAGCAGACGAAGAGTTACCGACTGCTCGAAGAGCGGCTCGAAGAAGCGATCGAGGAGGGAATCAACGCCATCGTTTACGGGCCGCCATCTTCCGAAAAATCCTTCGTGCTTGAAAATCTCTGCCAGCAGTTCCGCGCGGCGGGCAAGCCGGTGATCTACGTCTATTGCGGCCCGCGCTGTACGGAGGGGCATCTCTACCGCAGCATCGCCGCGGCCGCAGGCATCGAGACGCGCTCGACGCTGCGCTGGGCTTGCCGCTACGCGCTACTGAAATACCTGCAAGCGTGCGCGAAGCTGCCCGTCATCATCCTTGACGAAGCGCAGCATCTTGAACTCGATGCGCTTGAGGGCATCCGACAGATTCACGACCTGACTCGCCGCGACGGACGCCGCGGCGTTGGAATTATTTTGGCGGGCTCGCACAGCCTGCTGCGCGAATTCCTGAATCCCGCCAGGCGGCGGCGTCTGGAGCAAATGCTTTCGCGATTTTCTCACCGCATCCAGCTTGAAGGTATGTCCAAGACGGAGATCCTCACGCTGGCCGCGCGAGCACTGGGAAACGGGAAGCCCGCGACACTTTCCCCAGCCGCGCAGAAGATGCTGCTCGAACGTTGCACCGTGGACGATCCGTACTTCGTCGGGCCAGAGGGAAGGCCCGCACCGCGCAGCTATTTTTCGAGCCGACGATTGCTCGAATACATCCGCCAACAAAAGAAGAACGTGAAACAGGTTTTGGTGGAAAACGCGAAATGAGTTCGCGAGAAGAGGAGAAAAACGGCATGCCTATAAGAAAGCATCTTTCGCCTTCACAGCTGACCGCCCTGCACTCACTTTTCCGTTTGTACGCTCCGCGCTTCCTGGACGCGGCGGATAGCGGCGCTGGCACCGATGGTGCGCGCACCATACGGCTGGCGTGGGCTTCGGGCATCGTTGGACGTGAGCTCTCTTCGTTCAACGAACTTCAGCTTGACGAAGCCGCGCAGCTCATCGAGACGATGAAGACCGCGCTCGGCCAGGAAGTCAATCCGGCAAAGAAGTCCTGCCAGCGGCGGCCGGATCGCGACCTGGCGCACGCCTACGGGACGGCTGGGCGGCGCAACAAGCCCTCGAATCAAATTCAGATGGTGGACGCGCCGACGATGGAATTGCTGAACCGGCTGCGCGAGCAGCTCGGCTGGAGCCGCGAGAGGCTCGATTCGTTTCTTCATTCCAAACGCTCTCCCGTGCGCAGCCACGCCATACGCACGCTTGGTGAAGCGAATCGCACGATCTGGGTTTTGCGGGCGATGCTCCACAGAAAGAAATCTTCCGCCTCGGACGCGGGAGCGACTAATTTGATGCGCGCTGGGTGAAGAGGTGCCAATGCTGGTTACAGGAAAACGGACTCTGGTCGTTCTGAAGTCGCGGCACTTCAAAGCCAAAAAAGAGAATGCTCCCGTCATCGAGCAACTGAAGATTGAGATGCTTCTCTTGCAGCGCCGCGAGCTTGCTGAAATGGAAGAGGGAATCGCCCTCGCGCTCTCTCGCGGCGTAAAAGTCGAACCGGGCGTTCACACCGCCAAACTGCTTCCTGTTCGCAAGAACGGCAAGCTCTATTTGAAACTGGTGATCTGTTGAAGGACACGCGGTCGTCAACCCGCAGGATGGGTTTTTGATTTTCGGGGAGTGGCCCCAAAAGGAGAAACGACATGAAGAACGTGGCAAGAAGGCGCAGCACAACTATCAAAGACCGAAGGAAGCAGCATCGACGTTTCACTTCCGACGCAGTTGCTGAAGAGACAGCTCGCTTGCGAAATGGCGCGTCGGAGGTGGATGGAGCCGCGGAGCATATCCTGGAAATCGAGGCGGGGAACTTCTTAGAGGCAGATTTCCAGGGTCGCAGGAGGATCGCGGAGAAATGCTTTAAAAGGGAACATCTGCACTACCACGCCTCTCAGGCCATCCGCCCGATGGACGCAAGAATCGTGAAGGACCTGAAGGCGGTGATGGGCCAAGCGCCAAGCTACGACCTCGGGCAGGAATGCCTCAGTGAGAAAATCTTCCCTGTCGGAATGATGGACTATCTCGATCACGTTCATCTGCTCCTGCACTTTATCTTGCCAGCCAGGGCGGCCGAAAGAATCACCGGCGTACCAGTTAGCACGTTGCTGGCGGATTACAAACACGTCAGCGGACTGACGTGGTTTATTCCGGAAATCGAGAACGACTTCTTCAACACCGGGCTTCGCTTCGCGAGTGCAGAGGCGTCCTTCCTGGAGCGCGCCGTTCACCTGGCGATTGACAAAGCCTTCGAACCACTTTGGCTCATCGCGTACGATCCCGCCAAGTACCTGGAGGAGTTGCGACGCTGCGAGTTTTGGAGTGAAGACGCGCGGCTCAACATGCACGGAACCATTGTCCACTACGACCTTCAAAAGCTCGACGCCCCCCAAACGGCGCGAACATCGGCCCAGGTGTCCGCATTGTGAAGCTCGCGCCTGCGGAGTTGAAGCGAGTAGACTGAACAGCTTTCATCGAAGGAGGTTTTTATGGAAATAGTGATTGTCCTGCTCGGCATTCTAGCCGTCATCGTGATTGCGATCGTCGTCCCTTCGTCCAAGAAGGGCAAACGAAAGTGCCCGCAGTGCGCGGAGTGGGTGAAGAACGAGGCGCTGAAATGCAGATTCTGCCAGCACGATTTCACGATCACGCAGTCGCCGTGAGGTGAGGACTATGGCCGAATTAGACAAACATCTTGACCGCGAAAGTTGGCTGACGTGGGCAATCGAGTTTATGCGGCGCGGCCTGTGGCTCGACCAGGAGATCACCGTTCATGGGCCGCACGATTCGACGCGAGTCATGTGGGGTAGCGCCGCCGCGCGCATAGACGGCCAGGAATGTGGCTGTCGCTTCCGCGCCTACGCGAACCGCAACAAGTTATCAGCCTTTCCGCGTCCGCATCTGGAACGAAGACGACGCGGACGAAACGTTTCCCCTGGTGAAAGAGTCCGACCTCACTGCAAGGGCGCGAAAGTGGCTCCGGGCCGCCCGGCGAACGAAGCAAAAGTACGCCCAAGAGTGGGCGGATTTGATGTGTAAGAAGAAAGAGGCTTCAACGTTAGGAAAGTGAGGCAAAACATGAAGAATGACAACGACGCGCGTGGTGGGGAAATGTGGCTCATCAAGCAGCTAGTACCGTCCAACATATTCGGTCGGTGGCGCAGGCTGGAAAAAATCTCCGCTCAGGAACTGGTTAAGGCGCTCTCTGGTACGTTGCTGTTCGATGAGAACGGCGAAATTATCTGGTTTGAAGTGCAGAGAGGCGGCAAGATCATCAACATCTGGCGCGGCTACGATCCAGACCACAAAGAGAAGGAGCGCAAGGCGATGAGGACAATGCTAGCTTATGCGCGGAGCAAAAAATGGTCCGTCTTCCCCGGCGTATCCCCCGAAATGGTGGCGAGCATGCTTGGCCTCCCCGTAGCACATCGCCCAAAAACAAAGAAAGCAACGGGGCGCGCCGGGAAGCTCCTAAAAAAACGACCTCCGCTGACTGAATGAAAATCAGCAGTCCGTTGAAAATTCGGAGTCTCCGCAAAAAGCCCTCCGCCAACTCCGCACCGTTGAAAAACTCGTAGTCTCCGCAAAAAGCCCCTCCGCGCGGATTCCGATAATGGAGAAGGCGTGGCGGTGCGGTGTTTGCGCCGTTTCCTTCCTATGGTTTCGGTTAGGAACTCTTGTCGATTTTCGGTCATCCAATCTGATATTCTGACACCGTTCAAAAATGCACCGCTGTCCGAGCGTCCTGCCAGCACTGACTCACCCCTCGTTCGTTCCAAATGTCTTGATCTTCACCAGCCGTCGCCGAAGGACTCGCCCGTGAGTTATTCTGCGCAAATCGGAATGGAGGAACCGAAAGCGTCGCAGCTCGCGGAGCAGCCGCCGCGCGAAATGGTGAACGTCGGCGCTGCGGCGAAGTGTTTAGGAGTTTCGCCAGCCGAAGTGGATCGACTTTGCCAGGCAGGCGCGCTCCGCGCCCAGCGTAGTCGCTCTGGGCTGCATTGGATAATCGAGGCAGCTTCCATCATCCAATGGCGTGAAGCCAATCCGAACGCGAGCGCGTCTGCCGGTGAGTTGGAAAGCGCAGAAGAGCAGCGCGCTGTGCCGACGATCGAGCTGGCACCTTGCCCGCGCGGCGCGTGTGCAGCACACTGGGAAAGGCGCAGGCGCGTCATGCCGGAGTATCGCCTGAACTTATGCCGTCGATGTTTTTTGGGACATCCACTCCCGCCCAAGGTGGAAGAGGAAGAGAGCTTCGACGCCGCGCTGTATAGAGCGCCAGTCACCAGCGTGCAGGTGAAGGCGGCTGTTTCCGCGAAGCAAGAGCCAGTGATTCAGGAAGCGATGGAAGAGGCGCGGCAAAATCGCGCTCGCGCGCAAGAGACGATGAGTGTTGGTGCTGCTGCGCAGGTCGCTGGCTTCTCGCACGATACGATGCTGCGCCTGGTCGAGCGAGGCGCAATCGGGGCGCGGCGTAGCTCTTCGCGTGGCTGGTGGAGGATCGAGCGCGCCTCACTGGTCCGATTTCTGAAGGGTTCCGAGGGAGGGGGCTAACTCCCTTCTTACGGCTCAGCTGACCGCCTCGAAATGACCCCAAATCGACCGGTTGTCGTTTCAGTAGGATTTCAGTTGGATTTTCTCGCGATGACCGGATTTCAGTTGGATTAAGCTCATGTTCTCTAGTACTTACATGCCTCTCGGCACTCTTCGGAGCAGATTTCAGTTGGATTTCGCGCCTGAAGCGTATAACTCTTTTATTTTGAGCATCCATCCTACTGAAATCTGCTCCGTCCTGACAAATAGCATGGGCACTCGCTGACTCGTTCACAAACGCGCCTCCGGCGCGCAACAACAACAATTCCCTCGACTTACTTCCATTTCCCCCCATCTCCCGCCACCTGACAGATACTGTGAACACCCCCAGAGGGGGGCCCCCCTCCCCTTTTTTCGTAAGTGTTCATTCTAAAGATAGATAAAGTCAGTTGTTTTTACAGGTTTACGCAAGTGTTCATTCAAAAGGACTTGAGTGCCGCAATTTGCCCTAAAATTGTGCAGGTCTTGTAAGTGTTGCGAATAAAAGGCTTAGGTCGAATAGCGGACGCCAAAAAGCAAAAACGCCAGCAAGATGCTGGCGCTACGGGGAAAGGACGCAATAGTATCCAAGGACTACTATATGCCAGGAGTAACAGTTTGTCAAGAAAAAAGCGCGGTAGGTACCGTCAAGGATTTTGTGTAAATTTGAAAAAGGGTTTTCTTTCCCAGGAGCTGTTCAGGTGCGAGAGGACGCCGTAGATGATGCGGTCGCAGCTTTCGAGATTGGTGAAGCTGGACATGGGGCGGGTACGGCGGCGCACTTCACGGAAGGCGCGTTCGATCACGTTGGTGGTGCGCAGTTTTTTCCAGTGCGCTTCCGGCAAGTTGAAAAAATTCAATAGCGCGTCCAGGTTGTGCTCGACGCAAGCCACAGCGGTGGGCCGGCGCTGCTCCCAGTGCTGTTTCCATTGGCGGAAGGCGCGTAGCGCTTCGTTCCTGCTGCTGGCGCGGTAGATGGCGGAGGCTTCGGCTACGCAGGAGCCGTCCTGGCGGCCGACTTTGCTGGCGATGTTGCGCATCTTGTGAGCCCAGCAGAGTTGCATGGGCACCCGTGGAAAAACCACCGGCAAAGCGGCGCGCAAGCCTTTGCCGCCGTCGGTGACGATTAGCCGGAGATGTTTTCCTTCCAGGCCGCGCAGGAACAGCCCTTGCAGAAACTCCAGCCAGGCGGCTTCGCTTTCGCCGTGAGCGAAGTGGTAGTCGAGAATTTCGCGCTTGCCGTTGGGGAGCACGCCGTAGGCCACTAACACCATGCGGCGGCGGACTTTAGCGGAGAGATCGCGCATTTTGAGCGACACGCCATCGAGGAAAAGGTAGAGGTAGTCGTCGCGCAGGGCGCGGCGATGGAACTGTGCGACGGCGTGGTCCAGTTGGCGGGTGATGTTGGAGATGGTCTGCGCGGAATAGCATTCTCCGAGAAAGGGTTCGAGAACTTGGCCGACCTGGCGGGTGGAGATGCCGCGCAGAAAAGCCTGGAGCACCAGTTCGTTGACGTCTTGCTGGCGGCGCTGATAGCGCGGAAGGAATTGGGAGCGAAACCCGCCGCGGGTGCGGGGAACTTTCAGACGGCAGAGCACGCCCAGCTTGGTGGTGAGATCGCGAAAGTAGTAGCCGTTGCGGTAGTCCAGACGGGCGGTGGGAGCGTGCTCGTAGTAGCCGAGGTCGAGATGGCGGTCGCGCTCGGCCAGCAAAGCCTGCTCGATCAGCCGTTTGATTGCGGAACGCACGTGCTCGGCAAGGTCCTGTTCAAAGAATTCTTGGCAGTCGGCCAGGTCCAGCTTAAGATGACCATCCACGAGGACTTCCAGTTCTCGCATTAGGGTGTACCTCCTCTGTGAGTTCGCGCTCCAAAGGAAAGTACGCCCTTTTTTTCGCTCAAAACCGGAATTTACACAAAAGACGTTACGCTACCCGCGCGGTATTACTGCCTTTCAGATGCCGGCGTACCAGGCGTAGCCGCCTTCGGGAGAGGCGGAGCCTAGGCCCTTGCCGAAGGTTTTCAGGTTGTCGGTGACCGTGAGGTGGGTGATGAATTTGACGTTTTTATAGCCAAGCTGGCGGGGGACGCGCATGCGCAGCGGGCCGCCGTTGCCAACGGGAAGTTCACCGCCATTCATGCCGTAGACGAGAAAGGTTTGAGGGTGCAAGGCATCGGCCATGTCCATGCTATCCCACCAGTCGGGCTGGAAGGAGAAGTAGACGACGTAGCGGGCGTGCGGGTGGACGCCTACGAGGCCGAGAACGTGGGAGAGAGGCACGCCGATCCACTCGGCGATGTAGGACCAGCCCTCTTCGCACTGCACCATGGTGATCTGGCTGCGAGTCGGGTAACTTTTGAGTTGGGCGAGTGAGAACGAGCCGGGCCGATCGACGAGGCCGTCGATGGAGAGCCGCCAGTCAGCGAATCCTCCGGCCTGAAGGCGTCTGAAGGGGTCAGGCAAAGGAGCCATTTCGTTTGCGAGGGGAGGCTTGGAAATTTGGCTGGAATGGAACTCGCGGGCCAGCGAGTGCTTCGTCAGAAGCCGCTGGGAAGCATAGGTCAGAGTTTCGCCGAGGCCGTAGATTCCGCTGTGATCGGGCGGGACGAGTCCATACTTTTGCGCAAGGCGCGCGGCCACGCCCAGGCCTGACACACCCGCTGCGGCCGCGACTCCGGTGGTGATCAGCTTGCGTCGCGAGAAATTGCTCATGTGCGCTCCTTATGATCGGCGCGGCCCGTGATCATCGCTCGCATGCGGCTTCTGAAACCGGCAAGAAAAACCATCATGATGTGGACCAGAAGGAAGAGCACGAGAGCCAAAGAAACGAAGAAGTGGAGCGTGCGCGCGGATTGCTGGCCGCCCAGCAAAGTGACGGTCAGCGGAACCGCGGAAACAAAGGCGGGGGACATGGCCAAGCCCGTCCAGATTACCAAGGGAAATAGAGCGAAGATCACGAACAGATAGCTAAGCCGCTGGAGCAGGTTATACGACCAGGCTTCGGCCGCACTCGGGCGCTTGAAGCGCAAATGATCGGCGATTGAGGTCGAGAACGCCCGCCACGAAAGAGCAGCCTTATCCGGGAGCAAGTTTTTCCGTAAGTGCCCTGAAAACAAAATGGAGATTATGTACAGTAGGCCGGTCAATACGGCAATCCAGGCAGCTTGAAAGTGGAGGTAGCGGCTCCAGCCGTTTTGGTCCGGGAGTACGTAGCCGTAGCCGGTCGGCACCAAGTGCCTCGAGGAAGGGATCGGTAGTTTGAACAACGGTGTGGTCAATACATTGCCGGTTTCGCCCCAATAGAAGCGCGGATGAGAGATCACAATTTCAGCTCCGGTGAGGAGCAGGGCAAGAAAGCACAGTGTGGTGATCCAATGAGTGACGCGGACGAGGGCAGAGTGCCGCGTAGTAACCCTCGTGACTGGGACGGACGAGGCAGAGCTTGGGAGGCTAGCTCCCAGCGGCGGCCGCACGGATTCCGATGTCGCCATTTTTACCCCTGCTGAGGCTGCGGCTTGCTTTCCCGAGATTGGCGCATAGTACCACACCGCAGGGACTGAAACGGATGCGTCCTGGATTTCGGCGGACCTGGAAATGGCCCACTGGCGCCGCGGTCCTCTGTTCTCGAACTGACCCAACATCGAGCAAAAAGGCGGGCTTTGACGGGGGTGGGGCGTCTGTTAGAATGGGAGGCTCAGTATTGCGACTTCATCAAGGCAAAATTTCCGGCTGGACAAGACGGCCTGAGTAGGAAGAACAATGGCACTGAAGTGTGAACTTTGCGGCAAAGGGCCGCACTTTGGCAACGTAATCAGTCACGCGAATAATACGCGGCGGAGACGGTGGAATCCGAACCTGAAGCGCGTCCGCGCGGTGGTGGACGGCGCGAGGAAGCATGTTCGAGTTTGCACGGCCTGCATCCGTCTGGGCCGCGTCAAGAAAGCTGCCTGAGCACTCCATCTTGAATCCGGCGCATGCGAAAAAGAGTGTGGCTGCGCGCCCGCACGGCCCGATGAAGGGCATGGCGCGCGCGGCATTGTTGTTGCCTGCGGCTGCCATGGCGCTTGCGATGGGCGCAGGCTGCAAGCAAAAGACGCAGCCTTCGCCGGACGTATGGGCGGTGGTAAACGGGCAAGAGATCAAGCGCGACGACGTGGATAAGTACTACCGAACGAGGGTGAATCCGGAGGGGCAAGCGCCTTCGCAGGAAGAAGCGCTTTCGCTGAAGCTGAACGTTCTGGACGAACTCATCAATAATGAGATTCTGCTGGAGCGGGCCAAGAAGCTAAACCTGGAAGCGAGCGACGGCGAAGTGGAAGACAAATTCACCGAGCTGAAGAGCCCCTACACCGAGGATGAATTCCAAAGACAACTGAAAGAACGCGGCGTTTCCGTGGACGACTTGAAAAGCGACCTGCGGAGACAACTTTCCATCACCAAGCTATTGAACCACGAAGTGGTGGCGAAAATAACGATCACCGACCAAGACATCACTGACTCTTATAACGCGAACAAAGCGCAATTCAATGTGATGGAGCCGCGCTACCGGATATCCGAGATTGTCGTGACACCGCGCAAGGAACCACAAATCCGCAACCTCAAGAATGACGATGCGACCAATGAGGTCGAGGCGCAGCGCAAGGTAAAAATGCTCGAGGACAAGCTGAACAGCGGCGCCGACTTCGCCCAGCTGGCGATGGACTATTCCGAGGATATGAACTCCGCGGCAATGGGCGGGGACCTGGGATACGTGCCGGAATCGGCCCTAAACCAGTCGGATCCGACGCTAAAGAAGTTTGTGATGGGAATGAAGGCGGGGCAAGTGAGCCAACCGGTGGCGATCCAATCGAAGGACGGGCCGCGCATCGTGATTTTGAAGCTTATCTCGAGGGAATCGCCTGGACAGCGCAATATTTCCGATCCGCAAGTCCAGCAGACGATTCGCGACACGCTGCGCAATCACAAGGAACAACTGTTGCGGGCGGCTTACCTCACGATCGCGCGCGATGACTCACGCGTGACGAATTATCTGGCGCAGCAAATTATCGAGGCGGCGGGCAAATTGCCCGGCGCGGCAAAGACAGATTTCCCAGCCAAACCATCCGGGCACTAAACCACTTATTTTGCTTTTCAATCCTTCGGTTATTCCACCCAGGCAAGAACATCCCCGGCGTTGACGGGCTGGCCTTCCTTGACTTGAAGGCGCCCGACGATACCGCTCTTCGGCGAACGAATTTCGTTTTGCATTTTCATGGCCTCCACGACGAGAAGGCCCTGCCCGGCTTCGACTCTGTCTCCCTGGCTGACAAGGAGCCGAATGATCTTGCCAGGCATTGGTGCGATGACCTGTTGCCGGCCTTCCGCTTCGAGGGAGCCATGCTGCCGGCCGCGCCAGGCACGTGGATCGGCAACCTCGGCAGCGAACTCTTGTTCACCGACTTGGATTTTGAGCAGACCATCCGGCAGCTGCATGAAGCGAAGTTCGTAGGATTGGCCCTCGAGTAAGAGGGAGAGAGTGTTTGGATCAATTTCGACGGCATCGGCATCGACAGATCGTCCGTCCAGCGTGATTCTCAGGCGGCCGGCGTCGCGCTCTAATTCGACGGTGCGGAGCTTCTTACCGGAAGGGCCTATGAGCCAGACTTCAAATTTCATGGCAGGCGGTCCAATTGTTGGCGACGGCCTTCCTGCTTCCATCGGGAAGGTTGAGAGGAATCCTGGCTTGAAGAGGACGGGCCTGAATTCCGCTGTGACTGGTTCGCATGCCAAAGAGCAGCGCCAATAGCAGCGGCATCGCTGGCGTGGTCCGAGGGTGCGGGTTCGAGGGAGGTCGGAGTTGCAGAAGGCACACGATGAAGTAATTCGTCGAGCCACTTGGTGTGTATGTCGCCGCGAAGAAAATCGGGCTCGGCGAGAATGCGGCGGAAGAGGCCAGCGTTGGTCTTGATGCCGGTTACGGTGTACTCCTGAAGGGCGCGACGCAGACGAGCGATAGTTTCTTCGCGGCTGTTGCCCCAGGCGATCAGTTTGCTCAAGCAGAGGATCGTAGTCCATCGGCACGGTCCAGCCTTCGTAAACGCCTTCATCGAGGCGGATGCCCGGGCCGCTGGGCGCATGGCGCGAGAGAATTTTTCCCGGCGAAGGGAAAAAATTGTTTTCGGGATCTTCGGCGTAGAGGCGGACTTCCATGGCGTGGCCGCGGGGCGTGATGGTCTCCCAAGCAAAGGGAAGGCGATGGCCGGCGGCGATGGCGATTTGCAGCTTGACGAGATCGAGACCGGTGACTTGCTCCGTGACGGGATGCTCGACTTGAAGACGCGTATTCACTTCCAGAAAATAAAAATTGAGATTGGCGTCGACCAGAAACTCCACTGTTCCGGCGTTTACGTAACCACCGGCGCGCGCGAGGCGGACGGCAGCATCACCCATTTTCTTGCGCAGCTCCGGCGTCATGACGAGCGAGGGAGCTTCCTCGATTACTTTTTGGTGGCGGCGCTGAACCGAGCATTCGCGTTCGCCGAGGGAAACGACACGGCCATGAGTGTCGGCAAGGATTTGCATCTCGATGTGGCGGGGCTTTTCCAGATATTTTTCGAGATAGAGGCGGGAATCGCCGAAAGCATTCAGAGCTTCCGAAGATGCATCACGCCAGGCGGGGGCAAACTCGGCATCGCGAGTGACAACGCGCATGCCTTTGCCACCGCCGCCGGCGACGGCTTTGAGCAGCACGGGATAGCCCATGTTCTGGGCCAGGGCCTGGGCATCCTCGGGATTCTCGATGGGATCGTTTGCGCCTGGAACGGTTGGCACGTCGGAACGTCGCGCGAGCTGGCGGCCGGCGGTTTTCGAGCCGAGGGCTTCCATGGCTTCGGCGCTGGGCCCGATGAAGGTGACGCCTGCGTCCGCACAGGCTCGCGGAAGCGCTGCGTTCTCCGCGAGGAAGCCGTAGCCAGGATGGAGGGCGTCGCAGCCAGAATGGCGCGCGACGTCGATTATCTTGTCAATGCAAAGATAACTTTCGCGCGAGGGGGCGCGCCCGATTGGATAGGCTTCGTCGGCAAGGCGAACATGGAGCGATTTGCGATCGACGTCGCTGAAAACGGCGGCGGAGCGGATGCCCAACTCGCGGCAGGCGCGCAGGATGCGCACGGCGATTTCACCGCGATTGGCAATCAGTATTTTTTTGAACATAGAAAAGTCAGATGGCGAGAGAGTTTAACACGGGGAAATCGTCGCTGAGCTTCCCGCAACAACCTGCGTGTTTCGGCAGGCAATAGTGGGACAAGAGTCGGACAACCGGGAATTTTCGAAAGCCGGCTATTGCAGGAGTTTTCCCAAATCCCTCCATTGAACGAGGACGACGTGATTTTCCGCGAGTAATTTCTTGAAAGCGGGGCTAGTGACGACATCAAAGTCGCGCTGGCGCCAGGCTGATCCATAGTCAGGGTGTTCGAACGTGACGGCCTGCAGTTCGGCATCGTCATGACCGAGGTGAACGATCATTTCGGTGAGACCAGGCTTCAGATTCCTGATAGCGGAGGCGTAGAACTTTTCCCATGAGCCGGGAGTGACGGAAGGGTCCGCCATTACGAGCGAATCGAGAACAACGTCTTTATCGGAAAGAAGAGAGAGAAGTTTGCTGCGCTCGTCGGTCACTTTGACGGCGAGAAATGGCAATTTATATTCGTGGGCAACTTTGACAAGAACGGAAAAGAGCTGGGGCATTGCAAAGAGCGTCCCCATGTGGCTATCGAGATGAGTGGGCCGGATACCGAGGGCAATGGCTCGTTGAATCTGCGCGCGAATCTCGCGTTCGGCCTCCTCGGGCTTGATGTTTTGCGCCGCAGGCTCGGTTTCGGGCCACAAATATCCATCCAGAGCGACCAGCGAAGAAACTTTATCCGTCGATTCCACCGGGCCCCAACGATACGTTTTCCACTCGCTTGTGACAGTGAGATGAAGGCCGAGATCGGCGTTTGGGTGAGCTTTAGCATAGGAAGCGGCTTCGGTCAGCCAGGCACACGGAATCATGATGCTTGCCGAGGTCACGGCGTTCGCATCGAGCGCGGCGAAACTGGCGGCATTTACGGAATGAGCCACCGCGAGGTCATCGGCATGAACGATGAGGAGCTTCGCATCGGCTGGATAGCCCAGGCGCTCTGCGACTGACTTGGATTGAGCTCGCCCATTCAGGGCGCAAAGAAATGAAAGAAGGAGAATGACGGACAGCGCGCGCGGAGACATGAAACGCTCCAGAAAGAGATTTGCCGCGGCCAAATGTACCACAGTCACTTGGAGGACAGATTCAGAGAGGAATGTTGCCGTGTTTTTTGCGGGGGTTGGTGTCGCGCTTGTTTTCCAGGGCGCGGAGAGCGGTGATGATGCGGAGACGAGTTTCGGACGGCTCGATGATGGCGTCGATGTAGCCCTTTTCAGCGGCGACAAAGGGATTGGCGAAGCGGTCGCGAAATTCGTCGATTTTTTCCTGACGAAGTCTTTCGCGATCGGATTCGGGGGCTTTGTCCAGTTCGCGCTTGTAAACGATATTCACGGCGCCTTCGGGACCCATCACAGCGATTTCCGCTGAAGGCCATGCGAAGTTGGCGTCGGTGCGGATGTGTTTGCTGGCCATGACGCAATATGCTCCGCCATAGGCCTTGCGCGTAATGACCGTGATTTTGGGAACGGTGGCCTCGGCAAATGCGAAAAGCAATTTCGCGCCATGCTTGATGATGCCGCCAAACTCCTGCTGCGTGCCTGGGAGGAAGCCCGGAACGTCTTCAAACGTGATGAGCGGAATATTAAAGGCGTCGCAGAAGCGGACGAAGCGTGCGCCTTTGAGCGAGGCATTGATATCGAGAACGCCGGCGAGGAACGCGGGCTGATTGGCGACGATGCCGACGGAGCGGCCTTCCAGGCGCGCAAAACCAACCACGATATTTTTTGCGAAATGCTCGTGGACTTCGAAGAAGTAGCCGTCATCGATAACGGCGTGGATGGCGTCCTTGATGTCGTAAGGCTTCTGGGGATCGGCCGGGACAAGCGAGTTCAGGGATTCCTCGCGGCGATCGGGTGAATCCAAGGACTGGCGGCGCGGAGGATCTTCCACATTGTTCGAAGGCAGGAAACTCAAAAGTTCGCGAATCATGGCCAGGCAATCGGCATCGTCCGCGGAGACGAAGTGCGCCACACCGCTTTTTTCGTTGTGGGTCATGGCGCCGCCGAGCTCTTGCTTGGAGACTTCCTCGTGCGTGACGGTCTTGATGACGTCGGGGCCGGTGACGAACATGTAGGAAGTCTCGCGCGTCATGAAAATGAAATCCGTGATCGCAGGAGAATAGACTGCGCCGCCCGCGCACGGCCCCATGATGGCGCTGATCTGCGGGATTACGCCGCTGGCGAGCGTGTTACGCAAAAAAATATCGGCGTAGCCGGCAAGCGAGGCGACGCCTTCCTGAATGCGCGCGCCGCCGGAGTCGTTGAGGCCGATGACGGGAGCACCGGCGCGCATGGCGAGATCCATGATCTTGCAGATTTTCCGCGCGTTGGCTTCCGAGAGCGAGCCGCCGAAAACGGTGAAGTCCTGCGCAAAAACATAGACAAGCCGGCCATCGATTCGGCCAAAACCCGTGACGAAGCCATCGCCGGCGGGGCGCTGATCCTGCATACCAAAATCCACGCAACCGTGGCGGACAAATTTGTCGAGTTCTTCAAAGGAGCCCTCATCGAGGAGCAGATGGATGCGTTCGCGAGCGGCGAGCTTGCCGGCTTTATGTTCACGCTCGCGGCGTTCGGGACCGCCCCCGGCTTCGGCTTCCGCGGTCTGGCGGCGAAGCTCTTCCATGCGGTCGTGATGTTTTTCTTTGGCACTCGCGGCGGCGTTTTTCTCAGGCAAGCTTTCCTCCCGTAGAAGAAGGCTCATTTTTGGCGAAGATGCGAACAGCAAGATGGGTAGCGAGCCAGACGGTGCCAAGCAGCAAGACAACTCCGAGAAGAAGTTCCGCGACACATGGCCACGGCACGTTGAAGAGGAGAATCGAGAGACGTCACGTAATCCGTGGCTTGCACCAGAATGAACATTGCGCCCAGAGTCATCGCAACGACGAGAATGGTGGTGAAGACGGAGGCGAGAACCATTTTCATGAGAGTGGCACGGCGTATCGAAGCCGCAGGGAGAAGGATAGCGCAACTGGGCGGAAATCAGAATGCAGCGTCGCAGGGCCGGAAACTGAGAGCTTCGAAACTCAGCGTAAACCGGACCAATCGTCGGCGACCAGAATGGAGTCGCTCGGATTTGCGGGATCGTACTTCACGCTGGCAGGCTGGCCAGCGACAAGTCGTTCGAAACGGATCTGCCCTTCGAGGCCGGTGATGTCCTGAGCCGTGTGATAGGTTACGCCGGAAATCGCGTAGCTGTAGGTGACGAGGTGTCGCGGTCTGGCATCGACGAGCGGGCGGGCACGCGCACCAAACATTTTCTTCCTGCCTTCGAGCTGCTCGGCAGGATGCTCCGCCAACTCGACGACCTGGCCTTCCGCAATGCGACCGATCTGATTCAAGTGGAGACGCCGCCTGCGTTCGACGTTCTCGGGTTCTTCCGCCGGGCGAAAGAAGGCGTAGGCAATCATGGCGATTGCGGCGACGGCGGCTCCCGCCATGGCGAGAACAAGTTTCCAGTCTGCGAAAAGAGATTTCAACTAGCTAGCTCCAATGTGGCAAATCAGTTGTGGAGTGACCCAGGCGCACAGATCGGCAGATGCACGGCATACGAGAAAAGGGTCTTCCTACGAGAAGCGCCCCCACACCCTGTATTTTACAGAAACAGCGTCGGGGTGGTGAATCTACGTGTGCGGGGCTTGCACTGGATTGCGCAACACGCCAACACCACTTACGCATACTTCGACAATGTCTCCAGCGACCAGCGGGCCAACGCCAGCTGGTGTGCCGGTGGCGATCACATCGCCGGGATTGAGAGTCATCACACGAGAGATCCAGCGGACGAGAAACGCAGCTGGATAAACCATAAGCGAGGTGCGTCCGGATTGACGGAGGACGCCATTGACATGCGTTTCCACCAAAACATCCGATGGATCGAGCTGCGTCTCGATGTGCGGGCCAATAGGACAAAAGGTATCGAAACCCTTGGCGCGCGTGAACTGGACGTCGCTCTTCTGGAGGTCGCGCGCGGTGACGTCGTTGAGGCAGCTATAGCCGAGCAGATAGGTCAGCGCGTCGTCGGAATCCTTGAGTTGCGAACAACGCCGGCCGACCACAAGCGCAAGCTCGCCTTCGTGTTCCACGCGTTGGGATTGCGGCGTAAGAACAATTGGCTCGCCCGGGCCAATCATCGCGGATGGAGGCTTGAGAAAGATTAGCGGCTCCTTGGGCACTTCGTGGCCGAATTCGGCGGCATGTGCCACGTAGTTGCGCCCAACGCAGACTATTTTCCCGGGATCGACGGGCGACAGTAAGCGAACGTCAGCGACGTGCCAGATATTCGTGCCGTGGGTCCAGGTACTCCACGGAGCGCCGGATATAGCTCGGACTTGATCGCCTTCGAGCAGGCCGTAAAGCGCAGAAGCCGGCTGCACGTCAGTAGCATCAAGTGGAAGAAAGCGGCAGAATTTCATTTGTGATCAGCTCGGATGGTGATTCGGATGAGAAACGTGTGAAGCGCGCGCGCGCCGAATGATGGTTCCAAGCCAGGAAACAGTGACCAGCAAGCATATACAGCACTGCACCGAGCATGAAAATTTGAACGGCGCTGGACCGCTCGGCAAGGCCCTCGAAATTCATGCAAAGGATGCGATACGTCAGGCTGAAAAGAACCCATGCGACGAGACTCGAAGCCAGCAAGTTGCCCGGCATGCGCCAAAAGCGGAGAACGGGAATCAAGGCGAGGAGGCCAAGAACTGCGACCGCAGCCAAATTACGCACGAGAGCGAAGCGATCGAAGAACGGAACTCGATTGGCCACGATCACCCATCCGCTAAATGCAGCTGAAAGAAGGATCCCTACATAGACACCCGTGCGGACCGATGCGTTCCGGAATGCCTGGAACCAGCCGATATGCAGGCATATGTGCTCGAACGGACGTCAAGCAGATGCACTCCCAAGACTATTTGCCGAAATATAACCCGGGGCTACGAAGAAGGTTTCGCGACATCAACCGCGACGGCCGCGCTGGGCTCACTTTCATTGCCAGCGCGATCGACGGCGGTCACGGAATACCAGTAGCGGTGGCCGGGCTCCACAGACGTATCACGATACGCCGGTGTAAGCAACAGGTCGGGAGTGATCAGCACCCCCCGTGTATCCTGCCGCTCACTTCGATAGACGCGGTAGCCGGCGAGGTCGGTTTCAAGATTAATGGACCAGGAGAGATCCACAAGCACGGACCCGGCAGGGGCTCCGGAAAGAACACCGGCGGCAACCAGGTTCTGTGGCGCGGCTGGCGGAAAAGTGTCTCGTGCGGAAACGATCACAGAAACAGAATCCGAAGATTCCAGTGCATTGCCCTCCACAAGCACGAGGCTTCTAACGACGTAGGCGTACGTTTTGCCAAAGTCGAAAAGAGTGTCGCGGTACGAGGTGTCGTCAGAGGGCGCAAGCAAAGTGAGCGGCGATTTCCATTTCGCCTTCGAAAAATCCGTGGAAGCAGCCTCTGCTGAGGAGGGATCGAGCTCGCCGCGATAAATGCGATAACCCGTTAGGGCGTTCAATGGACCGCCTCCGGACGTACGAGTTGGGGCAGGCCAGCTCAAATCAATTGCGGACTCCGTGACGTGCGCCTCGACGTGAGCGATCGCTTCCGGAACGGGAAACATGCGGACGGAAACGGAGTTGGAATCCGCCGAGGCGCGTTTCTTGGAGGCGCGCGTTCGAACGACATAGACAAGGGAACTGCCCGGATGCGCACGAGTTTCCTCTGGCGCGATGGGATCGATGAATTTCAGACGGCCTTTCGAGGACGTAGTTATCCACGAGCGAGCCTGGGATCGTATAGACGACGCGAAAGGACTTCACGTTCGGCGAACCGTCCGGTTTTGATGTGCCTCGAACAAATTCGACAGCAGGCGGAGCCGTGAGGCGATCACCGGAGACCGTATTCGCAGGCAAGGTGAAGGTGAGTTGCACGCCGTCGCCGGCCTGTTGAGCGGAGAGATCGGTGACGGCCGCGGGAATCGGCGGAGAAGGCGGAGTCGGCTCACCGGGTGCGCCGCAACCGGCCACGAATAGAAATGCGAACGTCAAAACTCGAGAAGGAGAAACTCGTGAGGCGGGCAAGCTTCCCGTCGCGCAAAGTGGCGGTCCGCGAATTTCCGATTTCCATTTTCAAGTTTCGGAGTTTACAGGATATAGCGGCTCAAATCCTGATTCTTAACGATATCGGCGAGCTGCTTGTTGACGTAGGCGGCATCGACCTTAACATTCTTCTTTTTCAGATCGGGCGCTTCAAAGGAAATCTCGTCGAGAACCTTTTCGAGGATGGTGTGAAGGCGCCGGGCGCCGATGTTTTCGGTCTGCTCGTTAACGCTGGTGGCAAAGCGTGCGATGGCCGCAACGGCATCTTCGGTGATGTTGAGCTTGACGCCTTCGGTCTCAAGAAGCGCAACGTATTGCTTGATCAGGGCATTTTTCGGCTCCGTGAGGATACGGATGAAATCTTCTTCCTTGAGCGATTGCAACTCGACGCGGATGGGCAAGCGGCCTTGCAACTCGGGGATAAGGTCGGACGGTTTCGTAATGTGGAAGGCGCCCGCGGCGATGAACAAAATGTGATCGGTTCGAATCATGCCATAGCGGGTGTTCACGGTCGTGCCTTCGATGATCGGCAGAATATCCCGTTGAACGCCTTCGCGGGAGACATCGGGCCCGTGCCCGGATTCTCGTCCGGCGACCTTGTCGATTTCGTCGATGAAGATGATGCCCATCTGCTCGGCGCGTTCGACGGCAATGCGCGTGACCTGGTCCATATCGAGCAGCCGGTTTTCTTCCTCTTGAATCAGGTATTCGAAAGCGTCCGCGACGGACATCTTGCGCTTTTTTTTCTGCTGGCCAAACATGCCGGAAAGCATGTCCTTAATATTGACGTCCATCTCCTCAACGCCCTGATTGGAGATGATTTCAAACGGAAGGCATAGCGCGTTCGCGAACTTCGATGTCGACCATGCGCTGATCGAGCTTGCCTTCGCGAAGCTGCGCGCGAAGTTTTTCGCGTGTGCGCTGCGTTTGTTCGCGCTGCGCCGCGACATCGGCTTCGGTGGTGCCAGGAGCAGGCGGAGGAGACGGAGGAAGCAACAGATCAAGAACGCGCTCTTCCGCAGCCTGCTCGGCGCGATCGGCGACTTCGTCGAGTTTTTCTTCGCGAACCATGTCGAGGGAAGTTTCGATGAGGTCGCGGACCATCGATTCCACGTCACGGCCCACGTAACCGACTTCGGTGTATTTTGAGGCTTCGACTTTGACGAAGGGGCAGCCTGCCAGACGTGCGAGGCGGCGCGCGATTTCAGTCTTGCCGACACCCGTCGGGCCGATCATCAAAATGTTCTTGGGAAGAACGTCTTCCGCAATCTCCGGTGGAAGTTTTTGGCGGCGAACGCGATTGCGCAAAGCAATAGCGACAGCGCGCTTGGCCGCGTTCTGCCCGACGATGTATTTATCGAGCTCCGCGACGATTTCGCGCGGAGTCATATCGTCGAGCGCGGGAAGAAGTTCTTGCTCTTCCGCGGGCGGGGCGCCATTGCCACCGGGCGTGAATACTATCTCTTTATCGGTCTTGCTGGCTCATGAAATGTCCAATCCCTTTGTGCGCAATCCCCAGGTATCCAAGTCTTTTGATGCGCGAAAATGATCCGGCGTGTTGTCCGGCGACCCCTACAGCTCTTCGACTGTAAAGTTGGCGTTGGTGAAAATGCAAATCTCGCTGGCGATGCGCATCGCTTCCATGGCCAAATCTTTCGCTCCAAGCTTCGAATGCTTGATCATGGCGCGCGCCGCGGCCAGCGCATACATCCCGCCAGAGCCGATGGCGCACAAACCATCATCCGGCTCGATGACATCGCCGTTGCCGGAAAGCAGGAAAGTGGATTTCGCGTCCGCGACGATGAGCAACGCCTCGAGATGCCGCAGCGCGCGATCCTTGCGCCACTCCTTGGCAAGCTCGACGGCCGCTTTCTGCAAGTTTCCGGAGTGCTCCTGAAGTTTGCCTTCAAAACGCTCGAAAAGTGAAATCGCGTCGGCAGTAGAGCCCGCAAAGCCCGCGATGACCCTGTCGTTGTAAAGGCGGCGCGTCTTGCGCGCGGTGTGCTTCATAACGTGATCGCCCATGGTCACCTGGCCATCGGCGATCAACACGACTTTATTGTCCTTGCGCACGCACAGCACTGTGGTGCCGTGCATCAGCGCGCTTCCTCTGGCCATTGCGCATCCAGCATTATACAGCGGTGACCTGCTCCAGGCACGCCATGCCAGCCCTTACGAGAGGATTGATTGCAGTGCACGTGGCAGCACAAGCGGCAAGGATTTATGGAGACGGCGGCGTGTCGGGCGGGGGCGGCGCGCTTATGGGGGGCGGGGTTGTAGCGTTGGGTGGCGCATTCAGTTGCTCCAAGTTGTCCTGCAATGCCTTGCGTTCCTTCTCCGCTCTTTCCAAATCCGCTGCAAGTGTATCGATTTCCTTTTGCTTGGTTGGTTGCTGGCTAGGGGGGTGTCGGAGAGTTCGGCCTTCAAACTCGTGAGGGCGGCTTGCTTGTCAGCAACTTCTTGCTCTTTGTTCTTGAGCAGCAACTGTGTCTCCTCAATGGAAGTCGGAAGTTTTATCTCTAAAGGAGCTTCCATTACGGGCTTGCCTTCAGCTGCTATTTTCGCGGCCTCGGCCTCGCCTCAGCGGCTTCGCGTGCCTCTTTCTCGAGGAGATAGATGTCTGCAGGGGTACGCAGCAATATTATGTCCTCGTTTGTCCATACCTTCCGCTGCTTGGGAGCCTGCTGAGCGGTCGCGGTCGGCTGTTGTGACGACGGTTGCGGATTCTGTTGGGGCGGCCGGCGGTGGTTGCTGCGATTGCTGCTGTTCTTGCTGCTGAGTAGCACTCGCAAGGCATTTCGAGGAATCGAAAACTACGCCGGCAAGAGCGAGATACGCCAGGCTACGAGAGTTGAAGAGCTTGCTGGAGTTCATGCGAAGTCCTATCTCTATTATGATTGTGGAATCTCGTGGAAGGAAAGAACCTTGTAATTAATAGGAGTCTGCACGTACTGGACCCAGCAACTGCTGTAGTAAACGCCGTTGCCGCCCGACCCAGATGTGAAGTTGAAAGAAGGGGATCCCAGAGGAGACGCCGGCGGCAAAGGATTGTCCGAGCCGTCCACCGTAGTCGCCAGGAACATGGCTCCGATGAATTGGCCGGTGCCACCTTGGTAGGAGTAGATGATGCCCTTTCCGATCACTAGGACGATTCCATTCCAACTGGCGTCCGGATCGTAAGTAAATTTTCCCGTCACAAGGAGAATTCCGTAGCCCATGCCATGCCAACCGTTAAACGTCAGGTCGCCATTGACCACGATGGTCATCGGATTCGTTGAAGACATTGCCGAGGGCATATCGCTTTGCGTCGCCGGCCCGTTAATCATAACATCCGCATTCTGGGTGATAGTCTGCACCAGAGAATCAAGTCCGCTCACAGTCTGCAGGTTTGCAGCAAGCCCCCGACGCCCCCCACGTAGCTGACATTCGGTGTTCTGCCTCCGTAACCCGTATATTGAGTGTTATTGCCCGAGGGAATCGCCGTCGTTATGTTCGACTGACTTGCGTCACCATTATTTGTGTACCCCACTCCCACAACGGGGTTGGGGCCTGGCGCGCAGCTTCCGACACCAAACTGGTCGTTTCCGTTTACCCAGAACGAGCTTGAACTCGGCGACAGAAAATGTCACGTTGTTGCCATCCATGGTCAGAGCCGACGGAAAATTCAAATTGAGGGCGATCGGAGCGACAAGGTACTGCAAACATTTCTGGCTGCCATTCGGCAGATAGGCGAGAGCGGTGAGTTCGAGTGCCTGCACGGCAGTAGACGGCGGACTAACGACTAATCAAGCTGGGCCACGGATTCCCGCTGAGAATCGAGGTGGGCAGGATTGTAAAAAATCGGTGTGGTGGAATTATAGGAGCCGCTGTAGTTCACATCTATGTATAAGAGCTGCCTCGGTTACGGCGTTGATGCGTACCCATTTGAAAGTTGGCCCAGGAATCCCTTGCACGTTGTTATCCCAGACCGAGAGATCGACCGCACGAATTGCTCGACGGCGGCACGCCAAATTCACTCTGGTATTCGTTGTCGTAATATTTATCGCTGGAGTCCCATGGCACGATGGTCTCGCTCGGCAACTGATTCAGGACGATAGACGCCTGGCCCAACGGCAAGGTCGTCCCATACACAAGGGCAGGGACGGAGAGCGCCAAAATAATTTGGACTCTTCGGAAGCAAGCGGCCGCGGGCTTCCTCGAGGCCTGCGAGGGCGGCATAGTACACGGTGGAAGAAGCTCGATAGTTTGCGCCAAGCGCAGTTTCCGTGCCGGAAGAAACCAGCAAAGCAATCGCTACCACGCTAATCAATAGCAGGACGAAGATCGCGATCAGCAGCGCGATTCCCTCTTCAGAACGGCGGCGTATTTTTCGGTCTCTCTTCATCCCAATCTCTTGCCTCCTGAATCGGCCTTCACTGAATCGGATTGAGGCTGTGGCCCCGTCCATGCAATTCGATGAGCCTCGGCAAGCCGCTTTGCGCGTCCTGTGTGGGGGCCATGACGATCAGCGTGATTTCCACGTCCGTGATGTTTACGGGAGAATTGTAGGACCCTGCCAGGGAAAGCTATCGTGCAGTGGGCGAGTCGCATTCGGGCAAATGTAAGTGAAGATAGGCACCGGGTTTCCTCCCGGAAACATCTGCGGATAGACCGCCTTGAACTGCGCAATTTGCGTGGGCGAAGCATTGTTCATTACATTTTGGACGTAAGGAACAAATGCAGGCGAGGTAGTCGCGTCGGGGTCTGCTCCAGACACTTTGTAAGTTTGGGCTCGGGACAGAATGTTGCCCTGAAGCTGATAGCGAGTCCATTCGACGCCATCGTGGCGCCAGGGGTCAACGTCTCTTTCGATGATCAAATCAAAATCTCCTGGTGTGGTGCAGATCACGCCCGTCCGCCCGTGCCGATCAGGCAGGGTGTGTTACTAGATAGCCGGGCGCCCAAGCGACTGGGGTAATGGCATAGTGGTTTGCGGGCGGAGCACCGGGAGTAAACGAAAATGAGTTTTGTGGGGGATAGCCCGAGCCATTTACGTCTCGAATGATTTCGTCCAAGCCGAAACGGGCTTCTTGAAAAGAATTCAAGACCTGCGATTCCGTCTGATACCGCTGTTGCGCAACAGAGAGAAGCGCGAACGCGGCGCCGCAAAGCAAAATGAAGATCACCGTGGCGATCATCATTTCCATAAGCGAAAAGCCTCGCTGGTTTTGGATGTGCTAGCGCGTTTCATTTCTCAGACTATCGTATCGAGCGTCATCGGCCTGTAAATTCCGTTTCCGCTTTGTCTCCTCGCTCCCAGGATGAATCGCTTGGAAGAAACCATGCCGTTGTTTGTCGTTGTGATCACCGCCCAGCGGACGTCATAAACCACTCCGGCAGGGTCGTTCGGATCTTGATAACTGAAGCTGTAGCCCGGCCACTGGCGAACGCTAAAATCGATGACAAGCTGGCTGTAGAACACAACAACTGGACTGCCAACGACCACGTTGTTCTGAGTTGGGTCCCCCAGATTGCAGCTATTACCCAGCACGTCGATGAATGAGGGCGGACTGATGGACATGTTGAGCGGTTGGCTTAGGAATTGATCCATCTCCCGCTGAGCAAACACCAGGGATGTAGAGTCGTTGCGATTCGTCGAATTCGAGCTGATCGAAGCGGGCACCAATTGCGCGACGGCGACAATTCCTACAAGCAGAATGACCAATCGCCATAAGGACTTCCATCAGAGTGAATCCGCTCTGGCGGTTCCGTCTCTCGGCGCCCCTTTTGGTATCAGGCCGATTCGTCATCACTCTCCCTTAGTGCAAAATCAACTGACTCGCCACCAATTCCCGCTGCTTGATGAGGCCCACACCTGCACGGCGCCGGAAGGCAGCGTAATGATCGCTCGGTAGCCAGATACTCGGGTTCGCTGGAACTGCCAATATAGAGGACATAGAGGTTGCCGCCCCAGGTTGTCACAACCCCGCGCTGATCATATGTCATGCTTCCGTTGGCGCCGGAGAGCACCATCCAGGGTAAACCGGAACCGCCGACCCAGAGTGGCCATTATGGGAGTTGGATCGGGCACGGGTGCCGCGGGAGGAGCGTTATACTGCCGCCGATGACCATCTGCGGCTCGGCTCCGTTCGGCACGAGGTTTCGCCGTTCGAATCTGACCCACATTAGCCAGTTTCCGCCCTGCTCATGCGATCTTGGCAGCTCACTGTTGTGTTTTGCCGAATCGCATCGAATTTTGTGAACTTGAGCATTCCCGCCAATTGAGAAGCACTGGAATTGAGCTGGTAAGACTGCAAGGAGCGCACAATTACAGGAATAGCGATACTTGTTATTACCAGGAGCACCGCCAAGGAGAGCACAAGCTCCACTAAGCTAAAGCCATTTCGTGGGCTTCGACGTGGGGACACGAAGTTGGCACTCAGTTTCATTCTGGAACGACACCCATCAGGAGCGCTCTGGAGACACTCTCCCAGCGTGCCTAACTTACCTAGATTATTACATTTTATCAGGAAAATCCCATAGCTAAGGGGTACCTAAATCTTTACAACCATAGCACTAGTCAACGGCAGTACCGTTCGAGCGTCCAAAACCTCCGGAGGACGCTGAGCGCGAAATTCTTGGTCGCCGCAAACAAGATTCGAGACCTAGAAACTTTAGTTTTCCCGAAACTATCCGCCATCTAACTATAAACAAGGCACTTATATTCGGGCAAGCCCCGCCAGCGCCCGGGCATTTCGGTGCGCAATCGCTTCGATCGAAATCATGGGATTAACTCCGGATGCGCTCGGGAACGACGATCCGTCCATTACGAAAAAATTCCGAGCCTCCCAGGTTTCCCCGTCGGGATTGGTGGCCGAGTTTTTCGGTGATCCGCCAAGCCGAGCGCTGCCCATGATGTGAAAGGAAAAGAGCGCGAGTCGACCAGAGTTCCAGCCCGCGGCGTCCATCGCTTGCGTGAAGGAATCCAGCGAACCGTCGCGGCCAGGCTCATACGCGCACCATCTTGCATGCGGAGAAAAAATGAGGCGCGCACCGGCTGCCTCCAGAATGCGAGCGGCGCCGATGAAGCCGCGACGCAAGTGTGCGCGATCGAATTCCGACAACGCATAATGCGTGACGGGATTGCCTTCGCGATCGAGCCTGACTCGCCCGCCATCGCGATCACGCAGCAAAACTCCGATGGCCGTCGTATTGGATAATTTTCCAAGCAAGGAACGATAGTGTTGCGGTTCACGCCAGGGCAAAACGGCCACGGCGATGACGGGCTGCAACGCCGTGGTTTCATATTTCACTCCGTAGTTTCCCGTGAGAAAGCGGTGCTCATCAGAATAAATCGCCTGCATCGTGCCTTCCCAAGGCCGAATCTCTTCTTCAAAAACTCCGCAAACATTTGAAACGGGATGCAGATGAAGATGGCGCCCGATGTTTTCGTTGCGCAAGCCGGAACGCAGCAGCAATGCAGGCGTGTGGATGGCTCCGCAGGCAGCGACGACGGCTTTACATCGAATGCTGACGCGACAACCTTTCCGCGAGCGAGCCTCTACTCCCGTGGCAACGCCGCCTTCAATTCGAACCCGATTCGCGCGTACTTCCGTAACCAATCGAGCTCCCGCCGCTTGCGCGTCGGCGAGCCAAGTCTTCGTGCTGGATTGCTTCGCGCCAAGCGAGCAGCCGTAGCCACAGTAGCCACAAACTTTGCCTTGGTCGCAACCCACGACGTTTCGCGGCATGGCCGCCACATGCCAGCCCAACGCGTTCAAACCGCGCTGCAGAACTTGTTCGCGCGCGGAAATGCGATTGTGGTCCAAATTCACCGAAAGGCGCGCGCAAACCGCATCCAGACTGCGCGTATATTCATCGCTTGTAAACCACGGCACGCCGGCTGCCGGCCCATTCGGCGCGGACATCCTCCGGCGTTCGAAACGAAGTGCAGTAGTTGATGACGGTGCCCCCGCCGAGGCATTCTCCAGCAAGCAGCCCCACGCTTTGATCCGCGGTCGCCGCAAATCCGCCTTCCAGATACAGCCGTTGAAAGCCTGCAAGCTCCGCGCCATCGAAATCAGAATCGTCGTAATAGCTCCCGGCCTCAAGCACGACAACGTCCTTGCCCGCTCCAGCCAGCACAGCGGCCGCTACGCTCCCGCCGGCGCCGGAACCGATGATGCAAACGTCGCAAGACAAATCCGTATCCACTTCGGGAGTAAGCGTCCTGAGGGGACGCAAACGGGGTTGTTGCGGACCGAGCGGCCCGGGATAGCCCAATTTTTTCCAGACCGGACTGGACCCGCCATCAACGCCCGGCAGCATGACGTATAGAAAACCAATTGCTTTCCGAAATGCCTGAAACGCGCCACGCCGCCGGCTTAGTCCGCTGTCTGCCCAGGAAAGCAAAACGCGGATCCGTTCTTCCAGCGGAAGCGAGGAAAACGGAGCCCACCGGCCCACGGTCAGCAAGCTGTGCAAATGCCTGTCCCAAACATCGAGGAGTTGCAGGAATTGCGCCCGCTCACCAGGCCGAGGATTGAAATCAAGAGCCTTTGCAATCGATCCGGGGATGCCCATTTCGGAGGCGGAGGGCCAATTGTCCGATGCAGGCGCGAACGTATCGCAGATGGCTTGCAGCGCGTGTTGCTGACGGAGAGTGAGGTTCATGAAGCGCTGCAAGTCTAACAAAAGCGCAGCGAGCAAACATGCCCGCGTTTGGCAGCACTAATTCTTGTCGTTCTTATTCTTCTTGGCGTCCGCCTCAGCGGTCTTTTTTGCGAGAGAGGACTTGTCGAAGAAATCGCCAGGGAAATGGGGATTAAAGCCGCAGGAATCGTAAAAGAACTGCGCAGCGCGCCGCCCGTTGTGATCCCTGGTGATTTGCATCGGAGTCCACACGGTGTCCTTCAGCTGGTAGTTCGTATAAATGCTGACGTCATCGTCGCGTTCATGCGTCTCTTCATTGTTGGTGGTAACCACGCTTCTCACCAGAAGGCGAGTGGAATGATCCACGGCCAGGCGAAACGTCCGCTCCTCACTGTCAGTCAGCTCCACCCAGTCCACTACCTTCAAATCGACCGTGTCGCTGCCCCCGTAGCGGTAGTTCCAGCCGGGTTCTTTCAGGCGAACTCTCAGCACATTGTCAATGTTTCTCTTGACCTGTTCCTGAAATTCGGCGACAGCGGTGACCGGCAGTTCGGTGACGCCGCCGCGGTCCAGTGTCCAGCCGCGATCGCCGTTATAAAGTGCGATGATCACGCCGCCATGAGACCAGTCCAACCCATCGACTCCGATCACGGTATTGATGATGCTTTTCAGATTGTGACTCTTGGCGGCGTATTCCAGGCGGGCCTTGTCCGGGTAGCGGCGATATTCAGTGAACCCAACGTAGCCGGTGACGTCTCCATTATGGCCGAATTGCGCGCGGGTACCGTGGCACTCGCCTTCGACGGCTTCCTTGTAGCCAGCGCCGCCGCGAGCATTGATAAGATCGCTGAGAATCTGTTTGGCCTTGGCGGCGCTCTGCTCCGGCATCATGGTGTCCGGATTCTGCGCGGGTGCTTGCACAGCAAGTATCCCGCAAACGAGCAAACCAGCGAGCGCGAACCGAACGAGCTTCAACCGCACAAGACAGATCCTCCATTTACATTGATGATCTCTCCCGTCAGGAAGTTGGCCAACTCCGACGCCAGGAAGAGAATTGGACCGGCGATTTCGTCGGCGGTCGCGGCACGGCCCAGCGGAATTGCCGCCGCCACCGCCTTGGCTCCTGCTTTCGTTTGAATCACGGGATTGGACATGTCCGTGGCCACCCATCCGGGAGCGACGGAATTCACGAGAATATTGTGCCGCGCGAGCTCAGTCGAGAGGCCCTTGACGAGGCTGATGACACCGCCTTTGCTTGCGCCGTAGTGCGTGTGGAACGACTCGCCACGCTGCCCCGCTGTTGAAGTAATGGGAATAATCTTCCCGGACTTCTGCTTGATCATCTGCGGCACGCTGAAGTGAATGATCGAGTAAACGCTCTTCAGATTTACCCGCATCATGTCATCCCACTGTTTTTCGCTCATGCTCTCGATGGGTAAGTCATCGGCATTCCAGATTCCGGCGTTGGCCACCACAATATCCAGGCGCCCGAGCCGCGCGATGCACTGGTCAACTAGTTTCTTGTTATCCAGGTGCTTGCTCACATCGGCCTTAAAGGCTTCGACTCGTGTGCCATGCTTTTTGGCCTCTTGCTCGACTTGCAGTGCGGCGTCTTTGGCTTTGTTGTAGCTAAAGATCACATCAGCGCCGGCCTGCGCAAAAAGTTTGACGGCCGCCGCGCCAATCCCACGCGAACCGCCAGTGATGAGTGCCGCTTTGCCTGCGAGTGAAATCATCCAGTCCCCCCAACTGTTTGAAAACCGAAGATCGGAAAGCAGAAGCTTAAGACTTTTTGGATGACCGCGCCGCGAGCAGCGGCAACGAAATCACGGAAAAGCCGTTCGGAGAAAGCATCTCCAAACATGCGCTCCGGATGCCATTGAACGCCGACGACCCAATTCGAATCGCCGCTCCATTCCACTCCCTCGATGATGCCGTCTGTTGAGCGCGCAGTTACGCGCAGATTTCTTTCCGGGCTGGGCGATGGCCTGGTGGTGCGAACTGTTGATTTTTGCCCGCTCGCCGGACGCTATCTCCGCCAGCCGGCTCTCCGGTTCGAACCTCGCTCCGTGGATCGGATCGTCCTTGGGCTCCGGCGATAGGTCCTTTTTCCGGTGCGGCGTGGCCGTACCCAGCTCCGAGCGCACATCTTGAATGAGTGTCCCTCCCAGATAGACATTCAAGAGCTGACAGCCATAGCAGATGGCCAAGACTGGTTTCTTCTCGGCAAAGGCGTGCGCTAGGATGGCGCGGTCAGCCTGCTCACGGGGCAAATCGGCTGGCGCGGATTTGCCGTTATTTACAGCGCCATATTCGGAAGGATCGACGTCCGCGGGACTTCCAGGCAGGACGAAAGCATCTAGCGTCGGAATGACTCGCCTTTGTTCAACCCGATCGCTTAGGGACACTAGGACCGGCTCGCCCCCTGCTTTTCGCACGGCATCCTCGTAATTGGTGATCTTGGGGCGATTGTTCTGCACTTCCTCCTCAGACGTTCGCCAGGGGATGCCCACACGGGGCCGGATGGGAGTTTCGGGACACATGGGATCCCAAATCGTAGCATTCGCAGCGGAGTGCGGCAACTCAACCGCTTCCCGTCCAGTTCCATAGCTCATCAAGCCTGGGGAGAGGTGTTGTTCCTGTTGCGTGCGTCGAGGCAAAACTCGGGCCGTTGGAAAAAAGCCGGGAGGCTGGAAAAACGGCCCGTGAGCTGGTCGAACGCGGGCGCCCGGAGCGTAACGTGACCCAATTTGCGGCCAGGTCGGGGCTCTTTGCCATAAAGATGAAGATGAGCGGAAGGAATGGACAGGACCTGCTTGGATTCGGGGAGTTCCCCGATGAGATTGATCATCGCCGAAGCACCAATCGCCGTCGTTGAACCTAGGGGAAAACCATTAATGGCCCGGAGATGGTTTTCGAACTGGCTGGTCACTGCGCCCTCGATGGTCCAATGTCCTGAATTATGGACGCGAGGCGCCATCTCATTCGCGAGAAGTTGGCCAGCGCACTCAAAGAATTCGATGGCCAGAACACCCACGTAGCTCAGAGATTCAAGCACCCGTCGCGCGGCCTCCTCGGCAGCTTGTTGAACTTGGGGGCTGACGTTTTGGGCGGGAGCTAATGAGAGGCGCAGTATGCCGTTGCGGTGATGATTCTCCACCAGCGGGTAAAACGCGGTCTCGCCAGACTTACCTCGCACGGCGATTACGGAGAGTTCTCTCGTAAACGGGACAAAACGCTCCGCGATGAAGGGCAGTCTTGGCAATCCCTCCCTGGCCTTCTTGGCGTCTTCCTGTGTTTTCAGGATCCATTGGCCCTTCCCGTCATATCCCATGCGGCGAGTCTTTAGCACGGCTGGCAGCCCGACCTTTTTCAGTGCCAGATCGAGGTCCGAGGCCGCGGGGACGGAGGCAAATTCCGTCGTGGAAATTCCCAGTTTCTCAAATAATTGCTTTTCACGAAGACGATCCTGGGCAGCTTCCAATGCGCCAGGCGGCGGAAAAACGCTAACTTTCTTGGCAAGAAAATGGACTGCATCCACCGGAACATTCTCGAATTCGTATGTGACGACTTCGAGTCCGTGAGCAAACCTCTCCAGCACGGCGCGATCGGAAAAGTCTCCGGTGACCCTGGGGGCGATCCGCCCCACAGGGGCTTCCGGAGATGGATCCAGGAAGCGGAATCGCAGCCCAAGCGGATATCCTGCGAGGGCGAGCATATAACCCAATTGACCGCCGCCGAGAATCCCTATGCTCACGCGCGCTTTCCTTTTTTCCGGGGCCCCTTTTTCTGAGGAAGAGCCGTGGCCGACGGATCAGGATTTGCCAGAACGCGCCCGGTTTGCGCGGCACGGAATTTGCGCAACGCTTCACGAATCTTCGGGTACTTGCCCCCAAGGATGGCGGCGGCGAGCAGCGCGGCATTAATCGCCCCGGCCTTGCCAATCGCCAACGTGCCAACAGGAATGCCCCCGGGCATTTGCGCGATAGAGAGCAGCGAATCGAGACCCTTGAGCGCTTTCGATTCCACGGGAACGCCGAGGACAGGCAGCACGGTTTTCGAAGCTGTCATTCCAGGCAAATGAGCGGCGCCGCCTGCTCCGGCGATAATCACTTCGATGCCCCGCTTTTCCGCGCTTGATGCATATTCAAAAAGAAGATCCGGAGTGCGGTGAGCGGAAACGACGCGCGTTTCGTGAGGCACGCCTAACTCTTTCAGGGTGTTGACGGCGTGTTCCAACGTCTCCCAGTCGGAAGACGAGCCCATGATAATGCCCACGAGCGAATGCGCTTCTGCGTGCCTTCGTTCTTTCGCCTGCTTTTGTGTCTTCGAACTCTTCTTCTCCATCGCTATCCATTGAGCCGACGAACAAACGCCGCCCTAAGCGCCAGCGCTCCAGCACTTTACCGGAACCCGAGCCGCATATTCTAGAAAGTTTTTCAATGGGCGGCGACCTGCACGCGATTTTTCCAGTAGTGGCGCACCTGGCCGACCAGGTAGAGCGAGCCTGCGACGATGATAGTGTCGTGCGCGCTGGCCCGGTCCAGCGCGTATTCGAGCGCGGATTCCGGTTCGGGAATGATCGCAAAATGCGCAGCATGATGCGACGTGATTTCGGCAAGCTGAACGACGGAAACGGCGCGTGGGGTGCGCGGCTGCGTGAAAATCACTTCGGCGGCACGCGGAAAGAGAATCCCCGCAATTTCGTCAACGGCCTTGTCGCGCAGTGCACCGAAGACCAGCCAGATTTTTCGCTCCGCAAGCTTCTGTTCCAAGAAAGCGGCGAGTTCTCTCGCAGCCGAGGGATTGTGCGCGCCATCAAGGTACACGTCTGGATTCGTCTGAATTTTCTCGAGCCGGCCCGGCCACGCAGCGTCAGCAATTCCTTGGGCAATCGCCTCGTCAGAAATGTGATACCCGCGCTTGTGAAGGTAGCGCGCAGCGGCGACGGCGTTGAGGCTGTTTTGTATCTGGAATTTGCCTGGTAGCCTCGGAGTGAGCTCCATAGACCAACCGGATGCATTTTCGGTAACGCAGGCGCGGCTGCAGCCGTTTTCTATCCATTCCCTTTCGATGCGGAACGCGGTTCCCGTTTCAGTGACCGGGCAGCCGAGTTCGCTTGCGCGCGCGCGAATGATTTCAAGAGCTTCTGGATGCTGATCCGCCAGGATGACTGGAACACCGCGCTTGAGGATGCCCGCCTTTTCGGCGGCGATTTCCGCGAGAGAATGTCCAAGAAAATTTTCGTGGTCGAAGTCGACACGCGTGATGATGGAGACCACTGGAGTCAGAATATTTGTGGCGTCCAGTCGGCCGCCCAGCCCCACCTCGAAAACACCGAAGTCAACCCGTTCGCGCGCAAAGTATTCGAAGGCCATCGCGGTGACGCACTCGAAATAAGTTGGATGGGCGCGAAGTTTGCCCGCGGCGAGCAGCTCTTCGTTCAAAGCCTGAATCCGCGTAAACGTTGCGGCGAACTCATCCTCGCCGATCTCTTCGCCGTTCACTCGAATGCGTTCGTTGATTTTTTCGAGATGCGGGGACGTGTTGAGCCCGGTCCGAAAACCAGCGCGGCGCAGAATCGATTCGAGAAAAGCCGCGGTCGAACCCTTGCCATTGGTTCCCGCGATGTGCGCGGACGGGATAAGCGCGGTCAGGCCGGCCAAGCCGCTCTGCAAGAATCAAAATATTTTCGAGGTCGAATTTCGCCGCGGCTGCCTGCGTCGGGGCCGCCAGTTCCCTGCCCAGCGATAGCAAATAACGGATCGCAGCCTCGTAATTCATTTCAGCTCAGAAGCAGATCGAAGGAGTTAGCGATGAACGCTTTCAAATCTTTTCGGTGCACGACTGCGTCGAGAAAGCCGTGCTCCAACAGAAATTCCGAGCGCTGGAAGCCCTCGGGAAGTTTTTGGCGGATGGTCTGTTCGATGACGCGAGGGCCCGCAAACCCGATCAGCGCTCCCGGTTCGGCGATATTGATGTCTCCCAGCATGGCGAAGCTGGCTGTCACGCCGCCAGTAGTGGGATCGGTAAGCAGCGAAATGTAAGGCACTTTGGCGTCATCGAGCTTGGCCAGCGCCGCCGAGACTTTCGCGAGCTGCATCAGGCTGATCGTGCCTTCCATCATGCGCGCACCGCCAGAGCAGGAGACTACAACCAGCGGCTGGCGCGAATCGATAGCCAGCTCGATCGCGCGCGTGACCTTTTCTCCGACCACTGCGCCCATCGAGCCTCCGATAAAACCAAACTCCATGGCGCAGCACACAATCCCGCGGCCGTTGAGTCTACCTTCCACCGTGATGACGGCATCATTCATTCCCAGCTTCTTGCGGGCTTCCTTGAGTCGCGCGGCATAAGGCTTGGTGTCGACGAACTTGAGCGGGTCCGTGGAGGTCATCCCCGCGTCGTGCTCGGTCCAGCGCGAGTCCAACAGCATTTCCAGCCGATGCTTCGCGCTCATCTTGAAATGGAATTGACACTTCGGACAGACGAATAGGTTGGCTTCGAGGTCCTTGCGAAAAACGATGGTTTTGCAGGACTCACACTTGACCCACAGCCCCTCCGTGCGCACGCGGCGCTCTTCAGGAGGCGTGGCTGCGTCGATCGATTTTTTGTCCCGCTTGAACCAAGCCATAGGTCTGGGTAAGACTCGATACCGCAGTTTACAATCGTTCGTTAGTACAGCCAGCAAGCACAGCCGCGGAGTCACCCCTCCGCGTTGCGACTAGTAGTCGATTCCCCGCTGAGCCAGTATACCCTTGGTGTACGGGTGTTTCACCTCGCGCATCTCCGTGACGAGGTCCGCCAGCTCGACCAGCTGCGGATGCGCGTTGCGGCCCGTGCAAATTACGTGGACGCGTTCGGGCCGCTTTTTCAGCGCCTCCACGACTTCACCGGCGTCCAGCATCTTGTAGCTGATCGTGTAATTGATTTCGTCCAGCACGACGAGGTCGTACTTCCCTCCGTAAATCGCGTCGCGCCCCGCTTCCCAGCATTCCCGCGCCAGTTTGATGTCTTCAGGATCGGTTTCGGCACCGCCAATTTTCACGAATCCGCGGCCCATCGGCCGAATTTCAAATTTATCGTCCCCCAGCATTTTGGCGGCGTCCAGTTCGCCGTAATGCCATGACCCCTTGATGAACTGCACCATCAGGACGCGCAGCCCCTGCCCTACGGCGCGGAACGCCGTGCCCAGCGCGCAAGTCGTCTTCCCCTTGCCCGGCCCGGTGTAAACGATCAGCAGTCCCTTTTCTTCCGGCATAAGTCCCTTTCCCACAAGAGTCAGCGCCACAGGGAAAGGTCTAGAGTTTGGAGGGTGCGAAAAGAAAGGTCAAGATGACGCAGGGCAGCAGCGTTGTGCCGCTGCCCCGCACGCAGTTTATGTTGTCAGCTTCAAAAGCCCGTCGCGCCAAAAGCCTGCTTAACGTGCGGTTTGAACAAATAGACCAGGATCCAGATCTCGATCGCCAGAAAAACAAGCCGGAACACCAGCACACCCACCGCGGGATGCGCGAGCAAGCTCACCAAACCGAGCAATCCGAAGAGCACTCCGATCGCAATCAGGATGATTGCAAGGATGCGAGCCCAGTTCTGCAGCTTGATGAATCCAATTCCGATGGCCAGATCCAGAACCGCGAGGACCAGAAAGATGCCACCGACCACGGCTCCCCCCATCGCGAAGAGCGCCGATCCCGGTCCGCCGCTCTGGGCCAGCCCTGAAAGCATGGATCCGCCGACAATGAAAAGAATTCCACAAAGACCAAGAAAGGCGGCGCCGATGAAGTAGAGTACCGCAAGGATCGTAACGCCCGTGGGACGTTCCATGGAGACTCCAGTATTTCAAAATGTTCGCGTTTGACGGGGTCCGCCCAACCAGGTTTCCGAGGAAATTTCCGAATCGCAGACCGCCGATTGAGCGCAACGGTATGCCACGCGTTCCAAACCGTCAAGCGAAAAAAAATCGCCGCATGGCAGATCAGGAAAGTCCGAGGCGCTTCCCTAATTCTGTGGCGATCGCGGTGATCCGTTCCTGGGTTGCGCAGGGAAGCGTTGTTTTTGGCTTGGCGTGCGGATCGCGCAAGACGATCCACAAGCCGGGGCGGTAAACCTCGTCGTCACCGGGGCAGATGGCGCCGGTAAGTTGCGTGAGTTCGAGTGCGAGCGGGGTGGAATGGGTGAAATCCAGATTCGCGTGTTCGGGAGAGTTGGCCTGGAATGGAGGGTGGGCAAGCAGGTCCATCAAAACGCCGCGGGAGTCATCCACAAGATCGCGAAAGCCCTGCGAAACGAGAATGGCGTCAACGTCGCGAGGGGTGGGCTGGTCGAGCTGGAGCAAATCGTAATCGGGCAGCGGTTTTTCCAAGAGAAATCTCAATTGCCGCGGAAGGCTGGTCCTCATCTGGAATTATGCGGATCGACATGGTCCTAAGGTTTTACACCAGAGCCGCTATTTCGGGTAGGGGCTTCCGGAGAGGATGGCGAAGGCGCGGTAGAGCTGCTCGGCAAGCATGGCGCGCGCGAGCTCGTGAGAGAAGGTCATGGCGCTGAGAGAGATTTTTTGTGGAACCCGCTCGCGCAGGGCAGCGGGAAAACCATCGGCGTCGCCGCAGACGAAAATAAGCTCTCGTGTTCCGCGATCGCGGAGTTCGCCAAGCCATTTTGCAAAAGCGTTGGAATCCAGAATTTTTTCCGAGTGCGTCCAGAAGCACTGCCGTGGCGGCGCGATCCGCGTCGAGCTTCTTGATCGCAGCTTCGCCGTCGCGGACCTCCGTGACTTCGATTGGCGCGTGGCGGCCGATGCGCTTCACGTAATCGTCGATCACCGCGCGCATCTCCGCACGGCGCGTTTTGCCGAGCATGAGCAGGCGGATTTTCACTTCAGACCGTATTTTTTGCGCTTTTCAAGAAGGGTTTTGCGGCTGATGCCGAGGGCTTCGGCGGCGCGGCTGATGCGGTAGTGAGTCGCTTCGAGCGTGGCGGCGATGACTTCGCGCTCGACCTCTTCGAGGGACCGCAGCCCGCGATGGAACCGGCGGCTCCGGAGGCCGCTGCGCGAATATTGTCGGGAAAATCGCCGGGCTCGAGCGTGTCGCTGCGGGAAAAAACGATGGCGCGTTCGAGGGCGTTGCGCAGTTCGCGGACGTTGCCGGGCCAGGCATAGGTTGCGAGCATGCGGCGCGCAGGCTCGCTCAGGTGCGAGCCTGGGTGGCCGTGGATGGACCGCAATCCCGTTAACAGGTGATCGGCGAGAGGGAGGATATCGGTGCGGCGCTCGCGCAGCGGCGGCACGGTAAGAGCGAGCACGTTCAGCCGGAAATATAGATCCTCGCGAAAGTGGCCGCTGGCGACTGCCGCAGTGAGATCGACGTTAGTCAAGGCCACGATGCGCGCTTCGATGCGAAGCGATTCCGTGCCGCCGAGGCGCTCGAAGGTGCGCTCCTGCAAAACGCGCAGAAGTTTGCCTTGCGCGCCGGGAGTAAGTGCGGCGACTTCGTCGAGAACGATGGTGCCCGCTGCCGCCGAGTTCGAGGCGGCCCAATTTGCGCTCGACGGCGCCGGTGAACGCGCCAAGTTCGTGGCCGAAGAGTTCGCTTTCCACCAGTTGCGGCGGAAGGCTGGCGCAATCAATTTTCAAGAAAGGCGCGTCGCGGCGAGGGCCAAGTTCGTGGACGAGGCGGGCGAGATGATCTTTGCCGGTGCCACTTTCGCCGCTGATGAGCAGCGTCGTCGCAGCGGCGGACACTTTTTGCGCCAGTTCGAGAAGCCGCAGCGATGCTGGATCTTCCGCGATCCACGGCAATCGCTCCGTGCTCATTTGGAATAGGCTTCTCCGGCTGCTTGCGGCTCGCCGAAAGAAAGGTTTGGCGCGGCTGCGCCGGTTTCGTCGGGAATCTCGAGCTTTGGCGAAGTGCGCCAGAGGCGTTCCAGGTCGTAATAACGCCGCGCTTGCTCGCTGAAAACGTGCACGATGAAGCCGCCGAAATCGATCAGAGCCCATTCCGCGGAGCTGCGCCCCTCGCGGTGTTTCGGCGAGCGCTGAAGATGCTTTTCGAGCTGGTCCTCGACTTCGCTGCAGATGGCCTGCACCTGCGGCGTGCTGAAAGCCGGTGCAGATCACGAAATAGTCCGTGAAGGCGCCGACGCCGCTGAGGTCGAGAACGGTGATTCCGGAAGCTTTCTTGTTTTGCGCCGCCTCGACAGCCAGGCGGACGCCTTGTGGCAAAGAGTCGAATTTCACCGGTATAGGCCTTGTTTAAGAATGTATTCCTCGACGCGCACGGAGACAAGCCCATGAATGGACTGGCCGCGGTTCGCGCGGCGGCGGATATCCGTGGCGGAAACTTCGCTGGAGACAGAGTCGAGAAGATAAACGGCTGGTCGTCTGAAGATGCGCGACCACTTGCGAGGCCGGCGTTTCAGCATCTTTCTTCGCGTCGCGGCGGCGCGATCAGATCCGGCGGAATGACCAGCCGCAGGGCTTCCGCGCGAATACCCGGGCGGTTCGCGACGATGAAATCGCAAAGACCGAGAAGCGTTTCGTATTCCTTCCAAACGGGAATGTCGAGAAAAGCGTCGGCGCCGATGATGAAGTAGATGCGGTCGCCGTGGCTGTTATAGGCGTGGCGGAAGTAGCGCACGGTGTCCACGGAATAGTGGAGCTGCGTGCCGCTGAAGTCTTCGCCGGCTTCCGCGAGCGAAGGAACGAAATGCGGATGCTCGGCGCAAGCAAGAGAGAGCATGGCGAAACGGTGCGGGAAGGGAGCCAGGTGCTGCTTGAGTTTGTGCGGCGGGCGGCTTGCGGGAATGAAATGGATTTCGTCGAAATTGAAGCGGCGGTCGGCGGCACGGGCCACGGCGAGGTGGCCATTGTGAATGGGATCGAAGGAGCCGCCAAACAGCGCGATGCGACGCGGGTGATGCTTTGCGGCGGTGCGATGCGCCTGCGCTGTGGTCAATGCGCCTCCCGAGAGGTAGCTGTAGTTAATTTTCTCACGAATTCTTGATTGGCGCAGGCAGGGAATCGTGCCCCGGCGCGTTCTGGTCAAGTTCTCCGGAAGTGGCTGGCAAGTCCAGAGAAGTTTCATGCGCTGGGCGGGGAATCTTGTCGAGGGCGTCGGCGATGGAACGGACTAGTTCCTTCACGCCGTCACCCGCAACAGCGGAAATGGAGTGGAATTCAAGTTTGCGCTCTTTGCAAAAGTCCTGCAGCGCTTCGAGGCGCGTGCGGTCGGTGGTGGCATCCAGCTTGGTGGCAACGACGATCATCGGCTTTTCGACGAGCGAAGCGCTAAAGGCCTCCAGCTCTCCGTTGATGACTTGAAAGGAGTGGACCGGATCATCCACGTTGGAATCGCTCGTGTCGATCAGATGGACGATGAGGCGCGTGCGTTCGACGTGGCGGAGGAAACGGATGCCGAGGCCGGCGCCTAGATGCGCGCCTTCGATGAGGCCGGGAAGATCGGCGACGACAAATGTGCGGCCCAGCTCGGTGCCGTGCCCACCGGTGCCGCCGTCGGCATTGACGACGCCGAGATTGGGCTCGAGCGTGGTGAACGGATAGTTGGCGATTTTCGGACGCGCGGCGGAAATTACCGAAATCAGCGTGGACTTGCCGGCGTTCGGGAAACCGACCAGGCCGACATCGGCGAGCAGCTTCAGTTCGAGACGAAGATGGCGCTCTTCGCCGGGAAAGCCATCTTCGTGTTCGCGCGGGGCCTGATGCCAGGGCTTGGCAAAATTTTGATTGCCGCGGCCGCCGCGTCCACCTTGCGCGATGAGCACGCGCTGTCCAGGGACGGCCAGGTCGGCGATGGTTTCGCCGGTTTGCGCATCGTAAGCGAGCGTGCCGACGGGAACGAGCAGGATCATGTCCGCGCCGGAATGGCCGGTGCAGTTCGAGCCTTCGCCGTGGCGGCCGCGATCGGCTTTGAATTCGCGATTGTAGCGGTAGCGAAGCAGGGTGTTGTCGTTGGGGTTCGCTTCCAGGTAAATGCTGCCGCCGTGCCCGCCGTCGCCGCCGGATGGGCCGCCGCGCGGAACGTATTTTTCGCGGCGAAACGCGACGCAGCCGTTGCCGCCGTTGCCGGCCTTCACGAGGATTTTTGCTTCGTCAACAAACACTAGAATCACTCTCCACAGAAGGAGGCCGCTAGGCGGCTGCCTCTAAAAACGATAGCATAAGCTCACCATCGATACCGCAGACCGCCGAATTCCGACTTTGGTGGAGCGAGGCGCCGAGTGACCGGTGACTTGTGACTCGTGAAAACCCCACCAAATGAAAGCTGCACCGTTTCCGATGTCCATCGATCTCGGGACTCCGGGTAGGAAGGGCTAACCCTCGAAAACCATGTTTGCCATAAGCAACTGGCTGAAGCGGCTGATGCTGCTCTTCGTAATCACTGTTGCGGGGCTCAGTGCGCTCCTTTATGTTGTCTACTTCCGGCGAACTCCGCTGCCGGCTGTTGCACCGCATGCGCGTGTCACGCGAGCCATTTCATCGTTGCCCGGTCTCTCCGCTTGCTGGATCGAGACTGGCAAGACTTTCAGCAAGTATTCCTTCGGCTCCACGGCGGGAAGCGTTCTTGTGCGCCACCCAGCGGGCGATTTGCTGATCGATACTGGCAATTCGAGCCATTTCGATGAAGAGATTCGCGGCTATCCTTTCGGAACCTGGTTGAAGCTCAAGTTTCTAGCCGGGCAGTTGAAGCCCCCTGTTCCACTCCCGGAATTGCTGCGCCGCGTGAAAGAAGACCCAAAGAATCTGCGTTGGGTGATACTTTCTCACGCGCATCTGGATCATTCCGGCGGGCTGATGGACTTGCCCTCTGTTCCCGTGCTTCTTTCGCAAGAAGAATTGCGATTCGCAAATGACCCAAGTGTGCAAGCAAAGGGTTACGTCATTGCCGCGCATGTAAAAAAATTCCCAGCGCCCGGCACGCCTTCGCTGCGTTTTTCGCCCGAGCCTTACGAAACATTCGACGAGAGCGCCGACCTATACCGCGACGGATCGGTGGTTGTCGTGCCGCTGCGCGGACATACGCCCGGAAGTGTGGGCATTTTTGTAAATCTGTCCTCTAAGCTCCGCCTGTTTTATGTAGGCGATGCAGTCGATGACGAGCGCGGAGTGGAAGAGCGCGCCGGCAAATCGCTCATCCTCCGGGACAGCGACAATGACGAGGCACTCGCCAATCAAGTGGTGGCCCGGCTCAGCGATCTGCACGAAAAACTGCCGCAACTCGCGATTATTCCCGCTCACGGGCGGAGCGCCTACAAGAAATTCTTTGCCGACGGTCCGTTGAGCTGCGTCTCCGCAGAGTGAGCACGCCAGAAAAAAATGCCGTCCGTTAGAAACCGGACGGCACAAGAAACTGACCGGACGGAAAATTCACCGAGGAACACGAACGATTAGTTGGCGCGGACTCGGTTTGACCGGCGGGCTGGACGCTGATGAAGCGGCCATGCCTGCCGCTGTCCGTGAACTTCACGATGCCAGTGACGAGAGCGAAGAGCGTGTCGTCCTTGCCCTGGCCGACGTTTTCGCCGGCCTGGTGGCGCGTGCCGCGCTGGCGCACGAGAATCGTGCCTGCGTTGACGAGCTGGCCGCCGAAGCGCTTTACGCCCAGCCTTTGTCCGTGAGAATCGCGGCCGTTTGTAGAGGAGCCGCCGCCTTTCTTATGTGCCATGACGAATTTCCTTTTTTCTTGAGAGACTTTTTCTCTGAAAACCGAAGGAAGAGAAACCCTTGGCTTGAAAGAGACTACAGCTTGATTTCGCTGACTTCGACGGCCGTGAAATTCTGCCGGTGGCCGCGAGAAATCTTGTATTGATTGCCCTTCTTGAACTTGAGCACGGTGATTTTTTTGGCGCGGCCCTGCGCGACGATCTTTCCGCTCACGCTGGCTTTGGAAGCGTCGTCGCCCAAGAGGACCTTCTTTTCCCCCGGTGTGGACGGCGAGAACCTTGCCGAAAGTCACCTTTTCACCGACTTCGCCCGTGACCCGCTCGATGCGAATGGTGTCGCCCGGTGCGACACGATACTGCTTTCCCCCGGTTTGAATAACGGCGTACATCTGCCCTCCAAGCTGTAAAGACAAACGCTAATTATATGTGTGAAGCGGGCAAGCGGTCAACGTAGGAACGCATCCATCCCGAAGTTTGTGCGCGAGCAGGTGGAAAGGCCAAATTGTTTGTGGTCGAGCACGGTGTGCGCATCGTTGGCGTGACAGCCGACTCGGTCGTCGAGAGACAAGAGTTGAACCATGTCTAGTTAACAATAATGACCCCTCCCCCCCCATGTTTTTTGTAAGTATTGATTCTAAAGAATTTAGCTAAATCCCAAGTCGTTTAGAATCAACACTTGCGGCCAAACTTGCAAGTGTTGATTCTATTAAGCTTAAAGCTGCACCGAAATTGTGCAAAATGTGCTGCGCCGCGTTAGGGAGGCGCGCAAATGGGCGGTCGCAATCGGCCTGAGAAAGCAAAAACGCCAGCAGAAATGCTGGCGCTACGAACGCGAGGCGCAAAATTACTCAGAAATTATAGTATGCGAAAAGCTACTATTTGTCAAGGAAAAAGGCGAAATTTGGGCTGCCGGGGTTCGCTTACGGATGTAAGCCTCGCGGCAGGGGACTAAGGTACTATTCTGGGAATTCGACCGATGGTTAGGGCGGGAGCTGCGAGCGGTCAGCGGAGGGTTGACCACAACTTTTGTTCTGTTTTGGAGTTTGAGTATGTAGGTGCTTCAGAGTGAGTGAGACACCGGAAAGCACTTAGATCCGATGGCCGGTTGGATGTGGTAATTGGGATCTAGCGGAGGACAAGACCATGCGTTATCTGAAATATCTTGCGTTGTTGGCGGTTCTCGGTTTTGTAGCCGCAGCGCCGTCGCGAGCACAGGTTAGAGTTGGAGTTGGGGTCGGATGTGGCCCTGGTTACTATGGCTACGATTATGCTCCACCTGTCTGCACCTATGGTTATTACTCGTACGATCCCTATGCTTGCGCGCCTTACGGCTTCTATGGACCAGACTGGTTCGTAGAGCGGCGCTCTTTATTGGGGCCGGGCCATGGTTCCATGGCTTTTACTCGGGGCGGCTATTGGGGCCGGGGGTTACTACGGGCGCGGTGGGTATTATGGGCGCGGCTTCAACGGCGGACGCGGTGGCTTCAGCAGCGGACGCGGCGGCTTCAGCGGCGGACGCGGCGGCTTCAGCGGCGGACGCGGCGGCTTCAGCGGCGGACGCAGTGGCTTCAGCAGCGGACGCGGTGGCTTCAGCGGCGGACGCAGCGGCTTCAGTAGCGGACGTAGCAGCGGCGGTGGATTCCACGGAGGTGGTGGAGGCGGGTTCCACGGCGGCGGCGGTGGCGGTGGAGGTTCCCATGGCGGTGGCCATGGTGGGGGCCACAGATAACTGAACTAGATTCTCCAGTTGAGAAAACGAACGGCTGGCAGCGTGTGCTGCCAGCCGTTTTTATTTCCAGGCAAGGATCAATCGATGGTGGAGGCTGTCATGTTTTACGCGCACAAGGCGGCAAGCGCGGTGTTGTTGTCCGAGGCGCGTTGAGTCGGAAAATTTTTTGACGTAATGTACAGTGCGTGATTCTCGTCGCAAGAGCATCGAAACAGCGCGGCTACCTGGGCCCTTCATTGGAGAGGCAAAATTAGGTGCCAATTCTCGAACTGCCTCATTCTCCGCACGCAGGTGATCTCAATCCCGTAACAATTTACTACCGCGAGGTTGGAAGCGGGCATCCTCTGGTTTTTCTACATGGGGGATGGGGCTACGGGGTGTATCCATTCGACCGGCAGATTGAGGCATTTAAGAACGAGTTTCGGATCCTGATCCCCGACCGCTCCGGGTACGGGCACTCGACGCGAGTCTCGGGCGAGATGCCACTTGATTTTCACCGCCGGGCGGCTAGCGGAAACGATGCAATTTCTGGATGCACTCGGGATCGAGCAGGCAGCCCTCTGGGGTCACAGCGATGGAGCCGTGATCGGGGCAATGGCGGGGCTGGCGGCGCCGGAGCGCTGCGAGCGGCTAATCCTGGAAGCCTTCCATTTTCTTCGGAGAAAGCCGGGGTCGCGTTTTTCTTCGAGCGATTCGCAGCGCGTCCGGAAGATCTCGGGGAGGAAACGAAAAATCTGCTCAAGCAAGACCACGGGGAGACGCAGTGGCCGGAAGTATTACGCCGGAATTGCAGTGCGTGGTTTCAGCTAGCCGATCTGGTCCAGCGGCCCGATGAGGATTTGTACGGCGGCAGCCTTGGCGAGCTAAAGGTACCTACGCTGTTTCTGCACGGAAGTCTTGATCCGCGAACCGAGCCGGGTGAAATGGAACTCGTTCGCAGAGACACTGCCTCAGGCAACGATGAGATTCGTCGGAAACGGAAAGCATAGTCCGCACAGCGAAGAGGCGGCGTTTGAAGAGTGCAACGCGATTGCGAGAGAGTTCCTGCAAAAGCCGGCTGTAATCGTTCGGGACAATTCTCGCGGAAGGTCAAAAGTCGAAGCGGTAGCCGAGAATCATTTTAGCGATCAGATGGTCGGTGGAGCGGGTCAGGCCGACGCCGAGACCGAAGTTTACCTCCCAGTTTGGCGAGAAATTCAGGTCGATGGCGGGAAAAATCTGGTGCTCCTGCTGGCTGATGGGAGAAAAGTCGGTGGCGGGCCCCAAGGAGCCGTAGTATTCAATTCCCCCTGTAATTTTCTTCGTAAAGTCGTAGCTGATTTTGACGTTTGGCGAAAAGATGAAACCTTGATTCACGGTTGGGCCGTGCAAGGATTTGTCGAACGTGGGATTGAAATCGAGATACCAGCGGCCGATTTGCTTGTCGATGATGGGGCGCATCTCCCAGGTCCAGGTGTCGACGGAGAACTGGCGGCGCTGGTAACCGATTTCATTTGAGAGGCTGAGGCCCACGGGCCAATTCCATTTCTTGGGGATACGGAAGCGCGGGCGAATGTGGTCACCGACCCACTGGATGCCCTGACCGCTGCGAGACGAAGTAAAGATGTAGAAGCCGGTTTCAAACCAGTCGGTGAAACCGTGGGTGATCTCGATGGTTTCGTGCTCGGCGTGATTGGTGGGATACAGGCCGTCCACCATAGACTTGCTGCCATCAATGGTGAAATTGCTGTGGAGTTCGACCATGGTGTGGCGGGGCTCGACTTGATCGTAACTGTAGACCTGGATTTCGTAATTGTCTTGCGCGCGGACAGGGACGACAGCTGCGAGCACCAAACTTGCAGCGAGAAGAAGCTTTTGAACCAGTAGGTTAGGGTCCACAGTAAGTTCCTTCGGAAAATTCGCAAAAGGAGACTAGCGCGTTTCGTTTGATGCTGCAAAGCGGATGCGGAGCATGCGAATTTTCCTCAGATATCCGCAGTGCAACCGATTGCTTACGAATCGTTCATGTGCTAGAAACATGGTCCATCGGATGATTCCCTATAGCTGTTCAAGCAACGAGTTTGGACTGAAGAAGGCGGCCTCGCTAATCTAACAGAGAAACCCCTCTGTAACGGCGATTGCTTCTGTCAGTTGGTGCCCTTGTTGCTGACATTTTGAATCCTGAAGGAGGCTCCTCCATGAAGAGGACAAGAGGCGGAGTATTTGTTGTGGGTATGGTTTTTGCGCTATTTGTGTGTCTGATGACGACACCTGTAGCGGGAGCGCAGTCCACTACGGACGGCGCAATTGGCGGCACGGTCACGGATCAGTCCGGCGCGGTGGTGCCGAACGCGAACGTGACTACAACCAATCTCGGCACTGCCGGGACATCTAGCGGAACGACGGACGCAAGTGGCCGGTATCAGATCATCCATCTTCAGCCGGGATTTTATTCGCTGGAGGTTTCTGCGAACGGATTCGCTGCGTTCAGGGCGACCAGGATCACCGTAGAGGTTGGGCGAACCACGACAATTGACGCCAGACTTAATGTCGCGACAGCGAGCGAGACCGTGGTGGCTACAGCCGAAGCTCCAGTGATCACAACCGATCGAGCTGACTTTTCGACCAACATCAACCAAACCACGATTGAGAATTTGCCCATGAATGGGCGTCGGTGGTCGTTCTTCGCGCTGGGGACGCCGGGGGCGACACCGGACGGTGGGTTCGGGCTGGTGAGTTTTCGCGGAATTTCCGGGCTTGCTGAACAACAACACGGTGGATGGCGCGGATAACAATCAGGCATTCTTCAGTGAGGAGCGCGGCCGAACGCGCATCAGTTACTCGACAAGCGAGGCAAGCATTCAGGAATTCCAGGTCAATACATCCAATTATTCGGCTGAATACGGACGTGCGGCGGGCGGCGTCGTCAACGCGGTGACCAAGAGCGGAACGAATCAAATCCACGGACAGGCGTTCTGGTTTGACCGAAGCAGCGATTGGGGCGCGATCAATCCGTTTCAGATTACACCTCGTCAACGGTGTTCTCGTGCCTTTCCTGCCGGAAGACAAGCGGCATCAGTTTGGGGGCGGAATTGGCGGCGCAATTATCAAGGACAAGCTCTTCTGGTTCTTCAGCGCGGATCAACAATTGCGCCCCTTCCCCGCGAGTGGCCAACTCGGGCACTCCCGGCGCGATTTTTGCTCCGCTAAGCGCTTCGGAAACCACAACGCTCACAACGCGCGGCGTATTGCCGGGAAATGCTGCTGCGGTAGCCGCTGCCTTGGCATTGCAGACGAGTCTGACCGGCACCGTTGGCCGAAGGGGAGATCAGCTGATTTTGCTCCCAAAGATTGATTGGAATGTTACTTCCAAGCACCACGCGTCGTTCACATATAACCGCCTGCGTTGGAATTCACCGGAAGGGATCCAGACGGCGGCGGTGGTCAACCGAGGAATCGAGAGCTTCGGCAATGACTATGTGAAAGAAGATTGGGGTATTGCCCGGCTGATCTCCAGTGTCAGCTCGACCATGACCAATGAACTCCGCTATCAATACGGCCGGGACTTTGAGTTTGAAAATGGTCAGAATCCCATCACGGGTGAGCCGGTTTCATCGCTAGGCTTTTCGCCGCAAATTACGATCAATGGTGTGGGCGGCTGGGTATTCGGCATGCCAAATTTTCTTAATCGGCCCCAGTATCCGGAAGAAAGACGCAATCAGGTCGCCGATACTTTCGCCTGGAGCCATGGCACTCATCTGATCAAGTTTGGGTTTGACATCAATCACGTCCACGACAGCGAGATCAATCTCTTCACGGGGTTTGGGGCATATTCCTACAACACGCGCGTGGACTGGATCAGCGATTATGTTGCAAACGCCACGTCACACGCTCCCTTTTGCGTGGCCGGAGGAAACGCGGTGCCTTGCTATACGAGCTTTACGCAGGGATTGGGGACCCCAGGATTCAATTTCGACACGAACGATCTGGCGTTCTTTGTACAGGATGATTGGCGGATCCGCCCACGATTGACTCTAAGCCTGGGTATGCGTTGGGATACGGAGCTACTGCCGTCTCCCCAGATTCCCAACCCTGCGTTTTCGCTGACGAGCTCATTCCCCAACGATCGCAGGGACTTTGGCCCGCGTGTGGGCGCCGCCTGGGATATCACGGGCAACAGCAAAACGATTCTACGTGGCGGCTACGGGATCTTCTACGGTCGAATCATCAACTCGACTATCTTCAACGCCATTGCTAATACGGGGCTGCCGGCTGGGCAAAACACGACCAACATCCTGCCATCAGTGACATCACCTCGGTATCCCAACGTGCTTGCTCCTGGTGCGGCGCCGCCGGGACTAAACATCATCCAGTTTGCCGCCGATAGCAGGCTTCCGATGGTCCATGAATTCGATCTGGAAGTGGAGCGCGAAATCGCCAAGAATACCGTGGTTTCCGTCTCGTATGTCGGCAGCCTTGGCCGACGCCTACCGCGTTTCGTGGACACCAACCTGGCTGCCCCGACATTGACGACCACCTACACGGTCGTCGGAGGTCCTTTCGACGGACAAAAGGTGACCGTTCCCTTCTTCGGAGTGCCCAACACCTTAACCGGGACGAGGCGCCCGAATAACACCGTCCAGGCCCTCACCTCGATCTCCGATTCCGTGAATTCCAATTACAATGCGATGGTGGTTGCTTTGAATCGCCGCTTCTACCAGAGCTTTCAGATTCAATCCTCGTTCACGTGGTCCCGTGCCAATGATTTCGGCCAGGCGTCGCAGACCTTTACGGCGACCAATAACGTTTTGAACCCATTCGATCTGGCAGGCGAATATAGCCGTTCGAATTTCGACATCCGCGACCGATTCTCGTTCGCGGCCATCTGGAGTCCAAACTATTATCATGGTGGCAGCAAATGGCTGGGATACGTGGCCAATGGGTTCACAATCTCACCGCTTGTCGGCGCTTCTTCAGGTGCTCCTTTCACCCCGGCCGTCTCAGGCAGCGCACCCTCGCAAACAATCGCTGGCGTAACCTATGTTGCCCCCCAGGGAGCAAGCGGGTCGCTTGCCGACGGCGGCACGACTCGCGTGCCATTCCTTGGAGCGAACTCGTTTCAGTTGCCGCGGACCGTCAACGTGGACCTGCGAATCGCGAAGGAGTTTAAGGTCTGGGAGTCCTGGAAGTTGACGCTCAGCGGAGATGCATTCAATCTCTTCAACCATGTGAACGTGACCGGCGTTAACGCACAGATGTTCGCGATCACAGCGCCAACGACACCGACAACCGTTCACTCGGTGGCTTGCAGTGGAGCTGCTCCGTGTCTTGTGTTCCAGGACCCCGCGATAACGGCAAACGCGTCAACGAGCCTGTTCCGGAGCACAACGGCTTCCAGCAACATCCTGAGTGCGCAGCGGCAAATCCAGGTTGGTATTCGACTGGATTTCTGACGCAGCACACTACATAACCTACGACTTCAGCGGGCGCCTCGGTTGACCGGGGCGCCCGTTTTGATTTCCAGGAAGGCTCAAACGAGAAATTCTGCCTGTCGTCCCAAGCTAGGCGTGGGGATGGGACTTGTCGTAGATGTCCATCAGCTGGCGGATGGAGGCGTGGGTGTATTTTTGGGTGGTGGAGAGGGATTGGTGGCCGAGGAGTTCTTGAATGGCGCGCAGGTCGGCGCCGTCGGCGAGGAGATGCGTTGCAAAGGCGTGGCGGAGCGAGTGCGGATGCAAGTCCCAATTCACGTTGACGAGGCGGACGTATTTCTTGACGATGCGGCCGACGGAGCGTTGCGTGAGGCGACGGCCGGCGTAATTGAGGAACACGGCCTCGGTGTGGGGCGCGTTGCGGTGACGGCTGCGGCTGCTCGAAGCTTGCAGGAACAATTGCTCGCGAAGAGGCCAATACTTTTCGAGCGCTTCCTGGGCTTTCGAACCGTACGGGACGATGCGTTCCTTGTCGCCCTTGCCGCGGACGCGAAGCATGCGCTCTTTTTGGTCGATGTCGGCGAGGTTGAGGCCGGTGAGTTCGCTGACGCGAAGCCCCGCGGCGTACAGTAATTCGAGCAAAGCGCGGTCGCGGCGAAGCAGGAGACCTTCGTCCTCCAGCTTGGCAAGGCGATGTGGAGAAGTCTTTGCCGCGGGCCGGCGCTCGTTTTTTGGAGATTGTGCCACCGATGCTTGAAGACGGCCCCATCTGCGCGAGCTGATTCAGAAAGCCGTTCATCTCCTCGGCCGAGAGCACGGAAGGAATGCGTTTGGGCAACTTGGGAGTCGGCACGAGGCGGGCGGGATTTTCCTTCAGGCGGCCTTCGCGGACGCAGTATTTGAAAAAGGAACGAAGCGCGGCCAGTTTGCGCGCGATGGAACTTTTCTGGAGTCCCTGGTCGTGCAAATAGCCGACGAATTCGCGAATGGTGTTGTGCGTGATGCCGCTGAGCGCAGGCGGCTCCAAACCGGGCGGCGAGAGAAAGGCCACGAATTGATTAAGGTCCTTGCCGTAATTTGAGATCGTGTGCGGCGAAGAATTCTTCACTGCGCGCAGATATTCGAGGTATTTGCCGATGGCCGTTTTCATTCTTTGCCGAGGATGCTTCAGAACCTGCTGTTCTGTCGAGAATAAACTACGGCTTTGCGCCGACGGGCGCGGCTTCTTCTTCGGGCTGAACCTGTGGCGGCTCTTCCGGAGCAAGTTTCTCCCAATCGCAGCCTTCCTTCAAGCAGGCGCGGACCATGCCAATCTTGGTGCGCTTCTCCACGATAAACGGCGCGCCGCACTTCGGGCAGGGCTCGGCGATGGGCTGGTACGGCGTGGTGAAATCGCACTCCGGATAGCGATTGCAGCCGTAGAAGATGCGCGGACGGCCGCGGCCGCCTTTGCCGGCGCTGCCGCGGCGGACAATTCGCCCTCGTCGCACTTGGGACAGGCGATGCCCAGCGTCTTGGGGCGCGATGTACTTGCACTTCGGATAGGCCGATGCAGCCGATGAATTCGCCGAAGCGGCCGTGCCGCCTCACCAGTGCCGTCGCCGCAGTCGGGGCACTTTTCGTCCAGCGGCTCATCGGGCTGGCGCGCCACGCGCGTGCCCTCCACAAGGCGGCGCGTGGTCTTGCAATCCGGATAGCCCTTGCAGGCCAGGAAGACGCCGAAGCGGCCGCGCTTGATGACCATCTCTTTGCCGCAATTGTCGCAATACTCGATCTTGGGCTCGCCCGGTGTCCGCGGGAGCTCGGGCGAGAGGTCCTGGATGAAATCGCAATCCGGATAGCGCGAGCAGCCCAGGAAAAAGCCGTGGCGGCTGATGCGTTCGAGCAGTTCGCCCTGGCCGCACTTTTCGCACTTCTTGCCCGTGGGGATGCCCGCCTTGTAGGAGAGCATTTCGTCGTCGGCGCGATCCAGATCAACGACGAACTTTCTCCCAGAACTCCTTCACCGCCTCGCGCCAGGGCAGCTTGCCTTCCTCGATCTCGTCGAGCTCTTCTTCCAGGCGCGCGGTGAAGGTCACGTCGAAAATATCCTCGAAGCTTTTCACCAGCAGCACGCTGACGCGTTCGCCCAGCATGGTCGGCGAAAAGCGGCCCTGATCCTTTGTGACGTACTCGCGCTCGACGATGGTGGAGATGATCGAGGCGTAGGTGGACGGCCGGCCGATGCCCTTTTCTTCCAGTTCTTTCACCAGCGTCGCGTCGTTATAGCGCGGCGGCGGCTCGGTGAAATGCTGGTCGGGACGAATCTTATCGAGGCGCAGCGATCTGGCCTTCGGTGACTTGCGGCAGCGCGTTGCCCTCGCCTTCGTCGTCTTTTTCGTCGTCTTCGCGGTCGGCGTTGGAGGCCGGCAGTCTGGTAGACGCGCAGGTAGCCGTCGAATTTCTGCACCGAACCGGTGGCGCGGAACGTGTAATCGCCCGCGCTGATGTCGATCGTCGTCTGATCGAAAATCGCCGGCAGCATCTGCGAAGCCACGAAGCGCTGCCAGATCAGCTGGTAGAGCTTGAAGAGATCGTCGTCCAGATACTTGCGCACGTCTTCCGGCGCGCGCATGACGTCCGTCGGACGCACGGCTTCGTGCGCTTCCTGCGCGTCTTTCTTGGACTTGTAGAAATTGGGCTTCTCGGGCAGATAGCTCGCGCCGAAACGCTCCGGAATCAGCTCGCGCACCTGCGCCAGCGCGTCGTTCGAGACGTTCACCGAATCGGTGCGCATGTAGGTGATCAGCGCGACCGAACCTTCTTCGCCCAGCTCCACGCCTTCATAGAGTCGCTGCGCCAGCGACATGGTGCGCTTGGCCGTATAGCGCAGGCGGTTGTAGGCGGCCTGCTGCAGTTTCGAAGTCGTGAACGGCGGCGGCGGGTTGCGCCTCTTTTCCTTTTGCGTGACGCTGGCGACCTGCCACTTGGCCTTGCTCACCGCGGCAACGACTTTGTCCGCGGCTTCCTGGTTGTGAACTTCGATGTCCTCGCCCTTGTACTTGAACAGCTTGGCTTCGAACAGCGGCGGCTGCCCGGCATCCAGCATCGCGTGGATCGTCCAGTATTCCTGCGGCACGAACGCGCGGATTTCCTGTTCGCGCTCGACGATCAGCCGCAGCGCCACGGTCTGCACGCGCCCCGCGGAAAGCCCGCGGCGCACCTTGTTCCACAGCAGCGGAGAAATCTTGTAGCCCACGATGCGGTCCAGCACGCGGCGGGCCTGCTGCGCATCCACCAGGTTGGTGTCCACCTGCCGGGGATGCTCGAACGCCGCGCGAATCGCCTTGGGCGTAATCTCGTTGAAGGTAACGCGGAAAATCTTCTTCGGATCGGTTGCCGGAATCTCTTTCTTGGGCTCTTCCTTTACTGGCTTCTTCGACGGCTTCGGCTTTGGCGTCCTTTTTCTTGAAGCGCGAGACGCTGGGCTCCTGCTCGGCGAACTTGGAGGCTTGGCCAGCACCATGGCCAGGTGCGCGGAGATCGCCTCTCCTTCGCGGTCCGGGTCGCCCGCCAGATAGACGGCGTCGGCGGAGTTGGCCGCTTTGCGCAGATCGTTGATGACCTTGCCCTTGCCCGCGATGATCTGCAGCGTCGGCTCGAAAATCTTTTCGTCGTCCAGCGTCATCGGGTGGACGGACCGGCTTCCTTGGCCTTCTTGCTTCCCTTCTTCGCGCGCGTTCTTTTTCTTTCCGTTGTTTTCTTCTTCGCCGGGCAGACGGATGCCGATCGTCTTCTTCGGCAGGTCCATCACGTGGCCGACGGAAGCTTTGACGGTGTAATTCCGGCCCAGATACTTATTGATCGTCTTCGCCTTTGCCGGCGACTCGACGATCACCAGTGAACGTGCCATCTTGTCTTTGTAACCCCGTACTGTTCTGCTGGAAGGCCTGACAACGCGGCGTGTGTCCTTCTCGCTAACTTAGGACTAGATGCTGCTATCAGCCTTTGGGATACTTACACGCTTTAGATGCAGGACCAGGGACTGGCGATTCTCGCTCTATCCGCTTTCACAGCAATACTTTACTGAACTGCTTCCCTGGAGACTGCCGCACGATGCCTTTCATTTCCAGATCAAAAAGCGTAGCTAGAACTTCGGAAGAGTTCAAGCCCGATCGTTCCACGATGTCATCAATGTGTTTGGATTCTTCAGCGCTGAGCAGCTCGTAGAGCTTTTTTTCGGAGGGATTCAGGGACGCCGCGAGGAGCAGATTCCTTTGCTCGGCTTCCGGCTGTTCGGCTTTCACCAATGCGGCGCGCACGGGCGTCGGCAGCTCTTCGATCACATCTTCCGCGTTTGTGACAAGTTTTGCGCCCTGCTTGATCAGTTGGTTCGGGGCGAAGCTGACGGGCTGCGTGACGTTTCCGGGCACGCCGAAGACTTCGCGGCCAAATTCCATAGCTAGCCGCGCGGTAATCAGCGAGCCGCTGTACTGGGCCCCTTCGACGACGATTACTCCGAGCGGCATTCCGGCGACAATGCGGTTCCGAACCGGAAAATTTTCCGGTGCGGGATGAGTGCGCAAGGGGAATTCGCTGATGATGGCGCCGCGCTCCAAGACCTTTTCATAAAGTTTTTTGTTTTCTTTCGGATAGCAGACGTCGATTCCCGTCCCGAGGACTCCAATAGCTCTGCCGCTGGCGGCCATGGCGCCCTGATGCCCAATGGCATCGATGCCGCGCGCCATGCCGCTCACGATCACGAGTCCTCGCGCGGCCAGATCGCGGCCGAGACGCTCCGCCATCTGCGTGCCATACAGAGTCGGCCGCCTGGTTCCCACAATGCTGAGGCATGGAAGATTCAGGACTTCCGCGTCACCGCGAACGTAGAGCAAGACCGGCGGATCGTAAATCTGCAAAAGCGTTTGTGGGTACTCGGGTTCGGTCCAGTTGACCAAGACGGCACCGATCGATGTTTCCGGCGGCCTTCAATTCTTTTTCCGCGCGCTTGAACGATTCCTTCTTGAAGACCGCCTGCGCGACCGGAGCAGGCAGGCGGCATCCTTCGAGCTCGGCGAGCGGCGCGCGAAAAACCGCGTCGGGTGAACCAAAACGCTTTAGCAAGCGCGCAGACAGACGGGAGGCCAGGCCGGGCGTGAGCGCCAGCGCGAGCCAGGAGAGGGAGGAATCTAGCTCCATCGCGTGCCAAGCCTAAGCGTAAGATAACTGGATTGTCAACTAATAATTGATATAAATAGACAGTGTTTGTCGTGGGCTACCCGCTGTTTTCCGAACTTCAATACTTTTCGAACTACTTAAGAATGCAGGCATCCTTCAGGTCAGGCGCCGGGTTGGGCGGCATCCTCCCTCAGGATTTCTTCGAGCGTAGCGACAAAGAGGTCCGCGTCGGCTTTCGAAAAAATCAGCGGAGGGCGAAGCTTGATGACGTTGTGATGCGGGCCATCCGTCCCTGTAAGGATTCCGCGCTCGCGCAGGCGATTGACGACGTAAGTAGGCTTGCTTGGGCGCGGGGTCGCGGGTCTCTGCGATTGAGCACCAAATCCAGTCCCAGGAACAACCCTGAGCCTCGCACATCTCCGAGCAGCGCGTATTTCTCTTGCAGAGCCTTAAGGCGCGCGATGAGATAGCGTCCCGACTTGAAAAGCGTTTTCCTGCAGATGCTCCGTTTCGAGCACGTCCAGAACAGCAAGTCCCGCGGCGCACGCCACGGGATTGCCTCCAAACGTGCTAAAGAATTCCATACCGTTGTCGAAACTGGCGGCGATTTCTGGAGTGGTGACGACTGCGGCGAGAGGAAAAGCGTTGCCAATTGGTTTTCCGAGTACGACGATATCGGGAACAACGCCCTGCGTTTCGAATCCCCAGAAGTGCGTGCCGAGGCGGCCGAAGCCGACTTGCACTTCGTCCGCAATGCATACTCCGCCTGCGGCACGGATGTGTTTGTAAGTTGCGGCGAGATATCCCTGCGGAAAAACGATCTGGCCGGCGACGCTCGGCAGGGTTTCGGCGATGTACGCTGCCACGCTTCGGCCTTCCGCGCGCGCCTTCTCCAATGTCTCCGCAACTTGCTGCGCGTATTTTGCTCCGGCTTGAGGATCGTCGCGGCGATAGGGACCGCGATAATCATCGGGGATGGGGGCCACGTGAACCCACGGCTTGCGGCCGCGACCGCCAGGACCGTTGAATTTGTAGGGGCTGATATCGATGAGCGTGGTCGTGTGGCCGTGGTAGGCGTGTTCGAGAACAATCACGTCTTCGCGGCCGGTGTGGGTGCGCGCCAGCCGCAGCGCAAGTTCGTTGGCCTCGCTTCCAGAATTTACGAAGTAGCAGACGCGCAATGGTTCGGGCAGAAGACGGGTTAGGCGCTGGGCGTAGCGGTTGAGGTTATCGTGAAGGTAGCGGGTGTTTGTATTGAGGAGAGCGATCTGCTCTTGCACGGCCCGCACCACGCGCGGATGGCTATGCCCGACGAGCGGGACATTGTTGTAGACGTCGAGAAAGGCGCGGCCAGTGTCGTCGTAAAGATATTGCATCCATCCGCGCACAATCTTGAGAGGTTGTTGATACGAAATGCTGAGATTTTTTCCTAATAGTTCGCGGCGAGCAGAAAGAGTTCCAGCGGAATCTGGCTCTGGCTGCGGGAAACGCTCGGGAGGAATTGCTAGAAGCAAATTCGGATCAGGGGATAGAGAAGTCCATACGCCGCGCTGCGACGCGTAAGCAACGCCGGGAAAATCAGCGCCCAGATCCAGCAAGTCGAGGATGATTTGGAAATGCAGGTGAGGCGCCCAGCCGCCGTTTTCGTTGGTGTCACCGATGCGGGCGAATTGCTGGCCGCGCGCGATGCGCTGGCCGACTTGAAGCGCGTCAAAGGTTCTCGGGCAAGGTGGCCGTAGAGCGTGAAAAATTCCAAGTCGTCACCGGTCGTGTGGCGAAGAATCACGAGTGGACCGTAGTCCAGCGGCGCGGCATTGATGGCGACGGCGTGAACGATGGCATCGAGAGGCGCGTGGATCGGCGTGCCGGTTTCGGCGAAAAGATCGATGCCCAGATGAATGGTGCGCCGCTCATCTGTCGGATTCTCGCTTGAACCAAAAAGAGGCGAAGTGTAGAGCAGCCGCGCTTCGTTGTAGCGGCCGATCCCTACGGAGGCATTTGCGCTCTTCATTGTGCGGATGATCACCTCGGTGAGGTTGGCAGTCTCCGCGGCGCGGGGATCAGCGCCCAAGAAATCTGCTGCCGACGCTCAAATCAAAGACGACGCTTGGAGCCGTTGCACAAATCCACCTCGAAAATTGAGGCCGCGCTGCTCGCGTTGGAATCAAGCCAGCGTTGCACTTTTTCGTCCGTGCGGCAACGCTTGCAAACCACAAGCATCACGAAATGTATAGTGCGCGAATCGCGAGTGCACCTGACGCCACTTTTCGAGCGCTTCCCATGCGGGAGCCTCGCTTATCGTCACGTAGGGATCATCGGGGACAAGCGATTTACGATACGCGGAATTTGTAACGCTGACTGCGAGTCGCATCCCGATGAGTACGTGCAGAAGGGATATCTCAATTTCTGTGAGCGGAAAAGCAGTGTGATAGCCCGCGACTACGGCGCTCGCTGCCGAGAGTGGGTCTTTATCGCCAAGCATTGCATACGCAGCGGCAATCGCGACCTCAGAGACTGTGAGACCGTGGTGCATGTCCCCAAAATCGATCACGCTGGCTACTTTTCGCGGTGGCGGCCAGGGCGAACTTACCAACACGTTGTAATCATTGGCGTCGCCATAGATGACGCTACGGCGCAATGAAGGCAGTGCGGGAACCACTTCCGATTGGTAGAACCCAAGAAACCGCTCGACGAGTGCGCGCCGCTTCGAATCCCCGATGTGCCGCAGATAGTTCTCGAATCCACGCGGCGCGGGAGAGGTCCCATTTCAATTCGCGGTGTGTCGCCGGATGAGAAAAATCCGCCAGCGCGGCATCCATCTCGCCGAGAAATCGGCCGAGACTGCGCAACAAATCCTGGCTAGTGAGGATTTACTTCGGCGAGTACCGTTCCGGAAACATAAGTCAGCAGCCAGAGAAGGCGCTTCGTTCCATCCGCGAGTGTCGCAAGTGTGAAGTTCTCGCCGCTCGACGTTGGGCACACGCGTGGGAGCGAAAGATGGGTAGCGCGCTTTGGCCAAATATTGCAGCGCCTGGCACTGCATCTCAACGAAGGATTGCTCTCCTCGCGGGATGCATGACTTTCAGGACAAATTCATGTCCGTCGGCTGAAGTCAGATGAAAATTGTCGTCGTATTCGCCGGGCAGGGACTGTGCGGAGACATCCAGAGAGAAAATTTTGCGCGCCAGCTGCGCAGCCTCCGACTCGGTGACCGGTTGGGCCACGCGCGCTTCGGGAATCATGCGCTGAATCTTATCTGCAAGGGCTAGAGCGCGTCCATACTTGCGGGATGCGCTCTGCGAGTAGCGTGAGACGCGCGTGCCGAGCTAGCGAGACCTTAGGGTGCGCTTGGAATAAGTAGGATGTATTACATCTCCTCGCGCGATGACCGTACAGAAACAGGGCCGTTCACGGTCGAAAGACGGATCAACGCCGGAGAAGCCGCCAAATTCGATGCGGCGATTGTTGTCGTCCCAAGTCTTCCGAGCGTTATCGCAAATGCTCGCCCGGCAACTCATCGGCGAATAATTCCGCGATTCCACGCTGAAGCTTGACTTGTAGTCAGACGGGACGGAAAGCGTCAGCGGACCGTTCTGCGCATCGGCCGTTAAACCCGCTCCGCTCCAGGTCTGCCCTTTCAGATTGATGGAGATCGGGCCATTCTCCGTATAGACGCGCACGTTGCCGCTGCTTCCGGAGATGGTGATAGGGCCGTTCGAAGCCCGGATCATCGGCGTCACCAGAAAAATCACGCAAAGTGATGGGACCGTTTGTGGCGCGCGCGGTCAATTTGCCGTCCACGCTATAGAGGGAAAGCGGCCCATTGGCGGTCTCGAGGTCAATGACGGAGGCTTTCGGTGCGCGAATGAGCAGGTACACGGTCCAATCGTTCTCATCGCTCGGGCCGGTGGTCGAGACCTCTCCGTTCTGAACGGAAAGCTTCATTTGCGAGAGAAGCCGCTCGGCGTTTCCGTCGTAGTTTGCAGCAGCCTTGCAAGCCGTTACCGAGTAGACGTCCTTATCCCAGCCCTCTACCTGAACACCGCCGTTCGTGTGCGGATGAACCCGCAAAGTTGGGGCCTCGGCCTTCGTGAGTGTCCGCTCTTCCGATTTCACGACGGCGTCGCGGTCATCGAAGCGAATCCGCAAGTCGGAGCAATCCGTTGCGGGCTGATGATGTCCGTCGGATATGCTCACCGAGTGACGATGATCCCAATCGGGCCAAGCGGGCTCCGCAGGGCTCGCCGGAACAGCAGGAATGGCCGGCATTGCGGGCATGGAGGGCATTGCTGGGGCCGCCGGAGCGGCAGGCTGGGCGGGCACCGCTGCGTAGAATGGAGCGCTCGGCGGCAAAGGTGGGACCGCTGGGACAATGGATGGAGGCGCCGGCGGGGTTGGAGCATGGGGCGTCCTGGGCTCCAGCGTAACAGACAGTGACGCAGAATCCGCAGGCCACAGTCACAAGAAGCAGAAGAACCCTAAAGCGCGATTTCATGGACAAACCCTCCCTGCTACATAGACGAACAAGACCTCCATCGGTTTGATGAATTCATGACCAAGTCTGGCCTGAAGGAGACTCGCTTCACAGACACCTTGCTTTCGCTCGCCCGCGCAGGCAAAAGAACACTTCCTTCTGATTTGAAAGGAGTTACCTTCTCGCAGATTGCATCAGGGACTCGACGGGCGTAGATTACCAGCGAAAGAACGCTAAAACGGGAGACACCGATGCGCAAATCAAGTTGCCACCCAGGGCAAGAGACTAGGATGCCGGTCAAACTGCTAAACCAGAGGCATCTAGCATCACCAGAGCGACCGACGCTGGTTCTAGTGGTGGCTGCGCTTGTTTGGTGTGCTCAATCCGGCTGGAGGCAGACCTCGCCGCAATTGCCCGACGGGAACGGGAAAGAAACCGTTCAGAAGGCATGCGGTTCGTGCCACGCGCTGACCACGGTGACGAACGCCGGACACAACAAGCAGAGTGGACATCGGTCGTGAACATGATGGTGAACGCAGGGCGCCCGTGCCGAAAGACCAGATCGCAACCGTAACGGACTATCTAGTCAAAAATTTCCCGGAAAAACCGGCGCCTGAGGCAGTAGTGATTCCAGGAAGCGTCGAGGTTTCCATCAAGGAATGGCAGGTGCCAACGCCCGGGTCGAGACCGCACGATCCCGCATTCGCGCCGGATGGCTCGGTCTGGTACACCGGGCAGATGGCGAATGTGCTTGGGTCGCTTCGATCCAAGACGCAGCAATTTAAGGAGTTTCCCTTGAAGACGCCATCCTCAGGTCCTCATGGGCTCGTGCCGGATAAAGACGGGAACATCTGGTTCACCGCAAATTTCAAGGCGTACATCGGCAAGCTCGATCCAAAGACGGGCAAGGTGACCGAATATCCGATGCCGGATCCGCAATGCGCGCAGATCCGCACACACGTTCTCTTTGCGCCGAATGGAAACATTTATTTTACGGTGCAAGGCGGGAACATGGTGGGGAGGCTAAACCCGAAGACGGGGGAAGTTAAGGTCGTCAGTTCGCCGACGCCGAAGTCGAATCCCTACGGCATGGTGGTGAATTCGAAAGGCGTTCCATTCTTCGTCGAGTTTGGGAGCAACAAGGTGGCCAGCCTTGATCCCGATACGCTGGCCATTCACGAATACGTGTTGCCGCATGTGGATTCGCGTCCCCGGCGCGTAGCCATTACTCCGGACGATGTGATTTGGTATTCCGATTATTCGCGCGGCTATCTGGGGCGGCTCGATCCGAAGACGGGCAAGATTTCCGAGTGGGCATCTCCTGGAGGGCCGCGGTCCAGACCCTATGGCATTACTGCTGTCGGAGACATCATCTGGTACAGCGAATCGAACACCAAGCCGAATACCGTGGTGCGATTTGACCCCAAAACGGAGAAATTCCAAACGTGGATCATCCCGTCAGGCGGAGGCGTGGTGCGCAACATGGTGTCCACTCCCGAGGGCAATTTGTGGCTGGCGTGCAGCGGCGTGAACGGGATCGCCTTTGTCGAAGTGAAAAAATTCCGCGAAGATGTCTTCGCGCAATTGAGCCGCAGGAAATCTCGAGCGGCGACTTCTCAATAAATTACGGCTGCCAGTCACAATCCAACGTGCCCATGCTTCCGATGGGCGGACCGTCGGGCGGCTCAACGGGTGCGGTGAGGTCGATGCGCTTGGGATCTTTCTCAAACAGCTCGATCTGCCTTGCAGCGAATATGAGATGTGCGCTGATCGGAGCATACTCCATCCTGCAGCTCGGGGCGTTAAGCCAGTCCTTCAATTCGCGGAGTTTCAGTGAGGCGACGGCGCGGACGGCATCACTGGCATGGTCATTGGCGGAAAGCACCATAAGGTCATACAGAACGACGTCGTCAACCGTGTTCGCGATTTCTCCGTTGTAGCCATTGGGTGCGGGAGCTTTCCAAGTGGCGTCGAGGACGGCTCCAAGACTTCATCAAGACTCGGATTTTCAGCGTTGCGGGCGTGGAACTCCAACGAGCCGCGCAGCGCGCTCCGGATTGAAGAGAAACTGCAGCGTGTGTTGCGCGGCGGATTCCGCGGGAGCAAGTGCGTCAAATGCCGGGCTGGTATGAATCTTGAAATCCTCGCGATCGCGAGGGATATTCCGGCGGACGCGGCGGAATGATCTCTAAGTAGCGATTCCGGGAGTGAAAGTGTTTCCGGTTTGAGCGTCGCGAGTACGGCGGCGAGCGCACGGCGCTGTTCGGCGGGCGCGACGATTTGTGTGGGAACTTCTCCGTCACCGCGCAATGCAAACATGTAGTCCATTCCTCCCAACAGCTTGCTGGCGGCTTCCACCTGGTAGCGATGGAACATGTAGATGGGCGCGAGAACATCTTCGATGGTGGCGAGTGGCGCGCCCTCGCGAATATTGTTTTCGCCAAAACGCCGAAGCGCTGCGGCGCGAACCTGCATGATGCGGTTCAGCTCGTCCACGGCGTTGGAGCCGCTATCCCAAAGATGCGCAACGCTGCTGGAAGAACCTGCTGGGCGGGCATCCTGGTCAGTGAGATAGCGAAGTCCATGGCCGAACGCTTCGCTCAGAATTTTGTCGAGCGTATAGTGTTCGTCCGTGCCGGGCCCGAAGTCGCTATAGCCCCACGTAATCGACACTTTGTCCCAAGCGCCGATGCCCGTGGCATAGGCGTCGCTGAGATCGGGTATGCCGTCGGCAGCGAGTTTCACGAGCGGCGGGGGATAGTCCATCACGGAGGATCTGTTCACCGTGCTAGACGAATAGTTGTGCATCAGGCCCAGCGTGTGGCCGACTTCGTGCGCGGCAAGCTGGCGGAGCCGTGCCAGCGCCATGTCCATCATTTTCGGTGAAAGCGGTTTGCCTTTTTCGTAGGGAGCGAGCAAGCCTTCGGCGATCAGATAGTCCTGGCGCACCCGAAGCGAGCCGAGTGAGACGTGCCCTTTAATGATTTCGCCGGTGCGTGGATCGATTACGGCCGCGCCGTAAGACCAGCCGCGCGTAGCGCGATGTATCCACTGGATGACGTTGTAGCGCAAATCCATCAGGTCCGCGCCTTCGGGCATCAGCTCCACGCGGAAAGCATTCTTGTATCCGGCGGCTTCAAACGCCTGATTCCACCAGCGCGCGCCTTCAAGCAGCGCGGAGCGAATTGGTTCCGGCGCGCCGCGATCGAGGTAATAGATGATGGGCTGAACCGGTTCGCTAAGGGCAGCCTTGGGATCTTTTTTCTCGAGGCGGTGGCGGGCGATGAAGCGCTTGACGATGGGCTCGCTCACCGGCGTTGCATAGTCCATGTACGCAATCCCGAAGAAACTGCTTCGAGGATCATAGACGCGCGGCTTGTAACCTGGAGGCGGAAGCTGCACGAAGGAGTGGTGCTCGCGGACGGTGATGGATTCGGGCGAAGGCGTAACCTGGCGCACCCAAGGCCCGGGCTCGTCGCCGGAAAACGTGAGCGTGGCTTCGACTTCCGTGTTGAGAGGAAAGTTTTTGGTTTGCGGAAAGTAAATAGCGCATCGCGAAGCATCGAGCTTGTAGGATCCTTGCTTTGTCCTGCGAAGTGTCGCGGGAATGCCGTGGGCGTCGCGCAGGAAGAAATCGGTGGCGTCGACCAGCGCGTGGCCGTTTTCCTCCGCTGCAACCGTGAAGCCCCAAAGCGCCGATTCCGCGAAAGAGTCGTGAACGGCGCGGCGCTCATCCGCATCGCTGGTCACCGCGCGATATTCCAGATTCTCTTCGATCAGCAGGACCTTGGGGCCGCTGCGTTCGAACCGAACGATAGCCGTTCTGCCAAGCTGGCCGCGGTCGAGCCCGATGTCGTTCGAACCGACCCCCGCTGGAAGGCCGCTCTGGTAGAGGAATTCCGTGCTCCACTTATCGATTTCGAGCCACAGCTTGCCCTGCTTGGCGTCCCAATAAAGATTGAAATAGCCGGGAAACTTTTGCGCGCCAGCGGTCTTCTCCCCAATGGTTGGCGTCTGGGCCGCGTCGGGACGAGCCGGCCAGCCAGCAATCGGGGCAGACACAGGAAACAGAGCAGAAAAAGACACCAGGAACGCTTTCAGCATGTTCAGCGCCTCCGAAAAGAAGAAACGTTTTACAACAAAAGACGCTTGGCGCGGAGAAAAATCCTGTCTGCTATACTGGGACGAAGTCGCGAGCATCTCAAACTTGCAAAAACTTCGCATATCGATTGTGCAGTACCTGAACACCGCGCCGCTCGTTTGGGGCTTTACGAACGGGCCGTTTGCCGGCAAAGTACGATTTGTCTTTCACCGTGCCGTCGCAATGCGCGGAAGCTCTGCGCACCGGTGCGGCCGACATCGCGATCATTCCGGCGATTGAGTATCAGCGCATCCCGGACCTGGTCGTTCTGCCGAACTTGGCCATCGCCTCACAGAATCGCGTGCGCAGCCTGTTGATCGTCGCGAAAAAACCCATCGAGCAGGTTCGCAGCTTCGCGCTGGACCGGAGTTCGCGCAGCACGCAAGCGCTGACGCGAATCCTTGCCTCTGAACACTGGAAAATTGAACCCGATTTTTTTGAAGCCGAGCCCGATTTGCGCGAGATGCTGGAGAACGCGGACGCTGCCCTGCTTATCGGCGATCCCGCACTGCGAATTTCCATCGCGATCGAGAAAAAAAGCACGGTCAGCCCGCAAGGACGCGCCGTGTGCCAGGCGGCCACGCTGGGAATCGCCAGCGCCGAGATTTTTCATGTCTACGACGTGGTCGGCGAATGGCGCAAACTGACGAGCCTGCCTGCAGTCCTGGCCGTTTGGGCCGCGAAGCCCGAGGTCCTCACTCCGGAGGTGCTCGCCGATTTTGCAGCGTCCCGCGACTTCGGGCTAACTCAGATCGCGGCTATCAGTCTACAATGCAGCGAGTGAACTGGAGCTGCCTCAACAAGCCCTCGAGTCCTACCTCCGGCACAATATTGACTTCTCCCTGGGCGAAGAAAATCGCCGCGGCCTGGAAAGATATTTTCAGGAAGCCGCAAGACTAGGCTGATCCCGAGAGATAAAGAGATCGCGTGGGCCACTGCACCGAAGGAAGCGGCCCAAGTTTCGGCAAAGTAGCGGCAGGACATGGAATTGAAGGGTCGTGCCCGGCTGATAGCTGATGCAATTAGCGATTGTGCGTCGACATCCCGGTAGAATGATTATGCAACGAAGCGAAACGGAACAACGTGGGACTGACAAAGCAAGAAGCGCTGGAATGCTGCAATCCGACGACCTGGTAGGCATGGGCATGGCCGCGCACCAGATGCGCCTGAAGAAAAATGATCCGCGAGTCGTGACATACCAGATCGACCGCAACATTAACTATACGAATTTCTGCACGGAGTATTGCTCGTTCTGCGCGTTTTACCGGCCGTTAGGCGCGAAAGGACGGCTACATCCTTTCCTTCGAAACCATCTACGAGAAAATCGAAGAGATGCTGGAGCTCGGCGGCACCGGAATTTTGCTGCAAGGCGGCCTGCATCCAGATCTGCAGATCGGCTATTACGAAAACCTGCTGCGCTCGCTCAAAGCACGCTTCCCGCAAGTGCACCTGCACTGTTTTTCCGCGCCAGAGATTTTATGCATCGCGGAAGTCAGCGAACTTAGCGTCCGCGAAACCATTCAGCGACTGATGGACGCCGGACTCCAATCCATCCCCGGCGGCGGCGCAGAAATTCTCGACGACGAAATTCGCGGAAAAATCGCCCGCCTGAAGTGCACCAGCGACGATTGGGAGGAAGTTCACCGCGTCGCACACTCGCTTGGCCTGCGCACCACCGCGACGATGATGTTCGGCTGCGGCGAAGAACTCCGTCACCGCGTGAATCATCTCGAACGGCTGCGCCGCATTCAGGAAGACACTGGCGGGTTCACGGCGTTTATTCCGTGGATGTTCGCGGCGGAAAATACGGCTCTCGGGAAAAAAGTGCAGGAAACGACCGCCGTGGATTATTTGAAAACTCTCGCTGTCAGCCGTCTCTACCTCGATAACATCGACCACATCCAATCGAGCTGGCTGACGCCCGGCATCAAGGTTTGCCAGGTTGGCTTGCAGTTCGGCGCGGACGACGTCGGCAGCATCCTCATCGAAGAAAACGTCGTGTTCGCCGCTGGCGTAAAAAACCGCACCAACGAAAACGAGCTGCGCCGCATCATTTCCGATGCGGGATTCATTCCCGCGCAACGCGATACGCTCTATCGCTCTTACGCGCTGAAATAATTCGAAACAAAACAAACCAATCCGCTATTTTTGTGGGGTCGGACGCTTCAGAGGACGAAGTACGATCTGCACCTCGGTGCCGTCGGGCAGATCGATGTCCTCCAACGGATAAAGAATCCCGCTGCGGAATCGCGCTTGAATCCAGCGCGGCCCGGGCTTGGCTTCAGTTGCCGCAGCTTTTGCAGGCGCTCCTGCGGCGCTGGGAACGCCGGAAGTTTCGTCGAGCGCTTCGTTGGCAAGCGCATCCGCTTCGCGGTTTTGCTCGCGGTAGACGTGATCGATTCGAAACGATTCGAAGCCCTGCGACATTTTCTTCGCTCGCTCGAACAGCGGGCGAAGATCCTCACTCTTCACCTTGTACTGCCCTTGCATCTGCTTAACCATCAGCTCGGAATCGCTCTCGACGCGCAACGCGCGAATGCCATGCGACTGCGCGTAATCGAGCGCCGCGATTAGCCCGTAGTATTCGGCGACATTGTTTGTCATTCGTCCGATATATTTCTTCAACTTGGCGACAACTTCGCCCTGTCCATCGCGAATGACGACGCCATAGGAAGCCGGGCCAGGATTTCCGCGAGCCGCCCCGTCGATATTGGCTCTGATGCGCCGGTGTCGCGTTTTTTTGTTCCCCGGGCGACATCCCGAAACAGAGCACCGGCAGCGCCGAGAAGATTTGAGGCGTGGTGGCATCAGGAATGGTTTGCGGCGGAAGAAGCGGCGCGCTCCGAGCCGGAAGCAGGATCAGGCAGCGGGAATCGGCTCTAATGTGTAAAGAATCAGGCCGCACGACTCGCAGCGGTAGATCTCTTCATTGGGGTCTCGGCGAAGCTCTTGCAGAATGTGCGGCAGCACGCGCATGCCGCAGCCGCGGCATTGTCCGTCGCGAGCTTCGGCAACCCCCGTGCCGTGATGACGCTTGGCTATGCGCGCATAGAGATCGCGCACGTCCTCGGGAATCGGCGCCAACGCCCGCTCGCGCTCGGCCGCCAAGGATTCCAGTTGTTTCCTTTTCTCGGCCTGCAGGGCTTCGATCTCTTTTCTCTCTTTTGTGACTGCCGTTTCGTCTTCCTTGAGATTTGCCTCCGCGTGCTTGACGCGGCGTTCAGCTTCTTCGCCCGCCATCATCACTGCAAGCTGCGCGTCCTCGGCCTTTGCGACTTCCGCCTCGGCGTTGGCAATCTCGTGCTGCAGGGCTTTGTACGCTTCGTTGGTTTTGACGGCGCCGCTCTGGTCGCGATATTTCTTCGCGCGGTCTTTCCACTGCTGCACATCCAGTTCGAATTTCTTGCGCTCTTTCTGGCTGCTGACTAGGCCCTCTTTAGCGGCGGCAACGGCCGCGCGCGCGCCGCTAAGTTTGGCATCCGCCTCGCGGACCCGTTTCGGAAATGCTTCAATTTCGGCGCGCACGGTTGCAATCAAGTGGTCGACACGCTGAAGTTCGATCAAGTGGGGAATAGCGGAATGCATGAGTCTGTAATACTAACACAGGCCGGGTTATGCTTCGCCTGCCAAGCCTCGGGGCGTCCTGGGAGCAAACCAGGTTTCCGAGTTTCGGTAGAATGCCCTAGTTTTGCATGCAAGATTATGCAAGTTGCCCGTTCAAGGAGGACGAGACATGCCGCATGTGCAAATTACCTGGGTGGAAGGTCGGACACCGGAAATGAAGCGCAAGATCGCCGAGCGCGTTACCACGGTACTGATTGAAGATGGACGCGCGAAGCGCGAAAACATTCACGTGTCGTTCCATGACGTTCCGGCGACAAACTACGCCGAGGGGGGCGTCCTGGTGGCGGATCAAAAGCGCACGCCGTGACGTGAGGCCAGGACACATCCTTGGTACGCTCGACATCCATCGATAAGGCCGACAGCGTCGGCCCGATGGCGGTAAGTAACACCTTCGGCCTGGATGTTGTTTGGATCGCCTGGGAATCGAATCAGCCGGAAGCGCGCAGGTCTCGGCGAATCAAAGTGAAATCGAGAAAGTAGCCGATGCCCACTGCCAGCGGGATAATGCCGAATGCGGCCGCGGACCAGAAGTCGCGATCCACTTGAATCCCTGCGATCAATCCGAAGGTAACGATGTAGCCGAGAGCCCCGGTAATCAGCAAAATCCCCGACCGGCGAGAGCGCGCCGCTTGCGAAAGTTCCGGCTCCTGAGGAATGTCCACGCCGCGGGCTATGGCGGCAAGACGCTCTTCGCTGCGCAGCTTACGCACGCGGTAATACGTGTATAGGATTCCGAGGGGAACGCCCATCCCCAAAGTCACTGCGACCAATCCGATCAAATCTCCGCCCATGATTTGCTCCTTCCAAGATGCGCGGGAAGCGCAATCTGTGTTGTGGCAACCGTTGTCGTAGGAATGTACGAAGCACTCCTGATGAAAAGTTCCCAGGGGGACGCGAGGAGTGCGGACTTGCTTCACCGATGCGAGGTATTCATCCACGGCCATATGGTTAGTTGACTTCGTGGACTTGCATGCTCTGGTCGATGGCTAGCGTGGGATATCGTATCGGCGAACCCGCAGGGGCCGGAGCGTGGCGCGCCGTTACGCTGAAGTCACCGCCAGAGCACTCGATCGAATAGGAGTAGCCGTCCCGCTCGGGGCGGGACATGGCCAGCGAGCTGGAAGAAGTAAGCAACTCAAGCGACGCGCATTGGCCGTTCAGCGCGATGTATCCCCGTTCTGCCTGTGCAATCTGCAGGAGATCGCTGCGGACGCCGATTAGGCTGATCGCTTGTGTGGGGGCCGTGCCCTCGTCGGTCGACGGCATTTTCTTGAAATAGAAGTGATACACGCCAAACAAGAGGGCGCATGCGACGAGAAGCGCGACTAAGGCACGCATGATTTGATTCTCTTCCCGACGTTGGCTGCCTGCAAGAACCTTGCGTTCGTTCGTATGGAAGAAGGCACCCCGCAGGCCGCCTGGCAGGGGTGCTCAAACAGGAATGTAGCGACTGCGCAAGCCTCTCCAGGTTTCCAATTGACAGTCTAGTGGGTCTCCAGTAACAACGATAGATAACGCAAATATTCGCAATCTTTCTAGGAGAAACCCCGATGCAGAGAGAGTCTTCGTACGTCCTTATCCTGGCTATATTGCTTTCGCTCATAATCGCCGTCCCGGCAGATATTTGTGCCTCTCCTCAGGCCACTGGACAGCGGGCCGGCGAAGTCTCTCGCTTGATTCCAGCCGTGAGTATTGCCCGCGGCTCCAAGACCATCAACGCTTCCGCGAAGTCGGTGGTCGAATGGCAAGACCTTCTGAATACCAAGGCCGATGCGCGCGCACGGATCGCTCTGGATGATGGGTCTGTTTTGAACGTCGGTTCGGATTCCTCGATCAAAGTTTTCAAGCACGACGTCTGGCGCCCAGCAAACCGAGCTCGAGCTGGCCTATGGAAAGCTCCGCACGCAAGCACAAAAGATTGCAAAACCCGACGGAAAATTTGAAGTTCACACCGCGGCGGGCGTAGCCGGCGTGGTTGGAACGGACTTTTACGTAGGATATGAAAATAACGTCATGAATGTGATTGCCTACGAAGGGGTCGTGCGCGTCTGCAATCTGGCGGGAGTATGCGTGTTGCTTCGAGCGGGCCAGGTGACCAGCCTGCGCAACGGAGACAATTCCGCTCCAGCGCCTCCAACGCAAGCTCCGCTCGATATGCTAGTCACGGCGGGCAAGGACACGGAAGTGGGTCCACGGGCCGGCATCGGACTTGAAAATGCGGGGCACCTCGGCAAGGGAATGGGCCTTACGATGGGCATTTTAGCCCTGGTTCCGGTGGTGATCTTCTCTGTCATCGCAACACAACACACTAGCGCTCCCCCTGCCCTCGTGACTGGGGGGTGCAACCCAAAAACTAATCCTAACGGGTGTGGGTAGAGTCTCTGCCGCTGAGAAGCATCCTCCTTTTTGGCACTGGCTGCGAGATGCGGCCGGGGCACTTAGCTTCTGTGTTGATGCAACTCGCTGAGTCCGGCAACCGTCAAACTAGTGTCAACAGATACTAGAGGGGTGATGGAATCCGGCGTTTTGTGCCGTCGCCCGCGGTAGCGTACACTGGATGTTTCGCGGTGCCGTCTAACAGTAAGTGAGGCAATCCTTGAAAATTTCGGTCCGTTGTCACCTGAGTTTAGTCTCATGCGTACTTGGCCTGGTGCTTTGCCTGACGCCGATCGCTGCGACCCTGGCGCAAGCCGCGCCGCCGGATGTTCCTGCCAAGAAGTCTCCACTTCTCGCCGCGCTCCAGGCGGAGCTCAATCGCTCCATGCAAACGTTCAAAGCGCAAGACCCGCCGGCGTACTACATTGGCTACACCATTACGGATACGCGGCGCGCGGACGTTTCCGGCTCAAACGGCGCGCTTCTCAGTAGCAACGAGACACGCAACCGTTGGCTGGAAGTTTCCGTCCGAACGGGCAGCTACGAAACGGATGATACACATAAGGTTGGCGAACGGCAGCAGACCAGCGCCAGTCCGGGCGCCCTTGTACCGCTGGACGACGACCCCCAGGTGCTTCGGCGTACCGTGTGGCTCGAGACGGATGAGCAATACCGGGCAGCCGCGGAAGCTCTCATCAAGATCAAGACCGGCAAAGAAGTGAAGGTTGATTCGGTCGAAAACCGAGCTCCGGATTTTTCTCACGAGAAGCCTCACGCACACATCGGCCCCGAGGTTTCTTTCACGTTGGACCGCAAACCGTGGGAAGAAAAAGTAAGGACATACACCCGCACATTTCGTGAGTCTGCCGCCATTATCAATTCGATTGTGACCTTTACGGCCCAGGCCCAGAACGTCTTCCAGGTAACCAGCGAAGGCACTGAGTTGCAATTTGGTCAGATCCGCTACCGCCTCGAGTTGTTCATCCAAGGCAAGGCGCCGGATGGTATGGACATCAACCGTTACTACAATTTTGACTGGGTTAATCCCGAGGATGCCCCCGACGATAAGTCCGTCTCGGCTGCGCAGGCAACCATGCGCAAGGAGCTCGAAGGGCTCGTCGCTGCCCCAATCGTCGAGCCCTCGGTTGGTCCAGCTCTGTTGACGGGCCGCGCGGCCGCCGTCTTTTTCCATGAAGTCTTTGGCCACCGCGCAGAAGGACACCGCCAAAAAGATGCTGCCGAAGGCCAGACCTTTGCGAAAAAAATCGGGGAACCAATCTTGCCGAGTTTCCTGAGCATCGTGGACGACACCACCAAGAAGCAGCTCGGGCACCAGGACTTGCTGGGTTACTACCAGTTCGATGACGAAGGTGTTCCGGCGCAGCCTGTTACGCTGGTGGAGCATGGAATCCTGAAAAATTTTGAAATGTCGCGCTCTCCGTTGGTGGGCTTCCCCAATTCCAACGGCCATGGACGGCGTCAGCTCGGCGCGACTCCCGTTTCCCGGCAAGGTAACTTGATCGTGGAGAGCAGCAAGACCCTCACGAACGCGCAACTGCGCGCAAAGTTGATCGAGCTCATCAAGGCCCAGGGAAAACCGTTTGGACTGCTGATTGACGATATCGCCGGCGGCTTTACGTTTACCGGGCGAGGACAGCCTCAAGCCTTTCAAGTACTTCCGCTCGTCGTATTCAAAGTGTTCCCCGATGGCCGCCCTGATGAACTGGTTCGCGGCATGGATATTGTCGGAACACCTTTGGCCGCACTCACGAAAATCGTAGCCACAGGCGACACTCCGGAAGTGTTCAACGGTTATTGCGGCGCGGAGTCCGGCTCCGTTCCGGTTTCTGCCGCCTCGCCCGCCATTCTGACCTCTGAATTGGAAGTGCAGAAGAAAGAAAGTTCCACGGATCGTCCGCCAATTCTCCCGCCGCCTGCGCATGATCCCTTAAGTACGGGAGGTCAGCAGTGAGGCCCGCACGAGGATTTGCCGTACTCGCGATTCTTGCCGCGGCGCTCGGCTGCAGCGCCATTGCCCACGCTCAGGCTCCGAACGACAATGATCACACTTTGCAGGCAATGCGGGACGAAATGGCGCGCTCGAAATCCCGCCTGGAACTCAAAATCCCGGGCACACCGCAGCCTCAGCACCCCTATTATGTGGAATACCGGCTGCTGGATCTCGACGTCCGAGAAGTTGTAGCGGAATTTGGCGCCCTGCTCTCTTCCTCGCACACTCGCAATCGCTTCATGGACGTCGAAGCTCGCATAGGCAACTACAAGGTGGACAGCTCCAATTTCGTCAGCGACGACGCATTCCGCGGTTTTATCGGCCCCACCGGCTCCGTCGGAATTGACCGCGACTACAATTCCTTGCGCCAGGACCTTTGGATAGCCACCGACCAGGCTTTCAAGGAAGCGGTCGAAACCTATTCTCGCAAACAGGCATACTTGAGCAGTCTCGCCCGTCAATCCGACATCGACGATTTTGCGAAGGCCACCCCGCTGCAACTTATTGAACCCCTCGCCACGCCGGACTGGAGCAATCGCAACTGGGAACAGGAAGCTCGAGAAACCTCCGCCGCTCTTCGGGCCTTTCCGCAAATCTACGAATCTCGCGTCACTTATTATCTGGTTTATGCCACGGAATACTTGCTCACCAGCGAGGGAGCCGAAATCCGCACGAACCGTTGCTACGCGGCCATTGAAGCAGGGATGAACTCGCTTGCCGACGATGGCATGCAGCTAAACCACATGTACGCAACTTACGCCCCCAAGCCCGCCGATCTTCCGAGTGTGGATGCGGTTCGCAAGGCTTTGAACGTCACCGGAACTGAACTTATGGCCATGCGCGCAGCATCGCCTGCGCAGGACTATACCGGACCTGTGCTCTTTGAAGCGCGAGCCGCCGCTCCGCTTCTCGCTGAAGTGCTGACCCCCGCGATCAACGGATCTCGGCCGCCGGTTTCCTTCACTCCGGTGATGGAACAACTCCTCACGGGACTGGGCGGCAAGAGCGACTGGGTCGGCCGAATGGGCGCGCGTGTATTGCCCGCAGGCGCTTCATTGACCGACGATCCCAGCACGAAGGAATTTCATGGTACGCCGCTGCTGGGCGGCTACTCCGTCGATGATGAAGGCGTCCGCGGGGAAAAAGTCAATATCGTAGAGAACGGCAACGTAAAAGGGCTCTTGATGTCCCGCAGGCCCGGCCCTGATTCTGACCAGTCCAATGGCCACGGCCGCTCGGCGTTCTTGAACGACGCCAAGCCCACCATGAGCAATTTGTTCTTCAGATCGACGGATACATTATCTCCAGCGGATTTGAAGAAAAAGTTTCTTGACGAGTGCCGCTCGGAAAAGTTGCCGTATTGCCTGGTAGTGCGTGAGATGGACAATCCCTCCATCAGCTTGTTTCACCAGGACGACTTCTCCGAATTGCTGGCGAGCTTTGGCGGCGGCGCCGGGACCGGCGACCGGCTGCCGCTCATCGTCTACAAGATCTATCCGGAAGACGGACGCGAAGAGATGGTTCGCGGATCACGCATCATCGGCCTGAACACCCGGATGCTGCGGAATCTCGGTGGCATCGGCAACGACGACTTCGTTTACAACTACATGCAGAGCCAGGTGTCAGGTTTCGCTGGAACGGCTCTCGGCGCATTTGGTTCGGCGCAAAACGGTTTGCCTGCTTCGCTCGTGGCGCCTTCGCTGCTTTTCGATGATCTGGAAGTGCGCGGCGCGCGTGGAGAGCCCAAGCGGCTGCCATTGCTTCCCGCGCCGTCGATGACTGCGGACTGATCGCCACCGCCATCGAGATCTCCAGCAGGCTTATATGCCTGCGAAGTCTAGAACTATGAACGACCTAACCCGTCGCAGCTTCATTTTTAGCACGGCCACCGTTGCCGCCTGCGGCTTGCTCATCGGCGTTCAACGTGCCTGCCGTTTTGCGCTTGCTGATAATAAACCGGCAAAAAGCGATCCCGGTCCGGTGCAAATCGCGAAATTCGCAGACGACGGGACGCGCTTGGGCGTCGAGACCGTGGCAAAAGTGGTCAAGAGCGACGCCGAGTGGCGCCGCTCGCTCAGTTCCGACGAGTTTGATGTCACGCGGCGCGCCGATACCGAGCGGCCCTTCAGCGGCGCCTATTACAATAACCATCAAGCGGGTCTTTACCGCTGCATCTGCTGTAGCAATGCACTGTTCAGCTCGAATACCAAATTCGACTCCGGCACCGGCTGGCCGAGCTTTTGGGCGCCCATCGCCAAAGAAAACGTCTCCACCAAAATAGATTTGAGCCTGGGCATGCGCCGTGACGAGGTGACTTGCGTTCTCTGCGACGCGCACCTGGGCCACGTCTTTGACGACGGGCCAAAACCCACTGGACTGCGTTATTGCATGAACTCGCTAGCGCTTCGCTTTGTTCCCCATATTAAGACCTGAACATCCGTAATCTATACCTCATATCCAGCCAAGCTGGCGGCTTCGGCTTCTTATTGCCTCACTTCCGCTAACAGGTCCTCGTAGTCGTTAATCGATACACGGTCGATTTTGCCCGGGATCGTGAAGTCGATGGGCTCGCTTGCGTGTGTCACGCCTATCGTTCCCATCTTTACCGTCTTATCTCCCATATGGGCATAGAGTGGTACGACATCCTTCCAGTTGTCCGGGACTCCGGCTCGCGTGATGGCTCCCTTGAAGTGCGTCTTTCCGTCGGCCGTGGCTTCCGTCGTGACATGAAATGTGTACTGTGGTTCACCCATCGCCGTAAACATACTGGTTGAAGAACCAGTCCATCTTGTGGTTTCCATCGAGATCCATGCCGCGCGTCATGTGCTTTTCCACGATCGCCTTGAAATCCTCCGTCGATGCGGCCTTGTTATCAAATGTTTTGCAGTAGTCCTGCATCATTTCCTTGAACAATGGTCCGGATCCTGATCGCGCGGATTCATCATCTGCATGCGCAGCATCTGCAGGACGTAGCCGCCCTTCGAATAAATCAGGTCCTGGTAAGAGCCCGGGTTCGTTATGGACGAGCGAATCCGCTGGCCCATCCAAATCGGTCCGAGCGTCTCAACCTCGTGTCCATAGACGTCTTTGCTGTGCAACAACTCTTTTTCTTTGCGCCAGCGGGCCAGATACTCTTTCATGTTCTGGCGATATTCGACGTAAAGGTCTCCGGAAAATTCTGCAAATCCCTCGGAGAGCCACTGGTCGTGATAGCTCTTCCAGCCAACACGATGACCCCACCACTGATGGGAAGTCTCGTGGCCGCGAAAAAAGTCCGTGACCGCGGTTTGATCCTTGATTCCAATGGCGTTGCGCTGTGTGGAATCCAAAAAAGAACCGGACCACAAGTAAAGAAGTCCCGGCCACCCTTGTCCGTAGGAATAGCTGATGGGAAGGCTGGTGACGGAGAGGTGCTTGTAGGGAAAAGGACCGAACCATGACGAATAAACACGGACGGCATTTGCGATCTCCGTCCCCATGGTTTTGGCCATGATGGATGGAGACATCGAACCGACCGCGGCCTGTTGCGCGCCCGGGCCTTCCTCAAAATAACGCTGCACCTGCGTCATCACATCATCGGGCTCGCGATTTGCATAGATATCGATGAGGACATCTCCAGCTTTGTCGTTGGTGACCTTGTAGTCGCCGTAAGCGAATCCGGCCACGGCCAGGGGCATCTGGCTTTTCCAGGTTGTGATTCTGCGTGTTCCCATCGACCGTATCGCTCGTATTTTCCCCAGTCGCCACCAATACCGACTTCTTGGGGCTATGGAATGTTAAGTCGAAATCCGCGCGTGCAGAAAAGCTGTTAGGCCTTTCGGGATACCATCCAGAGCTTTCACAGAAGTAATTCCCCGCTGCCTGCCTTGCGAATCGCGCGCTTCCCTCCGTATTGAAAATCGAGCGAGAGCGGCGTTCCAACAGCGAGGGGCTTTCGCGAGAACGACAGCCACATAATCGCCGTAAGACTGATAGCGGTCTTTTGTTTCTCGCGACTGGTAAAAAGCCAGTGAATTGTTGCTCGAATCCTTGATGGATTCGATGCGCAGATTTGCATCCAGATCGAAAATGAGCACGCTTTGTCCTGCAAGACGCGGTTCGAGTTCCATACGAGCGGTGGCGTTCAGTTCCGCGCCGGACGTCACGGCTGCATCAATTTTGTAGCCGCGAATCGTGAAGTCTTCCTTGGCTTGCGGATCCTTCCAGGCCTCGGCGCTCGTGCGGCCGCCGGAGGGAAAGCTCATCCAAGTGTCGAATATCCTGACCGGGCCAACATCCACCCATCGTCCAATCTCAATCTCTTCGGGCGTCCATCGCATCGTCGTGGACTTCCACCCAGTTCTTGTCGTGACTTTCAGGTCCGCAAGAAAGTACGCCGTGCGGGCGCGATCCGTCGACAAAATGCCCTGCAGCAGGCGGGGCATGGACGATTCGCCCAAGTCCTCGCGCTCCTTCTGGCGCTTGGCGTAGAGATCATCGGCGGCAGGGCCCGAGGTTTGCCATTTCACCTGTTTGGCGACTTCGTCGAGCAGGCCATCCGTGAAACTGAAAGTGGCGTCGGTAAACGAGACGTCAAGCTTGTCTTGTTTGGTGAAAAGACGAAGCTGCTGAGCCTCTTGCGGATTCGGCGGATCTGCCTGCAGGCGCCCTCTCCCGTGAAATACGGCGCCGAAAACGACGCCATTGACAGGCTGGGTAAACTGAATCGTGCCGTCCGTCAGCGTGATGTGGACGCGGTCGCGGATGATGTCGACATTTTCTGCATGAGCGGATTTGGCAAGATCCATTGCCGGAGCTGTGAGCGCATTCCAAACGGCCGCTGCAGGCGAAGTGATTGTTGATTGGCGCAAAAACCGCACGGCACAAACGCGAAAATTTCAGCAAGGACTAAGACCGCACTTCTGGTAGAAAGATCATTGGGATGGCTCCCGCAACGCAGCGAAAAAATACCGCGTCTTAGCTCAAACGGCAAGTGCCGAGAATTAAATGTGCGTATACAACGAAATTGTTCCCCACGGCGCATTTTGGACACGCACCAGCCAGGAGAAGTGTCATGCCGTCCAGCCCAAGCCTTAGGGTCAGGGCGTACTTGGGATCTGCCCCGGCTGGATGCCGACGGAGTGAGGAATCTCACGACACTTGAGGTAGTCTAGTTGGACGTCGATGGCGTCCGAGCAAAACGAGGAAGCGCGTGAGAAGCGGAGTGCGGCGCTGCTGAGCGTCGGCTCCGCCGTACTGCTCGTTTCGCTGAAGGCTTTTCTTGTCATCCGCACGGGCAGCTTGGGCGTCCTCTCCGAAGCGCTGCACTCCGGATCTGGACCTGATTGCGGCAGTCATCACGTTTCTCTCCGTGCGCGTCTCGGATGAACCGGCCGACGAACGCCATCCCTACGGCCACGGAAAATTCGAAAACTTTTCCGCATTCGTCGAGACCGGTTTGCTGCTCCTCACCGCGCTCTACATCATTTATGAAGCGTTTGACAGGCTCTTCTTCCACACCGTGCATATCCAGCCGAGTATTACGGCACTTCTGGTGTTGCTCGTGGCGCTGGCCATCGATCTCACCCGAGCCCGCGCTCTCAAACATGTTGCTCGAAAATATTCGAGCGAAGCGCTGGAGGCCGACGCGCTGCATTTTTCAACCGACATATGGAGCACGATTGTTGTCATCGCAGGCATCGGGCTTGTCTGGGCTGGCGAGACCTTGGAATCTGCCCTGGCTAACTTATGCCGACGCGCTCGCGGGCCTCGCCGTTGCTGCCGTCATTCTTTGGGTCGGGTCGCAGCTCGGCAGGCGAACCATGGACGCGCTTACTGGATGTCGCGCCCAAAGGGTTGCAGCAGGAAATCGCCATGGCCGTGGCGCGCATGGATGGGGTATTGGATGTCGATCGTGTGCGCGTCCGCCGCGCTGGCAGCCGGCATTTCGTTGATGCCACCGTCAGCGTGGCGCGCACCGCCAGCCTCGAACAAGTACATGCCCTGAGCGACGCCATCGAGAAGCGCATCGGCGAGATTGTTCCCTCGGACGTCATGGTGCACGCCGAACCCCGCGCACCGCAGGGTGAACATTTGTTTGAAGCCATTCGCGCCGTCGCGCAGCGCATGGGCTTGGCCATTCACGACGTAACCGCGCTGCAGCACGATGGCCAACTCTTCATCGAACTTCATCTGGAAGTGGACGAAAACTTGAGCCTGCGCGACGCGCATCGCCAAGCCACGGAACTCGAAGATGAAGTTCGCAAGCTGCGCGACGGCTCAACCGACGTGAATATCCATATCGAGCCGCTCGGCCGCCATATCGCGACACCCGATTCAGACGCCGGAGAAATGAAGCAGCTCTCCAGAGCGATCGAGCAATTCCTGAACAGCCTGCCTTCCGAATTCGATGAACTCGTAAATTGCCATGACGTTCGCGTCCGCCAGGTGGAACACCACATCCTCGCCTCGTGCCATTGCACGATGCGAGGCGTGCTGCCGATCACCCAGGTGCATGACGTAACTGCTGCGCTCGAAGACCGTGTCAAAGAAAAATTCCCGCAAATCTACCGCGTCACGATTCATCCAGAGCCCGTTGAAGAAAAATAATAGGAAGGCTGACGCCAGGCGTATCCCAAATCGGTGGACTTTGCGCCCCTTGCGAAAACCTGTCCTGCCAACGCGAGGACAGCCGGGAAGCACTCAAGGACATAGCGAGGCTCGGGGGTTTCAAGCGTCGTAAGAAATGCCGTCCGCAGCAGCATGTAACCCAAAAGCAGTGCGAGGCTCAGCCGGAGGCCGGAATTCTCCCGCCATAATCGCCATGCTCCCCAAGCAGCCAGCGCGACATACAAGACATTCAGGAGGAAAAACCCCACGGTGACGGATTGATCGATGCGATCGTCCTGCCAGGCTTCTTTTAGCGGAAAAACGTCGCCTGAAAATGGCAGCAGCTCGATCCGCGGCGTAAACCAAATGGTGAACGCACGCGCCACTGGCAGCCAAAGATATGTTCGTAGGGGGTGCCGCGCCGTTCGCTCTCGCGCCAACCGGCCAAAGGCAGCATCCTCCTCGGGAGTGAGCGAAACGTCTTCGTTGTACTGCTCGAGGATTGCCGCCACTCGTTCCTTTTCTTCCGGCGTATCGAACGCTCGCGGCGGTATGTCCTCCAGATTGATCTCTTCTCCGTTCAACTTCCATGGAACGAGATAGCAATCTTTGACGCGGAACAGCCAAGTTTTCTCCCACGCCATGAAACCGTAAGGAACGAGTTCGCCGGGCAAATTCGAATTTTTGGGCGCAAGAAATCGCACCTCGTGGAGTGTAACGGCATTCCGCACCGCCCAAGGCACGAGGGGCAAGATGCACCCAACTGCGGAGAGCACCACCAACTGCAAACAAAAAAGAACTCGGCGCTTTCGCAGCCAGATAAAAGCAATGACTATCCAGGCTGCAGCAAGCAAGAGCGGCGTTTCAGGCCGAAACAACGTCCCCATTCCAATTAGAAAACCACTACGCCAGCGCGAAGATCGATTCGTAATGCCTTGCTGTCCACTCGATTTTGAGAAACGCCACTTTCCCACCGCACGCATCCCAAATCAGACCGATCAATGCCACCAGGCCTGCCGCCGTGAACAACCCCGCGAAAACCTCGGTCAGCGGAACGGCAACGTAATTTGCCGTAAAAGGACACAGGGCCGCCAGCCACAACGTGACAAAGAAAACACGCCTCCAGTTTCCTGGGTTCGGCTTTAACAGCGCCAATAGCGCACCGAGCCCCGCCGTAACCAGGCAAGCACACAAATCCACCGCAGCCTGCGCCAGCATGACGTAGAAACGCGCGTCAGGGCCTGTCCGCCCCGTAATCGCATAAATAACGGCTAAAAACGCCGGGTACCCCGGCATGCGCAAATCCACAGGCAGAATCGCTCCGTTAACGTTCATGGCGTAAACGTGGTGCTGCAGCCAATTCGTGGCCATCTGCTCGTAAAGTACTGTATCTCCGGAATTCGCTGGATACTTCAACACGAAGAAAAGCCGCAGGCAGAAGCCCGCGGCTAATGCGGTGACGGGATGCGAGAAAATTCGCTTCATGAACCAAACGCATCTTACAATAGAGGAGACGGAATCGCGCAGATGGTCTGGTCTCGCCCAGGGCCTAGGTCTCTGCTATGCCGCCAGGTTGCATGCATTGTTGTAACCATTCATGAAAGAACGAAAACCAATCTTTTACGACGCGGAGCGCGCGCGCTGGCGCCTCACTCGCCGCGTCATGGAAATCACGGGAGCGCTCTTGACGCTCCTGCTTGCCTATTTCTTTGTCACGATCGTCGTAAGCGTTGAACTTCCGGCAGGTCTTCTGCCGGATATCAAGCCTGCTTTCCACGCCCTGAAATCGTCAAAGAAGAAACCGATCGCGGTACGTGAAGGACGCCGCCGGCGCGTGGCTAATATCGGCAAAGTTCCTGCGAGCTATGACCCGCTCCGCGCCGCCTTTTATGTCAGTTGGGACGCCAACAGCTTGGCGTCGCTCAAGAAGCACTACAAAGATATCGACTTGCTCATCCCCGAACAGTTGCATGGCGTAACTCCCGATGGCGCGATCACCATTGTGGACTACACCCACAACCAAACTCGTCCCGTGAAAGCGACCCCCGCGGAAGCCGTCTCTCTCTTGAGAGGAGACGAGCTTCACGAGTGGATGAGATCGCTCAATCCCCCGGTCGAATTGCCCATGATGGGCATGCTCGATAACTACGACGGCTATGTCTGGCGCATTGATGAGATGGCCGCTCTTCTAGCCAATCCTGCCGCTCGGCATACTCTCATTGAGAATGCTACCCAATACGCTGTTCTCGCCCACGAGGCCGGTATTGTCGTGGACTTCGAGGAAGTTCCGGACGCGAGCCAGGCTCATTTTCGCCAGTTCGCCTCGGAACTCGCAACCTCGCTCCACTCCGCCGGGCTAAAGCTCATGATTGCTCTTCCTGCGCGGGACGACTCTTACGATTACGAGTTTTTCGGCAAACAGTGCGACGCCATCATCCTCATGAATTACGACCAGCACTGGCTGACTTCACCGCCAGGACCGATTGCGGCGCAGGACTGGTTTGTCGAAAATCTCCGCCAGATTCGGGAAGTTGTGCCCGCGCAGAAAATCGTCGTCGGTATCGCGAATTACGCCTACGACTGGGGCGAAACGGATAAGAAAAGCGTTTGGTCCGGCGCCGAGTACAGCATCCAGGAATCGCTCCTGCACGCTTTCGAATCGGAAACTGACGTCGAATTCGACGACGCTTCGCTAAATCCCCACTACTCCTATTCCGACGAGCAGAATCACGTTCACAGGGTTTGGATGCTCGACGCCGTCACGGCTTACAATCAGCTTCGCGCAAGCGAGCGCCTTGGCGTGCAAGGCACTGCTCTATGGCGCCTGGGCTCTTCAGACACCTCTCTCTGGCCCATCTGGGACGCCACCCGCGCCGATGATGCAGCACGTCAAAAAATTAAAGATCATTCCGCCCGGCCCAGACCTGACCCTTGAAGGCAACGGCGACATCTGGCATTTTGCCGACACTCCCAAACCTGGCCGGCGCAGCTTCACATACGAAGCGTCCAGCGGCCTCTTCACCGACGAAACCTATGAAGAGTATCCGCTCTCCTATGACATCGACCAAATCGGCGGCACCACGGAAAAAAAGGTCGCTCTCTCTTTCGATGACGGTCCCGACCCGCGCTGGACCCCTGAGATTCTAGACGTGCTCAAGGAAAAACATGCACCCGCCGTGTTTTTCGTCGTGGGCGAAGAAGGCAACAAGTATCCGGAGATCCTGAAGCGCGAGTTCGCCGAAGGCCACGAAATCGGTAATCATACTTTTACGCATCCACAGTTCGATCAAATCTCCAAAACCGAACTCAAGTGGCAGCTGAACCTGACCCAGCGCCTCATTGAAAGCACCGTCGGCGTAAAATCTATCCTCTTCCGCCCGCCATACGGCATCGATCATCAGCCGGAGTACGCCGAGGAGGTCTCCCAGCTTCCCATCGCGCAGGACATGGGTTACCTGATTGTCGGCCAGCGCATCGATCCCGACGATTGGAGTTCTCCTGATGGAAAAAATCAGATGCCCGCGGCGGAGATCGTCCAAAACGTTTTGCGCCAGGTGGATAAGGGCAACATCATCCTGCTGCATGACGGCGGCGGAGAGCGCGCCCAGACGGTGGCCGCGCTGCCTCAGGATCATCGATGCATTGCGCGCCCGCGGCTATCAATTTGTGTCCATCGCGGACCTGATTGGGAAAACGAGAGCGGGGTGATGCTGCCCCTCTCGCCCCAGGAACAGCTGGAAGCGCGAGCAGATGGCTTCATTTTCACCATTTTTCAATGGTTCCGCTTCGGCATCGCGACGATTTTCATCGTTGGGATTGTCCTGGTCAGTGCGCGTGCGCTCGTCATTGGCATTCTCGCTCTCATCGAAAAACTTCGTCCTGACCATCACGTTATGCCCGTGCCGGAGCCCGCTGTCACCGTTCTGATTCCCGCGCACAACGAGGAAAGCGTAGTCGTCCAGACGATTACCTCCGTGCTTGCATCCGACGTAAAGTCTCTTCGCGTGATCGTCGTCAACGACGGGTCGACCGACAACACCGGCCCATTGCTCGACGACTCCTTTGGAAATGACCCTCGCGTCCACATCATTCATCAAGTGAATCGCGGCAAGGCTGCAGCGCTGCACCGCGCTTTAGGCGAGGCAACCACCGAAATTGTCGTCACCATTGACGCGGATACGGAGGTCGAGCCGGACGCCATCAGCAAGCTGCTGCGCCATTTTTCCGACCCGACCGTCGGCGCCGTTGCGGGCAACGTCAAAGTCGGCAATCGCTCCCGCTGGCTTACGCGCTGGCAAGCGCTTGAATACATCACCAGCCAAAATATGGAGAAGCGCGCTTTCGATCTCTTGAATTGCATCACGGTAGTCCCTGGTGCGCTGGGTGCATGGCGAAGACAGGCCATTGAAGCCGCGGGAGGCATCACCGCGGATACTGTTGCGGAAGATGCTGACTTAACCATCGGAATCCGGCGGCTTGGGCTGGCGCATCAGTTATGACGAAGAAGCCATCGCATGGACCGAAGCTCCGGAAACGGCTGGCGCTCTGATTCGCCAGCGATTCCGCTGGACCTTCGGCACACTGCAAGCCTTCTGGAAGCACAGTGACACGCTGGTCCGGCCCAAGCACGGCACGCTGGGCTGGATCGCTCTTCCGAACATCTTCGTCTTTCAGCTTGTGTTGCCGCTGATCTCCCCAGTTATCGACCTGATGTTTTTCGGCTCTTTGTTGCTCTGGGGTTTGGCGCAGTTCCGCATGACGAAATTGCCGCGCTGTGGACCACCGCCGACGTCGAGAAATCCGTCATCTTCTTCCTTGGTTTCTTGCTGATCGATGTCCTTACCTGCGCTCTCGCCTTTGCGCTCGAGAAAAAAGAAGATTGGACATTGCTCATTCCCGTTCTTCTGCAACGTTTCTACTACCGCCAGTTGATGTACGTGGTGCTGTTCCGCTCGGTCAAGGAAGCGGTAAGCGGCCGCCCGGTAGGTTGGCGCGGAGTCGAACCAGAAGCGCCGCCACCACGCTCGGCTGTTTCTGTCTTGCGCGGATAGCCCTGCTTACTCACGGTAGTCGGATGCGTCTGAGCCTTTGGGGGCTTGCCCTTGCCTTCGATCGTTACACGACGTGCCTTTCTGAAATCTTCCGCTGCGACGGGCGGCAGTCTGGTTCTGGCATTCTATCTGCCGCGCAGTTTTTCGCGCACCCAGCTAGGTACTCTCCTCTGGTAGACCGTTTGCGCCTAACGCCTGGCTTGAAATTTCCACGGATGGCACGGTCAAAATCTGGTGCGGCCATTCGGAAATGGGCCAGGGAGTTCGTACCGCTCTCCCGATGATGGTTGCCGAAGAGCTTTGCTGCGACTGGCGTCACGTCGAGGTTCTGCAGGCCGATCTCGACCCGAAATATGGCGATCAGCTCACCGGAGGCAGCGGAAGCGATCGCGGTTCATACGACAATCTGCGGAAAGCAGGAGCAGCGGCGAGAGAAATGCTGCTGTCCGCAGCAGCCGGCGAATGGAAAGTGCGGGCACCGAATGCCGCGCAGAAAACGGCTTCGTCATTCACGAACCCACAACGCGCCAATTGGCGTTTGGACACTCCTCGCCTGCCGCTGGCTCCCTTCAACCTCCCGCCGATCCGCCGTTGAAGAAACCCTCGGACTTCGCGCTCATCGGCAAGCCCACGCGGCGAACCGATTCACCCGCTAAAGTGACCGGCACCGCCAAGTTCGGCTTGGACACACGCATTTCCGGCATGCTCTTCGCTTCCGTGGAACGCAGTCCCGTTTACGGCGGCACCCCGCGCCGCTTCAACGCCGACGAAGTGAAATCCGCTCCGCACGTCCGGGCAGTTTTTGAACTGAAGTCCGCTCATCTCACGCATCAATTTGGCGAAACTTCCGGACCCGGCAGCCGCAATTACTCTTGCGCAGGCGTCGCCGTTGTCGCCGATTCCACCTGGGCCGCTATGCAAGCCCGCAAACTTCTCAAGGTGGAATGGAACGAACCTCCTTCCTCCGCTGAATCCACCGCCGGCCTCCGAGAAAAAATGCGCGGTCTTGTTTCACAGCCCGGAACCGTGATCCGCAACGATGGCGACTTCGACAAAGCCCACGCCGCTGCTGACAAAAGAATTGAGGCTGTCTACGAAGTTCCCTTCCTCGCTCACGCCACGATGGAGCCCGTCAATTGCACTGCCCACGTTAGGGGCGATTCCTGCGAACTCTGGGCGCCAACGCAAATCCCGGCAGCGGCCGCGGCATCGGTTGCCAGCGCGCTCGGCATTCCGCGCGAAAATATCAAAGTCCACGTCACGTTCATTGGAGGCGGTTTTGGCCGCCGCCTTATTCAGGACTACGCTGTCGAAGCCGCGCTCGTCTCCCGAGAAGCCGGCGCGCCCGTGCAAGTGGTCTGGTCTCGCGAGGACGACATTCGTCATGATTTCTATCGTCCCCCTGCGATTCACTCTCTGCGCGCCGGACTCGATGCCAAGGGCGACTTAATTTCCTGGAAGCATCGCGCGGCTTCGCCTTCCATCGGAACGTTTTACAACGGCACAGGCATCTCCGCTCAGACTGCTGCGGCCGTTGACTCCTTGGATTTTCCCGCGTTCTCCGTTCCCAATCTCCGCCTGGAATTCTCCATCGCGGAAACCGGCATCCCGCTGGGCTATTGGCGTTCTGTGGACGATTCCGGCAACCAGTTTGTACGATCCGGTTTTTTTGACGAAGCGGCACATGCCGCTGGACGCGACCCCGTGGATTTTCTGCTTGCCGCACTGGGACCCGCCCGCAAGATCGACCTCGGCCGCGGCAACGGCACAATCGATGTCGGCCGGCGGCGAGCCGTCGTTGAGCTCGCCGCTGAAAAATCTGGATGGAATTCTGCTTTGCCGCCGGGAAGAGGCCGCGGCCTTGGTGTCATGTACGGATGGGGCAGTTATGTCGCGCAGATTGCGGAAGTAACTTGCGACACAAAGCGAGGGGCTGTCCATGTAGATCGAGTTGTCTGCGCCGTTGATTGCGGGACATGCATCAATCCGCTCGGCCTCGCCGCCCAAATGGAAAGCGCGATTAACTTTGGCCTGGCCCAAACACTAAAGAGTGAAATAACCGTTTCGAGTGGCCGCGTGGATCAAAGCAACTTCAATGACTACGAGGTCCTTCGCATGGATCGAAGCTCCCCCCGTCATTGAGGTCCACATTGTTCCCAGCGCGGAACGTCCCGGCGGCGTGGGCGAGGTGGGAGTGCCCCCTATCGCTCCCGCGGTTTGCAACGCGATCTTCGCCGCATCTGGCAAACGGATTCGCCGCCTACCCATCCGTGCCGCTGATTTAGCGTAGGAGTGGTCCATGTTTAGTAGTAGTCATTTCCCGATTCTTTTGTTCACAAGACAGGCAGCCGAATTGTAATAAACGCCTAGATTGCCCGCTGGAAGATGGCCTGCATGTCGCCTTGTGGAACGCGCCGAGGTTAGCCGAGTTTTTAGCGGCCAGAGCAACCTGCCGCGGCATTTCTAGCATGTGTTCTAAATAATACAGACTGGCTCGGCCAGGTTGGCTATGATAATTTTCAGATGATGTTCCGTCCCGAAGTAGAAGAAGGGCCCGCTAAATCCAATCAGAGAAACGTTTCGACAAGTTTCTGGTTGTAGGGATACGTAAACCAAAACTTGGAACCAGGCCTTCCGACTTTTGGGGTGGCTCCTTTATTTAAGTAAGAGTTGGCAAAATCTACGGCGAACGGAGATTCCCTATGAAAGCTTTTTATTCTTGGTTCGTGGTTTCCGCATTTTTCCTGTGTTTTTTCACTCCAGCGAAAGCAGCTGCGCAAGACCGCCAGGACAATCCTTCACTTGCGAGTCTCGCCATAACCGGTTTCAATCCTGTCCCCTTCCAGATCCGCACTCCGAGGTCGTCCTGGTGGAGCAGCTTGGAGGGGCACGATGTATTCGCGGCGAGACCTGGGGCAATGACGCCAATGGAATCTGGGTGGATAGAGGGTGTCGCGCTCGGTTTCAAGTCAACCCCCGACGCGAAGAGGGAGGACCTGCGATGGTGGAATTCCGGCCAGGGCGGCAATCAGCACGGCCGGCCCCGCAGCGGAGCTTGCTTCTACAAGAATGTCAATTTCACAGGAGATTATTTCTGCAGCGAGCGGGGCTCAAATATTCCCCAGGTTAAGTTGGACGATGAGATTACTTCCGTCCAGATCTTCGGCCGGGCCACCGTCACGATCTATAAGGATCCGAACTTCAGTGGTCCACAAGCAACCACCGACCAAAGCATTCCGGACTTGCACCGCTGGCGGATGCCCAACAATCCCAATTTGAATTGGGATAACCGTATAAGTTCTGCCCGCATAGACTAAGCTGCGCGAGTTTTGCAGTAACGTCCGAGAACGCAACGGGCCCCTTGCGCCAGTTTTGCGCTTGGGGCCTTCCATTTATCGTTTGCTGAGGGATACGCCAGCCACACTCTACTTTCCGGACTCCTGCAATCCCCGGTCCTTCAGCATCGGCTCGACGCTCGGCTCTTTCCCACGCCAGCCTGCATACATCTTCGCCAAATCCTCCGTATTCCCGCGCGACAGCACCATCTGCCGGAACCGGTCGCCATTCGCGCGCGTCAGTCCGCCGTGCTCTTCAAACCACTGGTAAGCGTCGTCATCGAGCATCTCCGCCCACAGATAGGCATAGTAACCGGCGGAGTAGTCTCCACCCCAGATGTGGCTGAAATAGGTGGAACGGTAGCGCGGCGGCACTGCCTTGAGCAGCAGATGCGTCTTCTCAAGCGCTTGTTTTTCGAACGCATCCGGCTTCTGCAAAGGTGCGCTCGCCGGAAGCGTGTGCCATTGCATGTCGAGCTCTGCGCCCGCGACCAGTTCCGTCAGCATATATCCCTGGTTAAACGTCGCGCTTTCTTGATCTTGGCAGCCAGTTCGGCCGGCATGGGAGCTCCGGTCTTGTAGTGTTTCGCGTAATTATTGAACACGGCCGGATAGAGAGCCCAGTGCTCGTTGAATTGTGACGGAAACTCCACGAAGTCTCTCGCTGTTGCGGTGCCCGAGAGGCTTGGATATTCGGTGTTCGCGAACATGCCGTGCAGCGCATGGCCAAACTCGTGGAACATGGTCGTCACGTCGGTAAAGCTGATCAGCGCCGGCTCGCCCGGCGCAGGCTTCGGCAGATTCGCGACGTTGTAGACCACCGGCAGCGTTCCCAGAAGCTTGGACTGATTCACGAAGACTATCCATCCACGCGCCGCCGTTCTTGTTGTCGCGCTTGAAATAATCGCAATAGAAAAGCGCCAGCGGCTTGCCGTCCGCATCCGAGACTTCGAAGACGCGAACATCCGGCTGGTAGACCGGAATGTCCTTGCGTTCCTTGAAAGTGATTCCGTAGAGCTGATGGGCCGCGTAGAACACGCCGTTTTCCAGCACGTAGTTCAATTCGAAGTACGGCTTGACCTCTGCCTCGTTCAGATCGTATTTCGCCTTGCGCACCTGTTCGGAATAGAAATTCCAGTCCCACGGCTGGAGAGTGAAACCGCCCTTCTGCGCATCGATCACGTCCTGGATATCTTTGGCTTCGCGCGCCGCCTTCGCGGTCGCGCCAGGCACCAGGGCATCCATGAACTTCAAGGCGGCTTCTGGCGTTTTCGCCATCTGGTCTCCCAGCTTCCACGCCGCGTGATTTGGATAGCCGAGCAGTTGCGCCCGCTGCGCGCGCAGCTGTGCGATGCGCGAGATAATCTCGCGCGTATCGTTTGCATCGCCGCGCTCGGCGCGGTTCCAGGATTTCTCGAACAGCGCCTCGCGGGTCGCCTGAACGCGGAGCGACGCGAGATCCGGCTGCTGTGTCGTGTTCTGCAGCGGGAGCAAATAGCCTTCGTTGCTTGCGGCCTTGTGCGGCCTGTGCGGCCGCGGCCAATTGCGCGTCGCTCAAGCCGGCCAGCGCACTCTTGTCCGTTGTGAAGTAAGCGCCCTCTTTCGTCGCGGCAAGCAGCTTTGTCGAAAACTCATTCGAGAGTGTTGAGATTTCCTCGTTCAGCTTCTTCAACTCGGTTTTGTCCGCGTCCGAAAGTTTTGCCCCCGCGCGGACGAAATTGTCGTAGGTGACCTCAAGCAGCCGCAGCGATTCCGGATCGAGCTTGAGCGACTCGCGTTGCTTGTAGACGGCGGCCACGCGCGCAAAAAGTTTTGTGTTCAGATAAATAGCATCGGCATGCGCCGCCAGCTTCGGCGCTTCATCGGCCTGAACTTTCTGCAACACGGGATTGGTGTTCGCGCCAGTGACCGCGCCGAAAGCGGCCAGTCGCTCGTTGCAGGAGCTGTCCCGTCTTCTCCACGGCGACGAGCGTATTCTCAAAAGTCGGCGCTGCCGGATTGTCCGCAATCGCCTGGATCTCCGAGAGCTGCTCTGCCATGCCCGCCTCGATGGCCGGCTGATAATCCTCATCCTTGATCTTGTCGAACGGCGGCGCATGGAACGGCAAGTGTACTCTCCGCATAAAACGGGTTTAAGGGACCGAACTTCGCATCAGCGGCTGTAGCAGGCGTATAGATAGCTCCCATCGCGATGGCACCAGTCGTAATTACACTAGTCATGAGTTTCAGCATAACCTTCCCCGGCGTGATGGCGTTGAGCGCATCCGCAACGGAACCTCACGCGCTTCGATTCTATGGGAATTCCCTCGTCTCCCACAAGAATTCGCGCCATCGGTCTCTGCATCGCTCGACCGGACATCAGACATATTAGAATTTTACTTTTCCGATTACTGCCGCGGGTTCTCGCCGGACGTTGGTCTTTGTCAGCCCCCGGCGTGATTTGGGTCACGCGGTACAGTGACCTGGGTCACTGCAGCGTTTCTCCGACAAGAATGACAATTCAGCGCTCTGCACACTTGCATGGGCTCCGTAAGGGCTGTGTCGAAGGGGCATATCACTCCGCTCTTATGGTCGTGGGTTTCACTAATCTGCTGGCTCGCCTAAGGAGAATGCTATGAAGTTTCGCAGGTCCATTTCGATGCTCGCAGCCTCGTTCCTGGCTGTCGCTGGAGTCACGTTCGCTCGTCGGCAAGCGTCTGCAAATTCCGCTCCGGGCAAAGAGTCAGTCCTGACGGCCGCCGAGGTCGGTATGAAGCTGCTGCCTGAGAAAGTCTTCTTCCGCGGCCAGGTAGCGACGGTGCAAGATCGCAATACAGGCGGCGTTCGCTATGCGGATGGCTTCCTGGTGCTCGCGGGACTCGTGGATAGCTCCGGTTATTCGACTGGCCTAAAGGAAAAGTATCAGGGGTATCTCATCAACGAAGTGCCGGTCGAAATCGGCGGGAAAACGCTGAAGCCCGGCGCCTATGGCATAGGCTTTCTCGAAGGCAACAAGTTTGTGGTCATGGACATCGGCGCCAGTGATGTATTGCAGGCTCTAATCGAAAGATACGGAGATGAAGCGTCCAGTGCCGCTGCAGTTTACGTCGAGCTCGGAGGCTGCGAATTACCGCCTGTACCACGGCCGCGAGTATGTGGAATTTCACCGTGTAAAATGACATCTCCGATGCAGCGCCGGCCCTTTGAAACGGGTGAATTGTGCGATCATGAGGGCCTGAGTTGCTACCTTGGACTTCAGCCAGAGCAAACTTTGCGCTCGCCGCTCGACCCAGGTTTATTCGAAGGCCGAACAAGAAACCACTAAGCTAATTCGCCCTTGTGGCGCAACAAGGCGACAGTGCCCGGTCAGTCGCGTTGCCGGGCATCGAGCCCCTAGACTCAGTCTCGAACATTTTCAAACGATGCCCGGTTGTTGTACGATACCCGTCTACCTGAGGAGGACCCCATGGCCATCACTTTCACCTTAAACGGAAAGTCCCAGACTTTGACCGATGTCAGCCCGGATATGCCATTGCTATGGGTGCTGCGCGACGTCCTGAATATGACCGGGACGAAATTCGGCTGCGGCATCATGCAGTGCGGAGCCTGCACGGTGCACATCAACGGCGAAGCGTCGCGCTCCTGCATGTTGCCGATCGCCAATGTCGCCGGGAAAAAGGTCACCACCATCGAAGGTCTATCCGCCGACGGCAGTCATCCCGTTCAGAAAGCCTGGATCGAGGAAGATGTTCCCCAGTGCGGCTACTGCCAGTCCGGCCAGATCATGTCCGCGGTCGCGCTGCTCTCGAAAAAGCCCAAGCCCACCGACGCCGACATCGACGATGCCATGAGCGGCAACATCTGCCGCTGCGGCACCTACCAGCGCATTCGCAAAGCCATCCATCGCGCGGCCGGCACCAAAGCCTGAAGTCCTAAACCACGCCCAGAAGTTTCGCGAAAATCCGCAGTAGGAGTAAGCCCATGGCAACTCATCTTTCCCCCGAGCCTCAGACTCTGGATCGCAGGACTTTCCTGAAATCGAGCGCGGCGGGCGGCGCCGCTTTGCTCATCGGCTTTCATCTGCCCGCGCACGCTTCTTCCGATCCCGCGCAGGAGCAGGAGAAGCCGCCCATCAACCCGTTGAACGCCTGGGTGCGCATCACTCCGGACAACCGCGTCACGCTCATACTCGCCAAGTCCGAGATGGGCCAGGGCATCATGACGGCGCTGCCGATGATTCTCGCGGAAGAGCTCTATCTCGATTGGAACAAGGTAAGCATCGAACAGGCGCCCACGGATCCCAAAATCTATGATCTCGGCACGGGCGGCAGCGGGAGCGTCGCGGGTTCCTGGCTGCCCTTGCGACAGGCGGGCGCCGCCGCGCGTGAAATGCTCATCGCGGCCGCGGCGAAAAAGTGGGAAGTGGGCGCCGACACATGCAAAGCGCAGAACGGCTACGTCGTGCACGGCCACCCCGAGCGCTCTTACAGTTACGGCGAGCTCGTCGCCGACGCGGCGCTGCTTCCGATTCCCAATTTCAAGGAAGTTCCGCTGAAGAATTCGCGTGACTTCACGATCCTTGGCCACGACACGCATCGCGTCGACGCGGCGTCCAAGGCCACCGGCAACGCGAAATTTGGCATCGATTCGCGTCCCGACGGTTTGCTCTACGCCGTGATTGCGCGTTGTCCTGTTTTTTACGGCAAGGTTGCCTCGTTCGACGCCGCGAAAGCCAAAGCCGTCCGCGGAGTGCGTGACGTCTTCCAGATCGAGACCAGTGGCCGTGGCGCCTCCACAACCGGCGGAGTCGCCGTCCTCGCCGACAATTCCTGGGCTGCCATCCAGGGACGCAAAGCTCTCGAAGTAAAATGGGAGGAAGGCGCCGCCGCGAAGGAATCCAGCGAGGAATTGCGCAATCAGTTTGTAGCCAACGCCGCCGCGAAACCCGGAAGTGTCATCAGGAACGAAGGCGACGCCGATGCCGCCCTTGCTGCGGCCACAAAAAAGGTGGAAGCGGTTTACGAGCTTCCCTTCGCCGCGCACGTTTGCATGGAGCCGATGAATTGCACCGTGCACATCCAATCGGACCGCGCCGAAGCGTGGGTCCCGACGCAAGCGCCGCAGTGGGCGCAAGGTGTCATCGCGGAAGCCGCGAAACTTCCGCCCGAAAAGGTTACCGTGCACACCACGCTGATGGGCGGCGGCTTCGGCCGGCGCTATCAAGCCGACTTCGTGATGGAAGCGGCGCAAGTCGCGAAAAAATCCGGCAAGCCCGTCATGGTCTTGTGGACCCGCGAAGACGACATGCACCACGATTTTTATCGTCCCGCGTCGTATCACAAATGCCGGGGCATCGTGGATGCGGACGGAAATCTCGCCGCGTGGAAACATTTCCAGACTTCGACCTCCATCGCGGCCAAGTGGAGTCCAAAAGGCGAAGAAGACAACGGACAAGGCGAATTCGGGACGGGCGCAACCGTGCCGTACAAGTCTCCGAATATCCGTATCGAATACACCTTGGCGCACTCCAGCGCACCGCGGGCGTGGTGGCGCTCGGTGGAGCATTCCAGCAGCGGTTTCGTCGTCGAGAGTTTTGTCGACGAACTTGCGGCTGCTACCGGACAAGATCCACTGGCGTTTCGTCTTAAGCTGATTGGCGAGTCTCGCAAAATGCCACAGTTTGGCGGAGAGCCAGACTCTCCGCCTCTAGACACCGCCCGCTTGAAAGGCGTCCTGCAACTTGCCGCCGACAAAGCCGCATGGGGCAAGCCTCTGCCGGACGGCGAGGGCCGTGGTATCGCCGGATTCTACTCGTTCGATTCCTATGTTGCGGCAGTCGCGGAAGTTTCCGTGAAGCCGCGCGACTTGAAGATCAAGCGCCTGGTTTGCGCCGTCGATTGCGGCCGAGTTGTCAATCCAAACGGTGTGCGCGCCCAAGTGGAAAGCGCGGCCATTTACGCGCTCACGGCCACGCTCAAGGATGCCATTACCGTCGAAGGCGGCCGCATCGTGCAATCCAACTTCAACGACTACCACATGCTCCGCATGAACGAAGCTCCGCTGATCGAGGTTTATCTGGTGGACAGCGAAGAGAAGCCCACCGGCATCGGCGAGCCAACGGTTCCCGTGATTGCGCCAGCCTTGTGCAATGCGATTTTCAACGCCACGCGCAAATCGAAAAAAGAACTCCGCCTCCGCCGCTTGCCGATTCGCGCGGAAGATCTTGCTTAGCTCTGCGCAACCTCCGCTCATTCACTATTTCCGCCTTCGATGACGGCGCCTTTTCATCCGTATTGGACGGACATTCTCGGCATCGTCACGCTCGCCATCTGGTTGCACCTGTTTTTCGGGCGCGGCTGGTTCTGGCGTGTTAAGAAATCTCGATGCGGACACGGACCGCGTCGACCCGCTGGCTGTTTGGCCGAATATCGTCGCTGTAATTCCCGCGAGGAATGAAGCGGAAACCATAGGCGAAGTTGTCGCAAGCCTCGCGGAGCAGGAATATCCCGGCGCGTTTTCCATCGTCATCGTGGACGATCACAGCGAGTGACGCGACCGCCGCCATCGCAAGCCGGATTTCCATGGAACATGGCGCAGAGGAAAAAGTCCGCGTTGTCACCGCCTCGGCTCTCCCCGCAGGTTGGACCGGGAAACTCTGGGCGCTTAACGAAGGTGTTGTCACTGCAGCCGCGGAAGCGCCCGCATTCTATTGGTTCACGGACGCGGACATCACTCATGCGCCCGACACGCTGCGCAGGCTCGTGGCCCGCGCCGAACAGAACAATCTCGACCTCGCCTCCTTCATGGTGCTCCTTCAGGCGAAAACTCTGCCGGAGCGCGCTTTGATCCCCGCGTTTCTCTATTTCTTCCTGATGCTCTATCCGCCCCGATGGATTGCGGACGAGGACTTGAGCACGGCTGGCGCGGCGGGCGGCTGCATCCTCCTGCGGCGAGAAGCGCTCGATCGCATCGGAGGTCTTGCCTCAATTCGCGGCGAAGTCATCGATGATTGCGCGCTGGCCAGAGCGGTGAAGGAGAGCGGCGGCCGAGTGTGGATGGGGCTCACTCGCGAAAGCGCCAGCTTGCGAGCCTATGGCACATTCGGCGAAATCCGGGACTTGATTGCCAGGACGGCCTTCACGCAACTGCGTTACTCCGCTCTGTTCCTGGCAGGCACGCTGGCTGGGATGTTTTTGACATACCTGGCTCCCGTGATGCTCCTGTTCGTTCATGATTCAACCGCAAAGTTGCTTGGCTTGCTGGCGTGGCTCCTGATGACTCTCTCGTTCCTTCCCACCGTGCGTTTCTATCGGCTGTCGCCGGCCTGGGCGCCGCTCCTGCCGCTGACGGCGTTGTTTTATTCCTATGCGACGTGGCTATCCGCGGCCCGATATTGGATGGGCAAAGGCGGATTGTGGAAAGGGCGAGCGCAAGCGCCGAAGGGCGCTTAGCTGCAAACCGGCTGTGAGATTTTGCGTGGCGTTAAACCCCATTATGCGCTACGGCTGAGCGAGGAATTTCGCGAGAGGCTCCCAGTAGTTGGTTCTCCATCCCTCTGCAAGGTGTTCCGCATCGCCTTTGGGAAATCCCGTGTGGTCAAAAACAATCTTGGTTTCGGAGCCTTGCTCGACAAGTTCGAACCTCGCGATTGAATAGATCCCCGGACCCCAGCTTCCGGCTCGCCAAGCTTGGACAATTCGCTCGTTCGGCACGAGTTCAATGTTCCGTCCAGAAATATAGCCGCCGAAGAGTGAGAACGCACCGCCCGCTTCGTTCCTGATTTCCGCCGGGACCTTGCCTGGCGCCATGCCGGACTTCACGGCAGCGCTCAGCTGCGTGACTTGATGGAACTGTTTTGCGTCGGTAAGCGCTTCATAGACTCGCTTGCGCGTGGCTTTGAAAACCGTTTCGTCGTGAATGGATTCCGCCGTATGTGAAATCTCTTCCGTGGTAGCTCCAACCGCTTCGGCCGAAGCCAAACCCAAGCTACCGAGCGCCAAAGCCACACCGGCAATCGCCTGGCGCCGCGTGGGATTTGTTGCGGGAGAATGTAGATACTTGTGTATGTGCATGGTTCGTCCTCCATTAGCTCCGGACTGTATTCAGTTTAGGCCGCGAGAGCATGGAAGCACGCTGCCATAATATGTTCAACATAATATTTTGCTGGAGAGCAGAAAGTTTTTCGAGAGGGGCCAGAGGGGGAACCCGTCTTTTACTGCAGCGAGAATGGGGCGGGCGCATTGCCTGCGGCCGCGGGCGAGCGTATATTGACGTGCGGCCGTGGAATGCCACGGAGAATTGCCGGAAAAATTTTGGGACATTGGAGAGAGACCGTGAAGAAACTGTGTGGATTTGCGCTTTGTTTCTTGGGGCTGGCGGCGATGCCTTTGCCGGCGCAGGCTCCGGGGCTTTCCGGAGTGTACGCGCAGATCCGCGCGGAAGAGACGAACCACTCGAAAATCATGTGGATCATTCATGAGGTGGCCGACGTGTACGGGCCGCGCGTGACGGGAACGCCGAATTTGAAGGCCGCAGACGATTGGGCGGTAAAAACGATGGCGTCGTGGGGACTCGCGAACGCGCATCTGGAGCCGTGGACGTTTCAGCCGCCGAGCTCAGCGACGCCGGTGCCCGGTTGGGAAAACACGGAGCTTTTGGCGGAAGCGGTGGCGCCTTTCCACGGGCAATTGATGGTGAAGCCGCTGGCATGGACACCGAGCACGAAGCGGAGTGGTCACCGCGCAAGTTGTGCGGCTCGATCCGCCGGGACTTGCGCCGCCGGCGGGCGGCGGATTCAACTTTTTTGGAGGTGCCGCCGCCTCCGCCGGAACCGAAATGGGCGGCACCGCCGATGCCGGCAGCAGCAAAGCCCGCGGAGCCGAAACAGCCGACACAGGCTGAGCTCGATGCCTATCTGAATTCGGTAAAGGACAAAATTCGCGGCGCCATCGTGTTCGTTGGAAGGCACGTCGAAGTTGCGGAGGACATGAACCCGTCGCCGATGCGGCGTCCCGAAGACGAATGGAAGTCGCGATTCGATGCGAAGAATCCGCGGCCGTTCCGCTTCCCCGAGCAGCCGAAATTGCCGGAAGGGCAGTTGACGCGCCAGGAAGTGTCGCGGCAGGTGGACCAGTTTCTGGTAGACAATGGCGCACTGGTGCGCGTGAACGATGCGGGCCGCGCGCACGGAATCATCATCGCGCAGCAAAACGGCACCTACGATTGGACTCGCGCGGTGCCGACGCTCGTGATGCGAAATGAAGATTACGGACGGATTTCGCGAATTATGGATGATGGGACACGCCGTGACGCTGCGCATCAACATCCAGAACAAGGAATATCCCGAAGGCGCGACCGCGTATAACGCGATTGGAGAAATTCCGGGCACGGACAAGAAAGATGAAATTGTCATGCTCGGCGGGCATTACGACTCGTGGCATGACGCGACGGGCGCGACCGACAACGGCATCGGGTCCTCGATGATGCTCGAGGCAGTGCGGATTCTGACGGCGCTGCACGTGAAGCCTCGGAGGACGATCCGAATCGCGTTGTGGAGCGGAGAGGAAGAAGGGTCTGCTGGGTTCGCTCGCATACGTGCAGCAGCATTTTGGGAGTTTTGAAAACCAGAAGCCGGAGTATGCGAAATTGGATGCGTACTTCAACATTGATTCCGGAACGGGCAAGCCGCGAGGCGCGGGAGTCTTTGGTCCTGAGGCAGCGGCGGACATGGTTCGCGAGGCGATGATGCCGTTTGAGGAATGGGGATTCACGGGGTCGTAAAGGCGACAGCCGCAGAACGGGCGGAACGGACAGCACTTCGTTCAACAACGCGGGGTTGCCGGGAATCGGACTGGCGCAGGACGCGTTTGATTATGGTTCGTTCACGCATCACACGAATTTGGATACCTATGAGCGAATTTATGAAGAAGACGTGAGAGAAGGCGCGGTGGAGATTGCTTCGGCGGTGTACGCGCGTGGCGATGGCCGACGACATGGTGCCGCGCTTCAAGGATTCGGAGATGCCGAAGCCTGTGCCGGAACCTGGACCGGGTTCGCAGGCAACGCAGGTGCGGCACGTCCCGGCGAACTGACGGTTAAGCGCTAATCTATTTTGCGATTACAAACGTGGAGTGAAGCTCCGCGTTGGAATTGCCGCCAGCCCAAATGTCGAAGGTGGCGGGTTCTTCGACCCAATTTTTCCTAGCGGTGCTCCAGTACGTCAACTCATCATTTCCAAGGGAAAAGTGGACGGTCTTTTTTTCGTGCGAGGCGAGCGTGATGCGCTCGAAGCCCTTCAGCTCGCGAACGGGACGCGAGGTGCTGCCAGATTGTTGATGAATGTAGATCTGGGCGACTTCGTCGGCTGTTGCCGCACCGGTGTTTTCGACGTCCACAGAAGCATGAATTGTTTCGCCGGGCTTGATCTCCGTCCGGTCCAGTTTCAAATTTGAAAAGCGGAACGTGGAATAGCTGAGACCGTAACCGAACGGATAGAGCGGCGTGCTCTCTTCATCCCAGTAGCGCTTGCCTTGATTTTCCGGAGATTGGGTGGTGTTGTGAGCGTAATAGATGGGTAGCTGGCCGACGTCACGCGGCCAGGTGATGGGAAGCTTGCCTCCGGGGATGGCGTCGCCAAAAAGCAGATTGGCGACGGCGTTGCCGCCCTGCGTGCCGGGGTACCAGGCTTCGAGAATTGCCGGAACGTGTTGAGCGGCCCACTTGATGTTGAGAGGGCGGCCATTCATTAGAACGAGTACGACCGGTTTGTCCGTCGCGGCAACCGCTTCGAGAAGTTGCTCCTCGCTGCCGGGAAGATCGAGGGATTCGCGTGAGGCCGCCTCGCCGCTCATGTTCTGCGCTTCGCCGAGCACGAGAATCGTGAGGTCGGAGGAACGTGCGAGGGCGACAGCCTTGGACATTTCGGATTTGGCTTGTTCCGGAGTCCAGACGGGCGGCGCCTTTACATGAAAGATTTCGTCGAAAAAGGACGGAAATGTCCGCCGAATCTGAACGCCGGGCGCGTAACTAAGCTCGGTCTGTGAGCCGAGTTTATTGCGGAGGCCGGCCGAGGACAGTGACCGTTTCCTGGAGATCGTCCTGGAAGACCCACGAGCCAAGCGTGTCGAGTTGCGAATCGGCGAGCGGGCCGACGACGGCGATTTTTTTGTAGGCGCTCTTATTGAGCGGGAGAAGATTGCCTTCATTGCGAAGTAGGACAGCGGTGCGTTCGGCGGTATGGAGAGCGGCCGTGCGATGTTCTGGAGTGGAGAGAATTTGCCGGGAGCGAGCCACGTCCACGTAGGGATGATCAAAAAGGCCGAGACGGATTTTCATTTCGAGGATGGGGCGGACGGCGTCGTCGATTTGTTGCTCGGAGATTTCACCGCGTTGAGCGGCGGCGGGAAGACTCCTGGAAAAGGCGGTAAACCCGATGGCCATCTCCATGTTGACGCCGGCGTTGAAAGCATCGAGTCCGGCTTCTTGGACATCCTTTGCGAAGCCGTGTTTTTCGAGGCTTTTTACGGAGTTCGCATCGCTGACGACAAAGCCGGTGAATTTCCACTGATCGCGAAGGACGTCCTGGAGAAGCCAGCGATTGCCGGTGGCGGGGACGTCGTTCAAATCGAGGTAGGCGCTCATGGCGGAGCCGATGCCGGCTTTGACGGCGGCGTGAAAGGGAGCGAGGTACACGTTGTAGAGAAGAGTTTCGGGAAGGTAGGCTTCGTCGTAGTCGCGGCCGCCTATTGCGGCACCGTAGCCCGCGAAATGCTTCATGCAAGCGAGGATGTGATCAGGCGCGCCGATGAAATCGCCCTGGAAATCCGCGGACTTGCGCGGCGGCCATGGCGGAGCCGAGATATGGATCTTCGCCGGCAGCCTTCGACGATGCGGCCCCATCGCGGATCGCGCGCGATGTCCAGCATCGGAGCAAAGGCCCAGTCGATGCCGACGGAACGAGCTTCTTTTGCGGCGATGGTCTGAGCCTGTGTGACAGCGGCAGGATCCCAGGAAGCAGCCATGGCGATGGGCACGGGGAAGATGGTGCGGAAGCCGTGGATGACATCGAAGCCAAAAATTAGCGGGATGTGCAGACGAGTTTGATCGACGGCGAGATGCTGGAGGCGGTTATTTTCAGCAGGATCGGTGACGAAGAGCAGCGAGCCCACCTGGCCTTTTGCGACGGCATCGTCGATGGCCTTCTCGGGACGGAAATCGAAGAGCTGACTGAGCTGGCCGATTTTTTCGTCGAGGGTCATTTCCTTGAGGAGCGATTCAACACGCTGGTGAACCGCTTGGTCGCCGGGAGGCGTGGCGGAAGAAGTTTGGCAGAAGGAGAGAGGAATAAAAGAGAATGCGAGAGCGAACGCCAGCGCAATCGAACAGACGGGAATTTTACGTGCGGGCGTGATGCTTTCTGCGGGGCGATAATCGGCTTCAAGAGACGGCCTCCGAAAGGAGCGCGTCATGCTATCGGGATTGCAGCGAATAAAGGGAAGTCAAAAAAAATACGAGCTATCGACGCAAAACAAAACGTGGATGACGCGTCGTCCGGAGATTGTGGAACATCCGAGACGTCTCGAGCCTAAAACCCTTTCGGACGGTCCTTAACTACGGCAAACGCCTTCTCCAATGCCAGCCCCGCTCGACCAATCGTGCCTTCATCAAATAGCCGCCCAATCAATGTGATCCCATGCGGCACGCGCATCGGAGGCGAGAATTTTGGCAATGGCCGGCTGGGTCAGGCGCCCAATCCGTCCGCGCTTCTGTGACCTCGACAAACCCGGCGCGCATTGTCAGCGATGGATGCCCCGTAAAGTTCGTGATTGTCAGCATTTCGTCGCGCAGCGACGGCACGAGCAGCATATCCACCTGCGAAAATACCCTCGCCATTTCCACCGCAACTTTCCGCCTAAGCCGGTCCGCCTGCACAAAATCCACCGCCGACAAGAATCGCGATTGCCGGAAAATATTCGGCCACGCGTCGTACGTTTGCACCTTTAGCTGGTCCACCGCATGATTCAGCGTAATTTCCTCAAATGCCGCGGCTCCTTCGGCAAACAAGATCACATTCAAAGAATCGTACGGCCAATCAGGGATGTCCACTTCCACTGGAACCATCCCGATTTTCTTCACGGTCTCAAGCGCGGCGCGATCCACTTCCGTTGCTGGGCTCTCCTGCATCCACTTCGGAAAATAACCAACGCGCAATCCTTTTACGCCACCAGCCGCATCGAAATCGAGCTGGCTGTGCACGCTCGAAACATCTCCGGCATCCGGCCCAGTAATCACCTGCAATGCCAGCATGGCGTCCTCAACGCTTCGCGTCATCGGCCCCAGTTTGTCGAGGGACCAGCAGAGCGTCATCGCTCCCGTGCGCGCTACGCGCCCGTAGGTCGGACGCAATCCCGTTAGCCCGCACCGCATGCTTGGCCCGATAATGCTGCCGCCGGTTTCACTGCCAATTGCAAACGCAACGAGCCCCGCAGCCGTTGCAGACCCCGGGCCCCGCGCTCGATCCCGATGATCCCTCTTCCAAGAGCCACGGGTTCATAGTTTGTCCACCGAACCAAATATCATTCAACGCGAGCGCGCCCAAACTTAGTTTTGCAACGAGCACTGCGCCCGCATCGTGCAACCGCTTGACGACTGCCGCATCCTTTTTCGGGACACGATTGCGGAAAGGTTCTGCGCCGTATGTTGTTGCAATCCCGGCGGTATCGAGCAAGTCCTTTGCGCCCCAGGGAATTCCGTGCAATGGCCCGCGATATTTTCCGGCGGCAATTTCGGCGTCCGCTTTTTTCGCCTGCGCCAGGGCAAACTCGGGTGTAAGCGTAATCACGCAGCGGAGCTTCGGATTGAATTTCTCGAGTCTTTCCAAATAAATTCTTGTAAGCCGCTCAGAGGTAATTTTTTTCGACTCGATCCATCTGGAAAGTTGCGTCACGTTCGCAAAGGCGATGTCCTCGTCTCGCGCGGGCAATTCCCCCGCGTCATCAGAACTGCGCACAAAGCGGCTGCGCTCCGGCCCGCGCTTCTGCCCCGGCAGAATGGGATCCCAATGCGAGTAAGGCGCGACTTCCGGCTCGACCGCCACTTTGCGCGGCCCGGTTCTCCGCTCGCAGAGCGCGGCCATGTTGCCGCGCCAACTGGAAGCGACCATGCCGCGGTCTGGAGCGCTCATCTCCACCTGGACCACCTTTTCCGCCTCCGCGAACGTCGCTGGCGTGACTTCGGGGCCCACGGCCGGGCCGGTGCCGAACGCGGGCGGTGTTCCGGCTGGGGGTTCCCCCGGTTTTTGTTGCTGGGCGTTTACGGCGACCGCCGTGCCAATCAGACCGAGTGAAGTGTTCGTCAAGAATTCCCGCCGCGTGTTCATCATGAATCCTCCGGCGGGTATTCTAGTCGCGCTAGGCGATCAATCGGCGGAGAATTCGTAAGTACAAATGGGCGGTTAGCCCCTCCCCCCGGTTGTTTTATAAGTGTTGATTCTAAAGAATTTAGCCTTTACGTAACTCGTTTAGAATCAACACTTGCGGACGGTCCTGCACATGTTGATTCTAAAGGCTTTGCTTGCACAAGATGGAGCAAAGTGAGGCAAAATGCCGTTTGTTTCGTAAGTGTGGAGAGCAAAGCACTTAGGTCGAAAGAGCAATCTCCAGAAAGCAAAAACGCCAGTCAGGGATTGGCGTTCCCGGGCACGCGGTCAGAGAAGTACCCAAGGACTACTATATAGCAGGAGTAACACTCTGTCAAGCGAAAAAGACAGAAGAAAAAGACAGAAATGGACAGGAAAAGAGGACAAGCAGAGGAACCGCTATTCCCAGGGGAATCTGAGAGTTGCAGGGAGCTATGGTCAGGAAGGGGCGAATTTGGTATGCTGCGCGAAGGTGAGGTACAGGGCTGTATCCCGTGTTTAGGGAACGGCACCGGAGGCCACCATGAGTGTTATTCCTAATGCGGGCAATGGCAAGATCACCGTGCCCGAGCTGCTGCAGCGAAAATCATCCAGCGCGGCTTCCCAAACCAATCCGCAGAAGATTACCTGTTTGACGGCGTACGACTATCCGACCGCACGGCTTTTGGATGAAGCCGGTGTGGAAGTGCTCCTTGTCGGCGACTCACTGGGGATGGTTGTGCTGGGGTACGAGAGCACGCTGCCGGTATCCATCGAGGAAATGCTGCACCACACGCGGGCGGTGCGGCGAGGAACGCGGCGGGCGCTGGTTGTGGCGGACATGCCGTACGGGAGCTATCACAGTGATATCGCAGAATCGGTGCGGAATGCGATGCGATTTGTGAAAGAGGCGGGTGCGGAAGCGGTGAAGGTGGAAGGCGGCGAACGGCGGCTGGAATTGATTGTGAGGCTGACGGAAGCGGAAATTCCTGTGATGGGGCATGTGGGGCTGACGCCGCAATCGGTGAACGCGCTTGGCGGGTATCGCGTGCAAGGCAAGACGGTGGATGCGGCGGAGCAATTATTGCGCGATGCGCGCGCAGTGGAAGCGGCGGGAGCTTTTGCGGTGGTGCTGGAAGCGGTGCCGCGAGAGCTGGCGGCGCAGATCACTCGAGAGCTGCGAATTCCGACGATCGGGATCGGCGCGGGGCCGGACTGCGACGGGCAGATTCTGGTGATTCACGATTTGCTGGGATTGACGTTTGGCGCGACTCCGAAATTTGCGAGACAGTATGCGAACGTCGGGAAGATGATTGCGAGGGCGGCGCGGGAGTATTGCGAGGATGTACGCGGAGGGACGTTTCCTTCGGATCGGCGAGTCGTATCACACGGCGCAAACGGCGAAGGAAGAGAACGAAGCGCCGGTCAATAGTGACGGCGATTGGTAGAATACAGAATATACGAGTTAAAGTTAGAAAAAAGAAGATTCCTCGCTACGCTCGGAATGACAATAGCTTGTTTTAGCTGGATTTGGGTGGCGCGTGGGATTTGAGTGCTTGGAGGGGAAAATGACGCCGGAAGAGATGCGTGTGCTTTACGATTACAACGCGTGGGCGAATCACAGGTCGCTGGATGCGGCGGCGGGATTGACGAACGGAGCAATTTGTGAAGGCGATGGGTTCGAGCTTTGGGTCGGTGCGGGACACGCTGGCGCATATTTGCGGGGCGGAATGGATTTGGCTGGAGCGGTTTCAAGGGCGGTCGCCGGCGTCGTTGCCGGATGCGGCGGAGTGCGCGGATGTGCAGAGTCTTCGCGCGAAGTGGGCGGAGCAAGAAGGGCGGCTGCTGGCGTTCGTCGGCAAGCTGACGCAGGAAGACTTGAACCGCGTGATGGAGTATAAGACGCTGAAATTTGGCGTGTATCGCAATCCGTTGTGGCAATCGATGCAGCATGTGGTGAATCATGGGACGTATCATCGCGGGCAGGTGACGACGTTGCTGCGGCAGCTCGGAGCGCAGCCGATTTTGACGGACCTGATGCATTATTATCGCGAACGCGCAACGGCGGCGAGCGCGTAACTCGTGAAACTTTTTCCGCTCGAACGAATAAGAGCCGGCAAGATCCGCCGCACCGTGGAAATAATCCGAACGATTGCCTGGATGAAGGAATACGCGCGAGCGGCGCGAGCGGAGGGGCTTGTCATCGGACTGGTGCCGACGATGGGAGCACTGCATGAAGGACATACGGCGCTGGTAAAGCGCGCGCGGCAGGAGTGTTCGCGTGTGATCGCATCGGTGTTCGTGAATCCAAAGCAGTTTGGGCCCAAGGAGGATTACAAGAAGTATCCGCGCGATCTGGAGAAGGACGCGGAAGAATCTGGCGGCAGCGGGAGTTGATGCGTTGTTTGCGCCGGAGGCGGCGGATGTCTATCCAGATGGATTTCGGACGTATGTAAATGTGGAGGGAATCAGCGAACGGCTGGAAGGGCGTTCGCGGCCGGGGCACTTCCGTGGAGTGGCTACGGTCGTGTTGAAATTGTTTGAGATTGTGCAGCCACACTTTGCGTATTTCGGAAGAAAAGATGCGCAGCAGGTGACGAATCATTGGCGAGATGACGCGAGATTTGAATCTGGATGCGGAAATTGTGGTGTGCCCGATTGTGCGGGAAGCGGATGGGCTGGCGCTTTCTTCGCGGAATGCGTATTTGAGCGTCAGAGGAACGGAAAGCGGCGACGGTCTCTGCATCGCGCGCTGACGGCAGCGCAAAACGAGTTGGCGGCTGGCGTGCGCGACGCGGCGCAGTTGCAGGCTGTGATGAGAAGAATTATTGAAGCGGAGCCGCTGGCGACGGTGGATTACGCGGAGATTGTGAGCGCGGATACGTTTGAGCCGGTGGTGCGAGTGGCCCGATCGTGCTATGCCGTGCTGGCGGTGTTTGTGGGAAAGACTCGGCTCATCGACAATCTTCTGATCGAGCCTGCGTCTGGCCGATCGGACGAGCTCATCTTTCATCTCTAACCGCAAGGAAAACAGCCATTATTTTTTCGAGAGTTCGGCAAGCACCTCGGCAGCGTGGCCTTTCGCTTTGACGTTATCCCAGACTTGCTCGATTTTTCCATCCGGACCGATGAGGAACGAGCTTCGAATGATGCCGAGGAATGACCGGCCGAGGAATTTTTTCATGCGGCGCGAGCCGTAAGCTTCGATCGTTTTCAGATCTGAATCGCTGAGAAGATCGAAATTGAGTTTGTACTTGGCCTTGAAAGCTGGCCTGCGCCTTGACTGCGTCGCCGCTCATGCCGAGGATGACCACGCCAAGCTTGTCGAATTTCTTTTTTGCGTCGCGAAACTCGGACGCTTCAATCGTTCAACCGGAAGTATTGGCTTTCGGAAAGAAGAAGAGCAGGACGCGCTTGCCGCGGAAGTCGGAAAGGGAGACGTCGTTGCCGGCGTCGTTCTTCAAGCGGAATGACGGAGCTTTGTCGCCTATTTTCAGCATGATTCACCTCAGTAGTTCGCTACGCGTACAAACCGCGCGCGACTCAGATCAAAAACAAGAGCATGATGCCGGGCTAAAGCCCGGCGTTCAGGCCCACGGCCAGTCCACAACCTGTCACGAAAGCAGCTTTCGCAAAATATCATTGACGGCCTGGGGGTTGGCTTGGCCGCGCGTGGCACGCATGACCTGGCCGACGAAGAATTTAAAGACCCCTTCGTTGCCGGATTTGAATTTGGCGACGTTCTCGGGATTTTTGGCGATGACGTCGCGGGCAGCTTGCTCGATGGCGGTGTCGCTGATTTGGGCGGCAAGGCCTTCGGCGGCGACAATTTCGGCGGCGCTGCGGCCGGTTTCGAACATGGCAGCGAAAACTTTTTTTCCGATGGAGCCGGTGATCTGACCGGACTCGACTAATTTCAGAAGTTCGGCGAGGGCGGCTGGAGAAACCGGGCTGGCTTCAATTTCCTTTCCGGAATCGTTCAACCGGCGCAGAAGTTCCGTCTGAATCCAGTTTGCGGCGGCCTTAGCGGCGGCCCCGGTCTTGGCGGCCGCTTCGAAATAATCGGCGAGCGCCTGAGTGCCAGTAAGAAGTTCGGCGTCGTAGGGCGTCAAGCCATAGGCGGAGATGAAGCGCGCGCGCTTCGCTTCAGGAAGTTCTGGAAGGGAGCGGAGGACTTCTTCGCGCCAGGCGGAGCTTACGTGGATGGGAAGCAAATCTGGCTCGGGGAAATAGCGGTAGTCGTGAGCTTTTTCTTTCGAGCGCATCGAGACGGTGCAGGATTCGACCTGATTCCAGAGGCGCGTTTCCTGAAAAATGCGGCTGCCGGATTCGAGAACGCCGATGTGGCGTTCGATTTCGTATTCGAGAGCTTTTTGCAGAAAGCGGAAGGAGTTGAGGTTTTTTACTTCGACTTTCGTGCCAAATTCTTTCGCGCCGCGCAGGCGCACGCTGACGTTTGCGTCGCAGCGGAGCGAGCCTTCCTCCATGTTGCAGTCGCTGACGCCGGTGTAGAGCATGATCTGGCGAAGCGTTGTGAGGTAGGCGTAAGCCTCTTCGGGAGTGCGCATGTCCGGCTCAGAAACGATTTCGCTGAGGGGCGTGCCGCAACGGTTGTAGTCGATGTAGGCCTTGGTGGCGGACTGCGGAGAAGCCTTCGTGCAGATTTTTCGCGGCATCTTCTTCCAAGTGCAGGCGAGTGATGCCGATGCGTTTTTTTGCGCCCTCGTGGTCGATCTCGAGCCAGCCGTTGGTGGCGAGGGGAAGTTCGTACTGGGAAATTTGGTAGCCCTTGGGCAGATCGGGATAGAAATAGTTTTTGCGAGCGAAACGCGAATGCTCTTGAACGGTGCAGTTCAGGGCGAGCGAGGCGCGCATAGCCAGTTCGACGGCGCGTTTGTTCAAAACCGGCAGGGTACCGGGCAGACCGAGACAGACCGGGCAGACGTTTGTATTGGGCGGATCGCCGAAGTGTGTCGAGCAGCCGCAGAAACTTTTTGATTTCGTCAGAAGCTGGACGTGGACTTCCAGGCCGATGACGGACTCGTATTTCGCGAGCACTTCGGGAGCAATGGCCGCCGACTCTGGAGCTGATTTCGCCATGGTGGAGCGAGAATTATAGCATCACGCCGCACCGGGACGAGCCGCGCGATGCAGGTGCGATCGCTTAGGCCTTTTCGAAAGACGGCTCGCGGAGAGCTGGAAAAAGGCGCTCGGCCAGTGCGAACCCGCCGAAAAGCAGGGCGGCATACATGCCGTCGCCCGCAAGTGTGTTCCAGAAGAAGGGAACTCCTGCTGCGTAGCAAGCTAGCAAGCCGGCGCCCGTGCGCGGATAGGAGAGGCCAAAAGCCCAGACGGCAAAATTGGTTACGAGGAAAAACTGAATGGCGCCGAAAAGGGTTGCGGCGCTGATACGTGAGACTGTGCGGCGATTGCGCAGCCAGAAGCCGATGGCGACGCTGACGAGAAAGCTGGCGTAGACCACCGGCATCAGTTTATGAAAGCCGATGAAAATGTCGCCAGCAAAGAGAGCCAGGAGGGGAAAGAAAAAGGCGAGGCGGCGGCCTCGAATCACCGCACCGGAGAAAAGGGCCATTGCACCGACGGGGGTGAAGTTCCATGGGTGCGGCGCGATGCGCAGGGCAGCGGCAAGAACAATAATGCCGAGAGCGAGCAGCGTGCGGTAAAGTAGATTTTCATTTTGAGAGAGTTGCGTATTCATGTCGTTGCTTTCTCCATTTCCTCGAGTATATCGCAAAAAACAAAACCATCACGATTGACGATCTCTCCGGTCCGGACGGAAATAGGAGAGCGAAAAATGGGCCCATCGAAGACAAAGGTGTGGAACTCACCGTTTTCGCCGCAGGGATCCGCGTGCGCCGGAAGATCGCGGAAGAAGGATTCGTCCAGCTCGCGGCCGGCGAAGCTGGGAGCCAGGATTTTAGGATCGATGCAGACGGCAACGGCGCGAAATCCATTTGCGTGAAATGAGCGGATAAGTTCGCGGGTATCTCGTTTCCAGATCGGGAAGATGGCAGTCATGCCGACGCGAGAGAGATTCTTTTCACGATAGGCGCGGAGATCTTCCAGAAAAATATCGCCGAATGCGACCTTCCGAACGCCCTTTTCGAGGTAGATGCGAAGCGCTGCCTCCATGCGCGCTTCGTAAACGGGATTGACGCATTGTGGAGGAATGCGGACTTCGTGAAGCGGCAGGCCGATGGATTGGGCCTGCCGCTCGAGAAGGTCACGCCGGACGCCATGCATGCTGATGCGCTCGTAGCCTTCGGTGACGGTGGTAAGGAGCGCGGCGATTTGAATGTCGCTGCGCTGGAGCAGCGTGTGCAGGGCCATGGCGCTATCCTTTCCACCGCTCCAACAGAAGAGAATGGGTTCGCGCGCGGCCATCAGTTCTTGCCCTTGAAGGTGTAGCGAACACCGGCACGCACGTCGCGGCCAAGGGCGGGATAGCCCAAAGCATCTTGATATTGCTTATCGAAGAGATTGGCAGCGCGCGCGTAAAACGAAACGCCGTGGCCAGCGTCGTAGTGGGTGGCGACGTCAAAGCGCGCGTAGCCGGGGTTTCTTGTGAAGCCGAGGCCGAGAAAGTCCGAGTCCGTGCGAAGCCCGGTGAAATAGCCGCCGACCGTCACACCGAAACTGCGATAGGCGGCGTTTAGCGTGAGCGAACCGGAATTTGGCGGCCGGCGCAGAAGCCGGTTTCCCGGCAGTTCCGTCGGGTCAACCGCATTGGAAGCCTTAATCACTAGACTGTCGTCATAAGTGTAGTTTCCGGCCAAATTCAGCCAGCGGGTAAACCTGGCTTGTCCGGTGAGATTGAGTCCTCGCGCTCGAGCAATGTCGGTATTGAAAAAATAGCCAAAGTTCGAAGGCGAGCCAGGAAGCGACACGTTGCAGTTGTTGTTGGCGGGCGAGCAGAACGCAAACGTAACGATGTCGTAGAAGCGGCTGGAAAAGTATTCGCCGGAGAAGCGGATTCGACCGCTAAGCAGCTTTTGCTCGATACCAGCGGTCCAAGTCTTGCTGGATTCGGGCCGGAGCGATGGATTACCGAAATCGCCGAAGTTGTCGCCGAAGATTTGATCGAAGCGCGGTTCCTTAATGCCCTGGCCATAGAAAACGCGGAACAGCGTTTCGCCCCAAAATCCGCTGCCATAGTGAGCCACCATGGATGCTCCTGCTCGTGGAACAACGCGAGTACCAAAAAAGGCATTGGCCTCGGCTCGAGCGCCGAAATTCAGAGAGATACGGCGCCGAGGCCGATAGCGAAAGTCCAAAAATCCTGCCTGATTGTTGCGGCGGGCGTGCGGGACATTGATGGAGGTCAGGAAGGCGTTTTCGACTTCATACTGATAGCCGCCGGTGACTCCAAAATTGGAGAGCAGATAGCTTGATTGAGCGCTTACATTTGCGCGGTTGTACTGAAAGCGGCTCTCACCGGTGAAATCGCAAAATTCAGCCGTTGGGACGGCAGCTGGATTGGTCTGTGGGCAGAACACATTGGGGTCGGTGGCGAAAAAACTTTGCAGCGGATTGTCGTTGTGCTGGCGAGTGTACGATTCCGCGCCGCTTATCTGGTGACGCCAGTGTTTGCCCGTGGAAAAGTCCCAGCGAGCGCTGGAACTGAAAACGTGTTGCGCGTAACGCTGATAGAGGCTGGGCGGTTCGAAGACCGTTTGACCGGGAATGCCGGCGCCGCTGGTGTTATTGCGGAGAGTGAGGCGAAGCTGGTTGGTGTCGCTGAAACTGTAGCCGAAATTTCCGGAGAGCGTGCGATTCAGGAAAGCGTCGTTCGGTCCCTGACCATCCGTCTCCAGGTAGGATGCGGCAGCGGAATAATCGAACTTGCCGAGCATCCCGCTGAGCTGAGCGCCGCCGCGTCCGGAAGAGAAATTGCCGCCCTCGGCATAGACGCTAAATTCCGGAGTGCGCGTAGTGCCGCGATGGGTGAAGAGCTGGATGACACCTGAAACCGCATCGGTGCCATAGATGGCGCTTTCGGCGCCGCGGACGATTTCCACTTTGTCAATGTTGTCGAGCGTGAGACTGGAAAAATCCACAGCGCCGCCCGGAGGATTGATTGGTGCGCCATCCACGAGAATTTTGGTGAAGTTTGAATTTCCACCGTTAAGAAAAACGGAAGCGGTTCCACCCTCGGGTCCGGTACGGCCTATGGCAATGCCCGGCGCAAAAAGAAGGGCGTCGGCAACAGCGACGGATTGCCGCGCCTCGATCTCTTCCTTGGGAATGACAGAGACCGCAGCGGTGGTTTGCTCCGCAAGCGTGGGTTCGGCTTGCGCGGTAACGACAACGCTTGCGGAGAGCCGCTCCAGACCGAGACTGACGTCGAGATTCCGCTGTTGATTTGGTGCCAGGTCCAGAACGAGTTGACGAGAGACAAATGGGGAGCGTTCGAACGAGACGCGATAGCGCCCAGGAGGAATCGTGAGCTTGTAAGCGCCATCCGAAGACGAAATCGTCTTCCAGACTGGCGCTGTAATATCACCTTCCACTTGCGCGGTGACGCTTACTCCGCCGACGGCCGCACCGCTGGAATCCAGCAGGCTCCCAGATAGATGGGCATCGGAGGACTTGGAATTATCTTGTGCCAGGGAAGAAAAGCTGACTGCGAAGACTGCAAAGAAAAGAAACGCAATTCGTAGAACTTTGGTTTTCATGTTTTCCTCCGCTCCCTCTCGCGCGGGAGTTGAAGGTTGGCCTGAGGCTTGGAAAAGATCGCTCGGGCTTGCGGACTTCGCCGGTCTCCTGGCTTGGCGGCAGTTCCGTTCCCATGCTGCTGGGACTGGTGCGCGGCCTTCCCGTAGCGCTGCCCTAATTTCTGTGAGCGATCTTTCCAGATTTGGATCGCGAACAGTGAGCGATGCGCGGCAGTGGCCGCAGCAGTACCTTATTCCGCCTTACAGTCGCGCGGCGGCGACGGCTTTTTCACGTATGGCCCAGCGGTTGGCGAGGGCGAACGCACCGTCTTCCCGTGCACGAAGTCCGCGGTGATTGTGGGGGGCGCGGTGGCCCGCTGTGAGTGATTCAAGTGCCGCAGCGTAAGCCGCGGCGTTGGGGTGAACGATGGAACAGCTACTCATTTTGCAGCCGGCACGTTCACACGCGGACGGCCAGACGAGCCGAGTTCCACGGTGAGCGGCGTCTGAAAAACTTGTTCGAGAAGTTCGCGCTGAAATACGCTCGCGGGCGGCCCAACGCGAAGACATTTGCCTTTCTGAAAGAGCGCGACCTGGTCGGCGTACTGGCCGGCGAGATTTAGCTCGTGCGTGACGACGACAACCGTGTAGCGATTCGCGGATGCAAGCCTGCGCAGCGTATCCAGCAGGTCGACCTGCGCACCGATGTCCAGATGCAGCGTAGGTTCGTCGAGAAGAAGCAGCAGGGGTTGCTGCGCCAGGGCCCGGGCCAGAATGACGCGTTGTTTTTCGCCGCCGGAGATTTGATCCATCCAGCGGTCGCTTAGATGTTCCGCGCCGACCTGTGCAAGAGCATTTCGCGCGATGAGGATGTCCTCGTCCGGTTTCGAATCGCAGCGTGCGGCCATAGGGATGCCTGCCTTGAAGAACAAACTCCCAAGCGCGGGATGGGAAAAGCAAGGGGCTTTCCTGCTGGACCATGGCGATGCGCTGGCCGCGTGTCCGGTGCGGAAGTGTATGCGTGACGAAACCATTCAAGAGCACGCGGCCGGATAGCGGTTGGAGGGCGCCGGCGATAAGTTTTAACAGAGTGGATTTGCCGCAGGCGTTTGGCCCGAGAATGGCGACAATTTCGCCCGGACGCGCTTGAAAACTTGTCGCCTCGAGCGTGAAAAGAGGAGCTTGTGTTGGATTTGCGGAGTAAGCATAGCTGACTTGCTCGACGCTCAAGCGAACATCGGAATTGAAATCCCCGGCGTCTCCAATGGGACGCAAAGCGGAGGAAGCAGAAGAGCGAGCATAACTGCTCACGCCAGCCTCCTGCGCATTAAGTATAGAAAGAGTGGCGCGCCAGCGAAGGCGGTCATGGCGCCGACGGGAAGCTCCGCGGGCGAAACGACCGTGCGCGCGAGGGTATCGGCGACGACCAGCGCGATGGCGCCGCCAAACGCGGCCGTTGGCAATAGAATGCGGTGATCGGAACCGAACAGGAGGCGCATTACGTGAGGCACCAGCAGGCCGACGTAGCCGATGGTGCCGCTGACGGAAACGGCCAATCCGGTCAGGAGAGACGCGGCGATATATACGACTAAACGGACGCGGCGGACGTCCACGCCGAGGTGCATGGCCTCTTTCTCGCCCGCGAGCAGCAAGTTTAAGTCCGAGGCAGTGGTGTAAATGACGCCTGCGGCAAGAAAGAAACCAAAGCGGAGAACGAGGCTCACAATCCGCTGCGGCGGAGTAGAGAGTTCACCCATCATCCAGAAGGCCATGCCGCGGTAGTTGCCGCCGGTTAGCGTGGACATAAAGAACATAATGACGGCGGAAAGAAAAGAAGCAGAAATGATGCCAGCAAGGAGCAGAGTGCCGCTGTCGATCTGTCCTTGACGAATACCGAGGAAGTAGACCGCTGTGACTGTAAGCGCAGCACCGAGAAAAGCGCCGACGGGCGTTAAGAGCGCGGCAACGGCCGGCGCGAGGGATAGATGAGGTTCGACAATCAGCGCGATGATGGCGCCGACCGCCGCGCCGCCTGAGACACCGAGAACATACGGATCCGCCAGTGGATTGCGCAGCAAAGCCTGGAAACTCGCGCCGGCAACAGCAAGAGAAGCACCGACAAAAATGCCGAGAAGAATACGCGGCAAGCGAATGTCAAAGATAATGAGCTGGTATTCGCTGGAGAGCTGGCTGGTCTGGCGAAAAAGGACACGGAGCAAATCGCGGCCCAAACCGTAGAGAGACACGGGAACTGCGCCGAGCTTGAGCGCGATGACCACCACGACAAAAAGAATGGCGGAGAGAATCGCGCAGTGCAGGAGCAAGCGGCTGAATGTCAAGGGGCGCAAACGCAGACCTCCAAGAGTGTGGAATCGTCATCAGACGAAGCCATTAGGCTGTTGGAAAGCGGTGGTTGAGCGGTGGGCGGAATTTTCTTTTCCTTTTCGCCCTCCGGATGCAGGGAAAAAACTTCGGGATGCAACTGGCGAGCGAGATCCGCGATGGCGGAAACAATGCGGGGCGCGGGCCGATTCACGGCATCGCTAATCACGGCAAACCGTCGATTGCGCACGGCGTCAAGTCCGCGCCAGCCGGGCCGTTCGGCAAGCAAGTCGAACTGACTCTGACCGCTGTCGGAATGGGACTCCGCAAAAACGAGAAAGTCCGGCTGCAGGCGAACAACTTCCTCGAGACTCATCTGAGGCCAGTCTTGTGAAGAATCCACGATGGAGCTGGCGCCCGCGAGCCGCAAGGCATCCGCAATAAAAGTGCTCTTGCCCGCGGAGATCAACGGGTCGGACCAAACGACGAAGAGGACATGGCGGGGCGGCAACCCACTCAGGCGCTGCCGGAGATCCGCGAGGTGGCGTTCGAGATCGGCTGCGAGGGCTGCGCCTGCGTCCGGCACACCCAACACGCCGGCCAGCCGCTCGGTGGAGGAGACGATTTCCTCTACAGTGTGGGGATCCGTGGCATAGGAAGGAATGCCCAGACCATCGAGCGCGTGCACAGTCTCGAGGCGGTTCAAAGACTTGGTGACGAGCACAAGATCTGGCCGCAAAGCGACAATCTGTTCAAGGCTTGGATTGATCGCGCCGCCCACCTTCGGTTTTTTCTGAGCCTCAGGCGGATAATCGCAGAAGTCGGTGTCCGCAACGAGCCGGTCCTGCAATCCGAGTGCATAGATCGTTTCCGTAAGACTTGGTGCGAGAGAAACGACGCGTTGCACGGGCTGCGGGACTCGAACGGTGCGGCCAACTTCATCGACGAAGTCCTTGTTCAAGCGTGTAGTGGCTGGAATGGCGGATGGTGATTGCGCGTGCAATGTAGGACATAAAGTTGCTGGACAGAGCACCAACGCAGTGGCGGCGCCTACAGTCAAAAGAATCCTTTGTGCGTCTTTCCGCATGGACACAAATCCCCAGTGGCAAAAATCATTCTCTTACGCAATAAAAAAGCCCCGCGAGACACCCTGGGGCTTTGCGGCACCGCTTCTTCTCGCGAAAAGCGTTAGCCTCTGCGGCGCGGGAGGGTAGTCTGGCTTACGGCTCGTTCAGCCGATAACAGTGGCGGGACCGCGGCCGATTCTCACGGCCTTCCCCTCATCCCATGCCTGCAAATTGAAAAATCAGTGTAAGCCGCGGGTATGGGAGTGTCAATGCACGGCATAAGCGGTCTCGGCATGAGATGGCTCAGCGATTCTTCCAGTTTGGTTTGCGTTTTTCGACAAGCGCGCGGAGCCCCTCTTGAGAATCCTCGAGGCGATAGAGCTCGTTGAGGAAAATATTCATGGAGTGTTTTAGACCGTCGCGCAACGAAAGGCCCATGCCGCCGAGAATCGCTTTTTTGGCCATGGTCAACACCGGGCCAGAATGCGCGGTGATCCGTTCGGTCAGCTCATTAACGGCCTGCTCAAGCTTGGCTTCGGGAACGAGGCGGTTTACGAGGCCCAGTTCCAGAGCGCGTTCCGCCGTCATGGCTTCACCGGTCAAGACAATTTCAAGCGCTCGCTTCGGTCCAACGAGAAAAGGCAAGATCGTCGAGGCAAGCGGCGGGAACACACCGATAGAAATTTCAGGCTGCGCAAAGCGCGCTTTCGGCGTGGCAATCACGAGGTCGCCAAAAGCGGCCAATTCCGCGCCGCCGCCGATGGCAGGGCCGTTCACGACGCAAATCACCGGCTTGCCCACTTCGAGCATTCCGGAGAAGGCGGCGTGAAACGCGTCGAGCATTTGAAAAACGCGCTGCGAGGTATACTCGCCGATGTCGATGCCGCCGCAAAATACTTTGCCCGCGGAATCGAGAACGATGAGTTTTACCTCGGGGCTCTCCCCTGCGAATGTGATGCCATCGGCGAGTTCACGGAGCATGGCTTCATTGAGGAGATTGTGTTCGGGACGGTTAAGCGTCATGCGCGCGACGCTGCCGTCGATGCGCATTTTAACGTATTCGAATTGATCTGGCGTGCGCTTCCCGGGTCGTGACAAATATTCTTCAGCGTCGACTGGCTCGATCATGCCGGACCCTCCTCGGAGATGGCCGCTAAATTGGCGGCTGGATTACGGCCAAATTTGATGCTAGCACGTAGGAGCATTAGCTCCTGAAATAGAGAATCGGCAGCGTGCGCAAAAGGTTTGCCCCTTGCGACATCGTGTTTGCTGCCTGCTCCGACTCCTCTTAGTATTCTGCGCACAGCCAGCCGTTTGCGGCGCGTTCGCATTTCCGTTTGCGGGTATGCTGGGCTGCGACTTTCCTATCTGGCGCGGGGAGCACGGCGTGATTGCAGGAAACACTTCCTCTGGATGCGAAATTGACATGGCGACAGCGGTCCGATTTCTGGGACGAGCAGACGCGGAGGGATTTCCGCCAGGAGCAGAATGGGAAAACGCTCCTGCGATACGCTTCTGTCACGACTGGCAGGGCAAGAACTCCGATCTGCAACGACAAACAGAGGTGCGGCTGCTTTGGACATTAGAGACACTCTATTTGAAATTTATGGCGCACTATCGCAGCATCACCGTTTTCTTCGATGCTGAACCAAGCGGGCGGCGCGATCAGCTCTGGGACCGTGACGTGGCTGAAGTATTTCTGCAGCCCGCCCGGTCAGACGCGCGGCGTTATAAGGAGTTTGAGGTGAGTCCCAACGGCTTCTGGATTGATTTGGATATCGCGCCGGGAGAGAAACACGATCTGCAGAGCAAATTGCAGCGCCGCGTCAGAATCGATGAGACAAGCAAGACTTGGAGTGCGGAGCTGGCATTGCCCATGAAGAGTTTGACGGCACAGTTCGATCCAGCGAAGGCCTGGCGCGTCAACTTCTACCGTGTCGAAGGGCCCGCCGAGCCGCGTTTCTACTCCGCGTGGCAGCCGACGAAAACCCCGGTGCCGAATTTCCACGTTCCAGAATCCTTCGGCAAACTCGTATTCAAGCCCTAGCGGCACACTCAACACTGGCGGACACAAGACTGGCGCGACACAACTTTTTTTCTTATGCTTCCCGGGTGAAAGCCTCCTTGTTATCGCTCCGGCCATCGACTCTAAAATGCCACCTCCGGATTTTCGTCATCGTCGCTGCCATGATGGTCAGTTTGTGCGCGTACGTTCGACCGGCCAGACAAATCCATCCCAGAAGCCAAATGCCAATGCGCCGGTGGTTACAAAAGTCGAGCCTCCTTCCTGGTGGATCAACCTGACTTCGGAAGTGATGTTGTTGGTCACTGGTCACAACCTCGAAGCCACGGAGGTCGCCTGCAACCTCCGCACTGATTGTGGTCGAGCGAACGCGAGCAACCGCCGGCGGCGATTACTTATTCGTGTGGCTGAAGATCGGAGCCGGCACAAGATCGGGCACCGTGGTCTGCCGAGCGACAACTCCGACGGGCACAACTTCCTTCGAGTTGCCGCTGGCCAACCGCGCGATGAAACTCGGAAGATTTCAGGGTCTCTCTCGCGAGGATGTGATTTATCTGATCATGCCGGACCGCTTCGCCAATGGCGATCCCTCAAATGATGAGCCTGCCGAAGCGCGTGGCATGCACGATCGGTCGAATCCTCGCGCCTACCATGGCGGCGACCTGCGCGGCATCCGCGAACATCTTCCCTACTTGAAGGATCTGGGAGTGACCACGCTTTGGCTTACGCCTATCCTAAAAAATGGCGCGGCTCAGGATTATCACGGTTATGGCGCGGTGGATTTGTACGCGGTCGATCCGCATCTTGGAACGATTCAGGACTATCAGGAACTCGTCGCGGAAGCGCACAAGCAAGGCATGAAGATTTTTTTCGATTTCGTGCCGAATCACGTGGGACCAAAAAATCCCTGGGTTGCTGAGCCGCCGTTGCCGGATTGGTTTCACGGCACGCAACAGCATCATGCGGATTCTACGGCGGGCATCAAGGGTACGTTCTACGGCAAGACGGACAAAGGAGCAATCGCCAACGATCCGTTCGAAGCGCTGGTCGATCCGCATGCGCCTCCGCGGCTATCCCGAAATCTGACGGAAGGCTGGTTCTTCAACGTACTTGCCGGACTTGAATACGGAAAATCCCACGGTCGCAGAATTCCTACTGCAGAACAGCATCTGGTGGGCGGAGACTTCGGGTTTGGACGGCTATCGCCTGGACACTTTTCCCTATGTTTCCCGCAAGTTTTGGTCGACCTGGCACGCGGGTTTGCACCAACTCTATCCGTACCTGACAACGATCGGTGAAGTCTTTCATCCGGATCCAAGCGTCACTTCCTTTTTCGCTGGAGGCCAAAAGCGGTTCGATGGCATCGACTCCGGCTTAAACACATTGTTCGACTTCCCGATGTTCTTCGCGCTGCGAGACGTCCTGTTGCGGGACGTGCCCGCAGGGCGCATCCCGGATGTATTGCGAAGCGATTGGCTATACGTCCATCCTGACACGCTGGTGACGTTTTTCGCCAACCACGATGTGCCTCGTTTTGCTAGCGACGAGGGAAGTTCGCCGGCAAAGCTGAAGCTGGCCTTTGGACTGACCTTAACTTTGCGCGGGATCCCTGAGTTGTACTACGGCGACGAGATCGCTATGCCAGGCGGCAGAGACCCGGACAACCGGCATGATTTTCCGGGAGGCTGGCCGGGCGATCCGAAGAATGCGTTCACAGCGGAAGGACGCACACCGGAACAGCAAGAAGTCTTCACGTATGTACAAACCTTGCTGCGATTGCGGCGTGAGCATCCTGCGCTGCAGGGCGGAAGGTTGTGGCACCTCTTCTCTGACGACACGTCATATGTTTTTTTGCGCGAGACAGAAGAGGAACGCGTTCTTGTGGCCTTCAACAATTCGGCTGAACCCCGGGGACTAAGAATTCCTCTCCGTGACACGCCGGCACAGGGTGCGGCTGGCTTTACGAAGGTTCTGGGTCAAGCGAAGGCCGACGTGGAGGGCGATGAAGCGCGAGTGGCCGTGCCCGCGAAATCCATTTCGATTTTTCTGGTCGAGTGAGGAATCAGAAGGTCAACCGTACATTCCAGTTCTTGAGAGCGTCCGGCACAGTGAGCGTAATGCAGTGCGCTGGAGCGTCATACCGCCATTCGTGAATCAATTGCTCTCCGATGCGGACTTCTTTCGGCTCAGCACCCGCCCCATAAATTCTCAAGTTGCGTGCTGTTCCACCACGGCTTGTAGGCATTTTTTTCTACGCTGCTCGTAACGGTGATCTCGCGCGGAGACACCTTGCAGGTGAAATTCACGCGCAAGAAGTCCCCCTTTTGATAGGCAAAGGTCAGCCCGTCATCCTGATAGAGCGTCCCATGGCAGTCGTCGCCCATGTAAACGCGCAGTTCGAGCGGCCCGTCCGGCTTCTCGTTCGTGCTTTGCACAACGGGTTGCATGGGCACAATCGCTCCCGCGCGGACATACAACGGAGTCTCCGCAAGCGCTGGATGCAATGAAATCTGGTCCTTGCTCGAATGCATTTCCGCAGTCCAGAAATCGTACCAATCGCCCGGGGGCAAGATGAATATCCTCCGCGTCGACTTTTTCCGTGACGACGGGCGCGACGAAGAGATCCCTGCCGAACAGAAACTTGTGATCTTCGCCGTAGTAATCCTCAGCTCCGGGGTACTCGAGAAAGATCGGCTCCATCAACGGCACGCCGGTGCGCGAGGTTTCCTCCATCGCCGTGTAGATGTATGGCAAGAGTTTGTATCGGAGCTCGATGTAGCGCTTGCGGATCGCTTCCTGCTCGGGGCCGCTGGCCCACGGCTCGTGATCGGCGGTGCCCTTTGCGGCGTGATCGCGATAAATCGGATAGAAAACTCCTAACTCGTACCAGCGTGTCAGAAGATCGACGGGAGGAGAGCCTGCGAATCCGCCGACATCCGCACCAACGAGCGCATAACCGGAAAGCCCGAGACTCATGATCTGCGGCACGCTCATACCAATGTGATTCCAGGTGGCGCTGTTGTCGCCGGTCCACGTGGCGGCGTAGCGTTCGGTGCCCGCATAGGCTGCGCGAGTGAGCACGAAGGGCCGCTCGTCGGGACGTAATTTGAGGAGGCCGTCATGAGTTGCCCTGGTGTTTTCCATTCCATAGACATTGTGAATCGCTCGGTGGTCAAGCGTCGTGCCGTCATCAAGCCGGTGAACATTATCGAGCGGCATGGTCTTGGAAAGAGTCTGGAAGGTCGCTGGCTCGTTCATGTCGTTCCAGAAGCCGGCGACGCCCATGTTCACGAAATCCTTGTAGAGACCTCCCCACCAATCGCGCACGCGGCTCAGCGTGAAATCCGGAAAGACGCTGTCGCCAGGCCAGACTTTTCCAACGTACACCGAGCCGTCAGGATTCTTGACGAAGACATCCTGCTTGATCCCGGAATCGTACGGAACGTAGCCGTGGCCTGGATCTTTCTTAATGTGCAAGTCGGTGATGAGAATGGTGCGCATTCCCTGCGCGCGAAAATCAGAAATCATTTTTTCGAAATGGGGAAAATCCTCGCGATTTACGGTGAAGGGGGCGTTGCCCTGTTGATAGTCAATGTCAAAATAGATGGCATCCGCAGGGATCTTTTTCTCGCGTAACGTTTGTACGATCTCGCGAGCGCGCGCTTCGGGATAATAACTGTAGCGGCTCTGTTGGTAGCCAAGCGACCAGAGCGGCGGAAGCGGCGTGCGGCCGACGAGCGCGGTGAACTGCTGCGACAATTCTCTTCGGCTCCGGGCCGGCAATGAAGTAATAATTCAGCTCGCCGCTGTCCGCTCCAAACGAAAAATAATCGCGCGACTCTTTTCCGAAATCGAAGCTGCTGCGGATAGGTGTTGTCGAAGAAAAGGCCATAGGCTGTGCCTTTGCGCAGGCCGATGAAAAATGGAATCGTCTTGTAGAGCGGATCATCCGATTCCTGCCAGCCGAAGAAATCCGTGTTCCACATTGTATAGGCATGATTGCGGCGGTTCATCGGACCGGGCTTATCGCCCAAGCCGAAGTAATTCTCGTCAGAGGGCATGCGTTTCCAGACGTGGATCGCTGTGCCATCCCAAGCCATGGGCAAAGAAGGTTCGTCCGCAAGGAGGACAGTGCCCGCCGAGTCCGCGAAAGTGATCAGAAGAGGCGATTTCTTGACGATGACGACGACTTGGCCCGCCGTTATAGCGTAACTCCGTCTTGCCGTCTTCGACTTTGACAGCAGGGGGATCTGGAGACTCAATCACTGCCCAGGAAAAGTCCTTGGGAAAAGAACCTTGGGGAGCCAGCCGCACACGGATCACACCGTCGCGAAACGCCGTGATGCGCAATTTCGCGGAACCGGCTGTCAGTTCGACACCATCCTTGCAGCTTCTCCACGCGCTGCACGTTTCCGATGTGCTGCCAGCCCGTCGCCGCTGCACTGCTAGTGATAGTGCCGAAGAGTAGCAGGCCGACTCCGGACCGTCTTGCAAGATGTAACATGCTATCCCTCACTCCGGGCTCAGGTGGAAGCAGTATCTGTCTCGGAATACTCTTCGCGCGCCGGGCGGCGCGCATTTCCAGTTTCGCTATGCTGCGAGCCATTCCTCAAAAAAGGACGAGGCTTTGGCGCCCTCGATACGCCTGCGCACTGCGTCCATGACGCGGCATTTTGCAGTCGCCATAATCCCCGTAAAAAGCCAGCCAGTACGGCAGATGCAGTTCAAGGCAGGCAAGTGGGTCGATTTCCACTTTCAGAGCGCGCAGTTTGAAAAAGCCCTGCTGGAAGAGCACCCGCAGCACTTTCATCCTAAGAAGTTCTTCCGCTGCATCCGGTTTCAAGCGAGGCATCAGCCGATTCCGCGTTTCGATCGTGAGCAATTCTTTTTCCCGCGGAACGTGCGGGAACTCGAAAAGATCGAGCGCGCCATGAACCGCATCGAGCGCAAAAATACGAGTGTTCAAAGCGCCAACCATTTCGTAACGCACATGATAAACCCAAAACGGCACGTAAGCATCCGCGACTCGCTGTAGCGGACCGCTTCGAATCTTCCAATAGGCCGCGCTGAAGCCGCCCGACCGGAAGACACGGATAGCCTCTTCCCGAGTGACGTTCGGTTTCAAGGTTTGGATGGCAACCGTTCTCATTTATTTCCCGTCCAAAGCAAGGTCTAACGGAAGTAAATCCACAAGCCGATCACCGTCCCGAGCAGTAGAAGACTAAAGACGATGTTGATAACACGCTCGGTTTGCGTTTCGTGCGCGGGCTTGCGCTGGCGCGGGTCCACCACCGTGGTTTCGATCTTTTCGTCGACGGTTGCGAACGTCAGTCCGGCAAGTTGCTGGCGGTCTGGCGGTTTGGTCATGAGGCTGACTGCCACGAGCACGAGCGAGCAGACCACGAACATGAAAATCGCGTAATGCAGGAAGTTCATGTCGACGAGCCAGCGCACGGCGGGAGATTGGAAATGGCCGCCCCCGGCTTGGTCGGCGAGCTCCAGCACAAATCGTGTTGCGCCCAATACGAAGCCGGTCAGAAGCGAGCTGATCGCTCCGGCTCCGTTCAACCGTGGCCACAAGATTCCGAGCACGAAACACGCGGAGATGGGCGGACTGATGTAAGCCTGCACGCTCTGCAAGTAAATGTAGAGCTGGCTGCTGATGTAGTGGATGAACGGGACCCAGAGCAAGCCAAGCAGGACCATGAAGCCCGTAGCAATGCGGCCGAAATTGACAAGCTGGCCTTCGGAAGCCTGCGGGCGGATCTTCTTGTAAAAATCCAAGGTCACCAGGGTGGACGCGGAATTAAACACCGAGCTCATCGCACCCATAACAGCCGCGAGCAAGCGCAGCCATGACCAGACCAACGAGGCCCGTGGGCAACAAATTCAGGATGAGCGTGGGGTAGGCATAATCGGGCTTCTTCACCTGCTCCGGGAAAAAGCGCGAAGGCGATAATGCCGGGCAGCACGAGTATGAACACCGGCAAGATCTTCAGGAAGCCTGCGAAAATTGTCCCCAACTTTGCGTGCCCTTCATCGCGCGCGGAAAGCACGCGCTGCACGATCACCTGGTCGGTACACCAGTACCAGATGCCAAGAATGGGCGCTCCAAAAAATATGCCTGTCCATGGGAATTGCGGGTCGGACATGGGCTTGATCATGTGGAAATAACTGGCGGGCACCATGGTCCGCAGATGTTCCAAGCCGCCGACCTTATGAAGACCGATTACCGTTAGCACAAACCGCGCCGGTAATCAAAATCAAGGTCTGCACTGTGTCCGTGTAAATGACCGCAGCCAGCCCGCCTGCGACGGTGTATATTCCGACGGCGATGACCAGAACGACCGCTGTTTTCCAGAGCGACCAGCCGGCTACGCGCTCCAGAACGACGCTAGCGGCATAAAGCTGCACTGAAATTTTTGTAAAAATGTAAGCGATGATTGAAATGCCTGCGAGGTATACGGCGCAATTGCGATTGAATCGCGCTCCAAAAACTCCGGCATGGTGAAGACGTTGGACCGCAAGTAGAAGGGCACGAACACCCAACCCAGAACCAGCAGAATCAGGCAAGCGAGCCATTCAAAATGTCCTACGGCGAGTCCGGACGAAGCTCCAGTCCCCGACAAACCGATAAAGTGTTCGGTGGAAATGTTCGAGACGAACAGAGACGCGCCGATGAAAAACCAACCGATATCGCGCCCGGCGAGGAAGTAGTCCTCGGAGGTTCGTTCTCTCCGGGAAAAATAAAGGCCGATGCCAAACACAATGGCGAAGTAGATCCCGATAATGACGAGATCCAAGGTGGCTATGCTCTTGTGTGCAACCGCGACTTCCGATGCAAACAGCATCCGTTCCTCCTTGGCAGCCGCCAGCTTTAGCCGGGCGTGACCGATTGCTCAGTTGTCATCCACTTCGTGAGAGCACATTGCGCTTCAGCCCCGTAGTTGCCGAAGCGCACTTAACTCGATGGAAATGCCGCTGTTTCTCGACCCAAATTTGTGCGTGCGAAGTCTATAACAGGCCACCGGAAGGCTCAATGGGTGTTTGGCCGCTCGGCAGCATCGCAACTCCCCGGCAAGCGCGGCTCGTCGCTGGCAAATTCCCCTGCAGTAGCCCCATCATTAGTTAGCTATGGCGATTGTTGCGCTTCAAAAGGTCAGTAAGCACTATCTCATTGACGGGCAGCGCGTCCGCGCTCTGGACGATGTTTCGCTCGAGGTAGATCCCGGAGAGTTCGTGGCTCTTGTCGGACGCAGCGGCTGCGGCAAATCGACGCTCCTCAATCTCGCCGGCGCCATGGATTTTCCGACCTCCGGCCGGGTGCTGCTCGACGGCGTGGACACAACCACTTTGAAAGATGCCGGTCTCACCCTGCTGCGCCGTGAAAAAGTCGGCTTCATTTTCCAATCGTTCCAACTGCTGCACACGCTAACAGTTTTTGAAAACGTCGAGCTGCCGCTTCTTCTTGCTGGAAAGCTCGATGCACGAGCAGCGGCGCGAGAAAAGCTCGCCTGGGTGGAACTCGATGGCTTGGGCGACCGCTATCCGCACCAGCTCTCCGGGGGACAGATGCAGCGCGTGGGCATTGCGCGCGCTCTGGTGCAATCCCCTGCAATTCTTCTGGCTGACGAGCCCACGGGAAATCTCGATACGGTGACGGGCAACGTGATCCTCGACCTTCTGAAGCGCCTGACACGCGAACTAAACACAGCAACTCTCATGGCCACGCACAGCGCGGAAGCCGCGGCCCTCGCAGACGCTATTGTCCACCTGCGTGACGGAAAGATTGAGGAGACCGCGGGTCGCTGACATGGCACGCTTCCTCCTCTTTTACCGACTGATGCTTCGTCCGCTGCTGCAAGAGCCAGTGCGGGCAACTCTCACAATTCTGGCCGTAACCTTGGGCGTCGCCGTGGTATTGGCGATCGATCTTGCTGGAACGGCGGCGGCTGGATCTTTCCGGGCCTCGATGGAAACTCTGGCTGGCGAAAACGATCTGGAAATTGTCGCGTCGGGCGGCGTGCCAGAAACCGTTGTAGGAACACTCGCAATCCTTCCTTATCCCATACGCATTTCGCCGCGAATCGAAGATTCGGCGGTCATCTTGAATGCCCAACTGACCATTCCCCTTATCGGCGTCGACATGGTTGCGGAAGGCAGCTCCGACAGGATGGAGAAAATCTTTAGGTCCGGCCCGAATCAAAACCCCGTCTTGTCAACAGATGCGATGAAGCACTTGCAGGACCGCAGACAGCATCTGGGTCGGCGCAAGTCTGGAGAAAAAGCCGGGCGACCGGCTTCGCCTGCTGATCAATGACCAAGTCCGCGAATTCACTGTCCGCGGTGTTTACCCGGATTCGAACGGCAATGAGTCTGCCGTCCTGATGGATCTCGCCGCAGCCCAAAACGCCCTGAACCGCTTCGGCCGAGTCGACCGCATCCTTCTAAAAGTTCCGGAAGTACCGTCTCTCGATGAGTGGCAGCACCGTTTGCGTTCCGTCTTGCCGCCAGGCGTCGAACTTCGTCCACAAGGAACGGGCACAAACGAGAATCGGCGAATGCTCGCGGCTTTCCGATGGAACCTGCGTCTGCTCAGTTACATTGCGCTTATTGTTGGCGCTTTTCTCATCTACAACACGATTTCCGTATCTGTTGTGCGTCGCCGGCCGGAAACCGGAATCGTCCGCGCTCTGGGTGCGAGCCGGGCGAGCAGTTCTCGTGGCTTTCATTGGTGAGGCCGCTTTTTTCGGATTGGCCGGAGCCGCGCTTGGTCTCCCGGTCGGCCGCGTCATGGCATCCGGTGCGGTGAAACTCATGGCTGCCACAGTGGAATCTCTCTATGTGAGCAGCCGCCCAGGGGCGATCGCGTTGAGCCCGTGGTCTGTCGTGCTCGCGTTCTCATCGGCATTGGCGTAGCGATTCTCTCCGCTTACTCGCCCGCGCGCGAAGCCTCGCTCGTCTCGCCAGTCGAAGCCATGGCGCGCGGCCGGCGAGAGTACATCGCTCGTGTGCACAAATCGCGCGATTTCTGGCTAGCACTGGTCCTCGGCATATTGGCAGCAGTGGCGGCTCGCGTTCCTGCCGTCGAAGGCAAGCCTGTTTTCGGCTACCTGGCGGCCATTTTGCTCGTTATTGCCTCTGCGCTGGCGATTCCGGCTTTTACTGATGCGGTGATTTCACGCTCTTCCCGGTGGCTTGGAAAAATCCTCGGAGTCGAAGCGCTGTTGGCATCGCAAAGTCTCTCGGCTGCGCTTCGCCGCACTTCGGTGCTCGTTGGCGCGCTCTCCACCGCCATTGCGATGATGGTATCCGTCGGCATCATGGTCGGCAGTTTCCGCGAGACGGTTCTGCTCTGGATGAATGATCGGCTTCCCGCTGACCTTTATCTGCGCCCTGCCGGTGAACCGGCTCCTGACCGTCATCCGACAATTTCTCTGGAATTGGCCGACAAAATCAGCAAGCTGCCGGGGATCGCGGGAGTGGACCGGCTGCGCGCCTATGAAATCAACTATGACGGAATGCCTGCCACCTTAGCCTCGGTGGATTTGAGCGCCCTGCGCTCGGATCATCGCTCGAACTTTTTCTCTGGCAGGCCAACCGAGCAGGTTCTCTCGCAGATTCGCAATGCCGATGCCGTGCTGGTCAGCGAGCCATTCACCTACAAGCATCATGTGCGCGCTGGCGACACCATCACGATTGCGCTTGGAGCGGTGCGTCCAACTTTTCGCATCGTCGATGTCTATTACGATTACGGAAGCGAGCGAGGCAGCATCCTGATGGATCGTCAAACGATGCTGCGATATCTCCCGGACCCCGCTCCTTCAAATCTCGCCATCTATGTCGCCCCCGATTCCTCGGTCGAGGCGGTGCGCGAAGAGATCACCAAAGCGGCCGCAGGCTATCGTGTTTTACTTTTTTCGAACCGGGATTTGCGCACCCAGGCTATCCGAATATTTGACCGCACCTTTGCCATCACTTACGCGCTCGAAGCCGTTGCAGTGATTGTTGCGGTGATGGGCATCGCCGGCGCTCTGCTTGCTTTAGTCATCGACCGCCGCCGCGAGCTTGGCTTGTTGCGTTTTCTCGGCGCGGCAGCCGGCCAGGTACGCAAACAAATCCTTGTTGAGGCTGGACTGCTCGGCCTGCTCTCGAATTTCGTGGGGCTCGCTTTGGGATTCGCGCTATCGCTTGTCCTCATTTATGTCATCAACAGGCAGTCGTTCGGCTGGACGATCCGCTTCCACTGGCCGATCGCAATTTTGCTGGGAGCAATCAGCTTGGTCTATGCGGCCACAGTGCTTGCCGGGCTATACCCCGCGCGAGTCGCTGTGCGCCTTAATCCGCTCGAGGCTGTCCATGAGGAGTAAACTTGCTGTCCTCGCTGCGGCGCTTTTGATTTTCCACCCGCTGGCTGCGCAATACCGCACGGCCGTGCCCGGCTATCGATTCGAATTCCCTCGAGATTATTTCGATCACCCAGACTTTCAAACGGAATGGTGGTACTACACGGGAAATCTGAAATCCGCGAGTGGCCATCGTTATGGATTCGAACTGACGTTTTTCCGCCAAGCGGTCAGCCGTGATCCGGCTCATGCTGCAATCTGGGATGTGAAAGATCTCTACCTTGCGCATCTCGCGCTAAGCGATCTGGACGGCCAACATTTCTATTACGCGGAAAGAATCAATCGTGCCGGACCCGGAATCGCGGGCGTGAGCGCATCGAGCGCACGAATCTGGAATGGCAACTGGCAGATTCAGTGGAAAAGCTCGGACCAAAAGCTAGAGGCTGTCGATCGGGAGTTTCAATTGCATCTGACGCTACAACCGGAAAAACCTCCCGTCATTCACGGTGAAAATGGCGTCAGTCAAAAAAGCGGAAGGAGCGGGCCATGCGTCTTACTACATTTCCCTGACTCGGCTACGCGCGAGCGGAACACTCGAGCTGAATGGCGAAAACCTCGATGTGGCATGGGCTCGCCTGGATGGACCACGAATTTTTCACCCATCAACTCGATTCCGAACCAGGCCGGCTGGGACTGGCTGAGCCTGCAACTGGAATGACAACACCGAGCTCATGCTCTTCCACATTCGCCGGAAAGATGGCTCGCTCGATCCCTTCTCGGCGGGCACTTATGTCAATGCGCAAGGCAAATCCCTGCACCTGCGCGTGAACGACTTCACGCTGCGGCCGCTCGCCGAGAGCTGGACCAGCCCTGATACTCACGCGGTCTACCCCATCGCCTGGAAAATTGTGATGCCGAAATTAGGGATCGAGTTGGATGCCCACACAGCTCTTGCGGCGCAAGAGCTGAGCGGAACGGCGAAATTTGTTCCGTTCTATTGGGAAGGAGCCATCACTTTGGCAGGCCACGGCGGAAAACTTCCCCTCAAGCGGCGTTGGTTATCTGGAAATGACGGGCTACGATCGCGCCGTCAAACTAGTGCCTTAGACAGCGCCAGAGGATACATGCGAACTCAATCGAGGCTTCGGGAGTTTTCGCGGCCTGAGCAGTGGCAGTGCTGGCCCGTATGATTAACTCCGGCTCGACCACGATTTCCTTCGGATGCGGGGTCTTCGCGGGAGCGGTAATGCGCCGCAGGAGAATTTCCGCGGCGATCATCCCCATCTCGTGCAGTGGTTGGCGTACCGTCGTTAAAGCGGGATTCTGAAACGCAGCGCTTTGAATATCGTCGAAGCCTACCACGGAAACGTCCTCCGGCACCCGGCGGCCGGCTTCCCGTAGCGCTTGAATCGCGCCGATGGCGGAAATGTCGTTAAATGTGAACAGCGCAGAGAATGGTTCTCCGCAGGCGAGAAGCTTTTGCGTGACCTGATACCCCAACATTGGCGAAGACGATTCTCCCTCGAGTTGCCCCGTCAGTATTCCCTTAACCTCAATATTTAATTTCTTGGCTGCTTCGCGGACTGCTTCCCAGCGTACTTCCGTGTCCGAGCTGAACGCCTGTCCTTTGATGAACGCCATCTTCCGGTGCCCCAGGTTGGCAAGATGTTGCAAGGCGAGGCACGCCGCGCGATCGTGGTTGAGGACGATGTTCGTCACTCCGGGCACTTCGCGGTGGCCAGATACGGCAACTCCAGGAACATCGACTCTCTCAGAAAGTACTGTATCCACCGCGATCAATCCTTCCACCGCGCGCTGTTGCAGTAGGAGCGGATATTCTTCAATGAGTTCATTCCGATGATGGTGGCTGACCACAAAATAAAAATAGCCCTCTTGAAGCAGATGGTCTTCGATTCCCGACATGACTAGCGCCGCGTATCCCTCGCTAATCTCCGGAACGACAACGCCGATGGTAAAGCTGCGCTGCTGCCGAAGAGACCTGGCGATATGACTCGGGCGATAATTCAATTCCCGGGCTGCCGCGCGGATCAGCTCCTGTGTGCGCTGCGGGATCGATTTTGCTGCGGGGGACCGGTTGATTACGAAAGAGACCGCGGCTTGCGACAGACCGAGATGTTCCGCGAGGAACTTCAGGCTCACTCCTGTGCCGGAGGGTTTCCGCACAGCGGAGGTATCCTTTGATTTTTCACGGGGCATAGGGGGTTCTGTGCTGGTAGTCTCCCATAACGGAGTTGGCAGGACAAGGGTCCTTGGCAGACCATCGCCCGCCGCACAAATCCCCGCTTGCAATGCTTGAGTATCTTACTAAATCGGTTTACTATGCTCTTTCCATGAAGTTGGTTCCGGAATCGAATTGCAGGATGGAGCGCTCCGTTGCGGTAATTCCCAAAGAATATGGATATTGCTGGTGGCGCGGCTAAGGATTAGGAGTCCAGGACTGTTTGCATTTCTACCCCAAATGCCCAGGAATCGAGTAAGGTGTTGATACTTTCCGCGCTGAAAACGAAGCCCGGTCTGATGTTCGTGGGAACAATCGGAGTTCTTAAAAACGTGCGCACCACACTCATTCGATCCGCAATTGCCATCCTGCCTGGTGATGCGTTGCCATGCCGCCACGGCACAAGAAGCCCCGCCGCCAGAACCCGAGCCGCGACGCTCCCCTCGAGTCTCGACAGTCCCGTCATGGAACAAAAAATAGAGGCCCTCCTGCGGAAAATGACCTTGGACGAAAAGGTCGGCCAATTGGTCCAATACTCGGTCGGCCAACCCGCAGGGCCAGTCACCGGGCCCACCGAATACAAGGACATGATCATTAAGGGAGAAGTCGGAGCATTATTCAACATCACGATTGCACGGGATTCTAATGCTTATCAAAGGTTCGGCGATCGAGAACTCCCGTCTGAAGATCCCTCTTATTTTTGGTTTGGACGTAATCCATGGGTTTCGAACCGAGTTTCCGATCCCCTCGGATTGGCATCCACGTGGGACCCCGAACTTGTCCAGCGCGCGGCTCGCGTGGCAGCGCGGGAGGCATCCGCAACCGGAATCCGCTGGCTCTTTTCCCCAATGGTCGATATCGCGCGTGACGCGCGCTGGGGAAGGATGGCCGAAGGCGCTGGAGAGGATCCTTACCTCGGCTCTGCCATGGCACGAGCCTATGTGCGCGGCTACCAGGGCGAACGGCTCTCTGACACGGATAGCGTCGCCGCTTGCGTCAAACATTTTGTAGGCTATGGAGCCGCCGAAGCTGGCAGGGACTATAATTCCGTGGAGATTTCCGAGCATACGCTACGAGAATTCTACCTGCCTCCTTTTCACGCGGCAGTCAAATGCAGGCGCGGCCACGATCATGACCGCGTTTGATTCCCTCAATGGAATCCCCACCTCCGCAAACCCATTCACCATCAAAGAAATTCTGCGCAAGGAATGGGGATTCCGCGGACTCGTTGATAGCGACTGGACTTCCATCTCGGAACTGATTCCGCACGGAATTGCGACCGATCCTGCCACCGCTGCGCGAAAGGCCTTTCTGGCTGGCGTGGAAATGGATATGGTCAGCAGCTTTTACCACGACAACCTGGCGAACCTTGTCCGCTCCGGCCAGGTGCCCGAATCGAATGTCGATCATGCAGTTCGCGACGTCCTGCGCCTCAAGTTTTCTCTTGGGTTTGTTCGAACATCCCTACGCTGACGAGAAGAAGGAAGCGGCCGCGATGCTTCAGCCGGAAAGTGCATCGCTCGCGCGCGAAGCTGCGGAACGCTCGTTTGTTCTGCTGAGCAATTCTCCTGCAAGCAATGGATCGCCGCTGCTTCCACTTTCCTCGAGATTTGAAGCAAGTCGCGCTCCTTGGGCCGCTGGCGGATGACGCCGCAATATGCTCGGCTCTTGGTCCGCACAAGGCCGCCCACAGGATGTCGTCACGTTGCGCGCCGCGCTCGTCGAGAAATTAGGCGCGAACTCGCGTGCACTACGCGAAGGGGAGCGAAATCACGAAAGGTTCGGACGAACAAATAGCTGAGGCTGTCAAAGCCGCGCAAGAATCCGATGCCGTGATTCTTGCGCTTGGCGAAGACGGCCCCAAGCATGACTGGGGAAGCTGCTTCGCGCGCGCATCTTGGCTTGCCAGGCCGCCAGCAACCGCTCCTCGAGGCAATTGTTGCCACGGGAAAACCTGTCGTCCTGGTGCTATTCAGCGGACGGCCACTCACTCTTCCCTGGGCGTTCGAACACGTTCCCGCGGTTCTTGCTGCGTGGTTTCCGGGAGTGCAGGCCGGCCCAGCGCTAGTTCGAACGCTTTTCGGCGATTCCAATCCAGCTGGAAAACTGGTTGTGTCCTGGCCTCGCGCCGTCGGGCAGGAACCACTTTATTATAACGAGCTCAATACGGGCCGTCCACCGGGCAAGGCCGATCTTACTCGGCCTCCCTGGGAGGGCACGGATAAGTATGTTTCGCGGTACATCGACGAGCAGAATAGTCCGCAGTTTCCGTTCGGCTACGGACTCACGTACTCGAACTTCCGATTTGGGCCGCCGCAGATAAGTTCGGCTTCGTTGAGCGCCGGAACGCTTAACAGCGGCCTTCTGGATGAGAAACGCTCTTCGAACTTCCGCGCTGACCGTTAGCGCCGACATCACCAATACGGGCACGCGCGCGGGCGAGGAAACCGTTCAGCTCTACGTTCGCCTCGAAGGCACGAGCACGGCGCAGCCGGTTCGCGCACTTAAGGGCTTTCAGCGCGTCAAGCTGGCCGCGGGAGAAACGCAACGAGTCAGCTTCCGCGTAGGGCCGGATGCTTTCGCGCTTTGGGACGATCACAACAAATATGTGGTCGAGCCCGCGCGCGTGAAAATCTGGGTCAGCCCCGACTCGGCACACGGCTCGGAAGCGACCCTTGAAATTACGAAGTAGCTGCGATGGATGAAATGTCCAAACATCACTTGTATGACCGGCGAGAAATCGTCCGGCTTTGTGGGCTGGGTCTTCTCTCTGCCTCGTTTTCTCCGCTTGCAAGCTGCGGAACCGATTCGCAGAAGCCGTTCGTTGAACCTAAGGGCGCGCCATTTCAAGGAACCGACGATCAGCTGCTGGACGAAATTCAGCGGACGACGTTTGATTTTTTCTGGAATGAAGCAAGTCCGCGGACAGGGCAGGTAAAAGACCGGGCGCTTGCGAATGGAAATGATTCGCGGGCGATGTCCAGCATTGCGGCCACGGGGTTCGGCCTGACGAGTCTGTGTATTGGCGAACGCCGCGGCTATGGAAAGTCTCGAAGATATTCTCAAGCGCGTCCGCAACACGCTACGCTTTTTGGCGAATGACCTTCCGAACGAACACGGTTTTTTCTATCACTTCATTCACATGGACAGCGGCAAGCGATGGGAAAAGTGCGAGCTCTCCTCGATCGACACTTCCCTGCTTCTTTGCGGCGTGCTCACCGCGCGGCAATATTTTTCCGACCAGGAAATCAAAGACCTGGCGACAAAAATATATGAGCGCGTCGATTGGCCGTGGATGCTTAATGGCGGACCGACGCTCTCGATGGGCTGGCATCCTGAGTCGGGCTTTCTGGATGCGCGCTGGGAGCATTATTGCGAACTGATGATGATCTATTTGCTCGGGAATTGGCTCTCCCACTCATCCGTTGTCGGCGGATACCTGGAAAGCATGGACGCGGCCGGTCATCAAATATCAGGGCATTGAATATATCTCCGGCAACGACCCGATTTTCACGCATCAATATTCGCAGTCGTGGTTTGATTTCCGGAAGAAACGCGACGCCTACACCGATTATTTCGAGAACTCGATCAAGGCAACGAAGGCTCACAAGCTTTTTTGTCTTTCGTTGCGCGATCGCTTTCCGGATTACAGCGAAGACCTGTGGGGAATCAGCGCGTCGGACTACGTCAAAGGTTACACGGCGTGGGGCGGCCCGCCTCCGCAAGGGCCTATCGATGGCAGCATCGTGCCGTGTGCTACGGGCGGCTCGCTCGCTTTTCTCTTCGACGATTGCATGCGCGTGCTCCGCAACATTCGAGGCCGCTACAAAGACAAAGCCTGGGCCAGATACGGTTTTGTCGATGCGTTCAACCCTCTTACCGGCTGGTACGACCAAGATGTTCTTGGTATCGATCTGGGCATCACCATGCTGATGGCTGAAAATCACCGGACGGGTCTTGTATGGGACACGTTCATGAAAAATCCCGAAGCGCAATCCGCCATGCAAAAAGCCGGATTCCGATCCACGTAATCGAGTTCTGGCTGCCGGCTCAACATAGAAATTGTCTGTGGGATTCTTTAGTTAACAATAAGACCCCCTCCCCCCGGGGTTTTCCCGTAAGTGTTCATTCTAAAGGGTTTTAAGTCCTGTGTTTTGGAAGTGCGGATTCTAAACGGGTTACGGGCGTATTTTGTGTAAGTGCGGATTCCAAAGGATTTAGTGAATTGTGACTGGTGACACGTGACTGGTGGAGCGAGGGAGGCGTTTCCGTTGAGAGATTGTCCTTGCGTGGTCGAGAAGGGCTACGGGAATAACAGAAAGAAAGGCACCTAAAGGTTCGCCAGTACAAGGGCGGCAGGGAGCTGAGTCGGAGAGATGGCGGGGTGGGCGAAGCTCTTCGAGGCTCCCTTCGTTCCTAGTTTGGGATTTCCTCAGAGTAAGCATGGAGAATGGTAGCATGCGTTGGCGGAAGAGTAAAGTCTTTTACAGGGAAAGGTCGAATTTAGGGGTTGAACGGCAGTTTCCGGAGGTCGAACGTCGATAGGCAGGTTCAGGCGGTTCAAATAAAAAGCTGACAGCAAGTGGCGAAATTTTTTGCCACTCGCTGTCAGCCTCCTCGAACAAATTGAGAGGCGCACTCCCTTTCGGAATGCGCCTCGTGGGGTGGTGGGGTTAAAAGCTGAACCGGGCTTGGAACTCGATCACACGGCCGGCCAAGCCGCCCGGGGAACGGCCAAAGAGGGGGCTCTCGATCCTGGTGTTATCCGAGCCGAACGAAAATGGCTGGAGGTTGAGTTTGTTGAACACGTTAAAGAAGTTACCGCGGAGCTCGAGACTGGCACCTTCACCCAGGTACTTGAAGCTGGGCAACCCGAACTTCTTGCCGAAGCTCGTATCGACATTGAAATAGCTGGGGCCGCGGAACGAGTTGCGGCCGATTCCCGGGGGACCAGAATCGCATATATCGAAGTACGGCGCCCCCTGAAGCGGTCCGTTAGCGGGGTTGCAATTAAAATTCTGCACCAGGCCCGGGAAATTGGCCAAGGGCTCAATAAAGTCACTGTTCGAGGTTCCCATCTGAGGTTGCGACAAAAGCTTCGAGGGTCGAGTTGGATTGATGGTGTTGGCATTGGTAATAGCGACGGAGTTGAGTTGGCCGGTTACCGGAGTCCAGGGGAATCCGGTATGCCATGTCATGATGCCGTTGATTTGCCATCCGCCCAGGAGCTTCCCTGTCCATTTCGATCTATCGCGGAAAAACGGAAGATCGTAGAGCGTAAAGAAATTAAGGTAGTGCTTGGCATCAAAGTCAGATGGTCCGTGCTCAGTCTCCGGATGAGCCGGATCCGTCTGGTTGGTAACCGCGCCGGGACCTTCGTTTGAAAGCTGATCGATGCTCTTGCTGAACCGATATTGAGTATCGAACAGGAACCCATTTGAAAACTGGCGCCGCAGGCGCAGGTTTAGAGCGTTGTAATTCGCATTTATGTCACTGGTAGGAATATAGACAGCAAACCACGAGTTACTCGGTTGCTGGAGGAAGTTCTGGTTTACCAGGCGAGTTAACCGATGGGAATTACTTCCCTGGTAGCCGGCGGTGGCAATGAGGCCCCACGGGAGGCGCCGTTCGATTTCCAGAGAATACAGGTACACATACGCATCGCGATAGTCGGGTGATCCGCCGTATAGTTCCACAGCTTGGTCAGACGTGCATGCGGGGTTCGCACAAACTCCGCCAGTTGCTGGGTCGATACCAAACGCAAGTGCTGGATTGGCAGGATAGCTGTTAAAGGCATTAGTCTGGCCCAGGGCATACAGAATAGAATTACCGGCGAACGGCGAACCAAAAGTGTCACCTCCCGGCTGACCACCGGAGGTGCCGCAACACAGACCAAAGCGGGCATAGTTCGGAGGGTTAAAGGCTGCATTGCCAAATAGAATGTCGTCAGGCCGGTTAAAAGCAATCCCCCCGCCTCCGCGTACGACAGTAGACCCTCCCTTGAAGCGTGAGGGGCTCCAAGCAAACCCGAGGCGAGGACCAACGTCTCTCTGCGTCGAGTTGATAAGACTGGAGACATGATTGAGAGTTGAAGTAGCCAGAACGCCGCCCGGTCCGTACTCGAAATCGGAAAAGTTGTTTTTCGCGTCGCTGATAGGAGCGGAATATTCCCAACGCACGCCCAAGTTAAGCGTCAAATTCGGCTTGACCTTCCAATCATCCTGGAAAAAGAAAGCATAGTATTTGGACCTCAGATACCGCTGGGCATTTGCTGGCCCGCCCGTTTGGGGATTGGCGTCGATCTGTTCGAAGATCGGCGTGTCATTGGGCATATTCCAAAGCAGATGCATGACGTAGAGTGGCCGGGCCATGCCGCTCAAGTCGTTGTTGTTCTGTTCCGCAACGTAATCGAACCCGGTGCTTAGAGCGTGATTGCCGGCGGTCTTGGTGAGCTTGTCGCGGAAGTTGTAGCTGTTTTCTACGAAGATCGCGGGAGTAGTCGACGCCTGGGGGGCACCGAAGCGTAACCGATCGAAGTTGAATCCTTCAATCTCGATGCGGGGGATGCCGAAGTCCACGTTCTTGCTTGTTGCAATCTGATTGAAATTAAAGCGCGTAAAATTAACGCGCAATTCGTTGACCATCGTTGGGGAGAAGGTGTGGATGAAGGAAACCGACTGGACCTGGTTGAGGGGCTGAATGTTCAGATCTCCCTGGGGGCGGCTGCGGCCGGGGGAATCGGCGGTAGTGCCGTTGAAGAGCGTGAAATAAGAGCTGTAGGAAAGCTGATTGTTTCCCCTGATGTAATCGACACGTCCGTTAAATTGGTTTCCGCTGCTGCTACCGGGGAGCGCAAGCGTGACGAATTGAAGATCCGGAATGCCATCGAATCCGCCGCCGATCTGCGCACCACCGACCAAATTCGCGTTTGGACCCGTGAAAGGCAAGTATTGTCCGGTCGTTCCCGATGGAGAACCAATGTCCAATCCTCCGGAAACAGGCTGGCATTGTGAGGCAGAAAGCCCGGCGAGCAGGCAAGTAGGAGTAAGTACAGACTCAATGCGAGGAGCAATGCCGGCGGAACTGAGAATTTTCGCAGCGACGCTGCCCGGCCGGTCGGCTACGATCAACTGACGGAACTGCGAGGTTTCGACCCACGTGGGGCTGGAAACATCCTGGGTGTGGCTCCGGAGACCTTCGTAAGAGAAGAAGATGAAGAGCCTGCCCTTGCGAATGGGACCGCCGAGGCTGCCGCCAAACTGCCTGTAGTTATTGTTCACACGAGTTGTCGGCGCATTGTCCGGCCCGCCGTACTTGTTGAACGCGTTCCAGTTGGGGTCTTGATACTTGAAGAAGCCGCTGCCGTGGTATTGGTCTGTGCCGCCCTTTGTGACGACTTTAATCTGTGCGCCGCTGCCGCGGCCGTCTTCAGCGGAATAGGAACTCGAGAGAACATTGATTTCCTGGACGGACTCTTGGTTGGGAGTAATCACCGCGGCACCCCCAAACTGCAAGCTGTTTACGCTGACCCCGTCAATTGAGAAGTTGTTTGCATCTTGACGCTGGCCATTGGCTACGGCTTGGACCGAGTTCTCAATCTGGAAGATGGAGGTGTTTGAGCCTCCAGGGCCGGTCGAATTAGGAAGATTGTTTGCGCCGCCATTGCCACCACGGGATCCGTCTCCAAAGACGCCGGGCGTCAGACGAAGGAGTTCATAAGGGTCGCGTCCTACCGCAGGCAGACGAGTGATTTCCTCCGACGAAATGTTATTGCCCACATTGGCGTTTTCCGTATGCAAGGGCTCGGAAGAAGCGGTGACGATCACCTGCTCGGAAACGACGCCGACTTGAACTTTGATGTCGAAGCCCCGTGGTTCCTCGGCTCTCACTTCGACGTCCTTTGAAATGGAAGTCTTGAATCCAGACGCTTCGACGGTGACGGTGTATCTGCCCGGAGATAGTTCGGAGATGCGGTAGAAGCCTTCGTCCGACGTAACGGTGTCACGGGCCGCGCCGGTGTCCTGATTAGTGGCGGTTACCTTGGCACCAGCGATGGTCGCACCGGTAGGATCCAAGACGGTGCCCTGGATGCTGGCTTTGAATTGAGCGTTCGCCACGGAAACACAGAGGCACAGGGAGACCAGCAGCAGAAGCGTTCGAAGAGATAGCTTGGGCAGAGTCATCTTAGTTCCTTCCCTCAAAAGAATCGCCGAAATGCTTTGCACGTGCAGCTAAATCGGTTAAGTAATCGTATTCGGGAGTATAGTCATGGCATTTTTGGATGTCAACGATTGTTAATCCCGATGCTTGGCGTTCGCAGGGTGTTTTTTTCATGGGAGTTCTACTAGATGATCACGGTCGCCACATGGGTCACGAAATTAGATCTCCACGGCAGAGGAAGGCCACGGCGCAGCAGCATGGATGCGGGTCAACTTCTTGGGTTTCGCTGTCAGGTCAGGTTTTTAAGAACGGCGTCCAGACTTCCATCGATGTTGCCTGACGATTGGACCACGCGTAGTAGGGAATAAAAGTGAGGGGGACGCGGCGGGTTTTTAGCGGCTCGGCGCTGTAGGCGGAGTAGAGAGCATCGCGCGACCTGTCTCTCTGGTAGACGACACCGGGAGAACGGAGCACTACTGTTCCGCCGAGCAAATCGCTCTTGAATTCATCTTGAAATTTTGTTCCCGAGGACTCGCCTAAATCCATGGCAACATCCGTTAAGACAGTGCCCGAGGGCTGATCGATTTCTTCGAGGCAGTAAACGAGCGGGCCGCGCTGAATGGCCACGCGGCCAAGGTCGTCAACCACGTGAGGATTGGCCTCGAGCACTTGCGGCGTCATATCAAACTTCGCTTGGATGGTGTCGCCCGGAGTCCAGCGACGATTTATTGCAAGATAGGCGCCGGGTGTTACACCGCTTTGCGCTTCGCCGTTCACGGAGACGCTGGCGTGTGCAGCCCAACCGGGAATGCGAAGAAAGAAAGTGAAGGCCGACGGCCTGCGTCGGGAGTAACCGTTATTTCCACGCTACCGTCCCACGGATAGTTCGTCTTCTGAGCGACCTTTAGTCCGGTGCCGTTTTCGAGATGCCAGTTCAGCTGGAATTGGCATAGAGGTGCAGATAAATTCCGTCCTTGCTGGTGCTATAGAAATATCCTGGAAGGGATGCGAAGATGCGCTCGAGATTAGGCGGACAGCAGGTGGTGTCATACCAGGGATTGCGGATTTTTTCGCCGGTCGAGGGATCAAAAGCGAGGGGGTTGCGGTAACAATAAAGAGTGCCATCGAGCGACATGCCGGAATTGATGCCGTTATAGAGAGCGCGCTCGATGACGTCGGTGAATTTGGAGTCTCCTGTGGCGGCGAGCATGCGCCAGTTCCACATCATGTTGCCAATCGCGGCGCAGCTTTCGCCATACGCGAGGTAGTTTGGCAGTTCGTAGGCGTCACCGAAGGCCTCGCCGTCCGAACGCGAACCCACTCCGCCGGTAACGTACATTTTGGTTTTCGTCATGTCGTCCCACAGAGTGTTGAGCGTCTTCCAGTAAGTTGCATCGCCGGTCTCGAGATAATAGTCGGTGCTTCCACAGCAGGCGTACATGGCACGAACGGCGTGGCCTTCGAGTTTGGTTCGCGCGGTAAAGGGCGTCCCGCTGAACATGTAAATCGTGCGGTAGTTTGGTAGAGGAATGCGGTCATCTCCGTGGAGAATATAGCCGGCGAGATCAAGCTGACGCTTGTCTCCGGTGATGCGGTAGAGCTCGATCAGGGCCATTTCGATTTCCGGATGGCCGGAAACGATGGGCTTTTTGGAGCCGGGCCATAGCCAGGGATCAGGAAGTCGTCGACAAAACGGATGCCAGCGTCGAGCATTTTGGTGTCACCGGTGGCACGGTAGAAGGCGATCGCGCCCTGTAGAAAGTGACCCATGCAATAGAGTTCATGACCGGTGGTCTGTACTTGGGGAAGCATTCGTTGTGAAGCGCGGTCGCCGACATAATAAGTGTTGAGGTAGCCGTCGCTCTGCTGCGCCGCGACAACGTCGCTGATGACTTTCTCCACCATCGAGCGAAGTTCCGGGTGGTCTCCGGATTGAAGAGCGAATCCCACTGCTTCGGTCCACTTGTAAACATCGGAGTCCGAATAGACGGGCCCACGCTGAGGATCCTTGCTCTTCCCAGTGAGGCGGCGGAAATTGTTCATGCGACCGTTGGCCTCGAGCAGATCGTGCATGCTGGGGATGCTCTTTGTGACGTTAATCTCGCGTCGCCCCGCCCAAAAGCCGCTTTGAATGGTTACGGCGTGCACAGGAATATTTCGCAGCTTTGCGAACGGCGACTTGGCAAGATTCTCGACACCCTGGTCTTTCCAGTCCGAGCCCGCGCCGAGCGGGGAGGCATGCGAATCTATCCCGCGCGCTTCGCAGATTTCGCTGAGCATCGCGCCGGAAAATTTCGAAATAGGAAGGCAAGAAATCGCCGCCGCCGACGCTCCAGCTGAAACGAATTGCCTGCGCGAGATTCCTTTTTTGTCGGCCATTTGTTCTCCTCTAAACGTGGATGTGGCACGTTTTCGGCAGAGCGCGGCACTCCACTTGTGCCCAAAAACTAATATCACTATCCGCGACCTCACGGACAGAAATTTTTAGGCGGCGAACAGCCGGGCATCACTCCGCTCCGCGGAGGCGTCATCGTGTTCTGCATGCCTTTCTTCACCGTGGAGCAGTTGTTGCAGCCGTTTACGGGCCTTGTGGACCTGAGACTTTGAGCAGCCAATCGAACATCCAACGAGCTCCGCAATTTCACCGTGCCTGTACCCTAGAACGTCATGGAGCAAGACGAGCCGTTTGCAGCCGGCCGGCAACTTGCGGATGCGCGCGCATCAGATTCAGCCGTTCAATTGCACCTAGCATCGAAGTGTCGCTAGCGCCGTATTCATGAGGAGCGTCGAAATCTGTGCCGGCCTCATTTGAGCTACCGGAATGGATTTCGGTGGGTCCCCTTCGGCGCAGATGCATCAGCACTGCGTTGACGGCCACTCGATGCAGCCAGGTCGAAAAGCCGGAATCGCCGCGAAACGTGCCGATCTTGCGAAATAGCCTCAGAAATATCTGCTGGGTCAGATCCTCTGCATCAGATCTGTTCCTAAGCATTCGCAAGCAGACGCCGTACACGCGCTTGCTGTGCAACTTGTATAGATATTCAAAAGCAGCGGCATCGCCGTCCTGGGCTCGGCGGATAGCTTCTGATTCAGTCAGCTCGTGGTTCGGTTCCTCAACGAATGTGCGACTCATTCCGACTTACCTTTCTTCAGGTAGGCTTCCCAGCAGTCCCCGGCCCGAAGACGACAATGGAAGAATTGATAGCCTTCCTTGCCGGGGATCTTGAAGCACACGAAGCCGAAGCCTTCTCCCGGTGCGATGGGTTCCTGGCATTTGCTGCAATGAACGACGGTTCTAAATTTCATGGGTCAGCTCCTGAGCTTTGTTTGCTTTACCGTGTCGGAGATTGCTTATGGTGTTCACGGCGACCTTCTTTTGCTGCGGCAGTTCTTCTTCTCGACCGGAGCCTGCTTTGTTTCACACGCTCGGGCCTTGTTGGCCGAAGCCATGGCCAGGTCAAAGCGCTGTCCAAAAAATTTCAACAGCTCCTCACCGGAACGGAATCGCAGCTCCGTACAGGAATCAACTTCCTCAACCCAGCCTTCAAACCGGCCGTCCGCCGGCCTCGTTTCCGGTCCTAGCTGGACTACGAATGCTCCGCGCATAGTGATGTGAGGATAGGCGACTGAAAAAATGAAGGCGTGACCCGCCGGTGACGTTTTCGGTCCGATTTTGGTGACGCGAGGCCTGGGCACGGACCGGCATGGATGCCTCTCCGAATGTCCAGGCAAAAAAAAGGCGAGGCCCGCGTGGCCTCGCCTTTGTGGACGTAACGAAATGTTTTACTTTTCGTAAGCTTCGATTGTGAAGGTTCAAGAGCACTGCGTTTGTTGCGCAGGCGCGCCGCTCACGGTTCGCAAAACGCCCTAAAGGAATCCTGCAGCGCTTGGACGCTAGAGAACCCCAGGGCTGAGGCAGCCGCATCAATGCCACCAAACTGTGCGGCCAGGCCGGAGATGCTTTCGCCGTGACAGTTCGCCTGCCCAGGCGTTCCGGCTCCGGGAAGAGTGTTACCGGTCAGGGAAAACGTCATATTGAACGTGGGCGGCGGCGTTGTGTTGTTGATGATGTCAGTGCCGATTCGCAGCCAATCCGGCGCCAAATCCGAGTTGCGGATCCACGCTTGCAAATCGCCAGCGATCGCCGTCCCAGGAGACACGATGGGTTTCGGGGCCGACAGGAATAGAAAGTCGCCACCACCTGTAACCAGGACTTCGGGGCGGAAGAAATAGTGACCCGCTGGCAGAAGAATCGGCTTGGTGAAGGTGATGCCGATTTCAACCTGCTCGCCCGTCGCTGGCCCCTCACCATGTGTAGTGCTGTTCGGCTTCTTATTGATCCCGTTCACTACACGTGTTTAGGACCGAGGAGTTGGCATTCAGCAGGCGTACGGCAAAGCGGAGGGTCCCCGAGCTCCCATCGCGGGTCGCAGCGTCAATTTCGACGTCCGAAGGTGAATTGAACCGCGAGGGCACGTTTCCCGCCAGGGGATCGGGATTGGCGGAGTCTAGGGGAAAAACATGATAGAACTCGACCTCGACGTTTGTAATATTTGCCAAGGACGTTGCCGGGGAAATCAAACCCGTAATGGTGGCTCCGGAGATGACGGTGGTCTGATTCAAGACGAAGTCATCGGCCGTTTCCGTTTCTAATTTCCCAGTGCTTGGACGCCGCGAGAGAGCCCCGAGCTTTCCGTCTGGGTTACCGGTGTTGACGTTGAGCCTGCGTGTTTTGTGCCGCAGCGGTTCCCGGAGAAAAGAAATCGCGGTCAAGCACAACCAGTAATCCGAATAACTTCTGACACCTATATTTTGCATTTCATGCTCCTTGTTTTTGACTTAGTTTGAGATACCAGTTCTGGCTTGTAATGGCCTACCGGTTACCAGGGCAGCGTACAAGGAGAAAAGAAGGCTGACATGACGCCACGGTGACGATTTCGGTCCAATTTTGGTGACGCTAAGCCATGTGGGCCGCGAGAGAAGTCCATAGCCGCATACCGGAAGGAGCTCACTCTCTTGAGAAAGGCTGCGGCTCAATCAGCCATGGTTGCACTAGGGGGCTCTAGTCCTCTGCTAAGAGTTCTGTAAGGTCCGTCGACGCGCATTTTCCCCTGGCCATGGCGGTGCGGAGCCTCTGCGCCATCCGACGCGATTGTGATTCGGCAAAAAGCAGCTTGCACGCTTCGGCACGGGTCAGGTCCTCCTTGCCCCAGTGCGCATGCATGATTCCCCGGCTTGAATGTGAGTTAATCCCAAGCAAAAGGTGCCCAATCTCATGAGCCATGACATGCCCGAGGATAACTGTCGTGTGCACGAGCGATTCCCGGTACATTCTTTCTATTCCTTCATAAAAGACATCGGCTTGACACCCGCTTCCATCGGGCGAAAGAAAATGAAACTCCTAATACAGAATCTTTCATATTGAGAGAACGGCGCACGATGTGCACGTGGAGATGGTCCGGGAAAGCAGCCTCCGGGCACGCCGCCTCGTGTTCGAGTGCCTCCTCAGCCGGTGAACAATTGACCCACTCAACATGAATGCTCGATTCTTCGAACACTCGAGACGCGACCTCTTCTGCCTGCCTCAGGATCCTGGAGGAAATGCCCGCATCGTTGAAAACAGAGATCGCCACGCTTGGGCTTTCCTGCGGCAGGCTCTTGGCCCAAACTTCCGGGCTTGAGAAAGCAAGAATCAGTCCTAACGGAATGCATTTACGGAGTATCTCATTGAGATTCACTGCGCTCACCTCCCGGGTGCAGCTGACCTCCGCGCTCGAGCCGAATCACGAAAATTCCACGGTGGACGACTGCAGAGTAGGGGGAAGGAAGAAAAAAGGAATGACGCCCCAGTGACGTTTTCGGTCTATTTATGGTGACGGCTACATCCAGGTCTGTGACGAAGTTGGCCTTAGGAGAATCAAAGGGTGGAATGGCTCGGGCAAGCTTCGTGGGTGAAAACTTTGTATTAGTATCGTAGACTCACGGCAATCGCTTCCGCCCGGAGGCGATTGCCTTTCGTGAACAGCGAAGTGGGCCCCCTAAAATGAAGCAATTCCGTTCCTTTCGGCTCGACGTCGTTAACCACTGTTTGTGGCACGGGGAAGCTCGTGTGCCGTTCACCCCGAAGGCTTTCGACGTATTGCGCTATCTAGTCGAGCACGCGGATCGGCTCGTAACGCAGGATGAGATACTCGGGGCGCTCTGGCCGGAAACGTATGTAAACCCCGAAGTCATCAAGAAATATATCCTGGAAATCCGGAAGGCCTTGGGTGATCGCCGCGACAAACCTGAATTCATTGAAACGTTCCCTCGAAGGGGATATCAATTCGTAGCCTCGGTGAGTGAAGTGGGCACTGGGGCGTCCTCAGACGTGGGAATCCCCGCGGCGCGGAAAATGGTCGGGCGTGAACCCGATACTGGAGCAACTGGACAGCTACCTCGGCCAGGCCCTGAAATCTCAGCGGCAGATCGTCTTCATCACTGGAGAGGCGGGCGTCGGAAAGACGACCCTCATTGATGCATTTCAGCAAGTAGCGACCCGCCGCCCGAATCTGCGAGTCGTCCGCGGGCAGTGTGTCGAGGGTTTCGGCGGGAAGGAAGCGTACTACCCCATGCTGGAAGCGCTCGGCCAATGGGTCCGTGACGCGGGCGGCGGCTCCGTGGTCCATACCCTGGCGAAACAAGCACCCACGTGGCTAATTCAGTTTCCTTCGCTCATCAAGGCCGAACAGCGGGAAGCACTGCAAAAGGAAATCCTCGGAGCTACCCGCGAGCGAATGGTGCGCGAAATTTGCGAGGCCTTGGAATCATTGACATCACAAGACCCGCTCGTGCTTGTCCTGGAAGACCTCCATTGGGTGGATCCTTCCACTCTTGATTTCATTTCCGCGCTGGCCCGCCGCCGTGGGCCGGCGAAGTTGCTGTTGTTGGGAACCTACCGCCCCGCTGACGTCATCATTTCGCAGAGTCCTTTGAAAGCACTGAAGCAGGATTTGGTAATTCACAATCTAAGCCACGAAATTGCTCTTGAACGACTTGAAGAGTCTGATGTCGCGGAATACCTGGCCATCAAGTTCGTTGACGGGGTCTTTCCCGTCAGATTTGCGAAGCTGATCTACCACCACTCTGGCGGCAACGCCTTGTTCATGGTGTCCATCCTCCAGGACATGGTGAAGAAGGGACTGATTGCACAGGTCGACGGTAGATGGAGACTCATGGTGCCGCTTGAAAAAATTGGCCCGAGTGTCCCAGAAACGCTGCATCAACTGATAGAGATGGAGTTCCAGCAGTTGAGTGCTGTACAGCAGGGTATCCTGAGAAGCGCCAGCGTTGCCGGAGAGCGTTTTTCAGTCTGGGCCATAACCACAGAGGGCGAAATCGATCCCGGAAGCATCGAAGACGCTTGCGAAGGACTGGCCGAAAGACAGCAATTCATCAAGGCCGCGGGAATAAACGAGTTGGCGAATGGCCAGATTTCCGCGCACTATGAGTTCCGGCATTCACTATATCGGGAAGTTCTGTATCGACGGCTTTCCGAGGGTGCCCGTTCGAAACTACATTTGCTATTGGCACAGCGGCTCAAGGCGTTTTGCGACCCCTGCGAACACGAATGGGCGACGGAACTTGCCTTGCACTTCGAGGGAGGGCGCGACTACGAGCAGGCAATCCGCTACCTGATACTTGCTGCGGAGAATGCGGCGGGGCTATTCGCTTATCGTGATTCGATTGAGATACTGCACCATGCGCTCGAACTCATTCCGAAGATTGCTTCCGGCAATCGCATCGAACGGGAAATTCAGATTCTCGGGCGAATCGGCGATGCCCACTACGTTTTGGGAAACATGGCCGACTCCGCGCAAACTTACGAGAAGGCAGGGTCTCAAGCGGCGCAGGGTGCCCTCGGGACGGCTCAAGTGAACGCATTGATTTCTCTTGCGCTCCCGCTGGGGATGATCGATGTGGATCAGTCCATTGCCGCGGTTGAACAAGCTGCGCGCATCGGCGCGTCCCTCGACGATCCACTGCTCGCAGCGCGCTCCCAAATGCTGGCGGCTTGCGCCCGTCTGTACTACGACACCTGGCGATCGGAGGACGCGAAGATCTGGGCCTCTGCTCAAGAAGCCGTTCGCCGTCTAAGCGGCACCGGTGCTTCGCAATATCCCGATATGCCGTACGCGATCCTTCAGCCGCTTCAGGGTCGTTACAAGGAGACCCTTGAGATAGTTGAAGCCGGCATCTTGAAAGCAAGCGCGACCACCAGTCCGGTTTCTTATCTTCTCGCTCATGGCGCAAAGGCTGTTGCTCTGATGCTTTTGGGTCAGTTTGGGGATGCACTCAAAGTTATTCGCATGGCCAGCGAGAGGGCGGAGAAGAATGGGAACGACCCATGGGTTCTGAATATCAGGGAAGCCTGGCTGCGCACAATCGCCATGGATTTCGAAGGAGCTCGGCGGTTGTGCGAAACCATGATTCGTTCGAACTCAGGTTATCCCAAGGATCAGCCGAAGGCTATTTCCAGGTTCGCCATCGCGAATGCGGCACTTTTGCAGGCGAATTACGACGAGGCACGGCAAAACTTCAGCCAAATCCTCGACAAGGACGTAACCCCGAAGTTTTTCTTGCATTGGTATTGGCGCATGCACGCACAACTTGGTCTAGGCAGTGTATGGCTGGCCTCGGGACATCTGCTGAATGCTCGTACAGAGGCCGAACGTTGCTTGGAGTCCGCCCTCTCCACCGCTGATCCCAATCTGCAGGCGCTCGCGTGGGACCTGAACGCCCGCGTAGCGATCGCGGAAATGGACTGGGCTGCCGGCGAAAGAAATATCAAAGAGGCCTTGGCGGTTTTGGACAGATTTCAGATTCCAACCGTCGCTTGGCGAATTCATGCCACAGCCCGGGAATTGTACCCGCATCTAAAGAATAATAAGGATGCTGAGATGCATCGGGAACGGGCCGAGGCGCATATCCTCGCACTCGCGAATTCGTTTGCGCCCGATGAGCCGCTGCGCCAATCGTTCCTCGACGCAACTCCTGTCCGCCGGATCTTGTGTGAAAGAGTCGTGAAGAAGACCACCCGGCAGAATAAGTTGAGGCGCGGCGCGGCGTCTTAAGCAAACTCCTCTTACCCGGACTCCAAAGGACGCCGCCTTCTCCGATTTCTCCTTTGTGTCTTGGGGGCCTCTTCCGCGTGCAGCAGCACATGCGCGTAGGCAGGTGCTTTGCCGGCATCTTCATGTTTGCAGTAGACATACACGTTCACTCCCTTGCGAAGCCATTCTTCAAAGCGCTTGCTCCAAGCCGCCAATTGCTTTGCCGTGTAGTTTTCACGTCGCAGGCGTACATAAGTAAAATCGGCTGTGAGGACTTCCAGAGGCGTTTCCTTCTCCGTCTCGGCCAAACAAAGGGCCGTTCCGTTCCGGCGAAGGACAGCGTAAGTTTCCTCGGTGTACCACGATTGGTGACGCACTTCAAAAGCAAACTCAAACGCTGGCGGACGAAGGGCGAGAAAATCTTCGAGCAGCATCTGGTCAAATTTGAAATTGGGAGGAAGCTGGACTAAAACGGGGCCGAGGTGGTCGCCATCGTTCAACACGCTGGCCACCTCCAGGAAACGCTTCAACGTCTCTTCGCAGCCGCGTAACCTCTTGATATGGGTGATCTGCTGGTTTGCCTTCAGAGCAAACTTAAATCCTTCAGGAACGCTCTTCGCCCACTGCAAGAGCAGATTCTCCGTCGGCATGCGATAAAAAGAATGGTTGATTTCAACCGTTTTGAACTGTCCGGCATAGAAGCTCAGCATTTCGCGGTCCGGTAGTTTTTCCGGGTAAAAACTCCCCTTCCACTCCTTATAGGAGTATCCGGAAGTGCCGACACATAGCTGGCCCTTGCGAGAAATCGTATCCTCCACGTTTTGGCATTTAACCACAGCTGCGGCACAAGGAAAAGACAAGGGCTGCACCCGCGGCGGGGGATCAGGGCATCTTTTTCGTTCTCGGTGGTATGCGGTTGCTCAAAGCTTCGATGGCTCCTTCCAATCTCTGGCGCTGCTTCCAGAAATCCCCCCAGAGATCGCCCTTCTCCTTCAGGCGCGCAAAGATCGTCTTTATGTTCAATGTCTCCGGGCGCAAGCTGGGACGCAATTCGCGAGGCAACAGGGGAGCGGAAACCGGCGCGTGAGGGAAGGCCCGCACGGAGTACGCGGCAGCCAGCGGACGCCCGTGAGCATTTTGCTGCACGTCGATCAACACGCGGCCCGCTGGACGCCTGGCAACGATACGCTCGTGGGTCACTAGACTCGGGTGCTCGGCAGTCACAGTGCGCGCGATGATCTCGCCGAAGGTGCGCAGCTGTTCGTATGTGTAGACCGGCTCGACAGGGATATAGATGTGGATTCCCGTGGCGCCCGAAGTCTTCAAGAAATTTGCCAACCGCAGTTCTTCCAACTTTTCATGAAGGGCTTGAGCAACGGCCACGACCACAGAGAATTCCGTACCATCCGAGGGATCTAAATCAAAAAAGAAGTAGTCGGGATGATCGACATCGTCATAGCGATTGGACCATGGGTTGTGGTCGATGCAACCCAAGCCCGTCAGGAAAAGCATGGACGCGCGGTCGTTGGCCGTCGCGTATTGAATTACCTCACCGCGATGTTCGGAATCCACTGGAACCGTCTTGAACCACTCCGGCAAACCTTCGCGCACGTCCTTCTGAAAAAAAGCCTGTCCCCTGATTCCGTCGGGGTAACGTCGTAAAACTAAAGCCCGATCGCGGAGAAAAGGCAAGATGAAGTCAGCCATGCGGTAGTAGTAGGCCAGGAGATTCCGTTTGGTGTAGCCGGATTCGGGAAAATAGACTTTGTTTAGGTTACTGAAGCGCAGCCGTTTGCTGTCCAGCTCGATGGTGACAGTTTCCGAGCGCCCTTTGAACAACTCGTTTTCGACTTCGGCTTTTGTGTTGAGCACGCGGCCGACGATCTCGGGCGCGCGAACTACGGCAGGGGCGGCAGGCGCGGGAGCGGCAACCTCGTTTACCCATTGGCAATCCGTGGGACGCGCGTCCTCACGAAGCCCGAGGAAAACAGGGTGACGTAGAGCTTGTTCCTGCGTCCATCCGCTGAACTTTACGCGTGCGACCAACGCGGGAGTGACCCAAGATGGCCTTTCGTTTGTTTCCGGCAGGACGTCGAACGGCGAAGCGGGAGCCATCAGCTCCTTCAAATTGCTGCTCAATTCCGCGAGCTTTTTCGCGTCAAATCCGCTGCCGACGTGTCCGATGAATCGAAGTTTCTTGCCTTGATACAAGCCCAACAGCAGTGAGCCAAAGGGAAGGGCGGAGGTGCGAGCTTCGGTCCAGCCCCCAACCACCGCATCAACTGTCTTGCGTGATCTTCAGCTTCACCCAGTACGGGCTTCGATCGGAAACGTACGGGCTGTCGGCGCGCTTGGCGACGATCCCTTCCAAACCATTTTGTTCCGCCAGCGCGAACAGCTCTTTTCCGTGTTCCAACTGATGGTCGGCGTAGCGAAACCGCTCGGATGTATAAAGCAAGCGTTGCAGCAACTGCTTGCGCTCGAGAAGCGGGGCTTCGCGAAGGTCGTATCCGTCGCAGTAGAGAAGATCGAAAGCAAAGTAAACAACGCGAATTCGCGTGACAAGACTCTCGCTGGGTGCGTGCACGTGCATGCGCTCCTGCAAGCGTTCGAAGTCGCTGTGACCTTGTTCATCCAGAGCGACAATCTCTCCGTCAAGAATTGCCTGGCGAGCGGCCAAGGCACTGGGAAGGGACGCCAGCTCGGGATAGCGTTTGGCGATGTCAACGCCAGTACGAGAGCGAAGCGCCAAAGTGCCATTCTCAATTCGTGCTAGCGCTCGAACACCGTCCCATTTGATCTCAAAGAGCCAGTTGGGATCGGAGAAGGGGTGGTCGGCAAGCGTTGCGAGCATGGGTTCCACGCGAGACGGCATCTGCGCCCGTGCGAGCGTTTTGCAACTCCGCCGGCTGAATTGGAATTGCCCGGCGCTTAGGAGGCAGTTCCTCCTTAATTTCTTCCAGCGTGCGGCCCGTAATGGCGGAACCTTCGTGCTCATCGATGTTCCAGGAGGAATCTTCAGCGGCGTCCTTATGCTTGATCATCAACCATTCGTTGCCTTTTTCGCTCTGCTTCAGTTTCACAAGGACAAAACTGCCCCGCAATTTCTCCCCGTTCAAGCTGAACTTGATTTCTCCCTTATCCAATTGCCTCAGCGCGTCGAGATTGCCCTCGACATGGAAAGTCCCGCGGTCCCAAACCATTACCGTTCCCGCCCCATAATTGCCTTCGGGGATTTTCCCTTCGAAGTTGGCGTAGTCCAATGGGTGATCTTCCGTTTGGACCGCCAGCCGCTTGTCGGCGTGGCTCTGGGAAGGTCCCTTGGGCACAGCCCACGATTTCAGCGTCCCATCGATCGCCAGCCGGAAATCGTAGTGCAGCCGCGTTGCCCGGTGCTTCTGAACCACGAAGGTGTCGCCATGCTGGGATCCGGGGCGAACTTCCAACTGTGGGAGTTTCGGCTTTGGCAGGCGCGTGCGTTTAGCGACTGGGGAGGGCTGGTCCTGAACCTTACCGGCGGCGCGTTGAGGCTCGCCCGAAGGCTCGGGGGTCCGGTCGAAGCGGCGCTTCCGCCGGTATTCTTCCAGCTTGGCCATGGGCACATTCTATCCCAGGCGGTTCTTAAGTTGGCGGGCTTGCCTTTTTGACGTTTTTGGCCAGGATTTCGTCTTGCTTCTTATCCGGTAGGCGTCTAACCTAAAAAGATCAGGCACAATCCCTGGTCTTGGCAAAGGAGAGTCCATATGGCCACGACTGTCTGGAAAGGGCATCTCACATTTGGCTTGATTTCGATGCCAGTGCGCATGTTTGCCGCCGCCCGCGGTGAGCGGATCAGTTTCAACCAGCTTCACAAGGAATGCCATTCACGGCTCAAGCAGCCACTGTTCTGTCCGGTCTGCAATCGGAACGTGGAGCGCTCCGAGATAGTGAAGGGTTATGAGTATGAAAAGGACCAATACGTGCTCTTCAGCGAAGAAGAGCTGGATAAAATCGAGCCTCCCTCCGCCCGCGTTATGGAAATTCTGGAGTTCGTGAAGCTGAGCGAGATGGATCCCCTCTACTTCGATTCCTCGTATTACGTCAGCCCTGAAGACGCAGGGGTCAAGGCGTACCAACTGCTCATGAAGGCCATGGAACAGTCGGGTTACGGGGCAATCGCGAAGCTCACCATGCACCAGCGCGAGCACATCGTGATTGTGCGGCCCGGAACGAAGGGAATGACATTGCACACGATGTTCTATTCAAATGAGATTCGCGCGGCGGAGTCCGTTCCGACCGACAAGGTCGAAGTGAAGGATCAGGAAAAGAAGCTCGCGCAACAATTGATCGAAAGCCTTGCCGCTCCTTTTGATCCGCAGAAATATCGCGATGAATACCAAGAAAATCTGCGAGCGATGATTTCCGCCAAGCTCCAGGGCCGGCAAGTGACCGAAGTCCCCCAGCCGCATCTGGCGCCGGTGATTGATTTGATGGAAGCTCTCAAAAAGAGCCTCGCGGAGAAGAAAGCTCCGGCTGCGGCGCCCGCCGTGGCTTCGGCGGAAGCGGCGCCTGTGCCTGCAGGCAAAAAGCCTCCCTCTCGCGCCGTGCAGCCTATCTCCGCTCCGCAAAAGAGGGCAGGCAAGAAAGCAACCGGCTAGTCCCGCAATGGGTGCGACAGATCGATTCAGTCCGGAACATGTGCAGCGAATCCTGGGCGTCACCGGGAAGCAGTTGGACTATTGGGACCGCCTGCGCCTTGTCTCTCCCCGGAAAGAACTGGGAACCCGCTTCTACGATTTCCGCGATCTGATTGGCCTGCGCACGGTAAAGCAATTGATTGAGGAAGGTGTGCCCGCCAACCGCTTGAGGCGCGCGCTGACTGCGCTTCGTGAGAAGCTCGTTCGGGTCCAAGCGCCGCTTGCCGAGCTCCGCGTACTTTCTGACGGAAAAGACGTGATCGTGGAGCGTCACGGTGCGCGGTTGGAACCCCTGTCCGGCCAGTTTGTCTTGAATTTCAAAACGCGCGAGCTTGACGAAAAAGTGCGCGTCATCGCCGAGCGCAACGCCGACGATTGGCTGGCTCTGGCGCTGGAGTACGAAGCGGACAAAAAGACAAGGGTCGAAGCGATTGATGCGTATGAGCGCGCGTTGCGACTTGATCCTGCAAAGGTCGATGCGCTGCTCAATTGCGGAACATTGCACTATGAGGACGGGAACCTTGAAAAGGCCTCCGAGTATTTCGGCCGTGCGATTTCCGCCCAGCCCGACAGCGCTCTGGCACACTTTAATTTGGGAAGCGTTTTGGAGGAAGTGGGAGATGTCCATGCGGCTCGCCAACACCTCCGCCAGGCCGTTCGACTTGATCCGAACTATCCCGATGCACAGTACAATCTTGCCTACGTCTGCGAAAAGCTGGACGCATTTGCCGAAGCGCGGGAGCATTGGCAAACATACCTGAAACTGGACTCCGCCGGTCCTTGGAGCACCTACGCCCGGCAGAGGCTTTCTTCCTCCATCCAAGCAATATCGGCCGGCAACATCTGATTTGGGTCACATTTGAGGTTGCGCTTGTTTGGTCAAAGCAAGAAACGCCTCGGCGCCTTGGACCGCCCGCAACAACAGTCCTCCGACCGCGGGGAAAAGGATCATCGCCATCGCAGATTTTTCGGCGCAGCCCCTGGATTGATCGAAAATTGCGATGAACGGCCGATCCCATGTCCATAGCTGAGAGCTATGCGTAACTGCCTGACACGGGAGAATTTGGCTCCCCGGGCTAGATTCGAACTAGCAACCCTTCGGTTAACAGCCGAATGCTCTACCATTGAGCTACCGGGGAACCGCGCAGGCAGGAACGGTTCTAGCAGGAGCAGCGAGTAGTCTAACGAACCCTTCCCAAGAGTGTCAACGAACCCGCTGATTCCAGTGACGACGCGTTTCGAGTCGGCGAACACACTTGGAAGAGTAATTCCAGCACGCCGCATGTCCTCTTCGCAAATTAGAAAACGGTTCGTGCCCGATCACACCGCGCTTCTGCGCGACTTGCTCCCCACTTCTCTTTCATACCACGCGATGGTTTTCCCCAGCCCATCCCGGAGAGTTGTCTTTGCTCGCCACCCAAATTCCGCCAGCGCACGCGAAGTATCCAGGCAACGCCGCGGCTGCCCGTCTGGCTTCGTCGCGTCCCAGCTCACAGTTCCCTGGAATTCCGTAAGCGAACATATCAGCTTCAGCAGATCGTGAATGCTGATCTCTTCGCCCGATCCCAGATTTACCAGCTCGGGCTTCTCATATTTCTCTGCCGCAAGCACGATCGCCTCCGCGGCATCCTCCACGTACAGAAATTCCCGTGTTGCGCTGCCCGTCCCCCAAGCCGTGATTTCCGCCGCCCGCGCCTGCTTGGCTTCCCAGCACTTCCGGATCAGCGCCGGAATCACGTGCGAGCTTTCCAAATCGAAATTGTCCCGCGGCCCGTACAAATTGACCGGTGTCAGGTATATTCCCTTGAATCCATACTGCTCGCGGTACGCCTGCAACTGCACAAGCAACATTTTCTTAGCCAGGCCATAGGGAGCGTTCGTCTCCTCCGGATACCCGTTCCAGAAATTCTCCTCCCGGAACGGCACGGGCGTGAATTTCGGGTACGAACAAATCGTTCCCGCGCAAACGAACTTCTCGAGTCCCGCGATACGCCCGGCTTCAATGGCGTTGATGCCCATCACCGCGTTGTCGTAGAAGAATTTTCCGGGGTTTGCGCGGTTTGCTCCGATACCTCCTACCACCGCCGCAAGATGAATGAATATGATCCGGCCGCGCTTCTTTGTATAACCGCAGCGCTTCGGATTTTTCCCGCAGGTCGTATTCCCGGCTATGCGGAGTGCTGATCTCCCGGCAGCCTGCTGCTCGCAATTTTTCGACGACAAAAGATCCCAGGAATCCGTTGCCCCCGCTCAGCACTACGCGACGGTTCTCCCAAAAACCCATTTCCCGCTCCCTAGTGCTGCGAAGCTTGCCCTTCGACCGCTTCCATCACCCGCGTCACTGAATTTTGCCAATGATTCCAGTGGCTGAATTTCTTCTCCAGTATCGCTTTCCCGCGCCCCAGTGGCGCAAGCCCCGCCGCCTCCAGATCCGCGTCGACCATGATCGCCACTAATTCGCTAAATCCAATCCGCGTCTCCCATCCAAGTTTCTCTCGTGCCTTGCGCGTATCCGCTATCAGGCAATCCACTTCCAGCGGTCGCATGTACCGCTCGGAAGTCTTTACGTGCTTTCGCCAATCCAGTCCCGCGTAAGAAAACGCTTCCTCCACAAATTCGTGCACGGAATGCGCTTCGCCCGTCCCGATGACAATATCCTCGGCTGTATCCTGCTGCAGCATTTTCCATATCGCTTCCACATATTCCGGTGCGTAACCCCAGTCCCGGCGCGCATCGAGATTGCCTAGAAACAAGGTGTCCTGCTTACCCGCGACGATCGCCGCAACCGCCCGGGTAATTTTCCGCGTCACAAAGGTCTCGCCGCGCCGCGGGCTCTCATGATTGAACAGTATTCCGTTGCTCGCAAAGAGCTGGTAGCCCTCGCGGTAAATCCGTGTCATCCAGTACGCGTACACTTTTGCGGCCGCATACGGGCTGCGCGGCTGAAAGAGCGTCGTCTCGCTCTGCGGGGGCGGCGCTGAGCCGAACATCTCCGAACTCGACGCCTGATAAAAACGCGTTTTGCAGCCCGCGCGCCGGATCGCCTCGAGCAGTCGCATCGTGCCGAGCCCAGTGATGTCGCCCGTGTATTCCGGCATATCAAAACTCACCCGTACGTGGCTCTGCGCGGCGAGGTGATACAGTTCATCTGGCGCAAAACCGTATACGAGATTCAGCACCCACTCCGTACTCGAGAGATCGCCGTGATGCAGGAAGAGCCGCGTGCTCGGCTGATTCGGATCCTGATAGATGTGGTCGATGCGCTTCGTATTGAATGTGCTCGCCCGGCGAATGATCCCGTGGACTTCGTACCCTTTGGAAAGCAGCAGTTCCGCGAGATACGAGCCGTCCTGTCCGGTAATTCCAGTAATCAGTGCGCGTTTCATTTGCGATCTGTCTTGTCCTTTATTTTCCCACGGCTCTGAGGCAAGGGGCTATCAATATGTTCCTGGCGCGATCCTTCATTTTATAAGCCGTGCCAGGAATTACAAAGAAATGCCAATTCGTTAGTTCTTTGCGGCCGCTGCCTTTTTGCCTTCAGAAAAAACAGATTCTCGAAGTGGTTTGCCGAAAACGCCCTTGTAACCCTTTCGAAACTCATCAACGAGGTACAAACGATCGTAGCCCAAAAGCAAGGCGCAGAAAGCACGAACGTAACTATAAACAACGATGCCGGGAAGACATTATTTTTCCGTAGATACGCGGAAATTCGACGAGGTGACGAAAATAGTTCCAGCGACTCGGTTTGCGGATCGCAAAACTATCCAGTTCCTGAGCCTTCGTCCATTGTTTCAAATACGCCTTCAAATCCGGCGAGGCCAAGTCATGACCGTTGCGCTCGAGCCACGCTCGTATTTCGGCGGATAGTATCGCACGCATCGTCATGCGGTGTTCGATGTGGTTGCGTGCCGGCTGGCCCTCACTCATGTGAAATAGATTCGTGCCGTGGATGCGGTACTTCGCCAGAAACTCTGGAAGAGCGATGACTGGTGCGACAAAAATGATAAGCGCCGTAATATACGCGTCCGCCTGTGTGCGAAGTGCCTCGGGCACTGGCAGTAATCCACTCAAGACGCTGCGCCGAAACGTAAGGCAAGACGTTGCGACCATCGGATAGCGTAGCAAAGAACTGCGGTTTTCTGTCACGCGGCCGGAAACCTCGGCAAAATGGCTGTCCACTTGTAATTCTTCTCTACCACTCCACATGAGCGTCCGATGGTAAACCATTCCCGCTTCGCGATTTTTCTCGAAGATGTCGCACACGCGCCGCAGTTTGTTTGGCAGCCACAAATCGTCCGAGTCCAGCGTGGCTATGATCTCTCCACGTGCTTCCGCGAAACCCACATTAAATGCGGAAGCTTGGCCGCCATTCTTCTTGCGGAGGTAGCGAATCGTATCGCCGTACTTTTTCAAGCGTTCCTCTGTGTCATCCGTCGAGCCGTCATCGACGACCAGAATCTCCCGCTGCTCGGGCGGAAACTCTTGTGCCAAGACGCTTTCCACCGCATCTTCGATGTACTGCGCGTAATTGTAGGTGTCGATCAGAACGGTTACCAAAGGCGCGTTCATGCTCGCATCCCCTTAGCCAGCTACACTTTCCCGCGGGAACGCCGCAGAGCCGTGGTTCGCAGCCCTAAGGCGTTGCGTAGAGGTCGCGTCATGTCGAGGATAAAAAACCAGATCGGATGCCAGATATGGTAAAAAACCACCCGCACCGCTTGTCTCGCATAGCGCTTTGCAACGGACCAGTGACGCGCAGTGTTTGACTTGAGTCCATCCGGGCGCAGCACCTCCGTCGCATCCGCGATGGTGCGCAGATGCTTCCATCCGCCCGCCAACTTATAGTTCGCTCCTGCCTCTGCCCCGTGCCACACACCAGGCTTGCCCTGAGGATGGTGGCCGTAATCGTGATTCTGATGAACGGCGAGGACCACCCGCGTGGCGTCCACCACCGGCTTTCCCATCTCGAGCGCTTTCCAAACTGTCCAGTTGTCCCAAAAAACGCGGCCAACAACAAGCGGCGGCAAATCCGCGAATAGCCCTCGCGAAAAAACGAAATAATCGATCCAATCGGGTGTGCGCTGCTTGCCAGTCTGCAAAGCAAGATATCGCATTCGCCCTTGCCAATCCGGGTGTTCGAATTCGCAAGATTGCCTAATCTCTGTGTCCCAGCGGCGGCCGACCATCAGGAATTCCTTATGCGCCGCCAAAACGCCTCGCAGGGCCGAGCAGAAATCTTGTAGGAAAATAATGTCGCAATTGCTGTAACAAAGGACATCGTGCCGCGCGATGGCCTGCGCCCGCGCAAACATATAGTCCATGCGATTCGAACCGGCCTCATTTTTCTCGGTGTGGGATTCGTGGCGAATTCCCAGCTCCTTCGCCACCTCGGCGGAGCCTTCATCATCGCCGAAGAGAATCACCTCGGCGTCCGGGTGCACCAGCATCCAGCTCTTCAGCGCGTTCCGCTGGATAACGCCGTTGTGGCCGACGAACGGCTTGGCGGTCGTGAAAAACGTAAGCATATTCGCCTGCTTCAAATCGCGCCACGCCAATCATCCGTCGTCCATTTCGAACGGGCGCCAGCGCCGCCTCCCCTTGGAAGAATAGCAGCATTTTCCCCATTTTGACCCGGGGAACGATCTGGATTGTAGGAGTGTGGAGCGTGTTCAGCTTCTCAGCGAAGGTACGGGAAGCGGGGATCCGGCGATTCAGCCAACAGCGTTTGAAGTTCGTCGGTGCGCTCGTCAGGAAGCGCCACAAAGTTCGCGTCACAGGAATCCTCGTCCGGCGACACGGGATACAGCGCCCCCATCTCGCTCAGCGCAAACCAGCGGTAGTTCCAACGTGCAAGAAGCTGCATGATTTCGCGCGCCGGATAACCCCATGGCCGGGTGCGAATATCTTCCACTTCGGCGAGAATCGCTGGCCGCGGCGCTGTTTGCAGCAACCTGCGGGCCCCCTGCAGGACCGCCAATTCGCCGCCCTCCGCATCCAGCTTGATGAAGTCCACCTGCTCGATCCCGCGCGCTTCGAGCAGGTCGTCCAACCTTCCGACAGGCACGCGCACCTTGCGCGTTGGCTCCGGCACGTCAGGCGGCTGCAAACTATTCCCCCAGTCCCGGAAACCTTCCACCACAAAAAGATCCGCCTCGCCGCTTTCCTGTCCAAGAGCGCAAGCTTCGATTTCCGCATTGCTGCAGCGATTCATGCGAACGTGCCTCGCAAGCCGCTTGCATTCTCGCGGCGACGGCTCGAACGCAATCACTCTTCCCCGGCGCCCAACGCATTTCGCGGCAAGCAATGTGTACAAACCGTGGTGCGCCCCGATATCCAGCACAGTCATTCCTGGGCGCAGGAGCCGCTGCACAAACCGGATCTCCGTCTCTTCAAACCCGTTGTACATCAGCTCATGATCCAGCGCGCCATTCTCCGCCAGCCACCACCCTCCAAACGGCAGCCGCAGCGGAATCGCCATCTCCGGAAACACGCGCCGCGCACGCAGCGCTGCGGTGATGTACTTCCTCCGCATCGGGCTTGCCAGGAACCGTCCCACGCGTTGCGCCACACTCTGTCCCGCCGCGGGCGATTTGCTCCACGGATCCTGGGTTTCGCGCGGCTCCGGATACAATCGTAATCCCGCGATATCAATCGGCATCGACGACGCCAGCAAGACCGTCCTCTTCCGCGCATGGTCCGGAGTATCGCGATAGTCGTCGTGGTTCGGCAGCGCCATCACTCGGTAGACGGCCGCGAACCCCGCGCGGTACAGCATCTTCACCAGGCTCCCTTCGCTTGGGTAACAAGCCACATCCGTCAAGCTCTGGTCGGCGGCGCGCGGCTCCTCGCGCAGCAGCATCAACGGCTTTTCATCCGGAATGCACATGCTCTCGATCAGCAAACACTTCTCTGTTAGCGCACGCAAATTGCGCACCGCCAGCAACGGATTTTCTAGGTGATAGAGCAGCCCGCAGCACAACACAAAGTCGAACCTGCCAAGTTCCAAAATGCTGCGGTCCTGAATGTCCGCGGTTTCAAATCCCAGGCTGGGAAAACGTTTCCGCGCTTCAACGATATTTTCTTCGCGCCCGTCGAACCCGCACACATTCAGACCGCACTCCTCGAGCGTCTTCGAAAAAAATCCCACGCCGCATCCCGCATCAAGCGCGCTTTCCAGCCGCAACACCGCCTTCAGCTTTACGACGACACGCCGGATGGTCTCCGCTCGCGCCGCGATCAGTTTCCGGTACTGCCGCTGATCGAACGGCGTCAGCTTTAGCGTGACTTCTTGCCTGATACTCGGCGTCGCAACTTCCGCGGCAGCGGGCAGCATTCTATGTATCGCGGACATGGGGCTGGACTCCATGCCGGCATTTTTCCCCGAGGGGGCAGTCGGGTTGGCCGGACCTCCGTGCGCCTTCCCGGATCCGGCGCGCTCAAGACGCGCACAGCCACGAAAGCCCTTCCCGCCGCTGATGGATGTAAGCTAGCTTCGATCATAGAATACCGCAGCTAGAAAGTAAACTAATAGTAATCCTAATTGAAGGAAAATGCAAGTCTATTTACTTACTCTTATATTGAAGTAATGTTATATAAGCACGCGCAAAAAGCGTAAGGCGGGGTCGGCGGGGCGGAGCTTAACACGCGGTCAGCGCCGCGACCCACCTCTATCCCCAACTGGCAACCCTTCCTCATGGAAACAAAAGCAAAAAATTTGGGGAACCTTTTCTTCAATTCGACTTAACTAGTACTGGGGCCACCAGTTCCGCCTACTCCTTGTCTTGGGGAAAAATTCACGTGTCTAAAATTCAGCTCTTGAATAAACTCGCTCGTTCCTTTTGTGTCCTTTCTCTTCTTTTTCTCGCCGCCGGCTGCGGCCGTGTGCAGAAGACGCCCGCGCCTGGCAGGCCTGCTGCCGCCATTTCGCCCAATCCCGTCACCTTCCCCGCCACCGCTCTGGGCTTCTCCAGCTCCCCCATCGTCGTCACCGTCACCAACTCCGGCACCGGCGCCCTGCACATATCTTCCGTCGCCATCGGTGGCAGCAATCCGGGCGATTTCACCAATACGAATTCATGCAGTGGGATAATCGCCTCCCAGGATTCGTGCACCATCTCCGTGACCTTCAAGCCCACCGCTTCCGGCCAGCGCTCCGAAACCATCACCCTCACCGACAATGCCGCCGACTCTCCCCAGGTCATCAACGTCACCGGCACTGCGAATCCCATCGCCATCACCCTGACTCCGCAAATTTCCGCCATTGGCGTTAGCCAAACTCTGCCATTCATCGCCACGGGCGATCCCGCCGGCGTTACCTGGTCGCTCTCTGCCTCCACAAACTCCGGTCCCGGCGCCTTAGCTCCCGCCGGCACCATCGACGCCTCCGGCAATTACACCCCGCCAGCAGGCTCGCCCAGCTTGATCGTCGCCGTCACCGCCACCAGCAAGACCGACCCCTCCAAATCCGCCAGCGCGACCGTCAATGTCGTCGCTCCCGGCGCCTTCACCAATACCAATAACGTCCAGGTCGCCCAGTACACCGTCTCCACCGCCGCTCCCGCCAATGTCAGCGTCCAGTTTGGCCTCGACACCAACTACGGCCTCACCACCTGGACTCTCCCCACCGGCCAATTCGGCGGACCTCCCACTTCCCCCCTCTACGTCGCCGGCATGAAGCAATCCACCCCCTACCACATGCGCGGCGTCGTCCAGTTCGCCGATGGCACCACCTTCGACGACGCGGATCAAACCTTCACCACGGGCGCGCTGCCAGTGAATCTGGTGCCTACGATCACCACTACTACAACGCCTGGAATGACGCCGCAGAGTGGCGTCGAGCTGCTAGACATGGTCGTAATCACTCCCGCAGGCAAGCTGACTGAATCTGTCGTCACCGATCTTTCCGGCAACGCTCTCTGGGCCTATCAGCCCGCACTCCCGGGCAGCCCTGGCCCGAACCCGGTCAAGCTGCTGCCCAACGGCCACTTCCTCATCGTCTTCAGCGGCCAGCCTGACGGCGCCAACACCGTGGTCCAAGAAGTAGATCTGGGCTCCAATTTGATTTGGCAGATGACTACTGCCGATCTCAACGCGGCCCTCGCCTCCGCCACTTGCGCCGAATGCAATGTCACTATCCTCGGCTTGCACCACGACTTTCAGGTTCTTCCCAACGGACATTTGATCGTGCTCGCCTCACTCACGCAAACCTTGCCAGACAGTACGACCCCCACGGGCGATATCGTCATCGACCTCGGGGACATGGAAAACGTCGGCGGCAATAATCCCAATCACACCCCGCAGCCTGTGTGGGCTTGGAACGAGTTCAATCATTTGGACACCAACCGGCGTCCGTACTCGTATCCCGACTGGACTCACACCAACGCCGTCATCTACTCCAAGGACGACGGCAATCTCATCATTTCCATCCGTCACCAGAATTGGCTCGTGAAGTTTGACTACAACAACGGCGCAGGCGCGGGAGACATCCTCTGGAAGTTAGGCGCCAAACTTCCCACCGACACGACACCAGAGGACACCGCCGATTTCGCGCTCATGAATGCCGACGGCACCGCGGACACCAACGAGGAGGACTGGTTCTTTGCCCAGCACGGCCCCTCTTTCGTCTCTACCAACACCACCGGCAAATTCTCTCTCGTTCTCTTCGATAACGGCGACGACCGCGGCGTCGTGGACGTCGCTGGAGGAACCTGTGGCGTGGCCGGTCAGCCCGCTTGCTTTAGCACCGTCCCTCTGTTTGACATCGACGAAACCGCGAAAACCGCGACCTTCGTAATCCACCCGACCACGCCGGACTACACCTTCTTCGGCGGCAACGCCGAAGTCCTAGCGAACGGCAACGTCGAGTACGACGAATGCGGCGCAACTATGCCGCCCACGAACAGCTCCTTCGTGTACGAAGTCACGAACACCTCGACGCCACAAACGGTCTGGAAGATGCAAATTACAGCGCAATACGCCTACCGCGGAATGCGCATCGGCAGCCTCTATCCCGGCGTTCAGTGGTAAGTTACTCGTAGCTCGACGCGGCTGCGAGGAGCGTGCTGCCTTTTCTTAGGAAGGCGAGTTCGCAGACCCATAGCACGCCATGTTTGGGACTTCGATTGAGGTCCGTGATGTCCACGAGGCGGTACCCGGCCTCGCTCATGAACTTGACGACTTCCGCGGCCGTGTTTTCGTAGCCGTGGGCGCAGACCACTGCTTCTACCAAAAAGACGTCGGTCTTGCCCAGGAGATTGGAAGCACCAGCGAGAACCCTTAGGTCCAGGCCTTCGGCGTCGATTTTCACTATGTCCGGCAAACCTCCGCCTGCCGCCGCCGCTATTTCATTCAGCGTCATCACTCTGATAGCTCTCTGCTCCAGACCCTCAGCGCGCGCCTGTTCTTCCGTCAGTACAAACGTGCTGCTTCCGTCGCTCGCGGCGATCGTAAATAGCAGAGTCCCTGGGCGGTCGCTCGCGCCGGCGTTGATCCATTGAATTTTGCTTCCGCCCTCGACCAGGTCTTGGATATGCGCCTTCAAATAATCCTGCGGCTCCACCAGCGTGTAGCGCGCCTCCGGAAAAAACTTCATCGCCTCGCGTGTCCAGACTCCCCGGTTTGCACCGATATCTAAAATGTGTTTCGGCGCAAACCCGAACCTCTTCAGCAATGCAAAAAACGGATTGAGCCCGTCGCTGGCCCGCGGCCCATCCTGAATCTTCACGATTCGGTATCCGAGCCTTGCCAAAACGAAATGAATGGCGCGCTTCATCTTGTAAGGGGAATAGTATAAGCGGCCCAGAGGCCGCCCAGCACTAGGCTTGATACACCCCGCAGCATAGCGTTCAGTGGTAGCGTGACCCCAACCGACTGCAAGACAGTGTAAAGTACTCGGCATGAGCCGAGTGCGACACTTTCTTGCTCGAGCCTTTCTAAAAGCGGCCTTTACGGTGGACCCGCCGCCGAAGCCATTTGTCGAGATCACGGATGATTACTTAAAGTGGCTTCGCTTCGCAAACGCCGGAATGCTTGACAACGGCAACCCCTACCTAATTGACATAGCCATGAAGCAGCTTCCCAGCACGGCCCCGATTCTGGAAATCGGAACGTTTTGCGGCCTGTCGACAAATGTGCTGAGCCACTACAAGAGAAAGTACGGATTGCAAAACCGCCTTTTGACTTGTGACAAATGGTCCTTCCCGAACGACGCCGGACAGAGCACCCACGTCAGTGGCACACCGATCCTCTTTTCCGATTACAGAGCCTTTGTCCGCGAGTCATACATCCGCAACGCCCGAATGTTCAGCGGCGATGACCTGCCGGGCACGATCGAACTGACGTCCGATGAGTTTTTTGAGGCGTGGAGAGCAAAAAGGCAGCCACGAGACGTATTTGGAAGATCGACGGCCCTCGGCGGGCCGCTCAGCTTTTGCTACATCGATGGGGACCATAGCTACGAAGGCGCAAAGAAAGACTTTGTAAACTGCGATGAGTTCCTGGAAGTGGGAGGGTTTCTGCTGTTCGACGATTCTGCCAACGCCACCTTTGGCGTAAGGGATTTGATGCCGGAAATAATGTCTTCTGGGCGATACGAGCTCTGTGCCGCCAACCCCCATCACCTGTTCCGAAAGCGCATACAAAAGGATTTGAACAAACCCTTTACGGCGTCCCCTGCCCGCCCATAAGGGCCTTCAGGCTCTCGATCATCCTCGACCTCAAGGCATATAGGGTTTTCGGACTTCGATAGCCCGTCCACAGCGACGCCAACGCCACTAAGTAATTGAACGCCGTAAATCTCCACGTCTGCAGCGCGCTGTGCACGGTATTTTGCCGCATCAGGTACCAGAAATAGCGCAGCCTCCCCGGCGGCTCCATCAGGAACTCTTGTTCATTAGCATGTAAACGCTGGCTGCTCAAAAAAAGCCGCGCCCGCGACCCATTTAGCTCCGCTTTATGTCCCTGCGTCCAGCCCTCGGTTTCCTTCATCAAGCTAGAATAAGAATCAATCCGTCTCCCTTTTTCTTCGCGAGACAAACCATCTCCTGCATAGTACAGATTCCGCCCGTGAACTCTGTAGACCGAGAGCGCCTCCGGAATCGCAACGACTGGAGCGATCAGCACCGCCAGGTGCTCGATATACCCGTCCGCCTGCAGCCTCATCGATTCCGGAATCGGCAGTAGCTTTTCAACCAGTGACCGCCGGAACGCCAGGCACGATGTCGGATACGCGCAAAACGTCACCAGGTTCTTCTTGTCCTCGGGCAAAAATCCCGTCACTTCCGTGAACGGTACCTCTACCGTTTTTCCTGAATCTGTGTGCAGTTCCTTCAGCGCGTTATAAACCATTCCTGCATCCGGCCGCTTTCGAAATTCCTCCGCCACTCTCCGCAGCTTCCCCGGCAGAAAATAGTCGTCCGCATCCAGAAGGGCCACTATTTCCCCTCGCGCTAGCGAGAAACCCGCATTCAGCGCGGAAGCCTGCCCACCGTTCGGCTTGTAGAAATATTCGATTTTCGACCCGTACTTCTTAACTATTTCGGGAGTATCGTCGGTCGAGCCGTCATCCACCACCAGAACTTGCACCTGCCACATAGGAAAGTCCTGCGACAGCACACTGTCGATGGCCTCCTCTATAAAGCGCCCATAGTTGTAGGTGTCGATCAGGACGGTGATCTGGGGCGTGGTCATCGATTAGGGCCGCTGCTTTTCGATCTTCGATCTCAGCCCCAGGGCGCTCCGCACTGGCCTCGTCAGGCCCAGCGTGAAATGCCAGAAGGGAAGCCACACATCATAGGTTAGAAAGCGGCGCACTTTCTGCAGCCACATCGGCATGAACGGTAAATAACGGCGTAAATTCCTGCGGACATGTCCGTGAGACGAAATGCGATAAGTCGCGGCCCTGATGCTCTTAACATGTTTCTTGCCGCCGGCCACCTGCAGATTTCGCAGCGATCGAGTGTCCGTGGCCACTCCTTTAATTCGACCGGATTGTGGGTTGTACTCGTGGTTCTGGTGGACAGCCATCACGGCAGCGGAAAAATCAATGACCGGAGTCGCCGAAGACAGCGCTTTCCAGATCATCCAGTTGTCCCAGTAGCAGTAGCCCACCACCAGCGGCGGCATCCCCTCGTACAGGCCCTTCTTGAACAGGAAAAAATCAATCCAAAAATCGTCCCGCGGCGTTCCCCGGCTTGCCGCCAACATGCGCAACTCTTGCTCCCAACTCGCGCTATGGAAACTGATCGGTGCCGTAACCTCCACGTCCCATCGCCGCCCCACACCCAGAAAACTCTTCCGCCACTCTCGCGTAATTTCAAAAGCCTTTAGGAAATCCTTGAAGAGCACAATGTCACAATTCGCGTAACAGAGATAGTCGTGCCGCGCTACCTGCTGCGCTCGCGCAAACATCAAATTCGCATACGGAACTCTCCCTTCGCGCTCTACTTTCGGCTCATGGCGTAGCCCATACTCGGCACAAAGCTCGGACGCCCCCTCCTCGTCTCCGAAGAGAATCACTTCTATGTCCGGATGCAGCAGGTTCCAACTCTTCAGCGCGTTACGTTGGATGACGCCATCGTGGCCTCGAAATGGCTTGCCCGTTGTAAAAAAAGTAATCATGGGACAGCGCCCGCACCATTCTTACGAAGCACAAAACAACCAAGCGTGTAGGAACAACCATGTCCATCGTTGGGGTCATTGCGAGGCTGAAAGTCGAGCGCCGCTTCGCGAGTGGCAAATACCCACCGGTTCTGCGAGTCCTTAGCCCAGTAGGATTCCTTGACCACCTGAAACGGTGCAAAAAGTCTCGGTAAACGCTGCGAACCATAGACGCGGCACCAAGGTGCCATCACGGTATCGCGTCCGCAGGGCGCCGTCATCAGGATGCGCCCGTTCGGTTTCAACACGTCGGCTAGCCGTTGCATCACCTCAATGTCGCCTTCGTCCTGGTCGGCAGTGATTCCGTAGCGCCCCGCAACTCCAACATGTTCAACGGAAGAGCAATTGATAGCGAGATCGAAATGATTGCGAGGAAGTTCCATCTTGAGAAAATCTCCTTGTCGAAATTCGACATTGGGATGTTGCCAAGTAAAGGACTGCTCCTGAAGATCGTTCGCCAGCACATGGAAGCCTTTTTGCGCAGCTAATAGGCTCATGTAGCCTTGTTCACATCCGAATTCGATGGCTTCGCCGGGACCGTTCGGCATTTCCGAGCTCAGAAAAGACCACTCCACATTGCGCTCACCCCAGATATTAACCAGTGGCGCGGGCGCCGCAGCAGGAGGAACCAAGGCGCGCTTCACGCTCACTACCGTTTTGTAGAGCCACGTCGGGAGATAGATGGGGACCAAGTACCTCTCAATCATTTACGGCCTCGGATTCTATGGACCGCAATACCTCCGTCGCCCGTTCCTCGGGAACTGCCACGAGGTTAGCGTCGTACACGTCGAGGTCGGTTTCAACACTACGGAGAGAACCATCCCCGTTCAATAGAAACCAACCATACCCGTTACGGGCTAAAAATTGGACGATCTCGCGCGCCTTGTAACCCCAGGGCTCGGTTCGGATGTCATAGACCTCAACGAGCAGAACCGGACGGGGAAAGGTCCTGAGCAGTCCGAGTGCGCCCTTTAGAACATCGAGTTCGGCCCCCTCAACGTCCAACTTTATGAAATCCACCTTAGTGAGACCCAACTTGGGGGCAACGTCGTCGAAGGGATAAACATCCACACGGACCGGGTGTGTCTCTGAATTAACAACCGGCGGACGAAGGCTGTTGCAGCCATCTTCCCCGCCGTCGACAAGATAGAGGTCTGTTTGTGAACGTTTGCTGCCGAGCGCATATGGCTGTATTCGAACATTGGAACACGAATTGAGCCGCACGTTGCGCGACAGTTGTTTGCGTTCACGAGGAGACGGCTCGAAAGCTACGACCTTTCCACGAGGCCCGACTCGCTTCGATGCTAATAGAGTGTACAGGCCATGATGCGCGCCGATATCCAAGGCGATCATTCCTGACTTCAAGAACCTCTGAACGAAGTTGATCTCAGCGGATTCAAATGTGTTGTTCGACAGGGCTGCGTCGACGTGACTTTCCCCGACAAGAAACCAAATACCCAAAGGCAGCTGGCGGAAGACGGGGGCTTTGGGAAAGATTCGGAGCAGTCGTAACCTGAGTGTTTGGATCTTGTCCGCTGTTGGGCGAGCGGCGAACCGGCGCAGTCGCTGCACGATGGTTAGCTGTTCTATCATTCGGTAATTCCAGGCACTGCGCCAATGGCGTCGGAAGCTTTCGTGAGCTCATCAAGAGTAAATCTGGCTGGCAGATTCAAAAGGCCGGTCCATTCGTCCCGCGCGTGTTGATAAGAATCGGTCGCCACGACCATCTCAGGAACGCCGTCCCACAAATCTACTTGCCCTTCATCGTCCCACAAACTCAGAAGCCAAGAGTAGGGGCCTTGCCTAAGAGGAAGAGTTGGAAACTCGTAGGCAAAGTCATAGCTGCCAGGGTTCAAATGGAGGTCACTGACGGAGCTTCCCCAGATAAGCTGTCGCTCAACGTTGTACAAAGCAATTCCGTGTATCGCTCGTTTGACTGGTTTTGTGACTTTTAAATGAAAGCGAAAAACAACGAGACCCATTGACTCAACACAGTGCGGAGAATCTGGATTCGCTCCATCGATTTCCCACCTCACGAACCGCGCCTTCTCTTTGTCGTCACTCTTGCGCGCCGCCGGAGCCTCAGCTTCTGACCTCATGCCCGATTCGTAAGCCGAGACTACTTCATGTGCGGGTCCGGCAAGGCGAATCGACCCGTCATCCACCCAAACGGCGCGGTCACACAACCGTCGGATTTGATTCATTTGATGGCTAACCAGGACAACGGTGCGGCCAGCACGGGCGACGTCGTCCATTTTGGCGAGACATTTCTTCTGAAAATTGATATCCCCGACGGCCAGCACTTCATCCACCAGCAAAATCTCCGGCTCCAGATGCGCCGCCACTGCAAACGCCAGGCGCACATACATCCCGCTCGAATAATGCTTCACCGGCGTATCAATGAACTTCTCCAGCTCCGCGAACGCCACAATCTCATCAAACTTGCGCTCGATCCCCCGCTTGCTCATTCCCAAAATGGCGCCGCTCAGGAACGCATTCTCCCGCCCCGTCAGCTCCGGATGGAATCCCGTCCCCACCTCGAGCAGCGAGCCGACCCGCCCTCGAATCTCCGCCCAGCCGGTGGTTGGCTTCGTAATCCGGGACAGGATTTTCAGCAGCGTCGTCTTCCCCGCCCCATTCCGCCCGATCAGCCCCAGCACCTCCCCTTCCTTGACCTCCAACGACACGTCTTTCAGCGCCCAAAACGTCTCATCCCTCTTTCGCCTGAACGCCGAAAGCGGCGACTTCACAAATCGATCCAGCGCATGCCGCAGCCCCGGATCCACTGTCACCCCGCGCCGGTACCGCTTCCCCAGCCCTTCTCCCTGTATGACCGCTCCGCTCACACCTCTCTCCTAACTCTTCGCTGCCGCCACGAAATAGGTATACGCGAACGGGCTCAACGCCTTCCTTATTCCGCGACTCGCTTCCAGCCCCTTCCACCGTACCGGGTTGTGGCCCGGGGAAAAGGGAAATTGATGCACCGTGCCGTCAGTATTCAAAATCTTCCAGCCCGCCCGTCGCACCCAACGATGGACCTGCAGAAACCATTGCCGTCGGTCGTAGGGTTGGTCGTCCTTCCTGTCAGGATGACGCAGCAGCGCGTAAAGCTCGTACAACCCCATGAAATTCAAATAGTTCGGAGTCGTCAAGAAGAGTTTTCCTCCCGCTCGCGTCACACGGTACATCTCCCGCACCCCGCTTTGCACGTCCGGCAGGTGCTCAATCGTCTCGCAGGAAACCACAAGGTCAAACGAGTTATCGGCGAATGGTAGATTCTGGGCATCGCCCTGGATCAGGGTAGCTGATGGCGCGGATCCTGTTGCGGAGAGTTTCACACTCGCGGCGCGCAAGGCCGCGGAAGAGAAATCACAGCCCGTGACGCGCGCGCCGGCGCGGGCTAGCTCCCTGACAAAGCCGCCGCGGCCGCAGGCCACCTCGAGGATGCGAAGGCCCGCAACCCCGCCAATGTATTCGCGCACTAATCCGTACCATGGACTAGAGGCGTCTTCGTGACCTGGATTGGCGTCGTAGCCCCGCTGATGCCAAATGTCATACTCGCTCTGGAGGCTCATTTCTAAAATCCTTTGTGGCCTCGACCGGGCGTAAGTCCGCGCCGGTACCGCTTCCCCAGCCCTTCCCCGTGTATCACCGCTCCGCTCATCTTCAATAGCTTTCTAACGCCATCCCCTCGTTTTTCAATGCCTTACCACGGCTACAGTTTCTATATGCGATTCTACTTGACAAGTCAGTAACCCCATGCTACACTTGTCTGTGCTTAGTCGTTATAGCCAGCTCGCCTGCACGGATCCCTTTAGCAAGCGCCGCTTGACCCCCAATATCCGTTTCCTTTTCCCGTCCCGCAACTCCTTTATAATCCGCACTCCCGAAAAACCATCGCATAACCCTTTTAGAATCACATCTTTTGCAGACCCCCACCTCTTAACTCTCATCGAATCACATCTTTACAAAAACCAGGGGAGGGGGCCCTTCACCCCTTTTCCTGCCAATCTTGACGCTGCGTCAAGCATAAGTCCTTTGCTTGCCACTCTTACAAAAAACACCGGGGGGGGGGGTACCCCTCCTGCATCCTCTTTACTTTGCCTTCTCAAACGCGATCCGCGATGGCTCCTTCCATCCGCTGGAAAAAGAAAAGTCCGCCCACCAGCACCAGCGCAACCGCGGCCGTGGACGCCAGCAGAAGCGGTCCGGGCGGCGTGCCGTGCCCCGTCAGCGCCCATCGGAATCCGTCAATCACCCCCGCCATGGGATTCAGCCCGTACAGCCACCGCCACCGCACCGGCACAAGCGAAGAGGGATACGCCACCGGCGAAGCGAACATCCAGAACTGCACCAAAAATGGCACCACATATTTCACGTCGCGATACAGCGCATTCAGAGCGGACATCCACAGCCCCACGCCGAGCGCCGTGAGCACGGCAAGGAGCAGCAGCACCGGCAGCCATAGCGCGGCGAGGCCCGGCCGAATGTGCGTATATCGCCAGAACCACTCCGAGGACCACGCAGCCAATGGCGAAGTCCACCAGGCCGGAAATGACCGCCGAAATAGGAAGCACCAGGCGCGGAAAAAAAACCTTGGTGATCACGCGCTGGTTCTCGACCACCACCGCCGTGCAGGACTGCAGCGCCGTCGCAAAGTAGCTCCACGGTACGAGCGCGGAAAAATAAAAAACCGGGTAAGGCAAACCGTCGGACGGCAGCTTGGCCAGCCTCCGAAAAAAAGCGTGAAAACGCCCATGGTCAGCAGCGGCTGCAGCACCACCCACGCCACGCCGATCGCCGTCTGCTTGTACCGGACTTTGACGTCGCGCCAGACGAAGAAATAAAGCAGCTCGCGGTAAGCCCACACTTCGCCGAGACGCAAATCCAGCCACCCGCGCGGCGGCTCAATCCGCACGATAGCGGGCACGGCATGCTGCGCCGGAAGGGGCGTAGCGGGTGCGCTGACCGAAGCCATCGAGTCTTCCTGCAGTCCCAAAAGAGTTGGATGAACCCCCGGATTAGATTAGCAGAGATGCCCGCCCCCGCGCGCGAGGCGCAGCACAAAAAGCCGGAAAGGAATAAGGATCAAGGAGGGGGAGGATTCTGCTTGAGCTGCTCGAGGTCGCGCTGCTCGATTTGCTGCATGAGCGATTTTCGCCGGAACAGATACATCTCGAGCTGCTTCGTAATTTGCCGTGGAACGACCATAAATTGATTTCGGATCATCTGCGGAAAAGAAATCGGGCCGCGCGCGGGAATCAGGTGCGAGCCCCACTGGAACATGAGCCCCGCATTCCAGAAAACAAAACAAGCAAGAAAAATGCACGCGGCGGCGAGCGCGGCGCGGCGCGTTCGAAAGACGGGCGTGAATCGCTCGAGAAAAACGGCGAGCCCCAAAATAAAAAGCGGCGTGAGCGAAACAAAAAAACGGTTCCCGTAAGATGAAATGCCCGCCCAATCCGGATACGAGGCGATGAAATAATAAAATCCAACCGTGGCCGCAAGAAATGCCAAGCCGGCGCGAGGCACGCTCCGCCAGAATGCAAAGAGGCCAGATCAGCGAGAAAAGAAGGATTGGGGTCCAGGAAATCAATCCGTGATCTGAGGAGAAAAGCACGGAAAAAAGATAGGGCGAAGTCCAGTTCCAATGGCTGATGAGAAACGTAGCCGGATTCGAACACGCTGCCGTAAATGATGCGGTGTGCGATGAAGGTGGGCAGCAGGCAAATCAAAAGTGGACTGCGAAAACGAGATGCCGCGCCAAAAGCTGCGCGAGGCTGGGAGTGTTTGGAGTCGCCATTCGAATAGCGGCCGCGTAATCACGCAACGCTTCGATCAGCAGAATGACGAAAACCATAACATTTGCGTAATAAACGTCGAGCATTAATCCGCCGAGCGCGCCGAGCAACATCCATTGGCGAAGCGTGCGCGAGTCGCGCGTTTTATCCCAGTACCACAAGAAAAAGCGCCACGACAAAAGCCGAGTGGGCGTGCGACCAGGACGGATTGAAATACATGTAAACGGGAAGCGAGCTGGCCCACCAGATCGCCAGAGTGGCGAGCAAGGCCCAGCGCTCGTCGACGTATTTGCGCGCGATTCGAAACGAAATGAGCAGAGCGAGAAAACCGCAGAGCGCCGTACCCAGGGCCATGGCAATGCGATACGGCGAAGAGAAGCCGTCGGCGGGAATGGCAGAGCCCAAAGAGCGGGCGAGGAGAACGCCGGCGTGCGCGACGAGCAGAAAGGGAGCCCAGAGAATCGCAGGTCCGACCGTGAAGTGATTTTCGAGGTGGCCGGTGCGCGTGCGAAATTCAGGGGTCGGCTGGTTGTTTTTGTCGAGACGATTTTCGCGGAAGCTGGCGTTGGCCTGCTGATAATCACGGGTGAAATCGAGATTGTGCTGGATGAGCGGAGCGCGCGCGAAAGCGTAGTAGCCGACGCCGTCTCCGCGCACCCAGGGATTGAGCATGGGAAGAGAGAGCAGAAAGAGCACCAGGAGAAGACGCTCCGCGTTGCGCGGACCTGGCTGGGGTGAAGAGGTCACGCCTTACGACTCCGAGATAGAAGCACCCGCAACATTAAGTGGCTGCGGTGAAAGAATTCACTGGGCAAAATAAAAATTTGCTCAGGGAGCAAGGCGACGATGCCCCCTGAGAGAACTCCGTCCGAGATGAAGGCATTATCTCTTTTTAAGCTGGTTTTGTCTTGTTGACAGTTCTGTTTGCTTGGATCGGAGCCGAGCCGCAACTCGCCCCACTGCCGGATGGAGAAGCTAGGCAATCAGGAGATTCGAGTGTCGTATGATCCCGTGCGCGGAGCCAGCGGAGCAGCTCAAGATCGCGAGCAAAATATCGGAAAACGTCCTGTCTGTCCCCCGGCTTTCCCCCGGCTTCAGAAAGAGACAAAGTCAAAATCGTCTCAAGGCGTTAAGGCTGTCCCACCGGCCGGGTAAATTCCTTGAAGCGTGGTCCGGAGATCTGGCAGATAGCGAGGATCCCCTTCATAAAACACAAAAATCTTGCTATTTTCGACTGCACAGCGAGCAATTGACCTTGGTTGTTTTGTGGATCGAGTGAAGTCCATACAATATGCGGATTTGTCTCCAACAGAAACAGTCTGACGCGACTGCAATTCATAGCCGGACTTGATAGCTTCCTCGACCATGGTCTTCTCAAAGAGCGGATAATCGTTTTCCGCTAAGAATACGCCTCGCGACGGGAAATTATAAAAGCTAAGATGGGCGAAAGGTACTTCGAATATAGGAGCTCCAAGGGACAGTCTGAACATTGCAGGACCTTTTCGTTCCTCTATCACATAGTAGCCGTTCGGAACAGGAATTCTCCAGCCTGCAAATAAAATGAAGTTCCCGTGAAGCAGGTGCCACCCATAACCAAGAAACGGAACAACAAGTAGGCAGACTAAGATTGCAGCTACGAATATAACCAGCAATCTTACTGCAATCTTTGTGCGATCTGTTTTTGTCATGTCTCTCCGATAGCAGTCTGACGCTTCTAACTTTCTCCGGTGCTGGGGTCCAGTCACCCTCATTGCGACTTTCTTATTGGAGGGATTTGTCGTCAAGCTTCTCTTTTTGCTCCCGGTAGCATCACCATCTTCCTAGTTTGAGGTGCAACCGCTCCCACTACACTTCGGAGAAAGAGGGGGAGGAGGCGGAGGCGGTTGTGGTGGTGGGGGCGGGGGAGGGGGCGGCGAAAATAAACTCTTGAAGCCTTTCCAAAGGCTGGGTGATTGTTGGTCTTGCTGATTGGCGCCGCCTGAATTCTGTTGGCTCGTATTGTTTTTTGCCGAGCCCACCATAGTATCGATGGCTTTGTTCTTGACTTTGTCGACGACCAGCCCCTCTACAGTTGTCGCGGGCGCTGAGTCTGGAACTGTACTCTTGACTGCCGTTATTGCCATATCCCCCATGTCTTGTGTTCGCGCATCACGGACCGCTGTGGCATCAGCCTCCGTTGCGGTATTTTGCTCTTTGCCAAACGGGGATATCTTATTCTCATAGGCATTCCAAGCAGCCTCGTTTCTTGCCTCCCCCCGTTCGTTGAGTTCGTGGAGTTCGTAGGCCGTTCCTCCGACCGCGATCGCAACTATTATCACAACGCACGGTATGCAGTGGCCGTCGAGGTCGGCGAAGGATTCGGGGTCATCGGAGACCATGGAGTAGAGGTTCAGGGTTTGTGGGTTGGTGAGGTTGGCGTAGGGGACGGGAACGGGGACGCTGGACCAGTCGGCGGAGAGCCAGCGGCCGAAGCGGCTGGTGTAGTAACGGGCGCCGAAATCGTCGTTGCCGGTTTCGGAGTCGCGCTCCTTGCCTTCGAATTTGTAAGCGTTGCTCGACGAGCAGTTATTGGTGTAGGGGTGCTCGCCGCCATAGGGATCGAAGTCGGCGTCATAGCAGACGGCGCCGTTGTTCTGCGTGATGACACGGGAGGTGCCGAGAAAATCTTCGGCATAGTAAAGTGGCCCAGTTCCGGCGTTGGACCCAGTGCCGAGAAATCCGTCATCGAAGCGGGCCGTGGTTACATTGTCGGCTTGCACGTATAACATGGCGCTGCAAGGGCAGCTGGCCCAGGAGGGAACGGTGTAAGACATGCTCTGGTATACCCAGGTTCCCAGGGCTGAATTTGAAGAGGAAAGATAGCTCAGAGCACTACCGGTGCTGTCGTAGACGGCCACTTGCCAACTGGCAGCGCCAGCTGATCCCACCTCTTGATAGACCCATCCACCGCCGTTGATAGTTTGACCACGCGACAGCGTTGCTCTTTGCGAGTTTTAGTCCCCGTCATACGTGCCCGGGGTGGAATCCGAGAGATCTAGATAGCTGGTTCCCGAGTGGGCTCGCGTGGGGTCAGTGATGAGTTGTGCGGTGCCGGAACCCCAGAAAGTCCAACCCTGCAAACCTTGTTCGAAACCGCCGTTTGAAACGACATTGCCCGGAAGCATGGCGACGCGCTTGCCGCCGAAGAAGACATATTCGTTTTCGGCGTTGCCAAAGGCGTCGGTCTCAGCGAGGATCTCGCCGCCGGAGCCGTACCAGTAGAGCTTGCCGTTGGATTTGGAGACACGACGGCCGGAGCCGTCATAGAGATACGTGACTCCTGCGGCGGTTTTTAGCTGGCTTTCAGCGTCGTAGGTATTTCTACGCGTCGCGGAGGACCTTCCTACGCGAGAGCGACGGTGGCGGGACAGTGTATTGCGGAGCCAGGGGACGGAGACTGAAGGGGTGGAGCGCTACATACGATCTTGATTCGTGCATCTAGCGGGACTCGGGGACTGGATTCTCGAACTTAGCGGCAGGGAAAGTATGTTTTGACATTGGAAATGCTGGGCGTAGAATACGCAAAACTTCCCGACGGGTATGCGGATCACACATTGGTGTCGATCGCAAGTTTTGCCTGGCGGGAAAGAAATCATAGGTCCGCTTGCGAGCGGCACAGCCGCGACACTCTCATTCAGGGTAAAGGCCGAAGTCCAGACAGGGGGAGCCATGCACCGAGGACTAGTCGTCGCCGTGATGTTGATATTGGCAGCGGGGTCAGCGTGGGGGCAGAGCCCGCCTCCGAGCGACGATCAGGCGGAGCAAGTGAAAGCGTTGCTGGAGCGCGTCGCGCAACTGGAGAAGCGTGCTGGCGGAAGTCGAAGCGAAGCCAGCGGCTGCCAGCGCGGCGCCAGCGCCCAGCGCCAATGTTACCGCGCCGGTGGCTCCGGAGCAAAAAACCGAGCCGCCAGCGCAAGAAGCGGCGGCGAAGACCGAGCCGCACACAAATGGAAGGACACATGGACCAAGCGGCGGTCAGGCAGATGGAGCCGCATTATCCCAATCTGCAGATTCGAGGGTTTGCGGACGTGGACTTTTCCGCAACGGACCAGAAAGGAACGACGAGCGGCTTCAATCTTGGCCAACTTGATTTGCACCTGGCATCGGCACTCTCACAGAAAATCAGCTACTTTGCGGAAATGACATTTAACGCGCACCCGACGGGATATACGGTGGAGGTGGAGCGTTCCATCATTCGTTACGACTATAACGACTACTTCAAGATTTCCTTCGGGCGGTATCACACGCCGATCGGATATTGGAATACAGCTTTTCATCATGGAGCGTGGCTGGAGACGTCCATCGACCGGCCGGAGATTGTGAAAGTGGGAGGAACCTTTACTCCAATCCACTTTGTGGGATTTCTGGCGGAGGGAAACATTCCATCAGGCGGGGTGGGGCTGGCGTACAGCGTAGGTGTGGGAAATGGGCGGGGAGATACGATCAGCCGTCCGGGTGATGCGGGAGACAACAACAACAACCGCGCGTGGGTGGCGAATGTATTCGCGCGGCCAGTAAAGCTGTACGGGCTGCAGTTTGGGGCGTCCGTGTATCGGGACAAAATCACATTGGGTGATGGAAGAAACTTCCGGGAGTGGATCAGTTCGGCGCATCTAATTTGGACGAGAGGAGACCCGGAGTTCCTGGCGGAATTTGCGAACGTGAACCATCACCAGTATGTTCACGAATGTGAGCACCAACAATCCGGGGTTTTATGTTCAGTTGGGCTACCGGCTGCCGTGGTTTGAAAAGTCGCTGAAGCCGTACTATCGATTTGAATATTTGCACACGCCGGAAAACGAGGCGGTGTTTACAAACCTGGATTTGGTGGAGTCGATCTTCGGGCTGCGCTATGACATTTCCAGTTATGCGGCGTTCAAGAGCGAATACCGCCGCGCCAGCCGGCTGCCGGGGACACCCGCAATTAATGGATTGTTTTTGCAGACGAGTTTTACATTTTAATGGGCCTTACGACGAAAATGACATATAAACGACTTGCAGCAATCCTCTGGACGGCATGTTTGATGTGCACCCTGCTCTCCTGGCGCGCGGAAGGGCAGACATCGCGAGGGACGGACATCGCAGTGGTTGTAAACCCGGACACTCCGATAAGCGATCTGAGCCTTGCCGACGTGCGCAAAGTGCTTCTCGGCGAGCGGCAATATTGGAACTCGAAACTGCCGGTGGTGCTGCTGATTCGCGCGCCCGTGGCGAGGGAGCGGGATGTAGTGCTCCGGGTGATCTATCAGATGTCGGAAGAGCAATTCAAACAATTTTGGGTGGCGAAGATCTTCCGGGCGGAAGCGGCTACGCCGCCAAAAATTGTGTATTCGAACGATATGCAATATGAGCTCGTGTCCGCGATACCCGGCGCCATCGCCTTTGTGGATGCACGAAACGTGCGGCCAGGATTGAAAGTCTTACGGGTGGACGGGCACCTGCCTGGCGAAGCTAATTATCCGCTGCGGTAAAGAGCATGCCGCGTCCTCGAAGCTGGCCGGGAAGAGTCTGGCTTGGGTGGTGTGGCGATTAATTGGAGAGCTTGAGGCGTCTGAGCAGATCACGGAACCGGGAGTCTGAGCGGACATTGTCGAAGAGGGGATCGACAGCTAAGGGAGACAAGACCACTGTCGTGTTCTGCATAGGCTTTTTCCAACCATGTGAGCGTTTTATCTTTCTCACCCATGCGGGCATAGATTTGGGCGATCTCGTAGGAGGAGACGTAGCCGTACTTCGAAATCACCATCATTCCATCCAGCCAGCTTTGAAGGACGCCGTTGTACCCAGACTTGGAAAAAACCTCTTCGATAGAGGCCGCCAATTCAGGGCTTCCCGAGAGTGAAACGATTTTTTCTCTCTCGGCAACAGCCTCCTTTTGATTGCCCATCTGGGAGTAGACACCCTCAAGAATTCGCCGGGCTGGGGCAAACTTTTGATCGATATCCAAGACCTTGCGCAACTGGTCGACCGCTTGATCGTACTGGCGGGAGAGATAGTATTGCCATCCCAGCATGGTGTTAATGATGAGGGACATCGGGTCGAGTTCCTGGGCCCTTTTTATTTCGCGCATTCCTTCCTCGAGATGCCCGGAGTTCGCGAGAAAGTCGCCGTACCAAAGATGCGCGGTGGCAGAGTTTGGGTTGAGCTCGATGGCGCGCTTGAATTCTCTTTCAGCCCCGCTCCAGTCCCAATCGTAATGTTCCTTAACCAGACCCAACGAGGTATGCGCTTCGGGGAGGGTGTCGTCGATATTGAGAGCCTGCATGGCGGCGGTCTTGGCCTTAGGCCACGCGTCCGATGGGGCAAGGTACCCGGAGTCCCCGAGCAAACTATAGGTGTCCGCGAGGCCTGCGTAGGAGAGGGCGTAGCGGGGATCTCTTCTGAACAGCTTGAGTAAAATAATCCGCGGCTTTCTTGAAATCCGCTTCCGTCCACTTGTTCCAATAGAACAGACCCTGCAGGTAGAACTGATAGGCCTCGGCGTCTTCGGTGGGCCGCTTGGAGAGCAAACGATTCTCTTCGCCGGAAAGTCTTGGGGCGCAAGCGACCATAGATGTCGCCTGCAATCTCTTCCTGCACGGAGACCAAATTGGAAAGCTTGCGGTTGTACTGGGCGCCCCAGATCTGCCGCTTGTCCTAATATCCTCGAGATTGACGCTGATCATCAGGTCATCACCGGACTGGACGAGCCTGCCGGTAAGGATTGCACGGACACCGAGATCGCGACCCACCTTCTCCGGGTCCATGGACTGGTCCTTATAACGGAAAACGGTATTGCGCGACATTACCGCGAGGTTCGGCAACTGAGAAAGGCTGTTGATGAGACTCTCGGTAATCCCATCGCTCAGATATTCCGTTTTCGAATCCTTGGTCACATTTTCGAACGGCAGCACGGCGATCGAATCGATGCGTGAGGAGCCTGTTCGACCCAGCAAGCGGTCGCGAAAATTTCCTACATTCAAAGCGAACAAGAGCAGCACCAGAGCGAGAACGCCAGCCCCAGACGAAATGAAACCAGTTTCGGCGGATGGTTTGGCTAGAAGTATGGCTGGAAGAGACTGGAAAAATGCGGGATGAATCCGTGTCGCGCTTCAGACGCTGGAGGTCCGCGCGGAGGTCGGAGGCGGTCTGGTAGCGCAGTCTGCGATCTTTTTCGAGGGCTTTCGCAATAATCATCTCAAGTTGCGGGGGCACCAGCGGGTTCAGGCGCACCGGTGGAGTCGGCGCACGATTCAAGATAGCTTCAAAAACAACTCCAGAGGTATTTCCGCTGAACGCTTGCTGGCCGGTGGCCATTTCATAAATGACTAACCCGAGGGAGAAGAGATCGCGTACGCCCATCGAGTTCTTCGCCGCGAACTTGTTCGGGAGACATGTAGGCGACAGTACCTACGGCCATGCCGGTGCTCGTGAGGTGGGCGTCTTGCGTCGTCGGACTGGTCGTTAATGAATTTTCTCCGGGCACTGTCGTGCTTCTGCGCTCCGGCAAGAGTTTTGCGAGGCCGAAATCGAGAAGCTTCACCTGGCCGCGGTCGGTGGAGAAAATATTCGCAGGCTTGATATCGCGGTGAATGATGGCTTTGGAGTGGGCCGCATCGAGAGCGTCGGCGACTTGGTAGCCATAGTCAGGGACGCGGTCCATGTCCAAGGGCTTCCCAGAAATGCGATGTTTAAGGGTCTGTCCTTCCAGGATCTCCATGACAATGAAGTTCTGGCCCTCGTACTCGTCTACATCGTAGATGGTGCAAATATGGGGATGATTTAGAGAAGAAGCCGCGCGAGCTTCCCGTTGAAATCGCTCGATGGCCAGATGGTCTTTGGAGACCTGTTCCGGCAGGAATTTCATGGCGACAAAGCGGCCAAGCTTAAGATCTTCCGCCTTGTACACCACACCCATACCGCCCCCACCAAGCTTCTCCACAATTCGATAGTGGGAAACGATTCTGCCAATCATAGGAAGGAAACCGCCATCGCGTGGTCATATTATTAGGTTGCGCCGCAAGCAAGTCAACGCGAAGAAGCTATGGCGAGAATAGCGAGTACGCCATCCTTATCGTGGAGCTTAGAATTCGGCCCTTCAAGGAAGGCGGCGGGGACGATGATGTGTATCGCGCACTTCGTCGACGGCGGCGGGCGAGGAAAAGTTGGTACCACCGTAATCCACTTTTGGGTTTCGAGACGTCGGGAGCACGCTAGAGCTGACAAGCCAACGGCAACGCCGGTTTCACTTTGTACCGAAGGCGAGTCTTATATACTGCCGTGGCGTTTGATGCGTGGCGTGGCCATCCGGCGTTAGGCATCCCTTTTTGGAGGAGAAGAATATGGCAGTTCAGCTACCTACACCTGAACAAGTTCGCGCGGCGGCGAGCGAGGCTGGGCTATCTCTTACGGATGAGGATGTGCAGTCGTACATCGGGCTGATGAAGGCAAGCGTGGAGGCGTACAACCTGGTGGATGCGATGCCGGATTGCTTGCCTGCGGTGAAGTATCCGCGGACACCGGGGAGGTTTCCTTCGGCGGAAGAGAACAAGCATAACGCGTGGTATGTGAAGACTACGATTGCGGGCGCAGATGCGGGGCCGCTGAAAGGGAAGAAAATCGCGATTAAGGACAACACGATGGTCGCGGGAGTGCCGATGATGAACGGCAACTCGATCCTGGAAGGATATGTTCCGGAGATCGACGCGACGGTTGTGACGCGGCTGCTCGACGCGGGCGCGGAGATCATCGGCAAGACACATTGCGAGTCGTACTGCCTTTCCGGCGGAAGCCACACCGGCGCAAAAGGGTCCGGTAGCACAATCCGTACAAGATGGGCTATTCGGCGGGCGGATCGTCATCGGGGTCAGGAGTGGTGGTGGCGCTTGGCGAAGCGGACATGGCGCTGGGCGGAGACCAGGGCGGATCCATTCGCATACCGTCGTGCTGGTGCGGAATTTATGGGATGAAGCCGACGCATGGATTAGTGCCGTACACAGGGATCATGCCGATCGAGATATTTCGTTGATCACACGGGGCCGATGACCGCAACCGTGGCAGACAACGCGTTGATGCTGGAAGTGATCGCGGGGCCGGATGGATACGATCCGCGGCAGTTCTCGCCGAAGGTGACGAAATACACGGAGGCGCTGGGCGTGGGCGTGAAAGGCATGAAGATCGCGTTGGTGAAGGAGGGATTTGGGAGGCCGGAGTCGGAGAAAGAGGTGGACGAGAAAGTGCGGCAGGGCGCGGAGACGTTCAGAGAACTTGGCGCAACGGTGGAAGAAGTGTCTATCCCGATGCATTTGGCCGGGGCGGCGATCTGGACGCCGATCGGAGTGGAAGGCATTGCGCAGACGATGATGTTTGGGGATGGCTACGGACTATCGCGGCAAGACCTGTACGTGACGAGCATGATTGACAAGCTGCATGGGTGGAAGTTGCGAGGGAATGAGTTGTCCGAGACGACCAAGATATGGACGACGTTTGGCGTGTACGTGCGGAAGTATCACGGCACGCACTACTACGGGAAAGCAATGAACGTGAGCCGGCGGTTGAGAGAAGCGTATGACGCGGTGCTGAGGCAGTACGATTTGTTGCTTATGCCAACGCTGCCGATGAAGCCGCAGCCGATACCTCCACCAGACGCGATCGCGGGAAGTGTACTTTCAGCGAGCGACGGAGATGATCGGCAATACGTGTCCGTTCGACGTCTACGCATCATCCGGCGATGAGCGTGCCTTGCGGGATGATTGAAGGATTGCCGACGGCGCTGATGCTAATCAGCAAGCACTGGGAGGAGACGACGATCTACAAAGCTGCACACGCGTTCGAACAGTCAGGCGATTGGAAAAAAATGTAAGCGGCACTTCAGGAGATGAGGCGCGGCCTTCGTGAGGGTCACTCGTAACGGAGAGCTTTCATCGGATCGAGGCGGCTGGCGCGCCAGGCGGGGATGTAGCCGGCGGCGCATGCGACGGAGGCAAGAGCGACGGTGGCGAGAGCGAGAGTAGCGGGGTCGTGCGGCGAGAGCCCGAAGAGCTGGCTCTGCACTAGCTTGGTGAGGGCCGATGGAAGCGGGCACGCCAGCGGCGACGCCGATGGCTACGAGCAAGAAGCACTTCGCGCATGACCATCCAGATGACATTGCCCTGAGCCGCGCCGAGAGCCATGCGAATGCCGACTTCGCGAGTGCGCTGGGCGACGGTGTAGGCCATGACGCCATAAAGGCCGATGACGGCGAGCAAGAGTGGCGAGAAAACCGAAGACGGCGGAAAGACTGGCGATCATGCGTTCGGTGGCGAGGGAGTTGTTGATTTGCACTTCGGTGGTGCGCATGGCGTAGACCGGGAGGTTGGAATCCATGTCGCGAACTTTTGAGCGGATGGCGGTCATTAATTGATTGGGATCGGCGACAGTGCGGACGTAAACGACCATGCCGCCGAGGTAGCGGCTGCCATATAAGGAATGAAAGCTTGCGGCGGAATTTCATCGCGCAGATTGGTGTACTTGATGTCTTTAACGACGCCGATGATTTCCATGTCGGTAGGCGTTCCGGGATCGGAACCGAAACCCACATGAAGGCCGATGGGATTGCGACCGGGGAAATATTTCTTCGCGAAAGTCTCGTTGATCATGATCGGTAGCGGGTTGCCAACCACGATTCGGAGGCTCTTCAGGACGGTGCTTGATTTCGCGATTGTCGGGAATGCGGAAATCGCGTCCGGCGACGATGGGTACGCCGAGCGTGGCGAAATAATTGGGACCAATCTCGTTCATATAGGGCTCGGGGTGGGCATCGGGCGTGGGAGGACTGAAGCCTTCGACGGTCATGCTGCTGTCCCATTCGTTGTCTTCGAGAATGCGCATGCTGGCGAGGCCGACGGATTGAACGCCGGGGATGGAGGCTAGGGACTCCGAAAGTTGAGGATAAAAGACTTTCATGCGCTCGACGCTGTAACCACTGTACGAAGGATCGATTTCGAAACCGACGAGATTTTGAGCGGGAAAGCCCGGACCGAGATTGCGCAAGTTTCCGAGACTGCGAACGAAAAGCCCCGCGCCGATCAAGAGCAAGAGAGAAAGAGTGACCTGGGCGATGACGAGACTTTTCCTGCAGGCCACCATGGCCGCCGCCAACAACGGCGGCGGCTTCATCCTTTAGAGTGACGGCGACATTGGGTTTCGTGGTTTGAAGAGCGGGCACGAGTCCGAAGAAGACTCCCGTTGCGACCGTGACGGCAAGAGTGAATAGAAGAATGCGCAGATCGGGAGTGGTGGAGATGCGCAAACCTCCCGAATCCGAGGGCAGATACGCGGCCATAAGAGCCTTGTCCGCCCAATAGGCGAGGGCGAGTCCGGCGAGAGCTCCCATGGTCGCGAGAGAAAGACTCTCGATTAAGAGCTGCGAAACGATACGGCCGCGAGTGGCGCCCATCGCCAAGCGAATGGCCATCTCTTTCTTTCTGGCTGCTCCACGGACCAAGAGAAGATTTGCGAGATTGGCGCAGGCGATGAGGAGCACCAGACCTGTGGTAGCCATGAGAACCCAGAGCGGCGTGGAAAGGGTCTGCCGCGTGTAGGATCTCCCCTGCGATCCGGGCAAAACCTGGATCCAACATTTTAGAAATTGCTCGCGGTCGTAGGGCGACGAGTGAGCGAAGGCTTTCTCCTTTACCTCCATCTCGAGCATCGAATGCATTAGTGGTTGGAGTGAAGCCTGGGCTTTCTCGCGCGAGATGCCGGGCTTCAGGCGGCCGAAGGCATTGACCCAGCGGTTGCGGCGCTCTTTCAGCATGTCATCTAGATTGCCGACGAGGATCTGCTTTCTGCATCATGATGGGGACGAAGAGTTTCGGAGAGCGGCCAAGTTCGACGCCGTCAAAGCCAGGTTGCAGGACGCCGACGACGGTCATGTTGTTATTGTTCAGAGTCAGAGTCTTGCCGACGATTTCGGGGTCGCTGGAGAAGCGAGTTTTCCAAAAGTCGTAGTTCAGAACGATGTAGGGATGGCCGTCTGGGATTGCGATCGTCCTCGGGTGTGAAAACGCGGCCGAGATGAGGGATTGAGGCCGAGAGTGGAGAAGTAGGTACCGGAGACCAGTTCCAAGTCGACGCGTTCGGCCTGGCCGCCAAAAGAAAGACTGGCGGAAGTGGGAAAGCGGCAGAACATGTCGGAGAACACTTCGTTTTGAGCCCGAAAATCGCGGAACATGGGATGGGAGATGGCATTGCCGCCCCAATTGCTGCCGTAATGGCGGCCGCGCATGGTGAGGAGGACGAGTTCCTGCGGGATTCTTGACCGGCAGGAGGCGCAGGAGGACTTGATCGAGAAGAGTGAAAATAGCGGTATTTGCGCCGATGCCGAGGGCGAGGGTCAAGATGGCGATCACCGTGAAACCGGGGGTGCGGCCAAGGGTGCGGAGGGCGTACTTAAAATCGCGAAACGCGGTGTCGAGCGAGGCGATGGTGTTCATTTCGCAGACCTTATCCTTTGGGTGAGTTTCGCTGGCAACCATGAATACGCATGCGGTAGAGAATTGTTCCCTTCCTATTGAGGTCTCGAACGGCTGAGCAGCCGGTCAATTTAGCTAAAGATTGAGACGATACTGGGGTGAAAACGTCTTGTGTAATTTGGATGAGGACAGTGTGAAGGAGTGCCTTCCCAGCGGCCGAGTGTGCCTGGGAGGTACAACTGAACTTCGGATACTGTTTTAAATGGCCGAATCCGCAATCGATTCAAAAAATGGAATCAAACGGCGGTGGTTGTGGCGGCGCGCGGAGTGAGGTCTTCTTCCTTTTGGCGGAAATAGGCGGTTACGCGGTCGATGATTTCGTTGAGCGAAGTTTGCGGGCGGAAGCCGGTGAGGGCTTGGAGCTTATCGACGCAAGGGACGCGCCGCATCATGTCCTCGAAACCTGGCTCGTAGGCCTGATCGTACGGGACATATTCGATGGGAGAAGAGCTGCGGGTTCGCTGCTTTAACCAACTGGGCGAGGCCTTCGATAGTGATCTCTTCCGTGTTGCCGACGTTGACGACTTCGCCGATGGAGCGATCAGTGTCCATCAGTCGGATGAGGCCTTCGACGGTGTCGCGGACGTCGCAGAAGCAGCGCGACTGCTTGCCGTTGCCGTAAGACGCGGATGGGCTCGTTGTCCAGGGCTTGCTTGACGAAATTCGGCAAGACCATGCCGTAACGCCCGGTCTGCCGTGGCCCTACGGTGTTAAACAAGCGGACCACGATCACGGGAAGCTTTTTCTCTTTCCAGTAGGAGAGAGCGAGAAATTCATCGAGGGCCTTGGAGGCTGCGTAGCTCCAACGGCCTTTGGTAGTCGGGCCGAGGACAAGGTCGGCATCCTCATGGAAGGGTACATTGGTGTTCTTTCCATAGACCTCGGAAGTGGAGGCCGTGAGCACGAGCTTGCGTTTTTTGCAGGCGGCTTCGAGAATTCGTTGAGTTCCGTTGACATTCGTTTCGATGGTGCGGACGGGGCTTTCCACGATGAGTTTTACGCCGACGGCGGCGGCAAGATGGACGATGATATCGGCATCGTCGACAAGCTCCGCGAGCAACTGGAGGTTTTCAATGGTGTCCAGGTGATACTCCATCTGGCTGGAAGACTTGAGATGGCGGATGTTGTCCATGCTTCCGGTGGAGAGATTGTCCAGCAAGACGACGCGATCGCCACGAGCGAGAAGCCGCTCAGTGAAGTGAGAACCAATGAAACCAGCGCCGCCGGTAATCAAATAACGCAAAGTGCCTCCTTACAATGCCTGATTGTCGTCGCGATCGCGAAGGGAGCTTTCGGAGACAGTTTCCGGATGTTCATCCGGGTCATGCGGAATATCCCCGGCCTCTTGAGGGCCATAGCCATAAGAGTAGGGATAGTACCGGTAAGAATAATAGTAGTCTGGGGCGGTAGAATCCACTGCATTCAGCACGACGCCGAGGATGTGACACTTCACGCTCGTGAGCAAATCGCGCGTGCGGCTGAAGGCCTCTTTCGGGGTCTCGCCGCTGCGCACAACAAGCAAAACGCCATCGGTCTGCACGGACAGGATGACAGCGTCGGTGGCGGCCATGACGGGGGGCGAGTCGATTACCACGAACTTGAACTTGGAGCGCAATTCGGCGATGGCTTCCGCCAATTTGTCGGAAGACAACAAGGTCCGCAGGATTGGGAGGAAGCGGGCCAGTGGGAATCGCGGAAAGATTGGGAATAGCGGGGTGCGGTATGGTAACAAGATCCAGTGTCGAAACACCGGCAAGATAAGAACTGAGGCCGGCGAATTTGCCATTCCCCATGTTGAGCAAGCGGCCGACGCCAGGCTTTCGCAAGTCGGCGTCGACAAGCACGGTGCGGTCTCCAAGCTGCGCCAGTGTGACGGCCAAATTAGCCGCGGCGGTGGTCTTGCCTTCGCGGGGGAGCGCGCTGGTTACGAGGATGACTTGAGGGGGCCGGCCTGGCTGGGAGAGCAGAAGCGAAGTGCGCAGCGCACGGAACGCTTCGGACATTTGGGAATTCGGAAGGTGCTGGGCAACGAGCTCAATTCGTTTTTCATGACCATTGGTGGCGATGCCTGACAACAGTCCGTTTCCGAGTGCCGTTGCCGTTGACGGCGGCAAACTGCGGCACAACAGCCAAGGAAGGCAACCGCGCCAGAGTCTCGATGTCGTCGGGCGTTTTAACGGTGTTATCGAGATACTCCCGCATGAGGGCAAGACCGATGCCTCCTACAAGCCCGACCAGGAAAGCCAAAACGATGTTTCTGGTTTTGGCCGGACGCGCAGGATAGGCGGGGATCATGGCCGGATCGACGACACGGATATTGGAGGACTGCAAAGCGGCGGAAATCCCTACTTCCTTGAGCTTGGTGGTCAGACCGTCGTAGAGGGCCTTGTTGGTTTCCGCCTCGCGCTTGATGATGTTGTATTCGACGAGCCGCTCGGCCATCTCGTTGGCCTGTCCCTTTTGCTGATCGAGGGCCTGGGAAAGCAAGAGTTCGCGCTGCCTGGCTTCGCGGTAATCCGGTCTCGATGCGGTTAAGTGTGTTGACATTTTCCTTCTGGATGAGCTGGTCCAGATCTTTCAATTGCGCCTGAAGGCGCTGCACCTTGGGAAAATTCGGGCCGTACTGGCTGAGAGCTTCGTTATATTCCTGCGCGGTGGTCTGCCGCTTCTGGGTGAGGCCCTGGAAGCTAAGGCTGTCGCGAAGTTGGGGCACCTCGGAGACGTCGCCGGCCTTGGCGAACTGGAAGAGCGCTTCCTTGCGCATGCGCTCAGATTGAGCTTCTGTTAATTCCTTATTGAGGTCGCCAAGGCGTTGCGTGGTGATATTTTGTTTGTCGTCGACGGTCCAAATCTGGTTTTTTCTTTCGTAAGAGATGCGCTTGTCTTCCGATTCCTGAACCTTGATTTTGAGCTCGTCGAGTTCGTCGCGAAGCCAGGTGGTGGCGCGTGTCGTTTCATCATAGCGGCTGCGAATGTTTTGCTCTTGGAAATTCCTGATGTGTTCATTGACGACGCGGGCGGCGAACTGCGGATCCGTGGACTCAAAGCTGACGTCCATGAGCTGGCTATTGGGTACGCGCTTCACGCCGAGGCTGCCGAGAAAGGCTCCGAGTTCGGGAGGGCGCTTCTGATTTTCCAGGCTGCCAGTGGCCAGAGCCTCCGAAGGACCCGCGGGAGAGGCGAACTCCGGCCGGGCACCGAGACCGCTGCTGCGGATGGTTTGCAGGGCCAAAGTTTCACTCGTCAGAATTTTCGACTGCGTCTCGATGTAGTTATCGAGATCCATCATGTACCCGTAAGGATCCATGCCCTGAAAAGGAAGAATGCTGGCATTTTCGCGGTCGATTTCGATGCGGGCGGTGGCCACATAGACGGATTGCATGCGGAAAGTAGCGATGGTGACGATGGTAACGACGGCAAGCAAAAATGACAGAATGAGCCACTGGTGCTTGCGGAGGATCAGCAGGTAATCGTATAGATGCGGCTCGCGCGGCGAGAGATCCCAGGCCGGAAGGCGGGAGGAAGGTGGAATCAGCTCAACGGCGCCGTTCGCGCCGTTTTCCCGAGGAACGAGTTTGTTTTCTTCAGCCATGTCTCAGTGATACGCAAGCCGGTAAAGAGCGACGCCTGAAACGAGGGCGATTCCAAACTCGAGGGTCCTCAGAGTGGCTCGCTTGGCTCCACTCTCCGGAACGTAAAGGATGTCGCTGGGCTGGAGCTGCACGTCTTCGGCTTTGCGATTCAGAATTTTCTTTAAATCGAGTTGCATTTCGTGCTGCTGTCCCTGGGCATCCTTACGAATCACGACGGCATGGTCCGTCTTCGCGGTACGGGTAAAGCCGCCGGCCAATGCGAGAATCTTCAGAGTGTTCAATTGCTCGCGGTCATTGGTGAGCACAAAACCGCCGGGTCTTCCGACCGCGCCCAAAACGTACACGATGCCGGCGTGCGGGACGGTCACGACATCACCCGCCTGCAGGAGAATATTGTTCTTGATATTCCCGGCCTCCATCAGCTGATACAAATTAACGGTGATCGTATCCACAGCGGGAGAGGCCGATGGAACACCCGCGGCGTTGATGGGTTTCTCCGACGAATTGTTCTGGTCCGGCAGTTCGGGAGGCTCCGCTGTCGGCTCGCTGGTTGACGCAGAAGGGGAAGGAGCGGCGGTGGCTGGGGGCGGTGAGATCTGGCTTGTTGGGTTGAGACTTCGCAGGAGCGGCATCCGCAGGGCTGATAGCGGGAGGCTCCGAATCCTCGAAAGACATCTGTGGAACGGGCCGCGTGATAATGACTTGGTCGCCGGCATCATTGGAGAGGCCGCCAGCTTCGGCAAGAACTTCGAGAAGCGTGACCTGGCGGTCAGCCTGGTAGACCAACGGATGAGCGACAGCACCAACAACCGTAATGGGCTTGCTCTTTCTTTCCCTGACGGTAATGCTTACCTCGGGATGCGAAACTAAGCCGTTCGCCTCCAACACCTCGGCAATCTTCTGTTCCGCCTGGATTTCGGTGAGCCCGGAGACATGCAAGCGCACGGGCACGAGGGGGATTCCGATGGTACCGGTTTGGCTCACTCGCACATCGCGACTCAGTTCCTTCACGTCGAATACTTCGATCGAGAGCAAGTCGCCATTTCCAATCACGTAATCGTGCGGCGCCCTGCGCGCAGCGGCAGAGAGCTCGCGAATGCGATCATTTGTTTGTTGTGGTGTCTCGAGAACGTCCTGCGCGCGGCTGGGCGGCGCCAGAACGACTAACCCGAGCAGGGTGATGGAGAGACAAAACGACGTCCCCGCACCCAGTCTCGCTGGCTGCATACGAATAGATGACCCCCAGGATTGATTATACAGACAGAAGGACGAAGTCCGTCAGGGTTTTCCTGGCCCCCGGTGGGTGCGTTCCGAGTCGGGGATTCCGGGCGTTGGCTGGTGAATCTCGCTTGTCGCCAGGTTCGCCATCAGGAAGAAAAGGAGAGCGTTTGAGGGAATATGCAGATTGAAATCGACAAGGCTGTGAATAAGAAACCCGAGACAGGCCACGAGGCCCGAGAGTTGGAGGGCTGAAGAAAAGGCCCCACTGAGCCGAGACAGGTGACGCAGAGAATCAAAGAGCAGGACGCCCAGAAACCAGGCGCAGCACAAACCCCCTGCAATGCCTGTCTCCGCAAGACCTTCCAGGTAGTCATTGTGGGTGTGATTGACGATTTTTCCATCATAAAGCGTTTCATAGGCTGGAAAAACAAGCTGGAGGGTGCCAAGACCCGTGCCTTTCCAAGGATGATCCAGGAATATCCGCCAAGTGTCAGCTCTCATCGAGGCGCGCTTCCCGGCGGTTACCTCGAGAGATTGAAGGGTAGAAAACCGCTCGACGAGCTGCTGCACACCCAGCCAGGAGACCATGAGAAATGCCAGCAGGAGAACCGCGCCTCCGGAGAGCAAGTGTTTCCCTGCAGTGCGGCGAAGAACCAGCCAGAGGACCACGACACCGACTTCCACGGCGAAACTGACGATCCCCCCGCGAGACGCCGAGAGAAACAGAGCCCCGATGGGTACCACGGCAAACAGACTGACCAGAAACCAGCGTTCGCGGCGGACCTTGCCGAGAACCAGGGGCACTAGAGAGAGAGGAATGACGAGCTCCGCAAATCCAGCAAAATGATTGCGATTTGACGTAAGGGCCAAAGGGTATGCCTCCATAATGCATTTCGCGAAACCAGTAAAGCTTTCCGTTGAACGTGAGATGCTGCAAGATGCCGAAGAGCGACACAAGGAATCCGAAACTCATCCCAAACCAAATGAAGCCCCGCCAGTCCTCGAGAGTTCGGAATGCCTGCGCGGCCAAAAAGAGAATGAGGATATCGGCGAGAAGAAGCTGTAGCTCTATGCGAGTACTGTAGGACGAAGCCGTGCCATGAAAGACCAATTGACCGGCACCGATCAGAAAAAGAAACACAAGCGGCAATAACAAAGGCGAAACGATGAGCTGTTGCTCTCGTGCGAAAAAGGCGCGCACGGCCCAGGCAAGAAATAGCGATGCTGCTCCAATTTCCAGGACAGCGCGAGCCCAATCCTCGACGGCGCCATGCGAGGCAACGCCAAAAACCACGAGCGCGCAAATCCCGATGCGGAAGGGCTTCATTGCTTCGATCTCTCCGCGGGTTCCGGCACCAAGTCAACGTCATCGATCCAGGCGAAGCCGAGAATCTTGCTGTCAAACTTCTCGCTCGGAAGACGGGTCACGCAAAGCTGCAGCTCACTGACGTCCTTTCCCGCGTTCCAATGCATGCTGATTTTCGTCCACGGCTGGGTGCCGCGAATGTCATCCGTCCAGGAGATGGAATTGACCGAATTACTGATGGAGTGGAGAGCAAATCGGACGCCTTGATCGGTGGATAGTGCGTGCGTTCGAACCCACGCGGAAAATCTGTAGGTGGTGGAAGGCTGAACCGAGACATACTGGCAGACATCGCTGAAATTTACGTTGCTCAAGCCATTGAAACGTCAGACTGCAGGGAATTACTTCCGGAGTGTTTCTCTTTCGAATCGAGAGTGACTTGCACGCCACCGACGAAAACAGGGTAGCGCCAAGTGAATCCCCCGCCGACGATATTTGTTTCGAATCCGCCGTCCCAAACGAGGGAATTGGGAGGATCCGAAGGCCGTGATACGCCGGCGATGGCCAGAGCCTGATCCCATACTTGCTGGGCCTGCGCCATCTGCAGTTTGTGAATGAGTACTTCGAGGAGAGGAAATGACTCGCGCAGGGGAAAGTGCGGATGGAGAGCAGCGAGCCGAGACCACACGACGAGAGCCTGGTCCGCCTGTTGCTGCTCTGTCAGCGCGGAAATCACGCTCAAATAAGCATCCTGAGAGTTTGGCAACACGCGGTCCAAGGCAGCGTTAACGTCTGGCACGAAGCGCTTGCAGAGAACAAAAGCTGCCGCTCCGCGTTTCGGGTCGGCTTCTACAGCATGCTTGATCTCTGCGAATGCGGCATCGATTTCGCCCTTTCGAAGCAAAAAATTCCCAAAGCGCCAGGAAACTTCAGGAGAAAGCGGGTACACGCGCTTGGCTTGAAGTAATGCATTTTGAGCGTCCGCGAGGTCGCCTTCTGATTCGTATTCCGTCACCCAGATCGAGCCACGTGTCGGCTGATTGGGGATTAAGCGTCAAAGCTGTTTGGTATGCGCGAATAGCGCGGCGAGCATCCGGATCTTCCAGGTTGTATTGCCAATAGCGGCCGAGGAGATACCAGTTGCGCGCGTCATCCGGCTCGAGTTGCGTGGCGCGCTCATACCCCTGATGCGTATTCAGCCCTGCATCGTGCACTGCAAGAGCATTGCGGATGCCGGAGTAAGAGAGAGTGGCGGCGAACACGACTGCAAGAAGGACAAGAAGCCCGCGCCCCGCAGGACTGGAGAGGCGAAGTATCATCCCGCGATACTTTGCACAGACAAACTCTCAGATGCAAGATGAAAGTCTGGAAAAGCTCGGCGTGGCACGCGGCCTAGTAATCTGCTGCAAGAGAGAGCTACTTGCCCATGGACGCAGAGAGCGTTTCGTCGCCGCGGCCGCGGCGGCGGACGTCGATCCCCAGTCGCTTGATCTTTTGATTCAGCGTCGAAAGGGGAATCATGAAACGCTCGGCCGCTTCGGTCTGATTCCAGCCGGTGCGTTCGAGCATGTCTATGATGATGCGGCGCTCGATCTCGTCCATGATTTGGAAGAGAGAAGGCTGCGGGTGATCGGCGGCGGAACGGGAACCAGGTTCTCCAGGCAAAGGCGGTAGAAATTCCGAGAGCTGCAGCCGGACTCCTCGGACGATTTCCTTGCTGCGAATGCTTTCAGGAAGCAGATCGACGTCGACGCGTTCCTGCGTGGAGAGCACCACGGCGCGTTCGACAACATTTTCCAGTTCGCGGACATTGCCCGGCCAATCGTAATCCATGAGCAGCTTCATGGCGCCGGCCGTAAACAGGCGCATCGGCTTGGTGTTCTCGAGGCAGTAGCGCTCAAGGAAATGGGCAAGCAGGGCGGGTACATCCTCGCGGCGATCACGCAGTGGCGGAAGCTGGAGGTGGATTACGTTCAAGCGGTGGTAAAGGTCCTCACGAAAACGGCCTTCGCGCACAAGCGTGAGGAGATCGACGTTGGAGGCGGCGACGATGCGCACGTCCACCTTGATCTGTTCCGTCCCGCCGAGGCGCATAAACTCGCGCTCCTGAATGACGCGCAGCAGTTTCGCTTGAGTTTCGGGACTGATGGTTGCAATCTCGTCAAAAAAAATGGTGCCTTGATCGGCGACCTCGAAGAGACCTTTCTTGGAAGCGATGGCGCTGGTAAACGCGCCCTTTACGTGGCCGAAAAGCTGCGATTCGAGCAAATCTACGGGAATAGAACCGGTATTGACTGGCACGAAGGCCTTGTCCGCGCGTGGGGAAGCCGAGTGTATGGCTTTGGCGATGAGCTCTTTGCCGGTGCCGCTCTCCCCGCTGATCAGCACGGTGGAACGCGAGGGAGCCACCTGAGTGACCAGATCGAAAAGCGTCAGCATCTTTTCGCTCTTGCCGATGATGTTGGGAAAATTGAAACGCTGTTTGAGCGCGCGCTTGAGCTGGACGTTTTCTTCACGCAGGCGGCGCGACTCAACGGCTTGCGCCACCTGCGCCAGAAGTTCGTCATTGGACCACGGCTTGGTGATGTAGTCGAGCGCACCACCCTTGAAGGCGGCGCGCGCCATTTCAATCGAGCCGTAGGCGGTGATCAGAACGACGGAAAGCTGCGGATCGCGCCGGTGAATTTCCCTCAGCAGCTCAATGCCATTGCGGTCGGGCAGGCTGACATCCAGCAGCAGCAAATCGTACGGGTGCTCTTCCAGCTTGGCGAGGCCGGATTCGCCGGTCTCCGCGCTGGAGACGCCGTAACCTTCACTGGTGAGGAGAAGTTCGAGGCCTTCGCGAATTTCCGATTCGTCATCAACTACCAGTATCGAACCCTTAGACATGAACCGACTTCCTGACTGCTGGGAATTCCACGTGGAATGAGGTGCCTTTGCCGGGAGTCGAGCGGACATCGATTTTTCCGGAGTGTTCCTTGATGATGCCGTAACTGACAGACAGACCCAGGCCGGTGCCGCGGCCATTGGGTTTGGTGGTGAAGAAGGGATCGAAGATGCGGTGAATATGTTCGCGAGGGATGCCCGCACCGGTATCGACAACTTCAATTTCGACGCTGCCATTGTGCGTTCCCGTGCGCACTTCCAACAGGCCTCCGCCGGGCATGGCGTCGCGCGCATTCAGAAAAAGATTGAGAAAGACCTGCTGAAGTTTGTTGGCGGATCCACGAACCGCCGGCAGAGTGTTGCCCAGGTTCTTCACGACTTGAATCTGCGAAGTCTTCAACGGGTGAGAGACGAGCGAAAGCGTTTCCTCCACGACGCGGTTCACGTCGATGTCCGCGGCTTCGGCGGCTCCCGTGCGCGAAAAATTCAGAAGATTGTTGACGATTTCGCTGGCGCGAAATGTCTGCTTGACGATTTTCTCGATGATGGATTGCCGCGGATCGCCGTCGGGCATCTGCTTTGCCAGCATCTGGATGTAATTGGAAATCACAGCCAGCGGCGTATTTACTTCGTGGGCGACGCCGGCAGCAAGCAGACCAAGAGAAGTCAGTTTCTCGGTCTGCGACATCTGCTCTTCCATGCGCTCGCGCTGCGTGACGTCGTCGAAGAGCAAGAGACGCCCGATTCGCTCGGCGGACTTGCTGACGAGCGGAGTGATGGAAACGTTCAAAGTGAGCGCTTTGCCCTGATGATGCAGGCGCTGTTTGTAAATCCCGGTGATTTGTTCTTCGTCCCCGCGCGCCGCAATCTCCGTTGCAAGTTCTTCCGGGAGAAGGGAGCGAAGCTGCCGGCCAACGGCTTCTTGCCGGGCCACGCCGAAAAGCTGCTCCATGCGCGTATTCCAGGATTCGACGATGCCTTCCAAATCGACGGCAAGAACGCCGACATTCAACGATTCCACAATGTTTTCGCTGAAGTCTTTGAGGCGCGCGATTTCGAGGGCCTTTTGCTCGAGCGAGGTATAAAGCTGCGCGTTATCGAGAGCCACGGCGACATAGCCGGCAATGGTTTCTACAAGCTCGACGTCATCGCTGGAAAGATAGTCGCCGTCGACGGTCTTCCCGAGCCCCAGAACGGCGACCGTGTGTTCGCGAATGCGGCAAGGAACGAAGTAATTGAGGTCGAGCTGCTCGAGAGTGCGGCGAACGGATTCGCTGACCTCTCGAGCCGCGCGGGGCGACTCAAAAAACAGCGCTCCGCGCGCAAACTCGGGCCGGGCCGGGCCGAGGAAACTGAGATCGAGAGGCTCCGCGAGACGCACACCCATCGAGCGAGCCAGTCGGAGACTTCCCGGGCTCGAAACGTCCTCGACAAATATGGCGAGGCGGTCGACAAGGAGCGTTTGCGAGACCCGGTCCATCACCGAGCCAAGCATGGGCTCAAGCCGCACTTCGTTTGTGAGCGTGCGGCCGAACTCGATCAGGGTGCGGCGATAATCCAAGCGGTCGCGATAAAAGAAACGGTCGAGACGCGCTTGAATCCATTCGCGGAAGGGCTGAAACAGCAAGGCGGCGATAACGATGGCGATGATGCCGCCCACGGGGCCGTTGGCCTGTGCATGAAAGATCTGAGGAATCAGCGCCACGAAGAAGAAATAAATCGTGGCGATGGCAGCCGTTGCCGCGGTATATGCCAGGCCGCGCTTGAAGATAATGTCCACATCCATTAATCGGTAACGAATAATGGCGTAGCCGAAACACAGCGGGATGAACACCAGGCTGACCGTCGAAAATTTCATCCAGGGCTTGGAAGCCGCATCGAAGGCAAACGGCAGAATGTAGAGAACGACGAAGGGAACAGTGCCGACGAACGTCCCGGCGGTCAGCCATTTCAATTGCTGCCGCAAGACCCCGCGGGGCCGCCTCGCGATAATTGCGATAGAAAACAAATCCGGCCGCAAGAAAACATGCGCCGAGATAACTGTAAGCAATCTTATCGAGAAGAACGCGCGAACCGAGCCAAGGAACAAAACCGAGGGCTCCCAAGGCGGTGCTGACATGGACCAGGAGAATCGCGAGCGGCGGAAAATAGACGAAGCTGAGCTTGGAAAGCCACCGGCCTGGGCCTTCCGTGCGTTCCGGGAAAACCAAAGCGAAATGCAACAACAGAGCCGGGGTGAGCAGTTGCGCCAGGATTTTGACCCAATAGACCTCGTAATCGAAAGTATCCAGCTTCCCGCTGTAATGGAACGAATAGAAAATGAAAGACACCAGGCAAAAAATGTAGAAGTGCACCGCGCGAGGCGCATTCCAGCGGCGTGCAAAAATGAAAAGTCCGATGAAGAGATAAATCAGGCCGACATACGCTCATAATTTTCAATGGAAGTGGGCTTCTCGGCCGGGGCAGTTACGAGAGGAGTCTCAAACTCCTCGCCGTTTCGTAACAGCCTGTAACGCACTTGAGTCCAAAGGCCTGCGCGCCATAAACGCTTGGTTACTTGCACCTGCCGGGTGACGGGGCTCCCGTTGATGGCCAGAAGGTGATCGCCATCGCGCACCCCAGCGACGCGCGGCGGGTGAATTCTGAGCCACCTGCCGCGCCTGAACGCCTTGAGGGGTATCCAGCCAAACGACACCATCGTCGGGAGACTCGAATTCCGTTCTCTGGACGAAGTTCAGCCAAGCAAAAATCATGGCTGCCAGCGTGGCAAGCGCTAGCACTACGGCCCCAAGGCTCACTTTCAGATTCTGCTTCATGGCTGGCCCAGGCAGGGTGACACCCCGCCATTGACTCTCAAGTGCAAACGAATGTCCATTCTTTGGAAGAGTGCTCTGTCAAAAAGCCCACTATATTTCAATAACTTACAGAAAGCCTAGGGCTGAGGGAGCAAAGATAATCCACTTTCTGGAAGGACGCATACAGCTTTCTAAAGCCCAATTTGCGACTAAAATTGCAGGCTTAGACCACCTCGGAACGTGCGGAAAGCGGGCATCAGGGTCAGACGACCGTCCTGGGTGTTGAGGGTAACATAGCCTTGGGCGAAGAGGTTATCGCATTCAGCGTTGGCTTCCCAGCGACCGGGACCAAACTTGGGCAGGCGCTGGTGGACACCGAGATGGAAGTAAGGCTCGATATCAAAAAGGGAATCGCCAAAGCTGTCTACGCGAGTGAGCGTTGTGCCGCTGATCCACTGATAACCGACCGTCACCCTCGTGCCAAAACGCGGCATCCTTTCGGAGATTTTAACTCCGGCGGAATGACGACCGGCGGTGCGGAACAACTCCCGGAGCGGACCGGCCGCGGCGCTCGAAGGAGTAAGGGCACCAGCGAAGGCATAGAGCGCGGTTAGCTCTACATCGTCGCCGATCTTCTCTTTGTACGCGGCGCGCGTGCCCCAACTGCTTGAAGAGCCACCGTCGTAAGAGAATCCATTTGAAAATACATCCTGGAAGTAATCGGCGACGGGAAGATTGTTTCCTCGCCCAAAGACGGCGACATGACTATTGTCTTCATGAAACGCCGCAACCTGCAACTTGCCTGCGCGCCCAGCTTTCGTTCCGCTGCAATCTCCTCGTGGAAACCGCTCTCCAGCACGGGACGTCCGCCACGCCACATCAGGACGGGAAAGGCGTCGAGTTCGTTCAATGCAGCCGCCAAAGTATTGCCAGTCTCGCCGTCCATTGTTTCAAGCGGTTCAGGACCAGTTGGCATGGATGCAAAAATAAGTGAAGCTTGCCAATCGCTGGAAATGCGCGCATCAAGTTGCATGCGCGGACGCAGGGAAGAGGCTGGCCGTCCGAGACCTACCAGAACATACTCGCCGCCGTACTCAAGGACGGCGCGAGTTCCAAAAACCATGGAGCCGCCTTGATCGATACGCACGCCGCGGAACATCGGCCCCACATCTCCCAGTTTCGATTCGCGCAAAACCAGGGCCGTGTGCGGACCCGCGCCGAGCGAACCTGAGGGGAGCCAGACCGTTGCGATTCCTCCGGCTGGGGAATTACCTTCATAGCTCATGAGCCCGGCAAGGAGAAGCCGGCTCGTTTGTCCTAGCCGCTGATCATAGGCAAACGCGGTAGCTGGGCTGGCGGGAAGATTCGAAACCGAGCCAGGCCTGCGAGCGCCATCGGTAAATTCCAGGCGGCCGCGAGACGGTTCGATCGGAACAGACTCCGAGTCCACATTGACTGCGCTTAGAGGATCCTCTTCAACCCACTGAAGCACCGGACGTACGGAACTCGCCGAGCGAAGCACCCACTTCCAATCGTCTGCTTCGGTGGCGGCAGCAGAAGGAGCGCGCCGCAACTGCTCAAGGGAAGCAAACATGGATTCCATCTGGATGCGGAGAAGAGTGGTGAGATTGGCGCTGATGCGGACGTGCTTTTCGAGAGTAGGGAGAAATCCAGCGAGCGTGACGCGCACGGTGTAAAATCCGGGAGCAAGGCGCTCGCCGCGGAAAATTCCCTGTGTGTTGGTGAAAAAGTCGAGAGGCGCCGAGGATGCAGCCAATTCCGGGATCACTTCCACGCTGGCACCCATTTGCGGTGTGCCAGCGGCGTCTCGAACCACTCCCGAGAGGATTCCCTGAACGGACTTCAACTGCGCCGCCGCCGGAGACGCTCCCATAAATGAAAACGCCGCGGCCAGGACGAGAGCCCCCGTGACTCGGACCTGTCCTTTAATCACTGCGAGCTACCTCCCCGGAACCGTGTTGGCTGCCGCCTTGGTCGGTTCCTGTGGCCCCCTCACGGTAAAATCTGCCGTCTTGGAAATAGACTGATTCGAAATACCGTCCGCGGCATCAATTTCGATCGTGTATTTGCCGGGCGCAAGCGTTGAGAGCGGCAGCCATCGTCTCGATGGTGACCTGGTCCCCGGTCTGCTTCATCTCTGCCGACGTCTCCTTGAATTGCATGCCAGGCACTGATCTGGTCGCCCTTCTTCACGGTGTACTCGAAAGGTGGCGTTGGACTTGTGTGTCGTTTCATCCGGCTTAAGGTTGTAAACTTGGAGATAGATTCCCAAACGATCGGCGGTCGTGAAGTCGTTCTCGATGCGCGGCCGCACTTTGGTTGAGCCCAAAACGAATTGTCCACTGCCAATCTGTTTGGCCGGAACATGCTCAAGCTGATCCGCGAGAATGAGCGTGCTCGCATCCAACTTATCGTCTGCGTAGCGCGGGACGGCGAGTCTGGTGTTCACTACGCCGACGTTTCCGCTCTGAACGTCCTTGATGACGATAGTCCAGACCGATACAACCCAGGGCGGAGTGGAATGGCTTTTTGATAGATCGACTGCAATTTAAGCGACTGCTGGAACAGCGAATCCGGAAAATCCTTTGCGACGGGATCTTCGAAACGTCTGCACCACGCGGCCGGTCAAGGTGCTGACGCGCCCAAAAATGTTAAGGGTGGCCGAATGGATTCCCTCTTTCGATTGGAAGGAAAGCTGGCCGTTGGAAACCTGAATGGTTATGGGAACCAAAACAGTGTCGTTGGTTACCTTCAGAAAATCCGTGCGCCAGTTGAACTTCAGCTGATCCCTAACGATTCGTGCGGTCACAATCGCTTCGAGATCCTTAAACTTGACCTCGGGAGGCTTCTGTATTTTGGCGTACAGTTCCAAGCGATTGAATTCATCCATGCTGGCTGGCGTTCCACCCAAGGCCGTCGGGAGATTGGTGCCGTCGGAGCGAGTGAAGCGGTCCGTCTTTGAGGCCATACCCATGGATTCCAGCAAGCTCAAGCCGGCGCCCGGCACGTGCAGCAACGCATCCTTCTCAGAGGGATCCATGGTGAGGTGGTATTCACCCGAGCCGCTGGGATCAACGAACTCAAGTTCGACGTTTTCGCCGATGCCTTCCAGATAGCGATAGCGCCACTTTTCCCAGGCATAGGTGGTCGTTGACCCGCCACCCTCTTCCATGGGTCGATCGTACGTTCCCCCGGTAGGATGGGAATCCACTTCGTCGGCGGGGCCCCACATGATGTAAGTCCGTCCGCGGTCAGTCTTCCATCCTGGAATGCCCGAGGCATAGTGCTCGTTGGTGTAAGCGATGCGACGATAGTGCTCCTCTTTAAAATCGTTTTCAGGAAGGTCGGGATTGCTACTGCGCCGCAGCCAAAACTGCTCGATAAACTGTTCGCGCTCTTCGTTGGTATCGAGCTGTAAAAAAGCATTCCTCTCTTCGGGAGAAATGATGTAGATCACATCCTCGTTAAGCCATTGCTTATACTGGCTGTCGAGTTCCTTGAGGGTCTTGCGCGCCTTTTGTTTCTGTTCTTTTCGCTGCTCTTTGGTGAGCGTCTGAGGAGGCGGAGGATTATTGGGATCCTGGGCCTCTTGCGCCGATATCGACGGGAATAAAGATGGCAAATCGAGAATGCAGTAGCAATCAGGGTACGAACAACCCGTGGCATCGGCACACCTCTAATCCTAGGACGATTTGGATTCTACGCCCTGACAAGCTGCCCGTCAATCGCGGAATCCCCTGCATTTTGAGAGACTTGTCCCCCGATTGCGGTTAGAACCGCAAAGGAAGCGAAGAGTTGCCTGACAATTTTTGACCTGAACTATGGGACAGTCTTCTGGGGCGAACTGTGGGGTATGCAAGAATTACGGCGAAAAAGTCTCTCCAAATCGTGCCCCGGCGAAATTCTGGTGGGGGTGCTTACTGAACGCGGTGGTTTTGAACGTCCGAGCCGACCAAAGTATCGAAGATTGCCAGGACGTGTCTGCGGTATTCCACCATGCGCGTGAAGATATCGCGCAGTTCCGGCTCGCGTTCCGCCTCGCGGTGCCATTTGGCCAGAACCATGGCTGGCACTTCGATGTCTCTGCGGAGCTTTTCCGCGGAATGGCCGCGCAGGAAGAGACCATAGAAAAACGCGGCTTCTCGCTGCGGAAAGTCGAAGTCGTGCACGACTTCCGAAGGAACGATTTGTGGCAAGGTGGCCATAGAGAAAAAGGCAGTTTACCGAAAAGATTTTCCGCGTCAAGTAGTACCCGCAGATTGCTGCCGCTACTTGTGTAACTCCCCATCCGGTGTTGAAGCACCTTGGTACAACCTGGGGGTTGCCAGCGGATACTAACCGCCGTAGGATGCTTATAGACATGGCAGGGTTACACAACTCGGTCGCAGGAAGAGCTTTCGGGCGGTTTGCCCGGTTCGGGCTCCTAACCGGACTCCGTTCGATCGAGATCAACCCGGAAGAGTTCCGGCGGCATCTCAAGAAGAAACATGGGCTTGTGGTGGCGGACTTCCGGCACATGCACCTGGTACCGCTGGCGCGGCTGGATGCCATTGCCAAGATACTGATTCGAGACACGGAGCGATTGGCGCTCCTCGAAGGGGCCGGTTTTGGACTTGGCGGAATGATCACCATCATTCCAGATGCAGGGCTTCTCACCATTCTGACGTTACGGCTGGTCCAGAGACTTTGCCTTCTCTACGGATTTGAGCATACCGGACAGAGCGAACGGTTGGAACTGTGGATGGCGGCCGCCGCGGCCATGGGCGTAGATTACGGCAAGGAGCTGGCGGAGAAACAAATCCTGGAAAAGCTTGCGCCGCGTATCGCCGAGCGGCTGGCCGTCAAGTTGGGACAGGAAACGGCTGAAAAATGGGTGGGGCGCATGATCCCGCTCGCCAGTTCGGCGATTGGCGGCGCACTGAACTTTACCTTTGTACGCGCCTGGGGCGGCCGCGTGCAGCGCAACCTTCGCGTGCGGCATGTTGCTGGGCAGCCGTATGCCGCCGCACATCCTCCTTCCGCTCATATTCCCGCTCGAGCTGTTCTCGTCTAGACTTCGCGGCTGATTACGAGGGGCGGAATCAAATGGCAGGCGACACCGCTCCGATGAATCTTCGTTGTCAAGCGATGAGAGCTATTCTTACGACTCTGTGCGTTTTGGCAGTCTTCTGCACCCCGCCTCCGGCACGTTCTCAGGACCAGGAAGAAATTAAGGGCGCCCCCGCTGAGCCCGCTAATGCCCAGGAAATCCGCAGCCAGATTGCGGCCGTGGAGAAACTTCAACACACCCTGCCAGACCGCGGCGCGGCCCTCTATTTCCTCGCTACCGCAAGAGAACATCTAAGAGAGACGCGCGAGGCGCTGACGCTCTTGAAAGAATGCCTCGCGTTGCAGGAAGGGTTCGATCCTTCAGGTGAGCCTGCTTTCCTTGAATTGAAGGAAATAAAGGAATTCACCACTCTGATCGAGAGTGTCCATCGTGATTTCCCGGCGACAATGCAAGCACGCGAGGCGTTTCGGACAAAAGAGAAAGACCTGGTCCCGGAAGGCCTGGCTTACGATGCGCAGCGAAATGTCTTCTATCTGAGCAGCCTCAATCGACGAAAGATTGTCGAGATTGGCCGAGACGGCAACATTTCTGATTTCGTGCCGGAAGACCGTTTTGGGCTGTTGCCTGTGCTCGGAATCAAGCTGGATCCCAAGGACAATACTGTTTGGGCGGATTCTTTCGCGGACAGCGGGCAGACCGAGCTCCTGCACTTTGATGCGACGGGAAAACTGCTAGGACGCTTCAAACCAGACGGCGCGGGGAAGCATGGCTTCAACGATCTGGTCATTCGGAAAAACGGCGAAGTGATTACCACGGATAGCCTGGCGAACGCGGTGTTTCGGTTCGATCCAGTGGCGCGCCGATTCAAGGCTCTGTTGCTTCATCGCCCGCTTTTTTATCCGAATGGGATTGCTCTTAGCACTGACGACCACACTTTGTACGTTGCGGATAGCTTGGGAGTAGTGAACGTAGATCTCGCAAACGGCCAAAGCAGAGACGTTGATCCGGGACCGCGAAGCACGCTCGCAGGCATCGACGGTCTTTATTGGCACAACGGCAGCCTGATCGCCATTCAGAACGGCATCGGCTCGCCCCGCGTGGCGGCCTTTCACCTTTCGAAAGATGGCCTCCGCGTGACTCGCACGACCGTGCTCGAAAATCGCAGCAACTTTTGTGTTTTGCCGACAACGGGAGCCATTCATGAGTCCGACTTCTTTTTTATTGCAAACAGCCAGATCGATAACCTGAACAACGACAAAGTGATGGATGTAACGCGGCTGGAGGCAGTCCGCGTTGGCGTCCTGCGGCTGCCCTAATCCGCGATCGCGAAGGACTCGGCCATCAACAGGGAGTAGAATTTAGCAAGCTAGCGCCGTACAGTATTACTTGGCTTTCGCAGTTCGCAACTCGGCCGTGATTTGGGCGCGGGGTTAAATAAGGGGCCTGCTATGAGCAGAACAAAAAGTCTTGTTGGCGGAGTCGTTCTCGCGACGGTCGCACTCGGAGTAGCTCTGAGTTCCGCAACAAGCCTCGTCACGGTCCGCAGTCAGTGTCCCGCAGGACGCGACTGCCGAACCTGTTCCCGCCTTTCACAACTCCGTCCCCGCCGGCCAATTGCCGGCGACCATGAATCCCTCGCTCTTCACCGACCCGCTCGCACAAAATGCTTACAGACTGGCGGCCCGCATCAAGAAAGTTCTTTATCAGCAGCCTTGTTATTGCCACTGCGATCGTAGCCAGGGCCATGGAAGCCTCCTCGATTGTTTTGTGAGCAAGCACGCCGCGGCCTGCGGAATTTGCGAGCGTGAAGATTTCTATGCCTACGAGCAAACCCACCAGGGCAAAACAGGCGCGCAGATTCGCGAAGGTATAGAGCGCGGCGACTGGCAGGGTGTCGATGTGAAGAAGTACCAATCCCCTTTGCCCGCACATGCGAAGTAACTTCTCCTTCCGGTGGTTATTTTGAGCTAGGACGAGTTTTTTGAACCCGCCTTGCCACTTTGCCGGGTAGCTCGTAAACTGTAGCTACCCCGGCCAACTTAAAGGAGGCAGAATGCGAATTTGTGCGGCGTGGTGTTCGCGGGCTCTCGTGTTTGGCGCACTACTATGTCTGGCAGGTATACCCTCGCGATCCCAGGGGCAGGAAAAGCAGCACGTCGTGTCACTGGACGAACTGAAGAAAGACGCAAATCGGCCAGCCGAGGCGCGGCAAGCAGATGAGTCTGCCGTGCGAAACCTTCTTTCCTCGGAAAGTGGACAGAAAGCGCTGAAATCCGCCAACCTCGACTTACAACAAGTCGACAAGGCCGTAAGCCAACTCGGCGATGAGGACCTCGCCAAGCTGGCTGATAGATCGCGCCAGGCACAAAAAGATTTTGCCGCCGGGAGGCTCTCCGACCGTGATCTGTTGTGGATTATCCTAATCATCGTCGCGGTTCTCATCGTTGCGCTCGCAGTTCGCTAATGCTTGCAAGAGGAGACCTCGCTTTACGCGCATCAGGCATCTCGCCTTCGGATCTTTAGTGATCCTTTTCCTGGCAAGCGCCGTCCCGGCGGCGCCCCAGGAAAGCGCGGGCGTGTGGCTCGACGTGCCGTTCGTAAAACAAACGGAGGATGGCTGCGGCTCGGCGTCCCTCTCGATGCTCTTGCAGTATTGGGGCGCACATGGCACAACGGTCGGCGCCGGAACAGCCGACGCCGGTTCCATCCAACAAAAGCTTTTTTCGCGCAAAGCCCGTGGAATCTTCGCATCCGATATGCAGCGTTACCTTCAGGACTCGGGATTTCGGGTGTTCGCCGTTAGCGGTGATTGGAGCGATCTGCGCCGGCATTTATCGCAGGGACGGCCCCTGATCATAAGTTTGCAGCCGGGCAGCAAGAAATCGCCCTTCCATTACGTCGTGGTGACCGGGATCGACTGGGCACATGAAGCGATTTTCTTGAATGATCCTGCTCGCGGCAAACTCCTTCGCGTGGAACGCGCAGAATTCGAGAAAGAATGGCAGGCTGCCTGCAACTGGATGTTGCTCGCCGTGCCGGAATCAAAAGGGTGATAGCGCGCCTCGCGTTATTTTTAAGCCTGCTATGGACGATGAATCTTTCCCTCCTTGCGCAGGACTCCCTTCCTGACGCTAGCCGGCTTGCAGCTGCACGCGCCGCGTTTGAGGCGAGCCGGTGGGAAGAAGCCGCCAAACTCGCCCAGGGTCCCTCCGAACAATCCCCGGATTTGGATTTCGTCGCCGGACTCGCCTTCGCCCGCCTCGAACGCTGGGACGACGCGAGAAATGCTCTCGAAATTGGTCACCGCAAATCTCCTAATGACCCGCGCTTTCTCGTCGAACTCGCGGGCGTTAGCTACAAGCAAAAGGAATTCGGGATCGCGAAGCGCGACCTGCGGGCTGCCTTACCTCTAGATCCGCGCGACACTTACACGCAAGAGTTCCTCGGCACTCTCTACTTTCTCGAAGGCAATCTAGAAGCGGCCCTAAGGTATTGGAATCCGGTGAACAAGCCGCGGTTGCGAGCCGTCGAGCTAGTCCCGTCGCCAAGAATACAGCCCGAATTCCTGGCGCATGCCGTCGCTTTCAGCGCCCCGCAGGTGCTCACCAACGATGCCCTCGCCGACACAAGAGCCAGGCTGGATAATCTCGGCATCTATCCGCGCCAGAGGCTCGAGCTTGCCCCCTCGAAATCTGGTGACTATGACGCGACTTTCCATTTGGAGGAGCGCAACGGCTGGGGCGACTCGAAAATCGAAGGAATCATCTCGCTTCTGAGTGGACTGCCTTATCAAACTGTTTATCCCGAGTTTTACAATCTAGGCCACCAGGCGATTAATTTTACGTCATTGGCGAGGTGGGATTCCCAGAAACGCCGCTATTCCGGCGACGTTTCCGCTCTGCTCTTTCACGACCCTGCCCTGCGCCTCACGACTTATTTCGATGCGCGCAATGAAAATTGGAATCTTTCGGAAACATTCTTCGCCGCCGGAGCACCTCTGACGGACTTGAACATGCGGCGCGTGGCTGGCGGGGTGGAACTGCGCACGGTTGTGAATGGACGCTTGAGCTGGAACTCAGGAGTCGAGTTCGTCCATCGATCTTTTCGAAATCTCGAAGGCCATACCTCCGCTGCCGAGCAGCCGTTCTTCGCCGACAGCAACTCTTTCGCCTACTGGCTCGGCTTGGAGCGCTCGCTTTTGCGTGTTGCGGAGCATCGTTTCACGTTGGATTCCTCGGCGGAAGCGCGCGCGGGCCGCGGGTTCGATGCGTCGCTCGGGCCATTTGCGACGGCGCGCGGGACCCTGCGCGCGCACTGGTTTCCTCGCGCCACAGGCGACGACTACGAAATGCAAACTCAAGTTCGAGCCGGAGCCACCGCCGGAAAAGTGCCTCTCGACGAACTCTTTCAGCTTGGCCTCGAACGCGACAACGATCTCTGGCTTCGCGGCCAGCCGGGCACGATAAACGGCCGCAAGGGAGCTGCTCCCCTGGGACGCCGCTATTTTCTGGCAAATTGGGAAATGGACAAAAATATTTACCGGGGCGCCTTTTTCAGCGTGAAGCTCGGACCGTTTCTCGATAACGGCGTAATCGCGGATTCTTCCGGTCTGTTCGGCTCGCAGCGCTGGCTTTGGGATGGGGGCGCACAGTGCAAGATTCGAATTCTGGGAAGCGTGACTGTCGTCCTATCTTACGGCCGGGATTTGCGTGGCGGGCGCAACGTGTTTTACGGAACCGTGCTTCGCTAGCAAGGGAGTGAGATTTTCGATAATCATGAAACCACTGCGCGTGGCATTTCGTCTGTCTGATAGGCGGAGTTCCGGCCAGGGTGGTGGCAGGACAGTAGACGCCCCAAAGCGTGCGCAATTCGAATCATCAAGATCGGGGGAAAGTATGCGGAGTCATAAATATCCGTTGGGAATTATCGTGACGGCTACTGCTGGTTGTCGCGATCATGATGGCAAGCGCGGGACTGCGCGCCTCGGCGAAACCTGCCGGCGATAGCAGTTACTGGGGATTCGACCCCGCGAATCTGGATAAAACATGCAAACCCTGCGATGACTTCTACCAGTTCGCCATGGGCGGCTGGATGAAGGCCAATCCGATTCCACCTGCCTATTCCACCTGGGGCTCCTTCTCACAGCTCCTGGACAAGAATCAGCAAAACCTGCGGCAGATTCTAGAAGCCGCGGAGAAACAGCAAGCCGTCGCAGGCTCGAACGAACAGAAAATCGGCGATTTCTATGCCAGTTGCATGGATACGGCAGCGATCGAGGCGGCAGGGACAAAACCGATTGACGCGGAACTCGCAACCATCGCTGCAATGAAGAACGCCGCCGACCTGCAAGCCGAGACCGCGCGTCTGCAAAAGGAAGGCGTGGGAGTGCTGTTCGGGTTCAGAGCGACTCAGGACGCTAAAGACAGCTCGCAAGTCGTCGGCGCGGCGTGGCAAGGAGGGCTGGGGCTGCCCGAACGCGAATATTATCTGAAGCAGGACGACAAATCGCAGCAACTGCGCGACAACTACGTGAAGCATGTCGCCAAGATGTTTGAATTGCTGGGCGATTCCGCAGACACGGCCGCAACGGAAGCCAGCACGGTTCTGACGATCGAAACCTCTCTCGCCAATGCTTCCATGAAAAACACGGACCTACGCGATCCCGAGAAAACGTATCACAGGATGAAGCTGGCGGACTTGCAGGCCATGACCCCGGATTTTAGTTGGCAGGCCTACTTCAAATTGTTAGGTCATCCGGAATTGAAGGAAATAAATGTTGGCCAGCCGGACTTCTTCAAGGCTCTTGACTCGCAACTCACCGCCACCCCGCTCGCGGATTGGAAGACATACTTTCGATGGCACCTCCTGAATTCCGCGGCGCCGGAACTTCCGGATAAATTTGTTGCCGAAGAATTTGAATTTCGGGGCAAGACGCTTGACCGGCGCGAAGGAAATTCAGCCGCGCTGGAAGCGCTGCACCCAGGCCACCGACCGAGCGCTCGGCGAAGCACTCGGCCAGGTTTACGTGCAGAAGTATTTTCCGCCCGAAGCCAAGGCTCATGCGCTCGTGATGGTGCATAACCTGATCTCAGCCCTTCGTAACGATCTGCAGACCTTGCCCTGGATGAGCCCGGAAACACGCGCGCAAGCCACTGCCAAGCTCGAAGCCTTTGCCGTCAAAATTGGTTACACGGACAAGTGGCGCGATTATTCTGCGTTGAAGATAGACCGTGCTTCGTACCTCGCTAATCAAAAGCGCGCTGCGGCATTCGAATTTGAGCGGCGGCTTGAGAAAATCGGCAAGCCCGTGGACCGCACGGAATGGGGTATGACGCCGCCTACGGTCAACGCCTACAACAATAGCAGCATGAACGAAATCGTCTTTCCCGCCGGCATCCTGCAGCCGCCGTTCTATGATCCGAAAGCCGATGATTCCGTGAACTACGGCGGTATGGGCGCGGTCATTGGCCATGAAATCACCCATGGTTTCGATGACCATGGGAGCCAATTTGACGGCCGCGGCGACTTGAAGAATTGGTGGACGCCTGACGACATGAAGAATTTCAAGGAACGAGCCGCTTGCGTCCAAACGCAGTTTGACAATTACGTCGTGGACGGCGATTTGCACGAGAATGGCAAGCTAGTGCTCGGCGAGAGCATCGCGGATCTCGGAGGTCTCGCCATCTCCTATGCGGCCTACGAGAAATCGCTGGAAGGCAAGCCTCGCCCACCGGACAAGGATGGCTTCACTCCCGAGCAACGTTTCTTTCTTGGCTGGGCGCAGGTCTGGGGCGCTAACGAACGGCTGGAGTACGAGCGCCTGATGGCCAACACCAATCCCCATCCGTTGCCGCGCTTCCGCGGGAATGGACCACTATCAAACATGGCGGAGTTCGCCAAAGCCTTCGGCTGCAAGAACGGCGACGCCATGGTCCGCGAGCAGGTCTGCAAAATCTGGTAAGCTCGCTGGACTCGAGTGCCTTCAAAACGCATCGCTGCCTTTTTGTTGCTTGGCATCGCGCCTGTCGCGCTCGGCACTGTTCCTGCTTGCTCCCGGAGCCTCCGCGAAATGGAAATACTTTCGAGCGGGGAATGCTTCCGACAGCACGGCCACGCCGCGGCCTGGATTCGCGCTGATGGGAGGCGGCGAACAAGATCCCGCTCTGAAGTTCTTGTGTGAGCGCGCGAACGGCGGCGACTTCCTGATTCTTCGCGCCAACACCGAGGACGATTACGCGCAAAAAGTGAACGAAGAAATCCGCGCGCTTTGCCCGCTGAACTCCGTGGCGACCATAGTCTTTTCCGAGCGGGAAGATTCCGATGACCCAAAGCTCCTCGAACGCATCGGCCAGGCGGAGGCGATCTTCATTGCTGGCGGCGACCAGTCGAATTACGTCCGATTCTGGCAGGACACTCCCGTCGAGAACGCACTGAACAGGCACATCGCTGCAGGCAAACCAATTGGCGGCTCCAGCGCCGGGCTGGCGGTGCTCGGCGAATTCTCCTTCTCTTCCATGATTGACACCATCCATTCGCCACGATGCGCTTGCCGATCCTTACGGCAATAAGGTGACTCTCTCAAGCGATTTCCTGCGCATTCCCCTGCTCGCCGGCATCATTACGGACACGCACTTCGCAAAGCGCGACCGCATGGGCCGGCTCGTTGTGTTTCTAGCGCGAATTCTGCAGGACGGATGGGCCAAGCCAGGTACGGGCGATGGCGGTCGACGAAGGCGCCGCGGTTCTTCTCGAGCCAGACGGCCAAGCAAAAGTTATCGGCTCCGGGCCCGCTTATTTTCTCGAAGCGAAGAATTCGCCCGAAGTCTGCCGGAGGAAAACTCCGCTTACTTTCAGCAGAATTACAGTCCATCGCGTGCCGTCTGGCGGCTCGTTCAATGTGAAGGATTGGAAAGGAATTGGTGGTGATGACTACCGGCTATCTGTTTTAAACGGCGAGTTGAAAGTGGACGGTTCAAATCACGGAATTTACTAGCCGCCGGCTGAGCGGTACGCTAGAAGTGGAAAACGACCCCTGCCATCAGCTTAAAATTGTTTTGAGACTGGCCAAAAAAACCTGTGTGCACCCAATCCGCTTCCAGCCGTCCCGAAAAGCGCGGGTTGATTCGGTAGTCCGCGCCGCCTCCCGCCTCGACTGCGAAGGAGTTCTTGCTGTTGCCGGCAGTCTGCGGCTGTTCGTGCGCTCCACCCACGATCGCGTGTATCCAAGGTTCCCACTTCTTCTGCCGCCACGCGATCTTGGGTCCGCCTCCGTAGATGAGGAGTTTCACGTGTTCGCGGTCAAAGATTTCGGGCGCGAAACCCGTTGCGACGTTTCCTTCGATTCCGAACCACTCATTCGTGAAGTAGGTTACCGAACTATCGACACCGACGGCGCTGGCATTGAAAATCGAAGATCGGAACCTCAGCCAATCAACGCCAATTCCGAGCTGCCAGCGGAAGTCGTCCCGCCCGCCGTATACAAATTTCGGATCGGGCGCCGGTGCCGGAGTGGCATCATGCCGCCGTGTTCCCGAGCGCAAAAGCTGAAGCCGGTGCTTCGGCGCAGGGCACCAGCAGATATCGTGAAAGTATCGCAAGCCCGAAGCACGGTTGCGCTTGCAGCGGACGCCGCAGAAAAATCTGCCGCCACGTTTCGGTCCGTACCCTTGGGGTCCGGGACTGCTACCTGCGCGCGAGCTGCGCACGCCGTCCCAAGCATCAACAACACAACAACGAGTTGCTTCTTCATGATTTTCCCCTCAGAGGTTTGACCCCACGCCTGGAATCAGCCCACTTTGCTACGGTAAACAACACTCAGTGCTTTGTCTACGTTCTTTCGCTGGGTTAATACAAAGAAAAACGGGGCAGGGAGGGTTGCCCACGTGTCACAAGTGGTAAATCTCAAGTGGACGACAGCCCTTTAGCGGCCGTGCCTCAGGTAATCGTCGGTCTTGTTTAGCCAATCTTCCCGCGGTGGATTGAAGACGTCAAGATCAACTGTGTCCTCCACCGCCCAGGCTTCGTGGGGCATGTGCGGAGGAATGCACAGCACTTCACCCGCTCGCACCACGATCTCTTTGCCGTCAATGGCGAATTTCAGCGCGCCTTCCAGAATGTAGGTGACCTGCTCGTTGTGATGATGATGCAGGGGCACGTGGGCGCCCTTCTTTAGGAGCACGCGCGCCAGCATGATCTTGTCGCCGACGACCATCTCTCTGTCAATCTGAGGGTTGAGCTGCTCACGCTCGACGTTCTTCCAGGAAATGTATTTCAGTTCCGAGGCCGCGCTCATCGTTTGTCTCCGTACAGCTTTGCTGCGTTATCGTGCAGGTACATCCGCGCCAGTTCAAGTGCCTTTTCTTCGTTGAACGCGCCTTCTGAGACCAATTCAGCAAGCGCAGCGGCTATGGCTGTTCGCGCCGAACGCGACGCCAGCCAGAAAGTCTCTTCCGCGCCCACCGCCTCGTTGAACGGAAATGCATCGGAGCCGAACATGATCTTCTCCGGAAAAAGCGAAATCCATTGTTTCAAAATGTTCTTCAGCTCCGAGGGATAGACGTAATATCCCATCAGCGACGAATCGGTGTAGACGTTTTTGGCCGCCGTCATCCAAATCATATCGAGTGTGTAGGGATACCCGCCGTGAATCAGCACGAACTTCACCTTGCTGTACCGCGGGTCGCGGACCACGTTTTCGAGATTTAGCGGATTGCCGTTCCGCAAGCTGAAATAATCCCCGATGCCTACGGCGCTGTGAAAATGCACCGGCAGATTCAGTTTTCCCGCCTGATCGATCAGCACGCGAAAAACGTAGTCCTGAAAAATTCGATAGTCTTCAGCGGAGGGGACGCCACCTGAGTGGTATTTCGCGTAAATGCGCTTCGGCTTTTTCTCGCGGAGGATCGCTGAAATAGAGCGAACGGAAGTAGGCGGCTTCAAACTTAATGGCCACGCCGCCCTTCTTCTGATTATCCGCCAGAGTTTGCCGCACAAATCTCTCGTAGCCGGCGAGATCGGCGGGCAGCGCGTCCACGCTCTCTTGTTTCATGTAACGCTGCAGGACCTTTTCCTGCAATGGAACGTACACGCCCATATCGCCGTTCTTTGCAATCTGATCGTGGTTGTCGAAGGGAAACAAGAAGGAATCGACGAAGAAAACCCAATGAAAGCGCTTCGGATCGAGATAAGGCGCCAGCGCCACGCGATTGGCAAGACAAGTTTCGATATTCAATTTATCCAGAATTCCGTCCCAATAAGCCGTGCCGCCCGCGGCTTCCGCAGCTTTCTTCTTGTCGATCAGCCATTTGGCATGTTCGGGCTTGAAATCATCGTACGGATAACCGAAGAGCGATTTGGCCGCGGCAACAAATTCAGGATTCGTATCGCTCAAGCGCAGGACGGTGCTCTCATCGGGTGGCGCGGCCATGGCATCCATGTCGGAATCGTCAGGAAAAGTGGCGTGCGAATGATTGTCGTAGATGGGGATTTGATCGATCTGCTTCAAAAGTCTTTCATAGATCTTCGGTACGTCGGCGCCCGCCAGCGGCTTCGCCTGCGCCGTCGCCGTTTGCACGTACATGCCAATGGAGCGAAACACGGCGAGAAGCAGCGCATTCGTCAAACGTATCGAACGTCTCCTCATCCCACGCTCTCCCCAGTATTCCGGCTCTACCGCGCAACCGCCGCGCGCCACCGGGAAGACACCCGCTGCATGCGCTCCAGTGCTTCTTCTAGCAGATGGCGCGCGCTGACCAGCGAAAATCGCAAATAATTCTTACCGCCCGCGCCAAACGCTGCTCCAGCGATTCCGGCCACTCCTGCCTCCTCAAGGAGCACCTTCGCCACCTCTTCCGCGGCCAAGCCTGTTTCTTCGATGTTCACCCACGCATAAAAAGCGCCGCCCGGCGGCTGGCACCGGAAGCCGGGAATGCCATTTAATCCAGCCACGAAGAGATCGCGGCGCTTGCGGTACTCCTCGACCATCGCATCAACGGCATGCGTTGAATCGAGCAGCGCCTCGATTGCAGCCACTTGCGTGAATTCCGCGGCGCAAGTAAACGTATTCAGCACCAGCAAATCCATGGCGTCCACGACGTGCTTCGGCGCCACCGCGTACCCCAGCCGCCAGCCTGTCATCGCAAAACTTTTCGAAAATCCGTCAATGATGATGGTTCGCTCCGCCATCCCTGGCAACGACCATATCGATTCGTATTCTCCACTGAACAAAATCCGCGCGTAGATTTCGTCCGAAAGAATCCACAGATCGTGCTTTTCGGCCAGCTCGGCGATTTTCCGAATCGCCTTCGCGTTGAACACCGTCCCCGTCGGATTGTTGGGAGAGTTAAAAATCAGCGTCGTCGTTCGCGGCGTGATTTTCGCGGCAATTTCGTCGAGATCGGGCTGAAAGCCATTTCTTTCTTCCAACCCGAACGCAACCGCCTTGGCACCCAGCCCGCGCGTGAACGACGGATAAATCGGAAAGCCAGGATCGGGATAAAGCACCTCGTCTCCCGGCTCGATCAGCGCCATCATCGCCAGTGAGAGCGCCATCTTGCAGCCTGGCGCCACCAAGACCTGCTCGGCGGCCGCTTGCAAACGCCGCGTCCGCTTCAGATACTCCGCAATCGCTTCGCGCAGCGCAGGAATGCCGCGAGTGGACACGTAGCGATCCCGCCCCGCCGCAACAGCAGCCCGCACGGCATCCACCACCGGCGCCGCCGGATGGAAATCCGGCTCGCCAAGCTCCAGATGAATGATCGACCGCCCCTGCGCGTTCAAGTTCCTTCGCGCGCGAATAGACGGCCAGCGCCCCTTCGCCGTTCAGTTGCGAAACGCGTGATGCTATTCGCGGCATGGTGTTCTGCAGAATCCTATCACTTTGACGCGGCAAGTGCGTCGCACGGAATACGCGTACTAATTCCCGATATCTTCCTGCTCAAAAAAACAGGGGCACGCGATTCCGCGCCCCTGCGATAATGTTAGTTCAGTGTTTCCGAAACTAGAAAGCGTACCGCAGCGAGAACTGGATCAACCGCGGAGTCCCCACGGTGCTGGTGATCTTGCCGAAGTTGCCCCCTTCCACGTCGGTGAAAGCTGGATTGGCGAAGTTGGCGTGATTCCAAATGTTAAAGAAATCGGTAGTGAACCGCAGCTCCTGCCGCTCGGTGAGCTTGAAGTTCTTGATCAACGAGAAGTCCCAGTTCTGCTGGCCCGGCCCACGGAAAGTGTTGCGCCCCAGGTTTCCGAAGTCTGTGGTGCAGAAGTTCGAGTTCGGAAATACCGCTGGATTGGGCTGATTCGGGTCGCACTGCGCCGGGTACAGAAGCGGCGCCGGTGTAAAAGCGCTGGGATTCAAGTAGCCGTCGATCCGCGTGCCGATGCTCTCCGCTGGTGAGCGCGCTCGAGAGCGTGGCCCCAGAGCCAAACTGCCCGTGAGCACGCCTGGAGCGGATCCCAGCCCAAGAAAGGCACTGCCCGCGCCGGAATCGATCACCGAGAACGGTGAACCGGATTGGAAGATCGTTATGCCGCTGACGGCCCATCCCGCCAGCAACTTGTGAGTCAATCCTTCCGCCGACTTGAAAAATGGCAAGTCGTAGCGGTAACTCACGGCCAGCCGGTGCGTGCGGTCGAAATCGGAGAGCCCGCGCGAAGCATCCAAGGTAGATTCGTCGTTGAACGCGGTATTGAACGCGGTATTGCCTGTTGAAGTCGCGTCGGTGGACTTGGAGAACGTGTAGGCCGCCTGAAAATACCCGGCTCCCCAACGCCGCGAGAGCGTGGTTTGCAAAGAATTGTAGTGCGAGTAAGCATCATTGGCGAATAACTGAAACCCGTTATAGCCGTTGATGCCTTGCGCGCGCGAACGAGCCACGGCGTTGGCAAATGTGTTCGTGGTGATTGCGCAAGGATTTGGGTTGCAAAACGGACTGCTGATGTTCACGGGATTTGCCGTCGTCGCGTCCTGTGATTGCAGAGCGTCTCGCGTTTCGCGCAGGTGAACGGAATGCGTGCCCACGTAACCGACCTCGAGCACCCATTGCCTCCCCAGGGAACGCTGAACGGTCAGGTTCCATTGCTGCGTACTGGGCACGACAAAGTGCCGCGGCACTGCCAGTCCGAATATGCCCAGGGAATTGAGTGGTCCCGGGCAGCCGCTTCCGCTAGCCGTTCCATAATTCGCGGCCTGCGTTGTGTCCCCTCCAGGAAAGCCTTGGAAAACGTTCAAGCATGGAACGAAATTCGGGTCCAGCGTGCCGGCTTGCGGCAATGCGTTCGGGTTGGGATTCGGGCAGCCTGGCAAGCGGCGTTGCGGAGAAATAAGATCCCAGGCAGCCCGGCGCTCCTCCACCGAATGCCACTGGAAGAAATGGCGTCTCAAACGACAATTGGTCCGCGGTGCCAACGTCCTCGCGAACGTAGTAGATGCCGTAGCCTGCGCGAATCGTCGTGTTGTGATGTCCGAAGAGATCGTAAGCGAGTCCGACGCGCGGTCCGATATTCGTCGCGTAGTTGTTGTTGAACGTCGTGCCATTCGCGCTGCCCGTCAATCCCGCCAGGTTTAGCTTGTTCACGCACGACGGATAGATGAACGGGAACGTTCCCTGCGTTCGCCAGCGCCGGGTCGAGATTCCCGATATGGCAGAGATCGTCATGAAACGCCCCGAAAACTTCGGTCCGCAATCCCAGGTTCAGCGTCAGATTGGGCCGGATCTTCCAGTCATCTTGCGCAAATACCCCGTAGTTATTGGACCGGTATTCGTGATTGGAAAGGCCGCCGCCCCCGAAGCTGAATTCAGGCGTGCCCAGAAGAAAATTCTGGAAGTCGGTATTGCCATCGGGCGTGTTGGTGAAAAACAATTCGCCGTTGAACACCTGCGGAAAGTTTTTGTTCAAATTCACGCGAGTAAACTCGCCTCCGAAGCGGAACACATGCTGGCCCTTTACCCAGCTCACCGTGTCCACGAAATTGAGGTTGTTCTGGTCCTGCGACTGGTTGCCGAAAGGCGCTGGACCGATCTCAAATCCCGACGTCGCAAAAATAAACTTATAGATGGAGTCCGTGACGCTGTTCGTTGGCCGGTCGATTCCCAGGTCCGTCGTCGTGACCGGCGGGATATTGCTCAGCACGTCGTTGATGTGCACGAAGCCGAACCTGAATTCATTCACGAGTGTCGGCGAAAAGAGATGCGTTTCCGTAATATTCAAGAAACGGGCGTGCACCGGAGTATCGAACGGGAAGTTCAGGGACGAAGAGCTGACGCTGCTGGCCAGTGTGCTACCCAGCGATTCCTGCAGATCGCCGCCGCCGAAGGGAAGAAAACTTTCGGAGTCGGAAAAGAAAAATCGCGCCGACAATTTATCTTGTCCGCTGCGGAATTCGCGGTCCCAGTTGGTGGTGAATTGGTCGTCCGTGTATTTCCCCGGACGGCTGATGGCGAACGCCCCCGTTGCAGGATCGCTGCTCGGAATCAGCAGTCCGTTGGTTGTCCCTCCGAACTGGTCGCTCTGAAAATTCAGCAATTTCAGCACCACGGGATCGATCGGCGTTGTGGTGTTCCCGAAAAAGGCCTGGGATATCGATGCCTGCGTTCGGACCACCGGAAGCGACGGAATCGTCGTGCTGATGAACGTGCCCGGCGAATCACCGCTGCGCTGCCGCGTGCCCTGGTAGTTCAGGAAAAAGTAGCCAAATTTTTCCTTCACCACCGGCCCGCCGAGGCTTCCGCCGAAAATATTTTGTTTGACGACCGGACGGGCCAGACCTTCGCGATTCAAAAAGAAATCGTTGGCGTTCAAAACGTCGTTGCGGAAAAATTCGTACGCGTCGCCATGAAACTCTCTCGTGCCGGATTTCAGAATCGCATTGACGTTCCCGCCGCCGTTCGCGCCCCTGGCTGGCGTCATACAGCGACGTCTGGACTTTGAACTCCTGAATGACATCAGGGTTAGGAAGCGGCACATAAGTGGCTTGCGCAACGTTGTAGTCCGTGGCGCTGATTCCTTCGATCAAAAAATTGTTGTTATCCTCGCGCTGTCCGTTCACGAAGAGTTTCACGCTGCCTCTGCCAAGCTGCGCCGCGGCGTTCAGTTCGCTCTGCGCGCCGCTCGAAAGCGTCAGAAGTTGCTGGTAATTCTGTGTTGCCAGCGGAAGTTCCCGGATTGTAGCCGTGCCTAGAGATTGGCCGGTGGTTGCGTTGCTGGTTTCGACGGTCGTCACCTGCGCCGAAATTTCCACCTTTTCCGAGACCGCGCCCGGCTTCAGCGTGATCGTTACGCGCGTCGTTTCCGTCACCCGCACTTCGATGTCCGTGGCTTTCGCTTCCGCAAAGCCAGATTTGTTCACCACCACGATGTAGTTCCCCGGCGGTAACAACGTTCCTACGAAAATCCCGTCGCGTATTCGTGGCCACCTTGCGCACGATCGATTCCGTGCGCGAATCTATTATCTGTATGTCTGCGGCAGCGATGGAGCCGCCGCTGGTATCAACCACCACGCCGCTGATGGCGCCGGTCGCGCCCCCTTGTCCGTACGCGTTCGTGCCCGCCAGCATTCCTGCCAGCAACAACACCCCTGCAAATACTCTATGAATTCCCCGCATAATTACACCCCCCAGGTGATCAGACTTCGGGACTGTCCCAACCGTAAGCAGCTACGAACCGGGTGAGCAGTTCCTTGGATCGCCCCGCGTCCCACGAGGACACAGCGCGAAACTCCAGCCGAATATTCCTCTCACGTTCGAAGCTAGCGATTCACTTTCGGTGTGTCAAGTAAGCGAATGCGCAAGTGTTCTTGATGGCTCAAATCGCACCAGTTTCGCTTCCTTTGCATATCGGCGCTGGGTCTCGCATACTAACCAATCTGCGCTTGACGCAGTCTTTGCCGGGCGAGACCATTACTGCAGGGCTAGACTGACGCAACCTGTCCCGCCTTCCGTCCGTCTAACATTTAGCAATTAGCCAGCGTCCCCGATGGGGGTGACACATGACTTCCCGCACCGTACTTCGTTCCATCCTTTCCTTCACTTTCGCTCTTCGCGCTCTCGGCCGGCATCCAACCGGCGGCCGCCGATTCCAGCCACGCCCGCGTCATTCGCCTGAGTCTCGTCCAGGGTGATGTGCGCTTTACGCGAGAAGCTCATGGAGATCCGCTCGCGGATCAAAAAGCGGTTTGGGAAACGGCGCAGGCGAACCTCCCCGTCCGCCAGGGCTACGTTCTTGCCACGGACAATGGCCGCGCCGAGGTCGAATTTGAGAATGGCGCGATGGCTTTCCTCAACGAGAACACCGTTCTTGAGTTCTACGACCTTTCTCTTGACGATGGCGCGCGGACCACGCGCCTGGTTCTTCGCCAGGGCTCCGCTTCCTTCTACGTGAATCCCGCGGGTGAGCGATTATTTCAGCGTTACGGGGGGCGATTTCACGGTCGAAGCCAGCGGTAAAGGCTCTTTCCGGATCAACAATTTTGACGATGGCAGCAACGTGGAAGTGCTGACGGGCCACGCTTCCGTCCTGCACCAGAAAGAAACGACGCAGCTCAGCAAGGGCATGTCGCTCTCCATGAAGGCGGGAGAAAATTCCGTGAGCCTCGGCCAGCTTTCCGCCAACGATGAGTTTGATCGCTGGGTCTCTGGCCGCATTGATACCGTTTCCACGCGCAACGAACGCTTCGCTGCAGTATACGAACTCTCCCTACTACCTACCTGGCTACGCCGATCTCTACACCTATGGCTCCTGGTTTTCCTGCGGGGGGTCCGGATACGGTTGGCGGCCTTTCGGCGCTAGTCTCGGCTGGTCACCATTCACCATGGGTCAATGGCTGTGGGATCCCGGTTTCGGCTGGACTTTTGCCAGCTACCAGCCGTGGGGTTGGGCTCCTTATCACTATGGCGGCTGGCTCTTCGATGCTTCTTGCGGCGGCTGGTTTTATTCGCCTCCCGCTTATTACGGATATCGGAGGTTACGGAGGCTATGGAGGTAACCCGAGAAAGCGGGTTCCGCCCATCGTGCATCCGCCTCGGCCGGTTTATAGGGCCGTCGACCGCTGTTTTCGTTCGCCAGAACGGCAAGCTAGGCATCGTGCCCATGAACCCGCTCGACAAACCGGGCAAGACTCGCGCTGAACTTGGAACACGGTGTTTTTTCGGCTGAGCCAACTAGAAGCGCAGCGCTGCCAATTCTGTCCGCCGCCGGCGGTCAAAAATGGGAAACCTTGAAATCGCCGCCGCGCGACGCGCTGAGCAGCGGTCTCGTGGCCACGACCGCCGCCGGTGCGTACATCGCGCACGATTCTTGAAGGAAGCAGCGGAGCCCGCATTGTTTCGCGCAGCGCCAACTCTTCCATCGTGTACGATCCGCACGAGCATCGCTTTGTGAACACAAATTCTGCGCCACCAACTGTCGGCGGCAGCACGGCAGTGCTCACGGAAAGAAATACGCCGGGTGTGGTCAACAACGATCGAATTAAAGAGGGTGGAAGAAATACCCCCCCACGCGGGACAAGCATGCGCGTTCCCGTTGCGCCGTCCTCGGCACGCGCTCAGCCCCTCCTCCGCGCTCTATTGCTCCGCCACCAGCGCCACGCTCCTCAAGCGGCGGTGGCGGCAATCGTGGCGGCGGCACGGTATTTTCCGGTGGCGGTGGTGGTGGCTCCTCTCGAGGATCATCAGCCCCTGCCGCGCCCGCTCCGCACGTTTCGGCTCCTTCTGGTGGCGGCGGACGTCCGCACTGAAGCATCATTCATTTTTAGATGAGAAAAAACGGCCCCGCGATTTGGAGCCGTTTTTCTTTTATACCAAGAGCACCTGGCAATCTCCATGTCTTCGGCCTGCTCAGGAAAAAATCATTCCGGCGTATCCCACCACCGCGCTGCGATCTCCGGAAACATCTCCAGAAGTCGCATAGCGCACCAATTCCGGCTGCGTTCGCTCCAAGTTCTCTTAATGCCGTCAGCATCGCTACGGCCGGCCCCAGGCCGCACATCGAAATCTACTCATTCCGACAAGTGTCGTAAAGCCCGCGCGCATCCAGCGCCAGTATCTTGTCGATCGCTTTGCGGTCCTTTATCCGCGTCGTGGCGTCATTCTTCGTAATGATTCAAGTCTGAAGTCGTCAGCAGCAGAATCTCTTCGCTGGAATCCGCAAGCACGCGTCCGATCGCTTCGCCGATGGCCACGAGGTCCTCGAACCGCACCGTTCCAAGGGCAACGGGCACGAAACGTAAAGTCCGGCCGCAGCACCTGAAGAAATGGAATTTGCACTTCGAGCGAATGCTCCGCGCTGTGCGCCACACTGTCTTCACGCAGCAGCGGACAAGCCGCTCGCAACGCCTCCGCCAGCGGCTCATCGATCGGCGCATCGCCCAGCGGCGTCCGCCACGCCCCGCTCGAAAGAATCGCCGCCTTCTCCCCGTGCGGGTAATGGCGCACGCCCAGAATCACAATTTTCTTCGGTATCGCAATTCGCGTGAATACCGCTCCTGCCACGTGCCCCGAATAGACGTACCCCGCGTGCGGCACAAGGCACGCCTTTGCGCCGCACTGGCACCGCGATTTCTGCGGTGCTTAGTGTATTGCCGAATGAGTGCGGTCAGTTCTGTTGGATTGGAAGGATAAAATCGGCCGGAAACGGCAGGCAGGCGTAGCATCGCAGCCACTTCACAAATCAGATGGGTTTCGAGGGCTTGCCTTTTATCTTTAGGGCTTTTTTCGTTGTCGGATCGTAATAGACCGTGACCTTATCGCCGTACTGGTAGCCGCCCTTGTCGACGATTGCTTGCATTTTCGTCGCAACTTGTTCGGACAGGGTGAATGTCTCAAGCGACATGTCGTTCCCCTTCGCGCGGACCGTGATCTGCGCGATGTTCGCGTGCATCACGAAACCTTCAAACTTGCCAAGCCCCGCCGTCTTCGACTTCGGCTTGATCGCGTTCACGATGATCGGCACCGCGGTATCCAACAACGATCGGCAGCGACTACCGTCGGTGACTGCGCGTGCGCAGGCGCGCTGCACAAGCCCGCCATCACCAGTCGCCGGAAGACCCAATCCCGCGATTTTTGCGATCGTCTTCATTCGATATCGTCCGTTGCAATCCGCAGCGACTTCAAAAACCGCACATCCTGCGGCGTCATCGTAAGCCGTGCCGCCGGCTTCTTGTCCGGATCCTGGTCAAACGATTCCTGATCAACCTGAATCCGCAGCGATTCCAGAAAGCGCCGGTCCTGCGTCGTGAGCTTCGCGGCTTCTGCCGCCGCCGCGTCACGCTTGGCCAGCCCGATGGTGGCGTCCAGCTTCAGCACGATATCGTAACCATGCGCGCGCACTCCGGCAATGGCGCCGGTAATTCGGTCGGAATCGGACACCGTGTCGTTGATCGCGTGTCCCAGTTCACGGAGCAAGTTTTTCAGGTGATCGTCGAGTTGCAAGGGCGGCTCCCCCTCACTTCAATTGCCATTCTAGGCCTGCATTTCTTTGGATACAAGTCGCCTCCTTTCCGGTTGTCTCCAATAGGTTCACAGTCCATTGGTGCAGGTAAAATGGCCATCTTCGCGCCCTTTGCGGCGTGCCGCGGGCGTGGTTTGCACGGGTCACCGGTCGCGGGTCACCAGTCACTCCCTGCCCTCACTCCCTTAACTTCGCAATTCACGCTAAGATGCATCTCATGTCTTCGGCAGCCACTTCGCACCGCGGCGGCGCCCCGCCAAGGCGGTTTCCAGCGCTTTTGGCGTACCTTGCGCCAGCTCTTCCTTGAAATGGTCGGCGCCGTGCTTTGCCGTTCTCGCGCTAGCCTGGCTCAATCTTGCTCTGCGCTCCTGGACGCGCGATGTCGCCCGCTGGCTCATTGCCACGGCCGTCGCTTTCGCCTTTTTGTTCTTTTTTTTCGCGGTAACGTCGTTTCTCCGCGCTCGCAAGTTGTAATCTATTCCTGTAGGCGCGGCATGCTGTAGCCCGCGTCAGGCTTTTGCCTGGTTCTTCGCTGGCTCCAAATATTGACGCCAAAATGTCTGACACAAAAACCAAACCCTCCGCCGAACGCAAAGAGAACTTCACGACTCTCTCCGGCCTTCCCATTGACCGCCTCTACACACAAGACGATCTTTCCGGCTCGGATCCCGAATCCTCCATCGGCTATCCCGGCGAATTCCCCTACACCCGCGGCATTTATCCCACCATGTACCGCGGCCGCTTCTGGACCATGCGCCAGTACGCCGGCTTCGGCAGCGCCGTCGAATCCAACCAGCGCTATCGCTATCTCCTCAGCAAAGGCCAGGCCGGCCTTTCCGTCGCCTTCGATCTTCCCACGCAAATCGGCATGGACTCCGACCACCCGCTCGCTCTCGGCGAAGTCGGCAAAGTCGGCGTCGCCATCGATTCGCTCGAAGACATGGAAACGCTTTTCGACGGCATCCCCCTCGAAAAAGTCTCCACCTCGATGACCATCAACTCCACCGCCGCAATCCTTCTCTGCCTCTACGTCGCCGTCGCCAAAAAACAAGGCGCCAACCTCGCCAAAATTTCCGGCACCGTGCAGAACGACATCCTCAAGGAATACATCGCCCGCGGCACCTACATCTATCCCGTCCGCCCAGCCATGCGCATCGTCACCGACATCTTCGCCTGGTGCCGCGACAATCTCCCCAAGTGGAACACCATCTCCATCTCCGGCTACCACATTCGCGAAGCTGGCTCGACCGCCATCCAGGAAGTCGCCTTCACGCTCGCCGACGGCATCGCCTACGTCCAAGCCGCCCTAGACGCCGGCCTCGGCGTCGACGAATTCGCTCCGCAACTCTCCTTCTTCTTCAACGCCCACAGCGACCTCCTCGAAGAAATCGCCAAGTACCGCGCCGCCCGCCGTCTCTGGGCCAAAATCATGCGCGACCGTTTTCACGCCCAGGATCCGCGCTCGCTTCTCCTCCGCTTCCACGCGCAAACCGCCGGCTCTTCCCTCACCGCGCAGCAGCCCGAAAACAATATCGTCCGCGTCGCCATTCAAGCGCTCGCCGCTGTCCTCGGCGGCTGCCAGTCCCTCCACACCAACTCGCTCGACGAAGCCCTCGCCCTCCCAACCGAAGACGCCGCGCTCATCGCCCTCCGCACCCAGCAAATCCTCGCCCACGAAACCGGCGTCACCAACACCATCGATCCTGTCGCCGGCTCCTACGCCATCGAGCACCTCACCAATGAAATCGAACAAGGCGCCGTTGATTACATTTCCAAGATTGACGCCATGGGCGGAATGCTGCGCGCCATTGAAGCAGGCTTCGTCCAGGGCGAAATCCAAAAAGCCGCCTACGATTTTCAGCGCGCCGTCGAATCCAAAGAACAAATCATCGTCGGTGTGAATGACTTTGTTGCGGAAGAAAACCGCACCATCCCCACGCTGCGCATCGAACCCGAAATCGAGCGTTCCCAAATCGCCCGCCTCAACGCCTTGCGCGCCAAACGCGATTCCGACCGCACGCAATCCGCCCTAGCCGAACTCCACCGCCGCGCCTCACCACAGAAAATCTTCTCCCCGCCATCCTCACCGCCGTCGAATCCTACGCCACTGTCGGCGAAATTTCCGACGCCCTCCGCCGCGTCTTCGGCGAATATCAGGAATCCGTCGTCATCTGACAACATCTGGGAGGTTTTCCCAAATCCGATGAAGTACAGAGTCCTTTGGTTGGTAGAAATCGTGCTGGTCGTGTGAGGGAGTTCAAGGAGTACCTACGACACCCCTCACCAGCGACGTTAAAGGCTTTTCAAGATAAGGCCGAGGAAGAATCTCGATTGCGCCATGAGATTGCAATTCCCATTGCTGCTGTAGTTTTAACTCTCGCGATTCCGATATATCGGATGCGCCATCGAAGTCCAAAAGCACCCTAAATTAATCCTGGCCCGCCTCTTCGGCTGGACCAAAGCACAGGCTGTCGCCGCTCTCACTCTGTAGTATCCTTTCGCGAATTGCGTGCGCTCACCCAGTGCCGCAGGGATCGCCGAGACCATGAAACTCATCCTCGCCTCCGCCTCCCCTCGTCGCGCCGAAATTCTTCACGACGCCGGCTTCTCCTTCATCGTGATGTCCTCCGCCGTCGACGAAACCCCCTTCCCAGAGGAGTCCCCTGCCGACCATGTCCAGCGCCTAGCCGACGCCAAAGCCGAACTCGTCGCCGCCCGTGCCGTAGGCCCCGCCATCGTCCTCGCTGCGGACACCGTCGTAACTCTCGAAGGCCGCATCTTCGGCAAACCCCGCTCCGCGGACGATGCCCGTCACATGCTTGAAAAACTTTCCGGCCGCACCCATGCGGTCCTCACCGGCGTCACCCTCATCCGTCTCCCCGACGCCGAGCGCCGCAGCTTCGTCGAATCCACGCTCGTCCATTTCACCCAGCTCTCCGCTGAAGAAATCACCCGCTACCTCGGGACCGAAGAACCCCACGACAAAGCCGGCGCCTACGCTATCCAGGGCCGCGCTGGCCGCTACATCCCCCGCATCGAAGGCGACTACTTCAACGTCGTCGGCCTTCCCCTCGCCCGCGTCACCCAAGCCCTGGCCGACCTCGGCTGGTCCGAAGATTGATTTTCGCGCCTCAAATTTCTCTTGACATTTAGTAACGCTAGAGTATACTTCTCTTTAGGTATTAGTTCGTCAAACCGGCAACGGCCAGCAGACCTCCCGGCGCTTTTTTTCTTTAACTAGAAAGCTTATCCCGCAGTCGGTTCCCACGGTTGCAGGATACAGTTTCGATCATGGTCCTGCGGCCATCCTGTAAAGATATCAAAACAAGGTACCTATAACCCATTTAGAATCACATCTTTTGCAGACTCAACTCTCCTAAACCCTTTTTTTTCACATCTTTCCGCGAAACTGGGGGAGGGGACCCAGCCTGCACCTGGAACCGGCTTGCGAATTGTCAACACCAAAAAAAAGAGGTGCTCTTCTCTCGAAGGGCACCTCTTTCGCTTCATGGGGTGGAAAAACTTGACTACTTGGGCTTCACGCCACCTTGCGCTCTGTCGTTGTGCTTCTTGCGATAGATGTTCCGCGACGCGCGATTCTGTTCCCGGTTCACTTGGGCTTTTTCGCCAGCCGTCAGCTTCCCGCCGTTCGCCGCGCGGTCCGCTTTCACTTGCTGGTTGATGCCCTTCTGCTGATTTTCCAGCTTCGCCGTTTCGCCCGCCGTCAGTTGCCCGCTCTTGACGCCCTGCGCGATGCGGTCTTGCTGGTTCTCGCGGCGCTGCCCCACTTCGTTGTTGCCATAATGTGCGGTGTTGGCGTTGTGCTTGTCGGCGTAGATCTGTTTCGAGACGCCATTCTGCTGCTTATTGATTTGCGTCTTCTCGGCAGTCGTCAGCTTTCCGCCGTTCGCCGCGCGGTCTGCTTTGGTTTCGGCGTTGATCGCCGCTTCCTTGGTTTCCAGTTTGGAGGTTTCGCCGGCGGTCAACTGCCCGCTCTTTACGCCATTCGCGATGCGGTCCTGCTGGTTCTCTTTCCGCTGCGCGATGCTCGGATCGGGTTTCGCCGCCGGCGTTGCCGTTTGCGTGTGCCGGTGCCGTCGAGCTCGACCCCTGCGAAGACGATTGATCTTGCGCCATTGCCGCTGTTCCCACCATCAGTACAGCCATCGGCAGGGCGCTCCACTTCAACCACGTAGGTTTCATATCTATCTCCTGTACGTTATCTATTCGGATTCTGGGATTTCCGGGACACTGGGTAATACACAATTCTGAGAAGAAAGTTGTGGTCGCACTACTGGCCGAACGTGCAGGTGTTTCGTTTTGGGAAAGGGTTTTCCGCTACTCTTTATGAACACAATTTGTCTGATTTGAGTCCTCAGCGCGCTAGCGTTTCACCGGAACGCCTCCGCCCCGTGCGCTTTCAATAGCTCATCAACTTCCGCGTATCCTGACGGAAATTTCACGCCGCGAACCGACGCTCCAGCCTTGAGCAACGCCTCCACCGACTCCGGCGTGCGTCGCTCTTTCCAGTACGAGTCCACGCATGCCCGCACTGCAAGCATCAGCGCCGTACGGCCTTTTCCATCGAGCGCATTCACTGGCGCTCCGCGTTCAATCAGAAACTTTACCGTCGCAGGCCGCGCGCGCCACGCCGCGGAGTGCAACGCCGTGCTGTTCTGCGCCACATCGAAATAAGGATCACCGTATTCCGTCAGCGCGCCGACGTCTATTCCGAGATCGAGCAAATGCCGAACACCGTCCGTATTCCCGACGCCCGCAAATTCCGCAAGCAGCTTGCCTCCTTGCGCCACCAGTTCGCGAACCAACTGCGGCTCCTTCGCACGAATGGCGCGCACAGCCGCCGAATCATGCCGCGCACAAGCGGCGATCAATCGTTCCACTCCTTGCAGCTCGATCGCAATGCCACGACGCTCAATCATCTCCAGCAAATCGCCGCGTCCCCGCCGCGCCGCCATCGCTAGCCGCCGACATCGCTGGGCCAGCTGTTTGCCGAGTTTCCGGCCGCTCCGCGACCAGCGTCGGGTCCGCGCCATGCTCCAACAGCACTTCGAAAATCTCGATGCTGTTGTCGCGCAAAACCGCGTGATGAAACGCCGTTCTTCCCCACTGTGTTGCTCGATTCGGATTGGCGCCATGCTCCAGCAGCCATTTAATTCCGTCGAAGTCGTGCCAGTCGGTCTTGCGCAGCAGTAACGTCGTCAAGCTTGTATCGTTCAACTTCCCGCTCTCCACCAGAATCTTCATCACCGTGTTGTCGTACGTTTCCACCACATGGTAAGGAGTCTCTCCGTCGTTCGGATCGGCGCCCCGCTCGAGCAGCAACCGCGTCACGCTCCGGATGCTGGGCAATTCCTGCAGCGCCATAAATCGCGCTCTCCCACTCTGGATGCGGCTCGTGATTTGTCTCCATCCAGCCAGTGTTCGGGCTCGCGCCGGCATCGAGCAGGGCCTTCGCTGCCGCGACGAAATCGTCGGACCTTGCGCGATCGAGCCGCAAATATCTCGAAAAGCACAAATGCGTGAGCGCATCCCATCCATGCGGGCCGCCCTTCGAGGTCGCGTTTCGCGCATCAATCGCCAGCAACCGCCGCACAGCCGCGGCGTTGCCGAGAATAGCCGCCGTGTAAATGTTGCTGCTCGCCACTTCGGGATGCGCCGCCAGAATCGCCTCGGCGCGCTCCAAGGTCCCTGAGTATGCGACGGCATCGCGCGGAACACAGCGGCCTGAATGAAAGCCGCCACCGGATCGCTCACCGAAGCGGCGAAGCTCGCGCTGCGCCAGCGCCTCAATGTGTTTCGCAAATTTCGGCCAGCTCTCGAAGCCATGCTCCCGCGCAATCACGAATTGCGCGTCGGCCAGTGCGAATTTCGTGCTGCTGATTTTATCGGCCGACAAATCCGCGAAACGCGGATGGTAAGTTTTGACTCGTTGAATTGCTGTGGACTCAGAAGACTTGTGGGATTGCTCTGCTCGAAAGACTCTGACGAGTTCTTTCGCTTGTTTCTTGTACTGCTCCAGGCTCGGGCGAGCCGGCAGCCGCTTGGCATCCATTACGACCTTCCTTTCGTAAATGCGCCTGGAGTCCGCCCGAATCAGGCTGAAAGAAGGTTCGTAACCTTACTCGAAAACTGAAGGTGGGCACGGCCCTTTCCGCGGACTGGATGCGCCCTTCGCGCTGTCTCATAATTTAACGCTCGCCGCCATTCACGTCAATCCGCTCTGCAGGACAGGCATTCTTCCTGTCTGCTTTTCACAGTTGGACAAGCCGCTCGGACACACTTCGAAAACACGCTCCAAAAACAAGAAAGGCGCCCTGGGCCGAGAGCGCCTCGCAAAAAACCGTATTCGATAAACTGGATGTCTAAAAGACTGTTCTTATGCTTTCTTTTCTTCCGCAGGCTTCTCCGCTGGAGCAGCTGCCTGTGCAGGAGGTGCCGTCGACTGCGCCTGCGTTGCGACCCGTGACATGCCCTCTTTGAATCCGCGCACGCCTTCGCCCAGCCCGCGCATCAGTTCGGGAATCTTTCGTCCGCCGAACAAAATCAGCACGACGACCAAAATAATCAGCCAGTGCATTGGGAATTCCATGTTGCCTCCTACACCTGCCAACCACACCTTAGCACGCCGCTAGGGACCTGGGGCAATGTTTACCGGCAGGAATCTAAAGTATAACACGCTCGTCCCCGGCCCGGCGCGTCACCCGCTCCCGGTCCAGATATTCGAGCAGCGGGATAGCATACTTTCGGGAAATCCCCGTCAAGCTCCTTGAAAACCGGCACGGAAATGCGCTCGCCCTTTGCTTTCTTGTACGCGACAAGTTGCTCTTTCAGATGAGCCAGCGCATCGCGGTGAAAAATAAGCTCCGGGCTCACGCGAACAAGATTTTTCTCTCGCAACAAAATTTGCAAAAGCTTTTCCGCCCGCCTGGCCTCCACGGAAAGCTTCGCCAGCACCTCTTTCACCGATGGCACTGCCAATCCTGCGCCGGAAAACGCCCTTTCAATTTCTCCCTTCGCCTTTGCCTCTTCCGGCAGCAGTGCAATCTGCGCTCCGGCTCGCTTCACGAGCTCGCCTTGCACATCCAGTTTCTTCTCGCCCGCCAACTCTTCGAGAGCTGCGCGAAATGTCTCCGCTCGCACGCGTCTTCCCAGGCTCGCGCGCAAATCTTCCCGCGCAATTCCCGGCGAGAGCGGATTCTCCTTGTGAAATCGCTCGACCCGCTCCGCGATTTTCCGCCGCACTTCATCGAATGCTTTTCGACCAAGCAAAATCAGCGGTTCCGTCGATACGATCTTGATTCTCTCTCTTACATTGGGACGCTGCGCAACTTCTCGAATTTCTGTTTCAAACCAAGCTGTTCGCGCCACTATTTCGTTGAACTCCAGACCGAGCACCGCTCGCTCGGTCATCGCGATAAGCACCTCGTCGCGTTTCCCGCGTTCCATCGTTTCGAGAAACGCAGCTCGGCCTGTATCTCGCACAGTCGGCCGTCTTGCCAGGCAATCCAGCACTTCACCACCGCCGATGGTAACGACCGGAGAAAACTGCCTTACGATGAACCGGTCGCCCGGCTGCAGCAAAACTTCTTCCTGCAGCCGCAGATGGCCCAGCGCGCTCTGCCCCGGCGAAAGAACGCTTTCGCCATAAAAAAGAATCTCAGCGATTGTCTCCGCCGTCCCAGCATGAAAATGCACGCGCGAACGATGCTTCAGTTTGCGCGCGGAAGGAAGCAGCGTGAGCCGCACATCCACCCTGCGCGTCGCGCGAAAACGTCCCGGCGTCGCCAGCGTCATCCCGCGTTTCACGTCGGCGTGGTCGATTCCCGGCAAGATTTACGGCCGTTCGCTGCCCCGCGCTGGCGCGTTCGACGGATTTCCCGCCGGAGTGTACGCCGCGCACGCGAAGTCGTTTGCCTCCGGGGAACAACTCGACTTCGTCTTCCGCGCCGATACTCCCCGAGATCAATGTGCCAGTCACCACCGTCCCGAATCCCTTCATCGCAAACGCGCGGTCGATCGGCAGCCGGAAATATCGCGCCGCATCTTTCGCCGGGAATTTCCGCGGCGACCGTGTGCAGCGCCTTCTTGAGCTCGTCAAGGCCTGCTCCCGTTTTCGCACTCACCGGCACAATCGGCGCCCGCTCCAGAAACGACCCGCGCAGATACTCTTCCACTTCCAGCCGCACCAGCCCCAGCATGTCCGCATCGACCAAATCGCTTTTCGTCAGCGCCACGACGCCGCGCGTAACTCCCAGCAACCGGCAAATATCGAAATGCTCTCGCGTCTGCGGCTTGATCGATTCATCCGCCGCAATCACCAGCAGCACCAGGTCGATCCCTGCCGCTCCCGCCAGCATGTTGCTTACAAACCGTTCGTGCCCCGGCACGTCCACGAAACCAAATCGAATCCCGTCTTCCTCCAGAAATGCAAAGCCCAGATCAATCGTAATTCCGCGCCGTTTCTCTTCCGCGAGCCTGTCCGGATGCGTCCCCGTCAACGCCTCCACAAGCGCGGACTTGCCATGGTCAATGTGCCCCGCCGTTCCGACAATCACGCTCTTGGAAGCTGTGTTCATGGGCGAGGAAAGCTCGCGCGAGATAGCGCGGAGCTCGCGATGCTTAAGGTAGCACAGGCGCCATTGCTTCTGCCTGCGGCTCACACCGCGCGCGAACTCTGCGAGGCACACTGCTGTGTTTGAATTGAGGGAAAAAAGTGACTGGTCTACTTTGCGGCGGCGATTTCGTCCACGATTGCCTGCGCCGCTGCGCGCGGATCTGCGGCCGCAAGGATTGGCCTGCCCACTACAAGATAGTCCGCTCCGGCGCGAATGGCTTCCGTCGGTGTCGCTGTGCGAGCCTGGTCTCGCCTTTGCCTCCGCCCCAGTTTCTTTGTCCGTTGGCCGTACACCCGGCGTCACAATCAAGAATTCGCGGCCGCAGGCCTTGCGAATTGCTCGTGCTTCCTGCACCGACGCGACCACGCCATCTACGCCCGATTTCTTGGCAAGCTGCGCGAGCTTCACCACATGCGCCTTTGGCACGCCGCCGATTCCGACTTCCCTCATAGCTTTGTGATCCATGCTCGTCAAAATTGTGACGGCAAGCAGCGCGGCCGGTCAGCTCCCATGGGACGCCCGCACTGATGGCCTGCACCGCTGCCGCTAGCATGGCCCGGCCTCCCAGTGCGTGCACATTCACAAGCTGCACTCCGGTCATGGCGGCCGCGGAAAGCACCGCACCGGCGACCGTATTCGGAATGTCGTGGAATTTCAGGTCCAGAAAGATTCCGGGACCCAGCGCGGCAATTTCTTTCACCGCCGCGGGTCCCGCGGCCGTAAACAGTTGGTTGCCAATCTTGAACATACCTACGAGATCGGAGATTTGTTTTGCGAATTTTGCGGCAGAAGATAGTGAATCAAAATCCAGTGCCACGATCAAACTGCTGCGGGGATGGGCGTCGAAGCTCAAGGTCATGTCGACCCCGAATTCGGCGGGGTCAGCGTTTCAGTGGCAGCTCCATCAATTCGAGCCGGACTTGGCTCACGCCCGAATGAATCAGACCGATCTTCCGGGCGACACGATAGGATACATCAATTTCGCGCCCTTCTTGATAGGGACCTCGGTCATTGATTCGTACAAGTTCAAACTTCCCGTTCCGGGGGTTCACAACCCGGACGATGGACCCAAACGGCAGGTTTGGATGCGCGGCGGTCAGCGCCTCGCAGTCGAAGCGCTCGCCGTTGGCGGTCTTCTTGCCATTGAATCCTGGCCCATACCAACTGGCATTGCCGACCCAAGTCTTGACCGGCTTTCACCGGTGCGCTCAAATGCGCGACGAGGGGGGCATCCATTACAGGAACGATGAGGAACATTAGGAGCACCCATCGGAACGCAGCCCAGAAAATAAAGAGTGGACGTTTCATAGTGTGTTCTTTGTGCTACTCAAATCCAAAAAAGTGTAGCAAAAAAGAGTCGTTATGTCAACCAAAATCTGCGGAAATTTTACCTACTATCTCATTGATAGTAAACGTTTTAGCTTCAAAAAGTGCCCTCTCTAACTCCCCTACAAGTCGCTGACTGACCGTAGGGTCAGTAAAGCTGGCCGTCCCTACCTGTACGGCAGTCGCACCTACTGCCAGGTATTGAAGCACGTCTTCGACCGTCTCGACGCCTCCGACCCCTATAATTGGTGACTTTACCGCCTTCCGCGTTTCCCAAACCAACCTAAGAGTGATCGGTTTAATAGACGGGCCCGAAAGGCCCCCCGTTTGGTTTCCCAGGCAGGACTTGCCAGTCCACGGATCGACCGCCATTGCCGGATAGGTGTTCGCTACTGTCAGGGCATCGGCACCTGCTCCCTCCGCAGCCCGAGCAATAAGTCCAATATCCGCAACCATCGGCGAGAGCTTTACCCAAAGCGGGCGTCTTGGCGGCCGCCTTTCGGGCCGCTCCGACCACCTCGGCCACTTGGGCCGGGTCGTTTCCGAACTGCATCCCCCCCTTCTTGACGTTGGGGCAGGAGATATTCAGTTCATAGGCTGCAAGCCCATCAGCGTCCTCGAGCACCCGAATCACCTCGACATAGTCCTCTATGCTATAGCCGAAGACGTTGGCGATGACCGCCGTATCGTATTTTCGCAGTACTGGGAGTTTTTCAGCCACGAAGGCCCGGACCCCGATGTTTTGGAGCCCTACGGCATTCAGCATCCCCGAGGGGGTCTCGCAAAGCCGGGGCGCCGGTGCCCCTTCCATGGGTTCGCGGGAGAGGCCTTTGGTGACCAGACCGCCTAGGCAGTTGAGGTCCACCAGGTGGGCGAACTCGACGCCGTAGCCGAAGGTACCGCTGGCTGCGAGAATGGGATTCCGCAGGCGCACCGCGCCAATTTGCACGGTCAAATCAACAGAATCAGCGGGAGTCACTTCCGTCAAAGAATATCACGAAGCCGTGCGGGTACCCTCGAAATCTCCTGGCAGCCACTCAGCCTGTGGAAAATAGGGAAATCTATTGTTTTGTTGTTCCGGCATTGCCTGGATCAGCTGATTTTCTTGACGTGCGCGACGCCGATGTCTTTGCCAGCGCTTCACCCAACACGCGCCCATCGCGCGAGGCCAGCGTGATCCCACACAGATCAGCGAGCGTTGGGGCGATGTCCGCTGGTGTGACCGTGCCGTGATACTCGCCGGGCCGAATGCCGAATCCCATAAACAAGAGCGACACATGCTGGTCATAGTAGTAGGGTGTGCCATGCGACGTTGCGTACCCCCGCGGATGGCCGGGCATTGAATAGTCCCAGAGCCAGTAGGGCTTTGGGACTATCAGCAAATCTCCGTTTCTACTCCTGAAAAAACTGGCCGCTTCCGCTCTTCGAATGGGACTCTCCGTCGCAGGCCGATCATCCAGTTCCTCCGCGCGATAAACTGCTGCCACGCCCGGAACGCTCTTGATCGCCTCGATCACCGCGTGCATCGAAGCCGGATCTGTCTTCAATTTGTCGTATATCCCAGGGCTGAAATAAACGTCGCTTCCGTCCAGCTGTGCCACTGTGGGTTTTCCGTAGCTGGCCGCCTCCAGCGCCTGTCTCGATGCGCTGTTTCACTTCTTCCACATTCAACCAGCCCGCATCGACGCCTGTCCTCCGCCAATCCTCTGGAATAGGCGAGCCCCCGTGGTCGGCGCTGAGCGCTACGACGTAATTCCCGCGCCCCACCGCACTGTCGAGATGCGCAAAAAAACCGGCCAGGTCGCGGTCCAGCCGCGCGAGTTCGTCCTGCACTTCCCAGCTTCGCGGCCCAAAGTGATGCGCCACGTAATCCAGAGAAGAAAAACTCACCCCCAGATAATCCGTTCCTGCGCGTTTGCCCAAACCCAGCTTGTCCACGGCATCCTCCGCCATCTCCGCCAAGTAGGTCTGCGCGTATGGGCTGGTCGCCCATTGAGAGTAAAACGCCGCGTCCGGTCCCTTGCTGTCCGCATTCCCCCGCAACGGATGGGGAAAAGCCGCGCCATATCCTGCTGGGGGAACTGCTCCGAACGCCGCCTCCCCATAGAGATAGGCCGTTTTCGGCAACAATGGGGCCCAAGTCTTGCCATAATCTTTTGCCACGGGATGCGTTTTCGCATAGTCCTCGACAAACGCCGCCATCGGATACGCGCTCGAGGTAGTCCAAGCCCCCTTCGCCGGGTCAAACCAGGTCACCGCATCCGCCTGATGACCCGCCAGTAGTGACCGCCGCGCGGGCCTTCAACGAAAATGTCACCACTCGCGTTCCCCCACCGGTTTGAAACTTCAATTCCTCTGCAAACGACGGCATCAACATTCTCCACGCACTGTCTCCGCCTTCGACGTGGGCCCCTGCGTAGCCCGTATTTTTCACTTTCGGATCAAACGTGCACGTCACGCTCTTCTGCAGCTCCCGGTCCCACCACTCATTCGAAATCATTCCATGCGCCGCCGGAAGCGCGCCTGTCGAAATCGTTGAGTGCCCGACGCAAGTCTCCGTTGCCTCATACGGATACGCCGCATCGCGGAACCATGCGCCTTCCTCGATCAGCCGCTTCAATCCCCCCGTCCATTGGCCTTGAAATTTGTCCACATAATCCCCGCGCATCTGGTCCACAACCAGCATCACGACTAGCTTTGGCCGAGCGGGAGCTTTGGCTCCTGCTGTTTTTGCAGTTTGTGCGCCGGCGCAGGGCGCGCAAGCCAGCCCGATCCACAGGAGTAAGCCCAAGTTGCACAAGACCGTTACCGCTTTCCACTTCCTGCGCTGCGTCTTTCTGAAAAGCATGTCCACCTCGTTAGATATGTCGCGCGGCAGTCTATCACGCCGTCCGAGTTTCCAAAGCCGCAGCAAGAATGCGCCCGAGTCCCCACCGCCAGTCCCTAGTCACGACTCACCGGTCCCTATGCTAGGATTACCCGAACATGCGCATCGTCGAAAAAGCCCAATTGATGTCCGCCCCGGAGATCGACCGCACCCTGCGACGCCTGGCCCATCAAATAGTCGAGAAAAGCGGCGGCACCAAGCATCTCGCCCTGATTGGCATTCGCCGCCGCGGCGTGCCACTGGCCCAGCGCATCGCCCAAGCCATGCGCGGCATCGATGGGGTTGACGTTCCCGTCGGCACTCTGGACATCACCCTCTATCGAGACGACCTCTCCAAAGTCGCGCCCCACGCCGTTTTGCAGTCCTCCGACATTACCTTTGGCGTTGACCAGATGGACCTCGTCCTCGTCGATGACGTCCTCTACACCGGCCGCACCATTCGCGCCGCCATGAACGGGCTCTTCGATCTCGGGCGTCCTCAGCGCGTTTCTCTCTGCGTGCTCATCGACCGCGGCCATCGCGAAATGCCCATTGAAGCCCAGTTCGTAGGCCGCACCGTGCAGACCAGCGACACGGAAATCATCGAAGTGCGTCTCCGCGAGATCGATAATGAAGAGCGCGTCGTTCTGGTCGATCGCCAGGAGCCTTAGTTGAAACGAGATTTTTCGGTTTTCCGTCAAAGAGTGCAAATGTGACCTTTCGATTCCGCGACCTTCTGGCTCTTGAACCGCTCTCCGCGGACGAACTCACTTTTCTTCTCGATCAGAGCAGGTCCTTTCAGGGCAATCCAGCGGAATCCTCTCAAGAAACTCGCTACTCTCCGCGGCAAAACCGTCGCTCTGGCATTCTTCGAAAACTCCACGCGCACGCGCATCAGCTTCGGCACGGCCGCCGCCCGTCTCGGCGCGGACACTATGAATCTCCAGGCGGAATCTTCCAGCCTGAAAAAAGGCGAGTCGCTTCTCGACACCGTGCACACGCTGGACGCCATGAAACCGGATTGTCTGGTCATGCGCCACGCGTCCTCCGGCTCCGCCGATTTTGTCGCGCGCCATCTCGATATTCCCGTCATCAACGCCGGCGACGGCACTCACGAGCATCCTTCGCAGGGCTTGCTCGATGCTCTCACCATTCGCGACCGCAAAGGCTCGCTCGCCAATTTGAATGTCACCATTCTCGGCGACATTTCGCACAGCCGCGTAGCTCGCTCCAACATTCACCTTCTGGCAAAATTCGGCTGCCGCTTCACGCTCTGCGGCCCGGCCATGTGGGTTCCTCGAGAATTGGAAAACATCGGCCCGCCCGGCGCGTCCATTCGCCGCGTCTTTCGTATCGAAGAAGCTCTCGAAGATGCCGACGTCGTTCTCGTCCTTCGCGTGCAGACCGAGCGCCTTCACGAGCCGGCGCTTTCCGCCGCGGACTACATCCTTCTCTATCAACTCAGCGCCGAGCGCCTGCGCCTCGCCAAGCCCGACGCCATCATTCTCCATCCCGGCCCGATGAATCGCGGCGTCGAGATCACCCCTGAAGTCGCGGATAGCCCGCAGTCCTGCGTCCTCGAACAAGTCACCAATGGAATCGCCGTGCGTATGGCTCTGCTCTACTTGCTTCTCGTTGGCGGCTCGGAAGAATCGGGACAAGAGGCGCATCCCGCCACGGAAGCGCAACAGCCGCCCAGTCGCCGAGCGACGGACAAAAAAGAAAATTCCTCCTCGCCCACGGACAAGGACCCTTCGCATGCTTCTCGTTAAGAACGGCCGCGTCATCGACCCCGCCACGCAGACGGACGCGCCGCGCGATGTTCTTCTCGATGGCGACAAAATAGCCGAAGTCGCGCAACCTGGAAAAATCGCGCCAGGATTCCATCACAGGAAATCTTCGACGCTACTGGCCTGATCGTTGCTCCCGGCTTCATCGACCTTCACGCGCATCTCCGCGAGCCCGGCCAGGAATCCTCGGAAACCATCGAGACCGGCACGCGCGCCGCGGCACGAGGCGGTTTCACCGCCGTCTGCTGCATGCCGAACACGAAGCCTGTGAACGACAACGCCAGCGTCACGCGCTTCATTCTCGATCGCGCCAAAGCCACGGCCAGCGTACGCGTTTGGCCCATCGGCGCCGCGAGCGTCGGGAGCAAAGGCGAAGCCATCGCGGAAATCGCCGCCATGAAGCAAGCCGGCATCGTTGCCGTCTCGCGACGATGGCAAACCCATCGCCACGGCAAAACTCACTCGCCAGGTGATGGACTACTGCCGCTCGCTCGATCTGTGCGTCATCGAGCATTCGGAAGATGTTTCGCTTGCCGCCGGCGCCGTCATGCGTGAAGGCGTCACGTCCACGCGGCTCGGCCTGCCCGGCATGCCCGCCGCCGCGGAATCCGTTTGCGTGGCGCGCGACGTTCAGCTTGCTGAACTTACTGGCGCGCGTCTTCACGTCGCGCATCTCTCCGCAAAGGCTTCGCTCGAGCAAGTTCGCTGGGCCAAGCAGCGCGGTCTGCGCGTCACGCTGCGAAGTCACGCCGCACCATTTCACTTTGATCGATGAAGACGTGCAGTACGATTCGCGCTACAAAATGAATCCGCCGCTAGCCGCACGCGAAGACCGCGAAGCTCTGATCGCGGGCCTCGCCGACGGCACCGTTGACGCCATCGCGACGGATCACGCTCCTCACGAACCTGCGCTCAAGGACGTCGAGTTCGACCGCGCTCCCTTTGGCATTCTCGGATTTGAAACCGCGCTCGCGCTTTCCCTCGAAGCAACTAGTCCACTCCGGCCGAATCCCGCTCATGCGCATGATTGAACTTTTCACCACCGGCCCCGCGCGCGTCCTTGGGATCGAACGCAAAATCGCCGCCGGCCAGCCCGCCGACCTCACGATTTTTTCCACGACACACGAATGGACCTACGACGTAAAACAATCCCCGAGCAAATCGCGCAACTCCCCCTTCGACGCCCGCGCCTTCAAAGGCGGACCCAGTCGCCACCATCGTCGCCGGCCGCATCGTTTACAAAATGTAGGTGCCGGGCTTTAGCCCGGCATTCCTCAGCTTCGCGGAGCCTCGCAAGTGATGGTTCGCGGCAGATGGCCCGTTCATTAACTCAGGAATTGTTCACGGCTTTTTGCATGCCACTCATCGAGTCCCTTGCAAACCGCTTCTGCAGTGCCCTGGTAAAAGGATAGGCCAACCGCGCCAGGAAATTCGGCCGAGAGAATGCGCAGACGTCGTACCAGACGGATTGGTCTTGGGAATGAAACTCCACGCTGAATCGCTCCTCGCCGCGTTCCGCATGCTTGGACTAACGTTCCGTAGGCAAAACCAAATTTCTTGTCGCTGCCATCTTGCTCGATCACATAAACGATCCGGCTGGCGTTCAGCGACCAAAATCCGAGATGCGACACGAGAACGGCAACTGTAGCGCCTTCTTCGATCGGAGCGTCCGGCCAACAAAGTTGTATCCACGGCATGTCGAACATCTTCCACTGTCGAATCGCCTTAACGGCTCGGGCAAAAACCTCCTCGCCTTCGCCAAGCCGGATGCGGTTGTGGTCAGTCGTGTACCCACCGCGGAGGACGGCCTCGCGAAGCACCAACATGCGCGTAGGAGAACGGCTGATCCTTCTGTGTCGAAAGGAAGGTGCGAATCTCATCTGGTTCAGGCTTGCTTAGGAAATACATGCGCCGGCCTTCTTTTGGTAAATGGCGAGTTCAAATTGCCGATGAACCAGGAACGAACGCTCTAGTTTTTCGGTGGCGCCGTCGGCATTGGCACTTCCGGCCTGCTGTCGGTATTTTGTGCGGCGGCAATCAGCCATTTCCCGTCCCGTTTTTGCAGAACCTGCGTGAAGATCCCTTTTCGCGGTTGTCCAGGAGTGCCATCCGGATTCTTGTGTCCGACCAATGTCCACAAGACATGCACGACCGCGAATTCAGGCGCTCAGGAATCTCGTGTGAACTTCGTCGATCGTTAATGTGCTCTCTCGAAAGGCAAACGCGTGTGAATCGACATGCTTCTTCTCGATCTCCGCTCGCCCTCTCCCCCACCAGCCAACCACGTTTACGAAATCCGCGTCCTCCGTAAAGGCATTGGCCCATGCTTTCATGTCGTGGTGGTTCCACGCCTCCTGTAATCCCATCTCGACTTTGCGGATCTCGGCCTCATCTGGAGTTTGCCCCGCAAAAATCGCAGGCCCTGCCAAACTGCCATCACGAAAATCATCGCGCAACCCCGCAGTTGTCTCTTCATGCGCTCTCGCCTCCATCACTCTGATTCGCCTTCGTCGAAACGATTCAACCCCGACTCATGAGCCCTCTAGATCCGTCCCACTGGCTATTCAAACCGCCTCTCTTGCTGCCTGCATGGAGCGCCATCCACGCCGCCAGAGCCGCGAGTTTCTCTTCCGCCCTCCAGGAGCCTTCATGCGATTCGCCAAGGCCCGCAACGGCGCGTTTGATTTGCGCGGGCGCTCTCCGAAGCATCCCCGCCGCAGTCTCGTAAGCACCCTTCTCCAGGAAAGCTTCACACGGAATCTTCCGCACGCGAAAAGCATCCTCCAAGACCGTGCGAAACAGCTGCCCTTCCAATCCGTGCGCGCGAATGTGTTCGTTGTGCAGCATCGCCGGATCGACCAGACTGCCAACCACCAACGCTGCGCCGCGAACCCCATACTGCAAGCCCGCGGCCTCCTTCAAAAGCGTGTCGATTGATTTTTTCGCGGCGCCGCGCACGACATCTCCCAACTTCCGTGTCGCCAGATTTCCTTCTTTCCCAGGAAGTTCGAGGGCAGCATGGTAGGGCTGCTTCGATTGAGGAATCTTCGGATCGGAGAGTAGAACCGTCTGGCACGAAATCAATCTTGGCGCATCAGAAGGGCCTGCCAGCAACACTGCCATGGCCCAGCCGGACTTTACTCGGAACCCGAGAGCCGCAGGGATTGGTTTAGGGGTTCGTTCCAAGGCTATCGCACCTTGCGGAAACGTTCTAAGGAAGGAAATTCGCGCCGGAGCGGCACGAGTCCTCAGTCACTAGTCACGCCCTTTAATGCGCGGCAGGCTCCGCCGCCGGATGCAAACCATGCTGCGGCACTTCATGGATGCCGCGCGCAGGCGGCTCAATCCTCTGCCGGTAGAAATGGTCGAGCGGCAGGCGGCCCTTGCCAACGGGATACGCCTTCTCAATCGCTTTCGTCGCGTATGCTTTTGCAAGCGTCGCGGCTTCGAGCAGCCCCCGGCCTACAGCCAGGTGCGCCGCAAGGGCCGACGCGAACGTGCAGCCCGTTCCATGCAGTTCCTCTTCGTTCACGCGTTCTCCGGGCAGCGTCACCATATCCGTGCCGTCGAAAAGCACGTCCACCGGGCGTCCCATGTGCCCGCCCTTGACGATCACCGCTCGCGCGCCCATCTCCACAATCTTCCGCGCCGCAGCTTCCATCTCCGCCACGTCTTTGATCGTGATTCCCGTCAAGATCTCCGCTTCCGGCACATTCGGCGTTATTACGCTCGCGCGCTTCAGCAGCTCCGTGGCGACGTACTTCACCCCGCCTGCGTCGAGCAACTCCGTACCACTAGATGATTTCATGACCGGATCGTGCACCACGTGCGCGAATTTGTGCGCATCCAGAAATTCCGCCACGGTCGCGGCATTCCCGCGGTTGCCCAGCATCCCGATTTTTACCGCCGCGATGTTGCAATCCTTCGCCAGCACCTCGAGCTGCGCCTTCAGCGTCGCGCTCGGAATGTTGTGCACGTCTTCCACGCCCTGCGTGTTCTGCACCGTCAGCGCCGTGATCGCCGCGACGCCATAACATCCGTGCGCTGCAAACGTTTTCAAATCCGCGGCCGTCCCCGCGCCGCAGGAGGGGTCAAACCCGGATATCGTCAGCAGAATCGGCGGCGCCGCTGGATGATTGTTGTTCGTCGTGCTCATTTTTCGTGCTTGGCAGCATCCCTCGAAGAAAATAGCCGGTCGCGCCAACTCGGCGCACCGGCAATTGCGAATGTACGCGCCTGTCCGCTCTCCGCGCGCAACAAGAATTTAGTATGAGCTCGGGGTCTCGAGTAGTGCGCGTCAAAAAAAGAACGGCCGGAAAACATTTCCGGCCGGGGATACTTGAGCCTTCTAAAACACCAGTCGTCGAAATTCTATCTCACGGGAACAGACCGCGAACGAGGGTGGCTTCCGCAACGCGCCCGACTGCAAGAACCATCGCGCCTGCACGCGGCGGCACATGATACTTCCGCATCGTCTCCACCATTTCGTGAAATGCTCGCACCATGCCCTTCTGCAACCGCATGTTCACTTCCTCGGCGTCCCACATGAGCCCTTCCATGTTTTGCACCCATTCGAAGTAGCTCACCGTCACGCCGCCCGCATTCGCGAGAATGTCCGGCAGCACGGTAATCCCGCGCCTCGCCAGAATTTCATCGGCGTGCGGCGTCGTCGGCCCGTTAGCGGCTTCCGCCACAATCCGCGCCTTAATCGCTTCGGCGTTGTGCAGCGTAATCACATTCTCGAGCGCCGCGGGGACCAGGATGTCGCACTTCATCGTCAACAAATCATCGTTGGTGATTCGCGACGCGCCCGGCATCCCCACTACCGTCCCCGAGCGCTCCTTATACCGAATCGCTTTCATGGGATCGATCCCGCGCGAATTCGTCACGCCGCCTCGGGTATCGCTCAGCGCGATAATCTTCGCTTTTTTCTCCGCGAACAATCGCGCCGCCGTCGCGCCCGCATTGCCGAAGCCCTGGATCGCCACCGTCGCGCCGCGCAGCGGAATCTTTTTCAGCTTGCACGCTTCTTCCACCACGTACAGCAACCCGCGCGCCGTCGCCTCGCTCCGTCCCTCCGACCCTCCGATCGACACCGGCTTCCCCGTCACCACTCCATGCACGGAATGCCCCACCGTCATGGAATACGTGTCCATGATCCACGCCATCGTCTGCGCGTCCGTGTACACATCCGGCGCAGGAATGTCCATCGCCGGGCCGATGATCGGCAAAATCTCGCTCGCATATCGCCGCGTCATCCGCTCCAGCTCCGTTTTTGACATGCGCTTCGGGTCGCAGATCACTCCGCCCTTCGCCCCGCCAAACGGCACGTTCACCACCGCCGTCTTCCACGTCATCCACGCCGCCAGCGCCTTCACTTCATCGAGCGTGACGTTGGGGTGATAACGAATCCCGCCTTTGCCCGGCCCGCGCGAAATATTGTGTTGCACGCGGAACCCCGTATGGACCTTCACCTGCCCGTTGTCCATCTTCGTGGGTATCGAAACTTCCAGCACGCGCTTCGGCGTCCGCAGAATCTGCCGCAGTCCCGGCTCCAGCTTCAAAAACTCCGCCGCCATATCAAATTGAATCTGCGCGATGCGAAACGGATTCAAATCCTCTCGCGGCGCGATGCGCGGCACCATGGGTGGCGCGCCAATCTGTCTTAGCGGCCCTGTGGGCTTTACGACCGTGGCCATCGGCGTTCGGTCCTTTCCTCTACGCGTCTAGTCTCGACTTCTCGATATCTATTAAAAATTAAAAAGTTTTCAGCCAACCGGGGTTTGAAATCCATCCATCGTTCGCTGCTAACCGTTTGCCGCCATCCGGCGTACACCGCTCACATACTTGTCCCGGCAAGCCACCGAGCAAAAGTGCACCAACTCTCCGCCCTCGCGCAGCGGAATCGCCAGCACTTCCGCCACATGTGTGCCACAAACCGGGTCGCGCACCAACCGCCGCGCCGACAAACCGCCTTGCGCATCGTCAGCTCCAGCTCCCGGCCCGGCCGCAGAACCCGCCGCGTCGTGCTCCGTCTGCGCCGGCATCGCTCCGCGCAACATCCACGCCACCAAACGCCGCAGCAGCGCCACGCTCCAGGACACCACCAGCAACCAAAACAAAAATCTCATCGCCCTGCCTAAGAAAATTCATCGATTCTTCCAGCTTATGACCCCAAACTCGCTGAGGCCAACTCCTCTACTATCACTCGTTCGGGATCACTTCTCTTCCTGCTGCCTGTACTTCCCCTGGTTCTTCTTCTTTGCTCTGCAAATAGTGCCTGAGGCGAGTGTATGCAAGGCGAAAAGGCGGAGTCAAACGAAAAACGTACTTTCAATAGTTTGCGCAGCGTAAAAGCCGTGCCCCGATTGGCCAAATTAACCAATTCTTACTGCTAACTATCATAAATTCAATGACTTGCAGCCGTACGGCGCACGATTTATCGTGCCCTGCCACCTAAACCTACCCAACCGCCGGTATCCTCTCAATTCCCATATACGGCCGCAAAACCTCCGGCACAACAATCGACCCATCCGCCTGCTGATAATTCTCGACAATCGCGATCCACGTCCTCCCTATCGGCAACCCCGAGCCATTTAACGTGTGCACAAATTCGCTCTTTCCGCCGCCCTTTGGCTTAAACCGGATGCCCGCGCGACGCGCTTGGAACGCTTCGCAATTCGAGCACGAAGAAATTTCCATGAATTCGCCGGTCGAAGGCAACCAGGCCTCGATGTCGTACGTCTTCGAGGAAGCAAAACCCGTATCCCCCGAGCATAGCTGCATCACGCGGTAGTGAATCCCCAGTCTTTGCAGGATTGTTTCGGCGTTGCCCACCAGAGACTCGAGTTCCTGGTAGCTGTTGTCCGGTTGCGTGAACTTGAAGAGTTCGACCTTTTGAAACTGGTGCTGGCGCTTGATGCCTCGCGTGTCTTTTCCTGCTGCGCCAGCCTCGGAGCGGAAGCACGATGTCCACGCACACACACGGATCGGCAGCACGTTAGCGTCCAGAGTCTCCTCCCGGTAAAGGTTGGTCAGCTCCGTCTCCGCCGTGGTCGTAAGCCACAGGTCCGTGCCTTCCAGGTGGAACATATCCCCGGCGAATTTCGGGAGCTTGCCGTCGGCCACCAGTGACGCCGTATTCACGATGAACGGCGGCAGAATCTCCGTATACCCATGCTCCCGCGTGTGCACGTCCAGAAAAAAATTCGCCAGCGCACGTTCCAGCCGCGCCCCGGGGCCGCGATAAAGCGCAAACCGCGCGCCGGCAATCTTTACGGCTCGTTGTAAGTCGAGAATCCCAGCGTTCTCGCCGATTTCCCAATGCGGCTTCGGCGTAAAATCAAAACGCGGAGGCGCCCCCCACCTCCGCACTTCCACATTGTCCGCCGCGCTGTGCCCCACCGGCACGCTCGCGTGCAGCATATTCGGAATCGTCAACAGCAATTCGCGCTGCGTCGCATCGAGCCGCGTAATCCGCTCGTCCGCCTCCTTAATCCTCTCCGAAACCGCCTTCATCTCCCCAATCAACCCATCCGCATCCTGCTTCGCCTTCTTCAACCGCGCAATCTCGTCGCTCGCCTTGTTCCTCTGCGCCTTCAACTGCTCCGTCGCCGTGATCAGCTCCCGCCGCTGCGCGTCCAACACGCGAAACGCATCCAGATGCAGCGGCGTTCCGCGCCTCTTCGCCATCTCCGCAAACACATCCAAGTGATCCCGAAAATAATTCAAGTCATGCATAGTGGAATTAGTCTAGCAAAGGAAGGCAGCTTTTATCTCTTCTTCAAGATGCGTCGAATGTTCCGTTTTCCGTGCAACACAGCCGCTACATCGAGCCGCCCACTCCCAGTCCGGTAAATAATTTGATACGACCGCACCGTCCAGAACAGAACCGCGCTCTTGGTTAAGTCCTCGCGGCGATGGCCCTTCCCCGGCATCTCGGCCAATCCACGTATTGCTTCGAGGAACTCCGTGCGCACTCGCTCTGCCGCCTCCACACTATCTTGGGCAATGTACTCATATATCTCAATGATGTCTTGTGAGGCTTCGGGAGAGACACGAAACGCGTTCATTTGCGGGGCGCTTGCAAATCCTGGCCCCGCTTCCTTAACTCCTCAAAAAACTCTTCCCCATCTATACCTTGGCCCGCGTCAAGCTGCGCTAGACCTCGCGCGATCTTTCTCTCGATTTCCTCGCGCGTGTATTCCTCGCCAAACTCACGCGCAATAAGGTAGTGTTGAAGGGCTTTGCCCACAAGTGCTGTGGCATCTGCAAACCGGCCAGTCTCAATCTCTTTCTGTACCAGCTTCTCGGTTTCGGCATCGAGTTTCACTTCCATTGTCGGCCTCGCAATTCCGTTCGTCCTTATCCTCCTGCTATACTAGCCCACTGCACTCCAAAACTAAATCCCCGCTTATTCTCTTCTCCGCCGCCTCTCTGTCTCTGCGTTCAGATTTCTTCTCGCGCTTCATTTCCTTTTCACACAACCTCTAGTTTCAATCCCGGAAACGCCCTCCTGTACATTCCTCCATCCAGGGTCAAGAGCTTGTAGCCGTTTTCCAGCGCATGCGCCCCAATCAGGAAATCCGCCAGCAGCCTTCGCGGCTCCGCGCCACTCTGCTTCTTTCGCCGCGTCGCATACTGTTGAAACGCCGCCCCCGCCTTCCGCCAAATCCTCTCCTTTAACTCCCACTCCACCGCAATCCGCGCTTCCTCGCAGAACTGATCCACGAACGCCTCCGTCCTTCGCGGCGCGCCAATCAACTCCGCATACACCACGCCGCACATCACCAGTGCCTCCCGGCTAGACGCCGCCTCTAGTGCCTTTCGCGCCACCGGATTCAGCGCATCCGTCGCGTCCCACAACGCCGACAATGACGTTTGTGTCCAGAGCAACCGTCACTCGTCGTCCTCATGGCCGCGGATCTCCCTGATCCACTTCTGTATAGCCTTTCGTCCACTTCCAATTCCCGGGTTGCCAATCCCCGCATACTTCTCAAACACATTCCCAGTCTCGTACCGCCTTCACCTGCACTCCATCGCCGTTGTCTTCAAACTCCAGCTTATCTCCCGCGCGCACTCCCAGCCTCCGGCGAATGTCCCGCGGCACGGTAATCTGCCCTTTGCTGGTCAATTTCGCTTGTCTCTTCATGCCCGTTACTCCTATTCCTTACTTTATCACATTCCTCCTTACTTCTCCTCTTCTCAGCGTTATCCTCTCCCCCTCTTCTCTGCGACCTCTGTGTCTCTGCGGCCCTCGGCGTAAAATTCTCTCTTCTTCTTTGTTTTCCACCTTCGACTTTCAACTTTCGACTTTCGACTTTCAACCGTCCCCCATCCGCTTGACTCCTATACCCATCTGATCAACGATCCCGATCGATCATCATGTCTCTTCCCACCCCCGCCTTCGACGACCCCAAACACCACCTCCGCATCTACCAGGGCGACTGCCTCGACCTCCTCGCCCAAATCCCCGCCTCCTCCGTCGACCTCGTCTTCGCCGACCCTCCGTACTTCCTCTCCAACGGCGGCATCACCTGCCACGCCGGCAAAATGGTCTCCGTCAACAAAGGCGCCTGGGACAAATCCAATGGTCCCGACGCCAATCATGCGTTCAACACGGCCTGGCTCGCCGCTTGCCAGCGCGTCCTCAAGCCCAACGGCGCCATCTGGGTCTCCGGCACCGCCCACGTCATCCACAGCGTCGGCTTCGCCATGCAGCAGCTCGGCTTCAAGCTCCTCAACGACATCTCCTGGGTTAAGCCCAATCCTCCTCCCAATCTCTCTTGCCGCTATTTCACCCACGCCACCGAAACCATCATCTGGGCCGCCAAGGACAAAAAGTCCCGCCACACCTTCCACTACAAGCTCATGAAGGAAACCAATCGCGGCAAACAAATGAAGTCCGTCTGGGAAATCAAGCCACCCGAAGCCGTGGGAGAAAAAATTTGGCAAGCACCCCACCCAAAAACCCGTCGCCCTCCTCGAACGCATCCTCCTAGCCTCCACCAACGAAGGCGACCTAGTCCTCGATCCGTTCCTAGGCGGCGGCACCACTCTGCTAACCGCATTCCGCCTAAGCCGCCACGCAATCGGCTGCGAACTCTCCCTCGATTACATCAACCTCTCCCTCCGCCGCCTCTGTTCCAATCTGGTACAAGTCGATCTTTCTCTCTCCTGCCTGCACTTTTCAGTTGATCCGCCACGCGATTCCGTGGATCGATCCAAATGCGCCCACTCACCCGCCGTCATTCCGAGCGAAGCGAGGAATCTCCTTCTCTGTGCGTGAGTGAGTCGCGGGCGGTTTATGAGGGCCGGCACTTTTCTCGAATGTCGCCACAGCTCCAACTCGTCCAACAAGAACGCCGCTTTTATTTCATCGGCCGCACCGACCGCCGCGTAATCTTCTCCGTCCTAGCCGACTCCCTCGAAGACGCCCGCCAAAAATTCCGCGCCTCCGGTCACCTCCGACTCCGACGCCCTCTTCATCATCAAAACCGAAACCGAGATTTACCTTGCGTAGAGACAGAGATTTTCTATTATCATCTGATGATTAAACAATTGGAGATATAACGGTCGGAGTTCTATGAAACTCGAGAAAATAAAGATTATGAATTACCGAACCCTCGCCGATGTCGAGATCCGATTCCCGTCCTTTTATACGGCGATCTGCGGGAAGAACGACTCTGGAAAGACCAACGTGGTCCGGGTTCTCAGAGCCCTCGCAAAGCCAGAATCGCCATTTTCCCAATCGGACGAGCAGGTCTCGATGAAAGAAGACTTCACGCGTTGGTCGCAAATTGAGGAGAAACACAGACGCATAGAGTTCCAAGTGGATCTATCACTCGATTCGGATAACGACACCGGGATTTTTGCCTTTATACTCCGCCAACTGTCCCTTTCTGAGGATAAGAAAAGCCTACACCTCAAAATCACCGTAATCTTTACGCCAGGTGGGACACGCCCGACGGTCAGACTCGTGGTAGACAATTCCGAATTTAGGGACCTACCAGCAGAAGAAGTTCTCGATAAGTTGCAGTCGTCCGAAGCCTTCTTCTTCCACAATTCCACCGAACTCCTTCCAGAGCCTTTCAGAAGAGGTACTGTCAGCAACCTACTGCGAGACATTTCGTTAACTTACGGGAATGAATTCGAATCGATGCGACAGACCGTAAATAAAAAACTCAAGCGAATTAGTAAGGAGCACCAGAAACAACTTAATGAGTTGATGGTCAGACTGGAATCCAAGCTTAAGGTCGGACTGGCGGTTGCTCCGTTTGATTTTGACTATCTTCCCTATAATCTGACACTGGGCAAAGGACGTTTCGATATCGCTCTTGACGAGTGGGGCAGCGGGACAGTGAATACGACGTTGATACTCCTGTCACTCATGAGGGCAAAATCTGTCAGCCAATCGCAAGTCTCGTCCTCGAAGGTAACGCCTGTGTTAATTATTGAGGAGCCTGAAAGCTTTCTTCATCCATCCGCGCAAGCAGAATTTGGACGGATCCTTCAGGACTTATCCGAAGAACTGAAAGTGCAGGTGATTGCAACCACCCACAGCCCTTACATGCTCAGTATGTCCGACCCACAAGCCAATATATTGCTTGAGCGGAAAATCTTTAGGAGGCAGCTTGCCGACACAGAGGTCGTAAGCACGTTGGGCGATTCCTGGATGGTTCCATTTGGTATTGCCCTCGGACTGAACAATGCCGAGTTCGAGCCTTGGAAAGAGGCTTTCTTCGAGCAGGACAAACCAATGATTCTTGTCGAGGGCGATACAGACCGGGAATACCTCGACCTCTTGAGGCGACCAGAGCATGGCTCTAGCCGACTCAAATTCCCAGGCGAGATACTCGCATATCACGGTGTCGGCAATCTGCAAAACGGATTCGTCGTCAAGTTCTTGCGTGACAGATGTAAGCGGCTGTTCGTCACTTTCGACCTCGATATGAAGGATGAGGTCGAGCCAAAGCTCACAAAGATGGGATTCGTGGCAAACCGGGATTTTCTTGCGTTCGGCATCGACCTGCCGGGAAAGAGAGACATTGAGGGGCTTTTACCGGAATCAATTAAAACATCGGTTCGGTCCGCCCACCCTCATCTGATTGACCAGTTGGGCAGCGCGGACAAGAACGAGCGCACCGAAGCAAAAGCGAGGCTCAAGAAATTGTATCTTGAGGAATTCAGAGGCAAAGCCAAATTCACGGACGAATACTACAAATCCTTTTACGACCTCGCAAAACGTATAAATAAGGCGATGGCCGAAATGTGTCAGGCGTAGGACCTGAGAATGAACAGAATTCTTCGCTCGGGGCTGCGGACACGTGATCTAATTCGCGAGTGAGTCTTAGGCTTCCAACGGCTAACCTCTACCGATACAAAAGCGCGTCACAACGCGCCCGCGTCGGCACCGAATCCTGGGGCGCAGCCAACTTTTTCTGTCCGGTATGCGATTCTCCAAGACTGAACGTCGCCCCGCATGGCACCGCGACGCTCGACTATTCATGTCCGGAATGTGACTCTCCATTTCAACTGAAGAGCCAGTCCAAGCCATTCGGCGCCAAGATTCTCGACTCCGCTTATTCGCAAATGAGGCGTGCGATTCTCGCCGACCTCACTCCGAATCTCTACGTCCTGCACTACGACCTGACTGCTTGGGCCGTCCGCACCGTCATTCTGATCCCGCACTTCGCCTTCGCGCTTTCCACCATAGAGGTCCGCCCGCCTCTTGCGCCAACTGCCCGCCGCGCCGGATGGGTCGGCTGCAACATCCTGCTCAACAAAATCCCTCAGGATGCCCGCATTTCCATCGTCGCGGACGGCACCGCACGCCCCGCAGCCGAAGTCCGCCGCGCGTACCGCCGCTTACGCCCACTCGAAAAGCTCAAAGTCGAAAAACGCGGCTGGACCCTCGACGTCCTCAACGTCGTCCGCTCCCTGAACAAACCAGAATTCTCTCTCTCCGACGTCTACGCCCGCGCCGACGAACTCACCAAGCTCCATCCCAACAACGCCCACGTGCGCGACAAAATCCGTCAGCAACTCCAAGTCCTCCGCGACCTCGGCCTCCTCGCCTTCCTCGGCGACGGTCACTACTGCCTAACATAGAACCGCGCCGGGTGCCCCACGTGTCGGTTTTACACGTGGGTGTTTTGACTTTTCGCGCCACCCGGCCGCTTCCACTAAATCACCTTGCCCTTGGCCGCTTGTCCACGCAGGAGGAACGTCTTGGGAAACTTGCCTTCACCGCAAATCTTGAAGGATCCGAAGTCTTTGTACCAAAGCCCGTCCGGCGCTTCGGGCTCGGATTCGCGCCACAGCTTTAGCTGATATAAATCCTCGGCGGTAATCTTGCGCTCCGCCACTCGGTCAAAGAGGTGTTGCCGCAAAGCCGGCGGGAGATTCGTCCACTGAATCTTCGGCATCACTCACCGAAGGTCATTCGCGCAAGTTCGCTCTTCAACCGCTCTTGTTCGGCGGGATCGCTGGATTCTGTCAGTCTGGCCGTTAAGGAGAAAAACCGCTCCTTCTCCGCTTCCTTGGACGCAAGACCCGTTTCGATCAAATCCACCAGCACCCGGCTAGCGCTCGTCTTCTCAGTCTTTGCCAGCGCCTTCACCCGTTTCGCAATCCGCGCCGGAATCGAAACACTCTGCCGCACCGCTTTTTCTGTGTTAGCCATGGCCTCATCTTACACCACTCTGCACCACACTGCACCAACTAGAAAAACACCTCCGGCGACACATGGAACCGCGCGCTCAATCGTTCAATATGGTCCTTGTTTAAATCCCGCTTCCCGCTCAGCACTTCCGACACAATGCGGCGCGTCCGAAACACATCCACAAGGTCCTTTTGCAGCAGATTGTGCTGCCAGTTGTCGCAGCCAGCCTTCGGTGTCAAAGGCTGCGGGTTTTGACTTTTCCCCCGCCACTGCGCCGCAGCACCACCTTCGACCTCTTCCTGCGCACCAGTTTAATCTCCACTCTGTTGCCCAACGCGTGCGCCACCCGAATCAACGTCCCAATCGTCAGATTCCGTGGCTCATTCTCCATCGCCGAAATCTCTGGCGCGCTCATTTCCGCCCTCGCCGCCAGTTTTGTCTGGCTGAGATTCTCCGCAGCCCGCAACTTCGCGATCTGCACTCCCAATTGCAGGTTCTCAAGCTCCGTTTCCACCAACTCCCGGAGCTTCTCATCCTCCATCTGCTTCTCGTAGAACCGCTTCCATCGACTCGTCATTTCCTTTTTCCTTCGCCGGAGCCTACTCAAATTCCTCCGGCCATTCGCGGGCGGCGTGAAGAACCGCGAGAATCCGCACCTCGTTCTTCTCTATGCGGTACGCCACGACGAAAGGCGTGCCCGAAATGACGAGTTCGCGCGTGCCAGCCACGCGTCCCTCTCTGCCCACCATGGGATGCCGGGCAAGTAGCTGCGTGCTTTCCCAGATTTGATCGGCAGTCCGAGCCGCCGCCGCCCGGTTTTCCTCGGCGATGTACTCGAACGCGCTGACAAACTGTTCCCGGGCCGGAGTGGTCCAGCGCACCCGCATCGCCGTGCGCTACTTTGCTCGCCGCATTCTTGCGATCAGCTTTTTCATCTCCGCGTCCGGCACAAAGTCCCCTTTTTCCGCCGCGCGCAAACCCTTCTCGATCAGCTTCATGTGATATTCGTTCAACTGCAGGTAACGCTCGACCGCTTCATTGAGCAGATAAGTCCGGTCCCGATCCATCGTCTCGGCCAGCGCGTCCAAAGTCTCCACCGCCTCCGCCCGCATCCGAAAACTGATTGTTTTTAGCGCACTCATAATACGGCCCTCATAATACAAAATAATATGCTGCATCACCCTGCATTGCAACGGTCCGGTCCGCAGCCCTCGGTTCAAAGGCCGCTGGTTTCGATTTTTCCTCCGCCATTTCGCCCGCCGCCCCAACCCCCGACTTTTCACCTTTTCTCTTGACAAAAAGTAGCTGTCAGCGTACAGTATTGACTGGGTAATATCGCGCCCAAACCTGAGAACGCCAGCATCTCTGCTGGCGTTTTTGTTTTCTTGGGCCTGCTTTTACGGCCCAAGTCCTGCGCTTGCCACTCTTACGAAAATTCTGCACTCATGCCGAAGAACCTCTTCTGTAAGTCCTTTGTCTGCCGCTCTTACAGATCACTCGCAACTTGTTGAAAATGCAATTACTTTAAGTTCCCTATTTGCCATTCTTACGGACAGCATCAGGCATAAGTCCTGTGTTTGCCACTCTTACAGAAAACACCGGGGGGTGGGGTACATGGGTGCGCGCCGAAGTCTTCGGCTTAAAGCGCGTCGTTTGCGCTCCGGCCGCAATTGCGGAGGCCGCGGCTTTTGACTTTTCCTCCGGCGAAGTAGCACTCGTCTGATTCTCTGGGCGCAATCACGGGCCAGAAGGCTAGCGCGACGGGCCGCTGAGGTTTAATGTAGTTTCTGGCTTTGGCAGGGGCTTCCGCAGTTGCAATTGAGGACGCATAAATTCCGCAAGAATGACCAGCATGATGACGGCCATGAGCACTTCCGCAACAACCTCGAATCGATGACCCAGCCTGGCGAACGCGATGAGCCCCACCCACAGCGGCATCAGCACAACAACGGACCGCGGATTCTTCCGCTCCAGCCGTGCCGCGCAATGCGGACAAGTCAGCCATCTCCACGCATCCACATTCAGGAAAAACGGGGTAGTAACGTCGTGCTCGCAAGCCGGGCACTTCGCCATGGCGCACACCCCTTTCTTTGTCCCTTTTAGTGTGCCGTGGCCTTTCTAAGCGCGTCAATGGAACTTCAGCTTGGAACTATTGCTTCCTAAGCGCCGCGTGCCGCACCCCTCTGTCAATCCGCACTGATCTGCCGTGCTTGCCCTACCTCAGTAGCTCACCTGATACATGCCTTTGTTTCCGGTCAGCTTCACGAAACGCGCGGGCGGCACGGACTTGCAGCCCGCACCCGGCGTCGGTTCCACGTCAAACCAATTCTTCCCGTCCAGCGAAATCTGAATCGCGCCGGTAGCAGTTCCCGCGAACCAGCACACCGTCAGCGTTTTGGGAAAGCCCAAGTCGGCGCTGGCGACACCGGCACGGAGCGCGGCGCCTCTCCCGGAATGTTCGGACGGGGCTACCAAAAGCGCGCGATCTTCGGTGATCGTTGCGGTTCCCCCGGTGCTGGGGTCCGTAATACTAAGCGAATTCATCCGTAGCTGCCGGCGTTGGATGTCGCGGCTCCTGCGGCGGCGCCCGCCACGGCGTGCGGCGTGGGTGTCCCGCCGGGCCGGTGGCGGCCGGTTCCAGCAAGTCCGCGGGATTATCCAGAAACTTGATCGAGACGATGGGATGAATTTCCAGGTTGTTCGGTGCGCGGCTCACTTGTCCGTGAGCGCGATCGTAAAACGTCACTCCCACCAACTCGACTCGCGCTCCCCCGGCATCATTCCAGCCTCCGCTTAGGTCGGCGTTCGGAAACGCATCGTCCAGCTCCTGCCGGGCGGTGTCGATGCCCATCGGCGATGCGCCCGTAATTTGCAAAAAAGGCGATTGCGTCCCGAAATCGTCGTGTGAGCCAGCGACGCAATTGGGATCTGGAATTTCGCCGATGATGCTGTGGCCCGTTGGCTTTCCTCCCGCTGGCGTGAAGTTCTTCGTGTCGTCCGTGAGAACCAGGTGGTAGTCCGCATCGTCCTCGAGCTTCCATTGGATTAGCCGCGCTTGGACGCGAACGACTGTGGCTTCTTGCGGAAGAATCCGCGTGGTGTTGTCTCCAGGAAGCTTGGGCTGCTTGAGTTTGACCAATTGGAGCAGGGTTTTTGACGCGATGTTGCCGAAGTCCACTTGTCCCGGCTGACGCATCCGAACCGTCCTTGACGGCCCAGCGCTCCTCGCCTCCGCATTGTCCGAAGGCAGTGCACGCCGAACACAGCAGAACGCCCGCGAACAGTATGAGTTTTCGCATGGGAAGAATCCTCCGACGGAAAAAATGGAATACTCTGGGAAGGGCCTTACTAATAGTGTAAAGAGACCGCAGTTCGTTTCAGCCAAAGGCTGCAAAACTTAGTGTCGCCAACAACCAAGCGGACGTTGGCCTTTCGTTGCCGGACTTTTAGATTGTTGGTTGTATTTTTGGCGCGCGATTCCATCGTGCAGCACGCTGGTTCGTAGTCCGCTTACGCGGAGCGAGGCACTTCGCTCATCAATTGGTGGATGTTGCCTTCGCTGTCGCGAAAGGCGGTCATCCACAGATCGTGCGTCGGCATGGGGGCGATGAGGCGCGGCGGCGCGACGATTTCCACGCTGTGCTGCACTAATCGCTGATACCCGGCTTGGATATCCGGCACGCGGAAGTAGAGGATCGAGCTGGGATGGTCGTATTCCGGCGATGAGGGAGTACCGAGCATAAGGCGCACTCCGCCGCAATCAAAAAAGGCCATGCCGGGAACCGTGAAGAGCAGCGGCAATCCCAGGACATCGCGGTAGAATGCCGTGGCGCGCTCGACGTCTTTCACGATGATGGAAATTTGTCCGATATTGGCGATTCCAAGGTTTGCGGTGGCCGCGGTCATTTTGCTTTACCTCCGGGAGCAGATTAGTTAGCATAGCTAACTAAATTCCATGGCGCCTGTCAAGCACAAAAAACAGCCAGCGCCCGCGGGCTCCGCGACAGCCGCTCTGGTTGCACAGACGTCCGCCCCCGTGGCAGCCCGCTCGTCACCAACGGAGGTTGCCGATCAGCTCCACTCCGCGGCGATTCACCTGCTCCGCCGCCTCCGCATCCGCGACCGCGAAAGTGGCATTGGTCCCGCACAGCTATCCGCCCTTTCCGTGCTGGTCTTTGGGGGGCCAAGATCGCTCGGCGAGTTGGCCGATGCCGAGCAGGTCCGGCCCCCCACCATGAGCCGCATCGTTGCCGGACTTCAGCGGGCCCGCCTGATCCGCCGGCACGCTACCGAAGACGGGCGGCGCGTCCGCCTGACAGCTACCGATAAGGGCACCAAAATCATGTGGGAAGGGCGCAAGCGCCGCGTGGAAACTCTAGCGAAAGCCCTGGCCTCACTGCCTGAAAACGAGAGAGACGAGCTCCGCCAGGCCATCACGGTGCTGCGGCAAGTGATTCGAAACCTCTAGCTATGCCCTATCGACAAGTTTTTTCGTTTCAGCGAAAAACGGCTTTCGACGAGTTTGGAGCCCAATTAATTTTTTTTGGGGAACGTGGGAAAACGCCAGACACATCAGCCCAGCGAATGGTTCAGAAAGACGGTAGAGCGGAATTTCGCTTGGCGTAGGCCGCGCCGTAGCGAGAAACCTTGCCGTCCGAAAGCGCTTCAACTCGCTTGATCTGCGCGGGGACAAATAACGCGAGTTCTCCAGGAGAGTACGGGGCAGCAACTTCAATCCAGTAGTCCAACGAGTAATGCCTGGGGCTGCGAAAGCACAAGCCTCCCTTCGAAACGTTTTCACACTCGACGATTTCGTCTCCCTGCGCCGGGTCACGCAGGCACGCGCTGAAGTTCACTCGCACGCGCATGTCGCGGCGCCGGTTTACGCGCCTCCCGTTCGCATCCAGCATCCGGGCCGAAACGTCCTGGGCACTTGCTCCTGCAGAAGCGACGTGGACCGCAGATGCGGATTCCATCGCGAGCGGCGCAGTCGTCACCAACGCGGGAGGCTGGAGCACGGCAGTGGCGCGAGCCAGCAGAGGCGGGCCTTGCTGAACGCTCGATGCGTCCAGGCCGCCCAGGGCAGATGCTGCGGACCACGCAGAGTCCCGCGTAGCGGAGGCGGGAGAATCGAGGTCAGCAAAAACTGGCGGGCGAAACGCGGCACGTGCTCCGGAGGGCGAGGACGGAGGCCGAGAAAAAGTTGGTTCGAAGGATTGTTCCACCAAGAGAGTAGGCGAGTCGGAATAGTTCTGCGCCGGGCTTGCGTCGGGAAGGGGAGCGGGTTCGTTCTAGCGCCTTTGTCCAAGGCGTTGACGCGCCGCAGCGCGCACAGTAGCGCAGTACGTTTCCGTTGACGGAGTAAACGTCCTCTTCGATTTCATGCTGCTCAACGTTCTGGCGCGTCCGGCACAGGCTGCATTCGAGCGCCAATCGCTGGCTGACTTTTTCGACCGGTTCTGGAGGAGGAAATTCCACTGGCCAGAAATGGGGATCGGGATCGACAAATGTGACGCCATAAATATAGCTGCCTGGTTGACCGCCAATATTCCCGACGAGGCGAACCTCGGCTTGCTCCGTTGAGCCGGGCAACCGCAGCGTCAAGAGTTCGTCTGGCGCTAACGCGTATCGCGACACGATTCCAGCGCCGTAACGGCTGAGCACGACGGTTTTCGTTTCCTCCGAAAACGCTTTTCCAGTCGTATCCGTCCCGAGCAGTACGATAGGAATTTCTCTTGCGATGCGTCCGCTTCGGCGTAGTCGTCCCATAAGTCCTGGGGCACACCCTCTCCTACACGCGAGAAGATTAGGATGTTTATCGGCAGGAACGCTCGAATCTTTAGCCGCTAGTACCTTTCTTTGTCCAGGCGGTTATGGGTTCGCGGGGAAACGCATTAGTTGCCAGAACAGAGACAAGTACGGAGGTACTAAAACGAGGCGGGCGAAAATGGCGGGAAGTACTGAGAAAAATGAGTCTGTCGGGCTATCGACGGAAAAGAGGCTGGAGAGCAGAATGGCAACTGTAGTCGGGAGTTGGTTGCGGTTTCCGGAGTAATGAGGTTTGCGCCTGATTGCTCCTGTAAAACGTTCTGCTGCTCGCGAGCGCAGCAAGACGCTTGGAAAGCCGGACTGGCTTCAGGTTACAAGACCCTCCATCCCCCACGCCCGAGCGGCCGGTCCCCCCACCGGCCGCTCATTTTTTTGGCTTATAGTATTCGACCGAGTTGGGGCGCAAAGTTAAAAGTTCAAAGTCAAGAAGTTGAAGTCGGAAGGATGACTGGTGCCCTCCGGCCCTCGGATTCCAAAGGCGGTATGGATTGGCTTAGTCACCGGAACGTGGTAGACGCCGTCCTGAAAAACAAAAAGGGCCCGAATGGATCAGGCCCCCGAACTGAACCACTTCGATGACACACTCGCGGGAAGCGAAATCCCGCACCGGCCAACCACCAAGAAGCAATGAAAAAGGGGGCTGGTGCAAGCCCCCTTATTCGAACTGACCCCCCAAAAAACCAGAACCGAGTCGAGGTTCGGATCCGGCCACCCCGGGAAGCCAATCTTGTAAGTTGAAATAGGAGAGAGCAATAGTTGTGCCAGCGGATGGGCCGAGTTGGTGTCGTCCTAGAGGTGCATGATTCAAAAGAATTTACAAGAAATTCAAATTCGAGCGGAGAAAGCAATATCCAAAGATTCTACAAAATCTCACAGAAATTCGAGAATCACCTCCATTCTTTAGGAGTATTGAATCGAAGAAAACGATGATGAGCGGGCGGAATGACGGGGACGAAGCGCACCCATGGTTCATTTCTTGGGAGAGCAAAACTGGAGTGGTAGACAAAAGTAGCAATGGGGATCAGGGCGAGTTAGCGAGTACTAATGAGGAAATCGGTAACGTTAACGCAGAAGATTTGATCTTGTCTGAGCGGCAAAGCGTCGGACGATGCTGGAACGCGAGCTAGATAGCTTCGGCCGCGTGACGCCAGCGGCGCCAGACGAACCAGCCGGGATGGAGAGCAGGAGTAGCCAGAAAAAGAGCACCGGAGCGTATTCGGCGAAGAAGAGAACTATCGAGAGAAGAGTGTCGGCGACGTTGCGGTAGCCGTTGACGGCGGCGTTGTGGATTAGTGTGGAGATGGCGGGGGCTGGGGAGTCGAGCTTGGCTTTGTATTCCTCGGAGAGTTTCAGGTCGATGGTGGCGAAGTCGACGCGGTGCTCGAGATTCTTTTGTTCGGCTTCCATTTGTTCGATTTCGCCGCGGACACGGGCGATTTCCTGCTCCACTTCGAGGACGTCGCTGATTTTTCCGGTGCGCTGCGTGAGGATGGCCTGGAGGCGCCGCGCGATAGCCCAGGCGAAATATTAATTTTGTGTTACAGCACTAAATAGTGCTCGACAGTAGGACCTAAATGTAATCAAGTTCGTTATAACTGGTTAGTTTCTGCGGCCTTCCTGGAGGTAAATGGACATGAGAGTTTTCTTGATCAAGATTCGCATATTTGCCGTAGCGCTGGTTCCGCTATTCTTTCTGATTCTTAGTTTTGTCAGTGTTGCGGACTCGGCAAAGGCTCGGGTCATCGACAAACACGGCAGACAAATTCCCAACCTCTTTTATGGCACAGCTCCAGACTCCAGGGTTGCACTTGAGTATTTTAGAAACGCCAGAGCGAGCGGAGAGAATGGTCGTTCATGCTCCGTTCGCAAGGCAATTTATCGCGAGTCCGACGGCCTTGGACGGCTGGTGAAAGTTGTAGCGATGTGCTTAGCGCATTATCAGGTAGACGAGTTCCGTAACTGTGAGTCGTATTGCGGGGGAGGCCAGGAGCAGTGGACTTATAGCGATGCTTTGATTGCGACTTACTGCGATGGATACACGTGGGACTACACGGCTTGCGGTTCAGGGCAGTGTTATGAAGAATTCACCTGCTTCAGCTGTCTTTGAGAATCGCAGGGGAGTTAGAGGTGTGTGATGCTAGGGGCGAAGACGGCGAACATGCAAATTCGAGGGGCGTTGCTATTATTCTGCCCATTACTGATTCTGTTGACGGGTCCACCGGTCACATTGATGGCCCAGGAAGCTGCGTCAAACAACTCCTCCAGAGCACTCTCGGATTCGTTGAGGCGTGTCGTGTTTGACCGTGGCGCCTTTTTTGGAGCGCGCATCGCCATGCCGCGATGGGATAACGGTTACTTAATCAGCCGAGAGGTTGAGACCGTTGAAGCGGGCGTGCCTAATGTCCGATTGTACGGCCCATCGGGAAAGTTGGCGAGTGAGGCTGCCGTTTGGTTCCCTGGATCACAACGCGTGCTCATCTACTCTGCAACAGCAACCGCTGACGGCAGAATTATCGCGAGCGGCAAGGCGGAAAAGACCGATGGCACATTCGCGCCGTTTATCGCTTTGGCCGACCAGGCTGGGAAGATGACGAACGTCATCCAAACAGCAGGGTTTGCTCCTGTAAATATATGTCAGGCTCCAGACGGGACTGTCTGGAGCTTTGGCGGAACCGGCTATGATGAGAATTCAGAGCCCAACCCAGGCGATACTTTGCGCCACTTTGACTTTCAGAAGGGAGAAGTGGGCTCTTATCTTTCGCGGTCGGCTTTTCCGAAACAACTCCATCCTGGGCCGGAAGTTCTTGCCTATATTCGGTGCTCAGAGCATGAAGTTGTGGCCTACAGTACTTCGGCACGAGAATACGTTGAAATGAAGTATGAGAACGACTCACCTCATGTCTGCCGCACAGAGGCCCCTGCTGGTCTGCGACTGGTTGGATTTGCGGCGATCGGTCCCAAACAGGTCTTTGGCCATTTTTCACACGGCAGCCAGAACGGGCTCTACTATCTCTCCTTCAACGAGGAGGCCGGAACGGCGCGCTGGTTGCCTGTCGAAGGCACCGTGGGCGCGCACACAAAACTGGGCGTGATTATTGGTTTGTGGGGTACGGACGGCGACAAATTGCTGGTAAGCCGGGCCGAGGATAGTGCGGGCACCCAGGCACTTCATTGGGTGACTCCGGTTGAATAGGCTCTCCGCGCGCGCATTGCAGGGCGCGAGAACAGTGGGAAAGTGGCCAAAAGCGCTGGAACCTGGCCGGGATAGGTCTCTGATTGTCTCAGGAATTTCGAGTTGGTTCCTTTCCACATATTTGTAGTGTTCATTCCCTGACAGCGTCAAACATGAGATTCCCTCCGCGAGGAATGAGATTTTCCGAGTAAGCCTCCCCACACGGGTATAGATAGAAACTGAATGCAGAGAAAGGTGTCCGTGAAAATAGTGCTTGACATATTCCCATATGGGCATGTATTGTGTGTTCATGGCACGAGCGGCGACAACTTCGGATGCTTTCAATGCCGTGGCGGAGCCGCGGCGGAGAGAGATACTCAACTACCTGGCGCTGCAGGAGCGGCCGGTGGGGGAGATTGTGGATGCTTTGGAGATGGAGCAGCCTTCCGTTTCGAAGCATTTGCGCGTCTTAAAGGATGTTGGGCTGGTGCATGCGAGGCGCGACGGGCGGCAAATGTTTTACCGGACGAATGCGGAGGCGATCCGGCCTTTGCATGAGTGGGCGGGGACGTTTGAGCGGTATTGGCGGCAGCAGTTGATTCGGATCAAGGAACGGGCCGAGGCAAAAAGCGGGGCGGTGAAGAAGGATTGAGGGGATTTCGGACTGAGGAGTTTGCGGTTTATTTAAGGAGGAACGATGAGTTCGATGGCAGCAGCAGTGGTAGCACTGGAGAATTTGACGTTGAACATTACGCAGGAAATTCATGTGAAGGCTTCGCTGGAGATGACGTTCGAGGCGCTGCTGGAGCAGCTTGGGCCGGGCAATGCAGTGACGGACGGGACACCGATGCCGATGAAGCTGGAGGCGTGGCCGGGCGGGAGATGGTTCCGGGACCTGGGCGAGGGGAATGGGCACTTCTGGGGAACATGTGCAGGCGATCAAGCGGCCGACGCTGCTGGAGATTACGGGGCCGCTGTTCATGTCCTATCCGGTGGCTTCGAATGTGCAGTACCGGTTGAGCGAGACGGATGGGGGGACGTTGATCAAGTTTCGTCACGCAGCGCTCGGATTGATTCAGGACGAACACAGGAAAGGCGTGACGGGCGGGTGGGGGACGATAAATGAGCGGGTGCGCAAGGCGGCAGAGGCGCATGGATCGTTCGCAGCAGGAGGCGGGAAGAAGCAATAGCACGCAGGGATCGCGTTTCAGGCGGAAACAAAACTAAAGGAGAATCAACATGTCGATTGCACAATCATTGCTCGCGGAGTTTGAAGCACAAGCGCCAATCACACGGAAGTTTCTGGAGCGGCTGCCGGAAGATAAATTGACCTGGAAGCCGCACAATAAATCCATGTCCGCGGGGCAGCTCGCATACCATCTGGCCTTCGTGCCGGGCGGGGTGGTTCGCTTCGCGCAAAGCAATCCGGCGCCAGCTCCGGAGTTTGCCAGCTTTCCGCAGCCCGCGAGCCGCGAGGAGATCCTCAAGACGTTTGAGGAAAGTATCGCCGCAGTGCGGAGCCTATTGCCAAAGTTTGATGACACGGCAATGAAGGAAACCTGGCGTATGGTTGCCGGCGGACGGGAAGTCCTGGCGCAACCTCGAGGGGAGTTTCTGCGCGACGTGATGCTGAGCCACTGGTACCAACACCGCGGACAATTCAGCGTATACCTGCGAATGCTCGACGTGGCGGTGCCGGCAAGCTGGGGACCGAGCGCGGACGAACCTCCAGTTTTCATGCAAAAGGCGCAATCGGCCTAGTTGCCCTTTAGGAGAAATTATGTGTCCTGCATGCATGGCCACGGTGGCGCTGCTGGTCGCTGGAGCGGCTTCGACGGGCGGAGTGGCGGCACTGGTGGTGGGGAAGCTGCGTGCGGCGGGCGGCGAGAAGGATTTGATGGAGAGTTCGAAGGAAACAAATCAAAAGGAGGAATCATGGGAGAAGCAACACACGAGCAAGTGAACTTGATGCTGCATTTGTATGAGCTGCGGCGCGAACCGAAGCTGAGGGAAGCGCGGGAGTGGGTGTCGGCGAACTTTCACCTGAAAAACATGGAGGATGTGATGCGGATTTGTCCTCCCGGGAGCAAGGAGAACGCGTATATGCGGATGGTGGTCGGTTATTGGGAGATGGTGGCGGGCATCGTGAACCGCGGGCTGGTCGACGAGGACTTGTTCTTTGAAACCACTGGAGAACAGTGGGGGCTGTGGGAGCAGGTGAAGCCGATTATCGGGGAGTGGAGAGCGATGTTCGCGAGCCCGAAGCTCTTTGGAAATCTGGAAGAACAGTGCAGGCGGCTGGAAGCGTGGAGGGAGAAGCGAAACCCCGGGTCCAACGAGGCGTTGCGCAAGGTTTATGCGCAAATGAGTCAGGCGGTGCAAGCGGCGAAGGCCAAGGCGGCGGGCGAGTTAGAGCAGTTGCGGTGATACGGAGTGATCGTTCGCGGCATGCGGGAGCCGCCGGCGGGATGGGGCTGGCGGTTTCCGCATTCGAGGAGGGAATAGAATTGATGCATGGTTTGAGGATTTTTTCGCGGAGAAGTTACTAATATTCGAGGAGGAGCAGTCATGAGCCAGAGCACGGTAGATCATCCAAAAGTAGTATCGCAGGCAGAATGGGTGGCAGCGCGGAAGGAGCTGCTGGCCAAAGAAAAAAGTCTGACGCGGCAGAGGGACGCACTCGCTGAGGAGCGGAACAAGCTGCCGTGGGTGAAGGTTGATAAGAAGTATGAGTTTGAGACGGCAGGTGGGAAGAAGACATTGGCGGAATTGTTTGGCGGCGCGAGCCAGCTTGCGATCTATCACTTCATGTTTGGGCCGGATTGGGAGCAGGGGTGCCCGAGCTGCTCGCTGCTGGGAGACCACATGGACGGCATGGGAATCCACCTCGCACAACGTGACGTGAAATTGACGATGGTTTCGAGGGCGCCGCTGGCCAAAATCGAAGCGTTCAAGAAGCGCATGGGATGGAAGTTTCCGTGGGCGTCGTCGTACGGGAGCGAGTTCAACTTTGATTATGGAGTTTCCGTGCCGAAGGACGAGGTGGGGAAGGAGCATGTCTACAACTACGCCCCAACCAAGTTTCCGAGCGACGAGCGGCCAGGGCTGAGTGTCTTCTACAAGAACGGGAACGGGCGAAGTGTTCCACACGTATTCGATGTATGCGCGCGGGCTGGAAGACTTGCTGGGGGTATATGTAATTCTCGACCGTGTGCCTAAGGGACGTGATGAGGCGGGATTGCCGCACGGAATGGCGTGGGTGAGGCACCACGACCGGTATCCGGAGAGCAACATCGTTGAAGTAAAGAGCGCGAAGAGCTGAGCGCTAACCGGGAGGCCGATTACCGAGAGACTAGCAGCCGTAGACCTGCTTGGCTTTGCCGCGTGTCTGGCCTCCGATGATGCCATCGACTTTGATGGTATAAAAGGCCTGAAAGCCTTTGGTGCCCTGCTTTGTTCGGGGGCCGTCCTGATTGTCGATGGCCCCCACGTCCCAGCCAAGATTGGTCATGCGAGCTTGCATGCCGGAAAGACGGGCGATGGGCTGGAGCTTTCCAATTTTCAGAGTGGCGGTAGCGCCGTTGATTGTGAGCGTGGCTTCGGCTGCGTTGAGGGGAAGGGGCGCCTCAACTTGATCGCCATCGGCGTGTAGCTCGCCGCCCTGCCGGGATGAGCCGACGGCGAGTTCGTAATGGATGGGACCGAAGAAATTAACGTAGCGTGTGATGCGCGTAAAGCGGATGACGAGTTTGTTCAGCGGAGTGGAGACTACGAGTTTGTGGGAGGCGGTTGTGGCGGTGGATTCACCGCGGACGTCGACCGGAGGAATCCAGACGGTATCGCCCGGGATAAGAAGGTTGGGATCGCGTCTGGCGCGCAAGCCTGCGTTGCGAGGATGGTTCCAGAGCGTTTTCCAAGAGCGGATGCCGGCGGCAGCGGCAATGCTGCCGATCCATTCCCCATCGGCGACAGTGTGATTTGGCATTGATTGACCTTAAAAAATAAGTTTCCCGCTGATGGACCAATACAAGGATTTCTCCCCGCCGACGATCATCTCTGATTCTGCCGAAGCAGAGTCCCACCAAGGGCGGCCTGCTTGCCACGATTGGGTGGAGTGAATTGTTTGCACGAGACCCTCGGCACGTTGTTCCCGGCAGGTCATGGAGATTTTGAAATGAGAATGGCCGTCGAAAAGGATTTCTTCCTTGACGCGATGACCTTCTGAAGTCACGAAGTTGCGAGAAGCATTTGAGCGCTTAGCGGGGAAGCGCGGCCAATCGAAAATGACGGGATACCCGGTGGGGATGGAGAGAAACGAATCGAGAGCCGGGTTGGTGATGATGCCGATATTGCGGCCGCCGGAAATCTCCGAGACGGAAAGAAGAGTGAAGGCTGCGGGATCCAAAGAGATTTCGAATTTTCCGTCGCCCCCTTCCTCCTGAAGAGAGAGGACGGCGGGGCCACCCTTGCGAGAATCCAAGCGAGAAACTTGGTATTGCCAGACGGCGCGCTGCGGAGGCGGAATCTGACCGCCGCTTTTCATTTCCGTTGAAGGCACATTGCGAAGATATTCGACGCGCCATTTCTGACCTTCTTGCCATTGCGGAAAAACCGGGTTCGAATGCTGCGCTTGAGGCATGAGAGTCCCCCTATCACAGAACAAAGAAAGAGCCAGCGCCGCTGCGATACAAGCCCACCGAGCCGAATTAATTGCCAGGTCATCGCAGTGAGTTTATTGCCTGCCTTTCCATGGGCGGCCGCCGGAGATCACTTGAATCGATCGCGGAGCTCGAGAAGCTGCAAGACATCGCTCACCACAATGTTGGGATTGCCGTCCGGCGAGGAATTGCCCACCGGTTTTTTGGGAGCAAACATGAACCGGGGCGAATGGAGGTCGGTGCCGTCGCTGTCCAAAGTGACGCTGGACCACTCGTTCTTCGCATTTCCTGAATCAAGGGTGCCGTCCTCCTTGAAGAAGAGGTGATAGCCGAGCGACTGATCCCGACGGATCGCACCGGCAGCGGGTACAGCATCCGGCCCGCCGCCGAGAGGATTGGGCGTGATGTTGGCGGGCACTCCTGTGGAGCTGCAATTTGCATTCATGCGGTCATCGTTAGCATTCAAGGTGGTCTTGAGAGTAATGTCCAGCCAATTATTGGAAGCAGGTGTCTCCCACATCTGAGCGGTGTATTTATAGATGGCTTGGTTCCAGACAGCACTGTTATCGGTTCCGGTGGCGTCGCGGAGGTCCATCAGCAGGGGCAGCCTCTTCAGGAGGATCTGGTTCTGCAGGCTGCGGTGAAAATCTCCGATGAGGGTACCGAACTTTTTCGGATCCGCGGAAGGCTTGTTTTCCTGAAAGAAACCTGCGCGACCCATCGGGCCGGTGCCCGGGAGGCCCCAAACGGAATCCAAGGCTCCTTGCCTGCCGAAATACTCGGTGGCAAAGAATTTGAGTTCTTCGCAGAGGAAGGTCTCTTTGTTGAATTTCTTACCGGCCGCCGGAGGAGTTTTGAAAATCATGGAGGCGGGAGCGGAATTGTGACAATGCCCCCACCACCCCTGCGCCTTTCCGTCGGCATTGTCGTGGTGATCTTTCTCCCAAGAGAATACGTCAGTCTCCTCGAAATCGCTTTCGTACTTTTGGCAGGGTCGCAGGAGAGCGCTGCCCCAAGCGGTAAAATCGGGATTTACACCTGGACCTCCGTAGGGAAAATACCAAAAATTCCAGGGAATCAAAGGGTCCGATGAGTCGTTGTCTGCTTCCCGGGCCGTTCCTATTTCGGCGAAGGTGGCCCACATCCCATAGGATCCCGAGACCTTGCCGACCAAAACCATGAACCACTGATACTGGTTTACGGGGATCGGACATACGAATGTCTGAGCAGGCGCGATCGCGTTTCCATCCAAATCCGTAATCGACTTTCCATCGATGGTTTCCACAACGACGCGGGCGCCGGGTTTCGTGCAACCGACGCGAAGGACCCCTCCCATTTTGCTGGGAATATAGACAACGAACATTAACGTGGGCGTTGAGAATGTCAAAGCATCCGCGGGACTCTCCAACAGAGGAAGCCTTTCGATGAGGGCGAGAGTGTTTGTCAGATTGGGCGCGACAGGGAATTCGGGCATATCGGTTCTGCGTTCCTACGGAATGGACTTCCGATTTCCGTGACGGCAAAAGAAAATGCCGAACGAGTGTGCAGACATTCCTAGCAAGCTGGCGAGTTTTCCAAAAGTGTTCAACCTTTTTTCCATTCCTTGCCATCCACATCGAGAAGCCAGATTTTGCAGTTCCCTGGATCGAGGGAAGAAATTCTGGCTTTGCCATACTTGTCGAAGACTCCGTCAATCATCGAACCGTCGGTGGACTTCACGCGATAGCGGACGCCTGGCACCGCCTTGCCCTTGTCATCCACAAGCAGGTATTCGATCCATGTCTTTTGGGGGGAGGGATTATTCGGCGGGCGCGAGGAAGGTGGCTTGCCGCAAGGACTGGATACCCCGTCTACGGGAGTAGAAGGAAAGTTCTTGTCCGCATCTTTCTGAGCGGCCTCCAAAGTCATCTCTGCGTCATTGGTACCAGGGCTGTCTTGCCCCCCTGAGCCTGGCGAATACGGCTCAACGCTATCGGGGTCCGAAGGTTCAGGCTCGCTTGCAGTGCTGGCTTGAGCGGTCGAGGCGGACGCCGGGCTGAGGTCCGCGCCGGTATCGGCATCAAACATGGTTCGTGACTTTCGTTTTTTGTTCTGCGTCCTGGGAATGCTCCATGGCCACGTCGCAGAGACGAAGTATTTTCTCCGTGGGATGTCCTTGCAAGAACTCTTCGTGCAGAGTGGCGGATGCCCAGGCAAGTTTTGGATCGATGTCAAAATCCTGGCCAAAGATGATCATGAGATCTACGTATTTGCAGACGTCGCGCTGCGCAACGATCTCATAGACACGGGCGCGTTTGATGCCGCGCTGAATCAGCTCGGCTAGTTTTTCTTGGCCAAGCAATTCGGAGCGTTCGGGAAAGATTTTGCGCAGATGAGCAGCGACGCGGTCTTCAAAATTAAGTGTTTCGTTCTGGGAGAAAACCTTGAGCTGTTCTTTCCGTATTGTCAGCATGATTCTTTGTACGTTCGCTTGAGGAACGCAGTACTGTCCGGCTGGGAAACTCTTTCGGCGAGTCCGCGAAGCATGGTGATCGCCAGACTTCATCCGCCTTGCTAATTCTGGCGAATGATAACAAAAGGCAGGGATTTTCCAAAAGGATTACGCGCCGATGGAGGAGCGGAGGGCGCTGGCGAGGGATTGGCTAAAGCGCTGGACGTCGGCGTCGTGTTCGGCTTCGACCATGACGCGGGCAAGCTGTTCCGTGCCGGAGTAGCGGAGAACGACGCGGCCATTTTCGCCGAGGGCGGATTGGGCTTCGGCGAGAGCCCGGGAGACTTCGGGAAGAGAATCGAGCGGGGGCTTGGATTTCACTTTGACGTTGACGATGACTTGCGGGTAGTCCTTGAGGCCCTCGACGAGTGATTCGATTTTGCCGTGCATGGAAACGAGCGAGGCGATTTTTACGGCGGTGAGAAGGCCGTCGCCTGCGGGGCTGTCATCCAGAAAAATGACGTGGCCGGATTGCTCGCCGCCGATAACGTTGCCACTTCGCAGCATTTCCTCGAGGACGTAGCGATCGCCGACGGAGGCGCGGGCGAGGGAAATGCCTTCGCGGGCGAGGACGCGCTCGAGGCCTAAGATTGGACATGGAAGTGGCGACGACGCGATTGCCTTTGAGTTTGTTCTGGGATTTGAGGTGGCGAGCCACGGCGAGAAGAACGCCGTCGCCGTTGACGATTTTCCCCGTTTCGCAAACGAAGAGGGCGCGGTCGGCATCGCCATCGAAGGCGACACCCAGTTGGGCGCGCTCGGCTACCGATGCGCCTCTGCAAACCTTCGAGATGGAGCGAACCGCAGCCGGCATTGATGTTGCGGCCATCGGGAGATACACCCATGGAGACTACATCCGCGCCGAGCGAACGGAAGAGTTGCGGGCCGAGTTTGTAGGAAGCACCGTTGGCGCAGTCGAGAACGATGCGAAAACCGGTCGAGCTTGGCTCCTGGAAGGACGCGGCTGCGAAGAAAATCGAGATATTCGGCGTCGAGAGATTCGTCGGCGACAAGGAGAGGGGGATTTTTCGGAGGCGGATCGGAACGATGCTTAAGAATGTCTGCTTCGAGTGTTTCTTCGACGGAATCCGGGAACTTCATGCCGGCGTGAGAGAAAAGCTTTACGCCGTTGTCGTGATAAGGATTGTGCGAAGCGGAAATAACAACGCCGGCTTGAAAATCATTTTGGCGGACGAGGCAGGCGACGCCGGGCGTGGTGATGATGCCCGCAAAAGCGACGGACGCGCCCTGATGGGCGAGGCCGGCGGCAAGGAGAGCGGCGATGTGAGGGCCGGATTCGCGCGTGTCCATGCCGATGAGGACGTGAGCAGCGGAATGTTCGCGAATCAAATAGGCCGCGAGAGAGCGGCCGGTGGCGAAGAGAGTGGCGTCGTCGAGCGGCGGAGTGCCGGGGACGCCGCGAATGCCGTCGGTTCCGAAAAGTTCTTTAGGCATGAGAGGCTCACGTTCAATTTCTGAACGTGCAGCAGAAAGTTTATCACACGCTCAAGAGAACGCTGGGAAAGGGCCTCAGGCCGGTTCGCTTGTGCAAACAGCGAACCTAGGCGCGACTGAGGATGTGGAAGGATTGCGTAAAGCGATTCGAACTGCGAAACGCGAAGGAGTGAAGACGTCACGAGCTTGCAGGAGTGTGCTAACGTGATGGGAACGGAGTGCCTCGTGCCCGAGACAGAAACACCGCCATCAGCTGTTCGAATCGCTGGATCAACCTTTAGCCTGCGGATTCTTGCCGCAGCCATCATCCTGCTGTTCTTCTACTACGCAGCGGGAGTTGTGATCACAGTGCTGCTGTCGATTTTGCTGGCTTACTTTCTGGATCCCGCGGTGGAGTTGCTGGAAAGACTGCGTGTGCCGAGGACGGTTGGCGCGATGATCATGGTGCTCTTGCTGATTGCGGTCGTCGTTGCGGGAGGATACGGATTGGGGGCGCGGACGGAAGATTTCGCGGCGAACTGGCCGAGATACAGCGCTCTCTTGAAACAAGCGGCGGGCGCAGTGGAAGGAAAGATCAGAGGATTAGAGGGGCAGGTTTCAGAGATTACGCCGGGAGCAACACCGCAACAACAAGGTGGGGAGCGGCCTGAGGCGGCCATTGTGCGCACCCTTTTGTTCCGCGGCATTGGATCTCTCTACGCTCTGTTTCTGGAAATCACGTTTGTGCCCTTCCTAGTTTTCTTTATGCTCGCGGAAAAACGGCAGGTTTGGCATGGAACGCTGCAACTTTTTCCAGCGTCGCAGCGGACACGAGTGAAGGAGACGCTGGAGGATTTGCGGGATGTCCTGCGGAACTATCTGGCGGGCATGACGTTCCTGACTCTACTGGTGATTGCGGCGAGTGGAGCGTTCTTCTGGGTTATAGGGCTGGACTTTCCGTTTCTGACAGGAATTGCGTCGGGCCTCTTGAATATGGTGCCGTATATCGGAGCAGTGCTGGCCTGGCTGCCCGCGTTTATCATCGCGCTTGCCAAATGGAAAACGTTTGGGCAGTTCGCGCTGATCGCCGGGGGATTGATGACGATTCACGTGCTGGCGTTGAATTTGGTGGCGCCGAAACTGGTTGGGCGGCGGGTCCGTCTGAATGCCGTGGCGATCACAATTTCGCTGCTTTTTTGGGGCTGGGTGTGGGGCGGCATGGGATTGGTGCTGGCTATTCCCATCACGGCTTCGTTGCGCGTAATTTGCGATCACACGGAATCCTGGCGGCCGATCGGGCGCTGGATGAGCGCGTGAAGCAGTGAGCTGGTGACTCGTGCCGGGTGGCTGGTGAAAAGCCGCTCTTCCAAGCGTTGACACGACTGACTTCCCAAGTGCGCGCTTTTCGTTGTGCTTGGAAAACCTACGATTGCTCTTAGAATTGAATTGGCTGCGCAAGTGCGGGCCATTCTGGAGAATTTCATGAGGCGATTGTCTGTTTACTTCGGAATGCTTGGCTTGTTTGCGAGCGTCGCACTGGCTCCAACGGCGCAGGCATGGGGATGCAAGGGGCACCAGACCGTGGCATTCATCGCGGAGAAGCATTTGACACCGGAAGCGCGGCAATGGGCGCAGAAGCTGTTGAATGAGAATCCGATCGATCCGAAATTGAATCGCTATTGTGGAGGAGCGACGCACGACGCGATGGCGGACGCGTCCACGTGGGCGGACGACGTGCGGGGACAGCGGAAGAACGGCCCCTGGCATTACATCGATATACCCAGAGGATCGCAACGCGGACCCCTTGAGCCGTTTTGCGGAAAGGAAGGATGTGTTACGAAAGCGATCAGCGAGCAGCTGGCCATTCTGAAAGATAAGAATGCCGATGCGGCAAAGCAGGCGGAGGCGTTGAGATACATCATCCATTTCGTTGGAGATTTGCACCAGCCGCTGCACACCATCACGAACGCCGATGAAGGCGGAAATTGCGTGCCGGTAAAATACCTGCGGCGAACTCCACACGAACACAATCATTCGTATTCGCCAAACCTACACAGCATTTGGGATGGGGCGATTCCCGAGCGCGACGCAGAAGGCGCGGACGCGGCGGAGTATGCCGATACGCTCGACGCATTGTACGCGGCAGACATCGAGAACTGGCAAAAGGCGGGGATTCACGTGGATGATTGGGTGTGGGAGGGCTACGATATCGCGGAAAACGTGGTGTATGGGAACCTGACGCCGAAAATCGCTATTGAGCCGAATGTGGCCGTGCATACTTGCTCGGACGACAACAACATCGGCGACCGCCTGCTGCACCAGAACATCGTGGCGGACGAGACGTATCAGGAAAAGGCGGCAGCGGTAGCCGAAAAGCGCATTACTGAGGGCGGTGTGCGGCTGGCCATGATCCTCAACGAGGCGGCGAAGGCAGCTCAGTAGCAGCATGTGAAGGGCGATTTCGGCGAGGGGGTTGATAGGGGAGTGCCTTCGGCTACGCCGAGGGATTTTATATAAGTAACGAGCTGCCAACGCTGGGGCTCTGGCAGTTTTGACCAGACCGGCATGCCACGCCATACCACGCCGTTGGTCAAAATCCAAAAAATCGCGCCTGGCTCGACATTCTGAACCTGCTCCACACGCAGGCTTGGGCCTTTCTTGCCGCCCTCAGCCAAATCGCCGTGGCATTCGGCGCAGTGCCGTTCGAAAAGATTCCTTCCGGCAGCAACTGCGTCGGGATCTTTTTCAAGTGGGTTGCGCTTTGCACGGGCTTTTGGCGGAGCTTTGGCCAGCTCGGCGTAAACGAGAGCATCCTTGTCGTATTTGTGGGTAGTAGCCGTTTCGCGTTGCGGGAGAGCCAGTGACGCGCAAACGAGAGCAAGGGTGGCAACGATAGCGAGCAGATATTTCCTCATCTGCGGCCCCCGAAGAGACGGCTGACGATGGAACCGAAGCCGGCGATTTCGCGCGAAACACCCCAGCGCAACAGGAAGCGATGGCTGTTGTCATTCAAACCGAAGCCGGCGGATAAACGCAGGGTCCAATCCGAAGGAAGATTCCAAGCGACGACCGGCGCGAAGTAGTGCGATGTGTCGTGCAAACCAAAGCTGTGCCGGTCACCGAGGCCTCCATAGAGCTCGGCGCCGGCGATGAAATTTTGGCGGCAGAAGGAACAGCGCTTTGGGGAAGCCTTGAGAGCCAAGGGCCTGCTGGCGCCAATAGCGTAGCCAAACTCCCATGGCGAGTTGGAAAGATCTTTAGCTGCGAGCGTATTTTCGGTGAAATTCCACCCCTTAAAGTTGCTGGACAAAATCAGTTTCAGTTCGATTTCGTTGATGTGCTCTTTGCGAGCTTCGGCGTTGGGAATGAGGAAGTCTGATTCGAGGTCGTGGCCTTCGCCCTCTTTAAGGATCTTGTCGGCGCCGCTCTTGTGCTCGTATTCCACGTAGAGAACCGGATTGATGAAATGCTCGCGTTTCAAGACGCGAAAGCGATTTTCCCACCTGAGGCCTGTGAATAAGATGGAATCCCCGAACGTAGTCTGGCCGTCAAGGTAAAATTCAGTGGTCCACCAGGCTGTGGCGCCGTACTCGAACTCCATCCAATAGGCGTGGAAATCGTTGCCGCCGCGTTGGGTGCCGAAGGTGGAGAAATATTCGATTTCGAGGTTCCCCGGCTCCTCGAGAAAATGGTCGTAGGCAACGAAGTAGGGGTTTTCCTGGGCAGGAGCGGCGCCAGGAAGAAAAGCCAAAAGAACGGAGAGCATGAAAAGCTTGAGAAAAGGCCTGAAAGAGGGAAATGGCACGACATCTCCTTGCAAGTGATTTGCAACAAGAATCCAGACTAACTTAGTCCGATATCAGATGCAAATTATTCTCAACTGAAATTTCCCCCCAAAGACGGCGGGATGCTCGGGGGGTTCGGCCGACGGGTGTGCGAGGTGCTCAATACGATACAACGTCTGCCAGGAGCTTGCGAGGGGGAAAAGTGCCTAGCCGGAGACTGATGAACGAGTAAGCCAAAGTGCCATGCGGCAGTTTTGAGGTTGCAAGCGCGAGGTGACCCGTGACTGGTGACTCGTGAAACCCGTCAACCGGATTGCCGCGAATCCTAGGATTCCGTTTAAGATTAAGGACGACTTTGCAGGACGGACTGCGCGTGAGCGCGAAGCGTATTTGTTGACGTGTGGCCGGCAGTCTTCCGCTCAAGAGAGGACATCGTGAAGACGCGGGAACTAATCTTAAAATTGTTCGATGAAGCGTACGAAAAGAAAACCTGGCACGGACCAAATCTCAAACAATCCATCCGTGGAGTGAGTGCGAAACAGGCAGCTTGGCGGCCGGGAGCAGAGCGGCACAACATCTGGGAAGAGACGCTGCACGCCGCGTATTGGAAATACGCCGTACGCAGGGGGATCGAGGGAGGAAGAGGGGATCGTTTGCACTAAAGGGGAGCAATTTTTTTCCGCGGCCGGAGAGGGGCAGAGAGAATGAAGCTGCCTGGAGCGCTGACAGGAAATTGCTCGAGCGAGAGCACCGCGCATTACGGAAGGCGATCGAAGCGGTTGTTGACACTCCGCGAGGAAGGAAGTTTCTTCGAAAAATCTACGGCGTGGCTTTGCACGATGTTTATCACGCGGGACAAATCCGGCTATTGCGACGCTTGATGGGTCACTGAGATGGGAAGCAGTCTGGCCGCAGCCTACCAGGATTGCCGACGAAGCGATTGGACGATGGCGACGGGATCAACAGAGTTCTGAAAAAGGCGGATCGCAGCAATACCGGAGGCGCCTGCTGAGAAGCAGGATGCGACGTTTGCCAGCGAAATTCCACCGATGGCGAGGACGGGAATGTCCACGGAGCCGCAGACTTCGGCGAGACGATCGAGTCCTTGGGGCGCGCCGTACGCAGCCTTCGAAGGGGTGGCGAAGACCGGTCCGAAGAAAACGTAGTCTGCACCGGCAGCAGCCGCTGATTGAGCCGCTTCGAGAGTATGGCAAGAAACGCCGACAAGAAAATCGGAACCGAACGATTGTGAGACTTGATATGCCAGCAGTAGACGTTTGGCTTCATCGACAGGAAGAGAGTTCTCACTTAAGTGGACGCCCCCGGCTTTTTCGGCGAGAGCCACATCGAGGCGGTCGTTTACGAGAATGCGCGGTGCAGCTTGAGCAAGGCCCGCAAGTCTGGACACGCGGCGTAATGCTTCACGTGTAAGGGCGGCAGCATCTCTCCCCGATAAATCTTTTTCGCGCAACTGAATCAGATCGATGCCGGCCGCGGCTAGCGACTCAATCTTTTCCAGGAGCGACTCGATCAAGACGTTTTCGGGTGCATTCTGAAGACCGTGGCGGTCCGTGATGTAGCAGAGGATAGGCCTTCTCTCCGTACGGAGATGGGAATCGGGCGCCGAGCTATTGCGGCGGTACACGCGAAGGACCAGGACGAGAACTAATAAAACTGAGGGCTATAAGGATGTCCAACACTCCGAGACCGCTGACGGCTCCTCGAAATGAAGGGTGAAGCACCACGGGAATGAGTGAAGGGAAGTGTATTAGGAAAAAGTTCTGTTCCCAGAAAGCGGACCATGGGAGATAGAGAAGCAGGGCTCCCATTTCGAAGCAAACAACGACCAGCAATGCGCGAAAAACGCGGTTCATAGTTAAGAAGGAAACCCTTGCATCCGTGAAGCCAGAACTCAGCGGATGGGCTTCTGAAGTGCAGCGATACGATCAGCGACGTCGCGATAATCAATGTTCATCGCATAGACCTGGGAAAAACTTTTCAGCGCCGCTTCCGGCTCACCCGCGGATTCCTGAGCAACGCCTAAATCATACCGCAATGCGAGGATGCTTTCCGGTTCGATGCCCGGCGTATGAAGGGCACGCTCGTACCAGATGGCGGCAATACCCGGCTGTCCTTTTTCCATGAAGGCAAGCCCGAGGAGAGTGCAGCACTGCATGCCATAGCGGAAGGGTTTGCCATTGTCGGCGGCCTTGGCCACTTTTTGGAATTCGCTGATGGCTTCATCAATCAAGCCCATCTCGCGGAAGGCGGTACCGAGATTGTAGTGGGTCTCGAGGTCCTCGTCCTCGGCACCCATTTCGCCGAGTTCGGCGCGAAATTCGTCAAAGACTTCCTTGAGCGGGCTGTGTTCAGCCGGGCCAGTGCGCTTTTCTTCCGCCTTAGGCGGAGCAGCTGGAGGCGCAGCTTCCGAATGGGAAGGCACAAGTGCGTCGAGGCCAAGCTCGTCGATCTCCTTCGCCAGATCCGCAAGAAACTGGTCGGAGGCAAAGCCGCTAGCGGGCGGGGCGGCGGTATTTTTTTCGGCCGGTTCGGGTTCCGGGACGGGCCTAGGAACCACAATTGGAGTGGCGGGCGGCTTCTGGTCGTAAGCGGGAACCAACGGCTCCGGCTCCAAGACCAGCTCATAGTCTTGGTCCAATTCAAATTCAGGTTCGGCCGGCGCAGGAGGCTTTTTGTGAACGGCCGGCGTTTCTGGAACTGCCGGGGCGCGATTTTGTGCGGCAAGAGGTGAGATCGTTTCCGGCTCAGGCTCGGCAGGAAGCTCTGCGGAAATGTCCGCGAATGCGTGTGATTCTTCTTGGTGCGCGGGGGGAGCTTCAACGGGCAGTTCGAATTCCGCCATCCCGTGGGGCTCGGTAGCCCCAGCGGAAACCGGCTCGGCCGCCACTTCGGGAGGCGGCGGAGGCTCAGCAGGCCTTGCCACAGGCGGCTTCGGGGCAGGCTGGGCGGGATGAGAGTCTTCCAGCATGGAGTCCCATTCATCGGAGAGGTCCACTTCCTCGTGAGCGCTGGAGGTATCGGAAGAGGCGCTGGCATTGATTGTCTCGGCCGCGACTCTTTCCCCGGGCGCAGGTTCCGCGGGCACCGGTGCCTTTGCGATAGGCGCAGGCTCGGCGGCGACCGCCCTCACCGGGACCTCCGGAATTGTCGCAGCAGGAGCCTCCTGATGTGGAGGCGCAGTGCTGGCAGCTAAATCCGCATCGCTGAGACCGGCAGCGCGCTGGAACCTGCGGCGAAGCTCGCCGAAGCGTTCTGCTGTGCGGTGATCGGCATGGTCGATATGGATTTGCTCAAGTTGGGCAGCGAGCTCGGCAGTACGGCGGTCGTCACCGGCGCCCAGGACGAAATCGAGAAGCTTTTCGAGGGTGGGGGTGTGCCGTGGAGCACGGCGCAAAATGGCTTCAAGAAGGCCGATGGCCTTTTGAGTCAGACCGTAGCTTGCGAAAAGATCAACGTCGGTGAGGGATTGCGCGATGAACTTCTGGGTTTCTTCGTCGAGAGCAGGCTCAGCGGTGACGGAGACGATGGCGGGTTTGTCACCAGCGATAGGAGCGAAGGTTTCGACGTCAGAACGCAACTTTGGCTCAGCAACCTTAGGGATATTCGTCTCAAGGTGTTCTTCAGGGGCGGCAGGAGCCGGCTCGGCTTCGAGTAAGCCCATTTTCCTGAGCACGCCGTCAAGTTTGCGCTTGGCGGAATCGCTGTCGGGTTGGCGGTCGATTAACTGCTCGAAGATGGCCTTGGCGCGTTCGAGCTGATCGTCGGCGGCAAGGGCGTCTCCCAGATGGGCAAGGGCATCGGGAAGCCGAAAAGAATCGCTGGTGCGACCGTAGAAATCGACAAGCCATTCGAGAGGCTCAATGCGACCGGGCAAGCGGTTCGCCAGCTCGTTCTGCAGGCGACCGATGACCTCATGTTCCCCGCCATCGATCATCGGGCCGCGGATCTGGCCGATGATGGCCGTCGCGCGGTCGCTCTGCCCAGATCCAAGAAGCGCCTCGACAATCTTTTGAGCGGGGCCAAAATTTTTGCTGTCGGCTCCCAAAACACGGAGCGCGAGAGCCGTGGCCTTGTCCCAGTCTAAGTCTTTGATATAGAGATCGAGGAGAAACTCGGTTTGCTCGCCGCCCTTTTCGAGCTCGGGCATACCCTCGAGGAGCTCCGCTGCGTGGCTGAGTTTGCCCTGCGAGGAGGAGGACCGGGCTTTCACAATGGTGGCGGCCAAGCAATTTGGGTCGATCTTCAAAGCCTTGTCGACAAGCTTTTCGGATTCGGCGTGGTCTCCGCGAGCGAGGGCGCGCTGTGAGGCCGAAACGTAAGTTTCAACGGCATCGCGCGACTGTCCCATGGCCTGATAAAGATCGGCCAGGCGAATCTGGATGCGAAGATTGTCGGGCTCCGCGAGGAGAAGTTTTTTCAGGAGGCTGACGGCTTCGGGCTGGCGGTTGTTCTTGAGGTGGATTTCCGCGAGCTGCAAAAAGAGCGGACGGGCCTCGCTCATCACTCCTTGCTGGACATAAAGGTCGGCCAGTTTTTCAAGGGGGCGAATCTCTTCCGGGGCCAGTTTAGCGATTCGCTTATAAACGGCGATGGCCTTGGTAAGAAACCCGTCGCCGACAAAAATCTGAGCGAGACGCTCGAAATAATCGATGGCTTGAAACGTTTCGCCCTGGCGGATATACAGCTCGCCGATGGTCATGAGCGTGACCTGATCGCGCGGCTCTGACTTGAGAATCTGCTGGTATTCGGCGATGGCCTGAGGGACCTTGCCCTGATTCAGCAGCTTTTGCGCGGATTCGACATATTTGCTCTTGTTATAGGCCATTCGCGTTCCCGGACAATACGCGGCCCGCACCCGCAGGAGGACAACCCCTCCGTCCCAAGTGTTGGAAAGGCGGACACAAGCCGTGCTTGTTAACGCTAGCAGGCAGTGAAAAGGCAAGTCAACGAAGCCAGAAGCGGTTGTGAGCAGCCAGTTATCCCCGTTAGGACTAGGAAATTAGATAGCGAAGACGGGGCGAAGCGGGGGAGCGGTAAATTTGAAGATTTTCGGGGGGTTTCCTAATAAACCGTGTTGCCGCCGATAAACAAATCGTGAGCTAGTGCTCCGAGGCCCAGTAGATCGCGGAGCCATGGAGCGGAAGAGTGAGGTCAACAAGTTCCGTGGAGCCGAGGTTTTCGTGTTGCCAAAGATCACGAAGATTGTACTTCTCGCGCTTGAGGCCCAACTCCTTCCAGGAAAAGTGAAATGACTGTGGCGTAGCGTCGAGGTTGAAAACGGCAATGTAGGCGCCATCGCCGGATTCTGGAGTGGCGAGCCAGACGGCAGCTTTGTCGGTCGAGATGACCGCATGGCTGCCGGTGGATTGCTGATCGACGCCAATCAGCTCCGCGTTGGTGAGCGCCGATTCGGTCCAGTCGTCGCATAAAGTGAGATTGCCGCCCATGATTAGCGGCGAACGGAAGATGGACCAGAGAGTGAGGAGAGTGCGCTGCTCGTCGTGCGAGAGGCGAGTTGCGCGCGGCTCCCCCCAGCCGGCGGCTGGCTCGAGGCGGCCGAGGGGAAGCATATCGGCATCGGGCCAGTGTCCCGGTCCGGAAAACGTCGCCCATTTTGCGGCGCGGGCAAATTGATTTTCCACTCCCTGCGGAAACGCCGTGTCGCTGTGCCACACGTCCCAAACGTCATCGGAGATGCGCCACATTTGCGCATAGCGGCTCAATTCGATTGCTTTATCAAGGGGAGCAGGGCCGGGCGAAAGGCTGAGAACGATGGGACGCCGAACCTTGTGGAGCGCACGGCTGATCATGCGGATTTCGTCGCCCATGTAGGGATGGCTGGAAATGCAATCGACTTTGAGGAAGTCCACGCCCCATCCGGCATACAGCAGCGCAATGGAATCGTAATAGGCCTGAGCGGCCGGCGATCTCAGCCTTTAGTCCATAGTTAAACGGATTCCAGGGACAAGAATCAGTGACGTTCGCGGCAGACTTTGCATGAAAAGAGGAGCCAGCAATAGGCAGATTTCTCCGCACAGCTTCTTTGGGAATCCCGCGCAAAATGTGAATCCCGAATTTAAGACCGAGCGAGTGAACGTAATCGGCCAGCGGCTTGAAGCCGGCGCCGTGTTCTGCCGATGGAATAGTGTTGACGGCGGGAGTGTAACGGCCATAGGCATCGAGACTGAACTCCGCTGCGGCGGCGTTGTTTCCGGCGGAGTGATTGGTCACGTACCAGCCGGAATCCACGACAACATATTCCCAGCCGTAGGCTTTCAAATGCTTTGCCATCCAGGCCGCATTCGCTTTGATGTCGGATTCGCTGACGGTTTCACCGTAGGCGTCCCAACTGTTCCAGCCCATGGGCGGCGTGGCGGCCAGCAGAGCCTGTGCTTCGGCATCCGGGGAATTGCCAACGACCAATGCGGCGAGAATCCAGGTACAAAAAAGTGTGCAAGAAATCGAGAGAAAAATTATCGCGCGGCGCTTGACCGATTTCCAGTGCATCCAGCTGACCTCTCAGTTGTCCGGCGGAGATTTTATGTGACGCACTAGAAAAGAGGTAGCGGAGTTTGCGTGGCTCCAGCAGCCCAGCAGTTCGCTTCACGAACGGGCGCGAACGAATAGCGATGAAGCGGAGAAGGACCGTGCTGGCGCAGGGCTTCCAAATGGTCGGGAGTGGCGTAGCCCTTGTGGCGGGCGAGGCCATACTGCGGGTAAACGGCGTCCCACTCTTCCATGCGAGCGTCGCGATGAGTCTTGGCCAGGATGGAGGCAGCGGCGATGGAAATACTGCGCGCGTCGCCTTTGATGAGCGACTTCTGCTCAATGAGAACATCGAGTTGCATGGCGTCGATAAGCAAATAATCCGGCTGGATGGAGAGTTGTTGCAGCGCAGTGGTCATCGCCTGGCGACTGGCTTGATAGATGTTCCAAGCGTCGATGCGCTGGGCGTCGATTTCCGCGACGGCCCAGGCGAGTGCATGCTCGTGAATGCGCGCGGCAAGTTCCGTGCGGCGCTCCGCAGGGAGTTTTTTCGAATCGTCGAGGCCGACAATGCGGCGTTTGGGATTGAGAATCACCGCGGCGGCGACGACCGGGCCGAAGAGCGCGCCGCGACCGGCTTCATCGAGACCAGCGATGCGCATCCAGCCGAGTTGTCGCGCCGCTCGCTCGAAACGGGAAGAGCAGAGGCGGCCCATTGCGCGGAGATTTTAGCACGATGCGCGAATCCCGTATGTCTACTCGTAGCGTAGCGCAACCATGGGATCGACTTTTGTGGCGCGACGCGCGGGGAGGTAACACGCCAAGACCACCACACCGGTAAGGCCGGCGGCCAAGGCTGTGAAAAGAGTTGCGTCGAACGGCTTGACGCCATAGAGAAGTGTCGTCATAGCGCGAGTGACGACAACGGCTCCGAGTGCGCCAGCGACAATGCCCGCCAGCGCCAACCGAATGCCTTCGCCGATGACGAGCCGGTGGAGGTCGCGAGGTCTAGCGCCGAAGCTCAGGCGAATCCCCATCTCGCGGGTTCGCTGCGTAACCCAATAGCTCATGACGCCGTAGATGCCGACCGCAGCAAGAACCAGGGCAAGGGCCGCGAAGAGGGCAAGCAGCAAGCCATAGGAACGCGTCTCGGCGGAATCCTTGCGCATGCGCTCGCTTAAAGTGGCCACGTTGTAGACGGGGATCGCCGGATCGATGCGCTGCATTTCCTCGCGCAGCGGGCCGAGCATGGCTTCCGGCGAGTTATGCGTGCGAACCACGAAACTCATGTTGATGATGACTTCGCTTTGGAGCAGCGCGCCGTAAATGACCGGCTCGGCTTCGGGATCCTGGCGAAGCGAGTTGTATTTGACATTTCCCGCGACGCCAATAATTTGCAACCACGGACTGGTGGAACCCGCCCCGCCATACCTGATGCGCTTACCGATGGGATCTTGGCCGGGCCAATAGCGGCGCGCGAAGGATTCGCTGACCATCACGACGCCAGAAGTGGAAAGAGAATCCCGCATGGAAAAGTCGCGGCCTTGCATCAAAGGAATTCCCATAGTGTGGAAATAGTTCGGGCCAACCTCCTGGTAATAAACCGTGTCGGCTTCGGCGTTGGAGATGGGCGCATGGCCTTCGACGAAAAAGCCGCGCTGGAAGCCACCCCAAAGAAATGGATCGATGAATGTGGCTGCTGCGGACTCGACTCCGGGAAATTGTGCGATGCGCTCAGCCAATTCCGGACCGAAACGATTTCGGCCGTCACCTTCATACTTTCTATCCGGAACATAGAATCGCAAGAGTCACAAGATGGTCCGGCTGAAAACCGGGTTGTCCTCGAGTAAATGCGCGAGACTCCGGAGCATGAGCCCCGCTCCGATCATCAGTACGAGAGCTAGGGCCACTTCGGAAACAATGAGGAGGCGTCCGGTTTGCCGGCCTCGCAAGCTTGTGGAGCTTTTCACGGATTCTTTGAGCGACTCGTTCACGTCGGTCCGAGCAGAATTGAGAACTGGGAATATGGTCAGCAGCAACGCTGTACCGGCCGCGAGAGTGAACGCGAAGGAAAGCACGCCGCTGTCCAAGACGGACGTGAGTGAACGAAGGGAACGTCACGGGGAGAACGGACGACTAGCAGATCCAGTCCCCAGAAGGCCAGGGCGAGGCCCGCCAGCGCGCCCCCAAGGGTCAGCAGCAAGCTTTCGGTGAGGAATTGCCGAATCAAACGTCCGCGGCTTGCGCCGAGGGCCAGACGGATCGCAAGCTCGCGATCGCGCGCCGCGCTGCGCGTGAGCATGAGATTCGTGACGTTAGCGCATGCTATTAGAAGAACGAAAGGCGACCGCGCCTAGCAAGACCAGCAACGGTGCGCGGAAGCTTCGCACGTAGTCTTCCGTTGCGGGAGTTACCAGGACGCCGCGTTCGCGGTCTTCCTTCGGATACGCTTTTGCAAGCTGTGCGGCGATGGTTTCCATGTTCGTTTGGGCCATCGCCAGGGAAACGCCTGGCTTCAGACGCGCGAGAACTTTGTGAAAGTGAATGTCGCGGGTGTGCAAATAATCATACTTGGCGACCTGAGGCCAGGCCGCATCCCTCATCATCATGGGAATCCAGACCTCGGCGGAGTCTGAATAGCCGAGAAAACCTTTAGGAAGCACGCCGATAATCGTGAATTCGTAATCGTTCAGGCGGATCGGTTTGCCGAGGATTTGCGGATCGGAGCCGAATTGGCGCTGCCACAGTCCGTAGCCGATGAGCGCGACCGGGTGCTTCAACGGGACGGCATTTTCCTCGGGCGTAAATGTGCGGCCGAGAGCTGCGGAGACACCGAGGATGGGAAAATAGGTGTCGCTGACTTGTTCGCAATCCACGCGGTCGGACTTGTCTTTTCCGCCGATGATCATTTCACATTCGCCGAACGCAGCCATCTCTTCGAAGACGCGATTCTGAGCGCGCCAGTCCAGATAGTTCGGATAGGCGACTGGAGAGCGTCCGCCCTTGGCAACGCTTTCGTTCACGCGGACGAGATGTGCAGGATCTTTGAAAGGCAAACCCTGTAGTAGAACGGCTTTGACGACACTGAAGATGGCGGTGTTGGCGCCGATGCCGAGAGCGAGTGTGAGGACGGCAACGATGGTGAATCCGGGATTCTTGGCGAGCATGCGCGCGCCGAAGCGGATGTCCTGGAGCAACGTTTCAAGGAACGGCAAGCCGCGCCGCTCGCGATACAGTTCTTTGATTTGTTCCACTCCGCCGAATTCGCGGCGGGCGGCAAAGCGCGCGTCTTCTGGCGTCATGCCGCGGCGGATGTTCTCGTCGGTCAGTGCCTCAAGATGCGTCCGAAGTTCGGCGTCGAGCTCGCTAATCGCGTCGGCTCCTGCCAAACATCGCTTTGATTCGAACAGCCAAGATGCGCAACCAGGTCATGCTCGTGCTCCAACTAGCTCACCGCACCGGCTTGAGAACGTGGATTATTCATAACGCAACGCCACGACTGGATCGACTTGCGTGGCACGCTGGGCGGGCAAATACGCCGCGAGGGCCGCGACCGCACCCAGAAGGACACATGCCCCAGCAAACGCGAGAGGATCAGCAGAACCGACTTCGAACAACATGCTGCCGAGCAAACGGCTCAGCCCATAAGCAGCAGCCAAACCAACAATCATGCCAAAGACACCAGCAATGCCATGCGGCTTACGACGTTGCGCAAGATATCGCCACGGTTGCGCGCCGAGCGCCATGCGGATTCCGATTTCGCGCGTGCGACGCGCAACGGAGAAGGCCACGACGCCGGAGAGTCCAAGCGAGGCCAGCAAAGTGGCCAACAGCCCGAAGAAACTGGAGAGCCAGGTGAGAAGCCTCTCTTGCGTGAGCGAATCGTCAATTTGTATTTCCAGAGTTGTGGTCGCGTAGAGAGGCAAGTTGGCGTCCAAGTCATGCACCTGCGCCCTAACCAGGTCACCAATCTTTTCCGGATCGCCGGAGGTGCGCACCTGCAGCGTCATGTCAAAAAGGCGCGGCTCCTGTGCCATTGCCGAATAAAAATGGCGGCGCGGAGCTTCCGATAGATGCACGTACTTTGCGTCCTTGACGACGCCGATGATTTCCATGTCCGGCAGCACTTTCGGATCGTCGCTGGTTCCGATTTTTTTGCCGAGTGGATCTCTGTTGCCGAAGAAATAGTGCGCCATGGTTTCGTTGATGATGACGACTTTGGGTGCGACGCGGTGTCCTGCTCGGTGAAGTCGCGGCCTTCCACAAACGGAATGCCAAGGGTTGCGAAATAGCCTGGCGAAATGACCGCGGCGTTGGGACTCATGTTTTCGTCGGGTCCCGGCTGATAGCCTTCCGACCGTGACTCCCTCTTGATCCCAGCTGCCGGAAATGACGGAGCTGGTGGTCAAGCTCGCGGCACGAACGCCTGGCAGGATGCGAACGCGAGCAAGAAGATCGTCGTACAGCGACTTAATACGTTCCTGTGGATAGCCGTTCATGGACGGATTAAGCGTCGCCAGAAAAACGTTCTCCTTTGACAAAGCCGGTATTGACGCCGCGCAGATTGCGCAAACTGTGAAGAAACAAGCCCGCGCCAATCAAGTAGCGGCAGCGAGAGCGCCACCTGGAGAAAAATAAGCGCGCTGCGCAAACTGAAGAGGCGCTCACCCGAGGCGATCGAAGGAGCATCGCTCGCAACGCGAGGGAGACCCCGGATTGCGAAAGCTGCAAGGCAGGAGCCAGTCCGAAGAGTAGCCCGGTAACCAAGGACGCGAGGAGTGCGAAACCCAGAACCCGCAAATCCATCGGCGCATGGAGGTTTGCGCTGAAGTTTGCAGGCAGAAAACCAAGCATCGCTGTCTTAGCCCAATAGGCCACGACAATCCCAGCGCACCCGCCCAGCGCCGCAAGCAGCAGGCTTTCCGTCAGCCACTGGCGGATGAGTCTTCCTCGGCCCGCGCCAATCGCCAGCCGAATGGAAATTTCCTGCTTTCTCTTAGCGTTCCGCGCCAGGAGAAGATTCGCGAGGTTTGCGCAAGCGATAGCAGCACAATACCGGTAACGCTGAACATCAGAAGCAGCGGGCGCTCCATTTCTCCTGCGCAAGTGAGCGAAACCTTGATTGCCCGGCGCCAGTTGGATGCGGCTCGCGAGAGCACGTTCTTTGTCGTGGGCGTTGACGGTTGATCCGAGTTCCTGGAGTTCCGCCGCGAGAACCTGATGATAAAGGATGTCGAGCGAAGCCTGCGCTTGCGCGACCGTGACTTCCGGTTTGCGGCGAGCCAGCACAGTCAGCCAGCGGTGCCGAGAGCTTTGCATCCGGTTCGCGGGTACCGGACGAAAAACGGTCGCCATCATCATGGGCACGCGAATATCCGGATTGCGCGCCATTTCGGTGCCGTAAAATCCGCGGCGGCGTGATACCGATCACGCGAATCGGACTATTATTCAAGATGATGTTCTTCCCGACGACCTCCGGATCGCTGCCGAATCTGCCGCTGCCAGTAGCCATAACTCAGAACGGCGACTGGATGGGCGCCGGGAGTGCGGTCGTCCTCCGGCCCAATCAGGCGGCCCAGAAACGGCTGGACACCCAAAGTTTCAAAATAATTCCCGGAAATTAACTCGCCGACAGCGCGTTCGCTCTCTCCGCCGTAACTCGCATTGAAATCGACACCGGAACGCGTCAAAACGCTGGAGAAAATTGTGTTCCTGTCGCGGATGGCCTGATACATCGGATAAGAAAAGTCTTCGTTCGCCTGCTGCGACCGGCTGTCCGTGTACTTGATGACGACGAGCTCTTCAGGATGGCGGACCGGGAGGTCGCCGAGCAAAACGGAATTGACCAGGGAGAATAGCGCCGTGTTCGCGCCAATGCCGAGCGCCAGAGTCAAAATTGTCACGGACATGAATCCGGGACTTTTCAAAAGCATTCGGGATGCGTAACGCAAGTCCTGCGCGAGCGTTTCGAAGAACGGCAGGCCGCGCTGGTCGCGATACGATTCCTTCGTTTGCTCGAAGCCGCCGAACTCGCGCCTTGCTGCGTGGCGCGCTTCTGCCTCGCTCATCCCGCGGCGGATGTTTTCCTCGGTGAGCGCATCGATGTGAGAACGAAGTTCGGTGTCGAGTTCTACGTCCAGATTCCGTTTGCGGAAAGACTCCCGACAATCGCGAGGCGAGAATGCGAATCCACTCCATGTCAGGCTCCTTCGGCGCGCCCGAGCAGGCGCGTCATGAGCGCCGCCATGCGCTCCCAGCTTTCCGTTTCCGCAAGAGTTGCTTTCGCCCGCTGCGTGTGAGCGAGTAATACTTGGCCTTGCGGTTGTTGTCGGAAACGCCCCATTTCGAGGAAATCCAGCCGCGTTGTTCCAGCCTAAGCAAAGCCGGGTAAAGAGTGCCCTGGTTGAGTTGCAGAAGGTCCGCCGAAACTTGTTGAATGCGCACGGCGATCCCGTAGCCGTGGAGCGGACCCAAGGCCTCAAGAGTCTTTAGGACGATCAAGTCCAGCGTGCCCTGCAACACTTCGCCGCGTGTTTGCGCCATCGCGATTCTCCTTTTGGCAATCTACAGGAGGTTACGCTTGCTCCTGTTGATTGTCAACAGGTCGCCTGACCTGTATAGACGAAGCCGCGGTGAAATTGTTTCGTGAATCCTGAATATTCCTGCGCAGCGCGAAGGCTGCTCCCGGGCTGTCCCCAAAAACCCTTACGAGCAATCCCTAACAAGTCTCGTTGACCAGGGCACACCGTGAGACCTACCATGACCGGGCAAATTTAGAAGCGCAAATGTTTTGAAGGAGAACTCCATGCATCCACGCACGCGATCCGCTTGGCTTCGCGCCGGTTTCAGACTGTTGAGTTTGGCCACGATCTTCGCGTTAGCCCCGCTCAGCAAAGCGCAAGGATTGACCAGCAGCGACCTGACCCGTTTCCGCTTTGTGGGCGACGCAGTTTTGTCACCGGACAGCCATCGCATTGCTTACACGGTGATTTTGTACGACCGTCCCGGCCGGCCGTCACCGCAACTTTGGATCATGGACCTTGCCACGCAAAAACCCATTCGTCATCGGCGGCGAAAAAGATGTGGCGGGCAATCCGCACTGGTCACCAGATGGGAAATGGCTGGCGTTTCAGGGAAGCGTGGGAGAGAAGCATGGGTTGCTGCTGGCGCGCGCCGACGGCTCCGATGTCACGGCGCTTGTCAACAACGCGCGGCACAAACAGCCCGCTTGCCGGGCGCAGGCCAGGATTTACGTGGTCGCCCGACGGCAAACAGATTGCTTTTGTTTCTTCGACGCCGGACGAAAGAGCTGCCGAGGCCAGCGGCGATCCCATGGTCATCACGCGCTACTTGTATAAGCCCGACGCCGGCGAAGGCATGACGCGCTTCAACGACAATCAGCGGCTGCACATTTTTGCCGTGGACGTGGCCACAAAACAGGTCCGCCAACTGACGCAAGGAATCTATGACGAGCATTCCATTGACTGGTCGCCGGACGGCAAGGAGATTCTCTTTGCTTCGAACCGCGAACCCAATCAGGACGAATTTTTCAACTACGACATTTTCGCGCTGAATGTGGCGGACAACAGCATCCGCCGCCTGACCGCAACGGAATACAACGAGTACGATCCGCTCTGGTCGCCGGACGGCAAGCACATCGTCTATCGCGGCACGAAGCGCGGCTTGACCGACCGCGAAACCACCATGGAAGACACGCACGTCTGGATGATGAACGCTGATGGCAGCGATCGCCGTGAGATTGGAGCGCGTGATTGACAACCGCCAAGGCGCGCCGAAGTGGGCGCCGGACGGCCGCTCCGTTTATTTCACGGTGCAAGAGCGCGGAAGCAATTATCTGGTGCGGTTGCCGCTTGGCGGCGGCGCGCCGGAATACGTGGTGAAAGACACCGGTGCTGTTGGCGGCTTTTCCGTCGGCAAGGACGGCACGATGGCTTACAGCTTCGCTTCGCCGCGCGATATGTCGGAGCTTTACGTTAAGACCGGCAGCGCCGCGGCTCGCAAGCTCACCGACTTGAATGCGGAAGTTCTCGCCGGAAAGCAAATTGCCGAAGTCGAGTCTTTCACCTTCGTCAGCAACGACAACAAATTCGAAGTCGAGGCGTTTCTCACCAAGCCTCTGGGAATGACCGCCACCTCGAAACATCCGCTGATCGTGAACATCCATGGCGGCCCGCACGGGCAGAACGGGCCCGGTTTCAACTTCAGGAATCAGGTGTATGCCGCCCACGGCTGGGCGGTGCTTAACGTTAATTTTCGCGGCTCGACTGGCTACGGGCAGAAGTTTGCCGACGCCGTCTTCGGCGATCAAGACGGCAACGAAGGCCAGGATGTTTTGTACGGCGTAAGCGCGGCGGTGCGCCGCTATTTGTGGATCGACCGCGAACGCATGGGCATTGAAGGCGTAAGCTATGGCGGCCAGCTGACAGACTGGCTGATCACCCAGACCAATGAATTCAAAGCCGCGATCCCCACGGCCGGCATCGCCAATCTCGTCAGCTACAACTACATGACCTACTACAACCAATATGAGGAAATGGAGTTCGGCCAGTTCCTCCATCAGGGCAACTTGATGGACGTCGCTTGGGAACGCTCGGCGCTGAAGCACGTGGCCGCCGCGCATACTCCTACCATGCTGATGCACGGCGAAAACGATAACGATGTGCCCATCGCCGAAGCGGAACAGTTTTTTATCGCGCTAAAAGATGTGGGCACGGAGACCGTTTTCGTGCGCTACCCGCGCGAAGGTCATGGCATCAGGGAGACCAAGCATGTCATTGATTGGACCGACCGGTCCATCGCCTGGTATGAGAAGCACTTTCCAAAACCGGGTGCGGAAGGCGTGACAAATGTGCAGCCCTAGTTCGCGATTCATGGGGGTTAGTAAGCGACTCACTCCCGGGCGAGGTGGCAGGCACGGATTGAAAGCAAAAAGAGCCCCGAATGAACCGGGGCTCTTTTGTGAAAGTATTTCGGATTTCGTGTTTCGTATTTCGAATCGGAGAATTGCGCCTACGACTTAGTTTCAGCTCCAGCCGTTGCAACGGCGGCCACTTCTTCGCGAGCTGCGCGCTTGATGCGAGCAGCCTTTCCGCGCAGGTCGCGCAGGTAATAGAGGCGCGCGCGGCGGACTTTGCCCTTGCCGACCACTTCAATCGAGCTAATCGAGGGCGAATGGAGCGGGAATATGCGCTCGATGCCGACGCCGAAGCTAACGCGGCGTACGGTGAACGTGGCGCCGGAAGCCCGGCCCTTCTTGGAAATCACGACCCCTTCGAACGCCTGCAGGCGCTCCTTTTCCTTCTCGCCCTCGCCTTCCTTCAGGCGGACGTTGACGCGCACCGTGTCGCCGGGGCGAAATTCGGGGAGGTCTTTGCGCAGTTGCGCTTCATGGAGTTTGGCTATAACCGGATTCATGTTCGTATTCCCTGCAGACCCACTCAGGCGGGGCCAGCTCTTCAAAGGCAAACCCTAATTATAGCCAAATATCCACAATTTACCTAGCGCATTCCAAGGCGGAAGACCGCTTCCTTTGACTTTTCGTACCACTTGCAGTTATGAATTGCCTGGTCTGGTTTCGCGTGGGCGTGAGCAGTAGGGTGGACCAATACGCGTCGAGGAGTACATAGAAATGAGCCTCGAAAAGAAAACCGCCGCAAACGTCAAGCAAGCCGTGCCATTTTTCCATGTCTCGAACATGGAAGAATCACTCCGCTTTTACGTCGAGGGTCTTGGCTTTGCGATGACCAAGAAATGGATCGACGAGGGAAAACTCCGCTGGTGCTGGCTTGAAATCGGCGACGCGGCCTTGATGCTTCAGGAGTTTCGTAAAGAAGGACACGATTCCTGGAAACCGAGCTGCAAAGTGGGAGAGGGTGTATCCATCTGCTTCATGTGTGAAGACGCCTTGACGATTTATCGTGACGCGGCATCTCGGGGAATTAAAGTTAGTAGAAACCCATTCGTCGGAAACGGTTTGTGGGTGGTGTCTTTCTCGGACCCCGACGGCTACCGGATCGATTTCGAGAGCCCGACGGACGTTCCCGAGGAGACGGAGTACTCTCCGCAAGCTTCACTGATTCGGAACTTCTGCCGCTGCTAAGCCTGCGCCGCCACGGAAGCGCTTCGGCGAATGACCGTTTCCGCGAAGCGCTCCATTTCTTCGAGTTGCGGGCTGAATTGCAGCAGGACCAGGTCCACGCCAGCGGCTTCGAATTGCGCAAGCCGCTCGGAAACTTGCTCCGGCGTGCCGACCAAGCCCGAACGCAGTCCGCGGTTTGAAACGGAATAGTCTTCAAGAGAAACGCGCTGCTCGAGTTGCGTTCCCGCAAGCCATTGCTGGTAGTTGGCATAGCCGGCGGCAGACTGCTGGACATCCGTGATGCGCTTCAGCTCGTCCTGCGCTTCGCGCTCGGTTTCGCGCACGATGGCGTAGCCAGCGACGCCGAATTTCAGCGGCGGCAGATTGTGCCGCGCGCGGCGTTCGCGCAAATCGGCGATTTTTTCGCCGACGCGCTCCGGCGGATCGCCGTGCATCAGGTACGCGTCGCACTTCTCGGCGATGAGGTCTTTCGCCGCGGGCGATTCGCCTCCCGCATAAAGCGTCGGATGCGGCTGAGCCATTGGCTTGGGCTCGAGGACATTGTCTTCGACGCGGTAATACTTTCCCGCATAAGAAAAATGATCGCGGGACCACACGCCGTGCAACACGTCGAGCCATTCGCTGGTGCGCGCGTAGCGGTCGTCGTGCTGCTCGAATCCAACGCCGTACTTCTTCGCTTCGTCCGCCCACCAGGACGACACGACGTTGAGCGTAAGCCGCCCGCTGCTGATGTGATCGATGTTCGCGGCCTGCTTGGCGAGCAAGGCAGGCAGATGGAACGTCGGCCGCACGGCGACCATCAGCTCGATTCGTTCCGTCACCGCGGCCAAGCGCGGCCGCGGTTGACCATGCGTCGAGCGACGGCGCTTCCACGCCCTTGATGTCGTTCAGATTCAATTCGGCGATGAGCGTGAGGTCGTAGCCGATTTCTTCGCTGCGCTGCGCGAGCTTTTTCACGTACGGCCAGGTCGCTTGCATGTTTTCGTCCGCGACGTTGCGCAGCCAGCCGCCAAAAACGGGGAGCCAGTAGCCGTATCTCATCGGATGCACCCCGCCGAGACGAAACCGCCGCTCGCGGCTGGCCTCGTGAATCCGCGCTTCGCTGATGAGATAGTCCGCCAGCCGCGCATACGGATTGAAGCCAATCATGCGCTCCGGGTCGGAGACAAAATTCGAGAGCGCGTTAATGTCGTAATAGAGTAGCCGCCCGGTGCGATCGTCGATGACGTACTCGATGCCGCCGACTTCAATGCCGGCGACTTCCATGATGCGCTCGACGTCATCGATGACTTGACGCGGCGGATCGTAGGCTTCGACGGTGAGCCCGCGACTTCGGCGCGTCGACCGGGCAAGCCAATCGCGTGAGTTCCTCGCCCTTTGTGTTTTTGCAAATGTCCGCCGGGCAAAGGTCGAACGTATCGCCGGTGATATGAATCTGAATCGCGTAAAGATATTCGCCGCCGAGAACTTCCACGCGCGTGATCACGCCGTCGCGCGCGGTAAAGAATTCCTGCACGAGCGCTGTGTTATCGATGCCGAACGACAAGCTATTCTCTTCGACCGCCCCGCGCAATTCGTCCGGCGAATTAAACTTCTTTATCCCCGCGCCGCTGCCGCCGATATTTGGCTTAATGATCAGCGGATACCCGATCGCCTCCGCCGCGCTTAACGCTTGCGACGGATGATTGATCACCCGCGCTTTGGGATACTGCAAGCCCAGCGCTTCGAGCACCGTGCACTGCAAGGCTTTGGAAATTTCGTGCGTGAAAGCGCGGGAGCCATTCACCACGCGAACGCCTTTTTCTTCCAGATGAGACAGATAGTTGAGCGTGTAAAAGATTCCGTGGCCGACTCCGCGCTGCCACGCGGAGGGGCTCATGCGATTAAAGAGCAGCGAATACTCGCGCTCCTTTGCAGCGACATCATATTGATGGTTCCGCGCGTCAACCTTGCACCCAATTCACGCCGCGCGCGTCGAGTTGCTCGAAGAGCGGCTTGAACCAGTGCTGCTGCTCGTAGTAAATGGCGATGGGTTTCCCTTCGCCCTGTTCCTTGCCGTTTCCGCTTGCCGCATTGCTCATGGCACCGTGCTCCTCTTTCACTTAACAATGAAAAAGGGCCGCTTATTCCAAGCGGCCCTGGATTCCTTTTAGGTTTAGATTGCGCTAGACCGAAGGACTCTCCATGCCGCTTGCAGCGGTACACATACAAGCGCAGCATGGACACGCGCAGGCCTGCCCGCAGTCGCAAATGCCCTGCGTGGTGCGCAAATAACCGGTCTGGATCGTCGCCTTCACAGAACCCTCAAGTATACCGCGCGCCGGACTTATCAGCGCAACAACAAATCCGGCCGGTTACGCTGGGTCTTTTCAAGTGGCCGCCGCGCGGCGCCAGTTCGCAACTTCCGCGTGATTGCCCCCGATCAACACCTCGGGCACCTTCCACCCGCGAAAATCCGCCGGCCTGGTGTAATGCGGAAAATCCAGCAATAAATGGTTTGCGGTCCGCGAGTCGTGAATCTCTCCAGTGAGACCAAGCTTTGGGGCAACTTCCAGGGGCACGGCATGCCGTGCCCCCATGGAGAAAACTTCTCCCGCCGAAGCCGGATTTTCGCTAAACGACTCGTTCTGTGCTGACGCTTCATTCCCCAGCGCACCAGGAATCAGCCGCGTCACCGCATCAATGACCAGCATCGCGGGAAGCTCCCCGCCGCTGAGCACATAGTCCCCAACGGAGATTTCTTCCGTGGCAAGGTAGCTCCGCCACGCGCTCGTCGACTCCCTCATATCGCCCGCAGAGAAAAACGATGCGATCTAGCTCCGCATACCGTCGCGCAATCTCCTGACGGAAAAGTTTCCCGGCAGCCGACATGAGCACAATAGCCGTCTTCGGGAGACGAACAGCTGGATGTTCGGCGCTTGCCCAAGCTGTGGCCAACAAGAGCTTCGGCCGCTTCGAATAACGGCTCCGGCTTGAGCACCATCCCCTCGCCGCCGCCGAAAGGCCGGTCATCGACGCTCCGGTGGCGGTCCTTGGTGAATTCTCGCAAGTCCTGGATGTGGACCTCGACGAGACCCGTCTCGCGTGCCCGCCGCAGTATTCCGTGATCGAGCGGGCCAGCAAAAAATTCAGGAAAAATCGTAATTAGGTCGAAACGCATGGCTGCTGCCAGTCTAACTTACACGCGGGTTTTGCCGACATCGCTAACCGCCGCAACCGCGGGTTCCCTGCCCCAATTGTGTCCTTCCAGGGCCAAGCTCCTCTCATGCTCACAATCCATCGTTCAAATCGCGAAGTCCGTCCGGAAGCACCACATCGATTCGCCGGGCGGCCGTATCGATTCGCGTGCAAATATCCTCTGCTAGAGGAACCAGCAGTTCTCCAACATGTGTATCGACAACAAGAAGCGGCGTTCCGGCCACTCCTTCGCCCGTGAATTGAACATCCTTGACCACGCCCAGCAAAGACGGGGCGGTTGACAGCGAGCATGGCGAGGAGGAAACAATTGGAGGCTCTACAGCGGTTTCAAAGACGGAACAACCAATCAGTTCGTCTACAAAATACTGGCCTGCAACAAGTCTAACTCGCTTCTCAATCGGCAGCAGTACCTCGAGCCCGCGAAATTTCTCCGCCTCCGAAATGGAATTGCATCCTTCGAAATGAAAAACGGCCTGGCCCTTATGATTCTGGCTGAGCCAGCAGGATTTCAGACGCGGCAAGGCGCGGCTCCGACCACCCAGCGGCGCTACCCGCCGCCAAGAAAAACTTCCGTCAATTGTGTCAGCCGTTCGGGAAAATCCGTGAGGAGTTCCGCAGCTACTTCGCCTTTATTGCCGCGGGGACGTAGAATCCTCGCGACGATGACCCACCGCTGGGCTTCGGAGCTCAATCTTCGAGTATCTCTAGCGTGTAGCGCTTCTTCAGCTTCATGCCTGCGGCACCAAGCAGCGTGCGCACCGCTTTGGCTGTCCGCCCCTGTCGTCCGATCACCTTGCCTAGGTCTTCCGGATGCACCCGCAGCTCAAGAACGGTCACCTGCGAGCCGTCGACCGGGCGGACCTGACATCTTCGGGATGGTCCACCAGCGCTTTGGCTATGGCTTCGACCAGCTCTTTCATCCTTCACCTCCACGTGCTCGATCTTCCAACGTGCCGTGGAAAAAGCGCCCCCGGGCTGGCAGGGGATGCGCAAAAGATGGGGACTTCGCTAGGTTTACGCGATCTTCTGTTGGCGGATGAAGCTACGTACGGTGTCGCTGGGCTGGGCACCTACTCCGAGCCAGTGCTTGATGCGGTCGACGTTGAGCTTGATCTCCGCGGGCTTCTTAAGCGGATCGTATGTCCCCACCGCTTCCACGACTCGCCCGTCGCGGGGCCGCGTCCTCTCGATGACCACGACGCGGTAAAACGGTTTCTTCTTCTTCCCAATCCTGGATAAACGAATAGTGAGCACTAACTAATGCCTCCACCACCTATCTTAGCCTGTACGGGCAGCTTGCGGCAATCGAAGAGTCGCGGTATCAGTCTGTTTCCGGCGTGAGCTCCAGATCGGCTTGAAACGTCGACCACTCATCCAAATGGGGCCCGGACGCATCCTCCATGCCGCCTCCGCGCCACACACAGCCATCCCTAAACTTATCAATCGCAATGTACCTCCGACAGCGCGATAATGCCCGCAACACAATGGAGGAGCTATGAGCGAAAAGAAAGAAGTCTCACGCCGCGAATTTTTGACCAACGTCGCCACGGGCGCCGCCACCATCACCATCGTGCCCAGGCACGTCCTCGGGCGCGGCTTTACTCCCCCCAGCGATATGCTCAACATCGCTGGGATCGGCGTCGGCGGCATGGGCCGCTCCAATCTGATCAATCTCGCCAGCCAAAACATCGTGGCGCTCTGCGACGTCGACTGGGGCTACGCCGGTAAATCGTTTGACCGGCTCGACACCGAAATCCCCAACCTGCAAACTCGCATCGACCAGCCTGATCCGCAACCCGCCCCCGGCCAACCTCCCGTCGAGTTCGATCGCGTTAAGGCCAAGGCCCGCCTGGAGGGAATGATTCGTCTGAAGAATGAGCACCTGCCGAAGGCCAAGCGCTACCAGGACTATCGCGACATGCTTGAGCACCAAAAAGACATCGACGCCGTCCTCGTCGCCACTCCCGATCACATGCACGCTCACATCGCCCTCGCCGCCATGGCTCTCGGCAAACATGTCTACGTGCAGAAGCCGCTTACCTGGTCCATTGATGAAGCCCGGCAGCTCGCGCGGCGCGCGAAGGAAACCAAGGTCGCCACGCAGATGGGCAATCAGGGTCATTCCTCAAACGACGGGCGCACCACCGTCGAATACATTCAAGCCGGCGCGATTGGTGAAGTTCGCGAAGTTCATATTTGGACCAACCGCCCGCTGGGTTTCTGGCCGCAAGGTGTGCCGCGTCCCGATGTCCTCAAAGTGCCCGCCGAAACTCTTCGCTGGAACGGACCGGGCGTCAACGCCCGTCTCGCAGCCGCCTTGGCTGGCGATTACCCCGTTCCCGACAAGCTATCTTGGGATCTTTTTCTCGGCGTCGGCCCAAAAGTCGACTATCACCCCATCTATCACCCGTTCAACTGGCGCGGATGGTCGGATTGGGGCGTCGGCGCCATCGGCGATATGGGCGCGCACTTGATCGACCACTCCATGTGGGCGCTTAATCTCGGCTTGCCGACGAGCATTGAGACGGTCTCCACGCCATTCAACGGCGTCTGCTATCCGCATGCCACACAAACTTTTTACGAATTCCCCGCGCGCGGCTCCATGCCGCCCGTAAAGCTGACCTGGTATGACGGCGGCCTCATGCCCAACAAGCCCGAGGAACTTGGCGACGAAGATCTGAACAAAGGCGGCGGCGCCCTGCTCATCGGCAGCAAAGGCAAACTGCTCCACGACACCTACGGATTGAAGCCTCGCCTGCTGCCCAAGTCCCTTCACGATTCCTATGGCAAGCCTCCCCAGAAGCTGCCCCGCATCGAAAACGAAGACCATGAAATGAATTGGGTGAACGCCGCCAAAGGCAAAACGGAAACTTCCTGCCCGTTCGAATACGCCGCGCGCCTGACCGAAGTCATGCTCCTCGGCGTCGTCGCACTTCGCGCCGGAAAAAAGATCAATTATGACGGCGCAAACATGCGCGTCACCAACGTTGCCCAGGCCAACGACTTCCTCCGCCGGGAATCCCGCGAGGGTTGGGCTTAACAATTGTTAACTGGGACCGCCGTGACTTGCGCCCTTCAACCTAGGCGGTTGAGGCCATTAAACGCGGCCGTCTTATAGCATTCCGCCAGGGTCGGATAATTGAAGACCGTGTTGATGAAGTACGTGATCTTGCCTTTTAGTTTGAAGACCGCTTGACCAATATGCAGCAACTCCGCAGCGTCTTCGCCGAAAATATGCACGCCGAGTAGTTCGAGCGTCTCACGGTGAAAAAGTAGCTTTAAGCGGCCATCGGTATGGCCAGAGATTTGCCCGCGCGCAATCTCCCGGTAATACGCCACTCCAACTTCATAGGGAACATCGGCGTCGGTGAGCTGCTCTTCGGTTTTCCCGATAAAAGAAATCTGCGGAATCGTGTAAATCCCGTACGGATAACTCGCGGGATCCGTTTGCACCTGTAGCCCGAACGCGCGAGCCGCGGCGATGCGCCCCTGCTCCATCGAGACCGACGCCAGGCTCGGGAAGCCGATCACGTCGCCCACGGCAAAAATGTGCGCTTGCGAGGTGCGGTAATCCGCATCCACTTTGATGCGCCCGCGGTCGTCGGATTCGATTCCGGCGGCAGCGAGGTCCAGCATGTCCACGTTGCCTTGCCGGCCGACCGCGTAGAGCAGGGCATCGCCATTGATGCGTTTTTTGCTGACCAGGTTCGCCGCCACTTTTCCGTCGGGCAATTCCTCCACGCTCTCGACTTCCTCGTTGAGCCGCAGCGTGGCGCGGTGATCGCGCATGTGGTAAGTCAGCGCCTCAACCATTTCCGTGTCGGCAAATTCCAGCAGCCGCGGCCGCTTTTCCACGATAATCACGCGCACGCCGAGCGTCGCAAACATGCACGCGTACTCGACTCCGATCACGCCGCCGCCCACCACGATCAGCGTCCTGGGAATCTGCGGCATGGTCAGGATTTGGTCGCTGTTGATTATTGTTCGCCCGTTGATGGGCACTTTCGGATTGATCGCCGGCTTCGTGCCCGTAGCGACCACGAAGAACTGCCCTTCCAGTTCGGTGTAGCCATTGCCGTTTTCCACGCGAAGGTGATGCGCATCGAGGAACTTCCCGAAGCCGTGAATGACGTCCACGCCGTTGCGCTTGAGCTGGTCCTGAGTGACCGCCACTTCGTTCTCGATCACATGCTGTACACGGAAATTCAGGTCCGCCATCGTCACGTTTTCTTTGACGTTGTAGTTCGAACCGTAGAAAGTTCTTCGAATAGAAACCGGAAAGATGCAGCACCGCTTCGCGCATTGTCTTGCTGGGAATTGTTCCGGTATTGATGCACACGCCGCCGATTGCGGCCTGCTTTTCGACCACCGCGACGCGCTTTCCGGCCTTCGCTCCCTGGATGGCGGCGCGCTGGCCGCCCGGGCCGGAGCCAATCACAATCAGGTCATACGGTTGCATTCGAAAAGTCCAGCGAGTCTTCTCTTAAGGCGCCGCAAGGCGGCGTATTCATCGCCACAGGAGTATAAACGACGCTCTGGATCCGCAGCGCGGGAATTTTCAAGGAGTCACCGTCGCTGGCCGCCAGCCGCAGAGAATGCGGCAGTGTGGAAAATTCGCGGCCATTTCGCGCCGCGGGAAGCCAGAGAAATATCGCGCTCGTGTTACGAGGAGATGATTCGGCACGGAGATGCTATGCTGCGGGCGCCTGAAGGAGGCCAATTGAAGTACGCAATTGTCCTTGCTATCGCCGCTCTTTTTGCGCTCAGCATGGAAACCCGCGCGCAAGCCCCCAACATTCCTGCGGAACGGCAAGCCGACGCGATTTTCAATGCCGTCACCCAAAAAGACGCGCCCGGCCTGGCGGTGCTCGTGCGCAAGAACGGGCGCACTTTGTTTGAAAAAGGCTACGGCGACTGCGACTTGCGCACTCAAGCGAAAATCGACACGCATACAAACTTCCGCCTTGCGTCCTTCACCAAACAATTCACCGCCATGGCCATCATGCTGCTCGTCCACGACGGGAAGCTACGCTATGACCAGACACTCACGGAAATATTTCCCGATTTCCCGGCGTACGGCAAAGACATCACCATTTGGAATCTCCTCAACCATACCGGCGGATTGCCTGACTACGAAGATTTGATGGATGCCCAGGAAAAGGTGAAAGGCCCGGTCTGGTCGCCCGAACACCAAATCCAGGACGACGAAGTGCTCGCACTCTTGAAAAAAGAAACAAAAGGCAAATTTCTCTCCTGGAACCAGTTGGTCGTACAGCAATTCCGGCTACGTCGTTCTCGGTCTCATCGTTGCCAAAGCTTCCGGCGAATCCTTCGGCGATTTTCTTCACGCGCGCATTTTCGTACCGCTCCGATGGATCACACCATCGTCTATCAAAAGGGAAAAAATGAAGTCGTGAACCGCGCCTTCGGCCACTCGAAGGAAGGCGAAGCACTGAAGGAAACCGACCAAAGTTCAACTTCCGCAACGCTCGGCGATGGCGGCATCTATTCCAATCTCGAAGATCTCGCCAAGTGGGACGACGCCCTGCGCAATCACACTCTGCTCAACGAAAAAGAGATGCAGCCCGCGCTGCACCCGTGAAACTAAACGATGGCTCCCAGCCCCACTGGCCCAAGGAAGCCAACGACGACAACCTCCACCCCGGCAAACCCGTCTCCTACGGATTCGGCTGGTTTCTCGACCCCTACCGAGGCCATACGCGCACCTGGCACACGGGAACCACGATGGGCTTCCGCACTGTCATCGAGCGCTTCACCGCCGACAATCTGACGGTCATCATCCTCTGCAATCGCGACCGATCTCGATCCAGAAGCGCTCGCCGTGAAAACTGCTGAGTTATATTTGAATTTGAAACCGAAAGAATAGACCAGCGCGTCAGGACAAACCCGCGAGCTTCCCCAATCCCTTCATCTTCGCCCGCGCGGCCATCGCGCCGTACTGCTTCATCATCGTGCGCATCTGCATGTACTGCTTCAAAACCTGATTCACATCCTGCACGGTCGTCCCGCTGCCCTTCGCGATTCGCTTGCGCCGCTTGCCATCAATCATGTTGTGGTCGTGCCGCTCCTGATTCGTCATCGAGTTGATGATCGCCTCGACCTGCTTCAGCTTTCCCTCATCCACTTTCGCGTCCTTCGGCAAATTCTGCAGCGGCCCCATCTTCGGCAGCATGTCCACGAGCTGTTCGAGCGGCCCCATCTTGCGAATCTGTTGCAGCTGGTCGCGGAAATCCTCCAGCGTGAATCCCTCTTTGCGCAGCTTGCGCTCGAGTTCGGCCGCGGCCTTCTTGTCGACCGTCTGCTCCGCGCGCTCGATCAGCGACATGATGTCGCCCATGCCCAGCACGCGCGAAACGATGCGCTCCGGATAAAATGCTTCCAGCGCGTCGTATTTTTCGCCCAGTCCCACGAACTTCACCGGCGCGCCGGTAACTTTGCCGATCGAAAGCGCCGCGCCGCCGCGCGCATCGCCGTCCAGCTTCGTCAGGATCACGCCCGTCAGCCCGAGCCGCTTGTGAAACTCGCCCGCCGACCGCACCGCGTCCTGCCCGATCATGGCGTCCGCGATGAACAAAATTTCGCTCGGCTGCAGCTCCTTCTTCAGCGTGCCCAGTTCGTTCATCAAGTCGTCGTCAATGTGCAAGCGCCCGGCCGTGTCCACAAGAATCACGTCGCTCGCGGAAAGTTTTGCTTCGCGAATCGCGCCGCGCACAATTTCCAGCGGCTTGTCCGTGCCCGCGCCGGGCCACAGCGCCGTGCCCACCGCCTTGGCCACCTGCGCGAGCTGCTCGCGCGCCGCGGGACGGTAGACGTCCGTCGAAACCACCAGCGGCCGGTGCCCATGTTGCGCCAGCCATTTCGCCAGCTTGCCCGTCGTGGTCGTCTTGCCGGAACCCTGCAAGCCCACAATCATCCACACCGACGGCGGCCGCGAAGCAAACAGCGGCTTGGCATGCTTGCCAAGCAGCGCCGCCAGTTCGTCGCGCACGATCTTGACCACTTGCTGGTCCGGCGAAAGTTGCAGCATCACCTCGCTGCCCAGCGCCTTCGCGCGAATGTTCGCCAGCAACTCGTCGGCCACGCCCACGTTGACGTCGCCTTCGAGCAGCGCCTCGCGAATCTCCGCGAGCGCCGCGTCCAGGTGCTCGTCGCGTGAGCTTCCCCTGCCCGCGCAGGTTCTTAAATGTCCGCTGCAGCTTGTCTGTTAGGTTTTCAAACATAAGTCTCTACTGATTCCTCAGAACTGGCCCTTATAAGGATAGCAAGGCTAGGCCGGCAAGTGCACGAAGAGGTGGCGTGGATCGCTCGATCGCGCCATTCCACTGAATTCAATCTTAAAATGTCATTCCGAGCAGAGCGAGGAATCTGCTTTCCTCTTTCCTCAGCTCAATAGTGCCAAGCGGCCGTCTGCTCTCCCGCCGGCGCATTCTTCGTAACATGCTCCGCCATCCACTTCACCAAATTCGCCGTAGTCGTCGGCTGCCATCCATGCCCCTTCATCGGACGCCCGTACTGAAAATCGCAATCGCACGGCGGGTTCGTCAGCTTTTTCATCTCTTCATCCAGCTTATACACCGCCAAATTCAAATAAAAATTGTCCATGTCGCCGACGTACACATGAATCTTTCCCGCGCAGCTTCGGCCCCAGCGTCGCCCAATTCGTCCGAAGGTTGTAGCTCAAGTCGTACCCGTGGTCGCGCATGTACAACGCCACGCTGTGATCGATCTTGCCTGTCTTCTTGTCCCACAGCGGCTTCGGATACCCATCGTCGCCAATCGGCCCGTACGCCGCGTCCCAAATTTCAATCTGCTCGCCAGAACGGTTATGGCTTCCCAAGACATCTTCCATCTGGCTGAACTGTTGAATCGTTATCTCGTCCTGCCCCTCCGATGTCCGCATCGATGTAACGCGGCACCTGCACCCACGTATGCCCCGGCTCGAAAAACGCATTGTCATCTTCGTACGCATTCACCGTCCCATATCGCCGAAAATCAATCGAGTCCGGATACAGCGTCCACGTGCCGCCAAAAAAGTCCGGATAAAACACCTGCGCTCCCAACGATTCCCATCCGCCCGTCGACCCGCCCGTCAACACGCGCGCGTACGGCTTCGGCAATCATCCGGAAATGCGCCTCGAGATACGGAATCATCTCTTTCACCAGCGCATCGCCGTATGGCCCGTTGTTCACCGAATTCACCGCGTACGAATCGTCGTAATACGGCGTCGGATGCTGCAACGTTACGGCAATCATTCGCGGAAAATTCTCCGAATTCCACGACTGATAAAACTCATACCCGGTCTCCCGGTTCAAGTTGTTCAGCGACTCCGCGCAACTCGCGCTCGACTCGGAAAATCCTCCGTCGAAAAATCGAACGGCGGCCTACAAATCGAAATGGTTATGTTGAAAAATCACCGGATAGTGCGCATTGGGATGTTCGTCATAACCCTTTCGGCAGCAACACTATCGCGCCGATATACACTGGATGTCCCCAGAATTTCGTCAGCATCTCGCTCTGAATCTTGATGTGCTTCACCCACGGCGTATCCGCTGGCTCCTCAATCGGCGGAATCACTTTCGTCAAGCTCAGCTTGATGTCGTAACCCGCCGCCGGATCCAAATGCACTTTCTGCACTTCGCTATACAAATTTCCCGGCGAGCGATTGAAATGCTGCCCTTCCCACTGGTCCATGTGCAGCCAAACCGTGTGCCCGTCCGCGCGATGAAACTCCGTATAAATGTTCATAATCGCCTGCACGTAATAATCGCCCGCAGGAATCTCGCGCAAACTCCGCACCGGCGACCCTGGCGTGCTCGCATCAATCACTGCGGTCTGCTCCGGCGCCAGCGCATTTACGTCCACGCCAAACAGCGGTCCCAGAATCTCCCCAGCCTCCCGCTGTCATCCGCGGCTCGGGCTTGTCTTTCGTCTTATCTACGACAAACACACGTCCCGTAATTGCTCCCGCGTGCACAGACGCCGGAAACGACACCTCAAATTTCTTGCCCGCCGCTTGAGGAAGCGGCGCCGCATGCACGCTCGCCGCCAGCAAAAAAACCGCCAAGCATATCGCCCCGCGCATAATTGTTCTCGCGTCCATTTTCATTTAGCTCTCCCACTCGCGCCGTGAGCGTACTACACCGTCCGCTCAGCACCCAAAACCTTCTGCTTATGCGCCCTCCACGTTCGCAACCTAACCCGCGCTTTCCACAATCGTGGCTCCCCACTCATCCGGGCTCACGTCCCGCGCGTGCCGCGAGAACAACCAGTGATGCCCCTCCAGGTCTTCTGCTGCAAACTGAAATTCGCCGTACTCTGTCTCATGCGGCTCCTCCAGAATCTTTGCCCCCGCCGCCTTCGCTTTCTGAAAATGAGCCTTCACATCCTCGACGAACACCGTCAAACTCTGTGTTCCGTAGCCAAGTTTCGCGGGGCTCGCTCAACCCGGCCGCGCCTGTTTGGCCATGATCCAGGCGTTGCCCAGGTGCATCTGCGCCCCGCTCAGCGCTCGCCATACCGATAGTGCTCTCTGAAGCCAAACGCTTTGCCGAGCCACGCAATTGCGCCAGCCAATTCCAGATACATCACGTGTGGCAGCACCGCATCAGGCGGCACGGAGCGATTCTTCAATCATTGCGCCTTCCTCCCGATGATGCGATTCCGACAGAGCCGTGGCAGCGCGACTTCGGTGTCGCAAAGCAATAATGATAGCTATGTGCCATGACTCTCGTGTTGCAAAAAAACCCCAGCTGCCGAACCCGTCTCAGCCCCAAGCGGATCCGAACTATTCCGCAGCGCCTCGCTCGCGCAATAGTGTCACGGACTTGTTTTCGCCGCCGGGAAACAACTTCGCGTACCCCAGCGGCGTGCACTCCACCATTTCCCCCGGCCGCTCGTAGTGCCCAGGCATTTTCGCACGCACCGATAAGTCCGCGCCGCGCTCCACCAATAACTGCGCCACCGGCAATCCCCAATCAAAAAACTGCGTCACCGCGTGAAAAATTGGCGTCTGTCCACCGGCGCCATCCTCATCCTACAACCGCGTGCGCATTGACGTCTGCCCCGCGTTCCAATAGCAGCCGCGCTGCCTCCACGTTGCCGTACTCCGCCGCCACGTGCAGCAGCGTCGCTCCTTGCAGCTTCAGCAGCCGCCCGCCCGTGCTCCCAAAATCCAGTTCGGCGAATTGTCGATGCACCAGCGCAGGCTCCGCCTCGATCTTTTCCTCCAGACGATCAATCCGCCCGCGCAGCAAATCCAGAACGGGCGGCACGTCGTATTTCGTGGCGCAGCCCGCATTGATAAGAATGTCCATGCACTCGGCAAGCTGCCGCGAGCGCCCATAAGTCCCGATGACATAATCCAGCGCCGTACCCGGATACTTCCGCCCCGCGCTGCGCGCAATTCGGATTTGCTCCATGCTCCAGCAACCATTTGATCGGCCTTGGTTCCACGGTCTCGCACGGCGCAAACAAAATCGGAAAATATCCATTCCACTCGGCATTCACGTCCGCGCCATGCGCCACAAGCAACTCCATCATGGGAATCCGTTGCCCGAGAAGTGCCGCTCGCATCAGCGGCCCGTCGCCGCCCTGATGCACGTCCGACCCGTTCTCGATCATCCATTCCGCCATGGCTCAATCTCGCCGGACCAGGCGCCTCCCACGGCACCCGGCATTCCGCCACCCAGGTCAGCGGCCCGTTCTTGCCATAACCCAGCGGAGCGCGATGCAGCGCTGGATTGCGCGTCATCAAGCTTTTGACCCGCTCCAAGTCGTTCGCATCGATCGCCAGCTTAAGCTGTCCAATCTCCTCGAGCGAATCCACGTGCGCCTTCAATTTCGGCCAGCTCGCAAACCCATAACGACGCGCAATCTCAAATTGCGCTGAACTGAGCGAATCAGCCTCACCTGCCTTGACTAAATCCTTGGCTTGATTCTTCAAATGCTGGAGATTGGGACGTTCGGGTAGCGGACGCGGCGCGTCCTCGGAATGGGTCGGCATAACGACCTCCTTTCATCAACTCGCCCTTTGTCCGCATATCGGGCTGAAAGAAGGTACGCAATTCTCGATGGAACTCAGGTGGGCTTCTGCCCTTTCCGCGGACCGGATGCGTCCCTTACGCACGGGCATCCTACCACAATCCTCTTTAACAACGCGCCATCCGATCTCGCTCATCTCTTCTCTATCGCTTCCTCACAGTCGCTGAGAGCACGCCCCGGAACCCGTGCGCATCCGCTCCGAAGTATGTAAAATGCGGCGTGCAACAGCGCTTCCAAATCAAAGGTGGCAACCATGGCAATCGAACGGCGTGAATTTCTCAAGACCACGGGAACAGCAATCACTGCAGGCGCAGCCGCGTTAGCGTTAGGTGGCAGGATTCTCGGCGCAAACGATCGTGTCCGCGTGGCCGTCTGCGGCGTGCGCGGCCGCGGCCAGGATCACATCCACGGCTTCTCGCATGTCCCGGGCGTGGAGCTTGCCGCCCTCTGCGATGTCGACGAAAACGTCTTGAACCAGCGCCTCGCCGGCGTCGAGAAGTTGGGCTTGCCGAAGCCCAAATCCTACGTCGATGTTCGCAAGCTCCTCGAAGACAAAGATATCGACGCCATCTCCATCGCCACGCCGAATCATTGGCACTCGCTCATGGCCATCTGGGGCTGCCAGGCCGGCAAAGACGTCTACGTAGAAAAGCCTTGCTCGCACAACTGGTTCGAAGGACGCCAACTCGTTCGCGCCGTAAAAAAGTACAACCGCATTTGCCAGCACGGCAGCCAGTCGCGCTCGAATCCCGGCATGATCGAAGCCATCCATCATCTCAGTGACGGCACGATCGGCGACGTCTACATGGCCCGCGCCCTTTGCTACAAATGGCGCGCAGGGATCGGCCACGCCACGCCCGAGCCCGTTCCCGCTGGCGTCAATTACGACCTCTGGACCGGCCCCGCTCCGCTCAAGCCCTTCACAAAAAATCGCTTTCACTACAACTGGCACTGGATCTGGGACACCGGCAACGGGGAAGCCGGCAACCAGGCCATTCACGAAATCGATATCGCTCGCTGGGGCCTCGGCGTTGGTTTCCCCGTATCCGTCTCCGCCATGGGCGGGCATTTCATGTTTGAGGACGACCAGGAAACTCCCAACGTCTTGAACGCCGTCTACTATTTCAACGATTCGAACGGCAAGCGCAAAATGATGGAGCTCGAAATCCGCCACTGGATCACCAATCACGAAGCGGAGATCGGCACCGGTGCTTACGGAGCCAGCGCCGTTCCCCCCGCGGGACTCACCGCCGGCACAAACAAAAAATCTGCCGACATGCAACAATCCCTCGGTCCAAAAGATGCGAAGACCAACACCATCGGCAACCTCTTCTATGGCTCGAAAGGCTTTCTCGCCATCGACGGCTACGACGCCTACAAAACCTGGCTCACCGATCAACTCGAACCCGGCCCACACGGCAAAGCTGCCGGTGACCACTACGCGAACTTCGTCGATTGCATTCGCAGCCGTCGCGCCCAGGACATTCATTCGCCCATCGAGGAAGCCCACATCTCAACAACGCTGGTCCATCTGGCCAACGCTTCCTATCGCCTCGGCCGCACCCTCACCTTCGATCCCGCCACGGAGCAAGTCGTCGGCGACGACGAAGCCAATCGCCTCCTCCGCGGCACCTATCGCGCACCCTACGTCGTGCCCGAAGAAGTCTGACCCGTTCAACGACGCGGCATGGTCGGGTTTGCACATCTTTGCTCTGCGTTGCTTTCCACTCCGGCTTAGATTATAATGACGCTTGTAATATATTGTCATAATGCTTGTTCTTGACGCATCCACACTCATCCTCCTGGCCAAGGCCGAACTGCTGGGCCCTTTCCTCGAGGGCGTCAAGCTGCAGGTAGTTATTCCAGAGGAGGTTGCGAGGGAGTGTTGCGGCGCCAAGAAAACCCTGGATGCGCTCATGATCCAGCAGGCTCTGGACGAATCTGCAATCACGGTCATCCCCGTCAAGAACAGAAAGCTCGTCGTAAAGTTGCAAGCGGACTTTAGCTTGGGCCAAGGCGAAGCGGAAGCCATCGCGCTCGCCGTCGGCCAAAGGGCCAGCCTCATCGGCATCGATGACAAAAACGGCATCAACGCCTGCAAGTTGCTCGGCATTCCCTTTACAACCGCAATCGGCATTCTGCTTCGCAGCCGCGAAAAGGGTTTGCTCGACCGAAGTTGGGCGCTTGCCGCTCTCGCCTCGCTGGCAAGATATGGCCGCTACAAGGAATCGATCATCGAGGACGCCAGGTTGAAATTGGAGGTACACGAATGACCAAGACAATGAGTATCCGCATGGATCGCGACAACTACGAGTTTCTCGCCGAGCTCTCCAAAGAGGAGCGCAGCGACCTCTCCAAAGCTGTGCGTGACCTCGTTACGCGCGGCAGGCTCCTGCTGGCCGTCGAGCGATACAAAAAGGGAGAGGCCTCCCTTGGCAAAGCCGCAGAGCTTGCCGGTCTTCCCGTGGGACAAATGATGATCATCCTCACGGAGTTTGGCGTCGAAAGCAAAATCGACGACTCAGACTATCTCCAGAGTCTGCATCACCTAGCCAAAGTCTGGTAAGGCGACGACGAGCAATCCGGGAACATTCGGTGGGTGGCCGAGGCTCAAACCTCTAGAATGTCCGGGACGCTCGGTTGGCCCCGGCAGGTGGGACAGTCTAAGAGCCATACAACGATTTTGAATTTGACTTTGTCTCTTTCCGTGGTGCCCTACGCTTCCAGGTTTTCTGTCGTGGAAGGGTGGGCCGAACTTTCCGTCTTCAGGCGACGAAGAAACTCGATTCCGGCGCTGTCCGGGTGTAAAATGCTGTTGCTGATCTTGGACTGCCGGCCAGAAAACGTCCGATACAGAAGTTTCCTCCTGCAGAGGCAGTCCCGAGTCGCCCGACTCGCACATGTCGCTTGATCGGAGGAACTGAAATGAAAAAACCCTTCCTGCAAGTTCTTTTTGTAATCGCCGCGCTCTTGGTTTTTGGACGCGTTGAGCCTGCTTTCGCGCAGCGTGGTGGCCACGGTGGCGGGGGCTTTCACGGCGGAGGCGGCGGATTTCACGGTGGTGGTGGTGGCTTTCACGGCGGTGGCGGGTTTCATGGCGGTGGCGCTTTCCGTGGCGGAAGCGGGTTCCGCAGTGGAGGCGCGTTCCACAGTGGAGTCGGTTTTCATGGCTCCGCCGCCTTTCACGGCGGCTTTCCTAGCCACGGCTTTCGTGGCGGATGGGGCTGGGGTTGGGGCGGATCGGGTTGGGGCTGGGGATTCGGTTTTGGCTGGGGCTGGCCCTATTGGGGATACACCTATCCGTACGGATACGCCTATGGTCCTGGGTGGGGGGCTCCCTACTATGACCCATACTATTACCCCTACTATCCTCCTCCCCCTCCTCCCTACACGCCTCCTAACAACCGGAACAGGAATCCTCAACAACCGAACGCAGCTCCGAAATCCATCGATAAGCCTTCGGCACCGCCAACCAATAATTCGACACCTCCCTCGTCGGACAGCCTTGACGATTCTTACTCTGTAAAAGTCTCGCCCGCTTCCGGGCGCACGCTTTCGCGCGACGTCATCTCAACGGCAGCCACCGCAGGCCCCGCCAATGTAATCGCAGCCAGCGCGATCACGTCAAACTACAACCAGGCCTCTCCTTCGTCTACTCCGCCCCGGCGGGAAGTGCTGAACGCCATGCGAGCCCTCCGGGAGATGCCGCCATTTGCTCGTGAGCGCGAAATCAACCATGGCCGCTACAGCAAATTCTCGGCGGAAGAGCGGGAGCTTCTGAGAAACTTACACCAATAACTATCGGTTCGGTTGGACGCGTGGCGCGGACGATCACCGCAGACGCCTAAGAGGGTGGCGCGCCCTGCGGTGTTAAGCGTGCGTGTTTTGACTCTTCCCGCGCGGCCGTTTAACCCCCAATTTCTGCCGTCCAGCCGCCATTTTCGACCATTCCCTGTAATTCACTTTACCCCCTCGCCAATGCCGTGCTACCCTTCCCCATGGTTCGTCCATGCCACCCCCTCCCGCGCCCCGCCGAACATGCCGGCCCCGCCCTGTCATCTTTCACGAACCTTCAAACCTTTCAACATTCCAACTTTCTAACTCTCTTCAAAGCTATCCCCTTTAGAATACGCACTTACGAAAAACACGCCCGTAACTCCTTTAGAATCCGCACTTCCAAAACACAGGACTTAAAACCCTTTAGAATGAACACTTACGAAAAAACCCCCAGGGGGGTACCTCCCTCCAGCCAAAATTTTCCGGTTTTCGCCGTGACCTTCGTTGTGAACCACCGAATTTCGAGTTTTTCGAATTTCGTCCTTCGATCCTCATGGAACAAATCCCGCGCTCGCGCGTCTTCACTGGTGCGAGGTGATGTCCATGCGTAAATTCATGATGGGGCTCGGCGTAGTGATGCTGATGACGGCGGTATTGACCATGAGGCCCCTGCGAAGCCGCGCCGACGACAGCATCCAGGGCGACTGGCACGCCAAATTCGTCTCAGACTCGAATTGCGCATGCATCGATCTCGAAGTCGAGCGCTCCAGCTGGGGCCATCACCAAAACTGGGGCAACACGCACAAAATCAGCGACTTCTACGGCCTCGACGCGAGCCTGGCCACCGCGAAAGATTCGCCCGTTCACTTCGAGCTGCGCCGCGACGCCGGAATCATGAGTTTTGACGGCCGCTTCCACGACGGCCAGGGCAGCGGCAAATTCAGTTTTTCCGCCAGCGCCGAATACGTGCAGGGAATGAAAGCTCTCGGCTACGCAAACCTCTCGCAAGAGCAGCTCTTCTCCTTCGCCATTCATGATGTTTCCCGCCAGTTCGTTAAGGACATGAATGACGTGGGCTATCGCAACCTCAGCACCGACGAGCTCATGGCCTTTCGCATTCACGGTGTTTCGCCGGAATTCACCCGCGCCATGCTCGCGCTTCTTCCTGGGAAACCGTCCCCCGATGATCTGGTCGCCATGCGCATCCATGGAGTGAGCCCGGAGTTCACCAAGGAAATCAACGCTCTGCTCGGCAAAAGATTTTCTGTCGACGAGCTGGTCGCCTTCCGCATCCACGGCGTCTCACCGGATTTTGTTCGCGAAGTCCGCGAATCCGTCTCGAAGGATGTTTCCGCGGATGATCTCGTGGCCATGCGCATTCACGGCGCCAGTCCGGAATTCGTCAAGTCCATGACTTCGCTCATGGGCCGCCATCTCGACGTGGATCAACTCGTCGCCTTCCGCATTCATGGAGTCAGTCCAGAGTTCACCGAACAAATCCAGCAGCTCGTGGAAAAAGATATTTCCTCGGACGACCTTGTCGCCTTCCGCATTCACGGTGTAAGTCCCGAATTTGTAAAGAGCATGAAAGAGGCGGGTTATCGCGAAAATTTCTCCGGATCAACTCGTAGCCATGCGCATTCACGGCGTCGACGCGAATTTTGTGAAGGAAGTCCGCGACCGCGGCTACAAAGAAGCCATCCATCGATGATTTGATCGAAATGCGCATCCACGGCGTACGCCACCGCGCGTCGCTGTAACTTCGCTTGTAGGAACGAACAAGTTAGCAAACGCAGAAAAGCGGCTAGAACGTAAGCCGCACGCCGATTTGGGCAGCGAAAGGAATTCCCACCGTCGTGCCGGGGCCAAAAAAATCGCCGAGCGCGCCGGCGGGAACGAGCAACTGCTTGCCGCTAGTCACCGGCACGGTTTGCGTGCACGCCGGATTCAGACAAATGCCCGTGACGTTGCTTAAATCGTTCACCGGGACCGGCAGCACGGAAATATCAGGAATAAAGTTGTTGCCCGGATTGTTGCGGTTGAACAAATTGAAGAACTCGATGAACGGCGCGACGGACCAGCGTTCCTGAATCTTGAATGGCCGTGTGACGCGCAAATCCGTTTGCAGATAAGGAGTGCCGCGGAATTCATCGAGGCTGGTCTTCACGCCGTTCACAACGGCGCGGTTGCCGACGGGAGTGACGAGCGTGACCGGCCGGGCGCTTTCGGCCTGCGACAAGAACGTGATCTCGAATCCGCCTGGCGCGTGGACGGTTCCGGCGAGAACAGCGCGATGCCGGACGTCTTCTCCGGAAGGACCATAATCTCCCGGCGCAAAAGCATTAAGAGGATCGCAAACGCCGTTGACGTAATCGAACAGCTCGCCGACTTCGCAACCCCACGTTTTTGCGGATGCCAGCGTGTAATTGGCGACAAGGCTCAGCCGCTTGGCGACATTCCCCTGCAAATGCAGCGCAAGCGCGTTGTAGTTTGATCGATTATCTGTTCTGAAAATGCTAACATTCGAGTAATCGTAACGACGGTAGCCGTGCATGCCGGTTTCAAGAGTCCAGTCCGCGCTCAAAATCCAATTGGCATGAAGGCGTGCTGAATACCCGCGCTTGCGTGCAACGCGTAAGGCGTATGGTAGTTCGGATCGATCAAAGATGGCGGCCCGGATGCGTTCTGAATATTAAAATTGTTCACGGCGTTGAAAGCTTCCACCCATCCATTCTGTGCAAGATCGTTGAAATACAATCCAACGCCGCCACGCAGGACGGTGTTTCCGGAGCTGCCAATGCCGTAAGCAAGCCCCAGCCGCGGAGCGAATGCTTTGCGGTAGTCGTGAGGGATTCCGGAGATGATGCCGTTCCCTGCAAGGGCCGGGTTCATGTTCTGGTCGTGGCCAGAGGCGATGAAGAGACCGAAGGTCGTGTCGTAGCGAAGTCCGTAATTAATTGTAAGGCGTTGCGAAGCATGCCAGGAATCCTCGGCGTAGAGGCCGAGGCGCTGAACATTTTGCGAAAAGCTGCCATCGCCGGCGGGCGCGGCTTCGCAATCGACATCGGCGGGAACGGGAGGGGCGCAACTGAGACTGAAATAAAATTGCGAAGGGTTCGCGGCGTAAAAAGTCGGATCGTTCGAATAGGAGAGCAAAGTTTCGGCGGTGGCAGTGAGAGCGCCGCTCATCACGGGCTCGTGAATAAAGTTGACGCCGAATCGCGGCGCATGACGTCCGGATTCGTGGCTGACGTCATAGCGAAGCTGGTATTTCTCCTGATTTCGAAGCACGGGAAACGCAGTGATGGCAGTGATGAATTGATTGTCGCCGAAAGTTTCGAGACCGGAGATGGTGCTCGCCGTCGAGCTAAAAGGAAACGCCAGGGCGAAGCCCAGATTCGAATTGCGGGACTGAGTCAGGTGCAGTCCGCTGCCTCCAAAAACGAAGGAAGCAACCCACGATGGGCCGAACGTGTACTGATTGCTGATGGCTAGATTCAAGTAGTTGTTATGCGTGGTTGCGCCAGTGGAAGGCAGCGTCGCTTGCTGCACCAGGGCATTGCGCGTTGTATAGCTATCGAATGCGGCGCGCAAAAACCACTGGGAATTTGCAGATTGCGCCCAGTCGAAGCGGATCAAGTCCCGAGATAATCGCGAAATGGAACCGGAACGCTGGTGGGAACAGAAATCGAATTGACGCTTGTGCCGTTGTCGGAGATCAACCCATCCGAAGCGAGTTGCGCGAGGGCCGTTGAATTCGGCCTGGCTATTTGAGCTATACGCGATACTGGCATTTTCATGGACGTATTCGAACGATGAAAAAAACCAAACTTTGTCTTTGACGATGGGCCCGCCAAGTGTACCCACATAATTCTGGCGGGAAAAGGGCTGTTTGGGATTGGGCGCGGGATTATCGATGGGAAAGCGCGCGTTGAGCGAAGCGTCTCGTTCGTAGAATGCTTCATCTCCGTGCCATTCATTCGTGCCGTGCTTCGTGGAAATCACGAAGGAAGCGGCCGTGGTGCGGCCAGTGTCCGCGTCTTCCTGCGCCGTGCGAACGGCAAATTCCTGAATCGATTCGGGAGAAAAATTCTGGAGGAATCCCCCGATCCAGTCGTCCGAATTATCCGCGCCATCGACAGAGACTTCGTTGTTCAATCCTGAACTGCCACCCGTGGAGACGGCGGTGATGCGGGCCTTGGTGGGATCGGAAGGCTCGAGGGGCTCGGTTCCAGGAGCCAGGTAAGCGATATTCGCGAAGCTGCGGGCGGCGAGGGGAATGGTGTCCAGATCGTGCGCGGTGATAACGGCCTGATGCACGGCGCTGGCTGAATCGATCGACTGTGTAGTGATGGAAGAGGCCTGGCCTTGGACGTTTACCGTCTGTTGCACGGTTTGTGGTTTCAAAACTACGGTAATTTCCTGAACGGAACTGATGAAGATTTTGACGTCAGAGCCGACCTGGGTGAATCCGTTGGCAGTCACGACGACTTGGTAAGTGCCAGGTGCGAGATCGTCCATGCGAAACTCCCCGCGCGCATCGCTGGAGGCTTCGCGCAGGAGAGCCGACTCGGGTGTTTGCACGACGATTTTAGCCGAGGAAATTCTGCCTCCACTGGCGTCCTGCACGGTGCCGCGAAGCGTTCCACGCGAGTTCTGCGCGGGCAATTCGAATGGCGACAGCACGAGCAATAAGAACAGGAAGGACAAGGACGTGAAATTCCGCGAAGGAAAGGCTCTGCTCGATGGGAGAGGGCTTCTCATGGCAAGCGATAGGCTACTGGAGAGGGAGAGACTACTACCACAGGTCGTAGACCGCGGCGGGAAAAGTAAGAGGGCACGATAAATCGTGCCCCTACATCCTCCGGGAGAGTTGGGCGCTCGCGAGGAATGCTGGCAAGAGCTGCTTGCGGCTCGAAATATGGATTTAATGAAGAAGGAGTTCGAGAAGCTCGTGAACGAGAGAGAGAGTAGGAGGAGCGAGGAGCAAAGCGGCTAGACAGCCCGCAAACAAGAAACTGGCGGCGAGGAGCAAGGGCCGCGTTTTGGACGGGCGGGCTGGCGTGACCGGGGCGGCTCGGAGCAAACGATTGACGCGGACGGAGAGGTCGCGGTCTCGGGCTAAAAGCGAGGTGGAAAGGAAGGGCAAACGAGGACCCGAACCCATGCGCGCGACTTGAACCAGCGCGGCGGCAAGAGAAATAGCACGGCTGGAGTCTCCCGCAGTAGCTTGATCATCGGCGGCCCATTCCGTGAATTTTGACCAATTGTGTTCGAGCGTTCGAAGCGGCCTGACAAAGGGAAAAATATCCGGGGCCAAAAGAAGGAAGAGTCGCTTGGCATTGTCGCGCGAGGTGCGGTGAGCATGCTCGTGAGACAAAGCGGCATCGAGTTCTTCGGCGGAGAGTGTGCGGAGGACTCCACGCGAAATAAGCAGGCGAGAACGAAGCAGGCCAGACATGGCAAGAAGAGGGGCTTCGCTTTCGAGGACCACTGTGGAAGGTGCTCCGGGCAAGCGCGTTTCCTGGCCCGCCAATCGACATGACCGATTGTGGCGCAGGGAAGCAAAAAGAGAAAAAGCGGCTCGCGAGATGGAGTGCAGCCATATTGCAACGCCGAGAAGGCCGAGAAGGGCGCAGATTCCGCCGACGCGTTCAGCACCGACGGTGGGTTCAAACCAAAGATAACTGGGGACGCAAAGGGCCAACACGAAAAGAGCGGCAAGCGCGACCGGAAAGAGATGAAATGCGAGCAGAAAACGCGCGGCGGCGTTGGGCGTCTTCGATTCCGCGAGGCGGATAGCGGATGCGGAGGCGATGCGCACAAGTAAACTTGCAGCGGCGTTCAGAACAAAAAACGAGGCGAAGCAAAGGCAGACCAGCCGGAGTGCATACGGGAGAATCATGGCTGCCCCTGGCGAGAGAGTTCCTTGCGCCTGCTGCGGATCTTCTTTTCGAGCTCATCGAGGAGTGCAGCGTCGTGTTCGACGACGGCATCGAGCAAGCAAGAGAGCAGCAGCTGGCGAGATGGACGCGGACCAGCTAGGAAACCCGCAACAAGATTGCCGGCTCGCTTTCGTTCCCATTCCTGGCGGGAAAATAACGGAGAGTAGACGAAGGCACGATCGGATTTGCGGCGGCCGAGAATACCTTTTTTGAAGAGTCGATCGAGAGTGGTCATTACGGTGGTGTACGCCAGCGGACGACTGAGCTTCGGGACAACGTCGCGGACATTGCTTTCTCCGGACGACCAAAGAATTTCCATTAATTCGAATTCGAGACTGCCGAGAGCCAAGGACTTGCGGCGCCGTTGTCGCGAGCGAGACGGTTTTTGAGGAATCGAATCAAGGCTAGGAGCTCATCGGGCCGAAACCGGAGTCCGGAGAGATTGTAAGTCCCCAACCGAAAAGTGGAAAGGGAAATCCGGCAAACGGCCCGACGAGGCGGGTATCCGACTAATAATTTCGGCCAACACCCGCTTTTGCATTGTGTGACGCGCGGGGCCGCGTTGAGGTTCCAAGAATTTGCGAGCAAGCGACGCCACGACATATTCCAGGCCAGCCCGCGCTAAATCGCTAAGCTGATCGTGGCCACGGGGCATTGGCTGCAGCACACGATTGCGCTTCGGCTGGCAGCCGCGTTCGAGCTGAGTCACGTGATTATTGCTTCCGGCCAATTCCGAACTGATCTCCGGCACAAACGGGTTTGCCATTGGCGAAATCCACTTCCAATAGCTTTTCGCTCTGCACAGGCTTCCCGTTTCATCTTCAAGAGTGGCGACGATGCGTTTGGTGCTGGTGTCGACGACCTCCCCTGTGGAAGGAAATGCGAGCCGGCCATCGATGCTGAAGGTAATCCAGCCGGGCTGGTCACGCAGCTTGATACTCATTTTTTGCTTTGGAGGCATCACAGTGGCGTCAAAGACGTGAATGCGGCTGTTTGCGCTGTCGCCGAGCCACAGTTCTTTTTCGTCGGGAGTAAGAGCGATGCCGTGGCTGGGGCAGCCATGCCTCTTGGTGGGACCTTTCTGAAAGCCTGTCAATTCGACGCGGCACAACATTTTTCCAGTTTTGTTGTCTCCCACTTCAAAACCCAGCAAATCGTTAACGTTGACAAAACTAAGAGTTTGGCTGCCATTGATGGTGAAGGGGCGAATGGAATTGCTGAACGGTCCGATCTTGTTGATCACCGCGCGGGTTTTGGCGTCCACCACGGCAAGAAGGGGCGACTGCTGGCCGGCGAGATAGACGCGGGAACCGTCGGGCCCATAAATGGTATTGTGCGCGCCAGTGCCAAGAGTGATTTTTGCGATGACATCGCCGGTAAGTGCATTCACGACGTGCCAGTCTGGCCCTTCGAAGGTTGGAACGTAGAGAAGTTCGCCGTCCGGGGAGATGGCGAGGCGATCGGCGCCGCCATCATATTCCTTCTCCCAAACTTTTTTTTCGGTGATGAGATCGAAACAAGCGACGCGCTTGAGAGTGCTGACGTAAAGTTTGCCGGTTTTCGCGCTGGCGGCGATGCCTTTTACATTCTCTGCGGGCTGGCCTGGCGGAATGTCCCAAGTGGGAATGCGTTTGATCAACTTGTAGGCGGCATCCATGTCGTAGACCAGAATGCCTACCCCACCGTATTGCAGGTCGTTACGAATGCCGGGGACGGCCACGTAGAGGCGATGCGTTTCGTGTTGTGCCGCTGGCACGGGGCTGAGCGACACAAAAATCGCAGGAGCGAGCAGAAAGAGCGCCGAGAGAACGCGGCAGCCTGTTTTCATGAAGTGTTCTCCTTGGTCACGAATTTATGGCCATGCTATATCAGAGCGCGTTGGAGGCGTCGAGCGAACAATTGCAAGCCACGACGGCCACGCGCGAAGTTGCTGGTGACCGAGCGCGTCAGTGTTTGACGACCGTCACGGTGATCTGGGACGGATATTGTTTCGAGTGATGGACGGCGTTGTGGGCGACGACTCCCTTCGATTCATCGTAGTTGTTGCCGCCGGTGTTCAGGTTGCGATCGAAGCGGGGAAAATTGCTGCTGGAGACTTCGATGCGGAGCTGGTGGCCAGCCTCGAAGTAGTTGCTGGTGTTCAGCGGCTGCAGAGTGACTTTGTAGACTTTTCCATTTTCCATCCAGACGAGGGGCTTGTCGTAGCCATCGCGATAACGCATGCGCTGAATGGATTCGTCAAGATTATAGGCGCGGCCGTCGGGATAGACGTCGATGATTTTGACGGTGAAGTCCGTGTCTTTTGCATCGGAGGAAACATAGAGCGTGGGAGTGATCGGACCGCTGACTTCGGTGCCTTCCTCGAAGGGTTTGGAGGTATAGACGAGGATATCGGAACGAGCTTCCATCTTGCGCTGGTCGAATGCGCCGCCCTGAACGGCGTCGCCGGTACAACAAACGTTTCCGCCATAGGAAGTGACGGGATTCATCGGATCGTAGATGAAGGAGTCGGGCTTGTCGGCCTCGGGAAGAGAGGTGGAGAGAACGCCATCGCCATTCAACGAATTCGAACGGCCAGCGCTGGCGAGATAGAAGGTTAGAGGGTGAGCGCCAGTGGGAGGCCAGGTGTTGGACGTCTGCCACTTGTTCATGCCCATAGTGAAGTACGTGACTTTGGGGAGCGCATCGAGGCGCGAGCTTTTGTCGCCTTTAAGGAAGCGGTCGAAGAAGCTGTAGGTGATTTCCTGATAGTCGAAGCGCGCATCGCCCATGGTGCGTTCGCCGACGATGGTATCTGCGGTAGCGCGCGTATAGGCGCAGTGAGTGACTGGAGCGATGATGATCCATTGCTGGTCGGCAATTTCTGGCTTGGCGGTATTGCGGACGTGATTGTAGAGCGCGAGGTTTGGCCCGACGGAAACGTCATACCAGGTCATGAACCAGAGGCCGGGAAGATTGAGGGGCATGTCGTCATGATAGAGGCCGCCTTTGTACCAGGCGGGATCGTTGGGAGTGCGCTGAACCATGCGGCCGCCGGTGTCCACGGGCATAGCGTCAGCGAAAATTCCCGGCGCCCCGTCAACAGCTTTCAGGATGTCTTGTTCAGGAAGATGCCAAAGAGCTTTTGACCATTCGACGGGAGGAAGTTGCTGCGCGAGGTCGAAGGACTTGGATTCGCGGATGAGATCGGCTTGCGTGGCGTTGGGCGGGAACATGGGGCGGACCTGATTTTGTTCGCCATAGAGCCAGGCGATGAAGAGCATCTGGATGGCGCCGCCGCGATACCAGTTGCCCTGCTCGTAGTAGGGAGCGACGCGGCCGACACCTGCGCCAAAGCTTTGCATGTTCATGGCAGCGTAGGCGGGATCGCCTGTGGCGGCGATGCCCATCTGGTATTCGGCGGTGGAAGAGCAGCCGGTCGTGCCAACCTTTCCGTTCGACCAGGACTGCGACGAGATCCAGTTGAGAGCGTCGGTGCCATCGGTGCGGGGCGCGCCGAGAATGTCGTAATTGCCTTCGGAGAAAAAATGGCCGCGTTCGTTCTGGATGACGTAGGCGTAGCCGCGCTTGATGGCGGTGAGGATGTTGGCCATGTCGGCGGGGACGCCGTTGCGAACGTCCCAGTAATTGAAATTGTAGGGAGTGCGAACCCAGATGGTGGGAACTTTACCGGCGGCGTTTTTGGGGTAGTAGATGTCGGTGGCGAGGCGCACGCCGTCACGCATGGGCATCATGACTTTGCGTTCGATGATTGCAGCCGATTCGAGTTCTTTCTCGGTTTGAAGACGCTGATCGCGTTGCGCAGCAGTGAGTGCGACCTGTTGGGCCCGGACTGCTGGGTATGATGACGGCGCAGAAAATCACAGCGAGCTACGAGTACGCGGACGGTTGATTTCCTCATGGGATGTCCCTTCTCGGAAGGAAATGGAGTGCGATTATGCCCCATCTGGGGTGTCGCGTGAAGATTTCGCGAAGAACCGACATGACTGAAGGAGTTTGGAGGCAGGGAGTCATTTAAGTGGGCGTCGAACCAGGATAGGGTGCGCTCAACTACGTCGCGGCGGTGTTTGGGGCTTGCGAACATGTGACCCTCGTGTTCGTAGACGACGAATTGGGTTTCGACGCCTAGCGTTTTGAGGGCGTGCCAGAATTCGTAGGACTGCGGAGCGGGGACTTCACCGTCGCTGTCGCCGACGAGGATGAGCGTGGGAGTTTTGGCTTTTTTGATGAAATTGATGGGCGAGCTTTTGGCGTAGACCTCGGGATCGTCGTAGACGGATTTGCCGAAGAACGGGATCATCCACTGGTCGATGAGATTTTCGCCGTAGTAGCTTTGCCAGTTGGAGAGGCCTGCGCCGGCCATGGCGGCTTTGAAGCGGTTAGTTTGGGTGACGGCCCACATGGTCATGTAGCCGCCGTAGCTCCAGCCGCAGATGCCGAGGCGATTGGGATCGATGGGAGCGACGCTGAATGGCTTCGTCGACGCCCGCCATGATGTCCTTGAAATCGCCGTAGCCGAAATCCTTGACGTTGGCACGAGTGAAGGCTTCGCCCTGGCCGAAGCTGCCGCGGGGATTGGGTTGCAAGACAAAATAGCCGGCACCGGCCAGCGGCGAATAGTAATCGGAGGAGCTGGGCCATTCGGAGAGGACAGCGGCTCCGGGACCGCCGTGAACGCGGACGACTAAGTGGATATTTTTTGTTGGGATCGAAATCGCGGGGGTAGAGGAGCCATCCCTGGACGTTGAAGCCGCCGTTATTCCAATGGAGGCTCTTGGCTTCGCCCCAGCCGGGCTTGATGGACTTGTTGCGTTGCGTGATTTGCGATCCAGTTGGCGGTGGGACCGGCCCAGATTTCGGGCGGGGTGCTGAAGGAGCTGCGAATGACGGCGGAAGATTTTGCGTCGCGGGAGACCGAGAGATTGATGCCCCACGCGCCGGCGGTTACTTGACCTGCATCGCGGAAGAGTTCCGTGATGGTGATTGTCGGCAGGATTGACGACGGCGAGCGCCGGAGTCGCCTTCGAGATATTCGCCGAAAATAATTCTTGCTTCAGGAGTCCATGCAAGCCAGCTGGCGGAAGCTTTCATTTCCGGAGTGATATTTGTGGCGTCGCCACCGATTGCGGGGATTGTGAAGATGTCGCCGCCGACGCTGGGCTCGTCGCTCATGAGGCCGCCGATGAAGGCGATGCGCTGGCCGTCGGGGGACCACGCGGGATTGGCGATTTGCAGGGGCGGCTTGTAGATGGATTTCATCAAGCCGGTGGCGGCGTCGAGCGTGAAGAGCTCGGCGATGTACCAGTTGTTGTCGCCATTGCCGAGAGCGGCGGTGACGGCAAAGTGGAGACCGTCGGGCGACCAATCGTATTCGTAGACGTAAGTGTCGGCGGGAGAAATTTGGCGGAGCTTGGCGGTGGCGACGTCGACGAGAGCGAGGCGCTGCTCGAAGAAGGAGTCTTTGATTTCGCCGGTTTCGGGAGTTTCGGCGACGAGCGGGCCCGCGGCGCGGGTGGCGTTTTCGGTGAAGAGGACGGCGATGGTTTTGCCGTCGGGCGACCAGCCGGGAGTGGAGAGGAAACCTTTGACTTGCGTGAGTTTTCGCGCGGAGCCTGCTGGCGCCTGCGGCGTCCATCACATAAAGCTGAAGCTGGCCTGCTTTTGCGGCGTCGGAGAGGAAGGCGATTTTTTTGCTGTCCGGTGACCAAGCGACGCTGCCTTCGGCGTGGATGGCGTCGGCGACCCCTGCGCTGATGCGCTTGGGCGGATTCTTGACCCCATTATCCGCGACGAAAATCACCGTGTCGCCGGTGGAGACCGCCACGTTTTGTGATGACGTCCTCGACCCATGCGACTTTCTTGCCATCGGGAGAAATGGCGGCTTGTTCGAAGCGGTGCGTGGCGGCAGAGCGTCTTGATGACGGTCCTCAGCTGCGCCGGACGCTTTGGGCTTTGCGCCGGCGGCGAGACGCGCTTCGGCGGATTTTTGCGTGCCGCTGGTTTCTTGCGCGGAAATCTCTTAGCGAAAGATCGGTGCGTCGCCGCAAAGAATTAGAAGCGAGGCCGCGGCGATGGTGAGCCGGGGTCGAAAAAAAGTCATGTGTCCGTCCTTGAGGGCTGTGGTTTTGGGCGCGAGTACCTTAATCCGGCTGGACGTTGGGCCGCAAGAGTTGGTTCGAAGGTTTTAGAGCCAAGATTTGGTTGCTGGAATTTTGCTGCTGGGATTTCGAGAAGATGTGTTGTGGAGGTTGCGGACTGGCGAGTAGAATCCGCGCAGATTGCACTGTGGAGGAAATGATGATCGATCGCCGTGGATTTCTTTCTTCGCTTGCGGGAGCTGCTGGAGTGGCAGGCACGCTGAGCTTATCGCCAGCGTGGCCGAAGTTGCTGGAACAGGCGCCCGCGCAACTGCCGGACCATGCGCTGCTTGATTCGAACGAAGAAGCTTACTGGACGGAGATGCGCAAACAATTTCTCATTCCGGCGGACGAAGTTTATTTGAACAATGGGACGGTGGGTTCTTCGCCGGCGCCGGTGCTGCGCGCGATTTTTGATGCGTACAACGACACGGAGAAGATGGCGCAAAACGATCCGGAAGATTATCCGATCTGGGGCTATGCATCGTGGAACGAATTCCGGGACCCGCTAGCAGAGTTTGTGGGATGCACGCGCGATGAGATTGCCTTGGTGCGAAACTCGACGGAGGCCAACAGTTACATCTGCAACGGGCTGGACTTCAGCGCGGGCGACGAAGTGCTGATGACGGATCAGGAACATCCAGGGGGCGAGCAAGCATTTAATTTGCGCGCGAAACGGCATGGGATTGTAGTGAAGAAAGTGACGCTGCCGAAGCCCGTACCAAACGCCGCGGCGGCGCTGAATCTATTCAACGATGCGATCACGCCGCGGACGAAACTGATTTTCTTCAGCCACATCACGACGGCGACAGGAGTGGTGCTGCCGGCGAAAGAGATCTGCGCGCTGGCGCGTTCGAAGGGAATTTTAAGCGCGGTAGACGGAGCGCACGTGATTGGGATGATGAAGCTGAATGTGCACGATTTGGGCTGCGACATGTACTCGTCGAGCCCGCACAAGTGGCTACAAGCGCCGAAAGGGACTGGATTTCTGTATGTGCGCGACGAAGTGATGGACCGAGTGTGGAACACCATCGTGACCGCCGGATGGGACGAGCCGAAGCTGCGGGCGGAGCGATTCCAACGAATTGGGAGTTCGAACGTGCCGGCGTTGTATGGTTTGCGCGCGGCGGTGCAACTCGCGAATTCGATCGGGATGGAGCGGATCGAGCGGCGGCATCGGATGATGGCGGACTACATTTTGAAGGAGATGGTGAAGCGGGGGGCGGAGTCGTGGACGTCGCCAGATCCGGCGATGCGGTGCGCGATTGCGTCGGTGAATGTGCCGCCTATACAGATTGGAGAGCTGGAGACGTGGATGTGGAAGGAAAAGAAAATCCGGATTCGGGGCGGCGGGCCGTCGAAGATACGGCTATCGACACCGTATTATTTGTTGCGGAAGGATGTGGACAGGTACCTGGCGGCCTATGACGAGTACAAGCACATCAAGAACTCTGCCTAGGGCTGCGTCGCGAGGTAGAAAGTCTAGCCTTTCTTCCCTTTGGGTTTATCGAGTTTCTTTAGTTCTTTCGCAGTGTGTTTCAACCCCTTACGCACATCTTTGATGTCGCTGGTTTAATGGAAGAAGTTCCGGGCGCGTCCCAGTGTTATCGATCATGATGTTTCGAACTTTACGCCCGACCTGGAAGGCCACGTTTTCGGCAGGTCTTTGTCCCTGGATTTTTTCTTGCTTGAGTCTGGCTTCAGTCTCCGTCAAACGAAATAAGTTACCAGCCAACTCCCGTTTGCCCATGAAATCGAGCAGTGATCTCGAACGGTCACGCAGCCCTTTCATTTCCTTCAGCTTGCCCAAATCAACGTTGTACATCCCCCGATATCCGGCATTTTGGAAGAACCCATACTCCGACACACCCGCCCTCTTAGCAGTGCTGCTCAAGCTTCGCTCTCTGTCGGGGACGTCCTCGCGAATCTGGACGCGTTCTACGTCTTGAACTGACTGAATGTATTCTTGAGCCGCCTGTGCGAGAGTGGCAAAATATGCTTGGGCCTGTGCCACCGGGCCCTTTCGAACATCGCCATTCATGGCGACCAAATAACAAGCAAATCTTGAAAGCTTATAATCGGAAACCGTTTCGCCGTTAACTTCCCGGGCGCATTGCTCGAAGTTCTCGAGCACGGGGATTCCTAGGGTTGTGCAGGTTCCGATTGCTCGATTTATGGCATGCTCGAAGGACTGCATGGTTTCGTAACCGAGCATGTCCATAAAGTCTCTGGCAAACCAAAAACGTCCTCCGTTCGAGAATCCACGCTCCTCGAAGAGTTGACCATCACCTGCAAAATAGAGTACTAAATCCGACAAGCAGCGTCTCCCTGCTGAGATTTATGTGAGTCTAACAATTCTGGTATTTTCCGTCATTGGAATTCCGAGTCAAGTCGTCTTCCGCAGTCGCGTGAAATGGGGAGTGCATTTCTTGACCGTGTGCGCGAGGGTCGACTACACTAATAAATTCGATACCTGTCGCTCACGCGGCTTGAGGGCTGCTTTGTGTTTACAGGAAGAACCGGCCGCATCTTGGTAAGTCTGGGCCGCGGAACTAAAGGGGGATTGCTTTGCCAAAGCGCACATTTCAACCGCGGAAACGACGCCGCGCGAAGACGCACGGATTCCGCTCGCGCATGAAGACAGTCGGCGGCCGCAAAGTTCTGGCGGCACGCCGCAAGAAGGGACGTCATCGCCTCACGCCCGAATAGTCCCGGGCGGATGGAATTTCCGCGCGAGGCGAGGCTGGTGCGGCGCGGCGACTTCGATGCCGTGTACCGCGCCGGGAAGCGCCGTTCCAGTTCCCACTTCACAGTTTTTTTTCGCGCCAACCAACTGCCGGTGAGCCGCTTCGGTTTCAGCATTAAGAAGGCGCTGGGCGGAGCGGTGGTGCGCAATCGCATCCGGCGGCGAATGCGAGAGATGGTGCGGTGCCATCGTATGGAGATACCCGTGGGATGGGACATCGTGATCCATCCGAAGAGCAGCGTGGGGAGGGCGGAGTTTGCGGGGCTGAAGGCGGATTTGCTGCGGTTGATGAAGAGCGTGTGAATTTGACGATGAATATTAAAGGCGGAAGCGAAGTAGAAGAAAGAGACAGACTGAGGTCTGTCCCACCTGCGGCGGAGGAGCAGTCCGTGGCGGTGAAAGCCGCGCTGGCGGCATTGCGTATTTATAAGGTGTACTTGTCCTTTTTGTTCGCTGGCAGCTGCCGGTTCGAACCGACGTGCTCGAGGTATGCGTATGAAGCGATCGAGCAGTTTGGCGTGATGCGAGGATCGTGGCTGGGGTTGAAGCGGCTGCTGCGGTGCCATCCGCTGTCGCGAAAGTTTGGATATGACCCGGTCCCGGAGAAAACAGAGGGTGAAGCTTTGATAAGCGGCGGGGCTGAGCAAGAGGCAGGCGGATCGCGCGTTACTCCCAGAGAGGTCCATTCGTGAGTGCGCCGGAAAAGAAAAAAGAACTTTCGTCAGAGTTGCGCATACTGATTGCGTCGATACTATCGATGGTGGTGATTTTGCTGTGGGCCAAATTTTTCGCGCCGAAGCCACCAGCCAACTTGCCGCCAGCGAACACACCGGCAGTTACGGGGCCAGCCTCGACGAATACGGGGACGACATCGCCAACCCCCACTCCCACTTCGCCCTCTTCCACCAAGTCCGGTGCGCCGTTGCCTGCAGGGAATGCGACGGCGATTTCACCCCCAAGCGCCGCAGCGATGCCACCAAAGGCCGACACACAAGAGCGAACGATTGTTGTGGAGAATGCGCTTTATCGCGTGGAGATTTCGAATCGCGGCGGAGTGGTGAAGAGCTGGCAGTTGAAAAAGTACAAGGATGATGCGAAGCCGCAACGCGTGCTGGACTTGGTACACCCGGAGGCGGCTGCGGAGGTTGGAGGATGGCCCTTCGCGCTGGTGTTCGACGATCAGCAACTCGAATCAGCGGCTAATTCCGCGTTGTACGTGGCTGGCGTCGCAGAGCAAGACGGTCATATAGGCGCCACTGCGCACTATGCAGCTCTTAGCGGAAATTCCCTGGAGGCTCCTGCGGAATTGCAGCTCACCTGGAGCGATGGGCATCTGGAAGTCACAAAACGTTTTCGCTTCGATCACTCCTATGTGGTGCGCGTGGAAACTTCCGTTAAGTTGAACGGCACGCCCATGCGGGCTGGTCTGGCGTGGCTGGGAGGGTTCGGGGATCTGACGGTGCAGAATCCGGCCCCAGTGGAGACGGTAACGACGTTTTACAGCGAAAGCGAAAAGCTGACGGACCTACCTTACAAGAAGCTCGAAGGCCCAGATAAATGGGGCCCGGGAGTTTGGATGGGAGGCAAGGACTACACGGGAATCGCAGACCGCTACTTTGTGGCGGCGTTTCTGCCCGCGAACGGCGCGGCTTCCGGTTCGCTGGAGACCCGTTACTGGAAGGTTTCGCACACGGTGAAAGCCGAAGGGAAAGATGTGCAGGAACCCGTGGTGCAAGTGGCCACGGCGACCGCATCGCAACCGCTGGCGCTGCGAGTCTACGTGGGACCGAAAGACTACGACGAACTGAAGAGCATGAACCCGCCACTGAAAGCGCTGGTGAATTTTGGTTGGCTGGAGATTATCGCCGATCCGCTATTCCACGGGCTCAAGTGGATTCACAAGTACGTGCCCAATTGGGGCTGGTCGATTGTTATCCTCACGCTCGTCATCAATATGCTGCTCTTCCCTCTGCGCGTTTCGGGGTACAAGACAACGCTGAAAATGCAGCGCGTGGCCCCGGAAATCAAGCAGATTCAGGACAAGTACAAGAAATATAAGATGAACGATCCGCGCAAAGCGGAGATGAACAAAGAAGTGATGGCAATCTACAGCCGCGAAGGAATTAACCCTGTCGGCGGCTGCGTTCCGCAGCTTTTACAGATGCCGATTTGGTTCGGGCTGTATCGGGCGTTGCAAGGGACGATCGAACTGCGGCACGCACCTTGGTTTGGCTGGATCACAGACCTGTCCGCGAAAGATCCTTACTACATTCTGCCGGTTTTGATGGGTGTGTCGATGTACCTCGCGTCGAAAATGACGCCAATGACGGCGACGGACCCGCAACAGCAGGCGATGATGAAGTTTATGCCGATTGGAATGGCGGGAATGTTTATGATCATTCCGTATCCGAGCGGCCTGGCGGTGTATATTCTCACAAGCGGTGTGGTGGGCGTGGTGCAGCAGTGGTACCTGAATCGCAAACATCCGCTAACGCCGCCGGGAAAAGCGCTGTTGAGCAAAAAACAGGCAGATCGAATTAAAGCCTGACCAGTCTGGAACGGGGTTTGGAGGCTCATGGGACAGGACCTTATCCGGGAGGGCCAAGCTGGATCGGCAAGCAGCCGCCGTGGCACTGCGGAAGTTTCTGGAAGAAATCGTGCGCGTTTCCGGGCTGGACTTGAAGGTGAAGGTGCAACCTGTCGAAGCGGCTGCGGCAGATGCATCGGGTGACGCGGAAGTGATTGCTGATCTCGATGGGCGGGATAAAGAGATTTTGCTGGAGCGCAACGGAGAAGTTTTGAAGGCGATCGAGCACCTGGCGTTCCGCGCGCTGCGTCTGGAACCTACCTACCACGAGAAAATCCATTTGGACAGCGGCGGATATCGCGCGCTGCGATTTGAAGAATTGCGCATGACGGCGCGGGTGGCGGCCGAGCGCGTGCAGACTTCTCACCAACCGTTTCGGCTCAATCCAATGTCCGCGCGAGAGCGGCGCATTGTGCATCTGGCGCTAAAGGAAATGCCCGGCGTGCGCACCGAAAGCGTGGGGATGGGCGAAGAGCGTCAAGTGGTGATCCATCCGGCGAAAGCGAAGTGAAGTGCGCCCACTTGCCCGCGCCGTAGCAGCGTAGCAAATCTTCCTCACTCTTGTGCCCATCCCGCCGAAATAACCTTGCCGAATTCATCCATTCTTACGCGATAAGTGAAGCCCGAAGGACGGTCTCTGCGTATCTGCGGAAATCGCGCGTCGGAGAACTCCACGATGGCAGTGCTGCCTTCCTTGTGAAAACGGGTGACCGGAAAACGGGCGAACCACAAGACTGTTTGCACTTCCGGCAAACGCCTGGCTGCGTCGATGTATTGGTTGGGAATGGCGTCGGGATAATAGCGATGTTCGATGGATGACTGCGGCGCCGGGTCGCTGAGGTCGAGCCGGACTTCGTAGACGCCGTGCGGCGTGTTCACGAGGCCGTCCCAATGCCATAACGATGGAGGAAAAGGGACCGCCCCGAGGGATTCTACGTTGAGTTGGAAGAGCGAGGCGAACTGCTCGACGCGGGCCAGCGCGATGCGATGAGCGAAGAACGCCGCAGCAATGTAGATGACGGCCGCAGCAAGACCTGCGCGATTCCACGCGGCGTAGCGAACGCGCAAGCCTCTGCCGCGAGTCGCGGGAAGCAAAAAAAATACCGCCAACAGCATGATGATGGCGACGGCGGTTTGCGCAGAAATCGGCGCGCCGACATTTTTCAATAGGGCGGCCACACCCAATGAAGCCAGTGAGAGTACCGACCAAGTGATGATGGCGCGGTTTTTCAGGCCTTCCGGCTTGCGAAAGACCCAGGCGAGCAGTTGCGGGCAGAGGAGAAGAGCGGTGAACGTGAAGTCGATGATGAAGATGAGGTCCCAGGCGGGGCGGGACCATTGGAGCGGCGACCAAGCCATCGTGCCGAAGCTCGTAACGAGATCTAGAAGAATGTGGCTGAGAATGCCGATGGCGTAAATCCCCGTCAAAGCCCCGAAAGAAGGAGCGTCCCATTTCCGCCAGCGTACGAGCCAGCGCGTGAGTGCAGCCAGGGCCAGCGCAAAGAGCGGCATGCAAACCAACGAGTGTGTGACGCCGCGATGCCACGTCAGGATGAGCAACTGGTTGCTTGAGAGGAAGTCGCGAAACATGTCCGAATCGGGAAAAATCGCGCCAAGCATCAGGGACCAGGTGATAATGCGCGTGCGATTGACGGGTTGCGATGCGAACATGTCTTCGCCGCGAAAAACCGCTTTGCTGATCAGTGCGCCGGCGATGCCGTGGGTTATCGTGTCCATTTGTTAAGCTTAAACGACGCCATGCCTATGAGCTGAGGCGTTCTACCTGATGCTGCGGCGAAAAAGATACAAATTTTCAGAAGACCTTGATCAATGGAGCGGATTTCGAGAGGACGCGGCCGACGCGGCGGGCGGAAACGCCGTGGCGCGCGAGCGCAGCTAAAGCGGGATCGGCGTGGTCCGAGGCGATGGCCACAAGAAATCCGCCCGAGGTTTGCGGGTCGAAGAGAAGATCTTGAGTATTCGGACGAGACGCCTGGATCGAAAACCGCGCATTCGCCAATGAAAGCGCGGTTATTTTTTAGGCCACCGGAAAGATGGCCTTCGCGGGCTGCTTCAACCGCACCGGGGAAATAGTCAAAGGATGCATGATCGATTTCGAAAGAGACTGGATCGAGGCCGTGGGCGGGATCGCCGAGCGCCATTTCGCGAGCGTGGCCGAGAAGACTGAAGCCGGTCACGTCGGTGACGGCATGAATTGGCTTTGCGGGTTGGGCCTTTTCTTCAACTTCCTGGAGGCCGGCGGCGGCAGCGGCGTTGAGAGTGCTCATCGCGCCAACAGCGGCAGCGAGCGATTCGGCGGATGCGCGATCTTTTTTCAGGGCTGTGGTTATGACGCCGGTTCCCAGCGGCTTGGTAAAGAGAAGTACGTCTCCCGGCTTGGCTCCGACGTTGCGCCAAACTCGCTGCGGATTGATTAGACCAGTGACTGCGTAACCGAAAAGCATGTCTTCGTTGCGGATGGAATGGCCGCCGATGACGCTGCACTTTGCTTCGTTCATTTTGGCGAGCCCGCCGCGAATAATTTGCTCCAGGATTTCGGGATCGCCCTTTTCTGGAAAACCGACGATGGATAAGGAAGAGACAGGGCGTCCGCCCATGGCATAGACGTCGCTGAGTGAGTTGGCAGCGGCGATTTGGCCGAAGAGAAACGGGTCGTCTACGATGGGCGTGAAGAAATCGACGGTCTGGACCAGCGCGAGACCCTCGCTGATAAGGTAGATTCCGGCGTCGTCGTTGGTGTCGAAACCGACGAGGACATTCGGATCCGTTTGCCGCGGGAGCTTGCGCAAAACGGCATCAAGGGTTGCGGGATTTAACTTCGCAGCGCAACCTGCCGCTTTTGCCATGGATGTGAGTTTCACTTGTGTCGCCACGATGCACCTCACGGTTCGGAGATCATTATAGCTATGAAGCGGCTCATGCGGTGATCACACTCCTGGGTGCTGAGAAAAGAGTGACGGGAAGTTGCGCCGCGCCGGTGAACGTGGTCTCATCGCCGGATGCCTTGGGACTTCTGGTTGATTTTTTTCGTACTTGGCGTGCTGTTGCCGTGGCGCGGGCACCTGCGGCTAAAGAAATTGCTTGCGGTTCCGCAGATGGATTCGCGGGAGCGGCTCTCGCTTTACGTTTCGACGATTGTGTTTCAGTGGCTGGCTGTGGCAATAACGGCATGGCGGGCATGGGCGCGTGGGCTGACGCTTGAGGAGTTGGGACTTGTAGTTCATGGGCGCGGCAGAATACTTCTAGCTGCAATTGTCGGCGCCGCGACTTTGGGAAGCTTCAATGGCTCAATTTGCGACGAATGGGCCGCTCGTCCGGGAAGGCGCGGGAGTTCATGCAGGCACTGGCCGAGCGGATCTTTCCGCAATCGCGAGTGGAACTCGTTTTTTTTCTGGGGCTAGCGGCGACGGCGGGGCTGTGTGAGGAGTTTCTGTACCGCGGATTCGCCATGGCGGCCTTGACGAAAGCGGAGTTTCCCACTTGGGGTGTGGTGCTATTGTCCTCTGTTCTCTTTGGGTTAGCGCATCTTTACCAGGGTCGCGGTGGGCTTGTGAGCACACTGGTTATCGGCACAGTGTTCGGAACGGCGCGAATCGCGTACGATGGGATGGTTCCGGTTATGTTTTGGCATTTTGCGGTAGACGCGGTAGCAGGAGTGGCAGGTCCGAAGTATCTATTGAGGCCAGGACCGCCGGCCGGGAACGAGGAAATTCACAGATCGGTGACAGTTTAGTTACTCTTATGACAACACCCAGCCCAGCGGTACTCCCAGCGGAGACGATTCGCCGTGCTCTTGGCGAATTTCAGCTGGAGGCCAATGAACAGCAAATCATTTATATTCAACAATATATGAAGATTTTGTTGACATGGAATGAGAAGATAAATCTGACCGCAATCCGCGACCCCCTGGAGATACTATATCGTCATTTTTGCGAAAGTATGTATGCAGCTGTAGCAGTGCCTGTGGAAAAAGGTCGGCTCGCCGACGTTGGCTCCGGAGGCGGTTTTCCGGGTATTCCGCTGAAAATCATGCGTCCGGAACTGCAAGTGTTCTTGATCGAGTCCAATATGAAGAAAGCTACTTTTCTCGCGGAAGTGCTTAGAAACATTGAACTTCCGGAGACTCGGGTGCTCGTAAGCCGCTATGAGGAACTGGGCGAAGAGGTGGCGCCAGTGGATTTTGTGTGCTCTCGCGCGGTGGGTGAGTTTGAGCCTTTCTTAGCGTGGGCTGCCTCGGAACGTATTGCAGCGAAACAAGTTATCTTGTGGATTGGGGGGCGGGACCTCGATCAAGTCCGGCGGGGCAAGGAGTGGGATTGGCGAGAACCGATCCCGGTGCCCCACTCTCTACGGCGGTATTTACTGGTAGGAGCGAGAAAGAGCGGGACGGTCGGCGTAACGACTTGAAAGATAAGGACTTCTTGCATTCTTACCAGTGTTTCTCGATTACTCGTCGTACTTTCTTCATTTCCTGAATTTCACTTCCAGATTTCTGCCTGTTGCCGTGCGCGGATTGGGTGTCAGCTGAACTTAGCGTACGCTTATATTTTATGTGTACGCTGGACGTCGGGACCTAACTCTAAGGCGGAGCGTTCCACGTGGAACAGGATTTTTGCAGCTTCGCGGCTCAGCGTGTTGAATTCGTGCAGATCGAGGATGAAATACGATGATGTCGGCGATTTGGTTCCACCTGGAACGATCTAGCTTAAGGAAATCAGATAGAACCTAACGCCTATCAACAAATCGATGTCTCGGCGTTTGGACTGGATTGGAGGTTCCACGTGGAACATAAATAAAGCGCAAAGTAGAGCACGGGCGTTCCACGTGGAACGATTGGGAAAAAATTCGCAGCATGACGAGCGTTCCACGTGAAACAAGTTGCATCCCGAGCAGGCTTCTGCTAAGTTCTCGCAAGTTGGAGGCTCGTTGGCGCGAATTATTGCCGTTGCAAATCAAAAAGGTGGAGTTGGTAAGACCACCACCGCGGTAAATCTGGCAGCATGCCTCGCGGCCGCCGAACAAGCGACATTGCTTGTGGATTGCGATTCACAGGCCAACGCAACGGCCGCCATCGGCTTTGCAAAAGATCCTTCGCGAAGAACGCTCTACCACACTCTGATTTTGAATGAGCCCTTTGACAAAATTGTTCAAAAGTCGCAAGTTGATGGATTAGATGTCGTCCCCGCCGACAAAAACCTTGCCGGAGCGGCGGTTGAGCTCGTCCTCGCGGAAAATCGCGAATATAAACTGCAGGCATTCCTGAACCAGATTCGGGACCGCTACAAATTCATTATCCTGGATTGCCCTCCAGCACTCGATCTCTTGACCTTGAATGCGCTGGTTTCGGCGAGCGCTGTGCTAGTTCCTATCCAATGCGAATATCTGGCCTTGGAAGGAGTTTCTGAACTGTTGGATACGCTTATGCGGATCCGGCGAACGCTGAATCCCAGCCTGGAGATCGAAGGTATCCTGCTCACGATGTTCGATGAGCGAACGACCTTTCGACGGCAAGTTGCGACGGATTTGCGCAGCTTTTTCGGAACGCAGGTATTTCAGAGCGTTATCCCGCGCAATGTGCGTCTGGCCGAAGCACCAAGTTTCGGGAAACCGATTATTTTCTACGATATTCATAGCAAAGGGGCGGAGGGCTATACGCAACTCGCCCAGGAGGTCATTGCCAATGCCGAGAAACGCACTGGGACGGGGGCTCGGAGCGCTCATTCGGGAGCCTGAACCACAGGTACCCGCGCCGCCAACGCCAGCTCAGCCTCATGCAACAAGCACCAGCGCTGCCGCCGCTGCGCCCGCGCGGGAAGCCGCGCATGCAGGACCGCTGCAAATCGACATCGATCTAATTGAGCCGAGTCCTTACCAGCCCAGGACGCGATTCCGCGAAGAAGCCCTGGACGAACTGGCTCGGTCCATTCAATCCAGCGGGATTATTCAACCGTTGGTGGTGCGGCCGATTGGGAATCGTTTTCAACTGATCGCCGGCGAGCGCCGGTGGAGAGCCGCGCAACGCGCAGGATTGACGAAAGTCTCTGCGATTGTGCGGCAGGTTCCGGACGAGCTGGCTCTGGAAATGACGCTGGTGGAAAACATCCAGCGCGAAGACTTGAACGCCATTGAAGCAGCACGAGCGTTTGAACGATTGATGGATGAATTCCAGCTTACGCAAGAAATGGTAGCGGAACGAACGGGAAAAGACCGGGCTACGGTTGCAAACTCTGTTCGGCTGTTAAAGCTCGAGCCAACGATTCAAGACTGGATTGAAGAAGGCAAGTTGACCGCGGGACACGGGCGCGCTCTCCTGGCAGTGGCGGACTCGGCCCTGAGGATGCGCTATGCGCAACGAGCTTCTCGTGGTGGATTAACGGTGCGGCAAATTGAAAGGCTGGCTTCCCGGCGTGCGCGAGGAGCGAGTTCTGCAACGGAAGTCCATGTGGACGCTAACATTCGCGCTGCGATCGATGAGCTGCAACGGCACCTTGGAACCAAGGTTCTCCTCCGGCAAAAAACGAAAATGCGACCGGGTCAGTTGGTGCTGGAGTATTACGACGACGCGCAGTTAATGGGAATTTACGATCGATTGATAAAGTAACGCCACGGACCCAGCGGCAGCCTGGCAAGTCCGGTCGTTCCTCCGTATCCTTTGGACAACTCCGCATGTGCGACGCGTTGACTTGTGCGCTCCGGACGCTAAAGTAAGAGAGTCTATCCTAGGAGAAATGTCATGGCATGGAAGTGGCCCGGTTCATCAAATAATGGCGCGAGCGAAGAGTGGACCGGATTCATCGATCAGGGTGTAACGCTCGAAGGGACGCTGCAGGTAACGGGCACGTTTCGCATCGACGGAAATGTAAAAGGGAATATCATTTCTGAGCAGACTGTCGTTCTGGGCGAAGGCGCCAAAGTCGAAGGACAAATTGAAGGAAATCGCGTGGTGATTTCCGGACGGTTTGATGGAGTAATTTTTGCGAAGGGGCGGGTGGAGATCCAGGCCAAAGGCGTAGTTACGGGCGAAGTGCATTCGCCGTGCATGGTGATTGACCCGGGCGGAATCTTCGATGGCCGATGCCACATGCTCGCGTCCTCGGATGCGGCGTCCGGAGTGACGATTCCGATTCGAGCTGTAAGCCAAGCTTAAACAGCAGCCGGTCAAATTCCGAGCGTGACAAGAATTAATTCTCTGAAGGCTTGCCAGCTGCAAGCGTCTTGACCAATGCATACTAACCTGTGTCATGATTAATATTATAGGTTAGTTCTGCTATGCTGCAAGTATCTAAGCTCACGCACTTCACAATTTAAATATGGCAGCGGTACTGCCAGCATAAGTAAAGATTGCGGTTTACGCCCCACCATCTCAATAGGCATTTTGTTTCCAAGAAGGGCACTCCGGCTGTGTCGCAAAGCCTCGACAGCAAGTTGACACATTGCGACGGGCCGACTATCGTTCGAAGTGAATTTTCGAGAGGATCGTTGGATGAAGATTCTGGTGATTGGGAGCGGAGGGCGCGAGCATGCGCTGGTTTGGAAGCTGAAGCAGAGCGCACGCGTGGAGAAGATCTGGTGCGCGCCGGGCAACGGCGGAATCGCAGAGGACGCGGAATGCGTTGCCGTTGATGCGGCCGAAGTTGCGTCGCTTGTGGCACTGGCAGAAAAAATCGGACCGGATTTGACGGTGGTCGGACCGGAACTGCCGCTGGTGAATGGGCTTTGCGACACGTTTGCGCAGAGAAACTGGGCCATAGTAGGCCCTACGCGGCAAGCGGCGCAGCTCGAAGGAAGTAAGATTTTTTCGAAAGAGTTTTTGCTTCGGCACAATATTCCGACAGCGACGATGTATGGCGCGTTTGACTCGCCGCGCGATGCGTATGCCGCGCTAAGCAGCGTGAAATGGCCGTTGGTGATTAAGGCCGATGGATTGTGCGCGGGAAAAGGCGTATTCCTGGCGCCTGATGCGGAAGCGGCGAAGCAATTTCTTGAGCGGGTAATGGAGAAGAACGAGTTGGGATCCGGCGGGCATCGCGTCTTGTTGGAGGAGACGCTCGAGGGAGAAGAGCTATCGTTCATTATTTTGACCGATGGGGAACGGTACGCACCGATGGTACCGACGCGGGATCACAAGCGGGTTTTTGACGGCAACAAAGGTCCGAATACTGGTGGCATGGGCGCTTATTCTTCGGATGAGCTTTTACCGAAGAGTCTTCGCGATCGAGTTATTTCCATGATCGTGGAATCTACTCTCAAAGGCCTTGCGGAAGAGGGCATTCCTTACCAGGGGTTTCTCTATGTTGGCCTGATGCTGACCAAGGACGGGCCCAAGGTGCTGGAGTTCAATTGCCGACTTGGCGACCCAGAGGGGCAAGCAATTGTGGCCCGCATGGATTTTGACTTGGCGGAGGTCCTGGCAGACGTGGCGGCGAGACGGCTCAATCCAGAAAAACTGCGTTGGAAGAAGGAAGCAAGCGTGTGCGTAGTGCTTGCCTCAGGCGGGTATCCGGGAAAATTTGAAGTTGGAAAGAAAATAACCGGACTAACCTCTGTCAGGCACAAAACTGGTGTTGAAGTTTTCCACGCTGGAACCAAGTGCGTGCAAGGTTCGCTTGTGACCAGCGGCGGTCGCGTTCTCGGGGTAACTGCAATCGGTGACACATTGGAAGCGGCACTGGGATTGGCCTATCAGGTAACCGCCGAAATTCAGTTCGATGGGATGCACTACCGCAAAGACATCGGCGCATCCGCAGGCCGAGGAAGGCCGTAGGAGACTAGGCCCATGCCGCGCGTTCTTCGTTTATTCCGCGCTCCTAAGTCCGGCTGGCCTATGGAGGAGCTTGCGGAGGTTTCAGCGATCCAGGAAATGGGCTTTGAAGGGTGTGCCCACGCTCGCCCAGGAAAGCGCCAAGTTCTACTGGTGGACCGAGAAACGCTGGACGCCTTGGAACTTTCGCCAGGAATGATTCGAGAGAACATCACGACGGAAGGACTCAACGTTAACGGGCTCAAGGAAGGGGAATCCCTGCGAATTGGCGAAGTGCTGCTTGAAGTTACCATGGCGTGTACACCTTGCGGACAAATGGATGATCTGCGGCCGGGACTTCGAAGAGAAATCCGGGGGCGGCGAGGTATGCTCTGCCGAGTTGTGAAAGGCGGGGTCATCCGCCCAGGGGATGGAATCGAAAAACTTGTTTGAGTCTTACGGCTTTATCTTGCGATGCAGGGACGGTGCTTCCGGCGGCCGGTTTTTGTCTTCTTTAGCTTTCTCCACAGGCTCATCCGGCGGTACTATCCAATCGAAGCCACCCTCGTTCATAGTGCCGAGGATGAATTTGGACTTTCCGGCAATCAGCGGCAAGGCGGCCCGCAGGAAATCCGCGGCATCCTGGGAAACTGCTTTGTTGGCCTGGCCGCGGTCAATCACTTCCAACAGTTTTGAGAATTTGGGTTCTCCACGCGATAAATTATCGATCTCCGGATCGTTTCCTTGAATGAGTTGCTGCAACGATGGTTCCTGGGGCTGGACGGTGACTGGATAGCGAACTTCCACGAGGGTCTTCGGCGCGTGTTTTTCGGGCGGGTATAGTTGCGTGAAACGCGGGCGAAGAAGACGCGTCTGCCAAAAGTCGCCGCGGGTTGCGATTTCCTCCTGCTGAATGCGGTACTCGATAGTCCAAACCTCGGGGCCGTAATCGTCGGGCGCAAAACCAATGAGGACAACTTCGAAGAGAGCCTCATCCGGCTTGAATTCGATTTTGTGCTGAAGCTGGGAAACAAGCGGGCGAAGGCGTTCTAGAAACGCGACTCCGATGGTGTCCAGATCTGGCGCGATTTCTTCGGGATCGGATGCATAGTTCGGGTTCTTGCCGGAGATATGGGGAAAGTCCCTATCCAGACGCACGGGCTTGGGATCGGCGGTCAGGCGCCATTCGGACGCGCCCAAAAGTATGCCAATGTGAGTGGAGTCAAGGCTCATGACACGCGGAGGAACGGAGTTGGCCTCGACGGGCTGATCGATGGCCGCGAAGATGATCTTGTCGCGAGTAACGTGAATGATGACGCGCCCTCCGGCCAGATTGGCCACGATTTCATCGCCCCGCTCACGCTCCTGGGCAGATGCGGTTTGAGCCGAGGCGACGCACGCGAAGAAAATGAGACACAGACGAGATCGGATTGTTCCATCGGAAGTGTGTGGCTGCGAATCGCATCGGTCGTTAACGGACTACAAGCGTTTCTCCTTGAGTATTTAGCACCAGCAGCATGATTCTAAGGTTTCTCCCCAGAAACGGCAGCCGCGGCTTCCTTTCGCTCGAGCGAGCAACGCATCGAGAGCAGCTCGATCATAGTAACCACCATCGCGAATCACGGCCCAAACTTTGCGTGTGTTCGCAATGCTCTCCACCGGATTCGCGCTAAACATAACCAGATCGGCGGCCTGGCCTGGTTCGATGGTTCCGAACTCTTTTTCGTTTCCAAGAAACTGCGCTGCGCCGAAGGAGGCCGCCTGCAACACTTCCATGGGAGTGAATCCCGCACGGACTAACTCGGCGAGTTCATGATGAAAGCTGTCGCCGGGAAAAACAAACGGATCGAGCGAATCCGAGCCCACAAGGAGATGCACGCCCGCATGATGAAGCTCGCCAGTTAGCTTCCAGTCGTTGGATGCCTGGCGGGCCAGCCATGCCGCCCGCTGCTTCATCCGCGCATCGTCGAAGGAATCGCGCCATTCTTTTGCTATTGCGGGCGGGACGAATGCGAGTAAGGGGTCGTCGGTCTTCCAATGTTCCGGGTGGGAAGTAATGTCCAGGGAGGCAAGCGTGGGCGTGACCCATGTGCCGTTTTTCTTTAACGTTTGGAAAACAGTGGCCGCTTTCTCCGGGCTGTAAGTAGCGTCGGCTTCGTGCGCGATCTGTTCCCAAGCCGCGGAGTCGCCTTTTTTTTCAGCCTGAACGAGGCGAGGGCGAAGCTCGGCTTCCTTCGAGGAAAAAGAGAGAGCAAAGGCGCTGTAGAGCAGATGCTCGATACTGTGCATGCCGGCGTTGCTTGCTTCGATGACGCCGATTTCGAAGGGTAAATGGCCGACAAAAGGAATGTCTTGCTTTTTGCATTCATCAGCAACGGCGAAAAAAGCGTCTCGCGACGGCATGGAAATGATTTTTATGAAATTGGCGCCGCGCTTCTTGAGGTCATCGACGGCGGCTCGAGCTGCGTCGGCATTGGCGACGGGATACTGCTCGGGAGTTTTCCTGCCGCTTGCGGCAAGGAACGGGCCGGCGGCAACGATATGCGGCCCCAGTAGAGCGCCGGACTCGAGTTCGCGTTGCCAGGAGAGGAGAGCGTCGAGATCGCCGCCCATGTCGCGCACGCCGAGTAATGCCATTGGCAAGAAGCAGCGGGAGAAGGACTTGTTTGCTCCAGGAAGGATCGGCGTTAATACCCGCAAGATGGACGTGCATGTCCCAGAAGCCGGGGAGAAGAAATTTTCCGGAGGCGTCGATGGTGCGAGCGGCTTTGGGGATTTAATGATTGCTGCGGGTCCGACGGCGGCGATGCGGCCACCCTCGATAAGTACCGTCTGATCGAGGTGCGGTGGTTGTCCGGTGGCATCAATTAGGGTGACGTGTGTGATTGCTAGCTGAGAAGACGGTTCTGCCAAAGAAAGGCATGGAACCAAAAGGAGAGCGGCAAGCAGTGGGAGAAATATCTTTCTAGACTTCAAAGGGACGCTCACCTTCCGGGTGACCGGGCAATGCTAAAAACTACCACAATCCACGGTGCGGGGCCGGGGATCTTGGAGAATGGCATCGGGGGCGGTCTTGGGAATGGCACTAGGGGGCGGGAAGCGCTCGTCAGGGTGGTGCAGAGCGGGTAAAATGGGGCATTGAGCAAAGGAGTGGAAAGCGGACTATGGGATTGAGAAAAGCGAAAAATATTCAGCACAACGGGAAGCGGCTGGCAGACATTCTTGAGGCGCATGCACTTTTCTTTCGTGGGAAAGAAGGCGGTGCGCGGGCGGACTTGGCCGGCGCCGATCTTTCGCGCGCGGATCTGCAAGGCATCAATCTGAGCGGAGCGATTCTGCGCGAAGCGAACTTCGAAGGCTCGGACTTGCGCAAGGCCAAGCTGCCCGGTGCCGACTTGTCGGGCGCGAATCTTCGGAAGGCCGACCTGCGAAACACGGACATGACGGAAGCGATCCTGCCCGGCGCGGATTTGACGGAAGCGCAAGCCAGCGGAGTGGAATTTTTTCGCTGCGACCTCTCCAACGCGATTTTTCACCGCGCGCACTTGCGAAACGTCAACCTCCGGCTGGCGAATGTGAACGGCGCGAAATTCAGCTGGAGCAGATATGGGTGTGGCGATTCTCCGCGAGACGGACTTAACCGGAGCGGACCTTTCCGGCGTGGACCTCTCGACGACGCTAATGCCGCGCGGCTACGCCGCCCAGCAGGCCAAGCAGAAAACCGCGTAAGCCTTCACGGCTTGCTCGTGGTGCGTAATTCTTGGAGCTGGCATCCCGCGTCGCGTTGATGGCAAACGGCATCTCCGCGTGGTAGCCTCTGGCAGAAGCCAAATAGTCTCCCTTCGTGTGACCTGTGGCCACTCCTGCAACACAACTCGATGCCTCTGAAGTACGTGAACGCGTACTCGAAGTTATTCGCGGCCTGCTCGAAGAGCTGGGCAGCCGCGGAGCATTGCCGATGCTCAGCGCGGCATCGCAGCTCGATCGGGACTTAGGACTTGGCAGCCTGGAACGCGTGGAATTGCTGGCGCGGCTGGAGACGGGCTTTTGGCGTCCGGTTGCCCGATAGGACCGTCGCGGAAGCGAACACACCAGAAGATCTGGCGAAAGCCCTTCGAACGGCACGGGCAGCGGAGGCGCAAGAGGACGAAGCGGGTTCGGCGCTGCGCGCGGCCATCACGACGCAACAACTGCACCGCGAGGCGACGGACACTGGAGTTTTCTCGGCGGAGACGCTGCTGGACGTGCTGCGCTACCGCGCGATGCATGACGCAGAAAGAGCGCATCTGCTGATTACCGAAGAGACCGAAGGCCAGGAGCGCAGCGTGACGCTGACGTTCGGCGAGCTGTACGCCGCGGCGCAACGTTGCGCGGCGGAGTTGGCGCGACGGGGTGTACCTGCAGGCGGTCGCGTGGCGCTCATGCTGCCGACGGGGCGCGCGTTTTTTGTTTCGTATGCGGGAATCATGCTGGCGGGGGCGATTCCTGTGCCGATCTATCCGCCGTTTCGCGCCGACCGCATCGAGGAGTATGCGGCGCGGCAGTCGGCGATTCTGAAGAATGCGGAAGTGTGCCTGCTGCTGACGTTTCGTCAAGCAGAAGCCGTGGCACGGCTTCTGAAACCGCGGGTGAAGTCGCTTGCAGAGGTTGCCGACGCGGAAAAACTGATTGACGCTGCGGATAAAGCGCCGCCGCCATCGCCCGGAGCGCTGCCGCTGCATCTGACGGGCAGCCGTGCGCGAAAAGCCACCGACATTGCGTTGTTGCAATACACTTCCGGATCGACGGGCGATCCCAAAGGCGTGGTGCTCACGCATGCGAATTTGCTCGCGAACATCCGAGCGATCGGCGAAGCCTTGGAGCTGAGGCCTACTGACGTGGGCGTGAGCTGGCTTCCGCTTTATCACGACATGGGCCTGATCGGCGCATGGCTCACGCCGTTGCATTTCGGACTGCCCGTGGCAGTGATGTCGCCGCTGGCGTTTCTCACGCGGCCTGAAAGATGGTTGAAAGCATTTCAAAAATACGGCGGAACGATTTCCGCGGCGCCCAACTTTGCTTATGAGCTGTGTGTGCGAAGGATTGCCGACAAGGACATTCAGGGATTGGACTTGAGCAATTGGCGCGCGGCGCTGAATGGCGCGGAGCCGGTGAATCCCGAAACGCTGGAGCGATTTGCCGAGCGTTTTGCGCGTTACGGTTTTCGGCGCGAGGCGCAACTGCCGGTATACGGACTCGCGGAGGCTTCGCTGGCAGTGACAGTTCCGCCGCTGAATCGCGCACCGCTGATTGACCGAGTGGAACGCGAGTTATTCACCGCGCAGGGCCGCGCCGTGCCAGCACGGGCGGACGATGCAAAGGCGATTGCATTTGTTTCTTCCGGCACGCCGATCTCCCGGCACGAAGTGCGCATTGTGGATACGAGCGGCAGCGAAGTGAACGATCGGACCGAGGGATTTCTCTGGTTTCGCGGGCCTTCGGCGACGAGCGGCTATTATCAAAATCCGGAAGCAACAGAGGAACTACTTCCGACGGGGCCTGCTGCGGAAGACAGCGAATATGCGTGGGTGAATTCCGGCGACAGAGCCTACCGTGCGGATGGGGAAATCTACGTCACGGGACGCGTTAAGGACATCATCATCAAAGGCGGGAGGAATCTTTATCCGCACGAGGTAGAAGAGCTCGCCGCGCGGGCGGAAGGAATTCGTAAGGGTTGCATCGTAGCTTTCGGGCTAAAGGACGAAGCGGCAGGAACCGAGAAGTTGATCGTGGTAGCGGAATCGCGAGAGCGCGATGCATCGCGCCGCGCGGTCATCGCGGCGGCGGTAACGGAACAAGTTTCGCAAGGGCTGGGCTTGCCGCCGGACCGAGTCGAGGTCATACCGCCGGGAAGCATTCCTAAAACTTCGAGCGGAAAATTGCGGCGCGAGGAAACAAAACAACTTTATCTCGCCGGCAAATTGAGTGCAGGCAAAGCCCCCGCGTGGGTGCAAATCACACGGCTCGCTACGGCGAGTGCGGCGCGCGCGGCAGGCAGGAAATTTGGTCTGGCGTGAGGCGAGGCTTGGAAATCGTTTACGGTCTGTATTTTGGTGTTGTGTTCTTGCTATGGATCGTTCCCACGTGGACGATTGTAAATTTCATCAAGGACTACCGCAAAGCGGGGCGCTTTACATCTGCAGCGCTGAAACTTTTGTTTGCGCTTGTTGGCTGCCGCGTGCGCGTCATCGGCAAGGAATACGTGGACTCGCCAGGCGCAAAAGTTTATGCGTCGAATCACACGAGCTATTTTGACGTTCTGCCGCTGATGCTGGGGCTGGGCGTGCCGTATCACTTTGTATCCAAGATGGAAGTCGGCGGAATGCCGTTCATCGGAACATTCCTGCGTCAGATGCGGCACATGACGTTTAACCGCAGCGATGCACAATCGCGCTTGCAACAATCCGAAGAGATGGAAAAGCTTCTGCGCGAGGGAGAATCCATTTTTGTTTTTCCGGAAGGGACGTTTACTTCCGAAAACGGCGTCCGGCCCTTCCAGTTAGGCGCTTTCAAAGCCGCAGTGGATGCCGGCGCGCCGATTGTTCCCGTTGCGCTGGCGGGCACGCGAAGATTCCTGCGCGACGGAACATATTTACCGCGGCCGACGAGCGTGACGATCACCGTGTCGCCGCCGATTTATCCGCGTGGCCCAAGCGACGCAGCAAATGCCGCGGACAGCTTCTGCCTGGCATGAATTGATTCGCCTTCGCGACACCACGCGTGAAACGATCGCGCGCTATACCGGCGAACCTCTTCTCTAGGGAAACGCTACCATTTGATGGCTGCTCGCCCGGTAACTTTTCTTTCCCAAATTATTTCCCGCAGGTTGCAACTTGCGGCTGCCAGGAAGCATCTTTATGTAGAACACAAAATAGAGAACGCGGACCGCTGCCTCCCTGCCTTAGGCGCACCGCTAAGCGCGAAGCCGCGCGTGGATAACGCCGGAGAGCGCAGACAATTCAAACTAATGGAGGGTTTATGAGATTGCGGATAGTGGTGTCTGTACTGGCTTTTCTTACTTTTGCGGAGGGGCCGCTTACGGACAGGAAACGCCGAAGGTGGATATTTTCGCGGGCTATTCCTACGTCCGCGAAAACCCCAGCACTTCGGGCACAAGCAGCTTCAGCTTGAACGGTGGAAGTGCGTCAGTGACCTATCACGTCAAAGATTGGGTGAGCGCCGTCGCAGATTTTGGCGGCTATCACAACGGAAATATTTTGGGCAGCGGAGTGGACGGCACACTCTCGACGTACCTCTTCGGTCCTCGAGTTTCCTACCGCAGCTACCGGCACTTTACACCGTTCGCCGAAGCTCTTTTCGGCGTGGCCCACGCGGGAGCGAGCATAGGCGGGGGCACGCTTGGATCGACGCAAAACTCGTTTGCGATGGCGATCGGGGGAGGCGTGGACTATCGGCTTACCAATCGATTCTCTTTGCGGCCGCTTCAGGTCGATTATTTTCTGACGCGGTTTAACGAAGGGACTCCCAACAATCAAACGCAGAACAATTTGCGCGCGTCGACGGGGATTGTAATTCATTTCTAAAAATCCAAAGAAGTGTGAAGTTCGGAGCTGGCTTGCGTGATGCAAAGCCATTCCATGGAATCGGTAGCCCGGTGCAGGCAGGGGGCCGCGCATTTGTAAAGGCAGGCGTGGCCCTACGCACCTTTTCGGGATGAAAATCGACGGCTGACAGCTCACAGCTGACAGTCAGAAGAACTGGATTTGTTTGGGGGCCAGCGGTACGAGGTCATTCTCAGGAGAGCAGTAACAAGCTCGAAAGGAATTTCGGGCCGCCTTTTTTGGGGCGGCCCTTTTGTTTTCTGCGGAGGCGGTCGCGTGCGGCGCGGCTGCGTGGAGGTTTAGTGCTGGAGCGTATAGATGACCGTGATGTAGGTCTCGATCTCGACGGGCTGGCCGTTGAGGATTGTTGGGTGGTAATGCCATTGGCGCACGGCATCGATCGCGGATTGCAAGAAGAGCGCATCGCCGCTGACCACCTGCAAAGATTGGATCGTGCCGTCCGTGGCAATGATCGCGCGCAGTTCCACGTGACCTTCACGATGAATTTGCTTGGCTAGTTCAGGATATGCAGGCTCGATGCGCTGGATCAGCATCGCCTGTTCAAGGTGGGTCACATGGAGTCGCTGCGGCGTTTGAGGACGCACGTCAACGGGACGTTCGGGTTGACGTCTTCCATCGTCTATTCCGATGCCCCACGGAGCATGAGGGCCTTCTGTTCCCTCGGGCGCACCGGGGATGGAATCCTGCTGCGGCGGCGTGTTGTCCGTGGTCGCAGGATGACCCGGGAAAATCGGCGAATAGCAAGTTGCGCAAAGGTTATGAGGGTTCCGCGGTGCGGGTTGCGGAGTCGGTGGACGACGTTCCGGTGTGTTGGTGTGAAAGTAAGGCGGAATCGGCATTATGTCGTGGGCCAGAGCGATGCGCTCTGGTTTTCCGAATAATGGAACGAGAATGATGGCCGTGAGAATGGCGCTTTGCGCGGCGATGGAAATGCTCAAGGCGCGGCGGCGAATGCTGCGTTCGTGTGCACGCTGTTCGGCACTGCCTTCTACGAAACAGCCTTGAAGGGAACCAAAATCATTTTGCGAATTGGGTTCGGGTTGGACAGACATCACACACCTCCACAAGAAAATTCTGCGAGGAGGAACAGGAATTTTTGCGACGCCGGCTTCCTGTGGGTTGCTCAAAAACCGCAGGAGACCGGCGCCGCGCTCGCAGGGATGTGAGGTGCGCGCGTCCTCTGTGATATTGGACACCAGGATGGTGGACAAGTTCCCGAGCGTCACCAACACTCGCTGTCTGCTTGTTCGTAAGCGGCAGCTCGACGCACGGCGTGTACCGCTGCCTCGCACCAGAGAAACCGCAGGAAGGGGTTACCTTGCTTGCTCAGCCCACCGAGCCGTTGCTGACCGCCGCTGGAATATTCGCTCGGGATCATTCCTACGTAGCTCACCACTGCTTTGCCATCGGCGAACCGCGCCGGGTCACCCAAAAACACATCGGTGGCCAATGCCGTGACCGGCCCCACTCCCGGGTGGCTCATCAACAGCTTGGCTCCAGGGCGCTGCAAGGCTTGCTCGCCCACGCGCTTATCCAGTTCATCGATCTGCGCGTGCAACTTGTGATACAAGTCCTGCAGCTCGGTGCGCCGATAGGCGGTATGCCGCGGCAACGGCAACGATGCGATGGCGTGTTGGCCTGTTTGGCTCCACAGGGCCTTGCCTCGCCGCAGGCCGCGACCGATGGCGATGGCTTGCAGTGTGTTCTGCACTCGCGTCCGCATACGCACCCACTGGTGACGGTGCATGAGCAGCGTGCGCAGATCGCGCAGTTCGGTCGACGGCATCCAAATCGAAGGAAAGCGGTTTTCCATTTGTAACTTCAACAGCAATGCCGCATCCCGCCGATCGTGTTTCTGCTTGCGAGTCTCCGCTTTGCGGATCTCTGATGGATGGCCTACCTGGTGATCGATGCCGAGTTTTTCCAATAGCTCCAGAAACCAGTGCATCGATCCCGTGGCTTCGATCCCCACCAGAACTTGGCCGGGGAGCGCGGAATAAAACTTCCGCACTTCATCGCCATCGTGCGTAAGGGTCCTCTCGATTAATTCTCTTGTCTCGCTATCCCACATCGCGATGGTCTGTTGTCGCGTGTGCAAATCAACGCCTATAATTCGCATCTCGGCCTCCTTCGGCCCGAGCCCTGTTAGGGTGAACACCGCAACAGTCTACTCGGGCCGCTGCGAGGCCGGCGTCGTTATGACATCAGTTTCCGGTAACCGCGTTAATCGTCCAAGTGGTTCCAGACCATCCCGATGGTCCCTTCCACCCCCTTTCACGATTGGGTTTATCGGACACGATCCTGATTGCTGGCGCCAAAGGCTGTTGCTTGAATCGCCTGACTTACCCCATGAAGAGTGAAGAACGTGGTATGTTCAGAGCCAGTTTGTTGGTCCTCCCTGCGGCCTCTAGACAACGAACTCTGAGATCGTCGCTCGTCCTGTTTAGCAACAAAGTATCGGCGTGTAAATGGAGAAGAACAAATGCGGATTTTGCTTTACAACCCCGATAATGGGGTCACACGCAATTTCATGCCGCATCTTTGGATGTTTCTCCTCCAGGCACTGACTCCGCCTGGTCACGAAGTCGTGCTGATCGATGGCAACGCGCAGCCCATGGATGAAGAAGGCATCGCGCGCTACGTGCGAGAACAAAATATCGGACTGGTCGGCATCGGCGCGATGACCAGGATGATCGCCAAGGCCTATCGCATGGCGGACGCGGTGCGGGCCGTGGGAGTAAAGGTCGTAATGGGCGGCCCTCACGTCACGGAAATGGCCGATGAGGCGCTCGGGCGTGACGGCGGCTCGCGCCATGCCGACGCGGTTGCTCTTGGCGAAGCTGATGAGACATGGCCCAGAATCGTGGAAGATGCCGCGCGCGGCTCCCTCAAGGATGTCTACGCGCCTGTGGACGACTTTGGCCAGGAGCGGAAACCATCGTTGCAGCCGTATCCGCAGATTCCTTGGGACAAAATCAAGCTGGAACAATTCAATTTGCTGCCGGGAATTGTGCATCCGCTGTTGAAACGCGTGGGAGCTGGTTGGGGAACGTTTCGAATCATACCGGTGGAGTCAGGACGCGGCTGCCCTTACGGATGCGAGTTTTGCACGGTGACGGGATTTTTTGGCGACTCCATCCGCTTTCGCACCAATGAAAGCGTGGTGAACGAACTCCTGCTGCTGAAAGGACGAGCGAAGGAGGAAGGCGGCCAGATTGCCGTGTTTTTTATCGACGACAATTTTGCCATCAACGTAAAACGCACAAAATCATTGTTGCGAGACATCATTGCGGCTAACGCGCAAGTGCATTGGGTCGCGCAGATCAGCGCCAATCTCCTTCGTGATGAAGAACTCGTCGATCTGATCGCGGCGGCGGGCGGCAAGTGGATCTTCATCGGAATGGAATCCATCGATCCGGCCAACCTTGCCGACGTGAAAAAGGGTTTCAACAAGCCGGGCGAATATGCCGTGGTGCTCGATCGACTTGCCCGGCGCAACGTTTTTGCTATCACGTCTTTTATTTTTGGCATGGATAACGACACTCCGGGGGTGGCCGAGCGAACGCTGAAGGAAATTCGCACTTGGCCGCCGGGCCTGCCGATTTTTGGCTTGATGACACCACTGCCTGGGACACCGCTGTACAAAAGGCTGGAAGCCGCGGGGCGGCTTACCCGTCCTAGACACTGGCAAGAGTTCATACCCTTTGCGATGGCTCATACGCCGCTGAAGATGAGCATCGACGAGGCTCATAGCGAGGTACGCATTGGGTGGGCCAGCTCTTACAGTCCGGAGGCGATCGAAAAGGCGGTGGATTCACTGAACCACAAGCCGCTGGGTTATCGCATCAATATTTTTATCGCGCGCTTGTGTTTCCGTGGAATTTATTTTCCGCAAATGGGCCGCTTCGCCTGGCTGAAAACGATTCTCGGAAATCGGCGCACAATCTTCAAACTAATAAGACAAGGGTTCGGAGGAGGGCTGCACGCCGCCGTGCCGTCAGTAGCGACCCAGCCGGTCACAGAGCAGCGCCACTGAGGCTGGCGTTTTTTCAACGAAGGATTATTATTCGCGGAAAGCTGCTTTAGACCCGGGACAAGGCTTGCTGTAGGAGCATCCAGTGAGAATGCAATTAAAAATTTGCACCGAAGCCGATTACTTGCAGGCCCACTTAACGGCTATTGTGGGAGAATCTCGCGGCAGGAATCCGGCATTCGAAAACGTCAAACAGCGGGTAACGTCGATACTTAAGAAATGGATTGCGGCTGCCAACGGTGACCTGACGGCGCGATCGAATCCACTGTTAAGGTTTCGCGCGGCTAGCTTGTCGCAGGGGTCCGCGACGACGTCAGAATTGGCAGGAAGGCAGTCAGGAAGCCTACCGCAGGGCGCAACAGGCAGGTGAGATAAACAAAGTTGATGCTGGTGATGTCGGTTAGTTTGCCGAGCAGGGCCGCGCCTATGCAGCCTGGTCCAAGCGCGAAACCAAGGAAAAATACAGACGCCGGTCCAATCCCGCCGCGAACCAACTTCTGCGCATAGACAAAAATCGTGTCGAGAGATGTGCGTGTATAGTGCCCGATTAGTCGTTTACCAGGCATGTTTAAGTATGGCTTTTCACAGCTCCGCTGTTTCGCGTTTCCTAAGAAAAGACAAATCATAACTATTGAGGAGGGGCAAACCGGAGTCCGGGCAACGTGCGCCTCGGTAACCTCCGAAAAGTTGGATTGTTCAGGGAAACCAAATTGTCGATTCTGATCTGCGTTAAACGAAGATAAGATGGGGGGCGGCCCCGCGGAAGTCGCCAAGGCCGGCGTGGTGTGAAGGCGGGGCGAAACCGAGACTGGAACTGCGTGCACCGCGGTTCAGGAACATCAATCAAGGAAAAGGAGAAAGCATCATGGGATCAAAACCGACGCATGAACAAGCGCAACTTCACCTTCAAGTGTACGACCTGCGGAGGGAAGCCAAATTACGCCAGGCACGTGACTGGTTCGGCAAAAACTACATCGTGAATAATATCGACGACGTTATGCGGATCGCGCCGATGGGAAGCGAAACCGGAGCGTATGTTGGAATGGTGATCGGCTACTGGGAGCAAGCCTGCGCGTTGCTCAACTACGGACTACTGCACGAGGATCTTTTCTTTGAGACCAGCGGCGAGTTCTTCGGAGTGTGGGAGGCACTTAAACCTGTCGTTCCGACGTTTCGCGAGCGTTTTGTCAACAAGCAGGTCCTTGTCCACCTCGAAGAGGCGGCCAAGCGCTATGAGGCGTGGTCGGAACACCGCAACCCGGGTCATATCGCCGCGATGCGGCAATTCATGCAACAGATGCGCGGTCAGGCCGCATCAGCGGCCAAAGCCTGATTTGAGCGGCGATTCGAATTTATGTACGAGCGGGACGGCCCCGGCTACCCGGCGCGTCCCGCCTTTTTTGCAGCGATGTCTGGTAACGGCGTTAGTCAGGAGTTGAGGTCGCCCGCCGTCAGGAGGAGGGCGGCCCGAATTGACTGGACGCTAGTTCGTGGCGGCCAGTCCAGTGCGAACCGTCGCAGCTGGTGAAAGAGGCAGAGAGCAAATGAGAGGGACCCTCGGCAGGAAACCGATCGAAAATGCGAACATCGTCGACCACGAATTGCCCGTTTTCGGATATCATGCGGGCTCCAGCTTCCCAAGCGTAGCCTCCGTAAAAGGCCCTACTTCCAGCGATTTTTCCGAGGATCGTGAAGCGGTATCGCAAATGGACGACGTGGAACGGATGCCGGAGCGCCGAGAGGCAACTGCATCTTATTGATTATAGAGCGCTTATTTCAATGAATCGGAAATGCTCTCGCGCGCATCCCATGCCTGTGGACGTGGATCTCAAGGAGGGTTATCCCGATGGATGGGCGTAATGTAGAAACAATTGGCGTGCGCCGCACGGGTTGGGCTGCTCTGGACCGCGATCCGCAGCAGGACAAGGTCGAGTTTGTCTGTCCGTACTGCGGCGCGCAGGACCAGAAGAATGCAAGGCGCGAGCGGACGCAATATCGCTTTACGGACGGCTTCCTGCAGGATTTGCAGGGCGAAGTGACGCAATGCCATTCCTGCAAGCGATCTCTGCGTGTGGTCCCGGTGGTGCTGCTGCACGACCAGGACGAAGAGCGCCGATTTGAAGCTGTTTTTTCGGACGAATTAACCGGTGCGAGGAACTGATTCGTTTGCTTTCAATTACTGAAAATGAAAACGGGGCGCAACGATTTGCGCCCCGTTTTTCTTTTGCGATTCATCAAAACTTAGTAGCGGCGCCAGCAGCCGAACCGGTCGTAGTAGCCGCGGGCAAACGCTTCGCGCCGCTCGATGCGCCAGTAATTGGCACGCGGGCTGTAGAAGCCGCGATGGACGACAGCCTCGTGAACCCTGAAATTATCGTAGCGGACGATGCGTGCCCGTTCATTCGCCTGGGCGTTCGGCGCGCCCGCGAAAAACAGAGCGCCGCCCAATAGAGCCGTAGCTAGTGCGGCTTTGCCCAACATGGACTTGAAAACTTGCGTGAACATTGCGTCCTCCCGGGCGTCGCCAGGACTGCTCTCGGGTCGCGCCCATGTTCATAAAACACGCACGCCTCACAAATGTTGCATACGGCAGAGGATGAGAGGTGCTTAGAAGATGTACGATCAGTAAGCCTGCAAAAAGGGATCGACTTCCATGTGGTACTTCTCGAGGCCGGCGCGGATGTGGTCGAAAGCTTCGTCCACGCTGTCGGCAAACTGCAGCATCTTGTACTCCTCTTCGTTGATCGTGCCCCAGTTGACCATGGCTTTCCAATTGAGAATCTTGTCCCAATACCTGCGGCCGTAGATGAGGATAATGTTGTGCTTTGGCGAGCTTGCCTGTTTGCAGCAGCGTGAGCATTTCCCAAAGCTCGTCCATTGTGCCGAAGCCGCCAGGAAAAACGACGAGGGCTTTGGCAATCTGCGCGAACCAAAGTTTGCGCATGAAGAAATAATGAAAATTGAAGCTGAGCTCGGGACTGATGTAGGCGTTGGCGAACTGCTCGTGGGGCAGTTCGATCGAAAGGCCGATGGATTTGCCGCCGGCTTCGATGGCGCCGCGATTGGCGGCTTCCATAATGCCCGGGCCGCCGCCGGAGCAAACGACGAAGCGGCGCGGCCGGGGTCCGAGAGTGAGCGCCCAGGAAGTAATTTTGTGGGAGAGTTCGCCGCGCTTCCTCGTAATAGCGAGACATTTCGAGGAGACTCTTGGCGTGGCGCACTTCGCCGCGGTGTCTGGTTTGCGTCGCTGCGGAAAGCTTTTTGACGTTTTCTCTGTTTCAGCCGCGTGAAGCGCGCCAGCGCCGTTTCGTGGGATTCGATCCGCGCCGAGCCAAACATAACGATGGTGTCGGCAATGCCCTCTCTCTTCAGCTGCACCAGGGGATGGAGATATTCCGCCAGGATGCGCAGGGGCCGCGCGGGGGTACTTTCGAGAAACCTGTGATCTTCATGAGGCGCTTTGGGGGCGTGCTGGGGCTTCAGCTTGAGCTGTCCTGCGGACATGGGTTTTTCTCTCCGAAAGATGCAAACAATCATTGTAGGAATCGCGGGCGCTTGCGGCAACGTCTTCCGGCGCGGGTGCGTCGAATTGAGTACACTGCGGAAAGCTGGGCCTTTTCTATCAGGGTGACGAAATGATGCAAAACATAGCTATATGCGCCTTACTGCTCGTGGCTCTCCTTGCAGGAGTCGGAGCAATGCGGGCACAGGCTCCCGAAGGACCGATCGCGCCAAGGCCGGGCCAGCCAGTTCAGAAAGCTCCGCCGGACGCGCAGGGCCAGCTGAAAGTCCGTGTGGCTCTAGTGAATATGCCAGTGACAGTGCGAAATGCAAAAGGCGAGATGGTGCATAACTTGGAGGCGAAAGACTTCCGAATCACCGATAACGGCGCCGAGCAGAAAATCTCGCATTTCGATCTAGGAGGCGATCCTGTTTCGGTGGTGATCTTGATCGAGACGAGCTCGCGCATCGAGCCGATCCTGCCGGAGATTCACAAGACCGGAATTCTTTTCACGCAGACAGTGATGGGGCCGTATGGCGAAGGTGCCGTGGTGGGGTTCAACGACGCCGTCGACAAGCTACAGGATTTCACGACCAACGCCGATTCGATCGAGAAAACCGTCTCGCAGTTGCAAGCGGGAACTTCCGGGTCGAAGCTCTACGATGCCATGGCCGTGGGGGTGGAGATGCTGAGCGACCGGCCGCAGCCAACACCGGAAAACCCTGGCCGCCGGCGCGTGCTGCTGGTTGTGTCCGAGGCCGTGGATATGGGGAGCGAAGCAAAGCTAGGCGAAGTGCTGAGAAAAGCGCAGCTCGCGAACGTGACAATCTACACTGTGGGACTCTCCACCACTCGCGGGCAATTGCACGGGAAGCCGAGAGATAGGAAGCCGCAGCCGATCACTCCGCCGGGCATTTCCTCGGTCCCGCCTCCGCCCGGGACGATCCAAACTCCCACGACGGAAGAGAACCGGAACAGCGGTGTCGACTTGCTGGCCTTGGCTATCTGGGCCGTGCAGCATATGAAGGCGCTGTGAAAGACCGTCCACTAGAAGTGGCGACGACAGCCACGGGCGGCGCATACCTCTCCACCTACAAGGATCGTTCCATTGAAAGGGCGATCGATGAAATCGGCGGGGAATTGCATTCGCAGTACACCGTTAGCTATGCGCCAACGGATGCGAATACGGCTACCACGAAATCAAAGTGCAGGTAGATCGGAAAGCTTGAAGGTGCGGGCGCGGCCGGGTATTATTTGGGGGCGCCGGAGAGTTGAACACCCGATTCGGGGTTTCAAACAATTTTTCAAATAACTTGCTTCCAGAAAG